>NZ_CP029255.1 GCF_003122385.1 Flavobacterium crocinum
ATGACTAAAACTGCTCAATCGGTATGGGAAAACTGTTTGTCCTTTATTAAGGATAATATTCAAGACCAAGCATATAAAACTTGGTTCGAACCAATCAAATCAGTTGAGCTAACCGACAACGCATTATACATTCAAGTTCCAAGTAAATTTTTCTACGAATGGCTCGAAGAGCATTACGTAAAATTATTGAAAGTTGCGCTTACCAAAGAACTGGGAAAAAACGCAAAGTTACTCTATAAAATTAAAATGGAGAACACTTATGGAAATAAACAGCCGTTTACCGAGCAGCTGCCAAGTTCCAACAGAGTTCCGATGAAACCGCAAGAAGTTGATGCTCCGTTTAAAAATTTAAATCCTGAATTAAAAAATCCTTTTGTAATTCCTGGAATCAGAAATTTAAAAATTGAGTCTCAGTTAAATCCAAACTATAGTTTTGATAATTTCCTTGAAGGAGATTCCAACCGTTTGGCTCGTTCTGCGGGTATGGCTGTTGCCAACAAACCTGGAGGAACTTCATTTAACCCTTTATTGATTTTTGGAGGAGTTGGTTTAGGAAAAACACACTTAGCGCATGCTATAGGCGTAGAAGTAAAAGATAAATATCCGGAAAAGACCGTTTTATATATTTCTGCTGAGATTTTTACACAACAATATATTGATTCTGTAAAAAAGAACAATCGTAATGATTTCATTCACTTTTACCAATTAATTGACGTTTTAATTATTGACGATGTTCAGTTCTTATCTGGAAAATCCGGAACTCAGGATGTATTTTTCCACATTTTCAACTATTTACACCAAAACGGAAAACAAGTAATCTTAACTTCAGACAAAGCTCCTGTTGACATGCAGGATATTGAACAAAGATTATTATCTCGTTTTAAATGGGGATTATCTGCGGAATTACATCAGCCTGATTACGAAACCCGTATTTCAATCTTAAAAAACATCTTATATCGCGATGGTGTTGAAATGCCGGAAGATATTTTAGAATATGTAGCTCGTAACATCAAAAGCAATGTTAGAGAACTTGAAGGTGCCATTATTTCATTAATTGCCCAATCTTCTTTCAATAAAAAAGAAGTGACAATTGAATTAGCGAAAAGTGTTGTAGAGAAATTTGTTAAAAATGTAAAAAGAGAAATCTCTATCGATTATATTCAAAAAATCGTTTCAGATTATTTCCAGTTAGACATTGAAACACTTCAATCGAAAACAAGAAAAAGGCACGTGGTACAGGCGAGACAATTAGCTATGTTTTTTGCTAAAAAATTCACTAAGGCTTCGTTAGCCAATATTGGTTCACAAATTGGAGACCGTGATCACGCAACTGTTCTTCACGCTTGTAAAACAGTCGATAACTTAGTTTCTACAGACAAACAATTTAAAAAGTTCGTAGAAGACATTAATAAAAAACTAACGCTTTAAGACGTACCATGCCTGTAAAAATCTTAATGGTTTGTTTAGGGAATATCTGCAGATCTCCTTTAGCAGAAGGAATTTTAGCTTCTAAATTACCTAAAGATAAATTCTTTGTCGATTCGGCAGGAACAGGTTCGTGGCATGTTGGCCATTGTCCGGATAAACGTTCGATAGAAGTTGCCCGAAAAAATGGCATCAACATTAGCGAACAAAAAGGAAGGCAGATAAAAACCAGTGATTTTGACGAGTTTGATTACATCTATGTAATGGATAATTCCAA
The DNA here is from genome assembly GCF_003122385.1 of Flavobacterium crocinum. NCBI lineage: Bacteria > Pseudomonadati > Bacteroidota > Flavobacteriia > Flavobacteriales > Flavobacteriaceae > Flavobacterium > Flavobacterium crocinum. The sequence goes on from NZ_CP029255.1 coordinate 1,703, forward strand.
CTTTAACGATGTAAGCCATTTGGCAAAAAGACCTGAACATAAAAATAAAATTCATTTGATTTTAAATGAATTATTTCCAGACGAAAATGTAGATGTTCCCGATCCTTATTTTGGCGCTACAAACGGTTTTGAAAATGTTTATCAAATGCTTGACGAAGTAACCGATATCATTGCGGATAAACTAATCAAAAAACACGTATAACTTCAATTCAATTGTTTCTAAAATAGAAATGATTGAATTTTTTAATTTTAATCCAATACACATGAAACTTCTAGGAAAACTATATTTAATTCCAACTACAATGGGCGAAAGCGATCCGATGGACGTTCTACCACAAACTGTAAGAAGAACTATAGAAGTTATTGACCATTATATTGTTGAAAACGACAAAACGGCCCGAAAATCAATAAAAGCAGTTTATCCTGAAAAAAAGCAATCCGAATTGGTGCTTTTTACTCTTAATAAACGTACTGAACCCAGCGAACATTTAGATTTCATCAAACCTTTATTAGAAGGCAAAAACATGGGTTTAATGAGTGAAGCAGGCTGTCCGGGCGTTGCCGATCCCGGCGCTGTAATTGTAAAATTGGCACACGAAAAAGGAATTCAGGTGGTGCCTTTGGTTGGCCCTTCTTCTATTTTATTGGCTATGATGGCTTCCGGAATGAACGGGCAAAGTTTCACTTTTAATGGTTATTTACCAATTGATAAAGACGAAAAAAAATCGGCTTTGAGACATTTTGAAAGATTGTCTCAGGATAAAAACCAATCTCAAATTTTTATTGAAACTCCCTATAGAAATAATAAGTTGATTGAAGATCTTTTACAGATTTTAAATCCATCCACACATTTATGTATTGCTACAGATATTACACTACCAACTGAATTTATTAAAACAATGAAGGTTTCAGATTGGAAGAAATTGAAAATCGATATTGACAAACGTCCTACGATTTTTATTATTCATAAAATGTAAACTAACATTCAAATCTAGCAATCATGAAAAAGTTTTTAATTCTGATTTTAATTTGTCTTGCTCAAAATGTATTTTCTCAATCTAAAAAAGAACAGAAAACTCCAGATAATTTAAGAGATAATTTAGAAAATTACAAAAGTGAGGAAGTTATTATTGATGAAAATCAGATCTACAATACTGCCGGACTAGAGATTCTTCCTTTTTTTCCCGGAGGAAAAGATGCCTTTGATCGTTTTATAAAAGAAAATTATAAAAATCCAGAAAATTCGAAAATAAAAGGAAAAGTATACCTAAATTTTATAATTGAAAAAGATGGTTCATTAAGTGATATTAAAGTATTAAGAGATATTGGTTTTGACACTGGAGCTGAAGCAATTCGTGTTTTAAAAATGTCCCCTAAATGGAGTCCTGGAAAACAATACAACAAAGCCGTTAGAGTTCTTTTTTCTGCGCCTATTTATGTAAATAGTTCTACAAAATAATTACTCCCAAGTTTCCCCTTAATCAAACTTCATCATGAGTAAACTCCCAAACGTAACCACAAGCATTTTCACGGTAATGTCAAAAATGGCAGCCGAATATAATGCCATAAATCTTTCTCAGGGATTTCCAAATTTTCCTGTTGATGAAAGATTAACAGATATTGTTGCAAGATTAGCGAAGGAAAACGTACACCAATATACACCAATGGCAGGATATCCTCCATTGATGAACAAAATTGCAAAACTGACTCAGGATTCTTATAACAGAACCATAAATCCAGAAACAGAGCTTTTGATAACTGCTGGTGCCACACAGGGAATTTTTACTACGATTCTGGCTTTAGTAAAAGAAAATGATGAAGTAATTATTCTCGATCCAAGTTATGATTCTTATGAATCTCCTGTTTTACTTTGCAAAGCAAAACCTGTTCGAGTGGCATTAAATGATGATTATACTCCAAATTGGGAAAGAATAGAAAAAGCTTGTTCAGAGAAAAGCCGAATGATTATCATCAATAATCCGCACAATCCAACGGGAAAAATATTAACGGAAGCTGATTTTCTCGAATTAGAAAAAATCCTTTGCAAATATCCAGAAATCATCGTTTTGTCTGATGAAGTTTACGAATACATCACTTTTGAAGAAAAACATATTTCAGCACACATCAAAAGTTTTCTTTTAGACCGTTGTGTAACCGTTTCCTCATTTGGAAAATCATTTCATATCACAGGCTGGAAAATTGGTTATACCATTGCTCCTGAATATTTAATGAAAGAAATTAAGAAAGTACACCAATTTTTAGTTTTCAGTGTCAACAGCATTTCACAGTTTGCTATTAATGAATATTTAGATGTTGTTGATGTAAATCTGCTGGGAAAATTCTATCAGGAAAAAAGAGATTATTTCCAGAAACTGCTTCAAACCAGTAGATTTGAATTAAAACCCTGCGAAGGAACTTACTTTCAGGTTGCTTCTTATGCCAATATTTCTGAAGACGACGACGTAACTTTCTGTAAAAACCTGATTATCAATAATGGCGTTGCCGCTATTCCGATTTCTACTTTTTATTCCGATCATAAAGACCAGAAATTAATCCGTTTTTGCTTTGCTAAAGATGACTTCACTTTAGAGTCAGCAGCAAAAAAATTATGCGAAATATAAAATTTATCGAAATTTTATAACATTATTATGCGTGCATCCTATTTTATTTAACTAATATTGCAAAAAAAGAAAAAGTATGAGCTATACAGATAAAATGTTGCGTGATGATGCTTTAAAAGGCAAAGTCATTGTCGTTACAGGCGGCGGAAGCGGTTTAGGCAAAGCTATGACCAAATATTTTCTCGAATTAGGAGCTCAGGTAGCGATAACTTCCAGAGATTTGGAGAAGTTAAAAACCACAGCTGCCGAACTTGAAAGTCAGACTGGAGGTAAATGTTTGCCGCTACAATGTGATGTTCGTCATTACGAAGAAGTAGAAAATATGCTTCAGGAGACTTTAAAAGTTTTTGGCAAAGTTGATGTTCTTTTAAACAATGCGGCAGGAAATTTTATTTCGCCAACCGAAAGATTATCTGCAAATGCATTTGATACTGTTATTGATATCGTATTGAAAGGTTCTAAAAACTGTACACTTGCTTTTGGAAAACACTGGATCGACACCAAACAAACTTCGGCAACGATTTTAAATATAGTTACAACTTATGCCTGGACTGGATCTGCTTACGTAGTTCCTAGTGCAACGGCAAAAGCGGGAGTTCTGGCCATGACAAGAAGTCTGGCGGTAGAATGGGCAAAATATGGAATTCGTTCTAACGCGATTGCACCGGGACCATTCCCAACAAAAGGAGCCTGGGACAGATTATTGCCCGGAGATCTTTCAGAGAAATTCGATATGGCTAAAAAAGTGCCATTAAAAAGAGTTGGAGACCATCAGGAATTAGCCAATTTGGCTGCTTACCTAGTTTCAGATTTTTCATCTTACATCAACGGAGACGTAATTACCATTGATGGAGGAGAATGGCTGAAAGGTGCTGGACAATTCAATTTATTAGAAGCAATTCCGGAAGAACTTTGGGATCAGCTTGAAATGATGATTAAAGCAAAAAAGAATAAATAATTACAAGTGCTTACTAAATTCAGAATATTTTTTTAAAACTATACTGATTGCACGAAATCCCGAAGGTTTACTTTCGGGATTTTTTTATGCTTTTTAACCATATAAGTGATATAAGTTCAATGAAGTAAAAAAATGTTTAAAAATCTGATTGCTTAAATTTACTTCCATTACTTATATGGTTTAAAATAAACAATATGTTTAGCAATTCAGTTAAATTATTATTTTTGCGTAACAAATAATCAAACAAAAATTTTATGCTCATTATTGGAATTGCAGGAGGAACTGGAAGTGGAAAAACGACAGTAGTACACCAAATCATGAATGAATTACCACATACAGAAGTTGGCGTAATTTCTCAGGATTCTTACTATAAAGAAACAACTAACTTGTCTTTTGACGAAAGAGCATTAATCAATTTTGATCATCCTCGTGCAATCGATTTTGATTTGTTGGTAAATCATCTTAAAGCTTTAAAGGCAGGAGAAACTATTGACCAACCTGTTTATTCTTTTGTACAGCACAACAGAACAGACGATACGGTTTCAACTCATCCAAGAAAAGTAATGATTGTGGAAGGAATTTTAATTCTAACCAATCCGGAATTACGTGATATGTTCGACATCAAAATTTTTGTTCACGCAGATTCTGATGAAAGATTAATTCGTCGTTTAAAAAGAGATATTTCAGAACGCGGACGTGATATTGATGAAGTTTTAAACCGTTACCAAACAACCTTAAAGCCTATGCACGAGCAATTTATCGAACCATCTAAAGCTTTTGCAGATATCATTATTCCGAATGACAAATACAATACCGTAGCAATTGATGTCGTTCGTGCTGTAATTAATCAGCGAATTTCATAATTTTTATTGTAAATTTAAACCATAATAATTAGGAGCTATTTCCCGCTATTCGTTTCAATCTTTTGTGCCGAACCCCGGCACAAAAGGATTTCCACTACTATCGGGGCTAGAAAAGACCAATCATATTCAAAAGAAATATTCGTTTAAAATGAAATTCAAAAATCCATACAAAGACAAAAAATGGTTCAAATACCTGGGCAACAAATACGTTTGGGTCTTGCTCTTTTTTGTCGTTTGGATGTTATTTCTAGACAATTACTCTTATTTTGATCATCGTTTCCTGGATGAACAAATACATGAACTTGAGGATAATAAAAAGTATTATCAGGAGGAAATCAAAAAAGATCAGGAACAGATCAAACAATTAAAAAATCCGGAACAAATTGAGAAATACGCGCGCGAAAAGTATTTCATGAAAAAAGACAGCGAAGATATTTATATCATTCAATTTGAAGGAGACACAATTCAAGAAAAAGAATAATCAAAAAAACTATAATGGCCACTAACCTATTCGACGATTTTAATCCGATTTCATCCAAACAATGGAAACAAAAAATTCAGTTTGAATTAGATGGAGCCGATTACAACCAGACTGTTATCTGGAATTCTCCCGAAGACATTCAGGTAAAACCATTTTATCACAGCGACGAATTTTCGAAAGCTGCCACTGTAAATACAAAAGCTGCTGATTTTAAAATCTGCCAGAATATCTTTGTTTTTGATGTTGATAAATCTATAGAAAGAGCTTTAAATACCTTAGAAAGAGGTGCAGAAAGTCTACGTTTTACCATTCAAAATGATAAAATTGATGTTCAAAAACTATTGGAAAATCTTCCTTTAGAAAACAAAATGGTTTACTTTCATTTAAGCTTTATTTCAATCGATTTCGTAAAATTATTAGATACCATTTCAATCCAGAAAAAAGCCTTCTTTTACTGTAATTTTGATCCAATCGGACAATTAGCAAGAGAAGGAAATTGGTTTACAACTTCAGAAAAAAATAATTTTGAAACTTTAGATTTACTTTTTAAAAATACAACTAACTTAAATCTCTTAAGTGTTGATTTAGGTTTATATCAAAATTCTGGTGCCAATATTACGCAACAAATAGCTTACAGTCTAGCGCATGCAAACGAATATTTAAATCGTTATTCAGATTTTACAAAACCAATTGTTTTTCAAATTTCGGTTGGAAGCAATTATTTCTTTGAAATTGCAAAACTTCGTGCGCTTAGAATGTTATTTGATTTAATTGCTGGAGAGTATAATTCCAATATTAAATGTCATTTTTTGGTTACACCAACAAAACGCAATAAAACAATTTACGATTATAACGTCAACATGCTTCGAACTACAACCGAATGTATGTCGGCAATTTTAGGCGGTGCAGATGCTATTGCTAATCTTCCTTACGATGCTTTATACCATAAAGACAACGAATTTGGAGATCGCATCGCTAGAAATCAGCTTTTGATTTTAAAACATGAAAGCTATTTTGATAAAGTAAACAATCCTGCTGACGGAAGTTATTATATCGAAAGTTTAACGATGCAATTAGCTGAAAAAAGCTTGACTTTATTTAAAGATATTGAAGCCAATGGAGGTTTCTTAAAACTTTTAAACGACGGCACAATCAAAAAGAAAATTCAGGAAAGCGCCAATAAAGAACAAGAATTATTCGATTCTAAAAAAGAAATTCTTTTAGGAACCAATAAATATCCAAACAAAGAAGACCGAATGAAGCATGATTTGGAATTGTTTCCTTTCGTAAAAATAAAACCAAGAAAAACATTAATTATACCAATTATCGAGAAAAGATTGGCAGAGAAAATGGAGCAGGAAAGATTGGAACAAGAATAAAACTTAACTTTAGGCAGTAAAAAAAATAATTATGGAAGCAATTAGACAAATCATATCGGTTAAAAATCATTCTGTTACAATCAAATTACCTGAAGATTTTCTAGCAGATCAAGTAGAAGTGATTATTTTACCTGTTCAGAATAAAGAATATCAAGTACCACAGTGGCAGATTGATCAGGTCAGAGAAAGAACTGAAAACTATTTAAAGAATCCTAAAAATGTTACTGATATTGATGATTTTTTAAAAGAAATTGAAGATGAATTATAAAATAGTTATTCTTGAAAAGGCTAAACTAGACTATAAAGAATCACTATTTTGGTGTAAAAACATCCATCCAAAATTAGCAATTAGATTTAACGATTCTTTCAAAAAAAGTATTGCTATAATTAAAAACAATCCTTTTTTGTTTCAAGTAAAGTACGATAATATTAGAATTATATTCTTTAAAACTTTTCCATACGCTATACATTATTCTATTTATGAAAATTCAGTCGTAATAAAATCTATTTTTCATACATCAAGAAATAGCGATTTGAACCTATTTTAAATAACAAAATTTAAATTGAGAAAAGACCTTAAACATATAAAGTTAGAAGTTAAAAGTGAGAAGTTAAACGAACTGACGCATAACTCAGAACCTATAACTCAAAACTTCACCACTGCCGAAGGAATCGAAATCAAAAAAAACTATTCTGAAAAAGATATAGAAGAATTAGATTTTTTGGATTTCGGAGCTGGTTTTGCACCAAATTTACGCGGACCGTATGCTACAATGTATGTAAGACGTCCGTGGACTATCCGTCAGTATGCAGGATTTTCGACTGCAGAAGAAAGTAATGCTTTTTACAGAAAAAATTTAGCAGCGGGACAAAAAGGACTTTCCATTGCTTTTGATTTACCAACACACCGCGGTTACGATTCTGACCACGAAAGAGTAGTTGGCGATGTTGGAAAAGCTGGAGTTGCTATAGATTCTGTTGAAGATATGAAAATACTTTTCGATCAGATTCCGCTTGACGAAATGTCTGTATCGATGACTATGAATGGAGCCGTTTTACCTATTATGGCTTTTTATATTGTCGCCGCAGAAGAACAAGGTGTTAGTCCAGAAAAATTAGCTGGAACAATTCAAAACGATATTTTAAAGGAGTTTATGGTTAGGAATACGTATATCTATCCGCCAACTCCTTCAATGAAAATAATCGCCGATATTTTTGAATTTACAAGCAAGAAAATGCCAAAGTTCAATTCGATTTCTATTTCCGGATATCATATGCAGGAAGCTGGAGCTACGGCAGATATTGAGTTAGCTTATACTCTAGCTGATGGTTTAGAATACATTAGAACGGGATTATCTACGGGAATGACCATTGATGAATTTGCTCCTCGCCTGTCTTTCTTTTGGGCGATTGGTATGAATCATTTTATGGAAATTGCCAAAATGAGAGCCGGTCGTATGATTTGGGCAAAACTATTAACGCAGTTCAATCCGAAAAGTGATAAATCTTTGGCTTTAAGAACACATTGCCAAACCAGCGGATGGAGTTTAACCGAACAAGATCCTTTTAATAACGTAGCCAGAACTTGTATTGAAGCTACAGCTGCTGTTTTTGGAGGAACACAATCTCTTCATACCAATGCATTAGACGAAGCTATTGCGCTTCCAACAGATTTCTCAGCGAGAATTGCCCGTAATACACAAATCTATCTTCAGGAAGAAACTAAAATTACTAAAACCGTTGATCCTTGGGCTGGAAGTTATTATGTTGAAAGTTTAACCAATGAAATAGTTGAAAAAACCTGGAGACTAATCGAAGAAGTTGAAGAACTAGGCGGAATGACTAAAGCAATTGAAGCTGGAATTCCAAAACTTCGAATCGAAGAAGCTGCCGCACGAAAACAGGCAAGAATTGACAGCGAGCAAGATATTATTGTCGGCGTAAACAAATACCGTTTAGAAAAAGAAGATCCTTTAGATATTCTGGACGTAGACAATCAATCAGTTCGCAGACAGCAGATAGAACGTCTGGAAGAAATAAAACGAACGCGAGATTCTGAAAAAGTAAATCATTCACTGGAAAAATTAATCCTTTGTGCACAAACGGGAGAAGGCAATTTATTAGAAAATGCTATTGAAGCCGCTAGAAACAGAGCAACATTAGGCGAAATCAGTAATGCATTGGAAACTGTTTTTGGTCGTTTCAAAGCGCAAATTAAATCTTTTAGCGGTGTGTATAGTGCAGCAATAAAAAATGACGAGAATTTTGAAAAAGCAAAACAACTGGCAGACGTTTTTGCGAAACAAGAAGGAAGACGTCCCAGAATTATGATTGCCAAAATGGGACAAGACGGTCACGATCGCGGTGCAAAAGTAGTCGCTACGGGTTATGCCGATGTAGGTTTTGATGTAGATATTGGTCCATTATTCCAAACTCCGGCAGAAGCAGCTAAACAAGCTGTTGAAAATGACGTGCACATTTTAGGCGTTTCATCTTTGGCTGCCGGCCATAAAACATTAGTTCCTCAGGTTATAGAAGAATTAAAAAAACACGGACGAGAAGATATAATGGTAATTGTTGGAGGAGTTATTCCGTCACAGGACTATCAATTCTTATTTGATGCAGGCGCTTCGGCCGTTTTTGGTCCGGGAACTAAAATCAGCGAAGCTGCAATTAAAATCTTAGAAGCCTTAATAGATTAAAAATAAAATCCCTTTTTAAAAAAGGGATTTTATTTTTTCATTTAGTCGTTAACTGTTGCGTTATTATCTGCTTCTATAAAAGACAAATCATAACCTGCAAAATCTCTCATATAGCTTTTCAAAGAAGTTCCGAACGCATCTCTAAAATGTCTGCCTCCATTATTCCTGAAAAAATTCTTTACAGAACCCGCACCGCCTAAATGCGCTGCAGCTAAAATTCCAGATTCGGTAATTTCGATACCATTGATAATTTTACCTTCGTACTTTTTGATTTCGTAGCGTAAAATCCATTTGTTTTTAGCTAACAAAGTAAGAAAAGCTTTTTCTTGTAGAGCAGGATCTTTTAAAAAGGCTTTGTTATCATTAATTCCAATTGCTCTTAAAGCTTTAGAACCAAATTGATATTTACCCATATAACCAAGAGTGTTTACTAGTCTGTACTGCCCTTGTGATTCTTTAAAAGCAACTGCTTCTTTAAATCCTATTAGACGATTTCCTGTGAATGGGACGTTGGTGATTTTTGGATAATCCCCTTTTTCTTTTGATGGAAAAATGTATTCTGATCCATCTGTTTTTTCAATTAAAAACCAAGGTTTGGTTTCGTGGTTTGAGGGAATAAATCCCAAACTTAAAAATGTAATAATAACGACTAAACTCGCATAAAAATACCATTTCTTTATCATAAATTGTTTTTCTTCAAAACGCTGTCACCCTCTTGAAATTTCTACGGTGCAAAGATAAGACATTTTCAAAATATGCTATAAACCAGTACTTTACCATTTTAGACACAAAAACAGAATTCGCTTTAATCCCAACTATAATAATGGATTCCAAAAGATTTTGACAATGATTTTTCGCATCAAAAAAGCGAAAATTAAGGGCAAAAAAAATTGAATTTTATACTAATTTTAAGCAAAAAAGCTTAAAAAGAAAGAAATAGATTACAATATATTGATCTATTTTTATGCAAATCCTGAAAACTCATTTTTGAATTTTATAAATTTCGTCGTTAAAAAATGGTTATTTTATTATTACGCTAAATTAAAAAACAGTCAAAATCGTAATTTCATAAAATTTTAGATCAAGCTCTTTTTTTGACCAAAAAAAGGAACAAAAAAACCGAAGCAAACTGAGCTTCGGTTTCTGTATTTTTTTTATCAGTAAAATTATCTGGTCACTCCCTGACTAGCGATCCAGTCAGAATATTTTTTTGCATTTACATTATGCTCTGCCAATGTTGCCGCAAATTCATGATATCCGAAACGATCTACACTTGCACAGAAATAGATGTAATCGTTCTTTTCCGGATTCAAAACCGCTTCCAAAGCTGTAATATCTGGCATCGCAATTGGTCCTGGTGGAAGTCCTTTGTTTAGATAAGTATTATATGGAGATTTCATTACCAAGTCGTTATAAAAAACTCTTTTAATAACCTGATCAAAATTATTGTCTCGAAGTTTCAGAGCATAAATCACAGTTGGATCTGCTTGTAAAGGCATTTCTAAACGTAAACGGTTTAAGTAAACACCGGCAATACGAGGTCTTTCGTCTTTCTTAACCGATTCTTTGTGAACAATTGAAGCTAATATCGTAGCCTGAACCGGAGTTAATCCTTGTGCTTTTGCTTTTGCTATTCTTTCATCTGTCCAAAAGTTGTGATATTCTTTTATCATTTTATCACGGAACTTTTCCGCAGAGGTATTCCAATAAATCTCATATGTATTTGGAATAAACATGGCAAAAACATTTTCTTCATTAAAGCCGTTTGATGCTAAAAAAGTAGAATCTTTTATTGCTTTTAATAAAGATAAACTGTCTGCTTCTATTTCAGAACCAATTCTTCCGGCAAAATTCTCTAAACGTTCCTGGTTGTTAAATACCAATTTTACAGGAACATTAGAACGCATTGCTCTTACTAAGTCAATATTATTCATGCCCTTCTTCAAAAGAAAACGACCCGATTTTACATTTTGTGGATAATCTCTTTTTTCGGCCACTAGCTCAAAATCGTCAAAGTTTTTGACATAAGGAGTCAATATCTTTTTAACATCAGCATAACTAGCGTCAGTTGGCACGTACAAGTACAATTCTTGTTTCTCGAATTTAGTATTAGAACTAAAAATTTTACTGATTAAAATAAAACCATAAATCAATAAAACTGAAATTATGGCTACAGCACTTATCGTGATAATTTTTTTTAGACTCAAAGCTTAAAATTTAAATTTATTTATTAATTAGTTGAAAAATGGCTTCATCCTGATATTGATTATGAAGCAAAATCCAGTCTTTTTTTATTCCGATTTTCTCAAAACCAAATTTAGTAAAAAGTGCGATACTTGCTACATTTTCTACTCCTATATTTGCATACAGCTGATGAAGGTTTAAATTGTAAAAAGCGTATTTTATTAAAAGTTCTAAAGCCTCAGAACCAATATTTTGTCTTTTATTTTCTTCTTTCTGAATTACAATACCAATGCCTGCCCTGTTATTTCGCGGATCAAAATCAAATAAATCAATCAATCCGAGAGCCGGAAAATCTTCATCCTGACAGATAGCTAAACGAAGTTGTTTTGCTTCATAAATATCCTGATGTGCGTTTTCTAAATACTGTTTAATTAAAAAACGACTATACGGAGTTTGTGTATTGCTTACTTCCCAAATTTTCTGATCATTTTCGATTGCATAAATAAACTCCAGATCTTCTGGTTCAAGAGCCCGCAAATAAATCGATTCTCCTTTTAATGTTATCATTTATATTATTTGATTTTATTTGTTCATTCCTGATAAATTAGCCATAAATGACTCTTTAATAATTATAAATATTCAATCACATTTGCGAAATACTACAATCATAAAAACAACAATATTCTTAATTTATTACAAATTCCATTATTAATTATAAAATTACAGCTACATTTTCCTGCACTTTAAAATACAAAAATACAAACTATTAATTAAGGAAATGTTAATCATTGTTAAAGAGCGTTAAACCGTTTTCCCAAATAATTTTTTGAAGTAATTTTACGTTAAATAAAACATGAACATAAATTCTAATAACTTAATTACATATTTTAATATGAAAAGATTTTCAGCCTTATTTATAGTGTCATTATTGAGTGGTGCTATTACTCTTGGTGCTTACAAGTTATTATTTGAAAGCAACAATTCTTTTTTTGGAAAAGGAAATTCTGTTGTAACTCTTGCCCCAAACTCTTATGGAAAAAATGTTGGTTTAGGAGCTGAAACAGTCGATTTTACCGAAGCCGCAGACAAAACAATCCATACCGTTGTTCACGTTAAAAATGTTTCCAGAAGAACTGTAAGTAACCCGATGCTTGAATTTTTCTACGGTTACGGCGGACAACAACAACAAGAACAAGTAGGAACCGGTTCTGGCGTTATTATTTCTGAAGACGGTTATATCGTTACGAACAATCACGTAATTAAAGACGCTACAGAAATCGAAATTACTTTAAACAACAAAAAATCATACAAAGCAAAATTAATTGGTACCGACTCTAAAATGGATATTGCTTTGTTGAAAATAAATGCAGATGAAAAACTTCCTTACACTGCTTTCGCTAATTCTGATAGTGTAAAAGTTGGGGAATGGGTTTTAGCAGTTGGTAATCCATACAACTTAACGTCGACTGTAACTGCAGGAATTGTTTCGGCGAAAGCCAGAAATTTAGATCAAAGTGGTATTCAGTCATTTATACAAACCGATGCTGCGGTAAATCCGGGAAATAGCGGTGGAGCGTTAGTCAATGCTAGAGGAGAATTAATTGGTATTAATACTATGATTTCTTCTATGACAGGTTCCTATGTAGGTTATTCTTTTGCAGTTCCTTCTAATATTGCCAGAAAAATTATTGAAGATATAATGGAGTACGGAAATGTTCAAAGAGGTATTTTAGGTGTTGAAGGTGGCGAATTGAATGCTACAGCTTCGAAAGAATTAGGTGTAACTGAAACACAAGGTTTTTACATTAATAGAGTTTCTAAAAATTCGGGTGCAGAAAAAGCTGGTTTAGGCAAAGGAGATATTATTATAAAACTGGATGATCAGAATATTTCAACCTACGCAGATTTATCAGGTTACATCAATACAAAACGTCCTAATGATGTTGTAAAAGTGACTTACATTAAAGACGGAAAAACGAAAACAGTTCCGGTAACTTTAAGTAAAAATGAGTTTTACAGCGCCGAATTTAAAGGAATTGAATTAGAAAACATTGATGCCGCTGATAAGAAAAAATTCAGAATTGATTATGGTGTAAAAATCAAAAACATTACGAATGAAAACTTGATGCAATATCAAAATGAATTACAAGGAAATATTATTCTGAGTATTGATAATGTAAAAGCAACAAATGTTGAAACTGTTTCTAAACTTTTAAGTAAAAAAGATGAAGGACAAAGTGTGCGAATCGAAATGATTAATAGAAACGGAGAGATTTTCAGAATTATTATTTAATCCCAATTTCCTGTCTCATAAAAATTAAATTGAGATTGTAACTCAAAACAAAAAGCCATCTTAAGAAAATTAAGGTGGCTTTTTCATTTTCAAAAATAAATGCTAAAATAGTTTACGAAATCGATTGAAATAGATACTTTTGCGCCAAATTATAAAATAAGTGAGCGTTTTATTATTTCAATTTAATAATTATGAACAATAAATCTTTGTACCAAAAAGAGGTATCCTTACAAGTCGACCGAAGAAGAGCTGGTGTCGAATTAATTAAAATCATAAGCGATTTGTGGTATGACAAATCAATAGAAATGGTTTTATTTAAAAATCAATTACTGGATAAAAATGTCAGTGATATTATCAACCTTCATCAATACGCAGGTGAATTTGTTGGTAAACCAATCACCATATTTGACTCTGTAGAAATTGCCAGAGTCGTTGCTTCTTTAGATTTGCCACCTGCCAAAATAGATCTTGGGAAATTAACATACGAATATGGTCTGGAAGATGAAAAATATCCTGATGCAAGGTATTTTGTTATCGATAAATTAAAAAAAGCAAAATCATCAAAAGAGATCCATCCAAAAGATGTTATTCTATACGGTTTTGGAAGAATCGGACGTTTACTGGCAAGAGAGTTAATGTCTAAAACCGGAAAAGGAAATCAATTACGACTCAGAGCCATTGTAACAAGAGATAAAAATGACGCATCAAGTTTAGAGAAAAGAGCTTCTCTTTTACGTTATGATTCTATTCATGGTGATTTTCATGGATCTGTAATTGCTGATTCTAAAAATAATGCCTTAATAATCAACGGAACTACAGTTCATATTATAACCGCAAATGCACCTGAAGAAATAGATTATACCCAATACGAAATTAACGATGCTTTATTAATTGACAATACAGGAGCTTATACAACAGAAGAAGCTTTAAAAAGACATTTAAAATCTAACGGAGTAGAAAAAGTTTTATTGACAGCTCCGGGAAAAGGAGTTCCAAATATTGTTTATGGAGTAAATCAAAACGAGTACAATCCTGACGAAATTGATATTTTTTCAGCTGCATCCTGTACTACAAATGCGATTACACCCGTTTTAAAAGTAATTGAAGATACACTTGGAGTTACAAAAGGACATTTAGAAACCATTCATTCTTATACAAATGATCAGAACTTGGTTGATAATATGCATAAAAAGTACCGCCGTGGAAGAGCTGCAGCTTTAAATATGGTCATTACAGAAACAGGTGCGGGAAGTGCAGTAGCAAAAGCATTACCTTCATTAGAAGGAAAATTAACTTCAAATGCTATTCGAGTTCCAGTTCCAAACGGGTCATTAGTTGTTTTAAACTTAGAAGTAAAAAAAGCAACATCAATTGCCGGAATTAATAAAATTATGAAGAAATATGCTCTGGAAGGAGAACTGGTAGAGCAAATCAAATATTCTTTAAACAATGAATTAGTTTCATCTGACATTATAGGAACTTCTGCTCCTGCAATTTATGACAGTAATGCTACAATTGTTTCAAAAGACGGAAAAAACATTGTACTTTATATATGGTATGACAACGAATTCGGTTATAGTCATCAGGTAATTCGTCTTGCAAAATATATTGCCAAAGTAAGACGTTATACTTATTATTAATTCAACTAAACTAACTTTATCTGAAAACCATCAAGACTACTTGGTGGTTTTTTATGATTTTAAATTGGTAAAACAGTAGTACTTTTTACTTCAGAAATTACAAAAACAGTATTAATTAAAGAAACCTCCGGCAAAACGGATAATTTTTTTTGATGAAAATGATGATAGCTTTCCATATCAGGAATTATAATTTTCAGCATATAATCAAAGTTTCCCGAAACATAATTACACTCCACAACCTCTGGCAGATTCAAAATCGACTGATTAAAACCTTCAGACGTATCGTAAGTCTGTTTTGTTAAAGTAACCTGACAATAAACAGTAAGATTATTTCCTAGTTTTTTCTTATCCAGAAGGGTAACATATCTCTCTATAATTCCATCTTTTTCAAGACGTTTTACTCGATCATGAACAGGAGTCAAAGACAAGTTTATTTTGTTTGCAATATCTTTTAAAGTGTAGTGCGCATCTTCCTGTAAAAGACGTAGGATTTTTTTGTCAATTTCATCTAAAGCCATAACGAAAACGTTTTATTTAAAACAGTTAGATTCAGTCATTTTTTCTTTTTGAAGAATATTTTAGGAACTCAAAAAGAATATTTTTCTGTAAAAGTAAAAAATAAAATAATATTTTCTTATTTATCAAGCATTAAACCATAATTTCTTCTCTATCTGTAGATTTGTAAAAACAATTTCAACAAAACAAAAAATATAACAAAATGATAATAGGTGTTCCAAAAGAAATAAAAAATAATGAGAACAGAGTTGCTTTAACTCCTGCAGGTGTATCAGAAATGAAAAAACATGGACATACAGTTTATGTTCAAGCAACTGCTGGTTTAGGAAGCGGTTTTGCTGATGAAGAATATGCTGAAGCTGGTGCAGTAGTTTTACCAACTATTGAAGATGTTTATGCAATTGCAGAAATGATTATTAAAGTAAAAGAACCAATTGCTTCTGAATATCCACTAATCAAAAAAGATCAATTATTATTTACATACTTCCACTTTGCATCTTCTGAAGAATTAACTCATGCAATGCTAGAAAAAGGAGCTGTTTGTTTAGCTTATGAAACTGTTGAAAAAACAGACAGAAGTTTACCTTTATTAGTTCCAATGTCTGAAGTTGCAGGTCGTATGGCAATTCAGCAAGGAGCAAAATACCTTGAAAAACCATTAAAAGGAAGAGGAATTCTTTTAGGTGGTGTTCCAGGTGTTCCGCCAGCTAAAGTATTAGTTTTAGGTGGAGGAATCGTAGGTACTCAGGCTGCAAAAATGGCTGCAGGTTTAGGAGCTCAGGTTACTATCATGGATTTAAGTTTGCCACGTTTACGTCAATTAGATGATATTATGCCTGCAAACGTAAATACAGAAATGTCTAACCATTATAATATTACAAGAGCAATTAAAGATGCTGACCTAATTGTTGGAGCGGTTTTAATTCCAGGAGCAAAAGCACCTCACTTAATTACTCGTGATATGCTTAAATTAATGCGCCCGGGAACTGTAGTTGTTGACGTAGCTGTTGATCAGGGAGGATGTATCGAAACTTGTACTCCAACAACTCACGAAAACCCAACTTTCATTATTGATGATATCGTTCATTACTGTGTAGCTAATATGCCGGGAGCTGTTCCTTACACTTCTACATTAGCTTTAACAAATGCAACTTTACCTTATGCTGTACAATTGGCAAACAAAGGATGGGAGAAAGCATGTGCTGAAAATGAAGAATTGAAAAAAGGATTAAACGTTGCTAACGGAAAAATCCTTTACAAAGGAGTTGCTGAAGCTTGGAATCTTCCATTTAACGAAGAAATAGCATTAGCAAACGCATAGTGCTACTACTAAAATAAGTGCTTATAAATCACTACTAAAAGGCTTTTCAGTTAAGGAAAGCCTTTTTTTGGATATAAAAAAACCTGTTCTTAAAAGAACAGGTTTATAAAATATATTTAAAACATTACTTTTTCGTATCTAAAACTTCCTGCATTACTTTTGCTTCAGTTCCGTTAGGAAAAGTAACTTTTATTTTCTGAGCAATTGTTGGAGCAATTTCTGTAATTCCTTTTTTATCATAAGACTCACCTTTCTTAATTCCCCAACCATAAAAGATTGCTGGAACATGAGTATCATAACTCCAAATTGTGCCATGAGATGTTCCTGTAGCGGTATATTCAATATCCCCAGGTCTATCCACAATTACTAAATCACCATTTTGCGTAACATCATATCCTTTAGCTACAAAATTTAAAGCATAATCATTTCCTGCATTAGCCAAAATCTCTTCCTCTGTATAAACTCTTTTAACTTGAGGTTGAGAAATTAAAAAATCTTTGAAAGCTTTTTTAACTTGCGCTAATTCTAAGCCTTTATCTTTAATAATTTGTTTATTAAAGAAAAGATTGAAATTCGAGTAATTTTGAATTAAATCTACTCCAAAAGTCTTAACTGAAAAATCCTGTAAACTTTTCTTAACCTCTTTAGAAGGATAATTATCTACATTATATTTACGATCTTTTAAGTAAATTACATTTTCTGCTCCAGCATGATCAGCTGTTAAGAATAATAAATAATTTCCTTTACCAACTGTTTTATCTAAATATGCTAAAAAGTCAGCTATAGTTTCATCTAATCTTAAATAAGTATCCTGCAATTCCATAGATCTTGGACCAAGTAAATGACCAACATAATCCGTTGAAGAAAAACTAACTGTTAAAAAGTCAGTGATATTGTCCTTACCTAATTCTTCCTTTTCAATAGCTCTTTTAGCAAATTCTGCCAAAAGATCATTACCAAAAGGAGTTGCACGAATTACACCGGCATCATTCTTCTCGTACATCGATTTTAAATCATACGGAAAAACCGGAGCAGCACTTCCGTACAATTTACCTTCATAAGGATTATTATCCGGAAGACTTTCATTATAAACCGAAGCTGGTTTATACAAATCCCAGCCTTTATTTATATATTTAAGATAGTTTTTTTCATTATTAAATTCATTTACCCATTCTGGTAATTTTTCACCATAAAAAGTACTCGAAATAAACGATCCCGTTTTACTGTACCAAAAAGCCCAATTAGCAAAATGTCCTGCTGGTAAAATTGCACCACGATCTTTTAAACTCATTCCGATTACTTTTCCATTAAAGTTAGTTGCCATACGAACTTCATCTGTAATCGTAGTACTTTGAAGATTTTTAGGAGACATTGCCCCTTCCTCTGCTGTTCCGTCACCTACTGTCTTCACACCAGCGTCATCCGTACAATACATTTCTTTACCTAACGATCTGCTGAACCACTCATTACCCACAATTCCGTGAGTAGCAGGAGTTGTACCAGTATATATAGAAGCATGCCCCGGTGCAGTATAAGTTGGCATATAATTGTAATGCATATTTTGGAATACAAATCCATTATTCATTAACTTCTTAAAACCATTTGGGGAAAAATCATCTGAAAAACGATATAAATATTCCATTTTCATTTGATCTACAACTATACCTACAACTAATTTGGGACGTTGTTGTGCACTCAAATTTGTAATAACAAAAAGTGCAAACAGTAAAATACTTTTCTTCATGTTTAATCAATAATTTAAACACAAAAATACTCATTCAGATTCTAAAATTCTAAAGTATTAATACCTAAGACAGACAATTGACTATAATTTAACAGAAACTGAATAAAAGAAACTTTAAGGTAAACATTTATGGCGTTTCCCTCCGGGTCGGGCTGTCCGCTGTATCTTTTGCTTTTTAAAGAAAAAAGCAAAAGGATGCCGCTCCCATCCCTAACGCAATCGTACTTTAAGAACGATTTTAGGCTTCTTTATAAAAAACCAAAAGTGCTGCAAAACAAAAAATCCTCATCAAAAACATGATGAGGATTCTTAAAAGAAAGGCGACGACATACTCTCCCACAAAACTGCAGTACCATCTGCGCAGGCGGGCTTAACTTCTCTGTTCGGGATGGGAAGAGGTGAGCCCCGCCGCAATAACCACCTTAAGGTTATTGGTTATTGGTTTGTTGTTTATAGTTTCTCGTTTTAAACGCTTGACTCATAACATATAACCTTTAACCTTCCGCGGTGCGGACAATATTTTAACATACTGAGATAAAGAAACAAATAAGTTTTATTAAGTTTAAGAAAGTTTCCTCCCTCCCTGGTCTGGGACCAGAGAGGGAAAAGTTCGTACATAAGCTTACGGATTATTAGTACTACTCGACTATGACATTACTGCCTTTACATCTATAGCCTATCAACGTGGTCATCTTCCACGATCCTTAAAAGAAATCTCATCTTGTGGTGGGTTTCGCGCTTATATGCTTTCAGCGCTTATCCCTTCCCAACGTAGCTACTCTGCGGTGCCCCTGGCGGGACAACAGATACACTAGAGGTTAGTCCAATTCGGTCCTCTCGTACTAGAATCAGATCCACTCAAATTTCTAACGCCCGCAGTAGATAGAGACCGAACTGTCTCACGACGTTCTGAACCCAGCTCGCGTGCCACTTTAATGGGCGAACAGCCCAACCCTTGGGACCTTCTCCAGCCCCAGGATGTGACGAGCCGACATCGAGGTGCCAAACCCCCCCGTCGATATGAGCTCTTGGGGGAGATCAGCCTGTTATCCCCGGCGTACCTTTTATCCTTTGAGCGATGGCCCTTCCATGCGGAACCACCGGATCACTATGCTCTACTTTCGTACCTGATCGACCTGTATGTCTCTCAGTCAAGCTCCCTTATGCCATTGCACTCTACGCACGGTTACCAAGCGTACTGAGGGAACCTTTAGAAGCCTCCGTTACTCTTTTGGAGGCGACCACCCCAGTCAAACTACCCACCAAGCAATGTCCCCCGCAACGCGGGGTTAGGCCTCAGATAAACAAAGGGTTGTATTTCAACAATGACTCCACAACGCCTGGCGACGCCGCTTCACAGTCTCCAACCTATCCTACACATCATTTATCCAAGGTCAATACTAAGCTATAGTAAAGGTGCACAGGGTCTTTTCGTCCCACTGCGGGTAAACGGCATCTTCACCGTTACTACAATTTCACCGAGCTCATGGCTGAGACAGTGTCCAGATCGTTACACCATTCGTGCAGGTCGGAACTTACCCGACAAGGAATTTCGCTACCTTAGGACCGTTATAGTTACGGCCGCCGTTTACTGGGGCTTCAATTCAATGCTTCTCCGAAGATAACATCTCCTCTTAACCTTCCAGCACCGGGCAGGTGTCAGGCCCTATACTTCATCTTACGATTTTGCAGAGCCCTGTGTTTTTGATAAACAGTCGCCTGGACCTCTTCACTGCGGCCCTGATTGCTCAGGGCGACCTTTCTCCCGAAGTTACAGGTCTATTTTGCCTAATTCCTTAGCCATGAATCTCTCGAGCACCTTAGGATTCTCTCCTCAACTACCTGTGTCGGTTTACGGTACTGGTACTTATTGCCTGAAGTTTAGAGGTTTTTCTTGGAAGCCCTTAGGCGCACTATCTCTTTGTCCGAAGACTCCGAGTACTATCGTATTTCACCAGTTCCTGCGCATTTCACTACAGGACCTATAGCTAGGTACTTCAACGAACTATTCCGTCAGTTCGCGGCGCTTTCATCACTCCGTCACCCCATCACAGCAATAAGTAGTACGGGAATATTAACCCGTTGGCCATCGACTGTCCCTTTCGGGTTCGCCTTAGGACCAGACTAACCCACAGCTGATTAGCATAGCTGTGGAAACCTTAGTTTTTCGGTGTGCGGGTTTCTCGCCCGCATTATCGTTACTTATGCCTACATTTTCTTTTCCAGCCGGTCCAGAATACCTTACGATACACCTTCAACCCTGCTGGAATGCTCCCCTACCACTTACAATTGCTTGCAAATCCATAGCTTCGGTAATATGTTTATGCCCGATTATTATCCATGCTCGTCCGCTCGACTAGTGAGCTGTTACGCACTCTTTAAATGAATGGCTGCTTCCAAGCCAACATCCTAGCTGTCTGGGCAGACAAACCTCGTTCTTTCAACTTAACATATATTTGGGGACCTTAGCTGATGGTCTGGGTTCTTTCCCTCTCGGACTTGGACCTTAGCACCCAAGCCCTCACTGTTATCAATCATTATATAGCATTCGGAGTTTGTCAGGAATTGGTAGGCGGTGAAGCCCCCGCATCCAATCAGTAGCTCTACCTCTATATAACTAAAATAACGCTGCACCTAAATGCATTTCGGGGAGTACGAGCTATTTCCGAGTTTGATTGGCCTTTCACCCCTACCCACAGGTCATCCGAAGACTTTTCAACGTCAACCGGTTCGGTCCTCCACTGTGTGTTACCACAGCTTCAACCTGCCCATGGGTAGATCACACGGTTTCGCGTCTAACACTACTGACTAAAGCGCCCTATTCAGACTCGCTTTCGCTACGGATCCATGTCTTAAACACTTATCCTTGCCAGCAACGTTAACTCGTAGGCTCATTATGCAAAAGGCACGCCGTCACCCCACTTAAGGGCTCCGACCGCTTGTAGGCGTATGGTTTCAGGATCTATTTCACTCCGTTATTCACGGTTCTTTTCACCTTTCCCTCACGGTACTGGTTCACTATCGGTCTCTCAGGAGTATTTAGCCTTAGCGGATGGTCCCGCCAAATTCAGACAGGGTTTCACGTGCCCCGCCCTACTCAGGATACCACTATTCATTACATTTATTACCCATACGGGGCTATCACCCTCTGTGGCCCGACTTTCCAGCCGGTTCCGGTTCTGCATGCATAAAATGTCGTGGTCCTACAACCCCAACTATGCCGTAACATAATTGGTTTGGGCTAATCCGCGTTCGCTCGCCACTACTTACGGAATCACTTTTGTTTTCTTCTCCTCCGCCTACTTAGATGTTTCAGTTCAGCGGGTTTGCCCACCTATCGGTGTACTATGTCTTCAACATAGTGGGTTGCCCCATTCGGATATCTGCGGATCGATCGATGTGTGCTCGTCCCCGCAGCTTTTCGCAGCTTATCACGTCCTTCTTCGCCTCTGAGAGCCTAGGCATTCCCCATACGCCCTTATTTTGCTTATTGTACCAATCTTGTTACTTAAAACAAGACCGTTTTTTTTTTGTTTTTGTTACTTATAACAAAAACGCTTTCTACTTTCTTATTATTTTCTTATCTCAATATGTCAATGAACTTTTATCTACTCCTTGGAGCAAATCAGTGGAGAATAACGGAGTCGAACCGTTGACCTCCTGCGTGCAAGGCAGGCGCTCTAGCCAGCTGAGCTAATCCCCCATTTCTTTAGTGATGAGTTATTAGTTATGAGTTATGAATTATTGCTCATAAGGTCTCAACCCCTAAAATTTCCTTTTAATTAAGTCAAATAGTAGTCCCGGGCAGACTCGAACTGCCGACCCCTACATTATCAGTGTAGTACTCTAACCAGCTGAGCTACGAGACTCTGTTTTACTTAATTGTTTATCATTTTTTAAATCAACAGCAAGAGTAATACAATCTAAAATTCCAAACCTGTAGAGTGGCATCTTGTTTCCCATTCGTGCCCTGAGGCTAACAAAATGGGCTCTAGAAAGGAGGTGTTCCAGCCGCACCTTCCGGTACGGCTACCTTGTTACGACTTAGCCCTAGTTACCAGTTTTACCCTAGGCAGCTCCTTGCGGTCACCGACTTCAGGCACCCCCAGCTTCCATGGCTTGACGGGCGGTGTGTACAAGGCCCGGGAACGTATTCACCGGATCATGGCTGATATCCGATTACTAGCGATTCCAGCTTCACGGAGTCGAGTTGCAGACTCCGATCCGAACTGTGACCGGCTTTATAGATTCGCTCCCCCTCGCGAGGTGGCTGCTCTCTGTACCGGCCATTGTAGCACGTGTGTAGCCCAAGGCGTAAGGGCCGTGATGATTTGACGTCATCCCCACCTTCCTCACAGTTTGCACTGGCAGTCTTGTTAGAGTTCCCGACACTACTCGCTGGCAACTAACAACAGGGGTTGCGCTCGTTATAGGACTTAACCTGACACCTCACGGCACGAGCTGACGACAACCATGCAGCACCTTGTAAACTGTCTTGCGAAAGATCTGTTTCCAAATCGGTCAGTCTGCATTTAAGCCTTGGTAAGGTTCCTCGCGTATCATCGAATTAAACCACATGCTCCACCGCTTGTGCGGGCCCCCGTCAATTCCTTTGAGTTTCAAACTTGCGTTCGTACTCCCCAGGTGGGATACTTATCACTTTCGCTTAGCCACTGAAGTTGCCCCCAACAGCTAGTATCCATCGTTTACGGCGTGGACTACCAGGGTATCTAATCCTGTTCGCTACCCACGCTTTCGTCCATCAGCGTCAATCAACCAGTAGTAACCTGCCTTCGCAATTGGTATTCCATGTAATCTCTAAGCATTTCACCGCTACACTACATATTCTAGTTACTTCCTGGTAATTCAAGTCCTGCAGTATCAATGGCCGTTCCATCGTTGAGCGATGGGCTTTCACCACTGACTTACAGGACCGCCTACGGACCCTTTAAACCCAATGATTCCGGATAACGCTTGGATCCTCCGTATTACCGCGGCTGCTGGCACGGAGTTAGCCGATCCTTATTCTTACGATACCGTCAAGCTCCTTCACGAAGGAGTGTTTCTTCTCGTACAAAAGCAGTTTACAATCCATAGGACCGTCATCCTGCACGCGGCATGGCTGGTTCAGGCTTGCGCCCATTGACCAATATTCCTCACTGCTGCCTCCCGTAGGAGTCTGGTCCGTGTCTCAGTACCAGTGTGGGGGATCTCCCTCTCAGGACCCCTACCCATCGTTGCCTTGGTAAGCCGTTACCTTACCAACTAGCTAATGGGACGCATGCTCATCTTTCACCGTTGTGACTTTAATTATAAAGTGATGCCACTCTATAATACCATGAGGTATTAATCCAAATTTCTCTGGGCTATCCCTCTGTGAAAGGCAGATTGCATACGCGTTACGCACCCGTGCGCCGGTCTCTATCTCCGAAGAAATATACCCCTCGACTTGCATGTGTTAAGCCTGCCGCTAGCGTTCATCCTGAGCCAGGATCAAACTCTTCATCGTATATTTTAATATTATATAGTCGATGCCTTATTCCAGTCGGTTTGTCTCGAATCTCTCGATTCTATTACTCTTATTCTATTTTGTCTCGTCTTGTGACGAGACGGCTGTCAATTCAATATGTCTACGAACGTAATTTTGTTTCCTTCGCTTGTTTCTCAAAGCGGGTGCAAAACTAGAAATTCTTTTTGTTTCCTGCAAGAAAAATTTAAAAAAAATTGAAACTTTTTTTTCGTCTCAGTTTTTCAACCTTTCCTCCCAATCCCTCAATGAACTTCCCGTATTTGCGGGGTGCAAATGTAAAAGCATTTTTCAAATCTCACAAGCTTTTCCGAATCTTTTTTTTGAAAATCTCTTCTCTTTTGATCCTTGTTTCCTGTCAGTATTTCTGTGAACGTTTTCGCTGTTGCGGGTGCAAAAGTAGCACCTTTTTCCGCTTTCGCAAGCTTTTTCTTGATGTTTTTTCAATTTTTTTTTGCCCTTTTTCTTAACTTGCTGGTAACGGCTTGTTTACATCTTGAAGTTTTTTCTTCTCCTGTGGGGTTTTTCCTTGTTTTGCCGTTCTTTGGTCTGTTTTGCCGCGAAGGCACCAAGACACAAAGCTTTCTTTTACGCTGTTTTTAATCTCGAAAAGACGCTGAGACGCTGAGTTTTTTCCTTTCTGCTTCCTTATTCCTTCCCAAAACACACTTCTTTGCTCGGAATTTCTTCTGAAAACCTATCCCATAGCCCCGATAGAAGCGGAAATCCTTTTTGTGGTGGGGTTCACCATAAAAAGATTGCAGCGGATAGCGGGAAATTGCTCCTCAAAATTTAAATCCCAAATCCTGAAACTCCAAACTCCAAACTCCAAATTCCAAATTCCAAATTCCAATTTACAATCTCTTAAATCTCATCTGTCTTTCATGTCCTTTATACGCATTAGACGCACTGCGGTGCGTCTCTACCGAAAATTGGAATTACACCATTATATATATAATAAACAAAACCGACAGGTTTTGAAAATCTGGCGGCTTGTAGGAATGAAATCCACTTCATTTCTAAGCCACACAATAAGTATCTTATATATTAAAGCAATCTTATACATATATATATTGTATGTATTTTAGTAATCACTTATATTTGCATCACAAAATTATAAACAATGATCAAGATTACTTTACCCGATGGGTCAATTAGAGAGTTCGCTTCGGGCGTAACACCAATGGAGGTCGCTAAAAACATTAGCGAAGGTTTTGCAAGAAATGTTATTTCTGCATCTTTTAATGGTACAACTATTGAAACCGAGACTCCATTAACGACCGACGGTAATCTTATTTTATATACTTGGAATGATGCTGAAGGCAAAAAAGCTTTCTGGCACTCGACTTCGCACGTAATGGCTCAGGCTCTTGAGGAATTGTACCCAGGAATTAAATTAACTCTTGGACCTGCAATTGCAAATGGTTTCTATTATGATGTGGATTTTGAAGACCAAAAGATTTCTGAGGCTGATTTTAAAAAGATCGAAGACCGTATTCTTGAAATCTCAAGAGGAAAATATGATTTTAAAATGCGTCCGGTAAGTAAAGCCGAAGCATTAGAAATGTACAAAGACAACGTTTACAAAACAGAATTGATTTCTAACCTTGAAGACGGAACTATTACTTTTTGCGATCACGCCACTTTTACTGATTTATGCCGTGGAGGCCATATTCCGAATACCGGAATCATTAAAGCTGTAAAAATCATGAGTGTTGCCGGTGCTTACTGGAGAGGTGATGAGAAAAACAAACAGTTAACTCGTGTTTACGGAACTTCTTTCCCGAAACAAAAAGATTTAACTGAGTATCTTGAACTTCTTGAAGAAGCAAAACGTCGTGATCACCGTAAACTCGGAAAAGAACTTGAATTGTTCGCTTTTTCTCAGAAAGTTGGTCAGGGTTTACCTTTATGGCTACCTAAAGGGGCTGCATTAAGAGACCGTCTAGAGCAATTCTTAAAGAGAGCTCAAAAGAAAGCCGGATACGAGCAAGTAGTTAGCCCACATATTGGTCAGAAAGAACTTTATGTTACTTCTGGTCATTATGCAAAATATGGTGCTGACAGCTTCCAACCAATACATACTCCAGCAGAAGGCGAAGAGTTTTTATTGAAACCAATGAACTGCCCTCACCACTGTGAGATCTATAATGTAAGACCATGGTCATACAAAGATTTACCTAAGCGTTATGCTGAATTTGGTACTGTGTACAGATATGAACAGTCTGGAGAATTACATGGTTTAACTCGCGTTAGAGGGTTTACTCAGGATGACGCTCATATTTTCTGTACTCCGGAACAACTGGATGAAGAGTTCAAAAAAGTAATTGACCTTGTATTATATGTATTTGGTTCGTTAGGTTTTGAAAACTTTACTGCTCAGATTTCTTTGAGAGATCAAGAAAACAGAGATAAATATATTGGTACTGATGAAAATTGGGAAAAAGCCGAAAATGCTATCATCAATGCAGCAAAAGACAAAGGTCTTAATACTGTTGTAGAATATGGTGAAGCAGCATTTTACGGACCAAAACTCGATTTCATGGTAAAAGATGCACTAGGAAGACAATGGCAATTAGGAACAATTCAGGTAGATTACAACTTACCTGAGCGTTTTGAACTGACTTACAAAGGCGCTGATAATGAATTACATCGCCCTGTAATGATCCACAGAGCACCTTTTGGATCTATGGAACGTTTTATAGCAATTTTACTAGAGCATACAGCAGGAAATTTCCCACTTTGGCTAATGCCTGAACAGGCTATTATCTTGTCTTTGAGCGAGAAATACGAAAATTATGCTAAAAAAGTTTTAGATTTGCTAGAAAATCACGAAATTCGCGCCCTAATTGACAATCGAAACGAAACAATTGGCAAGAAAATTAGAGATGCAGAAATGCAAAAAATTCCATTTATGCTGATTGTTGGTGAGGAAGAAGAGAAAAATGGTACAATCTCTATTCGTCGTCACGGACAAGAAGGAAAAGGTAATATTACCGTTTCTATCGAAGAATTTGCTTCGATTGTAGATGAAGAAATAAAAAAGACATTAAAAGTATTTACAGTTTAACTTAAATTAGAAAGTCATAGCAATAAGAAGCAACAGAGGTTTTCAACCTCGAGTAGAAAAAAAAGATGCACACAGAATAAACAATCTTATTCGTGTTCCGGAAGTACGTCTTGTAGGTGAAAATATTGAGCCTGGCGTTTTTAAAATCGCAGACGCGTTACGTTTAGCTGACCAATTTGAATTGGATTTAGTTGAGATTTCGCCAAACGCCGAGCCGCCGGTTTGTAAAATAATGGATTACAAGAAATTTGTTTACGAACAAAAGAAAAGAGACAAAGCATTAAAAGCTAAATCTTCTCAAGTTGTTGTTAAAGAAATTAGATTTGGTCCTCAGACTGATGAGCATGATTATGAGTTTAAAAGAAAGAACGCTGAAAAATTCTTAAAAGAAGGAGCTAAATTAAAAGCTTTCGTATTCTTTAAAGGTCGTTCTATTATTTACAAAGATCAAGGTCAAATTCTATTATTACGTCTTGCTCAGGATTTGGAAGAACACGGTAAAGTTGAAGCTATGCCTGTTTTGGAAGGAAAGAGAATGATTATGTTCATTGCTCCTAAGAAAAAGAAATAGTATTCAGTTTACAGTTTTGAGTATTCAGTAAGAACTTGAAACCTTAAACTTGAAACAATAAAATAAGTAAGTAAGAATAAATTAAAACACTAGGAAAAATGCCTAAAATGAAAACAAAATCTAGCGCTAAGAAACGTTTTAAAGTTACTGGCTCTGGAAAGATTAAAAGAAAGCATGCTTTTAAAAGTCACATCTTGACTAAAAAATCTAAAAAACGTAAATTAGCTTTGACTCACTCAGCGCTAGTTCACTCAACAGATATGAAAAGCATTAAACAACAATTAAGAATTATCTAATTATTGTAAAATGTAAAATGTATAATGTAAAATTGTCCTTGACATTGTTACAATATACCTTAATACAATATACAACATAAAGAATTCTTTAGGTTAAAAAAATATTTATATAACCTTGGAGTATGGCTTTAAGTTCCTTTGATTCAATTCAGGACGCCTGCTACAAAAACACATTAAAATTATGCCAAGATCGGTAAATTCAGTTGCTAAAAGAGCAAGAAGAAAAAAAATAATGAAGCAAGCCAAAGGTTTCTTTGGAAGACGTAAAAACGTTTGGACAGTTGCTAAGAATGCAGTAGAGAAAGCGATGAGCTACGCTTACCGCGATAGAAAACAAAACAAAAGAAATTTCCGTTCATTATGGATTCAACGTATCAACGCTGGAGCTAGATTAGAAGGAATGTCTTATTCTCAATTCATGGGGAAAGTTAAAGCTAACGGAATCGAATTGAACCGTAAAGTTCTTGCAGATTTAGCTATGAACCACCCAGAAGCTTTCAAAGCTATTCTTAATAAAGTAAAGTAAAACGTTTTATAAACTCAATTTAAGATTACTTACTTATTATAAAAAAACCATCCCGTCTAAACGGGATGGTTTTTTGTTTTTATAACTATCTGTAAATCTCTTTAGATTTATATTTAAATTAAAAAAAGTAAATTTACGGCAACAAAAAATTTCAAATGCACGACGCAATTCTCAACCATATTCAAAAATTTATTCATCTTGGACCTTCAGAAATTGATTTATTAGAATCCTGTTTAAGCATTTCACAAATCAAAAGAAAAGATCATGTTTTGCAGGAAGGACAAATCTGCAATACAATGTATTTTGTTGTAAAAGGCTGCATGCGTCAATATATTATTAACCCAAAAGGAACAGAACAAACTCTTCAATTTGGTGTCGAAAATTGGTGGATTACTGATTATCTAAGTTATCATAATCATACTCCTTCACATTTTTACATTCAGGCTGTTGAAACAACAGAAGTAATTGCAATTGAAAAATCTGTTTTAGAGTCTATACTGATTCAAATTCCAAATCTTGAAAAATACTTTCGTATCGTTGCTCAGAAGGCATTTGGCGCGGCTCAAATGCGAATTAAGTTTTTGTTTACCATGTCGGCTGAAGAACGATACAATCATTTTAAAAACCAACAACCTGACTTTGTTCAGCGCGTTCCTCAATATATGCTTGCCTCCTATTTAGATTTCTCTGCTGAATTTATGAGTAAAATAAGAGCCGGAAAAGTGTAAAATGTTTTTCTTGAAGTAGTTCAAGTTTTTAAGAGTATTGATTACTGACCTTTGTAATGAACTTTTAAAACATATAAAAATGAAATCAAGAATTGTTATCCCGAATGTTGCCCCTGAAGCGTATCAAGCTTTAATGAATTTAGAAAAATATATTTCTACAACTTCATTAACTCCCGTTCACAAAGAATTAATTAAAATCCGTGCTTCGCAAATTAACGGCTGTGCATTTTGTATCAACATGCATACTGCTGATGCAAGAAAACATGGCATTTCTGAACAAAGAATTTACTTAACAAGCGCTTGGCGTGAAGCTGATGTTTATACTGAAGAAGAAAAAGCAATCTTAGCTTTAACAGAACAAGTAACTTTAATTGGTAATCATGTTTCTGATGAAGTTTATGAAAATGCAGCTCAATTATTTGATGAAAAATACCTTGCCGAAATACTTTTAGCAATCATTACAATTAACTCCTGGAACAGATTAGCTATTACTACCGGAATGCGCGCATCATAATTTATAAAGAGAATATTTACAAGCTATTACTGCTCAAAAGCCCTTATGAATAAAGGGCTTTTTGTATTTAATTAAAAATCAGAACCCAAAAAAACGCACAATGAAAATATTTTAAAATACCGTATTTATACTCTTTCAGGATTTTCAGAAATATATATTTTTGGCGCATGATACCAAAAAGAATACCATTTTCACTATATATAATTCTAATTTTTATAGTTTTTTTTGCCTGTCAAAACACAAAAAAAAATACGGCGAAAATTACAAATGATAAGGTCAAAATAGAAAAGATAATACATTCAGCTGATTTATTCTACAAGAATAAAAAGTTAGATAGCGCATTTTATTTTTACAATAAAGCGAGAACAAAATGCAATCCTAATGAAGATGTA
The DNA here is from genome assembly GCF_003122385.1 of Flavobacterium crocinum. NCBI lineage: Bacteria > Pseudomonadati > Bacteroidota > Flavobacteriia > Flavobacteriales > Flavobacteriaceae > Flavobacterium > Flavobacterium crocinum. The sequence goes on from NZ_CP029255.1 coordinate 32,029, forward strand.
AAAAGTTACATTTATTGTATGTATTACATGGCCGAAATTCAACAAGCTTATCAAGATTTTATTGGAAGCAATAAGACAGCTGCAGAAACAATCCCTTACTTAAATAAAATAAAAGAACCTAATTATGTATGGAACATCTATAGTGTTTTAGGAAGAAATCATTTTTACACATATGATTATCCAACTGCTATGTATTATTATTCTAAAGCATTTACCCTTCAGACTGATAAGATTAACAAACTTGAGGCAAAAAATAATATTGCAGTTATTTATCTAAAACAGCAAGAATTTAGCAAAGCGCTTTCTATTTTCCATTCATTAAGCAATGAAAAACTTGTTCAGCAAAATCCCCAAAATTATTCTAAAATACTGGATTATATAGGCTACTGCTATTTCAAACTTAATTCTCCTAAAGCTTTGTCGTTTTTTGAGAAGAGCATAAAAATAAAGTCACAGCAAAATGACACTAATGGTTTAGGCAAAACGTACTACAATCTTTGTGAATATTATCAAAATCAAAATGCTGATCTAGCAATGAAGTATGCAAAATTAAGCTATAAAAATTATACTTTATCCGGAAACACCGATGATAGCTTACTTGCTTTACAATTCATTATAGAAAATAATAGCTCGCACATTGAATCTAAAAAAAATGCGCTTATTTATATAAATATATCAGACAGCATTTATATGGAAAGGCAAAAAGCTAAAAATCAGCTTGCAAAAATCAAATATGACTCTAAAAATGAAAAAGAGGAAAATTTAAAATTAAGCGCTCAAAAAATTAAACACGAGCTTCAATTAGCCAAACAAGAAAGCAGAAATATTGCTTTTTACATCATAATTATCGTAGCGTCTTGCCTAATTGTCTTTCTTTATTTTTTTCTAACAGTAAGAGCAAATCGTCAAAAAATCGAAGCTACTTACAAAAGTGAAACTAGAATTTCAAAGAAATTACATGATGAACTTGCTAATGATATTTACCATGTACTTGCATTTGCAGAGAACAGAAATCTTTCTTCAGAAGAAAACAGGAATCATTTATTAAAACGATTAGAAGATATTTATTCACGAACAACAAATATTTCGAAGGATAATAATCTAGCAACAAGTTTTCAAAATTTTAGCACTTCTTTCAAAGAGATGATTTCTAGTTTTAATACCCCTCAAATTAATCTTTTAATAAATGGCTTGGATTGTATTTGTTGGAGCGAAATTGATAAAGACAAAAAAACAGTGGTTTATCGTTCAGTACAGGAATTGCTTGTAAACATGAAAAAACACAGTGATGCAAGCCTTGTCGCAATAACTTTTAAGGAGTTAGACAATTTCATAATCCTAAATTATATTGATAATGGGAAAGGAACTGACAAAAATAAAATGGTTTTAAAAAATGGTTTACACAATATCGAGAATCGAATTTATTCTATTAAAGGCGGAATTGAAATTTATTCAGATTTAGGAGAAGGTTTTAAAGTACAAATTAAATTCCCTGTATAATGTCAAAAAAAATACGCAACCTTTTCCACAAAAAAATCATCTTTTTCTGCCTGTTAACTTGCGGAGTAATTCTAGCTGTTTATTTTTCTCTGAAATTTTCGGCTCCTAAAAAACTACCCTTAAGTTATAGCAAAAGCGATCCCTTACCAGAAATAAAACAAACACTGAAAAAGGCACATGCTTTTTGGGACAATGAAAGAAGTGACAGTGCTTATTTTTATTTTAATAAAACTCGATTATTATGTGAACCAAAAGAGAATTATGCCGACTATTATGTGGAATCGCTAAACTATATTGCAGAGATCTTACAAAGACATGGCGATTATAATGAAGTTGAAACTACACTCGTAAAAGCTTTTCCATACTTAGACAAGACAACTAATGTGAAGTATGCTGTTAATGCTTATACATTTATGGCGTATAATTATCATTCTACTTTCGACTATGAAAAAGCACTATATTATCATAAAAAAGCATTAAAAAAGGCCTTCTCTACATTTAGAAAATCACGTATAATATCTGAAATTGCCTTTATTTACATGGAACAAGGAAGATATCAGGAGGCTATAGACCTACTAGAACCGATAGCCTGGCTGAATATCGAGGACAAAATTACTCCTTCAAATACAGCTTTTCAACGTACCGCTAAATTATATAATTTGGGGCTTTCCTACCTCTATCTTGGTGGTCATAAGCAAGAAGCTTTTGATTGCTTTAATGAAAGTCTAAAAGTAGCTCTTACTTTAAATGATGACTACGAACTAATTACCTGTTATTATGCTTTTTATAAATATTACAAAAAATATAATAATCCTGAGCTCAAAAAAATTAATATAGAGAAAGCTTATTATTATGCCAAAAAGTCAAATTCTAAATCCTACGAAATTAGTATGTTAGGCTATTTAATTGAGGCCGACAATGCTGCAAACTCTAAAAATCATTTCAAAGCTTACAGTAGAATGCTTGATAGTCTTACTGTTAGTAGAAAAAAAGCAAAAAATCAGTTCGCAGATATTATATATAATTCACAGAAGGATAAGGGCGAAAACTTAGAACTTAAAAATCTTAAGGTCGAAAACGAGCTAAAACTTCAAAGACAAAAAAACAGAAGTTATATCTCTTATGTAGTAATCTCTTTTAGTTTATTCATATTACTTTTTTTAATATACCATATCACTTCTAAAAGTAAACGGGAAAAAAATGATGCGATTTTTAAAAGCGAAATGAGAATATCAAATCAACTGGATAATGAACTTAACTTAAATATATTTCAAACTTTATTATTTGTTCAGAATAATGATTTAGAAAACAAAGAAAATAAGGAAATGCTTCTTAATAATTTGAATATTATTTACTCTAAAACCAGGAATATATCAAGAGAAAACAGCAAAATCCCAACAGATGAAAGATACCTGACTGTTTTAAAAGAAATGATTTCAGAATACAAAACTGAAAATGTAAATATCATATTAAATGGCTTTGATACTATATCCTGGAATTCAATTGACAAAAACAAAAAAATAATACTGTACAGAATTTTACAAGAATTATTATTCAACATGAAAAAATCTGATAGCTCAAGTCTGGTAAGTATAATTGTAAAAGAAACAGGCAAAAAAATAGCAATTCAATACACTGACAATAGTAGTGAAATCAATTCAGAAAATAATATTTTAGAAAAAAGACTACAAAATGTGGAAAACCGTATTAAAACAATAAAAGGAACTCTTAATTTTGATACAGCGTTAGAAAAAGCGTTTAAAATAAATTTCTCATTTCCTATATAAGATAACATTATGTTTAAGAAAGTTTTAGTTGCCGAAGATTTAGATAGTATCAGTATTGCAGTTGTTCAAGTGCTGGAAGATTTGCAAGTTCCTGTAATTGATCATGTAAAATACTGTGATGAAGCTTTACTCAAAATAAAAAAAGCTTTACTGGAAAAAGAGCCATATGATTTATTAATTAGCGATTTGTCTTTTAAATCAGATCATAGAAAAGCAATATTAAACAGCGGAGATGAGTTAATTGAAGCTGCTAATAAAGTTCAGCCTACATTAAAGAAAATCGTGTTTTCTATTGAAGATAAAAGCTACAGAATCAAATCTCTTTTTAACGATCTGGGAATAAGCGCCTATGTTTCTAAAGGAAGAAACAGTATCGCTGAACTAAAAAATGCTATTGTAAGCACCTACAACAACGAAGAAAAAATTGTTTCTTCTGATTTATCATTTAGTTTTAATGATAAAGCTTTGATTGAAATTGAGTCTTATGATATCTCAATACTAAAACTTCTTTCACAAGGATATATTCTAGAAAGTATCTCAAAAGAATTTAAAGATTTGGCAATTACTCCAAATGGAACCAGCAGTATTGAAAAAAGAATTAACAAATTGAAAATCTACTTTAAAGCAAATAATAATGTACATCTTATAGCGATTGCTAAAGATTTTGGATTAGTTTAAAATATGTAAACTTTTTACAAAATCACGTAAGAATTGAAGCTTTAGTAATTTTAAATTTGCTAACCCCAACCTACTAAATGAAACCAAAAAACAAAACGATTACTTTTTTTGAAAAAATTAATACAACTCAAAATAAAATCATCATGAAAACCATGTTTCTTTGTCTATTTTTATCGATAAGCTTTGCTTATGTATCTGAAAAAACCGGCTGGCTGGAAATCGACTGGAAAATAATTTTTATTCCTGCACTGCTTGTTTTACAAATTATAATTATTGGAACCGCTTTGAAAAACAGATATAAAAAACATTAATAATTTCTAAGACAGGTTTATTCAAATTATAGGAATTACCTATATATTTGGATTTCATTTATTTTTTACATGAAAAGCATTCTAAGCCCTGTCCTACTATTATTTACACTTTTATCTTTTGCTCAGACCAAAGTTTTATCGTGGAATCTTCAAAATTTTGGAAAATCTAAATCGGATACTGAATTAAATTATATTGCAAAAAAAATTTCTGTCTACGATATAATTGCCATTCAGGAAGTGGTTGCAGGGTATGGTGGCGCACAAACTGTTGCTAAACTGGCTTTATTCCTTAACCAAAGAGGAAATAAATGGGAATATACTATCAGTGATCCAACCACCGGCAGCAGTTACAAAACAGAACGTTATGCTTTTTTATGGAAAACAAGTAAAATCAAATTAAAAGCTAAACCCTGGCTGGAACAAAAATACAGTTTGGAAATTGACAGAGAGCCTTATTTTGCAACGTTCGAAATCAATAAAAAAACAATTACGCTTGTCAATTTTCACGCTATAACGAAAAAAAAACAGCCTGAAACAGAAATAAAATACTTTAAATTTCTGCCAGGCGAATATCCAAATTTAAATTTAGTCTTTTTAGGTGATTTTAATTGTCCTGAAAAACATACAGTTTTCAATCCTCTCAAAAAAACAGGTTATAATTCGGTTCTAAAAAACCAGAAAACAACCCTTAAACAAAAATGCAAGAACAACATTTGTCTTGCATCAGAATTTGACAATATATTTTATCATACTTCTCACGTAAAAACAATCAATTCAGGAGTTATCAAGTTTTACGAAGACTTTGATTCGCTTTTAAATGCAAGAAAAGTTTCCGATCATATTCCGATATGGTTTGAATTTTCTCTAAACTAAAAACTAAGTTTTAAGCTTCTTTTTTCTTGCTGCGGGAAATAAAACATTATTCAGGATTAACCTGTATCCCGGAGAATTTGGATGCAAATCCAAAACCGTAGGCGGATCTCCTACCTGATGTTGATAATCTTCAGGATCATGTCCTCCAAAAAAGGTAAACATTCCTTTTCCTTTTTCTCCGTGTATGTATCTTGATTCTCCATTTAACTCACAAGTTCCCATAATCAAGACATTTGATTTTATTAATGAAGTATCAAAAGAAGTCGTTTGTCCCATAAAACCTTTTACCAATTGCGTATGATTCTGACAAAGCATACTTGGAATAGGATCCCATTTTGCAGAAAATTCCATTAGAGTAAAATAATCTTTCTCCATAACAATTCTTCTTTTTGTAGTCATATCAATATCCGAAAACTCATAAACTTCTGGTTTTCTTTCTAAAGTGAAATTTTTAAAGGCAAAAGAATTGTTATAATTTAATTTGGACTGATAATTGGATTCACTTGGATCTCCGTCAAACATAGCTTCGCAAATATCAACTCCATCAGCTGCTAGTGCAATATCAAAACTATCTGTTGCAGAACACATGGCAAACATAAATCCGCCACCGACAACAAAATCTCTGATTTTTTTTGCAACTGCACCTTTTTCCGTAGATACTTTATCGTATCCTAATTTAGCTGCCAAAGCTTCGGCATCTCTTTTTTGATCAATATACCAGGGAGTATTTTTATAAGCAGCATAAAATTTTCCATATTGCCCGGTAAAATCCTCATGATGCAAATGAAGCCAGTCATACATTAAGAGCTGATCGCTTAAAACTTCTTCATCGTAAATTGGAGTAAAAGGAATTTCAGCATATGTTAATACTAGCGTCACGGCATCATCCCAGGGCTGTTTCCCTTTAGGAGTATATACTGCAATTTTTGGTGCTTTTTCCAAAATAACTGACTCCATATTTTGTGAAGGACTAGAAATTTCATTTAAAATCGAAGCTTCTTCAGTATCTGAAATAACTTCAAAACTCACTCCTCTAATTTTACATTCTTTTCTAATCTCTTCAGCATCAGGAAGCAAAAAAGATCCTCCGCGATAATTTAAAAGCCAGCTTGCTTTATAATCTCTGCTCAGACACCAATAGGTTATACCATAAGCTTTTAAATGATTTTGCTGAGTAGATTCGTCCATCGGAAGTAAAATAAACGATGCACGAACATTGAAAGTAATTAATAGTATAAAAATGTAGAATAAACTCTTATTCATCCGAAAATTATTTTAGTAAAGATATAAAGGAAGACTTAAAAAAAAGAATGAAGCCCATTTTTTATGGCCTAATGGAATGTTAAATATAAAAACAAGTATAAATACCTGATTTGCAATATTTATAAAAAAGGGTAAAAACCCCTATAGTACGCTAAAATAATCTATCTACATTTGCTATCCCAGATCATCAAACTAATCAATGTAAAAACAAACAACCATGAAGTTTAATGATAGTAATAATCAAGAAAAGGGTATGAATATAATTCAAAAAATAGGTTTATGTGTTTTAGTGATAACAATTATATTGTATTACGTATTGTCTATTCAGTTTTTGACGGCGTAATTTCAATTTAGATTGTTAAAACGGCTAAATCATTTTGGATAGCATACACAACTAAACCAGCAATATTTCGCGATTCTGTTTTAAGCAGTAGATTATTCCTGTGCCCTTCAATAGTCCTCGGGCTTAAGAAAAGATGTTCCGCAATTTCTGCAGTTGTCTTTTGCTGGCAGATTAATTGAAGTATTTCGACCTCACGAGGTGAAAGAAAATTAGTCTCCAGCCCACCTTTCGTATTTTTGGGAGAAACAATGGTTTCCTGAATTGTTTTTAAAACACTTTCATTATAGTAGAAACCTTTAGAAGCAACCTCATTGATAGTAAGAATTAAATCTTTAGGAGTAGTATTTTTGATCAAATAAGCCACAGCTCCAACCTGAATCATATTAGCTATAAATGATTTAGTATCATAACTTGTCAGGGCAATTATCTTAATATCAGGATATGATTTTCGAATAATTTTTGTGGCTTCGACACCATTTAAAACCGGCATCTTTAAATCCATCACAATGATGTCTGGTTTAATTTCGTTTTTATCTAACTGAGAAATAAGTTCATCTCCGTTTGAGGCTTCAAAAATAATTTCGATATTTTCTTCCCTCTGCAATAAAAAAGAAATTCCTTTCCGAAACAAAATTTCATCATCGACTAAGGCAATTTTTATAGCAGCATTCATCTTATTTGATTTTGGTCGTTTAATTTGGTCTGCCGAATTTACGAAATATGATTCATAAAACACTAAGTTCCCTTATTTTATTGACTAAAAACCTTGTTAAGATGAATAAATTATCTTAAAAAGTAAAATTCACAATGATTCCGTTATTAATTTCTGAGGTAATTTTTACTGTTCCTTCTAAAAATGATATACGGCTGTCAATATTTTTCATTCCCAAACCTTTTTGATTTTTATCACTTTTACTGTCAAAACCAATTCCGTTGTCTTCATAGTCACAAATATTAATACCTTCTTTACAAGTAAAAGCAATCCAAATTTCTGTGGCTTTTCCGTGACGAAGTGAATTATTCATTAGCTCCTGCAAAATTCTAAAAACATGCAAATGCCGATCGATATCATTATCATCAAAATCAATCTCGTTTTTGTAGTGAGTTTTTACAGATTTACTACTTTCAAATTCTTCGCATAATTCTTCAATTGCAGCGTTTAGTCCAAATTTTTCAAAAACCGGTGGTAATAAATTATGAGCAATTTTTCTGGAATTGTCTAATGCCTTAGTAGTTAAAGCAATTATATTTTCTGTAATTTCTGTAGTTTCAGCTTCCGTAAGATTTGGAGCTGTAAGCAGATGACTGTTTAATGAAACAATATTTAATTTTGAACTAATATCATCATGAAGATCCTGCGCAATTCTTTTACGTTCTTCTTCCTGAGTAATAATAATAGCATGTAATTGCTCTTTTTGATACTGAAGCACCAAATCTTTTTTCTCCAATTCTTTCTGAATAATTTTTTTTCTTGAATAGTAAAAGAATATAATTAATGCGACAGCAACAATTATAAAAAATAAAGAGATATACAATATAATAGCAACTAACTCTTTATCAGGAACGGAATAGGTATTCATATCTTTTTACTTATATAACACAATTACAATCTAAACTTGTAAACTTCTTTTTGGAGAAAAACTGACTTTCCATTCATATAAAATAAAAAGATAGTAGACTACATTTAAAAATGCATTAACCATCCAGCTTATATATTTTACATCACTATTCAACGTTGACGTAAGATTCCCTATAATAAACAATACCGTACTGGAAAGCAAATAAATAATAATCCCCATACTTGCATAGTAGTAGGTTTTATTTTCTGTAAGCATATTATAGAAATGAATCAAAGCAAAGACAACAATCAGCAAAGATGTCAATGTAATTTCAAATAAATTAAATTTCAGGAACTCTTTCGGAGTATTTACAAACTGTATTGTTAATACAGCCAAAGCTAAAACAAGGCTGATTTTAACAAATTTCTTCTGGACATTGATTTTTGAAATGGAATAATAAAACAATCCCAATAGTATCATTTGGCCAATAAAAAAAATGTTTACCAAAAACAAGTTATTCATATTAAGATACCACAATGTTTCCATCGAAATTTGCATTAAAAATGCAAAAGCCAGATAACAAACAAAAAAAACATTAGCTTTTTCCTTTCGGAAAAAGCTAAATGAGTATAATATTAGATTAATTAATAAAATCAAATAACCTGAATATATTAAAAAATCATCCATTCTTAACCCGTTTAATTAATATGGAGGACTAGGGCGTGAACCATCATAAACAACATCACCACCCTCTACTTTACTTTCAGCTCCTTCATAGGTTCCGTAAACATCTACATACTTACCTGTTTCCGGATCATATTTAGCGCCAACAAAAAGTAACGTTTTTTCATTATCGTCGTTAATACCAATATAGGCACGAACAGCTTCGGTACCGAGCTTTAAAACCAGCTCTAAACTCTCTCTTGGGATTAAATAAGATTTAACTTTTTTCTCACGGTCTTCGACTGTAGTATCATCGTCGTACTTTTTCTCCCATTCTTTGGCAGTAGCTAATGGGACTCTGATAGGACCAGGAAATTTTTCTTCATTCATAATTCTAATTAGTTATTGGTTAATAAATTTTAAAAAAATAAATAGTTTCTTAATGGTCTGGCTAAACTACTGATTTAAATTAGAAAAGTAACATCCAAACATAAAAAAAAGCCTTAAAAACAAGGCTTTTTACATTTTATTAAAATGGAACATCACTATCATCGTCGTCATCGTTCAAATTGCTTCCAAAGGCTTCATTGGCTGAAGGCAGATTACTGGTAACAAACGGACTATCATCATGATTCATTTTTGAAGGTAAATCATCATAGCTACCCGAAAATTCATCAAGATTATCAAACTTTCCTAAGTGTCCTAAAAATTTCAAACGAATATTTTCAATACCACCATTACGGTGTTTTGCGATCATAATTTCGGCCTGACCAGCAGTTGGGGAAGCCTCTTCATCATCCCATTCCTCAATTTTGTAATATTCTGGTCGGTATAAAAACGAAACGATATCGGCATCCTGCTCAATCGCTCCAGATTCACGAAGATCCGAAAGCAAAGGACGCTTACTGGAACCACGCGTCTCAACAGCACGAGATAACTGAGAAAGTGCAATAACCGGAACGTTAAGCTCTTTTGCCAAAGCTTTTAAGTTTCGGGAAATTGTAGAAATTTCCTGCTCACGATTTCCTCCTCCTTTAGCATTTCCTCCTGCAGTCATCAACTGCAAATAATCAATAATGATAATTTTAATACCATGCTGCGACGCTAAACGACGACATTTTGCTCTTAAATCGAAAATAGAAAGTGAGGGAGTATCATCAATAAACAAAGGTGCTTTCTCTAAATCTTTTACTTTAGTACTCAACATGGTCCATTCATGCGGCTCCAATTTTCCTGTACGCAATTTTTCTGACGACAATCCTGTTTCAGAAGAAATAAGCCTCGTAATTAACTGAACAGATGCCATCTCCAGAGAGAACAAAGCCACCCCGTGTCCATATTGAATGGCGATATTTCTGGCCATTGAAAGTACGAATGCTGTTTTTCCCATCGCTGGTCTCGCCGCGATAATAATTAAATCACTCGGCTGCCATCCTGATGTTAACTTATCCAGATTATGAAAACCAGTTTCTACACCACTTAATCCTTCTTTTTTAGAAATCTCTTCAATTTTCTTTTTAGCTTGTAAAACTAAACTCTGTGCGGTTTCGGAGCTACGCTTGATATTTCCTTGTGTAACTTCGTATAATTTAGATTCCGCCTGATCCAATAAATCAAAAACGTCTGCACTTTCATCATAAGATGCTTCAATAATTTCTGAAGAAATTCTAATCAAACTTCTTTGAATAAATTTTTGAAGAATGATACGCGAGTGAAATTCGATGTGCGCCGAAGAAGCAATTTTCTGCGTAAGCTGAATCAAATAAAAATCTCCACCTGCCAAATCCAACTTTCCGTTTTTCTTTAACTGAGTGGAAACAGTTAAAATATCAATTGGCTGCGTTTCGGTAAAAAGTTGTAAAATCGCTTCAAAAATATGTTTGTGCGCGTCTTTGTAAAAAGCTTCTGCCTGCAAAATATCAATTACGTCATCTACCCCTTTTTTATCAATCATCATCGCGCCAAGCACAGCCTCCTCCAAATCAAGAGCTTGCGGTGGCAACTTTCCTTTTTCTAAGTTGATAATTGTGGTTTTGTCGACCTTAACGGGGTTTAAATTTTTGAAATTTTCCATATAGCGAAAGTAGCAAAATTTAAAAAAAATCTGCTATCGAGTTATAACTAATAATTGTTTATAAATAATTCTGATTTGTTCATAACCAAAAAAAAATCCGAAACTGTAAGGCTTCGGATTTTAAGTCTTTTTTATGAATTTACTCTTTATACTCGCCCATATTACTGTATTTGTCCATTCTTTGGGCAATTAAGTCGGCTGTTGATAAGTCTTTCAATTCATTATATCCTTTAGTGATGTATTCTGCTACTGTTTTAAAAGTAGTTTCTCTGTCATAGTGCGCTCCGCCTAGTGGTTCTGGAATTACATCATCTACTAATTTTTGTTTTTTCATGTCAGAAGAAGTCAATTTTAAAGCTTCAGCTGCACGCTCTTTGTATTCCCAGCTTTTCCATAAAATAGAAGAGCAGGATTCCGGAGAAATTACAGAATACCAAGTGTTTTCTAACATATAAACTCGGTCTCCAACACCAATTCCCAAAGCTCCACCTGAAGCACCTTCGCCAACAATAATGGTAATGATTGGCACCTGAAGACGAACCATTTCAAAAATATTTCTTGCAATAGCTTCTCCCTGCCCTCTTTCTTCAGCTTCAAGCCCAGGATATGCACCCGGAGTATCTACTAAAGTTAAAACCGGGATTCCGAATTTCTCTGCCATTTTCATCAAACGCAAAGCTTTACGGTATCCTTCTGGATTTGCCATACCAAAATTTCGGTACTGACGTGTTTTTGTATTAAAACCTTTTTGCTGTCCGATAATCATAAACGACTGTCCGTTTATTTTTCCAAGGCCGCCAACCATTGCTTTATCATCTTTAAAACCTCTGTCTCCATGAAGTTCCAAAAACGTGTCACCACAAATAGCTTTAATATAATCTAAAGTATAAGGTCTGTTTGGGTGCCTTGACAATTGTACGCGCTGCCAAGCCGTGAGGTTTTTGTATATATCTTTCTTCGTTTCTTCTAATTTCTTGGTAATTTCTTTGCACGTTGGGGTCACGTCAACGTCAGATTCTTTTCCAATAATAACGCACTTTTCTAGCTGTTCTTCAAGTTCTTTAATTGGAAGCTCAAAATCTAAATATTCCATGGATTTTTGAATTTTGTTTGTAAATCGAACCGCAAATATAAAAATATTATATCATTGGCGAAGTTAATTGTTATTTAAAGTATAAAAATGCATTTTAAAAATAAGGAAACTATTACAAGTTTTCTTTCTTCTTTTGATAGTGCTTAAAAACACCATTCAGGATAACTGTTATGATAATTATAACGGCTCCAATATAAAATTCAACACTCATTTTTTCTTTTCCGCCTAATATAAAATAAGCCAAAACTATCCCGTAAACAGGCTCTAAATTAGTAGTTAACATTACTGTATATGGCGTTAGTCTCTGCATTACTTTTACCGACGCTGTAAACGCATAAGCAGTGCAAACAGACGACAAAACTAGTAGTAAAATCCAGTTATTCAAAGACATTGTAAAGAAATCTGCTGTAAATTTTCCTTCAAATAAAAAATAAACTGAGATAAAAAATACTCCCGCTCCAAATTCATAAAAAGTAATTACTGAAGGCTCATGATCTGAAATCAGCTTTCCATTCATTAATGTAAACAAAACTCCTAAAATGATTGCAGCCAAAGCATAATACACTCCTGTGAGGTATTTTATTTCCACCTGAAGAATTAGCCCCAAGCCTGCAATAATTACAAGACCAAAAAGAACTTCGTACCACAAGACTTTACGCCCGTAAAACAATGGTTCCAGTAAAGAGGCAAAAAAAGCACCTAATGAAAAAATGGAAAGCGTTATAGATACATTAGAAACATGAATGGCTTTAAAAAAGAAAATCCAGTGTAATGCAATTAATAATCCAACAAAAATCAGTTTGAAAAATTCTTTTATGGGAACCTGAAAAGATTGTTTTTTATAAGCAATAAAACCTCCTAAAAAAATCATGGCAATAAGCATTCTAAACCAAACCAGATTATTGGCATCAATAGTTATTAAAGCGCCTAAAATGGCTGTAAAACCCCAGATAAAAACAATTAAGTGAAGATTTAAATAACTTTTTAAATTATCGTTTCGCATTACGTAATAGGTAAACTGCCAGAATTCCGAAAACAATATTCGGGAACCAAACAGCTAATAAAGGTGAGAAAGTAGATTTTTCGGCAAGTGTACCAAAAATTTTATCAAAGAAAACAAATGAAAAGGCAATCGCAATTCCAATGGCAAGGTTCATTCCCATACCGCCTCTACGTTTCATTGAAGAAACAGATACAGCAATAATAGTTAAAATAAAGGCTGAAACCGGTATGCTGTATTTTTTATAAAGAACAACCAAATAGGTATTTATATTTCCAGAACCTCTTTTTCTTTCTTTTTCAATAAAATCATACAATTTACCCAAAGTCAGCGTTTCCGCGATATAAACAACAGGCGTCAAATCGGCAAGTTCAAACTTAAAGGCTACGTTTTTCTCAGGAGATTTTTCAATTACATCATTCAAATCTCCCAGTGTTCTTTTGGTATAATCGTATAAAATATAGATTTTTTTCTTCGGATCCCATTTTATACGGCTTGCAGTAATTTTATAAGTAAGTTTTTCTTTTTCAAAATGCTCTAAAGTAAAATTAAAAGCGGTTTTTGATTCTTCATTAAAACTATTTACAAAAATAAAATCGTGATCGTTAATTTGTCGGTAAACATTGGTATTCTCGCCCCGCATGAGTTCCTTACCATTTCCTTTTAAATAAGTATATCTAAAATTGTTATAACCTTCACTTGCTGCCGGAACAATGAAAAACCCCATTAACAAAACAAAAACCGAAACAATAGTAGCGCCTATAATATATGGTCGCAAAAATCGCGTAAAAGAAATTCCCGAGCTTAAAATCGCAATAATTTCTGTGTTATTTGCCAATTTTGAAGTAAACCAAATAACCGAAAGGAAAAGAAATATTGGAAAAAGGGAATTAATAAAATAGATTGTAAAATTGTAATAATAGAACGCAATATCCATAAACGGAATCTTGTTTTCGAGCATTTTATTTACTTTTTCAGAAACATCAATTACGATTCCGATTGGTGCAAATAAAAGCAACATCACAGAGAAAGTTCCCAGATATCTTTTTAAGATGTATTTATCTATTATTGTCAGCATAGATTTTTTGTTTCAAATTTAAAAGTTTCAGGTTTCACGTTTCAAGTTTCAGGTTCTTATTGGCAACCCGAAACTTGGAACTAAAAAAACTTGAAACTTTTTTTAAAGTCTTTGGCTCATGTTTTTCACCATCATTTCTTTCCATGGTCTGAAATCTCCGGCTAAGATATGTTTTCTTGCTTCACGAACCAACCACATATAGAATCCAAGATTATGAATTGTTGCAATCTGTTTTCCTAAATATTCATTGGCAGCAAATAAGTGGCGTAAATACGCTTTTGTATATTCTGTATCCACAAAAGTATGTCCCATTTCATCAATTGGAGAAAAATCGGCTTCCCACTTTTTATTTTTGATGTTGATTGTTCCATTTGCTGTAAACAGCATACCATTTCTCGCATTACGTGTTGGCATAACGCAATCGAACATATCAATTCCTAATGCAATATTTTCAAGAATATTTATAGGAGTTCCAACCCCCATTAAATAACGAGGTTTATCTTCAGGAAGAATTTCACAAACTACTTCAGTCATTGCATACATTTCTTCTGCAGGTTCTCCCACAGAAAGTCCACCGATCGCATTTCCCTGCTGACCAGCATTAGCAATATATTCAGCCGACTGACGACGCAAATCTTTATAAGTACTTCCCTGAACAATTGGAAAGAACGTTTGTTCGTAACCGTATTTATAAGGCACTTTTTCTAAATGATTAATACAACGATCCAGCCAACGGTGCGTCATATGCATAGAACGCTGTGCATAACGGTAATCACACGGGTAAGGCGTACATTCATCAAAAGCCATAATAATATCGGCTCCAATAGTACGCTGGATTTCCATTACGTTTTCAGGAGTAAAAAAGTGGTAAGAACCATCAATATGAGATTTAAACTTCACTCCTTCTTCCTTAATTTTTCTGTTTGAAGAAAGAGAATACACCTGATATCCTCCTGAATCGGTCAAAATATTACGATCCCAGTTCATGAATTTATGCAATCCACCCGCTTTTTCTAAAATTTCAGTTTGCGGACGTAAATATAAATGATAGGTATTTCCTAGAATAATATCCGGATTTATTTCTTCTTTAAGCTCACGTTGATGCACCCCTTTTACAGATGCAACTGTTCCAACCGGCATAAAAATAGGCGTTTCAATTACGCCGTGATCAGTAGTTATACTCCCCGCTCTTGCTTTAGACTGCGGATCTTTTTGTAATAAATCGAACTTCATTTGTTTCTTTTTTCAGTCGGCAAAGATAAGTTAATTTCAGGGAAATTTTATCAATTGGAAAATTTGTCAATTAGAAAATTAGCTAATGTTTTCTTAATGTTTCATTTTTGCTATAAGACACTATATTTTGGAATTTGGATTTTCACTTATAAGATTAAATTTATTTGGGCGTTTCCTAAAGGCCGGGCTATTCGCTATATCTTTTGCTTTACTGCGTTTAATCTCTAATTAAGACGTTTTTCGTGTCGCAAAAGGATATCGCTTCAAACATAGTTCACTGAACTCCAATAAAAAATAAAATATTGTGAAGTAATCCCTAACGCCAACATTTATCAAGAAGGTTTCTCAACAAAAAGAATGTAAAAGCTGCAACAATCTAATTATTAAAGTATAACAAACTCATTTATTTCTTTTGTAATTTTAGTATTCAACTAAAAACTTTAGAAATCATGATAAACTCAGAAGATAAACTGGATCAAATCAAGGATGATCAAATTGAAAAAAATCTTGAAAACATGGATTATCCGGCAAATGAAGATATTTACAATCAAGAAGAAAGATTAGAAGACATTGATCCACAAGACATTTCTGGTGAAAGAATAGTCAACAATGACAATCACGAATGGAAACAAAACAGTGATAAGCTGGGGAATGATTTAGATGTACCGGGCGCTGAATTAGACGATCAACAGGAAGATATTGGTTCTGAAGACGAAGAGAACAATTATTACAGCGAAAGCGACACGAGCTAAAAAAGTTCGCACCTCATCAATTTCTACATTTTTATTGCCATAGATTACACAGATTTAATAGATTTTAAAATCATTACAATCCGTTTAATCTGTGGCAAAATTTTATCTCGTATTATCAATTTCTTGAATTTTTACCAATTTAGCAGAAAAAAGAACAAAAAAATTTAACAATTGGAACCAACTAAAGCAGAAAATCATTTGTCTCCCCACAAAATATCCGTTACTTTTGCTTCAGTTTAAAATTTTACATATAAAATGAAGCCTAACACACAACAATTAAGCGATTTAACGATCCAAGTAAGAAGAGATATTCTTAGAATGGTACATGCTGTAAACTCTGGACACCCAGGTGGTTCATTAGGTTGTACTGAATTTTTGGTAACACTATATCAAAATATAATGGACCGCAAAGAAGGTTTTGATATGGACGGAATTGGAGAAGATTTATTCTTTCTTTCCAACGGACATATCTCACCAGTATTCTATAGCGTATTAGCAAGAAGCGGTTATTTTCCGGTATCAGAATTAGCGACATTCAGATTATTAGACTCTCGCTTACAAGGACACCCAACAACTCATGAAGGTTTACCTGGAGTTCGTATTGCGTCTGGTTCATTAGGACAAGGTTTATCTGTAGCTCTTGGAGCAGCGCAAGCTAAAAAATTAAACAAAGACAATCATATCGTTTATAGTTTACACGGAGACGGAGAATTACAGGAAGGTCAAAACTGGGAAGCTATTATGTATGCTTCTGCTAAAAAAGTAGACAACATTATTGCAACTGTTGACCTTAACGGTAAACAAATTGACGGAACAACAGACGAAGTTCTTCCAATGGGAAGTCTTCGTGCAAAATTTGAAGCTTTTGGCTGGGATGTTTTAGATATTGAAGAAGGAAATAATATTGACGCTATTCTTGCTGGTTTAACAGATGCTAAATCACGAACAGGAAAAGGAAAACCAGTTTGCATCTTATTACATACAGAAATGGGTAACGGTGTAGATTTCATGATGCACACTCATGCTTGGCACGGTAAAGCACCAAACAACGATCAATTAGCTAGTGCTTTAGCTCAAAACATTTCAACTTTAGCAGACTATTAAAAAAGTGTTCAGTCTCAGTATATAGTTTTCAGTTTAGAAACTAAAACTACCAGAGACCCAACATCTCAAAAGAAATAAAATGAAAAAATACGAAAATACAGGAAGTAAAGATACTCGTTCCGGTTTTGGAGCGGGAATGACTGAACTAGGTCAAAAAAATGAAAATGTTGTAGCATTATGTGCTGACTTAATTGGATCATTAAAATTTGATGAATTCAAAAAGAATCATCCAGAACGTTTTTTCCAAATCGGAATCGCTGAAGCTAACATGATCGGAATCGCTGCTGGTTTAACAATTGGAGGAAAAATTCCTTTTACAGGAACTTTCGCTAACTTCTCTACAGGAAGAGTTTACGATCAAATTCGTCAATCTGTTGCTTACTCTGACAAAAATGTTAAAATCTGTGCTTCTCACGCTGGTTTAACTTTAGGAGAAGACGGTGCAACTCACCAAATCTTAGAAGACATTGGATTAATGAAAATGTTACCAGGGATGACTGTAATCAATACTTGCGATTACAACCAGACTAAAGCAGCGACAATTGCATTAGCAGATCACCACGGTCCTGCTTATTTACGTTTTGGTCGTCCGGTTGTGGCTAACTTTACTCCTGCTGACGAACCTTTCGTAATTGGAAAAGCAGTTATGTTAAACGAAGGAACCGACGTTACTATTATTGCAACTGGACACTTAGTTTGGGAAGCTCTTATTGCTGCTGAAGCTTTAGAAGCAAAAGGAATTTCTGCTGAAGTAATCAACATCCACACTATTAAACCACTTGACGAAGAAGCTATTCTTAAATCGGTTGCTAAAACAAAATGTGTAGTTACTGCAGAAGAGCACAACTACCTTGGTGGTCTTGGAGAAAGTGTTTCAGGTGTATTAGCTTTAAACAATCCGGCTCCACAAGAATTTGTAGCTGTAAAAGATAGTTTTGGTGAATCTGGAACTCCGGAGCAATTAATGGAAAAATACAAATTGAACAATCAGGCAATTGTTGAAGCTGTAGAAAGAGTTATTAAAAGAAAATAATTTTTAGATTTTCTTACTTTATAAAAAACCCTCGAAATATTAATTTCGAGGGTTTTCTTTTTCCCCTTTACACAACAAACAACTTCAAAAGACAAGGATAAAATTAAATCTCTTATTTACACATAAAAAAACCTCGAAAATAACTTTTTCGAGGTTTTTAATTTTATATCACAATTTTTTATTACTTAATAGCGTGATGATCTTTATCTACATGAAGTCTTAATCTTCCTAATCTTCCCGGAGTAGTATAATCAATTGTTCCATCTGGCAAAACTGCCGGAATGCCCCATGTTTCACTTTCATCTACATTTGGCGTATCAGGATTGTCCGGAATTGGGTCAAATGGATAATATTTACTAATTCCCGTAACCGGAGCATCTGTTGGTTTTGTAATCTCAAATCGTGTAGTATAACCATCACCATCATCATCAAAATCAAGAAAATCAGGAATTCCATCCTTATCGGTATCATCAATTAATTCTGGTGGCATATTAGGAAATCTCACTTTATCTCTATGATCATACACATAACCGTCTCCGTTTACATCTTCCAGATACGTTGGCACACCATCACCAACTATAACATTTGACGAACCATTAAAAGTATATTCACTATCAGCTCGTCTTAATCCAAACAATTTAAAACTAAAAACCAATGGAGAATAGGCCGGTATATTCGACTGAGTATTTGCATAATACCCCAATCCTGAAGGCAAAAACATTACTCCTGCCCCATAATCGCTATAACTAACTGTTCCATCTGTAGAGGACACACTACGAATTCCTGTTTTAAACTTCGGCATAATTTCTCCCCATCCATCAATAATACCCTGATAAACATCTAAACTGAAATCACGTCCTAATCCATAAGAATTATCAAACTCGGTCCCATTAAGAAGATTTCCTTTATAAGCTACATTAATATTATCAAAGTTACATGGAGCTTCGCCTGCACCTTCTTTTAATATCAAATAATAGACTTTATAATTAACGTCACGGTTATATACATCTCTGTGCTGTAAAGGATACGTCTGCTGATCCCAAATAGAAACTTGTGTAGCAGGATCTGTAATTTTCTCAAATGTTATATCAAAATCTGCCGAAACACTTTTAATGTAATTATTCTTTAAATATTTCTCAATCGAATCATTATCTGCTTTATACTGTTCTGCATAATCTCTTACAGGCGTAACCTCTATATCATCATCACCTTTTTTACTACAAGAAATGATAGCCAGACCTGCCAGTAATAAAACAAAATAATATTTAAATTTATTCATTATTATGATTTTTTTAGGTGCGCAAGATACAATATTGATTTATTTTTGTAAAGAATTTAACTTGGATTTTAGAAAAATTATGAGAGTAGATAAATACTTATGGTGCGTTCGTTATTATAAAACCAGAAACATGGTTACTGAAGCCTGTAAAAAGAACCATATTACTGTAAACGGACAAGTTGCAAAACCGTCCAAAGAAGTTTTCCCTACTGACCGAATTACCTTCAGAAAAGATCAGATTACACAAATAATAACAGTATTGGATATTCCCGAAAATCGTGTTGGTGCAAAACTGGTGGATATTTATCGCAAAAACGAAACACCACCGGAAGCCTACGCACATTTAGAACTTCTGAAGCTATCAAAAGAACATTATCGAAAAAGCGGAACGGGAAGACCAACTAAAAAAGATCGTAGAGATATCGATGATTACGGAGATGAAGTCTTCAATGAGGATGAAGACGAAATTTAAAATTCCTTTTTTTTTATTCCAAATTCCAATTTTCCCAAACCCTAAATACAAACTCAAGATTGAACGAACTAAAAGCCAAATTTGGAATTTGGATTTTTAGTATTGGATTTTAAAATTTGTATTTTAGCAAAAAAATTAAACTATGAGCAGTAATATCATCTTAACGAATCAGGAAGTCGAACATAAAATAAAACGTATCGCTTATCAAATCTACGAAACTTTTGTTGACGAAGAAGAAGTCGTTATTGCCGGTATTGCTTCTAACGGATATGTTTTTGCAGAAAAAATAGCTTCTGCTTTAAGTAGTATTTCTACCTTAAAAGTTTCCATTTGCGAAGTAAAAGTAAACAAACAGAATCCGCAGGATGTTATACAAACTTCATTAAGCCCGGAAGAATATTCCAACAAAGGATTGGTTCTTGTGGATGATGTATTAAATTCCGGAACTACATTAATATATGCTGTTCGTCATTTCTTAGACGTTCCGCTTAAAAAATTCAAAACAGCAGTGCTTGTTGACAGAAACCATAAAAAATACCCTGTAAAGGCTGACTTTAAGGGCATTTCTCTTTCAACTTCATTATTAGAGCATGTTCAGGTTGTTTTCGACTCAGAAAACGGGAACTATGCTTCTTTAAGCTAAAACTTGCAATATATCCTGAACCGTTTCTTCGACAGATCTATCGTCAACTACAACTTTATGTTTAGCCTGATTATAGTAAAAACTTCTGTCGAATAAATGTTTCGCGATAAATTCTCTCATTTCTTCTTCGTTCATATTCGCGATTAAAGGACGTTTACTCTTATTATATACTAATCTATTATATAAAGTATCAATTGATGCCTTTAAATAGATCGAATCAACTTTTTCTCCTTTTAGCAATTCATGATTATTAGCATAACATGGAGTTCCTCCACCCAATCCAATAATATTATTTTCGTCAGATTGCAATAATTCGACAAATATTTCATGTTCTAATTTTCGAAAATAGATCTCTCCGTGCTTCTCAAAAATCTCATTTATGGACATTTTTGCTCTTTCTTCGATAATTTTATCCAAATCTAAGAACGGAATATTTGTGATTTTTGACAAATTTTGGGCTATTGTCGACTTTCCGCAACCCATGTAACCTAACAATACTATTTTCTTCATACTAATAAAACCTTATAAACTAAGCAATTGGAAATTTTTCCAAAAAAAAGACAAATTTATAATAAAATTGCTTGCAAACTTCAAAATAAACTCCTTATATTTGCACCCGCATTCAAGAAATTAAATGACTCGATAGCTCAGTCGGTAGAGCACATCACTTTTAATGATGGGGTCCTGGGTTCGAGCCCCAGTCGGGTCACAAATTTTGTGATAAACAAATTAAATTTCTTGAAAGCAATGACTCGATAGCTCAGTCGGTAGAGCACATCACTTTTAATGATGGGGTCCTGGGTTCGAGCCCCAGTCGGGTCACAAAGGTCGGGTAATTTATTTTACTCGACCTTTTTTCTTTTAAGGCCATGTGGAGAAACGGTAGACTCGCCATCTTGAGGGGGTGGTGCTCGTAAGGGCGTGAGGGTTCAAATCCCTCCATGGTCACTAAAAAAACAAAGAGTCTATTTTACTGTAAAATAAGTCATTAGAAATTATTCAAAAAATCATTTCAAAAAAGACTTGAAAAACTAAATAAAGTACTTATCTTTGCACCCTCATTGAAGAAATGAAGACTCGATAGCTCAGTCGGTAGAGCACATCACTTTTAATGATGGGGTCCTGGGTTCGAGCCCCAGTCGGGTCACATAAAAGGTCAGGTAATTTATTTATCTGACCTTTTTTTATTTTAGAACTGCCGTTAATAATTAATAACACATGTTAATCCTAATTCTTCCGGATTTAATTTAATAACAACAGCAGGATTCTCTATCATTTTTAATATAGACTCTTTCATATTACTTCCGGAAATAACCCCCAAATTATTGTCCAGTGCAATTTCTATAAATGTCAAAAACTCCTGAAGATAACCTTCAGAATCTGCATCCGTTGGAAACAAACTATCTTTATCCATCCATAAAAGCCTTAAATCCTCATTTGTAATCCAATTTATTATTCCGGAATTATACGGATAAACACTTCCATGTTCCTGATTAGTAATTCTTATAATAATTTCCTCCGCAACCGATTTTGGTTTTGCATTAACGCGTCCAGTAAAAATCCTTCGCCCCAAAATCAAATGTGGATTAAACCCCGCACATTCAGAAAAGACCAATAAGGGCAAAATTTCCGTCAAGTCATCAATCACTTTATAATTTTGTTTTTTAAACTTTTCTGCATCATGGTGCATTGCATGTAAAGCATCTAAATATTGTTCTCCTGGCTTTTTCTTTCTGGCTACGATAGCATACAAGTCTTTATGTATTTTAAAATCTTTGTCAAAAGAATGACAAAACTTCAAAATAGCTTCAATTCTTTCATCACTATTATTGTTGCTCCATAAAATACTATTTCCTAGTTTAGACTCAAAGTGTTTTTTCAACAACTCGCCTTTTCCTAATAAATCAGGAACAACTTTTCCGTAAAACGCCTTATCATCAAAAAAATGCAACGTGTTCCAATCACCCATTTTTGTTTTTTTTTCACTTACGAATGTATTAATAATTTAGTCTTACTCCTCTTTTCTATACAAATGCAGATCATAATAAATGTTACTTTTTTAAAATCTAAAAGTAGTATTAAAAAAAATAACAGTAAAAAAATTACATTTTGACTAGGGGAACAAAACATTTTTTGACACTAACTAATGATGTAATTACTGAAATCTAACTTTTCATCTAAAACGCAGATTAAATCCAGAATACATTTTACGCATTTTATAAAACCAAAACCAATATAAATCGCAATAAAAAATGAAACAGTTTCAGTATTTTATCATTCTACAGCTTATTGTTTTTCTACTATTCTCCATTTCTTTAAAAGCTCAAATAATCATTGATGCCAATCTAACTGAATGGGGTGATTACAAAAACATGCAATTTGACAAAGAAAATAAGCTTTACTACGCCTTCAAAAAAGACAATCAATTCTTGTATTTCGCTATTTTAAAAAAAGACAATTCGTCCAAATTTTTAGGTGGTGGCGTTCAGTTATACTTTTCTCAAAAACAAAAAGATACTACTTCTCTACAAATCCTTTTTGCCAATAGCTTTAAAGATCCTGTTACTAATCAGAACCAGAGATACAATCACGATTATTTTACTGTAAAAAACTTAACTCCAAATTCCCATCAGCAACTAACAACAAATAATGAAACTGGTATTTTATTAGAATGGAACATTACCGACATTAAATATCTTGTAGTAAACGGAGATGTTTTAGACACAAAGGCCACACCTCCAGATCCAAATATTTTTAGTGCCGAGATTCAAATACCACTAGAACATCTTCAAAAATATAAAACAGACGAAACGATTAATTTTGGCATTGCATTGCGGGGAACAAGCTTCAGAATAAATCCCACACTTTTATTGCAAATGCGTAAAAGTACTATTAATAGTCAATATCCTTACAGTCAGGAATCCTTGGATAGATTAATAGCCTCATCGTTTTTTGAAACAATAGATCTAAAATCGGTTCCTTTTGTCAATTAGTCTTTGTGCAATCATTTATATAAAATACCCGTGATAATCGATTTTCGTTCTGTTTTCAACACAAAACAATTTCATCTATTTTATTTCTTATTTTTTTTAAGCTTATTTTCTTTCAACACAAAAGCAATTGGTCAAACTGCTCCTGTGGCACTTCGTAATGTTACAGGTATAATACGTGATTCTTTAAACAAACCCGTAGCCGGCGCAGAAGTCCGATTGATTTCAGCTAAAGATACTTTGAAAGCCATCACAAACACTTACGGCTTTTATGGTTTTCCAAAAGTAAAATCAGCCGACTTTCTATTAAGCATAAAAGCTTTAGGGCATCATTCTTTTAATCGAAAATATTTTAATAACGACACTAAAACAGTAATCAATATTCCATCTATTCGACTAGGAATTCAGGAAGAACAATTAGAAACCGTAACTATCAAAAGATTAAAAGGTCCAACTATAAAAGGCGACACAACAGAATTTTGGGCAAAAGATTATATTGTTCGTGATTATGCCCGTCTTGAAGATTTATTAAAGCGAATGGAAGGTGTACGAATCGATCCCGACGGAAGCCTGTTTTACAACAACCAAATTGTAGCAAAAGCGCTTTTTAATGGAACCGAATATTTTTCCGGTTCAGTTAAAGAAGCCATAAAAGAATTGCCTGCCGATATTATAGAACGCATTCAGATCATCGATATGGACGAATCTGGTTTTAATGCAAAAAAAACAAAAACAGAGAATTCTACAAAAGTACTTAACATTGTAACCAAACCCGACAAATCTGCCGGAAAAACGTATGATTTTACTACCGAGCAAGGCTCTCAGTCAAGAAGCCGGTTTATGGGAAAGTTGAAATCTATAGACCAGACAAATCAATTTTCAGCTAAATTGAATTATCAACAAGAGCCATTAGGAATCAGGTACACCCCCATCCCAGGTTCAATTTCAGAACAAAACTTTGAAATTAGAAATAATTATAATTCTCCCGATTTCTCAAACGGACAGCTTAAAAAGCTGAATACTGGTCTAGGAAAAAGCCTTAAAATCAAAAAACTTAAACTGTTTACAGAATTAAACTATGCCCAGACTCTGGATAAACATTCAAGACAAACTATTGGAGAAACCTACTACGAACAAGGTACTTTGCGAAAAAAAACAATGCAAGAATCTGACAGCAAAAATCACAATCTAAACTCTTTTACCACTTTCAATTTTTTGGGTGAAAAGCAAACTCTTATGGGAAACCTGAGAATTGATGCAGATAAAAATGAATCAACTCAGTTAGGTCAGAATTTACAATCCGGAATTATAAATAACCTTGAAGATACTAATTCTAAAACAAACTTAAAAAACTTAAAATATAGTCTATACAGTCAGTACACCCGAAACTTTACAAAAAAACTTGCTCTTTCATCTAACTTAATGAGTTCATACAACAACAGCAATTCTAATGTTAATTCCCGTACGGCTATTTACAAAGACACACTAAACACAGTCACTGCAGACAGTATACTTCATCAACTGCAAAATTTAAAAACCACAAATTTTTCCAGTGCCCTAAACAATTCCCTAAATTGGAATTACAACAAACAATTAAAATTTATAACCAGACTTGGCTTCACATCAAACCTAAATTTAAATGAAAACAAATCTTTTGTAAAGGAAAACGAAACAGTAAATTTTAATTCAACATTAAGTTTCTTTCAAAATGATGCAGCCTATTCTGTACCCGTTTCCTTTCAGACAGAATACAGTCTGAAAAATGGCATTACATTTTCTCCAATATTTGGACTGACAAGCAAATGGCTTGATGGCGAAGTTGGATTAAGCAAAACTTCTATTAGCCGTTATGATTTATTACCTGAAACATCTTTCAAAATTAAATACACCTCAAAAATTGGAAATATAGAAGCTACCATAAGACAATTTTTCACTCAGCCAACGTTAATTTCGCTCAATCCAATTCCGAATTACAGAACCCCTTACAATATCAACATTGGAAATCCAGATTTAAAGAACTCAGAAAACTTGAGTTACTCATTTATTTTCAGTAATTTTTTCAAAAAAATACAATTCAATGCATATATTAACTATTCTTATCTAACCACTAAAAATGGTATTGGTGTTATAACCGACTCTGAAATAGATCCTGAAAAAAACACCTTTACCACTACCAATACCTACTCGAATATTGACGGGAAGAAATTAAATCTGCTTAATTTTAATTTCACTAAAATATTCTCAAAATTAAACCTCCAATTCAACGGAACATTTAAACAATCTGATAATCCCTATTTTCTGAATTCTGAATTAGCACTCCGAAAATCTCTTTCGCAACTTTGGGAAACTAATTTTATATTTAATCCTAAAGAATGGATGGAAATCAACGGAGGTTTATCCTATTCATCAGATACAGATCACAATACCGCATCGACCGCAAAAACTTATAATCAGTTGTTTAATGCTACTACCACTTTAAAATTATTTTTAGGAGAAACCTGGAACATCAATCTTTATTTCCAGCAAAATCTGAACAAGACTTCAAATGTTGCCAATAAAATGTCTCCAACGATACTGAATATGAATATCGAGAAACGGATCTTCAAGCAGAAAAACGGTATAATAAGTTTGGTTGTAATGGATTTGGCGAGACAAAATTACCTGCTTAATTACAATAGTTTTGATAATGGATACCAACAGACCTTTACCAACAAAAACAGTAATTATTTTATTCTGCAGTTTTCTTGGAGACCCGAATTCTGGGGAAAAAGTAAATTTGATAAAGGAAATGGAAGAAACGGAAACGGCAGTTTTAAATAAACAATGCTAAAAAAAAAAATTTGATTCTCTAACTATTATTTAAAAAAGAAATTCTCCTACAAAATAAAAACTTTCCTAAATTCGTTTAGAAAATAATAAATCACTAATCCCAAATTAGTCCTATGAAAAACCTACTATTATTGTCATCACTTCTGATGATGACGTGCTCCGTATGGGCACAATCTGCTACTGGCTATTTTGACAAAGCAATGAAAAAAGCTGAAGCCGGAAACACCAAAGGCGCTATAGCCGATTACACCAAAGCCATCAGCATGAATTCTAAATTTGTCGAAGCTTACCAAAACCGTGGTGTAGCCAAATACAAATTAAACGATTTGAAAGGTGCCGAAGCCGATTTCAGCAAAACCATCGAATTGGATAACATGAATGCCGATGCTTTCACAGGAAGAGCCAATGTGTATTACAAATTGAAAAATTACAAAAACGCGATCGATGATTGTACCTCTTCTTTAGGTTTAAACCCGAAAGATTACATCGCTTACAATTTAAGAGGTTTGGCGTATAATGAAAATGGCGACAAAAGAAACGCCTGCAAAGATTTCACTAAAGCAATCGAATTAGGAAGTCAAAGCGCCATAAAAAACAAAGCTAATTACTGCAAATAATTAAATATTAAAAAACAGCCTTCATAAACACACCTGAAGGCTGTTTCTGTTTTATTATCAAAGTAATAAATTTCTTAAGAAAAAAATACCTGATTTTAGGTAAAAAATATATTTTAAATACATAAACCTCTAATTCTCTATCTTTTTAATGTGGTTTTAAGGTTGTTTATTAGATTTTGTTTTACATTTGTCGACCTAATCGCGAAAAATGATAAACAATATAAAAACTGTTTTCAGCATAAAAGATCTTGAGAACTTATCTGGAATTAAAGCGCACACCATACGCATCTGGGAAAAGAGATACAATATCCTTGAACCAATGCGAACGGATACTAACATACGATTTTATAATCTGCATAATTTACAGAAACTCTTAAACATCACGTTATTACACGAATATGGTTATAAGATTTCTAAAATAGCAACGTATCCGGAAGAAAAGATACCGCAATTGGTACGCGAAATCATTTCTAAGAAAAATTCACAGAATTACGCCATTACTTCTTTCAAAATGGCGATGATGAATTTTGATCAGGAATTATTCTTCAATACATTCGATTGGCTTATTTCTGAAAAGACTTTCAAAGAAGTTTTTAAAGAACATTTTTTACCGCTGTTAAAAGAGCTTGGGTTGTTGTGGCAATCTGAAACCATCACACCTGCAAATGAACATTTTATGAGTCATTTGATCAAGCAGAAAATATTGATTTACACCGAAAGTCTTCAAATCAGAAAACCAACCAAAACCGATAGAATTTTTGTTTTATCGCTTCCACTAAATGAAATTCACCAAATCGGATTATTGTATCTACAATATGAAATTCTTGACAGAGGCTATAAAACCATTTATTTGGGCGAAAGCATGCCAATTGAAAACCTTCAGGATTTAACGAGACATTTTGAGAATATTACGTTTATTTCTTTCATGACCGTTCAGCCGGATCGAAGCGTAATCAATCAGTACGTAAAATCGATGGGACAGAAATTGTTGCAGAAAAACAACGAAATCTGGCTTATGGGTAAAATGGTAGAACATATTGATCAAAATGGCTTATCAGAAAGAATCCGCATTTTTGATTCGATGGAAGAAACTATTAACATGATCTAGTTTTATTTTGTTTAAAGTTTTTCTATATTTGTTAAACAAATGAGAAAAACAATCAAAATAATAGGATCTGGCTTTTCCTCCCTAGCCGCCGCTTGTTATCTTGCCCATCAAGGAAACAGCGTCACTATTTATGAAAAAAATCCAACGATTGGAGGACGTGCCCGTCAATTCAAAAAAGACGGTTTCACTTTTGATATGGGACCAAGCTGGTATTGGATGCCTGATGTTTTTGAACGTTTCTTTCGGGATTTTGACAAAAAACCTTCCGATTATTATGAACTAGTAAAACTCAATCCGGCTTATCGTGTTTATTTCGGCATAAATGATTTTATCAGCATTTATGACAATTTGGAAGAAATCAAATCTACTTTTGAAACTATCGAAAAAGGAAGCGGCCAAAAACTGGAAACCTTTATCAATCAAGCCAAAAGCAATTATGATATTGCTATAAAAGATTTGGTCTATCGACCGGGAGTTTCTCCATTGGAATTAATTACAAAAGAAACTGCTTTAAAACTCAATCAGTTTTTAGGAAATGTCAGTGCGGATATTCGAAAGAAATTCAAAAATGAAAAACTAATTCAGATTTTGGAATTTCCAGTTTTATTTCTCGGAGCAAAACCAACTAAAACACCATCATTTTATAATTTTATGAATTACGCCGATTTCGGTCTTGGAACCTGGCATCCAAAAACGGGAATGTTTGATGTTATTCGCGGAATCGAAAAACTGGCTTTAGAACTTGGCGTAACCATTAAAACCAATTCTCCAATCGAAAAAATAATCGTTGAAGATAAAACCGCAACCGGAATTGTAATTAATGGAAAAATCCTTAAAGCAGATATTGTTTTAAGCGGAGCCGATTATCAGTATACCGAAACTTTGTTAGAAAAAGAACACCGCACTTATTCTGATAAATATTGGGAAAGCAGAATCTTTGCACCTTCTTCGCTCCTGTTTTTTATTGGTTTCAATAAAAAAATAGAAAACATTTCGCATCACGCCTTATTTTTCGATACCGATTTTGATCAGCATGCGATTGATATTTATGATCATCCAAAATGGCCAAATGAACCTTTGTTTTATGCCAATTTTCCATCCAAAACAGATTTGACTTGTGCACCAGACGGAATGGAAACCGGTTTTTTCTTAATTCCGCTTGCACCTGGAATTGAAGATAATGAAGCACTAAGAGAAGAATATTTCGAAAAGATAATCACTCGTTTTGAACAACTTACGCAACAAGAAATTAGAAATAACATTATCTTTAAGGAATCGTTCTGTAAAAATGACTTTGTAACCGATTATAACGCTTACAAAGGAAATGCTTACGGAATGGCCAATACTTTATTGCAAACGGCTTTTCTGCGACCGAAACTAAAAAGCAAAAAAGTTCGTAACTTATATTTTACAGGACAATTAACTGTTCCCGGCCCGGGTGTTCCACCTGCGTTAATTTCTGGAAAACTAGCCGCTGAATTAATTCAAAAATCTTTAAGATCGTAAAAAAATGAAATCACTATTCGACGCCGTTTCTTTCAAATGCAGTAAGCTGGTTACCAAAAACTACAGCTCTTCATTTTCGATTGCCGTAAAAATTTTGTCACCAAGTATACGCGATGCCATTTACAGTATTTACGGATTTGTTCGCTTTGCTGACGAAATTGTAGACTCTTTTCACGATTATGAAAAAGAATACTTAATCGACGATTTCGAAAAAGAATACTACAAAGCAATGGAATTAGGAATCAGCCTAAACCCTATTTTAAATTCTTTTCAGCATACTGTAAAAGAATACAATATCACCGATGATCTCGTTCAGGCTTTTTTAAAAAGTATGAAACTTGATCTTATAAAATCAACTTACAACACCCAAACCGAATATGCCGATTATATTTACGGTTCAGCAGATGTTGTGGGTCTAATGTGCTTAAAGGTTTTTGTTGCTGGAAAAGAGCATAAATACGAGCAATTGAAAGCAGAAGCCATGCGTTTAGGATCAGCTTTTCAGAAAGTGAATTTTTTGAGGGATTTAAAAGACGACAACACCATTTTAAACCGGACTTATTTTCCAGGCGTTAATCTTAACAATTTCAATGAAGATTCAAAAACGCAAATCATCAAAGAAATAGAAGAAGATTTCCGCATTGCTTATCAGGGAATTGTAAAATTGCCTATCGAAGCCAAATTCGGAGTTTATACAGCTTATGTTTACTACAGAAAACTGCTCAAAAAACTTAAAAATACACCATCGCACGAAATTGGAAATGCGAGAATTAGAGTTTCTAATTATACAAAAGCGGGACTTTTGGCACAGTCGTTTGTGACTTATAAGCTGAAGCTGGTGTAATTAGATAACGGTTTATCGCAATCAATTAAGCCTACAGTTTGTCATCCTGAGGAACGAAGGATCCTCGCAAGTAGCTCGACAAAGATTGTCGATTTAGATTGTGGAGTTTCTCGCGAAGATTCTTCCTGCGTCAGAATGACAAGATTGGGGAAATTAAAAAATCTTTTAGAGTCAATCTTTTATCATCTAAAGCAAAACTCAAAAGAAATAAAATCATAATTTTAATTTACAACATTTATAAAATGATTTCTTTTTTAATCTTTATAGGCGTTTTTCTGTTTATGGAATGTGTTACCTGGCTTACGCACAAATACGTAATGCACGGTTTTATGTGGTATTTTCATGCCGATCACCATCAACCGAAATACGAGGATACATTTGAACGCAACGACATTTTCTTTGTCATTTTTGCCATTCCGAGTATTCTCCTGTTTTATTTTGGTGTTCAGGGCGGATTTAATTATTTGTTTTTCATTGCATGCGGTGTTACGCTTTATGGCGTTTGTTATTTTTTAATTCACGATGTTTTGATTCATCAGCGTTTTAAATGGTTTAAAAACACGAAAAACAAATACCTCATCGGACTGAGAAAAGCGCATAAAATACACCACAAACACCTTGGAAAAGAAAAAGGAGAATGTTTCGGAATGTTGTTTGTACCATTTAAGTATTATAAAATGTAACTTGATTAGTAACATTTACAACAACTGATTTATGAAACTATACAAAATAGCAACCGTTCAATATGTAAATGCCAGCGTTGAAGACTGCTGGGATTTTTTCTCCAGTCCAAAAAACCTGCAGACTATTACGCTTGATAATATGAATTTTGAAATTAAAGATTTTGACGAAAAGCGAATGTATCACGGACAAATTATAACTTATACTTTAAGACCGCTTTTAGGAATCAAAATTTCCTGGGTTACTGAAATCACTGCCTGTAAAGAAAACCAGTATTTTATCGATGTTCAGCGCTTTGGGCCATATAAATTATGGCATCACAAACACTTTTTTGAACGAACTCCAGACGGCGGAACCAAAATGACAGATATCGTTCATTATGCACTTCCTCTTGGAATTTTGGGACGTTTAATGAATAAATTAATTGTTAGAAATAAACTGAAAACCATTTTTGATTTCAGATACAACAAGATCGAAGAATTGTTCAATTCCAAATCACAACCCAAGATTATTCAAATTAACGCAGAGCAAAAGAGTATATAAATTTTATTTTAAACACATAGAAACATAGTTTTCATTGCGCAGAAAAAGGCGTTTCACTTGCATAAAAGCACATAGCTATATCTTGAAACTATGTGTTAGAAACTAGTTTCTTTCTAAATTCTTTTTAGGTAAAAAAAATCTATGTTTCTATGTGTTTAAAACTATTCACAATACAAAATATTCGTTAAGCGAAAATTATAAAATGACAAAACAAAAAGTTTCCTTTTTCTGGTTTAGACGTGATTTACGTTTAGAAGACAATACCGGATTATTTCACGCTTTACAATCCGATTTTCCAGTAATTCCATTATTTATTTTTGATGATGATATTCTGGATAATTTACCAAAAAATGATGCGAGAGTAAGCTTTATCAACGATTCTCTTCAAAAAATAAATACCGAATTAAACACTTTCGGATCCTCCATTTTAATCAAAAAAGGAAAAACTACAGCTGTCTGGAAATCGCTTTTAGAAGAATTTGATATTCAAAATGTATTTTTCAACAAAGATTACGAACCGTTTGCCATCAAACGTGACATTGCCATTTCTTTTCTTTTAAAAGAAAATAATATCGAATCTTTCTCTTTCAAAGATCATGTTATCTTTGAAGAAAAAGAAATCACAAAATCCGACGGACTTCCATATACCGTTTATACTCCGTACAAAAATAAATGGCTAGAAAAATATCATTTTTCAGGTTCAGCTCCAGAATATGATTCTAGTTCGTTGGTATCCAATTTCGCAAAAAATCAATTTAAGTTTCCTGATTTAGCTGAAATTGGTTTTGAAAGAAGTTCAATAAAAGTCCTTCCGCACAACTTAACTCAAATTGCCAATTATAAAGAAACCCGGGATTTTCCCGCTTTAGACAGTACTTCTTATCTTTCTCCTCATTTGCGTTTCGGAACAGTGAGCATTCGTAAACTGGTAAATTGGGCTAACCGAAAAAATCAGACTTTTTTAAGTGAATTGATTTGGAGAGAATTCTTTATTCAGATTCTTTTTAGCTTTCCAAATTGCGTTAATCACAATTTCAAATCGGCTTACGACGGAATTCAATGGCGAAATAACGAAGACGATTTCAAACGCTGGTGCGAAGGAAATACAGGTTACCCAATGGTCGATGCTGGAATGCGACAGCTTAACGAAACGGGTTATATGCACAATCGTGTTCGTATGGTTGTGGCTAGTTTTCTCTGCAAACATTTATTAATTAACTGGCAATGGGGCGAAGCTTATTTTGCAGAAAAATTATTAGATTTTGAACTAGCTTCAAACGTCGGAAACTGGCAATGGGCAGCAGGAACAGGTTGCGATGCTGCGCCTTATTTCAGAGTTTTTAATCCCGAAATCCAACAAAAGAAATTTGATGAAAAAGGCGAATATATCCGCAAATGGATTCCTGAGTTTGATTTTGGTTACGCTGAACCTATGGTTGATCACGCGTTTGCAAGAGATCGCGCGATTGCTACTTATAAGGCGGGAATTTTGAAATAAGTTTTATTTTGTTTCCCGCAGATTTTGCAGATCTGGCAGATTTATACTCATTTTTGTCATCCTGACGAAGGAAGGATCTCCGCAAGAAACTCCGCAATCAAAATCGCCAATCTTTGTAGAGCTACTTGCGAAGATCCTTCCTTCGTCAGGATGACAAACTGGGCGAAAAAAAACCTTTGTCAAAGTTTAAAACTTTGACAAAGGTCTACATTATAAGATTGGAATTTGGACCCGAGCGATAGCGAATAGGCGAAGCAATTTAAAAAATTGGAATTTCCTCAACTAGTATTTCAAATAATTCTCCACTACAATTTTCGCTTTCAAATCGAACATTAAATTATAAAGTCCGAAGAAAGTGCGGTTCATGTAGATGAAATGTTTAGAACCACGATTTCCGTTCATTTTTTTCAAGTTTGTGTCTTCAGAGAAACGTTTTCCTAATTCGGCGATAGCGTTAAAGAAAGTTTCATCGGCAAAATCGAAAGTTTCGTTTTGGAAAGGTCTCGTGAAAAGCGATAACAAATCATGAAACATTTCGGTGAAATATTCTACTTCAGCAGGTGTATCGTCTGGACGAAGAATTTCTAATTCGAACAATTTTTCGTTGAAACGTTTTTCATCTGTAATTACATTTTTATTAATCAGTTCAAAATACGGCGTATAGAAATCATCGGGAATCTGCTTCATACAGCCAAAATCCAATGCTATTAATTGATTTTGATCGTCAACCAAAAAGTTTCCAGGATGCGGATCGGCGTGAACTTTTCGCAAAACGTGAATTTGGTACATATAAAAATCCCAAAGCGCCTGTCCTAATTTATCTCCTGTTTCCTGATCAAAGTTTTTAGCAGTAAATTCAGAAAGATGAATTCCTGTCATCCAATCCATTGTGATGATTTTCTCTGATGAAAACTCTGGATAATAATTCGGAAAAGTAATGTTTTCAATTTTATGACAGGCTTCAACTACTTCCTGGCTTTGTTTTAATTCCAGCAAATAATTGGTTTCTTCAATCAATTTGTCTTCAACCTCTTTAAAATATTTATCTGAATCTTTTCCCTGCAGATTAAACATTCTGATCGCAATTGGCTTAACCAAAGCCAAATCTGAAGAAATACTATTGGCAACACCCGGATATTGAATTTTAACCGCTAGTTTTTTATCATTTTTCTTAGCCAAATGTACCTGACCAATACTCGCTGCATTTACCGAATTCGGATTGAATTCATCGAAGATTTCATAAGGCGTTTTGCCAAAATTGCTTTTAAATGTTTTTAAAACTAAAGGCGCAGAAAGAGGTGGAACAGAAAACTGTGACAACGAAAATTTCTCCACATAAGCCTGAGGCAGGAAGTTCTTGTCCATGCTTAACATCTGCGCCACTTTAAGAGCACTTCCCTTTAAGCTTTTTAGTCCGTCGTAAATATCTTCGGCGTTATTTTCGTTTAGTTTATCCCGGGTCAAATCTGGATTTACAACTTTTTCGGCATAATGCTTAATGTAGTTTACTCCAATTTTTGCTCCGGTTTGAACCAGTTTTCCGGCTCTTTCTATTTTTGAAGTTGGAATATAATCGATTGTTTTCATTATCTGCTGTGTATTTTTTCTTTAAATAGAAATTTTCCAAAATCTATTAAATGATTCATTGGCGCTACATTCATCAATTCAAATGAAGCATTAACCGACTTTTCTATAAAAATATCTGTTTTCTCAAATCCAGCCGATTCGTCTTCCATCCAGAATTTAATCGTCATCATCAATTGTAACCAGGCCGATTCCTGAATGGTTTTTTCCTGAAACTTCTGAAATCTTTCCTGTTCCAATCTGTAATCATCTGTCAGGATCTCTGAAACATAATTTTTAAAGCTTTCGCGAAGTGTAGTCAGCTGCACTAAATTTTTAAGTGGATTTCTGTCGATTTTAAGGGTTTGCAAAACGTAACTTCTGTTTGTCGTTAAAACTTCGAAGAAAGTAAAATAGAAACTCAGCATTTTATTTTTCATATCATATTGCTGATATTCCTCATTCTTCTGAAGCAAACCAACTGTGTTTTCAAAAAACAGTCGGAATATTTCTTTTTCTAAACCCTCTAATGTTCCAAAAAAGGAATAAAACTCAGCTTCAGTAAAATCATTTTCTTTGGCAAAATGATAAACCGATTTTGGTTTTTGTCCTTTTTCTAAAACTTCTTCCATGTATATTGAAACGATGTCATCTTTGGTAATCACCTTTTTTTTAGTCGCCATTTTATTAAAATTTAGAATTTGCCATAAAGGTAAACATTGTTTAAGTACCTTTACTAATCCTTAAACAAGTTAGACTGTTAAATATATTATAAACTATTATGGCTCAAAATGTTCTATTAACGGGCGGAAGCGGATTCATTGGAAAACATTTAACAGATGTTCTTCTTGAAGCTGGATTTACTGTATCTGTTTTGAGCCGTTCTGCCAAAGAAAGTTCTGCTGCCATAACGTATTACAAATGGGATTTAAATAAAAACTACATTGATGAAAATGCAGTTTTAAATGCCGATTATATTATTCATCTTGCCGGCGAAGGAATTGTAGAAAAAAGATGGACGAATAAACGTAAAAGAGCCATTCTGGAAAGCCGTGTAAAACCAATTGATTTAATTCTTTCGGTATTAGAAAAAAACAATAAAAAACTGGAAGCTTTTGTTTCTGCTTCGGCAGTTGGGATTTATGGCGCTGTTACGAGTCATAAAATCTGTACCGAGAATACACCTCCAGCAGATGATTTTCTGGGTACAACCTGTCAAAAATGGGAAAGCGCCGTGGATAAAATCGGCGCTCTAGAGATTAGAACTGTTAAAATAAGAACTGGAATTGTTTTTGGCAAAAATGAAGGTTTTCTAAAAAAACTAACTCCAAGTTTTAAATCTGGTTTCGGTGCCGTTTTAGGCACGGGAAAACAATACCTTCCCTGGATTCATATTGATGATTTATGTAGTATTTATTTAAAAGCTATCGAAGATCCAGAATTAGAAGGACCATATAACGCCTGCATCACTGACAATACCACGAATTCCAGATTTTCTAAGACATTCGCTAAATTGTTTGACTACACTATTTGGTTACCCAAAATTCCTCCT
Source organism: Flavobacterium crocinum (assembly GCF_003122385.1). Classification (NCBI taxonomy): domain Bacteria; kingdom Pseudomonadati; phylum Bacteroidota; class Flavobacteriia; order Flavobacteriales; family Flavobacteriaceae; genus Flavobacterium; species Flavobacterium crocinum. Next base: position 68,498 of record NZ_CP029255.1, read on the forward strand.
TTCTTTTTAAAAATAGTTTTAGGTGAAATGAGTGAAGCTGTGTTAACAGGACAAAGAGTTTCTTCTGAAAAAATTCAGAAAACAGGTTTCGAATTTCAGTTTACAGATTTAGAAAAAACATTAATTAACTGCTTAAAATAATCTCTTATTTTAAAGTAGCATACATTCCTTCTTCATCATGAATAATTCCCGTCAATTCTGTATTGGCGGTTTGGGAAATTTTCGACGCGATTTTGCTTGGGATTTTGATATTGAAATCGGAAACCGTTATCGGAAAATCTGAAATTACCTGAATTCCTTCGGGAACTCTTTTGATTAAAGCATTTACGACAATTTCTTTCGACTTGCCTTTCATATTCAGTTTTCCTTTAATCTCGTATTTCTTTTCGATTTCATTAATATCTTTTAAATCAAATTTTTCGATCTTACCTTTAAAAACCGCTTTTGGGTAACGGTTGCTTTCTAAATAATTTTCGTTAAAATGCTCCTGCATTAAATCTAATTTAAACCGGAAATCTTTGATCATAACAGTACAAACAAAAGTGCTGGTTTTAGGCTCCAAAAGAATTATAACCTGTCTGTTTACTGCTTTTATCTCTTCAAATAAAGGAACGGAAGCTTCAAAATTTACAGTTCCCGTGTTGGTAAAAAATCTGTCCTGGGCGAGTACAGTAAAAGCAGTTAAAAGTAAAAATAATAAGGTAGTTGTTTTCATAATCGTCTGCATTTAAACAATTATGTCATTCAATTTGTCTTGGTTAACAGAAGGTAAAAAAATTAGATTCCGACTAATCTGGAAAAATCGAACGGCAATACTCCGTGAATAAATTTCGTAACCCTAATGATTACACTTAAAGTTACGAAATTTATGCCTGAAAAGTTCTCTGGCTAATGCTAAATATTTGTGAATATTTTTAACCTAAAAATGCCTTTAGTCGATGTAAAATGTATTTAAACCACATTTTCAACTTCTGTACAAATTTCAATCAAAAAACCGTTCAAATCTCTGGCGTAAGCAACAACTTGTCCCCATGGTTTTTCTACCGGTTCTGAAACAATTACAGCTCCAAAAGAAGTGGCTTTTTGTAAAACTTCGGGAACATTATCTACAATAAATCCTATTTCTATAGCAAAGGGTTTGTCTTCTAAACTGCTTTCTATAAAACCATCAGCGAGATTTTGAGATGCCAGACTTTTTGTGGCGAATGCCAGTGCGGTTGCACCTGTATTTAATTCTGCATAATCGTGATCAGGACTTATAAATTTCCTGTGAAACCCAAATGCGTTTTCGTAAAATGCTACTGATTCTTCTACATCTTCAACGTATAATATTGTATATCCAAACTTTATCATAATTTCTCTATTTAATGTGTTTGAATTAAATATAAGAAATTTAACTGATTTCTAAAAGAACATTATACTTTTCTAAACTCGCCAGATCTTCAATTGAATTGATATTAGTCAGTTTTTCGTGTTCTTCTACTTCTTTGCGAACTTCAATATGTTTGATGGCTTTTCTAAAACGGCGTACTTCTTCCAGATTGGATAAAATTAATCCCGGCACCTGGACACTTTTTCCTTCTTTGTCTTTGGCAACCATTGTAAAATAAGAGGAATTACAATGTTTGATTGCTCCGGTTTGAATATTTTCTGCTTCAACACGAATTCCAACAATCATTGAGCTTCTTCCCACATAATTTACAGAAGCTTTCATGGTTACCAATTCACCAACTTCAATTGGTTTCAGGAAATTTACCGTATCAACCGAAGCCGTTACACAATAATTACCACTAAATTTTGATGCCGAAGCAAATGCAATCTGATCTAACAATTGTAAAATATATCCTCCGTGAATTTTACCGCTAAAATTGGTATGCGAAGGAAGCATTAATTCTGATATACTAATTTTTGATGAAGAAACGGGTTTAAAATCTGTAGTCATGCTTTTTGTTTTTAGGAATGGTTAGTTTTTTTAAACACATAGAAACATAGATTTTCATTTTTATTGAAAAGATTAGAAGAAAGAAACTAGTTTCTCACACATAGCTATGTGTATTTATGTGAGTGAAACGCCTTTTTAATAGTGTTACAAAACCTATGTTTCTATGTGTTTAAATATTTTTAATTTAATAATTCATTTTCATCTGAATTTAAAGCTCTTGAAATAATGTTTTCCGGAAGTGATTTCTTGGCTTTTGCTCCCATTTTTTTGAGTCTTTCGACACTTGTAATCAGGTTTCCTTTTCCTTCGACCAGTTTATTCATCGCGCTTTCGTATTCTGTTTTCGTATCTTTTATTTTATTTCCGATTCGAACTAAATCGGAAACAAAACCTTCAAATTTATCATAAAGTGCTCCTGCCTGTCTTGCAATCTCAAATGCATTTTCCTGTTGTTTTTGATTTGTCCACATACTGTCGATTGTTCTTAAAGTCGCCAGCAATGTGCTTGGCGTGACAATCACAATATTTCGGTCGAAAGCTTTTGTGTACAAAGCAGGATCTTCGTTTAAAGCAATTGCAAAAGCAGGTTCCATCGGAATAAACAACAACACAAAATCCGGACTTTCCATTTGATATAAATCGTGGTAATTTTTACTGCCAAGCTGTTCCACATGTCTTCTTATCGAATTAACATGTTCTTTTAAAAATTCAATTTTGAAAATTTCCGATTCCTCGTTAATCCATTTTTCATAGGCAGCAAGTGATACTTTTGAATCTACAATCATTTTCTTACCGTCCGGAAGATTAATAACAACATCGGGAAGAACACGATTTCCTTCGCTATTGGTAAAACTCTGCTGTACTTCGTATTCTCTTCCTTTTTCTAAACCCGATTTTTCCAGAACGCGTTCTAAAACCAACTCGCCCCAATTTCCCTGCATTTTATTGTCGCCTTTTAATGCTTTGGTCAGGTTTAAGGTTTCTTTGCTCATTTGGGCATTCATTTCACTTAAACCCAAAATCTGTTGACGTAATGCGGCGTGGTAATCGATGCTTTCTTTATGCGTCTGATCTACTTTTTGTTCGAAAATGTGAATTTTATCCTGAAGCGGCAACAGAATACTTTTCATATTCTCGCTATTCTGTTCGGTAAACTTTGCTGATTTTTCTTCTAAGATTTTATTAGCAAGATTTTCAAATTCCTTGGTAAACTTTTCCTGAAGTTCGTTGATTTCGCTTTTTTGTTCTTTATGGCGTTCCCATAAATTTTCAAAATCAACTTCTTTTTTAGAAAGCTGAATCGCTAAACTGTCTTTTTCTGTTCGAATACTTTCCTTTTCTGAAATATGCAATTGTAATTGTCTCTGAAAATTATTTTTTTCATTTTCAAATTGGTCTTTCTGCATTTGCAATTGCGCATTTAAAGCATTCAATCTTTCTTCAAAAATGCCCTTTTCTGAATGATTTTTTGAGTTCGAAAGTACCTTTCCTAAGTACAAACCGATAAATAGCGCTACAACAAAACCCAATAAAAATGGTAGATAATCAGACATAACTAAGTTTATTTTACGTAAAAGTACGCAATAATACGTAGTTCATAGTTTTAAAAATAGAAATTTCACGAATTCATAATCAATCCAAACTAAACCAACATTTTAGTTAGAAGAAAAAAAATAAAAAAAAATTCTGCCTTTACGCAACCTTTTTTTAAAAGTACTATCTACAAGATATAAACCTATTAAAATAAATTATGAAAAAATTAATGCTGAGCTTATTTGTAGCTTTTGGATTTAGTGCCTGTTCACTTGATAATGGAAACAACTCAACTATAGAATGTGGTACGTTTAATGATCTTGAATTCACCGGATTTCCATTTTCATGTAATTACACTATAAAAACACCTCCTCCAACTGCAGCTGTTGCTGTAATTGCTTCTCAGGAAAAAATGGATAATTTATTTACCAAAACCAGCAATAGTTGTTCTGTTGCAAGTGATCCTAATATCGATTTTACTAAAAACTATTTAGTTGGAATTTTTGCAGGTACAAAACCAACTAATGGATATGCTATTAAAATTACTTCTATTGTAATGAATGGTTGTCAGGTAGTGGTTAATTACTATGAAAAATCTCCTGCAACTGGTGAAACCGTAACTCAGACTCCAACAAACCCTTATGATTTTGTTTTAATTCCAAAAACAGAGAAAGGATTTATTTTTAATAAAACAAACGAAAATCCTGACAACATTGTAATTGGAAGTTATTATAATCAATGTGCAGGATCAGATTGTCAAAAATTCTATCAGATCAATGATTACAATACTTTAAAATTCTTAAATGTAGTTGGTGGACAATATGATTTTGGTCAATACAAATACACTCCAACTATTAAAAGAGGAGAATACACTTTACTTTTAAAAACAGTTCCTGCTGAAATTTTAGCATTAAAAGGACAAACTAAAATATACGGTTCTCCGGATGCAGCAGATCAGGGTGGTGTTTATTTTGAATTACGTCAAGGTGCATCTGTAACTAAAGTTTACATTGACAACAACGACACTGAAGATCAAAGTACTGAAATAAAAGCTTTCAAGAAAGTTATTCAGGATAAAATCACAAGCTTAAAATAATTCAATTATGAAACACCTTTTTGTATCTTTTGCGGCCTTTTTTCTTTTTGCCAGTTTTTACTCAGCGGATGCTTCTAAAGTATATTCAGGCTCTATTGTCAACACATGGATTTGGGAGAAATCTATGGGAGGATCCACGAATCCTTATCTTGCAACACCAAAAACTATTGGTTTTACCAAGAAAGTAATCTTTACTCCTAACGGAAGAGTGATTACTTATAAAAACAATATCGAAATTAGAAACAGCCCCTATCAGATAGAAAAAGGAATAGGTTATACAGACAAAGCTGAACATGACTTAGTGACCTTTGAAGGCAAGACTTATGTAATAGAAAACCTTGATAATCAAAACCTAACGATTGTAAGCAACAATCAGGATGGTTCCAGAACTATATTCAAAAGATAGTTTTGTAAGCTATTTAAAACTATTTTTGCAAAATCAAATTTGAACCATTTCTTGAAAGACGAGTTAGAAAAATACATTAAACTGTGCATGAAAAATGACAGAGAGGGACAACTGAAAATTTATCAGTTGTTCTCTCCTGTTTTGTATGGTATCTGTTTGAAGTATATGAAAAATGAAGATGATGCTAAAGATGTTTTTCAGGAAGCTTTTGTAATTGTATTTCAAAAAATAAGTCAATATAAATTTGAAGGAAGTTTTGAAGGATGGCTCAAACGAATATTCATCAATAAACTCATAGAGACTTTAAATAAAAAGAAAAAGGAGAGTTTCTTTTTAGATGTTTTTGATCCCGACACCGATTTTATCGAAGAAGAGGAATTGGAAGTGATTCCGATGGAACAGGAAAAGCTTCTAGAGTATATTCGGGATTTACCAGATCAATACAGGACCGTTTTTAACTTGTATGTTTTTGAAAAAATGAAACACAAAGAAATAGCCGAACTATTAAAAATCTCCGAAGGAACATCAAAATCAAATTTAAATCGCGCCAAACAGATTTTACAAAAGCGAATTTTGAGCATAAAAAATTTTAAGACAGCATGAAGAAGCATAAAATAGAAGATATTTTTTCATCAATGGAAGACTTTTCGAGTGTTCCGCCTCCAGAATTGTGGGCACAAATTGAGGAAAAATTAGATAAACCTAAAAAGAAGAAGAGAGCTATTCTTTGGTGGTCGGCTGCTGCATGCTTATTTTTGGGGTTGCTTCTGCCTTCAATTTTACATTTTACTTCTCTTGATAATAAAAACTTTAATACAAACGGTTCTGATACAAACAGTGTAGTTTTGGAAGAAAAAGCAAAGGATTCTTCTAAAAACAATAATACTGGAAAAAATGAAAATACGAATGAAACAAAAGACGCTCTAAAAAATGTTTCACCATCTGAAAAACAATTAAATAGTTCTGATACAAAAGGAATTCAAGAACAAGAAACGGCTGTTGCAGTTAGCAATTCTAAAAACAAAACCAGCAAAACTGGTTCAGAATCTAAGATGCAGATGCCAAATAGTGCAAACACACCAAATCAATCACTTGCGATTCAGAATTACAATACTTCTGAGGATAAATCTAAAACTGCCTCTTCTAAAAAATCTATTTTAGGGAATAGTAAACAAACCAATATCAAAGGAATTTCAGAAGAACGAATTGTTTTTGGAAAAGAAAACAAATTTAATGCTAATGCTAAAAAACAGCTTTCTAATTCTATTTTTGAAGATTTATCCGGTGTAAAAAACAATAGCAATATAGCTTTCTTGAAACAAAATAATGAGACCATTAATTCTGGGGTTAAACAAAATTCTGTAAAAACACAAAATGAAAATACCTCAACAGAGTTAGCATATAAAAGCAATGCTAAAGAAAATTCTAAATTTAACAGCAATTCTTTAAGCAAAGTAGATTCTATGCAACTGGCAGAACTTCAAAATCTGGAAAAAGGCATTTTGACTCCTGAAGCTAAAAAGGAAGAAAAAGAGAAAAAAGATAAACTAATCGACAAAAAAGAAAAATGGGCTGTAGCTGTTTTTGCCGGTGTTGCAAGTTCTGAAAATACCAAAAACGAAAAAACACTTGGCAATACGGTAGATTCTAAACAATCTAATTCTTATGGCGTTAGAACAAAATACAACATCAATAAAAAATGGGCTGTAGGTTCTGGGCTAAAAATTAATGAATTGGGGCAAAGTGTTGCGCATGTCTCTTATGTAAGTGCAAAAAGCAATGCACTTTTTATTCCTGGCGTAGCTGCTTCAAATGTAGCATCCTCACCTGTAGTAAGCAATAATGCAGATTATCTTTTTGTTTCTAACAGCACTAAAGAAGCTTTAAAAAATGATAACAGCATACAAACCGGAAAATTGGATCAAAACCTTCGATACATCGAAATGCCTCTTGAGGTTTCTTATTCTGTTTTCAATAGAAACAAAGCCAGCATTAATTTGAATACCGGAGGATTTGTAGGGAAACTAATTTCAAACAATGTAGCTCTGGACGGACAATCAATTGGACAAAATGTGAGTGCAAATGATTACGTTTATGGTTCAACTTTGAGTAGTACGGTTCAGTATCGCGTTTACAAAAAAACCAATGTATTTGTAGAACCAGCAATGAATTACTATATCAATCCGTTAAACAGTCAGTCTTTCAATCAGTTTCAATGGGGATTAAATTTTGGTTTAAATGTTTCATTCTAATCTAAGTTTGTAGTAATTTTCAGAAAATACATTTACCTTTTTTCATGAATTTAGATACTGATTTAAAATCAATATTTCCAACTGATCTATTATTAGCCCAAAAAAACCTTTTTGATAAAGCCAAGTTTCAATTAACAGCAGTTAAAAAAGAAAATGAAAGCCCGGAATACAGCGCTTATCGTTTTTTATTAAATGAAAAGAAAATCTGTTACAGAGAAGCTAAAATAACTCCGACCAAAACCGGACAGTTTGTTACTTTATGGAAACGAAATCAAGCCGGAATTACAGCACCTTTTGACTATTGTGATGCAATTGATTTTGTCATTGTTAGTGTTAGAAAAGATCAGAATTGGGGATTATTTATTTTTCCTAAAAAGGTATTGTTAGAAAAAGGTATTTTTTCTACTCAAAACAAAGAAGGAATCCGGGCAACAAGAGTTTATCCGCCATGGGATGAAACTACAAGTAAACAAGCCCAAAAAACTCAAAAATGGCAATTAAATTATTTTATACAGCTTACTAATTCAAATGAAATTGATTTCGATCAATTTAGAAAATTCTTCGCATAGATTTTCAATGAAAAAGGCTTCCAGATTCGGAAGCCTTTTTTTATTTAGAAAAACATCATTTAGTTTTTGATGATCTTATCTTTAAAAATCACTTTATTATTTTCACTAACGGTATAGAAGTAAACTCCTGAAGCCAGATTGTTAACAGAAACAGTCGCTGTACTAATTTCAGACTCATTTTTAACACTTATAGGATCTCCAATGGCGCGTCCGTTAAAATCATACAATCTAATTTGCAGATCTCTGTCTTGTGTCGTTTTTACATCAAAACTTAAAACATCTCTTGTTGGGTTTGGATACGCTTTTACATAGTATTTGTTTTTTCCAAAATCTGGAGTAGAAAGCACATCTTGTTTCAATTCGAAACGTGCAATTACAGGTGCATGATCTGAAGTTGTGCTTGTATAATTTGCAATGTCATTTCTTGGATCATAAACTTGAATCGAATTAGTAATATATTGATCTGACAATTCATTAGAAACAATGATATGATCTAAGAAACTAGGTGGAGTAAAATTTAAATAAGTAACAGCACCTAAGTGGCTAATGCCTAATGTCAATGGATTATAATTTGTAGTATCCTCCACATATTTTTCATATGACGAAGGTGTACTTGCATTTCCTACCCACGCTTTTACATCATCATTTAGATCTCCTAACAGAATTAAATTTGAGTCTGCATATTGAGAATCTAAAGCATCTTTTAAATATTCAACATCATATTTACGTTGGTTATATTCTTTTATACTTGTACCGCTATTGGCACGGGCATGAAGATCGATCAAAGTAATGTCTTTTTTAAATCCTCCAATATTAGTTTCTAATTCCACTACATAAGGCAAACGTCCTGATGAGAAAAAACTGTTATCATTCACTTCAGGAGTATCAGTACCAGGATAATTAGGCAAAACTAAAGTATTGTCTAGAACTTGATCATAAATTTCTTTAAACAATACTTTTGTGCTTTTTACAGAAGTTGTTTTCGTATTATAAAGCACAACTAATTTCTGAGGCGGAAACTTTGGATCAGGAAGTCTCCATGAATAAGACCATGAAGAACAAATTACTTTATCAAAAGTTTTTCCGTTCACATTTATTTTTTGAATTAAAACATCAATGGAAGGATCATCTGAAACTTCTTGAAGAGCATAAACATCTGCATTCAATTTATTCATCACTTTGGCTACATTCTCAATTTGTAATGGATCATTTACTGGACCAAATTCTTGTCCATTACTTCCCACTACATCTGTCCCAAAAAACGACACATTATAAGTCACTACATCAAAAGTATCAGCTTTAAGCCAAGAAGTACCAGTAAATGATCCTATTTGTTTATTTAATGAAGTTCCTATAATGGTTAACACACCAGAAATTGTAGGTTCTTTTGTTGTAGGTGCAAATCTTGCATAAACCGTTTTTCCTGCAAATGCATCTACCGAAGAAACCACAACATTTGATCCAAATGAAATATTATCCAATGATAATTGATACGAAGCCGGAGCCTGAATCGTAATATCGTCATAACCTGCTGCTGTAAAAACAAAAGACTGGCTTGCTGAGAACGAATTTGGACTTACATCTGCAAAATCTAAAATTGGATTTGAGTCTACATATTTCGTTTCATTGGTAATGGCAAAATCATCAAAAGACCATTCTGCCGCATTGCCACTTCCACCAGAAGCTGTTTCATAAACCCAAGCTAAATAAATAGGGCTTGTTTTATAAGCGGTTAAATTTATGTATTCAGACTTTATATAGGTTTCTTTAATTATTGGAAAACGTCCATCAATCTGTGTCCACGTTGCTGTATTAGGGGCACTTACGCCATCATAATCTGTAGAAACCATTAACTTTAAAGAGGGACCATCATAATATTGACGAGAATAAAAAGACAACAATGGGATATCTGTAAAACTATCCAAACGTAATTTTGGAGAAATTAACCAATCTTTACTCGCTCCAGAATCTGAAAAACCATTCACAAGAACCGCACCTGTTCCTGAATTTATATTTCTTGCTTGAGTCGTGTGAGACCATTTGTTTGTTGGTCCAGCTTCATTGTATTGCGTCCATACATTTTTTAAAAGAACATTTGGATCATCAAAGTTTTGTACAAAAGGATTTATTCCATAAGCTGTTACAGTAACTGTTTTTGTTGTACCTCCAGCAGTTTGATGAGTGATTGAACCTGTAAAACTGCCAATTGCAGCTGGAGTATATTTTACATAAACTGTTGGCGTTGCATTAGAAGCAAAGTCAGCAGGAATGAATGTTAAAGAAGAAGAGAATGTACTCTTATCTTTTGAAATTAAAAAATCAGATTGAGCAGTAACCAGAACATTCCCTGTAAGATTTGAAGCGCTTATCTGATAACTTCTAATTACAGATTCATAATTAGGTTCAAAGCCACCTAAATTTAATTCATCAACTGTTGCAGATAAAGCTGGTGGAATAACACTTAATGTTGTAACGTCAACCTTATTTACTACTGTTTGAATATTCCCAAGCTGATCTTCTGAAACAGAAAAAACAGAATAAGTTGTGCCTAAGCTTAAATTTGTAAAAGTTTTTACATACTCCAAAGATGCATTTGTAATATCTAAAACTCCTGATTGTAAAGCTGAAACTCCATTTGAATCCTGACCCGCTTTTATTTGTGTAATTGATGGTTCTGCACTTCCACCAGGTAATAGTACGAAATACGTTTTTCCAATTTCGTTTATTTTATTGATGAAATCAAAACCTTGTGCCAAGATATTATCTGTTTTTGGATAACCAGAAACATTAACCGGTGGATCTTGATCATTCACTTCATCTATCTCAATATTGTCAATTGCAAATGATGGACGCTGACCACCGCCTGAAACTTGTCTTGATATCCAACGTATTTGTACTACATCTTGATTATCACATTCTGAAGGCAACGTAATTTTTCTTAGTTGAGAATCTACTGGTGTAGTAACATTACCTGTCTGATTTTGAGAACTATTACGATATGCTGTTGCTGATAAAGAAATAAAGTTTCCCGTTGTCCCAACTCTATACTGTAGAATTACTTCGTTGGTTCTAGTGTCATTAGTACCAACAGGATTTCTAATAGCCATAATATCATACTTAACTTGTATCCCAGTTTTTCCAGTACTTGAAAAAGCAAAACCAATTGTAAGATTAAGATTTGTAGTATTTAAAAAACCTAATTTACCATCATAATTATAAAAGCCTCCTGAATTAGTATTTGCTCCTCTGCCAGCAAGTATAGTATTATAATCTGTAAAAGTTGAAGAAGTTAGATATTGTGTTTCTGCTGCAACATTACCTCCTAAAGTCCATCCTTGAAATCCAGCAGGAAATTCTGTAGAAGTAGCTTCCCAAGTGTCAAAATATTGTTTAACAGGTAAAGATTGCTTTGTTGGCATCGTCTGGGCAAAAAGATTTCCAGAAACACAGCCAAACAAACATATTAAAGCCCAAAAAAGGCGTGATAAGTAAAGTTTTTTCATACGTTAAATAATAGAGTTTTTAGAAGTCAAATTTATCTCCTTTAAAGTTAAGCCAATATTATAAAACCATAAACTTAATGTTCGATTTTTTATAAATATTATACAATAAACTTCAAGATTACTTTAAAGATAATAAAATAAAAACAACAAAAAACAAAATATTCAAAACATAATTCAAAACATGCCTATCTTGATTTCTTTTTTACAAACACCATGTTTCCTACAAATCATGAGGTTTTAATAACAAAAAAAGCAGCAAACTTTCGCTTACTGCTTCTCCATTAGTCATGCAATTTTCAAAAATATTATACTGCTGTATAACCACCGTTTTCGGCTATAATATAACTTCCTGTTGTAAATGATGATTTATCAGAGTTTAAGAAAACTACTAACTCTGCAATTTCTTCTGCAGTTCCTAAACGGTTCATTGCAGATTTTGCTGCAACGGCATTCATCATATCTTTATTTAAATTATCTTTTAAAAGCGCTGTTTCAATATAACCAGGTCCAACAGCATTACAACGAATGTTTTTCTGAGCATATTCAACTGCAATATTTTTAGTTAAACCAACTACACCGTGTTTACTTGCTGTGTAAGCTACGCTATTTGGTGCGGCAACTTGTCCGTGAATAGAGGCAATATTAACAATACTTCCTCCCCCATTTTTTTCCATTTGTTCCAATTGATAACGACAAGCGTAAAAAACACCACTTAAATTTAACGCAATCACTTTATCCCATGCTTCCGGTTCATATTCTCCAGTTGGTTTTGCAGGTCCGCCCATTCCGGCATTGTTGCAGGCAATATCCAATCGGCCGTATTTTGAAACCGTAACCTCAACCATACGTTTGTTATCACTTGCGCTGGACGAATCCCCTTTTACGAAAAAAGCTTCTCCGTCCTTTTCTTTTATAATTTTTACGGTTTCTTCACCGTGCTCTACATTTATATCAGATACTACTACTTTTGCTCCTTCTCGGGCGTAAGCTTCTGCCACTGCGCGTCCAATTCCTGAACCACCGCCAGATACAAAAGCTACTTTATTTTCTAAAAGTGCCATTTTATATATGTTTTTAAATTGATACCTTAAATTTACGAAGATATCCCAGCATATTCAAGGTTTTACAGGAGTTTACAATAAGATTAACGCTTAGCGCTAATGTTATGTTATTTGACACTAAAATGAGTTTTATTTCCTGAAAATTTCGTATTACTATTATGCGTCTTCATCTAATTTCATATTTCCTCTGTCTTTACGACTTTCCGGATTTGAATTCGGATATCGATTTGGTGTTATATCAGAATTTCGGTCTTTGTTTTCTACCGTCTTTTTTGCTTCCTCGTCCGTAGTAACTCCTCTATTTGAATTCGGATTATCTGACGTTGTGTTAGAAAGTTTGGTCTTAATATCTTCATTCTCGTTTCGGGCGCGATCTACTATTTTTTTATTTCCATCGGAATCCGTTACCACTTCTTTATTCAGTTTTGAATCTTTCAGTTCTTTATCGTGAGAAACATTTTTTCCTTTAGATTCATCAATATTTTTTTGAGTACCGTTGATCTTTTTCGTTCCTAAATTATTCGTTTCCATGACATTATTATTTTTTACATTTAATTTATAATATTACAAATTCCGGCAATGAAAAAATTACGGTTTCGTAATTCTTTTCTTTCATAATTGCCATCTGCTTTTTATTATTTATTACCTTTATTCGATACAACTTAACTACTTTACTTATGAATTTCTTCAAAATCAAAACCAGCTGGTCTAATGCCGAATTCATTCTCATCAAACTTTGTATGGCTTCTGCTTATATTTTAGTTGGGAGTTATTTTCATGATTTTTTTGCCGAATATTATTCTATTTTAATTGGTATTTTTATCATTACCGCGATTTGGTTTGTTTACCAATGGCTTAAAAAAATGAAAACCCATTCAGACTTACCATACTAAATGTTCGTTTTTTATTTTATGAAAGAACTATCTTTGCAAAAAATTTAAAATGCATCGACACTTCATTCTTTTTAAACCTTACGGCTATTTGAGTCAATTTATTTATGAATTAAAAAGAAAGAAGAAGCTTTTGGGTGAATTACACGATTTCCCTGAAGGAACAATGGCAATTGGAAGATTAGACGAAGATTCTGAAGGCTTGCTCCTTTTGACTACTGACGGAAATATGAGTGAACTCGTACGAAGTAAAAAAGTCGACAAAGAATATTACGTTCAGGTTGACGGATTAATTACGCCCGAAGCGATAGAACAACTACAAAAAGGTGTCGAAATTGGTCTTGACGGAGGCAAATACAAAACCAAACCCTGCACAGCTTTTATCGTAAACGAAATTCCGGATTTTGGGGCAAGAGCTAAAAAAATCAGAGACGAACGTCATGGTCCAACTTCCTGGGCTTCGATCACAGTTAGAGAAGGAAAATTTCGTCAGGTTAGAAAAATGACCGCCGCAGTTGGTTTTCCAACCTTGCGATTGGTTCGCGTACGAATAGGAAATGTATATTTGCAAAACTTAAAAGCTGGTGAAGTTCTTGAGGTTTCCAATTTTGAATTAGATAATTAGGAAATATGACAATTAGATAATTTTTGCGAACTCATAACTTTTAACCCTTAACTCATAACTTAAAAAAGAAAATGCTAAACGTAGTTCTTGTAGAACCAGAAATACCAAATAATACTGGAAACATTGGAAGATTGTGCGTTGGTACAGAAAGCCGACTTCATTTAATTCACCCTTTCGGATTTGTCATTAATGATAAAAACTTAAAACGTTCCGGATTGGATTATTGGGTGCATCTTGATGTTACCGAATATCAAAACGTTGAAGAATGGATTGCACAGATTCCGGATCATTCTCGTGTGTTCTTAATGAGTTCTCACTCTGAAAAGTCTTATTTACAAAATGAATTTCAGGATGGTGACTGGTTGGTTTTCGGAAAAGAAAGCGTTGGTTTAAGCAAGGAATTTATGGCGCGTTTTGAGAATCATTTGACGATTCCGATGTCTCCGCTTATTCGTTCTTTTAATATTGCGAATTCTGTGGCTTTTGTGGTTGGTGAGGCTAAAAGACAAATTGGATTGAAGAAATAGTCAACTACGCTCCTGCAAGGTTTCCAAAATCTTGTAGGTCTATAATATTTCTCGCCAGAATCTAGAAGTTAAACCTACAAGGTTATAGTCAGCTACGTTCCTGCAAGGTTTCCAAAACATTGTAGGTCTATAATATTTCCAGCCAGAATCTAGAAGTTAAACCTACAAGGTTTTGGAAACCTTGCAGGAAGAGTTGACATCAATTCACAATAAACTTCCCTTTTTCCGCATCAAAAATAATATGTTCGTCTTTGAACAAATTATTAAAACTACCATTCGAAATTAAATTACAAGGCTGGTCTTGTACAATGTTTTCCGGCGTCATAATAATCATTTCGTCGCTTAACTGAATGGCTAGATCTATATCGTGGGTTGAAAACAAAATACATTTCTCCGTTTCTTGTGTTAGTTTCTTCAATAATTTAAATAAAGAAACTTTATGCAATAAATCCAAATGTGTTGTAGGTTCATCTAAAATAATCAGCGGAGTATCTTGTGCTAAAGCTCTTGCAATTAAGACTTTCTGCAATTGTCCGTCACTGATTTCGAAATGTTTTTTTGAAGCTAAGTGTTCAATCTGAGTTAAACGCAATGCTTCCTGAACTTTCTCAATATCCTCTTTCGACAAACTATCCACCCAATTGGTATAAGGCTGACGACCCAACGCAACTAATTCGAAAACCGAAAGATTACTTGCAGGCAGTTTTTCTGTTAAAACTAAACTTAGATTTTGCGCCAGTTCTAAAGGTTTATAATGTGAAATTTCTTTTTCATTCAAATAAACATTTCCTGATAAAGGTTTTTGAATTCCGGTTATAGTCCGAAGTAAAGTCGATTTTCCAATTCCGTTTGCTCCTATTAAAGTAATCAGTTTTCCTGAATCCAGATTTAAATTCAGATCTTTGGCAACAGTTGTAACACCTTTCTTGGATTTATATCCAATACTTAAATTTGACGTTTGTAAAATACTTTTAGTCATTGTGGTTATTTTTTAAACACATAGAAACATAGATTTCTATTTTTCATTTAAAAGTTTATCTGAAAATTTACTCGTAAATTAACACATAGTCTTTAAGCTTATACCTTTGGGAGTAATTTGTAATATTCGTTTACGAATGTTTTTTGACCTTCTTTAAAAATATTAAAACAATTAAAATTAATTAAAATACCTTTTGGCGCTTTTAGAAGTTTCATATAAGTCATTAACTGTGCTTCACATATAGGATTTAATTCTAATATTGCTTTTAATTCTACAACTAAACAATTTTCAATAAATAAATCGCATTTTAAATTAGCATTTAATTCTTTATCTCTGTAAATCAAAGGCACATTCATTTCTGTGAAAAAATTTATTTTACGATAACTCAATTCCTCTTTTAAACATTCATGGTAAACACTTTCCAATAATCCTCTTCCAATCGTTTTATGCACTTGAATACAAGCCCCTATAACATTGAAACTTAATTCATCTAAATATTTTTGAGTAATCATGATCTTAATTTTTAAAATAACATGTTCCATTTTCGCAAAGTCTATGTTTTAATTTACTAGTAAATTTTCAAATCAACTTTCAAAAAAAATAGAAATCTATGTTTCTATGTGTTTAAAAAAACTAAGATATTAAAATTCTGTAATCTTTTACTTAAAATTACTTTTCCTTACTAAAAGCCAGATTACAACCGGCGCTCCAATAATAGACGTAATTGCATTTATTGGTAGCGTAACCTCAAATCCTGGCATTTGTGAAACAATATCGCAAAACAGCATTATAATCGAACCAAAAAATAAAGTACTCCAAAATAATACGGTATGATTACTGGTTTGAAAAGTCAGTTTGGCAATATGCGGAACTGCTAATCCAATAAAAGCAATCGGACCTGCAAAAGCCGTAATTGCTCCGGATAATATACTTGTTGCAAATATGATTATTAATCTTGCTTGTTTAAAATTCAGTCCCATGCTTTTGGCGTAATTTTCTCCAAGAAGTAATGCATTTAAAGGTTTTATACTTTTGGCACTTAAAAGCAAACCGATTCCAACACAAGTGGCCAAAATGCCAATTGTTGTCCACGAAAGATTCCCCAGACTTCCCATTGACCAGAAAGTAAATTTCTGAAGTTGTTCAGCTGTGCTGAAATAAGTCAGAACGCTTACAATTGCGGTTGTAAAACTTCCAAACATTAATCCGACAATTAAAATGGCCATCGTGTCGCGCAATCTTTGTGAAACTAATAAAACTAAAAGCAAAACCAACGTACTTCCTGCTGTAGAGGCTAAAACAATTCCATACGAAGACAATGCAATTGCACTTAAAAAAGAAGGCAGAAATCCTGCTCCTAAAATCACAAAAGCTACTCCTAAGCTCGCTCCGGAACTTAATCCTAAAACATAAGGTCCCGCTAACGGGTTACGGAATAAAGTCTGCATCAGAAGTCCGCTGATCGAAAGTCCTGTTCCGACCAGAACGGCAGTAATGGCCTTCGGCAGACGATAATTTATAATGATATATTCCCAGGTCGATTTTGTTGCGTGTCCACCTGTTAAACTGGTAAAAACATCTTTTACAGGAATCATAACAGAACCTAAACTAATGCTTGCGAAAAACATCAGCAAAAGCCCCAACGCCAAAATGACAAATAAAATGGTATTTCGTTTTTTATTCGCCAATTTAGTTCAGTTTTGATGCGAAAGTAAATTCGTAACCTGATAATAGATCAGGGTGGAAAATTTTGATATAATCCTTTAAAACTAAATCAGGACGGCTTGGAGCCAATTCGTAATAAACTGTACCGCCGGTTGCTCCCAATTTACCTTCAAAATTGTAAACACTTTTATTTTTAAAAGCATCAAATTCTCCATAATGCGGATTTGCCTTTTGTAACTCTTCCAAACTCTTAAACGAACCGGATGCAATCCAGACATTTGCATCTTTGGCTTTGTCTAAAACTTTTTCAAAAGATAAACCTTCGCTTCCGGTTCCCTTTAAATCTGCCCATAAATAATTAGCCTTTGCATCTTTCATAAACTCGGCCACCCAACTGTTTCCTTTAGCAACATACCAAACATCTTCATACATAGAACCGTATAAAACTTTTGAAGTTGCAGGTTTATCTGCCACCAATTTTTTCGCCTGATTATAGCTTTGAACAATTTTATCAAAAAGCTCTTTTGCTTTATCTTCTTTTCCGAATAATGCACCATAAAGTTTGATCCACTCTGCTTTTCCAATTGGAGACTGTTCCATCCAGTCGCCCTGAATTAAAACGTTTAATCCGCTTTTTTTCAGATTATCCAACATCGGATTGTTGTTATCAACTCCAAAAGTGACAATCAAATCCGGAGATAATTCGATTAATTGCTCGATATTTAGTTTTTCATTTTGTCCAACGTTTTTCACAGAACCTTTATCAATTAAAACTCTGGTTTTTTCTGAAGAGATATAATCAGTATGCGGAAAACCAACCAATTTATCTTCAACTTCCAACATTTCCAAAAACGGAATATTCGTCGTCGAAGTAACCACAACAGACTCTAACGGAACCTGAATTGTGGTGTAATTTTGAAGACTATCCGGTACTTTTCCGTCTTTTTCTTTTAAAATATATTTGAAATCTTTATTGGCATTTGGCCATGGATTTGAGACAGTTACAACTGAATAATCATCATATTTTACGATCGAAAGTCCGCTCGCGTATTCGATGCTGTTTTTTACATTTTCGATTTTTACAGCTTCTGCTTTTTCATTCTTCTTACATCCTGAAAAGATAAAAAAAGAAGCTATAAAAATCATTTTCGGCAATAAATGTCTCATATTTTATGTTTTGGATGGTGACAAAGGTAAAGTATTTTCTATTTTTTTTGTTTACCTTTATTCTTACAAATTTAAACAATTGTATCTTTACAACATGAATACCACAAAAATGAAAATTTGCTCTAGCTGTGAATCTGAGTTCAGCTGTGGAGATATATCTGTAGAAAAAAAATGCTGGTGCAATGACTACCCGCCCATTTTCACTCTTTCTGAAGGAGGAGATTGTCTTTGTCCTACGTGTTTCAAAGAGGCATGTGAAGACAAGATTGATGCCTATATAGAAACCATAAATCCATCAAACGCTCCTAAAAACAAAGCGATTTCTTTACCAAAAACAAACACATTAATTGAAGGCATTGATTACTATATTGAAAATGGAAACATGGTTTTTAAAACCTGGTACCATTTAAAAAGAGGAACCTGCTGTGGAAATAATTGCCGACATTGTCCTTATTAAAAAGTTATGAGTTAAAAGTTGAAAAACTCTTTGTTACTTTGCGCTATAACAACACATCCTAACCCCTAACCCCTAACCCCTAACTCTTAACTTACAACTTATAACCTTTCAAAAAAAATGATTTATTTAATTACCGGCGGCGAGCGTTCAGGAAAAAGCAGTTATGCACAAAATTTAGCTTTAACACTTTCTAATAATCCAATATATGTTGCAACAGCCAGAAAATGGGATTCTGATTTTCAAAACCGAATTGACAGACATCAGCAGGAAAGAGACGAACGCTGGACGAACATTGAAGAAGAAAAATTTTTAAGTAAAATCGATTTTTCCGAAAAAACCGCTTTGATTGACTGCGTTACACTTTGGCTAACTAACTTTTTTGTGGATACTAAAAATGATGTTCAGCTAAGTTTGGAAGAAGCCAAAAAAGAATTTCTTGCCGTAGCCAATCAAGAAAATGCTAATATCATTATTGTAACCAATGAAATCGGAATGGGCGTTCATGCTGAAACTTACATTGGAAGAAAATTTGTGGAACTGCAAGGCTGGATGAATCAGTTTCTGGCTTCAAATGCTGATGAAGTTGTTTTGATGGTTTCCGGAATTCCGGTCAAAATAAAAGGTTAAATTCCAATAAATTGAAACGAAATTCCAACTTTTAAACTCCAAATTCCAAAGCTATGCTTTACCTTTACTAGAATCTTTCCATTTTCAGATTTGGAATTTGGAGTTTAAAAAATTGGAATTTAAAGAAATGAGCAATTTAGACGATATATTAAAATCACGCCGTGACACCCGACATTTTACAACCGACGAAGTTCCCGATGAAGTAATTCAGAAAGCTTTGCAGGCTGGTCATTGGGCGCCTTCTGTGGGGTTAACTGATGCGACTAGATATTTTCTCATCAAATCTAATGAAGTTAAAACCTCGATTAAAAAGCTGTTTTTAGATTATAACAAAAAAGCGGCTGAACTTACCGATAACGAGGATCAAAAAGAATTGTATAATTCACTTAAACTCGAAGCTATTGAAGAAGCGCCAATCGGACTTATTATCGCTTACGATCGTTCGGTTTTGAATCAATTTACGATTGGAACAATCGGCAGTAACGAAGCAGTAAAATTCAGTTCCGTTTGTGCAGCACAGAATATCTGGCTTTCGCTAACAGAACAAGGTTACGGCATGGGCTGGGTTTCGATTTTGAATTACTACCAATTTAAAAAAATCCTCGATTTACCTGAAAATATAGAACCGCTGGGTTATTTCTGTATCGGAAAACCAGCTACCAATTACAACAATCAGCCAATGTTACAACAACTGCATTGGAAACAAAAATCAGAAGCTCCAATCTGCAAAGAGATTTCGGAAATTCATAAAATAAACATTCCTGATTTTGAGTTAAACGTAAAAACTGAAAACGATAACAAAATTGATTTCCACAAGCTTTTACAGGAAAAAATAGATTCCAAAACAAAACCTGTTGGTTCACTGGGAACTTTAGAAACCTTAGCTTTTCAAATAGCAACTGTTTTTGAAACTTTAAATCCGAAAATTGAAAAACCTACTATTGTTGTTTTTGCTGCCGATCACGGAATTGCCAATCACGGTGTGAGCGATTATCCACAAGACGTAACACGTCAAATGGTTACTAATTTCCTGGATGAAGGAGCAGCAATAAATGTTTTTTGCAAACAAAATAATATTGAATTGTCTATTGCAGATGCTGGCGTTAATTACGATTTTCCAACCAATACAAAATTAATAGATTGTAAAATCGCTAAAGGAACTCAGTCTTTTCTGCATGTTTCCGCTATGAGTGAATCAGAAGTTCAATTGTGTTTTGAAAAAGGAAAATCGATTGTTGAAAATAGTGCAAAATCAGGTTCAAACTGTATTGGCTTTGGCGAAATGGGAATTGGCAATACCTCAACCGCCTCTGTTTTAATGAGTCTTTTAACTGGTTTTCCGATTGAAGAATGTATCGGAAAGGGAACAGGAGTTTCAGATGATAAATTAACGCAAAAACAAAACATTCTAAAAAAAGCGATCGAAAATTATTCCGGTCAAAACGATTTACTATCACAACTTTCTTATTTCGGTGGCTTTGAAATTCTTCAAATGGCAGGCGGAATGCTTTCGGCTTACGAAAATAAAATGCTGATTCTGATTGATGGTTTCATTTGCACTACAGCTTTTTTAATTGCTTCTAAAATCAATCCGAATATTAAAAATAATGCTGTTTTCTGTCATTGCTCTGCTGAAAAAGCACATATAAAATTACTCGAATATCTTGAAGCAAAACCTATTCTAAATCTTGATTTACGATTGGGAGAAGGAACTGGTTGCGCAATTGCTTTTCCTATTTTAAAATCGGCTGAGGCTTTTTTGAATGAAATGGCTAGTTTTGAGAGCGCCGGAATAAGTAGGAAATAACTCCTTATTTATGAATAATAGTTTTTAAATTTGAATTATTTTTAAAACTATCAATCTATGTCATTTACTAAGATTTATGTTCATTGCGTTTGGAGCACCAAAAACAGATTTCCGTTTTTAAATTCAGTTGGTCTACGCGAAAAAGTCTGGAATCATATAAAAGAAAATGCCTTAAAAAAAGATATTTATCTAGATTTTATAAGTGGCTATTCTGATCATTGTCATTGTTTAATTTCACTGGGAAATGATCAAACTATTCAGAAAACAATACAATTGTTAAAAGGAGAATCTTCTTACTGGATCAATAAAAACCAATTAACAAATAATAAATTTGAATGGCAGGATGAATATTTTGCTGTTTCCGTTTCGGAATCTATTGTTAATAAAGTTCGAGATTATATTAAAAATCAGGAAGAACATCATAAAAAGAAAACATTTCAGGAAGAATATGATGAGTTTATGATCAAGTTTGGCTTTAAACCGACTTAAAAAGTTTGGCTAAAGCCTTTATCTTTGCCTTTAAATGAACCAACATCTAAAGATGTTGGCAATTCAAATTATTGAATTATTTATTTTTTTTTAATTTTTCTTCTTTGAGTTGCCTCCAGATTTATCTGGAGGTTATAAATTTGCTTGTTATAAATAGGCTTTAGCCAAACAACAGCAATCTAAATGAAAAAAGAACTCCATATTTTCTTTACCTGTTTAATGTTTTACACACGCATTCCTTGTCCAAAAAACATTACACATCATCCTGATTATTTAAATAAAGCTACAAGATATTTTCCTTTTATTGGATGGATTGTGGGGAGCATTTCTTTTATCATTTATTCTCTATTTGCTCTGTTTCTTTCTACAGAAACGGCTGTTATTTTTGCACTAATTATTTCTGTTTTAACAACGGGAGCTTTTCATGAAGACGGATTTGCAGATGTCTGCGATGGTTTTGGCGGAGGCTGGACTAAAGAAAAAATCCTGATGATTATGAAAGACAGTGCAATTGGCGCGTATGGCGCAATCGGATTGGTTTTACTTTTTCTACTAAAATTCAAACTGCTTTCAGAATCTATTTTGCTATTTCAAATTTATGATGGCATGGCTGTTTTTAAAATTTGGCTTTTGTTTGTTTCTGCTCATTCCCTGAGTCGGTTGGCTGCAATCAGTATTATTTTCACACATGAATATTCTCGCGAAGATGCTTCTAGCAAAAGCAAACCTATTGCCAAACAATTTACCTGGAAAGAAGTTTTTGGTTCATTCTTTTTTGGATTGATTCCTTTACTTGTGTTTTCTTATTTCGATCCTAAAGTTCTATTTGCAGTTATTCCGGTTTTTATAACCAGATATTTTTTAGCAAGATATTTCCAAAAATGGATAGACGGTTATACAGGAGATTGTCTAGGAGCGACGCAACAAGTTTGTGAAGTTCTCTTTTACTTAAGCCTTTTATTTTTATGGAAATTTATCTAGTCCGTCATACCGAAACCATTTGTGAGAAAGGAATCTGTTACGGACAATCGGATGTCAATATTGCAGAACCTTTTGATGAAATTTTTTCTAAAATCATTTCCGAATTACCTTCAAAAGCTGTAATTTTTTCAAGTCCGTTAAAACGCTGTGTAATTTTGGCAAAACATATTCAGGAAAACATAAATACAATTTCTTATCAGGAAGATCAACGTTTAATGGAAATGAATTTTGGCGAATGGGAACTAAAGAACTGGAATGAAATTTCGCCCGAGGAACTCAATCCCTGGATGGAAGATTTTGTAAATATAAAAGCCACAAATGGCGAATCTTTTACAGAATTACATAAAAGAGTTGGAGAATTTTTATCTGAAAAAATTTGTAAAACAGAACATCCAATTATTATTGTGACGCATGCAGGAATCATTAGAAGCATTTTATGTCATCAAAGTTCCTTACCTTTAAAAGAAGCATTTCAGAATAAAGTAGATTTTGGACAAGTTATAAGAATCGAATTATAAATATTCCGTTTGTTTTACTTTTAAGGCTTAATAATGAAACAAATTTGAATAATCCGTATTTTTAACTTTATCTTTGCGGCAAAATAAGGTTGTGTTTTGATAAACACATTAAAAGGGAATCAAGTAAAATCTTGAGCTGTACCCGCAACTGTAAGCTTAGTTCTAAAAAACGAATGCTTGTTGTAAACTGCAAAGCCACTGTCACGCCCTGCGTGATGGGAAGGAAAACAACAAGACGCAAGCCAGGAGACCTGCCTTTATAACAAATTATCAAGCTCTCGGGAAAAAGAGTGAAGAAATTATGACTATAAAATTAAGGTTTGCTTTTTGTTTTCTATTGTTGTGCCAGATTGTTTTGGCGCAAAATGATTCTATTAATAAACTGAAAGAAGTAATTGTTTCCGACAATAATCTTAAAAATTTCTCGAATACACAGTCGATTCAACGTTTAACGGATTCTATTATAAGTAAAAATCAATCCTCTTTAACTTCGCTCTTAAATTACAATACGGTATTATATTTTAAAGAAAATGGATTAGGTATGACTTCTGCCCCTTCATTCAGAGGAACAACTTCACAACAAACGGTAGTAGTCTGGAACGGTATAAATGTAAACTCTCA
Source organism: Flavobacterium crocinum (assembly GCF_003122385.1). Lineage (NCBI taxonomy): Bacteria > Pseudomonadati > Bacteroidota > Flavobacteriia > Flavobacteriales > Flavobacteriaceae > Flavobacterium > Flavobacterium crocinum. Next base: position 92,213 of record NZ_CP029255.1, read on the forward strand.
ATTATTAGGGCAGGCAGATTTTAATACCATTTCAACAAGAGGTTTTAATTCGATAGATGTAAAAGCCGGCGGAGGAAGTGTTGTGTATGGAAGTGGTGCCATTGGAGGAACAATTCATTTAAATAATGATTTGAAATTTACTGATACATTCAAAAATGATTTTCAAATCTATTATGGAGAGTTTAATACTTTAAGTGCTATTTACGGTATTACAGCAGGAACTAAAAAATGGAGTTTTGATGCAAGTTTTACCAGAAACAGCTCTGATAATGATTTTAAATTTGTAGGTCAAGAAGTATGGAATAAAAATGGCCAATACTACAATAATACTCTTGATGCAGCTGTAGGTTACAAAATCAATGATAAAAACAGCATTAAATTTTACAGCGAAATATTTGATGGCGAAAGGCATTTTTCGCTCACTTCACCAAATGAAACCAAAACCAAATACCAAGATTATAATACTCGAAATTTATTGACTTGGAGCAGTTCCTTTAGCAAATTTGATTCTAATTTAAAACTCGCTTATATTAGTGAACATTATAATTATTTTGAAGATATTAATAGAGACGGACATACTTCTGGAGGTGTAAAAAGCTTTATAGGAAAGTATGATCTAGATTACACAATATCTGCTAAAATGAAAATAAGCACCATTTTAGATTACACCAGAAATGATGGAAATGGTTCTGGAATTGGCCAAAGCATACGTGAAATTGGAGGTGCAAGTCTTTTGTGGAAACATTCGCTTACAGATAAATGGAATTATGAAATGAGTGCTCGAAAAGAGGTTTCAGATGCTTACAAAAGTCCCGTCCTTTTTTCGGTTGGTTCGCGATATGATTTTTCAGATTTCTATAAGCTTAAATTTAATTTTTCTAGAAACTTCAGAATTCCAACATTTAATGATTTGTATTGGGAAGGAAGCGGCAATCCTGATTTAAAACCGGAAAGTTCTTTTCAGGCAGAAATAGGCAATGAATTTAAATACAAAGATTTCCGACTTACTCTTACAGCGTACGGAATGAAAATTAAGGATATGATTCGATGGCTGCCCAATAGTTCAGGAAATTGGATACCAGAAAACACAGACAGAGTCACTATCTATGGTACCGAAGCACTTTTGGGATGGAGAAAAAGCTTTAACAAACATACATTTGATTTTAATGGAACTTATGCTTATACCGTTTCATTAAATGATAAAACAGACAAGCAGCTTTTTTATGTTCCCTATCATAAAATGACAGGTGCAGCATCTTATTACCACAAAAAACTTTCTGCCTATTATCAAATTATGTTTACGGGAGAAGTTTTTACAACATCAGACAATAATCCAAAATATATACTTGACGCTTACAATGTTTCTAACATAGGAGTTGACTATAACTTTAGCAAAAAAAATATTTTCAAACTGGGAGTCAAAGCCGCTAATCTTTGGAATGAAAAGTATGAAGCGCTTCCTAACCGCTTTATGCCAGGACGAAATTTAACCATTTATTTAAACCTTAATTATTAATAACATGAAACTAAAAAATCTTTATTTAGGAATTATAGCATCTGCTTTTCTGTTTGCATCTTGTAGCAGTGATAATGATGATAATAATGATGTTCCATTAGGTGCATATGACAACGGCGTACTTATTTTGAATGAAGGAAACTTTAAATCTGTTAATGCTTCTGTATCTTACCTTTCAAATGACTTAGCTACTTTTCAAAATGATATTTTTAAAGTAGTTAATCCAACTGTTGTGTTGGGGGATGTAGCACAATCTCTAAGCTTCAGCAATGACAAAGCCTTTATTGTGGTAAACAATTCTAATGAAGTAGAGGTAGTGAACCGTTACACGCTTAAAAGTCTTGGAACGATTACTGAAAAACTTGAAAATCCGCGTTACAGTGTTGTTTTAAATGACAAATTGTATGTAACAAATGCAATTTCTAAAGCGGTAACTGTTTATGACGCTAAAACTTATGCATACTTAAATTCAATTTCAATTGGCAAAACTTCTGAAAAAATTGTAACTGCAAACGGAAAATTATATGTTACAAACGCTGCTTATGGAAGCGGAAGTGAAGTAACAGTTATCAATCCGTCTACTAATGCGGTAACTACAACTCTTACTCTTGAAAATGGAATTAATTCTATTGAAGCAAATAATGGAACTGTTTATGTATTAGCAGGAAATAGTACAAAAAGTAAATTATTCAAAATTAATACATCTACCGATACTGCAACATCTATAGAATCGACTACTGTAAAAGGAGCTTTGAATATGGATATTGATGGAGACAAAATCTATTATACTCAAGGTTTAGGAGTTTATGCAATGAATTTATCTGCTACAACTTTTTCAGAAAAAGCTTTGTTTTCTGTAACAGACAACGACTGGTCAACTTTTTATGGTTTTGGTGTTATTGATGGAAAAATTTATTCAGGAGCCGCTAACGAATTTACTGCAGACGGAACTGTTACCGTATATTCTTCAACGGGTGCAGTGCTAAAAACAGTAACTGCTGGTCTAGGACCAAACGGTTTCTACTCTAATAATTAGAATTAGATTATATTTTTGGACTAAAAAAGGCTTTCATTTCTGAAAGCCTTTTTTTATTGTCCGAAGTTTTTATTCTTAAAACCCTTTTGGTGCAGTTTTAAGATACATACCATGGTTCAATCCGTTTATGATTTTAGAATCTGTAAAATATGGACGATCCGGTTCTGAAGTTGTCTGAATTGTTTTAGACGTCGTTCCGGTAATTTTAGAAATGGCAAGATTCAATAGTGGCTCAGATGCATCACCTAAAACTCCATAAGTACTTACACTTTCATACTTTTGGTAAGTTGGTTGTAAACCTTGTGTATAATCTCCGAAATTAACAGAATTGGTAATTTTTAAAACCAAAGGCTGCATCGCATATTTATGATTTGGATTAACATTCTTTTTCGTTAGAGTTTCCGAATCGTAAACAGTAAACGAACCAACATTTTTACCTGTTGTAGTTTCACCAATCTGAACTACATTAATATAAGGTTTCAATCCGTTAATGATTAATTCACTGGCAGATGCTGTACTTGCAGTTGTTATTACATAAACAGTAGTCATATTTAAACTGTTTAAATTTTGAACAAATCGTACATTTAAATCTTCCAGATCTGCAGCAGACATTCCTGCCATTTGTTTAGCATTGAAAGTCATTTTAGAAAAAATCTGCGTATCAAACTGCCCCGTAATCATACTAGCCAGTTTAGCTGCAGATGAGATAGCTCCTCCTCCGTTATAACGAAGATCCAGCACTAAATCTGTTGCTCCTTGTGCTTTTAATTCCCCAAAAGCCTGATTTAATTTATCGTCATACTCATCATAGAATCCATTGTACATCAAATAACCAATTTTATGACTTCCGGAAGTAATCACTTTATTGATAAAAATTGGATTTTCCTCTAAAACCGTTTTCGTTAAAGCAACCGATTTTCCATTCAAAACAAAAGTGCTTCCGTTATAATCAGCAAGATTTAAAGTATAACTATCCTGATTTAACAATAATGCCTGATAATTAGAAACCGTCAATTTCGTTCCGTTTACACTGGTAAATAAATCACCACGTTTAATCGCTTTTGTAGAAGCATCAGAATTTGGAATAATATAACGAACATAACCAACAACATCGTTTGACCCAGAAGCAACAAGGCTTAGTCTAAAATCAACTCCGTTATTTTTTGTAATACCACTTAATTCCTGTTCTAGAACTGTATAATCATCAACAATCCAGCTAAAACGGTCAACAGCATCTCCGTTAGGATATTTGCTTTCCGGTTTGTACAACAAGTCCTCAAACAAATCTTCCGGTTTCGAATAACCTCTCAGAAAAGAATTGAAATCATTCTCACTTGCAAAACGATTATCTGCAAGATTAGGCACATCTGCCTGCCATAGATAAACTTCATTTAATCCTCTCCAGACAAAACTATTAATCTGCACATCTGCCGGAGCTGCAACATCGTCATTATCCTGGCAAGACTGCAAAGAAAAGGCGAATAAAAAAAGAAAAAGAATACTTTTTAAAGGTGTTTTCATATCGTTTAGGTTTCTATAATAGAATAAACGTAAAAGTAGTATCTTTAGTTTTAGCTTTGCAAAAAAGCAGTATTTTTTTACGTAAAAAAAATATATTGTTTTGTTGTAACAAATAGAAATGTGCCTCGTCTTGACTATATAAGCTAACGATTAACCATCTGATTAATGAACCAAGTTGTATTTATAGAATTAATAAATCCTTTTAAAGACAAAGTTTTTCGTCTGGCAAAAAGATTGCTTACCAGCACTGAAGAAGCTGAAGATGCGACTCAGGAGGTAATGGTTAAATTATGGAACAAAAAAGAAAATCTGGAAAGCTACAATAGTGTCGAAGCCCTCGCCATGACCATGACTAAAAATTATTGTCTCGATCAACTGAAATCAAAAAGAGCCAGTAATCTTCAAATTGTTCACAATAATTTTACCGATCGCGAACCAAGATTAGACAAAAAAATAGAAGATGAAGACACTTTAGAATGGGTTGAAAAAATTATAAACGACATGCCGGAACAATTACAGCTATTAATTCAGCTTCGGGATATTGAACAATATGAATTTGAGGAAATAGCCAAAATCGTCAATATGAACGAAACGGCGATACGGGTTGCACTTTCGAGAGCAAGAAAAAAAATTAGAGAATCAATGATTAATACACACCTTTATGGAACTAAATAAAATAGAAGATATATTAGAAAAATACTTTCAGGGAGAAACTTCTATTGCTGAAGAAAATCAATTAAAAGAATACTTTTCTTCATCAAATGTTGCGCAGCATTTGGAGCAATACAAACCTATGTTTGGTTATTTCTCTCAGGCAAAAGAACAGAAATCGACGTATGAGATTCCACTACAATCTAAAAAACGCAACGTAGCGTGGTTATCTATTGCGGCATCAGCTGTTGTTTTGCTGGGAATCGGAACATACTTTTTTGTCAGCGAAAAAAATGACACTACTGCAGTAGCTTCGCAAAAAGAATTAGGAACCTACGATAATCCCGAAGAAGCGTTAAAAGCGACTCAAAAAGCTTTAGCTTTATTATCCAACAATGTTAATGTAGGTATTGAAAGTGTACAGTACATTAAAGAATATGAACAATCAAAAAACAAAATTTTTAAATAGTAATTAAACAAAAAGAAGTCATGAAAAATTTCATTATAACACTAGTTTTCGCATTCGTTACAAACGTTTTTTATGCACAAGGTGCTTTTGACAAATTTGATGGTCAGGACGATGTAACTTCTGTAATTGTAAACAAAAAAATGTTCGATTTAATGAGTAAGGTAAAAGTTGATGCTTCTGATAAAGAAACACAACAGTACATTTCACTAATTAAAAAACTGGATTACCTAAAAGTATTTACAACCAAAAATCCAAAAATAGAAGCCGACATGAAAGCTTCTGCAGATAAATACATCAAAACTGCCGGTCTCGAAGAATTAATGAGAGTAAATGACAGCGGTAAAAATGTAAAAATAATGGTAAAATCAGGTGCAACCGATACACAAATTAAAGAATTATTGATGTTTGTTGATGGTGCAAAAAATGACGAAACTGTTCTATTGTCTCTTACCGGTAATTTTGACCTGAACGAAATCTCAGTATTAACAGATAAAATGCAACTTCCGGGAGGTTCTGACCTAAAGAAAGCTTCTAAAAATAAAAAGTAAAATAAAATGAAAGCAACCGTTTTTACCTCTATTCTATTCTTCTTGCTGACATTGGTAAGTTGTAATTCTGAGCCGTCACTACAAAAATATTTTGTTGAAAATTCAGAGAAAAAAGATTTTATTGCCTTAGATGTTTCGCCAAACATTTTAAATGTTGACAAAACAAAGTTATCAACTGAACAAAACGAAGCTTTAAATTCTTTTGATAAAATGAACATTCTGGCTTTTAAAGCTGATCAAAATAATCAGACTCAGTTTGAAACAGAAAGAAACAAGGTAAAAGCCATTTTAAAAGACCCAAAGTATCAGGAATTAATGAAATTTGGCTCTGGTAAAGACGGTGCTTCCGTAAGTTATGTTGGAAGTGACGATAATATTAAAGAGTTTGTCATTTTTGCCAACAGAAAAGAAAATGGTTTTGCTGTAGTAAGAGTTTTAGGTGAAAATATGAATCCTAATAACATTATGACATTGATGTCTGTTTTACAGAAATCCAAAATCGATATGGAACAACTAAAGCCTTTAGAACAGCTGATTAAAAAATAAAAACATCTATACTTTTTCTTAGAAAAGCTCCACTTATGGGGCTTTTCTTTTTTAACAACAAGAAAGAGAATACCTACTAATTTTAACTTGGTTTTATTTTGCTGTTAATCAAAAATAATTACATTTACGAAATGAGATTCTCTATTCGCCAAAAAATCAAATCTCAAAACCTAATTAAACCAGAATTAATATGATACAAAAAACATCAAATGCCTTTATTGCGGCATCTTGGGTTGCTCTTGGAGCAGGAACAATTGGATTTATAGTTGGACTTGCCAGAGCAGAAATGCTTTTAAATGAAAAAGGATATTATTTTACAGTTCTAATGTTCGGACTTTTCGCCGTAGTTTCATTACAAAAAAGCGTTAGAGACAGACTTGAAAAACTTCCGGTAACTGATATTTATTACGGAATCTGCTGGTTTGGAACGTTGCTTTCAATTGTGCTTTTAGTAGTTGGATTATGGAATGCCACGATTCTTCCAAGTGAAAAAGGTTTCTATGCTTTTGCATTCTTATTAGCCTTGTTTGGTGCCATTTCGGTTCAGAAAAACACTAGAGACAATATGAACTTTAATCAAAACGAATAAGTTTAAGACTGTTTAAAAATACGAAAAAGCTCCAATTTTCATTGGAGCTTTTCTGTTATAATAGAATCTGAGATTATTAACTCAAAAACATTTTTCTTCTAAAATACAATTCATAAAATTGATTGTCTTTTGAGTCTTTAACAGGTCAAATATAAAAATCGATAATTAAAAAACTATTCAAAATTGTAGGTGAAATATGCTTATTTTTGATAATTCATTTGGAATAGCTGAAAAGTCTTTTGAAACGGAAATAAAAATCTTAGACGAAACTAAATTCAATAATTTAAAAAAATATTGGAATGAAAGAATATAAAAGATCTGTAAATCAACAAAAAATTGTTGACGGAATGAATAAAGTTTATGAAAGTTAATTGAATTCAAAAAGAAATCAAATAGTGAATTAGTTATAATTAAAGATAATAAAATAGTCAAAATCAAACCTTAAAAAAAAGCTCCAATTTTCATTGGAGCTTTTCTTTTTATACTAGAATTTGAGATTATTTACTCAAATACATTTTTCTTCTAGAGTACAATTCGTAGAATTGATCATCTTTCAAGTCATCAATAAACAAGATACTTTCTCCTGTTGATTTCATTTCTGGTCCTAACGCTTTGTTTACGTTCGGGAATTTGCTGAAAGAGAAAACCGGCTGTTTGATTGCATATCCTTTTAATTGTGGATTGAAATCGAAATCTGTCACTTTGTTGTGACCTAACATTACTTTTGTAGCGTAGTTTACATAAGGCTCACCATAAGCTTTTGCAATAAACGGAACCGTTCTTGAAGCTCTTGGGTTTGCTTCGATGATGTAAACTGTATCATCTTTAATCGCAAACTGAATGTTGATTAAACCTACAGTTTTCAAAGCTCTAGCAATTTTATGTGTGTGATCTTTAATTTGTTGCATTACAAATTCTCCTAAGTTGAAAGGAGGCAATGTTGCATTACTATCTCCAGAGTGAACTCCACAAGGTTCGATGTGTTCCATAATTCCAATGATGTAAACATTTCCATCGGCATCACAGATTGCATCCGCTTCAGCTTCGATTGCTCCGGCTAAGTAGTGATCTAAAAGTAATTTGTTTCCTGGAATGGCTTTCAACAAGTCGATAACGTGCTCTTCAAGCTCTTTTTTGTTGATTACAATTTTCATTCCCTGACCTCCTAACACATAAGAAGGACGAATTAAAAGCGGGAAATCTAAAGTATCAGCTAATTTAGAAGCTTCATCAGCCGTTTCAGCGATTCCGAATCTTGGGAAAGGAATATGCAATTCAGTCAATAAATCTGAGAAACGTCCTCTGTCTTCTGCTAAGTCAAGTGCGTCGAAACTAGTTCCGATAATTTTCACACCGTATTTAGATAATTTATCTGCTAATTTAAGCGCTGTTTGACCACCTAACTGCACGATTACACCTTCTGGTTTCTCGTGTTGGATGATGTCATAAATATGCTCCCAAAATACTGGTTCGAAGTATAATTTATCAGCCGTATCGAAATCTGTAGAAACCGTTTCAGGATTACAGTTAATCATGATCGTTTCATAACCGCATTCTTTAGCTGCTAAAACTCCGTGCACACAAGAGTAGTCAAATTCGATTCCTTGTCCAATTCTGTTTGGGCCAGAACCTAAAACAATTACTTTCTTTTTATCTGTTACGATACTTTCGTTATCTACAAAACGTTCTCCGTTTGCTTTTTCAATTTCAGCCTCAAAAGTTGAGTAGTAATATGGTGTTTTTGCTTTAAACTCAGCCGCACAAGTATCAACCAGTTTAAACACACGGTTGATGTTCATGTTCATACGTAAAGTGTGTACTTCACTTTCCAGACAGCTCATCATGTGGGCGATTTGTCTGTCTGCAAAACCTTTTTGTTTCGCCTCAAGCAATAATTCTTTTGGAAGATCAGAAACTTTATAGTTTGAAATTTCTTTCTCTAAAGTATAAAGCTCTTCGTATTGTTTCAAGAACCACATATCGATTCTTGTAATTTCGTGAATAGTGCTCAACGGAATTCCCATTGCGATTGCATCGTAAATTACAAACACACGATCCCAGCTTGCATAAGTTAGTTTCTCAATAATTTGTTCGTAATTTTTGTATCCTTTTCCATCCGCACCTAAACCATTTCTCTTAATCTCTAAAGATTGAGTTGCTTTATGAAGTGCTTCCTGGAAAGAACGTCCGATTCCCATAACCTCACCTACAGATTTCATCTGAAGACCTAAAGTTCTGTCTGAACCTTCAAATTTATCGAAGTTCCAACGTGGTATTTTTACGATTACATAATCTAAAGTTGGTTCAAAAAGAGCCGAAGTAGATTTAGTAATTTGGTTTTGCAATTCATCTAAGTTGTATCCTAAAGCTAATTTCGAAGCAATTTTAGCGATTGGGTACCCAGTTGCTTTTGATGCCAAAGCAGAAGAACGAGAAACACGAGGGTTGATCTCGATTGCTACGATATCTTCTTTTTCGTCTGGCGAAACTGCGAATTGTACGTTACAACCTCCAGCAAAGTTTCCGATACTTCTCATCATTAAGATTGCGTAGTCACGTAATTTTTGGAAAGTGGTATCAGATAACGTCATCGCTGGCGCCACGGTAATCGAATCTCCAGTATGGATTCCCATTGGATCCATATTTTCGATAGAACAGATAATTACAACGTTGTCATTTTTATCTCTCAAAAGCTCCAACTCATATTCTTTCCATCCCATCAAAGCTTTATCAATTAAAACTTCGTGAATTGGAGAAGCTTCAAGACCTCTTGTTAAAAGCTCATCAAAATCTTCTTTTTTGTACACCACAGCAGCTCCAGTTCCTCCAAGTGTAAACGAAGGACGAATTACAAGCGGGAAACCAAATTCCTGAGCAATTTCTTTTCCTTCTAAGTAAGAAGTAGCCGTTTTTGCAGGTGCAGTCGGCACATTAATTCTCTCTAAAAGCTGTTTAAACTGCTCTCTGTCCTCAGTAATATTAATTGCGTTAACATCAACACCGATTAATCTTACTCCGAAATCCTGCCAGATTCCTTTTTCCTCAGCTTCCAAACACAAGTTCAAAGCAGTTTGTCCTCCCATTGTAGGTAAAACAGCGTCAATTTGTGGATGTTCCTTAAGAATTTCAATAATCGATTTTGTCGTTAAAGGTTTCAAATAAATATGATCGGCCATTGATGGGTCGGTCATAATCGTCGCTGGATTTGAGTTTATTAGGATAACCTCAATTCCTTCTTCACGAATCGAACGTGCAGATTGAGATCCTGCATAATCGAATTCGCAAGCTTGACCAATAACAATAGGTCCCGAACCTATTATTAAAACGGATTTAATTGATGTGTCTTTAGGCATTTTTTTTGTATTGTGTAGTTATATAAAGTACTTGATAAAAAACATTCGTAGTCTATTAAAAACGAGAATGTTGCGAAATTTTTTACCGACAAGGTATAAAAAAAGGCGATACTAAAAAAGTAATCGCCTTATGTATGTTTATACAAACATTATTTTTTGTGTCTAGGCTCGCTAGAAACAGTTAATTTATGTCTTCCTTTTGCTCTTCTACGCGCTAGAACTTTTCTTCCATTCGCAGAAGCCATTCTGTCCATAAATCCGTGCTTATTTCTTCTTTTTCTTTTCGATGGTTGAAATGTTCTTTTGCTCATTGCTTTGTATCTTTAAAAATGGTATCTATTAACTCGTTTATTTGGTTTTGGATATCGTTGTTCAAAAACCGAGTGCAAATATACAAAGACTTTTTTTTCTGGCAAGTACTTTTATAAAAATATTTTTAATTCCTTTTACTATCTTTGCAATCACAAATTTACATTAATTATGTTTCATAAAAATATTAAACTTATTTTGGCCGGACTTCTAGTCGTAGCGGGCATTTGGCAATTTACAGAGAGTAATATTGGGAATGGTATATTCCTTATTTTATTAACTGCTATTCCAATTTTTCTTTATTTTAAAAACGAATTTATCCTTTTAGCCTTCCTTAAATTAAGAAAACAAGACTTCGAAGGTGCAAATAAATGGTTATCATATATCAAAAATCCGGAAGGAGCATTAGTAAGAAAACAACAAGGATACTTAAATTATTTACAAGGTATCATGCTATCTCAAACCAATATCAACCAAGCCGAGAAACATTTCAAAAAAGCTATCGAACTTGGACTATCAATGGATATGGATTTAGCTGTAGCTAAATTAAACCTTGCAGGAGTTGCTATGTCACGCAGAAGAAAACTGGAAGCTACTAATTTATTAAACGAAGCTAAAAAATTAGACAAGCAAGGTATGCTGAAAGAACAAATCTCAATGATGAAAGAACAAATGAAGAAAATCTAAATTTTCTTCAAATTCCAAAATATTAAAATCCCAAATTCCAAAAAGAGTTTGGGATTTTTTTTATTTTAGATTGTTGAGTTTCGATTTTAGATTATTCTTAAATGACATTTCCCGCATAGTTTGTCATCCTGAGGAACGAAGGATCACACAAGCGATTCGACAAAGATTATCTGCCATACTTTACAAAGTTTCTTGTGTGATCCTTCGTTCCTCAGGATGACAAAACTACATGCACAGAGATTTTGGAATTTGGAATTTTAAAAATTGGAATTTCACTCAAGTATAATCGAAGGCAAATTCTCATTGAGCCATTTATACTTATTCAAAATCATTATATGTGTTCCTCCTTTTACTAAAATACATTTATCAATATACTTAATCGGAAAAACATCATCTTTGTCTCCGTGAATATGTACTACATTTTCATCAATTTTATCTCGATCCCATAAAATTACTGTTTCTACTGCCCATTGCAGATAACCCAAATCACGAACAGCTAGAAATTTCTCATACAACTTAATTCTTTTATTGACTTTTTCGCCAAATGAAAATTTTGCCAATTTCTCTACATTTAAAATCAACTGCATCGGAATTAGTTTGTATGCCTTTGTTTTCTTTCCTATTTTCATCCTTCTAGGAAATTCGAGATTACTTCTAACACTCGATATAATAATTACTTTTCGGGCTTTAATATGTTTAGCGATTTCTTGAACCAGAATTCCACCAAAGGAAACTCCAATCAAAACAGGATTTTCATGTTTGATATTTTTACTGATTCGAAGTGCATAGTCTGATAAAGATTCTCTTGGATTTGGAATTTCCCATTCGAGAAGGCACATTTCAAAAATATTTTCATCCAATTTAATTCTTTCGAAAATAGATGAACTTGCCGCCAGACCAGGCATAAAATAAACTGGAATTGTACTCATAACATTAAAATGAAATTACCATTAAGACATTTATTCTAAAGAATAAAGTTACTTTTTTTAATAGCATGACAATCAAATTTTAAGCCTAATTCACTCAGGAAATCTAAAAAAAGCAAAGTCTGAAACAACATCTTATGGTTTACAACTTCAAAAAATAATTTAATATTGAAAATCAAATGATTACCTTTGTATTTGAAATATTTTTGACTTTGAAATATTATAAAGAATTTTCTTTCAAGAGTATTTTGGATCCCAAATTCACCTTTTATCCCTAAACCTAAACAAAAAATTGCTATGGAAACATCTGTAACTATGGAAATCAAAGACAACACTTTTGCACGCCAATTTGAAACTGTCGTACCTGAAGGAATGCTGGCAGTTGAGTATTCATTTCAAGAAAAAAAAATCTTCTTAACCAAAATCAACACTCCAGATTCTTATCAGAACGATGATGCGATAAATGCTTTACTGAAAAATGTTCTCGATTTAAGTTCGGAGAAAAATTACAGAGTGGTTCCAATTCATCCAAAGATTGTTTCATTTTTCAAAAAAAATCCTAAATACAAAGAATTACTTCCTCCTGGAATCAGGATCTAAAAATACCCTATAATTCGGAGCCACAGCCCTCCTATTACCATATAAATCAAGAGCATTACCAGACCTGTCACGAGTCCTTTGACCCACCAGCTCTTTAAATCAACATATCCGCTCCCAAAGAATACGGGTGCCGGACCGTGACCGTAATGCGTTAAAGTTCCGTATAACGAACCTATAAATCCTAACATAAAAGCCAGCAGTAAACCTGGAATTCCAAGTGAAACTCCAACTCCAAGCAACGCCGCGTACATTGCTGCCACATGTGCCGTTGCACTCGCAAAAAGATAGTGACTAAAAAAGTAAACCAAAACAATGATAGGAAAAGCCATTTGCCAGCTTAATCCGCCGATTTGTACTTTTACCAAATCACTAAACCAAGCAATAAAACCTAATTCGTTCAACGAACTGGCCATCATTACTAAAACCGAAAACCAAACAATTGTATCCCAAGCACCTTTTTCAGCCTTAACGTCATCCCAAGTTAAAACAGAAGTGAGAAGTAAAATCACCAATCCAATGAAGGCCGTTGTTGTTGCATCTATTGAAAACAAATCGCCAGTCATCCAAAGAAATAAAAGAATAAAGAACGTCAAAAGCATCATCCATTCGTTTCGGGTTATTGCTCCCATTTCTTTTAATTTTTCTCTGGCAATCTGTGGTGCATCACCAGTCTTTTTTAATTCCGGCGGATATATTTTATACAATACAAACGGAATTACAAAAAAAGCACACAATCCCGGAACAATCGCTGCAACTGCCCATGACATCCAGGTAATTTTTATTCCCAAATTCAAAGCAAACTTTTGACACATTGGATTACTGGCTGTTCCCGTTAAAAACATAGACGACGCAATCAAATTCATGTTATAACTATTTAAAGTCAAGTACGAACCCAATTTTCTATGCGTTTCAGGCTTATCCGGCATAGAACCAAAACTCATTGACATAGATTTCATGATTGGATAAATAATTCCTCCTCCTCGTGCCGTATTACTTGGAACAGCTGGCGCCAGAACCAAATCTGCAAGACCTAAACCATAAGCCAATCCCAAAGAACTTTTTCCAAATATTCTAATGAACAGAAAAGCAATTCTGTTTCCTAATCCTGTTTTTATAAAACCTCTTGCAATAAAGAACGAAATTCCTATCAGCCAGATTACCTTATCTCCAAAACCTTTTAATGCTAATGTAATTGACTTACCCGGATCTCCCGGCGCTAAAACCTGGGTAAAAGCTGTCAATGCAATCGCGATCATACACATGGTTCCCATCGGAGCCGCTTTTAGAATAATTCCTAAAATGGTTGCCACAAAAATAGCAAACAGGTGCCAAGCTTCAAGAACAACACCATTTGGAGCCGGAATAAGCCAAATTGCAATTCCAACAGCAAGCGTAATCAAGGTTTGAGGAATCTGTACTTCTTTCATAATAAATGGTTTTATATTAATTTAAAGTCGGAGCTGTAACTGAATTAAGAATAATTCGTCATTATAGGTTGACGTATCGGGTACATTTCTATCAAATCGATCAATTTCAAATCCAAGCTCAATACGTCCTGTATAAGCTTTTCCAAATTCCAAACTAATCATTGGTGTATAAGTTTGCCTTACGTTTGAGTTTACTTTATAACTTGGATCAAAAGTCTCATAACGACACGATACTTCAAAAGCGGTTAATTTTTTATAATTTACCATATATCTTAAATTCGGAAGAAAATAAATACCGCGCATTTGATAATTAGAGACATCACCCACTCTATTTTCGGCAGGAAGAGAAAAATACAAATTATGATTTGTTCCTTGCTTGTATTCAATCTGAAGATCAAAAGACAGTTTGTCTGTGAGCTTAAAATCACTTGTAAAATCAACCCCTACGGCAAAAACCTTTTCTTTAAAAACTCTTCCATAACCGCCGTTAAGACCTAAATTGATTTTATGTTCTTTAGACAGCTCGAAAACCCATCGTGTAGAATATTGTTTTCCGTTATCTTTATCCATTTCTACATTTTTCCCGTTTCCGTTCAAAACAGAAACCGCATAATTAACCGGAATTTTACCGATATCAAAAGTTCCGGTTGCAGAAGCCCCAATCTGGAAACTGGTCCAGCCATTTTTTCCAAATTCATAATACTGATTGGAGAAATCAAAAGATTTAATGATATCAACAGGAACAAGTTCCTCAATACCAAATGCTGGGCGAAACTGACCTCCAGTTAAGGCAATGTATTTATTAAAAGTATATTTTCCGTAGGCATTCTCAAGAACTTTACCTTTGGTATCCGATTTAAAATCGGCTAAGTTCACCAAGATAACAACTTCTGTTTCTTTGCTTAATTTCGTATTTAAGCCAACACGCATTCTTTTAATATCAAAAGAACTTTGCGTAGGATCACCAGTAGAATGATGCATTCCCAGAACATCAACATTATCGCCAAAACTTTCCAGATAACGAGCTTGCAAAAGACCTTTGAGCTGGTATTGTGGATATTTTACTTCTTCTTCTTTTTTTTCTCCATCGTTTACGTCAACTTGAGCAAGCAAATAAACCGGAGACAGAAAAAAGAAAAAAATTATTGGAACTAGTAGAATTTTACTCATAGACTTCAAATAGATAAAATGTTATTTTTATATAATGAATTCAAAATCAGCATTCTGCTTTTTATTCTCAAAAAGCCAATTACCTACTGTCAACACGAAATGGGATTACTAAAATAACAAAAAAATGCGTGGACTGTAAAAAAAATTGCATTAAAATTCTGTTATCAAAAATCCAAACAAAAAAAAGGCACAAGAATTAACTTGTGCCTTTTCAATTATTTAGACTAAAAAAATTACTTTTCTATCTCTCTCATAGAGTCCATTTTTTTATGCGCAAGGAAACCTGCCACATCTTCAAAATGCTCTTTTACTCTTTTATTTCCAAACTCAAAAACTTTAGTTGCTAATCCGTCAAGGAAATCACGGTCGTGAGAAACCAGGATCAACGTTCCGTCAAAATCCCTCAAAGCGTCTTTGATGATATCCTTAGTTTTCATATCCAGGTGATTCGAAGGCTCATCCAGAATCAACAAGTTAACTGGCTCCAACAACAATTTAATCATTGCCAAACGCGTTTTTTCTCCTCCTGAAAGTACTTTTACTTTTTTAGTAATATCATCTCCTTGGAACATAAAAGCTCCTAAAATATTTTTAATCTGAGTTCTAATATCTCCAACTGCAATACTATCAATTGTTTCAAAAATGGTAGCATTTTCATCTAACAAAGCCGCTTGATTTTGAGCAAAGTATCCAATTTGAGCATTATGTCCAATATCAACACTTCCGGAATCAACACCGATTTCTTTCATTATTGCTTTAATCATAGTCGATTTCCCTTCCCCATTTTTCCCAACAAATGCTACTTTTTGTCCGCGCTCGATTACGATATTAGCATCTTTAAATACTACATGATCTCCATACGATTTAGACATTTCTTTCACAATAACCGGATATTGCCCAGAACGTGCCGCCGGCGGGAATTTTAAACGTAATGCAGAAGTATCTACTTCATCAACCTGAACGATTTCCAGTTTTTCCAACATTTTTACACGAGACTGAACCGCATCTGTTTTAGAAAAAGTTCCTTTGAAACGTTCAATAAATGCACGGTTTTCTGCAATCATTTTTTGTTGCTCATCGTATGCTTTTTGCTGATGAATACGACGGTCTTTTCTTAATTCTAAATAATGCGTGTATTTCGCTTTGTAATCGTAGATTCTTCCCATTGTAACCTCGATCGTACGGTTTGTAATATTATCTACAAACGCTCTATCGTGAGAGATTACCACAACTGCTTTTGCCTGATTCAATAAGAAATCTTCTAACCATTGAATACTTTCGATATCCATGTGGTTGGTAGGCTCATCCAGTAAAATTAAATCCGGTTTTCTTAAAAGAATTTTAGCCAATTCAATACGCATTCTCCATCCTCCGGAAAACTCAGAAGTCTGACGTGTAAAATCTTCACGTTCAAAACCTAAACCAACTAAAATCTTTTCAACTTCAGCTTCGTAATTCACTTCTTCGATAGCATAAAATTTCTCGCTTAAGTCAGAAACTCTTTCAATCAATTTCATGTACTCGTCACTTTCATAATCGGTACGAACTGTCAATTGCTCATTGATTTCGTCGATTTCAGACTTCATTTTAAAGATTTCACTGAAAGCTTTAGACGCTTCTTCCATTACAGTTGCCCCATCTTCAGTAAGTAAATGCTGAGGCAAATAAGCAACTACAGCCTCTTTTGGAGCAGAGATACTTCCTGTTGAAGGCTTATTTACACCGGCAATTATTTTCAAAAGTGTAGATTTTCCTGCACCATTTTTACCCATAAGGGCAATTTTATCATTTTCATTTATAGCAAAAGAAACATCGCTAAAAAGTGTAGTTCCACCAAACTGAACCGAAATATCGTTAACTGTAATCATTTGTTTTTTCTGTGAATTTGTTTAATCGGTTCATCGTTTAATCGACTGCCCTTTTTTTCGTGGTGCAAAGATAGATTTAATTAGATAATGTGCCAATTTGAAAATTAGATAATTTTGAGAATGTGTTAATTAGATAATTTTGTTTTTTTTTCGGCCACAGATTAAAAGGATTTTGCTTATTATTAAAAAAAACACATACACTCGAAAAAATCTTTTTTAATCCTTTTAATCTGTGGCAAAAAAAAAGAACTTTTACTGATTTTAAAATTTATTGATTTTTCCTATTTCAAAAATTTAACCTTAACTTGTATAAGAATTTATAAATCAGCAAAATATGAAAACAAAATTTAAAATAGCCGTTTACTTAATTGCAGGATTACTATTTGGACTTTCTGCAAATGCACAAAAAACGGTCATTAAAAAAGAAGCTTTACCGGCAAACGCCCAAACATTCTTAAAAACTCATTTTGGATCAAAAAAGCCGAGCTATATATTAGAAGATAAAGAATTGCTTTCTACAGAATACAAAGTTCAATTTGACAAACAGCTTGAAATCGAATTTGACAAGAAAGGAAACTGGAAAGAAGTGGACGGTAAAAATGATAAAATTCCAAAATCCATCATTCCGAAAAAGATTGCTTCTTACATCAAAACAAATTTCCCTAAAGAGAAAGTGACTAAAATAGAAATTGGAACTTCAGGCTACGAAACAAAACTGACTAATGGTTTGGAATTAAAATTTAATCTAAAAGAGGATTTCATCAAAATAGACAAATAATTTTTAGCCACAGATTAAAGGATTTTCACAAGATTATTTTTCAACAATCTTTATCTAAAATCTTTTTAATCCTTTAATCTGTGGCAAAAAAAACAAACCCGAAAGATTTTAAAATCTGTCGGGTTGTAAAGAATTATCTCATTTTCAAATTGACTAATTATCTAATTTAGTCTTTTCTCCATTTTTTGGTTTCTTCGAAAATATGCTCCATAATTGCCGCTTCCGTAGCATCAAACTCGATATTTCTTCTTGACATTACTAAGCGAGCTGTTTCAAAAGCTTTTTTGGTTACGTAAGTTGTAAAACCTGCAGCCCCGCCCCAAGAGAAACTCGGAACAAAATTTCTTGGAAATCCTGAGCCAAAAATATTAGCACTTACACCAACAACAGTTCCGGTATTAAACATCGTATTGATTCCGCATTTACTGTGATCTCCCATCATTAAACCACAAAACTGAAGTCCTGTTTTTGCAAAACCTTCTGTTTCATAGCTCCATAATTTTACTTCTTCGTAATTGTTTTTTAGATTCGAATTATTAGAATCGGCTCCAATATTACACCATTCGCCTAAAACAGAATCCCCTAAAAACCCTTCATGCCCTTTGTTCGAATTAGCAAAAAGAACTGAGTTTTTAACCTCACCGCCTATTCTAGATCCTGGTCCAACAGTTGTAGCACCATAAACCTTAGCCGACATTTTTACCATTGCATTTTCACACAAGGCAAAAGGTCCGCGAATTGCAGTTCCTTCCATTATCTCCGTATTTTTACCTATATATATAGGTCCGTTCGATGCATTTAAAGTGACGAACTCTAATTTTGCGCCTTCTTCAATAAATATATTTTCCGGAGCAATTACATTAACGCTTTTAGGAATGGGTTGTGATTTTCGGTCTTCTGTCAAAAATTCAAAATCCTGACGGATTGCCGCATCATTTTTAGAGAAAATATCCCAAGTATGTTCTATAGTAATACAATCGTCGTTGTATTGAATGATTTCATAAGAATCAAAATCGACTTCCTGATTTTCGCCTGCAAAAAAAGCTATTACATCTTCACCTTTAAATATGGCCTGATTTGTGGTTAAATTAGAAACCATCTCCGCAAGAGTATCATTTGGCAAATACGCTGCGTTGATCATTACATTTTCTTCCATTTCTACCATCGGAAATTTCTCTGATAAATAATCTTCGGTTATAGTGGTAATTGTAGAACCTAAACGTCTTTCCCATTTTTGACGAATAGTCATAATTCCAACCAAAATATCAGCCACCGGCCGTGTAAAAGTAAAGGGTAGTAAAGCATTCCGAACGGGCCCGTCGAAAAGAATGTAGTTCATAAATAATTGAGTGTTTGTTAAAATTTGATTTGGTTACCTTGGCCCAAAGTTACAAATATTTTACCGGTTTCATTTAAAACCACTTTAACGAAAAGTAATATTTAACGCATAAAAAAAGCCTTCCGGAACCGGAAGGCTTTTATATAATTTAAAACAGCTATTATTTTTTAGCGTGTTTAGCATATTTAGTTTTGAATTTATCAATACGTCCTGCAGTATCAATAAGTTTAGATTTACCAGTATAAAAAGGGTGAGATGTTCTAGAAATCTCCATTTTTACAACTGGATACTCAACTCCGTCAACTTCAATTGTTTCTTTTGTATCTGCAGTAGATTTAGTGATAAAAACTTCATCATTCGACATGTCTTTAAATGCAACTAATCTGTAATTTTCTGGGTGAATTCCTTTTTTCATCTTTTCTTTTTATTTATTGTTTGGAGTATTTTTATTTTGAAGCTTTTTCATGGTTAGAAAAAGGTGTAAACAAATGATACTCTTTTTGTTTAAAAATTTAATTATTTTTGAGTGTGCAAATTTACAATTCTTTTTTAATAAACAAATACTTAGCTCACTTTTTTTTAGTTTATTTCGAAAAGCTTTTTTTATATCCGATTATAGTGGGAATTACTATATTTGTGGATTAATTTTAAAACATATAGAAATATGATTAATGAAGTTATAAAAAAGAATGGAATTACTTATGGAATTGCTTTAGGAGTTATTCTGGCATTAATTACGGCAACTCTTTATGCTATAGATCTTAAGTTATTTGTTTCTGGCTGGATAGGCGGACTTACTTTCGTTATTTATGTGGTAGTAGGAATCCTGCTACTTACCAAAACAAAAAAAGAGATTAATGGATTTTTCTCTTTTAAAGATGCGTTTACCACTTTTTTTATAGCTACAATTATTGCGGTAGCTATTTCTTCATTATTTAGTATTGTATTATTTAACGTAATTGATCCTGAGGCTAAAAACACTTTAAGTGAATTACTGGTTAAATACATGGCTGAAACTTTACAGAAATTTGGAACTCCTGCTTCTGCAATAAATGAAGCCTTAACCAAAATGAGAGAAAACAATCCTTTCTCGGTAACAGAACAATTAAAAGGACTGGTTTTCAGCCTTATTGGTTATTCAATTTTAGGATTAATTTTAGCTGCATTTTTCAAAAGCAAATCGACACAAGAATAAAAATATAAATGAATTTATCTATACTTATACCGCTTCTAAACGAGGAGGAATCACTTCAGGAACTCTACACATGGATCATTAAAGTGATGCAATCTAACAATTACTCTTATGAAATCATTTTTGTAGATGATGGTAGTACAGATAATTCCTGGCAGATCATTGAAGGTTTTTCTAATGAAAATCCGAATGTAAAAGGCATTCGTTTTATGAAAAACTTTGGAAAATCCCAGGCTTTACATGCTGGTTTTGCAAAAGCAAAAGGTGATGTTATCATTACAATGGATGCCGATTTACAGGACAGCCCTGATGAGATTCCTGAATTATATGAAATGATTACAGCTCAGAAATACGATTTGGTTTCCGGATGGAAAAAGAAACGTTACGATTCTGTTGTAGCCAAAAATCTTCCATCAAAATTATTTAACTGGGCCGCCAGAAAAACTTCGGGTGTTGAGTTAAATGATTTTAACTGCGGATTAAAAGCGTATAAAAATGCGGTTGTGAAAAACGTTGAAGTTTCTGGTGAAATGCACCGTTACATTCCTGTTTTAGCCAAAAATGCCGGATTTAATAAAATAGGTGAAAAAGTGGTTATACACCAGGCCAGAAAATATGGTGAAACTAAATTCGGAATGGAACGTTTTATAAATGGATTCCTGGATTTAATTACAATCTGGTTTTTATCTCGTTTTGGAAAAAGACCAATGCACTTGTTTGGAGCTATCGGTTCTATCATGTTTATCATCGGATTTTTATCTGCCGGATATATTGGAGTTTCAAAACTATACCATATGTATAACGGAATGAAATATTCTTTGGTGACCAATAATCCCTGGTTCTATATCGCATTAACCACAATGATCTTAGGAACTCAGCTTTTCCTTGCTGGCTTTCTGGGAGAAATTATTTTGAGAACCAAAAACAATGAAGAAAGATATAAAGTAGCACGCGAAGTGAATTTTTGATACCAATCAGGAAAAAATAATCTTTTTGAGTCAAACGAAACTTTAAAGAAAAACTACCTTTATTAAAACATAAAAGAAAATTTACATGAACATAGCACCTAATATTTTAAACGCTGTAAATGAATGGCTGACTCCTACGTTTGACCAAGAAACGCAGGCAGCAGTAAAAGAATTAATGACAACTTCTCCTAAAGACCTTGAAGAAAGTTTTTATAAAAACTTAGAATTTGGTACTGGAGGCATGAGAGGTGTTATGGGTGTTGGAAACAACAGAATCAACAAATATACGCTTGGAAAAAATACTCAGGGATTATCTGATTATTTGCATAAAGTTTTTCCAAACGAACCGTTGAAAGTAGTTATTGCTTACGATTGCCGCCATAACAGTAATACACTTGCAAAAGTTGTAGCAGATGTATTTTCTGCAAACGGAATTCAGGTTTATTTGTTTTCTGATTTAAGACCAACTCCGGAATTGTCTTTCGCTCTTAAATATTTAAAATGCCAATGCGGAATTGTTCTTACCGCTTCACACAATCCGCCGGAATATAACGGATATAAAGTGTACTGGCAGGATGGCGGACAAATTGTTCCTCCGCAAGACGGTGAAATTATTCAGGTAATCGAAAGTTTAGATTACGATAAAATCAAATTCAATGCAAATGAAAGCCTGATTCAGTATATTGATATTGAAATCGACAAAGCATTCATAAAATCATCAATCGAAAACGCAAGTTTTAATACTCCGGCTGAAGCAAAAGACAACCTTCATATTGTTTTTACTTCTCTTCACGGAACTTCTATAAAATCTATTCCGGATGTTTTATCTCAGGCTGGTTACAAAAACGTTCACATTGTTCCAGAACAAGCAATTCCAGACGGAGATTTCCCTACTGTAAAATCTCCAAACCCGGAGGAACCTGAAGCTTTAACAATGGCAATTGCTTTAGCAGAAAAAACAAATTCAGACATTGTTGTAGGAACAGATCCTGATTGTGACCGTTTAGGTGTTGCAGTTAGAGACAATGACGGTAAATTAATTCTGCTTAACGGAAACCAAACGATGGTTTTGATGACTTCTTTCTTATTGAAACAATGGAAAAAAGCTGGAAAAATCAACGGAAAACAATTCGTAGGCTCTACTATTGTTTCAACTCCAATGATTATGGAATTAGCAACAAGTTATGGCGTTGAATGCAAAGTTGGTTTAACAGGATTTAAATGGATCGCTAAAATGATCAAAGATTTTCCAGAACTTCAATTTATTGGAGGTGGTGAAGAAAGTTTTGGTTTTATGGTTGGTGATGCTGTTAGAGATAAAGATGCAGTTGCTGCTACTTTATTAATATGCGAAGTTGCCGCTCAGGCTAAAGCCGCAGGAAGTTCTGTTTACAAAGAACTTTTACAGCTTTATGTTGAAAATGGTTTCTACAAAGAATTCTTAGTTTCATTAACTAAAAAAGGAATGGAAGGTTTAGAAGAAATTAATCAGATGATGATTAATTTACGTCAAAATCCTTTAAAAGAAATCAACGGTCAGCGTGTAATTATGGTCGAAGACTACCAATCATCTACCGCATTGAATTTATTGACAAACGAAGAATCTTCTATGGATATTCCAAAATCAAACGTATTGATTTATTATACAGAAGACGGTTCTAAAATTTGCGCAAGACCAAGTGGAACTGAACCTAAAATTAAATTCTATATCAGTGTAAATGCCGAATTAGAATCGGTTGCTGATTTTGATGAAGCAGAAAGCTTCTTAGATCAGAAAATCCAGAACATCATTGCTGATATGCAATTGAAATAATAAAATGAGTGACAAACTCTTTACATATCTATCATAATTTTGCACACACTGTGTGCAAAATAGATTAAATTCAATTTTTAGAACTCTGATTTACATTTATAACAAATGCAAATCAGAGTTTTTTTGATAAAAAAAAGCCAAAAAAAATTGAAACCAAACCAATTGGATTAATTTTGTGAGGTAAAAACTCAAAAAAAACAATCTAATTATAACCAAAAAAAAATGCTGGAATTCAAAAGAAACTCAGCATAACAGAAAAAAAATATTCAAATTTAAATGAGTAATTTCAAAAAAATAGTTCCTTTTATATATCCATATAAAAAATACGCATTCTTAAACATTTTCTTTAATGTTTTATATGCACTTTTCAGCACCCTTTCTTTTGTTGCTTTAATACCAATGCTTCAGGTTTTGTTTGACAAAACAAAAGCGAATCATGTAAAACCTGTATTTACAGGAATCTTAGACCTGAAAGAATACGGAGAAAACTATTTAAGTTACTATATAACTACAACGAAAGGTACTCACGAATCCGGTTACATTTTGGGAATTATGGTAACGATCATAATTTCGATTTTCTTATTAAAAAACCTGGCAGATTATCTGGCAATGTTTTTTATCAACTTTTTACGAAACGGAGTTTTAAGAGACATGCGTAATGCATTGTATAAAAAAACACTGGAACTTCCTTTGGCTTTTTATTCTGAGAAAAGAAAAGGAGATGTTATTTCGAGAATTTCTGCAGACGTAAACGAGGTTCAGACTTCATTTTTAGCTATCCTGGAACTTATCGTAAAAGAACCTTTGACTATCATTTTTACGATAACCGCAATGTTGATTATTAGTGCTAAACTGACTTTGTTCGTTTTTATTTTTATTCCTATTTCCGGATATATTATCTCATTGATTGGAAAACAGCTTAAAAAACAATCCAGCAAAGCACAGGAAGAACAAGGAAAATTTTTATCGACAATCGAAGAAACGATTGGCGGATTGAAAGTGGTAAAAGGTTACAATTCTGAAAACTATTTCAATACTGTTTTTCAGGATTCTACAAAACGTTTTTTTGATTTATCCAACAGCATCGGAAATCGTCAAAATTTAGCCTCACCTGCCAGCGAATTTATGGGAATTACTGTAATTGCTATTTTACTTTGGTACGGAGGTCAAATGGTTTTAATTGACAAAACTCTTGAAGGCGCCGCTTTTATCGCTTACATGGGATTAGCTTACAACATTCTTACACCAGCAAAAGCAATTTCTAAAGCTTCTTATGGTGTCAAAAGAGGAAATGCCGCTGCAGAACGTGTGTTGGAAATTCTAGATCAGGAAAACTCAATTACCAGTAAAGAAAATGCTATCGAAAAAACAACTTTTGATGACAATATCAACATTCAAAATGTTAACTTTAAATATGAAGAAGAAATGGTTTTAAAAGACTTTTCTCTAAAAATTAAAAAAGGACAAACTGTTGCGCTTGTTGGTCAGTCAGGAAGTGGAAAAAGTACAATAGCCAATTTACTGACTCGTTTTTATGATGTAAATGACGGAACTATTTCTATTGACGGAATCAATATTAAAGATTTTAACCTGCAATCACTTCGCGGTTTAATGGGATTGGTTACTCAGGACAGTATTTTATTTAATGATACTATTAAAGCTAATATTTCGTTAGGAAAATTAGATGCTACAGATGATGAAATTATTGAAGCTTTGAAAATCGCTAATGCTTACGAATTTGTAAAAGATCTTCCAGCCGGAATTTATACCAATATCGGAGACAGTGGAAACAAACTTTCAGGCGGACAAAGACAACGTTTATCAATTGCTCGTGCAGTATTGAAAAATCCACCGATTATGATTCTGGACGAAGCAACATCAGCTTTGGATACTGAAAGCGAAAAATTTGTTCAGGTTGCCTTAGAAAATATGATGCAAAACAGAACTTCTATTGTAATTGCGCATCGCCTTTCAACGATTCAGAAAGCAGATGTCATTGTAGTAATGCAAAAAGGAAAAATTGTTGAACAAGGAACGCATGAACAATTAATTGCTCTAAACGGCACTTACAACAAACTGGTAACGATGCAGTCATTCGAGTCGTAAAACAATCTCAAAATATCTTACACAGATTAAGGAAATATTAAAACTGAGTTTAATTTCTTTAATCTGTGTTTATTTTTCATAACTTTAGGTTAGTTAAAGAATAAATCATTTAACCTCAATAAAATGTATCTTAACAACCCTAATCTTACTCTTCCTAAAGATCCCGATACTGTAGTTTGGAAATATCTGGATTTATCAAAATTTTTGGATTTACTGCTTTCGAAAAAGTTATTCATGTCACGATCTGATAAATTCGAAGACCAATATGAAGGCACTTTCAGCGAGCCTACTTACGAAGAAATCAAGAAATTAGCGATCGATAATCCTGAGTTCCTTAATTATTACAAAACACACAGGGAACAAGTTGCTGTAAGCAGTTGGCATATTAACGAATACGAATCATTTGCCATGTGGCAGATTTTCACTCAAAACAGTGAAGGACTTGCCATTCAGTCTACAATCGGGCGATTGCAGAAAGCGGTTAAACCTGAAAACAATTTTGATCAGTATATCGGCGAAGTCAATTATATCGATTATAAAAAAGAATATATTCCTTTTGAAGACTTATTCTTTCCCTTTTTATTTAAAAGAAAAAGTTTTCAATATGAAAGAGAAGTCCGCATTCTAACCGACACCTCAAAAAGTGATATAAAACTCAACGACGGTTTAAAAATTAATGTCGACATCAATCAATTAATCGAAAAGATTTACATTCATCCAAAATCAGAGAACTGGTATAAAAAACTGGTTATTGAATTGGTGGAACGCTTAGGCTTTGATTTTGAAATCGAGAAATCAGATTTGGAAAGTGATATTTTGATTTAGAGATGCTAAGATTCTGAGTTACTGAGATACTAAGTTTTTTTTAGCCACAGATTACACGGATTAAAAAGATTTTTTTTTCAAAACATAAATAAAGCCTGTTAAAAATTATATTTTCAACAGGCTTTATTTAGCTCAAAGATGGGAAAATCTTAGAATCTTAGCATCTCAGAACCTTAGTAGCTTACTTAGATAGGTTTATAACTTTTAACTTCCCATTTTTTTGAAGCTAAATCTATATAATTATAATGCAAAACATCATTTTTATCAAACTGACCATTTTGGTTGGTATCTTCGATTGTTCTAAAATACAGACGGTTTTTAGATTCGATTAAATTCCAGTCTACTAATTCTTCCAGATCTGCCGAGACTTTGGTAAAATTTTCTCCGCTGATATCACTTAAGTACAACGTTTTAATATCGCTGGTATCAATTTTCCCATCTTTGTTAGTATCAGAATCTGTCAGCGTGTAAACCATTACATTATTATGAGTTCTGTCTGCAACTGTTTTTAAATACGTTGCTGTTAGAATTAAAACCGGTTTATCTGATAAAGGACGAATTGAATCTGAATCTACTTGTTGGAATTTCAAATTTTGCAAATAACCTGTAATTTCATATTCGCCTAAATTAGAAATCGTAAAACTCACATCGTTTACACTCGAAGATCCGTAACGTGCTTTTGAGCCTCTTTCAAAAACTCTTAAATCTCCCACAGGATGAATCAAGTAATTGGTTCCTTCCATTTGAATTGGCAAATCGGCAATTTCAATTTGAGTCGTATCTGTTTTGGCAATACTTACCTTGTTTGAAACATCATAACTTACTTTTGGCTTTTTTACTTCCTCACGGCAACTAATTACGGTTCCGACAAGGATTAGGGCGATATATTTAAAATACTTTTTCATCTACAACGATTATATACGATTACCAAATATACTATTTTTGATTGTAATTTCTGTTTTTATTGAATTTTACTAAGCAATTATAAAAGCGATTATAACCTCGCATTAATCTTAACGTTAAAAACCCTCGAAGTCATATAATTTGGAATCGCATATTGATTTTTAGAATATACATCACGAACCCAGGTATTGGTAATCGCATTTTGATTATTAAAAAGATTGAAAATTTCTAATCCTACAGCTAATTCTTTAAAATTTTTCAGCCAGCCTTTTTTTGTGTTTTGTGTACTGCTGTCAACAAAAACTTTAGCAAAACCAATATCAGCCCTTCTGTAATCATTTAACCTGCTTTGATACAAATACGGATCAGAATAAGCTGGCGCTCCGCCCGGAAGACCTGTATTGTAAACTAAATTCAGATATACTTTTACACTTGGAATATTCGGCATATAATCCTGAAACAGCATCGCAAATTTCAATCTTTGGTCTGTCGGACGGGCAATATATCCTTTGTTTTCGTAATTTTCCTCCGTTTTCATATAACCAAAACTCACCCACGATTCTGTTCCTGGAACAAATTCTCCATTCAGCCTAAAATCTAAACCTTGCGCATAAGCTTTAGCATTATTATTGGCTACATAACGAATTCGGACATTATCAATAGAATATACATTGACATCTGAAAGTGATTTATAATAAAGCTCTGTAACCCATTTAAAAGGGCGATTCCACATTCTAAAATTATAATCGTTGCTCAAAACGACATGAACCGCTTCCTGCGCTTTCACATTCGGGTTTACCACTCCATCCAAATCACGGAGTTCTCTGTAAAATGGCGGTTGATGATATAATCCTCCAGAAATCCTGAAAACCATATCACGCTCCCAATCCGGTTTTATGGCAAACTGCGCACGCGGACTTACCACAGTTTGATTTTTTCCTTCTTCAGAGACTCCTGAAACATTCCAGCTCTGAAAACGAGCTCCAAGATGGTACCAAACTCTACTTGAACCTATTTCAGTTTGTTTGTTCCATTGTGCATAACCAGAAAACCTATTGATTGTATTGAAATTTGTGGCGCGAATATCCTGATAAGGCAATAACGGTCCAGTATAAGGACTATAAGGCTGATTATTTTCTGGCAAAATTGCGATTGGCGGATTTATAGAGAATCCGGCAGAATCAATCATTTCCCACTCTACTACTCTATCCCGAATAGATTCTCTAGTATATTTTAAGCCAAATTCCAGCTGACTTTCTTTCCACTCTTTTGTCCCTTTTAATTCGATATTAGCAATTAATGCATCCAAATCATTTCGGGCATGATTTAGTTGCGAACCAATTCCACGCGTAAAATCTATTGCAGATGGATCTGTTGGATTTTCAGGATCAACATTTCCTAAACGATATTGCGCTAAAATATCAAAATGCTCTTTCTCTGTTGTATGAAATAAGGAACCAATTAGCTTTAGCGTAAGCGAAGACGAAGCTTTATAAGTTGTTTTCAAAGCACCAAAATAAGTATCATATTGGTCTTTTTCCTGACCTTGATAATAAACCGCAAGCGCCATCGGCTGATCAATTGTTCCGAATTTAGTTTCGCGGGTTAAAGGCTGATACAGATATTTATTTTCTGAAATATTTCCAAGAAAACTCATCTGCCATTTTTCAGAAATATCATAATTAATATTCGTCTGAATATCTCCAAAAGTCGGCGTATAATTGGTTTGCGTATCCTGACTATTTACCAACAGACTATTATTTCGGTAACGAACTCCCGTTACAGCTGACCATTTTTTATTTTTAGAAACCAAATCTACAGAAGCGCTTCCGCCCAAAAAACTGGCTTCAAACGAAGCGCCAAACTGAGTTGGTTTTCTATACGTAATATCTAAAACCGAAGACAATTTATCGCCAAATTTTGCCTGAAATCCACCAGCAGAAAATTCAACATTTTGCACCAAATCGGTATTGGTAAAACTCAAACCTTCCTGCTGTCCTGAACGAATTAAAAACGGACGATATACTTCAACTTCATTCACATAAACCAGATTTTCGTCATAATTCCCTCCGCGAACCATATATTGTGAACTTAATTCATTATTGGAATTTACACCCGGAAGCGTTTTCAGAACATTTTCGATTCCCGCATTGGCTCCCGGAATCTTTTTTATGGTTTCAGTATCAATAGTTGCAATTCCCTGAACTCGTTTTCTATTTCCCGAAGAAACAAAAACTTCCCCCATTTGTTCCTGAGAATTGTTCATAATCGGATTAAAAACAAAAACTTCATTTGTTTTTAAATTAACCGTTAAACTGATCATTTTTAAAGAAACATGGGTAAATATCAGAGAGACCTTTCTATTGGAAGGAACTGTAATTTCAAAAAAACCATTCGAATCAGATTGCACAGAATTTCCCTGCGAAGAAATATTTACATTTGAGACAGGATGTTTGTCTGTATCTAAAATGACTCCTTTAATACTGGCCGTCTGCGCTAATGAAATACAGCTGACAAATACGAAAAGAAAAGCGAATATAAACCTGTTATGATTCAAAGATTAGGGTTTTATTTTTGTTGACTTCTAAAAAAATGAGTTTCAAAGATAGCAGTATTTCCTACATTATCAACAACTTCAACTTTTAAATCATTTGGCCCTTCATTCAGTAAAGCATCGTCAAAAACATGCGTAATTCTTCTGGCTTTGTTTTCATATTCGAACAAAACCCAGTTTCCGTTAATATAGCCGTTATAAGATTTTATTCCTGATAACGAATCACCAATTGTAAGATCAATCCTCTTTTGATCACTTATCCATTTGTCCTGAATTGGTTTTGCAATTTTAATAACTGGCGGAATAGTATCCAAAACCAAACCGTATGTCCCTAAAATTTTAGCTTTGGCTGTAAAAACATCACCTTTCCTTATAGTGCCGTTATGACTTGTTCCTCTTCCGATATACAATTTATCTCTTAAATTTTCGGGATAAGAATCGTCTTTTATTGTTATGGTGAAATTGGAATGAACCGGAACGGTATCGTCGTGAATGTAAAGTTTTTTATTTCGAACATCAAAGTTCATCTTAAAATCTTCATAGAAAGTTCCGGCCGGAAAAAACACCGACATATTGTCTTTTTCAAAATTAGAATCTTTGTTGTATCGAACAAAATATGGAGCTGTAACGGGTTCTGAATCTACAATTGGAGTTACACTGTCAAACTCAATAGGAACAGTAACTGTTCTTAAATTCCCAAAATAATCCGAAACTTCTATTCTATAAGTCGAAGTCAGATTCGGTTCTGTTTTTATAATACCGCGAAGTGAATCTGTTTTAATAATACTTAAAGCAAAAGGCGTTTTCATGAAAAGCTTCTGCACGCGCTGACTCGTTTTTTTATATCTTGAATAATCAATAAATGCATTGATGTAACGCATTTCATCAAAAGAATAAGTATTGAACTGATAATTATAATTTGGATCTCCGTTTAAAAAACTGGTCACATTAAAGACACCGTTTTTGTTATAGGAAACATCATCGGTATCTATCGCATTGATTCCGAAACCAATTTTTCCGTTTGCTTTTACTTTTGATGCTAAATAATTCCCATCTTTTTGAAGTGTCATTGTTAATAACAAAGGCTGTTTAGACTGATTGACAGTTGCATTATCCAGAGGATAAACATAAAGACTGGACAACGTTGGTTTTTTGGTATCTTTTATATTTTGGTCAAAGCCAAAGAAAATCGGATTGATTACAAATTCGGTTTTAGTATCGCGAATTTCAAAATGAAGATGTGGTCCTTCAGATGAACCCGTATTTCCTGACAAACCTATAATTTGCCCTTTAGTAACCGGAATTTCATCCGGCTTTGGAAACATTTCGATTTCATAGGCTTTCTCTCTGTAATGCGTCGCCTTTACATAATCTAAAATAGCTCCAACAGGAGTCTGTAAATGCCCATAAACAGAAGTATAACCGTTTGGATGTGTGATGTAAATACATTTACCGTTTCCAAAAGTCGAAATCTTAATTCTCGACACATAACCATCTGCAATTGCGTGTACGCTCAAACCTTCTCTCTGATTGGTTTTTAAATCAAAACCAGCATGAAAATGATTTGGTCGTAACTCTCCGAAATTACCGGAAAGCTGCATCGGGATATCAAGCGGAGGACGGAAATAATCTTTAGGATATTGCGTTTGAGCAAATAGAAAATTACAAATCAAAAGGGTAAGTACAGAAAATCTCATAAGCAACATTTTTGCTAATATAAGCAAAAATCAACCAAAAAAAGCAAGTAAAAAACTACAAAAAATACAATTAACTGAAAAACATTGATTTATCTATTTTAATGCAAAAAAATCGATAAAAAATTGCATTAATAAAAAGGAATATTAACTTTGTAGGATTAAGTAATGAATAGGATGTATAATGAGTGTAATTGCAGAAATAATTGATACTCTTGAATATAAAGTCGAAAAGCTTTTTGAAAAATCAAAAGGTTTGGAGAAAAATAATCAGGTATTGCGATTAGAACTAGCCAAAGCTGCGCAAATTATCCAGAAACAATCTGAAGAAATTGAAGCTTTGAATAAGCAAAATGAGACACTTAAGATAGCCAATTCGTTACTTGGCAGCGACAATAACAAGAGAGAGACAAAGCTTAAAATAAATTCATTAATTCGCGAAATCGATTACTGCATAGCACAACTATCAGATTAGTAATATGGACGGAAAGCTTAAAATTAAAATATCAATTGCCGATCGTGTTTACCCGTTAACGGTTGAACCAACTCAGGAAGAAGGACTTAGAAGTGCTTCAAAAAAAATTGATGCTATGATAAAGCAATTCGAAGAAAATTATGCGGTTCGTGACAAACAAGATGTTCTGGCTATGTGCGCATTACAATTCGCATCGCAGGTAGAACAAAAACAAATTGATAACGCAATCGATGGAGAAGAAACTATCGAAAGAATTAAAAGATTAAACACGCTTTTAGATCAATATCTCGAAAATTAAACGTTCTTTACAAAAACTAAGATACTGCCTACATTAGTTCACAATTGGTAAACTCAACACTAACAATTTAGAATGAGCAAATCGTCGCTACTATAGTATGCCCTCCTTTTGGCTGGGAAACTTGAACAGTGAGTTAGCTCAAAACTTGTCTTTACGAGTTTATACAAGCAATTAATGTAGGCTTTTTTTATATATAAACCCTAACAAACATGGACATCATAACGATCATTATTGGTATTGTAGGTATTGCGGCAGGTTTTGCAATAGCTAAAATTATCGAGAAAAGTAATATTTCAAACCTCATCAAAAACGCTAAAAAAGAAGCTGCTTCAATCCTAAAAGACGCTAATTTAGAAGCCGAAAACATTAAAAAAGATAAAATCCTTCAGGCAAAAGAGCGTTTTATCGAATTGAAATCGGAACACGAACAAGTTATTTTAGCACGCGATAAAAAAGTAGCTGAAGTAGAAAAACGCGTTCGCGACAAAGAATCTCAGGTTTCAAACGAACTTTCTAAAGCTAAAAAAGTCAATGACGATTTTGAAGCTAAAACTGCTGAGTACAACAATAAAATTGAGGTTTTAGACAAAAAACAGGCTGAAGTTGACAAACTTCACAAAAGCCAGTTACAGCAATTAGAAGTAATTTCCGGTCTTTCTGCTGAAGAAGCAAAAGAGCAATTAGTGGAAGGTTTAAAAGCAGAAGCTAAAACTAAAGCCATGTCTCACATTCAGGAAACTATTGAAGAGGCTAAACTTACTGCGCAACAAGAAGCGAAGAAAATCATCATTAATACTATTCAGAGAGTTGGAACTGAAGAAGCGGTTGAAAACTGTGTTTCTGTTTTCAACATTGAATCTGATGATGTAAAAGGTAGAATTATTGGACGTGAAGGACGTAACATTAGAGCGCTTGAAGCAGCTACGGGAGTTGAAATCATTGTTGACGATACACCGGAAGCAATCATTCTTTCTTGTTTTGATCCTGTTCGTAGAGAGATTGCTCGTTTGTCTTTACACAAATTAGTAACTGACGGACGTATTCACCCTGCAAGAATTGAAGAAGTTGTTGCTAAAACAGCAAAACAAATCGATGACGAAATTATCGAAGTTGGAAAACGTACGGTAATCGACTTAGGAATTCACGGTTTACATCCTGAATTGATTAAAGTTGTTGGTAGAATGAAATACCGTTCTTCTTACGGACAAAATTTATTACAGCACTCAAGAGAGGTTTCTAAACTTTGCGGTATCATGGCTGCAGAATTAGGACTAAACGTGAAATTGGCAAAAAGAGCTGGTTTATTACACGATATCGGAAAAGTGCCGGATACAGAAAGTGATTTACCACACGCATTATTGGGTATGCAATGGGCTGAGAAATACGGTGAAAAAGAAGAAGTATGCAACGCGATTGGAGCACACCACGACGAGATTGAAATGAAATCATTACTTTCTCCGATTATCCAAGTTTGTGATGCTATTTCTGGAGCTAGACCAGGCGCTAGACGTCAAGTTTTAGATTCTTATATCCAACGTCTGAAAGATCTTGAAGATGTAGCTTACGGATTCAGCGGAGTTAAAAATGCTTATGCAATCCAAGCGGGTAGAGAACTTCGTGTAATTGTAGAAAGCGAAAAAGTTTCTGATGATAATGCTGCAAACTTATCTTTCGAAATTTCACAAAAAATTCAAACAGAAATGACTTATCCTGGACAAGTTAAAGTAACAGTTATCAGAGAAACAAGAGCTGTTAATATTGCTAAATAATCGAGGATATATTATATAAAAAGAAAGGCTGTCAATTGACAGCCTTTCTTTTTACCTCTAATTTAAACCTCACATATCATTAAAAACGATTTTAAAGCTCGTTCCCACTCCTACTTCACTTTCTACCAAAACTGTCCCTTTCATCGCTTCTATTTGATTTCTGGTGATATACAGTCCAATTCCGCGGGCTTCTTCATGTTTATGAAAAGTTTTATACATTCCGAATAATAAATCTCCGTACACTTTCAAATCAATCCCTAATCCGTTATCTGTAATTTTAAGCGATTTAAAACCTTCAGGCTCCAAAGCAAAATCAAACACTATAACAGGATCTCTTTCCGGATGGGCATATTTTATAGCATTGGTTGTAAAATTCAACAAAACACTCTCCATATACGCCGGATTAAAATTAATAGTCAAATACTTCGGAACATTATTTATTATTGTCACGTTGCGTTGTTTATCGTATCCTTTGATGGTTGAAATCGTTTTTTCGATATACTCGCATAACTTCAAAGGCACAACTGCAATATTGATATTACTTTGCGTTTTTACAATCTGAGTCAGATTTGAAATGGTCTCATTTAAATCATTCGAAACGGTACGCAAATGTTCCAGCATTTCTTCGACAGTCTGTCTGCTCACGTCGGCATCAATAAAATCTAAAATCGACTTTATGTTTCCGGCTTGCGTATTTAAGTTATGCGAAACGATATGCGAAAAGTTTAGCAAACGACTATTCTGATCGCTATACAATTTCATCGTTTTTATAAGCTCCAATTCTTTTTCTTTCTGAGCAGAAACATCTGTATGCGTTCCAATTACACGTAAAGGTTTTCCGTTTTCGTCACGTTTAATTACTTTCCCACGATCCAGAATCCATTTATAATTACCACTTGATGTCATTACACGATGGTAATTTTCATAATATGGAATTTTATTATCAAAATGTTCCTGAATGTCCGAGTAATATTTTGGCAGATCGTCTGGATGCACAATTTTATCCCAGCGTTCCGGATCATCAAAAATATCAGTTGATTCCAATTCTAAAATTTTAAGCGAAAGCGAAGAATAAAAGACACTATTAGTGACCATATCCCAATCCCAAATTCCGACAGTAGAAGCATCAAGAGCAAATTGAAAACGTTCTTCGGATATCCTAAGCTTTTCTTCTTTGTCTTTTAATTCTGTTATATCCGAAACATGTCCGTAAAAAACAACATTGCTATCCATAGCCAATTCTGTTTTCGCCGAAATCTTAAACCAGCGGATTCCTTTTTTAGGAAGGATAGCTCTGAACTCTATTTCCCAAGGGGTAATTTCTTTTCTGGCTTTAACCAAAGATTGAAAAAAATACTCACGATCTTGCGGTACAATTCTATTGTAAATTATAAGCTTTATATCATCAGTAAAATCGGTCGCAGAAAGCTCAAATATTTCATCTGCCGACTTGCTTACAAGCGGGAATGAATAATTATTATCAGTATCAATAATAAATTGAAAAAGTAAGTCAGGCATTTCGGCCAACAATTTTTTATAAAAATTATTTACCTCCAAGCAATCGTCATTCCCATATAAATCAAAAACCATATACTACTTCTTTATGTAAATAAAATATTTAGATTTTTTCTTTAAAAAAGAGAGAAAAATCACAACTTATTTCATTATTGTTTTTATTACAACAACATTTTAACACAATATATAAATTTTTACAACAAAACAAACGTCACTTTCAAAAAATTATTTTCTTGGATGAAAACTATGCATCACTTCTTTTAAGAAACTGCGATCTAAATGCACATAAATTTCAGTTGTTGTAATTGATTCGTGGCCTAACATTAATTGAATCGATCTTAAATCTGCACCATTTTCAAGCAGATGTGTCGCAAAGGAATGTCTTAGCGTATGGGGGCTTATATTTTTTTTCAGATTAATTTTTTGAGCTAAATCTTTTATAATAGTAAAGATCATAGCTCTGGTTAATTGATTTCCTCTTCGATTTAAAAACAAGGTATCCTCAGCTCCTTTTTTGATATTTAAATTCGGACGGACAGCATTTTTATAAATATCAATATACTTTTGAGTTAATGACCCTATTGGAACAAATCTTTCTTTATTTCCTTTACCGGTAATTTTAATAAAACCCTCATCGAAGAACAAATCTGAAATTTTAAGCGTCGTTAATTCCGAAACACGAAGTCCACAACCATAAAGCGTTTCAAGAATAGCTCTGTTTCGCTCTCCTTCATTGGTACTTAAATCTATCGCATCGATCAAATTATCGATTTCCTGAAGCGATAAAGTATCCGGCAACTTACGACCCGTTTTTGGAGCTTCGATTAATTCCAGCGGATTATCATTTCTATAATCTTCAAAAACCAGATAATTAAAGAAACTTTTTAGTCCGGAAATAATTCGTGCCTGTGATCTTGGATTTACTTCTTTTGCAACAGCATAAATGAACTGTTGTAAAGTTTCGTCGGAGATTTTGATTGGCGAAACCTCAATTTGATTGGTTTCTAAAAAAAGACAAAGCCTTTCAATATCAAAGCCGTAATTTTCAATCGTATTTTTAGACAAACCTCTTTCGATCCTCAAATACGACTGATAATCTTTAATATATCTGCTCCAATTCATATTTACAAAGTAAGTGATTTTTTGGCATAAAAAAACCTTCCTTTTTTAGAGGAAGGTCTTTTTCAATATTTTAAAATCCTGATTAAAATTTATATCCTACTGATACTGAAAAAACACCATTATGAACTTTTGAATCATCACCGGCTTCAGTTTTAGCAATATTAGCTAAACCTAAATTATATCTGGCGCTGGCAAATATATTCTCAGTAAACTCATATCCGGCTCCAAAATTTAATCCAAAATCAATTGATTCAAAATTTTCCTTGATATCTTCTTTATTGTCTATATTAAGCTGATCTACTTTTACTCTTGCTTTTGCTGAAGTTAAAAACCCAATTTGAGGACCGGCTTCAATAAAAAACTTTTCTACAGCAAAATATTTGAACATAACCGGTACATTAATATAATCGAAATTAAAACATGTTTTTGTTTTATACCCCTCTACCTCCATATCATCAAATCTGGTACCTTGTGTAGAGTACAAAAGCTCAGGCTGTATTGCAAATTTCTCAGAAAATTTTATTTCAACGAAACCACCTGCATGAAAGCCAAATTTTGATTTCAGGTCCATTCCGTCTGTATCACCCGATAAACTTGACAAATTCAAACCACCTTTTACTCCATACTTAACTTCTTGTGCATTTGCAAATCCAAATGCCATAACTGCCATTGCAGATAAAATAATTTTCTTCATTTTTTTGTTTTTGGTTAAAATTAATTGAACCAAATATAAAAATTTACCTATAAAAAACGCATAAGCTAAAATTTTATTTGTTAAGATTTATTATAAAAAAAAAAAACCTTCCCAAGAGCAGAAAGATTTATTTATTAGTCGAAAACAATTAAAACTTGTAATTAAATCCAATATTTAAAGATGATATATCCCCATCATTTGCAATTACCTTACAGGCAAAAAAAATAATATTTTTCATTTAAAAATAATATATAAACAAAAAGCCTTTCAAAATGAAAGGCTTTCAAATATTCTATTTTAGAAAATTAGAATTTATAAGCTAAAGAAAGTGCAAAAACACTGTTTTTGGGGCTATCAAAATACTCATCAAAATCTTGTGCATTGTAATCTGCTACATTGGAAATACCAACAGTGTAACGAATGTTTACTGAAAGATTATCGGTAAAATTGTATCCTCCTCCAAAGTTAAAGCCAAAATCAGTTGATTTGTATGCGTCTTTCGCATCTTCTCCATCAACTTTAGCAGAAACTAAGAATCCAATTTGAGGACCTGCCTCTACTGTCCATTGTTTTGTAATAAAAAATTTAGCTAAGACTGGTACATTAATGTAGTTTAATTTAGAATTTACATCTAAATCATCAAGTTTTGCACCTTGAGTTGAAAATAAAACCTCAGGCTGAATTGCCAATCTTTCAATTACTTTGATTTCAGCAAAACCTCCAACATGAAAACCTACTAAAGATTTAGCATCCCAGTAATTCCCACCGGCAAAAGTTGTTAAGTTAAGTCCTCCTTTTACTCCAAATCTGGTTTCCTGAGCATTGGTAAATGCAAATGCCATTATTGCGATGGCAGATAAAATAATTTTCTTCATCTTAATTTGTTTTGGTTAAATTTAATAACCAAATATAAAAATATTCTTCATAAAAACTAATTTGGATTTTAACAAATAAAATAGTAATAAGTATAGATATGGTTAATTGAAGATGAATTTGGTCTTAATTTTTTATATAAAAAGAGAAAAAGCCTTTTCGTAAATATGAAAAGGCTTTTTAAGAAATGAAAGTTCAATTTAGAATTTGTATCCTAATGACAATGAAATTACATTATTATGAATTTTACCACCTTCTTTAGAATCTGAAATATTTGAAAGACCAAAATTATATCTCAACCCAGCTGATAAATTTTCTGTAAAATCATACCCTGCTCCGACATTAAAACTAAAGTCAGTTGTTTTAAAAATATCTTTTATATTATCTTTTCCAGAAGCAACTTTTCCATTGTAACTACTTTCCCAATTTGATTTTGCTGATAATAAGAACCCAGCTTGTGGACCAGCTTCGACACTCAACTTATCGATAATATAGTACTTAGCCATAATAGGAATATTCAAATAACTCATGCTAACTTTCTCTTTAGAAAAAGAATCTTCAAATTTGGCTCCTTGAGCAGAATATAAAAGCTCTGGCTGAATCGCGAATTTATCTGAAAGCTTAAATTCTGCAAAACCACCTACATGAAAGCCAACTTTAGATGATGCATCTTCAATATCACCTGTAAAATTTGAAAGGTTAACACCTCCCTTTACTCCAAACTTAATATCCTGCGCATTAACAACCCCAAAACTCATCACTGCAATAGCAGCCAAAAAAAAATTTCTCATGTTTATAATTTATTAATTTATTTGATACCAAAACTAAGATTAGACCTACAAAAATAAATCCCCCAGAAGTTTAAAAAATATTAAAATAAGACATAAAAAATCAACTAAAAACAAAGCTGAAAATCAACATTATAACTGTAAAAATCCTCGTTTAACTACTCAAAAAAAGATTTATAGTGGGAATTTTATTAATTATTTAATCTAAATTATAAGGCAATAAAATGCTAAATATGTAGTTTTGAACTTTAGAATAACATTTAAATACCAAAATTTAAAAAACATTTTTATGAAAAAAATAATTGTAGCCGCTGTATTGTTCCTAGCAACATCAGCAACGATGAATGCTCAACTTTTAAAATTAGGAGTAAAAGCTGGGGTTAACTTTGCTAATCAAACTGGAGGAAACTTTGATGGAATTTCAGTTGATAAAGAAGGAATTACAAGTTATCATGCAGGTCTTGTTGCAGAAGTAAAATTATTAGATAAATTTTCTATCCAGCCTGAACTTTTATACTCTACTGTAGGAGCGAAATATAAATTTGATGAAGTAAGTGAGGACATTAAAAATGAATTAGGATACATCACAATTCCTGTAATGGCTAAATTTTATTTAAATAATACTTTTAGCATCGAAGCTGGTCCACAAGCATCTTTCCTAGTTAGTGAAAGAGATAATTTTAATGTTAATGACGGTGAGACTTTTGAATTTGGTCTAAATGCCGGATTAGGAGTAAAACTTACTGAAAGCATCTTTTTACAAGGACGTTATGGAATAGGACTAACTGAAGCATCAAAAAATGCTGACATTAAAAACTCTGTATTCCAGATTTCAGCAGGATTTATGTTCTAAAAGAATATCACATACTTTTATAAAAACCGTTCTATTAATTAGAGCGGTTTTTTTATTTTTACAAAGTTCAATGGCAAAAATCAATTGCAATACCAATGACAATGGCAATGACAAAATCAAATAAAAATATAATACCTCAACATAAATAATTTAAACATGAAAATCTGCATTATCAACGGACCCAA
Organism: Flavobacterium crocinum; assembly: GCF_003122385.1. NCBI lineage: Bacteria > Pseudomonadati > Bacteroidota > Flavobacteriia > Flavobacteriales > Flavobacteriaceae > Flavobacterium > Flavobacterium crocinum. The sequence continues at coordinate 132,173 of NZ_CP029255.1, forward strand.
TTTGAATCTTTTAGGAAAACGTGAACCGGAAGTTTACGGAAGTCAAACTTTTGAAGATTATTTTGAAACGTTGAAAGAAAAATTTCCAAACATTGAACTTTCTTATTATCAAAGTAATATTGAAGGCGAATTAATTGGAAAAATTCAGGAAGTTGGTTTTTCGTTTGATGGAATTATTTTAAATGCCGGTGCTTATACGCATACTTCTATCGGTTTGGGTGACGCGATGAAAGCCGTTACCACTCCGGTTATCGAGGTTCATATTTCCAATACTTATGCTCGTGAAAGTTTCAGACACCAATCCTATTTATCTGGAAATGCAAAAGGTGTTATTCTAGGCTTTGGACTAAAAAGCTACGAATTGGCGATTCAATCTTTTTTATAAATATTGTCTCTTTGAGCGAAGTCGAAGGACTTATCCACTGTGAAAAGCTTCGACTTCGCTCAGCCTGACAATCGAATTTTTATAGCTAAACAATAGAACTCTACAATTCATTAATACACTTATTTTAATTTAACAAATTATTAATAAGCTCGTTTTTAAGTTATTCTATTTTTGTAAGAGAAACCACTTACATGAGAAACTTTACATTATTTGCCTTTTTATTATTTTCAATTTCTACTTTCGCCCAAATCAAAGGAACTGTTACCGATGAAAAGGGAAATCCGTTACCTTTTGTTTCTATTTTTGAAGAAGGAACTTACCGCGGAACGACTTCAAACGAGCAGGGACAATATCAGCTTCAGGTAAAAGAAATCGGTAAAAATCGAATTGTTTTTCAATATTTAGGTTTTAAAACTCAGAAAATTACAATTTCTCCTGATTCCAAAATTATTACTTTAGATGTAAAACTAATTGAGGAAAGTTTTGCTTTAAATGAAGTTGTTATTGATCCTAAAAACAATCCGGCCAATGCCATTATAAAAAATGCTATTGCCAACAAAAAGGAAAACTCAGATAAAACGGCAAGATTTACTGCCGATTTTTATTCGAAGGGGATGTTTAAAGTAAAAGATCTTCCTAAAAAAATACTGGGTCAAAAAGTCGATCTTGGACCAGATATGGCTTCTAACCTTGATTCTACAGGATCTGGAATTTTATACCTCTCCGAAACTGTTTCTAAAATTACTTTCGAAAAACCATTCAAATTAAAGGAGAGAATCATTGCTTCTAAAATTTCCGGAAACAATCGGGGCTACAGCTACAACACAGCAGCATTATCTACTTATGACTTTTATGATAATACCTTAGATTTTGACGTTAAAATGATTTCTCCGATTGCAGATAATGCTTTCAACTATTACAAATACAAATTGGAGGGAAGTTTTTACGACGACAATAAAAACCAGATTTATAAAATAAAAATTATTCCAAAACGAGATAAAGAACCTGTTTTTGAAGGCTATATTTATATTGTTGATGATAGTTTTGCGATTTATGCCATTGATTTAGATATTAAGGGCTACCGAATGAAAAATGAGTTTACCGAAACTATGTCTTTAACACAGAGTTTCAGTTATAATGCGAAGAATAAAATCTGGTCCAAAAATGCACAGACACTTTCTTTTACTGCGGGTATTTTTGGAATAAAATTTAACGGTAAGTTCAATTATGTTTATTCGAATTATGAATTTCCATCTTCTTTTGAAAAGAAAACTTTTGGAAACGAAATTGTTTCTTTTGAGGCCAATGCCAATAAAAAAGATAATGCCTTTTGGAATGAAATCCGCCCTATTCCGCTAACAATAGAAGAAAGTAATGATTACACGAAGAAAGACAGTCTTCTCACCATTAGAACCTCAAAAAAATATACCGACTCTGTAGATGCTAAAAGCAACAAATTTAAGGTTTGGGATATTTTAATGGGTTACGATTATAAAAACACTTTTAAAAAACATTATTTTAATTATGACGGCTTATTGAATATTGCTTCTTTAAGTTTCAATACTGTTCAGGGATTCAACTTAGATACCGGTTTCTCATTTAGAAAAGAAAATGAAGAAAAAGGAAAATCTACTTCTATTGGTACAACATTTAATTATGGTTTTTCAGATGAGCGTTTTAGGGCAACCGGATATTTCTCTCATAAGTTCAACAATATAAATTATGCCACAATTGGAGCTTCGGGCGGGACGAAAGTTGCTCAGTTCAATAGTGGCGAACCCATTACAAAACTGGTCAATTCAGTAAGTTCTTTATTTTTTAAAGATAATTATATGAAATTGTACAATCTGGAATATGCTCAGGTTAATTATTCTCAGAATGTTTTAAACGGAGTTAATCTTTACGGAAAAGTGGCTTACGAACAACGAAAACCTCTTTTTAACACCACTGATTATTCTTTCTTTAAAAGAGACGATTTGTATTCTTCTAACAATCCTCTTGATCCAAATGATTTTACGAATGCTCCATTTGAACAGCACCATTTGTTTAAAACAGCCATAAATGCGCGAATTAATTTTGGAAACAAATACATTTCAAGACCTGACGGAAGATACAATTTCACAGATGACAGATATCCTACTGTAATGTTAGGTTTTGAAAAAGCTTTTGCCGCCAGTGAAAAGAAATATGAATTTGAGAGAATAGGCGCTGCCGTACAATATGATTTGAATTTAAACAACAAAGGTACTTTGGGAATGAATTTCAGAGCCGGAAAATTCTTTAATGCCGAAAATATCGCTTTTATTGATTACAGACATTTTAACGGAAATCAAACCCATATTGGAACCACTGGTCGTTATTTAAACGTTTTCAATTTAATGCCATATTACACCAACAGCACAAATGACCGTTATTTTGAAATGCATCTGGAACATAATGACAACGGATATGTTATGAATAAGATTCCGTTATTAAATCTTCTAAAATCGACTATGAATCTTGGGTTTCATTCGTTGGCCATTCCTGACAGAAAACCCTATACAGAATTCACGGTTGGTCTAGACAATTTAGGTTTTGGCAAATTCAAATTATTCCGTGTAGATTATGTGCATTCTTACCAGGGCGGCATTCAGCAAAACGGAGTTGTGTTTGGATTGAAGATTTTGAATGCGTTAGACTAGGCACAAAGGTGCAGAGGAACAAAGGTTCAAAGGAAAAGTGTGAATACTGTAAAAATGTTTCTACTATATTAAAAATGACAAACATGCATAAAAAATCCGTTTATTCTTATAGAGTAAACGGATTTTTTTATTTTAAACTTTGCAAAGAAATTTAGATTTTGCAAAAACTTTATGCCTTTAAAATTTTACAACTTTGAAACTCTCTAACAATTATAATCATCTGGTTCAACATGAATTAATACATGTCCTAATTCAGGATTTTTTTCTCTCAATGTATCTTTCAGTTTATGTGCTAAATCATGTCCTTCTTTAACAGATATCTTTGCTGAAACAATAGCATGGAGATCGACATGATACTTCATTCCAGCTTTGCGGATAAAACATTTTTCAGTCCCCAAAATCCCAGGAACAGTAAGAGCCACAACACGAATCTCTTCAACCAAATCCTCATTCAAATTTTCATCCATAATTTCGCCAAGTGCTGGTCTGAAAATTTTATAACTGTTATATAAAATAAAAAACGCTGCAAAAAGAGCAGCCCAGTCATCTGCTGATTCGTAACCTTTTCCCATAATCAAGGCTATCGAAATTCCGATAAAAGCGGCAACAGAAGTTATGGCATCGCTCCTATGATGCCATGCATCAGCGGCCAAAGAAGAACTATTGGTTTGTTTGCTTCTTTTCATTACCAGACGAAAAGAATATTCTTTCCAGATAATAATAGCCCCTAAGACATATAATGTCCAGGATTTTGGCAAATCGTGCGAAGTTCCAATATTAGCAATACTTTCGTATCCAATAATAGTAGCCGAAGTAATTAAAAAACCAACCACCAGGAAAGTAATCAGAGGCTCTGCACGACCATGACCATACGGATGATTTTCATCGGCTGGTTTATTAGAATACTTGATTCCGAATAAAACCAGACAGGAAGCAAATATATCTGTAGTTGATTCTATTGCATCTGCAATCAGGGCATAAGAATTGCCAAAAAAACCTGCCAATCCTTTTATCAAGGCCAGGCAGGTGTTTCCTATTATACTAAAAATAGTAGCTTTTACAGCTTTTTGTTCGTTTGTCATTTAACGAATATTATTTTTTTTCGCCACGAATTACACAAATTACACGAAGATTAACTTTGTGTTTTATTTCACTAATTTTTTAAAATTAAATTTGTGCAATTGAATTTCAAAAAATAAAAATTAGTGCAATTCGTGGCTATAACTTTTTAAGCTCTTACGATTTTTGCGCCGATTGCTCTTAAACGCTCGTCAATACGCTCGTATCCACGGTCGATTTGCTCGATATTCTGGATTGTACTCGTCCCTTTTGCAGAAAGCGCCGCAATCAATAATGAGATTCCCGCACGAATATCAGGAGAAGACATTGTAGTTGCTTTCAACTGAGATTCGAAATTATGCCCCATAACCACAGCTCTGTGCGGATCACATAACATAATTTTTGCTCCCATATCAATTAATTTATCCACGAAGAATAAACGGCTTTCGAACATTTTTTGGTGAATCAAAACATCTCCTTTTGCTTGCGTTGCCACCACTAAAACGATACTTAATAAGTCAGGGGTAAATCCTGGCCATGGAGCATCGGCAATAGTTAAGATAGAACCGTCAATATCTGTTTTTACTTCATATCCGTCTTTGTGAGCCGGGATATAAATATCATCATTACGTTTCTCAACAGTAATTCCCAGTTTTCTAAAAGTGTTTGGAATCAAACCTAAATTCTCCCAGCTTACATTTTTGATTGTGATTTCGCTTTTTGTCATAGCCGCAAGACCAATCCAAGAACCAATTTCGATCATATCAGGAAGAATTCTGTGCTCGCATCCTCCAAGGCTTTCAACACCTTCGATAGTTAATAAATTAGAACCAACTCCTGTGATTTTAGCTCCCATAGAGTTTAGCATTTTACATAACTGTTGTAAGTAAGGCTCACAGGCAGCGTTGTAAACTGTAGTTGTTCCTTTTGCTAAAACTGCAGCCATTACAATATTTGCAGTTCCGGTTACAGAAGCTTCATCAAGAAGCATATCTGTTCCTTTAAGACCTCCCTCAGGAGTTTCTACTCCGTAAAAATGATCCTCTCTGTTGTATCTGAATTTTGCTCCAAGGTTAATAAAACCTTCAAAGTGTGTATCTAATCTACGACGACCAATTTTATCTCCTCCTGGTTTTGGAATATATCCTTTTCCGAAACGAGCTAAAAGCGGTCCAACAATCATAATAGAACCACGAAGCGCTCCACCTTCTTTTTTGAAAGCTTCAGTTTCTAAATATCCAACATTAACCTCATCTGCCTGAAAAGTGATTGATCCAGGTTCGTTACGTTGAATTTTCACCCCTAAATTCCCCAACAAAGTGATTAATTTATTGATGTCTATAATATCAGGAATGTTATTAATTTTTACTTTCTCTCCTGTCAGCAGCACGGCACATAAAATTTGTAATGCCTCATTCTTTGCTCCCTGCGGAGTGATTTCTCCTTTTAAAGGAATTCCTCCTTCGATTTTAAAAATTCCCATAGATTTCTTTTAGGTTCTTTCAAAGTTTCTAAGATTCTGAGACCCTAAGGTCCTAAGTAAAAAACTTAGCAACTTAGTATCTTAGCAACTTAGCAACTCTTTTACTTTTGATTATTGTTTTTTTGAAAATTCTTTTTTTGTCCGCCTTTGTTGTTATTCTTGTTATTCTGAGCTTTTGGCTGTATTCCGGAAGCTGTTTTATTCGACATGCGCTTATTGGTACGCATTAAATCAGTTGTATTTAATAACTCCTCTGTGCTGTGCAGTAAGTTTATTTTTCCTCCTGATAATTCGTATAAATGCTCAAAAATCACATCATCTTTTACCGTGTCTTTGTTCCAGCTCAGGAAAGACTTTTTCATGTGGTTGGCAATTACCATTACCAAAGCATTTTTCATTTCGCCTTCTTCCCATTTATTGGCAACATCAATCATGTATTTGATGTTATTTCCATAAAATCTGTATTTTGGAAAGTTCTGTGGATATTGCAAAATCTCCGGTTTTAACTGCAAAACGTCTCTTGACGGAATTGGGTATGGCGACTCAACATTCAGTTTGAAATCTGACATAATAAAAAGCTGATCCCAAAGTTTATGCTGAAAATCCGGCACATCACGCAAATGCGGGTTTAGACTTCCCATAACCTGAATGATATATTTTGCCGCTTTGTTACGCGTTTCATCATCTTCGATTGCAGTAGCCTGATCTATCAGTTTTTGTAAATGACGACCATACTCCGGAATAATTAAGCGTTGTCTTTCAGAATTGTATTCTAAGTTATAAACAACGTCACTTGCGGCTTCTCTTTTATATTTTTCGATCATAAGTTATAATGAAACTATACCTTCAATTGTAGAAACTTCTTTGTATTTACTGATCACATCATCTGAGCTGTGCATCGTAACATCTATAGAAACACTGGTAAATTTACCTGTTTTCGATTTTGTTGTTTTAATAACTGCCCCCATTCGATCAAAAGCTTTTTCAACGCGCTCTACATTATCGGCTACAGAAGGTACAATAAATTTGTATAAATATTCTGCTGGCCAAGTGTTTGCGTTATCAAGCTCTAATTTTAATCTTTCGTAAAATTCGGCTGTATTTTTTTCGTTATCGTTCTCCATTCGTAATTAAAAATAAACGCAAATATACGGTTTTGATTTCAGATTTCAGAGTTTAGATTTTAGATTTTTTGACTCTAAAAATGAGTCTATTTTTTTGCCACAAATTACACTAATTAACACAAATTATTCATTCCTAAAATTCAATTTCCTTAATTTTAATTAACTTGGCAAATCAAAAAACAAAAATTAGCGAAAATTTGTGAAATTGCTTCGCCTGTTCACTCTCGTTCGAGTCGTGGCAGAAAAACTTTTCGACTTTGCGAGATTAAAATACATTACAATGAAAAAAATCCTTTTACTTTTTATCGTCCTAATATTCAACAATATCCAAGCACAAGAAGTCAAAACGCTGACTTATTTCCAAAATGACACTTTAAAACTGGATTTAGATTTATACATGCCAAAGAAAAAAGCTGGCGAAAAAATCCCTCTAATTATGTTTGCTTTCGGCGGAGGATTTTCCGGTGGAGAACGTACAAGCGAAAAAGATTTTGGAAAATTCATGGCGCAAAACGGTTATGCGGTTGCAAGCATTTCGTACAGTTTATACATGAAAGGAAAAGATTTTGGTTGTAAAGGAACTTTGACCGAAAAAATAAAAGCCATTCAAATTGGTGTGAGCGATATGTGGCAGGCAACTGCTTTTTTAGTCGAAAATGCAGATAAATATAATCTTGATACTTCAAAAATCTTTATTTCCGGAATTAGTGCGGGAGCCGAAATTGGTTTCCATGCTTCATTTTGGGATTATAAACTGATGAATCTTTACAAAAGTAATTTGCCTGAAAACTTTACATACAAAGGATTTATTGGAGGTTCCGGTGCTATTCAGGATATTAATTTGATTACAAAAGAAAAAGCGATTCCGATGTTATTGGCACATGGAAGCAATGATGACACAGTTCCGTATGCTGCGGGTTCACATCGTTCTTGTCCAACAAATGCTTCGGGCTGGCTGATTCTTTTTGGTTCTTATTCGGTTTATAACCAAATGAGAGATTTACATAAAGACATCGAACTCATTACTTTCTGTGGCGGCGGACATGAATTCTCTGGTTACCTTTTTCATGACGGACAGCAATATGTCTTAGATTTCGTAAATGATGTTTTGAAAGGGAAGAAGTTTGAGTCGCATTTGATTCAGCATTCTAAAAAAGGAAAAGGTTCTGGAAAGTATTCTTTTTGTGAGTAATTTTTTCAATTCTCATTTAATTTCCTGCAAAGTTTCCAAAACCTTGTAGGTATAAAATATATGCAGAACCTAAGGCTCTTTAAATCTTGTACTTTTATTATATCGACGAATTAAAATTCGTCCCTACAATATTTTTCGAGCCTATGGCTTTTTTTTTATAAGTTCCATCGAAACGAAATAGTATAGAATTAAAAAAAAAAAACGAAATACCTACAAGGTTTTGAAAACCTTGCAGGAGTTAGTCCCTACAATATTCTTCGAACCTACGGCTCTTTTTTATAAGTTCAATAAGAACGATTTATTTTGTAGCAACGGATTTCAATCCGTTGTTTTGAATCGACATTTAAAAAGAGTTCCATTGGAACGAAACATATAAAATTGAAAATCGAAATATACCTACAAGGTTTTCAAAACCTTGCAGGAGATGGCGCTTCAAAAAATAATTCCAAAAACAAAACCATGCTTCTCCTCTAGCCCTGATGGAAGCGGAAATCCTTTTGCTTTTTTCTTTAAAAAGCAAAAGATTGGAGCGGACAGCAGGAACCCATGCCTGCTAAAAATGCCAAATCTTTCGCTTCTTATAAATATTCTTTTTAATTACGAATAAGTTTAGGTAAATTTGCGCTTTATTTTTAGAATAGTGCAAAAAGAAATTATAGTCCTACTTGGCGGTCCCGGTACTGGAAAATCAACACTTATTAACGAATTGGTAGCTCGTGGCTTTTGCTGCTATCCTGAAATCTCCAGACAGGTTACCATGAAAGCACAACAGGAAGGCATTGAACAATTGTTTCTGGAAAAACCTCTTTTGTTTAGCGAAATGTTACTGGATGGTCGTATTCAGCAATACAAAAGTGCTCTTGAAGAACCTGATAATATTGTCTTTATTGACAGAGGTATTCCTGATGTTGTAGCTTATATGGATTACATTGGAGACGAATATCCGGACAGTTTTACAAAAGCTTGTGAAGACTATAAATACACTAAAACTTTTATTCTGCCACCTTGGGAAGAAATTTACCAAAGCGACGCAGAACGTTATGAAAATTTTGAGCAGGCTGTTAAAATTCAGGAACATCTTATTGAGACCTATAAAAAATACGGTTACGAACTGATTGAGGTTCCAAAAGATACGGTTGAAAACAGAATTCTTTATATCTTAGACAAAATTTAGTAAAAGGTTTTAAAGTTGCAAAACTAGAACTGTTTTCTAAATTTTTAACTTTAAAACTAATGCAATGCTCGGAGCGCAGGATATTCTTCTAAAATACTGGAAACACGACAGTTTTAGGCCGTTGCAAAAAGAAATTATCGATTCGGTTCTGGAAGGACAGGATACTTTTGCGGTGCTTCCGACGGGTGGCGGGAAATCGATTTGTTTTCAGGTTCCAGCTATGATGCAGGAAGGAATTTGCTTGGTTATTTCGCCTTTGATCGCTTTGATGAAAGATCAGGTAATGAATCTTCAGAAAAGAGAAATTAAAGCTATTGCTCTTACCGGTGGAATTCATACCGAAGAAATCATAGATTTACTGGACAATTGTCAATATGGAAATTATAAATTTCTATACATGTCGCCTGAAAGACTACAATCAGACTGGATTCTCGAGCGTATCAAAAATCTTCCAATTAATTTAATTGCTATTGACGAAGCGCATTGTGTTTCGCAATGGGGGCATGATTTTAGACCGGCATATCTTAAAATTTCTGAACTGAAAAAATTCTTCCCTAAAATTCCTTTTCTGGCTTTAACTGCTACAGCAACTCCGAGAGTTATTGAAGATATCAGAACGCAGTTAGAACTAAAAAATCCTAGACATTTTCAACAATCATTTGAGCGTAAAAATATTGCTTATATGGTTTTTGAAGTAGAAGATAAATTGTATCGAACAGAACAAATCCTGAAAAAGAATCCGCAACCTTCTATTATATATGTTCGAAATCGTAAGGCTTGTTTGAATATGTCTTCGCAATTGCAATCACTTGGATTCACTTCGACTTATTATCACGGCGGACTTTCGGCAAAAGAAAAAGACAAAAACATGCAGTTGTGGATGTCTCAACAAGCGCAGGTTATCGTAGCAACGAATGCTTTTGGAATGGGAATTGACAAAGACAATGTTAAAACGGTTATTCATACGCAGCTTCCTGAAAACTTAGAAAATTATTATCAGGAATCTGGCAGAGCAGGACGAAATGGCGCTAAAGCATTTTCGGTTTTGCTTTACAATAATTCGGATATGATCCAGACTGAACAGCAGTTTATCAATATTCTTCCTGATAAAAAGTTCCTGAAAACGATGTACGTTAAGCTTTGTAATTATTTTCAGATTGCTTATGGCGAAGGTCTTGATGAATCTTTTTCTTTTAAATTGAATCATTTTTGCAATAAATACGACTTCCCTACTTTAAAAACTTATAATGCTTTGCAGTTTTTGAGTCAGCAGGGAATTATTACCATGTCACAGGAATTTTCTGAAAAAATTAATATTCAGTTTTTGATTGAATCTAAAGAGGTAATTCGATACATGAGTCTGAATCCAAATGATGAAGAAATTATGCTGGCCATTTTGAGAACCTATCCTGGTGTTTATGAAGTAAAATCAAATCTGAATTTAGGATTGATTGCTAAAAAATCTAATCATACCGAAGAACAAGTTGTTGCGGTTTTAGAAAAATTAAAGGAAAAGGAAATTATCGAGTACAAATCTAAAAACAACGACGCTACTATTTTATTTAATGAAGTCCGCGAAGACGATCTTACTATAAATAGGGTTTCAAAATATTTAGAAAAACAAAATCAAGTTAAAAAAGAACAGCTTCATTCTGTTTTACATTATATAAAAGACACCAAAACTTGCAAAAACAGATTGGTTTTGAATTATTTTGGAGAAGAAACCAACGAAAACTGCGGTATTTGTTCATACTGCATTACCCAAAAAGGAAAAATTACAGAAGCAGATTCGATTGCTGATAAAATTTTATCACTTTTAAAAACAGCTTCTTTGACTTCGAGAGAAATTGAAACCCAAATCAAAATGGATACAAAAGACATTATTTCGGTTCTTCAGGAATTGCTCGAAAACAATCATATCATTATACAAGCGAATAATAAATACACTTTAAAATCATAATGGAGAAATTGAGAATTATTTTTATGGGAACTCCCGAATTTGCTGTCGGCATTTTGGACACCATTATCAAAAACAACTACGAGGTTGTCGGCGTAATTACTGCTGCAGATAAACCGGCAGGACGCGGACAAAAAATAAAATATTCGGCTGTAAAGGAATATGCACTTGCCAATAATCTTACTTTATTACAACCAACCAATTTAAAAGACGAGAACTTTTTAGAAGAATTAAAAGCCTTAAATGCTAATTTACAAATTGTTGTAGCTTTTAGAATGTTACCAAAAGTAGTTTGGGAAATGCCAAGTTTAGGAACATTCAACCTTCATGCCTCTTTATTGCCAAATTATCGCGGGGCGGCACCTATTAACTGGGCAATTATAAATGGAGAAACCAAAACCGGAGTTACCACTTTCTTTATTGATGATAAAATTGACACTGGTGCAATGATTCTAAATTCTGAAATCGCAATTGAACCGGAAGAAACTGCAGGACAATTACATGATCGTTTGATGCATTTAGGAAGCACAACCGTTATTGATACTTTAAAAGTTATTGAAACCGGAAATGTAACCACTACAATCCAGGAAGATAACGACGAAATCAAAACGGCTTATAAATTAAACAAAGAAAACTGTAAAATTGACTGGACAAAATCCGGAGCAGAAATCAATAATCTGATTCGAGGATTAAGTCCATATCCTGCTTCCTGGTGTTATTTAAAAGATCAAAACGAGGAACTTAACATCAAAATTTATGAGGCAAAACTGATCTCAGAGTCCCATTCTTATGAGATTGGAAAATTAATTAGCAGTAAAAAAGAAATCAAGATTGCAATAAAAGAGGGTTTTATTCAGTTATTAAGTTTACAATTTCCAGGAAAAAAAAGAATGCTTGCTTCAGAAATATTAAATGGAGTAAGCTTTTCAGATGCCGCAAAAGTCTATTAACGTCAGTAAAACAGGGGTTTGTACTTGATTTTTATCGATGAATAACATTCTTTATGAACAAAAAAAGCAAGTTATTAACAATTTTTGCTAAAATTAAAGAAAAGACTTGCACGCAACGGATTTCCTACTAAATTTGTGTATTAACAATTTTTTTTAACCAACAATTAATAACTAATTATTATGAACAAATCAGAATTAATCGATGCTATCGCTGCTGATGCAGGAATTACAAAAGCTGCGGCGAAATTAGCTTTAGAGTCTTTTTTAGGTAACGTAGGTACAACTTTGAAAAAAGGAGGAAGAGTTTCATTAGTAGGTTTCGGATCTTGGTCAGTTTCTTCTAGAGCTGCTAGAGACGGTAGAAACCCTCAAACAGGAAAAACTATTAAAATCGCAGCTAAAAATGTTGTAAAATTCAAAGCTGGTGCTGAATTAGAAGGTGCAGTGAACTAAGTAAGAAAGTTCTCTAAACTTACAATATAATTAAAACCTTCCATTAGGAAGGTTTTTTTATGCGGTTTAACGATTTTTTTTGTGATTTTAATTTTTTTATGATTAAATTTAATAAAAATTGTAACCGTATGATTTCAGAAAAATTAAAAAAAGGACACCTGCTTATTGCCGAGCCTTCAATAATTGGAGATTTATCTTTTAACAGATCGGTAATTTTATTAGCAGACCATAACAAAGAAGGATCAATAGGTTTTATAATCAATAAGCCATTAAAATATACTATTAGTGACTTAATACCGGAAATTGATGCCAACTTTAAGATATACAACGGAGGACCTGTAGAACAAGACAACCTTTATTTCATTCACAATATTCCTGAATTAATCCCAAATAGTGTTGAGATTTCGAACGGAATTTATTGGGGAGGTGATTTTGAATCTACCAAAGACCTTATAAACAGCGGTGCTATTAGCAAAAACAACATTCGCTTTTTCTTAGGGTATACTGGTTGGGACGAAAATCAGTTGGAAAATGAAATGCAGGGAAACTCCTGGATTATTGCTGATAATAATTATAAGAACAAAATTATCGGAAAATCCACTACGCACTTTTGGAAAGAGCAGATTATTGAGCTTGGCGGTGATTATCTTATTTGGTCTAATGCACCTGAAAATCCATATCTGAATTAATTTTCAGAAATGGATTCATTTAGTTTCTGCACTAATAAATGAGCCAGATTTACTTTAAACTCCTTTTTTCGATATTTAGTTATCGGCTGTATCCCTGTGATTACATTTGTCAGAAATAATTCGTCTGCTTTCTGAAGATCAAACGGCGAAATTATTTCTTCTGAAACCTCTATGCCTTCTACTTTCTTAGCTAGAGCTAAAATTTGTTTGCGCATTATTCCGTTTAAAGCTCCTTCTGAAACCGGCGGTGTAATCAGTTTATTTCCTGAAACCATAAAGATATTTCCCTGAAGTGCTTCAACTACGTTTTTGCTGTCATTCAGTAAAATACAATTCGCAAGGCCGTTTTCCTCTGCAAAAATGCTTCCTGTTATATTAATCATTTTATTAGTCGTTTTAAGCGACGATAATAATTGTTTTGTAACATAGAAGTCTTTATACAAATCTACTTCGTATTCATTTGTATTTATACTATATCCTTTATTTCCAAGAGAAATGGCGTTTATTAAAAAAGAAATATCATTTGTTTTAGGAAGATACAAACCACCATCTTTTCTAAAAACAGTGATTCTGGCTCTTGCTGAAGCGGAAATATTTAATTGGTTAACCAAATTAAGAATTTGTTCTTCAAAATATTCCATGGTAAAATCCATAGGAATCATCATTCTAACGACACGCATTGAAGCCATCAGTCTAAAATAATGATCCTCGAGAAACAAGATTTTTCCGTTGACAATTTTTACTGTTTCAAATATTCCGTCACCATACAAAAAAGCGCGGTTTAGCGTTAGTATATTGTCTTCCTGCGCTATGTTTCCGTTAAAATTAATCATAAAAAAACCCTGAATTTTGTTCAGGGCAAATATAAGGTATAAAATAGACTTTTACTAAACAGATCCTATAAGATGTTTCAAGTCTGAGATTTGATTCTCCCACAATTGTTTAGCTTCTCCTAATTCTTCTTTTTCTGCAAAATCAACTACCATTAATGATACATCTTTAGTTAATTCATCAACTAAAATATGAAGTTCAAAAAAGTAATCAGTGTCTTTACTGCTTTCGTCAACCCATTTAAATTTTACTTTTTCACCAGATTTTTTAGATGCCAGACGGGCTTTTTCCTGTGAATCATTCCAGATAAATGTAAAAAACTCTCCTCTTGAATTAACATTGTCAGCAAACCATTCTTGTAAACCTGACGGAGTTGATATATATTGATACAATAATTGCGGCGAAGAATTGATCGGAAACTCTATTTCGTAACGTATTTTTGACTCCATGTGCTACTTTTAATTTTTTTGGAAATATAAGAATATATGTCCAAAAACAATGCGTTTTTAAAAATATTTTTTTTTCTTCATTTTATGCTTGCACGCTTTAATATTATTTCTATCTTTGCACCCGCAATCAGGAATTCATGATAGCAGTCCAGGCGAGGTAGCTCAGTTGGTTAGAGCGCAGGATTCATAACCCTGAGGTCACGGGTTCAACTCCCGTCCTCGCTACAAAAGGCAAAACCCTTAAACAGAAATGTTTAAGGGTTTTTATTTATAATTTTCTTTCACTCAAAGAAAGACTAACCTGAATATTGAACATTTCAATATTCAATCTATAAACTATTCATAGGATAACAATCATCGTAATATAAATTTCGAATAGCAGTTACATCAATATCAGACAATTTATTTCTGATTATTTGAGCCTCTTTTAACTGACCGTAAAATCTATTCCCATTTATAAGTTCTATTGAAAATCGTTCCGCTATAGCATAAGTACCTTTCTGAAAATCAGAAGAACATACAAACATTCCGTTCTTATGCCCATTTATTATTAATGCTCCTAATAAAGATCGTATTTGTTCTAACTTAATTTTATTCTTTGATCTTTTAACTTGAACACCTATAGTTGAATTATTATTTCTTAGAACAACATCAATCCCGCCATCATTTGTGTATCCAGAACAAATCGTATCATAACCAAAGTCCTTATAAACATCCGCAACCAGCTTTTCAAAAAGTCTTGGATTTACATCAAATCTATTTTCATAATTTCTCACTAAATAATTTCTCACTTCCGACAAGGGCAAATCTGATTTATTGTAATCTAAGTTTTTCAACGATCCATTTAAACCAAAAAAACATTCCACATTTGCCACTGAGCCCCCACCCAATATCTTTCTAAAATTTTCCACCATCCACAAACTAAACAACTTCCTAAAATTGTGTTCTCATAATTCAAGTTCGAAATAATTCTGAAATTTTTTTTTTCAAAACCTCCATGAATGTTCTCCATGATTATTCTATGTCCATTAAAGCGATGTTTAATATCGTTCAAGGAAACATTTAAAATCTGATCAATTTTTTGAATTAAAAGTTCAGTTTTACAGTAAATACATCTAGTATTATGTCTGCTATCGGATGTGAATTTTGGATTTATAGAATCAAGATACATAATGTTTACCGATTTAAAAATGAAGGATTTTTAAAATTAATATGTAACACAAAAGTATTTATAGCATTACAACGAATAAATTACAATTAAATTTTATCATATGAATGGAGTAGCCTATAAAGCTAAGCAGATATTATAAAAATTACTTAGATTTACAACACGAAAGAAATGTTATTCAAAAATTGATTTCAATTGCATTAAAAATAAATGAAATCAGAAACTAATTACAAAATTTAAAATAAATGAGCCAATATCCTCTTCCGTTATTGCCTTTACAACATGAAGTAGAAAGTAAAGCAGTACTTAAAAAACTAGCATTGGCTCACAAGGCACTAGCTGAACTCAATGGTGTTGCTGAAACTATCCCAAATGAGGTTATTATCTTAAACACACTTTCTCTACAAGAAGCAAAAGACAGTTCGGCAATTGAAAATATCATTACAACACATGATGAACTATTTAGCAGTGATAATATAGCACAGCAATTTGCTAGTTCAGCTGCCAAAGAGGTTTATAATTATGCTTCTGCTTTAAAAGAAGGGTTTATAGTTGTTCGTCAAAAACAAATTATTACTTGCAATCATATTATAGAAATTCAAAGTGTACTTGAAGAAACTAAATCTGGTTTTAGAAAACTTCCTGGTACAGCACTTAAAAATGGCGAAACTGGAGAAACTGTTTATACTCCACCGCAAAACCATGATGAGATTGTTAATTTGATGAGTAATCTGGAAACATTCATAAATGATGATACTTTGACCGATATTGACGCACTTGTAAAAATGGCAATTATTCATCATCAGTTCGAAAGCATTCATCCATTTTATGATGGAAATGGGAGAACTGGAAGAATAATTAATATTTTATATCTTGTGAAAGAAAATTTACTCCACTTACCTATTCTTTATTTAAGCAGATATATAAATCAAAACAAAGGAAATTATTATCACTTATTACAAGAAACCAGAATAACGCACAATTGGGAACCATGGATTTTATTTATGCTTGAAGCAATAGAACAAACCTCAATTCAAACGACTGGTATTATCAGAGGAATTAAAATCTTGATGATGGATTACAAACAAAAAATCCGAACAAATTTGCCAAAAATGTATTCTCAAGATTTAATAAATAATTTATTTAAACATCCGTACACCAAGATTGATTTTCTAGTTCAGGATTTGGATATTACCAGACAAACAGCATCAAAATACTTAGATCAACTTATAGATATTCAGTTAGTAACATTACATAAAATAGGAAAAGAAAACTTTTACATTAATACAGCATTATACGACTTTTTACACAATGCACCTCAACAGTTTAAATTTAAATAAATTTATATTTTAAATATATGCTCATGTAAAAAAAACTTAAAAAACTTAACATGTTAAAATTCTCATGTTAGAAAATTTCAAAAAAGTTAACACGTTATAAATCTCATGTTAATCATAAACACATTCTTAAGTCCAATATAATCCCAATACTTTTTTTAAAGTGGTGCTTTTTTTATTTACAAATCTTTGTAATTTGTACTAAATTTGTAACTTATAATGCAGCATAAAAAACATCAAACCCACTTTTTTCAATCTAAGTATTTTAGTACCAAATGGATATAGTAAAATTTAAAATCACATCAAAAACGATAAAAGTAGAAGTACGTAATTCGAATAATTATGTTTTCAATTTTAATACTGCTTTAGATATTGCAAAAGAAGACAAAGATGTTTTATTAAAACTATACCACGCTTTAGATCTTTTGTTCAAAAAAGAAACTCCTCCTGAAGTGAAAAATTATATTTCGCCTAACCAAACCAATATATTAGATCAGATTTCTGATATTGATAAATTTGAGCAGGACAATAAATAATTTTTTATCTACTTAAAACTACAGTCATTAATTTGATTTAAATATTTGAAACCCTCAGACTTTTGTTTGAGGGTTTTCTTTTTACTGCACTTTTTCATAATAAAACATTACCTTTAATCTGTATCCGTAAAAAAAGTATTTTCTGTATCTGTACCCAAATCTAGAATCGCAATAATTTTGCTAAAAAAAGATATGGAGTCTACAGCATCAACACAGGAGAAAACGACATTTAAAGAAGTTTATATATTTGATATGGAGGTTTTGCAAAATATCTTCATTCAAAATAGGGGTAAAAAAACAGATGACAAAATGCTTTTTGGAATCCCTTTTCTTCTCAGTAAAAAAAGCAATAAAATCAATGCCTTTACGAGTTTGATTTTGGATCAAAAAAATGAAATTCAATTTAAGATTTATGATGACGGAAGTCTTACTGATGAAGAAAAGATAACATTCAACGAATACATTCTAAATTTTCTAAAGAAAAAAAGAAGCGCCAATTTCAATAACGCTTTACAATTAAAACAAAGCACAGAACATTTTGTTCATTATCTCAGTTTTTAAATGTTTTATGAAAAACCAAAAATGAAGAACAATCAAACATTATATTTAAAAATTGCCAAAATAATTGAAGACCAGATTCACAAGGAAACTTTGGTACTTGGCGACAAACTGCCTTCTGTTCGAAGTGCGCAGAAATTGTATAATGTTAGCTTAAACACCATAAAACAAGCTTACCTGGAACTGGAAAGCCGTTCGCTTATAGAATCACGTCCAAAAATGGGCTATTATGTGAGTAAGAGCGCGCTGCGCACAACTACACTTCCAACCATTGCGAGTATAGACAATCACGAAAACAAAGATACGCCTGAAGAACTTATTCATAAAGTTTACGGCACCATCGATAAATCTGACATTACCCAGTTTGCACTTGGATTGCCGGGAAAGAATTTCCTTCCGATTGCCAAACTCAACAAAGGAATTATAAATGCCGTCCGCAATAGAGGCGATGCAGGCACTCCTTATGAACCGGTTCAGGGATCAGAAAATCTTCGGCGGGCGATTGCAAAATGGGCACTTGTAATGGAAGGAAAAATTACAGAAGATGATCTGGTTATTACTTCAGGAGCCATGCATGCCATGTACAATGCTTTAATGGCTGTAACTTCTCCGGGAGATAGTGTTGCTGTAGAAAGTCCTGCCTATTTTGGAATACTTCAGGCAATTAAAGCTTTAGGTTTAAAAGCAGTTGAAATTCCAACGCATCCTTTACACGGATTAGATCTTGATGCTTTAAAAAAAGTGCTTCCGGAAATTAAAGCCTGTTGTTTTATTACCAATTTCAATAATCCGATGGGATTTCAAATGCCCGACGAAAACAAACGTGAATTGGTAAAACTGATAACACAGTATAATGTTCCATTGATCGAAGATGATATCTACGGCAATTTGTACTTTGGTTCAGAACGTCCGAAGCCTTGTAAATTTTATGATGAAGCAGGCTTGGTTTTGTGGATCGGCTCTGTTTCTAAAACGCTTGCACCGGGATATCGAGTTGGATGGATTGCCCCTGGAAAATTTAAAGATAAAATCATTCGCCAAAAACTGGTGCAAACCGTTTGCAATTCTTCTTTGTTTTCGGATGTTATTAGCGACTTTCTGGAACACGGACGTTACGATCATCATCTTAGGACATTCAGGAATAAACTCTACACCAATTATCTTCAGATCAATCGTGCAGTAGAAACTTATTTTCCTGACAACACTAAAATTGCACAGCCAAAAGGTGGTTTTATGCTTTGGCTTGAACTGGACGAAAGAATATCAACAACAGCATTACACACTACAGCCCTGTCTCAAAAAATCAATTTTGCGCCTGGAAGAATTTTTTCGCAATACAATCAATACAATAATTGCATGCGACTTACTTATGCTCTGGAATGGAATGAGCGCGTAGAATCGGATTTGGGAAAATTAGGCAGAATAATAAAAAACAGTATTTAACATTATGAAAAATAGCGATCAAATCGAAATCGTAACCTATAATCCGAAGTACAAAAAAAGTTTTAAAGACTTAAATATAGAATGGATTTCAAATTATTTTGAGGTCGAGCCAAATGATATCAAAGCGCTGGATCATGCCGAAGAGTATATTATAGCAAAAGGAGGCGAAATTTTTTCGGCTGTTTTAAATGATGATGTTCTGGGCGTTTGTGCTTTAGTCAAAAATAATACTGAAGATTACGATTACGAATTAGCCAAAATGGCTGTAAGTCCAAAAGCACAAGGAAAAGGCGTTGGATTGTTATTGGCACAATCTGCAATAGAATGGGCTTCTGAAAAAGGTGCTTCCAAAATATATCTGGAAAGCAATACCAAACTTCAGCCCGCTATTAAATTATATGAAAAATTAGGTTTTAAAGAAATCAAAGGCATCTCATCAAGTTACAACAGAGTTGACATTCAAATGATGCTTATTCTTAATTCTTAAACTGAATTTTACTGGACTATTGCATTAAAAGCAAAAGTGGACTATTCAAAATGTTGTAGAGAAAAATATATTTGTAATCAATTTTGAAAACAATGAATATACATATTATACAACACGAAACATACGAAGCTCCTGGCGCTTATTTGAATTGGGCAACAGAACGAAACTATAATGTATCTTTTTCTAAAGTATATCAAAATGATAAACTGCCGGATGATATCGATTTTATAGACTTGCTTATTGTTATGGGCGGTCCGCAAAGTCCAAATACCACTCTTGAAGAATTTCCTCATTTTGATGCATTGGCTGAAATTGCTTTAATCCAAAAATGTATTACTGCTAAAAAAGCTGTTGTAGGAGTTTGTCTGGGTTCACAATTAATTGGAGAAGCTTATGGCTCAAAATTCAATCATAGTCCTGAAAAAGAAATTGGAGTCTTCCCTATTTCTTTGACCGAAGAGGGAATAAAAGATGAAAAAATCAATCATTTTGGTTCCGTTTTAAACGTGGGACATTGGCATAATGATATGCCGGGTTTAACAAAAGAAAGTAAGGTTCTGGCTGTAAGCGAAGGCTGTCCTGTTCAGATTGTTTCGTATTCGAATCTTGTTTATGGTTTTCAGTGCCACATGGAATTGACAACAGAAGTAGTTGCCCTTTTAATTGAAAGTGAAACTGATTTATTAGCTAAAAGTAAGCAATATCAATTTGTTCAAAATCCTGAAACGATTTTAGCTTACGA
The DNA here is from genome assembly GCF_003122385.1 of Flavobacterium crocinum. Classification (NCBI taxonomy): domain Bacteria; kingdom Pseudomonadati; phylum Bacteroidota; class Flavobacteriia; order Flavobacteriales; family Flavobacteriaceae; genus Flavobacterium; species Flavobacterium crocinum. The sequence goes on from NZ_CP029255.1 coordinate 152,871, forward strand.
TTACAGTGAAATGAACACGAAGCTTTTTCAATTCCTTGACAAACTTATAGAAGCTTATAAAAATTAGTATTTACTTCAGGAAAAGATTGAAAAACATGCACTCTAAAATAATACAAAAAAAGCCACAAATTCATTTACTTATGATTTGTGGCTTTTTCTGTTTGTATTTGATCAAATTGGTGTTTGTATTTCTTGAATAAGGTATTCATAACCAAAAGCACTACTCCTACTCCCAATAAAACTAATGCCCTGATTAAGAAATCAGAATTAGAAAGATCAAAAAACATTAATCGTATGACGCAGACTCCAGCCAAGAAAGAGAAACATAGCGGAAGTATTTTTCTTTTAACATAATTCCAAGAATTAATAATCCGAGAGATTCTAAAATCCAGAAGAACGTTAAAATTCCTTTGTCGAATGTGAGATATAAAAACAATCCAATACTAAAAGTTGCCAGATAAATAATGATACTGTTTTTGAATGGGAAATCTTCAATGAATTTGTAAACGATAAAAATATACAGTGCCAGCAGTGCAAGTATAATTAGATACACAAACTCGTATCTGGATTCAAAATATTAAACTTATTAAACAAGACGACAATGCACACGATTAAGGCAAAAAGAATAAAATTCTCCATAGTTTAGGTTTTGGTTGGGGCTGATGTAGAAATTATTGGTTTAATTCAATTTTTAAATGAAAGATTTAAAAGGAATAAAACCATTTTTCTTTTTGACAGAAATGATGTTTTCGAATATCTTCTTTCTGAAATTAAAAAAACATCCCATTTACTGTAACATTTTCTCAGAACAGCGTCAAAATATAGAATTAAATTACGGTTCTTTGTAACTTATTACATTCACAATACTAAACTGATAATTTTTGAATGCAATAATATTGAAACCAATGAGTTTAGATTAGTTAAAAACTGGTCGCGATATTTTCGTTATGGACAATAAAAAGTTTATTTTAAGTTTGAAAAAAGGGAATGAGGAAGCCTTCAAAAAGGTTTACTTCGACTACTATGATAAACTGATAAATATTGCCAGACGATTTAATCTTACGGTACTTACACCAGATGACTTTGTTCAGGAAAGTCTTTTACGATTGTACAACAAAAGAGAATTACTCAACGAAGATGTTTTGTTTGACAAGCAATTATATACCATTTGCAAAAACATTATCATCAATCATGTTAATAGAGAAAACAAAATAGTACAACTTGATCCTTTGCACGTTGATATCTTAGATGAAGAAACCGATTCAGGTATTTTTGAAGAAAGAAAAGAAAAACTACAAAATTTTATCGATCAGCTTCCTGAACAGCAGCAAAAAATATTTACTTTACACAAACTGGAAAACCTTAGCTATAAGGAGATTGCAGAAATGACGGATCTTTCTGAAAAGACCATCGCCAATCATATTTACCTCGCCAGTAAATTTATTCGAAAAAAAATCGAAAACCATTAGGAACTTTTTTGTTCTCGTTTGTTATCTATAAAAACAAGAACAAAAAATGCATATTGAGGCTTATAAAACCAATGTCAGAACAAAAAAAGATGCCAGTTTACTTGTAGCACTTTTACAGTTCGTTATTTCCGACTGTATTATAAATTTTGATTTCACAAAAAGAGAAAGAATTCTTAGAATCGAAACCAACAGAGAAATTAAAGAAATGGTTTATGGTGTTTTTACCAAACAAGGATTTTACTGCAAAAAGCTCTAACCCCCAACAAACATGGAAAAGGAAAATTTTGATGATGAGTTTGATAAATTATGGAACGAAACCCCAGCTTCACATTCAGATGAAATAAAAAAAGCTTCGTGGGACGAATTTCATTCTAAGACTTTCGCCGAAAAGAAACGCAAATCGCAGCCGTGGCGTTATCTCGCTGCAGCATCTGTATTTATTTTTGTTTTGATTGGAACTGGAATCTATTTCAACAATCAGCCTTTGGAAGAAAACACAATTGCATCAACTGAAAATGTCATTGAAAATACTACATCAAAAATTAAATATGTAGTGCTGCCAGACAGTTCAAAAGTAGAATTGAGTCCGAACTCTAAAATTTCTTACGGCAACAATTTTGCTTTAAACAGAAAAATTCAAATTGATGGTGAAGCTTATTTTAAAGTAAAAAAAGACAAACAGCATCCATTTCAGGTTTTCTGTAATGAAACTACCACTACAGTTTTGGGAACATCTTTTATTGTAAAAGAATCCGAAAATGAACAAATAACGGTTGAACTTTTTGAAGGAAGTGTTCAAATGAATGTAAAAGGTCAGGATCAAAAATGGATTTTAAAACCAGGCGAGAAATTCACGTATGGAAATCAAACTGCATCGGTAACCGAATTTAGCCGCTTTATAGATTTTGAAAATGAAAAACTAACGAACCTCAATCATTATATTGAGGAGAACTATGGTTATAAAGTGATAATTCCAAGTGAATATCTGAATCAGAAAATCACAATCCGAATCAATAAAAAAGAAGATTTAAAAACAATTGTACAATTAATATCAGAAATGTATAACCTAAACTTTGAAATAAATGAAGATTTAAAGCAGATTACTTTTCGGTAGAAAAGAAAAAAGGATGTAAGCCGCGAAACTCCACATCCTCCTCATATTCAGGATAACACGAGGTTATTCCAGTTAATAATTATTCAAAAATACAAAATTTCATGAAGCATATAATTTCAGCATGCTTTTTTTTATTCAGCTTATGTATGACCGCTCAAAGCGTTACAGTAACTGTAGATCAAAATGTAACTTTAAAAGAATTCTTTAAGCAAATTGAAAATCAAACCGATTATAAATTTGCCTTTACAGATCAAATTGACACCAATAAAAATTACTTTAATCAAAAGAGTACTTTTAAGCAGACTGATATTGAAAAGCTTATTACGGAACTAAACAAAACGGCATCTGTGCAATTTTCTATAGTAGGCAATAATATTTTTGTTAAACAAAAATCTCAAACCACTAAACCGGCTAAAAAAAAAAGCAAGTTAACCGGACACATATTTGATGATGAAAAGCAACCTGTTATTGGCGCGAATGTTTATATTAAAGAACTGGAAACTGGTGTAGTAACCGATGTTAACGGTAAATACAGTATTGAAGTACCAAACGGATCTTATACCCTTCAGGTAAGTTATGTTGGATTTAAAAATGAGGAAAAACGCGTTTCTGTTTCAGATGATACAAAAGTTAATTTCAATATAGATTCAGACAGCCAGCAATTGGGAGAAGTTATTGTCATGAATAACAAAGCCGCTGACATTAAAACGACTCAAATGAGTGTCAACAAGCTTTCGATGCAGGAAATCAAAAAGATTCCGGTTGCTATGGGAGAACCAGATCCGTTGAAATCGATTCTGACTTTGCCTGGAGTTACAAATGCCGGAGAAGCTTCTTCAGGATTTAATGTCCGCGGAGGTGCTGCCGATCAGAATTTGATTCTTTTGGATGGCGCTCCAGTTTATGCTGACTCACACATGTTTGGATTCTTTTCTATTTTTAATGCTGATATCGTAAATGGTTTAGATTTATACAAAGGAGGAATTCCGTCCAGATTTGGAGGCCGTGTTTCTTCTGTTTTGGATGTAGCACAACAGACAGGAGATTTTGAAGAATATAAAGTAAATGGAGGAATCGGAATTATTTCTAGCCGCCTTTTGGTTCAGGGACCAATACAGAAAGAGAAAAGTTCGTTCATCCTTTCCGGACGTGCTTCGTACGCGCATTTGTTCATGAAACTGGCGGATAATAAAAACTCCGCCATGTTTTATGATTTGAACGCAAAAATAAATCACCGCTTTAATGCCAATAATACCTTGTCTTTTTCGGGTTATTTCGGAAATGATTTGTTCGATATTAATGACCGTTTTGCAAGTACTTACGGAAGTACAATGGGTATCTTAAGCTGGAAACATAAATTCTCGGATCGCTTAAGTAGTAATTTATCTGGCTTTTACAGCGATTACAGATTTAATCTTGAAATTCCGATTGAAAGTTTTAAATGGGACAGCAACATTAAAAGCTACGGATTAAAATACAATTGGAATTTCCAACAGTCCGAGAAATTCAAAATCAATTACGGTATTGATGGTTTGTATTATAATTTTAATCCGGGAGTTGTAGCACCAACGGCTTCAGATTCTCAGTTTAATTACAAACAGCTGGATAAAAAATATGCTCTCGAAGCTTCTGCTTTTATTGATTTTGAAAACCAAATTACAGAAAAACTGAATTTCCGTTACGGACTTCGTTACAGTTCTTTTTATCGTTTAGGGCCAGAACCAATCAGCACTTACGAAAATGGTCAGGCTGTTGTTTATAATCCGTTATATAAAATTTACGAAGAAGGAACTCCTACAGGAACCATCAATTATAAAAAAGGACAGGCAATCAGCACTTTTAATAATTTTGAACCGAGAGCCGCCTTGTCTTATGCTTTTAATGACGAAACTTCTATAAAAGCGAGTTACAACAGAATGGCACAGTACATTCATATTTTATCCAATACACAATCTCCCTTACCAATGAGTATTTGGACTCCAAGCGGGCCATTTACAAAACCTCAGCTTTTGGATCAATATGCTTTGGGGTATTTCAAAAATTTCAAAGACGGAGATTATTCTTTAGAAACCGAATTATTTTATAAAAATGTCCAAAATCGTATTGATTATATTGACGGAGCTGATGTTCTGGCTAACAATAATATTGAACAGGTAATTCTGAACGGAAAAGCAAGATCTTATGGAATGGAATTATTGTTCAGAAAAAATGTTGGTGTCTTTACTGGATGGGTTTCATATACTTTGTCTCGCGCAGAACAAAAAACTCCGGGAAGAACGGCTGAAGAGCCAGGAGTTGCAAACGGTAACTGGTATTTATCTGGCTATGACAAACTGCACAACCTAAGCATTGTAGGAAGTTATGAATTGAACCCAAAATGGTCGTTTAATGGAAATTTCACTTTGCAGTCGGGTCAGCCTGTAACATACGCAAACGGTTATTATGAAATGGGAGGCATTCATGTTCCCAACTATTCTTTGAGAAATGAAAATCGATTACCGCTTTTCCACCATTTAGATGTTGCCGCAACATATACGCCAAAACCAGACAAAAAGAAAGGCTGGCAAAGCTATTGGGTATTCAGCCTTTACAATATTTACAACAGAAAAAATGCTGCTTCTATGAGTTTTACCACCAATGAAGATACTGGCGCAAATGAAACAAGAAGACTTTCAATTTTCGGAATTGTACCCGGGGTTTCTTATAATTTTAAATTTTAATGCTATGAATAAATTGAAAAAATATACGGTAATGAATAAAGCACTGGCATTAATAAGTCTTCTTTTTGTTTTCTCTTTTGCTTCTTGTGAAGATGTAGTAAATCTTGATCTGGAAACAGGAGAAACCAAATTGGTAATTGATGCTGAAATAATTTGGAAAAAAGGAACTGCAGGAAACGAACAAACTATAAAAGTCAGTAAAACGGCTCCGTATTACAGCGGTACAACACCAAAAGTTTCAGGCGCACAGGTTAGAGTAGAAAACAGCAACGGAGATGTCTTTACTTTTAATGAAACTGAAGCAGGAGTTTACAAATGCAACAATTTTGTTCCTGTCATCGATATGGAATATAAATTGTTTATCACTTCAGAAGGACAAAGTTATACCGCAACAGAAAAACTAACTTCTGCTACTCCAATTAATAAAGTAGAGCAAAAAATGGTTCCAGATTTTGGAGGTAAAGATGTTATTGAATTAACTTTTTATTACAACGACCCAGCTGATCAAATCAATTTTTATGTAACCGATTATCAAAGTGAATTTCTAATTTATCCGGAATACGAAATCACAAATGATGAATTTTATAACGGAAATGAAATCAGTACCAGATATTCTCACGAAGATATGAAAGCCGGAAATACGGTAAAAATTACGCATAGAGGAGTTTCTAAAAACTTCTTTAATTATTGGAAATTAATTCTGGAAGCTTCCAGCTCCAATCCGTTTTCTGTTCCTCCGGGAAATATTAGAGGAAACATTATAAATACCAGTAATGCTAACGAGTTTGCTTTTGGTTATTTCAGACTTTGCGAAGCCGATCAGGTTGATTATTTGGTAAAATAATCTTTAAATTAACATTACATTCCGTAGGAATGTTTCATTGGTAGAAAAAAAATGGCAACGGGGTAAATTTACATTCCGTAGGAACGTTTGAGACATCGGATGGTTAAAAAATGATGCCATATCAAACGTTCCTACGGAACGTAAAATAATAATGACCATATCATTTTTCTACCTATGAGATGTTCCTACGGAACAAATAACATCTAAAAATTCTATTTTATCCAACCAGTCTTTTTTCGCCATTCCTCCATTTCAAGTTTTCTTTTTTCAAAATCTATTGGTGGCAACCGATTTTCATCTTTAACTCTTTTTCTCATAATTCCGATTTGTTCTTCCAAAGTATTGAAACCAATTTGTTTTCTTCTTTCATTTACTTTCGTCAGATCATCAAAGAAATTCGGGCTCATTTCACCGTTTACATCCCAGTCAAATTGGGTTCCGTACACCTGAGGTTTCCCTTCAAAAACAGCAATTCTATCTGACAGATAAGCAAGATTTATTGGATCTGCCTTATCTCCATTTACAGCTTTTTCTAATTCTGAAGCACATTTTCGCATAAAGTCCGGTTGTCCAATGGCATGCTGAATTATAATCCACGCACTTTGACTGGCTTCTTCCCCAACTTTATCAATTGATGGATAACCAATTTGGTTTATTATATCTTCTAATTCACTTGCATTTTTATTGTGCAGTTTTTCCATTTCTGCGTTATATCCTGCTGAAAGCTTTCCGTTTTGAATGAGTTTTTCCCTCAATTCAAAATCGGCATTTTTGAGTTCGATTATTTTTTCAGCTATTTCTTGATAATTCATTTTTATCATTATTAAAATCTTCCAATGCGTTCTCTCAGCAATTTAAAATACTTCTCTTTCATATCTTCAGATAAAAATGAAATCTCAATCAGATCGTTCCATTTCTCTGCATTTTCAAACATTCTCTTCATGATCTGATCGATAACTTTATCACTAAGTCCTAATCTTTCTTTGGCAAAATAATCAATCAAATCAGTGGCTTTAAAATTACTTTTTTTGCCTTTTAATTTTAGAGCCATTTCTTCCTGAGGATTTTTTATCGCAATAGAAGAGTTTAGAAAATCATAAGCAGGTGCTAAAGTTGTTTTTCCTGATTTTGTAATCAGTGAAAAATTTTTCAGGTGCATATCTTCATTGCCCGTCACAAAACAAAATAATACTCTTTTAAAAAGTTCTGCTTTTTCAATGGAAGGAAATGTGCAGAAATCATCCAAAACTTTTACAATTTTCTCCATCGTAAAATTATATTTTGTATCTCTGGAACTTCCTGTTAACTGTGCAAAATCTTCTGTAGCAAATTTTCTTCCTTTACTGTAACGATCAAATCTTTTTATAAAATACGATTTTGAATGGTCTTTAGAATAAACCAATCCATGAAGCGGTACTTCGATTCCGTAGACTTTTGCCATTCGCATGGTAAGGTCTTCATTTTCGGGCAACTCAGGAAAAATATCGCTTTGAGGTTTTATAATGAAATTGCCAAACTGATCTACGATTTCGAATTGTTGTTTTTTAATTGATAAAACAGCACTTAACTTAGGCTGAACCCCTTGAATAGATAATTTACTAGCTCTATTTACCGCTTCTTGTCTTTGTTCAGAAGCAGAAAAAGGAAGATTATGAAAAGAAGTTAATTTAGGAGACAGCAGTTTTAATCCTTTAATACTGTATAGTTCATCTCCACACAGTTCATATGTGATGGGACATCTATTCATTATCAACTTCTTTAACCGTTACCGCTCCAACTAAATCACTTCCCGTTGCAATAAGCTGCGAAAAATAATCTTTTGTGTCTATTTTATTTATTTTTAAAAGTCCCTCCAGCATTATTCCTTCTGGGAGTAATCCTTCAAAAAATGGTGGAAAATTTGAGAAAGAATATTTTTTATGAGCAACTGGCATTGTAAGTGAAACTGGTTCTGCTGAATAATCATTATCATACTCAAATAGATAGCTGCCATTTTCTTCTTCTACAAGCTCGCCAGCTCTTACACCATGTACATAAACAATTGCTTTTCTCATCTCTTATTTTTTTAGTGGGCTACTAAATTGCACGTCAATATTCAAAACATTTAGAATTGCTTTTAGACTATCCCATCTAACAGATTCCTTATTTTTTTCAACATCAAATACCGTCGTTTTCCCTATACCAGCTAAATTGGCTAATTCAAGCTGTGTTAATCCTGCAGTTTTACGATGTTCTCTAATTAATTGGCCTAAATTAAAATCATTCATAATTACCGTTTTAACAGTAAATATATCGATTTTTGAGATACAAAAAACACAATTGCAATCTATTTATCATTTTTTACCGCTAAAACAGTAAAAAATAAATTGAATTATCCTTTTTTGATTTTTTAACCAAATTAACTTTTATTTACTGCCATAACAGTAAAAAACCTCCAAAATCATTTCTGACTTTGAAGGTTTTTCACTTTATCTAAAACTATAACTTACTTATATTCTTTTTCTTTTTGTGCATACCAATTTTTCATCACATAAAAAGCTTTCTTTTTAATTCCCTGATCGGAGATTAATCCTTTACGATTAAAGAAATCCTGAATGTTTGGCAATTGTCTTCTGGGAGATCTAAAGTCAACTAAAATCCAAGGCGAAACTCCTGCCAAACCTTCAATACGATTGAACATTTGTGTGTTTTGAATGTACAATTCTTCCTGATATTCTTCGTTCCAGCGCTCTTTTTTATCTCCATGCAGACCTTGTAAAGCTTCGCCTCCAAATTCGCTGATAATTACAGGTTTGTTGTATGGAATTACCCATTGCATATCTTTACACGATTCGTTTGTTCCTCTGTACCAGCCTAAATATTGATTGAAACTTACGATATCTACAAACTCATTCATATTATCATGAAGTGTATTTACATTGTTCGGACTTTTGGTTACTTCCATCGCCATACTTATTAAACGTGTATTGTCTTGTGTACGGGCATATTTTGCCAATTTACTCAGGAAAATATCTCTTTCATCACTATGTGGTGTTTCATTGGCGATAGACCAAATCACGATTCCGCAACGGTTTTTATCTCTGTAAATCATGTCGTGCAATTGGCGTTCTGCATTGGCATAGGTATCCGGATTTGTCCAGGAAATCGTCCAGTAAACCGGAACTTCAGACCAAATCATAATTCCCATTTTTTCGGCTTGTCTTACCATGTTTTCATTATGCGGATAATGTGCTAAGCGAACATAATTACAACCTAACTCTTTTGCCCAATTTAATAAAGTAATGGCATCGTCCTCTGACCAGCCTCTTCCCGATCTGAATGGCGCTTCTTCATGAATACTGATTCCTCTCAAAAAGACTTTTTTGCCGTTTAACAGAATTTCTTTTCCTTTGGTTTCAATGGTTCTAAAACCAATTTGATCTACAATGTTTTCATCTGCTTTAGAAATCGTTACTTCATACAATTTTGGTTTTTCAGGTGTCCATAAAACCGGATTGGATTTAATCTCAAAATACGCCATTCCTTTTGCATCTGTAGTAACGCTTTTTTTGATTTTTAATTCCGGAATCGAAACTGAAACCGACTGATTTGCTGTTTCATCATTCAGTTTTATCCAGCCGGAAATCTTTCCTTTTTCTTTTTTATCCAATTGAACCAAATAATCTTCGACATAAGTATTTGGAACCTGAGCTAAAGTTACGTCTCTTGTGATTCCGCCATAATTCCACCAGTCCATGTTTACCGTTGGAACATTGTCTTTATGACGTTTGTTATCTACTTTAACTACAACAAAATTGTTTCCGTCCACCAATAAATTAGTTACATCAAAATTGAAAGGCGTATAACCACCAACATGCGTTCCTGCCAGTTTTCCGTTTACATACACTTTCGCATCGTAATTGACTGCTCCAAAATGAAGAATCCCTTTGGTTTTAGTGTCTTTTTTATAATTAAAGTCTTTCTGAAACCAAACCGTTCCTTCATAAAAAAACAATCTTTCGTCTTTCGAATTCCAATCAGACGGAATATCCATTGTCGCAGAAGTCGCGAAATTATATTCCGTTAAATCTGTGGTATTCCATTTTTTATTTTCGAAAAATCCGTTGTTTTTAAAAGGCATTAAGCGGTAATCGTAATATCCATTTTCCAGCGGATCTACGATATAACTCCATTTTCCGTTTAAGGTAATATTGTTTCGGGCGGCAATATTGGAAACTAATGGAACTTCCTGTGCTATGGCTTTTCCCATCAGTAGAAAAGTACAACACAGCATTACAATTTTTTTCATAGTTTTTATTTTTAATTATCTGATTTAATTAAGTAGCTATATGTATGACACTGATTAAACGGATTCGTTATCACGAAGACGCCGATAAAAACGAATTTTTCAACAAAATAAAATCTGTTTTTTTTCTGCGCTTTTGCGAATGCAAATCTGTTTTATTCGTGTTCTCTTTACGCAAACTAATTTATCTGCTGATCTGCTAAATCTGCGAGCTGAAAATTTCTCTCGCAGATTTGGCAGATTAAGCAGATTTTATTTTTTAAACACATAGAAACATAGGTTTTCATTGTGTGCAAAAGGCGTTTCACTTGCATAAATACACATAGCTGGATTTTAAACTCCTATTTTATCTGCTGATCTGCTAAATCTGCGGGCGGAAATTTCTCTCGCAGATTTAGCAGATTGTACAGATTTTTAAACACATAGAAACATAGATTTTCTTTGTTCAGAAAAAGGCGTTTCACTTGCATAAATACACATAGCTGGATTTTAATCTCCTATTTTATCTGCTAATCTGCTAAATCTTCGGACTGATATTTCTCTCGCAGATTTGGCAGATTGTACAGATTTTTAAACACATAGAAACATAGATTTTCTTTGTTCAGAAAAAGGCGTTTCACTTGCAGAAATACACATAGCTAGATTTTAAACTCCTATTTTATCTTCTGATCTGCTAAATCTGCGGACTGAAATTTCTCTCGCAGATTTGGCAGATTGTAAAGATTTTTAAACACAAATCATTTCTCTACCTAGTTTGTCATCCTGACGAAGGAAGGATCTCCACAAGTAGCTCCGCACAGTATTTCTCCAATCTTTGCAGAGCTACTTGCGGAGATTTCTCCCTTCGGTCGAAATGACAATACCACAAAAAGCGTTTTGCGATAACATTGATTATCGTTGGTTCTGTAAAAAAAACATTTACATCTTATCAAAATAACGTGTTAATTCATAAGCATTATCATTAATCACTTTCATCTCTTTTAACAATGGCTGATACGGTTCGAAATTGCTATTGACAATTCCTTTGTTCGAATCACGATTGGAATAATCTGTACTTAAATCCTGTGGATCGTTGTCCATATATTTGAACCAATGCCAGCCAACTGAATTTTTATTTTTCAGTAATTCCAACGTGAAATTCTGATAAAAAAGTCCTCTTTCTTTCTGCGTTCGAACCAGCCATCCAGCACCTGTATTATTCGGCAGTCCGGAATCTTCTCCTTTGGTGTACCATTCTGTAATCAAAAATGGTTTTCCCGACCATTCGCCCCAATTGTTCATCAATTCCTGGCTCGGTTCCCATTTTCTGTAATGATTGATCGAAATAATATCCATGTACTTTCCTGCCACTTTAAAAATCTCCGGATTGGTCAATTCCTGTTCTTTATCCTGATTGAAACGGCATCCTAAATACATGTGGTTTGGATCTGCTTTTCGAAGTGCTTCCGTTACCTTTTTCATATAAGTTTCAAAATAAAAAGCGGTAAATGCCATTCGGTCTTCCTGAGTAATATCCGAAACGGAAGCATTAAAACCTTTTCTTTTATCAAACCACTCTTTTGCAGCGATATAACCCTGCTCATCTTTGGCCAATAAAGTTAAATGTTTATCTAATGCGTCGTTGTACCAAGGCAGTTCATTATCAGTAAAATAACCCATCAAATACTTATCATTTTTGTACTGAGAAACCTCTTTTACCGATTTTTCGATGTAAGTATCAAATTCTTTATCAAAAACCATTACTAGATCAAAGCGGTAATTTTGCCAGCTGGCTTCTTTATATTTTCCTCCATATTTTTTAATATGTTCAGAATGATACATTCCCATAGGAGAAATTATCACAGTATAAACCAGCGGATTTTCAGCATTTCGAACTAAATCAACATTTGACCACGCTCCTACGCCGTTGAATCCGTTATCGCGAAGTAGTTTTGATTCCTGTTTTACCCAGTTTTCTTTGCTTCCGAATTTCTTATCAAATGCTTTCTGCTGATTTACAGAACGTCCTGCATTAAAAACGGCAATTCCTTTATAGATATAAGGATAACCTTCAGGATCAATAATCCACCATCTATTGTCTATTTTTTCGGTTCTGAAAAATCCTGTTGCTTCTTTCTGCCAGACTTTTGATCCGCCATAAATTGAAACAGGTTCTTGTTTTTTAATTTTAAATCCAGGCAGTTTATCAATGGTTTTAGCATCATAAGCCACCCATTTTGGATCTAAAGCATTTTGTCTGGCTTCAACTTTTTGATACGTAATTTTATTCTGAGCATGTACTGCTATCAGACTTGTAAAACAGAACAATACGCAAATGGAATGTTTCTTTAAATTCATTTTTTAATTATTTTTTTGAGAGGAAATAGAGACTCTAATTTTTAACACATAGAAACATAGATTTACTTTGAGCATAAAAGGCGTTTCACTTGCATAAATGCACATAGCTAGATTTTATCTGCTGATCTGCGAGCTGATATTTCTCTCGCAGATTTGGCAGATTTTATTTTTAAACACATAGAAACATAGCTCTACTTTGAGCATAAAAGACGTTTCACTTTCATAAATACACATAGCTGGATTTTACTAACAAAGTTCAGCTATGTGTTAGAAACTAGTTTCTTTCTATACCCTTTCCAAGTCTAAAAAATCTATGTCTCTATGTGTTTAAAAAAAAATTATTTAGATAAATAAATGTGATCGAAATCAAACGTATAGTTGTTTAATGCTCTTACATCTTCTGGATCAACACTTCTCAAAACCAAAATGTCTTTGATTTTAGTTAAATCTAATGCCGGATTTTGCTTTTTGTATTCTGCAATTGGAATTTTAACCATGTTCCAGCTTCCGTCTCTTTTCAATCCGTACAGATTACTTGTTGCATCAAATTCAACATAACCAGTGTTAGAAGCATCTTTCATTCTAAATCTGATTTTTCCGGTGCTGGTTGTTCTTACGGCCATATTGATATAAGTGTACGATGAAATATCAGTGAAATTGACAAATGATAGAATTGCCATTGCCCATTTCGCTTCTGCAGCAGGTGGTGTTGCCGGAAGAGAAAAGTTTCTGTAAGCGCCTTCATATCCATCTGTTGCTACTTCTTTAATTACAAACTGATTGCTTGAAACCCAGTTTAAAACAGGAGCCGTTTTTGTAAAATCAGGATTTTCAGAGTAGATTTTAAGGGCATCGGCTGGGATAACAATTGGCGGCGTAGGTGGTGCTTCTACCTCAACTGTAAAAGTTTTCTTTTGAATGGTGTTATCTACGAAAGTGATTTCTAAAGTAGTTGTAAAAGTTCCTGCTTTGGTATATTTTACTTCAACATTCGGTTCAATTGAAGCTCCTGGCGAACCGCCTTGAAAAGTCCATTTTATGGCACGTACTTTTGTTGACGAATCGGTATAGGTTACTGTTTCTCCTCCTTGAATAGCTGTATTTGTTGAAGTCGCATTTAATTCTCCTTTTTTATAAAGATATACTTCGCGTACATCGTCTTCGCAGGAAAGCAAACCTACAAAAAGCACTAAAAGGAAATATTTTAATCTCGGTATATGGTTTAGTTTTATGGTCATGATTTTAATTTTTTTGGTTATTTTTTTATAGAAAATAGAACATAGATTATAGAGAAAAGACTTCTCAGCAAATCTTATTTCTTCCCTTTTTCTATTTTCTATTCTCTATAATCTATATTCTATTTTCTAGCATTCTAAAAGCCTATTTCAAGCCTTCTAAAAATCCATGATACGCTGGTTTTTTATTATAGTCGGCATCCAGCAGTAAAGGATATTCTTTGGAGTTCCAGAAAGTTGTCAGCCACGTATACTTGTCTGTTACTCCCCATGTTGAGATAGCAAATTTTTGAGCCTGTGGCAATTCTTCATACAAAGTTGTAATGTACTTGTATGTTTCCGCCTGTTTTTGTGCTTCGGTATCTGTAAAGACGTATGAATCAGATTTACTTGTATTTACTTTGATATCCAATTCTGAAATATGAATTAGCAATCCTGTTGAAGCCATATCCGTAAAACCAGTTTTCATAGTTTGCCTGTTGGTATCTGTTGCATAGTGAAACTGATCACCAATACCGTCAATAGGCACTCCGTTGGCTTTGAATCTGGTAACCATTTTTTTGATGGATGCTCTTTTTCCTGCATCCAGTGCTACGCTGTAATCATTGTAAAATAGTTTAGCATCCGGATCAGCTGCTTTGGCATATCGGAAACATCTTCCGTAAAAACCAATTGGATCTTTAAATAATGAATTAATTACAGTTTCATTTCGCATAGCTCCACCATCTGCAAAAACTTCGTTGACAACGTCCCAGCTTTTTACTCTGCCTTTATAACGCCCAACAACATCTGTGATGTAAACTTTTACTTTTGATTCGAATGCGATGGAATCGTATTTGGCATTTTTAAACCATTCCGGAAATGAATCATACCAAACTAAAGTATGTCCGTGAACTTCCAGATTATTGTCTTTAGCAAAACCAACTAAATAATCGGCTGCTGTAAAATTATAAGCTGTTGAAGAAGTCCAGATACTTGCCATTTTCATTTCAAATTCGGCTGTAATCTGGCTATAGTGTTTTAAAACAGCATTTTTGTAATTGGCTTCTCCTTGCAGGTCTCTCATTTTTACTGCGGCTCCAATTTTAAACTTTGCTTTTTCCTTCAGTGTCTGTGTAATCGGATTTGGATTACCAGAATCACCTTCATCTGCATTTATAAAAACTACTTTTTCGTCGTTGCTGCAGGATGCAAACAACAAAACGGTAAGTATACCCAGAATATATTTTTTATTGATCATTGTGTGTCTGTTTTTAAATCCGGAAGTCAGATTAGGATTATTCCAACTTCCGGATGGGTTATTACTAACTTTAACCTTAACTTTTTTGAAATTTTTTAAACACATAGAAACATAGTTTTACTTTGAACATAAAAGGCGTTTCACTTATTTAAATACACATAGTTTTAACTATGTAAAAAGAAATATGTTTCTATTTATAAATCAGATTTTAACTTTAATTGTAACCAACATTAAATCCTGCCGGTTTTCCCATCAAATCAATTTGGCTTTGTGGAATTGGCATATTAATCATGGCCGGAGTCATTTTCAATTGTACTTCTCCGGAAATAGTTCCTGATGGACTTGAACGGAAATATAAATTTTGCCTTTCGACCAAAAGTCCAAGTCTTTTCAACAGAAACCATCTGTTATTTTCGAATGCTAATTCTCTGGCTGATTCGTCTAAATAATTATTTAATGTCCAAGCTGTCAAATCAAAAGTGGTTACGTTACTTTCAGGATTTCCTGTATAACCTCTTCTTCTAACTTTGTTTAAGTAGGCTAATGCTTTCGTATCATTACCTAAATTGTGATACGCTTCAGAAGCCAATAAATAAGTCTCAGCTACTCTGTAATACATATAATCTTTATAGCTGTTTGAAGTCATTGGTAATTTTTCTGAATCGTGGTATTTCTTTAAACTCCAGTGCCAGGCTCTGTAATTTCCGTTTGGTGCTGCAATCGCCGGATTGGTAATTGGCTGTCCGAATTTTGGATTACCTGGAACGTTGATTTTATAGTCCTGATAATTATCTGAATAATAATAAGTTTTAAATCTTAAATCATTTGCCTGATCGTACAATGATTTTAAGTAATTGTTTGGATAAAACCAACCTAAAGCCTGACCTCCGTAGGCAACGTCCTGAACCAATTCGCTTGTATTTAATTCGTAAGTTCTGTGCGTGAAAACACTGCTTAACCAGGAACCTCCGCCTCCTGCTAAATCATCACTTGGTCCTAATAAGAAATCTTTTTGATAGGTAAACAGTGATTCTTTATGATTTCCATTTTGTCCCCAAACATCTGCTAAAGCAACTAAACCGTGAGTTCCATCATTTATAATTGCATCAAATTGTGCTGCCGCTTCTGCCCAGTCTTGCTGCCATAAAGCGCTTTTACCACGAATGTGTCTTGCAACTCCCTGGCCGTAACGTCCCGGATCAACTTTAAAAGGAAGATTGGCAATTGCATAATCCAGATCTCCATCTATTAATTTGTACACATCTGCATCGCTTGCTACTTTGTATTCAACCGGATCGTTGATGTTTTGTGGTGTTGTTGGAATTGTATCAATCAAAATTCCGCCATACATTTGTTTTAAATCCAAATACAATTCACCTCTAATTACTCTTGCCTGCGCGACTAATCTTTTCTTCGCCGCTTCATCCATTTTTATAGATCTTGCCGAAGTAATAATAGCCGAGCATCTGTCAATGATTTTATATCCCTGAATCCATTTTGAACCTGTATAAGATTGCGGATTATGACCGGTTCCATAAGGCGTATTCCAGGTTCTGTGCAATCCCAAATCGGTTGCTACCATAAAGAATACATTGGCCCACAAATCATTATTATCTCCGGATGGCAGATTATAATAACGCATCTGATTGTAAAGTGCATTAACCCCAACTTCTAAACCTGCCGGAGAATTGTAGATATAATCTACAGAAACTTGATCTTTTACGGTTTCCTCCAGAAAATCTTCGCACGAAGTAAGTCCTAAGGAAAGTCCGAAAATCAAAACAAATAGAAAATTTATATTTTTCATGATCTTGTTATTTTTTATTTACTGAATGTCTTAAACCTTTTTGTTAGAAACCTACCTGTAAGCCTATAACACAAGTAACAGGTTCCGGATAATCACTAATTTCTTTTTCTGGGCTGTAAGACTGATAATCTGTAAGGGTAACCAAATTACTTCCTGTAACATAAAGTCTCATATTACTTAAGCCTAATGGTTTCAGCGTACTTTCAGGGAATTTAAATCCAACAGAAACGTTTTGCAAACGAATGTATGAGGCATCTTGCAATCCTAAAGTATTAATGTATGGCGGATCATTTCCGTCTCTCGGTCTCGGCCAGTTTCCTCCCGGGTTTTCAGGTGTCCAATAATCTTGTTTGATTCCGTTTTTAACCCCTCTTAAAGAACCTCCACGAACATAATCATACAAGAATAAGTTGTCTCTCGTAACACCCTGAACGGTATAAATATCTGCTGAGAAATCAAATTGTTTGTATTCTAAAGCCAAAGAGAAAGTTCCGAACCAATCCGGCATTTTAGAAGTAATCACTCTGTCCTGATCCGGATTTGGATTCGCTCCGTTTGACGGATCGGCATCCCACAATTTTATATCTCCCGGATACAAAGTTGTTCCTGTAACCAATGGAATATTTTCACCTTCCTGATAAATTCCAACTGCTTTATATCTATAATACACGTCAATTGGTTTTCCAATGAACCATAAGTTTCCAACGGCATCATCTTCTCTTCCGTCACCGTCTGCATCTTTTCCGTAGATGCTTACAATACTGTTTTTGTTTTTAGTAAACGTGGCTCCCAGATTCAGTCTAAAATCTTTTGTTTTAATTACATCGCCATTCAAAGTCACTTCCAAACCTTTATTGTTGACTTTTCCAATATTAGAAAGTTTGGTCGTGTAACCTGTATTCGCGTTAAGCGTTTCATAAATCAATAAATCTGAAGTATCGGTATTGTAAACCTCAACTGTTCCATTCAATCTATTTTTGAATAAACCGAAATCGGCAGCAAGGTTTAATTGTGTTGAAGTTTCCCATCTTAAATCCGGATTCGATAATTGTGAACCCGGTACATAACCCGAAACTTTTACACCATTAATAATGTAATCTCTCTGTGTCGCTGTCGCCATACTCTGATATGGATCTTTCGGCTGGTTACCTACTTTACCATAACTTGCTCTTAATTTTAAGTTACTTAAAACCGGAACATGTTCTTTCATGAATTCTTCGTTGGTAACATTCCAGGCTGCATTGACAGCCGGGAAAAATCCCCATTTATTATTGGCTCCAAATACTGAAGATCCATCAGCTCTTCCTGAAACTGTGAAATAATATTTGTTATCAAAATCATATTCTAATTTTCCTGCAAAAGAAATTAACGATCTTTCATTACCTCCAATTTCAGGCGTATTTAAGAAAGCACTTTCTAAACCATAAATTCCCAGAATATCACTTGGAATTCTGCTTGCTGAGTTTCTAAAATCATTGTATTCTGATGAGGTAATCTCGTAAACTCCGGTTACGTTAAAATGATTTTTTTCGGCTACATTTAAATTATAATGCAAAATATTACTCAATTGATACTCTACATTATCCTGAAAACGAATATAACCGCTTCCTTGTCCTGAATTAGCAATTCCCGAAAGTGACTTTGAAGTATTGAAAGACATTGCTTTGTAATTCCACGATCTTCGGCTGGCATTCATTTTATAAGTAAAACCTTTTGCCAGATTAATATCCAGAAACACATTCATGATATCGTTACGATTTAATTCATTTGTATTGGTTTCGTAAACATCGATCAACGGATTTGGTGTTTCCTGAATTCCTCCAGGTAAATAACGGAAAGAGCCATCTTCATTGTAAACCTGACCTAACGGTGATGTATTAATCGCATTATTTAAAATGTTACCCACATTCGGGCGATTAGATTCAGAAAACTGAAGCGAAACATTCATTCCCACTTTCAGCCAGTCTGTAATTCTTTGATCGACATTTACTCTCATTGCTACTTTTTCGTAATCCGAATTCGGAACTACTCCTGAAGTATTAATATAGTTGATACTAGAAAAAATACTCGTTTTGTCTGTTCCAGATGAAATACTAACACTATGGTTATTGGTTACTCCGGTTCTTAAAACCAGTTTTTCCCAATCGATATACTTTCCGGACTTAACAGATTCCAGTTCCAATGGTGTAAAAACCTGATCGTCTGGCCGGTAAACTCCACCATTACTTGTTCTGTATGCTTCTCTTTTTAACTGAGCAAATTCTTCTCCACTGTAAACATCAAAATTCCTGTTGATTGTCTGAATTCCCGAAAAGCCATTATAAGAGATTTTTGCTTTTCCTGTTTTTCCTCTTTTGGTTGTAATTAAGATTACACCATTTGAAGCTCTTGCACCATATATAGATTGAGCAGCGGCGTCTTTCAGAATTTCTAAAGAAGCAATATCATTGGCATTAATATCATTAATATTTCCAATTACGATTCCGTCTGCAATTACGATTGGCTCGTTGCTTCCGTTAATGGATTTTTTTCCTCTAATTTGGATTGAAGAAGAACTTCCCGGTCCTCCGTCAGCTAAACTTACCTGAACTCCGGCTGCTTTTCCACGAAGCATTTCCCCAACATCAGAAGTGGCTACTTTGGTCATATCGCCCGGTTTTACCGAAGCTACAGAACTAATTACGTCACTTTTCTTTTTGGTGCCATAACCTACAACAATAATTTCGTCTAAGGCTTGCGAACTTGGTTTTAAAACCACTTTTAGGTTTTTCTTGTTTTCAGTATCAACTGAAACTTCATCCATTCCGATAAAAGAAAATACAAGAATACTTTTTGGGGCAGTACTAATGGTGAAGTTACCGTCGAAATCGGTTTGGGTTCCTTTTGTGCTTCCTTTTACGTGAACGTTTACCCCAGGAAGAGGTAATCCGGCATTATCGACTACTTTTCCGGTAATCGAACTTTCTTGTGCATTGATTGTGGTAGAAAAAATACACATAAACAGTAATAAAACTAGTTTTAGATATTTTCCTTCACGGCAAAACATCTTTACAGGTTTGTTTTGTTTCATAAATTAATTTTTTGGTTAGTTAGATAGAAATCAGTCATGATTTATATTGCAAATGTGATTATTAAATGACGGTTTTAGGGGAGAAAAACATTCGCATTTAGGGGCGTGAATGTGTTTATTTGCGAATTTCATCCTTTCTGAAGCCTTAAAAAACGGGATTCGTAATATAAACCTTAAAAAATTGTGAGGTGGTTAATTTTAAATTTAAAATCATTTTAAGTACAAAATTTAAAATGCAAAACTTTTAAATAGGCTGAAAGCCTAAAAGCAAAAAAAGTAGTGCAAAGCACTACTAAAAAACACAACCCCACAAAATTACCCTGAAAGGGTGTTATCATGAATATAGAGAACTATCAAATTGCTGTCGCCCTTACAGGGCTAGATTATGAATTGCTCTTTTTACTCATGATGCGATGCATAATGCTATTGCTTTTTGCTCTTTCAGAGCAGATTTATAGCTTAAAATTACTTTAATTATAAAATCTCTGGCCAATAGAAAACGTAAAGTCCGCAAAGCATTGTAAAAAAACTTTGTAGACCATGAAAAAAATAAGCAACAGATTATCAGGATTAACACAGATTTTTAAAATCCTTTTAATCATAATAATCTGTGGCTAAAAACTTTGCTATCGGTAGCTATAGGGATTGCGGTTAAACTTTACTCTGAGTTCCTTTATACTCACTCGGAGACAAATTATAAAACTTCTTAAACTCTTTGCTAAAATGTTTTCGATCATTAAAACCAACCATATAGGTAACTTCTGAAACCGAATAACTCGTATTAGCTAAAAGACTCGCCGCTTTCTTTAAACGCATATTTTTAATAAGGCCAGCCACAGACTGATTGGTCAGCGTTTGCACTTTTTTATACAAAACAGTTCGGCTCATACCTATTTCATTCACTAAATCATTTACATCAAAATCGGCATTGTCCAGATTGGCTTCGATGATCTGAATTAATTTTTTTACGAATTGTCCTTCCGGCGTATTTATATTTTCTTCTTCAGCATCTGCAATAAAACCTTCGCCGTATTTCTGACGCATGATTTCTTTGGCCGATAATAAATTGGTAATCGTCAGTTTTAATTCTTCAATACTGAAAGGTTTCGAAATATAAGCATCGGCACCGGTCGAAAGTCCTTCGATTCTATTTAAAGTCGAAGATTTTGCCGTCAGTAAAATAACCGGAATATGATTTGTATTTTGACTTGTTTTTAAGATTCGGCACAACTCAAAACCATCCATTTCCGGCATCATAACATCGGTTACGATTAAATCCGGAATTTCTTTTTCCATGTATTCCAAAGCTTGTATTCCATCAGTAAATTTCAAAACCTTATAATCAACGTATAAAATATCGTAGACAAAAGAGAGCACTTCTTCGTTGTCTTCAATCACTAAAACAGTCTTTTTAGAAGTATTTTCGGCATCATCCGGATATTCCGGTTCGTAAAGATGAATTTCGGTTTTAACATCCGAAATAGGATTCGCATTTTCTTCAATCTTAACGGAACTTTCTACAATCTGCGATTTTTTAAAATGATCTTTTCCTTTCTTTAAAGTAATCGTAAAAATGGTATTGAAATTAGCATCGGCTTCTGTCTGTACTTTTATTTCTCCGTGATGCAGTTCTACAATGCTTTTACTTAACGCCAGACCAATTCCGCTTCCTAAATTGGCGCTTCCACGCTCGTCCAGCTGAAAAAAGTTCTTAAAAATTTTCTTTTTCCTGTTTTCGGGAATCCCAATACCGTTGTCTTTAACTTTAATTTCGATAGCATCAGAATCTTCTTTTTGCTCGACAGCCAAAGTAATTCGGCCATTTTTACTCGTAAACTTAAAAGCATTCGAAAGCAGATTGTAAATCACTTTTTCCATTTGGTTTTTATCGAAATAAATTAAAGCCGTATTGATATTCAAAACAAACTTGTAATCGATCTTTTTCTCGACAGCAAAACCACGGAACGACTCATAAATATCAAAACAAAACGAAACAATATCCTGCTGTTCGCAATAGATTTTCATGCTTCCTTTCTCGGCTTTTCTAAAATCCATTAATTCATTTACCAATTTTAGTAATCGATCCGAATTGTTTTTGATGACTTTCAGTTTATGTTCCAGATTCGAATTCTTTTCGGCTCCGTTTAATAATTCTTCAACCGGTCCGCTTATCAAGGTCAACGGCGTTCTAATTTCATGCGAAACATTGGTAAAAAAATCCAGTTTCATTTTATACAATTCTTCCTGTCTTTCTTTCTCAACCTGTTCCAGATAATAAGCTTGTTTTAATAATTCTCGGTTTCTTAAAAAACGGAACAATAAAACTCCGGCTCCGGCTAATAAACCAAGATAAACGATATATGCCCACCAGGTTCTCCACCATGGCGGAAGCATAATAATTTTTAAAGTTTTAACAGACGGATTCCACTCTCCGCCTCCGCTTGACGTTTTGATTTTTAAAGTATAAGTTCCTGAATTGAGATTCGTTAAATTGATATAATGTTGTGAACCTATCACATGCCATTCGTCTTTATTAAACGAACTTTCCAGTTTATAAGCATATTCACTTTTCTCAGGCGAAATAAAATTCATGGCGCTGAATTCAATTCCGATATAACCCTGATCGTGTTTTAAAGTAATTTCAGAAGTTTCACTGATGCGTTTTTCCAATGAAACCCCTTTATTTCCAGGTCTGATTTCTTCGTTATTCACTATTAGTTTCGTCAGGACAATCGGCGCTTTATCTTCGGTTTTAATCAATTTTGAAGGATTAAAGAGTACCAAACCATTTGAACATCCAAAAACCAATTCTTTGGAATTGAGTTGTAAACTGCAATTATTAGAAAACTGCTTTACTTTCAATCCGTCTTTAGACGAAAAAGAAGTAATTTCAAAATCCGAAATCCTAAAAGTCGGACTTAACTTTTTGGTTTTTAACTTATAAAGCAAATTATTATCGCTAATCCAGATATTTCCTTCTGAATCTTCTGAAATGCTTTTGATGGTTTCATCTGTAAAACCCATTGAGCGATTGATTTCGTAGAAACGGCCCTTCTTTTCGTCAAATAAATTTACGCCTCCGCTTTCTGCACCAATCCAGAATCTGTTTTTAGAATCGGTAAACATGACGGTAAGACTATTGTTGGATAAACCACTTTTTGAACCAGCTTTAAAAACTCTTGTAATGTGTTTTAGCTTTTTATCAAAATAATTCAAACCATATTGTGTGGCAATCCAAAGTCCGTCTTTTCGGTTTACCAAATCGGTAATAAAATTATCGCTGAGCGAATTCGAACTGCCGTCTGCCATATAAATTTCGACCGTTCCGTCTGGCATTACTTTTTTCAATCCGTTTCCGTTGGTTCCCACCCAAAGATCTCCGTCATCCATTAATAAAGACGTAATCGGACGTTCTCTTTCTTTGGAATCCTTTCGCGAAAGCGAGATAAACTGAAATGTTTTACTGCCTTTATTAAACTTAAATAATCCGTTGAAAGTCCCACAAAACAGATTTTGCTCGTTCTGATTCACCAAAGCCGTAATCATATTCACGCTTTTATCAAAATCATATCCTTCAATCTGATAAGTGGCATTTCTGTTATTTCTAAAATCAAAATAATTTAGACCTCCGCCATTTGTCCCAACCCAAAGCGTTCCGTCATTCTCGCGTGCAACAGCATTCACAAAAGCGGTATTTAATCCGAAATTTGGTTTAACCACTTCTCTGATGTTGGTGAAATTGGCATTGGTTTTCTGAAAAAGATTGACTCCTCCTCCATTCGTCCCAATCCAAATATCATTATGACGGTCTTTCAAAAAGCATTTTACATCATCGTCAGAAAGGCTGTAACTTTCCAGAGGATTGTGTCCGTATTTGGTAAACTGATTTCTGTCTTTTTTGTAAACACACAAACCGTTTTTTGTAGCAAACCAAATCGTATTATTGTCCACAGCGACAATATCATTTACCCAGTTTGAGGATAAACTATTTTTGTTACTTGTATTGAGCAGATAATTTTTGATAACACTTTTATCGACATCAAAATGAAAAACGCCATTGGCTTCGGTTGCAAACCATAAATCGCCATTTTTTTCTTTGATGACTTTCCAGAT
The DNA here is from genome assembly GCF_003122385.1 of Flavobacterium crocinum. Taxonomy (NCBI): domain Bacteria; kingdom Pseudomonadati; phylum Bacteroidota; class Flavobacteriia; order Flavobacteriales; family Flavobacteriaceae; genus Flavobacterium; species Flavobacterium crocinum. Next base: position 177,105 of record NZ_CP029255.1, read on the forward strand.
TTTAGATTTAAGCAAAGCTTCATTTTCTGCCAAAGCTTTTGGAAGTGTTTTTTTCGAACCGTTTTTTGGATCAAAACATTCTAATCCTTTAGAAGTTCCTACCAAAACGCCATAATTACGATCATAAAACAAAGACAAAACCCTGCTTTTTCTGAATGGCGAATTATGATCGTTTGAAATTTCTTCCAGCAAATATTGCTGTCTGTTAAGGCGTTTGATTCCGCCAAAAGTTCCAACCCAAATTCGGTTTTCGTCATCCTGAATTATAGAAGAAATATAATTTCGTCCGCCCTTTATTTTCTGAACATCAATACGTACAAAACTTCTTTCGTTTTTATTAAAAAGATTCAGTCCGTTATTCGTTCCAATCCAAAGTTCTTTCTGATTGTCTTCCAGAATTACATTGACATGATTATTACTGATGCTGTTTAGTATGTCTTTATTGTAAACATATCGCAGGAAATCATATCCGTCATAACTAATTAAACCATTCGCCGTTCCAATCCAGATAAACCCTTTTTTGGTCTGATGAATACTCGAAATCATACTCTGCGAAAAACTGGTATCATAGTTAATATGATCAAAGTACAAATCGGAACTTTGAGCAAATGAACTGACAGTCGTTGCAAAAAATAGAATAAAACTTAAAATGTAGTTTTTGATGCTTTTCATAAACAAAATAGAATAAACGCCCGAGTAATTTAATTTCAATAAACCTATGAAAAAAATCAATCGAATGCACTGCAAAATAGCGCTATTGCAAAAAATAAAGGAGGGAGTTTTTTCTTTTTAAGGGGTGTAGATGTACTTTTCGTCCTAATTTTTCAGAGTAGTTTTTTAATTTGGAGCTAATTCCAGCTATCCGCTATATCTTTTTGTTGTCTCGTTTTTATTTTACGAGACCACAAAAGGATATCGCTCCTATCTGGGCTAGGGCAGTCATTTTAAAAAGTCCGTTTTTATTGAATTAAAATTAGAAAGCTGAGATATCCATTTTTAATTTATATTTAATGAAAAAATTTAAAGCAAACAACGACCTAAATGAAAAATAGAATTTTAGTCTCTTTTCTTATCATTATATTAAGTAGCATTATTTACTTCATTGTAAATGGTTATATGATCAAATATGATATTGAAAATAAAGGCAAAAAATCTATTGGCAAATTTGTTCTTCAGGACAATTATGGCAAAGGACAGTTAAACTATTTCATTTTTTATATCGACGGAAAGAAATACAAAGCAAATGGGGGAAGATCTCCAGAAGGATTTTCAAAAAACACAGGGAAATTTTACAAAATCATTTATTCTGAAAAGTATAAAGGGCACATAAAAGCTTTATTTAATGAACCAATCACAGATACAGTCATTATTTTAAAAGCAGGTTTTTCCAAAGAAGAAATAAATAACAACTAGCTTAAAAACAATAAAATTTTCGTCATAACAATAATCCCTTTCACTATTTCTTGTAATCTTTTTTATAACTGATTATTATATAAGTTAAATGTTTGAAACTTTTCACCCACCAGATATTGAAAATTCAGATTCTATTAAAAAAGCAAAACCAACTACTCTATCTTTCGGTTCTGAAAGCAAAGACATAAACAATGATCGATTATAAAACATTTCTGAAAAGCAAAATAGATCCAAATTGCGGAATATCCGAATTTATCTTAGATTCAGATATCTCCCTTTTCTATGATTATCTAAGTAATGACAAAATTAAAACTTTAGAAAAAGAATATAATAATCCTAGAATACACAATTATCAATTGAAGATATGGGATAGCGTTATATTGATTTTTAATCGTCAAAAGCTTTTAAAAAGTATTATCATAAAGGACAGTCATATTAATTTTGAAGACTATTATATCGGGATGAAATTTGAGGAAGCAATGACTCGCACTACCTCATTTTATAATGTCGATGATGATGAGGATTCGATTTTTCACGTTTTATTTAAAGGAATAAAATTCAATTTAGATATAGATTTACATGACGAACTATTTATAGGATCTATCGAAGTTTTTGATTTTACTAACATAGAGTATATATAGTTCTGTTTTGCTAAGACGAGCCACTCCCAAACCCGATCGCTCGGATATATCAACGCAACGATAGCGTGGAAATTCTTTCCGTGCACGCAAAGAGCGTCGACAAAGATTAGAAAAAGAAAAACTCGCCAAAAGCGTTTTTTTTTATTTATAAAGCTTTGATAAAAAGTTGAGGTATCCATTTTTAATTTATATTTAATCAAAAAATACGGTTCTGTTTTTTCGAAACTAAACATGCAACAATTAGAAGATATAATACAATACGTTTCCACTAAAAACAAAAGAAACCTCTTTACCTTTTTGACAGGAGCTGGACTTTCTTCAGAAAGCGGCATTCCAACTTATAGAGGTATTGATGGTATTTGGGTTAAAGGAACAAAATTTCATAAACCAGAAGAATTTGGAACTTTTAAATACTTTAAAGAACATCCCGAAGAAGTCTGGCAATATTCTTTGTTTAGAAAGAAAATGTTTCAAAATGCCAAACCAAATGAAAGTCATTACGAATTGGTTGAAATTGAAAACATCCTGAAAGACCGATTTCATCTTATTACCCAAAACATTGATAATTTACACCGACAAAGCGGAACCGAAAGAATTTTCGAAATTCATGGCAACAATAGAGAAATAAAATGTTCGAACGGCTGTAAAGAAATCGTAAATCTACCTGAAGAAATAAAAGGAAAAGAAATTGACGAAGATCTGACGGAAAGAGAAATAGAACTTTTAAAATGTCAAAGTTGTGGAAGCTGGATGAGACCAAATATTTTATGGTTTGATGAATATTATGATGAGAAAACCAATAAAAAATTCAGTTCTTTAAAAATTGCAAAAAATTCGGGAATACTATTTATTCTGGGGACTTCGGGCGCAACAAATCTCCCGATCGCAATTGCAGAAACTACTTTAAAATATGGCGGAACTATTGTTGACATCAATATAGAAGACAATCAATTTACCGCTTTGATAAAGGATAAAAAGAATAAAATTATCATTCGTAAAACATCGACTGAAGCTTTAAAGATGATAAAGGAAATGATTAAAATATACAACTGACTTAAAATACGACCATGTACAATTTAATACTTTGCGAAAAAGCAACCGGAATCATCCTTGAGCTTGATGGAAAAACAAGATTCTTAAAAAGTGAAACAAATTCAAGACCCTTTTTATCTTTTGAAGATATTGAAGATGCAGAAAATAAAGCTAATAATTTGATTAGTAAAAATGATAATTTAGAAATTGGAATGTATGATTCTAATTGGAATTTTATAAAAAGCTTTTCTAATTAATAAATAGCTTCCTTATCTTCAATCAATCCCAAAATTTTCCCATAAGCAATCGCTGCTTTATGAACCTGAACTGTCCAGTCTTCAGCAGCATTATCATCAGCGCCGTCTGAAATGTATTTTAAACATAAAAAAGGAATATTCTCTTTCATGGCAATCATGGCTAAAGCATATCCTTCCATATCGACCACTTGATAAGCATCTGAACAATGCCCCATTTCGAAATTATCTCCCGTTCCGCAGATCCCTTCCTGAAGATTATCCATTTTTAGTCCATATTCTAAAACTGGAGGCAAACCAGAAAGCGGTGTTTCATACAACGCAAAACCTAAACCACGAACATCCATGTCTCTTTGCACAAATTTGGTACAGCAGATTACTTCTCCTTTTTGAAAACAACTGCTTCCCGCCGATCCCAGATTTACGATGACTGCAGGTCTTTTATTTTGTATGGCTTTAGTTAATTCATAAGCTGCATTTACTTTTCCTATTCCGGTAATTAAAACGTTGTGTCCTTTAAAAACTTCAGCTGCTTCAGATTCAAGAGCAAATAAGAATAATATATCTTCGACAGCAAAAGATTCTGTCTGATTAATTTGTATCATGCGTAATTTAATTTTCGGTTTACAAAAATACATTTAAAAAGTTACTTGGCTCGAACCTAAACTTAAAATCCAAAAAACACGTTAAATTCTGCTTTCTATGCTGAATTTTGTTTTTTTAAAAATACTTTTGTTAGAAACAGTAAAAAGAGTTTCTATCCTTAAAAAACAGAAAGAGAACCTGCATGGATAATGAAAAATTTATTTTCTGCCTTGAAGGCGTTAAAGATATAGAAGATCATACCCCAACACATGTGGTTAAATGTCTTGAGGAATTGGCAATTGACCAGGGCATTTCGAGCATTCATAAAACTTGTGATACTATTGAAGGCCTTGAAGAAAGTCTTAATATTTTACTTTATGAAGATCATAATTTTAAAGATTATGAAATCATCTATCTTGCCATGCCGGGTCAGGAAAATAATATCTGTCTTCACGATTATTATTATAGTATAGAAGAAATCGCCGAACTTTTTGAAGGAAAAATGAAAGGAAAAATTATTCATTTTGCCAATCTTAAAGTTTTGGATTTAAATGAAGAAGAATCACAATATTTTCTGGATATAACCGGAGCAAGAGCCATTTCGGGCTATGGATCTACTTATAACAAAATTGCAAGTTGCAGTACGATTGATAAAGCTTTTTTTAGTTTGTATCAGGAAAACGATAACTTGATTGAAGTGGTCGAAGACCTTTATGCCAAACATTATAATCTATGCAAACTGCTTGATTTTAGATTATACTATTAAAATGAAAAAGAAGCACGCTGAGAAAATAAAGACATACAGTCCATCAGGATTTCGGGAGAAGTTTCTGGGAGAAGATAATCCCATACATTTACTTTTCAAATCCAATTCGGATCATTTTTTCTGTTTAGAAATTGAGGAAATCATGCAAATGCAGCATCCTGTTCCGCCTTCTAAACATTCTTGTCACACTTTAATCTTTATTTCTTCGGGACAACATGTAATGAAATTAGGGCATCAGGAATACATCACAACCGATAATGAAATGATTATGGTTCCTGCCGGGCAGATTTTTTCTCTTGAAAATGTCAACAACATACACAAAGGCTTTATCTGTCAGTTTCATCCCGATATTTTAATAAGAAAATATGGGAGCCGTGAACTGCTGAATGAATTTGATTTCTTAAAAATTTCAGGAAATCCGAAAGTTAGTCTTCCTCAGGAAGATATTGGTTCGATTGTCAATATTTTAGAAAGATTGAAAAAAGAATATTCTGAAACTGCATTTACAGATCTTAATATTGTGCAATCCTATTTAATTACTCTTTTTTATGAAATGAATAAATATGCAGTGAAAACAGCAAAAGGAATTTCGGCTGCTGAGGTTATTACAGCCAAATTTAAAGAACTTATTCACGATCATGTAAAAAGCCAGCATCAGGTCAACTATTATTCCTCTCTGTTAAGCGTTACTCCTAATCATTTGAATAAATGTGTCAAAACGGTAACAGGTAAATCAGCCGTAAAATGGATTGATGAAAACATATTATTAGAGGCCAAATATTTACTTTTCCAAACCACTCTTTCTGTAGGTGAAATCGCAACTCGAGTAGGTTTTGAAGATCAATCTTACTTTAGTCGTTTCTTTAAAAAAGCAGAAGGAATTTCACCAATCCGTTATCGAAAAATGATTGATAAGTCCTAATTATTGAATAGTACATCCTAACAAATTAGTTTATGTTTTTCAGAAATTTGCGTCTTGAAAAAAATGCAAATTATGATTTATGTTTTTAAAACTTCCGTTGATAGCCACGCTAAATTTGAGTTGGCATCTTTATTACTAGATCAATTATTGCCTGAATCTAAGTGGAATTTTGATCTTGAAGACTGCGATAATATTTTAAGAATCGACAGCGAACTTGATATTCCGAATCTAATTCTCAACAATGGCATTTTTGATTGTATCGAATTAGAATAAATTATCCCTCAATCTCTTCACAAAATAATATGGAAACCAAATTATATCAAAACCGAACTTTTGATACCGTAGATTACTCTGATCAGAGTTTATCGAATGTAGAATTTGTAAACTGCGAATTCCTTAACTGTAACTTTTCTAAAAGTGATTTAAGTCATAACGATTTCTTAGATTCCACTTTTAAAAACTGTAATCTTTCATTGGCAGTTCTTAAAAACACTGGTTTGAAAAACATCAAATTTATAGGTTGTAAACTAATGGGATTGGATTTTAGCGCCAGCAATAGTTTTTTATTCTCCATGAATTTTGAAGACTGTCTTTTGGACTACTCTACTTTCATTTATAAAAAATTAAAGAAAACCAACTTCACAGATTGTTCACTCAAAGAAACCGATTTCTCGAATACGGATTTGTCTTTAGCTGTTTTTAAAAACTGTGATCTTTCCGGTACCACTTTCGTGGAAAGTATTTTAGAAAAAACTGATTTCAGAACTTCCAGAAATTATGCTTTTGATCCTTCAGAAAATAAAATTAAAGGAACTAAAGTTTCGTACATTGCACTTGCGGGATTACTGGAGAAATTTGATTTAGTTATTGAATAATTTAAAAGTTCTTCTTTTAGAATGATCATAAAAACAGAAAGCGGAATACAATTTAACTTGTAATCCCGCTTTTCCTATTTATTAACCATGAATTTATTGTTGTTTTATCCAACGAGGATCTCCAATTTTATTATCCATTAAGGTTTGGTTCCCTAATGTAAAATCTCCTGCAGTCGCATTTGTAAATTGCGGATCCAGCGTCGTTGCTGCTGCATCAGGTGTATTATTACTTCCTGATAACTTTAAATTTGGTGAATTAAAATTATTATTATTCCCAAATCCAGGAACACTTGTTGTAGGTTGGTTTGTATAAACTGCCGCCCCAACTGCAAGCAACGTATTACGTACCGCTAAAACATTTGATGCAAAACGTACATACAAAATTCTACTCGCAAGAGGTAAGGTAGGAGCATATATAGTACATGCATCAATTACCACATTACTTGTTAAGCCTGTTCCTGTAAAACCACCTGCTGCATCCAAGCGTATAAAATCACGAGATGAACATTTATCAAATGTACTTTTTGTTAAAGTTACATTTGCAACATACGTAGTTCTAAAATCGATAAAGTCAGCTCCTCCAGCAGTATTTACATTTTTAATGATACTATTGTCTACTGTAAATGATTTTAATCTAGCAGCACCATTTCCGTACATAAGTTGAGAAGGATAATCATGAACATAAGAATTGCTTATTAAAATATCTCCTAAAGGTTGCGCTTGTGTCGCTGCAATTCCAATAGCTCCTCCAGTTAAACCTGCTCCATTTAAATCTAGATCTACAAGAGACAAATTCACTGCTTCGCTAGGATTAGCAGGATTATTAGTAAGAGTGAATTTGACATTAAGTTTAGGTTTATTCTCTGGTCTTACTCCTCTAATGATCAGTTTTTTATTTACAATAATCTCTCCGGTTGTCACATAATTACCTGGCATAAGCAATAATCTTGAATCTCCAGTTACCTGAGCTACTTTAGCATTTAAATCATCACCTGGATTTACTATTATACCTTTTGTAAGATCAACACCACTAGTAAATGTTAGTATTCCTCTAGTTTTAGTTCCATTCTTTAAAGTAGCAGTATAATTAGTCTCTGGAGTTAAACCAGTAACAGTTGCCTCTCCTTTTGTTTTTTCTTCCGCTGTTATAGTGTGAATTACATCCCCTGGCTGAGATATAATTTGAGTTACATTACTGTTAGGTGCCCATCTCAAAATAACAGAATTTGCTTGGATTTCTTCCGGTTTAATTGGAACGAAAATCTGTTCAGATGCTGTAGCAGCAGAAGTAATCGACCATTTAGAGTCTTCCAAACCAGCACCACTTACAGCTTTTACTCTAATATAATAAGTAGTCTCTCCTTCTAAAGGTACTTGTATTGGCAATTGGTTTGTAGTAACATTAATGGTTTTGAAAATAGTTTTAAATTCAGGATCATCCGGGCTAAATTCTACTACATAATGATCTGCATTTTCATCTGCCTTAACGGTCCAGTTTAATTCAACTGTAGTTGAATTCCTAACTCTGGCTGTAAGTCCAATTGGAGAAAACTCTCTTGAGTTTCCAACTCCATCTAATAAACCTTCATTATAACTGTCGCAGCTTGAAATTCCAATTGCTAGAAATAATACGGCTATTAATCCTTTATATATATATTTTGCTTTCATCTTAATAACTTATAATTTATTATTAACTCCTAAAGATTTTCATAACCGTAATCATTTTTTAACTGACCATTACTTCCATCAATGAATACTTTCCATATTGGCCAAAATTGTCTATTATCAGGATTAACTCCAGTTTTGTACAATGAATTTATCTTAGTATCTGCAGCTGTACCTGTCCAGGTCCAGGTAATAGATGAATATGTAGCGCCAGGGTTCGTTGTTTCTCCTCTATTTAGTCCGTAAATATCTAAGCTTACATTATCTGTTCTGTATTTGTAATACAAAGTTGCCGGCACAGTAGCGTAATTACCAGTACGAGCTGATAAGTCAGCCATTTTTTGTTTAGCTTCGTCTAATTTTACTTTTAACAAATTCCAGCGAATTAAATTTTGCTTACGCTCCATTTCGCCTGTAAACTCATATTTATTTTCATCAACGATAGCAGTAAACATAGCATCTTTACTGTTTTTAGAGTTTACATAGTTTTCAACTTTCACTGCCTGATCTGCTGCAGAAAATGATCTTCTACGAATTTCTTTTAAGTAAGGCATTGCTGCACTAGGACCTTCAAGTTCGTTTGCAGTTTCAGCAGCAATAAGCAGCACTTCAGCATAACGCATGTACATTTTATTAACTCCATCATCATTAGTAGAAGTCACATAACGTTTCATCCATTCATAACGATATTTTCCAAAATACCATGTATCTAAAGTACCTAACTCTTGTTTAGCTATATTATTAGCTCCTGCTGCACCATATTTATAAGGCACACAAGTAACATCTCTACGTGTATCTGTTTGGTCATAATCGTAGAAAACAAATGGTAATGGACCTGCTACACCTCCACGGTTAGCACCATTAGCCTGAAACTGATCAACAGCTGCTGTGTGTTTTACTGCAAACGTAAATAACATTCTGCCTCGTCCATCTGCAAAAGGAAGCTCCCAAAGAGATTCTCCACCAGCAGTAGTAACTTCTTCATTATATTTTCTCCATAATCCCTCAAAAGTAGATTCTAAATGAGCTGAACCACTTTGAATCACTTCACGAGATTCTTTTAGCGCCAATGCATACATAGTAGCAACAGAAAGTTCCGGATCAGTACTTCTTCTTACTCCATCAGGATATTGCTGGTAACCACTTGCCGCCAATGCTAAACGTGCTCTAAATCCTTTTACAAAAGCTTTATTTACATGTTCTACAGTACTTGTATATGCAGTTGCATTAGGCCATGCCACCAATGTAGATGCTTCTCCCAAATCTGCAATTATTTGCTTGTAAATAACATCTCTGCTTGATTTAGGCAAGTATAAAGTCGCTGTTGTAATAGGCTCAAAACGAGCAGGAACATCTCCCCATGCTCTTAGCAAATCAGCATAGTAAATAGCTCTTAATGTTAAAGCTTCTCCCAACAACTGCCCCATTGCAGTATCTGGTTTTGGGTTACCAAATTTGCGTATACCATCAATACAAATATTCGCACGCTCAATACCCATGTACATCATTGCATAAGCATTAGTAATATTATTCATCTCTGTATTAGATGGACTTGCATTGTATACACATAAATCAGCCTTATCTCCTGCTGTTTGTGATGCATTATACCATTCTACATCTGTATTTAATCCATAATATGGTAAAAATCTTCCTCTGTAAGAGTTTGTCTCTGCAAAAGGCACTTTTATTCCATCAACAGCTCCTTTTGCTAGTTCAGCATCAGAAAAAATCAATTCGGGCTTTAATGTTGATGGTGCGTCTGTTTCTAAATAGTCGTCTTCAAATTGTTGGCAAGAACTAAATAGACTTGAAATTATCAATCCTGCTATTATTAATTTATGTTTCATTTTGTGATAATTTAAAATTAGAAATTAAGATTCATCCCAAAAACCATTTGTCTGCTTCTTGGATAAGGACTTGAATCAACCCCAGGTGTAAGAGGGTTTTTTCTTTTAGTTGAAACTTCCGGATCAGAACCCGAATAGTTAGTCCAAACAAAAACATTGCTTGCTGTCATATAGAATCTCAATTTAGAAACTCCAAGTTTAGATGTAAACATCTCAGGCGCCGTATATCCTAATGTTAAAGTATTTAATCTCAAAAATGATGCGTCTTCCACAGCCCAATCTGTAAATATAGCACTTCTCATATATGGAGACCACATCGTTGTATTAGCGTTAAGAGCTGCTAATGCATCAGGATCTGTTACTAACTGACCAGAAACCGGATCCAAATTCGTCCATCTTTTTCCATCAGCCATAGTAGAATTTAAATTTTTATACTGTCCTGAAGCTGTAGCTGTTGAAAATTCAATCTTATCAGCATTATAAACATCATTACCAATACTCCAGTTGAAAGCAGCCATTAAATCAAAACCATAAGCATTACCATTAATCACAAAACCACCTGTACTTTTAGGGTTATAATTACCAATAACTGTTTTGTCGGTTAAATCCACTTTACCATCTCCATTAACATCCTTCAATTTCATATCTCCAGGTTTAAGACCACTTCCATCTCCCACTAAAGTAGGCAGTGTAGGAGTTACACCTTCTTTTAAAACATATTTCCCTCCAACATAATCAAAGTCTGAAACTTCATATCTACCATCATTTTTATAGCCATACATTGTTCCTAAAGAAGAACCCACTGCTATTAAATAATCATCTCCAATTTGTGTAGAAGCCCAACCAGTAGCTGCTCCAAAATCATTCATGATACCTAATGAGTTTATACGGTTTTTATTTATTCCCACATTAAATGAAAAATTCAATCCGTATTTTGCTTTTTCAATTGCCACAACATTTATAGTCGCCTCAAAACCTGTGTTTTGAGTTTCTCCCATATTACGGTATTGGTATTCATATCCAGATCCTGGAACTGGGAAATTGATCAATAGGTCACTTGTAACGTTTTTATAAACATCAAAATTACCACTTAAACGATTTTTGAAGAATCCAAAATCCAAACCAACATTCTGAGTTACCGTAGTTTCCCATTTCAAATCAGGATTAGGCATTGTTTTTGGAATTGCCCAAACACTAGTAACGCCATTAATCCATGTTGTTGGAATAGATTGAAAAATTTGAGTTTGTTGTCCCACAGGGATATTATTATTTCCTGCTTCACCATAACTAGCTCTAATTTTTAAAAGATCAATCCATGATGTTCCTTTTAAGAAACGCTCTTCAGAGATTTTCCATCCTGCTGCAAAAGCCGGAAAATAACCCCAACGATTTTGTGATAAAAATTTACTAGATCCATCTGCCCTAAAGGTAGCCGATAAGATGTAACGATTTTTATAGTCGTAATTTGCACGTCCGAAAAATGACAATAATCTATCATCCGGATTATAATAATTATCAACTGCTTGAGGCGTGCCTTGTGATGTTAATGTTTTTGCCTGATTAAAATCGAAAAAAGAAGGATATCCATGAATCGTAGAAGTCACAGTATTCACTTCATAATTAATACTTTCTTCTCCTATAAGAGCTGTCAAATGATGATCTTCGCCCATTATTTTTTTGAAATCGTAATTCAACGTATTTGCATTTCTAAAACGTCTTTCTTTACCGTCTGTAATAACCATGGCTGGTTTACCCTGTAATGTACTAGCTGGAGCATTAGCTACATAGTAAGTACTACGTCCATAATAACGATAATCTAAACTGTTGTAATTATCAAGACCTAAATCTACTTTCAATTTTAAATTATCAACCAATTCCCATCCAAAACTTCCCAACATATTAAAGTTCTTACGAAACTGCTGACGTTGATTATCTGAAATAGATCTTAAAGGATTTATTAATACATCTGTTCCGTCCCCAGAAACATCATCAGAAGTCAACCCAGATACTGGAATTGGTGCATAACCCACAATAGTACGCATACGAGAGTCTGATGAAGATTTTTCATTTTGTTCATTTACACCTCCACCATCAATCTCAGTATCAGAATAACGCACTGTAAAACCAACATCAATTTTATCACTTATTTTACTCTTTAAAGCCAATGCAAGGTTGTTTCTTCTGTAATTTGAACCAAGCATAATTGCTTTTTCATCGTAATGAGCATAGTTAAAATTGTAATTAAGCTTATCCGTTCCGCCTCTAATTCCTAAATCACGGCTTTGTACCTCACCTCTACGACCAAAAATCTGTTTTTGCCAATCATTTCCTTTTACACCATTGTACATATCGTGATCCTGCCAGTTTCCAAAATATTTAGTGTAAGACGTTGGATCCGAAGCTACTTTTGTTCCCGTTTGTGAAAGTAATGCATATTCATACTGCCATTTAGTGTAATCCTCAGGAGATAAAACGTCTATTTCATTAGCCATGGTTTTCATACCATAGAACATATTGAAATTCACAGCAATTTTTCCGTCTTTTCCACTTTTTGTTGTAATTAAAATTACTCCATTTGCACCACGAGATCCATAGATTGCTGTAGAAGCAGCATCTTTTAAAACAGTCATTGTTTCGATATCAGATGACGAAATATCATTCATGTTATTAATAGGAAATCCATCCACAATAATTAAAGGCGAAGCATCCTGCGTAAGAGATCCTCCTCCACGAACTCTAATTCTAATATCAGCATCTGGAGAACCTTCAGCCGACATAACCTGCACACCTGCAATTCTACCCGTTAAAGCTTCAGCAACATTTGCTACCGGTACTTTTTTAAGATCATTACCTGAAATAGTAGATACAGCTCCCGTCAAATCAGATTTCTTAGAAGTCCCGTATCCAATTACAACAACCTCATTCAGGTTGTTAGAATCTTCAATCATCGTTGCATTTACTTTAGATTTTCCTTCTGTAGATACATCAATACTTTTAAAACCAATAAAAGAAAAGCTTAAAACAGCTTTCGGATTGGTTAGTTTTATTTTAAAGTGACCGTCAAAGTCAGTAGAAGTTCCGTTCTTGGTTCCTTTCTCCAGGACATTTACTCCTGGTAAAGAAAGTCCTGCGGCATCTTTCACGGTTCCCTCTATAGTTGTGCCCTGTGCATGCATTTGACTGCCGATCAATAAGCACAGTAAGAAAACAAGTTTAAAGCAAAAATTTGCTCCTTTGTTTAATAGTTCTTTAAAGTTCATGGTTGATTGTTTAAGTTGTTAATTTTTCTTCGTTTTGGTTTAAGTGGTTTTTTGTGGTTACTTTCAATTCATTTTTTAAATTATTACAGGTATTATTTTATTCTTAATTTTCCTATATCCTCAAATAACAGTGTTAATTCCTGTTACTTTTTAGTTCGCATCACTTAATCGATTTCGAACTTCAAAAAAAATGTTGTAATCGATTACACAAACATAGATATTTTTTTTAAACGAAAAATAAATTCTCATAAAAATTTGCTAAAAAAAATTACATATTGAAATTTTTACTGCTTTTTTATATGAGATATGTAATTTATATTAACTTAAAATATTAAAAATATTATTATTAATCGTTCATTTGATTCTATTTTTATAAAAAAAACAATCGATTACATGAATATTAATTACGAAATTATTAGGTGTTATTTTTACACTTAAAAAGTTAAGAAGATGCTAAAAAAAATAAAGAACTGAAATAAAATGCTTATATTTTTAAAGTGTATTATCCTACAAAACAAACAAAAAAGACAATATCAGACTTAAATGAATCAAGCTTTAACATAAAAAAAGGCCCTTAAACAAAAGTTAAGGGCTTTAAAAAGAAGTAAAAATTGTTTTTAAATATGCTGAACCGCAACTTGCTTACGGTGTAACCTCATCAATACGAATGTAATAACCATTCCTATAATCGACATTACAACACCAATTAAGTTTGGAGATGAGTAACTAAAGCCTGCTGCTAAAGGCAATCCGCCAAGAAAAGCTCCTAAAGCATTACCTATATTAAAGCTTCCTTGAAGTGATGCTGAAGCAATCATCTCTGCACCTTTTGCAGTACGAATCATCAGCATTTGAATTGGCGCAATAACAGAGAAAGAGATCGCTCCCGTTAAGAAGGTTAAAAATAAAGATACGTATTGGTTAAAAGAGAAGAAATAAACCAAAACTAAATCTGTTGACATTACTAATAGCAAAGCTAATGTCGTAGGTGCCGGTGAAAATCTATCAGCCAGTTTTCCTCCAACAAAGTTTCCAACGACCATCCCAAGTCCCGCTAAAACTAAAATTGAGGAAACATCTTCCGGTGAAAATTTAGAAACATTAATTAATAAAGGGGCAATATAACTGATCCAGGCAAACAAACCTCCAAAACCAATTGCCGTTATTCCGATAATCAGCCAGGCTTCTGTCCTTTTAAAAAACTGAAGCTGTGTTTTCATATTCACGCTTTCTCCTTTTTCCAGATTCGGCATCCATAAATAAATAGCTAAGAATGTCAATAATCCCACAAATGCAATTAAGACAAAAGTATAACGCCAGATAAAATGATGACCTATATAAGTTCCGATTGGTACACCTATTAAGTTTGCAATAGTTAATCCAGCAAACATAATTGAGATTGCCTGCGCTTCTTTTCCTTTATCTGCCAAACGGCTTGCGACTACTGCCCCAACTCCAAAAAATGCTCCGTGAGGCAAACCGGAAAGAAAACGAGAAGCAAATAAAACATTATAATCCGGAGCAATAATGGACAGTGCATTAAAAACAGCCAACATTAATGCTAAAATCAAAAGCATTTTTTTTGGCGCATAATTTCTTCCTGCGATTACTAATAAAGGTGCTCCAATAACAACTCCTAGCGCATAAGATGATATTAAATATCCTGCAACGGGAATTGAAACTTTCATATCTTTGGCAATATCAGGCAAAAGGCCCATCATTACAAATTCTGTAATTCCAATAGTTAACCCTCCTAAAGAGAGTGCAATAAGACTTTTTTTCATTTTAATTTAATGTAGAAAGGAATAGATTTCTACGTTGCAAATTTAACACCGTTAACTCAATCAGAAATTGTATATTTGCGATATAAAATTGTAAATTTAAGTTATGCCTAAATTAAATCAGTTTAAAACACTAGTATTGGATGAATTTGAGGAAGAAAAATTTCACCTTCCGCCACATACTCATACGTATTACGAAATCATCTATATCAAGAAAGGAAGCGGTATTCATCATTTGAATAACAACCTTCTTCCTTATAAAGCGGGAGATCTCTTTGTAATTTCGCCAGATGATGAACATTACTTTGATATCAGGAAAAGCACAGGATTCATTTTTATCAAATTCACCGATAATTATTTCAACTCTAAGCAAAACCTTACCTGCGATGAATTTTTGGTCAATACTCCAGAAAGTTTCATGAGGGATAAAATCCTAAAAGAGACCGTTTTAAAGTTTGATGAACCTTGTAAAACAATTTTAAAAAACACTGTCGAAAATATTGTAACCTACGATCGTTATATTGATGTTACCACTTCTCCGATTGTTTTTTATCAGATACTTTCGATTTTTGGTTTGATTAAAGAAACCATTCGCTGTATGAATCTTCAAATGCAATCGACACATTTAGACAATGAACAAATTGCGAATTATATTCATCAGAATATTTATCAGCCAAAATTGGTACAAGTAAAAGTAATTGCAGAACATTTTAATATTGCTCACACCTATTTCAGTGCCTATTTTAAAAGAACTTTTGGAGTTAGTTATCGTGAATACATTCATAATCTGAGAACTACTTTAATAGAGAAAAGATTTCATAACAATCAATTGCCAATTAAGCAGATTGCGTACGAATTTGGTTTTACCGATGAAAGTCATTTGACGAACTATTTCAAAAAACGTAAAAACATGAAACCCACTGATTTTAAAAAACTCTAGTTAGCGAAATCTTAAATAATGATTTGCTCGAAGTTTTTTAACTAAATTTGTACTTCTAAAAACAATTTCTTTGTCCAAAAAGATCCACATATTGATGCTTTTCGCAACTCTGGTTTTTCTTTTGAATCCAGATTATAACTATGCATGCAATACAATGCATCACAAAGAAATTACTTCTAAAGAAAAAAACAGCTGTTCTAACAAATGCTGTGAAAAGAAAACTTCAAAACAAGAAAAACACAATTGTGACGGAAAGTGTCGTCATTCGGGTTGTACAAGTTCAGCATTGCAATTTGTTATTTTGACTTCAAATGATCTTGATTTGCAAAACGATGTTTTCAATTTTTCTTTAAAAAATAAGATTTCCTCTTATAGTAATTCTTCTATTTCTTCTGGATTTACTTCTATTTGGCTAAAGCCGAAAATATAATTATTGCATTTATTACAGCCCATATTGGGTCTTTTTGAAATCAACTTTTTTAATTAATTTTAAAGGAAATAAATTCCTTTACCAAATATTATATACAATGAAAAAATCAATCATAGCTTTAGCAACGGTGCTTACAGTATTATTTAGTGCAAATACTATTCAGGCAAATACAACAAAATCAGAAACAGGAACAACAGAAATCGTTGATGCAAGTCAGCTTCAATCTGTTTACGATGCTTATTTTACAGTAAAAGATGCACTTATCAAAAGTGACAGCAAACTGACTTCGGCGAAAGCCAAAGATTTACTTACAGCAATTACAGCTGTAAAAATGGACAAACTGAAAAGCAACGAACATACGGTTTGGATGAAAGTAGTTAAAAAATTAACTGCCGATGCCAAAAGTATTTCAGCTACAACAGATCTTAAAAAACAACGTGAGACTTTTAAATCATTATCTAAAAGCACTTATGATTTGATAAAAGTTTCAAACCCAACAGAACCAATCTACAAACAATATTGCCCAATGGCTGATGCTGACTGGTTAAGCAAAGAAAAAGTAGTTAAGAATCCATATTACGGTTCATCAATGCTAACTTGCGGAAACGTGGTAGAAACGATCAAATAAATATGAAGCTCTACATCAAAAACATGGTGTGTGCCCGATGCAAAATGGTTGTGGAGTCTGAGTTTGAAAAACTCGGACTCCAAACTATTTCTGTTGAATTAGGCGAAGTCGAGCTGCAAAATGAAATCACCGATTCTCAAAAAGAGGTTTTGCTTAAAAACCTGCAATCGTTAGGTTTTGATTTATTGGATGATAAAAAAACCAAAACCATCGAGAAGATAAAAAATCTGATTGTCGATTTGGTCCATCATAAAAACAGCGAACTCAAAATCAATTTATCTGATTATTTAGTCGAAAATCTCAATCAGGATTACAGCACTCTGAGCAATTTGTTTTCAGAAATTGAAAATACAACTATCGAAAAGTATTTTATAAGCCAGAAAATTGAAAAAGTAAAAGAGCTTTTAATTTACAATGAGCTTTCGTTAAGCGAAATTGCAGATATTTTAAATTATAGTAATGTGGCACATTTGAGCAATCAATTCAAGAAAATTACGGGCTACACTCCTACTTCATTCAAACAATTGAAAGATAACAAACGTATTCAAATCGAGAATTTGTAGTTATTTATTTAACCGCAAAGAGCGCTAAGATTTACGCAAGGTTCGCAAAGTTATGTATACAAAGCTTTGCGAACTTTTTTTAATCTCAAAACAGAAAAAAACTTAGCGTGCTTTGCGTAAATCTTAGCGCTCTTTGCGGTTAAAAAACACCATTTAGTAAATCTTACAAATCATTCCCAAAATTCTACAAACCGAACTCACAGATGCTTCGGAAATTTGCATTGTAATACTTAAAAACCAATACAATGACTCATCAATATATAATTTCAGGAATGTCTTGCAACGGATGCCGAACCAAAGTCGAAAAAACTTTAAATGAAGTAGAAGGCGTTCAGGCAGAAGTTACTCTAAATCCGCCGACGGCTACCATAACAATGGAAAAGCATGTTCCAACAGAAAAATTTCAAGAAGTTTTATCGGCAGCAGGAAATTATACTATTGAAATGGATTCTCCTAAAAATCATGGCGAAACTAAATCTTGCTGTTCTAGCCATAAAAAAGAAAATAACGGTCACAATCACGATCATCATAAAGCAGAAACTAAAAAAGTGAATCAGCACAGTGCAAATGGCGTTTATTATTGCCCAATGCATTGCGAAGGCGACAAAACTTATAACAAACCTGGTGACTGCCCAGTGTGCGGAATGGATTTAGTGCCTCAGGTTGCCATCACAGCAACTCAATTTATTTGTCCCATGCATCCGGAAATTGTATCAAACGAACCAGGTGACTGTCCGATTTGCGGAATGGATTTGATTCCAATGCAAGCTTCAGAAAGTGAAGAAAACAAGACCTATTCTGATTTATTGAAAAAAATGAAAATTGCGATTTTGTTTACGCTTCCTATTTTCATTATTTCGATGTCAGAAATGATTCCGAATAATCCACTTTACAATATAATGTCTATTGAAAAATGGAATTGGGTTCAGTTATTATTTTCTATTCCAGTTTTATTTTATGCAGGCTGGATGTTTTTTGTTCGTGCATACAAATCAATTGTGACATGGAATTTAAATATGTTTACTTTAATTGGAATCGGAACTAGTGTTGCTTTCCTTTTTAGTATTGTCGGAATGTTTTTTCCAGATATTTTTCCAGCCGAATTTAAATCACATCACGGAACCATCCATTTGTATTTTGAAGCCGCAACCGTAATTATCACTTTAGTTTTATTAGGACAATTATTGGAAGCCAAAGCGCATGGACAAACTAACGGCGCCATTAAAGAATTATTAAAATTAGCACCAACTGAAGCAACTTTAGTTGAAAACGGAATTGACAAAGTAATTTCTATTCATAACATTAAAAAGGGCGATTTACTTCGTGTAAAACCAGGAGAAAAAATTCCGGTTGATGGAAAAATAACTACTGGAGAAAGTAGTATCGACGAATCGATGATTACGGGAGAACCAATTCCAGTAGATAAAAAAGTTGGCGATACTGTTATTTCTGGAACCATAAACGGCACAAAATCGTTTGTGATGATTGCTGAAAAAGTAGGTTCAGAAACGATGCTTTCGCAGATTATCCAAATGGTAAATGACGCCAGCAGATCTCGCGCTCCAATTCAGAAATTAGCGGATCACGTTTCTAAATATTTCGTGCCGAC
The DNA here is from genome assembly GCF_003122385.1 of Flavobacterium crocinum. Taxonomy (NCBI): domain Bacteria; kingdom Pseudomonadati; phylum Bacteroidota; class Flavobacteriia; order Flavobacteriales; family Flavobacteriaceae; genus Flavobacterium; species Flavobacterium crocinum. The sequence goes on from NZ_CP029255.1 coordinate 196,316, forward strand.
TGTAGTTATTATTTCAATTGTAACCTTTTTTATCTGGGCGAAATTCGGTCCTGAACCAGCCTATGTTTACGGATTAATTAATGCAATTGCCGTTTTAATTATTGCTTGTCCTTGCGCGCTCGGACTCGCAACTCCAATGTCGGTCATGGTTGGTGTTGGAAAAGGCGCTCAAAACGGAATTTTAATAAAAAATGCCGAAGCTCTAGAAAACATGAATAAAATTGATGTTTTAATTACCGACAAAACAGGAACCATTACAGAAGGAAAACCATCTGTAGAAAAAGTCTATTCGGTTACTAATGAGGAAGATTTTCTGCTTCAAAATATTGCTTCTTTAAATCAACACAGCGAGCATCCATTGGCGCAAGCCGTAGTTAATTTTGCGAAATCAAAAAACAGTGTTTTAAAAGAAGTTCAAGGTTTCGAAACTATTGCAGGAAAAGGTGTTTTAGGAACTATCGAAAGCAAAAAAGTAGCTTTAGGAAATAAAAAATTAATGGACGAAATCGGTGCTTCTGTTTCTTCTGATTTAGAACAGAAAGTAACTGTTGAACAAAATTTAGGAAAAACTATTTCGTACATCGCAATTGAAAATGTTGTTTTAGGTTATGTTGCCATTACTGATGCCATTAAAGAAAACAGTGCTAAAGCGATCAAAGAATTAATCGATCAAGGCGTTGAGGTTATCATGATGACGGGAGATAATTATAACACCGCAAAAGCAGTTGCCGAACATTTGCATTTGAGTTCTTTTAAAGCAGATTGTCTTCCACACGATAAATTAAAAGAAATTGAACGTCTTCAAGCTCAAGGAAAAATTGTTGCCATGGCGGGAGACGGAATCAACGATGCTCCGGCTTTAGCGCAATCTAATATCGGAATTGCAATGGGAACAGGAACTGATGTTGCAATCGAAAGCGCTAAAATAACGCTTGTAAAAGGAGATTTAAACGGAATCGTAAAAGCTAAAAACCTCAGCCATGCTGTAATGTCAAATATCAAACAGAATTTATTCTTTGCTTTTATCTATAATACTTTGGGCGTGCCAATTGCAGCAGGAATTTTATATCCGTTTTTAGGAATCTTGCTTTCGCCAATGTTGGCTGCCGTGGCAATGAGTTTGAGTTCTGTTTCGGTAATCGTAAATGCTTTGCGATTGAGAAATCTAAAATTGTAGGTTGGGCGCAATTATTTCAACACATAGAAACATAGCTTTGCATTGTGCGTAAAGGCGTTTCACTTGTTACAATACACATAGCTATGTGTGGAAACTAGTTTCTTTTATATTCTCTTTTTTTTAGACAAATAAATCTATGTCTCTATGTGTTAAAAATAAATTGTGTTCAATGTAGACCAACGATTTAAAATTATAATTTATCATGAAAATCAAATACCTCTTTATATTTTTCTTAATCGCTTTTCACCTAAAGGCACAAAAAGTCGTACGTTACGATTTACATGTTCGCGATACGGTTGTCAATTTTTCGGGTAAAGAAAAACGTGCGATTGCAGTGAACGGACAAATTCCGATGCCGACTCTAACTTTTACCGAAGGCGATATTGCAGAAATTTATGTCCATAACGAATTAAAAAAAGAAACCACTTCGATGCACTGGCATGGATTATTTCTTCCAAATAAAGAAGACGGAGTTCCCTATTTAACACAAATGCCGATTGAACCGGGAACAACTCATAAATATACTTTTCCAATTATTCAAAATGGAACCTATTGGTATCACAGTCACTCGGGGTTACAGGAACAAATTGGTTTGTACGGACTTTTTATCATCAATAAGAAAGAAGACGATTCAACTATCCGAAAAGGAATTGACGATTTGCCAACGATTCCAGTTATTTTAAGCGAATGGTCAGATTTGAAACCAGAGAATATTCAGCGAATGCTTCATAATGCCAATGATTGGTTTGCCATTAAAAAAGGAACTACACAAAGTTATTTTGAAGCCATCAAACAAGGACATTTTTCGACCAAAGTAACCAACGAATGGAAACGAATGAACGCAATGGATGTCAGCGATGTTTATTATGAAAAGTTTCTGATTAATGGTAAAAATGAACAACAATTTTCAGATCTTAAACCGGGTTCAAAAGTCCGCTTACGAATTGCCAACGGAGGTGCTTCCAGTTATTTCTGGCTGACTTATGGCGGAGGGAAGATCACCGTTGTTGCAAGTGACGGAAATGATGTAGAACCTGTAGAAGTCGATCGTTTGATTATTACGGTTTCTGAAACGTATGATGTTGTGGTTACCATTCCCGAAGACCATAAAGCTTTTGCTTTTTTGGCTACAGCAGAAGACAGAACAGGATCTGCTTCTTTATTTTTAGGGAATGGCGAAAAACAACCCGTTCATCATCTTTCGAAATTAAAATATTTCGAAGGGATGAAAATGATGAATGATATGATGAAAATGAACGGCGACATGAACGATATGGGCATGAATATGTCACTCAACAAAATGGACATGAATGCTGTAATGTATCCTGAAATTTCTGGTGAAGATGAAAATGCAAAACCTGTTATGGATCATTCGATGCATAATATGGAAGCTATGAAAATAGAAAGTGACAGCACTGAAACTTCTGAAATTGTGACTTTGAATTACGGAATGCTGAAATCTCCTTTTAAAACTAATCTCCCAAAAGACGCTCCTGTAAAAGAATTACGTTTTACGCTTTCCGGAAATATGAATCGTTATGTTTGGAGTTTGGACAATAAAGTAGTTTCTGAAACTGATAAAATTTTAATAAAAAAGGGAGAAAACGTTCGTATCGTTTTATATAATGGTTCGATGATGCGCCATCCGATGCATTTACACGGACATGATTTTAGAATTCTAAACGAACACGGCGATTATTCTCCTCTAAAAAATGTGATTGATATTATGCCAATGGAAACCGACACCATCGAATTTCAGGCAAATGCCGATGGCGACTGGTTTTTTCATTGTCACATTCTATATCACATGATGGCGGGAATGGGAAGAATTTTTACCTACGAAAATTCAGCGCCAAATCCGTTGATTCATCATCCTGAAATGGCTTTTAAAATGTTGAAAATGGATGACCGAATGTTTCATTTTATGGCAGAAAATGACTTTGCCAGCAATGGAAATGACGGTGAAGCGATGTTCAGTAACACACGCTGGAGCATTGGAACGGAATGGAGATTGGGTTATAATGATAAACATGGTTATGAAACTGAAACACATATTGGTAGATATATCGGAAAAAATCAATGGCTGATGCCTTTCATCGGTTTTGACTGGCGTTATAGAAAAATGGGAATGGACGAACAGGAACAAAATCTTTTTGGACAAAAAAACACCAAAGACAATCGTTCGGTTTTCAGTTTAGGTGCGGAATATACTTTACCAATGCTTATAAAAGCGCAAGTTGAGGTTTATACCGATGGAAATGTTCGTTTACAGTTTGAACGAAAAGATATTCCGCTTTCGAAAAGACTTCGAATGAATTTAATGTGGAATACGGATAAAGAATATATGGCAGGATTGAAATATATCGTCGCCAGAAACTTCGGAATTACGACGCATTATGACAGCGATATGGGAATTGGTTTTGGGGTTAATTTGAATTATTGATTTGTGATTTAAATTCATATTAAAAGATGTAAAAAATGGATAATTGGTAAAATCGAAAAAGCCTGGATTGTACAATGGCATTAATTTTGGAATGACAAAAAACATTAAAAAAACCAATTTAATTAACTATTATGAACCAAATTCTTTTCCTTTTATTATTGTTTTCGCCAATGATTTTTCAAATTATATTTGGAAGAAAAGCAATTGGCGAAAGCATAAAACTAACTTTTTTTAAAGTCTGTTTAATTACCTTTTTTTCTCAATTTATATTTTTTATCATTGCGTTTAATATACTTTCAAACAAACTGCGAGCAGAATCAAACGGACAAATTCGTTGCGGAATGCCTTTTGTTGGATTGATAGGTTTAGAAATTTTGATCGCCATTATTATATTGGTCATCGTTCTTGTTCAGTATTTGATAAAGAGATCTTATAATCGAAATTCTAAATAAAGTTTCTAAAAGATTTTCTTTTTTTGTCAAATCATTATTGACAAAACATTAACAAAATTGTAAGAATCAACCTTAAGAAATACTTCTATATTTGATTCACTCAATTATAATTCTTCTAACAAAAAACAATTAAAACAAAATGACAAAAGTAATTACAATCGTTACCGTTGCTTTATTTACAATTAGCGTAAGTGCTCAGGACACAAAACCAGCATCAAAAGATAAAGCTAAAAAAGAATCCTGCTGTAAAAAGACAGCAGACAAAAAAGATAAAAAATCTTGCTGTACCAAAAAGTAACAGTAAATTATAAAGTAAAAGGCTTCGGATTGTTCGAAGCCTTTTTTTGTAGTCAAAATAAAAACCAAAGAAAATTCTGTATATATTTGAATTTCATTGCTTAAATAAACCAACACCTAAATTTTATGGGATTAGACATGAGACCTTTGGGAAAACCCAAACCTGGATTTGAAAATAGATTCAAACAAATAATGCATATTATTCAAGGAAAAGAAAAACAGGAACTCAGCTTCTTTGACAAACTAAAAGGAAAAAAGGTTTTGTCTAAAGAAGAGCTTCTGGAAGAATGGTTTGAAAACCAAATTCAGAGTTATGAAACTATCAAAGCACCTAGAGTTGGATATGATCAAATTGCGAATGACTGGATAAGGGAAAGGTACAATGAAAGTGACAAGGAACTCTCTGAAGAGGATTTTCTAAAAGAATATAATGGCTTTTATGTAATTGAACTATCTAAAGAACCTGATGCTGTACCAATTTACCGAGCAATGGGGCAAGATGAAAATGTATTTAGAGGCCAATTTCTATCTGATTGCGTCGATGTAATTGGCGAAGATTTAGTAAATGAAGCTTGGGATACTAAATTTGCTGACGAAGCATTAGATTATGGAAATCGTTTAATGGAAAAAGCTTTAAAAATTGCTAGAGAAAACAATCTGGAATATCTAAAAAATGAAAAATATCCACCAGAAAATGCTGATGAAACAAGTATAGAGAGCAAATTACACATTGCTTTTTCATTAGCAAAATGGCTTATTTTTTATGGAAAAAATGGGCATGGCTATGAAGCAGACTTTTAAATTTAGAGAATAGAATAAACAAAAGGCTTCGAATTGTTCGAAGCCTTTTTTTATGTTTTTTCGCCATGAATTATACGAATTAGCACAAATTTTAAATAAAAATAATTAGTGTAAATTCGTGAAATTCGTGGCAAACAAAATCCTATTTCAGTCGAATACTCCATTCAAAATCCATTTCAGAAACCTGAACACCTTCTTCGTTAGTTCCGATAGATTTCATCCAGAACGTCTGCCCTTCTCCGGTTTCGATTGTTTTTTTGATAGCATCGGCAATTAAATGCCCATCATTGCATACGAAAGTTATTCTTCCCGTTGCTTTTTTAGTAAAGTTTCCTTTGTTATTAGCAACCAACATCGAAATCTTTTTGCCACTTTGCTGAATTTGAGAAATAACCAAAGCGCCTGTTGTTAATTCTGCCGCCATAGCCTGAACTGCAAAATACATCGAGTTAAAAGGATTCTGATTAATCCATCTGTGTTTAACTGTTACAGTACAACTTGAATCGTTTATATCCTTAACACGTACGCCGCAGAAGTAGGCAGAAGGAAGTTTAAACAGAACGAACTTATTAAGTTTTGATACAGAAAGTGCCATGTGATTTATTTTTTTATGTAAAAATACAAAAAAACTATGCATGCACAATAAATTATTCAACTATCAGAAAGACCTCAATAAATTCAATACTTCCGAATGATTATCAACAATTTAAACACATATTCTTACTTTTTAAATTGTTAAATTTTTGTTAATAATTAGTACTATGCAAAACAAGATACTGTTTTTTAGACATATATTTGCATAAGAAATTACTATATACTTTTAATCATGCAATCATCAACACCACTCATCATGGAAAAAACATCAGAAAAGAATACAGCAGCATTTACTCATTTGAGTATATTAAGCCAATATATAATTCCGTTTGGGAACTATATTTTTCCGTTAATCATCTGGACCAACTACAAAGACAAATCTGAATTTGCAGACCATCACGGAAAACAGGCTTTGAACTTTCAGTTAAGCTTATTGCTTTATACTTTGATTTTAGCACTTATCGCTATACCAATTTTTGTAACAGTAGTTCTACAAAATATCCCAATCGAAGCATTTATGTACAACGAAAATCTTGTAATTAGAAATTTCAACTTCGAAGGAAACATCGGAATGTTAAGCGTAGGAATTACAGCTGTAGTGCTTTTTGGATTATTAAAATTTGTTGAATTCTTTTTAGTGATCTATGCTTCAATAAAAGCTTCAAACGGAGAATTATACAAATATCCTATTACGATTCCTTTTATAAAGTAATCCTGAAACAGGTTAAAAGTCATATTCGAAATCAATCATCAATCACCCGAGCCAGAAGGGCGAACTGGCAAAGCAATCATCATCAATCAAAAAACGAATTGTTCAATCAAAAAAAAACAAAATGAAATTATGAACATTGAAAACACAAAAGCACAGATGCGCAAAGGTGTTCTTGAGTTTTGCATCTTATCTGTATTAAAAGAAAAAGATGCCTATACATCAGAAATATTAGACACTTTAAAAAACGCAAAATTACTAGTTGTAGAGGGAACTGTTTATCCGTTGTTAACTAGATTAAAAAATGACGGTTTACTTAATTATCGCTGGGAAGAATCGACCTCAGGGCCACCACGAAAATATTATGGATTAACCGAGATAGGACAAACCTTTTTAAACGAACTTAGCGGTACCTGGACAGAATTGTCTGACGCTGTAAACTTAATCACCAATCAAAATCAATAAGTCATGAACAAAACAGTAAATATTAACTTAGGCGGGATGTTTTTTCACATCGATGAAGATGCATACTTAAAATTGACACGCTACTTTGACGCTATAAAACGATCACTTAACAACTCATCTGGTCAGGATGAAATTATTAAAGACATCGAAATGCGTGTTTCTGAATTATTGTCGGAAAAACAAAAAAGCGAAAAACATGTTGTAGGACTGAAAGACGTTGATGAAGTGATTGCGGTGATGGGACAACCGGAAGATTATAGACTGGAAGACGAAGAAAATCCAAATCAGTCTTATAATAATTATGAGCAAAGAAAGCACAAAAAATTATACCGTGATAAAGAGAAAGGTTTAATTGGGGGTGTGGCTACAGGTTTAGGACATTATTTTGGAATTGACGCAGTTTGGATTAAAATCATTTTCTTAATCTTTGTTTTTGCAGGTTTTGGAACCGGAATTTTAGCTTATTTCGTTCTTTGGATTGTAACTCCTGAAGCAGTTACAACTACAGAAAAATTAGAAATGACAGGAGAACCGGTAACGATTTCAAACATCGAAAAAAAAGTTCGCGAAGAAATTGATACACTTTCTGAAAAATTCAAAAATGCGGATTATGACAAAATGGGAAACCAGGTAAAGTCGGGAGCTGAGAGAATAAGTAGTTCATTTGGAGACTTTATCATGACGGTTTTTAAAATTTTCGCTAAGTTCTTAGGTGTAATTCTAATCATAAGCGGAATCTCAACTTTGATCATGTTGTTAATCGGAGTTTTTACTCTTGGAACTAATATTTTTGTTGATTTCCCTTGGCAGAATTTTATTGAAGCAGGAAACTTTACAGAATATCCAATCTGGTCATTTGGTTTACTAATGTTGTTTGCAGTTGGAATACCGTTCTTTTTCTTAACGCTTTTAGGATTTAAATTGTTGTCTCCAAACTTAAAATCAATTGGAAACATTACAAAATATACACTTTTAGCAGTTTGGATTATCTCTATTGCAATTTTAGCAAGTATCGGAATTAAACAGGCAACTGAAATCTCTCATGATAATAAAGTGATTGAAAAGAAAGCCATAACAATCAAAACAACTGATACATTGTATGTAAAGTTCAAATACAGCGATTATTACACAAAAAGTCTGAATCATTACAGAGACTTTGAATTTGTTCAGGATTCTGCCAACAATGAATTGATCTATTCCAATGATGTTCGTTTACATGTTTTACACACAGATCAAACGGCTCCATTTATTCAGGTAGAAAAAAGTGCAAGAGGAAATTCTTTTACTAACGCTAAAAAAAGAGCAGAAAAAATCAATTATAAGTTTCAGGTTAACGGAAATCAATTAATTTTGGATAACTATTTTCTGACAGATGTAAAAAACAAATTCAGAGGACAAGAAGTTGACATCTACTTATATCTACCAGAAGGACAACTATTTAAACCAGATAGTTCTGTTAGAGATTATTTCAACTATGAGGATGATTTCTTTAATCTAAATTACAATGGAGATTACAATTATAAAGTAGAAGGCTCTAAAGTTAAATGTTTAAACTGTCCGGCAGAAGACAACAACAACGACGAGCATGACACTGACACTGAAGAAGTAAGTACGATTGACAATGATACTATTAAAGAAGTTTCAGTAAAAATAAATGGAAAAGAAGTTATAAACGGAAAAAAAACTAAAGGAAAACTAACCACAGATAAAAACGGAGTTGTAATCAAAATTAACTAAGCCATGGTCAAAATAATCATTCATATTACAAAATTTGTTATCGCAACTATAACTGCTTTATTATTTGCTTCATGTAATTTTAACATGAATGCAATTGAAGGCAGCGGTAATGTTACAACAGAAAAAAGAACTGTTCAGGGCGATTTTACCAATATAAAGGTAAGCAACGCCATTGATGTAGTAATCGAACAAGCTGATTCTAAAGAAATCACTGTTGAAGCCGATGATAATCTTCAAAAAGAAATTATTACTAAAGTAGAAAACGGAACATTGATTATCGAATGCAAATACCACTCTTTCCGTAATATCACATCAAAAAAAGTAACTGTAAAAATGCCTGTTGTGGATAAGATTGAAGCTTCTAGTGCTTCATCTGTTAAAACTAATAATGTTATCGAAGGAGAAAACATCACTTTAGAAACTTCAAGCGCAGCATCTATGAATATGAATATCGAATCGGATAAAATCTCTGTGGATTCCAGCAGTGGAAGTTCTGTAAACATTGAAGGCAAAGCTTTAAGTCTTAGCACTTCAGTTGCAAGCGGAGGAAGTATTGATGCCGGTAAATTAATAGCTAATGATATTCATGCAGAAGCTTCAAGTGGTGGAACAGTTTCTATACGTCCAATTGTAAGTTTAAAGGCAAAGGCTTCAAGCGGTGGAAATATCAATTACAGCGGTTCTCCTAAGACTGTGGAGAAATCTGAAAGCTCTGGCGGAAATGTCAGCAAAAGCTAAAACAAAGTAACTGTTAAATATAAAAGAAATCATTCATCAAAAGTGGATGATTTTTTTATATTTGTCAAAATCAAATCTAGAATTAATGAAAAAAAGTACAGCTCTGCTTCTATTATTATTTGTCACAACATTCACTTTTGCCCAAAAAAGAGAAAAAATCAAAGGTTCTAAAATTGTAACTACTTCCATAAAAGAAGTGGGCAGTTTTGATGCCATTGAAGTTGACGATAATCTTGAAGTTTATTTGGAACAAGGAGAAAAAAATGAAATCAAAATCGAAGCCGATGATAATTTACATGATATCATTGGAATGGATTTAAGAGAAAAAACACTTCGATTATACACCAATAAAGAATCGACAATTTTCAAAAAACTTTCAGTTAAAGTTACTTACACTAAATCTTTAAATAAGGTTATTACCAAAAACGAAGCAATTGTTTATGCCATCCAGGAATTACAACTAGACAATATTACAATGAATTGTCTGGACTTTTCTAAGTTATACCTAAATGTTAACGCAAAAAAATTCACTCTAATCGCAGACGACAAATCTAAAACAGAACTCAATTTAAAAGCAGAAGACGGAAGTCTACAATTGAGTAAAAATGCTACTGTTAAAACATTAGTTTCTGCTATAAAATTTAAATGTGATTTGTATCAGAGAGCTAATGCTGCAATCGAAGGTATTGCTGAAAAAGCCACCATCAGATTGGATAACAATTCAGTGTTCACAGGAACAAAATTCACCTTGAAAGACGCTAATGTTACGGCTGAAAATTATGCTGTAGGAAGTGTTTTAGTTGAAACAACACTTTCGTTAGCTGTTGGAGATAAAGCAGAAATTTCTCTTTTAGGAAGTCCGGCCATTACACTAACTCGTTTTTCTGAAGAAGCTAAGTTATTTAAAAAGATAAAATAGTTTTCAGTTTTTGCTTACAGCACAAATAAAGACTAAAATAAAAGCTCCGATCATTTTTGATGATCGGAGCTTTTATTTTATAATTTTCAGACTGAAAACTATCCAACTGAAAACTGAACACTATAATGGTTTATTATTTAGAAGCCAAATATCTTTCAGCATCCAATGCAGCCATACATCCAGTTCCTGCAGCAGTAATTGCCTGACGGTACACATGGTCTGCAGCATCACCTGCTACGAAAACACCACCAACATTTGTTTTAGATGTACCCGGAGTATTTACAATGTAACCAGTTTCATCAAGAGTGATGTAATCTTTGAAGATATCTGTGTTTGGTTTGTGTCCAATTGCCACGAAGAAACCGGTTGCAGGAATTTCGATTGTTTCACCACTAGTTTTGTTTAAAGCTTTAATAGCATGAACTACATTGTTATCTCCTAAAACTTCAACAGTATCATGGTTCATTAAAATCTCGATATTTTCAGTTTTACGAACACGCTCTTCCATAATTTTAGAAGCTCTGAATTTTTCGCTTCTTACCAACATCGTTACTTTTTTACAAAGTTTAGATAAGTAATGTGCTTCTTCACAAGCAGAATCTCCAGCTCCAACAATTACAACATCCTGATTTCTGTAGAAGAAACCATCACAAACCGCACATGCAGAAACTCCTCCACCCATATTTAAATAGTGTTGTTCTGATGGCAATCCTAAATATTTAGCTGAAGCACCTGTAGAAATAATTACAGTTTCACAGTGCAACTCGATAGAATCATTAATCCAAACTTTATGAATATCTCCGGAAAAATCAACTTTTGTAGCCCATCCGTCACGAATATCAGCACCAAAACGTTTTGCTTGTTCTTGTAACTGAATCATCATTTCCGGACCTGTAACTCCATCAACATAACCAGGAAAGTTCTCAACTTCATTAGTTGTGGTCAACTGACCACCAGGTTGCATTCCTTGGTATAATACTGGATTCATATTTGCTCTGGCCGCATAAATCGCCGCAGTATAGCCCGCAGGACCAGAACCTATAATAAGGCATTTAATTTTTTCAATTGTATTTGACATAGTATCTATAGTTTTTTTGAGTTGCAAATGTAAACTTTATTATAAAAAATTAGGGTTAAAATAAATCCTAAATAACTATGTCAAAATAAGTTTTATTTATTTTCATTTTTTCCTTTTGTAAATGAAATTTATTTATATCTTTGCATCCGCTTTCGGGCAGTATTACAAATACATCTTCGGGGTGTAGCGTAGCCCGGTTATCGCGCCTGCTTTGGGAGCAGGAGGCCGCAGGTTCGAATCCTGCCACCCCGACAAAAGCCGAACAGAAATGTTCGGCTTTTTTGTTTTAATTCCAACTTCTATGTTTTTCGGATCAATACATAACATAGCCCGTGGTTTCAACCACGGGAAACGTATCGTTATATTATAATGTACTTCTGTGGTTGAAACCACGGGCTCTATTTAAAAAACCATATCTTAATCTATTTATCCATTTTAATGTAAACAGGATAAGATTCATTATTTGGCAAAGTAAATTCTTCATCATAAGGCTGAATACCTTCACCATTATTATATGAAATCACACGTTTTGCACCGGTTGCAGTACTTCCACCAGTACTGTTTATTACATTTTGGATATTACCTGGTCCTGCAAAACGGGTAATGCACATTTTTTCCAATTTTACATTTGGGCTATTAGGAGCTTCAAAACCATTTTTCTTATTCACTTTTCCATCAGTTCCTGTAAAAACAGCATAAGATCCCATTCCAATACTACGATGTTCTTTTACTGTATTAGCCACCTTGAATGCGGCATAACCCTCAACCCTTCCATTCTGACTACTCCAACTTGCCTGATTTGGAGCATCATATGGAGGTTCGTTCTGAAAGAAAAAAGTTCTGCCACGTTCTCCGAGCCATAAAACCTCATATTCCTGATAGTGCTCTGTAAACAATCCATATAACGTAACATCGTTTCCGGTAACTATAAGTCCGTTTTTACACCTGTCTCTTGTCCAACGTGCATCGCCACCTTTCTGCGAACCGTGATCAGCACGCCATAACCAGAAATGATCTCCAACCACATTATTACTATTAATCTGCATAGAAACCTGTATCTGAATATTCTTTGACTGAACCCCGCCTACTCTGCAGGTGATATCCGACAATAATATTGGATCTGCCGAATGATCTTTTTTTACTTCATCATTCCCAATTCTAACCTGATAAGTTGTACTATTAAATGAATCCATAAGAAGTCCGGCAATAATAATTCCGTCTTTATCATCAGCATAAATACATCCCCACGTATTCCTTTCTGTCGGCTCCAGTGTTACCGAAGCAATACCGGCACCAAGAAGTATAGCCTCTTTTCTGTTTACCTGAATGGGAGCATTCAATGCATAATGTCCGGGAGTGAAAAATATATTTTTACCCGCTTTTAATGCTGCATTAATTTCCACATCTGTATCTCCTTCTTTACTAACATACCAATTGGTAAGCAAATCCTGAATCTCCCCTTTTCCCATATCCGTTGACGACCATGAAACTCCTACTCTCTCTTTCTGCCAAGCCGGAACAAAAACTTTATATTCCCCATCATCACCTATAAACAAGAAAGGTTTCTCCCTGATAATTGGTGTAGTTGCAATTGGCGAATTGACATCATCAGCCTGGGGAGGGTTTATACAGCCCTGCCAAACCATATTATACGAACCGCCCATCGCTCCGGATCCCGAAGGAAAAACAGCATTCCTTGTGTACCATTGCTGCTGTCCTCCCCAGTTTGGCCTTGTTGAGGTATAGTGAGCATCAGCAATAAAACCTCCGCTTCCCCAAAAATTAGTATTTCCAATATCTGAAATATATTTTGAAGTACTTTCCAAAAGCATTCTTCGAGCGCTGGTGGACTGTGAAACTGTCCATGCAAAATCACGCATTACGGCAACATTTTCGATAGAACGCCAAAAAGTACAAGTAGCATTGGCACCTCCCGAAAGATGAGGTCTGGTAAATACAGCTCCTAGTTTTACTGCTGACGGCACTTTACCTAAACCTCCAATATGAGAATAAAACCCTAATTCTATCGAATTGGCTTCGACCGAAGAAGCCGAACCTGATCCACCGGAATCATACGTTTGATTCTTAACATTTGGTTTAAAATAATAGGCCTGTCGTTTTGTGGTCCATTCTCCATTTGCTCCTCCTAGACCAATTGCAGCAAATTGCGAATTAATTTCATTTCTTGCTGTTTCCGCCTTTTCATATTTTCTGTCATAGAAATAAACATTGTCGCCAAAAATTTGATTTTCCAGCGAAATAATAATAGTTACAGAACTCCGGGTGATTTTATAATAGTTCTCATACTTATTTTGATTAGGTTTGTTATCTGTAAATGTAAGTCTGGAAGTGGAACCAACCTCTACAAATTCTGATGCTAAGCGACTTCCTCCTCTTGTAATTACATAATTTCCTGAAGAACCAAAAGCTGCCCATGATAAAGTTATACTATGTTTGTTTTTGTTATAAACAATTTTACTCTCTATTTTTTCTTCCAGTTTTTTTTCATCAGAAAAATGAGGCGAAACAAAACTGCATAAAAACAGCAAAAATGCAAATGCTGTAACTGTTGAAATCGTTTTTTTACTCATAAGAATGCTCCTTTTTGTGGTTTGATAGTTTGTAATAACAGTAATTTTAAAGAAGCCCAAAATAGGAATAATCCTGAATCTAAAAGTCCGTTTTTAGTCTCTATTTTCTCATCAAAAACTATACAAAGTCCCGCTATTTAACTTATAATAACGGAAACAGACCACATACAAGAGATTTCATACTTTTTCAAATGGGATTTTTATCTGTGATTATTTATTTTAAGAAAAAATCCACTATTCTAAGATTTATATCTAAATTGAAAAAACCGAGTTAAGAGAATCTTCTGAAAGTTTTTTTTTAAAACAAACATTAATTGCACACCAAATAGAATTTGAAATCTTCAAGCAAAAAATCAGTACAAAAAACTCTTCCAATTTTACAAACTTGCCGGAACTGACAAAAAAACAGATACAAACAGAACGAATCTTCGTTAATATTTTCAATAGAAAACAAAATAAATTTCTGTAAACACCCACCAAACAACGGATAACCAAACTTTCTTAAATGTTAACAAAATAGATTTTCAAAAACCATAAATAATTGTATTTTTACGGTTCAAAATTCAGAAAATAAATGGGCAAAATCATTGCTATTGCTAATCAAAAAGGAGGCGTTGGAAAGACTACTACATCAGTAAATCTTGCAGCGGCGTTAGGTGTTCTAGAAAAAAAAGTATTATTAATTGATGCTGATCCTCAAGCCAATGCTACATCTGGTCTTGGAATTGATGTAGAAACAGTTGAAACTGGAACTTATCAAATTCTTGAGCATACCGTAACACCAAAAGAAGCCATTTTAAAATGTACAGCTCCAAACGTAGATGTGATCCCTGCTCACATTGACCTTGTTGCGATCGAAATTGAATTGGTTGACAAAGAAAACCGTGAGTATATGCTTAAAAAAGCATTAGAAGAGGCGAAACAAGAATATGATTACATCATTATCGACTGCGCGCCATCTCTTGGTTTGTTAACCCTGAATGCTTTAACTGCATCAGATTCAGTAGTTATTCCTATTCAATGTGAATATTTTGCACTTGAAGGATTAGGAAAATTATTGAACACAATTAAGAGTATTCAAAAAATACACAATCCTGATCTTGACATCGAAGGGTTACTATTAACTATGTACGATTCAAGATTACGTTTATCTAATCAGGTTGTTGAAGAGGTTCAAAAACACTTTAACGACATGGTATTTGACACTGTAATTCAGCGAAATGTAAAATTAAGTGAAGCTCCAAGTTTTGGTGAAAGTATCATTAATTATGATGCAACCAGTAAAGGTGCTGTAAACTACATTCATTTAGCTCAGGAAATTATAAAGAAAAACAGTAAATAGTTTTTATGACAAAAGTAATTAAAAAACAAGCCTTAGGAAGAGGATTATCTGCCTTATTAAAAGATCCGGAAAACGACATTCAATCAGTAGAAGACAAAAATGCTGATAAGGTTGTTGGAAATATCATTGAACTTGAGATAAGTGCCATTGAAATAAATCCGTTTCAGCCTAGAAGCAATTTTAATGAAGAATCTTTACGCGAATTAGCCACTTCTATTAAAGAACTTGGTGTAATTCAACCTATTACTGTTCGTAAATTAGATTTCAATAAATATCAGTTAATCTCAGGAGAACGTCGTCTTCGTGCTTCTAAATTAGTAGGACTGGCAACTGTCCCTGCTTATATAAGAATTGCAAACGATAACGAATCCTTGGTAATGGCACTGGTTGAAAACATTCAGCGTCATGACTTAGACCCAATTGAGATTGCACTTTCATACCAGCGTTTAATTGACGAAATCCAATTAACTCAGGAACAAATGAGTGAAAGAGTTGGAAAAAAACGTTCAACAATTGCAAATTACTTGCGTCTTTTAAAACTAGACCCAATTATTCAAACTGGTATTCGTGACGGTTTTATCAGTATGGGACACGGTCGTGCAATTATTAATATCGACGACTTAGAAGCTCAGACAGATATTTACCAAAAAATTGTAAGTCAGAATTTATCTGTTCGTGAGACAGAAGCTTTGGTAAAAAATTATCACGAAGGTGTTCCGGCAAAAGCAGAGGGAAAACCAAAAGCAGATTCTGCATTTCAAGTGAGAGAAACTCAAAAAAATACTTTCAACGATTATTTTGGTTCGAAAGTTGATATAAAAGTCGCAGGTAACGGTAAAGGAAAAATCACAATTCCTTTCAATTCCGAGGCCGACTTTAACAGAATTATAAAATTAATAAACGGATAGTGAATAAAATTGTCCCCATTGGTCTATTGTTCTTTCTAACAGGAACCGTTTCTCTTTTTGCCCAGGTAAAAAAAGACACGGTTTTGGTCGTAAAAGACACCACTGCATTACAAGAAATAGACCCCCTTACACCAGCAAAAGCAGCGTTTTATTCTGCTATTTTACCTGGTTTAGGTCAAGCATACAACAAAAGATACTGGAAAATCCCATTGGTTTACGGAGCAATTGGAACCAGTTTGTATTTCTACATAGATAACAATAAAAAATACCACGATTATCGAGACGAATACAAACGAAGACTCGAAGGCTATGGCCCAGGAACTGGTGGCAAATACGATTTTCTTGACAACAGCCGACTTATAGCTGGACAGAAATTTTACCAAAGAAACAGAGATTTATCTGCTTTGTTTGTTGTTGGCTTTTATGTTCTTAATATAATAGATGCCAACGTTGACGCCGCTTTGATTCAGTTTAACGTAAACGAGAGACTATCAATGCGTCCTGAAATTTATCCCGCCGATGTAACATTTAAACCAAACGTCGGACTAACCTTTAATTATACATTTTAATAGATTCAATTCTATTTAAAAAACAAAAAAATAATCATAATGAAAATTGCGCTTTTAGGATACGGAAAAATGGGTAAAGTAATTGAAAGAATTGCTTTAGAAAGAGGTCATGAAATAGTTTTAAAAAAGGATGAATTTAACACCTATGACGGACTTTCAACAGCCGATGTTGCCATAGATTTCAGTGTTCCATCAGCTGCGGTAAGCAACATTTCTGCTGCTTTCAATGCCAATGTACCTGTAGTTTCAGGCACAACAGGATGGCTAGAACATTATGACGAAATGATTGCACTTTGCAACGAGAAAAAAGGAGGTTTTATTTCAAGTTCTAACTTTAGTTTGGGAGTAAATATCTTTTTTGGACTGAATGAATATCTGGCAAAAATCATGAAGCAATTTGATTCTTATAAAGTTTCAATGGAAGAAATTCATCACATTCACAAACTGGATGCACCAAGCGGTACAGCGATTTCTCTTGCTCAGGGCGTTATTGAAAACAGCAACTATTCTGAATGGACATTAGAAGAAGCAAAAAACAATCAAATTCATATCGAGGCAAAAAGAATTGGAGAAGTTCCAGGTACACATACTGTAAACTACGATTCAGCTATTGACAGCATCGAAATTAAACACACCGCTCACAATCGTGAAGGATTTGCACTTGGAGCTGTTATCGCTGCTGAATGGCTTGCAGGAAAACAAGGAATTTTCAGCATGAAAGATGTTTTAAACTTACAATAAATTGATAAAAATCAGGATACTTTAACCTGAATTTGAAACTTAAAATACATTATTATGACACTTTACTCTTGGTTCGTATTTTTCTTAGCTGTACAGATCATTCATTTTCTTGGCACATGGAAACTGTATCAGGCAGCGGGAAGAAAAAGCTGGGAAGCTGCTGTTCCGGTATACAACTCGATTGTTTTAATGAAAATTATTGGACGCCCTACCTGGTGGACATTATTACTTTTTATTCCAATTATCAACCTGATTATGTTCCCGGTTGTTTGGGTAGAAACCTTAAGAACATTTAACAAAAGATCTACTTTAGACACCATTTTAGGACTTTTTACTCTGGGATTTTACATCTATTATGTAAATTACACCCAAAAATTAGAGTATCGCAAGGATCGTAGCTTAACTCCTGAAAACAAAACGGCAGATACCGTAAGCTCATTACTTTTTGCAATTATCGTTGCCACTTTAGTACACACTTATGTTGTACAACCTTATACAATTCCGACTTCATCTTTAGAAAAATCTTTGCTGATTGGTGATTTCCTTTTTGTAAGCAAAATAAACTACGGCCCAAGAGTCCCTATGACAACGGTAGCATTACCAATGGTTCACGACTCTATTCCTTTAACTAAGAGAAAATCTTACTTAAGCTGGCCTCAATTGCCTTATTTCAGACTTCCTGCTATTCAAAAAATAAAAAGATGTGACATTGTTGTCTTTAACTGGCCTGTCGATACAGTTCATTATTTCTTTGAACCAAAAGGAAGACCAGGTGTAATCAAGCCTATCGACAAAAAATCAAACTATGTAAAAAGATGTGTAGGTATTCCTGGAGATAGTTTATCTATAAAAGATGGATATGTATTCATTAACGGACAAAAATTAGTTCTTCCTGAAAGAGCAAAACCACAATATTCTTATTCTGTAGCACTGGACGGAAAAACTCCAATCGATTTTGAAAGTTTATTCAAAGAATTAGACATCACAGATGCAGCTGGCTTTACATCAGAAAAAAGAGATACACTTTATTTAGGTGCATTAACTGAAGCTGGTGCAGAAAGATTCAAAAACACTCCTGGTGTTACTGCAGTAATTCGTAAAATTGACAGAACAAATGACAATAGAATTTTCCCGCATATCAATAAATGGAGTCAGGACAATATGGGACCAATCTATATTCCTGAGGCTGGAAAAACGGTTGCTTTAAACAATGAATCGCTTCCATTTTACAAAGAAATCATCACAAATTACGAAGGAAATAAATTAGAGCTACAAGGTTCTAAGTTTATAATAAACGGGAAACCTGCGACAACTTATACCTTCAAACAAAATTATTACTGGATGATGGGAGATAACCGCCATAACTCTGAAGACAGTCGTTACTGGGGTTATGTTCCGGAAAATCATATTGTTGGAAAACCGGTATTCATCTGGATGAGCTGGGATACTAACGGAAAAGGCATCAACAAAATTCGCTGGAGCAGAGTTTTCACTACTGTCGATGGCGAAGGTCAGCCGCAATCTTACTTTAAATATTTCTTAATTGCTCTTGCCCTATATTTCGTTGGAGATTTTGTCTGGAGAAAAAGAAGAGAAAATAAAGCATAATTAAAAAAAAGTTATTTTTGCCTCAGGTTTCAAGTTTCACGTTCTTAACGTTAACTTGAAACCTGAAACATTTAAACCTGAAACAAAACAAAATGAATTCCTTAATACTTCCTACTTATTTTCCTTCTATTAGTCATTTTGCTGTAATTGCACAATCTGACAAAATTACTTTTGAAATGGAAGATAATTTTCAGAAACAGACTAATAGAAACAGAACCTATATCTATAGTCCAAACGGAATTCAATTATTAAATATTCCCGTTAAGCATTCAAAAGAAGCACATCAAAAAACAAAAGACATTTTGATTGAAAATGAATTTGACTGGCAAAAACAGCATTTTAAGTCTTTAGAAGCTGCTTACAGAAGCTCTCCTTTTTTCGAATACTTTGAAGATGATATCGTTCCTGTTTTTGAGAAAAAACACTCTTTTTTAATGGATTTAAATTTCGAAGTTTTAGACATTGTAACAAAATGTCTTCGCATGAAATTTGAATTCGGAAAAACAACTGAATATTTCCACGAAACACCTGATTTTGCTGATTTCAGATATTTAGCAAATGGAAAAAAAGATGCTAATTCTTTTGAAAAATATACTCAGGTTTTTGATGACAAACATGGATTCATTAATAATTTAAGTGTTTTGGATTTACTTTTTAATGAAGGTAAATTCTCGATGGATTATTTAAAGACTCAAAAATTAATCTAAAATTGATCTATTGAAAGTCTGGTCATGATAGGATAATGATCTGAATTTTCGAAATCAGAAAAACTCTCAAAATGTTTTACTTTCATTTTAGAATCTGTAAAAATGTAGTCAATTCGGGCAGGATAATATTTAAATTTATAAGTCGCTCCAAAGCCTTCTCCTGCCTCTTCAAAAGCATCTTTAAGTTTTCCTTTGATACTTCTGTACACATAAGAAAATGGACTGTTATTCATGTCTCCACAAATAATTATTGGGTATTTACATTTTTTAATATGTTCCTTAAAAATTTCCGCCTGCTCTTGTTGCTGTGTAAACCCTTTACTGATCCTGGCATAAATTCGTTGTGATTTCTTCTGGTTTACATTGTCAATATCATCCGAAATTTCGCTTACATCCGGAGATATCTTAATGGACTGTAAATGCATGTTATAAACACGAATAACATCTTTTCCACGTTTAATATCGGCATAAACAACATTGTTATCCGACTTCGGAAAAACAATCTTTCCTTCGTCGATAATAGGAAACTTCGAAAAAATAGCCTGACCTGTTTTTATTTTCTTCCCATCTATAAAAATATAACGGTGCGGATATACTTTTAAATCCAAATGCGCCGAATTAGAATATTCCTGAATACATAAAATATCAGGATCTTTTTCGTCTATAAAAGTTTTAATATTTGCAGGAATATCATCACGATCCAGCCATTTAAAAACATTGAAAAGACGTACGTTATAACTCATTACAGAAAAATCCTTTTCGTCCTTCACATATTCTTTAGCTGAAAATTTATAGAATTTACTAATAAATGTGATTCCGGTAAGCAAAACCAAACCGGACAAAATAAGGCGTTTTTTAAACTGAATTCCCCAGTAGATAAAAAACAGTCCATTAGCAACAAAAAAGGCCGGCATAAACAGAGTAAGCACCGATAAAAGCGGAAAGCTCTTAGGTGCTAAAAACGGAAGAATATAGACGCTAAATGTAAGCACAGTCAGGACTATATTCAAAAAGAACATTATTTTATTAAACCAAGAAAGGTTTTTCATATTTATTTCCTACAAGTTTATTTTCCAGCTTTAAATAAAAACTCTTTTTCTTCTTTAGTCAGACAATCATAACCAGACTGGCTGATCTTATCTAAAATCTCATCAATTTGCTGTTGTGTTTTGTCTTTCGTAACAATTCTTGATGTAGATTTTTCTGTAGGTTTTTTGTAATTTTTATGAACTTTTTTAAATGGGGTCTTTGGGGATTTTCTAAAAAGATTAACAAAGAAATCTAATGTTTTAGAAACGATGATACTCAAATCGGTACCATTTTGTAGTAGTTTAATATAAATAAAGCCAAACAAAGCACCTGCAAGATGCGAAATATGTCCGCCGGTATTTCCAAGGCGAAACTGCATTAAATCTAAAACTAAAATTACAGCGGTAATATGCCAGAGTTTTACATTTCCGAATAAAAACAGCCGAACATTCATTAACGGAGAATAAGTTGTTGCGGCAACTAAAATTGCCATTATAGCCGCCGATGCACCAACTATTGAAGCTGCAGTTCCTAATACATAAAAACTCAAAGCAAAAACAATCCCTGAGAAAATGGCACTTAAAAGATACAATCCCAAATATTGTTTTTGAGTAAAATAGGTTAAAAAAAGCTGACTGGCAAAATTAAGCACCATCATATTAAATAACAGGTGAAGAAATCCGTCGTGAAAAAAAGCATATGTTAAAAAAGTCCAAGGCTTAAACATAAAAACCTGCGGATCTGATGATAAAGCAATCCAGTTCGGAAAATCAAAAAGACCAATTGAAAATTGATAGAAAAATATCAAAGAAACAATAAAGCACGCAATGTTCCAATACATAACACGCATAGCTATACCTCCCAATCTATATTGTAATTTTAAATCGTCCAGGATATTCATAGAAACTTCTTTTGGTTTTAGAATTTAAACTTAAAGTTAAAAATTAATTCCAACGGTTGTTATTAAACTGATTTTTTTTCCAGTACCACATCATTAAAAAACCGGTAATTGCACCTCCAACGTGCGCAAAATGTGCAATTCCTGTACCGCCACCGCCAAAGAGCGAAGTTCCTTTTACTCCTAAAAACAAATCAATTAACAGAAGCCCCGGAACGAAGTATTTTGCTTTTATAGGAATTGGAATAAACATCAAAGCCAATTCAGCATTAGGAAACATAAAAGCAAAAGCAGTAAGCAAACCGTAAATAGCACCAGAAGCTCCCACAACAGTCCCTATATAAGCACTTGTAAAACCTTCAAACTGGGCCGGATTTACCAAAGTCTGCCATCTGGTATCTATTTTTCCCTGACTTAAAATATTTAAGATATCCGCTTTATGATAACCATTTGCCGTCAAAATATTAATTGTATCTTCAAAAAAGTAATAATTTACCGCCGTATGAAGCAACGCCGAACCTAAACCGCATGAGATGTAAAAAAACAAAAACTTTTTACCTCCCCAAAAATGTTCTAAAGCCGATCCAAAAGAAACCAATGCAAACATATTAAATGCAATATGCATAATCCCGCCATGCATAAACATATGAGTAATAGGTTGCCAAACCTGGAAACTTGGATTTTCAGGAAAAAACATTGCCAAATATTCATAAGAGATTGGCACTAACTGAGAACCAATAAAAAATATAATATTAATAATTAGCAGTTGTTTAACCACTGGAGTCATATTCATCATAAAGCAAATTTTTTATCTATATCTTCCACACGCATGGTAATGAAAGTAGGTTTTTGAAAAGGTGAAATATTTGGATCTTTACAAGCAAACAAACCGTTCACTAAATTATCTTGTTCTTTTTCGGTTAAATAAGATCCTGTTTTAACCGCTAAACTTTTAGCCATCGATTTGGCAATAGTATCATTTTGACTGTAACTATTTGCCGGAATTCCATCTTGCAAATCACTCAATAATTGTTCGATTACCAGAGACACTTCACTTTCTGTGATATTAACTGGAATTCCCGATACTACTAAATGCTCTGTTTTTGAATCATCAAAAACAAATCCGGTTGTTTCCAGAGACGGTTTTAACTCTTCAATTTGTTTCATTTCTGATGCCGAGTAAAACAAATCTAAAGGAAAAAGCAATTGCTGACTCGACGCTTGATTTACAGTCATATTTAACAAAAACTGCTCATATAAAATACGTTGATGTGCACGCTGCTGATCCACAATGATCATTCCTGATTTAATTGGCGAAACAATATATTTTTTATGAATCTGATACGTTTTTTGAGTAGCTTGTTCTACTTCATCATCATTAAACAAAGAAGAAGTCACTTCTTCATTTTCGAATGTAAAAGGAGAACTTTCTATACTTTCAGGACTCTCGGTATCTAAACCAACATACAAACTTTCCCAGCTTGCCGTTGGCTCTACTCTTTTAGAATATCCGGAATAAGAAGAACCTGAACCTGAACTTGATCCAGAACCCGAATAGGAAGACGACGAAGATCCAGAACTAAAACTTCCGGAACCTGATCCTGAACCCGATTTAGTATAATGCTGATTGGTTTTATCATCTGTAAAAGGATTAAATGTACCATCAACCTGAATGGTTGGAATTCCTACTTCTACATCTTTATAATGATAGGGCGTATCTAAATTGGCATCGCGATCAAAATCTAAAACCGGAGCAACATTAAACTGCCCTAAACTATGTTTGATCGAAGCTCTCAAAATAGCATACAGAGCCGATTCGTCATCAAACTTAATTTCTGTTTTAGTTGGATGAATATTAATATCGATTGTATTTGGCGGAACCTGCAGATATAAGAAATAACTTGGTTGCGAACCGTCTTTCAACAATCCTTCATAAGCCGCCATAACCGCATGATGCAAATAACCACTTTTTATGAAACGATCGTTTACAAAAAAGAACTGTTCTCCCCTGTTTTTCTTCGCAAATTCAGGTTTGCAAACAAATCCCTGAATATTAATAATGTCAGTATCTTCATTTACCGGAACCAGTTTTTCATTGGTTTTACCAGACATAATCCCTACAATTCTCTGACGGTAACCTGCAGCGGGAAGATTATACATCTCACTTCCGTTATGATAAAAACTAAAATGAATATTAGGATGTGCCAATGCTACACGTTGAAATTCATCCATAACATGACGGAATTCAACTGTATCTGACTTTAAGAAATTACGGCGCGCCGGAATATTGTAAAATAAATTTTTAACAGCAAATGAAGTTCCCTTTGGCAAAACGGCTACTTCTTGCGAAACAAATTTACTTCCTTCGATTACGATATGCGTTCCTAACTCATCCTGTTCTTGTTTGGTTTTCATTTCCATGTGCGCAATCGCCGCAATAGAAGCCAAAGCTTCTCCACGAAAACCTTTTGTTCCAAGCGAAAACAAATCCTCCGCCTGACGGATTTTGGAAGTTGCGTGACGGGCAAAACATAAACGGGCATCGGTAACGGTCATTCCAACACCATTATCGATAACCTGCACCAGCGATTTACCGGCATCTTTTATAATCAATTTAATGTCAGTTGCTTTGGCATCAACAGCATTTTCTAACAATTCTTTTACAACTGAAGCGGGTCTTTGAACCACCTCTCCAGCAGCAATTTGGTTAGCAACGTGATCAGGAAGCAATTGAATAATACTCGACATTAAGCAAAAATAGTTTTAAAGTTTTAGATTAGTTTTTATAAACCAAGAAGTACAAATTTAGTGAATTTTGATTGTCTTTTGGAAGAAGAGGTATCATAAAAAAAACAAAAAAACCTATACCATTATGACACAGTACAGGTTTAAATATTTTTAAAACAAAAGTGTTTTATTCGTTCTCTATTTTTCTTGGAGAATCTTCAATTTGAAGTGCACCCGAAGTCAGCAACGGCTGATTAAAAGCGTGTGATATTGAAGCCTGTTGACGAATGTAAGCCATCTTGATTGCTGCAATCGCCGCTTCAGTTCCTTTATTCCCATGAACTCCGCCACTTCTGTCAATTGATTGTTGCATATTATTATCTGTTAAAACACAGAAAATAACCGGAATATCCGTTTGAACATTTAAGTCTTTGATTCCTTGCGTAACGCCTTCACAAACAAAGTCAAAATGTTTGGTTTCTCCCTGAATAACACATCCAATTACGATTACGGCATCAACATTCTGAGTCTGAAGCATTTTTTTTGCTCCGTAAATTAATTCAAAACTTCCAGGAACATTCCAACGGATAATTTGCTGAGCAGGAACATCACAATCAATTAAAGCATCAAAAGCACCATTATAAAGTCCTTCTGTTATAGTATCATTCCACTCAGAAACAACAATCCCAAATCGAAAGTCTTTCGCATTTGGGATTGTGTTTTTATCGTATTCTGATAGATTTTTATTTTCAGTAGCCATCTGTAATATTTTAGATTTTTGATTTTCGAATTTAGATTCTTAACTACAAATCTACAATCTTAAATCTAAAGTCTAAAATTTTTATTGCGCTAATCCAATCAAAGCATCAACAAATGCAGCTTCCGGAGCACTATCGTAGTTATCTTTAATATCGTTAAAATATTTCAGTGCCTCTTCTTTTTGTCCTAAAGCCAGCGCTGTTTTTCCAGCTTTTAACAAGAAACGAGGAGTAGTAAAATCGTTTTTGTTAGACTCTGCAGCTTTTATATAATAAGACAAAGCTTCTTTTTGATTGTTTTTTTGAGAATAAGCATCTCCTGTGGCACCTTTAGCCAAAGCACTTAAGATTGCGTCTTCAGATTTAAATTCACCTAAATATTTAATAGCTTCGTCAAATTTACCTGTATTTAGGTAAGCCATACCAGCATAATAGTTTGCTAAATTTCCTGCATCTGTTCCGGAATATTCGTCAGCGATTTTAATAAATCCGAATTTACCTTCTGAACCGTTTAATGATAATTTAAATAATGAATCGCTGGAAACTCCATTTACTGCTTTTTCAAAGTTTTGTTGTGCAACAAACATTTCACTTGCAGCTTCTTCTTGTTTAGGAGTCGCAATGAATTTTTGGTAAGCCAAATATCCAATTGTAGCAACAGCAATACCAGCCACTAAACCAATAATGATTTTTTGATTTTTAGCCACCCAATCCTCAGTTTTTGAAGCCGTCTCATCTAACTTTG
Source organism: Flavobacterium crocinum (assembly GCF_003122385.1). NCBI lineage: Bacteria > Pseudomonadati > Bacteroidota > Flavobacteriia > Flavobacteriales > Flavobacteriaceae > Flavobacterium > Flavobacterium crocinum. The sequence goes on from NZ_CP029255.1 coordinate 222,349, forward strand.
AAAAAACTCCAGCTGTAGTACTGTCTTTTTCGTCAATAATCACTTGTTGTTCTTCAGTAACCTCTTTAACTTCCTTTTCTTTTGGTGTCTTATATCCTCTTTTATTGTAAGTTGCCATTTAAAATTTATTTAGTGAACGGCAAAAATAAAATTTTTATTGAAACTGAGGTAAAAAATTTCAATTTTATCACTATTTTAAAAAGAAATATTTTTGCCTTTCGATAGTACTTTTGCAAAAGTGGTAAAATAAATTAGTCCCAAACATTCCCAAAGCCAATTATATCGATAATTTTCGGTAATTTGCACCCTCAAATTTTTACTGTTCAAAAACAGTAATTTTTATACCCGGAGTCTCTGAAAATGCATCTTAACAAAATTTCTTTATTCAATTACAAAAACTTTTCTGAAGCAAGTTTTGATTTCGACATCAAAATCAATTGTTTCGTGGGTAAAAACGGCATCGGAAAAACCAATGTCCTGGACGCTATTTATCATTTGGCTTACGGAAAAAGTTATTTTAACCCGCTGGCGGTTCAAAATATCAAACATGGCGAAGAGTTTTTTGTTATTGATGCCGAACTCGAAAAAAACGAGAGAACAGAACAAATTGTCTGCAGTTTAAAAAAAGGACAAAAGAAGGTTTTAAAAAGAAATGGAAAAGCCTACGATAAATTCTCTGATCATATTGGATTTATTCCGTTAGTAATTATTTCGCCTGCCGACAGGGATTTAATTATTGAAGGAAGCGAAACACGTCGTAAATTTATGGACAGTGTGATCTCGCAATTAGATTCAACATACCTGCATCAGCTTATTCAATATCAAAAAGTGATTGTACAGCGAAATGCACTTTTAAAATATTTTGCTCTCAACCATACTTTTGACAATGATACCTTATCTATATATAATGAACAATTGAATGAATACGGAAAATCGATTTTTGAAAAACGAAAAACTTTCTTAGAACAATTTATACCTATATTTAATGTACACCATCAAACGATAACAGGATCGGAAGAATCTGTACAATTGGTGTACGAAAGTCATTTGTTTGAAAAAGATTTACTAACACTTTTACAGGAAAACATCAATAAAGATCGAGCGCTGCATTACACCACGGTTGGAATCCATAAAGACGATTTATCTTTTGAAATCGATTCGCATCCGATAAAAAAATTCGGATCGCAGGGACAACAGAAATCTTTTTTGATTGCTTTAAAACTGGCGCAATTTGAATTTCTGAAAAAACAGAGTGGCGTTAAACCTATTTTATTGTTTGATGATATTTTTGACAAACTGGACGAAACGCGCGTTGCCAAAATTGTAGAAATGGTAAACAGCGAAACCTTTGGACAGCTCTTTATTTCTGATACACATCCTGAAAGAACAGAAGCGATTGTAAAATCGACGCATCAAACATATAAGATATTTAATCTTTAATTTCTTCATTTCTGAAAATTGATCTAATTTGTATCAGCTTTTAGGACTAATCCCAAAACAGAAATCATTAAATTAGCCTGAATTAAACTTAAAAAATAACGCAATAAATAATATTAAGGAATATGTTAGCGAAAGAATCATTGCAATTTTTAGACGATTTAAAAAAGAACAACAACAGGGAATGGTTTCAGGACAATAAAAAACGTTATGAAATTTTCAAGAAAGATTATCATCAACTAGTAAGTGACTTTCTGGATGCTATGAAACCGCTTGATCCTTCTTTAGAATTATTGGAAGTTAAAAATTGTACTTTCAGAATCAATCGTGATATTCGCTTTTCAAAAGACAAATCTCCTTATAAAGCACATTTAGGAGTTTGGCTTTCAGCAGGAGCTAAAGGCGCCAATCGTGCGGGTTATTATGTTCACATCGAAAAAGGAGCCAGTTTTATTGCCGGCGGATTTTATTCTCCAGAACCAGAAGACCTGAAAAAAGTCCGTAAGGAAATTGCTTTTTTCTACGATGATTTAGAAGAAATCCTAAACAACAAAGATTTCAAAAAGGAATTTGGAAGCTTAGATATAAACGAAAACAATTCACTAAAAAGCATGCCTCGAGGTTACGAAAAAGACCACCCTGCAATGGAGTTTTTAAAACTGAAAAGTTTTACAGCAACTCAACCTTATGATATTGCTGAAGTAACTCAGAAAGATTTCGTTTCTAAAATGAGTAAAAAACTAATTGCTCTAAAACCTTTGAATCATTTTATTAATCGTGCTTTAGAAACTGAGGAATAAAAAAGATAATAGCCCCGAATTCATGAATTTATTTTTTTTCGTTAAACTGATTTGTATTAATTCGTGAATTCGGGGCAAAAAATACCTAAATGAAAAGAAAGATACTTTTTCTTGGAGAATCTTACCGCGCTGATGCCATAACCTGGATGAAGGGTTTAAAAGAATTTGGCGATTTTGAAATTATTACCTGGGAACTTCAAACTTCAAACAGTCAAAGATTTAAACGTATTTTTGAGTATCTCTTCTCTCCTATTGCTATTCGAAAAATCATCAAAAGAGAAAAACCAGACATGGTAATTGCAGAAAGAACTACGAGCTATGGTTTTCTTGCAGCACTATCAGGATCTAAAACTATCGCCATTGCCCAACAAGGCAGAACCGATTTATGGCCCGAAGAATCTAAATTGTATCCATTTAAGAAATTCATCCAGAAACAGGCTTTCAAAAAAGCACATTTAATTCATGCCTGGGGACCTGTAATGGCAATTCACATGAAAACAACCGGAGTTAATATGGACAAAGTCTTAATACTTCCGAAAGGAATTGATTTATCTCTTTTTACACCGTCAACAAACAATTCCAATAAAATTGAAGCGATTGTAACACGTTCGTTAATGCCAGAATATCGTCATGATTCTATTTTAAAAGCATTCGCCCTTTTACATCAAAAAGGAATTGATTTTTCACTTACAATTGTTGGAGACGGAACAAGACTAGAATATTTAAAAGATTTAACTACAGCACTTCAAATAGAAAATAAAGTAATTTTTACTGGAAGAATTCCGAATACAGAACTTCCAAAACTACTACAGCAATCAAACATTTATATTAGCATGCCAACGACTGAAGGTGTTTCGGCATCTCTGTTTGAGGCAATGGCATGTAATTGTTATCCCGTAGTTTCAGACATTCCCGGAAATCAAAGTTGGATTACGCATCGTGAAAACGGACAATTGATTGAAGTTGATAATATTGAAATGCTGACCAAAGAATTGATTTGGTCTTTTGAAAATCCTGAGCTTAGAAATCAAGCCATTATTCGAAACAGAAAATTTGTAGAAGAAAATGCTAATTATGATATTAACATGAAGGTTATTTCGGGAAAGTATCATGAGTTACTGGATTCTCGAAACAGTTAACTCTTATTTTGGATAAGCCAAAGAAACTTTTTTACTCACAGCATTATAAACTACATAGTGATAGTTTTCATTTTCTCTTAAAAGAAAGACATTTCCATAGCTTTCGTCTTTAGAAAACACAATTTTATAATTAGATAAATTAATCTGCCCTTTTTTGTCTTTACAAGATCTTACAATTTCTTCTGATTGATCTGCATTTGTATTATCCCAAACATAATCATAAGATCTCCACTCTTTACCAAAAGAATTCAGCATTTGTGTATAAAGCATCCTATCTCTATCTTCTTGCAAATTACCACTACTAGGAATTAATCGAACTGCATCACCTTCTTTATAAATATAAAAAACACCTAAATCTTTACTATTATTTTCCTTTTGTGTTCTTAGATTGCCACAGTAAAACCCAACAAAACGCACATTTTGAACGATCATCTGTATATGGTCATTATCAACCATTCTGTAAGAACCTGAAGTATAAACAGAGCATCCATTAGGGCATATCATTGGCTCACCACATGAAAATGTACCATCTAAACTAAATGTTATACTACGTCCTTCACTTGGTTGTTTTTCTTTCATTAAAGAATATTCAAAAACATTAGAATAACCAATTATATCCTTTGTACTCCATTCTCCTTCAATGTTAACAACCTGTGCCGAAACTGACAATGGTAAAATCAATCCTAAAAAGAGCAAAATCTTATTCTTACGGAAAATTTCAGTCATAATTATAGTATTATAATTCTTTCAAACTTACAAAAGAAATCAATTTGTCTTTTGAATTTTGATATTTATTTAAAACCCGTTTCAAATAAATTATAATCCTTACTTTTGAATCAGATTAAAAAGCCTTTTATTTATGGAAATCCAATCCAATTTTTCTTTAAAAAACTACAATACTTTTGGCATCGAAGCCAGCGCAAAACAATTCGTTGCCATACATTCTATTGCTGAATTGAAAACTATTCTGTCAGCAAACAAAAACGAGAAAAAATTTATTCTTGGTGGCGGAAGCAATATGCTTTTAACTAAAGATATTGATGCTCTAGTTATTCATATCGATTTAAAAGGCAAAAAAATAATCAAAGAAGACGATGATTTTGTCTGGGTTGAAAGTCAGGCCGGTGAAACCTGGCACGATTTCGTTCTTTGGACCATCGACAATAATTTTGGCGGATTAGAAAACATGTCGCTCATTCCCGGAAATGTTGGCACGACTCCGGTACAAAATATTGGTGCTTACGGAACTGAAATTAAAGACACTTTTGTTTCTTGCGATGCCATGAATATTGCAACTCAGGAAATAAAAACTTTCAATAATGCTGAATGTAATTTTGGCTACCGTGAAAGTATTTTCAAACATGAAGTAAAAGACCAATATATTATTACTTCTGTCGTTTTCAAATTGACAAAACGCAATCACAAAATCAATACTTCTTACGGAGATATTTTGGCTGAATTGGCTAAAAACAATATTGCTGAACCCACTTTAAAAGATGTCAGCAATGCTGTAATTGCAATTAGACAAAGTAAACTTCCTGATCCGAAAGAATTAGGAAACAGCGGCAGTTTCTTTAAGAACCCAATTATATCAAAATCTGATTTTGAGAAAATTCATCAGAAGTTTCCTGAAATTAAATATTACGAAGTTTCAGAAACCGAAGTAAAAGTTCCAGCCGGATGGCTGATTGAGCAAGCCGGCTTTAAAGGAAAACGTTTTGGTGATGCGGGAGTTCATAAAAACCAGGCTTTGGTTTTAGTGAATTACGGAAACGCAACAGGACAGGAAATTTTAGCTGTTTCTAAAGAAGTTCAGAAAACCGTTTTTGAAAAATTCGGAATTCAGATTGAGGCAGAAGTCAATGTGATTTAAAAAAATATTCGCCATGAATTACACCAATTTTCACTAATTAAATTCGTGCTAATTTGTGTAATTATTCTTGGCAAAAAAAGATATAAATGTATACACCAGATTTATACAAGAACGAAAATCAGGAAGAAATCAAAGGTTTTTTAAAAGAAAACAGCTTTGGAACCCTGATTAATCAGACTAACGGAAAATTATGTGCCACTCATATTCCGATAGAACTGGAAATAAATGCTGACGGAAAAGAAATTCTGCAAGGCCATATTTCAAAACTAAATCCACAAGCAGAAGGTTTTAAAGAAAATGATCAGGTTCTGGCTGTTTTTACAGGACCTCACAGCTACATATCATCTTCCTGGTACGATCACGAAAATGTTCCAACCTGGAATTACATAGCTGTACATGTTTATGGTCGGATTAAAATTGTTGATTACGAGACTTCTGTAGAACAGCTGAAAAAATTAGTTGACAAATACGAAATCAATTCAGAAAATCCTGTTCGTGTTGAAGATTTATCAGCCAAAACAATGCGCGAAGCAAGAGGCATTTTTGGTTTTGAAATTGAAATTGATGAGATTCAGGCCACGAAAAAACTTTCGCAGAACCGCGACGATCATAATTACAAAAATATAATTACCGAATTAGAGAAAACTGAAAACCCTCAGTCTATTGCCGTTGCAAAAGAAATGTCTAAATGCCGAAAGTAAATTCAGCTTTAGCTATTGAATTTAGCGAATTCATAAGTACATTTGCAGTCGCAGAACGTAAAAAATTAATAGAACCAAATAAATCAGATGCTTATATACATATTTTACTTTTTTATTGCTATTGTTGTTGTTCAACTATCTTATTATCTTGGAATTTTTGGAAAGTTTGCTTTTGGCAAACCGCAACATATTACGCCTAAAAACCTTCCTGTTTCTGTAATTGTATGTGCAAAAAATGAGGAAGAAAATGTAAAAAAATACATTCCGCTTTTGGCACAACAAAATTATCCTGATTTTGAAATTGTCTTAATTGACGATGCATCAAGAGATGAAACCCTTGAAATATTTGAAGAATTCGAAAAAGAATTCCCTAATATTCGTCTGGTAAAAGTGGAAAACAATGAAGCTTTCTGGGGAAACAAAAAATACGCTTTGACTCTTGGAATTAAAGCTGCTAAAAAAGATTATTTATTATTTACAGATGCTGATTGTTATCCAACTTCTAAAGACTGGATTACAGCAATGACTTCGCAGTTTACCCTAAATAAAACTATAGTTTTAGGATATGGAGGTTACGAAAAAGTAGAGCGTTCTTTTTTAAATAAAATTATTCGTTTTGAAACTGTTTTAACTGCTCTTCAGTATTTTTCATGGGCAAAAGCAGGACTTCCATATATGGGCGTAGGGCGAAATCTAGCTTACAAAAAAGAAGAATTCTTTAATGTAAACGGATTTATTGATCATATTCAGGTTCGTTCAGGTGATGATGATTTGTTTATCAATCAGGCAGCAAACAAAGTAAACACCACGATTTCTTATATGCCTGAAAGTTTTACGTATTCAAAACCTAAAAAAACATTCAGAGAATGGTTTACGCAAAAAAGAAGACATATTTCTACCGCAGAACATTACAAGTTTTTTGATAAAATGCAATTAGGATTATTTTTCTGTTCACAATTATTTTTCTTTTTGTTAGTTATAATTCTGCTTGCTTTTCAGTTTCAATGGATTGCAGTACTGGCTATTTTGGCAACACGTTACACCGTAGTCTGGACAGTAATTGGATGTACAGCAGGAAAACTGAAAGAAAATGACCTTAAAATATGGTTTCCGGTTGTTGAGATAGCACTTATATTAACGCAAATTAATATCTTTATAACTAATATCTTTTCAAAACCGGTATATTGGAAATAAATTCTAAAATAGAAAAAGCAAAAAAAGGCGATCAGATCGCCTTTACTTTTTTATTGGATCATTATTGGAATGAGGTATATTCCTTTATGCTCAAAAGAACCGAAAACGAAACCACCGCAGAGGATATTACAATTGAAACATTCTCAAAAGCTTTTGACAAAATAGCTTCTTACAACCCCGAATTTCAGTTCAATACCTGGCTTATAGCCATCGCAAAAAATGTCTATATTGACTTACTTCGAAAAAAGAAAACGAATCTTTTTATAGAAATAACAGACAACGAAGACCAACAGGCATACAATATAGCCGACCCTACTCCTTCTGCTGAAGATGCATTAATTAAAGAACAGAATCTTTCCCGTCTGCTTTTATGCATTAAAGAACTTAAACCCCATTATCAGGAAGTAATTCAGCTTCGCTATTTTCAGGAAATGTCTTATCAGGAAATTGCCGTTAAGATTGATGAGCCTCTAAGCAGCGTAAAAGTTAAGCTTTTAAGGGCTAAAAAATTATTGGCAGAAATTATCGAACGTAACAGATAATTTCTTATCTTTAAATCAAGAAAAATATACTATTCGTATTTTTATTCTTAAAATATCTATTTTATCACATACTAAAACTACAATTTTCTCGTTGTAGCTCCAAACCTAAATCCTTTATGCGTATGATTTAAAGTTACTTAACCTTAAAACCCAAAAATTATGTCTAAATTGAACATTTATGAAAACAAGTGGAACGATCTTGTTTTCGAAAACAGAAACAAAGAGTATGGAGCGTATCAATTACGCCAGGAGAATCCAAGAACTACGGTTAATGCACTCTTTATGGGTTTATTGTTAATAACTGCTCTGGGAAGCATACCTGTATTAATTAACAAATTTAAAACAGCACCAATCGAACCTGTCACTGAATTGCCAAATGACTTTGACAAACCGGTGACACCAGTAAATCTAGATCCAACTGTTGCGCCGCCACCACCTGCTCCATCAGCACCGGTCGTAAAAGAAACGACTACAACAGTAACAGATGCTAAACAATTAATTCATCCAATAGTAGCTACTACGCAGGATGCTGTTGACGATATTGCACCAAACACAGATAATACACCTGTTGTGTTAGCTACTCCTGGAACAGGAGATCCTTCTGGCACTAGTACATCACCTGGAGGCGACGGTACCGGACCGGTAACTTCTACTGCACCAGCAATTACTAACGATCCTGTTTCTGTGGCAGTTCTGGATAAACTTCCTGAATTTCCTGGTGGAATCAGTGAATTTTATAAATATGTTGGAAATAATTTCCGCAGACCTGAATTAGACATGGAAAAAACATTAAAAGTATATGTTTCATTCGTTGTTGAAAGAGATGGATCACTTACAGATATTATTGTTAGAAATGACCCAGGTTACGGAATGGGAAAAGAAGCGGTAAGAGTTTTAAAATCTTTAAGAACAAAATGGAAACCAGGAATTCTGGACGGAAAACCGGTTCGAACAGCATATAGCCTTCCGATCACAATAAAAACGGAAATGGAATAGTAAAAAAAGCAGAACTTAGTTCTGCTTTTTTAGTTTTAGTAAAAACTAATTAAGCAGTAGTCTAATTTGAAATTATTTTTCATTTTTATTTACTTTTACAGACATAATCATCAAAATAAAAATAAAACAATGGGAATATTTTCTGCTATTCTGGGCAATGCAGGTTCTGTAAGTCAGGAAGATCTAATCAAAAAATACGGGCAGCTTTTAACAGCAAATGAGGAAATCGAAATGGGTTTTAAACTTATTCGTGACACCTTCATTTTTACAAACAAAAGATTAATCTTAGTAGATGTACAAGGAATTACCGGAAGTAAAACAGAGTACAAATCGATTGCTTACAAAAACATTACAAGATTCAGCGTTGAAACCGCTGGAACTTTTGATCTTGATGCTGAATTAAAAATCTGGATTTCAAGCGAACAGCAACCAAGTATCGTAAAACAATTTAACAAATCTGTGAATGTTTACGAAGTACAAAAGATTCTAGCTTTTCACGTTTTAGGATAAAAAAACAAACCCGACAAAATTCTATTCTGTCGGGTTTTCTTAGTTTTCAAAACAACAATTATTTCTTTTTTGTTGTAGTTGTTTTCTTTGTAGTTGTCGTCGCTTTTTTAGTTGTAGTTGCAGCCGGTGCAGTATTTACAATTTTTTGTTGCACATACGGTTTATACAGACCATCTTTTTCAGCTCTCTTCTTAGCTTCATCAGCTCTTTTCTGAGAATCCGGATGCGAACTCATCATTTGATCAATAAACGACGCCTGAGATCCTTCACTCATTTTAGCTAAAATTCTAAAAGCAGATTCTTCAGCATTTACATTATAACCGTTTTTCTTCATGAAGTTATAGGCAAACAAATCGGCTTCCGACTCTTGTTTACGGCTGTATTTACTATCAATAATAGCACTTCCAATTTTTCCAAGCTGGCTATCAGTAACCGTAGCAAGAGTAGCAGATTGTGACGCCGCACCATCCATCAAAGCTTCTTTTTGATAAGCCGCTCTTATGGCGTCTCGTGAATCATTATTGGCAACGTGTCCAATTTCATGTCCAATTACAGCAATTAATTCGTTATCATCCATGATATCCATTAATCCGGAATATACACGAACACTTCCGTCTGCAGTAGCAAAAGCATTTACTTCTTTCAATTTATATACTTTATAATTTAAAGTAAATCCATCTCCTGAAGCATGTTTACCAAAAACACGGTTCAATCTCAAAGTATAACCATCTGTAGGCCCTGCAATTTCATGTTCTGCATCTAATTTATCTACAGCTTCTTTAGATAATTTAGCTGCGTCGGCATTACTAAAAGTAAAACCTGTAACTCCTTTTTGAACTGCTCCTATTGCTTTATCACCGAAATTAATCTGTGCAGTCATTTTAGTTACACCAAATGCTGCAAATAAGAGTCCCGCTATTATAAATTTCTTTTTCATGTTTTTTTATAATTACAATTTAACAACAAATGTAAATAACAAAAATGCTATTTCATTTCATAAAAAGCTTGTTTTTTCAACAATTAAAGATATAAAATTTATGTGAATCAGAAATCGTTTGGCAATCAAAAAAAAGCAGATTCAAAGAATCTGCCTTTTCAAATTGCATTAAAAAATTATTTCTTTTTTGCTGCTGTCTTTTTTGCGGTAGTTTTTGTGGCTGCTTTTGGTGTTGCAGTAACAGGTGCAGTATTTACAATTTTCTGTTGTACATATTCTTTATACAAACCATCTTTTGTTGCTCTTTTTTTAGCATCGTCAGCTCTTTTCCCAGAATCCGGATGCGAACTCATCATTTTAGTCATAAAAGAAGATTCGGCTCCCTGACTTAAATTTTGTAAAATTCTAAATGCCGATTCTACTGCATTCACATCATATCCATTTTTTTTCATAAAATCGTACGAAAATGAGTCCGCCTGAGATTCTTGTTTCCTACTGTGTTTACTGTCAATCATTGCACTTCCCAAAACTCCTAATTGAGATTTTGTAATCGTTTCTATTTTGCCCGATTGCGATGAAGCGGCGTCTAAAAGTGCTTCTTTTTTATAAGCTGCTTTAACAGCATCTCTGGAATCATGATTTACCACGTGACCAATTTCATGTCCAATCACAGCCAGCAATTGATTATCATCCATAATATCCATCAATCCGGCAAAGACACGAACACTACCGTCTGCACAAGCAAAAGCATTTATATCTTTCACTAAATAGACCTTATAGTTTAAATTAACTCCCTCGCTTGAAGCATGTTTTCCAAAAACTCTATTCAGACGAATAGCATAACCATCTGTAGGTCCTGCTACAGGATTATTGGCATCCATTTCTTCAATGGCTTGTTTTGCTAAAGCTGCTGCATCAGCATCACTAAAAGTAAATCCGGAAACTCCTTTTCCTAAAGCTCCCATCGCTTTATCTGAAAGTATTTGCGCATTTATCTGAGTAAAGCTAAAAGTCATAAATAACACACCAATGGCAATAAATCTTTTTTTCATATTTTAAAACTATTAAATTCACAACAAAATTAATTTTGAACGAATTTTCGGTTATCCCTGAAAGTCAAATTTGTAATAGATTAAGGTATAAATAGGAAAAGTGAACGAAAAGCAAATTTAGTCCTCAAAATGAACTACATTCCTTATCTTTGTGCTTTGATTATTGATATATGGAAACATCCGAAGCAAACATAACTACTGCAAAACCTAAATGGTTAAAAGTAAAACTGCCAATTGGACAAAAATATACTGAGCTTAGAGGCTTAGTCGATAAATACAGCTTAAATACTATTTGTACTTCGGGAAGCTGCCCAAATATGGGAGAGTGCTGGGGCGAAGGAACCGCAACTTTCATGATTTTAGGAAACGTTTGTACCCGTTCCTGCGGATTCTGCGGCGTAAAAACCGGAAGACCAGAAACAGTAGATTGGGACGAGCCGGAAAAAGTAGCACGTTCTATTAAAATTATGAATATCAAACATGCGGTAATTACAAGTGTGGACAGAGATGATTTAAAAGACGGAGGTTCTATTATCTGGATGGAAACTGTAAGAGCGATCCGCAGAATGAACCCAAATACAACTCTTGAAACTTTAATTCCTGATTTTCAGGGAATCGAGAGAAACATAGATCGTATCGTAGAGGCAAATCCTGAAGTGGTTTCTCATAATATGGAAACGGTAAGACGTTTAACTCGTGAAGTTCGTATTCAGGCAAAATATGACCGAAGCCTAGAAGTACTTCGTTATTTAAAAGAAAAAGGCATCAACAGAACTAAATCCGGAATTATGCTAGGTCTTGGAGAAACTGAAGAAGAAGTTTTCCAGACTATGACCGATTTAAGAAATGCTAATGTAGATGTAGTTACTATTGGTCAATATTTACAACCTAGTAAAAAACACCTTCCTGTAAAAGAATTCATTACACCGGAACAATTTGCCCGATATGAACAATTCGGACTTGATTTAGGTTTCCGACACGTTGAAAGCGGGCCGCTTGTTCGTTCTTCTTACAAAGCACAAAAACATATTTTATAAATTTCAGGTTTAACGCTTATTTGTTTAATCCTTTTAATCGCAGAGGCGTAAGAGGCTAAACAAATAAACGATTTTAACGATTAAACGAATAAACCATATAATTGAAAACAAGAATTGCCATTAACGGATTTGGAAGAATCGGAAGAAATTTATTTCGTCTCCTTTTAAATCACCCTGAAATTGAAGTTGTTGCTATAAATGATATTGCAGATAACAAAACGATGTCACATTTAATTAAATATGACAGTATTCATGGTGTTCTGCCTTTTGACGTAAGTCATGACGAGAACAGTATTATTGTAGATGGCAGACATTTTTTCTTTTTTCATGAAAAAAACATTTCAAATTTAGACTGGAAATCACATTCGATTGACATTGTAATTGAATCAACAGGAAAATATAAAACACACGAAGAATTAAACAGACATCTCGAAGCAGGTGCCAAAAAAGTAATTCTTTCTGCTCCTTCTGAAGTAGATACTATAAAAACGGTAGTTTTGGGTGTAAACGAAACTATTCTTGATGGTCACGAAAATATTGTTTCTAATGCAAGCTGTACTACAAACAACGCAGCTCCAATGATTAAAATCATCGAAGAGTTATGTGGTATTGAGCAGGCTTACATAACAACAATACATTCTTTTACAACAGATCAAAGTCTTCATGACCAGCCACATAAGGATTTACGACGTGCGAGAGGTGCAAGTCAGTCAATTGTTCCAACAACTACTGGTGCAGCTAAGGCATTAACAAAAATTTTTCCTAAATTGCACAACAAAATGGGAGGCTGCGGCATTAGAGTTCCAGTTCCTGACGGTTCATTAACAGATATCACTTTTAATGTAAAACGCGCCGTAAGCATTGAAGAAATAAATAAAGCATTTAAAGAAGCCTCAAAAACAAGTTTAAAAGGAATATTAGATTACACCGAAGATCCAATTGTCTCGGTAGATGTAATTGGCAATACACATTCTTGTTTATTTGACGCTCAGCTTACTTCAGTTATCGATAAAATGGTAAAGGTAGTAGGCTGGTATGATAACGAGATTGGCTATTCATCAAGATTGATCGATTTAATTTTACTCATAAGAAAAAAATAAGATTCATTGTAAAAGCATTGCCATACATGAAATACTGTCTTTTTATTGTTGTTTGTTTTCTTACTTCATCTTTGTATTCTCAAACCATAAAGAATACAGACAGCGTTGTGTATTATAACAAACTGGCAAACTCTAATCTTAACAATAAAAAGTATGATGAGGCGGCGGCTTTTACTCAAAAATCCATTAATTTTTGCGAAGTACACGGGCAAAAAGAAAATGTAGCCAATCAAACTCTAAAGCTTGGCAAAATTTTTTATAATCAGGGGAAACTTGAAGATGCTTTAAAAAACTTTCACAAAACCGTTTCCATATACGATACACTAAAACCAAGTTGTATTAAAGCTTTAGCACTATATTATGTTGGAGTAGCAAATACAGCAAAAGGCGACTACAAAACTGCTGATGTCTATTATACAAAAGCTCAGGATTTATTAAAAGAGCTTAATATAACAGATCATGCTGAAGCATTGAATTATCAAAAAGCATTAGCACAAAAGAGAAACAATGATCTTGTCCTGGCCGCAAAAACTTTCAGGAATATAACTAAAAAACCAAATAATCCGGGGATTATAAAAACAAAAGTAGATTCTTACTATCAGCTTGGCTTAATTGAAACTCAGCTGAAAAGGAACGATTCTGCTATGATTTATTTTGATAAAGCGTTAGATTACAACGAAAAAAGCAATGATCTTTTAAAAAAATCTAAAATCGTATTAGCTATAAGCCAGTATTATAAACAGAATAAAAATTATGATATGGCTTATTCTTTTTTAGACGAGCACTATCAACTGGAAAATTATCTTTTAAAACTAAAAAATGCTAAAGTTGATTTAAACGAATTCGAAAAATTCAAAAAAAATCAGTCTTTAAATAATACTATAAAAAGAGAAAGTGAAGAAAAAATTCAGCTTAAAACCTATCGCTATTCAAAGTTAGTCAGCATTCTTGCTATTGCTTTAATTTCGATTTTGTCTCTTTTAAGTTTGGCTTTATATAAAAACAATATTATCAGAAATCAGAATAATTTACTGCTTCGCGAAAAAAATAAAGAACTGATTTTAGCTAAAAACAAAGCCGAAAAAGCGTCAAAAGCAAGATCTGAATTCTTATCGACAGTAAGCCACGAATTAAGAACACCACTGAATGCAATCAACGGAATTACACATATTCTGTTGGAAGACAATCCAAAGAAAAAACAATTAAAATATCTGGAATCGTTAAAGTTTTCAGGCAATTACCTGACTACTTTTATTAATGAGATTTTGGAAATTAACAAAATTGATTCAACTAAAGTTGAGGTAGAAACGATCAGCTTTAATTTGAAAGAACTGTTATTTAACATTCAGAGTTCCTTAAAAGAATTAGCTACTGCTAATAAAAACTATTTCAATTTAGAAGTAGACAAATCAATTCCGGATAGTTTAATGGGGGATCCAACAAAACTGTCGCAAATTATATTAAACCTGATTAATAACGCTTTAAAATTTACCCAAAACGGACATGTAAGCGTTATTGCTAAACTATATTCTCAAGAAGAGGACACTGCTACAATTTACTTTGAAATTGTGGATACAGGAATCGGAATTCCTGAGGATAAGCTTCAAACTGTTTTCGAAAGTTTCTCACAGGGATCTATTGAAGTAAACCGAAAATACGGCGGAACTGGTCTTGGACTTACTATTGTAAAAAAACTAATCGAACTCCTTGGAGGAGAAATAAAACTTAAAAGTGAAGTGGGTAAAGGTTCTACTTTTACCTTCAAATTAAATTTTAAAATTAACCACGAACCATTGGAAGTAATTGAAGAAGTAAAACCATATAGTGACACACAATTGAAAAACAAATCTATTTTATTGATTGAGGACAATAAAATCAATCAAATGATAACTCGAAAAATGCTTGAAAACAAAGACATTAGTTGTGAAATCATTGATAACGGAGAAGATGCTGTTGAGCTTTTAAAGGTCAAACGTTTTGATATGGTTTTGATGGATGTTCACCTTCCTGGCATTAACGGTACAACAGCGACCAAATTAATTCGGGAATTTGATAAATCGACTCCGATTATCGCACTGACTGCTATTTCGCTCGACGAAAATCGTGACATGCTTCTTTCCTTTGGAATGGATGATGTTATTACCAAACCATTTGTTCCGGATGAATTCTACACTACTATTGCTAAATTTTTTGATTAATTTTTGCCTAAGCTACTAAGGTTCTAAGTCTCTAAGATCCTAAGTTTAGCCTGACATATTCCAAAATTGTTGCGTCAAAATTTTGCTGGTGATTGAGGAACGAACTCTTTATTGGAAGATAATACAATTGTGAAACCAATTTGGAATCTTTTAAACGAACATAATCTTTCTCAGTTGTAATTATTTTTCTTCCGTTAGCTTTAGCCAGAATTGTTTCTATATCGGCACCCGAAAAATGATGATGGTCCGGAAAAGTCAGACATTCATCATTTTCATTTTTTAAATATTCAAAGAAAGGTTTTGGTTTTGCAATTCCTGCCAAAAGTACTTTAGATTCTGATTTAATATCACTGACAGCAATTTTTTCGGACGTACCAAAAATCACTTCATCATAATCTATGAAAGTGAAAAAGATTTGCTGTGAACAACTCAATTTTAACTTTAGTCGAATTTCAGTCTGTTTTTCATCAGATAAAACTTTAGGACATTTGGTCACTACAACAATATTGGCTCTTTCTGCTCCGCTCCTGCTTTCTCGCAGATTTCCAGTTGGAAGCATAAAATCATCTGCGTACAAATCATCGTAAGAAGTCAGCAAAATATAAAATCCAGCTTTTACTTTACGGTGCTGATAAGCATCATCAAGCAAGATAATTTCCGGTTTTTGACTTTGTGAAAGTAATTCTTGAATTCCATTGGTACGATTGGCATCGACTGCAACCATTACATTTGGAAATTTTTGATGAAACTGAAAAGGTTCATCTCCCAAAATTTCGGCATTTGAAGTTTGATCTGCTAAAACAAAACCTTCAGATTTTCTTTTATAACCACGGCTCAAAGTAGCTACTTTATATTTATCAGATAATAATCGGATCAAATATTCAATTTGCGGTGTTTTTCCTGTTCCGCCTACACTTAAATTTCCAACAGCAATAACAGGAAGATCAAATGAAGTCGATTTTAAAACTCCTTTATCAAAAAGAAAATTACGAACTGAAGTGATAAATCCGTACAAAACGGCGAAAGGGAAAAGTATTTTTCGAAGTAAGTTCATAAAGTTATTTATCTGAATAATGACCCATTGCAGAAACTATAACAACAGTAACTATTTCCTCTTCCACTCTATAAATTAACCTGTCTTTTTTATTGATTTTTCTTGACCAATAACCTTTATAATTGTATTTCAATTCTTCTGGTTGTCCTTCTCCAGAAAAGGGATCTTCGGTTAGCTCTAAAAGCATTTTTTCAATCTTTTTTATAGTAGCTTTATTTCCTGATTTATAGTGATTTTTTAAATCCTTACGGGCAACTTCTTCAAAGTCTACAAAATACTTCCCCATATATCCTCAGGATTTAATCTTGTTGTTTTTCCTTTTTTAATATTGGCTTCTGCTTTTTTAATTTTCTCAATAAATTCAGGAGAATAAAAGCTTTCTTCTTTTTCAGTTTTTTTCGAATCGGTTTCAACTACTTCTATTCCGTCTACACCTTTAAAAAAAGCTTCAAACATCGCCATAAATGCCTTCCCTGATTTAGTACGTTCATTAATTTTTATTGTAGTCATGACTTTTCATTTAGAATTACAAATATACGAAAAGTAACATCAGTAACATTGTATTATCTATGTTACTAATTCTTGCAAAACCTTCCATAGATTTTAAAATTGAACTGTTTATTCGTTAATTTGTTTTACTTTTCAAACCTCCTTTTTAAAACTTGAAACTTGAAACAAGTAAAACTTGAAACAAAATTAAAAATGAAAATCAAAAATATAATATCTGTCCTCGAAGAAATGGCTCCTTTAGCTTATGCCGAAGATTTTGACAATGTTGGACTTTTAGTAGGAAATTCAGAAACAGATTGCACTGGCGTTTTAGTTTGCCATGATGCATTAGAAAACGTAATTAACGAAGCCGTCTCTAAAAACTGCAATCTTGTAGTTTGCTTTCATCCTATTTTGTTTTCTGGAATTAAAAAAATTACAGGCAAAAATTATGTAGAGCGAGCTGTTTTAAAAGCCATTAAAAATGATATTGCCATCTATGCCGTTCACACTGCTTTAGACAATCATTCGGCTGGAGTAAATAAAATTTTCTGCGATGCTTTAGGTTTGAAAAATACTAAAATATTAATTCCTAAAAATAATTTCATTCAAAAACTAGTCACTTTTACCGTTCCGGATAATGCTGACAAAGTTCGAAATGCATTGTTTGAAGCCGGTGCCGGAACAATTGGAAATTATGATAACTGCAGTTTTAATACGCAGGGATTTTTTACTTTTCAGGGAAATGAAGACAGCAATCCTGTTATTGGTGAAAAAGGAAAGCTTCATACAGGAGAAGAAATCAAAATCGAAGTTGTTTTTGAAAAACATTTACAATCCCGTATTTTAAAAGCACTTTTTGCCAATCATATCTACGAAGAAGTCGCTTATGAAATTTACGATCTGCAGAATCAGCATCAGAATATTGGATTAGGAATGATTGGCGAATTTGAAAATGAAATGGACGAAAATGATTTTCTTCATTTTGTGAAAGATAAAATGATCGCTGACGGAATTCGTCATTCTGCTTTTTTAGGAAAAAAAATAAAAAAAGTAGCCGTGCTTGGAGGGTCTGGAAGTTTCGCCATAAAAAATGCAATTCAGGCTGGAGCCGATGCTTTTTTGACCGCCGATTTGAAGTATCACCAGTTTTATGAAGCTGAAAACAAGTTACTTTTGGCCGATATTGGTCATTTTGAGAGTGAACGCTATACAAAAAATTATATTGTTGATTATCTTCGAAAAAAAATTCTTAATTTTGCAATCATTTTATCGGAAGAAAATACAAATCCAGTTAAGTACTTATAAAATATGACGAATACGAAAGAATTAAGTGTTGAGGACAAGTTAAGAGCAATATACGATTTACAGCTTATTGACTCTAGAATTGACGAAATCAGAAACGTTAGAGGAGAACTTCCTTTAGAGGTTGAAGATTTAGAAGATGAAGTTGCAGGTTTGAGCACTCGTTCAGAGAAACTGAAAGGTGAACTTGAAGTGATTGAGGAGCAAATTAAAGCAAAGAAAATTGCTATTGAGGAGCATAAAGAGGTTATTAAAAAGTACACTAAACAACAAGAATCAGTACGTAACAACAGAGAATTTAATTCTTTGACAAAAGAAGTTGAATTTCAGGAATTAGAAATTCAATTGGCTGAAAAGCAAATCAAAGAAATGAAAGCTTCTATCGAGCACAAAAAAGAAGTTATTTCTAACTTAAAAGAAAAACTTGATGCTAAAAGCTCTCATTTAAAACATAAAAAATCTGAACTGGATGCTATTATGGCTGAAACTCAGAAAGAAGAAACTTTCTTAACTGAGAAATCTGCTGAATTTTCTGCGCAAATCGAAGACAGATTATTAGCTGCTTACAACAGAATCAGAAGCAGTGTTCGTAACGGATTAGCAGTAGTTTCTATCGAAAGAGGAGCTTCTGCAGGATCTTTCTTTACAATTCCACCACAAACTCAGGTTGAAATTGCGTCAAGAAAGAAAATCATCACTGATGAGCACTCTGGAAGAATCTTAGTTGATACGCAGTTAGCTGAAGAAGAAAAAGAAAAAATGGAACAATTGTTCGCAAAATTCTAAATATCAAATCCCGATTTAAATCGGGATTTTTTTTTATATTTTTTTTGCCACTAATTCCACTAATTATCACTAATTATTTTTTTATCTGTAATAGTGAGAATAAAAAATTCGTGGTTATTTGTGTAATTCGTGGCAGACCTTTTTTTACCTTTAGAAAAAATTTAAGTTTTGAAAATTAAAAAAGGAATTCGTTTCATCACATTAAAATCCGTTGGATCTTACATTAATTTTTTGAGTTATGTGCGTCCGCAAAGAGCCATGGAACTTTCTTATGCTTTATTTAGCCAACCCAGAGTTGGTCGCTTTAAAAAAGAAAAACTCCCAAAAATCTTAAGGGATACAGAAACAGAAACGTTTCATCATAACGAACATCATTTTCAAACTTATATCTGGAAAGGAAATGAAACCAAAATCCTTTTGGTTCACGGCTGGGAAAGTAACTCGTCGAGATGGAAAAAAACATTACCACATCTTCAGAAATCCGGAAGCACGATAATCGCTCTTGATGCGCCTGCCCACGGACAAAGCAGCGGAAAAGAATTTAATGTGCCACTTTACGCCGAATTTATCAATAAAGCAGTCGAAAAATATCAGCCTGAAATTATCATTGGACATTCTATTGGCGGCGCAGCCTGCGTTTATCATCAATATTTATTTCCGAATACCAGTATTGCCAAAATGGTAATTCTTGGTGCTCCGTCTGACTTAAAAACTTTGATTGATAATTACATTTCAATGTTGAGTCTAAATAACAGAATGCTTCCTCTTTTAGAAAATAAATTTATAAATCGTTTTAATTTTAAACTGGAAGATTTTTCAGGGGAAAAATTTGCATCCCAATTTACTATTCCCGGTTTCATTGCTCATGATACTTCAGATAATATTGTGGCTTTCGCCGAAGGAAAAAAATTAGCCAGCAATTGGAAAAATAGTCAGTTTATTGAAACAACAGGTCTAGGTCATGGAATGCATGATGATGATTTGTATGATAAAGTGATTGAGTTTCTTTTTGAAGGAACAAAGTAACAAAGGTTCAAAGGGACAAAGTTTTTTCCAAAAATCTAAAATCTAAAATCTGAATTCTAAAATCTAAAATTGAAATGATTGCTGTAATTTTTGAAGTTATCCCAAACGAAGGAAAAAAAGATGAATACCTTGATATTGCAGCAAGTCTTCGTCCTGAATTAAACTACATAGATGGATTTATCTCCATTGAAAGATTTCAGAGTCTTGCTGATCCCGGAAAAATATTGTCTCTATCTTTTTGGAGAGACGAAGAAAGCATTCAGCAATGGAGAAATCTTGAAATGCATCGACATGCACAAGCAAAAGGAAGAAACGGGATTTTTAAAGATTATCATTTAAGGATTGCAACTGTCGTTCGTGATTATGGCATGTCTGAAAGAAAAGAAACTCCAGAAGACAGCTCTCAATTTCATTCTTAAAAAAGTTGCAAAGGTACAGAGATCCAAAGTGACAAAGGTTTCTATCAGTATTTCAAAAAAATCTAAAATCTGAAATCTGAAACCTAAAATCAATTTTTTGCCTACTTTTGCAGTATGGAAGAAAATTTAAAACGTCTTAATAAATTTATTGGAGAAACCGGTTATTGTTCTCGCCGTGAAGCCGATAAATTAATCGAAGAAGGTCGCGTAACTTTAAATGGTGCTGTCGCTGAAATGGGAACCAAAGTTTCCTCAAATGATGAAGTACGCATAGACGGAAAATTAATCGTTGAAAAAAACGAAAAAATGATTTATCTGGCATTCAACAAACCTGTCGGAATTGAATGTACGACTAATCTTGAAGTCAAAAACAATATTGTAGATTATATTAATTATCCGAAACGAATTTTCCCTATTGGAAGACTGGATAAAGCCAGTGAAGGATTAATTTTTATGACTAATGACGGAGACATCGTAAACAAGATTCTTCGCGCAAGAAATAACCACGAAAAAGAATATACCGTTACTGTAAACAAACCTATCACGGAACGTTTTATACAAAGAATGGGAAATGGTGTTCCGATTTTGGATACCGTTACCAAAAAATGTAAAGTCGAACAAATCAGTAAATATACGTTCAAGATTATTCTAACGCAGGGATTAAACCGTCAAATTAGAAGAATGTCCGAATATTTAGGGTATGAAGTTACAGCGCTAAAACGTATCCGGATTATTAATATTTCTTTGGATGTTCCCGTTGGGCGTTATCGTGATCTAACCGATGATGAAATTAAAGAATTAAACCAGCTGATTGAGCCTTCGAGCAAAACAGAAGAGGCAAGTCTGCCGAAAGTTGAAACTCCAAACAGAAGTTCAAATCCAAATTCAAGCAGAAGAACTACTTATATTTCTAAAAACGATCCCAGATTTAAAAAGAGAGGAGGCCAATAAGCCTCCTTTTTTTATTTTTCAAGCTTGATTTCCTGCAAAGGCGGATCAATTATTTCTTTCTGATCTGCAGGAACTCCAATTTGAAACGTATCATTATCAATAACGTGTTTATATTGTCCTGAGTTATTAAAATCACCTAGAGGATATGTTACTCCCTGATCATTATTTTTTGCGACATACATCTTTTTGATTTCACTAAAAGACAATACTCTTTTATAAACCCTAAGATCATCAATAGCTCCACTAAGATTCTCATAACCGTAAGGATACAAATCTCCTATAGTCAGCTTCTCTCCAGTCCATGAAAAATTAAATTTAAGCTCTTCCATGGGAAGAATTGCACCTTCAAAATTAATCGTGAACTTTTTTTGTTCTCCGTTTATGTACATCTGAAATATTTTGCCAGTATAAATAAAAGTTACCTGAACCCATTGATTTAACGGAATCTTTTCCTGAGAATTAAAGTGGATATAACCATTTTTATAGGTATGAAAATTAAGTGTTCCGTCTTTCTGAACCTGTAAATTAAAGTCTCTTCCCGGGTCTACTTTAGAAATAATTGTATTATGTTCAGTATACTTATCAAGATAAATCCAGCCAGTGATTGTAAAAGCAGTTAATCCATTAAAATTGGATACATTATCAATACTGATAGAACCACCATTTCCAAAATAAAATGCTCCATTAGTATTCTGACTTCTGTCTTTTACCGGCTGAATAGAATGAGAGTAAGAACTATTTTTTAAAGAACTTGCATCCTCTATATTCCCATTTAAGGGCAAATACAAAATCAAATCTTTATCAAACTGATTATCAACTGTTTTTTGTGCTTGTAACAAAACACTATTCAACAAAATTAAAATTATCCAAAAACTACGCATGATTTATAATTGTAATATTTATCCTGCAAATTTATAAAGCAATTTAGAAGATTAATCAAATTTAATGTTAATTTTTAACCTGCAGAAAATCATAGTATAAGGCTTTAGATAAGAATCCGGCATTTTGATAATTTGTAATCAATTCTTCTCTCACAGCCTCTGCGTATTTACCATTCAAATTATTCTTTTGAAGATATTCTCTTCTGGCCTCGTCATTAAAATTTAGTCCGCTTAAGAAAACCGGCTCTACTCCCTTGTTTACAGAAATATTATAAGTGGTTACTAAATTCCCCCAATTCACATAGCTGCAAAGAAGAACTGTTCCATAGAAATACCATACCATCTGATTGAAAAGATAGGCGTTGGTCTTCTGTTTTCTGATTTTCTGAAATGAAATCACCAATCCGATAATAGACAGAATTAAAAATGCATAAACTCCAAGACGTTTATAAGTCAGGCCATAAAAAGATACATATTCGGTATTTTTAATCATGGCACTTATAATCAAAATAACATTTAATGTAAGCCAGATTTTAGCTAAGTTTTTTAATGTTTTAGCCTTTTCGTCAAAGTTAAATCCTCCTTTGAAATAAAACAGAATTACACCTACAGCCATTAAGATCGAAAAAATTACAGCATTTACACGTTCATGTGTATCTGCACTAAGATTTGATTTTTCTACCACTTCAAAAAACTGCTCATAATTATAAGTTGTAATAAAAACCAGCAGCATAAGATTTAATAAAAACAATGTAATTTCCCCACTCTTTCTTTCAAAGTCCAAATCAAGAAATGAAAAAGTACTTTGATTTTTTACCTCAGAAATAGTATTGAATTCATTGTTTAATTTTGGATTGAATTCATAACAAGCATCAGGAACCCAGTAATTCCAAAAACTGAAAGAAATATAAAATCCAAGTATGCTGATCAGTACTAACTGAAAAACATCAATATCTAAAGTGTAATCTGTAAACAATGAAGAGAAATGATTACTTCCAAAAGAATAAACGATAAAAAACAATCCTAAAAATATCATCGGAATTACAACAAACGCTACAAGTTTCTTCGCAAAATCGTTGTGAATTTTTCGTTCAGGAAGCCATTGACTAAAAATAAAAACGCGTCCCAATGTTGTTATTCCGTTTAAGAATATCAAAGGAAAGATTTGTATAATTTTGAGTTCCCCCTCCTGTGTTTTAAACTGTAAAAACAAAATTGATAATGCTAAAGCAAAAAAAGATGCAGCATCTCCATACCACGCAAAAGCAAAACAAGACAAAATAGAAGTCATAACCAAAACCAGATGGGATCTGTCAACTAGCTTTTCCTGAAAGAAATAACTAACTAATAAAGTCAGTACCACTCCAAAAATAGAAATATTGATTCCAGGCTCCTGATTGTAAAAAAGCAGTGCAAAAACTGCTGTACACGCTAAAATAATTTGATGTTTTTTCATGATTTTAGTTTTTAAAAGTACTTTGTAATTCAAAGTTTTTGAATAAAAAATTTTAGTTTCTAAGATTTCATTAATTTTTCGAGATATGAAAGGTGTTCTTTAAACGCCGCGCGTCCAAGCGGTGTTACCTGATAAGATGTTTTTGGCTTTTTGCCTACAAATTCCTTTTTTACTTCGATGTATTCAGATTTCTCCAATGCAGAAGAATGACTTGCTAAATTCCCGTCGGTGATATCCAAAAGCGTTTTCATCTCGGTAAAATCTACCCAGTCGTTAACCATTAGAACGGACATAATACCCAATCTGACACGGCTTTCGAAATCTTTATTTAGCTTATCAATAATTCCCATTCAATTATTTGTATTTTTTGAACATTACTAATCCATATAAGATATGAAGAATTCCGAATCCAAGAATCCAGAACAATAATCCATATCCAATATAGAAAAGAGCAATTAATCCTAAACAAAGTTCGCAGAAACCTAAATATTTTACATCCGAAAAAGTATATTTTTCTGCATTAATAAGTGCTAAACCATAAAAAAGCAAAGTCGATGGCGCAACCAGTCCAAAATATCCGTGATACATTAAAGCCAGGCAAAAAACTCCTCCGGCAAATAGCGGAACAGACAAGTTGAATAACATCTTTTTTGTAGCCGATGTCCAGATTGGCAAGTTGTATTTTCGGCTTTTTCTAACAGTGAAAAAGATTCCGAAAACAAATGCGCATGCCATAATTATAATCCCAATCCAAAATAATTCCGACACCAGATTAACAGAATACGATCTGCTATCATCACTGATATAATCTATTCCATTTGCTTTAAAAAGCTGGTAAACATAGATTCCACCAATTAAAGCCGAAAGACCCGCGAAAACTCCTGAAAGTCCGCTTAATGATATAAATCTGGAAGAACGCTCCATCATGGAACGAATATGTGCTAAATCTTCTTGGTGTTTTTGATTCATAATTAAAGTACTTTGCGTTACAAAGTTATGTTTTATTTTGAAATGACAACACGCTCCATTAATTTTTTTTCAAAAAAAATCACTTTGTAAACAATAGTAATGTTTACAAAGTGATTTAAAGATTTATCTAAAGCAATTTAATTCTTTTTCTTTGTAGCAAAATTTTGGAATTTATACTGCAATGAAAACATAATGTACCGTTTCAGAACCGTGTTTTCAGAATCTACAACAGAGGTTGGTGTAATGCTTCTGGAAGTACTCTGATTTTGATCCAGCAAGTCATAAACCTTTGCTTTAAGCGTAAATTTATCATCAGCAAATTTATAAGACAAACTGGTATTCCATAAGTAAAAGTCTTTTTTATAGGGACCTGAAAGATTAGAATTGTAAGTATATCCAAAATCATTTCCTAAAACCCATTTCTTCCAGATAAAGTTCGTCATTTCTACTTTAAAATTGTGTGTTGTGTTTGATGCAGAACTTATAGAGCTATTATTATATCGTGTATCATTAAAGGCAAATTCATAAGATGGTTTTATACTTAAAAACTCGCCATAATCATAAGATAATTGCAGATAAGGTACAAGGCTTAACATTTTTGCGGTATATAATTCGCTATTTGTAAAACCTTTATCTAAAGTATACATAACACGTCCTCCAAAACGAAAACCGTAAGTATTCGAATCCTTTTTTATCGACTTACTCCATTCTGAACCTAAACTACTATTGCTGGTTCCGGATACATTATCATACGTTATGATTTGCTGACCTGCCGAATTATATTTTGATGCCGAAACAATCTGATTATTGTTAAAAACTAAGTTTCCATATAGATAAAAACCTGAATGTGATTGATAATCATAATCCGAAAAAGTAAAATAAACAGTATTGGAAGTAGAAGCTTTCAAATCCGGATTTCCAATTCTTGTCACTAATGGATTATCCAAATTATTAACCGGCAGAATCTGAAAATCTTTCGGAATAGTAAACCATCGCTCATAAAATAAATAGATTGCCTTTGATTTATTAAATCGATAATTCAAATTAAATGTTCCATCTGGAAAAACATAATTCTTGTTCAAATTGGTGGCAACATTTTCATAAAGAGCATTATTTTGAGCTTTCACGAAATAAGTTCCGGTGTGTAAACTAAAAAAGAATTTCTTTTTATTAATACTAAATCCTACTTTGGGATTAACCTGAAATCGATTAGAAAAATTATAATTACTTAGGGAATCAATCAAATTCATTCCAGCGTTATTACGGTCAAATGTTTTTTTATCATCGCTCGTTTTTTCCCAATCTGTTTTTAAACTAAAATTAAAACTTAAAGAATCTGTAACGGGTTCTGAATATCGGATAGAGCTTGTGTAATAATCTTTCTTATTACTTGTTTTTACATTTTGATTTCTAATATCATCTGGATTGCTCCCCTGAGCATATTTTGTAGAAGATTCTATAATCGAACTGGCATCGTTTTTTGAGTTTTCATTAAAGAAATTAACCGCAAAAAATCTGCCTTTTCTCTTTCCTTTGGTAAAAAGATTAATGTAATTTTTAAAATTAGAATTATCACTTTCATTTACATTATAAGAGTCGGTTGTGTTGACCAATTGTCCATTCTCATCTGTAGTTTTTCTAAAATAATTATTCGTTGCCGTAGTGGTTCCCATTTCAACTTTTGGCGAAATCATAATTTTTGTTTTCGGCGTAATATCATACTCTAAGTTAAAATCGGCATTGTGTTTATTCGAATCGTTATTTGACTTAGAAACCGACTCTGACAATAAAGAACCCGTTGGCAATAAAGTAAGTTCTGTCGTTCGGTTATTATTCTCAGAATTTGAATTGTTGAAATAATAATTCCCGTTAAACTTGCTTCCTTTAAACCATTCGTCGGCATAATTCAATCCAATTAAATTCGATTTAATTATTCCGGGTCCTCTTCCAATTACCGGCGCCCTGGAACCAGAATTTCGTCCGCCACCCATATTATCAAAAACTTCATCCATAGAAAAGCCTGTTGCATTTATATTATTAGAAGAAGCCAGAAAACTAATGCGTCTTTTTTCTTTAAAATAACTCAGCAAAGCACTGCTCTCATAACGTTCAGAACTTCCGTAACCGCCCATTATTTTCCCAAAAAAACCTTTGTCTTTTTCTTTTTCTATAGTCAGATTGATAGTAGAATTATTAGAAGTAGAAGCCTCTTTAGTAAATTCCTGTTCTTTGGTTTTGGTATCTGAAACCTGTATTTTTTTAATGATCTCAGCCGGAAGATTTTGAAGTGCAACCTTTCCGTCTTCGCCAAAAAAAGGCTTCCCATTAACCAGTATTTGGTTCACTTCTTTACCATTCACCATTATTTTCTTATCGGCATCAATGGTAACTCCCGGTAATTGTTTTAACAAAGCTTCGACGTTGGCATCGGGGCGTATTTTAAACGACGAAGCGTTATACTCCAGAGTATCTTTCTTGGCCCGAACCGGAGGTGCTTCGTTTTTTATAACTACTTCAAGCAATTTATTTTCGTACTCTAAAAGTTTTAAAATCCCCAAATCCGTATTTTGTGTCAGCTTTTCAAAATTTTTAGAAAAATCCTGATACCCTTGTCCTGATATTTTTAAAATGACATTTTGAGGAATTGGTTTGATTTGTAATTTGAAGAAACCATTTTTGTCAGTAAGCGCATACTCTACAACTGAAGAATCTTTTGGATGAATCAGATATACAGTTGCGGATTCAATTGGGGCTAATTTTTCGGTAACGATTTTACCATTAATTACAATACTTTTTTGTGCGATAGAAGAAAAACAGCATAAAAAAAACGCGAAAAAACCTAAATCCTTTCTCATATTATTTTACGACAGTTTTAGGAGAAAGAAGAGAAAAATAAATAAAAAATGTTGCGGATGGTAAAGTTTCAATCATAAGAAATTGATTTTTTTAGTTAATAGGTATAAATAGTTTTTTTTATTAAGACCAAACTTACTTTTTGAGAAGTGAATAAACTGCAAGAAAATGTTAAAAATAGACCAACAAAATCAAAATAATAGTTAATTCTTTACCAATAAGCCCCGATTTAAAACATCAAAAAACTAGCAATCAATAAATTAAACAAAATATATCGAATATCAATTGTACATTTTTATTACCATCTTCGGATTAATGAAAACATGGGAAAGCATCAACTAAGGCAATTAATTTACAAATCCGGATAAATTCGATTTGAACAGAAACAAAAAAGCCCATTCGTAATGAACAGGCTTTTGTTGTTTTATGATTTTAAAATTAAAACCATCTTCTCCTTTTAAATAAAAACACTCCGAAAGTGGATAAAATTATAGAGACTAGAAGCAAAATCCAGATTCCATATTTACTTTCTTCCAGACCGTTTGGCACGTTCATTCCGTACAAACTGGCGATTAAAGTCGGAATCATTAGGATGATCGAAATAGAAGTCATCTGTTTCATGATCGTATTCATATTATTGGAAATCACAGAAGCATAGGCATCCATCATTCCGGTTAAGATGTTGTTGTAAATATTGGCTGTATCTTGTGCCTGATTTAATTCGATTTCAACATCTTCTAATAACTCGGGATCATAGGTGGCTTTGTGAGCTTTTAGATTTTTAATTCTTTGAAATAAAACGTCATTTGCTTTTAAAGAGGTTATAAAGAATACAAAGCATTTCTCTATCTGAAGCAGGGCTTGTAATTCTTCATTTTTGATCGATTTTTCTAAATTATCTTCTGCGAGTTTTATTTTATGGTTGATTTGTTTCAAATATTTCAAATACCAAACGCTTGATGACAAAAGCAATCTTAGCACCAAATTGAAATTGTCTTCTATCTCGATATTTTTTCGTTGCGAATAAGAGACAAAATCTTTGATTATTTCTGTTTTATAAAAACTGATTGTAACACAGATATCATTTTTAAAAATGATTCCGAGAGGAACGGTATGAAAAGGAATTTTGACATCACCGCTTTTAACGGGAATTCGCATAATAATAAGCGTCCAGCCGTCTTCAATTTCGATACGAGGTCTTTCGTCGATATCCTCAATATCATTATAAAAAGCTTCAGGAACCTGAAGTTCTTCCAGTAAATAATTTTTATCTGATTCTGTTGGAGATTCGATGTGAATCCAGCAATTTGAAGTCCATTTTTGGATTTCTACCAATCCGTTGTTGTTTGTGTAAAAGGCTTTCATTTCAAAATACAGGGTTTTAACGCAGCATTTTGAAAGTTCAAAAGCTGCTTAATTTAATACTAACGAATAATAATAATCGTCCATTTGGAGAAGTGTTATTTTTTAAAGTGCTGCAAAAGTATCCTTTATTTTCAAGAACCAAAACTTTAAACTATTAATTATATATTAAAAACAACAAAACCCGTTCGTTTGAACGGGTTTTGAATATTTTTCAGGAAGAAACTATTGATTTCTTGCGCTTCTCATTTTTCTTGCTAAAAGTGTATTTTTAAGTAACATTGCAATTGTCATTGGTCCTACTCCACCCGGAACTGGCGTAATGAACGATGCTTTTTTGCTTACTCCGTCAAAATCAACGTCACCTTTAATAACATATCCTTTTGCGTTAGAAGCATCTTCTACACGTGTAATTCCAACGTCGATAACCGTTACTCCTTCTTTCACCATATCAGCTTTTAAGAATTCCGGAACTCCCAAAGCTGTGATGATGATATCGGCATTTTTAGTGAATTCTGCTAAGTCTTTAGTACGGCTGTGTGTCAAAGTAACTGTAGAATCTCCGGGATTTCCTTTACGGCTCATTAAGATACTCATTGGACGCCCTACGATATGGCTTCTTCCAATTACTACAGTATGTTTTCCTGCAGTTTCTACTTTATAACGCTCTAATAATTCCATAATTCCGAATGGTGTTGCCGGAATAAAACTTTCCATTTCAAGCGCCATTCTACCAAAGTTAGTTGGATGGAATCCGTCAACATCTTTGTCTGGATCGATTGCTAATAAAATTTTCTGTTCATCAATATGTTTCGGCAACGGTAACTGAACGATATATCCGTCCAGATTATCATCTTCATTTAATTCTTTAATCTTAGCAAGCAGTTCGTCTTCGGTAATCGTTTCCGGCAGACTCACTAAAGTAGAATCAAATCCGATTTCCTGACAAGATTTTACTTTACTTCCTACGTAAGTTAAACTTGCTCCGTTATTTCCAACCAAAACTGCCGCTAAATGAGGCACTTTTCCTCCGGCTGCTTTGATAGATTGAACTTCATCTGCAATTTCGTTTTTAATGTCGTTAGATGTTTTTTTACCGTCTAGTAGTTGCATTGTTTTGTTTCAAGTTTAAAGTTTTATGTTTGCTTCGCCAAGTCGGCCTTTTGCCTCGGGTCACGTTACTTGCGAAACTTAATATTTATTGAATTAAAAAAGTTTCAAATTTCGGTCTCTAACTTGAAACCTTAAACTTGAAACTTTTAATTTTATTATCTCGGCATTCCTCCTGGCATTCCTTTCATGCCTCCCATCATTTTCATTAGGTTTTTTCCGCCTGGGCCTTGCATCATCTTCATCATCTTGCTCATTTGGTCAAACTGTTTCATCAGCTGATTTACCTGCTCGACTTTAGTTCCCGAACCTTTTGCGATTCTGGCTTTTCTTTTTACGTCGATAATGGCTGGCTTGCTTCTTTCAGCCGGCGTCATTGAATAAATAATCGCTTCTATATGTTTGAAGGCGTCATCTTCGATTTCAACATCTTTCATGGCTTTTGAAGCTCCTGGTATCATTCCAACCAAGTCTTTCATATTACCCATTTTCTTTACTTGCTGAATCTGCGTTAAGAAGTCATCAAAACCAAACTCGTTTTTCGCAATTTTCTTTTGAAGTTTTCTTGCTTCTTCTTCATCAAATTGTTCCTGAGCTCTTTCAACAAGAGACACAACGTCTCCCATTCCTAAGATACGCTCTGCCATACGTTCCGGATAGAAAACATCAATTGCTTCCATTTTTTCTCCAGTACCAACAAATTTGATTGGTTTGTTTACAATCGATTTGATTGAAAGTGCCGCTCCACCACGAGTATCACCATCTAATTTCGTTAAGATAACCCCATCAAAATTCAAGATATCGTTGAACGCTTTTGCTGTGTTTACAGCATCTTGTCCTGTCATAGAATCAACAACGAACAATGTTTCTTGTGGCTGAATCGCTTTGTGTACACGAGCAATTTCGTCCATCATTTCCTGATCTACTGCCAAACGACCTGCTGTATCGACAATTACAACATTGAATCCGTTTGCTTTAGCATGTTTGATTGCATTTTGAGCAATTTCTACAGGATTTTTGTTTTCCGGTTCTGAGTAAACCTCAACACCTATTTGATCTCCCACAACATGCAACTGATTAATCGCCGCCGGACGGTAGATATCACAAGCTACAAGAAGTGGTTTCTTGTTTTTCTTTGTTTTTAAGAAATTTGCTAATTTCCCTGAGAAAGTAGTTTTACCAGAACCCTGAAGTCCTGACATCAAAATTACAGTTGGATTTCCTGATAAGTTTACACCAGCTACATCTCCACCCATTAATTCTGTCAACTCATCTTTTACCAGTTTTACTAATAATTGTCCCGGCTGTAAGGTTGTCAATACGTCCTGTCCAATTGCTTTGTCTTTTACTCTTGCCGTAAAATCTTTAGCAATTTTAAAGTTAACGTCGGCATCAAGTAAGGCACGACGAACTTCTTTTAAGGTATCGGCAACGTTTACTTCTGTAATTTTACCGTGCCCTTTTAATATATGGAACGCTTTATCTAACTTATCACTTAAATTATCAAACATATCTTTTTGTTTATTTGAAGTGCAAAGATAATCTAATTAGATATTTCAGGCAATTTTTATTTATACGCTTTTTTTTGCCACGAAGGCACTAAGACGCAAAGTTTTTTGCCACGAATTACGCTAATTTCCCTAATTCCTTTAACTAATATTTTCCTATCGCAGATTACGCAGATTTTGCAGATTGTATTTTGCTCGCAAGGTGGCAAAGTTTTTTCACGCAGATTTAAAAAGATTTAAGCAGATTTTCACAGATTAATATCTAAAATCAAAAAAAAATCTGCCAAAATCTGCAGAATCTGCGTGAAAAAAAAACTTTTTTAATCCTTTAATCTGTGGCTATAAAAAAAGGCGCAAAGAATAAAACCTTTGCGCCTTTGTGCCTTCGTAGCTATATCTTTTTAGAACTGGAAATAAATAAACGGCTGTGAACCGGCAACTGCTGTTGCGTAAACAATCCAGTAAACAAAACCCAAAATGATTGCTTTTACTAAAATTGGTGTTTTATCAAAAACAGATTTCATTCCGTTTGTGAATGTTTCCGGTAAGAAATGCCAAACATAACCGAATAACATCAATCCGAATACATTTTTGTATCCAAGAACAATTGTTTTCCAAAGTTCAGGTTCAAATGTTAATTGTCCGATATTATTAATTACTTGTATAGCTGTTTCAAAATCTCTTGCTCGGAAAAAGATCCAGCAGAAAACTACAAAATGGAATGTAATTATGATTGAGAAAAATCTCCACAAGAAATTAGGGCTTTTGTCTTTTTTGGAAGGAAAAAATTCCATAAAAATTTTATGAACTGCTAATGCTAATCCGTGTAAAGCTCCCCAAACAATAAACTGTGCTCCTGCTCCATGCCATAAACCACCTAAAAGCATTGTGGTAAACAAATTAAAATTGGTTACCAGTGTTTGTTTTATTTTGCCTGAAAGCAAAAATGACAGACAGAAAATCAAAATACTGCTTCCGGCAATAATTAATGGAATAATACTTTCGTTATAATTCGAGATTCCCCAAAGTAATAGTCCAAAGAAGAATAAACTTGGGAATAAAAAACCGGCAAAAGATCCTTCACGATTTCCTCCAATAGAAATGTATAAAAAGTCTTTTAACCACGTAGAAAGTGAAATGTGCCATCTTCTCCAGAAATCGGTAATCGAAGTGGATTTATAAGGCGTTCTAAAGTTGGCCGGCAATTTGAATCCTAACAATAAAGCAATACCAATTGCCATATCTGAATATCCTGAGAAATCACAGTAAATCTGAATGGCATATCCGTAAGATGCCATTAAGTTTTCAAAGGAAGTATAACTCATTGGCGTATCGAAAACACGATCTACGAAGTTTACTGAAATGTAATTCGAAATTACTGTTTTCTTAATCAAACCTCCAATTATCAGAAACAAAGCATTGTTTACATCTTGTCTTGTAAGATTTAGCTTTTGATAAATCTGCGGAAGAAAATCTTTCGCACGCACAATTGGTCCGGCAACTAACTGCGGAAAAAAGGATACAAAAAATAAATACTCGATATAGTTTTTGGTTGGCTTTATTTCTTCTCGATAAATCTCAATGATATAACTCATGGACTGGAAAGTATAAAACGAAATTCCAACAGGAAGAAATACATTATGCAAGGCAAAATTACCATGGAACATGTCATTATAAGTAACAATCAAAAAGTTCATGTATTTGAAATAGCCTAAAAGCGCCAGATTCAGAATAACACTAATTACCAGATACACTTTCTTAACACCATCTCTGCTTTCTTTGTAAATAATCTGACTCAAGCCATAATCTACAACAGATGAAAGCAACAATAACAGAAAATAAACACCACTTGATTTGTAGTAAAAGAAAAGTGAGAAAAGAATAACATACGTTAATCTTAAATAAAATGTTTTGCGTAAAAATCCATACACAAAATAGAAAACCAGAAATAATCCTAAGAATAAACCGGTATTGAATAAAAGTTTTTCGTCCGGATTGTAAACAAACCAGCTTTCAACTTGTTCCATCGTAATTGCACCAAAATTTTGAATGAACCAATTATTAATGCTATCTATTGTTGTCAACTTAATTCTTTAATTTAAAATTATCGTATGTTTTTAAAAACGCCTTTGTAAACAAGTTTCCTTGTTTCTCATATCCTTTTTTTGAATAATGAACCCAATCCGGTCCTATTAATCCTTGTGCCTTTAATTGTTTGATTCCGCTCATACCTCCGAATTCATCATATAAATCCCAAACTGCGAAACCGTCTTTTTGTGCAGCATCAATAATATATTTTGTATAATCATTAATATAATTATTCGGTTTTCTTCTCAGTAAAGATGGCGGTGGTGTCATCACAATAATTGGCGAATCTATTTTTTGAGTTCTTACATTACTTATAAATTCCTGTAATTCTTTGATGTAGTTTCCGGCTTCAAGATGATCGTAACTTTCATTTGTTCCAAGTGAAAAAACAAGTAAATCCGGATGCAAAGCTTTTAGCTGTTCAAAGAATAACGGATACTTATTATAATCTGAATATTTAGCGCCGTTTACTCCAATGCCGCTGTAAATAATTCCCGAAGCATCTTTTTCTAAAACTAAACCGTTCAGTTCATAATTGGAAGCTTCTTTATTTGGAATCAGAAAAATTCTGCTCAAAGGACTATCCGAATTGTAATAATGCGAATACGAATCTGATTCTATCGTTAAAGGCACAAACTCTGACATTGAAATAGTCTTTGGCCTTGTTTCATTTGTTGAGATTCTTAAAGTTCGCCCAGCACGAATGTTGTTTGATTTTAGATGATTTTCTCTTTTTATTTCGGCAACAGAAACATTGTATTTATCAGCAATCGTCCCTAAAACTTCTCCTTTTTTGATCTTGTGTGTTATCACTTTTCGTTCTGTTGTCTGAATCGAATTGATCTTTGACGAAACGGCCAGATCAAACATATTTTGATTTTGAGGCGTTATAATTTTTATGGTATTGAATTTATACGAAGGATCTTTTACATTCATTTCCATTACAAATCCGCCGGAATCTCTCCAAAGACCAATTCCGCTTAAGCCAACAGGGCTACTTCTAAATGGAAGAATATTTCTGTAACTTTCCCAAACACGATTTGACTTGAACCGTTCGTTGTAAGAACCATTTGTTTTTGCCAATTGATACGGAAAAACTAATCCTCGTCCGGCATTTCCAAACCTTTGCTGCAAATTTTTTCGGATCTCATTAGTCATTAAATCACCCTGAATATGTGAATCCCCAATGTGAACTATATTAATCTTTTGATTTTTCTGGTTTTCATTTTGTTCCAGTTTTTCAAAAAAGTTTTTTAATACTTGTGCATTATAAATTTGACCCTCTATTGGAGTTTCCGCCTGTGCGGTATCAACTTTTTGAATCATTTTTTTTGGTATTGGATCTACATTAGTTTTTGGAGGCTTTTCATTTATTGTAAAGAAAAGGCAACAAAAAAACACAATAAGTTTATTCATCATACGCTGTCTTTTGTTATTGAAACGGAATCAGGTCTGGCTCTTCTTACTGGTTTTGGTTTAGTTCCTTCTGTATCTCGTTTTGCTCTAAGCACTTTATATTCTTCGTATCCTTTATTCAATTGTCCGTAAAGCAAATTACCAATAGCTTTTGCACCACGCTGATTAAAGTGTGTGTAATCTTTATTGGCCTTTGCCGGCGCTTCATCCACCCATTTAATCATTGATCCGTCACCGCCCATTAAAGTGTATAAGTTTACAAATCCAGATTCTGTTTCTAAAGCGTAGTGTTTTTGCGCTTTCATTAATGGCACAACAGCTGAATCGGTTTTCATTTCCAAATCGTATTTAGTTGATTTATCTGCTGTAGAAACAATTAATATGGAAACTCCCGGGAAAGATTCTTTGATTTTGTTTACGGTTTTCGTCATTCCTTTTTCATACCAGGAATAATTCTTTGTTCCGTAATTCAAAACGTTTGTCCCGTAGTGCAGAATAATTAAATCGTATTTCAGATTATTATTAAATGCTCGCATCACATCGGCATTGAACATTGAAATTGGAAGTCCTGAATTTCCTCTTTGAGAAAAATTATCTACGTGAACTCCTATCCCGTTATCAAAATTAAATCCATAAATAGGAATAGAATCGGCATGCACAAAATTAGCTTTGAAAGCTTTTAAACTTCCCGAAGACACTTTTAAAGTATTTACTAAACTGTTTGGAGAAAGACTTTTCTTTAAAGTATCTTTTCCGATAATGAAATTTACTTTTCCTGTTTTAGACGAACGTCCGTAAAACAACGTGGCATTATCTAAAGTAGTACAATTTTTATTCAATCCGGCTTCGTACTGAACCCAAGTGTTATTAGATGCATCATTTGCAAAAAATACGTGTCCGTTTACTCCAAAAGGACTTGCCGGTTTTTTGACATTTAAATATGATTGCGTTTTCCAGTTTTTCGAATAAGTCGATTTTACAGAACCTCTCGATGCAGCAGATTCTGAAGTAATTGAAACAAATCCAACTCCGTTACCACCAAATCGTTCCTGATAATTGGCACGAACATCCTGAACGATTAAATCTCCATCGGTCATAGAATCTCCATAGTAAGCAATTCTGACTTTGTTCTGCGGATTTTTCTCTAACTGGTACAATTTTTCATAGAAAGAAATCAGGTATTGATATCCTTTATAGTTTTCAAATGATTCGGCCGGAAACTCGATTCCTTCTGTTTCATCAAAAACAATTTTCTGATTGTTTAGTTTTCTTTCGCTTTCGTCAATACTATCATCATCCGCGGCAAGCGAATCTTTAGCTACAGACTCTAAAAGCAGACTATCTATTAATACGTTTTTAGAATCTAACTTACTTTCTGAGAATATTTTGTCCGGAAGAATTTGTTTGAATCCAATAAAAGCAACCAGCGCCAAAGCAACAATCGAAAAAGACTGAAAAAAATAAGATTTTGTATTCACTTAAATAATTATAAAAGTATAACAGACTGCACTCAAAAATTAAACCAATTAAATAATTGTTAACTTATTGCAGAAAAAATTTGTGCAAAGATAGAATAACATTTTATTTCTAATTCATTTTAACAAGAAACTAATACAAAAAAAGAGGTTAGAAAAAATCTAACCTCCTTATCAAAAAAAAATAAAAAAAACAAAGCTAATGATTAACTAAATCATTGATGTTTTTATTTAAAATAAATTATTCAGACTATCAATTTCTTATTAGAAAGTTGTAGTACTGTTAGCCTGGTATGCGAAATTAAAAGT
This sequence comes from Flavobacterium crocinum, assembly GCF_003122385.1. Classification (NCBI taxonomy): domain Bacteria; kingdom Pseudomonadati; phylum Bacteroidota; class Flavobacteriia; order Flavobacteriales; family Flavobacteriaceae; genus Flavobacterium; species Flavobacterium crocinum. Next base: position 259,322 of record NZ_CP029255.1, read on the forward strand.
ATAAAATCTAGAAACAGAAGTAGCAGTTGGTGCAGCTGGTGCATCTTTATAATAACTTAATAACTCTACTTTTGCGTATTTACCATCATGTGTTTTTACAACAAATACTTTTCCAGCTTTTGCAGAAATAATATGAGTTGTAGAATCATAATCGTACCAAGCATTCGCACCTGACGTTGGAAATGCATAAGTCGCGTTACCATCCTGCGCAAAAGTTGCAGCTGCTGGGAAAGTCGTTACACTTGCAAATGTACCAGAAACAATACTAACCGCTCCTGTTCCTGTTCTTTCTGGTTCATCAGTAATACCTATTTTTGCACCTCCATTAACAATAATTGTAGTTCCACGGAAAGCGATGTCCCAATTATTATCCGTTACTACTTTGTTTTGAGAAAAACTAAATTTTGTAAATTGACCTCCTACCGGCTGACCTTGTCCTCCTGTTTGTGGAGCCTCAAGATTAGAAACCTTTGTAGTTACAACTGCTGGAATTTCATTTTTATCATCATCGCTACTGCAAGATGCTGTAAAAATAAATAATGCTAATAGTGAAAGTTTTAAGAATTTTGTTTTCATTTTGTAAAAGTGTTAAATAAATGTTGATTAAAAATTATATTGAACCCGTGCAAAAAGTTGCCTTCCTGCCAGATTAGTAATTTGACCAGGATCTGTAAAATCGAGCAAATTATTAGCTCCTGCCTGAAGCATAAATTTTTCTCCGATATATTTTGAAACTGATAAGTTGGCTATGAAGTAATCACTAACGAATCTGTCGTATTTATCCAAAATCTGATTTCCGTTAGTGTCAAACATTCCATATTTACTTCTGTAAAAAACTCGTAAGTTGATATCTGTTTTAATTTTCGGAATAGAATACGCAACTTTTACATTTGCTGTATGTTTGGATCTGTTATACAATCCGAAATAATCCGATTTTTTAATTTGAATAGTCTGTAAATCCGAGTTACGGATGTATTGATAATCTTCGAAATTGTCTACGACAGATTTGTCTTTTGCGGTTAAATATTGATATCCAAATGACAACGATAACTGTTTATTAAAGTCATATGTTGAATTAAATTCCAAACCATAAGTAAAAATCTGACTTATATTAAAGTAACTGAAAACATTCTGACCATTTGTCTTTTGAGCTACAACACGAGTGTCAATTAAATTTTCTATTGAATTATAAAAAGCATTAACATCTATTCTTAGTTTATTTTTTTTATAAAAAGTACCAAAATTGAAGTTTATCGAACTTTCTGCTTCTAATGGACTGTTGAAGTTTATTCCTTCAACTCTGCTTAAAATCTGTCCTTGTTCGTCAAGCTGATTCAATCGTGCTTCGGCAACATTATACCCCAAAACAGAGTATCCAACTGAAGGATTTGTAAAATCAAAGTATAATTGGCGGAAATCCGGTGCTTTATAACCATAACCAACTGAAGTTTTTAACGATAAATTTTCGTTGATTTTATAATTTGCTGCAAGTTTTGGACTAAACTGTGAAGCATATACGCTATGATTATCATACCTAAATCCAGCAATTATATTCCATTTTTCTGTTGGATTACAATCGTATTGTAAGAAGAAGTATTGCGAATTAAACTCTACTTTTTTATCAAAATAAGTTCTGTCTAATGTCTCATAATTTAATCCAAGCCCACCTGTTAATTTATCGTTTTTTATGGAAAGTGTTGTTCTAAACTCTGGACGAATCAACCATTGATTGTAATAAGCACTTTCGTAAGTCACATTGTTTTCATCGTTTAAAAACGAATCATTTTTATAATTTGTAGTATAGAATTCATACTCAGAATAGAGTTTAGGACTCCATTTATGTTCTAATTTAACCTGCGAATTCCATTCTTTTTCTTTCGCATCTCCTTTATAATTTTCAGAATTAATTATAGCTACATTATCCATTTTCATATCATAAAAACGGTTGCTTACAATTAATTTCAAATTTTCTGAGAAATCGTAATATATTTTAGGCTGAATTGTAAAATTGTAGAAAGGCTCAACGTTTTTCAAAGGCGTACTTTTATCTAAATCATAGCCATCTGTAGAATAAAAATTGGCAAAAAGATTTGCCGAAAATTTCTTTTTCTTCCAAAGAAGATTTGTATTGGCATCATTAGTATTAAATGTTGCATATCTATACGAAAGACTACCTGAGAACATATCTTTCTTCGGTTTTTTAGTAATTACATTGATTACACCTCCCATTGCCTCAGAACCATACAAAGCAGATGAAGCTCCTTTTACAATTTCGATTCTTTCAATATTTCCAACCGAAACTCTTGATAAGTCTAAAACTCCAGCGCTTCTTCCAACAAGTGGTACACCATCAATTAAGATCATTGTGTAAGCTGCATCTAAACCCTGCATTTGAATTCCCTCAAAACCGCTTTCATCTGGAACTAAAATAATACCAGTTTGTTCACTTAAAATTTCATTTAATCTTGTAACACCAGATTTTATAATTGCTTCTGATGTAATAATTGTCATTGGTAAAGGCAATGAAGAAAGTACTCTTTCTGTTCTTGTTGCTGTTGTCACTTTAACTTCCGACAATTCATTTGTTGACACACTATCTTTTTTAACCTCTTGTGCAACAGAAACTTGAGAATAAAGTAAAATTATAAAAAGAGTAATTCTAATTTTCATTATTTTTATTGAGTCTTAATAATAGACGCAAATATATAACTATTTTTAACTATTCTAAATAAAATTTATATATTTGCAAAAAATTTAAAAACAAAACAATAAGTTATGATTTCGAAAAGTCTTTTAATGTCAGCCGCTGTGGCTTTAACATGTAGTCTTGGTTTTAGTCAGGACAAAAAACAACAAGATATTAAGTCTATTAAATCAATGTGCGGTTGTTATGAAGTGAAGTTTAATTTCACTGAAACATTCTCCTACCCAAAAGACTCTCTTACTTACAAACCGTCTGAGACAAAACATGAATCGGCTTTAGAATGGGTACAATTGCTAGAAGACACTCCAAACAAAATTGTAATGCAGCATTTACTTATTGTAAGTCCTGATATGATTATCAAACACTGGAGACAAGACTGGCTATACGAAAACACAGACTTATATACTTTTGATAAAGGAAATTCCTGGAAATATAAAAAATTAGATAAAAAAGCGGTTAAAGGACAGTGGACTCAAAAAGTATATCAGGTAGATGATAGTCCAAGATATGAAGGTTCTTCAACATGGGTACATGTTGATGGTCAAGATTACTGGGCAAACGTTGCTGATGCTCCACTTCCTAGAAGAGAACAAACAAAACGTAACGATTACAACGTTTTAAAAAGAAGAAACATTCACGAAATCACAGCTACAGGATGGAATCATGAGCAAGATAACGACAAATTGGTTCGTGACGATGCCGGAAAAGATGTTTTGTTAGCACAGGAAAAAGGATTTGACGTTTACACTAAAGTAGATGATTCTAAATGTATTGCTGGACAAAAATGGTGGGCAGCAAATAATGCTCTTTGGAAAAACGTTCGTGATAAATGGCAAACTCTTTTCGACAGACATAAGGACTTAAACTTAGAGGCTAAAGTGGACAGAAAAGCACTTTACTCTTTATTATTTGATTTAAAACCAGATACTGCAAAAGCAGAAACGGATAAAATCATTGACAAATTTGTTAAGTAATTAGAATTAGTTGTTATAAAAAGGCCGGAAGTTTTTAGAAACTTCCGGCTTTTTTTGATTTATTAAAGATTTAGAAGGATACTATTATCTGGTACCTCCAGCCCACCAAACGTTTTCTTTATAAACATAAGTACCATCTCCAAAAGCTGCTTGCACATTTTTGTTAGCAGATACATCTGAATTTCCATAAGAAAATCTAAGTGGAAACTTAGTTGTGTTAAGTGGGTTTGCCAATTGAATTGGATGTGCAGCTGCTGATCCATACATTGCTAATAAACGTCTATAGTCATTATAAGCCTCAACAGCTTCTTCTTCATAGAATGAAAAATATTTTTGCACCGCTATTTCTTTTAATAGACCAGCATTAGTTGTAATATTTAAACCTGCAACATAGCTGGCTGCATCTGTAGTTGAAAAATTAATAGATTGAGCTTTGTTAAAAGCTGCCGCCACAGCTGCTGTTAAACTAGCAGTACTTGTAACACTTGCTGATTTTCTTGCTTCTGCTTCTGCTTTGATAAACAACAACTCATGATAGCTTAACATATATATGGGATTACTTTTGTTTAGTAAAGCTGAATACGAATAATTTTGACTTTGTGGGCTAACACCATTTTCATAAAACTCATATGTCAATGGAGCTCCGCTTGCTTTACTAATTTTTTGAAAATAACCAGTAGCACGTGGATCATTTGCTCTAGCATTTAACTTGTCTGATAAACTTTTACTAGAAAATAAATATCCTCTGGCAATTTTTAATTGATAAAAAGGATTTGGAATACCACTGTTTACCATTTTAAATTCTTCACTTTTACTTGTAAACGATTTACTTACATAATTTAAAACCTTATCATAATCAGGAGATTTAAAAGAAAGCCTTAGTGTATAACGAGCCAATAATCCATTAGCTGCTTTTATCCACTTAGCATTACTGCCACCATATATTAAATCCTGAGTTCCTAAAGTTGGATAAGTTGATGTTTTTTCCAAATTAACAATAGCATCTTGTAGCGTTGCAAAAATTGTTTTGTACAGGTCTTCCTGACGATCCAGTTTAGGTGTGTAATACACTCCTGGCTGAAAAGCCTCAGAGAAAGGAACATCTCCATACACATCTGTGAGCAAAGCTAAATTATAAGCATATAGAATTTGTGCAATTCCTAATGTAGTATAGTTTCCTTTTTCTGTACCAGTTGTACATTTGTCAATAATAGTCTTTAAATTGTACATGGTTGAGTATTGATTGACCCAAGAATTATTATAAGTCGTTGCACTTTGAGGTTCTCCATTTCTTGTCTCAGCATTATACATTTGACCAGAACCTCCAGCGCTTAATTCGACATAAATACCAGCATAAAAAGCTAAATCTGAACCAGTATTGCTAAATGCTGTACTTGTCATTGCATCAGTAATGGCAAAACGAGTAGCCACATTTACTGGTTTATTTACGTTTTTGTTAATGTCGTCCATTTTATCTTCAGAACAAGAATTTAGAGAAATTGACGCCATCACTAAAAGTAATATGACTTTATATTTTTTCATGATTTTTTGAATTATATTAATTAATTGTTAGATTCAATCCAACTCCAATACTTGTAGTTTGCGGAACAGATAATCTTTCAAAACCACCAGCCATGTTATTATTTCCTTGTGATGCTTCCGGATCTAGATTTGGCATTTTTGCCCACAATAAGACATTTCTTGCGAATGCAGAAACACGTAAATCTAGGCTTGTTGAAAATTTTGGAAGCGTATACCCTAAAGATAATTCTCTTAGTTTTACGAAAGAAGCATCATATATTGCTGTTTCTGCAATGTTCGAATTTACACTATACATGGCTTCTTTCGTAATAGCTTTTGTATTGGGTTGTCCATTTTTAGTAACACCTTCCTGAACCACTAGTTCTTCACGGTTTAGTGTTTTAGTACTTAATCCGTAAAGATCTAACAATGAATTTGTACCGCTATACATTACGCCTCCATTTTTCCAATCAAAAGTGGCAGCAAGAGTTATTTTTTTGTATCTGAAAGAGGTTGTCCCTCCCAAATTGAATTTTGGAGCTACCTCTCCAAGTGATTTAGTTTCTCCAGTGATAGCCTTTCCATTATCGTCAACCAAAATATTTCCTTTATCATCTCTTGCAAAAGCCGATCCGTATACAACAGGATAACGCTCTCCTATACTAGCCCTAATTTGTGGTGTTACAAATCCTCCTAAGAAAATATTTTGCACCCCTTCTTTTAATTCATCCACATAATTGTCTATTTTGGTAAAGTTTGCTGATATTGTCCAATCAAAATCTTTAGATCTAACTGGAGAAACACTAACTACTAATTCATGACTGTTTGTATGAACTTTTCCTCCATTCATTACTAAGCTTGAAGCCCCTGTTGAACCTGCCAAAGGCACACTAAAAATCTGGTCAATTATATTTTGTCTAGCGTATGTATAATCGATACTTACACGATCATTAAAAAATCGAAATTCACCGCCTACTTCATAAGATCTTGTATTTTGAGGTCTTAAGTTGGGATCATACATTACTCCATAAGGCGTATATGAATTTATACCAGTAAGAGGGTAAGTTATAGGTGCACTTCCCCAAAATCCTCCTCCATAAACTGGTGTTGAATAGTAATTTTGCTTATAAACTGCTGGCTGACCTACTTCAGCCCAAGATGCTCTTAGTTTAGCAAAAGATAATATCGAGTTTCCTTTTAGGCCTTCCAATTCGGTTAATACAACCCCTAATGATACTGAAGGGTATACAAATGAACGATTATTTCGTGGCATGGATGATACAACATCCTTTCTTAAAGTAGCACCTAAATAAATAAAGTTTTTGTATGAAAGATTCAAATTTCCAAACAAACCAACGGTTCTGTTTTTATCAATGTTATCTACGGCAACATTTTGTTGCGTATTAGCTAAATTAGGCCAGCCGCCAAAATTAAGATCATATCCTTCCATTTCGTAGCTCTTTTCGTATCTGTCATTGATTTCATTACCTACCAAAGCAGCTAAATTTAAATCGTCTGAAATCTTATATTCATAATTTGCTGTGAATAATGAATTTATTGTTCTGGATGTAATTCCATAAAGATCTAAATAACCTGCTGTAGTCTGCTTATTCCCATATTCATCTATATCTCTATAATTAGTGGTGTAAGCATCAGCACCAAGCTGGTAACGGAATGACAGTTTGTGTTTGCCGTTCACTGAGATATTTGGTGTAAATTCAACATAACTGTTTCCGTAAAAACGATCCGTTTGTTCGTCATGTATATTGTGAGCCGCTGCCCAATATGGGTTATTGAATCCAGTTGTTCTGTAATAAATTTGTTTGTATGGGTCTCCTGGGCTTTCGTATCCGTTTCCTTTCATATCATAACTTATTGGACTTGCAAATGCACCTGCAACAGATGAATCATTTGCACCAGTAGCTTTTTCAGTTTTACTGGTAACATAGTTTCCAACAAATCCTGTTTTCCATGTGTCTGATAATTTCGTGCTAAAGGCTGCTCTTGCATTATAACGTGTATAACCAGTAGCAGGTACAAAACCATCTTGGTTAGTTGAACCCAAACTAAAAGCATAATTAGATTTATCTGTTGCTTGTGTCAAGCTAAAAGAGTTATTTATAGTAGTTCCAGTTTTAAAATAAGCACCAAAATTATCATATACTCTTGGTGTTACCCACGGATCTAGACCTGCTGTTGCTCTTTGTGGTACATAATATTTGCCTGCATGAGCTGTTACATCTCCACCATTCAATACATTAGCAACATTACCGCCATATGCTTTATCATTTGGCAACTCAGAAATTTTTGGTCCCCAAGACAATGAATTTGTTGGACCATATACACCATTTGTTCCTTGTGCATATTGATCTTGAAAATCAATCTTTCTTGATACATTTTCAGCAGACATTGAACTAGAAAAATTTATGATAGGTTTTCCGTTTTTAGAAGCACCTTTCCCACTTTTTGTTGTAATTACAACTACTCCGTTTGTAGCTCTAAGTCCGTAAAGTGCTGATGCAGCTTGTCCTTTTAAAATATTGATAGATTCAATATCCTCTGGATCAATATCTGCAGCCCTGTTTGAACTATCCGCCCCTGACACACTGCTTCCAGTACTAATATCAGCTGTTGAAGCTACTGGCATACCATCAATGACGTATAAAGGTGTATTATCTCCTGTAAATGAACGAGCTCCACGAATAACAATTCGGGAAGAAGCTCCGGGTGCACCACTAGAAGGTGTAATTTGTACCCCAGCTAATTTTCCTTGCAAGGCTCCTGCTAAACTGTTATTGTTTCCTTTTGTTAATTCATCGGCTTTAATTTCTTGAGTTGCATATCCTAATGCTTTTTTCTCTTTTTTAATTCCTAATGCAGTGACAACAACAACATCAAGTTCCTGCGCTCCTGCATCAGTCATTCTTACATTAATAGTTGAAGAACTTGCTACTATTTCCTGAGTCTTCATCCCAATATAACTGAATACTAAAGTCTGATTGGAGGCAGCGCTAATAGTATACTTCCCATCGAAATCAGTTTGAGCACCTGATTTTGTTCCCTTGACCAAAACAGTAACACCTGGTAAAGGCATTCCTGAATTGTCTGAGACCGTTCCTGTAATTTTTCTTTGCTGAGCAAATGCAAACTGCATTGCAAAAACAAAAAAAAGCACGACTAATCTTTTTAAGTTTTGTTTCATTATTTTTTTGTTTTGAGTTATTAAGGGCGAACTTAAAAATTTAAAACAATTTTAACAAGATTTTTACACAATTTAACATTATTAATTGAAATACTTATACTACAAAAATTAAAACAGAATGATAAAAAAGAAATAAATAACTTACAAAAAAGTTAAAATGAGAAGAAAAAGTAAGAAAAACGAAAAATCGTTTAACATTACCATAATTTTTCAAGAGGCAAATTGCCAAAACTTAAAAGTTGAAAAAAAACCATCTAAACAAATTTTAGACGGCTTTTTAATCCCTTACCATTTTAGACTAAACAGGGTACTAATTCAAAATAGTTAAAAATGAATATAAGGAAGATATTTTCAGTAGTTGTTACTTAAAAAAGAACAACTATCTTCAATTTGGAAATCTATAGTTTTGTGAAGAAGTGCTAAAGCACCAAAATTGAATAAAATAAATTTTACAATATTTTCAGGAATGGTATATTGTTTTTAGAATTCTTAGACAAACCTAAACAAAACAAATGTAGTTTCCTACAAAAAAATGCATTTCAGCTTAAAATATGTCTTATTTTAATAGTTCTAAACTTTTAGGGGTAATCATAAAAAAAGCCGATAGTATAATAACTATCGGCTTTAACTCTTTAGATTTAACTGAATCTTTGGAAAATTGTCTTATTTAGATTCTGCGCATTCAGAATAAGTAATTGCATGTTTAGTCAGATCTGTCCATTTTGGTTCCGGAGTTGATGAAATTAATTTATCACATCCTACCCATAATGGTGCAAATTCTTTTTTGTATTCTTTTTTCTTTAATAAAAATGCCGGCGAATCTTTTTTAGCAACGTAATACGATTTAGCATCTCCTCCAACAAATTTAACTCCACCAACTCCTAACGATGCTGTCTCTTTTGCATGTGGGTCGCAGTAGATTTTAATTTCTTTACTGAATGCAGGATTTAACAACTGCATTAATAGTTTAGAAGTTTTTTTCTTAATTTTCACGTCAGCTGTTTCAAAATAGGCATAACCTTCTTTGATATACTCTTGGTTCAATTGATTATCATTCCATTGTTTAAAATCTGAGATGAAGTCTAGTTTTTTACCTAAATTATCCAATCCGCTTGGTGGTAAATACATATGCTTGATATCCTCCGGTTTCAATTTGTGTTTTTTTCCGGCAGCGTCTTGTAATTTAATAAATTCAATTAATCCTTTGTCTCTATCAATATCTCTAATAGTTCCGCTAAGTTCTGTTCCGTCTGTCAGAGTAATGTAAGCCGTTTTGTTGTGTGAAAATCCATAAGATGGGTTAATTAAATCCTGAGCTTTTGTTGCCGTAAATGCAAAAAGAAGCATCATTAATAGTAAAGGTTTTTTAATCATTGTTTTTGGGTTTAAAATTTTGCCTACTCTCCCGATTTTCGGCTTCCTCGATTATTTTCACACTCAAAAAATATTCAAATACTTATATTTATTAGCTTTAAAAGCTATTATTACTACAATTTTTCTTACCGTAAACATAATTATAAAAACGATATCTACAAACCTTATTTTATTTTTTTTACACGAAAATTCATTCAGCAAATTACTTAACGTTCTTCTGACTTTTTCTTTATTATTCAATAAAACAGAACTATTCTTTTTAACCAATCAGCTAAAAAAAAAGAGCCAGCAATTAAATAATTACTGGCTCTTTTAAAATTTAATATACAAAGACTACATTCTTTCAGGAACTTCAATTCCTAATAATTGGAATGCAGATTTTATAACTTCAGCAACTTTCTGAGAAAGCTGTACTCTAAATATTTTTTTCGTCATATCAACCTCTCCTAAAATATGCACGGACTGATAAAATGAGTTGTATTCTTTTACCAAATCGTAAGTATAATTAGCAATCAAAGCCGGGCTGTGATTTTGTGCCGCATTCTGGATTACTTCCGGGAAAAGCTCAATTTGTTTTACCAGTTCTTTTTCTTTTTCATGAAGCTCCTCAATTTCAATTTTAGCAGAAAAATCAAAATCGGCTTTACGAATTATCGATTGAATTCTGGCGTAAGTATATTGAATAAACGGACCTGTATTTCCTGCAAAATCCACAGACTCTTCCGGATTGAACAGAATACGTTTTTTAGGATCTATTTTTAAGATATAATATTTTAAAGCACCTAAGCCAATTGTCTTATATAGTTTCGCTTTTTCTTCGTCAGAATAACTATCCAGTTTTCCTAAATCTTCTGAAATCTGTTTTGCTGTGTCTGTCATATCCTGCATCAAATCGTCAGCATCTACAACCGTTCCTTCACGGCTTTTCATTTTTCCAGAAGGTAAATCTACCATTCCGTATGACAAATGATATAGAGTTGAAGACCAGTCAAAACCTAATTTTTTCAGGATTAAGAATAAAACTTTGAAGTGATGATCCTGCTCGTTTCCAACTGTGTAAACCATTCCCCCAACATCTGGCATGTCTTTAACACGCTGAATTGCGGTTCCAATATCTTGCGTCATATAAACCGCTGTTCCATCAGAACGTAAAACAATTTTACGATCTAGACCTTCATCTGTCAAATCAATCCAAACAGAACCATCCGGATCTTTTTCAAAAACACCTTTATCTAAACCTACCTGCACAACATCTTTACCTAAAAGATAGGTGTTGCTTTCATAGTAATATCTATCAAAATCAACTCCAAGATTAGTATATGTTTTAGCAAAACCGTCATAAACCCATTCGTTCATTTTTTTCCAAAGTGCAATCACTTTTTCATCACCAGCTTCCCATTTTTTAAGCATTTCTTGTGCTTCAACAATAATTGGCGCCTGTTTTTTAGCTTCTTCTTCCGTTTTACCAGTTTCAATTAAACCGTTAATTTCAGTTTTATAAGCTTTATCAAATTCCACATAATACTTACCAACCAATTTATCGCCTTTTAAACCTGAAGTTTCAGGAGTTTCTCCGTTTCCGAATTTCTCCCACGCCAACATCGATTTGCAGATATGAATTCCTCGGTCATTAATAATTTGAGTTTTATAAACTTTTTTACCTGAAGCCTTCAAAATTTCTGCTACAGAATATCCCAACAGGTTATTTCTAACATGTCCTAAGTGTAATGGTTTATTAGTGTTTGGCGAAGAATATTCAACCATAATTGCTTTTTCAGCAGGATTTGGCTGAACAAAACCGAATTGTTTACTGTCCTTTATTCCATTAAAGAAATTTACATAATAACTATCTGAAATGACAATATTCAGGAAACCCGAAACTACGTTAAAGCGCGCAACTTCAGAAACATTCTCAACTAGATAATTCCCAATTTTGTTCCCTAATTCAGCCGGATTACTTTTAACCAACTTCAATAAAGGAAAAATTACCATTGTAATGTCTCCTTCAAACTCTTTTCTGGTAGCTTGAAACTCAATTTTATCAACAGTAACATCAAATAATGATTGTATTGCTTTTTGTATAGAAGGTGTAAGAATTTGTGATAATGACATGTAAACTTATTTTAAAGTGAGCAAAGATACTGCTTATTCATCAATTACAGAAAATCAAAAACATATTAAATTCAGGAAAAGAGTTTCTATTTGACAAAAAAGCACAATTTTTAATTGTTAAAATTATCAAAAAACCAAAACCTTAATCTCTTACCTGACAGGGAATGAGATTTTTTTTATGAATTTTTATCCAAATTCTTGTAACATATCAAACACATGAGAGTCTTAATAGAGACTTCAATTTTATTATGAAGCAACAAAAAACAAAAAAAAAGAAAACTAACAAAACAAAATCATCATCAATCAAATCAAAACAATCAACAAGGTAATCATGAAATTAAAACTATTTCTGTTCGCGTTATTGGGGGTAATCGCGACAGCACAAGCTCAGAATACGGGGACCGTTTCCGGGAAAATCACAGAAAAATCGAACAGCATGCCTATTTCTTATGCAACTGTTTCACTTAAAGAAAACGGAAAAATAGTTTCCGGAGTCAATACAGATGATAATGGAGACTTTTCATTTAAAAATATTGCTTTAAAAAGTTACACCATCGAAATCCAATATATCGGATTTAGAAAATATATTGGTTCTGTTCTTTTAGGCGAAAACAAAAAATCTGCCACTTTAAATATAGCTCTTGAAGAAGAAGCAACACAACTTAAAGGAGTTAATATTGTTGCAGAACGTTCTACAATTGAGCAAAAAATCGACCGAAAAGTAGTAACAGTTGGAAAAGATTTAACCACTGCCGGAGCTTCTGCATCAGATATTATGAACAATATTCCTTCTGTAAATGTGGATCAGGACGGAAAACTTTCGCTTCGCGGAAATGATAATGTTCGTGTATTAATTGACGGACGTCCTTCTAATATTGATCCTGCTCAGTTATTAAAGCAAATTCCGTCAACTTCTATCAAGAAAATTGAGTTGATTACTAATCCAAGTGCCAAATACAATCCGGAAGGAATGTCAGGAATCATCAATATCATTTTACACAAAAATGCTAACACTGGTTTTAATGGTACTTATAGCGGAGGAATTACTTTTGGAGAAACCGCTAAATACAATCAGTCTTTGGATTTAAATTATAAAACAGGTAAAGTAAATTTCTTTGGAAATGTGGGACAAAACTTCGGAACGTACTTTAATGATGGTTTCATCAGAAGATTTGACCAAAATATTGTTCAGAATATTGACGTTAAAAATGATAACGATTCATACTTGTATAAAATTGGAATGGATTATTTCATTGATGATCACAATACCATATCAATCTATACTAACCAAAACAAAAATACAGGAAAAGGATTTGTAGATACTGACATTGATTACAACAATGTAACGAATTCTGATATTTCAAATATTTTTCAAAAATCAAGTTATTGGGGACCGGATCAGGTTGGTACTTATAATCTGGCGTACAAACATATTTTTAAAAAAGAAGGGCATACTTTAGATTTTGAAGGTAATTACAGTGACAATAAAGAAACTCAAAATGCTTCGTTTGATACTAAAACAACAAATACAGACAACACAAGTTCTGATATTTTATATAATGATTTCCTGAAAGGTTCTCGAAAATTAACTACATTAAATATTGATTATGTTAATCCGTTAAACGAAAAAACCACTCTTGAAGCAGGTGCTGAAGCCAGAATTACAAGAACAGGAAATGATTATACTACAGGAAACCCTTTGCTTCCGGTAGAAAGCCAAAAAACAAATTATACTTACGACACTGATATTTACTCGGCTTATGTAACATTTGGACAAAAATTCAAAAAATTGAGTTATCAGGTAGGTGCCCGTTTTGAAAGTTATAAAATGCAGGCAAATTTAAATCAGGGGAAATATATGTATGATGATGATTATCTTACTTTGTATCCTTCTGCTTATTTAACCTATAACTTAAATGAGAAAAACACTTTACAGTTAAGTTACAGTCGTCGCGTTGACCGTCCAAGTTTAGAGCAGACAAAACCTATTCGTGAATTTGCTACTCCATTGGTTACCTCTTTAGGAAATCCTGATTTAAGACCACAGTTTACTAATTCTGTTGAGGTAAATTATACTAAAACATTAGAAAAAGGAAGTTTTACTGCAGGAGTTTTTGTGAGAAGCATCAACGATCAAATTAGCAGAATTTTATATCCGGATGCTGCAGATCCAAGCAACGAAAAACAAATTATGTCTTTTACAAACTTTGACCATAACACAGCTTACGGATTTGAAGTTTCATTGAACTATAAAATTACAAAATGGTGGGACATCCAGCCATCTATTGATTTCTCCAGCATTAATCAGGAAGGAATTGTATACAAATACGTAGCAGGCAGCGAAAGTATTCCGGAACAAAAAACGGTTACTGTTGCAGCATTTAATGGCCGTATGAATTCAAACTTTAAAGTAAACAAACGTTTAAGCTTTCTATTATTTGGATTCTACAGAGGTGCAGTTGACGGACTACAGAACAACAGTCACGAAATGTACAAAATGGATATTGGTTCACGCTACACTTTGTTAGACAACAAAATGAACATCAGTGTACGTTTTAATGACGTTTTCAATACTATGAAATATGCTTTTGATACGGAGTCTCCTTATCCGCAAGCAGGCCAGTTTACATGGGAAAGCCAAACAGTTTATTTAGGTTTGACCTATAATTTTGGTGGAGGAAAAATCAAAAACTTACAACGTAAACAAAGAGACGATAATACTAATAAAGGCGGAGGCGGAATGTTTTAAGCCTCTTTCCTAAAAAATATTTTTTAATATTTTTTGAATAATTTCTTGTAGAAAAAAAGCCCGGAGTATGCCAACTCCGGGCTTTTCTATTTTTATTAACTTATAGAAAGTTTTTAAGTTCTTTTATTTCTTCAGGATTTGCAATTTCAGTATTATCTGTAATTGCAGACGAATGATAAAAAGTTAAATCCAGTTTTTCCTGTAACAATTTTATGTTTGAAGATCGCAACCCGCCGCCTGGCATGATCTCTATTCGGTCTCCTGCCAATTCCTGAATTCTCTCCAAAGCCAGAATTCCTTCTTCAACATTTATTCCCTGCCCCGAAGTCAGAATGGTTTTAAAGCCACATTCTATAACATCTTCCAATGATTTTTCTACATCTTTAACCACATCAAAAGCACGATGAAAAGTACAGGAAAGCGGATGTGCTAAATGAACCAGTTCTTTATTTTGTTTTTTGTTTACTTTTCCGTTATCCTTTAAAATTCCGAAGACAAATCCATCTACTCCCAGTTTTTTAAACTGTTTTATATCTTGTTTCATTTCTGTCAACTCTTCATCAGAATAAACAAAATCTCCGCCGCGGGGTCTGATAATTACATGCATTTTAATTTTTAAATCTTCACGAACCTTTACTACTAAAATGGAATTTGGTGTTGTCCCGCCAAGCTTCATATTTTCACAAAGTTCGATTCTGTCTGCACCATTTTCCTGTGCAATTATTGCCGATTCATAATTAAAACAAGCTATTTCAAGTTGATTTTTTTTCATTGGAATTTTAATATTTCTTATTCAAAGAGACCTAACAGGTTTTAAAACCTGTTAGGTCTGAGAACGCAATTTATAAAAAAACCTGCTCCAAAATGAAGCAGGTTTAAAATATAATGTAAGATGATTATTTTACCATTTAATAATAGCACTTGCCCAGGTAAATCCACTACCAAAGGCTGCTAAAACTACAGTATCTCCAGATTTGATTTTTCCTTGCTCCCAGGCTTCTGTCAAAGCAATCGGAATAGATGCTGCTGTTGTATTACCGTATTTCTGAATATTATTGTGAACCTGATCGTCTGTCAGTTTGAATTTATTTTGAATGAACTGAGAGATTCTTAAATTAGCCTGATGCGGAATCAGCATATCGATATCCGAAACCTGAAGACCATTTGCTTCCAAACCTTCATTAATTACCTCCGCAAAACGAACCACAGCATTTTTAAATACAAACTGGCCGTTCATATATGGGTAATAACTTTCGTCGTTTGGATCATTATCTGCAATAATATCGGTTACCCAACGTGCTCCCATTCCCGGCGCCTGCAGAGCTAATTCTTCTGCATGTTCTCCTTCAGAATGCAAATGAGTAGAAAGGATTCCTTTTGTTAAATCTTCTTCTCTGCTCAAAACTGCAGCTCCAGCTCCATCACCAAAAATTACAGAAACCCCGCGTCCGCGAGTTGTCATGTCTAATCCTGTAGAATGAACCTCAGAACCAATTACCAAAATATTTTTGTACATTCCGGTTTTAATATATTGATCTGCAACAGAAAGTGCATAAACAAATCCTGAGCATTGGTTTCTAACATCTAAAGCACCAACTGTTCTTAATCCCAAATCCCTTTGTACCAAAACTCCCGGTCCTGGAAAATAATAATCCGGACTTAAGGTTGCAAAAACTACAAAATCAATATCTTCTTTGGCAACACCAGAACGTTCGATTGCAATTTTAGCCGCTTTCACTCCCATTGAAGTTGTGGTGTCTTCTCCACGAATAATGTGTCTTCGTTCCTGAATTCCGGTTCTTTCCTGAATCCATTCGTCATTGGTATCCATTATCTTAGACAAATCATCATTAGTCACCACATTAGAAGGAACATAATATCCTAAACCAGCTATTTTTGAATGATACATACTCTATTATTATTTATTAAAAATTTGGATTGCAAATTTACGCATACTTTAAAATATACGTACACAAAATACTATTTTTTTCGTAATTAGCAATTTAATATATTCTAATTATATCTTGTTTTGAGATATTTTATATTTTGAAAATACAATAATTAACATCAAATCCTGAGGAAAATCCAAAACCACCCGATCTTTTGTTTAAGGTTTCCGAAATTAACATTATCAAAAAAAAAGAAACCCGGCAATCTAAAACTGTCGGGCTATTTTTTTATAAATAATTTAATGCTAAAAAGACTTCCTGCTCAATCGGCAAATCGATTTCACTTTCAAAAAAGATCAGTTGTCTTTTATAAACGGTTTCGATTAAATAATGACTTCCTCTAAAATAAGTTCTCCTGATTTTTACCATCAGTCTGGATTCTGAAACCATTTTAAACTGATGCGGATAAACCAATGTTTTATGAGTTTCGTCTTCGTAGGATAATAATAAATGTGTCGGAATCTCATTAACTTCTCCAAACAATGAAGCTACATATTTAATTTTTGGATCTTCATAAATCTTAGAAGGATCGTCTTTAACAAGCATTTCCCCATTTCGCATTACAATAGCCTGATCTGCAAAAGACAAAGCATCTGTACTGTCGTGTGTTGCAATAATACAGGTAATTCCTTTTTGTTTTAGGTAACGAAATAGATTACGACGCAACGCGTTTTTTCTAAAAGCATCAATCTGACTAAAGGGCTCGTCAAGCAAAATCACTTCCGGTTCCAGAGCCAAAACTCTAACCAGTGCCACTCGCTGTTGTTGTCCTCCACTTAAAAACTTTGTTTTTACATTGGCAAACTGATCCATTTCGACCATTTCCAGTAATTCCTGAACACGAAGTTTTTTCATGTTAGCAAAACCGTTCGAAAGAAACTTCCCTACATTTTCGGCCACAGTCTCATACGGAGACAAATCAAAATCCTGCGCCAGATATTTCATATAAGGCATTCCGGGAATCAAATTAAATTTTGGGCCCAAAACAGGTTTCCCTTCATAAGAGATACTTCCTTCATCTAAATCGTACAAACCATAAATAAGCTTAAGAAGCGTACTTTTTCCGCAGCCGCTTTCACCAATAATAGCAATGTTCTGTCCTTTCTCAATAGAAAAAGAGATGTTTTTTATAACGGGGCTTTCGGTATAAGTAAAAGATATATTTTGAATGTCAAGCATGAGTTGTAATATGAGAGGTCAAATTTACAATGTTTAATTTCTAATGTCAAAAAAAAGCTGCTTCATTTGAGAAACTCTCCTTAAGATAAATTAATTATTTAGAATACATACAACTTTAACACTCTTAAAACTATTTGTAATATTTTTTTTACTTATTTTGTCTTAAATCAACATGCATTATTGAAAGTATAACTTCTAAAAAATCACCTTAATTAAAATCAACTATGTACCTAAAAAAAAACATTTCAAATTTACTCGTGATGTATCTAATTTTATTCACATCATTGTTTTCGAGTTGTTCAGTTGAAGAAAATATAATTTCTAATGAAACAATCCACAGTAGTAATTACAGTTTAAAGACAATTACAAGAGACGAGATTGATTTAAATACTAAGATTGTTGCAAAACTTCAAAAGTACAATTCGCAACAAAATAATATAACAAGCAAAAATGTCCCTATTGATAATCTAGGACTCACTATACAAACAGATAACGCAAATTACATTAAAAATGGTAATTATCATTCTTATACCTTTTCGACCGTACAAAATGAAACTGACAACATAAAAAACATACTTTTCTCCCTAACCGAAAATGGTGAATATGATGCTTTTCTGGTGGAATACGGTTTTAACAAAATAGAATTAAACAGTTTTGACAGTAAAAACAAACCTGGTTCAGCAAAAATAACGCCTATTAATCTTGACATAAGTTCTGTGACTGCAAAAACTGCTTCTTTGTGGGTTTGTAAATATAATTATGAACTAGTTAGTAGCGGAGACTTAGTAGGTGCAGAAAACGTAATCTATAGCTGGGTTCTGGTAACTTCAGATTGTACTGTAATAAATGCCAATGTAATAGATGATGATACAAGCACTACAAATTACGGTTCAGGCACAGCGTCCTATACCTCGAATGGATATATGAATCCGACAGCCGGAGGCGGTAGCAGCATAGCAACATCTCCTTTGTTTGCAATGTATGACGAACCTGAAATTTTAAAAATAGAAACTGTAAAAAAGTATTTAAATGTTGGTGGGCAGCAAAAAAGATTTTTAGAACAAAATGGAGAGATAGCTTTCGCATTTTATGATTATCTTGTAGCAAATAGATTTACTGATGCATCTAAAAGTTTTGGAAAAGAATTACTTGAGATTATAAGAACAGATACTTCATTCGATCTAAACGCTCTTTATTTCACTTTAAACGCCCAGAGCAAAAACAAAATAAACAATGGTTTAGACGAAACATTTTTACTTGCCATCGATCAATATATGGATGCGGATATGACAAACATATACAATACCGATCCCGATTTAATGATATATTTTGGGGCACATCACATTGTTAAAATGGCACGTTTAAAAAAACTAAATCCACAATGGAGCTATCTAAAATGTTATTGGGAAGCAAGCAAAGAAGTTGTTCACATAACACTTGATGTATTTGGAACCGTACCAGTTATAGGAGAACTAGCAGATGTTACTAATGGTGTGTTGTATGTTATTGAAGGTGATGGGTTGAATGCTACAATAAGTATTGCAAGTGCTGTTCCAATAGCGGGATGGGCTGCTGTTTCCACTAAATATGCTATTAAAATTAATGAAGTATATTCAATAGGAACTAAAGTTAAATTAGTTTGGAAAGTTAGTGGCGATTTAATTACTTTTGGTTCAAGAAGTCAATTAAGAAAAGTTTTAGGTCTAGCTGTTGGAGATTTACGACAAGCGCATCATATCATACCTTGGAACAAACTATTGGAACCGGCTATACAAAAAGCAGCCAAATCTCAACATGCTTTTCATATGAATGAGGCATTAAATGGTATCCCATTAGACAAGGCAATCCACAGCGGCAGTCATCCCCATTATGACAGTTTAATTCAAGCACGGTTAAATGCAATACCAGCAAATGCTACACCTGATCAAGCTTATGCTAAAGTTTTAGATTTAATTAACGATGTCAAAGATGCAATTAAAAACAATCCCAATGTTCCACTTAATCAATTAATTTTTTAAAAATGAAGTATTATTCAATAACCAATTCATTAAATAGAAAAGTATTAGGTCATTATCCCCAAATTAAGAATAATAAATATAATTGTGACATTTGGAATGACCCCCACTTTATAGAACATGTGCATTTTACTAAAGTAAATTTCACACCTATAACTGCAAACGCAATTTTACATGATAAGTCAAAATTAACTGACTTAATAAGCTCTAATGGGATGGGGTTTACATTGAAGCTTTTAATTAGTGGAAAATTAAAAAAGATACTAGATAACAGTAGGAAAACTGGCTTACAATTTTTCAAATCTCCTGTGATTCTTAATAATTATTTAATTGATGATTATTGGATTTTAAACATGTATGAAGTTGACATGAATGTTATTGATTTAGAAAGATCAATAATAATTCAACGTATTAGAAAACCCGAAGGAGGTACAACATTAATCGATGTAAAATTTGATTCATTGGAAAATTTTACATCAGAAATTAGAGAAAAAGAACTTGAAGGAGAACTCTACTTTAAAAACATTAAAATAAAAGAGAATGTAAATGAAGATTTTTTTTCTTTAAGATATGTAGAAGGTGGTGCAAAATATGTTGTCTCAGAAAAACTAAAAAAAGAGATAGAAGAAGAAAATTGCACAGGTATTGAATTTCAACCAATAGAATTATCTTTAACAGAATGGCTACATGGAGGTGAACGCGAAAAAATTTATGGAAAATGAAAGAAAACCTAGAAAACCTTTATAATCATCATTTACAGATTGTGAATAGTTATTCATTTGCTGATATTATAAATGAATACATCAAACAAAATAATGAATACTACCTTTCAATGGGAATTACTAATTACTTAGAAGATGAAGAGGTAAGATTTTTAAACAAGGTAAAAAACAGTAAAAAAATCAACAACTCTTTTATAAAAGTAAAAGAATTAAATATTGATGAAAAACAGATTGTTTCAAACTTTCAAGAAGACATTACAAAATCTCTTAATCAATTTAAAAAAATCATAGAAGAAAACAAAAACAATACTACTTATCAGTCTATGTTTATTGAACATGATTTTTTTCCTTACGGTTATATCAAACTATGCAGCAAACAGAACTTCTCAATAAATGAAAGTACAAATATCTCTGATTTTGATTGTATTGATGGAATTCATAATGAAAGTTGCAAAATTAACTATTCATTAATTTGGAAAAACTTAACTAAGTTTCAAGCGATCTTGGAAGAAATGGAATTAGACAATTATATATCTGAAACTTCATTTTACGAATCACTTTTAGAAGTTTATAATTTGAAGACTTTTATATTGTTAAGCGAAGCGTTTGATAAACTTGAAGATGATATTTTTGAAGGAATTGATATTGTAAAACCCTTTTTCATATTTGCAAACGAACATGATTGTAAACCATACAATATTCATATTTACAAATAAATTTCACTTAAAATGTTTTATATAAAAAAAGCTGCTTCATTTAAGAAACAGCTTTTTTTATATTTTATTTTACCAGAAATTATTTTCCAGCTTCTGCTTTTGCGTCATTTACCATTTTGTCGTTTGCAGTAATTGAGAATTCTACACGACGGTTTTGAGCTCTTCCTTCCGGAGTGTCATTTGTTGCAATTGGATCAGCAATACCTAAACCTGAAGTTTTGAAACGGCTTGATTTTAATCCTTTAGAAACTAAATACGATTGTACTGAAGCCGCTCTTTGTCCTGAAAGAGTCAAATTATATTCCGGTTTTCCTGTATTATCAGTGTAACCAAAAATCTGAATATCTGTATCCCCGTATTCATTAAACACAGGAACCAATTTATCTAAGTTAGCTTTAGCCTGAGCAGTCAAAGTAGATTTATTAGTATCAAAACGAACTGCATTTTCGTTCAGGGTCAGGTGAATTCCTTCTCCAACTCTCTCTACAGATGCTCCTGGAAGTGCCTGATCGATTTCACGCGCTTGTTTATCCATTTTGTTTCCAATAAGCGCTCCGGTTCCACCACCAACAGCAGCTCCAATCGCAGCACCTAAAGCAGCGTTTCCGCCTCGGCCGATATTATTTCCTAAAACCGCACCAATTACACCACCTGCAACAGCACCAATTCCGGCACCTTTTTGAGTATTATTGGCATTCTTTACTGAATCACAACTAGTAAAAAAACTAGTCAATACCAATAAACTACACAAACCTAAAACAGTTATCTTTCTCATCTTTTATCTCTTTAAAATATTAATTAGCTCTTTGAAATTGGTAAACAACATCTTTTACCTGACCACCAACATTGATATTATCAATTAATTGGAATGAACTTTCAGTTACACCGGCAACTTTAAGTAAGTAACCATCTCTTACTTTCTTCGCTTTTTCTCCAGCATCAAGAATCTTAAGAATAAACATTCCCTGATTGTTGATACTCCATACAATTGGTGAAGAAAATCCGGTACAGCTTGGCGATGTTAAAGCCATTGATCCTTTATTATTATTTGAAATAAAGCTCCAGGTACTTCCGATAAAACATTTTGAATCGGCAAGATCAAATGAATTTACTTTAATGTAATCTGAACCCGGATAAGACACATTGGTAAGCACCCAATTCCCTTTTAACGCTACCTGAGTAGGTCTGTCTAATTTTTTTGAAAGCGTTGTGTCTGTAGAAGACGTTGACGAAGCTGATTTACACGCGAAAAACATCACGGCAATCAAGCATATAAAAATACCCTTCTTCATTTTATACAATTTTTTATAGATTAATATTTTGCCTTTTTAACAATTATTGTACCACAAATATACGATTCGTCGAGATATTTTTCGTTCCAGAATCCATTTATTTTCTTTCAAAATTAACACTTACGACATTTTGTCACCCTAAAAACAATTGGTATTTTATTTGAAGAAATGAAAATCATCAAGTTAAATCAAAAAATAAATAAAATATGACAACAGGTAAAATTAATGTTTCGGTAGAAAACATCTTTCCCTTAATCAAAAAGTTCTTATACAGTGACCATGAAATCTTCCTTAGAGAGTTAATTTCAAACGGAACTGATGCTACTTTAAAACTAAAACACCTTATCAGCATTGGTGAAGCTAAAGTAGAATACGGAAACCCAATTATCGAAGTAAAAATTGATAAAGAAGCTAAAAAAATCCACATTATCGACCAAGGTTTAGGTATGACAGCTGATGAGGTTGAAAAATACATCAACCAGGTAGCTTTCTCAGGAGCCGAAGAATTCCTAGACAAATACAAAGATTCTGCAAAAGATTCTGGAATTATTGGTCACTTTGGTCTTGGTTTCTATTCTGCTTTTATGGTGGCTGAAAAAGTAGAAATCATTACAAAATCATATAAAGACGAACCAGCTGCACACTGGACATGCGACGGAAGTCCGGAATTTACTTTGGAACCGGCTGACAAAACTTCACGTGGTACAGAAATCATCCTTCATATTGCAGAAGATTCTCTTGAGTTTTTAGAAGATTCTAAAATCAGCGGATTATTGAATAAGTATAATAAATTTATGCCTATTCCTATTAAATTCGGAACTAGAACTGAAACACTTCCAAAACCGGAAGATGCTCCGGAAGACTACATAAACGAAACTGTTGAAACAGACAACATCATCAACAACCCAAATCCGGCTTGGACAAAACAGCCTTCTGAATTATCTGATGAAGATTACAAAAACTTCTACAGGGAATTGTATCCAATGCAGTTTGAAGAGCCGTTATTCCATATCCATTTAAATGTAGATTACCCATTTAACTTAACTGGTATTTTGTATTTCCCGAAATTAGGAACGGATATGCAAATCCAAAAAGATAAAATTCAATTATACCAAAATCAGGTTTACGTTACAGATAACGTAGAAGGAATTGTACCTGAATTTCTTACAATGTTAAAAGGAGTAATCGATTCTCCGGATATTCCGTTAAATGTTTCTCGTTCTGGTTTACAAGCCGATGGCGCGGTTAAGAAAATTTCAAACTACATTACTCGTAAAGTAGCTGATAAATTAAAAGCTTTATTCAATGAAAACCGTGCTGATTTTGAAGCAAAATGGAACGATATTAAAATCGTTTTAGAATACGGAATGCTTTCTGAAGATAAATTCTACGAAAAAGCAGGAGCTTTTGTATTGTATCCAACTGTAGATGAAACTTATTTCACTTTAGAAGAGTTAAAAGAAAAACTAAAAGAAAACCAAACAGATAAAGACGGTAAATTAGTTGTTCTTTACGCTGGAAATAAAGACGCACAGCACTCTTATATTGAAGCAGCAAAAGACAAAGGTTACGAAGTATTACTTTTAGACTCTCCGATTATCTCGCATTTGATTCAGAAAATCGAAAACGATAATAAAGATGTAACTTTTGTACGTGTTGACTCTGATCATATTGACAATTTGATCAAAAAAGACGAAAACACGATTTCAAGATTATCTGAGGATGAAAAAGCTACTTTAAAAACTTCATTAGAAGCCTATATCCCAAAAGCATACAGTGTTCAATTGGAAGCTATGGACAGCCAGGCAGCTCCGTTCTTAATCACGCAACCGGAATTTATGCGTAGAATGAAAGAAATGAGCCAGACAGGCGGAGGCGGAATGTTCGGAATGGGTAATATGCCGGAAATGTACAATTTGGTTGTAAACACTAATTCTGATTTAGCTTCAAACATTTTAAATACTGAAGATAAAGTACACCAGGAGCATTTGGTAAAACAAGCTTTAGACTTGGCTAAATTATCTCAAAATCTATTAAAAGGTGAAGCTTTAACTGCCTTCGTAAAAAGAAGTTTTGAAATGATTAAATAATTATTCGAAAAGAATATTTTTTTCAAAATCCTGCAAATTCAGTTTTGCAGGATTTTTTTTGCTCATAAAAACACCCTATAAAAAGGGGAATTCTCCCCTATTCTCAAAACAGATGTTTCTATAATTTTGAAAACCAACAAATTAAAATCAAAATTCTAGAAATCATGGATAAAAAGAAATTTACCGAAAATGGAACAGTTCTAGCAATTATTAACGATTTAAGAGACAACATTAAAAACAAGAAATTCTCGGACATAACAGACAATAATAATTACCAATATGTTGATCTTGTTCAGGAAGGCGGTGGCGTACTCGGAATTGCCTTAATTGGATATGTTTATGTTTTAGAAAAAATGGGAATTCGTTTTCTTAGTTTGGCAGGAACCTCCGCAGGAAGTATAAACACTATGTTAATGGCTGCTGCCGGAACTTGTGACATGGAGAAATCAGAATGGATTCTGGATTGTCTTTGCAATAAAAACCTTTATGATTTTGTTGATGGAGATCGTGACGCCCGCCAGTTCATAGATGCATTATTGAGCGATGCCGGAAATTTAAAATTGATCATGAGAGGTGTTCAGGTGGTAGATAATTTTAAAGATGATTTAGGACTGAATCCAGGAAATAATTTCCACCAATGGATGACCAATTTACTTTCGCAGAAAGGCATAAAAAATTACGCTGATCTGGAAGCATTACGAAAAAAGGGAGTTTCAGATAAAAACAAATTATTCCGAATCAGCGATCAGGGTAAAAAAGAGGAATACAAGAGAGAAGACCATTGGAGTGAAATGGCCATTATAGCTGCAGACATTACAACGGAAAGCAAAATTGTTTTCCCAAAAATGATGGATTTATTTTACTCAAATCCCAAAGTTCAAAACCCAGCCGATTTTGTTCGCGCTTCCATGTCAATTCCTTTATTTTTTACTCCGTTTAAAATTACAAACATTCCCGGCGGAGTCGATGCCTGGAACAAATGGAACGATGCTACCTGTTTGAGAACCTCAGTACCATCAGAAGTTATGTTTATGGATGGCGGAATTATTTCAAACTTCCCAATTGATATTTTCCATGAGAATTTAAATGTTCCGGCCTCTCCAACTTTTGGAATTAAATTGGGTTACGATAAAAACGAAATCAATAAAAATGAAAAATTCTCTAATTTAATAAGTTCCATGTTTGATACTGCGAGATACGGTTATGATTCTGAATTTTTAAGAAAAAATCCAGACTTCAAAAACCTAATAGGTTATATTGATACCGGAAGTCATAACTGGCTCAATTTTAATTTAACCGACGATGCCAAAATCGATTTATTTATCCGCGGAGCGCAAAACGCTTCAGATTTTTTAAATCGCTTTAACTGGGATGATTACAAGAAAATCCGTAAGGCAAAAAGCGATTATTATAAGTCGGTTTAAAATTTTCGGCAATAAATCAATAATTTTTACGTTGCTCATACTTTTTTCTTCAAAAAGCCGTTATAATATCCTGTAAAGAAAGCTTACAGGATTTTTTATTAGGAATCATTTTTTTCACTAAATTTGATTGCCTTTTTATCTAACACAAAACCACGAATACCACTATGAAAAAAACCGCTATATTATTAAGCACGATTTGTTTAGCAGCATTTCTATTTTTTTCCTGCTCGAACGACAGCAATGAAGGTGCCGCTTCAACAGATCTAACCAGTATTGGCGCATCAATCGCAATTGATACCTCTAACGAAATGGATCTTAATACAGGTCTGTCTGTAGCAACATCCAGCACTACAGCAAAAACAACTGAAACTGTTATTGGCGTCTGCGCCGCGATTACTATAACAACACCAAATGGAGGAGAATATCCTAAAGTTTTTCTTATTGATTTCGGAACTGCCGGCTGTAAAGACGACAACAACTTAACAAGAAAAGGAAAATTAGAAGTAACTCTTTCGGGACCAATTACTACTACAGGAAGTAAAATGACAATTAAAAGGACAGATTACTCTATTAACAACATTAAACTGGAAGGTACCATCGAATACACAAATACTACAACAGTAGATACAGCACCTCAATGGACACGAAAAGTAACAAACGGCAAACTAACCGATTTACAAGGAGGAGTTTATACTAATTCAGAAACTTACACCACAAAACAAACTGCCGGAGTTGATACGCCTTATGTATTATCCGACAATGTTTACGAAATAACTGAAGGAACTCATACAGTAACAGGATCAAATGGTACAACACTTACTTTGACAGTAAAAGAACCATTAATTAAAAAATACTCTTGCACTTTTATTTCTAAAGGTCAGTTGAAAATTCAGGGAGGTATTTTGAACGGTGTAGTAGATTATGGAAATAACGACTGCGATGCCCTTTACACTTATACACACGAAAATGGCGCTTCATTTAATTTATCAATGTAAAACCTTTTCACACTATACTTTAAATCCCAATTTAGAAATAGATTGGGATTTATTTTTTTTATAAAAATAAAACTGCTGTCTCTCTACATTTAAACTATTTTCTTTATTTTGCACCCAAATCTAATAAACCAACAATGAAAAAAACATTAATTGCTTTTGTTACGCTTGCCCTGTTAGCATCATGCAGCAAAAAAGAAACTACTGGTAATGTACATATTACAGGAAACGTTAAGGGATTAAAAAAAGGAACACTATATATCCAAAAAATTGTTGACACAGCACTTGTTGCTATCGACAGTATTAAAATAGACGGAAATTCTGCTTTTGAAAGCAATATCACATTAGATTCACCACAAGTATTGTATTTGTTTTTAGATCGTGGCGTTACCAATTCATTAGACAATAACATTTTGTTTTTTGCAGAACCCGGAAACATCAATATCGAAACCAATCTGGATCACTACATTTCTGACGCTAAAATCACGGGATCAAAAAATCAGGAATTATACGAACAGTATGCAAAAATTAATAGCCGCTTTACAGATGAAAACCTTTCATTAGTAGAACCACGTTTTAAAGCTTTAAAAAGACAAGATCAAAAGGCAGTAGACAGCATCACCAAATTACAAGAGTCTAACATCAAAAGAAAATACTTGTACGCTACAAACTTTGCCCTAAACAACAAAGACTATGAAGTTGCCCCTTATATTGCGTTAGCAGAGATTTATGACATCAATTTAAAGTTTCTTGACACGATTCAAAAATCGATGACTCCAAAAGTGGCTAAATCATTTTATGGAAAGAAACTAACTAAGTACGTTAATGACCTTAAAAAGGAACAACAAACACTGCAAACCGCAGAATAATTTCTGTTCCATTTCAATAAAAAATGCCCTGAAAATTTCAGGGCATTTTTTATTTATAATTATCGTTTTTAAACAAACTATCTTGCCATTAAACCTCCAAAGTACCGCAAACACGAAAAAAAACACGTAAATCGTCAATAAACAACATTAAATCTAAATCAATTAATCAAGCCTTTATATCTTTAATTTTATTTCTCGATGGAAGCTCAAAAAATTTATACGAAAGACAAGCTGCCAAAAACAAAATCACAAACCTCACGAGAAAAGCCAAAGTAGGATCTTCTTTCAAATCAAGTTGAAAATATTTGCGCAGCCTATAATCACTTACCCATAACCAAACAGGATATTGTAAAAGGTAAATTCCAAAACTAATTTCTCCCAAAAACACAAGAGTTCTATTTCTTAAAATAGTTGTCAGCTTTCCTGTATTAAGCGATAAAAGCAGAATCAATGGTATAAAAAGCACAGCCAACAGACCATTATGATAATTGAATCCTGTTGGAAATTTTAAAGCTATTATAATTAAAATAATTACAATTAAAATAGCTAAGTCGAAGTTTCGTTGATAGCCACAATTATTGATATAGTAAATTGCCGCTAAGTTTCCAATTAAAAATTCATTTAGATGTAATAGCGGAAAATAACTCAAATCTTTAATACTTAATGGAAAATTCATTATAGGTTTCAAAAACATTATCTGAAACACTATTTGACTTACAATCCAAAACACAAGAATTAATATCGAAATTTTCTTAAAACTGACTTTATTGTATATTACATTAAATAAAAATGGGAACAAAACATAAAAGAACATTTCTACTGAAAGAGACCAACCCGGCGTATTTATGGTAAGAGCCTTTTCAGGGACCCAGGACTGAATCATAGTTACATTCAAAAGAAAATCTCCCCAATTAGCTTTATTATTTAAAATTAAAACTACAAGCACAAGCAGAACCCCTAACAAGTAAAGAGGATAAATACGAGCTAATCTATTTTTTAAGTATTCAAATGCACTGACTTTCGTTTTATCATGATAAGCAATTATCATCACAAAACCTGATAACATAAAAAAATAACTAACAAAAACAGCTGACGATTTAGTTATAAATTCCAAATATGGATTATTGAAAAGAAATGATTTTTCACCATAATGAAAAATGACTATTAATACTGCTGCAATGAATCTCGTAAAAGTTAATTGTTCTACCCTCATAAGTTGACGAAAAATACAAATTCCAGATTACAATAAAAAAACATTCTCAAATCTTTCTTACGCTTGATAACGTGAAATACAGGATTGATAGAATAAAAAAAAACCACCACATTTCTGTGATGGTTTTGGAGCCGATAGAGGGACTCGAACCCACGACCTGCTGATTACAAATCAGCTGCTCTAGCCAGCTGAGCTACATCGGCCTATTTTGCGAGTGCAAAGATATAAATGTTTTTTAATATTCCAAAAAAAAAATCACACCTCTCTCTATAATTTAAAAAACCATCACATTTCTGTGATGGTTTCCGTTTTTTGAGCCGATAGAGGGACTCGAACCCACGACCTGCTGATTACAAATCAGCTGCTCTAGCCAGCTGAGCTACATCGGCCTCATTACGGGTGCAAATATAAAGCGGTTTTTCAATTTCCCAAAATAAATTTGCACTTTTTTACACTTTTTTTTGCTTATAGTGCGTTGATTTTTTCAACCAATTGATTAGCAGTTTGTTCTAATTCAATATTAATTTGCTTGAAATGTGCTTTTTTATTTTCAACGTTCTTTGCGTTCACTTTTGTAATCAAAGTATCGAATGCAGCAATAGCTTCATCGATCAAAGCATTCGTTTCCGGAGTTGGATTTCCTGTTGTTGACATCTCAAACAAGTAAACTGCCTCAATAATATCTCCTAATACGAAGTTGATGTCTTTCTTTAAATTTTTAACGTTTGCCATTTTTATTATAATTTTAATTTGCGTTTGCAAAAGTACATATTATCTTTAGATTATGTGTTAAGAAATGTAAATTTCTAAAATTGAAGCATTTCCAGTCAAATTAAATGCTTTTATCGCAGCCGGAACCAAAACAGTATCTCCTTTTTTATACGAGTTTTTAAATCCGTCATATTCAATTTCAAAATCACCTTCAATACACATATAAACTGTAAATGTTTCTCCAGTTTTAGAAACCTCTAATTTGTTTTCTAATGGAAGGAAATTCGTTGTAAAATAAGGACAATCTACAACCGTATTTGAAGTGTTTACTTTAGACTCATATTTTTTCTGAGTATCTACTTTATTGTAGTTAATCGCATCAAGAGCTAAATCTACATGTAATTCTCTTTTATTCCCCTGTGCATCTACACGGTCAAAATCATATAATCTATAAGTAATATCAGAAGTCTGCTGAATCTCGGCAATAACCAGACCAGCTCCAATTGCATGAACAGTTCCTGTTTCTAAGAAGAAAACATCGCCTGGCTTTGCCTTTACAGTATCTAAGATTGAAACTAAAGTATTGTCTTGTAAATGTTTTAAATACTCTTCTTTATTTGAATCTTCTTTAAAACCAACAATAATTCTCGCATCTGCATCTGCCTGAGTCACATACCACATTTCTGTTTTTCCGAATGAGTTATGACGCTCTTTAGCTAATTTATCGTTTGGGTGAACCTGAATAGAAAGGTCTTCTCTCGCATCAAGATATTTGAAAAGTAAAGGAAATTGTTTCCCGAAACGCTCGTAAACTTTAGTTCCTAAAACGGCGTCCGGAGTTTCATCAATAAGCTCCATCAAAGATTTTCCTTTTAGAACTCCGTTTGCCACCACACTTACATCTCCTTCTACAGTAGACAATTCCCAGCTTTCACCGGTAATTTTAGAAACGATTGGCTTATTCAAAATTGTTTTTAATTTTTCTCCTCCCCAGATTCTTTCTTTTAAGATCGGTTCAAATTGTAAAGGGTATAAATTTTGGCTCATGTTTTTTAGGTTAATATATTTGTTTAATTAATTTTATTCTGATACTATTTTTCTAATTTATAATACTAATTCCTTAATAGTTTCCAAAGCTTTTGGTATGTGTTTCGCAGCATTTACACTATCGAAGATCGAAATCACCAGACCATTTCTATCGATAATATAAGTAACACGGCCCGGCAGAAGTCCGAACAAATTATTACGGACACCAAAAAGCTTTCTTAATCTTTTATCACGATCTGAAAGCAAAATAAAAGGTAATTGATGTTTAGCAGCAAATTTGTGATGTGATTTGACACTATCACTGCTAATCCCGATTACCTCAGCTCCCAAATCTTTGAAATCTTCATATTGATCCCGAAAACTGCAGGCTTCTGTTGTACAGCCAGGCGTATTATCTTTTGGGTAAAAATAAATTACCAATGGTTTTCTTCCTAAAACACTCTGGCTTTCAAAAGTTTCTCCATTATTGTCTTTTGCAGTAAAATTCGGAACTATATCTCCTATTTTTAATGACATTTTTTATTCTCCTTTATAAGTTACAAAATTACGGTCGGTTTCATTCAGCACTACTTCCAAATCAAAGTCAGTGTGAATTCTTTGTCTAATTTTATTCCATATCACAACGGCAATATTTTCTGCTGTTGGATTCAAATCTAAAAATTCTGGGACATCCAGATTTAGATTTTTGTGATCAAACGGAATTTCTACTTCTTCGCGTATAATATCCGCTAATACTTTCACATCTAAAACAAAACCAGTTTCCGGATCAATTTTTCCTGTAACACTTACTGTTAAACCATAATTATGACCATGGAAATTAGGATTGTTGCATTTGCCAAAAACAGCATCGTTTTTTTCAAATGACCAATCTTTTCGATGTAGTCGATGTGCAGCATTAAAATGTGCTTTTCTTGATATGGTTACTCTCATTTAGGCTTTGGTTCGTTTGGGTTAAAGTTTATGATCTTCTAAATAATGATAAAATTCATCAAAAATTATTTTAAACCAAACCGTATATATTTCGGGCTGTTTTTCTATATCTGCTTTTACATCTTCAATTTTCATCCATTTCCAGTCTTCCACTTCTTCGGTATTGATATTTGGATCTTCGTTATAATATCCAATCATCACATGATCTAATTCATGTTCTGTCAATCCGTTATCAAAAGGTGCTTTATAAATAAAATGAAACAGCTCTTTCAAATCTGTTTTAAATCCCATTTCTTCAAACAATCTTCTGCTTCCTGCTTCGATATTGGTTTCGCCTTCACGCTGATGACTGCAGCAAGTGTTGGTCCACAGCAAAGGAGAATGATATTTTTGATGTGCACGCTGCTGCAGCATGATTTCATTTTGTTCATTTAAAACAAAAACTGAAAATGCACGGTGCAAAAGCGCTTTTTCATGTGCTTCTAATTTTGGCATTAAGCCAATCTGCTCATCATTTTGATTAACTAATATTACGTTTTCTTCTGTCATAAGGCTTCTTAAGCAAACAAAAATACGAAAAAAGAAATGGCTTAAAAATCCTAATTCTGATTGTGAAAAATCCAAATCTTTATTCAATTTCTATTTTTCTGATTTACAACATTATAAATCCCATTAAAAATTAAAAGCTGTTAAAATTAAGACATAAAAACTAGATTGTCTTTATTTACGTAACTAATAAAAAGTTAAAACACACTTAAAAAAATCTCAATTATTTTAAAGTCAGTATTTCGGGATAAATCTCAGCGTATCTTTGATTAATAAAATTCAAAATCCTAAAGAATACTGACTTAATACAAAATCCACTATTTGTTTATGAAATCTAAAACCCAATTTCTCAGTCTTTGTTTTTTAATACCGCTTTTCATTTTACAGGCTTGCGGACAAAACAATAAAAATTACATTAAGCCCGAAACTGCAAAAAATGTAATTAGTAAACCTAACAATCCATATTATTCCAATACAGATACTACGAAATTAAATGTAAGTGATGCCGAATGGAAAAAGGTTTTGCCGGAGGACGTTTACGCTGTTATGCGTGAAGCCGATACTGAAAGGCCTTTTACAGGAAAATATTGGAATACGGATGAAAAAGGAACTTACTATTGTGCTTCGTGCGGGAATAAACTTTTCAGATCTACCGCCAAATTCTCCAGCAGCTGTGGCTGGCCAAGTTTCTTTGAACAGGACAATAAAAAAAGTATTGTTTTCAAAGAAGATAATTCGCTTGGAATGGAAAGAACGGAAACCCTTTGTGGTCGTTGCGGCGGACATTTGGGACATATCTTTGATGATGGTCCGGAACCAACCGGAAAACGTTATTGTATGAATTCGATCGCTCTTGATTTTATTCCTGATTCTAAATAATTTATTATGAAAAATATACTTTTAATATGTTTTCTGGCGCTTTCGCTAAAGGGGATTGCTCAGAATAAAAAAGCATCGAATTTAGAAACCATTACACTTGGCGGAGGATGCTACTGGTGTGTTGAAGCTGTTTATGAAGATTTAAACGGAGTAAAATCAGTTGTTTCCGGATTTTCAGGTGGAAATGTTGCCAATCCTACTTATGAAGAAGTCTGCACAGGCGAGACTGGTCATGCCGAAGTAGTTCAGATTACTTACGACAAAACGGTGACAGATATTAACGAAATCTTTAAAGTCTTTTTTACTGTACACGACCCAACAACCTTAAATCGTCAGGGAGCTGATGTTGGAACACAATATCGTTCTGTAATTTTCTATAAAAACGCCGAACAGAAAAAAGCAGCCGAAAGCATTATTGCCGATTTGAATAAAGCAAAAGTGTACAAAAAACCAATCGTAACAAAAGTAGAACCTTTTAAAGTTTTTTACAAAGCTGAAGATTATCATCAGAACTATTATGCAAACAATAAAAACCAGCCATATTGTAAAATGGTGATTCAGCCAAAACTGGAAAAGTTTGAAAAGGTTTTTAAGGATAAACTTAAAAAGCATTAAACATAAAAAAGGGAAATGAATCTGCTTCATTTCCCTTTTTTTATTAAGTCTGAACCTTGTCTAAGTTTGAAATTTTAACAAAGTTGAATAACTAAAACTATTGTTTCGCTACCTTTTTAAATCGCATCACCGGAATATCTCCCTGAATTAAATTCAGTTTTCCGTCTTTATCAATAGAATAACTTGTAATCTGTTTTATTTGTTTTAGAAACACTTTTTCTCCTCCACCGTCACAATACATCATGGTTGTTGGACCAGCTTCTCCAAAAGTTAGAGATTTTCCGCTTAAAGTATAAGGTGCACTATAACCATTACATCCGTTATTACCATAAACTCTTGTTTCTTTCTGGTCAAAAGTAAGCTGTGGTTTTTTATTCGGGTATAGCCCTTCAAAAGCAATTCTAGGTCCGGAAATGTATTCTAATTCCCAGGTTGTATCATACAAATTCCCTGCACTTTTGTCTTTCGTTGCCATACATGAAGTCAATAATAAAGTTAAAACTGAAACTACTGCGAGTGTGTATTTTTTCATTTTTTTTGTTTTTGAAGATTAATATTGCGTTCTCAATATTCGTGCCCGATTGATTTAACGGACTCATTTTTCTTAATTCAAATATCTGAATGGTATATTCTTTTGCCAATCTAATTTACGGTTTTTATTTTAGAATATTATTAATCAAAAATTTACAAAAGCAAAAAACCTTATTCGTCTTGAAATATTTTTTTTTAGAAGGATATAGATTGCGGAACTACTTGCGAGGATCCTTCGTTCCTCAGGATGACAAAAATGAGGGTATATCACAAAAAAGCGTATGTATCCAATATTAAGCAAAGTAATCCCAATCTTGTCATCCTGATTTCTATGATAAAACCAAATCTTTTTGATAAGAGGTTTGATTTTTTATTACCGCAAAAACTCGATGAATTATTTTGTTTCTCACAGCGTTTAAAACACTCATTTTGTTTTTTCCTTCATCAACTTTTCGGATGTAATATTTTCTTAAGTCATTATCAAGTCTAATTGCACTCATTGCGGCCATGTGTAAAACAGTCTTTAGGTTTTTATCAGCAAGCATTGATACTCCGGGCCTTTTTTTTAATGATGTTCCAGATTGAAAATCAAAAGGCACAACTCCGCTGTAGCATGCCATTTTTCTTGGATCAGTTATAACTGTAAAACCTTCTGTTTTAGATAATAATGTCCAAGATAAAACTTGACCCACTCCAGGAACAGATTTTATCAATTTCTGCTGGTGGTTTAGATTTTCATTCTTTAGGATTATAGCTTCAATATCATTTTCAATAATCATAATTTGTGCCTCAATACTTTTAATAAGTTTGATGTTTAAGTTTTTTAACTCTTTATCCAGCCCAATACCTTTCATTAATTTGTAGTCATGCTGCTGAACCATAAGCTGTTTTTTGATTTTTATTCTTAAAGCTCTTTCTGTCAATAGTATTTTTATTTTTTTTATAGAAGAGGAGCTCGGCTTCCATTCTCTGTTCTCCTGATAATTTTTCTCAATGAAACTGCAGATACGCAGTGCATCGATTTTATCATTTTTCCCTCTGACAAGACCAATGCTTTTTTTGATATGCAGAGCTGATATAACATAAACCTTAAAGTTAAATTTTTCCAATGCTTCAAAGATATTCCAGTTGTATCTGCCTGTATTTTCCATTGCCAGAATTACATTTTCTTTAGCATATCTTTTAAAAAAACGAGTAATGTCATTAATTTCATTTTCAATAGTAAAATAATTAATAGCCTCTTCTTTTACGCAGATATCTAAAGTCTTTTTGCTGATATCAATTCCGATAATAATGTTTTTCATAACTTTGTTTTTACGATTCAACAAATGATTTGAGAAATTCATCATAAGCTCAACTCCTTAATAACGGGTCTCAAGCCCAAATTTCTATCTGAGTCTTTGATGAAAGGGAAGCTAAAGTCTTAATCAGGATATGAGTCTCAAGCTCAGAGGAACGAATAGTTTACTTTTGCTTCCTTTCTCAATCATAAATCTACTTAAATTTCAAAAAACAAATCTAAAGGAGGAACGAAGGATCCTCGCAAGAAACTCTACAAAGTGGATAACTATAGTTGTATAAAGACAAAAAGAAATCCTATTCAAACAAATAATCTAAAAAATCCAAATCAGGATTAATCGTTTTAATAAGTTCTATTTTTTTATCTCTTATCCAGCCTTTTATTTCCTTCTCGCGTGCAATTGCTTCTTGAATCCAAGTGAATTTTTCATAATACAGCAAGTACTGAGCATTATATTTCGCAGCAAAGGTGTTATTGTTACTGCTAATATTTTCTTTATGCTGTTTCAATCTGAGTCGCAAATTATTAGTCACACCTATATAAAGAACTGTCTTGTGTCTATTTGCAATAATATAAATGTAATAAGTATGATAGCCTTCGTATGATTTCATTTGACTAAAATAGTATTTCTTGCTTTAAAAAGAAAGAATATTCTTTCTTTTTAAATAGTGCGGTGTTTTACTAGCCCCTTAACTGAATGCCCTAATCCGTTGTTTACGTTGCGGAGCTACTTGCGAAGATCCTTCGTTCCTCAGGATGACAAAAATGAGGGCAGACACTAGCACTACATAAAAAACTCATTTTAAAACACTCCCATCCCAATCTTGTCATCCTGAGGAACGAAGGATTCTCGTTGGTTATTCATGCTAAGGAAATCCTCATCAAAATTATTCCTGCAAAGCGAAAAAATTAAGAGGCTTTTTTAAAATTTAATCAAATGATTAAATTATTTGTTTAAATAAAAAATATTTTTCTAACTTTGTCCCGGAATTAAATTCAAAATGGCAAAAAAGAAAATAGACGCAAGTACAGAAGAGAAAATAATTGAAGCTGCCCGTAAAGTATTTACAGAAAAAGGCTATGCTGCAACCCGTACGCGCGATATTGCCGAAGAAGCCGGTCTAAATCTGGCTTTACTAAATTACTACTTTAGAAGTAAAGAAAAACTTTTCAGCTTAGTTATGGCCGAAAAAGTGGGGCAATTGTTTGGTATAATTGCGCC
Organism: Flavobacterium crocinum; assembly: GCF_003122385.1. Classification (NCBI taxonomy): domain Bacteria; kingdom Pseudomonadati; phylum Bacteroidota; class Flavobacteriia; order Flavobacteriales; family Flavobacteriaceae; genus Flavobacterium; species Flavobacterium crocinum. The sequence goes on from NZ_CP029255.1 coordinate 296,200, forward strand.
AATTGTTAATGATGATAAAACTACACTTCAGGAAAAAATAGAACTTATTGTTCCTGCCTATTTAAATGTTTTACTGCAGAATCCTGGTCTTCCTCTTTTTGTTTTAAGCGAAATACGAAATAACCCGGAACATTTCAGCAATAGAGTTCAAGCCGGAAAAATATTAACCCAATCTGTTTTGGTCAAACAACTTTTGGAGAAACAGCCCAATGTTAATCCGCTTCAATTTATTCTAAATCTACTGGGAATGTGCATTTTTCCGTTTGTGACTAAACCTGTTTTTGAAGCATCGGGATTATTAAACGAAAATTCTTTTAACCAATTAATAGAAGAAAGAAAAACACTTATTGTAAAATGGGTCAATTTAATGTTAGATAACTAAATTTTTTTGGTGTAAATTTAATCAAATGATTAAAACAAAATAATAAACGTAAAAAACTAGATATGAAGCTACTAAAACAAACAATATCAAAAAACAAATAAAAATAATATTCAACATGAAAAGATTATTAATACTTTTTCTGGTTTTATCAGCAGCAGGTTATTCGCAACAAAGCGAAAAACTCTTAACGCTCGATAATTGCTACAGAATGGCAGAAGAAAATTATCCGTTGTCCAAAAAAAGAGAACTTATCGCCAAAAGCAGCGAGTTTACAATTGATAATATTGCAAAAGGATATTATCCAAAATTCGACATACTGGCACAGGCAACTTACCAATCTGATGTTACTAAACTTCCCGTGAGCATCCCGGGAACTTCTATGCCGATATTAAACAACGATCAATACAAAGCCTATGGAGAACTCAATCAGATTATTTATGATGGAGGAAATATCAAACAGCAAAAAGAAGTAGTCAATTCTCAGACCAAGGTACAGCAACAGCAACTTCAGGTAGATTTATATGCTGTTAAACAAAGGGTGACAGATATTTATTTTGGAATTTTAATTTACAATGAACAATTACGCCAAAATGATCTGCTGAAAAACGATATTTCAATCGGAATAAAAACGGTTGAAGCCCAGCTTAAAAACGGAACAGCTTACAGAAGCAGCTTGGATCTGCTAAAAGCGGAATTTTTAAAAGCAGATCAACAGGCAATCAGTATTCGAAGTTATAAAAAAGCCTATCTGGATATGTTAGGCCTTTTTATCAATCAGGAATTAAGTGCTGAAACAAAATTGGAAACACCTCAAACCAGCATTTCTCCACAAGAGATAAATCGTCCGGAATTAGCACTTTTTAATTTTAGAAATGAAAATTTTGAACTCAACAAAGAAACTATTGATGCCGGAAACAGACCTAAACTCAACTTTTTTGCACAAGGCGGTATCGCCAATCCGGCACTCAACTTTTTAAAAGAAGGTTTTGAATGGTATTACATTGGCGGACTGCGTTTAAATTGGTCTTTAACGGGTTTATATACTTCTAAAAAGCAGAAAGAAATCATCAACATCAATAAATTAGAAGTCGATGCAGATAAAGAGACTTTTCTTTTTAATACTCATCAATCTTTAAAACAGCAAAACGCTGAAATAACTAAACTTCAGGAATATTTAGTTTCTGACGGACAGATTGTAGACTTAAGAAGTAATGTTAAAAAAGCTTCTTTAGCACAATTAGAAAACGGCGTGATCAATCCAGATGATTATCTAAAATTTGTTAATGATGAGAACGAAGCCAAACAAAATAAAATCATTCACGAAACCGAATTACTTCTGGCGCAATACAGACAAAAATTAATAACCGGAAACTAACACAAGATGAAAAAGATACTTTACATAGCAATTACAACAATTCTAATTTCCTGTTCCAATAATAAAAATGATTTTGACGCGACAGGAACTTTTGAAGCTGTTGAAACTATAATTCCTGCCGAAGCTTCCGGAATTATAAAAGAATTAAAAGTTGAAGAAGGAAACAATCTAAAAGAGGGACAAGTTGTAGGTTATATAGATACGATTCAGCTAGAGCTAAAAAAAGAACAGCTTTTAGCACAAATAAAAGCAACACAAAGCCGAAAGCCAGACGCCAAAACACAGCTTGATGTTTATCGTGAAGAATTGAAACTGGCAAAAATAGATCAGCAACGTGTTCAAAATTTAGTAAATGCAGATGCTGCAACCAGAAAACAACTGGATGATGCCAATTCGAAAGTTTCTGTTATTCAAAAACAGATTACGGCTCTACAAACTTCTTTAGATATCAGTACAACCGGGATCGATGACGAAACACAGACCTTAAAAGTACAAATTAGCCAGATTAACGATCAATTGGCAAAATCCAAAATTGTCAATAAAACCAACGGAACAGTTTTAACCAAATATGCCGAAACCGGTGAAATGGCAACAATTGGGAAACCGCTTTACAAAATTGCAGATTTATCTGTAATCACTTTACGAGTGTATGTTACGGGAGATCAGCTTCCGCAGATTAAAATCAATCAAAAAGTAAAAATTTTTACTGATGCTACAAAAGACACTTATAAAGAACACGAAGGCATTGTAGAATGGATAAGCGATAAAGCGGAGTTTACTCCAAAAACAATTCAGACAAAAGAGGAACGTGCCAATCTGGTTTATGCAGTTAAAATCAGAGTTAAAAATGACGGATACTTAAAAATTGGGATGTACGGCGAAATAAAATTCTAAATCATGGAGTCTGTAATTGTAAAAAACATCACAAAGGTATATGGTAAAGAAAAAAAGACGGCTGTTGATAATGTTTCATTTTCTGTAAACAAAGGCGAGCTTTTTGGACTTATAGGACCTGACGGCGCGGGTAAAACCAGTATTTTCAGAATTCTGACTACTGTTTTACTTCCAGATGACGGAGAGGCTTCGATTGACGGACTGGATGTTGTAAAAAATTATAAGGAAATCAGAAGTACCATTGGCTACATGCCCGGAAAGTTTTCTTTGTACCAGGATTTAACTATTGAAGAAAACCTCAACTTTTTTGCCACTTTGTTTGGAACTACTATTCAGGAAAATTACGATTTGATTAAAGACATATATATTCAAATTGAACCTTTTAAGGATCGAAGAGCAGGAAAACTTTCAGGCGGAATGAAACAAAAACTGGCATTATGTTGTGCTTTAATTCACAAGCCAAATGTTTTATTTCTGGACGAACCCACAACTGGTGTTGACCCTGTTTCCAGAAAAGAATTTTGGGAAATGCTGAAACGTCTTAAACAGCAAAACATCACCATTATCGTTTCGACACCTTATATGGATGAAGCCAATCTATGCGACAGAATTGCGCTTATCCAAGGTGGTAAAATATTACAAATGGATACACCGCAAAATATTATAAAAAGTTATCCCGATCCCTTATTTGCCGTTAAGGCTAATGACATGCATAAACTGCTCCCGTTTTTGACTGAATATCCGGAACGAAAAGGAAGTTATGCATTTGGCGAATACGCTCATTTTTCATTCAATGGAAATCCTGATGTCCAGGCTTTAGAAAAATACTTAAAAACAAAAGGACTGGAAAACATTGAAATTAAAAATGCAGAGGTAACAATTGAAGACAGTTTTATAAAATTATTGAGCTGATGGAAAACAAAGTAATTACCTGCAAAGGATTAACAAAGCGTTTTGGAGATTTTATCGCCGTTGATAAAATTACATTTGAAGTCCAAAAGGGAGAAATTTTCGGGTTTCTTGGAGCCAATGGCGCCGGAAAAACTACTGCAATGAGAATGCTCTGCGGTTTGTCTAAACCTACTTCGGGCGAAGCTAATATTGCAGGTTTTGATGTTTATAAGGAAACTGAGAAAATTAAAAAGAATATTGGTTATATGAGTCAGAAATTCTCGCTCTATGATGATTTAACGGTTTTGGAAAACATCAACTTTTTCGCAGGAATTTATGGTTTATCAGATACCGAAATCAAATCGAACAGCCACTCGTTAATAGACAGTTTAGGTATGCGGGATCTGGCAGATAAACGTGTAAGTTCACTTCCGTTGGGATGGAAACAAAAACTGGCATTTTCTACAGCGATTATTCATAAACCTGAAATTGTATTCCTGGATGAACCCACGGGCGGAGTTGATCCGCTTACACGAAGACAATTCTGGGATTTAATTTATGAAGCATCAGGCAACGGAATTACCATTTTTGTAACCACACATTATATGGACGAAGCCGAATATTGCGATCGTGTTTCGATTATGGTCGATGGCAGGGTCGAAGCATTAAACAGTCCTTCCAATCTAAAAAAACAATTCAGTGTCGGCAGTATGGATGAGGTTTTCTACCACCTTGCCCGGGAAGCAAAACGCGGCGAATAATAAACGTATATGAAACAGTTTTTTACCTTCATAAAAAAAGAATTCCTGCATGTATTGCGGGATAAAAAGACACTGCTTATCCTTTTCGGAATGCCGGTTGTTCAAATTTTAATTTTCGGTTTTGCGCTTACCAATGAAGTAAAAAACTCAAAAATTGTAGTAGTTGATTATGCTAAAGATGTGGCTTCAAAAGAAATCATTAATAAAATTGAAGCCAGCAGATATTTTGAAATCGATCATATTTTATCCGGAACAAACGAGCTTGAAACTGCTTTTAAAACCGGAAAAATAAAAATGGCTGTTGTTTTTCCCGAAAACTTTAACAGTAATCTTTTACATCAAAATAAAGCTCAAATTCAAATCATTGCAGATGCTTCAGATCCAAATCAGGCAACTACATTAATCAATTATGCCTCTTCCATTATTGCCGATTATCAATCCCAAATGAATCAGCTTAGTTTAGCTCCTTATCGCATTCAGCCACAAGTCAAAATGCTTTATAATCCACAATTAAAAGGTGCTCCTAATTTTGTTCCCGGCGTCATGGCATTGATTTTAATGCTGATTTGCGTAATGATGACCGCGATTTCTATTGTAAAAGAAAAAGAAACGGGAACCATGGAAATTTTATTAGTTTCTCCATTTAAACCTATTTTGGTAATTCTTTCTAAAGCCGTTCCTTATTTGATATTATCTACTATAAATGTAGCTTCTATTTTATTACTGAGCTTTTTTGTTTTAGAGCTTCCAATAAAAGGAAATCTCGTTTTACTGTTTTCAGAAAGCATTTTATTTATCATAACCTGTTTAACACTCGGCATTTTTATTTCCGTAAAAACCGATTCCATGCAAACTGCAATGTTACTTTCTCTTATGGGAATGCTCCTTCCTACTCTGCTGTTTAGCGGTTTTATGTTTCCTGTTGAAAATATGCCAATTCCGTTGCAGATTTTCTCCAACATCGTTCCTGCAAAATGGTATTACATTATTGTAAAAAGAATTATGATCGAAGGTCTTGGCTTTGCCGCCGTCTGGAAAGAAACTTTAATTCTTGTCGGAACTACTCTTTTTTTATTGTTCATAAGCCTCAAAAGCTTTAAAATCCGAATGTCATGAGAATATTACGTTTTTTACTAATCAAAGAATTCAAACAGATCTTTCGTAATCGCGCTATTTTAGCCATCATTTTAGCCATGCCGGTTATCCAGCTTATTATCTTACCATTGGCGGCTAATTATGAAGTTAAAAATATCAATCTGGCGGTTATAGACAACGATCATTCCGACTATTCTAGAGATTTAATTACTGAAGTTACTTCATCAGGATATTTCAGACTTACAGGATATTCGCAATCCTATCGTAAAGCACTACATTTGGTTGAAGAAGATAAGGCTGATATTATATTGGAGATTCCTAAAAACTTTGAAAAAGAATTACTGACCGAAAACCAGCAGCAGCTTTTTATCACCATAAATGCTGTAAACGGTACAAAAGCAGGACTTGGAGGCGGTTATATTTCTTCAATAATTCAGGAATACAACAATCAAATCCGTATAAAAAATAGTGTTCCGGACAAATTCAATGCAATGCCTGTTATTGAAATTACGTCATCAAACTGGTATAATCCTAATTTAAATTATCAATTGTATATGGTTCCGGGCGTTTTGGCAATGTTGGTAACACTTGTCGGCGGATTTCTTTCAGCATTGAATATTGTAAAAGAAAAAGAAGGCGGGACAATCGAACAGATTAATGTTTCTCCCATAAAAAAATATCATTTCATATTGGGAAAATTAATTCCGTTCTGGATTTTAGGAAATGTAGTTTTTGGATTAGGTCTAATTGTTTCATGGATTTTTTATGGCATTGTTCCTCTCGGAAGTATATTGCTTTTGTATGGTTTTGTGGTACTTTATCTTTTAGCCATTTTAGGTTTTGGGCTTTTGGTTTCGACCTTTTGCGAGACACAACAACAGGCTATGCTCATTATGTTTTTCTTCATCATGATTTTTGTTTTAATGGGCGGACTTTTCACCTCAATAGACAGCATGCCGGAATGGGCCAAGATGGTTTCTAAATTTAATCCTGTAAGTTATTTTATTGATGTGATGCGAATGGTCATTATCAAAGGAAGTACTTTTCAGGATATAAAACCACATATGCTCATTATTATCTGCTTTGCGATTGTTTTAAATTTTGCAGCGATTCTTAATTACAGAAAAACATCTTAATCTTTTTGCTCCACTTTTTTTGTAATTTGCATTGATCAAAAAACCAAAAAATCATCAACCAAAAATCAAAAAAATGAAACCAATTTTGCTCTTGCTTACTCTTATAACTATAAGTACAGGTATTCATTCTCAGGAAAACCTTCCAAAAGATTATCTTCCAAAAGAATTTCACAAAGGACGTCGTGAAGCTTTTAGAGAATTAATGCCTGCCAATTCTGTTGCGGTAGTTTTTTCTTATCCGGAAAGAGTTTTTTCAAAAGACATTAATTATACTTATCATGCAAATCCTGATATGTATTATTTGACTGGTTACAAAGAACCAGATGCCGTTTTGCTTCTTTTTAAAGAACCACAGGGAGAAGAAAAATATACCGAAGTTCTTTTCGTTAGAGAAAGAAATGCTACTCAGGAAACCTGGACTGGAAGACGTTTAGGCATTGAAGGTGCAAAATCAAAACTAGGTTTTACAACAGTTTACAACGGAAAAGACTTTAATGCTTTTGCAATTGATTTTAAAAAATTTGACAAAATTATCTACGACAAAATTCCAACAGATCTTGGGAAAAATAAATCAGGTTTTGATCTTTTTGGTTTAATTGAATCTTTCAAATCTAAAGCTTCAATTAAAGCTGATGATGAAGCTCCTGTAGTACTTTTTACTAATATCACTAATTCTTTAAGAGAAATTAAAACTCCTGAAGAATTAGATTTAATGCGAAAATCGGTTAAACTTTCCTGTATTGCGCACAACGAAGTTATGAAAGCTGTTGGCCCAGACATGAGCGAAAATGAAGCAGACGGAATCCACAGATACATTCACAAACATTATGGTGCAGAAGACGAAGGTTATCCTCCAATTGTTGGCGCGGGAGCAAATGGCTGTATTTTGCACTATGGAGAAAACAATGCAACCAAAATGGACAATCAATTATTATTGATGGACGTTGGATCTGAATACCACGGTTATTCTGCCGATGTTACGCGAACTGTTCCTGCAAACGGAAAATTTAGCGAAGAACAAAAAGCAATCTATCAATTGGTTTATGAAGCTCAGGAAGAGGTTTTCAAGATTTGCAAAGTCGGAACTCCTTTTCAGGATTTAAACAAAAAAGCAAGAGAAGTTATTACTGCCGGATTAATCAAACTGGGAATTATTACAGATCCAAAAGACGTTAGAATTTATTATCCACACAGCTGTTCACACTTTCTTGGTTTAGATGTTCATGATAAAGGAAATTATATGAGCATCTTAAAAGAAAACATGATTTTTACCGTTGAACCGGGAATTTACATTCCAGCCAACAGTAAATGTGATAAAAAATGGTGGAATATCGGCGTTCGTATTGAAGATGATATTTTAATTACCAAAAACTCATACGAAAACCTTTCTGCAGAATCTCCAAGAAAATGGCAGGATGTAGAAGCTTTGGCCAAACAGAAAAGCACTTTTAACGAAATGAAGTTTCCTAAGATATAATTTTTTTTTAGCCACAGATTAAAAGGATTCCCACAGATTAATTTAAAAAAAAATCCTTCTAATCCTTTTAATCTGTGGCTAAAAAAAACCTTTCAATCTGAGCACGTTTTTTCCCGTACTTTGTATTCTTAAACAAATTAAAGAATGAAAGCACTTACCTTCTCTACTTTTGGAGATTCAGCTGTTTTAGAATATATAGAAATCCCAGATCCACAATTGAAAAACGATGAGATTCTGGTCGAAATGAAAGCTATCGGATTAAACTTTGCAGACGTTTACCGCCGAAAAGGAAATTATCATTTAAAAGGAAATCCGCCTTTTATTGCCGGTTATGAAGGCGCCGGAATTGTTATCGATGCCAATAATCATTCTGAATATAAAATTGGTGATCGTGTGGCTTTCGCCGATGTTCCTTTTGCGAATGCAGAATTGGTTGCCGTTAATGTAAATCATGTTTTGCCATTACCTGAAAATATTTCGTTTGAAACTGCTTCTTCAGTTTTACTTCAAGGTTTAACCGCTCATTATTTAGCTACTGACAGTCACAAAACAGCAAAAGGAGAAACCGTTTTAATTCATGCCGTTGCTGGCGGAGTTGGACAAATACTAACACAAATCAGCAAACTTTTAGGCGCAAGCGTTATTGGTTTAACCTCATCTGCCGAAAAAGCAAAAATAGGATTTGAACAGGGCGCTGACCATGTTTTTCTTTATAATGAGGATTGGAAATCTCAGGTTTTTAAAATTGCTCCAAAAGGCGTTGATGCTGTTTATGACAGTATTGGAAGTACGTTAATCGAAAGCTTTGATGTCACCAAAGAATGCGGACAGGTTGTTTTCTTCGGAATGGCGGGCGGAGATCCTGCACCAGTCGATCCAAGAATGTTAATGGACGGTTCCAAAACTTTAACAGGAGGCGATTTATGGAGTTATTTAAATTCTAAAGAAGAAAGAATCAAAAGAGCAACTCAGTTATTCCATTGGATTAGTGAAGGGAAAATCAAACTTTCAGAACCGACTTCTTTCAAATTATCAGAAGGAAAACTGGCGCATGATTTTCTGGAAAGTAGAAAAAGCACAGGGAAAATAATTTTGATACCGTAAACTTTTTTCCGCCACGAATTACACTAATTTGCACTAATTTTTTATGATTAAAAATTTTAATTCGTGAAAATTGGTGTAATTCGTGGCTATCCCTTCTAAAGCTGATTCACTTCAATTTTTGTCAATTCAGACAATTCTAAAATTCTTTCGACTTCATCTTTATTGGCAATAAAAAACAGATAATTATCTCCAAAAGTTTCATAAGTCAATAGTTCCAGATTGGATTTTGCTAACTCTGACTGAATGTAAGGAAACAAATCGTGACTGTAAGTTTCTTCAGGATAATCGAATTTAAAATCTTCGCCCAGCATTTCAGAGATAAAATATTCCGCATCTTCAGGATCAAACTTCCAGTCACTGTTCCATGCATCTATTTCTTCGAAAAAAGCGAAATGTTCTTCTGTGCTTTCGTAATCTTCTTTGGTTTCATCATTGAAATTTTCAAAAAGATTTTCAGCATATTTATTGAGTTCCTCTTCTTCAATACTACCTCTCGAAACCAGGTTAACAAACTCTTTAAAATCTCCGATAGTAACGTTTTCGTCGAATAAGACACTTTCAGAGGAAGGAAGTTCTACCGTTTTTGGAATCTCGAGATTTAAATATTCACAGATTCCCTGTAAAACCAATTTAAAATCTTTGACGCCAATTTCCTGAGTTTCATTTTTAGGAGCATTAAAATCAAGAAATTCACAGTCTAATAAGCCTTTTGTATAATCTAAAAAATGACTGCCGGAATATAAAATCCTGATATCGTTTATTTCTAAACTATTGGTACAGCAAAAGAAAATGATGAAATTATTGATAACACGTTTAAAGTGTTTTTTCATTTCCTGACCTGGCTGAGAATAAAACTGAACATGAATAAAATCATATTCTAATCCTTCCTGAATCATTTCTTCAGATAAAGTGCCAATATTCAGTTTTGTGTAAAGTTCATTTAAAACTTCATAAGCATTATTAAATCCTGCTTTTTTAATCTCCGCCCTTCCCTCTTCATGATCTAATGAATACGGAATGGAATATAAATTGACCAAAACAGGATCGTGAATTCCTTTTACCTTAAATTCTAAACTATTTGATTCATGATATAAATAACTGTAAATCGGATTTATAACATCAAAAGAAATTATGGATTGTGGATCGTTATTTCGATTAAATAGATTGGAAAAGAAATTTTTCATGAAAGGCTTTATTCGTTCGAATATTTAAAACTTTTGTTCATTTTATCAAAAGGAATCACTTCATTAACTATGGATTCTAATTCGTGATCTGTCAACAAACCCCTTGCTATTTCTACTATTTTTGGAGAAACATTAATTTCGTAATCGATAATTTCGCGTTTTAGAATAGACTCTAAAATCTCGTTCTGACGCTCTGTTAAATATTTTTTATGAGATTTAAAAACCGATTCTAAGTCACTTCTAAATTCTTCGTCACTTAGTTCATTATACAAATCCTGTTGTGACATATCGATCAGTAAAACTTTAAAAATAAAATCCTGCAGGTTTTTAGCCAGATAATTGACTTCATTAGAATCGTGCCATACAAAGACAATTGGCACATCTCCGTTTTCTTCATCATTTAGAAAAAAACAGTAGTGATCTCCGCCACCGCTTTTCGCAAAAGGGATAAATTTAAATTCCGGATTTATATTTCGATAATCTTCCGGATCTCTAAGTTCTTCTATTTCCTCAGCAACCGATTTCAAATTGAGAGATTCAAAATCGTAAGAATGCAAAAGCAAAGGCGGATTATCTTTTAAGGTTGGATAAACTTCTGTAAACCAATTTGGACCGTATTCTCCAACATCCAGCATACCATCGGCATCTAACTGTTTGTATAGAAACGGGAATTGGAATCCGTATTTTGTTTCAATGTCTTTTATAGTCATCTTTGGGGCAATTTCTATTAGAATCAAACCACTAAGATAACAATCTTTTTACTACATGAAAAATCCTGAGGTCAATTATTTCAAGGACTCCGCAATCATCAAGGCACATTTTTCACCATCAATGGCCGCAGAAATGATTCCGCCGGCATAACCGGCACCTTCCCCGCAAGGATATAATCCTTTGATTTGCAAATGTTCTAAAGTCATAGGATCACGAGGAATTCTGACTGGCGATGAGGTTCTGCTTTCCGGCGCATGCAAAATCGCTTCGTTAGTTAAATACCCTTTCATTGACTTACCAAAATCCTGAAATCCCTGACGCATGATCTGAGTTAAAAATCCCGGAAAAACCTGTCCTAATTCAACTGAAGTCGTTCCTGGTACATAAGATGTTTTTGGAATATCTGCTGAAACTTTACTTTTTGTAAAATCAATCATTCTTTGTGCCGGAACTTTTTGAGTTTCCCCAGCCAAATGCCAAGCTTTTTGCTCTATACTTTTTTGAAATTCCATTCCGGCCAACGCACCAAATTTGGCAAAAGGCTTGAAATCTTCTAATTTCAATTCGACTACAATTCCTGAATTGGCTGTCGATTGGTCACGTTTAGATGGCGACCAGCCGTTTGTAACCACTTCGCCCGGACTTGTAGCGCAAGGTGCAATTACACCACCCGGACACATACAGAACGAATACATTCCGCGCCCGTTTACCTGCTTGACAATTGAGTAAGGCGCAGGAGGTAAATGTTCTCCGCGATAATCACAGCTATACTGAATACTATCAATAAGTTCCTGCGCATGCTCTGCACGAACGCCTAAAGCAAAAGGTTTTGCTTCTATTAAAATTTTCTTTTTATCTAATAATTCAAAAATATCACGTGCCGAATGTCCAGTGGCCAGGATTAGTTTATTGGCATGAATTTTATCTCCGTTCTGCGTTACGATTCCTTCAATTTCATTATTTTTCACTAAAATATCATCAACTCTAGTTTCAAACAAAACCTGCCCGCCGAATTCAATGATTTTCTCCCGAATGTCTTCGATAATTTTCGGCAATTTATTGGTTCCAATATGCGGATGCGCTTCAACTAAAATATCTTCAGAAGCTCCAAATGCCACTAGAAGTTCTAAAATTCTGGTTACATCACCTCTCTTTTTTGAACGAGTATATAACTTGCCATCAGAATAGGTTCCTGCTCCACCTTCTCCAAAACAATAATTCGAATCTTCGTTTACTATATGTTCACGATTAATTGCTTTTAAGTCGCGACGACGTCCTCTAACGTCTTTTCCTCTTTCAAGTACAATTGGTTTTAAACCTAATTCAACCAATTGTAATGCAGCAAAAAGTCCCGCTGGACCAGCTCCAACCACAATAACTTCCTGCGCATTTGAGACGTCCTTATATTTTGGAAGTTCAATTTTCGTTTCCTGAAAAGGTTCGCCTTTCAAATAAATAACCACTTTCAAATTGATTTTAATTGCTTTTTGGCGCGCATCAATAGAACGTTTTAAAATTGTAATATGCTGAATTTCGTTTGGAGAAACTTTAATTTGTTTCGACAAATAATCTTTAAGCAACACTTCGTTTGCAGCAGTTTCTGGAGTTACCTGAAGTAAAAGTTCTCTTGGCATTTTGATTGAAAGGTAATAATATTATTAAAAGATTCTGATCACTAAAAAATATACAATGACACATAGTGGCGAAATCCCTATTGATATATAATGAAATTTTAAATATCTAAATGAAAGTTCTAATGCTTCTGAATCATCATCCCTAAAAGCTATTCTAACATTCGAAGAAAACCTATACAAGTAATAAAGCGGAAAAAAACAAATTACACAAGTCATTAAAAAAATGGGGAATAAAGTCATGATCATTATATATCCTACTCCTCCACCTGAGGGAACGTCATCCCATTTAGAAAGATTCATATAATCACAAACTAGACTTATAATACCATACGTTACTATAGCAAGTCCAATAATAGATATTACATAAACCCAATTTCCAGCCGTCCTTAAATGATCTTTTGCAGATTCACTCAAGAACAATTCATTTGAATCTGAATTTTCTTCCATTTTATTCTTTTATACTTTTAGACGATTTCAATAAGATCAAAAATAGATTGCAAAAGTACTATTTTGAAATGAAACTAAATCTCTAATATAAAAATCCATTTTAAAAGTAACCTTTGTACCTTTGCTACCGTGAACCTTTGCACCTATAAAATAATGTCCAGAAAAATAAAACTAATTTGGGATTTCCGCGGGCCGGCTTCAGCTAAAACCGCTGAGCACCATGAAATCCATTTGAAAGAATATATAGTTATTGAAAAACTTCCTTTAAACATAACGGGTTTTTCAATTCTAAATGATATGCATGCAACCGCTTTTATGGTGGTTACTGATGAAAATATGATTCAGGTAAGAGATGCTTTGAAACCGCATCGAGGGGAAGTTTATGCTGAGTAAAATTCCAATATTTTTGTAAATTCCAATAAAAAAATTCCAAATTCCAATTGCTAATATCGCTTGGAATTTGGAATTTATATTTTGAATATTCTCTTAAAGGGTTGGAATTTGAAATTTAAAATATTGGAATTTAATTAGCTACTTCGCTGATAAACTTAATACGCATTAAACGAAGTTCATCAATATCGTAATCGCCGTCAAATTCTTTTAGAGCATCTTCTATTTTATCAGATTCTGATTCCATGAAGTAATCGTGAATTTCTTCCTGCTGATCATCATCAAGCATATCATCAATCCAATATTTGATATTCAATTTGGTTCCAGAATAAACGATTTGCTCCATTTCTTTAATTAAAGCATCCATAGTAAGACCTTTTGCAGAAGCAATGTCGTTCAATGGTAATTTTCGGTCGATATTCTGAATGATATATAATTTATTAGCAGAATTTACTCCAGTAGATTTAACAACTAAATCGTCTGGACGAATAATATCGTTATCTTCAACATAACGAGCAATTAAAGCCACGAATTCGCTTCCGTATTTTTTAGCTTTTCCTTCACCAACACCATGAATATTATATAATTCTTGTATGGTTATCGGATATTTCAAAGCCATATCTTCAAGAGAAGGATCCTGAAAAACTACAAATGGAGGAACTCCCAATTTTTTGGCGACTTTTTTACGAAGCTCGCGAAGCATTCCTGTCAGAACTTCATCGGCTGTACCGGAAGATTTACCTCCAGTCACAATAGTTTCATCGTCAGCTTCAGTATATTCATGATCTTCAGACATCATGAACGAAGATGGATTTTTGATAAAATCTAAACCTTCCTGAGTAATTTTAATAACACCATACGTTTCAATGTCTTTTGACAATAGTCCCGTGACCAAAACCTGTCTCAACAACGCCATCCAATACTTTTCGTCATGATCTGAACCTGAACCAAAATACGGCTGCGTATCTGTTTTATGAGCTTTAATAACCGCATTGATTCGGCCAATTAAAGTAAAAACAATTTCTTTTGATTTGTAAATGTGTTTGGTGTCGCGAACAATTTCAAGCAGTTTCACCACTTGTTCTTTGGCTTCCACTTTATGTTTCGGATTACGAACGTTATCGTCCATGTCGGCTCCTTCTCCTGTTTCACTGTCAAATTCTTCTCCGAAATAATGTAGAAGAAACTTTCTGCGTGACATTGACGTTTCGGCATAAGCCACCACTTCCTGTAAAAGAGCAAAACCAATTTCCTGCTCTGCAACTGGTTTTCCGGACATGAATTTCTCCAGCTTTTCTACATCTTTATAAGAGTAATAAGCTAAACAATGTCCTTCTCCTCCATCACGGCCGGCACGACCGGTTTCCTGATAATAACTTTCTAACGATTTAGGAATATCATGATGAATTACAAAACGAACGTCTGGTTTATCAATTCCCATTCCGAAAGCGATTGTTGCTACAACAACATCTACATCTTCCATCAAAAACATATCCTGATGTTTGGCGCGGGTTTTAGCATCCAATCCTGCGTGATAAGGAACGGCACTGATTCCGTTTACTTGTAAAACTTCGGCAATAGATTCTACTTTTTTACGGCTTAAGCAGTAAATAATTCCGGATTTACCTTTATGCTGTTTAATAAATCGAATAATATCCGATTCAATATTTTTAGTTTTTGTACGAACTTCATAGTATAAGTTCGGTCTGTTGAATGATGCTTTAAAAGTGTTGGCATCAGACATGTCAAGGTTTTTCAGGATATCTTCCTGAACTTTTGGGGTTGCAGTTGCAGTTAAACCTATAATTGGTACTTTCCCCAATTGTTTGATAATATGTCTTAGGTTTCTGTATTCTGGTCTAAAGTCATGACCCCATTCTGAGATACAGTGGGCTTCATCGATTGCAACAAAAGAAATAGGCACACTTTGCAGGAAAGAGACATATTCTTCTTTAGTTAAAGATTCCGGGGCTACATACAAAAGCTTAGTTAATCCGGAAGTAATATCTTTTTTAACCTGAGCAATTTCTGTTTTGGTAAGAGATGAATTTAATACGTGTGCAATTCCATTTTCAGACGAAAGACTTCGAATGGCATCAACCTGGTTTTTCATCAAGGCAATCAGAGGAGAAACAACAATTGCCGTTCCGTCCTGAATTAAAGCGGGTAATTGATAACAAAGAGACTTTCCACCGCCGGTTGGCATAATTACGAAAGTATTCGTTTTACCTAAAATACTCGTAATGACTTGCTCCTGCAAGCCTTTAAATTGGCTAAAGCCGAAATACTTCTTTAATTCTTTATGTATTTCAATTTCGTTTGAATTCATTCTCTATATTAACTGTATTTTGTATAAATTTGCAACACATAAAGATACAACTTTCTTTTATACATACAAATTTTAAATATTCTGATTTGATCTCAAAAGAAAATATATTGGCGATAGCTAAAAAAACAATACTCTCTGAAAGTGAAGCAATTACAAAACTAATTGATTTTCTGGACGAAAATTTCTACGAAGCAGTTCAGCGTATCTATGAAACCAAAGGCCGTCTAATCGTTACCGGCATCGGAAAAAGTGCCATCATTGCTCAAAAAATGGTTGCGACTTTTAACTCTACGGGAACACCATCAATGTTTCTGCATGCCGCAGAGGCCATTCATGGTGATTTGGGAATGATTCAAAACGAAGACATTATTATATGTATTTCTAAAAGCGGAAACAGTCCTGAAATTAAGGTTTTAGTCCCGTTATTAAAACGATTTGGAAATACCCTGATCGCTATTACAGGAAATACCACTTCATTTCTGGCAAAAGGTTCTGATTTCGTTTTAAATACAACTGTTAATACCGAAGCCTGTCCTATCAATTTAGCTCCAACAAACAGCACGACAGCCCAATTGGTTATGGGAGATGCTTTGGCTGTATGCTTAATGGAAATGCGTGATTTTAAACCTGAAGATTTTGCGGTTTATCATCCAGGCGGTGCTTTAGGCAAAAAATTACTGCTTCGCGTAAAGGACATGATCGAACACTCGTTAAAACCAACAGTTAGTCCAGACACTTCAATCAAAAAAGCAATTTTCGAAATTTCCGAAAAAAGATTGGGAGTTACTGCAGTTGTGGAAGACAATAAAATTGTTGGAATTATTACCGATGGAGACATCCGAAGAATGCTAAACGACGTAGATAGTATAGCAGATTTAACAGCAAAAGATATTATGTCTAAAAATCCAAAAGTAGTTTCGTCTGAAACTATGGCTGTGGATGCTTTAAACATTTTAGAAGACTTTTCGATTACACAATTAATCGTTGCAGACAACGGAGAGTACAAAGGCGTATTACATTTACATGACATTTTAAAAGAAGGAATAGTATAATGGCAAAGAAAAATCTTGGCGAAATGTCATTTTTAGATCATCTTGAAGAACTAAGATGGTTATTGGTTAGAAGTACACTTGCGACAATTATTATGGCAATTGTTACTTATTTTATTAGTGATTATTTATTTGATCAGGTTATTTTAGGTCCAATCAGACCAACGTTTTTTACTTACGTTTGGTTTTGCGATTTATCACATTCATTGGGATTTGCAGACAGCATTTGTATTACGGAACTGAATTTTATTATTCAGAATACCGAAATGGAAGGTCAGGTTAATATTTTTGTATGGATGTGTCTTCTGGCAGGTTTCATCTTGAGTTTCCCTTATATTTTATGGGAAATCTGGAAGTTTATCAGCCCGGCTCTTTATGAGAAAGAAAGAAAAAATGCAAAATTATTCATCTTCGTTTCTTCTTTGCTTTTCTTTTTAGGAGTCTTGTTCGGCTATTTTGTGGTAATTCCGATGTCTGTAAACTTCGTGGCAACGTTCTCTGTGAGTGATGTTGTAAAAAACCAGTTTACACTTGAGTCTTATATGGGGATGGTAAAAACGAGTATTCTTGGAAGTGCGATATTTTTTGAACTTCCAATTGCTATATATTTCTTAACGAAATTAGGACTAGTAACTCCTACATTCTTAAGAAAATATTGGAAATATGCTGTCGTAATTATTTTAATTATTGCCGCAATCGTAACGCCGCCGGATGTTGTGAGCCAAACTATTGTTGCAATTCCTATGTTAATCATATACGAATTGAGTATATGGATTTCGAAGATTGTTTATAAAAATAAAATGAAAGAAAATGTCTGATATAGTTCAAGAATTTAACGACTATCGTTCTAAAATGAACGAAAAATTATTAGCTGACAACAACAAAATTGTAAAGCGTATTTTTAATCTTGACACTAATGCTTACGCAGAAGGCGCTCTTGATGTAAAAACAAAAGAATTACTTGGTCTAGTTGCATCAACCGTTTTAAGATGTGACGACTGTGTAAAATACCATTTGGAAACTAGTTATAAAGAAGGCGTTTCTAAAGAAGAAATGATGGAAGCGATGGGAATTGCAACTCTTGTTGGAGGAACAATCGTAATCCCGCATTTAAGAAGAGCTTACGAATTCTGGGAAGCTTTAGAAGAAAGTGGAAATAAATAATTGTTAATACGTTTAACTCTTGAATCGTTTATTTGTTAATTTGCAACGAATAAACGATTTATCGATTAAACGATTAAACTTTAAAAATGAAATTAAGAGCCGATAATTTAATCAAAACCTATAAAGGACGAAGTGTTGTAAAAGGAATTTCTGTTGAGGTAAATCAAGGGGAAATCGTGGGACTTTTGGGGCCAAATGGAGCTGGAAAAACAACGTCTTTCTACATGATTGTGGGATTGGTAAAACCAAATCAGGGAAATATTTACCTTGACGATTTGAATATTACCGATTATCCGATGTACAAACGTGCGCAGCAGGGAATTGGTTATCTGGCACAGGAAGCTTCTGTTTTTAGAAAATTAAGTATTGAAGATAATATCTTGAGCGTTTTACAATTGACGAAACTTTCTAAAGAAGCTCAAATTGCCAAAATGGAAAGTCTAATTGAAGAATTCAGTTTAGAACATATTCGTACCAACCGAGGCGATTTACTTTCGGGAGGTGAGCGTCGTCGTACCGAAATTGCCCGTGCATTGGCAACCGATCCAAAATTTATTTTATTGGATGAACCTTTCGCCGGAGTTGACCCGGTTGCGGTTGAAGATATTCAGAGAATTGTAGCGCAGCTAAAAAATAAAAACATCGGAATCTTAATTACCGATCACAACGTTCAGGAAACTTTAGCCATTACAGATAAAACGTATCTAATGTTTGAAGGAGGAATTCTTAAAGCAGGAGTTCCGGAAGAACTGGTAGAAGACGAAATGGTTCGTAGAGTTTATTTGGGACAAAACTTCGAACTTCGTAAAAAGAAACTTGAGTTTTAGTATTCAGTGGTCAGATTTTAAGTGATCAGTTTTTTGAAAGTTATTTAGTGGTCAGTTTTTTAGTCATCAGTTTGAAGCTGAATACTAAAAAACTGATTTTTTTTGACATAAACTAATTACTGAAAATCTGAATACTGAACACTTTTTTAGGACTGAACACTAAAAACCTGAACACTGAACACTATTCTACAGTAATAAAATGCAGTTGTTCTAAATCCCCATTGTAAATATTTACATCAACACGATGTTTGATTCCAGGCAAAGAAGCTTTTTCTGTGAATTGCCAAAACAACCAGTCATCTTCAATTTTTTCTCTATAGAAATTATAATTGGCTATCCAGAATAAATAATCTCCGAATTCTTCTTTTAAGAAATCAGCATAATATCTTTCTCCAGAATAAATTATAGGGCGTACCTGATAATGTTTTTCTACTTTATTTAACCAACGTTTCAATCCTTTTTTCAAACTGTCTAAAGGCTGATTTTTAGGCAATTTTTCGATATCCAAAACGGGAGGAAGATCTCCTTTTTGCAATTTTACCGTTTTTATAAAAAGATCTGCCTGTTCTATAGAATTTTCATTTGGTCGATAATAATGATAGGCACCACGCATAATTTTATTCTCTTTTGCCCCCTCCCAATTTCTTTTAAATTGCCTGTCAACTCTATCATTTCCTGCTGTTGCACGAATAAACACAAACTGAACCGGATATTTTTCGTCCAGAATTTCGACTTCTTCCCAATCTACTTTTCCCTGAAATTCAGAAACGTCGATTCCAATTACTTTTCCTTTGTGATTTTCGAGAACGCGAATGTTTCGCACATCCGAAAGATGTTTATCTACAGCATCTTCATCTAAAACTTTTTCTGATTTAAATCCGAGGTAATACGCTAATCCTTTACGATAATGGTAAACGATTCCAATGAATAGAAGTGAAAATAATATCAATAAAAGCCCACGAAAAAGCCTGCTTAGAAAAGATCTTCCTGCCGGTTTTCTGGAATATGTTTTACGATAACTTGTTTTTCTTGCCATTACAACAGAACTACTTTTTCAAAAACAAATTATTGATGACAGATAATAAAACGTAGAAAGCAATAATCAACGGAATTGCGATATACTGAAGCAAAATAACCATTAACACAGAAATAGTCAAAAAAACTATCTGAAGTGCGTTTTCTTTAAAACTGAACTTTTTAATTTTTAAAGAGAACAATGGAATTTCTGCATTCATGATATAAGCGCTACATAAGGTAATAACAAGTAAAACCCAAAAATTAGTTAGAATTTCAAACATCATTAGAGAATTTGAATATTCTATAACCAAAGGAAGACTTAAAACAAACAATGCATTTGCAGGAGTCGGCAATCCAATAAAAGAATCAGTCTGACGGGTATCAATATTAAAATTAGCCAATCTATAGCAGGCTCCTAAAGTTACAATAAATCCTAAAAAAGGGATAAATACAGATCCAGCTACATCATGAGGATTAGCACTTTTTAAAAACAAACTGTACATTACATATCCGGGAGCAACACCGCTGGTTACCATATCTGCCAAAGAGTCCAATTGCAAACCAAGCGGACTTGAAACTTTGAATAATCTGGCGAAAAAGCCATCAAAGAAATCAAAAAATATTCCCAAACAAACCATGTAAAAAGCCATTAAGAAATCGCCTTGAGAAACATAAACAATGGCTACGCAACCACAGAAAAGATTAATTAATGTAATTAGATTTGGAATGTGCTTTTTGATATTCATAGTTTGAAATTTTGATAATGGCAGAGAACAAATTTAGCATAATAACTCGATGCAAAACGAGTTTTTGTAATAGTTTTTTATTTCTGATTCCGACTTTCAGAATATTTGAAGAAACGAACTGAATTGCTGAGTAAAATATTCTATTTTTGATAAAAATTTAAAACCTGTACAGGTCAGTAAAAAAAGAACTTTTGAAAAGAATTTTAGCATTTATATTATTTTGGAGTTTCACTTCGCAATACGCGCAAACCGTCCGAAAATATTCGAATGAGTTTATGAATATTGGTGTAGATGCCGCCGCGCTCGGAATGTCAAGTGCGGTAACTTCTTTTACAAATGATGTTAATGCTGTTTACTGGAATCCCGCAGGTTTAACACATCTTGAAGATCATCAGGTTGCCTTGATGCATGCGAGTTATTTTGCCAATATTGCGCAATATGATTATATCGGTTATGCAAGTCCGATTGATGACAGAAGTGCCTGGGGAATTTCGATGATTCGCTTTGGTGTCGATGATATTATGGACACTACTCAATTAATCGATAGTCAGGGAAATATTGATTATAACCGAATCCGTCTATTTTCAACTGCCGATTATGGTTTTACCTTTTCTTATGCCAGAAAACTTCCCGTTGACGGATTTCAGTATGGTGTAAATGCGAAAGTTATTCGAAGAGTTATTGGAAAATTTGCTAATTCCTGGGGATTCGGGTTTGATATTGGTCTTCAATTCGAAAGAAATGACTGGAAATTCGGATTGATGCTTCGAGATATTACAACCACTTACAATGTGTGGAATATTGATGAAGAAGAATATGCAAAGATTGCCAATGCAATTCCGGGAGAAAATAACGAATTACCCGAAAGCACTGAGATTACATTACCAAAAGCACAATTGGGAGTGTCAAAAAGATTTGATTTTCATAACGAATGTAGCCTTCTTGCTTCTGCAAACCTCAACATGAGATTTGAACAAACCAACGATATCATTTCATCAAAAGTAGTAAGTATAGACCCAGCTCTAGGGTTTGAATTTGGATACACGGATTTAGTTTTCGTAAGAGCAGGTGCAGGAAATTTTCAAAATGTGACTCAACTGGATAATACTGAAAAAATTAACTTTCAGCCTAATATTGGTTTAGGTTTTAGATATAAAGGTATTCAGATTGATTATGCTTTAACCGACTTAGGAAATCAAAGTACAGCTTTATATTCGAATATTTTTTCGTTGAAAGTAGATTTAGGAATCTTTAGATAATTATAAAACCATAAAACCTTTTAAATTTTAAAACATGAAAACTGTAATGTTTAAAAAAGCACTTTTTATTTTATTATTCTTAATGAGTTTTTTTGGTTTTAGCCAAAGTCTGCCTTTATCTAACGAGGCTAAAATAAGTGTTCTAACCTGCGGACTTGGAAATGAAACTTATTCTTATTTTGGACATACAGCTGTTCGTGTTTTTGATCCTGCAAACAATATTGATATCGTTTATAATTATGGTGCATTTGATTTTAGAACTCCAAATTTTGTTGCCAAATTTGCAAAAGGTGATTTACAATATTTTATCATTACACATCCCTTTTCCGATTTTTTAAACGAATATAATAATGACAAACGAAGTGTTTACGAACAAGAACTTCTGGTTTCTCTTCCTTTAAAACAAAAAATATTTGACAATCTGAATCATTCTTTATTTTCTGAAGAAAGATATTACACCTATAAATTTATTGATAAAAACTGTACATCAATGGTTGTTGATGTTATTAATAAATCATTAAATCAAAATGTAATTACTAAAAAAGGAGATACAGACAAAACCTATCGCTCTATCTTATTTCCTTATTTTGACGAACACTTTTACGATCAGTTAGGAACCAGTATTATTTTCGGAACCAAAGTCGATCAAATGGGAACCAGAATTTTTCTTCCATTTGAATTGAAAAATAGTTTAGAGAAAACCATATTTCAAAACCGTCCTTTAGTTGGAAAGTCAAAAACCTTATTAGAATTCACAAAAGAAACTCCAAAATCCTGGTGGAATAACATTTATACTTATCTTTTTATTCTGACTTTTGTAGTTTTAGCAAGAAATAAAACTGTTGACAAAATCTATCTTTTGATTTTATCTTTGGTTGGAATATTCTTTGTTATAATGGGATTTTATTCTTTTCACCAAGAACTGGCGATGAATTATAATGTGTTGCTTTTTAGTCCGCTTTTATTGCTTTTAGTTTTGTTTTCTCTTTATAAAAACAAATTATGGACGTATCGATTTTCACTGATCAACTTTGTCCTTCTGGTAATTTACTTTTTGTTTTTAATCAATAAAGCGCATTTCTTTATCACATTACCATTAATCATAACAAGTGGAGTAGTTTTAGTTAGAACCGGAATTCGTAACAAAAAACCAATTCCGATTATAATTTAAGATTATTGTCCCCGGTAGAATAAAACTGTCGTAATGGTTTTGAAAGTAATACTTAAATCCAGAAAAACGCTTCTGTGTTTGATGTAGTATAAGTCGTATTGCAGTTTGATTAAACTCTCATCTATTGATTCTCCATAGGAGTAGTTTACCTGAGCCCAGCCTGTAAGTCCCGGCTTAACAACATGACGAGTTTCATAAAAAGGCATTACTGCAGCAATTTCTTCTACAAAAAAAGGTCTTTCCGGTCTTGGTCCAATTACCGCCATATCTCCTTTTAAAACATTGATAAATTGAGGCAATTCATCAATTCTTGATTTTCTCATGAATTTACCAAAAGGAGTAACTCTTTTATCGTTATGCGTTGCAAAAACAGCACCGTTGGTCTCAGAATTTGCAGTCATGGTCCTAAACTTATAAATCTTAAAAATGACCCCATTTTTTCCAACTCTCTCTTGTGTATAAAAAAGACTTCCTTTATTAGCAAAGAAATTACAAATTGCAATTATTGGAATAAAAACTGCACAGCATAAAAGTCCGCAAAAAGAAAATAAAAACTCCATTATACGAATCAACAGTAAATACAATCTATTACTGTTGCTTCTGCTGAAAGGGAAAAAGCGGTAAAAATCTCTTCCCATATAATGAACCGGAATTCGTTGTGTTTTACTTTCGTACACCTGTGTATATTCGCGAATTACATTTCCGTTTTCTAACAAATGAAGTAATTGCTGGTACAAGGCTGGTGTAATACCGTCTGTTTTTTGTGAAGCTATTATAATTTCCGAGACATTATTTTTGGTTACAAACGACTCCAGGTCATTCTTCTTGACCTCTCTTACATAATGAAAATTGAAATCTTCCAGAGAATCTGTATCCGAATTTACAAAACCAATAATTTTATAATGCGGATCGACATTTTCAAGTCCTATCACCAATTCTTCTACTTCACTTTGGTCACAGATTAAAACCACATTTTGCGAAAAACGATGAGAAGCCAGAAAATAAACATAAAACAAACGCCAAAGCAGCAATGAGCTCAAAACTGCAAAATAGAAAATAACAATTACTAATCGTTGCTTAGGAAGTTCCGGAGATAAAACGGGTGTAAACAAATAAACGGTAACAGCGGTAATTGAAGTCAGAATAACGCTTCGTAAAATTTGAAACTGATTACTAGCCGTCTGAAGATTATACATTTCGAAAATGGTTCCGAATATGAAAATGTAACCAATCAACAGAAATGACTTTATGTATTTCCCGTCTTCCAAAACATAGTAATGATAGTCGAAAAGCTGGCTAAGTAAAAAAAGCGCAGTAAATATAAATGTCACGTCAAAAACAGAAAGCAAAACTTTCCTTTCTGAAATTTCGAAATGCATTTTTCTTTTTAAAAACATTGTTACAGTTTGTTAGGGGCTTAAACTTGAGGCAAATGTATTATAAAAAATGAATTAGTCTGTTATTTTTTCTGTCTGATCATGGATTTTTATTTGTACTATTAAGAGGGATAAAGCATATACAAAAGCTGGCGCCGCTATTCGCATTGCTGCGTGATTAATTGTTAAAAGCCAAAATGTAAAAAAAGACAAGGCCAGTATATTTTGTTTATTATTTAAAAATAAAATCAAAGGTGCAAGAAATAAAATTAGTAGATCTACAATTCCTAATGATCCATGCTCTGCAAGCATTCTTGTAATTTCATTATGAGTTGGCAGATCGATACCAGTCTCTTTTTTACGTATTTCTTTATTTTTTCCAACACCAATTCCTAAAATCGGATTATCCATAAACATCTCCAGTTCAGTTTCGATAAGTACTTCCCTTCCGCTCAATTGGGTTTGTTTTTTTCTTCCTAATGCATCTTCGTTTGCATAACGTTTATTAATCATTCCTTTAGTCTGCAGCGAACTATAACTCCACACACCGACTCCTGCTACGAAAGCCAGTATAATAATTGTTCCTATTTTGGCACGAACATTATAATTGGCACGAAAAAAAAGCACAATCAAAAGTACCAAAATCATTACAACTGCAGTTATTACTCCTCCTCTGGAAAAAGTAACCAGACCTCTAAAAGCAAAAGCCAAGACAAAGCCAACATTAATTATTTGTACTAGCCTATTTCTAGAATTAAACAAGAATTGTACAAAAAAAATAAATATTCCCAGACCAAGTAGAGTAGAAACCTGATTTGGTCCAAAACCACCAGATGCAGCAAAGTTAGACTGTGTTCCCATAATTACATCTTTTATACTTGGAGTATATAAAAAAAGATAAACAAGCATAGTGATTAAAGGGAAAGAAAACGACGAAATAATATCTTTTAATTTTTCGAATGATATCTTTCTTTGATAGCAGTATATAGAAGATATTCCTAAACATACCGGGCCTGAAATATTAAAAGCGATAGCCTTTCTGATATCTGTATTAAAATCCAATGAAGATGTAGATAAAACTACGCCTGGAATGAGTAATAATAAAAAAAGCCAGTAAACAAAAGCATTTTTAGAAAACCCCGAATAAATCATTCCAAGAAACATAAAAAACAAAACAGAATATTTTGCCACTTCATTTAATATCATTCCATCGGTCATTCTTAAAAGAACCTCTGCACTAACAATATAAGCAGATGAAATAAGAACTTCATTATTTTTATTCTTTGTTTTAATAATATAAAAAAAACCAAAACCAAATATACTTACTGCATACAATTTAGCAATAGCTGGAAATAAGAATATCAGTATTCCAAGAAAAACATGCAATACAATTAAAAAAACATACGACAATTCCTTTTTCTCTATCTTAAATTTCATGTAACCAGTTTAAATATTTTTTTATTATCGTTTTTTTAGAAAACCTGTCAGAAATGGTTTCAAACAGTCTGTCTCCTAAGCCGATTCGAAGCGAACTATTTTCAATACATTCAATAAGTAAATCATAAAAAATTTCTGCATTTAAATCCGGAACGATTAAGCCATTATTTCTATGCTCAATAACAAAAGGAATTTCACCTACATTTGTTACAATAACAGGTTTTTTAAATTGACCGTATTCCAAAAGTGCAACTGGCAAACCTTCTGATTTAGACACTAAAACTCCTATAGTTGCCTGATTCAAAACATTTGATATATCTTGTCTGGAACCATACACAAATACATTATTTAGTTTCTCTTTATAAATTTTTTGCTTAATTTCTTTTGAGTAATTATCCTCAAAATCTTTTCCAACCAAATGAAAGCTCCAATCAGGATGTTTAGAACTAAGTTTTTGAGCTACTTCTAATAATAATGCATGATTTTTTTGAGCCCTTAAATTAGCTAAACAAATAATTCTTTTTCCCTCTAAGCCATTTAGAACTGTATTTTCAGTAACAGTAATATCTTCAACAACGAAATTGGGAAAATAAACCACATTTTTTGCTTTTATTTTTTTTTCTGACCATCTTTTTAGATTTTGATTAACTACAATAACGCCGTTAAAAAAAAAAGCTGTTAATTTTAAAACCAAATGAGGTCTGGTTTCTAAAAATTCACTTTGTCCATAATGATCATGTCTAATAATTTTTATCCTGGGTAAAGTTAATTTTAAAAGAAATGCCAAAAAAAAAGAAGTGCTGTGTGCGTGTATATGGGTTATTTTATTTTTTAGCACATATGATCTTAATGTAAAAAGTGCTTTAAAGTCAATCTGCCGTTTTTTATTCAAAAATAAATAGGATACAGATGGGGAAATTTGATTCAAAAGCACTCCTTCTTTTCGTGTAACAACAATCCCCGAAAATTCAATTTCTGACTCTAGTGCATTAGCATAATTAACAGCCATACGCTCTGCTCCTCCAGACTCCAGCGAATCAATAATCTGCGCTATTCTCATAAATTAAGAATCCAATTTTTAAAATCAAGATAGGTCCATTTTAAAGGTCCCCATATATTTATTCTTTTTGAATCGCTATTCAGTCTATTGCCATCATAAACATAATAATAATGATTTTCGCCTATTTTTTGAATATCAAATTGATGCATTCCTGCACTAAATTCTTTAATTTCTTTATTTCCTTTTAAGAAAAATGGTGCAATTCTTTCGGTCGAGTAAGATCCGTCTTTAAAAGAAAAACGATATAACGACAATCCATATCCATATC
Organism: Flavobacterium crocinum; assembly: GCF_003122385.1. Classification (NCBI taxonomy): domain Bacteria; kingdom Pseudomonadati; phylum Bacteroidota; class Flavobacteriia; order Flavobacteriales; family Flavobacteriaceae; genus Flavobacterium; species Flavobacterium crocinum. The sequence goes on from NZ_CP029255.1 coordinate 323,384, forward strand.
CGTTAGTACAGTTTTGAACAGGTAAAATTAATCCCTTTTTATCTGCAAAAAAGCGACCACCTGGCCTTGCTTCTGTTCCTCTTAACGCAATTGGTTTTTTATGCAATTTCCATTTTCCTAAAAGAGAATCTGCCTGATAAATATACATATTTAATTTATCGTCTGATGTTGCCAGAATATTCAAAGAGTCAGATAGATAAATCGACGGGTCTTTTAACCTCACATTTTTCACTAATGTATCACATATTTTCCAATCGAAAGGAAAATGATTTGCTTTATACAATAAAACAGCGTTGGCCTGTTTAGTTTCAGGAATCATATAAAAATTGTTTTTATATTTAAAAACCTGAGGGTATGACAAATGAAATTTCTGAGTTAGTACTGTACCTTTATATTGATAATTCTTCCCATCGATAGAAGTCATTAAACCAACATCGCCATTGCCTTTTGTTTTTTTATGTTCAAAAAACAAATAAAAAGTATCTTTTTCTTTTATAAAAAAAGGATCTGCAAGAAAAACAGTGCTGTCGTTTTGTTTTTTTAACTTCTCAATACTATAAATTTGATTTTCTTTTACATTGATGTTTTCGGGATACGCATCTGATTCTCCATATCCAACAGACCAACCACCTCCTTCTTGTTGTAAAAAAGGTGTTCTGGAGTTTATTATTAAAAGAGCTAAAAACCCAAAAAACAAAATTAAGCCTTTGATATATTTTTTCATTTTTTCAATATTCTTTCTATTTCAGATTCGAAAAGATCCAAAGTATATTTTCTTGACCACTCTGATGATTCTTTTCTAAAACAATCAAATCGTTCTTCATGATTTAATATGTCTTCTAATTGTTGAATGTCTTTTGTTAATTCTCTTTGCAACAAAATACCTCTATTTCCATAATCGAGCATATAAGGCACCATAGAAACAGCAGTAGCAACAGGAACACAACCCCAGAACATTCCTTCGGCAAGTGCTTTTGGCCAACCTTCGCTTTTAGAAGGTAAAATTACAAAATGACTGTTTTGGCACGCCTGAATTATAATTTCCTGATTCTGATTTCCTTTCAACATTATATAATTTTCCAATTTATTGGATAAAATATACTTTACTAAAGTATCTCTTTCTACTCCTTCTCCATATAATTGTAAAGAAACTTTATATCCGCTTTTAAAGAGTCCTTCAACTAACTTCACGGCATAAAGCGGATTTTTGCCCAACGACAAAGTTCCAACAAAAATAAAGTTTATTACTCCATTTAAATTCGACATTTTTAAAGAAGTCTTATCTTTTTCAAAATAAGAAGCGGTAAAAAAAGGTTTAATATTATGACTAATTTTCTCCCATTCTCCATAAACTAAAACCTTCATATTTCGTGTTAAAAATGTATTATTGAGAATCCATTTTTGTATTCGATAAGTAAGTGGCTGGCTACTCTTTGGATCCCAATTACCTGCATATTTTGCTGTTTTTATTTTACCTGGAAAAAGTATTTGAACTACACAGCCTATTAAACCAACATTTCCCGGACATCTTAAATGAATATGATCTGCTTTTTTCATAGCCCAAAAAATTTTCCAGAAAATTACAGGCAATTTAAATATTGAGCTTATAGTATTTGGTAAACTAGTAATACTAAAGGCAGGAATTTTTCTAAAATCGATATTTTTATTTTCATAAAAATCATCAATTTTAGTTAATTCTCGTTTAGAAGTCAAAGGAGCAACAACAATTAATTCATCTACATATTTCCCCCAAATATTCATCTCCCGAATGTACGGTGAATAACCAAAGTATTTACCGTCTTGTTTTACATGAACAACATGGGTTATAATCGCGAACTTCATTAATTATATGTAACTTTTACTTTTTTAGATTATTATCAAATTGATAACTACTGTTTTTTCTTCATCAACATTGTTAAATGCATACAGCTAAACAAAACTGAATCTGAAGTTTTAGAATCGTTCCAATCCTGGCTGTTCCATTTTAATCCGATTTTAGTTTTCCTTTCATTAGAAACAGGCAAGATATTTATCAAAGTAATCCATTTAGTTTTACCTAACAAGCCTCTTCTTTCTACAATATTAAAAGCATTTTTATATAAATAAAATGTCTTTTTTGTAAAAGGCCATTCCCAGGCAGCATCCGATTGAAAAGGTCTGTATAATGTTCTTATAATTTTAATTGGAAGACTTGTTTCAAGCGGGTCGTAACTAATTATTTCGCCATCTTTTGCAAGTTTTTCATTCAGGCGCTCTATTAAGAGATTAGTGTCCTGAAAATGATGAAGCACAGAATAAGCATAAATCAAGTCAAATTTATCAGCTGTAAAATCATCCGAAAGAAAATCAATCGCTTTGGCTTCTGCATTAGGCAAATGTTTTATACGCTCATTCAATTTTGCAATCGCTACATCGCTCAGATCAATACCCAAATACTCCTTTGCATTTTCGGCCAAATGTATTGACCAATAGTTTCCGGAATAACAGCCTAAATCTAATACCTTCTTGGTAGACAAATCTCCAAACCATTCTTTATGCAAAACATACGATTGATCCTGAATCCCAATGTTTTTTTTAATTTGAGTAAAAATTCCGTTTCTAACTTTAGACCAAATGGCTGTTGCAAAGTTTTTCTTTTTATTGTTGTAAAACTCTTTTTGCTTTTTATTATTTTCTAAAATTGCTTCTTTAACTTTTACTTCCATTTTGCTTTACAATTTGCCTATTTTTTATTGGTAATGTCTTTTTTGTTATTTTTTATCTTCTAAAATCTTATTCTTAAGATTTCACTGAAGTATTTGATTAGAAAAATCGATGCAATAACTCTTTAAACCGAATTTGGTTAAAAAAGTTTCTCTTGCATACTGACTCATCTGCGATTGTTGTGTAAAATTATTTTCCACACGATACAAAAGCGAAACTATAGCTTCTGTATTTGGTTCAAATTTAAAGCAATTTTTTTCATCTTCCAGATATTCTGATAATCCTGTAGCACTTGAAATCAATAATGGCGTTTTGTTCATAAGAGATTCCAATCCTACTGTTGGGAGATTATCAATTTTTGAGGGTATAATTACAAAATGACTTTGGGACAAATATTCATCAACCTTATCATAGGAGATTCCTCCAAAAAAATTTATTGATTCCTGAGCATTAGCATTCTCTTTTACTTTTTGTTCTAAACTTCCGCCGCCGGCAATATTCAGGATTATTTTTGATGTCTTATTTTTGTTCTTGTAAAGTAAAAATCCTTCCAATAAATCTGATATTCCCTTTGAAGGATCAAGTCTTCCCAGATAGGAAATGACTATTTTATTTTCTTCCTTACTTATTTTATTTTCAAATCTGTCTTTCAGCGGATTCAACAATACCACACCTTTATTAGAATTATAAACTTTCTTTAAATCTTCTTTTGCTAATTTTGAAGGACAGACAATTACATCGCAAAACAATTTGTAAAAAATTTTCTTTCTAAAAATAAATATTTTTTGTTTGAAAAAATTCCTTTTACTATCCAAAGAAATCTGTTGAGACAAAGTATGATAATAACAAAATGTTTTTACTTTATTAAACGAAAGTATTTTTGATATTCCAATCGTTATGTTTGCACCTCCAAAATGCCCAATAACTGAATTTGGCTTGTATTTAAAATATAATTTATAGAACCATAAAACATCCTTTATTGATGTTGGTCTGTGCTTTCCGGGCCACGAACAAACAACTATTTCCCCCTTTTCTTTTTTAATTGTTTCCGGTTCACTAAAAAATGGTTTATGAGAAATAAAAACTACTCTGTTACCCAAATCAGCAAGGTGATGCGCTAATTCATAACTCATTACTGAAAATGAGTTTTCTGTGTAATTATGAGCTATTAAAATCGTTTTCATTTCTGCTTTGGCTTATTTAGAAGCAAACTCCACCAACCTACTGTTCTGCCTATTGCTTCTTTTAAAGATCCTTTTTTGTCTGTTTCGGTTAAAGTATTACTAAAGCGGATTACAATTAATAAAAGCGTAATAGAATGCCATTTGAAAATATCGATCAAATTAGGTTTTTTGTTTTTGATTCTCCAAACGTACCAGCCATTTCTCACCACCATTTTTCCGTATCTAAAATAATTTGGTCTTCCGTTGGGATCGTGAAAATGCTGTAATCTCGCATTGGTATTGATTACATTTTTTCCAAATTGTAAAGCTCTCAGGCTAAAATCGGCATCTTCGTATAAACCATAACCTTCAAAGAATTTTGAAAACTGAATTTCATCAAAAATATCTTTTCTAAACGCCATAGACATTCCGATTAGCAAGTCAACTTCATAAATCTTTCCGGTTAAAGGAAATCCGCATGTTCTGCCATGCGAATAAGAAGGCATTTTTCCTGGTCCAAGATTAGAGGCAAGATTTAAATAGTTCCTTGCAACATTTCTTAAACCTTCTTTATAAAAATATCCTTCAAACAAATAAAACTTTTTCTTATTGTAGCTTTTATTTTTATCCTGAAGCTTCCATTTATTTTCATTTACGGCAACTCCGCCTACGCCAATAATCTCAGTATTGCTTTCGAATGCTTTAATAATTTCTTCAAAATAATCTGACTCTAAAATTGTGTCATCGTCCAAAAAACAAACAATTTCTGTATGTGCATCAATTTTAGAAATTCCTATATTACGTTGTTTTGTTAACCCTCGCTCATCATCTGCTACTCGAAAATATTTAACTTTTTCAAAATCATATTTCTTTATTATTTTTTCAGTCTTATCATTTGTTGAACCGTCAATAATTAAAATTTCATCTGGATAAATAGCCTGCAATTTAATTGAATGAAGTAATGCAAGTAAAGATTCGGCACGCATGTAGGTGCAAATTATTAAGGAAATCATTCTTTTCTATTTAATTTATTGGCCCAATATAAGCTTCTATCCCATTGCACTTTATAGTTATTATAATATTTTACAGGATTTTTAATTTTTTGAACTCTGTAGTATTTAAAAAACAGAGTCGTTTTATAACCTTTTAATTGTGTTCTGGTTACATTTAAAAGATTATACAACATAACTGTTGGTGAAGGTTTTGGCTGAATTAAATCATTTGTCCAAGGCATAATATGTTTTTCTCTAAAGCCTCCAATTGGCGCTTTGAGATGAATTATTTCTGGTTGAGGAGAATGTATAACGTCAAATCCCAGATTTCTAATTTGCATTCCGTAGTCGCTATCTTCACCATAACCAAACTCAAAACTTGTGTTATAATATAACGATTCTATATTTTTTGACTTTACAATACTGCAGCCAGAGCCAAAATTACCTGATTGAAATCTACGCTTGATTTTTTTGCTTTCGTCGTAATCGGGTGCATAACATCCAAATGTTGCTTGTTCTATACCCTCTTTTTTTATTACTTCAAAACCTTCTTCTAAAAAGGCTTTATTTATTCGAATATCATCGTCAGCCATAAAAACCCATTCGCTGCTTATTTCTGCCAGTGCTAAATTTCTTGCATTGCAAGCTCCTGTCTGATGCGTAAAAATATGCTTAATACGAAATGGCCAATTATTACTTTTTATAAAATCAAGTTCAGAAACAGAATCCTTAAGCGGGTTTTGTTCTACAATTACTACAGTATTTGGTAAATAAGTCTGTAATGCTAAATCTGTTAAAAAATCATGAAGATATTTTTTACGCCCAATTGTCGGAATTATAACATCTATAGTACCTTCTTTTACAACTTTCTTTTTCGATTTAATTTCAATTTGTTCTAATACATTATCTTTCAGATGTCTCTTATTGTAAAAAAGCGTAAAAAAAAGAGGAAAAAGAGCAAACTTTCTTTCGTAAATAAATAAGTTTAAAAACAGCAAAAATATCCAACGTGTTTTATAATGTTGTTTCACAAATCTAAATAGAAGAAAATTATTCTTTTTAAATTTAGGGAAAATCAAATCAGGTCTTTTAATAAGCAATTTAGGCTCAGAATAACAGTATAAGCCCAATGGCATTGCTAATTTTAAGACCGAATTCAAAAAATAGCCAAAGTCTGAATCTTCAAAAACATGCTTTTTTAAAGCATTTAAAACCTCTGCGTGGATACCAACAACATGAGTACTCATCATCCAGGTTGGATAGCTAACCTCTTTTTTTACATTTAAAAATAAACTGGAATCGACATAACCAATGGCTTCTGGCAAAAATGAATCTGCTGATAAATTATAAGAGGCTACTATTCTTTTATGATGAAAAATTTCCTGAACTTTATTGGTATTCAAATTTGATTTCAAATCCTGATGACACAAGATTATAAGTTCCTCTGGATATTTTCCGGCAATGTCAAATAAGTTAGACGCTATACTTTTTTTGGAAAAAATAACAGTTTTCCCTTCAAAGTCAGTCTCAATAATTTTATTATTTTGATGATAAATAATTATCACTTTTTTTGATTTAGAATATTCTGATAGAAGTTTATATTTTCCAGTACAAGCTTATTTATATCAAATTTTTCTTCAACATATTCGCGCGCAGATTTACCAATATTTTCGGCTAAGACGTTATTATCTAAAATCTGTTTAATTCTTTCCGCGTATAAGTCATGATTTGACGGATGCACCAAAAAACCGTTTTTTTTATCTAAAATAAGTTCTTTCGACCATCCTATATCGCTATTAACAACCGATTTCTTCATTGCCATAGACTCTATAGTCACCATTCCCAGTGTTTCGGCAAAAGTTGGAAAAACACAAACATTTGCTTTTTTTATATAGTTTTGAATTTCATTGTACGGAATTCTTCCCAGATAGTTTACGTCTTTCAAATTATCTTTAGAGAATAAAGTCTTCATTAATTCCCATGTCGATTTTGAACCTGTTTTTATATCAGACGAATCGCCTCCTATTAAAACTAGTTTAGCATTTGGAAAATCATTTTTAACTTTACTAAAAATTTCCGGTAATTCTAAAACTCCTTTTTTTCTAATTAAAGTACCTGCATACAGAATTAAATCTTTTTCAAATATTTCTGGTGTTTCGTTCTCAAAGTTCTTAAGATCTAAACCATAATGAATTGTTTTAATCTCTTTGTTTTTGATTTTAAAAAGTTTCTTTGAAACATCGCCTGCGAATTTTGTCGGAGCAATAAATGCTTCTGCCCCTTTAATCGCAAGGCTTTCAAACCAGAAATTTTTAAGCTTTTGTTTTCTATTATCTAAATAACAGAAATATGCATCACTTCCATGAAAACGAATTATTAAAGGAACCAAAAAATACATAAAAGCGGTAATGCCTGTCCAATCTGGAGCTTCAATAATATCAATCTTTTTATCGGCAATAATCCCGTTAATAAACTTTTCTATTTTTTTTCTGTTAAAATAAAAATTAAAAAAATTGCCTTTTCTGTTTTCTAAACTATATAAAGTGACATTTTCTTCTTCAATTACAAAACTTTCTTTTTGCCCGTATACAAAAACAGAAACTTGCACATTTGATTTTCTCAGCTTTTCAACCAAAGTATAAACACTAGTACCTATTCCCCCATCATGCCCAAACGCTTTATGGGGATAATGAGATACTATATATCCAACGTGTAAGTTTGTATTCATTTTCTCTTATTCAATATTTTCTTTATATTTCTCTTCAATTCATTTTCATTTCTTGTTAGAAATCTTTTAAAACTGAATTTATAGCCTCCTATATTCAGAAATCTACCTGCTGAAAAGTTTATTACAAGCTTATTCTCATTTGCTTCTAAAGAAATATTTCGTTTTAAATAAATTTCTTTTTTATTATTCTCTCTTTTATCATTCTCTTTTGAAAACGTAAAAACTTTGGAAAAAAAACCAAAATCGTTTTGTCTTAAAAATTCCCGAAAATTTAACGCTTTGGATACTTTAAATGCTGTAATTACATTATTGATAACCAAATTTACATTTGATTTTTCAAGTTTCAGCCAGGAAAAATAAATTAAAAAAGGAGGCATGAAATAATCCTTATTGATGGTATAAATATTGTGTTGAGATTCAGAGGTATTCTGGTTCAAAACAAATTCTGCATCAAAATAACTGGACAAGTATGTTTTTAATTCTTCTTGATTTTGACCACAATTTACAGAAAACAACAAATTCTTCAGTTTGATTTTTTGATTCAAATGATTGTATTTTATCCATCTTTCAGGATAATAATCTTTATCATTGAGTTCTACACTCTTTTGTCCTTCGAAATTTTTGAATGGCCTCACAATTTTTGAATCGTGCTTTTCTCCAAGCCAGGCGCTCCACCAGGAAAAAGTAGAATTACCAATAACGAAATCATTACACATTGTTCCCAAACAAAGTTGTTCGACTTCATTTAGATCATCTCCAAAAAATGCATTCTCCAAGAATGAAAAATGATACTTGCAATATTTTATATCATCACTTAAAATAATTAGATTACAAGAATCCCAATTTGGAAAAAACTCAGCTAAACTATTTAAATAGTAATTAATTGGAAGCTGAAAATAATCTTTGTGATCTACAAAATCGCCTCTCCTAATAGAAATTAAAATGGTACGCTTTTTAAAAGCTCTATGATATAAATTGTTTATTTTTTCTTTTAAAGAATCTGAGAATTGAAAATAGTGTCTGGTTAAATCTTTATCAAAATATTTTTCTGTCTGAAGCCAGCCGTTTAAATCATAGTTTTCTGCTCCGAAATTCCAGTCATGAAAATGATACTCTTTTTCTAAAGTTTCTTGAAAAGAAGAAAAATCTAAAGACAAAAGAGGTAATTTATTCTTAAAATAGTCTTGATGTTTCCAAAGTAAAAAAGCAAAATCCTGATTATTTTTAGTAGCTAATCCAATGGTTGAAGCTATTTGAAAAAGCTGATTTCCTAAATTCCCTTTCTTCCCTATTTTACTAAATGTAATCATCTTTAGAAATGTTCGAAAAATCTTCTTTACTTATTAAAAAAATCTTTTAAAATTCTTGCTGTAAATATTTTTGCACCCGCATCTGTCATGTGCCCGCAGGAAGAAAAATACTTGTTTTCTATCACTACATTTTCATAATTATAAATTTCCGGATAAGCTTTCTTTACTTTATCAAAATAATTCATACCCACAACATTCTCGCACATTGGCGTCATAACAGCAATAAAATTGATATTATTTTTTTTGCAGATACTTTTAATTTCTTCGTAATATTTATTATGAGGCAACGGATTTAAACTGACAATATTATTTTTCATATTGCCATTTTTATGCTTTTCTAACGGATAATAGCCCAAATTATCCAAGGCATTTGTTTTTTCTCCTTTTGTTATTTTGTAAATTTCTCTAAAGCCAATTTTAGAATCAAACTTTACATATCTGTAAAAAGGTATGTAATACAGCTCCTTAAAATTTTCTTCGGTGGCAAAATGATCTTTGATGACTTTAGAACAATGTATATAAGGCAAAAATTTTGCTGCAACTCCTTCAGATTCCTGATCGTTTGATAAATTCAAATCGGCTTCCAAAATGACGTTTTTGATTTCGTATTTTCTTTCTATCATTAATTTCAACATTAGTGAAGCTTCAAACAAATGACCACCACTCATACCGTAATTGAAAGTTTTTAATCCTTTGTCTTCAAACATCTGCGCGACAAAATGATTATTTGCCCTGGAAGAACCTAAAATAACAACATCATATTTTTGGGCTTGTGAATTTATAACTGTTTCAATCTTTCCCCGGTTTTTAGATTGCAGAAAAACATAAGTGTAAAAGCCATCTAAAAGAACCGCAATTAAAATTGTCAGAATAAAAACTTTAAATATGTAGAATAAAAACTTCTTCATTAAAACTGGAAATAAATAAATTCTTTATAGTCTGAATATGTTCCAAAAGCAATAATTGCTAAAATTGCCAAAACCATTTTTAGCATACTTCTTTTTCCTGAAATTGGTTCTACTTTGGTTTTATTATTCCATTCTACCAAAACAAATACACCAACCATTAATAATAATTCGTAATTGTACCTTTCGTTATCCAGATATTGAAAAGCAAAATCTTTATTGGTAACTATTCTTTTTAAATATAAAACAGCATCTGTAATTGTTTTGGCTCTAAAAAATATCCATGCGACACAAGTCAATAAAAAGGTAGTCAGAATACTAAAAAGTACCTTAACAGAATCCAAATTCCATTTTAAAACAATCGAATCTATATTGTTTCTATTACTATTGGAAAGTAATAATGGAAGAAAATAAATTGCATTGATAAATCCCCAAACAATATAGGTCCAATTGGCACCGTGCCAAAATCCACTGACAATAAAAATGATAAAAGTGTTTCTAATTTTCATCAAAAGTCCGCCTTTACTTCCTCCAAGAGGAATATATAAATAATCGCGAAACCAAGACGACAATGAAATATGCCAACGACGCCAAAACTCTGCAATATCTCTTGAGAAATAAGGGTAATTGAAATTTCTCAATAAGTCTAAACCAAACAATTTTGAAACTCCCAATGCAATATCTGAATATCCGGAAAAATCTCCATAAATCTGAAATGCAAAATAAACAGCACCCAAAATCAATGAAAATGAGTTCATCGAAGTATAATGATCAAAAATCGCATTTGCATACACAGCGCAAGTATCAGCAATAACTATTTTTTTAACTAAACCCCAAACTATTTGGTAAACTCCCTCTTTAGCCTTTTCAAAATCAAATTCACGTTTTTCTTTTAGTTCTGGTAATAAATGCGTTGCTCTTTCTATCGGTCCAGCAACTAAAAGCGGAAAGTAGCTTACAAATAAAGAATAATCGATAAAATTATATTCAGCTTTTATTCTTTTGTAATAGATATCAATAACGTATGATAATCCGTGAAAAGTATAGAATGATATACCAACTGGTAAAATAACATTTAATAAAAATGGGCTGACTTTTAATCCAAAAGAATTGAATAATTCTGCAAAAGATGAAGCAAAGAAATTATAGTATTTAAAGATTCCTAAAAATCCTAAATTGACAATAATACTAAGCCAGAACCAGAATTTTCGATTCTTATCTGAATTGCTTTTTTCGATCTGAATTCCGGTAAAATAATCCAGAAATGTAGAGAAAACTAATAAAAATAAAAATCTCCAATCCCAGCAAGAATAGAAATAATAGCTCGCAACAATCAATAATGCATTTTGTGTACTTTTGGTTTTATTGAATACAAACCAATACAGAAAAAAAACGATTGGTAAAAAAACGGCAAAAGCCAAAGAGTTGAAAAACATTTTTTTTTACTTTTTTAAAATCTTGTTTAAGCTATTCCAAATATTCTCTGATGCCTGAGTAGGATTTGGTCCTACGATCGTTTCGAACCATTTTTTACTTTCTTTTACACTTGAAATTTTTCCATCAATTATGTCCTTTACAATAGAAGTCAAATCTTCTTTTTTTCTAACCCATAATGCGGCTTCTTCAGAAGGTTTTGATCTAAAATGAATATACTTATAATTTTGTCCAATATCTCTAATTCCTTTTTTCAGCTGAGGCTGCTCGTAATCAAAAAAGAGACATGATTTATCATGTGCCGAAAAATCGAAAATCATTGAAGAGGCGATATTTCCAACAAATTCTGTGTATTCGCAAATATTAGTTTGTAAAGCGAAATCTTCTTTTGTTGGCATAATTTCATCCCAACTTTGACCAACCGGACTCCAAAGTGGGTCTATATTAACAATAACATCCTGATATTTTTTTAAAACCTCATCATAACGATTGGTAAAATCTACCGGACATTTTCTGTAAATAATCCCTAAAGAATAACCCTCTTTATTTAGTTCTCTGACAGATAATGCCAGGTCTTCCAGATAATATTGATCTAAAGGAGAAGTCACAATATCATCTCCGGAATAACAGATGTATTTTTTGTCAAGATCCAGATTATGTGATTTATAGAATTCTTCTTTCGATTGTAGAAGCGTTTTATCAAAATGACTTTCAAACTGAGGAGTTCCTGTTACAAAAATCTGATTTTCACTTACGTATGGACAGTACATTAAAACCTCTTTTTTCATGTGTTCACTCCACACGAAATAATAATCGGTTTCTACCAAAGTTGTTGCTTTTGGAAGATTATCCCAGGAGAAAATAAAAGTACCTGTTGGAATTCCTAAATCCTGTGCTGCCAAAATAGATGCAATTGCCTGTGTCGGACGCTGATTGGTGCAAAAAACAAAGTCCGGTTTGTGTTCTTCCAGCTGTTTTCTGCTTTCCTTATATTTAGCAGTAGTTCTTTCTCCTTTTTTAATTTGTTTTCTAACAAATCTTATTCCTCTTTCGTTTGAACCAAAAGTTGTCAGTGCATCTACCATTAAGCTTTTAACTAAATTAGCTAAGCCTTTATAAGATTGAGGAAAATTATATGTATTGTAAACTACTTCACTAAATTTTTTATCAAAAAAATTTAATTCCATTCTTTTTCTGGAACGGCTATAAACGGTTGTTAGCGGATGTAATGATTTATCGCTAATTTTCAACTCCTTAAATCCCAATTTTTCGGTAATCGAAAACGGAGTATTATTCCAGTACGTTATATCAAAATCATTTTTTTCTCCAATGCTTTTAAAAGAAGTCAAAGCAAAATTTCGGAGTCCAACGCCGTCTGGTAAAAAGATGAATATATTTTTTTTCATTTAAATAAAAGCTAAGATTTTAGAAATTATCAGTTTTTAAATGGACAAACTTCCATAAGTCCGTCACATAATTTCTCTATAATTTCTCTTTTAGGAAGATTTGGGAGTTCCTGAAATAGTTTTTCTAGTTCAGCATTCGAATATTTTTCAAGTCTAATTTCCGGTTTAACAAATGGCAATTGAACAGATTCAAAATAATCCTGATATTTTATACCATCTCCGAATACTTTATCTGAAAATTTCTGCCAAACTGCCGGAATATTGTAAGCGTGAGCCACTATCAATCCGTGAAGTGAAGACGAAACAATTTTTTCGCATTCCAAAAACTCAATTGTTTTGGCTTCGACATTGTTTGTCATCATGTCAATAAGTAATATTTCCGGATTGTCTTCAAACCAATTTTGAACTAAACTAAAGTCACTATAATGAGGTATAAAACCAAACTTGTATTTTTTTTCTACTTTCGGATTAAAGTATCTTGGTAACAGTAATGCCGGATCACCGTAAATTTCAGGAACTTCGTAAGAAAGATCCAAAAGAAATTTCCTTGTTTGCGGACCTCGAACGGCTAAAAAAACAGCATTTTTTATTGTAGTATTTCGATCAATAATTCCGCTTCCCCAAACAATACATTTCTGATTTATATTTGCCATAATACTCCCTACTGTCACATAAATTGGCTTTACATAATCCAGAACTGAAAACTTTTTTGGCCATGCAAAAATAACCTTTTTGGAAGAGATTTTTTCTACGAGATATTTTCCAAGAAGATCGCCGTAATTTTCTCTATTTTTCTTTTGAATGATTTTTTCATTCCACCAAAAAAGTCTAATTGTCTTTGACAAAAACATACTACTAAACCTTTTTGTTTTTTAGTTTATCTCTCTGAATTTGTTCGATTGGTAAAATATCAGAAGATTTAAATGTTAGTGCCTGATAAACTGCATTTAAATCACGGGTAAGTTTACGCAATCCCATTGGTTCTAATGAAGCCGCATGATCTGTACCTTTCCAGGTTCTGTCCAAAGTATAATGCCTTTCTATAATATTAGCTCCCAATGTATAGGCTGCAATATCTACTGCAATCCCCAGATGATGCCCGGAAAAACCAATATGTTTAACCTTATGCTCGTATTTTTCTTTTAAAATATTAATATCTAAAAGACAAACATCTTCAAAAGGCACCGGATAACCCGATGTACAGTTGTATAAAACCAAATCCTTATTTCTTCCTTTTTTTGTAAAGAACTCCACTAAAGTATCCGTTTCATCTTTGGTTGTCATTCCTGTAGAAATATGGATTTCTCCAGAATAATTATCACTTAGCCATCCCAACATTTCAAAATTGTTGTTACATGCCGACGGAATTTTAATGAAATCCGGATTCAAAGAAGCAATTTCTTTTGCTGATGTGGTATCCCAAACAGATGTTGAATAAGTAATTCCTATTTCGTCACAATATGCTTTTAGCTCACTATGCTGCTCAACATCAAATTCTAAAAACTCTCTGTGCGCTCCGTAAGTTTCTCCATAAGAATTGGAAAAATTTGGATGTGGTGCATTGTATTGCTCTTCTGTTAGAAGTTCTTTATTATTACGTTTTTGGAATTTAACTGCATCTGCATTTCCAAAGATTTTAGCTATCTTGATTAACTCTTTGGCTATTTCCATTTCCCCTTTATGATTACATCCAATCTCTGCAATCACATAAGGTTTCTTAAATTCCTTCATAACGTTTGTTATACTTTAATATTATTTCACAAGTTTCTCTTATCGCTCCTGCTCCGGAATTATGAGTTAGTACATAATCCGCATTTGCTTTTACAACATCTGTTGCATCAGCTGGTGTAAAAGACCAACCTACACTGCAAATATTAGCCAAATCGTTTACATCATCACCCACATAAGAAACGGCGCCAAAACTACTATTTCTCTCTGAAAGAAAATGTGTTAAAAATGAAAATTTATCTTTTACGCCCAAAAAAGTATGTTTTATTTGTAACTTCTTCATTCTCTGAGCCACTAATTCAGAATTTTCTGAGGTCATTACGACTACCTCTACATTATTTTGTCTTAGGATTTCCAATCCCATCCCGTCACGCATGTCGAATTTTTTAGCCATTTCTCCATTGGCATCGTAATAAACGCATCCATCTGTAAAAACCCCATCTACATCCAGGACTAAATAATCTATACGTTGGTGGATTTTCAGTTTTTTCAAACGGTCTGTCAATAGCTTCTCGACAATATCCCAATCTGATAAACTATCAATTTCTACAAGAGACTCTTCCGGCATTTTTACTAAACCAATAGAACCACTAACTCTATTATTAGAAGTTAAAAATGCTTCTTTTGTGGTAGCATAAACAGCTCCGTTTTCAATCAGTAATCCATCAAAATCCTGACGTCTTGGTCTTTTAAAAACGTCGTAATTTTGAGGAGTGCCATCTGCATTCCATATAAATCGATGCGTATTTACAACTGTTAAAGCAGCATCTTTTTTATTACTAAGAATTTCGTTTAATGCATCATTTATATTTTCGGCTTTCGTCAGGGGTGAAGTAGCCTGCAATAAGCATAAAATGTCAAAATCAGTTTTTACCAATCCTGCAAATTCAACCATAGCGCTTTCTGTAGAAGCCGTGTCGGATGCATTCTCATCATTACGTAAAAGTGTTTTGACTTTTGATGTCCAAAAATATTCTCTTTTTATATAATCTACAATTTCCTGATCATCAGTAAAGACATAAACCTCATCTAATTCTGAGAAAATAGCTTCAGTCAGAACCCAAGAAAAAAGTGGACGACCAAGCATTTTCTTTTTGTTTTTTCCCGGAATCCCTTTGGAATTTTTACGAAGTGGAATTATGGCTGTTTTTTTCATTTGGAAATATTTTAGCTGTCAAAAATAACTTTTAATTTTTTTTATTTTAAACTGTTATCCTGAAATGTATGCACCTATTTTATTTTTATTGATAATTTTTATAATAACTAAAGAAATTATTAGACATAAAAAAGAAGTTACCGGAATTCCAAACAATGGATGAATTAGCGATGCATTCACACCAAAACTATCTAATGTCCAAAGGATTAAAACGTGTATTAAATAAATTCCGTAACTAAATCTGTTTACTTCATTAAAAAATAAATTACTCTTATTATTATAATAATTCGATATTCTAAAAAACAGAAAAATTCCTACTGCCGTAAACATGACATTAAAACTGAAAAAATCATATAACATGGAATCTGGTTTATTACTTTTTATTGACAACCAATAAGTACCCAAAAAAGTAGTTAATGTCCCGGAAATTAAAAAAACTAAAGAAATCTTTTTAATAGGTATATCTCTTTGTATCGTCATAGTTGATAGATAATAGCCTAAAACTAAATAACCTACAAATCCTGTAAAATAATAAAGTTCAATATTGGTTTTATAATTTTCTAAACCTAAATTCTTAAAAAAGAGAGTTAAAAACCACAAAAACAAAAAGTAATGAATTTCTTTTTTAGACGCTCTTGTAATCCAGCTGTTAAGTATTGGAACAATCAACAACAATCCAAATAACATATAGATATACCATAAATGATAAGCACTTCCAAAATAAAGAGATCTTACTATTTTTTTTAAGATTTCAAAGAGACTCATTTTCTGATAATCGTTTGTTTGTATAAAAACAATATACAGAACGTAGCAAATGCTCCAAAATATAAAGGGGAGACAGATTCTCACAAAACGTTTTTTCAAAAAAATAAAAGTCTGCATCTTTGAGTCAAACATTAATGCGCCAGAAATCATTACAAATACCGGAACGCTGAAGCGTGAAACCGAATCAAAAAAATTGGCATAATTCCATATATAAATTGGTAGTTCTCCATATTTAGTAAATAATGGAGCTGAAACGTGCAAGAAAATAACTGCTATTGTAGCCATTACTCGCAAATTTGAAATCCATAACCTATTTATTTTTTTTTCCAATATATACTTAACTTTTTAGTACTTACAAAGGTGTCCAATCTATATCCAGACTATAACAGTCTTTATTATTTCTCATTAAAACTACAAAACGTGCAATATTACTGGAATATGTACCTATAAACATTTTAGAATTGATCAATAAATTGGCATCCTTTAAAACATTAATCACTTCATCCCTAATTTTAGAATCATCTGTTGTGTTATTGTATTCACGTTGAAAATATCCTATTCTGGATGGATCACAAAGACTCAAGTAATGAAATTCTGGAAATTGTTTCTGAAAATCTTTAAGCACCCGATAGTCATCTGTACAAATTGTAATGTTTTTAATACTTGTATTAATTTCCAGAATTTTATTAATATAAAGTTGAACATCAAATGACTCGGCTTCCCGATTTTTTCCATTCACTTTATCCCCTCTTCTCACCTGAATGCCACAACTGTTTTTTATAAATTCAGGATTAGCATTATCTACAAAAAAAACTTCTTGTTCTGTTCTCTTATTATAATCTAAAATAAGATCAAAAACTTGTTTTTTTGCTTCGAAGATTCCTCCTTTGATGCCTAATTCAGGATAATAAAAGTTTGTATCAATAAATGGCTTACTTCTCATCTCTGTCCAAATACTATCCTGAAGAATTTTTCTTTTTTTTATACTCTTATGATAAAACGCATAAAACTTATCTTCTCTTCGAATAGAAAATATATCAGAAGGTATTGGTACAAATCCATTATATTCTTGTAGTACAGGATTAAAATAGTCTTCCCATTTTCCGCCTACCCAATTTTTGCTGTAAATTTTTAAATTGATTTTATTTTCAAGACAGAATAACACCGCAAGAGCCAGATTATTAATTTCTGAAAAAAAACCTCTATTGCTGAGAGGATATATTAACTCTGTATTTTGTGATGAATTATTTATTCTTCTATAGTTTTCTCTATATTGATTAATCATTTTTTTCTGTTACTTTGCTTAGGATGTGTTTTATTCCGCAGAAATGAATCTTACTTTTTCAACTATTTTAGTTAACATATTTATCCTTTCTTTTTTAGCAATCTCTTTTTTATTAGAGCTTATAGAATTATATGTTTCAATGCACTTATTCAATCTTGTAATATATTCACTTTCTGACATCTGTTGGATAAAATCAAACAACTCTTTTGGTTCTTTAAAGTCGGAATAATCTACAAAGCTATTTTCAGGAAAAACTTCATAAACATTACTTCCTCTCCCATAGTAAATTGGCAGGCAATAATTTTCTATACTGTCCCAAATTTTTTCTGTCATATAGTTGAATGCAATAGTATTTTCAAAGCATAAATTATATTGATAATGTTCTAATATTGCTTTTTTTCTTTTATTCCAATCACCTTCTCTGGAATCTTCTTTCGATATCCCTTCTGGCCAGCCCTTACCATAAATATCCATAAATAAAGATTTACTGCCCTCAATTGCAATTTTAGTACGCAAAGCTATTAGATCAATATTTACTCCATTCTGCATTATTTTTGGTACTTTCTGACCACCATAATAAGACATCAATCCTACAATTTTATTCTTTTTTTTAGGATTTATATGTGATATCGGTTCCAATTTTTTATCTATTAATTCTACAATAAACGACAAATTGGAAACAAACACATCCCGTGTATAAACATTCATAAAATGAACTTTTATTAATCCACAAAAGAGCTTTTTTAGTGTTTTAAAAGTGATATCAAATCTGGGTTCATGAGTCCAGACTAAAAATTTTTTTTTCTGTAAAAATCTCCAGAAATACTTTTTTAAATGTTTATAGTTTTGTGAAATGATAATGTCAGCATCATCAACATTATTTACTATAATTATATTATTGTTTTGCAAAAAAGCGATATCTCCTTCTATATAATTATCAAAAGGAGTATAAGCAAAAGAAGAAGCTTTAAATAACTTTATGGTGTTCATTGCTCGTTTAATCTGCTTTTTTAATAAGATTAAAAATAGATTGCTCTCTCCATTCTCTGTAATCTTGAATTATGTAACCATACTTTTCAAATATTGCTACAAGTTGAGAATGTGAGTAGTCACTTAACCAGCCATTTTTTTCTCTGGATAGTTTTACAATATCCGAACAGCAATAGGATAAAACTATTTGCTTTATGTTCGAATTAAGCTGACCAAAAATTTTGTCTATATCATAAACGTACTCTAAAACCCCACTAAATACAACCGTATTATAATTTGATAAATCTATATTAAAAGGTTCATTAAGATCACAAACCACAGTTTCTTCAAATCTTTTTATAATATCAGAAGGTGTATATTTTGAATAATTTTTCAAATATTTCTTTAAAAACATATTTCCAGCACCAAATTCAATAATATGAGCCTGGGGATAAATATAGTTTCCTAAAATTTGCGTTCTTTCATTCCAGTCTTCAAATAATTGTTCATTCAGACTCCATCTTTCGATATCTGTTTTTTTCTGCTGTTTTAATTCTGTTATTATATCTATCCTGTTTTCAGAAATATTATCTTGTTTTTTGAATTTTAGCAATCTTTTTATTTTGTTTGTCAATCTAATTAGCAACCTCTTCATATAAATCTAAAATTTCTTCTCTAATTTTTAATCTATCATATTTATTTCTAATATTTTCTCTATTAGATTCCATTGCATTATAAATCATTTTATGATTATTTAATGCGCTAATAATTAAACTCTTAATTTCAGACACATCTTCTGAATTGTTTATTAAAAGTCCGTTTATTTCATTTTCAATAATTTCTTCTGTTACATTTCCCGGATTAGATTGAATAGGAAAAGCCCCCATTCCCATTGCTTCTATTAATGCATTAGGAATACCGTCTGAAAGGCTATTTGCAATATAAATGTAAGTTTTACCCATTAAATTTAACAAATCAGCATTAGAAACAAAATGGCTCTTAAGATGCAAAATAAGTTTCAACTTCTTGAAATCATTATTTTCAGAGATAAACTTTTTAATTTTTTCGTCTGCGCCAAAAACAACTACTTCATAGTCTCTTAATAGTGATATCAGTTCTTTATCGAATGCTTTTATAATATTGATTCCTCGCCCAATTTCATCATTATACCCTTTAATCAATATAATGTTTCTTTCATTTACAGGTTTTCTTTCATTTATTAAAAAATCGACTCCACCATTTCCCGGCAATACACCTAAGAACTTTTTATTGAAACCTTTTATTTGAGCTATTTTATAATCGCGATGACAATCTGTAATTAAATAATCTATTCTTTTAAAGCACTTTTGCAGCTGGACTTCATCAATTCCAATCTCTTTCGAATAAAAAACGTCACTTCCCCATGAAGAAAATACCCACTTTAATTTATCATATCGATTCATAATACTCAAAATAGGTAAACAGGATAATTGTAAGGCAAAACTATGCACGACATCTGGCTGAATTTCTTTCAGAAATTCTTCAAAAACCACCTCTGTTTTGCGATTATTAAAGTGTTGTATAAATTGATATAAATTGGGAAAATTAAGTTTGATATAAATTCTTCCAGGAAAATTTATTCTCATCTTCCAATTCGTTTTCTGAGTTACCCAGCTTATATTTTGACTAAAATTACTCATTCCTGTAATGTCAAACCAATAAACCTCATGTCCGGAATTCTCCAATTGGTTTGTCCATCTAAAAAAATGGAGTGAAGGAATAGAAACCATTAGGATTTTCATTAGGAAAAATAGATTTTAAACTCAATTACTTTTTTCCTCTCATCATAAGAATACTGATAGGGCAAGTTTCTGTAACGCATAATAATCTCGTGTAAAAGCAAATCGTTTATACTTCTCATTTTCAAGTAGCTTAAATATTTCTTACCGCACATTTTTTTTACAAACTGCTTAATCTTACTTCTAGTCGATACATCTGTGATAATTACTGAAATAATTTTATGCTCAAAATTGCATAAGTGCGAGATTAAAGCATTTATTTTCGAATCTTCCGGTGCTATATCGAAGATAAAATCTGTTTTTTCATTTAATCTATTATATTCTTCTTCTTTAGGTATTTTTCCCCATAAACTGTTCTTATTAGCAATTCTCTGTTTTGTTTTTTTCGAAATCTGTAAATAAGCATTGTTGATTTTTTCCAGCTTAAAATGAAAAGGATCTTTACTCAATCCGGTTCTATAAATTTTAGTATGCCATTGATGTTTCAATAAGATTTCTTTATCATAAAATTTCACTTGAATTCCAAGATTGAACAATCTAACATGTACATCAGTATCTTCTGCGCCCCATCCATGATAAAATTCATCATAACCGTTAATACTTTTTAAAATGTGTGTGGGATATAATGACATTCCTGTTGCCTCTTTTTGAGATTTAAACGCCACTTTAGATTTCTCGAAACCTTTATTCTGAAAAGTTTCTTTTTTATTTAAAAAACCAACCTGAAAATACGTTATTGAGTTTTCATCGGTCAACAGATTCAGTTTTTGAATAAAATCAGTATGAAACAACATATCTACATCTCCAACAAAAAAATATGGTGTTGTGCAACGTTGTAGCGCTATGTTTATAGCCCGGGATTTATTCCATAATTGTCCGGATACCGGACATGATATAAACTTTAATTCCGGATAATTCTCTATTACTTTTTTGAGTTCTTTTAAGTAATCCGGGGAAGAACCATAATCTACAAAAAATAGAGTAAATTCTTTATTTGCCTGTTCTTGCAATGAATTCAAACAATTTTTTATTGTCTGAATATCACGATTACGATTAGTTAAAACAATTGTAATCATGACATAAAATTATTTAGTTTTTCTTTTTGCAACCCTTTCATTTTAAACAAATATCTTCTAAAAAAAGGAAACTTTATTATTTTTTTAAATACTTTTTCAGTTAAGAAGTAATACAACAAAGAGTATTCTAAAACTTTTAATTGGTTTGTATTCTTGTTTTCTTTTGTTTCTGTGATAAGATTATTTTTTTTATGGGTCATCCAGTCCTCTAAAACATTTCCTAAATGATAGGCATAATTACCATAAGTGGCCAAACGATAACCTCCCATTTTTATAACGGGAAGGTCTGTATACAAAAATTCACTGTCTCCTCCTAATTTATAAGCACTATTTGTTTTTGGAATTACAGAAAACACTTCTCTTTTATAAGTACAAACAAAATGGGAACTGCCTAATACTGCTATTGTATTATTTTTGCTTTTTAAAGTTGCTATTAGATCTTTATACTGAATATCAAGCCATTGCCAACCAATACTTTTTGCAAACAATGTCATTCCTTCAGGATCTTTTACTGAACGGAATTTAAGTTTTGACGAAAACAGATAATCAAACCAAATATTGCCTGTTAAGCTAAAATGGGTTCTAAAAACAGGCACCGGACTTACGGCACCTGCTCTGGGAAATGCTTTAAAAATTTTCCAAACCTCTTTTTCCCAGCCATTATCAAATAAAACATCTGCATCAGTAATAGTAATTAAACGTTCCTCTACTGTACGCAAAACCTTTAATATACTATTTATCTTACCTATATTTTCTTTTTCAATAATCAATTCATCAATCAAATTGTCTTCATATAACCCGAACAATTTTTTGTTTATTTCTGTATTGGATCCATTACTGACAACTGAAACTTTTAAATTGGAAAATGATGTTTTATGAATTGAATATAGGCTATACTTAAAAATAGTAAAGGCATCTTTATAATATCCTTCCTCATTTGGAATGTATAAAGGAATTATTACCCTATGATTAGAATTTTTATCATTCAAGGCTTTATTTTTTAAAAGATTCTCTCCCTTTCTCATTTTTATTTTTACTATAATTCAATATTTTTTGACTTATATGATCCTTATTTGATTCAGGAAATTTTATTAAAAATAGTTTTATACATTGCTATTACTTTCAATTTATTATCTGAATAATCTAATCTTTCTAAAGTTACTTTTCTATTTTTTTCCGCTGCAGATTCTTGTAAGCCGGTATCAAATAAAACATTTAAAATTTTTTGTTTAATCTCTAAAACTGATTCAGGATTATTTATTAAGACTCCATTATCTCCATCATTAATTATTTCTTCTGTAGCACCACCCGGATTCGATTGAATAGGGAAAGCTCCCATTACTATTGCCTCTAAAAGAGTATTAGGAAGTCCATCTGAAATACTATTTCCTATATAAATTAAAGATTTACCCATTAATTGTAATAATTCCTCATGAGTAAAACTATGTCTATGGTAAACTTGAAAATTCAACTTGTGCATAGCTATATATTCCATCGTTTTGTTATGAGCCCCAAAAATAACAATTTGATAATCTGAAATTTGATCCTGAATTTCATGCAGTGCTTTTACAATATTCAGTCCTCTTCCAAAATGATGTTCATATCCTTTTACTAAAATAATTTTCCTTTTAGCAATTGGAATTTTATATCGTTCTAATTCTTTCCATTTGTAACCTGTTCCCCCTGGCACGACTCCCAAATATTCTCCTGAAAAACCAAGTTTTTGAGCTAACAAAAAATCTCTTTTACAATCTGTGTGCAAAAAATCTATTCTCTTCAAGACTTTTCTTATTTTTTTTTCATGATCTTTAAAATTCATATAATAAAATAGATCATTTCCCCAACAGGTATAAAGCCATTTAATCTTAGGATATCTGGACATTGTCTTTATTATAGGATAGGAACAGCCTTGCATTTCAAAACTATGGATTACATCTGGTTTTATTTCCTTAATAATGTTTTCAAGAGCTTCATTGGCCGTTATTTCCAAATAAGGAATAATTCTTTCATAAAGATTGGGCTTTTTTTTACTTAAAAAATATTCTCCTTTTATATATTTTACTTTTCTTTTTTTCCAATTAGTAAATTGTTTAACCGAAGTTAATGTATCCAATTTTCCACGACCCAGAACATCGAACCAGTATATTTCATAATGAGTGTCTTTAAGATTTTCTATCCAACGAATTACATGAATAGAAGGCATAGAAATCAAAAGTATTATCATTTTATAAAACAGGTTTTAAAATAGTTCCCGACAAACCTACAATCATAGTTGACTTATTAAAACTTTTTGGTGTTTTGTCATTTTTATATAAAAATTTGATAACCGGCTTTAAAAGTACTCTCATAATCTTCTTTTTTCTTCCCCATAAATACATATTTACCCATAATCCCAACATTTGCCCAACTGCTGCATTATATCCTCCTCTTGCTGTAATATTTACAGAAACAAAACCTGTACGTTTAAAAATCATTTCTAATGCAAAAGGAGTATATCTGTAATAATCATTTGGAACTTCGTGCAAAGACATTAAAAAAGGTACTGTAAAGAAAAACAGGCCTCCTGGCTTCAGAACTCTTTTAACTTCTAATAAATATGCATCCGGATCCGGAACATGCTCTAATACTTCTGTCGACATGACCACATCAAAGCTTTCCGATTCAAATGGCATGTTAACACCATCCCAAAAAAAGTCTGGCTTGGCATTATCATAATTCAAACCAGAATCTATATCTAAACCGACATAACTATCTACTTTTTTATTCTGGAGAATAATTTCTTTATAAGGCATTGAACCACATCCTGAATCTAAAACTTTTCCTTTAAATTGAGGAGCTGCATCTTGAACTGCTTTTAAAATTTCTTTTCTTATAATAAAACTCTCCAGATTATCGTAGGTGAGCTCTATATTTGTAAATTTATTCTTCATATAAAAATGGAACCTTTTAATACTTTTATATTTGAAAAGGCTTTATTTAGAAAATCTAAATTGAAAATTATAACCCAATAAATATTAAAAAAATATAGTTTAAAGAATTATAAAAATTTATATCCTTTTCTAAAAACAGTATAAATTGTAAAGCCAGCAATTGTTTTTAGCATTTCTCCAAATCTTAACAGATTTATTTCAATAGATAACAATTCTTTTAAATAGTAGAATTTATGCTTATCATTCCTCACTAATGCCATTCGAAGTATATTTTTACAACGATTTTTAAAATATATTTTTAGAATACGGGGATTAGCTTTTTTATTTTTTTTAATTAATAACAAGTGCTTTTTAATTGCTTTAAACTCTGATTTTATTTCTTTAAAATTTAACTTATTAATTTCATGAGACAAAGATTGATGATGAATTCTGTATTGAATAAGTTTATCATTTAAATAAGCTACAGAAGGGTTTTCGTACAACATTCTCAAGTTAAAATCCCAATCATCCAAATTTGTAATCTCCTCATCAAAAAGATAAGCCCGATTGTTTAGAAAACTTCTTTTCCATGTTGGTGGAGAAATATAATACGCAATTTTACCTATTAAATAATCCTGAATAATATTATCTGAAAAAAAATTATGATCTTTTTCTATAATATTTTTATTAATATCAATATATTCTAATGAGGAAACAATTAAATCAAAATGCTTTGAAAAATAATGACTTGTCGTCTCAAGTGCATTAATATTTAAAATATCATCACTATCAAGCCACTTAATATAATCTCCTTTAGATAATTCGAAACCGTAATTACGACAAGAATTAGGTCCTTTGATTCTTTTTTCAGGACGATGATAATACTTAATTCTATTATCTTTCAATTGAAATTCCTTGATTAAATCTGCTGTATTGTCTACACTACCATCATCCACTATTATACACTCCCAGTTTTTATAAGTTTGTACTAGAATACTATTAAGTGTTTCTCTAATAAATTCAGCTCTGTTGTAGGTTGGAATTATTATTGAAATTAACCCCGACATAAATTAATTTTTAATTGAACACTTTTCAAGTCACTACTAACTCTGTAATTAAATTGGGAATCCTTATAATAAATTAAAAGAGTTTTAAGAAGCAGATCATTTATTTGTTTCAAAGAATAATAATCATGAACTTTAATTCCCAGGAAAGATTTTATTTTGTAACTAAGTGTAGATTGGTATTTATCCTCTTTAAAAACAACATTAATAATTCTGTCTTTTGTATTGGGCAAAACAATATCAAGAAAATTTTCTACAACATCTTTCTTATTTAATAAAATAATTGAGTCCAGATGAGAATTTAAAATTTTAAAGTCATCTTCTGATATTAATTTACCCCAATTCTCATTATTTGGTTTTAGAATATTATAGCTTTGATTAAATCTTAGTTTTTTCTTGTTTAGATTAAAGGCATCTGAAAATCCCAATTGAATTGTTAATTTTTGATGTTCTAAACTTTCAAACGTTTGATGCCATTGATGTAACAATAAAATCTCATGATTATAGAATATTGGGCTGAAACCGGCAATAATAAGTCTTGAATGTACATCTTCGTCTTCTGCTCCCCAAAAATGAAAAAATTCATCAAAACCACCAATAGCCAATAAGCAGTTTAAATTAAAAAGCGATAAACCTTTTCCTTCAGGTATACTTTTAGAAGTTATATTATAATTATCGAATTCTTTAAGCTTTTTACTTTCATCTTCACTTAAATATCCAACCTGAAAATAAATATTATCATTTTCTTTTTTCAATTCAAATAAATGAGCGATAAAATTATGGTGAAAAATAATATCTATATCTGCAATAAAAACGTATTCCGTTTTTGTAAATCTAAGACCAATATTAATTGCTTTAGAACGAGACCAGGGCTGATTATTATGAAACGAATGTATATATTCTACAAAATTATATCCTATTAATAATTCTTGTACTGACTCTGAAATGTCAAAATCCGATCCATAATCTACAAAAATTACACAAAAATTTTTGTTTGATTGCGTTGATAGGGAATTTAATGAATTAGTTATTCTATTTAATTCCCTATTTCTGTAAGGATATATAATTGTTATCATTTTTTCCATTAACTAAAATAAGCTAGCCATCAAACCTTCAAGCATTCAGAAAATAAATCAAAAGTCTTTTTGTAACTTTTGTCGGCAATAAAAAATTAAGAAGCAGATACATATAACTTTCTTTTTGTTTTGATAAATATTTTGAATTTTTATTTATCCACATAGCCAATTCTTGTTTTTTGAAAGTATTGTTTTTATAAACAAGAATAAATTTTAATTTAAGTTCTCTTTTAATAAGTTTTTGATAATTTGGAAAATTTTCTAATAAATCAAAAAACACATTAGGAATTTTGTCTAAGACTATTTTATCATTTGCTGTTGCTGAATTATTATGCTCCCTATACTTTGCTAAAACCTGATCTGAAGAATAAAAAATATTATTAGACATTAATAGCTTTAACCAAAGGTGATAATCCTCAACATTTTGAATATCTAACTTCTCTGAGAATCCTCCAGCAGTTATTATTTTTTCTTTTTTTACTAAAACTGTTAATATTGGAATGCCATTCCCTTTTAAAAATAATTGAACAGAATTTCTCTCGTAAAACACTGCTCCTTTAATATTCATTCTTTTATAAAGATCCGTTTCAGAATTGTTAAAAATATAGGAATCTGAAAAAACTAAATCAACATTCTTTTCTTGAATCTCTATTACTTGAATTTCTAACTTTTGGGGCATCCAGATATCATCTGAATCTAAAAATGCTAAATACTTACCATTTGATTTTGAGATACCTAAATTCCTTGCCTTTCCTTGTTTACCATTTGCCTGATAATAGTATTTAATTCGTTGGTCCTTTAATAACTCCTCTTTTATAATTTTTGCAGTATCATCTGTAGAGCCATCATCTATGATTATAAGTTCCCAGTTAAGATAAGTTTGAGCAAGCACAGAATCAATTGCTTCTTTTATATAAGCAGCAGCATTATAAGCTGGCATTATAATACTGATTAAATAATTCTCAAAATTTATGTTTATTGAATTTTCAATATTCATTCAATATTCTTGTTAGTTTTAAAATTCAAATTCGTAAAATTTATCATTTAACACTATTTATAAATCCGTTAAATCGTTCTTTAACCTGTGCTAAAACTTCTAAATAACTGTAACCCCATTTAGAATCAGGTTCTAAATAGTTTCCTTCTGCCCATTCGTTCCATGACTTAATAAAAACTATTTGCTTTTCTGAATCATAATCTGTAACATAATTACAAGCTTCTTCAAGATGTTTCTGCCAAAGCTTAGGAGTTGAATTATGAAAAATCAAACTTTTTTCCCCAGCTCTTGCAGTATTATCCCAATCTTGAATTACACAAGGAAAATAATCCCATGGATATTTTTCAGTAGGCAATAAATACTTGCAAGCTTCTTCATATTCAACAATTAGAGGTTTTTTTCGCTCTTCGAAATTTAAATCAATTTGATTATTGTGAAGAAACATTCTCTTAATACGATTAAGTACTTTTTTTATTAATGACTTTTTTTCATACTTATGTCCTGTTAAATATCGAAGACTTGAAAATTGTGACCCAATAACTCCATCAAAACCAAAAGCTCTAGCATCCCAATTTTCTGGACATCTGGAAGCCACTAAATATAAATCTCCAATACCAGATTTGATAGCACATTCTCTAAATGTAGATACGAATAAAGATAAGTCAGAAATTTCTGTTGGCAGGTAAACATTAAATAGACATTTTCCATCTATTCTAATATAACGTTCATCTCTAAATGCATCTAACAAATAATTGAAATGATCAATATAATCTTGCTTCCCAGGATATTCTTGTTTAATAAGTGTTTTTTTGTTTTTATCCCCGAACCAAACACCTTTCCAACTCTCATTAGCCCAACATACACAAAAAGGAAAATCCGGATGCTTAGATTGAATAACTTCTTTTAAGGGGCGCTCTAATACTAATTTACCATTTCCAAACCAATAATGATAATAACAAAAACCGTCAACGCCATATTGTTTTGCTATATCAGCCTGTTGTTGTCTGACTTCAGGCACACGTAAATCATAATATCCTAAATCAGAAGGATATCTAGGCTGATAATGTCCCTCAAACAATGCTTTTGCTTTTGTAACATTAGTCCACTCTGTAAATCCTCTACCCCAAAACTCATCATTTTCAGGAATAGGATGGTATTGTGGTAAATAATAGGCAAGAAATTTTATTTTAGTTTGTGACATTAGAGAAATTTACATTAACATTTTAATATATTATTAAAGAAGCAAACACTTTAATAAAATTTATCACAATCTATAACCAAAAATGTTTAACTGTAAATCAAAGTAAGATGATTTTTTTTCCATAAATGGCTTGTTCATATTTTCCCATGCTTCTTTTATATATACTTTGAATCCAGCATTTTTCAATATAATCAACAATTCTCCTATCATCTGGGGATCTTCAGCAAAACTATGGTATTCCACAAAAATATTATCTACATTCTTTAATGATTCTCCGCAATCCTTCAAGATATCATATTCCGGTCCTTCAATGTCTATTTTTAAAAAATCTATTTTTTCAAATAACAAATCTTTTAATCGTACGGTTTGAATTTTAATAGTATTTTCTCTTTCTTCTTTAACTACATGTCCTCCCAATGAGCCCGTTTTTGCAAAAATTAATGGCTCTTCATTAATCCAAACTGCTTTTTGAAATAACTTAACATCGCTAATTCCAAATTGATCTAAATTGTATTTAGAAATAGTAAAAATATCGTTGTCAGGTTCAAATGCAATAATTTGAGAAGTTGGATATAATCTTTTAAAAAAAATGATGCTTAAACCAATATTTGAACCACAATCAATAATTTTAGGAGTATCTATATTTGTTTTAAATCTATAGACTTCATCTAAAAACAATTCATTTAAACTATGTAAATACCAAAATGAATCTGTGATTTTGATCTCTTTTCCAAATAAAAAAGATGTCTTTTTTAGTGATCTATTTTTTAATGATGAAAATTCGTTATAAGTTAAACCAAGTTTTTTATATCTTCTAAATTCAATAATGTTTTTTAATTTACTTTTAATGATTTTCATTTTGCCAACATTGTTTTTCAAAATTATAAGTCTTTATTAATTTTGCCGGAACTCCAGCTATCATTGAATAGTCAGGAAATGACTTAGTTACCACTGAATGCGATCCGACTACACAATTCTTCCCAAGTTCTACACCTGAAAGAATTGTCACTCTATATCCTATAAAAGTATTTTCACCAATTTTAACCTTTCCTTTCGAAAAAAGAGGTTGATTATTAGGTGATGTATTTAATGTAGGATCAAAACCATGATAATGATCTGATATATACACATACTCACTTAACAAACAGCCATCATCTATAAATATTTCATCAATTGCGGTAATACAGGCATAATTACCAATTCTAACGTTATTTGAAATTATAATTTTTGGTTCAAAAGATTGATTTAAATATTTATCAAATGCACCTAACCATGAACTATGTCCGATACTAGAATTTTCTTTTATCTGTATATATCTGGCACCTTCCAATGTCTTAGGTTTTTCAATAAAAGAATTAGAACCAATTATAATTCCTAGAGATTTTTTTTCATCATAGTATTTCGTTTTAGATTTTTTAAAAAAAACAGAATAAACTTTATTCCATTTTCTCTTAACAAAGTTCATCATATCTGAAAAATGTTTTCAAATTTAATTCTCCTCTCCATTTTCTATCAAGAACCGAATCAAACTTATTTTTTACAATTAAATATGTTTCAGAGACCCATTGATCTATTATAACATTATTACTAACCAAAATAACATCTATTTCATATTTCCCATCAATAATAGGTAAATTTAATTCAAAACTAAAAATGTATTTTCCATTTTTTATATTAAAATAATCTCCTCCAAAATCTCTACTATTACAGCCTAGCAATATTTTTCCCTCATAATTTCTTATCACAAGTCCAAGTTCACAATTTGTTAAATTTTCATTGGAAATAAACTCAAAAGAAATATTTGTGTTTTCATCAGAAAAAATATCGAATGAATTTTTATTTTTTATAAACCATTTTTTGAAAACATTTAAGGAATCATCAGTAATTCCAATTCTTCTCCCATCATCAACTATTTGATTCTCATCAAAGTATTTTTCAATAATGTAATCAATGTTGCCTTCACATTTAATAGTTCCGTTTTCAATAATAATTCCTCTTGTACACAAACTTTTCACTGCTGCCATATTATGACTCACAAACAAAACAGTTCTTCCTTCGCCTTTTGAAATATCCTGCATTTTCCCAATAGCCTTTTTCTGAAATTCAGCATCTCCCACAGCCAGTACCTCATCAACAACTAATATTTCAGGCTCTAAAAACGCTGCAACTGCGAAGGCTAAACGAACAGTCATTCCAGAACTATATCTTTTTACCGGAGTATCTATATATCGTTCACAACCCGAAAACTCAATAATTTCATCCAGTTTTGAAGTAATTTCTTTTTTGGTCATTCCTAAAATAGCGCCATTAAGGAAAATGTTTTCTCTTCCGGTCATTTCACCATTAAAACCTGTACCTACTTCAAGTAATGAAGCTATACGCCCACGAGATTTAATACTCCCTGTTGTTGGAGCAGTAACTTTTGAAAGTATTTTTAGAAGTGTAGACTTTCCTGCACCGTTCTTACCAATAATTCCAAGTACTTCACCACGTTCCACTTCAAAATTAATATCCTGCAAAGCCCAGACATAATCTGAAGTTCCTTTTGTAGAGCGATCATTAATTTCTCCAATTTTCAAATACGGATCTTCTTTTCCTCGAATTTTATGCCACCATCGATTTAAATCATGACTCAAAGTTCCTGTACCAACCTGCCCTAAACGATATTGTTTTGAAATATTTTCGGCTTTTAATATAATATGTTTCATCTTTATAATCTATTACTCAATACTTACACAGTATCTATAAAGCTCTTTTCTGTTCTATTAAAAACCAATAATCCTGAAAAAAAAACTATC
Organism: Flavobacterium crocinum; assembly: GCF_003122385.1. Classification (NCBI taxonomy): domain Bacteria; kingdom Pseudomonadati; phylum Bacteroidota; class Flavobacteriia; order Flavobacteriales; family Flavobacteriaceae; genus Flavobacterium; species Flavobacterium crocinum. Next base: position 354,827 of record NZ_CP029255.1, read on the forward strand.
AGAGTGACAATCATGGTATAAATTAAACCTAAAATAGAGATACTGCCAACATTCAAAAGCATATATCGGGAAGTCTCAATAACATAGGCTAAGGGATTATACTCTACAACCCATCCAAATTGGGGCAGTTTTTGTTTTATCAATTCCATAGGATACATTACCGCAGATATGTACATTAGTAATTGTACTCCAAAACCAATTAAATTATTTAAATCTCTATATTTTGTGACCATTGATGAAATCACCATTCCTAAACCTAGCCCTAAGATTCCCATAAATACAATTAGAATTGGAAAAAATAGTATAGAGGGATTTAAGCTTAAATTTGCATTTTGGAAATAAAAGAAAATGTAAAAAAAAATAAATATGCAAAATTGAATCCCAAACTTAACTAAGTTTGAAATTACTATAGATAAAGGAGTTATAATCCTTGGAAAATATACTTTCCCAAATATTCCCGCATTAGACTTAAATGTATCTGATGTTCCGTTTAAACAGGCCGTAAAATAATTCCAAACCATAATTCCTGCCAGATTAAACAGGAATGGAGGAATTGTTCCCGTTTTAATTCCTGCAACATTATTGAATATAATCGTAAACGTAATTGAAGTAAATAATGGTTGTATTAAATACCAAAGTGGGCCTAAGACAGTTTGTTTGTAAACTGTAATAATATCTCTCTTGACAAAGAGCATTAAAAGATCACGATACTGCCAGATTTCCTTAAAATTAAGTGAAAAGAACTTATTTTTTGGTGTTATTTCAAACAACCAGTCATCTGTATTATTAGTCTGATTCATTAGTGAGAATGGGAGAAAATATTGTCTTTTAAAATTAACAAGATTTTTAACATTTTAGAATTGGTTTAAAAATGCCAAAAGGCGTTTTGAAAAAACACCTTTTGATTATATTTATATCTACATTTATTTAATAATGCTATTTATCTAAGACTTCAAAAGTCGAATTCATACTTTTAAACTCCGGAACAATCTTTTTCATCTTGGTAACAATATCATCGTTTTCATAAAAATCTGCAATACCAATCAGCTCATCTACATCAATATGCAGGTTTTCATATTCATCCTGAATCTCCTGTGCAATCATAATCTTTTCATGATAAGTCGGAAGTGTTTTAGAAGTATCATTTAGTAATTCTTCATATAACTTTTCACCAGGTCTTAGTCCTACGATTTTTATTTTGATTTCTTTATCAGGAATAAAACCTGCCAGTTTAATCATTTTTTTAGCCAAATCAATAATTTTAACTGGTTTTCCCATATCAAAAATATAGATTTCACCACCATTCCCCATTGCGCCGGCTTCTAATACTAACTGACAAGCTTCCGGGATAGTCATGAAATAACGAATAATATCCTGATGTGTTATCGTTACGGGACCACCTTCTGCAATTTGTTTTGTAAATAATGGAACAACCGAACCGTTTGATCCTAACACATTTCCAAAACGCGTAGTAATAAATTTTGTACCGCCTTCAACATTCTCCTTTTGATTTTTTAAGTATAAAGACTGAACATATTTCTCAGCTATACGTTTGCTTGCCCCCATTACATTACTAGGGTTAACGGCTTTATCTGTAGAAACCATTACAAATTTCTTCACACGATATTTACAAGCTAAATCTGCAAGGTTTTTAGTTCCTTTAATGTTAGTTTGAATTGCCTGTGCAGGATTTTCTTCCATTAAAGGCACATGCTTATAGGCTGCCGCATGGAAAACCACATGTGGATTATAATTTTTGAATACTTTTTCGAGTGCTTTTTTACTTCTCACGTCTGCAATCACAGCTACAATTTTTGTGCTAAAATTCATTCCTTGAGTTTCCAGACATAAGTTATGAAGTGGCGTTTCGGCATGATCCAGAACAATAACATTTTTAGGGTTAAAGTTTAAAACCTGTCGAACTATTTCACTTCCGATTGATCCAGCAGCACCAGTAATTAAAATAGTTTTATCTTTTAATTGTTTAGAGATCGATTTACTATCCAGAACTATAGGTTTTCTTTCCAGTAAGTCTTCAATCTGAATATTCTTAACTTTTTGTGAGATTTCTTTTTGATTCTCCCAATCTGAAATTAATGGAACTGTATATACTCTATAATTAAACTCTAAACATTGATCAACAATAATCAATTGTTCATCTTTGGTTAAACTCTTATCTGCAATAATTACTCCTTCAGCAGCTACAGAACGCATCAAGGCAGGAAGCTTTTTTCTTAAAATCAAAATAGGTAGATCCAGCATACGTTTGGATGCATTCTGGTTATTCTTATCTACAAACCCCACAATTTTAAATCGAGTAGGTGTTTCAAATTTTAAAGCATTTGCGACAGAAATTGCATTTGCATCGGTACCATAAATAACAGTTCTAACCAATTTTGTCGTCGTTTTCTCCGAAAAATACATTTCGAATGTTTGCTTTACCACAACACGATACAAGAAAAGTCCACAAAAAGATAAAACCAGATTTATAAAAAGCGCTGTATTTAAAAATGCTTTATGTCCTGTGTATAATTCAAAAACCAGATTAATAAACAAGAAGAAAACTAAAACTGACATTTGTGAGAACAACAGTTTTATAGCATCAATATAAGAAGAATGCCTAATAATTCCCGAATAAGTTCTAAATAGCCAAAAGAAAAATATATTTACCAGAATCAGGCTTCCCACAAAGTAAAAATCATGAGAAGTAATGATGTAGCCAATTGCAGTACCCTCAAAAAGCAAGTAAGTAAAGGAAAATGAAAAAAACAAAACCATTACATCTATTGCAATAATAATCCATCTAGGCAAATAACTTAAGTTATTAATATTTGCCCTAAGATTTCTTGGAGAAAAAGTCTTGTATAACAATGAGGTTATACTATTTGGTCTATCTGTACTCAATTAAGGTTTGGTTTAAGTCTGTAAACTAGTTTTTACAAAAATACAAATTAAAGGTTTTAAAATAATTATTTTATTAGCCAAATTAAATTTTAACACCTTTCTTCTTTTGTTTTAAAAATTCTAACAAATAGGTTCCGTAACCTGATTTTAACAACGGTTTTGCAAGGTTTTCTAATTGTTCGTCATTAATAAAACCTTGTCTCCATGCAATCTCTTCAATACACCCGACTTTTAATCCCTGTCTCTCTTCTAAAACTTGAACAAATTGTCCTGCCTGCATTAAACTATTAAAAGTTCCCGTATCAAGCCAAGCAGTTCCTCTGCTTAATATCCCAACTTTTAGTTTACCTTTTTCAAGATAAACTTTATTGACATCTGTAATCTCATATTCACCACGAGCACTAGGCTTTATATTTTTTGCAATTTCAACGACTGAATTATCATAAAAATATAATCCCGGAACTGCGTAATTTGATTTAGGTTCTAATGGTTTTTCTTCGATAGAAATAGCTTTTTTATTTTCATCGAATTCAACAACACCATATCTTTCAGGATCTGCAACGTGATAAGCAAAAACTACCCCACCCTCAGGATCGGCGTTATCTTTTAATAATTGCTGCATATTTGTTCCAAAGAAAATATTATCTCCAAGTACTAAAGCTACTTTATCTTTACCTATAAATTCTTCACCAATTACGAAAGCCTGTGCTAACCCATTTGGATTTGGTTGTTCAGCATAACTGAATTTGCATCCTATTGTACTTCCATCTCCTAAAAGTTTTTTAAAATGTGGCAAATCATGAGGAGTAGAAATTATTAAAATTTCATTGATTCCAGCCATCATTAATGTTGACAGCGGATAATAAATCATTGGCTTATCATAAACTGGCATTAATTGCTTGCTAACTGCTAATGTCAATGGGTGTAATCTTGTACCAGATCCTCCAGCTAATATTATTCCTTTCATAAAACTTGATTTTAAATCTCAAGATTTCGTTTCAACATTGAATACGAAATAATAGAGTAATTTTTTTAAATAAATATTTTCTTTAAACTCTCTTTGTAATCTGGAACTTCTAAATTATAAATTGATTTTATTTTTGTTTTATCTAACAATGAAAAACTAGGTCGCTTTGCAGGAGTAGGATATGAAGATGATGGAATACCTCCAACTTCGCATTTGTACTGTCCTAATTCTTTAATAGTTAACGCAAATTCATACCAACTAATTTCACCTTCATTCGAATAATTATAAATTCCAGAAATCCATTTGGAAGATTCTACTATATCGATCATTACTTGAGCCAAATCTGCAGCATATGTTGGCGATCCAATCTGATCGTTCACGACATTAATTTCTTCTCTTTCCTGCATTAAGCGTTTCATTGTTTTTACAAAATTATTTCCAAATTTACTATAAACCCACGATGTTCTAATAATTATTGCTTTTGGATTCTCTTTTAAACACGCAATTTCACCTGCCAATTTACTTTCTCCGTAAACATTTATAGGTTTTGTCCCAGCATCTTCTCTTAAAGCAGTCGACGAAGAGCCATCAAAAACGTAATCTGTCGAAATATGAATTAATTTGACGTTATTTTTTGCCGCATATTTTGCAATTAATTCAACTGCTAAATGGTTTATTTTAAAAGCTAAATCTCTTTCAGATTCAGCTTTATCTACAGCTGTATAAGCCCCACAATTAAATATAATATCTGGTTTAATTTCACTTAATTGAGAGTTAAGCAATTCCAAATCATCTAATGTTGCTTTTGTTCTATCTGCAAATATCCAATCATACTTAGAATAAGAAGTCGATAAAACTTTAAGTTCAGATCCTAATTGTCCAGTTGCTCCGGTTACCAGAATTTTTTTCATTAAAACAAACTATTACAATTTTCAATAAAAGGAAGTATCTGATCTTTTTCTGAAACAATTGCTTCATCTAGATTCATTCCCCAATCAATATTTAACGAAGGATCATCATATTTAATCCCTCCTTCCGAAGCCTTATTATAAAATTGATCACATTTATACATAACAGAAGCTGTTTCACTTACAACAGAAAAACCATGGGCAAATCCTTGTGGTACCAATAGTTGTTTTTTATTCTCTGCAGATAGCAAAACACTAAAAGCTTTTCCATAAGTAGGAGAATCTTTTCTCAAATCTACAGCTACATCAATGATTTCTCCTTCTAAAACACGAACTAATTTAGTTTGTGCGAAAGGTGGGTTTTGATAATGTAAACCTCTTAAGGTTCCTTTTTTTGAAAATGATTGGTTATCCTGAACAAAATCAATATTAATTCCTAAATCCTCAAATTTTGTTTTACTGTAAGATTCAAAAAAATAACCTCTTTCGTCTCCAAAAACTGTTGGCTCAATAAGTACTAAATCTTTTATGTAAGTCTTCTCTATTTTCATACTTTAATTTTATATTCAATTCAAGAAATTAATTAAAACTTCTTTTATTCTGTTTTTATCTTCCTTAGTTAAATTTGATCCCGATGGTAAACACAATCCTTTTTCAAATAAGTCCTCTGCGACTTGGCCTCCATAATAAGGATATTTCTCAAAAATGGGCTGCAAGTGCATTGGTTTCCATAAAGGACGGCTTTCGATGTTTGCCTCTTCAAAAGCAATTCTTAAACTTTCTTTTTGTTCCTGTGTCTCCAGTAATATTGTGTTTAGCCAATAATTTGAAAAAAAATCTTCATTCAGACTATCCAAAAGCTTTGCATTTTTAACTTTATGAAAAATATCTTTATAAAAAAAATGATTCTTTCTTCTTGAAATAATATTATTTTCTAACATTTTCATTTGTCCAAGACCTATAGCTGCACAAATGTTACTCATTCTGTAGTTATAGCCTACTTCACTATGTTGATAATGTATGGCTTTATCTTTTGATTGGGTTGCAAAAAAAATGGCTTTATCTTTTGTTTCTTTATAATTGCCAATTAATACTCCACCACTTGAAGTTGTGATAATCTTATTTCCATTAAATGATAAAATACCAAAATAACCAAAACTACCACACTTTTTTCCTTTATAAGTACTCCCCAAAGCTTCTGCACTATCTTCAATAATTGGTATGTTATATTTATCAGCAATTGAATGTATCTCATCTACTTTATAAGGCATACCATAAAGATGAACTGCTATAATCGCTTTCGGTTTTTTTCCTTTTTTTATTCTACCCTTAATAGCAATTTCAAGATTTATTGGACAAATATTCCAGGTATCAATTTCACTATCTACAAACACTGGAGTCGCATTTTGATACAAAATTGGATTTGCTGAAGCTGAAAAAGTCATACTTTGACATATTACCTCATCACCGGCTTTAATATCTAATAAAATTAATGCCAAATGTATCGCTGATGTTCCAGAATTTAATGCTGTCACAAATTTCTCTTGCTCAAAATAATCCTCAAATTTATTTTCAAATTCATCAACACTTGGTCCTCCGGAAGTAATCCAGTTTGATTTTAGTGCTCTCTGAATATATTCTTCCTCATAACCACTTTCCTCAGACAATGACAAATAGATTCTTTTATTGTTCATTATCAAAAAGCCAATAATTTGAAGGATAACGAACATCATCCTCACCGACATTTGTTAAGGGCAATGTAGAAAATGACATTAATTTTGAATTTTCTTCAAGAGACTCTATTGCATTAGCGTAACCTGCTGGTATATGAACAATTTTACTATCTGATTCAGAAACTAAAACAGTTTCAATGATTAAATCTTTTGAAGGATTCTCCCAATTATCAATTTTTACAAAATGAATCTTAAAAGAACCCGAGAGGCAATAAAAATTTTTAGCATCTAGTTTATGTCCCTGCCATGCTCGGATTGGATTTTCCTGAGAGTTACTTATAATATAAAACCTTTCAATATCCTTAAAACTGAAATCATTTACATATGATATACTCCCACGATGATCTGAAAATTTTCCTCCCTGAATAATTTTAGGCTTCATGCTTTAATCGTAAATTACTTTTGTTCAACAAATAAAACTTTGACGAATAAATACAAAGTAATGGCAGAATTACAAGTAAGAATATGACTGCATCTTGTACTTTTTGATATAGAACAATTACTAAAAAAGAAATACCTGCCTGCACCAAAGCATACAAAAGAGACACTAGTCTATGCTGAATTTTATACTCATTACTTAATACCTGATATAAATGCAATCGATGTGCTTCAAAAATATTTTGCTTTAAAAAAAGTCTGTGCAAAATTGTACAGATTGCATCGACGCCGTAAACAGCTAAAAACAAAAGCCAAATTAATGATTCTGTAACAAGTATGAGTTTTAAAACTAAATATATTATCCAAAAAGCTATAGCAATACTTCCGACATCACCAGCAAAACACTTTGCTTTCTTTCTATAATTAAAAAACAAAAAGACTAAACTGGCAAGCATTGCATATTTTATGAAAGCCCCGTCAGTAAAAAGCTGAACTTTAGTATTTACATACAGCAATGCTCCCATTACAACCAAAGTATAAAGGCCTGTAATGCCATTAATCCCATCCATGAAATTGTAGGCATTAATTAGACCAATAGCCAGAACATAAGCAATTACAACACCCCAAATTGGAAATAAATTGAATAACCCGAGATCAAAGAATATTAAAGTAATCGCAAGAAAGTGAATCGAAATCCTGATCTTATTTGATAAACTTTGAATATCATCCCAAAAACTTACTAAACTTACCAATGTGATTCCGGTAAAGAAAAAATAATTATTCTGAATGTGCTGAACAAAATATAGTAAAGCGGAAAACCAGAAAATTATTCCACCACCACGCAATGTTATTTCTGTGTGTGAACTTCTTTGATTTGGTTTGTCAATTATATTAAAATGATCGGCTACCTTAAAGTAAAGTAACATAATAATCATCAAAATAATTCCTAAAATTGTGTATTCCATTTTATGAAATTATTCCCAGTTAGTATCTTTTATTTCGTCATAGACTTTCTGAATACCTTCTTCTAAACTTGTTTTAGCTTTCCAACCAAAACCATTAAGTTTCGAAACATCCATCAATTTACGAGGTGTACCATCTGGTTTAGAAGTATCTGTAAGAATTTCGCCTTCGTAACCAACTATTTTTTTGACTAGAATCGCCAAATCCAGAATCGAAATATCTTCTCCAACTCCAATATTTACCAGCCCATCTTCATTGTAATTTTCCATTAGATAAAAACAAGCCTCAGCCAAATCATCGGCATGTAAAAATTCTCTTTTAGGACTTCCTGTTCCCCAAATTGTTACTGACGCATCATTATTACGTTTTGCAGTAATGAATTTTCTTAACATTGCCGGAAGAACATGAGAATTTTTTAAATCGTAATTATCGTTAGGCCCGTATAAATTAGTAGGCATAACAGAAATAAAATTACATCCAAATTGATCTCTGTATGCATCACACATTTTAATTCCTGCAATTTTTGCAATTGCATAAGGCTCATTTGTTGGTTCTAATTCACCTGTTAACATATACTCCTCTTTTAAAGGTTGAGGAGCCATTTTAGGGTAAATGCATGAAGATCCTAAAAACATTAATTTTTTTACGTCATTTAAATAGGATTGATGTATTACATTATTTTGTATCATCAGATTTTCATAAATAAAATCTCCTCTGTAAGTATTATTAGCGATAATACCACCAACTTTTGCTGCGGCTAAAAAAACATAATCTGGTTTTTCTTGTGCAAAAAAATCAGCTACTGCTTGTTGATTTCTTAAATCTAATTCTGCAGAAGTTCGAATAACAAAGTTTGTATACCCCTGCTTTTTTAATTGACGTAAAATAGCTGAACCTACCATACCGCGATGTCCAGCTATATAAATTTTATCTTCTAAATTCATAATGATAATTTCTAAATCAAGAATACAATTATTCTGATTTATTTAAATTAATATCTAGTTGCAGATCTAACTTCGTTTAACATCTTCTCTCTCTTAACATAATTAAGATCAGATGCCATCATTTCTTTTACTAATCCCGCTAAATCATATTGAGGAACCCATCCTAATTTAGTTTTAGATTTAGTAGGATCACCAATAAGTAAATCTACTTCTGTTGGACGGAAATACTGAGGGTCAATAGCAATTACTTGTTTACCTACTTCTATTTGATAGTCGGGATTACTACAAGATGCAACATATCCTTTTTCATCTACTCCTTCTCCTCTAAATTCGATATCTATTCCCACTTCAGCAAATGACATTTTAACAAAATCACGAACATAAGTAGTTTCTCCCATAGCGATTACATAATCTTCCGCAACATCTTGTTGCAAAATACGCCACATTGCTTCTACATAATCTTTCGCATGTCCCCAGTCACGTTGTGCATCTAAATTACCTAAATACAAACAATCTTGTTCTCCTAAAGCAATTGCTGCTGTAGCCATTGTTATTTTACGAGTTACGAAAGTTTCGCCTCGACGTGGTGATTCGTGGTTAAATAAAATACCATTACAAGCAAATAGGTCATAAGCTTCTCTATAATTTTTGGTAATCCAAAAACCGTAAATTTTTGCTACTCCATAAGGTGAACGTGGATAAAATGGTGAGTGCTCATCATAAAAACCTTTTTCGTTTTTATTCTCAGCCAAACCACCATACAACTCAGATGTTGATGCCTGATAAATACGTGTTTTCTTTTCTAAACCTAGAATACGAACTGCTTCTAAAATACGTAACGTTCCAACTCCATCAACATTTGCAACATATTCGGGAGAATCAAACGAAACTTTTACATGGCTCATCGCTCCCAGATTGTAAATTTCGTCAGGTTGAACTTCCTGAATAATTCTAATTACATTAGTAGAATCTGTTAAATCGCCATAATGCAGTTTGAAATTTACATGAGCTTCATGCTGATCTTGGTAAATATGATCAATACGTTGCGTATTAAAAGAAGACGCTCTTCGTTTAACACCATGTACTATATATCCTTTTTCTAATAACAATTCAGCTAAATATGATCCGTCTTGTCCTGTAATTCCTGTAATAAGTGCTACTTTCATTTTTATTTAATTATTAAATGTCATTATTTTTTAAGTAATCAATCACCGATTGGGGATTCCAATCTAAAAGAGTTCTTGCCTTTGAATCATCAAAAGTCAAATCAGATGTGATTTTTTTTAGTTTTAAAGAATTTATTGGAGACTTATCTCCCAATAAATCTCCTACTAGCCCCATTGTTCTTGCTACAAAAAGAGGCAGGTTTAGAGGCGTTTTATTTTTTTTCTGCTTCGAGATAATGTTACTCAATTCGCTGAAACTAGGATCTACACCATCCGTTAAATTATATGTCCCACCAACAACAGCTACTTTTGGAATAAAATTAGCCACGTCTTTTACCAATACCATACTTTTTCTAGCTTTACCTCCACCAATATTAAAATAATAGCCTTTTTCAATTGCTTTTATCATTGCTCCTAAATTTCCTGGAGGTTTCTTTCCGACTAAAAGTGGTAAACGCAAAATAGTACATACAACATTATGTTTTTTACACCAATCCATTACAAATATTTCAGCTTCAATTTTACTCAAACCATAAGAATCTTTGGCTTCTAAAGATGAATGCTCTGCTATGCTTAACCCCTCATGTTTACCATATACAGAAACTGAGCTAATAAAAACTAACTGCTTAGGAATATGAGATTGTTCTAGTCCTTTTAGTAAATTAATTGTTCCTGTAACATTAACATTATAAAACTGTTTTTTCTCAACTTCTGTTTTTGGAACACTATGTGCTTTTCCTGCAGCGTGAACTACCAAATCAAAACCATGAGGCAATTCAGGTATTTCTTTGCTAATATCACAAACAATTTCAGTAGTAGAATTACCTAATGTAGTAATAGAATAATTAAGTTCTTCTAAAACAGGCAGAACGTTTCTTCCAAGAAAACCAGTAGCACCGGTAAATAATATTTTATTCATGATAAACAACAATTGAGTATTTTATCTTTAATATTTTTTTGATTATACAACTTTCTTTTTTTAAACTTTGGTAAATTTTAAGCAATTCTTTTTTTTAATCTTTTTCTCTTTGTTAAATATTGCAGGCGTAGTTGTAACTTTATTTTTTTAAGAGTTCTTCGTACATCGACTTGTATGATTCGATCATTTTTATTGATGAAAATTCAGACACAACCCATTCTTTTGCATTTCGTCCCATCTTTATCCTTAACTCCCTATCCTTAATTAACTTTTTTAAAGCATCACTAAATTCCTGTGGATTTTTAGATCTAACTAATAACCCTGTTTTATTATTTAATACAACTTCTGGGATTCCCTCAACCAGAGTCGCCACAGAAGGTAATGAAAAAAAACCTGCTTCGACAAACACTAATCCAAAAGCTTCGTAAATTGACGGAATACATAATATATCACTAGATTGATAGAATGGTACAACGTTTGATTGCCAGCCTAACAAAGCCACATATTCACTTAAGCCATTATCATTTATGTAATTTTCACAAATCGAGTGTAATTCCCCTGCACCAATAATTCTTAAATATAAAGAATACTGTTTTTGGTCAATTAATATTTTAAAAGCTTTTAAAAGATTCAATGGATCCTTTTGTTCGTCTAAACGACCTACAAAAAGTAAATTAACTTTATTATTATCTTTAGATTGTATAGATCCATTTATCTGATTTAATTTTGAAAAATCAATACCATTATGAATAACTTTTATTTTCTTATTAAAGAAAGAGTAATACTTTCCATAAAATCTGTTAACCAATATTAACTTATCACAAAAAAAAGTTGAAAAAAATTCAATTAAATAATATACTGTTCTTTTTATCAAATTTTCATTTTCATGAAATGCAATTCCATGCACTGTGTGCACAACTCGGCAACCAGCTAATTTTGCTGCTGTTCTCGCTATTATTCCTGACTTTGTAGAATGAGTATGTACGATATCATATTTTTCTCTTTTACATAATCTATAAATATCAATAAACGCTTTAATATCGTGTAATCCGATTCTTCTTTTTAAGTGTTTATTATGAAAAACAGTAGTATTGATTTTTGAAAACGCATCATCGAATTCAGCATATTCCCCTTCTGTGCCTTCACCACACAAAATATATTTATTTTCAAAATCATTAAGATTTTCTAAAATAGAAAATGAAATTTTTTGGGCTCCTGCAAAAACGGGCAACACCACAATATGTAATATTTTCATTTTATTATCTTAAGCTCTTATTAATATCTTTAGCGTAATATATAACTTCATATTCTTTTTATATAAAAATTTTTAGTACTTACTTAACTGCAATAATTATATTGAACCAAATTTCCCTCTTATTCCATCTCTTAATCCTCTAAATGAAAGTTTAAGATACTTTAATCTATCATTAGAAATCATTGCAAAAATAAAAATCCGAAAAACATTAAACACTAATTCCCTTAGTTTATATCCCCAACTAACATAAGGACATCTTAACATATATATACTATTTCTTGAAAGATAATATCTACGAATAGGAGAATGAACAGAAATCATTCTACCAAAAAAAGAAACACGATTATCTCCAATTTCATGATGCATTAAGGCTCTTTGGATTGCAAATAACTTATAACCTTTTGATTTACATCTAAAAGACCACTCAACATCAATATAATCAACAAACAATTCTTCATTCATCAACCCAACTTTATGCAAAACATCTACAGAAATTAGACATCCTGACGCTATTAAAAAAGAAGCTTCAACATTTGAACCTTCGGCTGGATTTACTCTCTTTATAAACGGGCCAATATAACGTGTAATTGGATATTGCTCGTTTGTTTTCTCATTAATATATACCGGTCCTACTGCCCCAACCTTAACTCCTTGATTTTTTAAATCTATTGTAGAAGTGACCAATTCATTAACAAATCCTGATGTAAGAACCGAATCATGATCTAAAATTAAAACAAAGTTCGAATCCAATTCAATTGCTTTTTTTATACCCTGATTTTGGGCATATCCAAGTCCTAAATTAGAATGATTTGATATTATAAATAACTTAATCTTTTTTTGTTCTACTAATTCAAGAAATAATTCATTAATTAAATCGAAATTTTTCGAACCATTATCAACATAAACAATGGCATCTACTTGCTCATGAACACTCATAAATTGCTTTCGTAGAGTGGATAGATCTGGGTTATATGTAACAACTACTGCTGTTGTTTGAAGATTCATAATTTTATAAAAATTAATTTTAATGATTTACTAATTTAAAATAGTCCTTTGGATATATTCTTTCTTGAAATGTACATTATCAGCAAAAATTGAATCAGGAAGATATTGAATTTGCTCTTTATATTTTGAAACAATTTATAAACCTTACAATTTATTACTATATATTACTAAATTTTGTATTTCAGAAAAAAACTGTTTTCTAACAGGGACGGTTTGAATATAAATTTTACAACATTTCTCCAAAATAAAATCTCGATTTTTATGAGATCCCATTTAGAAATATATTAAAACTCATATAACCCTTAAAATTATTATTAAACTTCTCGTAAAGAATTCCACTCATAAAAGCTGTAAAAAAATAAGAATCAAAAAAGCTAATCCAACCATCCGCAAAAAAAAACTTGCGACTAAAATAACAAGATTCTGAAATTTAAGTTTAGTAAAAGCATACCAGTAGAGTAAGAAAACAATTGGGAGAAATATTAAAAACGGTAAAGATGTAAAAAACATCAAATATACTATATATTAAAATTTAGACACATTAATTTGAATAGGATATGTAAAGAAATAATATACAAACAACGAAATTCCTAATATAAATGGAAATACGACTAATAAGTTATTTAATTGGAATACTATGAAATTTACATCAGTTTCAATATTTATAAATATAATATAAACTAAAAGCAAAAGTATCTTAGATAGAATTTTCAATGAATGGGCGTTAAAAAATAGTCTCCTTATATATCCAAGGCAAGTACCGAGAACAAATGAATAGAGAATTGAAAAATATGGTCCAAAATAGATATATCCAAATATGTTGTGCCTTGGATTTGGTCCTACTATCATATCAACTGTATAAAACATTTTTGTAAGAGTATATCCGAGAGGTTCAGGAAAAGTTGAAGGATCCACAATCCGAAAAAAACCAAAAAAACTACCGAAAACTGCAAGAAAAAAATGATCATGAGGCAGATTTTCAATGTATGCATTTGGATAAGCATGCCAGTATACATCTCCATATCCTACAATACGCTGACCTAAAAAAAGAAAAGCATTAGAAGGGCTACCATCAAACGTTATCAAAATTATACAAAAAGCGAAAATCAAGCCTACCAAAACTATTTTGAATTGATATTGACGTAATTTTAATAGCAAATCTTTAACCCGTGGATTAGTTTTGTTAAGTATAAGAAAACAGAAATAATTCATTACAAAAAACCACACGCTCGATTTAGATCCACTTAAAAAAGTAACCACTAAATGACCTAATAAATAAAAAAATAATGTAGATTTAAATAGGCGTGAGACGTTTTTCTCAACAATAATAAAATGCAAAAAGAGATAAAAAGCTACTGCACCCGAAACCTCAGCAAATCTGGTAAATATACCATAGCCACCTGCATCAGCCGTCAAATCAAGTCTAGATTTTAAAAAAAGAGGAATCCCTAAAGTTGCATAAACAATTATATTTGACAAAAAAAACATAACGAATGAAACAACAAAAAAACATTGCAAAAAAAATACATTTTCAAATCTAATTTTTGATGTTATAAAAACAATAGGAGAAAATTTATTAAAAAATACAAAACCAGCTAAAAAAGCAAACTGTGTCCCTAAATAATTAATAAAATAAAAAGATGAAATCTTAGATGTTGCAAATAAAAACAGTACTACAGAGGCTCCAAAAGCTGATCCTACCAAAGCCATGAATATTGGATCAAGTAGTGAAAAACAGACTTTTCTAAACAAAAGATAATAGAAAAAGCAAACACCAAGAAAACAACTAAAATATAATAAATAATTATTAGTAAATAATTCAAAAAAATCTAGAGTATTCATTATTTAACAAACTTTAAGCATGCAATAACACAATTTTTAACTACTCTAATTACGAGATTCTTAAGTAATTCAAAAATCGATATTTTACGAAAAATATAGTCGAAACATATTTTTTGATACCAAGTCCAATTTCCTGCAGAAACTCCAGGTGCAGAATTAATAGATATTGGAAAAAGAGATTTTTTAATCAATTCAGTAGGAATAAGGTGAAAAAATAAGTAATCAGAGATTATATATTTCTGACTCACAATATATTCACCATATTTCAAATGAAGTTCTCTTTTATAAAGTACGGATTGATGCAAGATTATTCCCTTATCATAACTTGCACTAATTAGCTTAAGATGCTGTTTTTTTAAAACATAAAAGTCAGAATATATGAAACCAACTTTATCGTCAATGTTATTCAAGGAGTTCCAAATTGAGTCCTTGGAATAAAATAAGTCTCCTGAATTCATAAAATTAAGCCATATACCTTTGGAAGCCCGTATCCCCTTGTTCATTGCATCATATATTCCCTTGTCCGGCTCACTAATAAAGACAGAGATACTTTCCTCATATCTCTTAATAATATCAATAGTTCCATCTGTACTTTGTCCGTCAATTATAATATACTCAATATTAGGGTAACTTTGAGCTAACACAGATTGCATGGTGGATTCAATAGTATCAGCACAATTGTAAGTAGCAGTTATTATTGAAATTAATGGTACATTATTATTCATGAAAAGTAGTAATATACACTAAATGAAGTGTGTTTCTAAATAAAAATGGAAGGTAGTGTCGAAAATACCAATACCATTTTGACTGTCCTCCTCGGATTTGGTAATTTTCCCATAGTGCATTCTTAAACTTTCTGCTTGAAACCCCCTCCATGGCTTCATAATTAGAAATAACTTGATCAATGTAGCAGAATCTGTGTCCATCCTTATATAAACTGTAGAATAGATGATCATCTGCTACAATCTTATATTGCAAGTTGAAATTATACTTTTTGAACACTTCAGTTGAAACGAAGGATGATTGATGACAGAAAGGCAAGTGATTAGCAATTTGTCCTATTTCAGCTGGCTTTATTATTTTACTATAATTACGGTAAACCTTATTTGTATTACCATAAATAACATCACAATCCTCATCAAGAATATTCGATTTTGAAAATAAATCCTCAAGTGTGCTAGTATTATAAAATGTATCTCCAGAGTTCATAAAGCATAACCACTTCCCTCGAGAAATAGCTGCTCCCTTGTTCATAGCAGCATAAATTCCTTTATCAGGTTCAGAGACCCAATAAGTGATTTTATCTTGGTATTTCTTAATAATATCAACAGTTCCATCAGTACTACCACCATCAATAATAAGATATTCATAATCCTCAAAATACTGATTAACAACACTTAAAATAGTTTGTTCAATAGTTGCTACAGCATTGTATGAAACTGTAATTATTGTAAGAAGGGGTGTTTTTGAAATATTCATGAATTTTACAAGTTTTTTTTATTATTTATTAGAAAATTCATTTAATTCTTCCTCAATTAAGATATCTAAAACCTGATAAAAATCAAGTTCATATTGCCAGCCTAATATTGATTTTGCAGGAGTATTGTCACCATAAATATCTTCAATATCTGTAGGGCGAATAAAATCATTATCTATGACCAACTTATCAATTGGTACATCTAACTTTTTAAATACATACTCGATAATAGAACGTAGAGTAATGCTCTTTCCTGAGCAAATAATAAAATCATCTGCTTTTTCAGCCTGTAACATTAGCCACATGGCCTCAACATAATTAACAGAAAATCCAAAATCCCTTTTTATATCAATACTTCCTACCTTCAAAAGCCAATCGGAATTATTTCTATTTCGGACTGTTTCGTTTAAAACCTTCTTCACAAAAAAACCATTTGACCTCAAAAAAGATTCGTGATTAAACAAAACTCCATTACAAGCATATAAATTATAAGACTCTCTATAATTCACCACAATCCAATGTGCAGAAGCTTTTGATATCGCATAAGGACTTAAAGGATGCATAGGTGTATTAATAGTAACAGGCAACTCGATTACTTTACCAAACATTTCGCTACTCGATGCCTGATAAAATCTAACATCTGGTTTAATGATACGTATGGCTTCCAACAAATTTAAAACAGAAACTATATTAAAATTTATGGTTCCTATGGGCTGCTTAAATGATAAACCTACTGAACTTTGTGCCGCTAAATTGTATATCTCATCAGGCTTATATTTATTAAGCAATGTAATAACACTCGACAAGTCAAGCAAATCACACTCCTCCATTGTAACCTCTTTATCAATATTTAAAATTTTTAATTTTTCTAAATTATCTTGATGATAACTTCTTGTAATCCCAATAATTTTATATCCTTTGCTAAATAATAATTTTGAGAGGTAGGCTCCATCCTGACCACTCACTCCTGTAATAAAAGCCGTTTTAGTATATATTTCACTCATAATATTCTTAGATAACTGATTTATACACCTCTAAAGTCTCTAAAAAAGTATTATCCCACGAAAATTGTTCCAACCTTTTAAGGCCTTTCTCTTTTAATTTTTGACGTAAAACATGATTATTGATCAATTCTTCTGCAGATTTTCTCAAAGATTCTCCATTAGTAGGATCAAAATAAAGTGCAGCATCACCTCCAATTTCAGGCAAAGATCCTCCATTGCTTAACAAAGCAGGACAACCACAAGCAAAAGACTCTAATACTGGGATTCCAAACCCCTCATATAAACTTGGAAAACAAAAAAATAGAGCATGAGTATAATAATTGGCCAACACATTGTCATTACTAATTTTCTTAAAAAAAACTCGATTTTCTAATTTTAATGATTGTATCAAAATTATTTCTCGTGATGAAAAATCTCCACCTCCCGCACAAATTAATTTCAAATTTGCATCAATCAATAAAGGTGCAATGGCAGTTATAAAAAAATCAAAATTTTTATATATTCCTCTATTACCAACAAATAATATATAATCATCATTTACTAGCCTAGTTAATTCCTTCTCACCAACTGTAAGAGAATTACCAAGATACACAACATCAATTTTTGCAGGATCTACATCAAACAATTCAATGATATCATTTTTTGTAGTTTCTGATATAGAGATAACTTTACTTGCATGTTCTAACAAAAGCTTTTTTTGATTATAAATTTTAGTGTCTGCTTTCATATCTTCAAATTGATTTGAAAATTTTTCATGTATCATATCATAAAAAGTGACAACTAAAGGTTTTCCTTTTATTTTGTCAAGAAAGTAGTCATCATAGTATGTTGGATGAAATACATCAAAAACTCCTTTTTGAATAGTCCTCAATGATTTAATTTCGTTCAAATATGTAACAATTCTTTTTTTGCCTTTAAATTTCGAATTCGGAAAGAATGATTTTAAATTTGAATCAATATCCTTATTATAGTATGCATTATTACTAAAATAAGTTGCTACATTATAACTATTTTCAATTCCGTCAAATCTTGAAATCAACTCAAAAAAATATCTTGAAATACCTCCATATTGTTGTTGGGAAAAAATTTGATGATCAAATTGTATTTTCATTTTTTTTGCAAAATATTATTAATAATTGTTTTTAATGTTTTTTTTATTGAAGTGTAAATTTGATAAATTGGAAAGCAAACATTTAGAAAAAACCATTTAAGTTTATATTTAAAAGGCATTTTACTTATTGAATTATTAACAAAATCCTTATTAACTTCACTTTGCTTTGAAAAAACAATGAAATTTGATAAAGTTGATAGAGTAAAAATCTGTTTCAAATAATTCGTATATGCTTTATCTGAATATTTTTTCAAAGATTGAGGTAATAATTTAAACCATTCAGGTATCTCTCCTAAATATATTTTGACAGATGAATTTACCCAAGACTTTTCAACATTATATACTTCAATACTTTGTGAAGACATTACGCCAATTTTTTTTGAAGAAAACTTACTGATTGCAAGTTCCCATAACACTCCAGAATAAGCATGACTAGTTCCCACATATTTTTCAATTACTTCATCATAATTAAGACATTTGGCTCTTTCAGCATTTATTATTACATTCCCAAATGGTAGTTTATCCCAAAAAGAGAGAAAAGCATTACCTACATTATTTAAATTATCAATAGCATAGATACCATCTGGATAATCCTTAACATAATTACCATTCAGTAAAATTATAAAATCTACATCTTCTTCAAGTAGAGGAGATATGTCACTATATGATTTTTCACTCAGTGAATCGTCATCTCCAAGCAACCAACAGTATTTTGTTTTACACAATTCCAAAAAACGCAACATATTTTTATCAATTCCAATGTTCTGTTTATTGGGAGAATAATCAATATTGTTTACGTCAAACTCTTTGACAACATTTTTAGCAGTATCATCTTCATTATTGTCAGAAATCGTTATTTTAATATCCCCTTTCCAATATTTGAAAATCGAAGATATCGTTTCTTTCAAAGAATCACTTCTCTTGTATGTAGGTATAAAAAATGAAAAACTCATTTATCTCTCAATTAGTTAGCTTAAAATTTTTGTTAATTTTTCAGTATGTTTCTTATAAAATATAAAGTAATAAACCTGAATTGGAGAAATAATACTACTTATTCCTAAACAAATTATGTTACCAATAATAATTCCGTTTATACCAAATCCACAGTATTTAGCAAAATAGATTGAAAGTGGTATATTTAAAATACCTTGCGCAATAGTTGTATACATACCCAAGTTAATTTTACCTATTCCGCCCAAAACATAACTAAAAATATTATTCCAAACAGTAACTATTGAATACAACCCTACCAAAAGAGGTAAATAATCTGGTATATCTATAGAATCACCAACCCAAATTTTGATAATAGTAGGAAATAGAAACACAACTATACCCACAAAAATAGTAAAGGGTATCATTAGCCTACACAACATAACTACTTTGGTTTTAATCCAATCTAAATTACCCTTAGAATATGCTTCTGTATATGATGAATATATAGGCATCATAACAATATTCGCTAACATACTTATATTATTAAAAATAACAAATGGAATATTGTACACAGCAACAAATTTAGGCCCTAATAACTGTGTTATAATAATATTATCTGAAGAAAAAATTATTACCCCTGTTATTTGAATTATAAAAAACTTAACTCCTAAAGATAATAATGGCTTAATTTTATCTTTTTTAAAAGACTGCTTTCTAGGAAATAAGTTAGAATATTCTTTGTAAAAAAAAGCTGAAATTATTGTAATTGCCAAAATAAGACATAGCGCATAAACTATACACACAAATAATAGACTCGCATTGTTATCTTTTGAAAAAAAGTAAATTATAAATATAAAAATAGAGGAAGTTAAAATAGGAGCAATTGAAGTTAATGAACTACGTTGCACAGCATACATCACTTGATTTACTAAAGATAGAACAAAATACATAATCATAGAATATACAAAGATCATTACAATCCATCTAGATTCTGAAAGAGATATATCTTTTGAGTTGAAAAAATCACTCCAATTGAATAAAAAAAACATTGGTAGCAAAATAAACATCAAAGGAATAGCAATGACCGACATTAAATAATATGCTGTTGAAACATATTCTTTTGCTTCAATTTGTTTATTTTTAGACAATGCCTCAGTTAATTTAATTCTCAACCCATTTCCAATACCAATGTCCATCAAAGAAACCCATTGTATCAATGATAACAACAATGCCCAGATACCATATTTTTCTTGACCTAATTTCTTTAACAAAACTGGAACCAAAATCAATCCTATTGCTATAGATATAGCCTTAAATGATATTGAAGAAAAAATCTGTCTTATTAAATTTTTATCCCTCAATTTATCAGTAACTTCATGAACGGCAATCTTGTTAGATTTAAAAAAATTATTTTTCATTATGTGAGATTAAAACTCAGTTAATATTATTGTATTATTTATATGATGATCTTAACAGGAAATAATTTCACAGAAATAAAACATTTGGATTTTTATACATTTATGCTAAACTCGGTTTTGAATTACAGACTCAGAAAATATTCATTAGTAAAATTTGAAAATACAGTCACTAATCAATTACTTATCAATATGAACAATAGAACCATTACTAATTGAAATGGCAAAGTTTTTTTGTTTTACTTTAAAAATATTTGCCATAATTTTCTAGCATACTTATTAAAAAGTAAACTAATCTTTTTTAATGAAGCGATTAAGCAATGACTGTATTACACTCCTATAGCATCTTTTTTTGTTCCAAATTTATTTCTTAATTCTGTTATCCTAACTTCAAATAAGTGGTATTGAAAATGAGATCCTATAATTGTTGTAGCCCAAACAAGAACTATCCATAAATAATCAATTTTTAGATTTAATTTATAATAAATACTATTAATGAGCATTATATAGAACATATGGAATAAATATATTGAATAAGAACTTAAACTTATGACATTGATTAATTTATAAAGATAATTGTTAATTCTTTTTGCTTTTAAATTGTAAAGAAGCGGAATCATTAATGATATTGATAAACTGAGAAAAGTAAAAAAGAAGGTTTTCATAAAAAACCACAATCAAAAAATTCTTTTTCGTTTTCAAAATCATAACTAAGTACTTGTAAATTGTAGTATAGAAAAATTAAAATAGAAAATAAAAAAATACCCGAAAAAAAATAAAAATAATTGCCAATGCTCTTAATAAATCTAATCCGAATATTCTATTATGTTCAACTTTCATTTAGTTTGTCTTAAAATTTATCAAAAATCAATGTATCCTCAGGAACAAATAATTGATCTGAATAAGCTAACAAAATAAAATCATTTTCATAATTATTTATAAAAACATGTGCAATATGATTAGGAATGTAAATTGTTTCAGCTTTTGTTGAAGACAAATAAAGTGTTTGTTTTTCACCAGTAATAATATCAACCATTTTCAATTCACAATCCCCTGTAATTAAAGTAAACCATTCATTTGCTTTTTCATGATAATGACCGCCTTTTGCTTCACCAGGTTTAGCATTGGTTAAATACACTTCCCCAGTATAACTAGGTATATTATCTTCCAAACCATTGATAACTTTTAAAAACCATCCTCTTGAATCTTCAATTTTTTTTCTTTCTATAACTTTAATCTTTGATAACAATGTCATTTTTTAATTTTTATATGATTCGATAGTCAATTTTATTCCTTCATTGAGATTAAATTTAGGATACCATCCTAAACTTTTAAGTTTAGAAATATCAGCATCAGAACATAGTAATTCGTTTTCTCTCATTGGAATTTTACCAAATAACAAATTAGATTTACTTTCTGAAACTTCTTTAATTGTTTCCACTATCTTTCTTATAGTTACTGTTTCTCCAGAACCTAATGGTAAATTATTAAAACCAATAAATTTATCAATATTACTTATTATACATAAATAAGCACTTAAAACATCCTCGATAAAGATAAAATCTCTTAGTTGGGTACCTTCTGTAAGCTCAATTTCCAAAATATTATTACTCATTTTACTGATCATTGACGAAATAAATTTTGAATTATCATCATATGGTCCATAAAAATGCTCTAATAAAATATTAATTGTTGTAATTTTTGAAGAAAAAAACTCCAGACATTCTGAGAATTGATTTTTAAACAAAGAATATTGGTTTGTAAGATATGGTAATGAAGTTCCTGTATTAATAAAATATCGCACATCATTATCAAGTGCATATTTCAACAGCAAAAGAGGAAAATCTAAATTGGCTTCTTTTATTTGAAATATTGTTTCTCCTTTTCTTCCGTATAGTGTCGAGAAATGAATTATCATATAGATTTCATTCTCATCAAACATTTGAGCAATGCTAATTTCATCATTATTATAAAATTTAATATTTTCAGAAAGGAGTTTGATCTTTGAAATATCAGAAGTTTCTCTCTTAACAACACAAATATTGAAACCTATGTCTAATAACTTCTTCAGAAAGTTGAATCCAAGATAACCTGTTGCCCCAGTTATTATAATATTTTTACTCATTAAAGAATGCTTTTATCTGCTCAGATGTAAAATCTGCGATGTTATGTTTATTCGAATTAAACTCAATATACCAATCCATCGTCATACCCACTGCTTGTTGCGCATTCATTTTGGGTTGCCATTTCAATTCGTTTATCGATTTGCTAATATCCAATTTCAACAATCCCGCCTCATGAGGTTGATTTTCATCTACCTCCACTGTATAATTACCTTTTCCCCAACTTTGGATAGCCAATTTAAGCATATCTTCTACTGGAAGTGCATCGGACAAATGTGGACCAAAATTATAAGCCTGACTAAATTGTAAAGGATTTTCAGATAAATTAACCCCTAATAACAAGTAACCAATTATCGGTTCCAAAACGTGTTGCCAAGGCCTCACTGACTTAGGGTTTCTAATTAGCACATCTTTATTATCAGTAAAAGCCTTTGCAATATCTGGAATCAAACGATCTTTAGACCAATCACCTCCACCAATAACATTACCAGCTCTTGCAACTGCAATCCCTTTTTGATGCGAATTATACTTTTTGATATTAAAAAAAGAATTTCTATAAGAGTCAATAACCAATTCAGTACAAGCTTTACTAGCACTGTAGGGATCATAGCCTCCAATTCGATCATTTTCGCGATACGGATAGAGCCATTCATTATTATGATATACTTTATCAGTTGTAATTAATACCACATCACATTTCTTTTCTAACAAACGAACTGAATCTAAAACATTAGCAGTACCAATAACATTTACTTCAAAAGTTTCGGCAGGTATTTCGTAAGATAAACGAACTAAAGGTTGAGCAGCTAAATGAAAAATAAAATCGGGTTGAAAATCTATAATTTCTTTTTCTAAACGCTTTTTGTCCCGTAAATCAGCAATAACAGAATCACAAATTTTATCTCCTTGAATCAAACAAAACAAATCATTTTGAGTTTGTGGTTCTAAGGCATAACCTTTGATCTCGGCCCCTAAAAGGGATAACGTTTTTAGCATCCAAGCTCCTTTAAAACCGGTTTGACCTGTTAAAAAAACTTTCTTCCCTTGGTATGTTTTTTGTAAATTTTTATACATCATTTTACCATTTTTTCCAAGCAGCGTTATTCGCTTCCCAACTTGCTTCAAGTTCTAGCTTATCCCTTAGCGTATCCATGGGCTTCCAAAAACCATTATGCAAATAAGCAATCATCTGTCCATCAGCCGCCAAATTCTGCATAGGTTCGTTCTCAAAAGTTGTACTATCACCAGCAATATATTCAAAGACTTTAGGTTCACATACAAAAAATCCTCCGTTAATCCACGCTCCATCACCTTTAGGTTTTTCTAAGAAAGAATTAACTTGATTTTCAGCATCTAAATTTAATGCTCCAAAACGTCCAGAAGGCTGTACAGATGTTACTGTACAAAGTTTTCCAGCACTTTTATGCCTCTCAACTAATTCATTTATATTAACATCTGAAACTCCATCTCCATATGTTAATAAAAAAGGTTCATTTCCTATATGTTTTTGAATACGTTTTATACGTCCGCCAGTCATTGAGTTAATCCCAGTATCTACTAAAGTAATTGTCCATGGTTCAGCTTCTGATTCATGTACCTTAATCGAGTTATTCTTTAAATCGATAGTTACATCAGATTTATGCATAAAATAATTCGCAAAATATTCTTTTACAACATACCCTTTATATCCTAAACATATAACAAAATCATTATAACCATAGGACGAGTAAATTTTCATAATATGCCAAAGTATAGGCATACCACCAATTTCAACCATTGGTTTAGGCCGTAAAACTGTTTCTTCTGATAATCTGGTTCCTAGTCCACCTGCTAATATTACTACTTTCATAATTTTTTTATACTTGCTTTAAATATATTATTTTAATAAACTTATTATCTTCCTTAAAATTAAAAACAAAACAGTTAAAAATCCTCCCAAAAATCCTCCCATTATAATCCCCTTTGCCTTCCCAAAACGCTCTTTAGGCAATGGTAAAATAGGTCTATCAATTACTTGAATTAAAGGTATTTCTTTACGTAATGTGACTTTTGCTAATTCACTTTGCTTAACTAATTCTGTCAATATAGCTGTATTAGCCTGTACGTCCACTTGTCTTCTTGCTGATGGAGTACGACGAACATTAAGTGCCGGATTTAAATTAAAAGTATTGTCATTTGCAACTGCTACTCCGGTAATTGCTCCATTCAATTCTCCACGAACAGAATCAACTTGACGCTCTAAAATAGCCATATTCATTCTGGCTTTTTTACTTTTAGTCTCAATGTAAAATTGACCGACTTCTTTTGCCAATGCTTCGCAAAAATATTTCGAGAATAATTCGTTAGTCGATGATACATCTATATTTATAATTGAGATTTTTTTGTCTTTTTGCGCAACAGACAATCCCGATTTGGAAAGATTTAAATACATTAATCCCATTATACTATCTTGGTCCCGAGTAAAAACTTTACGATTTGCATTAGGTAAAAATTGAATTGAAGAGTATTTCGGTTTATCATCCCATTTTTTTCTCCATTCATTGTTCTGAATATACATTTCAGCCAATGAAATTATTTTTCCATCTACATTTACTGGAGATAATAAAGTTTTTTCTACCATTGACCTTGATTTAAACAATTCAGTTAAATTAGAGCTAGAAAAAATTCCCCCTCCACTTCCTCCCAAATCTAAACCAAAAGAACTGGCCAATCCTAATGCTCCTCCTAATCCACCTCCACCTTTTTCATCTTCTAAAGCAAAAGTCAATGTAGCAGTATATACTGGTTTTTTTATAAATGAGTAAGTCAATCCTAAAACGGCACCAATAATTCCAGCTAAGACAATAATTTTCTTTTGCGAAATCAAATAGTTAATCCATTCTTTTATTTTAGCGAGTAATTCTTTTAACGATATTTCATCGTTTTCATTAAGTTTATTATCCATTAAAAATTATTTAAAAGCCGTTACAATTAATAAAGCTAAACTAGAAATTACGGTACCTATACCAACCCATTCTCCTGCACTCATCTTTTTTCTTTCTGGCTTTTCAGGAACAACAATTTGTGAATCTGGTTCTACTTTAGGATAAGACCTAAAAAACAGAAATGAAGTTGTTACATCAGCTTTTCCATTTGGATATATTATATACGCTTTTCTCTTCCATCCTTTATTATCAACACCTCCTACAGCATTAATATAATATTTAAATCCTTTACCGTTTCTATACGGAATTTCCGATGTCAACAAAACATTTCCTGTGACTTTAACTCCCTCATTATAAACTGATACCTCAATTTCGTCACCCGGAAATAAAGTAACGTTCGAAAAGTGATTCTTATCTTTTACAATTTTCTCCCAGTTTACAGGAATTGTTGCAAACTTCAAATCTTCCTTTAGCTTTTTTGCTAGCTTACCTTTTAAAGTATCATTTTTTGAAATATTAAGATCGATTCTTTCTAATGTCTCTATTTGATCTTCTTTAATAGGTCTTTTAATCTTCATTCCATCCAAATTAGCAATGGAAGTTAAGCCGCCAGCTCTCATTACGACATTATAAACTGTTTCTTTCTTATTCGCTAACACATATTTTCCAGGATATCCAACAGCTCCACTAACAGTGACCATTTGAGGTTTCTCATAAACTGCCATTCTTCGTATGTTAATCACGTCAAAAGGTTTTAGCACGAAGTTTTTTATTTGCTCATTGTTATCCGCAGTAATTTCAAGTTCAACCAATTCGATACGCTTTGGATCAGCATCATCAATTGCATCAGATTTAATCATTCTTGCAACTTCAACTCTCTTAGAAGCCGAACCAGTTAACCCTCCCACCTGAACAACCAAATCATTTAAAGTTAGATTTTCAAAATATTCGTATTCACCTGGATTTTTTACTTCTCCATCAATTGTTACTTTGTATTCTTCTCTAAAATCCAGAATAGAATAAACAGTAACAATATCTTCTCTTTTTAATTCAATGTCTGCGTTTAAATCACCTGATAAAGCAGCTCCTAAATCTACATTTACAATTTCTGTAGTTAGATCTGTTTTTAAGCGAATTATTCTAGCTCTTTTACTATAAGCATCTTCTTTTAATCCTTCTGCTCTTGTAATAAGATCAGAAATTCTCATTCCATCTGTAAAAGAATAATAGTCAGGTCTAAAAACTGCTCCTTCAATTTTAATACGATTTTCAAAACGATTTAAAATTTTGGTAATTCTAAATACATCTCCCGATTGTGGCTGATAAGCACTATATTCACTTTCGTTTATATCATGAACTTTAAACTCCTTTCCTGTTTTTTGCACAACATTCACTGAAGCGGTATAAGCAAATTCATTGAAACCTGAAGCAAAGCTCAATAAATCAGAGAACTTTTCTCCTTTTTTCATTTCAAAAATACCTGGGCGTTTAACTTCACCTTCAACAGTAACTCTCTGCGTGTAGGCAGGAATTCTAATTACATCATTTTCCTTTAAACTAATATTGTCAGATTGATCCCCTTTAACTAAAAATCTATAAATATCAATATTTCTGTAAACTTTATTGTTTCGTATTAACTCAATATTTCTATAACTACCATTTTTCCCCGGCCCTCCTGCTAAATGTAAAGCGTTATAAACAGTTGCTAAAGAAGATATTGAATAATTACCTGGCTGTTTTCCTCCAACTACCGTAATTTTTATTGTTCTAATTTTCCCTAAACTTACGCTTACTTGTGACTGTCCAGATCTAACAGTACTATATACTCTTGCTATTGCAGCTTTTATTTTTTGTGTTGCCGCTTCTATTGTCATTCCGGAAACAGCGATTTGACCAACATATTCTATGGATATTTTTCCCTCAACACTAACAGACAGATTTCCATTATATTCCTGTACGCCATAAATTGTAACCTGAAGTTCATCTCCAGGTCCCAAAATATAATTCATCGGAGTTGCTATTTTTAAATCCGGCTCGAAATTAAGAGTAGGATTATCAAACAACTCAGATCCAAAAATAATAGCATTTGCAGAGTCTTTTACTTTTACATTTTTGATACTTTCCTGCTTCCTTCCAGAATCAGAATTTCCTTCTAAAGTTTTTTCAGCATTTTTATTTACAAATGAATTTTTATTCTGATAGCTATTTAACTTAACCTTCAATTTATTAAAATTAGACTGACTCATTCCTTTCGATAATGCCATTGGTTCGACCTGATCAATCGTTGTGTTATTACTTTTGAGTTGTGCACTAATTTTTGCCAGATCATCGTCAGTTAAATAATCAACATTAACTGTACTTAAGTCTCTGGACTTAAGTAGGTCTTGTGCATTTACACTTAAAGACAAACTAAGTGTAAAAAATAAGAAAAGAACGTACGTTATTTTTTTCATGTATTATGAATATTGTTTTTGATAGTATTCTTTATAAGCCCCAGAAGTCACATTCTCAAGCCATTCTTGATTATTCAAATACCAATTGATAGTTTTTTCTAATCCTTCTTCAAAAGTAACAGATGGTTTCCATCCTAATTCTTTATTAATTTTTGAAGCATCAATTGCATAACGCAAATCGTGACCTGGTCTGTCTTTTACATAAGTAATTAGTTTTTCAGAGGCACTTTTCTCTCTCCCTAATTTATCATCCATTATACCACATAACAACTTCACCAAATCAATATTTTTCCATTCGTTAAATCCTCCAATGTTATATGTTTCATGATTTTTTCCTTCATGAAAGACTAAATCGATAGCTATAGCATGATCTTCAACAAAAAGCCAGTCACGAGTATAATTCCCATCTCCGTAAACTGGTAATGGTTTATTATTTATAATGTTATTTATAAAAAGTGGAATTAGTTTTTCTGGAAAATGATAAGATCCATAATTATTAGAACAGTTGGTCAAAACATACGGCAATCCATAAGTTTCTCCATAAGCTCTCACAAAGTGATCCGAGCTTGCTTTAGAAGCCGAATAAGGAGAATTCGGATCGTAAGAAGTTGTTTCTGTAAAAAGCCCTTCAGATCCTAATGATCCATAAACTTCATCTGTACTTATATGATAAAATCTTTTGCCATCAAAATTACCTTTCCATTGATTCTTAGCGGCATTCAATAGATTCATAGTTCCGATAACATTTGTTTTTACGAATGCTAAAGGGTCTTCAATCGAACGATCAACATGTGATTCTGCAGCTAAATGCAAAACTCCATCAAAATTATGTAAAGCAAAAAGATCATTTATAAACTTTTCATCAACAATGTCTCCTTTAACAAAAGTATAATTGGGATTATTTTCTATGTCTTTTATATTTTCCAAATTTCCTGCATACGTCAAAGCGTCTAAATTAAAAACTTGATATTCAGGATATTTATTAACGAAACGTCTCACTACATGCGAACCGATAAAACCAGCACCTCCAGTTATAAGTATTTTTTTCATTTCTAATTGTTTCTAGTTAAGTAATTCAGAATTTTGTTTTTCTAATTCACTGTAGATGTCTTTAACATCTTGTGAATTTTCTTTTTGCAAAATTAAATTTGCTGTCTCAGTATAAACAAAAATTGTGTTTTTTAATCCTAAGAAAGTCGTATGCTTATCACATCCAATTACCATATTGCCATTAGCATCAGTCAAATGTCCTTTTGAGTTTAGATAATCATAAACAGATTCAAAAGAACCTAAATCAGACCATGAAAAGGAAGCAGGCACCACCTTGATTTTTTTACTTCTTTCCATCACAGCATAATCTATACTGATAGAAGGAATCTCCATTGATAAATCTAAATCTAAAAACCCATCTTTACTTCCTTCCCATACTGTTTTAGATTTTTCATACACATCCGGTTGAAATTTCTTCAACTCTTCCAAAAGAACATTTGCTTTAAAACAAAACATTCCACTATTCCATAAAAAATTGCCTTTTGCTATGAATTCTTTTGCAGTAGTTTCATTTGGTTTTTCGCGGAAAGAAATAACATTATCTCCATCTGCTTCTATATAGCCATATCCAGTTTCAGGCTTGGTAGGAATAACTCCAAAAGTTACGATAAATCCTTCATTGGCCTTAGAAACAGCTTCAGAAATGGCTTGATTATAATTCTCCATTTGATCTATAATATGATCTGAGGGAGTTATAATTAAAATATCATCCGGATTTGATGCAAACGCCGCAAAAGCAATTGCAGCCGCAGTATTTCTTGGAGTTGCTTCAATAATATTAACATAGGAGGTATTGGTTTTATCCATTACTTTCCCACTAAGTTGATGATTATCTACATTTCCGACAACCATTACTTTATTTGCTAAATGACTATTTCTTTCAACTGTCATTTCAAATAAAGATTTGCCTTCAAATATTTCAAGATATTGCTTTGGACGGCTTTTGCGAGAAAGTGGCCACAAACGACTTCCAACTCCTCCTGTAAGAATTACATGTGTAATAGATTTATCTGAACTCATATATTTTAAATAAAAAAAGGAATTTAAAAAACTAAAGCCTATTATCAGCTAAAGTTCCTAAAATTCCTTTTACGTCATAAATTAAACTTTTATCTTTTTGTAAATTTGAGAAATTAATATCAAGAAATTCTGAGTGAGCAACACCTAGTACTAAAGCATCAAATTTTTCTGTCGGTAAAGTATTTACCGTTTCTAACTTGTACTCTCTCTTCACTTCATCAATATTTGCAAGAGGATCAAAAATAGTAACTGCAATTCCGTAATCTTTTAAAGCTTTTATTACGTCTACAATTTTAGTATTTCTAACATCAGGACAGTTTTCCTTAAACGTTATTCCTAACATTAAAAGATTCGCTCCATTTACTGAAATTCCTTTTTTGATCATTAGCTTCACTATCTGCGAAGCCACATATTCTCCCATACTGTCATTTAAACGTCTTCCTGCTAAAATTATTTCAGGATGATAACCGAATTCTTGCGCTCTTTGTGCTAAATAATAAGGATCCACACCAATGCAATGTCCGCCAACAAGTCCTGGTTTAAACGGTAGAAAATTCCACTTTGTAGCTGCAGCTGTTAATACTTCTTGTGTATCAATATTCATTAAGTTAAATATCTTAGCTAATTCATTTACAAAAGCTATATTAATATCACGCTGTGAATTCTCAATAACCTTTGCTGCTTCTGCAACTTTTATTGTTGGGGCTAAATGTGTTCCTGCCGTAATAACTGATTTGTACAACTCATCTACTTTTATTCCTATTTCAGGAGTAGAACCAGAGGTAACTTTCAATATTTTTTCTACAGTATGTTCTTTATCTCCGGGATTTATTCTTTCTGGGGAATATCCCGCGAAAAAATCTTCATTAAATTTTAAACCTGAAACTCGTTCTAAAACCGGTACACATTGCTCTTCTGTAACACCTGGGTACACAGTAGACTCGTAAACAACAATATCTCCTTTTTTCAAAACCTTTCCAACTGTCTCACTTGACTTGTATAAAGGAGTCAGATCTGGTCTGTTATTTCTATCAACTGGTGTCGGAACGGTAACTATATAGTAATTGCAGTTTTCAATATCAACCAGTGACGTTGTACAAAACAATCCGTTTTTTTCACTTGGATTTTCAACCAAGACATCTTGTAAGACATCATCTTCAACCTCTAAAGTAGTGTCTGTTCCGGATTTTAGAGAATTGACTCTTGATTCATTAATATCAAAGCCAACAACTGAATATTTTGTTGCAAATAATCGGGCTAAAGGCAAACCAACATAGCCCAAACCAATAACCGCAATTTTAACATTATCTTTCAATTTCATTTTTTTAATTTATTTAGGTCATTAAAACTCACGGCTTCGCCGCTCCGAGTCCCATTATTTGGTCCCAGCTACCTAAATTAATCATTTTCGGCAAATATAGTATAATAACTCTAGTTATTCAATACGGTTTCCCGTAATCCTTAAAAACAAATTGTTAACAAAAAAGCACTATAACACAATACCTTATTAATCAGGATGTAAATAATTACTTTATAAAAAAAACAGAAGAAAAAAAACCTAAAAAAGATTTTCTCTTCTGTTAATTTTAATGAAATAACGTTGTTATTTATATTTTATTTTCAAAACGCATCCTAAAGTTTCCAATACTAGTATGTAATAATTATTAGAAATTTCCTGAACAATCGCATTTTGATTACTAAACGCCCCAGATTCTAGTTTAATTCTGTCTCCAACCTGAATAGTTGAAACAGATACATCACTTATATTAGGAGCTTTAAGACTTGTTTTTATTGCTTCGATTTCTTCGTTTTTTACAATAGCAGGTTTCCCTAACCAGAATAAATACCTGACAACTCCAGCAACTTGAAAAACCGAGTTTCTTTCAGAATCTGCTAACTGAACAAAAACATAAGAGCTAAAAAGCGGTATTTCTATCTTCTTTTTTCGATCTGTCCATTGCTTAATTTGAGTAATTAAGGGGCAATAGCATTCAATTCCAGCTTGTTTAAGTTTATCAGCAACTTTTTTCTCCCATTTCGGTTTTGTATAAACTACGTACCAATTCATTTTTCTATTTATAACGAAGTAAAATTAATCACTACTTCACATTTCACATCATTTCACTCCTTATAAAATCCACTTAGGAACCTATACCATTGTAGACAAAACCAATTGATTCTAATTCTTTAGCATTCAAAATATTTCTTCCGTCGAAAACAAAAGCCGGTTTATGCATTGAATCATAAATCTTTTGCCAATCATAAGTTGTAAATTCATCCCATTCGGTTAAAACTGCAACTGCATGCGCTCCGTTACATGCCTGATAAGCACTTTCGAATACATTTAAGAATTCATTATTATCTTTCTCGCTTCTCGTTTCAAGATAATTTAAATCTGCCAGCATTTTAGTTCTTGAAACTTTTGGATCGTAAACTGAAATTTTAGCCTGCTCATTAATCAAATCATCTGCCACATAGATTGCTGCTGACTCTCTGGTATCATTTGTATCTTTTTTGAAAGCCCACCCTAAAAATGCAATTTTCTTATCAGCTACAGTATTGTATAATGTTTGGACAATTTTATTAGAAAATCTTCTTTTTTGATGGTCATTCATAACAATAACCTGCTCCCAATAATCTGCAACTTCACTTAATCCATATGACTTAGCAATGTAAACCAAATTTAAAATATCTTTTTGAAAGCATGAACCTCCGAAACCTACAGATGCTTTTAGGAATTTTGGACCAATTCTACTATCCATTCCAATTGCTTTAGCAACCTCATTTACGTCTGCTCCGGTTTTTTCACATAATTCAGACATCGCATTAATAGACGAAATACGTTGTGCTAAAAAAGCATTAGCCGTAAGCTTAGACAATTCTGAAGACCATACATTTGTTGTTAAAATTCTATCTTTACTTACCCAGTTTGCATAAACATTTAATAGCGCTTCTATTGCTTCTTCTCCTTCAGGAGTTGTATCTCCTCCAATCAAAATTCTATCCGGATTTAACAAATCAGTAACAGCTGTTCCCTCTGCTAAAAATTCAGGATTAGATAGTATTTGAAACTGAACTCCATTTCCTGTATTATCTAATATACTTTTAATAGCTTCTGCAGTTCTTACTGGTAAAGTAGATTTTTCTACTACAATTTTATTCTGCTTTGCTACTCTCGCAATTTGTCTTGCACACAATTCAATATATTTTAAATCAGCTGCCATTCCTTTTCCTTTTCCATAAGTTTTGGTTGGCGTGTTTACTGAAATAAATATCATCTGAGCTTCATCTATTGCCTTATCAACATCAGTAGAGAAGAATAAATTTCTTCCTCTTGCTTCTGCTACAATTTCCGAAAGTCCCGGTTCATAAATTGGAATATTTTCTGGATTAGGATCGTTCCAGTCGGCAATTCTTTGTTCATTTAAATCGACAACTCTAACCTGAATATCCGGGCATTTTTGTGCAATAACTGCCATTGTTGGTCCACCAACATATCCTGCACCTATGCAGCAAATCTTTGTAATTTTCATTGATCTATTATTATCTTGATCTTATTTATTTTAAATTATTCCAATACCACTCAACCGCTTCTTTCAAACCATCTTGCAAAGAATATTTTGGATTATATCCTAAACGAGTTTTTGCTTTTTCAATACTTGCCAGCGAGTGCGGAATATCTCCTACTCTATTTTCCCCATATATAACAGGAACATCTTTTATTTTTGAATCAAACTCAGACAAATATTCTTTTAAATATTTAACTAAATCGTTCAGTGTTTTCCTGTCTCCGAATGCAGTATTATAAACTGAATTAACAGCAGCCGGATTTTGAGAAGTCATAGCCAATTCGTTCATTTGAATTACATTGTCTATGTATGTAAAATCACGAGAATAATTACCGTCTCCATTAATTACGGGACTTTCATAATTCATAAATTGCTTCACAAATTTAGGTATAACCGCCGCATAAGCCCCATTTGGATCTTGTTTTCTTCCAAAGACATTAAAATAGCGCAATCCTATTGTTTCTAATCCGTATGTTTTGCTGAAAATTTCCGCATACAACTCATTTACATATTTAGTAATTGCATATGGCGATAATGGCTTTCCTATTACATCTTCTACTTTTGGCAACCCTTGAGAATCTCCATAAGTCGAAGAACTAGCTGCATAAACAAAACGTTTTACTTTTGCATCACGAGCTGCTGTAAGCATATTTAAAAATCCAGAAACATTAACATCATTTGTTGTTATTGGGTCTTTTATCGATCGTGGAACAGAACCTAAAGCTGCCTGATGTAAAACATAATCTGCTCCTTCTACTGCCAAAACACAATCTTCCAGTTTTCGAATATCTCCTTCAATTAATCTAAAATCAGGATTATTTAAAAAATCTTTTAAATTGTGTCTATGCCCTGTCGAAAAATTATCAAGACAAACCACTTTATAACCTGATGCTAAAAAATACTCCGTCAAATTTGACCCTATAAATCCAGCTCCACCAGTAATTAAAATTGTATTTTTTATCGAGTTTCCCATTTGCAAAAGATTAACTTTTTCTAAATCTGTTTAAAAGTGTTTTCCAAAAGGAAAGCTTCACTTCTTCTTCATGATAGCCATTTGAATAAGCCCCATAGCCATATCCGTACCCATAAGTACCTCCATACTTTGCTTTGTTCTCATAACCGTTTAATACAATACTAACATTGGTTAATTCACCACGTTTTACTCTATTATTTAACAACGTTATCATATCTTTTTTGGTATAATTCTGTCTTACAATATACAATACAACATCTGAAAACTGAACTAATTCTAAAGAATCTGAAACCAAACCAACAGGAGGTGTATCCAAAATCACATAATCGTACTTTTGCTTCAACTCATCAATTAATTCTTTCATCGCATCACTTAAAATAAGCTCTGAAGGATTTGGAGGAATTGGCCCTGAAAGTATTACATCTAAATTTGGAATAGGCGTTGAATTAGTTATTTCTACCAAACTATTCTGCTTTATCAAGTAATTAACAACTCCAAGAGGCGTTGTTAATCCAAATTCATCCGCCAATCTTGGTTTTCTTAAATCCAAACCGACAATTACAGTTTTCTTTTCACTTAAAGCAAAAACAGTCGCAATATTGATAGAACAAAATGTTTTTCCCTCACCACTTATTGAAGAAGTAATCATTAATGTTTTTGAACCGCTTAACTGTTGTTTTTTATATAGAAACTGAAGAGAAGAACGTATTCCTCTAAAGGCTTCAGAAAGTGCTGATTTTGGTTTATCAAACACAGCTAAATTAACAGAATCTTTATTCAAACCAACCACACCAAGCAACGGTATATTGGTTAGTTTACTAATGTCATCTGTATTCTGAATAGAGTTATTGATAAAGAAAATCCCTAATACAAATAACAAAGGAATTAAAACACCTAAAAACAAAGCCATTACATAATTAACAGATGTTTTAGGCCCTATTAAACCTCCACCGATATCTTTTGCAGAATCAACAAAATGAATGTCTGATAAATTTGATGCTTTGACTATTTCTGCCTCGTTCCTCTTTTGAAGAAATTCAGTATAAATATTATCATTTAAATCATATTTTCTTTTGATTTTCAATAGTTCTTGTTGCTCTACAGGAAGTTTACGAACTGTACTTTCTGCCTGACCGATTTTTGCATTTACCAACGATAAATCATATAATAAAGAAGACTTTGCTGTAACAATATTCTCTTGAAGAACATTTTTTATTGCTTGCATCTGGTTATCAAAATCTTTGAATATTTTTTCACTTTTTACCGCATAAGCCATTTCCGATCTCTGAGTAGAAAGCGCAATAAGTTTCGAAACACTTGCAACAATATTTGGATCTTCAATTCCCGCAACTGAAGGTGCCGGCAATCTGGAATAATCTCCACTACTGTTTAAATACAATTTCAATGAGTTATAGTAGGCTATTTTGCGAGTAATTTCATCTTTTTCAACATCAAAATTCATTATTTTGTCTGAAACTCTAGCACCGCCATCTTCAATTTGAAAAATGTTTTTATCTTTTTGAAAAGTTTTTAATTCATTTCCAGTTTGTTTTAACTGAGATTCCATTGCAACCAAAGTGCTATCAATAAATCGGATTGTATTTGTCGCAAACTGGTTTTTGCTATCAAGCTGTATTTTTATTAGCATTTTTACAGTAGCATTCAAATAATCTACCATCCTTGCTTTATTGGTTCCCTGCATTGACAAATTTAGTATAGATGCACTTCCTCTATCTACATCTACACTCAATCCTCTGTATCCGGAAACCGTTCCATCAAAATCATTAAACCTGACAAAATATTCTTTCCCTTTATAAAAACCCGGATTATCATTTATCTGAAGCTTCCAGTTTAAAAAAGGGAGATTAACAAGTTCCCCAACTTTATATTTTTTCAAAAAACTTCCTAATTGTACAGAAGTATTACTGTAAGTATTATTGCTGTAAGTAATTAAAGAAACCGAATTACTTTCAAAAGGAACTTCAATTTGGTATACATTTTCAGTTAAGAATTTGATCTTTATTAATGTATTAGCTAACTGCCCTTTTGTTTTATCTATATCAACGTAAAATGGAACAGCACCATATGAATCAATCAAATTATATTTTCCTTGCTCTAAATAATCAATGTAAAATTGGAGTTTATCTACAACTAATTCATTATGAGATCTTGATTTTAGAATAGTAGAAATTCCATTTACCTGATCCGAAACTCCCCCCCAATTAAAGACCAGACTTGTATTAGATGTAAAAAATGGATTGCTTTGTTCTTTTATTGAAATCATTGTTTGCATTCCGTAAATCTTCTCTTTGCGGATGTTTACCTGATATGCTATAGTAAATGTGATAATTAAGCTAATAAGAAACCACTTCCAATAGCTAATTATTTTTAACAAAAACCCTTTAAAATCAAAATTCGAATGATTTTCAAAAATGGAAAAATCTTTAATATCTAACATTTTTTAAATCTTTTTAATTTCTTATAATGAGGTAAACTGTTGTCGCCAATGACAATAATGTAATAATAGTTCCAATGGACTGTATTCCGGTTTGTCCGGTTCCCCATGTTTTCTGCCTCAAAGGCTTTACATAAATATAATCATTGGGTTGCAAATAATAATAAGGAGACTTCATGACATTTACATCAGTAAGATCTATATCATTCATCTGAACTCCTGTTGGAGTCTGTCGAATTACTGTTACAGCTTTTCTATTTCCTACTGTCGTAATATCCCCCGCATTTGCAATTGCTTCCAAGATTGTAACATTATCTTTAAATAAAGTTTTTGTACCAGTATTCCCTACTTCTCCATTAATTGTATATCTAAAACCAGCTAATTTTATAGTTACAAAAATATTCGCTTCACTTTTAAAATATTCCTCTAATAATTTCTTTTCGATATTTATACGAACTTCTTCAAGCGTATAGCCTATTACATTTACCTCTCCTAAAATAGGTATTCGGATATTTCCGTGATCATCGACTGTAAATCCATCAAAATACAAATCCGATTCTGCTTTCCCTGCCTGACCACTTTCTGTATTAGTAGTATTGAATATAGAAACCAATTTTGGATCAATTGCTTTTATATTTATACTCAAAACATCATTAACCTGCAATCGATACGGTTTAGATCCTACTGCAGCAATAGCTGTCTGATCGTTTGAAGTACTTTTATCCTGAAGATAAACCAAATCTTTTATCGGAATACAAGAAGTAAATAATACCGAAATTAACAAGAATAGATAAAAGCTCTTTTGTGTCATTAGTTTGATTTTAGCGCAAATATAGTCTTTCCTCCAATGTCTGAAAAAACTAACTTTTATTTGGGGTTTAATTAATTATTTTTAAAAGTTTTTTCAAAAGGAACTCTATGCAAAATACTTCTGCCCAGAGTTACTTCATCAGCATATTCCAGTTCGTCTCCAACAGATATTCCTCGTGCAATTGTTGAAACAGTAATCTCAAGCTCTGCAATTTGTTTATAGATATAAAAATTTGTTGTATCTCCTTCCATAGTTGAGCTTAAAGCGAAAATAATTTCAGTTACTTTTCCTGATTTTGCTTTTTCTACCAGACTCGAAATATTTAACTGATTTGGCCCAACTCCTTCAATTGGTGAAATCTTCCCACCAAGAACATGATAAATACCTTTAAACTGCCCTGTGTTTTCGATTGCCATTACGTCTCGAATATCTTCAACCACACATATCGTTTCATGAGTTCTCAGAACATTAGCACATATCTCACAAATTTGAGTATCTGAAATATTATGACAACTCTCACAAAACTTAATATCTTCACGCATGTTTAACAGTGCCTGCGATAAAAAAGCAGTCTGCTCTTTTGGTTGCTTAAGCAAATGAAGAACCAATCGAAGTGCCGTACGTTTGCCAATACCAGGCAATTGTGACATTTCGTTGACCGCTTTCTCGATTAATTTTGATGAAAATTCCATAACGACAAAAGTACTATTTTAAATGGTTTAGCAGTCATCTGATGCTAAATTCAATTTTAATAAACACTTTCATTTTACAAGATTAGTCAATTAAATCAAAATTATATCAATTGCAAAAATTTTAAACTAACCAAAACCTTACTAATATTGGTTTGTAGCTAATAAAACAAGAGTACATGCCACTTCTACCTGAATATCATTTAGCTCTAATAATTGGTATAATTCAGGATTTTCTGTTCCTGGATTAAAAACAACTCGCTTTGGCTTTGCTTCAATAATATAATTGTAATAATCTCTTTGACGAACAGGATTTAAATACAAGGTAATTGTATCTATATTTTTAACCGGTATTGTTTTAGTCTGAATTTTGACACCTGCAACTTCTCCTGCTTTTTGTCCAATCGCTAAAACCGAATGTCCTTTTCCAACTAACATATTTACTGCTCTATAAGAATAACGCTCAGGATTTGTTGAAGCACCTATAACTAATGTTTTTTTACTTTTCATTATTTTCATTTAGACTGCAAAAGTAATCAAAAAGAACGATTTTACCTTTATGTATTTGATTCAGAATCCATAACAATAAAAACATTATCCTAACATAATTATACCAAAAGACATCAAAAAATAACTATTTTTACTTTATTAACCCCAGACTATATGGAATTATTTATTTACTTATTTGCCGCCTTATTTTCGGTATTAAACCCAATTGGCACTGTACCAATCTTCGTAGGATTAACGCAACATGATTCGCAAAAAGAAAGATCCAGAATCTCACTTTGGACTGCTATTAATGTTTTTATCATACTGTTGGTTTCTTATTTTATTGGCCAATATGTATTAACTTTTTTCGGAATTAGTATAGACGCTTTAAGAATTGCTGGTGGAATCGTAATTGTAAATTCCGGCTTCTCTCTGCTTTCGGGAAAATTCAATAAAAAACGAGGAATCAATAAAAAAATTGAAAATGAAGCTCAACACAGAAACGATATTGCACTAACACCTTTAGCAATTCCAATGCTTGCTGGTCCGGGTTCAATGTCACTTTTGATTGCTTTTTATCAGGAACATCACGAACTTAATGAAATTATCATTTCTACACTAGCCATCCTTGCTATTGCAGTTGCTATTTTTGCAATTCTAAAAAGCGCTCATTATTTGGCTAGAATATTAGGCGCCTCCGGAATTGTTGCTATTTCCAGAATTGTTGGTTTTATAGTTATTTCAATTGGAATTCAATATATAGTAAGTGCGCTTGTAAATATTATTAAAGGAAATTTTTAGTCAAATAATATTCTAAAAAAGAAAGGGATAAAATCAAGTAATGATTTTATCCCTTTCTTTTTATTTTAATTTTTCATTTAATTTCTCGGCAAGAAAACTTCAGCCATCATACATCTGGCACTTCCGCCGCCACAAGCTTCGATAGTATCAAGACTTGAACTTAGAATTTCTGCATGATTTTCTAATTGCGCAATTTGTTTTGGATTTAAACTTTGATGAGCAGATGCACTCATAACAATATATCTTTTATCCTCTTTACCACTAACTTCCAGCATATTTCCGGCAAAATTATTTACCTGATCTTCTGTAATCAAAATAATCTCTTTGCCATCATGCTTAAGATTATCCAGCACCATTTTACGCTCCTTCTTATCATCAATAGAATCTGCACAAATAACAGCAAAAGTTTCACCCAAGCACATCATTACATTAGTAT
Source organism: Flavobacterium crocinum (assembly GCF_003122385.1). Classification (NCBI taxonomy): domain Bacteria; kingdom Pseudomonadati; phylum Bacteroidota; class Flavobacteriia; order Flavobacteriales; family Flavobacteriaceae; genus Flavobacterium; species Flavobacterium crocinum. Next base: position 395,544 of record NZ_CP029255.1, read on the forward strand.
GATAAATCAGTTTGCGTTCGCCATCAACTGTTTGAAAAGCTTCAAAAATTACCGGAGCATAATCAAAATCCTCACAGAATTCTATAAATAATTCTTCATCGGCTCTTGGAGATAAAGCACAATACGCCTTTCCATTTGCACGATCCAACAGCAAACTTCCTGTTCCTTCCAAGAAAATACCATCTTCTTCTGCAGAGGTATAATCCATTATATTGGTAATTTCAAATCCTTTTTCTTCCAAAGTATCCAAAATATCTTCGCGACGTTCCTGACGACGATTTTCAGCAAACATTGGATACAAAGCAACATCTCCATTTTCATGAAATGAAACCCAATTGTTTGGAAAAATACTATCCGGAGTATCTGTCTCTAAAGTATCTTCAACTACCGTAACATCGACACCAACTGCTCTCAATTTCTCAACGAAAGCATCAAACTCCTGCTGGGCTTTTGCATTTACTGTACTTGGTAACAATCCGTCTAGCACTTTTTGGTAATAATTATTTACGGCTGTCTGTTCATTCATTCTGAAAGCAACTGGCCGAATCATTACTATTGCATTTGTTGTTTGTCTCATCTTTTATATTGTTTTTGTTTGCTTCGCCAATTCGTCCAAAGCCTCGTGTCAGGTTTTAAGTTTCAAGTTTTCGCAGAACGTGAAACCTTAAACTTGAAACAATTATTTAGTCTCTAATTAATGGCAATGTTGAACATCTCAACAAACCTTCTTGTTTTGCAATTTCTGCATACGGAATTTCTTCAACCGTAAAACCATTTGCGCGAAGCCAGTTATTTAATCTTGTAAAATTCTTTTCAGAAACTACAACATCTTTATCAATCGAAAAGACGTTTGAAAACATATTATACATTTCATTTCTCTCGATATGAAACAAATTTTCTTTTCCAAAAAGATTCACTAAATACAAATAGTCAGCTTCTTCCCTAAAACCTCTTTTATAGATAATTCCTTTATCTTTTCCAACAGGCTGAAAACAGCAGTCTAAATGCAAAGCATTATCACGGGCTTCTAATTTCGACTTCACTAAATCAAATTCTTTGACAATTTTATTTGGAAATAATTCCTTAATATAATTAACACCATGCATATTTGTTCTGGCCGTGATATAATCTTTATAGTCACTTCCTTTATAGGTGCCAATAAAAATATGATCATTCCAAAGCATAACATCACCACCTTCAATGTGAACTTCTTCTGGTGGACGTACTACTTTTGAAGGATCAATTTGATCGATTACATATTGAATTGCATCTAATTCACGTTCACGATCCGGCAAAATATTCGATTTCACAAAAACATCATCAATTACAAAACCAATATCTCTGGCAAAAATCTGATTGTAATTTTCAATCATTTCAGGACGATAAACAGTTACATCATATTTTTGGAAAACAGCATTAAAAGCATCCATTTCAGCAACCATATCTTTTTCTACAGGATAAGTTCCCGCCTTAATATGTTCCAATGATTTAGGATCATAAGCTTCCTCAAGTGTTGGAGTCGGCCCATTATGAACAGCAGAACCCAAAACAACAGCACGAAGTCTCGATGTTTCGTTCTTTACATTTAATTGCAACATAACTCTATTATATTTTGAGCAAATATAAAAAAAGCTTCACAGTTAAGTGAAGCTTTCGTTTTTTATTTATTAGACTTGAACTCTCTTAAAGGGTGTCCAGTGTAAATTTGTCTTGGTCTTCCAATTGGCTCTTTGTTTTCACGCATTTCTTTCCATTGCGCAATCCAGCCAGGTAATCTTCCTATAGCAAACATTACTGTAAACATATCAGTAGGAATCCCTAAAGCTCTGTAGATAATTCCAGAGTAGAAATCTACATTTGGATACAAGTTTCTTGATTTGAAGTATTCATCTTCAAGAGCTGCTTTCTCTAATTTTCTTGCGATATCCAAAATCGGATCTTCAACACCTAAAGTTTCTAGTACTTCTGTCGCTGCTTTTTTGATGATTTTAGCTCTTGGGTCAAAGTTTTTGTAAACTCTGTGTCCGAATCCCATCAAACGGAAAGGATCATTTTTATCTTTTGCTTTCGCTAAGAATTTATCAGTGTCTCCACCATCTTTATTAATTTCCTCAAGCATTTCTAATACTGCTTGGTTTGCTCCTCCATGAAGTGGTCCCCATAAAGCAGAAACACCTGCAGAAACTGAAGCAAATAAACCAGCATGAGAAGAACCTACCATTCTTACTGTAGAAGTAGAACAGTTTTGCTCGTGATCAGCATGAAGAATAAATAATTTATCTAATGCATTTACAATAACTGGATTTGCAGCATAAGGACCTGTAGGCAATTTAAACATTAATTGCATAAAGCTTTCTACGTATCCTTTTGTATTATCATAGTAATTTAAAGGATAGCCCATAGATTTTCTATAAGTCCATGTGGCAATCACTAAAAACTTAGCCATTGTTTTACAAATAGCTTCGTACATTTCTTTTTGATTATCAACATTTACCGCTTTAGGATTAAATGCTGTTAAAGCACTTGTTAAAGCTGATAATACTCCCATCGGGTGCGCAGTCTTTGGAAAACCGTCAATAATATTTTTCATTTCTTCGTTTACCAAAGAATGTTTTCTAATATTATTTTCAAAATCTTCTAATTGTGTAGCAGTAGGTAATTCTCCAAAAATCAAAAGATATGAAACCTCTAAGAAACTAGCTTTTTCAGCTAAATCTTCGATTGAATACCCTCTGTAACGTAAAATTCCTTCTTCTCCATCAAGGAAAGTGATTTCACTTGTACAAGACCCTGAGTTTTTGTATCCCGGATCAATTGTAATAAAACCTGTTAAATCACGTAATTTGTTAATATCGATAGCTGATTCATTTTCACTTCCCGTGATTACCGGAAGCTCAATCTTTTTACCATCTATTTCTAATGTAGCTATTTTTGACATAATATCTTGGAAATAATTCTTTAAATAATAATTTACCAAATCTAATGAATTTAAGACTAATTAAAAAAAGAATACTGCTATGAATTTGTTAAAACTCCAAAAAAAAACCATCCGCCGCGGCGGATGGTTTTTTTCAATATATAACTTAAATAATTATTTAATCTTAAAAGCATTTAAACCAGGGAAATAAGCTGTACTTCCTAATTCCTCTTCAATTCTTAATAATTGGTTGTATTTAGCCATACGATCAGAACGAGAAGCAGAACCTGTTTTAATTTGACCACAGTTTAAAGCTACTGCTAAATCTGCGATTGTGTTATCTTCAGTTTCTCCAGAACGGTGAGACATTACAGAAGTATAACCAGCATTTTTAGCCATATTTACAGCTGCAATAGTTTCAGTTAAAGTACCAATTTGGTTTACTTTTACTAAAATTGAATTAGCAATTCCTTTTTCAATTCCTGTAGAAAGACGTGCAACGTTAGTAACAAATAAATCATCACCTACTAATTGTACTTTATCTCCAATTTTTTCAGTTAAAGCTTTCCATCCATCCCAGTCATCTTCATACATACCATCTTCGATAGAGATAATTGGATATTTAGCAGCAAGTTCAGCTAAATAATCAGCTTGTTCTGCAGAAGTTCTAATTTTTCCAGTTTCACCTTCAAATTTAGTGTAGTCGTATTTACCATCTACATAAAACTCAGAAGCAGCACAGTCAAGAGCGATCATAATTTCATCACCGAAAGTATATCCTGCTTTTTCAACTGCTAATTTGATGGTATCTAAAGCATCTTCAGTACCACCAGCCAAGTTTGGAGCAAAACCTCCTTCATCACCAACTGCAGTGCTTAAACCTCTATCATGTAATACTTTTTTCAAACTGTGGAAAATCTCGGTTCCCATTTGCATTGCATGTGTAAAAGAAGTTGCTTTTACCGGGAAAATCATAAACTCCTGGAATGCGATAGGTGCATCAGAGTGAGAACCTCCATTGATGATGTTCATCATCGGAACTGGTAATGTATTAGCAGAAACACCACCTACATATCTGTATAATGGTAATCCAAGTTCATTAGCAGCAGCTTTTGCAGCAGCTAAAGAAACTCCTAAAATAGCATTAGCTCCTAATTTAGATTTGTTTGGAGTTCCATCTAAATCAATCATTAATTGGTCAATTGTGTTTTGTTCGAAAACAGAAGTTCCAACTAATTCTTCAGCAATAACAGTATTTACATTGTTCACTGCATTTAAAACACCTTTACCTAGATAAGCTTTACCTCCATCACGTAATTCAACAGCTTCGTGCTCTCCAGTTGATGCTCCAGATGGAACAGCAGCTCTACCTAAAACTCCATTTTCAGTTACTACATCAACTTCAATAGTAGGATTTCCTCTAGAATCAAGAATTTGTCTTGCGTGAACTTTAATTATAATACTCATTATTTTTGTTTTTTATTAATAAATTATATTTTTTTTTCGAAATTATAAAAATATTTAATACTGTAAACGCATTTTAGTCATTAAACATCTTTATTTATTAACTACATCGTTTTAGGCTTTAGCACTTTTGATGTTCTCCACAAACTGATCAAACAAATAGGATGAATCGTGTGGTCCAGGACTTGCTTCCGGATGATACTGAACTGAGAAACAATTCTTGTTTTTCATTCTCATTCCGGCTACAGTACCATCATTTAAATGCACATGCGTAATTTCTAATTCAGGATGATTATCTAACTGTTCTTTTTTAACAGCAAATCCGTGATTTTGAGAAGTGATTTCACCTTTACCAGTAATGATATTTTTCACAGGATGATTGATACCACGGTGCCCATTAAACATTTTGTAAGTTTCAACACCATTCGCTAAACCAATAACCTGGTGCCCCAAACAAATTCCAAAAAGAGGTTTATTATCTGCTAATATATCTTTCGCAACTTGAATAGCTCCAAACAAAGGATCTGGATCTCCAGGTCCATTTGACAAGAAATACCCATCTGGATTAAATTCAGACATATCTTTATAAGTAGAATTAAAAGGATATACTTTTATATAACAATCTCTTTTTGCAAGATTTCTTAAAATATTCTTTTTAATCCCAAGATCTAAAGCAGAGATTTTATAACTAGCATTTTCATCACCAAAGAAATAGGGTTTAGTAGTAGAAACTTTAGAAGCCAATTCTAAACCTTCCATATTTGGCACATTAGCCAATTCTTTTTTCAAATCTTCAATTGAAGTACCATCTGTACAAATAACAGCATTCATTGCACCATTGTCACGAATGTAACTTACAAGAGCACGAGTATCAACATCAGAAATACAGATTAGATTTTGCTTAGTAAAATAATCTTCTAAGCTTTCAGAAGCATTAGTTCTAGAATAATTAAAACTGAAGTTTTTACAAACCAAACCAGCAATTTTAATACTATCAGATTCTACCTCTTCCTCATTCACACCATAATTTCCGATATGTGTATTTGTAGCCACCATAATTTGACCAAAATAAGAAGGATCAGTAAAAATTTCCTGATATCCTGTCATTCCGGTATTAAAACAAACTTCCCCAAAAGTTTTACCGCTGATACCGATAGATTTTCCGTGAAAAATTGTTCCGTCACTAAGTAATAAAATGGCGCTTTTTCTTGTTGTGTATTTCATTATTTAATTTGTATTGTTTTTTTTATCAAGTTTTCAAACCAAAACAATGGTCTCAAATGTAATTAGATATTTTGCAAATTTACTTCTTTAAAGAAGCTCTTCCAAGATTTTTTAAAACTTTCCTTTGTAAAAATAAAACCTATCATTTTAAATAAGTTACATTTTTAAAGGTTTAAAAAAATCAAAAAAAAAGGATAAACTAAAAATTAGTTTATCCTTTAATATTATAGAATGATTACTCTCATAATTATTCAGAAGCTTCAGTAGTCGTTTCTGATTCAGCAGCAGGGGCTTCAGGAGCAGCAGTTTCAGCTTTTTTAGCTTTACCACCACGACGGCTTTTCGCTTTTTTAACTTCTTTTTTACCTCCGTTGTAAAGTTCATTGAAGTCAACAAGTTCGATCATCGCCATATCAGCGTTATCTCCCAAACGATTTCCAACTTTAATGATACGAGTGTATCCACCTGGACGGTCACCTACTTTAGCAGCAACATCTCTGAACAAATCAGTTACAGCGTATTTGTTACGTAAGTAAGCAAAAACAATACGACGGTTGTGAGTCGTATCCTCTTTTGATTTTGTAATTAAAGGCTCAACGAATTGTTTAAGCGCTTTAGCTTTAGCAACAGTAGTGTTAATACGTTTGTGCTCGATAAGAGAACAAGCCATATTAGCTAACATAGCTTTTCTATGTCCAGTCTGTCTGCTTAAGTGGTTGATTTTTTTTCCGTGTCTCATGACGTGTTTTTTTTATCTTCATCTTGCTACAATCCACCATGGAGAGCAAAATATGAAGTAAATTATTCTTTATCTAATTTGTATTTAGCTAAATCCATTCCGAAAGTTAAATTCTTCACTGCAACAAGTTCATCAAGTTCAGTTAAAGATTTTTTACCGAAATTACGGAATTTCATTAGGTCATTTTTATTGAAAGATACTAAATCACCAAGTGTATCAACTTCAGCCGCTTTCAAGCAATTTAATGCTCTCACAGATAAATCCATATCAACAAGCTTAGTTTTAAGCAATTGTCTCATATGCAATGACTCTTCATCATACGATTCTGTTTGTGCAATTTCGTCAGCCTCAAGTGTAATTCTTTCGTCAGAGAATAACATGAAATGGTGAATTAAAACTTTAGCAGCTTCAGTAAGAGCATCTTTAGGATTAATAGATCCATCAGTTTTGATTTCAAAAACTAATTTTTCATAATCCGTTTTTTGCTCAACACGGAAATTTTCGATTGCATATTTTACATTTTTTACCGGAGTAAAAATAGAATCTGTAAAAATCGTTCCAATTGCAGCATTCTGTTTTTTGTTCTCTTCAGCAGGCACGTATCCTCTACCTTTTTCGATTGTTAAATCGAAATTCAATTTGATTTTAGAATCTAAATTACAGATAACAAGGTCTGGATTCAGAACTTGGAAACCTGAAATAAATTTTTGAAAATCACCTGCTGTTAATTGATCTTTACCAGAAACAGAAATAGTAACTGATTCATTATCGATATCTTCAATTTGACGTTTGAAACGTACTTGTTTTAGATTAAGGATAATTTCGGTAACATCTTCAACAACACCTGAAATAGTAGAAAACTCATGATCTACACCTTCGATACGAACAGATGTAATTGCATAACCTTCTAATGCTGAAAGCAAAACTCTTCTAAGTGCATTACCAACTGTCAATCCGTAACCAGGTTCTAAAGGTCTAAATTCAAATTTACCTTCAAAATCGGTTGAATCGATCATGATAACTTTATCGGGCTTTTGAAAATTAAATATTGCCATAAATTTCGACTAAGTCAATTATTATTTGTTGTACAACTCTACGATTAATTGTTCTTTAATGTTTTCTGGAATTTGAAGTCTCGCAGGTACAGAAACGAAAGTTCCTTCTTTAAGATCATTGTTCCAAGTAATCCATTCATAAACATGACTTGAATTTGATAAAGAACGTTCGATAGCTTCTAGAGATTTAGATTTTTCACGAACTGCAACTTTATCACCAGGCTTAAGGTGGTAAGAAGGAATATTAACAACCTCTCCATTTACAGTAATGTGTCTGTGAGAAACGATTTGACGCGCACCTCTTCTAGATGGAGCAATTCCCATTCTAAAAACAACATTATCTAATCTTGCTTCGCATAATTGTAATAAAACCTCACCAGTTACTCCTTTTGTAGCTGATGCTTTTTCGAATAAATTTCTGAATTGTTTTTCTAAAATTCCGTAAGAATATTTAGCTTTTTGCTTTTCCATTAACTGAACAGCGTACTCAGATTTTTTTCCTCTTTTTTTAGCCATCCCGTGTTGTCCAGGTGGGTAATTTCTTTTTTCGAAAGATTTATCATCTCCGAAGATTGCCTCGCCAAATTTACGAGCGATTTTGGTTTTAGGACCAGTATATCTTGCCATTTTAAAAAAAATTTAAGGTAGAAATTATGAATTCAGGTCTAATCCTTCGATAATCTATGTTCTACCTTGTTTATACTATAAAAATAAAAAATTAAACTCTACGTCTTTTTGGAGGACGACATCCGTTGTGTGGCATTGGAGTAACATCAATAATTTCAGTAACTTCAATTCCACCGTTATGAATAGAACGGATAGCAGACTCACGTCCGTTACCTGGTCCTTTTACATAAACTTTCACTTTTTTAAGTCCTGCCTCAAGTGCTACTTTAGCGCAATCTTCTGCTGCCATTTGAGCTGCATAAGGAGTGTTCTTTTTAGAACCTCTGAAACCCATTTTACCAGCTGAAGACCAAGAGATAACTTCACCTTTCTTATTAGTCAAAGAAATAATAATGTTATTAAAAGTGGCAGAAATATGAGCCTCACCCGTTGATTCAACGATAACTTTACGTTTTTTTGCAGTTGCTTTAGCCATATTACTTATTATTTAGTTGCTTTTTTCTTGTTAGCAACAGTTTTTCTTTTACCTTTTCTTGTTCTTGAGTTGTTTTTAGTTCTTTGTCCTCTTAATGGAAGACCAGATCTATGACGAATACCTCTGTAACATCCAATATCCATTAAACGTTTAATGTTTAAAGAAATTTCAGAACGTAATTCACCTTCAATTTTGTAAAATGAAACAGCTTCACGAATTGCTCCGATTTCATCATCATTCCAATCTTGAACTTTTTTATCCTGGCTAACTTGAGCTTTCTCTAAAATCTCAATAGCTCTACTTTTTCCTAACCCGAAGATGTAGGTAAGTGCGATAACACCTCTTTTGTTTTTTGGGATATCTACCCCTGCTATTCTTGCCATAATTATCCTTGTCTTTGTTTAAATCTAGGATTCTTTTTGTTTATTACGTACAGTCTCCCTTTTCTACGCACGATAATGCACTCGGCACTTCTCTTTTTTACTGATGCTCTAACTTTCATAGTGAATATCCTTTAATATCGATAAGTAATTCTTGCTTTTGACAAATCGTAAGGACTCATTTCTAGTTTCACTTTATCACCAGGTAATAACTTGATGTAATGCATTCGCATTTTTCCAGAAATATGAGCAATTACAATATGTCCATTTTCTAACTCCACACGGAACATCGCATTTGATAATGCTTCAATGATTGATCCGTCTTGTTCTATTGCTGATTGTTTTGCCATAAATATATTAAGCTACCGCTTTTCTATTTTTACCAGTCTTCATTAAACCATCATAATGTTTGTTTAACAAGTATGAATTGATTTGTTGAATAGTATCTATTGCAACTCCAACCATAATTATTAATGAGGTACCTCCAAAAAACATTGCCCAAGATTGTTGTACATCCATAATACTTACAACAATAGCTGGGAACACAGCAATCAAAGCAAGGAATAAAGATCCTGGGAAAGTTATTAAAGACATCACTTTATCTAAGAAATCTGAAGTTTCAGCTCCCGGACGAACTCCTGGAATAAAACCACCGCTTCTCTTTAAATCATCAGCCATTTTGTTAGTAGGTACAGTGATTGCAGTATAAAAGAATGTAAATACAATAATTAAAGTTGCAAAAACAAAATTATACCAGAAACCAAACATATTACTAAATGCACCAACAATAGATTGTGATGTATCTGATTTAGACAATCCGGCTACAGCCGCAGGAATAAACATAATTGCCTGAGCAAAAATAATTGGCATAACTCCAGAAGCATTAAGCTTAAGAGGAATCCATTGTCTATTACCTCCTGCCAAATCTTGCTCGTAATCTCCAGTTGTAGTACGACGAGCGTATTGTACCGGGATTCTACGTACTGCCATAGTAAGCAATACACAAGAAATGATAACTAATAACCACACAATAATTTCAATAACTAATAACATTGGACCTCCATTGTTATTGGTAACACGAGTTGTAAACTCCTGAATAAAAGCTTGTGGTAAACGAGCTAAAATACCAACCATAATTAACAATGAAATACCATTTCCAATACCTTTATCTGTAATTTTCTCACCAAGCCACATAGCAAAAATTGTTCCTGTAACTAAAATGATAACAGACGAGAACAAAAATTCAGGTGAATTAAAGCCTAGCAAAAATGCATTACTAGGCAATGTTCTGTATAAATTATAGATATAAGTTGGACCTTGAACCAATGTGATAGCGATTGTCAACCAACGAGTGATTTGATTAATCTTTTTTCTACCACTTTCCCCATCATTTTGAAGTTTTTGTAAATATGGAATCGCAATCCCCATCAACTGAACAACAATAGACGCAGAAATATAAGGCATGATACCTAAAGCAAAAACTGAAGCTTTAGAGAAAGCACCCCCGGTGAACATGTCTAGAATAGATCCTAGACCATTTTTAGTTTGTCCCGCTAAACCAGTCAATTGCGTTGCGTCAATTCCAGGAAGCGTAACGTGTGCTCCAAAACGATATACTAAAAGTAACCCTAAAGTAATTAAGATTCTATTCTTTAGTTCTTCGATTTTCCAAACATTACTTATTGATTCAATAAATTTCTTCATCTTAATAGATAAGTTATATAGTTACAGCCTCTCCACCAGCAGCTTCAATAGCAGCTTTTGCAGTAGCAGTAAATTTGTGGGCAGTTACTTTTAATTTTGCTTTCAATTCTCCTCTACCTAAAATCTTAACGATTTCATTTTTAGTAGCCAGACGATTTGCTACGAAATCCGTCATTGAAACAGAATCAGTAATTACACCGTTATCAACTAATAATTGAAGAGTATCTAAATTAACACCTTCGTATTCTTTACGATTGATGTTTTTGAAACCAAACTTAGGTACACGTCTTTGAAGTGGCATTTGCCCTCCTTCAAAACCAATCTTTTTAGAATAACCAGAACGAGATTTTGCTCCTTTGTGTCCACGTGCAGCGGTACCACCTTTTCCAGAACCTTCTCCTCTACCTAATCTTTTATTTTGATTGTGTGTAGATCCCTCAGCAGGTTGTAAGTTACTTAAATTCATAACAGTATTTGTTATTTAGCTTCTTCAACAGAAACTAAGTGTTTAACTTTGTTTATCATCCCAAGGATAGCAGGATTTGACTCATGCTCCACAACTTGTCCAATTTTACGTAGACCTAAAGCTTCCAACCCTCTCTTTTGAGAAAGAGGACAGTTGATTTTGCTTCTTACTTGTTTTACTAATAATTTAGCCATAATTTCCTGAATTAACCTTTAAAAACTTTCTCTAAAGAAACCCCTCTCTGTTTTGCAACAGTATGAGCGCTTCTCATTTGCAATAAAGCATCAAAAGTTGCTTTTACTACGTTATGTGGATTTGATGATCCTTGAGATTTAGACAATACATCGTGAATACCTACTGATTCAAGAACTGAACGAACAGCTCCACCAGCAATAACCCCAGTACCATGAGAAGCTGGAATTAAGAATACACGTGCACCACCAAATTTACCTTTTTGTTCGTGAGGAACAGATTGTCCATTCAAAGGAATTCTAACTAAGTTTTTCTTAGCATCTTCTACTGCTTTCGCAATTGCTTCAGAAACGTCTTTAGATTTTCCTAATCCGTGACCAACTACTCCATTTTCATCACCTACAACTACAATAGCAGAAAAACCGAAAGCTCTACCTCCTTTTGTAACTTTAGTAACACGATTTACACTAACCAGACGATCTTTAAGTTCAAGACCACTAGGTTTTACCAATTCTACATTTTTGTATTTAGACATAATATATTAGAATTTAAGTCCAGCGGCTCTTGCGCCTTCTGCTAATGATTTAATACGACCGTGGTACAAATATCCACCTCTGTCAAAAGTGATGGTATCAATCCCGGCTTTTAACGCTTTCTCTGCAACTAATTTTCCAACAGCAGCAGCGATTTCAACGTTAGTACCTTTTCCTATTTCTTTTTCTCTCGAAGATGCAGCTAATATAGTAACTCCATTTACATCATCAATGATTTGAGCGTAAATTTCTTTATTACTTCTAAAAACAGAAAGTCTAGGTCTTGCAGCTGAACCACTAACCGATTTTCTAATTCTGAATTTAATTCTCTGTCTTCTTTCAGATTTTGTTAATGACATAATCTTATATTTTAAGCTGATTTACCTGCTTTTCTTCTTAATACTTCACCCACAAATTTAACACCTTTTCCTTTATATGGCTCTGGCTTACGGAAACTTCTGATTTTCGCAGCAACTTGTCCTAAAAGTTGTTTATCAAATGATGTTAATTTGACGATTGGGTTCTTACCTTTTTCAGATACTGTTTCCAAAGATACTTCAGGAGCAATCTCTAAAACAATATTGTGAGAATATCCAAGAGCTAAATCTAATTTTTGACCTTGGTTTGAAGCTCTATAACCAACTCCAACTAATTCTAGTTCTTTTGTGAAACCTTCAGAAACACCAACAACCATATTACTGATCAAAGATCTGAATAATCCGTGCTTTGCTCTGTGGTTTTTATGATCAGACGATCTTTCAACTAAAACCTGATCGCCTTCAACAGTTACATTTACGTCCGAAAACTCCTGAACTAGTTGACCTCTTTTTCCTTTTACTGTAATAATACCGTCTTTAACTTCTACAGTTACACCAGCAGGGATTACAATTGGGCTTTTACCTATTCTTGACATCTTTTCTAGTGTTTAAAATTAGTATACGTAACAAATTACTTCACCACCTACATTTAATTGCTTAGCTTGTTTTCCAGTCATCAAACCTTTTGATGTAGAAACAATAGCAATTCCTAATCCATTAAGGATTCTAGGTAATTTGGCAGCACCTGCGTACTTACGTAAACCAGGTTTACTAATTCTTTGGATATCTTTGATTACAGGCTCTTTAGTATCTTTATCATACTTCAAAGCAATTTTGATAGAACCTTGTACAGTGTTCTGCTCAAATTTGTAACTTAAGATGTAACCTTGATCAAATAAGATCTTAGTTATCTCTTTTTTAAGATTAGATGCCGGAATTTCAACAACTTTGTGGTTTGCAGCCACAGCGTTACGAACTCTAGTCAAATAATCTGCAATAGGATCTGTATACATATGTATTTGATTGCGATTATGGTTTTCGGGAGACACCCGTCTCCCGAACCTTTAATCAATTAAAATTATTTTTTGGTTTGCAAAAGTAATAACTTATTGCGAGATTACCAAGAAGCCTTTTTAACTCCTGGAATTAACCCATTGTTAGCCATTTCACGGAAAGTTACACGTGAAATACCGAATTGACGGATATAACCTCTAGGTCTACCTGTTAATTTACAACGATTGTGTAAACGAACTGGTGAAGCATTTTTAGGTAATCTTTGTAAACCTTCGTAGTCTCCAGCTTCTAATAAAGCTTTTCTCTTCTCAGCATATTTAGCTACCGTTTTCTCTCTTTTAACCTCGCGGGCTTTCATTGATTCTTTAGCCATGTCTTAATTCTTTTTAAAAGGTAATCCTAATTCAGCCAATAATGACTTTGCTTCCTTGTCTGTTTTTGCAGTAGTAACAAAAGTAATATCCATTCCTGAAATTTTGTTTACTTTGTCAATATCAATTTCAGGGAAAATGATTTGCTCTAAAACTCCAAGATTGTAGTTACCTCTTCCGTCGAAACCTGTAGCTTTAATACCACCAAAATCTCTAACACGTGGTAAAGCAGAAGTAATAAGTCTATCTAAAAACTCATACATTCTTTCTCCACGTAAAGTAACTTTTGCTCCAATAGGCATTCCTTTTCTCAATTTGAAAGACGCAACGTCTTTTTTAGAGATTGTAGAAACTGCTTTTTGTCCAGTGATCTTTGTTAACTCATCAACCGCATAGTCAATAAGTTTTTTATCAGATACAGCTGCACCAACTCCACGGCTCAAAACGATTTTTTCAAGTTTAGGAACTTGCATTACGTTTGTATATCCGAACTCTTCTTTAAGAGCAGAGATTACTCTACTCTTATATTCTTCTTTTAGTCTAGGTGTATATGCCATTACTATAGTACTTGATTAGATTTTTTTGAAAATCTTACTTTCTTATCTCCTTCTACTCTAATACCTACTCTAGTTGTTTCCTTAGTTTTAGGATCAATTAAAGCAATGTTAGAAATTTGAATAGAAGCCTCTTTCTTAACGATACCACCTTGAGGGTTTTTAGCACTTGGTTTAGTGTGTTTTGAAACCAAGTTTACACCTTCAACTATCGCTTTATTTTTCTCACGGTAAACACGTAAAACTTTACCTTCAGCACCTTTATGGTCTCCTGCAATAACTCTTACGATATCTCCTGATTTTATTTTTAGCTTTATCATCTTAAAACGAATTAAAGCACTTCTGGTGCTAATGATACAATTTTCATGAATTGTTTTTCACGAAGTTCTCTTGCGACCGGACCAAAAACACGAGTTCCTCTCATTTCTCCTGCAGCATTCAAAAGAACACATGCATTGTCATCGAAACGGATATAAGAACCATCAGCTCTTCTCACTTCTTTTTTAGTACGTACAACAACTGCAGTTGAAACAGCTCCTTTTTTCACGTTTCCGTTTGGAGTTGCATCTTTGATAGAAACTACAATTTTGTCACCAACAGAGGCATATCTTCTTTTAGTACCTCCTAAAACACGAATAGTTAAAACTTCTTTAGCTCCCGTGTTATCTGCTACTTTTAGTCTTGATTCTTGTTGTACCATAATTATTTAGCTCTTTCTAAGATTTCAACTAATCTCCAACATTTTGTTTTACTTAAAGGACGCGTTTCGCTAATTCTTACAGTATCTCCAATGTTACAGTCGTTTGTTTCGTCGTGTGCAACATATTTCTTAGTTTTCAACACGAACTTACCGTATAATGGGTGTTTTACTTTTCTTACTTCAGCAATAACGATAGATTTATCCATCTTATTTGAAGTAACAACACCTATTCTTTCTTTTCTTAAATTTCTTTTTTCTTCCATCTTTCAGCAGAATACAATTATTGTAACTCTCTTTTAGTTAACTCTGTAGCTAATCTTGCAACTGTTCTTCTAACGCTTCTAATTTGAAGTGGGTTAGCAATTGGAGAGATAGCATGAGCCATTTTTAGGTCAGCATATACTTTCTTAGTTTGACTAAGCTTTTCTTGCAACTCCGCTGCAGAAAGATCTTTTATTTCTGATTGTTTCATAATAAATATAAATTATGCTTCGAAATCTCTAGCAACGACGAACTTAGTTTTTACTGGAAGTTTTTGAGCTGCAAGACGTAAAGCTTCTTTTGCAACTGACAATGGAACTCCTCCAACTTCAAACATAATTCTTCCTGGTTTAACAACAGCAGCCCAATACTCAACTGCTCCTTTACCTTTACCCATACGTACTTCAAGAGGTTTCTTAGTAATAGGTTTGTCTGGGAAAATTTTGATCCATAATTGTCCTTCTCTCTTCATGTAACGAGTTGCAGCGATACGCGCAGCCTCGATTTGACGAGATGTTAAGAACATTCCATCTTCATGCACAGATTTAATACCAAACATTCCATTTGAAAGTTCGTGCCCTCTTTGAGAGTTACCCTTCATTCTACCTTTTTGTACCTTACGGTATTTTGTTCTTTTAGGCTGTAACATTTTTCTTTAGTTTAAAAATTTACTTTCTTTTACGAGCGTCTGGTTTTCCACCTTTGTTAAAGTTAGATTTGCCTCTAGGAGCATCTCCACCTTTTCCACCACCTGTACCAGATTGTTTTTTGTCCATTCCAGCAAGTGGAGAAAGTTCTCTCTTACCGTAAACTTCACCTTTCATGATCCATACTTTAATACCCATTCTACCGTAAGTAGTATGAGCCTCAGCAAGAGCATAATCAATGTCAGCTCTGAAAGTTGATAGAGGAATTCTACCTTCTTTGAAACCTTCTGAACGCGCCATCTCAGCTCCATTCAAACGACCAGAAATCAAAACTTTGATACCTTCAGCGTTCATACGCATAGAAGCAGCAATAGCCATTTTGATTGCACGTCTGTAAGAAATACGGCTTTCGATTTGACGAGCGATGCTTGTAGCCACAAGATAAGCATCTAACTCAGGTCTTTTAATTTCAAAGATGTTGATTTGAACCTCTTTGTCAGTAACTTTCTTAAGTTCTTCTTTCAACTTGTCTACCTCTTGCCCACCTTTTCCGATAATAATACCAGGTCTAGCAGTAGTGATAGTAACGGTTACAAGCTTCAAAGTTCTCTCGATGATTACTTTAGATACACTAGCTTTTGATAAACGAGCGTGGATATACTTTCTGATTTTGTGATCTTCAGCTAATTTATCGCCGTAATCATTTCCACCATACCAGTTTGAGTCCCATCCTCTGATGATACCAAGTCTATTTCCAATTGGATTTGTCTTTTGTCCCATGCTGCTTAAGAATTGCTTTGTGTGTTATTGATAGCTCCAAGCACGATTGTTACGTGATTAGAACGTTTTCTTATTCTGTGTGCACGACCTTGAGGAGCTGGACGAAGTCTTTTTAACATCATTCCACCATCTACTCTGATCTCTTTAACAAATAATCCAGCTTCTTCTAAATTACCTTCACTATTTTTTTGCTCCCAGTTATTGATTGCAGATAATAATAGTTTTTCTAATTTTCTTGAAGCTTCTTTAGAACTGAATCTTAAAATGTTAAGTGCTCTTTCTACCTTCTGACCTCTTACCAAGTCCGCTACTAAGCGCATTTTTCTAGGTGAAGTAGGGCAGTTATTCAATTTTGCGAAAGCGATAGACTTATTAGCCTCTTTTCTCGCATCTGCTGTTTCTCTTTTACGAACTCCCATTGCTTCTTTTATTTTTTACCTTTATTTTTTGCTCCAGCATGACCTCTAAAAGATCTAGTTGGTGAAAACTCTCCTAATTTGTGACCTACCATGTTTTCTGTTACGTAAACTGGTACAAATTGACGACCGTTATGAACTGCGATAGTTTGTCCAACGAAATCTGGAGTAATCATTGAAGCTCTAGACCAAGTCTTAACAACTGCATTTTTACCACTTTCTACGTTTTCTTGAACTTTCTTGTCTAATTTATAATGAACGAAAGGTCCTTTTTTTAATGAACGTGCCATATCTTATTATTTCTTTCTACGTTCTACGATATACTTGTTACTCGGGTTTTTCTTAGAACGAGTTCTGTAACCTTTAGCTGGCAATCCGTTTCTTGAACGTGGGTGCCCTCCAGAAGAACGTCCTTCACCACCTCCCATAGGGTGATCAACTGGGTTCATCGCTACTGGTCTAGTTCTAGGTCTTCTTCCTAACCATCTTGTTCTACCTGCTTTTCCAGATACAACTAATTGGTGGTCAGAGTTAGAAACAGCTCCAATTGTAGCCGAACATGTTAACAAGATCAATCTTGTCTCACCAGATGGCATTTTAATTGTCGCATATTTCCCGTCTCTTGCCATTAACTGAGCAAAAGTTCCAGCTGAACGAGCAATAACCGCTCCTTGCCCTGGACGCAACTCAATACAAGATATAACAGTTCCAAGAGGAATTCTGCTTAAAGGTAAAGTATTACCAATCTCCGGTTGAGATTCTGGTCCTGAAACTAATTTCTGACCAACTTTCAATCCGTTTTGAGCGATAATATAAGTTTTCTCTCCATCAGCATAAGCTAATAAAGCGATAAATGCAGTACGATTTGGATCGTATTCGATTGATTTCACTGTAGCTGGAATTCCATCTTTAGTTCTTTTGAAATCAATGATACGATATCTCTGCTTGTGACCACCACCCGTATAACGCATGGTCATCTTTCCTTGACTATTTCTACCTCCTGAGTTTTTTATCGGCGCTATCAAAGAGCGTTCCGGCTTATCAGTTGTAATAGCGTCATAACCATTCACAACTCTAAATCGCTGACCCGGGGTAATAGGTTTTAATTTTCTTACTGACATTTTTCTATCTTAGATATTGTTGTAAAAATCAATTGTTTCTCCTTCTTGTACTTGTACAATTGCTTTTTTAATAGCATTTGTCTTTCCACTGATTAAACCACTTTTAGTGTATTTAGTAGATCTATCCGGTCTCACATTCATTGTGTTAACAGAAACGATAGTTACTCCATAAGCAGCTTCAACAGCTTTCTTAATTTGAACTTTGTTTGCTTTTTTGTCAACAACGAATCCGAAGCGGTTTAGAACTTCACTTTCTTTGGTTACTTTTTCCGTTACTATAGGTCTAATAATAATGCTCATCTTCCTATTATTTACTTAAATTTTCTTCAATTAACTCTAAAGAACCTTCCAAAAGCACTAAATTATTAGCGTTTAATATTGCGTAAGTGCTTAATTCAGAGCTAGTTACGACGCTTGAAGCCTTTAAATTGCGTGACGACAAATATACGTTTTTATTTGACTCACCCAACACGAATAGAGATTTTTTATTTTCTAACCCTAAAGCTTTCAAAACGTTAATGAAATTTTTAGTGTTTGGCGCTTCAAAATTAAAGTCTTCTACAACCACAATATTTGACTCTTTTGCTTTGATTGAGAAAGCTGATTTTCTAGCTAATCTCTTTAAGCTTTTATTCAATTTAAATGAATAACTTCTTGGTCTTGGTCCGAAAACTGTTCCACCACCTTTAAACAAAGGATTCTTTACACTTCCTGCACGAGCAGTACCAGTTCCTTTTTGCTTTTTAATCTTACGAGTACTTCCAGTTACTTCAGCTCTTTCTTTAGCTTTATGAGTACCTTGTCTTTGATTAGCAAGATATTGCTTAACATCAAGATATACTGCGTGATTGTTTGGTTCAATTGCGAATACTGAATCAGAAAGTTGAACTTTTCTTCCAGTATCTTTTCCGTTGAAATCTAATACTTTTACTTCCATTACTTCTGAATGATTACATAAGAGTTTTTATGCCCAGGAACACATCCTTTAACAACAAGTAAGTTCTTTTCAGCAACTACTTTTAAAACTCTAAGGTTTTGAACTTTTACATTTTCTCCTCCCATTCTTCCAGCCATACGCATTCCTTTGAATACTCTAGATGGGTAAGAAGAAGCTCCTACAGAACCTGGCGCTCTTAAACGGTTGTGTTGACCATGAGTAGCCTGTCCAACACCACCAAAACCGTGACGCTTAACAACACCCTGGAAACCTTTACCTTTAGACACACCTTGTACATCTACAAATTCTCCTTCTTCAAAAATAGAAACATCAATAAGATCTCCTAATTTTTGTTCAGTTGCAAAATCTTGGAATTCAACGACTTTTTTCTTAGCAACAGTTCCAGCTTTTTTAAAGTGACCTAAAGCCGCTTTAGTAGAATGTTTCTCGTTTTTGTCATCGAAACCAAGTTGCAACGCTTCATACCCGTCAACCTCGTTGGTTCTGACTTGGGTAACAACGCATGGTCCAGCTTCGATTACTGTACAAGGAATATTTTTCCCGTTTTCATCAAAGATACTAGTCATGCCGATTTTCTTACCAATTAACCCAGACATAAATATTAATTATTAATTACTAAAATTCCCTTCAATTTGAAAATAACAGAAATTTCCAAACAGGGAGTGCAAAAGTAGATATTAAAATCGAATAAACCAAACGGTTATAAAAATTAAATCGCTCATTATCAAAATCCAAGCTTCAAAATAACACCAAAAACAGCTTTTACAATCTTTAAATCCAAAACTTTTTTTTCAATTTTTAAACAATTCACACTTAACAATTAATTAATAAAATCTAAACAAAAAAACCTCTCATCGCCCTAAAATAAAGGAGTTTACACAAAAAACAAAGAACCACAAAACCACAGAATACTAAAAAAAATCACAAACAAAATCATATTTAAAAAACAAAAAAAGCGAGACATTTTTGCCTCGCTTTTTATATAAAAAAAATATAAAAAATTATACTTTTATCTCTACTTCTACTCCACTTGGCAATTCAAGTTTCATTAAAGCATCAATAGTTTTAGATGAAGATGAATAAATATCAATCAATCTCTTGTATGACATTACTTCAAATTGCTCTCTCGCTTTTTTGTTAACGTGCGGAGAACGTAATACAGTGAAAAGTTTTTTGTGAGTTGGCAACGGAATAGGACCTGTTACAACTGCTCCAGTAGTTTTTACTGTTTTCACGATCTTTTCAGCAGATTTATCCACCAACATGTGATCGTAAGATTTTAGTTTTATTCTGATTTTTTGACTCATTTTCTTAAAATTAAGCGTTACCTTTTGCTTTTTTGATTACCTCTTCTGAAATATTAGAAGGTGTTTCTGCATAGTGAGAGAACTCCATTGTTGAAGTAGCTCTACCAGAAGATAATGTTCTTAATGTTGTTACATAACCAAACATTTCTGATAAAGGCACATCAGCTTTGATAGTCTTAGCACCATTTCTATCACCCATGTCATTAACCTGACCTCTACGACGGTTCAAGTCACCTACGATATCACCCATGTTTTCTTCCGGAGTAATAACTTCGATTTTCATGATTGGCTCAAGAATAACAGCTCCAGCAGCACGTCCAGACTCTTTATAACCCATTCTAGCAGCTAATTCAAAAGAAAGAGCATCAGAATCCACAGGGTGGAAAGATCCATCCAATAAAGTTACTTTTAAACTATCAACAGCATATCCAGCTAACGGACCTGTTTTCATAGCCTCACGGAAACCTTTTTCAACAGCAGGGATATATTCTTTAGGAACGTTACCACCTTTTACCTCATTTACGAACTGTAATCCAACCGGAACTTTACCATCAACTTCATCAGCAGGCTCGATTCTAAATACGATATCACCGAATTTACCACGACCTCCAGATTGTTTCTTGTAAGTTTCTCTATGCTGAGCAGATTTAGTAAACGCCTCTTTATACTCTACTTGTGGCTCACCTTGATTAACTTCTACTTTAAACTCACGTTTCATACGATCAACTAAGATATCTAAGTGAAGCTCACCCATACCAGAAATAATAGTTTGACCTGAAGCCTCATCAGTTCTTACAGTAAATGTTGGATCTTCTTCAGCTAATTTAGCTAATGCCATACCCATTTTATCAACGTCAGCTTTAGTTTTAGGCTCGATAGCAATACCAATTACTGGCTCTGGGAATTTCATAGATTCCAAGATAATTGGATTCTTTTCATCACAAAGTGTATCCCCAGTTTTGATATCTTTAAATCCTACAGCAGCACCAATATCTCCAGCCTCAATATATTCGATTGGATTTTGCTTATTAGCATGCATTTGGTAAATACGAGAAATTCTCTCTTTATTACCAGAACGAGTATTTAAAACATACGAACCAGCATCTAAACGTCCAGAATAAGCACGGAAGAAAGCTAAACGACCTACGAATGGATCAGTAGCAATTTTAAATGCTAAAGCAGCGAATGGCTCTTTTACATCTGGGCGACGTAAGATTTTAGTTTGATCTTCTTCTAATAATTCAGCATCATCAGGGTGAATTCCCTCGATACCTTCTTTATCTAATGGAGATGGTAAATATTTACAAACAGCATCTAACATGAATTGAACTCCTTTGTTTTTGAAAGAAGAACCAGCAAGCATAGGAATGATTGCCATATCAATAGTAGCCGCTCTTAACGCATTGTTGATTTCATCCTCTGTAATAGAGTTTTCATCTTCCATGTATTTATCTAAAAGATTCTCATCATAAGTTGCAATCTCTTCGATAAGGATAGAACGGTAGTGTTTTACATCATCAACCATATCAGCCGGGATGTCAACGATATCAAAAGTAGCTCCCTGAGTTTCATCATGCCATACAATAGCTTGATTTTTTACCAAGTCAACAATACCTTTAAAATCTGCTTCATCACCAATAGGCAAAGTAATTGCAACCGCATTCGATTTCAACATATCTTTAACCTGTCCGCATACAGCTAAAAAGTTAGCACCTTGACGGTCCATTTTGTTTACGAATCCCATACGAGGAACTCTATATTGATCAGCAAGTCTCCAGTTAGTTTCTGACTGAGGCTCAACACCATCAACAGCACTAAACAAGAAAACCAAACCATCAAGTACACGTAAAGAACGGTTTACCTCTACAGTAAAGTCAACGTGTCCAGGAGTATCAATAATATTAAAGTGGTAAGGTAATGATTCCGGAAGAACTTTACCTTGCTCAGTTGGAAAATTCCAAGTACAAGTTGTAGCAGCAGATGTAATTGTAATACCTCTTTCCTGCTCTTGTGCCATCCAGTCCATTGTTGCAGCACCATCATGCACCTCACCAATTTTGTGTGATTTTCCAGTATAAAAAAGAATACGCTCAGTAGTTGTTGTTTTACCAGCATCAATGTGAGCAGCGATCCCGATATTTCTTGTATATTTTAAATCTCTAGCCATTTCTTACGAATTAAAATCTAAAGTGAGAGAATGCTTTATTAGCTTCTGCCATTTTGTGAGTATCCATTCTTTTCTTAACCGCAGCACCTTCTTCTTTAGCAGCAGCTAAACACTCTGACGCTAAACGTTGCGCCATAGATTTTTCATTTCTTCTTCTTGAATAAAGTATCAACCACTTCATTGCCATAGAAATTTTTCTGTCTGGACGAATTTGCATTGGGATTTGGAATGTAGCTCCACCAACTCTACGGCTACGTACTTCTACGTGAGGCATAACGTTTGTTAAAGCATCTTTCCAGATCTCTAATGAAGTTTTCTCATCATTTTGCTTTTTAGTCTCAATGATATCAATAGCATCATAAAATACTTTAAAAGCTGTAGATTTCTTACCATCCCACATTAAGTTATTCACGAAACGTGTTACTAATTGGTCATTAAACCTTGGATCCGGTAAAAGTGGTCTTTTCTTTGCCGCTCTTTTTCTCATGTCTTTTTCTTAAAAGTTTTTAAATTACTTTTTTGCTTCTTTTGGGCGTTTAGCACCGTACTTAGATCTTCTTTGCGTTCTTCCTGCAACACCTGACGTATCAAGAGCTCCACGAACGATATGATATCTAACACCTGGTAAATCTTTTACCCTTCCACCTCGCACTAATACTATCGAGTGCTCTTGTAGATTGTGTCCTTCTCCCGGGATGTAAGCATTCACCTCATTACCATTTGTCAAACGCACACGCGCAACTTTACGCATTGCAGAGTTTGGTTTTTTTGGTGTAGTAGTGTAAACACGCGTACAAACCCCTCTTCTTTGAGGACAAGAATCTAAAGCAACCGATTTACTCTTCTTAGTGATCTGAGTTCTTCCTGTTCTTACTAATTGTTGAATTGTTGGCATAATTAATACTAAAAATTATTATGTTTATTAAATTCCCGCTTTTTACGGGGTTGCAAATGTATAAAATATTTTTCACTATACAAACGTTAAATCATTAATTTTCAACAACATTATTTATATCTATGATTTCACAGAGAAACATTAGATATTTGCTTTACATTTAACTAACAAACCAATTGCTTTTGAAACAATTACTAAACATATTCATTTTCTTAATTACTTCAGGATGTTTTGCCCAGTCTTTCTACCTTAATATAACAGGAATTAACAAAACCCAAACTCAAGCTATTGACTCTCTTCCATATAACAAAAAGCATTTTAATGTAAAATCTCTATTTGATGAAATAACAAAAACATCAAACCAATTAACAAAACAAGGTTACATAGATGCTGAAATACTAGAAAACAAAAAGACAAACGACAGCACTTTTACCATAATAATCAACTTAAAAAACAAGATCAAACAAGTACATATATATATAGGTATAAATAATTCATTTTACACAGACAAAACAACAACCAAAGACAGTGTGTTTATTCCTTATCCTCAATTAGAAAACTTTCTTAATCAGGAAATTTCAAACAAAGAAAAAGCCGGTTTTGCATTCACGAAACTAAAATTGAAAAACATCACCAAAAAAAATTCGATAATTTATGCCGATTTAAATCTTGATTCCGAAAAAAAAAGAAACTTAAATTCCATTATTCTAAATTATACAAATACTGACTCTAAAGAATACTTTCCTAAAGGAGCATTAAAACAACTAAACAAAAAATACTTAAATAAAACATTCAATCAGGAAATGATCAAAAACATATATACAGATCTTAATAGTTTTGAATTTATTTCTCAAACTAAATATCCTGAAATATTATTCACAAAAGACTCCACGAAAATCTACACTTATATAGAAAAAAGAAAAGCAAACACTTTCGATGGATATATCGGATTTTCGAATGACGAAAACAAAAAACTTGTTTTAAATGGATATCTAGACATTTCACTAATAAACACACTACGGGCTGGAGAAAAATTTTCACTTTATTGGAAAAGCGATGGCAACCAACAAAAAACATTTAACACTAAAATTGAAATCCCATACATTTTCCAATCTCCTATCGGCATAAAAGCTCAATTAAACATCTTCAAACAAGACAGTACTTTTCAAAATACCAAAACCGATATTAACTTAGGCTACTATCTAAATTACAATTCCAAACTTTACATTGGATACCAATCTACAGAATCAAGCGATATTCAAAACACAAACAGTTCTTTAATTAGCGATTTCAACAATTCATATTTAACAACATCATTTGATTATCAAAAAGCAGATTATCAGAACCCAATATTCCTCAATAAAGCTTATTTATTTACGTCTTTAGGTTTTGGAAAACGCACAACTAATGACAACCCACAAACTGCCGGAACAAGCAACCAACTATTTGCAAACATTAATCTCAAATATAATTTTGAGTTAAACCCTAAGAATTTCATTAACATAAATTCACAAAATTATATCTTAAAGAGTCAGAACTACATTTCAAACGAATTATTCCGTTTTGGAGGAATGAATTCAATCAGAGGTTTTTTAGAAAACAGCCTGCAAGCGAACTTCACTTCAATGATTCTTACAGAATACCGTTATCTGGCTTCAAAAAGCCTTTATCTGAATTCAATAATCGATTATGCAATATATCAAGACCTGACAAGTGTTTCGAATAAAAATCAAATAAGAAAATTAATAGGAATTGGAATTGGAACAACAATTCAAACGACCAGTGGCTTATTAAAAATAAACCTTACAAACGGAGGAGAAAAAACTTCAGATTTGCAATTATATAACACTATCATAAACATATGTTATAATGTTAAATTTTGATCTTTAACGAAAAAAATATTTTTTTTATTAGGAAAGTTAACAAATTATTAAGAGTTTTGCGATACTAATTCAAAATATTTAAAAATGAAACTAAAGTTCAATGGATTCTTAGTACTTTTACTAGTACTAGTTGCGCAATTATCATTTGCGCAAGAAAGAGCTGTTACTGGGACAGTTTCTGACAATGCAGGAATGCCTTTACCGGGTGTTAGTGTATTAGTTAAAGGGACTAAAACGGGAACACAAACTGACTTTGATGGTAAATTTTCGATCAAAGTATCACCAAGCCAAATTTTGGTATTTAGCTACATTGGGATGAAAACTCAGGAAGTGGCTGCAAGTTCATCTACTGTAAACGTTAAAATG
Organism: Flavobacterium crocinum; assembly: GCF_003122385.1. Classification (NCBI taxonomy): domain Bacteria; kingdom Pseudomonadati; phylum Bacteroidota; class Flavobacteriia; order Flavobacteriales; family Flavobacteriaceae; genus Flavobacterium; species Flavobacterium crocinum. Next base: position 421,077 of record NZ_CP029255.1, read on the forward strand.
GCGGATGCAGGAGCTCAGGAACTTGAAGGCGTAGTTGTAACTGCTTTTGGTATCAAAAGAGAGAAAAAATCTCTTGGATACGCTACTACAACTTTAAAAGCGGATGCGCTTACACAAGTAGTTAATACTAACCCATTTGAAACTCTTTCTGGTAAAATTGCAGGGGTTGACATTACTGCACCTTCTCAACCAGGGGCTGCAACTAAAGTAGTTATTCGTGGTTTAAACAGTATCACGAACAGCAATGGCCCACTTTATGTTGTTGATGGAACACCTATTAACAATACCGCAACTGGTACTGGAAATAACGGAGTTGCTACTTCAACAAGATCATATGATACTGGTAACGGGATCAGTGATATTGACCCAAATAACATTGAGAGCATGACTGTTCTTAAAGGAGCAGCTGCATCTGCATTGTATGGTTCAAGAGCTGGAGGTGGTGTAATCATCATTACTACTAAAAAAGGAAAATCAAACAGTGGTATCAAAGTTGATTTGCTAGCTTCAACTGAATTTAGCGAAGTAGCAAGAGTTCCACACTTGCAAAATCAATTTGGTCAAGGTTGGAATGGACTAGGATTCTCAGGAGCAAATACTTACAGTAACGAAAATGGTTCTTGGGGACCTGCTTTTAACGGAGAAGTAAGACCATGGGGAACAGTTTACAACAATACTCAGCAAATCAAACCTTATGTTGGTTTAAAAAATAACGTAAGAGACTTTTACAACACAGGTACATTAGCTACACAATCTGCAACTCTTAGCGGTGGTGGAGACACATCTGATTTCTCTTTAGTTTTCTCAAATGTAAACAGTGATGGTGTTGTACCAACTGATGCAGATTTATACAGAAAACAATCATTAGGATTTAATGGTGGATTAAAAGGAAAAAAATTCACATTAAGAACTTCTCTTAATTATATCTACAAAGACCAAAGTGTAGTTAACACAGGTCAGGGTGATGATGCAGGACAAGGTTCTACATTACAACAAGATTTATTACAAATCCCAAGAGACGTAAGTATAGTAGACTTAAGAGATTATAAAAACAACGTTTTTAATACTCCTGATTACTATTTTACTCCTTATGCTGCAAACCCATATTTCTCAATTAACGAGAACAGCACTAAAGTGTATGGACATAACCTTTTTGGAAATGTTAATTTAAGCTACAAAATAACTGACAAGATTACAGCTACATGGCAAATTGGTGGTAACGTTAGAACAGAAAGACTTAAGAGTTACGGTGCAATAGTTAATTATGCAGACGGAACACCTCAAGCAATTGCAGGAGCTAATCCAGTAGTAGGAGGAGTTACAGAATCAAGATCAGAATTCAGCGAGTTTGATACTTTCTTCAACATTAACTACAACACAAACTTAGGCGAAGACTGGACATTAAATCTTTTAGGAGGTCTTAACTACAATAAAAGAGAGTCTGACATATTGAAAAACTCTATCACTAATTTAGGTCTTCCAGGATTTTATGAGCTTTCAAACTCAGCTGTAAGACCAGTAATTGAACAATCAAACAGTCTAAGAAAAACAGGAGCTGTTTACGCTTCTGCTGAGTTTGCATTTAAAAACAGATATTTTGCTACAGCTACAGCTAGACAAGATGTAACTTCAACATTACCAATAGGTAACAACTCATATTTTTACCCATCTTTATCATTAGGTGCAATTGCTATTGACAACGGAAATACTTTCCTTAAATTAAGAGCTGCTGCTTCAAAAATTGCAAATGATACAAGGGTATACACAACAGAAGACTCATATATCTCTGGTTCTGCTAATGCTAACTTTGGTATAATTGCATCTCCACTTGGAGGAGTAAGTTTCTTTGAAGCATCAGGAAGACTTGGTAACCCAGAATTAAAACCTGAAAGTACAGTTGAATATGAAGTTGGAGCTGAAGGATCTTTCTTCAAAAACAGAATTAGCTATGATATCGCATTGTATCACAAAACGACTTCGGACCTTATTGTAGATCTACCTTTAGATCCATCAACAGGTTATACTATCAAAGCTATCAACGCTGGAGACGTTGTGAACAAAGGTATCGAACTTTCTCTTTCTGGTAGCCCAATTAAAAACCAGGATTTTACTTGGAACATAACTTACACCTTCACTAAAAACTTAAACGAAGTAACGGAATTAAACACAGGTGGCAATTATATTGATTTACTTCCTGCTTATGGTGTGACTATGAGAGCAACTAAAGGTGATCCAATCGGTAGTTTCTATTCACAAGTTCCTAAAACAAATGCTGCAGGTCAATATATTGTAAATGCATCTACTGGAATGTATGAAGTAAGTGATGATATCCAAAAAATTGGAAACGCACAACGTGATTTTGTTATGGGATTACAAAACTCTTTCAAATACAAAAACTTTAATTTAGCATTCTCATTAGACTGGAAACAAGGAGGAGATTTCTACTCTTACACTAAAAGACTTTCTCATTTCGTAGGAAATGGTATAGAAACTACTTACAACGACAGAAATCCATTTATCGTTCCTAATTCAGTAAATGAGAACATTGATCCTGTAACAAATGCAGTTACATATACAGAAAATACTACACCTCTTACATATAGTACTTATACAAATTTCTTCAACACAGGTAACAACCCTGGTATTGAAAGAACACATGTAATTGATAAAACTTTTGTGAGATTAAGAGAGATTAATTTAAATTATGATTTCCCTAGCACAATTACTAAAAACATGGGATTAAACAAAATCACTGTAGGTATTTATGGAAGAAACCTTTTCATGTGGACTCCTGGAGAAAATCCATATGTTGACCCTGAAGTAGGAACTTACGGAACTGGCGTACTTTCTGAATTTGGAGAGTTTGGAGCTAACCCTTCACAAAGATCAGTAGGTGGAGTTTTAAAATTATCATTCTAAAAATATAATTCATAGAAAATGAAAAAAATAGCAACATTAATAACAGCACTTTTCTTATTAGTGTCATGTGATGAAACATTTGACATTAATAGAGACCCGGATGCTTTGCCTCCTGGACAAGCTAATAGCACTATTTTACCTGCAGGTATTGCTGGTCTTGCTGGTGCACAAGGATCATATTATGCTCTTATTGGAGGTTTTTGGTCTCAATTCTGGACACAAAACACTACTTCAAATCAATATAAAAATATCGACCAGTACAGTATTGGAACAAATGATTTCCAAACTGCCTGGACTGCAATGTACGATGCTTTAAACGATATTAGAGTTGTAAAAAAACAAGCAGAAGCTGAAGGAAACTGGAACTATTACTTAATTGCTACTGTTCTTGAAGTTGAAGCTTCACAAGTTTTAACAGATTTGTACGATGCAATTCCATATTCAGAAGCAAATAATGCGAATTTCTTACAACCTAAATTCAATACAGGTAAAGAAACTTACGATTTAATGATTGCTGATTTAAAATTAGCTTTATCTAAAGACCTAAGTTCTTCTGTTGGAGCTGCACCGGGAAAAGATGATTTTATCTTTAATGGTACAATGTCTAACTGGACAAAATTTGGTAACACTTTATTGTTAAAATTACATATGAGATTAACGCAGGTAAATCCTACGTTAGCTGAATCAGGAATCAAAACTTTAATTGATTCTGGCGCACAATTCTTAGATGTAGATGCTGGAATGAATCAATTCGAAGATGCTGCTGACAGAAGTAACCCATTGTATGAAACCGACAGAAGACAGTTAAATACAACACTTAACCTTAAAGCTAGTAAAACTTTATACCTTTACTTACAATCAAATGCTGACCCTCGTTTGAGCAAATATTATGGAGCAGGAACAGCTAATAATCAAGGTGATTTCGAAAATGGGGCTACTGGACTTGCCACAGTAACTCTATATGCAAAAACTCCTTTATACTTCATGAGTGCAGAAGAGAGCTATTTCTTACAAGCAGAAGCTCTTGTTAGATATTATGGAGGAGCAGGCGCTAAAGATAAATACGATTTAGGTGTCGCTGCAAATTTCAAGAAATATGACAACACTACATCTGTAGCTCCAATTACTGGTCCAGTTGGAAGCCCTTCTGCTTTATTAGCTGCCGGAGGAAAATATGCATTCCCAACAACAGGAACTACAGCTCAAATTGAAGCAATTATCACTCAAAAATGGATTGCAAGTTTCCCTGGAAATGGATATGAATCTTTCTTAGAGCAAAATAGAACTGGTTTCCCAAAAGAATCAGCTTTACCTCAGACAGATGAAAACTACATCCCTGGACAATTGGCAATGTCTGTTGAGAATGTTACAAGTAACGTTTTCCCTAGAAGACTTGTTTTACCTAACACAGTAAAAACAAGAAATCCAAACGCACCAGCACTTTCTAAAATAACAACTCCTGTGTGGTGGGATGTTAACTAAAAAACTTAAACAATGAAAAAAATATTTTTATCCCTAATGATAGTTTCAGGACTTTTGTTAACATCATGTGACGGAGATTCTACCGACAATGTTTCAAAAGTTACTGCTTATGCTAACTTGCATATGAATGGAGACGCAGTTGTTGTTCTTACAAAAGGACAAACATATACTGAAGCCGGAGTAGAAGCTGATGCAGATGGAGTAGCTCTTGAGGTGAAACTTGATGGAACAGTTGACACAAGCAAACCTGGTGTTTACAAAATTAGATATTCAGCTACAAATAGCGATGGCTTTCCAGCATCTTTAACTCGTACAGTAATCATTTTAAGTGATCAACCTAGTACAATTGATTTATCTGGCACCTTTTTTAGAAATGGTAACCCAAATACTGTAACAAAACTTGGAGACAGAAAATACACTTGCGACAATGCAACTGGATATACTGCAGGAGATCCGAACAACATAACTTTGACATTCTATAACATTGATGACAAACAAGTGTACGCTCCTTACCAAGAAAACACTTCTGAAACAGGTATTACTGCAGAAAGTAATAATGGGACGATTACTGATAAAAACAACTGGAAATGGTCTATCATTGCTTCTTCATTCTTTGGTACAGCTGATAGAATATTTAAACGTTAATTAAAAATTATTAAAATGAAAAAATTAAAACTAAATATAACTCGTGTACTTGCAGTAATGTTTGTACTTACGGCATTTGTATCTTGCGATGAAGTTGGTGACACAGATCCGGGAGGAACATCTGTGGAATCAATGGCAGGTGACTGGTTCATAACTTTAACAGATAGTGACGGTCATGTACTTGTTCAAAATGCTTTACACTCAACATATAATACCGCAGCAAACAACAACACTATGTGGATTGATGATCATGAAAATGGTTATGTAATCAAATGTAAGGTAGAGGTTGATACTAAAACTGGAACATTTAAAGCTACTTCAGCTGAAAACATCCTTGATGGTTCTAAAGTAACAATTACTGATGGAAAAATCGAAAAAGGAGCTGGTGTTTCTAAAGGTGGTCATAAAGTAGATAAAATCTCATTCAGAGCTCATTATGATTATGATGCTGCTGGTTATGATATTCTTTATGTAGGTCACAAAAGAACTGGATTCTTCGAAGACGAATACTAGAATTAAAATTCAAGTATCTTAAATAATGAACCGCTCTGTTAATTCAGAGCGGTTTTTTTATAGAAACATATTACCTATATTTGTCCAATGGAAAAAGAACATCAAATATTTGGCATTAGAGCCATTATAGAAGCAATTCAGGCAGGAAAAGAAGTAGACAAAGTCTTTATTCAGAAAGAGATTTCAGGAGAACTAATGAAAGACTTAATGAAGGTAATGAAACGTGCCAACATCAACTTCTCTTATGTTCCTGTAGAAAAATTAAACCGTCTTACTCCAAATAATCATCAAGGTGCTGTAGCAACCATCTCTCCTATTGGTTTTATTGATTTGGAACATCTCGTAGAATCAACTATTGAATCTGGCAAAAAACCTTTATTTTTAATATTAGATCAGATTTCTGATGCCAGAAATTTTGGTGCAATTATCAGAACTGCAGAGTGTACAGGAGTAAACGGAATTATTATTCAAAAAGCAGGTTCGGCACCTGTAAACGGAGATACTGTTAAAACATCAGCAGGAGCTGTCTTTAATGTACCAATCTGTAAAGTGGAACATATTAAAGATGCTATTTTCTATTTACAAGGTTCCGGTATTAAAACCGTAGCAGCGACTGAAAAAACAGATCAGAATATTTACGATGTTTCGCTAGCTGATCCAGTTGCGATTATTATGGGATCAGAAGATCGAGGAATAAATCCTTCTGTACTGAAGATAGTTGACGAAAAAGCAAAACTGCCAATGTTTGGTTCTATAGGATCTCTAAATGTTTCTGTTGCCTGCGGTGCATTTTTATACGAAACTGTTCGTCAAAGAAGTTAAACAACATTGAGAATTAAGATTAGAATGAATAATTAAAAACTTTAATTAATGCTTTCAAAATCTAATCCGACAAAAACAATTAACATAGTTCGATGCCTGTTTGTAATTTTAATAATTACAAACAGCTACGGACAAAATTCTACTTATAGTCAATTTTGGAATGAGATTCAGTTTAGTCGAACTTTAAGTGAGAAATGGGCAACTGAAATAGATTTAGGAGCAACCTACAGCAGTACTGAATCTTCTTCTAATATGTTTGACAATACTATCCAAAGATCTTTTAGAGGCTGGGGACATTATTACTTTTCTCCCAGATGGAAGTTTTCTTCTTTTATAGCCTACTTTAATAATAAAGATGTTCCGGAAATAGGACAATTTGAATCACCAGAATGGAGATTTGCACTTCAGGGAATTTATTATTTCCATAAAACCGGTTATACCCTAAGCACGAGAATGAGAATGGAATTTCGTCATATGAGAAATCAGGATGATGATTATGAAAACGTATTTCGATATAGACAACAAATTAAATATCTGCAACCAATTAATAGTAAAATCTTAAGAGCGGGTGTAATTTATGCTGTAGCTTCAGATGAGATCTATTTGAAATCCGGTGCAAAAGTAACAGGAGAAAGTTTTTTTGACCGTAATAGATTTAATATAGGTGCCGGATATTTATTCTCAGATGATATTCAGCTTGAACTCACGTATTGCAACGAATTTTTACCCCGAAATAACGGAAATCAAATTACAAACGCTGCTTCTCTGACTGTTAGTTTCAACAATCTCCTCGAAAACCTTAAGAAGAAAATCAATAGCAAGCACAATCATGAAATAAAAGACGAAGAATAGCTTACTTCTCTTCTTCTTTCAAAAAACAAATTAGCTGTTCCTTTATGGCATTTTTGTGAAGTTTAAAATTATAACTTCTCACAAACTCGGTACCTTGCATATTAATCTCGGCTGTCACTGCTTCATAGCTTGAAAAAGCATTTATATCTTTATCATCAATCAAATAGAGAACCTGCATAATTGAATCATTTCTTCGGTATTGGGTATCGTAATGTGTAAGTTTATAAGTATTGTTATCTGCAAGATGAATGATCAAATCGTCTTTTATCTTTTTTCCCGTTTTTTTATCAGGAAATGGTGTTGGTTGCAACGCAACAAAATAATGCTCTTTGTCAGTAACAATATTAATTTTTAAAGATTTCGATTTAGTAGTATAAAAAGCAGCCGGCTCAAAATAATACATCATACTTCCATCTGCCATTACCCTGTTTTTAATTTCACACTGAGCATTAGCATTATTGTTAAAAACAAAACTCAACAACAAAAACAACATCCATATTCTACGCATAACACTAGAAATTAATTTATTACATCAACAAATTTACTCATTTAATCTCAAAAAAAATCAAACTAAATTTCCCCTTGAGATTCTATCTTTCCAGTGATAATATAATTAACAGGATGACTGGAAGAAAAATACTGGTCTTCCTCTTCTTCTCTTGAAATATTTATGAAGTTTCCATTCTCGTCAAAATGCCTCATGAAAGGATCGGTAGTTGGATCAAAATCCGGCCTCTGCCAATCATATACTATAGGTTTTGTATATTCTGGTGTTCTGTAAAAAAAAGTCAAAACAAAACCAGTAATAAGACCTGCCAAATGTCCTTCCCAAGAAATTGACTGATCAACATCCGGAAAAACGTACCATATCATTCCACCATAAATCAAAATTACCGTTAATGACAAAGCTACTAATCTGTAGTATTGTGTTTGAATTCCTTTGAAGAAAATAAAACTCACTAAAACATAAATAAGTCCGCTGGCTCCAATATGATAATTTTCCCGACCAATAATCCATGTAATCAATCCTGATAATAGAATTCCATAATTTATTACACCAAAAGTTTGTTTAGGATAGAAAAACTGAATTGCCGCCAATAATATCACAAGCGGAATACTATTATTATAAAGATGTTCTAAATTTTCGTGAATAAAAGGGCTAAACAAAACTCCTCTCAATCCTGTTAAATCCCGCGGGTATATTCCATATTGATAAAAATCAAAATCAAACCGAATTTGTAACCAATAGATAATCCACAATAAAAGGACAAAAAAAAGAGGTAGCCCTATAACCGAATTTGAAAATTTAAAATTAGTATCGTTCATATTATTACAAGTTACAGTTTTAAGGACTCAAAAAACTATCCAAAAATATTTTCCTGATATTTTGTCATAGTTGCAAACTCAAAAAATGTCTCAGATCATAACAATCCTAGCTAAGCTTCAATTGTTTTAACTTTCAATAGATAAAATCTAAATCTAAAAACAGTAATTTTGTAAAATGGAAGCACCGTTAGCAGAGCGCATTCGTCCGCAAAAACTAGAAGATTATATAAGCCAGCAGCATTTGGTTGGTCCAACCGGATCTTTAACGCAACAAATTTCAAAAGGAATAATTCCTTCCCTAATTTTTTGGGGTCCACCAGGCACAGGAAAAACGACATTAGCCCAAATTATTTCACAAGAATCAAAAAGACCTTTCTTTGTTTTGAGTGCAATTAATTCCGGGGTTAAAGATATTCGTGATGTTATTGAAAAAGCAAAACAAAGCGGTGGACTTTTTACTGCCAAAAATCCGATTCTGTTTATTGATGAGATTCACAGATTTAGTAAATCACAACAGGATTCACTTTTGGCAGCAGTCGAAAAGGGCTGGATCACTTTAGTGGGCGCCACGACAGAAAACCCAAGTTTTGAAGTGATTCCTGCATTATTGTCACGTTGCCAGGTTTACGTGTTAAACGCTTTTACAAAAGCCGATTTAGAGGCTTTATTAGAGCGTGCCATGAAAACGGATACTTATCTGCTAACAAAAAACATTAACCTTAAAGAAACTGAAGCCTTATTACGTCTTTCAGGTGGAGACGGAAGAAAACTTCTCAATATTTTTGAGCTTGTAATTAATGCTTCGGCCGGCGATGAAATAACCATTACTAATGACCGTGTTTTAGAATTGGTACAACAAAACACTGTTTTGTATGACAAAACCGGAGAACAGCATTATGATATCGTTTCTGCTTTTATAAAATCAATACGAGGAAGCGATCCAAACGGAGCGGTTTATTGGCTTGCAAGAATGATTGAAGGTGGAGAAGATGTAAAATTTATTGCTAGAAGAATGTTAATCTTGTCCAGTGAAGATATTGGAAATGCCAATCCGACTGCTTTTATAATGGCGAACAATACTTTTCAGGCAGTTACAACAATTGGATATCCGGAAAGCCGAATTATTCTAAGCCAGTGTGCTATCTATCTTGCAACATCTCCAAAAAGCAATGCTTCTTATATGGCTATTGGAAATGCCCAGCAATTGGTTAAGCAAACCGGAGATTTGCCTGTTCCTATTCATTTACGAAATGCGCCTACCAAATTAATGAAAGAATTAGGTTATGGCGATGACTATAAATATTCTCACGACTATGCAAATAATTTTGCAGAACAGGAATTCTTACCAGATGCTATAAAAGAAACGGTTCTTTACAATCCGGGAAGTAATTCAAGAGAGAACAGCAACCGCGAATTTTTAAAGAACCGTTGGAAAGATAAATACGGTTATTAATCCGTATTCTTATATTTTAGAATTTCACTGTAATTTTTTCTGAAACTAGTTTATCATTTTGATAAGATTCAAAATACCATTGTCCATCTTCTTTTAATATTAAAGAACCCTGAACATTATCTTTTATAGCGATAAAAACATTTGGCTGAGAAGTTTTAAGAAGTTTCATCACTACTTTCGGTGTCTTATCAATTAACTGATAACCCGATTCTGTTGGCTGTGCATACAACAGATTTGGATCTTTCAAATCAGGAGACGGAGTAACCGCTACAATTTGTGTTGCTGCAACAGTTGTAGTTGCTGCAACAGCTGCAGCAGGAGCTTTTGCAGGAGAAGTAGTTCTGGCAGTCGCCACAGGAGTACCACTATATTTATAATGTAATGCGTAAACAGATTTAAAAGCATTGTCAAGAGATTCTTTATAAGCTAAATCATAATCTTTTTCTTTGCTTCTACCAACCTCAGAAGTATAAAGTACTTGTCCAAAACAATCTTTAAACTGAACAAAAAGTTTAGTTACCAAAAAAGCATTATCTTTTACTACATCCATATACAAAACCTGACAACGATCTGTATAACCATCAGGAAGTTGTTCATTTGCATAAAACGCTTCAAAACCGGCTTTGGTCAAATTTTGTTTACTTAAAGTGGCCAAACGATATTGATTATCAGTTTTCATAAATTCATATTTCAAAGGAATAATTACAGCTTTGTAATCATTAAGAGAAACAGACTGCGCAAATCCAACAACTGAACATAAAATTGCAGTAAGTAAAAATTTAATTTTCATCATTATAAATATTTTTTTAGTTCTAATAAATGGTTTATTTGTTTATAATTACCGGAAACATCCCGTTTTTTTTCATTAAAAAAAATTGCATCCAAACCGGCATTTAAAGCACCGGTTACATCGGCTTCAAAATCATCTCCGATCATAATACTATTTTCTTTTGATGTATTAGCCAATTTTAAAGCGTAATCAAATATAATACTATTTGGCTTTTTAACACCTGCTAACTCAGAATTTGTTATGGTATTAAAATAACTTCCCAATGAAGCATTATTAATTTTCTTTTCCTGCACATTTGCAAATCCGTTGGTAATAATGTGAAGTTTGTATTTTGGCTTTAGATATTCCAAAACTTCTATAGCTCCATCAAAAAGATAATTATTATCGGTTAGAAACTCAATATAGTCATTAGCAATTGACATAATATTTTCTTCTGAGATGGCATAATTCAAAGCATCAAAAGAAAACTTTAATCGATTATAACGCAACTCCTGATGGGTTATTTTGTCATTCTGATAAAGCCTCCAGCATTCCTGATTTATTGGAATGTATTCTTTAATAAAATCTTCAGTAATAATCTCCTGGTATTTACTTTTAAAAATACGATCAAAAGCCATTGCAGAGTTTTTGTCAAAATCCCAAAGTGTGTGATCTAAATCAAAAAAGACGTCTGTAATTGTGGTATTCATGTGTTAAAAAATTCCTTCATCTACAAAACTATAATATTTTGATTCAGTTATTATCAAATGATCTAAAACTTTAACATCTAAACTTTCTCCTGCAAGTTTCATTTTTTTTGTAATCTGCTTATCAGCGTCGCTTGGTTTTAAAGTTCCGGACGGATGATTGTGGCACAAAATCAAACCCGTAGCACCATTTTCTATCGCCAACTTATAAACCAATCTCACGTCTACGATTGTTCCCGAAATGCCTCCTTTGCTCAACTGTGATCTAGCAATTACTTTATTTGAATTATTAAGAAAAAGCACCCAAAATTCTTCGTGAGGAAGATCTCCAATAATAGGACGCATAATTTCGAAAGCAATTTTACTTGAAGTAACTGTTTTTAACTCGGTTCTTTCGTCAGTCTTTCTTCTTCTGCCAAGTTCAAGAGCTGCAATAATTGTTATCGCCTTTGCCTCTCCTATTCCTTTAAACTTCATTAATTGTGTAATCGATAATTTTGCCAATGAATTCAAACCTCCCACACCAGCCAGAATACGTTTACTCAAATCTACCGCAGACTCATTCCTGCTTCCTGAACCAATAAGAATTGCAATTAATTCTGCATCACTCAATGTATCTTTCCCTTTCAACATTAGTTTTTCACGAGGTTTATCATCTTCAGACCAATTAGTGATCGGAAAATTAGTTTTTTCCATAATTACAATAATTTAATTATAGCGAAGATATGAAAAAGAGGAAAAATCTTTCAAAATAAATTCAACCTATTTCAAATTTGATTATGCTAATGGAGATGCACCAGAAAATAAAGATGTATGCACAAATGTTGTAATCCGTCCTAATCGAAAATTAGGCATTGACATCCAAAGAAATTCACGAAGATATGATTGAAATTTTTTCTTTATATCCAAATTTAAAATTCCAATAAAAAAGCCGATTGTTTACACAATCGGCCAATTATCTAATTTTTAAATTGACTAATTCTCTAATTAATCAATCCTTTTACATCATCAAAATTCAACCCTCCGTAGTTTCCTGAACTCATTAATAAAAGTGCAGAATTATCTAAATTTAAGTTGAATAAATATTCTTTAAATTCAGCTGGATTAGTATAAATAATTAAATCTTTTCTGTTGAATGCAGTAGCAATCTGCTCATAAGTTACCTCTTCCAACTGCTTTATCTTTACTGCATCCGGAGAATAGAAAACAACGGCAACATCAGCATTATCTAAAGCACCTTCATATTCTTTCAAAAATGCTGCATTTAGACTGCTGTAAGTATGTAATTCCAAACAAGCAACCAAAGTTCTGTTTGGATATTGTTCTTTTACCGCTTTAGTTGTAGCTGCCACTTTACTTGGCGAATGCGCAAAATCTTTGTATGCCACTTTTCCTTTTCCTTCAGCAATTTTTTCAAGACGTTTTGAAGCGCCTTTAAAACTTGCAATTGCTTCGTAAAAATCTGCTTCATCAACGCCCATATTTTGGCAGATCCATTTTGCTCCGGCTAAATTATTTAAGTTATGTGCACCAAAAACTTCAATTGGCATATCTCCCTCCGGAGTTTTCAATAAAGTTACTCCATCGCTTACTGAATATTCAGGAGTTGAATACGCAATTTTTCTAATTGGATTAGTTGCAGCTTCAGAAACGCGTTTTACTTCCGGATCATTTTCGTTGTAAACCAAAATACCGCCGTTAGTAATTTTTGCAATGAAAATTTCAAACTGCTCTACATAATTTTCATACGTTGGAAAAACATTGATATGATCCCAGGCAATTCCGGAGATTAAAGCAATATTTGGTTGGTACAAATGAAACTTCGGGCGTCTGTCAATTGGAGAAGATAAATATTCATCACCTTCCAAAACTATAAAATCATTTTCTTCAGTCAAATGAACCATAGTATCAAAACCTTCCAATTGCGCACCAACCATATAATCAACAGCAATGTTATGATAATTCATTACATGCAAAATCATCGAAGTAATGGTTGTTTTTCCGTGAGAACCACCAATTACAACACGTGTTTTATTTTTAGATTGTTCGTATAAAAACTCTGGATATGAATATATTTTAAGACCCAATTCCTGTGCTTTTAATAATTCTGGATTATCTGCTTTTGCATGCATTCCTAAGATAATCGCATCAATATCTGCAGTAATTTTTTCTGGAAACCATCCCATTTCTGCAGGAAGAATTCCTTTTTTTTCTAATCTTGATTTTGAAGGTTCAAAAATAGCATCGTCGCTTCCTGTAACCTGATATCCTTTATTATGTAATGCTAATGCAAGGTTGTGCATTGCGCTTCCGCCAATGGCGATGAAATGTGTTTTCATTTAAAATGTTTAATCGTTAAACTGTTTCATCGGTTAATCGAAATAGCAAATAACTAATAAAACGCTGTAATTATTCTTCAAAAATAAGGAAATATAGAATGCTCTATTTGGTTTTGAAAATAAATTATTAATTTGTACGAAAATTATTTTTAAAAAATAATTTCTAACTATCCCAACCAATAAACGAAATAATTCATCTAAAGATTAAAACCTTATTATGAAAAATATACTTTTTGTATTCTTATTAATCTCCACAGCAATTTTTGGACAGCAAAATGATAAAAAATGGGCAAAAGTCATGTCATTTGAAAATGAGGGCAAAATCAAATCTGCAAATGAAGCTGTAGCAAATATTTACAAAAAATCAGTTTCGAAAAAAGATGAAGGACAAATGATAAAATGCTTTTTTTATCAATCTAAATACTTACAGGTTCTAGATGAAAATTCTAAAACTAAAATAGTAGAAAACCTCAAAAGAGATATTAATCGTGTTTCTATACCTTCTAAAGCGATTTTGAATTTAGTTTATGCAAAGTACTTGCAAAATTCTGACAATTTTGACTACGGAGTAATAGCAGTTGACAGTGCAGTTGCAATAGTTGATGAAGCTGTAGCGGTCATAGATTCTGCAGCTACTGTTGTCACCGATGATGAAATGGCAATTGATTCTGTTGAAGTTCCTCATTCGACTTATATTCCGTATGAACCAATTTCTGAAGAAGAAATTGCACAAGCCTTTGACAGAACTTTAGAAAACGAAGCTGTTTTAAAAACAACTCCATTAAGTAAATACGAAGCAATTTTTGAGTTTCCGTCTTTACAAAAATTCAAAGAAGAAACTTTATGGAATTATCTACTAAAAGAAAACATCGAATTTTATACTGAAAAAATACAATCTTGGAACATTAATATCAGTGATTTTTCAGTCTACAAAGAACAGCTTTTAGGAAACTCTAATGCATTTTTAGAATTAAATCTCGATTTTGTACAAAATCAAAACATCAAAAAAGTTCTAGAACTTTATCAAAAGTTAGAATTAGCTAATCCATCAGTAAAGAACCAATTGGAACGTGCAAAATTCTGCCAAAATTATTTACTGAAATCACCTGAAAATTTCAGTGCTTTTCTAAACAAAATTGAAAGCGAAACTCAAGACAAAAACCTTATTCAAAATATAAAATTAGAGCAAGCTGAAATTCTGTTAGAGCAAGCATCTAAAGAGTTGTATCCAGATAACAATATCAAAGCATTAGAGGTGTTAAATGAAATTATCAAAATTGATGAAACCACAAACGATGCAAAAAAAGCAATTTCTAAAAAATATGATATTTTATCTAAAATTGTAACGCTGCAATTTCAAAAAAACAATTACGAAAATGAAAACACGAGAGCTTTCATTTTTTATAAAAATGTAAATCAATTAAAAATTTCGTTTTACAAGATTGATCTTTTGAAAGTTAGTCACTTTAGTGGAATCTCAGAAATTAAACGAGATTCTTTAGCAAATTCTATAGTTCAAAAACAAAATACAATCAAAACTGAAAGCTATAATTTGATCGATAAACAAAACTATTTCAATTATTCTACAGAAGTCTTACTGCCCAAATTACCAATAGGAAACTATTTGGTTTATTTTGAAAGTAATTCTGATTCAGAAGTTCAAAAAGCATTCGGTTATGAAATTTTCACAGTCTCAAATATTTCAGTTCTTGCCTCTAGAAAAGATAAAATAGAAATCTATCAGGCTTTAGATCGAAAAACTGGAAAACCTTTAAACGATGTTAAGGTAGAATTTGGCAAACAAAATGGAAAAACAGATTTAAACGGAATCGTAAGATTAAAAACAGAAACCAATGACTATGATTATAATTATAGACAGGAACTCATTAAACTTATACAGGACAACGATAGCATTTTGGTGCAAAAAAATTATCTTCGATATATACAAGACTACAAATTATCTGAAAATGAAAAACCAGAAGGAAAAATTGAATTTTATCTGGATCGCGCCATTTACAGACCAGGTCAAACCGCTTTTTATAAAGGAATTGCCTTTCAAAAAAACAATAATAAAACGAGTGTTACTGCCAATACAACATTTCAGATTATTGTAAACGATAAAAATAATCAGCCAATAAAGAAGTTTGAAGCAACAACCAATGAGTACGGTTCTTTTTTTGGTGAGTTTACAATCCCTAAAACAGGATTAACTGGCAGTTATGTTATTATTGCACAAAAGCCTGAAAAATCGCCACAAACAGATCAGACTTATTGGGATCAGATATCTATAAATTATAGCAACGCTTCGTTATATTTTCGGGTTGAAGAGTACAAGCGCCCAAAATTCGAAGTGACTTTTGATAATAAAAAAGAAAGCTATCAACTTAATCAGCCTGTTAAAATAAAAGGTAACGCAAAAGCTTTTGCAGGCAGCAGCATATCTGATGCGTTGGTAAAATATACGGTATCAAGATACACTACTTATTTGAGAAACTATTATGGACGTGAAGAAAACGAAATTTTAGCAGTTGGAGAAACAACAACTGATAACTTAGGGAAATTTATTGTCGATTTTACTGCTACACCGCCTAAAAACAATTCAAAAGAAAATCTACCTATTTTTAATTATGAAATTTCAGCAACTGTTACCGATATCAATGGCGAAACACATTCTGCTCTCACAAACGTAAAAATTGGCTATCACGATTTGATATTGAATACACAGATTCCAAATACGGTAGAAACTAAAAACACTAACGAAATTGCTCTAATCAGTACTAATTTAAATGGAGAATTTTTGGCTGCCAAAGGTGAAGTAAAACTGTATTATCTAAGCCCGCTTTCTAACAAATTCAAAACGAGAAAATTTGAAAAACCTGAAATAGAAACAATTTCAGCAGAAGATTTCGAAAGATTATTTCCTTACGAAAAAAGTTCAGAAATCCTGACCAATAAAAATTCTCAAGAAACAGTGCTATTCTCAAGAAATGTAGATACACAAAAAGACAAAAAGATAACACTAGATTTTATTTCAAATTATAAATCAGGCAATTACAAAATTGTATTTTCTGCAAAAGATAGCTTTGGCAATCCTATAGAAACTACATCTAGTTTTACAATCAAACAAAGCAAAGACAAATTTAATCCGATTAAATTACTCAGTACAGAGCAACTTAACAGTGATCCTAAAAAAGATGGTTTTGTTCTTATAAAAATTACATCAATTATTCCAGAACTATATGTTTTAACAAATGCAAATTATCAGAATAACAACTATTTTGAAAATCTAGCACATCTTCAAAATCACGAAACAACCATTAAAATTCCGCTAAAAAAGGAATTTGAAAAACAATTGATGGTAGATCTTCAATGTGTGTTCGATAATGATAATTTTTATGAGCAAATTATAATTCCCCTTAAAACTCAAAAACCAAAATTAGAATGGATTATTGAGAGTTTTAGAAACAAAATACAGCCTGGAACAAATGAGAATTGGTCTTTTAAACTAAATGGCTTTAATACCAAAAACGAAGCAGAAGTTCTGGCTTCTATGTACGATAGCTCTTTAGATCAGTTTTCTGTAAAAACTTGGGATCTTTTAAATTTTGAAAACTATCACGATAATGGCTCAAACTTTAAAACCGCACTAGGTTTTGATAACAGTTATGCTTCCATCGAAAATCTTAATGCTAGATTTATACGCTTAAGTTTTAGCAATGAAAAAACCAAATTGAATTGGTTTGGTTTTAATTTTTACTCTAGCAGATATGGAGCGGCTGCCATTACAATTGCGGAACTAAAAGATAAAAAAATTGGAAACGAAACTATAAAAGGAGACCCAAATGCAGTTCTAACTGTTGATGAACCAGTCGGAGCTGGAGCATTAAATGAAATAGTTCAGGAAGACAATGCTGTTTATAGTACATCAGCACCATATGTTAAAGTTGATAGCGTAAAATTTGTTGCTCCAAAAATTGATGCTAATTCTACAGCACTATTTATAATTGATGGAAAACCATCAACGGAAGAAGATTTTAAAAAGCTAAAAACAGAAGAGATTCTTGAGATTTTTGTTGTTAAAGATGAGAAAGTAAAAGCATCATATGGAGAAAAAGGTAAAAATGGAGTTATTATTGTAATCACTAAAAGTGCAATGCAGGATTTAACCCAAGTAAAAGCCAGAAAAAACCTTTCTGAAACTGCTTTCTTCTTCCCTAATTTAAAAACAGATTCTAAAGGAAAAATAAGTTTCAACTTTACTTCTCCTGAAGCATTGACCGCTTGGAAATTTCGTTTATTGGCGCATAATAAAGATGCAATTTCTGGTTATTTAGAAAAAAGCGTTATTACTCAAAAAGAGTTAATGGTTTTACCTAATTTCCCACGTTTCTTTAGAGAAAAAGATACAATTGTCATTAGTGCTAAAATTTCAAATGTTACCGCCGAAGCGAAAACCGGAATCGCAAGTTTACAGTTTTTTGATGCCACAACCATGCAGCCAATCGATGCTAAAATGCTTAATACAAAAAACATTAAAAACTTTACCATTTCAGCATACGGAAATACAACGGCAAACTGGATCATTACAATTCCTGAAGGATTACAAGGTGTTCAATATCGAATTGTGGCAAAAGCAGGAAATTTTTCGGATGGAGAAGAAAGTATTCTTCCCGTTCTGACCAATAATATGCTGGTTACAGAAAGTATCCCAATTTGGGTTCGTGAGAGTTCAACTAAAGAATACACTTTCGAAAACTTAAAAAACAATAATTCAACTACTTTAAGGAATCATCAGTTTACTTTAGAATATACTTCAAATCCAACTTGGCTTGCAATCCAATCTTTACCCTATTTAATGGAATACGAACACGAATGTGCCGAACAGACTTTTGCGCGTTATTATGCCAATGCATTAGCTTCTGAAATCATTTCGAGTAATCCGAAGATTGAAAGTATTTTTGAAACCTGGAAAAAAAGCGGCAAACCAGATTCAAAACTAGAAGAAAACGAAGAATTAAAATCGCTTATTCTAGCTGAAACACCTTGGCTGAATGACGCTCAATCTGAAGAGGAAAAGAAAAAGAACCTGTCCCTTTTGTTTGATTTAGAAAAAATGAAAACTTCACAGGAAAACACTTTTGAAAAATTAAAACAAAAACAAAAATCATCTGGAGGTTTTTCTTGGTTTGATGGCGGTTATGAAAACGAATATATAACCCGACATATTCTGGCTGGTTTAGGTCATCTAGAAAAACTGGGCAAAAACAATACAGCCAAAAATGATGAAATTACTAAAACTGGAATTCCGTTTATAGATTCTAAATTTTTAGAATATTATAAAACCACAACCAAAAACCTGAAAGAGAACGAGAAATTAACTTGGTTTAATCCGTATTCTGATCTGCATTATTTGTATACGAGAAGTTTTTACTTAGAGAAATATCCGTTATCAGATACTTTGAAAAAAGCAACAAAACTATATTTAGAAACAGCTAAAAAAGATTGGCTGAATTATTCTCTGTACGAAAAAGGTTTAGCGGCTTTAACTTTGAATCGTTTTGGAGAAAAAGAAAGTGCTAAGAAAATCATCGAAAGTTTAAAAGAAACCGCATCTAACAATGAAGATTGGGGAATGTACTGGATTGCCAATAAATCTGGCTGGTATTGGTATCAGGCGCCAATTGAAACTCAGGCTTTAATAATTGAGGCTTTCGCCGAAGTGACAAACGACACCAAATCGGTTGATGCAATGAAAGTCTGGTTATTAAAAAACAAACAAACTAAAAACTGGCCCACAACAAAATCAACAACTAAAGCCATTTATGCTTTATTAATGCAGGGAACCGACTGGCTTTCGGTAAAAGATAATACGATTATAAAATTGGGAGATGAAAAAGTCATAACCCGAAAACTCGCCGAAAACGAAAAAGAAGCTGAAACAGGTTACATCAAACTGAACTGGAAAGCAGATGAAGTGAAGAAAGAAATGGCTTCTATCAAAATCGAAAACAAATCGAAAGTTCCAGGTTTTGGTGGTGTTTATTGGCAATACTTTGAAGATTTGGATAAAATCAAAAATAACTCTGGTGCAGTTTTGTCTGTTTCGAAAGAATTGTATTTAAAGAAAAGCACTTTAAAAGGTGACGAATTGCAAAAGATAACAGCTAAGAATTTTTTAAAAACAGGAGATTTAGTTACTGTCCGTTTAATTATCACTTCGAAAGAAGATATGGAATATATTCATTTAAAAGACATGAGAGCGTCTTGTTTTGAGCCTGTAGATGTTCTTTCAGAATATAAATACCAACTAGGATATTACATGAGTACAAAAGACGCTGCAACGCATTTCTTCTTTGATAAAATCAATAAAGGAACATATGTTTTAGAATATGATATTCGAGTAAACAACAGTGGTGAATTCTCCAACGGAATTACCACAATCCAAAGTATGTACGCTCCAGAATTTGCAAGCCATACAAAAGGAATTCGAGTGAAAGTTAATTAATAAAATCCCAATTTTTTAAATTTTAAATTCCAAATTCCAAGGAATAAAAAAACCTAACAGTTTTAATCCTGTTAGGTTTTGAATTTTTATTTTACATCGAACTATATAATCCCAATAGTTTCCATTTTTTTGAGAATTTGGAATTTGGGATTTATAAATTGGAATTTAAAATCAGATTATTTAGCAATCGTCAATTCGTCGATAATGTTTTTCGCTCCTGCGTATTTGTCGATAATCCAAAGAACGTAACGAATATCTACGTTGATTGTTCTTTGTAAATTAGAATCAAAAATAACGTCACCAGCCATAGCTTCGATGTTTCCGTCAAAAGCAATACCGATTAATTCTCCTTTTCCATTCAAAACCGGTGAACCTGAGTTTCCTCCGGTAATATCGTTATCAGTTAAGAAGTTTACCGGCATGTAACCTGCTTTATCAGCATATTGTCCAAAATCTTTTTTCTTGTTCAATTCTAATAAACGAGCCGGCAAGTCAAATTCCTGATCTCCTGCTTTGTATTTTTTAACCATACTTTCCATTGTAGTATAGTTGTTGATTTTAGCATCGTTACGAGGATCTGCAGGTAAAGCGCGAACTTTTCCGTAAGTCAATCTCAAAGTAGAGTTTGCATCCGGATATTTAATCGCGTTTAATTTAGATTCTCTTAAACCTTCAACCAATTTACGGAAAGCCGTTGCAAAACCATCATCAGCTTTTGCCTGATCGTCTGTTTTAGAACGGTATTTTGTCAATAAATCATTAGAAATAATATACAATGGATCGTGTGTAATTGCTACTGGTTTCGGATCTGCTAAAAACCCTAATATTTTTTCTTTTGATGTAAAGTAACTTTGTTCCGTTGCTTTTGCTACATCAGCAGTAAAATCGCCGTTGTTAGCTGTTTTCATTTTTGCAATTTCTGGAGCAAGTCCGTATTCAGCAGCTTTAGCAGCATATAAATTCAACTGTGCAGTTAAAATATCCTTTTCTAAAGGAGCATAAAATTCTCCATAAACACTTTCAATCAATGCATTGATTTTAGGAAGCATTTCTGCTTTTTTTGCATCATTCTCTTTGTAGTAAGCAATTAATGCATTTCCTAAATTAGCTGGTGCAGTTGCATAAGCAGAAGTACGTAAAAGCTGTGTCAAATAATTATCATGACGTGCTTTTAAGTTTGTTTCTCTGTAATAATCGTTTATTGTTGGAATTACATTCTCGTACTTTTCTTTATTTGCAGGTTTGCTTGCCCACTCATAGAATTTATCTTCTTGTTCTGCTTTAGTGTCAACCGTTCCTGCTTTTGTTAAAGCATCAATCATACCTTGACGGTTTTTCCAGTAGTTTGCTGTAGAAGCATATTTAGAAGCGTACTGTAAACGAACAGTTGCATCTTTATCCATATACTTTTTCATTACATCCATTCCGGTTTTAGCACCTTCAACCCAAGCAGGATATGCATATTTAATGTTTTGCTCAATTCCTCCAGCTGGCATCCAACGGTTTGTTCTTCCCGGATAACCTAAGATCATGGCAAAATCATTTTCTTTTACCCCTTTAATACTTACAGGTAAATAATGTTTTGGTTTTAAAGGCACATTGTCTTTTGAGTAAGCAGCAGGATTTCCGTCTTTATCTGCATAAACTCTAAACATAGAGAAATCCCCAGTTTGACGAGGCCATTCCCAGTTGTCTGTATCTCCACCAAATTTACCTACACTTTCCGGTGGTGTTCCTACTAAACGAACGTCTGTGTAATCCTGGTAAACAAAGTAGTAATATTCATTTCCTTGAAAGAAAGGACGAACAGAAACGGTGTATTTTCCGTTTTCGCTGTTTTCTTTTTCGATCAAACTGATTTCCTGCTGAATCACTTTGTTTCTTTCCGTTTCCGTCATTTGATCGTTTACTTTAGATAAAATTCTTTTAGAAACATCATCCATGCGAACGAAGAAACGAACAAACAAAGATTTTGGTTTCATTTCCTGACTACGGTCTTTAGCCCAGAAACCATCTTTTAAATAGTTTCTTTCTGCTGACGAAAGTTCAGCAATGGCACTATATCCACAGTGGTGATTTGTCAATACCAAACCAGTATTTGAAACGATTTCGGCAGTACATCCACCATTGAATTGTACAATCGCATCTTTCAAACTGTGATTGTTGATACTGTAAATTTCTTCGGCTGTCAATTGCAAGCCCATTTTTTCCATATCTCTATGGTTCAATCTTTCGATAAACATCAAAAACCACATTCCTTCATCGGCTCTCATAGGGAAAGTCATAAGGCACATGGTCAAGAATAAAATTACTTTTTTCATGTTATTTTGTTTAAGTGATGCGAATATAGCTCATATTTATAATTATTCCACTCAAAACAAATCCAAAATTGCACATGTTTTCGATTTTTTAGTCTTTTATTAAGAATTTAACACAAAACTAGAACACGGATTAAACAGATTCGCTATCGCGAAGACGCGGATTTAAACTGATTTTTTTAAATCCGTGTTTATCCGCGACTTTACGAAGTAAATCCGTTTCATCCGCGTTCTTAATTTCACTATTTATCAGAAACAAAAAAAGGTATTCTGAAAAACAGAATACCTTTTTTAAAATTGTATAAAAATCTAATTTACTCGTTAAGCATTTTCCAAAGTCTGTCTTTCAAATCAGTCAAACCTTGTTGTGCAACAGACGAAATAAACATATAAGGAACATCTTTGAAAGTAACATCTAATTCTGCTTTCAATTCAGCTTTTAATTCGTCATCCAGCATATCGCATTTTGAAATTACTACCAAACGCTCTTTGTCCAGCATTTCAGGGTTGTATTTTGTTAATTCATTAACCAAAATATCATATTCTGCTCTAATATCCGGTGTATCAACTGGAACTAAGAACAGCAACGTTGAGTTACGCTCAATATGACGTAGGAAATAATGCCCTAAACCTTTTCCTTCGGCAGCTCCTTCAATAATTCCAGGAATATCAGCAATTACAAAAGACTGAAAATCTCTGTAAGCTACAATTCCTAAATTTGGTTTTAAAGTCGTAAAAGGATAATCGGCAATTTTTGGTTTTGCTGAAGTTAATACAGACAACAAAGTAGATTTTCCTGCATTTGGAAATCCAACTAAACCAACATCTGCCAAAACTTTAAGTTCCAGAATCACATCCATTTCTACCCCCAGTAAACCTGGCTGTGCATAACGAGGCGTTTGGTTTGTTGAACTTCTAAAATGCCAGTTTCCTAAACCTCCCTTTCCTCCTTTTGCAAGAATCTTTTTTTCGCCGTCTTCGGTGATTTCAAAAAGTGTTTCGCCAGTTTCTTTGTCTTTTACAACAGTTCCTAATGGCACTTCAATGATTTTATCTTCCCCGTCTGCACCTGTACTTCTGTCAGAACCCCCGTCTCCACCGTGACCCGCTTTAACGTGACGTGCAAACTTTAAATGAAATAATGTCCAGAGTCCTTTATTCCCAACTAAATACACATGTCCGCCTCGACCTCCATCTCCACCGTCGGGACCACCTTTTTCAATAAATTTCTCTCTATGTAAATGCGTAGATCCTTTCCCTCCTTTTCCGGAAGAAACATATATCTTAACGTAATCTACAAAATTTCCTTCTGTCATTTTTCTGAATTTCAGATTTTAGATTTTAGATTTTAGATTGCTCTAGCTTCTATTTCTAAATTCTATTGTATTTATTTTTTTATTCTTTCAATGCTCTTACAAGCACTTTATCAATCTTAACGCCGTCCATATCTATCACTTCAAGGACAAATTTCTGCCAGACTAATTTTTCTCCTTCTTTTGGAATATGAGAAAGCTCGGTCATAATCATTCCGCTTACGGTGTTTACTTCGTAATCGTTGGTTAATTCGTCTAACTCAAAATAGGTTAAGAAATCGTGTAACGAATAATGTCCGTCAACCAGCCATGAACCATCTTCTCGTTCTATAAGCTGGAATTCATCTTTGTAAAATTCTGATGCGTCTCCAACTAAAGCTTCCAGAATATCATTCAAAGTAATCAAACCTTGAAAAACTCCATATTCATCTGAAACTAAAGCGTAATGAACTCCTGTTTTCTTGAAATTTTCTAACGCTTTGTAAGCCGTAGTCTGTTCCATTAAATAAGGCGCATCAGAAACTATTGCCGACAAATCGAAATTATCTTTTTCGATGCTGGCGAAGATATTCTTAAGTGTTACCACTCCAACAATATCATCATAATTATCATTATAAACCGGATAAACGGTATGCAGATCCTGAACTACCAATTCTTTAATCTTGTCTTTATCTGCTTTTAACGGCAACATATCAACAGATTTTCGGTGTGTCATTAACGAACTTACTTTTCTGTCTCCGATATGAAAAACGCGCTCCACAATATCCTGTTCAATTTCCTGAACTTCTCCAACTTCTGTTCCTTCTTTGATGATTGCTTTAATTTCTTCTTCGGTCACTTTTCCATCAGCGGTTGGTTTGATTTGTAAAACATTCAACAAGAAATCTGTTGAAGAAGTTAACAACCAAATAAACGGCGCCGTAATGATTGAAATGACTTTCATTGGCATTGCCACCATTTTAGCAATTGCTTCAGGATAATTTAATCCGATTCGTTTTGGAAGTAGTTCTCCTAAAACCAATGAGAAGAAAGTTAAAACTACAACCACAATTCCAACTGCGATTGAATGTGCATAAGGTTTTAAAGCTGCAAAACCTGCCACAAATAATTCAACATCGGCAGTGATTTTATCTCCGGAATAAATACCTGTTAAAATACCGATTAAGGTAATTCCGATTTGTACTGTTGATAAAAATTTGTTTGGCGAATTGGCTAAATCGAGTGCTGTTTTAGCACTTTTATTGCCTTTTTTCGCTGCTGTTTCCAACCTGTTTTTACGGGCTGAAATCAAAGCGATTTCAGACATGGAGAAAACTCCGTTTAGTAGAATTAGAAAAAATATAATTAGTATTTCCAATTGATAGGGGATTCGTTATAAAATGGTCTAGTTAAATGCAATTTGTACTCAATTTATTATAGCCCAGATGGAAGTGAAAAGCCCGGAGCTAAAAAAACTAATTTTTCCTACCAGAAAACAGCGACTGAAAGAAGCTCGTTTTATGGTTTGGAAAAATAGTTTTTTTAGCGAGGACTTGTAACGTACAGCTGGAAAAAGCTTCTACAAATTATCTATAACTGACGTTAAGCGCTCTGTAATATCTTTAATTTCTCCAATACCATTTACAGCGTGAAATTTATTCTGCGCTTTATAATAGTCGATTAATGGAGCTGTTTTTTCATTGTATTCCTGATATCTCACACGAATTTTTTCTTCGTCCTGATCATCTGCTCTTCCGCTTGTTTTTCCTCTTTCTAATAGACGTGCTACTAAAATTTCGTCATCAGCTTCTAAAGCGATTGTTGCTGTTACGCTAGAACCAATTGTTGGCAAAAATTTGTCTAAAGCTTCTGCCTGATTGATTGTTCTTGGGTAACCGTCAAACAAAAATCCTGCTGTATCAGGGTGTTTTTTTACCTCATCAATTAACATTGCAGTTGTTACTTCGCAAGGAACTAATTCTCCATTGTCCATAAAAACTCTTGCTTTTTTTCCTAGTTCAGTATCATTTTTTAAATTGAAACGAAAAATATCTCCTGTTGAAAGGTGTGTTAAATTGTATTTTTCTTTTAAAAATTCTGCCTGAGTTCCTTTTCCTGCACCAGGCTTTCCAAATAAAACGATGTTAATCATAATTGAAATGAGTGTTGTTACTTCTGTCTTTCAGAAGTTTTAAAATGAATATTAGTTGTGTTTTGTTATTCTGCTAATTTGTAAACTTCGGTTAAGTTTCTTCCTAATCCATCATAGTCCAAACCATAACCCACAATAAATTTGTTCGGAATTCTAATTCCGATGTAATCTATTTTTATGTCTTTTTTATATGCCTCCGGTTTAAAAAACAAAGTTGCAATTTTAAAATGCTTTACATTTCTTTCTTTAAACAAGTGTTTCAATTCTTCGATTGTATTTCCGGTATCGATAATATCTTCGATGATAATTACGGTTCTTCCAGACAAATCCTGATTGATTCCGATTAATTCTTTAACCGAATTTGTTGTTTCTGTTCCTTCATACGATGCCATTTTGATGAATGAAACCTCGCATGGTTTTTTATATTTTTTTAGAAAATCTGATACGACCATAAAGGCACCATTCAAAACTCCAATAAAAATTGGCGTATCATCTCCAAAATCGTCTTCTACCTGAGCCACTATTTTAGTTAAAGCAAAATCAATTTCTTTAGCCGAAATAAACGGAACAAATTGTTTATCGTGAAGTTGTATCATTATTTTTCTTTTTAAAATAATGGACAAAGATACAGAATTAGAACTTAACAGCTTATATCAAAATGGACTGTATCCGGATTATTTTTTTGGGAATGTTAAATATCAGTTAATATTTACAAACCGGTCTTTTAGGCTATTTTAAATTTCAGTAAATTGTTATGATATAATTATTTAACTCCAAAAAACCAATGAAAAAATCGTTAATCCTGTTTTCAATTCCGTTATTAGCTTTAATGACTTCCTGCAACGGACAAGTAAAAAAAGAAGAAAAAGAAGCACTTGCCAAACAGCCCGGAAATGTGGTAAAAACAGCTATAGGAGACATTACACTTCCTCCGCCCTACGCAACCGAATCCAAAACAAAGAACAGTAAAGTTATAGGATGGCCAGAAGGCAAAACGCCAAAAGCACCGGAAGGTTTTACGGTAACCAAATTTGCTGACGGATTTAGCAATCCGCGTTGGAGTTATATTGCGCCAAACAATGATATTTTTGTTGTGGAAAGCGGAACCAGAACAAGTAAAAACCAAATTATAGTTTTGCGTGACAAGGATAAAGACGGAAAATATGAAACTCGCGAAGTTTTTATTTCTGGTTTAAACAGACCTTTGGGAATGCTGATTCTTAAAGACTTTTTTTACATTGCCAATACCGACGGACTTTACCGTTATCCTTATAAAAATGCCCCATTAAAATTAGAAACTCAGGGAACTAAAATTGTTGAACTTCCTGCTGGCGGATACAACAATCACTGGACAAGAAGTTTACTCGCTAATCCTGAAGGAACAAAAATTTATATTGGTGTTGGTTCAGGAAGTAATGTGGGAGAAAACGGAATGGATAAAGAAATTCGTCGTGCTGCCATTTTAGAAATTAATCCTGACGGAACCGGCGAAAAAATTTATGCTGAAGGCCTTAGAAACCCAATGGGAATGGACTGGAATCCAGCCAACAAAAAAGAACTTTGGACAGCGGTAAATGAAAGAGATGAACTTGGCGATGATTTGGTTCCGGATTATATCACGAGTGTAAAAAGAGGCGGTTTTTATGGATGGCCTTATTCGTATTTTGGAAGTATTCCTGACCCAAGATGGAAAGGGAAAGGTGAACGAAAAGATTTGATAGAAAGAGCTATTGTTCCCGATGTTCCGGTTGGTGCACACACTGCTTCTTTAGGATTGGCTTTTTACACTAAAGATGCTTTTCCTGCTAAATATAAAAACGGAGCTTTCGTTGGTCAGCATGGTTCTTGGAACCGATCTGTAATTTCAGGTTACAAAGTTTTATTTGTTCCTTTTAAAGATGGAAAACCTTCAGGCAAACCAGAAGATTTTTTAACCGGATTTATTTCTGATAATGATAAAGCAGAAGTTTATGGACGCCCAGTTGCTGTAACGGTTATGAATGATGGATCGCTTTTGGTAAATGATGATAGCGGCAATACGATTTGGAAGGTAACAGCTAAATAAAATTCCAATTTTTGAAATTCCAAATTCCAATCTTTAAAAAGATTTTAAACACATAGAGACATAGATTTTTTTGCATTAAAAAGTTGATTTAAGAAAACTCGTTTTACACATAGCTACTATGTGAATTTAAATTAGTGAAACGCCTTTTTTGCCTCAATCAATGCTATGTTTCTATGTGTTAAAATAAAACCGCACTTTTAACTCCGCCCATTTATGTTTTTCCAAAAATGTTTTCTTTTTCTTTTATTTTTTTTTGTTTCTAAAAACATTTCAGCACAAGAAAATATTGATTCTGTCAAAACTCAAAAACTAAACGAAGTTTTAATAAGTCCTCTTCATATTAATCGGGATTTGCAGAATAGTCCGGCTTCGATTGGCATTTTATCTGAAAAAGAATTACTTCGAAATAACACTACAGATATTAGCAATGTTATCAATACGATTCCGGGTGTTTTTATGCAATCGTCGAATATTACGACCACCCGAATCTCGATTCACGGAATTGGCGCGAGAACTCCGTACGGAACTAATAAAATTAGGGCATTTTACGGAACTATTCCGCTGACATCTGGAAACAGTGAAACGGTTATTGATGATATTGATCTTCAAAACATCAATCAAGTCGAAGTCATAAAAGGTCCACTTTCGAGTATTTACGGAGCGGGTTTGGGTGGAGCGATTTTAATTTCGCCAGAAACATTTAATAAATCCAAGTATCAAACTGAAATGAGTTCTGTTTTTGGATCTTTTGGATTATTGAAAAACAGAGTCGGTTTTAATTGGAACGAAAAAAGTGCTTCTTTCAATCTGAGTTATCATAATTTAAAAACCGACGGCTGGCGCGAAAACAGCGCTTACAATCGGGAAGGAATTACACTCGGAGGAGAATTATTCCAAAAGAAAAACAGCAAACTGACTTACTTTTCAAACTATACTTATTTGAAGGCTTTTATTCCGAGTTCAATCAATAAGACCACTTTCGAAAACAATCCTCAAGCTGGAGCGCCGACTTGGGTTGCTTCAAAAGGTTTTAAAGAATACAAATCGACTTTGGCAGGATTAGCTTATGATTTTAAAATTAATAATCATCTCCAAAATTCAACTTCCGTTTTTATCAATTACAAAGACAGCAACGAACCGCGTCCTTTTGATATTTTGCGCCAATATACTTTTGCTTCGGGCTTGAGAACTCAGTTTTCAGGAGATTTTAAACTTGGAAAAATTAAAAATCAATTTATTGCGGGACTGGAATATTTCAGAGATAATTATAGTGGAAATACTTTTCAAAACTTATATCAGCAAAATAATGGAAACGGAAGTTTGCAAGGCAATCAACTTACCGCAACCGATCAAAAAAGAGATTTTTACAACATTTTTTCTCAAATCAGGACTTTGCTTTCGGAACATTTTGAGATTCAGGCGGGTTTAAATTACAACAAAACTAAATTTGAATTGCAAAATGATTTTCCCGCTTCCGTGAATAATCCGAAGGAAAGATATAGTTATGATGGGATTTTTTCGCCACAGCTTTCTTTTCTTTATAAACCAAATGAAGTTCGAACCTTTTACTTTTCTGTAAGTCGAGGATTTTCTCTTCCTGCAACTGAAGAAACTTTAACTTCAACAGGAAACATCAATTCTGACATTAAACCCGAAACAGGTTATAATTTTGAATTGGGCGGAAAACTGCACTTTTTCAATAGAAAACTCTACACCGAAATTGCTATTTACCGAATGGTAATTAAAGATTTATTGGTTGCCAAAAGAATCGGCGACGATCAATATGAAGGTGTAAATACCGGGAAAACTTTTCATGAAGGAATTGAGATTTCCTTAAATCACAATTGGCCAATAAATAGAATTTTCACTTTGAACTCTTATGTTGGCGCTTCCATCGGAAATTATGAATTTAAAGAATTTGTTGATAACGGGAATGATTATTCAGGAAACAAACTAACCGGAGTTCCGGCCAATACTGCAAGTGCAGGTTTTACTTTAAATACATCATCTGGATTTTATTTTTCAGCCGATTTCCAGTTTACAGATAAAATCCCAATGAACGATTCTAACGCCGATTATTCCGATTCTTATTCACTTCTGAATTTAAAAGCCGGTTATCAATTTGAAATTCTATCGGGTTTAAAAGCTCACTTTGACGCAGGAATCAATAATGTCATGAACGAAAAATACGCTTCCATGATTTTGACCAATGCCACTGCCGTTGGAAATGCACAACCAAGATTTTACTACCCTGGATTACCAATAAATTATTACGGAATTATCTCATTAAATTATGTATTTTAGCACAGTATTTAATTCCACAAAACAATGCTTTCCGAATTGCAGAAAAAACTGGATTACGTCAATGCTTACAGAGAAAATCGTCTCAAAACGGCAAAAGATGTTTTAGAAAACCCTTCACTTTTTAGTGAATTGGTTTCGATTTGCTTTTCGCCCCAAGACAAAAACAATCATAAAGCCTGCTGGATTTTAGAATTTGTCTCTTACGAAGAATTGCATTGGCTTCAGCCTCATCTTGATTTTTTCTGTTCAAATTTAAAAGTTTTAAAAGATGAAAGTTCGATGCGTCCTATCGCAAAAGTGACACAACTTTTGGTAAAATCGCATTACAAGAAAAACGAAAACGGGATTCAGCTTTCAGAAGAAAATCTACAAGATTGCATCGAAGCCTCTTTCGACTGGCTGATTAACGATACCAAAGTTGCCACAAAAGCGTATTCCATAAGAACCTTATATATTCTAGGAAATTATTACGACTGGATTCATCCTGAACTCAAAGTGATAATTGATAAAGATTTCGGAGACCACTCGCCCGCATACAAAGCCGTTGCCAAAGAAGTTTTGAAGAAAATAAAATAGTTTTTTGTTGGCCACAGATTAAACGGATTAGAAAGGATTTTTTTTCGCCACAACCCGAGCGATAGCGAACAGGCGAAGCAATTACACGAATTTTTACGAATTATTTTTTTTTAATCCAACCTAAAAAATTAGTGGAAATTCGTGTAATTCGTGGCAACCCAAAACCCACAAAAAGAAAAATCATTTTAAGCCTTCTAATCTGTGGCAAAACCTTTATGAACCCAACAAGGAAAAAACTAAATTTTGGCTAAAAAAAGATTAAAAAGTATCTTTGCAAAAACACAACACAAAATGAATTATTTTTCTTCTGATTTTAAATTAGGAATATTAGGTGGCGGACAATTAGGTAAAATGCTTTTGTTTGACACCAGAAAATTTGACATACAAACTTACGTTCTGGATCCAAGCAACGAAGCGCCGAGTAAAATTGCCTGCAACAAGTTTTTTCAAGGCGATTTAATGGATTATGAAACCGTTTACAACTTCGGAAAACAAGTCGATGTTTTGACTTTTGAAATCGAATTGGTAAACCTTGAAGCTTTAACGCAATTAGAAAACGAAGGCTTAAAAGTATATCCATCTCCAAAAACTTTAAAAGGAATTCAGAATAAAGGTGTTCAAAAAGATTTTTACGCTAAAAATAATATCCCAACTGCACCATTCGAAAGATTTGAAAATTTAGAACAACTAAAATCTAAAATCAGCGATCTGAAATTACCTTTTGTATGGAAATGCACCGAATTTGGTTATGATGGAAATGGTGTAAAAATAGTTCGCCAGGCTTCCGATTTAGATACATTGCCAAATGTAGAATGCATTGCAGAAACTATGGTTCCGTTCAAAAACGAATTGGCTGTAATTGTAGTTAGAAATCCTTCAGGAGAAATGAAAACCTATCCAGTTGTCGAAATGGAATTTCACCCAGAAGCCAACCAAGTAGAATATGTAATCTGCCCAGCAAGAATCCATGATAAAGTAGCTGAAAAAGCCAGAGCAATTGCTTTGCAGGTTTCAGAAAACTTCAATCACGTTGGTCTTTTGGCTGTTGAAATGTTCCAAACTCAGGATGACGAAATTTTGGTTAACGAAGTTGCTCCTCGCCCACACAATTCTGGTCATTATTCTATTGAAGCAAGTTATACTTCACAATTCGAAAATCATTTACGCGCTATTTTAGATCTTCCGTTAGGAAACACAGACAGCAAAGTTGCCGGAATTATGGTCAATTTAGTTGGTGCCGAAGGTCATTCTGGAAATGTTATTTACGAAAATATCGAAACCATTTTAGGATGGGATGGCGTTACGCCACATATCTACGGTAAAAAACAAACACGCCCGTTCAGAAAAATGGGTCACGTTACGATTGTAAATGAAGATATGGCTGAAGCACGAAGAATCGCACAGGAAGTTAAGGAAACTATTAAAGTGATCAGTGGGCAATAATTTTTAGTGTTCAGTTTTCAGTCGCAGTTTTCTATTTAAAATCACAATCGTTTTTTAATTAGCTTTGTAAAAATTCAATAAATGAAAATTTCAAAATTACATATCGATCAGTTTAGACATTTGGAAAATCTAGATTTTGATTTTACATATCCTGAAGATTTCCATATTGAAGAAAAAAGGGGAAAACCTTTAGATAAAATATGTTTTATTGGACAAAGTGCTACTGGTAAAACAGGATTACTAGAATTGATTTATGAGTATTCTAAAAACATTTTAGATATTGAAGTCGTAAATGGAAATAGTTTATTTAGGATTAAAAGTATTATCAGAGATAAAGGCGAAGTTGTTTTTTTAATAAAAAATGAAATTTTCCATTTAAGGAATAATGAAATCTATTTTAAAGGTCGAAGTTATAAAGATGATAACAATACCGGTGGTAGCGTGACATCTTTAATTCCACGAAAAGAAACGAACACCCCTTCTTATTTTAAAGCGAGTCTAATTTCTGACAAGAATATTGAAATATTTGAAAAAAATCCAATCGAAATATTTGAAAAATACGCTGACCTTCCATCCATAAAGTTTGAAAATTTTGTGGAATCAAATGATTACACAAAATTATTTGATGACAATGTTAGACCAGAAATGTGGCTTTTATTACTCCAAGAGATTCTAGAATATAGAAAAAAATTAAACCAAAAACTATCTGAATTAGTGAACAAAGGTTTACTTTCAAATACTGAAAAATTAACTATAGAATATAAAAAATGGCAGAAAGAAAATCCAAATAAATTAGAATCTTTCGCAAATAAATTCAACCCGCTTTTAGAAAAGCTTAATTTAGAAGTTGATTTAGTCAATACTGAATATTCTATTCCAATCTTAAACAAAAAGACAGAAGAAACAATTCCAATTCAAAATACTAGTACTGGAACAAAAGGTTTATTATTAACTTTTTTGCCTTTATTTAAATTAGATACCAAAAATTCAATAATTTTAATTGACGAACCTGAGAGATCATTATATCCAGATATGCAAATGGAACTAATAGATCACTATAAAAACCTTGCGCCAGAAGCACAATTTATTGTCGCTACACATTCCCCTTTTATTGCAGCTTCATTTGAACCAGAAGAAAGATTTATTTTATATTTCGACAATGAAGGTAAAGTTGCTGTTCGTAGAGGTATTTCTCCTATCGGAGATGACCCAAATGATATGCTTTTTAATGATTTCGGTGTAAACTATTATAATGATGATGTACAAGAAAAGTTTAAAGAATATCTCTCGTTACTAGACAAAGTAAAATCGGAAAATAATAAAGAGTTAAAGAAAAAATATCTTTTAGAAGCTTCTAAATTAGGCAATCAGTACAATTTTATTTTAGATGAAAAAAACAAAGAAAGACTCCAATAATTCTAAAATCATAACTGATAATTTACAATACAATTGTAAAAAGGGAGCAAATAATAGTTTATTAGGCTCTATTCTTCTAAAAGAACAAAAAAGCTTCTGTGCCTATTCAGAAGAATTTATAGATCCAATCAGCGATGCTAATGACATTGAACATTTTAACCCAGATTTAAAATGTTCCGATCAAGATTCATATTCGAATTGGTTTAAAGTTAAAAAACAAAGTTAATTTTCGAAAAAGACAAAAAGAATTAGAATTTAAAAGAAACAACATCTCTTTTGATGATATTTTACAGCCTTGTGAAGATGATTTTGAAGAAAAACTAGTATATATAGTTGGTGAATATCGTTTTGAAGAAAGTTCAGACATTAAAGTTAAAAACCTTATAGATTTTTTAGAATTAAATATACCCGAAAAAATTGAACAGAGACGTAATTTCATCATTAGAAAAAGAAAAGAAATAGAAAAGTTTGGAGTTTCACCAGAAGACTTTTTTTCTATACTTATTGAAGACGATATAAGACAAATATCATATTTACGAGCAATTCAAGAAGAATTCGGTATTGACATTTGGAACATGATTCCAGAAATAGAATAATAATTTCAGGTTCTGTTATCAGTCTAAACAAAACTTGAAACTTGAAACAAAACAAACAAAAAACACATGAGCAAAGTAGCCATTATAATGGGAAGCATCTCAGACATGCCAGTTATGCAGGATGCAATAGACATATTAAAACAATTTAATGTAGAAGTTGAAGTAGATATCGTTTCGGCACACAGAACGCCGGAAAAATTATTCGATTTCAGCAAAAATGCACATACTCGCGGGATTTCGGTAATTATTGCCGGAGCGGGCGGTGCAGCACATTTACCTGGAATGGTGGCTTCAATGTCTCCGCTTCCTGTAATTGGGGTTCCAGTAAAATCAAGCAATTCGATCGATGGTTGGGATTCTGTATTATCAATTCTACAAATGCCAGGTGGCGTTCCTGTTGCAACGGTAGCTTTAAACGGAGCAAAAAATGCCGGAATTTTAGCCGCACAAATCATCGGAAGCCACGATAAAAAAGTTTTAGATACTATTATTTCTTATAAAGAAGAATTAAAAGCTGCGGTTAATAAAGCGGCTGAAGGTTTAAAAAAGTAATTTCACAGAGATACACAAAGAAGACACAGAGACACGCAAATTTTTTGTGTATCTCTGTGTTTTACTTTACGAAATAATCTGCATCGGAATTATTAACTAATCATTATAAAAATTTCTAAAAGAAAAACTTAACTTTGGAAAAAAGCAAAAATGAACATTCAAACTTCTAAAATAGAGCTCGCTAAAATTGTTTTAGACATTGATAATCCTGATTTAATTCAGGAAATTGTAGAGTTCATTCAATCTAAAGAAAGCCTTTCTGAAAAATTAAAAAACAATATAAATGAGGCTATTTATTCTTTAGACAATAATGAAGGAATTTCTCATGATGCTGTTATGGAAGAAACCAAAAATCGTTATTCAAAATATTTTAAGTAATGAATGTAATTTGGGCTCCACAAGCTAAACAAGACTTTTGGAACAACATCGATTATTTGGAAGCAGAATGGTCGGAAAAAGTTGCTCAAAATTTCATTGAAAAAGTAAATACCACAATTGCACTTTTAAAAAATGACAATGTTTTATTTCTCAAAACAAATTATAAAAATGTTTATAAAATTGTCATTACCAAACACATTTCACTTTACTACCGTATCGAAAACACTAATTTAGAATTACTCCGTTTTTGGAATACTTTTCAAGATTCGAAGAAATTCAAATTATGATTTCCTAATTTTATATTTTTAAACAGCATAAATAATATGAGCGTCTTAACCCAATATTTCAATACCAAACATAACACAGCACCTTTTTCGCAAATTAAAATCGAAGATTACGTTCCTGCTTTCAATGAAGGAATTGCTTTGGCTAAAGCCGAAATTGATGCAATTGTAAATAATCCGGATGCACCTACTTTTGAAAATACCATTGTAGCAATGGATTTTTCAGGTGATATTTTAGATCGTCTTTCCAGTATTTTTTTCAATTTGAATTCGGCTGAAACGAATGACGAAATGCAGAAAATTGCTCAGGAAGTTTCACCTTTACTTTCAGAATTTGGAAATGACATTCGTTTGAATGCGGATTTATTTGCGAGAGTAAAAACGGTTTACGATCAAAAAGAAAGTTTAAATCTGAATCCGGAACAAACAACTTTATTAGATAAGAAATACAAAAGCTTTTCAAGAAACGGAGCCAATTTACCAGAAGAAAAGAAAAACCAATTAAGAGAAATCGACAAAGAATTATCGAAATTGAGTTTGCAGTTTGGCGAAAATGTTTTGGCAGAAACCAACAATTTCGAACTGCATTTAACGGATGAGAAAGATTTAGCCGGATTGCCAGAAGGAACAATCGAAGCGGCAAGATTATTAGCCAAAAATCAGGAAAAAGACGGCTGGATTTTCACTTTAGATTATCCAAGTTATGTTCCGTTTTTGACTTATGCTGATAATCGCGAATTGCGTAAAAAAATGGCAATTGCTTTTGGAGCAAAAGGTTTCCAAAAGAATGAGTTCAACAATGAAGAAAACGTTCTGAAAATTGCCAAACTTCGTCATGAAAGAGCGAATTTATTAGGTTACAAAACACACGCTCATTTTGTTTTGGAAGAAAGAATGGCCGAAAGTCCGGAGAAAGTTTTCTCTTTCTTAAATGATTTATTAGCAAAAGCAAAACCAGCGGCACAAAAAGAATTTGCTGAGTTAGCTGCTTTCGCAAAAGAATTGGACGGAATCGAGCAATTAGAAAAATGGGACGGCGCTTATTATTCTGAAAAATTAAAACAACAACTTTTTAATTTAGATGATGAAAAGCTTAAACCATATTTTCAATTAGAAAAAGTTTTAGATGGCGCTTTTACCGTTGCCAAAAAATTATACGGCTTAACTTTTACAGAAGTTTTTGACATCGATAAATACCACGAAGAAGTTACTACTTATGAAGTTCGCGATGCTAAAAATGATTTAGTTTCGGTTTTCTACGCTGATTTCTTCCCAAGAAAAGGAAAAAGAAACGGCGCCTGGATGACTTCATTCAAATCGCAATATGTGAAAGACGGCGTAAATGAAAGACCACATATTTCAAACGTTTGCAACTTTACAAAACCGACCGAAACAAAACCTTCGTTATTGACTTTTAATGAAGTAACAACTTTATTCCATGAATTTGGGCACGGGTTGCACGGAATGCTGGCAAACACAGTTTATCCAAGTTTATCCGGAACTTCTGTTTATTGGGATTTCGTAGAATTACCAAGTCAGATTATGGAAAACTGGTGTTACGAGCCGGAAGCTTTGGCTTTGTTTGCGAATCACTACGAAACGGGAGAAATCATTCCGATTGAGTATGTTCAGAAAA
Source organism: Flavobacterium crocinum (assembly GCF_003122385.1). NCBI lineage: Bacteria > Pseudomonadati > Bacteroidota > Flavobacteriia > Flavobacteriales > Flavobacteriaceae > Flavobacterium > Flavobacterium crocinum. The sequence continues at coordinate 458,421 of NZ_CP029255.1, forward strand.
TTAAAGAAAGTGCCAGTTTTCAAGAAGGTTTGGCAACGTTGCGTCAGTTAAGTTTCGGACTTTTAGATATGGCTTGGCACGGACAAGATCCAACTGCTATTACCGATTTAAAAACTTTCGAAACAGAACAATTTGCGAGCACACAATTATATCCTGATGTAAAAGAAAATGCAATGAGTACAGCGTTTTCTCATATTTTCCAAGGCGGATATTCTTCTGGATATTACAGTTACAAATGGGCTGAAGTTCTGGATGCTGATGCTTTTGAATATTTCCAAGAAAATGGAATCTTCAATGAAGAAATTGCGAAGAAATTCAAAGATAATGTGCTTTCAAAAGGAGGAACAGAACATCCGATGACTTTATACAAACGTTTTAGAGGACAAGAACCTAAACCTGAAGCTTTATTGAAAAGAGCAGGTCTTTTATAATCTTAGATTTCTGATTTTAGATTTTAGATTATTTAATCTTTGTCTATAGTAAATTTTATATTAAACCGAAGTATTTCAACTTCGGTTTTTTTATTTGATTTTACTTAGAAATAAATTTAGTTATCTTCGTATTTTTAAATCTTAATCTTACAAATACAAGCCGTGAAAAAATATTTCAAAATAGCACTTTATCTTGCAATAATTGGGTTAATTGCAATTGTTTCTGTTAATTATTACGTAAAAAATTCTACCAAAAAATACATTCACTATTCAATTAAAAAATTTCCTAAGAATGATGTCGGAATTATTTTTGGCGCAGGAATTAACGGAAATCAGCCAAGCAAATATTTAAAAGATCGCCTGGATGCCGGAATTATGCTTTGGAAAGCAAAACGCATCAATAAAATTTTACTTTCCGGAGATAATGGACGTGATGAATATGACGAACTAACGGTGATGAAAAATTATTGTTATAATCACGGCGTTGACACCACCAAAATTTTTATTGATTATGCAGGTTTCGATACGTATTCGACAATGTATCGTGCGAAACATATTTTTAAGATTAAGAAAGCAACTTTAATTTCGCAAGAATATCATTTAAATCGAGCTATTTTCATCGGAAATAAATTGGGAGTAAAATCAGTTGGGTATTCAGCTAATCAAGGAGAATATTTGGGTTATAAATATGTAACTTTTAGAGAATACGGTTCTGTTTTTAAATCCTTTTTTGATGTTTTACGAAATCGAGAACCTCGTTTTTTAGGAGGAGAAATTAATATTAATGGAGAATCGAATTATTCTAAAGAAGATAAACGATAAAACTATTGAAGAACATTTCGCTCCGCTGGAGCTCTGTGATAGTTGAAAACCGAATTTGCTATAGATATTCTGCTCCGCTGGAGCAATAAAAAAGGACTGATTCACTTTTGAGACAGTCCTTTTTTAAGTTCTAAAAACAAAATCTTTACTCTTGCTTCTTGCTTCTATTCCCTCTCTACTCTTTCTCCAAAACTCTATTAGCTAATTTCCCAACCGTCAAGCCTTGAACTACGATAGAAAATAAAACCACAATATAAGTTACTTCCAACAAGAGATTTTTGTATTCGCTTTCCGGCATAGAAAGTACTAACGCAATAGAAACTCCACCACGAATTCCGCCCCAAACTAAAACCATTAACGAACCTTTGTTGTAAGCCGATTTAATTCCGAAAAACTTAAAAATGTCGAAGAATTTCCAAGGTAAAACTATAGAGGTTAATCTTGAAAAAAGAACTATAAAAATTGCTACAAAACCTGTCAGTAATTGTTTATTCAAATCTGGAAGTAATAACAATTCGAAACCAATAAATAAGAACAAAACAGCATTTAAAATCTCATCAATAAGTTCCCAGAATTTACCTAAATAATCTTTGGTCACTTCACTCATTGCTACTTTCTTACCATAATTTCCAATAATTAATCCGGCAACAACCATCGCAAGCGGACTAGAAACGTGTAAAGCCTGAGCCACTAAAAATCCTCCTGTAACAATAGAAAGCGTGATTAAAACCGAAACTTTATAATCATCGATCTTTTTCATCACTTTTGAAGCTGTAAATCCGAAAACCGCTCCTAATAAAAGTCCGCCGATTCCTTCCTTAATAAACAACCATGATATTGAACCAAAAGTAGCCTCAAATGTTGGATCGGTTGCCATTTTTAGAACAACGGCAAACATTACTACTGCTACTCCATCATTAAATAATGATTCTCCAACAATTTTAGTTTCGATTCTTTTTGGGACTTTAGCTTCTTTCAGAACTCCTAAAACCACAATTGGGTCAGTAGGAGAAATTAAGGTTCCAAAAACTAAGCAAAATATATAAGGAATATTGATTCCTAAAAGCGGTGCAATATAATAGAGTAAAACCGAAATAATTAAAGCTGATAAAACGACACTTACCGTCGAATAAATCATGATGGACACTTTTTGTTCTTTCAAATCAAACATGTTTACATGCAACGCTCCTGCGAATAAAAGAAAATTCAACATAGCTCCCATTAAAATTTCGTTGAAATCAAATTGTTTTATCAGATCAAAAAAATGCTTGGTTGTTGAAGGAAAATAAGAGTCTCCCAAAAGACGAATTCCGACTGAAACCAACATCGCAATAATCATAATTCCGATGGTTCCCGGAAGTTTTAAAAATCTTAAATTTAAATAGGCGAAGAAAGATGCCAATACAATTAGCACCGAAAAAGTGTAGTATAATTCCATAAAATGTGATTTTTACAAAAATAGCTGTATCATTATTTAATCAAAAATTTCAAGGTTTGAATTAACATAACTTTATAATTTGTTAAATAAGTTTCAATTATTTTTGAAAGTTTAAAAACTTTTACTTACATTTGACTCATGGAATTCAAAGAAGCAAAAAATAAGTTTGTACAAACCTGGGGAGCATTAGGTTCTCAGTGGGGAATTAATAAAACGATGGCACAGATCCACGCTTTATTAATGGTCTCAAACGAACCTGTTTCTATGGAAGACATTATGGAAGAATTACAGATTTCCCGCGGAAATGCAAGTATGAACCTAAGAGGTTTAATGGATTGGGGAATTGTTTACAAAGAATTTAAAGCAGGTGAAAGAAAAGAGTTTTTCACAGCAGAAAAAGATCTGGACGAATTAGCAGTTAAAATTTCCAGAGAAAGAAGCAAAAGAGAAATTAAACCTACTCTTAAGATCTTAAAAGAAGTTTCGACAATTGAAGCTAATAATTCGGCAGAAGAAAAACACTTTGTAGACCAAACTTCCAAATTGTATGATTTCGTTTTAAAAGCAGATAATATGCTGGACAAAATGACTGAGTTTAATGATAACTGGCTTGGAAAATTGTTTATGAAAATGATGAAGTAAATCTTCAGATTAAAAAAATTTAAACTAAACTTTCATTTTTTTCTGAAAGTTTAAAACAATCAATAACTATGAAAGCAATAAATTATCTTAATTACTTTTTTGTTGGAACACTGATTATATTGATTGTATTCGGATTATTGAGTAATGAGAGCAGTGGAAATATTACTGGAAGCGGGTTTCTGTTTTTAATATTAACCGGCTTATTTCAAGTGATTTTCGGTATAAAAATGCTTATAGACGAACCGAAAGATAAAAACCTCCAATATTACATAAAAGGAGTTTGTTTCTTTTTTGTCTTATCGTTTATAAATGGCTTCATTTTAAATTATCAGATTCTATATTTTATCCTGTTTGCAATTCCAATTATACTGGCAATTTTCTTTTCTATAATAACCTATAAAAAAGCACACCAATGAACTTCTTAAAAGCAGAATGGAAAAATTTAGCACTTTTCAATTATGAAGTTGAAGCTAAACTATTAGAAAAATATCTTCCAGCAGGAACTGAGATTGATATTTGGAACAACAAATGTTATGTCAGTCTGGTTGGATTTATGTTTAAAAACACCAAAGTTTTAGGATTGAAAGTTCCGTTTCATGTTGACTTTGAAGAAGTGAATTTGAGATTTTATGTAAAACGTTTTGAAAATGGCGAATGGAAACGCGGAGTGGTTTTCATCAAAGAAATTGTTCCTAAAAAGGCGATTACTTTTATCGCAAACACTTTGTATCAGGAACATTATGAAACTCAGAAAATGAGACATGAAATTCATGAAAATGAAGAGCGTAATACTTTCATTTATCAATGGAAAAATGATAAAGAATGGAATACGATGGAATTACAAACTAAAAATATTCCAATAGAAATTGAAGTTGATTCTGAAGCTGGATTCATCACAGAACATTATTTCGGATATACCAAAATCGATGAAGAAACCACTTTTGAATATGAAGTGACACATCCAAGATGGGAACAATTGGAAGTTTTAAATCATCGAATCGATATTGATTTCGAGAAAAATTACGGGAGTGATTTTAGATTTCTTCAAACTCAAAAACCAACTTCTGTTTTTCTGGCTAAAGGATCAAAAATTACAGTGAAGAATAAAAGAAAAATTGAACTGATTCCGATTCAAGAGGAATTATACGCATAAAACTATTCATCTTTAAAACCAAAAATCATGAAAACGTTAGAAAACCAAACCTTACTTTATGATGAAGATTGTCCGCTTTGCAGTTTGTACACGACTGGATTTGTAAAAAGTGGCATGCTTGATGAAAACGGAAGAAAATCGTATTGCCAATTATCTGAAGAAGAGCAAAGTTTTGTGGATTTAAAACGTGCTCCAAACGAAATTGCTTTGGTTGATAATAAAACCAAAACCGTTACATATGGAGTAGATAGTTTAATAAAAGTCATTGGTTTTTCATTTCCTTTAATTGAAAAAATCGCAACGCTTAAACCTATTCATTTTATCCTGAAAAAAATATACTCTTTCGTTTCTTATAACCGAAAAGTAATTATTCCGGGAAATGTAAAAGTAGAAAACAAATTACAATGCACGCCCGATTTCAATTACAAATACCGATTACTTTTTATCGGATTTGCATTAACCATAACAACTTTAATTCTTTTTGGTTATTCTAATTTGATTCCGAGTTTACCAAAAAGCAGTATCACGAGAGAAATTATTCTGGCATTTGGACAAATTGTTTTTCAAAGTTTATTCCTTTTAAAATTTGACAAACAAACAATCCTGAATTACGCAGGAAATATAATGACCGTTTCTTTGATGGGAAGTTTAATTTTAAGTCCAATGTTGATTGTAAGCAGATTTGTTTCTCTTCCAGAAATAATTGTTTTGGGTTGGTTTGGAGTAACGGTTTTAATCATGTTTTTGGAACATTTTAGAAGAGTGAAAATTTTAAAACTTCCTTTTTACTTATCTTACACTTGGATTCTTTATCGAATTCTTGCTTTGATTTTAATTATAAATTAAAGTTGCCACGAATTACACTAATTTCCACTAATTTTTTCTAGCGTTTTGCTAAATAGGAATTCGTGAAAATTCGTGGAATTCGTGGCAAAAAAAACACAATCATGAACAAACTCGTAATAGCATCTGGAACCGGTTTTCTCGGACAAATTTTAGTCAATCATTTCAAAAATAAATTTGAAAAAATTGTAATCCTAACTCGCGGAAAATCTCAGACAATTGACGGAATAAAATATGTAAACTGGAACGCCAGAACTTTTACCGGTTGGGAAAAGGAATTAGAAAATGCAACAGTTTTAATTAATCTTGCCGGAAAATCTGTCGATTGCCGTTACACGAAAGAGAATAAAAAAGAAATTCTTTGGTCAAGAATTGACAGTACAAAAATCCTGAATAAAGCAGTTTTGAATTGTAAAAATCCACCACAACATTGGCTGAATTCCTCAACGGCAACTATTTATCGTTTTTCTTTAGACAAACAAATGGATGAAATTGATGGCGAAATCGGAAATGATTTTTCTATAAATGTGGCGCTTTCCTGGGAAAAAGCATTCTTTAAAACCGAAACTCCAAAGACAATGAAAACGGCTTTACGAACTTCTATTGTTTTAGGAAAAAATGGAGGCGCTTTTATTCCTTTAAAAACTTTGGCAAAAATTGGTTTTGGAGGAAAACAAGGAAAAGGGAATCAGTTTGTAAGTTGGATTCATGAGGACGATTTTGCAAGTGCAGTTGATTTTATTATTCAGAAGGAAATGACCGGTGTGATCAATATTGTTTCTCCTACTCCAATTCGAAATGCCGTTTTTATGCAGAAACTGAGAAAAATCGTTGGTTTTCCTTTTGGAATTCCGATGACTAAATTCTTTCTGGAAATTGGATCTTTCTTTATTCGAACAGAAACAGAATTGGTTTTAAAAAGTCGAAATGTTATTCCGAAACGACTTTTGGAAAATGGGTTTCGATTTAAGTTTGGGGATATTGATGAGGCTTTTGAAAATTTATTGCACTAAAACCACACGCATTTTTGTCATCCCGAGGAACGAGGGATCACACTAGAGAATCGACAAAGATTGACGATTTTGATTGTGGAGTTTCTAGTGTGATTTCTCCTTCGTCGAAATGACAAAACAACGCACAAAACAAGAAAATCATGACAACAATAAACCTCACAACCAAAATTAAAGCACCAAAACAAATTGTTTTCAATGCTTCAAGAAACATCGATATTCATCAGCAATCGGCAAGTCCTTCAAAAGAAAAAGCAATTGCAGGCGTAACATCTGGTTTAATAAATTTGAATGAAACGGTAACTTGGCGTGGTAAACATTTCGGTTTCTATATCACACACAAAAGCCGAATTCCCGTAATGAATCTCTACGATTATTTTGTGGATGAAATGGAAAAAGGAAAATTCAAAACCTTTAAACATGAACATTTTTTTGAAGAAGAAAATGGTTTTACAATTATGAAAGATAAATTACAATATGAAACTCCATTTGGGATTTTCGGAGAACTTTTTGATATTTTGTTTTTGAAAAGACATTTGACCCATTTTCTTTTGGAAAGGAATAAGGTTTTAAAAGAAGTTTCAGAAAACAATAATTGATTGGATTTTATTTCACGCAGATTCTACAGATTTTAGCAGATTTAGCAGATAAAAAAACAAATTCAGTTGCCTCCAGTTTTAACTGGAGGTGAATTAAGGATTAAATATTGTTGGCTTTAGCCGAACTTTGTCATTGGCTAAAGTCTTTATTGGAGGCATTTTTTAACCTCCAGCTAAAGCTGGAGGCAATTCATAAAACAATTAGATGAAAATTCTTCGTTCCAAATTCCAAACATAGCCTGCGGTTTCAACCGCAGGAAGCGTTGTGAAAAGAAAAAGTCTCAATGGTTAAAACCATTGGCCATATTTATCCAAATAAACAACAAATTCAGTTGCCTCCAGTTTTAACTGGAGGTGAATTAAGGATTAAATACTATTGGCTTTAGCCAAACTTTATCATTTGGCTAAAATCCTTATTGGAGATATTTTTTAACCTCCAGCTGAAGCTGGAGGTTAAAAAATAAATTCAATTAAAATTTATTTTTCAAATTCTGATTTTAAACATAGCCCGCGGTTTCAACCTTGGGAAACGTGTACGAATCCGTCTCAGTGGTTGAAACCATTGGCAATATTCTTAATATGTTAGTTCTCTCTATATATATTGAAAACGAATCTTCTCGTTTTACGTTTTGCGTGAGGGATAGGAGCTGTCCGCCGCGGCGGAGCGGATAGCCCGACCCCGATTTGATAAGTGGGCGAATAACTGTAAAGCATTTTGCCCACTTATCAAATCGGGGGCACGTCCAGAATATTTTTAAAGAAAAACTATCATCAGCCACCAAAATATTGGTACACTTTCGACCCAAAAGGAAGTGTAATATTTAGAGCGATTTGGATTGGCAAAAAAGATAAATAACATCAGCATGACAACCATGATCAGATTTATAATCGCATCGTGATAATTGAATGTTGATATAAAAACTTCTAAAAACCAAAACGGAATCAACAATAGAAATCCTAAAAGTTTGGTTTTCTTAATGCCAATTGTCTGCGGAACGGTTTGTAAATGCGGATCATCGTTGGCTAAATCGATGATTTCGAAAACTAAAATCAGCACAAAAACTAAAACAAAACGCTGAATGCATTTGATAAAGAAATCTGTCGTAAACGGAATTTCGGCATTTATTAAAGGTAAAACCAAAGTGGCACCAACCCAGCAAAGTGCTACAATATAAATTTTTACGCCCGCCCAATTTCGGGCATTTCTTCGGTTTGGAAAAAATGGTAAAGTATAAAGTGCAGTAATCAGAAAAATTACGACAGAGATAATTTGGGTAATCCGCTTTAAATGGAAAAAATAATAGCCAACCAAAATTACCGAAATGAAACTCAAAACAGCAATAATTTTTAATTGTGTACCAATTGGATTTTTCTTTACGCGAACCAATGCGTCATATTTTACGAAATTATATCCTACAATTGTTCCAAAAAAAACGAATAGTGCCATTGGCTCATCGTATTGAATATGAAACACATGAAACGTTATTCGGACTAAAGCATAACACGACAAAGCCACGTGAATACTGCTGTTTAAATAAAAATTGAACATTTGTTTTAGAAGTTTCATATCCCGAAATCTAATCAATTGGTAACAAATCAACTCTTTAGTTATAAAATTGATAAAAAATGAAGTTAAAAATACCCATTAAATTATTAATAATACTTAATTTTGCGCCACAAAAAAACAACACATTTACTATAAAATGTAATAAACCTTGTGTAGCATGAGATTACGTCAAATAAAACACCCGGCAAATTACTTTTGATCTTTAAAAAAATAGACTGCTACAAATGAAAACAGATGCTTTTGCTTTAAGACACATTGGTCCAAGAGAAACAGATCTTCAACACATGTTACAAACCATTGGTGTTGACTCGATTGAACAACTTGTTTATGAAACCCTTCCGGACGATATTCGTTTAAAAGCGCCGTTGAATTTAGAACCTGCTATGACAGAATTCGAATTTGCAAATCATATTCGCGACTTAGGAAAGAAAAACAAAACATTTAAATCATACATTGGTTTGGGTTATCACCCAACTATCGTTCCGGCTCCAATTCAGAGAAATATCTTCGAAAACCCGGGATGGTATACTGCTTACACGCCTTACCAGGCAGAAATTGCTCAAGGTCGTTTGGAAGCAATTTTAAATTTCCAGACTACTGTTATCGAATTAACAGGAATGGAAATTGCAAATGCTTCTTTATTGGATGAAGGAACTGCTGCTGCAGAAGCTATGGCGTTATTATTTGACGTTCGTACGAGAGATCAAAAGAAAAACAATACACACAAATTCTTCGTTTCTGAAGAAATTTTACCTCAGACTTTATCGGTTTTACAAACGCGTTCGACTCCAATCGGAATTGAATTAGTGGTTGGAAACCACGAAACATTTGATTTTTCAAATGAGTTTTTTGGAGCTATTTTACAATACCCGGGAAAATATGGTCAAGTAAACGATTACAGTACTTTTGTTGCTAAAGCAAAAGAAAACGAAATCAAAGTTGCCTTTGCTGCTGATATTTTATCACTTGCAGCTTTAACTTCTCCGGGAGAAATGGGCGCTGCAGTAGTTGTTGGAACAACTCAGCGTTTTGGTGTGCCAATGGGGTACGGTGGACCTCACGCAGCTTACTTTGCCACTAAAGATGAATACAAACGTTCAATGCCAGGTCGTATCATTGGAGTTTCTGTTGACACAAACGGAAACCGCGCTTTACGTATGGCTTTAGGAACTCGTGAACAACACATTAAACGTGAAAAAGCAACTTCAAATATTTGTACTGCTCAGGTTTTACTAGCAGTTATGGCTGGAATGTATGCAGTTTACCACGGACCAAAAGGATTAAAATACATTGCAAACAAAGTTCACGCCTCTGCAGTTACCACTGCTGAAGCTTTAAATAAATTAGGAGTTTACCAAACCAACACGGCTTACTTTGATACGATTTTAGTAAAAGCTGATGCTCAAAAAGTAAAAGCTGTTGCGGAGAATAACAAAGTAAACTTCTTCTACCCTGATGCTGATTCGGTTTCAATTTCATTAAACGAAACAACGTCTGTTGCAGACATCAACCAAATCGTTGCGATTTTTGCTGAAGCGTTAGGAAAAGAAACTGTTACGGTTTCTGAATTAACTGCTGCAAGTCAATTACCGGCTTCATTAGAAAGAACTTCTTCTTTCTTGACTCATGATGTTTTCAACAATCATCATTCAGAAAGCCAGTTGATGCGTTACATCAAAAAATTAGAGCGTAAAGATTTATCATTGAATCATTCGATGATTTCGTTAGGTTCTTGTACGATGAAATTAAACGCAGCTTCTGAAATGCTGCCTCTTTCAATGCCAAACTGGAACAGTATTCACCCGTTTGCACCAGTTGACCAAGTTGAAGGCTACCTAACAATGCTTAAAAAATTAGAGCAACAATTAAATGTAATTACTGGATTTGCCGGAACAACTTTACAGCCAAACTCAGGTGCTCAAGGAGAATATGCTGGATTAATGGCTATTCGTGCTTACCATATGTCAAGAAACGAAGGTCACCGTAATGTATGTTTGATTCCTTCATCGGCTCACGGAACAAACCCTGCTTCTGCCGCGATGGCCGGAATGAAAATCATTGTTACGAAAACTACTCCGGAAGGAAATATTGACGTAGAAGATTTAAGAGAAAAAGCGATTGAACACAAAGATGATTTATCTTGTTTAATGGTTACTTATCCTTCTACTCACGGAGTTTTTGAATCTTCGATTATTGAAATCACAAAATTAATCCACGATAATGGCGGATTAGTATATATGGATGGTGCAAACATGAACGCGCAAGTTGGATTAACAAATCCTGCTACAATTGGTGCTGACGTTTGTCACTTAAACTTACACAAAACATTTGCTATTCCTCACGGTGGCGGTGGACCTGGTGTTGGACCAATTTGTGTGAACGAAAAATTAGTTCCGTTCTTGCCAACAAACCCAATCTTAAATGTGGGTGGTGAGCAAGCAATTACTGCTATTTCATCTGCACCTTACGGATCTGCTTTGGTTTGTTTGATTTCTTACGGTTATATCACTATGATGGGAGCTGAAGGATTAAAAAGCGCTACTGAGCATGCAATCTTAAATGCCAACTATATGAAAGCACGTTTCGAAGGTCACTACCCAATTCTTTATACTGGAGAATGTGGAAGAGCAGCTCACGAAATGATCTTAGATTGTCGTGCATTCAAAGAAAACGGAATCGAAGTTGGTGATATCGCAAAACGTTTAATGGATTACGGTTTCCACGCTCCTACGGTTTCTTTCCCAGTTGCTGGAACTTTAATGATTGAACCAACTGAATCTGAAGATTTAGCGGAGTTAGATCGTTTCTGTGATGCACTTATCTCAATCAGAAAAGAAATAGAAGCGGCTACTGCTGATGACAAAAACAACGTATTGAAAAATGCACCGCACACATTAGCAATGTTAACTTCTGACACTTGGGATTTCCCTTATTCAAGAGAAAAAGCGGCTTATCCATTAGATTACATCGCTGACAATAAATTCTGGCCATCTGTTCGTCGTGTTGATGATGCTTATGGTGACAGAAACTTAGTTTGTAGCTGTGCTCCAATCGAAGCTTACATGGAAAGCTAAAATTTAGTTTTCTTAACATATTTAAAACCCGACAGATTTTAAAAGCCTGTCGGGTTTTGTTTTTTTCAGGTTATGTTGAAACTTGAAACAAATCTAAAATCTAAACTCAGAAATCTAAAATTAATTAGGGCGTGCCACCATCCCGATAAATGGGCAACTTCACTTTACGCATATTCGCCCATTTACCGGGATGCTGTCGGGCTATCCATGCTACTTCGGTAGCTTATTCCTATCCCTCACGCGGTCAAGTTCTAAAAGAAAGAATAGTCTTTAAAAAAACTTAACTTTCTATTCCTGTTTTGTTAAATTAATTCAACAAAGCAAAAAAACTATACACAAAATTTGGTCATCAATCTGGCTTCAATCGTTTGAAATCTCGGTAATTCGAAAAATTCATTAAAAAATAAGCAATATATCTTTGAAAAAATCGTTATTCCTTAATTATATGCATGCATAGTAAATTTTATGATAGTTATCATTTTTTTATTTATACTTTAGCATGATATTTATCGGATAATTAAAGGGAAATAATGAAAATAAAAATTATTGGTATTGGGAGCTATATTCCTAATCAAGAAGTAAAAAACACAGATTTTGACAAACATGTTTTTTTAAATGAGGATGGAACTCCTTTTGGTTATCCGAACGAAGTTGTTATTAAAAAATTCAAGGGCATTACCGGAATCGAAAACCGTCGTTATGCTGAAAAAGATCAAACTGCATCTGACTTAGCATTTTTTGCAGCACAAAAAGCAATCGCTAATGCAAATATCGATGCTGAAACTTTAGATTATATTATCATCGCACATAACTTTGGCGATGTAAAAACCGGAACTACACAATCTGATATTTTACCGAGTTTGGCAACACGTGTTAAAAATAAATTAGGAATCAAAAATCCTAAATGTGTGGCTTACGATATTATTTTTGGATGTCCGGGATGGATTGAGGGGGTTTTACAAGCGAATGCTTTCATCAAATCCGGAATGGCAAAAAGAGTAATGGTAATTGGAGCCGAAACTTTGTCAAGAGTAGTAGACGATCACGACCGCGATTCGATGATTTATTCTGATGGTGCGGGAGCTTCAATCTTGGAAGCTTCAACTGATGAAGCTGGATTATTAGCTTACGAAAGCGCTACTTTCGCAACGGACGAAGCTGGTTTTCTTTTCTTTGGAAAATCATACAACAAAGATTTAGATCCGGATACGAAATACATTAAAATGTACGGACGTAAAATCTACGAATTCGCTTTAAGCAATGTTCCGTGCGCCATGAAAAGCTGTCTGGACAATAGCGGAATTGCAATTGATGAAGTTAAAAAAATCCTTATTCATCAGGCAAACGAAAAAATGGATGAAGCAATTATCGAACGTTTCTACAAATTATACGGACAAACTCCTCCTAAAGACATCATGCCAATGAGCATTCACGATTTAGGGAACAGCAGTGTTGCAACTGTTCCAACTTTATATGATTTAATTTTGCAAGGAAAAGTGGAAGGTCACGAAATCAATAAAGGCGATGTTCTTATTTTTGCTTCAGTTGGAGCCGGAATGAATATTAATGCTTTTGTTTACCGATATTAAATAAAGCTTTATAAGTTTTTAAGCGAAATAATCTCGCAAAGACGCGAAGTCGCAAAGTTTCTTTTTTTGCCACAGATTGGAAGGATTAAAATGATTTTTAAAAATCTGCTTAAATCCGCATAATCTGCGTGAAATTAAAAACTTTACGACTTCGCGTCTTTGCGTGAAATTCATTTAAAACTTACCACCGCAACTGAATACTAAAAACTGAACACTGAATACTTTTTTAGTATATTTGCGACCTAATTAACAATTCATGAACGAGAGATTCGTTCGCAATGACTATGTACGAAAAAACGTTTCCGAATAAAAGATTCAGACTTACCTTAGAATTTTTACAAAAACACGTTAGCACATCTGAAACCATTTTTGATTTTGGTGTTCCAAATCCGTTCTCCAAAATAATGGAGGAAAACGGTTATACTGTAAAAAACACTAAAGGCGAAGATTTAGATAACGATCATACTGCTTTACAGACAGAAGACTATACTGTATTTACAGCATTTGAAATTTTCGAACATTTATTAAATCCGTACACCATTTTACAAAACGTAAAATGTGACAAATTGCTAATTTCAATTCCGTTACGTTTATGGTTTTCACCGGCATATCGTTCTAAAACCGATATGTGGGACAGACATTACCATGAATTTGAAGACTGGCAATTGGACTGGCTTTTAGAAAAAACGGGATGGAAAATCACAGATCGTCTTCAATTTACCCATCCGGTAAAAAAACTTGGACTTAGACCATTATTAAGATATTTCACTCCGAGATATTATATTGTTGTTGCGGAAAAAATTAAATAAATTCCAATACTAAAATTCCAAATTCCAATTGAACTCGCTTTAATTGGAATTTGGAATTTTAAAAAGTTGGGATTTTAAATTGAAAATTTATGAAATATTACATCGTCATTCCGGCACACAACGAAGAGAGTTTAATTGGCTTAACCTTACAATCTTTGGTTACGCAAACCGTTTTGCCTTCAAAAGTTGTGGTTGTCAATGATAATTCAACTGATAAAACGGAAGAAGTTGTTTTAGGATTCGCAAAAGAAAATCCATACATCTCTGTTGTAAACAAAACTTCAGATGCGATTCATTTACCGGGCAGCAAAGTGATTCAGGCATTTCAGAAAGGTTTTGAAACTCTGGATTCGGATTACGATATTATTGTAAAGATTGATGGTGATTTAATTTTTCCTCCAAACTATTTCGAAACCATAATCAAACATTTTGAATCGGATTCAAAAATCGGAATGGTGGGCGGATTCTGTTATATTGATAAAAACGGCGAATGGGTTTTAGAAAATCTAACCGATAAAGATCATATTCGCGGAGCGCTAAAAGCCTACAGAAAAGAAACATTTCAGCAAATTGGTGGTTTAAAACCTGCTATGGGCTGGGATACTGTCGATGAATTATTGTGTAAATATTATGACTGGAAAATAGTAACAGATCAGTCTTTACATGTAAAACATCTAAAACCAACTGGTGCCAATTACAACAAAACAGCCCGCTACAAACAAGGCGAAGCTTTTTATACTTTAGGATATGGTTTTTGGATCACTGCGATTGCTTCGGCAAAACTGGCCATGATGAAGAAAAAACCATTTCTATTTTTGGATTACATCAAAGGATTTATGAAAGCAAAAAGCGCCAAAACTCCTTTATTAGTAACTCCGGAACAAGCTAAGTTTATTAGGAATTATCGTTTACAAAAAATGAAACAAAAGTTAATTTGATTGCCAAAACAGTCGAAAAAAGGGAACTCATTACCCATAACTCATAACTTCTTTTTAACTTAGCCAATATTTAAAAATTATGATGCTAATTCGTTATTTATCCCAAATAGGGAAATATTTTTTAATGCTGAAAGAAATTTTCAATAAACAGACCAAATGGTCTGTTATGAAAAATCTAATCTTTAAGGAAATCAATGACCTTATTATTGACTCTCTTGGAATTGTTTGCTTCATTTCTTTTTTCATTGGAGGAGTTGTTGCCATTCAAACGGCCTTAAACTTAACTAATCCATTAATCCCGAAATATTTAATTGGTTTTGCCACTCGTCAATCTGTTATTTTGGAGTTTGCTCCTACTTTTATCTCGGTAATTATGGCCGGAAAAATGGGTTCTTATATTACTTCAAGTATCGGAACGATGCGTGTTACAGAACAAATTGATGCTTTAGAGGTTATGGGTGTTAATTCATTAAACTATCTTGTTTTTCCTAAAATTATAGCTTTACTAATGTATCCTTTTGTAATTGGAATCAGTATGTTTTTAGGAATTTTTGGCGGATGGATGGCTTGCGCTTATGGAGGATTTTCAACCGGAGCAGATTTTATTATGGGAGCTCAGAAAGATTTCATACCCTTTCATATTACATATGCCTTTATCAAAACTTTAATCTTTGCTATGTTATTGGCAACAATTCCATCTTTTCATGGCTACTACATGAAAGGCGGCGCATTAGAGGTTGGTAAAGCAAGTACCATATCGTTTGTATGGACATCTGTTACTATTATCCTTCTAAATTATATATTAACTCAATTATTATTAGGATAATGATAGAAGTAAAAAACATAGAAAAATCATTTGGCGACAGCAAAGTTTTAAAAGGCGTCTCGACGGTATTTGAAACTGGAAAAACCAACTTGATTATTGGACAAAGTGGATCTGGAAAAACAGTTTTATTAAAAACCTTGTTAGGAATCCACACCCCTGACTCAGGAACAATTGAATTTGACGGAAGAGTTTATTCTGACTTAGATAAAGATGAAAAACGCGAATTAAGAACTGAAATCGGAATGGTATTTCAGGGCTCAGCATTATTTGACTCGATGACAGTTGAAGAAAACGTAGCTTTCCCATTAAGAATGTTCACCAATAATACTAAGGCACAAATTAAAGAACGTGTTGATTTTGTTTTAGAAAGAGTTAATCTGGTAGATGCTCATAAAAAATTGCCATCAGAGATTTCAGGAGGTATGCAGAAACGTGTGGCTATTGCACGTGCGATTGTAAACAATCCGAAGTATTTATTTTGTGATGAACCAAACTCTGGCCTGGATCCAAATACTTCAACATTGATTGACAACCTGATTCAGGAAATCACAAAAGAATATAACATCACAACCGTAATCAATACCCACGATATGAACTCTGTAATGGAAATCGGTGAAAATATTGTTTTCTTAAAAAAAGGAGTAAAAGCCTGGCAAGGAACTAAGGAAGAAATCTTTGTAACCGACAACAAAGACATTGTTAAATTCGTATACTCTTCTAATCTGTTTAAAAAAGTTAGAGAAGCTTATTTGAAAGACATAAAATAATTAAAAATTCCAATTCTTTGGAAACCCCAAATACAAAATCCCAAATTCCAAACTATTTTAGAATGGAATTTGGGATTTTATTTATTGAACATTAATTAACTCTACTTCAGCATTTGGATTAAACAGATAGGTTTTTCCGGAACTAATTTCTATACACTCAAAACGTTTTGTTCTAACCGCTAATTTTTTAAAAACCTTACCATTTTTGATTCTAAACACACTTCCGTAAGGTATTTCGAAAACATAATTTTTATCGCTTTCTTTATCGTATTGTTTTAAAGCGAGAGATAAAGTTGTATCCGTATCACTACTTGCCGAGGGATTCTTAAAATGTCTCGCCAATAAAGGCAGAATATGTCCCGGAAATATTTCCGGTCTGATAAATGGAACCATCAAACGCTGAAAAGTAAATTTCCATTCATTTCCATGCGGTTTTATGTTTCTTCCAAATTTTTCGAAAGCAACCAAATGCGCAATTTCATGAATCAATGTGATTAAAAATCGGTATTTATTCAAACTGGCATTAACCGTAATTTCGTGTTTTCCACTTGGTCCGCGTCTATAATCTCCGTGACGGGTTTGACGCTCGTTTACGATTTTCAAATGCACCTGATTGGCCACTATCAAATCGAAAACGGGTTTTACCGCATGTTCCGGAATATATTTAGCTAAAGTATCGCTCAAGTTAGGTTAGATGTTATTTGTTAAATGTTAGAAGTTTTCTTCTGTTTTTGGAATTTGGTATTTCAAAATTGAATTTTAGAAATTACGGATTCGTTGACGAAACTTCTAATACTTTTCCGTTAAAATATTTATTTCCGTTAAGAGTAAAATCATAAATATAAGTTGCCATTCCTTCGGCTGAAATTGGCGCTTGATAACCAGGGAAAGCTTCGTTCAGCATTTCAGTCTGAACAGAACCTAAAGCCAGAACATTAAACGAAATACCTTGTTCCTTATATTCTTCGGCTAATAATTCAGTCAACGTAATTACAGCGCCTTTGCTTGAACTGTAAGCGGCTAATCCTGCAAATTTCAAACTTCCTCTCACTCCGCCAATGGAACTGATTGTTACAACATGGCTTCCTTTTTGTAAATACGGAAGACAGATTCTAGTCAGATTTGCAACTGCAAAAACATTTACTTTGTAAATACTTTCAAAATCGGCCTGGGTTGTTTCTGCAAAAGGTTTTAAAAGTAATGCTCCGGCATTATGAACTACAGCATCTACTTTTTTCCATGTTGAAGAAAGAAAATTTTCTACTTGCTGTAAAGCCGTTTCATCTGCCAAATCAATAGACAGACAAGTTACATTTTGATGTTCTAAAAGTGTCTTAGGTATTTTTCTTGAAATGGCTAAAACCTGATTTCCTGCATTAGCAAACTGCAATGCTAATTCATAACCAATTCCTCTACTCGTTCCGGTAACAATAATATTTTTCATGGAGCAAAAATAATCAAATGCTGTAAAACAGCCTCTTATTTATTCATGGTTATTTCCTGTGTTGGAGAAGTTGTAATTTTAGTAACCGCTGGCAATAATTCCTGAGTAAAAGCCGTAATATGTGGAATATCCATCAGCTTAAATTCATCTGAAACATGATGATAGAAATCAAAATTTTCAAAATCAAAAGTACTTATAGACTGGCATGGTTTTTTGAAAACATCATAGAATGAGTAATTATCCGATCTGTAGAATAATTGATATTCTGCTTCTTTTGGTAAAAATCCTATTGTATTTTTTCCTGTGTATTCATTTATTTTAGCAGCCATATTCGATTTATCAAAACCTGTAATATAAGCCAGATAGTCTCTTTTCATTGGCACACCAATCATTTCGATATTTAATTGCGTGTATAAATTAAAGTTTTGATCTTTCAATTTCTGAACTAAACTTTTAGAACCTAACAACCCTTTTTCTTCTCCGGCAAAAAACACAATTAAAATACTGCGTTTGTTTGATTTGGTTTCGCTGAAATATTTCCCCATTGCAGCAACAGAAGTCACGCCTGAAGCATCATCATTAGCTCCATTATTAATTTTATCAGCCTGTTCTTTTTTCTCTATCCCAATATGATCGTAATGTGCGCTTAACACAACAAATTCTTTTTTCAATTCCGGATCTGTTCCTTCAATTACTCCGACTATATTAAAAGCGGGACTTTTAAAATTAGTCAGTGTATCACGATACGTTTTAAAATAAGGTTTGATATTATTCTTTTTTAGAAAATCTTCCAGAAACACTGCTGCTTTTTCAATTCCTTTAGTTCCAGTTTCACGCCCTTCCATTTCGTCCGAAGAAAGGTATTTTAAGAAATCTGAAATCTCGGTTTCTTTTACTTTATAAGTGACTTCAATTGGTTTTGAATTTGTCTCTTTTTCAGGAATGGTCGAAGTACCCGATTTACAGGCAAAGAAGATAAAAGGAAGCAAAAAGTATAGCTTTTTCATAATAGTGGGTTTTGAATTAGAACAAAAATTGTCTTAAAAGTATAAACTTATGAAAAGTAATAGAATATTCATAAAAAAACCCTTCCAAACTAAAAGTTGAAAGGGTTTTCAAATCTATTGCAACCTAATTTTATCCAGCGATAACAGCTCTTGAAATTACGATTTTCTGAATTTCAGAAGTTCCTTCGTAAATCTGGGTAATTTTTGCATCGCGCATTAAACGCTCTACATGGTATTCTTTTACATAACCATTTCCTCCGTGAATCTGAACAGCTTCTACAGAAGTATCCATTGCAACCTGCGAAGCAAATAATTTTGCCATTGCACCGCTCACATCGTAGTTTTTATGCTGATCTTTATCCCAAGCTGCTTTCATGCATAAATGACGTGCTGCTTCAATATTTACAGCCATATCTGCCAATTTAAAAGCAATTGCCTGATGATTGCAGATTTCTGTTCCAAATGCTTTACGTTCTTTAGAATATTTCAAAGCTAATTCGTAAGCTCCTGAAGCAATACCTAATGCCTGAGAAGCAATACCAATTCTTCCACCGGCTAATGTTTTCATAGCAAATTTAAATCCGAAACCGTCTTCACCGATTCTGTTTTCTTTAGGAACTTTTACATCAGTAAACATTAAAGAATGTGTATCAGAACCGCGGATTCCCATTTTTTGCTCTTTTGGCCCAACAGCAAAACCCGGCATATCTTTGGTCATAATCAAAGCATTGATTCCTTTGTGCTTTAATTCCGGATGTGTTTGCGCAATTACTAAATATACAGACGCAGTGTTTCCGTTTGTAATCCAGTTTTTAGTTCCATTTACCAAATAGTGATCTCCCATATCAACCGCAGTTGTTTTTTGAGAAGTTGCATCACTTCCGGCTTCCGGCTCACTTAAACAGAAAGCGCCATGAATTTCTCCCGAAGCCAAACCTGGTAAATATTTTTGTTTTTGTTCTTCAGTCCCATATTCTTGAAGTCCCCAGCAAACTAATGAATTGTTTACAGACATTACCACCGAAGCCGAAGCATCAATTTTAGAAATTTCTTCCATTGCAATCACATAAGAAATCGCATCAAGACCACTTCCACCGTATTTAGGATCCACCATCATTCCCATAAATCCGAGTTCGCCCATTTTTTTGACTTGCTCTGTTGGAAAAATTTGTTTTTCATCACGTTCAATAACTCCCGGCAATAGTTCATTTTGAGCAAAATCTCTTGCTGCCTGCTGAATCATTAAATGTTCTTCGGTAAGATTAAAATCCATAGTAGTATACTTTAAATGTTTTTTCAACCAAATTTCAAACAGAACTTTTAGTTGATGGTTTTTTATGTTTTTGTTTTTTTTAGCACCCAAACTTTTCAGTTCAAAGGCTTCCAAAGATACTTTTTTAAAGTGTAATTTACAATGCATGCATACAAAATTAATAGATCAGCAAAGATAACGATAACGTTTTCGTAATTATTTATCTTTTTATTCAAATGAACATTAATCTCGCAACAAATCTTTTAAAATTCTGGATGGTATTTTCTCAAAAAAATATTCAAAAAACTAAAAATATTGATCAATTTTTCAAAAGCAAAAGTTAAACAATTCTTAAATCGAGTAAAACTACGTAAAACAACTCCTACTAATTTGATTATTAATATTATAGAGAAATTAAATGTAAATTTTACAGAAAAAAAACATCTTAAATTTGAACCAAATATTAAGAAATTAACATTATTTTTGACCAAAAAATAAAAAATTGACAGAACATGAAAAAGATTTTACTATTATTTACTCTCCTTTTAATCCTCCCTTTTTATACCGTTTCAGCACAAACTCAAATTGAAGTAAATGGCGTAACTGTTCCAAGAAAAATAGAATTTCAAGGCAAACCTTTACAACTAAATGGCGCTGGCGGAAGATCCAAAATGTGGTTGGAAGTTTATGTTCAGGCATTGTATTTATCGCAATTAACTCAGGATCCACAATTCATTATTGACAGTGATACAGAAATGGCAGTTAGAATTGAAATTACTTCTTCTATGGTTTCTTCTAACAAATTGACAAAAGCCATGAATACCGGTTTTGAAAAATCGGCCGGGGAAAATTTGGAACAATTACGTCCAAGAATTGAGCAGCTAAAAAGTTTCTTAAGCGATCCTATTACAGAAAAAGATGTCTTTATTTTAGCTTATAATCCTTTAGATCAAAATGTTTATGTTTCTAAAAATGAAGTACTAAAAGGCAAAATTGCAGGATTTGATTTCAAAAAAGCATTATTCGGAATCTGGCTCTCTGACAAACCAGTTGACGAAACTTTGAAAAAACACTTATTAGGACAATAGTTCTTAATTTTTTAAATATTCAGAAAGCCGAAAACCAAATAGTTTTCGGCTTTTTCTTTTTGTTTACTAAATTTGATGCGGAATACATTATTCGCATTATTCTATTTTATACATTTACGCAAAATAAACATATCACAACAAAATGAAAGATTTATTACAACAATTTGAAAACAAAGCACCTGAAATTGTTTTCAATTGGAAAGATTCAGAAACAGAAGCCGAAGGGTGGACTGTCATTAATTCACTTCACGGAGGAGCTGCAGGTGGAGGAACAAGAATGAGAAA
This sequence comes from Flavobacterium crocinum, assembly GCF_003122385.1. Taxonomy (NCBI): domain Bacteria; kingdom Pseudomonadati; phylum Bacteroidota; class Flavobacteriia; order Flavobacteriales; family Flavobacteriaceae; genus Flavobacterium; species Flavobacterium crocinum. Next base: position 480,005 of record NZ_CP029255.1, read on the forward strand.
AGGCTTAGACATGAATGAGGTTTTGTCTTTAGCAAAAACTATGGAAGTTAAATTTTCTGTTTCGGGCCCTGCCATTGGCGGAGCTAAATCTGGAATAAATTTTGACCCGAACGATCCGCGCAAAAAAGGAGTTTTACAACGTTGGTACAAAGCGGTTTCTCCTTTATTAAAAAGTTACTACGGAACTGGAGGAGATTTAAATGTTGATGAGATTCACGAGGTAATCCCAATGACAGAAGAGTGTGGTGTCTGGCACCCTCAGGAAGGTGTTTTCAACGGACATTTCCGTCCAACTGAAGCCGATAAAATCAATAGAATTGGACAATTGCGTCAAGGTGTAATTAAGGTAATCGAAAACCCAAAATTCTCTCCGGACGTTACCAGAAAATATACGGTTGCAGACATGATTACCGGTTTTGGTGTTGCCGAAGCTGTTCGTCATTTCTACTCAACTTACGGTGGAGAAATAAAAGGAAAAAAGGCAATCGTACAAGGTTTTGGAAACGTGGGTTCTGCTGCTGCTTTTTACTTAGCCGAAATGGGCGCAAAAGTAATCGGAATTATTGACCGTGACGGAGGTTTAATTAAAGAAGATGGTTTTTCGTTTGAAGAAATCAGAACGTTGTTTTTAAACAAAGACGGAAATAAATTAGTAGCCGGCAATATGATTCCGTTTGAAGAAATCAATTCTAAAATCTGGACAATCGGTGCTGAAATTTTCACACCTTGCGCTGCTTCAAGATTGGTTACTCAAAACCAAATCGACAGCTTAATCGCAAATGGTTTAGAAGTAATTTCTTGTGGAGCGAATGTTCCTTTTGCTGATAAAGAAATTTTCTTTGGTTCTATTATGGAAGAAGTAGACCGCAAAGTAAGTTTGATTCCAGATTTCATTTCAAACTGCGGAATGGCGAGAGTTTTTGCTTATTTCATGGAGAAAAAAGTTCAAATGACTGACGAAGCTATATTTAACGATACTTCAGAAACTATAAAAAATGCAATTGTAAAAGCTCACGCTTTGAATTCAGCTAAAACAAATATTAGTGCAACTGCTTTTGAAATTGCATTGAAACAGTTAGTGTAATTTTTTTTATACTTTAGTATAAGCGAGCTGAATTATATTTGGCTCGCTTTTTTTGTGTCGTAGATTTTTTTAACGCAAAGCGCGCTAAGACATTTTAATTTGGAGCGTAAGCAATATCTAAATATTAAGTTCGCAAAGCTTTGTGCAAGTAATTCTTTGTAAACTTTTAATCTCAAAGATTTATTCAAAGTTTAAGGCAAATAAAACTTTGCGTTTCTTTCCGCAAACCTTAGCGTGCTTTGCGGTAAACAACAAGCATTTTTTTAACGCAAAGCACACTAAGATATTTTAATTGGGACGCAAGCAATATCTAAATATTAAGTTCGCAAAGCTTTATATACATGAAGCTTTGCGAACTTTTAATCTTAGGATTTACTCAAAGTTATACTAAATAAAACTTTGCGTTTCTTTGCGCAAACCTTAGCGTACTTTGCGGTATAATTACATCAGACACTTTCATTCTAAACAATTTTTACTACTTTTAAACGTTTTTAAAATAATACATTTCAAAATTTGTAATCATAATGAGTCTCACTATTTCTTCAGATAAAAAGAAATCACTCTTACTCACAACTGCTATATATGCAGCAATAATCGCATTGCTTTTTTTTATACGCTTTTGGCCTCCTTATAACCCGGAAAATAATGTAGCACTTGCTGATGGCGGCGGAGGTGGCGGTGGCGTGACTGTAAATTTTGGAGACAGTGATTTAGGTTCCGGAGCGAATTATAAAAGTGAAGTGCTGGATGTAAAAAACAATGTAAAACAAGTTGCTGCAAAAGCGGCGCCTGAAGAGGCCACAATAACTCAGGAAAATTCTACTGCTGATGAAACAGACGTTGTAATTCCGACAAAAGAAAAACCAAAGAAACCTGTTCCTGTTACAAAACCGGAACCGAAACCTGTGCCTGAAAAACCAAAAGTTTCAAATTCTACCAACGATGCTTTATCTAGTATCTTAAAAGGTTCAAACAAAGGGGGCGACGGAGACGATAAAGTAGCTGGAAATAAAGGAAAATCTAACGGAAATTTAAACTCTAATGGTTATTACGGATCTGGAGGCTCTGGCGGAGGAACCGGAGGCGGCAACGGAACTGGAAATGGTATTGGAACCGGAAGCGGTTATGGAGCCGGAAGCGGCGGAGGTTCTGGCGGAGGATCGGGATATACTCTAAATGGCCGCAAAGCACTATCGAAACCTGCTCCTAAATATACTTGTAATGAAGAAGGTAAAGTTGTTGTAGAAGTTACGGTTGACCAAAATGGTAAAACAATAAGCGCAACTCCTGGAGTAAAAGGAACAACAAATACAGCAAGCTGTTTATTAGAGCAAGCTAAAATAGCAGCGTTAAACACCAAATGGTCTGCCGATGCTAATGCTGCAGCTAAACAAGTTGGGAGAATTATTTATAATTTTAGTTTGGATTAAAACACGAATTGCACAGATTTTCACGAATCTGCTATATTATAGAAAAAGGCTTTTAGAAATTCTGAAAGCCTTTTGTTTTTCTTCTATTTTGTCATTTCGACGAAGGAGAAATCTTCGTAAGTAACTCCGTAACGATAATCCAATTTTTGTAGAGCTACTCGTGGAGATTTCTCCTTCGTCGAAATGACATACTTTATGGTTACTTTTCTTTCAATCTATACTCTTTCTTCTATACTCTCTTTCCGCGTGAGGGATAGGAGCTATCCGCCGCGGCGGAGCGGATAGCCCGACCGCAATAAAAAAATGGGCGAATCAACGTTATGCTGATTGGCCCATTTTTTTATTGTGGTCACGCCCTAATGATAAATCTACTTTGGACTAGTTGCAATTACAAACTTTAAATTATTTCGTACTCCTATCTGTAAAACATCTACTAAATCCTGAACTTGTAAATTGAACGGAATTCGCACGACAACAGTCTGCGTTTTATCTGTTCCTAACTTGCTCATTAAAGTAGTTTCCAGTTCTTCAAAAGGAACTTCTTGTTTATCGATATAAAATTGCTTGTCTTCTGTAACCGACAAACTGATTAACTGCTTGTTTGTTTTTTCGTTCGATTTCGCTTTTGGAAGCGTCATCTTAATCACATTCGGATTTGCCAGTGTTGAGATAATTAAGAAAAACAACAACAGGAAAAACATAATGTCGCTCAAAGATGAAGTCGCTACTTCGGCGTGAAATCTTCTTTTTCTTTTAATAGACATACCTTATGCTCTTTGAATTATGTTGACAAATTCTAAAATCTGTTTCTGAATTTTTAAAGCGAAATCATCGATTTTTCCGTTTAATAAGTGGTAAGCCGAATAGGCAATAATTCCCACGATTAACCCAGAACCTGAACTGATCATTTTTTCGTATAAACCTCCGGAAATGTTTCCGATACTAATGTTTTCGGTAACCGAAATACTGTAGAAAATTTTAATAACCCCAGAAATTGTTCCGATGAAACCAAGAGTTGGTGCAATACCTGCAATAAGTCCAAGGTGGCCTAAACGTCTTTCCATTTCTCCAATTTCGATATCGGCAGCACGATCCATGTTCGATTCGATTTCAGCGATTGGTCTTCCAATTACCAGAACACCTTCTTTTAAAATATTAGCTGCTGCTGTATCACTTCTTTCTACAATGGTTCTTGCTAATTCAATATTTCCAGAATTTAATTTATCTCCAACATCCTGCATCAAACGAGTGTCAATTTTGGATGCTCGGCTGATGTACATATAACGTTCAAAGATCACATAAATGGTATAAAACAATAAAATCGCAATCGGAATTAAGAAAACTCCCCCTTTCATTATGAATCCAAACATTGATATTTCCTGTTCCGGCGCGATCTTTTCGATCACTACATTTGAAGCATTTGCGATTGTATCTGTTTGTAATTGAATAAAACTAAACATATATTAATTCTGGTTTTTAATAATTAATTCTAAAAAATATTTGAAATTTGCAATAAAGATAATTTTCGCTGTTATATTAAACTACAAAAATCGAAATTTATTTCAATCGACAACCATTTTATCCAAAATAAATGAACTATCAAGAGACTACCAATTGGATGTTTAATCAGCTTCCAATGTACCAATTACAGGGAGCTTCAGCTTATAAAGAAGATTTAACCAACATTAAATTATTAGCGGAGCATCTTGGCAATCCTCAAAAGCAATTGAGATGCATTCATGTGGCTGGTACCAACGGAAAAGGCTCTACTTCTCATATGTTATCTTCTGTTTTACAAGAGGCAGGTTACAAAGTCGGATTGTACACTTCTCCGCACTTAAAAGACTTTAGAGAAAGAATTAAAATAAACGGTCAGGAAATTTCTGAAGAGTTTGTCATTGAATTCATTGCCAAACACAAATCGTTTTTTGAAGCCAATGACATGAGTTTCTTCGAAATGACGGTTGGTTTAGCTTTTGATTATTTTGCTTCCGAGAAAACAGACATTGCGATTATTGAAGTTGGTCTGGGCGGAAGATTGGATGCTACTAATATTATTACGCCTTTGGTTTCGGTAATTACTAATATTGGATTAGATCATACGCAGTTTTTAGGAAATACTCTGGAAGCGATTGCAGGCGAAAAAGCCGGAATTATTAAACCAAATGTTCCTGTTGTAATTGGCGAATATACAGTTGAAACCAAACCTGTATTTTTGGCTAAAGCCGAAGAAAATAACGCTCCGATTTATTTGGCTTCCGATTTAATTGATCAGATTTATTTGTCGGATTTGATTGGAGATTATCAGTTTCACAATAAAAAAACGGTTCAGCAGACGATTTCTATTCTGAATAATGAAACCGATTTTAAAATTTCTGAAGAACAATTAAAAGAAGGTTTATTGCATGTTGTAAAAAACACGGGGTTGCAAGGAAGATGGCAACAATTGGGAGAAAACCCGAAAATAATCTGCGACACGGCGCACAACAAACACGGATTATCGGTTGTAATGAATCAGTTAAAAAAGGAGAAATACGAAAAACTGCATATTGTTTTGGGTGTTGTGAATGATAAAGATTTGGATTCGATTTTACCTTTGTTTCCAAAAGAAGCGCATTATTATTTCTGTCATCCGAATTCGTCCCGAGCTTTGCCTGCCGAAACGTTACAAAATGCGTCTCAAAATTTTGGTTTGATTGGAGAAAAATACGATTCTGTTGCAATCGCTTTCGCGGAAGCCAAGAAAAATGCCTCGGAAAGTGATTTTATTTATGTTGGAGGAAGCACTTTTGTGGTTGCCGAATTGCCTTTGAACTAAAATATACTTTTGATATAGAAAAAAAATCAAAAAAACCGATTTAATAACAAATTCATAAACAAGGAGATATAAATTATTTTTAAAAAAGTTTTATTTTTTATTCGAATTTCTTTGCAGAACTCAAAAACTAGCGTATATTTGCACTCGCAATCACAAACGATAGCAACCTAGTAAAATAGGGCGATTAGCTCAGCTGGTTCAGAGCACCTCGTTTACACCGAGGGGGTCGGGGGTTCGAACCCCTCATCGCCCACCAAAAAACTCCTTAAGAAATTAAGGAGTTTTTTTTTGCCTTCTCCCAAAAAAACATTCAAAAAATATGATAGAAAATGTTACAATTCCAGATATATTAAAAGAAGCAGTTGGAGCAGAAAAAATTGTTTTTCTCATAAAAGCAAAAAAAGACCAACCAATAAGAAATTGTCTGCATGTAATTGGTTTTGGGCTCTTTTGGATTTTAGTAATATCCTTAATATTTTCAGCTTTCGATTGGGATTTTTTCTCTGGAGACTATACAATTTCAGTCAAAGAAATTCCAGATCTTTTATATTTTAGTTTGTTTTTATTTCCGGGAATTATCTGTTTTTTACTTGGCGTTTTTGGACTATTTAAATCTGGCGGTTATTTTATTGGTACTGAAAACAAATTAGTCTGCTATCGCTGGGGTAAAATGCAAACTTACCCTTGGGAAGAATTTACCAATGAAATTGAAGTTTTTGGAAATAAAAATCATGGCAATATAATATTCAAATTAAAAACCGGAGTTTACATTACACGTAATCACAGAAAAGTATTGTCAAACACTAAAATAAATATCGGAGACATTCTTTATGCATTCGAGATTGTGAATTATTGCCGTACTATGATAAATCAGAAACAATAATATTCTACATCAAAAATTTAAAATTATGAAGGAACTGATCGGATTTAATGTTAGAGTTTATGCCTTTTGTATAAATGACAATAAAATTTTGGCACTGCATGAAAAATATGCAGGAACACCAATATGCAAATTGCCAGGAGGTGGTCTTGAATTTGGAGAAGGAACAATTGAATGTCTTCATCGAGAATTTGAAGAAGAATTAAACTTAAAAATTGAAATCCTAGATCATCATTATACTCAGGAAAGCTTTATAGAATCCCGAATTAAAGACAACAAACAGATTCTCAATATTTATTATACTGTCAAAATACTTAATATTGAAGATTTACATGTTCAAATTCCAGGGTTAGAAAAACTGGAATGGATTAACATTAATTCAGAAAACAATCCTTTTGTTTTACAAGCTGATATAATTGCATTAGAGAAATTGAAAAAGAAATTCTTGTAAGTGATTTACAAACTCTTTTTATTAACAAATTTAAATTAGCATAAAAAAACTCCATTATTTCTAATGGAGTTTTTCTTTTTATTTATTCAGCTCTTTTTCAATTTCTTTAATAAGTTCAACTGCGAGAGGTTTTGTATTTTCTTTATAAACTCTTATATTATTCTTACCTAGTTTGACAAGATATGCAAGTGTCTTTTTATATTTTGGATCTGAATATAGTTTTTGTTCTGGCTTATCTGCATTTTCTATTTCTTTATCAAAACACTTAAACAAAAACTCAGTGTACATTTTATCAACTTCGTTTGCTGCCGGTACATATATTTGGTAATAGTTCAAGATTTTCTGTTTTAATTTTTCGTCTTCAATATAGCCAAGCTTACCACTTGACTTAAAACCTTCATAATTACCCACAGTCAATGTTTGCCCATGTGAATAAATTGGAAAATCAACTTTACTTTTTGCGTTATAAATACTATCAAGCTGCGAAGTCGTTAATGCTAAAATTTTTTCATAGTCTACATTTGTCTTTTGATAGGCTTCAACTTCATTATCGATACTTTTTAGATCATTTTGTAGATCATTCTTTAAATTGGCAAGAAACACAGCTACTTCTTTTTGTTGGTGTCTATGCTCACTCCAACCGTGCAGCCATATTGAAAGCGTTACAGCAAAAACAATTATGAATATTTCTATTATGATTTCTTTTACTTTCTCTCCCAATGTGTGTTCTGAATTTTTCACCGTTTTGTAAATTTTGTTTGAATGTTTGGTTATTTCTTCTTGCATAATTTATTCTTGTAGTTCCTGATTATTATTTGTTGTTTATATAGTACCTTATAGATTTCAATGTGTTCATTTTTTTTTCTTCAGAATACAACTTTTATTCAAAAGCGAATATAAGACTATTTGCACAACCTCCTATTAATTTTCTAAAGAACTCGGTAAAAAACACAAAAAAACTCCTTAATTCCTTAGGGAGTTTTACACATTTTAGACTTTAAAAATCACTCATTATTTTGTATTTTCTCACATACTTTTTCAAGAAGTCTCTTGGTTTGCTTAAAATACTTCATTTTATCATCAATCTCTTTTATTTTAGCCTGAAAAAGCTCCAGTGTTTCGGGTTTCGAATCGGTGGTTTCGAACCAGCTGGTCAATATTTTTTTTATTTCTGCTAAACTAAAACCCACTTCCCTGGCTTCTATGATAATCTCTAAACGCTCAATCGTATTAGTGTTGTAATGTTTGTAGTTATTAGATTTCACCTTTTCATCGGTCAATCCCTTGATCATTCCTAAATTCTCATAATATCTGATCGTATGAATTGATAATCCCGTTTTTTTTGATAATTCGTTTATAAGCATGGCACTATTTTTTTTATACTAAAACAATAAAGCATAGAGCAAAGTCTATACTTTTGCGTTTCAAATATACAATTATTTTGCTTTTAAAGTTTTTTTAAACACAAGAAAATAAGACCTCAAACTATTTCTAATGAAGTTTTAGTTATTTTTATTAAAATTTCCAAAATGAACATCATCATCAAAAAAATCAAAATTGTAGTTTTTACTATTGCATTCACAACCTGTAATTATTCTTATGCCCAGACAAATAAAATAGAAACTGAACTGGATGTTTTATTCCAGAAAGCACTTCAAGCCAAAACTTTTAACGGAAATGTTTTAGTCGCCAAAAAAGGAAAGATACTTTATGAAAAGGCTTTCGGTCAGGCCGATGCAAGCAACACCATTCCATTAAATAAAGAGTATCGTTTTCATATTGGTTCAATCGCTAAAGAATTTAATGCTGTCGGAATTATGATGCTAAAAGAGCAGGGAAAATTAAAATTGGACGATTCGGTTTCTAAATTTCTCCCTGAACTTCCGTCCTGGGCCAATAAAATCAAGATTATCAATTTGCTTCAATACACCAGCGGACTTCCTCAAATAAAATGGAATGAAGTCAATCAGGATTCAGACAATATGGCTTTTCTGCAAAAGACTTCAGCTTTAGAATTCGAACCAGGAACTCAATACGATTACAACAATAATAATGTGTTTTTGCAAAGACGTATTATTGAAAAAATCACAAATATGAGTTTCAATTCTTTTGTGATCAAGAAAATCTTGAAACCTATCGGAATTAAAAATGCCGTTGTAGATCCTGGCGAAAACGAATCTCTTTTCGCAAAATCTTTTAACAAAGAAGGAAAACCAGATATTCTGAAATACAACATTTCAGGCTGGACAGCTTTAAATTTAAAGGATTTCTACAAATGGTCGGAAGCTGTTAATTCGTTTAAGATTATTAATCAGCAATCGACACGCGAACTTTTTGAACCTTTTTCTAAGGACAATCAAACCGGTCTTGGTGGTGGTACTATCGAAAACGGAAAAGTAACCAGTCATATACATGATGGCGCGGCTTTTAATTATCAGGCTTTATTAATCAGCAATCTTAACTTCACGATTATTTTAATGACTAATAACAAGCAAAACAACCTGGAAGAACTTAGCAATTCAGTAGAAGCTATACTTAATAAATAAACGTTACTTTCTTAATACTAAAAAAGCTCCATTATTTCTAATGGAGCTCATAAAAAATTATAAAAAGACTTTATTTCAATTTCGTCAAGGCTTTAGAATTCTTCAACAGAAACACATATTGAAAATAATCAGTCACAAAAGCATCTTTCAAAGGAACAATGTTTTCTCCAAATACCCTGGACTTTACAGTAATCAAATTTTGCGAATTGAAATAAGGCGAGTTTTTTGAATTCAGTTTAAAAAGAGTTACAGCATTTGGCTTACTTACTTCTTTTAAATCATTGATTCCTTTTACAAGCATAAATGGACCATCGGCATTTAACCAGTCTACTTTTTCGTCTTCCGGAGTTGGAAACTGAGGATTTTTAGGAAGATACATCTCACTGTCAATTGTATAACTTACAAAACTGGTTACTTTAAAACCGGAATCTTTTAATCCTGCCGCAAAAGTTGCTCTGCCAGATTCGGTTTTCTTTTGCAGTGTATGAAAATATCCAAAAAGACCATAGAATTTTTCATTTTCAAGATGCCTTTTCTTAATCGTATTTTTAAGATTACTTACCATTGCTTCATCTCTTGAACCTTTAGATTCATCATCAAAATTTTTATCAATTCCGATTACGGTAATTTTTAAAGAATCAGCCAAATTCTGGTTGTAATCATAAACAGCACTCCATTTATCTAATAATTCCTGACTTGATTGCTGTGGAATTCTTTTCTTAATTGATCCCACAACTTCTTTCAAAATTGTTTTATTTTTTTGTTTTTCTAATAAAAAACTATTTAAATTCTTAGCCGTCAAACTATCCATTTCGGCAATATAATACTTGATCCCTAATTTTTTATTGAAGAAAAAAAGCATTTCTTTATCTATAGTCTGATTGTCTGCATAACCATGAATTTCTCCCAATAAGAATACTTGTGATTTGTAAAAATCGGCATCAAACAATTTTTCATCAATTGAGGATTTTATCTCAACATTATTTTTGGACAAATAACTAATGTTTTCGTCTTTTTTGGATTCCAAAAACAATTTACTGCTGACATACAAATACGCAATTAAAATTAAAATAATACTCAAAAAGGTAATGCATGTAATTTTAAGAATTTTTAAAAATTTCTTCATGGTTATGGTTGTTTTGATTTTGATGTAAAAGTATTCCCAATAAAAAAAGAAATCAATTTTTATTTACTGAATTGTATTTTTCAAAGGACGAGCTGTACTGATTGTATATTTTAGTTAAAAAATCAAACTATAAAAAAACTCCATCATGATAATGGAGTTTTTTGTTTAGAAAGCTTTTCCTTTCGTTTACTATTTAAATAATTCCTTACTGGAACATCATAAAATATCATAACTAAATAAGCGAATCCAACCAGCAAAACAACTGCAATTGGTACAATAAAAGCTAACTGCGATGTGTCTGGTTTATAATTAGTATAATAATTTCCAAACATCCATAAAACCGCATAATGCGTCATATACAACGGATAAGAAATGTTTCCAGAAAACAGACAGATTTTTTCTAATCCAGGTTTTAAGACTGCGCCTGCTCCCAATGAAATTAGCAATGGAAAATAAAACAAAACGACTAAGGGCTCTGTCATCCAATTCCATTCTGAAAACGGCATTATAAAAGCCAATAACAATAATCCGCTTAAGCTAATAAAACCTAATTTACTTTTTATAATTAAATTAAAACGGTAGATTAGTAATCCCGCTAAAAAAGAATAGGATATTCTCGCACAGCCATCCCAAAAAGTCGGCCCGCTCCAGCCTCCTAATAAATTACCGGAATTGTATGCCACAAAACAAATTGCAAAAGCGGCTATAATAGTCAGCACAAAAAGAAAGTTTTTTCGAATTCTGTAAAGTATAACAGCATAAACTATATTGGCAATATATTCCCAAAACAATGACCATGCCGGCGCATTAAAACTAAATAGATTAAAACCTCGGTCTGCAATTACAGGAAATGGTATTAAAAACAGGGAGCAAATAAAAGTCAAAACAATTTTACCTGCACTATACAATTCAAGATGACCTCCAAACGGATCAAATAAAAAGGCTAATAATCCTAAAATAGATCCTGCAATAACTAAAGGATGAAGTCGAATAATCCTGGCTACAAAAAAATTCCAAATTCCCATTTTTGCAATACGATCGTCATAAGCATATCCAATTACAAAACCGGAAAGACAAAAGAAAAAATCAACAGCTAAAAAACCATGACCAATAAAATTTTTACTCGGATCTGTAAAAATCCATTCCATAAAATGAAAAACAACAACGGCAAAGGCTGCAACGCCACGAAGTCCATCTAAAATTTCAAAATGTTGTTTGGTCTGCAGCACTGACGAAGGTATTTTATTCGTTTCCATTAAGTTGAATGTGGTTTAGTTTTAGTTAATCATTTGGAGCGGTCGCAAGTTTACAAATAAATATTCAAATCAAAATGAGATATAGAGCATTTTAAATTCTAATAATACTTAAAAGTTAGAATTTTCACATTTAAATAACTTTTTAAACTTTTTCATTCAACCTCTTTTCCCTAAGTTTGCTCAAATACAAAAACAAATATGAGCTTAAAAGGTTGTCTTCCTCCTCCTTGAAATTAATAATACTTCTTTAGTATTGACACTAGACTGAAATTTATCAGTCTATTATTCCGTGTCTTTATCTCAAATAAAAAATTATTAATATTCAAAAATAAATCCTCAAAAGGGATAGACAACTTCTTATGAAAAAATCATATTTGATACTGCACACCGCAGTGTTACTAGCTGGTTTTACCGGCGTTTTCGGAAAACTTATTGCGCTTAATGAACTAACATTGGTTTGGTACCGAGTGTTATTTGCTTCAATAATCTTATTTTTTATTCTAAAATCATATAAGCTAAAAGGACTTCAATCTTTTTCAGAAATAGCAAAAATTTCCAAAGCAGGAATACTCATTACCATTCACTGGATTTTTTTCTATGCCAGCATTAAATATTCTAACATTTCAATTGGCGTAGTCTGTTATTGTTTAACAAGTTTCTTTACAGCCATTTTTGAACCGATTATAAATAAAAAGAAATTTAATTTAGTTCAGGGACTGCTAAGCTTATTTACGCTTTTAGGGATTAGTCTGATTTTCCATTTTGATTCATCCTATCAACTCGGAATCCTACTTGGAGTAATTTCTTCCGCATTTGCTGCTTTGTACACGATTTATAATGAGAAATTAGTTCAGTTTTACGACAGTAAATTGATTAACTTTTATCAAATGCTTGGCGGAACTATTGTTTTAGGATTGACACTGCCAATTTACTTTTATTATTTTCCGGAAGAATCTTTTATTCCGAGTTTAAAAGATACTTTCTATTTGTTTGTTTTAGCTTCTTGTTGTACTGTAGCTTTATATGTGATGTTTGCAGAATCGCTCAAAAAAATCCCGGCATTTACTGTAAACTTAACTTTTAACTTAGAACCTATTTATGCAATTATATTAGCTTTTCTATTTTTTGATGAAGGAAAATCGATTAATTTTTCATTTTATATTGGGATAAGTTTAATTATGACTTCAATTCTATTGCAATCATTAATTTCGATTAAGAAAAGAAACGTAGTCGAGGAGCCAATTTCTTAGACTATAAAAACAGAAAAAACTCCTTTAAATTCAAAGGAGTTTTTTTTATGTTTTGGCTGAAGCTAATCGTTTAAACCTTTACCTGCTAAAATTTGCGGAATATTTTTTTCCACTCTTGCTTCCCTTGTCTTAGATTGTTTTGGCTGAGAAAAATGAAGCAAATAAGCTCTCTGTCTTCCGGGAGTTAAATCATAAAAAGCTTTTTTCAAATCATGATTTTCATTCAGTTTAACTTGGAACTCCTCTGCTATTTCAAATTCAGAAACCTTTTTCAATTCTACTTTTAAACCTGCTTTTTCAATTTCAGCGGCTTCATAAATATATCTTTTTAAAGAATCTTTTACATTTAAGATATCATCAACACAAGTAAAACGAACCTGGCGCGCTGCCTGAACATTTTCCGTCTGCTGAATTAAAATGTTATCTGCATCTTTCATCAATGCGCCCTTAAAAAACAAAAAAGCGCAATATTCTTTAAAAGCATGAATCAAAACAATATTCGCTTTATCGAAAGTATAACATGGACTTCCCCATTTTAATTCTTCATTAAGATAACAATCTAAAGCAATGCTTCGCAACAACTCTAGTTCCACCTGCCATTTTTCTTCTTTTTCGAAATAAAAATCAACTTTAGGATTTGCACTATACTCTGTCATAAAATGGTCAATTAAAATAATTAAATAAAATTAGTAAAATTGGAAATCATACAACAGGCTCATTAAAATTAAAATCACTCTCGATAGCCTTTTATAATACCGCGTTTTGATTGGCGTACAAAATCTAAAACTTTATCGCGTTCTATAGTCTGCTCAAATTCATTTTCTATTAACTGCACAGCAAATTTTGTGTTTCTTTTTTCCTGAAACAAAATTCTATAAATCGCTTTAATTTCTTCCAGTTTCTTAGAATTAAATCCTCTTCTCTTTAATCCAACCAAATTCAACCCTAAATACTGTAAAGGATCGTTCGCAGCCATAATGTAAGGAGGAACATCTTTTACAACTCGACTTAAACCGCTAATCATGGTATGTTCTCCAATAATCGAAAATTGATGCACAGCTGTCAACCCGCTAATATTTGACCAGTCACCAACTTCTACCTCGCCAGCCATTCCAACACTAAAACCAATAACGCAATTATTCCCAATTATACAATCGTGTCCAATATGAGCATTAGACATTATTAAATTAGAATTTCCGATGAGCGTTTTCATTTTGGAAATTGTTCCTTTATTAATCGTGACAAACTCCCGAATTATATTATCATTCCCAATTTCTAACAAGGTATATTCATTCCGATATTTTAAATCCTGAGGAATTCCACCTAATATTGAATTGGAATGAATCTGGCAGTTTGCTCCAATTCTTGTACCGCTTAATATGGTAACATTATTCCCAATACATGTGTTGTCACCAATTACAACATCATCTTCAATAGTCGTAAAATTTCCGAGAGTAATATTAACTCCCAAAGAAGCGTTCGTATGAACAAAAGTGTTTTTCAATTTTTGAACTTTTTAAAATAGTCTACAAAAATCAAAAAAAGAGAAAGAATATTTTTTGATGTAATATCAAGAAATTGAAGCCCGAATTCTGCTCAAAGTTTCCTGACTAACACCAATAAGAGAAGCAATATATTTTAATTTGGCCTTAATAATAATTTGAGGAAAAAATTCTAAAAGAAATTCATACTTCTGTTGAGCAGTCATAATCCGAAACAAATGATGAAATTCATTAATTTTAGAAAGATAAAGTCGTAACTGGTTCATATGAAACTTTAAAAAGAGTGGATATTGCAATAAGATCTGTTCATCTGAATAAGAAAGTGAATAAAGTATCGAATTTTCACAAGTCTGAAAAGTTTCAAATGAAGGTTTCTGCTCAAAGAAACTACTCATAGAGGTTACAAACTGATTATCGGTATAAATCCATTTGGTAACTTCTATTCCATCTTCAAAACAAAATCTTCGAACAGTCCCCGATTGAATGAAATATACTTTATCACATATTTTTCCCCCTTGAATTACTATTTCATCCTTCTTAAATTTTTCAAGAACAAAATACTTTCTCACGGCAAGTTCTGTTTCTAAATCTAATTCCTGAAAACTATTTATAATCCGAATTAATTCATCCATACTTTGAATTGTTTTTACTGAGAATCAAATTTAAAATTTTAATTACAAAGCAAATTAGAAAAACAATAAACAAAAAAATCAAACTGAACTTTATAAATCATTTTAAAAGCTTTTAAAGCGAAATTATTACCCAAGAAGAATAGAATAACAAATTGACAAAAAAACAAAATATTAAGCTTAAAACATTTCTAAAAATAATCATGGCGTTTCCCTCCGGGCCGGGCTGTCCGCTGTATCTTTTGCTTTTTAAAGAAAAAAGCAAAAGGATGCCGCTCCCATCCCTAACGCAATCGTACTTTAAGAACGATTTTAGGCTTCTTTATAAAAAACCAAAAGTGCTGCAAAACAAAAAATCCTCATCAAATACATGATGAGGATTCTTAAAAGAAAGGCGACGACATACTCTCCCACAAAACTGCAGTACCATCTGCGCAGGCGGGCTTAACTTCTCTGTTCGGGATGGGAAGAGGTGAGCCCCGCCGCAATAACCACCTTAAGGTTGTTGGTTATTGGTTTGTTGTTTATAGTTTCTCGTTTTAAACGCTTGACTCATAACATATAACCTTTAACCTTCCGCGGTGCGGACAATATTTTAACATACTGAGATAAAGAAACAAATAAGTTTTATTAAGTTTAAGAAAGTTTCCTCCCTCCCTGGTCTGGGACCAGAGAGGGAAAAGTTCGTACATAAGCTTACGGATTATTAGTACTACTCGACTATGACATTACTGCCTTTACATCTATAGCCTATCAACGTGGTCATCTTCCACGATCCTTAAAAGAAATCTCATCTTGTGGTGGGTTTCGCGCTTATATGCTTTCAGCGCTTATCCCTTCCAAACGTAGCTACTCTGCGGTGCCCCTGGCGGGACAACAGATACACTAGAGGTTTGTCCAATTCGGTCCTCTCGTACTAGAATCAGATCCACTCAAATTTCTAACGCCCGCAGTAGATAGAGACCGAACTGTCTCACGACGTTCTGAACCCAGCTCGCGTGCCACTTTAATGGGCGAACAGCCCAACCCTTGGGACCTTCTCCAGCCCCAGGATGTGACGAGCCGACATCGAGGTGCCAAACCCCCCCGTCGATATGAGCTCTTGGGGGAGATCAGCCTGTTATCCCCGGCGTACCTTTTATCCTTTGAGCGATGGCCCTTCCATGCGGAACCACCGGATCACTATGCTCTACTTTCGTACCTGATCGACCTGTATGTCTCTCAGTCAAGCTCCCTTATGCCATTGCACTCTACGCACGGTTACCAAGCGTACTGAGGGAACCTTTAGAAGCCTCCGTTACTCTTTTGGAGGCGACCACCCCAGTCAAACTACCCACCAAGCAATGTCCCCCGCAACGCGGGGTTAGGCCTCAGATAAACAAAGGGTTGTATTTCAACAATGACTCCACAACGCCTGGCGACGCCGCTTCACAGTCTCCAACCTATCCTACACATCATTTATCCAAGGTCAATACTAAGCTATAGTAAAGGTGCACAGGGTCTTTTCGTCCCACTGCGGGTAAACGGCATCTTCACCGTTACTACAATTTCACCGAGCTCATGGCTGAGACAGTGTCCAGATCGTTACACCATTCGTGCAGGTCGGAACTTACCCGACAAGGAATTTCGCTACCTTAGGACCGTTATAGTTACGGCCGCCGTTTACTGGGGCTTCAATTCAATGCTTCTCCGAAGATAACATCTCCTCTTAACCTTCCAGCACCGGGCAGGTGTCAGGCCCTATACTTCATCTTACGATTTTGCAGAGCCCTGTGTTTTTGATAAACAGTCGCCTGGACCTCTTCACTGCGGCCCTGATTGCTCAGGGCGACCTTTCTCCCGAAGTTACAGGTCTATTTTGCCTAATTCCTTAGCCATGAATCTCTCGAGCACCTTAGGATTCTCTCCTCAACTACCTGTGTCGGTTTACGGTACTGGTACTTATTGCCTGAAGTTTAGAGGTTTTTCTTGGAAGCCCTTAGGCGCACTATCTCTTTGTCCGAAGACTCCGAGTACTATCGTATTTCACCAGTTCCTGCGCATTTCACTACAGGACCTATAGCTAGGTACTTCAACGAACTATTCCGTCAGTTCGCGGCGCTTTCATCACTCCGTCACCCCATCACAGCAATAAGTAGTACGGGAATATTAACCCGTTGGCCATCGACTGTCCCTTTCGGGTTCGCCTTAGGACCAGACTAACCCACAGCTGATTAGCATAGCTGTGGAAACCTTAGTTTTTCGGTGTGCGGGTTTCTCGCCCGCATTATCGTTACTTATGCCTACATTTTCTTTTCCAGCCGGTCCAGAATACCTTACGATACACCTTCAACCCTGCTGGAATGCTCCCCTACCACTTACAATTGCTTGCAAATCCATAGCTTCGGTAATATGTTTATGCCCGATTATTATCCATGCTCGTCCGCTCGACTAGTGAGCTGTTACGCACTCTTTAAATGAATGGCTGCTTCCAAGCCAACATCCTAGCTGTCTGGGCAGACAAACCTCGTTCTTTCAACTTAACATATATTTGGGGACCTTAGCTGATGGTCTGGGTTCTTTCCCTCTCGGACTTGGACCTTAGCACCCAAGCCCTCACTGTTATCAATCATTATATAGCATTCGGAGTTTGTCAGGAATTGGTAGGCGGTGAAGCCCCCGCATCCAATCAGTAGCTCTACCTCTATATAACTAAAATAACGCTGCACCTAAATGCATTTCGGGGAGTACGAGCTATTTCCGAGTTTGATTGGCCTTTCACCCCTACCCACAGGTCATCCGAAGACTTTTCAACGTCAACCGGTTCGGTCCTCCACTGTGTGTTACCACAGCTTCAACCTGCCCATGGGTAGATCACACGGTTTCGCGTCTAACACTACTGACTAAAGCGCCCTATTCAGACTCGCTTTCGCTACGGATCCATGTCTTAAACACTTATCCTTGCCAGCAACGTTAACTCGTAGGCTCATTATGCAAAAGGCACGCCGTCACCCCACTTAAGGGCTCCGACCGCTTGTAGGCGTATGGTTTCAGGATCTATTTCACTCCGTTATTCACGGTTCTTTTCACCTTTCCCTCACGGTACTGGTTCACTATCGGTCTCTCAGGAGTATTTAGCCTTAGCGGATGGTCCCGCCAAATTCAGACAGGGTTTCACGTGCCCCGCCCTACTCAGGATACCACTATTCATTACATTTATTACCCATACGGGGCTATCACCCTCTGTGGCCCGACTTTCCAGCCGGTTCCGGTTCTGCATGCATAAAATGTCGTGGTCCTACAACCCCAACTATGCCGTAACATAATTGGTTTGGGCTAA
Organism: Flavobacterium crocinum; assembly: GCF_003122385.1. Taxonomy (NCBI): domain Bacteria; kingdom Pseudomonadati; phylum Bacteroidota; class Flavobacteriia; order Flavobacteriales; family Flavobacteriaceae; genus Flavobacterium; species Flavobacterium crocinum. Next base: position 498,296 of record NZ_CP029255.1, read on the forward strand.
TCCGCGTTCGCTCGCCACTACTTACGGAATCACTTTTGTTTTCTTCTCCTCCGCCTACTTAGATGTTTCAGTTCAGCGGGTTTGCCCACCTATCGGTGTACTATGTCTTCAACATAGTGGGTTGCCCCATTCGGATATCTGCGGATCGATCGATGTGTGCTCGTCCCCGCAGCTTTTCGCAGCTTATCACGTCCTTCTTCGCCTCTGAGAGCCTAGGCATTCCCCATACGCCCTTATTTTGCTTATTGTACCAATCTTGTTACTTAAAACAAGACCGTTTTTTTTTGTTTTTGTTACTTATAACAAAAACGCTTTCTACTTTCTTATTATTTTCTTATCTCAATATGTCAATGAACTTTTATCTACTCCTTGGAGCAAATCAGTGGAGAATAACGGAGTCGAACCGTTGACCTCCTGCGTGCAAGGCAGGCGCTCTAGCCAGCTGAGCTAATCCCCCATTTCTTTAGTGATGAGTTATTAGTTATGAGTTATGAATTATTGCTCATAAGGTCTCAACCCCTAAAATTTCCTTTTAATTAAGTCAAATAGTAGTCCCGGGCAGACTCGAACTGCCGACCCCTACATTATCAGTGTAGTACTCTAACCAGCTGAGCTACGAGACTCTGTTTTACTTAATTGTTTATCATTTTTTAAATCAACAGCAAGAGTAATACAATCTAAAATTCCAAACCTGTAGAGTGGCATCTTGTTTCCCATTCGTGCCCTGAGGCTAACAAAATGGGCTCTAGAAAGGAGGTGTTCCAGCCGCACCTTCCGGTACGGCTACCTTGTTACGACTTAGCCCTAGTTACCAGTTTTACCCTAGGCAGCTCCTTGCGGTCACCGACTTCAGGCACCCCCAGCTTCCATGGCTTGACGGGCGGTGTGTACAAGGCCCGGGAACGTATTCACCGGATCATGGCTGATATCCGATTACTAGCGATTCCAGCTTCACGGAGTCGAGTTGCAGACTCCGATCCGAACTGTGACCGGCTTTATAGATTCGCTCCCCCTCGCGAGGTGGCTGCTCTCTGTACCGGCCATTGTAGCACGTGTGTAGCCCAAGGCGTAAGGGCCGTGATGATTTGACGTCATCCCCACCTTCCTCACAGTTTGCACTGGCAGTCTTGTTAGAGTTCCCGACACTACTCGCTGGCAACTAACAACAGGGGTTGCGCTCGTTATAGGACTTAACCTGACACCTCACGGCACGAGCTGACGACAACCATGCAGCACCTTGTAAACTGTCTTGCGAAAGATCTGTTTCCAAATCGGTCAGTCTGCATTTAAGCCTTGGTAAGGTTCCTCGCGTATCATCGAATTAAACCACATGCTCCACCGCTTGTGCGGGCCCCCGTCAATTCCTTTGAGTTTCAAACTTGCGTTCGTACTCCCCAGGTGGGATACTTATCACTTTCGCTTAGCCACTGAAGTTGCCCCCAACAGCTAGTATCCATCGTTTACGGCGTGGACTACCAGGGTATCTAATCCTGTTCGCTACCCACGCTTTCGTCCATCAGCGTCAATCAACCAGTAGTAACCTGCCTTCGCAATTGGTATTCCATGTAATCTCTAAGCATTTCACCGCTACACTACATATTCTAGTTACTTCCTGGTAATTCAAGTCCTGCAGTATCAATGGCCGTTCCATCGTTGAGCGATGGGCTTTCACCACTGACTTACAGGACCGCCTACGGACCCTTTAAACCCAATGATTCCGGATAACGCTTGGATCCTCCGTATTACCGCGGCTGCTGGCACGGAGTTAGCCGATCCTTATTCTTACGATACCGTCAAGCTCCTTCACGAAGGAGTGTTTCTTCTCGTACAAAAGCAGTTTACAATCCATAGGACCGTCATCCTGCACGCGGCATGGCTGGTTCAGGCTTGCGCCCATTGACCAATATTCCTCACTGCTGCCTCCCGTAGGAGTCTGGTCCGTATCTCAGTACCAGTGTGGGGGATCTCCCTCTCAGGACCCCTACCCATCGTTGCCTTGGTAAGCCGTTACCTTACCAACTAGCTAATGGGACGCATGCTCATCTTTCACCGTTGTGACTTTAATTATAAAGTGATGCCACCCTATAATACCATGAGGTATTAATCCAAATTTCTCTGGGCTATCCCTCTGTGAAAGGCAGATTGCATACGCGTTACGCACCCGTGCGCCGGTCTCTATCTCCGAAGAAATATACCCCTCGACTTGCATGTGTTAAGCCTGCCGCTAGCGTTCATCCTGAGCCAGGATCAAACTCTTCATCGTATATTTTAATATTATATAGTCGATGCCTTATTCCAGTCGGTTTGTTTCGAATCTCTCGATTCTATTACTCTTATTCTATTTTGTTCTAACATCTCTGTTAAAACGGCTGTCAATTCAATATGTCTACGAACGTAATTTTGTTTCCTTCGCTTGTTTCTCAAAGCGGGTGCAAAACTAGAAATTCTTTTTGTTTCTCGCAAGAAAAATTTAAAAAATTTTGAAACTTTTTTTTCGTCTCAGTTTTTCAACTTTTTCTCCCAATCCCTCAATGAACTTCCCGTATTTGCGGGGTGCAAATGTAAAAGCATTTTTCAAATCTCACAAGCTTTTCCGAATTTTTTTTTTTTGAAAATTTCTTTCCGTTTGATTCCTCTTTCCTGTCAGTATTTCTGTGAACGTTTTCGCTGTTGCGGGTGCAAAAGTAGCACCTTTTTCCGCTTTCGCAAGCTTTTTACCGAACTATTTTTAATCTTTTTTAGACTTATTTCTTAACTTACTCATAACCCCTACTTTACAAAACAAAATTTCTTAATAATAAGTAGGATTTTTCCTATAAAATCCGTTGATTTGATACTTATTGCCCTTTTCGGATTTCTGTTTTTATGGAATTTTCAAACTTTGAAGCCGCTTTTTGAAGATAAACCTTCTTATGAAAACGGCTCCACTAGCCCCGATAGAAGCGGAAATCCTTTTTGTGGTGGGGTTCACCACAAAAAGATTGAAGCGGATAGCGGGAAATTGCTACTCAAAATTTAAATCCCAATTTTTGAAATTCCAAATTCCAAATTCCAATTTACAATCTCTTAAATCTCATCTGTCTTTCATGTCCTTTATACGCATTAGACGCACTGCGGTGCGTCTCTACCGAAAATTGGAATTACACTATTATATATATGTATAAAAAACAAACCCGACAGGTTTTGAAAAACTGTCGGGTTAAAATTATACTGAAACCTTATCTATCCACTAGTCAAAACGGATAGCTTTTACCGGAGATATTTTCGTTATTATATAGGATGGTACTAATAGCACAATAAAACAAACAGTAACCGTAAGCAAATTTAATAAAAGAATATAAATCCAATTTAAATATACTGGTGCCTGATTTACATAATAATTCTCAGGATTTAACTGAACAATACCGAAGTGCTGCTGGAGTAACAAAATCGATATACCAATCAAATTCCCCCAAAACAATCCTCGAAGGATTAAATAAAAAGCATTATACAAAAATATTTTCCGAACTGCCCAATTGTTTGATCCCATCGATTTTAAAATACCTATCATTTGAGTTCTCTCCAAAATAAGAACTAACAAAGCTACGATCATATTAATAGTAGCAACAAGAATCATAATAGCTAAAATAATGACAATATTAAAATCAAATAACTTAAGCCAGTCAAAAATATAACTATACTTTTCTATGATAGTTTTAGTGTCTAAATTGGAATTTGTCTCCTGATAGATCTTATCTCCTATACTTTTAATATTATCAAAATCATTTACAAAAACCTCAAATGCTCCTATTTGATCCTGATTCCACTTATTGATTCTCTGAATATGACGAATATCTCCAATAATATAGGTAGAATCAAAATCCTGGAATCCGGAATTAAATATTGCCACAATCTTAAAACGACGGCTATTCGGAAGCTTTCCCTGCTCTTCTTTCACAAAAAAGGTATTGAACTGATCGCCCACTTTTAAATTTAAGCGATCCGCAAGAAACTTTGAAATAATGACATCTTCATTCAAAGCCTTAGTAAAGTCCGGTAATTTACCCTCTACTATATATTCGCTAATATTATTCCAATCGTAATCCGGCCCTACTCCTTTAAAAACAATTCCTTCAAATGCGTTTTCTGTTCTGATAATTCCCGCCTTAGTAGCTATTGCCTGAATATGACTTACTTCAGGAACCGATTTAAAATTGGGATAAAAATCCTGTTTTTTTGAAATTGGAACTAAAGTAACTTCAGAATTGTTATTGTCGAAATTCGAAATTATAACCTGCCCGTTAAACGCCGAAACTTTATCACGTATCTTTTTCTGCAACCCAATTCCTGTTGCTACAGAAACAATCATCATGATAATCCCTATGGCAATTGCAGAAATAGCAATTTTAACTATAGGAGCAGAAATACTGCTCTTGTTATCTTTTGCAGTAATAAGTCTTTTGGCTATAAAATATTCTAATTTCAAATTAATAGTATTTCTTCGGATTGTATATAATCATTACTTTTTCAAAAGTACATCTTAAAAAAAGAAAACCAGATGTTCTTTAGGACAATTATCAATTTATTATAACGGAAGTTTCTTTTTCATCTCTTCTACTATATTATATGCAGCAGGACAAATTTCAACATTTTTCAATGTTAAGTTAGAAATCTGATAAAACTTATTCCGATCGGTATGTGGGAATTCACGACAGGCTTTTGGACGCACATCGTAAATCATACAATAATTTTCATTATCCAGAAAAGTACAAGGAACACTCTTTAAAACATAATCTTTATCTTCATCAATTCTAAGGTACTGCTCAATGAACTGCTGAGGCTTTTGTCTAAAATGTTTTGAGATTCTTTCGATATCGGCCATTGTAAATAAAGGACCAGTTGTTTTACAGCAATTAGCACATTTCAAACAGTCTGTTCTTTTAAATTCAGCATCATGCAAATCCTGCATAATATAATCTAAATTCTTTGGCTGTTTCTTTTTAAGCTTATCGAAATACTTTTTATTCTCGTTATGCTTATCTTTGGCTAACTTACTTAAGTTATTTAAAATCTGTTTCAAGTTTAAACTTTAAAGTTGATCTGCAAAATTAAACAACTTTTAACTTGAAACCTTAAACTTTGAAATAAAACAATGAAAGATCTTTTCGGAAAAGCAATATTTGATTTCTATACCAATAATTCACCTGAAGACATTATAACTGAAACCTCTATTTCTGAAGAGGACGAAATGAGCGTAGAATATCTTTTTCGCAGCTACAATGAAATGCCAAAAATTGAGCAAAAAGCACTTCAGCTGGCAAAGGGAAAAATATTAGATGTGGGATGCGGAGCAGGAAGTCATGCTTTGTCATTGCAAAATGAACGCAATTTGGAGGTAACTGCTATTGATATTTCTGAAAAAGCAATTGAAACCTGCCACCTAAGAGGAATTAAAAATACCAAAGTTCAAAACATTTTAAATTTTGAGGGTGAAAAATTTGACACTATCCTACTCCTAATGAACGGAACCGGTATTTTTGGCAAATTAAAAAACTGCAATGAATACTTAACCAAATTAAAATCGCTATTAAATCCAGAGGGACAAATTCTAATTGACAGCTCTGATATCATTTATATGTTTGATGAAGATGAAGACGGAGGTAAATGGATTCCTTCGAATAATGATTATTATGGAGAACTAATATTCAATATCAGTTACAAAAATGAAAAAGAAGAACCTTTTGACTGGCTATATTTAGATTACAACACCCTTCAAAATGCCGCAATTGCAAATGGATTACAATGTGAACTCATTCTCGAAGGCGAACATTATGATTATTTAGCCAAACTTTCTATTTAAACGAAACAAATTTAACCCCATGAAAGAATTAGATTTAGAAAAATTAAAATATCCCATTGGAAAATTTACAGCTCCTGATCATTACTCTCCGGAATATCTTTTGAAAAAAATCGAAGAAATTGAAACATTTCCGAAAAGATTAGAAAAAGAAGTAATTAACTTAACCAACGAACAACTCGACACTCCTTATCGTCCCGATGGATGGACTGTTCGACAAGTAATTCATCACTGTGCCGAAAGTCATATGAATTGTTATATTCGAATTAAATGGGCTTTGACCGAAAATAACCCTGTTATTAAAGCATACGACGAAGTACTTTGGTCTGAATTAAACGATAATTTAACGATGCCAATTGAACCAACTCTTGAATTATTAAAAGGTCTTCATTTCAGATTAGCTTACATTATGAGAAATTTACCTGAATCTGATTTAGAAAAAACTTTTATTCACCCTTCAGATAATTCAGAAAATAAACTCAAAAAAATTATCGGAATGTATGCATGGCACGGAAATCATCATTTAGCACATATTACCAATTTAAAAGAATATAAAAACTGGCAATAGCCCAAAAATATAACCATCTTTTAAACAAAAAAATCTCTTCAATTGAAGAGATTTTTTTGTTTAAGGTATGTTCAAATACTTATGTGTCTGTAACGAAACTCGCCATTTTGGATTATTCATAACATAATCGACAATAAGAGGTGTCATTTCTTCTTTTTTACTCCATTCCGGCTGAAGGAACAAAATAGCATTATCATTAACTAATTCTGCCTGCTCTTCAGCAAAAATAAAATCATGCTTATTATAGATAATAACTTTTAATTCATGTGCATTATCATAAACCGTCTTAGTCGGTAGTTTGTTCTTTTTTGGAGAAAGACAAATCCAGTCCCAAGTTCCTGAAAGCGGAAAAGCACCAGAAGTTTCAATATGAACTTTTAAATTTCTATCTTTTAATCTTTGCGTCAGTAGTGTCATATCCCAGGAAAGAGGCTCCCCGCCTGTCACTACAACCGTATCAGCATATTTTGCTGCATTTTCAACAATTAAATCAATACTCGTTGGCGGGTGAATTTCAGCATTCCAGCTTTCTTTCACATCACACCAATGACATCCTACATCACAACCTCCAATTCTGATAAAATAAGCAGCTCTTCCGGTATGCGAACCTTCACCCTGAATGGTATAAAATTCCTCCATCAAAGGAAGCATAGCCCCTTTATTTACTTCTAATTGTATTTCTTTTGCTAACATTATTCTATTTTAAAGTGCAAAGATAGTCAATAATATACGGAAGAAAAAAACCGATAGCTTATTGAGCTATCGGTTTTTATATTTATTTGAAAAATCTAAATTATTTTAAAGATTTTATAGATTGTGTAGCATATGAATTTGCAGGATCTAAAACTAAAGTTTTATTGAAATATTCAACAGCTTTAACTTTATCTGTGTTAGCATAAGCAGCACCAATTGCATTATAAGCTTCAATAACTTTTTTAGTTGTTGCAGGTTTTGCCAACTCTTCAGCACCTTTAGCAGTTATTTTAGCCACATACTCTTCGTAGTTTTTAATAATCAAATCATCTTTATCCAATGCGCTGTTAATTCTTCCTTTGTACAAGTAAGCTTCATCATATGATGGAGATGCTTCAAGAATTTTATCAAAAGTAGCATTTGCACTTTCTAAAGCAGCTTTATCACGGCTTTCAGCAGGTTTACCAGCATTACCGTAGTAAACAGAAATTCCATAATAAACCGAATCATCTAAATAGTTTTTAGATTCTTTATTGTTTGCGCCAAGTTGAAAAATCGCAGCTGCCTGATTGTATTGTTTTTTACCAAACAATTCTTTTCCAAAATCTGCAAATTCCTCAACTACCAGAGGCTCTAATTCGATTGCTTTTTTGATATCAGCTAAACCTGCATCAAAAGCAGCCTGATCGATTGTTCCGTCTGCAGCAGTACCTTTTTTAATTTTTGCTAAACCCAAGTAGTAGTAATCTCTACCAATTACTTTGTTTGATGGAGTATTAATATAATCCTGGATAGATTTAATAGCTACGTCAACATTTCCATTTTCGTAAGCAGCATATCCCAAATATCTGTAGATTCTTGGATTTACTTTATCCTCAGCAATCATTTTGTTTGCAACAGTTTCTAATTGCTTGTAATCTTTAACCAAGATTAAGAAATCAGCATGACGCATTTTAGAATCAAGAGAGTAATCTGTCAGACTTAAATATTTCTCGTAGTTTGTAATTGCATTTTGCAAATTAACCTTAGCAGTAGAAGGTTTGTTTCTTGCCCATTTGTAATATGTTTCAGCAAGCTCTCTGTAAACCGGTCCGTAGTTAGCATCTAAAGCAATTACCTCATTGAATGATTTAATAGCTTCATCATAAGATTTAGCACCTTTTAATAAAACCCCTAACTGCATTTTTGCTCTTAACAAAGTATTGTCTGCAGTAAAAGCATCACGATATGCTTTGTAAGCATCGTTTTGATTGTTTGATCCGTAATATGCATCACCAATAGCTAAAAGTGCCTGCGCATTTTGAGGATCAACTAATAAAGCACGCTTTAAAACTTCAACCGCATTTTTGTAATCCGGATTCTCAGAATTCATGTATGCCCTTGCGATGTAAATGAATTCATTCACATCTTTTTTTCTCATGTCTTTAGTAGCCAAAGCAAAATTTGCCTGAGCAGCTGCTGTATTTTTAGCATCTAAGTCTAATTGACCTAAACCAATATAGCTCAAGTTTTTTTTGTCTGAAGCTTGTAATCCATTATTGTAATAGATTTTTGCAGAGTCGACTACAGATTGATTTAAATAAACGTTACCTAAAACAAAATTTGCTTCCCCATCAGATGGTTTAGCTTTGATAATCGATTTAAGGATAGTTTTTGCCTTATCAAACTGTTCTGCATCAATTGCCTTTTTTGCTTCGTTGATGTCTTGCGCACTTGCCGCGCCAGCCGAAGCAATCAAAGCAAGACTAAAAATTTTAAATTTATTCATCTTTATCGTAATTAATTTATTCTTTATCTTTTATAATTTCACTTCTAATATTAAGTTTACGCCCCGGAGTTTTATATGGCAGTAAACCTGATTTTAAAACTATACGCTGACCAATATCTCCAGCTATAAATGAAGCAAAGCCCATTCCTAGCCCAGTATAACCCTGACAATTAATAATAAACAAATCACGTGCCAAAGGATATTTACCTAACGCTAAGTCATCCTGAGTTGGGCTGTAATATTGATTGTCATTTAAAGGTTTTACACTTAAAACATTAATTTGTTTTACAGTTTCGACCATATCCGGTGTTGGCTGATATAACCAGTTAACACCAATAACTCCAATCATTCCATCATTCTCTTTCACAAATTTAATTACCTCATTATTTGTTTTAAAAGAAAAAACATCATTTTTCGGAATCTCATTAACTTTCGCTAAATTCTTCATATAACGAACGGTACTTGAGTTTGGATTATCGAAAACTAAACCTTTAATTTTAGAATCTGGTTTCCCCTGCATAAAATCGATTACACTTTTCAACGCAATTAATGTATCATTATTGCTTTTATTTGAAATAAATGCAACGGCATCCTGAGCAAATGGTGTTACACGTGGATTAATCTTGTTTTTCTCAAAACGAGCTTTTTCCTCTTCTGTTAAATCTCTGGTCGTTATTGCAACTTTGGTCTTCTGATTTAACAAATCATTGATTACTTCAGCTTCTGATTTTGATTTAACATTAATTTTTGCATCATAGTAAGTTCCTTCAAAAACCGCAACCTGATCGTCTACAATCTGTTTTACTGTTTCATCCACTCCAACATCCAGCGATCCCTTTAAAATGGTTTCTTTTTCAGCCTCATTTTTGTTTTTTTGGTTACACATGGCAAACAAAAAGACAAAAACTACAAATACTAAAGCCTTACTATATTTCAACATAATTATTCTTCCTTTGAATTAATTAATCTTAAAAATCTTATTCCCGAATACACAATTAGCAAACCACCAAAAGCATATCTGTATTTCCATTCCATGTCAAGCGGAAGCTTTTCCCAAAACATGATCATTAAACCGAGTACAAGATAAATTAAAAAAAACAGTATTCCTAAAACAAGAAGAAATCGCTCTTTGAGCGATTTCTTCTGAATATTATTAAGTATATCTTTTAACATTATTCTGCAGATTGAATAGTAATAGGTAGAGAGTATAATACCCTTACTTTTTTACCATTTTGCTCGCCAGGAGTCCATTTTGGACATTTTTTAAGAACACGAATTGCTTCTGCTCCTGTACCGTAACCGATATCCCTTAAAACTTTAATGTCGGTTAATGAACCGTCTTTTTCAACTACAAACGTAACGTAAACTTTACCTTTTAAACCTTCTTCTTCCGGAGTTTTATAATTGTTTCCTACGAATTTGTAGAATTTCTCAATTCCTCCAGGGAAGTCTGGTTTTACTTCGATACCAGCTGTGTTATATACAGTGTTATCTTCTTGAATTACTTCCTGAACTGGTCCTTTACCAACTGGCTCATCAACAGTTAAAACTGCATCCGGATCTCCTTTGATAGTTTCAGCACCAACTTTTTTGTCTTTCAAATCCACAATTTTTGGTGGATCTTCAGTAACTTCCTCAGCCTTTGCAACCACAGGTTTAACGAATTTTACCTGATCCACTTTTGGTGGTGGTGGCGGTGGTGGCGGTTGATTTGGTTTAATTTCCTCTTTTTTCTTTGGAGGTAATTTTACCGTTGCAATCTTAATATCGTTGTTTACTTCTTCTTCTTGAGAATCTGGTAAAAAACTAGCAATAAGAGGTGCAGCAACAGCAAAACTGAAAATAAGTGAACCAATCACAAGTGCTTTCACAGTTGTTTTACCGTTCGATTTTCTCAGCTCGTATGCTCCATATATCTTATTACGTCCTTCGAATACGATATCAAGCCACTGATTTTTTATAATATCTAATTTCATATCTCTTGATTTTTAATTTGATAAAACAGCTTATTCTGCTTTTTTATCTATTAATTTCGTTTCCTCTGGTGAAAACTCAGGAACGATAGCGTAAGTATCTACTCCTGAAATTGCCATCTCGTCCAACATATCTACCAAATTACGGTAATTTGATTTTTTAGTTGGTTTAATGATCACGATAATTCCCTGATCAGGTTTTCCTTTAGCCGCAGAATATGCTAAAACATTTTTTTTCTGTTTTAACAATTCTCTACGAATACCATCTTTACCATAAGCAATGTCTTTTGGCCCTACTTTAGGACTCGCCAATAATCCCATGTAGTAAACAATTTTGTTATCGTCCCCTAACATTACTGTCATAGTACGATTTTCGTCTACTTTGGTATCCTTCTGTTCCGGATTCTTATCATCTTTATCTGGCAACGATAAATCCATGGATTGAGGTTTTGACAACGAAGTAGTTAACATAAAGAATGTAATTAATAAGAATGCCAAATCCACCATAGCCGTTAAATCGACTTTCGAATTTTGCTTTTTACTTCTTACTTTACCGCCTTTACCACCACCGCCGTCGCCGGTATTTAATTCAGCCATTTAGTGTATTTTTTTAATTAAAAGTCTTTCCCTCTAGTTCCTGTAACTAAGTTAAAGGAATTGATTTTCTGATCTTGTAAAATATCCATAATTTTTTTGATTTGTGGATATTCTTCCTTAGCATCACCTTTTATCGCAATCTGCAATTCTTTATCATCTAAATCAATTGTAGCTCTTCTAGAAATAAGAAGCCATTCTTTTAATTGATTATCTAATGAATCCAAAGGAATTCCAGGTTGATTTGCTTTGGTTCTGTCCGCTGCTTTCATGTCAATGATCTGCTTTAAACCTGTAACAGGAACACCAAAATCGTCCATTAATGCAAATTTGGTTTTATCGTCTTCAGAGAATTCAATACCATATTTTGCACCAATTCCTTCAAGAGTTCTTTTACGAATCTCTCTTCCTTTGATGTCAAAAAATACTTTTCCTTTTCCTACTGTAATAATTGCCAAATCAGTATCCGGTAATTTAGTTTGTACAGTAGATGCAGGCGTATCTACAGGAAGTGCTTCAGGCACTTTAGCAGTAGCGGTCAAAATAAAGAACGTTAGCAAAAGGAATGCAACATCACACATCGCAGTCATATCTGTCGATGTCGACTTTTTTTTCATTTTTATTTTAGCCATTATCTTTTATTTTATTTTTTTGATAGTAAATATCAAAAATTAATTATTGTCTTAAACTCCCTCTGAATTTTCTGTAAGTATTAACGATAGTAGTACCAGCCTCATCGATAGAGTAAGTTAAATCGTCAATTTTAGCAGTAAAGAAGTTGTAAGAAACAATTGCTAAGATAGAAGTAGAGATACCTGTTGCAGTGTTGATAAGTGCCTCAGAGATACCTGTTGCAAGAGCAGCCTGGTCTGGAGTACCAGCAGAAGCTAACGCACCAAACGCTTTAATCATACCAGATACAGTTCCTAATAATCCTCCTAATGTACCTAAAGATACTAAAGTAGAGATAATAGTCATGTTTTTCTCTAACATTGGCATTTCTAATGAAGTTGCCTCTTCAATTTCTTTGTGGATTACTTCTGAAGCTTCTTCGCTGTTGAATCCTTCTTTTTTAACATCTTGGTATTTTACCAAAGCAGATTTAATTGCGTTTGCAACTGAACCTTGTTGTTTGTCACATGAAGCGATAGCAGCTTCGATGTTTCCTTCTTTAATACTTCCCTGAACACTTTTCATGAATTTGTCTAGGTTAGTTTTACCAGCAGCTTTACCGATAACAATAAATCTTTCAATAGAAAAAACAACAACCATTAAAAACATACCTAATAATACTGGTACGATGAAACCTCCTTTATATACTTGTCCTAATGTATTGATTGGATGTCCTGTTTCTGGATTACCTCCTTCGAAGTTAGCAGAATCCCCCATGATTACTTTCCAAATAAACACCCCCACTAAGATACACGCTACAATAATGATTCCTGTGATCATTCCTCCGCCATTTGAAGTGCTTTCTTTTTTAACTTTAACGTTTGCCATTTTTTTTAATTTTAATAGTTTTAAATAATTTTTATTTTTTAGTTATATTTAACTTGTAGAGGAGCAAATTTATACGTTTAGTTTAAATAAAAAAACTTTTTTTAATTTTATTGACCGAAATTTAACTTCAATTTAAAAAATATCTCATTAAATTGCCGACATCATTTTTTAGATAAAACAAAAAAAAGGACGATAATTAGAAAAATTACAACGTTTTAGTAAATATTCAAAGATTCCTTTGATATCTTCTTAAAAAGCTGCGAATTTTTTTTTTATTAAATTTTCAATCAAAAAAAGCTTTTTCTTACTAAAAAAAACATATAAAAAACGCCCGAATACAGAGCAATACTCATATAACAGTCTAAATTACAAATAAAAACATGAATAGAAAAGATAATTTTATTGAAGCTATAAACAAAGGGTATTCTTCTAAGGGAGACAGCATTATTCTTGGAGGCGCAATCCTTGATGGTGAGCCAATTGCGGAAGCTCATGTTAAGATTCCATTAAAAACTCTAAATCGTCACGGATTAATTGCCGGCGCAACCGGAACAGGTAAAACCAAAACAATTCAGGTATTTTCCGAGCAACTTTCAAACGCCGGAATTCCTGTTTTGATGATGGATATAAAAGGTGATTTTAGTGGTATCGCAAAAGAAGGAAAAGAAGAAGGTTTTATTACAGAAAGACATGCCAAAATAAACCTTCCTTATAATGTAGCAGCATTTCCCGTTGAATTGATGTCTTTGTCAAAACAAAACGGAGTTCGTCTGCGCGCTACAGTTTCTGAATTTGGACCGGTCCTGTTTTCCAGAATATTAGATCTTAATGATACTCAGGCGGGTGTTGTTGCTGTTATCTTTAAATATTGCGATGATAAACAAATGCCTTTACTGGATTTAAAGGACATTAAAAAGGTAATCAATTATATTACCGAAGAAGGCAAAGATGAGATTGCGGCAAGTTACGGTAAAATCTCAACTGCTACGACTGGAACTATCCTTAGAAAAATAATTGAACTGGAACAACAAGGCGGTGATTTATTCTTTGGTGAATTATCTTTTGAAACGGATGATTTAATGCGTATTGACGAAAACGGAAAAGGTTATGTAAATATCATCCGCTTGACGGATATTCAGGATAAACCTAAACTGTTCTCTACTTTCATGTTAAGTCTTTTAGCTGAGATTTACCAAAAAATGCCTGAAAAAGGAGATGCAGAACAACCTGAATTAGTAATTTTTATAGATGAAGCACATTTAATATTTAATGAAGCCAGCAAAGCTTTGTTAGAGCAAATTGAAACTATTGTAAAATTAATTCGTTCTAAAGGTGTTGGCGTTTATTTTGTAACTCAAAATCCGATGGATGTTCCTAGTGGTGTTTTGGCTCAATTGGGATTAAAGATTCAACATGCTTTGAGAGCTTTTACAGCTAACGATCGTCAGGCCATTAAAAAAACCGCTGACAATTATCCAACTTCTGAATTCTATAAAACGGATGAATTATTAACGAGTTTAGGAATTGGAGAAGCATTGGTTACAGCACTTAACGAAAAAGGTGTTCCAACACCACTTGTGGCTACCATGATGCGTGCTCCTCAAAGCCGAATGGATATTTTATCTGCATCAGAAATTGATGAAATAAATGGCAAATCGAAATTGGTTAAGAAATATGCCGAAGAGATTGATCGCGAAAGCGCTTTCGAAATCCTGACTAAAAAACTAACAGAAGCTGCTGAAGCTGCCGCACAACAGGAAGAAGAAGCTCCTCCAACAAGATCTTCAAAATCTGAACCAAGTACAGCAACTGTTGTTGGAAAATCGGTTTTAAAAGTCGTAACCAGCGCTACTTTTATACGTGGTGTTTTTGGCGTGCTGAATAAAATATTTAAAAAATAACAACAATATCAAAAAGCAATAACAATATCAATGTCAATTCAAAATTGATTTTTGATATTGTTATTGACATTGATTTATTTCTTTTGAAGTAATTCCAAAATTTTATTTTCTACTTCCGAAGTATTCCAGATATTTTCAATATTATCCATTCTCAAAACTTCTTCCATAATTCCGTTTTGATAATCGCCAATTGCCAAAGCTTCAGCATAAGGGCGATCACTAAAAGTTACACGGCTGTAAAGCGGAATCCATTTGTCCGGATGTTTATCTGAGAAGACTTTTTCTATTTTCTTTTGCAACAAAAATTTTTCGTCTGCTGTTTTGGTACTCATTTCTAAGAAATTTCGATACGAAAGCTCTGCAATAGCATCTGCATTTGGTTTACGCGAAATCTGATATTCTGCAAAAATCTTTTTCCAGTCGTCTCCGTATTTTTCGATCATTTCGTTTAAAACCGTAATATCTTCAAAACCGGCATTCATTCCTTGTCCATAGAACGGAACAATAGCGTGACAGGCGTCTCCAATTAAAGCAATTTTATTTTCAAATGTCCATGGAAAACATTTCATGGTTACCAAAGTACTGGTTGGATTTTTAAAGAAATCATTTGCCAGTTCCGGAATTACTTCTATCGAATCCGGGAAGTTCTTCTCAAAGAAATCTTCTACCATTTTACGGTCTGTAAGCGATTCAAAAGAGTTTTCTCCTTCAAAAGGCATAAATAAAGTACAGGTAAAACTTCCATCCAGGTTTGGAAGTGCAATCAGCATATATTCTCCTCTTGGCCAAATATGGAAAGAGTTTTTATCCAGTTTGTGTGTTCCGTCTGCATTTGCAGGAATATTCAATTCCTTATATCCCATATTTAAAAATTCCTGCGAATAATTAAACATGCTCTGACGCTGCATTCTATGACGGATTCTCGAAAATGCTCCATCAGCACCAAAAACCATATCAAATTTTCTTTCCTCCCACTCGCCTCTTTCACTTTCTCCAATATGAAGCGTAGCATCGTTCAGCGTCACATCCCAAACTTTTTGTTCAAAATGAAATTCGGCTCCGGCTTCTTGAGCCAGATCAATCATTTTGCGGTTTAGCTTTCCTCTTGAAATCGAATAAATAGATTCTCCTTCCTGTCCGTAATTTTGAAAATTCAGTTTATCCACCAAATGAATAGCGCGTTTGTCCATTGGAATCGCAATTTCCCTAACCGAATCACCAACACCGACAGCATCAAGTGCTTTCCAGCCACGATTAGACATTGCTAGATTAATAGAACGGCCAGAAAAGTTAATCTGACGAATATCGGGACTACGATCATATACATGAACGATGTGACCAGCTTTTTTTAGATAAATTGCCAGCAGTGATCCTACAAGTCCAGAACCTACAACTGCAATTTTTAGTGAAGTTTGCATCAGGGATAATCTAATATTGGGTCGTAAAAATAACTAATAATTATACATGAGCTTTAAAATAAAGGAAATATTTGCCTGTAAAGTCTAATATTTAGCTGGGCATGTCCCCGCAAAAAAAAGCGGGGTCGGGCTTTCGGCTATATCTTTTATTCCGTTTCACTTCATAAAAGGATACCGCCTCTATCCCTCATGCGCATCCGTTTTCATAACAAAATCCTGATTTATTCAATTTATTTAGATTTTCAAAAGAACTAAATTAGCTTCAACCACAACAATCTATCTCTCACAATTAAATTAAAAATGATGAACAGCGAACTTTTACAATCTGAAATTATTCTGGAAAACGAAAGAGTACTATTAATCCCTTTTGAGAATGAAAGAAACATTGAACTCAAAGAAATTATTTTTAATGATGAAATCTGGAAATACATGGGAATGTATGTTCGAAACGATCAGGATTTCGAAAACTATATTCAAAATACATTAAAACAAAAAGCTGACGGAATTTGTTATCCGTTTCTTATCATAGATAAAGCTACAGACAGCGTTGCGGGAACTACTCGTTACGGTTATATCAATCATGGAAGTGAAAAATGCGAAATTGGCTGGACTTGGTACGGCAAAGATTTTCAGGGAACTGGATTAAACAAAGCTTGTAAATATGAGTTGCTGCATTTTGGTTTTGAACAAATCCAGTTTAGAAGAATCCAATTCAGTGCTGATCTTGAAAATGAAAGATCACAAAGAGCGATTGAAAATCTGGGCGCTTTAAAGGAAGGTTTGTTTCGAAACAATTATATCGATTCTGAAGGAAAAAGCAGAGATGATGTTTATTACAGTATTATTTTGGAAGAATGGAAAAATACTAAACGAGACTATTTTGGAGAGTTTATTTAATCCAAACTTATAATTAAAAAAGTACTATTTTAGTTTGCGATTTAGTTATATAATAAACTAATTAAAGGGCAAACTAAGATGAACTTATACTCAGAACATTATGTATCTCAAAAAACAGAAAGATTCATCAATAAAATTTGGTGTCTGGATAACAGCATCGGCGAAAGCCTGATCGAAAACAAACTCGTTTTGCCAAATGGCTGTTTTAACCTCGCTATTGTAGCCGGAAACGGAATCGAAGTTCGTACGAGTAAAAACAAATATGAGATGAACGAAGGAATTTACTTTTGTTCTCAAATGACAAACAAAGTTTTGGTGAATATACAACCTAAAACCAAAGTCATTATTATACAGCTTCATGCGTGGACACTCTCGATGTTTCCAAAATACGATTTGAGCAATTTTACAGATTTGATTCTAAAAATTGATGCTTCAGAATTACCTTTTAAAATTGAGATTAATACTGATATCGAAACTTTATTAAAAACTATTAATCCTTATTTTGAAGAATTATCCAATACTAATCCAAACAAAAACAGTATTGAAAAAATAGCCGATTTTATTAAATCACACGAAGACATTTCGGTTTCTGAAATTAGCTCGGCATTAAAGACATCACAACGTTTACTGCAGATTAAATTTAAAGCTGCGACAGGATTAACCATTAAAAAATACATTCAGATTTTAAAGTTTAGAAAATCGGTTGACCAAATGGTTAATGCTGATTTAGAAAAAATGAGTCTGACTGAAATCGCTCTTTATAATAAGTATTTTGATCAGTCTCATTTTATCAAGAAATTCAAAGATGTGACCAAAACAACTCCTAAAATGTTTGACCCAGCTTCCTATTTTCTTTCCCAGAAAAGATAAGATTTCGCTTTTGTACAATTTTGTGATTTTTGATTGAATTACTTTTGCAAAATCATCAATCAATCATCAATCACAATGAAAATCAATCCTTCCTTTTTTCCATTAAAAATCTTTTTATTTGGAATCTTATGTTTGCAATTCCAAATGGGATTTTCTCAGGAGAAAAAAAACTCTCCACTGTACAAAATCATTATTTCAAGAGACAGCCTTTTATTTGATATTGGCTTTAATAACTGCGACATTTTTGTATCCGAAAGCCTTTGTAGCGATCAATTAGAATTTTACCACGATAAAAATGGTCTTTCGAACAAAACGGATTTTGTAAAAACAATGAAAAGCGGCTTATGTGCGTCTCCATCAACGTATCAATCTAGAAGAGAACTAATTGACGAAAGCACTAAAATTTATCCGTTATACAAAAATGGGGTTCTGTACGCTGCTTTACAAAACGGAATTCATTATTTCTATGAAAATAAAACAAACAAAGGTGAGCCATTTTTAAAGGAAAATGAAAAACTAGTTGGAAAAGCGAGATTTTCACATCTTTGGGTTTTAGAAAATAATGTTTGGAAATTAAAACGAATTTTAAGTTACGATCACCAACCAACCAACTCTATAGAAGAAAAAAGTGCTCTTTTTGACAATCAACAGGAAACT
The DNA here is from genome assembly GCF_003122385.1 of Flavobacterium crocinum. NCBI lineage: Bacteria > Pseudomonadati > Bacteroidota > Flavobacteriia > Flavobacteriales > Flavobacteriaceae > Flavobacterium > Flavobacterium crocinum. The sequence continues at coordinate 516,971 of NZ_CP029255.1, forward strand.
GAAAAATGGCTCAAAGAAAACAATATTCCAACTTTAGGAATCGGTATTATTACAGACGGAAAACTAAAGCAGATAAAAGTTTTTGGTGAGCTTAAGAAAGGTATTTCAGCTCCGTATAATACGATTTGGAATGTTGCATCTTTGACAAAACCTGTTACCGCAATTGTAACCCTAAAATTAATCAGTCAGGGAAAATGGGATTTAGACGAACCACTTTACAAATACTGGACCGATCCTGATATTGCGAAAGACCCTTACTTAAAATTATTAACAACCAGATTTGTGTTAAGCCATCAAACTGGTTTCCCAAATTGGAGATCTAATAATGAATCTAAAAAACTGGATTTCAAATTTAAACCCGGAACGCAATACCAATATTCCGGTGAAGGTTTTGAATATCTTCGAAAAGCATTGGAGAAAAAATTCCACAAAACATTAGACCAACTAGCTTCAGAATTAGTTTTTAAACCTTTAGAGATGAATGATTCTCAATTAATTTGGAACGAAAAAATTGATCTTTCCAGATATGCCACTAATTATGATAATAAAGGAAATGAGTACGAACCAACCAAAAATAAAACTGCAAATGCTGCAGATGATTTATTGACCACTATTGAAGATTATGGAAACTTTCTATGCAGTATAATGAACAGCAAAGGCTTAAGCCCAAAAGTTTTTGAGGAAATGATTTCGCATCAGGTTACCACGAAAAAAGATAAATATTTTGGCTTAGGCTTTGAAATCTACGATCTCGGCAATCAAGATTATGTTTTATCGCATGGTGGTGCAGACAAAGGCGTTCAAACGATTGTTTTTATGCTTCCAAAAACTAAACAAGGTTTAATCATCTTTACTAATGTTGATGATGGCTATAAAGTTTACGAAAAGACAGTTCAACATTATCTGGGAGAAATTGGAAACCGAATAATTTCCATAGAAACAAAGTAAATGTTAAACCATAAAATATGATACCGATGATAAATACATTAGTACTTTTTATGCTGTTTTTAAGCAGACAGGCGCTTGCATATACGAAAAATGAACACATTCGAAAAAATCTTTTACATAGTGAAATTATCGAAATGGATCATCAGCTTTTTGATTATGCTTTTAACCAATGTGATGCTTCTCTTTTTAGAAAAATAATTGCAGATGATATCGAATTCTACGATGACCAATATGGCTTAAACATCTCTAAAGGAGAAAATGTAAAAGATTTAATTGGCAGGCAAACGCGTTTTCAAAAAGTAACAAGAAAGCTAAATTTCTGCACGGTTGAAAAACTAGGTGATTTTGGCGCTTTGCAAATTGGTGAACATACTTTTTTATCTAGTGATATTCCGCATCTAACTGGAAAATTCATTCACATTTGGGAAAGAAAAGGTAAAAGTTGGAAATTAAAAAGGGTTATCAGTTATGAACACAAACCCTATCAGGACAATTTGGATTAAACTTTAAAATAAAAGTGAAAAAACTGATCGATTTATGAAACCAAATCAAAAAATGATCGTCTAAACTTTTGAGAGCATTAATTTATTGCAAGTAAAAAAATCGTAATTTCGTTTTAACCTACTGAATATCTTTTTGTTATAAAGTTTCAATCATCAATCAAAAACGAATCATTTTTATTAATCCAAAACCCATAATCATCAATCATTATGAAAAAATCAATCAAACTCATTGCACTCTTTGTAGTTTTTCAACTTTCGGCTTTGAGTGCTTTTGCACAAGATAAGGCAAAGCAAATCGAACAACTTTTAGACAAATACAACGAATACGGACAATTTAACGGCTCGGCGCTGGTTGCTGAAAACGGAAAAGTTATTTTTAAAAAAGGATTTGGTTCTGCCAACATGGAATGGAATATTCCGAATCAACCTGACACAAAATTTAGATTAGGTTCAATCAGCAAACAATTCACCGCACTTTTAATTGTAAAACTGGCCGAAGAAGGAAAATTAAAACTTGATGTTCCAATTACAACTTATCTTCCAGATTATCCAAAGGAAAACGGAGATAAAATCACAACACATCATTTATTGACGCACACTTCGGGAATTCCAAATTATACCGATTCTCCAAACTTCTTTAAAGATAAAGCGAGAAATCCATACACTCCAGAAGCTTTTGTAAAAACATTTTCAAGTCTTCCTCTTGAATTTACGCCTGGAGAAAAATTCAGTTACAGTAATTCCGGATACTTCTTGTTAGGATATATTATTGAAAAAATTACCGGCAAAACGTATGAGCAATATTTACAGGAAGTAATTTTCACGCCTTTAAAAATGGTTAATTCCGGTTACGATCACAGCGATGTAATTTTAAAAAACAGAGCGGCTGGTTATGAAAAAGATGGAAAGCGTTATGTTAATGCACCTTATCTAGATATGAGTATTCCGTATGCAGCTGGTTCCTTGTATTCTACTGTAGAAGATTTATATTTATGGGATCAAGCATTGTATACTAATAAACTTCTTTCTGCAAAATCGATGGAATCTTTATTTAAACCTTACATAAAAGCATGGGGTGACGAATCTTATGGTTACGGTTGGTCTGTTAAGGAAGTAAATAATGGAGATAAAGACAAAATAAAAATTATCGAACATGGTGGCGGTATTAATGGATTCAATACTATTATTTCTCGTATTCCTACTGATAAAATTTTAGTGGTTTTATTGAATAATACTGGCGGCACTATTTTAGGCGAAATGAATAATTCAATTCGCAACATCCTATATGACCAACCTTATAGTCAACCTAAAAAATCATTGGCTTTAGATTTATTGGATGTTTTTACAACAAAAGGAACTACTGCCGGATTAGAAACTTATAAAAAATTGAAAAACGACCCAACGTATATTATTAAAGAAAACGATATGAACAGGGTTGGCTATCAATTGCTACAAGACGGAAAAAAGAAAGAAGCAATTGAAATTTTTAAAATAAACACCGAAGCTTTCCCAAAATCTGGAAATGTTTATGATAGTTTAGGTGAAGCTTATTTAGCCGATGGCGATAAGAAACTGGCCATCGCCAACTACAAAAAATCGGTTGAACTGGATCCTTCCAATGAAGGCGGTAAAAAAGCCTTGGAAGAACTTTTAAAAAAATAAACATGGCTATCGATTACTTGTGCAAGTTTTAAAAATAGCACACGGATGATACTAATTCGCTAATGCGAAGACGCGGATTAGGACGGATTTTTTTTATAAATCTTTGTAAAATCCGTTTTTATCCGCGTTTTTACGAAGTAAATCTGTTTTATCCGTGTCACTAATATGCTTTGGTAAATTATTAGTCCATTTAGCAAAACAAATAACACATTATTAATAACACTTACAGAATCTTCTTAAAATTGATTTTGTAAGTGTTATTTTTTGTAACAACTTGGACATTCTGCTTGGAAATTTATTGTTGAAAGCACTATTTTAGCCCTACCCTAAAACAATAAATTAACCTATGAAAAATCTCAAAAAGCACAGTTTCCTGACTGTTTGTTTCTGCTTGTTTATTTCTTTTAAAAGCATATCACAAACCAATTACACTTCTGCGAGAATGCCGTCTCAGCAAAACAAAATTATTATTGATAAAATTGTAGAAGCAACTCATTATAAAAATTATGTAGTCGATTTTTGTTTGTCTAAAATAAACGAAACTTCTGCAAAAGAAGGCTGGAACGAACAAAAAGCTATGGAAATTACCCAAAGCATTAATTATAAAAATTTCAGAGATGCCATTTACAACAGTTTTGTTGTTTTTGATGAAGTGGAACTTGAAACTTTACTAAAAGCTTACGAAAAAGACACGGCTTATCAGACCAAAAATGTAATGACCAATAATAAAATCCTCATTAATAATTTGAACATTTTTGCCAATGATATTGTTTTGGGGAAGTATGTTTCTAAATAAGGTTCAAAGGGACAAAGTAACAAAGGTTCAGAGGTTTTAAAACAAAAACCTTTGAACCTTTTTATTTTTAAATCTTAATTGGAAAAACTTGAAACTTGAAACTAATTCTTAGGTTTCAGAACCAATTTAGTTGACGTTTTCACTATCTCTTCTTTGTTCAGTTTCATTTTTCTGAATTTCCCTGCGTTGTACATTTCTGCCTGATCGTCATAATGTTTGCTGAACGGATTTCCGGATTGTCCCGTTGGTAAAATACTCCAGCTGTTTTCGATATCAGAGAAATCTACAATTCTTCTGGTTGAAGGGCCACCTTTCGTATAATATTTTCCTTCCTCATTAAATCCGAAGAATAAATTATTGATGACTTCGTTTGATCCTGGAGAATTAAATGGCCCAACATTAAATAGTCCACGAAGTGCTTTTACTTTTCCTAATGGATGTTCGTGTTCTACTGTATGAACTTGTCCCCATTTCCAATCCGAAATAGTATTTCCTAACTGTTTTTGAAGTGTTGCAACCGTTTCATGAAAAGATTTTGAAACAATTTGCTTTCTGGTTTCTTTTACATTTTTAGTTTTAATGTTATCCCACCAAACCGAATTTTCATTTTTAATCTGATTGGCGATAACTTGTTTTCCAACAGAAATACCCAGAAATAAATTAAAGTTTTCTTTCCCCATTTCATCTTCAAACGTATTTTTCAGATACAGATAAATCCATTTGTTGTAAATCGTAGGTGCGATATCTTCCAGATTGGTTGTTCCTTTCCACGATTTTAAAACTTCTAAAACTTGTTTTTCTTCTGCCGAAATAGAAGTCAAATCAGTATTTAAAATTAAATTTTTCACAACGGCAACGGCAACATCCGAAGTATTATCATAAATCATTTTACTAATGGCTTCTTTATCCCAATCTGATTTTGCATCTAAAATTCCTGATATTCTCTTGGCACGATCTTCCGGCAGATAATAACCAGGATACAGATAACCATTATCTATAGTTTCAGGCTGATTATTGGCAGAATAAACATAACCCCATTCCGGATTTTCTGCCGACGGATTTTGTTCGAAATCTAAATATTTGACAATATCATCTTTCCCGCTTGCGCCGTCTAGAATTAAATGGGTGTTTACCCCTTCATTATGTCTGTATAATTTTCCTGTTGCCCACCAGCCCACATTTCCTTTTGCATCTCCATACATTACATTCAATCCCGGCGCTGCAATTAAACTAGCCGCTTTTTTAAAATCTTCTTTATTATTAGCATGTGAAAGTCCGTACGCTGCATCCAGAATCTGAATAGGTTGATGCGTATAAGTCCACATCATTGCAATTGGATTTTTCTTTTCCAAACGCTCCATGAAATCATTCATAATTGGCCCATGACGACTCGATTTAATGGTCAGAACCACATCTGAAGAATCTTTTACTTTGATTGTTTTTTTTCTGATTTCATATATCGCAAAACCAGTTGGTGTTTGATATTGCGTAACATCTCCGTCTTTATTTTTTTCCTGATAAAAATCGATATCATCATTTTCAAACATCGTTAATCCGTAGGCATAATCACGGTTATGTGCCAGTAAAGGAAATGGAGTTCCAGCCAAATAACAGCCGTATAACTCATGTTGTGGCGTTACCAAATGTGCTTCATACCAAGTGGCAGGCTGAGAAAAACCAATATGCGGATCATTAGCAAAAATCACTTTTCCGCTTTTCGATTTCTTTGGCCCGACAACCCAACTGTTACTGCCAATAAACGGTGGAATTGGGGACTGATCCAACATTGCCGTAATCGCTTTTGAAACCTCGCTGTATTCTTCTGTTTTCTCTTTTGAGATTTTAATTCTCGTAGTGTTAAACTCGCCTTCGATTCCTAAATCTTTTAGATAAGAAGCTCCGTATTTATTTTTAATATCCGTCAGCAGCGGATCTGTTTTCTGAGCCATTGCAAAACTGAAAGACATATATCCGAAAATATTGTAAACGTCTTTTATTGTAAACTTTTGCTTTTTAACTCCAACCAAAGTGAACTCAATTGGCGTTACGCCTTCTTCTAAATATTGATTAATTCCATCCAGATAAGCCTGAGTCAGTTTATAACTTTCACTGTTTTTGTCGAGTTTGGCAATCGCTTTCGCGGAAGCTTCTTCAATACCTATTCCTGCAAAAAATTGATCGTTTTTTAATGCAACTCCTCCAAAAATTTCAGCCAATCTTCCTGGAGCAATTCTTCGAAGCAATTCCATTTGCCACAATCTTTCCTGAGCATGTACATAACCAAGCGTGGTCATGGCATCTTTTTCTGAATCGGCGTAAATATGTGGCACTCCAAAATCATCAAAATATACTGTTGTTTGTTTATCCAGATTTTTGAGTTGCAGTTCTCCTTCATATTTTGGTTTTAAATGAAAAATATAGCCACATAAACCTATTCCAAGAAGTACAATTAGTACCAATAAAACCAACAGAATCTTTTTAAGTATTTTCATAATCACGCAAAAAAATATAAATAATGAATTCTAAAAAATGATGTAATGAAATTGTAGAATAATGTAAAATCATTCCTTTTTAAAACTCTAAATTTATGTATTTAAAATTAATAGAGTAAATGTCAATCTATAAAAAAATAGCGATCGGAATAATTTCCTTGTTTATCATTGTACTTTTAGCCAATTTTGGACTGAATTACTGGATTAAAAAACAGCTTCCGATTATTATCCATGAGAAGAATAAAACAGCCTACAATATCAATTACGAAAAAATAGAAGTTTCTCTTTTCTCCCGAAATATCTACGCACAAACTTTATTGGTCAATCCGAAAAATGAGCCGAAAGACAGTAAAAATGGTCTTTTTACCAAAATAGAATCCATCACAATCAAACACTTTAATATTTGGGATCTGGCTTTTCGCGATATTATTCAGGCCGAAAGTATTATCATCAACAAACCACGTGTAATTCTATATAAAAAAGGCGAGAAACTTTTAAATAACAGTAAAAGCATTAAAAACGAAATCGTCGAGCCTTTCCGAAAAATAGTTGGCGTTTCGAATATTTATCTGAATGACGGAACTGTCGATGTGGTTTCTTTGGATACTCAAAAACCCATTTTCAGCGTTAAAAAAATTCTTCTAAAATTAGAAGGCATTTTAATAACCGATGCCACTTTGAAAGAAAAAATTCCGCTTCAGTACAAAAGTTATGCTTTAATATGTGATAGTTTATTTTATCGTCCGAGTGCTTTTTATCACATCACAATTGGCAAAATCAATACTGAAAAGAACTTTTTAGCAATTAATAATTTTGCTAATATTCCACAGTTTTCCCGTCCGGAATTTGTAAAAAGACTAAAAACAGAAAAGGATATTTACACGCTGAAAGTAGATTCTGCAAGCATTCAAAAAATGGATTGGGGATTTAAAAATGATCGTTTTTTCTTTAAAGCAAATTCGCTTGTGATCAATCATTTTGATGCAAATATTTATCGCGGGAAAATGCCAAAAGACGATTTAAGCAAAAAATACCTGTACAATCATTTATTGCGAAATATAAAATTCCCGCTTCAGATTGATACACTTCAGGTTTTGAAATCAAAATTAGTTTATGAAGAAGAAATTGATTTCTCTAAAGGTCCGGGAATTCTAACTTTCGACAAATTCAACTTACAGGCAACCAATCTTCGAAGCGGTTTTGGTTTGAAAAAAACAGCTGATGTCAAAATCAAAGTGAAAACCATTTTCATGAAAACTTCTCCACTCGATGTAGATTGGAGTTTCAATGTTTTAGACAAAAATGATGGATTTCATATTCAGGGCGTAATTTCCAATTTTGATGTTAGAGCGATGGGACAATTCAGTAAACCGTATATGAATGCGTCCTTTACTGGAGTTTTTAATAAATACCGTTTTAATTTCTACGGAAATGATAATATTTCAAAAGGAAATGCATCTCTGGATTATGACGATCTAAAAGTGAAATTATACAAAAAGAAAAACCCTGAAAAAGAAGCCAAACTGAAATCGGCAATTGCTAATTTATTGGTTAAAAACGATTCTAAAGACAAAGCCAAAACCGCCGATGTCGAAATCGAAAGAATTCAGGAAAAATCATTCTACAACTTTTTATGGCGAAGTATAGCGGAATCTTTGAAGAAGATTTTGATATAGATTTTTTTATAGCCACGAATTACACTAATTTCCACTAATTCCTTTTTCTAGTTTTGCCACAGATTAAAAGATTAAATCATTTTAATCCTTTAATCTGTGGCGAAAAACATATGCACATTGTTTGCCAACATAGCCTGCGGTTTCAACCGCAGGAACGCAATGCATTTCCACAAAGAATTTCCATAACACATTCTTACATACGTCCCCCGTAGTTGAAACCACGGGCTATATTTATTTATAATTCGTAGTATTCCAAAAGGTTTTGTCATTGCGAGGAACGAGGAATCACACTCGAGAATCGATAAAGATTGGGACATTCTGTACGGAGTTTCCAGTATGATTCCTCGTTCCTCGCAATGACAAGATTGTGGGAATAAATGATATGCAATTCACAAACCTGACAATTATCACGTTTTAGAAAAATGCTTTTTTCAATATTTGCCTTTATTTTAATTGGAAGACAAATGACAAAAACACCTATACACACTTTTCATATTCCGGTAATGGGGCTTGCGTACACGATTGACAGTCCGATTCGTGTCGCGCAATACGGAATTTCGTCTGTTATTGCTCTTGCTGATGACGATTTAATTGAAAAGATGCGTAACTTTTACAGCACTAAATTCAATATTCCGTACGAAGAAATCACACAGAAATTTCATGATTACCGCGCCGAAAGAATTACATCTTACCTCAATTTAGTTGACAAAATCGTAAAAGAAAAATTCGAGAGTTTTAAAACTGAATTGGCAGAAAGCAAAACCGCTCTGGAAAATTTTATGTCGATGCTACCGAATACTTCTGACATTAAAAAAGGATTTCAGAACTTACTGGATGATGGAATTGCTTTTAAAGAAAACATTCAACAATATATCGAGTCACATCTTTTTCCCGGAGAAATTGACGTGAACATTATGACGAAACTGGATAAAGATAACTTCGTAAAAAACGAACAACTTCCAATTGAGTTTAATGATGCACATGCGGCTTTGAGAGGTTTTGCCAATAGTAATTTAGAATCTTCCGTTGTGCTTTCAGCAGGAATGAATCCGAGATTGTTTGGTTACTTTGAAAATTTTAAGGACTTTTTTCCGAATGAAAAGAATGAACTTAAAAAGAAAATCATTCTAAAAGTTAGCGATTTTAGATCGGCAATGATTCAAGGAAACTTTTTAGCAAAAAAAGGGCTCTGGGTTTCAGAATACCGAATAGAATCAGGATTGAACTGTGGCGGTCACGCCTTTGCCACTGACGGACTCTTATTGGGCACTATTTTAGAAGAATTCAAGCAGAAAAAAGAGCAATTAGTACAATCTGCCCACGATTTAATGATTAAAGCTTTACAGGCAAAAAATCAAGCTTTCCCCGAAAAGCCTTTAGAATTAAAAATTACAGTTCAAGGCGGTGTTGGAACTTCAGAAGAACATGAGTTTTTATTAGATGAATACAAAGTAGATGCTGTCGGCTGGGGTTCTCCATTTTTATTGGTTCCTGAAGCGACATCAGTAGATCAGGAAACTCGTAATTTATTGATGAATGCCAAAGAAGAGGATTTTTACTTAAGTAATATTTCGCCTTTGGGCGTTCCCTTTAATACTTTAAAAGGCACAACAAATGAATTCTTAAAACAAAAAAGAATTCACGAAAAAAAAGCAGGAAGTTCTTGTCCGAAGAAGTTCTTAGCTTTAAGCAAAGAATACGATCCGCATGGAATCTGCACTGCTTCTAAAAAATATCAGGACATTAAACTAGAGGAATTAGAAAACAAAAAAGAAACATTATCTGCAGAAGATTTTGAAAAAAGAAAAATCAAAATAACGGAGAAATCTTGTCTTTGTGTTGGTTTAGCCAATGCTTCTTATCTTGAAAATGATATTAAAATAAAAGGTCAGGCACAAGGTGTAGTAATTTGCCCAGGACCAAACTTAGCTTATTTTGATCAGGAAGTTTCTTTAAAAGAAATGGTTCAACATATTTATCAGGGGAAATCGGTTTTAAGAACCGACCGACCTAATTTGTTCGTTAAGGAATTAAAAATGTATGTGGATTATTTTAGAAATGAAATCGAAAACATTTCGGGAGAAGTAACTGCCATTCAAATTAAAAAATGGAATTCTTTCAAAACAAATATTTTAAACGGCATTGAATATTATCACCAACTTTTCTCCTCTACTTTTTATTTTAAAACAGAGGAAAAGAAAATTAAAGACCAATTCGATTTTTATAAAACAGAATTAAATGCCATTCAAATTCCTACGCTGGAATTAGTATAAGCCCAAAAAGCCGATTTAGTTTTCTAAATCGGCTTTTCTTTTATTATTATAGAATTAAATCTATTCTTTCTTTTTGTTTTTACTGTCAATTACAGCTCCTGTTCCTGTTCCTAAAGCAGCACCGGCCAAACCTCCAATAATCGCACCTTCGCCTTTTTTCTTACTCACAATTGCTCCGGTTGCAGCTCCTACTCCGGCACCAATTACAGCGCCTTTAGCAGTTGCACTCCATCCTTTCTTTTTAGTTGTGGTTGTTGTAGTTGTCGCTTGTCCATTTGCAGGCTGTTGTACTACAACTACTTTTTCAGATTCGACTCTCTGCTCTTCTTTTATCTTTGCCATTTCAGTCTTCATTGAATCGATAACACGTTGTTTGTTAATTTCAACTTTCATGGAATCAATACTGGCTTGCTTGGCTTTGTTTATATCCTCTTTACTTTGTCCTTGGTTTTGGCAAGAAGTAAAAATTATTGCTGCTAATAAAATATATAAGCCTTTCATGATTGTAGTGATTTAAAATTATACACTACAAAATACGGAATATCTGCTATAATGGTTATTACAGAATTTTTTTGAAATTTTATAAGATTAGAAGATTGATGTTTGTTTCGAGCTAAATTTTATTTCCCAAGCTGAATTAAATTAATCTCGCAAAGTCGCAAAGACGCAAAGTTTTTTCTCATTTTTGTCGCTTATTATTTTTATGTGATAAAAAACATTGCGTCTTTGCGACTTTGCGAGATTATTTCTTTTTGAAACTTTACTTCCCTAAAATCCCTTTTTTCAGTATTTGTCCAAAGTCGTACATATCTTCATAAGAACAGTACAAAGGAACTGGTGCCAGACGAATTACGTTGGGTTCGCGCCAATCGGTTATCACTCCGTTTTTCATCAAATAATCAAATAAAGCTCTTCCTTCTCCGTGAAGAAAAACAGACAATTGTGAAGCTCTTTCTTCCGGATTTGTTGGTGTAATAATTTCAAAAGTACTTTCTACTTCTTTATCAATTTCGTGTAGAATAAACTCAAGATAAGAAGTGATATGATCACGTTTTTTAATTAAAGCATCCATTCCAACCTCAGCAAACATCTCTACAGAAGCTAAGTAAGGTGCTAACGAAAGAACTGGCAAATTACTAATCTGCCATCCATCTGCTCCATGAACAGGATCAAAAGTGGGCTCCATTTTAAAACGGCGCTCTTTGTTGTGTCCCCACCAGCCTGCAAAACGAGGTAAATCCGGATCATTGTGATGCCTTTCATGAACAAAACAGCCTGAAGCATTTCCTGGACCTGAGTTCATATATTTATAACTGCACCATGCTGCGAAATCTACGTTCCAGCCGTGAAGGTCCAATTTTATATTTCCCGCGGCATGTGCTAAATCCCAACCTACTTTTGCTCCGGCTTTTTGTCCGGCTGCCGTGATGGTTTTAATATCGAAAACTTGTCCGGTATAATAGTTTACTCCACCAATTAAAACCAAAGCAAGTTCATCACCAACTTCTTCAATTTTAGCTAAAACATCTTCTAAACGAATATTGTGCTCGCCTTCTCGACGTTTAATTTCTACGATTGCATCTTCTGGTTTGTAACCATGAAAATGAACCTGACTTTGAAACATATATTGATCTGATGGAAACGCTTTTTCTTCACAAATAATTTTATAGCGTTTGCCTTTTGGCTGATAAAAAGAAACCATTAACAAATGAAGATTCACTGTCAAAGTATTCATAACCGTAACTTCAGATGGAAGTGCTCCAACAATTTTACTCAACGGTTCAGAAAATCTTTCCTGATAATCCCACCAGGGTTTCTCAGCATAAAAATGACCTTCAACGGCAAGTTCTGCCCAGTCATTCATTACTTCGTCTATATAAGCTTTGGTTCGTTTCGGTTGTAATCCTAAAGAATTCCCTGTAAAATAGATAACTCGTTTGTCATTTACTTTAGGAAAAATAAATTGTTCCTGATAATGGTTTAATGTGTCTTTTGAATCTAGCTCTCGTGCAAATTCGCGTGTATTTTGAAAAGTCATTGTGTTTTTTGTTTTGTCTGCTAAAATAACAAAAATTGTTTGTTTTGTTTCAGATTGATATGCTTTGTGTATTTTTCAACGCAAAGGGCGCAAAGTCTTTTTTTATCAAGGCTAACGTTTATAAACGCTAAGTTCGCAAAGCTTTGCGTTCTTTTGTTTCTGGTAAACACATACTGAGAAAAAAAACTTTGCGCCCTTTGCGTTTAAAATTTCTCAACGAATGTCAAACTTGAAACCTGAAACTTGAAACAAATAAAAAACCCGACAGGCTATAAAACTTGTCGGGTCTTTTTATATGATAAATGCTAATTACAAGATTAACATCGCGTCTCCGTAAGAATAGAATTTGTATCCTTCTTTGATCGCTTCTTCGTATGCTTTTTTCATTAAATCATGTCCACAGAAAGCAGAAATCATCATTAATAATGTCGATTTTGGTGTGTGGAAGTTTGTAATCATACAATTCGCAATGCTGAAATCGTGAGGAGGGAAAATAAATTTATTTGTCCATCCTTCATAAGGGTTTAAAGTATTAGCAGAAGAAACTGAACTTTCGATTGCACGCATAGAAGTCGTTCCTACAGCACAAATACGTTTTTTCTTTGCTTTTCCTTCATTTACGATGTCACAAGCTTCCTGAGTAATAATTAATTCCTCAGAATCCATTTTATGTTTAGATAAATCTTCAACCTCAACCGGGTTAAAAGTTCCTAAACCAACGTGTAAAGTTACCTCAGCAAAATTAACTCCTTTGATTTCTAATTTTTTCAAAAGGTGTTTTGAAAAGTGTAAACCAGCAGTTGGCGCCGCTACAGCTCCTTCTTCTTTTGCGTAAATTGTTTGGTATCTTTCAGCATCTTCCGGAGTAACGTCTCTGTTGATGTATTTAGGAATTGGAGTTTCTCCAAGTTCTGTCAATTTATTTCTGAATTCCTCATATGAACCGTCATATAAGAAACGTAAAGTTCTACCACGAGAAGTTGTATTATCGATTACCTCAGCAACTAACGAATCATCATCACCAAAGTAAAGTTTGTTACCAATACGGATTTTTCTGGCAGGATCTACTAAAACATCCCAAAGGCGTTGTTCTGAATTTAATTCTCTCAACAAGAAAACTTCAATTCTGGCTCCGGTTTTTTCTTTGTTTCCGTACAAACGTGCAGGAAAAACTTTTGTATTATTTAGAATTAAAACGTCTCCGTCATCAAAATAGTTGATCACGTCTTTAAACATTTTATGTTCGATTGTGTTTTTTTTACGGTCAATTACCATTAAACGAGACTCATCTCTGTTTTCTGCTGGAAATTCAGCCAAAAGTTCTTTCGGTAAATTGAAATTGAAGTGTGATAATTTCATATTTGAATTGTTGATTTTAGAGTGTAGCCTTTAGATTTGTTTATCTAAAATTTTAAATCGGTTGCAAATATACGATTGTGAGATAGGCGTTGTCAAGTGTTTTGACGTTTATTTTCAAAAGTCCTTGATTTAGTGAGGTTTCGGAAAGCATTAAAAATGTTTTTTTTGAACCATATAAGTGATATAAGTTCATATCAACTGTTTTTTTACTTACTATTAAACCCGACAGGTTTTAAAAACCTGTCGGGTTTACTTTTAAATTCGCATAAAAAAACCTCTGGTTGAAACCAGAGGCTATGTTTTACATACTTTGCGTTAAGCTTTTATTTAAATGAACTTATATCACTTATATGGTTTCAAAAATTTTTACAATTCTGAAACTTGAAAGTTCAACGCTTTTAAATCGTTCCAGAAATCAGGATATGATTTAGAAACTACTTCAGCATCATCAATAATAATTGGAACTTTGATTGCTAAAGGTGCAAACGCCATTGCCATACGGTGATCGTTGTATGTTGCAATATGAACATCATGGTTAATAGCTCCTGAACGCTCTAAAGTCAGACTGTCATTGGTTACAGAAATATTTGCGCCAAGTTTTGTAAGCTCAATTCTTAAAGCTTCCAATCTGTCTGTTTCTTTGATTTTTAAAGTATGCAGACCTGTTAAATGACATCCAATTCCTAAACCTAGACAAGTTACTACAATAGTTTGTGCAATATCTGGAGTGTTGTTCAATTCAAAATTCACATCCTGATAATTGAAACCTGCGACTTTTTCCAAAGTCATTTTGTTGTTTTGGAAAGTCGTTTTCACACCCATTTTTTCATAAAGAGAAACTAATTCTGAATCTCCCTGAAGGCTGTTTTCTTTATAACTACTCAAAGTAATTTTTGCAGATTCAGATAAAGCCACTAAACTAAAGAAATAAGAAGCTGAACTCCAATCAGATTCTACCACCATTTCTTTTGACTCAACAGCTTCTTTCGGAAATACTTTAATTACATTTCCTTCAAAGCTTGTTTTGATATCTAAATCGGTCAGCAGAGCCAAAGTCATTTTGATATACGGAATTGAAGTGATTTCTCCTTCCAAAGTCAGTTCTAAACCATTGTCTAGTTTTGAAGCTACTAATAAAAGTGCCGAAATATACTGACTGCTTACATTAGCCGCTAAAGTTACTTTTGAAGCCGTTACTTTTTTTCCCTTAATTCGGATTGGCGGATAACCTTCTTCTTTTTCATAAGAAATGACAACCCCCAATTGCGCCAAAGCTTCAACCAAAATTTTGATTGGACGTTCCTGCATTCTGCTAGATCCTGTCAAAACAACTTCTCTTCCCTCGTTAACAGAAAAATAAGCTGTAAGAAAACGCATTGCAGTTCCGGCATGATGAATGTCAACAATTTCGTCATTTCCTGCCAAAGCTTTCTGCATTACTTCGCTATCGTCAGAGTTTGAAGTATTGGCTAAAGTGATATTTGGGAATAAAGCTTTTAGTAATAATAAGCGGTTTGTTTCGCTTTTAGAACCTGTAATATTGAGTTGCGAATCATCAATGGTGAATGGTGAATTCGTCGTTAATTTTAAATTCATGATATTAGTTATGAGTTGCGAATTATGAGTAACATAATCCAAGCGCGCAATTTACCACTCCTCGCCCGTAAATCAAAATTCACGCTGAAATTTCACAATTATTTCAATTTATCATTGTTTTTGTGACGATCTTTATCTCTAACCGATTTTAAGTCCATTTTTTTGTCAAAAGCAGCCTGTAAATCAATTCCTGTTTGATTCGCTAAACATAAAACCACAAAAACAACGTCTGCTAATTCCTCACCTAAATCTTTGTTTTTATCGCTTTCTTTTTCAGATTGCTCTCCGTAACGACGGGCAATAATTCTGGCAACTTCACCTACTTCTTCTGTAAGTTGTGCCATATTGGTCAATTCGTTAAAATAACGAACTCCATGTTCTTTTATCCAGGTATCAACATCTAGTTGTGCATTTTTCAAATCCATTTTTAAGCTTTTTTAAGGACAATTTTTTATTTTGCTTACGAAAGCTATTTAGTATTTCGCAAGTTATAACTGCAAAAATACTATTGTTTATATTAGATTCTCAAATCTTTTTTAAAACTATCTTTTCGGTTTGTTTAGCAGTCATTACTTTATAGTATTCTCTTAAAATCCCATATTGTTCACGTGCCACAATTGGGGAATTAATTTGATGCAAAATCAGTAATTGAAGTACATTGTCATTAAGAGCAATATTATATTTAAAGATTCCCAGACCTTCTTCCATAACTAATCCTTCAGCTTTTGGAATACTTTCTACAGTGAATCCTTCGGGAATACGTATGCTAATATTATATTTTTCTGCAAAAGGAAATCCGAAATCGACTGGATATTCTCTATTTTCCTGTTTAAAAGGATTTTTTGTATTGGCTAAAAAGAGCATTGGATTAATATAAATTTTACCTCCTATCATTTCAGATAAATCATTGCTTATAAACGAAAAGCTTTCTGTTGCAGGCAACAAATACTCTTTTTCATTATCCCGTTTATAATCACTCACCTGAATTTTACCATTTTTATTTTCAAGATTCTCCAAATATGTTTCTTCTTTTGTATTTGAGAAAACATTTCTTATAGCCATAGCATTATAATCTGTAGACTGTCGTCTTATTTTGCCATTAATTTTGCCATTTTCCTCAATGCTATAATCAATTGAAACATTGTTACTGGACATTTTTTTAGGCATTAAATCAATACTTTCAGAAGTTCCGTCTTTACGAATCAATCTTCCAATCCAATTGAGATCTCTTAAAGGAAGTACGTTTGGAGATGAAAATTTGTCTGCAGCATCGACTAATATAATGTCGTCTCCATTTTCAACAGCAGTGATCACAGCGTTAAAAGCGCTTATATTTGGGAAGAAAGCAATCCCGTTGGAACGTGTGCTAATCAAAACCGGATTTGCAGTAAGTCCCGCATATCGAAGCATAGCTGTCAACATTAAATTAATATCTGCACAATTTCCTGTTTTTTCTTTATATGCTTTTCGAACTCCTTTTTCACAAGAAAAACCTAAATGATTATTCCAGTTTATATTGGCTTTTACAAAATCAAGAATGGTCGTTAGTTTTTCTGTCGGATTATTTTTCCCTAACAATAAGGTTTTCAGATCGTCTTCAAAATATCCTGTTTTATTTAATTCTGCTCCAAAACTTTCGAATCCGTAAATTGTTTTTGCAACACTCGTCCAGTCAGAGGAAAATGTTTTATAAAGTTGTCCTGGAATTTCTACCCTTTCAAGTTCGAAGAAAATTCCTGTTCTGTAATTATTAATATTGTTTACATAACTTTCTTCCTTCATTGCCGGAAGGTTCTGATAAACATAAGTGGCTTCAGTTGCATTTCGTCCATACGCGCGGGTCGCTTTTGTGATGATTTTAGGAGAAAAAAAACCTCTCATATTTTTTTTAAATATAAAGTCGTCCGGAATAGTCGTTTTAAGTTCGGAATAATTGACCGGGATATTTTCCTGAAAACTCCAATCATAACGACTCAAAAAACCTACATCTTCTCTGTACTCATATTCTATTATAGATCCTTCTTTTACATCTGGAAAGGCTAACTTTTTTATCCAATAACTGTTATTTGTCTTTTCGATGAATTCGCTTTCCGGTTTTAATTTAGATTTTACAATTTTACCATCTACTAAATTATAAGTATAAGCACTCAGAATGTTTAAATATCCTGATCTTCCAGCACCAAAATACAAATGGACATTTGAAAAATGATACCCGTCACTTTTATAAATTTTGATTTTTTTACGAATGAGTTTTTCTGAATTTCCACTTAAATTTAAATTGATGGTAACATTACTTGCCAGAATAGCAGCTACCGCTCCGGAATCTTTTGGATGCATTTTCTCTTCCAGTTCGGCAATTGTTATCTTTCCAGGCGCATAATTTTGAGCCTGGATATCGATACAATTCCAAAAGAACACAAAACAAATTAAGAAAAAACGACTTAACATATTAAATACGTTTTAAAACTACTTTTTCTGTTTGCTTCGCAATCATTCCCTTGTAATATTCTTTCAGCATTTCATATTCTTCAGTAACCACTATTGCTCTGTTAATTTGATGTACTATACTTAACTGTAACATATTTTCGTTTGCAGCGATATTAAATTTAAAGCTTCCTAAATCATTTTCCATATTGTAAGCTACAGCAGCCGGAAGTGTTTCAACCGCAAATCCATCGGGAATTTTAATGGTGATATTGTATTTGTCCAAAAACGGATAACCAAAATCTACGGGATATTCTCTCACATCCTGCTTAAACGGATTTTTATCCTGAGCGAAGAAAAGCATTGGATTTACGTATATTTTACCTCCAATAACTTCACATAAATTATTTCCTGTAAAGGAATAGGATTCAATAGTTGGAGCTAAAAAATCTTTCTCATTTGTTCTCGAATATTCACTTACTTCAATTTTACCGCTATTATTTTCGAGTTTCTCAAGGTATTCTTCTTCTTTTAATTTCTCGAAATTTTCTCTTGTTATCATGGCATTATAATCTGAACATTGTCTTCGGGTTTTCCCTTTAATTTTTCCCTCTGCATCAATATCATAATTCATAAAAACAATATCATTAGAAGCTTTTGTCGGCATCAGATCAATTTCCTGAGAACTTCCATCTTTTCTTATTAATCGTCCCATCCAGTTCAGGGCTCTCATAGGAAGCATATTAGGCGTTGCATATCTGTCAGTAGCATCTAATAAAATATAGCCATTTGGAGTTTCTACTGCCGCAATAACATAATTAAAAGCTGTTCTGTTTGGGAAAAAAGCAACCCCATTGGAACGTGTACTTACCAGAACCGGATTTGCTGTTAAACCGGAATAGCGTAACATAGCCGTCAGCATCAAATTAATATCTGCAACGTTTCCTGTTTTTTCTTTATAGGTCTTTTTAACTCCGTTATCACAGCCATAACCATAATAACTATTCCATTTTACATTTGATTTTACATGGTTTAAAATTACCCACATTTTTTCCTCCGGAGTATTAATTCCTGCCAATATCTTTTTCAGATCTTCTTCAAAATATCCTGTTTTATTTAGTTCAGGGCCAAAATCTTCATATTCGTAGATTGTTTTTACGACTGAATTCCAGTCTGTAGAATATTCTTTGATAGGTCTGTTTGGAAAATGTGTTAATGATAATTCATGCTCAACACTTGATCTGTAATTATTGATATTATTAACGAAACTTTCATCTTTCAATGCCGGAAAATCCTGAGCAACATATGTAACTTCTGTTTCTATGTAATCTATTTTATCCGTATAGAATTCCGTTTTTGCTACATATTGATTCCCTCTGTCTTTGCTTGTAATCGTAATTGTTCTTGGATTTTTTAAGGTTGTTGTTTTAGGAAATAAATACCCTTTTTGACGTGGTTTAAAGACATAATATTCCGGATAAGCTACTTTAAACTCCGAATAATTTACCGGAATTGAAGTCTGAAAATCCCAGTCACGTATCATAGCATCACTAGGAGATCTCACAGTATATCGAAATTCTATTACCGAACCTTCTTTTAAATTCGGCATTGTAATCTTTTTTTGTCCTCTGTATTTTGAAAGTACTTCATCAAAAGAACCATCACTTTTCAGTTTTGTTTTTTCTATTTTACCATTCACCAGGTTATAAGTCACTGCATCTGAAAAGAATACTCTTTCTTTTAATGAGTTGTAATTGTAATACCAAACTTCCTGATTTGCCCAGTCGTAACCTTCTTTTTTATAAATTTTGATGCGCGTTTCAACATCGGTCATCATATAAAAACCTTCGTTTTGATCAAACTCCATCCTTGACACTCCTTTCTTATACAAAATAGCAGCAATAGCCGAAGTATCTTTTGGGTGGACTTTCTGTTCCAATTCAGCAACAGAGACTTTTCCTAATCTAAATTCCTGTGCAATCGAACTTGTAGCAATTAGCAAAATTGCAGACAAGCTAATAAGTTTAATAATTTTCATTGGTAATTTTTGGTTGGTTTTGTTTAATTTTTGGTTGTTCTTCGTTAGTTCCTGGTCAATATTATTTTGGCATTATCATTTTTAGAAACTTGCTCCATAAACAAACGGTATTCATCATATTCTTTGTTTGAATATTTTCCTTTGTTTAAAAACATGGATCTTTTATATACCAGTTTGTTATCGTTGTTTTTTATGATTTCTGTTTTGTACTCACCAAATTTTCCTTTAAGCTCATAATTTTGAGGAAGAAATTCGATACTAAAACCTGTTGGCAGATTGATCTCGATTTCATCTGTATCTAAATAACCACGCTGAATCTGGAATGGACTTTTACGATTTCTTATTCGTTTTATGTTTGCTGAATTCTGGTTAAAAGCATCCACCGTAAAAATCATTTTACTACCTGAAATCACTCCATAGTTGGATGCTGATAACTGAACATCTTCAATAAAATTGATATTTTCTTTATCATTAGTAAAAGTGATTTTACCCAATTTTAGATTATTGATATTATCCCAATATTCTTTGTAGTGTTTTTCTTTTTCGTGAGGTTGTAAGGTTTCAATCCTTGATTTGGAAGCATATTGACTTCCTTGCGATGCTATTTTTAAAACTCCGGAAAAATCACCGTTTTCATTAAGTGTATAGATTCCTTTTCCCGTTTGAGTATTTCCTTTGTCCTCATAAATTTTAGTACGAACAATTTCACCTCCTTCGGGTTTAACTACTAAAACATCTCTGTCATCTGTAAAAGTTCCCTGATAACCGAAAGGATCGTCCTGACTTGTACATTCCAGCCAAATATAATTATCTCCATTTGGCACTGCTAAAATCATATGATTTCCCTGCATTGAAACAAAATCAGACTGAATATTTGCTTTATAACGATCTCCATATAAAATAGTATTATACGAAGGGACATCTACAATCTGTAAAAGTGCTTTTGTGTAATTAGATAATGCTTTACAATCTCCGTAGCCTAAACGATCTACATCTGCAGCCATCATAGGCTTCCATCCGCCAATACCAACAGCAATATTTACATATCTGGATTTTTTCTGAACATAATCATAAATGATTTTGGTCTTTTTAACAAGATCTTTTTCATCTCCGACCAAAGCTTTGATCTTAACCTTTGTTTCTTCGGGCAAAGTAGTAGTTCCGGACAGAATTTTTTCTCCGTACCATTTCCCAAAAGCTTCCCAGGTTGTTGCCGTACCATCGACTCCTTCTAAATGAAAATGCTCCAGTCCCATCATTATTTTAGGATATAGATCCGATGGATAAGGGCTGTAGTCTTCTTCTTTTTGAGCCGGAATATTAGCTGCTTTATAACTTAGCTTTGTATCCGTATCAACCGTTTTTTTTATTTTAAAATCAGAAAACTGAAACTCTTTCTTTTTAAAACCTAAGTTATTTGGATACGATACATTTAAAATACAATTCTCTACACTAACATTGTAGCCGCTCAAAAAATACCATTTTGGGATAAAAGCCGTATTTGAAGTTTCGATTTCGCTGCTATAAGCCACAGTAAAAGGATATGAAACAGGAGTGTAATCTAAATAAAGTACTCTGTTGTCAGAAAAAAGAGTACTGCCACTTACTGCGCTTTGGTCTTTAAAATCCTTTTTCTTGATTTTTTTGATTTCATTACCAAAAGCGTCATATACAACAGCTTCAACACCTTTTATGGATGTTGATTTATCGTAGTACTCATAACCATCTATTTCACTCAGACCTTTTTGATTTAAAACAGTTACGACTCTCTGTTTTTTAATATTCATGCTTCTTTGCGACAGAATATTAATGTCCATTTGATCTAATCGAACAACAGCATTTGCATTTTCTTTTAGACTATCTGAAATTTTTAAAATGGAATAATCGTTCTTTTGAGCAAAAGAAGTAAGGGTAAAAAATAAAAAAAGTAATGCGCAACAGAGGTTTTTCATTAGTAAGGATTTTCATCAAATATATATTATTTTTAGAAATCCTTAACAAATGTTTAATAATATTTTACTCCTTGTTTTTACTGTCAATCAAGATTGTAACAGGTCCGTCATTTAAAAGATTTACTTTCATATCGGCACCAAAAATTCCGGTTTGGACTTTTTTTCCAAACTCTTTTTCAAGTGACTTTACAAAACTTTCGTACATTGGAATAGCAAAGTCCGGTTTTGCTGCTTTTATGTAAGAAGGACGATTTCCTTTTTTGGTAGAAGCATGAAGTGTAAACTGACTTACCACAATAATATCTCCGTCAACATCCTGAACCGAGCAGTTCATAACATCATTTTCATCTCCAAAGATTCTCATTTTGATGATTTTTCCCGAAAGCCAGTCAATATCATCCTGAGTATCGGCATCTTCTATTCCAACTAAAACCAATAAACCCTTTTTAATATCGGCTGTTTTTTGGCCATCAACGGTTACAGATGCCTCGGAAACTCTTTGAAGTACAATTTTCATTTTTATTTTGATCTAAGTGCAACCTAATTTATTGGCCACAGATTACACGGATTAAACAGATTTTAATTTCTGTGTTTAAATGCACTGCAGTGCATCTCTACATTTGATTTTTTTGTTGGAATTTGGAGTTTAAGAGAATTGGAATTTTAAATTACTTTCTCGTTTCATCACTCGCCGCACGATCTTCGCCGTAAGTATCTGTGCGATAATGCTCTTCGTCTCCTTCAAGGATTTTTAGATAACTGTTATAGCGTGACCAGGCAATTTCATCTTTTTCCAGAGCCGCTTTTATGGCACAATGTGGTTCTTCTTTATGTAAACAGTTGTTAAACTTACATTGGTCTTTGAGTCTGAAAAACTCAGGAAAATAACCACTAATTTCTGATGGTTCCATATCAACAATCCCGAAACCTTTGATTCCCGGGGTATCGATAATTCGGGCATCAAAAGACAAATCATACATTTCGGCAAAAGTGGTAGTATGCTGACCTTGTTTACTTTGTTCTGAAATAACCGTAGTTTTTAAATGAAGACTTGGTTCCATAGCATTTACCAAAGTCGATTTTCCAACTCCGGAATGTCCTGAAAACATACTGACTTTACCAATCATCATTTCTTTCAGCTTGTCAACACCTTTATTTTCTGTTGATGAAATTCGAAGACATTTATAACCTATTTCAGAATAAATATGCTGTAAATAAAGTTGATCGTCTAAAGTCTGATCGTTTAGCGTATCAATTTTATTAAAAATAAGAATGGCTTCTATCCCGTATGCTTCAGCAGTAACCAAAAAACGGTCGATAAAACTTGTAGTTGTCGGCGGATTATCAATCGTAACCAATAAAAAAACCTGATCAATATTGGAAGCAATAATATGAATCTGCTTAGACAAGTTTACCGATTTACGAACGATATAGTTTTTTCGTTCATGAATATTATGAATTGTCCCCGTTATAGCATCCGAAGTTTCATCTAATTCATAATCGACAATATCGCCTACAGCAATAGGATTGGTACTTTTGATACCTTTTATTCTGAATTTCCCTTTCATACGGCATTCCACAAAATCTCCATTTTCAGATTTTACGGTGTACCAGCTTCCTGTAGATTTATAAACGGTTCCTGTCATTCTTTAATTTTAGATTGCTGATTTTAGATTAAACCTAAATTCTTTGCAAAGATAAATGAATAATTTAAACCATATAAGTTATATAAGTGAATATAAATACCCACTTCTTAAAACAAAAAAAATCCCCATCACTTTTTTCAAAGCAATAGGGATTTTTAAAAAACAATCTAATTTTAAATGCGTGATATAACTAAACTCAACAACAAAGCTTTTAAAAAACTTAAATTATCTTATATCACTTATATGGTTTCGAAAAAATTATGCGTTGAAAATTTTCTCTTGGTGTCCAATACTTTCTTGGTGAATTGCTTTGAACATTCTTAAAACGAATTCTTCAGTAAGACCTTTTTTCTCGCCTTCTAAAATCATTTTTCCTAAGATTTCGTTCCAACGGTTGTTTTGAAGAATCGCAACGTTAGCGTCTTTTTTCACTTGACCAATTTCGTCAGCCACTTTCATACGTTTTCCTAATAACTCTAATAAGTTAGCATCCAATACATCGATGTTTGCTCTTAGTTTAGTCATTTTTTGGCTGTACTCATCTGTAGTATCATCCGTTTTTCTGATGGTCAAATCTTTGATGATTTGTTTCAAAGCATCTGGAGTCACTTGTTGTGCAGCATCAGACCAAGCGTTGTCCGGATCGATATGCGTTTCGATAATCATACCGTCGTAATTCAAGTCTAAAGCTTCCTGAGTTACTTCGAAAATCATTTTACGATCTCCAGTAATGTGAGATGGATCGATGATTAATGGCAAATCAGGGAATTTATTTTGTAATTCGATAGCAATTTGCCACTCTGGAATGTTTCTGTATTTTGTTTTTTCGTAAGTAGAGAAACCTCTGTGAATAACTCCTAATTTCTCGATACCCGCCATATGTAAACGCTCAACACCACCTAACCATAAAGCTAAATCCGGGTTTACAGGGTTTTTAACCAAAACAATTTTATCAGTTCCTTTTAATGTGTCAGCAATTTCCTGAACTGCGAAAGGGTTTGCAGTTGTACGTGCTCCAACCCATAAAACGTCGATATCGTATTCTAAAGCTAGTTTACAGTGAGCTGCAGTCGCAACTTCAGTTCCCATTAATAAACCAGTTTCAGCTTTTGCTTTTTGTAACCATTTTAATCCAATTTCTCCAATTCCCTCAAATCCTCCCGGACGAGTTCTTGGTTTCCAGATTCCGGCTCTGAAAACGCTTACTTTAGAATCTTTTAATTCGTGAGCGATTTTCAATACCTGATCTTCAGTTTCTGCACTACAAGGTCCAGCTATCACAAGTGGGTGATTCAAATTGAAATCTTCTAACCACTTTCTCATTTCTTTCTTATTTTCCATTTTATTATAGTTTTTACTTTTTAATTAATCCGTTTAATATTTCTTTTATTTTATTTGTGCTTTCCATTTCTTCAAAAATGGCGTTATAATCTTCTTCTTTTAACAAATCCCTAAACCGACTGAGATTTGAGATATAAGCTTCTAAAGTTTCCAGAACGTGTTCTTTATTTTGTTTAAAAATTGGTGTCCACATCGCTGGCGAACTTTTGGCTAAACGAACGGTACTTTCAAATCCACTTCCCGCCATATCAAAAATATCTTGTTCGTCCTTTTCTTTGTTCATTACTGTTTTTCCGAGCATAAACGAACTGATGTGCGATAAATGCGAAACATAAGCTATGTGTTTATCGTGCGAAACCGGATCCATATATCGAATCCTCATTCCGATTGAGGTAAAAAGATTCAATGCTTTTTCCTGCAATTTAAAAGCCGTTTTTTCGACTTCACAGATAATGTTTGTCTTTCCCTGAAACAAACCTCTTATTGCTGCCGAAGGCCCGGAAAACTCTGTTCCTGCAATTGGATGCGTAGCAATAAAATTTCTTCTTTTCGGATGACTCGCTACCGCATCACAAATTGGTTTTTTCGTCGATCCAACTTCAAAAACAATTGTTTTATCTCCTACTGCATCCAAAACTTTAGGTAAAACCGTCAGCGCTACATCTACCGGAACCGAAACAATTACAAAATCGGCTTTTGATAGATCTTCAAAACTTCCTGCTTCGTCAATAACTCCTAACTCAATCGCTTGTTGTAAATGTTGTTCGTTATTATCGATTCCAAAAATAGTCGCCTCAGGATAACGTCCTTTGATGTCCAGCACCATCGAACCTCCAATTAATCCTATTCCTATTACGTATACTTTCATATTTCTTTTTATTAGAAGCTGTTTCCTGCTATCCGTTTCAATCTTTTCCGCCGAACCCCGGCGCAAAAGGATTTCCACTTCTATCAGGGCTAGGGCTTCTCGTTTTTTCAAGACCTTTATCGTTTTCCGTTTTTTTTGTCATTTCGACGAAGGAGAAATCTTCGCAAGTAGCTCCGCAACGAAAATCCAATCTTTGTGGAGTTTCTCGTGGAGATTTCTCCTTCGTCGAAATGACAAACTGTGGCTAAAAATCTAAAATCTTAATACTTAATTCTAAAGTCTTAATACTTAAAATCGATCTATCGCTTCCTGTACTTTTTCTTCTTTCACGCACAATGAGAATCTGATATAACCTTCGCCGTTGCTTCCAAAAATGGTTCCCGGTGTAATGAAAATATGTTTCTCATATAATATTTCGTCAATGAACTTTTCTGCTGATTCTATTCCTTCCGGAAGTTTTGCCCAAACAAATAAACCAACTCCTTCTTTATACACTTTACAGTTCAACTTTTCAGCTAATTTTTCCGTTAATTCTCTACGGCGTCTGTAAATTTTGTTTTGGTCTTCGAACCAGGATTTATCACATTTTAAAGCGGCGATGGCACCTTTTTGGATTCCGTAATACATTCCGCTGTCCATGTTACTTTTTACTTTTAGAACTGCATCGATAATTTCAGGGTTTCCTAAAACCATTCCGACTCTCCAGCCGGCCATGTTGAATGTTTTACTTAACGAATTCAATTCTAAAGCCACATCCTTCGCACCTTCAACCTGCAATAAACTCATCGGATTATCATTCAAAACAAAACTATACGGATTGTCGTTGATTAATAATATATTGTGTTTTTTAGCAAAAGCAACCAGTTTTTCAAATAACGCTAAACTTCCTCTAGCTCCTGTAGGCATGTGCGGATAACCCAGCCACATAATTTTTACTTTCGAAAGATCCAGTTTTTCTAAAGCTTCAAAATCTGGTTCCCATGCATTTTCTTCTTTCAAATCATAATAAACCGGAACTGCCTGAACCAAATTGGTTACCGAAGTATAAGTTGGATAACCTGGATTCGGAATTAAAACATGATCGCCTTCATTTAAAAAAGCCAACGAAATGTGCATAATTCCTTCTTTTGAACCCATCAATGGCAAAATCTCATTGTTCGGATTCACTTCCACACCAAACTGATCTTTATAAAAATCCGCCATCGCCTGTCTCATTTCCGGTAATCCCTGATAGCTTTGATAACCATGTCCGTTTTCGTCTTGAATTGCTGCGGCAACCGCTTCAATTACTGCTTTTGACGGACTCAAATCAGGGCTTCCAATTCCCATATTGATGATCGGTTTTCCTTCAGACATCAACTGACGAACTTCTCTTAATTTTGATGAGAAGTAGTATTCTTCAACTGTGTCTAATCGTTTTGCTGTTGTAATCATTGTTTTTATTGCTTTAGACCTTAGGCTGTAAGCTTTAGGCTTTCTTTTTTAACTTCTAACTTTTAACTAATAACTCTTAACTTCCTTAAGGTCTGGTATTTTTATATTCTCCCAACACTTTAAAATACTCTGCCATGATATTTAATAATGCTTTTGCTTTTGCAAAATCTTCATATTTCTCGAATGTTACATCTACGAAGAATGAATATTTCCAAGGTGTTTCAATTTTTGGAAGCGACTGGATTTTTGTCAAATTCAGTTTACAGTCACTCATTACATTCAAAACTGCTGCTAAGCTTCCTCTTTTGTGATCTAATTCAAACTTAATAGACGCTCTATTGATTTCGCTTTCCGGCAAAAATGAATTTTGCTTTTTGATGATCACGAAACGTGTCATATTGTTTTTAATCGTTTGAATCGATGATGCAATAATATCCAGATCGTACATTTCAGAAGCCGTTACACTTGCAATTGCCGCAATTCCGGTTAACTGTTTTTCCTGAATTCTTCTTGCTGTTTCGGCTGTATCTTTATCCTCAATCAATTTGATATTTGGATATTGTTTCAGGAAATCCATACACTGTAAAAGGGCCATTGGATGTGAATGAACTTCTTTTATATCTTCAATTTTCTGACCTTTCAAGGCCATTAAATTCTGCTGAATGTTTAAATAATGCTCTCCAATTATGTGTAAATTATTCTTGTCAATCAAAGCATAATTCGGAATAATTGGTCCAGCAATTGAATTTTCGATCGCCATTACGGCCTGATCAGATTTTCCGGCAATAAGGCTGTCGATCAATTCTTCAAAAGACAAACATTCATCAATATCCACATTTTCAGAGAAATACTCCTTTACAACCTGATGATGAAATGATCCTTTAATACCTTGTATTGCAATTTTCGTTGTCATATAGTCAAAAAAAAATCCTGATTTGCATCAGGATTGTATATTAGTTTTATTTGTCTTTTATATTTTTCAAATAACCATAGCACAATCCTCACTTCTACTAAAGAAGAAATAAAAGTTGTTGCTAAAATAAAAACGGTTAGTTGCCATTTTGTTTGTGTTATTTTGTAAATTCTCTGCGAATGTATAAATTATTTTTAGTGCACCAAAAAAAAGATTGCATTTTATGAAACAAAAAGGGATTTCTTAACAAATTTAGCCCGTTTTGTATGATAATATAAAAAAATCGGCTTAAAATGAGAATATTAGAATGAAGTTCTAAGGTTCTGAGATGCTAAGGTTCTAAGTTTTTTCGCCACGAATTCACGAATTAGCGCAAATCATTGTAGTTAATATTTTAAATTTAATTTACAAACCTAATCTTTTAGACCAATTTTTAGGAGAACGAGAAGTGTGAAAAATCCCAAGAACAATTATTTCCTCTTTTTCGAATCTATAATGAATCCCATAAGGAAATCTTGAAATAAATAA
This sequence comes from Flavobacterium crocinum, assembly GCF_003122385.1. NCBI lineage: Bacteria > Pseudomonadati > Bacteroidota > Flavobacteriia > Flavobacteriales > Flavobacteriaceae > Flavobacterium > Flavobacterium crocinum. The sequence goes on from NZ_CP029255.1 coordinate 545,458, forward strand.
AATTTTGACATTCTTATATTTCTTTTGGAACGCATTTGGATTTCTTAAGATTGTATCTATTCCAGCCTCTAAACAAAGTTCAAAATCATAAGAAAGTCCAACACGCTGTTCTTCGTACCAAAGAACAATATCTTCAATATCGAATAATGCTTCCTTTACAAAACGAAGTCTATACACTTTATCTTATTATCTTAGAGATTTTAAATGAGCCTTAACTTCATCCCAAGAATATAATTCCGTTTTTCCTTCTTCTAGATTTTGAATTCGAATATCCAATTCTCTCTTAACATCATCAGAAATTTCCAAATCATTTTTAGAAACACTGTCCCATAATTGCTCTGCTAAAACAATTTTTTCAGCATTGCTATATTTAGATAGATTTTTGATTTCCATATTTTTATTATTAAGATGAATACAAATTTAAGCAAATTTAATTACTAATTAGTTAATTCAAAATAGTCCCGAAACCGGTTTATTCATAATCCCAATTTTAGCATAATCGAAATTCATTTTTTCTTTTAATAAAGAGGCATATACACTTCTAAAATCGATTTGATATTTCAAATCGCCATTATCCAAATCTGCTAAATTTGGATTATTCCCTAAAATTGTTCCTTTGTTGTTTCCTCCTATGATAAACATTGGCGCTGCAGTTCCATGATCGGTTCCGCTTCCGTTGTCTTTTACCCGTCTTCCAAATTCGGAGAAAACCACAACTGTAACATTTTGCAATAATTGAGCTTGTTTTAAATCAGAATAGAAACTAAATAAAGCATCATTTAAATCGGTTAGTTTTCTTTCGTGAATGGAAAGCTGATTATCGTGTGTATCAAATCCGTTAAGAGACGTATAATATACTTTTGAGTTTAGGTTTCCTTTTATTAAACGTGCAATCCATTCCAGGTTTTTCGATAACTCTGTTTTGGGATAACTGATTTCTGTTTTGGATTTTGCTAATGCTTTTTGGATTTCATCTGAACCTTCTGTAACGGAATTAGCAATTTTTCGAACAAAATCTAAATGCGGATTTTTAGACAATATCACATTCTCTTCTTTGGATTTTACCTTAAATCGATCCGGATCTTTTACGGTTATAAAATTCGGTTCAACTCCTTTTAAAGCCAAATTATCAATCGAATCTAAATTAATTCCGGCTGTTGCTTGATGTCCGTTGCATTGCAGATCTAAAAATCTTCCAAGCCAGCCTTCATTTATATATTTATTAGAATCCGTTGCCGTCTGCCAGATTTCCTGACTTCTAAAATGCGAACGAATTGGTTCTGGATAACCCACATTTTGAATTACCGTTAAATCGCCATTTTGCTGCATTTGAGCAAAATCTTTTAACGAAGGATGAAATGCCATTCCTTTGTTCTTTCCAACAACTAAATCTTTATTTAAAGCAATCTTCGTTCGTAAATCATAATATAACGGATCATCGTACGGAATAAAAGTATTCAAACCATCGTTTCCGCCATTCAGCTGTACAAAAACGACACATTGTTCTCCCACAATCAAATTGTTTTGAGAACCAAAAGCGTGTAAGAAATCAGGAAGCACAAGTAATCCGCCTGTAAAAGTTCCTGTCAGTGTTAGAAAATTTCTTCTGTTCATGATTAGTGCTTTTTAGATTAATTGATATTCCGGAAGTTTAGTGATGTAATTAAAAAGTCTGACCACAGCAAAATCAGCATGCGGATCTTTGGGATCAAAATCGTATTTCAAAAGATTCTCCATGTCTTTCTGAGCCGAATCGCTGACGGTAAACAACAATCGATCTGACAATTCAGAAATTATCGTTTTATTATTTCCATCGGAATCAAAAGTAACTTTCACGGAAACTTTTTCATAATCCGATTTTTCTTTTTCAACTCCGTTTACCATTGTTTTCAAAACTCTTCGATTTAGGCTTTTTCCACTGCATAATAAATCGGCTGTATTGTTTCTTTGAAGATAAATCTGTGAAGTCAACCAGGAATTTCCGCCGTCCCAACCTTTTACATTTACCTGATTGTACAAATCCATTCCCTGCTGTTTTATAAAAGCCATAATTGCAGCGTCATTAACATTCTCCAAATGCAATTCGTCACAAAGCTGTAAAATATAAACCAGCGGATTTTTGATTTTATTTCCAGAATTTTCTTTTTTAAATTCTTCAGTGAAGATTTTAGTCAATAAAGGTTCAATTTCAAACTTTTGCTTTCGGAAATAATCGCCATAATACACTACCAGATCTTCAGGCGGATTATCATATATAAACCATTTCAGAATTTTTCTTGTAATGAGATATGGAATGTTTTTTTGTTCGAAAATAATATCGACTAAATCGTCTGCTTTCCAGTTTCCGGTTTTTCCGAAGTAAATTTTATCGCTGTTGTCTTCAATATTTTTTCTGTAAACAGCACCTTCATCACCAATATTCAATCCGGCCAAAGCTTTTGCACCGTTTTTAATATCATTTTCGGTATAATTTCCAATTCCGATTGTGAATAGTTCCAGTAATTCACGGATTAAGTTTTCGTTTACTTTACCCTTTTTGTTATCTCCATTGTCTAAATACCGAACCATCGCATTTGATTTCAGAATTTGTTTGGTTAATTCTTTGAAATTACCAAAGGCATTTTCACGCAAAATCATGTTGTGCTGATAAATCCAGTAATTGATTTTTACTTTTTGTGAAGTCGAAACAAAATGATTGTGCCAGAAACAAACCATGTTTTCACGTAACGGAAATTCATCGTTTCGCATTTTAGCAATCCACCATTTTTTGAATTCGGCAGTCGCTTGATTTTCTTTTTTCTGAATTTCCTTTTTTGTCTCGGGATCTGAAGTTTTGATGATTTCCCGAACTTGTTTCAATTCTAAAGTGGTTTTAGGCTGATCTTGCAGAAAGTCTGGAAGTGTTGTATCAAATTTCGAATTATAAGATTGCTTTAGAAATTTTTCTAAGCCGAGTTTTTCAATTTGCGAAGTTTGTTTTCCTGAAAAACCTAATCGTAAGGACCAAAGACTGCTTTTTTTCATTGTTCAGAAATTATTACAATAAGACTCGAGTTTCTTTTAAAGGTTTAATTTTAAAGAGACTAAGTTGCTAAGATTCTGAGGTGCTAAGTTTTGAAAAAGTCTTTGGTAATAATTAGAACGGGGAATTTTCGGAGATATTGTTTTCACAATATTGAACAACCATAATCAAATATAGCCCGTGGTTTCAACCACGGGAAGACAATGCGTTTTCATAATCTATTTTCACAATCCGTTTCCCGTGGTTGAAACCACGGGCTATATCCACAAAAAGCTCTTAAACCTCCTTAGTACAAAAACTCATCCACGAATTCTTTATTTTCATTTAGATATAGAAAATAATTGCCTGACTTTATCTGATTCTCATAAAGTTCTAATTTGATTTCAATACATGGAGTTGGAATAAAATCATGGTCGATTAAAATCGAAATGGATTTTGGAATAATTTCAACAATATTCACTTCTATAAAATCAATTTTCTTCAAATATTCTTGAGCTAACTCATAATATTCATTTTTATACTGAACAATATTTAAATCCATGCGAATATTAATATTTAACTTTTTTCCAGCAATGATCAAATCTTTCAATATCGTCAATTAAAAAAGCTATTTTTTTATTATTGACTTTGATAAACCTCAATAGCTGTCTATTATCGTAAAGTAATAAAGTATCACCAAGCATTTTCCATTTCCCATATTCATCAACAGAGCTCCTTAAAACATTTTTCCTAGCCATCTTTCTGGAATTATACTTTTGGTATGAGAGTCTATAACTATAATCATCCTTCAGATACAATACACTAACTCCATAAAAATACCCATTTGCAGGATAAGAATCGTAAGCAATTCTATAAATAATATCTCTCTTCTGAGCAAAGACAAAATTGACCAGAAAGAAAACTATGACTAAAGTTTTATTCATACTAATTACCTAATACGTTTAATAACAAATAAACAAAAAAAGCAGTTATCAAAACGACAACTGCTTTTCATATATCAAATTAACAATCTAAAATCTCAGATCTAAATTCTAAAATCATTAAGACCCACACATTTCACAATCCTCAGGATCTGCCGCTTGTGCTTTTAAAAGCATCGCTTTGTAATCCTCAACACTGATTGCTTCAGTTTCTGCAACTAAAGAAGGAGCTGTTTCTTCTTTTTTATCATTGTTTAATGTGAATTTAATCGCATCTACAGCCGCTTTTGTTCTTAGGTAATACATTCCTGTTTTTAAACCAGACTGCCAAGCGTAGAAGTGCATTGACGTTAGTTTAGAATAGTTAGCATCCTGCATGAACAAGTTCAACGATTGAGACTGGTCAATGAAATATCCTCTTTGACGAGACATATCGATAATATCTTTCATCGACATTTCCCAAACTGTTTTATAAAGATCTTTTAAGTCTTGCGGAATGATATTGATGTTTTGAACAGAACCATTATGACGCATAATTTCTTGTTTCAAATCTTCGTTCCATAAACCTAATTTTACTAAATCTTCCAGTAAATGTTTGTTTACTACGATGAACTCTCCAGACAATACACGACGTGTGTAAATGTTTGAGGTATATGGTTCAAAAGCTTCGTTGTTTCCAAGAATCTGAGAAGTCGATGCAGTTGGCATTGGCGCAACTAAAAGAGAGTTACGAACTCCGTGTTCAACCACTTCTTTTCTTAATGAAGCCCAGTCCCAACGGCCTGACAATTCTTCATCTTTCATTCCCCACATATTGTATTGGAATTCTCCTTGTGACATTGGCGACCCTTCAAAAGTTGAGTATGGCCCTTCTTCTTTTGCCATTTCCATAGAAGCGGTTACAGCAGCGAAGTATAAAGTTTCGAAAATTTCCTGGTTTAATTTTTTTGCTTCATCACTTGTAAACGGCATACGCAACATGATGAAAGCATCAGCTAAACCTTGTACACCTAATCCAACCGGACGGTGACGCATATTTGAATTTTCAGCTTCTTTTACCGGATAATAGTTTCTGTCGATTACTTTGTTCAGGTTACGAGTTACACGTTTTGTAACATTGTAAAGTGCCTGGTGATCAAATTCTCCGTTATCAATGAACATTGGTAAAGAGATTGAAGCCAAATTACAAACTGCAATTTCATCTTTAGAAGTAAACTCCATAATCTCTGTACACAAGTTAGAAGAACGAATTGTTCCTAAATTCTTGTGATTCGATTTACGGTTTGCCGCATCTTTGTACAACATATATGGCGTTCCTGTCTCGATTTGTGATTCCAGGATTTTCTCCCATAATTCACGAGCACGGATTGTTTTTCTTCCTTTATTTTGAAATTCGTAATCGGTATATAATTTTTCAAATTCATCTCCATAAACATCATATAATCCCGGACATTCGTTTGGACACATTAAAGTCCATGTAGAATCTTCCTGAACACGTTTCATGAATAAATCTGAAGTCCACATGGCAAAGAATAAATCTCTCGCACGCATTTCTTCTTTTCCTGTATTTTTCTTTAAATCCAAGAAATCAAAAATATCAGCATGCCAGGTTTCGATATAAATCGCAAAACTTCCTTTACGTTTTCCACCACCTTGATCTACGTAACGAGCGGTATCATTGAAAACTCTCAACATTGGAACAATTCCGTTTGAAGTTCCGTTTGTACCGCGAATGTAAGATCCTGTTGCACGAACGTTATGAATAGAAAGTCCAATTCCTCCCGCTGATTGCGAGATTTTTGCTGTTTGTTTTAATGTATCGTAAATTCCGTCAATACTATCATCCTGCATTGCCAAAAGGAAACAAGAAGACATCTGCGGTTTTGGAGTTCCTGCATTGAACAACGTTGGCGTTGCGTGCGTAAAGAACTTTTTAGACATTAAATCGTAAGTTTCAATTACTGATTTTAAATCGTCTAAGTGAATACCAACCGAAACACGCATTAACATGTGCTGCGGACGCTCAACGATTTTTCCGTTTATCTTAAGAAGATAAGAACGCTCTAAGGTTTTGAAACCAAAATAATCGTAATTAAAATCTCTAGTATAAATGATATGAGAATCTAAAAAAGCAGCGTTTTCCTGAATCACTTTGTAAACATCATCTGCAATTAACGGCGCGTCCTGACCGTTTCTTGGGTTTACGTAGTTGTACATATCTTTCATCGTTTCCGAGAAAGATTTTTTTGTATTAGAGTGTAAATTTGAAATTGCCACACGAGCTGCCAATTGTGCATAATCCGGGTGAGCAATTGTCATAGATGCTGCAGTTTCTGCCGCAAGATTATCTAGTTCAGAAGTCGAAACTCCGTCATACAATCCTTCGATAACTCTCATCGCTACCTTTACCGGATCTACAAGCTCGTTTAAGCCGTAGCACAATTTTTTGATTCTTTCTGTAATCTTATCAAACATTACGGGCTCTCTGTGGCCATCTCTTTTTACTACATACATAAGCTTACCTTTTATAGTTATTGAAAAAATGAAAGTAACTGGAAAACGAATTCCAGCACCTAAACATTGCGTGTTTTTAAATTAATTTTAGAGAATTACCAAATTCTCAATAGTTACTTGTTTCAAATTCGAAAATCGAATTTAAATGCGTCAAAAATTGCTATTGAACCTACGACTTGGGGAAAGAGATTCAACCTTTAAAAAATAATCTGTTAATCTTTTTTCAGTGTCTTTAGAAGACAGACACTAAAAGTATTTTTTGTTGTCTAAAAATCTGCATCGAATGAAATTTTCTGAGCATCGCTGTCTGTGTTCATCACACCGGATTTTTGATACTCGGCAACACGTTTTTCAAAGAAATTAGTTTTTCCCTGAAGAGAAATCATGTCCATGAAATCGAATGGATTTGCTGATCCGTAAACACGCTCACAACCTAATTCAACCAAAAGTCTATCGGCAACAAACTCTAAATACTGTGTCATTAAACCAGCATTCATACCAATTAAACTTACCGGAAGAGATTCAGTCACAAACTGTCTTTCGATATCCAATGCATCAACAATAATTTCTTTGATTCTTTCTTTTGGTACTTTGTTTACCAAATGGTGATTATGCAAGTGAACCGCAAAATCACAATGCACGCCTTCGTCACGAGAAATCAATTCATTAGAGAAAGTTAAACCTGGCATCAAACCACGTTTTTTCAACCAATAAATAGAACAGAAAGCTCCTGAGAAAAAGATTCCCTCAACTGCTGCAAAAGCAATAAGTCTTTCAGCAAACGAATCAGACTCGATCCATTTTAAAGCCCATTCTCCTTTTTTAGCAATAGCCGGAAAAACTTCCAAAGCATTAAACAATTCTGTTTTCTCCGCTTCGTCTTTCACGTAAGTATCAATTAATAAAGAATACGTCTCACTATGAATATTCTCCATCATGATTTGAAATCCATAGAAAAACTTCGCTTCAGCATATTGAACCTCGTTTACAAAGTTCTCTGCCAGGTTTTCATTTACGATTCCGTCAGAAGCGGCAAAGAATGCCAAAATGTGCTTGATGAAATATCTTTCGTCGTCATTCAGTTTATTATTCCAGTCTGTCAAATCCTGGTGTAAGTCAATTTCTTCAGCAGTCCAGAAACTAGCTTCCATCTTTTTATACCACTCCCATATATCATGATGTTTAATCGGAAAAATAACGAAGCGATTTTTATTTTCTTGTAATATTGGTTCGATTTGTGACATGACAGATTCTGTTAATTTTTGTATTGAAATTTTACTGATTCAGTAGACTACAAAGATTGTTAATTAACGGCAAAAATAAAAGTCAAACTTATTCACAATCGGACGTAGTTTTTAACAACGGTCAAAATTTGAGAAATTTTTCAGACAATAATTAAAATATTGCTAATGAATAACTTAAAAAGACAATCCACCCTTTAAAGCCCCGTAAAATATAGACTTTTAAATATAAAATGCAAGTAATTTTTAATAGTTTTAAAAAGTTTTTTTTCGAGTCAAAACTTTATTTTTTTGAGTCAAAACACATAGTCAAAAAGACTATATAGCGGATAGGTATTTTAAGAATTTTTAAGTTCCTCAGCTACTTTTTCCAGTTCCATATACCAATCCTCGCCAAAACGACGAATTAATGCTTCTTTGACAAATTTGTAAACGGGAACTTCCAATTCTTTTCCCAAAGAACAAGCATCATCACAAATATCCCACTTATCATAGTTCACCGCAGCAAACTCTGTGAAGTCTTTTACACGAATTGGATATAAATGACAAGAAACCGGTTTTTTCCAGTCTACTATTCCCTGATTATAGGCTTGCTCAATTCCGCAAAGAGCTGTTTTTCCGTCGAAGATTACATAAGCACAATCTTTATTATCAATAAGCGGAGTTTCAAGATCACCATCGGTTCCGGTTACCCACGTTCCCTGTGCTTCGATCGCTTCGATTCCTTCTTTTCGTAAAAAAGGTTTTACTTTTGGGTAGATTTCTTCTAAGATTTTAGTTTCAGCCTCATTCAAAGGCGCACCCGCATCTCCATCAACGCAACAAGCTCCTTTACAAGCAGACAAGTTGCACACAAATTCTTTCTCCAGAATATCCTCTGAAATAATAGTTTTACCTAACTGAAACATGATTCTAAAATACTGTAATTTATAAAGTGCAAAGATAGTCAAAGAATAGACATAAAAAATATACCACAGAGATTCACAAAGGAAACACGAAGTTTCACAAAGATTTTTCTCTATAAAACCAATTTATAAATATTACTTCGCGAATCTTTGCGAAAAAAACTTGCGAAACTTTGCGACATAAACATCAATTGTTACAAATATCACTTTTTTAACCAATAAAACATGTTTTTATAACAAAAATACATTCTATAGAAAAAACACCTAACTTTATTATCTACTTTTGCAGCAGTTTTTTAAACCCTAAAAATCAAAACGATATGTTAGAAATCGACTTCAAAGAAATCATTACCGTAAGTATGGTACTTTTTGCCGTAATTGATATTGTAGGTTCTATTCCCATTATTGTGAATCTAAGAGCAAAAGTTGGACATATTGAATCTGAAAAAGCTTCTATTGTAGCCGGAGCAATTATGATTGTTTTTCTTTTCGTTGGAGAAGGATTATTGAACTTAATTGGTATCGATGTACACTCATTTGCCGTTGCAGGTTCTTTTGTTTTATTCTTCCTCGCATTGGAAATGATTTTAGGAATTAGAATTTACAGAGATGAAGAACCGGGTTCTGCTTCCATTGTCCCATTAGCTTTTCCATTGATTGCCGGAGCGGGAACTATGACTACTTTATTATCACTTCGCTCCCAGTTTCATACTATTAATATCATCATTGCCATTTTACTAAATATTATTCTCGTTTATATAGTTTTGAAGTCTTCAAAAAAAATAGAGACTCTTTTAGGAGAAAACGGACTTGGCGTTGTTCGCAAAACTTTTGGAGTAATACTTTTAGCAATAGCTGTTAAATTATTCGCCGCTAATGTTAAAGGTTTGTTCGTCTAAAATTTATTTTTATACTTTTACCCCATAAAATTTCTAAAATACAACTTTAAGGCATTTTTTCTCCTTTAAAGTTCTACTTTATTATTTTAGGCAAACAAACCAATGTTATGAAAATTTTTACTTCAATCTTAGTGCTTTTAGCATTAGCTTTAATCGTTTTTAATATTACGTTATTAGACTTTAAAAATCCTTTTCAAGGAGACAGTATGGTAGCTTTTATTGGAATCGCCGCTTCATTTTGCGCCGTTTTAATTCTTTTGATTTTTAGAATATCAAAAAGAATTGAGGAAAAAATGAATGATAACAGATAATATATGTTTGATGTTTTAATTATCGGAGGCGGCGTGTCAGGAATGTCTTGCGCTCTTGTCTTAGGATCGGCAAAAAACAAAGCTTTTGTTACTGACAAAAAAATCGGAATTTTTACACATCAAAAAACTTCTTCTTTGCAGGAAGCAATTTTTTATAATGCTTACGGAATTACGCCCGGTAAACTGGGTTCTGAATTACTTACGGAAAGCACTCAGGATTTAGCCGCAACTTATCCTCATATTGAACAGATTCCAAATGAAAAGGTAATTAAAGTAGAAGGAACTTATCCTGAATTTACTGTTACTACCAACAAAAACTCGTACCAGACAAAAAATATCGTGGTCGGCATTGGTTCTGCTAATACTTTTGACATTGAAGGTTTAATGCAATACATTGAACCTCATAAAAAAGCGCTACCTGAAAAACAGCGAATCCAGTTAAAAAATGAAGATCATAAAGTTGCCGATGGCATTTATGTTATTGGAACTTTAGCAGGCTGGAGAAGTCAGCTGGCAATCGCTGCCGGAAGTGGCGCCGCTGTTGCTACAGACATTCTTACTTTATGGAATAACGGTGTGCAGACTCATACGCACGATAGTATTCGATAATTTTTTATTTACCATTAAGAGATTAAGAAAATTAAGTTTTAACATGATGCAAACTTACTTATGAAGTTGCATTAAGAAAAAACTGAAACACAATAAAAAAAACCATTAAAAGATTAAGACAACAAGCTCTAAAGCTTAATAAACTTAATCACTTAATGGTTTAAAATTTTATTTATGTTTCGTTATTTAACAGAAACAATTTCCGTTACCTTAATATGGTTTTCGTCCTCGGTTTTCCATTTTTCTCCTTTTACAGAAACTACATCACCGATTTTTAATTGCTTGTAGTTTTGCGGACCTCCAACATTTACGATACTGATTGTGGCAAAATATACCTCTTTTGCATCTGTAGTAATTTTTGCTGTATAACCGTCTTTTCCTCCTTCAATCGATTCTACTTTTCCCGAAACTGGAGCATTTGCATCGCTTTTCATAGTTGCACAAGAGATTATAAAAGTCATTATAACTGCTAGTAAACTTATTCTTTTTAGATTTTTCATATATTTTAGTTTAACCGCAAAGCTCGCTAAGATTCACGCAAGGTTCGCAAAGTTTCATTTTAAGTTTATATTATTTTCTTTCCCAAAATTTATGCCAGCTGAATACAGCTTCCTGCAATAACTTTTAGATTATTTTCAAATTCCTTCCAAACTCTAATGTATTTGAAGACGCCGTTTATTGGAGTTGTTTCATATAATCCTTTTAATGAAATAGTAACAGCAACTACAGCAGAATCTCCAATAATATTTATAATTTGATCTGAAGCTTCTAAAGAATCTATTTTCATTTTCCCAGAACGATAGGAATTCAAATCAAATTCTTTGGTTATCGTTTGTCCATCCGGGAGATTGAACAATAAGTCATCGTGAAGAAATGTTTCCAAAGCTGTCACGTCCGAATTCTTAATAGCAGTCAGAAGCTCGATTTCTGTATTAATAACGGTTTCTATTTTCATGATATAAAAATTGATTTTATTTCTTCGGATTGAGAATAGTTTTAATCATGGCATCATCTTTTAAGATTACATCATAATAATACAATTCCCCGAATAATTGTCTGGCAAATTCAGCAGTAATATGTCGATTTACAAGTGCTTTTGTTTTGTCTAGTTTTAAGTCTAAACCAGTCATTAAAATGTAGTTTTTAAACTTTTTGAAGTATACATCAGAACTTTTCATTTTTGCTAAAAACGTATTGAAATTATCTCCTGCAAAAGCATTTCTATTTTTATCCAATTCTTCAAAAACAAAATGACCAACAATTCCGGTCTGCAATAAATAGCCTACATTTTCATTTCCGTGCTCAGCTTCCATCGGAACAAAAACATCAGGAACAATTCCGCCGCCACCGTAAACGATTTTACCTTTTGGCGTTTTAAATTTTAACGAATCAGCTACTTTTATACTGTCTTTTGCATACAATTCACCTGTCGCAATTCTGGATTCTGACTCTTTAAAATAATCCTCGTTTCCTTTTTTATAAGGCTTTTGGATTGATCTTCCTGTTGGCGTATAATAGCGTGCTACAGTCAAACGAACTGCTGATCCGTCGTTAAAATCCATTTCTCTCTGCACAAGACCTTTTCCAAAAGAACGTCTTCCAACAATTGTACCACGGTCATTATCCTGAATTGCTCCAGCCAGAATTTCACTCGCAGAAGCACTGTTTTCATTAATTAAAACATACACTTTTCCAGTTTCAAAACTTCCCGCTTTTGTAGCAAATGTTTTGTCGATCGAACCATTTTTACTTTTTGTAAAAACGATTAACTGTTTATCTTTTAGAAATTCGTCTGCAATGGCAATAGCTTCTTCCATATAACCTCCGCCATTGTCACGAAGGTCAATTACAAGCGACTGAATTCCTTTTTGTTTTAGTCTTGTTAAACCTGTCTTGAATTCATTAAAAGTGGTTTCAGCAAAACGATTTATTTTGATGTAACCGATATTATTTCCAATCAGCAAAGAAGCATCGACGCTCTTTATCGGAATAACATCTCTTTTTACTTTAAACTTCAGTTTCTTTTGTTCTGATTTTCTAAAAACCGTCAATTCGATTTCAGAACCTTGTAAACCTTTTAATTTTGAAAACAAGCTATCCGAAGGCAATTTTCTGCCGTACAATTTAGTTTTTCCGGCATATAGAATTCGGTCACCAGATTTTAGTCCCGCTTTCGCTGAAGGTCCGTTTTCAATTGGTTTTATAATGGCAACCGAATCTTTATACATATAAAAATTGATTCCAATTCCAACGAAATCTCCTTTCATGCTTTCGGCTACTTCTGCTTGTTCGCTTGGCGGAATATAAACTGAATGCGGATCTAATTTGGAAAGTATATTATCTACTGTAAGATTAACAATAGAGTCTGTATTGATGCTGTCAACATATTCATTATTGATAAAATCAATCAGTTTGTTCAGTTTGGTTTTAGAGTAATTTTTAGCCAAAAACTGATCATCGGTGGGAGCGTTCATAAGGCTTCCGACAACCGTTCCCAGAGCAAAAGTCGCTCCGATTATTATAGGTAAATATTTCGAATTAAATTTCATTACTCTTCTAAGTCAGGAATATGTTGTACTTCTACACCCGCTTTTATTAAAAATTGAATTCCGGAATCATCACGATATCCATCTTTATACACCACTCTTTTTATTCCGGACTGATGTATCAATTTACTGCATTCCTTACAAGGCGAAAGCGTAATATATAATGTGGCACCTTCGCAAGATTGTGTAGACCTTGCTACTTTAAGGATCGCATTTGCTTCGGCATGTAAAACATCCCAACGTGTAAGACCTTCTTCGTCTTCGCAGCAATTTTCAAATCCGGATGGCGTACCATTGTAACCATCAGAAATAATCATTCGGTCTTTTACGATAATGGCGCCAACTTGTTTTCTTTTACAATAAGAAAGCTGACTCCACTCTTTTGCAATTCGCAGATACGCTTTATCGTATTTATTCAATTTTTTTACTTCCATTTATTTTATCTGTTCCAAATCGGACTTTCGATAATCATCGGAATTACAACTCCAATAACAAAAGCCGACATTACCAGTGCCCAGTCGCGTTTTGAAAAACGAAAAACGGTTTGCACTATATATGATATTACCAAGACCACAAAAACTACTACCAATTGTGCCGCTTCAATCCCTAAAGCAAACTCTCCCAAAGGTAATAATTTTGAAGTTGCAGATCCTCCTAATATGGTTTTGAAATAATTGGAGAAACCTAAACCGTGAATAATACCAAAGAATAAAGTTATGAAAAATACGAGATTTACACTATCATTTTTTGAAGTCTTTCCTGCCGTAAATAAATGATAGAGAGCCGTTACCAAAATTGTAATGGGAATAAGGAATTCTACAAGATTTACTTTTATAGTTATGATACCATAAACGGAAAGAATTAAAGCCAATGTATGTCCTATTGTAAATAAAGAAACCAAAAGAAAAATTCTTTTCCAGTCTTTAAACAAATAAGGAACGGTTAAGGCGATTAAAAAAAGAACATGATCGTAGGCATGAATATCTAAAACGTGTTTTAATCCTATTTGAAAGTAAATCCAAAATTGTGACATAGGTAATCTATAATTTAAATAATTAGGGGTTGTAAACTTACGATTAATTTTCAGAATTAAAGATTTAGGCTATCAAATCCTTCAAGAAAAATAAGTTAAATTTTATGAGAAATTTAAATTTGTCAAATTAAAATAAGATTTATATTTGCTCGATAAAAACCTTAACTAATTATGGCATTTTCAGAATTATTTGATAACGAATTCAAACAAAGAAACAGAGGTCATTTCTCTGCAATTGTACGTGTCGCTTTTGCTGACGGGAAAATAACTCCCGAAGAGCAGGAGTTTTTGAACAAGCTTGCTTCAAGATTAGAAATTTCAGAAGACGAGTACAAAGAAATCCTAGCCGATCCTTGGAAACATCCTATAAATCCTCCTTATTTATATACACAGCGTTTAGAGCGTTTGTATGATTTAGCCAGAATGGTCCACGTAGACCATCATTTAGGAGACAAACAAGAAGTAATGTTAGTTCGTATGGGACTTGCTTTAGGATTTACTCCAGGAAACGTAAACTATATTGTTTCAAAAGCATTATCTCTGGTAGATCAGAAAGTAGATTTAGATACTTTCTTGTTTGAAATGGAGAATATGAATAAATAGTATTCAGTAGTCAGTTTTTAGTGTTCAGTTTATAACTGATGAAAAACTGAAACGAAATTTAATTATAAGCCCGACAGGTTTGAGCCTGTCGGGTTTGTTGTTTTTAATCCCAACAACCAACCTGAAACCTAAATAAAAAAACCTAACAGGTTTTAAAAACCTGTTAGGTTTGCACAGTGACTGAACACTAAAAACTGAATACTGTTATTCAGCTGCCATAAATTCCTCTGCTTTTTCTACCATATTATAGCTTCCGCAGAAAAACGGAACTCTTTGGTGTAGTTCTGTTGGTTGGATTTCCATAATTCTATTAAATCCGTCAGTTGCTTTTCCTCCTGCCTGTTCTGCAAGAAACGCCATTGGATTACATTCATACATTAAACGTAATTTCCCTTTTGGCGCTTTTGAACTTGTTGGATAAATATAAATACCGCCCTTAATCATATTACGATGAAAATCGGAAACCAAACTTCCAATATATCTTGACGTATAAGGTCTATCCCCTTCTTCACGCTGACAATACTTGATGTAATTTTTTACTCCCTGCGGAAAATGAACATAATTCCCTTCGTTGACCGAATAAATATTTCCGTCTTTTGGAAACTTCATATTCGGGTGTGAAAGATAAAAAGTTCCGATTGCGGGGTTCAACGTAAATCCGTTTACTCCATAACCTGTCGTGTAAACCAGCATGGTTGAAGTTCCATAAATTACATAGCCTGCTGCCACCTGATTGATTCCCGGCTGTAAAAAATCCTCGCTGGTTACCGGAGTTCCAATTGGCGTTACTCTTCTAAAAACAGAAAAGATCGTTCCTACTGAAACATTCACATCAATGTTTGAAGATCCGTCAAGCGGATCCATTAAGATCACGTACTTATTATTATGACAGTTGTCGCTCCCCTGAACTGTAATATAATCGTCGTTTTCTTCTGAAGCAATACCACAGACAATCTCACGGTTTATTAACGTCTGGATAAATACTTCGTTGGCATAGACATCTAATTTTTGCTGGTCTTCTCCCTGAATATTCTGTTCGCCCGCGGCGCCAATAATATCCACCAAACCCGCTTGGTTTACTTTATGATTGACCACCTTGGCCGCCAATCTAATAGAGTTGATAATTCGCGAGAGCTCTCCCGACGAATACTGAAATGCTTTTTGGTTCTCAATAATAAACTCTCCCAGTGTTTTATTGCGTTCTTCCATTGCTAAATCGTTATAGTTTTATTTTTAAGTCACAAATATCGCTTATTTTGTGAGAATGATTTAAAAATTATTTTGTTAGTTTGCCCTTATTGTATATTTGCTAATATTTTGCGAAAAGCAACTTTTAAAATGATTTTTATTTGATAATAATTAAATAAAAATACGAATACATAAAATTGCTTCTTTCAAATGTTTGTGAAAACAAATTCTACATTAGGAAAAAGCAATACTATAAAGGACAAAAAAATAAAGTTTACCAATTATGAATATTAGAAAAGGAAATCCTGAGGACATGAAATCGGTGTTGGAGCTAATTCAGGAGCTGGCAATATTCGAAAAAGAACCTGAAGCTGTAGTGATTACAGAAGAAGATTTAGTTCGTGACGGATTTGGAGAAAACCCGCTTTTTCAGGTTTTTGTAGCGGAGGTTGAAAACGAAGAAAAACAAAAAGAAATAGTTGGAATTGCTTTATACTACTATCGTTATTCTACCTGGAAAGGAAAGACAATTCACCTTGAAGATCTGATTGTAAAAGAAAAAATGCGCGGTACCGGTTTAGGATCAGCGCTTTACGCTGAAATCATGAAACAAGGTAAAAAAGACGGCGTTCGAAGAGTAGAATGGAATGTTTTGGCCTGGAATACACCAGCCGTTAATTTTTACAAAAATTCCGGTGCCAAAATCCTTGACGATTGGCAGGTCGTTCAAATGGATGAAGCGGGAGTTAATGCGTTCTTAGAAAAATTATAAAAAAATAGTTCGCCACAGATTATTAGGATTAAAATGATTTTTGTAATCCATATCAGTTTGCCACGAATTGCACTAATCAACACAAATTAATTAGTGGAAATTTGTGAAATTGCTTCGCCTGTTCGCTATCGCTCGGGTCGTGGCAAAAAATCTGTGAAAATCATTTTAATCTGTGGCAAAAAAACAAAATACTAGATTTCCTCAAATCTAAAATCTAAAATCTAAAAAATCTAAAATTAAAAATGAGAGTATTTAAATTTGGTGGAGCATCTGTAAAAGATGCTGATGGAATTAAAAACGTATATGACGTTTTACAAAAAGTAGGTTATGAAGACGTGATTCTTGTGGTTTCGGCTATGGGGAAAACAACAAATGCTCTTGAAGTTGTAATAAAGAATTACTTCGAAAAATCGACAGAGTTAAGTTCTTCTGTACAAGAAATCAAAAAATACCACAATCAAATCTTACTGGATTTGTTTGAAGATGAAAATAATGACGTTTTTGCAGCTGTAAATGCGCAGTTCGCTGAATTAGAATATTTTTTAGCGCATAATAAATCTCCAAATTACAACTTCGTTTATGATCAGGTGGTAAGTTTTGGTGAATTGATTTCTACTAATATTCTTAGTCATTATATGAATTTCAGAGGAATTCAGACACAATGGCTTGATGTACGTAATTTCATTAAGACCAATGCAAATTACAGAGATGCAGAAGTGGATTGGGAAACGACGCAACAAAACATCAGCAAAAATGTTCCAAGAAAACAATTAAACATTACGCAAGGTTTCTTAGGTGCTGACGAAAACAATTTCACGACAACTTTAGGCCGTGAAGGTTCTGATTATACTGCGGGAATTTTTGCATACTGCTTAAATGCAGAAAGCGTAACGATCTGGAAAGATGTTCCCGGAGTTATGAATGCTGACCCTCGTTATTTTGAAAATGCAAGTCTTTTAAACCAAATTTCGTATCGTGAAGCTATCGAATTGGCGTTTTACGGCGCAACGGTTATTCACCCAAAAACATTACAGCCTTTACAGAAAAAAGAAATTCCTTTGTATGTAAAATCATTTATTAATCCTTTATTAAAAGGAACATGCGTTTCTAAAGGTGTTGATCTGGAACCACAATATCCATGTTTTATTGTAAAAAGAGAACAACTTTTAATCTCACTTTCTTCTATTGATTTCTCTTTCATTATGGAAGAAAACATCAGCGAGATTTTTGGTTTATTCCACGAATTTAAAATCAAAGTAAACTTAATTCAGAACTCTGCCATTAGTTTTTCTGTTTGCGTGGAAGATAAATTTGGAAATTTCCCGGAATTGAATGCTATTCTTTCTAAAAAATTCAAAGTAGAATACAGCGAAAATGTAACCTTATACACAATCCGTCACTTTACGGAAGAAGCTGCAGCAACTGTTGAAGCTAACAAAGAAGTTTTATTAAAACAAGTGAGTCGTGAAACGATGCAGATTGTGACTAAAGAACTTAATTAATACTTTATAAAAAGGTAATTATTTCAATTCAACTATATTTAGAAGGGCTCTACATGATTGTAGAGCCTTTTTAGTTTTTCCCTTTATTTAACTCACTAATAATCATTTTCAAATCTTCTATTTGTAATTCGTATTGTCTTATTATTTTTCTGTAAAAGTGAAGCGCTTCACTTTCCGTTTGGAGTTCTGTACTTATTAAATTTTCATAAACAGAATCTCCCACTCCTCTTCTTACTAATTCTTCAGGAGTTATATCGAACATTTGACAGATTTTATTAAAATGAATAGTCCAAGAAGTACTTTCGCCACGCTCCATTCTAGCATAAGCAGACTGTGAAATTTTTAAACAATCTGCAACTTCTTCCTGTGACATATTTTTTGATTTTCTCAGCATTTTCAAATTATCTCCTACAATTTTATTCATATTTAACCTTTTTAAACAAATATAAACATAAGAATTAATTTACAATTAGTCAAAAAAAGGTTTTAATTAACCGATTTTCGACTAAGACTTTTTTTTAATCCTATATAAATTTGAAAAAATATTAACCAATAAATTTAAATCATTATGAAAAAACTAGAATTAAAACAAATGGAAAATTTAGAAGGTGGGAAATCATCATACTGTACAAAAGAAGCAACAGGATTATTACTTGGTGCAGGATGTTTTGTATTTGCCGCAGCTACGGGGGGCATAGGTGCACTTGCTGTTGCTGGACTTAGTTTTTATCTAGCTGCAGACTCTGCCGCAGGTGGAGCTTGCTCTAGTTGGTAACAAATAAAACGCCACTAAATTAGTGGTGTTTTTATAAAACTTACAAAAATGAAAAAATTTATTTATCTATTTACGATGCTAAATTCAGTATATCTATTATCAATTATTTGCACAAGTACTGATACTAAGCTTATAATTTCAAGCATATTAATATATATGACACTTTTTTTAATTTACAGAAAGATTAAGAATTAAAACTCTTCTCCACATCATTATTCAATAAATCACTGTAATCAAATTATTATTGTTTTGTTTTATTCTAAAAGTAACCTCCAAAACATTAATCTTTTTATTTGACAATTTCGTAACTAATTTTTCTGGTTCTAATAAATGATTATGAAACACCCATTTATAAAATGGCTTTTGCTTTGTATAGTGACTTTGTTTGTTTCTGAACTTTTTAAAAATGCAATCAATTTTGATAGACTTTTTCATAGTTCGTTTTCAGAACAATTTACATCAAAACAAATCGAAAACAATAAATGCTCATCATTTAACACACAACTATTATTATCCATAACTTATATGAGGTTTTCTATTTTTAAGTTTTTAATTGCTGTTATAGCTAGTATTTATCTGGCTTACTATTATTATACAAATCAAAATTCAGATTCATCTACACTAAAAATGGCTGGAGTGTTGTGTCTAGGGATTGCTATTGTAATAGCACTAATTAATAAAAGTAAAAAAAGTCGTAATAATGACAATAAAAATTAATATTAAAAATACTTTTCTTAAATACTTATTACTTTGTGTATTATCAATTTTACTAAATCATTTGCTCAAAGAAATAGTGAATTTAGATAAACTACTATATAATTCTTTATATGAACAGCTTACCTCATTACAAATCGAAAAACTTTTTGAATTTCAGAAGAAGTGGCAATGGTTAAATTATACAATTCCTCCCATATTTATAATTGTAAAAACCTTAATAATATCTTCAATTATTTACATAGGAATATTCCTTTTCAACACAGACTTAAAATTTAGAATTATAATAGATTTTGTTCTCAAAGCAGAATTTATTTTTTTACTAGTACCTATTTTTAAAATCATCTGGTTTTACTTTTTTCAAACCAATTATACTCTAGGAGATGTTCAAAGCTTTTATCCACTCTCTGCCCTAAATATTATAGGTTATAAAGGATTAGAAACTTGGTTTATTTATCCTTTTCAGATTCTTAATTTATTTGAATTTTTCTATATCATTTATTTAGGATATGAAATTGGCAAACACACTCAGACCAATACAGATTATGGACTAAAAGTTGTCGGTTTAAGTTATGTACCTAGCTTATTTTTATGGATTGCCACCGTAATGTTTTTCACTCTTAATTACAGTTAGCATGTCAAAATTTAAAAAGATACTCTTCTTATTAGGCTGCATCATGATCATAATATACGCAATCAGATACTTCTTTTTCAATCAAGATTGGAAACAGACTTTGCTTGGAATTTTTTCAATGCTCTGTTTTGTAATATCGATCCTTCTAAACAGAAAAAAACAATAATGAACAGACATTTAAAGACTATTTTATTGGTTCTATTTATTGGCATTATATCTTTTTTGAGTTATCAGATCATTAATAAAGTAAGTCATAAAAAAGAAGTAGCGCAAAAAATAAAAACAATTCCTCTATTTTCTTATCAAGATATAAATGGAAAAACTTTTACTAATGAAAATTTAAAAAAAGCAACCCCAATTATCTTTATTTACTTTAATACTGAATGTGAATATTGCAATGAAGAAGCAAGCATGATTCAGAAAAACATGCCAAAATTCAAAGATTATCAACTCATTTTTATTTCATTTGAAAAACGAGAACAAATCGAAAGTTTTTCTAAGTATTATAAACTTAATCTTTATAACAATGTTCATTTTCTTCAGGATAGCAAAGTTACTTTTGCAACGACTTTTGATGTCAATTCATTGCCTTGTATAGTGCTGTATGATAAAAACCAAAAATTAACTGAAAAAATACGAGGGCAGATCAAGCCTGTAATCCTGATTAAAAAATTGAATATTCAATGAAATTGTTAAGTCTAAAGCAGATCGCAAAAACACATACTTTACAACTTGATCAATCAGATTGCGGTGTTGCTTGTTTACTATCTATTATAAAACTATATAATGGCAATAATTCTATAGAGAAAATCAGGGAATTAAGTGGCACCACAAAAGAGGGAACAACTATGTTGGGGTTATATCAGGCAGCTAATCAATTGGGGTTTACTGCTGATGGATGCGAAGCTGATATTCAGGCACTGATCGATCACAAACAACCTGTTATTTTACATGTATTAATGGAAAATCAGTTGCAGCATTACATTGTTTGTTATCAATATAGTGAAAAAGAAGGTTTCTTAATTGGCAATCCGGCAAAAGGAATTTATACTTTAAGTATTTCTGAATTAGAAAAAATATGGATTTCTAAAACCTGTTTGACACTTGAGCCAAATGATAATTTTGTCACTCAAAAAGCGCAGCAAGACAGTCAAAAGAAATGGTTTTTAGATTTACTTCGAGAAGGTCACAAATTAATCTGGATTTCTGTTTTACTTGGATTTTTTGTGGCAGGGTTAGGATTGACAATGGCATTGTTTTCTCAAAAATTGATTGATGATATATTACCATCAAACAACATCAACAAATTAATTTCAGGAATTATTCTACTGACTATTTTACTTTCTGCCCGCGTCGGAATATCTGTCTTAAGACAATATTTTATGCTTCAACAATCAAAAGATTTTAATAACCGGATCAATAATTCGTTTTTCTCGGCGTTATTACAATTACCAAAAGCTTTTTTTGACACTCGAAAAACAGGAGAGCTTGTTGCCAGATTAAATGATACGCAACGCGTACAAAATGTTATTAAAATGCTTACCAGCACCTTGATAATAGATGTTTTGGTCGCTATAATTTCGACTGTTTTCTTATTTTCTTATTCATGGAGACTGGGATTAATTTGTATTTTTAGTCTACCATTGTATTTTTTCATAATTTATCGTAGCAATAAAAAAATCTTGCTTTCTCAAAAAGAAGTCATGCAAAGTTCTGCTATTACCGAAAGTAATTTTATAAATACAATTCAAGGCATTTCGACTATAAAAAATGACAATAAACAAAATATTTTCAATGAGTTAAATAAGCATCTTTTCGCCAATTATCAGAACAAAATATTTAATCTCGGGAAAATCAACATCACTTTATCCTGGCAATCAGGCTTAACAAGTGTTCTCTTTGTTATAGGCATTTTAATTTATACTTCTTTACAAGTATTTAATCATCAAATTAAAATTGGTGAATTAATGGCTATTTTAGGAATTGTTGGTTCGTTACTTCCTTCAATAGCAAATTTGGCTTTAATTTCGATTCCAATAAACGAAGCTAAAATAGCTTTTAACCGAATGTATGAATTTGCATCGATAGAAAAAGAAAACAAAAAAGGTCAAGAACTTTTAGAGATTAATAAAATCTCTATTCAAAATCTTTCTTTTCGGTTTGCTGGTCGCAGTGAACTTTTTCATGGCATTAATTTAGAAATCGAAAAAGGGAAATTTACTGCTATTGTTGGCGAAAGCGGAAGTGGCAAAAGTACTCTGGGACAAATATTACAACGTTTTTATAATTTTGAAAACGGTAGCATAATTGTAAATAACACTCATGAACTTCAAGAAATAGGACTTGAAGGTTATAGAGATTTATTAGGTGTAATTCCACAAGAAATTACTATTTTTAACGGAACTGTAATTGACAACATATTACTTGGAGCAATTGATACTCCAGAAAACATAGTAACCTTTATTAATGAATATGGCTTCAAATTCTACTTTGACCAATTGCCACAAGGCTTAATGACCATAGTTGGAGAAGAAGGTATCAATTTAAGCGGCGGACAAAAACAGCTTATTGCATTGGCAAGAGCTTTATATAAAAGACCCCAATTTTTAATTTTGGATGAAGCTACTGCAGCGATGGATCGGAAAACTGAGAATTTCACTATTCAGCTACTCCAAAAAATAAAACGAGACTGTGCTGTTTTATTCATTTCGCATCGCTTACATAAATTAAGAAATATTGCTGATACGATTTATATATTGGAAAATAAAACTATAACAGAATTTGGAAATCATGAAGAATTAATGAAAACAGACAATTTTTATAGTGAATATTGGAAAGAAAACAATTACAAAGATTAAACCATGAAACAAAATCATACTAAAACATACATAGCAATCAATTACATTTTGCTTCCCTTGTATGCATTAATAATGTTTCGAATCATGTTTTTTGAAGATAGCGATTCTTTCATTGAAAAAATAATAGCCAATAAAAGCAATCCTTTGTGCCGAAATCATATTTCATCTTTTTATAATAATTTATCACGGTATATTTTCGTTTTTCTTTTCAATCTGTGCTGCTCTGATCTTGTTTCTCTATCCAACACATCAATCTGTAAATTTTAAATTATGGTTTCTAAAAAAATAAGAGTACTTTATCTAATTGCTCTGTCAATATTTTCAATCTATATTCTTTTACTTTTCAGTAATTATTCAGAGATTCCTGAAACTGTTGCATCTCATATAGATATAACGGGAAAAGTGGATGGTTATAGCCATAAGAATGCATTGTGGATTTCTTCTATAGTTAATCTGTTTATACTTGTTGTTCTAGGACTTCTAATAAAAAACCCAAAATATGCCAATTACCCAGTGGAGCTTACAGATGAGAATAGAGAAAATGTATATAAAAAAATGCAGTTATTTTTAGCTGCAATTGCAATTATTACCACATTGTTTTTTTCTTATATGATATTTAAGGCTATTGGTTTAGAAAAGAATTATATATATTTGATTATATATGTAATAGCAGTACCCATATTTACAATTATTTATTTTGGAAGAAGCAAATAATCTGATAACAATAAGATATGATTGAATGTTTATGTGGAGTTTTTCCTAGGGTCTCAACGAGGATAGAAAATCATGCACTGATTTTGTATAATAAATAAAATGAACCACAACCAAGAACCATCTGAAGAAGAGCAAAACAATTGGAGCCACGATCCTGACAATTGGATTTGGGGACTTTTCTATTATAATCCAAAGGACAAAAGAATGTTTCCACCGAAGAGAATAAAAGAAATGGGATTGACCATAAATTTTGCCAATCCCAATTCGGTTTTTCTTTGTGTCATTATGATTCTCATTTTAATGATTTTGTGTGAAAGTGTAAAAAGATAAATTATACTATTAATTACAATTATATGGTAGCTAGAAAAAAATTCGTAATTATTTTTTTAATTCTTGTTCTATTATTCATTGGCTTTGATTTAGCTCCTTTGCTTCAAAAGGAAAGTTTAAAAGAAATTTCATTTTCAGATTTTAGATTATCCATTGGACCATTTTTATCCGGTATTGCTGTTTTTATGAGTTACAGAGCAGGAATCAAAAAAGATAGAAACCTCACTGAATAAACTATTCCTTCATGTCAAGAACACAAAATAACGTTTCCAGTTTTCCCAATTATAAATACTACTTTTGACTTTTCAGAGTTAAGGTATTATGTTGAAAAAATTATTGTTTTTGACGGTTTTCATTTGGTTTTCTGCGGTTCAGGCTCAGGAAACTGAATCGTTATACAAAACCAAAAAAATAATAAGTACAAAAGACACGATTCGGATTGAAAATGTCAGCATTAATTCCGGTTTCTTTCAGCTTTTAAATACTAAAAAAGAACCTATAGATTCTTCTTTCTATAAAATTGATTTCCAAAAAGGCTTTTTACTTTTAAAGGAAAACTTTCCCTCAGCTTCCGACACTTTAATTGTCAATTACCTCAAATATCCGGATTTCTTAACCAAAGAATACAGCCTTTATAAATCGGAACAAATTGTAAACAGCGATGTGGGAACCGAGAAATTATACCGAATTGATAATAATGCCAACACAAAAAAAGTAACCCCTTTTGACGGATTAAATACTTCCGGAAGTATTACTCGAGGAATCACTATCGGGAATAATCAGAGTACAGTTCTAAATTCTAATCTGGATTTACAGATTACAGGAAAAATTTCAGATAAAGTGAGTCTGCGTGCTTCGCTTCAGGATAATAATATTCCGTTGCAGGATGGCGGTTATTCTCAAAAGCTCGATCAGTTTGATAATATTTTCATGGAGCTTTTTAGTGATGATTGGAACATTCGCGCCGGCGATGTGTTTTTAGAAAATAGAAAAACTCAATTTTTAAGTTTCAATAAAAAGGTACAAGGGCTATCGGCAAGTTTTGATTTTGATACCGAAAAAAGCAAAACCAATGTTTTTGCTTCGGTAGCTTTTGTAAAAGGTCAATATGCTAAAAGCACTTTTACAGGTCAGGAAGGCAATCAGGGTCCGTACAAATTAAAAGGTCAAAATGGTGAATTGTACGTTCTCGTAATTTCAGGTTCTGAACGTGTTTACGTAAACGGCGTTTTATTAAAACGCGGTGAAAACAACGATTATGTTATCGATTATAATGCCGGGGAAATTGTCTTTACTTCGCTTTTCACGATTACTTCAGAAATGAGGATTAATGTCGAGTATCAATATTCTGAACGAAATTACAATCGTCTCGTAACCTACGCAGGAGCAACACACGAAAATAAAAAATGGAGTTTTGGCGGTTATTTGTATTCTGAAAATGATTTAAAAAATCAGCCTCTACAACAGAATCTTTCACCGGAACAAGTTCAGATTTTAAGTGAAGCCGGTGACGATATCAATCTAATGAAAGCGCCTTCTGCTTACGAAGATAAATATGCCGACAATAAAATCTTGTATAAAAAAATACTTATCAATTCGTTTGAAGTTTACGAATATTCCAATAATCCGCAAGATGTTTTATACAATGTACGATTTAGTCAGGTTGGAGCCAATGCGGGAAATTATATCATTCAAAACAATAATTCGGTTGAACGTATTTATCAATATGTTGAGCCTGTAAACGGAGTTCTTCAGGGCAATTACGAACCAATTGTACAGCTTGTTGCTCCAATGAAACTTCAGGTTGCGACTTTCTTAGGAAAATATAATCCGAACGAGAAAACTTTGGTCGATTTTGAATTGGCTGTAAGCAATAACGATCAGAATTTATTTTCTGATATTGACGATTCTAATAATGAAGGTGTCGCTTTTAAAACCAATCTGAAAAAACGTCTTTTTTCCCGAAGCTGGAGTTTAGATGCTTTTGCCAATTACCAATATGTACAACAAAATTTCAAGTCCATTGAACGTTTATACAATATAGAATTTAACCGTGACTGGAACTTAACCGGAACACTTTTGGGCAATCAGAGTCTTTTGGTTACGGGTTTTAATTTTAATTTATTTTCTAAAAAGAAAACTTCAAACATTGGTTTAATTACTTATCAATTTGAGAAGTTAGATTTCAGCGAAAGTTATACGGGTTCCAGACATACAACTTCGGCTTTATTCAAAATAAAAAAATGGACAATTGAGAATAACGGAAGCTTTTTGAATTCTGATGCAACGGCTTCAACTTCAAAATTTATCAGAAACCAAACCAGAACAAAATATCATTTTGGTAAAAACTGGATTGGAGGAACTATGCAGCTTGAAGATAATCAGGAGAAAGACAAAATAACGAATCAGTTTTCAACGTTAAGCCAGCGTTTTTCAGAATATGGCGTTTTTACGGGACGAGGTGACAGTACAAAAGTCTTTGTTGAAGTTGGTTTTCTACAAAGACGAAATGATAGTTTACAAAACGGATTATTACAGCATGTCAATAATTCGCAAACCTATTATTTAAAGTCTAAATTAATTCAGAACAAAACAACCGATTTGGCAGTTTATGCGAGTTATCGAAATTTGGATTTCACAGATCAATCCAGACAAAATGAACCATCTTTAAATTCAAGAGTTTTATACAATGATCGATTCTTTAATCAGTTAATGCAGATTGGAACTACTTATGAAACCAGTTCAGGAACCATTGCTCAACAAGAATTCACTTATGTCGAAGTTCCGACAGGACAAGGTGTTTACACCTGGAATGATTATAATGGAAACGGAATTCAGGAATTACAGGAATTTGAAATTGCCGTTTTTCAGGATCAGGCCAAATATGTGAGAATCTTTTTGCCGAATCAGATTTACATCAAAACTAATCAGAACAAGTTTTCACAGTCTTTAACTTTGAATCCTTTGCAATGGCAGAATGAAAAAGGTTTCAAAAAATTGTTGTCTTATTTCTACAATCAGACTTCTTTTATAATGGATAGAAAAGTAAAAAGCGAAGGTGAAAAACTGGAACTGAATCCGTTTAATTCTTCTAAAGAAAATATTTTAGGCTTGAATTCAAGTTTCAGAAACAGCTTATTTTACAATCGCGGACGTCAGAAACATTCGGTCACCTATTCTTATTTAGTCAATAAAGGAAAAAGTTTGCTTTCTATTGGCTCACAAAATGTCCGTAATTATTCGCATCAACTTCAATACACGCATTTGTATCAGAAAAGCTGGTTATTTAATTTCTTTACCAAAACCATTAAAACCGATTTAGTTTCGGAAGATTTTGAAGAGAAAAACTATGATATCAATGGCTGGCAATTGGCGCCAAAAATCAGTTACTTGTTTTCTAAGAATACAAAACTGGATTTCTTTTATGAACTTCAGAACAAGAAAAATCAAATAGGCAATTTTGAAACTTTAAAACAAAACCGAATTGGAACTTCGTTTTCTTATGCCGGAGAAAAGAAAGTAACAGTAAATGGAGAGTTTTCTTTTTATGAAAATAAATTTAACGGAAATGAATTTTCTTCTGTAGGTTTTCAAATGCTGGAAGGACTTCAGGCAGGATCAAATCTGGTT
Organism: Flavobacterium crocinum; assembly: GCF_003122385.1. Lineage (NCBI taxonomy): Bacteria > Pseudomonadati > Bacteroidota > Flavobacteriia > Flavobacteriales > Flavobacteriaceae > Flavobacterium > Flavobacterium crocinum. The sequence continues at coordinate 573,178 of NZ_CP029255.1, forward strand.
TGGAAATTACTTTTGCAAAAGAACATTACATCCTTTTTAGATGTTAATTTAAATTATCTCGGACGTAAAAGCGAAACCGGAAATACAATTCATACCGGCAACATTCAGCTTCGTGCATATTTTTAATGCGCTCCGAAAAAGATGACAAAAAATTGTTTAACTTTAATTGAAAATTTAAACATATAACCTCATGAAAAAATTAGTATTAACCTGTTTATTAGCTATTTTCTCAGCTAATTTCTACGCCCAGGAAACAACTACAAAAGCGGCAAAAACTAAAACAGAAGCTTCGGCAAAAAAAGCAAAAGCAAGTGCAGACAAAGCTTCGGCTGACGCCAAAAAAGAAGCCACAAAATCTAAAAAAGCAGCAGATGATGCCAAAGCAGCAACATCTAAAGCAAAGAAAGAATCTGCTGATGCAGCAAAAAAAACTGCCGATAAAGAAGCAGCAAAAGCAAAAGCCGATGCAAAAAAAGCAACTGCTACGTCTGACAAAGCTAAAAGTACAGCAGACAAAGCTAAAGCCGATGCTAAAAAAACAACGACAAAAGCTGATAACGCAAAGAAAGATGCTACAGCTGCCAAAAAATCTGCCACAAAAACTTTAAAAGAAACAAACGAAAAAGCACCGTCTGTTCCGGATAAAGTTACCGGTGAATACAACGGTAAAAAAGTATACACTGGCCCAAGAGGCGGTAAATATTACATTAACAAAAATGGTAATAAAACGTATATTCAGGATTAATTTTTAAGATGCTGAGATACTAAGATGCTAAGGTTCTAAGATAATTAGCTGCTAAGCTTTGCTTACATTACAAATTTAAAAGGAGCATTCAAACAGCTCCTTTTTTGTATGCTTCGGAGAAGCATAATATTTATAGAAACAATATTAGGTTTACAATATAAAGCTCCAGCGGAGCGACATATTTTTTTCACAATTTAAATATATCGCTCCGCTGGAGCTTTTTTTATTTGTCTTATTCCAATTCTATAAATATTTTACCCCGCTGGGGCTATTATTGGTTAGAAGAGTTATAAATCCCTCACTTGACAGAAGGAATTATCCTTTTTTTAGAAAGCTTCTTTTCTTATTTTGCAACTAAACCTACAAATTTCCTTATTAAGGTCATTTCAAAAAATGGAAAATTACTTAACATAGAGATAATCTTATTTGGAGAAATGAAAATATTTTTAAAACACCCCTATAAATTCCTAGTATTTATGGGAATATAGAGTTAATAATTTAGTAATACCCTCGAAATAACATCCAAAACATATTTCTTTATCTTCGTTTTTAAAAAGCATTAAAAATGAGCATTGATTATTCTGCGAATAAAACTATTTTAGTCGCTCCATTAAATTGGGGTCTTGGCCATGCAACTCGTTGTATTCCTATTATAAAGGCGCTTCAGGAGAATAATTACATTCCGATTATTGCCTCAGATGGGGTTGCGCTGGCTTTATTGCGAAAAGAATTTCCTTATATACAGACTTTAGAACTTCCTTCTTATCATATCGAATATGCAAAGAATGGAAAAAACTTTAAATGGAAGCTGATAAAAAACCTTCCTAAAATGATTACCGCCATTTTGGATGAGAAAAAAATGGTCAATACCTGGATTAAAAAACATGGAATTGATGGTATCATATCTGATAACAGATTGGGGGTTTTCAGTAAAAAAGTCCCATCCGTTTTTATGACGCATCAGTTAAATGTGATGACAGGAAATACGACTTGGTTTACGAGTATATGCCATCAAAAAATTATAAAAAAATATACCGAATGCTGGGTTCCTGATACCAATGACGAAGTAAATCTTACGGGAGATTTAGGGCATGTTAAATCTGAAGAACTGAATTTAAAATATATTGGTCCGCTAAGCCGAATGCGAAAAAAAGACACTCCAAAAATATATGATCTGATGATTATATTATCAGGACCGGAACCGCAGCGTACTTTCTTAGATGAAAAACTACAGAAAGAAGCGGCTAAATTTCCCGGAAAAGTAGTTTTTGTGCAAGGCATTGTAGATAAATCTCAGGAAAAATGGCAGGCTGGAAATGTTACCTATTATAATTTCATGAATTCAAAACAGCTGGAACAGACTTTTAACGAAAGTGAATTTGTTCTTTGTCGTTCTGGTTATACCACTGTTATGGATTTGGCTAAATTGGGCAAAAAAGCTTTTTTTATTCCTACTCCGGGACAATACGAACAGGAATATCTGGCGGTAAAACTTCAGGAAGAAAATCTCGTACCTTATGCAATGCAAGATGACTTTACTATTGAAGATCTATCAAAAGTAAAGGCTTTTAAAGGCTTGTCTCAGTTTGAAAATAATATCGACTGGGATTCGTTATTTGCTGTTTTCGAAAATAATTCTCAAGCATAAAAAAATCCGTTTAATCTGTGCCAAAAATTGGAACACGGATTAAACGGATTTGCTTTCGCAAAAACGCGGATTAATGCAGATTTTCTTCTTTTAGAAGTTAAACTGCGCTTGTAATCTTAGCACATTTCCTTGTTGTCTGTTTATTGGGAGTGCACTGTCTTCAAAAGTTCTGTCTGCCACCACATATTCTGCAGTCAGCTCAAACGCTTTGATTGGCTGCCATTCGATACCAAATTCATAATCTCTTACAACATAACTTCTGGCATCTTTCTCATATTTTTTACCTCCATCATAATATTGAAATTTAGCGAAAGGATAAATACGTTGTTTTTTAATATCCCATTTATAGTTTAATAAAACATAACCACCATTTAAATCCGTTTCATCAACTGTATTGGTTACGGTATTATATCTTGGTCCTTTTCCAATATTATATTCTGTCTGAATTCCGAAAGGTCTTGGATATAAAACAAATGTTGCTCCTACTCTCTGGTCTTTTACATATTGCGGATCGTTTACCGTAACACCTGATGAAATTTCTCCGGTAAAAGCCCATTTTCCTGTATAAGCCTGGATTCCCGGTTCGATAATCTGGCTTCCAATTACGAATGGATAGGTAACTCTAGTGACTACATTCAGATCTCGGTTTCCGTCCAGTTTATTAGCAATTTGCCCGTTGTAAACTCCAAAAGCAAAAACTCCAAAATCACCCGAACCTTTGTAACCGTCTTTTACCAGCATTTCAAAACGTTTTCTTATTTCGGCTGGAGCCCAATAAAAGAAAATTCCCAAATCACGTTCGTTTAATATGGAACTGTTTATCGCATCGGCACGGTCCATAGTTAAACGCTGCGAGCTGGATTGCATATTTTCGAATCCGTATGGAATTTTACTTTGCCCAACACGAACACGATATTCTCGTAGCTTATCAAAAGAAAGATCAAAATACAAATCACGAATCTGAACAAAGTTCTGAATTCCTGTACTTGGTGAACTGGCAAAATCAGGCTGGAAGTAGAAAAATACATTTGGATGAACTTGTCCTGAAAATACTAAACGTGCACGACGAATAAAAAGTCCGTTGTTTGCTTTGGCATCCGGAGCTGTAGAAGTTGTTCCCCAGGATTTATCACATTGTTCGCAGGAAACTTTATCATTTGTAGAAAAAAGACCGTTGTATCGAATTTGTGCATAACCTCTTAAAGAGATTCTGTCGTACCAGTGTTCTTCAATTCCTCCTCCGGATTCAGTGTCCCGGAGTTTGGCTTTGTTGATAGAATCTAAAATACGCATTACTTCGTTTTTTACATCCTGTTTATTTAATTCTTGTTTATTTGATTCCTGCGCATTAACAGCGAAGGTTAACAGTAATAAAACTGCTAATAAGTTTCTTTTTATCATTAGTTCTGTAATTCCCTTAATTTCAGGATGCAAAGATGGAGCACCTATGTTAAGAAATCATTAACCAGATGTTACTATAATAAAAATTTAATGTTACCGACTAAATCGATATGTTTATTTATTGTTAAAACCCTTTGTTTTAGGGCTTTCAGCAAAAATGAACTTACGATTTTTTAACGTCAGCTTTTGGGTTTTTGAATGCTTTTTCGAGCGTAAAAGAGAATTCTGAGCCAATTCCGAACTCACTTTCTACATAAACCTTCTCTTTGTGCGCTTCAATAATGTGCTTTACGATCGCCAAACCTAAACCGGAACCTCCTTCAGAACGCGTTCCGCTTTTGTCAACGCGATAGAAACGTTCAAAAAGTCTTGGAATGTTTTGTTTTTCAACACCTTCTCCGTTATCACTAATACGAATTAAGACTTTTTTCTTCGTTAAGTTCACAACGCCAACTTCCGTCAAACCGCCTTCTTTTCCATATTTAATAGAATTGACAATCAGATTTTCTAAAACCTGCTGGATTCTGTCTTTATCACCGCGAATAATAACAGATTGTACATTCTTGCTTTCAAAAGCCAGTTTGATTTTCTTTTTATCAGCTTTCATCTCCAACAAATCGAAAACATTCTGGATTAATTCTACAATATCAAAATCGGTCATATTTAAGTTTAAATCACCAGATTCCAATTTGGTAATCATATCTAAATCTTCGACGATATAGATCAAACGCTCTACTCCTTTTTCGGCGCGTTTTAAATATTTTTTTCTGATATTTTTATCGTCCATTGCACCATCAAGCAAAGTCGAAACATAACCTTGAACAGTAAATAAAGGCGTTTTCAATTCGTGCGAAACATTTCCTAAAAACTCTCTTCTGTATTGTTCACGAATTTCAAGCATTTCAATTTCAAGCTTTTTATCGGTTGCAAACTTTTTCACTTCGCGCGAAAGCGTCTCCATATCCGTATTAATTGGCTGATTGATCAAAGTGGTAGATTCTAATAACGAAACCTCATCGTAGATTTTCTTTACTCTTCTATAAATAAAACGCTCAACACGATATTGTAAAACCAAAAATGAGAAAATATAGATGACAATAATGAAAATTATTCCAAATGCAACCTGATGCTGTAACTGATTTTTATAAAATAAAGACATTAACATCAGTACAAAAGCAGTAGTAAAGAGACTTATATATAATGCCGATTTTATGGCAAACTTGTATGTTTTTTTAAAATTAATTTTCATTGAAAAATTGAACCATTAAGATATTAAGAAAATTAAGTTTTGTTTTTAGCTGTTTTTTTTTTGAGTAAATCAAAAACCATATAAGAAAATGAAGATTATAGAACTTCAATTCTTATATGGTTTAAATGTATTGAATATTTTTCAAAGAATTTGAATGGATTTAAATCTTTACCAAAATCCCAAAGAGTGTTAGCAACTTAGCACTTCAGAATCTTAGCGTCTTAAAAACTTAAACTTCAAATTTATAACCAACTCCTTTTATGGTTTTAAAAAGATCTTCCCCTATTTTCTCACGCAGTTTTCTAATGTGAACATCGATTGTTCTTCCTCCAACCACTACTTCGTTACCCCAAACTTTATCCAGAATTTCGTCTCTTTTGAAAACTTTTCCCGGTTTTGAAGCCAATAGATAAAATAATTCGAATTCTTTTCTTGGTAAAGCAATTTCTACATTGCCTTTTATGATTTTGTACTCTTCACGGTTAATCTCGATTCCGCCTACATTTAATGTGTCTGTAACGACTTCTTGTTCTTTTAACCTTCTTAACAACGCCTTTACTTTAGAGACCAATAATTTTGGTTTAATTGGCTTTGTAATATAGTCATCAGCACCAGCATCAAAACCAGCTACTTGAGAATAATCTTCACTTCTTGCCGTAAGGAATGTTATGATAACATTATTTAGTTCAGGAATTTTTCTGATGTGCTCGCATGCCTCCATTCCGTCCATTTCTGCCATCATCACGTCCATAATAATTAATTCCGGCAATTCTTTCTGAGCTTTAGCTATAGCATCTTTTCCATTAGAAGCAGTAACAATTTGATAGCCTTCCTGAGCAAGGTTATAGCCAACGATTTCTAAGATATCTGGTTCGTCGTCAACTAATAAAATCTTAGTTTGTGTTTTTTTCATAAATAGCAAAAATTGAGATTTTTACATCAAATCTTTTTAATTATTTATCCGATGTTTTTTATTTCACGGGGTAAATATACTAACAAAAGAACCTTTAAAAATTGGTGTTAACGGTAATTTAATCTGGTAACAATTTGATAATCTTTAGCACACAAAAACATAACAAGTTGATAACATCGACTTCACGGTGCGGTTCTTTCTTTGCACCAAAATAAATTAACACAACACTGAACAATGAAATTCAATTTAAGATTTCTATTTATCGCATTATTTATCTGCACGATTTCGATCGCGCAAAACAAAGGTACGATTTCTGGAGTTCTAACCGACAAGGATATGAACAATGATCCGTTACCATTTGCTAATGTTTTAATTAAAGGTACAAATATTAGCGTAAATACCGACGTTGACGGAAAATATTCTTTGAGCGTAAATCCAGGGAATTATACTCTTGTATTTAGTTTTTTAGGATACGAATCTGTAGAAACTCCAGTTGCTGTTAAAGGAAGCGAAACTGTAGTGGTAAATCAGGCTCTTTCTTCTGGAAGTTATACACTTAAAGATGTAGTGATACAGGCTGCACCGGTAAACAAGCAAAAAGAATCAGCATTATTATTAGATCAAAAAAACGCAGTTTCTTTTAAAGCTGCTATTGGTGCCGAAGAAATTTCAAGAAAAGGAGTTAACGATGTTGCAAATGCTGTAGCAAAAGTTAGTGGTGTTTCTAAACAAGATGATTCCGGAAATGTTTTCGTAAGAGGTTTAGGTGACCGTTATAATGTTACTACTTTAAATGGTCTTCCGTTACCATCAAATACTCCGGCTAATAAAAACATTCTTTTGGATATTTTTTCTACTAACATTGTAGACAATATTGGAATTAGTAAAACTTTTGAGGCTCAAAATTATGCCGATTTTGGTGGTGCAAATATTGACATCAGCGCAAAAAAATTCAGCGGAAAACCTTTTATTTCTTTCTCTATTGGAACAGGTGCCAATACAAATGTTTTAGCGCAAGATAATTTTTACCTACAAGACGGACCTACTTATATGGGATTTAAAAAAGTTGGAGTTCCAAGTAATCCTCTTCAACCATATAGCTATTCTACAAGCTGGGACAGACAATCAAGTAAAAACACATTAAATGCTTTTTATACGCTATCCGGAGGAAAGAAATTTAATATCAATGACGAAAGTTCGATTGGTACATTTATCACAGGATCTTTCAGCGCTAGAAACAAATTTACTGAAGGTTACAGCAGAGGAGGAATCACTTCTGACGGAGATATCTTTTCTGACTTTTACAGAACAGCTTACAAACACAGTACTACAACAACTGTTATGGGTACAGCTGATTACAAAATCAACAACAAAAACTCAATCTTCTTTACTTCTTTATTCTTAAATTCAAGTGATCAGGATTATAGTGAGTACGAAGGTACCAACCAAAATTTTGACGGTGGTGGAGACGCTATGCAGCAAATTACAGGTTTTATTAAACGTGGAACTTTTGAAAGAACGCAATTAATTGTAAACCAATTAACAGGAAAAAACAAGTTCAACGATCAGTGGAATTTAAACTGGGGTGTAGGATACAGTATGTCTAACAGCGCAATTCCGGATCGTATGCAAAACTCTTTTGTATATGCTCCTAATGGTATTGACTATACGTTTTTTACCAATTCAAACATCAACAATCACCGATTTTTTCAGGACTTAAAAGAAAATGAGATTGCTGCAAATATTGCTCTTTCTTATAATTTCAAAAAAGGAAGTGATGATACTTACAAAGGAAAATTAACTGTTGGGTATTCCGGAAAATTCAAAGATGTAGATTACGACATGGAACAATATTCATTCTTCCCTGACAGAACTACAATCTCATTCCCGAAAGAAGACATACATCATGTAGACAACTATTTAGATCCTGCTCATTGGGGTTCATCTTACTCTAACAGAATCCACCAATTGTATACTGGTAATTTAGATATTAATGCTGCATTCCTAAATGTTCAATATGCTTTAACTGAAAGACTGAGTGTAATATTAGGTGCGAGATTAGAACAAGTAACTCAGAATGTTTTCTATATCACGACAACAGTTCCCGGAGGCGATAATTCTAATGATTCAAAGTTCAACATTTTACCAAGCTTAATTTCAAAATATACCCTGAACGACAAACAGAATTTGAAATTCTCAGCTAGTAAAACCTATACACTTCCTCAGTTTAAAGAAAAAGTGCCAATTATTTACGAAGATGTTGCACAAGCATACGAAGGAAACCCGAATTTATATGCTTCAACAAATTATAACTTCGATTTAGGATGGGAATTTTTCCCTAAAGCAGGAGAGTTAATTTCTGTAACTGCATTTGGAAAAATTATCCAAAATCCAATCAACGAAATGTTCCTTAACTCTTCTTCTAACGATATCTCTTATGCAAATACTGGTGATAAAGGAACAGTAGCAGGAGTTGAAGTAGAATTTAGAAAAGATCTTTTTGAGATTGAAAAAAATGATAATCTAAAAACAAAACTTTCTTTTGATGCAAACGGATCTTATTTATATACAAACCAGGATTTAAGTAACGATAAAGTAAATAATGAAAATGATTTTGGAGCAAACTTTACATTTACAGAAAGTAAATTAACAGGAGCTTCTAATTTCCTTGCAAATGCGAACTTATCTTTCTTAAATGAATTCTCAGAAAATAAAGATATTTCAGCAACAGTATCTTACTCTTATTTTTCAGACAAACTTGCCGTAATCGGAACTTCAAGAGTTGGAAACATGGTTGATAAAGCAGTAAACAAATTAGACTTTATCGTTAATACAAGTTTGACTAAAAGCTTAAAGCTGGGACTTATTTATAACAACATCCTGAACCCAACTTTCAAGCGTGTACAAGAACAAGGAAAAGTACCAGGAAAAGAATCTGTTGGTGACATCACAGTTACATCATACAAAGCAGGTTCAGATCTTAGACTTACTTTAAACTATACTTTCTAAAATAAAGATTTTCAATAAATTACAAAAGGTGATTAGTTCAAACTAGTCACCTTTTTTTTATCCAAAAAGGCAATGTAAATTTTACATTAAGACAATGCATTTTTGTCTCGATATACTTAATAGATTGTTAATATCGTCTTAACTCAGCAAAAACATACGTTTGTTTACTTTGCCTCAAATAAATAAAACAATTAAACACAACAAAAATGAAAAAAAGTTTATTTGCAATGGCTGCAATATTAGGACTTGCTTTAACAAGCTGTAGTTCTGATGATAACAAAAACACGAACAACAGTTCTTTTGTTTTAAAAGTTGACGATTTAAAAGGAGAAATTAAAGACGGTACAGTAACTTTAGACCCTACTCAAACTTATACTTTAACTGGAGGTTTAATCGTTAAAGGTGGAGCTACTTTAGTAATTCCTGCCGGAACCGTAATCAAAAGTTCTGCTACTGCAGAAGCAACTTCTTTATATATCGCTGTAGAAAGAAACGCTAAAATCAACATCAATGGTACTGCTGCTAAACCAGTTGTTATGACTTCTGGAAAAGCAACTCCTGCTCAAAGTGACTGGGGTGGATTAATCATTGCTGGTAACGGTAAAGTAAACACTGGAGACAATGGTACTTCTGAAGTAGGTGGTTTAAGCTACGGAGGTAATGACAACACAGATTCTTCTGGAAACATTAACTTCTTGAAAATTTCTTACACAGGTTCTAAATATACTGCTGAAAAAGAATACAATGGAGTTTCTTTCTTCGGAGTTGGTTCTGGAACTGTAGTATCTGATATCTACACTTTCGAAAGTGGTGATGATGCAATTGAGTTCTTCGGAGGAGCTGTAAACGCTACTAACTTAGTAATGATCAACTCTTATGATGATTCATTAGATTTCGCTGACGGATGGCAAGGTACTGCTACAAATGTTTACATTAGCGGTGTTACTAAAGCTGGTGTTGAAGGATCTACTAACGCTAAAGATCCTAGTGGAGCTGTTCCAATGACAAATGCTAAAATCAACAACATCTCTATCGTTAAAGGTGGTGCTTCTTTCTTAGCTGACGAAAAAGCTATCAACTACAAAGAAGGTGGTGGAAAACAAACTTACACAAACTTATACGTTGCTAACGGAATGCCTGCAGATCTTGTAAAATTATCTACAGATGCTGGTGTAACTGCTAACTTAGCTGCTGGTAACTTTACTATCACAAACTACACTTTCGGAGCTTCTATCACTAACTTAGCTGGTCCTAAATTAGCTGGAACAACTACTGGTGCAACTGGTGCTGGTGCTGGTGCTGATTTGCCAACATGGGCTAACTGGACTAAATAATTAAAAGTTCAATACCAAAATAAAAAAAGCTGTCTGAAAATGTTTTCAGACAGCTTTTTCATTTTTAGTATATTTTACTCTGAAAATATACTTTTGCTCTAGTAATAACTTCGAGCACAAAATGTTAAAAAATATCCTAAATTTCAGGATATTTTTTTTTGGCGTACTTTTTGTAATTTTTTTTGTATATTTACGATATCCAAATACACGCGATGGCAAAAAACTACTTTTATATTACTTTCTTATTGGCATTTTTCTTTACTGTAAGCGTTTCAGCGCAAGACAGCAAGCAATTACCAAAACCTCAGGAATCTACATCTATTGAGGGTCTCAGCTTGTACCCTAACCCTGTTACAAATGGAAAAGTGTATATCTCTTCTAAAAACGATTTAGAAAAGGAAATTATTGTGTTTGACATCTTAGGAAAAAAAGTATTGCAGGCTCATTTGGTATCTAAAGAACTCAATGTTTCGGATTTGCCTCCGGGAGTTTACATTATAAAAATTAGCGAGCAAAACGCATCTACAACTCGAAAACTCATTATACGATAATATAAAAAAGCTCTTTAGAGCTTTTTTTAGTTTACAGTATTCAGCATTTTAGTAATCAGTATCATTGTAACGTGTAAATCTTGACATAAACTGAACACTAAAAAACTAAACACTGAACACTAAAAACAATATCTTTGCAAAAAAAAAGTTTTGATTACAGCCAACGATATCTTTACCATTTCGAGTCAGAAACAATTTGAAAAAATAGCATTAAAAGTGTTTCGTTTTCAGCACGAGAATAACAAAGTGTATCGTGATTTTTGTGATTTTCTAAAAGTAAATCCACAGCAGGTAAAATCATTACAGCAAATTCCTTTTTTACCCATTCAGTTTTTTAAGAGCCACGATGTAGTTTCGAATAACGATCCTGCCCAAGTTACTTTTACCAGTAGTGGTACAACCGGAATGATTACAAGCCGGCATTTAGTGACCGATGTTTCCCTATATGAGGAAAGTTACCGCAAAGGATTTTCTCAGTTTTATGGCAACATTGAAGATTACGTTGTTTTAGCCCTTTTACCATCTTATTTGGAGCGTGAAGGTTCTTCGTTAATTTATATGGTAGAAGACCTGATAAAGCTCTCGAATCAGCCTGAAAGCGGATTTTATCTGCACAATCACGATGACTTAATCAAAAAGTTAACAGAATTGGATGAAGCAGGACAAAATGTAATCTTAATTGGAGTTACTTATGCTTTGTTAGATTTAATCGAAAAGCACCAATTCAACCTTCAGAATACCATCATTATGGAAACTGGAGGAATGAAAGGAAAACGCAAAGAAATGATTCGTGAAGAATTACATGAAATCTTATGTAAAGGTTTTGGCGTTTCTTCTATTCATTCGGAATACGGAATGACCGAACTTTTGGCACAGGCATATTCTTTAGGAGAAGGTATTTTTGAATGTCCGTCCTGGATGAATATTTTGGTTCGTGATCCTGAAGATGCACTTAAATATGTAGATAATGGAAAAACCGGCGGAATCAATGTTATTGATTTAGCCAATATTAATTCCTGTTCATTCATTGCAACCCAGGATTTAGGCAAAAAATATCCCAACAACTCTTTCGAGGTATTGGGACGTTTTGATAATTCTGATATTCGTGGTTGTAATTTGATGGTGCTTTAAAAATTTTAATTGGTTTTGAAATCAATTAAAAAGTTAAACCACTCTAATCACAAAATAGTTTTTCTTTCCACTTTGCAATAACACAAACTGATTGTTGATTAAATCGTTTGTTGTCAAAGTAAAATCTTCTTTTATTTTTTCTCTGTTTACCGAAATAGAATTTGCTGTCAAAGCTCTTCTTGCTTCTCCGTTAGATTTAAAGAAACCTGTTTTTTCGTTTAAAACAGTAATAATATCCAATCCGTTTTCTAAATCTGCTTTTGCGATTTCAGCTTGTGGAACTCCGTCAAAAACTTCTAAGAATGTTGCTTCATCCAGTTTCTTCAAATCTTCAGCTGTTGAATTTCCGAATAATATATTGGATGCCTGAATTGCTTTTTCTAATTCCTCTCTGTTGTGAACAAAAACAGTAATTTCTTCAGCCAGTTTCTTTTGTAAAACTCTTAAATGCGGCGCTGTTTGATGTTCAGCAATTAATGCATCAATAGTATCTTTATCCAAGAAAGTAAAGATTTTGATATATTTCTCTGCATCAACATCTGTTGCATTTACCCAAAACTGGTAGAATTTGTATACAGAAGTTTTATCTGCATCCAACCAAACATTTCCTCCTTCAGATTTTCCGAATTTAGAACCGTCTGCTTTTGTAATCAAAGGCGTTGTCAAAGCATAAGCTTTAGCATTCTCACCTCCCATTCTGCGTACTAATTCTGTTCCTGTGGTAATATTACCCCATTGATCAGAACCTCCCATTTGCAGGACGCAATTGTTGTTTTTATATAAATGATAAAAATCGTAACCCTGAATTAACTGATATGTAAACTCCGTAAAAGACATTCCCTCGCCTTCTCCGCTAAATCTCTTTTTTACAGAATCCTTAGCCATCATATAATTTACAGTGATACGTTTTCCAACTTCACGTGCAAAATCGATAAAAGAGAATTCTTTCATCCAATCGTAGTTATTTACCATTACTGGTGCATTTGCTTCGGTTGAATTAAAATCTAAGAAACGAGACAAGACACTTTTGATTCCGGCCACGTTTTTAGCTAAAGCTTCTTCATCAAGCAAGTTTCTTTCATCAGATTTACCAGAAGGATCTCCAATCATTCCAGTTGCTCCACCTACTAAGGCAATCGGTCTGTGACCAAAATTCTTTAAGTGAACCAATAAAATAATCTGAACCATACTTCCAATATGCAGTGAATCTGCCGTTGGATCAAAACCGATATACGCAGAGGTAGCTTCTTTTAGTAATTGTTCTTCCGTTCCAGGCATACTATCATGATATAACCCGCGCCATTTTAATTCTTCAACTAGATTCTTCATTTTTTAAAATAATTTGCGCAAATGTAATCAATGTCAATGGTAATGGCAAAAAAGTCTGCCACGAAGACACTAAAGCATAAAGTATTTGTTCTTTTACTATGAAAGTATCATGTAAAATAAAAAACTTTGCGCCTTAACGCCTTTGTGGCAAAGTCCAAAAAAACCTTTGCAACTTTGTATCTCTGTAACTTTGCACCTTAAAAGCAAAAACTTATCTTTACAAAATGGTATTAGTAACTGGAGGAACTGGTTTAGTCGGCGCGCATTTATTACTTCATTTAATTGAAAATGGAGAAAATGTTCGGGCAATTTACAGAAGTCAAAACAACATCGCGAAAACCAAATCGGTTTTTGATTTTTATAAAAAAACAGATTTGTTTGAAAAGATTAATTGGCTTGAAGCCGATATTCTGGACGTTCCTTCACTTGAAACCGCTTTTATCGACATTACACAAGTTTACCATTGCGCCGCTTTGATTTCGTTTGACCCAAAAGACGAAGAAAACCTTAGAAAAACCAATATTGAAGGAACTGCAAACATGGTCAATTTTTCTATAGCCAAGGAAATAGAAAAATTCTGTTTTATAAGCTCCATTGCCGCTTTAGGTGATATTGCGCCCCACGAAACACACATTACAGAAGAAACAGACTGGAATCCCGAAAAACCGCACAGCGATTACGCCATCTCTAAATACGGAGCTGAAATGGAAGTTTGGCGCGCACAGCAAGAAGGCTTGAATGTTATTATTGTAAATCCGGGTGTTATTTTAGGCCCGCCAAAAATGATGCATGTTTTTGAACAAGGAAGTAGTGAGATTTATCAAAAAGTAGCAAAAGGCCTTTCGTTTTATACTCTTGGAAGCACTGGTTTCATTACTGTTGATGATGTTGCCGCAATAACTTTTAAATTAATGAAAAGTGACATCGTAAACGAACGCTTTACTTTAATTGCAGATAATATAGTTTTCAAAGATATTCTGGATACTGTTGCTGATACTTTAAAAGTAAAAAGACCTCATATTCATGCTAAACCATTTTTCATGAATACTTTATGGATTTTGGATGGAATATTTTCAACTTTATTTTTCAAAAAAAGAAGTATTACCAAAGCAACTGCAAAAGCTTCTTATTCTAAAAATTTGTATTCTAACGAAAAAATAAAAACCGCTCTGAGAACGGTTTTTACTGATGTTCATTATTATATTAAAAACAGTTTTATTTAATCTGTCTTCTGTGTTTTCTTTGCTCCATTTTAATGGAATCAAGATTAATTTTCGGAACCGTTTTTCGAATTGAATCTTCTTTTTTCAATTCTTTTGGCTTATTCTTATTTGCTTTAGCTGCTTTTTTCTCATCAATTTTAGCCAGGGAATCTGCTGCTCTTTGATTTACCGCTATTCTTTTATTCACTTCAGCAAACATATCACTATACTTTTCATAATCTGAAGCATAGTACATGTTATTCTGAGCAAACTGAAGACTGTCTACTTTGTATTTCTTCAAAATAAACTTTGTTGGATCGCTCTCTACCGAATCTAAAGACAAGGGCTTTTGATAACGCATAGCTTCCAAAAGCGATAAATCATACATAATATCAATCATCTTTTCTTTCTCAATAAGTTTTGCAGGCTCTTTTACGAGCTCTTTCTTGCAGCTTACAGAAAGAAATAAAACCAATACTATTACTATAAAATTCTTCATAGTTGTTTTTTATCTGTCAAACAATAATCTTTTTCCGGCTCTGGTATCTTTTACTTTAAAATTATTATACACCAATTCTCCGTTTACAAAAGTATGCGTAATTCTGGATTTAAAAGTATATCCTTCAAAAGGAGACCATCCACATTTATAAAGAATGTTTTCTGATTTTACATTCCACGGCAAACTTGGATTTACGATTACTAAATCGGCATAATATCCTTCTTTGATAAACCCTCTTTTTTCGATTTTAAAAAGTTTAGCCGGATTATGGCACATTTTCTCCACGATTTTCTCCACGCTGATTTTCCCCTGATGATGTGCTTCAAACATGGCCACAACCGCATGCTGTACCAACGGACCTCCAGAAGGCGCATTTAAGTAAGACTGCATTTTTTCTTCTTTTGTATGAGGAGCATGATCTGTTGCAATAACATCGATTCTTCCATCATTTAAAGCTTTCCAAAGTTCTGCACGATCATCGGCTGTTTTAACTGCAGGATTCCATTTGATGAAATTTCCTTTTGTTTTATAATCTTCATCTGTAAACCAAAGATGATGCACACAAACCTCAGCGGTAATTTTTTTCTCTTCTAACGGAATTTTATTGGTAAATAATTCCATTTCTTTCGCTGTTGAAAGGTGAAAAATATGCAATCTCGCTCCGGTTCTTTTAGCTAAAGCCACCGCTTTTGAAGAAGAAATATAACAAGCTTCAGCACTTCTGATCAAATTGTGAGCCGTTACAGGAACGTCATCTCCATATTGTTCTTTAAATGCTGCAAGGTTATTCTTGATAGTCGTTTCATCTTCACAGTGAACTGCAATTAACATTGGAGTGCTTGAAAAAATCTTTTCTAAAACTGCTTCATTATCTACCAGCATATTTCCTGTTGAAGAGCCTAAGAAAATTTTAATTCCGGCAACATTTTTTGGATTGGTTTTTAAAACTTCTTCCAAATTATCATTTGTTGCTCCCATCATAAACGAATAATTCGCAAATGATTTTTGAGAAGCTATCTGATATTTATCTTCTAATATTTCCTGAGTAACTGCATTGGGAACCGTATTGGGCTGTTCAATGAAAGAAGTAATTCCCCCTGCAACAGCAGCTCGGGATTCAGACTCAATATCTCCTTTATGCGTTAATCCCGGTTCTCTGAAATGTACCTGATCGTCTATTGCTCCCGGCATTAAATAATTACCTTCGGCATCTACAACAATACAATCTGATGTTTTTAATGAAATGCTGTCCGCAATTTCAACAATCAGATCGTTTTCAATTAAAACATCACCTTCAAAAATTGTCCCTTCGTTTACAATTTTGGCATTTTTTATTAAAATCCTATTCATCGTGGTTGGTTTATAATGAATTGACTAATTTTCTTAATCTTAGCGAAATTACTCCAAGTATTGCTTCTTTAATAATGGCATTACTCATTTTAGAAACTCCTTTTGTTCTGTCTGTAAAAATAATAGGAACTTCTGTGATTTGAAATTTAGCGCAGTATGTTCTGTATTTCATTTCAATTTGAAACGCATACCCCACAAATTTTATTTTATTCAGATTGATTTTCTCCAGAACTTCTCTTTTGTAACACACAAAACCGGCTGTAGCGTCGTGAATCTTCATTCCGGTAATAAATTTTACATAAACCGAAGCAAAGTACGACATCAAAACGCGGCTTAAAGGCCAGTTCACCACATTTACCCCTTTTACATAACGAGAACCAATTGCTAAATCTGCTCCACCAAAATGGCAGGCATCATACAGCTTTTCAAGATCATTAGGATTGTGAGAAAAATCGGCGTCCATTTCAAAAATGAATTGATACTCTCTTTCCAATGCCCATTTAAACCCGTGAACATAAGCGGTTCCTAAACCGGATTTTTTAGTTCTTTGTTCTAAAAAAAGTTTATCCGGAAATTCTTCCTGTAAAGCAATTACTTTTTTTGCTGTATAATCGGGAGAATTATCATCGATAATCAGTAAATGAAAAGCTTTATGCTGTGAAAGTACAGCTCTTACTATACTTTCTATGTTCTCGATTTCGTTGTATGTGGGAATTATGACAATACTATCATTCATTTTTTCTGGGTAATTTCACGGCAAAAGTAAACTTTTTATAGCATTTGATTCATAATAAATATATAATAAAAGTATTGCATCAAAAAATTACTAATTTTGTAACGCTATGATTGAACAACTTCATCCTCGAATTCTGGAAAACAAAGACTGGGCAACACTTTTATTTGTGCTGACCTTTGCTGTTGTTGCCATGACAAAATCGGCTTACGAAACTAGATTCAGTGAATTTAGTAAACTTATTTTTTCTGATAAATATGCTAAGATTTATCGTGACAACAGTCACATGAAAAGCAGTTTTACAGTTGGTTTGTTTTTTGTACAGATTGTCTCGTACGCATTTTTCATTCAGCTTACGATGAACATTTTTGGATATGCTTCTAAAACCGACTGGATTTTGTTTATTCAGATTGCCACTTTCCTTCTTTATTTCATTTTAGGAAAATATTTAATCGAGAAAATTGTAGCCACTTCCTTTAATATTGATGATTTTGTAGAGCTTTTTAACTTACAAAAAGTAACTTACAGGACTTATATCGGCGTTTTAATCCTTCCAATTAACGCTATTTTGTTCTATTACAATAATATTCCGCAAATTATACCGCTTGGAATCATTGGTATTTCGCTGTGTATTAGCGTATACTCTTACTTTATTTCAATTAAAACATATCAAAACGTAATAATCGGCAAGTTATTTTATTTTATTTTGTATCTTTGCGCTCTTGAAATAGCCCCTTATTATTTTCTTTATTATTGGATAACAAAAGGGAGTGCTTAGAAAATGTTTATAATATGAAAGTGAAAACAATTTTGGTGTCACAGCCTGAACCTAAAGTGGAGAATTCTCCTTACTTTGAGCTCCAACAAAAACACAAAATAAAAATTGATTTCAGACCATTTATTCATGTGGAAGGGGTTAGCGCAAAAGAGATTCGATTACAAAAAATCGATCTTAATCATTACACTGCGATCATTTTAACAAGTAGAAATGCTGTAGATCATTTTTTTAGAGTTGCTGATGAAATGCGTTACAAAGTTCCAGAAGGATTGAAGTATTTTTGTCAATCTGAGGCTGTCGCTTTCTACCTTCAAAAGTATGTTGTGTACAGAAAACGTAAAATTTACGTTGGAGCAAAAGATTTTGCAGATTTATCTCCGCTAATTAAGAAGTACAAAGACGAAAAGTTTTTGCTTCCAGCATCTGACCAGTTAAATGCAGATGCACCTGTAACATTAAACAGTCTAAAAGTAGATTGGGCACAAGCTATATTCTACAGAACTGTAATGAGTGATTTATCTGATTTAGCAGACGTTTATTATGACGTTTTAGCTTTCTTCAGTCCAACCGGAATCAAGTCATTGTTTAAGAATTTCCCGGATTTTAAACAAAATGATACTCGAATTGCTGTATTTGGAAGCACCACTCAGAAAGAGGCTTTAGACCATGGTTTAAGAATTGATATTCTTGCTCCAACTCCCGAAACGCCTTCTATGACAATGGCACTTGAAAAATACGTTGCAGAAGCAAACAAAGGAAAATAAACCTGACCAAGAGAAAAATATTTAAATTCCAAATTCCAACTTAATCAATTGGGATTTGGAATTTTTCTTTTTTAACCAATTCCTGATCTCCGTTGGTTTCCCGTGGCTGAAACCACGGGCTATGTTTTTGAAATTTGGAATTTCCATTAGAAGAATTTTATTCTTCCTTCATTTTAACTACATTTGATTTCTATTCCAAACCCAAATCACAAAAAATAGTTTCAAATTGTAAGTTATGAAAATCAACTCCCTCTTAATTGAAATTGACGGAATCGACAAAGAGATTCTCCGTTACTTAATGGATGATGCCAGAAAGCCAATTCTGCAAATTGCCAATAAAATCGGAATTTCCGGTGCTGCAATTCATCAGCGATTAAAAAAACTGGAGCAATCAGGCGTTATTTCCGGATCAAAATTTACAGTAAACCCAAAAGTTTTAGGTTACAACACCATGGCTTTTGTTGGAGTTTATCTGGACAAAGCCTCCAGAAATTCTGAAGCAGTAAAAGAACTAAGAAAAATCCCCGAAGTTTTAGAATGTCATTATACTACCGGAAACTGGTCGGTTTTAATTAAAATTATTTGTCGTGATAACGAACATTTAATGCAGCTTTTAAACACCAAAATTCAAGCTATTGAAGGTGTTTCAAGAACCGAAACTTTTATTTCTCTAGATCAGCAAATTGACAGGCAAATTCAGCTTTAGAAAAAAAGAAATTTCAATTTTCTAAAACCCAAATTCCAAAAACATAACCCGTGGTTTCAACCACGGGAACGAAAAGAGTAAAAAAGAAAAATTCCAAACCCAACAAAATTGGAATTTGGAATTTTATGATATTGAAAATTAAATTTATTTAGTTCCTTCTATTGCCTGCGTAAATCGAGATATAGTACAACAACGTTGCTATAGATCCAATTGCTGCCACTACATAAGTTCTGGCAGCCCATTTTAAAGCATCTTTTGCACCAGCTTGTTCTTCCTGAGTTAGCATATGTTTGTTTTCAAGCCATGCTAAAGCTCTGTTACTTGCATCATATTCTACCGGAAGTGTAATGATAGAAAATAAAGTTGTTGCTGCAAAAATGATAATTCCAATTAACAACAACCCCGGAAAGGCTTTGATCATTAAGATTCCGGCAAGTAAAATCCATTGTACATAATTCGATGCTACACTTACAATTGGCACTAATTTAGAACGCATAGTTAGCCACTCGTAACCAATTGCGTGCTGTACTGCGTGACCGCATTCGTGTGCTGCAACTGCCGCCGCGGCAGCATTTCGATGATTATAAACCGCTTCACTTAAGTTTACTGTTTTATCTGAAGGATTATAATGATCTGTTAACTGACCCGGAGTCGAAATCACACGAACATCTGTAATTCCGTTATCGGCAAGCATTTTTTCAGCGATTTCTCTTCCGCTCATTCCATTTCTTAACTGTAATTTCGAGTATAATTCAAATTTACTTTTTAGCTGAGAGCTTACCAGCCAGCTGAATAACATGATAGCTCCAGCAATAATTAGGTATCCTGATCCCATTTTTTTTTGTTTTTTTTGATTGAAAATTAAAGTTACAAAACAAACATCAAATTGTGAACCAATTTAACAAAATGCCATTTTGACATTTTTACGGCTCTTCTGTCTCAATTCAGCATATTATTTTTAAGCAGAAAAGCGATTAATTCTGCCACATTTTTCATTTTATATTTCTGAAGAATATTTCGACGGTGCGTCTGGACTGTTAGAAAACTCAAAAACAAATCATCTGCAATTTCCTGAGTCGATTTTCCCTGCGAAAGCAATAATGCAATATCACGTTCCCTGCGACTCAAAGCCGGAATACGTTCTAATTCTTCAGACAAAGGCTGACTTATGATTGTTTTTACTTCTTCGCTAAAAACGATTTCACCGCCAATGGCTTTATAGATACAATTTTTGAATTCATCGAAAGAGGCATTTTTAAGAATATATCCATTTCCTCCATTCTGAATGAACTGCATAACCAAACTTCTTTCAGACTGACTGCTCATCCCTATAATGACAATTTTAGGATGCTTCTGTTTGATTGTTTTACACAAATCAACCCCATTGATTACGGGAAGAAAAATATCCATCAAAATCAAATCTACTGTATTATCTTCTATATAATCTAAAAGCGCTAAGCCCGATCCAAATTTTTCCACGATTTTGATGTTTTCCAAATCAGACAACAAACCTGCGATTCCTGAAATTACAATCGGATGATCGTCTACAATTACTGTTTTATATATCATATTTTTTAAACTCTAATTAAACCTTCAGCTCTATATAAGTTGAAGTTCCTTTATTGATAACAGAATCAATTTCTAATTTCCCATTCAAAAATGCAACACGGTTTTTTATATTTCGCAGTCCCATTCCTTCACGTTTCTGCGCATGTTCAACATTAAACCCAATTCCGTTATCTTCAACTGTAATAAAATAAACATCTTTATTTTGCGAACAGGAAACTAAAATTTGTGTGGCTTTTGCATATTTTAATGAATTATTCAAAAGTTCCTGAATAATTCGAAAAATCGTTACTTTAAAATGTTCAGGTACACTGGTTTTTTTTATCAAATACTGTAATTCAATCACCGTTTCTGAATTAGAATAAGATGCGCATAAATCTTTTAATGCATGTTCTAAACCTAATTTCATTAAACTTTCCGGCATTAAATTCTGCGAAATATTTCGAAGTTCTTTAATAGAATCGTTAAGCATTTCGTTGATATTCGGATTGTTTTCTTTATTCTCGCGGTCAGCCAGATTCAGATGCATTTTTAAACCGGAAAGCATACTGCCCAACCCGTCATGTAAATCTCTGGCAATTCTTTTTCTCTCAATTTCTTCTCCCTGAATCAGAGCGTTTGAAATGGATAATTTCTTTTCATTTTCGAGCACATCCAATTCTTGTTTATGGTTGACCTCTTTTTGAAAACTTAATTTTTTCTGATAATTATTCCAGCTCCATAAAAACAAAACGGTCAAAAACAGCAGAAAGGAAAGCACTGCAAAAAGCATCGAATTCAATCTATTGTTATTGACCTGCAGCACTGCTTTTTCATTTTCAGACTGTAACAAAGAGATTTTTTTTTCGCTTTCAGCTTTTTTGTATTTGGCCTCCAATTCGACAATCTCATTTTTTAGCTTTGCATCATTAAGACTGTCATTTATTACATTGTATTTATTAGAATAATAATATGCTTTCGAATATTCTTTCGTTGCATTATAAACCTTGGATAATTCTTTATAGTAATTCTTTTTATCTACTATAAAAGGTGTATTGGTTATTAAATATTCGATATTACTTTTTGCTCTATCATAATTTTTAAGTTTAAAAAGCACTTCATATTCGGCAAATTTCAATCGGTTTAAAGCAACCAGATTATTGTGTCTTGCAGATGATTTTATTCCTTTATCAAAACTCATCAAAGCTTCAGTATGTTTATTTTGTTTGGCATAATAAATCCCTTCCGAATAAAAATAAGAATCATTCAAATTCGATTCCGGATAATCCTTTAAAATCTCAAATGCTTTATCGAGAATACTTTTAGCATCATAAAAATGTTTGAGTTCTACTAAATTCTCTGCATTTATGATATAGGTCTCCATTTTGGATTCTGCGAGTGTAGCCGACTTTTTAGTCGTACTTTCAATATATTTCTGTGCCTGATCGAGGTATTCTGCCGCTTTTTCCCTTTCATTATTATTCATAAAAATAATAGCTACAGCTTTACTCAAACCACTGATTAATTCATAATCACCACTTTTTTTCGCAATCGGAATGGCTTCGTTTACCAAAAGTCGCATATAGGCATTTTCCTTATTCTTATGTTGTTGTAGAATTCCGTAATTCTGCAATACAATAGCGCGAAGCCTATAAGCTTCTTTATAACGGTATTTTTTTAGTTTTTCATTGGCTTCCAGCAAAGCTTTTTCATAACCTTCCAAATCTCCTTTTTCAGCAAAACTATAAGCATTGTAATAAAGAGCCGCATCTTTTATAAAAGGAAATTTTGTTTTCAAACGGTTTGCCTGTTCCAGATATTCTTTATAGCTCTTAACATCCTGAACCATCAAAAACAATTTAGCCAGTCTAAAACTGTTCAAACTCTTAATACTGTCTGATTTTACATTTTTAGTATAATTCACAATACTATCAATGTAGGCCGTATCATCATCTAACGAAAGAATTACCTGAGAATAGGAAAAAGCAGAAAAGCTTAGAAAAAGCAGTAAGGCGTGGATTTTCTTCATAAATGGGGCATTTACTCAAAGTTATTAAAGCTTAATGACTTTCGAAAAGAAAATCCTTGCTTTTACCTGATATCAGGTAATAAAAAATACATTTTATCAGGTATTGCCGTCCGCATAATAAGAATCTAACTTTGTTTTGTTATGAATATTAATTAAAGAATTTTATTATGAAATCAGTTTTGAAAACTTTAGCAATTGTATTGACTCTTGCTTTTACAGCAGTTTCTTGCAGTAGCGATAATGATGATAATGGCTCAGGAAATAACTCAAGAGACATAAGATATGAAATTACTGGAAATTACACAGGAACTGCTTCTGTTACATATTTTGAAAAAGGAGGAAATGCATTAAATGAAGACCTTACTAAACTTCCTTGGACTAAAGAATTTACTGCAGAAGCAAAATCTGTAGGAGCATCATTAAGTGCTAGCGGATATGGTGGTCAGGCTGGACAAACATTAACCGGAAAAATTTACATTGGAGGAAAATTAGAGAATGAATTAACTGCAACAGCAAATAGTGACGGAATCATTGTATTATCTCTTACTCCTTATGTTTTTCCTCTTTAAAGGTTAGTTTTAGAATTTAGATTTAAGTTTTTGGTAAAAAGAAAGCTTCGTAGGGGAAATTACGAAGCTTCTTTTTTTTTATGATTCTAATTGATTGTTAACTTCTTCAAATTTTTCTATTAGACTATTCAATTTACTTTGTTGTTTTTTTATTTGTTTCGGGCGAATATAAAACCAGTTAAACAACATCCAAAGCAGAGTAATTCCATAAGTCAAACTTGCTCCCAAAAATGACATTCTGCTTGCATATTCATACATATACAAACAGATTCCAATAGTTAAAGCAATAAAATAAAAACTCATCATTTTAGTTTGTAGAAATTGCTGCTTCTTTTTTATTTCAATCAATTTCTGAAGATAATCATGATTGCTTTGTTCTGCATCAATGCTATTGTAAATTTTCAATAATCGATTATAAACCAAAACATAAATCACCATTGCCAGTATTGTTAAAACAATTCCTATTTTGGTCGAGATAAACTGGGGCTGATAATACATCCAGATAAAAATTATAAATGCACCGGTTGCAAAAAGCAAAATATTAGTAATCCACAAAGAGCGTAAAGCCGTTTTTTTAAATTTACCAACTCTCAAAAGTAAATCTTTCATATCGGGCTGACTTACGGATTGTTTTTTCCATAAATCTTTAAAATCTATATTATTATCGTTTTCCATTTTCTTTAAATTTTTGAGTCAGTTTTTCTTTGATCCTGTGAATTTTCACTCTAACATTTGCATCTGAAAGACCAACTATTGTCGCAATTTCTGACTGTTTTACATCTTCTAATTCCAGCGAAATAATAATACGCTCTGTTTCGGGCAACTCAGCAATGCACTTGTATAAAAACTGAATTTGCGGTTCTAATGAAGTTTGTTTTTCTTCTGAAAGATGAATCGGAAGTTCTGATTTTGGGAAACGTTTTTGCTTTTCAATCTGTCTTAAACAATTGTTAGAAGCAATCCTGAAAATCCATGTCCCAATCGCCGATTCGTTTCTAAAAGTTTCCAGTTTCTGCCAGACAATTATAAAGGTTTCCTGAGCTAAATCCTGGGCTGCATCATAATCATTCACAAATCCCATACAAAGTCTGAAAATTCTATCCCAATATGTTTTGTAGATTTCTTCGAATTCCATTTTAAGATTTTAAAAAATGATTCAATTGTGCCAAATACCAGGTTGTGTCATCATACATTATAAAATGCAAGCCTTTGCTGGCATATTGAAAATTGGCTGTTTTCAGGTTTGTATACTGCCCTTCAATTGCTGGTTTTAAATTTATAAAATAATATTCTAATAAAATTAAAGACGGACATTTTATAGCTGCAATTTTATCTCTTAAATCGGTATTGAAAAAATCACAATACATTTCAGCAAATGTTGTTCGATCTGATTTTACGCTCCAATCTACAACCATATCCAATTTCGATTTATCTTCTAAAAGCCTTGGCATAGTTTGTTTCTGCATGTCGCGAAACTGAGTCTCGTTCATGGCTTTCATTTGAGTAACCATTGGCGAACAGTCATTGTTTTCTTTTGATTTAAAAGACGGATCGCTCAAAGCCGCCAAACAAGGCAAAGCATCTACCACTACAATTTTACCTGTCAATTCAGGATAATCAGAGGCAATTGCTAAAGCTAATCCACCGCCCATACTATGACCAATCAAGATTGGTTTTTCAATTTTATTGTCTCTGATGTACGATGCAATTCCATTTTTCCAATTTTCAAATGAAGGATTTGGCTGTGGCTTTACTCCGGCAAATCCGGCCATTGTTAATGTATAGCAAGTAAAATCTTTCTCGAAAGCAGCTCGGGTTTCATTCCAAACCTCTCCAGCAGAAGCAAATCCGGGAATGAATATAATAGTTTGTTTTCCTTTTCCGGTTTTAAGAACTTCAAAAGGATATGATTTTGTTTGAGCGAAAACATTTAGACATAATGCTGAGAATAAGAATGCGATAATTAAGATGATATACTTTTTCATTTTTAATAGTTTTAAGTTGTTAATTAAATCGGATCCGTGCTTTTGATACGGCAACTATTAAAATGTTACAATGCATTTAAAAATTTTCAATAATTAAATTCCAAATCCCAATGTTTACGGGGGAAAATTCCAATAAAAAAAATTAAAACTCCAATGCTTGGTGTGTTTTTTAACCGCAAGGTACGCAAAGAGTTTACGCAAAGAACGCGAGTTATTTTGCTCGCAAAGCCGCTAGGTCGCAAAGTTTTTCCCCAATCTTGTCATCCTGAGAAACGAAGGATCACACAAGATATTCCGCAAACTGAATCGCTCATCTTTGTCGAGTTTCGCGTGTGATCCTTCGTTCCTCAGGATGACAAACTAAGCGATTTTAAAAATAAAAATTCGTGTAAATTAGTGCAATTCGTGGCAAAAAATTAAACACAAAAAAAATCCCAAACCCCAATCGTAAAATTGGAATTTGGAATTTTAATTATTGGAATTTTAAAATAATTAACCGACTAGGTTAATTATTTTCCCAGGAACAATAATCACTTTGTTTGGCGTTCTGCCGTCTAAGTGTTTTTGAGTTCTTTCGTCTTTCATAACGATTTCTTCGATTTGTTCTTTGGTTAAATCCAAAGGCAATTCGATTGTGAAACGCATTTTTCCGTTGAAAGAAACCGGGTATTCTTTATTAGTTTCAACTAAGTGTTTCTCTTCAAAAATTGGGAACGCCACTTCTGAAATTGAAGTTGTGTTTCCTAATTGTGACCATAATTCTTCAGCGATATGCGGTGCATAAGGCGAAACTAAAATCGCTAAGGGCTCTAAAATCGCTCTTGAATGACAGTTTTGAGAAGACAATTCATTCACACAAATCATAAACTGAGAAACCGAAGTATTGAAAGAGAAATTCTCGATATCTTCTGCTACTTTTTTGATGGTTTTATGCAATGATTTCAAATTGTCTTTTGTTGGTTCGTCGTTGTTTACGATTAAACCGTTGTCATCAAAATACAATCTCCATAGTTTTTTCAAGAAACCAAATACTCCGGAAATTCCGGCAGTATTCCAAGGTTTTGCCTGTTCCAACGGACCTAAGAACATTTCGTATAAACGTAATGTATCCGCTCCATATTCTGCGCAAATATCATCTGGCGTTACTACATTGTAATATGACTTAGACATTTTTTCCACTTCGCGTCCTACAATGTATTTTCCGTTTTCATCCAAAACAAATTCAGCCGTATTAAAATCTTCTCTCCAAGCTTTGAACTTTTCAATATTTAATTCATCTGAAGAATTAACAAAATTTACATCAACACGAATTGGCTGTACATTTTGACCTTCAATTTTGTTTTTAGAAACAAAAGTATTCGTTCCTTCCAATCGGTAAACATAAGCCGTTGTACCTAAAATCATTCCCTGATTGATCAGTTTTTTGAATGGCTCTTCGGTTGGAGCAAAACCTTTGTCTTTTAAGAATTTGTTCCAGAAACGAGAATACAATAAATGACCCGTTGCGTGCTCGCTTCCTCCAATGTATAAATCTACACTTTCCCAGTAAGCCAAAGCTTCTTTGCTTGCAAATTCATTTTCATTGTGAGCATCCATATAACGCATCCAGTACCATGAACTTCCCGCCCATCCTGGCATAGTGTTCAATTCTAAAGGAAAAATAGTCACATTGTCAATCAACTGCGTACTAACTACTGAACACTTAACACTGTCCCAAGCCCAAACTGCTGCGTTTCCTAATGGTGGTAAACCATCTTCAGTTGGCAAGTATTTCTCAACTTCCGGCAAAATAATTGGCAAATGCTGAGACTCGATCATTTTTGGTAATCCATTCACATAATAAACTGGGAACGGCTCACCCCAATAACGTTGGCGAGAGAAAACAGCATCACGCAAACGGTAATTGGTTTTACCTTTTCCTTGTCCGATTTCTTCTAACTTTTCAATCGCTTTCTGAGTTCCTTTTTTATAATCTAAACCATTTAAGAAATCAGAATTTGCGATTTCAACGTTGTCTTTTGATCCGTAAGCCGCTTCAGAAATATCAACATTTGCGAAAATGTTTTTGATTTCCTGCATTCCGTTCTGACCTTTAAAGAAATTAGCAAAAGCGTAATCTCTTTCGTCTCCGCAAGGAACCGCCATTACAGCACCTGTTCCGTAACCTGCTAAAACATAATCTCCAATCCAAACCGGAATTGGTTCTTTTGTAAATGGATGTTCCGCATAAGCACCAGTAAATGCACCCGAAATGTTTTTTACATCGGCCATACGCTCACGCTCAGAACGTTTTGCTGTTTTTTCGATATACGCTTCAACTTCTGCTTTTTGTTCAGGAGTTGTAATTTTAGCCACCAAATCATGTTCTGGCGCCAAAGTCATAAAAGTTACTCCAAAAATTGTATCAGGACGAGTTGTGAAAACTTCAATTACTTCGTTATGATCTTTCACATTAAAAGTTACCAAAGCTCCAACCGATTTCCCGATCCAGTTTCTTTGTGACTCTTTAATTGACTCGCTCCAATCGATATCATTTAGACCTTGAAGCAAGCGTTCGGCATAAGCAGAAATTCGCATACTCCATTGTGTCATTTTTTTTCTTATAACAGGAAAGCCTCCACGCTCTGAAACTCCGTTTACAATTTCGTCGTTTGCCAAAACAGTTCCTAAGCCAGGACACCAGTTTACTTCGGTTTCTGCCAAATACGTTAATCTATATTGTAAAAGAATTTTTTCTTGCTCATCTGATGAAAAAGAGTTCCATTCGCTTGACGGAAAAACAGCAATATTATCGTCAGAAACTGCATTTACATTTGCATTTCCTTCTTTTTCAAAAATTGAAACTAAAGTTGAAATATCTTCTGCTTTGTCTGTATTTTTATTGTACCAAGAATTGAACAACTGGATAAAAATCCATTGTGTATGTTTGTAATAATCCGGATTTGACGTACGCACTTCACGTGCCCAGTCAAAAGAAAAACCGATTTTATCTAATTGTTTTCTATAACCAGCAATTTGTTTTCCTTCTTTGTCAACACCACCGTCAATATTTACACGTGTTGTATCTTCCGGACGTTGTCCTGTCTGAATTGCATATTGTTCTGCAGGCAATCCGAAACTATCGTAACCCATTGGGTGCAAAACATTGAAACCCTGATGTCTTTTGAAACGAGAATACACATCTGAAGCAATATACCCCAGCGGATGCCCAACGTGTAATCCTGCTCCGGACGGATAAGGAAACATGTCGAGAACATAATGTTTCGGCTTTTCAGAGTTATTTTTTGCTGCAAAAGTTTGATTTTCTGCCCAATATTTTTGCCATTTGGCTTCAATTTCGTTTGGATTGTACTTCATTTCTAAGTGACTAAGATTCTAAGTTACTAAGGTTCTAAGCTTTTCACTAAATTATTTTAGCGGCAAATTTACATTTATTGTTGTTTGTTACAAAGCTATTTCACTGGCAAACAAATAAAATAACAAAATACTTATTCAAATTAAGTAAAAATACGTAATATTGAATCTCCATTAACTATTCCATTTTATGAAAACAAAAAACTACATTTTAATTCTATTCATTGCTTTTTCCTGTTCCATGTGCAATTCTTCCAAAAAAGATAAAGAAGAAACTGTTTCTGTTGAAAAAATATCAGATAAACCGAAACATGAACATACCGTTCTTACGGCCGAAGACAGTTTAAAACTTGCCAATCATACTATCGAAATAAAAGGAGAAGTTGAAAATCAACTGCAATTAACTGTCGATTCTTTGAAAAAGATGAAAGTAGTAACTATTGAAAATCTCAAAATAACTGGTAAAGGAGGCGCAATTAAAAGAGAGGTTAAATCTTGTAAAGCTGTTCTTTTGAGAGATATTTTAGATAAAGCAAAAATCAAACAAACCGATCATAAAGACAGAAACTTCTATATTGTAGAAAGCGCTTCCGACGATTATAAAGCTACTTTTTCATGGGCAGAAATTTTCAATAATCCAACGGGAGACAATGCTTACATCATCTTCGAAGAAAATGGCAAACCAGTGAAAAACGGTGAAATGATTGGGCTGTGCAAAAATGATATTGCAAGTGGGCCTCGTCATGTTTATTGGTTAAAAAGCATAGAGGTTTATAAGGTTAAATAAGATTGTGAGATACTAAGATTTCTTTCTTAACCGCAAGGCACGCTAAATTTTAATCAAACTATACGTTTACAAAACGCAAGGTTCGCAAAGCTGTATTTTAGACAAAGCTTTGCGAACTTTACATTTAGACAAGTTTCAATATATTTTTTTTAAATCTTATTGTCAAACATAACCCGTGGTTTCAACCACGGGAGTACAAATTGTAACCATGATTGTGTTCCCGTGGTTGAAACCACGGGCTATATTTAAAATACAAAACGCAAGCTTTGCTTTTCTAGCCACAGATTAAAAGGATTAAAATGATTTTTAAAATCTATGTGAATCCTTTTAATTTGTGGCTATACTTTTTTACTTTGCGAACTTTGCGGTTAAATTTAACACGAAGCTTTACGGTTAAACTCTCATTTTTTCAATATCTAAATTATACTTTTAATTATAAAAGTTTGTTATTAACTTTAAATACAGGAAATACTTTATTATTTTTACCACATAATTTAAGCAGACTATGAGTTCTAACTTTGATAAATTTCAAAAACGCAGGTTAATTTCCTCTTATTTTTCGGTAGTGTTAAGTGTATTCTTGGTTTTATTCCTTTTGGGAGTACTGGGATTATTCATTATCAATTCTAAACAGCTGGCAGACGACTTTAAAGAAAAAATCGCGATGACGGTTTTTTTCAAAAATGAAGCAAATGACAGTATTATCAAAGCATTTGATACCGAATTAAAAAGAGCTCCTTTTGCACTTTCTCATGTTTATGTTTCTAAAGAAAAAGCGGCAAAAGAACATACTGACATTATCGGAGAAGATTTCCTTACTTTCTTAGGAGAAAATCCTTTATTGAATTCATACGATATTCATTTAAAAGCAGATTATGTTGAAAGAGACAGCATTGTGAAAATTGAAAATCGTCTGCGTAAAAATGCTATGATTTCTGATATTGTTTACGATAAACAATTGGTAAATCTGGTAAATGACAACATCAAAAAAGTAAGTATGTGGATTTTAATTGTCAGTGGTTTCCTTACCGTTATTGCTGTTTTATTAATAAACAGTTCACTTCGTTTATCAATACACTCTAATCGTTTTATCATTAAAACCATGCAGATGGTTGGAGCTACAAAAGCGTTTATCCGTAAACCTTTTGTAATGCGAAGCGTAAAACTTGGAATGCTTGGTGCCGGTTTAGCCATCATTGCTTTAATCGCACTTTTACTGTATGTAGACACTAATTTCCCTGGTTTAGGAATTCTAGAAGACAAAGCCTTAACTGGTTTGGTTTTAATTGCCGTTTTCGGATTAGGTGTTTTAATTACTTGGGTAAGTACACATTTTGCAACTCAGCGTTTCCTTAACTTAAGAACTGACGATCTTTATTAATTTTAGATTTCTGAATTTAGATTTTAGATTTTAAAAAGTGCCTTCGATTTCGCTCAGGCTGACAAATAAATAAAAAAACACCCTTGCTATTAAAGGGAAACAAAATATAAAAAATGAAAAATAACAATAAAGAAGAACAACAAGTTCAAAAACAGGAATTCCTTTTTGACAGCATCAATTACAAAATCCTTTTAATTGGTATTGCTGTTATTGCCATCGGATTTATTTTAATGTCTGGCGGAGGAAGTAAAGATCCAAATGTTTTTAACGAAGATATTTTCAGCTTTAGACGTATCCGTTTGGCACCGACAACTGTTTTAATTGGTTTCGGAATCACGATTTATTCTATTTTCAAAAAATCTAAATAAATAGATTTGTAGATTTTAATAATCTGAGCAAAGCGAAAGAAATAATCTAAAATCTGAAATCTAAAATCTAAAATTCTAAATGAATACATTACAAGCTATTGTTCTTGCTATTATTGAAGGAATCACAGAATTTCTGCCAGTATCTTCAACTGGACACATGATTATTGCGTCTTCTTTTTTCGGAATTGCGCATGATGATTTTACTAAACTTTTTACCATTGTAATTCAGCTTGGTGCCATTCTTTCTGTGGTAATTTTATATTTCAAACGTTTCTTTCAAACCTTTGATTTTTACTTTAAACTTTTAGTTGCTTTTATTCCAGCGGTTGTTTTAGGATTACTTTTAAGTGACTTTATTGACGGTTTGCTGGAGAATCCTGTTACTGTAGCTGTTTCACTTCTTCTTGGAGGAATTATTTTATTGAAAGTAGACGAATGGTTTAACAAACCAAACGATCCGGAAGTTTCAACTGAAATTACATACGCAAAAGCATTAAAAATTGGCTTGTTTCAATGTTTGGCCATGATTCCCGGAGTTTCACGAAGCGGAGCCAGTATTGTTGGAGGTATGGCTCAAAAATTGACCAGAACTTCGGCTGCTGAATTTTCTTTTTTCCTTGCAGTTCCAACTATGTTGGGAGCTACAGCAAAAAAATGTTACGATTATTACAAAGCAGGTTTTGAATTATCTCACGATCAGGTAAACATGCTTATTATTGGAAATATTGTGGCGTTTATTGTCGCACTTTTGGCTATCAAAACTTTTATTGGATTCTTAACTAAAAATGGTTTTAAAGTTTTTGGTTATTACAGAATTCTTGCCGGAATCATTTTATTACTGATTCACTTTTTCATTCACCCGCTTACGATTATATAATGACACCTGAAGAATATTTAAACGGACAAGTTTTATTGATTGACAAACCATTAAAATGGAGTTCGTTTCAAGCTGTCAATAAATTAAAATACCTTTTAATTAATAAAGTTGGACTTCCTAAAAAGTTCAAAATTGGTCATGCCGGAACTTTAGATCCTTTAGCAAGCGGACTTTTATTAATCTGTACCGGAAAATTCACAAAAAAAATATCGGAGCTTCAAGGTCAGGCAAAAGAATATACCGGAACTTTTTACA
Organism: Flavobacterium crocinum; assembly: GCF_003122385.1. Lineage (NCBI taxonomy): Bacteria > Pseudomonadati > Bacteroidota > Flavobacteriia > Flavobacteriales > Flavobacteriaceae > Flavobacterium > Flavobacterium crocinum. Next base: position 605,670 of record NZ_CP029255.1, read on the forward strand.
TTGGAGCCACTACTCCATCTTATGATTTGGAAACTGAAATCGATCAGACTTTCCCAACAGATCATATTGATGAAGCTTTGATTCATGAAACGGTAAAACAATTTTTAGGCGAAATTGATCAAAAACCGCCTATTTTTTCGGCAATTAAAAAAGATGGTGTTCGTTTGTACGAGCATGCACGCGCCGGAGAATCTATAGAAATTGAGAGCAGAAAAACAACTATCCACGAATTTGAAATTACAAGAATCGCATTGCCTGAAGTAGATTTCAGAGTCGTTTGCTCTAAAGGAACTTATATTCGTTCACTTGCTTACGATTTTGGAAAAGCGATGAATTCAGGTTCACATTTGACTGTTTTACGCCGAACTAAAATTGGTGATTATGATGTCAAAAATGCAATCGATATTACTTTGTTTGAAGAAGAACTTTTAAAAAAATAAAATCCTGTATGAAAAGAATTTTACTGACTATTGCGTTTATTACTTTTTTTAATTCTTTCATATACAGTCAGATAACTAAATTCACTTATACCCAATTTGATATTGCAGTTTCTATAACCGGAAATCCTGACAGAGATAATTACTATTACGAACCTGAATCGACTTCTACAACTGCCTTTTTTGTTCCAAATGGACTTGGTTCACAAATTGGCTATGGAGTTCATTATAAAAAATGGCTAACATTAGGAGTTCACAGCGGTATTGACTGGAAATGGGATAACAAAATTGTTGCTGTACCCGTTTTTCTAAATCTGGGTTTTAGTCCAAAAGTTGGTCCGGAAACCCGAATTATGCTTCAGGCCGGTTACGGAAAAGGATTTGCTTTAGGTCGTGGAAATTTAAACGGAGAATACAAAAAACTAAAACTTGGAATTGGTTCAGATGATTTTATCATTTTTGCTGAAATAAGTGATTATGCTTTTCCGCTTCATGACCAAAAAAGTATTGGTGGCATCTCTTTTGGCGTAACACTTCAGGATTTCTTTTATTATAAATCCGAAACCTCAGAATAACTGCTTTCTAAAAATAAAAAAGCACATTACATAAAAACATAATGTGCCAGGCTCTTGTAATAAGTAATGCTATTTCATACTTATCCTGAGTTAATAGTGAGGCACATTTTTTCCTCCAAATAAAAATTGAGAGAAGAAATCATAAAACCTTTCGAATAACTTTTTCATAATAGTGCACTTTTAATTGTTAAACATTAAATTAAACACCAATAAAAAGAGTAAATCAGAAAGTTATAATAGAAGTGGGATTAGTATCACTAAGATACAAAATTCTAGACGAAATAAAAATTTAGAACCTATTATTTAACATCTTATTTGATTTATTACCAACACGTTATCAACAATTTCACAACGATTACTTTTCTAAAACAAATAGTCATTACAGGTCGCATTATTTGATAAGTCCTATTATTTAACAGTTCTTTTCAAATCTTTTTACTAACTTTACTTTTATGAAGACAAAAAAAAATAACTCTGACAATCTTGCGACCCCCGGAAAACCAATGTCTCAAAAAAAATTCACTTCAATGATTAAAGAAGCTGAAGAAGGAACTTTTTACACTTTGGAAGAATCTAAGAAGAATTTTGAAACATGGCGATTACAAAGAAAAAAGTAGTTACTTCTGCCCTTTTTGATTTTGTAGATCTACCCTTAATTCATGAATATGGAACTGAAACTTTCGGTATCAGACTTGCAGACGCTTTTATTGCCGAAATATACTCTTCTTTAGACACTTTATCAAAAGAATATTTAATCCATCCTGAATGTCGTCATCTAGTAACAAAAAGTAAAAAATATCGCAATATTATACTAGGCTCTTATCTGATTATATACCGTATAACTGAAATGCGAATCGAAGTTTTGAGAGCTTTTCATGGAAGTCGTTCTCCCAAAACTATCGCGAAAACAAAAAAAATCACAATCGATTATACTTAATATTCTCCATAATTTCAAGCAATTCTTCTTGTACAGAAATTCCTTTATCTGCCAAATACCACAACTGTAAATCGGTTTTTATTTTTTCATCAATTGGCCCAACTTCTCTTTTATGTGTCGCCATCAATTCAGATGCTCCTTTTGGTCTTGGTCCCCAATCTGCGCGAACAATTCCCGCTTCTTTGCAAATTATAATCACTTTCGGAATTGCTCTTCCGCCATTCGTTAAATATTGATTCATCAAATCGTCGTTTTCATCGCGAAGTGCAATTCTTAGATCAATTCTTTTGTTAGAAACATGAGCCATTTTATCTAAAACAGGAAGAATTTGTGCCGCATCACCGCACCAGCCTTCTGACAAAACTAACCAAATATAATGATTGTCCAGATTTTGAAGTTTCTCAGCGACTTCATCAGAAATTTTTATGGTTTTCTCCAGCCTGTTCATTCTCGCTTCATTCAATTTCGAATAGTTAGTCAAACTTTCTGACTGTTCATTTCCGGTTGATTTTCCTTCAGATAATAAATCGGTTACTAATTTTCGGTATTCTGCATAAGAATGACTATTGAATAATGCTTTGGCTACAGTACTTTTCATATTTGTTTATTTTTTGTTACAATAAAAATACAAAATTTAGAAAGATGCCGAAATGACATTTGTCACATTTAATAATTTGTTTGAGTTTCATTGAGTCGTAATTTGAAATGAGAATTTAACGCAAAGGACACAAAGAAATTTATCCCAAATGCTGAAATAGGAAATTATTAAGTTCGCAAAGCTTTGTGTTGAAAAAGCTTTGCGAACTTTTCTCTTCAAAGAGTATCTACACAAAATTCTTTGCGCTCTTTGCGATAAAAAACATCCCATTTCATTTTGCCTGTAAAAGGCTTTTTTAGCCTAAAATAGCATGTGCAATTAATTTTTTGCAAACATTATTTTTAAAAATCAGAATATGTCTATATTTGCACAAATTAACGCGACACACACATGAAATATAAAAGAATTCTTCTAAAACTTAGCGGCGAAGCCCTAATGGGTGATTTACAATATGGTATCGACCCGAAAAGATTAGCTGAATATGCCGACGAAATTAAGCAGATTCACGATAAAGGAGTAGAAATTGCAATTGTTATTGGAGGAGGAAATATATTTAGAGGAGTTGCCGGTGCAAGCTCTGGAATGGATAGAGTTCAAGGCGATTACATGGGAATGCTTGCTACCGTGATTAACGGAATGGCTTTACAAGGTGCTCTTGAAGACAAAGGAATGAAAACGCGTTTGCAGACGGCGCTAAAAATGGAATCTATTGCAGAACCATACATTAAAAGAAGAGCAGACCGTCACTTAGAAAAAGGCAGAATTGTAATTTTTGGTGCCGGAACCGGAAACCCATATTTCACAACGGATACAGCTGCTGTTTTAAGAGGAATCGAAATCAACGCTGATGTTATCTTAAAAGGGACACGTGTTGACGGAGTTTACGATTCTGACCCGGAGAAAAATGCATCTGCAGTAAAATTTGATTTCATCTCTTTTGATGATGTAATCAAAAAAGGATTAAATGTAATGGACACTACTGCATTTACTTTAAGTCAGGAAAACAAATTACCAATCGTAGTTTTCGATATGAACAAAATCGGAAACTTATTGAAAATCTGCCAAGGCGATAATATTGGAACTGTAGTAAATATATAGTCATCAGGAACAGTTTACAGTCACACGACTTTAACTGAAAACTGAAAATAAAACTGAAAACTAAAAAACAATGACTGAAGAAATAGATTTTATTTTAGAAAGTACTGAAGAATCAATGAATGGTACGATTTCACACTTAGAAAAAGAATTTCTAAATATTCGTGCAGGAAAAGCTTCTCCGGCTATGCTTGGAGGTGTATTTGTTGATTATTACGGATCTGCTACACCGCTTTCGCAAGTATCTAAAATCAGCGTTCCGGATGCGAGAACAATTACATTACAGCCATTTGAAAAAAATATGCTGCAGGCAATTGAAAAAGCTATTTTGATCGCTAACATTGGCTTTAACCCAATGAATAATGGTGACATGGTAATTATCAGCGTACCACCATTAACAGAAGAGCGTCGTCGTGATTTAGCAAAACAAGCAAAATCTGAGGCTGAAGATGCTAAAATTGGTATTCGTAATTCTCGTAAAGATGCTAATACGGACATCAAAAAATTAGAAAAAGAAGGAACTTCAGAAGACATCTGTAAATCTGCAGAAGAAGAAGTTCAGAACTTAACAAACTCTTACATCAAAAAAATCGATGAATTATTAGCTTTAAAAGAAGCTGAAATCATGAAAGTGTAATTAGTTTTGGAATAAAATAAAAAATCCGTCTGGTTTATTGTATCAGACGGATTTTTTTATTGCTATTTTTGCATACGAAAATTAAATTCTTTTCGTTTTTGAAACTATATCATTCTGTATGAAGCTATTTTGTTTTTTGACTTTGTTTTTTACGCTTACACTTCAGGCGCAAATTCAAATAAACGGAATCGTAACCGATTCAAATAACAAACCTCTTCCGTTTGCTACGATTACCACTTCAGAAAACAACAACACTATTACAGATGTTGATGGGAAATTTATCTTCAAAATCAGTGCATCAGCAAATACTTTAACGGTTTCTTATGTTGGTTTTCAGAAGAAAACTATCGCATTAATCAAAAACAAAACTTTTTATGCTGTTTCACTTGTACAACAGACAGATGATTTAAAAGAAGTTGTTGTTTCCAATGAAAATCCGGCTTTAACGATAATCCGAAAAGTGATTGCCAGCAAATGGCAAAATGATCCGCAGAAAAAACTCAGCAATTTCGAATACAAAACCTACAACAAGCTTATTGTTACGGCAAATCCGGATTCTATAGACGGTAGAATCGATTCTTCGGCATCTTATAAAGATTTAGATAAAAAAATAATCAATGTAGATTCTTCTGATTATAAGTTTAAAGAAATTGTAAGCAAACAGCATTTGTTTCAAACAGAAAAAGTTTCGCAGTATCAGTTTACAAACAACAAATTAAAAGAAACGGTTCTCGGAACTAAAATTGCAGGTTTTAAACAGCCGATTTATGAAGTTTTAGCGTTTAATCTTCAGTCGATTTCGATTTATGACTCGAAGTACGAATTATTTGAAACCAAATACGAAAACCCAATTTCAAATACAGCACCATCTAATTACAATTATAAATTATTAGATACGGTCAGCATCAAAGGACGTGACGCGTATATGATTTATTTCAAAAATAAGCAGAAACGAAGATCTTCCGGTTTAGAAGGTGTTTTATATATTGACAAAGAAAATTTTGCTGTCGCTAAAGCCGTAATGCGAATCAAAGGTGTTTTGGATATCAGCGGTATTCATGAATTTGAATATATTCCGAAAGAGAAAATCTGGTTCCAAAGCAACACGACTTTTAAGATTGTAAAAGGAAAGAATGATGATGATATTAGAATTCTTGGCGGAACGATTCAATTTGACGGCGATGTTGAAGAAAATTTTGAACCAAGAAAAAAAGTGGCATCAGATTTCACTTATCTGCTTTCTGAAAGTAATAGCTTTGATGTTCGTTTCAACACCAACAATCCGGTAAAAAACCCTTCGCTTTATATCGAAATTAAAGACGATGCTGCTAAAAAACCAGAAAGTTTCTGGGAAGCCTACCGAAAAGAAAATCTGGATTTAAAAAGCCAAAAAACATATCAATTACTGGACAGTATTTCTGTCAGTAACCGAATTGAAAAACGTCTCGGAATTGGCCGAAAAATCATTAATGGTTTTTATCCAATCGGACCTGTTGACCTGGATTTAAAAAAGATTATCAGTTATAATAATTACGAAGGTTTTCGTCTTGGTCTTGGTGGAATAACAAATGACCGTTTATCCAAAAATTTCCGCATTGAAGGTTATACTGCATACGGAACAAAAGATGGTGCTTTTAAATACAGTTTAGGAGCAGGTGTTTTATTGGATAAATACACCAATACCTGGTTTAACGGATATTATACAGATGACGTTCGTGAGATTGCAAGTACTGTTTTTGCCGTTGACAAACGTGTTTTTAAAATTTATGATCCACGCCCAATTAACATTAGTACTTTTTATGAATATACGGGATGGCGCGGTAATATCCAAACCAAAATTATTCCGAAGACAGAAGCTGTTTTAGAATTTTCAAGAAATTACATTGAACCAAAATTTGATTATTTATTTAATCATGATGGAAAATTGTATTCGAGTTATACGATGACTACTGCGATGCTGTCTATTGTTTGGGCACCTTTCAGCGATTTTATGCAGACTCCGACAGGAAGAAATGAATCAGAAAAAAGGTTTCCTAGATTTACTTTTCAGTACACGCAATCTTTGCCGAATGTATTTGACAATGATTTTACTTTCAGCAAAATTGATTTTAAAGCTGAATACGAAAAGAAATACCTGAATCGTCAGAAAACGAGTTTACTTTTACAGGCAGGTTTAGCAATGGGAGATGTGCCGATTACACATTTATACAATACTTCTCCGAATAATTTAACCAAAGAAACGATTGTTCAACGTATCACCTTTTCAGGAAGAAACGCTTTTGAAACCATGTTTTTTAATGAATTTTTCTCAAGCCAATATTTAATGTTCCAGATTAAACATGGTTTTGATCGTATTACGATTTTCAAAAAAATAAGACCTTCATTAGTTATCGTTTCCAGAATGGCCTGGGGTGACATGGAAAAACCGGAACAGCATGTTGGTCCGTCTTATAAAACACTTGAAAGAGGATTCTACGAATCCGGATTAGAATTAAACAAAATCTACAAAGGTTTTGGTTTGGCTGGTTTCTATCGTTACGGACCCAATCAGTTATTGAAATTTGAAGATAATATTGCGGTTAAGATTTCGTATGTTCTTGATTTAGGACTTTAAAGGATTAAATTCCAATTTTTTGAAATTGCTTCACCTGTTCGCTATCGCTCGAGTCCAAATTCCAATTTAAATTTCAATTTTAACGCAACGTTTGTGTCATCCTGACGAAGGAAGGATCGCACTAGAAACTCTGCATGCAAAATCGCCAATCTTTGTCGATTCCCGAGTGTGATCCTTCGTGCCTCAGGATGACAAAACAAACGAAATTCACGTAAAAAAACTTTGTCAAAGTTTAAAACTTTGACAAAGTTCTGCTTGAAAAAAAAATCCCAAACTCCAATAAGAAAATTGGAATTTGGGATTTTATTTTTTTTTGGAGTTTCTAAAATCTATGGTTTAAGAATCAAAACCGAAGGCGTATTATTCAGCCAAGTGCTTTGAGACTCAATTAGTTTTTTCCAGCTGTCAAGACTAATAATCATTAAATCCTGGCCATCCAGAAACTCTTTCTTTATAGTTCTGTCATTCATAATCATAATGTGATTTGGGGCAATCTGTTCTATAGATCGGATGGTTTCCTGAATCTCGCGAGTGCTTTTTACTTCACCGCTGGCATCCAGAACCGTGATCTGCGAACCATTATTATTGATTAATTTTTTAGCATAATCTATTAAAAAAGCATCTTCTTTACTAAAAACCGGAATGAAAACCTGATTGATTTCTTCTAAATCTTTATCAATTAAAATACCCACCGGCATTTTAGTTTTTGCCAAAATATGACGGGTTCTTTCATCAAATGGATTATTTTCAAACAAACCTTCTTTTCCGGTAAACTTATCAATCAAACGATCCGGATTTACAATTCGTGTTGTAAAACCAAGGATTTTTCCAAGCAAAGTTCCATCAAAAATAGATTGTCCTAAACCAATCAGCAATAAATCATATTCTCCATGATTTGCTGAATCAATAATATCGGTATCAATATCATTTGAAACTTTAAAAAGACTCACCACTTTTTGATTCAATCGATTGGATTCTTCGACAACCGGAATCAGCATTTTTTTCTCATGATCTTTCACGTCAAAAGAGTGAATTTCTGTACTCAATGACAAATGCATTGCTGTTACAATCGAATTATCCGGCTGTTTTTTAACCAAACTGTTGGCAATCTGAAGCAGTTTTTTTCCTCTTTCCGGCGTAGCAAACGAAAGCAGAATTTTATATTTACTCTTACTTCCTATTTCTTCCGGTACAGCCGTTTCTTTATCTTTAAAAATAAATCCGATAAAATCTAAAGCCGGGCCAGTCATAAAAGTCGTAACCAAAGCCATAATTACCATCATCGTAAAAATCTCTGTAGATAAAACTCCAAGATCGTAACCGATATTCAGAACAACAAGTTCCATCAAACCACGTGTGTTCATTAATGCTCCAATGGCCAAACTATCTTTCCAGCTTTGTCCGACAAATTTCGCTGCCAAAGCACTACCGAAAAATTTACCAGCTACAGCAACAGCAATAATTAAACCTGTAATTTTCCATAATTCGGGATCATTTAACAAACCAATTTGTGTACGTAAACCAGTAAATACAAAGAATAATGGCAATAAAACGATAATGGCTACATCTTCTACTTTTTCAATAAATATGTTTCTAAATTTATTGTTTTCGGGCATAATTGCTCCTGCCAAGAAAGCTCCAAATAAAGCATGAATTCCGATTAATTCTGCTGCATAAGCAGAAACCAAAAGTGTAATAAAGAAAATCGCAACAACTGGTTTATTTAGACTTTCGCGCGTTGCATTTAAATCGCCTACACGTTTCAGGAAAGGACGAACGATTTTTAACATTATAATTACATATAAAATCGCTAAACCAATTACATACAATGAACTTGTAAATGAACCTGCCTTTACAATTGCAATTACAACAGCAAGAATACACCATGCAGTAATATCATCTGCGGCTGCGCAAGTGATCGCAATGGTTCCCAATTTTGTTTTCTGCATGCCACGTTCCTGAACTATCCTCGCCAAAACAGGAAAAGCCGTAATACTCATGGCAATTCCCATAAATAATCCGAAAGAAGAAAACTCGACACCAATTGGGGCAAAAGTATGGTAGATAAAATAAGCCAGCGTTAATCCTAAAGCAAACGGAATTACAATACTGGCGTGGCTGATTACAACCGCATCATGAGCTTTGTTTTTTAGTACCTTAAGATCCAATTCCATTCCGATAACAAACATGAAAAGAATTAAACCAATCTGACTTAAAAATTGTAAGTTTCCTAAAGATTCTTTTGGAAATAAAGCGGCTGAAAATTCAGGAAAATACATTCCGACCAAAGAAGGTCCAAGAACAATACCTGCAATCATTTCTCCAATTACAGATGGCTGGCCAATTTTTCTGAAAAACCATCCAAACAAACGTGCTACTAAAATAATAGTAACAATCTGAGCCAATAGAATAGCTAATGGATGCTGTAAATTATGAACCATGGAATCCAGGAAGTCATTCCAATGATTGCTTTCGATTTGTTTTTTTACGATGTTGCGCCCCACTTCTAATGCGGCACCTTTTGAAATTACCCAATATATCAACGCCGTAAAACCACCGATAATTGTAATGTAAAATACAGAGTTTTTAATGTTATTCATAACTCGTTCTTTTGATTTATTGCCGCAAATATCAGAACTGAGTTTTAAGTGAAAAAGCAAATTACAAGCTAATTTTCAATGTATGTAACAAGTCCGAAAAACTTTGTAATAAGTTATAATTTTACCTTTTTTAAAAAATCAGAACGATACGTTTCACTCAGGATTAAGGCCGTATTTTTATTATTTTCTTCTAAATGATGCAATACAATTTCGTTGTGATTGAAGAACTTTATCGCTTTTACAGCCACAATTTCTTTTTTGTTAATTCTACAAAAATCGGCATCAGGCAATTCATGTAAAAGGGTGTCGAATTTTACGTTTTTTAAGTTCATAAAACTTCCATCTGTCAGCAAAACTGTTTTATCGCGACTGTCACTTGCAGCTGTTGTGATGTATTGAATTTTATTAAAATACAAAAGTGTTTTCCCTTTATCAGTATTCAGTTGCATGAACTTTCTGGAATTATCCGATTTCTCAAAACGTTCAAAAGCTTTTGTAATGGCTTTTTGAAGACGTTCCAGTTTTACCGGTTTTGTGATATAATCTACCGCATCGATATTAAAAGCATCGGCAGCATAATCTTTATAAGCTGTACAGAAAATCACCAATTTATTTTCGAGCATTTCGGCCAGATGCAAGCCATCCATTCCCGGCATTTCGATGTCAGAAATTAAGAGATCGAAATCCAGATCCGGAATATCAGACAAAAGTTTCTCAGGATTATTAAATGTTTTGACGATTTCCAGTTCCGGAATTTGTTCGCAAAGCATTTTCAAATAAGTCAATCCCGGAAGCTCATCGTCCAGAAGCAAGCATTTCAGTTTTGTATTCAAGTAAATCTATTTTTAAATGGGCAATATAAATGTCGTTTTCTATAAACTTATCGAGTTTGAAATTATTCTTGTAAATAATTCGAAGACGATGTTCTAATGTCGCGTGTCCAAAACCGCTTCTCTCCTTTTTCAGTACTTTTTTATCGGAGATTTTATTGGAAACCGTCATAAAAAAAGCATTGTCTTTGAATTCAAAAACAACCGAAATAAAAGCATCTGCACTTTGAAGATCGGCGTGTTTAAAAGCATTCTCTATTAAATCAATAGAAATCAACGGAGCTAATAAGGGCTGATCGTATAATTTATCGTCTTCGTTTATATTCGTTTTAATCTTCAATTCGAAAAGCGGACTGATTTTAATTTTATTGATTTCAATTAGATTCAGTGCAAAATTGATTTCTTCTTTTGCCGTCACAAATTTCTTTTTGCTTTCGTACAAAATATAATCCAGCACATTGGCTAGTTTGTCTAATGCGAAATAAGTCTGATAAGCATGTGACTGAATCGAATTTAAAATATTCTTAAACAAATGCGGATTAAGTTTTGACTCTAAATTCTCTAACTGAAGATCATTTACTTTTACTTCCAGCGCATAAAAACTCTTTTCGGCATCTTCTTTTGCTTTTTTGGCCTGCATCAATTGATAAATCATAAAACAAATGATGACAATCAGCAAAAAAAGAATCGCTAAAAAAATAAAAGTAGTAGTGTTGTTATCCTGCATTGTGATTGTTGTTTTTGTCTTTTGGCATCTTAAAATTCTTCCCTCCGAATTAAATTATCGAAGTTTTTTAATCAATCGAAGTTATAAAAATTATTTTTCATGATTTTAAATTCATGCAAAGATGAGAAAAGCTATCGATTAAATACTAAAAATGAATTGTATTATCATAAACAATAAACTTTCAAATTTGTGTTAACGTTAAGTAAAATACAGTGGTTAATTTATGATTTCGAGCACTTTTCACTACATTTGCATCCATTTTTAAAGAATATATGAAAAACGCTGTCCAAGTCGGATTTTGGGAAAAACTGGCCCGAATTATACTTAAAAACAGAATAACAATTTTAGTTATTCTTTCCCTGTTAACTATTTTCCTTGGTTATCAATGGAAAAACCTGTCTATGACTTATACCGAAGCCAACTTGCTTCCAAAAGATCATATTGCAAATAAAGAATATCAAAAATTCCTGGATAAGTTTGGTGAAGAAGGAAACCTTATTGTTATTGGTTTTAAAGATCCTAAATTTTTTACTCCAAAAAATTATGCAGCCTGGACCGAATTGATGAACGGTCTGAAAAAAGCGAAAGAAGTAGATTTAGTGATTTCTTTAAATGATTTAAAGAAACTGGAAAAAGATACGGTAAATCAAAAATTCGTTTTAGCACCATTTATTGAAGAAAGTAAAGCACTTGATCCAGCTTATTTAAAAAGTGTTCAGTATGATTTGTTTCATAATCTTCCTTTTTACGAAGGGCTTTTATTTAACAAAGAAAGCGGGAGTGTACGTTCTGCTATTTACATGAACAAAGCTCTGGTAAATACGGCTGAAAGAAAAACTTTTATCTTAAATGATTTAGTTCCGAAAATCGATAAATTCGAAAAAACTACCGGAATTGATCTTAAAGTTTCAGGAATGCCATACATCCGTACGATTAATGCGGATAATATGAAAGGCGAAATTGGACTTTTTATTGGAGCTTCTTTATTGACGGTTTCTTTGATTTTCTTTTTCTTTTTCCGTTCGTTCAGAGCTACATTTATTTCGATTTGTATTTTAATTGTCGGTGTAACCTGGTCGTTTGGAACGCTTGGATTATTTGGTTATAAAATCACGATTTTAACGGCTATTATTCCGCCGCTGATTATTGTAATCGGAATTACCAACTGTATTTTCCTGATTAATAAATACCAGCAGGAAATCAAGATTCATAATAATCAGGCAAAAGCTTTACAGCGTGTTATTTCGAAAATCGGTTCTTCGACTTTGATGACCAATTTAACGGCTGCGATTGGTTTTGCAACTTTGATGATTACAGGAAACGAATTGCTTTTTGAATTTGGTTTGGTAACTTCTATCAACGTGCTTTCTGTTTATACTCTGACACTTTTTATCGTGCCAATTATCTACAGTTTTATGCCATTGCCAAAAGCAAAACATTTATATCACTTAGACAAAACTTATATCTCAACTTTACTGAATACGGTTGCAACGGTTGTAAAAGGAAAAAAGACCATCGTTTACATTATTTATGCAGTCCTTTTTGTGGTAAGTTTAAATGGAGTAAGACAAATGAAAGTGTCGGGAAGTTTGATTGGTGAAATGCCGAAAAGTGCTTCTTTCTTTAAAGATATTTTATTTTACGAAAAAGAATTTAACGGAGTTATGCCGCTGGAAATCATGATTGATACCAAAAAGAAAAAAGGTGTCATGAAGCCGGCTACGATTCGTAAAATGGATGAATTGCAAAATACCATTTCTGAAATTCCAGAATTGGCAAAACCGGTTTCAGTTGTCAATTTGGTTAAATATGCCAAACAAGCTTTCTACAACGGAAACCCTGAATATTACCAATTGCCAACTTCTCAGGAACAGACTTTTATTTTAGGTTATGCTAAAAATGCAACCAAAAACAGCAAAGAAAATCTAATGAAAGCTTACGTTGATTCGACTGGACAATATGCGAGAATCACGACTTTCATGAAAGATATCGGAACAGATGAAATGGCAAAAGTAGAAGGAAAACTCCGCACAAAAATTGATGAAATTTTCCCGAAAGACCGTTACGAAGTTACGATTACCGGAAAAGCATTGGTTTTCCAAAAAGGAACAACTTATCTGGCGCATAACTTAATCGAATCTTTATTGTTTGCAATTGCAACTATTGCAATTTTGATGCTGTATTTATTCCGTTCGTTCAAAATGGTAGCAGCTTCTTTGATTACGAATATTTTACCGCTTTGTATTACTTCCGGATTAATGGGTTATTTCGGAATTCCGTTAAAACCTTCAACGATTTTGGTATTCAGTATCGCTTTCGGAATCTCGGTTGATAATGCAATTCAGTTTATGGCGAAATACAAAGATGAATTAATTCAAAATAGAGGAAAAGTAAAAAAATCTGTTTTCAGCGCTTTAAGAGAAACCGGAGTAAGTACATTCTACACTTCTATCGTTTTGATTTTAGGTTTTGCGACTTTTACTTTATCAAGTTTCAGCGGCACAATTGCTTTAGGAGGATTAATTTCCTGTACTTTGGTTTTTGCGATGTTTGCTAACTTGGTGGTTTTACCATCATTAGTTTTAACTTTTGAGAAGAAGAAAACTAAGAAAGAGGAATTGGAGAATTTGGAAAAGTAGTTTTTGTTTGCCACGAATTTCTCGAATTTGCACTAATTTAAAAAACATAAATCTTTGTAAAAGTTTTGAACTTTGACAAAGATTAACGCACAGTTTGTCATTCCGAGGAACGAGGAATCTCACTCGGAAATCGACAAAGATTGGCGACTTACTTTACGGAAATACTCGTGTGATTTCTCCTTCGTCGAAATGACAAAAAAGAGGCAAAAAACTTCTTTTGAAACCGAATACCCTAGCCCCGATCGAAGCGGCATCCTTTCTATTTTTTCTTTAAAAATAGAAAGATATAGCGAAGAGCGGGAAACAGCTTCAAAAATTAATTATTATCGATTATATTTGCAGTTGTTCAAAACGAATATTATTTAATATCAATTATATATAAAAATGAAACACACAAAAGTTAGAGACTTATTAAACAGTACGACGACGTTACAGGAAGTGAATGCAAAAGGTTGGGTGAGAACTTTTAGAAATAATCAGTTCATCGCGCTTAATGACGGTTCTACAATTAATAATATACAATGTGTTGTTGATTTTGAAAATACACCAGAAGAAACTTTAAAAAGAATTACAACCGGAGCTTCGGTTTCTGTAATTGGAACTTTGGTTGAAAGTAAAGGTGCAGGTCAGAAATACGAGATTCAGGTTACGAAATTGGAAATCCTTGGAGATTCGGATGCGGAGAAATTTCCAATGCAACCTAAAAAACACTCTTTAGAATTTTTACGTGAAAATGCTCACTTGCGTGTACGTACAAATGCTTTTGGAGCGATTATGCGTGTGCGTTCGGTATTGTCTTATGCGGTTCACAAATATTTTCAGGACAAAGGTTTCGTTTATGTAAACACGCCAATTATCACTGGAGCTGATGCTGAAGGTGCAGGAGAAATGTTCCAGGTTACTTCATTGCCATTGGATAATCTTCCAAAAAATGAAGAAGGAAACATTGATTTCAAAAAAGATTTCTTTGGAAAACATACCAACTTAACGGTTTCTGGACAATTAGAAGGTGAAACTTTTGCTATGGCTTTGGGTCAGATTTATACTTTTGGACCAACTTTTAGAGCAGAAAACTCAAACACTTCTCGTCACTTGGCAGAATTCTGGATGATTGAGCCTGAAGTTGCTTTCAACGACTTGGATGACAACATGGATTTGGCTGAAGATTTTATTCAGTACGTAATTAAATATGCTTTAGACAACTGTAAAGACGATTTAAAATTCTTAGAAGGAAGACTTTTAGAAGAAGAAAAATCAAAACCACAGGCTGAAAGAAGCGAAATGGCATTGTTAGAGAAATTGAACTTCGTATTGGAGAACAACTTCAAACGTGTTTCTTATACAGAAGCAATTGACATTTTAAGAGATTCAACTCCAAATAAAAAGAAGAAATTCCAGTATTTAATCAACGAATGGGGAGCTGATTTACAGTCGGAACACGAACGTTTCCTGGTTGAAAAACACTTTAAATGTCCGGTAATTTTATACGATTACCCGGCAAACATCAAAGCGTTTTACATGCGTTTGAACGACAATACTGAACCAGGAAGAGAAACAGTTCGTGCAATGGACATCCTTTTCCCAGGAATCGGAGAAATCGTTGGTGGTTCTGAAAGAGAAGAGCGTTACGATGTTCTGGTTGAGAAAATGGAAAAACTTGGAATTGACAAAGAAGAATTATACTGGTATTTAGACACCAGAAGATTTGGATCAGCAACTCACGCAGGTTTCGGTTTAGGATTTGAGCGTTTGGTATTGTTTGTAACTGGAATGACAAACATCAGAGACGTAATTCCTTTCCCAAGAACTCCTGGTAGCGCGGAATTCTAGTAAGTTTTGCCACGAAGGCACTAAGACGCTAAGTTTATTTTTAAACTAACTAAATTAAAGACTCAAAAAAAAATTAAAATAATACCACGAAGACGCAAATTCACAAGTATTATTTTATTGTTTGATAAAGATTTAAAAACTTTCAAAAAAACTTTGTGCCTTAGTGCCTTCGTGGCAAAACCAAAAAAATATATGCTCTCTGAAAGAACGGAAGAAATTGGAAAAATAATTGTAAACTCAGCATTTAAGGTTCATAAACAACTTGGACCTGGATTATTAGAAAGAGTTTATGAAGCTTGTCTAGCTCACGAAATTGCTAAAGCCGGTCTTGATGTAAAACGTCAAGTTGACATTCCAATCGTGTATGACGGAATTGAATTTAGCGAAGGCTTAAGATTAGATTTACTGATTGAAGATTCTATAATTATAGAAATAAAAGCAGTTGAGCAAATGAATCCAGTTTGGGAAGCACAAATTATTAGTCAGTTAAAATTGCTGAATAAAGATTTAGGCTTTTTAATTAATTTCAATGTTCCGTTGATAAAGAGCGGTATCAGAAGATTTATAAATACGAAAAAAGTATTTTGAAACTCTCAGTAAAATTAGAACGCAAACAAAAATTTGTGTCTTAACGCCCAGTATTAAAATAAAAAAAATTGTGTCTTAGTGCCTTTGTGGCAAGACACAAAAAAACAAATAAAACTTTGTGCCTTCGCGCCTTAGTGGCAAAAAATAGCGCCTTAACTATGCTCAAGCAATTTTTAAATTTAAAATTATCCCAAAAATTATCTCCACAGCAAATTCAGCTGATGAAGTTAATTCAATTGCCTACGCAAGCTTTTGAACAGCGTTTATTAGAAGAAATGAACGAAAATCCGGCTCTTGAAGCTGGTAAAGAAGACGATTACGAAGCCGATGAATTTGCCAATGAAGACTACGACGATTATGATGATGCAGAATCTGACAGAATCGAAGCAGACGACATCAACATTGACGAATATCTAAGCGACGACGATACGCCTGATTACAAAACTCAGGTTAATAATTATAGTGATGACGAAGAGCGCGAAACACCTTTTGCTGCTCCAATCAGTTTTCATCAGGACTTAATCAATCAGCTGAATACTTTTATTTTGAATGATGAAGAGCGAGAAATCGCTGAATTCCTTGTTGGAAGTATTGATGATATGGGTTATATCCGCAGAAGCATTCCGGACATTGTAGACGACATGGCTTTTACTCAGGGAATTTATACTGATGAAGCAATGGTCGAAAAAATGATGACGGTAATTCATGAATTAGAACCATCTGGAGTTGGTGCGCGCGACTTGCAGGAATGTTTATTATTGCAATTAAAGCACAAAACGCCAACCGAATATGTTGATTTAGCGATTGATATTATCGAGAATCAGTTTGACGCTTTTACGAAGAAACATTACGACAAATTATTACAGAAATACAGCGTTTCGAACGAACAGCTTAAAAAGGCAATTCACGAAATTGAAAGATTAAACCCAAAACCGGGCGGTTCTTTTGCAGGAAATAATAAAGTTACAGAAAATGTAGTTCCGGATTTTGCAATCAGAATTGTTGACGGCGAACTGGAATTGACTTTAAACGGACGTAACGCTCCTTCTCTGCACGTTTCGAAAGATTATCAGGAAATGATGCAGACCTATAAAGAATCTAAAGATAAATCGACTGCGCAGAAAGATGCGGTTCAGTTTATCAAACAAAAACTGGATTCGGCAAAATGGTTTATCGATGCGATTAGACAACGTCAGGAAACTCTTTTTGTGACAATGAATGCGATTATGCATTACCAGGAAGAATATTTCTTAGATGGCGACGAAACCAAACTAAAACCAATGATCTTAAAAGACATTGCGGATATGGTTGGTTTGGATATTTCAACGATTTCACGTGTGGCAAACAGTAAGTATGTTGAAACACCTTACGGAACAAAACTGATTAAAGAATTCTTCTCTGAAGCGATGAAAAATGATCAGGGAGAAGATGTTTCGACTTTAGAAATCAAAAAGATTCTTAAAAATACCATTGAGGAAGAAGACAAAAAGAAACCGCTTCCAGATGATCAATTGGCCGAAATTCTAAAAGAAAAAGGGTATCCAATTGCAAGAAGAACAATTGCTAAATATCGTGAACAATTAGATATTCCGGTTGCGAGAATGAGAAAGAAGATTTAAGATTATGTTTCCAGATATACCAAACCTAACAGGTTTTAAAAACCTGTTAGGTTTTTTTTATACCCTATAAAATCATCCCCATAAACAAGAAACCCGACAAGTTTCAGAAACCTGTCGGGTTTAACAACGTCTTTAAAACGTAAAATTATTTATACTGATCCGGCAATATTTTTATAGCAAACAAAAACACTTTCTTTCTATCACTATAACTATAATTCAGCGTATAATCATTATCTCTAAAAACCTGAAGTCCCGGATTTGATTTTGCAGTACTTAATAGACTCTTTTCAATTTCTTCCTTAATTACGTTCGTTTCAGCAGTTTCTTGAACTACATTTATTAAAGTCAAATTGTATTGAACTGTTCTTTCTTCAATTAAGCTGACACTGTCTAAACGAATTCCTTGCTGAATAGTCAGCGGACAGTTTTTATTATATTTTGCAACTAATTCTGTTATTTCGGTATTTGTTTCTTCTGCTTCTTCAGAAAGAAAAAATTGAAAATAAACAGCCACAGCAAGCGCAACTCCAATAACAACCAACAATAAAATATTAGATTTTCTCATGTTTCGTTTGGTTAACAAGATTTAAACCGGAAAATTATTTTTCCTGATTTTTTTTCATCGCTTTAAAATACGCTGCACGGCTAAGAGGTTCGTATTCTTCTGTTTCTCCCAGCATTACCAGTTTATCATTATCTGTTTTTCTAAAACTGTAATGAGCTAAATTTCCTGTTCTGGTACAAACCGCATGTACTTTGGTTACATATTCTGCCGTTGCCATAAGTCCCGGCATTGGTCCAAACGGATTTCCTTTAAAATCCATATCCAGACCCGCGACTATCACACGAATTCCCTGATTAGCAAGATCATTACAAACTGTGATAATCTCATCATCAAAAAACTGTGCTTCATCAATTCCGATTACATCACAGCCTTGTGCTAAAATTAAAATATTAGCAGCTGCTGGAACTGGTGTAGAACGAATCTCATTAGAATCGTGAGACACTACCATTTCATCATGATAACGGGTATCGATAGCGGGTTTGAAGATTTCAACTCTTTGTTTGGCAAATTGCGCACGCTTTAATCTGCGGATCAACTCCTCGGTCTTACCCGAAAACATTGATCCACAAATAACTTCAATCCACCCAAATTGTTCTTTGTGATTTACTGTATTTTCGAGAAACATTTTGTATTTTTCAGCCTTTTAAAATGAATAAGTTTTTATTACTTTGTACTGGTAATAAATTGACGTAAAAATGTGCTGTTTTACATTTTTTCAAAAGTAGAAAATTTTTATCAAAACGGAGATCAGCGATCGCTTATTAACAGAAATAAAAAATATCTTTAAAAGATCTCCCGAATTTATTTAAGAATAAAGACATTCAGACATTAAATACACTAAAATACCTTAGTCACTATAATTTCAACAGTTATGAAAAAAAAATTGGAAGCCGATTTAATCAGCATTGCACATCGAATTTTAAAGCTTAAAAACAAATCCGATATCAATCAATTGTATCTTGAAACTCAGAAATTATATGAAAAATTAGCGGTATTAAAATTTGTAGAAGAAAATTTCGACGCTGCAAAACCAACTATTGGACAAGCTGATATCACTGACGAATTGGAAACTATTTTCAATAAAGAAGAAGAAATAATTCCTGCTGTAATTGAACCTGAAGCGGAAATTAAAGAAGAAACTCCCGCTGCAGAAGAAGTTATTTTACTTGAAGAAACCGCTGAACCTGAAATAATTGAAGAAGAAGCACCAGAGATTATTGAAGCGGCTGAACCAGTAATTGAAGAAACTGTTGAAGAAACTCCTGAACCAATTGTAGCTGAAATTATTGAAGCGGAAGCGGAAAAAGAAATTGAAAACACAGAAGAAGTTAACAACACCGTTGATGAACTTTCCTTTACAACTGTAAACGATTTAAAACCAATTCCTGATTTCAAACCTGCTTTTGAGCTGGACACACAAGAAATCAAAGAAGAAGTTAAAGAAGAACCAAAAGCAGAATCGACGGCTATACCAACTATATTATTTGAAGATTTTGGTGTTAATTATGCCGATGCCCAATTTGTAAAAGTAGATAGTTTTGAAGCTGTTCCTCCCGTTAAAACACCTTCTATTACTGATTTCAAAGAAGAGAAAAAAGAAGAGAAAAAAGTAGAAACGGCCATTCTCGATACTCCTGCTCAACCAAAAGCGGTGAGTTTAAATGAAAAACTGGCTCGAGGTTTTCATATCGATTTAAATGACAGAATTGCTTTTACCAAAAATCTTTTCGGAAATAGTACAGAAGATTACAGCCGCGTTTTAAACCAATTAATGACTTTTGATTCTTATAGTGAAGCTAAAGAATTTATTGAAAATATGGTAAAACCGGATTATAATAATTGGGACGGAAAAGAAGATTATGCCGAGCGTTTTATGGGAATTATCGAGAAGAAATTCGCTTAATCCTCTCACATTTTACACCTTACATTTCACATAAAAAAATATGTCAAAATTATATATCGTTCCAACGCCAATTGGCAATCTTGAAGACATGACTTTCAGAGCCATTCGGGTTTTGAAAGAAGTCGATTTGATTTTGGCTGAAGATACCCGAACAAGCGGAAAACTCTTAAAGCATTTTGAAATTGGCACGCACATGCACAGCCATCATATGCACAATGAGCATAAAACCACCGAAAATTTAATTGCAAGATTAAAAGCAGGAGAAACTATCGCTTTGATTTCAGATGCCGGAACTCCTGCAATTTCAGATCCGGGTTTTTTATTGACTCGTGCTTGTGTCGAAAACAAAATTGAAGTCGAATGTCTTCCAGGCGCAACAGCTTTTGTTCCTGCCTTAGTAAACAGCGGGCTCCCAAATGATAAATTTGTTTTTGAAGGTTTCCTGCCTGATAAAAAAGGACGGCAGACAAGATTTTTGGCTTTAGCCGAAGAAACCCGAACGATGATTTTATACGTTTCACCACATAAACTCGTTAAAACTTTAGCTGAATTTGTACAATATTTTGGAGAAGATCGTCAAGTTTGTGTTTCGAGAGAATTATCAAAATTACATGAAGAAAATGTACGCGGAACGGCAAAAGAGGTTTTAGCACATTTTGAAAAAACAGCACCGCGAGGCGAAATCGTAGTGGTCGTTGCCGGAAAAACAATAACCAAAGAACCTAAGAAAAGTAAGTTTTCTAAGGGTGATGAAGAATAAATAATTATTTCAGCCACAGATTAAAAGGATTATTAAAGATAAAAAAGGTTCGCCACAAATTTAATTAGTGGAAATCCGTGTAATTCGTGGCAAAAAAAATCATTTTAATCCTTTTAATCTGTGGCAAAAAAAAACTAATACACAACAACATGAGCATACAAGCCTTTTTAGAAAAAGTAAAACAAACTCCAACTCAAATCACATTTCCTGAAACTATTGCTGTAATCGAAGAAAATTACAACTTTACACCAACTGCCTTTCAAAACGGAACACAACATAATGCAGCCGGAGAAAATTCTGGTTCTTGTAAATTATTTTCTTTTGCAAAACTTCAGAATTTAAGCAAAGAAGAAACTTTAGCTTGTTTTGGAGCTTTTTATTTTGAAGAAGTTTTAGGCGATCCAAACGGAACAAATCACCAAAACATTAGAAATTTCATCAACTTAGGTTGGGATGGAATTCAGTTTGAAGGGAATGCTTTAGAAGCAAAATAATTTTAGATTGAAGAGTGTAGATTTTAGATTGCTGAAATCTACATGCTAAAAACTTTGTCAAAGCTTGAAACAGAATATCTCTACCGTTTCCGACAACCATCGGCAATGCGCAAAAATAAACACATAGAAACATAGATTTCTTTGTTTATGAATAAAAGAAATTAGAAAGAAACTAGTTTCTAACACATAGAGCTATGTGAATTTATGTAAGTGAAACGCCTTTTTAAGTTTCCAATAAACTATGTTTCTATGTGTTTAAAAAAAATTACCAATCAGATTAAACGATTTTAGAAATCTGCAATCTAAAATCAATAATCTAAAATCCAAAATCAACCCATGCGTTGGACCTTAAAACCAAAACCTGCTGAAGATAAAATCAAACGTTTGGCAGAAGCTTTAAATGTTGAAGATTTTGTAGCAACACTTTTGATTCAGCGCGGCATTGAAACTTTTGAAGATGCCAAAAATTTCTTTCGTCCATCTTTAGAACATCTGCACGATCCATATTTGATGAAAGATATGGACAAAGCAGTAGCACGAATCGAATTGGCAATCGAAAATCAGGAAAATATTTTGGTTTTCGGTGATTATGATGTGGATGGAACAACTGCTGTTTCTTTGGTTTCTTCTTATTTAAAATCACATTATCCTCATATTGCCACTTATATTCCTGATCGTTACGATGAAGGTTACGGAATATCCTACAAAGGAATTGACTACGCAGACGACAACGGAATTTCCTTAATTATTGCTTTGGACTGCGGTATCAAATCGATTGATCATATCGCTTACGCGAAAGCGAAAAACATCGATTTTATTATCTGCGACCACCACAGACCAGGAGAATTTCTACCTGATGCAATTGCCGTTTTAGATCCGAAAAGAGAAGACTGCTCCTACCCTTACGACGAATTATGTGGTTGTGGCGTTGGCTTTAAATTGATTCAGGCTTTAGGTCAAAATCGAAATGAAACTATTGAAGATTTAGTTCCGTATTTGGATTTAGTCGCTACAGCAATTGCAGCAGATATTGTTCCGATAACAGGCGAAAATCGAGTTTTGGCTTATTTCGGATTGAAAGTCATCAACAGCGAACCAAGACCAGGAATTAAAGCTTTGACTCATCAAGTAAAAAAGAAAGTTTTAGATATTACGGATGTTGTTTTTATTATTTCTCCCAGAATTAATGCTGCGGGAAGAATCAAACACGGAAATCACGCCGTTGAACTTTTAACCGAATTTGATTTTGAACAAGCACAACAATTCGCTTCAGAAATTGAACAATACAATGCTGACCGAAAAGATTTAGACAAAAAAATCACCAAAGAAGCTTTTCAGCAGATTTTGCAAAACAATGAAGAAGAACGTTTTTCGACAGTTGTTTTTCAGGAAGACTGGCACAAAGGTGTTATCGGAATTGTGGCTTCAAGATTAATCGAAACCTATTATCGTCCGACTTTGGTTTTTACTAAAAGCGGCGACAAATATGCTGCTTCTGCCCGATCTGTAAAAGGATTTGATGTTTACAATGCACTCGATGCATGTTCAGAACATTTGGAACAATTTGGAGGACATATGTATGCCGCAGGAATGACTTTAAAAGCCGAAAATTATCAGCTTTTTAAAGAAGCTTTTGAGAAATGCGTTCAAGAAACCATTCAACCTGAAATGCGTACTCCGGAAATCGAAATTGATGCCGAAATAAATTTTTCTGATATAACACCAAAACTGATTCGGATTTTAAAGCAATTTGAACCTTTTGGCCCTCAAAATATGACCCCCGTTTTTATGACTAAGAATGTAAAAGATACTGGTTATGCTAAAACTCTAGGTGCAGAAGAAGAACATTTAAGACTATTCGCAAAACAATATAATTCCGACGGAATTGCCGCAATTGGCTTTGGACTCGGAAAAAAACTAAACATAACACAAAATCAAAATCTGTTTCAATTGGCTTACACCATTGCCGAAAATGAATGGAACGGAACTATTTCAACACAGCTTATGCTGAAAGACATTAGAACAAATGGAAGAGATTAAATCCAATAAACCTGACCCGTATCAGGCACTGCGTTACAGAGAATTCAACGTATTTTTATTACTGCGCTTTGCAATGGTTTTTGCCTGGTCGATGCAGTTCATTGTAATTGAGTGGGAAGTTTACAGTTTAACTAAAAGCAAGCTTTCTTTAGGAATTATAGGTTTAATGGAAGTTATTCCAGCCATAGGAATGGCTTTGTTCGCCGGACATATTGTAGATCAAAGAGAAAAGAAAGGATTATTGGTAAAATGTATTTTAGGCTTTTCAGTAGTTAGTTTTGGCTTATTTTTACTGACCTGGCCCAAAATAGTTGGAGGTTTATCTTCAGATGTAATCTTGTATTCTATTTACGCTTTAGTCTTTTTTGGAGGTTTGGTTCGCGCCTTTCTTGGTCCAACCATTTTTTCACTTCTATCGTTGATTATTCCTAAAAAAGTATATCCAAATGCTGCAACTTGGAGTAGTTCGGTTTGGCAGGTTGGCGCTGTAATGGGACCGGCGCTGGCAGGATTTTCAATCAACTGGATTGGCGTGCATTGGTCAATGTGTCTGGTATTCGGATTCTCCATTCTTTCTTTAATTGCCTTATCACAAATCAGTAAAAAACCAATCTTAAATCCA
The DNA here is from genome assembly GCF_003122385.1 of Flavobacterium crocinum. Classification (NCBI taxonomy): domain Bacteria; kingdom Pseudomonadati; phylum Bacteroidota; class Flavobacteriia; order Flavobacteriales; family Flavobacteriaceae; genus Flavobacterium; species Flavobacterium crocinum. The sequence goes on from NZ_CP029255.1 coordinate 629,780, forward strand.
AAAATTGGAGAATCTATAAAAGACAGCCTTACTGAAGGGTTGACTTTTGTTTTTAAAAATCAAATTATTTTAGGTGCTCTATCGCTTGATATGATTGCAGTACTTTTTGGAGGCGCTGTAGCGCTATTACCCGTTTTTGCTCAAGATATTCTAAAAGTAGGTTCTGAAGGTTTTGGAATTTTAAGAGCCGCTCCTGCAGTAGGATCTTTTATTACAGTACTCGCTTCTGCTTATGTACCACTAAATAAAAATGCAGGAAAAAAACTTTTAGTCGCTATATTTGTTTTTGGGTTATCCATTATCCTATTTGGGTTATCAACCTATTTTTGGCTTTCTGTTTTTGCTTTATTTTTAAGCGGATTGGCAGACGGAATTTCTGTCGTAATTCGTCAAACCATTTTACAGCTTAAAACTCCAGATCATATGCGTGGTCGTGTGGGTGCAGTAAACTCCATTTTTGTAGGATCTTCAAATGAACTTGGTGCTTTTGAAAGTGGCGCAACTGCCCAATTAATGGGAACAGTAACGTCTGTCGTCTTTGGAGGAAGTATTACACTTTTGACTGTAATTTTCACTGCATTAAAATCGCCAACCTTTAGAAATTTAGATTTAAAAAGGGATATGGAAGAGCATAATAAATTAGAATAAATGAAATTTCTATCTCTTTTTCTATTTTTAATAATATCACTTTTCGCAAAAGGACAGAATCTTTACATCAAAACTTACGGAAACGAGAATAATAAACCTGTAATTTTTATTCACGGTGGTCCAAGCGGAAACGCGACTTTGTTTGAAGGAACAACTGCTCAAAATCTTGCTGATCAAGGTTTTTATGTTATTGCTTACGATCGTCGTGGCGAAGGAAGATCTAAAGATCCGAATGCCACTTTTACTTATGAAGAAGCTTTTCAGGATTTAAACTCAATTTATTCAAAATACCATTTAAAAAAGGCTGTTTTGCTTAGTCATAGTTTTGGCGGTTTAGTGGCGACACTTTATACCAGCAAATATCCTCAGAATGTAACCGCTTTGGTTTTGGCCGGCGCTTTATTTTCGCAGCAGGAAACTTATGATCACATCTTAAATTCTATAAAGAAAGTACACGACGGCAATTCTAAAACACTAAACAAAATAGCTTACGTAGAAAAACTGGATAAAAATTCTGCCGAATACAGAAAACACTGCTTTGATTTGGCAAGTGATGAAAATTACTTTAAAATGCCAAAACCCACTGCAAAATCTAAAAAACTATATACTGATTATGAAAAAGGAGAATTCTACAAAACCAATGTTCGGAACAAAAATGCGCCTTTGCTTTTTTATCAAAACGAAAAACAAAATAATATCGACAGCCGACCTTTATTAAAAAAAATCAAAGCTGAAGGAGTTCCCATTTTGGCTATTTATGGAAAAGATGACGGCATTTTTTCATCGGCACAAATTCAATCTATAAAAGATATTGCTGGTGTAAATCATTTTGCTTTTCTGGACAATTGTTCGCATTATCTTTTTGTAGATCAACAGAAAGAATTTCTTTCTAATATAAAGAAATGGCTTAAATAACTTTTTTAAACCATATAAGTAATATAAGTTCATGTAATATTGAAATTTATGAATCAGCCTTCAGTTAAAATGGAAGGCTTTTTTTATTATTCAATACTTCTCAAAATAAAAATCTCTTTAATATGAACTTATATTACTTATGTGGTTCAATTTTTTTTCATTTTTTATTATTTTTTTATTTAGAATTAATATAAATAATATTTATATTTGTTGAATTAAATGGATTAAGATGAGAGAAATTGAACAGATATATCATAATAACTTTGGGATAGCTTTTTACTGGAAAGATCGCAACACGACTATTTCAGACAAAGTACAACTGGTTTTTAAAGAAACAGGTTTTTATTTTACAGTTGCAGAATTGAATCTTTTTTGTGATTTAATTGAAGACAGTATGATTGAAAATGCTTGTTGCGAAGCTTGTGAAATGAAATATTCTTGCCACAAATTCTTATTGAAAACACCTTGTAATTCGATTGATCTGGCTGTAAATATGACCGAATTAAAATCGATTAAAGATTTAGTTGAAGGTTCTTTATTCAAAATCGAATTGGATGAATATATCTACGGAGTTGGAATGAATTAAGAAACATTCTAAATATTTTAACAACATTTTTTCATTATTGAAATATATTTTGATTCAAATCAAAAAAAAGTATATTTACAGCAATGAAAAAAGCTGTATTTCTACTTACTACCATTCTCACGACAATATTCTTTGTCAGCTGTACTAATAAATCAGAAGAATATATAGATCCTCGTGGCACCGATTATGCGGGTTCAGAGAGTTGTGTACAGTGTCACAAAGTACAATCTGAAATGGCATTTCACAGTTCTCATTTTAAAGCTACTGCTCCAGCCATTTTAGGAAATGTTTCAGGCGATTTCGATTCTAAAAATCATACTTTCATTTATGATAAAGACACCAAATTGGTCATGGAAAAACAGGGCGACAGTTTGTATCAAGTTTTATACAAAAACGGAAAAGAAGTTTCTAAATATAAATTCGAAATTGTTTTTGGAACTAAACATGCACAAACCTCTGTCTATTGGAAAAACAATAATACTTACGAATTACCGGTTTCCTTTTATCATTCAATAAACAATTGGGCCACAAGTCCAGGTTTCCCTGCTGATAAACCTTATTTTGACCGAATGGTGGTTAAAGATTGTTATGCCTGTCATAGTTCTAATGTTAGTTCGCGCACGGTTAATCAAAGTTCTGAAGACAAAAATTTCATGTCTATGGACGTTGAAGATGCCATCAATAAAAAAACGATTGTGTACGGAATTGACTGTGAGCGCTGTCATGGGCCAGCCAAAAAACATGTTGATTTTCATTTGAAAAACCCTAACATTAAAATCGCCAATAGCATTACAAGTTTTAAATCATTGAGCAGACAACAGAGACTTGATGCCTGTGCTTTATGCCACGCAGGAAATGATGGAATGAAATTAAAATCCCGTTTTGACTTTAAACCCGGAGACAATTTATCTGAATTCTTTCGTGAAACCCGAAGCATAAACGATACAACCAACTTTGATGTTCACGGAAACCAGTTCAGGTTGATGGCACAGAGTAAATGTTTTATAAACAGCAATAAAATGGATTGTATTACGTGCCATAATCCGCATGAAAATGCGTCTAAAAATATGGCTTCTTATTCTAAAATCTGTATGAGCTGTCATCAGGGATTAAAACACAAGGAAACAACGCTAAAAACAATGCCTGAGAAATTACTGGCTGATAATTGTGTAGAATGTCATATGCCTAAAAAAGCTTCAAACGCCATTAATTTTCAGCTTTCAAATAGCAAACAATTATCCAGTTATATTTTGAGAACGCACAAAATTGGGACTTACCCGAGTACTAAAAAGTAATTATTTCTTGTATTCTAAAAGTTCAAATTTTTCGCCATCAAAAACACCATAAGTAAAGTAGCCAATCCAGTCACCAAGATTTACATATTCTGAGTTTTCACCAACAGTACGAATCATTGGCAAATGACGATGACCGAAAACAAAATAATTATAATGTTTGGTTTCTAATTTACGTTTGGCATACAGAATAAGCCATTCTTTATCTTCACCTAAAAATTTAATGTCTTCGTCGCCAGAAATCAATTTATTTTTAACCGATAAATATTGTGCTAAACCAACACCCAAATCTGGATGAAACCAACGAAAAAGCCATTTTGAAAACGGATTTGTAAATACCTTTTTCATTCTTTTATATCCTTTATCACCAGGGCCTTTTCCGTCGCCGTGGCCAATCAGGAAGGTTTTTCCGTTAAAGGTAAATTCTTTGTTATCGTGATAAACAGGAATATTAAGTTCTTTTTCAAAGTAGTCGTTCATCCATAAATCATGGTTTCCTACGAAGAAATAAATTGGGATTCCGCTGTCGCGAATTTCAGCCAGTTTACCCAATACACGTACAAAACCTTTTGGAACGACGGTTTTATATTCAAACCAAAAATCAAACAAATCTCCTAACAAAAAAATGGCTTCTGCATCTTCTTTAACCTCATCTAACCAGGCAACAAATTTCTTTTCGCGCGGTAAACTCAATTCCGGAGTCGGCGCACCAAAATGCTGATCTGAAGCAAAATATATTTTTTTCATCTAGAAAGTTAGAAGTTAAGAGTTATAAGTTATTCGTTTGAGTTTTGGGATTTGGAATTTAAAAAATTGGAATTTTAAACATTATCACTTGCATACCATTCTGCAAACGAAGATTCTGTTTCCTGAAGTTTTAAGGAGAAAAGAGCAATTCCGGCAGGAAGTCTATTTTTAATTCGTTCTGCAAAATCAACCACCATATTTTCACTTGTTGGCTGGTAATCAACCAAAATCACATGGTGTCCACGGTTTTTTAATTCATTAGCCAATTCAATATGCGGAGTCGTTTGGTTAAAAACAGTTGCATGATCAAATTGATCGACGATTTCTTCTTTTACAATTTTCTTTAGATCCGAAAAATCAATCACCATTCCGAACTTTACATTCGATCGATCCGTAATTGGCGAGCCAATAACCGTTACCGATAATTTATAACTATGTCCGTGAACGTTCTTGCATTTTCCGTCGTAACCGTACAAAGCGTGACCGGTTTCGAAACTAAATTGTTTTGTAATTCTGATATTACTCATCGATTTTTAATTTTAAGCTTGCAAATTTACAAATTAATTGCCGTTTTTGTCTCTTTTTTTAGCCCCAAGATACATCCACAAAGCAAGTCCGCCCAAAACCAGAAACGGGATGAAAGATCCAATGACAACGCCAATTTGATAACCACTGTCCGGAGCGTCTTTAATTTTCTCTGCAATGTCAACTTTTTGGAATAAGGAAATAAGTTTCATTTTAAATTATATTTATTTTTATAGCCACAGATTAAAAGAATTAATTGGATTATTCTATCTAACTCTTCTTCGAAGTCTAACCAGTTCATAGAAACTTTACCGCTATATTTAAACACATAGAAACATAGCTAATTGGAAATTAAAAAAAGGCGTTTCACTTTCATAAATTCACATAGCTATTCTATTTGTGAGAAACTAGTTTCTTTCTAATTTCTTTTATTCACAAACTAAATCTATGTTTCTATGTGTTTATTTTTTTTAGTTAGCAACTCCTTGTCAAAATTATATCGTTATTTCCCCAAAATAAATGACTTATATCATAGCTATTTTTTAAACTGCAGTAAAGCATTTCTGCTAAAATCAGATAAAACCAATTTGCCTGTAATTGTAGCACGTTCAAAAAGAAGCGATTCCCATTGTTCTGTCCCTTCCCAAATAATCTTTTTCATTTCAAATAAAGCTTCGGGATTATAAGAACTTAATTTTTGGGCAAAATTTTCGACATCCTGATCCAAATTCGCAGAATCACTTAAAGCTGAATAAAGTCCTTTTTCAAAAGCCCATTCGGCAGATTTCCATTCGTGCGGTGCCAAAGTCATTTGAGTCATCGCGGTTTTTCCTATTTTACGAGAAACAGCAGGTTCAATAACAAAAGGCCCAATTCCGATTGCCAGTTCAGACAATTTTATAGCACTTTCAGGAGTTCCAAAAACATAATCACAAGCCGAAATAATTCCGACTCCACCACCAACAGCTTTTCCCTGAACACGACCAATAATTAATTTATTGCAATTGCGCATGGCATTTAACAAATGAGCAAAGCCGGAGAAAAACTCTGTCCCTTGTTCTTCATTTTCAACCTGCAAAAGTTCATCAAAAGAAGCTCCGGAACAAAATGCTCTGTTTCCTTCACTTTTTAAAATAATAACCGAAACATTTTCATCTCTGCTCAGCGAATTAATTTCAGTCGTAAGTTGGTTTAACAAAGCTCTCGGAAAAGAATTGCTGGCAGGATGACCAAATTGTACTGTTGCAATTGTATTTTGAAAAGAAGTTTCTAAACTTCCATTTAGATTTTCTGAACTCATAAAAATAGATTTAAACGTAAAGTTACGCTTTTGAAAAATATTTTGTCTGATTGATTTCTAAATTTGTTTTTTGAGAATTATTTGACTTTATTTGTTGACGCTTTGGGGGATTAGCTCATTTGGCTAGAGCGCTACGCTGGCAGCGTAGAGGCGACCGGTTCGAATCCGGTATTCTCCACAAAATCAAAACCCTTGTAAATTCTGTTTTACAAGGGTTGTTTTTTTTCTATGGTTTCGCAATTTTGTCATTTCTCATTAGCCGAATCATCAGCATCTACTCTATCTTTTTCAGCTTTTTTGAAATCGTTATTCAGCAAATTTTCCAATTTCTTTTTCTCTTTTAGATTTTTTCTAATGGTTAAAACAATTAAAAGAACAACCAATAAAATCACTACTGCTATTACAACCCAATTTATTTCCATAATTTAAATTTTAATTAAAAGTAAAAATTTAAACTACTTACCATATTATCAAAAGGTTAAGAATAAAATTCTTGATCAGTCCTTTACTTTTATACAATTTGAAAGATATTTCTTTAAAAAGGTTTCTTATTTTTGTTTAGAGCGTCAATCATTTTAAAAACGACAACACCGAATACTATAGCCAACGAAAATTCAAATACACTAAACACCAAAAAATGAAAAAAGAAATATTAGATCGAATCCAGCAAATTGGCGGAAACATCGATAAAGTAAAAGGAAATTCATTACAGGAAGATTTACAGTCAATCGAATTCAGTCATCCGTTATATACCGATTATTACGAAGACGAGTTATACGGAGCCGACGAATTTTATGCCGATAACCGTGAATTGTATCAGGAAAACAGAAAAGAATTTTATGACCAATTACTACATCATTTTTTCTCTGATCACGAACTTCCGTACGGGCAGGATTTTTACAGGAATTTTCTTTTTACCCCTTTTAAAAAAGATTCTGATGATTTTGGCGAATTAGATGGACTTGTAGAAGAAAGTGAAATTAGAGAAGTTGTTAAGGGAGAAGAATTAGATTTTATCTGTATTTGTTATTCCTACGGATTTCCAGATCATTTTTTTATCTGCCTAACAGATCCAAATCCTGAAAACCCGACAGTTTACTCAACTGATCATGAAGTCTTTTTCAGTGAAATTGAAAACGAAGGCACTCTCGAAGACTTTTTAAAACGTTATTTAACCAAAGACGAGTTTTTAGAAATAGTCAAAAATTATATTGAGAATGAAAAAACGGATAAATAGTTTGTAAAATGCAGTAAACACCTAAAATGAAACAATTTATCTCAATATTACTTCTCACAATTCTAAACTCATTTACTATTTCCTGTCAAAAATCAGGAGCTTTAAATGAGAAAATAGAGACTATGAATTTAGAAATTGCAAAAACAGATAAAGTTTTCAAAGGAAACATCAATTTAAAAACTCAGAAAGAGGTTGATGACTTTGGACAAAATCAATACACTTATATCAATGGAAATCTAATTATTGGCGATACTTTATCTTCAGATTTATCGAAGGAAATTCAAAATTTGAATGCACTTTCAAGTATCCAAAAAATCAACGGCGAATTATTGGTACTCAAACTCAAAAATCTGGAGTCAGTACAAGGATTAACAAACCTTGAACAGGTAAACGGACATTTTACTATTTCAGGATGTGAATTAAAACAGATTAACGGTTTTGATAAATTAACTACAGTAAACGGTGATATTACTTTTGGAAACAACAGTGGCAAATACACCGAAAATCCTTTAATAGAAATCTCCGGTTTTAATAATCTAGTTAAAGCAAAAAAAATATTTATAATAGGAAATTCGGGACTTCAAACACTGGATGGATTTAATCAGATTAAAGAAGTTCAAACGGTTATGATTATGAACAGCGATATCAAAACATTAAATTGTTTTAAAAACCTGCAAACTGTACATGAAAATTTCAGCGTTGAATACTCTGATTTACTAACCTCGATATCTTTGGAAAAACTGGAAACTGTAAACGGCTTTTTCGCTTTAAATGAAAATAATACTATCAATGGAAATATTACCCTTCCAAATCTAAAATTAATAAAACTGCTGTATTTTTTTCAGAACAAAAGCTTCGAAAATTACTGTCCGTTCAGTCATTTTCTTAAAGAAAATAAAATTGTGGAGATAGAACTTCAAGGCAATAAATCAAATCCATCAAAAGAACAGATTATTACCAATTGTAAATAAATGGAACAAACATTATTAAATAAAACAATTCAATTTCTTAAAAGATCCCTTGCGATTCCTTTATTGATTTTTCTGACCACTTTCACAGAAATTTACTGGGCAATGGGAAGTCTTTCTGAAAGAGTATCCAGCGGAAATCCCGACAGTAGTTTTTTTGATGATACTTATTTAATGTCTGTGTTTACGACCATTATTCTAACGGTTGTTTTTCTGTTACTCTATTTTATCAAAAACAAACCGATAAGAATCACAATTCAATTGTTATGTCTAATTTCAGTTTGGTTTTTCTGGAACTATTGCATTTTTGTAGATAGAGAATCTTCCTGGAGCACTTATCTTTTTAACGAAGAATTGCATTATACGCTTTCACTTTCTTTTCTGCCTATTATGGTTTTATCTATTGTTGTCATTTTTTGTTTAAAATTTATTTCGAAAAAGTATGAGCTTAAATAAAAAAATAATACTGCGATTTTATCTTATTCTAAGCGCAATTTCCATATTGGACTGTGCTTTATATTATTTTAAAGCAATAAGTCTTCGGGGTTATTACAGTGATGCAATTTTGTTCTGGCTTTGGCTGTTTATGAGTTTTGTCATCATTATTGTTTTTTGGAAAAAGCTTTTAGCCAAACTTCTTTTAGCCGCTTTAGTAATAACATTCGCCTTGAGTATTATTGCCATGATGCTTCCTTTTTATGCATTGGTAAACTCAACCACTTCATTAGGTTTATATATTAATAAAAATCTCAATGAAAATTACAGAGCTCAGATTGTAGGATATGGCCCAATGGTTTATCCATGGCTTGAAATCATTGAGAAAAAAGGATTGTTTGAAAAAAGAATTATTAAATGCATCGATTCAGAGCTTATGAATGATAATCTGGATATAAAGATCAGAACTGCAAAAGACATCATTTTTAAAAATGAAACCGATACTACCATTACGCTGACGCTATTTTATGGAGGCCCTAACAAAACAATTACATTTGATAAAAAAACAGGAAATGTTACCAAAATAAAAAACAATTGATTTATCGTTATGGACTAACATTTAATTGATAAAATGTCTTAAATCAATTAAACTTATTTCAACATATTGATGGCTTTTCTCAGCTCTTTTTCCTTATTTGTTTTTATAATTTTATCTATTTGATACTTACTAATTAGACAAAACTATGCGATACTTAAAATTTCTATTTCTTGGATTCTTTCTCATGCTTTCTTTTAATGGTAATTGTCAGGATAAAATTGTGCAACAGATTCTTGATCGTTTAAAAGCACAGCAAACCTGCTGGAATAATGGCGATCTTGAAGGTTATCTAGAATTTTATGCTCCTCTAGATTCTGTTCGAATGATTTACAGCGGCGGTGTAGTTTATGGAAAAAACAATATTGCCGATTTCTTTAAGAAATACTGGCCAAAAGAAAGAATGGGAAAACTAACCATGACCGATTTTGTTGTTGAACCTCTTTCAAAAAAAGATGCTTTTGTAAGCGCCAAATTTAGTGTCGAAGCTCCAAATGGAAAAAATAGTTCGGGACAATTTTCGGGGATAATGCGAAAAATAAATGGTCTTTGGTATTTGTATATTGATCATTCTGGATAAAAAAGTTATAAGGAGGAAATCAACAATTAATCGATAATTATTTACAAAGAAAATAGCAAAACAATGACATTTTACTTTATTAAAACATGGTTGCTGATTATACTGTTCAGTCTTTTAATTTCAGGTGGTTTATTGTATCGTTTTTTTGAGATACAAGATGAAGCTAAAAGTTTCTGGTTGATTATACTTTCTAATTTATCCTTTTTCTTCTCTTTAAGATTTGTTTTGTTTTTGTCTATGTCATCCGTTACCATTTTTCTCAACAATTATGAACCTATTAGAAAAAACAGATTTTATTCATTAGCAACTTATTGCCTGATTTCGTTTACAACATTGTTTTGTTTTATGATAGGCGATTTATCTGTAAAGGAATTTAATTCCGATATACTCCTATCGGGCTGGAATTTTTTAGCAATACTGGTTTTACCCCATTTAATAATATGTCTCATTGCTTATTTATTTTTTAGAAGAATGTTGAAAAACAGAAAAATTGACTAAGTTTTAACTTTCAAGTTTAAACAAATTAAAGTACTTTCGTACATAACGAATAGTAAATTAAAATCCATAAATGTAAAATGACATTAAAGCCCCTTCTATTATCTGCCTCTTTTTTAATCTTACTAGCTGCCTGCAACAAAAAAGAATCTTCTAAATTACAAAAACAGGATACTTCAAAAAATGCAACAGTAGAAACCGATTCTTTACAGGAAGGCGAAGCAACTCCGAGAAAAGAAAGTATCAATTTGTTTACAGTTATGCCAAAAGACAGTAGTGATATTGCTTTTGTTTCGCTTTCGGATATTTATCCTGTTGATGACGAAAAAGACACTCTTGTTTTACCTAATATTGAAAAATTAGGAAAACATAGTGCTCAGTATTTTACATTTTCTAAAAACTATAGAAAAAGATTTCTTTCTAAAACCAATATTGCAGAAACCGATTCTGTTTTTGTTTACGATTATGCCAAAAACAAACTGGCTTCTTTTTTAGTCAAAAATTTAAAAACTGCTGCAATGTTAAACGGATATTCTTCAGAAGAAGATTGGCCATATCATAATTACGATTTTATGATTGGTTTCGAAATCAACAAAAAACAGTTGAGTGGATTTAGCGAATATTATCGGGATGCTTTGGTATATGTTGGTAAAGAAAATCCGTTTTCGAAAGAAGGTTTAAAACCAATTTCATGGAAAAAAATTGCTCCAAAAGATTATCCGTCTAAATCTTTAAAAAAAGAAGATAAAAATACGCTAAAGGGCACCAACGCTGGAAATACTTATTCTTATCAAACAGACAGTTATCAGTATTTTTTACAGGATTATCTAGATAGCAATAAAATAATTTATGCCAGACGTCTTTTAGTTACCGATTCCAAAACCAAAGAAATCATAATTGAAAAATTATACAGTCAAAGCGAAGGTACCTCTCCTGCTCCTTTAAATTATGAAAACGGAGACGATGCTGTTGAACAATATACAGGAAAACTTTTCAAGAATAAACCAGAAGTTGTCTTTGGTTTTTTATATGAATCTTTTGGCTGTCCAGCCATTTCTATTATAGATAAATCAAACGAAGAAATTTACCTTCAATGTGATAATCGCCATTAAAATAATAATCTAAAAATATTTTTATGAGAATTTCAGCTTGGTTTTATAGTATAAATCTTCAAAAGTCCTTTGATTTTTACAAAAAGGTTTTTGATCTTGATGAAGAAGATTTAAAAAGTTTAAAAGGTTTTTCTGTTCCAATTGGCAACCATTTCGAACTTAAAATAAGTACCGCAGAAAGACCTCTAAATACCGGAAATATTGAGATAAATGAAGCCAATATAGAGGAAACATATGAAAGATTTATTAAAAACAACGTTACCGAAACTTCAGAATCAAATCCTCACAAAATGAAAAGCGGCACATTCTCTGGCCCTTGGGAGTATCCCGGCGGAATGGCATTATTTTTAAGAGACCCTGATAATCATTCTATTCTCTTTATGGAGTGGTAATTGGAATTCATGTCGGAAACTTTTTTATATCTAACAACGAAATTTAAAATATTACAAAATCATGTCTGAATTAAGTTCTCTATTCTGTAAAGTAAAAATCACCAAACTTCAGCTTGACAAATTTTTAAGCAGTTCTCCCGAAAAACCAGAACTAAACGATAACTGGCTAAAATGGTGGGACAGTCGACAAATGTATTCTAAAATGGCTTTGACTGCAGAATTGCTTCGTTCTTACCATGACGATACCAATCAAGAAGTTCTTAACGGCTGGATGGAGTACAAACAAGCAATGGCTTTCTCAGATTATGATGAAACTGCCGAAGAATGGCATTGGGGAATGATGTTTTTTAGTGAAAACTATTTAGAAATGCTTCCAATGTTTGCATTTATCATCAGCCTGGAAAAATATGTAAGTGAAAGTGCAGAAAATATGGCAATTGTTTTTCCTTTCTTTTGGGGAGACAATGGTGTACATGTCTATATTAATTTTGAAGAAAGAAAAGCTATTTTAAGTCCAACGGTACAAACAACATATGATGTTAATCCTGAAATGCTGAATTACACAAAAGAATATCTCAACAAAAAGTGGGATGAACTAACAAAAGATATAGAACTCGATTAAAAAACTCTATTATGGATATTACCCATTCTTTTACCGATTCTGCTTTTAAACAATATATTTTGGAGAATTTCTCTCAGGATAAAACAACAATCCAAACCAATGATATCGAAAATATTATTTCACTGGACTTGAGTGCACAAAAATTGAAAAATCTAAACGGATTAGAATATTTTATTTCCTTAAAAAGTTTAAATTGTTCTTATAATAAACTCCAATCTATCGATGTGAGCCATAATTTGCACTTAGAAGAATTAATCTGTAATGAGAATGAAATTCTGTCACTTGATTTATCAGCCAATACAGAACTTCAACATTTAAACTGCGGTTTCAACCGGTTAAAAAAACTAAAACTAAAAAATAATACACTTTTAAAAGAGCTTATCTGTCATTGGAACTTATTGACTGATCTTTCTACAGATAACAATCCGCTTTTAGAAGAACTCGACTTCTCATACAATCACATTTTTGGAATAGAATTGGGAGAAAAACCTCATCTTAAACATTTAGAATGCAGTCAGAATGGTTTATTGAATCTCGATTTGAGCGGATGTATTTCATTGGAAACCTTACGATGCAGTAATAATGTACTCAAACAGCTTAATCTCCAAAACAACAAAGAACTCGAAGATTTACGTTGTTTTTATAATCATATTTCCATTTTAGATATTAGTCAAAATACAATGCTTAAAAGACTCTATTGTTCTGATAATAAAATAGCAGTATTAGACACCAGCAATAATCCTAAACTAGAATCTTTAGATTACGCCAATAATCTCATAAAAGAAGAAGATCATATCATTGATGAAATCGTGGTTTTCAAATACGATATTTCGTCTTCGACTTATTTTGCCAGACTTGTTTTTGAAGATTCAGAACTCTACGTTTCAACACAAGCCAGAACCAAAAAAGAAATCGAAAAATTAAGTTCGATCATTACAAAACTGTATAAAAATTTCGCTCAACTAAATCAGGAAGCTTTGGCATTTATTCAGCAAAAACATCCAGATGAAGATATTGAAACTCTAAAACCTTCGGATATTATTTTTGATGATGAAGAATCGTTTAGAATAGGTTACGATGCCGGCGATTCTCCTGCTGGCAGGTTAATTTTATATGTTTCTTTTAATGCAAAACTTAAAATGAGTGATGAGATAATTTATGAGACGTATTGAATCTTTCTTTTATTACAAAACAGACAAAGCTACTTTTTAGACAGAAGTGGCTTTGTTCGTTTTAGTTGCTCACTATTAACTTATTATAATACAATTATAACTTTTCGTAGTTACTTTGCGATTGTCCCTCTTTTAATTTTGTTTTTGGTACAACCTATTGTAAGTATATCCATGAGAATAGGCTTTCGCCCTTTCAGGGCTTGAGTGACTATATTCTTTCCCTTCCCTTCAATAGTGCGTTGCACTATCTTAGTGGTTCCGCTCTTTCAGAGCTGTTTTTATCTGGTTGTACAAAGGACAAAGAGCAATTTAGTAACGAAATGGGCTGAAAGCCCCGAAGAGATTACCATAGTGCGAAGCGCTATGCAGAGCGACCAAGAGTAGCCATCTAAATGGGCTGAAAGCCCCCGAAGAGATTACCATAGTGCGAAGCGCTATGCAGAGCAACCAAGAGTAGCCATCTAAATGGGCTGAAAGCCCCCGAAGAGATTACCATAGTGCGAAGCGATATGCATAGCGACCAAGAGTAGCCATCTAAAATAGGCTTAAAGCCTAAAACATTAAAATCGTACAACTCACTACTAAAAAAAAAGAAAATTATGCCACAATCATTATACAAAGTATACGTACATCTAGTATTCAGTACAAAAAAGCGTTACCCCTTTATTGACGATGATATAAAGGAAAAGCTATGGGCATACCTTGGAGGAATTTGCAAAGGATTAGAATGCAATCCCATTCAAGTAGGAGGGTATAATGACCATGTTCATATTCTTTGTTTATTATCCAAAAAAATTACACAAATGAAATTGGTTGAAGAAGTAAAAAAACAATCATCAAAATGGATAAAAACAGTTGATAGACGTTATGCAAACTTTTACTGGCAGGATGGTTATGGTATTTTTTCTGTTAATCCCTCGCAATTAGAGATAGTGGTTAAATACATTAAAAATCAGGAAGAACATCATAAAAAAAAGACATTCAAAAAAGAGCTCTTAGCATTTTTAAACAAATATAATGTTGACTATGATGAACGATATCTTTGGGATTAAGTTTTCGCCCATTCAGAACTGGATTAACTCTACTATTATTAATATTAATAGTTAGTTATCCATTTGATCACTTATTCCTTTCAGTTTTTTAGTAAAAACTAAAAGTAGAGACAAAACATCTTTATAAATTTTAAGTATTGAGAAATACCAATACATCTGAAAGTATATTTCGAAGTATAAAACCAATAAGAATACTTATGCAACTAAAAAAAGAACTCATACAACAAGTACACAATATTATTGCTGATGCAAAAAACAGAGCCATTCGTTCTGTCGATATGGAACGAGTGCTGATGTACTGGTAAATTGGTAAAGTAATTTTGGAAGAAGAACAAGACGGTAAAGAAAGGGCAAAATGGCGAATTTATCATAAAATCATTGTCAAACGAACTCCAGCCCAAGTTTGGCAGTGGATTTTTAATTCGTCAACTCGAAATGTGTCGCCAATTTTACAGAACTTTTCCAAATACGAACGCACTGCGTTCGCAATTTAGTTGGACACATTACAGAATGTTAATACGTATGGATAATGAAGACAAACGAACATTCTATATTGCTGAGACAGAGAAAAACAACTGGACAGCCAGAGAATTGGAAAGGCAGGTAAATAGTCAGCTTTTTGAACGTCTTTTATTAAGCAACGATATAAAATCAGTATTAAATGTTGCCAGACAGGAAAAGCTTCCAACAGAGCCGAAGGACATTATCAAAGATCCAATGATATTGGAGTTTCTGGGATTAAAACGAGAAGCTTCTTACTATGAAAAAGATCTTGAAAATGCAATCATCACATATTTACAAGATTTTTTACTCGAAATAGGCAACGGATTTTCTTTTGTTGCAAGACAAAAGCGCATACATCTTGATGGCGATGATTTTTTTGCTGACCTTGTTTTCTACAATCGGCTATTACAAGCTTTTGTTATTGTGGAAATCAAAACAGATAAATTAACGCATCAGGACATTGGACAATTACAGATGTATGCAAATTACTTTGATCGTTTTGAAAAACAAGATTTTGAAAATCCAACCATCGGAATTTTATTATGTGCCGACAAAAACGATGCAATGGCAAAAATAACACTTCCCGAAAATAACAAAACAATTATTGCAAGTAAGTACCAACTCTATCTCCCAACCGAACAACAGCTGATAGCCGAAGTAAAAAAGGAAATAGAAAAATTAGATAGTAAAGACTAATTTCTTTTAGATCTATTTTATATATTTTTTATAATACGTCAAAAAATACAAAGGAAAGAATGACAGAGCAATTGGTACATACATCCCTCCGAAAGATTCTTTATAATTTACATATTGTTTTTCTATAATGATGACCAACAAGTAAACAAGAATGGTAAATACGAAATAGGTTCTTTTTTCATTATCATTATCAAAATATATAAATAAAGAGGAAACAAAAACTAGTATATATAAAAACAGATTAGCCATAAAGATTAAAATCAAGCCTCTATCAGTATCCCCATAATGAAAATAAGTCTGGAATAACAATAAAATAAATCCAACAAATAAGTCTGGAATTAAAAAAGATCTCCATTTATATCTTATACAAGCATAAACAACAAAAAAAGCAAACAAGAAAAAATAGCCCATATATCTATTTTAAATTTTATCTCTTAAAGTATAATTCAACAAAATTAATTCAGAATCTTAAATAAAATCTTTGCGCCTTAGCGTCTTTGTGGCAAAAAAAACTTATTGAAGTAAAAAACCCATTCGAATCGACCCATAAAAATAACCCGCATTGGTATCTATACCTGGATCTCTTAATTCTCTTCCGCGGTAAAGGAAAGAATAGGAAATATTAAAATTGTTGTGTCGATATTTTAAACCGGCTTCTGCATTAAATCGAAGCGGTTCCAAGTCGAAAGTAATCGGACTTGTATCGTTAAACATACTGCCTTCTATCGTCGCATCATAAAACTGATAATTGACACTTGGCATCGCATAAAAATAAAACTCCCTAATATCGTTCTGAACCTGTGAGTTTACAGAAGCATGATACATATTAGAATCATAAATCGGAAGCAGTTTTTTAAATCCAAATCTCGCCATAAAACCAGTTGAAAGTCCTGTAAAAATAGTTCCTAAATTGGCTTCGGAATGAAAGTGCAAATCCACAAAATCATTGTGTTTTGACGGAAACATTTTCTTGGAATACATTACATGCGCCTGAACAGAAAAAGCATTATGCAGTTGATTTTCCCAGCCATACACTTTTTTGTATCCAATAATTTTATGAAATCCAACCTGAGTTTCTTCTCCCAAAGCATTTGGCCCCATAAATCCTAACTGAAAACTAGTCTTTAAAACAGATTCACTCTGATAAAAGAAGCTTCTGCCCGCTTCTGCAAAAAGATAAGCAGTAAAAGGACGATCGTTTATATCTACTGCAGTTTCATTGATAAATCTCGGATTATAAATGTATTGTCCAACACGAAATTCTGTGACTTTCTTATTGATTTTTTCATTATCATTTTTTGATAAAAACCGATAAAAAAGTTCCAATCCGTTGGTATAATACATATCGTTTTTAGACGAAGTGTATAAATCATTGTCAGATATAAAACCTATTTCAGAAGTTTTTCCTTGTCCAAAAGTCAACGTTGTGGTTAAGATCAGAAAAGCAAAAAGCGCTTTTTTACTTTTTCTCATCTCCATTATAATTGATTTTCCCAACGTATCGCATTTCACGGACAATTCGTTCTTTTCTTCTATTGATATAACTTGATGAACCAGTAGCTTTAAATTTTCTTGGATTTGGAAGAATTGCTGCAATTCCGGCCGCCTGCATTGGTGTCAAACTTGAAGCATCTCGACGGTACCAATGTTCTGTTGCCGCATAAGCACCATAAACACCATCTCCCATTTCGATACTGTTTAGGTAAACTTCCATAATACGTTCTTTGCCCCAAATTAATTCGATTAAAACAGTAAAATACGCTTCAAGACCTTTACGGAAATAACTTTTGCCCTGCCATAAAAAGACATTTTTGGCTGTCTGCTGTGAAATGGTACTTCCGCCTCGAATTCTGCGTCCGCGTTCGTTGCTTTTATAGGCTTTTTGGAGCGCTTTAAAATCGAAACCATTGTGTGTTAAAAATGTGGCGTCTTCACTGGCAATAACCGCTTTTTGCAGATTCATGGAGATTTTTTCAATCGGTTCCCAATCGTGATCAAAGTAAACCTCTTTTCCTGCCCATTTGTTTTCGATAGCACGAATAAGCATTAATGGCGTAAACGGAACCGGAACATATTTAAAAAATATAACTGACCCAATAGATATTCCAAAAAACCATAAAGTAGCTTTTATAAAAAACCATTTTATTCTTTCGCCCCAAGAACGATTTCCTTTTTTAGGAGTCGTTTTAGGTTTAGGTTTACTTGCGGTTGTTGTTTTTTTAATTGGTCTTTTGGTTACTCCCATTATATTAAGTCTGCTAATTCGGTTCCTATTAAACTGCCTATTGCCACTCCCATTCCGCCCAAACGCACTCCACAAAACACGTTTTCAGACAGTTGAGTTACAACAGGATTTTTACTATTTCCGATTCCCATAATGCCACTCCAACGGTGCGCAATCTGAAAATCCTGATTCGGTAAAATTACATTTTTCAGTAAATCTTCCAATTTATTTTGAATAATTTTCGTCTGGCCAAATTCAGTTGTGGTTTCACCTTCAAAATCCAGGTTTCTTCCTCCGCCTAGTAAAATTCGATCGTTTATATTTCTAAAGTAGTAATACCCTTTATCTAAATGAAACGTTCCTTTTATATCTAAATTATGAATCGGTTCCGTAATTAAAACCTGTGCTCGGGCTGGTTTAACAGCTCCATTTGTGAGAGATCCGGCAAAACCGTTGGTAGCAAAAAACAGTTTTTGGGTTTTAAAACTAAAATCGTTCAAAACCACTTCGACATGATTTGCTGCATCTGCATAAGAAGTTACGGTTTGCTGATTCAAAATCAAAATGTTTTCTGAAACCGCTTGTTTCAACAATTCCTGCATCATATTCCCCGTATCAATCTGTGCTTCAAATGGATTAAAAATCAAATAATCCTGAACATTTCCAAATCCGAATCGGTCTGTTTCTTTGGCGAAAACTTCTGCTTTAAAAAGTGGTTTTAGAATTTCGTTGACAAAAGACATTCTCGAAATACATTCATTAAATCCGAATTCGTCTTCTTTCAAAAACAATTCGTAGCCGCCATGAGGTTTAAAGTCAATTGCCGAATCGCCAAGTCTTTTTCTAAGCAATTGTAAACCTTTCCATCGTTTTTCAATCAGAGCTACAACATCCTCTTCTGAATGTGTTTTTAAATCTTCCAAAATTTCAGAAAGACTTCCAAAACAGGCAAAACCGGCATTTTTGGTACTGGCGCCTTGTGGTAACATGCCTCTTTCCAAAACCAGAATTTTAGCAGCCGGAAATTTTTCGCGTAAGCGTAAAGCCGTATGAAGACCAACTATTCCGCTTCCGACAATGGCGTAATCAACATTCGTAAACCAGTTTTTTAATTCCCAATAACTTAGTTCCATAAATTTTTTATTCTAAAAAATAAATTCCAAATTTTTAAAATCCAAATTCCAAACTTGGGTTAAATTACAATTTTTTTAAATCCCAAATCCCAAGCTTTAGATTTAATTTTTTTTAGTCACAAATTCCTGAATTCATAGTAGAAAACTTATGCATGGTTTTGGAATTTGGAATTTGTCTTACATTGGAATTTTAACAATTAATTGGATTTTAAATGTTGTATTTTTAGCGCCACAAAAAATAGAATAATTGATTATGAAAAAAGTAGTATTAACAACCTTAATAATGATGAGTTTAAACGCTATCGGACAGAATGTGATGTCGCCGGAATTGTTATGGAAATTAGGAAGAGTAACACCTCTTGGCATTTCTAAAGATGCAAAAAATGTTGTTTTTAAAGTTTCTACACCTTCTGTAGAAGAAAATAAATCGTCTTCAAAATTGTATACGATTCCTGTAACCGGAGGAAATGCAGTTGAAATTAAAGACACTAAAGATATCTTAGCAGATAAAAATATTTCTCCTGACGGAAAATATGTTGTTTATAACGAAGAAGTAAAAATCGATAAAGTTTTAGGTAAAGATTTTTATCCCAGCTTAACAAAATCGGATGCTCAAATCTACGACGGATTAGATTACCGTCATTGGGATACTTGGAACGAAGGGAAATTCAATCATGTTTTTTATAAAGAAAACAAAGACGGCGCAAAAGGAATTGACATCTTGAAAGGTGAAACTTTCGATTCTCCGCAAAAACCTTTCGGTGGTGACGAAGATTACATCTGGTCGCCAGACAGCAAAAGCATTTTGTACGTTTGCAAGAAAAAAGCAGGAACGGCTTACGCAATTTCTACCAATACCGATATTTATGAGTACAATCTGGAAACTCAAAAAACGATTAATAAAACGGATGGTAATTTAGGTTACGATACAGCGCCACAATTTTCTCCAACAGGAAATTTAACTTGGTTGCAAATGAAACGTGACGGTTATGAGTCGGACAAAAATGATATTATTGTTGAGTTTAAAGGAATGAAACAAAACTTAACAGCAAACTGGGACGGAACTGTAGATAATTTTATCTGGAGTAAAGACGGAAAAACAGTCTTTTTTGTAGCTCCAATTGATGGAACAAAACAAATTTTCTCGGTTAATTTCCCTGGTTTGACAAAAATCGCAATCAATATTCAGCAATTAACAAAAGGAGATTTTGACGTAAATGATTTAGTTGGATTTGCCGGAGATAATATCATCGTGACAAGAACCGATATGAATCATGCTGGCGAAATTTTTTCTTTCAATTTGAAGAAAAACACCTGGAAACAACTTTCTAATGTAAATACTGAAACATACAAATCTCTAACATTAAGCAAAACAGAAAGACGTTACGTTACCACAACCGACGGTAAAAAAATGTTAGTTTGGGTAATTTTACCTCCAAATTTTGATGCGTCTAAAAAATATCCAACTTTATTATACTGCCAAGGCGGACCGCAAAGTGCATTGACACAATCGTATTCTTTCCGTTGGAATTTCTCTTTAATGGCTGCTAAAGGTTATGTAGTGGTTGCACCAAACCGTCGCGGAATGCCGGGACATGGTGTGGAATGGAACGAACAAATCAGTAAAGACTGGGGCGGACAGGTTATGGACGATTATCTTTCTGCTATTGATGATGTTGCGAAAGAAAGTTATGTTGACAAAAGCCGTTTAGGATGTGTTGGTGCCAGTTATGGTGGCTACTCTGTATTCTATTTAGCTGGAATTCATAAAAACCGTTTCAAAACTTTTATTGCTCACGATGGCGTTTTCAATACCGTTTCGATGTTAGGAACAACTGAAGAGGTTTTCTTTAACAACTGGGATTTTGGAGGCGCATATTGGGAAAAAGATAATGCTGTTGCTCAAAAAGCCTACACTACTTTCAACCCTGCAAATTTGGTTCAGAACTGGAACCGTCCTATTTTGATTTTCCAGGGTGGAAAAGATTTTCGTGTGCCGATTGGACAAGGACAAGAAGCTTTTCAGGCGGCGCAGTTAAGAGGAATCAAAAGCCGATTTGTATATTTCCCGGAAGAAAATCACTGGGTTTTAAAACCACAAAATGCTCAGGTTTGGCAAGGTGAATTTTTCAAATGGTTAAGCGAAACTTTATAATCGCTACTATATAATTTAGCAAAGCAAATTAAAGACGCGGATAAAACAGATTTACTTCGTAAAAACACGGATTAAAACGGATTTAATATTTGATTTTCAGACGCAGTTTAATAAAAATCCGTTTTAATCTGCGTCTTCGCGTTAGCGAATCTGTATAATCCGTGTGCTATTTTTAAAATTAACACGAGTAAACTACTCATAAAACAACAAATAACAGCCGTAGATTTTACATAATCTACGGCTGTTTTGTTTTTAAAATATTACAATTATGTAACATTATGGGTAAATTCACTATTCCTAAAACAGATTTTTTTAGATAAATTGCAGGACATTATAATCCAGAGATTTCGGAACCAAATTTCCCCAAAAACCTTTCAGTAAAATATGGAGACCAAAAAAAGTTACACCGCACTTAAAGTTTTATTCAGTTATGTTGCTTTGTTGGCTTTGGTTGTAACCGTTGGATGGTTTTTATATTCGGAAAATGTGGTTTATAATAAACTGGAAGACAAAATTGCTTTCGAAAAAACCAAAATTCTAAAGGTTAGCAAACTTTTCTCTAATGTTTACAAAACCGAAAGTTTAGCAAGACAAACCATTCAAAGCAATTCCGAAAAAGACTTTAAAAATTATCTAATCGAAACCGATTCACTCCGTCTTCGTCTTGATACTTTAAAAAAGATTGTTACTACAGAATATCAAAAAACACTTTTGGATAGTGTGACTTATCTTTTATCTGAAAAAACAAAAAACATCAAGCAGTTAAAAGAAATCAAAAATAAAGCAGACGACGAAACTTCGGTTAACAACGCCATTGATGAAATCACGAAAATGGAGTTTAATCTAAGAAAACTCGAACTTCAGGATTTTACCAAAAACCCAAATCAGCTCGGAAGTTACCAAAGAAGCGTTTTACAGCGATACGTTGATTATTTGAACTCGAACATTCCAGATGATAGCACCAATACGTTGAGCAAAAAAGCTTCGGATTCTATTTTGGCTAATTCTAAAAAGCTGTTGAGTACCGTAAAACTGAAAGCGGAAAAAAAGAAGGAATCTTTGAATTTTGAAGAAAACAAACTGCTTCAGAATGAAATGGCAATTTCTGATCAATTAAGAAAAGTTCTTCGAATTATTGAACGTGAAATCATTATCAATTCCATTAAAAACAATTCATTAAAAGAAAAATCACTTAAAAGAGTCAATGAAATTGTAACTGCTTCTGCCGTTATTGGTTTATTGTTGACTGTATTTTTCTCTATTTTGATTGTGAGTGATTATTCTAAATCTCAGGTTTATAAAAAACAGTTAGAAATAGCCAATTTCAAAACTAAGAATCTGCTTAAAAGCCGTGAACAATTAATTTCGACTGTAAGCCACGATTTGAAAACTCCATTGAGCACGATTGTAGGTTATTCTGAACTTTTAGGCAATTCAGATGTTAATACAAAGCAATCTTATTTTATCAAAAACATCAAAAACTCATCTGAGTACATTACACAGCTGGTTCAGGATTTATTGGATTTTTCGAAGATAGAAGCAGGAAAAATTACGATTGAAAAGGTTCCGTTTTTACTTCCTGAAATTATCGAAGATGTTGCTGTAAATATTCAGAGCGTTTATAAGCAAAAAAATATCGATCTTATTATTAATGTTGACGAGAAATTTCAGAAACGTATTGTTGGAGATCCATTTAGATTAAAACAAATTTTGTCCAACATTATCGGAAATGCTTATAAATTTACAGAAGAAGGTCATATTCGAGTAGCCGCTTACGCGAATGAAGAAGACACTTTTACGATCTCCATTCAAGACACAGGAATTGGAATTGAAAGAGAAAATCAGAAATTGGTTTTTGAAGAATTTGCACAAGCGAATGAAAACATTGAGAAAAAATATGGCGGAACAGGTTTAGGATTATCCATCTGCCAGAAGATTATTTCTATTTTGGGCGGTACTTTAAGCTTGGATAGTATTTTCGGCAAAGGAAGCACTTTTACTATTCAATTGCCTTTATTATTTGATGAAAGTCAGCCAAATAGTTTAAACGAAGTAAAAAGTAAGACTATAAAAAACACCAAAAAACAAACTTTTATCGTAGTCGATGACGATATCAATCTTTTGAATTTAACAAGTGGTGTTTTAAGACAAGAACAGCATCAGGTTTATTCGTTTACTAATCCTCTTAAGGCTTTAGAAACGATTCAGAATACTCCATTCGATTTTGTCATTTCAGATATTCAAATGCCGGAAATCGATGGTTTTATGTTTTTAGAAAAACTGAAAGAACTTCCTGAAACTATTTTCAAAAACCAGCCTGTTATTGCACTTACAGGAAGAACAGATTTAGATCTTTCGGTTTATAAAGATGCCGGCTTTACAACGGTTGTTAAAAAGCCTTATTCTCCAAAAATTCTGTTGGAAACCATCCAGCACATTTTGGATCATGAAGAAATTCCTGTTTCGGAAACAATAGAAAATGATGAGGACAATTCTTCTCAGATGTATTCTTTAGAAACATTGAAATATTTTCTGGGTCAGGATGATTCGGCTTTAAAAGAAGTTTTAAATTCTTTTATAGAAAATACTGCTGATAATTTAAATCTTCTAAAAACGGCTGTAGAAGAAGATAATCATGATGAAATAAAATCAATTTCACATAGAATTGCTCCAATGTTTAGACAAATTCAGGCAAAAGAAATTGGCAGCATCTTAAAAACTTTAGAAAAAGAAGACTTGAATACTCTTGACATTCAAAACATGTATTCTGATTTAAAACAAAAAGTTACTGTTCTGTTTGAAGAATTGAGGCAAGAAATATAAATAGAAAAAATGATGTTATAAAAGATGCTCTCTTGAGCAGACATTGAAAAATTATTCCAATAAGCCCCAGAGGGGTGCAATATTTATAGAATTTTAATGAAAAATAAAAAAAGCTCCAGAGGAGCGACATATATGGATTATAAAAAATATGTCGCTCCTCTGGAGCTTTGTATTGTGGACAGAACCTCTTTGCTATAAATATTTTGCTTCTCCGAAGCCTTATAAAAAAAAGGAATTCTTTTTGAAGCATTAAAATCGAGAAATATAAAAAGAAAAAGAATGCGTCTAGCTGATATCAATCTTTATTGGAGAAAAAACTCTAATAAGCCCCAGAGGGGCACAATATTTATAGAGTTTCAATAGAAAAATGAAAAAAGCTCCAGAGGAGCGACATATATAGATTGTAAAAATATATCGCTCCTTTGGAGCTTTGTATTGTGGGAACAGAACCTCTTTGCTATAAATATTTTGCTTCTCGAAGATTATAAAAAAGGAATTTCTTTTTTGAGACAACTCCTCTATTCTAATTCTATATTATATTGTTTCAATTTATTATAAAGCGTTTTGCGGGTAATTTTCAAAAGTTTTGCAGCTTCAGACTTATTATTCTGCGCTTTTGATAAAGCATGAATAATGGCTTCTTTTTCATTTTCAGACAATGAAAAACTACCGCCTGCTGTTGATTGTTTTTGAATTTGAAAGAATTCTGCAGGAAGCACATCGCTTTCAATAAAATCACCACGAGATAAAAGCGTCGCACGTTTTACGCAGTTTTGCAATTCACGTAAATTTCCCGGCCAGGTATAATTTTGGAAAATTGAAACCACTTCCGGAGAAAATCCGATGATATCTTTATTCAATTGTTCGTTTGCTTTTTCAAGGAAATAATCGGCAAAAACCATCAAATCTTCGTCGCGATCTTTTAAAGAGGGAGACTGAATTGAAAACTCATTGATTCTATGGTATAAATCTTCTCTAAAATCGCCGTTTTTTACTGCCTCGCGTAAATCTTCATTCGTTGCCGTAATAATGCGTATATCGACGTTTATTTCTTTATTGCTTCCAACCGGTTTTATTTTTCTTTCCTGAAGCGCTCTCAACAACTGAATTTGGTTTTCATATGAAAGGTTACCAATTTCATCCAAAAATAAAGTTCCGCCATTGGCCGCTTCAAAATATCCCATCTTATCGCTGATGGCTCCGGTGAAAGATCCTTTTAAATGACCAAAAAATTCACTTGCCGCTAATTCCTTTGGAATAGCACCACAATCTACCGCAATAAAATTGTTGTTTTTTCTCTGACTCTGCTGATGAATACTTTTGGCTATAATTTCTTTTCCTGTTCCGCTTTCGCCGATAATTAAAACCGACATATCTGTTGGACTTACCAATTGAATATGGTCCCAAAGTTTTTTGGAGGCAACCGAAATTCCTCTTACAAATTCATTTTCGGTTGTGGTAGTCTTTTTAACTGCTTTTTTCTTTTTTACGGGAACTTCTTCCTCTTCTTCGTCTTCTGTTTTTGGTACTTGTAATGCGTTTGTAATAACAAGCAAAACCTCATCTGGATTAAATGGTTTCGAAATATAATCGGCTGCACCATTTTTTATGGCTTTTACGGCAGTATTAACATCAGAGTAACCTGTCATTAAAATGACTGGAATATGCGGGTATTCATTTTTAAATTCAGACATCAGTCCAATACCGTCAGAATCAGGCAGACGAAGGTCAGTCAAAATCAAATCAAAAGATTCGTTTTTAACCGCAGTACGTGCTTCTGCAGCAGAGAAAGCAATCGTTACATCAAACGTTTTTTTAATTAGAAATTTTTCTAATAACTTACAAAACGCAATGTCATCTTCTATCAATAATATCTTGGGCATTTGCTTTTAGGGAGTTTTTTGCTAAAATAAGACTATTAAAATTGGATTTTCACAAAATTATGCAAAAAAAAAGAGATTGCACGATGCAATCTCTTTTTCACCAAAAACATAAATCTAAATTCACCTAATTATATCTTCAACCAGTTACCATTGACATCTGAGTAAACAGTAGCCTTTTGGTCTCCAACTGATATTTCGAGTTTATACTCTTTTTTTTCATTTACAAATGCTTTAACCAGTTTTGCTCCTGGATAAGCTGTCTGCAAAGCTGTTTTTACAGCCGCAGGCACAGCATCTGCAGCAACTTCTGTATATTCTGACTGAATAGCTACAGTTGTTTTAGAATCTTCAGAAACAGTCCATGTTTTGGCATGAATTGACATTGTTCCCAAAAGAATAACTGCTGATAAGATTAACTTTTTCATGATGCTGGTTTTTAATTATTTTTTGATGATGTTACCAGAAGCATCTGTAAAAATAGTGTACTTCTTGTCTCCGCTTGAAATTTCAAGTTTGTACTCATTTTTCGCGTTTTTATAAGCTTTTTCAAGCTTAGTATTCGGGAAAGATTTTTCAATTGTTGACTTCACTGCTGCCGGAACGGCGTCTGCAGCTACTTCAGTATATTCATCTTGAATTAGTACGGATTGAGTGATCGAAATCGCTGGAAGAACTGTGGCATTTACCGACAAACTTCCTAACACAATCGCTGCTGATAAAACTAACTTTTTCATAATATTTATGGTTTAAATTATTTTTTAAGAATGTTACCAGAAGCATCTGTATAAACGATCGATTTTTCACCACGAACGGTTATCTCAATTTTGTACTCCTTTTTATCATTTACCCATGCTTTTTCAAGCACTACACCAGGATAAGCGTCGTCTAAGCCTTTCTTAACAGCTGCTGGAACTCCGTCTACTTCTTTATATCCATCCTGATCATTAACTGTCTGTACCATTGGACTGGTAACAGCAGTGGTTTCTGCGTGCATCGACAAACTGCCTAAAACAATTGCTGCCGATAGAATCAACTTTTTCATAGTAATAGTTTTTAGGGTTAGAATTTAAATTATTGTTTAATCCAGGTTCCGTCTGCGTTAGCAAAAAGATTTCCTGTTTTGTCTCCAACAGCTACTTCAAGCTTGTATTCATTTTTTGTGTTTTTGAATGCTTTTGTTAAGACAGCGTCAGGATATGCTTTTTTAAGCGCATCTGTAATTGCAGTTGGAACTTCCACTACTTTAATTTCCGTATAATCATCTTGAATAGAGATTGCTTTTACGATAGTATTTGAAATTGGCGAAGTTGAAGCAAATGATGTTAAACCTCCCAAAACGATTGCGGCTGATAGAAATAAATTTTTCATGATAATTATATTTTAATGTTGTTAATTTGATCTTAGTATTCTTGAATTGAATTTTCACAGAACCTATAATTTAGATTATTTTTTAATCCAAGTTCCGTCTGCATTAGCGAAAAGGTTTCCAACTTTGTCACCAACAGTAACATCAAGTTTGTACTCAGATTTCTCATTCTTATATGCTTTTGTAATTACTGCATCCGGATATGCTTTTTTCAAAGCTTCAGAAATTGCTGCTGGTAATTCTTCTAATTTGATCTCAGTATATTCGTCTTCAACAGAAATCGTTTTTACGATTGTGTTAGTTACTTGTGTAGTTGAAGCGAATGAAGTTAAACTTCCTAAAACAATTGCGGCTGATAAAAATAAATTTTTCATAACGTATATATTTAAATTAATAGTTGTTTACGCTTTAGATAATGAAATTATTATGCCGTAATGAAAAAGAACTGCGCCAAACCTTGTAAAGACCTGTTTTTAAAGGCTTTTATATAAAATATCAAAAAAAAGCAAAAAGTAAAAAGGTGTGTAAATAAGAGAGAAGGTGTGTAATAAGTAAACACTTAAAGTGTAACCTTAGAAAAATTTCAATAAATCAAATTTCAAATTCCAAAGTTTAGAATGAGGTTTTAAGTTCTAAATTTAAGTTCCAATATTGGAATTTGAACTCGAGCGATAGCGAACAGGCGAAGCAATTTCCTTTTATTGGAATTTTAAAAAAGGCTATTAAAAGAAAAAGGCTGTCAAAAAAATCTGACAGCCTTCAATATAATTATTCTTGACTTTTCATTTTAAATGTATCCATAAATGCAGTCGTATAATCTCCTGCAATATATTTTGGATCATCCATTAATTGTCTGTGGAAAGGGATTGTAGTTTTCACACCTTCGATTACGAACTCATCCAAAGCTCTTCGCATTTTGCTGATTGCTTCTTCACGAGACTGCGCAGTTGTAATTAACTTAGCAATCATAGAATCGTAGTTTGGCGGAATGCTATATCCTGAATACACGTGAGTATCTAAACGAACTCCGTGTCCTCCTGGCATATGAAGCGTAGTAATTTTTCCTGGAGAAGGTCTGAAATCATTATAAGGATCTTCAGCATTAATACGACATTCAATAGCGTGTAATTCCGGCATATAGTTTTTACCAGAAATTGGAATTCCCGCAGCAACCATAATTTGCTCACGAATTAAATCATAATCAATAACCTGTTCTGTGATTGGGTGCTCTACCTGGATACGAGTATTCATTTCCATAAAGTAGAAGTTTCTGTGTTTGTCAACCAAAAACTCTACAGTTCCAGCTCCTTCATATTTAATGAACTCAGCAGCTTTTACAGCAGCCTCACCCATTCTTGCACGAAGTTCATCTGTCATAAACGGAGAAGGAGTTTCTTCCGTTAATTTTTGGTGACGACGTTGTACAGAACAATCTCTTTCAGAAAGGTGACAAGCTTTACCGTAAGCATCTCCAACAACCTGAATTTCGATATGACGTGGTTCCTCAATAAGTTTCTCCATGTACATTCCGTCATTTCCAAATGCTGCAGCAGCTTCCTGACGCGCGCTTTCCCAAGCTTTTAAAAGCTCTTCTTCTTTCCAGATAGCACGCATACCTTTTCCACCACCACCAGCTGTAGCTTTCATCATAACCGGATATCCGATTTCTTTAGCTACTTTTTGTGCATGTTCGTAAGATTCTAATAATCCGTCTGAACCTGGCACACAAGGAACTCCTGCCGCTTTCATTGTCGCTTTTGCAGAAGCTTTATCTCCCATACGGTCGATCATTTCAGGAGCCGCACCAATAAATTTGATTCCGTGTTCCTGACAAATTTTTGAGAATTTAGCATTCTCAGATAGAAATCCATAACCTGGATGAATTGCATCTGCATTTGTAATTTCTGCAGCTGCAATAATATTTGACATTTTCAAATACGATAAGTTACTCGGAGGAGGACCAATACAAACCGCTTCGTCAGCAAATTTAACGTGTAAACTTTCTGCGTCGGCTGTAGAGTAAACTGCAACAGTTTTGATTCCCATTTCCTTACATGTACGAATTACACGTAGTGCAATTTCTCCTCTATTCGCAATTAATATTTTTTTAAACATCTTATTTTAATTAGATAATTAGACAATTTGAGAATTAGATAATTTTAGATGATTAGAAAAACTTTTTCGAACCATTCTAAAATCTAAAATCTAAAATCTAAATTTATTTATGATGGATCTACTAAGAATAAAGGTTGATCAAATTCAACTGGAGACATATCGTCAACAAGAATTTTTACAATTTTACCAGAAACTTCAGATTCGATTTCGTTGAATAATTTCATTGCTTCAATTACACAAAGAACATCACCTTTAGATACAGTACTTCCTACTTCAGTAAATACTGGTTTGTCTGGAGATGGTTTTCTATAGAATGTTCCAATGATTGGAGATTTTATAGTGATATATTTAGAATCGTTAGCAGCTGGTGCTTCTGGAGCTACATTTACAACTACAGGAGCTGTAACTTGTGGAACTTGCGCCTGAGGTAAAGCAGCTTGAGCTGGTAATTGTTGTACGTAAGTAGCCTCAGTTACATTTGTTTCTAAAGTTGTTCTGATCGTGATTTTCACATCATCCATTTCTAACTTCACTTCTGCAACGCCCGAATTTGCAACAAATTTGATTAGGTTTTGAATTTCTTTTAAATCCATAATGATTCGTTTTTAGTTTTAATTTAATTCTTATCGTAAGCCCATTTTAAATAGATAGATCCCCAAGTGAATCCACCACCAAAAGCGGCAAAAATAACATTATCTCCTTTTTTAAGCTTGTGCTCAAAATCTGCTAATACTAATGGTAGAGTTCCTGAAGTAGTATTACCATATCTTTCGATGTTAACCAACACTTTAGAATCGTCCAATTCTAATCTGCCAGCTGTAGCATCGATAATTCGTTTGTTTGCCTGATGCGGCACTAAAAAGTCAACATCCTGATTTGTCAAATTATTTCTTTGTAAAATCAATTCGCTCGCATCAGCCATATTGGTAACAGCATATTTGAAAACAGTTTTCCCGTCCTGCATAATATTGTGCTGTCTGTTTTTTACAGTTTCTTCGCTAGGCGGAATCAAAGATCCACCTGCAGGAATTTTAAGAAAATCGCGTCCAACACCATCACTTCTTAAATATTCGTCCTGTAAACCTAAGCCTTCATAATTTGGTTCAAAAAGAACTGCTCCGGCTCCATCACCAAAAATGATACAAGTAGCTCTGTCTGTATAATCTACAATTGACGACATTTTATCGGCACCAATTAGCAGCACTTTTTTGTAACGTCCAGACTGTACATAAGCCGCTGCAGTTGACATTCCGTATAAGAAACTTGAACATGCCGCCTGCAAATCGTAAGCAAATGCATTTGTAGCGCCAATTTCTGTTGCAACATATACTCCTGTAGAAGCCACCATCATATCCGGTGTTGCAGTTGCCATGATAATCATATCAATCTCTAAAGGATCTATATTTGCTTTTGCAATTAAATCTTGTGCTGCTTTTATAGCAAGATAAGATGTTCCTTTATCAGCATCTTTTAGAATTCTTCTTTCTTTAATTCCTGTTCGGGTGGTAATCCACTCGTCATTGGTATCAACCATTGTTTCTAAAACTTTGTTCGTAAGTACAAAGTCAGGAACATAAGCTCCAACAGCGGTAATTGCGGCTGTGATTGTATTCATTATATTCTATTATTTTCCTTTCAAATTATCATTAATTTGAAAAATTTTTAAAAGGCTTGAAAATTACAAAAAAAAACGTAACGAATTTGTCTATATTTTCCTAAAAAACGAAAATTATAACCAACAAAAAAAACTCTCACTATGTGAGAGTTCTAGTATAATTTACAAAAACGTATTAAGCAACCGCTTCAGATTTATCGATAACAACTTGCCCTCTGTAGTACATTTTACCTTCGTGCCAGTAAGCTCTGTGGTATAAATGTGCTTCTCCAGTAATTGGACATGTAGCGATTTGAGCTACAGTAGCTTTATAATGTGTTCTTCTCTTATCTCTTCTTGTTTTCGAGGTCTTTCTCTTAGGATGTGCCATTTTACTATATTATTTATCCGTTAATAGTTTCTTTAATTTTTCCCAACGCGGGTCAATATCTTCTTCTTGTTTACTCTCTTCCTTTTGTTCTTTTACACTTAATTCATTCAATTTTGTCAAAGTTTCAGTTTGCAGACTTCCATCTTTAACTCCTGGATGAATTCTTTTTTGAGGAACAGAAAGCGCGATCATTTCATAAATATACTGCGCAATATCTATCTCATGTTCACCGTGTGGTAAAATCAACAATTCTTCATTATCATTATTGAACTCATCTCCAAAGCGAACAATTAACTTCATTTTCCCTTTTATAGGTAAATCAAAATCTTCGCCTGTTAGATCACAAGGCACATTTACTGTTCCTTTATGCTTGAATTCTAACTCTAACATAGTACTCTTCTTTTCGAAAAGCAACTTGACTTTAATATCTGAACTTTGAAACTCTTCGTATTCAAAATTCTTAAAAAAATCATTATTTATCTGATACTCAAAATGGTGTTTTCCTAGTTTTAACCCTACGAAAGGAATTAAAAATTCTTTTAATTTGCTCATTTCAATATCATTTTTAACAATTCAGTTCTAAAACTAGATATCTGAATTGGGGTGCAAAGATATAAAATTATTGTAAATCTAATAATCTTATTCACCTTTTTTTGTTTATAACTGTTTTTCTTTTATTTTAAGAGGTTTTTGGCTAATCTCCTCATACTGATTACGCGAGCGAAAAATATCAATCGCAAGATAGACTGCTTCTTTAAACGAATTGTAATCTGCCATATCTTTTCCGGCGATATCGTAAGCTGTTCCATGATCCGGAGATGTCCTTACCTTATCTAAACCCGCTGTATAATTGACTCCTTTTCCAAAAGATAATGTTTTAAAAGGAATTAATCCCTGATCGTGATACATTGCCACAATAGCATCATATTTCTCATAATGACCGCTTCCAAAAAAACCATCCGCCGGAAATGGACCAAAAACCATTGTTCCGGAATCAAATATCTTTTTTAGAACTGGTTTTAAAACCAAATCATCTTCTTTCCCAATCACTCCACCATCACCTGCATGTGGATTTAATCCTAAAACTGCTATTTTCGGCTTCACAATACTAAAATCCTGAACCAAAGATTTTCTGATGGTTTCAATTTTTTTAGTAATTAATCCTTCCGTTAAATGTGAAGCAACTTCATTTAAAGGCACATGATCTGTAATTAATCCTACTCGTAAATTATCCTGAACCATCATCATTAACGCATTGCCTTCTAATTCCTGATCCAAATAATCTGTGTGCCCGGGAAATTTAAATTCCTCAGACTGGATATTGTACTTATTAATTGGCGCTGTTACCAAAACATCTATCTCACCATCTTTAAGCGCTTTTGTCGCTGCTACAAATGATTTTATAGCGTATTCACCAATCTTCGGATCATTTGTTCCTAAATTAATATCAACCCCTTCTCTCCAAAGATTCAAAACGTTTACTTTCCCTGGAACAACCTGCTCCAGCTTATCAACTCCGTGAAACTGGACAGTAGATGTAAAACTTTTTCTAACGAAAGAAAGAATTTTGGCATTTGCAAAAATAACCGGCGTACATAATTCCAACATACGAGAATCTTCGAATGTTTTTAATATAACTTCGCTTCCAATACCGTTTAAATCTCCTACCGAAATTCCAACAATTATATTTTCTGCTTTTTTATTCATGAGCTCAGTGTATTTATTACTAATTTTGATGTGCAAATTTAGTAAAATAAAACCACAATGTTCACAGGAATTATAGAAACACTCGGCAGGATTCACGAAATTCAGAAAGATCAAAACAATCTTCACATAACAGTTGACTCTTCCATAACTCACGAATTAAAAATAGATCAAAGCGTTTCGCATAACGGAATCTGCCTTACAGTAGTAGCTATTAAAGATTCTCTTTATACCGTAACAGCAATTGACGAAACCATTTCAAAAACCAATATTGGCGATTGGCAAGTGGGCGACATCGTTAATTTAGAAAGAGGAATGAAATTGGGTGATCGTCTCGACGGACATATTGTACAAGGTCACGTAGACCAAACCGGAACCTGCATTAAAATCGAAGAAGCAAACGGAAGCTGGAATTACACTTTTGAATACGATAAAAACCTAAACAATATTACTATTGAAAAAGGTTCAATCACAGTAAACGGAGTAAGCTTAACAGTTGTCAATTCTAAAACAAATGAATTTAGTGTTTCGATTATTCCTTATACTTTCGAACACACTAATTTTAAAGATTTTAAAGTTGGAACAAAAATCAACCTTGAATTCGATGTAGTAGGAAAATACATTTCGAGACTTTATTCAATAAACAAATAAGTTCTCTTATCTCCATAAAAAAAGCTTCAAATTAATTTGAAGCTTTTTTTGTTTGGTTTCTATAGATTACGGCAGCTCCTAAAGCTAAACCGCCAATTAACAATATCGTAATATTTTGATCGATTGGCATATCTGGCCATCCCTCTTGCCCCTCTCCTTCAGGATCACCTTCATCATCATTTTCATTTTCTGTACCTTCAACACTCTGAACACTTGCACTACGAGCCGTAAATTTTCCAGGCGGCGGTGGTGTAGGCGTAGCAGATGCGACAGATATATTTAATAGTATTACTACAAATGCTAAAAATGGGGCTTTTAGATTCTTCATAAATTCTAATTGTTTATAATAGCAGGCTTATAATTATTTAACAAAGTTTCTTAATAGGAATTTCGCACAAATACTATTTTACCTGCAAAATCTTGGACAAAAGTATAAGTTTTTTAAAGAAAAGCAACTTTTAAAACAAAAAACATCTCACAAATTTTAACAGTTATTTTACGGAATCACGTAATCCCTTTTAAAAAACGTTGTAGCACATAAAAACCTCATTTTCAAAATACTTTATATCCGCTACAACATTATAAGAATTTCCTGATTTTCAAAAACCTTTTACTTTTTTAAACAAAATTCCCAATCTATTCATGAATTACGAAATAAAGCAAAGTATGGATTTATCCAAAACAAAAAAACCTCTACATTTCTGTAAAGGTTTTCTATTTTCTAAAGAAGTGGTCCCACCTGGGCTCGAACCAGGGACCACCTGATTATGAGTCAGGTGCTCTAACCAGCTGAGCTATAGGACCGGTTTAGAGGATGCAATATTACTACTATTTTTCATTCACTCCAAATATTTTAAGACATCATTTGAATTTAATTTGAAATCTTTTATTGAATTTCAAAAACGAAATTGATTTTCAACGCATTATTCAAAATCTAAATTTAGATTTTTTTATTTTATTTCCTGACAAAGCTCTACCAAAACGCCATTTGTATTCTTTGGATGCAGAAAAACGACCAATTTATTGTCGGCTCCTTTCTTCGGAACTTCATTTATCAGCACAAAACCTTCCTTTTTTAATCGGGAAATTTCTGATTCAATATCGTCAACATCAAAAGCAATGTGGTGAATTCCTTCTCCTTTTTTTTCTAAAAATTTCGCAATCGGACTTTCCGGATTGGTTGCTACCAAAAGTTCAATCTTATTATTTCCGGTTTGAAAAAAAGAAGTAAGCACGCCTTCGCTTTCTACCGCTTCCATTTTATAAGACGGAACGCCGAGCATCTTCTCAAATAAAATATTGGCATCCTCTATATTTTTTACCGCGATTCCGATATGTTCTATCTTATTTACCATTGTTTCAAATTTATTGATTTACATAAGTATTGAAATAACCGCATTCGGCAATTACATCCTGATAATATTTTGTATCTGAATAATCTTTTCTCAAAGCTTTGAATGAATTCCATGCTATAAAATTAACTTTATCATCCTGAATTTCCCAATAACTATTGATGGCGCTGTATTTTTTATTGTAATAGTCATTTCGTTCGCATTTTGAAATCAGATACAAACATTTTGCTTTTTGCTCTTTGTTTGAAGCCGCTTCAAAAGCTTTTTGATAATACATTTTCGAAACCGAATTATTGGTAATCATTTCTTTCATCGAATCTCTAAACGAATAAGGACTTGATCCGTAACCTACAATACTAATTTCATAAAAAGTTCTTCCGTTACCGAAATGAGAAATATTATAGAAAGCATTTCCCAACAAAAGACTGTTCGCATAAACATCTTCCTTCTGCGCCAATTTATCCTGCATTTCTTTAATTGTAGTCAGAAAATCCATAAACGTATACTTTCTTTTCTGATATGCCGCATGTTCACAATCATGACAGTCTTTTATATTTCCATTAAACGGATTTCCTAAAAACTTATAATACTGAACAGAATCTGCCTGCTTCATAAATTCGATTGCCTCCGGAATTTTATTTTTAAAAGTAGCCTGAACTGCCTGAAAATTATTAATATCTTTTAATTTCAAACTATAAATTCCAGCACCTATTTTTTCAATTTCAGATTTATTTGACTTCGCCAAAAATGATTTAATTCCTAATAAATTTTTCTCATCATCATAAAAAGCATTCCCATCATTCCAATAACTGTAACGTGATTCTCCAAAAATCTCAGCCATTACAGGATTTCCTTTTTCTCTGTAAAGAGTTGACACATAATTTCTGCTCCATGAAGAAGCATTCTGATAACGGAATTCCTGTCCTTTATAATTTTTAGGAAGTTCAAAATACAGCCAGTTCAAATCGGACAGGATTGTTTTTTCATTTTTATCCGTAAGCTTATCTATTTTGCTCAAATTATTTACAAAACGCAATAAACGAAGCTGCATTCCGGCTAATTCAGTTTTAGGCAGCGTTTTTACAGCTTTATCAAAATTCTTATCGGCATTAGCATAATCTCCTTTTAAAGTTTGCAGATATCCTAAAGACAAATCCCACAAATAAGGTCGGTCTGTGTTTCCGGCTGCAGAAATTTTAGCAATTAAATCCAATGCACTTTTATCTACAACAACCTGATTTTGCGTTTTATTTTCTGCAACACTCATTGGTCTTCTCGGCTGATTTTCTCCTCCATCCTTCTGAAATGAATTGTTCATTTTTTGTTCCAGCGAATTTACCAAACGTGTTGCCAGATAGTTTAAATGCTCACTTTTAGGATCTAATTCGTAAATCTTTTCAATTGCCTGTTTTTCATCTTTATAATAACCATGAATTGCCCAAAGTGCAGCCTTCTCTTTATTATTTTTAGCCATTGTTAAAGCTTTGGCCCAATCTGTTTCATTTTTTGGACGGAAGCTGTAAGCCGTAACAACTCTTAATTCCGGACATTTATCAAAAACCTGCGCATACAGATAATTAGAAACTGCATATTTTTTCTGTTTAAAATTGATTCCCGCTACATAAGCCAAAGCTCGATAATACAAAGTATTTTTAGCAACAGAACTTTCTGTTTTATTAAAAAAGTCAATTGCTTTTTGTTTGTCATTACTATAAAAACGGGCTTTCATGGTTAAAAACCAATATCTGTTTTTCAGGAAAGGATCAGACAATGTATTGTAAACATTTTCGATTGACTGAATCATTTTCGCATCATTAAACGTTTTTTCCACAACCGGATCATAACTCCAATAATCCTGACCAATAGAAACTGTTTCTATTTTTTGAGCCAAATACAAAAACTCGACAAAGTTTTTAATTTTATCGTCTTTCAAATTGATCTTTCTCCCCCATTTCAAAGAACTCTTATTGTCTTTTTTCGTTTTATAAAACACATGGAGATCTGTTATCTCTTCTTTATTTTTGATCGTATTTTTATCATCTGAATAATAACTCGGACGCTCATCTCCAATTAAGAAATAATTCACCGTCGTTGTATCCGCTTTTCCTTTAAGATAATCTGCCCAATCTGATTTTATGTTTTTATTAAAACGGGAATTATGCTGAGTGTCAAAACCAATTCCATAAAAGATGCCACCGGAAAGAAAAAGAGGCGAATAGGACTTATCAGCAAAAGTTTCAGGCGTAAAATTTGAATTGTAGCCAAAGAAATCCCAGTCGTCACCGCCGGCGCAAGCATAAATAATTCCGTATATCGAAAGTAAGGCAAGGCTAAAACTTAGAAATAACTTGTTCAAAAATATTCTTTTCATAATGGTTTAAATTGAATTCGTCTAAATCGTAAAATATAATTTCGTTTGGTTTTTCAGGCAGATTTTCATCCAAATCTTCTGCCATTTCTTTTAAATCTTCTGGTGTTATTTCTTCTATTTTCAAAAGATCATTTTCTTCATAGAAAATTCCGTTTTTATAATTGGATTTTTTAACTCTAAAAAAAATAGAATGTGTTTTTTTAAAATTTGAATCTTGAAGTAATTCTTTTGCATTCATTTTAGAGCGAAGCCCAATTACTTTATTATTTCTAATATGAACTCCCCAGGAATAAATTGGCAAAGCAAAATCCAGATGCAATGGATATTTTTTTAAACTGCTCAGATATTTTGAAGCGACTTTTTGATCATAAATAGAATTCAAAGAATCCGCGGCAATCGATCCCATATTATAATACATTAAAACTCCCGAATCGACATTTGGGATTTTGGTCTTCCTGAAATACTTAACCTGGTGCAGTCGAATTGTGGCAGAAAGTTTTTTCTTCGAAAGTTTCTTAAAAGCCTCTACAAATCTCAAATAGTTTTCTTTGCTTTTTAGAGTCCAGTCACAATCAATTTGAATTTCCTGACATGCAATTTTATTCTTGGAATTGATTTGCTCTATAAACCCAAAAGTTTTTTCTGCCAGATTATTTACATCCAGATGCGGTTCAAGCATTACTTTATTCTGAATAAAAACCACAGGAACAATTGTAAACTCTTTTGGACTTTCATTAAATCGAACGGGACTAATCGGAATTGGCTGTTTTGTTTCCGGATGAAGTCCGATATCAAAATACCGTACATAAAGTTTCCGGACGTTATTATCTTGCAAAACTTCTTTTTCAATTTCAGAAAATTTGAAGATTGTTTTCCAGTAATAAAATGAAACTACCGGTTTTTCCTTTTCACTGCAAGACAATAGCAAAAAGAAAAAGAGAACAAGAGAAAATCGTTTTAACAAAACCTAAAAAATTACATTTGAAATCAAAAGTAAGAAATTATGGCTTTTTAAAACATTGAAAACCTAAAAAATAATGAAGAAATACAAAAGTCTAAAATCCTAATAAATGACTAAAAAATTTCAATTAAAGCAAATATAATCGTTATTTTGTGCAATCAAATTGAAAAACCGTTATG
Source organism: Flavobacterium crocinum (assembly GCF_003122385.1). NCBI lineage: Bacteria > Pseudomonadati > Bacteroidota > Flavobacteriia > Flavobacteriales > Flavobacteriaceae > Flavobacterium > Flavobacterium crocinum. The sequence continues at coordinate 668,555 of NZ_CP029255.1, forward strand.
TTGAAAAACGCTCTGAAATACATTTCATTTATAATTCTAATCTCAATGATAGGCTGCGCTAAAAGAGGCAGTATTACAGGAGGTTTAAAAGACACACTTGCTCCGGTTTTGGTATCAAGCTATCCTAAAAACTACAGTACAAACTTTAAAGGAAATACCATCACTTTAAATTTTGACGAATATATCAAACTGAAAAACACCAATAAACAGTTAATTATTTCTCCGCCATTTAAAAACGAGCCAATAATTACACCTACATCAGTTAGTAAATTTATAAAAATTGAAATCCGCGATACTTTATTACCCAATACTACTTATAGTTTAAATTTTGGACAAGCAATTCAGGACAACAATGAAGGAAATGCATTAAACCAGTTTAAATATGTATTTTCTACAGGACCTTATATCGACTCGCTTAAACTAAACGGAAAGATTAAAGATTCGTATGAAAAATACGTAGACAACTTTGTTTCGGTAATGCTTTATGAAGTCAACGATAAGTTTAAAGATTCTGTTATCTATAAAGAATTCCCTCGTTACATTACGAATACTCTGGACAGTATGAGAACTTTCCAGTTTGAGAATTTAAAAGAAGGCAAATATCTTTTGGTAGCTTTAAAAGACAAAGGAGGCAACAATAAATTCAATCCTAAAGACGATAAAATCGGATTCTTAAAACATTATATTACGATTCCAACGGATACGGTTTACGAATTAGAATTATTTAAAGAGGTATTACCTTTAAAAACTTTCAAACCAATTCAGGCTTCCGGAAACCGATTGTTATTGCCCTATGAAGGAAAACAAAACTTCAAAAAAGAAAGACCTAAAATTGTTCTTAAAAACGGAAACGAGGTTTTGGAAACTATCGTAACGCAATTTCCTAAAAAAGATTCACTTCAGGTTTGGTTTCAACCTTTAAAAGTCGACTCGTTGTCAATGGAAGTTTCAAAGGATAACTACGACAAAAAATTTTCTTTTAAAATTAAAGCACTGAAAAAAGATACTCTAAACATCAAGGCAGTACAAAACGGTCAGATCAATTTTAGAGAACGTTTTACGCTGGAAACCGAAACGCCTTTGGTAAAATTCGATAAATCTAAAATTACATTACTCAAAAAAGACTCTACAGCTGTAGATTTTACAACAGAATATGATGAGTTTGACCAAAAACTATATGTTGATTTTGAGAAAAAACCTTTAGAGAAATACAATTTTACTTTCCTTCCAGGTGCTTTGACTGATTTTTACGAAAAAACAAACGATACATTGTCATACAAATTAACTACCAAGGAATTTGAAGATTATGGAAATTTAATTTTGAATTTACGCAATGTAAAACGTTTCCCGATTATTGTGGAAATAACCAACAAAAAAGGAGACAACGTACTGGCCAGTGCTTATTCTGAAGGCGAAACCAAAATATCCTTTAATTTACTGGTTCCCGAAGAATTTACAATTCGTGTGATTTATGATGACAACAAAAACAAAGTCTATGATACCGGAAGTTTCTTAAAGAAAACCTACTCTGAGGAAGTCTATTATTTTCAAAAAGGCATAGATGTCCGGTCTAACTGGGATGTAGATGAAACACTTGATTTAAGCATACCGTTTAATCCGGAAGTCGAGAAAAAAGAAGATATTAAAAAGCAAAAACAAGCCGAAAAGAAACGGAAAGCCTTTTAAAACTTAAGTTCAAATTGGTCTCTGTCTCCAAGAAAATTCAATTTTCTACGAGTTTCCAACATAATATTTCTATCCAATTCAGCCACAAAAACACCTTCTGTTTCTTGTGGCTTTATTATATAATTGCCCAAAAAATCGATTAATTGAGAATGTCCGTTATGCTCAAAATCATTATCATCAAAGCCAACTCTGTTAACTCCGGCAACATAACATAAATTTTCTATTGCACGAGCACTTAACAAAGTATCCCAGGCATTGGTGCGAACTTTCGGCCAATTGGCAACGTACAAAAGCAGATCGTAATTTTCTACATTTCTTGCAAAAACCGGAAATCGCAGATCATAACAAATCTGCAAACAGATTTTCCAGTCCAGATAATCTACAATTACTTTCTGAGTTCCGGGAGTATAAAACTGATCTTCTCCTGCCAGCGAAAACAAATGTCGTTTGTCGTAATATTGAAAATCCCCTGACGGAAACACAAAAAACATTCGATTAAAAAATACGCCGTTTTCAGTTATAATGACACTTCCCGTTATGGCTGCATTTTTCTGCCTTGCTTTCCATTTCATCCATTCTAAAGTTTCTCCCTGCATCGTTTCTGCAACATCAGAAGCATTCATTGTAAATCCTGTAGAAAACATTTCCGGAAGTACGATCAAATTGATTTCAGAATCGATTTCATTAATTTTTGAATCGAAATTTTCCCTGTTTGCAGCAGCATTCTCCCAAACAAGATCGGATTGGATTAAAGCAATTTTCATTTCGTCGTATTTTTCTATAAAGGTAGAAAACATCAACGAGTTCTTTATTTACAAGTCAATATTTTTAACATTATCATTGCAAAAAAAACGCAGTTTTTGCAAAAAAAATGCGAAGTGTAAAAATATTTTATATATTTGAAATTCCAACCACAATTATAACTAACTAAAATACAACCACAAACCATGAGCATTCTCATACTCACTGCATGCATTATTTTTTTAATTCTACAGATTGCCTGGTTTAAAATCAATCCGTTTATAGCTTTTATTATTACGTCCCTTTTGGCTGCGCTTTTTCTGGGATTGCCAATAGAAACGATTTCTCCTGTTTTGCAAAAAGGACTTGGCGAAATGCTCGGTTCGATTACTTTAATTATTGTTTTCGGAACTTGTATTGGTAAACTTGCTGTTTCTTCCGGTGCTGCAAAAGTGATTGCCAAAACGGTTATGAATTGGACTGGAAGAAAATATGTTCGTTTGGGTTTAATGATAACTGGTTTTATAATTGGAATCCCGCTTTTTTACAGCGTTGGTTTTGTGCTTTTAGTTCCGTTAATTTTTTCGGTTGCGCATCAATTTAAACTGTCAAAAGTATATTTAGGAATTCCAATGCTGGCTTCACTTTCTGTTGCACACGGATTTCTGCCTCCGCATCCTTCACCAATGGCTTTGAGCAGCATTTTGAAAGCAGATATCGGATTGGTTTTAATTTACGGAATCATAATCGCGATTCCGACAATATTGATTGCAGGTTTATGGTTTTCAACCCGATTTAAAAACATCAAAACCGAATCGGATCATGAAATTTTAAATGTGGAAGAAATCACCAATGAAGGTAAATTACCCAGTTTTGGTTTGAGTTTATTCTCTGCTTTATTTCCCGTTTTCGGATTAACGATTACTTCTTTACTTCCGCTGATTTCAGATAATGCAAAACTAATCGCTGTCTGCAAAATTATTGGAGATCCAAGTATCATCATGTTATTGTCACTTTTACTTTGTACTTACACTTTAGGAATTAAAATGAACAGAAGTATGTCATCTGTTATGGACGATTATACGCAGGCTATAAAAGATGTCGCTTTAATTGTTTTAATTGTCGGAGGTGCCGGCTGTTTAAAAGAAGTTATGATTGTAAGCGGCGTAAACGAAACTATTGTCGCGACTTTAAATCAGGTTAATATCCATCCCTTTTTATTAGCATGGATAATGGCTGCAATAATTCGTATTTGTGTGGGCTCTGCGACTGCTGCCGGATTAATGACTGCCAGCGTTTTATTACCTTTACTACAATCCAACGATTTAGACCCTAATCTCTTTGTATTATCTGTCGGGGCCGGAAGCTTAATGTGTTCTCATGTTAACGATCCGAGTTTCTGGATGTTCAAGGAATATTTTAATATCAGTCTAAAAGACACTTTTAAATCCTGGACCGTAATGGAATCATTGGTTTCTGTTCTGGGAATTGTATTTATATTTATTTTAAACGCTTTAATACATTAAAATCATGAGTTTAAATCCGCAAGAAAAATTCGAAAGTCTGGGTTTGTCATTACCTCCTTCTCCACAGCCTTTGGGTATTTACAAACCGTATTTAGTAGACGGAAAATATTTATATCTATCCGGACACGGCCCTGTTCAGGATGACAAATCTTTAATTATTGGCCGTATTGGAGAAGACATGGATATCGAGGCTGGAAAACTAGCTGCAAGACAAGTTGGATTGACTATGCTTTCGACAATTGTAACCAATTTTGGAAGTTTAAGCAAAGTAAAAAGAGTCATCAAAGTTTTAGGAATGGTAAATTGTACCTCAGATTTCCTAAGACATCCTTACGTAATAAATGGTTGCAGCGAATTATTTGCAGAAGTTTGGGGACAAGAAAACGGAATCGGCGTGAGAAGTGCTGTCGGATTTGGATCACTTCCTGATAATATTCCGGTTGAAGTAGAAGCGCTTTTTGAATTGTACTAACTGTTTCGTTTTTTTAAACACATAGAGACATAGTTTATTTAGATTTATAAATAAGGAAAATGAAAGAAACTAGTTTCTCACACATAACTGTGTGAATTTAAATAAGTGAAACTCCTTTTTCAACACAAAAGAAAACCATGACTCTTCTATGTGTTAAAAATTTAGCTACAGATTAGAAGGATTAAAAAGATTAATCTGCGTGATCTGCCACACGAGCGATAGCGAACTGGCAAAGCAAATCTGCGAGAGAAAAAATCCTTCAAATCATTTTAATCTGTGGCAAAAAAATTAAGTAAAATATAGATTTATGCAAAAGAACTGGTGGGAAATAAATTCTGAAACACTTATCGATACTCCGTTTTTAGCAGTTTACGAAGATCGGGTAAGACAAAATATTGAAAAGCTCATTTCTTATGTAAAAGGTGACACGCAGCGATTGCGCCCGCATATTAAAACACATAAAAATGCCGAAATTTTAGAGCTTTTTAAAATTTATAATATCAAGAAAATAAAATGCGCTACAATTGCTGAAGCTGAACTGGCCGCCAATCAAAATATCGAAGACATTCTTTTAGCTTATCAACCTGTTGGATTAAAAGCCGAAAGATGGATTTCATTAATTAAAAAATTTCCTGAGATTCATTTTTCAACTATTACAGACAATTTGAAAACGGCTTCTGATTTAGATGGAATTGCTAAAAAAAACAATCTTATTTTGTCTGTTTATTTAGATTTAAATACCGGAATGAACCGAACTGGTTTTTCAATTTCAGAAAATTGGATTGGGTTAATTGACCAAATTTCACAATTAAAAAATATTCAATTTGAAGGGATCCATATTTATGATGGTCATATAAAAGGAAGTGTTGAAGAAAGAAATTTAGAAGCTTCTAAGTCTTTTGAGCAAATTATCAGTAAAGCAGAAAACTTTAAAATTGTTGCTGGAGGTTCTAATACTTTTCCGTTTTATGCCAAACAGGAAAATGTAGAATGTAGTCCGGGAACTTTTGTTTTTTGGGATTCTAATTATCAAAATAACTTACCCGAGCAGGATTTTAAACCTGCATTAGTAATCGTTGGAACCATTATTTCAAAACCTACAAAAAACACTTTTTGTGTCGATATTGGTTATAAAGCGGTTTCATCAGAAAATCCGATTGACAAAAGATTGGTTGTTTTGAATGATGAAAATCTTATTCCAACTGCACATTCTGAAGAACATTTGGTTGTAGAAAATCGAGGCCAGAATGAATATGAAATTGGCAATATTATTTATGCTGAACCATATCATGTTTGTCCAACTGTTGCCTTATATGACAATCTTCAGGCGGTGAATAAAAAACATCAAATTTATGCGCAATGGCCTGTTGGTGCGCGAGGCCGAAAAAATACTATTTAATTTTTAATCTGAATTATGTTTATACTAGACGCCCATTTGGATCTCAGCATGAATGCAATGGAATGGAATCGTGATCTGAGAAACGATGTTCCAACTTTACGAAACTTAGAAAAAGGAATGACCGACAAACCTGACCGCGAACGTGCGACGGTTTCTTTTCCTGATTTGCGACGCGGCAATATTGGAATTGTCGTTGCCACTCAAATTGCAAGATTTGTAAAACCCGGCAGTATTATTCCGGGATGGAATTCTCCGGAACAAGCCTGGGCACAAACTCAGGGACAGCTGACCTGGTACAAATCCATGGAAGAAGCCGGAGAAATGACGCAGATTACAGATAAAAAATCACTCCTAAATCATTTTGATTTATGGAACGATGGAACTTCAAACGATAAGAAACCAATTGGATATATTTTAAGTTTAGAAGGCGCCGATTCAATTGTAAATATTTCCTATTTAGAAAAAGCCTATAATTACGGATTACGAGCCATTGGCCCTGCACATTACGGCCCGGGAAGATACGCCAACGGAACCGATGCAACGGGAAAAATGAACCAGAACGGAATTGATTTATTGAAAGAAATGGAACGTTTGAATATTATTCTCGATGCAACCCATTTATGTGATGATGCTTTTTGGCAGGCATTAGATCATTTTAATGGAGCAGTTTGGGCAAGTCACAACAATTGCAGGGCTTTAGTTGATCATAATCGTCAATACAGCGACGAGATGATTAAAGCTTTAATTTCCAGAGGAGCTGTTATTGGCGGTGCTTTAGATGCGTGGATGATGGTTCCGAATTGGGAAAGAGGAATTTCAGATCCGAAGAAAATGAATTGTAGTTTAGAAACCGCTTTCAAACACATGGATCATATTTGCCAGCTGGCAGGAAATGCAAATCATATCGGAATTGGTTCTGATTTGGACGGCGCTTTTGGAACAGAACAATGTCCGTATGATTTAGACACTATTGCCGATTTGCAAAAATTAGTTCTGATCTTTAAAAATCACGGTTATTCTGATGAAGATCTCAAAAAAATCTTTCATCAAAATTGGATTGATTTTCTGGTAAAACATTGGGATTAAATAACCGTCAGATTAGGAAAGTTCTCTTTGTATAATTTTAATTTTTTATCATTAGGCTCTTCTTCGGTAATTACATAATTTACCTCAGACAAACTAGCGATTTTCATTTTAAGAACCGTATTTAATTTTTCTGTAATAGTTAAAACCGCTGTTTTTTTAGAAGCCTGAATCATTGCTTTTTTAACCTGAACCGTTTCCCAATCAGAATCAGAATAACCGCCGTCAATGTCAAGAGCATTTGTTCCTAAAACCAAAAGATCTGCTTTTATGTTGGCCAATTGATGAAAAGCCTCACCGCTTACACACATCTGACTGTACGAAGAAATGCTTCCGCCAATCATAATGGTTTTGATATTGGGTTTGTCTAAAAGCTGAACCGCCGTTAGAGCCGTAATCGTAAAAACAGTTAAATTAAGATCGTTTGGAATTAATCGGATGAACTCACGAATGGTAGTTCCTCCATCAACAATTAAAACCATTCCGTCATGAAGAAGTCCGACCGCTTTTTGAGCAATAACTTGCTTGGCTTCGACAGCATAAGTCTGGTTGGATGAAGAATAGTGATATCCTTTTGTCATCGCGCCGCCTTTTACTTTAATTAAAAGTGCGTCAGCGTCAAGCTCATTAATATCACGACGAACAGTATCTTCGGAAACACCAAGTTTAGCCGAAAGAGTTTCAAAACTAACACGCGTGTGCAGGTTAATCTCTTTTAGAATATGATTTTTACGTTCTTCTTTACTGTAATTTAAAACTTCATTTTCAGTGCTCATGCCGATTGTTTTTTTCTAATTACAAAAATAAACAATTCGTAAATATTTCATTCAATCCAAAAGCTGTATTCGCAAGAAAATCATTCAAAAATTCAACTTTAAAACCATTTATCTATCTTTAAAATACCATTTTACAAAATTTAAAGTTTTTCCCTTATGAAAAAAATCTTTTTTCTTTTCTTCTTCTTAGCTTTTTTAAATGGAAATGCTCAAAATTCACAACAGAACATCTCGATAATTCCTGCTCCAAACTTTTATAAATTGACAGGAGACAGCATTCTAATCAATGGAAAAGTTCAAGTGAATTTTATAAATAAAAATTTCAGTGATAAAGAATCGAAATCGGCAAAAATTTTAGAATCGGCATTAAACTCGAAATCAAATTCAAAGAAATCAAATATAAAAATTGAGTTTAATTCAGATGTAAATTTCAAATCGAAAGAAGGTTATAAAATTGAAATTTCTTCAAATAAAATTTCAGTTTCAGGAAAAGAAGAAGGATTATTTTATGCTGTTCAAACTTTATTACAGCTTCTTCCCAACAAAATTTCTGCTGAAATTAAATTACCCTGCGTAATTATCGAAGATCAACCTCGATATTCTTACCGAGGCTTGCATTTAGACGTCTGCCGTCATTTTTTCTCTGTTTCTGTTATAAAAGATTTTATCAGACAAATGTCCAGCTATAAATTAAATAATTTCCATTGGCATTTAACTGACGATCAAGGCTGGAGAATTGAAATAAAAAAATATCCAAAACTGACGGAAGTCGGCTCCAAAAGAGCGCAGACTTTAGTGGGGAATAAATTCGAAAGATCTCCATTTTTTTTCGATGGAAATCCATACGGCGGATTTTACACTCAGGAAGAAATTAAGGACGTTGTAAAATTTGCCGAAGCGCATTATGTAAATGTAATTCCCGAAATAGAAATGCCGGGTCATGCTTCTGCAGCTGTAACCGCATATCCAAATCTAGCCTGTTTTCCAGATCGGAATTATAAAGTGGTAGAATCCTGGGGCGTTTTTGAAGATGTTTTTTGCGCCGGAAAAGGCGAGACTTTTACTTTTTTGGAAGATGTTTTAACAGAAGTTATGACTTTATTTCCAAGTAAAAACATTCATATTGGCGGAGACGAATGTCCAAAAACGAGATGGAAAGCTTGTCCGAATTGTCAAAAAAGAATCAAAGATTTAGGTTTAAAAGATGAGCATGAATTACAGAGTTATTTCATTAAACGAATCGAAAAATTCCTGAATGCAAACGGAAGACAGATTTTTGGCTGGGATGAAATCTTGGAAGGGGGACTCGCACCAAATGCTGCCGTTATGTCCTGGCGAGGAGAATCGGGCGGTATTCACGCTGCAAAACTGAAACATCCGGTTGTAATGACGCCCGAAAGTACTGTCTATTTTGATTACAATCAGGGATATTCTCCAAACGAACCGCTCACGGTCGGCAGATTAAGTACTTTAGAAAAAGTGTATCATTACAACCCAACTCCTGTGGATAGTTTAACTGTTGAAGAACAAAAATATATTATCGGAGTTCAGGCCAATTTATGGTCGGAATATTTAACCAGTCCTGCAAAATTGAATTATATGCTTTATCCGAGAATTTTTGCTTTGGCTGAAATTGCCTGGACCCAAACTCCGAATAAAAATTACAATCATTTTATCCAAAATCAATTACCCTATCATTTAGAAAAACTGGAATTAGAAAACAGATTATATAAAGTTCCAACGCCTTTTGGTTCTGAAGAAAAAGCATTAATTGCATCAAAGTATATTTTAGATTTAAAACCAACAATAAAAAACGGAAAAATCCTTTATACGATTGATGGATACAATCCAGATGAAACAGCAGAATTATATCAAAATCCCGTAACGATAAATATTCCGAAAGGAGAATATCGAATTATAAAAACAATTCAAATCAGCGAAAGCGGTCAAAGAAGCTCTATCAATAAAATTATTGTCCGCAATCCGGATTTAAAACCTGCAATTACAATTCAACCAAAGAAAAACGGACTAAAATTTGACTATTTCACAGGAACATTTAAACAGGTTCAGGATTTGGAACTTTCGAAACCAGTTAATTCCGGAGTTTTAGAAGGCAAAATCAGTGCAGAAAAATGGAAAACGAAATTAGAGCGTTATATCGGTTTAAAATTCAACGGATATATCTTTATTCCAGAAACAGGAAATTATACTTTTTCGACGCTTTCAGACGACGGATCGAAGCTTTTTATAGACGATGAATTAATTGTAAACAATGATGGTATTCATTGGATGAATGAAGATTACGGAGCAGTTAAATTGGAAAAAGGATTCCACAAACTCAACATCAGTTATTTTGACTTGACTGGCGGCACGATTTTAAACTGTTTTATGCAGAAAGAAGGTAAGAAGAAAGAAGAAATTAATGCTTCACAGCTTTACTACGAATAGAAAGTAAAAAAGAACAACTCTTTTGATTGGATAGAATTTATAAAAACTGCTTTATCCTTAAAAACCCTAGCGGGGTTAAATATTTATAGAATATCAATAAAACAAATTAAAAAAAGCTCCAGCGGAGTGACATATTTTTGTAACTGTAAAATTATGTCACTCCGCTGGAGCTTTATCTCGCAAACGATTATTTCTTTGCTATAAATATTTCGCTTCTCCGAAGCTTACAAAAAAAAGGAGCTCTCTTTTGAGAAAGCTCCTTCTAATTTTATATAAAAAAGATAAATTAACCTTTTAAACTTGCTGCTAAATATTCACGGTTCATACGTGCGATATTTTCAAGTGAAATTCCTTTTGGACATTCAATTTCACAAGCTCCTGTATTAGTACAGTTACCGAAACCTTCTAAATCCATTTGGTGAACCATGTTTAATACACGGTCAACTGCTTCAACTTTACCTTGTGGCAATAATGCATATTGAGAAACTTTTGCAGAAACGAATAACATTGCTGAAGAGTTTTTACAAGTTGCAACACAAGCTCCACAACCAATACAAGCAGCTGCATCAAATGATTTGTCCGCATCGTCTTTGTTAACTGGAATAGTATTCGCGTCGATTGTATTTCCTGAAGTGTTTACAGAAATAAATCCTCCTGCGTGTTGAATTCTGTCAAAAGAACTTCTGTCAACCACTAAATCTTTAATTACCGGGAAAGCTTTTGCTCTAAATGGCTCGATAAAAATCGTGTCACCATCTTTAAACATACGCATGTGCAACTGACAAGTTGTAACACCTCTGTCTGGTCCGTGCGCTTCACCATTGATGAATAAAGAACACATTCCGCAGATTCCCTCACGACAGTCGTGGTCAAATGCTACAGGCTCTTCTCCTTTGTTGATTAAACCTTCGTTAAGAACGTCTAACATTTCAAGGAAAGACATATCCGGTTCGATTCCATCGATAGGATATTCTACAATCCCTCCTTTATCTTGAGCGTTTTTTTGACGCCATATTTTTAATGTAAGTTTCATATTTATGTTATGTGTTATAAGTTAAGAGTTAAACGTCATAGGGTTACTATTCCATTTTCGTCTTAGCTAAATAATTTATGTATCCATTTAATATTGCTTTGGTTCTTTCGAACCTTTCTCTAAATTGTTGCAACAAATCTTCTTCAATATAATTCTCATCTAAAGCAGTAATTACCTGATTTAAAGCTTCTGTTAAAGAACCTCTTGCAATTCTACAGAATTGAATATTTTCTTGATAATGATATCTGCCAAACCCTTCGGCAATATTATCACTAACAGATCTAGAAGATCGTTTTAGCTGACTTGTTAAGGCATATTTTTCGTCAATTGGAAATTTCGAAAGAATATTTCGAGAAACAAAGATTCTTAATTCACGTGCTGCTTTCCAGCACTCTAAATCTTCGAACGACTTTAAACTCATAACCCTTAACTCTTAACCTTTATTATTTATAACTTCTTTGAACTAATTTAATGTTTTCGTAATTAAGCGGTTCTTTGTGCAACACTGCATCACTTGGTTTTCCTTTGTATTCCCAAGCTGCAACGTATGCAAAGTTTTCGTCATCACGAAGTGCTTCTCCTTCTTCTGTTTGGTATTCCTCACGGAAGTGACCTCCACAAGATTCGTTACGGTGTAAAGCATCTTTCGCGAATAACTCTCCTAATTCTAAGAAATCGGCAACACGAGTCGCTTTTTCTAATTCCTGATTAAATTCAAAAGCGCTTCCTGGAACTTTTACATCTTTATAAAACTCTTCACGTAAAGCAGCAATTTCTTCGATAGCTTCAGTTAAACCTTTAGCGTTACGAGCCATCCCTACTTTATTCCACATAATTTTACCTAGTTTTTTGTGGAAATAATCAACAGAATGTTTACCGTTATTGTTGATGAATTTATTGATCTGATCTACAACTGCATTTTCAGCTTCAACGAATTCTGGCAAGTCTGTAGAAATTGGTCCCATTTTAATATCCGGAGCTAAATAATCTCCAATAGTATAAGGTAATACGAAATATCCATCAGCTAAACCTTGCATTAAAGCAGAAGCTCCAAGTCTGTTTGCTCCGTGATCAGAGAAATTAGATTCTCCAATTGAGAAACATCCAGGAATTGTAGTCATTAAGTTATAATCAACCCAAGTTCCACCCATTGTGTAGTGAACTGCCGGGTAAATCATCATTGGTGTTACATAAGGATCTTCGTCTACAATTTTCAAGTACATTTGAAATAAGTTTCCGTATTTACTCTTAACAATATCAGTTCCTAATTTAGTAACTAAAGCTTTGTCATTTTCATTCAATCCTTTTACGTGAGCAGCTTCTTTTCCGTAGCGTTCGATAGCTGCTGCAAAATCAAGATAAACAGCTTCTCCAGTTTTGTTAACTCCAAAACCAGCATCACATCTTTCTTTAGCCGCACGAGACGCAACATCACGAGGAACTAAGTTACCAAACGCAGGGTATCTTCTTTCCAAGAAATAATCTCTTTCTTCTTCAGATAAATCAATTGCTTTTTTCTTTCCTTCGCGGATTGCCTGAGCATCTTCTAATTTTTTAGGCACCCAAATACGACCGTCATTACGTAAAGATTCAGACATCAAAGTCAATTTAGACTGGTGATCTCCTGAAACCGGAATACATGTTGGGTGAATTTGTGTGTAGCAAGGATTTGCGAAAAACGCTCCTTTTTTATGAATTTTCCAAGCTGCTGTTGCGTTACTTCCCATAGCATTTGTTGAAAGGAAAAATACGTTTCCGTATCCTCCAGAACCAATTACTACTGCGTGAGCAGAATGTCTTTCTATTTTTCCTGTGATTAAGTCACGAGCGATAATACCTCTCGCTTTTCCGTTCACGATTACAATGTCAAGCATTTCGTGACGGTTGTACATTTTGATTTTTCCACGACCAATCTGACGGTTCATTGCAGAATAAGCTCCTAACAATAATTGTTGTCCAGTTTGTCCTTGTGCGTAGAATGTACGAGAAACCAAAGTTCCTCCAAAAGAACGGTTATCTAAAAGTCCGCCATATTCACGAGCCAATGGCACCCCTTGAGCCACACACTGGTCAATAATATTTGCAGAAACTTCAGCCAAACGGTGAACGTTTGCTTCACGTGCACGGTAGTCACCTCCTTTTACAGTATCGTAGAACAATCTGTAAACGGAGTCACCGTCACCTTTATAATTTTTTGCCGCGTTGATACCTCCTTGTGCAGCGATAGAGTGCGCACGACGTGGAGAATCCTGGAAGCAAAATGCTTTTACGTTATATCCTAACTCAGCCAAAGTAGCCGCAGCCGAACCTCCAGCCAAACCAGTACCAACAACGATAATATCTAAATTACGTTTGTTAGCAGGGTTTACTAAATTAATATGATCTTTATAATTTGTCCATTTGTCCGCTATAGGACCATTTGGAATTTTTGAATCTAATGCCATTATAATTGATATTAATTATTGAAATGATGAAATAAAGCGATAATTACGAAAGCTGCCGGAACTACAACCGCAAACCAGTAACCTACTTTCGCCAAAAATCTAGAGTATTTGTTGTGCATCCCTACTGATTGAAGAGAAGATGCAAACCCGTGCCATAAGTGAAATCCTAAAAGGATAAATGATACACAGTACAATGCTGTACGAACCGGGCTGTGAAATTTGTGAACTAACTCTCCATAATACCTTGTAGCATCTGGTGCTGTTCCAGCTATATATTTATAGCTAACTTCAGGAAACCAGAAATCATAAAAGTGCAATCCTAAGAAAGCCAAAATAACCAATCCAGAAATAATCATATTTCTAGAACTCCAAGAAGCGTTTGCAGCTCCGTTGTATTTAGCGTATGCAATTGGTCTTGCTGCGCTGTTTTGTGCCGTAAGTACAAATCCCATTACAAAGTGGAAAATTACTCCAAATGCCAAAACTGGTTGCATTACATACTGAATCAGCGGATTGTAACCCATAAAGTGAGAAGCTTCGTTGAAAACGTCTTCACTAAGAACGGAAATAAAATTTAAGGTAACATGCAGCGCTAAAAACGTGATTAAGAATATTCCCGAAAGAGCCATTGCTACTTTCTTTAAGATGGAAGCATTCAACTGTGCAGATTGTGCCATAAGTGTTAAGTAGTTTATTTTAAAAAATTAGACAAAAATAACTCAATTACAAAAGAACTACAACCATTTCGTTGTTATTTATAATGATTTTAAAATAGCGCCTCCCTACGTATTTTTACGTACAAAATTGAAGTTTCTAAAAAATAATTTATTATAGAAAACCTCAGATTAATGTTTTTTAACTTTTAAAAAGAAATTCAACCCTAAGTAGATTACCAAAAATTTATCATATTGTTATTTTATTCAAAGTTTTGATTTGTTTTCTTTAAAAGTGTGATCACCAATAAATTTTGTCTAAGTAAAAAATTGTCATTCCACAACATAGTTTTACCTTTAGCCGCTCAAAAAAATAAGAATGAAAACAGGAATTGATGCTATATCTTTTGACGTAGCAAACATACATTTACCCATAAAAACTTTGGCGATTGCCAGAAATATAGAACCCGAAAAATTAGAAAAAGGTCTTGGCTTACTGAAAATGACTTTCCCGGACGTTCATCAGGATGCGGTTGTTTTTGGAGCAAACGCTTTAACCAAGCTTATCATCGATAATAAAATTGACCTAAAAGAAATCAGCAGAATCTATGTTGGTACCGAAAGCGGTGTTGACGGTTCCAAACCAATTGCTTCTTATTTAATTAGTTTAATGGAGCAGAAATTTGGAGAAGATTCTTTAGCAGAATGCGATGTTGTTGACTTTACTTTTGCTTGTATTGGCGGAGTTGACGCGATGCAAAACTGCCTTGATTTTGTAAAACTAAATCCAACTAAAAAAGCAATCGTAGTTACTTCAGATTTTGCAAAATACGATTTAAATTCTGGTGGAGAATATACTCAAGGCGCCGGAGCTGTTGCGATGTTGATTGCTGCAAACCCCAAAATTATTGCTTTTGATGACAATTGGGCAACTAGCACAAAAGGTGTTTTCGACTTTTTCAAACCTTACAGAACTATTTCTAAAGAAGAAATCACAAAAAACACCAACAACGATTCCTGGTTTGACAATTTAGAAGCCGAAATCGAAATCCACAAAGATCAGCCGGTTTTTGACGGACAATATTCCAACCAATGTTATATGGATCGTACGCGTAATGCTTACTTTTCATTCAAAAAATTAAAAAACACTACCGAAACTTTATATAACACCTGGCATAGTATTGTAATGCATTTACCCTATTCTTTCCAGGGAAGAAGAATGTTATCTGAAATTTATACCTTAGATAGTGCTGAAAAAATTATTGCTGATGATATTGCACCTGCAGATTATCAAACAAAAATTAAAGAAGTAGCAAAATCTGAGGATTACAGAAGTTTTGTAACGGAGAAATTACAGCCAGCTGAATTGGCGTCTTCTTTAATTGGAAACCTTTACACCGGTTCGATTTTCATGGGATTATTGTCGACTTTGGCTCATTTTTATGATACAAACGCAGCAATTGTCGGAACTAAATTCGGTTTCTTAGCTTACGGAAGCGGATCGAAATCGAAAGTTTTTGAAGGAACTATTCAACCAGAATGGAAATCGGCTTTAGAAAATGTGAAGCTTTTTGAAAATTTGACCGAAAGCACAGAAATTGATTTCAATACTTATGAAAGTCTTCATAAAAAAGAACAAAAACAAAGCGTTAGAACTCCTAAAAACGAATGGGTTTTAGACAGAATTGAAAAAGAAATTCCTGTTTTGATTGGGGCGAGATATTATAAGTGGATTGATTAATTAAAATTTTAAAAATTCCAATAAAGGAAATCCAAATTCCAATAGAAAACCGAAGCAAATTGCTTCGGTTTTTTATTTATACCCGCACAGTTTGTCATTTCGACTGAAAGGAGAAATCACACTAGAAACTCTACAAAGATTGGCGATTTTGCATGTCGAATTACTAATGTGATTTCTCCTTCGTCGAAATGACAAGATTGGGTAGAAAACCCTTATTCCTCTATAAACGAAACCACAGCCTCTAAAGTTTCTTTCTGCTGTTGTTCCCTGCTGATATCGGCTTTATCATCTCCCAACTGAAATCCATAATAACCAAACTGGCAATGATTTGCTCCTTCTATTCGTAGAAACTTTGTTTCTTTGGGCAATTTGGATTTGTTTTGCATAATAGATCCTTCACCTGCAACTCCGTCTTTTGAACCGTAAATTTTTAAAACCGGAATCTCAATCATGGCAAGCGAAATATCTCTTGGATGTGAAGTTCCTATCAATATTAACTTATCAATCAATTTAGGATTTTCATATACAAATTGGGCAGCCATTTTTCCGCCCTGCGAATGTCCTGCCAGAATGTAGTTTTTTGAAGCATCTTCAAAAAGGTGTAAATCTTTAGGTTTGTTATATCCTTTTGATGCAAGTCGCCAAGGCATTTTTATCAAATAGACCTTTATATCTTGATCTGCCAATCTTCTGCAAAGCGGTACATAAGCTTCTGTCTCCACCATTGCTCCAGGGTAAAAGATAACAACATTTTTAAATTCTTTCTTCGGTTCAAATAAATAATAATCGGAAGCATCTTCTACTTTAACCAAATTGTTACTTTGTAAAAAAGACTTATCGACACCATCAGATTCATAAGAATAAAACAGCCAAATTGTAAACAGCAAACCTGCCAAGATCCATATTGTCTTTAAAATTCTCTTCGGTTTCCATTTTTTTGTTTTCATATTCAACTGATGTTTTTTTAATGAAAATTATTGAGCATCATCCACGTTATAATGTTGTTTAATTTCTCGAAGAATATCAAATACAACGTCAATATTATTTTCCTTGTATCTTCTTGCCCAAAAACTGTAAACCCAAAATGTACTTACTTTTATGCTGTAATCCGGATCTGGATCGTCTTTTGTATTTTGTTTAATTAAATGCAGCACCTTTTTCGAAGCAAACTTGCTGAGTTCTTCATAATGAAAATCAGGATACTGTGTGTTTTTTCCTAAAACCATTATTTTATAGATTTTATTTAAAGCCTCTTCCGGATTTTCAGTCCTGTAAAGATCGTTATGACTTTCAATCAAAATATCTACAATAACATTTAGATTGGAATCGTAATAGGTTTCATCTGAAATAAAAGCATAAATCAAAGGACTATAACTATCATATGTTTTTTGAATTGATTCAGGGTTTCGCCCGATCATTTTATCAACCGCCACCAAATCGTCATATCTATAAGAATAAAAACCTGATTCTATTGAGCCTCTCAAATAGCAAATCGATTCCTTTTTGTCCAGACTCAAGAAATCAGATAAAAAAAAGCCGAAAAGTTCCTGAACCTTTGATTTGGTATAAGATTCATCAAAAAGCTCCATAAAATAATCTCCCGTTTCAAGATCCGGAAAACTCATTTTACTAAATCCGTAATAATCATAATCTGATTCGTTTTCATCAGCCTTACTTTCTGCTTTTACAGGAACTACCACTTTTGTCACCTTTTTTTCACTTGAAGGAATTTCAACATCTTCTCCAAATAAATTTTTCAAAATAGCATATAAACTGTCACGATTATAGGATTTTACCATTAACGCGTTAGTCGAAGCGACAAATAATGATCCTGCAAAAACAATTACAGAAATCAAAATCATTAAAAACCCTAACAGCTTTGTTATTTCATTAACCGATTTTTTAATGTGCAGTAAAAGACTAATTACCAAACTTGAAACTATCAAAATTGCTAAAGAAATAAAAAATCGATTACTAGAGTCATATCCCGGAACTGCTAAATCCAGATCTGAAACAATTGCCATAATACAAACTATAAAAGCCAGAATTCCAAAACTGAGATTAATCAAAAAGGAATTTCTCCAAAATTTATCATTTGCCACATTCTTGCTTCCCTCATCAATGGTCGAATTGGAATAAAAAATACCCGCAATCAACACTTGAATCAGTACTGAAAACATCAATAAAATTAAAACCGATGAACCAATCAATAAAACAATACTTATTGGAAGTCTATTAAAATCGTTTGTGTAATGAAAATCATGGAGCACAAAACTGCCAATCAGGATTACTATAATTTGAAGTATTAATACTGTTTTATAAGACTTTATCATTATTGTGTTTAATTATATATTCTTTTACTTCATTTAAAATTTCAGCAATCTTTGTTTCAATAATGAATACATCCACGTGACCCTATTTCACGACATAAGAAATTTCTCAAAAATAGAAACTTTTGGAATGTCTGCGTAAGAAATAGCAAAATAATTTATTGTGAAATAAAGCTTTATTCTAGCGTTGTTGCTGTTTTTATGTTTTTTAAAATTTAACCGCAAAGTCCGCAAAGGATTACGCAAGGTTCGCAAAGCTTTTTATGAACACAAAGCTTTGCGAACCTTGCGTTTTTACAACGCGATAACATAAAGGCTGTTATTATAATTATGAATTTTCTTTTTATCCAATGGAGAAGCGGTCGTTTAGATTGCTCCAAACGAGTTTGTTTGTTTTGTTTATACATTTTGAAAATGATAAATGATTAGACATTATTATTTCATCTTATGCTTTGAGATAGCATAAAGCTTCAGAAATAAATTTTCTTAAGCGCTGTATAAACTTTTACTAAAATGCTTTGAAGTGATTATTTCATTTATAAAAACAGATTGATTTATAAATGATGTTAGTTTTTGATGAAGCTGATTTTGAAGTTTTATAAGCTTTTCAATTTGAAAAGTAAAGACATTTTCAACATTTAGAAAATTCAAAACAATTGAAAATCGTATTTGATTCCAGGAAACAATCTGCCCGAGTTTATAGAAACGAGAACTTTTAAGATCCAGTTCTCTTCTTGAAACTACAAAAGAAGATTCGTAATAATCTGTCGATTTTGATTGAGAATATAAACTACCATCGCCCGCCATTACGACAAAAGCCAGAAAGAGTGCGATTAGGTATTTTAGCTGTTTTTTCAATCTTTAAGTTTTAATTATGGAACGAAAATACAACTTTTATTCTTTCAGCAATTTTTAGGTTTCATTTTATAAAGCAATAAACCCAGTCCTAAAACAAAAAACGCACAACTTAAAAGCATGCAAATTCCATTTTTCAACACAAAAAAAGAAAATCCAACCGCAACTGAACCAACCATTACCATTAAAGACTTTAGAGTTTCTGTTTTTATAAAAGTAAAGGCATGAAGCGCCAAACCCAGAAAAAGCAAAGAAGGGCCAACAGCCACAAATGGATAAAAAAGCAATGGAGAATTACTAATATGCTGGCTTAGTTCCGCTTTTTCTATTTCATTATTTCCGTAACCTGACATGATGAAATCAATTGTGCAAAGTCCGATATGAGCAACAACACCTAAAGCTGTCATAACAGAAGCCACTTTATTCATCTTTGTTTTTGGAAATGCATCATTAAAAGACAATAAAAAACAAGCGCCAATCAAATTAAAACAATGCGCAAAATCTATCGATGTATTTAAACTCGGAAAAATGTTAGAGAATAATAAATAACTGGCAAGAAAAAAGAGCAACCCGATTTGGCAAAAATGTTTTGTTTCCATAATTTGTTTTTAAAATTGATGAAGCAAAACTAAAATGAAAAGTTTCTGCAAAGTCTAATTTTACTGACTTTGGTACGAAATGCATAGTTTTAGGGATGAAATTTACAATGCCAATAAAACATCTTTGTAATTTCTGGAAACCGGAAGTTCGATTTGAGTCAAAATAATGGTATTTGTATTTCTCCAGGATTTAAAATGCATCGGATTTATTAAATGCGAACGGTGTATTTGAACTAAAAAACCAAAATCGTCCTGCACTTTTTTGAGAGAAGACCGAATAAGCTTAGAACAAAGTTTATCATTTTCGAGATAAAAAATCTCAACATAATTCTGCGCATTCGAAATGCAGACTAAATCGGCTTTTTTGATTTTCAGAATATCCAATCTATTTTCCCCTTTAAATAGTAAAATATCATCTTTTACGGGAATCAGTTTAATCAAATATCTTCTGGCAAGAATAATTACCGGAGTCAAAATCAAAGCGACTTTTATAAATATTATCGAGAAGAACTGGGAAAAAGTATATCCGCCATTTAAAATTGGACTTTTGTAAAAAGCAAAAACTCCAATCAAATACATTAAATAAAAGAGAAAAACAGCAAAGATTTCTAAGCTAATATTCCATTTTTCAATTCTTTTATAAAAGCTTTTTTGAACAATTGCCAAAAGACCATAACAGAAGAGCGCCATCAAACTAAAACCAAAACTGATTAAAAACCAAGCTCTGAAATTTATAGTTCCGTCATCAAAAGGTTTTATAATAAAAGCAAAAATGAAAAGCCACAAACTTATAAAAATGGCAATTACTAAATGATGTTTTACTGATGGATTTAGTTTATACATTTCAACTGTTTTTCCGCCCGCAAATCTCAAGAATCTGAAGTTTTTTCAAATGCAAAACATACAATTTTGGCAAGTTTCTTTTGTGGCACAATTTACAATGTATATTTATTTTTTTTCAGACGACATGAATTTTCGCCCCATTCGTTCTGACGTTTCTTTTAGATCTTTTAAAGCAGATTTGTTAGATTCGTTCATTAAATGAAGCAGTTCAATTCTATAATTCAAATCATCTAATAATTTTACGACATTCAGTTTTGTTTCTTTTGAAGTCACAAAATCATTAGACAAAATATATTCTAATAATTTTACATTAAAAGAATTAACATCTTCCTTTTTATTAATAGTATGTTCACTTTTATACTCTGACCTAATAGTTCCACGCTCAAAAAGCTCCGCAAAAACAGATGTTATAACAGCTAATACTTCTCTTTCATTTTTAAAATTTGATTTCTCTTTATATTCTTTTACTAAATCCATATCAAACTTCTTCTAATGTTATTGTTATTCTTCCCACTTTCTCTTCAATCTCCAGCACCTTAAATTTTGAACCAGACATGAACAGAACTTCTTTTTCATTTTGAGCTCCAACTCCTCCAAATTTACTAATTTTTTCTATGTCTTTTCCTCTTTTAGATATTATTATGAAAAGTGGACTCTCACTAAACATCCATGCTATTAACTTAGACTTACTACAAGACCAGAAACTTTTTTCAACAACAACAGAACCATTTGCAAATGCATCATAATATTTTTGCAAATCTGATCTGTTGCATATTATTGCCCTGTAACAAAGAGCTTTAAAACTTTCTAATTTATTGAGAGAGGAGTTTAAATACCTTCCAAATTCTGGCATACTCCCTCCATCTCTTAATATTTTATTTAAATAATCATAACCGTAATCGGTATAATGATAAATGATTGTTTTTTCAAATTCATTTAACTGGGTAATATGATTATGATGACTTGAGTTGATTATTTTACTCAACTCATCTGTCAATTTTTCTTCAACGTATTTTTGTAATTTTTCATCCATCGATTATACACAAATTATTGTTTTCCCTTAAAAACAAATTAAGTTGGGCGATTCATTCTATTATTCTCATTTCCATAATAGGCATGAAACGGTTTTTTATGGAAGTTTCGAATTCTCCAATTTTTACAAATCCCATTTTGGAGTAAAATTCCTCAGCATTTGGTTCTGAATCGAGAATTATTCTTTCTATTTTTTCTTCTTTTATTCGGTTTAAAAAATCGAGAACTAAATATTTTCCAAATCCTTTTCCAATATATTCTGGTAATATAAATAAATTATCGAGTTCGATTACTTTTTCATCTTTGAAAACATAAGAGTAGTAACCCATAATTAAATCATTATCAATCAATTTAAAAACGTTATGATCCCTAATGTAATCTTGAGAAATGGTTAAGTTTTTATCCCATTTCTGAATTTGTTCTGCCGAATATCCCCAATAAGCTTTTGACTTTTTGGTTATTGTTGTGAGAATTTCGTTGTCGGTTATGTTGGCTTTTTCTATTTTCATTAGTTTGAAATGGACATCTATCAAAATTTTTCAACACAATCTTGTCATTTCGACCGAAAGGAGACTCGAGCGATAGCGAACAGGCGGAGCAAATCACACACGAAACTCCGCATGCAAAATCGCCAATCTTTGTCGAGTTACTATTGTGATTTCTCCCTTCGGTCGAAATGACAAACTAGACTGATAATTCTTGGTTTACCTGTAAATCGTAAACTTATTATGACTCAAAGTAAAACCAAGATTCTCATAAATCGCTACGTTTTCTACTCGTTTTTTATTTGTCGTTACTTCGATGCTTTTTAAATTATTCTGCTCAGCAAAATTCAAAATCTCATTTATTAATACTCTTCCAACGCCTTGACCGCGATATTTTTGATGGATAAAAAACTCCTGAATTTCTCCCACCAATCCGCAATGATGTAAAAGGTTTTGGGTGTGAAAACTAATAAATCCTAGACCTTCAATTTCGTTTTCGGCAATTAAATAAAGGTATTTTGGGTTTGAAATGTTTTTGTTTAATATTGTTTCAAAAACTTCAAAATCTAAAACTTCGTTTTCTAGTTCGCAAATGGTTTTGTAGACGAAGTCTAGGTCTTGGCTTTGGATTTTTCTGATTTTGATTTTTGATTTCATGACTTACTAAAGCAATTTAAACCGACAACCATTCTAAAGTGATAAATTTATCGCAATTATCTTTCATATCAGAAGCCCAATCGATAAGTATCGCAGCACCTCCTTTTCTAATTTCATCTCTAACAATATCATAGTTTTCTTTTGCAGCAACAGGCCCTAGTCCTGCTAATTCAAAAACTATGTATTTTGTTTTGGAGAATGTCGCATATAATGAAAGTAGCATTTTAGAATTCCAAAAAAGTTCACTTACTTTCGTGTTCTTATTGACCCACGGCATTTCATAAATTTTCTCAACAAATTCGCTTTCCGTATTTGCTTTTTTCCTTAAATATTCGCCAACTCTAACCGGAAAAAACAAACTTCTAAATCTTGATTCTTTAAAATAATCTACATAGGTCAAAGGCTTTCTGATAGTTACATTTTCATTTTTTATTTTTCCTGTAAAAATATTCAGCAAATCTGTTTTTACATTTTGAAAATGAGCTCCTCCATACAAATACAAAATAACCAACTCGCCTTCTCTTAATTCAAATGGCGGTATAAAATACTCATTGGTTCTTATACCTTTACTTTCTAATACTAGTTCTTTCATGCTATTTCAATAAAATCATTTGAGGAATACTTTAACTATCTCAAGATTACACAATTCTAAATTCAAAACCTATTCAATAGTCAGAAAAATTGTGTTTAATAACTTTATAAAAAACAAAAAAACCGAAGCTTTTTTAATTGCTTCGGTTTTTTTGTTTTTTTGTTATAAGAACGAATTTCAAATTCGAATTCTTGAGCATTTGTAAAACTATAATTCGTTATTTCAATAAACCATTTACCGCTTTTTCTAATTTCGCCATGCGATCTTTAAGTTCTTTTATTTCTGAATCTTTGTCTTTCAGTTCTATTTTCTCTTTTAGTATCTTAATCTGTTCTTCCTGATCCTGAATTGCTTTTACCAAAAGAGGAATAAGTTTACTGTAATCTACTTGCCAAGGATTGGTTTTTTCATCTGCGCCACCAACCGATACCGCTTGAGGATATATTTTGAAGAGTTCTTGAGCAAGAAATCCTGTATTTGTGTTTTTTTTCTCGTCACTTTTATAATTATAGTCATTTACTTTTATTTTCATAATTTCAGCTAAACCAAATTGCGTGGGAATAATATTTTCTTTAAGACGCATATCACTGGTTGTATTATATGCTACTCCAGTGCCTGTCGTAGTTACAGATCCAACCCTCGTTCCTTTGACAAAATATTCAGTCATAAATATTGATGTATACCCATTGCCTTTACTTAGAATCAAAGGAGAACCTGATCCTCCGCTTCCTTTTTGTATTCGAACACTATTATTACTAATATCTACACCATCTGAAGATGCTGTACCGTCAAATATATTCCCCGTAAAATCGGCATTGGTCGCATTGACTAAAATACCCCTAGTATCTTTACCATCAACGTGTAATGGAGCAGCAGGTTTATTAATACCTATTCCAACATATCCATCTTCATCGATTGTCATACGATCTGTACCTGATGTTCCTAAAGTTAAAGAAGATAGCTTAGTAGTTCCATCTCCTTTGTATGCACCTTTAAGATAAACTAAGTTACTAATAGTTCCGCTTAAATAAGATCTAAAAATAATTGAACCTAAATTATCGTTATATACTAGATTATCACCATTATCTCTATTTCTATCAATTAAAATAGATGGCGTATAAGTATTTGATCTTGTTTGTATTCTTATGTCATCATCTGCATCAGAGACATTATTATTGTAAAGTAGCAGTTTAGAACCTGGAGTAGTTGTACCCAATCCTAGAAATCCGCTTTGGTTTAACGTCATTTGTGCTGTAGAAGCTCGATTAACAAAAAAACTTAGCGATGATAAATCAGCCCCTCTAAAATAAGAATTAATTCTAGTTAAAGCGGCAACACCTGGAGCTGGGTCTACATCTGTCCAAATTAAACCACCTAAACTCTGGCCCGTTGGCAATGTTGAAGTAGTGGAACGTTTTATTATAAAAGTTGCCCCATCATCGACCCCTTCAATCATCAAATCATTATTATTAACATCACTTGATTTTAAATGAAACCCCACTAAAGGAGTATCAGTACCAACTCCCAAACGCCCTTCTGGAGTCAATCGCATTTTCTCTGTATTATTGGTAACAAATGGTAAAGCGAAATTATCTTGCGTTCCTATTGTTTTTAATGCTCCATTGGTATTTCCATTTAACTGCCAATTATTTACTGCATCTGTAGAAGAAGAAACACGAACCCATTTTGCACCATCATTATAATATTCTCCCGGCGTAACGGCATTAACTCCAGTTCCTGTATTTGCAGTATTCCAGACATGCATTCCTGCTACATTTGCCGTCATTGGCAACGGACTGTTTAGGGCTGTCAATTCTACTTTTGGCAATAATAAACCTTTAGTACTAGCACCATCTGCCATGTTTAAATCTAAAACAGCATCTTTATTTGGGTTATTGGTTTGCATGCCCACTTGTGCATTAACACCTGTTATTGTCATGTAGCTAAACATAAGGATTAGCTTAATAGACTTCTTCATGATTTCTAAATAATATAATTGTTAATTTTCAACTCTACCTGCCTTCTTTTTTTAACTAAAAATTTTGTGCAAAAGTAGTGAGCCATTAGAGATTCTTTTTTCTTGATAAGTTTTATTTATATCAAAATAAGACTACAAACCTTATTGTCTTAGCGTTTTTTTGACCAAGTTTAAAACAGTTTCTTTATTTGCTTTTTCCATTATTTGATAATCTTTTTTGATGTTGTCAGCTTTTATTCCTTGAACAGTTCCATTTATACATTGACGGATGTAATATTTTGAAACCTTATATTTTAAAAACAAGGCCTCTAACACAGTGGAATCGTAGGAATTGTAATTTTTTGTCTTACTTTTGTCCATTGCTTTTTTTGTTTTAAAATTTAAAACAAACATAAGATAATTTTCAACATGAACAAATTATTTTAAGATAATTTCCTACATATATGAATAGTATTTTGAAAAATTTCAAACAAATAGCCGAAAACGAAGGCATAACTATTTCAAAACTTGAAGTTATAATAGGCGCCAGCAAAGGCGTTTTATCCCGTGCCATTGGTAATAACAGCGATATCCAATCAAAATGGATTTCTAAAATTGTTGAAATTTATCCCAATTATAGTTGCGAATGGTTGATTAAAAACGAAGGGCCTATGATTAAAAATGAAAATATTCATTTGTCAGAACATCAAATTACAGAAGAAGCAACTATTAATTATAAAGAATTAGCCGAATCCAGAAAGGAAACTATTGAAAGCATGAAAAAGCAAATTTTGTATCTGGAAGAAAAAATTGCGAATAAATAACGGATATAAAAAAAAGAAGCTTTTAATTAAGCCTCTTTCTTTGTTTCTCACTGAAAATTTTAACTAAGTTTCACTATACAATTTCTAATTTATTCAATAACATAAATTAATTTAGGAGCACCAGTATCATGTTCTGCAACAGCTAAATAAAAAGGCTTTTTCAAATTTAATCTCTCGAATACATTTTCTTGATTTGCTCTTTTAAACAATTTATTTATTTCTATTAATGCTGTAGCTTCAAATAGTTCATAAATATTATTTACATCTAAGAAGTCGTCAAAATTATCTTCTTCACCTTGTATATTTTCCGTTAAATGGTATAAAGTTGGAGAAACAAAAGCAGGAAGACAAGAAATATTATCTAGATATTCCATATGATCATCATCGATTTCAAATTCGGATAATTTTCGATCTGAATCATCAAAATCAATGGCAAAAGCTTCTAATTCTCCTCCATACAAACCACCATGCTCAAAATAAATCATATTGAAGCTTTTATCAATAGCGCTATTGTATTTCTCTGCTAGCCAATATTTCTCAATATTAATTTTTAACTCCTCAATCATTACATTTTCATGTTCTTCTCTATTCTGGTTTTTCCATAAATTATAAAATGGATTATATGCTTCATTTTGTGAATCTTCTAAATCTCTTAGAATAATTTCTTTTGCTCGTTTTTCAATTTCCAACAAATTATCTAAAATCAAATTATTAGTTTTTCCCATATATCATTTTAATTTTATAGTAGGATGCCAATATACAAAATACCAGAATCTGTAAAATGTTTTTTCTTTTAACTTTATCGTAACCGTTCGCGTGAGGGATAGAGGCGGTATCCTTTTATGTAGCGGAGCGGAATAAAAGATATAGCCGATAGCCCGACCCGAAGGGGCACGCCATTATTTAAGATACTGAGACGCTAAGATTCTAAGTTACTGAGATTTTACAATCTTTGTCGAGTTTCGAGTGTGATTATTCGTTCCTCAGAATGACAAACTTTGTGTTTATCAATCTTTGTAGAGTTACTCGCGAAGATTTCTCCTTCGTCGAAATGACAAGATTGGGTAAAAACTTTGCGTCTTCGCGAGCAAAATCTATTGCGTTCTTTGCGAAAAACCTTAGCGTGCTCTGCGGTAAAAAAACTTAGTGCCTTAGCGTCTTCGTAGCAAAAAAATAAATAAGAAAACTTTAATAAATCAATTATACGCCATTCCTGTAAAATCATTAATTTTGAAATTCGAAGTTAAAAAACGAAATAATTATGAAATATCATCAAATAAACAGCGCTCTTTTTGTAAAAAACCGCAAAAAATTCATGGCAGAAATGAAACCAAATTCAGTTGCCGTGTTCAACTCCAATGACATTTACCCAGTTAGTGCCGACAGTACTTTACCGTTTGCACAACACAGAGATATCTTTTATCTGAGCGGTGTAGATCAGGAAGAAAGTGTTTTGCTCTTGTTTCCCGATGCGCCATATGAAAGCGAAAGAGAAATTCTGTTCTTGAGAGAAACCAACGATCATATCGCAGTTTGGGAAGGTGAAAAACTGACCAAAGAACGCGCTTTTCAGGTTTCGGGAATTAGAACGGTTTATTGGCTACAGGATTTTCATAAGATTTTGAACGAAATGATGACGTATGCTGACACAATGTACATTAATACCAACGAACATTACCGTGCATCAGTCGAAACTGAAACACGTGAAGCTCGTTTTGTAAAATGGTGGAAAGAGCGTTATCCAGCGCATAACGTTGCAAAAAGCAACCCAATTTTACAAAGATTACGTTCTGTAAAAGAAAGCGAAGAAATCGATTTGATTCAGCATGCTTGTGATATTACCGAGAAAGGTTTCCGCAGATTATTATCATTTGTGAAACCAAATGTTACTGAATATGAAATCGAAGCAGAACTGGCTCACGAATTCATTCGTAACCGCTCTAAAGGTTTTGCTTATACACCAATTATTGCTTCGGGAAATAATGCAAATGTTTTACATTATATCGAAAACAATCAGCAATGTAAAGACGGCGATTTGATTTTATTAGATGTTGCGGCTGAATATGCCAATTATTCAAGTGATATGACAAGAACGATTCCTGTTTCAGGAAGATTCTCTGAAAGACAAAAAGCGGTTTACAAAGCGGTTTTGAACGTTAAAAACGAAGCTACAAAAATGTTAACTCCGGGAACGCTTTGGAAACAATATCATGTTGAAGTAGGTAAAATCATGACTTCTGAATTACTAGGTTTAGGATTATTAGACAAAGCCGATGTTCAGAATGAAAATCCGGAATGGCCTGCTTACAAAAAATATTTCATGCACGGAACTTCTCACCACATGGGATTAGATACGCACGATTACGGATTGCTTCACGAGCCAATGAAAGCTAATATGGTTTTCACAGTTGAACCTGGAATTTATATTCCGGCAGAAAAATTCGGAATCCGTTTAGAAGACAATGTTGTGGTTCAGGAAAAAGGAGAACCTTTTAACTTAATGAGAAATATTCCAGTTGAAGTGGACGAAATTGAAACTTTGATGAATGAATAAACAAACCAAAGGCTGTCCACTAATTTTTTGGACAGCCTTTTTTTTTATTGATATTTCTTGAAAATCCGCCTAATCAGACGCAGATTGTACGGATTCGCTAACGCGAAGACGCGGATTAAAACGGATTTTTTAATAATCTAACTAAAAATTTATATAGATAATCCGTTTTAATTCGCGTTTTTACGAAGTAAATCTGCTTTATCCGAGTTACCAATCGACTTATTGCATTATCCTATTAAGAATATATGTCGCTCCTCCGGAGCTTTATCGGTTCTAATAAATAAATTTTCTATAAACATCTGGCTTCTCCGAAGCCTAACCTGATTTAAAACTGATGAATGAATAGACATAGAAAAAGCCCTTAATAAAAATATTAAGGGCTTTTTTAATTTTATAAATCAGTTATTATCCGATTTTTGAAATCTGCACATCCAATTGGAATTTACCTGCAGCTTCGTTTTCGTCGATTAACTCAAAAAGCTCTAAAGCTCTTCTTGCATTTTTCTCTTCTTCTCTCTGCTCAGCAACATACCACATCATAAAATCTTCTGTAGCATAATCATTTTCAGCTCTGCATTTTGCGATTACTTTATTGATTGCCTGAGTAACTGCAATTTCGTTTTGCAAAGCAATTTCGAATACTTCTTTCAAAGAAGCAAATTCTTGCTGCACTTCCGGAATAGATGGCGTAACTGCAATCCCTCCCATGTCTGTAATATATTTGAAAACTTTTAGAAAATGCTCTCTTTCTTCTTCGGCTTGCTTGTACAAATAAGATGCTGTATTAGCATAACCATTTCTATCTAACCATGCAGCCATAGCTAAATATTTGTTAGAAGCGTCGCTTTCTAATTTTGCCTGTAAGTTCAATATATTTTCTACACCTTCAACTAATGAAGTACGTGTTCTTAGTAAATCTTTCATAACCTTTAATTTTTATAGGTGTAAAATTACTAAAATTAAAGGAGACAGCCCTAACTGCCTGAAAATTTGGATTTAATCTAAGTAAGAATCTAAATAAGCTCTACGTTGGCAATATTGCAAAGCATAGAATGCAAATTGAGCGTAAATTTAGTTCCGTTTAATAAATCTCTAAGTTGCACGATTTCACAGATGGTAAGATTTCTGGAAAAATTTCTTTTGGTGGTTTCGATCAGCTGTGCATCTGACTGATCAGATAAGTCATAAAGCATATTCAAAATATCAACGCTATTCACCTTTCTTTGAAAAATCAAAAAATCTTGAATCTTATAACTTGACACCGTATCAACAAAATTGATGATAATACTATTGGTCAAATCACATTGATAACTGTATCCTTTTTCGGTTTCAAATAATACTTTGGTGGTCAAATCACTAACTAACATTCTGATAAAATATGATAACGGTGCAAAAATATATAATTTAAAGTAATTAAACGCATAATTAAGACTAATTTAAAATAACAAAATTTGTTAATATTTTTAAAGACAGCCAAAACACACTAAAAATTGTAACATTCTAAAGATTCTTCAGTCTAATTTTAAAAACAAATAACTAAGAAATTATGCAAGCCCACGAAATAGATTATCAGATTTTTGGAGAAGAAATGCAGTATGTGGAGATTGAACTGGATCCGCAGGAAATTGTTATTGCCGAAGCAGGCAGTTTTATGATGATGGAAAACAACATCCAGATGGAAACCATTTTTGGAGATGGTTCTCAACAACAAGGTTCAGGCTTATTTGGCAAACTTTTAAGCGCAGGAAAAAGAGTGCTTACCGGCGAAAGTTTGTTTATGACGGCTTTTTTAAACCAAGGAAACAGTAAAAGTAAAGTCTCATTCGCATCGCCTTATCCTGGAAAAATTCTTCCAATTGATTTAACAGAATTTCAGGGGAAATTTATCTGCCAGAAAAGTTCTTTTTTATGTGCAGCCAAAGGTGTTTCTGTTGGAATAGAATTTTCTCAAAAACTGGGACGCGGTTTATTTGGCGGTGAAGGTTTCATTATGCAGAAAATCGAAGGAGACGGAATGGCATTTGTACATTCCGGAGGAACAATGGCTAAAAAAGTATTAGGTCATGGAGAAGTTCTAAAAGTAGATACGGGATGTATTATTGGTTTTACCAAAGATGTTGATTACGATATTGAATTTATCGGCGGAATTAAGAATTCGATTTTTGGAGGCGAAGGTTTATTTTATGCGACTTTAAAAGGTCCGGGGACGGTTTACGTACAGTCACTTCCATTTTCAAGATTAGCTGACCGAATTATCGCATCGGCACCAAGATCCGGAGGCAACAGCCGTGATGAGGGAAGTCTTCTTGGTGGATTAGGAAATCTTTTAGACGGCGATAACCGATTTTAATTTATAGAATGGCTTACATCCTACTGTAAGCCATTTTTTTTTAGCCACGAATTACACTAATTGCATCAATTGTCACTACTTCCTTTGTCTTTTTAATTTCACTAATAACTTACTTTATAAATTTTTGATTTTCTGTTTTTATATCTTGACGATTATGTCAACTACAGCGCAATCTATATAAAAAAAGGGCAGTTCTTTCGAACTGCCCATCCCTAACACCTAACCAAAAGTGCACTTAATATCCATTATTCCCAAATTCTTTGGCATTTGAAATGGCGTCCAAAAATGACCTCGGAATTGGTCTAACGATATGTTTTCCATCAACAAAATTTGTCCCAGCAATTGGATTAGTCTGATCTAAATAGGTTTTGTTTAACTTTCCTGTACGTTTCAAATCAATCCATCTTGTATGTTCGCCCGATAATTCTCTTGCTCTTTCTTTTAAAATAAAATCAATATTCATCTGACCGCTTGACACCAACATTTCATTTTCTCTAGATGTCAAAGCGGCTCTTTTTCTTAGAGTATTTAAATAAGTCGAGGCTTTACTTTGATCACTATTTAAAATAGCGGCTTCTGCTGCAATCAAATACACTTCGCCCAAACGGATTATTGGAATATCTCCTAACCAATATTGATTACTTTGACAGTACAACGCCGCAGAGAATTTTCGCATTGCCGGGAAAATATTAATCAAATTTGGGTCATTTGGATACATTGCCGGATCTTTGTATTTATTGGTTCCAGGCTCAAAGATATCGCTAGGATCAGCAACTAAAACAGGCATTTTACTTTTAACCACAGGATCGATATTCCAATTTGGAGTAAAAACAGCCAACCCTTCATCATTATTCATATTAATTTGTTCTTCTATTCTTTGAGAATAAAAATTAACCGATGGAACTGCCTGTGCTAAAGTATTTTTAATGGTATAACCTACTACCGAAGGATCTTTTTTGTAAGCAGTCGCCATTGTTTGTGTAATCGTTTTATTAGCTGCTGCATAAAATTTAAAAGTGAATGTTTCTGCAAAACGAGTATCTGCTGGTGATGGCACAGGAGAAAACACTTCTGTCAACAAATATTTACTTGGTCTTAGCATACGGCTGTTGGCACGTCCGTATAAAATACTGGTTGCTCCAGCTCCCCATTCGGCTCCTCTTGTTGCTAAATCCGGCAAATAATATTGTCTTGTTCTTCCTCTGTTATAGCCCTCAGGATTAAGTCCGCCTGGATCAATTCCTTGTGTAAACAAAAATTCTGTATTTTTCTTGTTATTGTTGCCGTCCCACAATTTGCTAAATCCTGATTTAGTATTATCACTTAAATACAAAGCGGTATTGTATTTTGCGGCGTTATTGATTAATTCTTCAGCAGTATCCAAAGCTAATTTTGCATATTCTGAAACATCTCCTAATCTTGTTCTTTGTAAATATACTTTCGCCAACAAACCATAAGCTGCTTTTTTAGCTACTCTTCCCTGCAAAGTTTGCTGTACCGGAAGATGTGCACAAGCAAATTTTAAATCTTCAATAATTAAATCGTAGAATTCTTTTTCAGAACTGCGAACAGGTGCATTATCTGCTCCTTCAATAATAGAAGATTTTGTTCTTAAAACCACGCCTCCAAATTGCTCTACTAATATGAAATTACTAAAAGCTCTTAGAAAATAAGCTTCGGCTAATTTGGCATTTAATTCCTCTGTAGAAGAATAGCCATTAACATCTTTTGAATAATAAATTGCCGTGTTGCAAAGATTTATAGTAGTGTAAGCTGTTCCCCAAATTACTTTGATATTTCCATCGTCCGGATTTAATTGACTGGTATATTGAGTATAACCAATTCCACTAGTACCTACATTTTCCCAGGAATCTGTCCCGGCTTCTGTCGGTGCTATATAATCTACCTTTCCGTGAAGAAAATAAAGATTCTCGTAGCAGCTGTTAATTAACCCTTCAAATCCCGGCCTTTCACTATAGGATTTATCCAAAGAAACAGTGGTAAGATTTTTTTCGTCTAAACTGCAGGATTGCAAACCAACCATAAAAGACATTAAGACAATTACTGATTTTATATTGATATACTTTTTCATAACATTATAATGATAAATTAAGACCAAAAACAACTTGTTTAAATAATGGGAACGAATCTGACCCTCCACTTTCCGGATCTACATTTTTCAACAAATGGCTTCGGCTAAAAACAAAAGGATTATAAGACGTTGCATAAAGTCTCATTGAACTTATTCCTGTTCTTTTAAGGAAATCTTGCGGCATCGAATATCCCAAAGTAATATTTTTGATTTTGATGTAAGAAGCATCTACAAGCTCCAATGATGATTGAAATTGCGTATTAAAACTACCGCCCGGTCTAGGAAAATCGTTTGTCGGATTGTCTTGTGTCCAATAACTATAGGTTTCCGGCTGTGCTTCTTTGTTCCAATAACCAAGAACCTGAGCACGCATCATACCACCATATCTTCCATTTACAAATACCGTACAATCAAAATTCTTGTATTTGAATGTATTTTGGAAACCAAAGAAATAATCCGGAACATTGTTTCCTACGATCATTCTGTCTTTTGTAGAATAAACGTGTACTCCATTATCTGATACTCCGTTGGCATCAACTTGCGGCACTGTTTGTAATTTTATATCACCCGGTTTAGCACCGTATAAAGCCGCTTCGGTTTCTTGTCCCAATTGCCAGATTCCTATTTTTTTATAATCATAAAATACACCTCCCGCTGCTGGAGTCTGCCCAATGAAAAGACCTTCTGAAATTAATTCGGCAACCGTTAAATTTCCTAAATCAATATTGGTCAGCTTTTCGGTAGCGTGTGTGTAAGTAAATGATGTATTCCATTTGAAGTTTTCAGTATCAATATTTTTAGTATTAATAGAAAGCTCAAAACCTCTGTTCTGAGAAGTTGCAATATTCGAAGTCTTTTTATAAGGTGTTTTAGCATCATATCCTCCTGAACTGGTTGGCAGACGACGATCCCATAAAATACCATCTGTATTTGTCCAATAGTATTCTGCTACAAGATCTATTCTGTTTTTTAATACCGAAACATCCAAACCTAAGTTCGTATTTGTCGAACGTTCCCAAGTTAAATCCGGGTTTGAAATATGCTCTGTAGGCACATACATTGGCAAAGCTGTACTGCCACCAAGAGAAAGACTGCTTGTTTTAGTTGCAGTTCTGGTCAAACTAGAATACGGATCAATATTTGCCGATCCTGAAATACCGTAACCTAATCGTAATTTCAGGTTATTCAACCAAGAACTTGTTCCCTGCATAAAGCTTTCATCGCTGATACGCCAAGCCAATGAAGCAGATGGAAAAGAGGCCCATTTATTGCCTTCGGCTAACGGAGAAACTCCGTCCCATCTATTCGTTAGCTGAAACAAATATTTGCCTTTAAAACTATAATTAAAACGACCGGCAAATGACATTCTGTTAAACTGACTGTAAGTATTCATTCTCGTAGTAAGATTTTTAACCGCTCCCATATTATAAAACTGGAAATCGTCATAATCGATACCATTACCGCCCATGTAAGTTCCTTCTGATCTGCTGTCGGCCCACGAAGTAATTCCTGTCAAACCAAAGTCGTGATCTTTACCAAGTTTAAAATTATAATTCAGGATGTTTTCCCAGATATAACTGTACCCCAAAGTCATATTATAAGTCGCCTCACTTGCTGTTCTTCCTTCGGACAATAAATTGTATGAATTCTTATTCTGGAAAGTTCCCGCTCTCCCTCCTGAAAATCTAGTTCCTAGATTAGATCTTAACTTCAGGTTTTTAGAAAATTCAAATTCCATATAAGGATTGAACTGTACATTATAACTTAAAGATTCATTAGCAAAAGCGCCCGGATAATTATTCGCCAAAATGCTAATGTTGTTAGGATCTCCTTCTATTGGATAAAGATTCACAACACCATTTTCATCAAATGGCACTCCTAAAGGATAAACGCTGTAAGCCTTATTAATTCTACTGTTTGTTGTGCTGTTTTTACGATAGTTTAAAATCAGTTGAAAACCTGTTTTAAATTTATCACTGAATTTAATATCAACTCCTCCTCTTGAATTAAAACTGTTTACTTTATCATTTTGATAGATTCCTTCTTCACCAACATATCCCAAAGAAAAATAACCCTGTACCTTTTCAGATCCGCCTCTCATAAAAAGATTATGATTTTGTTGCGTTCCTACCTGCAAAGTTTCATCAATCCAGTTTACATACTGTCCGTTTTCGATTGCTGCAATGGCAGATGCGTTTAGACCTAAATCGGTTAAACTTGTAGCTTGATAACCATTATCTAAATAAAATCGGTCGCGTTTGTAACTTAACCACTTATCACCTGTAAGTGGCGCCGGGAAAGAAGAGAAACCATTTAATCCAAAATAGCTGTTAACATCTATTTGTGTTTTTCCAGCTTTTGCTTTTTTAGTGGTAACAATAATAACTCCATTCGCTCCCGAAGAACCATATATTGCTGTTGACGAAGCGTCTTTTAAAACATCAATACTTTCAATATCATTCGGATTCAAATTATCAATACTTGAAGGAATTCCATCCACAATATATAACGGATCCTGACTAGCCGTTAAAGATCGGTTTCCTCTTAATAATACTTTTGGAGAAGTTCCTGCTTTTCCAGATCCACGCTGAATATCCAAACCTGAAACTCTTCCCTGAAGTGCTTCCATCGGACTTAAAACCGGACTCAAAACAATATCCGTTGATTTAACCGTTGCTACAGCGCCTGTCAAATCTTTTTTCTTTACAGCTCCGTAACCCACAATTACAACTTCATTTAATGCCGAATTTTGCTCGTTTAAAATCACACTCAAAGATTTACTTTGACCGACAGTTACTTCCTTATTCTCAAATCCTATAAAAGAAAAAACTAAAACACTATTGGTTCCGTTTACACGAATTGTAAACTTTCCGTCTAAATCAGTTGATACTCCATTTTTAGTTCCTTTTTCATTAACATTCGCACCCGGTATTGGCAGATTTCTGGAGTCGGTTACAACTCCTGTGATTTCAATTCCTTGTTCAACTACAATATTCGGAAACGCACTTTTCTCTGGTAGATTTACCTTCTTTTTTTTCTTTACCAATATAATCTGGCGATCGGCTACACTATAAGAAATGTCAGTATCTTTAAATACTTCTTCTAATATCGCATCGATTTTCTGCTTCTTAACATTAAGGGTAATCTTTCTGTTCAAGTCAATTATACTGCTTTCAAAAAGAAATCTGTATTCTGAAACAGACTCGATTTTATTAAACAGCTTCTCAACTGAAGTATTTTTTACATCTAATGTCAGCTTTGTATTTTGTGAATAGACGCTCGCTTGAATTCTCATCAACGAAAGCATCAATAATAGTGTGGTTAGTTTCATTCTTAGGCTGATTACAGGCAAATAAGGACTGAGCCAATTCCTTTTAATTATTTTTTTCATAATTTTGGATTGATTTTAAATGATTTAATCTCGATACATCGTTTGAAATACATTACTAAATCGGAAAATACTGGTACTATTTTCCGATTTTACTTCTTGTATTTCTTTAAAAAAATTAGATCCTCTTCATACGTTTTGGTTTTTGGTTGGTTAGTAAATAGTTAGTTTATTTTTATAAGTTCCCCTTCTTTTTTATAAGTGAACCCCATTATTTTACTCATCGTTTCTAACACCTTATCGATACTTTCAATATTTTTATTGAAGCTGGCATTAAATTTTTTATCTAAAATATCTTCTCTGTTATTTTCAATCTTTACATTGTAGGTTCGTTCTAGCTTGATAACGATGTCTTTGAAAGCTGTTTTTCTAAAAACAATTTCGCCATTAATCCATTCTGTGTAAAAACGAGTATCTACTTTTTCGACAGCGATTTCTGTTTCTTCCTTATTCCAAGATCCTTTTTCGCTTGGTTCAAGTATTGCTTTTTTATTGTTTTTATCGGATAAACTAACTGAACCTTCTACTAATACTGTATTAATATCTTGGTCTTCTTTGTAAGAACTCACATTAAATTTTGTTCCCAAAACCTTCACATCAACACCTCTAGTTTTTACAATAAACGGATGCGCTTTATCTTTTGCCACATCAAAAAAAGCCTCTCCTTCTAAAACCACTTCTCTGTTATGCCCTTTAATAAACTGGACTGGATATTTTAAAGAAGAACCTGCATTCATATTTACAGAAGTTCCATCTGACAATTTTATTTTAAAGGTTTTACCATAAGGAATTCTAATTTCATTGTAAACCAATTTGTTTATCGCTTTATCCGAACGATAGTTAATTTCATTTTCTTTCTGAGAAGCCAATACTTCTCCGTTTTTCTTAATAATTTGTTGTTCTCCGTTAGGATTTAAAACCTGAATATCTCCATTTTCCAAAACCAACTGAATGGCATCTGAAGGAATCTCTGGTCTGGATTGTTTACCAGTTTTATATTGAATAAGATAAACCAGACCTAAAAGACAAACAAAGATTGCCGCGTATTGAAAAATTTTCCTCCAGTTAATTACAATTGTCTTTTTATCTGCATTTAATTTTTCTTCTAGTTCTTCCCAGTTTTTATCAGTATCTATCGATTCTGCATAGGATAATGCTTCTTCCAGCAAACCATTAGTTTGAAGGTTTTTTATTAAATCCTGTTCTTCAGGAGATAAAGACGCTATTGTAGTAGCATCCATATTTCCTTTGGAATTTATTTCCCTTAGGATATTAATCAATTTTGAATTTGGAGTCATTTGTTTTTTATATAGTGTTTCTTATATGTTCTAAAAAAATATTTTTAGGGTGACAACAAATCAATATTTTTTGATTTTTTTTACACATTACAAAAAAAAACTAACTTTTTATTTTACATTTGACACAATGTAATCCATTACAAACGAATAAATGACATTTGGAGATGCTGAATTATAAAGATTTTAAAGTATTTGAAACCTTATACAAAGAACACTTTGTCTTTTTTTCATTGGTTTCTTTTAATATTGTAAAGGACAAAGATGTAGCAAAAGATATTGTTCAGGATTTTTTCACCTATTTATGGGAAAAAGAAGAAACTCTAAACTTCAATATTTCTTTTAAAGCCTATGGAACAAAAGCTATCAAAAATTTAAGCCTTCAGCATTTAGAAAAAAACAAAACAATCAGCATTCAAGACAAAAAAATAGCTTTTCCAAAATCTGAAGAACAAACTGTTTTTGAAAATACAGAAGAAAACCAAAAACCTAAAATTCAAACCTTAGTCGAGAAAATTCCTCAGGCCAGAAGAGAAATCTTTATGTCGCATGTTGTCGAAGGATTGAGTTATGCAGAAATTGCAGAAGACCACAATATCTCCATCAATACTGTAAAAACACAAATGAAAAGAGCTTATGCTTCTTTAAGAGAATCTCAAAATCTCTCTCAGTTAAAATTTATTCTGTATTTCTTATGGCTAATAAAATAGCGTATTTTTGCTATTTAAAATATCCGTTTTGAATCACACTTTATACAAAAACACCAAAATATCTTTTTCCGATACTGGAAAAGGAAACACAATTATTTTCCTTCATGGTTTTCTGGAAAACAAAAAAATGTGGAAAGAATATGTTGATTTTTTCGCCGAAAAATACCGTGTTATCACCATTGATTTATTAGGACATGGCGAATCTGATTGTTTAGGTTATGTTCATGAAATGGAAGACAACGCAAATGCTGTAAACGAAGTTTTAGAACATTTAAAAATTGAAAAAGCTACTATTTTAGGACATTCAATGGGCGGTTATGTAGGTTTGGCTTTCGCCGAATTTTATCCGCAGAAAATCCAAAAACTAGTTTTACTAAATTCAACTTCTAAAGAGGACAATCCCGAGAAAAAAATCAACAGAACCCGCGCTATAAAAGCAGTAAAACAAAACTATATTGCTTTTGTAAGTCTGGCAATCGCCAATTTATTTAGCGAAAACAACAGGACTCAATTAGCAGACGAAATTGAAAAAGTAAAAATAGAAGCTTTAAAAACGCCTTTACAAGGAATTATTGCTTCTTTAGAAGGAATGAAAATACGAAAAGACCGAGAATGGCTTTTACACGAAAATCGTTTTCCGGTTTTATTAATTTTAG
The DNA here is from genome assembly GCF_003122385.1 of Flavobacterium crocinum. Classification (NCBI taxonomy): domain Bacteria; kingdom Pseudomonadati; phylum Bacteroidota; class Flavobacteriia; order Flavobacteriales; family Flavobacteriaceae; genus Flavobacterium; species Flavobacterium crocinum. The sequence goes on from NZ_CP029255.1 coordinate 707,776, forward strand.
GAAAAAAAGATCCGGTTTTAAATTATGAAGACAGTCTTTCTCAAATTGAAGACACAACTGTAGAATTAGTTTCTTTTGAAGACGGTCACATGAGCCAAATCGAGAATAAAGAAGCTTTAAAAACTGTTCTAGCAGATTTCTTCGAATAAAATCCAGCTTTATAAAATCAAAAAAGGCCATTTCAGACAGAAAGTCGAAATAGCCTTTTTTTTCTTTGTTGGGGGCAAAAAAATCGTTATAATTTGGTGATAATATCTTTTTTATATCTGGACAAAACTGCTCTTGTTAAACCAAGATTTGCTTTATTAGAATCTACAGCTAAATAAATAAAGTATCTTCCATCTTCAGAAAGGTCAATAATATGAATTTGATCTGTAAGTGTAATTAAAATATCATTAATTTTTTGATCTAATCCTAAAGCTCTAATTGCATTCAATTTTGCTTTAACTACTTCTAAATTATAAGCAGAAGCCAATTCAGGATCAAAATCAGGTCTTGCAGTAAGCGAACAGTAAGACATTCCTGTTTCAACTTCAGTTACTGAAACGGCAATAAATCCGTTAATATTTTCTTTTAAATCGTTTTGAAAGTTTTGTAAAAAATCTGACATATTTTATTAAAGTTTTAAGTTTAAAATTAGTTGCTAAAAATGGTGTCCATTTTACGAAGTAAAAGTCCCATTTTACTCAAATCCTTAGAAAGTAAGGCAATGCAGTTATCATCTTCGTTTTTGATAGCAACGACAATTCCGTCATTATTTTTAATCATAACTTGTTTAAGATCACCGTTATTTACGTCTTCTGACATTTCAAGGCACATCTTTAAGATCATTCCGATCATAGCTGCAACATTTCCGTCATATTCTAAATTAACAGACTCGTTTAAGATTCCATCAATATTAAAACTCAATCCAGATTCTGCTCCAGTCTCTTGTACTAGTGTTTGTAAATCAATCATATTCTTCTATTTGTCATGTTTTTGGAAGGGTCAAAGATATTTCAATCATTAACAATTGCGCGATAAACACTTGTTAAAAAAAGCATCGACTTAACAGACTGACTCACTTTTATTTATCACATAATTAATCTCATTTTTTTGCAAAAAATCTGCAATAAAAATTAACATAAAAAACATATTGTATTAAAATCGTAACATTTCGTTTCATAAAATTCATTTCTAAAATTAACATTTGCAGATTGTTGCATTTGCAAAAAGATTTTCTATAGATTTGCAAAAAATTTTTACTTATGAAAACTGTTGACGAATTACGCTTTGACCTAAATGTTAAACTGGAGAAGTTTAGAAGATTTCGTATTGAAAACGGACATATTAACAATACGGATTCTGGAGAAAAATCTAAAAAAGGTTTCTTCAAAAAAATATTCAGCTAAAAGCTCTTTAAAAAAAAAGCCGAACTTTTCTAAGAAGCTCGGCTTTTTTTGTTGATTTAATTATAAAAACGTTTTCTATTTTGTTTAGCGATCAATAATAAAATTGTCCTTTTCGCGGACAAATAACTCATAACGGTTCTACTTTATTACAAATAATTTTATTTTATAATTTTTAAGACTAAAAAACATTTATATTTTCTCCTCAAAAGGAATATTAACATCCAGAATCTCACTAAGTAAATTCGCTATTTCATCCAAATAAGAATTCAAAATTTCTGATGTTACCACAGCATTCAATTCTTTTTCTTCTTTATAACCAAAAGGTAAAAAACCAGATTTTAAATTTTTAAACGAAATAATCCCAACTTCAATTGGAAGATTTCCTGCTTCTTTTTCAAACATAAAGGCGTAAGCCAAAACCTGGATAATTTTATCGTTTTTAAGCTCTTGAGTCAATCCGTTCCATGTTTTCAATACCACATTCGACTTCTCTACTTTTCCTGTCTTATAATCGATAATTCTGATTTTTCCATCGCGTCGTTCAATCCTATCCACATTTCCTTTAATAAGAACAGGGAAAGGCAATTTTGGATGAATGAATTCACGTCCAAATGTCTGCTCTAAAGCAACAATCTGAATTTCCTCACCATTCTTCACAGAATCCAACTCCATTCTTAAAAAATTAGAAACATTTCGTTTCGCCACTTCAAAAGCCAAAAGATTTCGTCCTTTTTTTATCTCACCTTCCTTATAAACCAATTTAAATTGCTTTAAAACTTCATCATCAAGCAGTTTAAAACAATTTAAAAGATCATTTTCTAAAATAATTTTACCAATAAAAGGCTCATATAAAGCTTTTAATGTTTCATGAATAATTGTCCCTAAAGTATTCAGTGCAATATTTTCCTCCACTTCTTCCACTTCCCGGATACGCAATATTTTTTGAAAATAAAACTCAATCGGATTTCGAATATAACTCGTCAATGCAGACGGGGAGAAACCTGTTGTCGCAATTTCCTTTAAGCGTTCCATTACCAATTCAGACTTCGGAACCGAAATTGGCTCGTAAGCCGTATTTGGTAAAACCGGATTATAAATATCAAAAGTAAGATTATGTTTTCGCTGCTTCTCTACTTCTAATTGAGTAATAAAGCGACTTCTTTCTCCAGCATCCAATCCGTCATTTTCTGTATTATAAATCAAGTAGATATTTTTCGCCCTTTGTAGTAAATGATAAAAATGATAGGTATATATAGCATCTTTTTCTTTAAAAGTTGGAAGCCCCAACTCACGTTTTACATCATAAGGAATAAACGAATTCTGTGATTTTCCAGCCGGAAACTTCCCTTCATTCATAGAAGTTATAATAACCGTTTCAAAATCCAAAACACGGCTTTCCAAAACCCCCATAATCTGCAGACCACGCAATGGTTCACCTTCAAAAGAAACTTCAGCTAGATCAATAATTTGCTTATAAATTGCATGAAGCGTATCAATATTGTCGATATGATTGTGCTTGGTATAATAATTTATAAGTTTATTAATCACTTTAAAAACACCATAAACAAAAGCTTTTGCTATTTTTTCTTCTTCATTATCATTACTGAAATGCTCTTTAACAGCAATCAATAAAGCCGAAATATTATTCAAAACAGCAATAGAACCACTTTCCCATTTTTCAAACAAAAGCTTAAAAAAATTAGATGTATTTGGATGAAGTTCCAGAATTTTTTGATGTGTAATAAAAGTATAATTATTCTCTTTAATAATCCTAACCAATACCTGAGCACCAGCATAAGGCTCCACTAAAGGATGTGTCAGAACATCCAAAACATCTTTATAATAAAAGACATAACTATTTCCCTTTCGCGAAAGCGCATTTGTATGCATTTTAAACAACTTAGCAACCAATATCTGCGAAGGATTATTCTTTCCCGAATAGCCCATCGTAATATTCAAAGCCCCAACAGCAGAAGGAAGCGAATACAGAACCGGCACCAACAAATTCTCTTCTCCTAATACCACAGCAACTTTATCCAGAGAAGCTTCCGGATTTTGATTAAGTAAATCCTCAATAATACTTCCTGCCAATTTTGCTTGTCCAATTGTTTTAGGAGTTCCTATAACCTGAATGTTTTTTGATTGAGAAAAATCATCCACAATCCATTCAAAAGGATGTCCTTTATAATGCTTCCAGCTTTCTTTGAAACGCCTTAAAAAAAGTCCCGCATCGTGATAAGGGTCATTTAAAAAAGACTGATCTGCATCCCAAAAAATTCTGGCTTGATCCAGAGCCAGTAAATGTTGTACTATTTTTTCTTCAGCAGCATTTAAAGCATTAAATCCTGCAAAAATAAAAATACGACTTCCTATAGTATTAGAAAAATGATTTAAATTATTAACTGCTTCTCTATAAACCAACCCCTGATAACCAATCGATTTAAACAACAAATGACTATATAGTGACTCATAGTAAAGAGGAAGCAATTTCCAAAAATCAATATAATTTTCGAGAAGCTTTGTTTTCTGATCAACTTCTAAACCCCATTTCTTTATATCTTCAATATCTTTCAAATAAGACAAAACGTGCGAAGGATCCAAAAGATAGCGATCAATTTCATTGAAATCCTGCAAAAGTGTTTTAGCCCAATTTGCAAACAATTCAAAAGACTGCTGATGTTTCTTTTCTGTAACAGATAAATAAACCTCGTAAAATTCAAACAAAAGCTCAATAGAATCTATCGAACGAATTGACGCAACATCTTGTACAAAATCTTCAATACTTGTAATTTCCGGAGCTATAATAGTTCTATCTGTTGCTTTTTTTAGAGCTTCAATTAAAAACACCTTAGCTCTTTTATTAGGAAGAATTATAGTTATTTGAGAAAGTTTTTCAGCATAATCCTGAATTACAATACCAGCTAACTTTTGAAGAAAAGAATCATTTATCATAGTATAAAAATAAAAAAAGCCATTCAATTAAGAATGGCTTTTCATATTTATTTAGAAACTAAATTATAGTTTTCCTTGGTATTTAGAACCAATGTGTCTAATTTCAGTTCTTCTGTTTTGAGCTTTACCTGCAGCAGTTTTATTACTTGCAACTGGTTGAGAAGATCCAAATCCTTTAGCCTCTAAGTTATCAGGGCTAACACCTCTTTCAACTAAAGCATTCAATACAGCGTTAGCTCTATCTTCAGAAAGTTTTTGGTTGATTTTAGCAGAACCTGTACTATCTGTGTGTCCTTCGATAGAGAATTTCGCGTTTGGATAGTTTTTAAGGATTTCTTTAATAGCGTCTAATCTAGCTGGAGTTTCTTTGTCACCAGTTTTGAAAGTAGCTTTTCCTGAGTTGAAGTAGATTGCTCTAGCCTGAACTTTAAGATCTTCTAATGCAGCAGAAGTAACTTCTGGACATCCTCTGTTGCTTGCAGGACCTGGAACTGTAGGACAGTCATCATCTTTATCAGCAACACCATCTTTATCAGCGTCTAAGAAAGGACAACCACCGTTTTCTTTAGGACCAGCAACTGTAGGACATTTATCATCTTTATCAGCGATTCCGTCTCCGTCAGTATCAGGACAACCTTTTAAAGCAGCTAAACCAGCAACATCTGGACAAGCGTCATCTTTATCAGCAATTCCGTCTCCATCAGTATCAGGACATCCGTTTAATGCAGCTAAACCAAATACATCTGGACAAGCGTCAGAAGCATCAACAATTCCGTCACCGTCAGTATCAGGACATCCGTTGAATTGTTTTAAACCAGCAACATCTGGACAAGCATCGTCTTTGTCATAGATTCCGTCTCCGTCAGTATCTTTACCTCCGAATTTGAAAACTAAACCTGCAGTGTGTTGGAAGTGAGATGGAGCATCTGGAGTTCCAGAAGCATCAACTCTATCTCCACTTACAGCCCATTTGTATCTTGTAGCTAACTCAAGACCAATAGCATCTGTAAACCAGAAAGTAACACCAGCACCTGGGTTAACAGTTCCGAAGCTGCTATCTCCGAAGAAAGTATAACCACCACCAACAGATAACGAAGGATCAACCACTTTAGATTTGATTAATTCCTGGAAGCTATATTTGATAGTAGCGTCAATTCCGTAGTACATTAAATCTCCAGGATTTTCCACAACGTTTCCTCTACCATCAGCATTTGGACTAGTATAGTCAAGAACAACAAATTTATCAATTTTGTTTACAGATCCTTGTAAACCAACAGAAAAACCGCTTCCAACATATCTATTTACACCAATGTAAGATAGAGAAGGAAGAATGTTCCAGTTGTCTTTTACAGCGAATGGCTGAGAGAAGTGTTGATCAAAAAACCCGTGACCAGCACCAGAACTAGTCCTTGTATCCACAGCATTAACCCCGAAAGAGATCGCCCATGGATTGTTACTGTCTTGCGCGTGAGCATTTAAACCCATCGCCATCAATACAGCAACTAAAAGTTTGTTAAGATGTTTCATACTTAATTTTTTTAATTACAATTTAGTTAATTACAAGCAAAAGTAACACCAAATTTTTTAAATACAAAATGAAATGTTAAAAAAAACCTACAAAAATTTGACCAAAGTGGTAATTATATAACTTTTAACATTTTACCGACAACTGTAAAGGCATTTATCGCCTTATCCAAGTGCTCTTTTTCGTGCGCTGCAGACAGCTGAACACGTATCCTTGCCTTTTCTTTTGGAACTACCGGAAAGAAGAATCCAATAACATAAATTCCTTGTTTCAATAACTCATTTGCCATGGTTTGTGATAATTTCGCGTCATACAACATTACCGGAACAATAGCAGAATCTCCATCTATAATATCAAAACCGGCTTTTTTCATACCTTCTTTAAAATAATTGGTGTTCCATTCTAATTTATCACGCAATGTTGTATCTCTTTCTAATAACTCAAAAACTTTTATCGAAGCACCAACTATAGAAGGAGCTAAAGAATTTGAAAACAAATAAGGTCTTGAGCGCTGACGAAGAATTTCAATAATTTCTTTTTTAGCTGTTGTATATCCCCCCATTGCTCCTCCTAATGCCTTTCCAAGAGTTCCGGTAATGATATCAACACGCCCCATAACACCTTTTGCTTCAAGAGTCCCTTTTCCTGTTGCTCCAATAAAACCTGCGGCATGGCATTCATCTACCATCACCATAGCATCGTACTTATCAGCCAGATCGCAAATTTTATCAAGAGGCGCAACAAGGCCATCCATAGAGAATACACCGTCTGTAACAATTAATTTAAAACGCGCTCCGGCTTCATTAGCCTTAATTAACTGTTGCTCCAAATCTTCCATATTGTTATTTTCATAACGATAACGAGCCGCTTTACACAAACGAACTCCATCAATAATAGAAGCATGATTCAGACTATCAGAAATAATTGCGTCATTTTCTCCCAACAAAGGCTCAAAAACACCTCCATTAGCATCAAATGCCGCTGCATACAAAATAGTATCTTCTGTCCCGTAAAAATCAGCAATCTTTTTTTCTAATGTTTTATGAATATCCTGGGTTCCGCAAATAAAACGAACAGATGACATTCCAAAACCATGTGTATCCAAGGCATCTTTAGCAGCCTGTACTACTTCCGGATGCGACGAAAGCCCTAAATAATTATTGGCACAAAAGTTTAGAACCGTTTCTCCAGTCGAAATTTTAATTTCGGCACCTTGAGGAGATGTGATAATTCTCTCCTTCTTAAAAATTCCATTTTCTTCGATTGTCTGCAACTCACTTTGCAGATGTTCTTTGATTTTACCGTACATTTTTTTATTTATTTAAAACGTTAAAAATTAACAACTTAACAAAAATAAAGCTTCGTTATTTCTTTAACATCTGATTAATTTTTTCACAAATTTACCACTTCAATTTCCGAACCGATATACACCAATGCCTTTTTTAACACTTTGTATCCTAAGTCTTCAATTGCATCTTGATATTCTTGGATTTGCTGTTGATATTTAGCATTAACAGCTCCGGTTTTATAATCCAGTAAAAAAGCTTCTTTGTTTTCTAAAAAAACAACTCTATCCGGTTTTAATATTCTTCCTTGTTTCTGAACAATAGTTTGCTCATTTAAAATAGTATGAGTTCCATCAAAACAAACTGTCAATTCAGGATGATTTACAATTTCATTTAAAGTTTTTAAGACTTGCTCAACCTGATCATAAGTAATCAGACCATTTTCAAGTGATTTTGTTACTGCCAGATCGATATCGGATTTATCTTTCACAAAAGCCAAAATTTCATGCACAACATTCCCATAAGATATCGCTTCCTGCTGATGCGTCCCCCACATTAAAGCTTCGCGTTGCGCTATTTTTATACTTTTCGGATTTAAAACTTCTTTTACAATCGGAATTGATTTTACTAAATCAACAGTTTTTGAAGCTTTCGAAAGTCTTATTTTATTCCCGAATTCATAGCTCAGTTTTTCTTCATCATAAACTCCTTCATGAATTAAAAATTTAATAAAAAAGGAAGCCATATTATTTGGATACTCACCATCTTTTCTTGCTTCTAAAGACTGCGAAATCACATATAAATGCTCTTCGGCACGAGTCAGCGCCACATAAAGAACATTTATATTATCCAGCAGTTCCTCTTGTTTTTTCAAATTAAAAACTGCTGATGCACTTTCACCAAAACTCTCCACAATACTACTGTTATCTACAAGCGCTTTTGGCACTCCCAAATCAACTTCTTCTGTATCGAGCCACAATTTGTCTTTTGGTTTTCGATTATAATCTTCATCAGCAAATGGCATGATTACAACCGGAAACTCCAAACCTTTCGATTTGTGTATAGTCATTATTCGGACCGCATTATTTCCCTCGGGAGAAGGAATACTAAATTTCTCCGAATTCTTATCCCAAAACACCAGGAAGTCGGCTATACCTGATTGATTTCTGATATCTCTTTCTAAAACTATATCCAAGAAAAACTGAACATAAGCATTCCCTTCAGATGGCAAAATGAATTTAGAAATTATAATCTCAACCGCTTCATACAAAGATTTTTTTCGAACATCTTTAAAAGAAAACGAAACATCAAAAGTCAAGAGCCATTCTTCAAACTCCTTTTCAACCTTATGACTCATTCCCATTGCAATAAAATCATGAACCGGCATTGGCAAATCTTTGGTTGAAACTAAAAAGTGAAGGAAATTCGCCTTCGATTCCAAATCAGCACTGTTGCTCAAATAACGAAGCAGATGAACAATCAACTGAACTTCGGAAGCATTCTGAATCATTAAAGTTTCCGAAGACAAAAGAGGAATTCCCTGCTCTGTTAAATAATTGGCAACTGCAATTCCCTGACCTCTTTTACGAGTTAAAATCACAATGTCTTTATATTCAAATCCTTGTTTTAAAACTTCCTGAATTGTATTTAAAGTAGCCAGAACATATAAATCTGATTTTTCAACCGTTTCTTCTTCGTCTGCAAATTCATTTTTTTCTACAATTGGAAGAAAAGAAATGTTGACATAACCACCTTTTTTTGAGTTTGTATTTTGAAAACTATGATTCTCATACAAGTCTTTATAATCTTCATTCGAAAACTCAGCAGAAATGAGTTTAAAAAAAGCATTGTTAAATTCAATCACTTCGCTATAACTGCGGTAATTTGTATTTAAATGCTTAATCTGCTTATCCGGATTATTGAACGGGTTTATATCTTTACTCAATTCAATAAACTGCTCTGCTTTTCCTCCGCGCCAGCGATAAATAGATTGTTTAGGATCGCCAACAATCATCAGCGTTCCTTTATTCCCAAAATCATCTAAACCCGAAAGCGAGTTATCTATTAACGGAATTAAATTCTGCCACTGCATTTCGGAAGTATCCTGAAACTCGTCAATAAAAAAATGACGATAACGCTCTCCTAAACGCTCATAAATAAAAGGCGCCGGCTGATTCTGTATTTCACGGTGAATGATTGCATTAAATTCAGAAATAGATAAAATATTTTGTTCCGACTGAATTTTCGACAACTCATTACTAACTGTATTTAGCAATGAAAGCGGTGTGATATTTTTCAAGAAGGCCTTATAAAAATCCCTTTTCTCAAAGTTTTGATAAACCTCTTTTAAAATCTGAAGCAACTCGGGAATAATATTTTCGATTAACCCCCGGTCTTTAGCCGTTTTGTTAATGGCAATATCTTCAAACTCATGAAAAGTTTTATTCTTAGGATTAAATTTCCCGTCGCGGATACTATCTAAATGATTTGGAAAAGTCCCTCTGGAAAATGATTTCGGATCTATTCCGTTTTTATCAATTAACTCAACTGCTTTAACAGCCAATCCGGCATTTATATCTTCCAACTCTTTACAGAGCGTCTGCATTTTCTTTTTGATCTCAACAAACTCTTCAATCGTTTTATCCTGAAAATGCAGAATTTCGTTTCGATTATTTTCATTTAAAACCAATCTTCCGGTATCCAGAATTTCACGCGAAACATCCCAGCTTTTATCGTCATCGGTTTTTTCCATTGTAAAATCGATAAGCAATTTGGTCAGCGTTTCATCCTCTCCTGCTTGTGCAATAATAGCATCAACCGCTTCGACTAATAAATTCTCCGTATCCAGAGTAACTTCAAAAGTCATTGGAAGATTTAAGTCATGTGCAAAAGCACGAATAACTTTATGTGTGAATTTATCAATAGTGGAAATATCAAAAGCCGCATAATTATGAATTAAGTGCTTTATAATCTGCTGTGATTTAGTTTTAAGTTTAATTATCGAAAGCCCTGTTTCCCGGGACAAATCCTCCATTAAATCAACCGCTTTTGAAGACGGATCGTCTTTTGCAAATTCAGATAAATTCCCAACAATACGACTCTTCATTTCGTGAACAGCCTTGTTGGTAAAAGTAATTGCTAAAATATTTCGATATGCATCATTTTTTGGAGAAGAAAGAATAATCTTTAAATATTCTTTAACCAATGTATAAGTCTTTCCAGATCCTGCAGAAGCATCATAAATAGAGAAAGACGGACTTTGCATAATTTGATTTTTTGTGTTGTAAAAATAACACAATAATATTAAATGCCAATAATGAAAAATTCCAAATTCCAATATCCGCGTGCAATGAACACTATCAAATATTGGAATTTGGAATTTATTTTTTGAATTTTAAAATAATTTATGCGTGTTTTGGAAATGCTTTTTTATTGAATACTAAAAGAATTCCTACTCCGGTAGAAATCGCCATATCGGCAACATTAAAAATAGCATTAAAGAAAGCAAAGTGTTTCCCTCCGAAAATAGGAAGCCAGGTTGGAAGATTACCTTCCCAAATAGGAAAATAAAACATATCTACAACCAAACCATGAAACCATGTTCCGTATGGAACCGGAGAAAATATTGTCGCCAAGTTATGTGTACTGTCATCGAAAATAATTCCGTAAAAAACAGAATCGATAATATTTCCGGCCGCACCTGCAAAGATTAAAGCAATAGCAACAATTAAATAAGTCGATTGACGTTTTTTCACCACATCTGCAAGCCACCAGCCAATTCCGAAAACCGCAAAAATTCTAAAAACAGTTAAAATTAATTTCCCGTATTCTCCTGGAATTTTTGTTCCCCAAGCCATTCCTTCATTTTCAATAAAATGAATTCTAAACCAATCAAAAATCACCACTTCTTCACCAAGAACAAAATTGGTTTTGACATAGATTTTAGAAAGCTGATCAACAATTAAAACTAGAAATATAAGGAAATACGCTTTTCGTAATGACATTTTATAATTTTTTGATGGGCAAAAATAACAATTAAATCAAAAAAAACGCTCCCAAGGGAGCGTTAATTGTTTTTTAATAAACTAAACTCAGTTTATCTGCTAATCTAAACCTTGAAAGTTTATTTTTTTACAGGAGCTTTAGCTGCGGTTTTTGCAGGACTGTCGGAGAAAAAATCTGAAATAGATTTGAATATTCCTTTACTTTCTTTTCCGGCAGCAGCTTTCTTAGCTTCACCCTTTTTTACATCAGCTTTAAACTTGATGCGCAGTTTTTCAAAATCCTTCATTCTGCGCTCTACGTCAGAGTTTACATCTTTGAATTTCAGTACTTTAGCCATAATGTAAGTTTTTTACAGTAAATAATTTAAATTATTAACGATTTGGTACTACAATGATACATAATTTAATTTATATTTGTTAAACAAAATTAACACTTGTTTAGGATGATTCAAGATTAATTTTAAAACCAAATACCAAAATAAACTAAATTTAACATTCCTCCCTAAATCCTACAAAATCATGAATGAAATCACAACTACACTGAATGACTTTCTTGTCAGCACAAAATCCACAGCAGCATTAATCTTAAACGGAAAAGGAAAATTAATCACTTCCCTAAACCTTGACTACGGAGATAGCATTGCTGCTATGAGCGCCGCAATTTTATCAATGAGCGAAAAATTCTTAATTGATTTAGAAAAAGGCTCTTTAAAACAATTGTATTTAAAAAGCGCAGAAGGCGTTATTGTTGGAAACAAAATAAGTGGCTCCAACTTTATTGTTGCCTTTTCAAAAGAAGGAAGTAACCTAGCCTTGTTAATGCGTTCAACAGAAGAAGTATCTGTTGAATTAAGTAAAAATTCCCTACTGAAATAACATAATCTATTAACAAACTAAACCCAAATGACTATGAGTAATGATTTTTTAAACGTGTTTTTAAATGAAATGAAAACTAACGTTAACGGCTTTATCGCTGTTGCTGTAACAGAAATTGAATCTGGATTAAGCTTTGGAAATTTAACAGTCGATCCAGGTTTTGACCCAGAACTTGCCGCAGCTTATAACCTCGAAGTGGTAAAAGCAAAACTAAATGCCGTAAAAGCACTAGGTCTAAACCAGGATATTGAAGATATTTTGATTACACTTTCGAATCAAATTCACATTATCGATATCTCTCCAAATAAAAAATTCATGATCTACTTAGCTGCAGATGCATCAAAAGCTAATTTAGGTATGACAAGAGCTATTTTAAGAAAACACAAAGCAGATGTTGAAAAAAATCTAGCTTAATAACTTTACTTTTCTTTACTGTTGAACTGTCTCCAACCAAGACAGTTCTTTTTTTTTGCACAGCCTCAGACCAATAGCTTTTCCATTCTTACAAAAAGATATGGTTATTTTAGAACACAAAATTCACAAACATAAACATTTTCTTTCAAACCAAAAACACTGCACACTAAGACAAATCACTAAAACATTAAACAAAAAAACGCCCCTAAAAGGAGCGTTTAATTGGAGTTTATTTTTATTATCTCTGCAAGTTTTTAGCTTCGATACTCATTGTTGCATGAGGAACGATTTTAAGCCTTTCTTTGCTAATTAATTTACCTGTTACTTTGCAAATACCGTAAGTTTTGTTTTCTACACGGAAAAGAGCATTTTTTAAGTCACGAATGAATTTCTCTTGTCTAATAGCCAACTGAGAGTTTGCTTCTTTAGACATGGTCTCACTTCCTTCTTCAAAAGCCTTAAAAGTTGGAGAAGTATCGTCAGTTCCGTTATTCAAATCATTCATATAGGCACTTTTGATCAAGTCTAGATCTTCTTGTGCTTTTTTAATTTTTGCTTGGATTATCTCTTTGAACTCTGCTAAATCTGCATCAGAGTATCTTGTAATTTCATCTATCATGTTTATCTATTTTGAAATTAATATCATTGTTTTAATATCATCAAACTCAATTTCTGTGCCGTTTTCTAAAGTGTCAACAAAAACTAAGTCGTCTGTTAATGTTTCAGACTTAATATACTCTTCGTTTTTCAAAATGGCATTTTCTAAAATACCATCTCTTTTTATTTGTACCTTAATTTTATCAGTAACTTCAAATCCTGAATCTTTACGGATATTTTGAATTCTGTTTACTAACTCTCTTGCGATACCTTCATTTTTCAATTCCTCAGATATTGTGATGTCAAGCGCAACTGTAATTCCGTTTGAATTTGCAACCAACCAACCTTCAATATCCTGAGATGTTATCTCGACGTCTTCTAATGATAAAGTTACATTATTTCCAGAAATAACAATATCCAACGTTCCTTGCTTGTCCAATTGATTGATCTGATCCGCCGTAAATCCTTGTATTTCTTTGGAAATCAACCCCATATCCTTTCCAAAACGAGGTCCAAGAGCTTTAAAATTAGGCTTAATTTGTTTTACCAAAATACCTGAAGCATCGTCTAAAAGTTCGATTTCTTTTACGTTTACTTCGGCTTTTACAAGTTCAGAAATCGCTTCTATTTCAGTACGCTGATTCTCGTCAAGTACCGGAATCATTACCTTTTGCAGAGGCTGACGCACTTTTATCATCTCTTTTTTACGCAATGATAAAACCAAAGATGAGATCGTTTGCGCCTTCTGCATTTTGCTTTCCAACGTTTTATTAACAAAGTTTTCGACAAATTTCGGGAATTCAGCCAAGTGAACACTAGCAAAATCCTCGGTTCCCGTAGATGTTGTCAAATCTCTGTATAATTTATCCATAAAAAATGGAGCTACTGGAGCGCTTAATTTACTGATTGTAAGCAAACAAGTATAAAGCGTTTGGTAAGCTGCAATTTTATCTTTTGCATATTCTCCTTTCCAGAAACGACGACGGCATAAACGAACATACCAGTTACTTAAGTTTTCCTGAACGAAGTCAGAAATCGCTCTTGTTGCTTTTGTTGGCTCGTAATCTTCGTAGCATTCGTCAACAAATTTTATTAACGTATGCAATTCAGAGATAATCCACTGATCGATTTCTGGTCTTTCGTTTAACGGAATTTCAGCTTCAGCATATTTAAATCCGTCGATGTTAGCATATAACGAAAAGAAAGAATAAGTGTTGTATAAAGTTCCAAAGAATTTACGTTTCACCTCAGCAATTCCTTCAAGGTCAAACTTCAGGTTATCCCACGGATTTGCATTCATAATCATATACCAACGTGTAGCATCCGGACCATTTTCTGCAATGGTTTTAAATGGATCTATAGTATTTCCTTTACTCTTGGACATTTTAATTCCGTTTTTATCCAGAACAAGACCGTTTGAAACTACGTTTTTGTATGCAATTTTATCAAAAACCAAAGTTCCGATAGCGTGTAAAGTATAAAACCATCCACGAGTCTGATCCACTCCTTCAGCAATGAAATTGGCTGGAAAATCTTTGTTTCCGTCAATTTTATCTTTGTTCTCAAAAGGATAATGCCATTGTGCATACGGCATTGCTCCAGAATCGAACCAAACGTCGATTAGATCACTTTCGCGCTTCATTGGTTTTCCAGAAGCAGAAACTAAAGTGATGGCATCCACGACATTTTTGTGCAAATCGATTAAATCATAGTTTGACTCAGCCATATTTCCGATTTCAAACCCTTTGAATGGGTTTTCTTTTTGGAAACCTGCTTCAATCGATTTTTCGATTGCATTGTACAATTCTTCAACAGAACCGATAATAACTTCTTCGGTTTTATCTTCTGTTCTCCAGATTGGCAAAGGAATACCCCAATATCTAGAACGAGATAAGTTCCAGTCGTTAGCATTTTTAAGCCAGTTTCCAAAACGTCCTTCACCAGTAGATTTGGGTTTCCAGTTGATAGTTTCGTTCAGGTCGAACATTCTATCTTTTACGTCGGTTACTTTAATAAACCACGAATCTAATGGATAGTATAATAACGGCTCATCAGTTCTCCAGCTGTGTGGATAACTGTGCACGTATTTTTCAACTTTAAAAGCTTTGTTTTCTTCTTTAAGACGAATAGCGATTTCAACATCTACAGATTTCTCCGGAGCTTGTCCTGCATCATAATATTCGTTTTTAACGTATTTTCCAGCTAAATCCCCAACATGAGAAGTGAATTTTCCTTGTAAGTCAACTAAAGGAACTGCAGTTCCGTTTTCGTCCAAAACCAACATTGGCGGCACTTCTGGTTTCGCTTCTTTTGCTACTTTAGCATCATCTGCTCCAAAAGTTGGCGCTGTATGTACAATCCCCGTTCCGTCTTCTGTTGTAACGAAATCTCCGGAAATTACTCTAAATGCATTTTCAGCATTTTGATATGGTAATACATAAGGCAATAATTGCTCGTAACGAATCTCTACTAAATCTGCTCCTTTTGCTTCTGCTAAAATTTTGTATGGCAATTTTTTGTCGCCATTTTTCACATTGTCAAAATCAGCGTCGTCTTCACTTACGAAATATCCTTTTCCGAATTGTTTTCCAACTAAGTTTTTAGCTAAAACAACATTGATCGGCTCAAAAGTATATTGATTAAAAGTTTTTACTAAAACATAATCGATTTTTGGACCAACTGTCAAAGCGGTGTTTGATGGAAGCGTCCAAGGAGTTGTCGTCCAGGCTAAAATGTGAATATCACCAAAACCTTGTAAAAAGCTTGGAAGTGTTTCCGGCAAAGTTTTGAATTGCGCTACGATTGTAGTATCTGTAACATCACGGTAAGCTCCAGGCTGATTTACTTCGTGGGAAGACAATCCAGTTCCTGCTTTTGGAGAGTAAGGCTGAATCGTGTAACCTTTGTACAACAAACCTTTATCATAGATTTGTTTCAAAAGCCACCAAACCGATTCCATATATTTTGGTTTATAAGTCACATACGGATCTTCCATATCAACCCAATACCCCATTTTTTCGGTCAAATCATTCCATACGTCAGTATAACGCATAACGGTTTTTTTACACGCTTCGTTATATTCTTCGATTGAAATCGTTTTGCCAATATCTTCTTTTGTAATTCCTAATTCTTTTTCTGTACCCAATTCTACAGGCAAACCGTGAGTATCCCATCCGGCTTTTCGTTTTACCTGAAAACCTTTTTGAGTTTTATATCTGCAAAAAATATCTTTAATCGCACGTGCCATTACGTGGTGAATTCCAGGTAATCCGTTTGCTGAAGGCGGACCTTCAAAAAATACGAAAGGTTCAGCACCTTCGCGAGTGGTTACACTCTTTTCAAATATATTTTCTTTCTTCCAAAAATCAAGAACTTCAGACGCTACGGTAGGTAAGTCAAGTCCTTTGTATTCAGTAAATTTTGTACTCATTTTATCCTTTTCTTAAACGAGGTGCGAAAGTAAGGAATTTTGAGTAAAATAGAGAAAATATGACGGAAAAAAGACCGATTCCTGGAAATTTCAAGTAGATTCCGCAATAAAGAATAGGCTTTTGACTGATTTAGGAGAAAACTTCTTTTAAAATCTCTAAAGATTTAGGTTTTTTGAATCCCTCCAAATGCAAACTATAATAATCAATCAGGATTTTCAGCAGAATTTGTCTTTCTAAAACATGAAAGATTTTCTGGTCGTTATCAAATTTTAAATCGAGGAGTTTTTTAAACAGATTTGTTTCATGTTCAGACAGCACATTTCCATTTTGAAAAAGCGTAAAAATTCCTTCATTCATTTCAAAAAAAGGCAAATTATTTTCTGAAGTATCAGGATAAAAACCCAGATATTTGGTAATTTCCAAAAGCAAAATCAGATGAAAATTAGAAATTTCATCATGATGATCGAGCCAAGTCAATGCTGTTTCCAAAAACAAAAAAAGCTGCTCGTTTTTTTCTTCTTCCTGAATAGAATAATGAAGCATTTCTGAAAGAAACATAACCATTGTACTTTTCACAATATCTGTATGAATACTCTGAAATGGTACAGCGCTTTTTATTTCTTTAAAATTTTCTAAGGTCCCTTTATTTTTATGAACGGCTTCGATTTCTAAAATCGAAAAAGGCTGAAAATAAGCAATCTTCTGACTCGCTTTTCGGCTCGAAAAAGCATCACGTACAAAATAAGATTTCAGTCCGCTTGAAAGTGTAAAACATTTTACAATCAGACTTTTTTCCTGAAATTTTAAAGAAGAAATTACTATGGCTTTTGTTTTGACTTGCACGAAATAATTTTAGATTGAAGATTTTTGATTTTAGATTGATAAAATCTAAAAACTGAGACTGAAAACTATCGAATAATCATCACTTTTTTCACTTTGGTTTCACCACCATCTTGTGCAGAAATAAAAACCATATAAACACCTGACGACACTTTGTATTTACCAAAAGCAGTTGTATCCCATTCAATTGTTCCACCTGACGATGTTGTTTCGAAAACCAAATTTCCTTCTATGTCGGTGATTTTAATATTGGCTTTATCGATTAATCCCGCAACTTTTACCGTTCCTGTGTAAGTAGGACGCACCGGATTTGGATAAACATAAACATTATTAAGATTATCATTTGCTCCTGTTGCAATTCCGTTAAAAGAAACCATTCCTTTATTAGTAACAATAAAAACTTCTCCCGTTTTATTATTTATCTTAATATCGTTTATATAATTACCGGGAAGTGGCGAATTGTTGATTGTAAAATGGTATTTTGTTTCCTGACCGTTTGAAGAAACCATAAAAACACCCGAGTCCGCCGTTCCGATCCATTTATTATTAGAACCATCAACTGCAATAGAAGTAACAAACTGCTCATAAAGCAATTCCTGAGCTAAATTATCTTCTATAATGATAATTGGATTTGCTTTTAACTGACTTTCCGATTGAAAACTTCCAACACTTGACAAAACTCTTAATCCTTTTGTTGTCCCAATCCAAAGCTGATTTCTGGCATCTAAAGCAATTGCCCTGACATCAGCAATAGGAAGATTTCCCGCATCTGTACCAACAGTTATTTTTTTAAATGTATTAGTAGTTTCATTAAAACCAACAACTCCATCACGATTAGTTCCCAGCCATTTTACATTATTTCGATCAATAACAATACTTGAATAACTAATATTTTCTGCAATATCAAAAATCGGAGTCATCGAATAACTTCCCCATTGGCCGTTTGTTTTTAAAACTTTCAATCCATTATTGACACGACTATTAGTAACCCAAAGATTTCCAGACTTATCAAACGCATTTGCATTTATACGTACATCTATATAATCTGCACCTGCATTTGTAATAGATTCCAGACCACTGTTTTTTTCATTATAGAGAAAATTCGGCACATCATTTTCTATCTTTAATAATCCGGAAAAAAACGAACTCGCATAAACCTGCTTTTCATTATTTGGATTAACCAAAACTCTGGTAATCGATTTGGCATCATAAACTTCCGTGTATGGAATATTCAGCCAACCTGAAGCATTATACCTACTTATACCATAACTATCCAATGGATACGGATCGTATGAAGTATCATAATCACCGTAAACTGCCCATACTGTATTTGGACTTACATCAATAGCAAAAATATTATTCTTTACAGGTCCTGTTGGCGTATTATTTTCAAAAGTAGTTACATTACTAAGAGTCGAAAAGAACATTCCTTTTTCTTTAGTACCAATAAAAATTTGATCCCCAACCGCAGTTGCACAACTAAAATTCAAAGTGTTTTCTAAAACCTGAACATTCGTAATCTGTCTGTTTAAAATCATTTGATTGTTGTACACATAAACTGCACTTGGCGTAGTAACAAACAAATTATGATTTTTTGCCCTCATGTCAACTGAAGCCTGAGGCAACTGAAAGAAACTAATAAATGTATTAGAGCTGTAGCGATTAATATTTCCGGAATCATTTATTGCTATAAGTTCAGTATCTAAAGCTTCTACGCTAGACCAGCTTCCTCCGTTAACAACAGTCCATTGGCTGTAATCAATCAGATTTGCATTTGTAATATCAGCTCTTCTTATACCACTTGAAGTTGCAGCAAAAATAAATCCATTAAACAATGTTGTTTGCTTTACACTGATTTCTGCCCCATTATCACCAATAAAATAAGTATCTCCAAACTTTGATGTGTTTAAATTAAATTGCACAATTCCGAAATCACAAGAAACATAAACCAATCCGTTATACTCCATAAAATGATTGATCTTTTTTGCATTTGCCGGAAGCTGTTTATTAATAATATCCACAATCTTCAGCATACTTCCATCACTTTCGTTGATTAAAATCATTAAGCCATTTTCATAACCTACTAAAGTTTTTTTGAAAGCTTCACTGTAATATACAGCCGAAATAGTTTGTCCCGATAATCCGTCAACAGTAGTTATAGTTTTGAGAATATTTGTAGCAGTATTTTTTGAAAACAAAGCATTTTCTGAAGCAGCAAAAACACTCGTTGAAGATTCTGAAACATCTTTGATTTCGTTAAATGAAAAATACCCTTGCCAGGACAGTTTATTTTGCGCCTGACAAAACTGAATTATTATTAAAAAGAAAACGCAGAAAAGTATTTTTTTCATCACTTCAGATATTCGATTAGACAAATATACTACAAACGAGATTATTTAATTTTTACACCAATAAAAAATGCCTTCGATTTTAATTAACCGAAGGCATTCCTAATATATTGCAATTTATTTTTAAACTACACCTTGCGCCAGCATAGCATCGGCAACTTTTACAAATCCGGCAATGTTTGCTCCTTTTACATAGTTTACATAACCGTCTTCTTCAACTCCGTACTTTTTACACTGATTGTGAATTCCGATCATAATTTCCTTTAATCTTAAATCTACTTCCTCACTTGTCCAGTTTAAACGAATAGAATTCTGAGTCATTTCTAATCCGGAAGCAGCAACTCCACCAGCATTTGCTGCTTTTCCTGGAGCAAATAATACTTTATTATCTAAGAAAAGTTTAATAGCATCTAATGTAGAAGGCATGTTTGCTGCTTCTGTTACACACAGAACTCCATTATCAATTAACTTTTGAGCATCTTCTCCGTTTAATTCATTTTGAGTTGCACATGGAATTGCGATATCCACTTTTACTTCCCAAGGACTTTTACCTTTATGGAATACTGCGTTTGGATATTTCTCCAGATATCTTTCTGCTCTGTTATCACCAGTTGCTCGCATTTCAAGCATATGGTCGATTTTTTCTCCGGAAATACCTTCTTCATCATAAATATATCCGTCAGGACCAGAAATTGTAACTACTTTTCCACCTAATTCATTTACTTTTAAAGCTACTCCCCAAGCCACATTTCCAAATCCGGAAATAGCAACTCTCTTACCATTAATATCCTGACCAATTGTACGAAGCATTTGATCTGTAAAATATACTACTCCGTATCCCGTTGCTTCTGGTCTGATTAATGAACCTCCGTAAGCCAGACCTTTTCCGGTTAAAACTCCTGTAAATTCATTTCTGATTCTTTTGTATTGTCCAAACAAATATCCAATTTCTCTTGCTCCAACACCAATATCTCCCGCAGGAACATCTAAATCCGGTCCAATATGACGACATAACTCGGTCATAAATGATTGGCAGAAACGCATAATTTCGCCATCCGATTTTCCTTCCGGATCAAAATCAGAACCTCCTTTTCCTCCACCCATTGGAAGTGTAGTCAAACTGTTCTTGAAAACTTGTTCGAAAGCCAGGAATTTTAAAACTGATAAGTTTACTGTATGATGAAATCTAATTCCTCCTTTATAAGGTCCAATTGCAGAGTTCATCTGAATTCTAAAACCTCTGTTTACAATAATTTCTCCTTTATCGTCTACCCACGGCACTCTGAATATTACTGATCTTTCCGGTTCAGCGATTCTTAAAAGTATATTTTTTCCATCGTATTTTTTGCGTTCAGATATAAAAGGAATAACTGTTTCTGCAAATTCTCTAACAGCCTGAAGAAATTCTGGTTCGTTTGGATTTTTTGACTCAATAAGAGCCATAAATTCGTTTATTTTTTGTTCCATATTTGAAATAAATTTTCAGATAATTTTGATTTAATTTTCTGTTTCTTAAGCTGAAAACAGTTTAAGAAAACGTTTTCGTTTTAACACACAAAGATATATCAAATAATGATTCGTTGTTATATTTTTCACTTTTTTGAATCGATTTGTGTTTTTTTCAAACATTGCAAAAAAACACATTTTACATGTAGGTCTTTACATGCAAATCATCAATTAAAAGTTAGTAAATTAAGTATTTTGATAGTTATTTTTCAATAGGATGATTTAATATTTTGAATCGAATATGTTTTTTATATATTTGCCGTGATTTGTAAGCCCCAGAAAATGTCTAAACACCTATTTATCACGTTACTTACCTTAATTGGTTTATCAGCCGCCGCATCAGCGCAAGGACTTGCTCAAGAGATCGGAATCTATGCCGGACCAGTAACTTTACAATCAGATTTTGGTGAAAGGAATAACTTTGACACCAATGTTGGAAATACCGGTTTTGGTATTGGAGTAATGCATTTCATAAATTTTTCTGCCAATAATAACAGAGAAAGTTATTTTACAGAACATTTTAAAGTCCGAACTGATTTAAACTTTAGCAGAACTAACCTGAAACATTTTGGACAATGGGTTGAAAGAAAACCTGACGGCATATTTGCTCAACAATTAAAGAATATGCATGCAAGTTCTACTATTGTTGGATTAGGAACGCAACTTGAATTTTCTCCTTTTATGAAAATTCACGACTTCGAAAACTCAGTTGGTAGTCTTAGTCCGTATGGTAGTTTAGGTTTTCAGGTAAGCTACTACTCTACGAAAGTAGGATCGCATCTGGGAGACATAACACTTCCTGACGTTACTCCGGGAAAATACTTAACTCCTTCTGACGGACGTGCTCATGGTTTTTCTACAGAAAGCGGCATTGTTTTATCTGCAACTGCAGCCGTTGGTGTACATTATAAATTAACAGAAATGAGCGATTTAATGTTTGAAACTCGTTTTCAGATGTACAATTCAGACTGGATTGACGGTTTAAACCCAAACAAAGATATTTACAAAGAAAACAAAAGAAACGACTGGCAGGTTTGGTTTAACTTCGGATACATCTACTACTTAGAATTCTAGAACAGTCTAATCTCAAAATATAAAAAATCCCAAATTCCAATTTTACTTTTTGGAATTTGGGATTTTAGTTTATTGGAATTTCTTTTTTAAGAAAGTGCTTGTTCCAAATCTGCAATTAAGTCCTCAGCGTCTTCAATTCCAACGCTTAGACGAACTAAATCGTCAGTAATACCAACTTCTGCTCTTTTATCGGCAGGAATCGAAGCATGTGTCATTAAAGCCGGATGATTGGCCAATGATTCTACTCCACCTAAAGATTCTGCTAAAGTAAATACTTTCAGCTTCTCTAAAAATGCAATAGAATCTTCTTTTTTCCCCGATTTAAAATCAAAAGAAACCATTCCTCCAAAAGCTTTCATTTGTTTCTTAGCAATTTCATGAAACGGATGATCCTTTAAGCCTGGATAATAAACCGTTTTAATCTTCGGATGATTACTTAAATATTCTACTACTTTCTCTCCATTTTCACAATGTCTTTGCACTCTCAAGGCCAAAGTTTTGATTCCTCTTAAAACCAAAAAGCTATCCATCGGTCCAAGTGTCGCACCTGTCGCAAATTGCTGGAAATGTAATTGATCGCCTAGTTCCTTGTCTTTCACA
Source organism: Flavobacterium crocinum (assembly GCF_003122385.1). Classification (NCBI taxonomy): domain Bacteria; kingdom Pseudomonadati; phylum Bacteroidota; class Flavobacteriia; order Flavobacteriales; family Flavobacteriaceae; genus Flavobacterium; species Flavobacterium crocinum. The sequence continues at coordinate 730,620 of NZ_CP029255.1, forward strand.
ATTAATGCTCCTGCAATAACATCAGAATGTCCGCCTAAATATTTTGTTGCAGAATGCATTACAATATCAGCACCTAAATCTAATGGTTTCTGTAAATATGGTGTTGCAAAAGTATTATCTACTGCAAGGAGAATTTTTTTCTCTTTTGTAATTTTTGCTATTTCGGCAATATCAGCCAATTTCATCAACGGATTTGTTGGCGTTTCAACCCAGATTAATTTGGTATTTTCATTGATCAAACTTTTGAATTTTTCAATATCGGTCATATCAACAAAATGAAACTTAATTCCGGAGTCTTTATAAATTCTTGAAAACATTCTATAAGTTCCACCATATAAATCATCCATTGCAATGATTTCATCACCTGCTTTAAATGACCTTAAAACACAGTCTGTTGCTGCAAGACCAGAAGAAAAAGCTAGTCCGCGAGTTCCGTTTTCAATACTTGCCAATGCCTCTTCCAAAGCTGTACGGGTAGGATTTGAAGCTCGGCTATATTCGTAATCTGCCAAAGGTTTCCCCGGACTTGATTGTACAAATGTTGATGTTTGATATACCGGAGGCATAACTGCACCTGTACTTGGATCATGATGCTGGCCACCATGTATTACTTTTGTATTGAATTTCATATGTTGATATTTATTGTTTTTTTATTGGTCATATGTAATTCGCATATTTTCATTGGTATTTGCAGCCAATTTATGGTTATGCTCATTTCATATATTTACAAATTTTATTTTCTTAATTGTTCTACAAATTTACCGCTTAATTTATTTTATCGGCTCACAAGTTCTTACCTTTGTAGATAATTAACACTTTTTGATATGAAAAATTACATATTTATAATCTTTTTGTGTTTGATTTTTACAAGTTGCAAAAAAGACCTTTCATTTGAGAATGAAACGTTTGAAGAAAAATCTACTATTCCGTGCAAAAATGATTGCCCGAGTATCACAATAGAAGTTCCGGTTGCCAAAAATATTAAAGTAACATCAGACAGCATCAATAAAAGAGTTTTTGCTGTTATTAAAGAGATTGTATTTTTTGAAGAAGATTCCGTAAAAGTTGATGACTATAAAGCATTGGCCAAATCTTTTATTACTTCTTATGAAGAAATGCACCAGAAATTCCCGGAAGATACTTTTGGCTGGGAAGCCAAAATAATTGGGAATATAGAATTTCAATCGGAACAGATTTTAAACCTAAAAATTGATCATTATACTTTTACAGGAGGTGCTCATGGTTATCAGGGTTATCGCTCTTTATTATTTAATCCGAAAACCGGAAAAGCTATTTTTAACAGCCAGTTATTTAAAAACGAAAAAGAGTTTAAGGCTTTCGCCGAAAAGACATTCCGTGCCAAATATAAAATTCCCGAAAAAGCCAATATCAATGCGACAGGTTTAATGTTTGAAAATGATAAATTCCAATTACCACAGAATATCTTTTATACTTCTGCAGGTTTACTTTTGTATTACAACTCCTATGAAGCCGCATCTTATGCAGACGGCCCAAAAGAGCTTATATTTTCTTATGATGAAATAAAGAAATATTTGAATTTTCAATAAATATTTTAGGAAAGACAAATTTCGTTACGCATTAGACGCACTGCAGTGCGTCTCTACAAAAAAACTTAGAATCTTAGCATCTCAGGACCTTAGAACCTTTATCACTGAACATCATATTTCATCTTTCGTAAAACCCTTAAAGCTTCCTTAAACGAAGAATAAACCTGTTTGTAAGGCTTCAGCAATAATTTAGCATCAATTAATTTTTGTCTCGCATCTTCAAAACCATTCAAATAACAAATCATAAAAGTAGAAGGCAGATTTTCTAAATCTTTCATTTCGCGATCAGACAATGTGATTTCTTTCTGGAGTTTACCCAATAAAGCCATATTTGAATTATAAATATGATACAACATTTTTCGGTTGAACTCCGGTGGATGAAAAAGCATCTGACGATCTATTTTATAATAACCATTATCAAAGAAATGAATCGTTTGCTCTTCTAAAGGATAATAACTTGTTTTATCATTTAGCCCCAAAGGCACATATTCTGTAATGGTAAAACTATCATCATTATAAAAAATAGTCACAACATCCTGTGCAGAATAAAAAAGCTTGATTTGTTCATTTATCAGTTCAATATCAACTCGCGACAAGTAGGTTTTATCACGTAATTTTTTCGGAACTCCTGCCCAGCAAATAACAAACAATTCTTTGAAAACACGATATTTTGGCGACATATCTTTATGTCTGAAATTCATAAAATCAATAACACCGTCTAGAGTATATTGAATACTGTTTCGAGAACTGTTTTCGATTCCAATAACCGTTTCTGTATTCTGATTATTTTTTTCAATTTCCTCGTGTTCTTCCAAAGGAATTGAATTACTGCCACGCCTAATAAAAACACTATTCGCTAAAATAGTATGAATTCCTTTTTTAAAATACGAGATTTTACTTTTAGGTTTAATAGTAACCAAACCGATTACTTTGTCTTTTGGAAGATTTGGAAAAGGGACATTTTCGTATTGGATTTTTGGAGGATTTTCCAAAAAAGCATTGACCAGATTCTGAATTCGGCTGTCGTCGAAGAAATCATCGCCTACAATTTCATTATCCTGATCTTCTACTCCAACTACGATATAAGAATTATTGTTTGGATTTGAGTTTGACAAAGCACAAATGTGTTTCAAAAACTTACCTTTTCCTTCTCGGGAATGAAGATTCAACTGCCTTTTTTTATCATAAAAACTGCTTTCGTCATTATGAGCGAGTAAATTCTTTATCAAAAGGCGCTTATTAATCATGTCGATTTTATTTTGCCACGAATTGCACTAATTCGCACTAATTTAATTTATTAAAACTTAAAATTAAAAAAAAGACGCACTACTGTGCGTCTCTACATTCGATTTTATTTAAATATTTTTCTTCACAATTGTGGAAGAAGCTTGCGCTGTACTCATCACAACCAAATCGGCAATATTTACATGATAAGGTCTTGAAATCACGAAATGAATAATATCCGCAATATCTTCTGCCTGCAACGGATCAAATCCTTTGTAAACATTTGCTGCTCTTTCGGCATCGCCTTTAAAACGGACTTCGCTGAACTCCGTTGCCACCAATCCCGGATGAATTCCGCCAACTCTAATTCCAAACGGATTTAAATCGATTCGCATTCCTGTCGTAATAGCATCCACCGCATGTTTAGAACCGCAATATACATTCCCATTTGGATAAACTTCTTTTGCAGCAGTTGAACCAATATTGATAATATGTCCCGATTGTCTTTCAACCATCTGCGGAATTATCGCTTTTGAAACATACAGAAGTCCTTTTACATTAATATCCATCATAGCATCCCAATCGTCTAAATCTCCGTTTTGAATTGGATCTAAACCGTGGGCATTTCCTGCATTATTGATTAAAACATCAATTGTCGAAAAATCGTTTGGCAAAGAACTTATTTTTTCCAGAACATCTTTTTTATCGCGAACATCAAATGCTAAAGAATGAACTTCTGTAAAAGCAGATAGTTCTTTTTGAAGTTCTTCCAATCGATCTTTACGTCTTCCGCAAAGAATCACTTTATAATTGTTTTTTGCCAGAATCTGCGCAGTTGCTTTTCCAATTCCGCTTGTGGCACCAGTAATTAAAACTGTTTTTTTCATTGTAAGTTTTTTCATTTTGCCACAGATTAAAAAGATTTAAATGATTTCTAAATCTGTGAAAATCCTTTTAATCTGTGGCAACTATTTTGAATTACGTTTAGCTGAACACTAAAAATCTGAACTCTGAACACTAAATATTAAGGCACATCGTCGCCCATACTTTCTGTCCAGATGGCGAACCAGTCTTCTGTATCCATATCCAATTCAATTGCTTTTGACAAAGATTGAATTCTGGCGATATTTACAGTTCCGGCAATTGGAATTATTTTTGCCGGATGTTTTAAAATCCATGACAATAAAAGTGTATCAGCACCTAAGTGATATTTTTCCAATAAAGTGGAGAACAGTTTTTTCAAACGACGCGTTTGTTTTGTATCTTCTCTAAAAACAGTTCCAAGCGGATTCCATGATAAAGGACGAATTCCATTAGTCTGCATATAATCTAAACTTCCGTCAGTCATTGCTTCGTAGTGCGTAGCTGAAAACTGAACCTGATTGTAACTCACTTCTGTTTTCTGACGGATTAATTCTGTTTGTGAACTTGTAAAATTTGAAAGACCAAAATCAATAATTTTTCCTTCTCCTTTTAATTTCTCCACTGCTTCTGCGATTTCATCAGCCTGCATTAACGGGCTTGGTCTGTGAAGCAAGAAAACGTCAACATAATCAGTCTTTAAATTTTTCAAAGATCCTTCTACAGATTTAATGATATAATCTTTAGAATAATCATAATGTTTGATTTTGTTTTCCGGGCGTTTATCAGCAATCATCTGAATACCGCACTTTGTAATTAATTGTAATTTTTCACGATCAATTTTACTGGCGTGAAAGGCTTTTCCAAAATCGGCTTCGGTCGTGTACGAACCGTAAATATCCGCGTGATCAAAAGTCGTAATTTTGTTTTCGATACTCACTTGTATCATGTTTTCCATTTCTTTGGTTGTAAGGTTTTTATCCCAAACTCCCCAATTCATAGTGCCCGAAATTATAGGCGATAAGACTGTTTTGCTCATAATTGTTATGCGTTATTTTTGGTAATAATTATGCTTTAATAAAACATAATCATCAAAGTTCTTAAAAATATAAAAATAGATTCACAATTAGTCCTTAAAATTAGGTCATTGGTCGAAGTTTTAACCATTCTTTAACATCTTACTTCTTAAAAAATATTCAATTTGCACTCTCAAAAATTAGGCGTTAAAATCAAGGTTTTAAAAATATTTATATGGAAGAAAATACAACGACTTTAGACATTAGAGCGATAAATGAAAAAATTGAAAGAGAAAGTGCTTTTATAGACCTTCTTACAATGGAAATGAACAAAGTTATTGTGGGTCAGAAACATATGGTCGAGCGTCTATTAATCGGATTACTTGGACAAGGGCATATTTTATTGGAAGGAGTTCCGGGTCTTGCAAAAACTTTGGCTATTAATACGCTTTCACAAGCGGTTCAAGGATCTTTCAGCCGTATCCAGTTTACACCGGATTTATTACCTGCCGATGTTATCGGAACCATGATTTACAACATTAAAGCAAATGAGTTCTCTATTAAAAAGGGACCAATTTTCGCCAATTTCGTACTTGCCGATGAGATTAACCGTGCTCCTGCTAAGGTTCAGTCAGCACTTTTAGAGGCGATGCAGGAAAAACAAGTTACAATTGGTGACTCTACTTTCAAATTAGATCGTCCGTTTTTAGTATTAGCAACTCAAAACCCTGTTGAACAAGAAGGTACTTATGCACTTCCTGAAGCGCAGGTTGACCGTTTCATGCTAAAAACTGTTATTGATTATCCAAAAATTGACGAAGAGCGTTTTGTAATCCGTCAGAACTTAAAAGGAACTTATGAAAAAGTAAATCCTGTAGTTTCTGTGGATCAAATTTTACGTGCGCAGGAAGCGGTTCGTGAAGTTTATATGGATGAAAAAATCGAAAAATATATCCTGGATATCATTTTTGCTACTCGTTATCCGGAAAAATACAAATTAGCCGATTTAAAACCGCTTATCAGTTTTGGAGCTTCTCCTCGTGGAAGTATCAACCTGGCTAATGCTGCTAAATGTTATGCTTTCATCAAACGCCGTGGTTATGTAATTCCTGAAGACGTTCGTGCTGTTGTTCACGATGTATTACGTCACAGAGTTGGAATTACTTACGAAGCAGAAGCAGAGAACATTACTTCTGTAGACATTATCAACAAAATCGTTAACGAGATTGAGGTACCTTAAAAAAAGTGCTCAGTGTTCAGATTTTTAGTATTCAGTTCCATACTAAATACTTTTTAACTGAACACTAATAAAGACAGAAAGACCTGTTGGAATTTAGATTTAACGGATCACTTTCTAACCGATCACTGAACACTCAAAAAAATGGATACAAAAGAGCTTTTAAAAAAAGTACGGAAAATAGAAATCAAAACGAAAAGACTGAGTAATCATATCTTTTCGGGAGAATACCACTCTTCATTTAAAGGACGAGGAATGACGTTTAGCGAGGTGCGTCAATACCAATACGGAGATGATATTCGTAACATCGATTGGAATGTAACCGCACGCTACAACGAAGCTCACGTTAAAGTTTTTGAAGAAGAACGCGAATTGACCATGGTTTTAATGGTCGATATTTCGGGTTCTGAATCCTTTGGTTCTAAAAATCAATTTAAAAAAGACATCGTGACTGAAATTGCGGCAACGATGGCTTTTTCGGCTACACAAAACAATGACAAAATTGGTTTAATCTTATTTTCTGATACTGTAGAATTATATATTCCGCCTAAGAAAGGACGTTCACACGTGCTTCGCATCATTCGTGAATTGATCGAATTTGAACCTAAAAGTCATAAAACAGATATTGCTCAGGCTTTGAAATTCCTGTCAGGAACTCAAAAAAAGAAAGCAATCATTTTTATGATTTCCGATTTTATGTCTGATTCTTATGAGCATACTTTAAAAATTGCTTCTAAAAAACATGACATTACCGGTGTTCGTGTGTACGATATCCGCGAAGAAAAAATTCCAAATTTAGGAATGGTAACGATGCTGGATGCCGAAACAGGTAAAATACAGTTGGTTGACACAAGTTCGAAAACAGTTCGAATGAATTACGAGAAACATTATCAGGAAAAGTTGAATTACTTTAAAGATACTTTCCGTAAATCTGGAGCAGGAATTGTAAATACCAGAGTAGACGAAAATTACGTTACTAAACTATTAGGCTATTTTAAATCAAGATAAAATAATTTTAGATTGCAGATTTAGACTTTAGATTATTTAAAATACTGCAAAAATTAAAAAATATAAATCCGCTTAAATCTGCATCATTCCAATTCATTTTTAAGCTTTCATTTTAGACTAAAATCTGAAATTCAAATCAAATGAAATTTAAACTTTATATATTTTTATTTCTCTTTTCTACTATGATTTTTGCACAGCAAAAAACAGTAGAAACAAGCATTGATACCACAAAAAATAAAATTGGTGCTGAGTTCAAACTGACACTTAAAACAATTGTGAGTTCGACAGCAAAAGTTGAATTCCCAAAACTTAAAAATATTGGTCCGTTAGAAGTAATTCAGTCTTATCCAATTGATACGGTTAAGAAAGATGCTACTAATTATGAACTTATAAAAAAATATGGTTTAACGCAGTTTGATTCCGGTCGTTATACAATTCCTAGTGTCAAAATCTTAATTGACAAAAAACCTTTCTTTTCTGATTCTATTAAAGTGGAAGTTGCGAATGTAAAAGTGGACACTTTACAGCAAAAAATGTATGATATCAAAGACATTTCTTCTGTTGATGAAGGAATGGGTAACTGGTGGATTTATGTTTTAATTGCTTTAGTTATTATCGGAATTGGAGCTTTCGTTTACTGGTACGTTAAAAAACGTCAGCTGAAAAAGATTGAAGAAGAAGTTTATAAAACACCTATCGAAAAAGCGACAAGTTTATTAAATAACTTAGAGAAAAAAGAACTAGTTCAAAAAGGTGAAATCAAAGAATATTACAGTGAACTGACTGATATTGCTCGTAACTATATTGAAGAAGCCATTCATATTCCGGCAATGGAAAGTACAACTTCTGAATTAATTACCGCAATTAGAGAGGCTTCTACCAAAAAGAAAATGACGCTGACTCCAGAAACAGTTGAGAATTTAGAACGCGTTTTACGTCAAGCCGATTTGGTAAAATTTGCGAAATCAAAACCGCTTGATTTCGAGATTACTGACGACAGAAATAAAATCCAAAAAGTCATTTTAACGCTTGACAATGCGATTCCGACAGAAGTACCAGAAGATATCGAAGATCAATTATTGAATGAAGCACAAAGACAAAAACAAATTAAAGAACAGCTTCGAAAAAAACGCAATGCCAGAATTGGTTATTCCATTGCTGCTGTAATCTTATTGTTGTTTATAACTACAACTTATTTTGTAGTTACAAAAGGATTCAATTACGTAAAAGACAATTTAATTGGTCATCCTTCTAAAGAATTATTAGAAGGCGAATGGGTAAAAAGTGCCTACGGAAGTCCTGCTGTTTTGATTGAAACTCCAAAGGTTTTAAAAAGAATGGATACTGAAAAAGTCCTTCCAAAAGAAACTATGGCATTAATCAAAGAAATGCAGCTTTTTGTTTACGGAAGCATGATTGACAATTTCTATGTAACAGTTTCTACGGCCAAATTTAAACAGCCAACCGATATTGATTTGGCAAAAGCCCTTGAAGGATCTTTAAAAGTAATGGAAGCTCAGGGAGCACAAAATATTATTGTAAAACAAGAAGATTTTCAGACTAATGAAGGTATTCAGGGAGTTAAAGGTTACGGAACCATGTCAATCCTGAATCCGGCAACCAAAACAAGTACAAAAGCATATTATGAATTGTTGCTTTTCAAACAAGATCAGGGGTTACAACAAATTTTGATTTTACATGAAGAAGGCGATACATATGCAAACGAGATTACAACTCGAATCTTAAATTCTGTTGAACTTCAAAGAGCAAACAACTAATGGGTAATTTCAGTTTTTTAAATCCAGAATTTCTTTGGTTGTTTCTATTAATTCCGATTGCAATAATCTGGTTTTTCTGGAAACGCAACCAGCAATCGGCTACCTTAAAAATGAGTTCAACGGCGGGATTTCAAAACAGCGAATCGTTTTGGACAAAATTCAAACCTGCTCTATACGTTTTCAGAATTTTGGCTTTATGTTCTTTGATTATAGCATTGGCGCGACCAAGAACAGTAGACATTAGCAACCAGACTAAAACAACAAAAGGAATTGATATTGTAATGGCAATTGACGTTTCCGGATCTATGTTGGCAAAAGATTTAAAGCCAAACCGTATGGAAGCTTTAAAAAGAGTTGCTGCAGATTTCGTTGAAGAACGACCAAATGATAGAATCGGATTGGTTTTATACGCTTCTGAAGCTTACACTAAAACTCCGGTTACAAGTGATAAAGCAATCATTTTGGAAGCCATAAAAGGCATTAAATACGACACCGTTCTTCAGGACGGAACCGGAATTGGAATGGGACTGGCAACTGCTGTTAACCGTTTAAAAGACAGTAAGGCAAAAAGCCGTGTTATCATCCTTCTTACTGATGGTGTTAACAATGCAGGTTTTATTGAACCGGAAACTGCCGCAGACATTGCGAAACAATACGGAATAAAAGTATATACGATTGGTCTTGGTACAAACGGAATGGCAGAATCTCCATACGCTTATGCACCAAACGGAGGTTTCTTATTCAAAATGCAGAAAGTGGAAATCGACGAAAAGTTGATGAAAAATATTGCCCGCAAAACAGATGGAACCTATTTTAGAGCAACCAGCAACGATAAATTAGCAGAAATATACAACGCAATCAACAAATTGGAAACCACTGAAATTCAGGAATTGAAGTTCTATGATTATGATGAAAAATACAGAGCTTTTGTTTTATTTGCAGGCTTTTTATTATTGCTTGAAGTGGGTTTAAGAAATACAGTTTACAGAAGCTTCATTTAATTTTAGATTAAAAAAAATCTAAAATCTAAATTCAGAAATCTAAAATTTAAAATGGAATTAGACGAAAAAAAATATTTATATCTCTTAATACTAATCCCAATTGTGGTGTGTGTTTTCCTTTTCAATATGTATTGGAAAAGAAGAAAACAGCTGGAGTTTGGGGATTTGGAAATGGTAAAAAGACTGAGTCCGGAGAAATCGGTTTTTAAACCTGTTTTAAAAATTGTTGTAATTCTTCTGGCACTTACCTGCTTAATTATTGGTTTAGTAAATCCGAAGATTGGAACTAAAATGGAAACCGTAAAACGAGAAGGTATTGATATTGTTTTTGCTGTCGACGTTTCAAAAAGTATGCTTGCCGAAGATGTTGTGCCTAGTCGTTTGGATAAAAGTAAACAATTGGTTTCGCAGATCATCAACAATTTAGGAAGTGACCGAATTGGAATTGTGGCTTATGCCGGAAGTGCTTTCCCAGTTTTACCGATAACATCAGATTACAGTGTTGCTAAAATGTTTTTGCAGAGCATGAGCCCAGATATGGTTTCATCTCAAGGAACTTCTCTAGATGAAGCGATTCGATTATCTGCTACTTATTTTGATGAAAAAAGCAAAACGAGCAAATTATTAATCCTGATTTCTGATGGAGAAGATCATTCTGAAGGCGCAACTGCAGCTGCAGAAGAAGCCAACAAAATAGGAATGAAAATCATAACCATTGGTGTTGGAACAGAAAAAGGAGGAACAATTCCGTTAAAAGAAAATGGTGTAGTAAGAGGATATCAAAAAGATCAAAACGGAGAAACAGTAATCACAAAACTAAATCAGGAAGGTTTAAAAACAATTGCAAAAGCAACTAAAGGTGGTTATGTTTATGGCGGAAGCACAAAAGAAGTTTTAGAATATGTAAAAAACGCTTTGAACAATATTCAGAAAACAGAATTTGAAGCTACGCAAATGGCAGAATTCCAATCGCAATTTCAGTGGTTTATCGGATTTGCATTTTTACTGCTTTTCCTTGATATTTTCTTGTTGGAAAGAAAAACAAACTGGATCAAAGAGTTGGATTTATTTAATGAAAAGAAATAAAAAAGTCAGCCACTAATTACTCGAATTTACACGAAAACAAATTGATCATTTGTGAAATTCAAATTAGGAAAAAACAGAATTAATTAGTGCCAATTGGTGAAATTCGTGGCAAAAAAATAAAAACTAAGAATGAAAAATTTACTTCTTTATATTTTACTAACCGTTTCTTTTGCAGTTTCTGCACAAGAAAAAGACAAATCATTGCCTGTTGGGAATGAAGAATATAAACAGAATAAATTTGTTGATGCTGAGGCAAATTATAGAATTTCGGAATCAAAATTTCCTAAAAAATCAACAGCACCATATAATTTAGGAAACACTATTTATAGACAAAATCAGATTTCTGAGGCTAAATACGCTTACGCGAAAGCCATAAAAAATGCCAAAACGCGACCTGAAAAACATAAAGCTTTTCACAACCTTGGAAATACTTTCATGAAAGAGAAAGATTACACACAGGCAGTAGAAGCTTACAAACAAGCCTTACGTAATGATCCAACTGATGATGAAACGCGCTATAATTATGCTTACGCAAAACAGAAACTAAAAGAGAATCCGCCGAAAAACGATCAGAACAAAGACAAGAATAAGGATAAGGACAAAAACAAGGATAAAAATAAAGATAAAGACAAGGACAAAAATAAAGATCAGAACAAAGACAAGGATAAAAAAGACGACAAAGGCGATCAGGATAAAGACAAAAAAGATGGCAAAAATGACCCTAAGAAAGACGACAAGTCAGACAATCAGGGACAGCCAAAACCACAGCCAGGCGGAATATCTAAAGAGCGAGTTCAGAATTTGTTAGATGCGGTAAACAACGAAGAAAAGAAAATTCAGGATAAAGTTAACGCTCAAAAAGTAAAAGGTAACCCAAAGAAAACAGAAAAAGACTGGTAAAATAAGTTGAATCGTTTAATCGTTTATTTGTTATATCACAAAACGGTTAAACGATTAAACAGTTAAACAAACAACGATTAAAACAAGTAATGAAAAGATATTTAATTCTATTTCTACTCACTTTTCAAGGACTTATGGCTCAGGTGCAATTTGAAGCCAAAGTCAGCAAAAATACACTTGGACTGAACGAAAGACTCCGTATAGACTTCATCATGAATGTTGACGGAGATAACTTCGAGCAACCTGCTTTTGAAGGATTCAGACTTGTTGCAGGACCAAGTCAGCAAATCAGCCAGTCGTGGATAAACGGAAGAAGTTCTTTTCAAAAAATTTATTCTTATATCATACAACCTGAAAGAAAAGGAGCGCTTCTTATCAAACCGGCTGCAATAGAATACAACGGACAAGTTTATAAAACTTCTCCAATAAAAGTTACTGTTACAAATGCTGTAGCGCAAGAGAGAGATCCATCTGACAGACCTCCGGGATCACCAAATGAACTATTGACTTTGGTTGCAGAAATTTCAAAAACAAACCCGTATTTAAATGAACCGATTACGGCAGTTTACAAATTGTATTTCAACAACATTGGCGTTACCGGTTTTAAAGAATTGGCTAAACCAAAATACAATGATTTCTGGAATCAAAATATTGATATTAAGCAACTGGCAATTGAAGAGGGTTCTTTTCAGGGACAAAGATGTTATTATGTTATTTTAAAGAAAACTATTTTATATCCTCAAAAATCAGGAAAACTAACTATAGAGCCCCTTTCGTTAGACATTGGGATACAAGTAGCTTCTGGTAAAATAAATATGTTTGGCCAGGTAATTCCAATAGATGACAACAGAGTAGTTTCTGCCGGAGCCAAAACAATCAATGTAAAGCCATTACCTGAGGCAGGTAAACCAGAAAGTTTTACAGGTGCTGTTGGTAAGCTGAACTTTACGGTTACTCCTTCAAAAACAACACTTAAAAATGGTGAAGGGCTTGACTTAATTGTAAGCGCACAGGGAACTGGAAATATGAAGTTATTTACGCTTCCAAAACCTGTTGTACCGAATGCATTGGAAATGTACGATCCTGTTCATGACGAAAGTGTAACCACTTCGTTGGCCGGAATGTCTGGGAGAATTTCAGACAAATATACTATTGTTCCTCAATACAGAGGAAAATATGCCATTAAACCAATGCAGTTCTCGTATTTTGATTTGAGTTCCGGTACTTATAAAACCATCACTTCAAAAGAAATTATGATTGATGTTCTGGACGGACCAACACCTGCTGAAGCGAATACAGGAGCGCCTTCTAAAAATGCTACTGCTCAAACGGATCATTTTGTAAACATCAAATCTAAGACAGTTTTAGCGTCTATTGCTAAAAAAGAGTTTTACGGCTCAGATTTATATTTAGGTTTATTATTTGCTCCTTTCATCATTATTCCGCTGATTATTTTAGCTAAGAAGAAAAAAGAGGCTATGGACAGTGATGTTACCGGAAACAGAATTAGAATGAACAATAAACTGGCTAAAAAATATCTGTCACAGGCGAAAAAACATCTTAATAATAAAGAACCTTTCTATATCGCACTAGAAAAAGCAATGCATAATTTCTTAAAAGCGAAATTGCATATAGAAACTTCTGAAATGAGTAAAGATAATATCAGAGAATTGTTATTGTCCAGAAACGCCAATGCAGAAACAGTTCAGAATTTTATTGACTTAACTGAAAACTGTGAATTTGCACGTTATGCTCCGGCATCAAGCGCTTCAATTCAACAGGATTATAACAAAGCGGTGTTGATTATTTCTGAACTAGAAAAACAGATTGTTTAGTTTTAACTTAAAAAGCAAACCTAACAGGTTTTAAAAACCTGTTAGGTTTATAGAAATAAAATGAAAAATATACTATATCTCTTTTTATTAATTTCTCAGATTTTCTTTGCGCAAGGACGCTTTGAAGCAGGAAATGCTTTGTACCAAAAGGGACAATACAAAGAAGCTGTACAGGTTTATGAAAACATAGTAAAAGAAGATAAATTACAATCTGCTGAATTGTATTTTAATCTTGGAAACTGCTATTATAAACTAAATCAGGTTGCGCCTTCGATTTACAATTATGAAAAAGCATTGGTTTTAAAACCAAATGATCCTGAAACTTTAAACAATTTAAAGTTTGCCAAAAAGCTGACAATCGATGAGATTAAAGAAGTTCCAAAAGTTGGTTTTGCCAAATTGATTCAGAACTTTACTTCTATTTTTGATTATAATATGTGGGCCAAAATAGCTGTTGCAATTGGATTTGTCTTTTTACTAAGTTTCATTGGTTATTACTTTTCAAAAGCAACCATTGCAAAAAGAATTTATTTCGTTGGAATGTTTATTTTTCTGATTGCTTTTGCTTTAAGCATATCGGCTGCTGTAGCTGAAAAACGTCATTTTGATAACGATCGTGTTGCTATTGTTTTTTCTGAAATGAGCCAGGTTCGTGCGAAACCTCAAAAATCTGCAAATGGTATTATCCTTTTACATGAAGGAGCAAAAGTTTACGTTTTAGAAACCACAGCTGACTGGAAAAAAGTCGAATTAACAGATGGAACCCAAGGCTGGATCGAATCTTCAACCATAAAAGAAGTAAAATAAATTTTAAAAAGATTCAAATAAAAAATTCCAAATTCCAATTTTAAAGTTGGGATTTGGAATTTTTATTTTTTGGAATTTAGTATTAATACAGCATCAACCATTCAATAAAAGCTAGCATTCTGAATATCTAGAAACGATTATTTGTAATTTTCGGGTAAGCAAAATCGTTTCGGAATTTTTTGGAGAATCCTATGCAAAAAACATTTTTTCCCACACAAGAACTGTAAAGACATACCACAGTGTATGTACTTCAAGCATATCGACAACGATTGTGTTAAGCACTGGAATGAATATTTTTTTGCCACAGATTAAAGGATTAAAAAGAATTTTTTATAAAAATATTTTGATTTCCTTTTCCACACAGAATTGTAGAGACGCACCGCAGTGCGTCTATGTTCAGCATATCGACAACAATTGTGTTAAGCGCTGGAATAAATATTTTTTGCCACAGATTAAAGGATTAAAAAGATTTTTTTTCTAAAAATATTTTGATTTCCTTTTCCACACAGAATTGTAGAGACGCACCGCAGTGCGTCTAGGTTCAGCATATCGACAACGATTGTGTTAAGCGCTGGAATAAATATTTTTTTGCCACAGATTAAAGGATTTCAAAAGATTAATCCATTTAATCATTTTAATCTGTGGCAACAATAATTCGTAAAACTAAAACTGATAAACTTTCTCAGGCGTAACACAGAAATCCAGTTTGATATCCGATTCAAAAACATCATCAATCTGGTTTACGGGTTCAAAAAATGAAAGTCCGATTTTGATGGCTTCCGGTTTGCACTCCGAAAGGAATTTATCATAAAACCCTTTTCCGTAACCAATTCGGTTTCCTAAAACATCGTAAGCCAAAAGCGGTACAAAAACTACTTCCACTTTAGAAGAAGGTACTTCGATTCCGTCAACAGGTTCAGGAATATTATATTCATTCTTTTTGATTTTAGTATTATCTGTTAGAAGAAAATGAGTCATTTTTCTACTTTCAAAATCACTTTTTGAGAACAGGATTTCTTTGTCTTTTCCCGAAAGTAAGTGCAGAACAAATTCGGTATTTATTTCTTTATGTTCTTCTATTGGAAGAAAAACATGATAATAAATTTTATCCCAAATTGGCATTTGGATTAATTGATTGGCAATCGCCAGACTTTTTTCTTCTATTTCATCAAAAGAAAGTGCCTTACGTAGATTTTTATATTGGATTCGGAGTTCTTTTTTACTCGTCGGCATTGTCGGGGGTTTTAGATAAATGATAAATAGCATCGCCTTCGTAAACTATCGGCGAATGATTCGCATTAATTACATAACCATCGTGAGGTGCTTTGACTTTTTGTTCAAATTTCCCAAACGGATCTGTAATAATCGCTAAGATAGTGCCTTTGGTTACAAATTTCCCGACCAAATTAAAATCATGCAACAAACCAGAACATTTCGCACGAAGCCAAACCGATTGTTTGATATAAATCGATGGTGTCAATGCCGGCTCAGCAATTTGTTTGGAATCCAACATTTGCAAATAATGAAGTAAACGTTTGGTTCCTAAAACACCCTGATTGGCAATTTCGTTATTGATATCTAACGATTTTCCGCCTTCAAAAAGAAGCATTTTTACATTGGCGTTTTCAGAAGTTTTTCTAAAAGAACCATTTATATTTTTAGAATACAAAGTAAATGGCGCATTAAAAACATCGGCCAGAACTTTCAGATCAGCATTGTTTTCGGTGATTCTAATCTGAGGCGCATTGAAACGGCTTGCTCCTCCTGCATGAAAATCGACTGCATAATCTAAAATCGGCAGAATTTCTTCGACAATATGATAAGCAAATCGACTGGCCAAAGAACCTTTTTTACTTCCAGGGAAAACACGGTTTAAATCCCGACCGTCCGGAAATTCTCTTGATTTATTGACAAAACCGTACATATTGATCACCGGAATACAAATAATGGTACCGCGTGAAGGTCTGTTAATTTTTTTACTGATGATCTGACGAACGATTTCAACACCATTGATTTCGTCTCCGTGAATTCCTGCAGAAAATAAAACAACAGGGCCTTCATGTTTGGAACGACGGACAATAACAGGAATATTTAGTTTTGTTGTAGTATGAAGCCGAGCAATTTCGACGTTTATCGTTCTATGTTCTCCCGGCAAAATCGATTCGCCAAAAATAACTAATGGAGCACTATTTTTCATGTAGAATTATAAAATCTAAATATAGAAATTATTCTTTTGATTTTGTAAATTTGAAACTAATTCAATGTTAAGCTTCATTTTCAAATCGGAATGGTTTTTGAAAAAGGCTTTTCGGATATCTTCAGACACAAAAAAGAATGCAAAAACCAGCCTTAGATCTTCAAATTTTAACTTTGCCAGATAATCCCGGCGTTTATCAATATTATGATAAAGATGGGAAAATCCTGTATGTTGGTAAAGCCAAAAATTTAAAAAAAAGGGTTTCTTCCTATTTCAATAAAATTCACGATACGGCCAAAACCAATGTTTTGGTCAAAAAAATCGTGACCATAAAACACATTGTAGTTCCAACCGAAACCGATGCGCTTTTATTGGAAAACAATTTAATAAAAACACTTCAGCCAAGATATAATGTACTGCTTCGTGATGACAAAAGTTATCCGTGGATTTGTATCAAAAAAGAACCTTTTTCGAGAATATTTTTAACGAGAAGAATGGTTAAAGACGGCTCGGAGTATTTTGGACCTTACACCAATTTCAAAATGGTACATACTATTTTGGATCTGATTAAAGAATTGTATCCGCTTCGCACCTGCAATTACGATTTGAGCGAATCGAATATTAATTCCGGTAAATTCAAAGTTTGTCTGGAATATCATATTGGCAATTGCAAAGGGCCTTGCGAAGGTTTGGAATCTTTGGAAGAATATCAAAGAGAAGTCAATGCTATTCGCGAAATCCTGAAAGGAAACTTCAAAGAAAGTTTAAAGGATTTCAAGAAATTAATGAATACTTATGCGCAGAATCTTCAGTTTGAAGAAGCACAGAAAATAAAAGAGAAGATTGAAGTTTTAGAAAATTATCAATCCCGATCTACAATCATCAATCCGAAGATTACCAATATTGATGTTTTCTCGATTGTCTCTGACGAAAGTGCCGCTTATGTCAATTTCCTGCAGATTTCGCATGGTTCGATTATTCGTTCGCATACTTTAGATATCAAGAAAAAACTGGACGAATCTGACGAAGAATTATTAGAACTAGCGATTGTAGAATTGCGTGAACGTTTTCAGTTGTTATCAAAAGAAATTATTGTTCCTTTCGAATTGGATTTAGGCGAAAACATAAAAGTAACCGTTCCGCAGCTTGGTGACAAAAAGCAAATTTTAGATTTATCGATTCGAAATGCTAAATTCTATCGTATCGAGCAATTGAAACAATTGCAAATTGTAGATCCTGATCGTCACGTAAATAGAATTATGGCACAAATGCAGAAAGATTTACGTCTTCCTGTTGAGCCAAGACATATCGAATGTTTTGATAACTCGAATATTCAGGGAACAAATCCAGTTGCGGCCTGTGTCGTATTTAAAGACGGAAAACCAAGTAAAAAAGATTACCGCCATTTTAATGTCAAAACCGTTGAAGGCCCAGACGATTTTGCTTCGATGACCGAAATTGTGTACCGCCGTTACAAAAGATTATTAGACGAAAACGAACCGCTTCCGCAGTTAATCATTATTGACGGTGGAAAAGGACAACTTTCTTCGGCATTAAAAAGTATTGATGAATTAGGTTTACGAGGTAAAATTGCCATAATCGGAATTGCAAAACGTTTGGAAGAACTTTTTTATCCGGGCGATTCTATTCCGCTTTATTTGGATAAAAAATCGGAAACTTTAAAAGTAATTCAGCAACTGCGAAACGAAGCACACCGATTCGGAATCACTTTTCACAGAGACAAACGAAGCAAAGCCGCATTGAATTCTTCTGTCGAAAGTATACCTGGAATTGGAGAAAAAACAATGACAACGTTAATACAACATTTCAAAAGTGTTAAAAGATTAAAATTGGCAGAAGAAAAAGAAATTGCAGCTGTTATAGGTGCTTCTAAAGCCAAAAAAATTGTCGAATTTTATCATCCTAAAGAGAATTAATTCATTTTGAAAAAACACTTTTTACATATTAGTCTGCTTTTCTGCTTTTCTATATCTTATAGTCAAAATGAAATATCTGTTATGCAAAAAGATAAAAGTGAATTCAAAGTAAGTTTTGTAGATGGTTTTGAAACTTTAAAAATCAAAAATTCCAAAACCAAACAAGTACAACTTATCAATAATCTAGAAGCTTCTATAACCGACAAACCATCCCATTTAGAAATAAACGATTATAATTTTGATGGTTTTACCGATTTTGCAGTCTATCATACCGATGACGGAATGGGAGTTTATACCATTTATCAGATTTTCATCTTTAATCCTAAGAACAAACAATTTGAGAGTTTAAAATTTCCATCCAACTTTAATCCACAATGCGATATGTTTTGTGATATAAAAGTAGACAAAAGCAAAAAAATCCTAACATCGAGTTGCAGAGGTGGCGCAAAATTTCATACCGATTTCTGGAAATATGACAAGAACAAAAAGTTAATACTAGCACAAACACTATCGGATTAAGAATAAACCAAAAAAAATTGCCGACTTTTACAAAACTAACTTGCAAATTTTTATGCGCCCGAATCAGTTTTCCATTTTAAATATCTCATCAAAAGAACTTCTTTCCAATTCAATTTGGAAAGTGGTGTCTATGATATTTGTCTTGTTGGTTCTTTTTTCACAAAAAACATTCTCACAAGAAATAAAAAAAGACAGTGTAAAAAGACCTAAAATCGGATTGGTTTTGAGCGGTGGCGGTGCCAAAGGTTTTGCACATATCGGAGTTCTTAAAGTTTTAGAAGAAGCGGGAATCAAAATCGATTATATTGGCGGAACCAGTATGGGTTCTGTAATTGGCGGATTATATGCTTCTGGTTATAATGCCTCACAAATTGATTCTATCTTCAAAAAAACCAATTTCGACGAATTAATAAGCGATTATATTCCGCGATCCTCCAAAAACTTTTACGGCAAAAAGAATGACGAATTGTATGCCATCGTTTTACCATTTAGTAATTTCAGAGTCGGCATTCCTGAAGCACTTTCAAAAGGAATGTACAATTACAATTTATTGAGCAGTCTAACTCGAAATGTTCGTCATGTTCGTGATTTCAATCAATTGCCAACTCCTTTTTTATGTATTGGAACTAATATAGAAACGGGCGAAGAAGTTTTATTGAACAAAGGAAATCTGGTTCAGGCTATGATGGCGAGTGCCGCTTTCCCTTCCCTATTTACTCCGGTAGAAATTGATGGCAATTTATTGGTTGACGGAGGTGTTGTAAACAATTATCCGATTAATGAAGTTCGAAAAATGGGCGCCGATATTATTATTGGTGTTGATGTTCAGGACGATTTAATGAAGAGAAAAAACCTGAAAAATGCTACCCGAATTTTGGTTCAGATTACCAATCTGCAGTCTATTGAAAAAATGAAAGGTAAAATAAAAGATACTGATGTTTATGTTAAACCTGACATTCGTGACTACGGCGTAATCTCATTTGACAAAGGAGAAGAAATCATCCGAAAAGGAGAAGAAGCCGCTTTTGCGGTTTATGAAAAAATTAAAACATTATCTAGCGAAACCACTTTTTACAAAAAGCCAAAATTAAAAGTTGCTACAGATACAATTCATATCGAAAAAATTAATACCGCACTTTTAGATAATTATACCAAAGAATACATTCGCGGTAAACTTCGTTTTAAACCGGGAAGCACCATTACTTATGACAATCTAAAAGCTGGAATTAATAACTTAAATGCCACTCAGAACTTTAGTGCCATCTCCTATTGTTTACAGCCAAATGGTGATAAAGATGATCTGGATTTAGTCTTAAGAGAAAATCCAACACAGACATATTTGAAATTGGGACTTCATTACGACGGACTTTATAAAAGTGGTATTTTATTAAATTTGACACATAAAAAAACATTCTTAAAAAATGATGTCACTTCTCTGGATATAATTTTAGGAGATAATTTCAGATACGATTTCAATTATTATGTTGAAAATGGATTTAACATCAGTTTTGGTTTCCGTTCCAGATTGAATCAATTCAATCGAAATGTCACAACCAGTTTAAGTAATTTGGTTTATGATAATCCAGGTGTCAATTTGATTAATGTTGATTTTATGGATTTGAATAATCAGGCTTACTTCCAGACTATTTTTGTACAAAAGTTCCTGATGGGCGGTGGTTTAGAATACAAGTATTTAAAAATCAATTCGCCTACGCTTGCCAACGAAGAAAATATCATTGACAAAAGCAGTTATTTTAGTGCATTCGCTTATTTGAAATACGATTCACTCGACGAGAAATATTATCCAAGTTCCGGATTATATTTCTCTACAGATTTGCAGACTTATCTTGCATCTTCAGATTACACCAATACTTTTAAACCGTTTTCGATGGCAAAAGCGGAAGTTTCTTTTGTGAATACCCTTTTCCCAAAAGCTACTTTTAGAATTGATGCCGATGCCGGCTTTACTTTTGGCAACAGCAGTGTCCCATTCTTTGATTATATTTTGGGAGGTTACGGTTATAGCAAGATCAACAACTTTAATTATTTTTATGGGTATGATTTCCTGAGTATCGCCGGAAACAGTTTCATCAAAACGGGAATTACTTTGGATTATGAGATTCTGAAAAAGAACCACATCAACCTTTCTGCTAATTTTGCCAATTTAGGAAATGATATTTTCAGCGGCGTGGATTGGATTTCGATGCCAAAATACACAGGTTATGCTGTAGGTTACGGATTGGAAACCATTATTGGCCCAATTGAAGTTAAACAATCCTGGTCGCCGGAAATGTCACGAAGTTTTACTTGGTTTAGTATCGGATTTTCATTTTAGTAATAAACATTTTTCCTATATATTTGGCTGAATAAAAAAGCATACTGAATTAATTTAATGCTAAAAAAATACAATTTGTAATTTTAATTAATAAAAATTACGATATTTGCTGTAATGAAAACTAAATGGACAGGTTTATTAGAGTATCTTCAATTCCTAATCAAGAGAAATCCTGAATAATGGCTCTATCGAATTGAGATAAATTAGTCAATTAAAATTGACTATTGACTCTATAATTCAAATTTTCGATTTATCTAATTTACAAATTATCTAATTGAAAAAGCCATGCCACTATATCACAAACTTGGGGACTTCCCTCAAAAAAGACACACCCAATTCGAAAAACCAAACGGCGGATTTTATTACGAACAGTTATTTGGAACAGAAGGTTTCCATGGACATTCGTCATTGTCTTATCATGTTCACAGACCAACTCAGGTTAAAGAAATTTTAAACTCGTATTCGGTTGAACCCAAAATTGCAATCGGAAAAAATATAAAATCATTACTTTTTAAAGGTTTTGAATTGAAACCTGAAAATGATTTTTTGGACAGCCGAAAAGCCATGTTAGTCAATAAAGACTGTATTATTGGTTTGGCCGCGCCGAAAGAATCACTTCGAAAGTATTTCTATAAAAATGCCGATGCCGATGAAATGCTTTTCATCCACAGAGGAAAAGGAAAACTAAGAACAATGTTAGGAAATATTCCGTTTGAATATGGCGATTATTTGATTGTTCCGCGCGGTATTATTTATCAAATCGAATTTGAAACAGAAGACAACCGACTATTTTATGTAGAATCGTATTCTCCGTTTTATACTCCAAAACGATACAAAAATCAATCAGGTCAGCATTTAGAGCATTCTCCATTTTGTGAGCGTGATTTTATTTTGCCAAACGAACTTGAAACGCATGACGAAAAAGGCGATTTTTTAATTAAAATCAAAAAAGAAGGCATGATGCATGAAGTAGTTTATGCAACGCATCCTTTTGACGTTGTGGGCTGGGATGGTTACAATTTTCCATACGGATTCTCCATTCACAATTTCGAACCTATAACGGGGCGTGTCCACCAACCGCCACCGGTACACCAGACTTTTGAAACGGCAACTTTTGTTGTTTGTTCTTTCTGCCCAAGACTTTACGATTATCATCCAAAAGCAATTCCAGCACCGTATAATCACAGCAATATAGATTCTGACGAAGTACTATATTATGTAGATGGTGATTTTATGAGCCGAAATAATATTGAGCAAGGACATATTACTTTACATCCAAAAGGGATTCCGCACGGACCAGCGCCTGGAGCAATGGAACGCAGTATCGGCCATAAAGAAACTCAGGAATTAGCTGTTATGGTGGATACTTTCCGTCCATTAATGGTTACTGAAGAAGCTATGGGTCTTGATGATGGTCAATACTACAAATCCTGGTGTGAATAAATTTCACTTTCGATCTAACCGCAAAGTTCGCAAGGATTTTACGCAAAGATCGCTATAAAAAACTTTGCGAACTTTGCGATTTTCTTAGCGCCTTTGCGGTTAAAAAAAATCAAACACAACATTTCGGTTTTATCAAATAACCGATTAAACAAATAAACATCATGTCAAAAGAAGTAAAATCAGTAGAATACGGATTAGAGAAAATATTTGAAGGAGCACAGGATTTCCTTCCATTATTGGGAACAGATTATGTAGAGTTTTATGTAGGAAATGCAAAACAATCTGCACATTATTATAAAACTGCTTTCGGATATCAGTCATTGGCTTATGCCGGATTGGAAACTGGAGTAAAAGACAAAGCTTCTTATGTTTTGAAGCAAGATAAAATCAGAATTG
The DNA here is from genome assembly GCF_003122385.1 of Flavobacterium crocinum. Taxonomy (NCBI): domain Bacteria; kingdom Pseudomonadati; phylum Bacteroidota; class Flavobacteriia; order Flavobacteriales; family Flavobacteriaceae; genus Flavobacterium; species Flavobacterium crocinum. Next base: position 753,768 of record NZ_CP029255.1, read on the forward strand.
TTTTGACAACACCATTAACAGCTGATTCTCCAATCAACGAACATTTGAAAAAACATGGAGACGGAGTAAAAGTTGCAGCACTTTGGGTTGAAGATGCTACAAAATCTTACGAAGAAACCATGAAACGTGGCGCACGTTCTTTCATGGAACCAACTGTTGAAGAAGATGAGTTTGGTCAGGTAGTTCGTTCTGGAATTTACACTTATGGAGAAACGGTTCACATTTTTGTAGAAAGAAAAAACTACAATGGTGTTTTCCTGCCAGGCTATAAAGAATGGAAATCAGATTACAATCCAGAACCAACAGGATTAAAATACATTGATCACATGGTTGGAAATGTAGGTTGGAACGAAATGAATACTTGGGTAAAATTCTACGAAGACGTTATGGGATTCGTGAACTTTTTATCTTTTGATGACAAACAAATCACTACAGAATATTCTGCATTGATGAGTAAAGTAATGTCAAATGGGAACGGAAGGATCAAATTCCCAATCAACGAACCAGCAGAAGGAAAGAAAAAATCACAAATCGAAGAATATTTAGATTTCTATGGTGGACCTGGAATTCAGCATATTGCCATTGCAACCGATGATATTATTAAAACAGTATCGCAGCTAAGAGCACGCGGTGTTGAATTTTTATCAGCTCCTCCTCATACTTATTATGAAGCAATCCCTGAAAGATTAGGCGTTCATATGGATATGATGAAAGAAGATATTAATGAAATAGAAAAACTGGCTATCATGGTTGATGCCGATGAAGACGGTTACCTTTTACAAATATTTACAAAACCAGTTCAGGACAGACCGACGCTTTTCTTCGAAATTATTCAAAGAATGGGCGCAAAAGGATTTGGTGCAGGTAACTTTAAAGCGCTTTTTGAGTCAATTGAGAGAGAACAAGAATTAAGAGGAACTTTGTAAAAATGCATTTTTTTTGCATTTAAACGAGGATTTCACCAAAAAACGATGCTTTTTTTGCAAATGTTATGTTAAACTTGACTTTGGCTATTTGAAATCTGAACTTTCTATCTATCTTTGCACTCGCAAATCAGGAAGGGGTGGTTTCCTTCCGAATTGATATAAATTTCATAATTTATAGTTTTTTGGTTAGTTAATAGCATAAAAACTCAGTCATCCTTGACTGAGTTTTTTTGTTTTGGTACATTTGGAATAGAATTTGCATTTATTTATCTTTATAATAGAATGTAAAAAATGTACTATGAAAAAACTCATATTCACTATATTAGCCTTTACTTGCTTAGCCTTCGACTCCCAAAAAGAGGATTCTTTTGACACTGGAGAATTCTTCAAATTTCGAATTCACTACGGAATTGTAAATGCCGGATATGCCACTTTAGAGTTAAAAGATGCCACCATCAGCAACAAAAAAGTATTTCATGCTGTAGGTAAAGGCTATACAACCGGAATGTCAAAATTCTTTTTTAAGGTCGAAGATTTATACGAAAGTTATTTTGACAAAGAATCCGGAAATCCCTATCGATATGTTCGCAAAATTGACGAAGGCGGTTATACTAAAAATCAAGAAGGTTTTTTCAATCAAAACGAAAACAAGGTTTTAGTAAAAGATTACAAAAGAAAATCAGAAAAAACTATTGTAATTACTGATAATGTGCAGGATATTGTTTCGTCTTTTTATTTTTTAAGAAACCATCCCAGCATTGACAAATTGAAATCTGGCGAAGCCATTACAATCGATATGTTTTTTGATGATGAAATCACAAAATTTAAGTTAAAATTTGTAGGCCGTCAAGATATTACAACTAAATTTGGAACCGTTTCTACGATGGTATTTAAGCCATTGGTACAGACTGGAAGAGTCTTTAAAGAAAAAGAAAGTTTAACGCTCTGGATAACAGACGACGACAATAAAATTCCAATTAGAATTAAAGCAGATCTCGCAGTTGGCTCGCTAAAAGCAGATCTCGATGAATATAAAGGATTGAAAAGTCCGCTTAAAGTAAAAAAGAAATGAATTTAACTGATAATTCAGAAGCAATTTTAAAAGAAATTGATCTTAAATTTCAAGCCATAAATCAAAAAACCGATGTACAGTTGGAAGGATTGCTTTGGGCTAAACCAATCACCTATTGGGACTACATTCAAACCGATGCTCTTTTAAATTTACAAATTCAACGCACCACACTTCCTGACGAAATGGTTTTTATCATGTATCATCAGGTAAACGAATTGATCTTCAAAATGATTTTGTGGGAAATTGATCAGATTGCTGAAAAAGAAAACATTGAAGTTGATTTTTTCAGTGAAAGATTATCCAGAATTACAAGATATTTTGACATGCTTACCAATTCGTTTAGTATTATGGAAAACGGAATGGAAGTTGACCAATATATGAAGTTCAGAAATACACTTACACCGGCAAGTGGTTTTCAGAGTGCACAATACAGAATGATCGAATTTGCTTCTACTGATGTTATCAATTTAACAGACCGCAGATACAAACCCAATTTTGACGAAAACACCGATCTTGAAACTAGTTTTGAACATTTATATTGGCAAGCTGCCGGAAAAGATTATCATACTGGCGAGAAATCTTATTTGCTACAGGAATTCGAAAACAAATACAAAGTTCAATTCTTAAGACAAATGTCAACTTTCAAAACAAAAAATATCTGGCAAAAATTTTCTCAACTCCCGGAAAGCGACCAGCAAAATCCTGAATTAATTTCGGCAATGCGCCATTACGATAAAACGGTGAATATCACTTGGGTTATGCAACATCTTAATACTGCCAGAAAGTATATTTTGGAAAGCGGAAAAGGGAATGGAGAAGCTACAGGAGGAAGTGACTGGCAAAAATATATGCATCCAAAATACCAAAGACGCATCTTTTTTCCTAAATTGTGGACCGAAGAAGAATTGTCCAATTGGGGAAATGAAACCGAGGTTTAATTTCGCCACAAAAATCCCAAAAGTTTGAAAAAAGCAGTCGTAATTTTAATTGTCTTGTTTTCTATTTTTTCATGTAAAAAAGCAGAAGAAAAAGTAGAAACCAAAATTACTAAACCAGCAACCAAAAAAATAGAATTCGGTTTTAATTACGCAGATTTCAATGTTGTTAATGATACAATCTCAAAAGGAGATTCTTTCGGATCGATTTTACAAAGTCAAAATATCGGAGACAAAAAAGTACATGATATTGTAGAACAAGTCAAAGATTCTTTCAATGTAAGATCAATTCGTTACAACAAACCTTTCACTTTACTTCGTTCAAAAAACAAAACCAACAATCTTCAGGTTTTTATTTATCAGCCAGACGCTTTAAGTTATTATGTAATTGATTTAAGAGATAGCATTGCTAAGGCATACAAAAAAGTAAAACCTGTTACTTTAAAAAGAAAAATCATTGGAGGTGTTTTAAAAAGTTCTTTATCTGAAACTTTAGGAAACGAAAGTGTGGAAACAGCTTTGGCTAGCAGAATCACAAAAGTATTTTCATGGTCTATTGACTTCTTCAAACTTAAAAAAGGAGATCGTTACGGATTAATTTTCACAGAACGTTTTATCAACGGAAAAACATATGACGGTGTAGAAGATCTTGAAGCCGCATTTTTTGAATATAAAGGAAAAATTATTTACGCCTTTCCTTTTGAAAAAGATACTACTTCCGGAAAAATTGAATATTATGACGATGAAGGAAAAACACTAAAAAACTTCTTCTTAAAAACACCAATCAAATTCAGCCGAATCACTTCAAGATTCACGATGAATAGATTCCACCCAGTTCAACATACTTGGAAGGCCCACAAAGGAACTGATTATGCAGCTCCAACTGGAACACCAATTTCTACCACAGCTTCCGGAGTTGTTGAAACTACTGGATATACAGCTGGAAACGGAAACTTTGTAAAAGTAAAACACAACGGAACCTACTCTACTCAATATTTACACATGTCAAAAATCCTGGTTCGCCGCGGTCAGCGTGTAACACAAGGACAGACTATTGGTTTGGTTGGAAGCACTGGTTTAGCTTCTGGTCCTCATGTTTGTTATCGTTTCTGGAAAAACGGCGTTCAGGTTGATGCGCTTCGATTGAATCTTCCAACTGGAGAATCTTTAACAGGAAGTGACAGAACTCGTTTTATGCAACAAATTGAACCTTTGAAAAGAGAATTAGACAGCATTGGGAATTTGTAAGATTAAATTTCTATTTTAGCAAAAAATCCCAACATCTTTATGATTGAAAATTTTATTGCTTTCCGAAATTTCCCAACCTTAGTTCAAGCCAAAGAACTTGAAGTATTATTGAAGAAAAACAATATAGAAACTATTTTAGCAGATAATCTTCCTCCTATTGATATTACATTTTCAGGAAGTACTTTGCAAAATCAATATGAAGTAAAAATAGATCCTTCAGATTTTGAAAAAGCGGAATTAATTTTAGAAAATGAAACTGAAAATCTTCTTGAAACCATTGATTCAGATTATTATTTATTGAGTTTCACTAATGAAGAGTTATATGAGATTCTCTTAAACTCTGACGAATGGAATGTTTTCGATTATAAGCTCGCTCAAAAACTTTTAACAGAACGAGGCAAAACTATAGATACTGATATGCTGGCATCTTTGAAAAAAGAGCGTTTAAAAATTTTAGCAAAACCAGAAGAAAATCAAAAGCCGTGGATTATTGCTGGATACATTTTTTCACTTTTAGGCGGTGGCATTGGAATTGTTATTGGATATTCTCTTTGGAAATCAAAGAAAACGCTTCCAAATGGCGAAAGGGTTTATTCCTATTCTGAAGAAGACAGAAAACATGGAAAAACGATATTTTATATTAGTCTTATCGTTTTTCCTCTTTCATTTATTTTTAGTATTTTCTCAAATCCAGGAGATCTAAATTTCTAAGTTTTTAATTCAAAAATAGAATCAAAATGAAGAGTACACGCCTTAGAACTATTTATCATGAAACTTTTTCAGGTTTAAAATTGTTCTACAGAGACACCAATCTCTCTGAAAATCTAATTTTAAATTATAAAGTCGGACAGATTATTCAGGAAAAAGGTTTTACTGACATGAGCTCGATTGGCGGAGGACTTTCGGGAAATTTGAGATATTTAATTGCGAGTTCCCATCCAAAAGATTTATCAAAATTTAATCCTGATTCTGCAAAAATTGGTCATTTTCTTTTAGATTCAATTGCTTATTTTAAAGTATTGGATATTCAGAAAATCGACAACAAAACACAGGTTTTCCTTTTGAATATTCCTGATATTTCTATTTCACTTTTTAAAAATTCCTCTTCCAATTTAGAAGAAGAAATTATAGAAAAAGCTCAAAAACGCTTTCGCGAAAAAATCGATTTGCCTTTAATTCCGGAATTACAAACCGAAGAATGGAAAGAAAGAACCAAATTGCCACTTGGAATGGATGAAAATGGATTATTATTTTTTGATGATTCTAAAATTAAAACAGAATCTCCAAAAAGAATTGATGTTGATATTAACAAGAAAGTTATAGAGATTAATAAGAAACCGTGGTGGAAGTTTTGGTAATTTTAAATATCAACTACTAATAAAGTAAAACCGCAAAACGATATTATAATTTTTCAGATCTGTAACTTATTTTTTTAAGATGACTACTCCCAATACATTATTTAAAATAGCATTGAGTCTAACTCTTTTATTATTTATACAATCTGTTTCCGGACAAACATTAAAAGACTGTTCTTCATGCAAAACACACTTAATCAAAAAAGAACAGATTAAAGGTTTAAACAGTGACAACATCAGACTATTAACTAATGAGATTTATGCAAGAAATGGATATACGTTTGAAAATTCAAGATTTCAGGAGTATTTTGAAAGCAAACCCTGGTACAAATCAATTGGAGACAACAAAAAAGTTGCTTTAAATGACATAGAAAAGAAGAACATTACCTTCTTAAAAGACATAACCAAGACTTTAGAAGATCAGAAAAAAGAGCTGACTTCACAACTTAAAAATTTTAAAGAACTCGTTAATCAGGATAAAATTACCGAATTAAAAAGCAATTTTAATTTTAGCTATGAGCAAAAAGATAATACTGTAGAAAAGAAACTATTAAAAGAAGTTTTCAGCAAAATCATCTTAACGACATCAATTATTACAAAAACAAAGGAATGTTTAAAACAATTGAAGACAATGGATTTGTTCAGATTGAATACATGATTTATATTGAAAATGATGAAATCAGCATTTCATACAATTATATGACGCATTCCAAAATTATTGAAGATTTTGATGAATATACCGATTATCATTCTGAAAGTGAATTCAGTTATATCTGGCAATTTAAGTTTATTTCAAACAAACTCCATTTTATAAGACTCGCTATTGCAGGATAAGCTACAAAGGCAAAATACAACATAAAACGTTTTCGTAACTAATTGTTATATAATCGTGAACCGTTCCCCTTTTAAAAGTTATTTCAGTATTTTTGTGTTTCAGAAAACAAACTCAATTATAGATAAAAATGGCTTTAAACACAACAAACCCAACCGGGACTGAAGCGTGGAAAAATCTCCAAAATCACTATAACGCAATTCACGAAACCACAATACAAGAATTGTTTCAACAAGATAGTGCACGTGCCGAAAAATTTCATTTACAATGGAATGACTTTTTAGTAGATTACTCAAAAAACAACATCAGTCAGGAAACTGTTTCTCTTTTATTAGAATTAGCAAATTCAATTGGATTAAAAGATGCAATTTCTCAATATTTTGGAGGAGAATTAATCAACCAAACTGAAAATCGCGCTGTATTACACACTGCTTTACGCGCTCCAGAATCAGCAGTTATTACTGTTGATGGAGAAAATGTAATTCCAGAAGTTTTCGAAGTAAAAAATAAAATCAAACAATTTACAGAAGAAGTTATTTCCGGTCAAAGAAAAGGATACACAGGAAAAGCTTTTACTGACATTGTAAATATCGGAATTGGTGGTTCTGACTTAGGACCAGTTATGGCTGTAGAAGCTTTACAGTTTTACAAAAACCATCTAAATACTCATTTCGTTTCTAATGTTGATGGCGATCACGTAAACGAAATCATCAAAAAACTAAATCCTGAAACTACTTTATTTGTTATTGTTTCTAAAACTTTTACAACTCAGGAAACACTTTCGAATTCAGAAACTATTAAAGAATGGTTTTTAAAATCAGCTTCTCAGGAAGATATTGCAAAACATTTCGTAGCAGTTTCGACAAACATTCAGAAAGTAACAGAATTTGGAATTAATCCAGACAATGTTTTCCCAATGTGGGACTGGGTTGGAGGAAGATTTTCTTTATGGAGCGCAGTTGGTCTAAGTATCGCTTTAGCCGTTGGTTTTGATAATTATAATGATTTATTGAAAGGCGCTAATGAAATGGATGAGCATTTCAAATCTGCAGAATTTGACGAAAACATTCCGACAATTTTGGCTTTGTTAAGTATTTGGTACAATAATTTTTATGGTGCTGAAAGTGAAGCTTTGATTCCGTACACACAATATTTATCAAAATTAGCTCCCTATTTACAACAGGCTTTCATGGAAAGCAACGGAAAAAGTGTTGGCCGTGATGGCAAACCTGTTAACTACCAAACGGGAACTATCATCTGGGGAGAACCGGGAACAAACTCTCAGCACGCTTTCTTCCAGTTAATTCACCAGGGAACAAAAAGAATCCCAACAGATTTCGTTGGATTCGTAAAACCACTTTATGGAAACGAAGATCACCACGATAAATTAATGTCCAATTTCTTCGCTCAGACAGAAGCTTTAATGAATGGAAAAACAGAAGCTCAGGTTCAGGCAGAATTTGACAAACAAGGACTTTCAGCAGATAAAGCTTCTTACCTATTACCTTTTAAAGTATTTACAGGAAATAAACCTACCAACACCATTTTAATTCAGAAGCTTACACCAAAAAGTTTAGGCTCTTTAATTGCACTATATGAACATAAAATTTTCGTGCAAGGCGTTATCTGGAATATTTTCAGTTTTGATCAATGGGGAGTTGAATTAGGAAAACAATTAGCTAATTCTATCCTTGACGAGATCAATTCTAAAACTGTTAAAAGTCATGATAGTTCAACTTCATTTTTGTTGAATCATTTCCTAAAAAATAAATAAAACCAGAAATTTAAAAATTTCATAACATTTTGAAACGCCTTAATTTAATCGAAATTAAGGCGTTTTTTCGTATAAAATACCGACAAAAAGTATTAAAAAGTCGTCAATTTGCGCGTTATGGACTACAACACAATTCAAATAATTGCATTTTTAACAAAAAAGACATATCAAAATTCAACAAATCAATATTTTTTTTATCAAAAAGAGAAAAATTCATTTTAATGCGCAACACAAAAGACAAAAGTTATTTTTCTTAACATTTCGATAACATTATCTGAGTTAATTGTTATAATTTTGCCAAAAACAAATAACAAAACAGATGAAAAAATTGTCAAAGTTTCTCTTACTGCTTTTAGCGTTTATTTATGCAGGAGATATTTATGCACAAGGTAACACAACTTCTTCTATCAATGGAGTTGTTTACGATTCGCAAAACAAGTCCCTGCCAGGAGCAACGATTCTTGCAGTTCACGAGGCTTCAGGTAGCCGTTACTCAACCACAACGGATTTTGATGGTCACTTTAGAATCTCTAACATGCGTGTTGGTGGTCCTTACAAAATCGAAGTGACTTTCATTGGTTTCACAACCTACACAGAGTCAGGAGTTTATTTACAACTTGGTGATTCTAAAAGTTTAAAAGTTGTCTTAAAAGACGAAACAAACCAACTTAGTGAAGTTGTAGTTGTAGGTAAAAAAGACCCAACTTTCAACTCTAAAAAGACTGGATCTCAAACAATTATCGATCACGAAAAGATAACAGAATTACCTTCTTTATCTAGAAATATTGCTGATTTTGCCAGACTTACACCTCAAGCTCAAATGCGTAATGATGATGTAATCTCAATTGGCGGACAAAATAACAGATTTAATGCAATCTACATTGACGGAGCTGTAAACAACGACGTTTTCGGATTAGCTGCAAACGGTACAAACGGTGGACAAACAGGAGTTTCTCCAATTTCATTAGATGCAATTGAGCAATTCCAGGTGAGTGTTTCTCCTTACGATGTTAAATTATCAGGATTTGCCGGAGGTGCAATTAGTGCAATTACACGTTCTGGAACAAATAACTTTGACGGTTCTGCTTATTTCTTATACAGAGATCAATCTTTGGCAGGAAAGACTCCAACACGCAGCGGAAGTGGTGTTGAGAGAAAAAGATTGGGTGATTTTACAGCACAAACTTATGGTGTTAGAGCTGGTGGAGCAATTTTAAAAGATAAATTATTCTACTTCATTAACTATGAAAGACAGGAAAATGAAACACCACAGCCTTTTGATATTGCAAATTACACAGGAACTACAAAAGCAGCAGGGCTAGAAGCTTTAAGTAATTATTTAATAAACACCTATAATTACAACCCTGGAACATATCAAAATAATAAATTATCATTAACAAGTGATAAATTAATTGCTAAGGTTGACTGGAACATTAATGATAATAATAAATTATCTGTTAAAAACAGTTATGTAAAAGCTACAAACTTTTCTCCATTCCGTTCTTCAAACACTGCAATTAATTTCTTGAACGGTGCTCAATCTTTTGAATCTATTACAAATTCAGCATCGTTAGAATTAAACACTAGATTCAACAATAAATTTTCGAATAACTTAGTTGTTGGATACACAACTGTAAATGATGATAGAGATGCATCTGGAGATCCATTCCCAACGGTAACTATTAGAGATGGTGTTGGTGCAACGATTTATTTTGGATCTGAAGCAAGTTCAACAGCGAACTTATTAAACCAAAGAGTCTTAACTATTACAGATAACTTTGAAATTAATGTGGGTAAACATAATATTTTAATTGGTACTCACAATGAATTATCTCACGCTAAAAACGTATTTATCAATAGAAACTACGGAGCGTATGATTACAATAGCGTAAGCGATTTTATGACAGGAGTTAAGGCATACCGTTATCGTCTAGGATATTCATTATTTGGTGGTTCAGGAGATGACTCTAAAGGAGCTGCTGATTTCAACATGAATCAATTTGGTTTATATGTTCAAGACAACATCAGAGTATCTGATAACTTCCGCTTAAATGTTGGTGTAAGAGCTGATATGCCAGTATGGTATGATGGACTTGTGAATGAAGATTTTAATACAAGAACAATTGGCCTTTTAGAAGCTAAAGGAAAAGATTTAAAAGGAGCAAAAGTTGGTCAACCTATTAAAAGCACAGTACATTTCTCACCAAGAATCGGTTTTAACTACGATGTTGACGGTGAAAAAATTACTCAAGTTAGAGGGGGTATTGGTGTATTTACATCAAGAGTTCCATTAGTATGGCCAGGTGGAGCATACAATAACAACGGTATTTCTCAAAACAGTATCCAAATAAACAATGCTACTGCTACTCCTACACCAGATTTCAATCCTAACACTAATATTGACAGCCAATTAAGTGGTGTTGTTCCTCCAGCTCCATTACCTGGAAGCGGGAAAGTAGGTGGAAATATCGATTTATTTGCTAAAGATTTTAAGCTTCCACAAGTTTTGAAAACTAGTTTAGCTTTAGATCGTAAATTAGGTGCTGGCTGGGTAATAACTGCTGAGGCAATTTGGAATGAAAACCTTAACTCAATCCAATACCAAAACTTAAACATTGACGCACCTGTAACTCATTTAACAGGAGCAGACAACAGACCAAGATACAACGGAAATGTTCGTATCGATAATACTTACCAAGGTATTTATTTAGCATCTAATAAAAAAGCAGGAAGCTCATGGAACACAAACTTTACTGTAGCTAAGAACTTCACATCAGATTTTATTGATGCAAATATTTCAGCAACTTATGCTTATGGAGAGTCATATGTTTGGATGGATGCAACAAGTTCTCAAAACAGTTCACAATGGCAATACATAGAAACGGTTAACGGTTCAAATGCGATTTCCGGAGTATCTAGATCTGATTTTGATCAAGGATCAAGAGTACTTGCTAATTCTTCTATAAAATTCAAATGGAATAAATCAATTAAAACTACGATTGGTCTTTTCTACGAAGGTACTCAAGGAACTCCTTTTAGCTATGTTTATGATGACACTGGTAACTTATTGCGTGATACTTTTCAGCCTTCAGCTTTAATTTATGTTCCTGCTAACAAAGGTGAAATAATTTTCACTCCTACTGCGACAATGACAGCAGATCAACAATGGGACGCTTTTAATAATTATATCTCTCATGATAAATATTTGAACAGCAGAAGAGGTAAATATGCAGAACGTAACGGAGATCGTTTAGACTGGAGTCATGTTGTAGATGTGAAAATTGCTCAGGAATTCTCAATCAATGTTAATAAGAAAAGTCATAAATTAGAATTTACAGCTGACATCTTTAACTTTACAAACTTGTTAAACAAAAACTGGGGAAGAAGATACTTTATGTCAAACGATCAGATCTTAGTTCTTAAACACAGTGGATTCTTAGCAGATGGAACAACTCCAACATTCACTTTTAATCCAAGTACTACAAGTAATGTTAAAAACCAAATTGATGACGTAGGTTTACAATCATCAAGATGGCAAATGCAAGTTGGAGCTAGATACTCTTTCAACTAATAAAGAACCATCCTAAATAATAAAAACGGCATTGACTTTTAAGTTTAATGCCGTTTTTTTTAGGCTTTTTTGTTATATTTGTTTCAAACAAAAAACAAGATTTATGTATAATTTTCTACAAAAATTTCACTCCGGATGGGCATATCTGGCATTGCTTCTTTTACTAGTTGCCGTGGTAAATGCAATCATCGGATTTACTTCAAAAAAAGAATTTACTGCTAAGGATCGTAAAATCGCTTTATTTGCTTTAATTGGTATTCATACACAATTATTAGTCGGTTTGATACTATATTTTGTTTCTCCACTTGGAAAAGCAGCTTTTGGACAAATGTCTAATGCAGAACTTAGATTAACATCATTAGAACACCCTTTAATTAATCTTATTGCTATCGTCCTAATTACAATTGGATGGTCTAAACATAAAAAATTAATCAACAGCGAAGCTAAATTTAAAACCTTTGCTATTTTTTACGGATTAGGATTATTACTTATCTTAAGTAGAATTCCTTGGAACCTTTGGTTCTAGAAAATACCAATTAAAAGCCCTTTTATCAGGGCTTTTTTTATCTCGGCATATTATTTGTACAAACTCCCCCCAAGTCTGAAAAAAAATAACCCATGAGAAATAAAAAAAACATTTTATTCGCCACAATCGCTCTGACTCTAATTAGCGGCTTTACTTATGTCATAAGCCAAACCAAACCTACAACAGAACCTAAAATTATTCAGGACACGGTTAAAAATGCAAGACCGAACATTATTGCATTACCTGTAGACTCAATATTTACAGACAAAGGTTTAAAACTAAAACCATACAAAAAAAACGCTCATGCCTCCTACTACGCAGATCGTTTTAATGGAAAAAGAACTGCAAGCGGTGCCCGATTCAACAACAACCAATATACTGCTGCTCATAAAAAACTTCCTTTTGGAACACGAGTAAAAGTAACAAACGAAGCCAACGGAAAATTTGTTATCGTAAAAATTACAGACCGTGGTCCTTTTGTAAAAACACGCGAAATAGACTTATCCAAAAGAGCTTTTATGGACATCACTAAACAGAAAGGTGCCGGCGCAATGAAAGTCACAATTGAGACTATAATAGAATAAAAAAAATCCCGCTGAAGCGGGATTTTTTATTTAAACCAATTTTCTCAAAGTCATGGCCATACCGGTATGAATACCTTCGTGGTAATTATTAAAGTCCAGAGCGTCCTGAACATTACTCAAAGTAAATCCCATACTAGTAGTATATTCATGATAATCTGTAAACAGACCACTTGCGAAATCATTTTTTGTTTTTTCTAATGTTGACGAAAGAAATGCTTTTATCTCATCAACCTCAGCCTGTGAAACATCGCCTTCCGGTTTACTTCCTTTTTTGTACTTCTGAATGAATTCTTCTGAAACCATTGTTGGAAGACCTGATAATTTATAAACCAAAACTTGTTGCGAAGAAACACAATGTCCGATGTTCCAAATAATATTATTGTTAAAACCCTGAGGAATTTTATTCAACTGTTCTAACGAATGATTCTCTAAAATCTTCAAAAGAATTTCTCTTATTGTTTTTTGTACTTCAAAAACTGAACTCATATATTTATTTTTTTTCTAAAATTAGGCATTTTTAAGTTTCAAATGGATTTTCTTTGTAGTCTAATAAAATTCAAAAAATCATGAACAAAATATACTATTTAGCATCTTGCGATACTTGCCGAAAAATTATCAAAAGTTTACCTGAAAACGATTTGGTTTTTCAGGATATCAGACAAGATCCGATTACCGAAGAACAACTGGAAGAAATGTATAAACTTTCGGGCAGTTATGAAGCGTTGTTCAGTAAAAAAGCGCAATTGTATAAGTCAATGGATTTAAAAAACAAATCGCTGACCGAAGCTGATTTTAAAAAATATATTTTAGAACATTATACTTTTTTAAGTCGTCCGGTTTTTATAATTGATGGAAAAATTTACATTGGCAACAGCCAGAAAAATGTTGCTGAAGTAATAAAGGCTTTGAGTTAGATAAATACTCTTTTAAATACGATTGCCCGCGTGAGGGATAGAAGGAAGCTACCGAAGTAGCCCGGATAGCGCGACCTTGTTGCAATAAAAGGGCGAATACTCACAAAGTAAGTTTGCCCTTTTATTGCAACAAGGTCACGCCCAAATTACCATTGACAATCGGTAAAATTTTAGAAAAAAGACATTAAACGGCTTTTCTCTCGCAGAGAATAGTATTTTACGTCATAAACAGAGCAAACTTTTAATTATCTTTGCGCCTTTATACTCAATTATATGATACAATCTATGACAGGGTTTGGCAAAGCTTCTTTGCAATTGCCAACAAAAAAAATCACGGTTGAAGTAAAATCCTTAAACAGTAAAGGTTTAGATTTAAATGTAAGAATGCCATCGCTTTATCGTGAAATGGAATTGGGCTTACGAACGCAGATTTCAACTAAACTGGAAAGAGGAAAAATCGATTTTGCTATTTATGTAGAAAGTACTGCAGAACAAACTTCAACTAAAGTAAACGTTCCTGTTGTAAAAAATTATATTGCACAATTGAGAGAGGTTTATCAGAATGCCGATGAAACGGAACTAATGAAAATGGCAGTTCGCATGCCGGATACCCTAAAAACAGAACGCGAAGAAATTGATGAAAATGACTGGGAGCAAATTCAGGTAATTATTGATGAAGCGCTTCAAAACATCTTAAGTTTCCGCAAAGACGAAGGAGAATCTCTTGAAAAAGAATTCAATTTACGAATTGGAAATATTCGCCAATATATGAATGATGCTTTGGCTCTTGATCCAGAACGTGTTCAGGCAATTAAAGACCGTCTGCAAACTGCAATTTCAGAACTACAAGTTAATGTAGATGAAAACCGTTTTGAGCAGGAATTGATCTATTATTTAGAAAAATTAGATATTACCGAAGAAAAAGTTCGTTTAACCAATCATTTGGATTATTTCATTGAAACTTTGGGTGGAAATGAAGCTAACGGACGTAAACTTGGTTTTATCACTCAGGAAATGGGTCGTGAAATCAATACCATGGGTTCCAAATCCAATCATGCACAAATGCAGAAATTGGTTGTCATGATGAAGGATGAATTAGAGAAGATTAAGGAGCAGGTATTAAACGTATTGTAAATACTATACAAAAATAAAGCTTAAAGCGTACTGCTAAAGCCTAAAGCATACATAATGAACAAAGGAAAATTAATTGTTTTTTCAGCACCATCAGGATCAGGAAAAACAACTATCGTAAAACATTTATTAGGGAAAGAAGATTTAAACTTAGAATTTTCGATCTCGGCAGCATCTCGTGACCCACGCGGAGAGGAAGAACACGGAAAAGATTATTATTTTATTTCGCTGGAACAATTCAAAAAACATATTAAAGCCGAAGAATTCTTAGAATGGGAAGAAGTGTACCGTGATAATTTTTACGGAACCTTAAAAGCCGAAATCGAAAGAATCTGGGCTATGGGGAAAAATGTTATTTTTGACATTGATGTTGCCGGAGGATTACGTATTAAACATAAATTTCCTGAACAAACCTTAGCTGTTTTCGTAAAACCACCAAGTGTTGACGAATTAAAACGCCGATTAAAACAGCGTTCTACAGAAAGTGAAGATAAAATCAACATGCGCATTGCAAAAGCTTCTGTTGAATTGGCTACAGCTCCACAGTTTGATACTATCATCAAAAACTACGATTTAGATACGGCTAAAAAAGAAGCTTATCAATTAGTGAAAGAATTCGTTAATAAGTAATCTTATTCCGCAGAGATACACAAAGAAAAAACACAGAGATTCGCAAAAGTATTATTTTAAACTTTGCGAATCTTTGTGCTATCTTAGCGAATCTCTGTGAAACTACAAAAAATGAAAATAGGCCTTTATTTCGGAACATATAATCCTATTCACGTTGGACATTTAATCATTGCCAATCACATGGCTGAGTTTGCCGATTTAGATCAGATTTGGATGGTGGTTACGCCTCATAATCCATTGAAGAAGAAAGCGACTTTATTAGACGATCAACAACGCCTTCAAATGGTTTTTCTGGCAACAGAAGATTACCCAAAGATAAAACCGTCGGATATTGAGTTTAAATTACCTCAGCCGAGCTATACTGTTATTACACTTGAACATTTAAAAGAGAAATATCCCAATCATAAATTTTCTTTAATTATGGGAGAAGACAATTTAAAAACGCTTCATAAATGGAGAAATTATGAAGTAATTCTAGAAAACCATGATATTTATGTGTATCCGAGAATTTCGGACGAACCCGAAAATGTCGAATTAAAATCGCATCCAAAAATTCATGTTATCGATGCACCGATTGTAGAGATTTCTTCTACTTTTATTCGAAACAGTATTAAAGAGGGGAAAAATATTCAGCCTTTATTACCTCCAAAAGTTTGGGAGTATATTGATCATAATAATTTTTATAAGAAATAAGTAAACTTGTCATTTCGAGCGAAGGGAGAAATCACACTCGGGATTCGACAGAGATTGGCGATATGCTTTGCGGAGTTTCTAGTGCGATTTCTCCCTTCGGTCGAAATGACAATACTATACAAAAAAGCCTGAACTTACATTCAGGCTTTCATTTTTATAATTAAGCTTCGATACTTATTTCGCTTTTTACTCTCGTTCTGATTTCATTTAACGATTGATCTATTAAAAGTTTTCCATCTCTAAAAACTTCTTTCAATTCGCCTTGTTTTTCTTCTTCCCAGGAAACATTATCACTTAAGTGGTACTTGCCGTCAATCAATTCAATTTTCATCAATCCTTTAGCTGATTTTTTAGTTCCGTCGTCTGTAATCGGATCTTTAAAAATCGCTCTTCCTTCTCCGTTTACTTCTCCGTAAGTTGCTTTCATCGCAAATCCGAAAGTATCTCTTGTGTTATACTGGTATGTGAAAGATCCTATTCCCAAAACAACATTGGTAGAAGCAAATCCTTTTTCTTTTAATCTTTCGCAAATTTGAGTCGCTCTTGCTACCGTAATACTATCTCCGTAAATAGCTCCAATCTGAGGCACCAATTCCTTGAATCCTTTAGCATTTGTTGTACCGCCAAAAACATCCCAAAGCAATTCGATTACCCCTTTTCTTTCTTGTTCTGTTTTCCCATCAGGATTTCCACAGATAATTAGAATTGGATCACCGCTATCAGGACGAATCACCACTTTACCTTCTCTTGAAACGATATCTTCTCTCAACCTTGGAAGATAATCCGTTAAAACTTTCCATAAATCCCAGGTATCCGAAACGATAGAAACAATTCCTTTTGGATATACTTCTGTAATTAATCTTTTGAAAGTTTCATACTCGCCTTCTGTTGTTCCCATACACATTACAGAATGCTCTGTAGCGGCAACGGAACCTGCTACTAATTCCTGATCTGAGTTGGCTTTGTAATATTCTTCTAAGAAATCAATCGCCGGAATCGTATCAGAACCTGTAAAGCTCAATAAATGCCCAGCAGCAGAAGTTATAGAAGCTTCGATTCCTCCCATTCCTCTCATGGAGAAATCGTGCGCCTGCCAATCTACAAATTCTGGAACAGAAGAAGTTTCTGCAGCATATTTATCCAATACTTTTCGGTATTCTTTTGCAATAGTTGCTGAATTACAAGGCAACCAAATTACAGCTGAAAGCAAAGTTTCAAAATAATTCGTAAGCCAGAAAAACTCCGGAATGGTATTGTACATCGTAAACATTGGCACTCTTAACGGAACACTTGCTCCTTCCGGCAATGCTTTAAAAACCATCGGAATATATCCTAAATCGTGTAAATCTTCGATATGTTTGGTTCCAACTTGATTTTCGCCTAAATAATTATTGATTCTACGAGAATATTTTTTAATTACTTCTTCTTTTGGCTGTTTGAAGAAATACTCTTCAAAATCATGAATAATGTATTTTTTAATGAAATACTGCAATCCGAAAAAGATTACCTCATCAACTTCTTCAAGTCTTGATTTTCTTGGTGTCCAGTTAGAATATACTAAACTTGTTCCGTCTGGGTATTGTCTTCTGTGGTCAACTTTGTAACCATCGGTTAATAATAGTGGGTTCATATATTTTTTCTATTTATATTTTTTGTGATAATCGGTATGCTAAATCTTCAATATCATTGGATCTTGCCAAATTGTCAATCCACTTTTCTGGAATATTTTCAATTCCGTAATAAATTCCTGCCAATCCTCCAGCAATTGCACCCGTTGTATCGGTATCTTCTCCTAAGTTAACTGCTTTTAAAACTGTTTTTTCATACGAATCAGAATTTAAAAAACACCAAAAACTGGCTTCTAAACTATGCAGTACATACCCAGATGCCCGAATTTCATTTTCAGGATATGTCCAAATATCATTTTTCAATAGCTTTTCAAATAGTTGAATTTCGACAGGATTATATTTTTTATCTTCTAAAAACTTCGAAAGAACGTTTTGCATTTCTTTATAAGCTTCGAATTTATCTTTATCTTTTAAAATCTCCAAACAATATACAACATAAATAAAACAGGCAAACCCTGAACGAAAATGAGCGTGTGTAATTGATGAAACTTCTTTTACCTTTTTATAGATAACTTCAATATCATTCTCTTTCTGAAGATAAAAAACTAATGGCAAAATACGCATTAAAGAGCCATTGCCATTATCTTCTTCAAAAAAATTACCCGAATTCCTAGCCGATTCTCCTTTTACAACTCTTGCCAAAGAATGTTTTGTAGTGCCGCCAATATCAAATACTTTGTTATGCGCTCCCCA
This sequence comes from Flavobacterium crocinum, assembly GCF_003122385.1. Lineage (NCBI taxonomy): Bacteria > Pseudomonadati > Bacteroidota > Flavobacteriia > Flavobacteriales > Flavobacteriaceae > Flavobacterium > Flavobacterium crocinum. Next base: position 772,280 of record NZ_CP029255.1, read on the forward strand.
ATATCCTTCCTGCATCCATTTTACAAAAGTCAGAGCCATATCTTCGATATCATAACCTTTGCAGAGACTTTCAGCAGTACAAAAAGCCAGCGAACTATCATCACTAAAAGTTCCAGGAGGCTGATTCCACGACATGAACCCCATCATATCTACAACCGGATTTTCTTTTAATTTTTCTCTGGATTTAAATTCAACTGGAACACCTAAAGCATCACCAATGGCAACACCAAATAAACCTGATTCTATTTTACTTTTCATCATTTCTCCACTTTTCTTTTAGTCAAGTAAATTCTGTACTAACTCGTCTAAAGTTTTAAACTGCTCTACTCCGTATCTTTCGCAAACAATATCAATATTCCCTTTACGCCAAAAATCTTCTTCCACAACCACTTTCATCTTTTTAGATTGTGCATAAAGCCCAAATTCCAGTAAAGAAATAGGTGACATGGTATTGGCTACAAAATACATGATAATGATGTCGGCTTTTTCTAATGCATTAAGTTCCCAATTAACCTGCTCTTTAAAATTAGGATTTTCTATCGTTTGTGACCAACTGCTGTCCCATTCCTTTCTTCTGGGATTAAAAATAATGTATTTGTCTTGCAACTGTTCTTCGCAATGTAATTGCCAGTTAATCGCTTTATCCATTTCTATAGAACCAGCTAAAAAAATGGTTTTGACATCATTCTGCAATGGTATTTCTTCGGGTGATCTAAAAATTCTTTTCATACTACTTAATCTGACTGCCCGCTTAGTGGACTATTTTTTTAGAGCCACAGATTAAAAAGATTATAAGGATTTTTTTAATCGACTTCTATTAGTTTTAACCTGTGTTAATTCGTGTAATCTGTGGCAAAATTTCGTTGAGTACTTCAACGTATAATTTACTTATTTCTTCCTTTTTCATTTGGATAAAATGTCTGCACAGCATCACTTTGCCAAAATTGCTTCGTTTCGACATCTATACAGCTCAACTTTCCATAAAAACCTGCTCCGGTATCTATATTCCAAACATTGCATCCCTGCATTGGAATTTCGACATCATAATTTAATGTTGGCGTATGACCAATATAAATTTCATTAAAAAGCAATAATCTTTTTGGGTATAAAATGGAATTTTTCTGAATTCTTTTATCCATTGTCAGAGCCATTTCCCACAAAGTTCTATCCCATGAATAATTGGTTTTGTAATGTTCTTTTTCTGGCCCATGCATAGATGAAAATCCAGCATGAATAAACAAATTGTTATTTTCGTCTACAAAATAATCTTTCATTTGATTGAAAAAATGACGATGTTTTTCTTTTTCTGAAAAGGCAATATCGGCATAACTTTCTATCGTTGATTTTCCTCCGTGCAAAAACCAAACATCGTTTATAACATCATTCTCTAACCATTCCTGACACCAGGCATCATGATTTCCTCTGATAAAAATACATTCCTGTTTTTGAGACAATTCAATAAGAAAATCAATCAATTTTTTGGATTCGCTCCAGCCGTCAACATAATCTCCCAGAAAAATAAATCGGTCATTTTCTGAATAATCAATTCTTTCTAATAACTGAATTAAGGCTTTTAATCCGCCGTGAATATCACCAAAAACTAAGGTTCTTTTCATGATTAAATAAACTTGTTATTCAGAGCTACATCCAATTTTATGAGAAAATCTTTTCCGAATTTATCATTCTCTAACTCTTCATATAGAAACGAGGGCAATGTCTTCTCACAATTTTGCTTTTGACTTAAAATTGCCATAGACAATGCTGCAACGGTATCAGTATCTCCACCATAACCAATTCCTGTTTTTAGGCAATCTTTCATAGAAACAGCTTCTGAAACCATTTTAATTACAGCTTGTGTGGTTGGATATCCGTGCATATCGATTGGAGAAGTGATTCTATAGTTTTCATTCTCTTTTAAAGTTTCGTTTAAAAACGTTATCAGAGTTGATCCATCACCTAGATTATATTTAAAATAATGAACCGCTAATGCAATACGTTTGGCACAGCTTATTCCTTCAACAGTATGATGTGAGGTTTTTGCCTGAATCTCACAGAACTCCAATATCTGCTTAACATCTTTTAAATATCCAATGGAATAAGCTCGCATTGCAGAACCATTCCCACTGCTTCCGTTGTCGATTATCTTGAGAAAATCAGAACCATTTTTACTGGCATCTAAAGCATTGTAAACTCTGTCTGAATAACCGCGTCTTTTATCTCTGTGAAACACCTCAACAAACTTATCGGCTACTTTAATTTCGTTCCAATTATCCTCTTCCAAAAGCAATTCTGAAATCGCAATTGCCATTTGCGTATCATCAGTATATCTTTTATAAATCTCGGTATACATTCCGTGTTTAAAATACTGAGTCAGATTATTGTTTGGAGTGATAAAATCAAGGTCTCTAAACTCAAAACCTGCACCGTATGCATCGCCTATTGCTGCTTCTAAAATCATAACTTTTTATTTGATTGTTTTAAGATTTAAATTCGATATATTTTGCCGGAACTTCATCGGTCAACCAGACATTGTTTTCAGACAAATAAAATTTGAATCCGTCTCTAAACATGGCACCGCTTCTAACGGTTAAAATTTGTGGAACTCCTCTTCTGCTTCCTACTTTTACTGCCGTTTCTTTGTCTTTGGAAAGATGAACATGCTGACGGCTCATTTTTTTCAAACCTTCTTTCTGAATGCTTTCCATAAACTTCCCAACGGTTCCATGATACAGATATTCTAAAGGTTCTGTCTCTGCTAAATCTAATTCAACCGAAATAGAATGTCCCTGACTTGCACGTATTTTGGTTTTATCTTCGTTATAAGCGAAACGCTTTTTATCGTTATTTTCTACAACGTAATCTAAAAGTTCAGCTGTCATCTGATTTTGACTTCCTTTTTTATTACATTTTACGATTAATTCTTCTACATCTGCCCAGCCATTTTCGTCTAGTTTTAATCCGATTTTTTCTGGCGAATGTCTGAGCACTAAGCTTAGAAATTTACTTACTGTTTTTGCTGTTTTCTCATTCATGATTTCCAGAAATTTTTAGTTTTTTATTCAATTCTTCATCCTGAAAAACGAAAGGTTTTTCGGCAGGAATCAATAGATTTTCCAATTGTTTTTTCTGAACAAACTCATATTGTTCCTGTACAAAAGCTGAAATATCTTCGATCAGCAGAACATCTTCTTTGGCAAACGATCTTGTAAATTCATCTCGTAAACCAATCTGAATGGCTCTTCTTTTTAATTTTGATCCGTAAGGATCGTGATCCGGATCCCACTGTAATCTCACCGAAGATGTTTTTACTTCGGTCTGCCATTCCTCATAGCTTTTTCCAAGTGACGAATCGTGAGTGGAATAAACCGCATTTTGCAAATATTTTTGAAATGCTTCTCTTTTTAGATGAATTGCCAAAACAACTTCTTGCCCTTCTTTTGTTCCCCAGCCGTTTCTGTACATCATCCAAAGAAAATTAGGCTTGATCCATGTCATTCTGTTCAAACTAAATTCTCCTCCAAAAAACTGATTTTTTACGGCAAATTCGCCGATTTCCTTTCGATACGACTGATAAACTATTATTTCCTTATCATCGTATTGAGCCATTATGTGATAACCTGATTTCGGCCATTCTTCTATTTGCTCGCTATATTTTTTTAATTCTATTTTCATTTTATAAATACACAATAACGTGATTGTGTTTGTTTTCTAATTAATGTTTTGATCAAACGTTCCTATGGAACGCAATTACGATCTGGTAACATTTTATTCTACCGATGAAATGTTCCTATGGAACATCTTGTAGAATGTTTTGGTAAATCTTGTAATTTTCATCATCAAAGCAGACAAAAATTACCTTTTCTATTTCCTCTGATTTATCGAAATCTTTTATCGTGTTTACTGCAATTTCTGCCGCTTTATATTTTGGAAAATGATAAATTCCAGTACTAATATTCGGAAAAGCAATAGATTTTATTCCATTTTGAATAGCCAGATTCAAACTATTTTTGTAACAGTCTGCTAACAATTTAGATTTCTCCTCTTTATCGCCATTCCAAACTGGGCCAACTGTATGAATAACATATTTAGATGGTAAATTTCCTGCCGTTGTGATAACCGCTTCACCTGTTTTACAACCGCCCTGTTTATTTCGAATTTGAACACATTCTTCTAAAATTGCTTTTCCTCCTTTTCTGTGAATTGCTCCATCAACTCCGCCTCCTCCCAGTAAAGAAGTATTTGCAGCATTTACAATGGCATCAACATTAAGTTCAGTTATATCTCCTTTTAGAAGTTCTAAAATCATTTTTTAAATTCATTTAATTTGTCCATTAGTCCAACATTTGAACTTACTTCTGAACGATCTGTGAAATGTACTTTTACTACTTCAATTTCACCAATAATATTAGAATTGAAATCATTTAAATCTTCAGACGGAATCCAAAGTTCATTGTGATTTTTATCGCCAACATTTTGGATTTCATACTTCTCTAGAAAAGAAGTTTTAACTTCAAAAGCAGTAACAATTCCAATAAATCCTGAAAATTCATCAACGGTATTCCATTCAAAAGCAATTTGTTCTGCATATTGCTGATTCATTACCGGATAAAAAATAGGCTGCCATTCTAATCTCGGAGGAAAGGACTTGTAACCTAAATCTGCTATCAGTTCCATTTCTTTTAATCCAACAGGTCGATATAATCTTGTTGTATCCATAATCATTTATCTCAATTCATCTCTAACTTCCATCAAAGCAAAACCCAACAAATTCAAACCTTTCCATTTTTCAGGATTTAGCGCCTCAGTATGATCGCTTGCCATTCCAATTCCCCAGATTGGATCAACCGGACTTGCTTCGACAATAACTCTTTCGTTAGTGTTTAACAGAAACGTTTTCAAATCAGGGTTTTGACTGAATTTGTGGTAGTTTCCTTGTTTTACGATTTCAAATCGGTTTGCTAGCCAGATTTTATCATCGTAATTTCTCACTTTACGGCCTAGTTTTTTAGCTTCGGCAGGTGAATTGCATTTTATGATTTTTTCTAAAATTTCCTGATCGTTAAACAATTCGGCTTTCTTTGCCATCATCCAGTGTTCAGCCGTTTTATAAGTTACATCATTGACTTTGAATGTACTTAGCCACCACTGGCTGAAACAGGTTTTAGTAATCGTTCCGTCATTACTTGGCTGATGTCCCCAGAAAAATAAAAACTTACTTTCCGGAGCTATAGTGTCTATATTGTATTTCATTTTTTCTGTTATTGAAACAAAGAAGTTATCTCTTTAAAATCTTTAGAATCTGGCGAAAATGATCCGTAAATTGTGCTGAAATCCGTTGTCAGGTTTTCAAACTCATAATCGTTCTCAAGCTGATCCATGCAGGTTACTACCAAATTTCTTTTTGCCATTGGACTGTAAGTCGTATCTAGTTTTAAAGCGTAGTTCAACAAATCGTAGTCCAGATCCCCAAATCTGAGGTGTTTTTGGTATTCATTGAAAACACAGGTTTCTTCTTCGTTGTTTTTTAATTGTATTTCTCTCTCATTCGGCATCCAGCCGTGGCCGTGCCTTGTGGTGTAACTTCTGGTTACATAATAAATTTCTATCTCTTCAATCTTCAGTTTATTACAGATTTCAACTGCATTTTTTGAGGTTGTATTGGCATAGGTCACATTTGGAAAAACGCCGTGATCCATGTCAAGCAAAATTCCCTGGCTTCCTTCAAAAATTAAATTATTATATTTTGAAAGAAAACTGTAATCGGCAATATTCCATTTTATGTTATCAACCGCTTCAAGATATGCCTGAACTTCCTGATCGATATCGGGTTCATTCAAAAAACCATAATAGTAAGCGATTTGATTTAACTTTTCTAAAAGCATTTCCCGGGGCGCAATCAAATCAATTGCAAACAATTTGTATGGGCCTTCGTTTCTTTTCATGGTGGAACCAATGCCTTTTCCACAGGTTCCGTGATCAATATTTCTGGTATTTCCTCGATTGTGCCAAACATCAAACGGAGTCGTCACTTTTGCTAACGGATGAATATACAAATCCAGATTAGCATTTTTTTCTTTTAATTCTTCTCTCTCATTAAATAAAAAAAGCGGATGAATCGTACAGTGTTCACTGTAATAAGACGGAAGACCACGTAATGCACCGCTCGCAAAGCTGGAATGAACGTGTTTTTTATCGTCGATCATAACGGTGTGCGCCGCCTGCTGTCCTCCTGAAAACCGAATAACTATAGATTCAGGATTTTGTTTCGCCAGAAAATCTGTTGTTATTCCTTTTCCTTCATCACCAAATCCTAAACCTATAACTATTTGTGCTGTTTTCATTTTCACTTAATTGTTGCGTAATTATTTTTAAACACATAGAATCATAGACTTTCGAAACTAAAAAAAGGCGTTTCACTTGCATTAATTCACATAGCAGCTATGTGTTAGAAACTAGTTTCTTTCTTTAATCTTTCAAATTCAAAATAAAAATCTATGTCTCTATGTGTTTAAAAAATTTAAAGCATTTCTATACTATCTAAACCTGTGTCGTTTGTATCAGAAACTGGTATTGTTCCTAAACCTGAACCAGAACTTTTATGTTTATCGCAGATGATTTTCTTGATTACATTCGGAATTTCCCTGTGATCTTCAATTGAAAGACAATTTTGTCCTAACAATTCTTTCCATTCCACATCAGCATTAATCGCTTGTCCAGAATGCAAAACACTAATATGATATACATCGTATCTTTTTTGGGCTTCTGCCAATAATTCAAGATGTGTATAAGTCTGCTGTCCCTGACCCATAATTTCTTTAATTGCTGATGCCGGAAGTGTTTTTAAACCTGGCTCATCTCCTACTGTAAACAACAATCCTTTTTGTCCTCTTTTTTCGAAAGCATCTGTTTTGGTATGAAAGGCTGCGAAATACCATGCTAAAAGATAACTTTCACCGGCATTTCCTCCTCCTCCACCTTCGATATAAGTTCTCGTTAACCACATATCCAGTTCTTCGTCACCAGATTCAAATTGTCCTACTTGTAAAGGATATCTGTCACATTCATGATCTCCGATTCCTAAGAATAAAAGTGCCGGATCCGGAACTCCGCCTTGAATGATTCCTCCCATTAATTTCGGAAGTCCTTCTTTTATCAATTCGTGTGGGATATGTCCCATACTTCCTGTAACGTCCAGTCCTAAAATAATCGGAACTGTATTGGGATGAACTTCTGAATCTCTCGCTTCTCTAAAAATCACTCCGTTCGGATTCATAGATTCATGCGCCATTCTTAACGCATTCTGTGTAAATATCTCGCTAGCTGATTTGCTGGCATATCCTACTTTTTTTGCTCTGTCTTCACGAGCACCGAAATCATATCTTGTACCTCCCATGACTAAAATGTTTTACCAAATAAATACTCAAATCTCTTTTTTGTTACTTCAAACTGGATATTCAAATTTCTGATGGTCAGCGCAAGCTCCATATCTTTTTGTACAAAAGCTTCCGGCTGAAAATCGGCAAAGGTTAAACTGTTTTTATCCAGCGGACTAATATCAATCAATCCTTCTTGTTCTCTTTCGAGTCTTTTTATTTTTAATTCGATGTCTTCGACTCTTCGTCTGTATATTAATTCTGAATCCTCGCCAATTGTTTTGGCTCTGTCTTCTCTAATCTGATCATTGTTTCTTCTTAAAGATTCAATAAATCTTGGTTTTAAATCATCACTCATAACTTTTTGGTTGTTTTTGTTTCGGGTTTAAAGTCTCAGGTTAAGCGCTTAACTTAAAATTTGGTTTTAAACTTGAAACGGTTAATAGTAATTTTTGGTTTCAGGTTTCAGGTTTAAACTAATTGATCCAATCCGATCACTTGAACACTTTCGCCTTCAAAGTCTTTAAAAGAGTTCGTTGTAAAAATGCCGTCAAAGCAATTTAAAACTTCGAAACCTTTATTGAAAATTCCGTGGCTTACGGCTAAGTACAGTTTTCCTGCATTTTTCTTTTTCAATTCTTCGGCTAAACCAACAAAGGTTCCGCCGCCGTCGCAGATATCATCTACAATTAAACAGTCCATTCCGTTTAAGTCGTCTTCATATACTTTAAAATCAGATAATTTTCCAGTTTTTACATCTCTGCTTTTACTACATTCTACTACTTCAACACCTCCTAAAAATTCAGAAACTTTATAGATTTTCTTTAAAGCGCCTCCGTCCGGAGAAATCAATTTTACATTCTGACCAATTCTATTCAAGACTTCTTTGATAAAAGTATAGTTTGGAATTACTGTACTGTTGTTCAATAAAGCTGGAGTCACTTCAGAGTGTGCATCAAAAACAAACACTTTATTCAATTGCATGGCATTGATAATGTCTGCATACACTTTTACAGATAACGGTTCACCCGGAATCATAACACGATCTTGCCTTGCAGCCGGAAAATACGGAATAAAGAGATCGATGATTTTAACGTCCATTCTGCGTAACGCATCTACTGTGATACATAACAATCCTAAATCATTAAAAGAATTTAGCCTGTGTGTAATGGTTATTTTTCTATTTGCATCAAAATCCGGACTGATTTTAATGTGTGGTTCTCCGCCAGAAAATGTAAAACTTTGAAATTTGATTTCTTCCTGATTTTGGAAAGGAGCGAATTTTGGGTCGAGATTTAGTATCATAGTTTTTTAGTTTGCGTTAATTATACGCAAATGTAGAATTAAATTTTGAATAAACAATTTATTTTGTGTAAAAATTACGCAAACTTTATTTCGAAGTGAAAGCCATTTTTAGTTAATTCATTATATTTCAACTTATTAAACTTAAAAAGCTTTGCCGGACGACCTGTTTTTATAGGTGAAAATTTTTCGGTCTCCTCTAAAATTCCGTAACTGAGTATTTTCTTTCTGAAATTTCTGCGATCAATTTCTTTTTCTAAAATGGTGCAATACAAGTTTTCAAGATCTGAAAACAAGAATTCTTCCGGAAGCAAATCGAAACCAATTGGCTCGTAAGTCAGTTTTGCTTTCAATCTTTCAATTCCTTTTTGAAGTATTACATTATGATCAAATGCCAAGGCTGGAATTTCATCTATTTTAAACCATTGCACTCTTTCAGCATCTGTATCTGCTTTAATCTCTAAATTGGAAGCATCTACTAAAGCATAATAAGCAACCGAAATTACACGGTTTCTGGAATCTCTATATATATCATCCCCAAAAGTATATAACTGTTCCATAAAAGTGAGCTGTACGTTTGTTTCTTCATGTAATTCACGTATTACCGCATCATTTAATGATTCATCATTTTTAACTAAACCGCCCGGTAAAGCCCAATATTTTTCTGAAGTTCCGAATTGCTGTTCAATCAATAACACATACAAATCATTGTTCTTGTATCCAAAAACAATCGCATCAACCGCAATTCTAATATTTTGTAAATTTTCCATAATCGTAAATCGTATCAAACAAATATAACGAATGAGAGTCAATTTTATAATCTAATGCTTCTGCAATAAATTATAAAACTGACTCTCACTAAATATCTTTTTATTTTTCGGTTATCTAATTTACCGTAACATTTTTCTTTGGGCTCACAGTACAACTGCCTCCGCCTTTTGAAAGTGTAACATCTGCTTTTACTTCAAATGTTCCAGCCGCACTATATGTATGTGATACAGCTCCGGTAGTTCCTGTTACAGTTTGTGCAGGAGTTCCATCTCCAAAAGTCCATTTTACAGAAGTTACGGTATTGCTTCCGCTGTATTGTATGGAGTAATTAATTATTTTCGAATTAGTTCCGTCTGCCGAATGTTTTAATTCGGTTAAAATTGAATCACCAAAACAGTCTACAATTGCCGCATCATCGCTCTTACTGCAAGAATTGATCATAAAAAACATTGTAGTAAACATTAAAATTGCTGTTATCTTTTTCATAATGGAAATCTTAGTGGTTTGTTACTCAAATTTATTCTTTTAAAAGACACAATCAAAAGAAAAAGACAGAATTTTCATCCATAAAAACCATATAATTAACTGATAATATGAATTATAATCGATTTCCAAAAAACAATTTCAGCTCTTTCTCAATAATATCAAAAAACGATTTTAAGTTGTTATTCTTCGGGGCGAGCAAATACACAAATTCTTCCGGCACATGAAAACTATTCCAGACTAACTGCAGTTTATTTTCTTTGATAAAATTTCTTGCATTACAATTCCAGGTTGCCGCAACTCCTTCATTTTTAGACAAAAGCCTTAACATTTCAGTTTCTGAAGGAATAATATAATTGGGAACCATTGAAGGTCTTTTTTTGTTGAAAGCATGAAGCCAGAAGACTTTTATGTGCGGAATTCTCGCATCGTGGCTATACCATTTCTGAGCATTAAGCCATTGCTCAATTTCAGTAAAATTATCTGCTTTTAATCTTTGACGGAATTCTGTTATATCCAAAGTTGTTGGCGCAACCAATATTAATTTGATTTTCCCGACAATTTCATAAGTGGTGTCAAAAGTATCAAACCTTTTGGTGGTAATCGCGAAATCTAATTTTTTGGCATCGACTAATCCGAAGAGTTCGTCATTTTCTGCAAAAGTAAAATCGATCAAATCAAATTTTGAAATCAGAAGATTTCCAACGCAGTCAAAAAGATGTTTGGAGATTCCAACAGAAATTAACCGATTGGCATCTTCGGCCTTTGCCCTGAAACTCGTTTCGACACTTTCAAGACGATCAAGCGCATCTATAATCAAATTATTCAGTAACTTAGCGTATTCTGTTGGTTCGACACCTTTTGATTTTCGGTTAAACAATTTATTGCCAACATGCGCTTCTAACATTGAGATCTGCTGACTAACGGCCGGCTGACTCATAAACAACTCTTTTGCAGCGACCGAAAAATTACCATTTTTATACACTGCCTTAAATGTTCTGTACCATTCCAGATTTACCATGATATAAATTAGTTTATAACAAACATAGTTTATTTTATTTTTACTGATATCACAATAGCCGTAAATTTGTTGAAAATTTAATCTTATGAAGAAAATAGCATTATTCGCAATAATTGCATTTACAGCTGTAAGCACATCTGCTTTGGCTCAAAAATCAAATAAAAAAGGAATGAAAAAAGTATTATTTGTTGTAACCAGCAACGATAAGCTGGGCAATACAGGGGAAAAAACAGGATTTTGGTCAGAAGAATTTGCTGCACCTTATTATGAATTATTAGATCAGGGAGTTGAAATTACAATTGCGTCTCCGCTTGGAGGACAACCTCCAATTGATCCTAAAAGTGCTGATCCGGCATCGGCAACAGAAGACACCAAACGTTTTGACGCTGATAAAGTTTTACAGGAAAAATTAAAACACACTCATAAACTTTCAACTATCAATCAAAAGGATTATGATGCTGTATTTTATCCAGGAGGACACGGTCCACTTTGGGATTTAGTTGAAGACAGAAATTCAATTGCTTTAATCGAATCTTTTTACATACACAATAAACCAGTAGCTTTTGTTTGTCATGCTCCTGCTGTTTTGAAAAACGTAAAAGTAAAAGGTGAATACTTAGTAAAAGGTAAAAAAGTAACCGGATTTACTAATGAGGAAGAAGAAGCGGTTGGTTTAACAAAAGTGGTTCCGTTTTTATTGGAAGACGCTTTAGCCTCAAACGGAGGAATTTTTTCTAAAGGACCAAACTGGCAGCCTTATGCTGTAGAAGACGGACTTTTAATTACAGGTCAAAACCCGGCATCTTCTAAATTGGTAGCTGGAAAATTGTTACAGAAATTGAACTAAGAGGTGCTAAGGGACTGAAATGCTAAGGTTCTAAGGTTTTTCTTAGTTGCTTAAAAACTTAATCCCTTAATTCATTACTATTAAAAAAATTAAACAAATAACAATTGCTAGGTTGCAGATGAATTCAAAGAAAAAAATCTTAGAACCTCAGAACCTTAGCATCTTAGAACCTAAAAAATCATGTTAAACTTTGAATTATACAATCCGACAAACTTAGTTTTCGGGAAAGGACAAATTGAAAAACTTTCAACGCTAGTTCCAAAAAATGCTAAAATTCTTTTGGCTTATGGCGGTGGAAGTATTTTTAAAAACGGAATTTACGATCAGGTAATTGCCAACTTAAAAGGTTTTGAAATTGTGGAATTTGGCGGAATCGAACCAAATCCAAGATTTGAAACTTTAATGAAAGCGGTTGATGTTATTAAAGCCGAAAAAATCGACTTTATTTTGGCTGTCGGCGGTGGGTCTGTAATTGATGGTGTTAAATTTATTTCTGGCGCTGTGAATTTTGAAGGAAACCCGATTGATATTTTGCAGAAACGCATTTTGATTAAAGAAAATGCAGTGCCATTTGGAACAGTTTTAACACTTCCGGCAACGGGAAGTGAAATGAATTCCGGATATGTAGTTACGATTGAAGCAACTCAGGAAAAACTATCTTCCGGTGGAAGCGCTTTGTTCCCACAATTCTCTATTTGTGATCCGACAGTAATTGCTTCTTTACCAAAAAGACAACTTGAAAATGGTGTTGTAGATGCTTTTACGCACGTAATGGAACAATATTTAACGTATCCAACCGATGCCTTTTTGCAAGATAGAATTGCCGAAGGAATTTTACAGACTTTAATTGAAGTTGGTCCCGGCGTAGTTAAAAATCCAACCGATTATACTTTGGCTTCTAATTTTATGTGGAGCTGTACAATGGCTCTAAACGGATTAATCCAAAAAGGTGTTCCGAGTGATTGGGCCACGCACATGATTGGTCACGAATTAACAGCTTTATATGAAATTGATCATGCCAGAACTTTAGCGATTATTGGCCCGAGTTTGTATACTGTAATGTTCGAAACTAAAAAAGGAAAACTGGCACAATACGGAAGACGTATTTTCAGCTTAACTGGTTCTGATGAGGAAGTAGCAAAAGAAGCAATCAACAAAACAGTGGCGTTTTTCCATACTATGGGAATGGACACAAAACTTTCTCAATATACACAAGACTACAGCAAAACAGCCGATTTTATCGTAAATCGTTTCGACGAAAGAGGCTGGAAAGGTCTTGGTGAAAAGCAATTAGTGACTTTAGATAAAGTGAAATCTATTGTGGAACTGAGTTATTAAAAAGTGATCAGTGATCAGCTTTTTAGTGGTCAGTACATAATGTATTCTCAAAGGGTTATTACTGAACACTAGAAAACTGAACACTGCAAACTTAAAAAAAGGCGTTCTAACTTGCTCAAGAACGCCTTTTTAAAATACTAAAACAAAACTAACTAACTCAAATCTTTTTAAATTCATTAAAATTCTAATTTATAAAGACTTACAACGTAACGTTAATTATTTTATTGTGTAAGGTTAAAATATTTTTTATTTAAAATCTTCATTCATTTTCTGTTCCAATAGTTTAGTCAGATTTTCGATCTCTGTTTTAACATTTTTCAGCTCAATGTTATTCTTTTCTCCTAAAACTTTTCCATCAAGATAAGATTTTAAATCATACCCATTATTTGCACTTTTTAGGATTAGAATCCCCATATCTGGCTTTTCTTTTTTAAACCATAAAGCGGCCAATATTCCTGTTTCTTCTTCTCTTCTTAATAAAGTTTCTAAGCCTTTTTCAGTAGAAAATTCGTCTGCTATTCTTTTGAAATTTTCTTCGATTGTTTCATTATCGTTAATGCTTGAAATAAACAAATTAGTGACGATTTCAAATTCCTGACTGTGATCCTCTTCATCAAAATCGTTTTCATTTTGCTTTTCGCCAATTATAACTCCTGCCTGAATAGCATTATCTGATTGATAATACAAAATATTTCCTGCCACATTAGGCAATGTATTTCCTATTTCAAATGAAGATTTAGACAATAGCGTTTTCTTTTCCACAATTAATTTACTCACATTTTTAGCGCCTTGTTTTTCTATTACAATTTCAGCCTTTTTTTTGCTGTTAAATAGGGTTACTTCAATAGCTTTATTTTTCAATTCGAAATGAAAACGATTAAAATAATGCATCGCAAACAAATCAATATCATAGCTTGTCAAAACTCCATTTTTCCAATATTTAGAAACAAACTGGCCGTCTAATTTGATGTATTCCGGGCCGTCAACTATTTTCCCGTTTTTGTAAGTTGATTTGATATCATAATTTGGATATTGATACTTTTCGAGATTCTCTAAATAATTGTTCGAATATTGATATTTGACAATCCCATTTTCATAATAATCGACATGATTAAATTCGTTGAAATCTGTAGCAAAATAACCTGAATAGGGTTTGTCATTTTTATAAGTTCCAACATAAGAATCCTGTCTGTCTGAAGTAATTAAAAAAGACTGATTCGCAATTTTGGTTCTTTTTCCATTCTCAAAATAGATGGTTTTTTGAATATTATTTTCGTCTTTTTTATCGTATTCGTTTCTGTAATAAATCTCTTCCGCAACAAATCCCTTTTTATAAATTGTGCTTTTTTTAGATTCTACTAAAGTTCCTTCATACGGCAAATCATTTTTATACTCCAGTTTTCCCGTCACTTCCCTATTGTCATAAAAAACAGTTTCTCCATTTTTAATATCGTTTACTACAGTATAAGTTCTCACAGGATCATCGAGATAATAATTAAAGATTTTCTGTACGCCATTTTTCTTGTAGTTAGAAACATTGATTAATTCGTTTTGTTCATTTTCATTTTTGATGACAAATGTTCCGTTAAATGGTTTTCCATCCTTGTAAATTCCTTTTGCAACAATGGTTCCTGACTCGTCTTTCACAATGGCTTCGCCTTCTTTTAAGCCTTTACTGTAGTTTTGATTGATGAATAAATCACTCGCAAATCGTTCATCAAAATTACCTTCAAAAGGCTGTCCGTTTTTATAAATTCGTTTGGCTTTTATGCTTCCGTCTGAATTGTATTCTATTTGATCGCCTTGTGCTTCTCCTTCAGAATATTTTACAATTTTTAAAACTTTTCCATTTGGAAAATATTGAATTTCCTCACCATTTTTTTGTCCGTTTTTATAACTGGTTTTGGACTTAAGAGCTACAGCAAATTTGTTTTGAAAATAATAATCGTAAACAACTCCGTTAGAAATCTCACGTCCGTATTGTTCAAAATCTTTTTCATTAATAGTCTGTAGAACCTTGCCCAATTTATCGTAGTTAATCTGCTTAAAAGGTTCTGTATTTTCGTTTGCAATATCATACCAAATTTCCTGAGCCAGCTGTTTTGAATTTGCCCAGAATATCTTTTTCTTAATAATCTGTCTGTTTTTAGTTTTTCCTGTTTCATCACGAATAATCATTGCTTCCGTCATTCGGATTGGTTCTTCTCTTTGTGCTTCATTATGGGCTTTGTTCAATCGGTAATCATCCCAATTTAAAACTTCTTCAAAATCGCCGTTTACAGGTTTTCCGCCTTCGTATTTTCCTTTCATTAACACAGAACCATTTTCATGATAAATAATGGTTTCACCCTCTTTTCTTCCATTTTTGTACTGAACAGTTTTTAACTTTTTTCCACTTGGATAATAATACGTTAGACTAGAAACTGCAGAAAAATTATAAAATTGATAAAAAGAAGCATCAAAACCATTTTCATCAAACCAAACAACATCTCCAACATAGTTGTCTTCATTATCCTGAAAAGCATATCCTTGAAACTGCGGTGTTTTATTAATGTAGAAATCTTCGACTAAAATCAAATTTCCTAATTTCTTGAAAGGTTGCATTCTATAAAAAGAGGCATTTTCTTTGGATGTGGTTTTCCAATTGACATCAAAATAAAGTGTTTCCATATTTTGGGAGAAAGAAAATAATGTAGTAAAAACTAAAATAAGAGTCAAAAATTTATTTGTCATAATTGAACGAAATTTCTCTAATATACCATTTTTTACACAAATTTAGTTTTTAAAGCTGAAAAATATATTCTGAAATTCAGCTAGTTTTTATTTAAAGAAAACACAGCAGAAGACCTTTGGCAAATTTCTTAAATCAGATTTTGCTTTATTAGCACATTATTAAGTACTTTTGTTTCAAATTAATAAAATAATGAGCGAAAAGTTAAAATTTGCAGTAATTGGAGGAGGAAGCTGGGCAACGGCAATTGCAAAAATGTTATGCGTTAATCTTTCCGAAATTGCATGGTACATGCGTAATGAATCTGCAATCGAACATCTGCAGAAATACAAACACAATCCAAATTATTTAAGTTCTGTTGAATTTGACACCAACAAACTTAAATTGACTAGCAATATAAACGAAGCAATTGAATATGCAGATTATATCATTTTTGCGATTCCTTCTGCCTTCCTGGATTCCGAATTGAAAAACATGACGGTTTCTTTGGCTGATAAAATTATTTTTTCTGCAATTAAAGGAATTGTTCCGGAGACGAGTTTAATTGTCGGCGAGCATTTCCATATTCAATACGATATTCCATACTACAACATTGGTGTAATTACAGGTCCTTGCCACGCTGAAGAAGTAGCATTAGAAAGACTTTCTTACTTAACGATTGCCTGCGGCGATCCGGATAAAGCGAAAACGGTTGCCAAATCACTTTCCGGAAATTACATTAAAGCGAAAATCTCTGATGACATCATCGGAACTGAATATGCTGCAATGTTGAAAAATATCTATTCAATCGCTGCCGGAATTGCTCACGGTTTAGGTTATGGCGATAACTTTCAGTCGGTTTTGATGAGTAATGCGATTCGCGAAATGAAAAAGTTCATTAGAAAAGTACATAAAATGAAACGTAACATTAATGATTCGGCTTATTTAGGCGATTTATTGGTTACAGGATATTCCGTTTTTTCGAGAAACAGAATGTTCGGAAATATGATTGGTAAAGGGTATACCGTAAAAAGCGCCATGATGGAAATGAGTATGGTTGCAGAAGGTTATTATGCCACAAAAAGTGCTTATAAACTAAATCAGGGTTACGGAGCTAAAACACCAATTATCGATGCCGTTTATGCGGTTTTATATGAAGGAAAAGATGCAAAAGCTGTTTTCAGAAAATTGACTGAATCTTTGGATTAGATTTCTAGTGAAAAGAGACAAGAAGCAAGAATTCTTTACTGAGATAAAAAAAGAGCCAAACTAAATTTTAGTCTTGGCTCTTTCTGTTTTATTCTAGTTCCTAAAAAATCTTGGTTCTTTCTTCTTTAAAACTCTACTTCACCATCACCCCTTCAACAAACAAAATCGGCACTTCTTCCGTATTGTTTTCATCAAGCGAGTTGGCTTTAAAAATGAACTTCTTATCATACAAAGTATTTCCGATGAAAAACGTTACCATGAATTCATTATTTAAGGCTAAAAGGCTTTTCTCTACCAATTCTATCTTTACAACAGAAACCGACGGCACCTCGACAAAAGCATGGCGCAGAATCGAAGTTTTTTTCATTTCGCCGTCAATAGTTCCAAATGCTTTTGAAACCACCATTACGCTGTCTAAGTTAAAATCGCTATCGTTAACTAAATAAGCGTACCAAACTTTTTCCATAAAATCATCGCTCCATTCCTGCACTGCTGCAAGAAATACGTTTTCGACTTCCGGAATTATTATATCTTTTTTCATGTATTAAATTTTAAAAACCTTTGTCAAAGTCTGAAACTTCAACAAAGGTTTGTTATTATAAGTGTGATTCAGATTTCAGAATCAATCTAAAATCAGAAATCTAAAATTAAATATTGGCTTTAAACTGCTCTAAGAAACGTACATCATTTTCGTAGAACATACGGATATCGCCAATTTGGTATAAAAGCATTGCAATACGCTCTACTCCCATTCCAAAAGCAAATCCGTTGTATTCGTCTGGGTTGATATCGCAGTTTTTCAAAACATTTGGATCTACCATTCCGCAACCTCCAATTTCCAACCAGCCTGTTCCTTTTGTGATACGGTAATCGGTTTCTGTTTTTAGTCCCCAATAAATATCAATTTCGGCACTTGGTTCTGTAAATGGGAAATAAGACGGACGAAGACGAATCTTAGATTTTCCGAACATTTCTTTTGTAAAATACAGTAACGTCTGTTTCAAATCGGCGAAAGACACATCTTTGTCAATGTACAGTCCTTCAACCTGATGGAAAATACAGTGTGAACGAGATGAAATCGCTTCGTTACGGAAAACACGTCCCGGAGAAATCGTACGAATTGGTGGTTTATGATTTTCCATATAACGCACCTGAACAGATGATGTATGCGTACGCAACAACACATCAGGATTGGTTTGAATGAAAAATGTATCCTGCATATCACGCGCCGGATGATATTCCGGTAAGTTCAATGCCGTAAAGTTATGCCAGTCGTCTTCGATTTCCGGCCCTTCAGAAACGTTGAATCCGATGTTAGCAAAAATATCGATAATCTGATTTTTTACGATAGAAATCGGGTGGCGTGAACCAATAATTACCGGTTCTGCAGCACGTGTTAAATCGCCAAAAATTCCTTTTGATTCTTCTTTGCTTTCAAGCTCTTCCTGAATCTGTTTTACTTTTTCTTCAGCAACAGCTTTTAAAGTATTGATTACTTGTCCAAAATCTTTTTTCTGGTCGTTTGGAATATTTTTAAACTCATTAAAAAGTTCTTTCAATAATCCTTTACTACCTAAATATTTAATACGGAATTGTTCTAAAGATTCTTTGTTTTTTTCATTAAAGGCCTTCGCTTCCTCTATATGTTGTTTTATCTTATCTATCATTTTCCTTCAATAATTGAAATACAAATTTAGTGTTTTTAGTTTAAAATGTGTAGTCACAGTCGCAGTTTTAAGAATTTTACAACTGGACTAAAAATTCAGGGGAAAAATTTCCAATTACTTTATCAGTTCTATTTTATTTTCAATTTCCTTGACTTTTTTCAGCCAGTGATCAATGCCTTCCTGATTTTTGACAATTTCTTTTCTGTTTTTGGATGCTACTTTTCCCAGTTCAGCCCAGTTTCTATTCCAGTCTTTATCTCTTTCGATATTAGTTGAAGGCTCAATTCTAGCACGCCAAAAATCAAGATTTTTAAAATAACCTTCTTTCAGCCTTTCAAAATATTCTATCAATTTTTCTTTTGAATTCGGTATATAACCCGGCCCACTGCAACCACAGGAATGAAATGTAATTCCGACTGAATACAAACTTTTTAAATGATCCCATTTTTTTAAATCATCTTTTTTAGGCGATTCAAAATCGAGTCCCATATTCGCCATTAATTCACCACATTCCGGACATTTGGATTCAAAAACCGATTTTTCTCCTTTTTTAATATCGCCCATTAATCTTCTTTTAAATGTCTTTCGACAATTAAAACAAGCATAATGAGGCTTATAGGATGTCATGGCGTATCTACACATTTTTTAGTATTCAGTTGTCAGGTTTTTAGTGGTCAGTGACGTAGTTAATCACAGTTTACAGTGCTGTACACTAAGCAACTGAATACTGAACAAAAAAAATCTAATCAATCAATTTTCTTTCTAAAAAGTAATTCACGATCGCTTCCTTCATTAAAACCGATTGCTCACCCGCTTTTAACGCAGGCAATTGTTCTTTTATTTTATAATGAGGCCATCCTTCGGTATCAAAATATTCGAATTCGTAATAGCCATAAGGTTCTAATAATCGGCAGATGGCAATATGCATTAAGTTTAATTTTTCGTCTTTTTTGTATTGACGGTGTACTTTTCCATATTCCTGCACTCCGATTAAGTAAATAATAGAATCCAAATCTAAATCTTCGCCTTGCGAAAACTGATTTGAAAGTGTATCGACGAGCTTCTCCCAGCGCTCTTTTAGTTGTATATCTCTAGACATTATGTGATTTTAGATTGTTGATTTTAGATGTTAGATTGCTGATTAAAATCAATTCTAAGGGGTAGAATGCAATCTAAACTCTAAATTTTGATTTGCAAAGATACATAGTTCAATACATTGCACCTAAAAAATAAATACACAGAAAAAAAGAAAGCACCAAAAAACCTTTGAACCTTTGCCACTCTGAACCTCTGAACCTCAAAAAAACCTATCTTTGCGCCTTTATTAAACACCCGTAAAACATGAGTTTTTTTGATATTATTGTAGCCGCACTTTTGACTTTTAGTTTATACAAAGGCATTAAAAATGGACTTTTTGTAGAAGTTGCTTCCTTTATTTCTTTACTATTAGGAATTTACCTTGCTATTAAATTTTCTTCGTTAATGACAGGATGGATTTCAAAACACGTTTCCTGGAATCCAACCAACATTCAAATTACGGCGTTTATCCTGACTTTTATTCTGGTTGTCATTGGCGTTTATTTCTTAGCCAAAATCTTAACGGGAATTGCCGATTTTGCCATGCTTGGCTGGATGAATAAACTCGGTGGCGGATTTTTCAGAGTTTTAAAAACCATTCTGATACTGAGTATTTTTATTGCTTTATTTGAGAAAATTAATTTCAATAATACTTTCGCTAAAAAAGAAACTTTAGATAATTACATTTTTTATAATCCGGTAAAAAAAGTGGCTGCTTTTGTTTATCCGTCGATTGAGAAATGGTACGAAACATTTAAAAAAGAACATTCTGAGAAACCAGAAGAAGAAAAAGAACAGACAGGCAAATAATAGTTACATCTTTAAGAGTTAAACCCGACAGGTTTTTGAAACCTGTCGGGTTATTTTTTGAATTGCCTCCTGCTTTAGCTGGAGGATATATTTGAGCTAATAGGAAAAGGCTTTAGCCAAACAGCAATTGTTTGGCTAAAGCCTTTCCTTATTCCTTTTTTTTCATCCAGCTAAAGCTGGACGCAATTCATTTCTAAAATTTCACCTCTTTTTCTTCTCCTTTATTCAAAACAATCTCTTGTTTTTGATCTCCAAAAATCAAAGTTGTTTTTCCCCCATTTTTAGAAGAAATAATGATTTTTTCAGGTTTCTTATTGTTCCAATTCATTTCAATTTCAAAACCTCCTCTGGCGCAAATTCCTTTTACAGAACCTTCTGACCAGGCATCTGGCAAAGCAGGCAATAATCGGATTTCGTTTTCGTCTGACTGAACCAGCATTTCGGCAACAGCAGCTGCTCCTCCAAAATTACCATCAATCTGAAATGGCGGATGCGCATCGAATAAATTTGGATACGTTCCTCCTCCTCTTCTTGGTTTTTCTGTTTTCTTCCCGTCCGGATCTACGTAACGAAGTAATTCTCGGAACATTTTATAAGCGCGGTTTCCGTCCCAAAGTCTTGCCCAAAGATTGATTCTCCAGCCTTTTGACCAGCCAGTGGTTTCGTCGCCTTTTATCTCTAATGTTTTCTTCGAAGCCTCCGCTAAATCAGGAGTTTTCAAAGGCGTAATATGATCACCAGGGAAAAGTCCGAATAAATGCGATTGATGACGGTGTTTTGGATCATTATCATCCCAATCGAAATACCATTCCTGAAGGTTTCCTTTTTTTCCAATTTGATAGGGATACAATTTTGAAAGTGCTGTTTCCAGTTTTTTTCTAAAATCAGCATCCGTATTTAATACTTTTGAAGCTTTAATTGTTTTATCAAAACATTCGCGGATCATGGCTAAATCGGCAGTTCCGCCGTACAATGTTGCGCCCACAAAACCATCTGCAAGTTTATATTGGTTTTCTGGCGAAGTTGATGGCGAAGTAATTAAATTTCCGTTTTTATCGGTAACCAACCAGCCCAAACAAAATTCGGCTGCACCTTTCATTAACGGATAACCTTCTTTTTTCAAATAGGATAAATCTTGTGTAAAAGTATAATGCTCCCAAATATGGGTACTCAGCCACGCTCCCGCCATCGGCCAGCAAGCCCACATTGGATCTTCTTTTCCAAATTGTCCAACCGGATTGGTCATGGCCCAAATATCCGAATTGTGCGCTGCCGCCCAACCTTTATCAACTCCATAAAAAGTTTTAGCGGTAATTTTTCCTGTTACCGAAAGATTTTTAATGAAACTCAAAAGTGACGAATGCATTTCGGAAAGATTGGTGTTTTCTGCCAGCCAGTAATTTTCTTCCAGATTGATATTCATCGTATAATTACTGCTCCAAGGCGGATTCACATACGGATTCCAAAGTCCTTGCAAATTGGCTGGAACGCCCAAAGTTCTTGATGAGCTTATTAATAAATAACGTCCGAAATTGAAATATAAAATTTCTAGGTTTTTATCTTCTTTTCCATCTGCATATCGCAATAAACGTTCGTCTGTTGGTAAATCCGGAGCGGTTGTTTTTCCTAAATCTAAATTGACGCGATTGAAGAATTTTTGATAATCGGCAATGTGAGATTCTTTTAGTTTGTCGAATGCTTTTGCGTAGGCTTTAGTAAGATTCTGCGCTGCAATTGAAACATCGTCTAAACCTTCTGATGCCGAGTTTTTGTCAAAACCATTAAAACTTGTTGCGACAGAAACGAAAATAATCGCCTCTGTTGCGTCTTTTAAGGTCAAGGTTTCTCGAGAACTTGTAACTGTTCCGTCTGTTTTTTTGATTTGGACTAAACCTGTAAATCTTGTTCCTCTTTCTTTTAAGCTCAAATATTTTGAAGAAACATTATATCCTGCGTTTTCATGAATTGGCGCAGAACCTCTTAATACCAAAATGTTGTTTCGCACTTCGACATTGGATTGTAAAAGGCTTTTTAGATTAATATCAAAATTTAAAGCTCCTTTTTGATCTGCTGTTAATTTGATAATCATAATCTTATCTGGAGCTGAAACAAAATATTCCCGAGTATATTTGATACCCGCCATTTCGTAACTCACTTTTGAAATCGCATTCGAAAGATCCAGTTCACGATGATAATTTACCGCTTTTCCTTTTTCAGAATTATTGATTTCTAATGTTCCTAAAGGCGCATATGATTCGGAGTTTTTTCCCTGCACTTTTTTGTTGAGTTCTTCTGCCAGTTTGTAGTTTTCGTTCTGTAAAGCTTCACGAATTGCCGGAATGTTTTTGTAAGCTTCCGGACTCATATTCGCATTTACGGGTTCGCCCGACCAAAGTGTAATATCATTCAGATAAATTTTATCTGAATTGGCGCCTCCAAAAACGGTTGCTCCCATTTTTCCGTTTCCTAAAACCAAGCTTTCTTCAAAGAATTCTGCGGGTTGTTTGTACCATAAAACATTTTTGGATTGCGCCGAAATGGTTGTATAGTAAGATGTGAGAAGTAAGAGGAGAAATGTTTTTTTTATGATTTCTGGATTCATAGACTTATTCTTTTTGGTCATGTTTTTTACATCTGGTATTTCTGCTATCTTGTCATTCCGAGGAACGAGGAATCTTCGCTAGTAGCTCGACAAAGATTGAGGATTTACTTTATGGAGTTTCTTGCGAAGATTCCTCGTTCCTCGGAATGACAAAACTATCGTGTTAATCTCGCACAAGCAAATAATTACTTACTCACTTTATACTTCTCATTTGCCGTAATCATCTCCCAATTATCCGTTTTGAATGGTGATGCAGGGAATTTTTCTTTGTTGAAAAGATTAATTGTTGTATCGTCGTCTGCCCAACCGTAATGAACTGCTACGGGATTTTGAACTTTATCGCTTGATACAATTATTTTATTGTCTTTAATTATCGCTTTCGCGGAATGAAAAACTTTGTCTGCACCTGCAATTTCGAAACCTTTTAACTCATCATTATTTGGCGTTGATAATCCGCTGCCGATGTTATCGAAAGTAAGGATAATTTCGTTTCCTTTTATTGTTTGAGATTTATAAGTTGGTCCGCTGTGAACTTGTTTTTTGCCATAAAGATTATTCATTGCAATCGCTGCCAAACGCAAACCAATGTCTTGTTTGTTGGTTGGGTGAATGTCTTTTGCGTTACCGATATCGGTTGTAACAGCCATTCCGGTGTTTGTTAATTTTAAAGTTTCAGATTGTGCTTCGCGAAGTTCTGCCCAACGGCTTCCTTTTTGACTGTTTCCTCCAAATTCGTCGAAAGTGGATAATTGAACGAAATAAAAAGGGAAGTTTCCTTGTTTGAATTTTGTTCTCCAATCCTTGATCATTAACGGAAATGATTTTTTGTATTCTGCCGCTCTCCAAACATTGGCTTCTCCCTGATACCATAAAACGCCTTGCATCGCATAAGGCACTAACGGATTTACCATGGCATTGTACAATAATGACGGATAACTGTTTGGCGAAACTTCTATTCTTACTTTTACGACATTGAATTTCCAAAGTCCTTCTAAAGGCAGATTTGAATCTTTAAAATCAATTTTTAAATCTTGCGGATCGCCGTAGATTCCGCCACCGCCACTGTAATCTGTAATTCTTACGGCGATTACGTTTGTTCCTTCTTTTAAGACATTTGCTGGAATTTTGTAAATCCTTTTGGCATCCCAAAGATTGTTTGTTCCAATTTGAACGCCATTTATATAAGTTTGGTCTTCGTCATCGACTTTTGCTAAATGTAAAGTAGCTTCTTTTTTAGCTTGTTCTGCCGTTAAAACAATGGTTTTTCGCATCCAGACAATTCCGTCGATATTTCCGATTTGCTGGTTTTCCCAAAGTGAAGGCACTTTTATTTCTGGCCAGTTTTTGTCCTGGAAATTTGGGTTTTTAAATTGCTCTTCGTTTTCCATCGAAACATCAAAACCTTGTACTTTTTTCAGATTGTCTAAAACCGATTTTTTATAGGTTTCAAAAATAGCATTGATATCTACCGTTGGCACATTAGCAATCATCGATTTAAACTCGTCACTTTTTTCGAAAGCTTCACGGCTGGTCCAAGTTTCTACATTGGTTCCGCCCCAAGATGTATTGATGATTCCGATTGGGATTTTTAATTCTGCATACAGTTTTCTGGCGAAATAGTAGCCAACTGCTGTGAAGTTGCCCACATTTTCTTTATTGGCAACTTCCCATTTTCCTTGTTTTAAATCGTCTTTTGGAGTACCACTTAAATCTTGTGCTACGCCAAAATGACGAATCATTGGATAATCTGCACTATTTATTTCTTTTTCAGCATTCATCGTTTTGAAAACCTGAAATTCCATATTCGATTGTCCGCTGCAAATCCAAACTTCACCAACCAAAACATTTTTGATGGTGATTTTATTTTTTCCGATAATGATCAATTCGAATGGCCCGCCGGCTTTTTCAGCATTTAAATTTACCGTCCATTTTCCGCTTTTATCGGCTGTCGTTTTCTTAATTTGATTGTTGAAATGAATTTCTACGCTTTCATTCGCATCCGCAAAACCCCAAATTGGAATTTGCTTGTCTCTTTGAAGTACCATTCCGTCAGAGAATATTAAAGGCATTCTCACATTAGCATTAGCTAAAACACTAATTAACAGAAAAATAAACATTACACTCTTTTTCATTTTTTTTATTTAAATATTTTTTGAACCATATAAGTGATATAAGATAATTTGATTTTTATTTAGCATTGCGCTTAAATTTACTTATATCACTTATATGGTTTTAACCACATTTTTTTATTTTAATCCATCTATTAAAGCGTTTAAAGCTTGTGTATCGAAGACGGTATTATTGCTTCTATTCATAATTCCGAAACCATTGTTTCCTAAACTTCCTTCGTCCCAATAAAAAGGTAATAATCCGTTTGCTTTTGCTGTTTTTACCACCGTTTTTAAATAATACGCTCTTGAGTTTAAATGCAATGTCAGCGCATCTCCCGTTAAAGTGGTTCTACGGATTGCTCCAAATTCTCCCAATAAAACTGGAATTCCTTTGTCTACAAATTGCGTTTTCATCAATTTGAAATTCTTTTCTAAATCGGCTTCTTCGCCCCAAGTTGCATTTCTTTCTGTATCGGTTGTAGAATGGAAACCATTTCCCCAATAATAGAACATTTTACCCCAAGTTTCATCTTTCGTTAAACCGGCAAAATTCCAAGGTGAATAATAATGAACCTCAACCATCATTCTGCCTGATACTTTATCTGTAGGCAATGTAGTCATTAATTTATTTGTTTTTTCGATATCTGTTGTTGGCCCTTGAACTACTAAAACACGAGTAGCATTTTTTCCTCCCGTTGAACGAACTGCATCAATAAAAGTTTGATGATACGACGTTAAAACTGCCATTTGCGTCGCATCTTCAACAGCCGGTTCATTGGCACTTGCAAAAAGTAAATGTTCGTCAAATCCGCGTAAATGTGTTGCAATTTGTTCCCAGAACGCTTTTTGTTTGGCGTTGTTTTCTAATTTTTTAGCTTCGGTAATATTGTTTTCCAGCCAGCCCCCGTCCCAGTGAATGTTTACTACAACATACATATCGTTATCAACACAATATTGCACTACTTCTTTCACTCGGTTTAACCAATCCACTTTGATTTTTGCTGTTGCAGCATTTTCTAAATTCTGATTCCAAGAACACGGAATTCTGATGGCATTGAAACCATTTGCTTTTACAGCATCAATTAAAGCTTTGGTTACTTTTGGATTTCCCCAAGCGGTTTCTCCTCCGGTTGCTTCCAACGTATTTCCGATATTCCAGCCTAATTTGATTTTTGCTGCCAATTCAACTGCTGAACTTCCCATTCCTGACGCATCAGCTGTAATTGGATTTGTATTGTAACTTGGGTATAAACTTCCTGCAGCCTGAGAAACTGAAATTGCTTCTGAGGCAAGTTCACCACCACTTAATGTAATCACAGCATTTCTCAAAGCTGTAGTTGTATTTTCTAAAGCAGTAATTTTTACTACAGTTTGTCCCGAAGTTCCGGCAGTCGAACTTAACTTTATCCAGCTGACAGGATTACTCAATGTCCAAGCAACTCCATTGGAATTAACGGTTATTTCAATTGTATTTTCTTTGCTTTCAAAATCGATTTTACTGGTACTCGCAGCAAGCGTTTTTATACTTACCGGAGTTTCTTCTTTATCTGAACTGCAGGCTAAAACTCCCAGAAAAGCAAAACATAAAATAAAGCTCAACAGATAGTCTTTGATTGTTTTTTTCATTTGGTTTGGTTTAAGTTAAGTGTAAGTTTTTAAAATCAACGCCAGCTTATAGTGAGCTGGCGTTGATGGTTTGGTTATTTTATAGCAATAACAAGTTTTATTTAACTGTTACCTGAATTTCTTTTTTAATATCTCTTGAAGAGGTTCCCAATTTGATGGTGTATTTTCCTGGCTCAACTGTCCATTTTTTAGCAGCAACATCGTAGTAAGCCAATTCTTTTACCGGTACTTTGATCGTTACTTTTTCTGAACTTCCAGCTTTTACATCCGCTTTTTTGAATCCTTTTAACTCTTGTGCTGCACGAGTAATTTTAGAATCCGATTTTGAAGTATATAATTGTACTACCTCTTTTCCGTCTACTTTTCCTGTGTTTTTAACCTCAACTGTAACTTCGATTACATCGTTTTGAGCGTAAGAATCTTTATTTGCTTTTGCATTATCAAGCGCGAAAGTCGTATATGATAATCCGTAACCAAAAGGATATAATGGTGCAACATTTTTAGTATCAAACCAACGGTATCCAATCAAGATTCCTTCAGCATAATTAACGGCTTTGTCTCCTGGGAAACTGTTTGTGGCATGCGCAGGAGAATCTTTTAAAGCAACCGGCATTGTCCAAGGTAATTTTCCTGACGGATTTACTTTTCCTAAAATAACATCAGCCAAAGCATTTCCTCCTTCAGAACCATTAAACCAAGACCAAACCACAGCTTGCGATTTTTTGCTTATTTCATTAATATCAAATGGAGCTCCGGCAACAAAAACTACAATCGTTTTTGGATTCGCTTCGATTACTTTTTTGATTAATTCTTCTTGTCCAAAAGGCAAGTGTAAATCTCTTCGGTCTGAAGCTTCTGTTTCGTAATCACGATTTGAGCCCGCAAAAATGATTGCCACGTCTGAGTTTTTGGCTGCTTCTACTGCTTCTTTAACTTTTGCATCGTCTAATTTGTCAATTGTTACCGGACCATTAGCCGTAATATTTCCTAAATTTCCTTTGTTTTTCTCATCATAACGCTCTAAATATCCTTCCGCATAATTGATTTTAACTGATGAAGGAAGTCTATTTTTAAGACCTTCAAGAGGTGTAACTTCTCTTTTTGTTTTTACTCCGGCTCCAAATCCGCCCAAAGCATTTTTCTTTGTAGCGTTATTTCCAATTACGGCGATAGATTTTACTCCGTCTACTTTTAGCGGAAGCGCATTATTTTCATTTTTCAACAATACAATTGCTTCTGCAGCAATTTTGTAAGCATCTTGGTAATGTGCTTCGGTTGCGATGCTTCCTTTTGTACGTTCGCCTCCGCCTATTGCTTTCACTTGGAATAAAACTCTTAAAATACGTTTTACATGAAGATCAATTTCTTTCTCAGAAACTTCACCAGATTTAACTGCTGCGATTAATTTATCGGCTAAGAAAAATTCATTGAAAGGTTTTGGTGTTCCCATTTCAATATCTAAACCATTTTTCAAAGATTTTGCTGTAGAATGCACCGCAGCCCAATCTGAAACTACGATTCCTTTAAATCCCCATTCATCACGAAGGATTTTATTCAGCATATAGTCATTCTCACATAAATATTCTCCTCTGAATTTATTGTAAGCTCCCATGATACTATACGCTTTTGCTTCTTTTACTGAAGCTTCGAAAGCAGGAAGATAAATTTCACGAAGTGTACGCTCGTCAATTTGTACATCTACAAAATCACGATTTGTCTCCTGATTGTTTGCCGCGTAATGTTTTACGCACGCCATTACGTCTTTTTCCTGTAAACCAACAATCAAAGGCACTGCAATTTTTTTGTTCAAAAACGGATCTTCAGACATGTACTCGTACGTTCTTCCTCCAAGCGGTGTTCTTACCATATTGATGGCTGGCGAAAGCAACATATCTTTATCTCTTGCACGTAATTCTTCTCCTAAACTCGTTCCAAAAGTATGTGCCATTTCAGCATTCCATGTTGCTGCCAAAGCACCACCAGCAGGATAATAAGTTGCAAAATCGTTTGTCCAACCTGCGGGAGCCCAATTGTCTCTTGAAATTTCTTCACGAACTCCCAACGGACCATCGGCCATTTTTAATTCCGGAATTCCTAAACGTTTTACGCCTGCATTGGCAAACATACTGTTCCCGTGAAGCATTCCAATTTTTTCTTCTAATGTCATTTGCGAAATCAATTTATCAATTTCTGCATCATGATCTGTACTTATTTCTTTTCCAACGTATTCTTCGGTTTGTGCCGAATTTGAAGCTAACGTCTGTGCATCATTTTTACAAGAAGTAAAAAATGCAAAAACCAAAGCTGATGAAAGGAATATCATTTTGTTTTTCATAGATAGTTAGGTGTTTTGATTTAAAGAGATTCCTCACGCATCATCTTTAAATGCAGTTAATACTATTTTTATGTTGTGGTTTTCTCTCTATTATTGTTTAATCAAATTCAGCATGACAACATCATTTTCATTGATTTTAAATTCTTTACTGAAAGTTCCTTTTCCGTCAATTGTGATTTTTTCTGTCGAAATGGGTGCGCCGTTATTTTTCTCTTTTAGAGAATTAACTTGTTGACGTGTAAGCTGACTTGGTTTATTCATCGCTAAATAATCCGCGTAAGCGTCATTTACTTTATATCCTACTTTGTAAATTTCTAAAAGATATTTCCCTTTCTGCATTCCGTCCACCTCAACTTTTACTTTTCCTTTTTCTTTTGATGGAAGATCTTTTATGTAATAGGTTTGATTCAGTTCTTTATCTCCCGGATGTGTATTGGTAAAATCCCAAAGTAAAACCTGAACATCTCCTTTTGCATTTTTAGAAGTCCAGGAAGCTTTATCCGAATTTTGAAGTTCTGTTTCTCCCAATTTATTCATTAGATAATAAGAGAAATAGGCTGGCTTTTTAATTCCCTGTGTATTCAGTAATCCGAAACCGCCGTGAAATGGCGTAAATCTTGGTCCTGCTTCTTCAAAAATATCGGTAAAAACCCAATATGACATTGAGTTTGCGGCATTTCCAACTTGTTTTAATTTCTGCAGAATATAAGCTGCGGAATGATAGCTATCGTGAATTGGATCTGCCGGTGTATAAGACGAACTCCATTCTGTATAATGCAATTCTAAATTTGGTTTAGCCGATTCCGTAATCAATTTTCTAGAATGAATAATTTCACCGCTTACACTCCATTCGTCCTGATTTAAAATCGTTCCCGAAGTTCCGAATTCGTCCAAATATCCGTGTTTTACTCCGTAGGTATGCGTCGAAACAAAATCCATCGGAACATTATTTTTAGCACAAAAATCAATTGTTTCAGAAACCCAAGCAGAACCTGCCGTTGCCGGTCCGCCGACTTTATATTCTTTGTTTACTGCTTTTACGCCTCGGGCTGCGTAATCGTATAATTTATAATATTCTTCCTGAGTACTGCTCCAAAAACCTGGTGATAAATTCGGTTCGTTCCAAACTTCAAAATACCATGTTTTTACTTCTTCGTCTCCGTAACGTTCTTTGAAATGCGCAGTTAGATTTCGAATCAAATCTTCCCATTTTTTATAATCTTTTGGAGGCGTTACGTTTCCTTTCCACCAAAAAATAGTTTCTTTTCCGCTTGCCAATGCATTTGGCATAAAACCTAATTCAACAAACGGTTTCATTTTCAGACTTACAATATAATCAAATAAAACGTCCACATATTGGTAGTTGTATTCCGGATTTCCTTTTTCGTCTTCGCGATAAACTGCCATATCATCAGACAATAAACCATGAAAACGGATATATTTAAAATCGCATTCTTTTTTAACCAATGCTAATTGTTGCTGCCAGTCGGCTCTCAAACCTTCGTTTGCTCTTCCGGCTCCAATGCATTCTTTAAACATGGTGTTTAATTTTCCTGCTTCTTTTTTAAAATCAACTTTTATGATTCGGTTTTCAGCATTATTGTTTTGTCCAATGATTTGGATGGAATGAATTAAAACCAGTACTATTAAAATTCTTTTCATCTGAAAATTGTTTTTGTTATCCTAACAGGTTTTAGAAACCTGTTAGGTATTTATTTTACCCAATCTAAAAGTTTCTTTATTTGTGATGTGATAGTGATACCTAACAGGTTTTGGAAACCTGTTAGGATACTAAATCTATAATTATAATTTTTTAAATCTCACTGCTCCACCGCCAGCTCCGCCTAATTTCAATTGTAATTTATCTGAAGCTTTTACTGTTTTCTTAGAAATGGCAACTGCTTCTGGATTGTGTGTTTGATCTGTTCCTTCAGCATCAACATAAATTTGTGCTTCGTAAGTGGCATTTGGATCTAAGAATGATAATGCAACCTCAACATTTCGCGGTTTTTCATTTGTCAAAGTTCCTAAGTACCAGTCTGCGCTGTTTCTGTCTTTTCTTGCTGTGGTAATGTATTCACCAATTTTACCTTCTAAGATTTTAGTGTCTTCCCAATCTGTCGGAACGTCTTTTAAGAATTGTAAAGCTGGTTTTCCTTCGTAGTTTTCAGGAAGATCGGCCAACATTTGAATTGGAGAATAAAGTGTTACATACAATGCCAATTGCTGTCCAACTGTTCCCTGAATTCTTTTTCCGGGATAACCTTGTTTTACCTCAACATCAAAAATTCCAGGCGTAAAATCCATTGGTCCGGAAAGTAATCTTGTGAATGGAATAATAGTCAAATGGTTTGGCGGATTTCCTTCGCTCCAAGCATTATATTCTTGTCCACGCGCTGCTTCTCTTGAAACCATGTTTGGAAAAGTCCTTCTTTCTCCTGTATCTTTAATTGATTCGTGGTAAAGAACTGCTAAATCATATTGAGCTGCTTTTTCTAAAATGTATCTGAAATAATTTACTCCAAACTGCCCGAAATGCATTTGTTTCATATTCAGTTTAGAACCAACATGACCAATTTTTACGGTATGAATTCCTAGTTTTTTGTATAAAGCAAAACCTTCGTCAACTTCTTTTAAATAGTTAATTAAGTTTGAACCTGTTTCGTGGTAACCGATTAATTCGATGTTCTTTTTCTTTCCGTATTCCACTACTTTTTCAAGATCGAAATTGTCTGCGCTTTTTGTAAAGCTGAACATGTGCATACGGTTTTCATACCACGCTGGCGTCCAACCTTTATTCCAGCCTTCGATCAATAAATGATGGAAACCTTCTTTTGCTGTAAAATCGATATATTCTTCGGCGTGTTTTGTTGTTGCACCTTGTTTGTCGCTTTCCCAGAAAGTATATTTCCCAATATGCATTCCCCACCAAATTCCTAAGTATTTATAAGGTTTGAAATAGTTGTTGGTATTCTTTAATTTGTTTGGTTCGTTTAAGTTTAAAACTAAATAAGAAGTGATTAATTCTCCCGGATTTTCTCCAATTTGAATCGTTCTCCAAGAAGAAGTAAACGAGTCTTTCACACGAACTTTAATTCCGTCAGCCCAAGGCACTAAATCCGATTTTAATTCTGTTCCTTTTGTGTTTACCAAAGTCATACTCGCAAAATCAATCAGGTTTGCTTCATGGAAACTTAACGCTAATCCGCTTTTGCTTTCGATTGTTAAGGGAGTTAAAACGGTATCTAATGTACTTACCGGTGCATCTTTAAATAAATATTCGTCACGATCTGGTCGGTTTGCAGGAATCCACCATGCTTTTCCGTCTTCTTTAAGGTTAAAAGTGGTTTTTTCATCCATGATGAAAATACTGTCTTTTACATTTTGTTTTGGATACACATATCTAAAAGCTACTCCATCGTCAAAAGCACGAAACTGAATCTGCAACTTTCTTTTGTTTCCTGTTTTCTGCTGTAAATCGACTACCAATTGATTGTAGTGATTTCGGATGTTTTTCTTTTCTCCCCAAACTTGTTCCCAGGTTTCATCAAACGTAGAAGTTTTAGCTCCTTTAATTTCAAAATTTAAACTTAAGTCTTCATTTCCTTTCAATACAAAACCCATATCTGACGGAGAAATTACTTCTGTCTTTCCGTGAGAAACTGCATATTTTGGAGCATTTTTTACCAGCTCAAATTTGATTTTGTTTTTTCCGTTTGGCGATGCCAATTCGTAAGCGCTTTTCGTTTTTTGACTGTAGCCTATTGCTATCGAAAACAATACGGCTGGGAGAATTAGATAGTTTTTCATGTTTTTTGGTATTATATTTTTTTTGCCACTGATTAAAAGGATTAGAAAGGATTTTTAAAACTGTGGCTATATTTTTTAAACACATAGAAACATAGTTTATTGAAAACCTATAAAAGGCTTTTCACTTGCATAAATTCACATAGCTTTTCTATGTGTTAGAAACTTGTTTCTTTTTGCTTTCTTTTTCACAAACAAGAACCTATGTTTCTATGTGTTTAAATATTTTTCTCGCAGATCTAGCAGATTTTTAATTTTGAATTCTCAATTTTTAATCCTTTTAATCTGTGTAATCTGTGGCTATTTTTTTTGCCACTAATTACACAAATTAACACAAATTCAATTCGTGGAAATTCGTGCAATTAGTGGCTAACTTTTTTATTTTGCCCACTCTGTTTTAAAAGTGGTTTTTCCGTTTAATGGGTTTGCAGCTACTTCAAAATTGTTTCCAGTTTTGTTCACTTTTATTTCTTGTACCGCATCGCCTTCAGGTAAAAATACTTTGGCTGTTGCCGAAGTCGTTTTATCGCTAGCAAAAACTTTTAATGTCAATTTGCTCCAATCCATGTCTTTTGTAGACTGCGCTAAACCGATGTGCGGAATTGCAGTTCCATCTTTTACTAAAACTACGATTGGCACCTCGCCCGCTTTAATTTTATGCCAGCCCGATTGGTACACTTTTTTAGTTTGATAATCGATCCAAGTTCCTTCTGGAAGATAAACGTCTCTTTCTTCAACCTCTTCAAAAAGCGGTGCAACCAAAATACTTGAACCAAATAAATATTCATTATCTACTAACCAGGCTCCCGGATCGTTTGGATATTCTACAAAAAGCGCACGCATCATTGGTAAACCTTTTTGAGAACTTTCTTTTGCCTGAGCGTAGATGTATGGCATTAATTCGTAACGCATATTATCTGCTTTTCTAAATCCTTCCAAGAATTCTTTGCTGTACAACCAAGGTTCGCGAGGCGGTTCTCCGTGGCTTCTTACGTGTGAAGTAAACATTCCGAATGGTGTCCATCTTCTGTAAATATTCTCAGGCGATTTTGTTGCGAAACCTCCAACGTCATGACTCCAGAAACTGAATCCGCTAAGACCTAATGAAAGTCCGCCGCGTAATTCTGCCGACATGGCTCCGTTTGTTGTTTCAGAATCTCCTCCCCAATGTAAAGGGTAACGCTGTGAACCTGCCCAAGTACTTCTTGCCCAGATTAAAGTATATCCTTTTTCTTTTTGAGTGATTTCTGCAACTGCTTTATTGTATCTTAACGGATATAAATTGTGTTCGTAAAAACCAGTTCTTCCAGAATGGTAAATCCCGTCTGGCGGTGCCGCTTCTCCAAAATCTACTTTGAAAACAGCAACGCCTTCATCAAATAACTTTTTCAATTTTCCTTGGTACCAAGTTACCGTTTCAGGATTTGAGAAATCTAAAACCGCATCTTCATAAGGAAGATTTCCTTTTCTGTCTCTTACCGCTAAATTTTTATCCATAATTTCAGGGAACAAAGTATTCTTTGGCGTGAAATAAGGCAACTGCCACAGACAAACCTGAAAACCATCTTTTTTCAAATCAGACATCATTTTTGTAGCGTCCGGGAAACGAGATTTTGCAAACTCGTAATTGTTTCTCCAATCTACATCAAACCAACCTGTATCAAAGTGAATAACATCGGTTGGGATTTTGTATTTACGTAAATCTCTGGCAACATCGCGTCCTTCTTTTTCTGAGAAATAAGTGATTCTACTCATCCAGAAACCGAATGACCAAAGTGGTGGCATCGCTGCTTTTCCAGTTAGGTTCGTATATTGATCTAAGATGTCTTTTGGTTCTCCGATGAAGAAAAATAAATCGGCTTCGTCGTCTCCAATGTACATTTCGTTGGCACTTGAAAAATATTTTCCAAAGTCAACTGTAATTGGTGTTGAATGATGCATGAAAACGCCGTAACCACGACTGCTCATGTAAAATGGAATCGGTTTGTACATCGTTTCGTTTTGGATTCCGTTAGCGTCATCTGTCCATAAAACTACTTTTGAACCACGTTTGTTGAATTGTGTGAATGATTCACCGCAACCAAATATTTTTTCGTCTGGCTCTAAACTGAAAGCCGCTCCCATACTTCTAGAATAATCGCTGTTTCGGCGAACGTAAGAAAAGGGAAGTGTCGGCGTATAGGTATTTTTAAAATCGGTATCGTGAAGTGTGCTTGTCAGTAATTTTCCTTTTTCATCGTAGATTTTTACGTGCCAAGGTTTTGTCAAAATTTCAACTTTCCCGTGTTTGCTTGTATAACTGTGACCGCCTTCAATTTTAGCATATTTCCATAATTCAGGATGATTTGGCGCAACGCCGTCAACCAGCATTAGAGATTCTTTTTGCGGATGAAACTGCGGTCCAGAAGTCGTTTTGATTCTAACTGTTCTATCTGAAACAAACTGAATTTCGAATGGTAAAACAGGAGATTCTGCATATTCTGTTGTCGGGAATTCGTTTGCTTTTTCCACATCTGGTTTCATCATCATGTTGTTGAAAGCCTGACGTGTTTTATAATTGTATCTTAAATACTTTATAGTTCCTTTTCCTGTTGCAGGATCAAAAGAAGCCAATTCGTCTGCGAAATAAAAAGTATTCAGATAATTCTGAAAATCTTTACTGATATCTATTGGCGCATTCAGTACATCTGCATTTTGAATTTGTGCTGTCGCTTTTGGCACGGCTAAAAATCCCAAAACAAAAGCAGAAACTAATGCGGTTAATTGTGAGTTTTTCATTGGTTAATAATCTAGATGTTAGTTCTCCTGCAAGGTTTCCAAAACCTTGTAGGTCTGTTATTTTTATTTCGAAACTTATTTATACCTACAAGGTTTTGGAAACCTTGCAGGAGCGTTGTGTCATTATTCTGTTATAATCACAATAGTGGATTGTTTCAATCCATTTGCTTTTGCTGTTAATTCTAATCTACCTGATGTATCTCCAGATTGAATCACAACCAAGCATTTTCCAGCCAAAGCCGTATGTTTATTTCCTTTGTAAGACTCGTGGCTAACTGGATCTCCGCTGCAAACGCCTACGATTTTTCCGTTTCCTTTTAATGAGAAATTAATTTCGCTATTCGCATTTGGCACTAAAGTTCCATTAGTATCTAAAATATCAACTGTTACAAAAGACAAATCATTTTTATCTGCTTTGATGGTGCTTCTGTCAGCCGTTAATTTCAATTGCGAAGGATTTCCAGCTGTTTTGATTTCTTTTTCTAAAACTACTTTTCCGTCTTTACGAGAAATCGCTTTTAGAGTTCCAGCTTCAAAAGGAATTCGCCACATAACATGCAGATCGTCTCCTTTTTTGCTTCTTTTTCCAACTGATTTTCCGTTTACGAAAAGTTCCACCTCATCGGCTTTATTGTAATACGCCCAAACATCAACAGTTTGTCCGGCTTTCCAATTCCAATGCGGGAAAATATGAAGAACGGTTTTATCTGTCCATTCACTTTGGTACATATAATACACATCTTTCGGGAAACCGGCTAAATCGACAATTCCGAAATACGAACTAATTGACGGCCATTCGTACGGCGTTGGTTCTCCGATATAATCGAAACCTGTCCAGATATACATTCCAGAAAGGAAATCGTGTTTTTTAATTACTTTCCAAGTCGCTTCATGTGTAGATCCCCAAGGTGTCTGAACTTGGTCGTATGCTGAAACGGTATTTCCAGGATTTCCTTCTGTAAACTTCAAATCCCATCTTACCGGCCATTTTTTGATGGTATCCGAAACGGCATCATAATACCCTCTTGTCTGTAAACCTGAAGTGGTTTCGGTTGCAATGAAAGGCGTGTTTGGAAAGTTTTTTAAATGATGTTCGTACGTTTGATGCGCATAATTGTATCCGATTAAATCTAAAACTCCCGATCCTGCAAGCGGATTAATTGATACATCCTTTTTCTCAAACTGTAAAGTCACCGCATCAATATTCATGTTTACCGGCGGATTCATAGCCGCTGTCAACGGACGGGTTTTATCGTATTGACGTGTAATTGCGGCTAATTCTTTGGCAATTTCAACACCTTTTTCATTCCATTGTTCCGGAATTTCATTTCCAATACTCCAAACAAAAATACTAGGATGATTTCGGTCGCGAAGCAATTGATCGATTAGATCTTGTTTGTGCCATTTGTCCCAATCGTTTCCGTAATCGTATTTGGTTTTGGTTTGTTTCCACATGTCGAAAGCTTCATCCATGACAATGAAACCCATTTTATCGCATAAATCTAAAAGTTCTGGAGAAGGTGGATTGTGTGAAGTTCTTATTCCGTTTACACCCATTTCTTTCATGATTTCTAATTGGCGTTCGATGGCGCGCGTATTAATTGCCGAACCCAACGGACCTAAATCATGATGCAAACAAACTCCTTTTATTTTGACTTGTTTTCCATTCAAAATAAAACCTTTGTTCAAATCAAATTTAAAATCTCTGATTCCAAAAGTGGTTTTATATTGATCTATGATTTTATCGTCAAGCGAAACTTCGGTAATTGCTGTATACAATTCTGGATTTTCAACTGACCATAAAATCGGATTTTCAACTTCTGCCGATTGATTCAGAGTTTGGTTTTCGTTGCCATTGATGGTTATTTCTTGAGTAACCGATGTTACTTTTTTGTCTTCTTTAAAAATGGTGGTCGTTACCGTGGCTTTTTTACCTTCTTTGTATTGATTTTTAATTGTGGTTTCAAAACTTATAGAAGCTTTTTCGGTCGTAACTTTTGGAGTTGTAATATAGGTTCCCCATTGTCCTACATGAAGTTTATCTGTAGTTTCGATCCAGACATTTCTAAAAATTCCTGAACCTGAATACCAGCGTGAATTGGGTTGTTTTGAATTGTCAACCTTAACAATAATTTCGTTGTTTTTTTCTCCATAATTCAAATATGGTGACATATCATATTGAAAACCGATGTACCCGTTTGGACGTTTTCCTAAATAATGTCCGTTTACCCAGACTTCGCTGTTTCTATACACTCCGTCAAAAGTTATAGACGTTATTTTTGTGCTGTCTTCTGCAGCGACTTTGAATGTTTTTTTGTACCAGCCTAAACCTCCA
This sequence comes from Flavobacterium crocinum, assembly GCF_003122385.1. Classification (NCBI taxonomy): domain Bacteria; kingdom Pseudomonadati; phylum Bacteroidota; class Flavobacteriia; order Flavobacteriales; family Flavobacteriaceae; genus Flavobacterium; species Flavobacterium crocinum. The sequence continues at coordinate 810,482 of NZ_CP029255.1, forward strand.
TTTAATGCTCCGCCTCCATAACCCGCAGGACTTTTTTCATCAAACTTTCCTTCGATGCTCCAATCGTGCGGAACGTCTAAAGTTCTCCATTTTGTTGAAGCTCTAATAGTATCTTTATCAATAATGCTATCGTTAAGATGGAAACTCCAATCTGCATTAAAAGAAACTTTTCGGTTACTGAATTTCTGATCTGTTGATGATTTGCATGCTGTCAATAAAAGAGCACACATCAATAGTAATCCTAATTTTTTACACGAAGTTAACTGCAACATAATACTGTAAATTTTAATAACCCGGAAGCAGTTTGATACTGCTTCCAAGTTATTTTTAAACTGAAAGATATTAATTTTTAAGGAATTATATAATGAAATACAAACCATTCATCTTTTCCTGCATCATAAGATGTTCCGAACCAAATCCCTTTTTGGAGATAATCATTATTGAAAGCCTTTACCACTTTAATAACACTTACAGTCGGATTCATCCAGCTATCCGGATTTTGAATTAGTGTATTTGTCCCTAAATTAATTTCATTTTTCTCTTCATCTATTGTAAACAATCCAGTTGTTACTACACCATTTTGACTGCGGGTATAATTTAGTTTTCCTCCGAATTGATCAAAACGAATCCATGAATTACCTGCCGCCGCAGCCCAATCATCATTCCATCCCCAGTTATAAGAACTTGAAGCGCCTGTAGTCCATCCTTTTCCTTTTCCTAACCAGTCAACTGGATTTCCATTTCCATCCAAACTCCAAACTCTTCCTGAACCTACTCCGCCAGTAATCATTTTTAATAATTCACCAGAAGCAAAAGTCGGATTGAAACCTTCATCGTAGCTTGGTCCAGTAACAGGCGGTACATAATTGTCTGCATAATCTTTTGAAACAAAGTTCCAGATATACCACCATGGTCCTTCGCTGTTAGTTCTCAAAATAGCAATTCGCAACTGGTTTTCCGTAAGTTTTAAAATCTTAATGTTATTATTCCAATTGCTTGCGTTTGCAATATAATTGTCTGGTCTTAGAATTGTTGCGCCTGTTGTTGTTAAAGTATGTGCATTGATATCTAAGAAATAAGTACCGCTTTCTTTAAGTGTTCCGTCAGCTTCATTAATTTTCATAAATGGACCACCTTCAAGACTGAAAGTCATGGTTCTTCCCCAATGCATATCTGCATCTGTACTTGAATTAGCATTTCCTTCTGGTTCCCAGTTTGGCGTAAAATTACCCCACTCCACTGTAGTGCTAGGATCAGCATAAGACATTGCTCCAGGAGCCATACCATATTTACCATTATCTGCAATCCAAACTTTTTGTTTTCCTACTCCTCCAGATAATGCAGTCCAAAGCGGATCATTTACATAATTTAAGTTGTCCTGAGTTACTGTTACGGTAACTGGATCAAGTTCTACGATTCCTCCACCGGTAACTGCCGAGATTTTTATCGTATAATTTCCTTTGAAAGCATATTTAACAGTTTCAACAGCTTTGTCTGATTTTCCAGTTACATAATCCCAGTTTAAAATAACACCTGGAGTCGTATTTTTCAGGATTACAGTATTTCCTCCTGGATCTGTTGCAAGATCCTGAGTAATTTCAAAATGTATATCCGATTTATCCATCGCGCCATCTAGAGAATAGCTGTCAGGCGAGCAAGACGATACCAGCATTGCCAGCATCAAAAATGTCGTAATTAATACTTTTATATTTTTCATTTTTTTACTTTTTAAATTAAAAAACTACCAGCCTGCATTTTGTTTCAATACTCCATTAGATAATGTAATCTGAGTATTTGGAATCTGCTGTAATCCTTTTGTGTTTTGGATGTTTACTGTAGAAATTGTTTTTGTAGTCTGTACACCTCCGTTAAGTAAAGTTGTAGTTTCTGCAATAGTTGAAGATGCTTTTCCAATTCCCTGACGCAATAAATCCCAGTATCTAACTCCTTCCAGAGCAAACTCTAAATGTCTTTCGTTCATTATATTATCATAATTAACTGGAATAGAATTAAAAGCTGTTTTGTAAGCTCTTCTTCTAACATCATCAAAATAAGCTTGTGCATTTCCACTTCCTAATTCTGCCGCCATTAAAAGTACATCAGCATATCTTAATACTACATAATCTTGAAACTGGCTGATATCCCAGAACTGGCTTCCCATTGTTAACGGAAGATCTTTGCCATCTTTATCCACCATTGGAGTATATTTTTTGTTGTAGTAACCTGTATACTCACGCTGATTATTTATTTTATCAAATGGAATTTTTTCTTCTGTAATTCCAATTACTGTTGAAACACGTCTGGTATCATTAGCAGCATAAGCATTCCATAATTTAGAATTCACCGTTACACCCCAGCCACGTCCGTAAGGATAAGACGAGAATTCTCTCATTCCAAACATTACCAACCAATGGTTTCCATCAGTATTTCCATTATAATCACTCGTGTAAGTATATTTTATAGAAAATACGATTTCTTTATTCGCTTCACCTGCATATTTGTCAACAGAAGCTGCCGGCCATAATGTAGAGAAATCCTCTAATAAACCGTGTCCGCTAGATGCTACCACATCTTCTAAATGTGCCAAAGCTTGTGCTTTAGTCACTACTCCTGCTAAATCCGTTTTGCCATAATATCCTGTGTAGTACAAGTAAACACGACCAAGTAAAGATTTTGCTGCCCATTTTGTAATACGTCCGCTAACTGTTGCGCTGTAAGCTGACGATGGTAAATGATCTGAAGCAAAAACTAAATCTTCTGCAATTACTTTATAGACTTCTTCTGGCGCTGCCTGAGGAATATTTTCTGTTGAAGGCTTAGTCAATAAAGGAATATTTCCCCATAAACGAACCATTTCAAAATACAAGTAAGCTCTGATAAATCTTGTTTCAGACTCATAAGTATTTCTTAAAGTAGTATCGTCTTTCCAGTCAATTTGATCCATTTTTGACAATAAAACATTACAACGATAAAGCGCTTTATAGTATGCGATCCAGTTACCGTTCAGCATATCAATATCAGATGGTGAACGTTGAATGTTAAACTCATCAATAGCAGCATAATTGTAGCCGTCTGAATTTCCTGTTCCTCCAAAACAATCATCAGACATTACTTCACTAATTACCGGAACTCCTAAGCCAGAAGCTCCTGTCGCCACCTGCATTCCATCATAACAACCAACTAATGCTGCGTATGCATCATCTGTAGTTTTATAAAAATTTCCATCTGTCTGTTGTGTAAGAGGTTCTGTTTCCAGACTGCAAGAACCAAGAGAAAGTAAACTCAAACAGAAAATATATAAATAAGTCTTTTTCATTTTTTTATGTATTAAAGTTTAACATTTAGACCTAACATAAATGTTCTTGGTCTTGGATAGTAACCCACATCAACCCCTGATGAAAACTTTTGATCATCATTAGAAGAACCAAATCCTATTTCAGGATCCATTCCGTCATACTTTGTGAAAGTATAAAGGTTCAATACTGAGAAATACATTCTAAACTGACTTGCAAAAAATGGTTTTGAATGTTTCATTTTTGCTAAATCAAATCCTAATGTTACGGTGTTGATTCTTAAGAAATCTCCATCCTGAACGTATAGATCAGAGAATTGAGTAAAGTTTCTATTATCCTCTGTTACTCTTGGCATTGTGTTCGAAGAACCTTCTCCGTGCCAACGGCTTAATATTGCCGAAGTATAATTTCCGTAAGTATTTGCCTGATTTCTGTACGATTGTACGATTTGGTTTCCAGCTACTCCATTTGCATTAAGCGAAAAATCGAAAGCTTTATAACTAGCTGATAGAGAGAATCCGTAAGTAAAATCAGGGTTTGGATTTCCGATGCTTGTTTTGTCTGAAGCATCGATTTTATCATCTCCATTTGTGTTTACATAAATCAAATCTCCAGGTGCAGCATTTGGCTGTAAAACTACTCCGTTAGCCGATTTGTAATTGTCAATCTGTGCTTGGTTTTGGAAAACTCCTCCTGTTTTATATCCCCAGAAATATCCTAATGGATGTCCGTTTTCTGCTCTATAAAACTCCCCTGAGTTATCGTAAAGTTCGCCATTTAAACCGTGGATAATTCCATCTGCATTTGGAATTGACCCAACCGTATTTTTATTATAAGCACCATTTGCACTTACGCTGTAATTAAAATCTCCAATTTTATTCTGATAGTTTAAACTTAACTCAACTCCTTTATTAACCACATCTCCTCCGTTAATAAATGGAGCATCAGCACCAGCAGTTGCCAAGATTGGAGCTAAAATAAGCCAGTCTTTGTTTGTTTTTTTATACACATCAAAGTTCACGCTTAATGCATTGTCCAAAAATCTTGCATCAAACCCAAGGTCAATTTGCTCTGAAGTTTCCCATTTTAGATCAGGGTTTGCAATGTTTTGAGGATATGCACCTGGTGTAAGTACCCCTTCTTTATCGCCAAAACTGTAGTTTGTATTATTAGATTTTATTAAAGATAAAAATTGGAAAGATCTAATACTCTGGTTTCCTACTTGTCCCCAGCTTGCTCTAAATTTAAGGAAGTTGAATACTTTTGAATCTTTTAAGAATTCTTCATTTGAAGCAACCCATCCTCCAGAAACTGACGGGAAATAACCCCACTGATTTCCTTGTGCAAATTTTGAAGAACCATCTGCTCTAAGAGTAGCATTTAATAAATACTTTTCTTGGTAATTGTAATTTAATCTTCCAAAGTAAGACATTAAAACATTCTCAAACTTACTTCCTTTCATAGACATTCTAGCGCCGTCTTTATTTGTAGTGTTATCAATCCATGCGTGTTCTAAGTCATTAAAAACAGAATCTGCATTGGCTGCTTCTATAGAAGTTGTATTGTAATTAATATAAGAGGTACCAGCCATAGCTTCAAAATGGTGGCTATCGGCTACGTTAAATTTATATGTCAATAAGTTATCCCAGTTGATGCTTCTGCTTTTATTCATGTTCTGATTTACTCTGTCAAAAGCGTTGTTAGCATAAATTGATAATCGATAAATTGGAGAATAAGAATGTCCTTCGCTAACATTATAGTCAAGACCTAAAGTGGTTCTAAAAGTCAGGTTTTTAACTGGCTGGATCTGCAAGTAAACATTTCCTAATAATTTTTGACTGTTACTTTCATTCTGATTATTGTACACCATTAAAGCGTAAGGGTTTGCCACACCAGTTAACCAAGGCTCTGTACTTCCTGAAGTATCGAAGTAATTTCCGTTTGCATCATACATTGGCAGTAAAGGTGTTGCTTGAAAAGCGCCTCTTAAAGAGTTGTTGTATTGATTTCCAACACCAATTCCGTTTCTGTCAATGTAAGCAAAACTCAGGTTTTCTCCAATTGTCACAACATCTTTGTATAATTTATGTTCTGAATTGAATCTGAAATTATAACGCTCATAGTTTGATAAGTCTGGTCCTCCTACAACACCTTCTTGCCCTAAGTAAGACAAAGAAGCTGAATAAACAGAAGTCTCAGAACCGCCTGAAGCCCCAAAAGAGAAATTTTTTGTAGCCGCATTATCTGTCAGCATTTTATCCATCCAGTTGGTTCCAGAACCCATTCCTGCAATTTGAGCATTTGTAAAATACGGTGTATTTCCAGAGTTTACTCTTGCTTCATTTAATATTGTAGCATATTCCCTAGCATCCAGCAAATCTACTTTTCTTGCTACTGACTGAACGCCATAATATTGATCGAATGTGATTTGTCCAGTTGCACCACGTTTTCCTTTTTTTGTTGTAACCAACACCACTCCATTTGAAGCTTGTGAACCGTAGATTGCCGCCGAAGCCGCATCTTTTAAAACAGAAATCGATTCGATATCAGAGTTATTCAAATACGAAATATCTCCTGTAAGTACTCCGTCAACAACATAAAGCGGATTACTTCCTGCTGTTGAACCAACTCCTCTAATTACTACATTCAGGCTTTCTCCCGGTTGGCCAGAAGTTGAAGTAATTTGAAGACCCGCAGCCTGACCCTGAAGTGCCTGAAGCGCATTGGTAGTATTTGTTTTTGTTAGGTTTTCTCCACTAACCTGAGTTACAGCATTTGTAACCAAGGTTTTCTTTTGAGAACCATATCCAATAACTACAACTTCTTTAAGTTCTGCAGTTTCCGGCTGTAAAACCGCGTTGACTACTTTTTGATCGCCAACCTTAATATTCTGTGTTTTAAATCCCACGAAAGTGAATACTAAAACATCGCCTGTTTTGGCTTCAATTTTATATTTTCCATCAAAATCGGTAACAGTACTCGATTTTGTTCCCTGTACTTGTACAGTTGCTCCCGGAACACCAAATCCGTCTTCGGCAGAAGTGATGGTTCCACTTACAGTTTTGGATTCTTGAGCAAATCCAAACTGCATCATAAATACGCTAAGCAGCACCGTCATAAAATATGACAGCTTTGTTGTTTTAATACAATTTTTGCTTTTCATAATAAGAATTGATTAAGTTTAAGTTATAGTTAGTAATTTCTACCCTAAGAAAATCCCGGAAAAAATTCCCAAGCAGATCATGTCAAAAAATGAGGGCCTGAATCTCAATTCCAACATTTAATACTTGCAGACTATAAGCACCAAAATCGATTTAAAAATCAATTTCTTAAAAAAACATTTGTGGTAAGTTTAAGTTAAGTTGTAGCTTTGCTTTTTTTACTTATGGTCAATTTGAATTTATCTTATGGTAAATTTGACTACAAGTGTAAAACAAATTTTCTATATTAACAAAATATTAGGGTTAATTTTTTTCGATTCTGAGAAATACTATTTCATTTTTATCAATGCCATAAAAAGCGAAATGAAATCGAAATAAAAAATGTAGAAAAAACAACGTTTTATAAAATTGACAATCAGTCATTTAAGAAATGTGATTTTTAAAACCACTTTTTAGCACATTTTTAATTCACTGATTATCAATTTTTTGTTTCGTTAAAAAAAATATAAAGCTTTGAAGAAGGCTAATAATCATTTTATTTATTTAATTTGTCAAAATTTATCTCGAATATGGTTGAAAATGTAGATGACAGAACTGCTTCAAAAAATGAGCACAGCGCCATGAATGCGATCACAATTGACTGTGTTATTTTTGGTTTTGACAAAGGCAGTCTTGAGGTACTTTTGGTACAGCACGGAGAGGGTATCAGCAAAGGAAAATGGGGTCTTCCGGGAGGATGGATTTATAAAAAAGAAAGCACAGACAATGCGGCTCATCGATTATTAAATGAGCTAACTGGTCTTGACAATATTTATCTGGAACAGCTGAAAGCATTTGGCGATCCTGATCGTTTTCCGTTAAGACGAGTTATTACAATTGGATATTATGCTCTTGTAAAAAGAGAAGACTATAATATTAAAGCCGGTTTTACAGCTTCTGATGCACAATGGTATAAAATAGACAGCATACCGGATTTGATTTATGATCATAATGAAATCTTAGATTACAGTTTAAAACACCTTCGAAACAGAGTTCGTCAAACTCCAATTGGATTTAATCTGCTGCCGGAAAAATTTACTTTATTACAATTAATGCAGTTGTACGAAGAAATTTTAGGAATCGAAATGGACAAACCAAACTTTAGAAGAAAAATTCTTCACATGAAACTTTTGGTTGCATTAGATGAGAAACAGCAGGATGTTTCGCATCGGGCGGCACAGCTATACAAGTTTGATCCAGAAATCTATGATAAATTAACCCAAAAAGGATTTAATTTTGAATTCTGATTTTTAGTTCATTAAAATCTTTTTAAACTTCGAAACATTACAATAAATTGACAGAAATAATTACTAACGACCACAAACCCGCTGTTGAAGGAATCACAATTGACTGTGTTTTCTTTGGTTTTAACAAAGAGAGTCTCGAAGTTCTCCTGGTTCAGCACGCTCAAGGAGAAAGTAAAGGAAAATGGGGACTTCTTGGCGGATGGCTTCAATTGGACGAAAGTGCCGATGATGCCGCACAGCGTATTTTACAAGAGCTCACAGGACTTGAAGACATTTATCTGGAGCAATTAAAAGCCTTTACAAACCCGAAACGTGTTCCGGAAAGACGTGTCGTTACGATTGGTTATTACACTTTAGTCAATCGGGAAGATTATAACATTAAAGCCAGCTTAAGAGTCATAGAGGCAAAATGGTATAAAATAAACGAAATTCCGGATCTGATTTTTGATCATAATGAGATTCTAAATTTCAGTTTATTACAGCTTAGAAACAGAGTACGTCAGGCTCCAATTGGATTTAATTTACTGCCTGAAAAATTTACTTTACTACAACTGATGCATTTGTATGAAGAAATTCTGGGAATTGAATTGGATAAATCCAACTTTAGGCGAAAAATTCTGCACATGAAACTTTTGACTGCATTGGATGAAAAACAAAAAGACGTTTCGCACAGAGCAGCCAAACTTTACAAATTTGATGACGAGATGTACAAAAAATTAACTGAAAAAGGGTTTAATTTTGAATATTAGAGCCAATTTTAATTCACATCTTTCAACTATCTGAGATCAGCATTCCAGAATCCAAAACTTTGCGCTATCTTTGCGCCTTAATAACACGCTTTAAAGCAATTGTTTTGGTGTGAATTATTCCAAAAAAAAGACTTAAATCGATTAGAGAACCGATATATTAAAATGAAGAAGATACGTAACTTTTGCATTATTGCACACATTGATCACGGTAAAAGTACATTGGCGGACAGATTACTAGGCGCAACACAAACCGTTACAGCTCGTGAAGAAAAAGCACAATTGCTTGACAACATGGACTTGGAGCGTGAACGTGGAATTACTATTAAGAGTCATGCCATTCAGATGGAATACAAATACAAAGGCGAGGAATATATCTTAAACCTAATTGATACTCCCGGCCACGTAGATTTTTCGTATGAAGTTTCCAGATCTATCGCTGCCTGCGAAGGGGCTTTATTGATTGTGGATGCGGCACAAAGTATTCAGGCACAAACGATTTCAAACTTATACTTAGCACTTGAAAACGACTTAGAAATCATTCCGGTTTTGAATAAAGTCGATTTGCCAAGTGCAAACCCGGAAGAAGTTAGTGATGATATTATCGATTTATTAGGTTGTAAATTAGAGGATATTATTCATGCTTCTGGAAAAACCGGTTTTGGTGTTGAGAATATCTTAGCAGCCATTATCGAAAAAATTCCTGCCCCAAAAGGAAATCCTGAAGAGCCATTACAAGCTTTGATTTTCGACTCAGTTTACAATCCGTTCCGTGGAATTGAGGTAATCTTTAGAGTTGTAAACGGTGAAATCAAAAAAGGTCAGAAAATTAAATTCATGGCTACAGATAATGAATATTTCGCTGACGAAATTGGAACTTTAAAACTAAATCAGGTTCCTAAAAATGTAGTTTCAGCAGGAGATGTTGGTTATTTGATTTCCGGAATTAAAGAGGCTCGCGAAGTAAAAGTTGGAGATACCATTACAGATGCAAAAGTTCCGACAACTAATATGATTACTGGTTTTGAGGACGTAAAACCAATGGTATTTGCCGGAATTTATCCTGTTGATACCGAAGACTACGAAGATTTACGTTCTTCAATGGAGAAACTACAATTAAACGATGCTTCATTAGTTTTCGCTCCTGAAAGTTCTGCTGCATTAGGATTTGGTTTCCGATGCGGATTCTTAGGAATGCTTCACATGGAAATTATCCAGGAACGTTTAGAACGCGAGTTCGATATGACTGTAATTACTACAGTTCCTAACGTTTCTTATTTGGCTTACACTAAAAAACATCCAGAAACTCCATTAGTTGTAAACAATCCATCAGATTTACCGGAACCTTCAAAACTAGACAGAGTTGAAGAACCTTTTATAAAAGCTACTATCATTACAAAAGCAGATTTCGTTGGAAACGTAATGAGTTTATGTATTGAAAAACGTGGTTTAATTACCAACCAAACATACCTAACAACTGAGCGTGTTGAATTAAACTTCGATATGCCATTGGCGGAAATTGTATTCGATTTCTACGATCGTTTAAAAACTGTTTCTAAAGGTTACGCTTCTTTCGATTACTCTCCTATTGGAATGAGAACTTCTAAACTAGTTAAGCTTGACGTTCTTTTAAATGCTCAAACAGTTGATGCACTTTCTGCATTGATTCACGAAGACAACGCTTATAACATCGGTAAAAAAATGACCGAGAAATTACGCGAGTTAATTCCAAGACAACAATTTGACATTCCGATTCAGGCTGCCATTGGAGCTAAAATTATTGCTCGTGAAACGATTAAAGCACTTCGTAAAGACGTTACCGCAAAATGTTACGGTGGAGATATTTCGCGTAAGCGTAAACTTCTTGAAAAGCAGAAAAAAGGTAAAAAACGTATGCGTCAGGTAGGAAATGTTGAGATTCCGCAAGAAGCATTTATGGCTGTTTTGAAATTGAATGACTAAGATTTTCTTTTAGAAAATAGAGAAAAGAACATAGAATATAGAGGAACCCGATAACGAAGTTATCGGGTTTTTTATTGTTTAACACTAAAAAATTACAACGTCAAAACCTACAAATACACAAGAATATTAACTCAATAAATTGATTTTTAACTCATTAAATCAAAACCAAGACTTTTTTAACAGAGAAAACATAATTTTAATCTTACAACTTTAACATTATAAACTATGAAAACCAAATTTTCTGTTATTTTAGCACTATTCACTTTCTGCATTGCAAATGCTCAACAAGACGAAGTTGACGCAGAAATGAATTCCGCAAAAGGTGTGACTTTTCAACAAGGAGATATGTTTCTTGAAGGTTCTATTAAAATTAGTACTGGTGGCACAGCCGATTATTATGGATTTAGTCCAAAATTTGGCTATTTGCTAAATGATAAATTTGCAGTTGGAGCCAAATTGAATTACTCCAGTAATAAAGTAGAAACAACTCAGGTAAAAACAAATGTATTTGGAGTTGGCGCTTTTGCACGTTACTATTTCTTAGAACTGGATAAAAAACGTTTTAAAACTTATGCGGAACTTGGCTTAGGTTACGGAAGAAACAAAACCGAAACTCCTCTTGTTGGTAGCGATACCGATAACAGCTTAACTGCTGATATCAATGTTGGATTAAACTATTTTGTAACCAAAAACATTGCGGTAACTTTTGTACTGGCAAATGTTCTCGCTTACAACAGTGTTTCGCCGGAAAACGGACCATCTTCGGATACTTTTCAATTAAACATTAACTTATTTGAAAATATCTTTAATCAGCCGCAATTTGGAGTTTTGTATAGATTTTAAATCTTTCTGATAAATCATACAGTAAAGCTGTCTCAATTTGGGACAGCTTTTTTTATTTTCTTTCATTTTTTCATTTGTATCTTTGAATCTTCACAGCTAAAAAAACTTAGCTTCTCAGCAACTCAGAACCTTAGAATCTTAACAAAATGCTCGACGAAACTCCTAAACGATTTGACCGGATTATTGCTATTTTGATTCAGTTACAATCTAAAAAGATTGTAAAAGCGCAGGAATTGGCCGATCGTTTTGATTGCAGTTTAAGAACTATTTACAGGGATATCAGAACACTCGAAGCTTCGGGAGTTCCTATTTACAGTGAAGCCGGAGTTGGTTATGCTTTAATGGACGGTTACAGATTGCCTCCTGTTATGTTTACGCGAGAAGAAGTGAGCAGCTTTATTGCGGCAGAAAAATTGATGCAAAAGTTTACCGATCCTACTTTGGGAACACATTATGCATCGGCCATGTATAAACTAAAATCGGTTTTAAGAAGTACCGATAAAGATTATCTTTCCAATATCGAATCCAGAATTGTCATGCAAACTGCAGAACCGATGTTTAATGATAATTCGCCTAATACTCTGGCTGTTCTTTTTGAAGGCATTGCTGAGAAAAAACAGATTCTTTTGACCTATAAAACTTTTGAGAAAGACGAAACCACTCAGCGTAACCTGGAACCAATTGGGGTTTTTCATGACAATAACAACTGGTATTTTCTGGGATATTGTCATCTTCGAAAAGATTACCGACAGTTTAGAACCGACCGAATTCAGGGAATCAAAAAAACCGATGTTAATTTTACAATTGAACACGATGACCTGGAAACCTATTTAACTAAAGCAGAAACCTGCCCAACAACAAAAGTCCGACTTTTAATTGACCGTAAAATAGCAAGATATTTAGCGAGCGAGAGAAAATATCACGGTTTTATTTCACAAAAAGAAGTAGATGACAAAATCGAAATGACTTTTATGTCCAGAGACATCAATAATGCGTTTCCAAGATGGTTTTTGATGTTTGGAGATTATGCCGAAATTCTGGAACCTGAAATATTAAAAACGAACGTCTTAAAATTATTAGAAATTAACAAAGAAAGGTTATCATAAAAAAAACTCCTGAGAGCATTATCTTCAGGAGTTTTTTCATTTATTGCTGTTTTATCACATTGTAAAAATTGTAATCTGTATTGGAAGCATCCGTAATTCCGATATTTCTTCCTATGGTTACAATCTGTCCGCGGTGATATGTGCCGTGATTAATTACCTGAATCAGATAATCTGCAATTGGCAATTCGCATTCAAACCACGGATTTACGATTTTAATTTCTGTACTTAAATCTTCTTCAGACAATGAGTTGATGAAATGTTTCAATTTTGCAGATGAGTTGAGCAATCCTTCAAAAATCTCTTCTTTCGATAATTCGTTTTCCTCCTTCTTTTGAGAAACATCTTTTTGGGAAATTACAGAAAACCAATATTCTTCTGTAGACCAAATATGGTCGAGTGTTTTCATTATAGTTGAAAAGCTCGAAGGTACTTCTGCATACAGCAATTCATCTGACTTCGGCGAAAGCCAGTTTACAAATTGCTGATTTACCCATAAATTATAATCGGCATAATTGGACATTATCTTCTTTAAACTCATATTCTTAATTTTAGATTCGTGATATTAAGTTAGCAAAAAATTATCAATTATCTTTCCCAGAAAAACGGCGGTTCGATATTCAAAGCTCTTAAATAAACATAAGCCTGTCCTCTGTGGTGCACTTCGTTATCAATAAAGTACAAAATGTTCTGAATAATTGGAAATTCATACTGTCCAAAAAGATTAAAAGTTTCGCTGAAATCTTCAATAGACAATTGTTCCCAGTATGTATTGATTTCTTCTGTCGCTTCATCCCATTTTTCAAGGTATTGTGCTTTAAAAATCAATTTTTCTCCTCCTTCGGAGAATGCTTCAGTTTGTTTCGTTACAATTCCTCTAAGTCCTGGAACTGCAATAGCCAAAAGTTCATCAACTAATTTTGCAAAAGGACGCATTCCTCCTATTGAAAATTCGAAGAAATCTTTCTCCGGAAAAATTTCAATTAATCGACGTGTAAGAGCACGATGACCTTGCCAGTGTTTCAATAAATCTTCTTGTGTAATTACTTGTGCAGCTAATGTTTTCATGGTTTTAAAGTTTAAATATTTTTAATACTTCAAAAGTAGAATGGGCCTGTGACAACAGTTTGTCAGTAGGAAAAAATAATTTTTAGAATATTTTAGAATTCATTCTTTAATCGTAACAAAAACTAACGCTTCTCTTTCCTATTTAAACAACTTAGGCTCTTTATTTACAAGCGGTTCACTAATAATTTAACACAATTAAAATTCTCTTTCATTTTTGTTTAAATAGGGTTGAAAAATCACAAAATACTGATAATCATAATTTTAAAGATAAATAATTTCGTAACTTTAAATAACCCTACTAATAAAAATATGAATTATGAGAGCGGCTCTACTTCTACTTTTATTATTTTGTTCGGCTATATCTTCATCACAAGGAATCATAGTCGATACTACGAGCTTGGGTATTCCTGAACTGGTACGAACAGAATTAATGCAGAATGGCTGTTCAAACGAAAGTAATTTTAAATTCTCCTCGCGTCAGGGAATCGGTAAATTCACAAGTACTAATCCAAACTTTCCTATTTCCAGCGGTATCATTATACGAAACGGAATGGCCAAATATACTGAAGGATCTTATACTGGTATCAATGAAAGCAGCAAACTGAATAATGCTACCGATAGCGATTTACAGCAAATCAGTGATAGCAACGGACAAATTGTACCTGTTACAGATGTCAGTTTTCTTCAGTTTGATTTTACGCCTTTATCAAGCAATTTTAGTTTTGATTTTCTGTTTGCCTCGAATGAATACGGTGAATTTCAATGCGGCTTTAGCGATGTTTTTGCTTTTATACTGACTGATTTAACAACGGGAATTTCTACCAATCTTGCCGTAGTTCCGGGAACAACGACTCCTGTATCGGTCAAGAATATTAGGGACCAGCAGTATAATTCGTCCTGTTTATCTGCCAATGCTACTTTATTTGATCGTTATAATGTTGCGAATCCTGCTGAGTCGGCTATCAATATGAGAGGTGAGACCAAAGTTTTAACAGCTTCTTCAACTGTAATTCCAAACAGAACTTATCGCATAAAATTGGCTATTGGCGATTATAACGACAGTAATTACGATTCGGCAGTTTTTATAAAAGGAGGCAGCTTTATGACTACTATGGATTTAGGTCCCGACAGAATCATTTGTCAAGGCGAAAAAATCACACTAAAGTCTGATTTAGTGGGGAATTTCAGTTATGTCTGGACACTAAACGGAGCAGTAATTCCAAATGAAACCAGCAATTCTTTGACAGTCGATAAAGCCGGAACTTATGGAGTAACAGCAACATTTTCCGGTTGTGTAGTTAAAGATGAAGTTGTAATTAATGATTTAATTATTAAAAACCCCAAAAACTTAACTGCCTGTTACAATACAACCAGTACTTATCAATATGATTTAACCCAAAACAACTTAACTGAATTAGGCATTGATCCCGCTAAATATTCGATTTATTATTTTGATTCTTTAGCTTCCGCTAATGTCAACGAACCAATTATCCCTGAAAATCAGTTAAAATCTTATATCAGTTCCGGCAATCAAACTATTTATATAAAAGTGGTACCTGTTAATGATAAAACTTTCTTTTGTAACAATCTAATTTCATTCAGTTTATTAGTAACGAATCCTATCAATGTTGTAAAACCTCCAGACATCAATGTTTGTGCTAACATTTTTAAAAATGCAACCGCTGATTTAACTGTTCAGGAAGCCATTATCTTAAATGGATTAAATCCTAATGAATACAGAATCAGATATTACAACAGCGAAACAGAGGCTAACAACGCCAGAAACAACATTGCAGATCCTAAAGTTTTTGCGACATCTTTGTCACAATCACCTAAAACTATTTTGGCACGTATTGAAAATATTTCCAATCCAATTTGTTATACAACAATAAATTTCAATGTAATTGTTAATCCACTTCCTGCTGTGGATACAATTCCGAATGTAATTGCGTGCGAAAGCTATATTCTGCCGCCAATTACAAATGGGGAATATAATACATCAGTAAACGGAACGGGAACTAAACTTAATCCCGGATATGTTGTCACCAAAGGTGGCACTTATTATATCTATCAGGGTCCTACAACAAACAGCTGTAGCAACGAAAGCAGTTTTAATGTCACGCTGATTTATGAAATTGGTTTTAAAAAAGAAGCCTGTGGCCAATTTGTCGTTCCAAGAGTACCTGCAGGCGGTTTTTTCACTCAGCCAGGAGGGCGTGGAGATTCTATTCCGGAAGGAACTGTGTTTACAACAAGTCAGACTATTTATTATTATGCTATAATTAACGGATCTGTGTGTCGTGACATTCCAGTACCTTTTACAGTTTATCCTCTGCCCGAAATAGATAAACCTGACAATGTTGTGACTTGCGATTCGTATACACTTCCAGCTTTAACAAACGGAAATTATTTTACTTTATCAGGCGGTTTAGGCAAAGCTTTGAAAGCGGGAGACAAAATAACTTCCAGTCAGACGGTATTTGTTTTTGCAAATGACGGAAGATGCACCAACGAGCATTCATTTAAAATTGATATTGTAAATTCTCCCATTTTTGTTCCAATTTCAAGATGCGGCAGTTTCACATTACCTTCAGTTGCCATTGGCGGTTATTATGAAAGTCCGGGAGGTCAGGGTAAAAGCATTCCGGTCGGAACTGTTATTACCAATTCACAAACGGTGTACTATTATACAGCAACTACAACTTCTCCCAATTGTACCGAAAATCTTAAATATGTAATTACTATAAAACCACTTCCTCCTGTAGATACTCCGGCGAATAGACTGGAATGTGCTCGCTATGTTTTACCTCCATTGGTAAACGGCAACTATTTTACAAGACCCAATGGTGGCGGAACACGACTAAAAGCAGGTGACATTATAACCACAACACAAACTATTTATGTGTATTCAGTTGGTCCTGAATGTACAAATGAACATAGTTTTACTGTTCAAATAAAACCTCTTCCACTCGTTGACAGTTTTACTGATGTAGTAACATGTACAGCGTTTCAGCTTCCAAAACTTAAAAACGGAAAATACTACACAGCTACTGGAGGTCCGCATGGCTTGGGAACCCAGTTAGCAGAAGGAACTGCCATCAACACCACGCAGACTATTTATATTTACAACGAATGGGCTGATTTTACTTCCTGTAGTAATGAAACTTTCTTTAAAGTAAATTACCTCGGAATAGATGTTGGCAATTTCAGTAACATAAATGTTTGCGACAGTTATACTTTACCTCCACTAACATTGGGAAATTATTATGCACAACCAGGTGGAAAAGACTCCATTATTCCGGCAGGAACTGTATTAAAAACCTCGCAGACCGTTTATGTTTATGCCGTTTCAGGCACACGTCTGACCTGTGTTAGCGAAAAGAGTTTTTCGGTTACTATTTCTCAGACTCCCGTTTTAAGTAACACACCTGATGTTGCTATTTGCGAAAGCTACACTTTACCTCCTTTAGCTATCGGAAATTATTACAGTGGTCCAAATGCAACCGGAACTTTATTTGCTGCTGGTCAAAAAATAAATACCAGCCAAAGATTATATATCTACGCCGCCTCAGCCACAAATTCTACTTGTTTTGCTCAGGATGATTTTTACATTACTATTTATCCTTTAAAAAATTTCTCCTTACAAAACGGAATCATCTGCGTGGATTATCAAACTGGAGCAGTATTAAATCCTGTTGTATTGAATTCAGGAATTAATTCACCGGATTATACGGTTGAGTGGTATTTTAACAACAACAAAATAAGTACAGGACCAACATATACTGCAACTCAGGAAGGTGTTTATACTGTTGTTCCCGTAAAAAATGTACCAGATGTTGGTAACGACTGCGGGTACAATCCGGCGACTGTAACCGTAGAAAAATCGAGTCCGGCTATTGCAACCGTAACAGTGTCGGATGAATTTGAAGAGAATATCGATATTATCGTGAGCCTAATTAATGGTTTTGGAAACTATGAATACCAGCTGGATGACGGCGATTTTCAAGTCAACAATGTATTTAAAGATGTTGATTCAGGAGAACACGCTATCACAGTAAGGGACATTAAAGCAAATTGCGACAATCTTATTTTATTTGCCAAAGTGCTTAAATATCCTAAGTTTTTCACTCCAAACAATGATGGTTACCATGATACCTGGAACATTCCCGATCTTGCAGATCAGCCAGATGCGGTTATTACAATTTTCGACCGTTATGGTAAATTTATCAAAATGATTAAACCTTCTGGCGTCGGCTGGGATGGAAATTTCAATGGCAGTCCGCTTCCTTCTTCTGATTATTGGTTTCAGGTTACTTATATCCAAAATGGTGTGGTTCAAGAATTCAAAGCACATTTTAGTTTGAAACGATAATCCATTCTTTTGGCGTGTCACCATCCCGACAAGAGGGCAAACTTAGATTGCGCTTATTCGCCCTCTTGTCGGCATGCTGTCAGGCTGTCCGCGTTACTTCGGTAACTTGCTTCCATCCTTCACGCAGTACCACAAGAACGTTTTTTGGAAATTATAATTGAATCTGTCTGGAAACACTTTGCGTAGACGCACTGCAGTGCGTCTCTACAGAATAAACCTGCTAGAAAAAAAACTTAGAACCTTAGCATCTTAGAATCTTAGCATCTTTCAAAAAAACCTTTGTACCTTTGCAGCTTACAAACTTTGGAACTCAGAAAAAATGATTGAAGATAAAAATCAACAACGTACCAGTATAGCTCAATTAGGAGAATTCGGTTTAATTGAACATTTGACCAAAAACTTTGATGTTACTCAGGAATCTACTTTAAAAAGTATAGGCGATGATGCCGCTGTTCTTGATTTTAAAGACAAAAAAGTAGTTGTTTCTACAGATTTATTGATAGAAGGAGTTCATTTTGATTTGGCTTATATGCCGTTAAAACATTTAGGATACAAAGCTGTTGTCGTAAACGTTTCTGATATCTGCGCGATGAATGCAAAACCAACACAAATTACAGTTTCTGTAGCAGTTTCAAATCGTTTTCCATTAGAAGCTCTTGAAGAATTATTTGCCGGAATCACACATGCAGCAAAAGAATATAAAGTAGATGTAATTGGCGGTGATACGACCTCATCTCAAAAAGGTCTGATTATTAGTATTACTGCTATTGGAGAAGCTGACGAAAATGAATTGGTTTACAGAAATGGAGCAAAACAAACTGATTTATTAGTGGTAACAGGAGACATTGGTGCTGCCTATATGGGATTACAGGTTTTAGAACGTGAGAAACAAGTTTTTCAGGTTAATCCAAACAATCAGCCGGATTTAGATCCTTATACCTATTTAGTAGAACGTCAGCTAAAACCAGAAGCAAGAAAAGATGTTAGAACTTTGCTTCATGCTTTAAATATTAAACCTACTGCAATGATCGACATTTCGGACGGATTATCTTCTGAAATAATTCACATCTGTAAACAATCAAAAGTGGGTTGTAATCTATATGAAGATAAATTGCCTTTAGATCCGCAGTTTATTTCTACCTGCGAAGAATTTAATATTGACAGTACAACAGTCGCTATTAACGGTGGTGAAGATTACGAACTTTTATTTACAATTGACATCAACGATTTTGACAAAATAAAAGGAAACCCGAATTTCTCTGTTATTGGTCACATGACAGAAGAAAACGAAGGAATTCATCTTGTAACCCGCGCCAACACCAAAATTGCTTTAAAAGCACGTGGATGGGACGCTCTTACCGAATAAATTTTTAAAAATTCCAATAAAAAAAATCCAAATTCCAATGCTTATAACTATTGGAATTTGGATTTTGTTTTTTGGAATTTCCTTGTTATTGGAATTTGGAATTTTCTAATTGGAATTTCTTTTTAAAAAAGCCCTTTACTCTTTGCTTCCCTAACCAGATCATCATCAGAACCACTTTTGATTTTCAATAATTCTTTCAGGTGTTTTTTTCTTTTGTCAATTGCATTCAAAGAAATAGGAATATTGATAAGCATCTCAGTAACAGATACGCCTTTCGCCAGATTAATTAATATTTGTTTGTCATATTGATCAATTTCTATAGCGTTATGAGTAGTCTGATTCAGCATTTTTACTACAGACTGACTGTAATATTTTTCACTTTTCATCACATTATCAAAAGCCAAAAGCAATTCATCAAATGTAAGATCATTTTTAATGATTAATCCGTTAGGCTGAATACTTCTGATTATAGTTTTAATTTTCAGCAATTCCGTGTACATGGTCAAAAGAATAATCTTGCAGGAAGGCATTTTCTTTGATAATAACTTTGCCAGGTCTTCTCCTGAAAAAATCTCTTTTTCTTCATAAGGCGGCATACTGATATCTAAAAAAGCGATATCAAATACTGTTGTGTTGGCGTTTTCAATTATATCATAGCCTGATTTACAATCATGCGCCTGGGAAATCAAAAACTCATATTGTTTTGGATTATAACGAGTTATGGCATTTTTATATCCTTCAATAATAAATGGATGATCATCTACTATTAAAATATTCTTTTTAACTAATTGTGGAACTGATGATGTTAAATCAAATGTCATTATGCTGCAGGTTATTATTTGGGTCCATTGGTATTTTTACAATAAGGATTGTTCCTTCTCCTTTGGCAGATTTTATAGTAACTGTTCCCTTACATTCTGTGGCCCTGTACTCAATATTGTGCAGACCAATTCCATTTTTAGTTTTATTGGTATTAAATCCGATTCCGTCATCTTCAATCGTTAACACCAAATCATCATTTTCTTTCCTGAACTCTACTTTAATAATATCAGCCTTGGCATACTTATTACAATTTTGAAGTCCTTCCTGAACGATACGATACAGATTGATTTTAACAATATTACTAATTAATTCCCATTTAACATCGGGATCTAAAGAGGTAATTAATTTAGAACTATAAGTAATTATCTGATTTTCAAATAGTTTATTAAGAATCGCAACAAAATTATTAATTAATTCTGACTTTTCCCTATTCAAATCGTGAGAAATTTCACGTATATCCTGTTCAATATTTTTAAGTTCTGCCAAATATTTTTTTCTTTTAGAGGCAGCTTCCGCTTCATCAACCTTATCCAAACTGTCTAAACTGATCCTTATCCCAAACATACGACCCAAAACACCGTCATGTAATTCCTGTGCTACTTTTTTCTTTTCTTTAATTCGTGTCAGCTCAATTTCATTTTGCTGAGAAATCATTAAATTGTAAATATCTTCATTTGCAATCTGCTGTTGTTGTTTAAAAAGTAATTCGCGATTTTTAGCCTGTTGAGTTTTATAAACATAAAAAAACAATCCGAGCAATGTACAAATACTAAAAACATAAACCAAAGTCTTGTTCTTTTCCTGCAAACTGGAATTTTGATCCTTTATTTCGTTTGTTTCATATTCAATTCTGGAAAACTTTTCGCCCATGTTTCGTTCTGCTTTCAGCATTTTATCATTAAGCCGTATGTATTCTTTAGAATATATTGATGCATTCTTAGGATCAACAATACCTATCTGTTTTAAGGCGATCAAAGTATTATTCAATTTGTCCGAAGAACGGGAAGTTAACAAAGCTTGTTTTGAAAATTGTATCGCCTTGGCAGTATCTTTTTTCAATGCATAATATTGAGATAAATGTATTTGATTGGATATCGTTGCTGTTTTTAATCCTAAACTGTCTCTTATTTTCAATGACCTGTAAAAATCGCCCGGAAGTCCATCCATAATTCCCGATTTAAACTTAGAGTAGGCCAGATTATCAAGTAACATTGCATACAATATTGTCTTTTCTTTAAAAAGATTTTTCTCTTCCAATCCTTTTTGAAAATAAAAAATTGCCCGTTTATAATTATTCATACGCATATAAACGAATCCAATATTATTTAAGGAAGTTGCTTTAAGTTGTAACTCCAAAGGAATGGAATTATCATCTAATGTATTTAATGCCTTGTTTTGATATTCTAAAGCTTTGCTATATTCTTCTCTTTCATTATAAAGAATTCCAAGAAGATTGTAACATTCATAAAGTTGGTCATTTACATTTTTTTCGTGCTTAAATATTTCCAAAGCTTTAAACACGGACATCTCACTTTCAAAAAAATCCGCTTCATTATATTGTAAACTAGCTTTGCTTAATAATGTTTTAGCCAAATTAAGCTGATCATTAATCTGAACGAATTTTTTCTGAGCTTTATAATAATTTCTGTAAGCGCTATCTGAAATCATTTGCGAACTGTAGTAATCACCAAGGTAAGTATAAGCCCTGGCTGTACTTGCAGCATCATTTCTTATTAAGGATTTATCTAAAACCATTTCCGATATTTTACGATATGATTTAAAATCATTCATATTGTAATAACGGTTAGCTATCTTAAATAAATTAACGATTTGAAGTGAGTCGTTTTCCTGCTCATTAACAATAGAAAACGCTTGCTGAGTATACCTCTGTCTAGTGGCATAACTCAAATTATCATCGTTTGCTAATGATAAATAAACAGGGAGACTATCATTAGAAGAATTTACACTTTTATCTAATTGATTTTTCTTCGTACAATTAAGAAAAATCAAAAATAAACAAACTACTATTTGGTAATATTTTCTCAATATAGTTCTGAATTTTACCAAAAATACTAAAACTATATGCAAAAAAAAAGCTGTCAGAAATTTGACAGCTTTTTTTGATCTTTATATTGGAATTAATCCATTTTTTTATTTCCACCAACTGACTGGTTGATACTTGCAAAGTTTGATTGATTATTTTGGCTTACCAATTCCGATTTTTCCATCATAAAATCACGCTTTTTTGTTCCTCCTGTAGAGCCCTGACCGTTCATAATCGGCGGATCAATAGTTAATAAAGAAGCTGATTTATTACTTGAAACTTCTGGGTTTGCAAAAGAAGTTGCCACCATTACTAAAGAAAATAATCCGATTGTCAAAGCTGTTTTTTTCATGACCTGAGGTTTTAAATGTTTGTTTACTTTTTTTGGAGAATGACCCGTTGTTTGTTGCGAATCATGGTGTAAAACTAATACGAGGGTCGAGAAAAATTTATACAAAAATTTGAGTTTGTGGTAGATCATACCCAATTGATAGTCAATGGATAGCAAATTCGTGTAAACGTCTGGTTTTTAGATTTCTAAGTAATTTCCTGCAGCAAAATCAGCAATTATAGAATCAACGTTTGCTTTATAGGTTTTAGAGAAAGGAATTTTCTTAGAAGAATTTTTGATGTAACAGATTGAGTTTCCGCTATGAATTCTCGCAATATAATTACGATTGATTACATAACTGTTGTGGATTCTAATAAAAGGATAAGTCAAAACGCTCTCAAAATGCTTTAACGTTTTAAATGCCGTAATCATTTCGCCGGTATTTAAATAAATATCGGTCGAATTATTATCAGCCTGAAAATAACAAATATCGGCTGCATCTAAATACCGATAATCTCCATACGATTTTATACAAATCATTAAGGGTTTTTCGATATTCTGAGGAATCGTTACGTTGTTTACGTTATCAATTACTATAGAAGTCGGCTCTTCTGTAAATTGTGGTGTTTTGCTGTCTAAATTGGCTTTTTTAAGCCTTAAAACCGATTTTAGAAGATCGACATGCGCAACAGGTTTTAAAATGTAATCAAAGACGCCATATTGAATTGCATCAAAAGCTTTGTCTTTTTTATTTGTAGTAATTATAATTTTTGGGATTTCCTGAAAGAAACGATGCAGTTCGCTAATAAAAGACAAAGACAATTCACTTGCCTTGTTTTTAGGATCTATTTCCAAAAAAACCAGAGCCGGTTTATGTTCTAAAACCAAATTTAAACCTTCGTGAAAATTTGATGCCGAAGCCGTAAAAGATAATTCTGAAAAACCTGCAGCGGTTGTTTTGGTCTTCAAAATACTTTCAGCATCATCATCGATAATAATATACGAATACTTTTTCAAATTTTGGTTTTGTTGTTTTCCTCACTTCACAATCTCAATCAAAAAAACAATTTAATTTGATCCTTAGCGAAAATTTTTTGGTTTTAGCATTTTTTCGCATTTAAAAATACGGATTTTAGATTTTTAAACATTTCATTGTTAACACATTACACCAAAATGTTGATACATAAAGATGAAATGCAAAAAACATCGATAAACTACCTCTTTTTAAAAATCAAAAATCCCAAACTCCTTTACGGAATTTGGGATCTTTACTATAGTTTGTAAAGATTACATTTTCATTAACCAGTTTTTCATCGAAACTTCATTTTCGATAATACCTCTTAATTCAGTAATTTTTACACGGTCTTGTTTCATTGTGTCTCTATGACGAATCGTTACTGTTTCGTCTTCCAGTGTCTGGTGATCTACTGTAATACAGAAAGGCGTTCCTAAAGCATCTTGTCTTCTGTAACGACGTCCTACAGCATCTTTTTCATCATAAGCAACATTGAAGTCCCATTTCAAATCTTCGATGATTTTTCTTGAAACTTCCGGTAAACCATCTTTTTTAACTAATGGTAAAACTGCTGCTTTAGTTGGTGCTAAAACTGCCGGTAACTGTAAAACTGTTCTTGTTGAACCATCTTCTAATGTTTCTTCCTTTAATGAAGTAGCAAAAACGGCCAGGAACATACGATCCAAACCTACAGAAGTTTCTACTACGTAAGGAACATAGTTTTCGCTTAGTTCAGGATCAAAATACTGTAGTTTTCTTCCTGAGTATTCTTCGTGCGCTTTTAAATCGAAATCTGTACGAGAGTGAATTCCTTCCAATTCTTTAAATCCGAATGGGAAATTAAATTCGATATCTGCAGCGGCGTTAGCGTAGTGTGCTAATTTTTCGTGATCATGGTAACGGTAATTTTCTTTACCTAAACCTAAAGATAAATGCCATTTTAGGCGTGTTTCTTTCCAGTGCTCGTACCATTTCATTTCTTCTCCCGGACGTACAAAAAATTGCATTTCCATTTGTTCGAATTCACGCATACGGAAAATGAATTGTCTTGCAACGATTTCATTTCTGAAAGCTTTACCCGTTTGAGCAATTCCAAAAGGAACTTTCATACGACCTGATTTCTGAACATTTAAGAAGTTTACGAAAATACCCTGTGCTGTTTCCGGACGTAAATAAAGATCCATTGCATTTTCTGCAGAAGCACCCAATTTAGTTCCAAACATTAAGTTGAATTGCTTAACATCTGTCCAGTTTTTAGAACCGGTTTCAGGATCAGCGATTTCAAGCTCTTCAATTAAAGCTTTTACATCTTCAAGATCTCCATTTCCTAAAGAACGTCCTAAACGCTCTCTGATTTCTTTTTCTTTAGCCAAATATTCAATTACACGAGCATTAGTTGTAATAAACTCTTGTTCGTTGAATGCATCACCAAAACGAGCTTTTGCTTTGTCAATTTCTTTTTGTGCTTTTTGGTGAATTTTTTCAGCATAGTCTTCAACCAAAACGTCAGCTCTATATCTCTTTTTAGAATCTTTATTATCAATTAACGGATCATTGAATGCATCAACGTGGCCTGAAGCTTTCCAGGTTGTTGGATGCATCAATATTGCAGCGTCAAGGCCGACGATATTTTCATTCATCTGAACCATTGATTTCCACCAATATTCACGGATATTCTTTTTTAACTCAACTCCGTTTTGCGCATAATCATATACTGCACTTAAACCGTCGTAAACTTCGCTTGACGGAAAAATAAATCCGTACTCTTTTGCGTGCGAAACCACATTCTTAAATATATCTTCTTGTTTTGCCATAGTGATGCAAAAATATAAAAAGTACCTTTAAAAAAAAGAAAAATAATAAAGATTGAAGCATTGATTTTGTTATTTTCGTAAATAAAATCTTTCTTTTTGTGATTAATTATCTAATAAATTTGTTTTTCCCAAAAGTCTGTGACGGCTGCCGGGCTCTTTTGCTTCAAAATGAAACTGTATTTTGCACTTCCTGTCGTCACGAAATGCCTCTTACTCAATATCATTTGGATTCCAAAAATGAGGCTATAAAAAAGTTTTACGGAAAAATAGATATTCAATTTGCATCGGCTTTTTTATATTTTAATAAAAAAGGAATGGTTCAGGAACTCATTCACAACCTAAAATATAAAGGCCATCAGGAAATAGGAACTGTTTTAGGAAACTGGTATGCTGAAGATTTAAAAGAACTTCAATTCGAAATTCCTTTTGATATTGTAATTCCGGTTCCGCTTCATAAAAAGAAATTTAAAGAAAGAGGCTATAACCAGGTGACAACTTTTGGAAAAGCAATAGCGTCAGGTTTTCAAATTCCTTTTAATGAAACTATTTTGTTCCGAAAAGTATATTCCAAAACACAATCCAAGAAAAACCTCTTAGGCCGATCCGAAAATATCGATAACATTTTTGATTCAGTTTTGACAGAAGAAAATCAAAACAAACATTTTTTACTGGTTGATGATGTACTGACCACAGGAGCAACACTCGAAGCCTGTTCCAGAGCTCTACTGAAAATTCCCGGAACAAAAATCAGCATCGTTTGTATAGCGATGGCGCACTCTTGATAATAAAATTCCAATCTTTTAAATTCCAAATTCCAAAATTGAACATCGCTTATTTCAATTTGGAATTTGGAATTTGTTATTTAAAAATTTGGGATTTAATACATTCTAGTTCACCAAAATTTTCTTTATGACTCTTCTATCACCATCGGTAACAGTAACCAGATAAAGTCCTGACGGTACATTTGGTAACTGAATATCCTGAATAAAATATCCTGATCCCTGAAAAGTTTTACTGTAGACATATTTTCCTAAAATATCGTGAACATAAACTTTTACTTCTTTAACGGAATCTCTGCTAAACTGAATCGTAAAATTTCCTCTGTTTGGATTTGGAAATAATGCAAAATCAATGTTGTCAAATTCAGAAGTTCCCAGTGTATATATTTTATTGCAAATAGTAACCGAAGCCGAGTTAATTGTTCCTAATCCTCCCGCAACATTATCGCGAACTCCAAAAGTCCAGATTCCCTGAGGATTTTCGTTATTAAATGCGGTTAAGGAACTTGCCGGAATAACAATCTGACTTGTTGTAGTACCGCAGTTTAAATTCGTTCCGCTGTCATCAAACTGCAGTGCTAAAGTTGAATTGGTAGTACCGCAGCTTTTGTTAAATAAACTTACAACTGTTCCGCTTGGACTTACAATCTGCATCTCCAGATCCGAAAATCGTGCATGCGTAACATTTACCGTAACATTTACATCTGAAACTGTTCCTGTTGCAGAAGCCGGAACAGTAATCGTTTTATTAATAAATGTTGAACCGTTACCTGTTGAATAACCTCCTTCAAAATTATAAGTTGAACAAGTTGTTGCAACAGAATATCCTATAGCAAACGAAGTACTATTTACTGCATAATAAATATTATTAACAGGTTCTATTAAAAGTCTGCAATCAGTAGAAGCCTCAATATCTGATGGAACCAATATTGTTTCAGATCCGTCATTTAGGGTGTTGGATGCTAAAGTAACCGGAAATGTAGCTCCTCCGTCTAAGGATAATTTTATATTAACATTGGATGAACCCGGAAGATTATTGGTATTATTTACACTCCAGCTTATAGTTTGTACCGATCCTTTGTCCCATGCAACATCTCCGCTATTTTGTGAAATTATTGCAAAAGGTCCCGCGGCAGCACTAACAGTAACCACCATCGCATCTGTATTTGTCTGAGCAGTTCCGTCGGGAGCATTGTCTCTTGCTGTTAAAGTAAAATTCATTGTTTTTGCGATGGAAGAAACCGATTCCCATTTTGTTGTCAAAGCATTACTTAATACAGAACTGAAAGCAGGCATATAACGAACCGGAGAATTTGTAGGAGCCAGAGATCTAAACATTGGTCCGTTAGGTTTTGTTGCATATGCTATACTATTTGTTCCGGAAGTACTAGTGGCATTATCATATTGTTCCCAGGTGTAACTTAAAGTCCTTCCTTCAGGATCAGACCCTGTTCCCTTTAATATAAAAGGTGTACTTATTGGAATTGTATAATCAGCACCTGCATCTATAATTGGCGGATTATTAGTTATTGGTGTAGAGACCGGACAAGTTTTTGTTGCCAAATTATTCTGAATCTGATTGATACTGGCATAAGAAAAGTAATCATCAGAGTTATTCTGAACATCATAATCTGTTACGCCGGCATAAGCCATAATCGTAGATCCGCTTCCTGGCTCATAGCTTGTTCCAAGTCCTTCTAATACATATGAGAAAGTATGAGAACCACCCAATTGATGTCCCATTTCGTGAGCAACAAAATCAATATCAAAAGTATCTCCTTCCGGTCTTCTATTTGATGGCGAAGTAAATGCACTTCCTTTTCCATAGGGTTGTGAAGAGGTTGGATCTACACAGACGCAACCTATACAATGCGCGTTACCGCCTCCGCCTGATGCACCGAACAAATGTCCAATATCGTAATTTGTATTTCCAATCACATTGGTTAAAGTAGTCTGAACTTCCTGCCCCCATGTTCCGCCTTCTTTTGCACCATCAGCGGCAATAGAATAAGGATCTGTAGAAGCATCGGTATAGATAACTGCATCATTATTTGCAATTAAAACTAATCTTACAGCAAGGTCTCTCTCAAAAATTCCATTAACACGGGTTAAAGTTGCATTCATACCAGTCAATGCTCCGGCTTTTGTTCCGCCAAAATAAACTGCATATTCTCCTGTACAGGATAAAGCCAAACGAAGCGTTTTAAATTGTTTGGCACTCGAAGCCGTTTTTGCGGTAGTTGATGTTTTACTTTCAGAAATTGAATTAATAGTTTTACATTCTAAACGTGATTTTGAAGCCGCATTATCTTCTGATTTAAATACAACATATTCTGATTTATTATCCGGATTTTGCTCAATATATTCTGTGGGTTTATCTCCACGAAAAACCATGGTTTGCATTCCTGTTGGTGCAACACTAAAATGAATTTTAGCATTTTTATCATTAATTCCCCTTCCTTTATAAGCTCTAATTTCGGGATATTTAGCCTGCAATTCCGGATCAAAATTAGAAGATTCCCAAACCACAAAACGCTCTAACTCTCCATTGACATTCGGAATCGTGATTTCTGTTTCGGTAGCAGATGCCATTTTACTGGTCGTCGAAGCCAATTTGGCGGTAAGTAAATTTGCATTTAATTTAAAATACAATTTACCCGAATCTGAAATATTTGACTTTTGCGAAAGCGATGATGATGAAGTTACTTTCTGCCACAAAATATCATTTTGAGCGTTTGTCGCTATAGAACAGAAAATAAAAAATATATAAAGTAATTGTTTTCTCATACCTCTAAATTATTATATCAAAATTACTCCAATTAATTTAGATTGTGCAATATATAAGACAATTAATGTAATTTGATCGACGAGTCGGCTTTATTTTCACAAAAAGAAACTAAACTTGATTAATAATTCAATTTCTCACTATTAAATTTAAGACAGAATAGTATAAATTTGCAGCATCTTAAATAATTTGTTTTGAAGCTCTTTCATTCTATAAACGATTTTCAGTCAACCAAGAAAACAATACTAACTCTTGGTACCTTTGACGGCGTGCATATTGGTCACAAAAAAATTCTGGAACGCATTACACAAAATACTGAAAACGGGAAATACGAAAGTCTGGTTCTTACCTTTTTTCCGCATCCAAGAATGGTACTTCAGGAAAAATCAGAAATAAAATTACTCAATACTATTAGCGAAAAAACAGAACTTCTTGAAGCAACAGGCATTGAAAATTTGGTTGTTCATCCGTTCAACGAAAGCTTTTCAAGATTGACTGCCGAAGAATTTGTGCACACTATTCTGGTGGATAAATTTCAAATCCAAAAAATCATTATTGGACATGATCATCGTTTTGGGCGAAACCGAACTGCCAATATTGATGATTTAATTGCTTTTGGTGCGGCGTACGGATTTGAAGTAGAGCAAATTTCTGCCAAAGAGATTCAGGATGTTTCTGTAAGTTCAACCAAAATCAGAAAAGCTTTAAACGAAGGCAATATGGCATTGGCAAATGAATATTTAGGATATGATTATTTCCTGAACGGAACTGTCGTAAAAGGAAAACAACTAGGCAGAACAATCGGATTTCCAACTGCAAACATTCATATTGAGGAAGATTATAAACTAATTCCGAAAATTGGTGTTTATGTCGTAAAAGCTGTTGTAAAGAGTGAAACTGTCTTTGGAATGATGAATATTGGTTTTAATCCAACTGTTAATGGTGACAGACAGACAATCGAAGTTCATCTTTTTGACTTTGATCAGGATATTTATGACCAAAACATCAAAGTTTCTTTATTGCATTATATTCGTGAAGAGCAAAAATTTGGCTCGGTAGATGCCTTAAAAGCACAACTTCATCAGGATCAGATCGAAGCTTTGGCCTTTGTAAATCTTCTTTAAAAATCGAAACCAATAGTTTTTGCTATTTTTAAATCATCGTAGTTATTTTTTTAGTAAATTTGATAGAACACTGTTTTTCAAATATTTACTATTAACTTCTTTAAAAGTAACCACTATGAAACTACCTAAAGAAATTACCAACGGTTTTTTGATTTTTCTCGGAATAGGCATTTACTTTTTACTAATGAATGTTTTGGGTTTAGCAGATTTGTTTTACTTAAGAACACTTAATGTATTTTTTATATTTTACGGTGTTAACAGGACAATGCAAATGAACCTTCATGAAGGAGAAACCAATTTTGTATCAAACGCTGTTTCTGCAATGGCCACTTCGGTTGTCGGAGTATCATTAAGCGTATTTGGATTATTAGTCTACAGTTACGCCCGAGGCGGAGATGCTTATGTGAGAACTTTATCTGAAACATTTATGTTTGGAGGAAATCCTTCCGTACCAACGTATTGCATTTGTTTATTATTTGAAGGAATTGCTTCGTCTGTAATCGTAACCTTAATGATGATGCTTTATTGGAATAACAAATATGCAGCTGATTAAGTAATCAGAATAAAAACAACTTTTTGAACACTCAATAATCATAGAATTAAGAAATTTTATGATTATTGAGTGTTTCTTTTTTGAAAAAAACATACAAATATCCATTTCTGAAAGCTCACGGCGTGCGGTATCATAATTTACTTACTTTTAATACTCCAACAAAAAACAAATTATTCATGAGTATTAAAAAACACAACTGGACAAAAGATGAAATCATATCCATCTATAACAAACCTTTGATGGATTTGCTTTATGAAGCGGCAACAATTCACAGAGAACAGCACGATCCCAATGTTGTTCAGGTATCTACTTTACTTTCTATAAAAACGGGCGGTTGTCCAGAAGACTGCGGTTATTGTCCACAAGCTGCTAGATATAATACAGGAGTTGAAGGAAATGATTTAATGACTGTAAGTCAAGTGAAGGCTCAGGCATTAAGAGCAAAATCAAACGGATCGTCACGTGTCTGCATGGGCGCAGCCTGGAGAAATGTAAAAGATGGCGAAGAGTTTGATCAGGTTTTAGAAATGGTCCGTACCATCAATAAACTGGATATGGAAGTTTGCTGCACTTTAGGAATGTTAACTGAAAATCAGGCAAAACGTCTGGCAGAAGCCGGTTTGTATGCTTACAATCATAATTTAGATACTTCTGAAGAATATTATAAAGATGTCATTTCAACACGTGGTTTTGAAGATCGTCTACAGACTATCGAAAATGTTCGTAAAACCAATGTTACCGTTTGCAGCGGTGGCATTATTGGAATGGGAGAAAGTATCGAAGACCGAGCTGGAATGCTTGTAGCACTTTCCACTTTAAATCCGCAGCCAGAATCAGTTCCCATAAACGCTTTAGTTGCTGTTGAAGGAACTCCAATGGAAGAAGAACAACCAGTTGAAATCTGGGAGATGATTCGAATGGTGGCTACCACAAGAATTGTAATGCCAGAAACACAAGTTCGATTATCAGCAGGAAGAACCAATATGTCACGCGAAGGTCAAACTATGTGTTTTTTCGCAGGAGCAAATTCAATATTTGCGGGAGACAAATTACTTACTACACCAAATCCAGATGTAAATGAAGATATGAAAATGTTTGAAACTCTGGGAATGGTTGCTCAAAAACCTTTTATAAAAATAATGCAACCCAAAACGGTTGAAGCTGCAGATTCTCAATTTAATGATCTAGGCGAAAAACCGAAATGGTCAAGACCAAAACATACAATTGCAAGAAATATTGAGGCATCGATTAAATCAAAAATTTAGTCAAAAGAGTTCATAAATCTCATTAAATATTCCTAAATTGCTTGTAGCTCAGAGTTATAAGCAATTTTTTTTATTAGAAAATGAAATTAAAACAAATAGAAAGGGTCAAAAAAATCTCCAAAGAAGATTTTATTTCCCAATATGTAAAAAAACAAATTCCCGTTGTTGTTGAAGAGTTGACCGAGGACTGGCCAGCCTATCAAAAATGGAAATTATCTTATATTAATGATATCGCCGGTGATATTACAGTTTCTTTATATGATGACCGCCCTGTAAACCACGAGGAAGGATTTAATCAGGCTCATTTAAAAATGAAGATGAGTGATTATATTAATCTATTAGAATCGAAACCTACCAATTACCGCATTTTTCTTTATAATTTAATGAAAGATGTTCCAACCTTAAAAAATGATTTTTTATGGCCGGATATTGGTTTAAAACTGGTTAAACAATTGCCGATGTTGTTTTTTGGAGGAGAAAATGCCAGAGTCTTTATGCATTATGATATTGATTACTCTAATATCCTGCATTTTCATTTCCACGGAGAAAAGCAATGTATGATTTTTGCTCCCGATCAGTCCAAATACATGTATAAAGTTCCACATGCGCTGATTTCGAGAGAAGACATTGATTTTGACAATCCTGATTACGAAAAATTTCCGGCCCTGAAAAATGCAGAAGGCTTTATCACCAATCTAAAACACGGAGAAATGCTTTATATGCCGGAAGGATATTGGCACTACATGAAATATTTAACTCCCGGATTTTCAATGAGTCTTCGCGCATTTCCAAGGAATATTGCTAATTTATCCAAAGCAGCTTACAATGTTTTTATTATGCGCCATTTTGATATTATGATGCGAAAAATCAAAGGTCAAAAATGGATTGATTATAAAAATGAAAAAGCGATAACAAATACACATGAAAATCTGAGGCGTTCAGCATAATCATAAAAAAGGCGGTTGAAATTTTTAAATTCCAATCGCCTTTTTTTATTTAGTTAAAGATTATTTTTTTCGTTATCGTCTGATCATTATCTAATGTTACTTTTACCAGTAAAACCTGCGGCCCGGATCTCAGATTTGTAATACGCCATTCTTTATTATCAATTCCCTTTTTATTGTATAATAATTTACCGCCAACATCATAAATCGAAGTTTCTTGTAATTTATCATAATCTGAAAAGGATTGCAGTGTGATAATTTTATCTTTTACCGAAACAGAAATACTGTTTTCTAAACTGCTAAAATCTTCGTTTCCTAAAGTATCATTTGGATCTGTATAGCGCAGTACAAAACGTTTATAAAAATTCCCTGTAGCTGTTGTAAAAGTATAGTTTCCAGTTGTAAGATTGTGCACTTTCTTGGTTACATTATCCTGAAGATAAATTGCCTGAGTATTTAAGCTTCCATCAGCATGGTCAATGGCAATTGTAAATTCACCTTGTATCGCTGATCGATATCCTAACGGAATTGTATCGGAAACTGTGAAAGGAAGTGCTCTTCCCTGAATTGCCAGTTTTTTGTTTTCATTTATGCTATAAAAATCTATTGTAGGATGAGCGTCCATACTCATTGCATCAAAATTGTTGTCCCAGAAATTTGTAGCTCCGGTTGCATATCCTATTAAAAGTTGTTTAAATGCTCCCTGATTATTGTATAAATTTAACCAGACTCTATGTCTTTCTATTGTAATGGTTTCGCTTGATTTAAAAAACTGAGAGTTATTTCCGGATACTCGCATCGAATTGGTAAAAAGCGATTTCTGATTGGTTCTTGCTTTAACCATAAAACCTTGTCCTGCCGCAATATATCCTTGTGGCACACTTTGATTTCCCGGATTAGGTGATGGAGTTCCGCTCATTCCACCAACAACTATACTTCCGGATAAATTATAAATCGCAAAATCATCATTGCTATAATGATACAATCCGTCGCCGGAAGAGTCTTGTTTTGGCAGTGAATTATGTGTCCAAAAATATAATGTTCCATAAATATTAGCCGAATTGTCATGAATAAACTGATCTGCATAAATTGCAGAAGGATACGGATTACCATAAACACTGAATTTCTCTGCAACTACATCAGGACCTAAAATATCTCCATTATTTGGAACACCGGTAAACTGACCCGGGAAAACCTGAGGTATATTGATATCATAAGGTTGTGGTGCCCTAACACCATAACCTGTCCCTTTTATCATTTCCTGATTTCCATTATAAATTACGACCCATCCAAGCATTGGATCATATCTAAGAAATTTATCTCCTAATGTAGCTGGCGAAAAATCATACAGTTTAAATGCCGGAACTCTAGTCACCGGAGATGACCAATACGTACCATCATAACGTCGTACTGGCTGAGAATTTCTTTTATAAATAATGTTTCCGGTATTAACCGCATTAGTAGTCTGCAATAAACTTGAGTTATTTTCGAAAGTTAATATTCCCCCACTATTGGTAACTGCATTTGTAATCGTCAAGGTATGATTAGAATTCACTGTAACATTAACGCCAGAATCCACCAAACAAGAACAACCATTCAGGTTACCAGTAGTTGAATAATTCCCTGAAAAACGAATAGCATCAGTTAATACCGGTTCACTTCCTTTTGACCAGGAAGTGCCATTCCAAGTATTTGTTACCGGAGGTAAAATTTCAACATTTGCAGTTGGTACTGAAGGACAGCCAGAAGCATCCTGAATAGTAAAACTGTAAGTTCCCGGACTCAAATTTGAAACTGTGTAAGTTGTTCCTGATGGGGTATAAGTTTGAGAAACCGTTCCATATTGTGTTATTAAATTATTTGGTGTTGAAATTAAGCTATTTAGAACAATACTTCCAGTTGGAGTTACACAAGTTGGCTGCGTAACTGTTCCAATTACAGGTGTAGAAGGTAATGGATTCACAGTAATCGTTGCCGATGCTCCTGTAAAGCCTGTAGTCCTAACACAGGTATTGGCTCCCGTTACGGAAATTAAAGTATAATTTGTAGTTGCGGTAACAGGATTGATCACTGTATTGAATGGTGTACCGCTTGCTACATTATTGACAGTACGGTTCGCTGTTCCGTCATTATAAACAACTGTAAATGGTCCCGTTCCTGTGCTTGCTGTAAAAGTCAGTTGTCCAGTGCCTGTTGCACAAAATGGACCGTTGGCTGTCAAGCTTCCCTGTGGAAGGGGATTCACTGTAATTGTTGCCGATGCTCCTGTAAAACCAGAACTTCGCACACAAGAATTAGCTCCCGTAACGGAAACTAAAGTGTAATTTGTAGTTGCGGTAACAGGATTGATCACTGTATTGAATGGTGTACCGCTTGCTACATTATTGACAGTACGGTTCGCTGTTCCGTCATTATAAACAACTGTAAATGGTCCCGTTCCTGTGCTTGCCGTGAAAGTAAGCTGTCCACTACCTGTTTCACAAAATGGACCGTTGGCTGTCAAGCTTCCCTGAGGCAGAGGAGTTATGTTAATTGTCGCTGAAGGTCCTGTAAAACCTGTATTTCTAACACATGTATTTGCTCCCGTTACTGAAACTAGTGTATATGATGTTGTACTTGTAACCGGAGTTGTAAAGGTATTGAATGGAATACCGCTCACAACGCCTGCAACAGTTCGGTCTGCAGTCCCGTCATTGTAAACTACTGTATAGGGCCCCGTTCCTGCACTTGCCGTGAAAGTCAGCTGTCCGGCACCTGTAACACAAAATGGCCCGTTTGCGGTTAAACTTCCCTGAGGCAGAGGATTTATGTTAATTGTCGCTGAAGGTCCTGTAAAACCTGTATTTCTAACACAGGTATTGGCTCCCGTTACTGAAACTAGTGTGTATGATGTTGTACTTGTAACCGGAGTTGTAAAGGTATTAAATGGAGTACCGCTCACAACGCCTGTAACAGTTCGGTCTGCAGTCCCGTCATTATAAACAACTGTAAATGGTCCCGTTCCTGTGCTTGCCGTGAAAGTAAGCTGTCCAGTACCTGTTTCACAAAATGGACCGTTGGCTGTCAAGCTTCCCTGTGGTAAAGGATTTACAGTAACAGTTGTTGGATTTGAATTTACAGCAGAACATGTTCCGCTTTGAAGTACAGCTCTAAACTGAGTTGTTTGTGTTAAAGGTCCTGAAGTATAAGTCGTAGACGTGTTTGCTATATCCGTAGATGTAGCAAAAGAATCAGTAGAGGATTGCCATTTTAAAATGGTTCCTGTATGACCTGCTAATGTTAATGCTGCACTTGTCGCTCCTGAACAGATTGTTGTTCCTCCACTCACACTACCTCCAACTGTTGCAGGTGAAACAGTAACTGTTGAAGTACTATTTATATTAGAAGAACATACACCTGATGTTAAATTAGTTACTGTTATAGTACTAGTTCCTACCGTTGTTAAACCTGAAGCCTGAAAATTTAACGAACCTGCTGTAATTACTGTAACTACGACTGTTTGCCCCGTTTGGGCAGGATTGGTTGTATTATACTTTACAACGTAAGGACCAACCGGTAAACCCGCTGGGGTTGATGCGAGTGTAACTGAAGATGTTCCTGATGTTACACAAACATTTGATGCTGATATTGAACTTACACTGTAAGTTGGACAAGTATAAGTTACATTTACGCGACCCGCAGCTCCGTTGCCCCCAGATTGCGCAGCAGATCCTGATAAATGTAATCCACCACTTCCACCACCACCTGGCGGGGTACCTGGCTGCCCTGGACCAAGTCCTAACAAAATACTTCCTGCTGCCGGGCCTCCCGCTCCTCCTGCGGTTCCTCCTGCTTTTCCTCCCGCTCCTGAAGTTGACAATAGATTTAATACACCAACAGCTCCATCACCTCCAGGATTTCCAGCTGTCGTTGTTATAGAACCTTTAGATACCGTACTTGACCCTCCAGCACCTCCTGTTGGGGTTACTGTACCAGAATAAGCTGGACCACCGCTACCGCCTGCCGCAAAAAAAACGCCTTCATATCCTTGAATATAAGAATTTCCTCCATTCCCTCCTGATCCTGTATTACCCAGAACTGTGGGAGCCACTTTAATCTGAAGGGTTGTTCCTGCTGTAACTGATATTGCTCCTTGAGCATAAGCGCCACCTCCGCCACCTGCACCACTTCTTCCCGTTAATATAACCGAATTACTTGCGCCTCCTCCTGCTCCACCAGCCCCCCAACCTTCAACATTCATACTAAGAACACCGGCAGGAACTACTATTGTGCCATCAGCATTAAATGGGGGATGTTGCGCCCATAACGAAATGTAAAAAAGAATAAAGAATAAAGAGAGTTTTACCTTCGAGCTAGAAACTTTAGAATGTAGATTCGTTAAAGAAAAACGAAAGAGCAAAAATTTAGGTAAAATCAACGAGGCAGGTATTTTTTTTTTCATCGTACTATTTTTTAAATTATATAGAAAAGATTCAAATCAAATAAACTCTGATCGCTCTGAAATTCTAAATACCTTAAAAAAATAAATGCTGACTTGAGGATAGTAGCTCAAAATCAAAACAGAAAATAATAAAATGCAGTTTTTTTTAAGTGGTATTTAAAAAAG
The DNA here is from genome assembly GCF_003122385.1 of Flavobacterium crocinum. Lineage (NCBI taxonomy): Bacteria > Pseudomonadati > Bacteroidota > Flavobacteriia > Flavobacteriales > Flavobacteriaceae > Flavobacterium > Flavobacterium crocinum. The sequence continues at coordinate 847,764 of NZ_CP029255.1, forward strand.
CAATCTTATTTCGGCTGGTAAAACATTAAATACAATTCAGTTTTAAAGGGATAAAAAGAAATGCATTTCAACGGGCTTTTAAGTCTTTTGTCGAGTAATTATCACAACAAGGTACGATTTTATTTACAGCAAAACTCACAATGTAGTATTAAACATATATATTTAACAGTCAAAACTCAAAAAATACAAAAAATAAGAAAAAACTGTTAATTTTTAAAAATAACAAACCCAAAACACTGAAAAACAATAAATTAAATAAAAACAAAAAACTTTTACAGAATATGTAAAAGCCTTTTTATAAATAAAAAAAATCGGAATCAAAAAATCACTTTTGCAGTGGTAGAATAACCATTTTCACAAGTTGCTTTTACCAACAAAACCTGATGAGAAGAAACTAAATCTGAAATGGTCAGCTTCTTTGTTTTTAGTTTTTCTTTTCGATACAACTCATTTCCTGAAATATCATATATTTTGATTTCACTAATATTTTCATCCAAAGATCCAATCGAAATAATATGATTTTTTACTGCTATTACAACTTCTTCTGTTTTCTTTCTGTTTGTTGAAATTCCAAGAACATTGCTGCTATAAATTATAGAAAAACGTTTATTAAAAGTTCCTGCTTCCGATACGAATTGATAGGGAAGTTCACTAAGATTATGCACTTTCTCTAATGTTTTATCTACTAAAAAAATAGAGACTCCATCAAAGAATTTGTCCTGATGATCGATTTCCAAATACAAGGTTCCTTTTACACTGGCTTTATATCCCAAAATAATTGAATCGCTTTCGCTAAATGGCATTGCCCTTCCCTGAATAGCCAATTTTTCATTTGTTGCAATACTGTAAAAATCTAATCTTTGACCTGAACTCAAAAACTCTGCATCATAGTTTAAATCCAGATCATTAGTAGCTTCGTTTGCGTACCCTAGCAAAGTTTGTTTAAATCCTCCTTCATTATCTCTGAGATTTAGCCAAAACCGATATTTCTCCTCTGGATAGCTCTCTTTTTTTGAATCATTAGCATACTTAAAAAAAGAACTATTGCTTCCGGAAATTCTCATGTTGTTATTGAACTCTATGGTACCTGCAGTATTGCTTTTTACAAAAAATCCCTGCCCGGAAGCAATAGTGCCATCGGGAGCATTATTACTCACTCCAGAATTTAGAGCCCTTGTTCCAACACCTCCCAAAAGATTATAAGTCGCAAAACTATCATCAGAATAAATATTATTTACAGGAGGCTGATTATGAGTCCAAAAATAAAGTGCTCCTTTTGTTTTTGTAGAATTGCATTTTAAAAAAGCATCTGCACTGATTGCAGAAGGATAGGGGTTACCTAATAAATAGCTTTTATTAGGTATTTCAAAATCAACTTCTACTTTCCCATTATTAGGAATCCCTTTAAATGTCCCCTGGAATATTACACGATCTGTAATGGAATAATTTTGAGGTGCTCTTACTCCATAACCATGTCCGGGAATCATAGTCATGGTTCCATTATAGTTTGTAACCCATCCCGAAACCGGATCGTACCAATAGTATTTATCTCCAAGGGTTTCGGGTGACAGATCAAACAACTTCTGATTATTTACAGGTGATGACCAGTATGTTCCATCGTATCGTATTACCGGAGTAGTATTTCTTTTTAGATGAATAATCCCTGTGTTTATCATATCATCGTCTGTCTGATATAAACTGGCAGCATTTTCTAAAACCAAAACACCAGAACCTGTATAACTAAATTCGATTTCTAAGGTATTTTTCTCCAGCAAAACAACTGTCTTGTTTTCTTCAATATTACAACCACACATTTTTGTCGAGATTAAACCGGAATAGTTTTCTTTAAAATAAACATCTTTTCCAACCGAAGGAAATCCATTTGACCATGTCGTTCCATCCCAAATTGTGATATTTACACAGAGTTTCAGGCGTGCAATTCTATGTTTTGAAATATTAGAAACGGAATTGAAATTACCTCCGATTAACAATTTATAATCCTCTGTAAAATTCATCGCAAAAAGCGTATTATTTAAAGGCGCAGTAAAAGAATTATCAAAAGATCCAGAAGGCATTAATCTAATAAGACGGGAGACAGCCAAATTTTTGTAGGTGCCGGAAAGAGCACCTCCAACCAATATTCTTTCGTCAGGTTGTATTAAAATAGTTCTGACATCCCCTTTAGTAAAACCACCCCCCGATTCAAAACTAGTATCCAAACTTCCATCACTATTTAATCGAAGGATTCTCTTTTGTGCTATTTTGTTAAAAGTTAAAAATGAACCTCCAACTATGATTTTTTGATCTGGCTGTACTGCAATTGCATAAACATTTTTATCAAAACCTTCTTGATTATTAAATCCGAGTTCTGTACTTCCATCAGAATTTAAACGTACGAGGCCTGCAAAAGGCAAATTATTAAAGTTTTTAAAACGACCTCCCACTAAAATTTTACCATCAGACTGCAATACTATTACTTCGATAATTCCATCTGCTCCTGCACCTGTATTAAAACTTAAATCTTTTGATCCGTCAGGAAGTAATCTTACGATTCTAACCGCATTTACTGTTGAACCATTGTATTTTGTAAAACCTCCAGCGACCACTATTTTTTGGTCACTCTGAACCGCCATGGAATAAACTTGTCCGTTAAATCCTTCTCCTACATTAAAAGAATCATCAATTTGTCCATTTAGGTCAATTCTAACTATTCTATTAGTGGTAATATCATTATATTTTGTAAAATTTCCTCCTAAAACTATTTTATCATCTGATTGTTGAACAATTGCTTTTATCAAATTATTTGCTCCTGATTTTTCTGAATTAAAATCGGAATCAATAGAGCCATTTTCTAAAAGACGGGTAATTCTGGAAGCCGTTTCCCCATTAAACTTTTTAAAATTGCCACCAATAATAGATTTCTTATCAGAAAGAGGTAAAATGCTTAAAACTGAATTATCAAATCCTATTCCTGAAGCTAAGTAGGCTGTATCATGTTCTCCTTCGTTATCAATTTTAGCCAGTCTTCCTTGATTTAACCCATCAAAAACAGAAAAAGATCCTCCAACAAACCAAGAACCTTCTTCATCAAATTCTAAACTTAAAACAGAAGCAGAAGCGGGCCCTGAACCAATGTCAAAATCTGATTTCAGTGTTCCGTCTGCATTTAGAAAAACAAGTCTGTTAACCTGTTTATTATTGTAAAGACCTGTAAAAGATCCTCCAACCATTATGTCTCCGTTTGGATTTACTTTTAATACCTGAACGCCTTCTTTACTAAAACCGCTACCTGTTTCAAAGCTCTCATCTCTGGTACCATCTTCATTTAAGCAAATTATTCTATTGGCTGTAAAATCCTTGTAGGTTGTAAAATTGCCTCCTAGCAGTATCTTTCCATCAGATCGTAAGGCAATGGTATTTACATCATCATTAAAACCTGTACCAATCTTAAAATCCTCATCGTAGCTACCGTTCGGATTTAACTGAATAATTCTATTAGCTGATTTTCCATTAAACGCTGTAAAATTTCCTGTCAGAATCACTTTTTGACTCGAAGTAACACAAGCGTGTGTAATATTAAGAGTAGAACCGGAACCTGTCAGAAATGAAGAATCGAGTGCCCCGTTTGGAAAGAGACGCGCCACCCGATTGACTGTAGTATTATTGTATTTTGTAAAACTTCCGACAATAATTATTTTTCCATCAGACTGCCTTGCAATGTCATAAATAATTCCAGTGGCTGCTCCCACAGTTGTACTAAAACTATCGTCATAGGAACCATCAGGATTTAGACGAATAAGTCTTCCAACTGTAGTTCCATTATAACTTGTAAAATTTCCTCCCAAAATAATCTTTCCATCATCTTGCAAATAAGAGGCATAAATTTTACCATTAAAACCAGTCCCTGTATTAAAGCTTTCGTCTATTGATCCGTCAGGATTGAGACGAGTAATATAAGAAACAGGAACTCCATTTAGACTTAAGAAATCTCCACCCACAATTAAACTACCGTCTTCTTGCAAAAGTAAAGTTCTTACAGCAGCATTAAATCCGTCTCCGATTTGCCCGTCATCTTTGGTATTAAAAGTAATGTCTACTTTACCCTGTTGAGCGAAAAGATTCTCTTTGGAAAAAAATCCAAGAATCAAAATCAATAAATAAAATACTTTTTTTATCAAAATAATATAATTAGAGTTAATTTTTGTAAGAATTAAACTAAAATTATAAAGTATTAATAAAAAGTACAATACCGTAATTTAGGGATATTGCAACATAAAAAAAGTCCATTCTTTTGAAGGAATGGACTTTAAATTTTATTGATTTTATTTTTTATAAATTACTATAAATGATTTTCTTAGTAAATGAATGACCGTTTTCTAAAGTAATTTTAACCAATAACGCCTGATCACTAGAATGTAAATTAGAGATTTCCAATTCTGATGAATTGACATTATTTTTAGTGTACATTAACTGTGCACCGATATTAAAAACATTTACCTCTTTTATCGATTCTTTTGATGATGAAATTTTTACAGTTTTGTTTTTCACAGAAACCAAAACACTATTTTCCAGACTATCAAAATCATCAGTTCCTAATGTATTGTCAGTATAACGAAGTACAAAACGACTGTTAAATGAACCCACTTCTGATGTAAAAGTATAATTAGCCAAACGCAGGTTGGTTGTTTTTCCGGTTGTTTTATCCTGTAAAAAAATATCCTGACCGTCATTAAAGAATCCGTCTGCATGATCAATTGCAATAGTGTATTCTCCTTTTGCCGTTAGTATAATTCCTAACGGAACAGTATCTGTTTTTAAGAAAGGCAATGCACGCCCCTGAATAATCATTTTTTTAGAGCTGTTAATACTATAGAAATCTACAGCATTAGTACTTGCCATTGATAAAGCATCAAAATTAACATCGATTGCATTGGTTGCTCCGGTAGCGTATCCTAAAAGGATTTGTTTAAATGTACCTGTAGTGTTTGTTAGATTAATCCATACTCGGTTTCTTTCAATAGCAGACTCATCCGTTTTATAAAACTGACTATTATTACCAGCCAGACGCTGAAGATTATTAAAGTTTATAGTAGTTGTAGCTGCAGGTGCTTTTATAAGAAACCCTTGTGTTGCAGCAACATATCCTAAGAAAGGTCTATATGGATTTCCAGCAGCCCCTAAACTATTGAAAATAGTAAAATCGTCCAGATAATAGTATTTACCATCTCCCGAACCATTGGAAACCGGAAGACTTTGGTGAGCCCACAAATATATTGCCCCCACACCTGGATTATCATCCAGAAATGTTCTCGCACTTATAGCTGAAGGATAAGGATTTCCAACTAAATTCCATAACCCACTTTCAACAGTTACCGGAATGTTTCCATTATTTGGGGTTCCTGTAAATACTCCTGTAAATAACTGTGGTGTATTGATATCATTAGACTGAGGAGCTCTAATGCCATAACCTTTACCAGACTTCATTTCTTCTGTTCCACCATAATTAACTACCCAACCCGCTGAAGGACTAAAAAGAAGGTATTTATCTGCTAAAGTATTTGGCGAGAAATCGACCATTTTAAAATGATCCTTTGTAACTGGCATTGACCAGTATGTTCCATCATAACGGCGTACATAAGTTTCTCTTTCATATACAATTTCTGTTGTATTTGCAATACTGGCATTTTTCTGTATTAAACTTGATCCAGTCTTAAACAGTAATTTACCGTTTCCATTTACTGCATTGGTAATCGTTAAGGTTCTGCCTGTAGGAACTGTAACAAATCCGCTGGCAACATTAATCGTTAGCGAACAACCTTCAATATCATTCGGGAAAGGATTTCCGGCTGTAGAGTTAATAACAACACTTTTAGTATTATCCGGCAATCCGTGAGACCAGTTTGAGCCATCCCATTCTGTAGAAGATTCGTCTGTGATCGTTACCGGTGCTGTTTCTGCTGACACACAAGTGGTAGCTGTCTGAACTGTAAATTTATAAGTCCCTGCCGCTAAACCTGTAACAGTAGTTGTTGATCCTGCACCACCAAAAGAACTAGTTGCCGAACCCGGACCTGTTTGATTAATCTGCCAGGAACCTGACGGAAGACCACTTAAAGGTATAGTTCCCTGATTTAAACAGGTTACATCTGTTTTGGTTCCTACTGTTGGGGTTGTTTGTATTTGGTTTACGGTAATTGTAACGGTATTAGATGTTGCAGGACTTCCTGTCAAACATGGAGTTGCATTGGAGATCATGACACAAGTAACCTGGTCATTATTTACCAAACCAGTAGTAGTATAAGTAGTTGAATTAGTTCCAACATTGCCTCCATTTATTTTCCATTGATATGTTGGAGCTGTTCCCTGATTTGTTGGAGTAGCCGTAAAAGTTACAGACGTTCCTGCACAAATTGTCGTCGAAGTTGATGCTGCAATACTCACAGAAGCCGGCTGATTTGGATTAACAGTCATTGTAATCGTATTGGATGTCGTTGGACTTCCTGTCAAACATGGCGATGCATTGGATGTCAACACACAAGTTACTGTACTTCCATTTGTTAAACCGGTAGTTGTATAAGTAGTTGAATTTGTTCCAACATCACTTCCATTCAATTTCCATTGGTATGTAGGTGCAGTTCCCTGATTTGTCGGATTTGCTGTAAAAGTTACCGATGTTCCTGCACAAATTGTCGTTGAAGGAGCCGAGATACTTACTGAAGCTGCTAAATTTGGATTTACAGTCAAAGTTACCACATCCGAATTAACTGTTGGGGTACAAGTTCCACTTACAACAACACGATACTGATAGCCATTCATACCTGTTGTAGCTCCTGTTATATTCATTGTTGCTGTCGCTACATTAGAATAAACGCCGCTATTTGGTACATTAGCAAAAGTACCACTTGAATTAGCTCTCCATTGCCATCTGTAAGACACTCCTGTTCCCGCACCAACGACACTGAATGAAGTATTACTTCCTACACAAATTGCTGATGATGAAGGCTGTGTTGTTATAGAAGGAGCTGTATTTGTAGCATTTACTGTAAATGATGTAGATCTTGAACAATTCTTTAAAGATATATTTAGGTTATATGTTCTGGGTGTCAATCCAGTTAAATTTTTTGAACTAGAAGTAAAACCTGCAGGCGTAGAGGTCCAAGAATAGCTAGATGGATCTCTCCAAACAGGTCTTGCTGATGGTGGTCCAAGCGCTCCAGTTACCGCATTTGATCCTACAGAGGCAATTGTATTTCCAGTTCCCTCACCAAAATTAAATCCTGCCAATAAACCACTTTGAGAAGCATTGTAATCTACAAAACCTCCAGCTAAAGCTGACACTTCAGCTGCGCTCAATGCCTTACTCCAAAAACCAACTTTAAAAAATTGTCCTGTAAAACCATTTCCAGTATCATCCATAACAGCGTATCCAATTTTTGCTGTTGAGCTACTTGTACCATAACTACTAGTCGCTGATCCACCAGTGACTGGTGTTCCTCCATCCAAATAAATTTTAAGACCGTTAGCCGTTCCATCTCCAGTTACTGCAATATGATGCCAATTGTAATCTGAAGGATAAGAGCTTAAAGGGAAATCAACATAACCTCCATTAGGGGTCCAACATCTTATACTATTACCTTCAAAAGCGATTTCTATAACATCATTTTGACCGAAAAGCGCCATTCTCGAAGCATAAAGTGTTTTATCAAACTTGATCCAGCCTTCAACCGTAAAAGTTCCTCTACCACTAAGTAGTGTACTCCCCAAATCTACCACTTGATTACTAGTACTTACAAATTCTAAAGCAGCAGGTGCTGGAGTTCCAGTTATTGCTATTGCCCCAGTTGCATCACTTGGACAAGAAACATTAGTTATTGTACTTGTTGGAATTGCAGGAGTAGTATAACTAGTTACACTTACTGTGCTTGTGAATCTCACAGAGCAAAAAGTAGTGCTAGTAGCAGTTACATAATAAGTACCACTTACGTTAAAATTTCCAAAAGAAATTGCTCCTCCCGTTCCTGTAACTGTATTTAAAGCTGTAGAGCCTCTATAAAGTTGGTAGGAAAATCCATTTTGCGAACCAGCTAAACCTATTGCAACTCCAGTTGTTGAATTACAAGTTGTTCCTCCTCCAGTAAAAGTCTGCTGAGTAGGCACCGTACAAGTTGTGCTTGCTACGTTAATAATTCCAGTTGTAGCAGAAAAAAATGTATTAGTTTGATTTGTTGCAGCTGAAGTTGTACTTCCCCAAGATCCAGATGATGCCGCTGAACCGCCCAATGTTAATGTTGTTGCACTATGAATTAAACCAGTTCCTAAATTAGACATGACTCCAGAAGCAATAGATAAGTTATTATTTATTGTTGTAGTTGCGGTCAACGTTTTAGTACCGGATCCTGAAAAAGCAAGATTATAATAACTAAAATTTGGAACTGTTTGGTCTGCACCATTAAAAGTAACAGTACTCGTTGCTCGTGCAAATGTACCACTATTAGCCCAAGTGCCGCTAATATTTAACGCTGGCGAATTAGTGCATGTATATGAATTTGAACCAGAATTTATAGTTAAATTTCCAATATTTGCCATCCCTCCAGTATGAGAAAAAGTACCAGTTCTTGTTCCGTCACCTATGTTTACAAAATCAGCATCAAGAGTTCCGGAATTAAGTGTAACCGATCCATTTGTTAAACTATAACCTACTCCCAAACCTCCATTAACTTTAAGATTACCACCATTAATTGTAATGGTTCCTCCGGCATTTAACAAACTCTGCTTTGCAGTAACAGTATAAGGAGACGGAATATTAAAAGTTCCTCCTGTAGCATTATAAAAAGCCCAGAAATTATCGTTTACAGTCAAATCTCCGTCAATAGTAATATTACCACCAGTCAAAAGAGTAAGAATATTAAGAGCTGACATTCCTGTATGAACAGTCTTTCCTGAACCTGTCATTTGCACGTGAGTACGAGACTCACCACCAGTACTATAAGCGCCATCTATAGCAATATTTCCTCCAACACTTAACAACACATTATTTGACCAATTCACTTTATGTGTAAGCGTTGAACCTGAAGCTATACTTAAATTATTTGAAACTGTATAATTGGCATCTGTCGCAGATAAGATTAAATTTCCATTTGTTACTGTTAAATTACCACTTACAGAAAATGCTTTTGCACTATTCGTAACAGTGTTCGAAGCTGAGCCTTTATTAATCGTTAAGTTACCAAATGCAGTAGCACCTGAACCCTGTAAAACTGATACTCCTCCAGTTAACGTTACCGTTGAACTTGCGTTACCAGTAAGTGTACCATTGTTAATAAAATCACCACTTACATTTAAGAATGTTGTTCCTGTGTTCGCCAAAGTCAATGTAGCTCCACTGTTAACTGTTAAGTTTCTTACAGATCCTGTTACTGAAGTAATAGTTGGCTGATTAGGTGTTCCAGATGGAATCACTACATCTGTAGTATTAGTTGGCAAAACATTACCACACCAGTTTGAAGCCACATTCCAATCTGTACTAATTACACCTGTCCAATATCCGGCAGTACAAGATGTATTAGTAATGGTTACAAATTTATTCGCTGGTGTAGCCGCAGGGGCATTAAAATAAGTCGTTTGAATATTTCCTGCTCCAGTACCTGTGCCTCCCCAAGTTCCTGAATTTTGCCCATTGCCATTTAAAGTTAAAGTTTTTGCTCCGTTACCAGTGGCATTAAAAGTAGCGGTTGCTCCTGCATTAATGGATAAATTATTTGCTATAGAAACTGTTCCTGCAAAAGTTTTAGCGCCACTTCCTGAAAGCGTTAGATTATTATACGGAGTAATGTAAACTGTTTGGGGATTAGCAAGATCATAATTCACAGTTGCATTATTCCCATTTAAATTAATATCATTATTTCCAGAAGTCAAACTAAATGGGGTAGAATTTCCTAATAAAAGTAATCCGCTTTCAGCGCCGGTAGCCATACTTAAAACAGGACTATTATTACTGTTTTCATTTTCAATAACGATTTGACCATTTAAATCTAGAATTCCATTTTCAAGATAGAACCGAGCATTATTATAGTAATAAGAAGAAAAGATAGACGATCGGTATCTACTACTGTTTAGAGTTAAATTTCCTGATATATTAAAATTAGCAATTGTAGATGTTAAAGTTGTTTCGCGATTTGTACTTGACTGTGTCGAAGTTAAACCAATGGTAACTGATGACGCAGATAATGTTCCTCCACCAATAATCGTTACATTTCTCGGACTGCTATTTGAAGAATTTATTGTAATAGCTCCCGTATTAAGTACAGCTCCCGAATTTACAGTTAATGCTCCTACATTTCCGCTAAATGTAATTGATGAACAAGTCACTGTAGAACTTACAACAGGATATACTGCAACTGACGGAATTTCAACAGCAACTCCTGGACCAGGAACACCTCCTGAACTCCAATTTGACGCAGTATTCCAATCGGAACTTGTAGCTCCACTCCAAACTCTTTGGCTAAATCCGGTGGTATGTAAAAAAATAAAAAATAAAAACGAGTAAAGTAATTTTCTCATCATATTCAGTAGGTATTTGTTTAAATTTGTTTTTGGGTTGCTAAAAAGAAAAAAGGCTATATTTCTTACATACGAGGAATTATGGCTTTTAGTTTTTTAATTCGAATTCAAATGTTAAAATTCTGACTTTCAGCAGAATCAAAGAAATGTTAAATTCTCGTACAAAAATATTTAAATTAGGCTAATACGCAAGGTTATAATTTATTTCTTTTTATAATATTTTAACAAAATTTAGAATTATTTTACAACTTATTGACTATTACTACATTTAATCGTTAAAACGCATGAAAAACCCGGCGAAAGACACTTTTACTCCAAAAGAAGCTTTACAAAAATTAGAGCATTTTTGTGCGTATCAGGAGCGCTGTCACAGCGAAGTAGTGGAAAAATTGTATAGTCTGAAAATGACTTCGGATGAAATTGATACTATTGTGGTTCAGCTCATAGAAGGGAATTTTCTTAATGAAACCCGCTTTGCGTGTAGTTTTGCCCGTGGCAAACACCGAATCAAACAATGGGGTAAGGTTAGAATTACAAACGAACTAAAAGCAAGACATATTTCATCGACGAACATCACTTTGGCCTTAAAAGAAATTTTGTTAGAAGAATATTTTGAAACGTTTGAAAATCTGGCTGAAAAATGCTGGAACAATTTAACCGAAACCAATCTTTTAAAAAAGCGTAAAAAGTTTTGTGACTATATGCTTCGAAGAGGTTACGAAAGTAATTTGGTTTACGAAAAAGTTCAGGAACTGGAACAAAGTTAAATTGTCGTTTTCCAATTCAAAAAAGAGGACTTCTTAACTCTTTCAAAATCATTTTATCTGCTAAAAAAACACTATAAATTACCTACAGAATTTCAAATAACTTTTGGTTGTAAATTATTCTCTTTTTGAAGAATTTATAGCAAACGCGACGTTTTTCAGTCCAAAATCGCAAAATCAAACCTTCAAAATTGTTAAAATTTACGATTATTCTTATGTTTCATTTTAACATTTTATAAGAATATTTCGCGAACATTAAAATTTTTAATGCAGTTTGTCGAGTATTTTAACGACTCATCGAAAAATTAGCCATTCTAAAAACCCTGAGTATTTTCAGCTCGTAGATGTATCTATATTTGCGCGGGCAATAATTATTATGCCAGCATAACAAACTGATAGAAAAAGATCTAGTATGAAAAAAACTCTACTTTTAATTTTATTTTTATTGCCTTTCTTGGGATTTTCCCAAATTGTTGATTTGGTCACCTGGGATAGTCCTAGCAACTTTGATGCTCATATTTTAGTTTCAACTTCACAAGTATCTGCACCAAAAATTACAGGAAACAATCTTATGACCTCAAATTCCGCAGGATATTATACTAATCAATGGCCTGTTGGTAATACAATAAATCCGGCTAAATACATTCAAATAGGAATTAAAGCAGAACAAGGATATAAAATTGATTTAACAGCATTAAGATATGCTCATTTAATTTCAAACGGGCTATCAGATTCACCTAGAAAATATCAGGTTCGATATTCCAGAGATGTCTCTTTTCCATCAGATGGAACAATTCTTCTGGACAATCAAACTATAACAGCACAAAAAACTAATGAAATTATCTATTTCCCTACTGGATTTACTTTATTACCAGGCGAAACAATATATTTTCGTTTTTATGCCTATGCCCGTGAGAATGTATATTGGGATGGCGCTGGCTGGGGATTGGTAAATTCACATTTAACAAGTGACGGAACTTACCACCTGCCTACAATAACAGGTAATGTATCCCCTTACATTCCGACTTTAACCGCTAATAACGACACAGCTACCACTATTCAAAATAACTTTACTGTAATCAATGTTTTAAACAATGATTTAACAGGAACTAATCCAATATCATCTGTAGACATCCAATCTCCACCAGCGAATGGAACTGTAGTTGTAACTCCTGATAATAAAATAAAATTCACTCCTGCTACTGATTTTGTAGGATTAACATCTTTCATCTATAGGATTGGAGATGGAACAAATACGTCTACAGCTACCGTAAATGTAACTGTTAATGCACCTACTACCTCTTCGCTTGTTGAATGGAGTGGTCCAGATGATACATTACCTAACATTATTGCTCCTGCTAATGCAGTAGCCGCAGACCCCTTCACAGTTGGACCTGGAACAACTTTACAACTACAACCAAAAGGTGACGGTTATAATGGATATGGCTGGTCCACACAATTTAGTATTGATGAATCTAAATACTTTGAATTTACAACTTCTGCCAAAACAGGATACAAACTCAAACTTGACAAATTCAACTTTACTTATACTCCAGATGCAAATCATTTTATCGAAAGATATCAAGTAAGATACTCGAAAGATAAAGATTTTGCTACAAGTTTTTTACTAGTTGATGAAACAACAAATGCAGGCAAAACAAATAAATCTTTAGATTTATCCAATATAACATTATACCCAGATGAGAAAATAACAATTCGTATTTACGGTTATAAATTTAAACCCGGAGAATATCCCAACTCTCCAATATTTTTAGCCAATGGTGTAAGTAAGTCACCTGCAGGTACTGTTCCTACAATTACAGGAACTGTTTTAAACTATGATGCAACAGAGCTAAATGCAAATGACGACCTTGTGTCTACTCAGGAAAAAAGAGCTATTTCTTTTGATCCACTAGCAAACGACATTCATACAACCGGAGCCTCAATAACTTTTACACAACCTTCGTCAGCAGCAGGAACTGTTTCTGCAAACGGCAATATTTTCACATTTACTCCAAATGATAATTTTAAAGGTATAACTTCATTTACTTACACATTAACAAATGGAACTAAGAATTCTACCGCAACTGTATCAGTTTATGTTAATGAACTTACTCCAAGATTAATCATATGGAACGGCGCTTTAATGACTCCAAAAGCAGTAGTTACAGATCCAAATATAATTGGAAACGACATTACAGCGGGAGGAAATGGAGTAACTTTAAGTCCATATGCAAATGAATTTTTTGTTAGAGGTTTGGAAAATAACGGATCAACCGCCGAAAATTTAAACCGATATATACAAGTAAGCGTAACACCAAAGCAAAAATACAACCTGACTCTATCGCAATTTAAATTTATATACAATTCGCCAGGAAGCCAAGGAGCTACTATGTTTCAGGTACGCTATTCTACAGATCCTAATTTTGCAGACAATGGTACCGTTTTACTAGGACCAACAGTAGCAGTAAAAGATACCGACAGAGAAATCACTTTAAACTTCCCTGCCGGCACAAGAGTTTTAAGCAATAAGAATGAAACTTTTTATATCAGAATTTATCCTTACGCCGTTATAGACCAATCTAACGGTTATTTTATACTAAAAAATGGTTACGGCGGAGATATCGGTCCAACAATTACCGGAGTTGTAGAACCATCCAATTTAATTACTGCAGTTGCTGATGCTGCAACCGTTAGTTCTACTGAAGCGACTCCTATTCCGATCCTGGCAAATGACGAAAACTATACACCATTAGTTTCTATAACAACAACCCAGCCAGCTGTAGGAGGAACGGTTCAGGTAAATGGCACAACGAATGTAATATTTACACCTACACCAGGTTTTACAGGAACATCTACTTTTGAGTACACTATTTACAATGGATTGAATTATTCTACTGCAACTGTAACCTTAAATGTAAAATGTGAGGCTCCAGGAAATCAAACAGCTTTTGGGACTAATTCCTGGATTGGATATGTTTACAAACTAGCCAATACAGCTCCTATGCCTCCAAACAGCTCTTATCCTGCTTTACCAAGTACTACTATTACTACTTACATTGGAAGAGTAACTGAAAATAAAAATTTTGACAGAGACATGGGTGATGGTGCTGTTAGCGGACTTACGACAGAAATCCCTTGCGAAGCTGCTCCTACTGATCGCTTTCTGGTACGTTACAAAATGAAAGTTGACATTACTGAAGCCGGTCTATATCATTTTAATCTTGGAAGTGATGATGGAGTAGCATTATACATAGACAATGTAGAAGTCTTAAGAGAATGGTATGCCCGTGGTTATGTGACAAATTCTTTTACAAGAAACATGGATGCAGGAACTTACGAATTTGTATTAGAATATTATGAAGACGGCGGTTTAGCAAGAAATTCTTTCTCATTTGGCATTCCAAAAGGAGATCCATCTGAATATGGAGATAAAGTCTGGAATGTTTATGGTTATGAAAATGCCGACATAACATTAACCAATGTAAAATATGCAGGTTATTATGTCGATCCAAATACAAGTCCTGATTCAAGAATATATTGGCCAGTAGACAAATCTCCTTCAGCCGCTACAATCTGGCAAGGTGTTAAACTACCTGACAACTATTTTACAACAGTTTACAAACGTAAAGGTTTTGAATGTGGACGTTATCAATTGCAAAGTATTACGCATGATGATGGCATAGAAATTTATATCGATGACAACTTGATATATTCAGAAAATGGCTGGAATCCTAACTCTTTCATGATCAACAACGGGACTACTTATGCTTTAAACAGTAACTCAAGAGTCGAAATTCGTGTAAGAGAAGATGCGGGTGATGCTAATCTTGCTATTAATTTTATAAAAAATGATGTAGTAAATAATGGAGGTTCAATTGGAACAGTTGAAAGTGGAAGCAGTTTGGTTATTAAAGGCAATACAACACTATCCTCAGATCTTACTGTTTGTTCCTGTACTATTGATCCAAACTACACTTTAACCGTACCGGAAGGCGTTACACTAACGGTAGATGAAAATATTACTGTAGGAGCAAATGGAAAATTACTTGTACAAAGTGGCGGATCATTATTACAAACGACTACAAGCACAACAATGTTTTCCGGAAGTATAGACGCTTTTGAAATTCAAAGAGAAACCTATGTACGTCGTTATGACGGAACTTACTGGTCTATGCCTGTAACACACCCTGGTTTTAAAATGGTCAATTTCTCACCGAACACTTTAGCAGATAAATATTTAATTTACAATCCTTCGAAAGGATGGGAAGTTAATTATGGTGGAACAGAGGAAATGAAAACAGGTAAAGGTTACGGTATCAGAGCTCCTCAATCGCATCCAATTGACACACAACAACTATTTAGAGGAGTATTTACAGGAACTCCAAATAATGGAGATATTCCGGTAACTGTTGAAAAAGGATTATGGAATTTAGTTGGAAATCCTTATCCTTCAGCTATAGATGCAGACACGTTCCTAAGAAATAATACAGGTGTAGGGGCAATATATTTATGGGCTCATCAAAATCTTCCGGTTCAAAATGGTTCGGGAGATGGTAAGTATTATTACACAGACGATTTTAATATTTATAATAGTTTAGGAACCACAACAGGAAACCCATACAAGCGTTTCGAAGGATCCATAGCCGCTGCACAGGGATTTCTTATAAAAGCACCTGCAAATACAACTATTATAAACTTTAATAATCTTCAGCGTAAATCTGGGAATAATAGTCAGTTTTATAAAACAACGGCATCTGCTATTGAGAGAAACCGCGTATGGATTAATCTAACAAACACTACAGGGACATTTAAACAAATCCTGTTAGGATATGCTACCGGAGCAACCAATGTGATCGATGTTGATTTTGATGCTTTATCAATGGCAAGTACTAATGCTGTAGATTTCTATAGTATTAACAGCTCTAAAAAAATGGTTATTCAGGGGCGCGCATTGCCTTTCTTAAAAACTGATACTGTTCCGTTAGGAGTTATATTAACCGCAAAAGGAGAATACACTATTGCAATTGATCATGCTGACGGATTCTTTAATGACGGTCAGGATATTTTTTTACAGGATAAAACAACCGGAAAAACAACCAACCTGCGCCTTGCTAATTATACTTTTACATCAGAAGCGGGTTCATTTAACAGTCGTTTTGTACTTCGTTATACAGACAATACATTAGGAACTGATGATTTTGAAAATAATGCAGACGGAATATTTGTTGCAGTTAAAAACAAAACAATAAACATTTCTTCTTCTAATGAATTAATCAACGAAGTAACAGTTTACAATTTGTTAGGTCAGGAAGTTTTCAGCAAAAAGAAAATCAGCAGCAATGCACTGGAAATTTCAAATTTACAAACCGGAAATCAGGTTTTATTGGTAAAAACAGCTCTTGAAAACGGATCTGTATCTACTAAAAAAATAATAATGAATTAATCCTTATTTCGGTTATTCTATAAAAATAAAACCCATCGTAACTGATGGGTTTTATTTTTTATTCTTCTTTTAATTCGTCTATTACTTTTTTAATTTCTTTTGCAAATTTTCCATAAAAATGATGCACCCACCACTCTAAAGAGATCCCCATAGAAAGAACAACAAAAACCACTATTAAAAAGAATCCGATTAATTCACTTTTAGAAAATTCCAAATCAAAAAATCCCGGAATTTTGGAGAATTTGTAATAGTAAAAACCAAGTAAGTACAAAACTAAAAACGGCGTTAATGCAAAACCAAATGTTTTATAAAGCTCCATATTTAACCGGATATCAAAATAAGTTTCATACAGACTGTCTTTTGTTTTCAAAGTAATAGTATTCAATCTTTTATAAAAAAAGTACAACTTTGTCAAATAATAAACACAAACAGCCACAAAGAGACTAAAAAGCAAATAATAAAAAAAAACTGCTTTTGATGAAAAACTACAAATCACAGGAACAAAACCAATTGAAATAATGGCGACTATTTGGTAAATGAACTCTTTTTCTAAGTTCTTTCTAATTCTATCCAATGGTGTATTGGCAGACTGAATTTTTTCTAAATTAGTTGGAAGAATAACATTTTCAGATCTTTCGTTATTCCATGCATTTTGTATATCGTTAAAATCCATATCCCTGATTTTTAATAATTTCTTTTAATTTTTCTTTGGCTCTGTTTAATTTCACTCTGGCGTTTCCTTCTGAAATTCCCATATTTTGACCGATTTCTTTATGTGAAAAACCTTCTAACTGATAGAATATTATGGCCTTATCAATTTTATCCAGTTTTTGTACTGCTTTATAAAAATGATCCAGCTGGCTTTCTTTTATATATGAATCGCTTTCGTCTTCTTTAATATTCTCCGAAGCAATTTCATATTTGTCTACTTTTCTTTTTTCTTTCTTCAGAAAAACAATTGCCGTATTCACTGCAACTCTGTACATCCAGGTTGAAAACTGACTTTCATTCCGAAACGAATCATACGATTTCCAAAGCTGACATATAATTTCCTGAAACAAATCCTGCTGATCATCAGAATTATCCATATACATTTTGGAAACTTTATACAAAATTCCTTTATGGCATTCAATCCGATTCAAAAACTCTTGTTCTTTCTCTTTCAAAACAGATTTAGTTCATTACAGGTTTTACAGTATATCCTTCTTTTCTCAATAAGTTAATTACACCATATTCTCCACCTAAATGTCCTGCACCAACAGCAAAGAAAATACTGTTTTGATTCATAATCTCAGGCATGACTTTAACCCAATTTAAATTTCTATTGTCAAGAATTTGTTTTTTAGTTTTCTCGCTGGTCACTTTTAAATCGGTTGATAACGCATACATTGCTTCAATATTTTCAGCTTTATAAGCATCTACCAAATCGGTTGTTTCTTCAGAAGTTGATTCATCCAGAAGCTTTAAAATTTCATCATTCGAATAGGCATTTTCAAGAATTTCAAATTGTGCTTTAACTGTTTCAAGCCCCAAAACAGCAATATTTCTTTCTTTTGCCAGTCCTGAAAATTCCATTTCATAAAATTTCAAATCTGTACAACCAAAACTTTTCACAGAAATCAAACTTAAAACCGTCAAAAGACTAAAATTATCTATTTGTTGTACGCTCATTCCTGTACTTTTTTTCAAGATTGAATCTAATTTGACTAATTGTTCCGGACTTAGTTTTTTACTAAGTGGTTCTTTTCCCATAGCCAATTGTTGCATCTGACTCATTTCTGCAGGATCTGTAAAATTGATTTCTAAATATAATTTATCCGAATTATTAAATGCCTTTTTTGTTTTTTCGGATAAAAAATAATCTTTAGAACAAATCATATGAATTGTTCCATATAAATAAGATGATTTTTTAAGTCCCTTTCCTGAAACTTCCCAAAGAAGTGAATTTTCCAGTTTTGAAGATTGTGACTGTACCGAAATAGTACAAATCAAAAAGAAAAATAATAAAGAAGATTTAAGTATTTTTTTCATAATGGTTATTTTGATTACCAATTGTAAGTAATCATATAACAAAAACGTTACAAAAAATTTTGAGTTTTTTTTACATACTAAAATTCAAAATGGGCCACGGATACAACAGATTAAACTGATTCCTTACGGATTTTTCAAGTTTGATTTTCTATTATTTGTGTAAATTACTCTTTTAAATTCTGGTGTTTCACCAAAATTTAATAATAATCCTATTTCAATTTCTGTTGACTTTAAATAATTTACTAATTGGGCTATATGAGAACTTATTAGATATTCACAAGCTTTGAGTTCCACAATTATGGTATTTTCAATTAACAAATCAGCATAAAATTCTCCTACCAACTGATTTTTAAAGTATACTTTAATCTGTTTTTGAGGCTCAACTTTATAGCCTTGCGCTTTTAGTTCAAAATACATTGCATTTTGGTATACTTTTTCTAAAAATCCATATCCTAGTTGATTATAAACATCATAAAAAATTTTTAGTATTGATTTTGATATTTCCTTATGCAATAAATCATTCATACAATTATCTGTAAAAACCTGTTTAGATCAGTTTTATCAGTGTAGTAAAATATGAAATTTCTTATAAATTCAAGAATCCGGCTAATTTCTTCCTGAGAATTATAACTATGAAGACATAATCTCAATCTTTCCTGCCCTTCCGGAACCAATGGTGAAAAAATTGATTGCACATCAAAACCTTTATTCTGAAGTTCTTCCGCCAATTCTTTTATAGTATCACAACCAGGCATAATTGCAGAATGAATTGCCGATTTACTGTGAACGAACATTGGTTTTAAGCCCAATAAGTTCTTCTGCTGATTGAAAAACACAATGTTTTGACGAAGTTCTTTGATGGCTTCATTTTCTATTTTCAACTGTTGATAAGCAGTAAAAATAGTCGCGACAGAATGTGGAGACAAAGCCGTGCTTTGTATCAGGTTTTCTGAGAAATTTACAAGATATTCTTTCAGTTCTTCCGAACCTAAAATTACCGAACCATAACATCCCAGACCTTTTCCAAAACTTATAATTCGGGCAAAAACACTATTATGCAATTGCAGATACTGAATGAGTCCTTCACCTTTCTCACCAAAAACCCCTAATGCAGAGGATTCTTCAACAATTAAATAACAATTGTATTTCTCTGAAAGTTTAATTAATTCTTCCAGATTGGGACTATCTCCGTCAAGAGAAAAAACGCTTTCTGTAACAATATAAATGTTTGTATTTGGGAATTTCAGAATAAATTGTTCTAAATCTTCAGCATCATTATGAATAAATTGAAATGATTTTGCCTTTGACATTTCAATTCCGTCTTTAATCAGGGCATGACATAATTCATCATACAAAATAACATCATTTTCCTGCGCTAGCGCTTCAAAAAAACCAACACTGGCATCGTAATCCGAATTTACAATTAAAGCTGCTTCTACCTCATGAAAATCGGCTATAAAGTTTTCTGCAATTTGATAAAGAGAATGGTTACCTGAAATCAATCTCGAACCCGTTGCTCCATTTTGAAAGATTTCATTTTCTACCAGATAAGCATGAACATGCTTGAAAATAATTTCAGATTTCGAAAAACCAATATAATCATCAGAAGCAAAATCAACAGGATTATTAAAAACCGGGAGTTTTTGAAAAGAATTACATTGTTTGTAATTCTCCAGTTTCTGATTTAGATTTTCTGGTAGTTTCATAAAACAAAGTTAGAGAAAAATAGCATGATCATAATGTTCACTTATCAGGGTAAAGACATGAACTTTTATTTATTGAAGTCTTTATTCAAAAACCTCATTTTCGATTTTTCAAAAAAACATCGTTTATAATTATTTTTTTATCGTTTATCAATAATTTTTATATATTTACAAATAAATCAAAACAAACATTTATTATGAAATCAACCAAATACTTTGCTTCATTTTTATATTTTTCACTCTCTTTTATAGTAATCGTTTATGCTCTTTATTTTACTATTGGTATATCCGCCATTTTTTTTGGCAATGACGGACAATACATTTACAAAATTGGCGATACTACCACGATAATAGGAAATAAAAACTCCGAAGGAACTTTAGTACCTGTTACATTAACTGTACAAATTCCGGATTCTATCAATATAAATAAATCATATTTTGGCGCAAGCGGATCTGACACCTATCCGGCTATAAAAAATCAATTCTTGAAAGAAAACAAAAAAACAAAGGCGATAAACCTGTATAGTGTTAATTCTATGAAAGAAGAAGGATCTATCATGATTGATGAAAATGGAAACTACATGAATCGAAAACCAAGTTTTTTCAAATTTATTAAATATGAACATTTTGGAAATTCTCAATACTTAAAAATTAAAACTACGAACACCTGGACAAACTTTGTACTAATGTTAAGAGGATATCTTAATGCTCTTTTTTACATTTTGGAAATGTATTTTTTAGCACTAATTTTGAAAGAATTAGCCAAAGAAATTTATTTTTCGAAAATTATAGCTAAATACGTTTCCAAGCTGGGTTACTTATTACTTTTTTCACAATTAATCCCAGTTATATATATGTTTGTTGATTTAAAATTATTTGGACTTATAACAATAAGTCCTCAAATCTTAGCATCTTTACAAGATACTTATTTCGAAAACATATCTGTTTCATTTAATCCTACTATTGATGGAAACATTTACATCATTTTATTAGGCTGTGTATTAGTATTACTAACCAAATTGATGGAAAGAGGAACAACATTAGAAGAAGAAAGCGAATTAACAATATAAATTTTATGCCAATCATTGTAAATCTCGATGTAATGCTCGCCAAAAGGAAAATGCGTTTGAACGAATTAGCAGAGCGAATTGGCATCACAACAGCAAACCTTTCAATTTTGAAAACCGGAAAAGCAAAGGCTATACGATTTTCAACTTTAGAACTTATTTGTGATGTCTTAGAATGTCAGCCAGGAGATATCATGGAATATGCAAAAGGAGAAGAATAGAGAGCTAGACAAGCATAATAAATATAAGTTGCAATAAAAACAAACAGCGGATTGAATTAATCCGCTGTTTTAAATTTAATCTTACAGTTCACTAATAAAAGGCGATTGTTTGCTGTATTTAGATTCTATCATTTCTTTAATTATAAATTTTGAAATGTCTAAAGCAGAAATTTTATCTCCTAAACAATCTTTCAGATTTACCGTTATTTCAGAACTTTTATCGGTAAACTCAATAAAAGGAACACGAACTTGTGTCCAATTTACATTGCTTTCTTCTAAAAGTTGATATGCTTTTTGACGATCTTCCTGAATTAGCGGAAAATTACTCTTCATCCAATTTGTGGCCATAATCGTTTTTGGGCTTTTCTGATCGAATGGCGTATCAATATTAAGTCCGGCCAGCAAAACATAACGGTCGATTTTGTATTCACTCATCACTCTCAAAACATATTCTGTTACCTGACTTGCAACCAAAGGCTCATCTTTCCTTTGACCAATAGTGCTTAAAACTGCCTGACAATCTTTGAGTAACTCTTTTATTGATTCAAAATCTAGAGCATCACCAGAAATAATTTCAATAGCAGGATTTGAGATGTTGAATTTTTCGGGATTTCTAAGTAGAAGCTTTAAATTAAATCCTTCTTTTAACAACTGGTTTACAAGATAATTTCCAGTTCTTCCGCCGCCGCCAAGAACAGCAATTTTTGATCTATTTTTCATAAGTATTCTTCATAAAATTTGACATAAACAGTACACGCTTTATTGGTTTAACAAAGCGAAAAAGATAAAAGCTTACTGAGCTTTTATCATAGTATCAATATTTTATAAAGAGATTTTAATACTCCAAAAGTAAAAAAATAAAAAAAGCCAGACAAATACTGTCCGGCTTTTAACTTATTCTAAAATTGTCTTAGTCAACTAAAACAATAATTTTATTGTTTTTCATCTCGATTGTTCCTGACTTAATCTCTAAAGTATAGGTTTGGTCATTTACTTTCGTGAATTGATCCGCTGCTTCCTTAGAAAAACTGAAGCTTGGAGCTGCAATTTTAATTGTTCCTTTTTCTAAAATAGAAACAATCGGCGCGTGATGATTCAAAATCTGAAAGCTTCCGTCAACTCCAGGTAAAGTAACTGAAGTTACTTCTCCTGAAAATAATTTAGCTTCTGGTGATACTATTTCTAAAATCATATTTTTTAAGTTAGAAGTTATTTGTTAAAAGTTAAAAGTTACGAAACGTATAACCTTTAACTTCTAACTTTTAACTTTATTTTTATGCTTCAGCTAACATTTTCTCTCCAGCTTCGATTGCATCCTGAATAGAACCTTTTAGGTTGAATGCAGCTTCTGGAAGGTGATCTAACTCACCATCGATAATCATGTTGAATCCTTTGATAGTATCTTTAATATCAACTAATACACCCGGAATACCTGTAAATTGCTCTGCTACGTGGAATGGCTGAGACAAGAAACGTTGTACACGACGTGCTCTTGATACAGAAAGTTTATCTTCTTCAGATAACTCTTCCATACCTAAGATCGCGATGATATCTTGTAATTGTTTGTATTTTTGAAGAATTTCTTTAACTCTTTGTGCACAGTTGTAGTGCTCATCTCCTAAGATGTGTGGAGTTAAGATTCTTGAAGTAGAATCTAACGGATCAACCGCAGGATAGATACCTAACTCAGCAATTTTACGAGACAATACAGTTGTAGCATCTAAGTGCGCGAAAGTTGTAGCCGGCGCCGGGTCAGTTAAGTCATCCGCAGGAACGTAAACCGCTTGTACAGATGTAATAGATCCTTTGTTTGTAGATGTAATACGCTCTTGCATAGCACCCATCTCAGTTGCCAATGTTGGTTGGTAACCTACCGCAGATGGCATACGACCTAAAAGTGCCGATACCTCAGAACCTGCTTGTGTAAAACGGAAGATATTATCAACGAAGAATAATACATCTTTTCCTTGGTCAGATCCAGCTCCATCACGGAAATACTCAGCGATAGATAATCCTGAAAGTGCCACACGTGCACGAGCTCCAGGTGGCTCATTCATTTGTCCGAAAACGAAAGTAGCTTTAGACTCTCTCATTCCTGGCATATCTACTTTAGATAAATCCCATCCTCCATTTTCCATAGAGTGCATGAAATCATCACCATATTTAATAATTCCTGACTCTAACATCTCACGAAGCAAGTCATTTCCTTCACGTGTTCTTTCGCCTACTCCTGCGAATACTGAAAGTCCACCGTGACCTTTTGCGATATTGTTGATCAACTCCTGAATCAATACTGTTTTACCAACACCAGCACCACCAAACAATCCAATTTTACCTCCTTTTGCGTAAGGCTCGATCAAATCGATTACTTTGATACCTGTAAATAAAACTTCAGATGAAGTTGATAAATCTTCGAATTTTGGAGCTTGTCTGTGAATTGGCAGACCGTTTTCTCCAGTTTTTGGTAAATCACCTAAACCATCAATTGCATCTCCAACAACATTAAATAAACGTCCATATACATCTGGACCGATTGGCATTTGAATTGGATTTCCAGTTCCAACTACCTCATATCCTCTAGACAAACCGTCTGTAGAGTCCATAGAGATTGTACGAACAGTGTTTTCCCCAATGTGAGATTGTACTTCTAGAACTAAGATAGTTCCATCTTTTTTAGTGACTTCTAGAGAATCATAAATTTTTGGAAGTTCAACATCTTTACCGTTGAAAACTACGTCAACTACTGGTCCAATGATTTGAGCAACTTTTCCTATTACTTTTGACATTACTTATGTATTTATTAAATAGCTATTTAGGTTTATCGAAAATACCTCTTTTTTCAGAGCGCAAAGATAATTTTTTAAAATATAAAATCAATTTTTTTTTCATAAAAAATACCATGATTTTGTTTGATTCATAAAACTGACCGAAAAAATAACAAAAACAGCATTTTTTTAGTAAAAGAAAAAAACCGCTTCATTCTAAAAATGAGCGGTTTTTTCGAAGTTAAAAATAATCTTTAACTATAATTGTTTTGGGAATAACACCTGATAATTACCAATATTTACTCCTTTTAAGTTTGAACCATACTTAGCATTAATTGCCTGAATAAATTTATTAGCAATAAAAGCATATCCTCTTGGAGAAGGATGAACTCCGTCTAAAGAAAACATTCCGCCAGTAACAAATGTTGCTTTTAAAGTAAAATCATTCATTGAAACTCCATTTGGTTTATTCAAATCATCCATAATTGTTTTAGCATCAACAATTGCCAAACCATTTGCTTCAGCCGCAGCATTAATAACTAAATTATATGCAGTAGTAGCTGCTTCTATTTCTGCCACTTCAGAAGGCAATAACACATATCTGTCCGGTAAAGGAAAAGTAACCCCTAACTGTGACAATGATGGCGAAGGCGAAGCAATTCCGTCAGCGGCTACAGTTGGAGCCTGTCCAATTCTGGAAGAAGCACCTAAAACAATTAAATCAGTAGGAAGCGCTTGTCTTGCTCGTCCAAAAATCTGCCCCATTACTGTCGCAGTTGCAACATCTAATCCTCCTCCCATTAAAACAGCTTTTAAATTTGCCGAAAGATCTGGTAAAGTTTCATCTACAATTAAAAGCGGATTATTTCCGGTTGTTGACAAAGGCTTAATTCTACTTCCTTGTCCTAAAAAAGTCAAAGCATTGCTTAAAGGCCCATACAATTGCGCATTTAAGGTATTAACCAAACTAACCCCTCCAGAACTTAAATTAGCCTGAGTTAACTGATTGTAAGCGATTACATGAAAATGAGGAAGAGTTGTAATATTAGGAAGATTAGCAATAACTCCTTTTCTGCCACCAGCAACCAGCTGAGCAACCAAACCTTTATAAGCAGCTTCAAAAGTTGCAGGAGGCGTCAACGGATTTACTGCAGGATCTCCACCTGCAGTTGCATATCCTAATTCATCATTACCTCCAATCCACAAAGAGAAAAAAGTAGGATTCTGACTTAAAGCATCTGCCAGAACTGTTGTTGTAGTACTGGATGAAAAACGAGCAAAATAAGGATTTGCTGTCCCTGTTGCAACTCCCGCTGCATTACCATAGCCAGGAGCTAACAAATGAAAACTTTTTGCCCCCGGAACTCCTAAATTATTAAAACTTCCTGTCAAATGCGCTGTTATCTCAGTTGTTGGCTTACCATCTACAGGAACCGGAGTGCTATTAAAATACAAACGAGGTCCGGCAATAACGTTTCCACCCAACAAAAGCCCTCCAATATTATCATTTGCAAAAGGTGTTTTAAACTCTCCTCCTCCTACTAAAGCAAATTGTTGCGCCAAAATATTCGGATACGCACCTTCCTGCCCTTTAATAAACAAAGCATTGTCGCTAAAACCTGCCGCAAAAGAATCTCCTAATGCTACATATTTAGAAAAATCTGCGCTTCCTGCTGTCAAAGGCTTACCATCAGACGAATCTACAGGAGCCGTCACATCATCATCACTATTACAAGCCATAAAGGTTAACGAAACCAATAAAAGCCATTTGAAATTTTTTATCATAACTTATATTTTTAGATTATCTGCTTCTGATAATAAACTCAGAAACATAAATAATGAATTTGACTTAGAGTTAATTAATTATGGATTAATAGTCCATGATGCAAAATATTGCTGACCGATTAATCCGGCTCCAATAACCTGATAGTATTCTTTTCCACCAATATTAGCAGCTCCTAATTTTACAACAGATTTTAATTTTGGAATTCCATAATTGATCTGAGCATCAATTACTGTAGCCGATTTAATTATACCATCAGCAAAACCTGCCTGCCATAAGTATTCACTATTCCATCTTCCGCTAACACTGAATCCGAAATTCTTGAATAATTTATCATTTCCTACAGACATTTTAATTCTGTGTTTTGGCGTATTAAATCCCGGCTCAAAACTTGGATCTTTTTCCTGGTCAAAATCAAACTGAGCATAGTTATAATTCAGTCCCACTTCGAAATCAGAAATTACTTTTTTAGAAAGTCCAACTCCAAATCCTAACGAATGTATTTCTACATCTGAATTAGTATATAATTGATATACTCTGTATTCTCCATTTTGGATAGCTCTGATTGACTGCACACCAGGATCAGAAGTTCCTGCAGCAATATTTGGATTATCCTGAGCCGTTCCATAGAAAGGAGAAATCACATTCAAAGTACCAATAAAATTATTGTATATATTATAGTAACCATTAAGATCGATAGACATACCTTCAAAAACAGAACGATACCCTAATTCAAACGCTTTCACTTCTTCAGGTTTCACATAATTCGCTCTTGATTTCTTCAACAATGCAGCTGCAGCAACAGGATTACTTCCTGCCATAGCAGAAAAAGCATTTACCGAACTTGCAATATAAGAGTTACCATAAGCATCAAGACCTGTCATATCTTTAGTAGCGTTTCCACCGCTGTAAGCCTGACCTTCTGCACTTAAGTTAAATGTCTCACTAAATCTTGTCAAGTTATCAGGAGCAGATCCTATTAACACTGCACTTCCGATATTAAATCCGATATACTGATCCTGAGTTGACGGATTTCTGAAACCTGTTTGGAAAGATCCTCTGAAATTATGATTTCTCTTTTCTCCTCCTGAATATACTAAAGATAAACGAGGTGAATAATTTCCGTCGAAGTTTTTAGATTTATCATAACGAATAGAACCTGTAAATTTCAATCTGTCATCTAAGAATTTTTTCATTAATTGAGCATAAGCCCCATACTCATTGTAATCAATAGGACCGTTCGCATCTGTATAAATTCTTCCATGAGAATTTAATTCATACGCTCTGAACGAACCCCCTAACTGAATTTCCGCAAATTTGATTATATCTCTAAAATTGTAATTAGCATCCGAATGATAGATTTTTGAGTTATCCACCAATTTAGAACCTGAAAGGACATCAGCTTCATTTATAACCTGATTAAAAGCATTTTTAAATTCCGCTGTCCCCGGTAAGAAACGACCTGTATCTGCCGTAGCTCTACCTGCTGCATGTGCCTGTTCCGGAGTCATTCCAGCCAAAGTTCCCTGAATATAAGCTCCCGCATACTGACCAAACCAAGTATTGTCGTCTTTCCATTTTCTATTAACATTAATACCGGTAAAAATCATATCATAGGAATGACCTCCATCTTCTGAAGTAGTATATCCTCTTAAGAAAAAGTTCTTTCCTTTGAATTCTAATTTATGTTGCTGCATAAAAAAGTCATTTAAGTAATATCTGTTAGCCCCCTGATAAACCGCATTACCGGTACCAAATTTACTTTGCCAGATAATTTCAAGTCTCTCATCACCAAAAGGCCTTCCATGAAAAGAGAAGTCTATTTTCTTATTAGCTGCTTTATTATCTGTTAAATCTATTTCATTATAACCTGTTCTACTAACCGTAGTATTTGGCAAAAGATTTGACGCCCCTGCAGGAATCAGTCCCATTGCCTCTAACTTTAAACCAACTCCTTTAATATTTGTTGAAGCCTCGTCACCATAAACGTTAATCCCGTCATAACCCGGATTTGTTCTGTCAATACCAGCTCTTGTCTTATCATTGTAGTTCGTCGCGTACCAATCTGTCGCTTCCATATAAGTAAAGTTAGCTTTAGCCGCAAAATACTTATTGAACGCATGAGCGAATCGAATACCAAAATCATAATACCCATTAGTACCTGCCGCTTCTTGCGAAGTCACACCATATTTAAAGTAAGTCGAAATACCCTGATTGGTAAACGGACTTTTACTTGTCATAAATAAAATACCATTGAATGCATTTGCACCGTACAAAGCAGAAGAAGCACCTGGAAGAAGCTCTACACTCTGAACATCAATTTCAGAAACACCAATCATATTCCCCAAAACGAAATTCAACAACGGAGAAGAGTTATCCATACCGTCAACCAACTGCATGAAACGAGTATTAGCTACAGTTGCAAACCCCCTTGTATTAATTGATTTGAATGACATACTACTGGTATTCATCTGAACCTCTTTCATGTTCTCCAAACCATCATAAAAAGAAGGAGAAGCCGTTCTTTTGATTTCCTGAACCCCCATTCTTTCAATTGTTACAGGTGATTCTAAAACCCTTTCCGGAGTTCTGGAAGCAGAGACTACAATTTCATCCAGTTTTGTCTCTTCATCTTTTAAAATTACATTCACTTTTTGATTTGCCGCAGTAACATTAATTGTTTTGGACTCAAATCCTACCGCAGAAACCTTTATCGAAAAAGGCAGTTTTGCATTGGTAGTCAATTTAAACGATCCGTCGAAATCAGTAGATGCACCACTATTTTCTCCGACAACAACAACGTTTGCACCAGGAATAGATTGTTTGTTACCATCTGTAACCGAACCTGTTATTGTATTCTGCGCAAAAGATATTCCGCTGAACAACAACATAATTAGCAAGTAGACTCTCATTTGGGTTAGTTTTTTCGTTAGTATATATAGCCAAAATAAGCAAATATTTTAATATGCATAAAAAAACGTTAAATAAAATTCATATTTAGCATCATTTTTTACAATATTTTAACTATTTGGTAATTGAATTTCTTAGAATAAAAACAAAGAAATACAGAAGAAAAACCAATATACTATGCATACATATAAATTTTTACTAAAAAAATGAAAAATTCATAAAAATACATCTGTTGAAAAAAATTTTTGACAATAAAAAAAAGCGAGACCTAAATCTCGCTTTTTTAACATATTTATTTAAAATAAAATCTATTCTACTGTAACCGATTTCGCTAAGTTACGAGGTTGATCTACATTACATCCCCTCATAACTGCAATATAGTAAGAAAGTAATTGTAACGGAATTGTCGTCACCAATGGAGACAATGCATCTGAAGTTTCCGGAATTTCGATTACGTAATCTGCCAGTTCACGTACCTGAATATCACCTTTTGTAACTACAGCGATAATCTTCCCACTTCTTGATTTAATTTCCTGAATATTACTTACGATCTTATCATAATGCCCTTGTTTAGGAGCAATTACAATAACCGGCATATGCTCATCAATCAAAGCGATCGGACCGTGTTTCATCTCTGCAGCCGGATAACCTTCTGCGTGGATATATGAAATCTCTTTTAGTTTTAAAGCTCCTTCTAAAGCAACCGGGAAGTTATATCCTCTACCCAGATAAAGACAGTTTGCAGAGTCTTTAAAAGCAGCAGCAATTTCTTTTGCTTTATCATTAGTTTCTAATGCTTCAGCTACTTTTTCCGGAATAATTTCTAATTCCTGAAGATAAGTATGGAAATCCGTATTTGACAATGTTCCTTTTGCTTTTCCAAGTTTTAAAGCAATCATTGTTAAAACTGTGATTTGAGTTGTAAATGCTTTTGTTGAAGCTACTCCAATTTCCGGTCCCGCATGCGTATAAGCACCTGCATGACTTTCTCTTGAAATAGACGAACCAACTACGTTACAAACACCAAACACAAAGGCTCCGTTTTCTTTAGCCAGTTTAATAGCTGCCATTGTATCTGCAGTCTCACCAGACTGAGAAATAGCAATAACTACATCATCTTTATTGATGATTGGGTTTCTGTATCTAAACTCAGAAGCATATTCTACTTCAACCGGAATACGGGTAAACTCTTCAAAAATATATTCAGCCACTAAACCTGCATGCCATGAAGTTCCACAAGCTACGATTAGAATACGTTTTGCATTTAAGAATTTCTCCAGGTTATCCTCGACACCGGCCATCTGAACAATTCCTTCATTTGCATGAAGCCTTCCTCTGTAAGTATCTCTAATTACACTTGGTTGTTCGTAGATCTCTTTCAGCATAAAGTGATCATAACCACCTTTTTCAATCTGCTCCAAATTCATTTGAAGTTCCTGAATATAAGGATCTACTAAGGAGTCATCTTTAATTTTTCTGATTTTAATTGGCTTATGCAATCTGATATTCGCCATTTCTCCATCTTCCAAATACACTGCATTAGAAGTATATTCAATAAATGGTGATGCATCAGAAGCAACGAAATACTCTCCTTCTCCAACTCCAATTGCCAGCGGACTTCCCAATCTAGCCGCCACAAGTTCGTTTGGATTTTTTTTATCAAAAACAGCAATTGCATACGCCCCAACTACCTGGTTCAATGCAATCTGAACTGCTTTACCTAATTTAATATTTTCTTTCTTCTGAACTTCTTCTATTAAATTAACTAAAACTTCTGTATCTGTATCCGACTTAAAAGTATAACCTCTTTTGATTAGCTCTTCTTTTAAAGGAGCATAATTTTCAATAATTCCGTTATGGATAATTACTAAATCACCGGAGTTTGAAAGGTGGGGATGAGAGTTTACATCATTTGGTACTCCATGTGTAGCCCAGCGTGTATGTCCAATTCCAATGCTTCCATTTGTTGTAAAATTCTCCTTTGCTTTAGCTTCAAGATCAGAAACTTTACCTTTTGTTTTACAAAGTTTTATGCCCGACTCTTCGTCATACAGCATAACACCGGCACTGTCATAACCTCTGTACTCAAGTCGCTTTAAGCCCTTGATTACAATAGGATAAGCGTCTCTATGACCGATATATCCAACAATTCCACACATATATATTTATTAATTTGGTTTAGTGTAGTAAACCTCAAGTTTCAGTCTTTTATCACCGGCAGAAGTTTTTCCACCGTACAAGACTGTACCCAGAGGACTCATCACCGATGTTCTCGGTGCTTGTGATATAATTGAATTTTTATTCTTTAATGGGTTTGAAGCAATTACACTTCCGCTCAAAGAAACTGACAACCCTAAATCAATATTTTTAGCTGTTGCATCTTTGATCAGATTACGAATATGATTCGTAATTCTTATTTTATAATATGTCCCTTTTTTAGAATCAACCGTAATTAAACCACCACCATAAGGCGCTGTATCATCCGCAGAATAATCTAACAGAACCGTATTATTAGTCAAATCATACAAGTAAACTCGCTGCGGTCTTCTCGTAGTCCCCATTTTATCTGTATCAACATGAAAAACAAGATTTGCTTCGTTTACTTTCCAGTTCGTTTTTCTAATATCATCCAACTGAGAAGCAAAATCATTAAGACGAATTACCGCCAACGATCCCTGACCTCCTTTTAAATAAAGTCTTTCGTCTCCTTCAGTAGTATTTATATTTGCTGTTGCAATCGCGTTTTGATAATCAGCATTTCTAACGTCCTGAAGAAAACTATTTGTACTTACAACACCTCCGGTAACAAGACTTTTTAAATTCAAAACAATCTCTTTATCTTCTGTTGCATCACCATCAGTTGTAGAAGCCGTTTTGGCTTTATATTTAATTGTAATTACACCTTTAGTAAAGTCCATCAAAGCCATATTACTCGGCGAACTTCCTGATTTTTCAACCATAAAATACAAACCTCTGAAATAGTCCTGAAAAACATCTTCACTAGCCAGTTTTGAAGTTGCTGCCTTTAATATTTTATCTTGAAAAAACTGTTTATTAAGTTTTAAATACATTTGAGGAGCAATCCTACTAGCGGTCTTTTTTCCGTCAGTAACAATTGAATCAGTTCGCTCAGCAGCGCTAAAATAAAATTGGTCATCTACATTAACACCATTACTACCGATTGAATCATTTAATCGCAAGCTACCTTTAACACTAGAAAAGGCGTTATCCTGATCAGTATAATAGTACTGAGGCAATTGATTTCCTCCACTAAAATAGCTGTTTCTCATCTGCATATTTGACTCATAAACACTTAACTTTATTTTAAAGTTACTGCCTTGCCCTCCATAAATAGAATCCAATTCATAAGTACTAGTGCCATCTGTAGCAGTTACTTTATTTTTAACAAAATATGGAATAGCAAGATACACACTTTGAATTACCGGAGATTCTCCAATTGTAGGTGCATAAGAAGCTAGTGCCACCTGAGTTACAAAGTTTGCTGTTGTAGTACCAAACAATGGATTATCAAAAATACCTAACGCATTTGTCGGTAAATTATTTGAGGCAACAGGAGTTATTTCCTGATTGAAGGCTAAAACACTATACTCTTCCGGCTCAAGCCCAAAATGATCATCTCCAACTAAACCATCACCAATTGCATTAAAATCTTTGTCGCATGAATATAAAAAAACAACAATTAAAGCTAAAAGAATTTTCTTAATAAAAGAAGTATTATACATGTTTTATAATAAAGTTAAAATTTAAAGTCCAAACGTTCTGTAGAAATTTGTATATGCGTCAGCAAATGCATCTTTCGTGGCGAAAGGTAAAAAAGGTTTTCCTGAAGATTCTATAAATTTTGTTAAACTTGGAGAAACATTTTCTGAGGCAATGATTACACCATCTGAATGTAAGATGCTAGCTTTTAAAACATTCTCGTAATTTGGAACTTCTAAATCTGATACAGCATCATGAGGAACACCATCAAATTTAACTTTATTTATCATCTCCAAATCCAAATTCTCATCAAAAGACTGTCCGTAAACAGAGGTAATGATTTTGGTTTCAGAAAATAAGGCTTCATGTTTGTAATAATGTTTCATGTAAATTGGAAGCATAGCAGCCAGCCAGCCATGAACGTGAATGATATCCGGAACCCAGTTTAATTTTTTAACAGTTTCCACAACACCTTTAGCAAAGAAGATTGCTCTTTCGTCATTATCAGGATATAAAACACCCTCCTCGTCTGCGAAGGTTGCTTTACGTTTAAAATATTCATCATTATCAATAAAGTACACCTGAATTCTCTCTTTCGGAATTGAGGCAACTTTAATAATCAACGGCATGTCTAAATCATTCACTACCAAATTCATCCCTGAAAGTCGAATCACTTCGTGTAACTGGTGTCTTCTCTCGTTGATATTCCCATATCTTGGCATGAAAATTCTTATCTGACCACCCTGGTCATTAATCATTTTCGGAACGTCATAAGACATTAAAGAAACCTCATTTTCAGCCAAATAAGGCACGACTTCAGATGATACATATAATATCCTCTTATCTTTCATAATAGTATTTTACTTAATTTTGGTAATAAAAACGTCGCAAAATTACAAAAATTTATGCAGTTTATAACTAATATATTATGTTTGCATAAAATTTTAATAATACCTCAATGCACATTTTCTACAGTAAAGCAGCTTTGATAGCTTATATTAAAACTATCAAAACCGCAAATTCAACTATTGGATTTGTACCAACAATGGGCGCTTTACACCAAGGACATTTGGCTTTAATGCAGCGTTCGCTTAAAGAAAACGACGATACAGTTGTAAGCATTTTTGTCAATCCAACGCAATTTAACAACCCTGAAGATTTAGCAAAATATCCGAGAACTTTAGAAGAAGATATTAAGAAAATGCGTACATTAAGTGATAAAATCATTTTATACGCACCTTCTGTTGAAGATATTTATGAAGGAAACACCGTTTCTCAGAGTTTTGATTTCGACGGATTGGAAAATCAGATGGAAGGAAAATTCAGGCCAGGACATTTTAATGGTGTCGGAACGATCGTAAAAAGACTTTTCGAAATCGTAACACCAACCAATGCTTATTTTGGAGAAAAAGATTTTCAGCAGCTTCAGATTGTTAAAAAAATGGTCGAAAAAGCAGACTTACCTGTAAATGTTGTAGGCTGTCCCATTTTCAGGGAAGAAAACCAGCTTGCAATGAGCTCGCGCAACGAACGTCTTTCTGCACAAGAGCGTAAAGATGCTTCCATTATATACAAGACTTTAACTGAAGCCAAAGAGATTTTCCAAAGTCATAGTCCACAGGAAACGTTGGAATTTGTAGAAAATTCTTTCAAA
The DNA here is from genome assembly GCF_003122385.1 of Flavobacterium crocinum. Taxonomy (NCBI): domain Bacteria; kingdom Pseudomonadati; phylum Bacteroidota; class Flavobacteriia; order Flavobacteriales; family Flavobacteriaceae; genus Flavobacterium; species Flavobacterium crocinum. The sequence goes on from NZ_CP029255.1 coordinate 882,388, forward strand.
GACAACGAAACATTCGACCTTGAATATTTTGTTATTGCTGACGAATCAACACTTTTACCTATCGATCAGAAAGAGAATGGCAAAAACTACCGTGCATTTATAGCAGTATTTGTTAATTCTATAAGACTGATAGACACCATTTCATTAAATTAATCTAACTTTGCAGCATGCAAATTCAAGTTATAAAATCAAAAATTCATCGCGTTAAAGTAACGGGTGCCGATTTAAATTATATTGGTAGCATTACTATTGATGAAACTTTACTGGAAGCTTCAAACATTATTGAAGGCGAAAAAGTATCTATTGTAAACATTAATAATGGCGAACGTTTTGAAACGTACGCTATTAAAGGTGAGAAAAACTCAGGCGAAATCACTCTGAATGGTCCGGCTGCAAGAAAAGTACAGAAAGATGATATCATCATTATCATTTCTTATGCAACTTTGGATTTTGAAGAAGCGAAAACCTTCAAACCGTGGATTATTTTCCCTAACGAAAATGACAATTCGTTAACCTAAACCAATTCTTTCTTTTTTAAGAATTTACTTTCTTTGTTCAAAGCTTTTTTGTACAAAGAATTCCTCTTTTGTCCTAATCCAAAATGATTTTGACGCTAAATTACTGTGCTTCAATTTTTACCCCATTGAACAAAGAAGCAAATAAAATAGTATATTGCTACACTATTTTCAATACATTTTTAATTTACTGAAATGCCACAAATCATGAAAAAAGTTTACCTACTAACACTTTTGATTTCATTCTCGTCGTTTGCCCAAAAAACGTTCGACAACATTAAATCAGAAAAACTGGGAGAAGAGCGTAGAATTACAATTGGACTTCCGGCTTCTTATGAAGCAAACAAAGACAAAAAATATCCTGTTCTTTATTTATTAGATGGCGATTACTTATTTGATCCTTTTTCCGGAGCTGTAAGTTATGGTTCGTATTGGGATGATATTCCGGAAATGATCATTATCGGAATTCATCAAAATAAAGATGGAGAACGTTTCGACGACACCACAATCGACCAAAACGAAGGGCTTCCTTTTGAAAAAGGTTCCAAGTTTTTCGAATTCGTCGGAGCAGAATTAGTGCCTTATATTGAAAAAAAATACCGTACCTCCCCTTTCAGACTTATTGCAGGCCACGATATAACAGCAAGTTTTGCTAATTTTTATCTGTATAAAGAAATGCCCCTTTTTAATGCATACATCTGCTTAAGTCCAGAACTGGCACCAAAAATGGAAGTGCGTATTGCTGAAAAGTTTGCTAAAATAAAAAAACCGGTGTTCTATTATCTTTCAGCAGGAGAAGGTGACATTAAAAAGATAAAAGAACCGATTGAAAAATTAAACAATAATATTAAAATCGCTAATAATCCGTTAGTGAATTATAAATACGATGTTTTTAAGGGTGCTACACATTACACAGAAGTATTACACTCTATTCCAAGTGCATTGTACCAGATTTTTGAAGCCTACCGACCTATAAATTCTGCCGAATACAATGACAAAATTGCGGTTCTTCAAGAAGGTTATGCCGAATACTTAGAAAAAAAATATGCTGACATGTCTGAAGTTTTAGGAGTTCAGATTCCAGTTCGAATGAGTGATTTTAAAGTAGTAGAAAATCTTATTTTAAAAAGAAACGCCTATAGCGAATTAGGAAAAATGGCCGAAATTGGAAATGTACATTATCCAAAAGCCATGTTGGGAGAATATGAATTAGGATTAATGTATGAAAAACAAGGCGATCCGAAACATGCATCAAAAAAATACCAAAATGCTTCGCAAATGGAGCCAATTGGAGATTTGAACAAAGACATGATGTATGAGAAGATTGACGAAATGAATACGCTTGCCAAAAAAAGTAAATAATGTCAAAAGTTAAAACTTCCTTTTTTTGCCAAAATTGTGGCACTCAATACTCCAAATGGCAGGGACAGTGCAACGCATGCAAGGAATGGAATACCATTGCTGAAGAAATTATTCAGAAGCAGGAAAAAGTGGCCTGGAAAAGCGAACCCACGTCAACAAATAAAGCACCAAGACCTTTAAAAATTGACGAAATTGATTCGGCTCAGGAAATTCGCATGGATACTACTGACGGCGAATTGAATCGTGTTTTGGGTGGTGGAATCGTTCCAGGATCGTTAACACTTTTGGGCGGAGAACCTGGAATTGGAAAAAGTACACTTTTACTTCAAATCTCATTAAAATTACCTTATAAAACTTTATACGTTTCTGGAGAAGAAAGTCAGAAACAAATTAAAATGCGTGCGGAAAGAATCACACCAAACAGTGACAACTGTTATATTTTGACCGAAACCAAAACGCAGAATATTTTCAAACAAATTGAAGCGATTCAGCCAGAAATTGTAATCATCGATTCGATCCAGACTTTACATACCGATTATATCGAATCGACTGCTGGAAGTATTTCTCAAATCAGAGAAACAACAGCCGAGCTGATCAAATTTGCTAAAGAAACTAATATTCCCGTTATTTTAATTGGGCATATTACCAAAGACGGAAACATCGCCGGACCAAAAATTCTGGAACATATGGTTGATACTGTTCTTCAGTTTGAAGGCGACAGAAATCATATTTATAGAATTCTGCGTTCGCTGAAAAACCGTTTTGGTTCAACTTCTGAACTTGGAATTTACGAAATGCTCGGAAGCGGTTTACGAGAAGTTAGCAATCCGTCTGAAATATTAATTTCACACAAAGACGAAGAATTATCCGGAACTGCAATCGCAACTACACTTGAAGGAATGCGTCCACTAATGATTGAAATACAATCTTTAGTAAGTACAGCCGTTTACGGAACACCTCAGCGAAGCACAACAGGTTATAATGCCAAAAGACTAAATATGATTTTGGCTGTTTTAGAAAAAAGAGCCGGATTTCGTTTAGGTGCCAAAGATGTTTTCCTGAATGTGACAGGCGGAATTTCTGTTGATGATCCAGCAATTGATCTTGCTGTTGTCGCGGCGATTTTATCCTCAAACGAAGATATTCCGGTTGGAAAAGGTTTCTGTTTTGCCGGAGAAGTTGGACTTTCAGGAGAAATTCGCCCCGTAAACCGTGTAGATCAGCGCATTCAGGAAGCCGAAAAATTAGGTTTTGATACTATCTTTGTTTCCAAATACAATAAAATTGCTTTAAAAAATACAGGAATCAAAATCGAATTGGTCGCTAAAATTGAAGATGTTGCCAGCATTCTTTTTGGTTGATTTTATTTAGCCACGAATTACACAAATTGGCACAAATTTTTTATTGAAATTTATTAGCCGCGAAAAATAATTCGAGAAATTAGTGTAATTCGTGGCAAAAAACTAAACTTTATGAATTTTCCAAAACAAAAAATATACAAAGCACTAAAAATACTGGGAATAGTAATTCTTGTACTTTGCATTGGATTGTACTATTTCCGAAATTCTCTTTTAAAGCAGGCCATTGCCAAAGTGACTCACAAAATGGCTGTTCAGTACAACAGTAATTTTTCTGTCGAAGAAGCTTCTTTTGATGGTTTATCTACCATTCATTTGACTGACGTTGTTTTGGCTCCAATAAATGCTGATACACTGGTCAAAATAAAAAATGTAGAAACCAGTATCAGTTTAAGTAATTTATTGATTGGAGATGTTCAGGTTGGAACTTTAAAAGTCGACAACGGGTATATTCAGTTGGTCAAAAAAGGTAAAAAAAGAAATTTTGATGCTTTTCTAAAAAGAGACAAAGAAGAAACAGAATCGAACGAAAAACGAAAATATGCTTCTTTTGCTTACAGAATCATTTCAAAAGTTCTGAATTTGGTTCCAACCGATATGGATTTGAAAAACTTCAAATTCAAAATCGACGACAACGGAAAACAAACTACTGTTGATGTAGATAAATTGGTTTTAAGTGACAAACAGCTGGAAACGAATCTACATGTCCAAGCCAAAGATTTTGATCAGCGTTGGAACATTAAAGGATTTGCAGATCCAAGAAACAAAAAAGCCGATATTCGATTTTTCAATCTCGACACAGGAGCAATTCGTGTTCCGTATTTGGATCAGCGCTATAACTTAAAAGCAAGCTTCGATTCGATCCGCTTAAATGTTCAGAACATTGATAAAAGTGGCAGCGAACTTCATATTGACGGCTACACTTCTATCGCCAATCTTAAAATCAATCATCCAAAAATTGCGAGTAAAGATGTCGTAATAAAAAATGCCCGTTTTGATTACCGCTTTTTATTGGGAGATAGTTTTATTTCGATTGACAGCACTTCGACTATGCAGTTGAATAAAATTAAAGTGCGTCCGTACATTTCTTATGATACCGAAAAAGATACCGTTTATACTTTGAAAGTAGATATTCCAAAAATGAAAGCGCAGGATTTTATCGTTTCGCTTCCAGATGGTTTGTTTAAGCATTTTCAGGGCATGCAGGCGACTGGAAATTTCGATTATAAACTAGACTTCAAATTCAACAAAAACAAACCCAATACGCTTGTTTTTGACAGTAAATTAAATAAAGAAGATTTACGAATCACGAAATATGGTGAAGCCGATTTAAATAAGCTAAATGGTGAATTCGTATATCGTGCGATTATTCAAAATGTATTGCAAAGACCGGTTTTGGTTGGAAATGCAAATCCGAATTATACTCCTTTAGATCAGATTTCTCCTTATTTGAGAAAATGTGTTTTAACAACAGAAGATCCTTCTTTCTTCTCACATCGCGGTTTTATTAATGAAGCATTTAAACAATCGATTCTAAAAAACATTAGAACTAAGAAATTCTCTCGCGGTGCCAGCACCATTAGCATGCAGTTGATTAAAAACGTATTCTTAACAAGAGAAAAGACGCTTTCGCGAAAGCTTGAAGAAATTCTATTAGTTTACATTTTAGAAAATAACCGAATTGTAAGCAAGGAAAGAATGCTGGAAGTGTATTTCAATATTATTGAATGGGGGCCAAATGTATATGGAATTGGCGAAGCAAGTCATTTCTATTTCCAAAAAAGTCCAGCGGATTTGAATGTTGATGAATGTTTATACCTGGCAACGATTATTCCGAAACCAAGAAAATTCATGTATCAGTTTAATGATCAAGGTAATTTGAAAGATTATGCGATTAAAAACCAGAAATTCTTAAAGAATTTGATGTTCAGAAGAGGACTTTTAGTTCCGGAAGATACAACTGGAATATTACCGGTTTATATTTCGGGAAATGCGCGTTCTTTTATTAAAATTAAAGTTCCGGATTCTACTGCAGTCAAAAATGATTCTTTGGCTGTGGATGATGAATTTGATTTGTAAATAGTACTTAACCGCAAAGTTCGCAAAGATTTACGCAAAGGGCGCAATGTTTTTCTTTAAAGAATGAGAATTCCTTTGCGTGCCTTGCGTAAATCTTTGCGAACTTTGCGGTTAAAAAAAACTATTTAAAGTTCCTCAAAAACTCTTCCTTGTAAGTTGGCGAAACTTCAATTTCAGCACCATCATTAAGCGTCACGATTCCACCTTTGTTATACGATTTCACGCAATTGAGATTGATGATATGCGATTTATGAACCCGAATAAATGGCAGAGGCAAAATCTCTGAAAAATGTTTCAGGAAACGACAGACCATTTTTTTACTTCCGTTGTTGAGATGCAAATCCGTAAAATTTCCGTTACCACGAAGTCGTACTATTTCTTCCATTTTTACGACTTCGAAACCTTCAAGCGTTGGAAGAATGACTTGTTGTTTTTCTGGTTTTTGCTCGTGGAAATTCTCAACAATAATTTTATTTCGATTGAAGATTTCATGATTCATAATTTGATGCTGAACCTTATTTACCGCTACAATCAATTCTTCAATACTAATTGGTTTTAAAAGATAATACGCGGCACTTTGATTCAAAGCCCGAAGCGAATATTCCGAAAATGCCGTGACAAAGATAGTTTCAAAATGCAAATCTTTACACGCTTCCAAAACATCAAAAGCATTTCCGAAAGGCATTTCGACATCCAGAAAAACCAATTGCGGTTTCAGTTCGTGAAGCAACGGAACAGCTTCTTTGATGTTCTGCGCTTCGTCAATAACCTCAACCTGCGGACAATACTTACTCAAATAATTTTTGAGCACTTCTCGCGCGGCGAGTTCGTCTTCTACAATTACACTTTTTATCTTTTGGAGCGTCATCATATTTTATCAATTAATGGAAAAACAATTTGAATTATTGTGCCAGATTCCAGTCCTTCTTTTTCTACAATTTTAAATGTAATTTCCTTTTTATACAATTCGTTCAAAAGCGCGATTCGTTCTTTGGTATTGTTCAACCCTCGGGATTCGTATATTTTCTGGTTCGTGGTTTTGAGTTCACGGCTTTTGGTTAAACCAATTCCGTTATCTTCGATAGTGACAATGATTTTTCCGTTTTTCACGTCGAATCGTAAAGACAGAAAACCTTTTTTATCCAGATAACGTAATCCGTGCCAAATGGCATTTTCGAGATGAGGCTGTAAAATCATATTCGGAACAAAAACCCTTTCTGGATCCAGCGAATCGTCTACTGTAATTTCAAAATCAAATTTATCTTCAAAACGCAGATGTTCTAAATCCAGATATTTTTTCAATTGCTCGACTTCTTTATCCAAAGAAATAAAATCTTTATTGGAATTTTCCATCATATTCCGCATCAGATTCGAATAAGATGTTAGATATTTATTCGCCTCCAGTTCTTTATTTTCCGAAATAAACTGATTGACACTATTCAAACTATTAAAAATAAAATGCGGATTCATTTCGCGTCGTAATGACTGCAAAGCAATTTCTTTATTTTTAATTTTAATGGAATACAAGGCTTTCACAATAAACAAAAACAAAAGCAGTAACAAACCAACTGAACCAATCAGGAAATAATTGAAAGTGTTTTTCTTCGAAATCAGCTCATCTTTCAGTGTTTTTTCTTTTTCCAGCTGACGGATTTTCTCTTCCGTAATCTGAAAAGTCTTCGCATCAATTAAAGTTGTATCAGAATGAATGAGTTTATCGAAATTGTCAAAAAACTGCTCATACAAAGCCATACTTTCTTTATCCTGACCTTTGGTTTTGTAGTATTTAACCAAAGATGATAAACTCTTTTTGGCTTCCGCCGAATTTCCTTTTTGAAAAGACAAATCATACGCTTCTTTTAATGATGAAATCGCCTTCTCAGGTTCTTTCTTTTCAAAATAAAGGGATGAAAGCGATTGAAGCTGTTTTATTTCGGTTGTATAATCTTTATTTTTTCTGGCTTCTGCCAATATTTTTTCGCTTATCAGAAGCGCTTTATCAAACTGATTGTCTTCGGCATAAACTTTAGCAATTTCGTTTTTGATTTTTATGGCTTCTTCAGGTTTGTTTTTGGCATAATCTAAGGCTTTGTTGTAACTCTCAATCGCTACTTTTTTATCATTTAACTGAAGTGAATTCTTCGCTTTCTGAACATACGCTTCTTTAACTTCGCCTTTTTTGTTTTCCTTTTTCAGTAAATCAATATTCGAATCCACATAATCTGCCTGACTTACCGGATCGGACTGATTTTTTAAACGGTTGGCATCGTTTAAATTGATTTTTTCTTCAACTGCATCTTTTGTCAACGATCCCGCTTTTTCATAGTTTTTAATCGCCGAGCCAAAGTTTTTCTGATTTTCCTGTGCTTTAGCAAGACTTCTGGTAACACGGGTTTTGTCTTCTGTCAGTTTTAATTTAGTATAACTGTTTAACGCTCTTTTATAGTATTCTTCTGCTTTGGCATTATCTCCTTTATTCAGAAATTCATTAGCCAGTTTTTCGTAATTCTGAGCAATTTTCGATTCATCGTTATCATCCAGTGATTTGGATAATTCTTCTGCCGTTTTACTGATTTTGGTACTGCTTTTCTCCATTTTTTTATCAGGAATAGCTTGTGCTGTCATTCGCTGTGGAACTAACAACACTAAAAAAAACAGACTAAAAACAATTAATACACTATGCTTCACAATAAGTAATTTAGAAAATGTAAAGTAACCTAATTTCAGATTCCCATCCTATATCTTTCACCAAGTCAAACGGCCTGTTGACCCATTTTGCCAAAAATACGTTTTTTCCTGCAATACATTTGTTTCCGAATCAAAAATCAAAATCATGAAAAAACTATCCTTATCTCTTTTTATCATTCTATTTTCTCAGCTTGTAGTCGCACAGGTTTCAGGAAATGTCAATTATCAAAATCAGTACAATGACCAAAATAGCATTAACATCAATTTTCCTTCTGACGATGGAATTGTCGCAAGCGTAAAAGGACTTGCCAATGTTAAAGCAGATTCTTATACCGCTATTTTCAGCACCACTCAAACCGGCAAAACAACCAAAGAAGTCAACGAATTACTTGACCAGAGAATTACGCAGGCACTAAACGAAATCAAACTTAAAAAAGACGTTGAAACTTTTGTCGATATGATTTCGTTTGTTCCGGTTTATGAATACGAAGCCGAAAAAAAAGTATTCAGCCGAAAAACCTACAATGAAGTTCCGATTGGATTTGAATTGAAGAAAAATATTCATATCAAATTCTCAGATCCCAATCAGCTGAATGAATTTATTTCCATCTTATCTAATAATGAAATTTATGATTTGGTGCGAGTAGATTACTTTTCAAATGCTTTGGAAACCATCAAAAAAGAAATGATGGCCAAAGCCAGATTACTGATTCAGGAAAAAATAAAAAACTATGAAACTCTGCTTGGCGAGACTTTTACAAACACCGAAAAAAGAATAACCGACGATTTCATAGTAAACTTACCCGTAGAAATGTATCAATCTTATGAGGCTTACAACAGCTCTTCTTTAAACTTAAAAAGAAATTCAAATATTAACCAAGCTACCAAATCGACTACACTTTATTATCAGCCGGTTTTTGGTAAAGAGTTTGATTTTATCCTTAATCCTTCGGTTTTAGAACCTGTTATTCAGGTACAATATGAAGTAAAAATTGTCATTAACAGAGAAAAGAAACAAACTGTAAAAGGAGACAAAGAGTTTATTCTGGTTACACCAAATGGCGATTTAAAAACTTTAAATATCAATACGCCAAAACAAAATTAATTTAACACATAGAAACATAAATTTTAAAAAAAGTACAATAAGATAATTTAAAAAAATCTTGATTTTCACACATAGCTATGTTTTTTTATTATGAAGTAAAACGCCTTTTGTAAGTTACAAAATCTATGTTTCTATGTGTTGAAAATAATTACACCTATTATGCTGAGATCGTTTCACCAAGTCAAAACACCGTTTTACCCTTTGTCCGAAAAATAGGCCTTTTTTGTTTCTAAGTTTGATCTGTAATCATCAGTAAAAATTAAAAATTATGAAATCAAATCTTTTTATTTCCGCGCTATTTGCAGTAATATTTTCAATCACAAGCTGTCATTCTTCCAATGCCAAACCAAAATCGAAAAATGAAATCGAAAAACCGGCAACAGCTTCCAATACTAAAATACAAGTTGCCCTTTTGCTGGATACTTCGAGCAGTATGGACGGTTTAATCGATCAGGCAAAATCACGATTGTGGAATATTGTAAACACGCTGACCACTTTAAAGTACGAAGGAAAAACGCCTGATATCGAAATTGCTTTATATGAATATGGCAACGATGGTTTGTCTATAAAATCAAATTACATCAGACAGGTAACCCCACTTTCAACCGATTTGGATCTAATTTCTGAAAAACTGTTTGCACTTAGAACCAACGGAGGAAGTGAATATTGCGGTGCCGTTATTCAGGATGCAACGAAAGAATTGAAATGGGCATCAGAAAATAGCAGTATGAAACTGATTTATATTGCAGGAAACGAAGAATTCAATCAGGGAAAAATCAGTTATAAAGAAGCAATTAACAATGCTTTGAAAAATGGTATTTATGTAAATACTATTTTCTGTGGAAATAAAACCGAAGGCATCAACATTTTTTGGAAAGACGGTGCAGATCGCGGAAAAGGAAAATATTTCAATATTGATTCAGACAAAGCTGTAGAATATATTGCCACTCCGTATGATGATGAAATTGCCAAATGTGATGAAAAAATAAACAAAACCTACATCAATTACGGAACAAAAGGAGCTGATAAAAAAATGAATCAGATAAAGCAGGATCAAAACGCAAAAATGGTTTCTAATGCCAATTACACAGACCGTGCCGTAAGCAAATCGAAAGCAGTTTATAAAAATGACAGCTGGGATTTGGTTGACAAAGTAAAAGACGATGCAGGAGCTATTTCTAAAATCAAAAAAGAAGAATTACCAACAGAATTGCAAAACAAATCGACTGCAGAATTGCAGAAAATAGTAACTGAAAAGACAAAAGAAAGAGAAACCATCCAGAAAGAAATCAGCGTTTTGGCCAAAAAACGTCAGGAATATATTGATACGGAATCTAAGAAAACGAAAAAGCAGGATGATTTAGGGAATACTATCAATTCATCCATAATAGCTTTTGCCAAAGTAAAAGGGTATACCGTTGAGAAATAAATTGATTTATGAAAAGCAAAGTTTTCTTTCTCTTCTTGCTCTTGATTTTCTGCACCACATTTGCCTGCAGAAATAAAGAAGAAAAACCAACAGTCAGTAAAACTTCAAAACCGATTTATTCCTACGAAGAGAAACTAAAAAATGAAGTCACTGAAATCAGGAGATTCTTGGGGAAATCTCCGAAATACAATTCAGATGTTGCATTCTTTTTAGACATGAAGGTAGAATCCGGAAGAAATCGGTTTTTTGTTTATGATTTAAAAAACAACAAATTACTCGATAAAGGTTTGGTTGGACATGGTTCAGGCTCTGAAACTGGCATTTATGGAGAATTGAAATTTAGTAATATCAAAAATTCCAATTGCAGTTCACTTGGCAAATACGCTATTGGTAGTTCATATACAGGAAGATTTGGAAAAGCCTATAAATTATACGGTCTAGATAAAAGCAACAGCAATGCATTTGACCGAAATATAGTACTTCATAAATATGAAGATGTTCCTTTTGAAGAACAGCCTTATCCAATCTGCAACAGTTTGGGATGTCCGATGGTAAATGAAAAGTTTTTTAATGTTCTCGAAAAACAGATTGATACTTCTAAAAAGAAAATTATTTTGGTGATGTATTATTGATTTTTGCCACAAAGGCACTAAGACACAATATTTTTTGTTTTTAATCTCGCAAAGACACAGAAGCAGCAAAGTTTAAATTTTTAAGTTCAATAGCGTCCAGCTTTAGCTGGATGAAAATATAAATGCAAGGAAAAGGGCTTTAGCCAAACTTCACTAGTTTGGCTAAAGCCCTTTTCTACTTCAATCTTGTTCCCCTAGCTGAAGCTAGGGGCTATTGAAAAAATTTTACTTATTTGCTCCTGATAGCGATCGGGATTGCGAACAAATTCCAAAAGCTTAAAAAAACTTCGCGCCTTAGTGCCTTTGTGTCCAAAAAATTAAGGAGCAGGATCAGGAATAATTGCCTGAACTGCATCAATTTCAGCCAAGATTTCTTTAGAAAGAACCACATCAATCGTATCGATGTTTTCTTTTAATTGTTCCAAAGTCGTAGCGCCGATAATCGCACTTGTCAGGAAAGGCTGTTGCAATACAAATCCCATTGCCAATTCGGTTAATGTTAAACCGTGTTTTTTAGCAATTTCCTGATACAATTTGGTTGCTTGCGTACATTGATCGCTATTGTAACGTTTGTATTGCGGAAAAAGATTAATTCTCGCTTTCGGATGACTTTCTCCTGTAAGGAATTTTCCAGTCAGAACTCCAAAAGCCAAAGGCGAATATCCTAACAAACCAACATTTTCATATTTTGAAACTTCGGCCGAATTCACTTCAAATAAACGATTCAATAAAGAATACGGATTTTGTACGGTTTTAATTCTTGGCAGATTATTGTATTTGCTTTCTTCCAAAAGACGCATCATTCCCCAGGAATTTTCATTTGAAACTCCAATATGTTTGATTTTTCCTTCTTTGATTAATGCGTCAAAAGTTTCCAAGATTTCTCTAAAATTATCTTCCCAAACATCATCATGTCCGTGAAAAGCGCGTTGTCCGAAATTATTGGTTTTTCTTTCCGGCCAATGCATTTGATACAAATCGATATAATCTGTCTGCAGCCTTTTCAAACTGTTTTCAACCGCATATTTAATACTCGCAGGCGAAAAATCCAATTTCTCACGCATATAACCAAAACTCGGATTCGGACCAGCAATTTTAGAAGCCAAAATCACTTTATCGCGATTTCCTGATTTCTTAAACCAGGTTCCAATAATTTTTTCGGTACTCCCATAAGTCGCTTCACTAGCTGGAACTGAATACATTTCGGCTGTATCAAAGAAATTTACTCCTCTTTCTAAAGCATAATCCATTTGGGCGTGACCTTCAGCCTCTGTGTTTTGTTGACCAAAAGTCATTGTTCCAAGATTGATTTTACTAACTTTTATATCGGTGTTGGGTAATGTTGTGTATTTCATTTTCTTTAAGGTTCTAAGGTACTGAGATGCTAAGATTCTAAGGTTTTTTCGTTCGAATTGTTAACTTCAAAGATACAACGGGATTTTTCAAATGAAAATGCGACAAAAGTTAAAAAATCTACAAGATTTCCTTTTAAGTTCTAAGTTGCTAAAGTACTAAGATTTACTTTTCTGAAACAAAAAAGGGTTCAAAGTGAAACTTTGAACCCTTTTTTAAAACCTTAGCATCTTAGCGCCTCAGGACCTTAGCACCTTAATTAATACTATTAAGCATCTCCGCAATCTCATCTAATCTTGGAGTCAAGATAATCTCGATTCTACGGTTTTTAGCTTTTCCTTCCGGAGTTGCGTTGCTTGCCAAAGGAGAAAACTCGCTTCGTCCTGCTGCAGTTAATTTTTGTTTGTTGATTTTTGAGTTTTCGCTCAAAATCGCAACGATTGCAGTTGCTCTTTTAGTTGATAAATCCCAGTTGTTTGCAATTGGTCCAGAACCTGCATATGGATCATCATCAGTATGCCCTTCGATAAGAACAGAAAGATCAGGATTATCACCTAAAACTTTACCAAGTTCTACAACCGCTTTCCTACCTTCAGTTCCAACAGCCCAGCTTCCTGAATTGAAAAGCAATTTGTTTTCCATAGAAACATATACTTTTCCGTTTTTCTGTTCAACAGTCAAACCTTTACCTTCAAAGCCATTTAAAGCTTTAGATAAAGTTTCTTTCAGTTTTCGCATCGATTCTTCTTTCGCTGCAATCATGTCTTCAAGTTCTTTCAAACGATTTGCTGTTTTGTCCAAACGAGCTTGTTCATCGGCTAATTTTTTAGATTTTGCTTCTAATTGTGCCAAAAGATCGCGGTTTTTTGCCATGTTACTTTCTAAAGCATCATTGCTGTTTTTCTCTAACGCATTGTAAGAGTCCTGCAATACTTTATACTTTTTTTGTTCCGCAGCAAGATCAGCTTTTTGTTTAGCAAGATCGTCTTTTGTGCTTGCCAGATCTTTTGTTAATTTATCTTTATCCAACTCCAGCTGATTTTTTGCAGTTTTTAAATCTGCATTTTCATCAGAGATAGAACGATTTTCTTTTTTTAAATCTGAATATTTCGTTTCAAGATCGTTGTAAATCTTTTTAGATACACAAGAAGTAGCAGACAAAGCTAAAACTACTAATCCAATGGAGGCTTTTTTAATCATCTTTCTTTAATTGGTTTTTATTCCGGGGCGTTTAATAAATATGACTTCGTCTAAAAAACAAATTATGAAATTCCAAATTCCAATCTTTCTTTTTAAAACTTAAATTCTTTCAGCAAGAACAATACCAAACTTTAATCAATTTCGACTAAAACCGGACAATGATCTGAATGCATAGCGTCTGGTAGTATAACAGCTCTTTTTAAACGGTTTTCTAAAGCATTGCTTACCAAATTATAATCGATACGCCAGCCTTTATTGTTTCCTCTTGCTCCTGCACGGTAACTCCACCAAGAATAATTATGCGGTTCTTTATTGAAATGACGGAAACTATCAATAAAACCAGATTTCATGAAAGCATCCAGCCAGGCACGTTCTGCAGGCAAAAATCCAGAAACTGTTTTATTACGAACCGGATCATGAATATCAATTGCTTCGTGACAGATATTATAATCACCACAGATAATCAAATTTGGAATCGTCAATTTTAATTCATTAACATACGTTTGAAAATCATCCATAAACATAAATTTATGATCTAATCTTTCGATGTTTGTTCCTGATGGAAGATATAAGCTCATTACCGAAACATCATCAAAATCGGCACGAAGGTTTCGGCCTTCAAAATCCATGTGGTGAATACCTGTTCCGTAAACAATATTATTTGGTTTTGTTTTAGACAAAATGGCCACGCCGCTGTATCCTTTTTTAGTTGCAGGATAGTAATATTGAAAAGGATAACCTGCTGCTGTGATATCGTCAACCGGAATTTGATCCTGTGTTGCCTTTATTTCCTGAAGGCAGATTACATCAGGACTTGCTTGTTGCAGCCACTCGATAAAACCTTTGTTTATCGCGGCACGAATTCCGTTTACGTTATAAGAAATAATTTTCATCAGTGATTTTTTTAGGATTTCAAATGTAATAAAAAAGTGCAAAGTTTATCTTGGAAACAATGAAAAGTAGACTTTTTTGTTATCTTTGTTCGCTGTTCTAATAAATTAAAAGTACTACATGGGTTTAGTTACCGCGAAAGAAGTTGCAAAGGCAATAAATGTTGAAAAGTACGGAGTTCTCGGTACATTTTCTGGCTGGATTCTTATGAAGGTTCTTAAGATCTCTACCCTTAATAAAATTTACGATCGTAATAAACATTTGGAAGACCTTGCGTTTTTGAACGGAATTTTGGATGAGATGGAAATCAAATTCGAAATCCCGGAAGAAGACTTAAAACGTCTGCCAAAAGATGGTGCCTATATCACTATTTCTAATCATCCGCTTGGAGGAATTGATGGTATTTTGCTTTTGAAATTAATGCTTGAAAGAGAGCCAAATTTCAAAATCATTGCCAATTTCCTGTTACACAGAATTGTTCCGATGAAAAAATATATTATGCCGGTTAATCCTTTTGAAAACCATAAGGATGCAAAATCGAGCGTAATTGGTATTAAAGAAACACTGCGTCATTTAAGTGATGGAAAACCGTTAGGAATTTTCCCTGCCGGAGAAGTTTCAACTTATAAAGATGGAAAATTAGTAGTAGATAAACCTTGGGAAGAAGGCGCTTTGAAGTTAATCAGAAAAGCAAAAGTTCCTGTAGTGCCAATCTATTTTCATGCTAAAAACAGTAAATTATTTTACTGGCTTTCTAAAATTGATGACACTTTAAGAACGGCAAAATTGCCTTCTGAACTATTAACGCAGAAAGACCGTGTAATTAAAGTTCGTATTGGAAAACCTATTTCTGTAAGTGAACAAAATGAAATTGAATCTTTTGAAGAATACTCAGAATTCTTAAGAAAGAAAACCTATATGCTGGCTAATCCGTTTGAAAAAGACACTAAACTGATTGATACAGCAAGTCTTAAAATTACAAAAGCACCTAAAAAAATCGTAACGCCTGCAAGCGAATCAAAATTAATTGATGAAGTTCAGGCCTTGAGAGATAGTGATGCGCGATTTTTGCAAAGCAAAAACTATGAAGTTTTCTTTGCAAGTGCTAAACAGATTCCGAACATTTTGCATGAAATTGGTCGTCTTCGCGAAATTACTTTCCGTGAAGTCGGCGAAGGAACCAACGAATCGATTGACTTAGACGAATACGATCAATATTATCACCATATGTTTTTATGGGATGATGAAACCAAAAAAATCGCCGGAGCTTACCGCATGGGACTAGGTTCTGAGATTTATCCGAAATACGGAATTGAAGGTTTTTACCTGACCGATCTTTTCAGATTTGAGCCGGAACTTCACGACATGATGCACAAATCGATCGAAATGGGGCGTGCGTTTATTGTGAAAGAATATCAGCAAAAACCAATGCCTTTATTCTTATTATGGAAAGGTATTATTCATACGACTTTGCGTCATCCTGAACATAAATATTTAGTTGGTGGTGTTAGTATCAGTAATCAGTTCTCTGATTTCTCTAAATCTTTGATGATTGAGTTTATGAAATCAAACTATTACGATCCGTATATTGCGCAATATATTCATCCCAAGAAAGCATACAAAGTTAAACTGAAAGATGCTGATAAAGATTTTATCTTCGACGAAGCAGAATCTGACTTGAATAAATTCGACAAAATTATTGACGAATTAGAACCAGGAAACTTACGTCTGCCGGTTTTAATTAAGAAATACATCAAACAAAATGCACGTGTAGTTGCCTTTAACGTTGATCCGCTTTTCAATAATGCTATCGACGGTTTAATGTATATCAGAATCGCAGATATTCCGGAAAGTACAATGAAACCGGTTATCGAAGAATTTCAGATTGAATTGGAAAAGAAATTATCTGAGAAAGAAGATTAAAACAATCTATCATAAAAAAAGAAGACTCATAAACCTAAACATTTATGAGTCTTCTTTTTTTATACTATTCTTAAACAACCTCTTGTCGTTCAAAACTAAATATTTCTTCCCCAATAGTATCCAGTTTATCCAGTATAAATTTAGAACCGGATTCTTTCATTACCGTCCATTCATTATCTGAAACTGGTACAATCCATAAAAAATTAGTCTTTGAATCTCCAAAAGCAGGCACATTCATTTGAGGCAGAAGTTTTAATTTATTAGTCAGTACCGCATACTTAAATTTATTGCTGACAATGTTTTGGAATTCTACTGTATGCCCTTCCGCTAAAAAAGTGATATAATCCCAAGGTATTGTTGTAATGCCGCTTATCAAACTTGCCACATTATTTATTTCATCATTGGTTAATCCTGATTTTAGGATAAGTCCAATTTCAATTCTGTTTACTTTGCCCGGATCTTCATAATACATCTCAACTTTTGGTTGTGGTCGTAATGATACTGCTACGGTTGCAAAAACAATTTTTTCTTGTCCTTCATATACGTAAAGACCTTTTGGAGGCCACTCTGAATTATCGATTGCATAATACTTTTCACTTTCTCCAAATATATCATCGTAATAATGTAGAATTTTAGGCTGCAACGACTGAAAAGGATTTACTTCTTCGTTCCATTCCTTAATAAAAGAAACTGCGTTATTTACCCGTTTTCTCATCTCGTTATCTTCGGTAAGCTCCCAGGCAAAATTGCCCTGACCATTACAATCCCGTGCATATCCAAAGAATCCTTCTTCTCCTCCCCAACTTGGAATTACGCATAAAATATCTCCATTTTCCAATAATGCAGCTCCATCTCCTTCTTCCAGCCAGACAATTTCTAAGTTCTTTTCATTAAGACTTTCTTGACCATCAGGAAATTTGCAAAATTCATTGGGCAACATTGGCGGCACCCCTTTTTCCATCAATTTCACCTCTATTTCTTCAGGTGCTTTACTTAAATTTCTAATCCAACAGCTTTTAACACCAAAATCTTCATTATCGCCAAACAAATAAAAATAGGCCGTTCTGTTATCTTGTTCTACAATTGCAGTGATTGGACAACTAGGACTTCTCAATTCGAGAATAACTTTGGGTTTTTCAATCTTATTATTTCTGCTAAATAATCCCATATTTCTTTACTATTATTTTAGATTTAAATTCAGATTGAAGTAACGACTTTTATTTTAAAAAACATATCCCAGAACAAAACTCTTCCTTTACCATTATTAATTACTTTAAATCAAAAATCCCATCTGCCGTGGCGAATGGGACTTTTTAATCAACAATTTTTATTTAAAACTAGTTAAGATCTTTTCCTATCTCCTTTAAGTCTTCGAGTTCGCTTTTAGGATTTGCACCATATTTATTTGCACCTTTTTCCCCTTCCATAGCGGCCAAATATACATCATACAATGGAATTAGAATAAACCAGCCGCTTTTACCAACATCATGCATTCTTCGAACTCCAACTGCAATAGAAGGAATTAAAACTGCCAAAGTAAATAGGTTGGCAAGCATTGCAAGACTAGACGAGATTATGCCAAGTACTACACTCAGAACCACACTAATTATAACATTCACTAGAACAACTGTCCAAAATTCCTTTCTTCTTGCTCTGCCTTTAAAATTTGCATAGTTCTCAAAAACTACTTTTTTATAAATTTCTAACATAATAAATCTTTATAAATTACCCTACTCTTAAGGATTTTCAGTTACTCCATTACTTTATTTATGAAGCGTAAGATTAATCACTATAGAAATCATTAACAGGAACTAAAAGTTATTGTTATATCAGATGAAGACATTTTTGCACATAAAAAAAACCATTCATTTCTGAATGGGTTCTTTTAAAATATGATAGCTTATTAGATTAAAACCAGCCTTTTTTTCCAACCTGATAAGTTTGGTAAAATTCTTCATCTGATTTTGTCAAATAAATGATTCCTTCAATAAATCCAATTATACCGCCAATTCCACAAGTAACTACACCAATTACTAATTGTATAATTCCTTCCTGAGTATAACCTAAAACAAATTTATGAATACCTAAATATCCAAAAAGTATTCCCATAATTCCGGCTAATACTTTCTTATTTTCTTGTCTTGGTTGTGAAGGCGTATTCCAGCTTTCTGGTTTTGTTGTTTCCATGCTTTTAAAATTTAATATTTTAATAATTAGTCTAATTCAACTTTTCCAATTTCATTAATATCTTCAAAATCATTTTTAGGATCCGGACCATATTTGTTTGCCCCATGTTCTCCTTCTGTACATAAAACAATTAATAACCAGATAACTCCTGCCAATGGTATAAGTACTACAAGAAAAAACCATCCACTTTTTCCAACGTCATGTAATCGTCTTACCATAACGGCTAATCCAGGCAGTAAAACCAATAAACTATAGATTCCTCTTAATACACCAGCGTCACCATCTAAGAAAGAAAAACCTAATACAGAATCAACAATCCCCAGAATAATGGAGATAATAATTGTCGCTAAAGTGTAATACCAATATTCGCTTCTTCTGGCTCTTCCGCTAAAGGTTGCATAATTCTCAAAAACTACTTTTTTGTACCATTCAATCATAATAATTAAAATTTTATTTGTTAGTTAAGACCGAATCTATTTTAAGATTTGGGGTTGTTTTGAGATTTTAAGAAACTCTATTTAGACTAATTCTTTAAAACTCAGAAACAATATTATTAAAAATTAACAAATAAAACTAATCTCACCAAATAAAATTTACAAGAAAAAACTCGTTATTAAATTCTAAAGGCTGTAGGCTATTTTTTGTTGTAAACTGCCTTGATTTTATCGACAATAACCTGAGCCAGACGCTCATGGCTTTCAAAAGTCCATCCTGCAATATGGGGCGTGAGCAAAACATTCTTAGCTTCTAAAAGATATTGAAATGCTTCAGGAGTATTCTTATCCTGAAAAAGAGTTTCGAATGAAAGTTTTTCATATTCCAAAACATCAAGACCTGCACCCAATACTTTTTTAGACTTCATTGCTTCAACCAAATCTGCTGTAACTATGTTTTTCCCTCTGGAAGTATTGATAATCCAAAATGGCTTTTTAAAAGCAGTTATAAAGCTCGTATTAACCATTTTATCCGTTTCTGGTGTCCAGGGAAGATGAAGACTTAAAACATCTGTTTTCTCCCGTAATTCAGCCAGTGAAACCTGTCTCGCATTTTCATCACCAACATTATCCAAAATATCATAACAAAGGACTTCTGTATCAAAACCTCTAAGTTTTTTGGCAAATGCTTTTCCCATATTTCCATAACCAATAATACCGACAGTTTTAAGATCTAATTCATGACCACGATTACTTTCTCGATTCCATTGTCCGTTTTTTACTTCTGCATCAGCCTGATTGAGATTATTAAACAAAGACAAAATCATTCCCAAAGAATGTTCTGCAACAGCATTTCGGTTTCCTTCCGGAGCCGCAATAAGATGAATTCCTTTTGCAGAAGCATAATCACAATCTATACTTTCCAATCCTGCACCTACTCTTGCTATAAATTGCAAGTTTGTTGCGCTATCTAAAAAAGTTTTGTCAATCTTGAATCGGCTTCGAATTACGATTCCGTTGTAGTCTTGAATTTTTGCTTCTATTTCTTCTTTTGAAGATTTAAAATCGGCGTGATTTTCAAAACCTGCTTCTTCCAATTGATTCCAAAGAACAGGATTATTGCTGTCGATATGAAGAATTTTTATGCTCATTTTATTGAATTTAATTAAAACAAAAATACGGTTAATTTAATCTCGTGAAGTGGCAAAGTCACAAAGTTTTTTAGACCCCTCTTGAGATTTAAGAACATTGTCTTTCTGAAAATTAAGTTCTGTAATTAAAATAAAACTTTGAGCGCTTACGCCTTTATGGCAAATCCCTTTTGTATTGTTCCTATTTTTTTTAACTTTGAAAGTATTGGGATTACTAAAATCCAATCTCTAAATCTTCAGAATCCTTCCAAATGAAATTAACCAAGACCTTTAAAGCCTTTTTTGAAAACGAAAAATCAGGAGGAATTATCTTGCTCTTTGTTACAATTTTATCTCTTTATCTTGCCAATTCAGCTTTTCAGGTTCCTTATGTTGCTTTTTGGGAAAAAGAATTAGCAGGACACAGTATTACAGAATGGATTAACGATGGATTAATGACAATCTTCTTTCTTCTGATCGGATTGGAATTGGAACGCGAAATTTATCACGGAGAATTGTCTAATTTCAAAAATGCCTCTTTACCAATAGTTGCTGCGTTTGGCGGAATGATAGTTCCTGCTGCAATATTTCTGGTTTTAAATTATGGCACAACGACTCAAAATGGTGCAGGAATTCCAATGGCTACAGATATTGCTTTTGCAATTGGAATTTTATCGCTTCTTGGCAATAAAGTTCCCGCTTCATTAAAAGTATTTCTAACTGCTCTCGCAGTCATAGACGATTTAGGAGCCATAATTGTTATTGCTGTTTTTTACAGTACTTCTATTTCTTTTCTAAATCTTGGAATTGCACTTGCAATCTGGGGAGCTTTATTTGTTTTAAACCGAATGAAAATTCATAATTTGATTCCGTATATAATTGGCGGAATTGTCATGTGGTATTTTATGCTAAATTCTGGTGTTCATGCCACTATAACTGGAGTAATTTTAGCATTTGTTATTCCGTTTGGCGATGGCGGGGAAAAAACATCTTCCTATAAACTGCAACACTTCTTGCATCAGCCGGTAGCCTTTTTTATCCTGCCACTTTTTGCCATCGCCAATACCGCTTTGACTATTACCGAAAACTGGCACGAAGGATTAAACCACTCCAACTCATACGGAATTATTCTAGGACTTGTGATAGGCAAACCGCTTGGTATTTTATTATTTTCTTCTGTGGGTGTTACATCAGGTTTATGTTTACTTCCAAAAAATTTAAAATGGGCACACATTTTAGGCGCTGGAATGCTGGGCGGCATTGGTTTTACAATGTCAATTTTTATTACGGTTCTGGCTTTTAAAAACCCTGAAATAATTGTTTTTTCTAAAATCGCTATTCTGATTGCTTCTTTTCTGGCTGGTCTTATCGGCTTTGTATATCTAAAGTATATTTTGAATAAAAGCACTGTAGTTTAATGTTATACTTATGAATAATTTTCGCCTTTTCTTTCTGCTTACTTTTTATCTAACTTTGAATTCTTGCAATCAGAAGACAGAGAATGTTTCTTTAAATGAAAATAATATAAAAGACGAAAGAATAATTTTAAAAGAAGGCACAAAAGATGAAGTTGAAGGAACTTACACCAATACAGCAGGTGATTGTCCTATTTCTTTGATTATTTCGAAAGACAAAAATGAATATCAGTATGTTTTTAAAACGGCTATTCGAACTTTAAAAGGAAAAGCTAGATATTCTCATAATAATTCCGGAGAAAAGTATCTTGTTTTAGAAGGAATTCAATGGGATGAATATGAAGGTGATATTAGCAATGAAGAAGAAAATGATTCTCTTTCTTCAAAAGAATTGGAAATTCCTGTAGGTATAGATGCTTTGTATGTGAAAGATACTTTGACTATACAGAATTACGGGAACGCGATGAATTCTTATACCAAAATTTCGGAATGCGGGTTGAAGTATATTCAGTTAATTAAAAAGGGAAATTCCAAAAAGTAAAAATTCCAAATTCCATTGAAGCACTTTTCGGAGTTTCTTGTGTGATGCTTCGTTCCTCAGCATGACAAAACACAGGTTATATTTTACAAACAAAAAATTCCAAACTCCATTTTAAAAATTGGAATTTGGAATTTAAAATATTTGGAATTTCTTTAAAACCTAACCTTTAATCTGTTTCAAAGAAGTCTTGATTCCTTTAATTAAAGAGGAACTGAAACCATTATGTTCCATTTCATTTAAACCTACGATTGTACAGCCTTGAGGAGTTGTTACGCGGTCGATTAATTGTTCCGGATGTACTCGTTCTTCTAAAAGCATTTTAGCCGCTCCTTTTACAGTTTGAGCTGCAATTGAAAGCGCTGTATTAGAATCAAATCCAATTTCGATTCCTGCTTGCATAGAAGCCCGAATATAACGCAATGCATATGCAGTTCCACACGCACCTAAAACCGTCGCGGCATCCATCAATTTTTCATCAATTACCGGAGCTGTTCCTAAATCCTGAAACAAGTCAACAATTGGCGCAGCATTATCTTTGTATTTTTCCGGGAAAGAAATACAAGTTGCCGATTCTCCAAACTGTGCCGCAATATTTGGCATAATACGCACAACCGGATATTCAAAATTTGTTTTCGTTTGAAGAACTTCTAAAGACAATCCACTTACTGCCGATGCAATAGTTTTGTTTTGAATCACAGGCAGAATTTCAGCCAAGACAGTATCAACCTGATACGGTTTTATGGTTAAAATTACTACGTCGGCTTCCTGAATATTATGTTTGTTATCGTTAGATACAGTAATTCCGTACTCAGATAAATACTGAATACTTGCTATGTTTCTTCTGGTAACAGTAACCTGATTGTTTTTTGAAAATTTAGCGATTCCCAAGGCAATAGAAACCCCAAGGTTTCCTCCTCCAATAATGTGTACTTTCATTCTTCCTGGTTTGAATTTATGATGACTGATTAACAGTATATTTTCCGCCTGTAAATTACGCAGATTTTACAGATTTTAAATCACTGTATGCTGCTAATTTGTGGCAAAAATCTAAAATCCAAGAATAAGATTTGCAACTCCAAAGTAGAGCATGATTCCAAATACGTCGTTCGTTGTGGTAATAAACGGACCTGTCGCAATTGCGGGATCAATTTTATTTTTATTTAAGAAAAGGGGGACTAAAGTTCCTAAAGTTGCCGCAAACAGGATTACAACAATCATCGAAATTGAAATAGCAAATCCCACCAAATATTGTTGGTACATGATAGAATGATACCCCAATAAAAGCAATGAAATAATACTTCCCGAAATCATCGAAACCGTAATTTCTTTAGTAAAATAAGCCCGGCTGAAATCTTTCAATGTTCCGTTTGCTAAACCTTGTACCACGATTGCCGATGCCTGAACCCCAATATTTCCCGCTGTTGCAGAAAGTAGCGGTACAAAAATGATTAAAGTAGAATATTTTTGAAATGTTGCTTCATTTCCTTTCAAAACAAAAGAAGCTACAATTTCGATCACCATTCCAATCAAAAGCCAGGGCAAACGCGCTTTTGTTAATTCGTAAACGCTGTCATTCGATTCAACGTCTTGTGTAATACCCGCTGCCAATTGGTAATCTTTATCCGCTTCTTCCTTGATTACATCTACGATATCGTCGATAGTAATTCTTCCAACTAATCTTCCTAATTCATCAACAACCGGAATAGCCTCTAAGTCATATTTCTGCATGATACGAGCAACTTCGACGTCTTCTGTATCAACATTTACAAAATTTAATTTTCGGATATACACTTCACCAATCTGAGTTTTGGTAGAAGAAGTCAGTAAATCTTTTAGAGAAAGTCTTCCTTTTAATCGGTTTTCATCATCCACTACATAAATAGAATGAACTCTGGAAACATTTTCTGCCTGAATTCTCATTTCTTTAACACAGGTCAAAACATTCCAGTTTTCATTTACTTTTACAAGCTCTTTCCCCATCAGACCACCAGCCGTATTTTCGTCATAACGCAAAAGATCAACAATATCTTTGGCGTGTTCAACGTCTAATATTTCAGAGATTACTTCCGCTTTTATTTCCTGCGAAAGTTCCGCGATAATATCGGCGGCATCATTCGTTTCAAGCTCATCAAGCTCTTCTGCAATTTCTTTTGGCGAAAGTCGGCTTAAGATATTTTCACGCAGATCTTCTTCCAATTCCAGAAGAATTTCGGCTGTTTTATCACTATCTAAAACCTTAAAGATATAGGTTGCCTCGTCGAAATCTAATTCGTCTAAAATTTCGGCAATATCGGCGTGGTGCAGATCATTAAGTAA
This sequence comes from Flavobacterium crocinum, assembly GCF_003122385.1. Classification (NCBI taxonomy): domain Bacteria; kingdom Pseudomonadati; phylum Bacteroidota; class Flavobacteriia; order Flavobacteriales; family Flavobacteriaceae; genus Flavobacterium; species Flavobacterium crocinum. The sequence continues at coordinate 906,946 of NZ_CP029255.1, forward strand.
AACTTCTAATTCATTGTCGTTTTTCTTATTGATCAGCTCCTCTAACTGGTGTATAAATTCTTTACTAACTTTGAACTCCATCGGTTTCTATTTTTAGAGTTAGTTCAATAAATTCATCGACACTTAACTGCTCCGGACGTTTATCAAAGATAGTGTCTTCTCGCAATTGATCTGATAAATTTAATGTTTTCAAACTGTTACGTAATGTTTTTCGTCTCTGCTGAAAAGCGGTTTTCACTACTGTAAAAAATAACTTTTCGCTACACGGAAGGCTGTAATCTTCCTTTCGGGTCATTCTCATCACACCCGATTTCACCTTGGGCGGAGGAATAAAAACGTTTTCATCAACCGTAAACAGATACTCTGTATCATAGAAAGCCTGAGCTAAAACGGATAGGATTCCGTAGGTCTTCGAGCCTTTCTTTTCACAGATACGCTCGGCTACTTCTTTCTGAAACATTCCAGAAAATTCCGGAATCTGGTGTTTTAGATCTAATGTTCTAAAAACAATCTGAGAAGAAATATTGTACGGAAAGTTTCCAATTATGGCAAACTGCTTGTCCTGGTAAACTTCATTTATATTATACTTCAGGAAATCCTGAGAGATAATTTTATCTTTTAATTTTGGATAATGTGCATCCAGATACGCTACAGATTCTGTGTCGATCTCAATAACGTGTGTAGTAATTGGCTTTTCAAGTAAATATTTAGTAAGCACACCCATTCCTGGCCCTATTTCTAAAACCTCCTCATATCCTTTAAGACTTAAAGTATCTGCAATAGCTTTTGCGACACTTTCGTCTTTAAGAAAGTGCTGTCCTAAATGTTTTTTTGCTTTTACTTTTTCCATTTCATTTCTTATTTGCCACGAGGGCGCAAAAGTATTCTTTTTGCACTAAAGACTCAAAGCTTATTGGATTTATTTTGCTGCTAAGACTCGAAGACACAAAGTTTTATTTTTTGTTTTTTTTGCCACAAAGGCACAAAAACACCAAGTTTTATTCTTCAAAACTGAATACTTATTCCTGAACACTGAACACTTTATCTATCTAGTGCTCCGAGATAACTTCCAATTCTGTTCTGAAAGAAAGCATTTTATCTGCAAATAAACCTAACGCTTCTCTGTGAAATTCCGGTTCATCTTCTATATAAAACTTATCCAGTGTTTCTTTACTGTCTGTCACATATTGAGTCGAATAGGTAATGCCGCCCATTTCTTCTTCAACCAGAACTTTTACAATTCTTGCTGAAGAAAACTTATTAGTAGCCAGAATTTCCGGTATGTGTTTTTCCTGCATCCATTTTAACCATTGGTCGTGAACGCTTTCGTGTATATTGGTGGTAACGTTGTAAATAATCATTTTTTTCTAAGGTTCTGAGATGCTAAGATTCTGAGGTTCTGAGTTTTTTTCTCTTACTCTTAAATCTATTCAAATCACGATATTACTAATTCTTTTTATTGGAATTTGGAATTTTAAATATTGGAATTTACAAATTCTTATCCCCTCTCAACTCGCGGTATTTTTTTCTGGCATCGACAAAATAAATACTGTCCTGATGATTAAAAATTACCTTTTCATATAAAGGCTTTGCCTTTTCTGTGTCTTTTAGTTCGTCGTTGTAGATTTCTGCTGAGAAAAACAAGGCTTCGTCAACATAAATTCCGTCACTGTGATTGTCAATAATCTGCTGATATTGGCTTAAAGCCGAAGCAAAATCTTTCTGACTTTCGTAAATTTTTCCTAAACGAAGTAATGTTACGGCTTCTATTTCCTGACCTTTATAAGTCTTTAAAATATTCTGAAACTGTACGATTGCTTCTGGTTTTTTATTCTGATAAATTAAAAAATCTCCTTTTGCAAATGCTTTCAAAGCGACCTGAGTCGAATCTGCTGCGGTGTTGTCATTAATCAAAAGAAAATATTCTAACGCATCATTGGCGATTAACTGCGTATTGGCTGCTTTTAATTCTTTAAACTGCTTATTTGCCCATTCAAAATCGCCTTTGTAATAACTTGTTTTTGCCGCTTTCAAACTGGCTTCATGCGCCATTACATCATTCTTTAAATCCAACTGAATCTGCGAATAGTAAATAAGTGCCTGATTGTATTTTTCTTCCAAAAGCAAAATATCCGCCAGCTCCATTTTAGCATCGGCTTTTTGATATTCGTTTAAATTTAATTCTAAAGCTTTTTTGATTATTGCCTTTCCCTCCTCTGTTTTTTTCAAATTAAAAGCCAGGAAATGCGCCTGAATGATTTGCAAAGATAAGGTAAAAGGACTGATTTCGTAAGTTGCCAGCAATTGCTTTAATTCCTGATCAATAACCGGATAATCTTTTTCGGGTGCATTATCAATCTTTATCTGCATTAAATAGGCATTGGACTGAATCAGCAAACCTAAATCTTTAGTATTTTGAAGAATGAAGTTCAGAATTTCAACGGCTGTTTCGTCGTCATCTTCATTCATCGCAAACTGACTCAGATTTACAATACTCATCAAGGATTCCGGTTCACGTTTGTAAATGGCTTTTTCCTGAATAAATGCTTTCCCAAATTCTTTCTGCTGCACATAAAACCAACTCAGATAATGATTCCAGAAAACATCCTGATCTTTTTGGGTTCTAAGAATTAATGCTTTTCGCATGGCATCTTTAAAAGCCGTATTATCCGTTTCTCCATTCATAAATCGGGACAACTGAGTCTGAATCAAACTAGTATTCTGCGGATTTGTAAAAGATTCCGTCAATAGTAAATCGATCATCAAATCGGTTTTACCCAACTGTCCATACAGCATTCCGATCTGAAAATTGAAATTGAAATTCGGCTGCACCTGCATTGCCGTTTGATACGATTTTAAAGCATATTCCAGCAATACTTTTTTCTCAAACGAACTCGCAATTCCGTAAACATCATTTGGACTTACCTTTATTTTTTCGATGGCCTGTTCGTAGTAGTTTTTGGCTTTCGAATCGTTTTTCTGCAATTGAAAATTGTATCCTAACTCTACCAGAAAAACACCTTGCTTATAACGATTGTAACGATCCTGAATGGCTTTTTCGGCATTGGCAAACTGTTGTAATTGCTGATAACAATCAACCGTTCTCAAAAAATACTGTGTATTGGAAGGTGCTCCTTTTAAAAGTTCTTCGTAACTGATTTTAGCTTTTTCAAAATCACCCTTATCATAATAATACTGCGCCAGCTGCTCGTTTTGTCCAAATGCAAAACCAGAACATAATAAAACGATACAAATCAATATGTTTTTCATATTGCAGTCTTTTTTTAGTTGATTTTCAGCAGACGTTTAAAATTAAAACTGTCTTATGAAAATGTAATGCTTTCCGCTTTTTTCGATTTCCAAATAATCAAAACTAAGCCAATTACTATGAACGGAATACTTAAAATCTGTCCCATATTAATCAGCATATCGTTTTCAAAAGCTTCCTGATTTTCTTTGAAAAATTCAATGATAAATCGGGCTGCGAATAATAAAGTTAAGAAACTTCCAAAAATTAAACCTTGTGCTGTTCTAATTTTCTCTGATTTATACATATAAAACAGAATTACAAAAATCAACACATAAGCAAAAGCTTCATATAGTTGTGTTGGATGTCTTGGTATTAAATTGTCTCTCTGAAATACAACACCCCAATTTCCATTGGTTGGTTTTCCATAGATTTCAGAATTCATAAAATTCCCCATTCTGATAAATGCACCGGTTACAGGAACAGCAACTGCCATTTTATCCAAAAGTCCCAGAAATTTCACTTTGTATCTTCTGCAATATAAAATCATTGCGGTAATTACACCTATCGAACCTCCATGACTTGCTAAGCCCTGATAACCCACAAACTGATAAACTCCTTTTATTTTCTGAATCGGCAATAAAATTTCTATTGGATGTTGGAAGAAATAACCCGGTTCGTAAAAGAAACAATGTCCAAGTCGGGCACCTAAAACGGTTCCGACAATAACATAAATAAGCAAAGTATCGAGATTGTCCAGAGAAAGATTCTCTCTCTTATAAATATTTCTAACAATATAAAAGCCTAAAAGAAGTCCGCAGGCAAAAAGAGCTCCGTAATATTTTAAAGGAAAAGTATCTGTGATCCAAAAAATAACGGGATCAACGTTCCAGTTTAAAATTCCATTTTTCATGCTCTGTATTTTTAATTTTTATTCCAATTAAGAAAACCTAACAGGTGTTTTAAAAACCTGTTAGGTTTGTAATATTTCAGAACTAAAAACTAGTTTATAATATCAAATCCGCAGTAAGGACGTAAAACCTCAGGGATTACGATTCCTTCCGGAGTTTGGTAATTTTCAATAATTCCGGCCAAAACTCTAGGAAGCGCCAATGAACTTCCGTTAAGTGTATGCGCCAGTTGGTTTTTTCCGTCTTTATCTTTGAAACGTAATTTCAAGCGGTTTGCCTGGAAAGTTTCAAAGTTAGAAACAGAACTGATTTCCAACCAGCGGTCTTGTGCTGTAGAAAACACTTCGAAATCGTAAGTCAAAGCAGATGTGAATCCCATATCTCCTCCACAAAGGCGTAACACTCTGTAAGGTAATTTTAATTCTTTTAAAATCTCTTTTACATGTTCTACCATTCCGTCTAATGCTGCATAAGAATTATCTGGATGTTCGATACGAACTATTTCTACTTTATCAAATTGGTGTAAACGGTTTAATCCGCGAACGTGTGCTCCGTAAGAACCTGCTTCACGACGGAAACACGGCGTATAGGCAGTTTGTAAAACAGGCAATTCGCTTTCGTTTAAGATTACATCGCGGAATAAATTGGTTACCGGAACCTCAGCCGTTGGAATCAAATATAAATCGTCAACTCCGGCGTGGTACATTTGCCCTTCTTTATCCGGTAATTGACCTGTTCCGTAACCAGAAGCTTCATTTACCAAATGCGGCACCTGAACTTCGTTGTATCCTGCAGCAGTATTTTTGTCTAAAAAGTAATTGATTAAAGCACGTTGTAATTTTGCTCCTTTTCCTTTGTAAACAGGAAATCCTGCTCCGGTGATTTTTACACCCAATTCAAAATCGATAATATCATATTTCTTTACCAATTCCCAGTGAGGTTGTGCACCTTCATGCAAAGCTGGAATATCTCCTTCCTGGAAAACATTCAAATTGTCATCTGGAGTTTTTCCTTCTGGAACAATATCTGCCGGAAGGTTTGGTAAAGTGTATAATTTATTGGTTAACTCAACAGCCAAAGCTTCTGCTTTTTCGCTCAGTTCTTTACTTTTTTCTTTTAGTGAAACTGTTTTTTCTTTTAAGATTGCTGCTTTAGCTTTCTCTCCGGCTTTCATCAATTCACCAATATCTTTGGACAATTTATTAGATTCTGATAAAGTATTGTCTAATTCCACTTGAGCAGCACGACGATTTTCGTCTAATTGAACCACTTCTTCCACAACGCTTTTAGCATCGATATTTCGTTTTGCTAAAGCTTTGATTACTTTCTCCTGATTTTCTCTAATAAATGCAATTTGTAACATAGCTTGATTTTTATACTATTGTATTTTTTATAACGGAAGCAAATTTAAGGAAATGTTTGTTAACAATAGGTCAAAGTTTTATAGTAAAACCGAAATCTCTTATAAACAGCAAAAGCACTAAAAAAGTGCCCTTGATGTTATTTCTAAATTTATAATTTTTACTCTAAAAAACGATGCCTGTCATCTCTGTGAAAAGCATATTCTTTCCCGTTAAACTTGAGTTTTTCAGATTCTTTTTTGATTTTCAGCTCTTTATTTTCTTCCATTTCGTTTTCTAAACTGTCTTCAACCGCTTCTTCATACGAAAAGTTTTTAGTTACAATTAAATCGAAAAGACCATTTGTTTTATCATCTCCTAAACTTATCCCTGTTTCCAGTGTTTCGATTTGATACGTTCCGCTACCGTTCGAGTCGCCATTGGTCAGATAGATTGGATATTCGTATAAAACCTTTCTGATTTCATTATCAGTCAGCGTAAGTAACGTAAATTTCTTTTCTGAATACAAAACAATTCTGCTGTTCGCATTGGCTTCGGTATAAAAACCAATAGCAGGAGTATTTTCGTTTAGATAAATCAGGTTTTTCAAAATATGCGATTTAGAAAACTGAATCTCTTCATTGTGATAATATCCTAAATTAGCATCAAATTCCTCAGCGATTATGCTACCGCTTTCACGATCTACAAATAAATATTTACGCTGAAAATAATTACCTAAATCTGTGTAATCCTTAGATTGTTTCTTTTTTCTATTACGTTCTACAATAGTTAAGACAAAAAAAGCGGTTTTATCGTCGTAGTTTATGGAACTTGTCTCGTCAATTTTAATATTGGAGTATTTAATATTTAGGTTGGAAGCAACTTTTGAAAGCAATGGAAGATTTAGTTCTTCGGAATCTTCGATATTATCCAGATTCCTAAAAACAATCTTTTTAAACTCCTTTTTATTCACATTCGTATCTGCTTTTATAAGCGAAAGCAGTTCCTGATTCTGAAGTTCTGCTTCATTCTTAGTTTTATCATTACCGCAAGCAAATAAAAATAGTAAAACTCCACTTAAGAGAATCGTTTTTTTCATAGGCATTAATTTATTTGTAGAAACTTTTGGGTTCTCCAAATATATAATTTTCTTACAAACACAGCTAAAAAAAGATCCAAATATCAAATAATACTCTAAAAAACCAATGATTGTGAGACTTCACAATTTAAAATTTTAGTCTCTTTTAATTTCATGACCAACAAATTCTTCCAGTGTTTTAAACATTTCTTCAACAGAAAGTACTTCGGTATCCTGATGAGATTTTAAAAACGCTGCATTCAGTTCGACCAGATTTTCATCCAGTTCAAAATAAGCATTGTTATTTAAAAAATCTCGAAGCGGGTTTGGAGTATCAAACTTAGCTTGCAGAAATTTCCCAAGTTTAATATTACTTTGTAAGCGCAATTTTCTGCTTTGTTCTTTAAAAAGTTCTAAATGTTTTTCGGCGCCAATTAAAGCCAGACCTTCTTCAATTAATTCGTTTAATTCTTTATTCCAGCCGGAATCGTGAACGAATTTCGAAAAATTTCCTTCCGTATATTTTGAAGCATAGAAATCTAAATAATAGCTCATCAAGGCATCTTCATGAATCAAATCATCGTCTATTTTTTCTTCGCGCATTAAATTGATTACCGAAATATTCGAATTTACAACGTCTTGCGGATTTTCGCTATTGGCTGCTGTTTCTGAAATAATGATTTTACCGAATTCCATTTGAGTTTTTGTTTAAAAAATTGTTTTGCAAAGTTGAGCAAATAATTGAAAAAATCCTTTTTAATTTCAATCAAAGAGATCTAAATTATTTTTTTGGTTAAGTTTTTGAAGATGAATTTTTTAACCGAAACTAAAATCTAAATTGATAATTTTAAATTACTTAAAAATTATGAAAAACACTATCCTCAAAAGTTTAGCTCTTTCCCTTTTTATTACAAACATTTGGAGCGTAACTATATTTTTTATCTACTATTTTGAAGCGCCTGGTTTATTTAGTGGCTTCAAAACTCTATTTATTTTTCTCTACAGTTGTTGGATCATGTCTGGAATTGGAGTTTTAGGAATTTTCATTTCATTCTTAAAATTCTGGAAATCAAATATTCAAAAAGTATTCCTGCTCTCAACTGTAACATTTCTTAATACTTTCTTCTCTTTACTTATTATTCTGACTGCTATTTTCGAGGTTGTAAATTATCAGTTAGATATATCTAACATGGTGTTTCTAATAAATTTTATCATTCCAATCACAGGATTTTTTCTCATCAAAAGAAAAATGAAAGAATCTTAAAATAAAAAAAATCTATTTCAGTAGTAAATATATTATCGAATTGCCTTCAGCTAAAAGTGTAGGTAATTCTTTTTAATTTCTAAAACCCTTTATTCTCTACTAATAACTCTTTCAGTTCATCAGTCTTTACATAAGCCGCAAAACGTCCGGAAAGCAGTAACATTTCTTTTTCTTCGGGCGTTATTTTTAGTTTGGTCTCTACATGAGAAGCATATTCATATAACATCAAAAGTTCACTGGCACCAAAATCTTTAAACTTTTCTTTATCTAAGCTGGAAAGTATGACTTCTCCATTTTTATCTTTTTTAAAACTTTCCGAACCAAATTTTGAAATCAGTTGCGCTTTAAAATCATCATGCATTTTAAGCCATGTTGCCGCTTCATCATCACTGTTTTTTAGTTCTGTTACCAAATCGTCGTATTTCTGATCTTTTTTCAAATTTGCTAAATGATGTCTCAAAGTGGTAAACCCAATAACCTGATAATTTGAAGTTGGAATTTTATAACGATCCAAAACATTTTCTACATCTCTTTCAAAAGTCATGTAACGTGTTTGAACGGTGTATAAAGAGGCCGTTTCTAATAACGAAAGCAATCTGATTTTACCATCATTTATATAAGGCGACTTTTTTCCCTGACCCAAACAATCAATAAAAAGTGCTTTTTTGTTTTTGTCTTTCACTTTTGTATCGTTGTGAAGCAATTCGATCAAGGTTTCGTACCCCATATTGTCCGATGCACCGCCATCGATCACACACAGTATTTTATCCTGATTTTTGATTCCGAATTTGGTTTTCGGCAAAACACCCGGAAAAGCAGAACTTGCCGTAATGGCATACGTAAGCGGAAAATCGTAACCATTATTAATTTGATTTTCGTCAAGCGAAAGTGCCGCTTTATTGGGCGCTAAAGACGAATTGATTTTTAAAGCACGAATAATATGCGGCATAAACGGAAAACGTTCACCATTGTTATAAGCCGTTCCATTGGCCACCATCATAGGCAATTGCGGGTTTAATTTGCTTTCCTTAGGAATAAAAAAATCCGACAACTGCATTTGTGTTTTAAACTTATTCTGATTTTCGGGATTGGTACTGTCGTATTGCAAGACTTCCAGATCTAAACGCTGTGCCCTAGAGATTTTTTCTCCTTTTTCGTTTCTGCTGTTATTTAGAAGAGAAAAAAGTGTAGCCGATTTATTAACCTCTGATTTAAAGGCATCTGCTTTAGAAAAGTAAAATTCATTAAAAGTGCAATTATCGTATTGTAATTTGTTTTTCAGAATCGTCAGATAATATCCAGCTGAGTAACAACCTCCGGAAACCGTTGAGAAATAATCGATTTCATTTAGAAAATTATGATTCGAATTCTCATCCTTAATTTCTTCTAATCCTAAAAGGACTCCCAAACTAAAAAACTGCGCTCTCGATCCGCCACCCGAAATCCCAACTCCCAAAGCGATATTCGGATTCTGCAATCGCACATCACGATCCTGAACCGATTTATACTCATTTAAGCTTACCGTAGGAATCGAATTGTAATTGATTTCCGAAAAGAGATTTATTTTGTTTTGAGCGATTCCTTTATTTACAAAAAGCACAAAAACGAATCCTATAGAAAGTCGTTTAAATATCATAAATCAAAAACATTATTTGATGCAGATAAAATTAATTGAATTAATTCAAAATGAAACACTTGTATTTTATTTTTTCAAAATAATAGTATAAAAAAACCGCATTCTGTCTGAATGCGGTTTTCAAATATTTAAAACTAGAAAAAATCTTAGTTTGTTTTCATTGGCGGTAAATCAAACGCAACAGAATCATGTTCGAAGTTGTTTCTGTGTCCTCCGTCGCAGAATGGTTTGTTGTTAGATAATCCGCAACGGCAAAGTCCTAGTGCAGATCTTCCTTGTAAACCGTAAAGTGCTCCTTCCGGATCCATGATTTCAAAATCTCCTTCGATTTTAATAGATCCGTTTTTATTGATGATTAATTTAGTCTTGCTCATAAATTTTGTTTTTTTTCCGGTGCAAAGATTGCGAAATATATCTTTATTTAAGAGCAATGATCGTAGTTTAAACTGGTTCTATTTTAGTTGTGTTTTGCCACGAAGGCACTAAGGCGCAAAGTTTATTGTTTCACACAGATTTTAAAAGATTTAAGCACATTAGCACAGATGACTAACTTAAAAAACTTAGATTCTTAATAAAAAATCTTTGCGCCTTAGTGCCTTCGTGGCAAAAACCCTACAGTGCCTTGTAAACAAAATTTCTAAACTTTACATTTCCCTTTCCAATAGAGCAAAGACCAATTCTTAATCCCAAAAATCCGCTTAATACATTATGATTGTATCCCGAAACTTCTACAGAGTTTTCAATCTTTTTCCAGTCTTTTCCATCAAGGCTGTAAAACATATCAACTGTGTTTTTGATATTTTTTAAGCGAAGAAAAACTTTTCTATTATGTGTATTTTTCTCTGTCGGAAACTGCCAGCCTCTCAAATTGGCCAGAATATTATGCTGATCAGCCAATATTCCTGAATAATATCTATTATCGTAAAAAAGCGTTAATCCGCCAGTAGCATCGCCTTCAATTTCCATTTCGACTTCAGCCATATAAGAATGTCCACCTGGAACAATTACCAGCGGAGAACTATTTCCAACACTATCTCCTTTTCCTTCAATAGTCAGAGTATTATTGGCTACTTTAAATCTTGAACTTTCAACTCCATTATAAAATTTCCATTGTGGCTTTAAAGCCAAACCTCCAAAATTATCACTCAATGAAAATTCAGGAAGTGTTTTTCCTTGAGGTTTTGCAATAGGCTTATCAGTTTGAATATTATCAGGAATTTTATACCAACCGTCTTTTGTCCATTCGACCGGTTGCAATAAAGTTTGGCGTCCTAGGTTGTAATAGTCTTTTTCGTAACCGTGAAAAATCATCCACCATTTTCCGTTGGCATCTTCAAAAATAGTGCTGTGCCCTTTTGACCACCAAGTTTCAGAATTGCTGTTTGTACGCACAATCGGATTATGAGGCGAATTTTCCCAAGGACCAAGTGGCGATTTAGATCTTGCCGAAATGACCATATGACTTGTTGCGGGTCCAGCTGTTCCGCCTTCGGCAACGGTTAAATAATAATATTCGCCTCGTTTAAACAATTTTGGCCCTTCCATACAAAAACATTCGATGCTCCACTCGCGCGGAATTTTCCAACCGTCGTAAATATGTTTTAGTTCACTTGTTACTGAAAGTCCGTCTTTGGATAACATCACATAACCTCCGTTGCTGAAATATAAAAATCGGTTTCCTTTATCATCTGCAATATGTCCGGGATCAATATTTCCGATTTTCAAATCGATTGGCTCGCTCCAGGGTCCGTTGATAGAATCGGCAGTTACTACGAAATTGGTATTATTCGCAGGAAAATAAATATAGTATTTGTTGTTGTACTTAATTAAATCGGGCGCCCAAACGGCTCCAACATATTTATGAAGCGCATTCGTAACTGGCTCCCAATTCATTAAATCGGTAGAATGCCAGATTAAAAGTCCGGGATAATAATCAAAGGAAGAATGAACGATATAATAATCCTTTCCGTCTCTCAATAAACTCGGATCGGGATAATCTCCCGCAAAAATTGGATTGGAATATTGATTCTGCTTTAAATTCTTTTCTGATTGTGATTGTGAATAATCATAATAAGTAAATAATAGTAATACAGCCAGATATATTTTTTTCATGTTTTGATATTTTTTTCAAATATAGTCAAAAAGACCATAAGATAAATTTAGCTACTCCCGATAGCTATCGGGATAAAGGATTAAAAAGGTTCTTTTTTACTATTTTGTTAGACTGAGTGAAGTCGAAGTCCTTGCAAGGTGATATATTTATTAGTGAAATAATCTCGCAAAGACGCAGAGTGGCAAAGTTTTTAGGACTAGTTTGTCATTTCGAGGAACGAGAAATCTCCGCGAGTAACTCCGCTCCTAAGAGAGCCAATCTTTGTCGAGCTTCTTGTGGAGATTTCTCGTTCCTCGAAATGACAAACTGCATGGTTAATCTTTAACTTAAAAACAAAAACTTTGCTACTCCGCGACTTTGCGAGAACCAAATTCAATAAAATCTTAGCGAATCTCTGCGCTTTTTCTTTGCGAATCTCTGTGTAATATTAAAATCTCAATTCTATTGCTTATTTTTGCACTCAATAAAATTGAATTATGATACAAGATCCAAAGAGATATACGATCACAGCGGCATTACCTTACACCAACGGGCCTATTCATATTGGGCATTTGGCTGGGGTTTACGTGCCTGCAGATATATATTCCAGATACTTAAGATTGCAGGGGAAAGATGTTGCATTTATTTGCGGAAGCGATGAACACGGCGTTGCAATTTCTATGAAAGCCAAAAAAGAAGGAATCACACCGCAGGAAGTTATTGATAAATATGATGGAATCATCCGTAAATCGTTTGCTGATTTCGGAATTTCATTCAACAATTACTCCAGAACTTCGGCGAAAATTCATCATGATACGGCTTCGGAATTCTTTAGGACTTTGTATGATAAAGGCGATTTTATTGAAGAAGTTACAGAACAATTGTACGATGCAAAAGCCAATCAGTTTTTAGCAGACCGTTTTGTGGTTGGAACTTGCCCAAAATGTGGCAATGACGGCGCTTACGGCGATCAATGTGAAAACTGCGGCTCTACTTTGAACGCAACCGATTTGATTAACCCAAAATCGACAATTACTGGCGAAACTCCCGTTTTAAAATCAACGAAACACTGGTTTTTACCTTTGGATCGTTACGATGCTTTTTTACGCGAATGGATTTTAGAAGGTCATAAAAACGATTGGAAAACCAACGTTTACGGTCAAGTAAAATCTTGGATCGACGCAGGATTAGAGCCTCGTGCCGTAACACGTGACCTGGATTGGGGAATTGATGTTCCTGTTGAAGGTGCCGAAGGCAAAAAATTGTACGTTTGGTTTGATGCACCAATTGGATATATTTCTTCTACAAAAGAATGGGCAGCGCGCGAAGGAAAAGACTGGGAACCGTACTGGAAAGATCAGGATACAAAACTGGTTCACTTTATCGGAAAAGACAATATTGTTTTCCACTGTATCATTTTCCCGGCAATGCTAAAAGCAGAAGGAAGCTATATTTTACCAGACAACGTTCCGGCAAACGAGTTTTTGAATTTGGAAGGAAACAAACTTTCGACTTCTAAAAACTGGGCGGTTTGGTTACACGAATATTTAGAAGAGTTTCCAGATAAACAGGATGTTTTACGTTATGCTTTGACATCAAACGCTCCTGAAACAAAAGATAACGATTTTACGTGGAAAGATTTCCAGGCTAGAAATAACAACGAATTGGTTGCCGTTTTTGGAAACTTCATTAATCGTGTTGTGGTTTTAACCAATAAATATTACGATGGAGTTATTCCAGCGCCAAACGAATTTACAGAAGTTGACGAACAAACTTTAGCCGAATTAAAAGCGTATCCAGCTGTGATTTCAAGTTCGGTTGAGCGTTACAGATTCCGTGAAGCTTTGGGCGAATTGATGAATGTGGCTCGTTTAGGAAACAAATATCTGGCAGACGAAGAGCCTTGGAAAGTAATGAAAGACAATCCGGAGCGTGTAAAAACTCAAATGTATGTGGCGTTACAAATCGCTGCTGCGTTGAGCGTTTTGGCTGAGCCGTTTTTACCTTTCACTGCTGCGAAACTTTCTAAAATATTGAATTTAGGAGATCTTAAAGAGCATTTTGCAGGTTTCAGCAAATTCCTGAAAGAGAAAAATCGTGATGCAAAAGATATTTTCCTTGATAAAACTTTAGGTTGGAATGATATTTCTGAAACTTCAGACTTACTTCCTGCTGGACATAAAATTGGCGAAGCAGAATTGCTTTTCGCTAAAATTGAAGACGAAGAAATACAAAAACAAATAGATAAATTGGAAGCAACAAAAACAGCTAATCTTGCCGAAAATAAACAAGCAGAACCTCAGAAAGATTTAATTCAGTTTGAAGATTTTGCGAAAATGGATATCCGTATCGGAACTATTTTGGAAGCTGAAAAAATGCCAAAAGCAAACAAACTTTTAGTGCTAAAAGTAGATACAGGAATTGATGTTCGTACGATTGTTTCTGGAATTGCTGAAAGTTTTTCGCCAGAAGAAATTATTGGAAAACGTGTTTCTGTATTAGCAAACTTAGCGCCAAGAGCTTTACGTGGTGTTGAAAGCCAAGGAATGATCTTAATGACAACAAATGCAGAAGGAAAACTGGTTTTCGTAAATCCGGATGCTGATGCGCCGAATGGTGCTACGGTAAACTAAAGATTTTAAAAGATGTGTTATTGCACATCTTTTTTTTCATCTCTTTTAAGTTTATTTGGGCTGTCCTGCAAGGTTTTCAAAACCTTGTAGGTTTGAATAAATTGCCATACCTACAAGGTTTCGAAAACCTTGCAGGAATTAAAAAAACAAAAATAAAATTCTTACATTTTATTATTTCTTTTCAAAATCCTTTTTGTAAGTTTGTTCTGCAAAAATACCAGAAGTAATTCTGAAACTTTATTTAAAGTTAACATAAGCGAACCCTCGCCATGATGGCCCTATGGAAACTCGGGAAATCTATCCTTCTGGGTATTTTTGCACATCTAAAGCGAGGGTTTCGTGCGTTTAATATTTTCGATATGCAAAGAGAAAATCAAAAACCGACACATCACGATGTAATGCCATCAATGGCAAAATTTCTTTCAGACTTATGGTTTGAAGGAGATTTTAGAGAACAGCCCCATTATCTGTCTGAAATTTTCAGGCGAATTCTTGAAACAGATTTGGGAGATGACAAAGAGCTAAGATCAAAAATGATGGAATGCATCAAAATAAGTGAAATGCTTGCCAAAGCACTTGAACCGTTTTCGGATAAACAAATTCAGAAAGCCTGCAATAAAATCATAACGGCTTAAGATAAAAGCGTAAATCGATTAACTTTTTTAATTGATTTGCGCTTTTTCATTTCTCTACATTATCAAATCATTGATTTTTCTTTAAAATTAGTTTTCTTACAAAAAAAATGAGATATTAGCGCCAAAAGTTATTCGAAAAACTGAAAATTATGGAGCTATTAGACAGTTTACCTACGTTGCTTAAATCTTTTTGGTACATCGCGATTCCAACAAGTTTAATTTTTCTTATTCAAACCGTTATTACCTTTTCGGGTCTGGATGTCGCAGACGGTTTTGATACCGATTTTGATGCTCACTTACATGACGGAGGCGATTTTCAGCTTTTTTCCTTAAGAAATTTGATTAACTTTTTGTTAGGTTTTAGCTGGACTGGAATTTCTTTTTATTCGACTCTTGGCGAAAAGCCGGTTTTTCTTATTGTTACTTCCTTTGTTGTTGGGGTTTTATTCGTGCTTTTGTTTTTCTTCGTGATCAAACAGGTACAAAAACTAGCCGAAGACAATTCTTTTAAAATTACCAATACGCTAAATAAAACCGCAGAAGTTTATCTGACTATTCCCGAAAAGAAAAGCGGAAAAGGTAAAATCATGATAAGCGTAAACGGTGCCTTTCATGAACTGGAAGCCATGACAGAAAACGACCGAATTCCATCAGGAAGTGCTGTAAAAGTTGTTAAAATAGAAAACAACAACCTCTTAATCGTAGAAACCATATAATACACATACCATGTTAATGAACCCAATTATTTTGATTGCAGTTGCGGCAATCGTTCTATTCGTAACCATTTCAGCATTAATCTCGAGGTACAAGCGCTGTCCTTCGGATAAAATTTTAGTAATCTACGGACGCACCGGCGGAACTTCAGCACGTTGTGTACACGGCGGAGGTGCTTTTATCTGGCCCGTAATTCAGGATTATTCTTTTCTGGATTTAAAACCGCTTTCTATCGAAGCCAATCTGACAAATGCATTAAGCCGTCAGAACATTAGAGTCGATGTTCCTTGTCGATTCACCATTGCCATTTCTACAGAATCTGACAGCATGAATACAGCTGCTGAAAGATTATTGGGTTTATCATCAGAACAAGTTCAAGAGCTTGCAAAAGATATTTTATTTGGTCAGTTGCGTTTGGTTATCGCAACGATGACTATTGAAGAAATTAACTCTGACCGTGATAAATTCTTAGACAATATTTCTAAAAACGTTGACAGTGAATTAAAGAAAATCGGTCTTAAACTGATCAACGTAAACGTTACGGATATTCGTGACGAATCTGGTTATATCGAAGCTTTAGGAAAAGAAGCTGCTGCAAAAGCAATCAACGAAGCTAAAATTAGCGTGGCAGAACAAGAAAAAATCGGGGAAACCGGTAAAGCTCTTGCTGACAGAGAAAAAGACACTCAAATTGCAGAAACGCACAGAGATCGTGACGTAAAAATTGCCATTACTCAAAAAGACCGTGAAATTAGTATTGCAACAGCTGCTAAAGACGAAACTATTGGTAAAGCTGAAGCTGAAAGAGATACAAGGGTAAAAACTTCTGAGGCTAACGCAATTGCGATTCAGGGAGAAAACGAAGCTAAGATTGCTATTGCGAATTCCGAAGCTATTCGTAGAGAAAAAGAAGCAGAATCTTTGCGTATCGCAATTGCTGCAGAAAAAGTACAACAGGCAAAAGCATTGGAAGAATCGTATCTTGCAGAGCAAAAAGCCGAGTTGGCGCGTTCTGAAAGAGAACGTTCTACACAAATTGCGAACATTGTAGTTCCTGCCGAAATCGCTAAACAAAGAGCCATTATCGAAGCACAAGCTGCTGCTGAAACGATCAGAGAAAATGCAAAAGGAGAAGCCGATGCAATCTTTGCAAAAATGGAAGCAGAAGCAAAAGGTTTATTCGAAATATTAACAAAACAAGCCGAAGGTTACAAAGATGTTGTGGCTGCTGCAGGTGGAGATCCAAGCAAAGCATTCCAGCTTTTATTATTGGAGAAACTTCCTGAACTGGTTAAAACTCAGGTTGAAGCTGTTAAGAATATCAAGATTGACAAAATCACAGTTTGGGATTCCGGAAATGGTCAGGGCGAAAATGGTTCTACAGCCAATTTTGTTTCCGGAATGATGAAAACGGTTCCGCCATTGAATGATTTATTCAACATGGCGGGATTAAATTTACCAAGTTATTTAAAAGGTGAAGATCCAACTACGCCGGAAGTTCCTCCAACTATTGAAGTTGAAGAAACGAAAGAGTAAAATTCTTCTTTTTAAAAATAAAAAAGCGCGAACCGATTATAATTTTTAATCGATTCGTGCTTTTTGCTTTCAAATACTCACTTTCTAAACTATCTTTGAAAAAAAATATCTAAGAATAAATAATCTAATGAAACTCACTAAACCAAGATTAGCCTTAATCTGCGGTATCCTTTGCATTTCGATTTTTCCAATATTGGTAAAATTACGTTTAACACCAGGATTGATTTCGGCATTTTACCGAATGTTTTTTGCTGTAATTCTGTTATTACCTTATGTTATTTTCAGTGGAAACTTTAAACTTCCAAATCTAAAATTTACACTTTTGGCAATGCTTTGCGGGGTTTTGTTTTCTTCAGATGTTGCGGTTTGGAATATTGCTATTCAGGATTCGAGTGCGACTCAGGCTTCTTTACTGACAAACTTATCTCCTGTCTGGGTTGGAGTCGGTTCGTTTTTGTTTTTAAAATCAAAACCTGCAACGAATTTTTGGATTGGAACTTTGGTAGCTTTATTTGGAATGGTCACTTTAGTTGGTTTCGAGTTTTTCATTGATTTGAATTTTGATCAGGCGTTCCTATTCGCAGTTTTATCCGGAATTCTATATTCGATTTATCTTTTGGTCAGTAAAAATGTTCTTTCAGAAGTAGATGTTCTTTCGTTTATGACGATTAGTTTAACGGCTTCCAGCATTTATTTGGGTATTTTATGTTATTCGCTAGACGAACCTTTTACAGGATTTTCAAATGCAGGCTGGTTTGTTTTGGTTTTACAAGCTGTAATCTGTCAATTGTGCGCTTGGCTTTCGATTAGTTACGCTACACAGCACATGCGAGCAACCAGAGTTTCGTTGAGTTTATTAAGTCAGGCGGTAATTACTTCCATTTTGGCTTGGTTGTTTTTGGAAGAAAAAATAACTTTACAGATGGTTTTCGGTGGCATCGTTTTGCTTTTCGGAATCCGAATTACTTTTTACGATAAAACAATTTCTTTGAAAAGGCTTTTTTCTAAATAAAGTTAGCCCACGGATTTAAAGGATTGACACAGATTATTAGTTAATTTTAGAAAAGTACTCCCGCAGATTCGACAGATTAAGCAGATTTATTTAAAATCCTTTTAATTCCATTAATCTGTGGCTAAAAAAGTTTCACGCAGATTTGGCAAATTTGTTTTTTTATTAAAACAAAGTGATCAGACAGAATTAGCGTTAATTTATGAAATTTGTGGCAAAAAAAGTTTCACGCAGATTAGGCAGATTCTAGCAGATAAAAATTTTTTAAGCCTAATAATCTGTAGCAAAAAAATCAGTGCAATTCGTGAATTGCTTCGCCTGTTCGCTATCGCTCGGGTCGTGGCAGAAAAACCTGAAACAAAGAAAACTTTAAACTTGAAACAAAAAATCTATGTTACATAAAACTAAAATACCAAACCTAAAAGTAATCGCATTTGATGCCGATGATACTTTATTTGTAAACGAACCTTATTTTCAGGAAACCGAACATAAATTTTGTGCTTTGATGGAAGATTATCTTTCGCATCAGGGCATTTCGCAGGAGCTGTTCAAAATTGAAATTGCCAATCTTCCTTTGTACGGTTACGGAATCAAAGGTTACATTCTTTCGATGATCGAAGCAGCAATGAATATTTCCAACAATACCATTCCTGTTGAAGTCATTGAAAAAATCATTCAGTATGGAAAAGAATTGCTGGAAAAACCAATTGAACTTTTGGACGGAATTGAAGAAACACTACAAGCCCTTCACGGAAAATACAAATTGGTCGTAGCAACAAAAGGCGATTTAAAAGACCAGCACAGCAAACTGCACCGCTCTGGTTTGGGGCATTATTTTCATCATATTGAAGTCATGTCTGATAAACAGGAAATTGATTATCAAAAACTATTAGGCCGTTTAGACATTCAGGCGCATGAGTTTTTGATGATTGGTAATTCATTAAAATCAGATGTATTGCCCGTTCTAGGAATTGGCGGATATGCCGTTCATATTCCGTTTCATACTACCTGGGAGCACGAAAAAATTAATCATACCATAGAACACGAGCATTTTAGTTCATTTGAAACTATTGCTGAAGTGGTTCCGAATTTATTATAATGAAAACACTTTTAGACTTAGAAAACTGGAATAGAAAAGAGCATTTTGCTCATTTTAAACAAATGGAAGAACCTTTCTTTGGTGCAACCGTAGAAATCGATTGTACGAAAGCCTATCAGACTGCCAAAAGTTTAAAGACTTCTTTTTTCATTTTCTACCTGCATAAAACCTTAGTTGCGGTAAATACAATTGAGAATTTTAAATATCGTATTTCAGAAAATCAGATTTACATTAATGATCGTGTTGATGCTTCGGCAACAATTGGTCGTGAAGATGGTACTTTCGGATTTTCACTAATTGAATATAACCCTGATTTTAAAATATTTGAAAAAACGGCATTGGCAGAAATCGAACGTATTCAGAACACAACAGGACTTTTTACAAGAGAATTTAATGATGATAATTTGATTCATTTTTCGGCAATTCCGTGGTTGAATTTTACTTCGCTTACACATGCGCGAAGTTTTACTTATCCTGACAGCTGTCCTAAGGTATCGTTTGGAAAAATGATGGTTTCGGAAACCGGAAAAAGAACTATGTCAATGGCTGTTTTTGTACATCATGGTTTGATGGACGGAATGCATCTTGGGCAATTTGCCGATCTCTTTCAAGAGCTTATGAATCAATAAATTAAATGGAATAATTTTTGTTTGCAGAAATATATGAAACAAATCTTCCTCTTTCTGGTTTTAATGTATAGTACTGTTTCGCTAAGCCAGACAGTATTAACTTCCTATCCTGTAGATTTAAAAACACTGAAAGAGGAATGTCAGACTTTAAATGCTGAAAACGTCATTACACATGACATTTTCGCTTTTATTGCCTCTCGTGACAGTTTGACGATTCTCAAATACAATAGTGCTTTATTCCTAAATGATAAATTTATAACTACCAGACAATATGTCGAAAACAGATCTTTGATGGGCTATAGTTTCAGCGAAGACGGCAATCCTACTTTGTATTGGTTTTCACCACAGGAAAACAGCATTATTGTAATCAAATATTACTTTGAAACTAAAACCACCAGAGCTTTAAAATTTTCTTTACCTGGTGAAGAACAATCAATCTTAACGCAATATCAAAAAGACAACAATTTTTATCTGGTTATGAAGTATAAAACAAAACAGGCTTTAACTGTTTATGTTTTTAAAAACGGAGTAGCCGACGAAAAGTTTTTGGACTTCTCTTCTTTCACTTTTCGGGATCGAAAAACACAACAAAAGACATTCAATCAGATTTTAAATGAAAATCCGATTGAAAAAATGGAGCCCGGAGAATACAATCCGCTTTATAAAGTAACGGCAAAAACCAAACTTTATATACTTCCAAACCGTTTAATTCTGTCCTTTGACCAAGGTATTAGAAAAACACAGCTTTTTGATATCAATCTGGAGAATTCAGAGATAAAAGAAAAGACCTTTTTAAAGCCTTTAGGACAGAAAAACGCAAAAACTTCCAACTCTTTTTATCATGAAAACAAACTTTATCAATTGAATGTGAACTCAAATGAGCTCTTATTTGACATTAAAGATTATAATTCCGGTGAATCTCTAAAATCATTCACTGTTACAAAAAATGATACTATTCGTTTTAATAATTCACCTCTTTTGACACAGATTGACAACCGCAGACCAAAAGAAATAAAAAACACTGGCAGATTCCTGAAAGAATTAGCGGCAACAGATGCTGGTATTTCTGTTTTTAAAAACAAAAAGAATCTTTTTATTACTTTGGGAGGAAGCGGCAACAGTTCGAAAACCATATCTATGAATGGTTTTAATATGTTTGATGATTACTTTGGAGATTTTCCGTCCACTAATTATTACAATGTTGAAAGCGATTATTCTGTATTTTTTGAAAGTGTCTGGACTAAGAAACTGGAATTAACAACTGAAACGCATGAACCTCTTGCTTCAGATAAGATTTTTTATTTCATAGATACACATAAGGAGATATTTATTCCAAATATTCTAAAGTTAAGCAATTATTCGATTTTAGGATATTACGACACCCTAGCGAAACAATATGTTTTGCGTAAGTTCACAGATGGTTTTCAATAAACCACTAACTATCAACAAATTAAACATAACGCCTTTTTTCTATTATTTCCTAAACCTATTTTTAGGATACCTGAAGCCCTATTATTACCTTATTCTAACATCTTTCTGACTTTTAGAGGAAGTTTTTACTTACATTTTATTGTTGCTTTGACTCAAATTTAAAATATCAAACTACAATGAAAAAAATTGTAATGACTCTGGCATTTGCTCTAAGCATAATGTATGCAGAGGCGCAAACGGAAACAAAAACCTCAGATAATTACAACAAATGGTCTATTGAGTTAGGAGGCGGTTTTAACAAAGCGCAGCGTCCATTTGCTTCTGGTAATTATTACAGCTCGAGAATCAGTCCTTTTACAGCTGATCTGGGAGTAAGATACATGCTGAACAATAAATTTGGTCTTAAAGCAGATTTTGGATACAATTCTTTAACAGAACAGAAAAACAGTTCACTTCCTTTTGACTCAAAATATTACAGAATTGATTTACAGGGTGTAGCTAATTTAGGTCGTATCATGAATTTTGAAACCTGGACCAATACATTTGGATTATTAGCTCATGCAGGTTTTGGAGTTGGTCAGTTAGAAAACAAAGATTATAACGTAAAAGACAAAGTTGGAAATTTCATCGCTGGTTTAACCGGACAGATAAGATTAACAGACAGAGTAGCTTTGACAGGAGACGTAACTACAGTGTTAAACGCACTTCAGGATCATACTTTTGATGGTACTGCCAAAAACGGAAACAGAGGTTTTTCAGGCTTACTTTTTAACGGGACAGTTGGTCTTCAGGTATATTTAGGCAAAAATGCAAAACATGCGGACTGGACTGTAGTATCTGAAAATGTAGATTTATCTGCTTTTGAAAACAAAATTGCAGATCTTCAAAATCAAATTAAGAGCATTCCTCAAAAACAAGTTGTTGTAGAAAAACCTGTAACCAACACTGTAAAAGAAAAAGACGTTGTAAAAGAAATGATTAATGACAAATACTACAGTGTTTATTTTGATTTCAACAAAACAATTCCAATTGAAAACTCAACTTCTGCAATCGATGTTATTTTATCTTATTTAAGAAAAAATCCATCAGCTTCTGTAGATATCGTTGGTCATGCTGATCAGGTTGGAAGCTCAGAATACAATAACAAATTATCTAACATCAGAGCAACAAATGTAAAAACAATCCTTGAAAAAGCAGGAATTGCATCTTCAAGATTAAATGTTGTTGCTGAAGGAGCAGATACTTCTATCCAAAAAGATTCTGAAGAAGCTAGAAGATTAGCAAGAAGAGTTACTTTTATTGTGAAATAATTTTCTTTTTTTAAATGGTGAATTAAAGTCCTTAAGATGTTGTCTTAAGGACTTTTTTATTGCTAAATTTAAGGTAGTATAATCTTGTAAATATTTGGAATAAATTTTGATGATTTTCAATCTATGAAAAAACTACTACTTTTCTTCGTTTTGTTTTCTAAAACAGTGTTGTTTAGTCAAACAGTACTAAATTCTTTGCCACTAAACCTGAACTTTCTGGGAAAAACTCAGATTTTGAATGCTCAAGATGAAAACACCAAAGATATTTATGTCTTTACTTGGGATAATAAAAATGTAAATATTTTAAAATACAATTCATCTTTATTCCTGGCAAATCAATTTACAGATTCGATCAAACATGAAACAAGCCGGGATTTAATTGGTTACAGTATAAGTGAGAATAAAAAACCATCGTTATACTGGAGTTCCCGTGATTATAAAAATATCCTGATTACGGTTTATAATCAGGACAATAAAACCTCAGAATCCTTAAACTTCGATTTCCCAAAAAATCACGATTATATTATTAGCTCTTTCCAGCAGAACAATACTTTCTATATTCTGGCAAAAGAAAAAGATTTCGAGCATTTACTTCTTTACAAATTTGAAGATGGGAAATGCGTTGTTAAAATGTTTGATTTTTCTTCATTTGTTTTTAAAAATGAAAGAAATGTGCAAATCTCTTTTAATGCACTTATCAAATATTTCCCGATACAAAAAATAGATCCAAATATTTACACGCCCATAGAATTGGCTTCAAGTACCAGCAAAATGTATGTCATTCAGGATCATATTATTTTGACATTTGATAATAGTCTTATCAAAACACAAGCCTTCGATCTTAACATTAAAACGGGTGAAATAAAAGAAAAAACTTTTGATCTGCCTGCTCCAGAAACTCCGTTACGAACAACGAATTCATTTTATAGTGATAATAAACTATTCCAAGTAAAGGCAAATAAAGAATTCTTTTTATTTCAAATCAAAGATTTTGATTCAGGAAAAGGCATCAAGAATTATTCATTTTCAAAAAATGATACGATTCCTTTTATGAATTCTCCTTTCATTACACAAATTGACAATAACGAACCTCGTCAATTAAAAACTACTGAAAAGTTTCTGAAAAGCATAAACGGACTTCCTGCCGGTGTTTCCGTTTTTAAAAATCATAAAAACAGTTTTATCACTTTTAGCGGTTTTGGAGAATATAGAGATTTTTATTTTTCCTTCAATTCTGCAGATGATTTTGGAGAGCGTATCCCTTATTCGCTAAGCAAAGCAGTTTATTTTGACGCAATGTTAAGTGAAAACCTAAATTTCGCAAAAGACTATCAATCAAGACCTTTAGCTATTGACAATTTGTTCTACTTTTTGAATAACAATAAGGGTATAAAACTTTATGATTCACTAAGATTGAAAGATTTTTATGTTCTAAGTTATTTCGACAGTGGTTCCCAACAGTTTATAATGCGAAAATTTACCGATGGCCCTATGATGCAAGACGATGGAAATCCGATTATGAATAAATCTCAATTCTCGAAACCGTTCTCTTTTGGCAGTATAAAACCTAATTAAATTTATTGAAAGCTACTCCAAATGTGTAATGTTTTGGCGGTTTCAAAAAATGGTTTGGATTATTTTTTCTAATTTTACAAAAAAGACACATATCATGCTATCAAAAAATATTGAATCGGCTTTAAACAAGCAAATCCGCATAGAAGCAGAATCTTCACAAACGTATCTTTCTATGGCCTGCTGGGCAGAAGTACAAGGATTAGAGGGAATTGCTCAATTTATGTACACACAGTCAGACGAAGAGCGCGCACACATGCTTAAATTGGTTAAGTATGTAAATGAGCGCGGAGGTCACGCTCAGGTAACAGATCTTAAAGCGCCAAAAACGACTTACACTACTTTTAAAGAAATGTTTGAGGAGCTTTACAATCACGAACTTTTTGTATCGAAATCGATCAACGAATTAGTACACATTACTTTTGAAGAGAAAGATTATGCTACACATAATTTCTTACAATGGTATGTTTCTGAACAAATCGAAGAAGAAGCAACTGCTAAATCTATTCTGGATAAAATCAACTTAATTGGAGATGATAAAGGCGGACTTTACTTGTTTGACCGTGATATTCAGCAATTAACAGTTACCAGTTCGATTGCTATCAATCCAAAATAAAAAAAGTTAAAGTTTATTTAGAATATTTAAAAATTACTTTTTTCGTTTATATTTGTCTCTGTTTTTATAATACAGAGGAAAATTGGGCAAGAAAGAAAAAGACAAGGAGAAGAAAAAGGATAAAAAGAAAAAGAAAAATTCTGAGATTCTTGATAAGATTAAGAAGATTGAAAACTGTAAATCTTCTTGTTGTGAGAAATATAAAAAAAGCGAAAAAAAACGCTGTTCTCGCTGTCCTATGTTTGATTTATTCAAAAAAACGGCTTAACAACATATACAAAAACCCATTGGATTTCTCTAATGGGTTTTTTAGTTTTAAATTGCAGCCAATCTCTCTGATTTTTAATTCAATTATGGAAAACTACGTTACTATACCAAAATCAAGCCTTGATTTTCTGGTTCAGCTTAAAGAAAATAATAACAAACCTTGGTTTGACGATCATAAATCTGAATATTTAATCGAATTAGAACATATTCAAAACTTTGCAGATGCTCTATTAAAAGAACTTTCTAAAACAGATGTTCTGGAAAATACATCAGGTAAAAAAAGCGTTTACCGAATCTATCGTGATATTCGTTTTTCTAAAGACAAAACTCCCTTTAAACATTATTGGGGAGGAAGTTATACGCGTGCAACTGCTGCGAGAAGAGGCGGTTATTATTTTCATTTGGAAAAAGGAAACAGTTTTTTCGCTGGCGGATTTTGGGGACCCAATGCAGCAGATTTAAAAAGAATCAGAACTGAATTTGCAAATGATCCGGAGACTTTTCAGGAAATACTCAACTCAAAATCTTTTGTAAGCAACTTTGGTACTTTACAAGGAGAACAATTAAAAACAAAACCAAAAGGTTATGATGCGGATCATCCGGCAATTGATTTACTTCGTTTTAAACAATTTTTGGTCATAAAACGCTTTACAGACGAAGAAGTTCTAAGTCCCCTATTTTTAGAACTGGCTTTGGATGCATTCAAAAACATGAGACCTTTTTTTGATTATATGAGCGAAGTGCTGACAACAGACAGCAACGGAGCTTCGATTTTATAAAAATACTTCGTTGTAAAAGTTAAACCCGACAGTTTCAAAACTGTCGGGTTTATTTGTTTGTCGTGGCGTATAATAAAAAGAATAATTAGAGCAATAAAATCTCGTTTACAATAACTTCAGTAATATATTTTTTCTCACCGTTTTTGTCATCGTAACTTCTATGGGTTAACTTTCCTTCGACAGCCACTTCCTTACCTTTTGTGACAAACTTTTCGATAATTTCAGCCGTTTTTCCCCAAGCCGTAACACGATGCCACTCCGTTTGTTCTACTTTATCACCTTTGTCATTTCTGTAAATATCGTGGGTTGCGATTGTCAGGTGTGCAAGTTTTCTACCGCTTTCTAATGTTTTAACTTCCGGATCATTCCCTACATTCCCAATTAACTGTACTCTGTTTTTCATTGCATTCATGGCGTATATTATTTAAATGTTAGTATAACTTGAAATTGTTCGTCAACTTCAACGATGCAAAGATGATACAGCCCAGCAATAACAGTCGGTTATTAACTATTTACTATCGACTGTAACTATTTGTAAGCGTTTGTAATTGGAAATGATTTTTTGTATATTTGAGAGAAATCTTACTATATGCAGGCAAAAATCAAAAAAGTCGAGTTACGAAATTTAGAAATTGAAGACTATAAACAATTAAAAAAATCAATGATTGAATCGTATCCTGAAATGGCCGATTCGTATTGGGGATCTGAAGATATAGAAAGATTGCTTTCTATTTTTCCGGAAGGACAATTGGTCATTTTAGTTGATGGAAAAGTCGTTGGTTCTGCATTATCTCTAATTGTTGACGAAAAATTAGTAGAAAAAAGACATAATTACCAACAAATTAGTGGCGATTACAAATTCTCTACCCATAATCCAAATGCTGAAATTTTATACGGAATAGATGTTTTTATTCACCCAAATTATAGAGGTTTACGTTTAGGTCGTCGATTATACGATGCCAGAAAGGAACTTTGCGAACAGCTGAACTTAAAAGCAATTGTTTTTGCAGGCAGAATTCCGAGTTACAGGGAACATGCTAAAAAGATGTCTCCAAAAACCTATATCGAAAAAGTACGAACCAAAGAGTTGTATGATCCTGTTCTTTCTTTTCAGTTAAGCAATGATTTTCATGTTTTAAGAGTCATCAAAAATTATTTGGAAGGCGATGAAGAATCGAAAGAGTTTGCTGTTTTACTGGAATGGAATAACATTTATTATGATGACAGTCCGAAATTAATTAATCTAAAGAAAAACATCATTCGTTTGGGATTAATTCAATGGCAGATGCGCCCATTAAACAACGTTGAAGCACTATTTGAACAAGCCGAATTCTTTATCGATGCTGTTTCCGGTTATGGATCTGATTTTGCACTTTTCCCGGAACTATTCATCGCGCCTTTAATGGCAGATTACAATCACTTATCTGAAGCGGAAGCGATTCGGGAATTGGCCAGACATTCTGACCCAATCAGAAAGCGTTTTCAGGAATTTGCGATTTCATACAATATCAATATTATTACGGGAAGTATGCCGTATTTAGAAGGCGGAAATCTTTACAATGTTGGCTTTTTATGCAAAAGGGATGGAACTTCAGAAATGTATACCAAAATTCATATTACGCCAAACGAAGTGATTCATTGGGGAATGAAAGGCGGATCCAATTTTAAAACCTTTGATACCGATTGCGGAAAAATTGGAATTTTAATTTGTTATGATGTCGAATTCCCAGAACTTCCAAGACTTTTAGCTGATGAAGGAATGGATATTTTATTCGTGCCTTTTTTAACAGACACACAAAATGGATATACTCGTGTAAAACATTGTTCACAAGCACGTGCAATCGAAAATGAATGTTATGTAGCCATAGCAGGTTGTGTTGGGAATCTTCCGAAAGTAAACAATATGGATATTCAATATGCACAGTCTTCTGTATTTACACCTTCTGATTTTGCTTTTCCAAGCAACGGAATTAAAGCAGAAGCTACTCCAAATACAGAAATGACCTTAATTGTTGATGTTGATCTGAATTTATTAAAAGAACTTCATGAACATGGAAGTGTCAAAACATTAAAAGACAGAAGGAAAGATCTTTATGAACTTAAAAAGCTAAATTCATAAAAAGCTCATTAAATAAAAAAGCCAATGACTGTCATTCGAAGAAATCCGTTATTTGAAATCTATCTTAAACAGGATTGCTTAGTAATTAACAATACTGATTTTAGTAAAGACAACGGCATATTCGAAATTGACAGCATTTTGAGCATAGAATTAATCAGACATTTAGCGTTCATTGATAGAATCATTGAAGTAACATTTGGATTTAATGTCCCCGCTAAATCTTGTGAACTTAGAATTAATTTGGAAAATGGTTTTAAGGATATTGTTCTAACTCATTGTGACATTAAAAAAGTAGAACTTTTAATCTACGAAATCAAGCAAGCAATTATTAAAAGAGAAAACGAAAAACCTAGTTTATCAACGAAATAAAAATTGTTAAATGAAGACATGCCTCGAATGTTCCGTTAAAATTGTTGGCCGAGAAGACAAGAAATTCTGCTCTGATAGTTGCCGAAATGCGTACAATAACAAAATAAATAAAGATAGTACGAATTTCATGCGAAATATAAACAACAAGTTACGCAAAAATTACCGTATTTTGGCAGAGTTAAATGTAGATGGAAAATCAAAGGCATCGCGTGACAAATTATTAAACAAAGGCTTTGATTTTGAGTTTTTTACAAACATTTTACAGACAAAGACGGGAAATACATATTATTTCTTGTACGACCAGGGCTATCGTTCCTTGGACAATGATTATTTTATGCTTGTTAAAAAAGAAATATAGTTAGCGTTTATTAACCATGAGAAAAAACCAAACCTCAATTCTAGCCATTGTCTGTGTCTTAGCTCTGCTGGGCATTATCTACGCCACCATGATGCCGCAAGGAATCAATAAAGACGACGAAGCACTCGCGGAATTCTCAACCGAAAGAGCTTTAAACCAAGTCGAAATTATTGCGCAGAAACCACATTACGTCGGATCGACAAATCATGAACTTGTTGCCAACTATTTAAAACTTGAATTAAACAGAATAGGTTTAGAAACTAGTGTTCAGGAAGGTTTTACTCTAAATGACAGAGGCCTTTTAGTAAAATCTAAAAATATTTTAGCCCGCATAAAAGGAACAAACAATACCAAAGCGCTTTTACTTCTTTCTCATTACGATAGTGCTCCACATTCTTTCTCAAAAGGAGCAAGCGACGACGCTTCGGGTGTCGCAACAATTTTAGAAGGTGTTCGTGCCTTTTTATATTCTAAACATCCTCAGAAAAACGACATTATCATCTTATTTTCAGATGCCGAAGAATTAGGTTTAAACGGTGCCGCCCTTTTTGTAAATAAACATCCTTGGGCAAAAGATGTTGGTGTGGTTTTAAACTTTGAAGCCCGCGGAAGTTCTGGACCAAGCTATATGCTAATGGAAACCACAAAAGGAAATGAAGCCATGGTAAAAGCATTTTCTGATGCCAAAACTTCTTATCCGGTTTCCAATTCATTGATGTACAGTATTTATAAAATGCTTCCAAACGATACTGATTTAACCGTTTTTAGAGAACAAGGAAATATTCAGGGCTACAATTTCGCTTTTATTGACGGACATTTCAACTATCATACACAACAAGATGACGTTCAGCATTTGAGCAAAACTACTTTAGCACATCAAGGGACTTACATCATGCCCTTGATCAAATATTTGAGCAACATAGATTTAACTAAAACAGAATCTACAGAAGATAATGTTTATTTCAGCGCTCCGTTTTCATTCATAAATTACCCTTTTTCCTGGGTAATGCCAATGACACTAATTGCTTTTGGATTATTGGCTATCTTCATTTTCATTGGAAAAGTAAAGAGAATCATCACTTTTAGAGAAATATTCAGAGGATTTGTACCTCTTTTGGGGGCTATAATCATTGCTGGTTTAGTTACCTTTTTAGGATGGAAACTGATTTTGGAAATCTATCCTCAATATTCTGATCTTTTAAACGGATTTACCTATAACGGACATGCTTACATTGGTGCATTTGTCACTTTAAGTATTGCGATTTGTTTTGCTTTCTATCATCATTTTTCTGAAGCAAAAATTACCATGAACCATTTTGTGGCTCCTCTTTTACTTTGGATTATCATTAATGGATTTTTGGCAAACAGCTTAACAGGTGCAGGATTTTTAATCATTCCTGTTTATTTTGGAGTTCTATTGTTTGGAATATTTGTTTTTACACAACATTATAGTTTGGGAGTAAATTTAATTTTTAGCATTCCGGCTTTAGCTATTATTGCACCTTTTATTGTAATGTTTCCAGTTGGCTTAGGACTTAAAATTCTATTTGGAAGTGCCATTTTAACTGTTTTATTGTTTGGATTGTTATTGCCGATATTTGGAGATTTTGCCAAAAAAGGTATTTGGACTGTGGTTTTCTTTTTGGTTTCTATTTCATTTTTCATTTACGCTGGATATCATTCTGAATACGAGCCAGGAAAAGCCAAATCAAATAGTTTGCTGTATGTTTATAATGCCGACAATAATTCTGCTGTATGGACGACTTATGATAAAAATCTGGACGACTGGACAAAATCTTATTTGGGCGAAAAAAATCAGAAGGCTGTTGGTTTAAACTCGCTTCCACTGGCAAGCAAATACAATTCGACCTTTACTTACAGCTCAATTGCTCCGGTTGTTGATCTTGCAAAGCCTACCATTCAATTTTTAAGAGATAGTGTAATTGGAAATAACAGATACCTGAAAATCAAAATTACGCCAAACAGAAAAGTAAACCGTTACGACATTTATGCCAATCCAAAAATGACGTTTTATAACTTTAAAGCAAATGGTGTAGCTACTTCCGGAGAAAAAGGAAATCGTTTACAACGCGAAGACAGTAAAATTCTTTGTTATTATGTTGTTGGCAATGAACCTTTGGAAATGGAATTCTACATCAACAAATCTTCTATTTTTGATATGGATTTAATTGAAAGTTCATTTGATCTAATGTCGAATCCATTGTTAAATGTTAAACCAAGAGAAAACTGGATGATGCCGACTCCTTTTGTTTTAAATGATGCTGTATTGATTCAGCAGAAATTAAAACGATATGTTGCGCCGGTAAAACCAATTGAAACGGCTCCTGTTGTAGATAGTTTAGCTATTCCAAAAGACAGTATAAAACCGGTTCCGGTTGTAACACCAGAATAAAAATAAAATAATAAAGGCAGATTTTTTTTAAGTCTGCCTTTTTTATTTCACGCAGATTTCAAAAAGATTTAAGCAGATAATCGAAGATCTTTATTTGAAAAATCTTTTTTAATCCTTTTAATCTGTGGCTAAAAATCTTTGCAACTCTGTACCTTTGTCGCTCTGAACCTCAAAAAAAATGACACAAATAAGCATATTAGGTTGCGGTTGGCTTGGACTTCCTCTAGCAAAAAGGCTAATCGAAAAAGGATATTCGGTAAACGGATCCACAACTTCTGAAAACAAACTTTCAATATTAGAAAATGCTGGAATAAAGTCTTTTTTAGTTGCGCTTGAAAGCGAAAATATCTCAGAATCTATAATTGATTTTTTAGCAGAGAGCAAAATCTTAATCATTGACATTCCCCCTAAGTTACGAAGTGAAAATCCTGATTCTGAAAAGAAAGTTTTTGTTGAGAAAATCAAAAATCTGATTCCTTTTATAGAAAAATCAACTATTGAAAAAGTACTTTTTATAAGTTCTACTTCAGTTTATGGAGATGACAATAACTTGGTTACAGAGGAAACCATTCCAAATCCTGAAACAGAAAGTGGCAAACAATTGCTTTTAGCGGAAGCTTTACTTCAAAGCAATCCAAACTTCGAAACTACAATTCTACGTTTCGGCGGATTAATTGGAGAAGATCGTCATCCTGTCAAATTTTTAGCTGGAAAAGAAAACCTTGAAAATCCGGATACTCCAGTGAATTTAATTCATCAAAAAGATTGTATCGCTATCATCGAAGAAATTATAAAACAGTCAAAGTGGAATGAAGTTTTTAATGCCGTTGCTCCTTTTCATCCAACAAGAGAGGAATACTATACACAAAAAGCAAAAGATTTAAATCTGGTTTTACCGAAATTCATTTCTGAAAAATCAAACATTAAAAAGACTATTTCTAGCGGAAAAATTGAGACAATTTTAAACTATCAATTTAAGCTGGAGAATTATTAAAACCATATAAGTTATGTAAGTTTATTTAAAAAGGCTTTTCCCAAAAACAAAAACTTAAATTACTTATATAACTTACATGGTTTAAAAAAACTTTGCGAACTTTGCGAATGTCTTTGCGAATGTCTTTGCGAATGTCTTTGCGCCTTTGCGGTAAAATTATTCAATAAATCATGGAAACAGTTTACATCAACTCCCCTTTAGGAATTACCAAAATTATTGGAGATGAAAACGGTATTGCCGTAATTTCTGTTTCTGATGTTGGAACAACCGATGTTTCTAATGAAATTCCCGAAGTTTTAAAAGAAGCCGTTTCGCAATTAAATGAATATTTCCAAGGCAAAAGAACCGATTTTGAGCTCAAACTAAATCCGCAGGGAACCGAATTCCAGCAGAAAGTCTGGAAATCATTATTGGAAATTCCATACGGAAAAACGGTTAGCTACATGGATCAGACCAAAAAACTGGGCGATGTTAAAGCCATTCGTGCAGTAGCTTCGGCAAATGGTAAAAATCCGCTTTGGATTGTGATTCCCTGCCACAGAGTTATTGGCACAAACGGATCACTGACAGGATATGCAGGCGGATTGTCCCGCAAAAAATGGCTTTTGGAACACGAAAGTCCATCTGCTCAGCAAAGTTTGTTTTAATTTTTTTTAGCCACGAATTACACAAATTATCACTAATTTTCTTTTACCTAATTCCTATAAACAAAAAAACGCTTTGTTTTTAAACAAGATAATTCATTCATTTTTTCTTTTTGACTAGGATGTAAGAAATTGAAATTAGTGTAAATTTATATGGAATAAAAAATTAGTGATAATTTGTGTAATTCGTGGCAAACCCAAATAAAATTATGATTGAAAAGATAAATCTAAATAACATTCTCTTTCTTGATATAGAAACCGTTCCAGAAGAAGAAAACTTCAATTCGCTTGACGCGGAAATGCAGTCGCTGTGGGATTTGAAAACACAATACCAGCGAAAAGACGAATTCTCTCCGGAAGAATTTTACGAACGTGCCGGAATTTGGGCAGAATTTGGAAAAATCATCTGTATTTCTGTTGGATTTTTTACCATCAAAAGAGACGTTCGAAATTTTAGGGTTACTTCTTTTTTTGGAGAAGAAAAGAAAATCCTTAAAGACTTTTCTAATCTAATCATTAATCATTTTAATCAGCCTCAGCATTTATTGTGCGGACATAATTCGAAAGAGTTTGATATTCCGTTTATTGCAAGAAGAATGATTATAAACCAACTGCCAATTCCGGACAAATTGAATTTATTTGGAAAGAAACCTTGGGAAATTCCGCATCTGGATACTTTAGAATTGTGGAAATTTGGCGATTATAAGCATTTTACTTCTCTAAAACTGCTGACTAAGATTCTCGGTGTTCCATCGCCAAAAGGCGATATTGATGGAAGTCAGGTTGCTCATGTTTACTACGTTGAGAAAGATATTGATCGAATTATAACCTATTGCGAAAAAGATACTATTGCCGTGGCTCAGATATTTCTTCGTTTGAGAAGAGAAGATTTATTGATTGATGACGAGATTATTCATGTTTAATTCTAAGCTATTAAAGTTCTAAGATTCTGAGATACTAAGTTTTTTTTACATGAATTTACATAACTTATATGGTTTAAAATAATTTTGAATATGATTCATTCTGAAATTTCACATCATCGTATGACTGCTCAAAAGTTGTTTAAAACAACTCAATGCTCTCCTCAAGAAGTTGTAAAACATTTTGGTGCGATGCAGGCGCAGGATTATGCTATGGCAAAATGGGCTGTTGGATCCCGATGCGATGCTTCTGAAAAAGAAATCGAAGAAGCCGTAAATTCAGGTCAGATTATTCGAACTCATATATTGCGTCCGACCTGGCATTTTGTTGCTGCCGATGATATTTATTGGATGCTGGATATTGCCGGTTCACAAGTAAAAAGAATGGCAGTTTCCGGTGCTAAGAAATTTGGAGTCGATCTTAAAAAATTAGATCAATTCAATAGTAAAATTGAAAAAGCACTGGCAGGAAATAATCATCTTACGCGAGATGAAATCATGCTGGAACTCAATATCAAAAAAACTTCCAAAGAAGATTTTCTGGGTGCCGCCATTATGATGAATGCAGAACAAGATGGTTTGGTCTGCAACGGAAGAATGAAAGGCAAACAAATTACGTATGCTTTACTTGAAGAACTTGTCGATAAACCAAAAACAAAACTGACTAAAGAAGAAGGTATCGCCAAACTTGCTCAACGCTATTTTGAGAGTCACGGCCCGGCAACTTTGCTTGATTTTTCGTGGTGGTCTGGTTTTTCTCCAACACTTTGTAAATCAGCTATTGATGCAATTGAGTTGCATTTAAACCATATTACTATTGATAATCAAACATTTTGGTTCGGAAAAAATTATAGAGAGGAGAATCTCTTTCGCGAAAGCGTCCATTTTCTTCCGGCATTCGATGAGATTTTAATTTCGTACAAAACCCGTGAAGTTTCCTTTTCAGGAAATCATCAATCCAAAACTTTTACTAATAACGGCATTTTTAAACCAATCATTTTAGAAAACGGAAAAGTAATTGGAATCTGGAAAAGAACCATTAAAAAAGATTACATTAAAATTGAAACGGAATTCTTTAATGAAACAGAAAGTTCTAAAAAAGAAGTTTTGTTTGAAGGAATTAAAGCTTTTGAAAATTATATTGGAACTAAAATTGTGATTGAATAAATTGCATTTTATCTTCAATTTAGTTGTTTTTCATAAACACTTTTTGTTTCACTACTAAAATCTTTATGCTTATTATCGCTAAATAATTACATTTACAAAAAATTATAATTATGGTATTGAGCAGATTTTGGTTAGTTATTTTTATTTCTTCAATTATTTTCATTGTTGCCAGTTTATTTACTGCCAATACTTATACCATTGATTCTGTTTTAAATGGAAAAAAAGACGATCCTGTTTTAGTTTCCGAAAAGTACGTTGAAGAGCTTCCTTCTTTTATCAAAGACAGCATTACAAAAGCGCCTGATCAAACCATGATCGTTAATCGTGATACGCTAAATGCCGACACGACTTACGTGTATAAAAATAAAACCGTAAAAATTTTCAGCGGACTTCAGAAATCTGACGGTTTATTGCCGACTTGCAAAAGCACTTTAGTCGATTTGATTTTACCGCTTATTGCGTATTTAGCCTTTTTCTGCGGCTTAATGGAACTTTTGATTATTTCCGGAGCATCTGGAAATTTGGCCAAAGCATTGAGTCCGGTTTTTGTAAAAGTTTTTCCAAGTATTCCGAAGAATCACCCTTCTATATCTTACATGACTTTAAATTTTGCTGCTAATTTCCTCGGATTGGATTCGGCTGCAACTCCATTTGGACTTAAAGCTATGGAAAGTTTACAGGAAATAAATCCGGATAAAGACAAAGCCAGCGATGCACAGATTATGTTTATGTGTCTGCATGCTTCTGGATTAACCTTAATTGCTACTTCAATTATTGGCTACCGTGCGGCTGCAAATGCAAGTAATCCAGCCGATGTAATGCTTCCGTGTATCATTACATCGTTTATTGGAACTATTGCGGCTTTCTTAATTGTGGGTATCAAACAGAAAATCAACTTTAAAAGTGCTTCACTTCTTATTGGTTTAATGGGATTAATTGCTGCTATAGTTGGTTTACTGATGTATGTGAATCATTTGGATTTAATTGGTAAAAACTACTTTACTTCTAATCTTTCTGGTTTAATATTATTGACTATTATCGTTTTCACATTGATTTTTTCTTTCAGACACGAACAAAAATTCAAAGATGCCAATACAACGGTTTTTGATACTTTCGTCGTGGGAGCAAATAATGGTGTTAAAACGGGAGTTACGATTTTCCCTTACGTTTTAGGAATGCTAGTTGCCATTTCATTATTCAGAAACAGCGGTTTGTTTGAAATTATAAGTGACGGAATCGGATTTGTATTTTCAAATCTGGGTGTAAGCAAAGAAATCACAAATGCTTTGCCAGTTGCTATGCTTCGTCCTTTTAGCTCTGCTGGCTCTCGTGGATTCTTGATTGATTCGATGAATACTTTTGGTGCCGATTCATTAACAGCAAGATTGAGCAGTATTTTCCAATGTAGCGCCGAAAGTACGTTTTATGTAATTGCTGTTTATTTTGGCTCTGTAAATATCAAAAATACGCGTTATGCTTTAGGCACAATGCTTTTGGTTGATTTGATTTGTGTGATTACGGCTATTTTTGTGGCGACTTGGTTTTTTTAATCTGAAAAGAAGATGGTCCGATCCTACGGATCTTTTTTCTGGACGTAATTTCTATAACCGGATTGAAATCCGGCCCTACAATATAAATCGAGCCGATGGCTCTTTACCTAAATCGGATTGAAACACAATCGCATAAGATTAAATCGGCTTAATTTGCTGTAAAAGTTACGAAGGAACGACGTATTTTGTAGCAACGGATTTCAATCCGTTGATGATAATCGTAGTCATTTTATAAGTTCCTTAGGAACGAACCATATTCATTACATAAAAAAAAGAAAGTTAAATATTACAAAAACTACCTTCTTTTCAATCAATATTCGTTATTTAGCCAGAAAATAAAATGGCAAACACATATCATCAAATTTATATTCAGGTTGTTTTCGCTGTAAAATATAGAGATGCTCTAATTGAGGAGAAATGGAGATCGAAATTACTAGGTGTAATTGGAAATCTGATTAATGAAACAGGATGTAAAACAATTATCGTTAACGGTGTTGAAGATCATGTTCATTGTCTTTTAGGATTAAAACCAACAATTACAATTTCAGAATTAATGAAAACTGTAAAGGCAAAGTCATCTAAATACATAAACGACAATACATTGACAAAATCCAAATTCTCCTGGCAGGAAGGTTACGGGGTTTTCTCTTACAGTCAATCTCAAATTGATTCTGTGTATAAATACATTCAAAATCAAAATGAACATCACAAAAAACAAAGCTTTAATGAGGAATATTTAAATTTTCTGAATAAATTTAGCATCCAATACGATGAAAATTTTATTTTTGAAAATCTAAAATAATACCATGAAAACCCCAATTTTCTTTTCCTTACTACTTTTAATCGGATGCCAAAACAAACCTACCAATTCAGAAGCTATTGCAGAATTACCTGTACCGCAAGAAATTGCAATTAAATCAATTGACGATTCTGCTGATGAACGTGCTCTTCGAACGGATACTATTTATCTTTCAGAAGATAAAGACAGTCCGATTACACATGTTTTAGCAAATCTTGTAGATCTAAAGGCCGATCAGGACAGCATAATGACTTCAAAGTTCAGATTGGATTTTTATCAGAATAAAAACAAATTGATTTCTTCTAAAGTTGTCATCAAAAATTACGAGAAAGGATCAGAATGGGGAGGCTCTATTGGTTTAACCAATACATCTCATAAAAATTCTCCTTTCATACAGCTAGGTTTTGGATATCCTGCCTGTGGTTATGTACATGAAAACTATTTGTATTACTTCAAAAACAGTTCTTTACAGCTTGTTCATCAATGGAATACAATGTCAGACAGCGGCTGGGGGAATTGGCTGGAAATTGTAAATCCATCCAATGCTTCTGATCCAAAATCTTTTTATTGCAAAACTGTTGCATTTGTTCCTGCGGACGATGATGAAAACATGGACATGGGGGTTCTTAGTCACTCAGATTCAATTGGTTTTGAATTAAAAGGGAACCAATGGAGCAAAAAATTACTTTCTGTTAAAGACAAAGCCTACTTTCAAAAAAAGATGACTTTTGATCAATTCAACAGCGCTGAATAAAACTGCTTCAGAGACCTTATTCAAATTCTTTCTTAGGTAAATAATTTCTAAATTTGTAAAAAAAACAAAGCAATGATTGATTTTATATACCAAGATCCTTATCCGATCTTAAAGGATGATACGCAGTATCGCAAAATCACCTCAGATTTTGTAAAAGTAGAACAATTTGGAGAACGCGAAGTTTTAACTGTTGATCCAAAAGGTTTAGAATTATTAGCTGAAGAAGCTTTAACTGATGTTTCGTTTATGTTGCGAACGACACATTTGCAAAAACTAAGAAAAATTCTAGACGATCCAGAAGCTACAGACAACGATCGTTTTGTTGCTTACAATTTACTTCAAAATGCTTCAGTAGCAGCCGAAGGTCAGTTACCGAGTTGTCAGGATACAGGAACAGCTATTGTAATGGCTAAAAAAGGAGAAAGTATCTTTACAGGTGTTGATGATGCTGAATGGTTGAGCCGAGGAATTTTTAATACATACCAAAAAAGAAACTTACGTTATTCGCAGATTGTCCCGATTTCGATGTTTGAAGAAAAAAATTCAGGTTCAAATCTTCCTGCACAGATTGATATTTATGCTAAAAAAGGAACTTCGTATGACTTTTTGTTTATGGCAAAAGGCGGAGGATCTGCAAACAAAACCTATTTATATCAACAGACAAAATCTTTGTTGAATGAAAAATCATTAGATGAATTCATTCGTACCAAAATCAAAGATTTAGGAACTTCAGCTTGTCCTCCATACCACTTAGCTTTAGTAATCGGTGGAACTTCTGCTGAAGCGAACTTAAGTGCTGTTAAAAAAGCTTCTGCAGGATATTATGATCATCTTCCAACTACTGGAAACATGGCTGGTCAGGCTTTTCGTGATCACGAATGGGAAGAACGTGTTCAGAAAATCTGTCAGGAAAGTGCTATTGGAGCTCAGTTTGGCGGAAAATACTTTACGCACGATGTTCGTGTAATTCGTTTACCGCGTCACGCAGCTTCTTGTCCGGTTGGATTGGGAGTTTCTTGCTCTGCAGACCGAAACATCAAAGGAAAAATTACGAAAGACGGAATCTTCGTTGAGCAGTTAGAAGTAAATCCAAAACAATTTTTACCGGAAACAGCTCCACATTTAGAAGCGCCTGTAGAAATTGATTTAGATCAGCCGATGGCCGATATTTTAGCCAAATTGTCTCAATATCCAGTTAAAACACGTTTAAAACTAAACGGAACTGTAATTGTTGCCAGAGATATCGCTCACGCCAAAATCAAAGAATTATTAGACGCTGGAAAACCAATGCCTGATTATTTCAAAAATCACCCGGTTTATTATGCTGGTCCTGCTAAAACACCGGACGGAATGGCTTCTGGAAGTTTTGGCCCAACTACTGCCGGCCGTATGGATGTTTATGTAGATGAATTCCAGAAAAATGGCGGAAGCATGATTATGCTGGCGAAAGGAAACCGTACCAAACAAGTTACAGATGCCTGCAACAAATACGGCGGATTCTATTTAGGTTCTATCGGTGGTCCTGCTGCTATTTTGGCTCAGGACAATATCTTAAAAGTAGAAGTTGTTGACTTTGAAGAGTTAGGAATGGAAGCGGTTCGTAAAATCACCGTAAAAGATTTCCCTGCATTTATTATCACTGATGATAAAGGAAATGATTTCTTTGCAAATTTATAATTTTTCTTAACCGCAAAGAGCGCAAGGATTTACGCGAAGTTCGCAAGTAATAGATAAAAAATAAAACCGCCTATTGGCGGTTTTTGTTTTACAATATATTAGCATGCCTTCCGTAAATCCTTGCGCTCTTTGCGGTTAAATAAATTTACGCACTTAAGTCCTGTTTTTCAAAAGCTATAAAATGCGAAACCTCTCCTTTTAGGTTATAAACTGGCGAAGCATCAATTTTACATTTGTATGTTTTTCCGTTTTTTCTGTAATTATCAAGTGTTTTTTCAAAAGGAACTTTCTTTGTTAAAGCTTCCCTGATTTCTTTTAAAGTCTTTTTTGAAGTAGCCGGGCCTTGAAACATCTTAGGTGTTTTGCCTAAAATTTCTTCTGCTTTGTAACCTGTCATTTTTTTGATACCGCTTGAAGCGAAAACTATTTTCAAATCCAAATCGGTAACCAGAACGACTTCTTCCTTGATTCTTTCTTTGATATTCAGCTTTTTTTCATCCCAGGTAAATTGAGTAGAAATCTGATTCATCTTTTCCAAATCTGCAGTTAAATCTTTTAATTCTTTTACATATTCATAATGAAAATCCCAAGAAAGGATCGGAACAGTATTTCGTTGTAATAAATCGTCAGAGTTCGTATCTTTCATATAAACCTAGTTTAGATCATCAACAAATGTTTTCCTTCAAAGGTAAATTAAAAACCCCATTAACCCCTAACTATTACTGTGATATATGTGTTAAAAATAGTACTAAAACGTAAATTTTAGTTGCACAACTACAGCCTTTTTTTCTTCCGTATTTAAATTACTTAAAGAAATTCCGAGCAAACGAACCGAATCTTTCATTTTTTCCTGATATAACAATTCTTCCACGTTTTCCATAATCAAGCTTTTATCCGAAATAAAATACGGCAGGGTTTTACTTCTGGTTTGTTGTGAAAAATCGCTGTACTTAATCTTCAAAGTAATTGTTTTACCTGAAATATTGTGCCTTTTGAGCCGTTTTTCCAATGAAACCGCAATTCTCTCCAACTGTTCCATCATAAAAATCTCTGAAGAAAGATTAACATCAAAAGTATGTTCTGCTGCTACAGATTTGGTAATTCGAGACGATTTTACTTCACTATTATGAATGCCACGAACGACATTGTAATAAAAAACTCCCGATTTCCCGAAGTGTTTTTCCAGAAATTCTAATGATTTACTTTTCAAATCAGTTCCTGTAAAAATTCCAAGCTGATACATTTTTTCGGTTGTCACTTTTCCTACTCCATAAAATTTACGAATCGGCAGCTCTTCCAAAAAAGCTTCGATTTCATCTGGATTTACTGTTTTTTGTCCGTTTGGTTTATTATAATCGCTGGCAATCTTGGCAACAAATTTATTAATTGAAATACCCGCAGAAGCTGTCAAACCAACTTCACTGAGAATTCTTGATCTAATTTCTTGAGCTAGAAGACTTGCGCTTGGATTTCCTTTTTTATTTTGGGTAACATCCAAATACGCTTCGTCAAGCGAAAGAG
The DNA here is from genome assembly GCF_003122385.1 of Flavobacterium crocinum. NCBI lineage: Bacteria > Pseudomonadati > Bacteroidota > Flavobacteriia > Flavobacteriales > Flavobacteriaceae > Flavobacterium > Flavobacterium crocinum. Next base: position 948,029 of record NZ_CP029255.1, read on the forward strand.
GTTCAACTAAGTCGGTATATTCATGAAAAATTTTATGAATTTTAGATGAAATCTCTTTGTAACGATCAAATCTTGGGCGGACAAAGATGATATCCGGACAGTATTTTTTAGCCAAAACCCCGCTGATCGCACTTCGAACACCAAATTTACGAGCTTCATAACTTGCTGCCGAAACCACTCCTCTATTTTCTGAACCACCAACAGCAACCGGTTTTCCTCTTAATTCCGGATTATCCATCTGCTCTACCGATGCGTAAAAAGCATCCATATCAATGTGAATGATTTTGCGATATGTTGGTGTTTCGGACATATTGCAAATTTACACTGGAAATCAGTAAAATTAAAACTCAAGTAGTTACAAATAGTATCAATTTTAAGCGTTTAATTTTAATAAGAAAAAATCAAAAAAAGCTGCAGTTTTGAATACTGCAGCTTTTGCTAATTTATTTTAAATTTTTATTTATAATCTATTCTAATTGGAATAGCTTCACTTACGAAAGAACCAGTTTTAACAGAAACCGTTCCTTCAAAATATATCTTTTCATTTAAGTTTGAATAAAACCAATCTGTTTCTCCTGTATTTTTTGGAATTGGAAAATTAATTTCGGTCGCTTCAGCATTCATATATGTAAAAGTTGGGTCCATTTTATATGTGCTTAAATAAATCTCTCCTGTTCCATTTTTATCTTGAAATACCAAACTTGTAAGTAACTCAAATTGACGAAATTCAGTTGCAGAAAACAAATTTAAATCCATTTTGTATCTAAAATCACTTCCTTTCAAAACCATTGTTTCCCCACCTTTAAAAGTATTTTTGTTAATTGATAAGATAGCTGGCTTTTTCTCTTTTTGTACCACAATATCTTTTACAAAGTAGGCGCTTGTTAGTGTATTGTATCGTACAGAAACAAAATAAATCCCCGCTGGTACTCCTGTTGGAATGATAAATTCAACTTTTTTTGTATATGTGTTTATAGAGAAATCTAAACTATATTTTTGAAGTGTTTTTTTATCTTCTAAATCAATTCCAACTATGCCATTTGTTTTAATTTCACTACCAATAGTATTCTTAAGGTTATGAAAATAATAATAATCATAAACTGTTGTTGGTGTAATATCTGGTGAAACATTATAAGATTCCCAAGTTTCTGTTTTTAATTGATCAAAAACATCACTATTTACCAGAAAACGATCTGTATATATCTGGTTAGTAGTTTTATTTTTAATGACCAAAGTATAAACACCTTCTATCTTTAGAGCAGCACTAATTATAACTTTCTGGACATAATTTTTTCCTTCATTGTACGCAAAATTCGTTTTTGCAGCACTTGTTAATACAACTGGAACATCATTATTCTCGCTATCCGTAAGCTTAAGTTCCCACTTGCCAAGATTTTCATCAAAATCAAATGAATAAAAGATGATGCTTTGGCTGTTAGGGGAAGGAAGAAGAACATCTTTCTCAAAGTCTAAAAATGTAAACTGCTTCGATTTTGAATCTTCTTCACTTGAACACGATATCATCAAAACAGACAGTACAAATAAAATAGTAATTTTTAATTTCATGGGCTTTTATTTTTGAGCAAATATAGAATGTTTAACGAAAATTTTAAAAGATATTTACTACATTTCAAAACTAATATGTGTATTTGTTTTTCATATACTTTAAACATTAGCAACTTAATGATTTTAAACAAATCATTTTCCTTATTTTTGTTCTTCTACTCGAAAAATTAAATAATGCGAACATTTGTTATAGGTGACATTCATGGCGGATTACTTGCACTTGAACAAGTGATTGAAAGAGCCAAAGTTACCACAGAAGATACACTAATTTTTTTGGGCGATTATGTTGACGGCTGGAGTCAGTCTGTTGAAGTAATCGACTATTTGATCGATTTAAAAGGCAAACAAAACTGCATTTGTATAAGAGGAAATCACGATCAGCTGGCATTAGACTGGCTTGAAGAGAGACACGATGATTTTGATGAAGAAATGTGGTACAAACACGGCGGTAAAGCTACTGTTGAAGGCTATGCTAAAATCTCTGAAGAAAAAAAACGCACTCATATTGAATTTCTGGAAAATCTTCAGGATTACTATCTTGATGATCAAAACCGTTTGTTTGTTCATGCCGGATTTACCAATTTAAATGGAGTAAAATGGGAATATTTTTCTAAACTATTTTACTGGGACAGAACACTTTGGGAAACAGCTCTTTCTTTGGATCCAAAATTAAAAGAGGATGATGTAAACTATCCGAAGAGATTTACCGTTTATAAAGAAGTTTACATTGGACATACTCCTGTTACAAGAATTGGAGAAACGATTCCGGTAAACAGAGCCTGCGTCTGGAACGTCGATACAGGTGCAGCATTTAGGGGACCGCTTACCATTTTGGATATCAACACCAAGGAATACTGGCAAAGCGAGCCACTAAACGAATTGTATTTTAACGAAAAAGGTAGGAATTAGTTTGCCTAAATCTTTATTTTTGCCAATCAAAATAATTAATATTTAAAATTTATGAAAAAGGTTATTACACTCTTGTTTTTAGTTTCATTTGGATTCATCAATGCACAACAGGCTTTTAAAGGTAAAGGTGATGTTAAAGTAAACGTTGGTGCTAACTTACAAGATGGTGGTTCCGGAATTCAGGGATCTGTTGATTTTGGTTTAGGAGAAAACTTCTCTTTTGGTTTTGTTGCCAACTATATACTTGGTTTTGATAATTTTAACGGTAACTACCACGGAAGTACAAATGCTTATTATGATGCGGAACCGGATTTTGGTGATCGTTTTGATGCAAAAGCAAGAATCAACGCTAACTTATCTAGTGTAATTGGAGTTGAACAATTAGACGTTTATCCTGGATTAAGCTTAGGTTTACACAATTTTGGAGGACACGTCGGAGGTCGTTACTTCTTTACTGAAGGATTTGGTGTTTTCACAGAAATCGGATTTCCAATTGCAAAATATGGTTCAAACAATGATCCTTTTTATCATTTGAATAATCAGGCTACTTTTAGTTTAGGAGCTTCTTTTAATTTATAATATTTTGTTGTTTAACCGCAAGGTACGCTAAGATTTACGCAAAGCACGCAAGATTTTTTAATCTCGCAAAGTCGCAAAGATGTTTTTTAAAATCTCAACAAAAATAAAAAAACGCTCGTTTGAGCATTTTTTTATTTTTTTACTTTGTGGCTCTGCGTCTTTGCGAGACCATAACATTACTAATACCTGTTTTGTGTGCCCTTCGTAAATCTTAGTGTACCTTGCGGTTAAAAAATCTAGATCGTCATTTCGGGAATTTCTCCTTCAATAATCAAATCAGCTTCCGTTGAGGCGATGATGTGCTCCACTGAGACACCTGGCGCTCGTTCTAAGAGCTTAAAACCCTTTTCCGTTACTTCGAGAACTGCAAGCTCAGTTACGACCTTTTTAACGCATCCTACTCCAGTTAATGGCAAAGTACATCTTTTTAATATTTTTGATTCTCCTGCTTTGTTCACGTGCATCATTGCCACAATAATATTTTCGGCGGAAGCCACCAAATCCATTGCGCCTCCCATTCCTTTTACCATTTTACCCGGAATTTTCCAATTGGCAATATCGCCGTTTTCAGAAACTTCCATTGCGCCCAGAATCGTCAAATCGACTTTCTGGCTTCGGATCATTCCAAAACTAAAAGCAGAATCAAAGAAACTGGCTCCCGGAAGTGTTGTAATAGTTTGTTTTCCTGCATTAATAATATCGGCATCTTCTTCACCTTCAAAGGGAAAAGGCCCCATTCCGAGAACTCCGTTTTCGCTTTGGAATTCGACTGCTATATCTTCTCTGACGTAATTGGCAACTAAGGTTGGAATTCCAATTCCAAGATTTACAAAGTATCTGTCCTTAACCTCTTTTGCAATACGTTTTGCTATATCTTCTTTTGTTAACATATCTCTAATGTGTTAATTTAGTCCATTTGATAATTAGATAATTTTCGGTTCTACTTTGAAATTAACATTTTCTCATTATCTAATTTCTAGCTCTTACGGTTCGCTGTTCAATTCTCTTTTCAAATTTCTCTCCCTGAAAGATACGCTGTACCATAATTCCAGGAATATGAATCTGATTTGGATCTAAAGAACCAACGGGAACCAATTCTTCCACTTCGGCAATTGTGATTTTTCCTGCGCCTGCCATGCAAGCATTGAAGTTTCTGGCTGTTCCTTTGAAGATTAAATTTCCTGCTTCATCTCCTTTCCATGCTTTCACAATAGCAAAATCGGCTTTGAAAGCTTCTTCCATAATATGCATTTTCCCGTTGAATTCACGTGCTTCTTTTCCTTCGGCGACTTCTGTTCCGTAACCTGCCGGTGTAAAGAAAGCCGGAATTCCAGCCTGCGCGGCACGACAACGTTCTGCAAGAGTTCCTTGGGGAGTCAATTCAACTTCCAATTCTCCTGAAAGCATTTGACGTTCGAATTCGGCATTCTCTCCCACATAAGAAGAAATCATTTTCTTGATCTGCTTTTTCTGCAGCAACAATCCTAAACCAAAATCATCAACTCCCGCATTGTTGGAAATACAAGTTAAATCTGAAATAGAAGTATTTACTAAAGCTGCAATTGTGTTTTCAGGAATACCACATAATCCGAAACCGCCAAACATGATGGTCATGCCGTTTTCAATTCCGTTAATAGCATCCTGAACGTTATTTTCTTTTTTTGTTATCATAACAAAGGGTCTTTATTACTGTATATTTTTGATAAAAATAAGATTTTTAGATGGATTTATAACGATTTCGTAAAAATAAAACATAAAGAAAAATCCCTTTACAAATCTTCTAAAAAGAGTCGTAAAAGGGATTGAAATATAGTTAGATACTTTTATTGCAACAATGTTACAATTCAAATTCGTCTGTATTTTGTTCGGTTTGCGTAGTATCTTTTACTATAGCTGGCCTTTGATAGCAATCTACTTTTATTGAAAGATTTGCCGGACGTTCAAATTCAGATTTTGAAATCTGAAGATCTTTATCGGCGTAACATTTTTTCATGTAGTAACCCCAAACTGGTAAAGCTGCAGTAGCTCCTTGTCCATAAGTCAAACTTTTGAAACGTGCCGAACGATCTTCACATCCAACCCAAACTCCGGTTACTAAGTTCGGAACCATTCCCATAAACCAACCATCCGATTGATTTTGTGTTGTACCCGTTTTACCTGCAATTGGGTTTGTAAACATGTATGGATATCCTGTCCAGCGATTATCTCCACTTCCACCGCCCTGCGTACGTAAACGCACACCGGAGCCACTTTCTGTTACCCCTTGAAGTAATTTGATTACAGCAAAGGCAATATCTTTATTTAAAACGTCATGAGATTCCGGAATCGGTTCGTAAATAACCTCTCCGCTTTTATTCTCAATTCGGCTCAAAAACTGCGGTTTTACATAAACTCCCTGGTTGGCAAATGTACTATAGGCTGCAACCATATCTTCAACCGTAATGTCAACCGCTCCTAAGGCAATTGAAGGCTGTACCGGAATTTCTGTTTTTACTCCTAATTTTTTAGTCAGTTCAACAACTGCTTCCGGACTTGTTCTGTCAATTAATTTAGCCGAAACTGTATTAATGGAAGCCGCCAGAGCTTGTTTTAAAGTAACCATTCCTCTGTATCTGTAATCAGAGTTTCTTGGTTCCCAATCTTCCGTTACGTGGTGACGTCCTTTGTGAATCATAAACGGACCATCCAAAATAGAATCGCAAGGAGACATATTTAATTCTTCGATTGCTGTTGCATAAACGAAAGGCTTAAAAGTAGAACCAACTTGTCTTGCTCCCTGTCCTACGTGATCGTATTGGAAATATTTATAGTTAATTCCTCCAACCCAAGCCTTAATTGCTCCGGTTTGAGGTTCCATAGACATTAAACCGGATTGTAAAAAGTGTTTGTAGTAACGAATAGAATCCATTGGAGTCATTGTTGTATCACGTTCTCCTTTCCAGGTAAAGACACGCATTTTTGTTTTCACTTTAAACGAAGCAATAATATCGTCTTCGCTTTTATCCATTTCCTTCATCTGAGCCCAACGAACTGAGTTTTTCATTGCCTGCATCATGATTCGGTCAGTTTCTGCCTGCGTGATATTTACAAAAGGCGCATTTTTATTGTTTTTTTGATCAATGTAAAACTGTTGTTGAAGGTTTTGCATATGTGCTGCAACAGCTTCTTCAGCATAAGTTTGCATTCTGGAATCTATTGTAGTGTAGATTTTAAGTCCGTCTTTGTAAATATCATAATCAGATCCGTCAGGTTTTTTGTTCTCTGCAACCCATTTCTTCATATAATCACGAAGATATTCTCTAAAATAAGTAGCAATACCTTCACGGTGGCTTTCTAACTTAAATTTTAAAGTAATTGGCAATGCTTTATACTTTTCTTTTTGAGACTCCGTAATCATTTTTGCTTTTACCATTTGACCAAGTACTACATCACGACGGTTTTTAACCCCAACAGGGTTTCGTAACGGATTATATAGAGAGGAATTATTAAACATTCCAACCAATATCGCCGATTCGTCTATAGTTAAATCTTTAGGGTCTTTTGAAAAATAAGTTTGAGCTGCCGAACTTACCCCAACAGCATAATTTCCGAAATCATAAACGTTACAGTACATTGCTAAAATCTCATTTTTGGTATACTGTCGTTCCAAACGAATTGCAATAATCCATTCCTTTATCTTTTGTACGATTCTAAAAGGTAAAAAGCTGGATCCTCCTTTATGAAATAACTGTTTTGCCAACTGCTGCGTTAGAGTACTAGCTCCTCCATTGGTTCCCAACGAAAAGGCAGCACGTAAAGTTCCACGACCATCAATACCCGAATGTTCATAAAAACGAGCATCTTCCGTAGCAACCAAAGCATCTACCAAGTTTTTAGGCAAATCAGAATATTTCAGCTGTGATCTATTGGTTTTGAAGTATTTACCCAACACCACTCCGTCAGAAGAAATAATTTCTGTTGCAAGGTTCGAATCCGGATTTTCTAAATCTTCAAAAGAAGGCATAGCCCCAAATAAACCCCAAGAGGCAAATAAAAAGAAAGCTAAAACCCCTAATAAAGAGTAAGCAAATACTCTCCAGAATTTCTTTTTATAATAATTTATATCCTTATCGCTTTTGGATTGATTGTTTTTTTTAGTAGCCATACTTATTTTTCTAATCTTTTTGTTCTATTCTAAAACCAACGTCTGTAATTCCTTCTAAAGCTTCAACACCAGGGATTTTTCCTGATTGTCTAACGGCTTGTTTAATATGAACCTGATATTTCCCTTTAAACTTAACATCTTCTTTATAAAACAGCTTACTTTCTTTGATATCAGTAAATCCATTTCCTAATAAAGTTCCATCCGGAGCAGCCATTTGGTATTCTAAAGTATCCACTTTTGTAAATCCGCTTGGCGTTTCGATAGCAACAATCAGGAATAAATTATTAAACGGATAATTGTTGTTGTCTCGTATGTTTACAAACAAATTGTATTTTTTTGTAGAATCTAAAACCGGCAGATTAAAGCTTACAATACTGTCTTTGTGCCAGGCACTTCCAACAGATTTATACTCATCAAACACCCTCTTTTTATCACAAGAAAAAAGAAGAATAGCTGCCAAAAGAAGAATTCCGCTATTTTTTATTCTCATTTTTAGTATTCGTTATTGGTTTTCTGGGTTCAGCAGATTTATTATCATTTGAATTTTGCTTATTCGGATTGTTTTTATTCGAATTATGCTTTTTCTTATGATTTTGCTTATTTGGGTTGTTAGGCTTATTCGCATTATTACCATTATTCGGATTATTGTTTCCTGATGGTTTAGCGTTATTTGTATTTTTTTCCTGCTGTGGTTTTACCGGCGCAGCAACACCAGCCGCTTCAGCATTTTGTTTGCGTTTACGGTTTGGTTTTTTCTTTCTTTTTGGCTGGTCAAAACGAGTCAGACTCTCTTGTCCCATTGCGTTATTGAAATCTTTTTCAGGCTCTGCAACCACTTCAAGAGCAAAATCTTCTAAAGATGAAACTTTATTTTTCTGCTTGTTTTCTGCAATAATTTCTTTAACCTGATCAATTTTTAAAACATGCCAGTTTGCAAAATTGTTGGTGTAGGCAAACCACATCAGCCCTTTAAAAATATCTTGTTTCTGACAAACTGCATCGCCTTTTTCTGTGATCAGTTTCGTATCATAATCCGGAAAATCTTTTAAAGCGTCCATGTACGTATCTAATTCATAGTTTAGACAGCATTTTAATTTTCCACATTGACCTGCTAATTTTTGCGGATTCAAGGATAACTGCTGATAACGAGCCGCAGAAGTATTTACACTTCTAAAATCGGTCAGCCAGGTCGAGCAGCAAAGTTCACGTCCGCAAGAACCAACTCCGCCTAAACGAGCCGCTTCCTGACGGAAACCAACTTGTTTCATCTCTACTCTGGTACTGAATTCTTTAGCAAAATCTTTAATCAGCATTCTAAAATCGACACGATCATTTGCTGTGTAGTAAAATGTTGCTTTAGAACCGTCTCCCTGAAATTCGATATCCGAAATTTTCATTTCCAGTTTGTGCTGAATTGCCAATTCACGTGCACGAACTTTCATTGGTTCCTCACGATCACGTGCTACAGACCAGATATCAATATCTTTTTGAGATGCTTTTCTGTAAATTTTTGGCACTTCATTACTATCCGGATTAACTCCTTTTTTCTTCATTTGAATTTTAACCAATTCTCCTGTCAAAGTAACAATTCCAATATCATGTCCTGGCGATGCAACAGTTGCTACAATATCGCCAATACTTAAAGTTAATTTCTCTGAATTTCTAAAAAATTCCTTGCGTCCGTTTTTAAAACGAACCTCAACACAATCAAAAATTGCCTCTCCATTAGACGGACTCATGTTCGAAAGCCAGTCAAAAACCGTCAATTTATTGCAGCTATCGGTGCCGCAAGTCCCATTATTTTTACAACCTTTTGGTGCGCCACCATCTGAGGTTGAACAACTTGTACATGCCATAATTATATATGTAGTGCCACCAGAATGTGGCTTAAGTTCATAAACGTTTGATCGGTAAAGATAGTATTTTTTTTATTTGGCTATTTATAGATTAGTTCTAAAGGGTTGTTAAATAAAGAAAAGCCTTTTAACTTTTGCCTTATTGTATCATTTATATGCCTTAATGGTCTGGTTTTCTTATCGATTCTTTAAATACTTTTGAGATTCAAAATTAAAAAGAATGAACTTATTTAAAGTTGAATCAGCTTTTATTATACTAGTCCTGTTTGTCAGTTGTGCAAAAGAAGGTAAACCTTCTAAACAGGGTCAGTTACTTACTTTAGAACAAATTAAATCACTGGAAAAGGATCAATCCTGGAATGGGAAACTAGTGGAAATAGAAGGTTATCCTGCGTTTTGTGGCATGTTTGCCAATGTAAGATTAGGAGAAAAGAACAAAATGGAGATTAGAACAGAACAAGGTTGTAAAGGCGAAAAACTAATAGAGGCAAACTTGGAATTTGGAGGAGACAAGGTATTGCTTTTTGGAGAAAAAGAAAGAAATGTTGTTTTGGCATATGAAAATTTTTCAAATGAAACATTAAAATTCTGTACCGATGATTATCAGGAATTGCCAACTGGAAAACTCAAATTTAGTGGAACATTAATTTACATAAACAACACCTATTACTTAGATAACGTAACTATTCATAAATAAAAATCAATTAAAACAAACAAATTATGCAAAGTAAAGCAGCAAAAATAATTTTTTTAGTTCTTGTAGCCTTAGCAGGTGTAGGAGCTTTTTGGATGTACAAATTTGGGCCGGAAACATTTACCCATAATGAAACCAGAAAAAAATACGAAACTTACATACAAGCCGAGGGAACAATTGTAACCAAAGAATTAAGAGGAAGTGCTATTAAAAAAAATACTATTTGGGTAGTTCAGTTTAAAGACAAAGACGATAAATTACAAACCGTAAAAATCTTCGATAACACTACTATGGGAAAAGAAACTGGTGAGAAAATAATAGTTTACTATAATCCGACAGACCCGACAGAATGCATTGATGAACAAGAATACAATGATACAATGTAAATATTGCATCATAAAAGACAAAAGCCATTTCAAAATTGAAATGGCTTTTGTCTTTTTATCATTTCAGCATTCCTGTTTTTAACCTGATTTGAAAATCAAAAACCCTATTCTGTCACTTTTAAGCCTTAAAACGTCATTTTTACTTTTTATTCTGAAATATATTTATAAATTTTATGTTTTATCTTACAGCATCATTTATGAAGTCAATAATCACAGATCAAACTGCAGTCAAAATTTATCATCATTTTTAAATATATTTCAAATGCAAACACAAAACCAGATTGAAAATTTCCTTTTTCAGGGAAAATTTGATGAGGCCAGAGAATGCCTAAATAACAGAGAAACTTTTAACGAACAATACCTTCAAAATAATTTCTCTCAAATCGCCGCCAAAATAATCGAAGCCAAAGAAATTGATTTTATCGAAAGATTCATAAAAGCCGGTTTTATTGAAACGGATATCTACGAATTGGATAGTTTTGACAAATCGATATTCAATCCTCTTTCCAGAAATATCAAAAATGATGATGCATCTCTTTCTTTCTTCAAAGAAATCATGTCAAAAGTCGATAATGTGAATGACGAAATCAGCGATCAGACGTTATTGGGATACTGCATCGAGAAAGAAGCCGTTCCGGAAGTCATCAAAATTTTAATAGAAGATTTCGGCTGTAATGCCAATTACAAAAGCAATTCACAGGAAAATCTAATCCATAAAATCGTAAATAATTATTCTTTGAATGCTGAAAAAGGCACAGCATATATTAAAATACTTCTTGAAAACGGAGTTGACATCAATGAGAAAAATGTAGTTGGTACAACGCCATTGATGTACGCCATTAAAAGACATAAAAAAGAATACATTCCGATGTTATTAGAAAATGGAGCAGATCCAAATGAAAAAGACAATCAGGAAAACAGTTCTTTTTATTATGCGGTCGGCGAGCAGTTTTCTATTCCGATGTATGAACTTTTGGCCGAATCATCATCTGCTGATTTCAATAGCATCAATAAAGACGGAAGAACTTTACTGACTGAATTTATCCGAATGATGTCTGATTCTGAGTACGATTTAAACTCATTACAACGATTATTATCAGATGGTGCCGACTTAAATCACTGTGCTACTTATTACGGAAATCCAAAATCGGGTATCGATTATATTGCTGAGAAAAAATCGGGCATCCTAAAATCAGCATTAGACAGCGGGTCAATTGATGTGAACGAACAGGATAATCAGGGAAATACCATTTTACACAAAGTTTGTGCTTTCAATGTAAATTATGATGCAGAAGCTGCCAAAGAAATTTACAGAAAAGTAAAACTGCTTCTCGAAAATGGTGCCGATAAAGATATTACCAACGATAAAGACGAAACTGCGCTTACACTTGCTTCGGGAGATAATTTGAAAATAAAAACTGTTGAGCTTTTAATGAAAGCCTAAACTTATCCATTGTTAAAAAAAGTTTAAGCCACAGATTAAAGGATTAAAAAAATTCAAAATCTGCGAGAAAAAAAACAAACACATAGAAACATAGATTTTTGTTTTTGAATATAAAGAAGTTAGAAAGAAACTAGTTTCTCACACATAGAAAAGCTATGTGAATTTATGCAAGTGAAACGCCTTCTTTTAAGCTTCAATAAACTATGTTTCTATGTGTTTAAATATTATACCCAACTGATTTAATTTATATAAAACGAAGATTCTATGTCAATGTCATTTATAATTGCCTGTGAAAACGGCAACCGAAAAATAGCTGAATTGTTACTTCAAAACAAAGAAGTAGATGTAAAATATACGGATGAAAGAGGAAGAACCGCTCTTCATTATGCCGCACACAGAGGTTATCTGGATATTGTAAAAATATTAGTTGAAGACGGTGCCGATATCGATTATGAAGATCATGCAGGAGAAACGCCTTTGTTCTTTGCTTGTCTTCAAAAACAAAAACAAACTGCTTTATATCTTTTGGATAACGGAGCGAAAATTGAAATCAACGATAAAAACGGTAACAGCCTGTTACACTTGACCGTACAGACAGCTCAAGTTGAAATTGCAACAAAGTTGCTTGAAGCAGGAATCGATGTAAATCTACTGAATAACAATGGCGAAACACCACTTTTACTAGCTTCAGCAAGATTAAGCCGAGAAATTATTCAACTGCTTTTAGACAAAGGAGCTGATATAAATGCGACCGATAAACAAGGAAATACACCATTACTTTATGCTTGTTACACCAAATCGATCCCTATGGTTACGTTGCTTTTGGATAACGGAGCCGACATCAATCACGTAAATCATTCTGGTGAAAATGCGCTTTTGATTGCTTGTTACGAAACCAACCGAATGCTGGCTAAATTATTGGTCGAAAGAGGTGCCGATGTATTTACGTCAAACAACAACGGTTATTCTCCAATTTGGTACGCCTGCGCGAACAATCAAAAGGAAATTGTAGCCTTGTTTTTAGAAAATGGTGTTGATGTAAACTATAGCAAACCTGTTGCTGGCGATACTTCGTCAATGAATGATTATTTGGATTGGGTGGTAAGCGCTTCTAATATTTCGAATGAATCCAGCTTTACATTAAACAGCAGTTATACGTACGGCGGAGAAAGTCTGCTTCATGTTGCTACCAAAAAAGGAAACCTCAGCATGGTTAAATTACTTATTGAAGCCGGAGCCAATATCAATATCCAGGACGAATCAGGAAATACGCCTTTACATTACAGCGCCGCAAACGGAAAGAAAGATGTGGTTAAATATTTACTGGACAATAAAGCCGATGCTTCAATCGTAAACGTAAAAGAGCAAAAAGCAATTGATTATTCGAATGTAAAAGGTTTTAATGAAATTACAGAGTTAATTTTGAAATATGCTCCTTCCGGAACAACTATTACGCCAATTCAAACTTCTAAAGTTGAAGAACCAAAATCCGATGCTGGAAATGCTATGGAAGCAAAAAAGAAAGCTTTACTGGACTTAAAAGAGCTTTTGGATGCCGGAATTTTGACTTCAGAGGAATTTGATGCGGAAAAAAGTAAAATCTTAAAAGGATAAAAATAAAAACAACTCGTTGGGTTCAATTAATTCAAACACATAGAAACATAGATTTAGGATATCTACAAAGGCGTTTCACTTTATTCAAACAAACATAGTTGGCTATGTGTTAGAAACTGGTTTCTTTTTAATCCCTTTTTTAAAATAAAATCTATGTTTCTATGTGTTGAATAAAAAAACATGAATTACACCCAACGGATTAAAAACAATAAAATATGACAGACCAAATTAAAACAATCATTACCAATCTTGAACAATACATTCAAAAAGCATACGAAACGGGAGATAAATATGAATTTATAGATCCTGCTTACGAAATACGTGACGAATTGGAAGCGATGGAAGATAATTTCAACGCAATAGAACCCATTTTTGAACTTATTGAACGTAGTCCGGATATAGATTATGGTGGGCCAGGCCCGTTAGGCAGTTTTATGGAAAATTATTATAAAAACGGATACGAAGAACTGCTTTTACAGTCTATTGAACGTAAACCAACAGAATATACGTTAGGCTTATTGCATCGTCTTATAAATGATGACAATAATGCTGAACATCAAAAATATCTGGAGATAATGAAGAGTATTTCTGTAAATACAAAATACCCGCAAAACATTATCGACAATGCAAAAGACAGCTTGTCCTATTTTGAATAGATGAAAGAAAACTGAAATGAGCATTTCGAAAAACAAAATAAACCTTTATTAAACCTGAAAATACTTTCAGAAACCTACATTTTAACTTCGGAAGAGTTTGAAAGTGAAAAATAAAATCTTAAAAGGATAAATAATACAAAATGAAAAAAATCTTAAATACCACAATCCTATTCTTAGTATTAACCATCGGAAGTTTAGTCTCTTCCTCCTGTACCAACCTTTCGCCTGAAAAAACATTTGAAATTGCAGCGTTAAATGCCAACCTGTTGTCTCGTTTTGGCAGTAAAGAGATAAATGAAAAACTACAATCGGAAGCACAAGTTTATGATGAAGGCCAAAAAAAGATGATTCCTTCTTCTTATTACGATGCTTTCAAGTATGATATAAGCAATCTGGAAACCCGATTTCAAACTATTAAAGATATAGCCGAAGACGATGACAATAAAGAATTTCTTCAGGCATCAAAAGATTTGTTTACTTATGCAATCGCCAAACAAAAAGAAGGTTATTTACCAATTGCTAAAATGAAAGATGAAAAAGCTTCTCCAGAACAAATCGAGAAAGCCATAACCGATTTTGATACCTCAACTCAAAACGATATAGACAGCAAGTTTACAAAGTTGATGAACGAAGCAAAGGCATACGCTGAAAAACACAATATTAATGCTAAAATTGGCATTTAAAGTTTTCTTTAAAAAGTAAAAGTCTCTTTTCGAGAGAATAAACTAAAAAGGAATCATATTGAACAAAAACAAGTTCAATATGATTCCTTTTTTTAGATATACTAACACCAAACCTTTTGATTAATTAATGCTTATTCTGTCAATTAAACAGAACCTACAAGTCAGTCTCAGAAAGGCAAAACAATATTTTCTGCATAACCGCTTTAATTTACATTTTGTCCTATTTTATTATTTATTTGTCCTTAAAGCATAATCATCATATAATCAACAGCTTAACTTTGTATATTGTTAATTTATTGCTTTTTTAATTCTTGCAGATGCCGGAGAATATTTTCAATTAAATATCTCATACAAAAAGATTAACTGTACTTAATCTTTTTCATTAAAAAGTAAGACGCCAAAATATATTTAGAATACCTGGAAGAGAGTTTAGAGATACTATAAAATATTCAATCTGCAACAATAAAGCGTACTTAAAACAATGAAGATGAAATATTATAAAATAAACTGGACACATGAATTTATTGAAGAACCTTTCTTGGTTTTCATTGAAATTAACGAAAATGGTTTTGAAGAGAAAAAAATAGAGTTTTATAAAGATAGCGTAATAAAAATAGCTTCAAATGATTTTGAAAGAGAAACATTTTTAAATCCTGACAAATTTTACATTGAAGATTATAATTATCAATCATATAAAGAGAGAATCTCTGCTGTAGAAATCTCTAAAATTTATTTCAATATGGAATGGGAAAAAGCTATTCATATGCAGTGCACAAATATGCCATTGTAACATATACCTGTGTAATTCTGACAAAAACCACATCTATTTTACATTAAACCCTAAAATAGATTTCTTATAAACCTTATTTTGATAGAGAGATGGCTTTTAGAAGCTATTTTCATTTTCACCTTTTGATATTTTTACCTGATAATGAGCAGATTATTCAAAACATGGCAGAAGATATTTTCGATAAAATACATGTCTACTTTAGAGAACATCCCAAAGTAATGGCTCTTATACCGCTCTCATTGGGCGTAATGATGATTGTGGGCGCTGTTCAAAATTGGGACTGGCTCTATGCACCAAGTGGCACCTTTCGTGGTATTGGTGGCATAAGCGCCTATTTTGGCCGAACTATAGCACGCATACTTGCTGTAGTTGTTGGGCTTATTTTCTTTTTTGTGGCCTATATTATGTTTAACGTTACAAAATGGTGAGCTGTTACAAACTTCCCTGTTCTATGAGAAGTGTTCTTAAAAAAATATACCTTCAAAAATTAAGCAATTGCTGTGCGAAGTTTCTCCGCTTCGTACCCGCTCCAATACCACAAACTTGTTCTTGCCTATCATTGTCGTTACGAAGTGGACTTTCGGGGAATTTCTTATAGCATAAAACTAAACTTTTACATCTATACTATATTATGGAAGAAATAAACTCTGTACTGCAACAATTGGCAGAAAATGAACAAAAGCAAAAAGAACTTTACGAAAAGAAAGCTTTGTTTGAAGAGCAATTAGATTTATGGAAACAACAACGATTACTAAAACGGAAATTATCTTTACTGAGAAATGAAGAAACAGCCGTTTTAATAGAGAACTGGCAATATGCCTGGGATATTGGTGCACCTATGCCACATATTGTGAGCGATGGACTCAACCTTTTTCTTATTTATTACCTTGCTCTACGTAAGCAACAAAAAGAGGTATCAAACCCTGTTGCATTGGTTTCATTTGAACATGCTATAAGTCATAAATTTGGCAGTCCAAATGATGAGGTAATAGAAGGACATCCGTTATACGAACACGGAATGGAAGCCTACAAAGCCCACCAAGTAGTACATTCTTCGTGGATAGCCGAACTTGAAAAAATAAACTCGATACATACCGGTTATTATCCTGAATATTGGAAAACCTTAAAGCATTATATTTTTACCTTTCACGATAATATGTTCGAATGCATTGCCAAAGGATATACCATAGAAGTTTTTAACACAAGATTTAAAGAAGTGGTGTTTACGGCCACAGAAAGATTATTTACATAAAGAGCTTTTCTTGTTTCAAAATGAGAAATATAAATTAGTCTCCCACTCTACAAAGTCTTCTTAAAAAAAGAAAAATTCAAAAAAATTAAGAGATTGCTGTACATTCTAAAAATAACATTTGTTTGTTCGGGAAGATATAAAAAAGAAAATAATTATGGCAAGAGTAATTTGGAAAACAGGAAAAATAGTTAGCATCGAAACACGCAAAGGAACATTTGTATTGGCACAAATGCTAAAAGAACCATTTTTAAGATTTTATAACCAGTTTGGTGAGCAGTGTGACTCATGGTCAATAAATGATGTAAATGAAATAGAAACGTTATTTACAACTGCAATAACTCGGCAATTTCTAAGAAAATCGAATATTTTGGAAATGAAAAAAATAAAATCGGATACAGAAAGAGAAGACTCTGATATATGGATAAATCATTTTGCGCTTGGTAGCAGAAATATCATCGTTTGGAAAGGAACTGAAGAAGAAAAAACAATTCTCCTGCTAGGAACAAAATCCGGGGGCTCATTAGTAAAAAAAAATCTTTGGTGGAAACCTACAGAAGACCAGCGGGTTCGTCCGCATATCAGTGGTGTAATAGACGAGGTTTTAGTAAAGGAAATTCCATTGAATGATGCAGAAACAATTGATAAGTATCAACTAACCAATATCAGAATTTATGGCGAATTAAACGAACGATTGTATCTATGTTACAAAATGAAAAAAAATATCGACCCTCTAAAAGATTTAATATTTAATCGCCCAATTCCACCAGAATATAAAACATATGTAGATATAATTTCGGGTTCTATTAAGGAAGATGAATGGTTAAGTTTATAGAAACGTTGCGGACTTAAAAAAATCCCAGCAACCTACTCCACAAAGTATTCTTTAAAAAGAAAAACATTCAAAAATTAAGAGATTGCTGTGCGAAGTTTCCTGACTTCGTACAGCATCAAACTGCTAAATACTATTTTTAGTTTTATAGAAAACTTTGTGGAACGGGACAGACAGAGTTTTAAATGCCACCTCAAACGTTAAGCCTAACACAAACCTTATTAAACAATTAACAATGAAATCTAAACTATATTTTGTAATGCTGTTAATACTGATAATTCTAATCATTATCATTGGTTTTACATACAACTTAAATGTAAAATACTGGGCTTGGATAGTTGGAGGGCTTGTTTTATATATTTGGTGCAAAGATGTTTTAACAGGAACTAAATGGTTTGAAAAACCAAAGAAAATCATCAAACAGATACCCGATATTATTCAGGAAGAGAAAGTAGAAATGACATACGATGAATATATAGCATCATTACCGGATTTGAAAAAAATAGAAAAAGAAGGTTATGTAGAATTAACGGATTTATGTGTAGCGACAGAAAACCAACAAAAACTTTTTGACTTCTTTAAAACAGTAAAAGACTTTTCGGCAGATGATGATTATATGACAACCCTGAATTATGTAATAGAATATTTAGACAAAAACAAAATCCATTTTATAATGTCGCTAGATTGGAAAGCATCGATTAATGATTTAAAATGGAGAATAAATTCATCATTGAAAGACAATTATGGTTTGACTATTGACTTGCCAAAACAAGAAGATTATGAAGAAAGAGCCACTGTTTCATTTGACAATGTATTTGAAGACTTCGACAAACCTTTGAGAAATAAAGGCATCCAAATGGGATTTATTGATACACAATCGGACGAATATGTAATCTTTCTGCACAAAATTGCAGACAAACAAAAAGTAGAAAAATCTGTTGAGAAAATTGGATACAAATATCACGAGAAATAAAATTACCACTGACATACATATTCATAATTGCTGTGTGAATGTTTCCTGACTTCGTAATAAAAACGAGAAACAAGAATTGGTTTATAATATATTATCCCAAAGGATACAAAGCTGGATAACTGCACCCCGATAGCGCGGATTTGCAATCCGTGCACGTAAAGTATATCGACAAAGTGAAAGAGAGAAAAAAATAAAAACTATGAGAATAAATAAGATTTACTAATTGGAACGGGCACGGATTGCAAATTTGCACGATCGGGATGTTTTCTGACTTTGCTTCATAGTATTTGAAATTTTACGGACAATAATAAAAAAATAAAGTTGATGAAAGACGATTTCTTTAAACCATTAAACGTAAATCTAATAGGCGAAATCAGGCATCACTACGATGAAAAAAGTGTAATGCCTGCACACGAATTGGTTATTCGCCCATTGTTAGAAAACTCAATAGATACTTTTGTATATCGCGGAACAAAAGAAGAATTTTTTCTTTATGGTAAAATGCAAGCTCCTATTAAACTGGAGGAGATAGAGGTATTGATAAAAGACAAAGGCAAGTTTAAATTCGACAAAACAAAAGAATGCATTTTGGGAAATGAGTATTTGTGGAATGCCTGCACTCGGAAACGTGGTTCTATTGTTTTTATACTTAAAGAAGGACAGGTGGATTTTGCAAAAATCTTTAAACATACTTACAGGCCAAGTTTGACAGAAACGCCAAATTCCGGAAATACACCGTCTGCAACAAAAAAATGCAGAGAAGCATCAGCACAAGGCTTTATTGCAATTTGTTTACCGGCAAACAATGGAATTGAATGGATGACTATTTATGCACAGGGGCATACTTTTGAAAATATCATGAAACAGGCAGAAGATAATTGCCAGGAAAAGGATTATTATAAATGAGATGATTAACTCCCGCACCACCCGATAGCGCGGATTTGCAATCCGTGCCCGTAAAGTATTCGACAAAGTGAGAGAGAGAAAAAAATAAAAACTGTGAGAATAAAAAAGATTTACTAATTGGAACGGGCACGGATTGCAAACTCGATAGCGCGGATTTGCAATCCGTGTCCATAAAGTATATCGACAAAGTGAAAGAGAGAAAAAAAAAACTATGAGAATAAATAAGATTTGCTAATTGGAACGGGCACGGATTGCAAATCCGCGCTATCAGATTCAGCTATCAGATTCAGCTTCTAAAAATTATTTAAACGAGAAGAAATTATGGAAAAATATTTACAACCAATAAAAGATTTTATTAAAAAGAACAAAGAAGATTTAGATGAAACTGAATTTATTTGCTTACAGTATGAAGTTACAGACCAAATGGAGGCAGACAAAATAGGTTTTGAAGCAGTTGAGAGTATTCTTAAATTAATGGAAGAAAATCCATTAGTAGAATTCGGCACACCAGGACCATTTACACATTTTATAGAAAATTTTTATACCGAAAAGCAACAAGACTACATAAATCTAGTAAAACAGTCTGTGGCAGAAAAACCAACAATTCATACCATTTGGCTATTACATCGTATAATAAATGGAAGCGAAAATGAAAAAGCAACAATATTAATTGAAATATTAAAATCTATAAGTAAAAACACAGAAATACAGCAAGAGATACGTGATGTTGCTAATAATTTTTTAGAATACCAAGAAAAAAAAGATTGATGTTTCGATGAACGACAAACTCAGTTATACAAAGTGTTCTTAAAAAAAACAAACGTTCAAAAATTGAGAGATTACTGTGCGAAGTCTCCCCAGCTGGTGCGAGCATCTTGCTCGTGAACGCAAAGATGTCGTGTCCTGAAAAGTTTACCTATTTAGACTTAATCCCAATTGTAGATTTACAAAACAGCTAAAACAATCTTTCGATTAAGCCTTTAAGTAAACTCCCCAATTTCAATTCTTTACCTTATTAAGACTTATTTTGACAGAGTAATAACTTTTAGAAGCATTTTTCATTTTTCGATTTTGATATTTTTATCTGATAATAAAGTGATTACATTTTAATAAAAATTCGCTGAGTTGAGGATCAGGCTCCTAACGCTGGCAGGAATTTAGAAAAACCCGAGCTAATGAACTATAAAAATAATTTAGCAATTAAGATTATAATTTCTGGATGTTCAATTATATTTTCGGGATATATTTTATATCTCATATTGCGACATGTTAATTATAGCGGAAATGGAAGACTATTAATTTTGCCAATCATGGTACCAATCATAGTCAATTTTATAGTATTTAAGCCAGACAATCTCTCAACCTGGCCAACTTTCAAACGAGGAACTTTTATTTGCACTGTAACGTTTATTCCATTAATACTAACAATAGTTGCAATGTGTCTAATTGGTATGTTATTGGGGTAAACTTTCCCATCTTCCGCACAAATCCTTTCATGTGGCGGTATGCCGGTCAAAGTCTGTTTTTTTATAAAGAATTAATATATTGAAATGAGTAGAAAGTGTAAATGTTATAATCCTGAGGCATTAAGCTGGAACGCACCACACGAAAGGGTTTGGTAGCGGTGTATAATGTTTGCCAAAATGACAATAGTATAAAATAGCAATATGAATTTAATCGATAAAAATTACCGAAAGTGGCTTGAAGGGATAAAGCATAAGATTAAAAACGCACAGCTAAAAATAGCTGTGAGTGCCAATACTCAACTGATAAAGCTCTATTGGGAACTAGCGTCTGATATTCTTCAAAAGCAAAAAGAATCTGATTGGGGCGATGCTGTTTTAGAACAACTTTCGATTGATTTGCGTCTTAGTTTTCCAAACATTAACGGATTTTCAAGAAGGAACTTGTATGCAATTCGCCAATGGTATTTATTTTACAGTCAACGTTTCGAATTTGTGCCACAGGTTGTGGCACAAATTCCGTGGGGACATAACAGGCTAATTATCTCTAAAATAAAGGAAGTAGAACAAGCTGTTTTTTATTGTAAAGCGATATTGGAAAACGGCTGGAGCAGGGATAATTTGGAACTTGCTATAAAGAACAGTTATTACGAAACTAAGGGAAAATCTATTACAAATTTTAAGCAAACGCTTCCTGAGCTTCAATCCAAATTAGCCGAGGAAACATTAAAAAACCCATACAATTTTGATTTTATGGGATTAGAAAATGATGTTCATGAACGCGATATAGAAAAGGCAATGATGCAACATATCATGCAGTTTTTAATAGAATTAGGAAAAGGATTTGCTTTTGTGGGAAAACAGTATCAACTGGTGGTTAGTGATAATGAATACTATATAGACCTGTTGTTTTATCATTTGCGGTTAAGATGTTTTGTTGTTGTTGAATTGAAGTCAGGAAAGTTTAAACCTGAATATGCAGGGAAACTTAATTTCTATCTTTCTGCTGTAGATAGTCAACTAAAGCATTCGTCAGACAATCCTTCCATTGGTCTTATTCTATGCAAACATAAAGACAAAATAGAAGCAGAATATGCATTGAGAGACATCAACAAACCTATTGGCATTAGTGAGTATCTGCTTACGCAGGCCCTGCCCGAAAAGCTTCAGAGTCAATTACCTTCTGTTGAGCAACTAGAAAAACAATTGAGTGAAGAAGATGATGCTAATTAGAACTTTAGTGATAATATAAACTATTGTGCTTCGATTTTCTTCCGGAATGCAAAGCCTGATCCCGAAATCAAAGATTCAGCGTAGCTAATTCTTTCGTGTAGCGGTATGCCGGTCAAAGTCTAATTTAGTTTATAAAATTTTAATTTATAAAAAATGATAATACCTTTAATAATCATTGTAATTATTTATCTGATACACCTTACAAACAAAAAAGCCAAAGTTAAGGTTGATACAACCAAACACTCTATTATAAGAATAGCAGTGCTGATAGTTGCCATTCTGTTAATTGTTTTGCTATTATATATATTTGAGGGAAGAAGTGGGATGTTAGGCGCTTTTTATGGTAGCTACTATTTTTTTGGAGCTTGGTTATTTTATTTATTAGTAGAAACAATAAGCTTTTATATTTTGAAACAAAATAAACTTGCTCAATCAAGTCTTCTTCTATTATTAATCTCAGCATTTATTGTTGGTATGGGAACTTTTGTTTTCTTCAATAGTTTACATTAATAAAAACCCGATAGCAAGGATTTGCACCCGAGCGATAGCGAACTGTCGAAGTAATCCGTGCACGTAAAGTATATCTACAAAGTGAAAGAGAGAAAAAATAAAAACTATGAGAATAAATAAGATTTGCTAATTGGAACGGGCACGGGTTGCAAATCCGCGCTATCGGGTACAAACGATTATAAATTGAAATAATACAGACCATGAAAATAACCGAACTTATTGAGATGATTAAGCAAGATAAAAATTGCAATGTAAGGCCGGCTAACCACGATATTGCCATGCCTGCAAATATTCCCGAAGACTTAAAAGAATTTTTTGAATTAACAGATGGTATCCGGCTTTTTGAAGAGCGTTCGTTCGGGATAAATATTGTTGGACGAAAAGATTTTATACCTACAAACAAGAGATTGTATCCGCCTGATGATGTTATGTGGGAAGAAATTGAAGACCATGTATCGAATGAATGGTACTTAATTGCAGAAACCGAACAACTCAGTCAATACATAAGTGTAGATTTAACCAAAGAACGCTTCGGGCAATGCTATGACAGTTTTTATGAAACACATAGTTTAGAAGGCGACTCTGCAATCGTGGCTAAAAATTTTACAGACTTATTATACAATCTGTATAGCAATAAAGGAAAACATTGGTATTGGTTGCAACCAGAATTTATAAAATTAGGTGATGCGTATGATGAGCCCACTCTATGAAGCGTTCTTAAAAAATAAACCTTCAAAAATTAAGTAATTGCTGTGCATTCAAAAAATAGCAGTTGATTGTTCGGGAAGATTTTCGGGGAGCGGGTTTCATACAATAACTGAAAAGATGACAAAATTTGAAATAGTAGAGAAGAAAATATTTAAGCCTCACATAAAGGGCTATGAATTGTCTTGGATAGCTTATGAAATTGTGGATTATTTCCAACCCGATCGCGCAGATATATTTCCACAACGATAGCGCGGATTTGCAATCCGTGCCCATAAAGTATATCTACAAAGCAAAAGAGAGAAAAAACAAAAACTGTGAGAATAAATAAGATTTGCTAATTGGAACGGGCCCGGATTGCAAATTCGCGCTATCGGGTTACAGCAAATGCATAATGATCCCAATAGTCCAATTGAAATCGTAAGAAAAGACTTAAACAGACCCAAAACGACAGGATGTGGATAATAATGATATAACTTTTTTAAGCGTACAGCTTAAAAGTTTGATGACCAATAATAAGGCTCGATTGCTAGTAGATGATCCTACACTGATTAAATTAATTGATAATCTTTGTTCTTATTGGTACATAAATGAAATTGAAATTATAAATGCTAACGAAAAAAATGAATTACCAAGGCATCAATATGAGAATAGTATATGGCTTTTAGGTGAAACTATAAGACGTTGTTTATCGGAACAAAAAAGAAAAAGAGAGGTTAATGATCTTTTAGATAAAGTTGCATTAGTTGCAGATCGTAAACAATATGGTTATGGTAGAGTAGCTTTTATTTTGATACTAAGTGAATTTGGAAATAAAAAATATGTCGATCTTTTAAGAAAATTTCTTCATGATGATGCTGTACAACTCGCGACTTTAGAAGCGTTACGAATTATGAAAGAACCAAGTGTGGAGCGAGAAATTATGGCATTGTTTACTTCTACAAAAAAGAAGTGGATAATGAAAGAGTGTGAGAAGTATTTTAGAATGTTAGCAAAAGTAAAAAGAGATTAGCAGTAATATTTTTTGCCATCGTTGGGGTAATGTATCAAAGTTAATGATGGCTCCAAAAACAAAAACAGCCGCTTCGTAAATGGAGCGGCTGTTTTAGCAGACCATTTAGGTACACCTATTCAAGGTTATAATGAAGAAGGTTCTTTGATTTGGGAAAGGCAAGTGGATAGTTTCGGGCGAGTGAAAATGTTGAAAGGTGAAGACGGTTTTTGTAACCCGATAGCGCGGATTTGCAATCCGTGCACGTAAAGTATATCGACAAATTGAAAGAGAGAAAAAAATAAAAACTGTGAGAACAAATAAGATTTACTAATTGGAACGAGCATGGATTGCGAATTTGCGCTATCTGATTTTTTTAATATATAATTCTACAGCAATAAAGATCTAACTTATTAATGCTCAAAAAAGTTTAAAAATGAATAAAATTTATTTGAATATTTTACTACTGTTTTTTTTACTTATTGTAAAAATGATGAATCTTCAATAATAAAAAAGCATCCTCTCACTAGCCATATTTTACATCCAACATATTTACTATCTCAGATGACTATAAAAGACCCGGAAGCAAAGCAGGAAGAAATTATAAAATACAAATACGATTCTTTAAACAGAATAACAGAAGTTCAACTAGGAATATCAACTGTTTATAATAGTTATGATAAAAACAACAAGCTTATTAAAAAGAAGCATATTTTTAAAGAATACAATTATTTTAATACTCAGGATTCTTTAGTTTACAGCAATCAGGAAATTAAGATTTTTTCAACCGGTAATAACAAGTATTCCCTTCCGAAAAATTATAAATTAAAATTAAACAGCTCCGGTTTGGTTGCAGAAATGCAAGCTGATAAACTAACATCTGTATCTAATGAATATGATAGTGATGATAACCTCAAAACAGAAAGATCATATAAAAATGGAAAGTGTACAAAAACGAACTTTGAATATGATAATAAACATTCTCCTTTTATCAATATTACCGGTAATGATCCGAGAACAATCCCTCAAAAAAACAACATCATCAAAGAAACAATTTACGATTGCAATAGCAATGATGTAAAAAACATAATTACTTATACTTATGAATATAACAACGATGGTTATCCTATTCAAAAAAAGGAGAAAAGAGATACTAAAGAAATCATTACAACCTACCAATATATTATAAAATAAATCTTCAAAAATAAGGCGAATGCTGTGCCCCAGCTGGCGCGAGCATCTTGCTCGTGAACTTATTGTACTCTTATCAAATAAGTTATTATTGAATCTCAAAAACCAAAAAATTAATGAAATCCCTTTTCACAATATTCTCATTTGTTTGTTCAATCGGATTTTCTTTTGCTCAAACCCATTCAATTCCTGAAAACATCAAAACACTTTTTGAAGGAAAATGGATAATTGTAAGGAAGTATTACACCAACACAGTCGAAATAAAATTTGAAAAAGATAAAGACTATGCCACCTTCATAGATATTGGCACCGGCGAAGCGCCTCCGCATATTTTAAAAGCCTATCTTCAGGAAAATAAATTGGTAATTCCGGCAAAGACTCATGAAAACGACTATGTTGAAATGACGGTAAAAAACGGTAAGCTGATCTTTAAAACATGTCCGACAATTGAAAAAGAAGACGGCACCTTTCAAAAACCAGATGAAAAACATTTATTAAGCAAGGTGTTTACAAAAGTTCCTTTGTCGGCACAGGAATCTTATAGCAGGAAATTTTTTAAAACACTGAGTGAATATGAAGAAAAGGCGACAACATCTGCCGGAAACGACAGTATTTTACACCTGGATTTCGAAAAAGAATTTGAAGCATTAATTACCAATTCTAAAATGGCACAATTTCCGACAAAAGAACTCCAGCGAAAATGTAATACAAGTGCCTTTTGCTTAAAAATTCAAAAATCAGAAGATAAAAACTTCATTCTATATACTTATGCCAGCCCGTTTTATCATTTTAATTATATAACCAAGACCATAAAAGGAAACAATAAAATTAAGGGGTATAAGATTATATTAAAAAACAACAAATGGCACGAGTACTTTACTCAGATTCATACTTTGAACAATAACGAATTTTTACTAATCGAGCAAAGAGACGATTTGGTCTTTTCCTGTAATTATGCCTATGTTTATCAATCAAACGGCGGTCAATACAAACAGAAAAAAGCTTTTGAAAACAGATTAAAACTTACGGTTTGTAATTTCACAGAAATAGAAAATCCCCCGAACTCAGATCCTGAACATCAGTCATTACCCGTAAGAACAATAACTTTTGATTACAAAAACAAAACCCTTTTTTATGGTAAATGCCACGATACCAATACCGGCAAAACCACAACAGGAAAAGCAACCTACAAAAACGGAAAGTTTGCCATAAAAAACTGCAATGACAGAAAAGATGTTGAATAAAAATATAATTTTAAACTATCTAAATTTTCGGATCTTTAAACGTTCAAAATTTTACAAACTATCGAGTTATTACATTTTATAAAATATAAAACGATGAATAAAAATCTACTGCTAACTGTTTTCGTTCTAATTCTAATTGGGTTTTCAAGTTGTAACAAAACCAAAGAAAAAACCGAATCTGTTCAGGTTTCAGAAATCCCAACCGTTGAAGAAGTCTTTGAAGGAGATACGGCTTCAGCAGAAATAAAGAAAAGACCTGAAGACTTTATTCCGAAAGGATATGTTCCTTTTGACACCATTACAGGCGATTTTAATAAAGACGGATTAGAAGATTATATTCTAATTATTAAAGGTACTGATAAAAGCAAAGTCATTACGGACGAATATCGTGGTAAATTGGACCGAAATCGCAGAGGAATTATAGCTTTAATCAATAAAAATGACGGCTACGAACTAGCGGTTAAAAACTATGATTGTTTTTCGTCTGAAAATGAAGAAGGAGGCGTTTATTATGCCCCGGAACTTGACCTCGAAATAAAAAATGGTAAACTATATATTGCCTACCGACATGGCAGATACGGCTATTGGGAATATACTTTCAGATATCAAAACAATGATTTTGAACTCATAGGTTATGACGCCAGCAGTAATCGAGGCCCTGTTACACTTGCTGAGACCAGCATCAATTTCCTGACCCGAAAAAAGATTGTCAATCAAAATACAAATGATGATGCTGATGTAGGCGAAGAAGTTTTTGAAAAAACCGAAACAAAACTTTCTCCAAACAAACTTCTTAGATTATCCGACATCAGCGATTTCGATGAACTGGATGTCTCAGGAGATTAATACCAACTAAAACCTCAAAATGAAAAACAAATTACCTCTTTTAATCCTAATTATTACGCTCTTTTCCTGTAATAAAAACGAAAAAGCAAAAGTTGCAGAACCTGTTGTCAATAAAGAAATTACTGTAAAGGATAGTTCAAAATCGGAACAAACAGAAAAACCTGCCGATTCGATAACTTGCGTTGATGTTGTCTTAGAAATCCTAACCACTGCCCCTTCGTATATTGAAGGAACAAAAGGTTTGTACGAAGCTGTTGTTAAAAACGGCGGGACTTCTATTGGAATTACTGTTGAAGGAAGCCCGAATCCTAAAATCGACAAGTCATGGAGCTATTCTGAAACGTATGATTTAAGCCTTCATGAAACTTATCCGGATCGAATGCCTACAATTGCACGTTATGTATTTGATCCTTCTAAAAGAGAACTTTTTGAATATAACACCGCTAATGATAGTTTAATTGCAATTGATTTCAATAAGGATTTGCTTTTAAAATTTGACAAAATATGCAAATAAGGCATTAAAATTGAATGACGGATAAAAGTGAATATTTACCTCAAAAATCAGAATTAAATGACCAGAAACTTAACCAGACTAGGACAACCTGTTTTTATTATCTCTTTGATCATTCTTATTCTTAACGATTGGTTCTTTAAAACCATTTTTCATAATTTCATTACCGGGAAACTGTCTGATTTTGCGGGTTTATTTGCTTTTCCATTTTTTTGGAGCGTTATTTTCCCCAAAAGAGTTAAAGAAATTCACTTGGGTACTTTCCTGTTTTTTGTCTTTTGGAAAAGTCCCTTTTCAGAAACATTTGTACATTTTATTGGAGCATCAAGAATAGTCGATTTCTCAGATAATATGGCGCTTGTAAGTGTTTTTCTTTCATTTCAAATATTAAAAAAAGAGTCTTATGTTTTAAAACTACATCCCCTATTTTTACAGTTGATTGTACTGCTTTCTTGTTTTTCATTTGTGGCAACTACACAAAAAAGAGAACCTTGCACAAGTATTGAGTGCGAATTTTTGGTATTGAATCTAAGCAACGAAACCAACAAAAAAGTGATTGTCCATATTGATTTTAAATATTCTGAAAAAGAGATAGCATTTTATAAGAAACAACAGATTTTAGATGGTATAAACAATGTTCGGGAAATTTTAGACGAAAGGCATGAAAGAAAAATATCTCCTGGTTTCCAACCTTCTGATTCTATTGAAATTGTAAAAAACACAAATGAAAATTGGAGCAATCGAAAAAAAATAAGCCTTATCGATCCATTAGTTCTTAATGTACATGAATCCAAATGGGTTGCAATACCATTATGGCAATTTGACCGTTTGGTTGGTTTTCCTGAAAATTTCAAAATTTCGGTGCTCGACACTAATCACAAAATCATTAAAACCTATAACAAAAAGACATTCTTTGAAAAAGTAAACCAAAACTCAGCTGTAAAATTAGATGAGTTTTCCCGAGAAAATAGTTTGAATTTAATATTAGGAGAAGTTAAAAAACCTTTTATCCTATCTGATTGTTATGGAAAATGGGAATCTAAAACAAATGGAACTTTCAACAAAATAGAATTCAATTCGAAGTATTTCAGCAATGACAAAACTGGCGATGTATATAATTGCCAATTCAAAAACGACACGATTTTGGTCTACACTCCAGAAAAAGTACACATCGGAATAATGAAAAAACCTAAAGATGATGTACTTGTAATTTCCTGGAGTACCGAAAAGACTTTAACCTATAAAAGATCATCTGAACCAACCTCTTTGGGCAATCAGTAATACTAAAATTTATGAAATTTAAAATTATTTCACTTTTTATAATTCTTTCAATAGCTTCTGCAAATGCACAGAAAGCCTATCTTATTAATGATTTCATGAAAGGTTATACTTTGTATTTTATTCAGCAAAAATCTGACTCCCAAACAAAAGAATATTATAAGCTTACTGAAAACGAAAGTAAAAAAACAGTACTCGAATTTGGTTCAAAGGAACTTTCTAAACCAGAAACACTAAAAACAGCAAAAACAGTTACATTCAAAAGTATTTCTCAGAAGAACATTCGAATTCTAGGCGATGTAAATTTTGATGGCAAACCTGATATCATTATTCATGAAACACAAATTAATGATGATGACGGCTGTTATTATCCAAGGGCATCATCTCATATTTTTATTAATACCGAAAACACATTTACAGTTAGTCAAAGTATTAGCGATGTTTATAATGATGCTAATTGTATGCGTGGCGGTTCGTTTGATATCGATGCAAAAAACAAACGTATTATTACATCGAGTACCTGCGGTGCAGCTTGTCATGGTTGTGAGCATTACAGCGTCTCGGGTAAAGAGGCTAAAATGATTTCCAGCTTTGAAGAAGATGGATTTACCCAAGGCCCCTTCTCTAAAATAACAGGTAAGAAATTAGAAAACAGCAAATGGGTTTCTTTCAATTCTTTATCTATTTACGAACCAAATTTAGATCCGGACAAAATACTTGCTTTTGATACCAAAAATGGCAAAGGGCGTATATTGTTGTTTAAAATAGATACTATTTTATATTATGCTTTTCAACAAAACGACGAGTATAAATTTATTTCTTTTGCTCATCCGTCCAGTCCTGAAAAAGCCAGTAAAGCCATCTTTAAATTTAAAAAACAAAATTCGGGTTACGAACTTGAATTTAACAGTGGAAGCATAAAATATCTGGTTTATGAAACTTCAGATGGAGTCGGTATCAAAATTAATGTCAACGGAAAAATATCTGATTGGCAGGGAATGAATAAAACGGGAACTTTAGAGAAATTGGTTAAAAATAAATTTAGTAATGTTATAAAAGATTAATTCTAAAACGCTCCAATTATAAATTAGTTGTAGTATATCTTTTATTTATGCGATAAGACCTAACGGGTTTTTAAAACCTGTTAGGTCTAACTAGAAGAATCTATATTTTTTACTAATTACCCAATGTCTCTTTAACCGTGATAATCTTCACCGGACAAGCTTTTGCTGCCAATTCACAACTTTCCGCAATAGCATGATTGGGAGATTTTAAAGTGAAAAAACCTTTAGCATTTACAGAATGAATCAAAACTGATTTTCCATCTTTTTTTGACATTTGAAAATGTACGGGATCCATTTCTACACAGTAATTACAACCAATGCATTTATCTCTTTGTAAAGTAACAATAACCATTACGCCTCAACAATTTTATATAGTTTATCAGACATTCTGATTCTGAATGGTAATTTGATACTGCAATCATCGCCTTTTGTTGCTTTTTCTCCTGCAACATCATTCACAAACATTTCGTCAATAATCATTTCCTGAGCTCCTGTACTTGGACCTGTGACTAAGATTTTATCTCCGATTTTAATATCATAAGCTTCAATCTTAAACTGACCTACCTCAGCTTTTGGAAAATAATGCGTTCCTTTACCCACATAAACCTTTTTCTGCGTCGCTGCAGATCCAGGAATATCACTCCATTCTCCTAATTCCTGACCTAGATAATAACCCGACCAAAATCCACGATTGTAAACCGTTTCTAAAGCTTTCATCCAATCTTTGGTTTTTTCTTTTGAAAAAGTGTCATCATAATACGCATCAATAGCTTCACGATAGGTTCTGGTTACTGTTGCTACATATTCAGGAGCACGGCCTCTCCCTTCGATTTTTAAAACTTTAATCCCTGAATCGATAACCTGATCTAAGAAATCGATTGTACACAAATCTTTTGGCGACATCATGTATTCGTTATCCAGTTCGATTTCGAAACCCGTTTCCTGATCAATAACGGTATATTTTTTTCTACAATTTTGTTTGCACGCACCCCGATTGGCAGAAGAATTATGTGAATGTAAACTCAAATAACATTTTCCCGAAACCGCCATACACAAAGCACCATGGCCAAAAATTTCGATTTCGACTAAATTTCCGTTTGGCCCTTTGATCTGTTCTTTTTCGATTTGATCTGTAATGTTCTTTACCTGACGCAAGCTTAATTCTCGGCTTAAAACCATTGTATCAGCAAATAAACTGTAGAATTTTATAGTTTCGATATTCGTTACATTCAATTGCGTTGAAATATGAACTTCTATTCCAATTGATTTTGCCATTGCAATTACTGCCTGATCCGATGCAATTACAGCTGTAATATTTGCTTCTTTGGCTTTCGTTAATAATGTTTTTACGACTGACAAATCGTGATCGTAAATAATCGTGTTTAAAGTAAGATAACTTCGAACATTTTTGGCTCCGCATCGACAGGCAATTTCTTTTAAATCATCAATCGTAAAATTCACCGTCGAACGTGCTCGCATATTAAGCTGTTCAACTCCAAAATATATGGAATCACAGCCATTGTCTAAAGCAGCCTGAAGCGACTCAAAGTCTCCAGCTGGAGACATGAGTTCAATTTTGTTGGTAAGTGTCATTTTTGATTCTATTATTTCAATGAAATGATTTTTCAATCAGTCATCTAACAATTGACAAAAATAATGTGAGGGTAGATTAGATTCCTATGATTTATATCATAGTTTATATTTTAAAAATTATTTGTAGTGGTATAAAATTATTGTTGTCGATATCCGTTGTGTTCCTGCGGTTGAAACCGCAGGCTATGTTTTTCTTTGCGCATGTTTTTTCAAATATAGCCCGTGGCTTCAACCACGGGAAACGTATCGTTGAGCATTTCGATTTAATCCTGCAAGATGCATAATAGTTGAGGAAATCCGTTGCGTTCCCGCGGTTGAAACCGCAGGCTATGTTTTTCTTTGCGTATGCTTTGTCAAATATAGCCCGTGGTTTCAACCACGGGAAACGTTTCGTTGAGCATTTCGATTTAATCCTGCAAGATGCATAATAGTTGAGGAAATCCGTTGCGTTCCCGCGGTTGAAACCGCAGGCTATGTTTTTCTTTGCGTATGTTTTTCTTTGCGTACTGTTTGTAAATATAGCCCGTGGTTTCAACCACGGGAAACGTATCGTTGAGCATTTCGATTTAATCCTGCGAAATAAATAATCTTCGCGGATGTACGTTGTGTTCTGCGGTTGAAACCGCAGGCTATGTTTTTCTTTGCGTATGCTTTGTCAAATATAGCCCGTGGTTTCAACCACGGGAAACGTAGCGGATTCAATCCTGCGAAATGAATAATCATCGCGGACATACGTTGTGTTCCTGCGGTTGAAACCGCAGGCTATGTTTTCTTTGCGTATGTTTTTCTTTGCGTACTGTTTGTAAATATAGCCCGTGGTTTCAACCACAGGGAACGTTTCGTAGTCGACATTCATTGCGCCCATGCGGTTGTAACCACAGAAATACATCGTTAAGCCCAGCAATTATTTGTCCTCCAACCCATGTCGTTTTATAAATCCATCAAATTCATCTTGCGTATTTTTCTTAAGATGATGTTCCTTTTGATTTTTAATGTAATTGTAAACAACATCTAACTGAGATTCACTAACAGAAAAGGCCGCAAAGCCAGTTTGCCACGCAAATTTTTCAAGGATAAATTCTCCTCTATTTATAAAATGAGAAGAACTTCCTTTTATTTGCTTTACAATATCTGTAATTGATTTTTGCGGGTTTTGTAAAAATAAAACATGCACATGATCTGGCATTCCATTAATGATTCTAATGGGAAATCCAAGTTCAGTTAGCTCCTGCCAAATAAAATCATACAAATTTTTTTCAATTGAATAATCAATTAATTCCTGACGATTTTTGGTTGCCCAAATAACGTGAATCCATAATTTAGTAAACGATTGTGGCATAAATAAATTAGCATAAAAATTATGCTAATTTACAATTTTATACAATTTATCTGACAAACGAATACGGAATGGAACCTCAAAAGTAACTTTATCACCAATTTTAGCAGTTTGAGTTTCTGCACCATTAACAATGATTCTATTCAAAACCATTTCCTGATCTCCTGTAGTCGGGCCAGAAATTAAGATTTTATCTCCGCTGTTTAACTCTTGGTTTTCAATAGTAAATTGTCCCACTTGTGCTTTTACATAATAATGTTCCGCTTTTCCAAGAAGTACTTTTTTTACTTTTATTTTCTGACGAATATCAGCTTGCTTTTGTGCTGTAGCCAAAGCCGTTTCTGGCAATTCCCCTGAATGTTTGAATTTTAGGTTTTCAGATTTTCCTTTTCTGAATACTTTATTTCCAACTTGTTTTCCAGTTCTCAAACGAACTTGGTCAACCAATGGCATGTGAATTATTTCAAGACATTCTGTTGAACAGCAGTTTTCCATTGCCGCTTTACAATCATCACACTGAATGAATAACAAATGACAACCATCATTCTCACAGTTTGTATGATTATCGCAAGGTTTTCCGCACTGGTGACATTGAGAAATAATATCATCTGTAATTCTTTCGCCCAGACGATTATCAAACACGAAGTTTTTACCAATGAATTTGCTTTCTAAACCTTCTTCTTTCAATTGTTTAGCGTAATTAATGATTCCGCCTTCTAATTGATAAACGTTTTTGAAACCTTGGTGTTTGAAATATGCACTCGCTTTTTCACAACGAATACCTCCAGTACAATACATTACCAGATTTTTATCGTCTTTGTGATCTTTAAGTTGTTCGTTGATAATTGGTAAACTTTCTCTAAAAGTTTCAACATCTGGAGTAATAGCACCTTTAAAATGCCCCACTTCACTTTCGTAATGATTTCTAAAATCTACTACAATCGTGTTTGGATCATCAAGGATTTCGTTGAATTCTTTGGCTTTTAAGTGAACGCCAATATTGGTAACATCAAAAGTATCATCGTTTAAACCGTCAGCAACGATTTTGTGACGCACTTTGATAGTCAATTTTAAAAAGGAATGATCGTCTTGTTCTACAGCAACATTCAATCGTATGCCTTTCATGAAATCATAAGCTTCGAGGGTTTCTCTAAAAGCTTCAAAATTTTCGGCAGGAACACTCATCTGAGCATTAATTCCTTCATGGGCAACATAAATCCTTCCCAATGCATCTAATGCATTCCAGGCAAGAAATAAATCGTTACGAAATTTTTGTGGATCTTGAATTTTGGCATACGCATAGAAAGACAACGTTAGTCGTTGTTTACCGGCATCATCGATCATGATGGCTCTTTCTTCTGCGCTTAAAGTGTTATACAGTTGCATGCTATAAACATTTTTAAGTTAAGAATAAATGAATTACGAATCTATAAATGGAATAAATTCGGGCGCAAAGGTAAGGCTTTCTTTTCAATTTTAAAAACAATAAAAACTGCTGATTTTTGAAACCATATAAGAGATGTAAGCTCGTATAAATTTAGCTGTTAAATCAAATTCTTAAACAGCAACAAAGTTGCATTATAAAAAAATACACTGTTTTTCAGATTGTTATAAAAATTTCATTAAATTTATGTGGTACAATTTTAACATTTATGATTATGAATGCTTTAAAACTACCAAAACCAATCCTTCCCCTCTTCTTTCTTTTAACTTTATTTACTTCCTGCAAAAAAGAACAACCCAAGGCACCACCGCCGATGCAGGCTCCTTTTGTTACAGTCAAAAGTGAAGATGTCCCCATTTATAAAGATTTTGCAGGACAGACTTTTGGAGATTTAGACATTGAATTAATCGCAAGAGTTGATGGTATTCTCACCGGAATTCATTTTAAAGAAGGCCAGAGAGTCAAAAAAGGCCAGCTTTTGTATACCATCGACCCGTTAGAATATGATACCAAAGTAGAGCAGGTTCGCGGACAAGTTGCGGGCGCTCAAAGTAATTTGGTAAATGCCGAAGAAGAATTAAAAAGAATCCGTCCGCTTGCTGATATGAATGCAGTCAGTAAACGTGAGCTGGATGCGGCTGTAGCCAAAGACAAAGCGGCGCGATCAAACTTAAACAGTGTTCAAGCCAGTTTAAGAAACCAACAGATAGAAAGAAGTTACTGTGATATTCGATCTCCAATCGATGGTGTCATCGGACTTTCGAATGCGCGATTAGGTGATTATATTACCCGAATTGGAAATGATGCGAAACTCAATACCGTTTCCAAACTAGAAAAAGTCAGAGTGCAATTTACAGTCAGTGAATCTGATTATTTACGATATCAAAAGCAGGTCAAAGCCGGAGAACGTATTACTGATCTCGCTTTAATACTTTCTGACGGAAGTACCCATCCGTACAAGGGAAGTCTCAATTTCTCCGATACCAAAATAGATCCTACAACCGGAACTGTAACTATTGAAGCGCAGTTTCCCAATCCAGACGGCACTTTACGATCTGGACAATTTGCAAAAGTTCGTGTTTTACTGCGAACTCAAAAAGATGCAATAGTAGTTCCTCAAAAAGCTGTTACCGAAATTCAAGGGCTTTTTCAGGTTTCAATTATCGATGCTAAAAATACTATTCAAACCCGAATGGTGGAAGTCGGACAAAAAATTGGCGTCGACTGGATTATTACCAAAGGTTTAAAACCCGACGAAAAAGTCGCTATTATTGGCAATCAGTTTATCCAACCCGGATCAACTGTTGTTCCAGTTCCTTATGTAGCCGACAAAGATAAAAAGCAGATTGCATCATCTCTAAACAACTAGATTATGGATAATTTCTTTGTACGCAGACCAATCGTTGCTATTGTTCTCTCCATTTTCATTGTTTTAATTGGAGGTCTTTCTGTCCTTTCGACTCCTATTGCCCAATATCCAGAAATTGCACCTCCGTTGGTACAAGTTTCAACGAGTTATCGTGGTGCAAATGCCTTAAATGTGGAGCAGGCCGTTGCCACGCCAATCGAGCAAAAAGTAAACGGAGTTGAAAATATGCTTTACATGCAGTCCACAAACACAGGTGATGGGAGTATGACGTTAAATATTACGTTTGATATGGGAACCGATCTGGATAATGCTACCATGCTAACCCAGAACCGAGTTAACGAAGCGACCAACAAACTTCCAAATGATGTAAAAACTACAGGAGTTACCACGAAAAAGTCGCTCTCAATGCCGATGCTCATTTTGTCCTTGTATTCTCCCAACAAAACCTTCAACGGAAACTTTCTGACCAATTATGCTAATATCAATATTGTAGATGCTTTGGCCCGTATTAAGGGAGTTGGAGAAGTTACGCTTTATGGAGGAAGTAATTATGCAATGCGAATTTGGGTCAAGCCCGATATCATGGCGAAATACAATCTGACTGTTCCCGATATTATACGATCGATTCAGGATCAAAATGCGATTGCGCCAGGAGGAAAATTTGGTGCGCCACCGGCAACCGAAAACAATGAGTTTACCTATAATGTAATGCTGAAAGACCGTTTGGTCAATCCGGAAGATTTTGAAAATATCATTTTGAAATCGAATATCAGTAATCAGCAGGTTCGTTTAAAAGATATCGGAACCGTAACATTAGGAACCGAAAGTTATGCTTCGATTGCCAAATTAAACGGAAACCCTGCAGGAACAATCGGAATCAAACAAATGCCGGGTTCCAATGCATTGGAAGTTGCCGAAAATGTAAAAAATACGATTGAAAGACTCAGCAAAAGATTTCCACAGGATTTAAAATACCGTGTTTCATTAGACACGACTCTCGCCATTTCTGAAGGTATCAACGAAATCATGCACACTTTGGTCGAAGCCATTATTCTGGTAATCATCGTAGTTTTTATCTTTCTCCAAAACTGGCGCGCGACTTTAATTCCGCTTCTAACAGTTCCCGTTTCGTTAATTGGGGTTTTTATGCTTTTCCCGTTACTTGGATTTTCCATCAATGTACTTTCTCTTTTAGGATTGGTTCTTGCGATTGGAATTGTCGTCGACGATGCCATTGTGGTGGTTGAGGCCGTAATGCATCATATCGAACAGGGAATGTCGCCTCGGGAAGCTACCAATCAGGCGATGAAAGAAGTTTCTGGGCCTGTAATTGCCATTGCGATTGTATTGACAGCCGTATTTATTCCGGTAGCTTTAACGCCCGGAATTACAGGAAGATTATATCAGCAGTTTGCTATTACGATTGCTATATCTGTGATTTTCTCTGCCTTAAGTGCATTAACTTTAAGTCCGGCTTTATGTTCTCTTTTACTAAAACCGAATCAGGAAGCAAAAGGCTGGCTCGGAAAATTCTTTGAATGGTTCAATAAAAAATTTGGCGCTTTCACAAATAGATACACCGGATTTTCTGGTTTTCTAATTAAAAAAACTGCCCGAAGCTTAATCTTTATCGGAATAGTTGTTGGGGCAATTATTTTGCTTGGAGGAAGAATTCCGGGCGGTTTTGTACCCGAAGAGGATCAGGGATATATGTTTGTGAATATTGAACTTCCCGGCGCTTCATCTTTAGAAAGAACAGGAAAAGTCATTCAGAAAGTAGAACATATTTTATCGCAGAATCAGGGTGTTGAATATTATACTTCGGTTGCCGGATTCAGTTTAATCAAAAACTCGGTGGCAACCAACAACGGATTTTTCTTTGTGGCCTTAAAAGAATGGAAAGAACGCGAACAAGATGTTTTTCAGATTTTAAAAGAAGTCAACGGAAAAGTGGTTTTCGGAATTCCCGAAGCAACAGTCTTTGCTTTTGGCCCTCCGCCTATTACCGGAATTGGAAATGCCGCCGGATTCTCGATGATGCTTCAGGATCGGGAAGGTAATACGCCAGAGTATCTTTTTGCAAACGCACAGCAATTTATGGCCGAAGCCAAAAAGAGACCTGAAATTGGAACGATTCGAACGACATTTAATCCAAATGTACCGCAGATTAGTCTGGACATCGATCGGGAAAAAGTTACGGAACTCAATCTTTCTTTATCTGATGTCAATCTTGCCATTGGAGCCAGTTTAGGAGGACAATATATTAATGAATTCAATAAATTTGGGCGACAGTATATCGTACTGCTTCAGGCTGATCCGAGTTATACGGTAAATCCCGAAGACATCAATAAGATATTTGTTCGAAGCAAAGACAACAAAATGATTCCGATTACGAGTATTGCAACAATTCGAAAAGTAAGCGGTCCCGAGTTTACGACTCGTTTCAATTTGTACCGTGCAGCCGAAATTGGAGGAACTCCCGCTCCCGGATTTACTTCGGCGCAAGCCATGACTGCTTTACAGGAAACTGCTGAAAAAGTGCTGCCCGCAGGTATGGGTTACGAATGGGCCAATATGAGTTATCAGGAAAAACAAGCCGAAGGAAAAGGAAATACCGTTTTCCTAATGGCATTACTTTTTGTGTTTTTAATACTCGCCGCGCAATACGAAAGCTGGAAACTGCCTTTCAGTGTTTTACTCGGAACACCTTTTGCTGTTTTTGGCGCTTTTCTTGGTTTATACATCTGTAGATTGTTGAGTCCCGATTATGTAAATAATGTTTTTGCCCAAATCGGATTGGTCATGCTGATTGGACTGGCAGCAAAAAATGCGATTCTGATTGTGGAATTTGCCAAAGAAGAATACGAAAAAGGAATGCCTGCAAAAGATGCCGCTTTGTATGCTGCAAAACTGCGTTTCCGTCCTATTTTGATGACGGCTTTTGCTTTCATTTTGGGAGTTGTTCCGTTGCTAACTGCAACTGGTGCTGGAGCTCAAGCCCGAAAAGTTATGGGAATGACCGTATTCAGCGGAATGCTCGTGGCGACCATTCTAGGTGTTTGTTTGATTCCCGTCTTATTTGTTTTTATTGAAACATTCGGAAAGAAAAAAACCGAGGAAACCGATGAACCTAAAACAGACGAACAATGAAAACTCTAAAGATACTTTTAGCACTCTTTTTGATAGCTGTTTTCCCCTACGGATGTATGGTCGGACCAAAATATGCCCAACCAGAACAGCCTCAGGCAGATTCGTTTCGATACAGCAATCAGCCTGCTGATACTACAAAATCAGTTACGACTATAAAATGGTCATCGCTATTTAACGATGATGTCTTAATAGGCTTGATTGAAAAAGGAATTCAGAATAATTACGATCTTAAAATTGCCATTGCCCGCTTAGAACAAGTACAGGCGAACCTCGGAATGGCAAAAGCCGATTTGTATCCGTCTTTTCAATATTCTGGTCAGGTTAATAGTGCCGAAACTTTCCAGTGGCCTTCAGCGGTATTGGCCAATATGTCCTGGGAATTGGATTTTTGGGGAAAATACCGTCATCAGAAAGTCGCACTGCAAAATGAACTTCTAGCAACCGATGAAGCGAGAAAAGTTGTTCTGTCTACGATCGTAAGCAATATTGCCATTTCTTATTTCGAATTACGCGATTTTGACAATCAATTGGAAATCACCATTCATACTTTAGAAACCAGACAAAAAGCATACGACATTATCAATGACCGTTTTATAAGTGGTTATGTCGCCGAATTGGATAAAGTACAAATCGAACAGCAAGTTGCGATTGCCGAAGCCAATATTCCGTTAATCAAAAGACAGATTACGGCTTTAGAAAATGCCATTTCTGTTTTGATTGGACAAGTGCCGCAAGCAATTCCGAGAGGAAAAACCAACAGCGAATTATTAATTCTCACTGAATTTCCAACTTCGGTTCCTTCTGCTTTGTTAGAAAACAGACCCGATGTAAAACGTCAGGAATATTTATATAAAGCGGCTTTTGAAAGAATTGGTGTTGCGCAGGCGATGCGATATCCATCATTTAATATTTCTGCAATCGCAGGTTTTACCAACATTATGATTAATGATTTATTTAATGATGGTTCTTATATCCAAAATGTCGGCGGCGGAATTACCGGACCAATTTTCAACTTCGGAAAAAACAAACGTCGTGTGGATTACAACAGGAAATTAGCTGAAGAAATGAAATTCAACTTTCAGAAAACGTATTTAACCGCCATAGCAGAAGTAGAAAACTCGCTTCAAAACACCGCTATGTTCAAAGAAGAATGGACTGCCCGAAACAGACAAGTCGTGGCAGCACAAAAAAACTATGATTTATCTAATGCCAGATATTATAACGGTTATGTTTCGTATCTGGAAGTTCTGGACGCACAAAGATCATTATTTGAAGCGCAATTAAGCCTTTCGCAGTTAACTCAGAAACAATTGAGCTCTATGGTTCAGTTGTATAAAGCACTTGGCGGAGGGTGGAATTAGTTTTTTTGAGGGACAAAGTGACAGAGAAACAAAGGTTCAAAGGTTTCTCAGCACTTAATAAAAGCTTAGCGTTACCTCTTTTTTTATATCACGTTATCATTCCGAAGGAATGTTTCATCGGTAGAAAAAAAAATCGCAATCGCCCCATTTACGTTCCGTAGGAACGTTTGATATTATTGGATTCGTTAAAAACGATGTCAAAACCAGACGTTCCTACGGAACGTAAACTAATGACAACAATATAATTTTTTCTACCAATGAGATGTTCCTACGGAACATGTATGTAAAATAAAAAAGGGTTGTTTCAAAAATTGAAACAACCCTTTTTAAATCTTTGTACCTATATATCTTTGACACTTTGAACCTAAAAACTTAGAATCTTAGTATCTCAGAACCTTAGCAACTTAGAAATTAACAAAACTCGTTAAACGCATCTTGCAAATTCTCAGCGATTAATTCAGCTGGACGGCCTTCGATGTGGTGACGCTCTAACATGTGAACCAATTCTCCGTTTTTGAACAAAGCCATAGATGGCGATGATGGAGGAAAAGGGAACATGTGTTGTCTTGCAGCATCAACTGCTTCTTTGTCAACACCAGCAAAAACTGTTACAAGGTGATCTGGTTTTTTAGCTCCTTCCAAACTCATTTTTGCTCCTGGACGTGCATTTCTTGCAGCACACCCGCAAACAGAGTTTACAACAACTAAAGTGGTACCTTCAGCTTTGATAGCATTCTCAACAGCTTCAGCACTATGTAAATCTTGAAAACCAGCAGCTGTTAATTCAGCTTCCATTGGTTTTACCATGTCTAGTGGATACATATTCTTGTCTTTTAAATTTTACTTTTGAACTGCAAAGTTACGAAGTTTACCCGCAACTCGTTAATTTGAAGTATAAAGTTTTGTTATAGTTCCATATAAAATCTTAACACCGTTAAAAACTCCTTTTCTACTATATTCTAAATAAACACTAAAAACACAATGATTTCTTATTTTTTATGAGAAAACTGATAATT
Source organism: Flavobacterium crocinum (assembly GCF_003122385.1). NCBI lineage: Bacteria > Pseudomonadati > Bacteroidota > Flavobacteriia > Flavobacteriales > Flavobacteriaceae > Flavobacterium > Flavobacterium crocinum. The sequence goes on from NZ_CP029255.1 coordinate 989,615, forward strand.
GTATTGTTTTAAATGATGATTTTTCCCAACGACATTATGAGTTCTAAGAACTGTTGATTTTTTTTGCTCAGCCATTTCAATGGTGGAAAGATAACTGCTGAAATATTTTTTAAGTATCTGAATATTATTTCTTTCAACAGAATAAATGCTCTTTTTACCTTCATTTTGAATGTTTACCAAATTCGCTTTTTTCAACTCCAGTAAATGTTTGGATATAGTGGACTGCGCTAACGGAATCAAATCAACAATTTCTCCACAGGTTCTGCTGTCTTTTTTCCATAAAAGCGTCATAATCTGAATTCGTATAGGATGCCCAAGTGCTTTACAGATTTTGCCTATTATTTCTGTCTCATCATCAAATTCTAATTGCTTTGAAATACCCATTTTTTAGATTTGTTAATTCATTATCGTAGAAAGTCGATATATTTTTAAGACTAACAAATCTAACTAAGAGTATATTTCTCGACATCCCCAAAAAGCCATTATAATAAAACAATAAGTCTTTTTGTATGAAAAACAAAACACATAATATCTTTTAGATTCAGAGATAAAACTTTAATATTTAAGAGATGATCTATTTTTGACGATAAAAGAATACTCGAAATAAAGCAGTAATAAAAGGAAGTTTCGGACATTTTAAAATCACTTTAAAATCTTCAATCAAATTAGTTTGTTCATCTAAAAATTTAAAAATCAAAATAAGATTTCCTTTTTTAAATAAAGAAGAAAAAATAGTACTTCCCAATTCATTATGTCGATATAAAATATCCAACAACAATAAATCATAAAACCAAAAACGGCTTTTTTTATGAAAATTCTTCAAGTTGAGATTTTCGTTTTGAAGAAATTCAACTAACTGTGTTGACTTTTTATCTGAATTTTTAAAAGTATAACCGGTACTTGCTTTTGTCCAACCGCCCGCAGTACCAATGTTTAGAACACGTTTCGTATTCTTTTCCCAAAAAGGAAAACAGGTCATTGGGATACTTCCCTGCTCTTTTTCGATAATTTCAAATTGATTTACACCAAACTTTTGTAGATAGCTTTTGATTTCACTTTCGTATTCCTCTTTTGGAAGCAGTTTTTCCGAAAACAAAGTATATTCAACCAAGGCTTCGTTTCCGGAAATTGGCAAAACATACATAAATCTTGTATTTCCCTTTTGCTCCACCGAAAAATCCATGAAAGTAACTTCTTCAGAATTAAAAATTTCCTTTTCGGTTTTCACAAACCAGCCTAAAAAATGCTGCTGCAAAACAGGATATTTGGTTTGCCTTTCGGCGAAAGCCTTAGTATAAATGCTATTGAATAAATAATTACAGGTATATCGGTTTTCTTCTGTACCAACAAAAACATGTGTTTCAAGTTCGTTGATATCGGTTACTTTTTCATTTAAAAATGTAACATTTGTGTGTTTGGAAAATTCTTCGAAAACGAATTTATAAAAATATAATCCGTTGATTTTATTATATGTATATGGTTTTAATTCAAGATCTAGCTTAATTTTTTCATTAGCAAACAATGCCAAATCCCATTTTTTAGCAATAACCGAATTCCATACCGAATCTTCTTTTTCCCAAAAACACCAGGTTCTGTCATTTTTTTGCTTTGCATCCTGATCTAACAGCAAAATAGACTTGTCGGTAAATTTTCCGGACAAAATCATTTTATAAACTATCATTAAAGATGCCAGTCCGGATCCGGTAAAAATGTAGTCGAAATGTTTTATTTGCGAAGAGTTCATTCTCAAAAATAAGGATTTTTTATCCTTTCTGTCTTTCTAAAATTAATTTAAATGCTGTAAAATTTATTATTCTTTTTTGACGTTAGCTTTGGATGTGATTTAGTTTTATCTTTAGTACACCATAACAAATTTTATCATTCATGTATAAAATAATTCTTTTTGTCAAGACTTATCAACCTGACTTTGAAAGAGTTTACAATCTTTTGGATTCGATTGATAAGTTTAATAAAGACAATATTCCCGTTGTCGTTTCGGTAAATGATGATCATTTCAACCTTTTAAAACCCGATTGTTTTGAGAAGTATAAAATATATAAAGATTCTGAAATTACTTCGACATCTATTACTGAAGGATGGCGTTATCAGCAGATTATAAAATGCAATGTTTACAAACTTAATATCTGCAAAAACTATGTCGCCATAGATTCTGATTCTGTTTTTATAAGGGATTTTTACTCCTCCGATTTTATGTTTGACGAAAACATTCCCTACACTATAATGCAGGAATCGAAGGACTTGTTAGAAATGACCGAAAGACTTCAAATGGATTCTCAAACTATTTTCTTCAAAAGAGCCTTGAGAGATACTCGCCCTTTTTTTGAAAATAAAGGTAAGGAATGGGATTATGGACCATCTCCATACATCTGGAATTGCAACGTTTGGCAACATTTTAATGAGGTTTTTCTAAAAGACCAGAACCTTTCTTTTGATGCTTTTTTCAATGCAATAGAGAAAAAAAGTTTTTCCCCTTCCGACTGTGTAATTTATGGCGAATATCTGCTCAAAACCAAACTAATTCCTTTATATCCTATTGGCAGTCTCTTCAAGGTATATCATTATAAAGAACAATTTGAAATAGAAGAAAGTCAGCTTTCCATTAAACAACTAAGCAAAATATATCTCGGCATTATCTACCAGAGTAATTGGCAGAAAAAGAAAAAAAAGTGGTTCCAATTCTTTCTAAAATAGATCAAGATGAAAGAAACAGATAACGTTTATTTGGTATTCCTTAACGGTAAATCTAATGCAGGAGGTGCAGAACGGATGGTTTATTATCTCGATGAATATTTCAAAAGCAGAAACATTCAGACTCAGATTATTGATGAAGATTTACTGAAAAACACTTTTGTTGGAAAATTGTACTGGAAATTGTTTGAACGAAGCCATTTTGAGAAACGAAAGGCAAAATATATTGCAAGATTTGCGACAGTTTACCTTTGGCTGAATCAGCAATCTGATAAAATAGTAATCAGCAATGGAGAACCCACAGCTTATTATCGTACAGATTATGTAATTTCTCATGGTTGTTATCATAAAATGGAACTGGATTATGGAAGAAAAAGCCCAAAACTCAGCAGAGTTGCCAGACTGCAAAAGACAGCGTGCAGAAACGCTAAGAAAATCATAGCTGTTGGATCAAACGTAAAACAAGATCTTATAACGTATTATAACATCAAGAAAGATAAAATCAGCATTGTGCCGAATTGTATTGACCGAAACCACTTTTATCCGCTTCACAAATCAAAATCTGCTTTTAAAACCGTTGTTTATATAGGAAGATTAGAACATGGAAAAGGAATTAAAGAGCTACAAGAATTAGCAAAACTTGTTGAAGCGAAACAGGATTGGAAACTGCTTATTGCTTCTAACAATGTCTTTAATACTGATCTTTTTCAAAATTTAAACAACACTACTGTCTCTGTTGGTCTTACAATTGACAATATAAACGAATTGGCTTATTCTGAGGCAGATATTGTTTTCTATCCTTCTTATTCGGAAAGTTTTGGAATGGTAACGATAGAAGCTCTTGCCTGCGGAAGGCCTATCGCAGGAAATCCTGTTGGGGTTTTACCTCAGTTAGTCGAAGACAAACACCCCGGAGCTTATTTGCTTCCAAAAATAATAGACGAGAATATTTTCCGTTTTTTTAATGAGTGCATTGAAGATTCGAAGAAATTCAGTCCTGAAGAAATTCATGAATGCACGATGAAGAAGTTTAGTATTGAATCTTATTTTGAACAAATGGACAAACAATTCTTCAAAACCAGTTAATTATTAAAATCATTCTTATTCATAAAATGATATTTTGTCTATGAAAATTTTGTATTTCTATCCCGAAAACCCTTTAAATAAAACCCAGGGAAATAATGTAAGAGCCCTGGCGCTATTAGAATATTTTAGAACAAGAAATATAGCCGTTGACTTTGTAAGCATCGAATCTAACGACTTTACAGAAAATGAACTTAACAAGATTAAAAGCGAAAAATTAGCCCACAATACTTATTTGCTTCCTAAATTTATTCGAAAGAAAAATCAAATCAAGTATTTCTTTTATTATTCACTTCCCAATAATCTCAAACTAAAAATTGGTTTGTTCGACAGAACGCGTTTAAAGCATATCGAAAGCTTCAATTCTATACTAAAAGCCAACGAATATGATGTCATCATAATCTCTTATATCTATTGGTCAAAACTGGTAAGGAAAAGTCCAAACCTTAAAAATGCCAAACTCATGATTGATACTCATGATTTTTTAACTTCTCAGGTTCAAAAAAAGAAGCACTTTCAATTGGGTCGGTTTTTTCAAAAAGAAGTTGAAATTTTAAACACTTTTGATAAGATTTTAGCGATTTCACCCGAAGAAAAATACCTTTTCTCTCAATTCATAAACAAAGAAATTGCATTGGCAACTCACGCTTTGCCTTCAAAAAACGATACCAGAACAGAACCTGAATATGATTTAATTTACGTTGCCAGTGACAATGAACATAATATAAAAGCAGTCAATTGGTTTTTTAACAAGGTTTACCCCTTACTTTCAAAATCCATAAAAATTGTTGTAATTGGAAAAATTTGCCGACATATTGGCGAGTTCGACAATGTAGAAAAAATAAGTTTTGTTGAAGATTTGGATACTTTCTATCGTCAAAGCAAAGTAGCCATATGTCCAATGTTAAGCGGAACAGGCGTTAAAATCAAAGTGATTGAAGCCTTGTCATTTGGAATTCCGACAGTATGCAATGAAAGAGGCGTTGATGGTTTATTGAATAAAACAAATAATGGTTGTCTGGTTTCCAATGATCCAAACGAGTTTGCACATTACATCGATAAACTATTAACCAACGCGTTTTTTTATACCGCCATCAGTTCAGAAGCTACTTCTTTCTTTAACAATTATCTTAGTCTTGAAGCCAATTACAAGTTATTTGATAAAGTTTTCGAGTTAAAAAGTGTCAATTCTTTGAAAAATAGTCTCTAAAACCTGAACAGAAAAAGGCTGCAAACTTTCTTCAGAATTTTGCTGTAATTCCAGCCAAAGCTTTTTGTCCGTGTACAATTCAATTATCCCTGTCGCAAACTCTTCTCCGGTATTATAAATAAGGGCATTTCGCTTATGAACTAATTTCATCCCCTCCGCACCTACCGGTGAAGTGACAACCGGCAAATGATATTCAAAAGCCTGTCCAATTTTTCCTTTTACTCCGGCTCCATAACGCAAAGGCGCGACCATAAGTTTGTTACTTTTAAAAAATGGTTCTATATCGGGAACATAACCATGAAAAATAAATCTTGAATCTGTAATGTCTGCAATTCTGTCTTTCACATTACCAATAATATTTACTTTAATGGTATTATCTTTTTCCCAGACGATAGGCATAATATCATTATATAAATAATAAATTGCATCAATGTTTGGTTCGTGCTGAGAACCTATAAAAATGATATCTTCTCGTTCTTCAAATGGAAGAACTTCTTCAATACTGCTTTTTTGATAATGAATATTAGATAATGTAATTAATTTATTATCAGCAATGTATTTAGCCATAATTTCTTTTTCAAAATCAGAAACTGTTATTACAAAATCTGCATTTTGTGCTAATTTCGTTTCGATAAAAAGAAACTTTTTATAGTTTTTTCTAAGTGAAATTCTTTTAGGATCAAGCTCAATCGCTCTTTTGTAACGAAGAAAATGAATATCTGTCATATCAAAAACCGATTTTGACCGGGGAAGAATTCTTGCTATTTTTTTTAAATTATAATCAAAAGCCCTTGCTCCGTAATACCAGACAAAATCTACTTTAGGAATTGATTTTAAAAAATCAAAGTAATTGCGATACTGATTGGTTTCGACATAAACAATAATGCCTAAATTGCTAAAATCGATTACATCTTTATTGGTTCGAAAAGTATTTTTGGAACATATAATGCAGTTATAACCTTTGCTCTTATAGAACAAAATAATTTCTTTAAGCCTGTTAGAACCCGAATCCTGATCCGGAGAAGGCATACTAAGATTAAAAAAAACAATCGTTTTATTTGACGAATTATAAGTATTATAGTTTGGTATAGACTGATCCGACTGATTCTTAATTACTTCCTTTTTTTGATAGTAAAGTTTAATACTTTTAAATATCCCCATTGATGTTTTTTTTATTTGCTCTTTAATTTGTTTTTGACTTTTGATAATGAATCAGTTAAAACAACCCGTTATCAAATAGACGCTGTATTAGATTAAAACTCATTTCGTTATTTTTTCTTGTATTCAACAGAAAATAATGAAATATAGAAATCCTAAAAACACCAATTTTTAAGTCGGAAAAATTATATTAATTGATTTTAACTTTTTTTGCAAATTAATAACAAAAATAATTTATAATAAAAATTATCTTAAAATTTCTTAATTATTTTCATTATTAATGAAATTAAAGCTTTTTTTAATGATTTTTCTATTCTTTTAACTGATTCATAAGAATTATAAAGCTTTTGGGATTTAAATAGTTATTATACTGTAGTATAATTTCATTTTTCTCGTTCAAAACACATAAAACCGGATAGACTATTTGATTATTGATTGTTCCGAGTTGTAAAGCCAGTTCATGAACCCCAACATTATTTCCCGAAGGTTTGTATTTAAAAACCTGATTATTAAAAGTAATTTCTCTTTTTTCCTCAGCATTAAAATCAACGAAATAGAAATCTGAGTTGAGCTTTTCAATGATTTCTTTGTTTCTGAAAGTTGTGGTTTTCATTCTTTGACAGAACTGACACCAGTCAGTATGAATAAAAACAATGATTTTTCGCTTTTGAATTTGCTGTAAGCTATCTATTTCTTCAAAAGAATAGCTTTTCAGCTGACCAAAACCTGTTGCTGAAATCCCGAAGAAGAAAATAAATAGAATTAGCTTTTTCATTGTTTTTTAATGAGTATGATTTCTATTACTAAAAATTTTTAAACACATAGAAACATAGGTTTTTCTATTTCTATAAAAAGATAAAAGAAGAAGCTAGCTTCCACACATAGCTATGTGAATTGATGCAAGTGAAACGCCTTTCTACACAAAGCTAAACTATGTTTCTATGTGTTTAAATTTTACCTCAAAGTATATCGCAATCCAATAAACCCGCGAATGGTTTGATTCTGTCCGTAAACATAAGTTGTATCAAAAGTCAAACCGTACGGATTATCGGGCGTAACTAATACTTTTCCGTTTGTATCATATTGTACATTTTTATCGAAAGGATCATTGGTTCTTGAAATCAAAAACGGATTATTTTGTTTTGGGGTAAAGTTCAGCAGGTTTTTAACTCCGCCGTACAATTCAAAGTTCTTCCAGCCCGTAAACGTAAACTGAATATTCTGAATGCTGTACCAGGGCGAATTTGGATTTCTGGGATCATATTCGTTCAGCAACGGCAGTTTCATCGGACTGTAAACATTTCCTGTATAATCCAACAATAAATTCCAAGGTTCAATTTTATATGAAATGCTCCAGGTTCCGGTGAATCTTTCCGTTAGAAAAGGTCTTTCCGAAATTCCGTCTTCCACATTTTTATTATCCAAAACCGTTGCTCCAAGAATAAACTTTAGACCATTTGTAAAATTTAAATCCACATTAGTGCTGATTCCTTGGCTTATAGCGTAACCGTCGATATTATCATAAATGATTTTGTTTGGATCTGTTTCGTAATCTGTTACGATCTTGTTGCTAAATCTGGTGTAAAAAGCAGTAGTTTCTATTCCCATAAAAGTTCCATTGCCAAAGTTGATTTTCTGAATATAATTCAGATTCACATTTACAGATTTCTCTGGTTTCAGATCATTTTCAATAACTACATCTCTAGAACCAGTCAAAGCGGCGTGATCTTCGGTAAAAAGATTAACCACTCTAAAACCAGTTCCTGCATTCAGCCTGAAAATGGTGTTTTCATTGGCCTTGAAACGATAGGCAAATCTTGGCGTAAATATCGAACCGTGAATGGAGTTATAATCGTATCTAGCTCCCAACAAAATCTGACTTTTGGGAGAAAAAGTTATTTCGTCCTGAACAAAAATTCCTGGCAACCAAGTACTTTCAGCTTCATTTGTTGCAGGTGTGTTGTCATCATAATACGTATATCGGCTTGCAATTCCTGCTAATAAATCATTTCGTCCAATTTTTTTATCCCAAGTCAATTGAAGAAAACCGATTTTTTGATTGGCGATGTATGAAGTCGTTCCATAACGGCTGTCCTGATAATGCACATTTCCAGAAAACGAAAGCATTAATTTTTCTTCGAATGGCAATTGATAACTTCCAATTAATTCCGCTCTTTTCGTATAAATGCTTTCACCATAGATTTCATCTCCGCCACGATATTTTTTCTCCCAGCGAATGTCTCCTCCCCAACGGTCTTCGTACATTCCACGCGCTGCAATCGTAAAAAGGCGATTATGATTACGCTGAAAACTCCATTTATTAAATACCGAAACACGGTCAGAAAGTGTTACATCGGTAAAATTGTCTTTGTCTTTATCAATTATCTGGTCGTAGTTGAAGTAATTAATTCCTAAAAGTGTAATGGCTTTTTTACCCACATTAAATTTCATTCCCAAATCAAGATTATTTTCCAGATAAGTAGTCGTAAAATAATCTGCCGAAAATACTGGCGCATTTGTAGGATTCTTGGTAATAATGTTAATCAAACCTCCAACTGCTTCACTTCCGTAAAGAGACGAAGCCGGCCCTTTTACAATTTCTATTCGTTCTACTAAAGAATTTGGAATTCCAGATAAACCATAAACTGTCGAAAGACTACTTACAATTGGCATTCCGTCAATCATCACCAAAGTATAAGGTCCTTCTAAACCATTGATATGAATATCTCCCGTGTTACAAACCCCACAATTCAACTGTGGGCGAACTCCGTTTATATTCTGCAATGCATCATAAATACTTGGAGTTGGATTTTTCTTGAAGAAAACGGGCGAATATACCTCAACCGGAACCGCACTTTCTAAACGTTTTACAGGTTTTAAAGTTCCTGAAACCACTACTTCGTTCAGTTCGTTTTGATCTTCTTTTAATTCAAAATCCAAGTTTAGATCCTGATTTTCTAGAAGAGATATTTTTTGGTTTTGAGGTTCGAATCCCTCCGCGGTCACATGTATTTTATAAGTTCCCTTTGGAATATTTTGAAGTTTATAAAATCCTAAAGAATCCGTCTGAGTTTTAAAGTTTGTATTTAATAAACGAATATCAATTTCCTGTATAACAGGACTATTTGTAGTTATTTTTCCTGATATATTTTGGCAGTAAATACTTTTTGTTGAAATTATTAATATTGTCAAAAATAAATATTTCATTGTTTTAAAATTAAATTTAGACAAAACTAAAAATTAAATTTGACAAACATGGATTATAAAAACAAAATTTTTCAAACGTATTGAATTCAATATGTTAGAATTTTGTTTTCAATCAAACAAACTCACAAAAGCACAAAATTTTCTAAACCATATAAGTTATATAAGTTCCTTTAAAACTAGACTTACATTCTCTTATATAACTTATATGGTTTATTTTCACTTCGCGTAATCTTCGTCGATTAGTTCTTTGTTGATGACAGCTCCCGCGAAAGAACCTGTAGAAACTGCAATCGCAACAGATCGCATTGGAGTTGTACAGTCGCCGCTTGCAAAAACTCCTGCAATATTTGTCTTTTGCATAGCATCAACTTTTACTAAATTTTGTTCGTTGAGTTCACAGCCTAGAGCTTCAGGAATTGGACAATGCTGTTCGAAAGGTGGTTTGGCATAAACAGCTTTTACCTCAACTTTTTGCTGATTTTTGAAAACTATATTCTGAATATATCCTCCTTGATGTTCAAAAGATTCTATTTCATCTTCAAAAATCTGAACGCCATGATTTTCTAAAGTTTTGGTTTGTTCCAAAGTCAATTCTGATTTTTCATTCGTGCACAATCGAAGGTCTTTTGTCCAATTTGAAATTAGTTTAGCGTATTCAAACCCCATTTCACCATTGGCAATAATCGCCGTTTTTTCGTTTTTAACTTCGTAACCATGACAATACGGACAATGTAAAACCGAAATTCCCCAACAATCCGCAAAGCCTTTGATTTCCGGAATCAAATCTTTAACACCTGTTGCAAACAATACTTTTCTCGAAATAAAAACTTCTCCTGATGCTGTAATTACTTCAAATCTATTTTCTTTTTGGATAGCTTTTACAGCAAGTCCGTTAAAGAAATGAACTGTTTTATAGAAATCAACTTGTAATTTGGCTTTCGCCGAAATCACTGCAGGTTTTTCACCGTCCTGTGTAATAAAATTATGAGAATGTGGTGTTTGTCTGTTGCAAGGCAAACCGCTGTCGATAACCAAAACCTCTCGCAAAGCACGCCCTAAACTCATTGCAGCAGATAATCCGCTGTAGCTTCCGCCAATGATAATTACTTCAAAATTTTGCTGTTCCATCTTAATCATGTTGTTTTTTGTGTAATTTGTAATTAATCAAATGCCCAATAATCATTCCGATACCGCCAAAATAGATGAGATCCAAATGAATTTCCAAGAATAAATCTGCCAAAATACTGATCCAAATCAGGCTCATGGAAACAATCAAAATCGACGAAACCAAAAGAGTTGATTTTTTCGTAATTTTGACAATTGCAAACAAACCTATTGAAGCAAATAGTAAATCGATGATTGGATTGTGACTCAACCCTAAAGGAAGAATCGTTAAAAGTGGAAAAATCAAACAATGAACAAGACAAATCGTTGCGCTTGAAATTCCTAAAATATCGTAAAAGGGTGTCGTTAATTTCTTCATTTTGTGTACTTTTACTTAATGCAATTTTGTTGCAAATATACAGATTAAATTCAAATGCAACATTGTTGCGTTAAATTTTTTAATTTATAGAAATGAAAACAACACGTAATACTACCGCGAAAACAGCTGTATTAGAAGTATTTGAGAATTCTAAAACAGCATTATCACACACTGAAATTCAAAAACAATTGAACGATGTCTGCGATCGCGTGACCATTTATAGAATTTTAGATCGTTTGGTTAACGATGATATTATTCATAAAATCTCCAATCTCGACGGAACGGTAAAATATGCCAAATGCAATCATTCACATCAGCGCGTACACATTCACAATCATGCTCATTTCAGCTGTGAAAACTGTCATGAAATTACCTGTCTTGAAAATGTGAAACCGAGCTACATTATGCCACAAAATTATAAAGTGAACGAAATAAACTTTACATTATCTGGATTGTGCCCAAAATGTTTGAATTCTAACATATAAATTTTAGGCTCGCCTAAAAATATTGTTCCGCGAATATCATTTTTCTATATATTTGTGAAAACAATACATTTACAATGAGTAAATCTTTAGAAGAAGTCCACGAATCGGTTTCTACAGAACATAAAAAAACAGGTTTTAGAAAAATATTAGCCTTTTTAGGCCCCGCTTATTTAGTAAGCGTTGGTTATATGGATCCAGGAAACTGGGCAACTGATATTGCCGGCGGAAGCCAATTTGGCTACACTTTAGTTTGGGTTTTATTAATGAGTAACTTAATGGCACTGCTTTTACAGAGTTTAAGTGCCCGTCTCGGAATTGTGACTCAACGTGATTTGGCGCAGGCTTCACGAGAAACGTATTCTAAATACATCAACTACATTTTATACTTTTTAGCAGAAATTGCCATTGCTGCCTGTGATTTGGCCGAAGTTCTCGGAATGGCAATCGGGATTAACCTGCTTTTCGGAATTCCACTTTTTGAAGGCGTTTTGATTACCGTTTTAGACACTTTCATTCTCTTATTTTTAATCAATAAAGGTATCCGAAAAATGGAAGCTTTTATTATCGCTTTGGTTGCGATAATTGGTTTTTCTTTCATTTTTGAAATGATTTTCGCAGAACCGGAAGTTTCTAAAATTATTGCAGGATTGGTTCCTTCTATTCCAAACTCTGCCGCTTTATACATCGCAATCGGAATTATCGGAGCGACTGTAATGCCGCACAACCTTTACTTACACTCCTCTTTGGTACAAACCAGAAAATTCGACAGAAGTCCTACCGGAATCAAACAAGCTTTAAAATACAATTTGATCGACTCCACTATCGCTTTGAATCTGGCTTTCTTCGTCAATGCTGCGATTCTAATTCTTGCGGCGGCAACATTCCATAAAAACGGAATGTTTGAAGTTGCCGAAATTCAGGATGCACATCAGTTTCTCGAACCTTTACTGGGAACCAAATGGGCGCCGATTTTATTTGCTGTTGCTTTGATTGCTGCGGGACAAAGTTCAACAGTGACCGGAACTCTTGCGGGACAAATTGTTATGGAAGGTTATTTACATTTAAGAATTCAGCCTTGGGTTCGTCGTATCATAACCCGTTTGATTGCCATTATTCCTGCTTTAGTTGTAATCTGGATTTACGGTGAAAGTGTTACCGGAAAACTTTTGATTTTGAGTCAGGTTATTTTGAGCCTTCAATTAGGTTTCGCCATTATTCCGCTGATTCATTTTGTGAGTGATAAATCGAAAATGAATGGTTTTCATATTTCCAGAACTACTCAAATTGTTTCGTGGATCATTGCTTTGATTATTGTTTCGCTAAATGCCAAATTGGTTTATGATGAAATTACTTCCTGGTTAGAAGGTTCTAATCATCCTATAATTCTATGGTTGACAGTGATTCCTCTTGCATTCGGATTCTTAGGTTTGTTATTATACATTGTTTTTAAACCTTTTATTGCAAAAGCCAAATCTAAAAAAGTTATCAATCATTCGCCACACAATCTAAAACTTCACTTTACTCCAAAAGAAGGTAAAAGCATTAAAAACATTGCTGTTTCTGTAGATTTTTCCAGTGCCGATGAAGCGGCTTTGAACAAAGCCTTTGAATTGGGTGGCATTGACACTGAATATACGCTCATTCACATCGTAGAAACGGTTGGAGCATTAATGTACGGCGTTCATGTTCACGACCATGAAACTACGATTGACGAGAAATTATTACTGAAATACAAAGAAATGCTTTCAGAAAAAGGATTTAATATCGAAACGGAACTTGGTTTTGGAAAACCAGCCAAAATAATTCCGGAAATTATAAACAGTGGTAATTTTGACATTCTAGTTATGGGAACCCACGGCCACACTGGATTAAAAGATATTCTTTTCGGTACAACGGTAGACAAATTGAGACATAAAATTTCAATACCTTTGTTGATTGTTAAATGAAGATGCAAAGTTTCAGAGTGACAAAGTAACAAAGTTTTTAGCTTTGTCCCTTTGCAACTCTGTCTCTTTGTTACTCAAAAAGAAAAAAAAATGACCTTTTCAGAAGAAAACTACCTTAAATCGATCTATCACTTAACGGCGGCTTTGGAAACAGAAGTCAGTACGAATGCTATTGCAGAAATCATGGAGACGAAAGCTTCTTCGGTAACGGATATGTTGAAGAAACTGGCGGAGAAAGATTTGGTTAATTATAAAAAATACCAAGGGGTTTCGTTAACCGAAAACGGAAAACTAGCCGCAAAAATGATTGTGAGAAAACATCGTCTTTGGGAAGTGTTTTTGGTGGAGAAACTAAATTTCAGCTGGGATGAAGTTCATGATATTGCGGAACAGTTGGAACACATCAAATCAGAACAATTGATTAACCGTTTAGATGATTTTCTTGGAAATCCGACTGAAGATCCACATGGAGATCCAATTCCAGATGCGAACGGCCGAATTATTAAGATTGAAAAACATTTACTTTCCGAGTTATCAGATAACCAAAACGGAGTTTGTGTTGGTGTGAAAGACACTTCTTCTGAGTTCTTGAAATATCTGGACAAACAAGGAATTGCTTTGGGTTCCAAAATTGAATTTGTTTCTAAAGAATCATTCGATTTATCGGTCAAAATTAAGGTTGATGAAAGGGAATTGTCGATTTCAAATAAAATTGCTTCTAATTTGTTTGTAAAGCTGGTTTAGCGGGTTATTCCGCGGAGATGCACAAAGAAGTTTCGCAGAGATACACTAAGAATTATATGGGTTGAACCTACGGCTCTCTATTTTTCTTATTGACAATTACGACGGATTGAAATCCGTCGCTATAAAATTTAACGAGCCTATGGCTTTTTCCTATTATAATCTGCAAGTCAAATAATAATATCCAGATACCTAACAGGTTTTAAAAACCTGTTAGGATAAAATATCATGCAAAAAGTTCCGAAGGAATGAAATATATTGTAGCAACGGATTTTAATCCGTTGTTGAAATGTCCGCAAATCAACAGAGTTCCATAGGAACGGTATATAATCAAAGAAAAAACATACCAAAATATGAATGAATTTGACATAAATTCAGGAAACAAAGAAAAAGAGCTTGAAGATCAATTAAAAAAACTTCCTAAAGAAAAGTGGAAAATTTGGAGATTAATCGCCGTTGGAATTATTACACCTTTTGTTGGCCCATATATTCCTTTGAGAAAGGGAATGCTGATAGATAGAATGGGTTATCGAGATTCTGTTTTAATGTTTTTTTTAATTTTATTGATTGCAATCCCAATGGCTTGCTATATGCATTTTCAAAAAATCAATAATCAAATATTTGATATTGAATGTGAACTTGAAAATTTAAAACAACAGAAGAAATAGAAAATGGAAATAAAAATTGGAAGCCTAGAGACTTTTTAAAAAGTTCCGAAGGAACGAAATATGTTGTAGCAACGGATTTTAATCCGTTGTTGAAATATCCTCGTTGTAAATAGAGTTCCGTAGGAACGGAACATATTAATTACATTTAATGCTCTAAAAAACATTCGGAAAAACAAAATTGTTATTTTGAAACCGAGTGTCCTAGCCCCGATAGAAGTGAAAATCCTTTTGTGGCGGGGTTCGCCACAAAAGATTGAAACGGATAGCGGTAATAGCTCCTAAAAATTTAAACAATCCCTTTTTCAACCATTTCCAGCATAACCGGAGAAGCATTTTTAAATGTAGGCGGCTGTTCGATAATACTTCCGGCGTTCTTTTTATTTACTTTAAAAGTAACATCGTTATCTGTTGTAAACAAAAGCGCGGTTAAAAATGGCTTTTTGATGTAAGTCCCTAAAACCAATAAAGCTTCATCTAATGTATGAATGCTTTCAATTTCTTCTGTTTTATAACGAGACGTTAAGGAAATCGAAAACGTATTATCTTCGTTGAGAACCAATCGGAAGTAAATGTTTTTAATTTCGGTATCGCCCATCGTTTTGGCCAAAGTAAGTTTAGCGAAAGTTCCGGCTTGGATACTTTCTTTAACTCGTTCACAAAAAAGGGCAAATATTGGTTCGTACATTTTTTTAAAAGGTGCTAAGGTTCTGAGATGCTGAGGTTCTAAGTTTTTCCTTGCTAATCTCTATATTGTTATTTAACCGCAAAGGTCGCAAAGTTTTTTCGCAAAGAACGCTAGGAAATATAAAACTTTGCGAACCTTGCGTAAATCTTAGCGACCTTTGCGGTTAAGAAAAATTATTTCCCTGTAAATTCAGCTTTACGTTTCTCTAAAAAGGCTGTTGTTCCTTCTTTAAAGTCTTGGGTTCCAAAACATTCTCCAAATGATTTAATTTCGGTATCGAAACCATTTTTACCATCTTTAAAGTTGGCATTAATGGCTTTTATAGCTTTTCCAATTGCGAAGGGTGCATTTTTAATGATTTTTTGAGCAATTACGTTTGTAAACGAAAGCAATTCTTCCTGAGGCACTACATGATTTACTAAACCGTACTCTTTTCCTTGTTCGGCAGTAATCATTGCTGCGGTCATAATCATTTCCATGGCACGGCCTTTTCCAATTAATTGTGGTAAACGCTGTGTTCCTCCGTAGCCTGGAATTAATCCTAAAGTTACTTCCGGCAATCCCATTTTTGCATTGTCTGAAGCGACTCTGAAATGACAAGCCATTGCCAATTCTAATCCGCCGCCAAGAGCAAAACCGTTCACCGCTGCAATAACCGGTTTTTTAAGGTTTTCTATGAAATCAAATAAAGATTCCTGTCCTTCTGCCGCCAGCTGCGCACCTTCAACAGTAGTATAATTTGCAAACTCTGAAATATCAGCTCCTGCTACAAAAGCTTTTTCTCCGCTTCCGGTTAAAACAATAACTCGAACATCATCATTTTTGGATAATGAATCAACAGCATTACTCAGATCACTGATGGTTGCTTTGTTTAAAGCATTTAACTTAGTGGGTCTGTTAATGGTAATGGTTGCAACTTTTTCTTCAATTGAAATTAAGATATTTTCGTAGTTCATAACAGCTGGTTTTATGAGTTTGTGATGGGTAAAGAAACCCTGAAAGTCGTTCCTTTTCCGTAAGTTGATTCAAAGGTAATTGTTCCTTTGTAATTTTCTATAATGTTTTTGATAATTCCTAGTCCAAGTCCCATACCGCTCGTTTTAGTGGTAAATTTGGGTTCGAAGATTCGTCCGATATCTTGTTTCTGGATTCCTATTCCGTTGTCTTTTACCGCAATTTCAACATTGTTGTTTCGTCGTTTTACAGTAACTACAATTGATTTCTGAAACTGACTTTCCGGAATGGCCTGTGTTGCATTTTTAACTAAATTGGTAATGACACGAATCAATTGCGTACGATCCATTTTGGAAATGATTTCTTCTTCTTCTTTTTCGAAGACAATATAATCTTCGTTAAAAATATCCAAGGCTAATTCTACAACCTCAACCACATTTAAAGTTTCATTTTGCTGCGCCGGCATCGAAGCAAAGTTCGAAAATGCCGAAGCCACCGATGTCATAGTATCGATCTGCTGAATTAAGGTTTCGGAATAATCATTCATTTTCTGCTTCACGTCTGGATCATTTGGATCAAACTTTCTTTGGAAACTCTGAACCGTCAAACGCATTGGCGTAAGCGGATTTTTAATTTCGTGCGCGACTTGTTTTGCCATTTCGCGCCAAGCTTCTTCACGTTCACTTTGTGCTAATTTAATGGCGCTCGTTTCGAGTTTATCCACCATTCCGTTATACGCTTTGATCAGGAAGTTCACTTCTTTACTATTGGCTTCTAAAACAATTTTCTCGTTTTTCTGATCCAGATTGGTTTCTTCCAAACGATCTGAAATAGTTTTTAATGATTTTGTGATATAAGTTGAAAGGAAATACGCCAATGCAAAAGCCACAATCAGCATAAAAGAATAAACCTGACTCAGGCGAATCAGGAAAGTATTCAACTCGTTATCGTAATAACCGTCGTCTTCTAAATACGGAAGATTTAAGATTCCGAGCGGTTTGAATTTTTCGTCTTTTATTAAACTGTAAGATGATCGGTTTTTGACTCCGTCAATCGTCTTAATGTCTACAAAACGTTTCTCAATTGAGGAACGAACTAATTTCAGAATATATTCGGGAATTGGAGGAGCAATTTTATCAACCGCAAAAGACTCTTTGGATGATTTAAGCAGTTTCCCGTCGAGACTGTAAATATTGATTTCGATTTTATGAATCTGCGCTAATTCGTGGATTTTGTCTTTAAAAATCAAATCCAGATTTTGCGTTTTCAGCGGATAAGTTGTAGTAGCCAGAACATAATTAATATGTTCTTTTACCGCATTTTCTTTTCTCTCTAAACGCTCCTGATGATATTCTTTGGCCTCGGTCTTAAACTGAATAATCGAGATCGAAGCCAATAAAAAAGATGCCACCACAATCAATACAATCATCGACAGGAAAATCCTGGTACGAAGGGAAAGCATTGTCATTTTTATGTTGAGCATGATTTTAGTATTCAGTGTTCAGATTGTTAGTGTTCAGTTATTTTGCAAACGTATAACTTCGTTTTAAAGTTATAATATATAAAAATTTAAAAGACAATGATTGTAAACTGATCACTAAAAAACTGACCACTGCCAACTATTTCCTTTCTCTAATTCTTTTGTAAAAACGAAATCCCAGCATAATTAAAACCGAAAATAAAATAATTCCGATTACGCCGAAAATCCAATTGATGGCACTTTTTAAAACTACTAAAAATACAACGGCAAACAAAATAATCGTTGCGCCTTCGTTCCATAAACGCATAAAATTATTCGAATATTTTACCTCATCTCTTTGCAGTTGCTTAAAAATCTGATGGCATTTTCCATGATATAAATACAACAGGAAAACGAAACATAATTTTACGTGCATCCAGGATTGTGCGAGCCAGACATGTCCTGCTTCTGTAAAAAACAGCATCCAAAAAGCAAAAATACTCGCTAAAACCGCCGATGGCCATGTAATAATATACCACAAACGGTAGGCCATTATTTTGTATTGCGCCTGCAAGATTTCTTTTTCAGGTGATGTTTTTTCATTGGCTTCAATTTGATACACAAATAAACGCACAATGTAAAACAAACCCGCAAACCAAGTTATCACAAATATAAGATGCAGTGATTTTAGATAATTATAATATTCCATTTATTGTTTGAATGTAGATTTTTTAAAAAGATCAATCATTTCTTTACCGTAATTTTCATCTTCATATACAATCGTAACAGTAAAGATTTTATCATTAAGCGCTTTCGAAAAAATTACTGCTGTCGCTACTGTTTTTCCTTCTTCGGTAATTTCAATTTTAGCTTTTCTAAACGGCATACCTGAGATATTCTCACTACTCACTGAGTAATCTCCCATTTTTCCTTTTCGATACACTTGTCCAATATTCTTCAACAAAAGAAAATCTTTTAATCTCATTTTCATGTCAATTGACTGAAGGTCTCCACCAAGATAATCTTCGTACTTTGCCGAAAAATAATTTGCGTTGTCTCTTTTAAAAGCAACAATCAAATTCTTTTTTTTAATTAAAGCAGTATCGCCTTTTATTTCTCCTTTTTCTGTTTGAGTTACTTTTTCGTAATCATCCGGAATTTCAATTTCCCAATTGAATGTTTTGTCAAAAAAACGATTGTTTTCAAAAGTGTTTGTCTTTTTGCATCCAATTATAGTTAGCAAAGAAAAAAGTAAAATCGAAAAATATTTTAATTTATTCATTTATAAATAATTGATGTTATTTTGCCCAATCGTTAATCCAGTTAGAAAACGTCTGACACCATTCATCATCATCATTCAAACAAGGAATTGCCAAGAACTCTTCTCCTCCATTTGCTTCGAAATCTTCTTTGGCACGCATGGCGATTTCTTCCAAAGTTTCTAAACAATCCGAAACGAAAGCCGGTGTTACAACGGCTAATTTCTTGATTCCTTTTGCTGGCATATTATCAATTTCAACATCGGTATAAGGCTCTAACCATTTGTCACCCGCCAAACGCGATTGAAATGTCAGACTGTATTTATCAGCAGGAAGTCCTAATAACTTAACAACTTGTCTTGTTGTTTCGTAACATTGGTGACGGTAACAGAAATCATGTGCCGGCGAAGGCGTGTTACAGCAAGAACCGTCAATTTTGCAATGTGATTTTGTCACATCGGTTTTACGAATATGACGTTCTGGAATTCCGTGATATGAAAACAATAAATGATCATATTCAAATCCAACTAAATGTCTTTGAATCGAATCTGCTAAATTCTTGATGTAATCGGGTTTATTGTAAAATGCCGGAACATCAGTAAATTTCATGTGAGGAAATTTCTTTTTTCTAATTTCTTCAGCTTTTACTAAAATCGTCAAAGTTGAAGCCATTGCATATTGCGGATATAAAGGAAAAAGCATTACATCGGTAACTCCTTTATCGCTCAATTCCTGAAGACCTTTTTCAATGGTCATGCTTCCGTAACGCATTGCCAGAGAAACTGGAACGTTTACAAGAGGCTGCACTTTTTTCTGCATTCTTTCTGAAAGTACTACTAATGGAGAACCTTCTTCCCACCAGATTTTTGCGTAAGCGTGCGCTGATTCTTCTGGTCTTTTTCTTAAAATAATACCGCGAACTAATAACGCTCTCAATAAATACGGAACGTCGATCACGTATTTATCCATTAAAAATTCGTCTAAATAAGGTTTTACATCTTTTGGAGTTGGACTTTCTGGAGATCCCAGATTTACTAATAATACACCTTTCATTATGTTCTTTTGCTTTAAGCTTTTTATTTGTTTTTTAAATTTTCGGCAAAAGTAAACGCTGTACTTTATTCGAAATATGATAATTATTACTTTTTCTTTATTACTGAATACTCAAAATTGATTTAGCTAATTCGAGAAATTTTTTCACGCAGATTTCGCAGATCTTGCAGATTTTTTAATTAGTGCTAATTAGTGACCCGAGCGATAGCGAACAGGCCCAGCAAATCGTGGCGAACAAAAACTTACACATTCGCATTAATCGACATCAAATACTTTTTAGGAGTTGTCGCAAACTTTTTCTTAAACGCCGCTATAAAGTGACTTCCTGTGCTGTAGCCAATTTTCAAACCAACTTCGTTTACATTATACGAACCGCTGTCTAAAAGTTTTCGGGCGAAATCCATTTTGTAATCGAAGAGGAAACCATAAACCGTATCGCCATAAATTTGTTTGAAACCCATTTTAAGTTTTTTCAAATTCAAACCAATTTCATCTGCCAGCTCTTGCAATCCTGGTGGTTCGGCCATATTGGCGATGATAATTTCTTTTGCTTTTCTGATTTTCAAAACATTGTCTTCGTCAATCAAAAACGGACATTGTTCTGCATTTGGATCTTCTGTTCTGTTGAAATACAGACTCAACAATTCGTATCCTTTTCCTTTATAATAAAGGTTTTTTATGGACGGATGAAGATTGTAATGAAACAGCTGACTCAAAACAATCGCCATGGATGGACTGATATTTCCTTCGTTATAATACTTTTTATCCTTATTGTCCGGGCTTAAAAATGTAATATAGTCGGCTTCGGCAGAAAACAACGCGTGAAATTTCTTAATCGATACAATTACCGAAATTGCCCATGAATTTGGAGCCAATTCTAAATTCAGCGGTAATTCTTTCTGCGGATTGTACAAAAGCAACGATTTTTCCTCTTTCAATTCTAAAGCATAACTGCCCTGATTGAATAAAAATTTTGCATTTCCTTTTATCCCGAAGTGAAACTGTATCAGGCCAGTACCTACTATTTCATGCTGTGCATAAAATGGTTCTGAACCATCGTTTTGAAAACGAATCAGCGTAAAGTCGTCTTCAATTTTTATAACTTCTTGAGAACTCATAGCGATATTTTTTTGAAACGAAAATCAAAACAAACTCAAAATGTTATTTAGAACGACTCTAAACTAATCACTTCGAATGAGTTGATTTTGCTACAAAAGTAGTCCTTTTTACTCAAAAACACCTATTTAGGTTCAAAAAAACATACAGCGACATAAAAAGTACTTTTAGCGTTATTTTTATCAGTGGTATAGTAATAATTTTGTTGCACTTTTATGAAAGTGAATTTATGGAAAACAATAACGTACCGAAACACCTTTATTTTTACTCAGTCGGTCTGAGTTATAAAAAAGCTGATGCTGAGGTTAGAGGTCAATTTAGTTTGGATGCTGTTGCCAAAACGCGATTGCTGGAACAAGCTAAAAACGATGGAATAGAAAGTTTATTAGTTACTTCAACTTGCAACAGAACCGAAATTTACGGTTTTGCTGAACATCCATTTCAATTAATAAAATTAATCTGCGATAATAGTAACGGATCTGTAGACGCTTTTCAAAAAGTAGGTTTCGTTTACAAAAATCAAGAAGCTATTAATCATATGTTCCGTGTAGGAACTGGTTTAGATAGTCAGATCTTAGGAGATTTCGAAATCATCTCACAAATCAAAACTTCTTTTATTCATTCAAAATCAATGAATTTAGCCAATGCTTTTATGGAAAGATTGGTAAATGCAGTGATTCAGGCAAGTAAAAGAATTAAAACAGAAACTGAAATCAGTTCTGGTGCTACTTCGGTTTCTTTTGCTTCTGTACAATACATCCTTAAAAACGTTGAAGACATCAGTAATAAAAATATTCTACTTTTCGGAACTGGAAAAATCGGAAGAAATACATGTGAGAATTTAGTAAAACATACTAAAAACGAACATATCACTTTAATCAACCGTACTAAAGATAAAGCAGAGAAATTAGCAGGAAAATTAAATTTGATTGTTAAAGATTATTCTGAATTACATTTAGAACTTCAAAAAGCCGATGTTGTCGTTGTTGCAACGGGCGCACAAAACCCAACGGTTGACAAAGCAATTTTGAATCTTAAAAAACCTTTGTTGATTCTGGACTTGTCTATTCCGAAAAACGTGAATGAAAACGTAGAGGAATTAGAAGGTGTAACTTTAATTCACATGGATTATTTGTCTCAATTGACAGATGAAACTTTGGAAAACAGAAAATTACATATTCCGGCTGCCGAAGCAATCATCGAAGAAATTAAAGAAGAATTTGTTACCTGGATGAAAGGCCGAAAATTTGCGCCAACCATAAATGCTTTAAAAGATAAACTAAATGCGATCAAAGCTTCGGAATTGGATTTCCAAAGCAAAAAAATTGCCGATTTTAATGAAGAACAAGCTGAAATCATCAGTAACCGAATCATTCAAAAAATCACCACTCATTTTGCCAATCATTTAAAAGACGACGATACCATGGTTGATGAAAGCATCGAATGGATCGAAAAAGTCTTCAAAATAAAAGCATCTTAAATAAAATTGAAACCATATAAGTTATATAAGTTCATTTAAAAACTGTGTTTTACTCAAACCTCTTAAATTTCCTTATATAACTTATATGGTTCAAAAAACAAAACATGGCTGAAAAAACAATCAGAATTGGAACACGCGATAGCGAATTAGCGCTTTGGCAAGCACATACAGTAGAGAAAAAATTAAACGATTTGGGTTATAAAACCTCAATTGTTGCTGTAAAGTCTCAAGGTGACATTATTCTGGATAAGCCACTTTACGAATTAGGAATCACAGGGATTTTCACTAAAACGCTTGACATTGCCATGATCAATGGTGATGTTGATATTGCTGTGCATTCTATGAAAGATGTTCCAACTGCTTTGCCAAAAGGAATTGTTCAAGGAGCGGTTTTGCCAAGAGCCAATGTTCTGGATATTTTAGTTCATAAAGGAAATCCTGATTTTACCAATCCAAGCACCATTGCAACCGGAAGTTTACGTCGTCAGGCACAATGGTTCAATAAATATCCAAATCATACTGTTGTTGATTTACGTGGAAATGTAAATACGCGTATGCAGAAATTACAAGACAATGATTGGGACGGAGCTGTATTTGCTGCTGCAGGTTTGGAACGCATCAACTTAAAACCAGAAAATTACATTAATTTAGACTGGATGATTCCGGCACCGGCACAAGGCGCAATGCTAGTTGTGGCAATGGAAAATGACAATTACACTTTGGATGCACTTTCGCAATTAAATGATATCGAAACTGAAATTTGTACGTATATTGAACGTCAATTTTTGAGAACACTTGAAGGCGGATGTACTGCACCAATTGGGTCTTTGGTTAGGTATAATGAAGATGAAGATACTTTACATTTTCAAGGTGTTTTACTTTCTATTGATGGAAAACAAAAATTGGAAATCAATAAAACAGTCGATATTTCGGAATGGAAAAAACTAGGTTTTCATTCTGCGCAGGAGATTTTAAATAATGGTGGAACGGAATTAATGCAGAAAATTAAAGAATCTCTGAAAAAATAATATTTCTTAAATTTTAATGAAGGAGAACGAACAAATTATTTCACAGCAATATCAACAATTTTTGGTTGAAATAACTAATTTGGTGCAAAATCACCGAGTTCAGGCTGTGCAGTCTGTTCAATCTATTTCAAACAATTTATATTGGAATATAGGAGAATTGATTATTAAAAAACAACAGGAATTTGGATGGGGAAAATCTATTGTTGAAATTTTAAGCAAAGATTTAACTCGCTTAATTGGAGAAGGAATTAGCTGGTCGCCACGTAATTTGTGGTTCATGAGACAATTAGTTAGTGAATATTCTTTTATGAATCAGCTTGATTCAGAAAATTTAAAACTGAATCAGCTTGATTCAGAATTACAAACTATAAAAGAATTAGTTTCAAATATTCCCTGGCAACACAACATTCTCATAATTCAGAAGGTAAAAGATTTTAATGCCAGGATTTTTTACATCAAAAATACAATTAGAAACAAATACAGTCGTTCTGTTTTACTTCATCAAATAAAAGCAAATGCTTATGAGAAGTATATACAAAATCCAACTCAACATAATTTTAAAAACACATTATCAACTCACTTTTTAGAACAAGCACAAGAAAGCATAAAAAGTGTTTATACTCTAGATTTCCTTGACATTAACAAATCTGTTACCGAAAGAGAATTAGAAAACTCTATGGTCGAAAAGGTTAAAAGACTAATGTTGGAACTTGGTTATGGTTTTTGTTTTATAGGAAATCAATATCGATTATCATTAGGTGATAAAGATTATTATATCGATTTGCTTTTTTATCACAGAATTTTAAAATGTTTAGTTGCCGTTGAGTTAAAAGTAGTTGAATTTGAACCAGAATTTGTTGGAAAATTAGATTTTTATCTTCAATTAATAGATGATCAACTAAAACAAGACGACGACAAACCTACTATTGGTATATTATTAGTCCCAGAAAAAGATCATTTAGAAGTTGAATATACTTTGCGAAGTGTAAATAAACCTATTGGAGTTTCAGAATATATTTTGAGTAAAGATTTGCCAAAAGAATTACAAGGAAAATTACCAACATCTGAAGAATTTAAAAATATATTAAATGAGTAAAACAATTCAGATATTATCTACAAAAATATTATCTCCTCTTCATAAACAAGAGCTAATGAAATATGGCGTTGAGTTAATCGAAGCCGATTTCATTAAACCCGAAAACAAGCCTTTCGAATTAAAAGACCTCAACGAAAGTTTAATTTTTACAAGCCAAAATGCTGTTCATAGTGTCTTATCAAATCCAAAATCAGAAGATTTAAAAAAGAAAAACGTGTATTGCGTTGGACTTAAAACCAAAGCTCTTTTAGAGGAAAACGGGTTTAACGTTGTTGCTTATACAGGTTACGCTTCGGATTTAGCTGAAATTATCACTTTGATTTATGGAAATGAAAGCTTTACTTTTTTTAGTGGAAATTTAAGAAGAGACACTTTACCAGACGCTTTAAAAGAAAACGGAATTAAATTCAATGAAATTCAGGTTTACGAAACTACGCTTCAACCTCAGAAAATAAAAGCAAATCCAGAAGCTATTTTGTTTTTTAGTCCGTCCGGAGTTAAAAGTTACCTGAAACATAATACCATCAATAAACAAATCTGTTTCTGCATCGGTGATACCACTGCAGAAGCTTTATCAAAAATTACAAAGAATATCATCGTCGCAGACCAACCCACAATTGAAGATGTTATCGAAGATGTAATTCATGAATACAAATAAAAAACCTTTGCAACTTTGTCACTTTGCGACTTTGCATCTAAAATAAAAAACATGTTAAAAAACGACCTATTTTTAAAAGCATTAAAAGGAGAAACAGTACAGCGTCCACCAGTATGGATGATGCGTCAGGCAGGAAGATATTTACCAGAGTTTAGAGAACTTCGTGATAAATATGATTTCTTTACTCGTTGTGAAACTCCAGAGTTAGCCGCTGAAATCACAGTACAGCCAATTCGCCGAATTGCTCCGGATGCTGCGATTTTATTCTCAGATATTTTGGTAGTGCCTCGTGCAATGGGAATTCATGTAGAACTGAAAGATAATTTAGGGCCAATCATTCCAAATCCGATTCGTTCTTTGGCTGATGTTCACAAAGTTTATGTTCCAGATGTAAATGAAACTTTAGGTTACGTTTTCGACGCCGTAAAATTGACTAAAGAAATGCTGAACGACGAAGTGCCTCTAATTGGTTTCGCAGGTTCGCCCTGGACAATCTTCTGTTATGCTGTTGAAGGAAAAGGTTCTAAAAGTTTTGATACTGCAAAAGGTTTCTGTTTTTCTAATCCAGCTGCAGCGCATACTTTATTGCAAAAAATCACAGATACGACTATTTTATACTTAAAAGAAAAAGTAAAATCGGGTGTAAATGCCGTTCAGATTTTTGATTCTTGGGGAGGAATGCTTTCTCCTGTTGATTATCAAGAATTTTCATGGAAATATATCAACCAGATTGTTGACGCTTTAGCAGATATTACTCCGGTTATTGTTTTCGGAAAAGGATGCTGGTTTGCGCTTGGCGAAATGGGTAAAAGTAAAGCTTCTGCATTAGGAGTTGATTGGACTTGTTCTGCAAGAAATGCTCGTTATTTATCTGGTGGAAACATTACGTTACAAGGAAATTTCGATCCGTCAAGATTACTTTCTCCAATTCCAACCATCAAAAAAATGGTTCACGAAATGATTGACGAATTCGGAAAAGATAAATATATCGTAAATTTAGGTCACGGAATTTTACCAAATATTCCTGTAGATCATGCCAAAGCGTTTATTGACGCGGTTAAGGAATACGGGAATTAGTATTTCAGTGTTCAGTCTCATTTGATTTCCTGCAAGGTTTCCAAAACCTTGTAGGTATAAAAGTTCTTTTTTATATTTACAGTAAAAACTTACTTTTTAGTAAATAAAAAATGAAATTGGAAACACTTGAGAAGGATTGTTATTATCATATTTATAATAGAGGAATTAATGGAATAACTATTTTTGAAAATGACGCTAACAAACTTTATTTCTTAAAACAATTAGCTAAATATACGGAACATAAAATTTCAGTTTTTGCATATTGCTTGATGAATAATCACTTTCATTTAGTTATTCGTTTAAATATAGAAGAAAAAGAGGTTACACAAGCATTTTCAAACTTATTTAATTCTTATGCTAAGGCATTTAATAAACAAACCAATAGAACAGGAAGTTTATTCGAAAAACATTTCAAAAGAATAAGGTTAAAAGATGAAAATTATTTAAGACGACTGATTCTTTATGTTCATTTAAATCCGAAACATCATTTCGATTTGGATTTTAAAGATTTCAGATTTTCATCCTATCAAGCTTTCTTCTCTAATAAAGAAACCAAAATAGAACGAAATGAAGTTTTAAATTTGTTTGGAGATTTTGAAAATTTTATATTTTGTCATAATCAAAAGAATGATTCTTTAAACGAAACGTATACTTTTGAGTAACTTAGATTTTTCCTGCAAGGTTTCCAAAACCTTGTAGGTTTATAACTTCTTAAAAAATAAAAAGTATAACCCGAAGAAATACCTACAAGGTTTTGGAAACCTTGCAGGAAATGTGTAGAAGAGAATGCTAGCAAATCTAAACATCAATAGAAACTCTCCCTTTTCATTTATTGAATACGGATTTCAGGCTTATTATGCCTATGTGTTTCTAATGGTTTGGATGCATCCGGAATTACATCCGGTTAGCCTTATAAATGACTTAGCCATTTTAATGGCTTTTGAATTTATAATGGTGCATTCGGGAGTTTTTATGGCGGTTATGCCTAGAAAATGGTCTCTATTTGTATTTTTTCCGCTGTATGGTTTGTTTGCTTATTCTTTTAATGAATCAGTCGTTAACACCAATATTTTATATACTTATCTGTTGACCGTTTTAAATAGAATGCGTTTTGCTTTTTCGAATGTAGCTCCGGAAGTCAGAATATATCAAATGGGAAAATCTGCGGCGAAAGCCGTTTTCTACTTTTTATTAATTCTGGCGGTTTGCATTGGAAATAATATAGTTCCTCAGTTTGGACTGACGCAAGAGTTTTTAGAAAAATCACATTATTTCCAAACAGTAAAATCAAGCGGATTGTTTATAGAAAAACCGTATGTTCCAATCTGTATGGGATTTATTTATTATTCGTTGCCGGTTTTATATTTTGTTTATCGTGTGATCAAAAACTTTGGAAAAAGAAGCGAAACTTCTTTTACAAAAAAGCCCATAATGACATTTCAAAAAACAACTATAAGCAACAAAAAATTCTAAAACATTATGCTTAATAAAGGTTTACGAGACGAAGAAAAAACAAGAATTGATAATGTTCTGAAAACATTGCGAACTCTTGTTTATGTACCTTATCCTTTAAACCCTTTAGAAAAAGAAACCATTCAAAATCAGTTAAAAGAAATCGGGCTAGATCTCGAAACTTTGTCCAGCCAAACCAATGAAGATTTAATCACATTATTAATGCGACTTCATTTTGAATGGGAACATTTGGAACAGTTTGGAGATATTTTAATCGAATTCTCTAAAGAAGAAAATTATAATTTTACTGATAAAGCTTTGGCTATCTATCAATATATCCAACAGGAAAGCAAGGTTTTTTCTTTTGGAATTAATGCTAAAATTGCATCATTAAAAAACTAAATGAGTTCTTTAGAAAAATTTTTAAATGTCATCTCTGATTTTAACTTTGAGAAATTAAATCCTTTATATAAAGGCTTTTTTGTAATGCTCTTTTTTACAGTATTTATCAGTACTTGTTCTTACTTTTCAAACGACACAAGAATTAGTAAAGATGCCTATAGAAGAATGTTCCATAATAATTTTTCTGGATTAATAGTAAAAAAATATCGAGATAAACATAACCATATGTCTCCTACTTTTAAACTAAAAGATTCGAGCAAAATAAATGGTTACTACACTGCTTGGGAAAAAGCTGAAATAGGAGATTCAATTTTAAAAAAAGTAAATTCAAGATTTGTAAAAATCTTTAAAAAAGATACTACTATAGTAATTGATATGAATGTCGAATTCAAATATCATGATACTATACCGGAAAATGAAAAATAAAAAAATGAAAGATAAATTTTACGCATACATACAAAATTTACAAGACCAAATCTGTGCCGGATTAGAAGCTGTCGACGGAACAACAAAGTTCCGCGAAGACTTATGGAAACGTCCCGAAGGCGGTGGTGGAAGAACGCGCGTTATTGAAAATGGAGCAGTTTTCGAAAAAGGCGGTGTAAACATTTCAGCAGTTCACGGAAAACTTCCGGATACCATGCAAAAAATGTTTGGCGTTGGCGAAGCCGATTTCTTTGCCTGCGGATTAAGTTTAGTAATTCATCCAAAAAGTCCAATGGTTCCAACAGTTCACGCGAATTGGCGTTATTTTGAAATGTATGACGAAACTGGAAAAGTAATCAATCAATGGTTTGGCGGCGGACAGGATTTAACGCCTTATTATTTGTTTGAAGAAGATGCAAAGCACTTTCATCAAACGTGTAAAACCGCTTGCGATAAACACAGTTCGGAGTTTTATCCAAAATATAAAAAACAATGCGATTCGTATTTCTGGAACGCACACCGAAATGAAGCCCGTGGACTTGGCGGTTTATTCTTTGATTATTGCAAAGCAAATGAACAAATGTCAATGGAAAACTGGTACGATTTTGTAACCGAAGTAGGTAACAGTTTCCTTGAAGCTTATGTTCCGATTGTGGAAAGAAGAAAAAATTTAGATTACACACCAGAAAACAGAAACTGGCAGGAAATCCGAAGAGGTCGTTATGTTGAGTTTAATCTGGTTCATGACAAAGGAACTTTATTCGGATTAAAAACGAACGGAAGAATTGAGAGTATTTTGATGAGTTTGCCTCCACATGTGCAATGGGTTTATGACCATCATCCTGAAGCGGGAAGTGAGGAAGAAAAATTGATCAATGTATTGCAAAATCCGGTTGATTGGGTTTAATATTATTCCGTTAAAAAATTTTATTTAACACATAGAAACATAGATTTATTGACCTATCTTAGGGGTAATTTTAGAAAGTTACATTTTTTCACATAGCGCTATGTGATTTATTTTGAATGAAATGTCTTTTTTAAAACAATCCAAAAACTATGTTTCTATGTGTTTAAAACTAATTTACACTACATTCTTCACCAGCATTTTTGGATGTTTCGCCCAAAACGATTTCATACGAAATCCCTATTTTAAATCTTACAACGATAAAATTACGGCCAGTGTTTATTATTTAGATACTTCCAATAGTTTTCAGATTGCTTCAGATAATCCGGAAACCAAAATGTATGTCAACCTTATTCCCAATCGAAGAGAGCAGATTGGTTTTAACTTAAACTACAAAATCATTGATGTCGGTTTTGGCTTTGCGCCGAAATTTTTGAGTCAGAACAAAGGCGATTCACATTCCAAACATTTTAATTTCAATACCCGTTTTTATTTAAAAAAATGGATGCAGTCCTTCACCTTTATTAATCAGAAAGGATTTTACATTCAAGATGATAACATTACGGCTCAACTGCCCGATATGCGAACGACTAAAATAGGCGGAACAACAGCTTATGTTTTCAATGATAAATTTTCTTTCAAAACATTGGTCAGTCAAAACGAATGGCAGACTAAAAGTTCCGGAAGTTTCATTCCGACTTTCTCTTTTTATTACACCAATTTAGATTTAAATACACCCGATTCATCGCCGGGAGATATTTACGTTTTTACATTGGCTCCCTCCTATTTTTATAATTTCGTTATAAGCGATCGGGTTTTAATTGGAGCGGGACTTGCCTTGGGAGCTGGGCTAAATGTGATTGATAAAGATACCTCAGCTTTATACCAGGCCGATTTCAATTTAAAATTAGCCTACAATAAAGACCGTTTCTTTGCTTTTGCTACTTTAAATACCATAAGTTTTGCTCAGGACGATAAAATTGATCCGAGATTAAATGATAATATTGTGACCTTAAAACTTTCTGCAGGTTATCGATTTGATCCTCCCAAAAAAGTAAAAGAGGTTTATGATAAAGTAAACGATAAAATTGGCCTTTAAAAAACCTACTTATTCATAATCAATAAGTTGTGAAAATTGCTTAAATTACATGGATTTACAAAACTTAAATTCATTATTATGGCAAATGTGAACCAGGAACAATTAAATCGGATGCATTTTGGAAAAGGATTTATCGCTGCATTAGATCAAAGCGGCGGAAGTACACCAAAAGCATTATCGCAATATGGCGTTCAAGAAAACAGCTATTCTAACGACGAAGAAATGTACACTCTTGTACATGAAATGAGAACCAGAATTATTAAAAGTCCCGCTTTTGACAGCGATTATATTCTAGGTGCTATTTTGTTTGAAAACACCATGGATCGTAAAATTGATGGTCTATGGACTGCCGATTATTTATGGGAAAAGAAAAATATTGTTCCTTTCCTGAAAGTAGACAAAGGACTAGCTGATTTGGCCAGCGGTGTTCAATTGATGAAACCCATTCCGAATCTGGATGAATTGCTGACCAGAGCTGTAGAACGAAATGTCTTTGGAACCAAAATGCGTTCTGTAATCAAAGAAGCAAATCCCGAAGGAATTCGTGATATAGTAGAACAGCAATTCAGAGTTGGTTTACAAATTTCCAAAAAAGGATTAATTCCTATTATCGAACCTGAAGTTGACATTTACAGTCCTGACAAAGAAAAATCAGAAAAAATTTTAAAAGATGAAATCCTAAAACAATTGAATTCTCTAGACAAAGAAGTAAGAGTAATGCTGAAATTATCTATTCCAACCGTAAATAATTTCTACGGCGAATTGATAACAGATCCGCATGTGGTTCGTGTTGTGGCATTATCGGGTGGTTATTCCCGAGAAGAAGCCAATACAAAACTGGCTCAAAACCATGGCTTAATTGCCAGTTTCTCCAGAGCATTGTCCGAAGGTCTCAGCGCAGGTCAATCGGATCATGATTTTAATGCTGTACTTGGCGATACTATAAAAGCTATTTATAAAGCTTCGATTACTTAAAAAGCCATATTTTAAATAAAAAGAAAGATGCTTTCTACAAAAGATATCTTTCTTAAAAAAGGTGGAATATTCATAAATATACTTTATTGATAAAAGCCCCTGTGGGGTGTAATATTTATAGAATTTCAATCAGATAAATTAAAAAAGCTCCGGAGGAGCGACATATATTAAAGATTGTAAAAAATATGTCGCTCCTCCGGAGCTTTATGTTGTGAAAATCTATTCTTTTTCTATAAATATTTCGCTTCTCCGAAGCGGACAAAAAAACTGTTTTTTTATTTTGAAGCCATCATATCATTGGCCAAATCTAATGTCTGCAAAATGATATTTTTATCGGTTTGTAAAGAATTCAATTTAAACACAAACTTGAATTTATTGTCAATCAGTTTTTTAGGCGATTCCATGGTAAAATCTGAAAACTGTGATGCGAATCTATTCATTTTATTTAATTCATCATCTTTAACATTTTGTCCAAAAGCTTTGATAGTTTGTGAAATATTCATTTTCCCGAAAATAGCATTCTTGCTTAAATCTCTCTTTGTTTCTTTTACAAAAGAACCGCTTCCTTTACCAAAATAATCCAATGTATTACTTACCGCAACAACGTCTTTGTCTTTCAGAATATAAATATCTCCGTATTCCTTAGTCCCTAAAATCTGGTAATAATTTCCGTTTTGAATCAATAGTTTTTTGCGAACGCCTAACTGCAATAATTTATCTCCAAAAGTCGGATGTGTGGAGGTAAAAACTACCGAAAATAGCGGAATTGTTTTCTTCACTTTCTCTTCCGTAATTTTTTCCTCGTAATTTTCATCATAACCATATTTTTTGGTCATTACCTCAACTTCTTTCACATCATATAAAAAAGCGCTTAAATCGCCATCAAAAAGCTTCGCTGTGGCTTCTTCATCAACAATGGTAGAAATTAAATCGGTAATGATTGTAATATCTTCTTTAGTAAACTTTGGATTTTGGAACATGTCCGTCATTAACGACGGAAACTGTTCAAGCGCTGCTTTAGTGTTAATGTGATAAGACATATATCCCAAAGGTTTCTCCGAAGGGAAATAATTAAAGATATTTTTGTTGATTTTTCGATCTCCTATTTTACTTACTACCTCAGCAATTTCTTTAGAATATTCTACAATTTCTTCGATTCGGGCATTGTCATTATCAAAATAAAAATCAAGGTTTATTCCTTTTACAAAATTCCCGAAGTTCTTCTGCATTGGAAGATATTTATCAAAACCTCCAAAAAGTCTCATAGGATAGCTATAAGCAGAATATAAAGTCGAAATCATTCCACCATAATCTACCCAGGAAGAAATATCTGCCATGATATTAATCTTAGGAGAAGTTGGTGCAGCAAAACCATTTTCAAATAAACGTTTTATAATTTCACTTTGGTTTTCCGCCAATTTCCTGTCAAATTCTGCCTGCTCTGCCGAGTATGCTTCATAAGGATTTCCTTCATGTAAATAATCTTCCTGTACAGTATCCGTTGCTACAGCTGGTTCATTAAAAACTACTGGTTCATCTTTGGAAGAAGGCTCTGCAATTTTTGGCGGACTTGGAACTGATGTTGGATCACCATATGCAGGTGCTTCAACAATAGTATCGTTTTCATAATAATCTACTACAGCTACAGAATCCATTGCAACAGTCGAAGTGGTTTCTTCATAAAATTTCGTCGGAAGCCTTTTGGTCAATTCAAATATCACTAAATATTCATTGTTCCAAGCCAGTGACTTTTTAACTCCTTTTGGCGTAAAAACCGAATATTTACCAAGATCCTGAATCTCATTATTTTCTTTTCCTGCTCCTAATTTATCTACTAAAAACTGATTAACAGCTTCTTTGTTTTTTATTGGAATCGTAACCTGATAATACGGAACGCTATCAAGGAAACTTCCATGAACTGTAATTTTCTGATCTAATTTGATGATTGAAGTATATTTTCGAAGATCAAAATCAGGTTTTTTACTAGTGAATTTTGTAATAATGGGATGATTCAGCACTTGATTGACATCTACTTTTTTCGAAAGCTGATTTCCGTTAAACTGCACAAAATAATCGTATTTATCCAAATTTGCCTGACCAAAAGTCAGCATTGAGGCGAATAATAAAAGTAAAGAATAAAGCTGCTTCATAAATTAAGGCGTTAATTGTATTGTATTGTTCATTAAGGTCGATTTCCTGAAAACGCTGTACATACTTTGTTTTAGGAAAACCGTTTTTTTGTTTGTCGAAATCTTGCTGTTCACATTATCAGCATTTAAAACATCGCGATCAAAAGTATAAATAGAAGTTATTGTGGCTTCTTCCAAGTCTTTCTTTTTCTTTGGATCATTGACTACTTTTTCCGGAACCGGATAAGAGGCAATTCTTTCGAAAGTTTTACCGCTTCCGCTAAAGTGAATCTGATCACGCTGATTGTTTATCGTATTGACAACGGCATTTAATGCTTTCAGATTGGCATAGTTGAGTTTTATGATAAATACATAATTGCTGAAATCGGTTTTAGTGGTCACATTTGAAATCCCGTCAATCTTCAAAGCTTTGCTTTTAAAGTCTTCCAGTTTCTGGGTAATTTCCTGTTCATTCGGAATTTTAACTCCGTCAACTTCTTCCAGAAAAATAGCCGATTTGGTTTTAAACCACGATTTTGAAAAATCAATCATCAAAGTATATTCACCACTTTGATCGTCGTGATGTTTGATTCTTTCTGTAATCTCAAAACAACTGGTTAAGAGCAGACAGCACAATAAAGCGAGAATTTTCTTCATCTTACAAATTTAGATGGAATTTTTAAGAAATCATACTTTCGGCAAGAACAATAAAAACACCAAACTTTTAGATAATATTAACGGATTCTACAGCTAGCTAAACACCTTATTCTGTTGATTTTTATTTAACTTTGCACCACTTAAAAGTAGAGCAAACTTTAAAAAAACAAAAAACACAACTTCATTTTTAGAAACAAAGATTAATCAATCTGAAATCTAAAATTTAAAATCTAAAATTATATGTTCCCATTACAAAGAGGCAGAAGATTAAGAGTAAATGAATCGATTCGTTCTTTAGTACGTGAAACCAGTTTAAGTCCATCGGATTTTATGTTTCCAATGTTTATTGCTGAAGGCGAAAATGTAAAAGTAGAAATTCCATCAATGCCGGGAATTTTTAGAAGATCTATAGATTTAACAGTTGAAGAAGTAAAAGAACTTTATGATTTAGGAATTCGCGCGGTTAACATTTATGTAAAAGTGAGCGAAAACCTAAAAGACAATACTGGAAAAGAAGCTTGGAATCCAAACGGATTAATGCAACAAGCTATTCGTGCCATAAAAGCCGCTTGTCCAGAAATGATCGTGATGCCAGATGTGGCTTTAGACCCATATTCTATTTACGGTCATGATGGAATTATAACAAATGGCGATGTAGAAAACGATAGTACAGTTGATGCTTTAGTAAAAATGGCCGTTTCTCACGCAGAAGCTGGTGCTGATTTTGTTGCGCCAAGCGATATGATGGACGGACGTGTTTTGCGCTTGCGCGAAGGTTTAGATGCTGCCGGATTTCAGAATGTTGGAATTATGAGTTATTCTGCTAAATATGCCTCTGCTTTTTACGGACCATTTAGAGATGCTTTAGATTCTGCTCCAAAAGAAGCTGATGTTGTGGTTCCAAAAGATAAAAAAACCTATCAAATGGATTATGCCAACCGAATTGAAGCAATCAAAGAAGCTTTGTCTGATGTAGAAGAAGGGGCAGATATGGTTATGGTAAAACCAGGAATTGCTTATTTGGATATTGTTCGCGAAATAAAAAATACTGTACATGTTCCTGTAACCGTTTATCAGGTTTCCGGAGAATATGCTATGATTAAAGCGGCATCTGAAAGAGGCTGGTTGGATCACGATAAAATTATGATGGAACAATTAATGTGTATCAAACGTTCTGGTGCCAATCTTATTTCAACATATTTCGCAAAAGAAGCGGCAATTTTATTAAACAAATAAAATGAAAAAGATTTTATTCTTATCTGCTGTTTTAGCTTTTGCATCTTGTAAAAAAGAAGGTTCTGAAAGTAAAGACCAAACAACAGAAGCACATTCTGCCGACGAATCGGCGAAAGCCAAAACACCAGAAGCTTTAGGAAAAGAAATTTTTGAAGGAAGAGGAAATTGTACCGCATGCCATCAGCCGGATCAAAAAGTAATTGGGCCGAGTATCAAAGAAATTGCTAAGATTTATAAAGACAAAAAAGGTGATATGGTTACTTTCTTAAAAGGAAATGGAGAACCAATTGTTGATCCAAGTCAGTTTTCTGTAATGCAGACCAACTTTGCCATTACAAAAGAAATGTCTGATGAAGAATTAAAAGCAATTGAAACGTACATCTACAGTCATTTGAAATAATTACAAATTATGTTCCATCGGAACATCTCATCGGTTGAAAATTATGTTGCAATCATTATTTTCAACCGATGAAACATTCCTACGGAATGATAACGGTGTTAAGATTTGAAAACAATATTATATTAAAAAGGGCTGTCTCGAAAATCGAGACAGCCCTTTTTATATCATCAAATTTAAATTACCAGATTTTAACTCGTTTTTCCGGTTCCAAATACATTGGATCTCCTTTTTTGATTCCAAAAGCATCATAAAAAGAATCTAAGTTTTTAATTGGCACAACCGCTCTGTACATTCCCGGAGAATGCGGATCGGTTTTAACCTGACTCTTAATGGCTTCGTCACGGGATTTTGTTCTCCAAACTGTAGCCCAGGAAATAAAGAAACGTTGCTCCGGAGTAAAGCCGTCA
Organism: Flavobacterium crocinum; assembly: GCF_003122385.1. Lineage (NCBI taxonomy): Bacteria > Pseudomonadati > Bacteroidota > Flavobacteriia > Flavobacteriales > Flavobacteriaceae > Flavobacterium > Flavobacterium crocinum. The sequence continues at coordinate 1,026,257 of NZ_CP029255.1, forward strand.
ATTAAGCCTGGATTTCCGTGTTTTTTCAAATACAATTGCAAACCATCATAAGCCGCATTTGTACCTCCTAAATCTCCGATATTCTCACCTAAAGTAAATTTACCATCAACAAAAATTCCGGGAAGAGGTTCCAATGCACTGTATTGTGCTGCAAGATCACCGCCAAGAGCTGTAAATTGTTTTAAATCATCAGCAGTCCACCAGTCTACTAAATTTCCGTCAGCATTGTAACGCGCTCCTGAATCATCAAATCCGTGAGAGATTTCGTGACCAATTACTGCTCCAATTCCACCATAATTTACTGCTTCATCTGCCTGGTAATTATAAAATGGCGGTTGTAGAATTGCTGCAGGAAATACAATTTCGTTGTAAGATGGATTGAAATAAGCATTTACAGTTTGAGGTGACATTCCCCATTCTGTTTTATCAACTGGTTTACCCAATTTTGCTAAGTTTTCAGAATAAGCCCATTTTGATAAATTTTTCATGTTATCAAAATAAGTACCGCCTTCGTTTACATTTTTAAGTTCCAATTTTGAATAATCTTTCCATTTATCCGGATATCCAATCTTAACTGTCAGCTTTTTCAGTTTTTCAATTGCCTTTATTTTCGTTTCCTGAGACATCCAAGGTAAAGCATTGATTCTGTTTTCGTAAGCCAGCATTACATTCGCAATCATATCTTTTGCCTTTGCTTTTGCTTCAGCAGGAAATAATTTTTCTACATACAGTTTCCCTAAAGCTTCTCCGGTTGCTCCGTTGATTACCTGTAAAGCTACTTCTTCACGCGGACGTTGTTTTAAAGCTCCAGTTAATGTTTTTCCGTAGAAATCAAAATTGGCATTTTCGATATCTGTACTCAAAGTCGAAGCAGATTTATTCAATAAAGACCATTTTAAATATTCTTTCCAGGCTTCTACTTTCTTTTCTGTAAAAGTTTTTTCCAGAGCAATCATATAACGCGGCTGCGCTACATTTACAGTGTCTAATTTTGCCATTCCGATTCCAGTGAAATATTTCTCCCATTGAATAGATGGTGTATTCTTTTTCAAATCGGCAACAGCAGTTGGGTTGTATTGTTTTCTTCTGTCTCTTCTCTCTACACGATCCAGTCTTGGTGCAGACATTTCAGTTTCTAAAGCTAAAATCTGTTTAGCACTTTCTTTCGCTTTCGCAGGAGATTCTCCAATAAACTGCATCATACGTGCAACATGCAGTTCATATTTTTCACGTTTCTCTTTAGAATCTTTATCATCAGAATTGTAATAATCTTTATCTGACAATCCTAAAGTACCAGGACTTAAAGTCACAGCATTTTTATTACTGTTTTTAGCATCAGCTCCAACATATACTCCGAAGAAACCAGATCCGCCTGCAAACTGCATTTCAGTAATGTAATTTTGAAGATCTGAGACATTTTTAATGGCATCAATTTTCTTCAAATAAGGCTGAAGCGGTGTAACGCCTCTTTTATTTCTTCCAACAGTATCCAAAATAGTATTAAACAAAGCAATTGCTTTTCCCTGATCAGTATTGGATTTATACTTTGTGTCTTTTGACGCTGCTTTTAAAATAGCAAGTGCATCATTATCTGTCTTTTGACGGAGTTCATTAAAACTCCCCCAGGAATTACGGTCGCTTGGAATCTCCGTTTGATCTAACCAGGTACCATTTACATAACGGAAAAAATCCTGACTTGCACTAACTTTAGGATCCATATAGGAAACATTTATTCCCGGCTCCTTTGGTTTTGTATTTTGTGCTTGTACTGCTGCTACTGAAAACATTGCAGAAACCACACAAAACATCGGTTTAGAAAGCTTTTTAATCATTTTTGTTTAGTGTTTTAGTATATTAACAAACATATTGTTATTATTTTTAATTCTGTGTTAAAATCTGAAAATATATTGATTGTAAGAAATAACTTTTGTTTTTTTGGGTTTAATTCATAAAAAACGGCGCCATAGTTAGCGCCGTTTTTAATATTCTTTAAATAGGATTACCAGATTTTAACTCGTTTTTCCGGTTCTACATACATTTTGTCTCCTTTTTTAATATCGAAAGCTTTGTAGAAAGCATCCACATTTTGAATTGGAACATAAGCTCTGTACATACCCGGAGAGTGCGGATCTGTTTTTACCTGATTTTTGATTGCTTCGTCTCTTGATTTTGTTCTCCAAACTGTAGCCCATGAAATAAAGAAACGTTGTTCTGGTGTAAATCCGTCAATTAAACCTGGATTTCCATTTTGTTTTAAATACAATTGTAATCCGTCAAAAGCAGCATTAATTCCACCTAAATCTCCAATATTTTCTCCTAAAGTAAAATGACCGTCAACGTGAACTCCCGGTAATGGTTCAAGAGCGCTGTATTGATTTGCCAAGTCAGTTCCTAAAGCAGTAAATTGTTTTAAATCATTTTCTGTCCACCAGTCTACTAAGTTTCCTTCTGCATTATAACGAGCTCCGGAATCATCAAATCCGTGAGAGATCTCATGTCCGATTACTGCCCCAATTCCACCATAATTAACAGCTTCGTCTGCCTGATAATTGTAGAAAGGCGGTTGTAAAATCGCAGCAGGGAATACAATTTCGTTATAGGAAGGATTGTAATAAGCATTTACAGTTTGTGGTGACATTCCCCATTCTGTTTTATCAACCGGTTTGCTCAATTTAGCGATGCTTTCATTGAAACCCCATTTTGATAAATTCTTCATATTCTCAAAATAAGTTCCGCCTTCAGCAACACTTTTCATTGTCAGAGCAGAATAATCTTTCCACTTATCAGGATATCCGATTTTGATTGTGATTTTGTTTAATTTCTCAATCGCTTTTACTTTTGTTTCCGGAGACATCCAAGTCAAAGCATTGATTCTGTTTTTGTAAGCCAAAATCACATTCTGAATCATTTTCTGCGCCTTTTCTTTTGCTTCAATAGGGAATAATTTTTCTACATATAATTTTCCAAGAGCTTCACCAATAGTTCCGTTTACAATATCTAACGCTCTTTCTTCAGCAGGAAGTTGTTTAATTGCGCCTCTCAATGTTTTACTGTAAAAATCAAAACGTGCATCACTAAGCGCTGTTGATAATTGTCCGGAAGCTCCATTTAATAAATCCCATTTGAGATATTCTTTCCACGCTCCTACTTTGTTTTCAGTAAACACGGTCTGCAAGGCTTTCATATATTTAGGTTCTGAAACAATTACGGTTTCTAATTTTGTAATTCCTAAACCAGCAAAATAGTCATTCCATTTAATAGCCGGAGTCAACTTTTGAATCTCAGCAAGTGTCATTGGATTGTATTGTAAACGGCTGTCTCTTCTCTCAACTCTATTTAATCTAGGTTCAGACAATTCTGTTTCCAGCGCAAGAATCTCTGCTGCGCTTTGTTTTGCTTTTTCAGGAGATTCTCCAATAAACTGAAGCATTCTTGCGATATGCAATTCATATTTCGCGCGTTTTTCTTTAGAGTCCTTATCATCAGAAGTATAGTAATCTTTGTCCGGAAGACCAAGTCCGCTTGGTGCAAGGTTTACAGAATTTTTAGAACTGTCTTTATCATCAGCTCCAATATAAATTCCAAAAAACCCGGAACCTCCTTCTTTCTCCATGTCAATTAAATATTTCTGTAAATCAGCAACATTTTTAATGGCATCGATTTTTTTCAAATACGGTTTTAGTGGTTCTATTCCTCTTTTATCTCTTCCTATTGTATCCAGATAGGTATTAAATAAATTTACGGCTTTCCCCTGATCAGTATTCGATTTGTATTTCGGATTTTTTGCAGCGTCTTTTAGAACAGTCATTACATCTTTGTCCGTTCTTTTGATCAGCTCATTAAAACTTCCCCAGGTTGTACGGTCACTTGGAATTTCTGTTTTATCTAACCAGGTTCCGTTTACATATTTGAAAAAATCCTGACTTGGACTCACTTTCGGATCCATGTAAGATACATTGATACCCGGTTCTTTTGGTGCATTTTGTGCCTGAACTGCCGTTAAAGAAAACATTGCAGATATCACACCAAACACCGGTTTAGCTAATTGTTTTTTCATAAAAAATTATAGTTTAAGGGAAAATACAAACATATTGTTATTATTTCTAAAATTGTGTTAAAATTATAACTGTAAATTCAAAAAGAAGAATAAATTTCACAAATTGAAATCTTAACCTAATTACTTAGTTGCAGATTCATTCTAAAAGTTACAAAAGCCTGTTAAAAAATTTAGACAGTAAAGTTTTTAAAATCTGCTTTTTGTATTTTTGCACCAAATTTTTTTTATGAAATCGCTTTTATACAAATACCGCAAATTCTTTATTGTTTTAATAGTATTTTCGGTAGTTACGATATCTTTGTTTTACTCTGCTTTAAAACCTAAAAAGACTTTACCAATTTACAATCCGGCCGATGTAAATCCTGAGTTAGTAGACAGTACAGTTCAATATAAAAGTAAATACCACACTATTGCCGATTTCTCTTTTGTAAACCAAAACGGCGATACGATTACACAGAAAAACTACGAAGGCAAAATCTATGTTGCCGATTTCTTCTTTACAACTTGTGGATCCATCTGTCCAAAAATGTCAACCAATCTGGTAGACGTTCAAAAAGCAGTTTTAAACAATCCGAAAGTAATGCTGCTTTCTCATACTGTTTTTCCTGAAGTTGACAGTGTATCTGTTCTAAAAGCCTATGCTATAAAATACGGAGTTGTAGACAGCAAATGGAATTTAGTTACAGGCGATAAAAAAGAAATCTACAAAATGGCCAGAAAATCGTATTTGGCAGTTAAATTAGGAAGACCAAATCAGCTTTATGACATGGTTCATACCGAGAATTTTGTTTTAGTTGATCAAAAAAGACGCGTCCGCGGTTTTTATGACGGAACAAATAAAGAAGACATAAAACGTCTTTTAGAAGACATCGAATTCTTATCAAAAGAGTAAAAAACCCTTATTTTTAGAAACTTTTAGCATTTGTCGAAGTGTTAAATGCCTTGCCATAAAGAATAATTGCCTACTTTTGCAATCTAAATTCAATCTAAATAAGCTTGCAAAATACAATCCATACTCTGAAAAAAGGCGAGAAAGCCATTATCAAAGATTTTGATATCGATCTTATTCCACTGAAATTATTAGAAATGGGTTGTCTCCCTGGCAGCGTAGTTGAGTTACTGCAAATTGCTCCTCTTGGAGATCCATTGTATTTGGATATAAACGGTTCGCATGTGGCGATTCGTATCGAAACAGCTCGTGAAATTGAAGTTGAACTTATCCAAAACAATTTATAATGAGCGTTCAGAATATCAATGTTGCCCTTATCGGGAATCCAAATACCGGAAAAACTTCCGTTTTCAATCAGCTTACAGGTTTAAATCAACAAGTTGGAAATTATCCCGGAATTACCGTCGAGAAAAAAATGGGGTTTTGCAAACTTCCTCATAACATCAAAGCCAATATTCTGGATTTACCGGGAACTTACAGTTTGAATGCCAGTTCGATGGACGAAAGTGTTGTTATTGAACTTTTGTTAAACAAAAACGATAAATTGTATCCGGATGTTGCTGTTGTAGTAACGGATGTTGAGAACTTAAAAAGAAACTTATTGATTTATACCCAAATCAAAGACCTTGAAATTCCGACGATTTTAGTCATCAACATGTCTGATCGTATGGAAAGAAAAGGGATTACTTTGGATATTCCATATTTAGAAGACAAACTAAAAACCAAAATTGCTTTAGTCAGTTCAAGAAAAGGATTAGGAATTGAAGAATTAAAAGAGCTAATTGTTTCTTATAAAACCATTCCGAACGAACCTTGTTTGAACGCTTCTGTAATTGATCCTGAATATTTTCAAAATTTACAACACGCTTTTCCAAATCAATTGATGTATAAATTGTGGCTGGTCATTACACAGGATGTAAACTTCTCGAATTTAGACCGAAACGAAATCCGTAATACTTTTACCAAATCACATTCAGAATTAAAGCGTTTACAACAAAAAGAAACCATCAAAAGATATCAGTTTATTAATGATGTTTTAAAAGAGGGATTAAAAGTAGATACATCGAATGCAACAGATATTCGCGCCAAATTAGATCGCATTTTAACGCATAAAGTTTGGGGTTATGCCATTTTCTTTGCGATTTTGTTTTTGATTTTCCAATCTATTTTCAGCTGGTCCACTATCCCGATGGATTTTATTGACAGCACTTTTGCTTCTTTAAGCAGCTGGGTTGCAGAAGAACTTCCGAGTGGTATTTTAACCGATTTACTTTCTCAGGGAATTATTCCGGGAATTGGCGGTGTTATTATCTTCATTCCGCAAATTGCCTTTTTATTCCTTTTCATTTCAATTCTGGAAGAAAGCGGTTATATGAGTCGTGTGGTCTTTTTAATGGATAAAATCATGCGCCGATTTGGACTTTCAGGAAAAAGTGTTGTGCCTTTGATTTCAGGAACAGCTTGTGCAATTCCGGCAATTATGGCGACCAGAAATATCGAAAACTGGAAAGAACGCCTTATTACGATCTTAGTAACGCCGTTCACGACTTGTTCTGCAAGATTACCGGTTTATGCGATTATTATTTCGCTTGTAATTCCGAGTAAACGTGTTTTTGGAGTTTTAAATGTTCAGGGATTAACTTTAATGTTACTTTATGTTTTAGGATTTTTTATGGCGATTTTGTCTTCTTATATTTTAAATAAAGTTCTGAAATTAGAGTCTAAAACGTATTTCGTAGTCGAAATGCCAAGCTACAAAATGCCACTTTTGAAAAACGTAGGAATCAATGTTGTCGAAAAAACAAAAGCATTTATCGTTGGTGCCGGTAAAATTATCTTAGCCATATCTGTTATTTTATGGTTCCTGGCTTCTTACGGGCCTGGGAAAGAATTTAATGATGCCGAAAACATTGTAAAAGAAAGATTTGCCAATACCACTTTGGATGAAACGCAGTTTGAAAACGAAGTAAACTCTCAAAAACTGGAAAACTCTTATATTGGTTTAATGGGAAGAGCAATCGAACCGGCAATTCAGCCTTTGGGTTACGACTGGAAAATCGGAATTGCTTTGATCAGTTCGTTTGCAGCCCGTGAAGTTTTCGTTGGAACATTGGCAACCATTTACAGTGTTGGAGATACCGATAACGAATCGACTATAAAAAGCAAAATGCAGGCGGAAATTCGTCCGGATACCGGAAAAAAAGTCTTTGATTTCCCAACAGGAATTTCTTTACTGTTATTTTATGCTTTTGCGATGCAATGTGCCAGTACATTGGCCATTACCAAAAAAGAAACCAACTCATGGAAATGGCCGGCAATGCAGTTAGGATTCATGAGTGCGTTAGCTTACTTTAGCGCATTAATTGCGTATCAACTTTTAAAATAAAAAGTTATGATTCAGGAAATAATAGCCTTTGCCATACTTGGATTAGCTGTCGCTTTTTTGATTAAAAAATATTTTTTTAAATCGAAAAAGAAAAAAGACTGCGGCAATGGAACTGATTGCGGTTGTAGTTAGTTCTCTGTTCCGCAAAACATACAAAACAAAACACAAAGCTTCACAAAGATTTTTAATTTTTTGTGAAGCTTTTTTATTTGTGAAAAAAACGTCTTTTATTATTATTTTAAAAACTTTTAAAGGCTACACATCAATTCTAATTGTGCTTTTTTTGAATAGTTTTAAAAACCTTTACAAAAATGTCAGAGCAAGATAAAATAGAAATAATAAGAGACAACCGAGTTGCCAGAATACTGTGGTTTACACTTGGATTTTTATGTGCTGTGGTAGTTACTTATCTAACTATGAACCACCATTCATAAACCAAACAACTAACTTTTTTTATATAAATAGATTTATTGAAAACGGAAAAACGGCCTCAAAGATTTTGAAGCCGTTTTTTTATGCTTGTAGTTATTAAAACTTGATTTTATTATTAATGTCCAACTTATTTTACTTCACTCCTTCCCACTCTGCATAAAACTGCGCCAGAAAAGATTCCATAAAACGATGTCTTTCTGCAGCGATTTCTTTTCCTTTTGGAGTATTCATTTTGTCTTTCAAAAGTAAAAGTTTTTCGTAGAAATGATTAATCGTTGGAGCATTATTCTTTTTGTATTCTTCTTTTGTCATATTGGTCACGGGTTCGATTTCAGGATTGTATAAAGCACGGTTCTTAAATCCGCCGTAATTGAAAGCTCTTGCCACTCCAATTGCACCAATAGCATCCAATCGATCGGCATCCTGTACAATATCCAATTCGACAGAAGAGAACTTTCTTTCGAAATTTCCGCCTTTATAAGAGATATTTTCAATGATATTGACAACATGAGTAATTATCTCCTCAGAAACGTTTTCTGTCTTTAAAAACGCTCTTGCTGTTTTTGGGCCGATAGTTTCATCTCCATTATGAAATTTACTATCTGCTATATCATGTAATAATGCTCCTAATTCTACAACTGTGGTATCACATTCTGTATCTTTTGCAATCAGGAGAGCGTTTTTGTAAACACGTTCAATGTGAAACCAGTCGTGTCCGCCTTCGGCGTCGTTCAGTTTTTCCTTTACAAAAGCTATAGTTTTATTTATAAGTTCAGAAGTATTCATAAGTTATGGTTTGTGATAAAAAATGGCGCACTGATAAAACGAATTAAACAGATTTACACAGGTGTTTATTTTAAATAAAAAAGTTGATTGTCAGAGCTTTTAAAATCTAACAATCAACAAATATTTTTTTTCAATTACAATTTCAAAATTCAATTGTAATATTAATTTTAAATCTGAAATTAGGATTTTAATAATCTAAACTCTAAAATCAGAAATCTAAAATCTTAAAGTCTTGCCGGTTCTACCCATTTAAAGATATGTGATTCTTGTGGAATAACAATTCTTTCAGAAATTCTAGCCATACGTGCCGGAAGTTTCATTAAATAATCACGTGCTTTTTCAGCTTCATCAGTCAAATTAGAAATTTTATCAATTTCCCATTTGTTGATTAATTTCTGCATGATTTCAACGTAATCTGTTGCTGTATATACACCAATTCTTTGTGCAGAATCTGAAAACTGTTCAAAAGCAGTGCTGATTTTTTGTCCTGATTCTCTCAAAAAGTGAGCTGGCATAACAATTTTCTGCTTCATCATGTATTGAAAAGCCAACATCATTTCGCTTGGATCAACCTGGAAAATTCTAGTTACAAATTCGCTGTATGCATGGTGGTGACGCATTTCATCACCTGCAATCATTTTACACATTTTAGACAATTTGTTATCGCCAAATTTCTTAGCTATCTGCGCTACTCTATTGTGCGAAACATAAGTTGCTAACTCCTGAAAACTAGTGTATACAAAGTTTTTGTATGGGTCAGTTCCAGTTCCAATATCAAAACCGTCGTTGATCAAATGCTGTGTTGTCATTTCGATTTCACGCATGTTTACACGACCAGACAAATACAAGTATTTATTTAAAAGATCTCCGTGGCGGTTTTCTTCTCCAGTCCATTGTTTTACCCACTTAGCCCAGCCGTTTCCTTGACTTCCTTCTTGCTGATCTATTCCTTCTACATCCATCAACCAAGATTCATATGTAGGCAATGCTTCCTCAGTGATTGTGTCACCAACAAGCGTAACCCAGAAATCGTATGGAAGTTCTTTAGCAATTTCACGCAATTCTTTTACCTCTTCAAAGAAGTTTTCTCCTTGAGAATCTGGTAAAAAATCAGACGGCTGCCAAATTTTTTCCACCGGGATTAAATACTGTTCAACGAAGCTATCCACGTTTTTTTCCAAAAACTGCATTACTTCTAATCTAATGTTTTTTATAGACATTACTTATTTAAAATTTGGGTTTAGATTTTAGCTCGGACTAAAACTTAAACCTGTTTATACTCATTTATTCCTTCTTTTACTGCTTTTTCAGTAATTTCCATTAATTCTTCAAACTTATAGTCTTTTACAGCCAACGCCGGATGTGCTGTAAATGTCAAATGGTTTCCTAAACCAACCGGAAACATTCCGTATTTAACTATCTTCCAAGAATTATTAATACTCACTGGTACAACATATGCAGACGGTGCATATTTGCATAAAATTTTCAAACCGCTTTGAGCGAATTCTTTTGGTTTACCCGTTTTGCTTCTTGTTCCTTCCGGAAAAATAACGGCAGATCTTGTGTTTTTTTCGATATATTCAGACAAGCCTTTGATAACTGGTATCGCTTGTTTAGGGTCTTTGCGGTCAATTAGGACAGATCCTCCGTATTTCAGATTATAAGAAACACTCGGAATTCCGCTTCCTAATTCCTTCTTACTTACAAATTTACAATGAAAACGTCTAAAGTACCAAATCATTGCCACGATATCGTACATACTTTGATGATTTGCCACAAAAATAATCGGAGCGCCTTTCGGAATTGTGTCTACACCTGTCACTGTATATCTTGTCCCTACTAAATTTGTACATTTTAGAAGACAGAAATTCAGATAATCAACACTTTTCTTATGTGCCTGATATCCGAATAAATTTAAGCAAATCCACTGAATTGGATGAAAAACAACCAAACATAAACCAAATAATAAATAATAAATTACCGATATTGGATAAGAAATAATTTTTTCCATGCTTCAAAAATTAATGCGCAAAAGTAGTAAATATATTTTTAGACTTATTAAAATTGAAAACAATAACCGATTTTATGGTTTAATTGTACCTTTGTCACAGAATTTGCAAATCTTTTCTGAATTAAATGAACTTCAATTACCCTAAAAACGAGCGTTTAAAAAGCAAAACCACAATTGGATTACTGTTTTCCGAAGGAAAATCGGTTTCTAAATATCCGCTTCGTTTGGTTTACCGTCAAGCGGAAGAAAATTCAGAAGAGCAGACTAAAGTCGGTGTTTCGGTTTCTAAGAAATATTTCAAGAAAGCCGTTGACCGCAATTACTTCAAAAGAGTTTTGAGAGAAACCTATCGTTTAAACAAACATTTGCTTTTGGATAATCTGAATCAACCGTATTCAATTATGCTTTTTTATCAGACCAAAGACCGTTTGTCTTACGAAGAAATCAATACCAAAACGATTCAGTTATTTGAGAAATTTACCGCTCAAATAAACAAAACACCGGATTCTGAACCGAAAACCGAATCGTAAATCCCAAAACGTAAGATTAATAAGCAACTTAGACAAAAAAATCGTAGTTTTAGCTCTAAATTGAAATTTTATGCGTCGACTTTTCTTTTTATTGGTTTTGGTTTTGATTCTTACTGGGTGTAATAAATCTTACGAACCAGATTCAAAAGACATCAAGATATCAGCTGTAAAACTTCCTGCAAAAGCGGAAGCTAATTACAATGAAGATGCCGTTCAATCTGCTCCGCCACCTCCACCTACTAAAGAGAAACAAGAAATTGAGCAAAAAATCATAAAACAAGCGAGTTTAAGATTTGAGACCGATAATCTTGATAATACTTTTAATCAGATTAAAAAAGCTATTACTGCTAATAATGGGAATGTTTTTAATGATACTGAAGGTAAAAATTATGATAATGTCAGCAGAGTTTTAGTTATAAAAATTCCGAGCCAAAATTTTGACCGTTTTATCGATGAAGTCTCAAAAGGTGTTTCTTATTTTGATGAAAAGCAAATATCTGCTGAAGATGTTACCGAACAATTTATCGATTTAACTTCAAGACTAAAAACAAAGAAAAAACTCGAAGAACGCTATCTTGAAATTTTGAAGAAAGCGAATAAAGTTAGTGAGATTTTAGAAATCGAACAACAAATTTCAACCATTCGAGAAGAAATAGAAGCCAAAGAAGGTCAGTTGAAATATTTGCAAAGTCGCGTTTCTGAAAGTACAATTACTATTGAATTTTATAAAACTGTAGCCGAAAAAGAAGGCGTCAAAATATCATATGGTTCAAAACTTTGGACAGCTGTTAAATCAGGATTTTACAGTTTATCTGACTTTTTAATTTCCTTAATCAGCGTTTGGCCATTTGTTATTATATTTATTGTATTAGCCTATTTTATTAGAAAAAGATTAAAAAGAAGAAAAAAAGAATAATCATGTATCCGTATTTCAAAAAGAAATTTATTATACCAGTCGCTGCGGCGGGAATGTTGTTTGTTGGAACCAGTTTTAAAGAAGATTTCTTTGAAATTGCGAAACAGATTGAGATTTTTACCACCTTATTCAAAGCCGTAAATACCAATTATGTGGATGAAACGAATCCGGGAGATTTGATGGATAAAGCCATTAAAAGCATGTTGGCAAGTTTAGATCCGTATACGGTTTATTTTAACGAACAGGATGTTGTCAATTTCAAAATTAATAATACAGGAGAATATACCGGAATTGGTGCTTTAATTTCCAGAAAAAAAGATCGTTTGATTGTTCGCGAACCTTATAAAAATTATCCTGCTGATAAAGCGGGACTTAAAGCCGGCGACGAAATCATTCAAATTGGAGATATTCTAATTGCTGATTTTAAAGATGATGCTTCTTCTTTATTAAAAGGAACAAAAAATACCAAAATCAATATCAAATATCTTCGTCAGGGAAAACCGTTTACGACTGTTTTGGTTTTAGATGAAGTCGATATTAAATCGGTTCCTTTTTATGGAAAAATTGATGATAAAACAGGTTATATCGTTTTGGCACATTTTAGCAGAAAAGCTTCAAACGAAGTAAAAGAAGCGCTTGAAAAACTGAAAGCAGACGGAGCGAAACAAATCGTTTTAGATTTAAGAGGAAATCCGGGAGGCTTACTAAACGAAGCAATTGATATCTGTAATTTATTTGTACCGAAAAATGAAGTTATTGTAACCACCAAATCCAGAATCGAAAAACACAATAACACTTATAAAACACAGAAAGAACCAGTTGATACTGAAATTCCTTTGGCAATTTTAGTAAACGGAAGAAGTGCTTCGGCATCTGAAATTGTTTCGGGTGCTTTGCAAGATTTGGATCGTGCGGTTATTTTGGGAAGCAGAAGTTTTGGAAAAGGTTTGGTACAACGTTCGGTTGATTTGACTTATGGAACTCAATTGAAAGTAACCATTTCAAGATATTACACCCCGTCCGGAAGATGTATTCAGGCACTGGATTATGCGCATAAAGACAAAAACGGCGTTGCACAAAAAACCGATGCTAAAAATTATAATGCTTTTAAAACCAGAAAAGGAAGAACTGTTTATGACGGTGGGGGAGTTTTACCGGATATTGAACTGGAAGAAGCCAAAACAAGCGCAATTGCTAATGCTTTGATTAAAAATGACGGCGTATTTGATTATGCGACCTCTTACTATTATAAAAATCCAAATCTTGGAGATAAAATTCCAACAATAACTGACGCGGATTACACTGCATTCAAACAATATCTGAAAACCAATAAAATCACATTTGATACTGAAACTGAAGTGGCTCTGAAAAATACTTTAGCTGCGGCTAAAAATGAAAAAATTGACGAAACTATTGCTCCTGAATATCAGCAGTTATTGGCCGCTTTAGAAAAAAGCGAAACCACTTTGCTGGATAAAAACCAAAAGGAAATCAAAAACATGCTTCAGGAAGAACTGATTAAGAGATATCAATATCAGGAAGGTTTGTATCAGTTTTATATCAAAAACAATTCAGAAATTAAAAGAGCTGTGAGTGTTTTAAATAACCAGACAGAATATAAAACAATATTAAAAATGTAGTGAATGATTGACACGAAGACACTAAGGCACAAAGGGTATTCTTTCTCATTTTAGGATTAATTAAACTTTGCGCCTTAGTGCCTTCGTGGCAAAAGCAATAAAAAAGCCACTTAGAAATACTTCCCAAGCGGCTTTCAAAAAACAATGGTTTGGTAGTTAGTTATATAAAAAAATTGGCTATTATCTAAATAAATCTATACAGCCAAAATTAGAATAGAATTCCATTATAACCATCCACCAAAAGTTATTTGTATGTCAGAATAAGGTAGTTTTTATTGCTGCGTTTTTTGTTTTGCCACGAGGGTTCTAAGACACAAACTTTTGTTTTTGTCAATCCCGAGGAACGAAGTAGCTCTGCAAAGCATTAAAAATTTGTGTTTGTAATTCTTCGATCCTCAGAATTACACAAGAATTCCGTCTACAAAGTTGTAAATCTTCGTCGAGTTCCGAGTGTGATTCTTCGTCTTATGAGCACAAGATTGCTTTAAAACTTTGTGTCTTAATACTAATAGTTATCGGGATTGTGGCAAAACAAAACCGCTTGAAGATTACAAAACCTAATCTTCCAGATTTTTTAATTGTGACTCCAGATTCTCAATATATTTCTTTTGCAGCTCTATGGTATATTTAGCTTCTTCATACAAAATCTTATAATCGAATTGCTGCTTTTGTGTAGAAGAAATTGGTTCTTCTTCCGCTTTACCGGGTCCTTTTAGCATTTCTCCTTTTCCTGTGAGAAGCCATTCAGGATTTATTTCAGGATATGCATATAGTATTTTCTCAATAGAAGTACTATTTATTCCTGAATTATTTGAAATAGCTTTTCCAATTTGTCCAATAGAAAGTCCAGCTGTAACTGTAATCATATTATTATTTATGCCTTTTACAGACATAAATTCAGCAAGCCTTTCCGTCGTTGAAGTATTCATAAATTATTAAATATTGAAAAAAAACTACATTTAATCACAAAACATAGAAATAAATCTATATTTTTGTTTTCGTATAAACAAATTAAGCAAAGGTATAGTTTTAAAACGATTGACATACAATAGTTCAAACTTTAACCTGTTTCTATACGCACCTCAATAATTTCCAACTCCAATTTTCTTCCAAAAGAAGCCTATAGCTTCTTTGTAAAAGCCACTATTCATACAACTTAAACTTTTATGCGGTAAAATTCGCATAAAATCGAATGAGAAAAAACCTACAGCAGACATAATTTTGCGTTTTAATTTTTAAATGTTATGAAAAAGTATTTTAAAGTGATGGTCATGTTGGGGATTTTAGGACCGTTGAATATTTATGCTCAGGTTGGTATGCCCACCAACAATCCTAATCCTAATGCAGTATTAGATTTAAACAGAACAGATGGTACCAGCGAAAAAGGATTACTGCTACCCAAAGTAGCCCTCAAAGCTACAGACAATTTTGCCCCCATGGCTGCGCATGTTGCAGGTATGAAAGTATATAATACAGCCACTGATGGCTCAGGTGAAACTGCCGTAACTCCAGGAGAGTATAACAATGATGGAACAAAATGGGTTCGTGTAGTTTCCAAAAATGAAACCTCAGATGCCTGGGCTTTAGGAGGTAATAACAATGGTGCAATAAAAGAATTAGGAACAAAAGATGCACAACCTATTCCTTTTATAACAAATGGAACAACTAAAATGAATTTGTCAACTGAAGGAGTTCTAGGTCTTGGCGGTAATAGCGATGTAGATTCCAGTATTCTTGTTCCAAATAATCCTAGTAATCCAGCTAGTGCTTGGTATTCCAGATTAAATTTAATGTCCGATAAAAACCAACAAAATCCTGCTATTGTATTATCAACTTTTACCGATGATAATACATTTGCTTCTGGTTTTAATTCTCTTTATTTTTTGAAAGGTTCTGGTTCTCATCAAAATCCAAAGCCAGCATTTGACGGTGATGTTCTTGGTCAGTTAAAATTTTATGCTTACGATAATAGATATTCTACAAAATTTAGTTTACTGACTATAATACGAGCATCAAGCTTTTTAGACGCTTCCGGTAATAAAGCTGGACTATTAAGTTTAGGAAATGGTGGTATAGCCACAATTTATGATAGTTCTGTCGTTTTTGGAAATTCTAATTATTTCGATCAAAATCAAAATAAAACTCAAGTTTTCATAGCTGGAAAAATAGGTACAAATTATAAACTTCAGTCAAGTATTACGGGTGCAAATATTTCTGATGTAGATCAAACATCACTATACATAAATACAACAAATTCTACTGTAACCTTTAATCTTGCTAAAGCAGCTGCATCAAATAATGGCCGAATAGCTACAGTTGTAGCAAGTGGAGGCACTTCATCTAAAGTTGCACTAAAACCAGCAACGGGAGACAGTATAATACTAATGGGAACAGCACCAATAACAACTACTACAGCAGCATTTATTAGTATTAAAGTAATTAGTAATGGAGTAGATACGTGGTATCAAATCCCATAAAGTTCAAGGTTTAAATATAACAACATATTCTATAAACATAGGTTTATAAATACTTACAAGTCTGTTTTATGTAATTCATTAAAAACGAAACAAAATGACTAAAGCAAAACTCACCAATGCAAGGCTTGCCAAAGGAATCTCGCAGGAAGAACTTGCAGATTTGATAGGCATGACGCAATCCAACTACAGTCGGAGAGAAAACGGTCATAAGAAAATCTCTGAAGTGGAATGGGTTAAGATTGCAAAAGTATTGGGAGTCGAAAAAGAAGTTATTTATGAACCTGATGAAGAAATAAACCTAAAAAATACAACAGTAAAAATGCTCCAGTTTAACATACCAAATTTTGTACTGGAGCATATCGAGTTGTTGAAAAAAGAAAACAAGATCCTGAAAGAAAAACTCAAGCAGTTTAAAAATCAAAATATTAATCCCTAATCATCTCAATATGCGGAATATCATCTTCTAAATACATTTCACTTGTCTGAACAAAACCGTGGCTTTCGTAAAACTTTTTTAGATATAATTGAGCTCCAATGGTTATTGCCTCTTTTCCAAAATTAGCTTTAATTCCGGCAATGGCCTCACGCATTAATTCGTGTCCCCATTTTTTATCTCTGTAATTCACGTCTACCACTACTCTTCCTATCGAAGCGTTATCAAAACTAATTCCGGCATCAAATAAGCGGGAATAGGCTACAATTTTACCTTCGTACTCGCCAATTAGATGTAATGCTTTTTTGTCTTTACCATCAAGATCCAAATAAACGCAATTTTGCTCCACTACAAAGATTTCACTTCTCAATCTGAGCAAATCATATAGTTCATTTACATTTAATGCCTCAAAAGGCTTTATTTTCCATTTTAACATTATTGTGTCGTGTTTTTGCCACGAAGGCGCTAAGACAGAAAGTTATTTTTAAGATTGCATTTGAATCTCGCAAAGTCACTAAGTCGCTAAGTTTTTTTTCTACTAAGGCTCTAATCTGCCACGAAGGCGCTAAAACACAAAGTTATTTTTAAAATTGTATTTGAATCTCGCAAAGTCGCTAAGTTTTTTTCTAATAAGGCGCTAATCTGCCACGAAGGCGCTAAGACGCAAAGTTAAGTTTTATTTTCAAGGGAAAACATAAAAGGCGCTAAGACACAAATACAAGTTTCATCAAGGATTGAAACAAAACTTTGTGGCTTAGCGCCTTTGTGGCTGAAAAAAAAGATTACTTTTTCTTCATCAAGATTTCCATGCTTTTATATTCGGTTCCATTTTTGGTGTCGAACATTTCCATTTTACGTGTTTTTGGATCTACAATCGTATATACTTCTCTGTAAGGATTCTTTTTTCCGGTAACAGGATCTGTAAATTCTCCTTTAAAGGTTGCACTTTTAGTGCTTTCATCGTATTTACCAATTCCCACCATCATTCCGGTTCCCATATTGTCTATAAAAGTGGATGTGTATTCTTTACTGGCATTATTAAATGCAAGTGTACTTTTTCCTTCAAACGGAGCACCCATTATTTTTCCAACATAATTTGATTCCTGATAACGTCCGCCCAAAATCATTTTGATAGTCGCTACTGAAGATGCTTTTTCCGGTTTTCCATTTGGTTCGTACCAAAAAGTCATCTCACAATTCCACGTTCCTGCTTCATCTGCCATCCATTTATGAGGCTCGCCCGGAGTTGCAAAATCTTGCCATGCTTTAGCTTGTGCTGCAGAATCGACTGGTTCAACTGCCGATGTTTCTTCTACTACAGGTTCTTCAGTTTTAATACTATCTGAAACTTTTACTGGTTCAATTTCGGTTTTTACTTCTTTTTTACAAGAAATAAAACATAATGTAATAATTACTAATGTTGCGGTTATTTTTTTCATAACTATTTGTTTTTATGTTTGTTACAATAACAAAAGTAAGAAATATATTAAAATGAATTTGTTTCAGGTTTGAAGTTTATATTCTAAAGCAATAGATCTAAGGGCAAAAAATAGCCAGAGATTGTCAGGATTAAAAAGGATTTTTAAAAATCTATGTGTTCTGATAAATAATATCTGGGAGCGATTAAAAGACTTTTCTTCTTTGTGACTTTGCGGTATTTTTTTAATGTCCTGATAATCATTGTGGAGTTTCTGGCGGAAATCCTTCCTTCGTCAGGATGACAAACTGGGGAAAAAGTCCAATATTCATAAACGTTGAGCTTCTTGCGCTTAAGAAAAAACTATCTCTTATCTACTTTAACTGATTTAATAATGGCTTCAAGTTCCAGCATTAAATCTCGTTCCTGATTGGAAGGAGAATAACAGAAACCTTCTATAACCAAAAGGCGGTTATATACTTTGTCTACAATTGCATAATTGATAAAAGGTCCGGCCATGAAATCGTTTTTTAGTTCCCAGGTTCCTTTGGTTTCAAAAGCTTCTTTATTATCTAGCGTTACTTTTGAGAAATAAGGTGCATAAGCTTCGCTCGTAATCATAGGTGTATTAGGTTCACGGCCTTTGATATAGCGTCCAACGGAATCACGCATGCGAACAATAGAATTGACTATGTCCTTTCTTTTTTCAAAATTATGAAGCGGAATTTGATATACCAACAAACTGGTATTTCCGCTGATAATCTCTTTTTTCAGCCAGATGAAATTCTTTTTGTGCAGCATATACTCATACCCTGTCGGAATTTCTATATTGATGTGAAATTTATTCTTGAGAATTGCAGGGTTTAGGAGAGACTTTCTATTGTCTTCCTGTACTTTTTGAATTTCTGAATTTCGGATTTGACGTATTATTTCAGCCGAATTGTCTTCGATACTACAAATAAGATCGTCAACAGATTTTTCGTAAATGCGGAAAGTATTGTGTGGTAATGTTTTACTGTGAATGATTTCGAATTTTGCTGTAGCTGTTTTTTTAACTACAATAATACTTCGGCTATCTGTCACAAATCCTTCCAGCAAACGTGCCGGATACTGGTTAATGGTAAAAAGCGGTTCTTCCTGTGTGAGTCCGAGAACCGGTGAAGCAAATTTATTTCTGATACTATCTCCCACTTCTCCATACCATAACTGATCATCGATAATAATGGAAATGGTATTGGTTTTTCCCGAAACGGAATCATCCTGTTTTTGCCCCTTAAAGCACGAAATCAGGAAAAACGGAAGTAATAGCAATAAAAAATGGGTTTTATTCATTTTCTTAATTTATGAAATAAAACCCAAATTTAAATAAGATTTTTCTTTTATCCGTTTATTTTAAGTTTCATTCCCGGTTTAATATCTTCATCTTTAATACCATTCCATTTTTTAATATCTGAAATTGTTACTCCAGGATATTTTTTAGAAATACTGTATAAAGAATCTCCTTTTTTAACGTAATAATCTTCACTAACGTTTTTAGAAGCTGCTTTTTTCTTAAATGAATCAACCGAGTTTGATGCAATTGCTGTTGAAGACGGCTCTTCTATAACTACGGCTGCTTTAGAAATAATTAGTGTTTTTCCTAAACCAATGTTATTTGAAGTTAAATTGTTAAGTTCTTTTAACTCCGCAATAGTCGTACCGAATTTCTTTGCAATGCTGCCTAAATTATCTCCCGCAACAACAACATAGTCCATATCTACAGCTGTTTTCTCTTTATTTTCTACAGATGCAACAGCTTGTTCTTTGTCTGCAACAGGAACAGTTTTAACAGGAACTTCCTCTTCTGCTTTGATTTTCAGGCTTCTTCCAACTGCTACTGCATTTGTTTTTAAGTTATTCCACTTTTTAATTTCTGAAATACTCACATCATATTTAGCGGCAATTGCTCCTAAATTATCTCCTTTTCTAACTTTATAAAATTCAAAATCGCCTTTATCAATTGCTGTCGGTTTCGTTGCTGCCGGTTTTGCTTTTGGAGCATATTTTACAGCCAATCTTGAAGAAGTTGATCTAAACTCTGTATCGTGTTTTACGTAAGCATAAATCTGATCTTCGTTAGAAACAAAGGTTGCAATTTTATCTTTTGGTAATCTGATAAAATGTTGTTCTCCCTGATAATAAGGAACCACATTCATTTTATAAGACGGATTTAAAAGCTGAATCTGAGATTGTGGCATGTCCAGTAAATCGGCAATCTGTTTGAAAGACATTTGGTTTTTGATTGCGATCGTATCTGTTTCAAAGTTTTTAACGACAGCTCTTTCCGGGTTAATTCCGTGTTCTTTATGATATTCAAAAAGATACATTGTAGCTAAGAAAGCCGGAACATACCCTTGAGTTTCTTTTGGAAGATAATTACGAATGTCCCAGTATTTTGTTTTTCCGCCAGAACGACGAATTGCTTTAGTAACATTTCCAGGACCTGAATTATAAGAAGCTAAAACCAGTTCCCAGTCACCAAAAATATTGAACATTTTGGTCATGTATTCAGAACATGCGGCAGTAGCTTTAAGAGGATCACTTCTTTCGTCGATATACGAATCGATTTTTAAAGCATATTGTTTTCCGGTTCCGTACATAAACTGCCAAAGTCCCGTAGCGCCCATTCTAGAAACTGCTTTAGGATTTAAAGCAGATTCTACAACGGCTAAATATTTTATTTCCAAAGGGATATTGCTTTTTGCAAAGGACTCCTCGAAGATTGGGAAATAATATTCTGATAAAGCCATTAATCGTGAAAACGATTTTTTACGGTTCTTAAGAAATGACTTTATTATGTTTTCTAAACCCTGATTGTATTCAATCTCAAAAGGTGATTTCTCATTCATTGCTGCCAAACGCTGTTTTAGCAATTCGGTTGGCAATTCTTCATCAACAGTAACGTCTTTGTTGATGGTTTGAATGTCTTTGGTCAGGTCGTCATAAATATCCAGACTTACTAATTCGTTCATCCATAAACTATCTACTTTTGTTGCCAGAAGATTGTCTTTTTTGAATGTGCTCTTAATAGAATCTAAATATGTTAACTTAACTTCTGGCCTACTTTCTAAAGTTGAAGCTGTCTCTTGTGAGAAGGCAGCCATCGTAAAGAAAGCAGAAACCACTATTGATAATTTCCTTACAATCATATAACATTATTTTAAAATTCTGTAATTCAAATAATTACGAGAAGTGTACTTTTGCAAAAATAAGCCCTTTATCGAAGAAAACTAATTAAAAAAATGTTAATTGTGATATTTTAGTCTAAAATCGCAGCGATTCCAGGTAAAACTCTTCCTTCTAACATTTCAAGCATTGCCCCACCACCAGTAGAAACATAGCTCATTTTATCTTCAAATCCGAACTGTTTTACAGCGGCAACAGAATCTCCACCTCCAACTAATGAAAACGCTCCTTTTTCTGTAGCTTCAGCAATATAATCTCCTAATGCGATTGTTCCTTTAGAGAAAGTTTCCATTTCAAAAACTCCTAATGGACCATTCCAAAGAATTGTTTTTGACTCTAAAATTACTTTTTTGAAGTTCTCTAAAGATTTTGGACCTGCGTCTAAACCTTGCCATCCGTCAGGGATTACCGTTACGTCTACAATCTGAGTATTTGCTGTGTTTGAGAAATCATCTGCAGCCACAACATCAACCGGAATATGAACTTGTACATTTTTCTCTTTTGCTAATCTTAAGATTTCTAAAGCTAAATCCAGTTTATCATCTTCACAGATAGACTCACCAATTTTTCCGCCTTGTGCTTTAATGAAAGTAAATGTCATACCTCCACCAATAATCATGTGATCTACTTTATCTAATATATTTTCGATAACTGTGATTTTAGACGAAACTTTAGAACCACCAAGAACAGCCGTTACAGGTTTTACACTGTTATTTAGAACTTTGTTTAAACTGTCAATTTCTTTTGCCAACAATGTTCCGAAACATTTTTTGTTTTCGAAAAACTGTGCAATGATTGTAGTCGATGCGTGTGCTCTGTGCGCTGTACCGAATGCATCGTTTACATAAATATCTCCAAGAGAAGCCAATTCTTTTGCAAAAACAACATTTCCTTCTTCTTCTTCAGCGTGGAAACGTAAATTTTCTAATAAAAGAACTTCACCTGGCTGTAAGTTTTTAGCAGCTGTCTGAGCAGGCTCTCCAATGCAGTTTTCTGCAAACTTAACCTCAACTCCTAAAATTTCAGAAGCTGTTTTTAAAATATGTTTTAAAGAATATTTTTCTTCAGCACCTTTTGGTCTTCCTAAATGCGACATTAAGATTACACTTCCGCCCTGAGCCAAAATGGCATCAATAGTTGGTTTTGCAGCTTCAATACGTGTCGTATCAGTTACATTAAAATTCTCATCCAACGGAACGTTAAAGTCTACACGGATAATTGCTTTTTTATTTTTAAAATCGAAATCGTTTAAAGTTTTCATCTTGATAATTTTTAGTTTTTTTTTAGAAAGAAAAACAAATATAGGACTTTTAGTCTTCTAATAAATTCGGATAAACTAAAAAAGAAGCAAGAAAAAGAACGAAAACGTTATAAATTTACAAAAAAAATGGTTTATTTAAGAATAAAAACAAATTTAGACCACAATTTAATACTGCCTTTTATAAAAAAACCTTTCCTGTCAACAGAAAAAACAGGAAAGGCAAAAAATGAAAATAGATTTATTTTTTGTTTTTGGAGGATAAATTAGTCTTCTGTCTGAATGTAACAAATAGACAAATTGTTCTGAACCGGAAACATAATGGTTTCGTATTCGTTTTGGTTTTCGACGTTTTTAGAAACCAGATAATTTCCTTCAATAATTCCGAAATAATTTAATAAAGGCGTATAAAAAGTAATTCCAATTTTATGTTTTGATATATCTGTTATATCTGTATTTATAATATCTAACTGATAATTGATGAAAGGAAAATAATGGCTACCCAAAACATCCATAACACGATGAAAATTTCCTTTTAACTGCTCCACATAACCACTTGCTGCAATTCCGGTTAAGAAATGCAACTGATTTGCTTTTTCATTTTCACTCAGCAATTCTCTAAATGTATTCTTCGGATTTGTTGCTGAATTGAATTGCTGACTCTGCATTTGATATTCTTTGAAAGTATCTTCAAAAACATATTTGTCCCACAAAAAAGAAGACGAATTATCTATGACAATACGATAAGCCAATTTTATCTTTGTAATCTTCATGAATTAAGCATTTTTAACGGCACTTCAATTACCATTAGAATAGCATTTTCTGAAAGAGCTTCCCATTCAATTTTATCCGTTTCTTTTAAAGCTAATCCGTCTTTGGCTTCTACAAGTCGATCCTCCACTTCAAAGGCACCATTGAGTACAAATACAAAAACACCATTTTTTGAATTTCTTAGAGTAAAAGATCCGTGTTTTCTTCCATCATAAAGTCCGATAAACCCAAGCGCTCTTTCAACTTCAAATAAAGAATAAAGCTTATTATGTCTGCTAAAATCAAATTTGTACTGCTGGAAATAGTTTTTAAAATATTGTCTTCCCATTTCAAACTCAATTTCCAGATAACTTACATTTTCATTTTCGTACGGATTGAAAATTTCAACCGTTAATTCGTCATCAGCAGCCAGAACGCGAATTTGATCTATTCGCAGAAATTCTTCATTACCCAGATTGTCTTTATATTCTATTCCGCCGAACAAAGGCAAAATGATGACATTTGTTTTAGAATTTATAAATCTCGTAATACGTTGCTGAGGAGCCAGTATTATTTCATTCAAAACCTTTAATGATCCAAATGCATTTCTGGATAAATTTTGATATTCTTCAAAATTAAAAGTCGCAAAACAATTGTGTTTTCCGGAATTGAAAATGCCTCTTGAATCTGATTTATAAATTTGGGCTGGAATCTGCGCTATCATGATACACTATTCTAAAAAATTAACTTGCTACGTTTATGGTGTGTGTTAAAACATAACCTTCACTAATACTTCCCGTTACTGTTCCCAATTCATTAGTAACTGAATCAGAAAACACATTATCTGAAGCATTATAGGTATAACCTGATAATCCTTTAGTGTACCCATTTGCAGTTGATGCATTTACTGTAGCCACTGCACTATTGGTTCCTTCAGGAAAAGCAATTTGTGTTACCAATAAAGAAGTCCCGCTTGCATTGTAAATGTGAACGTGAATGTGAGTTGCACGGCCTGAATACCAACCCGGAAAAATAGAGGTAAAGGTTACCAATCCATTTTCGTCTGTGGTTTGTCTTCCTCTTAAAAAGTGATAGGAAGTATAATTGACAGACTGCATCGAAGTACCTCCATACTCAGAATAATATCCGTCTTTATCGCAATGCCAAATGTCTACAATTGCATCTTTTAAAACGGCACAGCTTGCTTTGGTATTTTTAATTGTGATTTTAATCGTAAAAGCAACACCTGTTCTATCCATCACGATATTTGATTTTACCAAAGATGATGGCGTAATTGTTGGAAACGGACCAGCGGTTTCAGATGGTGTTACCGAACAACTACCAGAAGAAGATCCTGAACTTGAACCTGAGTCAGAACCTGAATCGGTTCCGGTTGATGAAGCAGATGAATCGTCATCTTTACTGCATGCGTTTATGATCGGAATTGCCAAAGTACCAATTCCTACTAAACCCAAACCTCTTAAAAACTCTTTTCTTTCCATTTTTTTGTCTTTTTAAATGTTATTCAATTAAATGATTAACAGCTATTTTGAAGTAAAATTATTGGAAATTGAGCCTCAATAAAAAGTTTGAGGTAAACAAGATTATTTATGAGGTAAACTGAAAAAAAAGTTTTTTTTGTAGTAAAAAACGCATTTCAGTATAATCCAGATATAGTATAAAAAGAGGCAGCCTGAAAAGTAATAAAGAAAAAATCCTCTTTGAGAAGCGTATTATACATCCAAATTAAAACAAGCAGCAAGAGCTAAAACTCCGGCCGATCGATATAAAATCAAACATCCTCAAAAGGTATTCATTTTTGAAATCAATATTGAATAATTTTAAAAAAGCAATATACTCCTCTTTAAACGTTTTGGTTTTGTGATGTTCTTCTTGATTTTCAATATATTTAATCACATTCGTCAATTGCGAATGTCCATATGAAAAAGCACCAAAACCATTCGGCCATTCAAATTTTCCATTTATCCATTTTTGTTCATTAATGAATTTGGATGAACATGATTTAATATCTCTTACTAAATCCGATAATGATACATTCGGTTTTATTCCCACTAAGAGGTGAATATGATCCGGCATTCCGTTAATTGCAATCAGTTTTTGTTTTTGATTAGTAACAATTCCTGTGATGTATTTGTAAATTTTATCTTTCCTGTTTTTAGAAATTAGGCTTTGTCTTCCCTTAACTGCAAAAACAATTTGAACATAAAGTTGCGAATAAGTATCGGCCATTTTTTTATTAAATTTATTGAATAGTAAATCTAGAAAACAAATCAAACTGTAAGATAAATATTTCTTTTTTTTATACAGATAAATATGTCGCCTCTCCGGGGCTTTATGCAGGGGTTGCTAAATTATGCTATAAATATTGGGCTTCTCCGAAGCCATTTTAGATCTCTTGCAAAAGTTTTGAAGAGACGAAATATTTATAGCAAAATTTGCTCAACATTACTTAAAATCCCAATTGCTCGAACTGGAAATTCTGACTATTAATATTGGGTAACTCTTCAGTCATTTTTAAAGCTTTGGTAAAGTTTTGAAGAGATGAATATTTATACAATGGTTATTTAAAATCCCCCATCTCGTAAAAGGAAAATTTTAGGAAACAAAAAAAAAGAGCTTCGGAGAAGCTCAATATTTATAGAAATCGGATAATCATCGACAATAAAGCTCCAGCGGAGCGGCATCTTTATTTACAATGGCTGTAGATTTTGCTCCGTTGGAGCTCTTTTGTATTAACGTAATTAAATTTCTATAAATACTTTGCTCCTTTCAAGCTTAGTAAAATAAATAGAGATCAAAACAAAAAAGATTGTCTAATAATGGACCGCATGATTGAATATACAATCGGTATTATATCACTTTCCTTCGAAAAGTGCAAAAAATGCTTCTTCGTAACTCACACTGATTGGAATTTCGGTCTGATCAATGTATATAATTTTGTTTCTGATTTTAGAAACCTTGGAAATGGGAACTATAAACGAACGATGTACACGTACAAATTCTGTTTCAGGTAATTTCTGAATTATGGCTTTTAAGGTCATACGTGCGACAACTGTTTTTTGATCTTTGATATGAATCTTTAAATAATCATCCAGACCTTCAATATACAAGATATCTGAAAATAGGATTTTAATAAGGCTGTAATCGGCACGGATGAAAAGATATTGTTGTTCGATATTTTGGTTTTGCAATTTCCATTGCGAATAGGCTTTTTCAGTGGCCTGCTGAAATCTGGAAAGCGAAATTGGTTTCAATAAATAGTCGGTTGCACTGAGTGTAAAACCTTCAACAGCAAATTCAGAATAAGCTGTTGTGAAAATAACCATTGTTTTGTGTGGGAGTTTTTTGTAGAAATCCAATCCGGAAATCGACGGCATATTGATGTCAAGAAACAGCAAATCGACTGGATACTTTTTTAAGTATTTAAATGCTTCATCCGATTTTGTAAAAGTTCGTTCCAAATCTATGTATTCAATAGTATCACATAAACTTTGAAGAATTTCTAATGCTAATGGCTCATCATCTAATGCTATTGCTTTTATCATCGTATTTTAACGCTCAAATTTACCACATACTTTTCTGCCGAATCTTCTATCATTAAAGCATGTTTGTTAGGATATACCAACTTTAATCTGTCAATCGTATTCTGAAGTCCAATTCCGGACTCGGACTGAACCGAAAAGGTCTTTTTATTGGAAACATATAAAGTTAGTATTTCTTCTTCAATATCAATTTTAATATAAATTTCGGAAGTCTGATCCGGATTTACACCATACTTGAAGGCATTTTCTATAAAAGAAATTAAAATAAGCGGTGTTATGACTTTTCCATGCGTACTTCCAATTACTGAATAATTGATATTTACGGTGTTTCCTAAACGTGTTTTTTGAAGCGAAATAAAGTTGCTTATATAATTGATTTCTTTAGTCAGATCGATAACCTCATCATTTGAATTGACCATAATGTAACGCATCAACTCAGAAAGCTGAACTACTGCATCCGGAGTTTTGTCGTCTTTTTTTAAAGCAAGCGCATAAATACTGTTCAGAGTATTAAACAGAAAATGCGGATTGATTTGTGCTTTTAAAAAGGCTATTTCTGATTTTACTTTTTCTTTTTCAACACTTTGCAATCTACCCGAAATGGCAAAAAGCAAACTGGTCACTACACCAATTAAATAAACCAAAGAGGTATGACCATATTGTGTTGGCGGACCACCATTGAATTCAAAAGACATGGGATGACTTCCGTGCGGAGGCGGAGGAAATCTTGCATCAAATGGTTTGGGGTGACCGGGAAATTTTCCGGAATGGTATTCAAAATCTAAAAAGTTTCGGCTTGGATGATCCAAAACGGTGGAAATCCAAAGAAAGAATAATAGAAAAACAATTATAATTAAATAGTATAAAAGTTTTTTGTCTGAGAAATATAGTTTCGGAATTAAATAATAATAATTGAAATAGAAGAAACAGAGTAACCCAAAGTAGATAAAAAGATAAATTCTGTCATGCGCATTACTGTACAGATTTGGCAAAGAAAAAACGGTATTTGTAGACGTAAATGCATACGGCAAAAATAAAAAAGCGAGGCACAATACTATGTGTTTCGCATAAAATGAAAATTTTGCTTTCATAATTCAAATCTGATTATACCGTTTTTAAACAAAAATGATAAAACTCAAATTTAATGTTATTGCAGATTTATTTCAAATTATTGCGGTAAAAACACCTAATGTTGCGACTCGCTTTTAAAATGTCAGCCTTTTTCGGGCCTATATTATAATCGTTATTTGGCGATTATTCGTGAACAGGACTCTGCGTACAAGGACAGTTACTGATCGATTGTAAGAAATCAAATCCGATTGTTATCGAATGTGTTCCTGAATTGTAACTTCCAAGACCGTTAAACATTAACTGGTAAGAATAAGCAAAATAGAACTTAGATTTCATAAAACCGGCCATTGGTCCCATTGCTAATGGTTTTGGGAACTGGTCATTTAAGAAACGATACGAAACGCCAATCCAATAGTAATCTTCGTAACGATTGTAACGTCTGTATTTGAAGTTAAAATCGGTAGTAGAACGCTGGTCACTTGCAAAATACTGCAAGAAAACCGATGGTTCATATTCGATACGTCTGTTTTCGCCATCTCTAAATGTAAACCCTGAATATACCTGGAAATTGGAAAGCAAATCCGGTTCGTTGGTTCTATCCTTAGTTAGGTTTTTCTTTAAAACGTTATTGGCATTAAAGCTTAAATAAAATCCTTTATGACGGTATAAAGCACTAAGGTCAAAGTTATTATTTGAAGTTTGACGATTATCTGTTACAGAAGGATCAAGACCACCTCCGACTCCTTCAAAATTCCCTGTTTCTAAACGGAAGGTATTTATATTATACGAGATACCAAATGATAGATATTTTTCAGAATAATAATCTAAGATAAGGTGGTGTGCAAACGAAACTTTGGCTCCGGTTTGTTTTGTATTACCGTTACTATCGTTATACAACGATATACCAACTCCCGAACGATCCAGAACACGAAAATCTGCATACAATGATTGGTTATCCGGTGCATCTTTAATTCCGACCCACTGTGTTAAACCATTGGCCCTGATACGGAGGTTATCTCCAATACCGGCATAAGCAGGTGAAAGAATAAAAGGGTTATCAGCTAAATACTGTGTAAACACCGGTAGGTTTAACTCTTGGCTGTAACTTGTTGTTACAGCCATGAGTACTAAGGATAAAATAAACTTTTTCATTGTAATAATTTTTTTAGATAACATCATTGGGGCTATAATTTTGTTATCTGTATAATGTGAAATGTCCAACAAACTCTCTATTATCTTTTGGATCATTCAGTTTAAGAACATACCAGTAATCTCCTGTTGGTAATTCATTTCCGTTGTATCTACCGTCCCATTTTCCTCCAACTTTATATTTACCGACTACTCGACCGTATCTGTCATAAACATCGAACGTCAGATCTTTGTAAGCTAATGCACCACAACCTGGACCAATAGTAGTATTAGCACCTGAACCGTTTGGTGTAAAGTAGTTCGGCAGACAGAAGTCGTAGAATGTACCAGGAACATCAATTGTTGCTTCACAACCATTTTTGTCTCTTACAATCACTTTATAAACATCTGTTCTGTAGATTCTATAAGTATTTGATGAAGAGAATGGCTCTCCGTTGAAACTGTATTCGTATGGCGCAACACCTCCGGAAGCTTTTACTGATATCGTATTGATTTCATTGCTTTGTTTTGTTGTATCAATTAAACTTAGTTCAGCAATTGCATTTACAGGGAAAACTGCAGTTGGCACTTCACATCCGTTAGTGTGTCTTGCAACGATGAAGTGATCACCAGCAGGAACATTTGTGAAGATGTTACTTGGCTGATAAGTACCATTGTTGTCTAATGAGTAATCTACATCTGTAGGACTATTAGATGGATCAACAGTAACTATTATCATATTTGCTTGTGCATTGTTAACACAATCGTATGTTACCTCAACAGTTGGGTTAAGAACTACAGCATTGTCCATATTAACTTCAACCATAGTTGTACAACTAGCATCTTTAATGTAAACATTGTGTAAACCTCCTTTAAGGTTACTAAAGTCATGTCTTGTACCATTATTCAATGGAACATAAGTACCATTTTCATTATCAAGACTAATACTGTATGGCAATGTACCACCAGAAACCTCTATACTAAATGCACCATCTCTGTCACCATCACAAATTTCTTGTATAATAGGACCAACCACTTTACCTTCTAAAGGATTTGGCTCTGTGATTTCCCGTTCAATAATTACGAAACATGAGTTTTCATCCTGAACTATTATTGTATAAGTCCCCGGAGCTAATCGATCAAAAATAAACTTATCATC
Source organism: Flavobacterium crocinum (assembly GCF_003122385.1). Classification (NCBI taxonomy): domain Bacteria; kingdom Pseudomonadati; phylum Bacteroidota; class Flavobacteriia; order Flavobacteriales; family Flavobacteriaceae; genus Flavobacterium; species Flavobacterium crocinum. Next base: position 1,056,445 of record NZ_CP029255.1, read on the forward strand.
GAATTGTCCTAAGTTTGGAGAAATTGCATATTTAATAACACCTGTACCACCAGTTGCAGCAATAACAATTTTACCATCATTAGCTCCAAAACAAGTTGCATTTGTAACTGATGGAGTTGCAAGCAACTCTGCATCTGGTTCTTTAATAGTTATTGGACCAGAATCGTATTGACAATCTCCACTATCAACTCGTACAACATACACTCCTTTAGGAAGTAAGTCGAAATAACCCTCTGGTTGAGGACCTCTTACAACCACACCAGAATCATTAAATAAAGTATAAGAATAATTTCCTAATCCACCTACACCTACAGCATCAATAACTGCAGTAGCACTTCCTTTACAATAAACCTCAGCGTTCATTAAATCTATCTCTAAATCTAACGGTGCTAATGGGTTTATAGTAACATTGTTAGAAATAACTCCAATACATCCATTAGAATCTCTTACATAATACTGGTGATCTCCTATACCTACTGAAAAAGTCGTAGATGATCCAAATGAACCAGCAATAGTTGTAAATGTCTTATCAGTACTATACTCATAAGGACCAGAACCACCAATTGCACTTAAAGTTAATGTCGCATCAGTTTTACAAGTAATTCCTGTAGCAAGTGTTAATGACGGCTCAACTTTTGACGGCTCGTTAATCACTATCTCAGCACTTGGTGCTGAAACACAGTTAATTCCGTCAACCACTGTTACACTATATCTTCCTGCACTTAAACCTGAGAAAACTGGGCTAGTTTGCGATTCACTTGACATTACAGGATCAGTAGAAAGATAATTCAAGATATATGAATAGTTCATTTCCTGACCTCCAGTTGGAAGATCAACAGTAATTTCACCACTTGTATCTCCATTACACAATAAAGTATTTACAGTTGCATTTGCTGTAACTAAAATTGGATCTGGATTTTTTAATGTTACTGTTGCTGTATCAATACATCCATTAACGTCTTTAACGTTTACGGTATAAACTCCTGCTGTCAAATTCTCAAAATAAGACTGAGTAGAATATCCTACACTTACTGGACCAACCAATTCATAAAGGTAGTCTCCACCTAGCCATCCACCTTCAGCGCTTACCGTGATAGTACCATCATTACCCGGATCACAAGTGATTGGAGTATGGCTTTCTGATATTGTTAAGGCTGCATCAGGCTGTTCGATTATAAATGATCTTTCAATCTCACAGCTTGGCGGACCAACTAATTTTGCTGTTACAGTATAATTACCAGCTGGTAAGTTCGGAATATTTATTGTTGCTCCTGATGTTGTTCCGCTAAGGTTAACAGGACCCGTAATAACATAATCAAAAGCTCCTGCATCATCACTTGGGTCTGTTTGGTTGTCAACAATAGTTAAATCAACACTTCCTGTTGCACTTCCAAAACAAACAACATTTTTAGTAATTCTCTCCAGTTCAAATGTATTTGGATTATTTACATAATGAATATTTGTAATAAAACATCCTGTAATAGGATTAGTTACTGTAACTAAATAGTTTCCAATTGTCAATCCTGTGAAAGCGCCATCATTATTTGTTTGATCGTAAGTACTTCCAACTGAAATTCCTTTTACATTGTAACTTAAAACTGGCATTGGTGTAGCAGTTCCTACAGTAATTGCATTTACTTGAATACTTTCGTCATTATTACAAGTAATTGCTGTTGTCACTGTAATTGCAGCTGGAGTAGCAAACTCAATTCCGACAAATGGTTGTATTGTAGCTGTGGCTGTACCCAAACATCCTTTATCATCATATACATTAATTACATAATTTCCTCCTAATAGATCTGATTCAATATAAACAGGATTATCTCCTCTTTGAACCGCCACTGGGTTTCCATCTCTAAAGAATTCATATACTGTATACGTATTAGAACCTCCCGATGGTAATGGTATTGTAATCGTAGCATTATTCTCTTTGTTACCAGTTGTACATCTGTAATCTGCCACTACTGGAGCTGGAATCACAATTGGTAATGGTTCACTAACATCAATATCTTTAAAAACAGGACATCCTTTTCCAGAAGTTACAGTAACTCTGTACGTACCTGCTGGAAGGTTTGTAAATACATTACCTACCAATGTCATTCCGATTGGAGCTGGATTAATAGCATATGTATATACTGGATTATTATTTACAGTTCCTGTTGTAGGATCCATTTTAACCGTAATCGATCCTGTACTTCCTCCATTACAAATTACTGGACTTGGAACTAAAGTAAATTCGATAGCAGTATTTGGTACTGGAATTACAGCATCTACTAATACCGTACAAGTTGTTACATTATCTCTAACTGTAAATTGGTAATTACCAGGAGTCAAATTACTAAATACAGGAGAAGAACCAAACATAATACCATCTTGGCTAAACTCATAGTTCGCTGTTCCAGAACCTCCTGAAGGCAATAATGTTACTTCACCTTCATTTCCATTACAGATTGGAGAATTAGTTATTTGATAACCAGAACGTAAAGGCTGTAATATCGTTACCGGAGCATCAACTATACATAAGTTAGCATCTCTAACATATACTGTATAATCTCCAGGTGTAGTTACTTCCAATACATTGTTGTTTAATTGCCAAGTATTTTTGTCTAGACTGTATTCTAAATCTGATGTAAATCCTGTAGCTGTTACCGTAATAGTATAACCTGTTGTAGTAGCACAATGAGTTGGCACTACAGCAGTTATAGCTGGCATTGGATCTTGTGCGATGTTAACCGTTTTAAAGTCGTAACATCCGTTGGCATCTCTAACATAAACATCGTAAGAATCATATGCCGGAGCAATTTTAGCTGTAGCAATTTCTATTCTTGTAAATGTTTTATAATCTCCCGAAGCCGGAACTGTTGGTGGAGTTGTTGTTGGTACCACTGCATAAGAATACTCTTTTACACCTCCTACAATTGTAGTTGGATCTATGGTAATTACTGCAAACGGTTTATCACAATATTGATTTTTAACATCTGGAACAAAATTTATTAAGCTTAGCGCTGCTGGTTCTTTAATTTCTACATCAGTAGAAGTTATTGTACAACTTGGGTAAGCACCTTCTGTTACCACTACTCTATATTGTGTACCAGCAGTGAATCCGAAAGGAATTACAAATGGATTTGCCGTTGCTGTATCTCCTGGACCAGAAGTTACTGCCACTGGGTTTGTACCATTGAATACTTGATAAGTATAAGGTCCGCTATAATCTACAATATTAATTTCAATGGCCCCACTATTATTACCATTACAATCTACGTGAGCAGAAGCAATAGCATTCACAGAAGCAATTTCGTAAACAGGAATTTCATATTCAGGAGATTTGATACGACATCCTGTATTGTTGTCTATCACTTCAAACTGATAACTGCTTCCTGCTGTTGCATCATTATAAGTAAACGTATTTCCTGTAACTGTTGTAGCAGGTCCTGGGATTAATACACCGTTTTCATATACATTATATGTAAATGCGTTTGGCGTATTGCTTCCTCCAGTGATTTGTACATTTATTTCTTGTGCTCTGTTAATACAATCAATCGGATCTCCAAAAGTACCAATTGCAGAAATAAATTTAGGCAACGGATCTAAAACAGCTGGCAATTGTGTTGATTGAATACAGCCATTTGAATCTTTTACATAGAATGTTGGATTTTGAGTAAATCCAGTGTCAGATAATTCAAATGAGTATCTATTGTCTGCTGGTGTGCTGTTACTTTCGAAATAATTCGTACCATCGATACTGAAAGTATATGTACCTGTACCACCGCCACCTGTAACAACCGCAGTTGTTTTAGTTGGATCAACAGCACAGCTAAATGGTGTTACAGTAGCCGACGCTGTTACAAGAACAGGAGTTGCTATAGTTACATCTACATTAGCTTCACATTCTCTCGCTGATTGTACACTTACGTTATAATCTCCAGGAGTTAAACCAGTAAACAGATTATTATTTTTCTGAACTATTGGCGCGCCTGCTGGTGACGTCGGTGTAAGCGTATACGTATATTCAGGATTATCATTAACTGCTCTTAAATTAACAGTAATAGTTCCGTTGTTATTTGTGCCCTGTGGCGTATTACAATCTACTGGCGTAATCGCTATATCAGATTGTAATAAATCTACTGGCGTTGGAGGCAGCATAACAATTTTTTCTGTAATCGTGTAATTACAATTTCTAGCATCATAAACTACAAACTCGTAAGTTCCATTACCAGTTACAGTATATTCAGCAGTATCTGATCCTACAGGGAATGCTATAGGAAGCGACGCTCCAGTATTATCCTTATTAACAGTATAAGAATAAGAACCGTATCCTCCTACTGCAGTAATTTTGATCGTTCCGTCTACAATACCTGTACAGAAAATATCTTTTTCGTTTGTTGCCGAAGCAAATAGCTGTGGTTTAATTTCGTTATTTGAAACTGCAACTTCACAACCAAAAGCATCTTTTACAAAAATTTCATAAATTCCTGGAGTTAAGTCCTTGAATGTATTATCTATTGTCCAAGATTGTTTATTATCGATACTATACATGTATCCTCCTGCACCACCTGAAGCCGTAACAACCAAAGTGGCTAAATCTGTATTATCATAACAATAATCAGATGTTGTAGCAATAATAGCTGTTGGAGGAGTTGGAATTACCAAAGTAAATGAATCCGTAACAGTACAACCATTAGCATCTTGTACAGATACTCCATAAAGTCCGTCAAGTCTTAAGCCTCCAAAAATACCATCTGTATTTGTGATTGCTGGACCTGATGGAGGTGTAAGCGTAAATTTATTATTACCCCATCCTCCTTGAGCAGTAACTTTAACAGCGCCGTCAGTTGTACATCCTAATGGTGTAACATCTAAAGGATCTAAAGTGAATGCCACAACTGGCTCATTAATAACTGCAACTGTTGAAGTTGCAGGACATCTTGGATAAGCTGATTCTACTATTCTTACAGTATAATTTGATCCTTCTCCTAATCCGAACGGTATTGTAAATGGATTAGAAGTAGTAGTATCATGAGATCCAGATGCGCCTATTCCCACCACCGGTGTAGCACCATCGTACAATGCATACGTATATGGCCCTGTGTAACCTGAAACGAAAATTTCAATACTTCCATTCGTTGCAGATTTACAAGTTACATCAGCTACAGTAGTTGCTCTAACCTCTACAGTATTAAATACTGGAACTTCATAAATATTACTCAAAATTTCACAATGCGTTGCGTTATCAGTTATTCTAAACTGATATTTGCTTCCAATTGAAGTTGCATCGTAAGGAAATGTTTGTGAAACACTTGATGCTGCAAGAACTATATATGGATCACCATCGATCGAAACTTCATATTTCAAATCAATTGGAGTTGTAGATCCGCCTACAACTGTTATTTCAATAACTTCTCTTCCGTTTTGACAGTCAATTTGCGAATCTGCTGCTGTTGATCTCGTTGCTGTTGCTGAGATTAACTTTGGAAGCGGTTCTAAAGGAGTAGTCAATGTAGTACTTTCTACACAACCGTTAGCATCTTTAACCCAATATGTTGGATTTTGAACTCCAAGATTATCGGAAATTTCAAATGTATACTTATTGTCTGCCGGACTACTATTACTTGTAAAATAATCTGTACCGTTTTGACTAAAAGTATAAGTTCCTGAACCACCTGTACCTGTTACAACTACCGTTGTAGTTGCAGGATCTACCGTACAGCTAAATGGCGTTGCGTCTGCAGTAGCCACTACAGCTGCCGGAGCTGGTACATTTGCCGGTAATTGCAATTCACAACCTCTGCCAGAAATTACTTTAATCGTATAATCTCCCGCACTTAATCCTGTGAATACATTATTATTAAGTTGTGTTTTAACAGGTCCCGTTGGTGAAACAGGTGTTAATTCATAAGTATAATCTGGATTATCATTTGCTGGATTTAAATTAACAGTCAATGTTCCATTGTCTGTTGCTCCTACTTGACCAGCAGTACAATCTACAGGAGTAGTAACAATATCTGTCAATACAAAATTGATTGGTGTTGGAAGAATTAATTTCACGTCTACCGTTCTCGTACAAGATGTATTAACATCTCTAACTGTAACTGTATAATCTCCAGCTCCTATACCATTAAATGTCGGACTAAACTGTACCACATTTGCAATTGCTGGCAATGAAGTTTTTATTAATGTATACTCGAAGTTATTCGGCACGAATCCTCCTTTGACTTCCGCAGTAATTACACCATTGGTCTCTTCACAAATTGGCAATGTTGTAAAACTTGCTTCAAGCTCAAGTGGTGTAGAAATTAGATCTAAATCTACCTTATTACCACATCCGTTAACATCTTTTACTTCTACACTATGAGGTCCAGAAGAAAGATTTGGAATAGAGAATGATGCAGAAGGCATAGGAACAGGAGCTGCACCATCTAAAATATAATAATGTTGCCCCATACCTGTCGTTGTCAAATTAACATCGATTACAAAAGAACCTTCTGTAGCACAGATATCATTTGTCACCGCAGTAATAACCGGCGATGGATCTAATTCTACTTCAATAAAAGCTGTAGCAATACATCCGTTCGCATCTTTAACGTAAACGATATAACGACCGTTATCTCTATTGAAAGTATTAGATGTATGTGCTGTTAAACTAAATGTTGCACTAAAAGCTGCATCTGTAGGAACTGGATCCACATTATCAATTACACCAGCAGCCCCTGTATCAGGGAAAACCTGATATAAATAAGGATGTGCTGTGATACCGTTTGCAACATCTGCAGCTCTAACAGTTCCACCTTTTCCAAAAGCTTCAATAACACCTTTTGCAGAACCACAATTATCATTTTTCGCAGTAGCGCTTAATGACAATGGTACAACTGACTGTGTTATTGTAAACGTATCAGAAGAATTCATACAAACTGTATTTCCTAAATTGTCCTCTTCAGTAAATAAGATATAGTAAGTACCTGGTTTAAGAGGTCCTACATTATTTACAGTCATAGTTGGTAAGGTAACTGTTCCGCCTACTGCAGGTGTAACAATGATATTCGTTTGTGAATTGTAAATTTCATATTTAACTCGTGTTGTAGTTGGTTGCGGATTTGCAATTGTAAATGAAACCGTTCCATTGTCAGCTCCAGTACAAGTTACATTTGCAGCAGTAACAACACTTGTTAATGTAGATGCAGATTTCGTTGGTCCATCTGCCTGTTTGAAATAATAACATTTTGTTGTATCATCATAAACAACAAAAGAATATACTACTCCCGGATTAAGATTATTAAATGTAGACTGTAATAATAGCGGATCTCCCGGTAGTGCAGGAGGTGACAAAGCATCTGCACTCTGGTAAAAAGCAGCATAAGTTGCATAATCAAATTTTGTTGGATCTGTTGGATCTAAAGGATATTTAGCAAAATAATATGGTCCTCCAGGAATTGTTGGCGTTGCTGTAACTACTAAACTAGCAGTTGTACAAGACGCTGGTCCAGGAGTAACCTCAATTTTCAAATCTTCTGGCGGTGATGCCATATTGATTTTTTTAGTAAGTGAACATCCGTTTATATCAGATACTGTTAATTCATAAATTCCAAAATTTAAGATATTAAACGTATGGTCTTCATTTCCTGTAGGATGATAAACCTGAGTTGCGCTGGTGTTACTTGTTAAAGTATAAGTATAACCCGATGCAGCAGGAGCTGGATTGGTAGTTCCACCTGTCAGACCTATTACTGAGATAGAACCAAAAGTTGTACCTGTAGTACCTCCAACACATTTAATTTGAACATCAACTAAAGCAAAATCAATTTTTGGAGCATCTATAATACTAGTTGTTTCATCTTTATAACAACCTTTAGCATCAGTAACTCTAACAATATAATCTCCTGCAGGAAGACCTGTTGTCTGAATACCATAGTTTACGTCTGGTGTAGCAGGAACTAAAGCAGAATTATCTTTAGTTACATTTATTGTATAAGGACTCGCTCCTTTTGTCTGATCAATTGTTACAGTGATAGAACCCGTAGCATCTCCATTACACAAAATAGTTGAATTTGGAGTGAGAGCAAATTCCGGATTTGTTTTTGGTGCAACAACTACTGTTGAAGTAAGACTACAATTAGTTGTAGAAGCATCCCTTAAAGTGAACAAATAAGTTGTATCTCCACTTGCAGTAGTTGCAGTAGGATCAGTATATGTAAATGTTGTACCTATAACTGGTCTAACTGTAGGATCAGGTGTACCATTTATAGTAACAGTATAAGTATACGGTGTTTTTCCTCCCGAAACAGTCCCTTTAATTTCAATATCCTGACCATTACAAGTAGCTAAAGTTTCTAATTTGGCATTGAATTTTAACTCTGTTTCTATAGCTTGTGCTGGTAATGTTAAGATACAGCCTGTAGTCATGTCTTTAACTTTAACTACATAACTTCCTGGATTTAAGTTGTCGAAAGTTCCGCTTGTCTGATATTGCCCATCGTTAATATTGTACATATACGTCGGAGAAACAACAGCAGGTGTTACTACGATTTTCGCTTTCCCTACTGCATCATAACATAAATCAGAAGCTGTTAAATCAATACTTGCATCTGGCTGAATTGCTGCGTCAACATTAAATGTTGTCGAAATTGTACAGCCGTCTCCACTCAAATCTGTAACTGAAATTCCATATGTTCCAGATTGAGTCAAATTATTAAATGTAGAACTAGACTGTGGTCCAACTACAGTATTATCTGGTAATGTAAGTGTATATCTGTTATTACCCCATCCGCCAACTGTATTGATTACGACTTTACCATTGTTTGGTGAACAAGTAATCGGTGTAATAGTTGGTGCAGTAAATGCAAACTGGATTGCTGGCTCTTTTACTTCAACCGCTTTTGTTGCAGTACACTCAGTCGTTGGATTTGTAATTGTAATGGTATAAGTACTTGCCAATAGGCCTGTAAAAGTAATAACGTTTCCTGACTGTGATGATTGAGTATTAGGAATCACCACATTTGCACTATTTCTAAGTACATAAGTAAACGCTCCTGCCGCACCAGAAACTGTAAATACTATACTTCCATCATCATCTCCTTTACAAGTTACATTAGCACCTAGAGTACCGTTAACAAAAACAGGCAACGCTTTATCAATTGTATACTCGCCAAAAGTTGCACAACCGTAACTATCTGTAACTTTAAATTTATAAGATCCCGGAGGTAAATTATTAAATGTATGACTTTGAGCTGAAACATTTGTAGCAACAAGATCTGCTGCAGCCACCGTTGCATCAGTATCTGTTATTTCAAATCTAAATGGTGCAACACCATTGTCAACTGAAACTGTTAGGCTTGTTTTATCCTGACCTGTTGCACAAGTAATTGCTGCTGGCGGAGTAAAAGCCATGTTGGCTGGTGGGTCTAATGCCTCAACATCTGGAGATACTAAAACTCTAAATGGACAGTTATTTGCATCGTAAACATCAACAGTAACTGGACCTGTTGCTGTAGTTTGATAAGTGTTTGATATTACTGGTGTTAGACCATTATAACTATATCTGTATTTATTAGGACCTGTATAAGGTGTACCAGGAAGATCAATAACTACTGTAATTGTTGCTGCTAACACTGTAGTTCCACTACCACATTTTAATGGTGTAGTAACATCTGCGTGCGCAGTTAATTCTGCAGGATTATTTAATGTTTCTGATACAACAAATGTACATTTTTTAGCATCAGTAACTCTAAACCAATATGTCCCAGCTCCTATATTACTATGTTTGTTTGTAGCCATAGCAGAAAATCCTGTTGTACCAGAAGTAGTAGAAACTTCATAGGTATATGGTGACAAACCTAAACTTGCAGTTACCTCTATAGAACCATTTGTTCCATTATAACAAGTAGGATTTATTGGTTTTGTAACAGCAGTTGGATTTTCTTTTGTATTAATTGTTCTAGAAACAACTGTTGTACAGTTATTTTTATCTGTAATCTCAAAATAATGTGTTCCCGCCGCACCCGTGTCAAAAGTAAAAACTCTTGATCCTGCTGGTACATCAGTATATAATCCTGTAAATGGAGCTCCTGTTGTATTATGTCTGTATTTAAAATCAGGGTATCCGTTAGCAATAGTTACCTCAATTGTAGCATCTGGAGAAGCTGGTGCAACATCACAATCTAAATCAGCTAATAATTTAGTTGATGCTGAAACCGGTATAGCAATAATTTCTTCATCTAAATCAGTATAACATCCTGTAGAGGTATCTGTAACTCTAATAATATATTTTCCTGGAACTAATCCTGTGAAAGTTCCATCAGCTTTTGCAGTACCATTATTAATACTGTAAGTATAGTTTGCCTGTGTATTTGGAATTACTTTTAAAGTTGCTCCGGCACCACCCGCACATAAGCTTGAATCTGGATCTAAACTTGCGCTTGGTTTTGTTTCTGGATTAATTGTAAACGTTCCTGTTACTTCGCAGCCTTTTGCATCTTTTACTACAAATGAATAATCACCTGCATCTAAACCAGAAAATAATTTATTACTGTGTGAAACTGTCGGTCCTGCTGGTGCTGTTGGAGTAATAGAATAACTGTAAGATCCCCATCCACCTTTCGCATTAAATGTAACCGAACCTTTAGCTTTACAAGTCACATGTACTAAATCACTAGGGTCTAAAGCTAATACTGCCGTTGGAGCAGAAATTGTTTCATCATCAGACTGAGAACAATTTGTATCAACATTTGTTACTATAATGGTATGTAAACCTGCATTCAAATTTGGTGCAGAAATAGTAAATGAAGTTCCTGCATTAGGTGAAATTCCTGTTTGAACTGGTAATGCACCATCAATTTGATACGTATAATTTACATTATTACCTAAACCAGAAACTGTAAAAGTAACTTCTCCTTTAGAATCGCCTAAACAGTTTACATCGCTTACAACTTTACTTGAAATTGTGAAATCTTGTAATGGCTCAACTCTGTCATTCTTAGTGAAAGAACAATTTTTAGCATCTTTAACTTCAAAAGTATAAGTAACTCCTGGGTCTAAACCTGGGAAAGATCCTGTAGTATTACTTGTTGCAGCAGCTGTCGGAGCTGTAATTGCATATGTAAAAGGTCCTGTTAAAGTAACTCCTGAAGCATCTTTAACATCTGTAATAGAAAAATCTACTTTATTACTTGGACATTTAAGTGCCGATTTATTGATTGTCATTGCTTTTGGACCATTCAAAGCTACAATAGTCAAAGCTGGTGTAGTTGTATAACTACATGCATTAGTATCTGTAATTGTTACAGTATAATTTCCTGCTGCAGTAATACCACTAAAAACTTTAGAATCCTGAGTAGTTAATGCAACACCATTTCTATTTAAAGTATATTTATAATTACCATTACCACCAGTAACAACAGTTCCAACTGTAATTGTTGCAGGATTATCGCAAGTGTACGGTGTTGTTATAGATGCAGTACCAAAGATTGCATCTGGTGCAATCAAAGTTACTTCTAACATCTGTGTACATTTATTAGAATCTTTTACATAAAAAGTATATTTTACTCCGGCACTTAATCCTGTAAAATATGTTTGATCATTATACGTAATTCCATCTGTACTATATTTAAATCCGCCAGAACCTCCGCTTGCTTTTAAAAGAATTGTTCCGTCGTTAGAAGTATTACATTTAGGAGCAGTATTATCAGATGTTAAAACAATAGCGTTCAATGGAGCGATCGTAGCTGTTTTACTAATAACAGTACAATTTCCGGAATCTGTAATTCTAAAAGTATAATCTCCTGCTACAGCTGTTGTATAAGTAAAAGTATTTCCTGTAATTGTAGGCTGTACCAAAGTACCAGTTGTATTTCCTGAAGCTACTGCAACCATAAAAGGTCCTTTTCCTCCGGAAATAGTACCTGTAATTACTGCTCTATTATTTGGAGCTACATCACACGTCAAAGCTTTTGTAACGGGAACTTCTACTGTTAGTTTCTCGTTTATGACTTGAGTAATAGAATTAGATTCACAACCAAAACTGTCTTTAACTACAAAGGTATAAGTACCCGGTTCTGTTGCAGCATAGGTGAAAGTAGGACCCGTAAAAGTTGCACTAGCATCGCTTACTTTACCTCCGTTAAATTGTGTAGTATAAGTATAATCAGCAACTCCACCATTCACTCTTACAATTATTTGAGCTGTGGTGTCAAAACATAGATTTGAAGTGTCAAATCCTATTTGTGGCGGAGTAGGAGCTACAACATCTACAGATGCCATAACTGCAGTCTCACATAAATTTGCATCTCTCGCAATTACCTTATAGTTTCCTGTCTTTTTAATATCAGGAAACTCTCCTGTTGATTGAAAGGCTTTTACAACAGTTACACCATCAGTCTCTCTTAATTCATATTCGTAACCCGGGGTTCCATCGCTTGCCTGAGCTTTAATTATTGCTCCTGTATCACATGTAGCAACTTGATCAACCCAAGCATTCACTTTTAGAGCTTTTGGAGTTTTTATTTCTTGTGCTAATGGGAAAACACAGCTTCCAGCCGTATCATCATAGCGAATTCTTATATTGTAAATTTTACCTTCTAAGCCTGTTAAAGTTTTACTTCCTATATTTGAAGCAGGAACAGGAATTACAGTTTCCCAATTTCCACCGTCTACAGAATATTGAAATCCTTTTACAGGATCAAAATTTTTAGCTGATAATGTAATTTCTCCATTTCGCTCGCCACTACATTTTACATCTTTATAACCTGTTATACCAGCAGAAAATGCTTTACTTCCATCCACCACGATTGGAAAGTTAGCAACAGTATTACATGCTTTAGGCATTTGTGTAACTACTAAATCATCAACAGCAAAGTCAATACCGTTAACCTGAGAAAGTTCTAATCGTAATACGAAATCTAAAGTAGTATTATTTCCTGGATCAATTGTTCTCGTGTATTTAACCCAACCATTAGTTTTTGGTATTCCACCTGTAGATTGCGAAGATAATGGAACACCAGAAGCATTTTGCAACTCCACTGTAAGAGATGCATCTGGCTGATTATTCCCTACTTTTAATAAATTGGTACCAACAAACGTAACTTTAATTGGCACGTTTGGAATAATATCTTTAATGGTTTTTCTATATAAAACGGCATTGTTAGGAATAGATGTACCAGCATCAACGGCTAAAAATCTTCCGTTCGAGTTGGTCCCTCCACTAGTATTATCTCTAGGGCTCCACCATCCAGAGTAAGGATTATTTCTCAATAAATTTGTAACAGTGTATTCTCCATTACCAAATAATTTGTCGTTATTACATTTCGTAGCTTCTACTTGGCGTTCCCAACAAAAGTTAGGATTAATACCAGGCGAACTAACATCTGGTCCAGAACCAAAAGTTTCATTCAATAAAACACTTTCAGTAGGAACGCTTATCACATTATAACTTACAGATATAGTATGGTCTCCTTGTGTTACATTCCTAAAAACATTGGTAGGTGTATTGGTATTAAGAACTCCATCTATAAAGTAGTCATAAGTAAATTGAGGACTACCGCTTCCACTATTTGTAACTGTTACTGTTGTTGTTGCAGAACCATCACAATTAAAAATAGGATCTGCTACTTTTATAGTTGGAGCTGCTGGCTGTTCAAGTAAAGTAACTGCTGGTAAAGCTATTTCGCAATTAGCATCTTTAACATAAAAAATATGCGTTCCTGGATTAACATAGGCTTCTTTGTCAGTTGTCCAAGTTACCTTACCATCGTAACTGTATTGGTAAGGCCCTGTAGGTCCAACAATAGGAACCCCGCCTTCGGCATTTGTAATCCTAACCTTTCCCTTTTGCACATTACCTGCTGGCCCACAACCTGATAATTCTGCTACACCAGCAGATGCCGTTAATGCAGTGGTTAATCCAATAGAAATAGGATAATTAGGTTCTGTACAAGTAGTTCTGTTTTTGGTATATCTAACACTTATTATATAATTCTCAGGAGGAACATCACTATAAACTCTGCTTCCCGTAGTACCTGTAAGCGTCATTGTATTATATGCCGAAGAGGTATAGTTGTTTTCTCCCTGTAATCTAGTTTCAATAGTGTATCCTTTAGTTTCTGTAACAGTAATTGTAATTTTTCCATTTGGATTAGCACAATCTCCATCTGTTTTAGTAATGGTGTAAGTAGGCTTATCTGCTACAGGAACATTAATCTCTTTTTCAACAGAACAGCCATTTGCATCTTCAACACGAATTAAATATTTGCCTGAAGCAACTGTTGTAATTACATTATTTGCGTTTTGAAAAAATGGCGCATCATTAATACTTACCAAATATCTAAAAGGATAAGTCCCTCCTCCTGTCGCAACAGTAATAGCACCTGAACTACAACTATTTAAAGTTTTAGTAATTGTTGGAGTTGATGTTAATTGATTTGGAGCATTGGGTATAACAACTGAAGGCTTATTATCAATCATGCAATTTGATCCCTGAACGACTGTTTCTACTCTATAAGTACCAGAATCTAAACCTGTAAATGTATACTCTGCATTTTCTGTAGGACCAAAACTGCTTAATGGATCTGTACTTCCGGTAGGCTTATAAATATTATAAGTATATTTTTTCTTAATATCATTTGTAATTACTCGAATACTTCCTTTTCCATCATAACATCTTGGCGCTACAATTTCTGTAGTTACAGCATATGTAACATTTTTGATGTCAAGATTTATGACCTTAAATTCACAAGATCCAACTACACCTTTAATTCTGATGTAAGCAGTGTAATTACCCGGGGTTGTTGTATTGAAAATATTACTATCCTGAAATGTTCCTGATGATCCTGTAGTTGTAAAACTATATTCGTATCCACTACCAAATCCTCCAACAGTGATGTTACCTGTAATTTGACATGTTCCGGCACTATTTCTAATAATATCGCTCTTTGTAACCGCTGTAGGGATTAAAGTATTTTGATATACATTAAAATAAAATATATACGGAGTTCCTGTATTATCAACAATTCTGATTCTAAACTGACCTGCAGAATTTGCTAAGTAGTCTTTTCCTTCTCCTACTTTTACCCAACATGAAGCCGAAGCCGTTTCGTTAGCACAATCACTATTCGAAACTGTAATACAACTCCCTCCAGATATAAATCTCTCCCAAATAATAGATTGTGCATCTGTTATTCCAGTATTGATAGCTCTGGAATCATTTCCACCACACAAAAATAGTTTTGGTAATAACTTACCATCGTTGGGACATTGCACTACCTGCCCTGCATAAGGTAGTTGAGCATAAGGAATTACTGGATTTGTAAGAGGAGCTGGTGCAGCATTTTTTAATACTTCTTTAGCAGCATTCAAACTAAACGGATTCTCATTCTGATTATTCGCTTTTAAGAATAAATTCTCATGTGAAATTGAATTAAGCTTCGAATCGAACGCAACCCAATTTTGCGCATAGGAAGCAAAATTGAATAGCAAAGCTAAAACAAAAAGCAGCGTTTTTAAAGTTGTAGGTTTTTTCATAATCATCTTTTGTTACTTCTGTCTTATCCCCTAAGGGGCATTAGCGAATAAAACAATTTGTTTTTTATAACATTTATTTTCAAAGTCTCTCTTAGCTCTAAGGGAGATTTATTTCTCTATTAATTCTCCACTTTCACAATGGCCATTTTGCCGTTGTATGGTTTATTTCCTTTTGCCTCTAATGCTTTTGTTGCTTCTTGTAAACCATCATACTTCTCGTAATAGATATAATATTTACTTGTTGCTACATTATAAAAGAAATTAATGTCCGTACGTCCCGCAGCCACTGCTTTAGTTAAGAACTCATCTCGTTTCTCTACACTACTGTGAACTGCAACAATTAAATAATAGCCGTTATCAGAGTTTTTAATATTCTTAATAATCTGCATGTTTGACTGCTCTTCCCCAAAATCAAAATCATTTGCTGTCAATGGTGTATTACTTAATTTCGTTGTTTCTTTAATACGTTTAAGAGCGGCAACATCCTGTGCATATCTTCCCTGATCATTTTCATAAGCCGCACGTTTAATTCTACGTTTACGCTCAATTTCAGTCTCTGTTTTAATACGCTCTAAATCGGCAATTAAAGCAGCGCCTTCTCTTTCCATTTGTAATTGAGCCGCTTTCAGTTCGTTTATCTTATCCAGATATGCTTTGTTTAACGGATCGTTTTTAGGGAACTTTTTAAGTCTGTCATTATACAGAGCCGTTAATCTGTCAATCTCATTCTTCATGCTCTTATTTGCATCAGCAATCTGAAGTTTTAAAGCTTCAATCTGACTGTTTTCTGCTGCTACACTCTTGAATGGTTTTGGCTCTCTGTAAATTCCTCTTTCACTTAAATCATTCTCTTCTTTTAAATCATTCAAATCTTTTTGTTTATTAGCAACTGTTGCTTTGAATTGATTTAATAAATCACTTTGAATTTTACTAGTATTTTCAACAGACTGCGTTAAGCTTTCAATCGCTTTTCCTGTATCATCTTTTGCTTTTGCTGCAAGTGCTGCTGCCTCTGCATCGGCCTTCGCTTTTTCTGCTGCTAATTGCGCCTGACGATCCTCCTCTTCTTTCAGCCTTCTTGTCTCTTCTTCAGCTCTTAATTTTTCCGTTGCTTCTGCATCTGCTTTCGCTTTTGCATCGGCCAGTAATTTAGCTTGTAAAGCAGCCATATCAGCTTTAGCTTTTGCGTCTGCCGCTAATTTTGCCTGAAGTGCCTCTGCATCTGCCTTAGCTTTTGCGTCTGCAGCCAATTTAGCCTGACGGGCTTCTTCATCTAATTTTGCTTTGGCTTCAGCAGCTTGTTTTGCTTTTAGAGCTTCTGCATCCGCTTTGGCTTTTGCATCCGCTGCCAATTTAGCCTGACGAGCTTCTTCTTCTAATCTTGCTTTTTCTTCAGCTGCTTGTTTTGCCTGTAATGCTGCTGCATCCGCTTTCGCTTTTGTTTCGGCTGCTAATCTTGCTTTTTCAGCTTCTGCATCGGTTTTCGCTTTTGCGTCTGCTGCTAATTTAGCCTGACGTGCATCTTCCTCTTCCTGTAATTTTTTCGCTTCTGCTTCTGCTTTCGCTTTTGCAGTAGCTTCTGCATCAGCTTTAACTTTTGCATCGGCTAGTAATTTAGCTTGTAAAGCAACCATATCTGCCTTTGCTTTTGCATCTGCTGCTAATTTCGCTTCAAGAGCTTCCGCATCTGCTTTGGCTTTGGCATCGGCTGCTAATTTTGCCTGACGAGCTTCTTCCTCTACTCTTGCTTTTTCGTCCGCTGCTTGTTTTATCCTCAATGCTTCTGCGTCTGCTTTCGCTTTGGCCTCAGCAGCTAATCTTGCTTTTTCAGCTTCTGCATCTGCCTTAGCTTTTGCATCTGCTGCTAATTTAGCCTGACGTGCATCTTCTTCTACTCTTGCTTTTTCGTCAGCTGCTTGTTTTATTCTTAGTGCTTCTGCGTCGGCTTTTGCTTTTGCTTCGGCTGCTAATCTTGTTTTTTCAGCTTCTGCGTCTGCTTTGGCTTTAACTTCTGCTGCTTGTTTCGCTTTTAATGCCTCAGCATCGGCTTTCGCTTTTGCGTCTGCGGCTAATTTAGCCTGACGAGCATCTTCTGCTTCTTGTAATTTTTTCGCTTCTGCTTCCGCTTTGGCTTTTGCAGTTGCTTCTGCATCGGCTTTAACTCTGGCATCAGCAATTAATTTAGCCTGTAAAGCTTCCATATCTGCTTTTGCTTTGGCATCGGCTGCTAATTTGGCTTTCTCTGCTTCTGCATCTGCTTTTGTTTTCGCTTCTGCTGCCAGTCTCGCTTTTTCAGCTTCTGCGTCTGCTTTAGCTTTATTATCTGCTTCTAATTTAGCTTTAGCTGCAGCTTCTGAATCTGCTTTTGCTTTAGCATCTGCAACCAATTTTGCTTGAAGCGCTTCTGCATCTGCTTTAGCTTTTGCTTCAGCTGCTAATTGAGCCTGTCGAGCCTCTTCTGCTTGTTTCAGTTTTAATGCTTCTGCATCTGATTTGGCTTTTGCTTCAGCAGCAATAAGTGCCTGTCTTGCTTCCTCATCAGCTTTAACTTTTGCTTCAGCAGCCAGCTTTTCTTTTAATGCAGCTTCTTCCGCAGCTTTGGCTTTGGCGTCTGCTGCCAGTTTAGCTTTATTTGCAGCATCAATAGAAGATTTAGTTTTAGCTTCTGCTGCTGCCTTCGCTTTAGCTTCTGCTGCTAATCTTGCTTGTAATGCATCTGAATCTGCTTTTGCTTTAGCATCGGCTGCCAGAATTGATTGCATATCTGCCGCCTCTGCTTTTGCTTTTGCATCTGCTTTACGTTTTGCTTCTGCAGCATCAGCTTTTGCCTGATTATCTGCAATTAGTTTTAGTCTGCGTTCCTCCGCATCAGCCTTAGTTTTTTCTGCTGCTGCCAATCTTGCTTGTCTAGCAGCTTCTGCATCGGCTTTTGCTTTTTCAGCCGCGGCTAATCTAGCCTTCGCTGCAGCTTCAGAATTTGCTCTTGCTCTTTCTACTGCAAGCTGTGCCGCCGTTTTTTGCTGCGTTGGTGTTGCTGCAGCTGCAGCTGCAGCTTTTGCTTTTGCAGCCTCTGCATCGGCTTTAGCTTTATCTGCTGTCGCTAGTTTTGCCTGTAAAGCTTCTGCGTCAGCCTTAGCTTTTGCATCAGCAGCTAATTTTATTTTTAATGCTTCTGCATCTGCCTGTGCTTTATCTGCCGCTAACTGCTCAGGTGTTTTCTGTTCAGCCACTTCAGATTTATTTGCAGCTGCTTTTGCTCTTGCAGCTGCCGCAGCATCTACTCTGGCTTTATTATCAGCAGCAAGTTTTATTCTACGTTGCTCTGCATCTGCTCTTGCTTTATCAGCGGCTAGCTGTGCTTGTGTTTTTTGTGTTTCAGCAACAGCTCTGTTTGCTGCAGCAGTTTGTGCTCTCGCTGCAGCTGCGGCATCTGCCTTTGCTTTTGCCTCTGCTGCTAGTTTTATTTTGATAGCTTCGGCATCGGCCTTAGCTTTATTATCTGCTTCTAGTTTAGCTTTTGCTTTCGCTTCGGCATCTGCTTTTGCTTTAGTATCTGCTTCTAGTTTGGCTTTCGCTTTTGCCTCTGCATCTGCCTTCACTTTTTCTGCAGCTGCAAGTCTTGCTTGTTTCGCTTCAGCATCTGCTTGTGCTTTTGCTTCGGCAGCCAATCTGTTCTTTTCAGCTATTTCAGCTCTGTTAACCTGAGTTGCCTCTGATTTTGGCTTAGCCGGAACTGGTTTTGGTTTAGAAGGGTCAATAATCGATCCTTCATCGTCATCACCATAATAATAACTTCTGTTTTTAAATTTATAGGCAATTGCAAACTCATGTGATCCTCCCAGATTGGAGAAATTGCCCATTCCCCTTTCATAATTATATTCTATAGCAATACTTGGAGTAATATTAATTCCAAGTCCTGCTGAAACTCCATAGAGTGTGTTATATCCTGCCTGAGCCCACACTCCTTGTTGAAGAGTCAGCATTCCTAAACCGGAAATAACGGTTTTATCTTTTTTAATCTCTGTTCTTACAATACCAGAGAATTTACTTCTGTCAAAAAAACCATAACTGTCAATATATCCGGTGTACATTGCATGCAACTGGATGGCTCTTTCCGGATCATCTTTTACCATTCCTGATCCGAAATTGTAAAGCACTAAATTGTTAATTGCTAATCCGAAATCTAAAAATTCTGTACCGTAATTAATTCCCGGATTTACTGTTAGCAACGTGCTTTTTGGAAAATCTCCCTGACCGATTGTAGCATCATCTGAAATGATTTTACCTGTATTTAAACCACTTTGATAAACTCCAACATTTAATCCAAAAGTCAAATTACTGTCCTGTTCTAAAACAATGTTGTGAGCAAAGTTTCCAATGGCTCCAAATACTGTCATTAATCCATAATTCTGCTGAAAAAGACCTGCCGAAAATGCTTCATTTTCTCTAAAACGGCCTGAATAGTTGAACAAATAAGTCTGTGGTGCATTATCAAATTGTACCCATTGTCTTTTGTTATAAAAGCTTACATAGGGATTCGATTCACGAACAAAACTGAATGTTGGATTAATTATATATCTGTTAAACTTTAAAGAATTTCTGATAGGTAATGAAAACGAAACAACTCCATCCTCAGAAGCAGTCTGAGCATAGAGTACATTTGATAAACCGTAAAATAAAGTGATGAATAGTAGGATTTTCTTCATATTATTTTATAACCGTTATTGATCCTTTTTTCTCACCTGCATCGCCTTTAATAACATAGTAATAAACCGGATTTACATTTTTAAAATCTATATTGCTTTGAGGCCAATCGCCTTGATAATTCATAACATCGAGTACTTTATCTCCGTTTGAACTTATAATAATGACTTGGGTGCTTGCATTTTTGTATTCATCAGGAATGTTCCAGTAGGGGTTCATTCCGCTTAATTTTATAATATTCGGAATAACACTTGATGGTCCGGAATCTCCGTTTATTCGGAATGAAAATTCTCTGCTTGCAGTACAACCTGATATTTGAGAAATTTTCACTTTATAATTACCTTTTACTGTAATTAAATAAGAACTTCCCGTTTCACCAGAAATTAGATTATCATTTAAATACCACTCATAAGTTGGAGTTTGAGCATCAGTAGTAACAGACACATTTAATGTTTCTCCTTCGCTTAACTTGTAACCATCCTGAGCATCGATACTAGCTTCAAAACCGTTACTTTGAAGATTAATACTTCCAGTAGCACTACATCCTCCAAAATCTACTTCAACAGAATAAACACCAGACTCATTTGTAGAATAGGTTCTATTGGTAGCTCCGTTAATAACATTGCCATCTTTTTTCCATTGATATTTGTTTCCAGATGTAGCCGTTAAAACTGTGCCTGTACCACTTGCACAAAATGGATTTCCTAGGCTAGAACTAATTGTTACTGCATTACCTGAAGACGAGTTTCCAACAGTAACCTGATTAGAACTAAAATTGGGATCAGTACATGAACCATAATCAACTGTCGCATAATAATCTCCTGCTGTATTTACTGTTAAGGTTTTTCCACTTTGTCCTGTTATAGCGATCTTATCTTTATACCAAATATACTTTAGGTTTGGATTGTTTAAAGGAGACGTTGCTCCTCCGTCTATTGATAAAGTAAGACTTGAACCAGAACAAATTGTAGCAGTGTTTTCTTTATTATTTATTGAGAATGTTTCTTCGTACTCTTTGAAATAAGCTGGAAAAGATGTAGCTCCTGCAGAATTTCTAAATCTGGTACTTGCATAAGTTTGAGAACTTTTAATTCTTAAACCATAATTATCAGAACCTACAAGATTTACCGGTACTGCAAATTTTATAGTTTTTTGCGTAGCCGATAAATCTATAGTCTGTAATAAAGTTGTAGCAATTGGATTATTAGCTGCATCTAAAAGTTCTACAGTAAATGTAGTTCCTGCAGGAAAATTGGCATAACTAAAAGTTGCAAAAAATTCATTAAAAGAGTTACCCGCACAAAGTTTCTCTAAACCATCTAATTGTTGAGGAACTATCGTTTGAGCATAAGAATTTGATCTAGCAAAAAATAGAATGCTAAATAAAATTAAAACTTTAAAAAAAGATAAAGTAATTTTTTGAATCATATAGTGCGTGTTCTGGCTAAGTCTATACGCTCAAAAAACAAAATATCTATGAATGTTTCTGAAAAGTCATATTTATAGTTTTCGATGATATCTTTTGCAAGAATCGAAGTTGCTGTAAGAGATGAATCTTCTTTACAATCGTTTGATACTGTATTGGGTTCAGCCGCAATAGTAAGGCTATCCTTGGGGGTGGACATCCTTACTATTAACTGATTAAAATTGTCTGAACTGCTGTTTTCAACTACAGCATTATTAGTTTTATTTTGGTCAATATCAGCCAACGTTGCACAACTATCAGAACAAACAGCCATTGTAGGTTTCCCTGCTGTATTCTGTGCATGTAGTGTTAACGAAATAGGCGAAACCAAAAATATTATATATAAAAAATATTTTTTCGTAGATACCATTATGTTTTGATCTTTATTTGGGTCCGTACAAGACGATACATAAATTGTGTCTGGGGACTTTATTAATAAAATTTACGCGTGGAAATAAAAATCGAAATCTATTTATCTATTGCCGCTTGAAGCCGTGATTTTTCCTAATTGTAATCTGTAATCCGGCTTTTTTGGATTTGCGATATCAATGAATGTTTCATTGTTACTGCTTTGAGAATAAACGTTAAAGAATACGCTATTTCCATACCAGCTCTCTAAATCTTCATTGTTAGAATTGTACTCTGTAAAGATGTTTCCGTTACATAAGTTAAAGTACATTTCTTCGAATTTGATTTTTTTAAGATTCGCATCGTTGATCTCAATTTTACTGTCTAATAAAACAGCAGGATTAAATCCAGAGATTACACTACGCTTTAATTCAAGAGAAGCTGTTTCTGCAACATAAACACATTCTTTTACTAATCCTGCCTGGATATCAGCTTTAATGTTTTCACTGTCATTAAGCATAGTAATGTTTGTAGCAGCTACAAGAGTTTGTTTTTTTGTAAAGTCTGTTTCGTTCTTTTTCTCATAAGATTTCACCTCCATACAACGAGATCCGTCTTTGTTACTTGATAAGTAAGAAGATCTAACAGCTAAAGAGTTGAATAAACGACATTGAACACCTTGTGTAAATTTGAAGTCGTCGTTAATAGATTTATAAGAAACTAATTTAGATGCATTCACATCGCCACCAAAGAAAGCAAATGAGTCACCTCCGGAGAAGCTTACCATTACATTGTCGATAACTGTTTTGCTACCAACTCCAGCAATAGTTAAACCGTTGAAAGTATCAGCACCTTTAACTTTTTTACCCGCAAATTCGATTCTAACGAATCTTAAAATTCCAGAGTTTGAAGCTACGTTATCTCCACCATAAGTAGTAAGTGTTGGATCTAAATCAAGGTTATAAGAACCTACGTTTCCAAATTTATTAATTGGTGCATCACCAAGGATTACTACTCCACCCCAGTCTCCAGCTTTTTTCATGCTGCGGTTTGAAGTAAATACAATCGGGTCTGTTTCTAAACCATCTGCAATAATCTGAGCACCTTTTGTAACTACCAATGTTCCTTTTGTTTCGAAATCACCAATAATTAAAGTTCCAGGTTCAATTGTTAAAACAGCATTGTTTGTAACATATACGTTTCCTTGCAAAACGTAGATATTTCTTTTCAGCAATTTAGTATTAACAGAAATGTTTCCTGCTAAAATTTGGTTTGCTTCTCCATAGTCCACTTTGTTAGGCTTAAATTCGGTCCAATTATTTAACCAATTGTTGTAGCCCATAATTCCTTTCTCTTGTTGAGCACTCATACTCGTAACCGTCAAAAGAACGCAGATTAATTGAGTAATTTTTTTCATGATTAGGGGGTATTAGGGTTAATAATAAATTTGGGTATGCGTAAATGAAAAAACTCCTCCCGAACTTTCTGAAATTTTCAGAACCCTCGAGAATGAGTCTTTTTTTATTTTGTTTTTCAAAAGCATTCCACTTAGATTTTATCCATCTACGTAAAGACTTCGAAAAAGGTTTTAAAAAAAATTAATCAATATTACATTTCGTTCAAATCGTTGAACTCGTGTAATGATTTCAATGTACTTTCGTAAAATAAAATAGCAGCAATTAGATTTCCTTTATCAGAGTAAGGCATCATTTTTCTTTGGAATTCTACAGTTGTATCCAAAAATGTTGATGTACCAACTGCCTGCGCATCTAATACTTTTTTGTGTTCGTTATCGTCCGGAATACCAAGATCGGCCATAGTAACTCCAGGTTTTGTAACCAAAGCAATGTAAGGAAGAGTTTTTACCAGAACTTTAATACGCTCAATGTATAACTCCAGAAGTTCCCCTTTTTGCATACCACTCAATTCTTTTTGATCATGGTATTTACGAATAAGAGCTGTTGTGCTAATAATACTTCTTGGCGCGTTTTTAGCCTGTGCCGAAACGGCTGCAGTTGTTAAAATAAAAAGTGCACTTAGTAGAGTAATTTTCCCTTTCATAGATTCTTATTTATAATTGGTTGTTGATAAAAACAAAAATATAGAAATTAACTTAAATTACAACTCGAATGATTTTTTTTTTCAAAAAAAAACCTTAAAAAAACCTTAAAAATCAGTCTTATGTCGAGAAAATGTGCGTTTTAACGGGCTTTTTGTTAAAATAGTTAAAATCAAAACCGTAAGATTACAGCTATAAAAAAGGCATTTTCTTTCTTTTAAATAATCAAAAAAAACTTACGTTTATCGGTTTTCTCAAAAAAATATTAACAAAAACATCTCGATATCTACTCATCTTGAGGTATTTATTAACAAAATTATTCTCGATAACGACAAAAAAAAATCTTAAAGAGCACTTTAAATTTTAAAAATATCAGTATCAAATAATCTTTCTCCCGAAAATTTTTGACTATATCATTTTCTTCTATCTTTGCCCTATGCAATTTTCTCAAATTTTAGGTCAAGATTATATCAAAAGCCACTTGATAAAAAGTGCTGCTTCTGGTAGAATTCCACATGCACAATTATTTGTTGGTCCGGAAGGAAGCGGTACATTAATAACTGCCATTGCTTATGCCCAGTATATTTTATGCGGTAATACCGGTGATGAAAATTCGAACGGAAATGATTCCTGTAATCTAAAGTTTGACAACATATCGCATCCCGATCTGCATTTTATTTATCCGACCGTGACCACCGAAGATGTTAAGACAAAACCAAAAAGTTTAGATTTTATACAGGACTGGCGCAGTTTTATTCAGGAAATGCCCTACGGAGGTTTATTCGACTGGTACAAAATTCTGGGTGTTCAAAACAAACAGGGAGAAATTCGTGTCGAAGATGCTCAGGAAGTTTTAAAATCGCTTTCGTTGAAATCGTATGAAGGCGGTTATAAAATCATGATTATCTGGATGGCTGATAAAATGAATATTGCCGCTTCTAATAAACTTTTAAAACTTCTCGAAGAACCATCGGATAAAACCATGTTTATTCTGATTTCTGAAAATGAAGAAGATATTATACAAACCATACGTTCCCGTTGTCAGGTAATTCATTTTAATGCACTTCCTGAAAAAGTGGTAACAGAAGCTTTGGTTACACGCGAAAATATTGATTCTAATTTAGCCAAAAAAATCGCGCATCAGGCACAGGGTAATTTTAACAAAGCATTGCATTTGTTAAAAGAAGACGATGATGAATTTCCGTTTGAACAATGGTTTGTCAATTGGGTTCGTGCTGCTTTTAGAGCAAAAGGAAATGCTGCGGCCATTCAGGATTTAATTTCCTGGAGCGAACAAATTGCTGCACTGGGACGCGAAAGCCAGAAAAAATTTATTCAGTATTGTATCGAAATGTTCCGTCAGGCTCTCATGCTAAATTATCAGGCTCCGGATTTGGTTTACATTGAACCAAAAGTAGATAAATTTAAACTGGAAAATTTTGCTCCTTTCGTCAATGGAAATAATATTCATGAAATATTCAAGGAACTTTCAGATGCTATGTATCACATTGAGAGAAACGGAAATGCAAAAATAATCCTAACCGATTTATCAATCAAACTGACTCGTTTAATTCATAAAAAATAGATTTCAAATGAACAATGTTGCCTCAATCTTAATTTTAGCTTTTTTAGCTTTAACATTTTTACAGTCAGGTTACGAAAAAATATTTTACTGGAATGATAATGTTGCCTGGCTTAAAGAACATTTTTCTAAAACGAGATTAAAAAATCATGTACCACTGGCATTAGCGCATCTTTTAATTGTGGAATTAATTTCCGGAATTTTATGTGTTGTTGGAGGCATCCAGTTGTTCACAAATAATGGTCGTGAATTTGGTTTTTACGGAGCTATATTTTCATGCATCTCTTTGTTAATGATGCTTTTTGGACAGAGATTAGCAAAAGATTACGATGGTGCGAGAACCATTGTGATTTATTTCATACCAGCCGTAATGGCTGTTTATTGGTTGAATTAAACCAATCTAAAAGTTTAAAAAATAAGCCACAGATTACAGAGATTTAAAGGATTAAAAAATCTGTGGAAATCTGTGAAATCTGTGGCAAAAATAAAAATTGTTCGCTTTAGCGAACAGCAAATAAATTTATTATTCAAAAAAATGAATCCAAAACATCCTTCAGAATCTCTGACTATTTTAACTGATTTAGTTTTACCGAGCGAAACTAATCCTTTAAACAATCTTTTTGGTGGCGAATTATTAGCCCGTATGGATCGTGCCGCAAGTATTGCTGCCCGCAGACATTCACGCCGAATTGTAGTTACGGCTTCTGTAAATCACGTTGCTTTTAACAGAGCCATTTCGCTTGGAAGTGTTGTAACAGTCGAAGCAAAAGTTTCAAGATCTTTTAAAAGTTCTATGGAAGTTTTTATCGACGTTTGGGTAGAAGACCGTGAATCCGGAAACAGAACAAAAGCAAATGAAGCTATTTATACTTTTGTAGCTGTTGATGACACCGGAAGACCTGTTGAAGTACCACCAATTGTACCGGAAACCGAATTAGAAATTCAACGTTTTGATGCTGCCCTGCGCCGTAAACAATTAAGTTTATTACTGGCCGGAAAAATAAAACCGGCAGATGCAACAGAATTAAAGGCTTTATTTTTATAGTTCAAATTTGTGACAATTTGGAACAATCAAACTTCCAAAAAAGAATTAATTTTACAAATTCGAAATCTAACGTGTAAATTAAATAAAGAATTTTCTTATTTTTATCCGGAAAGACAAATAACAATTTAAGATATATAGAAAAATGAGTTCAGACAAAGAAGCCAAATTAAAAGCGTTACAGTTAACACTTGATAAACTTGATAAAACCTACGGAAAAGGAACCGTAATGAAAATGGGCGACAGAGCCATTGTGGAGGTAGAAACGATTTCTTCAGGTTCACTTGGTGTTGATTTAGCTCTTGGAGTTAATGGTTATCCAAAAGGAAGAATTATTGAAATATATGGTCCGGAATCTTCAGGAAAAACCACTCTGACACTTCATGCTATTGCAGAAGCTCAAAAAGCCGGAGGTATCGCAGCTTTTATTGATGCAGAGCACGCTTTTGACAGAAACTATGCTGAAAAATTAAATGTTGATATTGAGAATCTTATCATTTCTCAGCCAGACAACGGAGAACAGGCTTTGGAAATTGCAGAAAACTTAATTCGCTCCGGAGCTATAGACATTGTTGTTATTGACTCTGTTGCAGCCTTGACTCCAAAAAGTGAAATCGAAGGTGAAATGGGAGATTCTAAAATGGGACTTCACGCACGTTTGATGTCTCAGGCATTAAGAAAACTTACAGGAACTATCAGTAAAACAAATTGTACGGTATTCTTTATCAACCAGCTTCGTGAAAAAATTGGTGTTATGTTCGGAAATCCTGAAACGACAACCGGAGGTAATGCACTTAAATTTTATGCATCTGTACGTCTAGACATTCGTCGTTCTGCTCAGATTAAAGATGGTGAAAACGTAATTGGTAACAGAACTAAAGTTAAAATCGTAAAAAATAAAGTGGCACCGCCTTTTAAAACAGCTGAATTCGACATTATGTACGGAGAAGGAGTTTCTAAAACCGGTGAAATCTTAGACTTAGCTGTTGAATTTGACATCGTTAAAAAAGCTGGATCATGGTTCAGTTATGGCGATACTAAATTAGGACAAGGTCGTGACGCTGTTAAAGCTTTGATTAAAGATAATCCAGAACTTGCAGAAGAACTGGAAGTAAAAATTAAAGAACATATCAAAGAATTAGCAGACGCTTAATTCATTTCGATAAATCAAAATATATTGATTTTGAGTCCGATAGATTATAAAATTCTATCGGACTTTTTATTTTTTTGAAAATAAATAATTACTGACGCAACCTTTCCAGTTAATGATCATCTTATAAAAAACAGGTCTTCGAAATTGATATGCCATATATCAGTTTGGATTTTTTTTTTAGAATTTACATTGGTTGGTTATTTGAACTAAAATCCGTTAGTTATTGGGTACTAACGGATTTTTTATTTTTTTTAATCTTTTGACGCAACCTTTTTCATTTTTTTTTATCTATAATAATGTGACGTTAACTTGAGTTATGACTAAACTCTTTATTATCAACCATTAATATTTTTAACCATGAAAGAAAAAATAGAATTGTTGTACAATAAAAACCGAAGAAAAACCAAATTGAAATTTAAAAAAGTATTGCGTTTTATTTCCGAAAAGATAATTCACAGATAATAACTTTTGAATAAAAATAGGGGGTTTTTAATTCAAAGAAAAGCCGGTAGATTTTAAAAATCTACCAGCTTTTGTGTTTTATAAATTTTTGAACTAATTTATTTTTGAAACTCCAATAATCCATTGTAAATCAAATTCCTAACCTGATCTCTTAATTCCTTTCTGTGATCAATCGTTAAATCTTTGGTTTCGATGAATGGAAGAATTCTGGCTCTCATTTTCCCAGGACTTCCGCTCAAAAAGGTATATGAAAAACGTTCTTTGTTGTCCGGAAAAATAATTGGGACAATTGGAATCTGATGATCTATTGCCAGTCTGAAAGCGCCGTCTTTAAATTCATCCAGCAAAATACTTTCGTCATCCGGAACACCTCCTTCGGGAAAAATGCAAATACTTAAACCCTGATTTAATCGGCTTTGAGCTCTTTTGAAAACTTCATTTTTGCTTTTTGAAGAGTTTCTGTCAACCAGAATACAGGTTCTTTTATAGAAAAATCCAAAAAGCGGAATCTTTACCAATTCCTTTTTTCCAACAAAAACAAACGGATTTTTAATTAAGGCCAACATAAGCATAATATCGGTCATTGAGGTATGATTGGCCACAATCATATAACTTTTGCCTTTAATAAGCTTCTGTTCGCGTTTTACGGTGTAATAAAACCCCATTCCGAAAAGAATAAATTTAGCCCAAATTCGTGCCATTTTAAAAAAATAGGGATATCCTTTTTCAGAAAGAATAGAAACTACCAGAAAAGGGAACATAATGAGTATTGGAATCGCCATCAAGACGTAAAACCAAACTCTCCAAAGAATCCAAAAAGCAATTTTAAATATTTTCATAGCTTCAAATGTAATAAAACGGAAATGAATTTTCTATAATGAATTATTCTATTCGCTATTTTTTTGTAGCGCAGAGATCATTGAGTTTTTTCGCAAAGAAAAGAAGTTTAATTGGAGTATTGCTAAAGCAAAAAGTTCGCAGAGCACAATTTGAAATAATCTCTCCGAAGATTTTGAAAATTCTCCGATATCTATGTTATCGATAAATTTCACAAAAAAACATTTCATTTAAAAACAAATTAATATATTTATACGAAAATCTGCGTTAAAATATAAAATAAAATGAGTGAAAATGAAATTTCGACTATTACAATTGGTTTAGCTATAGAAATACATAGGTCTCTTGGGCCAGGATTATTAGAAAATGTATATCAAGAATGTTTATTTTATAAACTTAAACAAAAAGGTCTAATTGCGGAAAAGGAGAAACCCATGCCAATACTTTTTGAAGAAGTAAAATTGGACTGCGGTTATCGGATTGATATTTTAGTGGAAAACAAATTAGTAATTGAAACAAAAGCCGTTGAATCTTTAACAATAAATCATTTAGCACAGACATTAACTTATTTAAAATTAGGAAACTATAAACTTGGTTTATTAATAAATTTTAATGAAACTCTTTTAAAAAATGGTATTAGAAGGGTAGTAAATAATTTATAACTGAATACTCAAGATACCAATAAAGCTTTGCGAACTTATAGCAAAGCTATCCTTCGAAAGATACAACTTCTTTTCTTTGCGAAAATCCTTTGTGCTCTTTGCGCTAAAAAAAACTTACAAAATCTTACTAAACACTACACTTCAAAGAAAAACATAACCAACTTTGCGGTTAGAAAAAACATCACGACATTTGCAATTCAGAAAAAATTGAGAATGGCAAAAATACTTACGGGTGTTCAAAGTACTGGAACGCCACATTTAGGAAATTTATTAGGGGCAATTATTCCGGCAATCGAATTATCAAATGATCCGACTAACGAATCTTATTTGTTTATTGCAGATTTACATTCAATCACTCAAATTAAAGACGGAAAAACTTTAAGAGAGAATACCTACAGTACAGCTGCAGCTTGGCTTGCTTGTGGTTTAAATCCTGAAAAAGTAACGTTTTACAGACAATCAGATGTGGTGCAAACTACTGAATTAACCTGGTATTTAAGCTGTTTTTTTCCTTTCCAAAGATTGACTTTAGCCCACTCTTTCAAAGACAAAGCAGATCGTTTAGATGACGTTAATGCCGGACTTTTCACCTATCCAATGTTAATGGCTGCCGATATATTATTGTATGATGCTGAATTTGTTCCTGTTGGAAAAGATCAGTTACAGCATTTAGAAATTACTCGTGATGTAGCTTCTCGTTTCAATCATCAAATGGGAGAAACATTTGTTCTTCCTGAAGCTAAAATTCAGGAAAACATTATGTTGATTCCGGGAACAAACGGAGGAAAAATGAGTAAGTCTGCCAACAATATTATCAATATCTTTTTGGATGACAAAGCATTACGCAAACAGGTAATGAGCATCGAAACAGATTCGACTCCGCTTGAAGATCCAAAAAATCCTGATACTTGTAACGCATTTGCAATCTATTCGCTTTTAGCAAATGAAGAACAAATTGCTCAGATGAGAGCTAATTATCTTGGCGGGAATTATGGTTACGGTCACGCCAAACAGGCTTTATTTGAATTGATTACAGAAAAATTCAAAACAGAAAGAGAAAAATACAATTACTACATCAATAACCTTGAAGAAGTGGATGCTTTACTGAAAAAAGGTGCCACAAAAGCTTCAGTAATTGCAGATGGTGTTTTGGCAAAAGTTAGAGAGGTTCTGGGATTTGAAAAATAAATCGAAATTGATTATATAAAGGAAACGCTGATTAGAAATACTAGTCAGCGTTTTTTATAAATCAAAAAATTATATATAGGATTTTCTGCGTTAAATTACTTCAAAAAGTTTTCCAGGAAGTGGTCTTATAACACCTTTGAGTTCCATATTGACTAAAATCGATGACATTCTGAAAATGGGGAAATCGCATTTAATAGCTATAATATCAAGTAATTCTTTTCCATTATCCTGAAGAAAATCAAATACTTTTTGTTCTTCCGGTTCCAAATCAACAAAAAGTAGTTTTTGGACTGACTTTGGTTTTTCTTTAATATCCCAGTTCAGCATATAAATCAAATCGGCAGCGTTGGTTAAAACGTTTGCTTTCTGAGTTTTAATTAAACTATTACAACCCTGACTGTATTTGTCGGTAACTCTTCCCGGGACAGCAAACACATCGCGATTATATTCATTGGCCATATTCGCCGTAATTAAGGATCCGCCTTTATCAGCAGATTCAATTACGATAGTTGCCTCACTCATACCAGCTACAATTCGATTTCGGC
Organism: Flavobacterium crocinum; assembly: GCF_003122385.1. Lineage (NCBI taxonomy): Bacteria > Pseudomonadati > Bacteroidota > Flavobacteriia > Flavobacteriales > Flavobacteriaceae > Flavobacterium > Flavobacterium crocinum. Next base: position 1,087,996 of record NZ_CP029255.1, read on the forward strand.
GTACAAACTTTTCTTTATCGGGATTAGAGTCACTCCAGAATTCAGTTATAAATCCCCCATTCTCTTCCATTCTTGCCATGTATTTTTTGTGCGAACGCGGATAAATTTGATTTAAACCATGTGCTAAAACTCCAATCGTTTGCAAATTATAATCCATAGCGGCTTGATGGGCAACAATATCAACTCCATAAGCAAATCCGCTTATAATTATGGGATCTAAAGGAGCCAGATCTTCAATCAATTTTCGGCAAAATTCTGAACCGTAAGAAGTAATCTGTCTCGTACCCACAATGCTGATCATTTTTCTGTTTTTAAAGTTGAAATTACCCGCACTAAAAATTAGAATGGGCGCGTCAACGCAATGTTTTAGTCGTTCAGGATAACTCTCATCCTGAAAGAAAGAAGTCTGTACTTTGTTGTTTTTTATGAATGATAATTCCTTTTCTGCCTTCTCAAAAACACTTTTATCCTTTAAGTTTTTCAGCAACACACTTCCAATACCATCAATGACAGCAAGTTGTTTATCTTTAGCCTTAAATATAGATTGAGCATCTCCAAAAGATTGCAGTAATTTCTTCCCCATAATATCACCTACTCCATCAACTTTTAGCAGTGCAAGCAGATAAAATAATTCCTGTTCGTTCATTTCTTGTAACATTATGTAAAATAGAGAGTTTGTTTTATCATTTTTTTTACTACAAATATCTACAAAACAAAGTAAATTCCTAATAAAATAAATAGTTAAAAATTTATTCTTCGCGTAGAATTTTAAAACGACGAACTTAAATATTTGAAAATGAATTGTATAAAAATTAATCTCAATTGTTAATAAAAATTGTGAATAAAATTTTGATAACTATACACGATGCATAACTTTGTTACTATGAAAATCGAAGTATATATCTCACAGTTATTGTATCGTTATCAGTGTGTAACGGTTCCAGGATTTGGTGCGTTTTTAACAGAAACGCATTCAGCTGAGCTTAATGAAAGCACTAACTCGTTTTTTCCTCCAAAAAAGACTATTTCTTTCAACAGTCGTATCAAAAATAATGACGGATTGTTGGCAAATCATATTGCTCAGGCTGAAAAAACATCTTATGGTTTTGCCGTGAGTGCAATTGCATTTGAAGTTTTAAGCTGGAAAAAAACCTTGGAAGAAAATGGCGTAATTCTTTTAAAAAACATTGGTGAACTGCGTTTAAATTCAGAAAGCAATATCGTTTTCCGACCAAACGACCAAACAAACTATCTTGCTAATTCTTTTGGTTTAAGCCCTTTTGTTTCTCCAATCGTGAAAAAAGAAATTTTCGAGAAAAAAATCGAAAAGATCGCTGCAAAAGAAAAAGATGCTGTTTTATTATATGAAAATGAAGAGCAAACAAAATCTTCTAACCCATTCCTGAGATATGCCGCAATTCTGGTTTTAGGACTTGGAATTACCGGAAGTATTGGTTATCCGTTATATCAAAATCAGATTGACAACCAAACTTTGATGGTTGAAAAATCCGTTCAGAAAAAAGTTCAGAACAAAATACAGGAAGCCACTTTTTTTATCAAAAGTCCTCTTCCGGCTGTAACACTTGCAGTAGATTCTGCAAAAGTTGAAACGGCAGAACAAACAATGCCATATCATATCATGGCCGGTGCTTTTAGAAGTGAAGCAAATGCCAGAAAAGCTTATAACCAATTGATTAAAGATGGTTTCAAAGCAAGAATGCTGAAAGAAAACAAACATGGATTATTTCCGGTTTTGTACGGAAGTTATGCTACCATGAAAGAAGCTGAACAAGCCCAAAAAGAAATACAAAAAGGCGAAAATCCGGATGCCTGGATCTTAGTCGAAAATCTATAAAACTTCAGAATCCTATTCCTAACCGAATAGGATTTTTTTTGTCTTATTCTGTTCCTTAAAGAATTTTAAGTGGCAAGCTTTGAAGATGACTTCGAATAAATTCGATTCAAAAATTCTTAAACTGAAATGAACAAAACCTTCAAAGCATTAATTATTAGTTCAAATTACACAAGAAAAGGAACTCGAAAAAGTAATATCAACATTATAAATAAAAATCCTAATTCGCTATGAATTAGGATTTTTTAATGTTTATCGTGAAACAATTTTAGCATCCTGAGACAAAATTTCCTTTCCGGATTGATAAACCGTTAAAATTGCAGGTGGTGAATCTGATTGTCCTAAAACAATGATATAGCAATTGTACGTGAAATTTCCTTTTTTAAATTCATAGTAATGATTTCCTCCAGTTCCATCAGCATGAAAAACTCCTTTTTCAATTACCAAATCTGGTTTCTCTGTCATTTTCTGTTTAATGGACCATGAAGCATATCTATAATTGTCATTTCCAAGATCATCGATTCTGATTCTGAATTTTGAAGTCTCCAAAATAGCAACCGGTTCTTTAAAATTTGAAAGTGAAGCATTTACTTCTTTTTTCTGTGCCGCGATCAATTCTTTTTTCAATTTCAATTCTTCATCAGATTGATGATTGATACTGATAATTCTCCCATCGGTATCAATCCACAAATCGCCTCTGTTCAGCATAATTCCTCTCCAACCTACTTCCGACCAATCTGTTGCCGGATTTGATTTCGTTATTTTCTCAATCAAAACTTTATCAAAAATCTGATTGTATCTTTTTATAAAATCTTGCTTATCCTTTACCAATGGAATTGGATATTCTCGTTTAAATGGAAATTTAAAATGTTTTGAAACTGCTTCTTTATCATTGTTTTTCACTTCCAAAATAAACTTCGAAATGAACTTTTGATATTCGTGTTTCAAATCTTGAGCATTTAAAAATGAAGAATTACAAACTAAAAATGCTAAAACTATTTTAAATGCTTTCATATCAAAATGGATTTAATTCGTTAGAAATTAGATTTTTGCAAACCAAAAAATAATGTTTCACGTAGGACGTTCAAAAATTTAATTGATGCTTGCTTTAAACATTTTTAATTCGTCCCAGGTAAATTCATCTCCGTGTTTTTCTTTCAAACCGCTCAACGATTCTTCCTGATAAAACTGAAATGCCTCACGCAAAGCCAAAATTTTATCGTACGGAAGAACATCGGTAATTTCAATTTTTTTGGCTTGAATCAGTCTGATCAAATGTCCTTCGATGGTTTGAACATTCAATTTACGCATTCTCGCAATATCTTCAACAGAATTTTTCTCCATCCACAAGTCGTACGTTTCTTCAACAGTCGTTTTTTTAGCCGTTTTAAGCTCACTTTTTTCTGCTTTAGCTGATTTGTATCGAACAACGGGTTCTTCTGTCCTAAAAATGTCCGTATTTGTCGTTCTCAGCTCTTCCCGGATTCTTTCCGCTTTGTTGATTTTATAATTTCGAATAACTGGCGATGATAATTTTTCTTTAGAGATGGCTTCGCCCGAAACTACAACTTCGATCAGCAATTTAGCTTTCATTAATTGTAGAACTGCTTTGGTCTGCAGGTCTTCCAAAAAATTCAGCTCTTCGTAAAATTCCTTGACTTTTTTAAATTTCTGAATTTCATTTATTTTATAAATCAGATCATCGACCAATTTGTCCATTGGCTTGAAAAAATAATCATAGGCCGCCTCTACCCTTTCTTTCACAAAAATTAGATCCACCGTTTCTTTGATGAAAATTTTATTGAGCTGCGCAATGAATTTCTGCGAAGGATCTAAAAGCTGTTCCATGATTTCCATTCGTTTATGTGCCCAAGCTGCGTGTTTCGTTTTTTCGGAACCCGCAGCATTTTCGTTATAACTGAAACGATGATTTCGCCATTCCTGTGCCAATTCACCCCAATTAAAACTGTTTATCAAATAGTTGTGGATAAAATTTTTGGTTTCGAAATGAAGCGAATTCTGTAAATCTTGCTCTGTCGCTCTGTTCAAAGCGTAATCCATCACATCCTGGTCGTTCGAAATACCATTCATCTGCATCGGAGAAAGCAAAATAAGCCCGTTTAACGAACGCAAACGCGAAAGTGCTACATAGGCCTGCCCGGGCAGAAAAACCTGTGATACATCGAGCGCTGCTTTGTCAAAAGTTAAACCTTGGCTTTTGTGCACTGTAATCGCCCACGCCAATTTGATTGGATAATGCGCAAAGGTTCCTAAAACCTCTTCTTCGATTTCTTTGGTTTGTTCGTTGACTTTGTATCGAATATTTTTCCATTCGTACTTTTCTACTTCAAGCGTCATGTTCTCTTCCGGAAAGTGAACAAAGATTTCTTCGTCTGAAAGCGATTTGATTACACCCATTTTTCCGTTGAAATATCTTTTCTCAAAAGACAAATCATTTTTGACGAACATGATCTGTGCTCCAACTTTCAATTTCAGTTCTTCCTCAACCGGAAAAATCTTTTCCGGAAAATCTCCTACCACAAATGGCGTGTAAATGTATTCTTTACCATCTAAATCACTGATTGACTGATTGTTAATATAATCCGCTTTAGCATTATGTGTTGTCAGCGTGATATAACCCTTGTTCTCTTTGAAGTCAAAATCAGGCTTAACATACTGATTTAGAATGGCTATGTCTTCCGGAGTGATCTGATTATTTCGAAGATTGTTTAAAACCGAGATAAAAGCATCATCTGTCTGACGATAGATTTTTGACAATTCAATATAAATCGGCGGATACGTTTGAAGAACATGAGAATGGAAAAAGAACTTTCCGCGGTAATAGTTTTTCAGGGTTCGCCATTCTTCATCGCGAATAACTGGTGGCAACTGTAGTAAATCTCCAATAAACAAAACCTGAACTCCGCCAAAAGGGTGTGTGTTTCTACGAATGGTCTGCATCATAAAATCTACTGCATCCAACAAATCGGCACGCATCATACTCACTTCATCAATAACCAGAAGCTCCATGTTTTTGATTACATTTCGCTTGACGTTGTTCATTTTGAAATGACGTCGTAACGATTCTTTATTTTCAAACTTTACCGTTTCGGTAAATTGTGCACTTGCTTCGTAAGACGGAATAAATGCTGAAAACGGAAGCTGGAACATCGAGTGAATTGTTACTCCGCCCGCATTTAAAGCTGCAATTCCGGTTGGAGCCACAACTACAGTATTTTTGTGCGTGGTAGCAATGATTTCACGTAAAAGCGTAGTTTTTCCTGTACCTGCTTTTCCTGTTAGAAAAATAGATTTTTGAGTCTGATTGATGAATTGTAAAGTGTAAGCTGCCGCTTCTGAAACGTTTTGCATTGGGCTTGTATTAAAAACTAAAATTACCGCATTTTTATAAAAAGAAAAAACCTAAATCTTAGTGGATTTAGGTTTTTAGTAATTTAGTTAGTTTGGTAGTTTTTATTTTTTTGCTTCGCCTTCTTTAGTTTCAGTTGCTGGTTTTGCATCTGCTTTTGGCGCTGCTTTATATTTATCATTTAATTCTTTAATGATTTCTTTTGTGATATCATATTTGTCCTCAGCATACAAAACAGTTGCTGCATCTCCTGTTCCGTAGATGTAAGAGTAACCGTTTTTCTTTCCGTATTCTTTGATGAATTTTTTAACTCCACTAACAAGAGAATCCATTTCAACTCCGCTTTCTTGTTGCAATTGTTGAGCTAATGCTTGTTGAGCATATCCTAACTGTTGCTCTCTTTTTTGTAATTCTGCACCTCTTTGCTGCGCCCAAGCCTGACCGTTTGCTTGTGCCTGACTTTGGAAGTTAGCAGCGTCTTGTTTAAAACGTGAAATTTCAGCTTGTAATTGTCTCCCTTTTTCTTCCGCTTGAGCTTTATACTTTGCCTCTAGATCTTTTGCCTCAGTGTACTCTTTCATCAAAACCGAAGTATCCACGTAAGCTGTTTTTACTTCCTTTACCTCTGCTGTTTTGTTACAAGAAACTGCGAAAACTGAAAGTGCGATAATAACTAATGCTTTTTTCATTTTTTTTAATTCTAATTTTTTTAAGTGATTGAAGACAAAAATATAAAAAAATCAATAGCATCAGCATAAACTTTAAAAAATGCTCGAATTTTATGATATTGTTTTTATTTATAGAAAGAATTATTACTATAAATCGACGCTATCGCATTGATTTAGATGTTTTTTATCTCTTTTTTAAACAAGAAAGGCTATTTCATCTTCGAAAAGACAAAATAGCGTTTTCCAATTTCTACCGTTTTTATTTGTTCTTCAAAACATAAATATGCGAAGAATATTCTTTTGTACTCTTAGCTTTCCAGTTCGATTTTAGACCCACGAAAAAAGCTTTAATATAATTCATTTTCCCCGTTTTATATTTTTCGGATAAAAGGCTTACATAAAACGAATCAAATTTCATCGGAAGTATTTTTTCCAGTTTCATATCTACTTTTTCAAAAAGCAGCTGAATTGATTTTTTAGAGAAATGCCAAAAGTGAATCGGCACATCATAAGCTGCCCAAAAAGTTCCATAATGATTTGCATCAAACGATTTGTAATTTGGAACCGCAACAATTAATATTCCAGTTGGTTTTAACAAACGCTTCAATTCCTGGATTTGATGTTCCAAATCCGGAACGTGTTCCAAGACATGCCACATCGTAATTACATCCAAGGAATTATTTTCTAAACTGCTAATTTCTTCTACGAATGAAATTCCTTTTTGTTTTGCAATATTTTTTGCTCTTTCGCTTGGTTCTACTCCAATGGTCTCCCAACCGTTATTTTTCGCCGTTAAAAGAAAATCTCCGGTTCCGGCTCCAATATCCAGCAATTTACCTTTTTGTGGCTGTTCGCTATTAATTAAATTCAATTTATTCTGAAGCGCTATATTTTTTACAAAATGATAGGCTTTTTCAAATAAGGAACGTTTGTTGTCTGTATGCGAAATATAATCTTCACTTTCGTAATACTTCCCTAAATTTTGCAGTTCAGGCTGCGGCGAAGTAATCAGCATATCTAATTCTTCATCATAATACAAATCGAAAATTTCTTTTGAAACAGAATGGTCTTTTACCGTAAGAAAGTGTTTTTTGTTTAAAACGTCCATTTTTAAAATTATAGATATTTGGGTTTAATTTATAGCAAATCCTAAAAACGAAATTTCATCATTTTTAGGATTTTTTAGTTTTTGTTATTTGTTGTTTTTCCAATTGATCTTTACAGCTGAGATCTTTTCATTTTCTAATCTGATATCATCTAAAACATCAAAACCATTTAGAACATAAAATTCTAATGGTGATTTATATTTTTGATTATTTCGTTTGATATCCTTTTCATGATCTATTACCCAGCCATTCAAACTTTGATTATTATTTTTTATTTCTTCTAATAAAATTCTGCCGTATCCCTTTCCCTGAAATTGATAATTCAACATTATTGCAAACCAAATTTCACTGTCACGAAAAAAAGTGTAAGCCCATCCTTGAATCTCATTTTTTGAATCAACTAAAAGATAATTGTCCATTTCTGAAATCGAATTTATATAAAAATCGAATTCCTGAAAGGTTTCGTGACCAAATTGAATTGGATATTCATTATTTCGAAGTTGCCACAAAGTTTCTTTTTCATTCTCTGAAAAACTATTTTGATGTACAACTTTCATTTTTTGATCTTTTTTATTAAAACGTTTCACGTGGAACATTTGTTTAGTAATCAGTGTTCAGTTTTTTAGTTGGCAGTTACACTGAACACTTTAAACTGAACACTGATTACTACAAATCTATCTTCCCATATAAATCAAAAGCACGGAAATATCACTTGGTGATACGCCGCTTATTCTTGAAGCTTGAGAAATGGTTACAGGACGAATCTTGCTTAATTTCTGTTTTGCTTCAATCGACATGGATTTGATTTTGTTATAATCGAAATTGTCCGGAATTTTTACTTCTTCTAAACGATTAAGTTTATCGGCGTTATTTCTTTCCTTTTCGATATAACCCGAATATTTCACCTGAATTACTGCTTGCTCCACAATTTCTTCATCCAAATCATTTTCTTCGATATAAGCTGAAACTTTCTCAAATTTCAACATATCTTCCAATTCAATTTGTGGACGAGAGAAAATCTTGAACATTTTATCTCCTTGCGAAATTGGAGCAGATTCTTTTGCTTCCAAAATCGGATTTGTTTCTGCAATGCTTACACTAGTTTCTTTAAAGAATTGAACCATCTTTTCAGATTCATTCAATTTCTTTTCCATTCTTCGTAAACGATCTTCCGAAGCTAAACCAATTTCATATGACATTGGCGTCAATCTGAAATCGGCGTTATCTTGTCGCAACAAAGTTCTATATTCAGCTCTTGACGTAAACATGCGATACGGTTCTTCAGTTCCTTTCGTAATCAAATCATCAATTAAAACTCCAATATAAGCTTCATCACGTTTTAAAATCAACGGATCTTTTTCATGCACTTTTAAATGCGCATTGATTCCGGCCATCAAACCTTGCGAAGCTGCTTCTTCATATCCGGTTGTTCCGTTAATCTGCCCAGCGAAATACAATCCTTCAACTAACTTTGTTTCCAAAGTATGTTTCAATTGCGTTGGAGGAAAGAAATCATATTCGATGGCATAACCAGGTCTAAAGAATTTCACATTTTCAAAACCTGCTACAGAACGAAGCGCTTTAAATTGAATATCCTCTGGAAGCGAAGTTGAAAATCCGTTTACATACACTTCACAAGTATTCCATCCTTCCGGCTCAACAAATAATTGATGACGTTCTTTATCTGCAAAACGATTAATCTTATCTTCAATAGAAGGACAATATCTTGGTCCTAAACTTTTAATTCTTCCGTTGAACATTGGAGAACGATCAAAACCCTCTCTCAAAATATCGTGAACATCCAAAGACGTATACGTCATGTGACAAGAACGTTGATGAACCAACGGAGAAGTCACATCTGAATAAGAAAACTTAGCTGGCTTTGCATCTCCTTTTTCTTCGTTCATTTTAGAATAATCCAAAGAACGCCCATCTACACGAGGTGGCGTTCCTGTTTTCATTCTACCCGCTTCAAAACCTGCTTTGATCAAATCTTCGGTAATTCCGGTTGCAGCACTTTCGCCTGCTCTACCTCCACCAAATTGTTTTTCTCCAATATGAATCAAACCATTCAAAAAAGTACCATTTGTCAAAACAACAGATTTGGAACGAATCTCCACACCAAGCGAAGTTCTAATTCCTTTTATCTTTCCATCTTCGATAATCAACCCTTTTACCATTTCTTGGTAAAAATCTAAATTTGGAGTCGCCTCCAACATCATTCTCCATTCCTCAGCAAAACGCATTCTGTCACTTTGAACTCTTGGCGACCACATTGCAGGCCCTTTCGATTTATTCAACATCTTGAATTGGATTGCAGTCTTATCTGAAACAATTCCTGAATATCCTCCAAGCGCATCAATTTCACGAACAATCTGTCCTTTTGCAATCCCCCCCATCGCAGGATTGCAAGACATCTGTGCAATGTTTTGCAAACTCATTGTAACCAATAAAGTTTTCGATCCCAAATTTGCAGCAGCCGCCGCAGCTTCAGATCCAGCATGGCCTGCACCAACCACAATAACATCGTATTCTTCTAAAAACATTTTGTTTTATTATTCTCCAAAAACCGCTAACGCGGTTTCTAGAATTACATTTATATTTTTCTTGTTCCACGTGGAACGTAATCTTTTTTTTCTTTGTTCCAGGTTTCAGGTTCAAACTGGAATCTTCAAACTGGAATCTTCAAACTGGAATCTTCAAACTGGAATCTTCAAACTGGAATCTTCAAACTGGAATCTTCAAAATAAAATTGTTTCACGTGAAACAATTTTATTTAATTTCAAACAGAACTTTCAATACAGAACTTTCAATACAGAACTTTCAATACAGAACTTTCAATACAGAACTTTCAATACAGAACTTTCAATACAGAACTTTCAATACAGAACTTTCAATACAGAACTTTCAATACAGAACTTTCAAAAGAAATGTTTCACGTGAAACATTTCTAAGTTTCCAATCTAAACTCCCAAAGAACAATTTAAAACATGTTCCACATGAAACATCCTTTTCTTTCTCATTAAAAATCAAACTTAAAAATCGTTCCACGTGGAACGATTTAATCCTTTATTTCAATTCTTCATCTCAACGTTCCACGTGGAACGTTATAAAAATCGTCTTATTCTATTTAAACATGTTTCACGTGGAACGCTTTAAATATTAAAAACCAAAACGTTTCACGTGGAACATATATATTAAAAAGAGATCTAATTACTGTTCCACGTGAAACATCTTCATCTTCTCTTCTTCTTTAGCTCTCATTAATTGAGCGTCTTCATCTGTCTTATCTTTGTATCCACAGTAATGTAGTATACCATGAGATAGTACTCTCTTAAGTTCTTCAGCAAATGAAACATTGAAGTCTTTTGCGTTGTCTGCAACACGTTCTACAGAAACAAAAATATCTCCATTTAACTCGTTACCAACAGTATAATCAAAACTAATAATATCTGTAAGTGTATCGTGATCTAGATATTCAACATTGATCTTATGTAGATATTCATCATCACAAAAGATATAGTTGATCTCGCCTTCATTCTTGTTTTCAGAAACAATTACAGCACTTAACCAGTCACTAAAAGCCTGCTCATCTCCTAAAGTAAAATCTGTTTCGTAATTAAAATTTATCATTTTGTATTAAAGTATTCCTGAACTTTTTGATTAAAATTCGAGCGCAAAGGTAGTGATTGTCTGTTTAATATCTCCACACTGTTTAAATATTCCAATAAGGAACTTGGTAAAGCATTGGAACGATTAGTAAATTCAGCCTTATTTGTTTCAGATTGTCTTTGTGTATCTTGACCTTGTTGCTGAACTGCATTGTTTAATTTCCATAATTCTTGTTGAATATTTAGAATACGTTGCAGGTTCTCATTCTTAAAACCTTTATTCAAAATCTGCTTTTCAGATTGTTTCATTTGATCTATTATAGATTTTCCCTGAGCATCCAAACCTTTCTTTGCTAATTCTTTTTGCAATGCTTCTCTAAGTTTAACCTGCTCTTTGTATATCTCCATAATAGCTTCTGCATCTCCTTCTCCGTCTTCTCTTTCATTACCATTCTTTTCTCCTTTTCCATTCTTCCCATCTTTTCCAGAAGAGCCTTTATCTCCGCTTTTGTTACCTTGACCTTCTTTGCCCTGCCCATCTTTGCCTTGCCCGTTTTGCCCCTGCCCGGACTTTCCATCTTTTCCTTCTCCCGGTTTATCCCCAGGTTGTTGTCCCGGCTTCATTCCATCTTTCATCTTATCCGCAAGACCCTTTTGTTTCTGAATAATATCTGGTAATTGCATTCCTTGTCCGTCTCCAGGTTTAGGTTTTCCAGCACCTGGTTTAGACATCGACATCTGCATGTTGTTTAATAAATCACTTAAGAAATCAGCCAACTTATTAGCAGATGAAACCGCATATTGTTGGTGTGAAACTCCTCTTGGAATCTGAACATCGGTTAAAGTTTCAATCGCCTTGTCCATATTGTATTGTACATTTCCAATTTCTTTGGTTACGTCTTCAGCTACTTTTGGATTACGTAATGAAAGTGCAAACAAACTATCATCAACATGTCTAAACTGTTGTTTTAAATTCTGCTGGATTTTAATGTTTTTAGTGAATGCTGATGAACCCAATTTCATAGATTTAAACTGTTTCATCACATCTTCCTGAGATAAAGAATAAGCTAAGAGGTTATCCAGAATCTGACGAAGCATTGCTACATCTTCTTCCAATTGTTCTTGTTCTCCACCTTCCATTTCGCTCTGCATTTCCTGAGACATAGATTTCATTTTCTTTGCAGCACTTTTCTGTTTTGGCTTAGCCGAAGAAGTATTCTTTTTGCTTAATTCTTCAGAAGCTTTTTGAAGATCACTATCTACATCTTTCTCTTTTGAAGCATCAGATGGAATGTCCAAAGGTTTCTTTAAAGTCTTGTTTTCTTCTTTCAAATCTTTTAAATCTTCCTGAATCTTATCAAAAGATTTATTGATTTCATCCTGCTTCTCTTTAGTGTTTTCTTTCTCTTTATTTGATAACTGTTCCTGTTGTTCTGACAGTTTGTTTAGTTTCTCTGCAACCTGTTCTGCTTTCTTTGAAACATAAAAACGCTTGGTTAATTCGACCAATTGCTCTAAATTACGAGATTGGTTTTTACTGATTTGTTTGAACTTTTCCATCTTATCAAACAGTTCTTCACTGTTTAATTTATCATTCAGGTTCTTCAATTCGTCTAATAACTTCTGATTCTTTTCTAAATCTTTCTGTGCATTATCTAAACGTTTCTGTAAATCATCAGCTGTTTTATCCTTCTTGTCCGACTTGAACTTATCTAAGTTCTGATTCATTTTCTCAGAGAATTGTTTCATCATTTCGTCTTGTTGTTTCTGACGTTTGATAAAATCATTGATCTTTTGCTGATCTTTAAATTCTAAATTGTCTTTTTCTTTTCCTGTATTCTGAAGCTTATCCATTTCTGAAATCTGCTTGGTTTGGTTCTTCAAAGATTTAGATAAACTATTGATATTATTATTCTGCTGCTGTAATTCCTGATCTTGAATTTCATCTGTTGTCGCTACGCGATCTGAAAATGTAGAAGACTTTCTACTCTTAAATCCGTGTGGTGCATCGTTATCAAAAACTTCAAAATAGTATTCGTAAGACACTCCTTCTTCTACTGGAAGGTTACTTGGAAAATTAAAAACAAACTGATCAAATACTCCAGCCTTCACAGGAATGTTTCCACGCTTAGAAGACTGTGGTTTATTACGTTCGTAGTATACAATTTGTAACTTCGAAAGTCCGTAGTCATCACCCAATCTTCCTAAGATATAGTTCTTATCCAGCTTCAAACTATCTGGTGCAGGGCCAACACTAATGCTTGGAAACTGATCTTTGATCACAGAAAGCTGATAATCTAGTTTTTCGTAGTTTTTCACCTTATCATTAGACGTAAGAATTTGATATTCTGTATTTTGACTAATATTTTTAGACAATTTAAACTCATTTTCTGTCTTATTGAACTTAAAAACTTCATTATCTCTTTTCCACACCACTTCTTGAGTAGATTTAGTATTCATTCTCCAGGTTACAGTGGTTCCTTCAGGTACAATTGCATTTCCAGTTCCCAGAATTGTCTCTGATTTTTTCTTCAGATAAGAAGGGAAATTTAAAACCATTTCGAAGTTTGCAATAGATGGAACTGTGATCACTTTCAATTCATACTCTTCAGAAACTACCGAATTTCCTTCAAAAGAAAACTGTATATTTTCTGAAGGCTTTTCAATTTTAAATTCAAACTTACCAGGTTGAGAAGATTCCATAAAATAACTTTCATCCCCAATATGAATCATCACATTTTCAGGAACTACATTCCCAACAGATTCCATTTTTATCACGAAATCTTTGTTTTGTTCTGCTTGCAAATTAGAATTCAAAACCACAAATTTGAAAGGAGCTGGTGGCAAAAATGCAGAATTGAAATGCACTACTCTATTCAAACTTTGAGAAATAATATTACTATTTCCAGAAATATAAAACACAGCAAAAAGTAAAATTGGAACTAAAGCCAATGGTAAATATTTTTTGTTAGCTTTAAAATTGATGGCATTTCCAAAAGGAATTGGCTGCAGTGAATTTGCTTTTTGCTCAATTGAAGCTAGAACTAATTCTGAACTTTCTGCATTATTTTCAGAAGACAATTGCAAAAAGTTGGTAAGCTTATCACTCACTTCTGTGAAATGACTTCCAATAATTTTTGAAGCCTGAGTATAATCTATTCCTTTTTGAAGTTTGAATAATTTGAATAATGGAAAAAGAATTAAACGGATTAAAAGGAAAACTTCAACTCCAACGAATAACCAAAACAGAAAAGTTCTTCCCAGAGGTTTTAGCCAAAGAAAGTACTCTACAAAAAGCGTAAACAAAAAATACAACAACCCAAAACCAGTAAAAAGCAATATGCCTTTTATCAATTCGTTGGTATAATATTTTTTAATGAAAGCTTCTAACTTTTGATAAATAGCAGATGATGTTTTCAAAATAAATCTGTTTTAATTATAACCTATAAAAGTAGTAATTATAAAGATTCAAATTCCAAAAAATAAATTCCAAATTCCAAGGATTCACCTAGTTTGGAATTTGGAATTTTTAAAAAATTGAATTTATTGAAAGTCGTATCTTTGCAACAAAATTTTAAACAAATGTCAAAGCAAGTTCGTGTGCGTTTTGCACCAAGTCCCACTGGACCGTTACATATTGGCGGAGTTCGTACTGCCCTATTTAATTATTTATTTGCAAAAAAACATAACGGTGTTTTTTATCTGAGAATTGAAGATACAGATCAGACTCGTTTTGTTCCAGGTGCAGAGGCTTACATTATGGAAGCTCTAGAATGGTTAGGAATTGCTCCTGAAGAAACGGTTGGAAAAAATGAAAAATTTGGTCCATACAGACAAAGCGAACGTGCAGCTTTATATCAGCAATATGCAGATCAATTAATAAATTCTGGTTGGGCATATTATGCTTTTGATACTCCTGAAGCTTTGGATGCACATAGAAAACAACACGAAGCTGAAGGAAAAACATTTATTTACAATCATCATAATCGTGAAAAGTTAGATACCTCTTTAGTAATTTCTTCTGAAGAAACTGCTAAAAGAATTGCCAATGGAGAACATTATGTAATTCGTTTTAAGACTCCGGTTGATGAAACTTTACATTTAAAAGATATTATTCGTGGAGATGTGAAGTTTGAAACTAATCTTTTGGATGATAAAGTTTTATTCAAAAGTGACGGAATGCCAACTTACCATTTAGCTAATATTGTGGATGATCATTTGATGGAAACTTCACATGTAATTCGTGGTGAAGAATGGTTGCCATCGATGCCACTTCACGTTTTATTGTACAAAGCATTTGGTTGGGAAGCTCCGGAATTTGCTCATTTACCTTTGATTTTGAAACCAGTTGGAAATGGAAAATTATCAAAAAGAGATGGAGACAAAATGGGATTCCCGGTATTTCCTTTAGAATGGAAAACTGAAGAAGGAGTTTCATCTGGTTATAGAGAAAATGGATTTTTTCCTGAAGCAGTTGTAAACTTCCTTGCATTATTGGGATGGAATGATGGAACTGAAAAAGAATTATTTTCTTTAGAAGAATTAGCTGAGGCATTTGACTTAAATAGAGTTCATAAATCTGGAGCTAAATTTGATCCGGAGAAAAACAAATGGTTCAATCACCAATATTTAGCAAAACAAAATGATGCAGATTTGGCCAAAACCTTCTCTCCTATTTTAGAAGAAAAAGGCATTGATGTTTCTAAATATGATCTTACAAGAATTGTTTCTTTGATTAAAGAAAGAGCAAACTTCGTTTCTGAATTTTGGAATCTGACAGATTTCTTTTTCCAGGCTCCAACAGCTTATGATGAAAAAGCAAGTAAAAACTGGAAAGAAGAAACTCCAGCATTAATGCAGGAATTGATTTCTGTTTTAGAAAACATCGAAGATTTTACTTCTGCAAATATTGAAGCAATTGTAAAAGATTGGTTAACCAAGAACGAAATCGGAATGGGTAAAGTAATGCAACCTTTCCGTTTAAGTTTGGTTGGAGCTCTTAAAGGTCCTCACCTATTTGACATTGTCGAAATCATTGGAAAAGAAGAAACTATTTCTAGAATTCAGAAAGCAATTGAAACTTTATAATTAAAATTTCATTTAAAAATAGAAACGCTAAGTAACATCACAAAAATGTTCATAGCGTTTTTTTAATATTTGATAATTCTTTTTTAGAAGAATTTTCGTAATTTACCGAAATTCATAAATTAAACAAAATAACCATGAGTACAGCATTTATTATTTTTTTAGTATTGGCATTCTTTATTTTCATGTCATCTTTCTTTACAGTGAAACAACAATCATCTGTAATTATCGAAAGATTTGGAAAATTTCAGAGTGTTAGAAATTCAGGATTACAACTTAAAATTCCGTTGGTTGACAGATTGGCCGGACGTGTAAATCTTAAAATTCAGCAATTGGATGTTATCATCGAAACTAAAACAAGAGACAACGTTTTTATCAAAATGAAAGTTTCCGTTCAGTTCAAAGTAATTCAGGAAAAAGTATACGAAGCTTTTTATAAACTAGAATATCCACACGATCAAATTACTTCTTATGTTTTTGACGTAGTTCGTGCTGAAGTTCCAAAACTAAAACTGGATGATGTTTTTGAAAGAAAAGATGATATTGCCGTTGCAGTAAAACGCGAATTGAACGAAGCAATGTCGACTTACGGATATGATATCATCAATACTTTGGTTACTGATATTGATCCGGACATTCAGGTAAAAAATGCAATGAACAGAATTAATGCTGCTGACAGAGAAAAAACAGCTGCAGAGTTTGAAGCAGAAAGTTCAAGAATTAGAATCGTTGCAAAAGCAAAAGCCGAAGCAGAAAGTAAACGTTTACAAGGACAAGGTATCGCAGACCAACGTCGTGAAATTGCAAGAGGTTTGGTTGAAAGTGTTGAAGTTTTGAACCAAGTTGGAATCAACTCTCAAGAAGCTTCTGCTTTAATTGTAGTAACACAGCATTATGATACTTTACAATCTATTGGATCTGATACCAATTCAAACTTGATTCTTTTACCTAACTCTCCACAAGCCGGAAGTGATATGCTAAACAATATGGTGGCATCATTCTCAGCTTCAAATCAAGTTGGAGAAATGATGAAGAAAAACAATAAAAAAGTGGAAAAACCAAAACAAGCACCAAGACAATCTGGTTATGAAGATGACATTCAACCAGATGTTCAATAATAATTAGAAATAAAAAAGAGGCTTAACTGCCTCTTTTTTTATTCATAAACCAATTTATTACGGTTGGAATAATTGATTGTAAAATTTGTGGATATGATTTTTTAAAGTAATCTGTGTAAGAAGAAACAAATCCGTTTACAATATTTTGCGGTGTAATGCTTTCTTTAGTTCTCTGAAAACTCAAAACCAATTTCTGATAATTGATATCTTTTTCTAATTTCAAGATTTCTAAATCTCTGTCGATTTCAGCATAAGAAGAGTATTTTTTCTTTTCCATAAGTCTTAGTCATTAAAAAATATTTCTGAGAATTTCTCCAAAATTGGCCCTTCCACCATTTTGTCTTTTATGAAGAAAAGTAAAATGGTAAACAAAAGATAGATCCCTCCTACTGTCAAAAATCCTAAAGCATTACTTTCGAACAAAGATCCAAAAGCGTACGCTGCTGCAAAAGATCCGAAAATTAAAACCATCGTGAAACACAACAAAATCAAAGTGAATTTGAAAATCAAAGTTGTAGATTTCATTGCCACTTTAAATCCCCAAAGTTTATAATAAGCCAAATGACTTTCAATATAAACTTTAGTTTGATCCTGAATTTTTTCAGTGTTTTCTTTTAACTCTTCAAAAGCCATAATTATAAATTTTAAATAAAAAAAGCACAAAACTTTACTATAAAAATAAGCAAGTTATGTGCTTTTAAAAAATTATTATTTCTGAAGTTTCGCGTTCTGTGCTTTCAATTCAGCCAATTTAGTTTCTAAAAAAGTAATTACTTCTTCTGTTTTATGGCTAACATTCGAAAGTAAATCATTCAAAGTTCCGTCAAGATTATGAGTAGCACTTGTAAATCTTTCACGAAGAACTTCAGAGCTGGCCTCAAAAGAATCTTTGATATTATGCTTCGCATCGTCAATACCTTCTTTAATTTTTGCTCTCGTTTTTGATCCTTTATCCGGAGCAAATAAAATTCCAATTGCTGCTCCCGCAGCTGCAGCCGCTAAAATTGCAGCCGCTGTATTTAAGTTCTTAGACATGATTTCACAATTTTAAATTATTACTAAAGATACTCATTTTTAAAATGATAAAACTTTGATTAATTGTAATTTACTAAAAATTAACAATCTAATTAATACACATAAGCTACAGCTTCGTACTTACCATCTGCTTTTTCAACAATGCTTACAAAAGGATAACCATTTGAAGCCGACTTCGTTTTGATTCTCATAGCAGTCTGTTTTTGATTTGCAATTGGCGGTTCTCCTTTTGTCCTTGTCGAGACTCCTGAAAAACTAGCCGCCTGCTTCAGTCCTATTGTTTTTTCCTGAGGCAGAACAGTTACCATTTTGAAATCGTCTTTTGAATCTACTACTATTTTATCAGAAACTTTTTGAGTTGTTTTTGTTTGTTTGTTTGTAATAGATGAAACAGCATGTTTGCTAATTTTTACTTCTTCAGAACTTCCGTTTAATGAATAGTAAATTAAACCATTTTCGTTTTTTATGAAATTAACATCAAGTTGTTCACCATTGTGTTTTGTAATTTGATGTGTTTGAGAAATTGCAACATTTGCAAATAACATCGCTAGCGTAAAATATAAAATTTTCATGATTATTAGATTTAAATTAAAAATGATCAGAATTGAAATTTTAAACTAAAGCTTCACACAAATTCAATGTTATGGAATTTTGTACATTATGAAGTAATTTGAAAAATACCTTTTACGCGAAATATTATCAAAATTACATCACAATAAAAATGAGAACATAAAATTGTCTTTTCAGGAAAACAATTTTGAAAATCCACTGTTGTAAAAATTACGAGTTTTTAAAAACAGTAAAATTCAGTTTAGTTTCCGTCACGGCAAATTTTAATTTTTCTTAAATCATCTCTGATTTCTGGTATTGAGTTAAAAATAGCAACTTTATAAACAATTGTGTGTTAACAAGCCGTTAAACTGACTAAAATAACAGCTAAAAGTTAAATAAAGACTTTAAATAAACAATTATTTAAAAAATGAGTTATCTATCAAACATCTTTTAAAAATGTCTTAAAATCAATTTATAGAGGCTAAAATTAATCTATAAAAACTATCATATTTAAAATTGAAATCAATTTTATAAATTATAATAAAAAACTAAAATTTTAAAAATATTAATAATTAAAATTTATAACTATAAAATTGTATTCAAAACTTAAAAAAATAAGAAAAAACTTCATTTAAATATTTGAACTAAAAATTTGAACTAAAAAAAGTAAAAAATAGAAATAAGAAGTTTTATCGAATGAAAATCAAAAAAAGGTCTTCTCTATTTGGTCATTCTTTACTTTCTCTTAAAATTAATTTATGTGAGTCATTTTAAATCTATAAAATAAATTAAAAATAAAAATTTAATAGATTTTACAAATAATAAATATAAATGATTTTAAATATTTCACTAATAAGATAAATTTATTAAAATTACATTACAGAAAAAATTTGAACTTTAAAAAAGACTAAAATTCAAATAAAGCGTTTAAATAAACGAAAATTTAAAAAACGATTTCCTTATCCAACATTTTTTTATTTTATGTTAAAATCGATTTATGAAAGTCACTTTTAATATATAAAAATTATAAAATTATTAATTATAATAGTTAATATATATAATAAAAAAAAGCGCTTATAAAAGCGCTTTTCAATAGATTCTAATTATTTATTACTTTTTTACCATTTCTGCTAAAATTTCATTTTCTCTCTCCGATGCATTTTTTGGAGGATTTGAATATAATTTCAAAATTTCGTCATCAAACTGATTTTTGAAACTTTCACTTTCAATATCTCTTAAATTTAAAAGTGCTTTTGATCTTACATAAGTCGATTCACTCTTTAAAGACATTGAATATAACTTCTTAACATCTTCTTCTTCAAAATCTGTAGATTTCCAGTTTGAATATTTCAAAATAAACTGAGAAAATAACAATGAAGCCTTATTATTGTTGATATTCTTCTTTAAAGAATTCTGTAAAAGTGAAAAACTGGAGATATTTTTGATGTTCTCCCCTATTGCACTTTCAATTGCAATTCTCTCTGGTTTAGTCTCAACTTTAAAATATTTGTTGATATCTTTCAAAGAATTATTAATGCTGTTTTCTTCTTTTTTGCCTTTTTCTTCCCAGGCATCTTTCAATCCAACCGTTTTGTTAAATACTAATTTTGAAGCAGTTGAGTCCTTATCAACAGTAAAATATCCTAAACGTTGAAACTGAAATTTATCTTCATTTTGAGCTGTTGCTAAACTTGGTTCAACATATCCGGTTACAATTTCTAATGAATTTGGATTCACAAAATCTAAGAAATTTTTGTCTTTATAACTATCCGGAGCTTCATCTGTAAACAAACGATCGTACAAACGAACTTCAGCTTCCAATGCATGCGAAATAGAAACCCAATGTAAGGTTCCAGATACTTTCCTTTGACTTGCTTCTGTTCCGCTTCCGCTTAAAGAATCAGTATCATAAGTAACGTGAATTTCTGTAATATTACCTTCTGAATCTTTTACAACTGATTCTCCTTTAATGATATAAGCATTTTTAAGACGAACTTCTTTTCCTAAAGTCAAACGGAAAAATTTAGCTGGAGCTTCTTCCAAAAAGTCTTCTCTTTCAATGTATAATTCACGAGAAAAAGGCACTTTTCTAAATCCTGCATTTTCATCTTCCTGATTGTTTTCTGCTTCTAACCACTCTTCTTTTCCTTCAGGATAATTGGTAATTACCAGTTTTACAGGATCTAAAACAGCCATTACACGAGGTGCAATTTTGTTCAAATCTTCACGAATACAAAATTCTAAAACCGATACATTGATCAAATTATCGCGTTTTGCAATACCAATTGTATTAGCAAAATTACGTAATGAAGCAGCTGTATAACCACGTCTTCTTAATCCAGAAATGGTTGACATTCTCGGATCATCCCAACCGTTAACATGCTTTTCTTTAACTAGTTGCTGTAATTTTCTTTTACTAACAACAGTGTGTGATAAGTTACGTCTGGCAAATTCTCTTTGCTTTGGACGGAGTTTATTATCGTCAAAAATTTGATCTAAAAACCAATCGTATAATTCACGGTGAGGCAAGAATTCAAGTGTACAAAATGAATGTGAAATTTGCTCTAAATAATCACTTTGTCCGTGTGCCCAATCGTACATTGGATAGATTTTCCACGCATCTCCAGTTCTGTGGTGATGTTTGTGTAAAATTCTATACATGATAGGATCACGCATTAACATGTTTGTTGATTTCATGTCAATTTTTGCACGAAGAATATGTGTACCAGCCTCAAATTCACCGTTTTTCATTCTTTCGAATAAATCTAAGTTTTCTTCAACAGAACGATTTCTGTACGGACTGTCAGTTCCTGGAGTAGTTGGAGTTCCTTTTTGGATCGCCATTTCTTCAGAAGTTTGACTGTCAACATACGCTTTATCTTTTTTAATTAATAAAACAGCCCAATCATACAATTGTTGAAAATAATCTGATGCATAACATTCTTCTGCCCATTTGTAACCTAGCCATTCGACATCTTTTTTAATAGCATCAACAAATTCCTGTTCTTCTTTTTCAGGGTTTGTATCATCAAAACGTAAATTCACAGGAGATTGATAATCAATTCCTAAACCAAAATTTAACGCAATAGAACTCGCGTGTCCAATGTGTAAATAACCATTTGGTTCTGGTGGAAAACGAAAGCGAAGTTTAGTATTTGAAAGACCTGATTTTACGTCTTCCTCTATGATTTGTTCAATAAAATTGAGTGATTTCTCTTCTGATGCCATTATTTTATAGTAATTTTAGCAAAGATAAAAAAGTTTATAGTTTATAGTTTATGGTTTATGGTTTTCTTTGGAAACTTACTGAAAACATGAAACGTTAAACTCAAAATCTTTAATTAATTTATTTAGTATTTTTGTATAAATATTCAGAATTATGAGACAATTAACTGTTACAATTCCAGACGATTTTTACGAAACTTTTATTAGTTTTTTTAAACATGTTCCAGACGTTTCTATAGATGAAAATGTTGAGAATGAAATTCCATTATGGCAACAAGAAATGGTTTTGGATCGTATAAAAAATGCTAAACCAGAGGATTTTATTAGTTGGGAAGAATCTAAAAAAAGACTCAATGCTAAATGGAATAAGAAGTAATGTTCAAAATAAATATTCTTTTAAGAGCTGAATTAGAAGTAGATGAAATTGCTGAATATTATGAATCTCTTTCTGATGGTTTAGGAACAAAATTTTTTAATGAATATCAAAAGTATGTAGATACTTTAAATACATTTCCATTTTTTGAAGAAAAGTATAATATAATTAGAACCTTACCTTTGAAAAAATTCCCATACACTATTCATTTTACAGTTGATGAAATTAACAAAATAGTTACAGTATATGCTGTAACATCCAATTATCAAAATCCAAACACTACAAGAATAAAATTATAAAAATGGGAGTCATTAAACTTAAAAACATACGCACTTTTTCATATCACGGATGTTTAATTGAAGAAGGAAAAATTGGATCTGACTATACAGTAGATCTAAAAATTAAAACAAATTTACAGAAATCAGCCGAAACAGATCATCTTTTAGACACTGTTGACTACGTACATTTGAACAAAATTGTCACAGAAGAAATGGCAATTCGTTCGCATTTATTGGAACATGTAGCCAAAAGAATCAATATTCGAGTGCTGGCAGAGATAGAAACAGTAGAAAAAACAACAGTTTGGGTTTCTAAAATTAATCCGCCTATTGGTGGTGATGTTGAGTCAGTTACTATAAAAATGACGGAAATTAGGAAGTAATCTTTAAAATTAAATTCCTAAAATTTTAAAATAGTTCATTCGAAACTTTTGAAATTTAAAGATTTTAGTTACTTTTGCCAACCGTTCAAGTAATGGCGTCGTGGCCGAGCGGCTAGGCTGGGCTCTGCAAAAGCTCCTACTCCGGTTCGAATCCGGACGATGCCTCTAAAAGAGATACAGAAATGTGTCTCTTTTTTTTATGTCTAATTTTTAGAAAAAATTAATTAAATATATCGGTTCGAATCCGGACGATGCCTCTAAAAGAGATACAGAAATGTGTCTCTTTTTTTTATGTCTAATTTTTAGAAAAAATTAATTAAATATATCGGTTCGAATCCGGACGATGCCTCTAAAAGAGATACAGAAATGTGTCTCTTTTTTTTATGTCTAATTTTTAGAAAAAATTAATTAAATATATCGGTTCGAATCCGGACGATACCTCTAAAACCTCTAAAGTAATTTAGAGTTTTTTTTATGTTTAATTTTTAGAAAATCTAATTATTAAACTTTTGTACAAACCCGACAGGTTTTAAAAACCTGTCGGGTCTACTTAGTATAATTACACAATCTTGTCATTTCGACGAAGGAGAAATCTCCGCAAGAAGCTCGACAAAGATTGGACAATTGTTGCGGAGTCACTTGCGGAGATTTCTCCTTCGTCGAAATGACAAACCAGACTTAAAAAACTTCTTTAAAAGTTAAAAACTAACACTTATAAACACAAAAAAACCTCTGAAATACAGAGGTTTAATTTTATATTTTTGAGTTATTAACAACTACTTTTCAATCTTCTCAAAGGCATTTTTAACCATTTCTTTTTCTTTTGGAAACCAGCCCTGAACCATAAGAGCAACTCCAAAAACCATTAAAACAATACTAATTCCTTTTTTAATTTTAAGAATATTAGTTGGTGTCATTTTTGATTTTAACTGTTTGGCTAATACTATTTTAAGGCAATCTACCAACAAATATGTAACAATTACTGCAGTGAAAAATGTCATCATTCTTGGTGTCTGCATTTGTAATTTTGGTCCAACAGAAATAATTACTGCCAGCCAGAATCCTAAAACACCAATGTTAATAACGTTAAGTAAAAAGCCTTTTACAAATAAACTGCCGTAATTTCTTTTAATAATATCACGGTCGATTTCTTCGTCGTTTATTTTTTCTTCTTTTTTTAATCTCACAAAAGAAATTATACCATAGGCCAACATTATGATTCCGCCAAAAATAAAGAGTGCTGGTTTGTCTTTTAAACTGGAAATTAATCTGTAACTTCCTAAATAGGCGATTGCTATAAAAAATATATCTCCTAAAACTACACCAAAATCAAAAACTATTGCAGCTCTGAATCCCTTTGTAATACTGGTTTCTAATAGTATAAAAAATACCGGACCTACCATAAAGCTTAGAAAAAGTCCCCATGGCAGTCCAGCCAGAATATCATTTATCATCAAAATACGACTTGATTATTTTACTTCTTCGATTTTACCTCCAAAAACTGTTTTCTGATTAATCTGCTTTGGTTTTCCATAAATGTAAATGGAGCCTCCTGCGCTCACTTTTGCATCGACAAGGGTCGAAGCATTAACATCTGCTTTTCCGCCCGCAGAAACGCTTACTTTGGTCTGAGAAGTGGCTAATTTACTTCCAAGGAAATAACCGCCGGCTCCTAATCCTGCATCAAGGTTATCTGCTTTTCCTGTAGCAGTAATTTCTCCACCCGAAACGGAACTTACTTTTAGCTTGTCAACATTCAAATCTACATTAATTTTTCCTCCTTCTTGTGCACTGACTTTAAACGAAGTAGCTTTTATCGTTTCTTTACTTGTTACTTCTGCACCTTCATTTACATCAATTAGTTCTATATGCTTATAATACAAAGTAACTTCTAAATCATTTCCTGAAAGAAGTTTTGGAAAAGGCATTCTTAGTTTTAGAATTCCATTTTTATTAACAGCCTCTAATTCTGCTTCTCTAGCTCCTTTTATAACAACTTTATTTTCGGATGACTGCACTAATTTTACACTTAATTTATCGTAAACTTTTACAGTATCAAACTCACCTAATTCTTTGGTAACCTGACCAAAAGACATTTGTACAAATAAAATTGCTGCTCCAATAATTAGCTTTCTCATACTTTTATTTTTTTTAATTAATACTTTATTCGGCTCTTCTTAAAAAATGAAAATCTAATTGTTTTTTAACCAAATCGGCATTTTTTACTTTAACATAAATTTCGTCTCCCAATTGCAAAATGCTGTTTGAAGTAGCTCCAACCAAGGCATATTGTTTTTCGTCGAAAGTATAATAATCATCTTTTATTTCTCTGATTCTTACCATTCCTTCGCATTTATTCGAAACGATTTCAACATAAATTCCCCATTCGGTAACACCGGAAATAACGCCAAGGAATTCTTCGTCCTGATGATCCTGCATGTATTTAACCTGCATATATTTGATACTATCTCGTTCAGCATTAGTTGCTAAACTTTCCATATTGGAACAATGCAGACATTTGGTTTCATAAGTTTCTTCGTCTACAGAAGCTCCTCCATCCAGATAATATTGCAGCAAACGGTGTACCATAACGTCCGGATAACGACGAATTGGCGATGTAAAATGGCTGTAATAATCAAAAGCCAAACCATAATGACCAATATTCTCTGTCGAATATTTGGCTTTGCTCATACTTCTAATGGCAAGAGTATCAATTAAGTTTTGCTCTTTTTTACCGTTTACTTCTTCCATCAATGCATTCAAAGACTTAGAAATATCGCCTTTGTTACGGAAATCTATTTTATAACCAAATTTAGCAATAACTGTTGCCATTGCAATTAACTTGTCTTCATTTGGTTCATCGTGAATACGGTAAACAAAGGTTTTCTTTTGTTTTCCAATGTATTCTGCTACTTTTCGGTTAGCCAAAAGCATGAATTCTTCAATCAAATGATTGGCATCTTTTGAGATCTTGAAATAAACGCCTTCCGGTTCTCCTTCAGCATCGAGATTGAACTTCACTTCTACTTTATCAAAAGAAATCGCACCTTGCTGCATTCTTTTCTTTCTCAAAATCTTAGCCAATTCATCCAGTTTTAAAGTCGCTTCGGTAATTTCATCTGAAACAATATACGATTCTCCGGTAATAGAAACATCAACCGGAATGGTATTATCTTTTGTTTCAATGATATATTGCGCTTCTTCATAAGCAAAACGCTGATCGGAATAAATTACTGTTCTTCCAAACCATTGGTTAATAACCTGAGCTGTTGGAGAAACTTCAAATACTGCAGAGAAAGTATATTTCTCTTCATTTGGACGAAGTGAACAGGCAAAGTTGGACAATACTTCAGGAAGCATTGGCACTACTCTATCCACTAAATAAACCGAGGTCGCTCTTTGATAGGCTTCATCATCCAGAATTGTTCCTTCTTCTAAGTAATACGAAACATCGGCAATATGGATTCCTATTTCGAAATTTCCATTTTCTAACTTTTTGAATGACAAGGCGTCATCAAAATCTTTTGCATCTTTTGGATCGATTGTAAACGTAAGTGTATCACGCATATCACGACGTTTTGCAATCTCAGATTCCTGAATGGAAGTATCCAGTTTTTGAGCATACACCTCTACTTCTACCGGAAAATCAGAAGGCAAGCCGTATTCAGCCAGAATAGCATGAATTTCAGTATTATGTTCTCCAGGTTTTCCTAAAACTCTGATTACAGATCCAAACGGACTATCAGCTCTCTTTGGCCAGTCTTCAATCTTGACTAAAACAACATCACCGTTTTCTGCTTCTCCCAATTTATCTTTGGGAATAAAAATATCGGTATACATCTTAGGATTTGCAGTCGAAACAAATGCAAAGTTAGGTTGCATATCTATTACACCTACAAACTCTGTTTTATCTCTTTCCAGAACTTCAATTACTTCACCTTCAGGTCTTTTTCCTTTTCTACGGTTATAAACATAAACCTTTACTTTGTCTTTGTCTAAAGCACGATTCAAGTTATTAGTAGGGATAAAAACATCTTCTTCAAATTCGTCACAAATAAAATATGCCGTTTTTCTGCTCGTCATATCTATCGTTCCTTCATAATAATCCTGACTGATTGCTTTAACTAAATATTTTCCTGGTTCTGTTTCTACAATTTTCTTTTGAGCAGCCAGTATCTTTAAGTCTTTTATAATCTGGTTTCTGCTTTTTGTATCGTCAAGTTCTAACTTCGCTCCTATCTGTTTGTAATTAAATGGCTTATTGGCATTTTGCGATAAAATCTTCAGGATTTTCCCGGAGAAATCTTTCTCTTTTTTTATCGGCTTTCTAATTTTCTTACTCATATATCTTTTCTTATAAGGTTTAAAATTACAAATAAGAAATCAGATTACAGATTTTAACAAATAGAATTATTAAAATTATAACTTTTCGTACATTTACAAAAACACCCTTTATGGAAAGCTTTCAAACTATTGCCGTATTCAATTATCAGCACGAAACAGTGGTTCTCAAACACTTACTGGAGCAAGAAGAAATTCCATACTTTTTTGAAAACGAAATGACACTTTCCGTTATGCCACTTTACTCCAACGCACTTGGCGGAATCAAACTCAAAGTTCATCCGGAAGACTTCGAACAAGTTCAGCAAATTCTGGACAATCTCAACAATCCGCTTAAAATCGTTTGAAACAAACTCAAAATTCAATTTCAAAATTCAATTTCAGTTGTAACCAAAAGTTCAAAATTCAATTTTTTTCTTTTTAAACTT
Organism: Flavobacterium crocinum; assembly: GCF_003122385.1. NCBI lineage: Bacteria > Pseudomonadati > Bacteroidota > Flavobacteriia > Flavobacteriales > Flavobacteriaceae > Flavobacterium > Flavobacterium crocinum. Next base: position 1,115,421 of record NZ_CP029255.1, read on the forward strand.
TTTTAGTTTTCAACATATATTAAATACAACAAAAAAGATTTTTAAAAATTTAAAAAAATTTGGTTGTTATTATAGCTTGTTAATATGTCGAATAAATTTTTTTCTGAAGTCATTGAAATCTCGTTTTACTTATTTATTCTGAGTTATCAACATAGTTATTTTTAGTTAAATTACTTATTTATAAGACTTTTTGTATTTTAATTAACAACGGTTGACAACCAAAAGTGAATTGATTTTGTAAATAAGTTAGCATGTTGATAGTTGTTGAAAATGGTATTTTTGATATTGATAACTTTTCCAAAAATTCCCGAAACTTTTCTTGCATATTTAATTCCCGTTTTGGATTAAGGTTTTTTTTGACACAACCAAAAAAAAGTTCTAATTTTCTTTTTCAACTTATTAACATTTTCTGTTAACTTAAAGTTAATTGAATATCAAGCAATTACAAACTGCTATCAACACCTCAAAATTTTAACAAAAATTCTGTTTATTATTTATTGATTATGAGATACTTATAGAGTTGTTAAAATTGTTAATAACTGATAAGGTTTTGATAGTAAGATAGTTGAGAATAGCAATGAATTCACTAACGAAAACATTTATTTTGTATAAAAAGAATAGAGTTCATTTCCTTTGTTAATAACACTTTCTAATCCTTTATTTTTTAGGATTTCTTCAATGTCAGATGTCGTTTTTGAAGTGACTTTTTCTGCTAAATACTTTAAAAACCAATAGGAGTACTCATTTATAGGATCTATTTCTTCTGTTTTAAACTCTATGATTTTTTTATTTAGCTTATTAAATTCAAAATTATAGGCGAATTCATATAATTTGTACAGTTCTATTTTTTGATTCTTTTTTTGATAATCTATATCCTTTTTATCTAATGTTGCTTTATAATCATTTAAATATTCTTTACAGACATTGAAAGTTTTCTTTTTTATGTTTCTGTCTACTAGAAGTGAAAAATCATAATATTTCTGAGTAAGTTTAATTGTAGTGCTAAAGTTTTTAGCTTTAAAATAGTTTATTAAATCCACAGATAGGAACTCTGTTGATAAGTTGAATTTTTCTATTTCAGATTTTAAATTTGATATATTTTGATAGCCTAAAATGTTATGGATAACTTTACCATTGGCATCTATAATTAAAATGTTTGGAATGCTGTTTATTCCATATTTAGCAGCTAATTCCTTATTTGAATCTATATCAATTTTTAGTTTTACAAAACCTTGAAGGGTTTCTTGCAATTGTTCATTGTTCCATATATTTTTTTCCATTTCCAAGCAAGGACCGCACCAGGTTGCCCAGAAGTCAACAATAATAAATCTATTGGTAGTTAATGCCATTTTTTGAGCATCTTCGTAGGATGTAAGCCAATTGGCTTGCGTAATTTGAATGGAAAAAAGTATTAGTAGGATGATGTATTTTTTCATATTATTAAAGTCTAATATATTTTTAGATGTCTAATTAAAATGATTAATATTTTTAATAATTTCATCTTGTCGATATTCTCCTAACTTTCTAAAAAAAGTTCCATTAGACTTTATAATAATGTAGTTTCCACAATCAAATTTATATCTAAACAATACCTTTTTTATCACATCATTAGTATCTTGCAAAACATTATTATTTTTATACTTATAATCTTTTTCAGTTATAAAAAATTGAAGAACATTGTTGTTTTTAGTAAAGTATTTTTTATAATTTTTATCATTTACATAATAGTCAATGCAGCTTCCATTAGGTTCTGGATTATCTTTATAGAAAAAATTGATAATTATAGTTTTAGTACTATCTATTTTTCTACTACTTATTTTTTGTAATTCATTTTTAATTGTATTCGTTTCAAGAGTTGATAACATTCCAATATCTATTTTTTTATTAAAACGTGCAATTATAGCTGTATCTATTTCATAAACACGTAATTCTAGGTTTTCATTATCTTTTTTAGTAATAAATTGCCCCGATGTTATTAAATTATTGTATTCATCAAATATATATTGAGGTTTAGAAGTTTTTTGTGATAGACAGACTGTAGTTATAAAATAAAACAAATAAATTTCGATTTTTTTCATGGCTTATATTTTTGGTTGTAAATTAGTTATTAAAAATAAAAGTAGTATAAAACTGATATAAAACAAATTTTAGCAAATAAATTTTGTAAGATATTATTTCTATATAAATAACATAAAATGCAAAATGAAAATATTTAAAACTATTTTTAATGCTATGAGTAACTTTACTTAAATTTGCATAACACAACTTAATAGTATAGAAAAATGAAAATTTCGATAGGAAACGACCACGCTGGCCCTGAATATAAAAAAGCAATTGTTGCCATGCTTGAAGCAAAAGGCTATGAAGTAACGAATTATGGTACAGATACAGATGCTTCTGTTGATTATCCTGATTTTGGACACCCGGTTGCCAATGATGTATCTGAAGGAAAAGCTGATTTTGGAATCGTAATCTGCGGAAGCGGTAACGGAATTGCAATGACTGTTAATAAACACCCGAAAGTAAGAGCTGGTTTATGCTGGACTAAGGAAATCGCTTATTTAACCCGTTTACACAACGATGCTAATATTGTGAGTATTCCGGCAAGGTTTACTTCTATTCATCAGGCAGTTGAAATTGTTGAAACATTCTTAGAAACTGCTTTTGAAGGCGGAAGACACCAAAACAGAGTAAATAAGATTGCTTGTTCATAAAACGTCAAAAAAATCGGGTGCTTCGCACCAAATAACATAAAAACACACCGGGCGGATTTTTAAATTCATCCGGTTTTTTATTTTAAATATTTGAAAAACAGATTTTTATTTAAAGTAGAGGTTATCAACAATGTTAATATCTATATATTATGAGTTGATTTTAGATAAATAATTACAGCCTGTACTAAAATTATATAGAGAAACTTCATAATAAATGAAGTTTTACTCGTTTTATGTCTAAAGAAAAACATACCTGTTAATAACCCAACAGATCCGCCAATAAAAGCTAATACAAACAACGTACTTTCGGGTATTCGTCTGTTATGTCTTTTGGTTTGAAACTTATCATAACCTGTGAGTAGGAATGTTATGCTATTTATAATTAAAAAATAGAGTAATAAAATTTTCATGGGGCTAAAAATTAGAAACAAAGATATTATTTTAGCAAAATAATTGATTTATGGATTTTGTTTATTTAACAAGTAAAGTATATCATTTTAAAATTAAGAAATTATTTCATTAAACTATGACTAATATTCAATTCATTGCCAAGACTGTTCAGGCACCGGCAGTAAGTATTCAAAACACAGTAAAATTATTAGAAGAAGACTGTACAATTCCGTTTATTTCCCGATATAGAAAAGACAGTACAGGAAACCTGGATGAAACTGTTATTGAGCAGATTGCAAAACTTCAAAAAGATTATGATACGCTTGTAAAACGTAAAGAAGCCGTTCTAAAATCTATTGAAGAGCAAAAAGCACTTACACCAGAATTGAAGAAAAAAATCGAAGAAAGTTTCGATTTACAAGAGATAGAAGATTTTTACCTTCCTTATAAAAAAAAGAAAAAAACAAAGGCAGATGTGGCGCGCGAATTTGGTTTAGAACCTTTAGCCAAACTGATTATATCTGAAAGCGATGCTGATATCGATTTTATTTCGACGCAGTATATTAATGAAAATGTTATTAACGAAGAGGCAGCAATTCAGGGCGCACGAGATATTGTAGCCGAATGGATTAACGAAAACATCTATGTTCGTAAACAACTTCGTAGATTATATCAGCGTAAAGCGACGATTGCTACAAAAGTGGTGAAAAAGAAAGCTGAAGAAGAAGGCGCACAGAAATTCAACCAGTATTTTGATTGGGAAGAACCGTTGACAAAAGCACCGGCTCACCGTTTATTAGCGATGCTTCGTGCAGAAAATGAAGGTTTTATCAAAATGAAAATCGATGTTGATATTGATGATGCTTACGATGTTATCGATGAAATTATCATTAAAAAGCAAAATAATACAACAGCTCATTTGCAATTAGCAATTGAAGACAGTTACAAACGTTTATTGAATCCGGCAATTGGAAACGAAACGTTACAGGAAGCAAAAGCAAAAGCCGATGCTAATTCCATTCAGGTTTTTGCTAACAATTTAGGACAGTTATTATTGGCTCCGCCATTGGGAGAAAAACGTATTCTGGCAATCGATCCAGGATTTAGAAGTGGTTGTAAAGTAGTTTGTCTGGACGAAAAAGGAGATTTGTTATACAATGAAACCATTTATCCGCACGCGCCTCAAAATGAGGAATCAATGGCGATCAAGAAAATCCGTTCGATGGTAAATGCGTATCAAATTGATGCGATTTCTATTGGAAACGGAACAGCTTCTCGTGAAACGGAATTTTTCATTAAAAAAATTGCTTTCGATAAACCTATTCAGGTTTTTGTGGTTTCTGAGGCAGGAGCTTCTGTTTATTCCGCTTCAAAAATTGCAAGAGAAGAATTTCCAAATTATGATGTAACCGTTCGTGGTTCTGTTTCTATCGGAAGAAGACTTTCAGATCCATTAGCCGAATTGGTAAAAATTGATCCGAAAGCGATTGGAGTAGGACAGTATCAGCATGATGTTGACCAGACGAAACTTAAAGAAGAATTGGACAGTACTGTAATCCGTTGTGTAAACTCGGTTGGAATTAATATCAACACAGCAAGTAAGCACTTATTAAGTTATGTGAGTGGAATAGGAGAGAAGCTGGCAGAAAATATAGTACAATACCGTTCTGAAAATGGGCCTTTTGAAGACAGAAAACAGCTGAAAAAAGTGCCTCGTTTAGGAGACAAAGCGTATCAGCAGGGAGCGGCATTTATTAGAATTACAAATGCTAAGAATCCGTTGGATAATTCGGCTGTGCATCCGGAGGCATATCCGGTTGTGGAAAAGATGGCGAAGGATTTGAATATTTCTTTGAATGAATTAATTGCAAATAAGGAGAAAACAGCGCTTATTAAGCCCGAAAAGTATGTAACACCTGAAATTGGTTTATTAACGCTGAAAGACATCATAAAAGAGCTTGAAAAGCCCGGATTAGATCCACGAAAGTCAGCTAAGGTTTTTGAATTTGATGCGAATGTAAAATCGATCAAAGACTTGAAAACCGGAATGATTTTGCCGGGAATTGTTAATAACATCACTAACTTTGGTTGTTTTGTTGACATCGGAATCAAAGAAAGTGGATTGGTTCATATTTCTCAGTTAAAATCGGGTTATGTGAGTGATGTAAATGAAGTGGTAAAATTGCATCAGCATGTTGATGTGAAAGTGACTGAGGTTGATGAAGACAGAAAGAGAATTCAGCTGACGATGATACTTTAATAAAATTCCAATACTAAAAAATCCAAATTCCAAAAATGCTGGAATAAATATAAAAGGCTCCCAAACTACAATCGTAATTTGGGAGTTTTTGGTTTAAGTCTAATTTGGTTTTGTAAGTGAAGTTTTAAAATGTATTAACTTGTTGAATATGAAAATGATAAATATTTTAAAACAACAAAATTGTACTTACCGTCTTTATTTGTTAAAATAATTCTTACTTATTATTCTATATTTGCTGTTAATTAAAAACCCCAAATACCATGAAAAAAATTATTTTAATTCTAATTGCACTATTATCTTCTAACATAGGGCAGGCTAAATTTCTTAAAGCAGTTTTGTATCTTGAAGATGGAACGAAAAAAACAGGTCTTGCTGAACTAGTTCAAAGTGAAGATTCAAAAATTAATTTTAAAATAAATGAAGAGGCCAAAAAAGAAAAGATTTTAAGTGCAGAAGTAAAAAAAATTGAATACATAGATACTGAAAATAACAAGTATATAGTAGAAAAATTTTATTTTACTACGGCAAACTTATTTACAGGTAAATTTTCTAAATCAAAGAAAAAAATTTGGTTTTATATTGTTTATGATAAAGATGTAAAAATTGGTGCGATACCGGCAGAGGGAGGCAGAAGACCAAATGCTGGCGGTACTAGTTCTGTTGTAACAATTGCTAATACAGCTTACTATTTTGGAAAAAGTAGTAGTGAAGATTTAGTTTTTGGATTCGCTACATCAGGAAATAATCTTGCAGTGGGAACAGATTCTTTAGTTAGAAAAATGTCTAAAGAAGCTTTTTCAGATTGTCCCAAACTTATTGATGCAATTGAAAAGGAAGATTTTAAATCAAATACAGTTATAGACCAGCTGAAAGTTATTTTTGAAAAAAATAAATGTAAAAAATAGGTTTTTACTTTAATAAAAATACGCCCAAATTACAATTCGTAATTTGGGCGTATTCATTATATAATTATTTCAAAATAACTTTTTTAGTAACACTTTTAAAATCATCATTGGATATTTTTACGAAATAAACTCCTGATGCCTGATTGGTTAAATTGATTTCTGTATTTTCTGAAATTGATTTTTGTTGATGAATAACACTTCCGGAAGAGGAAATTACTGAAATAGTCGATTGCTGAGGCGCGCTAATTGTGATTCGATCAGCGCTCGGATTTGGGAAAAGCGTAACAGTAGATTTTTCAATATCGAAATTTTCATTGGACAGAGTAGCAGTTGGGGGCAGATAAAAATTACCGGTTAATAAAAAGGAGTATAATGTTTTTAGAGTATGATTAAAGTAGCTGTTTGGTTCGTCGAGGTTTTTTAAATCTGTGTAAGAAGCATCTAAATGCGCCTGATTTTCACCAGCCATAGCTGCGCAGGCAAAATCGCCGACAAATGTAGCATTGTGCCACTGCCCGTTTACGGTTCCGTTTTGATTGTAACCGTCTTTAATATTGGCAGTTCCGCCAAGATTGATGCGAACAAAATCGGATGATTTTTTAGCATAGGTTTTAGCATCAGCTGTTCCGTACCAAACATAATCAACAGCAATTCGCCAAGGTGTTCTGGCTGCGTCGTAAGAATATGTTTTTCCTTCTTTGTTGTATCCGTTAGTTATGGCGATAGGAGTATAATTTCCGGAAGCTTCGCACCAATCTGATACTAGTCCGCCAACAGCATTATTTTGTGTCAAATTATTGTTGATAACCGTATAAGCTTTTGCAGCAATCTGATTCCAAAAGACAATATCATTTGTAAAAACGCCAAAAGCGCGGTAATAAGCAGGAGAGAAATAAGAAGGATTTGTGATTGAACTTCCACCAAATTGATCGCCAGGTTTTAAAACATAAGTATTGGCTTCAACTTCGTAATTTTTTATGGCAGTAATTAAAGCTGTTGCATCATTTTTGTAATTGATAGTTCCAGTACTTGTCCATTGATAATCGGCAACAATAAGAGCGAATGCAGCATCGAGTTCAGCATCTGTGGCTCCGTTTTGTCCAATAGTTCCGGAACAGCCGCTAATTTTCCAGTTCATAACTTTGTTAGTGTTTACATTGTCTTTGTAATACAGCCAAAGTCCGTCGAAAAGTGTTTTGTCTGCTTTATAAGCAGAAAGCAGCATACCATAAGCAATTCCTTCAGAAACCGTTTCAGACGAGTTGTCAAATTTAATACGGTAACGTCCGTTAGAACAGTATTCTACAAAATTGATTTTCCAGGTATCATAATTGGTTTGAGCATCCTGACTGCTTCTGGGGACAGCCATAAGTCCGTTTCCATACACCTTGTTGGCAGGAAAAGGCTGTGTTTGTGATTTACTTTCTGCGGCTAGCAGAAGAGCAATCACGAAAAATAGGTTTTTCATATCTTAAAAAATTTAGGGTGCCTAAAAGTAAGATTTTTTAGATATAAAAAAAATCCTAAACTACAATTTGTAGTTTAGGATTTATAAAGAAGTTAACAAGACATTATTTTTTCAAAATAAATTTCTGAGCTTTAAATGTATTATGATCAGTATTTTGAATTAAGTAAACACCATCGGCAAGATCTTCTAAATGGATTGTATTAAGACTATCTGCATTTAGATGTACTGATTTTACCAGTTTTCCGGCAGCATCTATTATGATATATTTTCCGTTGTATTTAGTAACAATATTTAAAACTCCACGACTTGGAACAGGATACATTTTAAATTCTGAAACGTTGAAATCATCCAGACCTAAAGTAGTTACATTGATACAATCAGAAGTAACTGTACATCCTGCAACTGTAATATCAACTTTATATTCTCCTACGACTGAAGGCGTAAAAGATTGATTGGTTTCAGTTGTTAATAATGTATTTGGACATTTATACCACTGATATGTAGCTCCAGATTGATTTGCAGTTAATATTCCTGAATTTAAATTTACTGTTTTTAGAATTGCAGAAGAATTGTTAATAGTTAATGCTAAAGTTTTAGTATCACAACCAACAGTGTAATCATAATTTCCAGAAGATGTATAAGTAATACCATTCACCGGCCATGTATAACTGTCGCAAGCCGTTTCTGTTTGTGTAGAACTTGTAGAATTAGTAATGGTCAATGCTAAAGTTTTGGTATCACAACCAACAGTGTAGTCATAATTTCCAGAAGATGTATAAGTAATACCATTTACCGGCCATGTATAACTGCTACAAGCAGATTCTGTTTGTGTAGAACTTGTAGAATTAGTAATGGTCAATGCTAAAGTTTTGGTATCACAACCAACAGTGTAGACATAATTTCCGGAAGCGGTATATTTTACACCATTTACTGGCCATGTATAACTGTCACAAGCGGTTTCTGTTTGTGTTGAACTTGTAGAATTAGTAATGGTTAATGCCAAAGTTTTGGTATCACAACCAACAGTGTAGACATAATTTCCGGAAGCGGTATATTTTACACCATTCACTAGCCAAGTATAGCTATCACAAGCCGTTTCTGTTTGTGTTGAATTTGTAGAATTTGTAATAGTTAATACTAAAGTTTTGGTGTCACAACCTACTTTATGTGTGTAATTTCCGGAAGCAGTATATTTTATACCATTTACTGGCCATGTATAACTGTCACAAGCCGTTTCTGTTTGTGTTGAGCTTGTAGAATTAGTAATGGTTAAAGCTAAAGTTTTGGTGTCACAACCTACTTTATGTGTGTAATTTCCGGAAGCAGTATATTTTATACCATTTACTGGCCATGTATAACTGTCACAAGCCGTTTCTGTTTGTGTTGAGCTTGTAGAATTAGTAATGGTTAAAGCTAAAGTTTTGGTATCACAACCAACAGTGTAGTCGTAATTTCCGGAAGTAGTATATTTTACACCATTCACTGACCATGTATAACTGTCACAAGCGGTTTCTGTTTGCGTAGAACTTGTAGAATTAGTGATGGTTAAAGCTAAAGTTTTGGTGTCGCAACCTACTTTATGTGTGTAATTTCCGGAAGCGGTATATTTTACACCATTTACTGGCCATGTATAACTGTCACAAGCCGTTTCTGTTTGTGTTGAGCTTGTAGAATTAGTAATAGTTAAAGCTAAAGTTTTGGTATCACAACCAACAGTGTAGTCGTAATTTCCGGAAGTAGTATATTTTACACCATTCACTGACCATGTATAACTGTCACAAGCGGTTTCTGTTTGCGTAGAACTTGTAGAATTAGTGATGGTTAAAGCTAAAGTTTTGGTGTCACAACCTACTTTATGTGTGTAATTTCCGGAAGCGGTATATTTTACACCATTTACAGGCCATGTATAACTGTCACAAGCGGCTTGTGTTTCAGTAGGGGACGAGGTTGAAGGAGTAATCGTTAAATTTAATTTTTTAGTATCACATCCCACAACGGTTGTATAGGTTCCAGAACTAGTATAAGTAGTGCCATTTGCACTCCAGGTATAAGAATCACAAGCAACTATAGTTTCTGGTGCTGAAGTAGTAGATGGAGTTATAGTTAAATTCAAAGTTTTAGTATCACATCCAATCACTGTTGTATAGGTTCCGGAATTAGTATAAGTAGTTCCGTTTGCACTCCAGGTGTAAGAATCACATGCAATTATAGTTACCGGTGGCGATGTTGTTGACGGAGTTCCCGTTACCGTTTTTACCAAAACTCTGTCACTTGCACAATAAGCTGTTTCACAAGCAACACAATAAGTAGTATTATTTGCTGTGGGAGTTGCTGTAACTGATGCTCCTGTTGCAAAACTTGTTCCTCCGCTCATTGCAGTATACCAGGTAGCAGTTGTACCAAGCGGACAAGTTGCATTTAAATTAACTGCTGTACTTCCCAGACAAGTAATATTTTGTGTATCTGTAGTAGCTGTAGCATTTCCTGGTTTAATTGAAGTTGTTGTAATATTAGAATTTACAGTTGAGAAATTAGAACCACTAACAGTTGCCTGATTGGTAACAGCACAAGTATTTTGAGGTAACGTACCAGCGGCATTAATTGTCGCACTAAAAGTAATTACAGTAGATTTTCCGGCAGCTAAAGTAAATGGTCCAGCAGAAAGTGTTGTTGCAGTTGCATTTACAGCTGTACTTTTTGCAGTTACTGAATTATCAGTTATAGCAGGATTGTTAACAGTTGATTCTGCAGCAGGTTTTGTTTCCTCCTGAATATCGTTTTGAGGAGCCATTTTTGAAGCAGTTCCGTTATCTGGAAGGGTAACAGTTCCGGATACTATTTTTCCGGTATAAGGAAACTCATGTAATGCAGTTCCAATGGTATTATTATTAAGATCCCAAAACGTTTTTAATTTTGCAGAATTATCCGTGTTGTTAGCTCCGGGAACAAAAGTTCCTGTACCCTGCAAAATTACCTGAGAATTTGCACTTTGCGACATTACATCAAATGTTGCTGCTACTCCTGTTGCTGTATTTGTAGTATTTCCGCTAATATTTGCTGCATTTATCATTGTACTTAAACTATTATCTGCAGTAGCTACAATACCAAGATTAGCGTAAGCATTATTAACAACATTAATAGTATTGTTTTTTATAGTAGCATCTATTCTTGCAGAACCCGCAATGTTATTATCATTCGCATCAGAATAAACACCATAATTACTTGCATTGTTAATAATGTTATTTGAGATTTCTGTTATATGTTTGGCATTTCCACTAACGGCAACATAAATTCCGTTAGAGGTTGTCCCAAGACCAGATGCGTCGATAATGTTGTTATTTATACGGCCTTTCATTGTTCCTGATCCCTGATGACCAACGCTACAGGAATATACACCATTATAACTTGCTTTTACTGTATTATTTATAATGTTGTAGTTAACAGTTGCCGAACCATTTGCCTGTAAAGATAATCCGTTACTTCCTGGACTTGTTGTTGCCGCATTTATAATGTTAGCATCTGTAGAAGGTGTATTTCCGCCTATTTGGACATTATTATCAGAAGATCCATCGAAGTTTAAAGTTAATCCTGTTGTTTTTGGATTAGAAAAATCATTTTTCTTAAAAACTAAAGTGTTTTTTGAAGTTCCTCTTGCCTGAAAAATAAAGTTACTGTCACCATTTGATCTATTGAAAGAGTTTTTAAATTGAGAGCCTGTTACTGTCAGATTTAGAGTCGGATTTTGAGAAATTCCATTATATCCAAAAAAACCTCTTCCCCAGGAATCATTAACATTAGTATTTGTTATAGAACAGGTTCCTTTCAATTCAAGGGCAAATATTCCACCGACATTTACATTACCTCCATTTGCACTTCCGCAACCATTGATAGTACTATTACTTAAAACAAAATTGTTAACATCATTTAAATTTATTCCCATTGAGTTTGTAGTACCTGAAACAGCAATATTATCTAATGTAACTCCTCCTGATATTGTTTTAAAATGTAGAGCTGCATAAGAATCTGTATTATTATTTTGAGGATTTGGAACATTTCCATTTACTCCAGAAATACTTGAATTAGTAAAATTCATGTTTTTAAGAATGACATTTGAACATGAAATAAACTCGGCACCTCTTTGTTGAATATTTTGTATTGTACCTCCGGAACCTGCTGTATTTCCAGAACCAGTAATCTGAAAACTTCCCGGAGAATTAACAGAAATTCCTTTTACAGGGTTTCCGTTTGCTGAAATACTTGTAAAAATACAATCGATAGTTCCAGTTCCTGTGATATTTACTGCCTGAAGATTTGTTGCATTAATAGAGGCATTTTTAATTTTTAAAGCGCCTACATTTGATCCAGACAAAGTTCCGGTCATCGCTACAGCCTGAATATCATTATTCGATTTTAAACTAATACCGGCAATAGTAGGATTTGCTCCACCAGTAGAAGGTAATGAATTGCTGTATGTTGGTACAGTAAGATTTAATATAGAAGCTAAACTTGAAGTTGCTCCCTGACCAATTACTTTTTGATTATCATTTAAAGCTAAAGATCCGGTAACTGTTCCCGAGTAAATAAAAATAGGATTTGCACTTGAACCTGTAATACTACTTAGTTGTTTATAAGGTGTTGCCAATGTTCCGTTTCCTGGAGATGCAGCTGCATTATTTACAAAGATTATAGGAGTACTTACGGTAATATTCACTGTTGCAGTTGAGGTTTTCCCGTTAGTTGAGGTTATAGTATAAGTAAAACTATCTGAACCGGAATATGCCGCAGTTGGATTATAAGTAAAAGAACCATTTGAAGCCAAGTTAACAGTACCATTAGTTGGATTGGTTAAAATAGTTGCAGTTAAAGCAGTTGCGTCCGGACTCACATCATTTGCCAAAACACCTCCTGCAGCATCTACAGTAATTCCAACATTTCCGATGCAGGAATAAGAATTATTGTTAGCAACTGGTGTTGCTTTAAATGAATTTGCTACTAAGGTTAAATTAGAATCTAAAATATCCTGAAAAGTCATCCCCAGAGCATCATCTGCACCCGTATTTGCAATCGTAATAGTATAATCTAACTGAGAACCAGGCTGTGGATTTCCACCGCCATTTACGGCTACAACATTATTCACAGTGACAGTTGCAGCAACAGCAGAAGAAGTACTTGAATTTTCTTTAACTTCAGTTTTTTTATTTCTATTATTGACTTTTTTATCAATAAAAGTTGTTTCAGCTTTTGCTAAACTTTCAACTATTGGAGCAACAACATTTTTCTTAATAATATTATTGTACTTCATTCCAAAACTTAGAAATCCTAATAATACTATTACAACTAAGAGTTTGTTATTTTTCATTTTTTTTGCTTTAAATTGGCCTAATTAAGAAAATACTGCTTCATATTTCATCCCTACTTCATCAAAACCAAGTGGAGTAAGAAATAATTCTAAATTGCCTTCTTCGGGATGTATAATAGTAAAAATACCCTGTTCGTAATATTCGTTTTTTTGCTGTGTACGAAAAACTATAGAAAATGGATTTCTTTCTAATGGAGAATAACTGTTGAATTCGGTCACCGAAATTAATTCCGCGTCAAGCTGAATTTCTTCCGAAATTTTAATAATAAATGTTTTATTGAGTAATGAATTAAAGTTATTTACAGAGAGTAAAGATATATCCATATAATTTAGTTAGTCGTTATTTTTAATTCGTTGCATTCCATTGCATTAAATGGTAAACTCCATTTGTTTCACTTATTTTTTGAAATCCTAATCTTTTATATAATTCCATAGCGGGATTAAAACTTTCAACATGAATCGTAACATTCAAATTGTTGCTGGCTGCTTTTTTCAAAATTTCATTTAAAATAGAACTGCCAATATTTTTATTCCGCCATTCTGGCAGAATTGTAATGTCTATAATACGAATGCCCTTTTGTTCAAAAAAGAAATCAATATATAATCTTCCAATTGTTACGTTCTCTTTTTCAATTATATAGAATTTTCCGCCCAGATAATTTTTCTGATAATACTCGTGCTGAGCAGAAAACTGATGTTCTATAAAAAGTCTTTTTTGTTCATCGTTCCAGTTTGTTCCTTTTTCTAATTCTTCTTTACGGGTGCTTCCATATATTTCACAAAGTACAGGAAGATCGTAGGCCTGAATGTTACGAAGAGCAATATCTTTTATTTTTAATTCCAAAATCCAATTATTTTATCCTCGTGGTGGGTAAATTCCCTGAAGAGCAATACAAAAATTCATTGTCAAATATGGCATCATATTATTATGAGGTGTACTTCCTCCAGTAGGATTTATACTAGTGGCACTCATATCAGTATTTGAGGCACCTGTAGAATAAACTCTAAGAGGATTACCTCGCCCTAAACTATTATTTGTTGGAGTGATTGACTGTGAATTTGAAGTTGCAGCCATTAAAGAATGAGTGTGGTATGGAATTTCAGATTCTAATAAAGTAACCGTTTCAGATCCTCCGGTTTCCCCCAAGTCGTGTAAAGATAACCCAGGGCCTTGTCCAGGATGCATTGGTGTTCTTCCCTGTAAATCCGGCAAAGCAAAGGTACTCTTTCCGTCACCGCCATAAGTGGTTCCTAATAATGAAAAGAGAGCGGTTTGTTGTGATAATGGCAAAAGTTGCCCATTACAAAAAGCCCAGCCTCTTGGTGGGAAATTAAATGAAAATATGCGTATTTCGGCCACAAAAGGATCCATAATATATCGTTTTATTATATTAAAAAATAGTGTAAAATTTGATTTTCTAGGTTTGAGGAAATATTCCAAACAATGAAATAATAAAATTTACACACAAATAAGGTTGAAAATTTTCATGTGGCTGACTTCCACCTGTAGCTGCAATGGATGATCCATTTAAAGGAGTTGCAGGAGTTGCACTTGAAAACATTTTATTTCCTGGCGGATTAGTACTCAACAGAGAACCTGCAGGACTTGCAGTATCTGCTAAATTTGTTGTTGCCAGTAGTGCGTGATTGTGAGCCGGAATCTGATTTACTGTAAGAGTGACTTGTTCAGCACCCCCGGTTTCTGCCAGTATAAAGCCCTGACCAGAATGAATAGGAATTCTGCCTTGTAAATCAGGTAATGCAAATGTACTTTGGCCATCGCCTCCATAAGTAGTACCAATTAATTGAAATAGAGTTTCATTCTCAGAAATAGGAAGTAATTGTCCTTGACAAAACATCCATCCGGCAGGGGCAAAATTTCCTGCAAACATTCTGATTTCACCAACGTAAGGTTGTGCCATTTTTTAATTTTTACAATTAATAATTAAGTTGCTGATGGAAAAATTCCTTGAAGGGCAATACAAAAATTCAGGGTTAAAAAAGGCTGCATGTTTAAATGTGCCTGGCTACCACCAACATTTGTTAGCGTTCCGGAACTCATAGCTGTTAAATTTTGATTTTGCCCACTATAAACAAGATTAGGAATAGCATTAGCTAAAACGACTGTATTATCCGGAATATTTGTAGCAGCAAGATCTGTTTTAGCTTTTAAAGAATGAGTATGTTTTGGTATCTCAGAAATAGTTAAGGTATGGGCTTGTTCACCTCCTTTTTCTCCTAAAGTATGACCATTTCCAAAATGGATAGGAGTTCTGCCACGTAAATCAGGTAATGCGAAGTTAACTCGTCCGTCTCCACCAAATGTAGTTCCTAATAAGGAAAACAATCCCTGATTTTGATTTATAGGTAAAAGTTGTCCATTGCACAATGCCCATCCTTTTGGAGCAAAGTTAAAAGACATGATACGGGTCTCGGCTAAAAATGGTTCTGCCATAATAGAATTATTTTTTTAAGATAAAATAGTGATTAAACAAAAGAAGATTGGACAACAAGACTATGTTGAGAGATTACTTCTTTTTGATATACAACATTATTACCTTCTTTTATGATAATTTTTGTTGTTGTTTGTTCAGAATCTAAGATAGTTTGCAGATATACACTTCCTTTTCTTGTATCAAAACCGTATGGATTCAATTGCTGAGAAGGAGCAGGAAATAAATAATGTGATAAATTAACCTCATTACTATATATTTTTAAATCGCTCATAGCAACGGTAATAGCTTCCAAATCAAATCCGGATAAAGATTTTAACGATTTCCATTCTCCATTTGAATTTTTCCCAAAACACAATAGAACATCATCTACTTTTCCGGTAGTTTCGGTATGAAGATGTATTGGAAACATTTTAAGAAGACCATCTGAAGAACTGTAGCAATAGTTTCCAGAAGAAGCATAACCTGTTTTTTCCCAGTTTACAATAGATTTTTTATAGCAATCTGCTAATGATTGATCTAAAAGAAAAGCATCAAAAAAAGTTAATTTGGAGAATTTAGAAAGAATATTATCTTCCTTATTTTTAGAATTAGAGAAACTCTCTAAAGTGTTCTGAGCAACTAGTGAACTGCAAAACAAAGTTGACGCACTTACGAATCCAACATTTTTTATAAAGTTTCTTCGCTTTAAATCGATCATATTCAATGGTTTTAGTAAAAATGACGAAGTAAAAGTACTAAAAACATTAAATGTCTGCTAAAAAAACAAAAAAATTTGTTAATAAATGCAATAATAATCGACGAACTGCGTTTATGATTAATTTTATTAAGAAAAAAATGATGTTTATACAAATAAGATGTTAAAAAAAATAAACCCCAAACTACCTAAGTAATTTGGGGTGTTAATACAGTAATAAAAATTACTTTATTTAGTTTCTTCCTCTTGTTTTTTAGAAGCAGCAGGTTGATCGTCTTTAGCAGCGTTTTTAAATTCCTTAATTCCACTTCCTAAACCTTTCATTAATTCTGGAATTTTTTTACCTCCAAAAAGTAATATCACAATACCTACGATAACAAGGATTTCTGTAAGACCTAATCTTCCCATGACTATTATATTTAATGCCGAAGCAAATTGTTTTCTATAATTATTCCGCAAAGGTATATAGAAATATACGAAATAAAAGTATTTTTAGTTTAAAATATTTGGATCAGACCACGTTAAATATTTTATAAAATCCTGAATTTAGCCAATTCATAAAATAAACCCGAGCTTTAGCAATATTTTAAATTGCTATATTTGCTCCTATTAAAAGAGTAATATGTCAAAGAAAAAACATAGTTTCAGAAGAAAATTATTCACCAAGAACCGATTGGTAATTTTGAATGAAGATACTTTTGAAGAACTATTTTCTTTTAAACTTAATTTAATGAATGTCTTTGTAACGTTTACTTTAGGAGGCATTTTTTTAATTTTAATTACCACTTTCATAATTGCCTTTACGCCGCTTCGTGAATTTATTCCAGGATATTCCTCCACAGAGTTAAAAAGAAACGCAACCCAATTGGCGATTAAATCAGATTCTCTCGAAACGGCTTTACGAAACAATGAAGCTTATATTAAAGGAATTCAGAAAGTTTTAAAAGGAGAATTAGAATATTCAAAATTCAATAAAGATTCTATTTTAGCAGAAACAGTCGAAGATCCGGCAGACTTTAACATGAAAGCGTCTGATGCTGAAATAAAATTAAGAGATGAGGTGGCTAAAACCGAAAAGGAACAACAGACAAAATCTCAGGAGAAAAAGAAAAGTGACAAAAAATAATACCATAAAAAATGTCAATTAAAGCTGTAGCAGCAAAATTATTTGCTAGTAAGATATATTCCGAAACTCAAACCTGGGCCAAAAAGCCAGTAGAAACGCAACAGAAAGTCTTTAAGAACCTCATAAAAAATGCCAAAGAAACCAATTTTGGCAAAGACCATCATTTTAATCAAATACAAACGGTTCAGGAATTTCAGAAAAACGTTCCGGTACGAGATTATGAAGATTTAAAACCTTATGTAGATAAGGTTGTAAAAGGCGAAGAAAACGTTCTTTGGAAAGGAAAGCCATTGTATTTTGCCAAAACTTCCGGAACAACTTCCGGTGCTAAATTTATTCCGCTGACAAAAGAATCTATGCCGTTCCACATTAGCGCTGCACGAAATGCGATTTTACATTACATTCATGAAACCGGAAACACTGGTTTCGTAGATGGAAAAATGATTTTTCTGCAAGGAAGTCCAATCTTAACCGAAAAATACGGAATTAAATTTGGAAGACTTTCCGGAATTGTAGCGCATTTTGTTCCAAAATATCTTCAGAAAAACAGAATGCCTTCCTGGGAAACCAATTGTATTGAAGACTGGGAAACCAAAGTTGATGCCATTGTAGATGAAACTATAGTAGAAGATATGTCTGTAATTTCGGGAATTCCGTCATGGGTACAGATGTATTTTGAACGTTTGCAGCAAAAAAGCGGAGGAAAAAAAATTGGCGAAATATTCCAAAACTTTAATCTCTTTATTTACGGAGGAGTTAATTATGAACCCTACCGTGCCAAATTTGAAAATATGATTGGCAGAAAGGTTGACAGTATCGAATTGTTTCCGGCTTCAGAAGGTTTTTTTGCTTATCAGGATTCGCAGAAAGAAAAGGGAATGTTGTTGTTGTTGAATTCGGGTATTTTCTACGAGTTTATAAAAGCGGATGAATTTTTTAGTGAAAATCCAAAAGCGCTGACAATCGGCGAAGTAGAAATAGGAGTAAATTATGTTTTAATTATTTCTACAAATGCAGGACTTTGGCGTTATAATATTGGAGATACAGTTCAGTTTACTTCTTTGGCTCCGTATCGTGTTATAGTCTCTGGACGTATCAAACATTATATTTCGGCTTTTGGAGAACACGTTATTGCTAATGAAGTAGAAAATGCAATGAAAGAAGCTGTAGCATCAACGAATATCGTAATCAACGAATTTACAGTTGCACCACAGATTAATCCATCAAACGGACTTCCGTATCATGAATGGCTGGTTGAATTTGAAAATGAACCGGAAAACATGGAGTTTTTTGCTGAAACAATTGACAATTCAATGCGTAAGCAAAACATTTATTATGATGATTTAATCACCGGAAATGTTTTAAGAAAAGTAGTAGTTACTAAAGTCTCCAAAAACGGATTTCAGGATTATATGAAATCACAGGGAAAATTGGGAGGACAAAATAAGATTCCAAGATTGTCAAATAATAGAGATATTGCGGATAATTTGAAGTAGAAAGATAACTAAAAGCTTGATATTAAATAAATTTTAAATTTGAAAAAGCAATTTTGAAAGCATACCAATTATTGGTATATTTGATAAAATTTAAAAGGTTATGGCAAAGAATACGTCAATATTATTAGGAGACTATTTTGATAATTTTATTAATTCACAAGTTAAAACTGGCCGATTCACATCTGCAAGTGAAGTAATTCGAGCCGCATTACGAATGTTTGAACAAGAACAAACCAAAAGTGAAGAACTAATAAAGGAATTAAAAAAAGGAGAAAAATCGGGATTTGTAAAGGATTTTGATCGCGAATCTTTTCTAACAAATCTTCACGAAAAACATCTTAAAAAATGAATTATAAGATAAGTATAGAAGCATCTTATGATTTAGAAAAAATTTGGCTTTATACTTTTGATACTTGGTCTACTGAACAAGCAGATAGATACTTAAAGTTGATATTGGATGAAATCGAATACCTGTGTTCAAAACCTAATTCAGGAAAAGATTTTAGTCATATCAGAAAAGGTTATTTTAGAACCAAAGTAAAATCACATTTAATATTTTATAAAATAAACGTCAAACAAAACGAAATAGAAATTATTAGAGTTTTGCATCAAATGATGGACATTGAAAATCATCTTAAATAATGGAGTTGAAAAATTATCTTTTGATAAATCTTCGTTTAAGAAAATTTTAAAATAAAAAAGCATGAAAGAAACCAAACATATATCAAGATCAAGAGCACAGGAATCGTCTGCAGCGATAGAAAAAATGTACATTACAATGCGCCATTTGTTCAACCGTGGTTTTTATAAACCAATGGGAGTTTCCGGTGACAGTTTACGTGAATCATTATTAGCATTGCGTCCTGAAATCTACGGAAATATTGCGGAAGAAAAGGTAGAATTAAACGGGCTTTTATACGTTATAGAACGTCTTCCAATCGGAATTGAGCAATGCCGTTTTATCAATTTGACTTCAGACGAAGGTTATTCTAAATCACATTTTCAGGCGATTGTTCCTCCAAAAAGAAGAAGAAACTGCTACAGAATAGACGAAGAACAAATGAATGTTGAAATCACTCGCGGTCGTTCGGATATTTATGATATTCTAACACATTTGACTTTCATTTTTATTGAATCTCACAAAATTAAAAACAGAGTTTTAATCGATGACGGCGGAGAAGTTTCCCGTGACTGGCAGAAATTGGAGCAAGCGGTTATGCAGACCAAAAAACTTTCTTTGGTAGAAAAAGAAAAAGCGATTTCACATGTTGCTAATATTTTAGCCAGAACTTTTGAAGAAGTTTTAGATATTTACGATGCTTTTGGTTCAGAAAATGCACCAGACCGTTTCCTGCACGTAATTTATTGGTTAGGAAAACTGGCAATTGAAGAAATTGTTGAAAACAATAAGCGTACAATAACATTCAGTCCTGTTTTACGTGAACGTTTGGGACACCACATTCACGGAGAAATCTGGGCGACAAACATCAAAGAAGTTTTAAAAGCGAATGATCTTTTAAAACGTCCAATTCATGTTATCAGTGCGAATATGCACAGTGTGATGAACTCTATTTTTGCAACTCCGTTGTTGAAAACTAAGTACAAAGGCAAGACAGATTTCTTTATTTATGAAGAATTAAGCGGTTCGGGATCAAAAGAAATAAGAGGGCAGGTGGAAGAACTGGCGCTGAAAAACGGAATGATTTCATTACCGGATTGTTCAGGAACCAATATTGATGTTCAGATTTTTGATACCGCTAAAATTGACTGGGCAAAAACCGCTTTTTCACATGCCAATGTAGGGGAAGAAAAACCGGTAATTATCGTAATGGATTACGCTTTTGGAGAACAGGCTTATGAAACGATCGATGAGCTTTTAAAACCATTCAAAAAAGAAACGTTATTAAATGTAAAATCGGTTTCGATTATGGGTAAAGCCGGAATTCTGGAAGGCGGAAAAGGAGATATTATGATTCCGTCAGCGCACATCAACGAAGGAACGGCGGATAATTATTTCTTTGAAAATGAATTGACAGGCGCCATGTTCGAAGGAAATGATATTGATATTTACGAAGGAGCAATGGTTACCGTTTTAGGAACTTCGTTGCAAAACAGAGATTTGTTGAAATTCTTCCACGAATCGACCTGGGGTGTAATTGGTCTTGAAATGGAAGGATCATATTACCAGAAGGCGATTCAGTCGGCATCCAAAATTAGAAAAAGTGTTCCGCATGATATTAAAGTTCGTTATGCTTATTATGCATCAGATAATCCTTTGGAAACAGGAAGTACATTAGCGTCAGGCGGATTAGGAACAACTGGTGTAAAACCAACTTACTTGATTACAATTAAAATTTTAGAACAGATTTTCAATATAAAATAGCATTTTATATGAGTACAAAAGTACCGCAGAATATAGAAGATCAGGAGATTGATTTAGTTCAGATTTCTAAAAAGATCAGTAATTTTTTCGACAGAATTAATAGTTCTATTTTTAGAAGTATTCAATTTTTTCTGAGAAACTGGATTATAGTTTTAGTATTGGTTGTGAGTGGTTTTGCAATAGGCTGGTATTTAGACTCAACAAGAAAATCGTACAGTAATGAGATTATCGTAGAGCCAAATTTTGAAAGTGTAGATTATCTGTATTCAAAAATTGATCTGCTACAATCCAAAGTAATTTCGAACGATACAGTTTTTCTAAAAAATGTTGTTGGAGTTAAAAGACCAAAACGGATTAAAAAAATCCAAATCAGACCCATTGTTGAGGCGTATAAGTTTGTAGATAACAAAGAGCGTAATTTTCAATTATTAGAACTTATGGCTGAAAACGGTGATATCAATAAAATTTTGGTAGATACCTTAACCAGTAAAAATTACAGATATCATACTGTTTCATTTACAACAAGTGAAGTAGGAGAGGATAAAGATTTTGCAGGACCGATTTTAAATTTTTTAAACAATTCAGAATATTTTAATACCATTCAGAAAATAGAATTGAAAAATTTACAGGGAAATATTGTTCAAAATGATTCTATAATCAAACAGATTAATACCGTTTTAAGCAATTTTTCGAACGGTACAAAGAGTGCTCAAAAGAACGATAAACTGGTATATTACAATGAAAATACCCAGTTGAATGATCTTATAAAAACCAAACAAGGTTTAATTGAAGAACAAGGGAGAAACAGACTTAAATTGGTTAGTTACGAAAATACAATCAAAGAAATCAGTAAAACGATTAATGTGGAGAGTAAAAAATCAATAAATAGCAAGCTAAAGTTCTATCTTCCACTTTTATTCCTTTTGCTTTATGTATTTGTAAATTCATTTAAAGCATTTTACAGAAAACAGCTTTTGCTTGTAGAAAACGAAAAGAACAAATAATATAATTTTAAAAACAAATGAAATTAAAAATCATTTCAATCTATCTTCTGATTGCTTTATTTATATCATCTTGTGGAAAAAAGGAAGAAAACATAGTTAGAAAAAAAGATGTTTTTACCGTTACTATTGAAGCAGTTTTTGCAAAAAATGATAAACTACAGATTTTTTATTTACCGGAAGGAGGAGAATGGAAGGACGAAAACTCAATTTTTCGACCAGTTTATGCATCAAACGAAATGCAAAAAATTGTAATCAATTTTCCGGATAAGGTTTTTCCTGAAAATATTCGGGTAGATTTAGGTTATAATACTACTCAGCAAAATGTTACTATAAAAAATATTTCTGTTAGACACAATTCAAAAGTAATTGATGGAGATTTTGAAGCGTATAAAAAATATTTTTATGGTAACGAATTTGTTACTTGGGATCCAAATTACTTTGGTTACAAACTAAGTCAGGTTAATAATCAATATGATCCGTTTTTGATGGGAAATAACGAATTAATGGACGAATTACAAAGGCTTAAATATTAAATAATTACAAGAAAATATAACTAAAAAAAAGATGCGATTTAATTTTAAATTTATTTTGAATAATGAAAAAATTAGAGAGTATCTTTTTTTTATTGGATTACTATTTTTAGTTTATTTACCAAAAGGAGGCTTCAAAATAGTTGGAATACCTTTTACCTGGGGATATATATATTTGGGTTTTCTTTTTGTACTTTTAATATTGATATTACTCGATAAAAGAACATTTTTAGTCCAGTCAAAACACTTTATATGTTATTTGGCCACTTTGCCATTTGTTATTTATTTTTCTTTAAATCTCTTTTTTAGGGGATATGAAGGTTCACTGGGGAACCTAGTAGCGTTCTATGTAAGTTTTGCATTTCTTCCGTTATTCTTTTATCTTTTTTTAAGTCCGTTTTTAAAGAAAATAGATTCTTTATACATAGAAGAAAAGATAGTTCAGGCCGTTTTTTTGGTTTCCTTGTACGGCATTTTACTGTTTGTTTTCAAACAAGTTACGGGGCATTATATTGAAATTCCTTATGTAACTGTAAACGCAGGTGATTTGGGAACACTGGAAGGAAAGTACAATATGAGAGGCTCACTTTATAAGTTGATTTCTACTTATAACAATGGAAATATTTTTGGGGTTTGTATTTTAATGTTGTTTCCAATTTTCCATCAAAAAAATACTTCTAGAATAAAATTAATGATCGTAATTCTGGCTTTGATACTTACTTTATCAAGAACCGTGTGGCTTGGATTATTGTTTTATTTTGTACTTATCTACAAAGACAGCATTTTCAGACTAATTAGAATTTACGCTTTGCTGGGATTAATTTTGATCGTTATAGGGACATTCTTCATGAATCGGTATTTTCAATACGGATCATTGTCAGGATTCATTTTAGATTCAAAATTAGGAGGTAGAATCGAGCAAATAAGACAATTGAGCGGTTTAAGCTTTTTTGGAAGCCAAACTTTTAAGTTTATAGAAGAAATCGTTTATCTGTCTATTTTCAAACAACTTGGTTTTGTTGGAATTGTGTTGTTTTGTCTTTCTTTTTTTATGCCAGTTTATATTGCTATTTCAACCAAAAACAACAATTACCTTTACTTAGTTGGCTGTATGATTTATTTATTTGTTTGCTGCAGTGATGGTTGTATGTTGTATATACCAACATTAGTGTTTTTCTATTTCATTTCTACTATGATTTTTATTTCCAAGAATAGAACCGAGGAACAAAATATCACATAGAAAATAACCGTACATTCCATATTGTCTCACGAGAACATTTTCTGTGATAAACGAAATAACAAATAAGATTGTTAGAGATAAATAGAGATAATTTTGCTGTTTTATGGAATATTTTATTTTTATGAACAAGGTTGAGATAAAAGCCAAAAGCATAAAAATTCCCCCTTTTAGCAAGTAATCAAGATATTGGTTGTGAGAATTAATCTTAAATTTTTCCAATTCAGGATTATGGAAAGGAACGTAACATTCGTTTAATTTATCCTGAATTAAATTAAAATCCATTCCCATAAAATTGGAACCGTAAATGAGCTTTGAACTGCACGACCAGGCAGCATATCGAGTGGAATTTTTAAACGAATTGTCTAATAGAAATTGAATATCTTCTATATAACGTCTGGACAATAAAACCACAGCTAAAACGGCAAATAATACTAAAAAAATCAGTTTTTTTGAAATCGTTGTGTTCTCTTTTTTTAATAATAGAAATCGAACACCGGAAATAATAATAAGTCCAACAATAATATTTCTTGAATTATAAATTATTAGTCCTGAAAAAAGAAGGACGAACATTATAAAAAACAGCGCCTTTTTATGAACAGGAAACTGTTTAAAAGATGAGGTCAAATCTGCTAAAAATAATATGGCAATGGCAATCCATAAACAGATATAAGTTCCATGTATTTTATTATAAAATTCTAAATTATAACGTGCTAAATACCAATCGAAGTGGTGATTTGGAATATCATAAATGTAAAACCCTAAAAAATACAGACACAATAAACTCAAACAGATACTATAAGCAAATTGTATTTTTTTTAGGTCTTTTGAAAATGTTTCTATCTTATATAAATAAACACTTAACAACGGAATAACAAATAATAATAAACTTTCAGCAATAAGCTTGAAACTTTTAGAGCTATAAAATAGGATGTAGTAAAAGGCTAAAATGATAAAAGAAAATAGAAAAGGCGCATTTTTTCTTGAAATTTTAAAATCTTCGAACTTAGCAAAACTTATTAATAACAAAGCTGTTACAATCATCATGATAGATTGAAAAGCTTCTACAAAATAAATAAGAGAAGAAAATACAAACAAATACATTATTGGCTTAATAAGCTTTTTAGAAAAATTCATTTTAGTCAATTTTATTCTTGAAAAAATTTAACTCGTCACTTTTAACTATAGCAGAATTCAGGTAAGCAGTTATAAATATTTCGGTTAAAATTAAAGAAACCACAATACCATATACTTTCATTAAATGACATAAAACAAACGACAGAATTATATTTATAATCAGTCCGTAAAGATGTGCATTAAAGTAAGTGTTTTTTTTATGATGAAGTAACAATGACATGTAAGCAGACTGATTTAATGCACTAATAAGCGGAATTGGAGCAAGGTAAATTAGATAGATAGAAGAACTTGAGGTATATTCAGAACTTAAAATACTAATAATGAGATTTGGAAAAACGATTAATAAAATACCTCCAAAACCATACATTAAAAAATAAGACCAGAAAACAGATTTTAGAAAATGATTAAGTTGCTTAATTTTTAAGATTCCAATTTCACAAGCCTTAAAATAAACACCTTGAAACAATACACTTATTGATTGCTTGCAAAGCATAATAATTTTTTCTGCTACATTATAAATTCCCACAACAGTATTATCAAAAAAGATACTTAAAATTATAGTACTTGAATTCATAAGTGCACAAATCGTAAGGTTGGTTAAAAACAATTTATGGCCAAAAACAAGTTCTTTGTAAACTTCAGGCATTACAGTCAAACTATATTTAAAATCACACTTTTTAATTAAATATAAAGTAGAAAAAATGAAAATAAGAATATCTGATATTCCCAGATAGTAAAAAACAAACTGATAATCTTCTTTTTGTACAAGAGTTATAAAAATCAGTGCAATGCAGCCAATTTTTACGACAGAATTGATAATAAAATACGGAAATACTTTATCCAGTCCGATAAAGAAACAAAGGTTATTTTGAGATCTTGAAAACAGAAATACCAACAAAGAAAATGAAAAAATCAGATTGTATTTTATTTCAGAACATAAAATAAAAGCTAACAATAAAAGCAAAGACGGAAGAAATACAACAATCTTGCAATTAATGATTTTCGAAATATATTGGTTGATTAAGTTTGTGTCATTTTTTACTTTCTGAATCTCTATCGGTGCAAATGCATACCAGGAATAATCATATAAAACGGAGACAATGTTTATAAATGCCATTGATACCGCGATTAAACCGTAAATGTCAATTCCAAATGTTTTGATATAAAACGGAATTAATAGCAATGGAAATAATAAATTAATAAAATTTATTCCAAAGCTCAATGATATGTTTTTAAGCACTGTATAAGTTGATGTTAAATTTAAAACAGAAAGTTGATTTTTTATTTCAAGCAAATACAAATTAAAATTATATTTTTGATAAAAACAGAAAATGTAAGTTTTTTTAATATAAAAATGACACAAGGATATAGCATCGCAATTCCCGCTTATGGCAGGCCACATGAATTTGAAGATTTATTACAATCTATTTATGAAATGGAAATGCTGCCAAATGAAATTATAATTTGCGAAGATTTTTCAAAAGAAAGAGCCGAAATACAAGCTGTTGCAGAAAAGTATCAAGTCATTTTTAATGCTAAAAACGTGATTGTTTCTTATATAGAAAACGAAAAGAATTTAGGCTATGATGCCAATATTAGAAAACTAATTGATTTAGCCCTTTTCAAATGGGTTATATTAATTGGTAACGACGATTTGTTTTTGAAAAACGGGTTAACTGAAATTGACAACTTTTGTAAAAGAAATCAATCTATTGCAATGGTTTCAAGACCTTTTATTCGGTTTGAAAAAGACATAAATAAACCACTCGGTATTTCCAGAATTTTGCCAAATGAAGTTATTATCGGAAAAAATGATTCGGCTAAACTAATTTTCAGAATGTGTGGTTTTGTTGGAGGATTAGTTATTAATAAAGAATGGGCAAAAAAACTAGCTACAGATAAATATGATGGAACATTGTTTTATCAAATTTACCTTGCTGCAAATGCTTTTTGTACAACTGGAATTGGTTATTTAGCCAATCCTTCAGTAGGAGGACGAGCAGGAAATCCGCCATTGTTTGGAAATTCCGGCAAAGACGGAGACTTTCATATTCCCGGATCGTATTCAGCAAAAGGAAGAGCTTCAATGTGGAAAGGAGTTTTAGACATTGGAAAAGACGTTGGTAATTTATATAAAATTGAAATTCGGGAAGAGTTGCGACAAGAATTAATGATCAGACAGTCCTTCCACGTTTTTGAAATGAATGTTGGAGTTTCGAAAGAAACTTTAAAAGAACTCAAATCTGAATTAAAAAAGCTAGATTTGTTCGATCATTGGATTCCAAAAACTTTATATTTTCTAAATATCACTTTTGGTAAAAACGCCTATTACGTTTATTATCTTACAAGAAAATTAATGCAATAAAAATGAAAAAAGCCCTAATCAGCGATTGGTATTACGTAAACGGAGGAGCCGAAAAAGTAATTCATTCCATAAATTCAATTTGGAATGATTTCGATCATTTTGCGCTTATTGATTTTTTGAATGATGAAGATCGCAAGTTTATTTTAAACGGGAAAAAAGCCAAAACCAGCTTTATTCAAAAACTACCTACAGTAAAGAAAAACCATCGCAAATTTTTACAATTATTTCCAATTGCCATAGAACAGTTTGATTTAAGTGATTATGATCTCATAATCAGTTCTTCATCGGCAGTTGCAAAAGGAATAAAAGTAGAAGAAAACCAACTTCATATTTGTTATTGCCATTCGCCAATGCGTTATGCTTGGGATTTAAGAGAACAATATTTAAAAGATGCCGGATTAACCAAAGGTTTAAAAGGATTATATGCAAAATCGGTTTTAGATAAAATTCAGAAATGGGATCTTTCTAACTCTGAAAACGTTGATTATTTTATTGCCAATTCTAAGCACATTGCTCAAAGAATTAAAAAGACATACAACAAAGAATCAGTTGTAATTTATCCACCTGTAGATGTTGATTTTTTTAGTTTAGAAGAAACAAAAGAAGACTATTATTTAACAGCTTCCAGATTGGTTCCCTATAAAAAAACACAACTTATTGTAGAGGCCTTTAACGAATTACCACACTTAAAATTAATAGTTGCCGGAGAAGGGCCGGAATTAGAAAAACTCCAAAAAGTAGCTAAAAGCAATATAGAATTTGTCGGTTTCGTTGAAAATAAAAAATTGCGAAGTTTAATGCAAAAAGCAAAAGGTTTTGTTTTTGCAGCCGAAGAAGATTTTGGAATTATTCCCGTAGAAGCACAAGCTTGCGGAACTCCCGTAATTGCCTTATCCAAAGGAGGGACGTTGGAAACGGTTGTCGATAACGAAACTGGTATTTTTTTCGACGAACAATCTGTTCAGAAAATCAAAGAAGCTGTAATTCATTTTGGAACCAAAAAATTTGATTCAAAAGCGATACGTAAACATGCTGTTTTGTTTTCAAAAAAACGATTTGAGAAAGAAATAAAAGAGTTTGTTGAAGAAAAATATAAAGAACATCAAGGCTTTTTAGAAACAAGATAAATCAAAATATAACTGAAAAAATAATTTCCAAATCAACTACATTTGTCCTGAACAAATAACTATTATGAAAAGAATACTCATTACCGGAGCAGCAGGATTTTTAGGATCACATTTATGTGACAGATTCATTAAAGAAGGTTACTTTGTAATCGGAATGGATAATCTGATTACAGGAGATCTTAAAAATATTGAGCACTTATTCAAACTGGAAAATTTTGAATTCTACCATCATGATATTACCAAGTTTGTTCATATTCCTGGGGATTTAGATTATATTTTGCATTTTGCTTCTCCGGCAAGTCCGATAGATTATTTAAAAATCCCGATTCAGACTTTGAAAGTGGGGTCTTTAGGAACACACAATTTATTAGGATTAGCGAGAGTTAAAAAAGCCAGAATTTTGATAGCTTCAACATCTGAAGTTTATGGAGATCCGTTAGTGCATCCGCAGACAGAAGAATATTACGGAAACGTAAATACAATTGGGCCACGTGGAGTTTATGATGAAGCAAAACGTTTTCAGGAATCAATCACCATGGCGTATCATACATTTCATGGTGTAGAAACCAGAATTGTTCGAATTTTCAACACATACGGTCCAAGAATGAGATTAAACGACGGACGTGTAATTCCGGCTTTTATTGGTCAGGCTTTACGCGGAGAAGATTTAACCATTTTTGGAGACGGAATGCAAACGCGTTCTTTCTGTTATGTGGATGATCAGGTAGAAGGTATTTTCAGATTATTGCATTCTGATTATGTATATCCGGTTAACATTGGAAATCCGGACGAAATCACGATTAAAGATTTTGCAGAAGAAATCATCAAATTGACAGGAACAAACCAAAAAGTGGTTTATCATCCGTTGCCAATAAACGATCCATTACAACGCCAGCCAGATACAACAAAGGCAAAAGAATTATTAGGCTGGGAAGCTAAAGTTAATCGTGCAGAAGGAATGAAAATAACCTATGAGTATTTTAAATCATTATCTCCTGAAGAATTGGCAAAAGAAGAACACAAAGACTTTTCTAGTTATATAAAATAAATTTTGAAAGTATTAAACTCTGATGAACGATTTAGTATCTATTCTTACACCAACATATAATACTGAAAAGTTCATTAAAGCAACTATAGAATCAGTTCAAAATCAAACCTATAATAATTGGGAAATGATTTTAGTTGATGATGCTTCTATAGATCAAACGGTTTCTGTTATCGAAGAATTTGCTCAAAATGATTCTCGAATTAAGTTATTTAAACTAGAAAAAAATTCAGGAAACGGTTTTGCCAGAAATGTAGCTTTAGAAAAAGCTTCCGGAAAATATATTGCTTATCTGGATTCTGATGATTTATGGCGCTCAGATAAATTAGAAAAACAGCTTCAGTTTTTAAAAGAAAAAAATGCTCCGTTTACTTTTAGTTTTTACGATTCTATTGATGAAGAAGGAAATAATTTAAACAGGAGAGTTGAAAATCCACAGCCGCTAATCTATAAACAATTGTTTTTCTGCAATTATGTTGGAAATCTCACAGCAATTTATGATGTGGAATATTTCGGAAAAATCAAATTGGAGTCTTCAGAAAAAAGGCAAGATTGGCGAATTTGGCTTACCATTTTAAAAAAGATAAAAACTGCAGAAGCCATTCCGGAACCTTTGGCATTTTACAGAATTAGAAAAGATTCTATTTCATCTTCAAAATTCAAATTGATCAGACACAACTTTGGTGTTTACAGGGAATTTCATGGATATAATCTCATTTTTTCTGTTTTATTGATGATGAGGTTTTTATTTACTCAATTGATTATCAAACCAAAATATATAAAGAAGATTTAAAACTCAACTTGATGTCGCAAATTGCGACTTCAAGTTTCAAGGTCGCAATTTGCGACCTCCAATTTTTTTTCAAATCTTGTTGTAAAAGTTAAACGTAAACTTGAGGTCACAATTTGTGACCTCAAGTTATTAAATTCATTTTGCGATAACTGAAACATAAAATCTTCTGGAAATCTTGAAATATTTCGTTTAACAGATTGTTTTAGAACTTTTGTTTCTACTCTATATAGTGAAGCTAAATCACTATCTAGCATCACGTTTTGACTATGGATAAAATATATTTTATTAGAAATTGTTTCTTCAGAAAGCAAAGATTGATCTTCCAGAAGTTTTTAATTAGAAAAACAAATGTAAGATTTTGTTTATTTTTTCACTAGTGAAATAAATTGTTTCAGTTTACCACTTTTGCCTCTCTCCAGTTTTTCTTTTCTAATAAAGATGTACTTTAAATTGGGTTCAAGATAGTTTGAGAACTCTTTTTCTATATTTTTTATTTCAGTAGAAGAAAGCTCTTTTTCACTAGTATATTCTATTTCAAAAAGATCTATTTCAATCTGTTTAATTATAAACTCTTTTATATTTCCTTCACCTTCAAAAAGCTTTTTTGTAATAGAATAAAAAGTCATTCCCGGAGATTTTTTACCACTTGGTAAAACAGCAACATCGCTGGTTCTGCCGATTAACTTTTTCAGAATAGGTTTTTTTAAAGTACTTTTTTCATCTAAAATTCCGTAATCACCAACTTCATATCTAATAAAAGGGTGTGCTTTATTATCTAAACTAGTAACTACAATTCTTCCTTCATTTCCATGGGGAACGGGCAGATTATTTTCGTCTAAAATTTCAACAAAAAGAGTTTCAGAGTTTACCATCCACTCCCCGTCAGGATTTTCGAAAGCGATAATACCTATTTCTGATGAACCATATTCATTAACAACAGGAACTCCTAATTGTCTTTCTAATAAGATTTTATCCTCTTCAAATAACATTTCAGACGTTACAACACAAACTTTTAACGAAGGACAAATTTCAACAAGAATTTTATTTTTTTGCTGTAAATATTTTGCCAGCAAAACAATATTACTTGTATAGCCATTTATGTAATCAAATTTCTTTTTTTGAAATTGATTTGTAATTTTTTCCAATCCTTTGTCAGACAGGTCAAAGATGTTGAAACGGTATCGACGGCTCAAGAAATCCTTGAATCGTAATTTTTTGTTAGCTAAAAAAGTCAAAGGCATTCCATAAAATCGTGCCTGAAAAGAATAGTTGAAGTCTATTTCATGCAAAGAAAAAAGGCGTTTATAATCGGCCCAGGTTACAGCATGAGAAAATTTGTCTTTTGCAAAAACCATTGGATCGCCACTAGAGCCGGAAGTTTTGTTTATGTAAACATTTTTAGAGGTAAATGTATCTGATAATCTTTTATTTAAAGGTATTTGCAGATTTCGTTTAGTTAAAATAGGCAAATCAGACCAATTTTTATAAGAATCCACTTTGGCTAAAGCTTTGTAAAAAGAGTTGTTTTTTAAATGAAAATCAACAATTTCTTTTTTTCTAAGCTCAATAAATTCACTATACTTTTCTTCTGAAACGTCAATTCTTTTTTGCAATTCAGAGCTGGCTTTCTTCATTGGAAAACCATTTAATTGAAGCGAAAAATCAAAAAGACGAATCATTAAACAGCTTCTTTTAAGTCGTAACGTTTAATTGATTTAAGTTCCTGACTTTTATTCGATTCTTCTTCTTCAATATCGAAATCGTCTTGAAGTCCGAGCCAAAATTTAGCAGAATTCCCAAAATACTTGCTTAATCGCAAAGCAGTATCAGCAGTTATTCTGCGGTTCCCTTTAATAATTTCAGAAATTCTTGTCTGCGGAATTTTTAAATCTTTAGATAAACGATAAGGTGTAATATTTAGAGGAATTAAAAATTCTTCTGATAAAATTTCGCCGGGATGTATATTTTTTAATTTTTCCATTTCAATTCGTTTTAGTGATAATCAATAATTTCAACATTGGAAGCATTCCCATTTTCCCAAGCAAAAATTATTCTCCATTGATTGTTGATCCTAATGCTGTAAAAATCTTTTAAGTTTCCACTTAGTTTTTCTAAACGATTGGAAGGTGGAATTTTTAAATCGTTGATATTTTGAGAATTGTTCAGCATTCTGAGTTTTCTTCTTCCAATTTGTTGAATCTCAATTGAAGGTTTTTTAACCACAATACCATTCCAAATTTTTTCAGTTTCTTTCGATCCAAATGAGATTATCATACCTTTTGCATTACTAACGTCAAAAGTAAGTAAAAAAAATTATTATATACGGTTAAAAGCGACTATTTTTGCACCACAACTAAATACAACAACACCATGACAATTTTATTATTGGGATCAGGCGGAAGAGAGCATGCATTTGCATGGAAAATGACACAGAGTCCGCTTTGCGAAAAACTTTTTGTAGTACCTGGAAACGCAGGAACTGCAGCAATTGCTGAAAACGTTGCAATTTCTGCGACAGATTTTGAAGCAGTAAAAGCATTAGTACTTAAAGAAAATATAAGCTTAGTAGTCGTAGGGCCCGAAGATCCGTTGGTAAAAGGTATTTACGATTATTTTAAAAACGACGAAAGTTTAAAACATATTCCGGTTATCGGACCATCTCAATTAGGTGCGCAATTAGAAGGAAGTAAAGAATTTGCAAAAGAATTCCTGATGAAACATAACATTCCAACTGCAGCTTATGATAGTTTTACTGCCGAAACAGTTGAAAAAGGATGCGAGTTTTTAGAAACTTTACAACCTCCTTACGTTTTAAAAGCAGACGGATTAGCGGCTGGAAAAGGAGTTTTGATTATTCAGGATCTTGACGAAGCAAAAACTGAATTAAGAAACATGCTGGTTCATGCTAAATTTGGAACAGCAAGTGCAAAAGTTGTTATTGAAGAATTCTTGGACGGAATCGAATTGAGTTGTTTCGTTTTAACAGACGGAAAAAGCTATAAAATCCTTCCAACTGCAAAAGATTACAAGCGAATTGGAGAAGGAGATACAGGTTTAAACACAGGCGGAATGGGAGCAGTTTCTCCAGTTCCTTATGTAGATGCCGTTTTAATGGAAAAAATTGAAACTCGTATCGTAAAACCAACAATCGAAGGTTTCCAAAAAGACGGAATCGAATATAAAGGTTTTGTATTTATCGGTTTGATTAATGTAAAAGGAGAACCAATCGTTATTGAATACAATGTAAGAATGGGAGATCCTGAAACTGAAGTTGTAGTTCCGAGATTAAAATCTGATTTAGTTGAATTGTTCTTGTCTGTTGCAGATCAGAAATTAGGAGATTTCAATTTGGAAGTTGATCCAAGAAGTGCTACGACAGTTATGGTAGTTTCTGGCGGATATCCTGAAGATTTCGAAAAAGGAAAAGTTATTTCCGGATTAGAAAATATTGAAGATTCTATAGTTTTCCATGCAGGAACAAAATTAGATAACGGAAATGTTGTTACTAATGGAGGACGTGTAATTGCTATAACATCTTACGGAGATAATTTCCAGGAGGCCGTAAAAAAATCTTATCAAAACATAGATAAACTAAGCTTTGATAAGATGTATTTTAGAAAAGATATCGGTTTCGATCTTATTTAAAAAATAATTGACCAGCCCTTAAATTAATTAAGGGTTTGGTTTTTATTTTAAAAATGAGTGAGCCGTTGTATCTTGGTTTTCTGTTCCGGCATCATCAAAAATACGTAATTGTTTAATCCAGTAAGCGATTGCGCATGCACAGATGATCATGAAAATCCAGTTAATAGTGTTTGCACCAAACCATGTTTTTAATTCTAAATGACGTAAAAAGTCAAGAGGAGCAAACAAAATGTTAACGAATAGGTATTGAATTCCTTCAAAAAAAGCTTTCATAATTTTAAAAATTATATGTTATTTATTGTTGTGTAATGCCTGGAAGATAAAATTCAATTAATTGAATCTTTTTTCAACTTGTTCGGTTTTTCATTTTAAACAAGTACTATCTTTACAATCACAAAAGTATAAAATATCCTTATGATAACAAGTGTTTTTAAAAAATCTACGCCATTAAATTATTCATTGGTTGTAATTTTAATACTGGTTTTCTTTTTTATGTTCCAAATTAAAGACCCAAGTTGGGTTACATCTTATTTTTTGGCTTTTCAAAAAGTGAGTTTGTTATGCTTTATTTTGGCTTCTTTTTTTATGATTAATTTTATTGTAAAAAAGAACGGACTCAGTAAAGACAACGGTTACGCGATATTTTTTTATTTATTGTTTCTTTTGTTTTTCCCAACCTTATTTAACAATCCAAATGTTATTTATGCGAACTTCTTTATTTTATTGGCAGTTCGAAGATTGATTTCGCTTCAATCGCTTAAAGCATCTAAAGAAAAAATATTCGATGCTTCATTTTGGATTTTTGTAGCTTCTTTATTTCAATTTTGGAGTGTACTTTTTTTAGTTTTGGTTTTTATATCGATAGTTTTTCATGTTTCCAGAGATTACAGAAACTGGGTTTTGCCTTTTATTGCTCTTTTAGCAGTAGCAATATTATTTTACATGACGTCTTTAATTTTGAATATCGATGCTGTAGCATTTTTTCAGGAAAGAGCCGTTGTTGATTTTAGAATTGATTATTTCAAGAATAATTATGAAAACGGAGCACTTTCCATTTATACTGCTGTAGCCTTGTTTTTTGTAACGTCAATGTTGATGACATTATCAAACAGGCCACAGATTGTACATTCTTCATACAAAAAAGTTGTAGCCTATTTTTTTATTGCTGCTTTGGTTTACATTATTTCACCAAATAAAAGTAATGATTTACTATTGTTCAGTATTGCACCATTGACAATAATGGCAACAAGCCATGTAGAATACATGCAACAAAAGCTGAACAACGAAATTGTATATTATGTATTGATTGTGTGTAGTTTATTTACTTTCTTTTCACAATTATAATTTGCTTCCGTAAGCAAGATCGCCGGCATCTCCCAAACCAGGAACAATGTAGTTTTTCTCATTTAGTTTTTCATCTAAAGAGGCAACCCATAAATGACAATTATCCGGAAGTTCCTTTTCTAAATGAGCAATTCCTTCCGGAGCTGCAATAACTACCACAATATGAAATTCTGCTGGAGCTGCGTTTTCCAATAGTTTTTTATGAACAGCAACAATAGATTGTCCGGTTGCCAGCATAGGATCAAGAAGTAAAACGGTTTTATTGTTTAAATCTGAAATGGCTTGATATTCTACTAAAATCTCAAAATCGTCGCCACCGTTTGGATGATGTCTGCAAGCCGAAACAAAACTGTTTTCTGCATGATCAAAATAATTTAAAAAACCGTTATGCAATGGTAAACCTGCTCTTAAAATGGGACACAAAACTAAATCAGTATCTATTTGAGTGGTTTTTTTAATGCCCAGTGGGGTCTGAATTTCAACATTTTTGTAAGGTAGAATTTTGCTTAATTCATACGCCATAATTTCACCAATGCGTTCAATATTCCTGCGAAAACGCATGCTGTCGTTCTGTACATTTACATTTCTAATTTGTCCTAAGAAATGATTTAAAACGCTATTGTTTTCAGATATATAGTGAATTTTCATGATGATTTTTTAATTTATTAACGGATAAAAAAGAGAAAACGAAAAATAATAGCTTTTATTCGCAGCATAAAAGTATAAAAAGTATCTTTGTATCACTAAAAAAATAAAGACATGTTTTCAAAATTAGCATATTCTGTTTTCGAGCAAAGTATCAAAGATTATCACCAGTTTGATAATGTAGACCAGCCGATCAATAATCCTTATCCAAAAGATAAGTTCGAACATTTATTATATCTTAAAAATTGGATTGATACCGTTCAATGGCATTTTGAAGATATTATTCGTGATCCGCAGATTGACCCTGTTGCGGCTTTGACTTTAAAAAGAAGAATTGATGCATCTAATCAGGAACGTACTGATATGGTGGAATATATCGACAGCTACTTTTTACAAAAATACAGTGATGTAAAAGTAAAAGACGGAGCAAAGATTAACTCTGAAAGTCCGGCTTGGGCATTTGACAGATTGTCTATTTTGGCTTTAAAAATTTATCACATGCACGAAGAAGCTACGCGTGCTGAAGCTTCACAAGAACACAGAGATAAATGTCAGGAAAAACTAAATATCCTTTTAGAACAAAGAACAGATTTATCTACAGCAATCGAAGAACTATTGACAGATATCGAAAACGGAGATAAATTCATGAAAGTGTACAAACAAATGAAAATGTACAACGACGATGAATTGAACCCGGTTTTATATCAAAATAAGAAATAATTTGGCAGAGTTGTCCAGCAACAAAATTAAACATATAGCCGTCATGAGACTATCCGCAATGGGAGATGTCGCCATGACGGTTCCTGTTTTACGCGCCTTTGTAAAACAGTATCCAACAGTAAAGCTTACTGTAATTTCCCGTCCTTTTTTCAAACCTTTTTTTGAGGGAATTCCAAATCTGGAATTTTTTGCTTTTGATGAAAAAGAAAGACACAAAGGATTTCCGGGACTTTTACGATTATTTAGTGATGTAAAAAAACTGAAGATTGATGCTTTTGCAGATCTTCATAATGTTTTACGATCTAAAGTTGTGAGTTTACTTTTCGCTTTAAGCGGAAAAAAAAGAGCAACTGTTGATAAAGGAAGAGAAGGAAAAAAAGAATTGACAAGGGCCGAGAATAAGATTTTCAGACAATTGCCAACAATGTTCGAAAGACACGCCAAAGTGTTTGAACAAATAGGTTTTCCGTTAGATCTAACAAATCCGGTTTTTCCTCAAAAAGCAATTTTAAGTTCTGATATTCTGGAAATTACAGGAAATCAAAATCAAAAATTAATTGGAATTGCACCTTTTGCACAATACGATTCTAAGGTTTATCCTTTGGATTTAATGCAGGAAGTGATTGCAAAATTGGCTGAAAATTCTACGTACAAAATTTTACTTTTTGGCGGAGGAAAAAAGGAAATTGAAATTTTAGATTCGCTTGCACAGCCTTTTGATAATGTAATCAATATGGCTGGAAAAATTAAGTTT
This sequence comes from Flavobacterium crocinum, assembly GCF_003122385.1. NCBI lineage: Bacteria > Pseudomonadati > Bacteroidota > Flavobacteriia > Flavobacteriales > Flavobacteriaceae > Flavobacterium > Flavobacterium crocinum. Next base: position 1,153,018 of record NZ_CP029255.1, read on the forward strand.
CAACAGGAATTACAGTTAATTAGCAATCTTGATGTGATGCTTTCTATGGATTCCGGAAATGCTCATATTGCAGCGATGCTTGGAGTAAAAGTAGTGACACTTTGGGGAGCTACGCATCCGTATGCTGGTTTTTTACCTTTTAATCAAAGTTTAGAAAATGCTTTGACTTCAGACCGAAATCAATATCCAAAATTGCCAACATCAGTTTATGGCAATAAAGTTGTTGAAGGTTATAAGAATGCTATGAGAACAATTTTACCGCAACAGGTTGTTGACAAGGTTGTAAGCAACTTTCATAAAAGATTAAAAAATATAAGCTAAAAGCACAGTTTTTTTTCAAGCTTCGGAGAAGCGAAATATTTATAGCAAAGGATAAATTGTTACAATTTAAAGCTCCAGCGGAGCGACATATTAACAAACATGTCGCTCCGCTGGAGCTTTTTTTCATTTGTCTTATTGAAATTCTATAAATATTTTACCCCGCTGGGTTCTTTGCTGATAAAATAAGTTTTAAGCAATATTTTTACTTAAATCATATCTTTCATTAGAATCAAGGAAAGAATAACCTATTGTTTTTTTTCTTTTTTTGTTTACTATAATGGTGACAAAGTTATTTTTGTCTTCGGTTGACAATAGAATGTGTTCGAATTTTTCTGAAGAATCTCTGTAAATTTTATAAATTAAGTCGTTGTCTTTAATTTTTTTGGATAAAACTTTAGCAGATTTTAGTTTACTTACATAAGGCCAAATATTAAAAATATTTGAATCTGTTTTTTTTACTTCTACCATATTTTCGGTCCTAGTTGAGTTGTATTTTTCTCTTTCGAGCAACTTGGGACCTTTTTTGTTTTTCATTTTTATAATAACTGCCAGAACACATAGCGAGGCAGATATAATTAACATAACGAGTAGAGATAGATGAAAGTGATGTACGTGAGCTGTCATGATATTTAATGTTTTAAATGTTTTGACAAATTTGATTTAGCTCTACAATACTGCATAAAGTCATGAGATTGCGATTGCCATAATTATACCCCTAATATAATAAAAATTTGGCAATATTTTGATTAAATTTTGCTTTTATTTCAATCACAGCCAAATTTTTTCATCGCGACAGCGGCTATAAATGTATCTTTTTAAATTTGAAATGGTTTCCTGATAATTGGGTGCATCATAACCATAGCGTTCATGTTCCATTTGTTCCCTTTCTATGGCATCGCATCCTTTAATTACTTCCTTAATCATGTCAAGCAATGCAAGTTCTTTATTGTCAGTCTTTTGGAATTTAAATTCAACAATTTCATCCTGTAGCTCTTCACAATAATCAATAAGCTTTATAACTTCCGGTTCATCCAGAAGATATTCTTTATTTCTAAAAATTTCTCGTACCAATTTCATAAATAATTAATTTTCAATTTTTTAAATTCCAAATTCCAAAATTTCTTAAAAAAAGTAAATTAGCGAAAATTAGTGTTATTCGGGGTAATATTTTAAGTAAAAAAAAATCCAAACTCCAATTGTAAAGTTGGAATTTGGAATTTATAATATTGGAATTTTACAGACTAAACGTCGTCGTAATCTACATAAATAGTATCTGATGTTGGATGTGCCTGACAAGTTAAAATTAAACCTTCAGCAATTTCACTATCGGTTAAAATAGAGTTTTTCGTCATTTCGGCAGTTCCGGTAGTCACACGTCCTAAACAGCTGCTGCAAATACCGCCCTGACAAGAATATGGAGCATCAACGCCTTGTTTTAGTGCAGCATCCAGAATCGTCTGTTTTTTAGACATTTCAAAAGTAGTTTCTTCATCATCTACTAAAACCGTAATTTTAGTATGACCTTCCTGAGACCCCTGAATTGCGTGTTCTTCAGAAGAAGAAGTGAAAAGTTCAAATTTAATAGCTGATTCTTTTACATTTTTCTCTTTCAAAATATCAGAAACAGTGTTGATCATTTCTTCAGGTCCACACAAATAGAATTTATCAAACTGTAATTCTTTGTGTTTGTTGTTTAAAACAAAATTCACTGCCGATTTTTCAATTCTGCCAAATAAAGCATTTTCAGCTTTTGCCTGACTAAATACATAGTGTACAAAAAATCTGCCTACATATTGTAGTTGTAAATCATGAAGTTCCTGATGAAAGATGGTGTTTTCAGGAGTTTTGTTTCCGTAAACCAATACAAATGAACTTTTTGGCTCATTTTTTAAGACCGATTTTATGATAGAAAGAACAGGCGTAATCCCGCTTCCTGCAACAAAAGCCGCATAGTTTCTTTGTCTTTCGGCATCTGGTTCAAAAGTAAATTTACCTTCCGGCTGACCTACTTCCAAAACATCTCCGGCTTTTAGTTTTGTGTTGGCAAAATGAGAAAAAAGCCCATTTTTTACCGCTTTTACAGCAATTCTTAATTCGCCGCTATCCGGAGCAGAACAAATAGAATAAGCACGTCTGATTTCCTGATTATCAAGAGTTAATTTTAAATTAATATATTGACCAGCTATAAATTTATAGTCCGATTTTAGTTCTTCAGGAACATTAAAAAGTATAGAAACAGCATCTGCAGTTTCGCGTTTAACCTCTTTAATTATAAGTTTTAAGAATGAAGGCATGATCTAATTTTTCTGCAAAAGTAGCAAACCACTATTAAATCTTTAGTACTAAATTATTTTTTTTAACTTTTTTTGTAACGTTTTCCTACATTTGGTCTCTTACTACAAAAATACTAAAACCATAAACCATGATTAAGAAGTTTATTTACCTCGAATGGAAGGCGTTCATTAGATCAGCATCTTTTGGTAAAAACCTGACAATGAAAATTATAATAGGTTTCTTTATGATCTATTTTTCTCTGATTTTTATTGGGATGGGAGTTGGAGCATTTTATGTTCTTAAGGATATGAAACTGGAACCACTGGTAACGGTCAATAAATTTCTGATTTATTATTTTCTTTTTGATTTGATAATCAGATTGTTATTGCAGTCAATTCCGGTTTTAAATATTAAACCGCTGTTAGTTCTGCCTTTCAAAAAGCCTACAATTGTTCATTTTTCTTTAGGAAAAACAGTTTTATCTTTTTTCAATTGGGTACATGCCTTGTTTTTTATTCCGTTTTCGGTTGTATTAATTTTAAACGGGTATGATGTTGTTGAGATCGTTTTTTGGCATTTAGGAGTTATGGCGATTATCTACATCAATAATTTTCTGAATATCATTTTAAGTAACATCGATAAACTATTTGTTGTTTTTGCTGTGCTAATTGTAGCTTTAGCAGGAGCCCATTATTACAAACTATTTGATATTACATTATTTACAACACCATTTTTTCAGAGCTTTTATGATATCGATGGAGTCTTTTTAATACCAATTGTAATATTAGCAGGATTGTATGTTTTTACATTTAAGTATTTTAAAAAGAATCTTTATCTGGATGCCGGACTTTCTGTAAAACACGATATTGCTTCTACAGAAAATCTTTCCTGGCTGAATCAGTTTGGAACTTTGGGAACCTTTCTTAAAAATGACATCAAACTGATTAAAAGAAATAAGAGATCAAAAACAACCATTTTTATGAGTGTTCTCTTTTTATTCTACGGACTTCTGTTTTTTAGTAACTCATACCAGCCTGCGGTAATGCACATTTTTGCAGGAATATTTGTTTCAGGAGGGTTTCTGTTTGTTTTTGGTCAGTTTGTACCAAGCTGGGATAGTTCTTATTATCAGTTGTTAATGACACAGAATGTTCCGTATCGAGGTTACATCACTTCAAAATGGTGGCTCATAGTTATTGCTACTTTTGCCTCTACAATTCTGGCGTCATTTTATCTTTTTTACGGATGGGAGGTTTATTTGACCATTGTAGTCGGAGCAATTTATAATATTGGGGTGAACTCGCACCTGGTACTTTTAGGTGGTGCATTTACCAAAACCCCAATTGATTTGAGTAATGCAGGAGGGGCATTTGGAGATAAAAAAGCGTTTAATGTAAATGCAATGCTTCTTTCTTTACCAAAAATAGTTTTACCTCTTTTACTGTATTGGCTTGGACTTCATTTTGGGAGCAAACCAATCGGACTGGCTTTGGTTGCCGGAGCCGGAGTTCTTGGATTTATATTCAAAGAAAAGGTTTTTTCATTAATTGAAAAAAGATACAAAATGGAAAAATACAGTACGATAAGTGCTTATAAACAAAAGAATTAATTAGATGATGAGTCAATTTGATAATTAATCTAGAATCAACAATTTAAAATCTAAAATTACCATGATACAAGTAAATCAACTTACAAAAATATATAACGGAACAACAGTCTTAAATATCGAAAGTCTTGAAATTCCAAAAGGGCAAAGTTTCGGATTAGTGGGGAATAACGGAGCAGGGAAAACAACTTTTTTCAGTCTGCTTTTGGATCTTATTCAGCCATCAACAGGATATATAAAAAGTAATGACATTCAGGTAAATACGAGTGAAAACTGGAAATCTTTTACAGGTTCATTTCTGGATGAAAGTTTTCTGATTGGCTATTTAACACCGGAAGAATATTTCTATTTTATCGGAGATCTTAGAAATCAAAACAAAGCCGATGTTGATGCTTTGTTGGCACAACATGAAGAATTTTTTAATGGAGAAATTTTAAAGAACAAAAAGTATCTTAGAGATTTATCAAAAGGAAATCAGAAAAAAGTTGGAATTATTGCCACGTTAATTGGAAATCCTGAAGTTGTTATTTTAGACGAACCATTTGCCAATTTAGATCCAACAACCGTTAGCCGATTAAAAAAAATAATTAAAGATCTGGCAGACAATCCAAATGTGACCGTTTTGGTTTCAAGCCATGATTTGCAACATACGGTGGAAGTTTGTGACCGAATAGTGGCACTTAATAAAGGGCAAATCGTAAAGGATATACAAACCTCAAATGAAACCCTGCAAGAACTGGAATTGTTTTTTGCAGTTTAAATTTCTGTCATTACAAAAAGAAGCGTATTTTTACAAGTCAATATACTAAAATTGATTTTTAGCAGTTATCGTTTTAAACTCTTTTCTATTGAAAAAGAATACTCTTAAATATAGTTTTACTTTCGTTTTTTTATTTGTTTTGATAGCTTGTTCTACCAAAAAAAATACATTTTTGGCCAGAAGTTCGCACTCTATCGGAACCAAGTATAATATTTTGTACAATGGGGGAATTGGTTTAGAAAAAGGACTTCAGTCTATTCAGGCCAACAATGAAGACAATTTTTGGAAAATCCTGCCAATAGAGAAAATGCAGTTTGATGAAAATTTTTCTGAAGGAGAAAAAGCCAAAAATCCCGATTTCGAAAAAGCAGAAACGAAAGCAACCAAAGCTATTCAGAAACACTCCATGAATATTGGAGGAAGAGAGAGAAACTGGCAGATTGATGAAGCCTATCTTATGTTGGGGAAAGCAAGATATTATGATCAGCGCTTTATTCCCGCAATTGAGGCATTCAATTATATTTTGTACAAATATCCGGAAAGCAATAATATTTATACGGCAAAAATCTGGCGTGAAAAAACCAATATGCGTTTAGGTAATGACGCAATTGCGCTTAAAAACATTAAACTTTTACTAAAAAAAACAGATTTAGACAAACAGACTTTTGCCGATGCAAATGCGCTTTTGGCTGAAGCATTCTTGAATTTAGAACAGAAAGACAGTGCTGTTTCCAGACTAAGAATAGCAGAACAGTTTACCCGAAAAAATGAGGAACGCGCAAGATATCGTTTTATTTTGGGACAAATGTATCAGGAAGAAGAAAAACGAGATAGTGCAATTTATTTTTATGATGGTGTAATTGATTTAAACAGAAAAGCCGATCGTAAATATATGATGCATGCTTACGCAAAAAGAGCGCAATTGTATGATTATGAAAATGACAACGATACCATCTTTTTAAAAACATTCAATAAGCTAGTTACAGATCGTGAAAACCGACCGTATTACGATTTTCTTTTTTATGAGATGGGGGTTTTTTATGATAAAAAGAAAGATCAGGAAAATGCCTTGAAGTTTTACAATAAATCTTTAGGAAGAAAATCCAAAGATCCTTATTTAATGGCATCGGCATATCGTAACATTGGAAACATGTATTTTAAAAATACAGATTATTCGATGGCGGCGAAATATTATGACAGTACACTCGTAAAACTGGATCCCAAAACCAGAGAATATGCTTTTATAGAAAAAAATAGAAAAAATCTGGATAATGTCATTAAATACGAAGCAGTTGCAAAACGTAATGACAGTATTATTAAAGTGTACAATTTACCGGCAAATGATAAAAAGATTTACTTCGAAAATTATATTGCCGAGCTGAAAAAGAAAGATGAAGCGAAACGTCTCTTAGAAGAAAAAGAGAAAGAACGATTGGCTAATATCGACTTAAATTCCAGAGCAGAAAATCCGGGAAATGGGGCGGTAAATCCCAATTCTTTAGGAAAACCGGCTGAACTGGAAGGAGCAGGAATTGGAATGCCAATGGGAATGAATGAGTCAGCAAGTACATTTTATTTTTATAATCCTACAACAGTTGCTTACGGAAAACTCCAATTCAAAAAAATGTGGGGTAGCAGAACATTGGGCGGAAACTGGAGATTGGCAGGAATAAAATCGGCTAATGACTTGGCAATGAATGATACTATTGCTGATAAAGAAATTGCTAATGTATCAAAAGATACTATTGTACCGGAAAAATATACCGTTGCATTTTATACCAAACAGCTTCCAACTTCAGAAGTTGCGATGGACAGTATTGGTAAAGAACGCAATTTTGCTTACTATCAGTTAGGACTTATATATAAGGAGAAATTTAAAGAGTATAAATTGGCAAGTGATAAACTTGAACAATTGTTACGTAATAATCCGGAAGAAAAACTGGTATTGCCATCAATGTATAATTTGTATAAAATTTATCAAATTACAGATCCGCAAAAAGCAGAGGCAATAAAAGCTGAAATTTCATCCAAGTATCCAACTTCAAGATATGCTCAGATATTAAACAATAAATCAGACGATCCAAATTCCAGTCCGGATGCTGAATATAAAAGGTGGTATAAACTTTTTGAAGAAGAAAAATTCGAAGAAGTCCTGGCCAATATTGACAATCTGATTAATCAATATTCAGGAGAAGATATTGTTTCGAAGTACGAATTATTAAAAGCCAATACTTTAGGGAAAGTAAATGGTTTAGAAGCCTATAAAAAAGGAATGGAAAATGTTGCAGATAATTATCCGAACAGTGAAGAAGGTAAAAGTGCCCGAGAAATTCTGGAGAAACAAATTCCGGTTCTGGAAAGGTTAAACTTTACAACTGCTGACAACAAAAGTTGGAAAATTTTATATGCAGTTTCAAATAAAGACACCAAAACGGTTAAGCAAATCGAAGAAGCGATTAGAGTCTTTTTATTGGTTGAAAATTTTGAACGATTAACAACTTCTTTCGACAAATACAATTTAACTGAAAGTTTTGTAGTTATTAATGGTTTAAAATCTGAGGCTTATGCCAGAGATGTTGCAACAGTTTTTAAAGACGATAAAAAATACAAAATTGCTCATCCTGCAATTATTATATCTACAGATAATTATAAAGTGGTTCAAATTAAAAAGAACCTGGACGCCTATTTGACCCCAAAAACCCCATAATAATGTTTGAAAAAGTAAAGAAAAACGGAACAGAACAATTAGGAAAAACGAACCGAATAGTAGAAGGAACGTCAATAGTTGGAGACATAGTGTCAAAAGCTGATTTTAGATTAGACGGTGAATTGATTGGAAATTTTACTTCGCAGGGAAAAATTGTAATAGGAGCCAAAGGATCAGTCAAAGGAGAAATTATCTGTAACAATGCCGATATAGAAGGAGTATTTCACGGAAAAATAAAAGTTTTAGAAATCCTCAATATTAAATCAACTGCGCAAATTCATGGAGAAGTAGCAGTAGGAAAGCTTTCAATAGAGCCTGGAGCAGACTTCACAGCAACCTGTGCGATGTTAACACATTCAAATCCGGTAATTATGTTAGAAGATGGAAAAGGAACCGAAGAATAATAGAAATAAATGGATTGCACTCATTAATATTCCGATACAAATGGGTGTAATCATTTTTTTGTTTTCTTATTTGGGAAGCTGGCTCGATGAAAATCATCCGAACGAAAAAGTATATTACCATAAAATCTTAATTATGGTTGGTGTTGCTCTGGCACTATACAATGTATTTCGTCAGGTAAACGAAATCAACAAAACAAAGTAGTCTTCGTTTTAAAACAGCATTAAATAAATATTGCATCTTTGCAGAAAATTTATTGAAAATGTTTTTAAAAAAATACGGACTTATTCTTTACCTATATATAGTAGCATTTATTTCCTATATAATTCATAAAGGAGTTTTTTTTATTCTTAAGATACAAGAACAGAATTTCTATTTCAGTCTGGAAATATTGTATTTGATCTTTTTGTTTTTTTCGACCTTATTATTAATAGGTTTGTTACTAATAAGGAAAAATAAATTTGACAGCGTTGGAATGCTTTTCATGCTCGGAACTTTTATTCAAATGTTTTTGTATTATGGATTTTTAAGACTCATTTTGTCAAACAATATTCAGAACCTGCCTGTCGAAAAAAAGAACTTTTTTCTAACATTTCTTCTCTTTTTGTTATTTCAGACGATTTTAACTGCCCGATTATTAAATGAAAAGCGTTAAAATAACAATTCTTTAAAACTAGGTTTAAAAATAATTTTTCATATCCTTTTGAATATTAATAAAAAATGTACCTTTGCACCAAATTTTAGAAACGTAAAAAATAAGATTTTCCAAGATATGGTGATTTCAAACAAACCACTCAGCTTTATTCTTGCTGCTTTTGTAGCTTGTCTTCCATTAATGAGTTTTTCAAATACTGAAAAAGACTCAGCGCATGTTCAAACTGAAGCAACCCATGAAGGTGCTGCAGAAGATCATCATGCAGAGCCAACAGATATTAAATCTAAGATTAAAGCCTTTATTGGTCATCACGTTTTAGACTCTCATGATTTTACATTAACACAAGATGATGAGACAGGTAAATATTATGGTTTTCCATTACCGGTAATTCTTTGGGATAATGGTTTACACATTTTTTCTTCTTCTAAATTCCACCACGGACATGAAGTAGCTGAATCAAACGGTAACTATTATGTGATCAACCACCACGATGGTAAAATTTACAGAACAGATGCTAAGGGTACAATTACTGAAGATGAGAAAACAGGTCATCCAACAAATGTTCGTCCTTTAGACTTCTCAATTACAAAAACGGTACTTTCTATTATGGTTGCCGCTTTATTAATGTTCTGGTTATTTACAAGCTTAGCAAAATCTTATGCTAAAAATGGAGGAATATCTTCTGGAGTTGGAAGATTTTTTGAACCTTTAGTTCTTTTCATCCGTGATGATGTTGCTATTCCAAACATTGGAGAAAAGCATTATAAAAAATACATGAGTTATTTATTGACTATATTTTTCTTTGTATTGTTTTTAAATATCTTCGGATTAACTCCGCTAGGAATTAACGCAACAGGAAACTTCACAGTTACATTTGCTTTAGCAATCCTTACTTTCTTAATAACAAACTTTTCAGCAAATAAAAATTACTGGGGTCACATTTTCTGGATGCCGGGTGTACCAAAACCAATGAGAATTATTTTGGCACCAATTGAATTGTTGGGAGTTTTTATTAAACCATTTTCATTAATGATTCGTTTGTACGCAAATATTTTTGCAGGTCACATCGTATTAATGAGTATCATTGGTTTAATGTTTATCTTTAAAAGCTGGATTGGAAGTACATTATCTTTCGGATTATCATTTGTACTTTCTATACTAGAGATTCTAGTAGCATTTTTACAAGCCTATATTTTTACTATGCTGTCTGCACTTTATTTTGGTTCAGCAGTAGAAGAGCACCACCACGAAGAGGAGGGGCACCACTAAAATTAGATTTCAGAGTTTAGATTTCAGATTTATAATAATCTAAAATCTACATTCAAAAATCTAAAATCAAAATTGAATGTTTAATTTTTAATATATACAAATATGAACGGTTTAAATTACATTGGAGCAGGATTAATCGTAATCGGAGCAGCAGTAGGTATTGGTAGAATTGGTGGTTCAGCAATGGACGCTATCGCTCGTCAACCAGAAGCTTCAGGAAAAATCCAAACAGCTATGCTTATCGCTGCTGCGCTTATTGAAGGTATTGGTTTCGCTGCGTTATTCGCTGCTTAATTAAAACACAAGAACAATAGTTGCAACGGTTGGTTGTAACTATTGTTTTAAAAATGAAACATTAAAATAAAATTGCTCTTTGCAGTAGTTTAAAAAGATATAATTTAAAATTTATAATTCTATATAATGGAAAAGTTAATAAATCAGTTCGAGTTCGGTTTGTTCTTTTGGCAAGTATTAATATTTGTTGGATTAATTTTCTTGTTGAAAAAATTTGCATGGAAACCTATTCTTGATGCAGTAAATGATAGAGAACAAGGAATTAAAGACGCATTACTTTCTGCTGAAAATGCAAGACAAGAAATGCAAAATCTTCAGGCAGATAACCAAAGAATTTTGAATGAAGCTCGTGCAGAACGTGATGCTATGTTGAAAGAAGCTCGCGAAATGAAAGAGAAGATGATTACTGATTCTAAAAACGAAGCACAGGCACAAGGTCAAAAAATGATCGAGCAGGCTAAAGCGGCTATCGAAAGCGAAAAAAATGCTGCTATGGCAGAATTGAAATCTCAGGTTTCAACTTTATCGTTAAGCATTGCTGAGAAATTATTGAAAGAAGAATTATCTAACAAAGAAGCTCAAACTAAATTAGTTGAGAAAATGTTAGGTGACGTAAAGTTAAACTAAGATTATGGCAAGTACAAGAGCAGCAATTCGTTATGCAAAAGCAATTCTAGACTTAGCAAACTCTAAAGGTGTTGCCGAAGCTGTAAATAACGATATGAAATCAATTGCAAATGCAATTGAGACTAATGCAGAATTGAGTACCTTTATTCAGAACCCAACAACAAAAGTTGAAGTTAAAGAAAGTGCTCTTTTAGAAGTTTTCTCAGATGTAAATGGTGTAACTAAAGGTTTATTTCATTTATTATTTGAAAACAAAAGATTTGAAATTCTAGATGCAATTGCAGTAGAATATAGTAAAGTATTTGATCAAAGCAACGGAATTGAAGTGGCAAAAGTTACAACAGCTATTCCGATGGATGCAGAATTAGAAGCTAAAGTTTTAGCAAAAATTGCAACTTTATCAGATAAAAAAATTACAATTGAAAATATAGTAGATCCTTCCATTATTGGTGGATTTATTTTGAGAATAGGAGATAATCAATACAACGCTTCTGTTGCAAACAGATTACAAGTATTAAAAAGAGAGTTAAGTAATTAGTTTTTATAACACAAAAAGTGTCTAAATTATAAATTAAGATGGCGGAAATCAAACCTGCTGAAATTTCAGCAATATTAAGAAAGCAAGTAGAAGGTTTTGAATCTGGTGCTACGCTAGAGGAAGTAGGAACAGTACTTCAAGTTGGAGACGGTATTGCTCGTGTTTACGGGCTATCTAATGTACAATATGGAGAGTTAGTAGAATTCGATAACGGTATGGAAGGTATCGTATTGAATCTTGAAGAGGATAATGTTGGGGTTGTACTTTTAGGACCATCAACTGGACTTAAAGAAGGATCTACTGCAAAAAGAACTCAACGTATTGCTTCTCTTAAAGTAGGTGAGCAAATGGTAGGACGTGTTGTTAACACTCTTGGTTTTCCAATTGATGGAAAAGGACCAATCGGTGGAGACTTATACGAAATGCCTTTAGAAAGAAAAGCACCTGGAGTTATCTTCCGTCAGCCAGTAACTGAGCCATTACAAACAGGAGTAAAAGCAGTTGATGCTATGATCCCGGTTGGACGTGGTCAGCGTGAGCTTGTAATCGGTGACCGTCAAACAGGTAAATCAACTGTTTGTATCGATACAATCTTAAATCAAAAAGAATTTTACGATGCAGGAAAACCTGTATTCTGTATATATGTTGCAATTGGACAAAAAGCTTCAACTGTAGCAGGAATTGCAAAAATGTTAGAAGAAAAAGGAGCAATGGCTTATACCGTTATTGTTGCTGCTAATGCTTCTGATCCAGCTCCAATGCAAGTTTACGCTCCATTCGCTGGTGCTGCAATTGGAGAATACTTCAGAGATTCAGGTCGTCCAGCACTTATTGTGTATGATGACTTGTCTAAACAAGCTGTTGCTTACCGTGAGGTTTCTCTTTTATTAAGAAGACCACCGGGACGTGAGGCTTACCCTGGAGACGTTTTCTACTTACACTCTCGTTTATTAGAACGTGCTTGTAAAGTAATTGCTGATGATGGTATCGCTAAAAACATGAACGATTTACCAGATTCTATCAAATCTATCGTAAAAGGTGGTGGTTCATTAACTGCATTGCCAATTATCGAAACTCAAGCTGGTGACGTTTCTGCATATATCCCAACAAACGTAATCTCTATTACAGATGGTCAGATTTTCCTTGATGGAGATTTGTTCAACTCTGGGGTTCGTCCTGCAATTAACGTAGGTATCTCTGTATCTCGTGTTGGAGGTAATGCTCAAATTAAATCAATGAAAAAAGTTTCTGGAACTTTAAAATTAGACCAGGCTCAATTCCGTGAATTAGAAGCTTTCGCTAAATTTGGTTCTGACTTAGATTCAGTTACTTTAAACGTAATCGAAAAAGGAAAAAGAAACGTTGAGATCTTGAAACAAGGTTTAAATGATCCTTATACAGTTGAAAACCAAGTAGCTATTATCTACGCTGGTTCTAAAAACTTATTAAGAAACGTTCCTGTAGAAAAAGTAAAAGAATTTGAAGCTGATTTCTTAGCTTACTTAAACAGTAAACATAAAGATACGCTTAACGCGTTAAAAGCTGGTAAATTAGATGACGCTATTACAGATGTTATCGAAAAAGCAGCAAAAGAAATCTCAGCAAAATATAACTAATTAGATAATTCGTTAATTAGATAATTAGGAAATGAGTTAACATTTTTCTAATTATCTAATTTTCAGATTGTCACATTTTCTAATTAATAGATGGCAAATTTAAAGGAAATCCGTAATAGAATTACTTCCGTTTCATCAACGATGCAGATTACGTCTGCGATGAAAATGGTTTCTGCTGCAAAGCTGAAGAAAGCACAAGATGCAATCACTGCAATGCGTCCTTATGCCGAGAAATTAACGGAGTTATTGCAAGATCTTTCTGCATCACTTGAAGGTGAAGTTGGAGGAGATTACACTACACAACGTGAAGTAAAAAAAGTATTGCTTGTAGCTATAACTTCTAACAGAGGTTTGTGTGGTGCTTTCAATTCAAATATTATTAAAGAGATTAAAAATCGTACTGCTTTTTACCAAGGAAAACAAGTAGATGTTTTTGCTATTGGTAAAAAAGGAAACGATGCTTTAAGCAAAACTCATAAAGTACACGGTCATCATAATGCTATTTTTGATCATTTAACTTTTGAAAATGTTGCTGGAATCGCTGATAATCTTACAGAGAAATTTTTGTCTGGAGAATATGATAGAATTGAATTAGTTTACAATCAGTTTAAAAATGCTGCGACTCAAATCGTTCAGACTGAACAATTTTTACCGTTAGCTCCTATTAAATCTGACGTTACTACTTCTACTGGAGATTATATTTACGAGCCTTCAAAAGAAGAGATTGTACTGACTTTAATTCCTAAGTCATTAAAAACGCAATTGTATAAAGGTATCCGTGATTCATTTGCTTCAGAGCATGGAGCACGTATGACTGCAATGCACAAAGCAACAGATAATGCAACTGAATTACGAAACCAATTGAAATTAACTTATAATAAAGCGCGTCAGGCTGCTATTACTAGTGAGATTTTGGAAATTGTTGGTGGAGCAGAAGCTTTAAATGGATAATTTATTCCAAAATATATAAAAAAAAGCCAGCATTTGCTGGCTTTTTTTTATTGGAAGTTTTTTCTTTTTTAAAAATAACTTTTATAAAATGGTGATTCTCAAAATATATAAAGTTGAGAATCACTACCATTTTATAAAAATTGACAGATAAACTCTGCTGTGCTTTGTCTTTTATGGGAACAAACTAGCTTTATTAATCCCAGGGCTCTGTTTTTTTAAGGGTTACAATACAGCAGAATCAATCCCTTGTGCTTTGTCTTTTATGGGAACAAACAAGCTTTATTAGTCCCGGTGCTCTGTTTTTATTAGGGTTACATTACAGCTGAATCAATCCCTTATGCTTTGTCTTTTATGGGAACAAACAAGCTTTATTAGTCCCAGTGCTTCCTTTTTTATAAGGGTTGTATTTAGCTTTCTCAATCCCTGTGAAACAAATTTAGGAAAAGACTGTCTAAAAAAAGTTACATAATTTTCATGTCTAATTTATATATTTCACATGTCATTGATTTTTAATTATATAAGTCTTAACTTAAAGTTTACTTATTTTTGTTTATATTTTAATAATAAATTCATGAATCTTTCTATAAAAGAACTAATTACGTTGCAAGAAATGTTATTTCAAATTGAGATAATTAGGCACTTATATCCTAAGCTTAGCTTAGAGAAATACGAGAATTATCTTAAAGAAATGGTGCCTCATAATTATACTCAGATTGCAGTTTTTGAAAATGCTGTTTGTCTAGGCTTAACAGGATGCTGGTCGGCTACAAAATTATGGACGGGCAAATATCTTGAAATAGACAATTTTGTGGTTAATCCGGAATTTCGATCTAGAGGAATTGGAAAAATGCTAACTGATTATATCGAGAAAAAAGCGATAGAATTAAATTGCAGCAGTATAGTTCTCGATGCCTTTACAGGAAATTTTGATGCTCATCGTTTTTACTACAATCAAGGTTATGCACCGAAAGGGTTTCATTTTGTAAAAATATTAGACGAAACCAAAATGACTGTTTAAAAACAAACACAACTTTTCTTTATTACGTCAACAAAAACACCATTAAACAAAAGAAATGGTTATTTTTGTCCTACAAACATTATTACAATTATATTTTGGGATTATATAAAAATCTATTTAAGCAAACGGCAATTTACGGACTGGCAACAGTTTTACCAAGAATGCTGAGTTTTTTATTAGTGAGATTATATACAGGAATTCTTCCCACTGCCGAATATGGAGAAGTTTCGATTGTATTATCCTGGATGGTTTTCTTTAACGTAGTACTTTCTTACGGTATGGAAACGGCTTTCTTTAGATTCTATAGCGCCGAAGATGACAAGAAAAATGTAATTGCAACTTCTACGATTTCGATATTCTGGACTTCAATTATTTTCTTATTTGTTGCGTTGATATTTAGGAATACGCTGGCGAATTTAGCCGAGGTTGACGTTCAGTATATCACTTATACTGTCTGGATTTTAGTTTTGGATGCTTTGGTTTTAATTCCATTTTCAAAATTAAGAGCTAACCAGAGACCAATGGTTTATGCAGCAATTAAAATAGGAAATGTAGTTATTAATTTGTTACTGAATATTTTCTTCTTAATGTATCTGCCAAAATTAGCAGAAGCAAATCCAAATTCTGTTTGGGATAATTTATATGTAGAAAACTTTCAGATTGCCTATATTTTCATTGCAAACCTTTTAGCAAGTTTGGCAACATTTATTGTGCTTTCTCCAAATTACCTTTCGCTTGGACGAAAATTCGATCCGGAACTTTGGAAAAGAATGATGAAATACGGACTTCCAATTTTAGTAGCTGGATTAGCTTTTGCTGTAAATGAGCATTTTGATAAAATTCTTTTAGGTTATCTGCTTCCTGAAAATTTAGCAAAATCTGAAGTTGGAGCTTATTCTGCTTGTTATAAATTAGGATTGTTCATGGTGCTGTTTGCGACAGCTTTCAGACTAGGAATTGAACCTTTCTTTTTCAGTCATGCGAAAAACGAAAATGCTCCGCAGACTTATGCCGTAATTACAAAATATTTTGTGATACTGGGCTCTCTAATTTTATTGGGAGTTATTGTATTTGCTGATGTTTTAAAATATTTATTATTAGATAATAAAACCTATTGGGAAGCCATGAAAGTGGTACCGCTTATTATTTTGGCAAATTTCTTTTTAGGAATTTACAATAATCTTTCGGTTTGGTATAAACTGACAGATAAAACAAAAATTGGAGCTTACATTTCTATTGTAGGAGCCATTGTCACTTTGGTTTTAAATTATCTTTTAATACCAAAATACAGCTATTATGGTTCTGCCATTGCGACCATTTCTGCTTACGGAAGTATGATGCTTATTTCTTATATTTTAGGAAATAAATATTATCCAATTCCTTATGATATGAACAAAATTGGTGCTTATTTAGGAGTTTCGATATTATTTTCTGTTATTTCGTTTTACGGATTTAGAGAGAAATATTATGTTGGAATCCCACTTCTTCTAGCTTTTATGTATTTAGTTTACCATTTCGAAAAAGATACTATTAAAGGTATAATGAAGAAAAAATAAGCGACGTTTAAAAATTTTATATTTAAAAATGAAAATTCAAATTATCAATAAATCACAACACGATTTACCAAATTACGAAACCATCGCTTCTGCAGGAATGGATTTGCGTGCCAATATTTCAGAACCAATTACGTTAAAACCTTTAGAAAGAACGATTGTAAAAACCGGACTTTTTATTGAATTACCAATTGGTTACGAAGCACAGGTAAGACCAAGAAGCGGACTGGCAGCAAAAAAAGGAGTAACAGTTTTAAATTCACCGGGAACTGTTGATGCAGATTACAGAGGAGAAATAGGAGTAATTTTAGTAAATTTATCAAATGAGGAATTTGTAATTGAAAACGGAGAAAGAATTGCCCAGCTAATTATTGCAAAACACGAAAGAGCAGAATGGATTGAAGTTGAAACACTTACTGAAACATTAAGAGGTGAAGGAGGCTTTGGAAGTACAGGTGTGAAATAGTTTTTGTATTTAGCAAAAACACCATAAAAAGAAAGACCAAACCCAATGAAGATTTTTTGATCTTCCCATAAAATCAAATAAAAAATGAAAATAATTGTCCCAATGGCAGGCCGTGGATCGAGATTGAGGCCTCATACATTAACTGTTCCAAAACCATTAATTCCTATTGCAGGAAAATCTATAGTACACCGTTTAGTTGAAGATATTGCTAAAATATTGAAAGAACCAATTGAAGAAGTTGCCTTTGTTTTAGGTGATGAAGCTTTTTTTGGAGATGATGTTGTAGCAAGTTTAACAGATTTAGCAAAAGGTTTAGGAGCAAAAGCTTCAATTTACCGTCAAGATCAGCCTTTAGGAACGGGTCATGCCATTATGTGTGCTAAAGATTCTTTGTCAGGACCTGCTGTTATTGCTTATGCAGATACTTTAATTAGAGCTGATTTTGAATTAGATCCATCGGCAGACGCTGTAATCTGGGTAAAACAAGTAGATCAGCCGGAAGCTTTTGGTGTGGTGAAATTAAATCAGAATAACGAAATTATTGAATTGGTTGAAAAACCAAAGGAATTCGTAAGTGATTTAGCCGTTATCGGAATTTATTATTTCAAAGAAATTGGAGTTTTGAGAAATGAACTTCAGAATGTTTTGGATAATAATATCAAAAATGGCGGAGAATACCAGATTAATGATGGTATCAAAGCGATGATGGCAAACGGAAAAGTTTTTAAAACCGGAAGTGTTGATGAATGGATGGATTGCGGAAACAAAGATGTTACTGTAGAAACTAATACAAGAATGCTTGGTTTTCTTCATAACGATGGAGAACATTTAGTAGATTATGGTGTGACATTAGAAAACTCAACAATTATTCCGCCATGTTACATTGGAGAAAATGTTGTTTTGAAAAACACTACGATTGGACCAAATGTTTCTTTAGGAAACGGATGTCATGTAACAGACAGTACCATCAAAAACAGTTTGATCCAGACTTATTCTCAAATCAAAAATGCTGACTTGGATAACGCAATGATTGGAAATCATGTAAGTTATGATGGTAAATTTACCAGTATCAGTATTGGAGATTATGCTGTTTTAGAATAAAATAAAAATTAAGAAAGTTTCGTTTTGTTTAAAATGTAGTTTTTAAAAATGATCAAAAAA
Source organism: Flavobacterium crocinum (assembly GCF_003122385.1). NCBI lineage: Bacteria > Pseudomonadati > Bacteroidota > Flavobacteriia > Flavobacteriales > Flavobacteriaceae > Flavobacterium > Flavobacterium crocinum. Next base: position 1,171,236 of record NZ_CP029255.1, read on the forward strand.
AGAGTTTTTACTGTTTTGTTTCTTGCTTTATTCAGCACATCGTTTTCGGTTTTTGCACAGACAGAACCCGAAGATATTGCTATGGCAACTGACGAATATCAAGACTCATTTTATGAATCATTAAAACAAAAAGGAATTGAAAATTACGATAAAGCTATTGTGTCATTGGAGAAATGTATCAAACTAAAACCCAATGACGCTGTGGCTTATTTTGAATTAGGAAAAAACTATTTTGCTCTTAAAGAATATCGAAACGCACAGGATAATTTTGAAAAAGCAACGCAGTTAGATCCTAAAAACAAATGGTTTTGGCTGGGAATTTACGATGTAAGTTATGAAACCAAAAACTATCCGCTTGCGATTGAAACGATTCAGAAAATAATTGTTTTTGACGAGGAGTATAAAGACGATTTGATTTCGTTATACATGATTACCAATCAGTATGATAAAGCATTAATTGCGATTAACGAAATGAATGAAAAGTTTGGAAAATCGTCAGATCGTGAGATTTATAAGGCACAGATTTTATCGCAGGGGAAATATCAGAATGCAGAAATTGATAATTTGATTCAACAGATTAAAAAAGATCCAAAAGAAGAATCCAATTATTTGAATCTCATTCTTTTGTATTCAAAAAACAATGAAAATGAGAAATCTCTGGATGTTGCCAAACAATTAGCCAAAGAAATCCCAAATTCAGAATGGGCGCAGGTTAGTTTGTTTAAGACATACTTAGATGCCAATCAGGCAGATAAAGCTATCAAATCGATGAATGTGATTTTGGCAAGCTCAAAAATCGATTCAAAAATCAAACACAGAACTTTGAATGAATTTTTGATTTACGTCAATAAAAATCCACAATATTCTGCCGATTTAGAAAAAGCTATTTCTTATTTTGATAATGATCCAAATGTTGACGTTGCCAAAGAAATTGGAAAGTTTTATCATAGTAAAGGTCAGTTTGAGAATGCGATTAAATATTATGAAAAAGATTTAAAAGCCAATTCAGACACAGAGCTAGAAACCAATATGTTATTATTGGAAGCGTATTCTCAGACCAAACAATTTGAACCAATGACCAAAAGAGCCATGATGCTGATTGAAGTATATCCGAGTCAGGCTCAATTTTATTATTATGCAGGATTAGGAAGCAACCAGCAAAAGCAGTTTAAAAATGCAAAAACCGTTTTAGAAATGGGTCTTGATTATGTTGTTGATGATGTAAAATTAGAATCAAATTTTAATATTCAATTAGGAGAAGCATACAATGGATTGGGAGATGCTAAGAAAAAAGAGGAATACTTTTTGAAGGCAAATGAAATATTAAAGAAAAAAAAATAAAGGAGAAACTCAGATGAAAAAATATATAGCAGTACTAATTCTTTCGATTGCGGTTGTATCATGTAAGACGAAAGCAGTAGCAGTACAAAATAATACAAGCCCAATAGTTGCACCAAAAGAAGAGAAGAAAGTAATTGAAAAACATTACGATAATAAATTAGATTTTTCTACTTTGTACATAAAAGCAAGTGCAAAATATGTTGATGAGAAACAAAGCCAAAATGTTACAGCTGAAATCAGAATTGAAAAAGACAAACAGATTTTAATAAGCGTTCGTTTTTTGGGAATCACAATGGCGAAGGCTTTAATAACTCCTGATGCAGTAAGTTATTATGAGAAAATAAACAGCACTTATTACGAAGGAGATTTTACTAGTTTAAGTAAATGGCTGGGAACAGATTTAGATTATAGTAAAGTACAAAACTTACTGGTTGGTGAAGCTTTTGATGATTTAAGAAAAGGAAAATATACACAGACAATTGTTGAAAACCTTTTTAGACTGGACGAAGAGAAAGATGCGAATTTGAAGAAAACCTTTTTCTTAGATGGCGAAAAATATTTAATTCAGAAAGAGGAAATTTCACAGCCATCAGAAAACAGAACTTTACAGATTGCATACTCAGACAGCAAAACTTTCGATCAGGGAATACTCCCGACAAGTATTGAAATCAATGCGGTACAGCCAAAAGGAAAAACAAGCATTAATTTGAATTACAACAATATTTCATTTAATGAACAACTTTCTTTCCCTTACAGTGTTCCGAGTGGTTATAAAAAAATGACAATTAAGTAAATTTGCAAAAATAAAAATAGAAACATGCCAAAATTTCTCCTAAGTCTAGTTTTAGTTTGTGCCACTACTTTTGTATGGGCGCAGGATTCTCAGCAAGAAAAACTGGAACAGCGTAAAGCTCAAATTCAGCAGGAAATCAGAGACAATGAAAAAATGCTTCAGTCTGTTCGAAAAAAAGAGAAATCTGCTGTGAATGAATATTTGATTCAGGCAAATAAAATCAAACTGAAAGAGAAATTAATCAATACTACAGCAAAACAGGAAAGACTGATTAGTAATGACATGTATATTAATCAGGTTCAGGTTAATAAACTGAAAAAAGAATTAAAAGTCTTAAAAGAAGATTACGCGGAAATGATTTTAAAATCGTACAAAAGCCGATCTGAACAAAGCCGTGCCATGTTTATTTTATCTTCAGAGAGTTTTTTACAAGCTTATAAAAGAGCACAGTATTTAAAGCAATATACTAATTTCAGAAAAAATCAAGGCCTTGAAATTCAGTCAAAAACAGCACAATTAGTTGATTTTAATGCAAAACTTGACGGACAAAGACAAGTAAAAAAGAAGATTATTGCCGAAAACCAAAAAGAGAAAGTAACGCTTGAAGCAGAGAAAAAAGAACAGCAAAAATTGGTTAATTCGCTTAAAAAAGATAAAAATAAAATTGCTGCCGATATTCGATCCAAACAAAGTGAAGCAAAACGAATTGATAAACAAATTGATCGTTTAATTCGTGAAGCAATTGCTGAAGCCAATAGAAAAGCTGCAGCAGAAAGAGCAAAAGCAAACCCAGGTTCCAGCGAAGCAAAAGCACCGGTTTCTTCTTCTAAAATTGCGTTGACACCAGAAGACAAAATTTTAGCAGCCGATTTTAAAGCGAACAGAGGAAGATTGCCGTGGCCGGTAGAAAAAGGATTTATTTCTCTTGGGTACGGAGATCAGCCTCACCCATTGCATCCTTCGATTACGGTACACAATTCAGGAGTTGAGATTACAACTGAAGATGGTGCCAGCGCCAGAGCAGTATTTGCAGGAGAAGTTTCTAAAGTAATCGTTTTATCACCGGTAAACAAAGCAGTTGTAATTCAACATGGGGATTTCTTTACAGTATATCAAAACCTAAGTTCGGTTTCTGTTAGTCAGGGAGACAAAGTGACGATTAAACAAAATATTGGAAAAGTAAGAACAAGCGGAGATACAGGAAAAACAATCATTAAATTCCTGATTCTTCAAAATACTTCAAACAACAATCCGGAAGGATGGCTGCAAAGCAGATAAAAAACAAAAGGGAGCAAATTTGCTCCCTTTTTATTGACTAATAATTTTCTTCCAGGAAATATTTTAAAACATCTGTGGTGGTGACAATTCCCTTTAATTCTCCTTTATCAACAACTGGTGCGGCATGAAATTCTTCTTTTACAAAAATTTCAGCTAAGTCCCTAATAATAAGTTCTGATGAAACTGTCTTTGGTTTAGAAGTCATAACCTGAGGAATAGTGAGCATTTCTAATACAGCTTCATCTGCTCCCTCTTGTCCGTCAAATAATGCACCAAAAGTAAGACGGTTAATATCGGTGCGGCTGATAATTCCAACAACTTCTTTTCCGTTAACCACAGGAATATGACGAATAGAATTAGCTTTTAATTTGTTTACAACATTTTTTAAATTATCATTTTGATTTACAGTTATAACACTCTTTGTCATAATGTGACTTACCGGTTCTCTCTTTTTCATAATTTGATGGTGTTAGATTTATATCAAATATGAAAATTATTTGAAACTAATTAGATGATTTTTATCAGTACAAAAAATAAGAATAAGTAGTATTTTAGGTAGTTACTATTTACAGTAAGAAGATTTAATTCTGATTTCAAACAATAAAAATTACGATTCAAGTTCGTTTGAAATTGCTACGATTGAATTTAAAAATAGTATTTTTGCAGGATGGAAACAAATAGACAGAAAAAAATAGGCGGTGTCCTCCAGAAAGATCTGGTTGATATCCTGCAAGGTGAAGTGAGAAAAAACGGAATTTCTAATTTAGTAATTTCAGTGTCCAAAGTAAGTGTAACTACAGATTTGTCTGTAGCAACAGTATATTTAAGTATTTTTCCACAAGAAAAAGCCAAAGAGACTTTAGAGGCAATTAAAACAAATACAACTTTAATCAAACATGATTTGTCACAGCGCGTACGTTTGCAGTTACGTCGTGTTCCAAATTTAGTTTTCTTTATCGACGACTCTTTAGATTATATTGAGAAAATTGACAATGCACTTGCAGGAAAAGAAAACCCAATAGAAAATCGTGACCTTTTAGAAAAGAGAAGAAAGTCGTAATTTGAATTTCCCTTTATACATAGCCAAACGTTATATTTTTAGCAGCAGTAAAAATAATGCTATCAATATTATTAACCGAATTGCCAGCATGGGAATCATTGTTGGTACTATGGCTTTGTTTGTGGTTTTATCCGTCTTCAGCGGATTAAAAGTTTTCAGTCTCTCGTTTACAAACGAAATCGATCCTGATTTAAAACTGACAAGTACATACGGAAAGTCATTTTTTATTACACCGGATCAGGAAAGTCAAATCAAGAAAATGGATGGTGTTGCCTCATACACCAAAATTATAGAAGAGCGTGTTTTGTTTTTGTTTAAAGACAAACAGCAGGTTACTTATTTAAAAGGAGTTGATAGCACTTATGCCGTTGTTAACGATATAAAGAAAAAACTTTATAATGGTCAATGGCTTAAACCGGATAGTTTTCAGGTTGTAATTGGTTATGGATTAGCTCAAAATTTCTCAATGGGAATCATGGATTTTGAAAACCCACTTCAGATTTTTGCCCCAAAACCAGGAAAAGGGGCAATCGAAAATCCTGAAGAAGCTTTTAATAAAACAGATGTTCTTCCTGTTGGGATTTATTCAATAAGTGAAGAATTAGATTCTAAATACGTATTTGCAGATTTAGGTCTTGCGCAGGAATTATTATTGTATAAGCCAAATCAAATTTCCGGAATTGAGTTTAAGCTAAAAGAAAATGCAGATGAAAATGCAATCAAAAAACAGCTTAATTCTATTTTTAAAAACAAAATCACTTTAAAGAACAGGGCACAGTTAAATGAGTCTTTGTACAAAATGCTCAATACCGAAAATATTGTCGTTTATCTGATTTTTACTTTAGTAATCATTGTCGCTCTTTTTAATTTGGTCGGTGCTTTGATTATGATGATTTTAGAGAAAAAAGGAAATCTTAAAACCCTTTTTAATCTTGGAGCAGAAGTTGGTTATCTCAGAAGAATCTTTTTACTTCAGGGAACTTTATTAAGCTTTTTCGGTGGCCTGATCGGACTTGCTTTAGGAATCATCCTGGTTATTTTACAGCAACAATATGAGCTGATTATGATTACTCCAACATTAGCTTATCCGGTTGTTTTCTCTCTGGAAAATGTTCTAATTGTAATGACCACTATTGTTACACTTGGTTTTGCTGCTTCTTTAATTGCAAGCAGTCGTGTAAGCAAAAAATTACTGGATTAATTTCTTCCTAAAAAATATTACTTATATTTACTCCCTTGAAAATCTACAGCATATGATTGTTTCTGCCTAATCCTAATTTTATTTTTTTAGAATAATTAGGATACTTACGTTTTTAATTTTGAAGTTCAGATTACTACATCTGAACCAATTTTTTCATTTATCCTAAAATATCATGACAGAAACATCTATAAAGGAAAGTTTTATTTCCAAAATTTTTACCACAACAAAACAAGCCTTAAAAGGCGACGAATCATTTGATTATACTTCCGGAAGTATTAAAAAAGCCGTAATTCTATTAGCCATTCCGATGGTTTTAGAAATGATGATGGAATCGGTTTTTGCATTGGTTGATTTGTATTTCGTTGGACATTTAAAACACAGCAGTTTTGCCATTCAGACGGTTGGTTTGACTGAATCTGTATTAACAGTAATTTACTCTCTTGCTATCGGAATGAGTATGGCGGCCACCGCAGTTGTGGCCAGACGCATTGGAGAAAAAGATCCGGTCGCAGCGGCAAAAGCAGGAATGCAAGCCATAATTGTAGCATTTGCGGTGAATAGTTTACTGAGTGTTTTTGGAATTATTTATGCTAAAGACATCCTACTTTTCATGGGCGCATCTGCAGAAGCAGCTGAACATGGTTTCCAATTTACACAGATTATGATTGGTTCCAGTTTGTGTATTATGCTTCTGTTCTTAATAAACGGAATCTTTCGTGGAGCAGGAAATGCAGCTATTGCGATGAAAAGTCTTTGGATTGCCAATATTTGCAACATTATTTTATGTCCAATTTTAATTAACGGTTTGGGACCAATTCCTGCCTTTGGATTAGTTGGAGCTGCTTTGGCAACCACTTTTGGAAGAAGTATTGGAGTTCTCTATCAGGTATATCACTTATTTTTTGGAAGTGGAATTTTAAAAATTAAAATTCCATATTTTGCTCCGGATTTTACACAAATCAAAGCCTTAGTAAAAATTGCTGCTCCCGGAATTTTACAATTTGTAATTGCTTCCTGCAGCTGGATTTTCTTAGCAAAATTAGTAGCAACAACCGGTGGAGATCATGGATCAGCAGGATATCAGACCGCGTTGAGAATTATGATGTTTTTCATTCTTCCGGCCTGGGGATTAAGTAATGCCGCCGCAACTTTGGTTGGACAAAATTTAGGAGCCAAACAAATTGAACGCGCAGAGAAATCAGTTATGACAACCGCCAGATATAATGTAATTTTCATGGCTTCGATTATGGTGATCACACTGGTTTTCGGAAAATATATTATTTCCTTTTTTACGAATGATGAAGCTGTAAAAACCATTGCTGTTGAAGCCTTGCAAATCATGAGCGTTGGTTTTATTTTCTATGGAATTGGAATGGTTTTGATTAATACATTTAATGGAGCAGGAGATACCTGGACGCCAACCGGAATTAATTTCTTTGGGTTTTGGTTATTTCAAATTCCTTTGGCTTTTGCATTAGCAAAGTATTTTAATATGGGACCAACTGGAGTTTTTATAGCAATTCCTGTAGCTGAAACGGCCATTACTCTTGCCGGAATTGTTTTCTATAAAAGAGGAAAATGGAAGCGGGTTCAGGTTTAAAAGATACTCTTTGTACAATATTTCTTAAATTTTTACGTTGGAATTTACTTAAAACCAAAAACTAATTTATTATGAAATTCAACAGAAATTTTTTAGGAATTGCTAGTGCAGTATTTTTATTTGGCCTTTTTGCTTTTATACCATTAGAAGAAAAAAAGATAGTTGTTATTGACGCCGCTCACGGTGGAAATGATCTCGGTGCAGATTATGGGGGAGGTTTACAGGAAAAACTAATTGTAGAGAGAATTGCTAAACTCGTTCAAATTCAAAACAAAGACAACAATCTTGAAATTGTTTTGCTAAGAGATGGAGATCAGTCTATAGAATTAGCTGAAAGAGTTTCAATCATCAACAAATTAAAGCCTGCTTTAGTAATCTCATTACATGCAAATGCGTCTAAAAATATTACCAAAAATGGCGCCGAAGCTTATATTGCTGCCGATGGAAAGTTTTACAATCAATCCAAAGAAAGTGCTGAAACCCTATTACAGAAAGTAGCTGCAGAAAATTTGTCTAAAGGAAGCGTTTCTGGTGCTAATTTCTTTATTCTAAAAAAGTCTAATTGTCCGGCTGTTACTTTAGAAGTGGGATATTTATCCAACGAAAAAGACAGAAAATATATTACCAGTGAAAAAGGACAAATTGAAATTGCAAAGAAAATTTTAGAATCATTAGAATAAAATTATCTAACGAGTTAAATCTTTTGCAAAAAGAATTTATGATATTTAAAATTTGTACATTTGAACGTACAATTAAAAGTACTAAAAAATGAAAGCAATTACAATATCAACTTTAAGAAAAAACATTAAAAATTACTTTGATGAAGTCTCTGAATCTTCAGAAATAATTGTTGTTCCGAGAAATTCGGAAGAAGATGCGGTTGTAATAATTTCTATGAAAGAATACAATTCAATATTAGAAACACAGCATTTGTTGTCAACTAAAGCAAATAGAAAAAGACTTTCAGAATCTATGGAACAAATGGAAAAAGGAAAACTTGTAGACTTTAACCTAGATGAACTTTAGATTACATGGACATTTGTTTTACTAAAAATGGTTGGGAAGAATTTGAATATTGGTTAGAAAACGATACAGATACCGCAATAAAAATAAAAGAATTAATAAAATCTATTCGTGAAAATCCTTTTAAAGGGATTGGAAAACCGGAGCCTTTAAGACATGATTTAAAAAGTTTTTGGTCTCGTCGAATTACAGGGGAGCATCGATTGGTTTATAAAGTTTCAGGAACGAAAAGTGTTGATCAGAAGTGCGTGATTTTACAATGTCGATTCCATTATGATGATTAAAAGGAAAGACCTTCAAATTTTGAAGGTCTTTCTTTTTACAGTTCTTTATCAAAGACTAAATTATATTTTAAACAAACTCATATCCATTATAAACTTCTTCGATTTCTTTCATAATTGCAAATAAATCCTCAGGCCCATCTGTGGTAACTAATTTTTGTTTGAATTCTTTAAAGGAATGAATTCCTTTGAAATAATTGGTATAATGACGACGCATTTCTACAATTCCCAAACGTTCGCCTTTCCATTCCATCGACCATTTTAAATGGTTTCTCGCAGCTTCAACACGATCAATAACAGTTGGAGCAGGTAAGTGTTCACCTGTTTTAAAGAAATGTTTGATTTCGTTAAAAATCCACGGATAACCAATCGCAGCACGACCGATCATGATACCGTCAATTCCGTATTCATTTTTATATTTTAACGCTTTTTCCGGGCTGTCGATATCGCCGTTTCCGAAAATTGGCATCGTAATTCTTGGGTTGTTTTTTACGCGGGCAATATGCGACCAGTCAGAATGACCTTTGTACATTTGGGCACGGGTTCTGGCATGAATTGTTAAAGCCTGAACACCAATATCCTGAAGTCTTTCCGCAACTTCATCAATGTTAATTGAGTTTTCGTCCCATCCTAAACGGGTTTTTACTGTAACAGGTAAATCAGTTCCTTTGATAACCGCTTTGGTTAAACGAACCATCAAATCGACATCTTTTAAAACGCCGGCACCAGCACCACGGCAAACTACTTTTTTTACCGGACAACCGAAATTGATATCCACTAAATCCGGTTTTACAGTAGAAACAATTTTAGACGACATTTCCATCGCTTCTTCATCACCACCAAAAATTTGAATGCCCACAGGACGTTCGTAATCAAAAATATCCAGCTTCATGCGGCTTTTTATAGCGTCACGAATTAATCCTTCCGACGAAATAAACTCAGAATACATCATGTCAGCTCCATGCGTTTTGCATAATCTGCGAAACGGCGGATCGCTTACATCTTCCATCGGAGCTAGTAATAAAGGAAATTCGGGTAATTCTATGTTGCCAATCTTGACCATCTTCGTAATTTTTTGCAAAATTACAACTTTTTAATCGAATTGGCACAATTCGAGTGGCAAAGGCTCAAAGTAACAAAGGGACAAAGGTTTTTTATAGTGCTGATTAACAGCCTTTGAACCTTTGTCCCTTTGTTACTTTGAACCTAATATTAAGATCTATAATCAAAAAATCGAATTGGTTTTCTGCTCATAGGATTAAAAACCAACCGATTCAAAACTTCTTTTGAAGCAAATTCTATTTTTGGAGTTACTCTCAGTTTAGCTCTAAAATGATCTTTTATTTCTTGCAAAAATTCCGGAGTCTGATCTTTCACTGCAATTTTTATGAGGATTTCATCTGTGCCTAAATCATTGGTAGAGATTTCTATCAAATGATTTTCGATATTATCAAAACTGCTCAAAACATCATTCATCGCTGGCGGATACAAAGTTGTTCCTTTATATTTGATCATTTGTTTTTTACGACCAACTACAGGACCAACACGCAAAGTATTTCTGCCGCAAGCACAAGGTTCGTCATGAAACTGAACCATATCTCCGGTTTTAAAACGCAATAACGGCATGGCTTCAATCCCTAAAGTAGTAAAAGTCAATTCGCCCGTTTCTCCGTTTTTTACAGGCTGATTATTCTCGTCTAAAACTTCAACAATAATCAATTCAGGATGATGATGACCGCCTTTTCCGTGTTCACATTCTGTAAAAGCAGTACTCATTTCGGTAGAAGCATAAGTCGAAAATAACTTAATATTCCATTTATCAGTGATTTTTTTCGATAGAATATTCATTGAGAAATCCTGTTCTCTCAAAGATTCTCCAATACAGATTGCCCCTTTTATGCTCGAATTATTATAATCGATTCCGTGAATTTCGGCATATTCAATTAATTTTAAAAGGAAAGAAGGAACCGTAATTAAATAAGACGGATTGTATTTTAAAATCGAATCCCATTGCATTTCCGGAATTCCGGCTCCAACACGAATTACGCCGACTTTCAATTTTCGAAGGCCTAAAAAATAAGCCAAACCAGCCATAAATTTTCGGTCAATTGTTGTCATTAATTGTACCACATCTCCTTCCGCAATTCCCGCACAAGCAAAAGAAATAGCTTCGTTGTAAGCCAATCGGTCTAAGTCAGAATCGGTTAAACCAAAAGTTACGGGATCGCCTAAAGTTCCTGATGTTGAGGCATAATCTATGATTTGATTCTGCGGAACACACACAAAATCATCATTATATTGCTGTAAATCTTCTTTGGTTGTAACAGGTAAATGCTGTAAATCTTCCAGCGTTTTAACTTTCGAAATATCAATATTTTGTCCCGCAAAAAGTCTTTTGTAAAAAGGAGAATTCTCGCTGATATATTCTAAAAGTTCAACTAGTTTTTTTTCTTGAAAAATTTTAATTTCTTCTAAAGAATCTTTTTCTATTGCTGGAATCATTTTAATTTTCTTTTGACTTTTTTTAGATATTTTTCAATCTTTTCTTTATCCGGAACTGTTGTGATTTCAAGACTTAAAGCTTTTTCAAAATTAAGCTTCGCTTGTGCAAATTCCTTTTTTTGGTAAAAATACAATCCTGCTTTATAATACACAACCCAATAATCAGGGTTTAAGGATTGATAAAGCTTTAGAAATTCTGGAGAAATCGTTTCTTTCTTTACAAGAAGCGAATCTATTGTATGATCTTCAATTTTAAATTTTTTAAAATTCTGAAAAGCAGTGGTTTCTAAAAAAGGATCTTTGGCAATGTTCGAATTTTCTTTCTGAAAAGATTTTGTGTGAAGTTGATTTTCACCAAAAATTAAATTCAAATCATAACACACAAACTCGCCCAATTGAAACGGATTTGCAGAAACCCAAACCAATTTTTCTTTTGGTTTAAAAATTATTCCGTGATGAGCGAGCAATTGATTTAATGCTTTTTCGTTTCCAAATCCTAATGAAATATTTTTTAAACCGTCTTTATTTCGTAGAATTTCCGAAGCAATCTTAGGATTTACTTTTGGATTTTCAGATAAAAGTTCCTGCATTCTTTCAAAGCGATATTCAGAATGACTGTTCGCAATTTGTTCCAGATTTCGTTTATCAGTTGCAAAAGCGTCGCCTTGAAAATGATTCGAACAAATTAATTGGTCTGAATTTGGAACATTGTAAACATCCATTTTGTTGGGAGAAACTTCAATCAAAATGGCTTTATTATCATTGGCGCTTCCGACCATAATAGATTCAGAAACAAATACTTTTCTCTTTTTTGCAATGGAAATGGCTTCATCTAAATTTTTGGCGTGTTGTAAAATTTCGCGTGTCAGAATTGAAATTGGAGTTTTTGCAACCAACGGAATTTTAGATTTTGAAGCATTTATCGTAACAGTCAAACCTTCGAGATTCATTCCTGAAACGGCGCCAATCATTCCCGGCCAGGTTACCATCATAAACGGATGTCCTTCTTTTGGTTTTATAAAGGCCGCAATTTTATTTTCCGCGAAAGCGTCATTCACATAAAAATCAAAATTACGAGCCAGAATTAAATTTCCATCTTCTGATTTTTCGTTCCACGCCGCAAAAGAAGAACAGCCAACTAAAGCCAAATCTTGTAAAGCGTGTCCAATATCATGTGCGCCGTGCAGATACAAACCACGCTGGTATTTGGATGCAATGTTGTTAAATTCATCTGAAGAATATTCTGAAACGCCATAAATTTCTGTTTGATATTCATCGGGAACATTCAGGTATAATTTGCGATTGTACCAGTTTAGAAATCCTCTCAATAATTTTTGCTGGAATTTGGACGGAACAAAATCGGTTATTTTGGAAAAGAAAATATGCTGTTGTTTTTGTAAAAGAGAATCGGTTAATGCGCCAGTTGTCAATCCAATTTCAAGCGGATCGCCTTCTACATAAAGTTCCCAAAGTCCTTGTTTATTTTTTAAAAGTGAATTTTTCCCGGAAACAAAAATGCTGTCTGATATTTTGGTTACGACAGGTTTTGAATTATTAAAAGCAGTAAGATCCGGTTTATGATGTTTTGATTTTGATGTACCGCAGGAAGTCAGCAAACTGAAAAAACCGATAAGGAAGAAATAAATAATTCGGTTTTTCATGATTTAATTATTCAGAAGCTTTTTTAATTTTTTCCAGCAGATATTCTTTTCCTACAATTTCAGAGCAGGTTATGACGGCTCCAACCGTAACTCCCAAGACACCATGCATGTTAATACTTTGTCCTGTAAGATACAGATTTTCCAGTTTAGTTTTCGTCGGAATTAAAGTTTTCATCGGATTATTAGAATCTTTAACATATCCATACATATTTCCGCCGTCTCCGCCAATATAATCGCGGTAAGAAAGCGGAGTAGAAGTATGAATCGATTGGATACAATCTCTAATTCCAGGGAATTTTTTTTCAATTTGCTCCAAAAGCTTTTCGGCTTTTTCAGCTTTGAAATCCTCGTAACTTTTTCCACGTTCGTTTTCTTCAAAAGTGGTATTGAAAGTGTTTTCCCAAGCTTTTACATCATCATATTTCATGTACGTCAAAAACGTCATTCCGTCTGCCCATTCTTCGTCTTTTTTGGACGGATTCATAGAAGCCATAAAAGTTTTCGGCCATGAATTATCATCATACTCATGAGCAGTCCAAACATCGTATGAACTTTTAAAATGATAATAATTATGATTGATGTATTTAAAAGTTCTAGGCTTAAAAACAATATAAAGACTAAAGGCAGAAAGAACACTTTCAAGACCTTGAATTCTATTGAAAAATGGCTTTCGGAAGTTTTCCTGACCGACCATTTTCAAAGTTGTTTTAGGCTCGATATTAGAAATAAAAAGCTTTCCTGAAACCTCGGTTCCGTCTTTTATTTGTACCGACTTTACCTTTTGATTCTCAACTTCGATTTTAGTAACTTCTTTATGTTTAAAGAATTCTCCTCCGTATTTTTTTAACTGTTTCAGAAGCTGTTTTGTAATCTGACTGCCTCCGTTAATACAACGCCACGAACTTTCGATATAAGAGTTTACAACAAGTGCGTGAACATAAAAGGGCGATTTATCCGGAATTCCGGCATACAGAAAATTAGAACCCGCCAAAACTGCTTTCAGTTTTTCGTTTGAAGTAAAAGAATCGATTGTCTCTTTCGCGTTAAGCGCTAAAATTTCATCATCATATTTTCCTTCCGATTCCAGATTATAAAGTGGAAAAGCTTTACATACCGACTTTATTTTTTGACAGTAATTTTCGAGATTTTCTTTTTCTTCGGGAAAATAAAAGGCTAATTGCTGAATGAAATTTTCAAACCCCTGCGCATGCGGATATTCAGTTTTATCGTCTTCAAAAGAAATAATATCAAAACCATTTTCATCTAATTTCTTCAGATTCAAATGATCCATTATTCCGATGTATTTGAAATATTGATGGAGATTTTGACCTTCGTCTAAACCACCGATATAATGAATTCCGGTATCGAAAATGGTTTTATCGCGAACAAAAGTCTGAAGATTGCCTCCGTATTGATTGTTTTTTTCGAGTACACAAACACTGTAGCCTTCTTTTGCCAGAATAACAGCAGAAACCAATCCGCCTAAACCGCTACCAATGATGACTACATCGTACTCTTTTTTCATTATTTTTTCTTTAAAATAACTAATGCATTTTCCTCAGAAACCATTTCAAAATTCTCAAACTGATAGTTTAAACCAGAACAATTCACTAAAATAATTAAAGAAGCAACAGGAGTTACTTTTTCAATTTCATCTTTATAACTTTCGTCAGAAATCAAAAGAACATCGTAATGATTTTCCAGCGATGATTCCAATTGATCTAAGTAAACTATTTTTCGCTTTGAAACAATGTAATTGGTTTTGGCCACCAATAATTTTTCTTCATCATTTATAAAAGAAACTATTTTACGCTGCGGTTCCTGCAAGGCTAATAAAACATCCAATTGTCCGTAATCATTTCCTAAATGCAGGATTTTTGCTTTTGGCTGAATGTGTTTATTTAAATTATAATAAACTTCAAGATTCTGTTTTAAATCTTTTTTGACGCTGTTTCCAATTTCGATTTCTTTATAATCATAACTATTAATCAACATGGTTTTGAAATAGTCCGGACCTTCAAGCTGTTCACGGACTTTACGATATTCGGTTTTAAAGAATGCACTTATCAATTTTGTTCTTTCGGTATAATTTGTTCCAAAAGAATCATTATCGGGTGCAATTCTTTCTAAAATTGTAACCGTTAATTTTCCGTGATGAATGACAAAATCGCCTTTCGGAATTAGTTCTGAAGCTCCATGAATTACGACAGGAATAATATCCAGATTGAATTCTTCTGCCAAGAAAAAAGCACCTTTATGGAATCTTTTCACCACATTATTTTCAGAACGTGTCCCTTCCGGAAATACCATTAAAGAATATCCTTGTTCTACTTTTTTTCGCAAATGTTCAACACCGCCCTCCAAACCTTCAGAAACGGGATAAAAACCGGCTTTTCTAACAACACCGCCAAAAATAGGAGAGTTGTAAACCCAGTCGCTTACCAGAAAAATAATTTTTGGACTTAACATTCCGATTGTCAGAATATCCAAAAATGAAGAATGATTGGCAATAATTACGGCTGGTTTCTCGAAAGTTTCATTGAAATTATTAATGACTCTTTTGCGAATAAACGGATTAGAGTACAATACTGATTTCATGAATTTTGAAATCACATATCGAAACGCTTTCATTTTTGCTTTTTTGCTGAAGGGCAAAATCGGCATAATGGTAAAACTGAAAATAGACATTACGATTCCGCCCAAACCATAATAAGCAAACGAAATTACACCATGAACAAAAGTTCGCAATTGAAAAGGCGGATTTCCTTTTTTGGGACGATTCGAAAGAAATACTTTGAACAGAATCGGATAAAAAATGAAAGTGATAATTAACGCTGCAAAGACTCCAATTAAGGAAACCAATGAAATAGAAGTAAGGGCGGGATGTTTGGCAAATATCATCGCACCAATTCCTAAGATTGTTGTAATTACTGCCAGAATAATTGAGGTTCTGTAAATCGCAATTTCGTTGACTCCGTTTGAATATTCTTTTTGTAAAGCACTGGTCATGAAAATACTGAAATCAACTCCGTGACCGAAAATTAAGGTACAGACAATCATACTGAAAATATTCATCTGAATGCCAAAAATACCCATAATGCCAGCCGTTACAATTCCCGTTAGAGCAATTGGAATACAACTGATGATGACCAATTCGATTCTTCGGAAAAAGAAAAATAAAATCAGAATTACAGCAACAAATGAATAATTGACAAGCGAATTAAAATCGGTTTTTAAAGTACTAAAAAACGTTTCGTTCATCTGCTGACGATCGATTGCCACTATATTTTCTTTTGCCGAAGCCGATTTTACAAAAGCGTCACGCTGTTCCGGCGCTACTTTTACTAATGTTGAAATCGTATAAAAACCATTTTTTTCTGTAATGAATTCTTGTAATTGTAAAGCTTTGATTTTTAAAAACTCGGAGGAAGAAACAGGTTTGAAATCAAAATTTAAATGATCAAAAAAGAGATTATAGGTTGTTGGCTTAAAGCCAAGTTTCGAACCCTCAGCAATCAATTCAGATTTTACGAATTGTTTTTTTTGTGAAGTCCAGAATGAATTCCATTTATTTATTTTTTCGATTTGCGCTTGCTGCGAAAGTACAATACCGCCAACCGAACTAAAGTTCAGAATTTTGTTCTGCTGTTTTTCTTTTGCTAAATCTCCAAAAAGTTGGCTGTTGTGCTGTAAAGCTTCTTCCATAGTTTTTCCGTAAGAAGCGACATAAATCGTTTTGGAAGTTAAACTGGTACTTTCTTCCAATTGTTTTTCGGCAGCTTTAATTTCTTTTGGAATAAAATTCAGCTGTGATAAATCATTATTAAAACCAACATCATTATAAGTAAAACAGCAGATAACGGTAATGATAACACAAAGTCCGATTAAGATTTTATTGTTATGAAAAGAAAAATGAGCCATTTTATCGATCATATTCTTTTTATGTTCTGCCGGATTTTCGTGTGGTTTGTATAAATGTGGAACAATTAAAAGCGAGAAAATTCCAGTTGCCATTACAATCACAGCAGCAAAAATTCCCAAATCATTCAGCGCATCCGATTTTACAAAAAGAAGACATAAAAATGCAACGGCAGTTGTAGAACTGCTCATAATTACGGGCATCGTAATGTCTTTGTATAATGTTTTTACATCGCTGTTATGTTTGTAATGCGTAAGAATATGAATAGAATAATCAATCGTGATTCCCAATAAAATAGAACCAATTCCAAGAGAAATCGCTGAGATTTGTTCTCTAACGAAATATAAAAATGCCACAGCAAATAATCCTCCGAATACCGTTGGTAGAAAAATAATCAACGGAATTAAAACTTTTCGATAGAATAAAATTAAAATCAGCATTAAAGTAAACATCGCAATGGATGTCGTCAAAATAATATCACCTTTAATCTGATTGGCATTGGCAACAGCAATTAAGGCAGAACCAAAATAACTGATGGAAGTTTTTCCTTTAAATTTCTGATTTAGATTTTCTTGAATTGATTGTAGTTTTTCTGCAAAAATGGTATTCTTTTCGGTTTCGCTTGACGGAATATTCGATGTAATAAAAAGCAGTAATTTCTTTTTATCCTTTGTCATTACAAAACCATTTTCCAGTGTAAAATCGTCACCAATATTTAGCTGCTGTAATTTTTTTAAAGCAATAAAAGAAATTCCAAAAGGATCCTGCAGAATAAAATCTTTGGTAACAAACCCGGATGGAGAAATAATCGATTTATAATTTCCTTGTACTGTCGCTGCAATGCTGTCTTTTTGCAGTTTTTGTTCAATGCTTTTATAATCTGCGTCATCCAGAAAAAGAGGCAGATTGTTGTAAACAAAATCAATGGTTTCCTGAATATTTTCTTCGTCAACTTTTCCCTGAATTCCGGTTACGTAAGGTTTGCAGGATTTGGAAACACTGTCTGAAAAAGCGGTTGCCATTTCTTTTAAATCCTCAGCAGATCCTTTTTTTTCGAGTTTAAAAATGACAGTGGTTTTATCGGCAAAATTGAGTTGTTTCAGCACTTTTGCCGTAACATCTGTTTTATCGTTTGTCGGGATAAGTTTGGTAATGTCTTCTTCAAATTTCAATCTTGAAGCGAAAAATCCAAAAACCAAAAGCATCAAAACAGCCAAAAAAACCGAGAGCGATTTTCTTCGGTTTACAAATAAATGAATGGCGTAAAAGTATTGATGCATGGTAATTTTATTTTTTTTTGCCACAGATTAAAAGGATTAAAGAGATTCTAATCTATGTCAGTTTGCCACGAATTTCACAAATTTCCGCAAATTAATTCGTGCTAATTTGTGAAATTCGTGGCGAAAAAATCTATTTAATCCTTTTAATCTGTGGCAAAACTTTATTTAATTGTCGTTTTGTTTTTTAGAACTAAAAGCGGTCAAAAGTAAATAACTTATAAGACCAACTGATAGTGCTGAAACGGTTGCTAAAATAAGACTTCCTACGATATATTGAGTAGCATTTTTTTGAATATCATCTAATGTTATTGAACTGTCTAAAACCAAAGGTGCATCAGCCGAAACAAAAAGGCTTCCGATTTTCAAAGAACCATAAATTATAAACGGAATAAAAGGGGGAAAGCTTACATTGGAAGTCAAAAATGCAATAACTTTATTGAGCCTGAACAAAGCAGCCAATGAAAAAAGCAATATGGTTTGAAATCCCCAAAACGGTGAAAGTCCAATAAAAATTCCCAAAGCAATCGCTGCCGATTTTTTAAAATTAGAATCGGAGCTTTCTAAAATATCTTCTAAAAAGAATTTTTTAAAACCTTTTTTTTTTGCCCGGCGAAAGAAATCGCGAGGTTTGATGTATAATAAAGCATTGGTTACCAAAACGGTATTTAAAATACTGATTCGGGTAAAATCCTGAAATGGACGAAAATGAGAAACTCTTTCAGCAGGATCATATAAAACCTGAATCGGAATGTTTTTAACCACAATTCCTTTCCATGCAGCGCGCACAATCACTTCGATTTCAAACTCAAATTTATTGGTATAAAAACGTTTTGGTAATAATCTTAAAGGATATAAACGAAATCCAGATTGTGTATCATCCAGCTTAATTCCGGTTTCGAATTTGAACCAAAAATTAGAAAATTTATTTCCAAAACTACTTTTCTTCGGAACATTTTCCTGCGTCATATTTCGGCTTCCAATCAAAAGTGCGTTTGGTTCATTTTGAATTTCTTCCAAAAAAATTGGAATATCAGCTGCGAAATGCTGCCCGTCAGAATCGATCGTAATCGCATATTCAAAATCCAATTCCAGCGCTTTTCTAAATCCATTTCTTAGCGCACGGCCTTTTCCTAAATTTTTAGGATGATGAATTTGCGTCAGCTGTGAAAATTTTTTTAGGATTTCGCTCGTCGAATCGGTCGAACCGTCGTTGACAATTATAACATTTGAGGTGAAATCTAAAATAGAATCCAGTACTTTTTTCAGTGTTTTTTGGTTATTATAAGTGGGTACAATAACGCAAAAGTTGGTCGAATTAAGTAATTCCTGCTGTGATTTCATGAGGTGTTTTTTGAGCTTACTTCACGAATTGTTTTTCTTTGGCAGAAAAACTTTTAGACTGCATAACGAAATCTTTTAAATACTCTTTTAAAGTAGCATTTTGTTCTGCATAATGTGCCGTAATAAATTTTTTATCCTCTTTGATATTTTTCTTGTAACCGGTTATTCCGGGAACATTTTCCTGAATACTAAGACGAATCATTCTGATTTCGATATTGTTTGGATCACTGTCAATAACCGATTCCAGGAGTTTTGCCCCTTCTTTGAAACGATCAATTTTATCGCCTAATTTTTTCTCAAATTTAGAATCCAGTAAAATAGAAGCTGCTTTGTAAGCCACTAAAATTTTATCATCGCTATTGGAAACACCCGATAGTTTTTCTACAAAATTTTTAGCATTAGTTTCTGATTTTGTAACATCCGTATACATTTTACGAATAGAGGCTAAATCTGGCGTTCCTGCAAAATTTACCCATAAAAGTAATGTCAGTAATAGTTTCATAATTATATTTTTTTGTACACATTGCTCAATTTCAGAGCAGTAGTGTCGTTAAAGTAAGTCGTGTTTTTCACTTTTACCAAACCGTCTTCAGTAGTTGTAATGTCAAGTTCTAAACGTAATTCCGGAGTTACCTCAGGATTAATAAGCGCCATGAATTTTACATTTGCCAAAGACTGAATCATCAACGAACTATTAGTAATCGATTCTGTAAGTTCTTTGATAATCTGAATCATGCAAACACCAGGCATAATAGGATTTCCAGGGAAATGCCCTTTAAAAACCTCATGTTTTTCATTGACTAAAATTGTAATATTATATTTTGAATCGGAGATTTTTTCTTCCGACAGAACTTTGTAAAAATCTTTTAAAATCATCTTTTTTATTTTCCAAATGTATAGGCAGCGCCTATTTGATAAACCATATTCGTATTTATATTAGCGCTTCCTGTTACGTCGTCATACGCATCTCTTGTGCCTTTTTTAATTCTCGCCTCCAATGCAATTCCTTTTGGAAGACTAAATCCAACTCCTCCAATAATTCCAAAGTCAATATCTTCTCCTTTTGAAATTGGTGCAAAAAAGGCATTCGATTTATCATATTTAAATTTGTCGCCAACCATAAAATCTATAAATGGACCAGCTAAGAAATAAATGTTTTCACTAACATTAAATTTGTTCATTGTTATAAATGACAAATATTGAACTGAAATATCAAGATTTCTATTTTCTGTAACCATTTCTGATTGACCATCAGGCAAAGTATTAAAATAGAAACCTTCTACAGAACCTTTTCCTCCTTGTCTTGAATATGTTATTTCAGGTTGTAAAGTATAAACTTTACCTAATTTTAAAGCTCCAAAACCACCAATATAAAAATCTGTTTTACTGTCTAAATCACTATCAGTTATTTTAGAAATATTAACTCCGGCTTGAATTCCTGGTTTAAAAGTTACTTGAGCTTGTGTTTTTACAAATGAAAAAAAAGTTAATGTGATGATAGCAAAAATTGATTTATTCATAATTTTATTTTGTTTTGAAAGTGTAACTAATCCCTAACTGCAAATTGATATTTGTGTTATAATCTCCAAACAAATAATAATTATTGGAGTCGTTTTGATAATAATCGCTACTCAAAACGTCAAGCAAGCCTTTTTTAAATCGGGCTTCAAATGTCAAACCTGATGGCAAAGCATACGCAACACCTAAAACCAAACCAAGATCATTTTGCGCTTTTCTAACAGCAAGATTATCATTTAACAAAATATCCAATGTTGGTCCAGCCTGAAACTGAATTCCCTGTGGCAAAGTAAACTTATTCATTAAAGAAAGCGACAAATAATTTATATCCAGATCCAGATGTTCTACTTTATTGGTTTGACTGCTTTCATCATAATAATTTCGCGCCACATTATTAGAACCTTGTCTGCTGTAATTAATTTCTGGCTGTAAAGAGTAAATTTTAGTAATCTTGATATCCGTAAAACCTCCGACATAAAAATCTGTTTTATAATCGGCATGCATTTCAGAAATAGTCGAAAAACTAAATCCTCCTCTTAAACCTGGTTGGACACTTATTTGGGCATGTATGCTTAATACTGTAAAAAAAACAATAATAAAAAGAACGTTTTTATTCATGGTTTTTACTTCGTTTTAAATTTATAGCTGATTCCAATTTGGAATACCTGATTTAAAATCGCATCATTAGTATAATATCCGTCGTTATCATAATAATCATAACCATAAATGTCTACCAATCCTTGTTTGATTCTCGCTTCGAAAGTTAACCCGTTTGGCAATGTATAGCCAACTCCTCCAACTATTGCAAAGTCAAAATCTTCCGGATTCGTATTGATGTAATTGTCACTAACTTTAAGATCCAATGAAGGGCCTCCTAAAATGTGAAAACCACCACCATTAAAATTAAACTTTGCTACCGCTCCAAGCGTTATATAATTTAGCTCGTACTTTTCAGAATAATAACGGCCGTTTTCAAAATATCTTCCTTCATCTCCTTGTCTGGAATAATTTATCTCTGGTTGAAGAGAGAAAAATTTATTAAATCTAATATCCACCAATCCACCAATATAAAAATCAGTTTTAGAGCTATTATCATCTATATTGGTTAAAGTGGAGATATTTAATCCGCCTCTTAACCCCGGACTAACTCTTACTTGTGCTTCTGAAGATTGAATTCCGAAGAACAAAACAAATGCAATTACTACAAAATTTCTCATTTCGAATTGATTTAAAGTTTATGATTAGTTTAATTTTCTATTCTGATTTAAAGTAATTCAGCTCAATTTTCAACTTAATATTCTGATGAATTATCTGAATCTTTTCAGCAAAAATATTGTTTTCTGAACTGAAAAACAGTGTAAATTTTTCTTTTGTTTTAGAAGCATGAACGATCTTTTCTAGTTTTTGATCTTTTTTAGAGACAAAAATATAGTTGTCGCGTTTGTCGTCTTTCGATTTATAAATTTCAGCTGACTCATTTTCAAACTGTTCCTGAATCGCATATTCCTTTTTTAAAAGCAGACGAAAATCTTCTTTTAAAGTGTTGATTAATATTTTTCGGTCTAATTCTGAAACGATGGAATTGACTTTAAAATCGGTTTCAGAAATTTCAAAATCCATTAATTTATTTCCGAATTCTGTAGTGAAAACAACACGATGTGTAGTATCGTTTATTTTCTTGGCAATGAAAATTCCGGATAACTCATTCCCGTAAACGCTGATATTAGTTTTATAAACATAATCGGTTTTTGAATCGGAGAAATAAGGAACCGTATAAGACGTTTGGTCTAATTTTTTAGGCGTATAGTTTTTTGTAACCGAACCGCAAGAGACGAATACAAGAGCTAAAACGAAATTAATTAGTAAAAACTGAATCGTCGATTTTTGCATTGATTACTTTATTTTTAAGTACAATTCGGGTATAATCTTCAGATGATTCTAATAATTTTACCTGAACTACAGTTGCTTCTTCTTTATCAAAAGTCAGTTCAATTTGTTTGATGTATTTTTTAAGCGTCGCATCTTTCGGAATAAACTTTGCCAGATTCTGACCTTTTACTTTGAAATATGAAATCGTAAATTCTTTATCGTCAAACATATTTCCGCTTACACTTCCTACAATTAATTTATTGATTCGGGCAAAGATTTTACTGTTGCCAATATCGACGGCGCTTTTCTTTCCTTCGTCGTTAATCAGAATTTTTCCGTTTTTAAAAGTAATGCTGTAATTGTATGGTTTTTTATACTGCCATTGTAAAAGTGCCGGTTCTTTAAAAACCATTTTTCCAGATGTTTCAATATCTTTCGAAAGAAAATCCAAATGTTTGTACTGAACAAAATCGGTACTTAAAGTTTTGATTTTTTTCGCCACCACATTTACATCTTCTTTAAATTGAGCAATTTCTGCAGTAGTCATTTTTTGCTCCTGAGCAAACAAACTGCCTGAGATAAAAAGAATTAGTAGAGCTATTTTAGTTTTCATAATTTTTAAAATTGTGCTTTGTTTTTTCGCCACGAATTGCACCAATTTTCGCGAATTTTTAATTTAATAAAATCCGTTTTTATCCGCGTCTTCGCGAAAGCGAATCTGTTTCATCCGCGTTCAATCTCCATAAGCTTTAAGATTCAAAAGTTCTTCGATTGATACGACCTGATAATTATTTTGTTGTAAAAATTGCAAAAACTGTTCCAAGACCAAAACAGAGTGTTCGCCTGTATCATGCAAAAGTACAATTCCGCCGGGAGAAACTCGTTTTGTAATTCGGTTTAAAATCAATTCCTGATTTTTTGTTCCTCCATCAAGCGAACGAATATTCCAGCCAATTGTTTTGTGTCCGGTAATTTTTAGCGCTCTTCTAATGGATGGCGTTGTAACTCCGTAAGGCGGACGAAAAAAGTTGATTTTTCTGGAAGTGAATTTTTCCAGCAGTTTATCTGTCTTACGAAGTTCTTTAGTTATTTTGTCTTCGTGATAAAAATCAAAAAACTTAGAATGACTGTAAGAATGATTTCCAACTAAATGACCTCCCTCGATTACTTTTTGAAGAATTTCGGGATATGTCTCGATATTTTTTCCAATGCAGAAAAAAGTGGCGCTGGCATTATATTTTTTCAAAAGTTCTAAAACTTCTAAAGTATAAGGGCTTGGACCATCATCAAAAGTAAGCGCAATTTTTTTCTCTGTTTCTAATGGATTATTACAATAGGCTTTTACATGATAATTAGAAGAAATTCTCGAAGAACCAACAGCATTTATTCCAATCCACAGCAAAACTACAGCCCAATAATACCAGATATTCATTGGCATAATAAAGTTCGCTAGAAACATTAAAAGCAATAAAAGGATAAAAAATATCGAGATGTTTTTATGCGTTATCATTTGGATAGTAACGTAAAACTATGATTTTTGCCGCTTAATTGATTGTACAATAAAATGGTGTTGTAAGCTGGTTTTGTAACCGAATTTACTTTTACGATTTCCGGAACTTCCTGTGTTTTTAAAATTTTAGAAGCCATCCAAAAAGCAAAAGCCGAAGCCGTATCGTATTCACCGCTCAAATGTTTGTAATATAAAACAGGAGTTTGGGCGAAAGCATTTTCGGCCAGATTTCTGTAATAATTTTCAAAATCTACATTTCCGTCAAAACCTAAAACTAAAGCGTCAATATCTGAAATCTCTAAATGATTCGATTTCAAAAACGATTTTATTTCAGTTTCAACTTCATTAACTTCCAGCGTATTGACAATGGCAACATCTAAAAGTTCAGCATAAGTATTGTCTTTTTTTTCGTTTTCTAAAACAAAAAAACTGGCGCCTTCACCATAAACAGCACCACTTGTTTTAGAAGTCAGAACATCATAAGGCGCAGTATTATCAGCTTTGATGCGTCCGTTTAATTTAAAAAGAGCGGTTGTATAATCTCCGTTTTCGTCAACACCTCCTACTAAAATGGAATTTGCTTCATCTTCTTCAATCTGCATTTTAGCATCAATCAAAGCCGATTCAAAAGAAACGGCACCGTTTACATATGTAAAATTATAACCCTTACATTGCTGTAAAAGTGCAATCTGAGCACCAACGGTATTATGAGTTGACTGAATAAAAGAAGTAGGAGTTAAAAATTCTTCTTTATTATCTAAAATACTTTTCAGGAATTTTTCAGAATCTTCGATGCAACCTAAACCTGTTCCGGTAATGATGGCATCAACATTTTCTACATTGGCATCTTTCATGGCTAAGGTCGAAGCTACGATTCCGTTTTTTACTCCTTTTGCCATTCTTCGGCTTGCTGCAGGCGAAATATATTCTTTGTATGCTGGCGTTACGATTGCCAGCACATTTTCATCGTGATTTACATTGGCTTCTTCCAAAAAAACGGTATCAAATGTTTTTTGAGTCGAAATACAGCCTACTCCATTTATATATGTTTTTTTTGTCATTAGCTTTTTGAAAATATAAGGGTTGAACAGTTTCCTCCAAATCCGAAAGAATTAGATAAAACGTGTTCAATATTTTTATTTATTAATGAAGTCTGCGGTGTCAAATCAAATTCTTCCATTTGCGTTTCAAAATTCAAATTCGGATAAACCACATTATTCTGAATAGACAATACGCTATAAACAGCTTCGATTGCCGCTGCAGCCGCCAATGTATGTCCGGTAAATGGTTTTGTAGAACTAAAATCAGGCACTTTTTTGTCTTCGTAAATTCTGCGTAAAGCTCTTCCTTCAGATAAATCGTTGTTTGGCGTTGCAGTTCCATGAACGTTGATATAGTCAATTTGAGAAGGTTGTAAACCTGAAACTTCAAAAGCTTTTTTCATTGCCAGATAAGCGCCGTCTCCGTTTTCAGAAGAAGCAGTTTGGTGATAAGCATCGTTTGCATTTCCATAACCTGAAACTCTTGCCAGCACTTTTTTATTTTGCTTTTCAACAATTTCATCCGATTCTAAAACTAAAAATGCTGCCGCTTCACCAAGGTTTAATCCTTTTCTGTTATTATCAAAAGGTTTGTTGTAATCATCAGATAAAATCATCAAAGTTTTAAATCCGTTAATGGTAAATTTGGATAAAGCATCGGCTCCGCCTACAATAACACGATCCAGTTTTCCGGTTTTGATTAATCTCGCGCCCAGCATAATCGAATTGGCTGCAGAAGAACAAGCGGTACTTATGGTCGAAACCATTCCTTTTAAACCTAATTCTTCCGCAATTTTTTCAGCAACATCGCCGCCGTCATGACAAGTAATGTATTTTACCAATTCCGGTTTTTCGAAATAATCGTAATAATGTTTCTCAGTCATGTCCATTCCACCCACGCTTGTAGCCGAAATAAGTCCTGTTCTAAATTCGTTAATAGAAGTTATGCCGGCATTTTCAACAGCTTGTTTTGCTGCCAAAGTACCGATCATAGCGGTTCTCGAAAAATTATTATCATCGTTTAATTCCAGTTCACCGATAAGATCTTCATTGGTTTTTTTGATTTCACCAACTTTGATTACATCTGCGTGAACAGTCGAAATATTTTGAATACGAGAAATGCCGATTTTGTTTTCGATTAAAGAAATATAGTTTTCCTCAACCGAATTACCAATCGCAGAAATAATTCCCATTCCCGTTATTGCAACACCTTTTGCCATTTTAGATTTTAGAGTTTTGATTTTAGATTGTAAATTAACTTTGCGTCTTCGCTCCTGATAGCTATCGGGATTGTGAGCATATTTCTCGCAATTAAGAAAAAAGCTTTATAATTTAATCTCGCAAAGTCGCTGAGTCGCTGAGTCGCTAAGCTTTTTTAGCAATCTTTGACAAAATTTCTGTCGATTATTTCGTTCTATTGGCGCTGATATACGCTGCCATAGTTTCGATTGACTGGAAAATAGTTTTTCCTTCTTTCGGATCTACTAATTTAATTCCGTAATCTTTATCTAAAATCACGATCAATTCAAGTGCATCAATTGAGTCTAAACCTAAACCATCTCCAAACAAAGGATCGTTATCAGCAATATCTTCTATTGCAATATCTTCAAGGTTTAGAGTCGTGATAATTTTGTTTTTCAATTCTTCTTTTAATGCTTCCATGCTTATTTATTGTATAATGTATTGATAGTTTCGTTTGTAAATTTTGTGTTTTCTTCCTTGCTGATGGTGCAAAGAAAAGCTTTATAATCTTCTTTAAAAAACTCTATCCAGCCGCACAAAACTTTATCTGCCTTATTCGTATTTAAAAGAATATCCGAATAATTCGACATAAATTCTGTGTTAAAGGTGTCAAATATAAAGAAAGAATTTTCACTTTTCAGCTGATGGCGTATACTTATTTCACCCAGACAAATATTTGGTAGCGTATAAACAAAAACCGCCGGACTTGGAAAATAGTTTTCTTTGTCTGAAATCGATTCCTGATATTTTACGTCCGTATCTAAACTGGATGATTTATTGGCCAAAACCAAAGCGATATTATTTTCTTCTTCTGTAGAAGTTATGGGACTCAAAAGCAATTCTGATCCTAAAAAAGCCAGTTTGCTCAAAGCATCCATTTTGAAAAACTTTGGATACTGCATTTCAAAATTACGATAGGCTTGTTTAGAAAAATCGGCAAAATCGGTTGGTTCTATTTTGAAAACAGAAGTTCCGTTCAAAACAATTTCGTTGTTTTGGATTGTGATGTAGGATTGTATGTAGGTTTTGTTTTGAGTCATTTTGCCAAATCAGTCACTAATTTATTCGTTTAATAATTCCAGTTATACGTGTTCGATCTAATAAATTACTTTTATAAACATAGCTTCCATCTTCAAGAATTTCGATGATTTCGACATAGATTTTTTCACCAATTAAGTATTCTAAATTTTTATCACTTACTTCAAAATAAGTGAGCACATAATTATTATCGTTTATCCAATCGATTTTGTATTTTGAAAAGCCATTCTGATTTTTTTCTACTTGAAATTTTTCGTCTCTTTCTATAATTATATCAGAATAGGCACCATCATTATATTTAAATATGCCATTTTTGAATTCTTTACATTTTGAAATTTTGGATTCTTCAAGTTTTTTATTTTCAAATCTTGCATTGATAAATCTAAATATAAAGTCATAACAATTGTTTCTTAATTTACTATCAGGATAATATTCGATTCCTTTTCTATAAGCAACAACTTGAGCAATATTTTCTTGGTTTTTGTAAGTTGTTTTTTCTGGAATTATTATAACAGAACTTGTTTTACCAAGATTATCAACACAAAAATTTACTGTCAATAATTCTATAGAATTAACATCATTAACGAAAAATTCATCTTGTATTTGTGCACTAATATTTAAATAAAAAAACAAAAAGAGAAAATTAATTATTTTCATTTTCAATTATGAATTAAATTTCACTTTCTCAAAAACCACAGCCGTATTACAACCTCCAAATCCAGAAGCTGTTTTCAAAAAATATTCAATATTTGCGTCTTGATTTTTCTCAATCACATTGATAGCTTCACTAACCCCAATCTCATCAAAACCTTTCGATTCAAAAAGTGTATTTTGATTGGCAGATTCTATCGCAATTACAGTTTCCAATAATCCTGAAGCACCTAAGGTATGACCGTAAAATCCTTTTAAACTATTTACAGGAACATTCTGTAATCCTAAACGATTTAAAGCAATGGCTTCCATTTCGTCATTATATGGCGTTGCGGTTCCGTGCGCTGAAATATAATCTAATTTATTGGCTTCAATCTGCGCTTCTTTTAAAGCATTCTGAATACTTCTGAACAAACCTTCGCCTGTTCTCGACGGTCCAGAAATATGATTGGCATCGTTTATAGAACTGTCGCCAATTACTTTTATTTTAGCGTTTTTGGCTTCCGCCGAAACTAAAACAGCAGCGGTTGCTTCGCCTAAACTTACTCCGGTTCTGTTTTTAGAATACGGTTTACAAGGCAGTTCACTCATCGCTTGAAAAGCATTAAAACCTGATAAAACAAATTCTGAAACTTCGTCTCCAGCGACTACAAAAACATTGTCGTACAATTTAGACTGAATCATTCTTTTGGCAACAGAAACGGCTAAAATTCCGGAAACACAAGCATTTGAAACCACAATGGGCTGTGTTTGAAATCCAAAGAAATCGGCAACGTTTTTAGCTAAAACATCTAAATGCGCATTGTTGAAACTTTCTTCAGAGTCATCTGCTAAAGCCGAAACATTTCCTTTTGTGGTAGAAAGTATAAAAGCGGTTTTGGAATTTAATTCAATTCCAGAATTTTTGATAATTGGCTCTAAAGCCAAAATCATCATTTTCTCTAAACGAGAATATTTGGTTGCACTGTTTATTTTAGCAAAAGCACTGTTTATTTTTTCATTAGAAATAATCGAAGCATAAAATGAATTCGGCATTAAAGAAATATCACTATGAAGCTGAATGCCAGAATCGCCTCGAAGAATTGCTTCGACGTTTGATTCAACATCAAAACCTAAAGGTGTGATGCAATTGGTTTCTGTAATGTATATTTCTCTTAACATTTTATGATTCTCAATTTCTCCTGCAAGGTTTCCAAAACCTTGTAGGTATGTTTTTATTTAAAAGCGTTATCTTCAAAAATGGTTTCACGCAGATTTAGTTTCACGCAGATTTGTGTCAATCTTAATTATTTATACCTACAAGGTTTTGGAAACCTTGCAGGAAAGAAAACTATTTCAACAACCCAACTTTCTTTTTCCATTCCTCATAAAAAGGAGGATTCGTCAGCATTAAATTTCCTGCTGCATCTAAAAAAACCTGAGTTGTTTCGCCTGTGCAGGCTACTTCTCCTTTATCGTCAATAATTTTAAAACGATAAATCATTTTGGCTGCTGGCGTATCTACAACCGTTGTTTCAATTGTTACCACATCGCCGTAACGCAATGACAATTTATGTTCGCAGGTTGATTTTACAATTGGTGTTGTATAACCTGTTGCTGCAATATCTAAATAAGTAAGACCATGTTCGCGTCCAAAAGCTTCACGACCATCTTCGAAATAGGTAATATAATTGCCATGCCAAACGATTCCAAGCGGATCAGTTTCGTTAAAACGAATTCTGATTTCGTGGGAAACGGTCAGGTTTGTGGCTTCTTTAAACTGCTCTTTTCTTTTGATCATAAAATAATGCGATGGCTGATGTGAGAATGAAAAACAAAAAGGATAAACTTATTTCCGGTATAATTTCCAGTAATGAAACGTTACGTAACAAAACGTCGTAAAAAGCTTCTAATCCCCAGTTCATTGGAGACGATTTGGCAATGATTTGCATGATATTCGGCATGGCAAAAACAGGAACCCAAATACCGCCGATTGCAGCTAAAATAATTACGCTAGTTGCACCAAAAGGAGCCGATTGTTCCTGTGTACTTGCAACTGTTCCCAATAAAATTCCAAATCCGATTGCAGCAAAACCTGAAAATAAGGCAACAACACTCATTAAAAATAAATGTCCTTCGATATTTAAAGAAGGCAATCCTATGGACGGAAATAAGAATACGGCAACGGCAACCATCATATAAAACTGAATCATACAAATGACAGAATAGGTAATCGTTTTACCGATAATTACCACTACATTAGAGACCGGATTGGTTCTTAACCGCACAAAAGTTCCCTGTGATTTTTCTTTTACGATATTAATAGATAACGGAATCACGATAAAAAATATCGCAAAAAGTGTCCAGGCGGGAACGTTATGCTGTACCGAATTTGGACGAACTTCTTTATTATTTATTGTGGGAATTATTTCTTTGAAAGTAATGAAACTTTTCTGTTCAAAATCTGCGTTTCCTTCACCTAATTGATTCTGAAAAGTAGTGTAAATCGATTTGGTTTCAATTTGCGAAATCATTTTGTCGATAGAACTCATGACTGCATTTTTGAAACTCATCTGGACCGCAGGATCAAAATAAAGTTTTACTTCTTTTTCTTTTATTATTTTTTGAGGCTCAGCGGTTGAAGTGCTATCTGTCATGCCTAAACTGCTGACAATTTTTTCAACGTTTTGGTCAACTTTAGCCTGTAAATCTGTACTTAAGTTTTTCGGAATTACAATAGCCATCTGATATTTCCCTTTATGAACATTTTCACGGGCAATATCTTCTGTAACCGCCTTGTTGTCGATTTGCGTTACAACACTGAATAAATTACTTTTTTCCAGATTCTCAAAAACGGTTTTTGAAACAGAACCTTTATCATTGTCAACCAATAAAATCGGAATTTTAGAATCGCTTACGGTTTTAAAAGTACTGTCCTGAATTAAAGTCACGGTAATTACCAAAACCAAAGGCATTACAAACAGAATAATCAAACCGCCTAAATCACGTTTAAGCAGTAAAAATTCTTTCACAACCGACATCCAAATTTTATATAGCATCTCTCAAAGCTTTACCAGTTAATGAAATAAAAACATCTTCGAGATTTCGGGCATCTTCAACAGAAGCAATTAAACTGGAAGGCGTTCCTTTAGTAAAAATTTGTCCTTGATCGATGATGGCAATATTGCTGCAGAAATCTTCGGCTTCAGCCAAATGATGAGAAGTATAAATAATGCTTGTCCCGTTTTGGTTCAATACTTTTAAATAATCGATAATTGCATTTTTTGACTGAACGTCAACGCCAACGGTTGGTTCGTCTAAGAATAAAACTTTTGGATTGTGGAGAATTCCTGCAATAAGGTTGACACGGCGTTTCATTCCGCCTGAAAAAGTCTGAACTTGTTTATCGGCAAATTTTAAAAGTCCTAAAAGATCCAAAGTTTCAATTACTTTGTCTTTTAGATCAGAACCTTTTAATCCGTACATGCTTCCAAAATAAAGCAAATTTTCTCTGGCCGTAAGAGTAGGATATAAGGCATATTCCTGAGGAACAACGCCAATAATTTTTTTAATTTTTGAAGAATGATGCTGATAGTCTAAACCATCAATCGTGAAATGTCCCGAGGTTGGTTTTATTAATCCGCAGAGCATGGAGATTAAGGTTGTTTTTCCGGCTCCGTTTGGACCAAGTAACCCGAAAATCTGTCCTTCAGTTATATCCAGCGAAACGTTGTTCAAAGAATACATTTCTGCATTTTTGTACTTTTTCGACAGGGATTCTATTTTAATTATGGACTGCAAAATATAGTTTTAGCTGATCGCTTTTTTTAATTTTTTGAAAAAGATTTCTTCTCTGTTGGCAATGTCCAAAAGTTCATCGGCAATAGTGTTGTAAGCGTTTTCTTTGGCACTTCTGTTTTTATAAATTCGCGAAGCTTCAACAGCAAAATCTCGCCATGAATCGCCAATTTTTGTCATTTCTTTCGAAAGTTCTTTCAATTCTTCATTATTCAAAATAACGGAAGCTTCCTGTAAAAAGGCGGCATAAATAAAACGGAAACCACCGCCTCCGGTTCCAATTTCTTCCTGCATACGAACCATTTGCGCCAGATAATGATTGGCTTTTTTTGTTCCGTGTTTTATCGGCCATTTTCTAATTTGTTTTGAAACAAATTTAATTCCTCGAACACCCACAATTGGCATTGGCGCCAGCATGTCTCTGCAGGTATTTTTTATTCCTTTAATAATCGCACTTTTTAAATCGACATTAGCAGGAACTTGAATTGGATAATACATTTGGCCGCGCGGTGCAAAAGCTCCTTTGGCAAAACGAACTTTATCCAGTTCTTCGTGCGTTAAAGTCGTAACGGTTTCCATTACAGGATCACTCACTAAATAATCTGTATCGGTTTTGCCGTAAACGACTAAATTATGTGCGTTGAAATGGAAACGATATTCATCCGGAAAATAACTTAAGTTGTAAACTCCAACTTGTAATCCGGTTGGAATATTATTTTTTAAATTTTCATCTAAAGCTTTGTTTGCGTTTGAAACAGAAGAAAATTTTTGTCTTTTTATTTTTAAATTTAAACGTGTGGCTACTTTATTAAAAATCTGTCCAGGCAAAGTTCTGTAACTAATCGCTGGTGCATAATTCACTTTGATAAAAGGCAGATATACAAAAAATAATCCTGAGCCAATACCAAAAACCATCGGTTCGCTGATGTTTAGTCCGCTGTTTTTTAGCAGATTTGACGCTACTCCATTCTCGCAATGAGCAGACTGATGATGTGTGAAAGTTAATTCCATTTATTGGGTAATGCTGTTTTTTAATTCTTCAATTGATACTTCAAAAGTATCAGCATATTTCTGCAAAATTTTATTGCTTAATGTTGCAAAAACGCTGGGTTTAAAATGTCTTTTTACGCGCCATTTCCAGAATCCGACATAGCTGGATAAAATAGTAAGATCCATTTTATTGACTTCCATAAAATACACAATCGGACTTACTTCGCCATTTAAAACCTGTTGTTTTGCATCGGCAATGCGTTCGTTTATTTCATCGATTGAATTCGAAAGTGCGATTGTTTTTGGTTCCCAGCCTGTGCTTAAGGTTGTGGTATAATCGCCGTTTTCATCAGTCGCATATAAAAGCTCTTTTACGTTATTTTTCGTTAAGTTACTTGCGTCTTGTGGTACTTTATCTTTTTCCATTTTGCTAATTTAATTCATTAGAAACATATAGATTGCAACTATACATAAACTAATTATTAAAAATCCAAGATTTGCGAAAGCTAAGTTTCGTTGTTTCTTTACAAATAAATAAATCATTTCTATTAATAATCCCAAATAAAACATTTGAGTTATCAAAAATATAAGGACAAAAAATCCCAAGCCGCCGTCAACATGTCTGTGTCCGGTTTCGTCGCAATATTTATGAGGGTCGTAAGTGAAATGCCAAAATAAGAAAACCAACCCAAACAAAAGAACCAGAATTCCGATTCGGATTACGAGATGTAGAATAATTTTTCTTGTATTATTCAACCGTAACTGTTTTTTGAATGAACAAATTAATTTCGCATTCTAGGAGTATCTGGTCTTCGACTGAACTTTGACAGCTCATCGTGCATAAAGTGTAATCGTCGCCAGCGAATTTTGAAACTAAATTTGCTTTGGTAATTATAGTATCGCCGACTTTTGGCAGCGAATGAATTTTTACATTTTTTAAGGCACTTATAAATCCAATTACATTTACGTTCTCATTTTCTGTTCCGTTTTCGTCAAAAAAATATTTTTTTCCAACAATAGACGAACAGGTCTGCGCCGTATTTTCAATTAAACCCGCTTCGATAAAAACATTATTTTGTACAAAAATATTGTCTTCTTTTATCAAAAAGATGGTTTCTACGAAGTTGGCATCAATATCCAAAATCAAATCCACCATAAGCATTGGCGCTCGGTGTGGTAAATAATTTTGTATGTCAACTCCGGTTTTCAAAATCATAATTATTTGGCTAAAACGGTTTTCATTTGTCCGTTTGCAATTTCTTCGTTATTTAATTTCGTCACAATATTTACTAAAGTAATTCCAGCAAACTCTTGTAAAATAGTTACTTCAGATTGAATGTTGTCGTTTAATTGAGGCAGTTTTTTTATTTCAATTTCTTTAATAGAACCGATATAACCTGTTGGAGCAATTTCGTTTCTTAAAAAATATTGATAACCTGTATGCAATGCCACAGACTGTGCCATGTGTTCAATTAAACCTGCTTCCAGAAAAATATTGTTTTCTACGAAAATATTTTCACTTTGAATTTTTAAACCAGAAACCAAAGAAGTTTCGGTATAAGAATGCATAGCGTCGACCATCACAAAAGGAAACTTTTGAGGCAGTAAATTTTCGACCATTTCTTTTTCTAAAAGCGCCATTGTCTCCATTAGCAAACCGTTAAATACGCATATGCGAAAGAAAATCTCCCGCTTTCCGGAACTGATAAAAGGATATGATCTCCTTTTTTCAGATTCCCTGAATTCATTAATTCTTCTAAAGCAAGATAAATAGAGGCAGAACCAACATTTCCAACTCGGGAAAGATTCATAAACCATTTATCATCACTCATTCCGATTCCTTTCTCCGTTAATCCTTTTTTTAATCCTTCCACAAAAAAATTAGAAGAAACGTGAGGAATGAAATAAGTAATATCTTCTGATTTGATGTTGTTTTTATCCATTGCGTCTTTCATGCTTTCCGCACCTTTTGACAGGATAAATTCATCTAATAACTTTACGTCTTGTTTAATAGAGAAAACAGATTCGTTCAACCATTGTTCCGGCGCATAATCGCTCCAGCCTTTGATTTCTCCATTTTCTAATTTATCTCCTCCTGCATACATGCAAGTCTCTAATTCGTAAGCATACGAAAAAGCTTCCATCCATTCGATTTTTAGGGAGATTGGTCCACGTGGTTTGTTTTCTAATAAGAAAGCACCGGCACCGTCTGAAAGCATCCATCTTAAGAAATCTTTTTTGAAAGCAATAATAGGCTGTTCTTCAAGATTTTTTAAGTTCTCTGCTTCGTGATTGTATTTTTGAGCATTCAGCCAAGTCGAAACTTTTTCAGATCCTGTGCAGATTGCATTGTTTGAATTTCCGGAACGCACTGAAAGAAAACCAAATTTTAGAGAGTTCATTCCGGCACAGCAAACTCCCGTTGAAGAGTTTAATTCTACCGATTTATTTTTTAATAAACCATGTACCATCGCGGCATGCGAAGGCAGAAAAATATCCGGAGTTGAGGTTCCGCACGAAAGTACTTCTAAATCCTGTGGTGTGAAATTTTCGTCAAATAATGGAAGAATAGCATTTCTAGTTAATTCGGCATTACTGTGTGTACTTTTTCCTGTTTTGTCAACAGCGTAATATCGGCTTGTAATTTTATTATTGCGCAAAATAATACGTCTTGCTTTTGATGCAGTATCGTTGATAAGACCTAAATAGGCTTCCATTTCATCGTTAGAAACAGCTTCGTTGGGCAAATATTTTGCAGCTTTTGTAATATATACTTCAAACATAATTTAAATTTCGTCTTCTAAACTCCCTGATAATATTGAGTTTGCTTTTTTATAGATTTTAACTTAAGCGGATAGGTAATAAGGTGCAATATATACACTATTGGTGAAATTAACCATATCGCAAGGAATAAATAAATATTAAATACTTTAAGCAACTGTTTTCGCTTTTTTTGATTTTTATAAATGATGTTTGACCACTTATTGAAAATTTTATTTGCCGTTTTATCGACAGTCACTAAATAGGAACTTATTTTTACAGCACCTGCGTTTACTAACTTCGGTTGCAAGTCATTTAAATTATTCTTGTTGAAAGAATCCAGCATAATTTCTCCAAACTGACTTGATTCTTCTATATCTTTATCTGAAACTCCCGGAAGCGGAAAAATACCTAAATATTTTTTCTTAACTCCAGAAAACATCCATTCTACAATTGTGATGACGCTGATTAAGTTTCCAACGCGGTCTACCAAAGCTACATTTCCAACCAATTTAGCGTTTGCTTCTTTCAGCAGGGTTTTAATTTTTTCCTGAGCCATAATCCACATGTTTCTTGAACCGCTGATGGTAATAACAGGAGTATTATTTAATAGTTTTTTGGCATCGTCACTTTTCAAAAAGGAATTGATAGGAATAGAAGGAGATAAATACCAAACCTGATAATGAAAAAGGATCAAATCAAATTTTGTGTTTAAAATTTCTTCCGGAACTGGTTTTAATGCTGTCGGAATCTGTAAAAAAGATTCCGGGAATGCATCAAAAAAAGATTCCTTATTCCAGGGAAAAGGAAACGGCTTTTCTAATTGTATTTCGTGAAAAGTTACCTTTATATTCTCATCTTTTAAAAACGGTTTTGCAATTTGCTTTGCAATAGTTTCCAGCTGCCCTGATTGAGAATAATAAATAACGAGAACATTTTTCATTATGGTTTACTTGCTTTGGTTGCGGACAAAAGTAAGTAAATTTATTTAAACGAATTTTCTTGTTTAATTGATCTAAATTTTCGCTCAGCTTTAGAAATTGCATTCTTTTAAATTTTTGAAGATGCAATTAAAAAATGATTTAAGAAAAGTGCTTTTTTGACAATATAATTAACGAAAACTTCAGAATTCACAGAAAAAAATTATGCTTTTAAATCGTTCCAAAAATCAAAATAGTTAAACCATTGTAAAGGATATTGTCGCAGAATACTTTCTACACTGTTTACATATTCTTTCAGAAGACCTTTTTCGTCACGGTGTTTTACTGTCGCTTCTCTAGCGAATAAATGATAATGAAGATTTGGCTCTTTCATTACATATACAAAAACAACAGGAACTTTTAATCTTGAAGCAATTAAAAATGGTCCGGCAGGAAAATTAGCTTCTTTGCCCAAAAGATTTTCAGAAAGAGATTTAGTGCCTTCAAAATAACGATCTCCTGTAAAACAAACCAATTCGTTATTGGCTAAAGCCGCGTTGATCTCAAAAATATGAGACAAATCTTCTTTGATAATGATGAATTTTACGGTCGGTTTTTGCGTAACACTCTCTAAGTAATTCTTAATGGCAGAATGTTCTAAATCTGTTGTAACTAGATTGATTTGAAAATTGAGGTCAATGTCTCCCAAAAAGTGCTCGGCAATTTCAAAATTACCAACATGGGCACTAATTAAAACACCGCCTTTTTTTTCAGCAAGCAGTTTTTTGAGGGTTTCAATTCCGTCAAACTCATAAGTGAATTTGTTTCGCATTCCTGCTGAGATAGAAACTTTATCAATAATGGTTTGTCCAAAAGTGTAGTAACTTTTGAAAACCATTTTTTTAGATTTGAACCAGGAATACTGCAGCCTCTCTTTAAAATAATAAAAGATAGCACGATTGCTTTTCTTTAAAAATAAAAAGTAATAAGAAGCAACGAAATAAAGTAAGGCGTAAGCAGCTTTAACACCCGCTTTTTTAATCAAAAAAACGAATATTCTATAACCTAAAACAGTTCCTTTTGATTTGCCATCCCATTGACTCATTAAGCTGATTTGGCTTTTATTTTAGTTTCAATAAGGTCATAAAAACTTTGGAAATCAGAAATTCCAACAAAATCTGCTTCAACTAGTTTTACGCCAAAGTTAGATTCAATTGAAACTACTAAATCAACATAATCTAAACTATCTAATCCAAGCGTATCTTTTAAATTAGCATTTGGTTCAATGTCGTCATTATCAACTTCAAATTCATCAACTAAAAAACCATTAATTTTTGCTATAATCTCTTCTTTATTCATCGTTCAATTTAAACTTTTTAACCACCAACGCCGAGTTGGTTCCTCCAAACCCGAAAGAATTGGACAAAAATATGTCAAATTTTTTGTTTAACGTAACTTTAACTAAATTTAATTTTGAAGCATCTTCGTCTGGATTTTCTAAATTGATGTTTGGTGCAATGAAATCGTTCTGCATCATTAAGATAGAATAAATAATTTCACTTGCTCCAGCCATCCAGCATTCGTGGCCTGTCATTGATTTGGTAGAACTTACAGGCGGATTTTTTTCGCCAAAGACTTCAAAAATCGCTTTGGCTTCGTTTGCATCACCAACCGGAGTTGAAGTTGCATGTGCATTTATATATTCAATGTCTGAAGCTTGTAATTGCGCATCATCAAGAGCTCTTTTCATAGCTGTTGCAGGTCCTTCAACGTTTGGAGTAGAAATATGCCCACCATTTGATGAAAATCCGTAACCGCCGATTTCGGCAATAATGTTGGCGCCACGTGCGATGGCTGATTCATAACTTTCCAAAATTAAAGTAGCCCCGCCACCACTCGGAATTAATCCGTCTCGACCAGAATCGAAAGGTCTTGATGCTTTTTCAGGATCGCTTTCTCTGTTGGAAAAAACACCTAATCCGTCAAAACTGCTCATGGCATATTTGTTAATTTCCTGAGCACCGCCCGTAATTACGATGTCCTGAAAACCGCTTTTAATTAAAAAATAAGCTAAACCAATAGAATGTGAACCGCTCGCACAAGCTGCACTTACAGTTAAATTGATTCCTCTAAGTTTAAAAATAGTAGAAAGATTCATGGTAACTGTAGAATTCATCGACTTGAAAATCGCACCAGAACCAATAAGAGCGGTGTCTTTTTTCTCGCGGACAATATCTGTAGCGTCAATGATTGCTTTAGAAACACTATCATTTCCGTACATAATACCTACTTCACGTTCGTCAAAAAAGGCATCGTCAATATTAGCATTTTTTAATGCTTCAATAGTAGCCATATAAGCATACTCGGTTTCTTCACCGATGCTCATACGCTGTCTGCGTGTCAATAGATTTTTTAAATCAGCTTTCGGAACCATTCCTGTAAGGGCCGATTGAAAACCAAATTCTTTTCGCTCAGAATCAAACTGAATACCAGATTTTCCTTGGTACAAAGAATCCTTTACTTCGTCTAAAGAAGTTCCGATACAAGAATAAATTCCCATTCCAGTAATTACAACTCGTCTATTCATCGTCTTTCAAAAGTAATTTTTTATCCTTAAAGTGTTTTTTTAAACACATAGAAACATAGTTTTTGTAAACTTAAAAAAGGCGTTTCACTTATTTTAAATAAACATAGCTTTCTATGTGAAAGAAATGTATTTCTCTTACGTATTCTTTATTGATACATAAAAATCTATGTTTCTATGTTTTTAAAAAATTTTAAGAATATATTCCGCCGTTAATATTGATAATTTCTCCTGTAATATAACTTGCTTTTTTAGAAATCAAAAAGCTTACCAAATCTGCAACTTCTTCGGCTTCGCCAAAACGATTTACCGGAATCAGTTTCAGTAGTTCTTTTTCGTCCAGTTCACTTGTCATATCTGTTTTAATAAAACCAGGAGCAACAGCATTCACTGTAATATTTCGTTTTGCCACTTCTTGTGCCAATGCTTTTGTAGCAGCAACAATAGCGCCTTTTGCAGCCGAATAATTGGTTTGTCCAGCAGTTCCTTTTAATCCGGAAACAGAAACAATATTTACAATTCGGCCGTATTTGTTACGAAGCATTTTTTGAATAAAAAATTGCGTTACATTAAAAAAACCGTTTACACTTGTATTCATCACGTTGTTCCAATCCTGTGGTGTCATCCACATAAAAAGACCATCTTTTGTAATTCCGGCATTATTTACAATCGCTTCTACCAATTTTTCAGGATTGGCTTCCTGCCATTGCGTAAGAACGTTTTGTACTTGATCAAAATCGGCAACATCAAAACCTAGAATTTCTCCTGTTGCACCTAATTTTTGAATTTCTTGTAATGTTTCTTCGGCAGCTGTTTTATTCGAATGATAATTAATCAGAATATGATAATCGGATTCTACGGCTAATTTTTTACAAATAGCACTTCCGATTCCTCTCGAACCGCCTGTTACTAATACACACTTCATAAGTGAAATTTATTTCTTTTTCTTAGCTGCCGGTTTCGGTGTCGATTTCGCAGCTGGTTTGCTTGTTTTTGTTTCTTGTTTTGGTGCTTCTGTCGGAGCTGCGACAGGTTGTGGTTTTTCAGATTTCGAAAACAATTCAGCGTTTTCAAACCATTGGTTGGCTAAAACTGTCCCATCCGGTTTAAGAAATCCCCATTTCCCTTCGTTTTTTACTCTTGCTACGCCACTGATAAATCCTTTATCTTGTTGTGTAAACATCGCAATAATTGCATTTGTAGTAATACCGTATTGTGTTGGAATGACCAATTTTCCAGATTCGTTAATGAATCCCCAGTTGCTTTCTTTTACCGGAGCTAAACCGTTTGTACTGAAAACTTCTGCATCGCTGTAAGTTGGTTCAATAACAAATTTTCCTTCCGGATTGATAAACCCCCATTTTTTTCCAACTAAAACGGGCGCCAGATTTTTTGAGAACGCTTTTCCTTTATCATAAATAGGAAGAATTGCCCAATTTCCTTTTAAATCAATATAACCAATTTTTCCGTTCTTTTTGGCATAAGTTAAATCCTGAGTTTCGAAATCCCAGATTTTTTCAGCTCCATCAACCGGAATAAATTTCCCGCCGCTTACTAATCCAAAAGTTTTGTCTTTTCTGGCCCAGGTAGTTCCTTTAAAATAATTTCCAATTTCGGCATAAGCAGGTTCAACCAGTTCTTTTCCTTCCGTATTGATAATTCCCCAGTTTTTATTTAATTCTACTCTCGCATATCCATTTTCAAAAGGCTTGATCTGATCGTATTTTGGTTCCAGAACAACAGTCATTTTGTTGTTAATTAAACCGACTTTATTGTTTTGTCTGATAAAAGCAACTCCATCATTAAAATCAAAAACTTTTTCAGTAGCAGGAGCTTTTTGAATTTCACCTTTTGTATTGATATAAACCCACTCTTTATCTTTTTGTACAACTGCAATTCCGTTGTTAAAATCTTTCGCATCTTTAAAGTCGGCTGGAATAACCCAAGTTCCTTTCGTATCGATAAATCCCCATTTTCCGCCATTTTCTACAGCAGCCAAACCTTCAGAAAAACTTCTGGCCGATTTGTATTGTGGTTCGATTTTAAAAGATCCGTCTTTAGAAAGATATCCAATTTTGGAGTTCTTTTTAACTAATGCCAATTCCTGACTATTAACAAATTGAATACTTACCAGCAGTAAAAAAATAAGTGTCTTTTTCATGATTTTAAAAATTCAATGTTTAACGATTAAAAAACTAAAACTTTTTTGGGGCCTATCTTGTATGTCAATTTCTAACTGTTGATCAAATAATCTTTTACCTTTTGGACAAAAGGATACATTACCTGATCTTCTTTAAATGTTGGAATTATATTTCGGATATCTTCGTACCATTTTTTAGTAACCGATGAAATTTTACCTTTTTGGTCTAAATAATCAATTGCCTGAGCGATTGTGATTAATTCGATTGCTAAAACTTCAAAAGAGTTTTCGATTACTTTAGCAGTCATCACGGCAGCATTTGTTCCCATACTCACAATGTCCTGATTGTCATTGTTGTTTGGAATACTGTGCACATACATTGGGTTAGATAATGTCTGACTTTCTGCAGTTGTTGATGTAGCAACGAACTGAACGCCCTGCATTCCAAAGTTAAATCCTAAAGTTCCTAAGTTTACAAATGGAGGAAGCAATTCGTTAATTTTTGAATTCAATAAATAATTCAATTGACGCTCTGCCAGCATCGTTAATTTAGTGATAACGATTTTCAGTTTATCCATTTCAAGCGAAATATAATCTCCGTGGAAATTTCCTCCGTGGTAAACGTGCTGATTTTTTACGTCGATAATTGGGTTATCGTTTGCAGAGTTAAATTCGTCTTCCAAAATAGAAGCTACATTATTTATAGTTTCTAAAACAGGCCCCAAAATTTGAGGAACGCATCTTAATGAATAATATTCCTGAACTTTTTCTTTGAAGATTTCTTCTGTGTTTTCTCCAGAATATAAATGGTCTTCTCTTTTACGGATTAAAGTACTGTCAGAAAGATTTGTTCTCATTCTTTCCGCCACTTCCTGTTGTCCTTTATGGCGTTTCGTTTGATTTAATTCCTGAGAAAAATGATCGTCATATGCCTGTACCAATTCGTTGATTGCACAAGAAGCTTTTAATGACCAGTCTAATAATTTTTGAGCATAATGAACATTTACAACACCAATTCCTGTCATTACAGAAGTTCCGTTGATCAATGCCAGACCTTCTCTAATTTCTACCTGAATTGGTTTTAATCCTTCGATTTCAAAAACTTCAGCCGTTGCGCGTCTTTCTCCTTTATAAAAAACTTCACCTTCACCAATTAAGACTAAAGCTAAATGTGATAACTGAACTAAATCTCCACTTGCTCCAACACCGCCGTGTTCAAAAATTAAAGGCGTAATATCTCTATTGATTAATTCTGCCATTAAATGAATAACAGAAGGATGAACTCCTGAATTTCCTAAAGAAAGTGTATTTAATCTTGCTAAAATAGCTGCTTTTGCACATTCTGGATTTAAAGGTTTTCCTGTTCCGGAAGAGTGGCTTCTAATTAAATTATACTGTAACTGAATTTGATCAGACTCTTTAATTCTATATTGAGCCATTGGACCAAAGCCAGTATTTACTCCGTAGATTACTTTGTTTCCTGAGAATTCTTTCAGGAAATTAAAACTTTCGTTTACTCGATTTAAGACCACATCGCTTATGGCAACTTTGTTTTTTCCAAAGATTATGGCTTCAAATTCTGCTAAACTTAAATATTCATTTATTGTATTCATCAAATCGATTTTGGTTGCGCTAATTTAATTTTATTTATCAAAATAATTGTAGTTATTTTGATGATGGCAAATGTAGGTTAATTAATGATAATAATTCTAATATGACAAAGGAGTTTGTTGATGTTTTAGTGATTGGTGCAGGACCATCCGGATGTGTTTCGGCATCATATCTTTTTAAAAACAATGTTAAGGTTAAAGTAGTAGAAAAACAAAAGTTCCCGAGACTTGTTGTTGGCGAAAGCCTTATTCCGCGTGTTATGGATCATTTTGCTGAAGCAGAATTGTTTGATGCGCTTGATGCCATGAACTTCGAGAAAAAATTAGGCGCTCGTTTTATTAGAGGAGAAGAAATCTGCAATTTTGATTTCAGTGTAAAATTTGGAGAAGGCTGGGATTGGACCTGGCAGGTTCCTCGTGCTGATTTCGATAATACAATGGCACAGGAAATTGTACGTAAAGGAATCGATTTGGAATTTGAAACAGAAGTTTTAGAGGTTTCTTTTGAAGGAAAAAACTCAAAAACTATTGTAAAAGACAAAGACGGAAATCTGAAAGAAATTCACGCTAAATTTATCATCGATTCAAGCGGATACGGACGTGTTTTACCAAGACTTTTAGATTTGGATACGCCTTCAAAATTAGATCCGCATTCTTCTATTTTTACGCATGTAAAAGATATAAACAGAGAAGAAGGTGTAGAGGGAACTCAAATTTCTTTTGATATTCTGGAAACAGAAGTCTGGCTTTGGGTAATTCCGTTTTCTAACGGAAATACCAGTTTAGGAGTTGTTGGGCCAACTGATTTTATCAATTCGCTTTCTGAAAATAAAGATAATGCGGAGGCTTTACGAAATGCTATTCAGAAATCAGATTATTATATTAAAAGATTTGCCGGAACAGAATTTTTATTTGAGCCGGTTAAATTAGAAAACTACTCAAGAGCCGTAAAAAGAATGTATGGCGATGGTTTTGCGTTAACAGGAAACAGTTCAGAATTCTTAGATCCGGTTTTCTCATCAGGAGTAGCTTTTGCAACGGAATCCGGAATGCTGGCGGCAAAATTATACTTAAAAGAATCACAAGGAATTCCTGTTGATTGGGAAGTGGAATTTACACAATACATGAAACGCGGCATTGCTGTTTTCACCACTTATGTACAAGAATGGTACACAGGAAATTTACAGACTTTGTTTTTCCATCAGCCGGAAAACCCAGAAGTAAAAGAAAAAATATGTGCTGTTTTAGCAGGTTATGTCTGGAACGAAGAAAATTCGTTTGTCAAGAAACACGATCACGTAATTGCGAATATGGCGTATTTACTGAATATGCAAAAAGAACAAAGCCCTGAATGATTCAGGGCTTTACCAACGAAATATTCCTACGGAATATAAAATGATGTTCTTATTTAGTTTTTTTAGCAATCAGTTTAGACATTGTTTTTGCCGTTTTAGCAAATCCTTCTCCAATTCTGGTTTCGTTGCTAAAGTTGCTTCCCCATTGGTCTCCCGGAGCTTCGTCACTGGTAATTTCCAACAACA
Source organism: Flavobacterium crocinum (assembly GCF_003122385.1). Lineage (NCBI taxonomy): Bacteria > Pseudomonadati > Bacteroidota > Flavobacteriia > Flavobacteriales > Flavobacteriaceae > Flavobacterium > Flavobacterium crocinum. Next base: position 1,215,706 of record NZ_CP029255.1, read on the forward strand.
CATTTGATTTATTTGCTGTTTCAACAAATTTTAAATTGGTTGTTACTTTTGCAGGCTGTTTCATAATTCCTGCGTCCCAACCCGGATAAATCCATACTGCTTTTACAATTAAAGTATAAGGAGTATTTAAACCTTCCTGAAAGTTTAAATCTTTTTTCTCTTTCGTTAAAACGATATTAGCAATTTCTAAAAATTTAGGAGTCCAGATTTGGTCTTTGGCATTTATCCATTTTTTTTCCCAGATGTTCCCGTTTCCTTTTGCTTTTTCATCAAGATCAGCTTTGTGTTCTTTTACATATTGTGCTTCAGACTTTTTTTCTTTCATCATAGTAAAATCACTATAATCAAATACAGTATTGATTTCCTTCTGGTCTTTTAAAAAGTCAAATTTTCCCTGAACAACATTCATGTCCTGAGCGAACATTGCTCCCGAAATAAAGAAGCATGCGATAATTAATTTTTTCATTTATTGGTTAATTAAGGTTGATTTTTACACGACTAAAATAGTCAAAAGGACGAATATATAATTTATTTCATGTTAAAATAATATTGTTATTTTATTTTAAAAACAAAAAGAGGATTCCAATTTAGAATCCTCTTTTTTATGATTTGCGATAAGATTAGAATATTACAATCCAAAAATCTTATCCATTAAAATCCATTTTTGTCCCGGTTTTGCCCAAGGTAAAGCTTGTTGGAATTTCCACATTAAAGTTTCCCATTCCTGAACTTTCTCGTTTGCAGCGTCAGCCTGATCTTTCATTTCGAAAGTAAAATCGGCATCTGCTTCGATAATCATGAACAATCGGTTTCCTGTGCAGTAAATATCCAGAACTTCAATTCCGGAATCCTGAATGCTTTTTTTAATTTCCGGCCATACATTTTCATGCAGTTCTTTGTATTCTGCAATTAAATCTGCATCGTCTTTTAAGTCTAAAGCCAGATAGAATTTTTGAGTTGCCATAATCTGAAATTTATCCTTGGTAAGCTACAGCAGTTTGTTTGCTAGTACCTAAACCTTCAATTCCTAATTCGATTACGTCACCTGCTTTAATGTAAATTGGATCTGGTTTAATTCCTAATCCAACTCCTGGAGGTGTTCCTGTACTGATAACGTCGCCAGGAAGCAATGTCATAAACTGACTTAAATAATGCACTAAGAATGGAATTTTAAAAATCAAGTTCGAAGTATTACTGTTTTGGAAAGTTTTTCCGTTTACAGTAAGCCACATTTTTAAATTATTTACATCACCAACTTCGTCTGGAGTTGCCATAATTGGCCCAAGAGGAGCGAAGGTGTCAGAACCTTTTCCTTTTGCCCATTGTCCACCACGCTCGATTTGGAATGCTCTTTCGCTATAATCATTCAAAAGGCAATATCCTGCAATGTAGTTTGGTGCATCTTCTTCAGAAACGTAGCTTGCTTTTTTACCTACAACAAAAGCTAGTTCAACTTCCCAGTCTGTTTTTTCGCTGTTTTTTGGGATAATCAAATTATCATTTGGCCCGCATAAAGAAGTCGTAGATTTAAAGAAAATAATTGGTTCTTCCGGAATTGCAGCGCCGGTTTCTTCGCAGTGATCTACATAATTTAATCCGATGCAGATAATTTTTGAAGGGCGTGCCACTGGTGAACCTAAACGAACTGAATCGCTTACTTCTGGCAATGCTGGATTATTTTTTAAAGCTTCTTCTAATTTTGCTAAACCGTCATTTTCAAAAAAAGCTTCGTTGTAATCTGTAACGATAGACGAAACATCATATCTTTTTTCATTTAGTAAAACTCCTGGTTTTTCCTTTCCTTCTTCTCCGAATCTAATAAGTTTCATATTTTAATTTTTTAGTAATGTGTATTGTTTTTTGCCACAGATTTAAAGGATTAAAATGATTTTTAAAACTGTGCTTAATTTTTTTTGCCACGAATTGCACAAATTTTCTCGAATTAAAATTTGTGGAAATTCGTGAATTGCTTCGCCTATTCGCTATCGCTCGGGTCGTGGCTTATTTTTTTGCACGTAGATTTAGCAGATCGAGCAGATTTTTTTAAATCATTTTAATCCTTTAAATCTGTGGCTAAAGAAAAATTTTAGTTATTTAATTTAATAAAACCACCATCAATTGGGTAGTCAGAACCGGTGATGAAAGATGATTCGTCGCTGCATAAGAATAAAGCTAAAGTGGCAATTTCTTCTGGTTTTCCCATACGGCCGATTGGCTGTGATTGTGATAGTTTTTCGAAAATTTCTTCTTCTTTTCCAGGATAATTTTTAGCAATAAATCCGTCTACAAAAGGCGTGTGAACTCTCGCAGGAGATATAGAATTACATCTGATTTTATCATTCAAATAATCTTTAGCAACCGATAAAGTCATTGCCATAACCGCTCCTTTTGCTGTAGAATAAGCAAAACGATCGGGAATTCCAACCCAGCAAGCGATTGAAGCCAAGTTCAAAATGACACCTCCACCAGAATTTCTTAGCGCCGGAATCGAAGCGTGAAGGCAGTTGTAAACTCCTTTTACGTTTACATTCATGATTCGGTCAAAATCAGATTCTGAAGTAGTGTCTACTTTTCCAACGTGAGCAATTCCAGCATTGTTTACCAGAATATTAATATTTCCGATTTTTTGGAAAGTTGAATTTACTTGTTCATGGTTCGAAACGTCGCAGGCATGAGCAAAAACATTTCCTCCAGCTGATTTGATTTCTTCAACGGTTTCTTTTGCACTTTCTTCTGTTAATTCTAAAACGTGAACTTCTGCACCTTGTTTTGCAAATAAAACCGAAATCGCTCTTCCAATTCCGCTTCCACCTCCAGTGATAATTGCTTTTTTATTTTGTAATGAAAACATTTGATATAATTTTTTTAAAGTTATTTTTAATTGAGTCTTTTACAAAGATACGCCGCGTTTCCACGGAATAAAATCGTCTTGGTTTAATTGTACTGCTTTTGGAATAATTTCGCCGCTTGCCGCTTTGATACAGTATTCCAAAATTTCTTCGCCCATTTCTTCAATAGACTTTTCTCCGCTGATAATTGGGCCGCAGTCAATATCGATAATATCTTTCATTCGGGTTGCCAAAACAGAGTTTGTTGCTACTTTAATTACTGGACAAACCGGGTTTCCTGTCGGAGTTCCCAATCCAGTTGTAAACAAAATTAAAGTTGCTCCAGAAGCCGCTTTTCCAGTTGTTGCTTCAACATCATTTCCAGGAGTACAAACTAAACTTAAACCTGGTTTTGTAACCAATTCAGTATAATCCAAAACATCAACAACAGGAGATGTTCCGCCTTTTTTGGCCGCTCCAGCACTTTTGATGGCGTCTGTAATTAATCCGTCTTTGATGTTTCCCGGAGAAGGATTCATATGGAAACCAGAACCTACTTTATGCGCCAGTTCATCATAAGATTCCATTAAATCGATGAATTTTCGAGCTTTATCTTCTGTGATACATCTGTCGATTAAATTCTGCTCGGCACCGCATAATTCAGGGAATTCAGCCAAAAGAATTTTTCCGCCTAAAGCTACGACTAAATCAGAAGTGTAACCCACAGCAGGATTTGCAGAAACACCACTGAAACCATCACTTCCGCCACATTTTACTCCAATACATAAATCACTTAAAGGCGCATCAGTTCTTTCATATTTATTGATTTCGATTAAACCTTCAAACGTTTTTTTGATGGCATTGGTAATCAGAACTTCTTCGCTTTCTGTTTGTTGCTGTTCAAAAATAAACAATGGCTTATCAAATTCCGGGTTTTGTCTTTTTACATCATTTACAAAATCCTGAACTTGTAAATGCTGGCATCCTAAACTCAAAAGCGTGATTCCTCCAACATTTGGATGATTCGCATAAGAAGCCAGTAAAGCGCTCAAAGTAGAAGCGTCCTGACGCGTTCCACCGCAACCGCCTTGATGATTTAAGAATTTAATTCCATCCACATTTTCAAAAACACGTTTGTTTTTTGGAGTCGGATTTAATTCAATATTGATGTCGTTAATGTCATTTCCGTTCAAATAACCTTCCAGTAATTCATGTGTAAATTGGTTGTATTTGTCCGTTACAGCATAACCCAATTGTTTGTGCAATGCTTCTTTGATAACGTCCAGATTTCTGTTTTCACAAAAAACAGTTGGAACAAAAAGCCAGTAATTTGCCGTTCCAACGCGTCCGTCTTTTCTTTTGTAACCTTTAAAAGTTCTGTTTTCAAACTTAGAAACATCAGGCGCATTCCATTCGTATGAAGCATTTCGGTAAGCGTACGGATCTGCAGCATGTTTTAGGTTTTCGGTCGTCATTAAACTTCCTTTTGCCAAATCGTTTTGCACTTTTCCAACCAAAACGCCGTACATATTTACTTCTTCTCCCTGCTTCATATCCTGCATGTAGAATTTATGTTTGGCTTTGATAAGGTCTTGTAAAACGTAAGTTTCATTTTCAAAATGAATGGTTTCGCCTTTTTGAAGATCGGTTAAGGCAACCAATACATTATCGTCCGGATGTAGTTTTACCACCAGTTTTTTTGTTGTATTCTCTAACATTGTGTTGTTTGTTTTTTTCTTTTTTTTGATGTCACTGCTTTCGTTTTATAACAATTTAATCCTTTGATTTTGTATAGAATTCGGGCAGTTAACGAAAAATAAAATTAGCCTTTTTACACATTCTTTATTAGTCTGATATTATCCGTATCTAATCTTTAATTATCTTTGCAGTATGAAATTGGAACAAACTAAAATAACGTCTTATCTCAACACCAAAGTTTCGGTGCTAAATCGTATTGAACCATTTTTTCAGGCGCCGTTTCATTCGCATCCGGAACTGGAATTGGTTTATGTGAAAGAGAGTTACGGCAAGCGAATCATCGGAAATTCGGTAATGCCGTTTGAGCCTGGCGATATGGTTTTTTTAGGTTCGGATATTCCGCACGTTTGGCTGAATGATGAAAAATATTATCAGGGAATTGAGGATTTGAGAGCCAATTCGATTGTTGTATATTTTCATAAAGATATTTTCGGACCGACTTTTTACGAGTTAAAAGAAACCCAAAAAATCAACGAACTTTTTCTTCAGGCAGGAAAAGGAATTTCGATTATCGGAAAAACCAATAAACAGATTGCGAAAAAACTGGAGAAATTAGTTTCTAAAAAAGACTTTGAAGTTATCGTGGGACTTTTTGAAATTTTGTCTATTCTTTCTGAAAGTCAGGACACGATTTATATTAATGATGAAATTTATTCTTTGATGCAGAAGGATTCAAAAGTGGATCGGCTTTCCGAAGTTTTTCAATATGTCAATAAAAATTATAAAAAGAATATTTCCTTAGAAGAAATTGCCGCAGTTGCCAATATGACGAGAACATCTTTTTGTAGAATGTTCAAGTTAAAAACAAAGAAAAATTTTGTGGATTATCTACACGAAATCCGAATTTCGAATGCCTGTAAATTGTTGTTGGAAACGGATAAAAGCATGTCTGAGATTGCGTATGAATGCGGTTATAAAACGGCTTCGAACTTTAATAAGCTCTTTAAAAAAGTTAAAGGAATTACGCCTTCTGATTTTAAAAATAATGCGAAGGTTAGTTTTGCCACAGATTATAAAGATTAAAAGGATTTTTACTCTTTGGCATAAATTTTAAACACATAGAATCATAGTTTTTCTTTGTCTAAAAAGGCATTTCATTTATCTAAATTCACATAGTTCTATGTGTTCAAATCTAGATTTTTTTTACTCTTTTTATGGATTAAAAATCTATGTTTCTATGTGTTTATTTTTTTCACGCAGATTTAGCTGATTTCTCTAAAAAATCCTTTTAATACTTTAAATCTGTGGCTAAAAAAAATTAAATAGAACGATCTAAATGTGTATAACCACCATCCACATAAATAATCTGTCCAGTGGTATGGCTTGATTTTTCAGACAATAAGAAAACTACCATATTTGCGATTTCTTCTGCTGTTGTCATTCTGTTTTCTAGCGGAATATTTTTGGTAATTGCAGCGAGTTTTTCTTCTTTGTTTTCAAAAGTATTGATCCACGTTTCGTAAAGAGGCGTGTAACATTCTGCCACAATTACGGCGTTTACACGAATGCTGTATTTCAATAATTCAACCGCCCATTCTCTCGTTAAAGCATTTCTTCCACCGTTTGAAGCGGCGTAAGCTGAGGTTCCGCCTTGTCCGGTTTCGGCAGTTTTAGAACCGATGTTTACAATGGCTCCTTTAGATTCTTTCAAATACGGAAGAGCGTGCTGTGCCATTAAATAATAGTGCACTAAATTTTTGTGAAGCGAAGCAGCGAAATCTTCATAATTTCCGTTTTCTAGTCCAACACCGTCATTAACGCCGGCATTGTTTACCAATCCGTCAATTCTTCCGAATTTTGCGATTACGGCTTCAACGGCTTTTTTGCAGTCTTCCGGTTTTGTCAAATCGGCGGCAACTTGGTGCGCTTCTTTTCCAATGGCTTTTAATTCTTCTACGGCTTTGATGTTGTCATTTTCGTTACGTCCAACGATAAACGGAATAGCATTTTCTTCGGCTAAAACCTTAACGATTCCTAAACCGATTCCTTTTGCGCCTCCTGTAACGATAATGATTTTTTGGGTTAATGATAACTGCATGATTTATTGATTATAATTTATTGCTAATATATTTTTTAAACACATAGAATCATAGTTTTTCTTTGTCTAAAAAAGGCATTTCATTTATTTTAAATTCACATAGTCTATGTGTTCAAATCTATGTCTCTATGTGTTTAATATTTTAATAGGTAGTTTATAAAAATTTACAGCTGTTGTTCATGACAAACAACAGCTGTAAAAATAGAGAGAATAGAACTGATAATTTATTACCAGAACTTAACATAAAGAGCCACAATAATCAGTAATGTAATTACGATTAAAACCGTAGTCTGTGGCTGCACTTTAAACATTCCAGGTTCAGTCTCGAATGCTTTAGGGTTTACTTTTGGACCAGCAAAACTGATCAGGATCATTGCAATCATTGTAAATAAGAATGATAATCCCATACAGATATGGAACGGAATTTCGAAAGCTCCTTTTCCATTATTGTAAGCTGTGTATAAAAGTGTATCGTTTCCAAATATAGCCGGAGCGTATTCGTTGAATAAAACAGATAATAAGAATCCTAAGATTACCCCAACGATTGCAGCTGTTCCAGTCGTTCTTTTCCAGAACATACCTAAGAAGAACATAGCAAAAACTCCAGGGCTAATGAATCCGGTGTATTTTTGGATGTATGTGAATCCACCAACACCACCGATTCCTAAAATGTCATTCCAAGTAAATAAAACAGCTAATAGCATTGCAGCAAAAACCGCAAGTCTACCGATATTTACCTGTTGTTTTTCTCCAGCATCTTTTTGGATGTATTTTTTATGAATATCTAATGTATAGATTGTAGAAATACTGTTTACTTTTCCAGCCAAAGAAGCTACGATTGCAGCCGTTAAAGCAGCAACAGAAAGTCCTTTTAATCCTGTTGGAAGGAATGTTAATATTGCTGAATAAGCTCCGTCTTTTCCTCCAACTAATTGAGGTAATTCTCCTTTCATGTATAAAACATAAGCAGCAATACCAGGCAACATTACGATAAGTGGCATTAATAATTTTAACATACCAGCAAATAAAATTCCTGTACGAGCCGTTTGTAAATCTGCTCCAAGTGCTCTTTGCGTGATGTATTGGTTACATCCCCAGTAGTTCAAGTTGATGATCCAGATACCGGCAGCGTAAGATAACAATCCAGGGAAAGTTAAATACTTATCGATTTCAAGTTGTGTAGAAGTTGCAGTTGGTTTTGGAATAATCATTTTAAAGTGCTCAGGAGCTTCCTGCATTAAAACTTTGAAACCGGCAATTGCGTTTTGACCAACACCAAAAGCTTCTGCCACTGTTGTTAAGGCAATGTAAGAAGTTACCAAACCTCCAATAATTAATACAGCAACCTGAATAACGTCTGTATAAGCCACTACTTTCATTCCTCCAAGAGAAATAAATAAAGCAAATACAGCCAATCCAATCATAATAGCATGAAGATATTCTCCTCCTGCAAGACCGTTAATCGCAACTGCTCCTAAATATAAAATAGAAGTTAGGTTTACAAAAACATACAAAAACAACCAGAAAACTGCCATAATCAACGCAGTAGATTCGTTGTAACGTGTTTTTAAGAATTGTGGCATTGTGTAAATCTTGTTTTTAAGATATACTGGGATAAACCACACAGCCACAATAATAAGGGCAATGGCAGCAAGCCATTCGTAAGCAGCAACAGCGATTCCTAAAAAGAAACCTTCACCGCTCATTCCGATGAATTGTTCTGCAGAGATGTTAGAAGCAATAAGAGAAGCTCCAATTGCCCACCATGTTAAATTTCCTTCAGCCAAAAAGTAAGCTTTAGCATCTTGTTCGTCTTGTTTACGTTTGCGGTAAACCGTATAACCGTAGACAGAGACTACGATAAAATAAATAATAAAAACCGCATAATCTGCGAAAGCGAGGTTTTGGTTCATTGTTAGTAGTATTTTAAATAATTATTATAGGGTAAAGTTTGTTTATTTGGTTTTACAATCAGTTTTATTTTATCTCGTTAAAAATGCAAGATGTGTTTTATTTCTGTTATTTTTTTGCGAAAATAAAAGCAGAAGCCAAATGTAAAATAAAAATTTAGAAATCAACCATCAGCAAATGTGTTTTTTACATTTATAAGAGGTGTATTGTGTTAAATTTCTGCATTCCTGACTTTAATAAAACGATATTTCTTACACTTTTACAAGGTTCTTATAATGTTCCTCCGATTGTTGTCTTAAAATTTCGGCACTTTTTTCAGGTGTAATATCACGCTGTGATTCTCCTAACATTTCGTATCCCACCATGAATTTTTTTACGGTTGCCGATCTTAACAAAGGCGGGTAAAAATGCATATGAAAATGCCATTCCGGATGAAGTAATCCGTCGGTTGGTGCCTGATGAATCCCTGATGAATAAGGGAAAGAAGTATTAAATAAATTGTCGTATTTAGTCGTTAACTGTTTTAGTATTTTAGCAAAAGCAGTGCTTTCTTCGGCAGTAAAATCGGTAATTTTACTTATTGCCCTTTTGCTCACAATCATCGTTTCGTAAGGCCAGATTGCCCAGAATGGAACCAATGCAACAAAATGATCATTTTCGATTACAATACGGCTTTCTGCTTTTAATTCTGCCTGAACATAATCTTCCAAAAGAGTTCTTTTGTTTTTATCGTAGTACGATTTTAAACTGTTATGCGTTTTTTCGACCTGAGTAGGAAGAGAAGACTGAGCCCAGATTTGTCCGTGTGGATGCGGATTGCTGCAACCCATTACACTTCCTTTATTTTCAAAAATCTGAACGTGATTGATATATTTGATGTTACCTAAATCGGTGTATTCTCTTTGCCAGGTTTTGATAATCGTTTCAATTCCTTCAACATCCATTTCCGGTAAAGTCAAATCGTGTCTTGGTGAAAAGCACACCACGCGTGAAATTCCCTGCTCCGGTTTTGCTTTAAAGAAAGTATGTTTGATATCTTCTTCAAAAATAATTTCATCCTGTTTCATAGCAGCAAAATCATTTTCAAAAACAAAGCTGCTTTCGTATGCCGGATTATGCATTCCGTTTGCACGAACATTTCCAGGACATAAATAACAAGTTGGGTCGTATTTTGGAAGTTCTTCTGTCGAAATTGTTTCGTTTTGTCCCTGCCAAGGGCGTTTTGCACGATGAGGTGAAACCAGCACCCATTCGTTGATTAATGGGTTGAAGCGTCTGTGCGGATCTTCATTAATGTCAAAATTTTTCATTGTAGTTGTGTTGGGTATTAAAGTAGTGTTGTTCCGTTTGAGATTTTTACATCATAGAATTTTAATTCAATTCCAAATGTATCTAAATAAAGTTTCGAAAATTTACTTTTAACTTCATTTTCGTGACCTTTTTTAACTAAATTAATGGTACATCCTCCGAAACCGCCTCCCATAAGTCGGGAACCAATAATAGCATCGTCTTCTTTTGCAGTATCGACAAGGAAATCTAATTCTTCGCAGCTTACTTCATATTCTTGCGATAAACCGTAGTGTGTTTCAAAAAGCAATTCTCCTAAAAGTTCAATATTTCCCTGATCTAAAGCTTCGCAGGCTTTGATAACACGGTTGATTTCTTTTACAACAAAATGAACTCTGCTGAATACTTTTTCGGTCATTTTATCTTTCAAACTCAAAACTTGTTCTTCGGTAGCATCTCTAAAACTTTTTACTTCCGGAAAATGGTTTTTTATGATTGCTAAACCTTCTTCACACTCAATTCTTCTAGTGTTGTATTCTGATGTGAACAATGAATGTTTTACGTTAGAATCCAATAAAATCAAAGAATAGTCTTTAAAGTCGGCATTGTGATATTCAAAATCTAAAGTGTTGCAGTCTAATTTGATTACTTTGTTTTCTAAACCGTGAACGCTCGAAAACTGATCCATAATACCGCAGTTGATCCCAACCCAGTGTTCTGCTTTTTGTCCTAATAAAGAAATATCTACTTTCTCAATTTTTAAATCAAAAAGAGATTTGATCCCGAAAATCATTCCGCATTCTAAAGCCGCAGAAGACGATAATCCGGAACCAACCGGAATATTACTGCTGAAAACACAGTTGAAACCTTCAAAAGTGAATCCGTTATCCTGCAGTTGTTTGATTACGCCTCGAATATAATTCGTCCAAACCACATCACTCAGTTTTACTTCCTGAGTTAAGTCGATTTCAAACTCTTCATTTAAGTCGATAGCTATTATTTTAGAGGTATTGGTATTGTTTTTTTCAAAAGCAAAACAAATTACTTTATCAATTGCAGCTGGTAAAACATAACCGTCATTGTAGTCAATATGTTCTCCGATAATATTGATTCTTCCCGGAGAAAGTACCGTTTTCTGTGGAGAAGATCCAAAAGATTTCTCAAAAAAAGCAACGGTATTTTGTATTAAAATATCATTCATTATAGTTGTTGTAATTGTATTGGGTAAATAGTTAGTTTAAGGTTTCAAATTGGTACACTGTTTTTTGAGCATATTGTTCTCCTTTTTTCAAAACAGCATTTGGAAAATGTGTCTGATTTGGTGCATCCGGAAAATTTTGTGTTTCAAAGCAAATACCGCTTTGTGCGTTGTAATCGACGTTTTCTTTTCCTTTTAGTTTTCCGAAACAATTTCCGCCTACATATATATGTACACTTGGCTGATCGGTATAAACATTCATTCTCAGTTTATTTTTTAAACTGATTAATTGTGCTACGATTTCGGTTTTAGAATTGACTACAAAAGAATTGTCAATTGGAAACGGACAGTTTTTAGTAGTTCTGAAATCAAAATCATGATCGGTTAAATCAGTAAAATCTCCTGTTGGAATATTATCTGAATTCGTTTCCAGCATTTTAGCCGATTTGATAAACATCTGCTGTTCCAGAACATTTCCATCATGTCCGTCAAGATTAAAATAACTGTGATGCGTTAAATTAATAATCGTATCTTCTGTTGACGTTGCTTTATAATCTAATTTTAATTCGTTTTCTTCTGTTAAAGTATAAGTCAGATAAACCGTCATTTCGCCAGGAAAATTTTCATCTAAATGTTCACTTAGAAGGCCAAAAGTAATAGACGGATTTTCACCGGTTTTGGCATCAGTCACACTCCACGTTTTTCTTCCAAATCCCATTGGTCCGCCGTGAAGCGTATTTCCATTATTATTTCCGTCAAGCTGAAATTTTTTATCATTCAGACTAAAAGTGGCATTATGAATACGACCGGCATAACGGCCAACCGTTGTTCCAAAATAAGGAGCACTTGGTAAATTATACGATTCTAAATACGATTCCAGATTATCAAACCCTAATACAACGTCGGTTAATTTTCCATCAACTGGAATCTGGATTGAAGTTACAGTTGCACCATAATTGATGATTTGAACTTTCATTCCGTTTTTATTCACTAAATCAAATGAATAAATTTCATCTTTATTAGGCATTAAACCGAACAATTTGCAATTATGAGCGTCTTTTAAATGTGATATGTGTTTTATTTCCATATAATTTTTACCAATAATGAAATCCAAAAATAGAAACATTCTGTATATTTGCATACCAGTACCTACCAGTTTTTAATATTAATAGTCAAAATGACTTTATTTATGAACATCATTTCAATCCAAAATAATATTGGTCTTCCAAAATATAAGCAGATAATTCTTTCAATAGAAAAAGCTATTGAAGAGGGAATTTTAGTTAAAGGAGATCGTCTTCCGTCGGTAAATAAAGTCTGTTTGGCGTTCTCTTTGTCTCGCGATACAGTCCTTTTGGCGTACGACGAATTGAAGAAAAGAGGAATTATTTATGCCATTCCGGGAAAAGGATATTACGTTAAAAGCATTGAAATCACTATAACTCAGAAGATTTTCCTGCTTTTTGATGAGTTGAATATTTTTAAAGAAGATATTTATAATTCGTTTCTGAAAAATATTGGAAAAAATGTTCAGGTTGATATTTTCTTTCATCATTTCAATGTTCAGGTTTTTAAAAAACTGATCAATGACAGCAATGGAAATTACACCAAATATATTTTGATGCCGACGAACTTAAACGATATAGTCGATTCGATAAAAACCCTACCAGTGAATGATGTGATAATTTTGGATCAGACGAATTCGGACTTGAAAATATTTCCGGCAATTTATCAAAATCATCAAAAAGATATTTATGAAGGTTTAATGAAAGGCAAATCGAGATTATCAAAATATAAAAAACTGATTTTGATTTTTCCGGGTTTTAGAGAACCACCAGGAATGAAAATTGGTTTCGAATCTTTCTGTCAGGATTATGGTTTTGATTACGAAATTGTTTCTGATTTCAGCAATCAAACTATCGCTTTGGGAGATTTGTATATCATTCCTCACGATCGAGATTTACTTCTGGTTATTGAAAATGCGATGGGAAGAAAATTAAAATTGGGAGAAGATTTTGGAATTATCTCATATAATGAAACACCGTTAAAGAAAATTGCTGCAAACGGAATTACCACAATTTCAACCAATTTTGAAATGATGGGAAAAATTTTGGCCGATATCGTTCTAAAAGGAATAAAAGAGCAAATAGAAAATAAATCGGCTCTTATATTGAGGAACTCTTTATAAATTTCTCCCGCAGATTTAGCAGTTTTTTTTGATAATTGATCAGCTAAATCTCCTAAATCTGCGAGAGAAAAAATAAAGTTCTTATAAATTAAGTGCAAAGTTATTTTGCAGTTTTTCTTCGTATTTCTCTTTATTAAAAGTATATAAATAAGAACCTTTTCGGGAAGACTGCATGTCTTTTTCGTCTAGTTTATTTAAAATATCAAGCGAATTGATTTTACTGATGAAATTTCGCTTGTCCAATTCTTTGCTCAAAATAGCTTCATACAATTCTAAAAGCTGACGCATCGTGAATTTTTCAGGAAGCAATTCAAAGCCGATTGGTTTTACAGACGTTTTATAGCGAAGTCTCTTAATAGCATTTTGAACCATTTCGTTGTGGTCAAAAATCAAGTTTGGCGCATCGTTAATCGGGAACCATTCTGCATGGTAATTCTGAATCAGTTCGGCATTATGGTTTTCGATATTAATTAAAGCAAAATAAGAAACCGAAACGGTTCTTTCTACAGGATCACGGTCGATTTCGCTATAGGCATACAATTGCTCCATATAAATATCGTTCAGACCTGTGTAGGTATTTAAGATTCTGGTAGCCGCGGCATCTAAAACTTCGTCGCGTTTTAAGAAACCTCCAATCAGGGACCATTTACCTTTTTCGGGCTCAAAATCTCTTTGGATCAAAAGGATTTTCAAACCTTCATTATCAAATCCAAAAATGATGCAGTCTACTGCCAGTAACACTTTATCGGCAGAACTATAGCTGTTTAACATATATAATTAATTTGGATTGTAAATATATGAACTTCTTAAAACGTTTCATAATTTATTAATGTTGTTTTTACACTTATGTTAAAAATGTTGCAAAAAGAAGTTTTGTTATTGATTTTAAGTAATGAAAAAAGAACATTTTTTTCAGAATTCTTCCTCATTTTCTATCAAAATTACGAGCCAAAGGTAGAAACATTTTTAAAAGAGAATAAATTTGAGGATCATTATTTCATGCTCAGAATTCAAATAAATTTTAGCTGTTGTTACAAAACCTAGAGAAATCAAGGTTTTTGTAAGTTTTTCAAGTTTCTTAACTTTTTGTAAATCTTGTAACAGCCCTTTGTTTATGCCCGTTTTTTGAATTTCAGTTGATAAATCTGCTTTTTGCAACCAGTTGTTTTGGGAATTTAATTTTTTTACCTGACTTTTTTTTATTTAAATTTACAAATGTCAAACAGACACTTATTAATCTAAACAAACCAAAATCCTGAAGAAATATGAAACCACCATATTTATTTTAGGTTCCAAAAAACCACAAAATCTATGAAAAAACCATTTTTACTGCTGTTTGCAGCCTTGTGTCTGCAATCAGTAAGTGCCCAAAAAGAATCCGTAACCATTACGATAAAAAATGACGCTTCGGCACCGACTATTAATAAAAATATCTATGGTCATTTTGCTGAACATTTAGGGCATTGTATTTACGGAGGATTTTTTGTTGGAGACACTTCAAAAATTCCAAATACAAATGGAGTTCGAAATGACATTATCCAGGCATTAAAAGATTTAAAAATTCCGAATTTAAGATGGCCGGGCGGTTGCTTCGCGGATACTTATCACTGGAAAGATGGAATTGGACCAAAAGAACAGCGTCCGACAATTGTAAACCAATGGTGGGGAGGTGTTACAGAAGACAATAGTTTTGGAACGCATGATTTTTTAAATATGTGTGAACTATTAGGAGCTGAACCGTATTTATCAGGAAATGTAGGAAGCGGAACAGTTCAGGAACTAGCAGACTGGGTTCAGTATACCAATTTTGGAGGTAAAAGTCCAATGAGTGATTTGCGTAGAAAAAATGGAAGAACAGAGCCTTGGAAAGTAAAATATTGGGGAATTGGAAATGAAGCATGGGGTTGCGGAGGAAATATGACTGCCGACTATTATGCTAATGAATATCGCAAATTTGCCACTTTCATGTCAGATTGGAGCAATTCGGGAGGTATTACAAGAATTGCTTCCGGCTCTAATAGTTCAGATTATAACTGGACAGAAGTTTTAATGAAAAATATTCCACGAAATATGCTCGGCGGATTAGGTGTTCATCATTATGCTGTAATCAATTGGGACAAAAAAGGTTCTGATGTTGATTTCAGCGAAAAGCAATATTTCGAAACCATGCAGTCTGCTTTAAAAATGGAAGAATTGGTTACCAAACACGCGGCTATTATGGATAAATACGATCCGGAGAAAAAAGTGGCGATGATTGTAGACGAATGGGGAGGATGGTACGAAGTGCAGAAAGGGACAAATCCGGGTTTCCTATATCAGCAGAATACTATGAGAGATGCTGTTTTAGCCGGAGCAACATTAAATATATTCAATAATCACGCAGATCGTGTTCGTATGGCCAATTTGGCGCAGTGTGTGAATGTGCTTCAGGCGGTAATCCTGACTGATAAAGCCAAAATGATTACTACACCAACCTATCATGTCATGAAAATGTACAGCGTGCATCAGGATGCTAAATTACTTCCGATAGATTTTAAATCACCATCATATACTTTCGACGGACAAACAATTCCGGCGGTTTCGGCTTCTGTATCAAAAGATCAAAGCGGTTCGGTTCATATTTCTTTGGTGAATGTTGATGCGGTAAATAAGAATAAAATCGAAATTGATGTAAAAGACTTAGGCGTAAAAAACTTTACGGGAAATATCATTACAGCTTCAAAACTGCAAGACTATAATTCTTTCGAAAACCCAAACAAAATTATTCCTGTTGCTTTTAAAGGTTTTGAAAACAAAAAAGGAAAATTGGAAATCACATTGCCGCCTTTCTCTGTTTTGGTTTTGGAAGGAAAATAATGTAGCATCATGAAAAAATACCATTATTCTTTATTAAGTATTTGTCTGGCGCTTTTGATATTGGTTTCCTGTAAAGAAACCAAAAATCAGGCTGTGCAAAGTGATAAAACTTCTGTTTTAAAAGCAGGATATCAAATAGAACCAGTAAATATTCAAAATGTAAAGTTGACCGATTCGTTTTGGCTTCCTATTATAAAAAGAGTGCAGGAAATCACGATTGAATATGCCATCAAAAAATGTGATGAAGAAGGTCGCTTTGAGAACTTTTTAATTGCAGGAAAACAAAAAACAGGAAAAGTGAGAGGCGATATGCCTTTTGATGATACCGATGTTTATAAGATTATCGAAGGTGCTTCGAATACTTTAATCAGTGCACCAAATCCTAAACTGGAAAGAGTTCTGGATTCGATGATTGCCATTGTAAAAATTGGTCAGGAACCAGATGGGTATATTACAACCTGGAGAACCATAAATCCGGCGAAACCGCCTGCAAGCTGGGTTCCTGTAATTGAAGGGAAACGTTGGGAATCATTGCAAATTAGCCATGAATTGTACAATCCCGGACATTTAATTGAAGCGGCAATTGTGCATTATGAAGCAACAGGAAAAACTAATTTTCTTGAAATCGCCATAAAAGCCGCTGATATGCTCGTTCGTACTTTTGGAGATAATCCGGGACAGGTAAAAGGCGTTCCGGGGCATCAGATTGTGGAAACAGGATTATTGAAATTGTACCAGATTACAGGAAAAGAAGATTATCTGAAACTGGCAAAATATTATCTTGACAATCGCGGAAATCCAAACAATCACAAATTGTATGGAGAATATGCTCAGGATCACATGCCGGTAGTGGAGCAAAAAGAAGTTGTCGGACATGCCGTAAGAGCAGTTTATATGTATGCAGGAATGACGGATATTGCGGCTTTGACAAAAGATAAAGCGTATGAAAACGCTGTAAATACTTTGTGGGACAACATGGTAAACAAGAAAATGTATATTACTGGCGGCATTGGATCGAGACATGACGGTGAAGCTTTTGGAGAAAATTATGAACTGCCAAACTTAACGGCTTATAACGAAACTTGTGCGGCAATTGGCGATGTATATTGGAATCACAGATTGCATAATTTGTACGGAGCGTCCATGTATTTTGATGTTATCGAAAGAACGATGTACAACGGATTAATTTCGGGAATTTCGCTTGACGGAAAACAATTTTTCTATCCAAATGCTTTAGAAGCAGACGGTGTTTACAAGTCAAATCGCGGTTCTTGTACAAGACAAAGCTGGTTTGACTGTTCTTGCTGTCCAACCAATCTGATTCGTTTTATTCCCTCAATTCCGGGATTGATTTATTCCAAAACAAATGATGTTTTGTATGTCAATTTATATGCATCAAACAATGCTTCTTTCCAATTAGGAAAAACAGATTTACAGATTTCACAACAGACTTCTTATCCTTGGAACGGTAAAATTGCTATTTCGGTAAACCCTAAAAAAGAAAGTCAGTTTACAATTAAACTACGCGTTCCGGGCTGGGCAAGAAATGAAGTTTTGCCAGGAGATTTATACAGTTATAAAAAGGCTTCTGTTCAAAAGGCGACTGTTAGTTTAAATGGAGAAACTTTAGCAATTCAGCCGGAAAATGGTTATTTCAGCATTACGAGAAAATGGAAAAAAGGAGATAAAATCAATTTAGATCTTCCGATGGAAGTTCAGGAAGTGCAGACCAGTTCTAAAGTAGCAACAAATAAAAACAAAGTTTCTCTGGAATATGGTCCAATCGTTTATGCTGTTGAAGAAGTTGATAACAAAAACAAGTTCGATAAGATTAATATAAGCGCTTCGGATACTTTCAAAGTAAAAAAAGAAGCTGATTTATTGCAGGGAGTGAATGTGATTGAAAATTCAAAATTCAAAGCAATTCCATATTATTCCTGGTCAAACCGAGGAGTTGGAAAAATGAAAGTTTGGTTAGATTATAAGAATCAGTAAAAGTTCCAAAGGAACAGATTTCAAATAAGCCAGAGATTTCACAGATTAAAAGGATTAAAAAAAATCCATTTGAATCTTTTTAATCTGTGGCAAAAAATTAAAAATCAACTTTAATAAAATAAAATTCGGTAAGATTTTAAAGTGCGTTTTGATAACGATTTAAAGATTAAGTTGAAGTAATTTCAGTATAATAAATGTATTGTTAACATTTGTTTTTTGAATGAAAGCTAAAATGCTGTTTTAATGCATTTATAGCAAAAATGAATTATGAAATTTAAGTTAAGTGTTTTTTGTACACTTATAAAATAATTATCTCTATATTTGTCAATATTTTAAAAAAGAAATAGAATGAAAAATTATGTAATAGGATTGGACTACGGAACAGATTCTGTTCGCGCGGTGCTGATAGACGCTGAAAATGGACAGGAGTTGGCATCCAATGTTTCTCATTACAAAAGATGGAAAAACAAGCAATATTGTGACGCCTCTATAAATCAGTTTCGCCAGCATCCTTTGGATCATATCGAAGGTTTGGAAATTACAATTCAAAATGTAGTTAAAGAAAGTAAAGTTGATCCTTCATTAGTAAAAGGAATTTGTATTGATACTACCGGATCTTCTCCGGTTCCAGTTACAAAAGACGGAACGCCATTAGCATTGACAAAAGGTTTTGAAGAAAACCCAAATGCGATGATGGTTTTATGGAAAGACCATACTTCAATAAATGAAGCAAACGAAATCAATGAACTGGCAGTAAGCTGGGGCGGAGAAGACGTAACAAAATACGTTGGGGGAATTTATTCTTCGGAATGGTTTTGGGCAAAAATCCTTCACATTGCAAGAGAAGACGAAGCGGTTCGAAATGCAGCACACACCTGGATGGAGCACTGCGATTTAATGACGTATTTGTTAATTGAAGATAAAGATTTAAAAACGTTCAAAAGAAGCCGTTGTGCAGCAGGACATAAAGCCATGTGGCACACAGACTGGAACGGATTACCGCCAGTTGAGTTCTTAGAAAAATTACATCCCTATTTAGCACAGCTTCGTGGAAATTTATACGATGAAACGTATACATCAGATTTAGTTGCCGGAAAACTAAGCAAAGAATGGGCAGACCGTTTAGGACTTTCGACTGAAACAGTTGTAGCTGTTGGAACTTTCGATGCGCATTCTGGAGCGGTTGGAGCTAAAATCGAAGAGAATGCTTTAGTTCGTGTTATGGGAACTTCAACTTGTGATATTCTGGTTGGTTCTTATGATGAAGTGGGAACAAAAACCGTTCGTGGAATTTGCGGACAAGTTGATGGTTCTGTAATTCCAGGCTTTATTGGTCTTGAAGCAGGACAATCTGCTTTTGGCGATTTATTGGCTTGGTACAAAGAACTTTTAATGTGGCCGACAGAGCATTTATTACAAACTTCTTCTGTTTTAAATGATGCTCAAAAAGAACAGTTAAGAGAAGAATTCAGCGATAAATTAATCGTGGAATTAACGAAAGAAGCGGAGAAAATCCCTGTTTCAGAAAGTCTTCCAATTGCTTTAGACTGGATCAACGGACGTAGAACTCCAGACGCAAACCAAGAATTAAAAAGTGCGATTTCAAATCTTTCTTTAGGAACAAAAGCGCCACATATTTTCAAAGCTTTAGTAAATGCAATCTGTTTTGGAGCTAAGAAAATTGTAGACCGTTTTGAAGAAGAAGGCGTAAAAATTGACAGCGTTATCGGTATCGGTGGTGTTGCTCGTAAATCTCCTTTCATTATGCAGACTTTGGCTAACGTTTTAAACAAGCCAATTAAAATTGCAGCTTCAGACCAGACTCCTGCTTTAGGAGCGGCAATTTACGCAGCCGTTGCAGCCGGAATTTATCCAAACGTAATCGAAGCAAGCCAAAAAATCGGAAGTGATTTTGATGGAGAATATTTCCCTCAGACAGACAAAGTTGAAGCCTATCATAAACTGCTTTTAGGGTACGAAAAATTAAGTGCTTTTGCAGATCCAAACTTAAAAATATCGCAACATGAGCTCTCTTTATAAAGATTTAAAACAAGAATGTTACGAAGCCAATATGCAGTTAAATGCATTGAATTTGGTGGTATACACTTTTGGAAATGTAAGTGCTGTGGACCGCAAAAATGGTGTTTTTGCCATTAAACCAAGTGGTGTTCCTTACGAAGATTTAAAACCGGAAGATATCGTAATTGTCGATTTTGATAATAACGTGATCGAAGGAACAATGCGTCCGTCGTCTGACACCAAAACGC
Organism: Flavobacterium crocinum; assembly: GCF_003122385.1. Classification (NCBI taxonomy): domain Bacteria; kingdom Pseudomonadati; phylum Bacteroidota; class Flavobacteriia; order Flavobacteriales; family Flavobacteriaceae; genus Flavobacterium; species Flavobacterium crocinum. Next base: position 1,236,032 of record NZ_CP029255.1, read on the forward strand.
ATGCTTATTTATACAAACATTGGCCAAATATTGGAGGTGTTGCACATACGCACGCAACCTATTCTGTGGCTTGGGCGCAATCTCAATTGGATATTCCAATTTTTGGAACTACACATGCCGATCATTTAACGGCTGATATTCCGTGCGCACCGCCAATGGCAGATTCTCTTATCGAAGGAAACTACGAACACAATACCGGAATTCAGATTTTGGATTGTTTCAAAGAAAAAAATCTTTCTTATGAAGAAGTGGAAATGATTTTGATTGGAAATCACGGGCCATTTGCATGGGGGAAAAATGCTGCAAAAGCAGTTTACAATAGTAAAGTTTTAGAAGTTGTAGCAGAAATGGCGTACCTGACTTTACAAATCAACCCAAATGCACCAAGATTAAAAGATTCATTAATAAAAAAACATTACAACCGTAAACACGGAAAAGATTCGTATTACGGACAATAATGATTTTAGATTTTAGAGTGTAGATTTTAGAGTGTAGATTTTAGAGTGTAGATTTTAGATTTAGGATTGAAATCTGAAATATCACAAAACCAAAATAATAAAAATAACAATTTGAGTTTTCAGATTCCAACCACATGAAACCTGAAACTTGAAATAAAATAAACAAAAACAATGGTAGATATATCTCAAAAAGAAATTTGGTTTGTCGTAGGAAGCCAAGAATTATATGGTGAAGAAACGCTTAGAAAAGTAGCAGAACATTCGCAGATTATTGCAAAAGGATTAGACGCTTCGTCTTCGATTCCGGTAAAAGTGGTTTATAAAGATATCGTAAAATCGCCTTCGCAGATTTTAGATGTATGTTTGGCAGCAAACTCAGAGAAAAACTGTATCGGTATTATTGCCTGGATGCATACTTTCTCTCCGGCAAAAATGTGGATTGGCGGATTAAATATCCTAAAAAAACCATTATGCCATTTACATACACAATATAATGCTGAAATTCCGTGGGGATCTATCGACATGGATTTCATGAACTTAAACCAATCGGCTCACGGAGATCGTGAATTTGGTTTCATTATGTCCAGATTGCGTAAAAAACGTAAAGTTGTAGTGGGACACTGGGAAGACGAAAGAGTTCAGAAAAAATTAGGAATCTGGTCAAGAGTTGTACTTGGATGGGATGAACTTCAAAACTTAAAAGTAGCTCGTATTGGAGACAATATGCGTGAAGTTGCCGTTACAGAAGGTGATAAAGTTGAAGCACAAATTCGTTTCGGAATGTCTGTAAACGGATATGATTCATCAGACGTTACAAAACATATTGAAAAAGTAACTGACAAAGAATTAGCTGATTTATTAGCAGTTTACGAGCAATCATACAACTTAACAGATTCTTTAAAAGAAGGCGGAGCACAAAGAAGTTCTTTGGTTGAAGCAGCAAAAATCGAATTAGGATTAAGAGCTTTCCTTGAAGAAGGAGGATTTGGCGCTTTTACAGATACATTTGAAAATCTTGGTGTTTGGAAACAATTACCAGGAATCGCAACACAAAGATTAATGGCCGACGGTTATGGTTTTGGTGGAGAAGGAGACTGGAAAACAGCTGCAATGGTTAGAGCATTAAAAGTGATGAATATTGGTTTGGAAGGAGGAACTTCTTTCATGGAAGATTATACTTATCATTTCACACCACAAAAATCTTATGTTTTAGGATCTCACATGTTGGAAATCTGTCCATCTATTGCTGACGGAAAACCTTCTTGCGAAGTGCATCCATTAGGAATTGGAGGAAAAGAAGATCCTGCTCGTTTAGTATTCAATTCGCCTGCTGGAGATGCAATCAATGTTTCTTTGGTTGATATGGGAACTCGTTTCCGTTTGATTGTAAACGAAGTTACAGCGGTGAAACCTATGGCAGAATTGCCAAAATTACCGGTTGCACGTGTTCTTTGGGATTGTAAACCAAACCTTGAAGTTGCAGCAACAGCATGGATTTTAGCGGGTGGAGCGCATCACACAGTTTACAGCCAATCTATTACAACAGAATTTATGGAAGATTTCGCAGATATCGCGGGAATCGAATTGTTGGTAATTGATGAAAAAACAACTGTAAGAGAGTTTAAAGATAAAATCAACGCAAACGAAGCCTATTTCCATTTGTTTCAGCACGGACTTTAAATAAAGATGCTAAGATTCTGAGGCGCTAAGGTTCTAAGTTTTTTGTACTTTTAACTTTTAACATCTAACATTTTACTTTTTTTACAAACCAAAAAATTATCATTTATGAATGTATTAAAACGCTCTCTTTTCATACTAAGCATGTTAGGTATTGCTATAGTTTCAGTTCAATGTAAAGGCGATAAAAAAGCAGATACAGAAAAAGTTGCTGCTGAAGGAAAAGATTTAGTTACCATTGACAAATCAGAATACGGAACTACTGCTAAAGGCGAAAAAGTAGAGAGTTATAAACTGAAAAACCAAAATGGGATGGAAGTTGACATCATCACTTTTGGTGGAAGAATTACAGATTTGAAAGTGCCTAATAAAGCTGGTGTTTCAGAAAATGTGGTGATCGGCTTTAATTCTTTGGCACAATATGAAAAAGAAAATCCTTTCTTCGGCGCTTTGATCGGAAGATACGGAAACCGAATTGCTAAAGGTAAATTTACTTTAGATGGAAAAGAGTATCAATTGGCAATCAACAATGCGCCAAATGCTTTACATGGCGGGCCGCAAGGATATTTTAATGTGGTTTGGAAAGCCGATGAGGTTAAATCAGGTGAAAACGCTTCTTTAAAATTATCTTATGTAAGTAAAGATATGGAAGAAGGATATCCAGGGACTTTGAAAGTTTTTGTGACTTATACATTGACAAATGATAATCAGTTAGAGGTTTTGTATGAAGCGACAACAGACAAAAAAACAGTTGTGAATTTAACACAGCATTCGTATTTCAATTTATCGGGAGATTTTACCAAAACGATCTTAGATCACGAATTGACTTTAAATGCTGATAAATTAGTTCCGGTTGATGCAGATTTAATTCCGACAGGAAAATTAGAAGATGTTGCTGGTACACCTTTTGATTTCAGAACGCCAAAATTAATTGGAAAAGACATTAATGTTAAAAATGATCAGTTAGAAAGAGGAAAAGGTTACGATCACTGCTGGGTTTTAAATAATCCTGAAAAAGGAAAAACAATTATTGCAAAAGTATACCACGCAGCAAGCGGAAGAGTTATGGAAATGACAACAGACGAACCTGGAATTCAATTCTATTCTGGAAATTTCCTTGACGGAACTTTGCCAATGCCAAACGGAGGAACTTTTGCACACAGAACAGGATTATGTCTGGAAACAGAACATTATCCGGATTCTCCAAACCAGAAAAACTTCCCAACTACGGTTTTAAACCCTGGAGAAAATTATAAAACTAAAACTACTTTTAAGTTTTCAGTTCAGAAATAATTTTTTAGAATTTGTTAATTAATTTTAATTCCGAAAAACCTCGAAAGTATCGCTTTCGAGGTTTTTTTATTTGTAAAATATCTGATGGACAGGTGGTTTTGTCATTTCGACGAAGGAGAAATCTCCACGAGAAACTCTACAAAGATTGGCTTCTGATTGCGGAGTTACTTGCGAAGATTTCTCCTTCGTCGAAATGACAAGATTGAGTATAAAGCTTTGCTTTTCTGCTCCCGATGACTATCGGGATTGCGAGATTAATTCATTAGCAGTCTATAAAATCTTAACTTAGCGTCAGTAAAAGCAAACAAAATGAAACATTTATTCAAAGCAGAACTAAATTGGACTTCAAATAAAAATCAAGAGGTAACAGTTGGGAAAGTTTATAATAAAACCCATCAAATAAAAATAGAAGGAAAACCAGTTTTAGACATTTCAGCTGCAAAAGCTTTCAAAGGCGATCCAGAATTGTACAACCCAGAAGATTTATTGTTGAGCAGTTTGGTTTCCTGCCACATGATGTCTTATTTATATGTCTGTTCTCAAAATGGAATAGAAGTTCTGGAATATTCAGATAATGCAGAAGCAACTTTAAAAGTAAATCCAGACGGAAGTGGGCGTTTTGTTGAGGTAAAATTGTTTCCGAAAGTAAAAATCGCAAATTCGGATAAGATTAAACTGGCTTTAGAATTGCATCAAAAAGCAAATCAATTGTGTTTTATTGCTAATTCGTGTAATTTTCCTGTATTGCATTATGCAGTTTGTGAAGCAGTATAAATGAAAAAACCTCTTCCGTAAAGAAGAGGTTTTTCGTACCCGGAGCCGGAGTCGAACCGGCACGGTTTCCCACAGGTGTTTGAGACCAGCGCGTCTACCAATTCCGCCATCCGGGCGTAGCAGACGAAAAAATAATGATAAATCAATTATTTTAACGCAATAGAATGAAGTCATAAATGATGTCATTCCTTTAACACGGTGCAAATGTAAAAAATAAAATTAAACATTCTAATAAAAATACTTAATTTTTTGCTTTCAGTGTCCAATAAATTTTATAAATTTGCACCTCGTTAAAACGAAGCACACACAACTAACTACATCCGAGACATTTATGCAGATCAACTTTGTCTGAAATGACAAAGAGGAATTATTTAAAAGTAACGGAATAAAACAACAAATTACAATGTCGCACCTAGAACCAGAAGCTAAAATTTTTGCTTGTTCACAAAGTGTTTATCTTGCAGAAAAAATTGCAAAAGACTACGGGATTCCGTTAGGAAAAGTAACGATGTCAACGTATAGTGATGGAGAATTTCAGCCATCTTACGAAGAATCAATCAGAGGTTTACGCGTTTTTATCGTGTGTTCAACTTTTCCAACTGCAGATAATCTGATGGAATTGTTGTTAATGATTGATGCAGCAAAACGTGCATCAGCAAGACATATTACAGCTGTTATGCCTTATTTTGGTTGGGCAAGACAGGACAGAAAAGACAAACCAAGAGTGCCAATTGGAGCTAAGTTAGTAGCAAATCTATTAACAGCTGCAGGAGCAACAAGAATCATGACTATGGATTTGCATGCAGATCAAATTCAGGGATTCTTCGAAAAACCGGTAGATCATTTATTTGCATCTACAATCTTTTTGCCTTATGTGCAAAGTTTAAATTTAGAAAATTTAACCATTGCATCTCCGGATATGGGAGGATCAAAAAGAGCTTATGCTTACTCTAAGTTTCTGGAATCAGATGTAGTAATCTGTTACAAACAAAGAAAAGCAGCCAACATTATCGATACTATGGAGCTGATTGGTGATGTAAAAGGTCGTAATGTAATCTTAGTAGACGACATGATCGATACAGGAGGGACTTTAGCAAAAGCGGCAGACCTTATGATCGAGAAAGGAGCGCTAAGCGTGAGAGCAATTTGTACACACCCAATATTATCTGGCGGGGCGTATGAAAAAATTGAGAACTCAAAATTAACAGAGTTAATTGTTACAGATTCTATTCCGTTAAAGAAAGAATCTAAAAAAATAAAAGTGGTAAGCTGTGCGCCTTTATTTGCAGAAGTAATGCAGATGGTTCACCACAACAATTCCATTAGTGGAAAATTCATAATCTAAAAAACAGAAAAACTGTTTTTTATTAAAAGTCTTTAAGGTTCAGGCTTTAGGCTTAAAACAAAATAGAATATTTATTTAATAACTATATTTTTTTTACAATGAAATCGATTACAATTAAAGGATCAGAAAGAGAAAGCGTGGGCAAAGTGTCAACTAAAGCCTTACGTAATGCTGGAGCGGTTCCTTGCGTGTTATACGGAGGAAATCAAGCAGTACACTTCTCAGCAGACGCTGCAGCGTTCAAAAACTTGGTTTACACTCCAAACGCACACACAGTTGTGATTGAGCTTGGAAAAGGAAAATCATTCAATGCAATTTTGCAAGATATCCAGGTTCACCCTGTAACTGACAAAATTTTACACATTGACTTCTTCCAATTATTTGATGACAAAGAAATCACAATGGAAGTTCCTGTGAAAATCGTTGGTACATCTAAAGGTGTTCTTGCGGGAGGTGTTTTACGTTTAAACCAACGTAAATTAAAAGTTAAAGCTTTACCATCAAATCTTCCTGATTTTGTTGAAGCTGACATCACTCCACTTGAAATGGGTAACAAATTATACGTTACTAAAGTTGGAAAACCAGAGTACAAAATTATGCACCCGGACAACACTGTTGTTTGTCAGGTAAGAATCTCTCGTGCTGCTATGAAAGCTGCTCAAGAGGCTGCAAAAGCTGCAAAAGCTCCTGCAAAAGGAAAGAAAAAATAATTTTTTTAAAACTCTATACAAAAAGCCTCAATCTTTCGATTGGGGCTTTTTTTTTGAGGATCTGAGATGCTGAGGTTCTAAGATGCTAAGTTTTTTCGGTTATTTTTTAGAAGCAGAAACTCCTCGTTTTCAGTAGACGTGACGTTCCTGCCATCCGCTATATCTTTTCCCTGCTAAAGGAGCAGGAAAAAGGATGCCGCTTCTGTCAGGGCTAGCAAGAAAAAATCTTTTTCATAAGATTGTAAGTTCTTGTGATTCTCGGATTTTAAGAGATAATCAACATAATCATCGACAATTACTTTTATAAAGGATTATAATAAAATCCGTGTAAATCCGTGTTTTTGCGATAGCAAATCAGTGTCATCCGCGTGCTATTTCTTAGTGTTCTTTACGTAAATCCTTCGTGCTCTTTGCGGTTAAAAATAATTAGTCCTATTTTTGTCAAATGATAAAATGGATAACAAAACTGTTTTCATCAACACCAAAAGAAGAGAACATAGAAGACAATATGAAGAAATATTTAATCGTAGGATTAGGAAATATCGGCGCTGAATACGTAAACACAAGACACAATATAGGATTTAAAATTCTGGACTTCTTAGCTAAAAAAGAAGGTCTTTCATTCGAAACTGTAAAATTGGGCGCTTTGGCTGAATATAAATTCAAGGGAAGAACTTTTTTTCTGCTAAAGCCAAATACTTATATGAATCTTAGCGGAAAAGCCGTAAAATATTGGATGGATAAAGAAAATATTCCGCTGGAGAATATTATGGTTATTACTGATGATTTAAATCTTTCTTTTGGAACAATCAGAATCAAACCAAAAGGAAGCGATGGAGGTCATAACGGACTTAAGAATATCAATTTAGTTCTAAACACGCAAAATTATACCCGTTACAGATTTGGTATTAGTGATCAATTCAAAAAAGGGCAGCAGGTGGATTATGTTTTAGGGGAGTGGAACGAAGAAGAAGAGGCAAAACTTCCGGAACGTTACGAAGTTTCTGCAGAAATCATTAAAACATTTGGTACAGCAGGTTTAGAAAATACGATGACGACTTTTAACGGAAAATAAAGATTTTCAGGTGTTTATATTGTAAAAATGTAAATTATCGATGAATTTAATTCAATTATAACGAAATAGTATTTTCAATTCCAAAGTTAAATGTCTAAATTTGGGATAAATTATTATAAACCATAAAAATTAGAAATATCATGGCTTTTGAATTACCACAATTACCTTATGCATACGATGCATTAGAACCACATATTGATGCGCGTACAATGGAAATCCATCATACAAAGCACCACAATGCTTATACTACAAATCTTAACGCAGCTATCGCCGGAACAGATTTAGAAGGAAAAACAATCGAAAATATCTTAATCAACTTAGATAAATCTAACGCTGCAGTTCGTAACAATGGTGGAGGTTTCTACAACCACAATTTATTCTGGACTGTAATGTCTCCAAACGGAGGAGGATTGCCAACAGGTGATTTATTAGCGGCTATCGAAGCTTCTTTCGGATCATTTGAAGAGTTTAAAGCAAAATTTGCTAAAGCAGGTGCTACACAATTTGGTTCTGGATGGGCTTGGTTAACAGTTCAAAAAGGAGGAAAATTAGAAGTTGTAGGTACTCCAAATCAAGACAATCCATTAATGCCGGAAGTTGCTGGTCACGGTGGAACTCCAATCTTAGGAATGGATGTTTGGGAGCACGCTTACTACTTAAACTACCAAAACAGAAGACCTGATTATATCGAAGCTTTCTTCAGTGTAATCAACTGGACAGAAGTAGCTAGAAGATTTGCTTTAGATAAATAAGAAAAATAGAGCATAGAATATAGAAGAAAGACGAGTACCATAAAGTACTCGTCTTTTTTATTTTTACCATTTCCCGAAGAAACTATTTATATCAAAATAATATTCAATTTCTTCTCCTTTTTCGTTTGTCAATTTTAAAACATCATAATGTTTTTTCCCTTCACTAATTAAGGCCTGACCATTTATTTTGCAGCCAGGACAAAGCTGTCTGGCAATTTGATATTCCTCAGGAATGCTTTTTACCTTAATAGCATTTTTTGTAGAACTACCGTCTTTAGAAGATTTTTTAGAGGCAGAAGTTTTCTCAGAATTGTTTTCTGCAACGGATGTATTTCCTTTGCTGCTTTGATTTTCAACCGAAGTGCTTGCAACAGTTGTTTTTGCTCCAGAGCAATTAAAAAGAAATAAACTTAATAGAATAATAAAAGAAATTTTGATGATTGATTTCATGGGTTTGTTTTTTTGGTTAAAACAATATTATGAAATTTTTTTAAATAAAAAAGGCGGAATTACTTCCGCCTTTTTTGCCCCAAATCTACCATAAACTTAACCTACTAATGTCATGGTTTAGTAAATGTATGGCAGTTATTATTGTGAAAAAAACTTTTCAGATGAAAGGTAAGTTTATCCGATAAATGGAAAGTAATTTGTTGTTTTAAAAGTAGATAAGAATATAGACGAGTAGTAGGTTTGTCTTTTTTTATGCTCATTTTTTAAAAATCTTTATTCTATGTTCTATTGTCTTTTCTCTAAAAAGGAAAAAATAAAAAAGGCGGAATTACTTCCGCCTTTTTTGCCCCAAATCTACCATAAACTTAACCTACTATGTTATGGTTTTGTAAAGGTATGGGAGTGATTATTTTGAAAAAAACTTTTCGGATAAAAGGTAACTATATCCGATAAATGGAATATACTTTATGGTCCTGTCCTGTTAAAGGAAATATTTGAGATGATGAATTATAGAATATAGAACAAAGAATATAGATTGTAGGTTATGAAAGGAAGGGAAGCTTGCTGTTTTTTATAGAAACAATCTATATTCTATGTTCTATAATCTATTCTCTAAAAAAAAAGAAATAAAAAAGGCGGAATAATTTCCGCCTTTTTTGCCCCAAATCTACCATAAACTTTACCTACTAATGTTATGGTTTAGTAAATGTATGGCAGATATATTTTTGAAGAAAATTTTTCAGATAAAAGGTAAGTATTTCCGATGAAGAGAATGTAATGGGTTGTTTTAGAAATATTTGACTTTATTCCAATAAAAAAGGTGGAATTGCTTCCACCCTTTTTGCCCCAAATCTACCATAAACTTAACCTACTAATGTTATGGTATCTCAAAAGTATTGTAGCTTTTCAATTTTACCAAACAAACAGGATGAACGGCAAAAAAAACCGATGAAATGCACAAATTAACCTTTTATTAATACTTTTTTAATAAGCTCGAGCGTCTTTTCCTTCGTAAAAATTCATAAAAGCACGATTTACAACTCGATTTCCACCTGGAGTTGGGTAGTCTCCGGTGAAGTACCAGTCGCCTAAATTTTTAGGACACGCTTTGTGAAGATCTTCCACTGTTTGGAAAATAATTTTCACTTCCGCATTTATTTCTGGTGAGCTTAACATTTCTGCAATTCTGTCTGAAATTTCCTCGTCGGTAAATTGGCTGTAAATTTCTGTTACATAATTTACAACGTCTTTATCAGCAAAATTTTCCTGTGCTTTACATTTTGCATAAACTTCATCTACAATATGATAAAGGTTTCTTTCTTTTAATAAATCAAGTGCAGCTCTAAAAGCAACTAAACCTTCTAGTTTTGCCATATCAATTCCGTAACAATCCGGGTAACGAATTTGTGGGGCAGATGAAACAATTACAATACGTTTTGGTTTTAAACGATCCATCATTTTGATGATACTCATTTTCAATGTAGTACCACGAACAATACTGTCGTCAATAATAACCAAATTGTCTTCTGGTTTAATTACACCATACGTAACATCGTAAACGTGAGCAACTAAATCGTCACGGCTGCTGTCTTCAGTAATAAAGGTTCTAAGTTTAGCATCTTTAATAGCTACTTTCTCTGTACGTATTTTTACAGCTAAAAGTTCCTGAAGAGTTTCGGCAGTAAGTGTATTTCTATTTTCTAGAATATGATTATTTTTTCTCTGATTTAAGAAATCCTGAGCCGCTTCAACTAAACCATAAAATGAAGTTTCGGCTGTATTGGGGATATAAGAGAAAACCGTATTATCTGTATCGCTGTCAATTGCTTTAAGTACAGCAGGTAAGATGAATTTACCTAAGTTTTTACGCTCTTGATAGATTTCAGCATCACTTCCTCTTGAGAAATAGATTCTTTCAAAAGAACATGCTTTTTTAACAGTTGGTTCCAAGATTTGATTCATGGTAACTTTTCCGTTTTTCTTAATAATCAAGGCATTTCCTGGATCGATTTCCTGAACGCTTTCAAAAGGTACATTAAATACCGTTTGAATAACAGGTCTTTCAGAAGCTACGACAACTACTTCGTCATCTTGATAAAAATAAGCTGGACGAATTCCTGCTGGATCTCTAAAAACGAAAGCATCACCATGACCTAATAATCCAGCCATTGCGTAACCACCGTCTAAGTTTTTAGCAGAACGAGCTAATATTTTTGCAATATCCAAACGCTCAGCAATAACTGGTGAAGCTTCTCTTTTAGAATAACCTTCGGCTTTGCAATCTTGGTACAATTGCATAACTTCTTTGTCTAAGAAGTGACCAATTTTTTCCATTACCGTAACAGTATCCGCCATTTCTTTTGGATGCTGTCCTAATTCAACTAGATTTTCAAAAAGTTCTTTAACATTTGTCATGTTGAAGTTTCCTGCCAAAATCAAATTACGGTGCATCCAGTTGCTTTGACGTAAGAATGGGTGAACGCTTTCAATACTATTTTTTCCGAAAGTTCCGTAACGAACGTGACCCAAAAACAATTCTCCAACATAAGGAATGTTTGCTTTTAGTTCTTTCATGTTGTCTCCCAATTCAGGATGTGCTTTTAGTTCTTCGCTAACACGCTCATTGATTTGTTTGAAAACATCTTGTATTGGCTGCGAATGATTAGAACGAACTCTGCTAATGTAACGTTGTCCGGGTTCAACATCCAATTTAATGCTTGCAAAACCAGCACCGTCTTGTCCACGGTTGTGCTGTTTTTCCATCATTAAATACATCTTCTGAATTCCGTAAAAAGCAGTTCCGTATTTTTCTTTATAATATTCAAGCGGTTTTAGTAGTCTAACTAAGGCTATACCACATTCGTGTTTTAAAGCGTCGCTCATTGTTTTTTGTTATTTGTGTGTTGTTGTAAGTTGTGTGTATTAACGTAATAAAAAAGCCCCGTTTTATCGAGGCTCTTAGGCATTATATTTCTATGTCAAACTGAGTTAACGACTTAAATTGCTGTAATCGAATCGCTACTTCGGCTTTGCTTAAATTTTCCATCCTTTCAGTTCCAAATTTCTCGACGCAGAACGAAGCTAAATTTGAACCGTAAATAATTGCATTCTTCATGTTTCCAAAAGAAATGTTTTCACTCTGTGCAATAAATCCAGAGAAACCACCTGCAAAAGTATCTCCCGCTCCAGTTGGATCGAAAACTTCTTCTAACGGTAAAGCCGGTGCAAAGAATACTTCTCTATTGTGGAATAAAAGCGCTCCGTGTTCTCCTTTTTTGATCACCACATATTTTGGTCCCATATCCTGGATTTTCGCAGCTGCTTTTACTAATGAATATTCTCCAGAAAGTTGTCTTGCTTCTTCGTCATTGATTGTAATAACATCTACACGTTTGATAACGTCTAATAATTCCGGAAGAGCGCAATCCATCCAAAAGTTCATAGTATCTAAAACTACTAATTTTGGTTTTTTCTCCATTTGATCTAAAACACTGCTTTGTACTAACGGATGTAAGTTTCCTAACATCACAACATCAGCATCTTTGTAGTTTTGAGGAACTTTAGGCTGAAAATCAGCTAAAACGTTTAACTCGGTTACAAGAGTGTCTCTAGAATTTAAATCGTTGTGATATAAACCGCTCCAGAAAAAAGTCTTTCCTCCTTTTACAATTTCGATACCAGAGATATCAATATTTTTTGAAGTTAAAAGATCTAAATGTTCTTGAGGGAAATCGTCGCCAACTACAGAAACAATGGCCGATTGCAAGTTAAAAAATGATGCTGATAATCCGATGTAGGTTGCAGCACCACCTAATATTTTATCTGTTTTTCCGAAAGGAGTTTCAATCGCGTCGAAAGCAACTGTTCCAACAATCAATAGTTTATTCATTTTATGAATTTCGAATTAGGGTGCAAAGATACTTCATAAGTTACAATCTTGCAACGGTTTAGGTTCTCAAAATTTTCTTAAAAAAAAGAGAACGATTTCGAATTAAAAATACTGTAAATGAATGGGTTAAAATTGATTTTTATGAAAATTTAAAATAGTTTTTTTAGAATTAAGATGCAAGTTTTTTGAAAATAATTGCGAATAATTTACAACTCATATTTCTTATCAAAATAATTCTTCAAAATCCCAACCTGAACCAAAATCATAAAAGGAACAATTAAAATAGCGTACAGGATATTTTTAGAAAAATGAATTCCTGAAAAAGTGTTTGAGATTTTATCCGAATATAATTTCCCAACTTTATCTATTTCCAGGTTGCTTTCTGTTGAAGAGAATAGAGAGATGTAAATAATCAAAGCGATTACGGCAGCTCCCATAAGCATCCAAACGGTTTTAGAGATTAATGGTTTGTAAGTTTTAAGTTTTTTCTCTTCTAAAACCTGAACTTCCGCCATTATTTTAGAAGTAAAATCGATTGATGGTGACTGCAGTTTGTCATCAGCCATCATTTTTTCAATAAGTTTCTCTATATTTTTATCGCTCTCTTTCATAACATTCTATTATTTCTGGTTCTAACTGCTGTCTCAAAATTACGGCTAATTTTTGTCGACTCCTAAACAATTTTACTTTGGCATTGTTGGCCGAGATATTCATGATTTTTCCAATTTCTTCTAAATTCTGATCATCAAAATAAAAAAGAGTTAAAAGGAAATTTTCATCACTTGGTAATAAATTTAAACATTTCTGAATGGTTTGCTTTCGTTCTTTTTCTTCCAGAGCGCTTAAAGCATTGTCCATTGTTTTAATTAAATGCGACGAAAAATCATCAATAGAGATATTTAAATCGTCTTTTTTACTTTTCTTTAATCTATCTAAACATGTATTATAAGCAATTTTATAAATCCAGGTCGAAAATTTAGACTCTCCTTTAAATTTATTAAGCGAATTATAAATCTTAATAAATGTATCCTGAGCAACTTCTTCGGCTTCTTCGTGGTTTTTAACCATTTTGAGAGCCAATGTAAAGATCATATCCTTGTAACGATCAACCAGAACAGCAAACGAATTGGTTTCGCCCTGCAAAATTTTATCGATATAATGTTGATCAGTTAATGTGCTCATATTATATAGGACGACAGTTTGTTATTTTAGGTTACAAGAAAGGTGAAAATAAATTCCAAATTCCAAAAAATCTAGTTCTTTACATATTATATATATGTCTCGGTGAACTTTGTCAAAGTTTTTAGAATTAAAATTAACTGATTATCAATTAGTTTTGAGATTTGGAATTTAAAAATTGAAATTTTTTGAAAAATGTTGTAACCTGATTTTAAAAAGCCTCGTCATATGGGATATATCAATCAATTAAAAACGTAAAATATCATGGACGACAAAATTTTAATTCCAATTAGCTTTTTCTTAATGATCTTCGGGATCGTTTATTTAGTTTATTCAACAAGAAACAGAGAGCGTCTGGCTCTTATCGAAAAAGGTGTTGATGCCAGTATCTTTTTGCAAGGAAAAGGAAATGGAGTTCCGGCCTGGAAAATCTTTGTAGTAAATCTGGCATTCTTATTAATAGGAAGTGGTGTTGGAATTTTTCTTGCGCTATTAATAACAACTTATACATCTCTAAATGACGGAGCGGTTTATCCATCAATCATTTTCATTATGGCGGGAATCGGACTTTTGACTGGATTTAAAACGGCGAAAGATTTAGATAAAGAATAATCAGTAAGACTTTAAGTTAGTAAAAAACGCATCAGATATCTGATGCGTTTTTTTATTCTTTAGATCCGATGGTTTCGTAATAAACATCGACAGAAAGTTTAGGTTGTTGTGATGCCATAACGGCCAACTGATCACAGCGTTCGTTTTGCGGATGATTGTTATGACCTTTGATCCATTTAAAATCGACCTGATGTTTTCGGTAGGCAATTAAAAAACGTTTCCATAAATCCGGATTTTTTTTGTCTTTATAGCCTTTTTTTTCCCAGCCAAAAACCCATTTCTTTTCAACAGAATCCACAACATATTTAGAATCTGAAACTACAAGGACTTTCATATTTGGATTTTTCAATTTTTCTAAACCCACAATTACAGCCAAAAGTTCCATTCTGTTATTAGTTGTCAAACGAAAACCTTCATAAAATTCTTTTTTATAAGGAGTGCCGACCAATTCCATTACCACGCCGTAACCGCCATTGCCGGGATTTCCTTTCGCCGCGCCATCTGTGTATATATGTACTTCGTGCATTTTTTAATTGTAGATTTTAGACTTTAGATTGAATATTCTTTGTCTAAAATAATTGATTTTTGATATTGTAATTGATATTGATTTTTGAATTGGACTTTATTCTTCTAATAATCTATGAATAATTTCTGGAAAATGCTTTTGTTCTAATTCGTGAATCTTTTCTGCAACAGTTTCAGGAGTGTCTTCGTCAGTTAGTGAAACGTTTGCTTGGAAAATAATAGCGCCTTCATCATAGTTCTCGTTTACATAATGAATAGAGATTCCGGTTTCTTTCTCTTTATTATTTACTATGGCTCTGTGAATGTGCATTCCGTACATTCCCTTGCCTCCGTATTTAGGTAAAAGTGCCGGATGTATGTTGATTATTTTATTTGGATATTGTTCAATTATGTTTTCAGGAAACTTTAGTAAGAAACCGGCAAGAACGATCAAATCCGGGTCGATTTTTTGTATTTTTTGTAATACATTTCGTTCCAAAAGTTCGTTTTTTTCGAAGATTTCGACAGGAATTTGATGATTTTTTGCTCTGTCAATAACTTTTGCAGAAGCATTATTTGTAAAAACCGAAACGACCTTTGCAGTTTCAGTACTCGAAAAATATTTTATAATGTTTTCTGCATTAGTTCCTGATCCTGAGGCAAAAACGATAATTTTTTTCATGATTGAATTTATTTTAAGACTGCAAAAAACGGAATAAAAATCGAAAATAAATAGCTTTCAAACGGCTTTCTTGAAATTAATTTTATAAATTAGTGTCACATTTATAAACTAAATAGTTGTTTTAAAATAAAGTTTTTTATTTTTGCCAACAAATTAAATTCTAAAATTAAAGATTATGTCAGACATTGCATCAAGAGTAAAAGCGATTATCGTAGACAAATTAGGTGTTGACGAAAACGAAGTTGTAACAGAAGCAAGCTTCACTAATGATTTAGGAGCTGACTCATTAGACACTGTTGAGCTTATTATGGAATTCGAAAAAGAATTTGATATTCAAATTCCAGACGATCAAGCAGAAAACATTGCTACTGTTGGTCAAGCTATTTCTTATATCGAAGAAGCTAAAAAATAATAATACCACACCCGAATTTTAAAAATTCCAAATTTAAATTTACAAATTCCAAAATTGGAATTTGTTTTTTGAAAAATTGGAATTTTTAAAATCGGGTGTTATTATTTTTTTAAATTTTAAAGTTAGATTGATTTTCAATCAAAAGATATATTTTATTGTAATTCCCATGGCTCTTAAGTAACAATAAGTTAAGAAAGCGTGGGTTTTATTTGTTTAAAGTACAAAACACATATTTATGGCATTAAGGCGAGTTGTTGTAACAGGATTAGGTGCACTTACTCCTATCGGGAATAATATCCAGGAATACTGGAATGCACTTGTGAATGGGGTTAGCGGAGCGGCTCCTATAACATATTATGATACAGAAAAGCATAAAACGAAATTTGCCTGCGAAGTAAAAAACTTCAACATTGAAGATTACATGGATCGCAAGGAATCTCGTCGATTAGATAAATTTGCACAATACGCTATTGCTGCCAGTGATGAAGCTATTAAAGATGCTGGAATTACAAACGATAATGTAAACAAACAAAGAGTTGGTGTTATCTGGGGGGCAGGAATTGGAGGTTTAGAGACTTTCCAGGAAGAAGTATTGTATTATGCAAAAGGTGATGGAACTCCAAAGTTCAATCCTTTCTTTATCCCTAAAATGATTGCCGATATTGCACCTGCACATATTTCTATGCGTAACGGTTATATGGGACCAAATTATACTACGGTTTCTGCTTGTGCATCTTCTGCAAATGCATTAATCGATGCTTTCAATTACATTCGTTTAGGAATGTGCGATGTTATTGTTTCCGGAGGTTCTGAAGCAGCAGTTACGATTGCTGGTATGGGAGGTTTCAGTTCGATGCACGCTTTATCTACAAGAAACGAAAGTCCGGAAACGGCTTCAAGACCTTTTGATGCAACCAGAGATGGTTTTGTTTTAGGTGAAGGAGCAGGAGCTTTGGTTTTGGAAGATTATGAACATGCTAAAGCCAGAGGTGCAAAAATCTATTGCGAAATTGGCGGTGGCGGAATGTCATCTGATGCATATCACCTGACGGCACCACATCCGGAAGGAATTGGAGTAATTGCTGTAATGGAAAATACTTTGAGAGATGCCGGAATGACACCTGATCAGGTAGATCACATTAATACTCACGGAACTTCTACTCCATTAGGAGACGTTGCTGAGTTAAAAGCGATTAGCGCTGTTTTTGGTGATCACGCTAAAAACATTAACATTAACTCAACAAAATCAATGACAGGACACTTGCTTGGTGCTGCCGGAGCTATTGAAGCTATTGCTTCTATTTTAGCAATGCAACACGGAATTGTTCCTCCAACGATTAACCATACAGTTGTTGACGAAAATATTGATCCATCTTTAAACCTTACTTTAAACAAACCTCAAAAAAGAGAGGTAAATGTTGCCATGAGTAATACATTTGGTTTTGGTGGACATAATGCTTGTGTATTGTTTAAAAAACTAGTTGACTAATTTCTGTATATGAATATTATCAAAAAAATATTTTCTAAATCCCGTTCTCTAGAAGACGGGATTTTTTTTGACACTATTCAGAAAATTCTTGGTTTTCCGCCTTCAAATGTTGATTTTTACAGAAGAGCTTTCACACATCGCTCTTCTAATAAGTTAGATTCGAATGGACATCCTATTAATTATGAGCGTTTAGAATTTTTAGGAGATGCTATGTTAAGTGCTGTTATTGCGGCACATTTATTTAACAAAGCTCCAAATGGCGATGAAGGTTATTTAACCAAAATGCGTTCAAAAATTGTGAGTCGTGAACATTTGAACGAATTAGGTAAAGATCTAAATTTAGTGCAGTTTGTAGAGAGTAAAGTGCCAATCCAGCATTTTGGAGAAAATATTCATGGTAATATTTTTGAATCTCTAATAGGTGCCATTTATTTAGATAAAGGCTATTCTTTCTGTGAGCGATTTATTCAAAAAAGAGTAGTTACTCCTTATGTCGATATTGCCCGACTGGAAGGAAAAGTAATAAGTTATAAAAGTCTTGTTATCGAATGGTGTCAGAAGGAAAAAAGAGTTTTTCATTATGACATTTTTGAAGATAACGGTATAGACGGACAACGTTTATTTGGTGTCAAATTGAGTATTGATGATAAAGTTGTTGCAAGAGCGAGAGCAACTTCAAAAAAGAAAGCAGAAGAAAAAGCATCGCAGAGAGCTTATTTTGCATTTCAGGAAAAAATTGACAAGAAATAGTTACAAAAATGTTGTAAGTATCACAATGCTATAACGTTTTCGTTTATAATTTAACAAAACAACCATGTCATAACTGTTGAAGCTCCGTTTAGAAATAGTATATTTACAACTTGATTTTTCAAGACATGGCTATTCATAAATTGGATTTAGACGAATTTGACGAAATTGATTATTATTTAATGGCAATTCATACTTCATTAGAAGATTATAGATTAGCCTATTTTATCAATAAAATCCTTCCGATAAACTTAAGTAAGAGCAAAAACGAGATTCATGCTCAGACTAAGGAAGGTGAAGCAAATTTTTCCAGATTCTATTATTATGATGAAGAAAAAGCGGTTTCCTGGAATTTAATTCAGAATAAAAATGAAATCATTTCTGTGAGTACAAATGATTTTCAGAATTTGTTTTCTAATGAAACAAGTGAGGTTTCGACAACAATTCATTTACTTCCTGAATTCAAAAAAGTCGATTTTTTCCTGAAAATAGACAATAGCGAAGAGGCGCTTAATTTTTCAGAAATTCAACAAAAATTAAAAACAATCGAAAGTATTGCAGCTATTTATGCTGTCGATACGGACAATATAAAATCAAAAAACAATCTAATTTTTTAAAAAAAATGCTAACAAACAAGAAAACCAAAATTGTTGCTACACTTGGCCCCGCTTGTAGTACAAGAGAGATCATTAAAGATATGATCGAAGCAGGTGTTAATGTGTTTAGAATCAATTTTTCGCATGCAGATTACGAAGGAGTAAAAGAAAAAATTAATATTATTAGAGGCCTAAACGAAGAGTTTGGTTACACTACTGCAATCCTTGGAGATTTACAGGGACCAAAACTTAGAGTTGGTGTAATGGAAGAAGGTACTGTAGTAAACGATGGTGACGAAATCACTTTTACAACTGCTGAAGATATTGTCGGAAATGCAAAAAAAGCATTTATGAAATATCAAAATTTTCCAAATGATGTAAATGTTGGAGAGCGTATTTTGCTTGACGATGGTAAACTTATTTTTGAAATTGTTTCTACAGATAAAAAAACAGAAGTTGTTGCTAAAGTTATTCAGGGTGGAGAATTAAAATCTAAAAAAGGAGTTAATCTTCCAAATACTAAAATCTCTTTACCGGCTTTAACAGAAAAAGATATTGCAGATGCGATTTTCGCAATCGAGCAAAAAGTAGACTGGATCGCACTTTCATTCGTGAAAACTCCTCGCGATTTACAAGATTTACAAGAATTAATCGCTAAACATTCTGAAGTAAAAATTCCAATCGTTGCTAAAATTGAAATGCCGGAAGCTCTTGAGAACATGGATAAAATTGTAGCTTATTGCGATGGTTTAATGGTGGCTCGTGGAGATCTTGGTGTTGAGCTTCCTGCTCACGAAGTTCCATTGGTACAAAAAGATTTGATCAGAAGAGCAAAAACTGCCAGAATTCCGGTTATCGTTGCGACACAAATGATGGAAACAATGATTACAAGTTTAACTCCAACAAGAGCAGAGGTAAATGACGTTGCTAACTCGGTAATGGACGGTGCAGATGCTGTAATGTTGTCTGGAGAAACTGCAACAGGAAATTATCCGGTACAAGTTATCCAGAGAATGGCTCAAATTTGTGAGGCTGTTGAGAATTCACCATTAATTCAGGTTCCTCAAAATACACCACAAATTAAAACAAACCGCTTTGTAACTAAAACTGTTTGTCATCAGGCCGCTTTATTAGCGAATGAAATCGAAGCTAAAGCAATTTGTACTTTAACAAACAGCGGTTATACAGCTTTCCAAATTTCGGCTTGGAGACCTTCTACAGCTCACATTTTAGTATTTACTTCAAACAGAAGAATTTTAACACAATTGAATTTATTATGGGGAGTTAAATCTTTCTACTATGATAATGACGAAAGCACAGATGATACTGTTACAGATGTAAATCAAATTGCAGTTGAAAAAGGATATGCACAACAAGGAGATTATTTAATTAATCTTGCAGCAATGCCAATTAAAGAAAAAGGAATGGTTAATACGATGAGAGTATCTCAAATCGAATAATATTTCCCTACAATATTTTAAAAAAGCCGCTTATTAAAAAAGCGGCTTTTTTGTTTTTTACTGTTTTTTGTATGTTTCATTTTATAAAATGAAACGTTTTGGTGCAAATTCTTCATTTTTCTTGTTTCATTTTATAAAATGAAACAAGCTGACACCAAATAAATAAGATTCTTCGCTTATTTATTAGTTAATTTTGAGAAGCTTAAAAAAAAAGTTAAAGAAACTGTGTTTCAGATTTTTATATAAAAATGAATTTGAAACCGCTCACAAAAATATAACCTGCCTAAAGATTTTTTTTA
Organism: Flavobacterium crocinum; assembly: GCF_003122385.1. Taxonomy (NCBI): domain Bacteria; kingdom Pseudomonadati; phylum Bacteroidota; class Flavobacteriia; order Flavobacteriales; family Flavobacteriaceae; genus Flavobacterium; species Flavobacterium crocinum. The sequence goes on from NZ_CP029255.1 coordinate 1,256,435, forward strand.
AGATTTACCATTTACAATTTCCCATTTGCTTTTTGGATTTATAACGTCATACATATAACAAGAATTATTAACGAATTTTTTTATCATGAAACAAATCAAACTAAAATGCGGATTAAAAAATACCATACGGGTATTAACATTACTACTTTTTGCAGGCGTTTCTGTAACAGCCCAAAACAAGAAGCCAAATATTTTGGTGCTTTGGGGAGATGATATCGGAACAACAAATATCAGTGCGTACAGTGATGGACTTATGGGATATACAACCCCAAATATTGATCGTTTAGCAAACGAAGGATTACGTTTTTTACATTATTATGGAGAACAAAGCTGTACAGCTGGACGTGCTGCGTTTTTAACCGGACAACACGGACTTAGAACTGGTCTTACAAAAGTAGGTTTTCCCGGAGCGCCAATGGGAATGAGCCAGCTGGATCCTTCTGTTGGTGGAATCATGAAAAGCTTAGGTTATACCACAGGACAATTTGGTAAAAACCACGTAGGAGATCGTAACGAGAGTTTACCTACTGTAAATGGTTTTGATGAATTCTTCGGAAACTTATACCACTTAAATGCAGAAGAAGAACCTGAATTGCCAGATTACCCAAAAGATCCGGAATATTTGAAAAAATTTGGACCAAGAGGAGTTTTAAAATGTGTAGCAACCAATGTTGATGATGCGACTACTGATCCTCGTTTTGGCAGAGTTGGAAAACAAAAGATTGAAGATACAGGAGCACTTACTAAAAAAAGAATGGAAACTGTTGATGACGAAACATCTGCAGCAGCTATTGATTTTATTAAAAGACAACACGCCGCAGGAAAACCATTTTTCTGTTGGTTCAATGCTACCCGTATGCATTTGCGTACACATGTCAGAGCAGAACACAGAGGAAGATACACTCATGGAGACAGTGAGTATATTGACGGTATGATCGAACATGATGAAACCATTGGAAGTATTCTAAAAGCATTAGATGATTTAGGAATTGCAGACAATACTATTGTGGTGTATTCTACAGATAATGGTCCTCACATGAACACATGGCCAGATGGAGCTATGACTCCTTTCCGTTCTGAGAAAAACACCAACTGGGAAGGAGCTTTCCGAGTACCTTGTATCGTTCGTTGGCCTGGGCATATTAAACCAGGAACTGTGACTACAGAATTGATGAGCCATAATGACTGGATCCCTACATTCGCTTCAATTGCAGGAGAACCAGATATCGTTAACAAACTTTTGAAAGGTTACTCTGCAAACGGAAAAACCTATAAAGTGCATTTGGATGGTTTTGATCAAAGTAAATTTTTAGAAGGCAAAACACCAAAAAGTGCCAGAGATAAATTCTTCTACACAGATGATGACGGTCTTTTAGTTGGTTTAAGAGAAGGAGATTATAAATACGTTTTTGCAGAGCAACGTTTAGGTGGAACGATGGGAGTTTGGGCAGAACCATTTACTAAACTTCGTTTACAGAAAATATTTAATTTATACCAAGACCCTTTCGAAAGAGCTGATATTACTTCAAATACTTTTTGGGATTGGCAAATGAATCACGTACAGTTAATGTATGGTGCCATACAGGACGTTGTTGTATTCGCTGAAACATTTAAAGATTATCCTCCAAGATCAATCCCGCCAAGTTTCTCTGCATATACTATTATGGAGGAAGCCATGAAAGATATCAAAGCTCAAAAATATATAGAGAAAAATGTTCTTCCTAAATTAAAAGAAGACGAAGAGGCGGCTTCAAAAAAGAAAAAATAAATAGTAATCTAAAAAGAGATTCAGACTATTAAGCCTGAGTCTCTTTTATAAAACATTCAGAGCATGAAAAAAGGATTATTTATTTTATTGTTTGTTGCTTTATTGGCATTCTCTTGTAAAAAATCAGAACCTACAACTTCTACAGCAACAGAGAGTAAGCAAACTGAAACTGCAGTAAGCGGTGATCCATTGCCAAGTTGGAATGACGGCACATTAAAAAAAGATATCATTGCATATGTTGAAAAAGTCACCAAAGAAGGAAGTCCGGATTTTATTCCGATAAACAGCAGAATTGCCACTTTTGATAATGATGGAACACTTTGGGCAGAAAAGCCTTTGGTTCAGGAACTGTTTGCTTTTTATCGTGTTAAAAAAATGGTAGAAGCCAATCCTGCTTTGGCACAAAAACAACCTTTTAAAGCTGTAATTGAGAAAGACAAAAGTTATTTTGAAAAAGGCGGAGATAAAGCACTTATAGAATTGGTAGCAGCAACGCATACTGGAATGTCTGAAGATGAATTTGAAGCTTCGATTACCGAGTTTTTTAAAGACGCAAAAATTCCCGGAAAAGAAACTGCACTGAAAAACATACGTTATCAGCCGCAATTGGAACTGCTAAACTACCTGCGAGCCAACGGATTTAAAACATTTATAGTAACAGGTGGAACAATCGAAGTCGTAAGAGGAATCTCTGAAGATTTTTATGGTATTCCTAAGGAACAAGTGGTGGGAACTTCTTTTAAATACAAATACGATCCTGTTAAAAACGTAGTATTGAGAGAACCAGCTTTGGATCTTTTTAATGACAAAGATGCAAAACCTGTAGGCATACAACTGCATATCGGGCAGCGTCCTGTTTTCGCTTGCGGAAATGAAGGAGGAGCAGGAGATCTTGCGATGCTGAAATATTCTCAAGGCAGTAAATATCCATCTTTCCAAATGCTGGTAAATCACAATGACTCAATTCGAGAGTTTAATTATCAGGAAAAAGATAATTTATCGCTCAGCACAGCAGCAAAAAACAAATACCACGTCATGAATATGAAAGACGACTGGAAGAAAGTTTTTGCGGACTAATAATCCAAAGAGTTAATACAGATTGACGATTATAGATTTGAGTTGTTTTTTTTAATCAATAAAATGAAGTCGTATGAAATATTCTTTTCTAATAATGATACTGATGTTTTCAGTTCATTTTACAATTTCTGCACAAGAAGAAGTGGCAAAACCAGGAAACAGCGCACAAGAGCTTGCAGATAAACTGGCAAATCCTGTTGCGAGTTTAATTAGCGTACCGCTTCAGAATAATTTGAATTATGGAATTGGCCCTTATAATGGAATAAAATATACTATTAATGTACAGCCCGTTATTCCATTTAAATTAAGTGACAACTTAAACTTAATAACTCGTTGGATTCTTCCTGTGGTTGATCAAAGAAATATTACAGGACTAAATACACACGAATTTGGTCTGAGCGATGCTACCGTTACGGCTTTTTTTGCTCCTAAAAGTGAAAAAATCATATATGGAATTGGCCCCGCATTTTTAGTGCCAACTGCAACAGAAAAATTATTGGGGACAGAAAAGTTTGGTGTTGGGCCAAGTGTACTAGTAATGCATCAGGGAAAAGGGCTATCAGTTGGTTTTATAGCCAATCAAATCTGGTCTGTAGCAGGAGCTTCAGATCGTGCTGATTTTAATAGTTTTTATACTCAGATATTTATGTCTCATAGTTATAAAAGTGGTGCAAACTGGGGAGTCAATGCAGAAATTACGCAAAACTGGGAAGCCAATACAACTTTGATTTCTTTAAATCCAATGATGGGAGGAATTACAAAATTTGGAGATCAGATTGTTCAGTTTTCGGTACAGCCTTTAATTCCTATTGTTGGACATCAGGCGATAAAACCAGATTGGGGATTGAGAGCGGTTGTAGCTTTTGTATTTCCGGGATCTTAATCTTTAATTGAAACAAAGTATGAAAAATAAAAACTTCTTTATTGTAGCTTTTCTTTTATTGATTTTTTTGTTAGGATGCAAAGAATCAACAATTAAAAATTCAGATACAGCAGCAACTGTTTCGCAGTCTGATTCTGATGTAAAAATGGATGGCGAACTTCCATCAAAAGAATCTATTCCGAAGTTATTTGACGAAATGGATTTCCAGCAGGCAACGCAATCTTATTTATGGGGATTGCCTATTGTGGCTTTCGCCGAATGGCAGCAACAACATTATAAAACCTTTAATGCAACGAGCAATGATCTTGTGTTATACAATTCCTATCATGACAGATTAGGGATTTTAACAGCAAATGCCACGACACCTTATATCATGTCATTTATAGACTTAAAAGCAAATGGCCCAACAGTTATCGAAATGCCAGCCGGGCGCACTGCTGGAGGATTGAGTGATTTCTGGCAAAGAGAAGAGGCTGTAATTGGAGAAATGGGGCCAGATAAGGGAAAAGGAGGAAAATATGTTTTGGTGCCGCCAACCCTAAAAGATTTTAAAGCCGATGGTTATTTTATAATTCCGTGTACGACTGTAAATAATTTCTTTGGTTTTAGAACATTAGATCCAGATCCTAAGGTTACTGAAGAATTGGTAAAAAAAGTTAAAATATACCCTTACGCACAAAGAGCAAATCCGACAGCAACAAAAATAGTAAGTCCGCCTGCTGATAAAAAGTGGTACGGAATCCAGCCATCCGGAATTAAATATTGGGAATGCCTTCATGCTATTTTGCAAAATGAACCTGTTGAAGAACGCGATCGTTTTTTTATGGCCTGGCTTAAAAATCTGGGTATAGAAAAAGGAAAACCTTTTGCACCAGATGAACGTCAGAAGAAAATTTTAATTGCTGCTGCAGAAAAAGGGGAACAAATGGCAAAGGCTAATTCTTATGAAAAACGTTTTAAAGATGTCAGACACTGGCCAGATAAAAAATGGGATTATGTTATTACGATGAAAAATTCGGCACAGCGTGAAGAGAATTTTGATGAATTTTTTGAGAGATCTGCCTATTTCTACGAAGCGGTAACTTTCTCAAATGCCATGATATCAAAAACTCCGAATTTAGGTCAAGCCTATTTAGGAAATTATTCTGATAGCAGTGGAAACTGGTTAGATGGAGGAAAAAACTATACTTTAAATGTTCCGGCAAATCCGCCTGCGGTTAATTTTTGGTCAATAACAGTTTATGATTCTGCAACTCGATGTTTGATTGATAATCCACAGAAAAATGCTGATTTGTCTTCTCGTAAAGATTTAATCAAAAACGCAGATGGCTCGGTAGATTTATACTTTGGGCCAAAAGCTCCTGCAGGAAAAGAGAAAAACTGGGTACAGACTTTACCGGGAAAACACTGGTTTACTTATATGCGTTTTTATGGGCCAACGACAGCTTATTTTGACAAAAGCTGGAAAATGGATGATATAAAAGAAGTGAAATAAAAATTAACTAAATAGTACTCAAGATGAAAAAACTGTTTTTTGTTACTTTAGTTTTTATAGCCTTATTTTCCTGTAAAAAGAAAGAAACCGAAGATATAAAGGTTACTACAACGACATTGATTACGCAATATCCTGATTCTGCAAAAGCAATTGCAAAAGAAGCCTGGACGTATGCTTTTTCAATGGCGATGAATTATCGAACAATGCATTTGTATGCCTTAGATAAAACTTATCCTGATTATGCCGGAGGGTTTAATAAGTTTAGACATTATGACAAAATTTTTACAGCAGCAGATACGGCGGTAGTGACACCAAACAATGATACACCTTATTCCTGGGCAACTTTAAATCTTAAAGACGAACCTGTTGTTTTAGAGGTGCCGGCTATTAAAGACCGTTATTACTCCTTTCAGTTTGTTGATTTGTACACCTATAATTTTGCTTATATCGGAAGTCGTACCACTGGAGATAATGCGGGAAAATATCTCATTGCCGGACCCGATTGGAAAGGCGAAAAACCAGCAGGAATAAATCAGGTAATCCAGTCCGAAACCTATTTGGTAACATTGTTAGGGCGTACCGAACTTAAAATGGCTTCGGGAGATATCGAAAATGTAAAGAAAATTCAGAGACAATATAAATTAATGCCATTCCATGAATTTACAAAGACAGCAGCACCTCCGCATAAAGATTTTACATTGCCTTTCCCTGGTTTTGATCGTGCAGATTTAGGTTCTTCAAAATTCATTGGATTAACGAATAATCTTCTTCAATATACTGTTCCAAATCCTGTTGAGAAAGATTTAATGAGAAAGTTTTCTCGAATAGGGATTGTTGCAGGAAAGGAGTTTGACCCTAAAAGTTATACTCCGGAAGTCTTAAAAGCAATTGATGAAGGAGTACAGGAAGCAAGCAAACAACTGGAAGATGGTGCTAATAAATTGACCAATGCAACTTTTTTGTTTGGAACAAGACAAGATCTTAACGGAAATTACACGAACAGAGCATTGGGAGCGGCGGCTGGATTATTTGGTAATACAAAAGAAGAAGCCATTTATATTGGCACAAGAACCGATAAGGACAAAAATATTCTTTCAGGACAAAATAAATATATTATTCGTTTCCCAAAAGGGCAAACACCTCCAGCTCAATATTTTTGGAGTATTACCTTGTATAACCTTCCATCACGTTATTTGGTTGACAATCCAATTAACAGATATTCAATTGGAGACCGAACAGCAGGGTTGAAATACGAAGCAAATGGAGATTTGATTATTTATATTCAAAATGAAGCGCCCAAAGGTAAAGAGTCCAATTGGCTTCCCGCACCAAAAGAAGCATTCTATTATTTAATCAGGGTTTATGGACCTAAAGAGTCTTTGATAAGTGGCGCGTGGAAAGCACCACAACCAGAATTAATGAAATAAAATTGCAGTGTCAATGATGAATTTAATATTGTTTTTATGGTTGAAAAAATAACAGATATCGCTGAAAATATATTGGATTCTCAGGCATCAAAAGCAGAAAGATACAGTAAAGGTGCGGCAATGAGAAAAGCGGTGCCAAGATCATCTCATAAAGAATGGAAAGCGCCAAAGGATCGTGAAGATCCAATTGAAGTTTTAGTCAAAAGCAGTATTGGAAGAATTGAAGATCTGCTACCCATTCGATACAGAAGAATGATAGAATCTCCATTTGCATTTTATCGAGGAGCGGCGTCAATTATGGCAGGAGATTTAGCCAGTACACCAATTTCCGGAATTAATTTGCAATTGTGCGGTGATTGTCATTTAATGAATTTTGGCGGATTTGCAACTCCGGAACGTAAACTGGTTTTTGATATTAATGATTTTGACGAAACTTATCCGGGACCTTGGGAATGGGATGTTAAAAGATTGGCAGCAAGTTTTGTAATTGCCGGAAGATGGCGAAAGTTTTCTGAAAAAAGCTGTAAAGAGTTTGCATGGAATGTTGCTGATAGTTACCGAAAAAGAATGCAGGAATACAGTAAATTATCAGCACTTCAAATTTGGTATGCAGATATAGATCTGGTTAAACTTATTGATTTAGGAAAAGACGAGGAACTGAAAAAATTTCGTCAAAAAAGAATCAAAAAAGCAACAGAGACATCAGCGCATGAAAAAGAATTCGCGAAACTAACTTATAAAGACGGAACTAAAGCAAGAATAAAAGATGAACCGCCTTTATTATATCATCCAACAGGAGATGCAGAAAAAGAAATTTTTAAACAGGCAGATTTTGTTCATCAGCGCTATTTAAATTCTTTGCCTGATGATAAGAAAGTTTTGTTAAGCAGATATTCATTACATGATGTGGCTATTAAAGTGGTAGGCGTTGGAAGTGTTGGAACACTTTGCGGTGTTTCTTTGCTAATGTCTGCAACTGGAGAACCTATTTTTTTGCAGTTTAAGGAAGCCAGACACAGCGTTTTAGAAGCACATGTAAAAAATAAGGGAAAATATAGTCATCAGGGCGAACGAATTGTAATGGGACAAAAACTAATGCAGTCGGCTTCGGATATGTTTTTAGGATGGACGGATAATGATAAGGACCGTTTTTTTTATATACGTCAACTTAGAGATGCCAAGATAAAGCCCATTTTAGAAATTATGAAACCAGAAAATTTGAAAGAATATGCTAAAGCGTGTGGCTGGGCGTTAGCTAGAGCACACGCAAGATCAGGAGACCCTTCTTTAATTTCCGGTTACATCGGAAAAGGAAATGTATTTGCCAATGCAATTTCAGGATTTTCGGTTTTGTATGCTAAACAAAATGAGCTCGACTACAATAAAATGGTCAAAGCGGTTAAAGAAAGAAGATTGCCGGTTTCGACAGAAATATAATTTTGGGTACTATCAATAATGCATAAATCTTTAAATGAATATGAAGAAAAAGTAAAGATAAGTAAGATTTTATTTGTTTAATTGTGTTAATTCAATAAAATCGTTTATCTTTGATAGTGGTCTAAATAATTGTTTAACAGTAACTTGTATCTGATTAACAATTGTTAAAGACATTCTCCGCCTCTTCACTTAAGATTTTTTAGATTTTAATAGATTCAAGTTAAACTGATTTAATTATTAATTTAAATACCACATCATGAATATTAAAAGCACAAATCTTCGTATGATCCCATTATTATTTTTGGGTTTAATTTACAGTTGTTCCCCAACTGTAAAAGTCACAACAGATTATGATCATTCTGCCAATTTTGGAGAATACAGAACATTTGCAGTTTATGACTTAAAAGCGCAACAAGGCCAGGTAAATCAATTAAATGTAGATCGCGTGACAAAAGCAATTCGAAACGAAATGCTGGCTAAAGGATTTACAGAATCAGATAATCCGGATTTAAAAGTAAATGCAGTATCGATTTTAAAGAATAAAACTTCGATGACTGCCAATACAGATTTTTATGGATACGGAGGAATGTATCGTCCTTACGGATATTGGGGCGGTGGCGCGATGATGGGTGGTGCCAACACAACATTCAATACTTATGATTATGTGGATGGTTCGCTGGTTATTGATATCGTCTCTACAAAAACACAGAAACTGGTTTGGCAGGGAATCGGAAATGCCGAAATCGACAGCAAACCGGATAATCCTGAAGAATTTATCAATACTTCTATCAAAAAAATTCTGGAAGGCTTTCCTCCAGGCTTAGCCAAAAAATAATTTAGTTAATAACGAGGCTATTGTACTTGCTTATTTTGAGGCAAGTACATTGCTTTCTTATTAAATTCCCCACTTCGCACTCTATTTTTAAGAACAATAATTAACTAATTAAGCTTAAAAAAAATGATCGATATATTACTTTCTCTTTTCTTTTTTATTGCCACGATTGCAGGTCTTGCTACTTCGTTAATGGTTCTTTTTTCTAAAAAATACTATTCCAAAAGTTTCTTTTTAGGAATGTTTTTATTGAGCCTTGCCGTAGTGAGTATCTATAACTTTTATCTGTCGGCAAATATGTTTAAAGAGTTCCCGGATCTCTTTACCATTACAAAATCGTTTATTTTTTTAGCAGCGCCTTGCTCTTTCTTGTATGTTAGAAACATTTTGTCTCCAAACAACAAAAACAAAAAATACGATTGGGTACATTTTATTCCTTTTGGAATCTATTTCGTCTTAACCCTTTTTGTTTACATTGGAAGTTTTACCGAATCAAAAGTTGTAGATTACGTAGGCTCTATTATTAAAAATCCATTTTCTATTCTGACTTTGACGATTTGGCTTTTCTATGTATTTTTTCAAACCATGTTGATTTTAAACTATGATCTGAAAAAATTCAAAGGAAACCAATTTCACAGAAACAAAGTAATCAATTGGATTAGAGTTTATAATCTTATGATTTTGTTCTTGTTTTCGGCGCTTTTTGTGTATCACTTTTTATTAAGAAAAATAGACGTTGTAGATATTTCGTGCTATTTTTTAATTTCCACTGTTTTGTTTTTTACGGTTGGATGGCTTTATTTCAGGCCTCAGATTTTTCAGGACGAAGAAGAAACATTCGATTTTGTGACTGATAATACACTGCTCGTAAAATCAAAAGAAATCAAAACCAGTCTGCCTATTCCGCACGAATTGACAATGGAGAAAAAGGAAGATTATCTATTAAAGTTAGACTACGTTTTAAATGCTCAAAAACTGTTTTTAAAGAAAGATTTTGTAATTCGTGATCTTTCAGATGAAACAGGAATTTCAGTTCATCTTTTGTCCAATTTAATCAATTCGGAATTTGGACTTCATTTTCAGGATTACGTAAACCTTAAAAGGATTGAATATTTCAAGGAAAAAATAAACGATCCGGAATGGAAAGATTTATCTCTTGAGGGAATGGCATGGGCTTCAGGTTTTAAATCCCGTACCACCTGCTTCAGAGCTTTTATCAAGCATACCGGAAAATCTCCTTCCGAATATTTTAAAACCATCAGAATAAATCCGGACCGCACAAACGCTTATTATTTTAAATAAAATTCTCTCCTCTATAATCGCCGCGGTTGTAAAGTCTTAATTCATTTTAAAACATTTCAGCATGAAAGCAAAAAATACTAATTCCAAAAAAGCATTACAAGTCGTTTTAGTGGTAATGTTTGCATTGATTTCATTTCACGGCAATGCCCAATTAAAAGGCGGACATATTTTGGGCGCGATGGGACTGCAGTCAGGCACTCAGGCTCCCGAAAATACGGTGAGTGTTTATGTTCCGGCTTATATTTATACAGCAAATTGCCTGCGAAATGGCGACGGCGACAATATTGGAAATCCCGATTTAACTATGTTTATAACCGGTGTTGGAGCAAATTATGTAAGCGATTTTAAAATTTTAGGTGCCAATTACGGTGCTACAATTTTACTGGCAGGAGCTTCAAACACTATTCAGGGAAGTTATATTGATTCTAAAAGTAATTTTGCCTTTACAGATATGTATGTACAGCCTATACAGTTAGGCTGGCATAACAAAAAAGCTGATTTTGTTTTCAGTTATCAAATGTATATCCCAACAGGGAAATATGAACTCGGCGGTAGTGACAACAGTGGATTAGGAATGTTTATGAATGAGTTTTCAGCAGGAACAACTTTGTTTTTTAATGAGAAAAAAACATTTCATTTTTCTGCTTTAGCCGCATATGAAATCAATGGGAAGAAAAAGGATACTGACATTAAAACAGGAGATATTTTAAGTATCGAAGGAGGTATCGGAAAAACATTCTATTGCATGAATGCCGAAAAAACAGCTCCAAAAGGAATCCTGAATGCCGGATTAATTTATTATTTCCAGTACAAAGTTTCAGACGATAAAATTCCGGTTGGAAGCTTTTTAACCCTTGAACCGGATAAAGATCATGTAAGCGCACTCGGAGCAGAGGTCAATTACCTTCATATTGGCTGTATGACACAGGCAGGTTTTAGATGGGTTTCGGAATTGGGTGCTGTGAATAGGTTTCAGGGAAATACTTTTTTCATCACTTTGGCGCATGTTTTCAGTCTCAAGAAAAAATAATCTTTTTAGAATAAGGTAAATTTTAATTGTAATTAAAGATTCGGATTCTTATGAAAAACAGAAAAACAAATATCTTATTCTCGCTTTTGATTCTTTTGGCGTTTAATACTTTAAATGCGCAGAAATATAAAATCAGTGTAAAAGATTCCTTAGATGGAGCGTTCGATTTGAGCGATTACATTATTTATGCACACGGTTTTATTGTTGTGCCCACAATTATTACAGAACCTGCTTTAGGAAATATTGGAGGAGCATTAGTGCCCATTTTTCTAAAAAAACATGCTCCGGTTGTAGATGAAGACGGTAAAAAACGCATTGTAAGTCCGGATATTACAGGAGGAATAGGAATGTACACGGGCAATAAAAGCTGGATGGTTGGAGCCTTTCGTTCGGCAACTCTTGTAAAACCCAGAATATTGTATCGTGTTGCAGCAGGTTACGGAGACGTGAATTTGTCGTTTTACGCCAACAACAGACCCAATCTGCCGGATCAGGAATTCAAGCTAAATTTCAGATCTACTATTTTTTACACACAATGGCTAAAACAATTTAATAATGCCAAATGGAGTGCTGGACCTCAGTATATGTTTTTAAATTCAAAAATAAATCTGCCGGACTTTAATCTTCCTCCACCTTTTGTAAAACCCGGCGATATAAAAAGTACCGTAAGTCAGTTAGGAGGCGCAATTCAGTTTGACGGGCGGGACAATATATTTACACCAGACAAGGGAATCCGGATTCAGTCGGATTTCTTTTGGTCAGATAACGCAATAGGAAGCGACTACGATGCCTGGCGCGTTAATTTATCGGCAATAGGATATTATCCATTAGCTAAAACATTAATTGGCGGACTAAGGGTAGAAGGAGAGCAGGCGTTTGGGAGTCCGCCTTTTTATTTAAGGCCGGGAATTAACCTGAGAGGAATCCCCGCAGCACGTTATCAGGGAAAAACCAGTATTGTAACCGAAGCCGAATTAAGATGGGATGTTTACAAAAGATGGAGTATCATGGGATTTGGCGGACTGGCAAGTGCTTTTGACGACTGGGATAAGGCTTTTGCAAAACCTGTCGTTTATAGCTACGGAACCGGTTTTAGGTATTTGGTAGCCCGAAAATTCAAACTCAGAATGGGAGTTGACGTTGCCAAAGGAAATGAAGACTGGGCGTACTATATCGTTTTTGGAAGCAACTGGATGCGATAAAATAAAAGCAAATTATCTTGTAAGAAGTTGATTTATAAAAAAATAAATTTAAAAGCCTCAATAGTACGATATTGAGGCTTTTTGTCGTAAATAACTTAATAATTCAACTCATTAAGAAAATATTAACAATTAAATCTGACACAAATTCTATAATATTTAATTGTTTTGTAACAAATTAGAAACATTGGAGACTAATTTTGTTAAACCTTAAACATAAATTATGAATACATTTTCATTCAAATCAGTGTTTGCAGCTTCAGTATTTTTAGCTGGAACAGCAGGCTGTTTTGCGCAGGACGTCTTAGTAAATTCACTTAAACTAAACGCTAGCGACAAAAGTAAAGAGAACTTCAAATTTACAGAAGTAATTAACTTAGGAACAACATCAGTAAAATCTCAAGGATCGTCCGGAACTTGCTGGAGTTACTCAACAAACTCATTTTTAGAGTCAGAAATGATTCGTTTAGGAAAACAGCCTGTTGAGTTATCTCAAATTTACTCTGCAAGAAATGTGTATGTTGAAAAAGGAATTAACTATGTTCGTATGCACGGTGCAATTACACTTGGAGACGGAGGTGCTTTACACGATGTAATTAATATGTATAAAAAATACGGAACTGTTCCTAGAGAAGTGTACACTGGATTGAACTACGGAACAGATAAAAATAAATTTGCCGAAATGGCTGCGCTTATCGAAGGCGTTTTGACAGCAGTTGTTAAAAACCCTAACGGAGAGCTAACACCAAACTGGCAAAAAGCTTACGCAGCGGTTATTGATTCTTATTTAGGAAAAGTGCCTGAAAACTTCAATTACAAAGGAAAAAACTACACACCACAATCTTTTGCTAAAGAAGTAGTAGGAATTAACCCGGATGAGTATGTAGAATTATCATCTTTCACTAACACACCATACTACCAAAAAACAACGATGATGGTACCGGACAACTGGTCATTGGATCAGGTTTACAACGTAAAACTGAACGATATGACAGATGTTATCGACAATGCACTTAAAAAAGGATACACTGTAGCTTGGGCAACAGATGTGAGTGAGAAAACGTTCAGCTGGAAAAATGGTGTGGCTTATGTAGCAACGAAAAAATTCGACGATATGACTGCTGAAGAAAAAGCAGACTTATTTAACGGACCAAAAGCAGAACCGGAAATTACTCCGGAAATGCGTCAGGCAGCGTTTGATAACTACACTACAACAGACGACCACGGAATGCACATTATTGGTTTAGCAAAAGACCAAACCGGAAAAGAATACTATATCGTAAAAAATTCCTGGGGAGAAACAAACGACTACAAAGGTTTCTTGTTTGTAACTAAGAACTTCGTAAAGTATAAAACTACTGCTTTAATGGTAAACAAAGGAGGAATTCCTGGTGAACTTGCTAAGAAATTAGGGGTTTAATTAAGGCTTAGAGTTTTAAGAAAATAGGGAAGCGTCGTAATGAAAATTTACGGCGCTTTTTTATTTTTGTAATCTTTAAACGATTGTAATAATTTCAGAAAAACACAAATTAAGGAAGCTTTTTCCCTAATCAGGAAGCCAAAATGGGAAAGTAGCATTTAAACGGTTTTTCTAGTTTTTTACAGAGATTGTAAAGGTATAACTTGCTGAATTGGATATATTTAATAAAATTTTAAGACAAAACGTTAATTTTATTGAATTATCTATGAAAAAGCTCGCAGCGTTTTTAAGCGCATTCCTAATACTTATTTCCCTTAACTGTTTTGGTCAGCTTAAAGACAACATTACTGCTTCTTCGGTTAAAGGAAAAACAGTAATACTAACAGACAATCTTGCTTCTAACAGCGATTATGTCATCAAATCGTATTATGTAGAAGAAAAGATTAATAAACTTTTTGGCGGTAGAATTACAACTTATGAAGTGACCAAATTGGATATGGTTTATACCAACGATTTGGGGCCAAATAATACAAGAACTGTGATTCCGAGATATGTGAAGAAAAAACAGAAAGCAACGGCAAGTTTAACCCATCCTGAAACTTCTGTTGAGACTCCAATAATTTCTGCAGAACCAGTTAAAGATGTTGTTACAGCTCCGGAGAATGCCGCAAATTACGTAAACGTAGATGTAACGAGTACGTATCAAAAAGTTTTAGATAAAGGCTATAAAACGCCAGAAATGCTTCAAAAAGTGGCAGACCGACTTTACTTTGAAGGAAACCTTAATACTGCAGCTGGATATTACGAACAGTTGTTTATTCTGGTCAAAGACCCGGATGTTATTTATTACTATAGATATGCACAGTCTTTAAAAGCAATTAACCAATTTGAAAAAGCAGATCTTTTGATGAAAAGATTTAAGAGTGAGACTTTGGTGGCGAAGTAATTTCTGGTTCAAAATTTCCTAAATTATTTTTGGAATCAAAACATTTAAATAATCAGGAATATTACTGATATGTAAAACTTTTCCAGATTCAATAGATAAAATATGCGATGGCTTTTCTAGATATTTAGAAGAATCGTATAGATCGACATAATCAAAGAAATTAAAAAAAGAGTTTAAATTATTGAATCCCTCATAATAACGTTTTTGTATTTCACTATCAGGAACAAAATGACCTCCATTTTCTACACGAATGGCAACCCTTTTTTTAGCCTCTTGAATTGAGTCAAGACAAAGAAAAATTAAATGTAAATCATATCCATTGTTTTTAAACAATTCTGGCCAATGAAGAGGGGTTGAGTTAAAATTTGTTTCATAGCAAAAACTAGATTTGTTTTCAATAGCATCTTTAATTTGACTTTTAAGTTCTTTAAAAGCCATTCGATGCGCCATTAAGTCTCTTATATCTGAATCCATCAAGGAATTGTAAAACCTTAAAAATTCAAGATCATAATCAAAAGGAGTAAAATTGTCGGGAGAAAGAGGTTTGGAAAAAGTTGACTTTCCAGATCCATTACATCCTGCTATAACAAGTAAAAGAGGTTTAGACATTCTTGAACTGCGGAGCTATTGGTGGTTTCTTTTGATCTTTACCTAAAGCAACATTTTTTTCATATACAGCAACTTGTTTTTTAACAATAGGCATTGCTTTTTCCATTTGTTTTAAAGCAAACTGAATTCTTTCGGTAGTATTTGAAATGTCTATCATAATGTTGCAAATTTACAAAAAATATAAATTGAAAGTAAAAAAAGACTCTTTAAAACAAAGAAACAGAGTGCATTAATTGTGTTTGAATAGGTATAAAAAAATACCACTTACAATTTGTAAGTGGTATTTATTAAGCTCCCCCTCTTGGGCTCGAACCAAGGACCCTCTGATTAACAGTCAGATGCTCTAACCAACTGAGCTAAGGAGGAATCACCTTAAAAGGTTTGTATGTTTGCTAAAAAAAGTTGCTCCCCCTCTTGGGCTCGAACCAAGGACCCTCTGATTAACAGTCAGATGCTCTAACCAACTGAGCTAAGGAGGAAAGTATTGCTCTTTTTAGCGAGTGCAAATATAAAACTATTTTTAGTTTCTCAAAAACATTTTCACTCTTTTTTTGACTTTTTTTTACTTGCCTACAATGGCTTTGTAGATGTCGTTTCCGTTAGCAAATAGTAACAGTGAAATAAGTAAAACAAAACCAACCATTTGCGCATTCTCTAGGAATTTATCGCTTGGTTTTTTACCGCTCACGATTTCATACAATAAAAACATCACATGTCCACCATCAAGAGCCGGAATTGGCAATAAATTCATTACTCCAAGCATAATTGACAATAAAGCAGTGATGGACCAGAAAACTTCCCAACTCCATGAAGTAGGAAAAATATTAAAAATAGCAGCAAAACCACCTACTTGTTTGTACGCTTTAGTTTCCGGATTAAAAATCATTTTCAATTGTTTTCCGTAACCTACTAACTGATCTTTACCTTTTTCAAGACCAACCGGAATAGATTCGAAGAAACCGTATTCTTTAGTACTGATTTTATAGTAACCTAATTTCTCTAATGATTTTAAATCTAAACCACCGACAACTACACCAAGTTTTCCTTCTTTAGTTACTTTTAAATTGATTGGAGTTTCTTTTAAATCACGTAAAACAACAGCAGAAATTGCTTTTCCTTTATTAGAATCTAAAATTGCTTTCGCTTCATCAAAATATTTAATCTTTTGTCCGTTAAGAGAAAGAATTAAATCTTTTGGTTTTAAATTTTGATTTGGAGAATCCTCAGCCACTTTTCCAATTGCATAAGGTTTGCGTATTCCGATAAGTAATCCTTTTTCGGTTTTAGAAAGCTGATCTACAAAATCAGTTGGCATTGTGATAGTTTGTTGTTTTCCGTCTCTTTCGATTAAAACATGTTTTGCCATGATGACATTCATGTTCATATCACTGTCAAAATTCTCAACAGTTTTTCCGTCAATAGAAATAATTTTATCACCAGTTCTAAAACCGGCTTTAATCATAGCAGGATTGTCAATTGCTACACCATCTTTTAAATCAGCATTTGCAATATAAGTGTCGCCATAAGCGAAAGCCATTCCGATATAAATAATAAATGCCAGAATAAAGTTCACTGTAACACCACCAAGCATAATAATTAAACGTTGCCATGCCGGTTTAGTACGAAATTCCCAAGGCTGTGGTTCCTGAGCCATCTGCTCTTTGTCCATACTTTCGTCAATCATTCCGGAAATTTTCACATAACCTCCCAACGGAAGCCATCCGATACCGTATTCTGTTTCTCCGATTTTCTTTTTGAAAAGTGAATATTTAACATCAAAAAACAAATAAAATTTTTCGACTCTTGTTTTAAACAATTTTGCAGGGATAAAATGCCCTAATTCATGAAGAATAATAAGTAAAGATAAACTCAATAGAAATTGAGAGAGTTTGATAACTATATCCATTTTTTATTTTTAGTTCGTATTTAACGCACAAAAGTAGCGTTTTCTATTTTAATTTAAGACCGCAAGATAATGTTTAAGATTTTAAATGTTTGTTAATAATTGCCTTAGTTTTTATTAAACAAAAAAACAAACAAGATCTTGCTTTTTGTATTAGTATTTCATTATTCCACAATGTTACAAATGTCCTATTCTGATATTTTAAAAACTTTTCATGGTACCTATTTCTAAACTTCCATTCTAACTTTCATAATTCCATAAAAACATGACAATTATTAACTATTAAAAAATGAAAAAATCATCAAATTATTTATTAATGTTTAAACTTCATGTCATGAATTTTATTAAACAAATTGAAAGAATCAAAAAGATCCATAAGCTAATTTGTGGAGAAAAAACGGGTGCACCAATTGCTTTTGCACAAAAACTTCATTTAAGCAGAAGCCAGCTTTATAATGAATTGGAGACTATTAAAGAATTTGACGCTCCTATTAAATACTGTAAAAAAAGGGAAACCTTTTATTACGAAACGCCATTTGAACTAGTATTCAATTATTCATTCAAAATCATTAAAGATGATGAATCCCGAGAAATTTTTGGAGGCTTGAACTTCCGTCCAATTTTATTAGACGGAACTCTGATAAGTTTGCTCTAACAAAATAGTTCTCGAGAAAATAATTTTGTTGAAATTATTAATTAACCATTTAAATTTTAAGATTATGAATTTAGAAGAATTGAATTTAGTTGAGCTTAGTACTTATGAAGTGCAGGAAGTTGATGGAGGATGCCCAGTTTGTATGTGGTTACAATATGGGCCTCATATTACTTCTTTTCTTCAAGGATTAACAGGAATATATTAATTTAAAACTTAAAAATTATGTTAGTAGAATTAAATGATACAGAATTAAATGAAATTGAAGGAGGATGCCAAGATTGTTTTGAAGCAGGACAAAGATGGAGAAGGGCTATTGAGCTAGGTTGTTTAATTTTATTGTTTCTTTAAAAAAAATCAGTTGAAACTTCCTGAAAAGGAAGTTTCTCCTTTTCATAACCAATGTTAATCAAAAAGATGAAACTCTTTTAAATTGTATTGTTTAATTTAAGGTGAGATAATCGAGAGGTTAATAATCAATCAAATTATTAAATTCCTTTTTAGGATAAATAAACTTTAATATATGAAATTTTTAAAATATGTTTTTTTAGTGCTAGGAGTATTATCTGCGATTGGATTTATTAATTCATTTTTTAAAACGGAGTTGACTCACGAATTATTTTTCTTTAAGGCTAATATCTGGATTTACAGAATTTACCAATTAACACTAGCAGCTGTTTTTATTGTAGCCTATTTTAATAAAAAGGATAAAGAAATATAATTTATTGAATTCTATAGTAGTTTAGACTATTACGGTTTTTTTATCAAAACATTAAAGTCAGATTGTCGATGAATTTCAGCTCAGACCCAATAAATACTCTCGAAAATCTTATCTCAAAAAACAAAACAAAAAGTTTTTCAATCTACTTTATTATTCTCTTAGCAATTCTATTTTTTTTAGGATTACTGCCTGTAATTAAAATTGACATCAGCAGTCAGAGTCGTGGAATAATTCGCAGCAAAACAGATAATGTTCCTGTCTTTACAGTAATAAGTGGCAGAGTGAATGAGATAAATTTAAAAAACAATGTCTTTGTGAAAAAAGGAGACACACTTTTAAAAATTTCTAAAGAAAATTTGGAAAGCGATAAAAGAACTCAAGATGTATTATCGAATTCTGTTTCTTTATTACTAAGCGATATTAATAATTTACTGAAGAATCAAACAAAAAATTTGCTTACTTCTACAGCACGAGAAGATTTATTAAAATTTCAATCAGGAAAGAACGAACTGCAAAGCAAAATTTCGCAAGCGCAAATCAATTATGATCGTAATAAAATTCTTTATGATAAGGATATTATTGCAAAAGCAGATTTTGAAAAACTGGAGTATGAATTGCGTTTAGCAAAACAAGCCTTGCAAAGTTTTACAAGCCAGCAAAAAGCAACTTGGGAAAACCAAAAAAGAGATTTAGAAGAGCGTTTAAAAAACCATAATGGGACCATTGCTAAAATAAATGCTGAATCAAACAATTATGTCGTTTTAGCACCCATTTCTGGCACAATCGAAAGTTATTCAGGCATTCAAAAAGGCTCTTATGTAAATGCTTCACAAGCTATCGCAACAATTTCTTCGGCTGATCATCTAATTGTGGAAAGTAATGTTTTTCCGAATGATATTGGTTTGATAAAGAAAAACCAAAAGGTAAAATTTCAATTAGACGCATTCAATTATAATCAGTGGGGATTACTGGAGGGAAAAGTAATCGATATTGACCATAATATTACTATGCAAGGAGATCAGGCTTTTTTTAAAGTTCGTTGTGCTTTAGATTCTAAAACTTTAGAATTGAAATCAGGTTACAAAGCCAATGTCTCTAAAGGAATGACTTTGACCACAAGATATATTATAACTCGCAGAAGCCTATTCGATTTGTTATTTGACAAGATTGATGATTGGTTAAACCCAAAACAACTAAAATAATGGCTTCCATAAAAATAAAACAACATGATATTCAAGATTGTGGAGCTGCCTGTTTGGCCTCTATCGGAAATCATTTTAAAGTCAATCTACCTATAGCCAAAATACGTCAATATGCCAGTACAGATAAACGCGGTACGAATGTAAAGGGAATAATCGAAGCCGCTGAAAAAATGGGGTTTACTGCAAAAGGAGTAAAAGGCGGTTTTGATGCTCTAGATAAAATTCCGCTTCCCGCTATCGCTCATATTATTACAAAAGAACAACTGCATCATTATGTTGTCATTTATAAAGTTGCAAAATCTACCATTACAGTTATGGATCCAGGTTTTGGTAAAATGGAGACTTATACTTTCGAAGAATTTCAAAAGGTTTGGTCAAGTGTTCTGATACTTTTTGCACCAAATGATGATTTTAAAACATTAGACGAAAAAACTTCTCCAATAAAAAGGTTTTGGAGTTTAATTCAGCCGCATAAAACTATTTTAATTCAGGCTTTAGTTGGAGCAATAGTGTTTACCGTTTTAGGATTGGCAATGTCAATTTATATTCAAAAAATCACCGATTATGTTTTGGTTGATGGAAACAAAAATCTGCTGAATTTACTGAGTGTATCAATGATTGCAATTATTTTGCTTCAGGCTTATATTGGTTCAAAGAAAAGTGTATTTGTTATGAAAACGGGGCAATTAATAGATGCAAAATTAATTCTGGGTTATTACAAACATCTCCTCCATCTTCCGCAACGTTTTTTTGACACCATGCAGATAGGAGAAATTACTTCAAGAATAAATGATGCTGTAAAAATTCGCTCTTTTATAAATGAGACTGCGATAGAAATGATTGTAAATGTTTTTATTGTTGTTTTTTCATTTGCTTTAATGTTTACCTATTATTGGAAGTTGGCTTTGGTAATTGTTTTGGTTATTCCTTTCTATGTTTTAATTTACTTTCTGCTCAATAAATTCAATAAGAAAGTTGAAAGAAACATCATGGAAAATGCGGCAGAATTGCAAACTCAATTAGTCGAAAGCATTACACATGTTCGAACGGTAAAAGAATTTGGGATTGAAGAATTTTCAAATTTAAAGACAGAGAATAAATTTGTAAAATTGTTGTTTACTACTTATAAATCAGGATTAAATGTAGTTTTTGCAAATACTTCAACACAGTTTTTGGCTTCTGCTTTTACTGTGATTCTAATGTGGATTGGTTCTGGCTATGTAATTGACAGAGCGATTACTCCTGGAGAATTATTCTCCTTTTATGCTTTAATAGGATATTTTACTTCGCCGGTTGCTTCTCTTATTAATATGAATAAAACAGCCCAAAATGCTTTGATTGCTGCAGACAGGCTTTTTGAAATTATGGATTTAGAAAGAGAGGAAACTGAAAATAAAATCGAATTACAAAAAGAAAACTTAGGAGATATAAAATTCGAGAATGTTTTTTTTCGTTACGGATCTCGTACCGAAGTTTTCAAAAACTTTAGTGCAGTATTTAAGAAAAACCAAACAACAGCTATAGTTGGAGAAAGTGGCAGTGGAAAAACAACTCTGATTTCTCTGCTTCAAAATTTATATCCAATAAAGGAAGGTAAAATTTTTATTGGAGATTATGATACGCAATTTATCCATTATCAAAGTTTAAGAAAAATAGTGGGTGTTATTCCGCAGCAGCTTAACCTCTTTTCTGGAAATATCATTGAAAATATTGCTTTAGGAGATTCGTTTCCTAATGTTCAAAGAATATTAGATTTATCAAAACAATTAGGCATAACGGATTTTGTGGAAAAACTGCCAAATGGTTTTGAAACTCAAATTGGAGAAAATGGAGCAATGCTTTCTGGAGGTCAAAAACAAAGAATAGCAATTGCAAGAGCCTTATATAAAAATCCAGAGATTTTATTAATGGATGAAGCAACAGCCTCTTTAGATACAAATTCAGAACAAATTGTAAAAGATGCGATCGAAGATTTTAAATCACAAGGAAAAACGATAATTGTTATCGCACATCGTTTAAGTACAATTGCAAATGCTGATACTATTCTGGTAATGAAAGACGGAACTATTGTAGAATCTGGAAATCATTCAGATTTGTTGGAACAAAAATCTGAGTATTATAATCTTTGGAATAAACAGCATGTGATTTAAATGTTTGTTAATTAATAAACATTTAAATATCTCGTTTTAACAAGATGCCGTAACTTTACTTTTTAAACATTACCTTATAATAATAGGTAGTATAAAACCATTAAAAGTTACAAGTATGGCTTCACAATTATTTTCTCCTTTAACTATAAAAAATATTACTTTAAAGAATAGAATTGCGATCTCTCCAATGTGTCAATATTCTGCCGAAGACGGTTTTGCAAATAACTGGCATTTGGTTCATTTAGGAAGTCGTGCCAGCGGAGGCGCAGGTTTAATTATTCAGGAAGCAACTGCGGTTTCTCCGGAAGCCAGAATTTCTCCTTCAGATCTTGGGATCTGGAAAGACGAACATATTGAAAAACTAAAAGAAATCAACCAATTTATTGTTTCGCAAAATTCGATTCCGGGAATTCAATTGGCACATGCCGGACGAAAAGCCAGTGTTTCGGCTCCCTGGCTGGGTAATAAGAAACTGGATTTCGCTCAGGGCGGATGGCAAACTGTTGCGCCGAGTGCGATTCCATATCACGATAACGAACCTTTTCTTCCAGAAGCTTTAGACAAAAACGGAATCCAAAAAGTGATTTCAGATTTTAAAACGGCAACCAAAAGAGTAGTCGAAGCAGGCTATCAGGTTTTGGAAATCCACGCAGCGCACGGTTATTTATTACACCAATTTTTATCGCCTTTAACGAATGTAAGAACAGATGAATACGGTGGAAGTTTTGAAAACCGAATCCGTTTTACGCTAGAAATTGTAGAAGCAGTTCAAACCGAATGGCCTTCAAACTTACCTTTGTTGGTTAGAATTTCAGCAACCGACTGGGCAGAAGGCGGATGGAATCCAGAAGAATCTGTGAAGCTTTCTAAAATATTAAAAGAAAAAGAAGTAGATTTAATTGATGTTTCGTCAGGCGGATTGGTTTCGCATCAAAAAATTACGCTTGGCCCAGGTTATCAGGTTCCTTTTGCAGAAAAAGTAAAGAAAGAAGCGAATATCACAACAGGAGCAGTTGGTTTAATTACAGAAGCGAAACAAGCTGAAGAAATCTTAAATAACGGTCAAGCCGATTTGATTTTATTTGCCAGAGAATCATTGAGAAATCCTAACTTGCCTTTGGATTTTGCCAAAGAACTAAACGCCGATATTCAATGGCCAAAACAATACGAAAGAGCTAAAATTTAAATTTTATAAGTCACGGATTCACAGATTAAAATGATTTTTTAAAATATTTTTTCGCCACGAATTTCACTAATTAGCACAAATCGTTATGTTCAAAAACTTAAAATAATTCGTGTAAATTCGTGCAATTCGTGGCAAAAAGAAATCCTTTTTAATCACATTAATCTGTGGCCGAAAAAAAAACATAACAACATGCAGAAAATAAAAACAGCATTATTATCGTACGGAATGTCGGGGAAAGTTTTTCACGCTCCGTTTTTAGATATTCATCAGGGATTTGAATTATTAGGTTCTTGGGAAAGAAGTAAAAAACTAATTCAGGAAGATTATCCATACGTAAAAAGTTATGCCACTCTGGACGAACTTTTGGCAGACGATGTAGATCTGGTAATCGTAAATACACCAGTCGGAACACATTATGAATATGCGAAGAAAGTACTTCTGGCAGGAAAACATGCTGTGGTCGAAAAAGCTTTCACCACAACAGTTGCAGAAGCAAAAGAACTGGCAAAGATTGCAAAAGATAAAGGACTGAAATTGGCCGTTTTTCAAAACAGAAGATGGGACAGTGATTTCAAAACCGTTAAGAAAATTATAGATGACGGCGTTTTGGGAGATTTAGTAGAAGCCGAATTTCATTTTGACCGATATAATCCCTTGTTGAGCCCGAAAGCGCATAAAGAAACGGCTAATGATGGCGCGGGAGTTTTGAAAGATTTAGGGCCACATATTATCGATCAGGCCGTGAGTTTGTTTGGTTGTCCGAAATCAGTATTTGGAGACATTCGCGTAACAAGGGAAAACTCTGTAGTTGATGATTGGATCGATTTGACTTTGTTTTATGCCAATTTCAGAGTGAGAATAAAAGCAGGTTTTTTTGTGAGAGAAGCCAATCCGGCGTATACGCTTCATGGAAAAAAAGGTTCGTTTTTAAAACCTCGCGGAGACGTTCAGGAAGACGATTTAAAAGTAGGTAAGAAACCAAATTTGGATTCCTGGGGAACAGAAGATGAAAGTCTACAGGGACTTTTACATACTGAAATAGATGGTAAAATTTTGAGAGAAAAAGTACCAACACTTCAGGGGAATTATTTCAGTTTCTTTGATGGTGTTTACGATTCTATTGCAAATCATAAACCAGAACCCGTTACTGCAGATGAAGGCGTAAAAGTAATGCAGATTATAGAAGCTGCCATTGCAAGTAACGCGCAGCAAAAAGTAATTAGCATATTGTAAGGATTCCAATTATTTATAGATAGTAATATCATTCCGTAGGAATGTTTCATTGGTAGAAAAAAATAATATCGAGTAGATTTCGTGCCGTAGGAACGTTTGATATGTTGGAATGTAGAAAATGATGTCAAAATCAAATGTTTCTGCAGCACAATCAAAACATAAAAAAGAAGCTATATCAATTTTGATACAGCTTCTTTTTTGGTTTCAAATTAAAAAATGAAACAAATTATAATTCTACTAAACCCGAAAAATTGTAATTTTAATAAGAAGATTTCAATTAATAACCTTCGAATTTATAAACAATAACGTTGTAAATTGTGGATAACCCCAGGGGCTATGCACTTTCACAACCGTTTTTAGTATTTTTGAAAATATCCAAACAAAATTCAATATGCTGATAAACTTTAATCCATTAGCGCTTTTTCAAACCAAAGGAAAAATCAAGAAAGTATTTAGAGAAGCAAAAGCTTCTTATTTAAACCGAATTCGATTGGCCGTTGGAATGTTTTATTTTGGAATGGGTTTAAGTTTTGCAACCTGGGCGAGTCGAATTCCGGATATTAAAACAGCCTTGCATTTAACCGAAGGTGATTTGGGTTCTATACTTTTTGCGCTTCCGGTTGGACAATTGACTATAATGCCGTTTTCAGGAAAAATGGTAACTAAATTTGGGAGTCATCGTATTTTGATTTTCTCTCTTATAATGTATGTTTTCTGTCTTATTAATTTAGGATTAGCAACAACAGCATTACAATTATCTCTTGGATTATTTTTGTTTGGTTTGTTTGGAAATCTTGCCAATATTGCTGTAAACACACAAGGCGTTTATACCGAAGTTTTATTCAAAAAAACAATTATGTCATCGTTTCATGGGATGTGGAGTTTTGCAGGATTCACAGGCGCATTGGTTGGATTGGGGATGTTGACTTTAAAATTAAATCCGTTGCATCATTTTATAATTGTTGGAATCATTGTTTTATTGATGGTGGCATTTAATTTCAAATTTTTGGTCAGAGCCAAAGAAAAATCAAAAGCCAAAGACGAGAAAAAGAAGTTATTTGTAAAACCCGATTCTGCGTTGCTGTGGTTGGGTGTTATCGGATTCTGTAGTATGGCGAGCGAAGGCGTTATGTTCGATTGGAGTGGTGTTTACTTTAAAGATATTGTAAAAGCACCGGGACCTTTGGTTGTTTTAGGTTATACTTCTTTTATGATTATGATGGCAAGTGGTAGATTCCTTGGCGACGGCTTAATTAATAAGTTTGGTCGCGAACGTGTGATGCAGATTAGCGGCGTTATGATTTCGGCGGGACTTTTTACAGCTGTTTTTCTTCCTTATATTATTCCATGTACCATTGCTTTTATGTTTGTTGGTTTGGGAGTTGCTACTATTGTTCCTACCGTTTATAGTATTGCAGGCAAAAACCCCACGGTTCCTGCTGGCGAGGCTTTAACAATTGTTTCGAGTGTAAGTTTCCTTGGGTTTTTAATGGGCCCACCAGTAATTGGACATATCGCTCAAAGTTTTGGATTGCAGTTCTCTTTTGCCTTTATCGGAATTTTTGGAGTGCTGATCGCTTTTATGGTTTCTAAAATTAGAACGACAGCTTAATTTCAATATAAAGCTTTTATTAAAATTATAAAATCCTAAATAAATTTGTAAGAATTTATTTAGGATTAAATATTTTGTTTATATTTGAATGGTAAGCATCTTGTTTAACATTGAAATTTTTCCAAAAACCAATTTTATCTTTTGAATACAGGATTAGAATCCTAAAGTAATTTTCAAAGTAAATTGGATTTTTAATGGAAAAAAAATACGCAGCCTTCCTCATTTTATTGGTTTTTAATCTTGTTGATGCTCAGCAGGAAATAACAGTTACAGGAATTGTAATCGATGTCCGAACACAAAATCCGTTGGAAAATGTAGTGGTGACGATACAGAATACAGCTGTAATGCAGCTTACTTCAAAAACAGGGAAATTTGAACTTCATATATTTCCAACCAAAGAACAATTGCTTTTGTTGAGAAGCCAAGGCTACAAAGATCTCCTTTTAAAACTCCAGTTTACTTCAGGGCAAAATATAAATCTTGGTATTTTACAATTAGAAGATACTTATTCAGATGAAGTTCCTGCGGCCTTAATCACATTGTCTGACAATGATTTGTCTGAAGATAATGGTTCTTCTGAAATGACATCAGGTCTTTTGCAGTCTTCGAGAGATGCTTTCATGCAGGCATCGGCTTTTAATTGGGGACAAGCCAGATTTAGAGTTCGTGGTTTAGACAGCGAAAATGCCACAACAATGCTCAATGGCATGACCATGAATAAAATCTACGATGGCAGACCGCAATGGAGCAATTGGGGAGGATTGAATAATGTACTTCGAAATCAGGAATTTTCAGTTGGAACTAGTGCGTCCAGTTATGCTTTTGGCGGAATTTTAGGTACACAGCAAATTGCAACAAGAGCTTCATTATACCGAAAAGGAAGTTCACTTACCTTTTCTGGAAGCAATGGAGCTTATACTTGGCGTGGAATTGCAACAGAAGCTTCAGGAATGAATTCTTCGGGCTGGGCGTATGTAATTTCGGCTGGAAAACGATGGGCCGATGAAGGTTATTTTGAAGGAACCAATTTTGATGCAGATTCCTTTTTTCTTAGTGTTGAAAAGAAATTGAATACTAAACACGCTCTAAATTTTACAGGGTTTTATACGCCAAATTCACGAGGAAAAAATTCTCCGAATACCGCTGAGGTTAGCGATTTAATGGGAGAAAAATACAATTCATACTGGGGATTTCAGAGTGGAGAAAAACGTAATGCAAGAGTGAAAAATGTAGAAGAACCAGTTTTGATGCTGAATCATTATTTTAAAATTAATGAGAAAACAAATCTGAATTCAGCGGTTATGTATCAATTTGGAAAAGTTGGAAACAGCAATATTGATTATCAAAATGCCGATAGTCCTGATCCTGTTTATTACAGAAAAATGCCGAGTTTTTTTAGTTCGTTATATGCGAAAGATCATGGCGAGTTTTCAGGAGAATTTACGCCAGATTATGAAAATGCAGGAAAAAGTAAAATCACTTTTTTAGAAAATTCCCAGATAGATTGGAATGCAATGTATCTCGCCAATCAAAAGCCAGCAGCTAATGGTTATGAACCCTCAAAAAGTCATTATGTTTTGTACGAAGACAGAACCGACGACAAGACTTTTGCAATCAATTCAAATCTAAATTCTCAGTTAGCGCCCAATATTTCTTTTGATGGAGGATTTGCTTTTCGAAAACTAAAATCCCATAATTATCAGTATTTATTGGATCTTTTAGGCGGAGAATATTTTGATGATATTGATCCGTTTTACAAAGGAAACCTTTCGCAATCTGATTTACTTCATCCAGATAGAAAGGTAAAACAGGGAGATATTTACGGCTATAATTATAATTTTTTAGCCAATACTTTGGACATCTTTACACAATTTAAATTTACATATAACAAGACTGAATTTTATTTGGCACAATCGTATTCGATGTCCAATTATCAAAGAGAAGGATTGTATCAAAACGGACTTTATCCAACGAATTCTCTAGGAAAAAGTGAGAGCATAAATTTTGAAAATTTTGGTTTTAAAGGAGGATTCACTTATAAAATTTCAGGGAAGCAGTCGTTGTTTTTTAATGCGGCTCATTTGACAAGAGCGCCTTCGCTTCGAAATACTTTTTCGAATTCAAGATTAAACAATTCGATAGTGGACGGAATCGAAAGCGAAACGATTTCCAGTGCTGATGCCAATTATGTGTATCGATCACCAAAACTAAAACTACGTTTAACAGCTTATTATACTTTAATTAAAAACAGCCCCAAAACCTCTTTCTTTTATGCCGAAGGAATTTTTGATGATGGAGCAGGTTATGATGCGACAGATGCTTTCGTAAACCAGACTTTGACACATTTGGATAAGAAAAATATAGGAACAGAATTGAGTTTCGAATATCAGCTTTCTTCAACAATAAAAACCACTTTAGCTGTAGCTTTTGGAAATTATGTTTACAGCAGTAATCCAAATGTAACGATCACTAATGATGCTAATGCTGCAATAGAAGGGAAACAGAAGATTTTTGATTTTGGAGAAGCTTACCTTAAAAATTATAGACAGCCAGGAACTCCTCAGCAGGCTTATTCGTTTGGATTAGAATATCGAGATCCAAAGTTTTGGTGGATTGGTGCAAATGTTAATTATTTGGCTGAAAATTATATTGATGTTTCACCTATTTCGAGGACATCACAATTCTATATTAATCCTGCAAACGGTTTTCCTTTTCCCGAAGCAACTTTTGAAAGAGGGAATGAACTCCTAAAGCAAGAACGATTTGATCCTGTAATAGTATTGAATGTCAGTGGCGGTAAGTCATGGCGCATTCATAAAAAATTTATTGGACTTTTTGCAAGTGTCAATAACGCGCTAAATACAATTTATAAAACAGGCGGTTTTGAACAGGCTAGAAATGCCAATTTCAGAGCCTTGAATCAGGATGTCTCCAGCGGAACCCCTTCTTTTGGTCCAAGATATTATTACGGTTATGGACGAACTTATTTTTTAAACCTCACGATAGGTTTGTAAATCAAAATTTAATGGTCATGAAAAACACATTTTTAAAAGTATTTTTTGGAATTGTATTAATAGTAACAATCAGTTGTAGTAATGAAACAGAAACACCAAAATTGGTGTGCACACAGCCAGATTTAACAGTAAATAAGACCGTAGAAAAAGTATATGAACTCTCCAGTAATACAGCAAAACAATATTTGTATGATGATATAATGGAAGCTTATGTAATTTCAAGTGATGAAGAAGGGAATTTTTTCAAAACAATTTATCTGCAGACAAAAGCAACAGATAAACTTCTGGCAATAGGTTTTAGTGTTCCGGTTGATGCATCCAATACTTACATTGATTACAGGCTTGGCAATAAAGTGTATGTAAAGCTTAAAAGTCAGTTTACAGATTTGTATTATGGCGGATTAAGAATTGGAAGTTTATATGTAAGCAATGCAGGCGATCCGACAATTGGAAGAATTTCTCAGAATGAATATAAAAATGTACTAAACGCCTCGTGTACTATAATTGATGAGAATCAATTAGTTGAATCGCTTTCTATTGAAGAAGCACTTAATGACAGCAAATTGAATACTTTAATAGAACTGAATGATGTTGAGTTTACTGAAGCTGCATTGGGACGTCATTACTTTGAAGAATCAAATAATGTTGGCGGATCTACCAATTGGAATTTGAGAGATAAAACCGGTAATCAGATTATTTTAAGAACCAGCAGTTATGCAAAATTTGCAGATCATTTTGTTCCTGAAGGAAGCGGAAAAGTGAGAGGTATTATAACAAAATTTGGATCGGATTATCAATTGATGATTCGTTCGGAAAATGATGTCGAGATGAATGGAAAACGCAACACACCCTTTTTTGCAGAAGATTTTCAGTCGGTTAAAAACAATGTCAATTTTGCATTGCCGGGCTGGAGCAATATTGTAGAAAAAGCCACTAAATTATGGAAAAGCATGTTGTATTCCGGAAACGGTTATGCCGAATTTAATACCACAAGTACAACGGCCGCCGAAAATGTTGCCTGGCTAATTACTCCGAAAATAAATTTAACAGGTTATAAAAATGCTGTTTTATCTTTTAGAAGCGCGCAACACGATTTAAAAGTAGATTCGTCTTTAAATACATTGGAAATTTATGTTTCGACCAATTTTGATGGTTCAAATGTGACTAAAGCCAAATGGACAAAGCTTGAAGCAAAAGTTCCTTCACTTTCAAATCCTTCCCGTGAATTTATGAGTTCAGGTGGAATTGATCTTTCAGCTTATACTGGAAATATTTACATCGGATTTAAGTATATCGGCTCAGGAAAAGATAAAACGTTAAACGGAGCTTTTATGGTGGATGATATTAAGATATTTGGAGAAAAATAAGATGCAGTTTTTATTTTAATAAATAATGAGTTGGTTTTTAGAGTTTTATTGAAAAGTTTGTAGTTTTTGGATTTCAAATCCCTGAAATCTAATTGAATTTTGTATTTTGGTCATCCCAAATCAATACAAAAACAAATATGAAAACCTACTTTATTGCCATCTTAATGATGGTGTTTCCATTCTTGATGCATAGTCAGGATGATGTTAAATTAAAGCAGATTAACATTGTAAAAACAAATTACCAAAACTCTAAAGACGGTGAAATTGTTAACAAAACAATGGTCTTTAAAGAGGGCAAACTTCAGACAATCACAACTTCAGATGTCGTACAGCATTTCTATTACAATAAAAACGGATTATTAGATATGACCGTTAAAGATAAAATAGGAAGTGACTGGAAAGAAGTAATTAATTACACTTATAACACTGATAATAATATTACCAAATTTGTCAAAAAATATCAGGAAGGGCCAAATTACATTACCAAAACCGTTTCGTTTGTTTATGAAGGAGCAAGGGTAAAAGTAACCACTAAAAAAAGCACTAA
This sequence comes from Flavobacterium crocinum, assembly GCF_003122385.1. NCBI lineage: Bacteria > Pseudomonadati > Bacteroidota > Flavobacteriia > Flavobacteriales > Flavobacteriaceae > Flavobacterium > Flavobacterium crocinum. The sequence goes on from NZ_CP029255.1 coordinate 1,287,447, forward strand.
TCATCAGAATTTAGTAGATGATATCGAATATTTGGTTGAAAACGGTATCATTGTAAGACGTACTTCTCGTGATAGAAATAAAGCTATCATTGGAAAATTAGAATACGTTTATGTAAACGATAACGTATCTAAACACAAAGGTTTAGTTGGAGATAAAATCTCTAAATCGTATACTTATGACGATAAAAAATCGGTAGATCAGTTAATTGTTCAGGGGCTTTTTGGTGATAATTACAGAGTAATTGTGCCTATGATTTCTTACCACGAAGACGAGTTTGAATTTGAATCTATTTCATACAATAATGAAATGAACTTTAGTCCATCATCAACAGCATTAGTTGCGGTAAGCAGAAAATACAAATACAACAAATTAAACTTTCCAATTTCCTGTTCCCAAATTGAAGAGAACGGAATTGTAAAAACGGAAAAAACGTTTATTTACGAGTAAACGTTTCATACTGAGAGACCAATTCAGATAAATGGAATTTTGTTGAGGTAAAACTTAACGAGGTTCCATTTTTTATTGCTTGTAAGCAGTATATAAATTTAAAAACGAAATTGTATAATTGATTGTAGCTTACAAATCATTAAATTTGCAGCTTATTCAAGATTATGTTAGAAAAAGAAGTTATAAATTTTGAGAGAACCGTAATTGTCGGTATTGTTACTCAAAATCAAAGTGAAGAGAAACTAAATGAATATTTAGACGAATTGGAGTTTTTGACGTTTACCGCAGGAGGTGAAGTGATTAAACGCTTTTCGCAAAAAATGGAACGCCCAAATCCAAAGACTTTTGTGGGTACAGGAAAAATTGATGACATTAATCTTTTTGTAAAAGAGAACAAAATATCGACTGTAATTTTTGATGATGAGCTTACGCCTTCTCAACAAAAAAATATTTCCAGAATTATTGATTGTAAGATTCTGGACAGGACGAACTTGATTCTGGATATTTTTGCGCAAAGAGCTGAAACTTCGTATGCAAGAACTCAGGTAGAATTGGCTCAGTGTCAATATTTGTTACCAAGACTTTCGGGTTTATGGACACACCTTGAACGTCAAAAAGGAGGTATTGGTATGCGTGGACCGGGAGAAACAGAGATCGAAACAGACAGACGTATTGTGCGTGACCGAATTTCGTTACTGAAAGATAAAATCAAAACGATTGACAAACAAATGAGTATTCAGAGAAGCAACCGTGGCGCAATGGTTCGTGTGGCTTTGGTTGGATATACCAACGTTGGAAAATCGACTTTGATGAATGCAATTGGTAAAAGTGATGTTTTTGTTGAGAACAAATTGTTTGCGACTTTAGATACAACGGTTCGAAAAGTGGTAATTAAAAACCTGCCATTTTTACTTTCAGATACTGTTGGTTTTATTAGAAAATTGCCGACACAATTGGTAGATTCTTTTAAAAGTACACTGGATGAGGTTCGTGAAGCCGATTTACTTTTGCATGTAGTAGACATTTCGCACCCGGATTTTGAGGATCATATAGAATCTGTAAACAAAACGCTTCAGGAAATTAAAAGCAATGATAAGCCAACAATTATGGTTTTTAATAAAATCGATGCTTACAAACACCTGACAATCGAAGAAGATGATTTGATTACCGAAAGAACCAGAAAACACTGGACACTTGACGAATGGAAACAAACTTGGATGAGTAATGTTGGAGAAGATAATGCATTGTTTATTTCGGCCAGAAACAAAGAGAATTTTGAAGAATTCAGAGAAGTTGTTTATGAAGCCGTTCGACAAATTCATATTACACGTTTTCCTTATAACAAATTCTTGTATCCTGATTATAAAGATGCAATTGAAAAAGAAGAAGAATAAACAGATATTTTAATAAGCGAAAAACTCCCAAAATTAACTTTTTGGGAGTTTTTTTATTTCTATTGGAATGAAAATTATGCTTTTTTCAATTCTAATTTTTCATCATCCGGAGAGGTATAAATATCATCAGATTCGCTTTCGTAAGGTTTGAAAGTTCCATCTGCAATTTTCTCTACCATGATAAGTTCTCCTTTATATTTCTTGAAAGAAATTTCTCTTCCATCGGTAGTTTTTACATTAAACTGATTCCCGTTAGGCCACATATAACCTGCATTATCAGTTCCTTCGTAAATTGAAATAGACGGAGAATAAGAATCAAGACTAACGATACTTCCACCACCGCTTGAAGCTGGTTTGAATCTTGTAAATTCAAAAGTTCCTGTAAAAATTTTCTTTTTATAGTAAGCTGTTCCTTTTAAAACAACAGCATATGCAGTTCTGGAATTTATAGTTTCAATTTTGTGTTTGAATTCAGTTTGATTAACAAACTTTAAAATTTGAAGATTCTTTTTAGCATTATCAGGCCACATACTCAAAAGTCCTGCTCCCTCTTTAGCAACCGCTAAATATTCTTCTGCTTTTGGGAAATTAACTTTAAAAATTTCAATTAAACTTAAATTCAGGTAGATAATTTTGTTAAGATCCTTGTCTTTAATTTTTCCGAATGTTTTTCCAATGAAACTTTTGTAATAGGTTTCCATTTCATCTAAATACTTGTCCTCAAATGATAATGCCTGAAGTTTAGCCAGTAATTCTTGTGTTTTAGTATTAAATTCTACTAATTCAGGAAAAGCTTCACATTTTTCAAAAACTCCGTAATTAAAAGTTAATTCAACATCGTTTTTAGTGATAAGATATCCATCTAATAAATCGTAAGCCTGTTGGCACAAAGCATTTGCCATTTCAGTTTCTTTTGCGCCTCCCTTAACTCTGTCTAAAGCTATTGTTCGGTTAACATTTGCCATCGTAATGATCTCATCGTTTTTTCCTAAAATTATAAAGTTAAGATCACCATTAACACTTGGTCTCCCTGTTGCATCGGCTTGATATTTTGAAGGAATAAAACCTACTAAAATCTTTAAATCTGGGCTGATAGAGTCAATTTGTTTGTCGTTTTTGTATTTGTCAAGAGTGATGTCTTTTTGAAAAGTTTCGTTTGGAAGAATAATCTCTCTTGATCTGTCCCATTTGTTAATTCCCTGAATAACGATATTGTATTTTTTAATAGAATTAAAATACTCTGATTTTGGAACCGGGATTGTGAATTTTTTAGTTTCCGTATCTGTTTTTTGAGCAATTACCGCTGCAGAAAATAGCAGGAATAACAAGGTAGTTTTGATTTGAGTCATGTATTTAAAATGTTTAGGATTGAGGCGCTAAAAATAATCTTTTTGAATTAAAATTATTCTATTTTTGTAAACAAATTTCTAATAAAAAAAAATCAATAAATCCTTAAAATAAACCCAATTATTAACAAATTAAACTATGAAAAAAATTACCCTACTAGGAATGTTATTACTTTCCGGTTTGTCTTTTGCCCAAAAGGTAGACTTAGATCGTTATTATTTTAATGTTAGCTATCAGGAGCTACCTAAGACGATTGTTCCTTACGAACAGAGAACTTACGCAACAAATATTATTACAGATGGACCAATCTCTAATTTATTTCCAAGTGCAAGAGTTTTAAACAATCAGCTTAACATATATGGCTGGAAAAAGGTTGAAGGCAAAGCTGATCTTACGGTAGATCTTAATCTGGCAGATTTCTACGAAGAAGGAACAACTGTAGAAACCAGAAAAGTGGAAGAGAAAGATAAAGACGGAAAAATAATCAAATCGTATAATATGTACACTTTGGTTACAACTTACAGAGGTAAAGGTTATGCAATAGTAAATGCTCCTGTTGTTGCAAAACCGGTAGTAGCGGCTGCACCTGTTGAAGCACCGGCAAAACCGGCAAACAGATTTTTGAAAAGTACAAATCAGGATGCTCCGGCTGCTGAAGCTCCTACGGGAAACACTTTGAAATTTAACTTCTCAGATCAATATGTTTACAAAACACCTGAAAATACTAGTCAGTCTTTCCTTGAAAGAGAGAATGCAAAAAACAGAGGTGTAAATTTAGAAAAGAGATTGAGAGAATATGTTGATAAAGCAATTAACTCGGCTAATACTCAGTTAAATTACAACTACGGTTTTAAACCTATTAGTTTCCAGGAACAATTATGGATTATGGATTCTAAAGAAGAAGAAGGCGCTATACAAAAAGAAGCTATTGAAGCGGTTAAAACACAGTTTGCTACTATGAAAGCAGATCAGCCTATTGATAAATTAACTGCCGATTTACAGCCTTTGATTGAATATTTTGAGTCTTTAAAAACAAAATATAAAGAAGATAATAAAGGAAGCAGAAAAATTAGATATTCAGCTTATTACAATTTAGGAAAAATCTATTTATACTTAGACCAGCCTGAAAAAACAATCAAAGAAGGAGAAGGTTTAATTGCAAACGATTACGATAAAGGAGATGGGAAAGATTTGATTTCAAGTGCCAAAAAATTAATCGAAAAATTTGATGCGGTACAACTTAGAACGAGACATAATCCGTCATTGTAATTTTTAAAGGAATACCAAAAAAGAGCTGTTCGTTTTTCAGAATGAACAGCTCTTTTTTTATGTTTTAAATCTTAAAATCCGAAGTTTACTCCTAAACCAAATACTTGTCTGGTTTGAAGTCCTCTGAAAGCATTATCATCATATATTGCCTGAAAAGCAAAATTTGCAGACAAGAATTTGTTGATTTTCATGATGATATTCAAAGAATAGTTGATATCTACATTTTGAGGATCTTCCAGATAATTAGAATATAAATTAAGTGTGTTTTCTGCCGTTACATTTGTCATAATGGCTAATTTATAATAAACTGATGCATAGAAAACCAGTTCGTATCGCATAGTTTTACCTTCATCAACACCAAAATAATCCCCATCAACATACGGTAAGCCTGTAAATCTGTCTATTCCGCTTGTATAAGCATTGTCTACAAACGTAAATTTTGAAGTTAAAGGGGCAAAATTTATTTTCAGATTTTCATCTTTAGACCAGTAAATACCAGGTCCAACAGTCAGATATCCAGGAGACATAAATTTAGTTTGTTCCGTTCTGATTTCTTTTCCGTTGGCATCCTGTCCGTAAATATATCCCGTTGTAAACTGAGTTCTAAAATTTAAGAAGAAAGAGTAATACCATTCGCCAAAAGCTCTTTTTCCCACGATTGAATTAAACTCTAAACGGTCATCTGTTTTTTTGCTGAAATCTGTATTTTTGGTTTGCAATAAACCATACGAAGCCAGTACTTTGTTATCCCAGGTAACATCGTCTTTTTTGTAATTGAAATCATAGTTTATACCTAAAGTTCCGGAAAAACTGTCTTCACCACCCGCTATCCAGTTGTTGAAGCTTGATTGGTTTAATAAAAGGGAGACTGTTCCTTTTGCTTTCCAGCCGTCTTTCTCAATTGTGTCATTGAGCTTTTTTACGGCTTTTTCGGTATTTTGGGCTAATTCTTTTTCGGTATTTTGGGACTGAACAAAAGTAAGGTTTGCTAAAACGAAGAGTAATAAAAAGATCTTTCTCATGGTATTTAGTTTAAGTGTATTATCAAATATACTAAAAACCAATCGAAAGATAAAGGTTCACCAGTGGTTATTGCAGGTTATTTCTTAGATTGTTTGTATAGAGGTACTGCAGAACAAGCCTCTCCGTACATGATGCTTCGTGCAAATTGCTGAAGATTATTTGCTGCTAAAATATAAGCACGCATTGGAACTGGTTTTCTGGAACAGCCCTTTACAATTACAGGTTTGTTTTCATAAACTGAATAATCAATTTTACTCAGAATTTCTTCGTAAAGGCTTGCATCAAGATCTTCGATAGTTCCGTTCACTACTTTTTTGGCAAAAGGAGCTAAATGTACTCCCACTAAAATTAATGCCCAAGCAGGAATAATAGCATCTGTACTGCAATTTACAGCAACATATTGATCTTGGTATTGCGACCAATCGTGATTTTTAAGGTGTTCTCTAAAGTCTTTTTCTTTCAATAAAAATCCTTCCAAAAGCCATTGCGAAATGTCAATCTGCACACGTATTCCTTTTGGATAATAATCTTCTAAATCAAAAACTTCTAAAGCACTATTGGCAACTTTATTGATGATTTCTTCCATGATTTTTCTAGTAAACAGTGGTCAGTTTTTTAGTATTCAGTAATTTCTGAACACTAAAAAACTAAATACTGAACACTTTTTATTAAAGCATTCCTAATTCTAATTTTGCTTCTTCGCTCATTAAATCTTTACTCCAAGGCGGATCGAAAGTAATTTCAACGTCGACATCTTTGATGTTTTCGATTGTTTTTACTTTTTCTTCAACTTCTCTTGGCAGACTTTCTGCAACAGGGCAGTTTGGTGAAGTAAGTGTCATAAGGATTTTTACTTCGTAATCTGTGTTTACCATTACGTCGTAGATTAATCCTAATTCGTAAATATCTACAGGAATCTCAGGATCGTAAATGCCTTTTAAAACTCTTACGATTGATTCTCCTAATTCGTTTGTGTCTATTTCTTGTTCCATTTTGTATTTGTTGTTTTTTACCATATAAGTGATATAAGTTCATTTAAAAACTAAACTTAGCCATTATGGTTTTATGTTTTATTTTAATCTTCTAGCCAGCGATATAATTCGTTGACATATGTTTTTTGACCTTCGTGATAAATGTTAGTAACATTAAAATTTATCATTAAACCAATTGGAGAGTTTAGAAGTTTCATGTAAGACATCAGTTTGGCTATATGTATCGGAATAATTTGATCAACAGCCTTTAATTCCAAAACCAAACAATTTTCAATAAACAAATCACACCTTAAATCTGATTCTAATTCCAAACCTTTATATTCAATTGGAATTTTTAATTCTGATTGAAAATTAATTCTTCTTAAAGATAATTCTTTAATCATACATTGATGATAAATATTTTCTAAAAGCCCTGCTCCAATTCTTTTATGAACTTCAATCGCTGCCCCATTAACCTGATAAATTAGCTCAGTTAAATATTTCTTTGTTATCATTTGCTTTTTTAAGCAATAATAGCGAAAAAAAAGAAAGGTAAAACCTACTTTTATTATTTTGCAAAAATAAGAAAAATTTAAGTTTTGCTTTAAATGAACTTATATCACTTATATGGTTTAATTAAAAAATTTAATTTTTGTTTTTTGCATCAAAAGCCAAAGCGTACATTTTGATGTTTTTGATCATCGAAACCAAACCGTTTGCACGTGTCGCCGATAAATGTTCTTTTAAGCCGATTTCATCTATAAAATCAGTATCTGCTTCCAGGATGTCTTTTGCTTTTTGATTTGAGAATGCACGAATTAAAATCGCAATTATCCCTTTGGTCAAAATAGCGTCACTATCAGCAGTAAAAACAATTTTATCGCCTTGTTCTTCACCTTGCAACCAAACTTTAGACTGACAGCCTTTGATTAAATTATCGTCGGTTTTGTATTCTTCTTTGATTAACGGAAGACTTTTTCCTAATTCGATGATGTACTCATAACGCTGCATCCAATCGTCGAACATTGAAAATTCGTCTATTATTTCGTTTTGTATTTCTTTTATCGTCATAATTATTCTTTAGAAAAATCAACTAATAAATTTACCAGTTTTTCTATTTCTTTTGGCGGAAAACCATTGTCGAAACCAGCTGTTTCGTATGTTTTTCCATCTTTAGTTATTTTTAAATTTCCTATTGCAGCACCATCATAAGTACGTTTGTCAGTTGGTGCTTTTAAGGAAGAAAGATTCTCTAAGTTAACTTTTGAATAAGCAGTAACAATTTCATTCCATTTTGCATCATCAATCTTGCTTTGAACAGCTTCTGCATTACGTTCTTTGGTTACTGAAACTGATTTATTTTGTACTACAATGCTTTTGTAATAACCTCTGGACATTGCTGAATATTCAATTTGAGTTGAAGTCATATCTGTTTTTTTCTGACTGCAGCATCCAGTCGCAACAAAAAGAGTTAAAAGCAATAAAGACAATATTTTCATACAATAGATTTTTAGCTTAACATAGTTTGGGCTTTCTTAACTGCATCAACCATTAAATCAATTTCTTCTTTTGTATTATAGAAAGAAAACGAAGCACGAATCGTTCCCGGAATACAGAAGAAATTCATAATTGGCTGTGCACAATGATGTCCGGTTCTAACGGCGATTCCAAGTTTATCTATAATAGAACCAACATCATACGGATGAATTCCATCAATATTAAACGAAACTACAGAAGCTTTATTTTTTGTGTTTCCGTAAATTCTAATGCCTTCAATTTCGTTAAGACGTTTTGTTGCGTGTTCTAATAATTCATTTTCGTATTCATGAATTTTATCAAAACCAATTTCGTTTAAATAATCAATTGCAGTTCCTAAAACAATTCCGCCCGCGATGTTTGGCGTTCCGGCTTCAAATTTATGAGGAAGTTCTGCGTAAGTTGTTTTTTCGAAAGTAACTTCTTTAATCATTTCGCCACCACCTTGATAAGGAGGAAGTTTATTTAGCCATTCTTCTTTTCCGTAAAGAATTCCAGTTCCTGTTGGACCGCACATTTTATGGCCAGAAAAAGCATAAAAATCGCAATCTAACTCCTGAACATTTGGTTTTAAATGCGGAACTGCCTGCGCACCGTCAATTAAAACTGCAGCTCCAACAGCATGCGCTTTATCAATGATATATTTGATTGGATTGATTACCCCCAATGCATTTGAAATATGATTTACAGTAACGATTTTCGTTTTGTCCGAAAGTAAAGCATCAAATTCTGAAATGATTAATTCACCATTTTCATCAATTGGAATTACTTTTAAAGTTGCTCCGGTTTTTTCGCATAACATCTGCCAAGGCACAATATTACTGTGATGTTCCAAAGAAGAAACTACCACTTCATCACCAGGTTTTAAAATCGAAGCAAAACCGTTTGCAACTAAATTGATTCCGTGTGTTGTTCCCGAAGTAAAAAGCACTTCATGAGCATGTTTTGCGTTGATATGGTCTTTTACTTTTCCGCGTGAAATTTCGTAAGCATCAGTAGCTAACTGGCTTAAAGTGTGAACGCCACGGTGAATGTTAGCGTTGATTTCGTTATAATATTTTACTTCTGCATCAATCACAACTTGTGGTTTTTGCGAAGTAGCTCCGTTGTCGAAATATACTAATGGCTTTCCGTTTACAGTTTGTGAAAGTATCGGGAAATCAGCTCTTATTTTTTGAATATCTAGCATGTCTTATTTAGAAAAAATCTATTTACAAAAGTACTAAAACTAAATTTGTTTATACAGTAATTCTATAATTTCCTTTTATGACGCCATTGTCACAAGGCGCAAATGCTGATTCCGTAAAAATCTGTTTAGTTTTCTGAATTATCCGAATCAGATTTATAATTTGAGTTCTAAAATCGTGAACATAAATTATTTATATTGCAATAAAAATACTAACATATCATGAAAAAATTTCTCAAAGTACTATTGCTTGTAGTGGTTCTCGCTTTTTTGTATTTCGGATTTACGACCTATCCGAAGCTTGATTTGATTTCCGGTTTCTCTGCAAAAAGTGTAGCTTCCGGACATTTTATAGACAATCGACCGTTGGATTTAATCCAAAAAACAGACAATGATATCGACATGATTGATTTGGCGAAAAATTCAATTGATGATGCAGGAAAATTTGCTATTTCTTCTGTTTACGGACTTAAAGAAAGAAAAGCCATTTATCGCGAAGGTTTGGGAGCAACTTTGATTAATGATAATTATGATCTTTCAAAACCTTATCTGCTTCCTAAAAGAACGAAGCTCGAAAACAATCTTCCTTTCCCGTACGGAAATAAGGAACCAAAAGATACTGCATTTTCTAACGTTGATTATTCAAAACTGAAAAAAGCGGTTGATAATGCTTTTGATAAAACGGGTGCAAGAATTAAAAGAACTCGTGCTGTTGTGGTTTTGTATAAAGATCATTTAATTGCCGAAAAATACGATACAGGTTTTAATAAAGACAGTAAAATTCTGGGTTGGTCAATGACTAAAAGTATTACAAGTTCCGCTTTTGGAGTTTTGGCAAAACAAGGAAAAATTGATATTTATAAACCTGCTCCAGTTGCAGAATGGAAAAATGATGAACGCAAAATTATTACGCTTAATGATCTTCTTCATATGAATTCCGGTTTAGAATGGGAAGAGAATTACAGTACGATTTGTGATGCTACAAAAATGCTTTTTCAGGCTGAAGATATGGGGAAAGTGCAGTTGGAAAAACCAGCTCAATTTAAGCCCAACACACATTGGAATTATTCATCTGGAACAACAAACTTATTGTCTTTAATTTTAAGAAGACAATTTAAAACACAGCAAGAATATCTTGATTTTTGGTACAGCGCCGTAATCGATAAAATCGGAATGAACTCGATGATTGTCGAGCAAGATATGTCAGGAACTTTCGTAGGTTCATCTTACGGATGGGCAACACCAAGAGATTGGTCAAAATTTGGATTATTATATCTGCACAAAGGAAACTGGAACGGTGAGCAAATTCTAGACGAAAGCTGGGTAAAATATACAGCAACGCCAACAAATACTTCTGAAGGAAAATATGGAGCTCAATTTTGGCTAAACGCCGGAGGGAAATTCCCGGATGTTCCGCGTGATATGTTTTATTGCAGTGGATACCAAGGGCAAATGGTGGCGATTATTCCGTCTTTAGATATGGTGATTGTGAGAATGGGAGTAAGGGAAGAAGAGCCTGGATTTGATTTTAATGGGTTTTTGAAGGGGATAATTTCTTCAGTAAAAAAATAAAATTTAACCGCAAAGAGCGCAAGGTATAAAAGCGCAAAGTTCGCAAAGCTTAATTAAAAACTTTGCGAACCTTGCGTAAACCTTAGCGCTCTTTGCGGTTAAGAAATTCTACAAATCAAATCCTAAATTCACGCCTAATTTCATGGCAATGATTTTAGTAATTCTTTGTTTTAATTCTGGTATTTTGATGCTTTCGATAACGGCATTTGAGAATGCGTACATTAATAAAGCTTTAGCTTCTTTTTTAGGGATTCCTCGTGACTGCATGTAGAACATTGCTGTTTCGTCAAGCTGTCCAACCGTACATCCGTGAGAACATTTTACGTCATCAGCAAAAATCTCTAATTGCGGTTTTGCGTTAATCGTTGCTTTGTCACTCAATAAAATATTGTTGCTTTTTTGGAAAGCGTTTGTTTTTTGAGCTTCTTTTTCAACCAAAACTTTTCCGTTGAAAACTCCAGTTGAACGATCAGAGAAAATTCCTTTATAATCCTGGAAGCTCTCGCAGTTTGGCTGTGCGTGATTTACCAAAGTATAATGGTCAACGTGTTGTTTGTCATTTAAGATCGAAATTCCGTTTAACGTACTTGTTAATCTTTCTCCAAAATGGTAAAAGTTTAAGTTGTTACGAGTCAAGTTTCCTCCAAAAGAGAAAGTGTGCACATAAGCATGACTTTCCTGTTGTTGAGAAACATAAGTATTGTCAATTAAATTCGCTTCGCTATTATCGTTTTGAATTTTGTAATAATCAACAATTGCACGTTTTTGAGCAAAAATCTCTGTAACCGAATTAGTTAAAACTGGATTTTCATTCAAACTTTGGTGACGCTCGATAATTTGAACATGTGAATTTTCACCTACAATAACCAAATTTCTTGGCTGAACCATTAAAGCAGACTCGTTTCCAGTTGAGAAATACATGATCTCAATTGGTTTATCAGCAACTTTTTTCTTTGGAATATTGATAAAAGCACCTTCAATGGCAAATGCAGTATTCAATGAAGTTAAACTATCATCTTTACTTGCAATTTGGTTGAAGTACGTATCAATAACCATTTTATATTTTGGTTTTGTTAATGCCGATGACATTAAGCAAACATCGATTCCGTCATGCGTTGTAGAAGACAAATGCGAACTGAAAACCCCATCAATAAATACTAATTTATAAGTATCAATTTCGTGTAAAAAGTATTTTTTTACCTGATTGAATTCGATTGCATTTTCCTGCTTAGGAAAAACCGTAAAGTCATTTTTTAAGATGGCGTTTAGCGATGTGTATTTCCAAGCTTCTTCTTTTTTGGTTGGGAAACCTTTATTTTCGAAGTTTTTTAAAGCATTTGTGCGTATGTCATGTAAATCTGAATGTACATCGACACGCTCCTCAAAAGCCATAAAAGACGATACTAATTTTTCTTTTAAATCCATTTCTTTAGTTGTAAGTTATGAGTTATGAGTTATGAGTTTTTGCAAACTGTTAACTGTAACTGTAAACTAGTTTTCTGCTTTAATCCAGTCGTATCCTTTTTCTTCTAATTCGTAAGCCAATTCTTTTCCTCCAGATTTTACGATTCTTCCGTTGTAAAGAACGTGAACGAAATCAGGAACGATATAATCTAACAAACGTTGGTAGTGCGTGATCACAATGATTGCGTTTTTGTCGCTTTTCAATTTGTTTACACCATTTGCTACAATTCTTAAAGCATCGATATCAAGGCCAGAATCTGTTTCATCAAGGATCGCTAATTTTGGCTCTAACATTGCCATTTGGAAAATTTCGTTTCTTTTTTTCTCTCCTCCGGAAAACCCTTCGTTTAAAGAACGAGAAAGAAATTTACGGTCAATTTCTAATAATTCAGATTTCTCACGAATTACTTTCAGCATTTCGTTAGCAGGCATTTCTTCCTGCCCGTTTGCTTTACGAGTTTCGTTGATTGCAGTTTTCATAAAGTTAGTTACACTAACTCCAGGAATTTCTACCGGATATTGAAAAGAAAGGAAAACACCTTTATGTGCTCTCTCTTCAGGAGCTAAATCAGCAAGATCTTCTCCGTCAAGAATTACTTCTCCGTCTGTAACTTCATAATTTTCATTTCCTGCAATAACAGCAGAAAGTGTACTTTTTCCAGAACCGTTTGGTCCCATTATCGCGTGAACTTCTCCAGCTTTAACTTCTATATTAATTCCTTTAAGGATTTCTTTATCACCAATTGCGGCGTGAAGGTTTTTTATTGATAACATCTTATTTATTTGAAAATTTAGATAATTTGAAATTCGAAAATTTCAAGATTGCTATTTTTATTTTTTTTATTCGTAATGTCCTTTCAGGGAAATAATGTTTAATATTTCTATTGTGTTTTCATCTATAATTTCATAAATCAATCGATGCTCCTGATCGATTCTCCGAGACCATACTCCTGATAGGTTATATTTTAAAGGCTCAGGTTTTCCAATACCTTCAAAAGGACTTTCTTGAATTGCTCTTAATAATTCAGAAATTTTCTTCAGAATTTTTTTATTTCCCGATTTACTCCAAAAAGCTAAATCATTTTTTGCTTTAGTTGAAAAAACTATTTCCACAGTTTATCTATTTCTTCTAAAGTCATTTTAGTCCCTTTACCTTGTTTAAGTTCTTCTCTTGCTTCAAGAATCTCTTTTACAAATTCAGGATTATATGGTTTTTCGTTTTCTTCAACAATTTCAAAACCAAGAGATTTGGCCAGTGATTGAAAAACCGGAAAATCTTCCTTCTTTACATTTTTTAAGATGATATCCATATTTCTAATTTTTTATTACCCTACAGATCCTTCTAAAGAAATCTCTAATAATTTTTGAGCTTCAACAGCAAATTCCATTGGAAGTTTGTTCAAGACATCTTTACTGAAACCATTTACAATTAAGGCAATCGCTTTTTCAGTCGGAATACCTCTTTGGTTGCAATAGAAAACCTGATCTTCTCCAATTTTACTTGTAGTTGCTTCGTGCTCGATTTTTGCTGATGGATTTTTACTTTCAATGTAAGGGAAAGTATGAGCTCCACAGTTATTACCCATTAACAAAGAATCGCACTGAGAAAAGTTTCTTGCGTTCTCAGCTCTTGGCGAGATTTGAACTAAACCACGGTAGCTATTTTGTGATTTTCCAGCCGAAATACCTTTGGAAATAATAGTCGATTTAGTGTTTTTTCCTAAATGGATCATTTTAGTTCCAGTATCTGCTTGTTGGAAATTATTGGTTACAGCGATAGAATAAAATTCTCCTACTGAATTATCTCCTTTTAATACACATGAAGGATATTTCCAGGTTACGGCAGAACCTGTTTCAACTTGTGTCCAAGAAATTTTAGCGTTTGTTTCACATAAACCTCTTTTGGTTACAAAGTTGTAAACTCCACCTTTTCCTTCTTTGTTTCCAGGGAACCAGTTTTGAACGGTAGAATATTTAATTTCAGCATCATCCAAAGCAATTAATTCAACCACAGCAGCGTGTAATTGATTTTCGTCACGGCTTGGAGCAGTACATCCTTCAAGATAAGAAACGTAGCTTCCTTCATCAGCAATAACCAAAGTTCTTTCGAACTGTCCGGTTCCTGCCTGATTGATTCTAAAGTAAGTTGAAAGTTCCATTGGACATTTTACGCCTTTTGGAATATAACAGAAACTTCCGTCAGAGAAAACTGCTGAGTTTAATGCTGCGTAGAAGTTGTCTTTTTGAGGTACAACAGTTCCTAAATATTTTTTTACTAATTCAGGATGTTCTTTGATAGCTTCAGAAATTGGACAGAAAATAATTCCTTTTTCAGCTAAAGTTTTCTTGAAAGTTGTGGCAACAGAAACAGAATCGACAACAATATCCATAGCGACATTGTTCATCATTTTTTGCTCATCAACAGAAATTCCTAACTTTTTGTACATCTCTAATAATTCCGGATCAACGTCGTCCAGAGTTTTATTAGGATCTACTTGTTTTGGAGCAGAATAGTAAGAGATAGCCTGAAAGTCTGGTTTTTCGTATTGTACGTTTGCCCATTCCGGCTCGATCATTTCTTTCCAGGCACGGAAAGCCTCGATGCGCCATTCGGTCATCCATTCAGGTTCTTCTTTTTTAAGAGAAATAGCTCTTACAATCTCTTCGTTTAAGCCAATAGGGAAAGTTTCAGATTCTATATTGGTATAAAATCCGTATTCATATTCTTTAGTTTCCAGTTCGATTTTTAAATCGTCTTCGGTGTATTTGCTCATTATTTTGTTTATTGTCTAAAGTTTTGAAGTCTAAAATTCAAAGTCAATTTAAGTCATTATGACTTTATAACTTTTAGCTTTTGACTAAAGAGAGAATGATTCTCCGCATCCGCAAGTTCTGCTTGCATTTGGATTATTGAAAACAAATCCTTTTCCGTTTAATCCGCCAGAGAATTCTAAAATTGTTCCAGCTAAATAAAGAAAAGATTTTTTTTCTACAGCGATAGATATATCGTTGTCTACGAACACTTTATCGTCTTCGTTTTTGGTTTTATCAAATTTTAATTCATATGATAAACCAGAGCATCCGCCGCTTTTAACACCAACTCTTACGTAGTCGTGCGCAGCATCAAAACCGTCGTCTTTCATTAAGTCGATGATTTTCTTTTTGGCAGTATCAGAAACTTTTATCATTGTTCTTAGATGTTTATTTTTTAATGAGCATTTTGCAGCTGTAATGAATTTAGTACAGATTTAAAACGCTAATTTTCAATGTTAAATAGAAATTGTATGCAAAGATACGACTTAAAAACCTTTTTCCATAACGGTTCACATTATTATAACAAATGTTAAAATAGATATTACTTATTTTGACAAAATCAAGCCTTAAAAAAAAAGCTTAAAATTAGAATTTAGCAGTTTTTTCTTTTAAGCTACAAATCTCGTTTGTAAATGTTAAAAAACAAGTATTTATACTTATTATAAGGCGAATTTAATTGTTATTTTTGCAAAAAATTGTGAGTAATTATGAATAAACAAAATAAAATTGCTTGGTACAAACCCTTATTCATATTAATTTTTGTATTGGGTTTAGGAGCATCAGTATTAGTTTTTAGTAATGAACCTGAATACAATGTAAATAATGTTAAAGAAAATGATGGAGCAGAAGAATTCTTGTATGAAAATAAAGAGACAAAGGAACAAAAGAGTATTTTAGATTCTTTAATTACATTAAAAGCAGCTTATGATAATGCTATTCAGGAAAAAACTGCTTTATCTGAACAGTTGGAACTGGAGCGAAAAAATGTCGAAAATTTAATGGAGATTATAAAAGCTTCTGAAAATCCGTCAGTGGCACAGCTTAAGGTATTCAGATCACAGCTTTCGGATTCAAAAGTGTCATTAGAAAATAAGATGGCAGAAATTAAAAAGCTGAAATCACAGAATAAAAATCTATTGACAGAAATTGAAAGTCAAAATGTTGTAATGTATAAACAAAAGGCTGAAAATGACACTTTAATTTCGAAACAAAAGAAACTGGAATCGACCCTTAAAGATGCATCAAAACTTTCTTTGAGCACTTTTAAAGTTATTGCACTTCGCGAAAAAAATTCCGGAGCCGAACTGGAAACAACAAAGGCAAAGAATACAAAAAAGCTCAAAGTAAGTTTTATTGTAAACGGAAATGCAGTTGCCAAAACTGGAAAAAGAGTTTTTTACATTCAGGTATTAGATCAGAAAAATACAGTTTTAGGTGATAATAAACTGATTGAATTTGGAAACGATAAGGCTTTGGTTTACAGTTTTATAGTTAGCACAGATTTTCAGGGGAAATCGGTTAATGTTTATGGAATCCTGAATGCTGATGGAAATCCGTTTAAAAAAGGAACCTATTTTGTCAATTTCTTCGACAAACAGGAAATCATGGGAAGCGCTTCAATTACACTGGAATAATTTTTTTAAGCCTAATTTTTGGTAAAAGGAGTTTGTATTTCCTAGCTTTGTTGTATTAGAAAATCTTACTCATGAAACTTTACCCAATTGAATCCGGAAATTTTAAATTAGACGGAGGCGCTATGTTTGGCGTTGTTCCAAAAACAATCTGGAACAAAACAAATCCTGCCGATGCTAATAATTTGATTGATATTGCTGCGCGCTGTTTATTGATCGAAGACGGAAATCGGTTAATTTTGATTGATACAGGAATGGGAGATAAACAATCAGAAAAGTTTTTTGGTTATTATTCGCTTTGGGGATCTCATTCTTTAGATAAATCTTTGGCAAAATATGGTTTCAGTCGAGATGATATTACGGATGTTTTTATGACACATCTGCATTTTGATCATTGCGGAGGAAGTGTACAGTGGAATGCTGATAAAACGGGTTACGAACCCGCTTTTAAGAATGCAAAATTCTGGACCAATGAAAATCATTGGGAATGGGCGACAAAGCCTAATGCAAGAGAAAAAGCTTCTTTTTTATCTGAAAATATTCTGCCAATGCAAGAAAGCGGACAATTAAATTTTATTGAAAGACCTGAATCTGATTTTGGGTTTTCAAAAGAATTAAATTTCGA
This sequence comes from Flavobacterium crocinum, assembly GCF_003122385.1. Taxonomy (NCBI): domain Bacteria; kingdom Pseudomonadati; phylum Bacteroidota; class Flavobacteriia; order Flavobacteriales; family Flavobacteriaceae; genus Flavobacterium; species Flavobacterium crocinum. The sequence goes on from NZ_CP029255.1 coordinate 1,304,727, forward strand.
CATTTATTATGTAGATGGCCACACCGAAAAGCAAATGATTCCTTACATAAAATACCAGGATAAAACGATTGTTTTTTGTGCCGATTTGTTAGCGACAGCGGGGCATATTCCGTTGCCGTATGTGATGGGCTACGATACAAGACCTTTGCTGACAATGCCGGAAAAATCAAAGTTCCTGAATTTAGCTGCAGATCAAAATCATTATTTGTTTCTGGAACACGATGCACACAATCAAATCATAACAGTTGAACATACAGAAAAAGGAGTTCGATTAAAAGAGGTTTTTACCTGCGAAGAGATTCTTTAAAGTATAATTCAAAAGATAAAAAAGTCCCGTTTTCAATATACTGAAAACGGGACTTTTAGTTAAACCTAATTGTAATTTTATAAACCTTAGTTTGTCTTAAACTTCCAAACCTGACCTACAGTTTCACCACCTTTATTGTCTTTGACAACAATTCTCCAGTAATATTGTGTTGTAGGTTGAAGTGTAACCGCAAATGATTTTGAACTTGCATTCTCACTTACTTTAGCTGTTGGCGGATTTGCAGTTCCAAAATAAACATCATAAGTCAAAATATCCGCAGTATCAACATCAGAAGCATTCCAGGTTAGATTTGCAGATGAAGTACCAATGGCTGCGTTTATTTCAGGAGCAATCAATTCCGGCGCAAAAGGTAAATGATTTACTACAGCTGTTCCGGCAGTATAAAACTTAAATGTTGAAGAATAGGCGCTAGACAAACCTTTGCTATCAGTTGCTTTAACTCTCCAGTAATAAGCTGTATTTTTCTCCAATGCTAAAGCACTTGTTGAAAGAGAGGAATTGTCAAGCGTATTCACGATTTGAGCAAACCCGTTATCTTTTGCAATTTGGATCTGATATACGATTGCATCTTTTTGTTCGTCAGTCGAAGCATTCCACTGAAAAGAAACATTGTTATCTAAGCATAATTTATTGTCAGCAGGAGCAGCTAATACTGGTACAGTAGGAGCTGTGTTTGCTGCAGGCGGATTAACAGGATCGTCTCCGCCCCCGCTTCCACAGGCTGCAAATACTAAACAAATTATTGATAAAAATATAGAATTCTTCATTTGTTATTTTTTTATGATTTTAATGTATTCCGGAGTTTCTAAATTGATTTTAACAGCATAAATTCCTGATGGTAATTTTTCAAGATTTAAAATTGCTCTTCCACTTTCAATATTATAAGTTCCGTGAGAAACCAATTGGCCTCCAAAATTGTACAGCTCAATTGCAACTTCAGTTTTTGTACTTGGAATTTCGATTTCGATACTGCCAGAAGTAGGGTTTGGATAAGCCGAAAGCATTGTTCCTAATTCAGAAGAAGTTACATTTTTGGCAAATATACCTTCGCAAGCTTTTGCGGTAGCAACTTCAACTAATCCGGCTTTATCTAAAGCAACTGTGAAATTTGTATCTGTTGTCTGGAATTGTTCTGTACCATTAACAAATACTGTAAAAGGAGCAGTTCCTTCAGTAATTTCAACATTTACTGTTTTAGCGCTTAGATTAGATTTTCCTGTCGTAGTTGCAGCTTTTTGAATTGTAAAATTGAAATTCTGTTCAAAGTTTTCTTCAGAAATGGTAACAGAGATCGTATAAGTACCAGGAGCTAAACTTGCTATTTTTAGGCTGTTATTGATGAATGAATATGTTTTTCCACCCATAGTTGCTACATAAGCATAAGATCCTTTTGCTGTAATGTTAATTTCTCCATTGTTTTCGCCCTGACAAGATTCACCTTTTGTTTCAACAGTAAAATTGTCATTTGGCAACACAAGAGCAATACCACAATTAGTATTATAAGAAGCCGTAGCATCTTTTTTGTTAACCATTTTTGTATTGGCAACGGTTGCATCATCAACCTGTATACAAGTTAAATTTGGATTGTTTATAAAGTTTAAGTAATAGTCACTTTCGTAATACTGGCTAAAAGCAGTATTATTGCCGTTTTTAATATTTAGTGATACTAAATTATTTGAGCTGCAATTTACAGCTGCAAGTTTTTTGTTTTTTGCAAGATTTAAAGACGTCAATTTATTCTCAGGGCAATATAATGTCCATAAATTGGTATTGTTAGATAAATCTAAAGTAGTCAATTGATTTTTACTGCATGAAAACTGTGATAAGTTTGTATTTGCAGACACATTTAGAGTTGTTAATAGATTGTTGTCGCATCCAAATTGTATTACAGAAGTTACTTTAGAAATATCCAAAGTTTTTAGTCGGTTATTCCCGCAGAAAAGGTAATTTATATATTTGTTGTTTGACAAGTCTATGCTTTCCATTGCGTTATTGGCAAAATTTAAATAGTTTAAATTTGGATTTGCTGTCAGATTTATACTGGTAAGTCTATTGCTGTCAGCATATAAATAGAAAAGTTTCGGATTTTTAGAAAAATCTAAAGAGGTCAATCTATTGCCTTGACAGTTGACAGTATTAAGCTCTGGATTTTTAGAAAAATCTATTTGAGGCAATACATCATTATATCCGCAATCGAATTTTGTCAATAAAGTATTTTTAGAAATATCAACTTTAAGTAGACGATTACCTGCGCAATTTACATCTGTCAAAGCAGTGTTTTTAGAAAGATCTAATATCGTCAAATAATTATATCCGACATATAGTTTTTCAAGTGCTTTAAAGTCTTGTATTCCTGTTAAATCTTTTATTGGAGTGGTTTGTATGTTTGTAGCTTCTGTTAGAATTAATTCTTTTACAGAAGAAATACTAGACGTTAAGACAGCTCCATTAACACCATCTTTATCGATACCAAGAGCAATTAATTTAGTCTCAAAATTGGCATCGGGGATTAATGTAAAACTATTTGCATCACAAACTGTTGAGTAAGAAGCATTAATTTCCTTTGCATTTGCCCAATTAGTATCAGCAAAATCCTTGTTGTCAACCTGGATACAAGTTAAATTTGGATTGCTTTTAAAGTTTCCTGCAGTACTATTTTGCATTTTCGAATTGTTTCCGTTTTTCAGGTTTAAGCTGAATAAATTATTTGAAGAACAATCAACTTCTGTTAATGCAGTATTTTTTGAAAGATCTAAATTTAATAATTGATTTGATTTGGCATTTAATGTTGTGATTGAAACATTTTTTGTCAAATCAATCATTTTTAAATTATTCGAAGAAATATTCAATTGTTTTAAAGAAACAAATCCTTCGATTCCGGCAAGGTTTGAGATAGAACTTGAAGATACATCCAAAGTTGTAATTGATGAAACGCTGGAAGTTAATACTTTACCATTTTTTCCATCAGTATCAATTCCTAAAGCAATTAGCTTGTTTTCGAAATTAGAGTCAGGAATTGTAACAAAAGTATTGCAAAGTGTATTGTAATTTGCTGTAGAATCTTTTAAAGCAGACCAGTTTATGTTGGCATAGTTTTCATCATCTACCTGAATACATTTTAAAGTAGTATTGTTCAGAAACGAAGAAGTCGTTTTGTTAAGCAAAGTGTTTTTGCCATTTTTCAAATCTAAACTAACAAGCTTATTGTTTGAAGCATTCAAAGAAGTTAGAGAAGTATTTTTAGATAAGTCTAGAAATAATAGCTGATTGTCTTTACAGTTTAATGTTTCTAAACTAGTAAAGTCCTGGATTCCGGTTAAGTCAGAAATGCCACTTCCGGAAACATCAAGAGTTTTAATCTGGGCAATGCTTGCGGTTAATACCTGACCATTTTTACCATCAATATCAATTTTTAAAGCAATTAATTGATCTTCAAATTTTGAATCAGGAATAAGTGTAAATGGCCTGCAGTCTACAGAAAAGTTGGCCCATTCATCTTTTTTAGTACTCCATTTTTGATCTGCATTAGCTTTATTGTCAACAGAAATACAAGTCAGACTTAAATTTTTTAGTAAAGAGACGTCCAAAGCAGCATTGTTGCCATTTTTAAGATTAAGATCATAAAGCAGCTTGTTGGATGTAATGCTGGCATATGTCAATTTTGTATTTTTAGACAAGTCTAAGCTCTCAATTCTACTTCCTCCAAAATATAAAGAAGTTAATGCAGTGTTTTTAGAAAGATCAAGGCTTTTTAAAGGAACATCTCTAGAAGAGAATAACTGAAGCTTTGTGTTGCTGCTAAGATCAATTTCTGTTATTTGATTAGAATCAATCGTTAACTGTTCAAGCAATAAGTTTTTGGTTACATCCAGTTTGGTTAAAGAATTATTGTGAACAGCCAATCTGGTTAATTTTGTGTTTTGTGTTACATCTATAGTTGTAATTTTATTTAAAAGACAATCCAAAGCAACAAGTTCCTTGTTATTAGAAAGATTTAGCTCTTTTAGCTCATTTCTAGAACAGGCTAGCCCGGTTAGTAAAGTATTTTTTGATAAATCTAAACTGGTTAATTTGTTTTCATAACATTCTAGCGTCTTTAAATTTGGCTGATTAGTAACGTCTAAAGTCGTTAAACTATTAGTGTATGCTCTAACAAGTTCTAATAAAGTATTTTTAGAAATATTTAATTCGGTCAGTTTAGAACCCTGACAGCTTAAATTCTTTAAAAGTGTGTTTTTAGATAAATCTATTGATGTAATTGCGTTATAAGCAAAGTTTAAATCTGTAAGAAGTGGATTTTGAGTTAAATCTAAACTGGTAATTTTATTATTGTAACAATTAAAATCAACAAGCTCTTTGTTGTTTGAGATAGTAATAGAAGTTAATTGATTAGACTCAAATTTTAGCGTTTTTAGTTTAGTGTTTTTAGAAACATCCAGCGTTGTTAATTTGTTGGTTCCAAAATTTAAATTCTCCAGCTCAAGATTATTAGAAACGTCTAAAGCCGTTAATGCATTTGAGCTAACGTCTAAGTTTTTTAGTTTTAAATTTTTAGAAACATTCAAAGTAGAAATTTTACCTGTATTTCCTCTAAAAACTAAACTTTCAAGAGCGGTAAAATCTTCAATTCCAGTTAAATCTTTGATATTCCATGTATAGTATGAAACGTCTAAAGTTTTTATTGACGAAATGTTGCGTGTAAGTACTTTTCCATTTACCCCATCTTTATCAGCTCCAATATAATTTAAATAGCTTTCGAACTCTCGATCTGGAATTATAGTATATTGTTCTTCGTTAACATCAACCATAGAAACATTATCAACCAAAATTTCAGAATTAAGACTTCCATAAGTATAAATGTCAACTTCAATATTTTCAGACACAGTTGCCGTATATTGAAATTCAATTTTTCTCCATTCTGTAGCAGAAAAAGTGAAATCTGAGTTTTTAATTATTTCTGTTTTAAACGTTCCTGGTTTATGGTATAAACTAACATCGATAGAAGAAAAAGTACCTTTTGCAAGTTTATGATACAGTGTAACTCTGTACGTTTTACCAGCCGTTACAGGAAAATAGTCCGTATTAATAAAGTTAAATGTTCCGCTGGCAACCATCATGTTAATGCTTGATGTACCATTTTGAGCAACAGTGCTTTTAGAGATGTAACCACTAAAATACTGAAACCAATTATCTGGTTTAGATGACACAGACCAGGTTTCGAAATCTCCATTCGGAACTAAGTTGGTTTGTGCATAAATAGAAAAATTTGCCAGTAACAGCAACAAGAGTAGTTTTGTTTTCATAGAATAAGTTTAGAATTAGGTCGTCGCAATTTTAAGCTATTAACATGAAGATTCCTTACGGGAAGACGTAATGACGTGTTATTTGTTGTTTTTCATACATTTAATTAATTATATAGACACTTTTGAGGGGTTTTTATGATGATCATAATATTAGTATAACGTTCTATAAATAAGTTGTTTGTATTTGTAATTATTGGACTATATTTTCACCAAAATTTCATAACACATTGTTAATGGTTAGCTTTTTGTAACAAAAAAGCATAATTTAGACCCATCTTTTAACTTTACAATTATTTATAGATACATGAGTCATATAAAACCTCTTAAATTATCTGCTTTTGCATTACTTGTTTTAGCAGGTTGCAGTGCAAGTATGCAGGCACAAAAATCAGCGCCAAAACAACCAGTTGTTGCTCCTTTGGCAGTGGTAAAAAAAGCACCAGTTAGTGAAAATGAATTAAAAAGATGGAGTCATTTAGATTTAGTAAAAGATTCTATTCCGGGAATGAGTGTTGACAGAGCCTTAACTGAATTACTGCAAGGTAAAAAAGGGCAGAAAGTGATTGTAGGTATTGTAGATTCTGGTGTAGACATCGAACACGAAGATCTTCAGGGAATGATCTGGACGAATACTAAAGAAATTCCAGGAAACGGAATTGACGACGATAAAAATGGTTTTATCGATGATGTTCATGGATGGAATTTCCTTGGAAATGCTGTTAATGAAAACCTGGAAATGACCCGTATCGTTAAAAAAGGTGATGATGGTTCGGCAGAATACAAAGAGGCTTTGGCACAATATACTGAAAAGTATGAGGAAGCTTTAAAAGATAAAGAACAAGTAGATTTCTTATTAGAGGTTCACAATACCATCAAAAAGGAATTAAATAAATCAGATTATAAAATAGAAGATTTAAGTAAAATTACTTCGACAGATCCAAAAGTAGCAAGAAGTAAAGCTGTAATGACTCAGATTTTTACTAATGCAGGGCCAACTTTTGATCCGGAAGCTGATTTTGGAGAATACAAAGAACAGGTTTACGATCAGTTAAACTATAATTTAAATAAAGAGTTTGACGGTAGAAAAATCGTAGGTGATAATCCGGAAGATATTAAAGATAATCATTACGGAAACAATATCGTTTTTGGTCCGGACAAAGAAAAGGCGCTTCACGGAACTCACGTTGCCGGAATTATTGCTCAAATTAGAGGAAATAATTTAGGAGGAGACGGAGTAGCTTCACCAAATGTTGAGATTTTAACGGTTAGAGCGGTGCCAGACGGAGACGAATATGATAAAGACATTGCTTTGGCAATTCGTTATGCAGTAGATAATGGAGCAAAAGTAATTAACGGAAGTTTCGGAAAAAGCTTTTCTCCGCACAAACAATGGGTTTACGATGCTATTAAATATGCAGCTAAAAAAGATGTCTTAATTGTTCATGCTGCAGGAAATGATGGATATAATATTGATGAAACAAAAAACATCAATTATCCAAACGACTCTGAAGACAACGTAAAAGAGTTTGCAGATAATGTCATTACAATTGGTGCAATTAATAAAGAATACGGAGAAAATGTTATCGCAGGATTCTCAAACTTTGGAAAAATCAACGTAGACGTTTTTGCTCCGGGTGAAGAAATTTATGCAACAGTTCCAAACAACAAATACAAATATTTACAAGGAACATCAATGGCGTCTCCAAATGCGGCAGGTGTTGCAGCTTTGATTCGTTCTTACTATCCAAAATTAAAAGCTTCTCAGGTTAAGAAGATTTTAATGGATTCCGGAGTGGCACTTCCTGCAAAAGTTGTTTTAGGTAAAAGTGAAAATCCGGGAGAAAAACCAGCAGCGGTTTCTTCTGTAGAATCATCAAAAACAGCAAAGATGGTAAATGCTTACAATGCTTTATTAATGGCAGAGAAAATGTCTAAAAAATAAACATAAATACACTATTAATTTAATGGAAGAGTTCGCGCTCTTCCATTTTCTATTACATACAAACATGCGAAAAATTATTTTACTTTCTTTTCTAAGCTTTGGCTTAAACGCAGCTTTTGCTCAAAGTACTTCCTATTGGCAGCAACATGCCGATTATAAAATGGAGGTTTCAATGGATGTAAAAAACTATCAGTACAAAGGGAAACAAGAATTGGTTTACACCAACAATTCTCCTGATACGCTGAAAAAAGTATTCTATCATTTATATCCAAATGCTTTTCAGCCGGGAAGTGAAATGGACGCTCGTCTTCATTTCATTAAAGATCCTGACGGAAGAATGGTGAATAAAACAAAAGACGCCAACGGAAAAGACATTAAACAAAGTAGAATAGAGACTTTAAAGCCAAATGAAATTGGTTTCTTAAAAATCGCAAACTTCAAACAAGATGGTGCTGTTGCTCAAACGAGAGTTTCTGGAACTATCTTGGAAGTGACTTTGGCTAAACCAATTTTACCAAATTCTAAAACTACTTTCACTTTAGATTTTGACGGACAAGTTCCGGTTCAGATTCGTCGTTCGGGAAGAAATAATTCTGAGGGAATCGAACTTTCAATGTCACAATGGTATCCAAAATTAGCCGAATTTGATTTCGAAGGATGGCACGCAGATCCATATATTGCGAGAGAATTTCACGGAGTTTGGGGTAATTTTGACGTAAAAATTACAATCGACAAAGAATATACAATTGGTGGTTCAGGATATTTACAAGATAAAAATGCAATTGGGCATGGCTATGAAGATGCTGGTGTAACGGTTGTTTATCCTAAAAAAGCAAAAACACTTACCTGGCATTTTATCGCACCAAATGTTCACGATTTTACCTGGGCAGCAGACAAAGATTATGCGCATGATATCGTAAAAGGACCAAACGATGTCGATTTGCATTTCTTTTACAAAAACACACCAAAAGTAGCTGAAAACTGGAAACAGCTTGAGCCTTTAATGGTAAAAGTTATGGATTATTACAACAATAGAGTAGGTCAATATCCGTACAAACAATACTCATTTATTCAAGGTGGTGATGGCGGAATGGAGTATGCAATGTGTACTTTAATGTTAGGAAACGGAACTCTTGAGGGAATTCTGGGAACTGCAACACACGAATTAGGACACTCTTGGTTCCAGCATATTTTAGCTTCAAACGAATCAAAACACCCTTGGATGGATGAAGGTTTTACAACTTACATCGAAGACAGTGCTTTGAACGAATTAAAAGGAGATAAAAAAGAAGTAAATCCGTTTAAAGGAAATTACAATGCCTATTACAATTTAGTAAATTCTGGTAAAGAGCAGCCACAAACTACTCACGGAGATCGTTATGATGAAAACCGTCCTTACAGTATTTCGTCTTATGTAAAAGGAAGTATTTTCCTTTCGCAACTGGAATATGTAATCGGAAAAGAAAATGTAGATGCAACTTTGAAAAGATATTTCAATGATTTCAAATTCAAACATCCAACTCCAAATGATATCAAAAGAACAGCCGAAAGAGTTTCCGGAGCTGAGTTAGACTGGTATTTAACAGATTGGGCACAGACAACCAATACAATTGATTATGGTATTAAAGACGTTGCTGACAATGCAGGAAAAACAACCATTTCTTTAGAAAGAATAGGAAGAATGCCAATGCCAATCGACCTAAAAGTGGATTATACAGACGGAACTTCTGAAACATTCTACATTCCGTTAAGAATGATGAATTTCATTAAACCAAATCCAAACCCGAATCAAAAAAGAACTGTTTTAGAAGACTGGGCTTGGGCACAGCAAAACTATAATTTTACAATTGATAAAAACAAAACAGCAATCAAAAAAATCACTATCGATCCAAGCGGATTAATGGCTGATGTAAAACAAGCAAATAATGTTTTTGAAGTGAAGTAATCTTTAAACAAGAATAAAAAAAGTCCCGTTTATTAATTAAACGGGATTTTTTAGTTTCAGGAGCATCACAAAAGGCATTTTAATTTACATGGTTCCCGCTCTCGGCTATATCTCGCTGTTGCCCGACGTCGGGCCAGCAAGGATACCGCCTCCATCGGGGCTAGATACAAACAATTGGCTTTTTTTAAAGATTTATTATAAAAACGTTTACTTTTTTAGTAGAAGATTAATTGCCTCCAGCTTTAGCTGGAGGAAGAAGATTTGAAAGGCAAAGGGCTTTAGCCAAACCACGACAGTTTTGGCTAAAGCCCTTTGCTTGAATTCATTTTACATCCAGCTAAAGCTGGACGCTATTCAATCTTTTTATAAAATTAAATGGTTTTATTGATTTAACTCAAATGCTCAATCATATCTTTGGTCATCGATTCCAAATCAAATTTATGATTCCACCCCCAGTCTTCCCTTGCTGAAGAATCATCAATACTAGCCGGCCAGCTGTCCGCAATTTTTTGACGGAAATCTGGATTGTAAGTGATTTCAAATTCTGGAATATGTTTTTTGATTTCGGCAGCAATTTCAGTTGGGGTAAAACTCATCGCAGCTAAATTGTATGAAGAATGTATTTTGATTTCTTCAACCGGCGCTTTCATGATGTTGATTGTTGCATCGATTGCATCATCCATATACATCATTGGCATTTTAGTTTCAGAAGATAAAAAGCATTCGTATTTTTTATCGGCAATAGCCTTATAAAAAATATCAACAGCATAATCTGTTGTTCCACCGCCTGGAGGAGTCGACCAGCTGATTAACCCTGGATAACGAATACTGCGAACATCTACACCGTATATATTATGATAGTATTCGCACCATCTTTCTCCTGCTTGTTTACTAATGCCGTAAACAGTAGAAGGTTCCATTACGGTATATTGAGGTGTGTTTTCTTTTGGAGTTGTTGGCCCAAAAACAGCGATACTGGATGGCCAGAAAATCTTCTGAATCTTTTTAGCTTTTGCTAAATTTAAAACATGAAAAAGAGAATTCATATTTAAATCCCAGGCAAAAGCAGGATTTTTTTCGGCTGTTGCCGATAAAAGAGCTGCCATCAAATAAACATCGGTAATTTGATGTACTTCTACCAAATGTTCAATCTGGTTAAAATCTAAAGCATTGACAACTTCAAAAGGCCCTGAATTAACAACATCAGTATTTAATTTTCGAATATCAGAAGCGATAACATTTTCGGTTCCGTATAATTTACGCAGTTTTTGCGTCAGTTCTGTTCCAATCTGACCGCAGGCACCAATGATCAATATTTTAGGATTCATTTTCGATGATTTTTAGAGAGACAAATATAACGTTTTCGCAATTACTAACACTTTTTAGAATCATAAATTATAGATTCGATAATTAAAAAGTTTGTTTGTTGGATAATTCTCTTTACAAGAGTGTGTCTTTGTGTCTTTTTATTTTCTACAAAATGGGGCATTTTTTAGCGGAATAAAACGAAAAAAATCTTGATATTTCATCTAATTGAAGACAAAAAAATAACGATGATTTATAGAATCTTTAGCAAAAAACAGAATTCGTAATTGTAAATTTACTTTGTAACTTTGCACCCTAACATTTTATGAAATGAAATATAGAATAGCGCTGTTTTTACTTTTGATTTTTGTACTGCAATCTTGTCAAAATGAGAATGAAAAGCGTCTTGCTGAAAATGCAAAAGAAGCTAAGAAAAAAGAAAAAATCTTTAATAATATTAATAAGGGCTGGACTTTTATAGATGAACCCATCAATGAGGTTTCGGAAGAGAATATAAAAAACTGGGCAGAATGGCGCGATTTCTTAAAAGAAATAGGAGACAAACCTAGAAAAACGATCGGCGCATTTCAGAAAAAATCGGCAGCTATTTCTAAAAAGGCAATGGCTTTGAACAATAATATTCCAACTCAGTTCAATCAGCCTCAAATTAAAAGCCGTATTTCAATTTTAATTACTAAAATAAAAATGCTGGATTTGTTTATTCATTTAAACACTATTCCAGATGATAAAGTTGTTTTTCTGATTCAGGAAATCAATAAAGAACTGATTTCATTGGAAAGACAAATGGATAAAATTGTCGAAAAAGCCAAAATACCAAAAGAACAGGGAGAAGAGGATTTTCTTAGGATGTTAGACACAACGCGCGCGATTCCAAATTCGAGTGCTCCTCAGGTTCCAATACAACCAACAGATCAAAACGCACCAAGAGTTGAGTAAAAACGCCTTATATACCATATACGATAATCTGCCAAAAGCACAGCAGATTGCCTCTAATTTACTAGAAGGAAATCAGATCAAAATGAATCTTAATGGTTTATTAGGATCTGCGGTTTCGTTTATAATCCGTTCTGTTTTTAAGAAAACGGAACTGCCTTTTTTAGTTATTTTAGACAATAAAGAAGAAGCAGCCTATTATCTGAACGATTTGGAACAAATGATCGGAGAGCAGGATGTTTTGTTTTATCCGGCATCCTTCCGTCGTCCTTATCAGGTCGATGAAACAGACAACGCGAATGTTTTGCTTCGTGCTGAGGTTTTAAACCGAATCAATTCCCGAAAAAAACCAGCCGTAATTGTTACCTATCCCGAAGCACTTTTTGAGAAAGTGGTAACACGCCAGCAGTTAGATAAAAACACTTTAAAGGTAGCTTTAAATGACAAAATTTCGATCGATTTTATCAACGAAGTTTTATTTGAATACGAATTTAAAAGAGTTGATTTTATCACAGAACCGGGGGAATTTTCGGTTCGTGGTGGAATTGTCGATGTCTTTTCTTTTTCAAACGATCATCCGTACCGAATTGAGTTTTTTGGAAATGAAGTAGACAGCATCAGAAGCTTTGATGTAGAAACGCAGTTATCTGTCGAAACGCACAAAAAAATTACCATTATTCCGAATGTTGAAAACAAGGTATTTCAAGAAAACCGTGAAAGTTTCTTAGATTATATTGCTGAAAAAACAGTTCTTTTTATCCAAAATACAGACGGGCTTTTCAGTCAGTTAGATAAACAATTTGCTAGGGCAGAAGAAGCTTTTGAGAAACTATCAAAAGAAATAAAACACGCAACGCCGGAACAATTATTCCTGAATCAGGCGGCGTTTATTAAACGAGCTTTGGATTTTTCGATTGTAGAACTGGCTTCAAAACCCATTTTTAAAACGACAAAAAAATACGATTTTCATATTCAGCCTCAGCCATCTTTCAATAAACAATTTGATTTACTGCTGAACAATCTGAGCGATAATCATTTTAACGGATATAAAAATTATTTGTTCTGTTCTAATGAAACACAGGCGAAACGTTTTCATGATATTTTTGAATCGTTGGACGAAGCCAATTCAGAGAATATCCGTAAACAATACAATACCGTTGTATTACCTTTATACCAAGGTTTTATTGACGAAGAAAATCAGATAACGGCTTATACTGATCATCAGATTTTTGAGCGTTATCATAGATTCAATATCAAAAACGGTTATTCTAAAAAACAGAATATTACGCTTAAAGAATTGACTGCACTTTCTGTGGGCGATTACGTAACGCATATCGATCACGGAATCGGGAAATTTGGTGGATTGCAGAAAATTCAGGTCGAGGGCAAAACGCAGGAAGCCATTAAATTGGTTTATGCTGATAATGATATTGTGTATGTGAGCATTCACTCGCTTCATAAAATATCCAAATACAACGGAAAAGACGGTGCGCCGCCAAAAATCTATAAATTAGGTTCGAATGCCTGGAAGGTTTTAAAACAAAAAACCAAAGCGCGTGTTAAACATATTGCATTCAATTTGATTCAGTTGTATGCGAAGCGACGTTTAGAAAAAGGTTTTCAGTTTGCGCCTGACAGTTATCTTCAAAACGAATTGGAAAGTTCGTTTATCTACGAAGATACGCCGGACCAAATGAAATCGACTGCAGAGGTAAAAGCCGATATGGAAAGCGATCGCCCAATGGACCGTTTGGTTTGTGGTGATGTTGGTTTCGGAAAAACAGAAGTTGCGATTCGTGCTGCTTTCAAAGCCGTTGATAATAGTAAACAAGTAGCAGTTTTAGTTCCAACTACGATTTTGGCGTATCAGCATTTTAGAACTTTTTCGGAACGTTTGAAAGATATGCCTGTTTCAATAGGTTACTTAAACCGATTTAGGACAGCAAAACAAAAAACACAAACTTTAAAAGATTTAGCAGAAGGAAAACTCGATATTATAATTGGTACACATCAGTTGGTAAACAAAAACGTTGTTTTCAAAGATTTAGGTTTATTGATTGTAGATGAGGAACAAAAATTCGGTGTAAACGTAAAAGATAAACTGAAAACTATTGCAGCCAATGTTGATACCTTGACATTAACCGCAACGCCAATTCCGAGAACGCTTCAGTTTTCATTAATGGCGGCAAGAGATTTATCTGTAATTACAACGCCTCCGCCAAATCGTTATCCAATTGAAACCAATGTGGTTGGTTTTAATGAAGAAATTATCCGTGATGCGATTTCGTATGAAATTCAAAGAAATGGACAAGTTTTCTTTATCAATAACCGAATTGAAAATATCAAGGAAATTGCCGGAATGATTCAGCGTTTGGTTCCAAATGCAAGGGTTGGAGTTGGTCACGGACAAATGGACGGCGCCAAATTAGAGGAGTTGATGTTAGGTTTTATGAACGGAGATTTTGATGTTTTAGTAGCAACCACAATTATCGAAAGCGGACTTGACGTTCCAAACGCCAACACGATTTTCATCAACAATGCCAATAATTTCGGATTATCAGATTTGCATCAAATGCGTGGTCGGGTAGGGCGAAGCAACAAAAAAGCATTCTGTTACTTCATTTGTCCGCCATATTCCTCTATGACTGAAGACGCCAGAAAACGTATTCAGGCATTGGAACAATTCAGTGAATTGGGAAGCGGTTTCAATATTGCAATGAAAGATCTTGAAATTCGCGGTGCAGGAGATTTATTGGGTGGAGAGCAAAGCGGTTTCATTAATGAAATTGGTTTTGATACCTACCAAAAAATCATGAATGAAGCGATTGAAGAATTGAAGGAAAACGAATTCAAAGATTTATATCCGGAAGAAAATAATATCGATACCAAAGAATATGTAAAAGATATTCAGATTGATGCTGATTTTGAGTTATTATTCCCGGATGAATATATCAATAACGTTTCAGAACGTTTGATTTTATACAACGAATTAAGTACAATAAAAGACGAAGCAGGTTTAAAAGAATTCGAAAGAAAATTGGTAGACCGTTTCGGACCGTTGCCAAAACCTGCAGTTGCACTTTTAAATAGTATCAGAATAAAATGGATTGCTACGAAAGTGGGAATCGAAAAATTAGTTCTGAAACAAGGAAAAATGATTGGTTATTTCGTCTCAGACCAACAATCTGATTATTACCAATCCATCAAATTTAGGAACGTTTTAAATTTCGTTCAAAAGCAAAGTTCACTTTGTAAAATGAAAGAAAAACAAACCGTTAACGGATTACGTTTGTTATTGACTTTTGAAAATGTGAAGTCAATAAAACGTGCTCTGGAGTTGATGGAGTTGTTTGAGGAGTAAAAGTTGCCACGAATTACACTAATTTGCACTAATTATAATTTTAAGCTTGGAAAAAATTTGTGGAAATTAGTGTATTTCGTGGCAAACAAAATAAAAAAATTAAGCTTTCTTTATCTTTTATTTAAGAAAATTCTTAGAACTAAAAAGTTTTCTTTGATTCAAATTTTCAAAGACAACTTTATATGCAGAATCAACTCATTATTCTATTTTTATTTTTAGGATTAACTACAATCTTCGCTCAGGAAAAAGGAAAAATTGTTTTAAATGATTCCTTAAAATCAGAAACTATTGATCCTCTTCGTCCGTCGAAAGCGGCTTTTTATTCGGCAATTTTGCCAGGATTAGGTCAGGTTTACAATAAGAAATACTGGAAAGTACCTTTAGTTTACGGAGCAATTGGTACCAGTACGTATTTGTATATTGACAATCAGAAGAAATACCATTTGTATCGGGACGAATACAAAAACAGACTGGAAGGCCTTCCAAGTAAAAATCCAAGTCTGGCTGAATTAGACGAAAATCGATTACTCAGAATTCAAAAAGGATATCAAAGAAATAGGGATTTGTCTTCATTATTTATGGTTGGTTTTTATATCCTAAATATTATTGATGCGAATATTGATGCAGCCTTATCTCAATTTAATGTGGATGAAAATCTGGCATTTAAACCTGCTGTTATCAAAAACGATATCACATTAAAGAATGATTTTGGACTTGCTCTGAATTATTCGTTTTAAGTTTTTTTCCGCCACGAATTCACGAATGATTTAAATTATAATTCGTGAATTCGTAGCGGAATAACTTAGTAATTTATAATTTTTTCAATCCCTTTAATTCTAAAGGAGGATGCTTTTTGTCTTTGGCTACATCAAAAAAAGCTTCTCCATCCAAATAAACCTGACGATTTTCGCCAGCAATAAATTTTACAGGATATTTCAAAGTAGTTCCGGAATTTAAATGAACCATAGTCCCGTCAGATAATTCTAAACGAAATTTTTTGCCGTACGGAATTTTAAGCGTGTTGTAAACTAATTTATCAGAATTGGTTTCTTTTTCATAAACCAATTTATCACCGTTTTGATTTCCTATGACATTTCCATTTTTATCCTGAACCTGAACTTTACCATTTTCAGAAATAATCTGTACCGTTCCGTCTTCCATTTGTAAAACAATATCAGTGCTTTTAAAATCGAAAGGAACTTCAGCTGGTTTAAGGAAAACTTGTTTATAGGCAAAGCCAATACCAAGCAGTACTAAAAATGACGCAGCAATAGAAATGTACTTTCTGCGATTCGATTTCTTAGGTTGCAGTTCGATTACAGTTTCTTGTTCTTTAGCAGTGGACAGAATACTATCAAAAATAGAATCCGCTTTTTGAGCTTCCATTTTTGGCATTTCGTTTAGAAGTTTTTGCACCTCTTCTACAGTCGGAAAATCGTCTGTCAATTTGTTTTCACGGCAGTACATTGATTGAGAATAAACTTTTGTAAAAGCGTTTTTATTTCAGAATTTGAATTCATTAAAGAATGTTTTTTAGGTTCTGTGTTTAGATAATACAGTTGAATGGAAGTGGAGTACTACTCAAACGTTATAAATTTTTAAATTTTAGCATTTGAGAAGTTTTATGATGTTGATTTTTAGTGTTTTTAAAAATAGTATTTCTTTGAGAAATAGTAATTAAATGCAATTTTGCCCTCCTGAGAAACGAAGGATTACACAAGAAATTCCTCAACTTGAATATAAAAATGATTTTTTGGGCGAGACAGCATTAGGGAAAGGGGCCAATTATCTTTGTCTTTATTCGCCCCTTTCCCTAATGCTGTCGGGCTGTCCGCGCTACTTCGGTAGCTTGCTCCCATCCCTCTCGCGGGCAAACGGACTTAATTACAATTCTGTTTTTTCATTTTTACAAAACAGGAATCGAACCTGCAATTGTAAAAAAAAAATAGTCACAGATTAAAGAATTTCCACAGATTGAAATCCATTTAATCTTTTTAATCTGTGGCTAAAAAAAATCAAATTATAATCAAAAAAAAAATCACTCCGAAGAGTGATTTTAATGGTCATTATTGTGGTTTTGGTTAGATAATTTCATCGTGAAGTTGAAAAAAACCGCGCATCGATTCGAGCGCTTTACTCATTTGATTCCGGACTGTATTTATCGATATTCCGAGTTCATTACTTATTTCTTCATAGCTCATTCCTTTTTTCCGTGACATCTTAAAAATCTGCCGTCGCTTAGGAGGGAGTTATTTTATAGCCTGTTTTTGGAGTTTTTTGCAATCGGCTTCGCGAATGGCGTAATCTCCGTATTCATGTGTTTTCTGACTTTCGTAGAAAACGGCTTCTTTCAATATAATTTCGTTTGCGGCTTTGTTCAAAACATTAAAAGCCTGATTTCTGGCAATGGTAAAAATATAAGCCTTAAACGACTGTTCTATATTTAAACTTGCGGTTGAGCCGGACTTTCATAAAAACATTCTGTACATTCTCTTCTGCTGCCTCTTTTGATTTTAGAAGAACCATAAATATCCTGGTGGTATAAATCAAAAGTTGGCGAAAAGCTTTTTCGTTTCCATTTCTGAGTTCACTTACAATAATTTTTCACTATGGTTGGCCGCTTCTAACAATTTAATTTGCGTTTATTTAATTCCAGTGGTATTAAACTATCAAATGCGAAGTCTGATGTCTGACTTCTTCGCAAATATATAAAAATATTATTCGCAACAAATTATATACAAAAAAACTTAATTCGGATTTTTTGTTAGTTTTTTAAAGAAAGATATAAAATGTGGTGCAAAGTGGCTTTCTTACAAGTAAGTGTCATATTGACGCTTTTCGGAAATAAAATTTATTTAAGAATTTGACTTTTGAGAATATTCTTATCTGAGAAGAATGAAATTTGAGTTGTAGATACTGTTTTTTACTCAAAAAAAATCCTTTTATCTCTTAGAAAAAGATAAAAGGATTATATGAAAAGGAATCAATAAATGATTCGAATTTGTATTCTGAATTAGTTTTTCAAGTCTTTAATTACTTTAAAAGCAACATCAACCTGATCTTCCCCAACAAGAATTGTAAACTCGTTTGAAGTCGAAATTACTTCATTAATAATAATTCCTTCCCAAGCCAAACGCTGGAAAATGAAGTAATAAATACCAGGAACTACAATGTTTTCTTTTGGTAATTTTACCGTAATCGAAGCTAAATTATCTAGTTTCTGAATTAGCTTTTCTCTCATAAAGTGTTTCTCAACTAAGTGATTAACACTACTACTGACAACGATATTGGTTTCGTTTACACCACGGGATGAGGTATAAAAAATATCAGATAAAGCATTAATATCAGAAATTAAATCTGCCTGTTTGTTTAGAACAGTTTCAGAAGCGGCAAAAGTGTAATCTGTAAGTTCAGAACGAACCGTAATCTCGCCAATATTTTTGATTACTTTATTGATTTTGTGGTTCAGTTTAAAATCCAGTTCTTCTGTAAGTCGTTTTAAAGACATTACAACAGCGCCTTGTTTTACTTCTTTGCCAAACTCACTTTCCAGTTCGGTCATAATATTTCGCGAAAGTGAAGTCAGGTTGATAATTCCGAGTGAGAGGGCATTTAATAAAAATGGTTTTGTTTTAATGTAGTTTTCTACAATAGAAGAAACAGTTTTCATAATCTTTTTTTTTTTTTTTTTTTTGTATTCGGTTGGTTGTTAATTTAACATTGCGATGTTATAAATCTCTGCAAATATAAATAAAAAAAACAAATTGTTACAATTATAACAATAAAAAATTATGTTAAAAGTGATAAAAAGCGTCGGTAAGATGTTCAATTGCAAATGATTCCCCATTTTTATGGATCGCAATGATGTCAAAACGGACTTCTAAATCTTCAGTAAAATCCTTTTCCCTATCGTTTATGTAGGCATTTACTGCTTTAATAAGTAATTGAATTTTTTTGGACTTTACAAAATCCTGTGGAGAACCAAAATCCAAACTCGAACGTGTTTTAACTTCTACAATTGCTAAAACTGCATCTTTTTGAGCTATTATATCTATTTCGGCTTTCTGGATAACAAAGTTTCGCTCCAAAATCGAATAGCCATTTTCTTCAAGATACGCTGCTGCAAGATCTTCTCCTAATTTTCCCAGTTCATTGTGTTTTGCCATAGGTTTTGTTGTTTCAAGTTTCAGGTTTCAGGTTTTCTGTATGTAAAAAAGCAAAGCCGCAAAGTGTTGTTAAACTTTGCGGCTTTGCGTCTCTGCGAGATTTTTATGTGGTATTTAAGCCTTTTAGAAAAAAAAATGTTAAAAACTATTTTTTAAACGTTAATGTACTTCCTGTTGCAGTTACTTCCATTGTAACGATATTTCCCATAACCAGAGCCCTGTTGTCTCTAATATGTCCTGCCGGGAAATTGAAAATTACCGGAATGTTATATTTTTTGGTTACATCGTCAATAATTTCCAGTGCATTTTTACCCCAAGGAACTTCATTGTCTTTCATACTGGTCATTCCTCCAATAATAATTCCTTTTAGGTTTTCGATGCATCCATTTCGTCTTAAATTCATCATCATACGGTCGATATGATACAGATATTCATCCAAATCTTCGATAAATAAAATTTTATCTCTACAGTCAATCGCAGAAGGAGAACCTAATAAACTGTATAAAATAGATAAATTACCTCCTACTAATTCTCCGGTTGCACGCCCCAAACGATTCATAGGAGTTGGACTAATAGAATACGAAATAGGTTCGCCAAACAAACTTGCTTTTAAGGAACTCACAGCATCTGGAGTTGCTCTTGGAACTGTTACAGGCATAATTCCGTGAATAGATTTGTAGCCCATCGTATTTAAATGGTTGTGCATAACCGTAACGTCGCTGAAACCAATAATCCATTTTGGATGCTGTTTGAATTTGGTAAAATCCAGCAAATCTAACATTCTAACCGTTCCATATCCTCCTCGAACGCACCAGATCGCTTTAATATTTGGATTGTCCATTTGTTTTTGAAAATCGGCAGCTCTTTGTTCATCTGTTCCTGCTAATTGATGATAATCTAAACCAATTGTGCTTCCAATTACGGCTTCTAAACCCCAGCTGTGCAATAAATCTATAGTTGGTTTTAAGTTATCGTCGATATTTTTTCTGGCTGTTGCTAAAAGTGCTACAGTATCTCCTTTTTGTAAATAGGGTGGTGTTATCATGTTTTGTTGAGATTGACAAGTGAATGACTGAAAAGCAAAAATAAGAAATGCGACTTTATAAAGGTTAAAGTGTTTTTTGAAGTAGTGAAAGCTTTTTCTGTTCATTTTTCTTTTTGCTTAAAATTATAAATTATTTTAATTCCGGTTTTAATAAAACGGAGCACATCCATGTTTAGTTTCTAATTCTTTTAAAATTACAATTAATCCTTCATCTGCTTTTTCAGATTGTATGTTGGCAAAAAGAATAAAAGCTTTGTTTGTGGCTTTACAAATATACACTTTGGTTAAAAATGTTCCGGGATTTCCGTTATGAAATGAATATTGTTGCTCATTATTTTTGCTAAGTTCTGAATACCAGCCAAACGAAAATTCCGGCAGACCCAAATGCATATAATTAAATTCTTCTTCGGTAAACAATTTTGATTTTCCTTGTAAGCCCTGAAGCTGCATTTGGATAAATTTACAAAAGTCAGGTAAGTTTGCATTGATATTTCCGGCTGACGAAAGCCAGTTTAATTTATAATTTAAAGCTGGTTTTTCGGGAATCAGATTTTCGTCGTGACCCCAGGTTTGGTTTTTGTTTTTTAAATTCGGCTGACCAAATTCAAAGTCAATATTCAGATTTTTTCCTAATTCCTGTATTAAGGTTTCGTATGTTTTTCCAGTCGCTTTTTCAAGCATTAATCCGGCTGCTACGTAACTAGGATTAGAACCATAAACATCTTGTTTTTCTGAAATAGAAGAAGTTTTTGCGAAAAACCATTTCATAAACTCGTAACGTTGTTCAGGGTTTGTTCCTTTTATTTCTTTTTGGGTTGGAGTTTTATTTCCATATGACCAAGTTGGCATATGCGCTCTAAACGTTATAAAATCTCTTAAAGTGAAATTGTAATAATTGGAATTGCTTCCAGCTTTTAATTCTGGGTATAAATCAAAAAATTTAGTTTCCCATTTTAGTTTTCCCTCTTTAACCAAAACTGCAACTAAATAGGCTGTAACGGTTTTAGTAATAGAACCTAGTCTGAATCGATCTGATAATTCGGCCTTTAAGTTACTATTGATTTTTTTATATCCTAAAGCATTTATTTCTAAAATAGAATCAGAAGAAACTATGGCGTATGCTATTTCTGGAATATTATACTTTACTCTAATACTGTCGACAAATTGGCTGTTTTTCTGAGAATAACAAAGTGTGTTGTAGTTTAAGAATAGTATAAATATCGAAAGGATTTTTTTCATTTTCTAAATGGCAAATTGAGCCAGCAAGTTACATGAGAATTTGAATATAAAAAAAGGAAGTGCAAAATAAATATTTAGAAAATTCTTACAAATAAATCAATTTTTTATACATTAGATTTTTATTTAAGTAGAACTATGCGCCTTACAACTTTAATTTTTGGTTTTTTTATTTTTTTTAGTAATTGTTCAAATTCGCAACCTAAAAAATACAAAATACATACCGTTGCATTTTACAATTTTGAAAATTTATATGACATTGTAGATGATGATTTTACAAATGATGATGAATGGACTCCAAATGGCACACAGCATTGGACAAAACAAAAATATGAGCAAAAGTTGAAAAACTTAGCAAGAGTAATTTCTGAAATTGGAACACCAGAAAATTCAAATGCCCCAGTTTTATTAGGTTGTGCTGAAGTAGAAAATAGAGATGTTTTAGAAGATTTAATCAAAGAACCAAAATTACAGCAATTCGATTTCGGAATCATTCATTTTGATTCACCCGATAAACGCGGTATCGATGTAGCATTGCTTTATCAGAAAAAGTACTTTCGTCCAACTTCTTTTTCTAATATTCCATTAATCATTTACAAAAAGAATAGTATCAAAAAAGAAGAACAATCGGAAATTGAAGATGATGAACTTGAAATTAAAAAAGAAAACAACAACCGTGTTTTTACTCGAGATCAGCTTTTGGTTTCGGGTTTTTTAGAAAACGAAGAAATACATATTATTGTCAATCATTGGCCGTCCCGATCGGGTGGAGAAAAAGTCACGACCTCGTTTAGGGAAGCAGCAGGAAAACTAAACCGAAAAATTATCGATTCTTTACAGCAGATAAATCCGCAAGCAAAAGTAATGACCTTGGGAGATTTTAACGACGGACCGATTAATACCAGTATAAAAACAGCTTTGGGAGCAAAAGGGAAAAAAGCTGAAGTTTCAGAATTTGGTGTTTTTAATCCGTTTGAAGAATTGGTGAATAAAGGGTTGGGAACAATCGCCTTTAGGGATTCCTGGAATATTTTCGATCAAATTATCATGACAGAATCTCTAATAAAATCGGATTTTACAACTTTTACTTTTTGGAAAGCAGGGATTTTTACTAAACCTTATCTTATTCAAAATTCGGGACAGTATAAAGGTTATCCGTTGCGAAATACATTAACAGAAGCAGGTTTTAGTGATCATTTTCCGGTTTATATATATATGATAAAAGAAATTGGACAGTAGAGACGCACCGCAGTGCGTCTAACTTTTTTTTGAAATGAAATTAGAAACCTAAAGACGCACTGCAGTGCGTCTCTACAAATTCACTACCTTAGCTTTTCACAATTTAGAATTAAAAAAATGGCTATAGCAAAACCTTTCAACTTAACTAAATGGATTGACGAAAACCGTCATTTATTAAAACCGCCAGTTGGAAATAAAAATCTTTACGTAGATTCTGGTGATTATATCGTAATGATTGTGGCGGGACCAAATGCAAGAAAAGATTATCATTATAACGAAACCGAAGAACTTTTTTATCAATTAGAAGGCAGTATAAAAGTAGTAATTCAGGAAGATGGTGAGCGAAAGGAAATGGAATTAAATGCAGGCGATATGTACTTGCATCCAGCAAAAGTGCCACATTCTCCTGTTCGTTCAGCAGGTTCTATCGGATTGGTAATTGAACGTAAACGTGCCGGACAAGGTTTTACCGATGGCTTACTTTGGCATTGTGACAATTGCAATCACAAACTTTATGAAGTATATTTTGAACTGCACAATATAGAGAAAGATTTCTTACCTCATTTTGAGCATTTTTACAATTCAGAAGAATTGAGAACGTGTGATAACTGCGGCACTGTAATGGAAACTGATCCGAGATTTGTGGCTAAGAAATAAATTAAATTTAATTTTAGATATCAAACCCGACAGGTTTTTAAAACCTGTTGGGTTTAATTTTTTACGCTCAATATGAATTTTACAATCATTTTTGATGTATTTTTGTATTGTAAATGATCTATAAACATATCAAAAATGATACAAGAGATAATCGCATATAAAAATATTGTCGATAATATTGAGAATTTAATGAACAAATCACCCTTTAAAAAAAGTTATATTATTGAACAAGTTGGTATTCCAAGTCCAACGTTCTATCGTAAATTAAAGACTCAGACGTTTTCTGCAGATGAAATGCTTTCAATCGCTAAAATTCTTTCTCCAGAAGAAAATTTCAGATTAGAATTAAAACAGGAAATCGAACAAGGCAAACGTGATCTAGAAAATGGATATTTTATTACTCATGAGGCAATGCTTGCAGAATTGAGAAGTAAAAAACTGATATAGATTTATAAATCATAAGAATTCAAAGGTGGTTTTTGGCGATTATTCCAAAAAGCAATCAATTTTATTTGATTTTCTTTTATTTCATAATACAAAGTGATATTTTTTGAGATTACTATTTCTCGGCATTGTAAATCATCCCTGTATTTTCCTACTTGAGGATTTTTTTCTAATAATTTATTTACTCTTAATACATCAAGAATAAATTTTTCTGCTATTAATGGTGACCAGTATAATTCTAGATAATTTCGAATAGAGTAAAAGTTATATTTTGCTTTTTTTGACCAAACAATTTTCATTTTTCAAAAAATTTATTCAGCTAAATCATAAAAGATAACTTACAAAATTTGTTTCTACAACACAAACTTTTTCCCTTGTTCAGGATAAATAATCTTCAATCCTAAATCGTTTTGATTTTTTAACTGCTCTTTAATTTTGGCAATATTTTTTGCAGGAGGCTTTAAATGTGTAATAATGATTTTGAAGTTCTCCAAAGAATCTTTTCCTGCCAAATCTTCTAAAATATGAAGCTCAGTCATTAAATGAGTTGGAGTCAAATGCCCGAATAAAAATTTATCAGGCTGTTCGTTAGGAAAAGAAACTTCGATAAAAATACCTTTCAATTTTTTGTTTTGAACTAAAGGAGCAATTGCTGTCCATAATGTTTTTAATTTATCGCTTTTTTCGATTGCATCTGGGCCGGTGTCGCCTAAATACAAAACATATTCATTCTCGTTTTTAACTAAAAAAGCAGTGCTTTCAAATGGATTTACGTGGCTTAACGGAAAAGCCTTAACTGTCATTTTAGTATTTGAAATTGGAGTTTCTTCGCCAATATTTAGAGTTTGAAAGTGATATTTTTTTAATGGAAAACCAGGCCCTTTGTCTCCGAAATTTGCCCAGGTCTGATCGTTGAAATAATGATTTTCGATCATTTTCATACATTTTTCTGTTGCATAAACAGTTTTAGAAGAATCAGCGGGAGAGTTAATGATTAAACCGGAAACGTGATCTAAATGAGCATGCGAAATGAAATATCCTTTAATATACTTCTTTAAAACTTCGTTTGTCGAAACTTTAAATACTTTGTTTTCAATTGCCTTTTCGATTCCAGCATTTATCGTTCCAGCATCGAGACAGATATAATCGTTTGTATTAACTGGAGCAAGCAAATAAGCTGATAGATTTTTTTCATCAATACCGCCTTTTATTCCTAAAGGAACTATCTGAAAAGTAGATTTTTCTTTTTGAGAAAAAACATTCATAGAAATTAAAAGTAAGCAAATGAAAAGCCGGTTAAAAAGGAACATTGTTTTTATTTTAAGTACTGCAAATTTCATCAAATAAAATCAATTAATAAGGCTACATTTCTGTTAATACTATCAAATAACCTTAAATTTACGTCTATTTATAAATTAACTTCAGTCGGAAATTAATTCTAAAATAATATCTTTACATTTAAATATAACAATTTTAACTAAAAAAGTTACAATGACAACAATAGCATCGCAATTTGGAATGAAGGAAGCTCTGGAAAAATTGGGCATTAAAACGATAAATGAAGGAACATCAACAGGAACAAATAATTTTTCATCGGGAGAAATTTTGGAAAGCTATTCACCAGTTGACGGAAAATTAATTGCTTCAGTAAAAATGTCAACTGCACAGGATTACGAAAAAGTAATTCAGACGGCTGCAGAAGCTTTTAAAACGTTTAGATTAATTCCTGCGCCGCAGCGTGGTGAAATTGTACGTCAGTTTGGAGAAAAATTGAGACAAAATAAAGAAGCGCTTGGTAAATTGGTTTCCTATGAAATGGGAAAATCATTGCAAGAAGGTTTCGGAGAAGTTCAGGAAATGATTGATATCTGCGATTTTGCTGTTGGTTTATCTCGTCAGCTTCATGGATTAACCATGCATTCTGAAAGACCTGGACACAGAATGTATGAACAATATCATCCGCTGGGAATTGTCGGAATCATTTCGGCGTTTAATTTCCCAGTTGCAGTTTGGTCGTGGAATACGGCGCTGGCATGGATTTCCGGAGATGTTTGTGTTTGGAAGCCTTCAGAAAAAACACCTCTTTGCGGTATTGCATGTCAAAATATAATCGCTCAGGTAATCAAAGAAAATAATTTACCGGAAGGAATTTCCTGTTTGATAAACGGAGATTATAAAATAGGCGAATTAATGACAACAGATACTCGCATTCCGCTTGTTTCTGCAACGGGTTCGACTAGAATGGGGAAAATTGTGGCTCAAAAAGTGGCCGGAAGATTAGGGAAATCATTGTTAGAATTAGGAGGAAACAATGCGATTATTGTAACACCGGATGCTGATATTAAAATGACGGTTATCGGAGCTGTTTTTGGGGCAGTTGGAACAGCAGGACAGCGTTGTACATCAACACGAAGATTAATTATTCACGAAAGTATTTACGATAAAGTTAAAGATGCTATAGTTGCTGCTTACAAACAATTACGAATTGGAAATCCGCTTGACGAAAACAATCATGTTGGACCACTTATTGATGTTCACGCTGTAGAAATGTATGCATCAGCCTTAAATAAAGTAGTTGCTGAAGGCGGAAAAATTCTGGTTGAAGGGGGAGTACTTTCCGGAGAAGGTTATGAAAGTGGCTGTTACGTAAAACCAGCAATTGCTGAAGCAGAAAATTCATTTGAAATTGTGCAGCACGAAACTTTTGCTCCGGTTTTATATTTGCTTAAATATTCTGGAGAAGTGGATAATGCAATCGAAATTCAGAATGGAGTAGCGCAGGGATTATCTTCAGCAATTATGACGAATAATTTAAGAGAAGCCGAAAGATTTTTATCTGTAACTGGTTCTGATTGCGGTATTGCCAATGTAAATATTGGAACATCCGGAGCTGAAATTGGCGGTGCTTTTGGCGGTGAAAAAGAAACCGGAGGCGGACGTGAGTCAGGTTCTGATGCCTGGAAAATCTACATGAGACGTCAGACGAATACAATCAATTATACAACGAATCTTCCGTTAGCGCAGGGAATTAAATTTGACTTGTAATAAAAGAAGTTAAGAAATCAACAAAACCGCTTTTTTCAATATTTGAGAAAAGCGGTTTTTTAATGTCAAAATTTGTAGTATTTTTATTTTAATTTGTATTCGCCTTTATTTTTCAAAACATCATTTATTGATGTCTAATTTATAAGAAACTAAAATGACTTTGATTTTTTTGGCCGGACTTACTCCTTTTGGATATGCATTTATTGGACTACTCTTTTTGTCATTCTTTTTAGCATGGCTTTGGCTAAAATCATCAAATAAATCTAAAAAACCAGGTTGTTTGTCAATAGGATTTGGAGGAATTCTTATTTGGTTTGTTTTAATGTTTCCTGCATCTTTTACCTTTTCAATTATTGAAAGTGGAAACAATATTGCCAAAATTGGAGTAGCGTCTTTTTGGATTTTAGTTCTGGCTCTGGTTATCTATTTTTGTTTGGCAAAAAACACCTCTAATGTAAAAAAAATCATTTTTGCATTTTTTAGATATTTGTTTTTTCTAATCGTCCTTGGTTTGTTTTTAGTTTTATTTTTTGGGATGGCTTTTTATGTTTATCAAAGGCTTTTTACAACAGAAAAAAGTGGAGACCCGGTTTGGGCAGCTTTTTTATGTATCTTTTTTATTGCAGCACTTATTTTGGCAGGATTTGGTCTTTTAAGCAGAAATAAAGAAGAGAAGAAAAAAGAAAAAACAACATTTTATAATTTGAACGATGCCAAGTTAAAGCCGGAACTAGTTATAGAATTAGACTTGTCCAAAACAAAATTAACGGTATTTCCTGAAGAGATTCTGCATTTTAAAAATTTAAAATTTTTGATCTTAAGTAATAATGAACTTACCGATATTCCAAATGAAATCAATAAATTACAAAAACTTATAGGTTTGGATTTAAGTCATAATCCGATTTCGGATTTAGAAAAAAGCAGGATTAGAAAATTACTTTCTAAAGAAGTCGAAATTGTTTTTTAAGCCTTTAAAATTATAATTATTTGCCCTTTTTAATATGAATGATTTTTTAGAATTTTTAACTCAAAATAGAGTAGATGTGGCTGAACTTGTTTTTCTAATGCTTTTTAGTTTAGGAATTGCCTTATTTCAGACTTTAGTCTTTTCGGGACTTTTTAATTTAAAATTTCCCAATTGGCTGTTTTTTGTTTTATCGCCTGCAATTGTTGGAATTAGTTATCTATTTGACGCTTCTTTTCCTTTGGCGGCTGTGTTGCTATTATTTATTTCTCTTTTCTTTTTTGCAATTATCGGGATGATTTATGCGGGAGTTCAAAGTAGTAAAGCGGATAAAATAGAGCGAGAAAAGTTTAATAAAAAGCATAATATTCCTAAAACAACTCTAGGGCAAAAATTTCTGGGAATTTTGATTATAGCGGGTATTTTTGGAACTTTTATTTTATTGGCCGAAACCGAAAATCTAAAACTTCTTTTTTTAATTATTCCAGGTTTTATTATTCTAAAGAATATCTTTTTTCCCAGCAATAAAAGCAAATTTATGCGTCTGCAATCCATTCTTCCCACTTCAAAAATGGATTCAATTGCAATGGGAATGGTAGAAGTTGAAGGAGATCTTGAAGAAATTGAACCCATTATTTCTCCTTATTTTAATAAACCCTGCATTGGATATTATTATAAAATAGAAAAGGAAAGCAAACCTGATGATGATGGCAGAACGACCTATTCGACTATTTTTAGTGAAGTTAAAACGGGTAAATTCAGAATTAAAGACGAAACGGGTTCTGTTACTGTTGATGGAGAAGGAATGGAATACTTTTTTGATAGAGTTGACAATCAGCAGGGAGGAAAAACCAGATATTCTGAAACTTATTTGAAGAATAACGATTATATGTTTCTTGTGGGCTATGCCGCTTCGGATAATGGGAAAACAATAATACAAAAAGGAAATCCGGATAATGTATTTGGAATTGCAGTTCCAAGAAGTATTTCATTTAGAAATAAATACAAACCGTTGTTAGATTCCTTTTTAATAACCTTATTTTTTATTTCGCTTCTAATTATTTATATCATTCTAAACTAAACAAATATGACTGTTCAAAATATTGCTTTAATCACCGGAATAATTCTGCTTATAATTTTTTTTAATTTTTTTATCAGGATTTATAATAAATTGGTTATGCTTAAAAATAATTACGAAAAAGCTTTTAGAAACATTGATGTGATTCTAATGCAAAGGGCTGAAGAGGTTCCGGAACTTGTAAAGGTGGCTTCTAAGTTTATGGAACATGAAACAGAATTATTAACGAATCTAACTAAATTAAGAACCGATTTTTTAAACTCGAAATCAGTAGGAGAGAAAATTGAAAATTCAAATGAGTTTTCAAAAACGATGAAAAACCTATTTGCTGTTTCTGAAAATTATCCAACATTGGCATCAAACAGTAATTTTTTGGAACTACAGAAAAGAGTGTCCCAAATGGAAGATAAAATTGCCGATAGAAGAGAGTTTTTTAATGACAGTATCAATCTGTATAATGTGGGAATTGAAGAGTTTCCTAACTTTATTTTAGCTAAAATGTTGGGGTATAAATCTCAGAGTTTATTTGATGTAACACCAGAACAAAAGAAGTACGATGGAATTCAATTTTAATACCTTTTTTGGATACGAACAACAGATAAACAATCAGCCTGATATCGTTATGATTTATAGTTTCGCAGGTATAGTTTTTGGAATAATGGCATTGCTTTTTTTAGCAATTATTATTAGAAAAATTGGGCTTAATAGTATAAACAGTTTTATAATAAATCCGTTAATGCTGGCATTAGGACTGACATTTATAGTATCGATTTTGCCAACAGTCATTTTTTATGTAGTTACATCAGATATTTCTTTTGTAAAGATTGTTTACAGCTGGATTGTAATTTTTATTGGAATGCTGTTTTTTGTTGGAATTAATCTGGAAACGATTAAAAAATGTTTGAATGAATTCGGAAAAATAACAGAACAGCAAGAGTTCAGAAACCGTAAGAGATAGAGACTAAATGTAAAAAGGCTTCCAGATTTGGAAGCCTTTTTATTCAGGTTATTTACAATTTATTTTTTGATGATCTTTTTGGTAATAGTTCCCTGATCTGTTTTTATTTTAACGATATAATGGCCGGATGTCAAGTGACTCATATCAATTGATTCCGTATTTTTTTCAACGGTTTTTACTAATGATCCAAGAATGTTATAGACTTCCACTTTTTGAACATTATCACTTGTAATATACATTTGATTTACAATTGGATTTGGATAAACGACTAAATTTTCCGGACCTGAATTTTTATCTACCTTTAAAGTACCGCTATAAGCTGTTTTCATATAAAAAAGGTTTGCAGTGTCTTTCTTGGCAATAGTATGATTTCCAGCTGGAAGTGTAACTGTAATTATTCCGGCAGTTGCAGTATAGTTTGTACCATCAATTTTTGCAGTCCCTGCAGCTTCTACTAATACAAGTGTTAAAGTACTTGACTGCGTTGTAGTATACGTAATGCTAGTTGCTGTTTCAAGTTTTAAGCATTGTGTTAAAGTTAGGCCGTTATAGGTTACAGTCCCTTTGTTTGTTGCAAGATTACCACTAATGGTGTAGAATGTACTAGTTGTTCCGGACTCTGTAAAATTATGAATCTGATCTCCCGCTGGAGGCGTTACAGTACCTTCAACAGTAATGGTTCCGGTTGCATTTGCCGGAGATCCGCTTGTTCCGCTTGTTGCAATTGAAAACGAAACATTTGCAGTAGGAGTTCCGGTAATTGTGATCGTTTTTGCTGTGGTGTTTTTTACAAAACTTATTCCGGAAGCAGGTAATCCCGTTACAGTAGCATCAGTCGCATCTCCACCCCAAGTAAAAATCATCGGTTCTATTGCAGTTCCTGCGCTTACAGTTTGGTTATTATCGGTTTCAGTAGTTAAAGTCTGAGGATTTGAGGCAGAAGGTGTTTCGCCTTGTACATTGACTAAACTGGTCTGATAAGCGTATAATGCATCTCTTAAACCAATATTTACGCCATCGGCAGTATCGTCAATTGTATTGTTAAATGTCCATTGAAAATCACCTCCTGATATTCGTCCTGCATATTGCATAACTGTAGTTTTAGCATTTTCCGGAGTTTCCGGAGTATAAGCGTACATTACACTTGTATTTGTGTCAAAGTTATTATATGTTTTAGCTCCTTTTTTTGATTTAATACTGCTGCTGATGGTTTCATTTCTGGTTGCTGCAACATATGCATCAAATTCTACGGGATATGTTGTGGCATCGTATCCAACAAAACGATTTTGTCCACTCATAGTGTTGTTGAAAGCTTTAATTGTACCGCCATCCTCACTTGAAAAAGTTCCTGCACCGTTATAAATATCTGTTCCCTGCATAGAAGTAAGCATTGGATATTTACAGTTCCTAAAAAAGTTGGCTTCTACAAATACGGAAGAACCTAGCGTAGATCCTACACCATATTTAGAATTTCCATCATAATAATTATTATAAACGTGAGCCGAGTAATAACGAATTCTTGGATGACGCGAATCAGAATGGTCATACCAGTTATGGTGATAGGTAATATACAGCCCTTCAGTAGTTCCTTCGCTTAAACCTAATAAATTGCTTTTTCCATTATCCCAAAAGTGGTTGTATGAAAAGGTTACATAAGTCGATTTTTTACAATCTAAAGCTCCGTCACCTTTTATTTGATCTGCATCGCTACCTGGTTTTCCATAAAAGAAATCACAATTGTGAACCCATACATAATCGTTGTCCTGCTGTAATCCAATGTTATCTCCTTCACCGCTGTCGCAGTTCATAATTCCAATATTTCGAATTTCTATGTTCGAAGCATTTTTAACTCTAATTCCCCAGCCGTCTGCAGTAGCATCGTTACCAATTCCTTCCAGGGTGATATAACTTGCGGCATTGTTGTTGTTTTCAATAACAAGATCTCCATTTAGCATATAAGACAAATCAGTAATCTGACCAATCATACGAATGATTAGTGGTCTTGTATCTTTACCTTTTTTAAATCCGTCCAGAATAGTTTGTAAACCTACACATGGATTTGAACTTGCTCCTGTAACATTTAATGATACTGTATTTTTAGTTTTTTGAGTGATATAGATAATTACGGCATTGCTTTTTGGAGTTCCATCTGCATTGTAAGCTCCCGGAACACGTCCTGCATTAAAAGCAAATCCACTTCGGTCATGCGCTTTGACGGTTAACGAAGCAGTTGTTGCCCCAGTTCCTTCTGTACCAGCTGTAACGGGTTTAATGGTAATGGTATAACTTCCTGCCGCAATTCCTGGAATATCGGCACGAAAATAGGAACCGTAATTGCGTATTAGTTCATTGTCAATTTTTTTGTTGGTTTGACCTCCACCTGTATAATAAACATTGTAGCTGTCAGCACCAGAAAGGGGTGTCCATTTTACAAAAGCAGATTCCAGCCAGCCCGAAGATTCAGTAATCGTGATTTGTGCCGATAAGTGAATCGACGCGAATAATAAAATAAGATAGAGTAATTTTTTTTTCATGATCGTGGTTTTTGAGGTTGTTAAGTTGTTGTGGTTTTTTTCGATTCAAATTTTTAGTGGTAATAGTTTAAAATTGTAATCGATTACACGAAAGTAAGTATAATTTTTGAATTCTTATTATTTTTAACATAAATAAATGTATAGTGTAAAAATAATACACTTTGATTATTGAATATGTAATTAATTGCATTTTTGTGTAACTTATTACATATTCAATAAAATATAGGTGTCTAGAAGTATTTTGAGTTAATTCTTACTTTTAATAGCGTTGTTTTTGCTTGAGGATAATTAGAAATAATTAATAGCAATTTGTAGAAGTACGCTGTTATATAGGAAAAAAACTTCTTTTTTAAAAGAAAGAGTTTTTCGTAATTTGTAGAAATTTAAAAATAGGTCAAAAAAAAAGCCTTTCTGATTTTACTCAAAAAGGCTTTTATATTTTTTAAAGAGACTGATCAATCTCTGCTTGCAAATTTAGATAGTAATCTTAAAAATTCAATATACAACCAAACCAATGTAATCATTAGTCCCATTGCGCCATACCATTCCATAAATTTAGGCATTCTTTCTCTGGCACCTTTTTCAATTAAATCGAAGTCTAAAAATAGATTAAGTGCAGCAATAACGATTACAAAAATACTGATACCAATACTCATCATGGAATTTCCATAATGAACAGGAGTATAACTTGTAAACAGTGAGAAAAGCCATGAAATTAAATAATAGGTTGCAATAGCTAGTGTCGCTGCTACAACTACTGATTTAAATTGCTCTGTAACTTTAACAATTCTGAATTTATATAAAGCAAGACAAACTAAGAAAGTAACCAAAGTTGCTCCGACGGCATTAATTACAATACCGGGAAATTTTAATTCAAATATGGCAGAAATACCACCAATAAACAAACCTTCAAATAAAGCATATCCGGGAGCCAGATAAGGAGAAGCCTGAGGTTTAAAAGAAGAAATTAACACAAGGATAAAACCAACAATTGCACCTCCAATAGTTGGCAACATCGGATTCATTCCATTAAATGCCATCCACCAGGTAACCATAGAGGCACCACATAAAATAAGAAACAGGATTGCTGTTTTGTTAATAGTTCCTGACACTGTCATTTCCTGATTGTAGTCAATAATCTGAGCTTGGTGTACTTCAGTTCTTGGTTCAGCATTAGACGAAAAGCGCTTGCTGTTTAAAAATGGATTCTTTGAATTAAAGTTCATAATCTATACATTTAATTGAACTCAAATATATGGAGATTTTTTGAAGTGCAATTGTGTAGAAGAATTTTTTAACATGAATTTCTCTTCTGTATTTGCATAAAAAAAATCCATCAAACTCAATTTGATGGATTTTCTTTTATAAATTGTATGTTTGTCTTATTGCAATAAGTCTAAAACTAATGAAGGGAATAAACCTAAAATGATATTTAATGCAATTGATATTACTGCTGTGGCATAAATAAGGAATGGTCTTCCTGTTCTTTCCTGATTAGGTTCTTTAGAATACATGGCAATAATTAATTTGAAATAATAACCAACACTGATAATAGAGTTGATTACTGCTACAATTACTAAACCAATATATCCAGCCTGAATGGTTTGATTGAATAAAAACAACTTAGCAAAGAAACCAGAGAAAATAGGAATTCCGGCCATAGATAATAAAGAAGCTGTAAGGACAGCAGCCAATAATGGATTTGTTTTTCCTAGTCCGTGGAAATTTGTAATATCCTCGTTATCCTGATCTCTGCATACGTATAAAATAACACTGAAAGCAGCAATTCCTGATAATGCATAAGCAGCTGTGTAATATAATAAAACACCTGCTGAAGCAGAAACAGTTAATAATGTCATTAACATGAAACCTGCATGAGAGATTCCAGAGAATGCAAGCATACGTTTTACGTTTACTTGTCTTAATGCCATAATGTTACCAACAGACATTGAAGCAATCGAAATAATAACCACAATAACTTCGAAAGTATGTAAAAGATCCTGATTTTCTAAAGAAGGAATTACGTTCATGCCAGAAATCAATTTAAATAAAGTTGCAATAGCTACTACTTTTGCCAATGTACTCATTAAAGCAGTTGTTAATGCAGGAGAACCTTCGTAAACGTCCGGAGCCCAGAAGTGGAAAGGAACTGCAGCAACTTTAAACAACATTCCGATAATCATTAAAATCAGTCCAATTGGGAACCAGATTGGCAACTCTGCTGATAAAGCACTTTCGTGAATTTCGCTGATATCAAAACTTCCCATTGCTCCATAAATCAAACATATTCCAAATAAGATAATACCAGATGCGAAAGATCCCATTAAGAAATATTTCATTCCCGCTTCGTTACTTTTGATATTTAAACGATCACTTGCCGCTAAAACATATAAAGCAATAGATAAAATTTCGATTCCTAAAAAGAACATCGCTAAGTTTCCGAAAGAAACCATAGCTACCGCTCCGGCCAATAAGAATACTTTAATGGCAACGTAATCTGAAATTTTTGTTGGATGATTTTGATAAAAATTATGACTTAACGCTACAAGGAAAATAGTCAAAACGATAAACAATGATGAGAAAGCTGTAGAAAATTTAGATACAGCAACCATATTGTTGTAATAACTTTGTGCAGTTCCAAATTCACAGAAGTTAAGCGCCAATACGCCTAATAAACCCAAAATGGTAATAGGAACGATGGCCTTTCTTAAATTTAGAATTTCAAACAATAGGCAGAAAATACCCAATCCTGTTATAGCTATTAATGTATTCATTTTTGTCTTTTTGAGTTAGGATTACAATTTGAAGTGTAATCCTAATTTATTTTTTGTTTAAAATATTAGTTCTTATTGATAACTTGTAAAATAGTTTCCAAGCTTGGTGTAATCAAATCTGTAATTGGTTTTGGATAAAATCCGAAGAACAATAAAACAGCGATAATTGCCACAAATGAGATTCCTTCGTTAAGTGTAACATCAGCAAAAGTTTTAGAGTTTGTTTCTCCTAACATTACATGTTGGAACATTCTCAACATATAGTAAGCTCCTAAAATAATAGTAGTTCCACCAAGGATAGCAAACCAAATATTAACCTGAGATAAACTGTATAATACTGTAAATTCTCCAACAAAGTTAAAAGTACTTGGTAACGCAACAGAAGCCAAAACTAAGATTAAAAACATCGAAGTGAATTTTGGAGATTGTGTACGAATACCACCCAATGCTTCAATTTCTCTGGTTTCAAATCTTCTGTAAATTACTTCAGCGGCAAAGAATAATCCCACTACCACAAAACCGTGAGCAATCATTTGCATAACAGCACCTCTTAAACCATCAAGAGTTAAAGTATAAGAACCTGCAGCGATTAATCCAACGTGAGCAAGAGAAGAATAAGCTAATAATTTTTTAAGATCTTTTTGTCTCAAAGCAACTATTGATCCATAGATAACTCCCGCAATTCCTAAAGCAATAAAAATATTCATATATTCTTTTGCAGCTAAAGGTGCAATTGGCAATTGCCAACGAAGTACACTGTATAATCCCATTTTTAGCATGATACCAGATAAAAGCATTGTTCCAACAGTTGGTGCTTTTTGGTACACATTTGCCTGCCAGGTATGGAAAGGAATAATTGGAATTTTGATAGCATAAGCTAAGAAGAAAGCCAAGAAAATCCATAATTGCTCACAAGCAGATAAGTTTAATTTGTATAAATCTTCAATTAAGAAAGAACCTGCTTTTGTATATAAATAAATAAAAGCAGTTAACATAAATAACGAACCGGCAAGTGTGTAAATAAAGAATTTAACCACTGCTTTTCTGCGTTCTTCAGCATCACCGTTACCCCAGATTAAAGCAATAAAATAAATTGGAATAAGTGCTAACTCCCAGAAAATATAATATAAAAGACCATCAGCAGCTAAGAAAGTTCCTGTCATAGCAAAGGTCATGAACAAGATTAGACCGTAAAAAGCTTTAGCATTTTTGTATTCATTTCCGAAAGAAGAAAATATAATAATCGGAGTTAAAGCTGCAGTTAATAAAACCATTGCAAGCCCAAGTCCGTCAGCATTTAAAGCAAAAGAAATTTTTGGCTGTGTAATCCAGCTGTTGATTACGCTGATATTTTCGCCAGCCGAATAATTATTCAATAATACAATTGAACATCCTAAAGCAACTAAACTAAAAAGTAAAGCAACTTTTGAAGCTAGTTTGTCACCAGAAAAATAAGTGGCAAATGCACCAATTAAAAGTATAATTAATATAGTAGAAACGTTCATAGTAATAATATTATTGAGCTAAAAATATATAGGAAACAATTGCACAAAGTCCTAAAACAAAAACAAATAGATATAATCCTATACTTCCGGTTTGTAATTTTTTTCCTTGAAAAGCAATCTCGTTTGCTATTTTACCTAATCCAAAAACAGCAGTAGATAACCCTGTCTCGATATAATCTCTAAAGAATTTAGATAGACTGTTAACAGGGGCTACAAATACAGCATCGTAAACTTCATCTACATAATATTTGTTGTATAATACTTTGCTTAAGCCAGTGATGTTTTCATCAGCTTCCGGAACATTATCTTGTTTAAAGTATTTAATGTAAGCAATTAAAATTCCTAATAATCCGCCTAGAACTGCAACGCCCATTAAAGTGTATTCAGTTGTGCCTAAATGATGTTCTTCTCCAGCTACTTTTGTGAAAAGAGGAGCAAGGTATTCATTCAACCAGCTGTGTCCAGGTAAACTAATTAATCCGCCAAAAGTCGCCAAAATAGCTAAAATGATAAGCGGAATAGTAATTAAAGAACCGCTTTCATGTAAATGGTGTTTTTGCTCTTCAGTTCCTCTAAATTCTTTGAAGAAAGTCAGGAACATTAAACGGAACATATAGAAAGCCGTCATAATAGAAGCAACCGATCCAACAACATATAATGGAATACTGTGGTGGAATGCAGTCAATAAAATTTCATCTTTAGAAAAGAATCCTGAGAAAAATGGAACTCCTGAAATTGCCAATGAAGAAATCAACATAGTCCAGAAAGTAATTGGCATTGCTTTACGTAAACCACCCATGTTACGCATATCTTGTTCTCCGTGTAATCCGTGAATTACAGATCCAGAACCTAAGAATAAACAAGCTTTAAAGAAAGCGTGAGTGATTACGTGAAAAACAGCAACTTCATAGGCTCCAAATCCTAACGCTAAGAACATTAAACCTAATTGTGAAACTGTAGAGTAAGCCAATACTTTTTTGATGTCAGTTTGAACTAATCCAATTGTAGCAGCGACTAATGAAGTGATTGCTCCAATTATTGCGATTACAGATTGTACATCTGTTGCAAGGTCAAAAACAAAGTTTAATCTTGTTACCATAAAAATACCAGCAGTAACCATCGTTGCAGCGTGGATTAATGCAGAAACTGGAGTTGGTCCAGCCATCGCATCAGGTAACCATGTGTATAACGGAATTTGAGCAGATTTACCACAAGCTCCAATAAATAAACATAAAGCAGCTAAAGAAAGTAATGGTAAATTTAAGTTAGTCGCTCCTGCAATTGCCGTTTTTAAAGTGGCATAATCTAATGTAGAGAACATCGATCCGATGATGAACATTCCAATTAATAAACCTAAATCTCCAATTCTGTTCATGATGAAAGCTTTTTTTGCAGCATCATTGTAATCCTGGTTTTTATGCCAGAATCCAATTAATAGGTAAGAACAAAGTCCAACACCTTCCCATCCAATGAAAAGAACTAATAAGTTGCTTCCAATTACAAGCGTGATCATAAAGAAAACGAACAAATTCAGATAAGAGAAGAATTTGTGCATGTTTTCGTCATCATGCATGTAACTGATAGAGTATAAGTGAATCAAAGATCCAATTCCAGTTACAAAAAGTAACCAAAGAACTGACAATTGATCTAATAAAAATCCAAGATTGATTTTTAAGTTGCTAATTTGAATCCAATCAAATAAAGTAACTTCAATTCCTTTTCCGGTTGAAGTTATTTGATTAAAAAGTAAAAGAGAAACTACAAAAGAAATCGCTACGGCAATAGTTCCGATTGCACCAGAAACTGTTTTTCCTAAGCTTTTTCCAAAAAAGACATTTACCAGAAAACCTAGTAAAGGAGTTAAAACTAAAATTAAAGCTAAATTGGTATCCATTTCTGATTATCCTTTTAAATTTTTTAAATTATCGATACTAATTGATCCGATATTTCTAAAGATAGAAACTAAAATGGCCAATCCTACCGCAACTTCGGCTGCAGCAACCGCCATCGAGAAGAACACAAAAACTTGTCCTTGTGCATCCTGATGATAAGTTGAAAAAGCAACAAATAAAAGGTTCACCGCATTCAACATAATTTCGATAGACATGAAAACGATAATAGCATTTCGTCTGTACAATACACCAAAAATACCAATACAGAAAAGTACAACACTCAAAAAGATGTAGTTTTCAATACCTATTTGATTTAATATATTACCCATTATTTATTTAATTTTTCTTTTTTAGACAATAGAACTGTTCCAATCATAGCTACCAAAAGCAATACCGAAGCAAATTCGAAAGGAACCATATATTCATCCAATAGAATTTTACCTAAAACTTTAATAGATTGGAAATCTTCTCCCGTAGAATCGTATTCACCAACAATTGGTTTTGAGTTAATAAAGATTGTAATCAAAACGATCAATATTAAACAGAAAGAAACAATAGCTCCTAAACGTGTAATTCTAGGACGGTGAACTTCTCGTTGTTCGTTCAGGTTCATCAACATGATCGTAAACAGAAACAGAATCATAATAGCACCGGAGTAGACTATTATATGAACCACTGCTAAAAACTGAGAATTTAATAATAAATAATGACCAGCGATCGAGAAGAAACAAATCACTAAGTAAATAGCCGAGTGAATCGGGTTTCTGCTGAAAATAGTCAGGAAAGCAGTAATAACGGTAATAAACGCTAAAAAGCAAAAGATAACTTGAACAGTTGTTGCGTGTGCAAAATCAGGAATATGTATCATTTAGTTAGCGTTTTTAAGTTGAGCGTTTTTCATAGCCATTTCTAAAGGCATCACTAATTTATCTTTCCCGAAAATGAAATCTTCTCTGTTGTAGTTAGCAGGCACCAAAACTTTAGATTCTGTCAAATAGATAGCATCTTTAGGACAAGCCTCTTCACATAAACCACAGAAAATACAACGAAGCATGTTGATCTCATAGATCTCAGCATATTTCTCTTCTCTGTATAAATGTTTTTCATCTGGTTTTCTTTCCGCCGCTTTCATAGTAATCGCTTCTGCCGGACAAGATAAAGCACATAATCCGCAAGCTGTACAGTTTTCACGGCCTTGCTCATCGCGTTTCAGCATGTGCTGACCACGATAAACCGGGCTCATTTCGCGAACCTGCTCTGGGTAATGAATGGTAACTTTTTTTCTAAAAAGGTGTTTTACTGTAATAATCAGACCTTTTACAATCGCCACAAGATACAATCGCTCAACAAAAGACATGTCCTTATTTGACACCACCTTTTTTCTACCCGATAATGATATAGTTTCTATTGACATTTTTACTATTATAGTTTATGATTTACAATTTGAGATCAATCAAATCTAAAATCTATTTTGTTTTTTATTTGAAGCTAATCCCGCTATCCGCTGTATCTTTTGTGGTGAACCCCACCACAAAAGGATGCCGCTTCTATCGGGGCTAGGCGTTTAGGGTTCTTAGAATCCTAAGTAAGCTGCAATATCGTGTCTTAATATTACAATTCCCGTAATCATGATATTAACGATCGAAAGCGGAATTAAAATTCTCCAGCCTAAGTGCATTAATTGGTCATATCTAAATCTTGGAATTGTCCAACGTACCCACATGTAAAAGAATATGAAGAAACATATTTTTACAAATAATGCCGCAATTCCTAATAAGTTAGCTGCATTAACACCAACATTTTCTACCATCCATTGCATTCCAGGGTAGTTGTATCCACCGAAGAATAAAACAGAAATAATTGTAGAAGAGATAAACATACTTGCATACTCCGCAAATAAATAGAATCCCATTTTCATGGATGAATATTCTGTATGGTAACCTCCAATTAACTCGTTTTCACATTCAGCTAAATCGAAAGGCGTTCTGTTTGTTTCAGCAAAAGAACAGATTAAGAAAATTAAAAAGGATAATGGCTGATAGAAGACATTCCAGTTCATTCCTTGCTGCTGTAATGAGATTTCTTTTAAACTCATTGTTCCGGTCATCATCAATAAAGCAATCATCGATAATCCCATGGCAACTTCATAAGAAACCATTTGAGAAGCAGCACGAATAGCTCCCATTAATGAGAACTTATTGTTAGAAGCCCATCCACCAATCATGATACCGTAAACTCCAACAGAAAGAACTCCAAAAATGTATAATAAAGCAATGTTTACGTCAGTTGCCTGAAGAATAATGTCTCTTCCAAAAAGGTGAAGTCTGTCTCCCCAAGGAATTACGGCACTAGTCATTAAAGCCGTACTCATGGCAATTGCAGGACCCACAACGAATAAAAATTTATTTGGTGTGTTTGGGAAGAATTCTTCTTTAGAGAATAATTTCATACCATCTGCAAGTGGCTGTAATAAACCTCCCCATCCGGCACGGTTTGGTCCAACACGGTCTTGCAGGAAAGCAGCAACTTTACGTTCTGCCCAGGTAGAATACATTGCCATAATCATTGTTACCGCAAAAACGACAACAATAACAACACTTTTTTCTATAATAAATGCACTTTCCATTTCTTACTATTTTTGATCTTTATCAGTTAATGGAATTGCTGCCATACTAATTTTTTTACGGTCGATATCTCTACCTAAAAGGATATTCTTTTCAGTATCGATGGTAACTTTCTCTAATTTCTGAGTATAGTTATTTTGGTTGATAACAGAATCTTTTTCAAATTCTCTTGGACCTTCAATAACCCAGTCATTCACATCTTTGTGATCAAAACGACAGCTGTTGCAGATGAATTCTTCTACTTCATGGTACTCGTCTTTACGACCAGTTACACGTTGGATTTCTCCACCAAACATCCAAACTGTAGTTTTACCGCAACATCCCGGAGTTGTACATTCTCTGTGTGCATTGTAAGGTTTGTTAAACCAAACTCTTGATTTAAAACGGAAAGTTTTATCGGTTAAAGCTCCAACCGGACAAACATCAATCATGTTTCCGGAGAACTCGTTGTCGATTGCTTTAGATATTCCTGTTGAAATATTAGCGTGGTCACCACGGTCTAATACACCGTGAACTCTGTTGTCTGTCAATTGATCTGCAACTTGTACACATCTTTGGCATAAGATACAACGGTTCATATGCAGTTGAATATTTGGACCAATATCTTCCGGTTCAAATGTTCTTTTCTCTTCAATATAACGTGATTTTGGGTTTCCGTGCTCAAAACTTAAATTTTGAAGATCACATTCTCCCGCCTGATCACAAATTGGACAGTCTAATGGGTGGTTGATTAATAGAAATTCTGTTACAGATTTACGCGCTTCGGTAACTCTGGCAGAAGATTTACTGTTTACTTCCATTCCGTCCATACATCCTGTTACACAAGATGCCATAAGTTTTGGCATTGGTCTTGGATCAGCTTCACTACCTTTAGAAACTTCAACTAAACAACAACGGCATTTTCCGCCACTGCCTTTTAATTTTGAGTAATAGCACATGGCTGGCGGCACCAAATCTCCACCAATCATACGTGCAGCCTGCAGGATCGTTGTTCCTGGTTCTACGTCTATACTTTGACCGTCTATGGTTACTTTCATCTCTTTATGATTTGAATGTTGAAAGTCGGAATATTGAAAAGAATTGCTGTCCTTTTTAACATTATGAACTTTATAACTTTCTGCTTTTTATATTATACGATTACTTTACCGCCAACTAAATGTTTCACTTGTGAAAATGGTTCAGCGACAAAGTGATCTCTATTTTTGATTTTTTCAGGGAAACGAACGTGATATTCGAACTCATCTCTAAAGTGACGAATTGCAGCTGCTACTGGCCAGGAAGCTGCGTCTCCTAGAGGACAGATTGTGTTTCCTTCAATTTTACTCTGAATGCTCCACAATAATTCGATATCTTCTTCACGGCCTTGACCGTTTTCGATTCTCCATAGAATTTTTTCCAACCATCCTGTTCCTTCACGGCAAGGTGTACATTGTCCGCAAGATTCGTGGTGGTAGAAACGAGCAAAGTTCCAAGTGTTTCTAACCACACAAGCAGTGTCATTGTAAACAATAAATCCTCCAGAACCTAACATAGATCCGGTAGCAAAACCACCATCACTTAAAGATTCGTAAGTCATTAAACGATCTTCGCCGTTTGCTGTTTTGAAAATCAATTCAGCTGGTAAGATTGGCACAGAAGAACCTCCAGGTACAAATGCTTTTAATGGACGACTTGATGACATTCCTCCTAGATATTCATCAGAATTCATGAATTCGTCAACGCTTAAACCTAATTCAATTTCGTAAACACCAGGATTTTTAATGTGTCCTGAAGCAGAAATTAATTTAGTTCCAGTAGAACGTCCAATCCCAATTTTTGCATAATCATCACCAGAATTGTTCACAATCCAAGGCACCGTTGCGATAGTTTCAACGTTGTTTACCACTGTTGGGTTTGCCCAAAGACCAGAAACCGCTGGGAAAGGTGGTTTAATACGAGGATTTCCTCTTTTACCTTCCAATGATTCGATTAATGCTGTTTCTTCTCCAC
The DNA here is from genome assembly GCF_003122385.1 of Flavobacterium crocinum. Taxonomy (NCBI): domain Bacteria; kingdom Pseudomonadati; phylum Bacteroidota; class Flavobacteriia; order Flavobacteriales; family Flavobacteriaceae; genus Flavobacterium; species Flavobacterium crocinum. Next base: position 1,348,015 of record NZ_CP029255.1, read on the forward strand.
AGATATATGCTCCGGCTCCACAGTGAACGTGAAGTTCCAAATCATAACCTGATCCTAATATATTTTTTCCTAACCATCCGGCAGCTTTTGCTTCGGCGATTGCTCTTTCTAAGATTTTGAAAACCCACATATATTCTCCACGAATGTAGATATAAGATAGGTTAGCACCTAAAGCGTAGCTGGAAGTAATCATTCCCTCGATCAATAAGTGAGGAATATATTCCATCAAAAATCTGTCTTTGAATGTTCCCGGCTCCGATTCGTCGGCGTTACACACTAAGTGTCTTGGTCTTCCTGATTTTTTGTCAATAAAGCTCCATTTCATTCCTGCAGGGAAACCTGCACCACCACGACCACGTAATCCTGATTTTTTTACTTCCTCAGTTACTTCGTCTGGAGTTAATGTCTTTAAAGCTTTTTCTACAGAAGCGTAACCACCATTTTGGCGATACACTTCGTAGGTTTTAATTCCAGGAATATTGATTTTATCTAATAATATTTTTTGTGACATCTTATTTATCGTGTAATATTATTTTATCATCTCTACAATCAGCAATGATCTGATCGATTTTTTCTTCTGTCAGTTTTTCTTTGTAGAAATCACCCAACTGCATCATCGGAGCGTATCCGCAAGCACCTAAACATTCTACACCGGCAATTGTGAACATTCCGTCTGGAGTTGTTTCGCCCATTTTAATACCTAATTTTTCAGAAGTATAATCCATCAAATCTTCGGCACCTCTTAAACAACAACAAGAAGTCTGGCAGAACTCAAACATATACTTACCAATTGGCTTTTGGTTGAACATCGTATAGAAAGTAACCACTTCATAAACCTCAATTGGTTTTATCTGAAGAATTTCGGCAACTTTATCTTGAAGTTCAATACTAAGCCAGTTGTTGTGAGCATCCTGAACTTCGTGCAAAACAGGCAATAAAGCTGATTTTTGTTTGCCCTCAGGATAATGACTAATTAATTCATTGATGCGGTTCATCAATGCCTCAGTCATGTTTATTTCTTGTTTGTAATGTTTACGTTCCATTTTTATTTTAGATTTTAGATTTTAGATTTTAGATTTTTTCAATCTTTGTCCGTAATCCATATTCTGCAATCTTTATTAATTTTAGATTTCTGATTTTAGATTTTAGATTTTCCAATCTGAAATCTACATTCTAAAATCTTCAATCTTTTAGGCGTCTAATTCTCCTGCAATTACGTTCAAACTTGACAGAATGATAATTGCATCAGAAAGCATAGCGCCTTTAATCATTTCTGGGAATGCCTGATAATAAATAAAGCATGGTCTTCTGAAATGTAATCTATATGGAGTTCTGCTTCCGTCAGTTACTAAATAGAAACCAAGTTCCCCATTTCCTCCTTCTACAGGGTGATAGATTTCTGCAACTGGTACAGGAACTTCTCCCATTACGATCTTAAAGTGATAAATTAAAGATTCCATAGAAGTGTAAACATCTTCTTTTGGAGGAAGGTAGTAATCCGGAACTTCCGCATGATATTCGTTTCCAGGAGGCATTTTTTCCAATGCCTGACGAATAATGCTTAAACTTTCCCAAACTTCAGCATTACGAACACAGAAACGATCGTAAGTATCTCCTGATTTTCCAACAGGAACAATAAAATCGAAATCTTCATAAGAAGAGTAAGGCTGAGCTACACGTACGTCGTAATCAACTCCTGCAGCACGTAAGTTTGGACCTGTAAATCCGTAAGCCATTGCTTTTTCAGCAGTGATTCCACCTACGTTTACAGTTCTGTCAAGGAAAATTCTGTTTCTCTCGAATAGGTTTTGGAATTCCTGCCAAACCGGAGGGAATTCTTCAAGGAATTTATCTAGTTTTTTGAAAACTTCCGGAGACCAGTCTCTTTCAAAACCACCGATTCTTCCCATATTTGTAGTCAAACGAGCTCCACAAATTTCTTCGTAGATTTCGTAGATTTTTTCTCTAAATTGAAAAACGTATAAGAAACCAGTATACGCACCAGTATCAACCCCTAAGATTCCGTTACAGATAATGTGATCCGTAATACGAGCCAGCTCCATAACGATAACTCTTAAATACTGCGCTCTTTTAGGAACTTCAATACCTAATAGTTTTTCTACTGTCATCCACCATCCCATATTATTAATAGGAGAAGAACAGTAGTTCATACGGTCTGTAAGAGGTGTAATTTGATAAAAAGGACGATTTTCGGCAATTTTTTCGAAAGCTCTGTGGATGTAACCAATAGTTGGCTCAGCCTCAAGAATTTTTTCACCATCCATCAGCAGGATATTCTGAAAAATACCGTGCGTTGCAGGGTGAGTAGGACCTAAATTCAATACAGAAAGTTCGCTTCCGTCTTCGTTTAGTCTCTCCTTAATTATTTTAGCATAACGATGCTCTGGTGGTAATAATAGTTCTGACATTTTATAATGTTGAATTATTTTTTAGCAATTTGTTGTTGTTCTTCCAAAGAATCTGTCGTCTTTGTCGGTTCTTCCGCTGTCTTCCATTGGGAATTCTTTTCGCATTGGATGAGACACCATTTCGTCCATATTTAAAATACGTTTCAATTGTGGGTGACCAATAAAATTGATTCCGTAGAAATCGAACGTTTCTCTTTCCATCCAGTTTGAACTTAGGAAAATATTTGAAACCGATTTAATTTCTGGTTTTTCACCGTTTAAGAAAACTTTGATTTTTAATCTTTTGTTTTCGTACCAGTTGTGTAAATGATAAACAACGGCAAACTGACGCTCACTTTCATTGTCCGGGTAATGAATACCGCATAAGTCAGTTAAGAAATGAAATTTTAATTCCGGATCGTTTTTAAGGAATAGAATCAACGGTGTAATTTTATCAGCTGAAGCTTCTAAAGAAAAAATATCTCTTTCTTGCTGAAAGTTGAAAACATCGTTATTAAATGTTTCAGTAAGTTTATCTTGGATCAGGGTGTTTTCTAAAGCCATCTTATGAGATATTATATGAAGCTAATAATTCTTGATATTCTGGTGAGCTTCTTCTTCTAACAGATTCGCTTTTTACCAGTTCCTGAAGTCTCATTACTCCATCAACAATTTGTTCTGGTCTTGGCGGGCATCCAGGAACGTAAACGTCAACCGGAATTACTTTGTCAATTCCCTGAAGTACAGAATACGTATCGAATACTCCTCCTGAAGAAGCACAGGCTCCAACAGCAATTACCCAGCGTGGCTCTGACATTTGCTCGTAAACTTGTCTTAAGATAGGGGCCATTTTTTTGGAAATAGTTCCCATAACCAATAACATGTCTGCTTGTCTCGGTGAGAAACTCACACGCTCAGAACCAAATCGAGCTAAATCGTAATGAGATGCCATTGTTGCCATGAATTCAATACCACAACATGAAGTTGCAAAAGGAAGCGGCCACAATGAGTTGGCTCTTGCTAAACCAACAACATCACTAAGTTTTGTAGCGAAGAAACCTTCACCAGTAACTCCTTCTGGCGGTGAAACCATATTTACTTTTGAATCGCTCATTTTTATTTTAGATTGTAGATTTCAGATTTTAGATTTTTGACCTTGAAACCGAAATCAATATTTTAAAATTCAATATTGTATTTTGAGATATTATTTTCAAACTTAAAATTCTAAATCAATTTAATCTAAAATCTAAAATCTGAAATCTAATATTCTTTATTCCCATTCTAGTGCTTTCTTCTTGATGATATAGAAGAAACCAACTAAAAGTAAAGACATGAAAACAATCATTTTTAGCATTCCTTCAATTCCTAAGTCTTTGAAGTTAACTGCCCAAGGGTAAAGGAAAATTACCTCTACGTCGAACAATACAAACAAAATAGCAACTAAGAAGTATTTTACAGAGAATGGGATACGTGCGTTACCAACAGATTCGATACCACATTCGAAGTTTTGATCTTTAACTTCAGAGGATCTTTTTGGTCCTAATTTCCCGGAAATAATGATTGTTCCTACCACAAAACCAACAGCCAGAATAAACTGCATTAAAATAGGAATGTAACTGTATTGATCAGATTGCATAAACTTTGTTTTTTTACTTAAAAAGAGAGCCACAAAGATAACTTTCAAGTCTGTAAAACACAAGCTAAAAAAGGTTTTAAGTAGGGTGCAGAACGGCGTTTAGACCTAATTTTTATTGATTATAAATAACATCCAAGAATTTTAATATTTTTTTAAGAAATAGGCAAAAAAAAACGTCCCGATACTTCGGGACGTCTTTTGAGACCATTCAGAGGCAAAAAAAATAAATTGCTATATTTTTCTTAGATTACTGCTACTTTAGCAGCAACTTTCCCTTTTCTTCCTTCTTCTTCTTCATAGCTTACACGGTCACCTTCGCGTAATTCTTCCGCGTTAATTCCTGAAGCGTGAACGAAGATATCCTTTCCTGTTTCTTCGTCTGTAATGAATCCATAACCTTTAGACTCATTGAAAAATTTTACTGTACCTGTACGCATTGTAATTGTAATAATAATTTATAATAAAGCAAATGTAACATATTAACTAATACAAAAGACAAGTACGTGTTAATTTTTTGTAAAAATTATTGATTTCCAGTGTTTTTACGTGGTTTATTGAAGCAAAATTCATATAGAATACCATAATTTGAGAATCGTTAATTGTAAGAATCCTAAAAACTGAAACTTGTAAGAAAAAATTAATGCAATAAGTTTAGAAATTGCAATTAAAATTTTGAAGCGGAGATAAAAAAAGCGACTGAAAATTTTCAGTCGCTTTAAGAATTTTAATCACTTTATTTTTATATTGAAGCAAGTTTAATATGTAATTCTTTCAATTGCGCATCATCAATTGCGGCTGGTGCATCGATCATTACATCACGTCCGGAATTGTTTTTCGGGAACGCAATAAAATCTCTAATCGTTTCCTGACCTCCTAAAATGGCAACCAATCTGTCCAATCCAAAAGCTAATCCTCCATGAGGAGGCGCTCCAAATTGGAAAGCATCCATTAAGAATCCGAATTGTGCTTTTGCTTCTTCTTCGGTAAAGCCTAAATATTTAAACATTAATTGTTGAGTTGCTTTATCGTGAATACGAATAGATCCTCCTCCAATTTCGTTTCCGTTTAAAACCATATCGTAAGCATTGGCACGAACTTTTCCTGGTTCTGTTTCCAACAAAGCCATATCTTCCGGTTTTGGAGAAGTAAAAGGGTGGTGCATTGCATGGTAACGGCCGCTTTCTTCGTCCAATTCCAATAATGGGAAATCTACAACCCATAATGGAGCAAATTCTTCTGGATTACGTAATCCTAAACGAGTTGCTAATTCCATACGAAGTGCAGATAATTGTGCTCTAGTTTTGTTTGCTGGTCCAGAAAGTACAAAAATCATATCTCCAGGATTAGCTTCTGTAGCTTTTGCCCAATTTGCCAAATCGTCCTGATCGTAGAATTTATCTACAGATGATTTGAAAGTTCCGTCTTCATTACATTTTACGTAAACCATTCCAGATGCTCCAACTTGAGGACGTTTTACCCAGTCAATTAATCCGTCGATTTCTTTACGGGTATAATTTCCTGCTCCAGGAACTGCAATTCCGACAACTAATTCAGCTGAATTGAAAACTGGGAATTCTTTATGTTGTGCAAATTCGTTTAGTTCGCCAAACTTCATCCCAAAACGAATGTCCGGTTTGTCATTTCCGTATGTTTTCATAGCATAATCGTAGGTAATTCTAGGGAATTTGTCTACTTCAATGCCTTTAATTTCTTTTAATAAATGTCTTGTCAATCCTTCGAAAATATTTAAAATATCTTCTTGTTCTACAAATGCCATTTCGCAGTCGATCTGAGTAAATTCCGGCTGACGGTCTGCACGTAAATCTTCGTCACGGAAACATTTTACGATTTGGAAATATTTATCCATTCCACCTACCATCAATAATTGTTTGAAAGTTTGTGGAGATTGTGGTAAAGCATAAAATTGTCCTTCGTTCATACGGCTTGGTACGACGAAATCTCTTGCTCCTTCCGGAGTAGATTTAATTAAGTAAGGTGTTTCAACTTCGCAGAAATCTAAATCAGATAAATATTTACGAACTTCCATTGCCACTTTGTGACGGAACAATAAGCTGTTTTTTACCGGATTTCTTCTGATATCTAGATAACGATATTTCATTCTAATATCTTCACCACCATCTGTTTTATCTTCAATTGTAAATGGAGGTGTTAAAGCAGAATTTAAAATTTTTAATTCTGTAACAAAAATTTCAATGTCACCCGTTGGAATATTTGGATTTTTAGATTCTCTTTCTATTACTTTTCCTTTAACTTGAATTACAAATTCACGTCCAAGAGTTTTTGCTAATTCGAAGATGTTTTTTTCTGAACGTTCTTTGTCAAATAATAACTGAGTAATTCCATAACGATCTCGTAAGTTAACCCAATTTAAGAATCCTTTATCATTAGAGTTTTGAACCCAGCCCGCAAGTGTAACTTCGGTATTAATATTTGAAGCGTTTAATTCGCCGCAATTATGACTTCTATACATAATCTCAATTTTAGACTGCAAAAGTAAATACAAAATTCAAGATAATATAGTAAAGTGATAAACTTGATGTATAGAATTTTAAATATTTTGTTAATTCTTAAATTAGGAAGCTTTAAATTCTTTAGTTTTGAATCACTAAAAAACTAATAATATACCTATGAAAAAACTTTTTGTTGCAGGTTTGGTAATTTTTAATGCTTTGAACGTTATCGGACAAAGTAAGGATGCAATTAAATTCACGGCTAAAATCGCAAATAGAAACAGCGACACTTTAGTAATTAGAGGAAAGGATAATTTCAAACAAGTAATTCCAATAAATAAAAAAGAGGTATTTGCAGCCACTTTTGATGCTCCAAAAGGATTTTACATGTTTTCTGACGGAACGGAATCTTCAAACTTGTTTTTAAAACCAAATTCAGAAGTGAATCTGACTATGAATGCAAAAGAATTTGACGAGACTATTGTATATAAAGGTAAAGGGGTAAATGAAAGTAACTTTTTAGCACAGCAGGCTTTAAAAGATGAAAGTTTTCAAAAAGATGCTTTTTCAAAAGAAAGTGGAGAATTTACCGCTTTATTGGATGCTAAATTAAAAGCAGATACTGAAAGCCTTGAAAAAGGTGATTTGGATCCGGAATTTAAAGTTGCATTAAAACGCAGCATTGAAGGTTTCAATAAGTATGCTTCAGAAGAATATGAAAGAGCGGCAAAAGCCAATAAAATGGTTGGAAAAGCGTCACCAGGTTTTGACTACGAAAATTTTAAAGGTGGCAAAACAAAACTTTCTGACTTAAAAGGTAAATATGTTTACATCGATCTTTGGGCGACATGGTGCGCACCTTGCAGAGCTGAGATTCCATACCTTCAAAAGATTGAAGAAAAATATCACGGTAAGAATATCGAATTCGTAAGCATTTCTATTGATAAATTAAAAGATAATGAAAAATGGAAAAAATTTGTAACCGATAAACATCTTGGAGGTGTACAGCTTTTTGCTGATAAAGATTGGGAATCTGAGTTTGTAGTTAATTATGGTGTAACCGGAATTCCGAGATTTATTTTAATTGATCCTCAGGGAAATGTTGTGAAATCTGATGCGCCTAGACCATCTGATCCTGAGCTTGATAAACAGCTAAGTACATTATTGAACTAAATTATTTACGAAATTTCTAACGTTATCGTAAAATCAGGTTTTTTATAAAATACCAGTAAAACCAGTGCTTAAGCGCTGGTTTTTTTATTTTCAGCAAATTTCCAATGTTAAGTTTTTATTCAATGTTACCAAATTGTTAAGTAAAAGTTTTTTTAATGTAAACTATTAACTATATTTGATAACAATTTAGTAACATTCAATAACATTTAATACCTGACGATATGAAAAAGTGTGTGATTTTAGCGGCTGTGTTATTCTCTGGAATTTTAACAGCACAAGAAGGTAAACCTGAGTTAGAAGCTGTTGGAAATAAAGTAAAAGCAACTTACTATTATGAGAATGGCAAAATACAGCAGGAAGGCTTTTTTAAGGATGGAAAATTGGACGGTATCTGGGTAGCTTATGATGAAAATGGAAATAAAAAAACCGTTGGAGAATACGCAGACGGATTAAAAACCGGAAACTGGATCTATTTTGAAGCCAATAGTCTTAAAGAAGTTGCTTATGTAGATAACAAAGTTAGTTCAGTTAAAAACTTACAGAAAAATGCTTTAGCAAACAGAAACTAATTTAGTTTCGAAAATTATAGAATCGTCTCGTTTTTTTAACGAGACGGTTTTTTTTATGCCTTAGATTTTTTGCTTTTGTAGTTTCTTCCGTACCAGATTATAAAGCCGGTAACTGGAAGTGCCGCTGCAAATAAACTGACTATAAAAGCAATGATTTTTCCGGGAAGATCTAATATTTGTCCTGTGTGAATTCCGTAATTCATTTCGACAAGTTGTAAGCCAAGAGTTTTTTTATCGAAAATCTGACTTTGGACTAATTTTCCGCTTGATGGATGAAAGTAATAATTGCTTTGATGATCGTAACGTAAAGTATGCGGATAAGCCCCAGTGCTTATAACAGCTCCCTTTTGCTGCGGAATCAATACAAACATCATCTCTGCGTCTGGTTGTAGTTTTGTGGTTTGAATAAAAGCACGGTCAATTGCCGTAATTGAATTGGTTTTAAATTGTGTTGTGTCGATTAGGGGAAGTTTTGTTTCCACTGCTTTGTCTCCACCAAAATTGAACGTTTTGTAAATTCCATCGCCAACCCATTCATAAGTAAACGTAAGTCCGGTTATGGCTAAAATTAATGCTACAAGCGAAATGTAAAAGCCGGTGGTATTGTGCCAGTCGTAGTTGACACGGCGCCATTTGGCAGACCATTTTATGGTTAGACTTCTTTTTAAATCGGATCTTTTTTTGGGCCACCATTGTATAATTCCCGAAATCAGTAAAAGAATAAAAATGATGGTTGCTCCGCCAATAATATGCTTTCCTATATAATCGGGAAGCAGTAAATACAAATGAATATATTCGACAATTATAAAAAAATCGGTTTTAGGATTTTCGGTTTTTAAATATTGACCTGTATAAGGATTAAAGTAGAGATATAGATTTTCTGTATCAGAATAAGTATAAACAATTGCCGAACGGTTTTTACCATAATAAGAAACCATGCTGGCTTTATTCTTCGGAAGGATTTTTTTAGCTTTTTCTTCTAAAACCGAAGGCAGAATAAAAGGTTTGTTCTGAGGTTCGACTAAACGCCATTCTTTTCTGGTAATGTCTTTTATTTCATCATGGAAACAGAAAATACAGCCCGTAATACTGATTATAAAAACAATAAGCCCGGAAATTAACCCGAGCCATTTATGTAGAAATCGTATTGTAGTTTTGAATCCCATTTTTTGATTAAAAGCGTAAAATTATGCTCAAAATCTGTATGGGACAAATTATTCTAAAGTATTTTGGTTGTAAGTGTAAGTGTTTTGCAAAAGAAAAATCTCGTAAAGTCGCTAAGTCGCAAAGTTTTATTTGATATTTCTTTGCGGCTTAGCGCCTTTGCAAGATTAAAAAAACTGTGTGTCTTAGCGCCTTTGTGGCAAAAAAAATTAAACCACTATTTTCTTAGGTTTTAAATGATAAGCCACATATAATGAAATTGAAGCCAGGAAAATCCAGAAAACATCAATAAAGAAAATCTGAATTTTGTTTTCCATAAAGGAAGTCCAAAACCATTCTCCAGAAACAATTCCGTTGGTAATTGGAATTAGAAAACCTAAAATACTTCCTGAAATCAAACAGAATTTATTGGTAAATCCATCATTCTTTTTAATGATAAAAAATATCGCCAGCAGTAGCCATCCGCCAAAATAAAGCCTGAATAGATTCGCTTGGCTTAAAGGATAGAAAATTTTACTACCAATAAAAGCCAAAGCCGTAATTGGATACATACTTAGACAGATTGCCAAATAAATACGGACAACTGCAGCGTTGAAACGTCTTTTCTTTTCGGGCATATTGTTTTTCTGTCTGGCAACCAGCCAAATCATAACTCCGGAAATAATGACAAAACAAGTTATGATTCCTAAAATAAAGCTCACAATTTTTAAAGCATATCCTCCATAATCTCCAAAGTGAATACGATATAAAATCGTTTTAACGCCGTCAAGATAATTGTTTTGAGAGATTGGATTTTTTTTAGCTATTTCTTTTCCGTCAGATACACGGTAAACAACTTTTCCAACACCAACAAATTTTTTATAAGACAACAATTCACCTTCAACTAAGACATGCATGTTAATGTCTCCGTAATTTTGAATAATTACACGAGTAATTTCGAAATCTTTCCAGTTGCTTTTTGCCTTTGCAATCAATTCATTAATATTAAACGGATCTGCTAATTTTTTGTATTCAAATTTATAGTCAGGATCGTTGTACTCTAACTCCTGATACAACTTTTTGTCGTCTCCTTCATAAAGAGCCATTACTGCCGGAGCTACAATTAAAAGTTTAATCATAAAAAAAGCACCGGTAACAGCATAAACAAATTGAAATGGCAAACCAATCATTCCCAATGCAGTGTGAGCATCTGTCCAAAGTGTTTTTAATTTCTCTTTTGGACGGAAAATGTAAAAGTTTGACACAATTTTTTTCCAATGCAATAAAACTCCGGTTACAATTGCAAATAAGAAAAACAAAGCAGTAAATCCTGAAAGGTAATATCCTGCCGGATATGGAATTTGCGCCAAAAAGTGCAGACGGTACAAAAGTTCTCCCAAAGAATAAGATTCTTCGTAAGTGTAAGATTTGAAATTTTTAGTATTAAGATAGAAAAAAGAGCCTTCTTTTTGTTTGGCTGGAGCCAAAGTATCTTTGGTTCCTTCCATATAAACAGCAACTCTGTCTTCTACAGATGGTTTAGAAATCGTAATATTTCTTCCATGCAGAATATGTTTTTTGTCAAGATCTTTTAGTGCTTTATTGTAGTCTAATTGAATTTCTCTTGTAATTGCAGTGGATTCACTTCTTTCCCAATTGATGATTTCATCTCTAAAAAAAGAAAAAGACCCAGCAAAGAAAATGACAAAAAGAACTACGCTGATGACAATACCGCTAACAGTATGAGTATGGAAGTAAATATTATAATGACGGTTATTCATAAAATTATTTTGCCGTTGGATGGTAGGTTTGACCTAAGTAAATAAAAAGACAGAAAACTAAAGTAAGAAGGATGTAAATTCCCCAGATTTTCCAGGCGCTTTTGGCTAAAAAAGCAATAACCATAAGTGCAACCCAAAGCATAAAGCCGCTGTAAGCCATTGTCATTAAAACATTAGCTCGGTTAAACCAGGCTGCAAGTGCAAGATGAAAAGAAACAGCGACGAAATAACCGCCTAATATTGCTGCAGTAATTTTAAGAAAACGCGGCAAAAAGGCTGGAGTTAGATATTTTGGATTTGCTGGCATTGGTTAATTGATTTAAGGGTAATAAAATTCTAAAATAGCAATGATGATCAAAAGTGCTAAAAGTGCTTTATGATTTATTTTTTTGAGTGGTGCTAAAACGATAATTAAGCTTCCAACAGTCATTAACTGAATAAAAAACATCAAAGTGCCACAACCTAAAGATTGTGTAAAAAGCCACATTATATAAGCCGTTAATAATAATGTTAATCCGATAATTTTAGTTTGTTTTGGATTTTTCTGCATCCATTTTTCAAAGCCCAAATCATAGGACAGAACTGCTCTTTTTGAAGTGTAATAAAGAGTATAAAAAGCTAGAAAAACAAAAAGACTGGCGATTGTAATCATAATCTTTAAAATTTAAAAAACACCTTTCTCCTAAAAGAAAGGTGTTTGAAATGTTTTTTATTAAAATCTGTATGAGAAACTTGCAACCACGCTTCTAGCATCTTTAGGGTGAACTGTTGACCATCCATCGTAAATGTCTTCATTTGCAATGTTGTTCACTTTTAATGTTAAAGTGTATTTCTCAGTTCCGTAAAAGATAGAAGAGTTTAGTACTGTATATTCTGGAATTGTAAACACTCCAGCTACGGTTCTGTTCATGATTTTATTGTCACTTGCATAGTTACCACCAAAACCTAAACCAAATCCTTTTAACTCACCTTGTGTGAATTTATAACTTGCCCAAAGGTTTGCTAAATTCTGTGGTCCAGCACTTTCAGGTCTGTGATTTACGAAATCTGGCAGTCCTGCAGTTAAAAGAGCATCGTTATAACTGTATCCTAATACAATGTTTAGGCCGTCAATTGGGTTTGCAACAATTTCTGCTTCAAAACCTTTGTTTCTTTGTGCACCGTTATCATAACTAATCGTAGTTGTTGCTCCATAATCGGTGTAAACCATATCTCTTACTTTAGTATCATAGTAGCTAAAAGTAGCATATAATTTTTCTTTGAATACATTTAATTTTGTACCCACTTCAAATTGAGCGGCATGTTCTGGTGAGAATGTTCTAGGTGTTCTAGTGCCATCAGCAGCGACATCAGTAATTGGTGATGGGTTTACAAAACCATCCATGTAGTTGGCAAAAATCGAAACTTTATCAATAATTGGCTGGTAAACTAAACCAAATTTTGGAGAGAAAGTAGTTTGGTTAAAATCATCAGATTTTGTTGTTACATCTCCTGAATTCATGAAACGGTCTATACGTAAACTTGCCATAGCAGAAAGGGCAGGCGTAATATTGATTACGTTAGATACATAAGCACTAAAAACTTCTTGTTTTTGTTTGGTGTTGTTTACAGGAACCGTGGATAATGCAGCTTCAGCATGAGCTTTTGATAAATTACCATTGTCTCCATTTGTGATATAGTCATTAGGATCTGTAATTCCATATACATTTTCGTTTACAGTTTGTAAAGGATCATTTCCAATATAAATAAGACTTTCATTGTAAAGATATCCTGATCCATTATCAACTTGCATTCTGTTGAAATAATCTAAACCAGCAACAATTCTGTTTCTTAAGTTTCCAATTTTAAAATCGCCAATAAAATTTTGCTGAATATCGGTTGTTAATGTTTTAGAATCATTATTTGTAAATGATCTTCCAAGAACAATTCCGTCATTAATGCCACTAAAATTGCTTGTGATTTCATATAGATAAGCATAGTATCCTAGTGATTTCGCAGAGCTTCTTGCAAGAACTGTTTGTGAAGTCCATTGGTCAGAAATTTTATAATTCATCTGCCCCTGAAGACTATACGATGGTGTTTTAAGCGTTAACTGATTACTAGTGTAAGAACGTTTGTTGTCATATCTCAATTCGTCAATGTTGTGAACGCGAAGAGGAGAAAAACGATCTAAAAACAACATAGTAGGATTTGTACTTTCACTACTTAAAAACTCAGTATTAACTAAGAATGATAATCTTTCATTCACTTCATAAGAAAGAGAAGGAGCTACAAATAAAGATTTTCTAAAACCTGCATCTTGAAAACTATCCTCATCATGATAAGCAGCATTTATACGAAAGTTTACTTTATGTTCGTCGTCAAGAGGAGTGTTAACATCTGCAGTAACTCTGTTTAAACCGTAGCTTCCGGCAGTATAACTTATTTCTCCTCCAAAATGGTCATAAGGTTTTTTTGTAGTGATGTTGATTAAACCTCCATAAGAGATTAAACTGCTTCCAAATAAAGTTCCAGATGGGCCTTTGATTACTTCAATTTTATCAATATTAGCAGGGTCTAAACTTCCGTTAGATAAACCTGGAAGTCCATTAATCATAGTGGGTTGAACAGCAAATCCTCTTAGAGAGAAATAACCAGCACCATCTCCGCCACGGCCAGTTGATGCCCAAAGCTGTGTTAAGCCTGGAGAGTTTTTAAGAGCATCATCAAGGTTAGTTACAACTTGTTCTTTTAATAACTCGCCGGTAATAGTACTGTAAACCTGTGGGTTTTCAAGATTTTTAAGAGGTAATCTTGATACTTGCTGTGTTTCTTTACGTGCCAATGGGTTTTTTCTATTCCCATTTACTACGATTTCATTTAGTTCCTGAGAATTTTCACTGATTCTAAAGTCTTCTATAATAGAATCACCGCTATTTAGGCTAACGCTTTTTTCTTTTGAAGAGTATCCAATTCCAGAAACTTTAATTACATAGTTTCCAGGTTTGATGTTTTTAATTTCATAGAAACCATTTGCATCTGTAACTGTTCCTATTTTAGTTCCTTTTAATACTACAGAAACATTGTCTGCAGCCTGACTATTTGTTAAGCTAATTTGACCTTTAATAGTTGCTTTTTCTTGAGCTAAAGCCGGTACGCTTGTCAATAAAGCAAAACAAAAACTCAAAAAAGAAATCGAAAATTTTAATTTCATTTTTATTTAGAATTGATTTTAATAGCGCAAATGTAAGCCTTGGACGCTTATCACGCAAGATTTATTTTTATTTATTCCAAATTAAACGCCTTAATTTTAGTTTAAAATTTCCTTAAATAAGAATTAGATTAAAAAAAGAAAACCCCGCTCTGGAAAGAGCAGGGTTTCTATATATTAAAGATGTTTTAGAATTATAGTTCTAAAGCACGTTTTGCATCGCCATTCATTAATAATTCTACCGGATTTTCTAAAGCTTCTTTTACAGCAACCAAGAAACCAACAGACTCACGTCCATCGATAATTCTGTGATCGTAAGAAAGCGCAACGTACATCATTGGATGAATTTCAACTTTTCCGTTTACAGCAATAGGACGCTCGATAATGTTGTGCATTCCTAAGATTCCTGACTGAGGAGGGTTGATGATTGGAGTTGATAACATACTTCCAAAAACACCACCGTTAGTAATTGTGAAAGTTCCTCCAGTCATATCGTCCACTGTAATTTGACCATCACGAGCTCTTAAAGCTAATCTTTTGATTTCAGCTTCAATGCCACGGAAAGTTAACAATTCAGCATTACGAACAACAGGAACCATTAATCCTTTTGGTCCGGAAACTGCGATAGAGATATCAGCAAAATCGTAAGCGATTTTGTAATCACCATCCATCATAGAGTTTACATCCGGATATAATTGTAAAGCTCTTGTAACTGCTTTTGTAAAGAATGACATGAAACCTAAACCTAAACCACCATGTTTAGCTTTGAAAGCATCTTTGTATTCGTTACGAATTTGGTTAATTGGCGTCATGTTTACTTCGTTAAAAGTAGTAAGCATAGCTGTTTCGTTTTTAGCTGAAACTAATCTTTCTGCTACTTTACGACGCAACATAGATAATTTTGTACGCTCAGTTCCACGGCTTCCACCAGTTGGAGTTCCCATAGATGGTACTGCATTTACAGCATCATCTTTAGTAATTCTTCCACCTTTACCAGTTCCTGAAACTGTTGCCGGAGCAATATTTTTCTCGTCTAATATTTTTCTTGCTGCAGGAGATGGAGTTCCAGCTGCATAACTTGTAGCTGCCGGAGCCTGAACTGGTTCTGCTTTTGGAGCTTCAGCTTTTACTTCTGCCTTTGGAGCTTCCGCTTTTGGAGCCTCAGCTGCCGGAGCTGCCGGTGCATCGCCTGCTGGTTTTGCAGCATCTGTATCAATTAAACAAACTACAGCGCCAACTGCTACTGTATCACCTTCTTCAGCTTTTAGTGTAATTACACCGCTCATTTCAGCAGGTAACTCAAGAGTAGCTTTATCTGAATCAACTTCAGCAATAGCCTGATCTTTTTCTACATAATCTCCGTCTTTTACTAACCAAGTTGCAATTTCAACTTCTTTTATTGATTCCCCTGGTGATGGGACTTTCATTTCTAAAATCATCTTATTTCTTTGTTTAAGGTTTTTATGGTTTCAATCCCGATAGCTATCGGGACTGAAACTTGAAACATTTTTTTTATCTGAATAAATTTTTATCGAATACCATTCTAATTGCATCTGCATGACGACGTTTTGCACGTGTGTAACTTCCTGATGCTGGAGCAGAATATGCTTTTAATGAAGCTAATCTCCATTTTACAAGATCAAAGTTCATTAACATAAAACTGTAAGCTCCCATGTTTTTAGGCTCTTCCTGTGCCCAAACATAATCATCTGCATTTGGATATTTAGCGATGATTTCTTTGATTTGCTCCACTGGGAAAGGGAATAATTGTTCGATACGAACCACTGCAACATCATTTCTTCCGTTGTTTTCTCTTTCAGCCACAATATCATAGTAGAATTTACCGGTACAGAAAACTAATGTTTTAACTTTCTTTTTATCTACTGTATTATCGTCAATTGTTTCCTGGAAACTTCCTGTAGCTAATTCTTCAACTGTAGATACGCATCTTGGATCACGTAATAAACTTTTTGGAGAGAAAACTACCAATGGTTTACGGAAGTTTGTTTTCATTTGTCTTCTCAATAAATGGAAGAAGTTGGCTGGAGTTGTACAGTCTGCCACATACATATTATGTCTTGCACAAAGCTGTAAGTAACGTTCCATTCTTGCAGAAGAGTGTTCAGCACCTTGTCCTTCATATCCGTGAGGCAATAACATAACGATACCGTTTTGGTTGTTCCATTTGTCTTCTCCACAAGAAATATACTGGTCAATCATGATTTGAGCACCGTTAGAGAAATCTCCAAATTGCGCTTCCCAGATGGTTAAGGCTTTTGGGTTTGCTAATGCATATCCATAGTCAAAACCTAGAACACCATATTCAGATAATAAAGAGTTGAAAACTCCGAATTTTCCTTTTTTGTTTTCGATTGCATCTAAAAGAATTACTTCTTCTTCTGAATCTTCAACTTTAACTACAGCATGACGGTGAGAGAATGTACCACGCTCAACATCCTGACCAGAAATACGAACATCAAATCCTTCAGTTAAAAGAGATCCGTAAGCCAATGCTTCTGCAGTTCCCCAGTCAAGAGTATTGTTATCGTATCCAACTTTTCTGTCTGTAACAATTTTAGTTATTTTGTTGATGAACTTTTTGTCTTCCGGTAAAGTCGAGATTGTGTTGATGATAGAATCTAAACCTTCTTTAGCAAAAGTAGTATCAACTTTCTGAAGCATTTGTGTATCAGTTACCTGAACAAATCCTTCCCATTCGTTTTTCATGAATGGAGTAATGATAGTCAAATCTTTTTTACGAGAAGCTTCTAAGTTTTCTTCTAAAGCAGATTTGTATTGTTTTTCTAAACCATTAACATAAGATGCATCGATTACGCCGTCAGATAATAATTTTTCAGCGTAGATGTCTCTTGGGTTTTTATGTTTAGCAATGATTTTATAAAGAACTGGCTGCGTGAAACGAGGTTCGTCACCTTCGTTATGACCGTATTTTCTGTATCCTAATAAGTCAATAAATACGTCACGTCCAAACTGCATTCTGTAATCTAATGCAAAAGATACAGCGTGTACAACAGCCTCAGCATCATCAGCATTTACGTGTAATACTGGAGATAAAGTTACTTTAGCAACGTCTGTACAATAAGTAGAAGAACGAGCATCTAAATAGTTAGTCGTAAATCCAACCTGGTTGTTGATTACAATATGGATTGTTCCTCCAGTTTTGTAACCATCTAATTGTGCCATTTGAATGATTTCATAAAGAATACCTTGACCTGCGATTGCAGCATCACCGTGAACAGCGATTGGTAATACTTTAGAGAAATCATCAGCAAAATATTTGTCTTGTTTTGCTCTTGTGATTCCTTCAATTACAGCTCCAACCGTTTCTAAGTGAGAAGGGTTTGGTGCTAAATTGATGTTGATGCTTTTTCCAGATCTTGTTTTTCTGTCGGCAGTAAGACCTAAGTGGTATTTTACGTCACCGTCAAAATATTCCTGATCGTAATCTTTTCCATCAAACTCACCGAAGATGTCCTGAGTCGATTTTCCGAAGATATTTGCCAAAACGTTCAAACGACCACGGTGAGCCATTCCCATTACGAATTGTTCAACCCCTTTTTCTGCAGCTTGCTCAATTAAAGCATCAAGAGCAGGGATAATAGATTCTCCACCTTCTAATGAGAAACGTTTTTGTCCAACATATTTAGTATGAAGGAAGTTCTCAAAAGATACAGCTTCGTTTAATTTATTTAAGATCGTTTTCTTTTCTTCTGTAGAGAAATTTGGCTGATTAACATTTACAGACAATTTATCCTGAATCCATTTTACAACGCCAGGATTTCTAATATACATATATTCAATACCGATATGCTGGCAATAAATAGTTTTAAGGCGGTTTACAATATCTTGTAAAGAAGATGGTTGCATTCCGATAGTCTGAGCAGCATCAAAAACAGTTGAAAGATCAGCTGCAGATAGTCCGAAGTTTTCAATATCTAAAGTTGGTGATGACTGTCTACGATCACGAACTGGATTTGTTTTAGTAAATAAATGTCCGCGCGTACGGTATCCGTCAATTAATTTCAGAACGTTGAATTCTTTTTTTAGTTTTTCTGAAACCTGACTGTAATCTGTGTTATCGCTAGTCACGTACTCAACGATAGTTTGCACTGGATTTTCGTCGTTATAAGTTGTTTGTCCAAAGTCAAAACCTTGAAAGAAACTTCTCCAGCTAGGCTCAACGCTGTCTGGGTTAACTAAATATTGATCGTATAATTGTGCAAAAAACTCGGTATGCGCTGCGTTTAAAAATGAAAACCTATCCATAATATGAGTGAATATACTATTTGTTATATTAGAAAGGCAAAAGTACAACAATCACATTTATTTAAATCTTTTTTTTACGTACTTTTACGTAAAAATTTGTTAAAATAAACGTTAACTATGAAGAAAAATCAAATTTCAATCGTTTTCAATTTCTTTTTTGTGATTTGGGCTGTTTTATTTTCAACGAATGTCTCAGGACAGCAAAAATATGTTATAGATAATAGTAATCACTTTTGGGATAAAGTTCAGTTTGGAGGTGGTTTAGGTTTGGGATTTGGTTCCGGCTACACTGATATTTCTGTCATGCCTAGTGCAATTTACAATGTCAATGAAATTGTTGCCGTTGGAGTCGGACTTCAGTTTGGTTATTTGAATTCAAGGAATTATTATGAATCTTTTGTTTACGGAGGAAGTGTAATTACACTTGTAAACCCAATTCCCGAAATACAATTATCTGCGGAATTAGAACAGGTGAGGGTAGATACCAGATATGATTCTAATATTAACAGACCTGCATTTTCAGATAGTTACTGGAATACTGCTCTTTATCTCGGAGCAGGATATAGAACAGGAAATGTTACTATCGGCGCCCGTTACGATGTTTTATATGATCCGGACAGAAGTCTTTATGGTTCTGGATTTATGCCTTTTGTGAGAGTTTATTTTTAAAGTTGCTAAGGTGCTGAGATGCTAAGATTCTAAGTTTTTAAAATCCGGAAAAATTGAAAAGATATATTTTTATACTTGTTGTCATTGTGTTTACGAGTTGTAATGACTCTAAAAAAGCAGAAGCCCATAATGAGAAGGTTGTAAAAAAAGAGTTACGACCTTTTTTTGATGCGGATAAAATTGATCATTATTTTGTGAATTATACTCTTGATAGCATAATTATTTCTGGAGAAAAAAGTAAAAAATCAAAAAAAGAGAAAGAGTTTGAAGATTTATTTATGGGATATTTCCCTGATAGTGT
Organism: Flavobacterium crocinum; assembly: GCF_003122385.1. Taxonomy (NCBI): domain Bacteria; kingdom Pseudomonadati; phylum Bacteroidota; class Flavobacteriia; order Flavobacteriales; family Flavobacteriaceae; genus Flavobacterium; species Flavobacterium crocinum. The sequence goes on from NZ_CP029255.1 coordinate 1,367,643, forward strand.
TCCTAAAAAAGATTTTGAGAAAATTTTGCTTAGTCATAATTATAAGAAATCTAACTTAACATTAAAACAACAAAAGGAGATTGAAAATGTATTCAGTGAAAAAGACTCCTTGCAGATGAGTGCATATGCTTGCGTTCCTGAATATCGTGATATTTTTATTTTTAGGAAGAAGGAAAAAACGGTTGGAATTGCAAAGATTTGTTTTAAATGTGGTCGTTTCCAGATTATAGGAAGTAAATTAGATACAAGTGGTTTTGGACTTTGGACTGAATTGGATAAACTATAAAGAGATTGTTAGTTCCAATGATAAAAAAACTTAGAATCTTAGCATCTCAGCATCTCAGAACCTTACTTGTAATAATTCCTAAACCAGACTTTCTGCCACTCTCTTTTTAAAATCAAAAACGCAACTTGCTCGGCAAGAATTACTAAATCTGATCCATCTAGTTGTTTGATTTCATTTTCAGGAACGTCAATGATATAAAGCAGATTCAAATATTCAGCAAATTTGTACTGAATCATTCGGTAGATTTTTTCGTGAAGCTGAATTTTTAATTCGTCTGGCGAAATGCTTAACGGAAAATCGATTCCTTCATTCGCAAGATTAAAGTCTTTATTAATCTGTTCAATCAAATTTAAATATAAAGTCTCTGCCTGCGCTTGCGCTAATAATGATTCGGTATTTACGGGTGCTACAAACATGAGATTTTAGATTTTAGATTGCTGATTGTAGATTTTTTTTCTGAATACTTTTTTCTGAAAACGGAACACTAAACCTTACGTCCCATTAAATTTTCGCCAAAAGTTTTTAAAACCTCTTTCTTTTCGGTATTAATTTCCATTTTTTCTAAAGTTTCAAAAGCTTTAAAAGTGTACATTTCAATTGCTTCCTGTGTAGCTTTTGAAGCTCCGGATTCGTTAAAAATGGTCTTGGCTGTTTCTATTTTCTCTAAATTATCTTCCAATTGTAAAGTAAATAACTGCTCTAATTCTGCCGCTTTTTCTTTAGAAGAAAATTCTAAAGCTTTTAGATATAAATAGGTTTTTTTGTTTTCAATTATATCACCTCCAACTTGTTTTCCAAAAGTTTCCGGATCTCCAAAAGCATCCAGGTAATCATCTTGTAATTGGAAAGCTAAGCCTAAATTTAATCCAAAATCGTAGATTAAATCAGCTTCTTTTTCAGATGTTTTGGCTATAATTGCACCCATTTTCATGGCAGCGGCAACCAAAACGGCTGTTTTATATTCGATCATTTTTAAATATTGCGGAATTGTAACATCTTTTCGGGTTTCAAAATCTACATCCCATTGCTGACCTTCGCAAACTTCAAGAGCGGTTTTGCTGAATAATTTGGCTAAGTTTCTAAAAACGTTTGGCTCGTATTGTTCAAAGTATTGATAAGCCAAAATCAGCATCGCATCTCCCGAAAGAATTCCGGTATTTAAATTCCATTTTTCATGAACTGTTACTTGGCCTCTTCGCAAAGGCGCATCATCCATTATATCATCATGAACAAGTGAGAAATTATGAAAAACTTCCACAGCCATAGCTGCAGGGAGAGCAACGGAATAATCAGTATCAAAAACTTCTGCGGCCATTAAAGTTAAAACCGGACGGATGCGTTTTCCTCCAAGTCCTAAAATATATTCAATCGGCTCATAGAGATTTACAGGTTCTTTGTGAATATTTTGTTTTTTTAAATAATCAATAAAAAAATCCTGGTACTGACTAATATCGTGCATAAAATAAAATTCTGATTTACGAGCCTCAAAGATACAATTCAATTATGAATTATTAGGTTCTAAATTTTAAATGCTGACAAAACTTTAAAGATTAATTAAAAGAGCTAAGAATGAATATGTTAAAATTATTTCTAAAAAACTTGGAAACTTTTTTGGTATTTAGAGTTTCCTCTTTATATTTGCACCGTTAAATGGAAACTAAGAACACTGTAAAAGTTTCCATTTCGATTTTGAGATATTATAAACTCATTAAAATCAGTTATTTATGAAAACAACATGGACTTTAGATTCTACACAATCAGATGTTTTAATTAAAATGAGACATTCGATCATTGCTTATTTGGGAGGAACAACAAACAAATTTGGCGGTTATGTGAGTCTTGAAGATAATGAGATTGAAGATGCTTCGGTTGAATTTTCGCTGGATATTAATAATAAAACTGAAAGCTTTCAGCAAATTGACACCAATTTACAGCTTCAGGATTTTTTTGATGTAGATGAGCACCCAATAATTAGTTTTAAATCGACTTCATTTCAAAAGATAAATAACAATATTAATTTTTTCAAAGGAGATTTAACTATAAAAGATGTAACACGAGTTGTAGAACTGGACGCAGAGTTTATTGGAGTAAATACCTACAATGGAGAGAAAAAAGTAGCTTTCGAAATTAAGGGTGATATCAAACGTCAGGACTTTGGATTAGATTATAATTCATTTCATCACAATGGAGGTTTGGCTTTAGGAAAAGATATCAAATTAATTGCAAATCTTGAATTTAGTATATAAATCTTACACAATTATTAACTTAATGTAAAATTATTACAAATATCATGGAAACTATTTTTTTAGATTTTAGTTTCCTAATTATATTTGTAAGACAATTGGGAGAATTAAAATGAAAGAGAAAATAATAGCAAAAGCAAGCGAACTTTTTTTAAAGCTTGGTTTTAAGAGTGTTACCATGGATGATATTGCAGGAGAAATGTGTATTTCGAAAAAAACGATATACAAATATTTCTGTAATAAGGAAGTTTTGATTGAAGAAAGCACTTCTTTGGTTCATGGACAAGTTCATGAAATTATGGATACCATTATCGCTAAGAATTACAATGCTATTCATGAGAATTTCGAAATTAGGGAAATGTTTCGTGATATGTTTAAAAATAATATTGATACTTCTCCAATTTACCAGCTGAAAAAGCATTATCCGGAGATTTACCAAAATATTCTTTCTTTTGAAATTGATCAGTGTACACAATGTTTTAGAGAGAATATTGAAAAAGGAATTCGCGAAGGACTTTACAGAAGTGATTTAAATGTGGAGGTTTATGTAAAGTTTTACTATACACTGGTTTTTCATATTAACGAAAATACCGTTTCTGAAAGCGAAGCACAAAGAATAGAATTAGAAGCATTAGAATACCATACTCGGGCAATGGCTACTCAAAAAGGAGTCGAGGAATTAGAAAAGCAATTGAAAAGAATTAAAAATTAACATTCCAAAATTAATCGTCATTTTTCTCTGTGAGGGTAAAGAAAAAATGACGGTCTCATCTCAAATTTAATAAATAGTAACACTTATGAAAAGAATCTTTCTTATAGTTTTGTGTACAGTAGGCTTATCTGCTGTTGCACAAACCACTACTTTAACTCTGAAAGACGCAGTCAATTATGCGCTTCAAAATAAAGCTGATGCGAAAAAAGCAAAACTTCAGGTTGAAAACAGCGAATATAAAATTCAGGAAGTACGTTCAAGAGCGTTACCGCAAATCTCTGCGAACGGGAACTTAACATACAATCCTATTATTCAGACTACGGTTATTGATGGAGCTGGATTTGGTCAGCCGGGAACTACAATTCAGGCTGCATTTGGACAGACCTGGACTTCGACTGCAGGACTTTCTTTAACTCAGGCCATTTTTGATCAATCTGTTTTTACGGGATTAAAAGCAGCAAAATCTACTCGTGAGTTTTATCAAATAAACGATCAATTGACAGAAGAGCAAGTTATTGAGAGAGTTGCGAATAATTATTATTCTGTATATGTTCAGCAGGAAAGACTGATGCTTTTGGATAGTAATTATGTAAACACTACAAAAGTTCGCGATATTGTAAAAGGACAGTTTGATAACGGTTTGGCAAAAAAAATTGACTTAGATCGTATTGTCGTTAAAATGTCTAACATAGATACAGAACGCCAACAGATTAAAAATCAAATTACATTACAGGAAAATGCTTTGAAGTTTTATATGGGGATGCCTATTGAAACTCAAATCGTTTTGCCAAAAGAAGAATTTGAAGTTGTTCCAGCTGCTTTAACTCAAGAACCAAATATCGAAAACAGAACAGAATATCTGCTTTTGAAAAAACAAGAAGAGCTTTTGGTTTACAATAAAAAAGCAATGCAAGCAGGATATTACCCTACACTTTCATTAACTGCCGGTTATAATTATATTGGTCAGGGTCCCGAATTTCCTTGGTTTGCAAAACCAGATAAAGGAGTTTATTGGTCAGATTTCTCTGCAATTGGGTTAAACTTACACGTACCAATCTTTACAGGTTTTGGTACTCGTGCAAAAGTAAGACAAGCAGATGTTGAAATTAGATCCCTTCAGGAAGATATCAAAGACACTAAATTATCTCTTGATTTAGATTACAAAAATGCAATGGCACAAATCGATAATAATTTGGTGACCATTCAGAATCAACAAGAAAATATGCGTTTAGCTAGTGAAATTCTTAGCAACACCAAAAACAATTATCTTCAGGGATTAGCTTCTTTAACCGATTTGCTTGACGCAGAAAATGCATCACTTGAAGCTCAAAATAATTATACCAGAGCAGTTTTAAATTATAAAATTGCCGAAATATCTCTAATTAAATCAAAAGGCGAACTAAAATCTCTTACTAAATAACAAATTATTACAATGAAAAAAATAATTATAACAATCGTAATCATAGTCGTGGCAATTGTCGGGATTAACCTCATTTTAAATAAGAATAAGGCTGAGAATGAAGGTAAAACTGCAATTGTAGCAGAAAAAAATGCAGCAGTTTCTGTAAAAGTAGCAACTGTAAAAACTGAAGATGTAAATCTTGGTTTTACTGCAAACGGAAACTTTGCACCAATTCAGGAATTGACTTTCTCTGCAGAGAAATCCGGAAAAGTAATCAGTGTTTTAGTAAAAGAAGGTGATTACGTAAGAGTGGGACAAACTCTTTTAACAGTAAGAGGTGATGTAATCAATGTAAATGCTCAGGCAGCAGAAGCAGCATATCAAAATGCAAAATCTGATTATGCCAGATATGAAAATGCTTTTAAAACAGGTGGTGTTACAAAACAACAATTGGATCAGGCAAAATTAGCTTTAACAAATGCTCAGTCTAATTATACTCAGGCTAAAATCAATGTTGGAGATACAAGAGTAAAAGCTCCAATCAATGGATATATCAATAAAAAATATGTTGAGCCGGGATCTATTTTAGCCGGAATGCCTGCAACTGCTTTATTTGATATTGTAAACGTTTCTAAATTGAAATTGACAGTTACAGTAAACGAAAGCCAGGTAGCAAGTTTAAAATTAGGAAACACAGTAAACATTACTGCTAGTGTTTATCCTGACAAAAGTTTCTCTGGAAAAATTACTTTCATCGCTGCAAAAGCAGATGCTTCTTTAAACTTCCCTGTTGAAATTGAAATTACAAACAATGCTAACAACGACTTAAAAGCGGGTATGTACGGAACAGCAAACTTTGGTTCAAACAACCAAAAACAAAACTTAAAAGTGGTTCCTAGAAATGCTTTTGTTGGAAGTGTAAGCAGTAACGAAATCTTCGTAGTAGAAAATAACGTTGCTAAATTGAAAAAAGTAGTTGCCGGAAGAATCTTAGGAGACAAAGTTGAAATCATCAATGGATTGAATGACGGAGACGTAGTTATTACTACAGGTCAAATCAACTTACAAGACGGAAATACAGTAGAAATTATTAAATAAAAGTAATTAGTGATTGAGGGATTAGTCCTTAGTCCTTAGTTTTTAGTGCCTTGAATTAGGTAATATTAAAAACGGGGAACTAAAAACTAAGGACTAATAAAACTAAAGACTTAATAAAAAGACATATGAAATTAGCCGAAATATCCATAAAACGTCCGTCGTTAGTAATTGTATTGTTTACAATTCTGACTTTAGGTGGATTGTTCAGTTACAGCCAGTTAGGCTACGAGCTGATCCCAAAATTCGAAACCAATGTAATTACGGTTTCAACTACTTATCCTGGTGCTTCTCCAAGTGAGGTTGAAAATACAGTAACAAAGAAAATTGAGGATGCGATTGCTTCTCTTGAAAATATCAAAAAAATCGACTCGAAATCTTATGAAAGTTTATCTGTAGTATCGATCACATTGACTTCAAATGCCAATGTTGATATTTCGATGAACGATGCACAGCGTAAAATTAACGCGATTTTGAGTGACTTACCGGACGATGCTGATCCACCGTCATTGACTAAATTCTCTTTGAGTGATTTACCAATCATGACACTTGGAGCCAATGGTAAAATGGACGAAGCACAATTTTACGATTTGATCGATAAAAAGATTGCTCCAATCTTATCCCGTGTACAAGGGGTTGCTCAGGTAAACATTATTGGTGGTCAGGAGCGTGAAATTCAGGTAAACCTTGACGCTGTAAAAATGCAAGGTTACGGACTTTCGGTTCCTCAGGTACAGCAGACAATTTTGAGTTCAAACCTGGATTTCCCTACTGGAAACATTCAGACTCGTAACCAAAAAATCTTAATCCGTTTAGCGGGTAAATATAAAAACGTTGAAGAATTAAGAAATTTAGTAGTTTCTTCTCAAAACGGAATTCAGGTTCGTTTAGGAGATATTGCAGACGTTCAGGATACACAAAAAATCGCGGAGAAAATTGCGCGTGTAGATCAAAAAAGTGCAATTGTACTTCAAATCGTAAAACAATCAGATGCGAATGCGGTTGCGGTAAGTGAGCAGTTAATTAAAACGGTTAAGACATTAGAGAACGATTACAAATCGGTTCAGTTAAAATTAGAAGTTGCAAAAGACAGTACAGTGTTTACGCTTGAAGCAGCAGACTCAGTTGTACATGACTTGTTAATTGCGGTTATTCTGGTAGCATTTGTAATGTTGTTTTTCCTCCACAGTATTAGAAACTCATTGATCGTAATGGTATCTATTCCTGCTTCTTTGATTGCAACATTTATTGGTATTTATTTGTTAGGTTATACACTTAACTTAATGTCTTTACTTGGTCTGTCTCTTGTAGTTGGTATTCTTGTGGATGACGCCATCGTTGTACTTGAAAATATTTACCGACACATGGAAATGGGTAAAAGCCGAATTCGTGCCGCTTATGACGGAACTGCCGAAATTGGTGCAACCGTAACTTCGATTACTTTAGTAATTGTGGTGGTGTTCTTGCCAATTGCAATGAGTACAGGATTGGTATCGAACATTATTACACAATTCTGTGTTACAGTAATTATCTCTACGATGTTCTCATTATTGGCTTCGTTTACTATCATTCCATGGTTGTCTTCTCGTTTTGGAAAATTAGAGCATATTGAAGGTAAAAACCTTTTCGGAAGAATCATTCTTGGATTCGAAAGCTATTTAACTCGTTTTACTGACTGGGTATCTAACTTACTAAACTGGTGTTTAGATCACTATATTAAAACGATCGTTGCTGTTGTCGTAATGTTTTTTGGAACAATCTTCTGGTTAATGGGAGGTGGTTACATTGGAGGAGAGTTCTTTGCATCATCTGATAGTGGTGAGTTCTTAGTACAAATTGAGATGCCAAAAGATGCTTCGTTGGAGCAAACCAACTTTATGACGCAAAAAGCAGAAGCTTTCTTAAAAGGAGAGAAATATGTTTTCAGTCAGATTACAACAGTAGGTCAAACCAGTGAAGGTTTGGGAGCAGCTCAGGCTACAGCTTACAAAGCAGAGATCGATGTTAAAATGATCGAGCAAAAAGATCGTACAGATGATGCCAACGTTTATGCTGCTAAAACAAAACGTAAACTGGAGAAAATTTTAGTTGGTGCTAAGGTAAAAACAGTTCCTGTAGGTATCTTAGGAACAGCAGAAGATGCTACTTTAGGTTTGATCGTAACTGGTCCAAACGTAGAAAGTGCCATGAAATTTGCAAAAATGGCTGAAGCTGAATTACGCACCATCCCTGGAACAACCGAGATTAAATTGACTGTTGAGGACGGAAACCCGGAAATCAATGTTCAGGTTGACCGAGATAAAATGGCTGCGTTAGGATTGACGCTGCAAACAGTTGGTCTAACAATGCAGACAGCTTATAGCGGTAACACTGATGGTAAATACAGAGCTGGTGAATACGAATATGATATCAACATCAAATACAACGAATTTGATAGAAAAAACATCACAGACGTTAGTAACCTGATTTTCATAAACAACGCTGGACAGCAGATTAAATTAAACCAATTCGCAACAATTACGGAAGGTTCTGGACCAAGTAAATTAGAACGTAGAGATAAAACAGCTTCTGTAACTGTACAAGGTCAGAACGTTGGGGTGCCGGCGGGAACAATTGTACAGCAATGGCAGGAAAAATTAGATAAATTGAAAAAACCAACAGGAGTTAACTACATCTGGGGTGGAGACCAGGAGAACCAGTCAGAAGGATTTGGTACTTTAGGAATTGCATTATTAGCCGCTATTATCTTGGTTTATCTTGTAATGGTTGGATTGTATGACAGTTTCGTTCACCCGTTTGTGGTATTGTTCGCAATTCCGCTTTCGTTCATTGGAGTTTTATTTGCACTGGCATTAACCAATAATACATTAAACATCTTTACCATTTTAGGGGTCATCATGTTGATTGGTCTGGTGTGTAAGAATGCCATCATGCTCGTCGATTATACGAATCAGCGAAGAGCAGCCGGAGAGTCAATTAGAAACGCTCTAATTCAGGCAAACCACGCTCGTTTACGTCCGATCTTGATGACAACAATTGCGATGGTGTTCGGTATGTTCCCAATTGCATTAGCATCTGGAGCCGGAGCAGAATGGAAAAATGGATTGGCATGGGTAATTATTGGAGGTTTGATTTCTTCATTATTCCTTACGTTAATTGTGGTTCCGGTAATCTATGACATTATGGAGAAAATTATTAGAAAATTCTCTAAAGGAGAAAAAATCGACTACGAAGCTGAAATGGTGGCTGATTATACGCCAGCAGAATTAAGCGAAGACGGTTTCAACCCTAAACACACCCATTAATAGTTTTAATTTTCAATAGTGAAATTCCGAACCCGAATTCGGAATTTCAACATGAAAAATCCCAGATTCCTTTAAATTGGAATTTGGGATTTTTTTATTGTTAATTGAAAAAGCTGTTTATTTGCATCACCTTACTAAAATAACTATGCTACAAAAAGACAAATCTGCAGCCATTGGTTTTATCTTCATAACCATGTTAATTGACATTACAGGATGGGGAATTATCATTCCTGTGATTCCAAAACTAATTGAAGAACTGATTCATGGAGACATAAGCGAAGCGGCAAAAATAGGCGGCTGGTTAACTTTCGCGTATGCGATAACTCAGTTTGTATTTGCTCCTGTAATTGGAAATCTGAGTGATAAATTTGGAAGAAGACCTATTATTTTGATTTCACTTTTCGGATTTTCATTAGATTATATTTTACTGGCATTTTCGCCAACCATTGTTTGGCTTTTTGTGGGAAGAATTATCGCAGGTATAACCGGAGCAAGTATTACAACCGCTTCCGCTTATATTGCCGACGTCAGCACAGCAGAAAATAGAGCCAAAAATTTCGGATTAATCGGAGCTGCTTTCGGATTAGGGTTCATTATTGGTCCTGTTATTGGAGGGCTTTTAGGTCAATACGGATCCAGAGTTCCCTTTTATGCAGCAGCAGTTTTGTGTATGCTGAACTTCCTATATGGATTTTTCATTCTGCCGGAATCCCTTAAAAAAGAAAATCGAAGAGAGTTTGACTGGAAACGTGCCAATCCAATTGGAGCCATTTTAGGCTTAAGAAAACATCCAACTTTAATTGGATTGATTGCGGCAATTTTTCTGTTGTATGTAGGTTCTCATGCAGTACAAAGCAACTGGAGTTTTTTCACTATTTACCAATTCAATTGGGATGAGAGAATGATCGGAATATCGTTAGGAATAATAGGTTTATTAGTCGGCGTTGTACAAGGAGGATTGATTCGTTACATTAATCCAAAATTAGGAAATGAAAAAAGTATTTACATCGGTTTGGCTTTATACACAATTGGAATGCTGTTATTTGCTTTTGCAACAGAAAGCTGGATGATGTTTGTTTTTCTAATTCCATATTGTCTTGGCGGAATTGCCGGACCAGCATTACAGTCGGTTGTAGCGAGTAAAGTGGCACCAAGTGAGCAAGGAGAAATTCAGGGAACATTAACCAGTTTAATGAGTGCTTCTTCTATTATTGGGCCTCCAATGATGGCTAATACATTTTACTTTTTTACTCACAATGACGCGCCTTTCAAATTTGCCGGAGCACCGTTTATTTTAGGAGGAGCTTTAATGTTGTTGAGTACGGTTGTTGCTTATTTTTCACTGAAAAAACATACGGCTCCAAAAATGGAAATAGAGAATTAGGAAATCCTATAAAACAAACAAAGTCTTCAGTAAAATGAAGACTTTGTTATTATTTGTAATTTCTACTTAAGATACAAATAATGATTAAAGTAATCAATAATTGCTTTTCCTTCCAGTAAAACATCAGCACCGATAATACCGTGAACAGGTTTGGCTTTAAAAGATTCTAAAGCCTCATTGACATGAGAAAGATCAAAAATCACGATGCTGAAATCTTTGTTTTTCCAGCTTCCTAATTGTAATTTGTTTTGAGATGAAATCTGTGTTTTCATTCCGGTTCCGCCAGCACCTGAAGCTTTTGTTTTGGAATTTTTAGCATCCAGTTCAAAACGTTCAATACTTTCAAATCCGATGCAGGTGTTGGATGCTCCGGTATCTAAAATAAAAGTTCCGGAAATACCGTTAATTTTAGCTTTGATCTGTAAATGTTGCGTTTTAGTTATTTTGAATTTTATTTTTTTGTACTTCTCGATTTTGAGAATTTTGTGAAGATTTTCCATTTCTGTAATGATTGAAACCCAAAAATAAGCCAATTACAGCCAAAAAACTAATGATATAGAAGATATAATTTGTTGGTTTTTTGCTTTCTTCAGTAGTTCCATAATACACAAAAGCACTCCAGTAATACGGAGATTTTTTAGCATTCGGAATCGTTTCATCTTTTAAGAATTCTCTTTTAGCATTGGCAGTCGCTTTTGCAAAAGAACCATTATGTTTAATTTCTTTGTAAAAATCATCCATAAACACAGAAGTCGTATAATCGTTTACATTCCATAAAGAGAACAACAGATTTTGAGCTCCCGCAAACTGAAAACCTCTGGCAACACTCATGGCACCTTCGGCTTTATATAATTTTCCAATTCCGGTTTCACAGGCACTTAAAACCACTAAATCAGGATTAAGTTTTAAATTATAAAGTTCAGAAAACAAGATTTCCTGATCGTAAAACTTAATACTGGCGGGAGTTTCCAAATCGCCCGAAGAAGCGTGTGTACTAAGATGGATAATCGATTTTCCTATCGAATTATTTTTAAAGTTCAAAAAACTGGCATTTTCGTTTTCAAAAAACTGGCCTTTAAAATTATGTTTTATGGATTGCAATTCGTTTTTTGAAAATCGAAGTGCATAATTTGTCTTTTCGAAAATTGGAAAAATACCCAAAATGTTCTGTTTATCATTTGAAAGAGCATTGAAATTCAGATAAAATTCAGCCGAATTATTATAAGCAACATCAAATTGGTTCAGCAAATAATGCATCTTGACAAAGTTATTTGTATTAGAAGTTTCAGAGATTAAGGCTTCAAAAGGCAGAAAAGCTAAAATGCCGTCGGGAATTAAAATTAAATTTTGATGCTTTTGAGGATTTGGAATTTGGAGCTTTTTGTAAACTTTATTCCCAAGGAAATTATACTGTTTTGGATTATTAGTAATTGCCGAAGGATCTTTAAAAAGCCCAATAAACGAAAGCAATTCCGGAAAAGCATTCTTTTCCGTTTCAATTTTATGCAGTGTTATTTTATTGTTTTCTAAAGTGAAATTATAAATGCAGTGTGTTCCATAAAAATACTCAATAAGTATAGCATTGTCTTTTTCTAATTTGGCGTACAGTTTAGCAAGATCAAAGTTGGTGTTGTTTTTTGAATCAATTTTGTTTTGCTTTGTTTTCAAAAGCAGCATTAATTCATTCTGTTTTTTAACAGCTTCATTAATTTTCGAAATATCAGCCAATTCCAGCTTTTGTTGCTCTTTTAAAATAGTAGTATTCCAATTTTGCAATTGCTGTAAAATGAGTTTTTCTTCTCTTGAAATCGTTTCAGAATTTTTAAGATGATTCTTTAAAACAACAGATTTAGTTTGTTCCGAAAGTAAAAAAGCACTTTCCAGATAACTCATTTTTCTTTCTTTTTCATAAAGAGAAAAATAGATTTCGATACATTTTTCGGTACGGTTTCGGTTTCGGACCTGTGTTATAATTTTAGAATTTTCATATATCAAAAGCGACTGGATCATTTCTTCAATTTTAAAAGAAAGAGCATAACTTTCTAATGCATTTTTAGACTGATTTTGAGCTAAAAATACTAAAGCCTGTAAGTCTAAAGCGTCCAATAAAACGGTTTCCGCATAAAGCGAATTCTGATTTGGCAGTTTATTTTTTGAACTGGAATAAGAAGAAAGAAGTGTTTTGAAGATAAACTCAATATTTTCCTGAGCTTCGGTTAATTTTCCTTCGCTGAAAGCAATGAAAGCAGCTTCATAGTAAAACTGTCCAATCTTTCTGGGTTCCCGATTAGAGGTTTTATTAAATTCGGTTTTGGCTTTCTCGAAATATTCCGATGCTTTTCTAAAATCATTTTCATTTACTTTCAGTTGCGCCAGATTTCTATAAGCATTTGCTAAAGTTTCAGTTTGTGATTTATCGTTTTTTAAAAGAGAAACGGCTTTTAAAAATGAAGTTTCAGCTTCGGTTTTTTTAGAAGATAAAACATAATTTGTTCCTAAATTATTGAGCAAAAGACCTTTTTCTGTGTTGGAAAGTTTTTCAGTCTGAATGGTCTTTTCAATTAATTCAATTGCTTTATAAACATTTCCCGTATTTTGATAAACATTCGAAAGATTAAGAATTGCGGCTGTTTTTTGCGCTTTGTTTTTCTCCTGACTGGCAATAAAATAATATTGTTTTATTGTGTTTTCGGCATTTTCATAATCACCCAAAACTGTGTATAAATTCCCTAAAGGTTTTAAACAGAATTCAACAATATCATAGTTCTTCAGTTTGTATTTCTGATAAATCATCCAGGCATTTTCATAGCTTTTTACCGCTTTTAAAGTCTGTCCAAACTGATTTTCATAATAGGCTTTATTACAATTAAGAATAACGATTGCCAATAACTCGTCTTTGGTTTTAGGCTTTGCACTTTTCCAAAAATTATTTTCAATATCTCTGAGATTTTGTAACGCTTCCGCGGAAGGATTTGCGGTAAAACTATCCACAGCATTATATATTTTATCCTCCTGATTTTGTCCGAAAACATTCAGATTCAGGAAAAGGAATATAAAACCATATAAGTGATGTAAGTTCATATTAAGCTTTTTTAATTTCACAGAGATTCACAAAGTTTTTTTCGCAAAGATTCACAAAGCAAAAATAACTTTGCGTATCTCTGTGTAACCTTCGCGTATCTCTGCGGTATAACCACCTAAAACTTCCAAATTCCATATACCTGAAAATAATTAAAATTCTGCTCAAAATTAATCACATATCGAGCACCGAGACTCGGCCCAATCCTGGCAAAACCTGCCGTCAAATCAAATAACAGGCCTGTTTTTACATCTGTAAAACTGTTTTTTACTTTGTCAGAACTAGTTGTCGAACTAATTAAAAAATTCTCTTTATCGCCTTCGTAAGTATCTATTTTAATTGTCTGATTTTGCTCAGAAGAAACATTGACATTCGCCTGAATTCCCGCACCAACGCCAATATAATTGTTGATGTTGTAGCGAATTAAAACCGGAACTTCCCAATTGATATTTTTATTTTCAGTAGAAGTTGTGGTGCGCACCAATTGTCTTGTTCCATTGGCATTGGTGTTAAATTCGTCTGTGACATTTACAGCACTGTTGTATTGGTTTAAAGCATTTACCCATTCTATCTGCCAATAAAAATGATACGATTTAAAAGGCGAGAGCGTCGCTCCCACAAAATAACTCGTTGATTTATCTAAATCAGGATAAAAATTATAACCCGCTTTAGCACCAATCGAAATTCCCGGCAGAAATCGGGTAGTGGCGTAGTTGGTAATTATCGGTTCGTTTTTATCAAAAATAATAGCAGTGCGACTTTTGGTTTTTACTTTATGAAAATCTTCTCCAAACTTCATGGAGTATTTTACAAAACCTTTTGTAGAATCTTTTTCGTGAACATTTTTTTGTTCGCTTCCCGGAAGGTAAATATTTTTAAAAGTAAAAATGATTTGTTTCTGTTTTATTATCGTATCCAAACAGCTTACAGTTGGTTCTTCGCCTTTTGGACAAATCGGACATTCGGGATACATGCTTTCAATCTGGAAAGTCTTTTTGTCAAACATATCCGGAATATCGGTTTCTAAACGAATTTTTCTTGCCGGGCCTTCGCCGTTATTCTGGAAACGGGTTTTAAAATTGACTCTTTTAAAACGAACCAGTCTGTAATTCATAAATCTTCCGTTAGATCCCATTTTATTTGGATCATGAGAAGTCACAATTTCCATTTCCAGATTTTTTACTTTATGGTTTTTATAACTTCTGTTGGGAACAAAAATACCGCGCATGGTAACTGTTGCGCTGGTATCTTTAATCATTTCGGGAGTGGTTTTGAAAGTGTAAAAAACATTTCGCGTTTCGCCAGGATTAGCATCGTCAAATTCTAAAACAGAAACATTATGATAGGTTTTGTTGGCATCTAAAAGCGATGCGTCCAAATCTTCTTCAGTGGTTGTATTTCGGTATTTTTTGGCTTTGAAATTCCCTTCGGCGGAAGCCAGAAAATTATTCGAATCATTCAAATCATCAACCGAAGCGACTAGATTTTCTTTTACTTCACGTTCGCCGGCATAAGTTCTAAAATCGCTCAATTCGAAATTATTGTGTTTGAACTGCTTTTCATTATAAAACAAATAAAGCTTTCCGCTCGAAACATAATTCTCCAGATTTTGATAACTCACTACGACTACCATTTCCTGCTCCGGAATTGGATCACAATTTTTGATAATTGCAAAACCATTCTGATCGGCAATCGAAGCGATATCTTTATAATTAGTATCTGTAATATCATTTACAGCCACTTTTTTAGGACGTGTCGCAGGCGGTTTCCCGTTGTCGTAATTGTTCGTTACGGCAAGTCTTGTGGTATAAGTGCCTTTCTTTTTGTAAACATGTTTCGGTTCTGCTTCTTTGCTGTAATGTCCGTCGCCCAATTCCCATAAATAAGAATAACTTGGCTTTGGCGCACCCGCAATCGGAATCAAAGGCGGTGTTTCGGGTTTATAAGAAACCTGATTTCCGTTTTGAATAAAACTGATATTTGCTCTTCGGGTTATGGTGTCTTTTACTTTGGTTTGCCCTATTGAGAGAATAGAAAATAGAATAAAGAAAACAGACAAATGTGGTTTCATAACTAGATAGTTTTGAGGCTTAAAATTTCTTGGGGAAATTTCAAACAGGATTAAATGTAAAAAAAAGTGATGAGCAAATCACCACTTTTTCTTAAAAAAGCATTTGAAAGTTACTGAATGGCATTAATTGCAGCAACCAGCTGGGCTTCTGTACCGACTGTTGTTTCGGCTAGTGTAAAGGTATAAACGGCATTTGCTGTAGTAGTCACGCCTTTGATTGCATATCTCCAGTTACCACCGTCTTCGGTTGCGAAAATGATGTGGCAGGCAAGACCAACCGGAATTTGACCGTAGTGTTCACTGAATAATCCTTCGGCTGTGTAAGTGTCTAATTTAGCAAGCGCATTGATACCTTCGCCATCATAAGAAAGATATACAGCACTATTGGTATTGTTGTATCCTTCAGGAACATCTACCAAAATAGTAGTTTTTGGTCTCGGATCACTGTAGAAACGGTCAACGTTTGTCCATCCAAAGTTTCCAAAAGTTACATAATAATTGTTTCCTTCTCCTTGAACACCGCCTTTTCCGCCAGTTCCATCGGCATTTGCTCTGGCATCTTTCCAAGCCAGTTCGCCATCTTCATCAATAACTCCAGTCCATAAAGTCATTAAATTATCGTAACCATTCGTTAATGCTGTTGGAACAGTCATGTTCATGTAGCATGAGGTCTGTAATTCGACTCCCCCCTGAGTTGCTTTGATGAAGAATTCTCCTCCAGAAATCAAAAGATTTTTCTTTCCATCAGGCATAATTCCCATTGTTGGTTTGTTAGTCACTAACATATTTCCTTTATCAAAAAGTTCGATAAATTCGATATCTACTTGTCCCGTAACAGGAGTTCCGTTTTTAGTTAAACAATCTCCGTTAATGTAAAGCTTGACACCCTTTGCGGATGTTAGAGTAACGACTCCGTTTCCTGCTGTCATGGTAAAATTTTGAGTGTTTCTTTTTACTCCTTTTTCGCTAATACTTTTAAAAGCGGCAGCTGTTGGAGGAGAAAGTTTTATATCATCTCCGTCTGTATCGTTGCAACTTGCGAAAGTTGTCATTGCTAATATTAAAAGTCCGATCTTTTTAAAATTTGTTTTCATAATTTCTAGTTTTTATAAATCTGGCTTGATTGTTTCAAGTGGTTTTCAGATTTGGTTAATTAATTTTTAGTTAAATCAATTTGGGTTTGATTTTGTTACCCTTGTTTTCAAAAATTATTTTTTAGGCTTTTATATCGTTATATCAATTGGCTTAAAAAATTGTTACCCCTTATTTTTGATTTTTTTTCAAATGACAATTCGCTAAACGAACTAATAATTCACTAAAGGATATATATGACGCGGATAAAACAGATTTACTTCGTAAAAACACGGATTAAGACAGATTTACAACTTAATTTTTTTAGATAGATTAATGAAAAAATCCGTCTTAATCCGCGTCTTCGCTTTGGCGAATCTGTCTAATCCGCGTTTGATTAGACAGATTATTATGAAAGTCTGTATAATTGATGCCCTGTTTTTATGAGTAATGGATAGTCATATTTTTTATTTAAACAGAAAGGCATTTGTCTTCAAAGAGATTTCCGTCTTCGTCAACGGCTACCAGAATATCTTTTTTACGGGAGAAATTTAGAATCAGGTAAATCCAGATAATTAACCAAAATCCTAAAGTCATACAGCTGATGAATAAATGAAGTGCATGGTTTATTGCTTTTTTTTCTTTGGATAAAACCACATAAGGCAGTTTTTCATTATGTTCTGTAATTACAAAACCATTGCGTGTTTTGGCAGCAATAATCTCGTAGAATCTGTCCAGGTTTTTCTCATTTACAAATTGGTAACTTTCCATTTCTTTTAATTTTTTAAAGGTTTTTAAAAGACTTCTGTTTCGTTATATACAATTCACGGAATTATTGTTACCCCTTGTTTTTGAAAATTTTTGAGATTCTTTTTTTAAATTAGCTGTTAAAACATTTTTCTATGGATCAAAATAAAATTCATCCTGACCAAAAATATATCGATGGACTTGCCGCAAATGATTCGGTAGTGATCGAAATGATATATAAAAAGTATGCTCCCAAAGTGGTTTTGTTTATCACCAATAATTCAGGAGATAAAGATCAGGCTCAGGATGTGATTCAGGAAATTATGATTTTGCTTTTTAATCAGGCTAAAGCCAATAAACTTCAGCTGACTTGTCCGTTTGATGCTTATTTTTTCCTGTTGTGCAAAAGACGCTGGCTCAACGAACTTAAAAAATCATCGAACAAAGGGGTAACAATTTATGAGAACGTGGTATCTAGTAATGAATCTGCACACGACTTAATTGCTCAAACAGAAGAATTTGACGAAAAACAACAGCTTTTTGATACGATGTTTCAGAAACTCGGAGAGAAATGTCAGGAAGTTTTAAAACTCAGTTTCAGCTTAAAATCGATGGAAGAAGTAGCCGAAAAACTCAATGTGACTTACGGTTATGTTCGAAAAAAGAAATCATTATGTGTTGGTCAGTTAACGCAGTGGATTCAGGAAGCGAAAAATTTTAACTCTTTAAAAAACAATTAATCATGAACGAAGAACGCTATATATTATTTGATCAATATCTTCAGGGCGAACTGACCGTTGATGAAAGAAGCAATTTTGAGAAACAATTAAATGAAGATCCGGAATTGGCATCGGCATTTGAAAGTTTCAAAGAAATGCATTTTCAATTAGATAATAAATTCGGAATAGAAACGGAGCGGGAAGCTTACAAAGAAAACCTAAGCCGAATCTCAGATAAATATTTCCATAAAAAGAAAAACAAAGTAGTTTCGCTTAAACCTTGGTATTTTGCGGCAGCGGCTTCCGTCGCCATTATGTTTGGACTGTTTTTCTTTGACTATAAACATTATCCAAATTTTGAAGATTACAACCATCCGGAAAGTGCTTATTTTACAGAAAGAGGCGTTTCTGAAGAAACTTTGAAAAAGGCTGAGGATAATTTTAATGGCAAAAGATATGAGAAAGCAATACCGTTTTTTGAAGCTATTTTAAAAGAAAATAATTCCGAAGAAATTAAGTATTTCTATGGTGTTTCGTTACTGCAGGTGGGAAAATATGTAAAAGCCGAAACTATTTTTAGAGAGTTAGAAGCAGGAAATTCTGTTTTTAAAGAAAAGGCAAAATGGAATATGGCATTGTCTAAATTAAAACAAGGAAAATATAAAGAATGTCAGGAAATTCTACAGACTATTTCTCAGGATTTTGAAGATTATGACGATGTAGAACAGCTGTTGGAAGAGTTAAATTAGTTAAAATTTAGCAAGATCGATAAAAAAATACGGTCTTTACGTGAAACCTCAATCGAATTTGGAATTTTAGTTCTAAATTCGATTTTCTTTTTATAAGAAATTGCTCCAAAAACTATTTAAAACCTAACCGGATTAATTAATGAAAAAAATTACACTGTTTCTTTTTATCATTTTTTCTCAAACCATTTTTAGCGCAGCTAAAATTACCGAAACCGAAAAACTTGCAGCAACTTGTAAAGTTTGGGGATTTCTAAAATACTACCATACGAAAGTAGCCAATGGAGAAGTCAATTGGGACAATCAGCTTTTGGAGAAATTACCTAAAATAGAAAAAGCACAAACCAAAGAAGAGTTCTCCTTAATTCTGGAAAATTGGATCGATGAGCTTGGTCCAGTAAAAGAAATTGCGCCAATTCCTGCGCCAAAAGATGTAGAATATTTTGATAAAAACTTTGATTTAAGTTGGTTTAATAATAAGCTGTTTTCTAAAAAACTTTCGAAGAAATTGAAATTTATTGAAGAAAACAGGTTTCAGGGCGAACAATTTTATGTTTATGCTATGGAATATGTTGGAAATATTGGCATAAGAAATGAAAGTTCTGAAGATCCAGATTTTAATAATAAGGATTCAAAACTTCGAATGGTATTCATGTATTGGAATTTAGTAGAATATTTTTTCCCATATAAATACCAAACAGATCAAAAGTGGGATACAACTCTAGAAAAAGTAATACCTCTTGCCATCGAAGCGAACAATCACGATGATTTTTATAAAATAATGGCAGAATTAGCCTTTAAGGTCGATGACAGTCATACAGAAGTATATTTATATTCTTCAGCGGCAGGTTCCAAACCTTCGTATTTTTTTCCTGCTAATGGAAAAATAATTGATGATAAAGTAGTAATCACAGAAATTTTGGCGGATAGTCTGGCACAAGCTGATAATATAAAAGTAGGAGACGTTATTACTAAAATAAACAATCAAACAATCAAAGATATTATTGCAGAAAAGAAGAATCTTGTTAGTGCTTCTAATAATGCCAAATATCTGGATAAGATAGTTCAGGGAATTTTAATAAGTAAATCGGATACCGTTAAAGTAGAGTTTCTTAAAAATGGAGAATATCGAACCAAAACGATGATATGGCACGATTATCATGATTCTCACCGAAATGAATTTAAAAAAGGGGCAAAGAAAAAGAGAGAGAGATTCAAATTATTAGATAATAATATTGGCTATGTTGACATGGGAATCATAACAGACAGAAATATTCCCGATATGATTGAACTACTAAAAAACACTAAAGCAATAGTTTTTGATGTTAGAAATTATCCTAAAGGCACTGCCATAGAAATATCAAATTTTATAAGCCCTCAGGAAAATAAATTTGCCATTTATACTATTCCGGATTTAAGTTATCCAGGCAGATTTAAATGGAACAATGAAGGCACTTCAAGCGGATCTGACAATAAGGATAATTATAAAGGAAAAGTAGTTGTTTTATTGAATGAGAAAACGCAGAGCCACGCAGAATGGACAGCAATGTGTTTTCGAGCTTCGGGGAATACGACTATCATTGGAAGTCAGACTTCAGGAGCAGATGGTAATATTTCTGTATTTGAGTTTAAAGGATTTCGTACATTATTTTCAGGAATTGGCGTTTATTACCCAGATAAGCGCGAAACCCAAAGAATTGGCATAGTTCCTGATATTGAAGTAAAGCCAACAATTAAAGGCATTCAGGAAGGAAGAGATGAGGTTTTAGACCGTGCTTTATTGTTTGTTGAAACGGGTAAATAATATTATTAATTCAGTTTGTCGTTTTAAGGAACGAAGGATCACATTAGTTGATCGTCAGAAAAAATGGGGGTTTTCTTTGCGATACTACTTTTGAGATTCTTCGTTCCTTAAGAGGATAAAATATTCGAAAGAGAATTTACAGCGACCTTTGTCAAAGTTTCAACTTTGACAAAGGTTTTTCTTTTTAAGCGTAATTTCTTAAAATGAAAATAAAGAAATCCGTTTTTATCCGCGGTTTCACAAAGTGAATCAGTCAAATCCGCGTCCCGTAATCTCTACAAAATTGGTATTCTTTTAATATTGTCGTATTTTTGACCGCTTTAAATTTATACCATTGAATTCAACATCCATTATTACCGATACCCACACGCACTTATATTCTGAAGAATTTGATCAGGATCGTGACGAAATGATTCAGCGTGCCATTGATGCCGGAGTGACCCGTTTTTTTATTCCTGCAATCGATGCTGCCGCAACGCAGTCTATGTACGATTTAGAGAAAAATTATCCGGATAACGTATTCTTAATGATGGGGTTACATCCCACTTACGTGAAAGATAATTATCTGGAAGAATTGACGCACGTTGAAAATGAACTGGCAAAAAGAAAATTCTATGCTGTAGGTGAAATCGGAATCGATTTGTATTGGGATAAAACACATTTAAAGGAACAGCAGATTGCTTTTAAGAAACAAATTCAGTTGGCGAAACAATACAAATTACCTATTGTAATTCATTGCCGTGAAGCCTTTGATGAGATTTTTGAAGTACTGGAAGAAGAAAAATCAGAAGATTTGTTTGGGATTTTTCATTGTTTTTCCGGAACTTTAGAACAGGCTTTGCAAGCTATTTCTTATAATATGAAATTAGGAATCGGCGGTGTTGTTACTTTTAAGAATGGAAAAATCGATCAGTTTTTAAATCAAATCGATTTAAAGCATATCGTTTTGGAGACAGATTCTCCTTATTTAGCACCAATTCCATATCGAGGAAAACGTAATGAAAGTAGTTATTTAGTGAATGTAATTTCAAAACTGGCAACGATTTACGAAGTTTCTGAAGAGGAAATAGCAACGATAACAACCCGGAATTCGAAGGAGGTTTTCGGGATTTAATCTATTCGTTACTTTAATATAATTTTTTTTTTGTTCTTTTGCCCACTTAAAATCAATATAAATAATGCAGAAATTTGATGCCATTCGACCTTTTTATGATTCTGAAATAAATGAAGCACTTCATGGTGTTGTCAATCATCCGATGATGAAAACCATGATGAACTTTACTTTTCCGGATATAGAAGATGAGGTTTGGAAGGAACAATTAAAGAAAACACATTCGATTCGTGATTTTCAATGCAACTTTATTTATAATACGATTCAGAAGGTTTTAGAAAAAAGTTCTGAAGGCTTGACGACTTCTGGTTTTGAAAAATTAGAACCTAATACTTCTTACTTATTTATATCGAATCATAGAGATATTCTTTTAGATACAACGCTATTAAATGTATGTTTGTTTGAACATGGTTTGGTCATGACAGCATCTGCAATTGGAGATAATCTGGTTAAGAAAGCTTTCCTGGCAACTTTAGCAAAACTGAACCGAAACTTTTTAGTTTTAAGAGGATTAACGCCTCGCGAAATGCTGCAAAGTTCTAAACTTCTTTCAGAATATATGGGACAATTATTGCTTCGCGAAAATCGTTCGGTTTGGATTGCCCAAAAAGAAGGAAGAACAAAAGACGGAAACGATGAAACCAATCCGGGAGTTTTAAAAATGATCGGAATGGCTTCTGATGAAGAAAACTTAATGGATTATTTTAAGAAATTAAAAGTAGTTCCGGTTTCCATTTCATACGAATACGATCCGACTGATGTTTTGAAAATGCCGCAATTAATGGCAGAAGCGAACAATGAGGTTTACGTAAAAGATAAAAACGAAGATTTCATGAATATCATCAGCGGTATCATGGGAACTAAAAAAAGAATCCATATTTCTGTCGGAGATGTTCTGGATACAGAAATTGATCAGATTGTAGCCGAAAATGACAATGCAAACAAACAGGTTTTGGCATTGGCACAAACTATCGATGATGTTATTCTGAAAAACTATCAATTATGGCCAACTAATTTTATTGCTTACGATATTTTAAACGAAACAGACCGGTTTGCAGACAAGTATAAAGAGAGTGAAAAATCTCTTTTTGAGCGTCGTTTAGAAATGCGTATCGGAAGCGATAATCCTGTGACTAGACAAGGGTTTTTGGCTATGTATGCCAATCCGGTTGTCAATAAATTAAAATACCAAGATGTCATCTAAAGCTAAAATATTATTGATTTATACCGGAGGAACTATCGGTATGAGCAAAGATTTTGAAACAGGAGCTTTGAAAGCTTTTAATTTTGGTAAATTAATTCAGAAAATTCCTGAAATCAAACAATTGGATTGTGAAATCGAATCCATTTCATTCGAACATCCAATAGATTCTTCCAATATGAATCCCGAAATGTGGACAAAAATTGCCACTATTATCGAGGAAAGTTACGCTTCTTTTGACGGATTTGTGGTACTTCACGGTTCAGATACAATGTCATATTCAGCTTCAGCATTGAGTTTTATGTTGGAGAATTTGTCAAAACCTGTAGTGTTTACAGGTTCGCAATTACCGATTGGAGATTTGCGTACTGATGCTAAGGAAAACCTGATAACAGCGATTCAGATTGCTTCTCTTCAGGAAAACGGAAAGCCTGTTATTACAGAAGTATGTTTGTATTTTGAGTATAAATTATACCGCGGAAACAGAACTTCAAAAGTAAATGCAGAACATTTCAGAGCTTTTACAGCACCAAATTATCCTGAATTGGTAGAATCCGGTGTGCATTTAAAATTGAATAAACATTTATTTCTTCCAATAAACAAAGATGCAAAACTGATTGTTCATAAGAATTTAGACAATCATGTTGCGATTATAAAAATGTTCCCGGGAATGAGCGAAATCGTTTTGGCTTCAATCCTTTCTACAAAAGGTTTACGAGGAATTATTCTGGAAACGTATGGTTCCGGAAACGCTCCAACCGAAGACTGGTTCTTGAGTTTAATAGAAAAAGCCATCAAATCGGGAATGCATATCGTAAATGTAACGCAATGTTCAGGCGGAAGTGTAAACATGGGACAATACGAAACTAGTACAGCCTTAAAATCGCTTGGCGTTATTTCTGGAAAAGACATTACTACAGAAGCAGCGATTACAAAATTAATGTATTTGCTTGGGCATAAGATTCCACAAAACGAGTTTAAAGATATTTTTGAAACGGCTCTAAGAGGGGAAATCTCTTAAATTCAAATAACAATATTTTTAAATCCCAAATTCCATACTTTAGTTTTGGAATTTGGGATTTTTTTTATTGAGAATTTCGTTTAACCGTTCCAGTTTGTCATTTAGGAACGAGAAATCACACAAGAAACTCCGCAAAGTATGTCGCCAATCTTTGTAGAATCCCGCGTGTGATTTCTCGTTCCTCCAAGATTGCGGATAATTAGAATTTGGGATTTTTTTTATTTGAATTTCCTCTAAAATTTAGAGTTTTTATACTCAACCGGACAAGTCTCCAATTCCTCAGTAGTTTTATGTTTTATATAATACACATAAACAATCACAGAAAGAATACAAATAATTCCCTGAATGGCAACCGTAGTTCTTACACCAAGTGAGTGAGAAACATATCCGATTATTAAACTTCCAACAGGAATCATTCCCTGATATGCCATCATAAAATAACTGATACTTCTGGAACGCATACTAACAATACTGTGTGTCTGGATATAAATATTGATGGATGAAGTTTGTCCCATCATTCCGATTCCGCTTAAAGTCATGCAAATCAGAGCAATTGTAATATTGCTGGAAATGGCCAGAATAATAACGCTGAAACCTAAAAGTAAACTCGCAGCAATCATCAGTTTCCCCATATTTTCAGCTGATTTTAAATTGGCTAAATAAACGGCAGATAAAACAGAACCAATTCCGGCGGCACTTTCAAACCAGCTGAAAGTTTCGGCGTTTCCGCTAAAAATGTCTTTCGCAAAAACCGGCATCAGCGTATTAAAAGAAATTACGAACAAACTGCTGCAGGTTAACATCAGAAGCATTCTTGCCATTTCGGTTTCTTTTTTGACATAATCCAGTCCTTCGATAAGATCGTCCAGCATATTCAGTTTATTTTCAGCTTTAATATGAGGAGTAATTTTCATTAGCAATAGCGAAATCAAAACAGGAATGTAACTTAAAAAGTTTCCAATAAAACAGATGTCTTCGCCGTATTGGTGCAGAATAATTCCCGCAAGCGCCGGACCTGCAATTCTGGCAAAGTTGTTCATGGTAGAATTCAGCGCTACGGCATTCGGAAGATCTTCTTTATTGTCGACAATATCAATCATCATGGTTTGACGGCAGGTCATATCAAAAGCATTGATGATTCCCTGAATTAAACTTAATGCCAATATGAAGTTGATATTGTATATTTTAAGATAAATCAGCAAGGCTAAAGTTCCTGCCTGAAGCATAGCAAGAGATTGCAGAAACAATAATGTTTTATGTCTGTCGTAACGTCCGATTATACTTCCTGCCAAAGGCGCCAGAAAAAGAGACGGAATCATACTTAAAAAAGTTGCCAATCCCAAGAGAAAAACAGATCCCGTTATACTGTACACCATCCAGCTCACGGCTGTTTTTTGCATCCAGGTTCCGATTACTGAAACAGATTGTCCGTAAAAGAACAATTTGAAATTTTTAGATTTTAAGGCTTTAAACATGATCTTAATTATTTGATACAAAGGTCGGGATTATGATTTCATTAGAAAAATTAATAATTTTACTGATAATAAGTAGTAAAACTTATCAATATGGAAATCTATCAATTGGAATATTTTATCAAAACGGCTGAGGTTTTGCACTTTACCAAAGCAGCCGAATTATGTTTTGTAACACAATCGGGGCTTTCGCAGCAAATAAAAAAACTGGAAGAAGAACTCGGCATGCCTTTGTTTAAGCGAATTGGTAAGAAAGTACAATTGACAGAAGCGGGTTCGGTTTTTTTGATTCACGCCAAAAAAGTAGTAGAAAATGTAGAAAACGGAAAACAGGCAATTGAAGATTTAAACGAAATGATTGGCGGCGAACTGCGAATAGGCGTAACCTATATTTTCGGATTATTGGTGCTGCCTGTTGTGAATACCTTTGCCAAAAGATATCAAAATTTAAGAATCATAGTTGATTATGGTACCACAGAATCCTTAGAACAAAAACTAATTAATAATGAATTGGATTTGGTATTAGTTATTTCATCGCATGAGATTGGGCCCCCAATTCAAAAAGTGCCTTTGTTTACTTCTAATATGGTAATGGCGGTTGCAAAAACAAATTCTTTGGCTTCTTTAGAAAAAATACCTTTTAAGAAAATAGAAGAAGTACCGTTGATTCTTCCCGGAAAAGGATCAAATTCCAGAGAATATGTAGAAATATTGTTTGTAAAACATCACATGAAACCGAAGATTTCGATAGAACTAAATTCCATTAATGCCTTACTGCAAATGGTAGAAAACAGCGACTGGGCAACAATAGTAGCCGAAAAAGCATTAAAAGGCTGGGAGCACAGTCTAAAAGCCATTCAAATTACGGGCGTTGTGACTAAAAGGGATTCGTTTATGCTCACAATTGGAAGTTACCAAAAGAAGGCTGTAAAACTGTTTATGGAAGAATTTAGTAAAAGCATCAATGAATCTTAAAATTTACGTTGTATAACTCAATTTTTTTTTTGTTCTTTGCAGACCAAAATAGAGAGGTGTCCGAGTGGTTTAAGGAGCTAGCCTGGAAAGCTAGTATATGGGTAACTGTATCGAGGGTTCGAATCCCTTCTTCTCTGCAAATTTTTATTTAAAATAATACCAAACCTCGAAATGTATATTTCGAGGTTTTTTTATTAACTTTTTACAATTTGTTAAATCTATTAAGTTGTTATTATTAAGCTTTGAGAAGCATAAATGATTTTATTAAAAAGGAATGGCAAAAGGAAAAAGTATAAATGTTGAAGGAACTCAAATTACTATTTTATCAAAAGATGGTAAGGATGAATATATTTCCTTAACTGATATGGCACGCAGTCAATTGCAAGAAGTTGTAATTATAAAATGGTTAAGCCTTAAAAGTACAATTGAATATCTTGGAGAATGGGAAGCATTGTACAATCCAAATTTTAATTATACCGAATTCGGTATAATTAAAAATGAAGCGGGCAGTAATAATTTTGTGCTTTCGGTAAAACATTGGATTGCGATTACAGGAGCAATAGGACTTACTGCAACCGCCGGACGATATGGCGGAACTTATGGGCATAAAGACATAGCCTTTCATTTTGGGATGTGGATTAGTCCTAGGTTTCAACTATTGTTGGTAAAAGAATTTCAAAGACTTAAGGAAGAAGAAAATGAAAGACTGAATCTTACATGGAATTTACAGCGAACATTGGCAAAAGTAAATTATAAAATACATACTGATGCCATAAAAGAGAATTTGATTCCTCAATTGCTTACTAAAGAAAAAATAAATTTTATATATGCAGATGAAGCAGATTTACTAAATGTAGCACTATTTGGAAAAACAGCAAAGCAATGGCGTGTTGAGAATCCTGATGCAACAGGAAATATAAGAGATGAAGCCACAATAGAACAATTAGTTGTACTTAGTAACTTAGAAAGTATAAATGCGGTATTAATAAACAAAGGCATTGGTCAAAGCAAACGTTTAGAGCAACTGAATACTATTGCTATAACACAAATAAAATCACTATTAGGTAATATAAATCTGGACAAACTTAAATAATGACAGTAATATGAGTCTTGTCAACCAAAAAAACCGCAATTTCAATTTAATTGAAATTACGGTTTTTTTATTTTTTCATGTAAACTAATAAGGTCTTACTTCTCTTTCAGTTACTTCTCCAAATATTCATTTTTATCCTTTTCAACTTGAACCAGACATTGATAAATTATTAGATAAAAATACACTTAACAAAAAACAGCTTTATTCGGGCAACAGAGGATTTTTTATTTTTTCAAAAAGGATATTTTTTGAGGATTTTGGAATTTTCACAATATGAAAGGGCTGTGCAACATCATTTGTGATGCCAACTTTCAGGTTTTCTACCTGTACGAAAATTGTACCTGAACGTATTGTGGCTTTTGTAATATCTATCGATGTTGAACTATTGCTGTGTTGTTTGTAAAAAGCGGCAATAATATTGAATTTAGAAAAATCAATATCGGTTTCTTTGAAATAATATTCGGTAGTATTCTTGTTATATTCATTCATTTTTGCCTTTAAGGCTTCCCAGGTAATTTTATTCGTAATTACAATGTTTTTTTGTTCAATAGTTGAAGAGGATAAACTTCCTTGTCCGACAGATGTAATTGTAATATCTCCACTCGCGTTGTCGTCGTCGCTGGAACAGCTGACAAGTAAAAATAAAGTCGCAATTAAAATTAGTTTTTTCATTTTTAAATTATTTAGATAAAAATAGACTTTAATAAAAACAGGTTTATTTTGAGTAGAAAGGATTTTTTATTTCTTCGAAAACAATATTTTTTGAAGATTTTGGAATTTTTACAATATGAAAAGGTTGTGCAATATTTAGTATGAAACTAACTTTAAGGTTTTCTACTCTGATGACAATTTTGTTTGAGTACATTGTGGCTTTTGTAATATCTATAGAGGTTGCACTGTTGCTGTTTTGTCTGTAAAAAACGGCGATAATATTGAATTTAGAAAAATCAATATCTTTTTCTTTTAGAGATTTTTCGGTAGTATTTTTATCAGATTCCATCATTTTTGCCTTTAAGGCCTCCCAGGCAATTTTATTAGTAATTACCATATTGGCTTGTTTGATAGACGGGTTTTGTAAATTTCCTTGTCCCACCGTTGTAATTGTCATACCTCCACTTGCGTTGTCGTCGTCATTGGAACAGCTGACAAGTAGAAATAAAGCCGCAATTAAAATTAGGTTTTTCATTTATTTAGGTTTTATGGTTTACAAAATTAAAGAAATAATGCACTGTATTTTAATTAGATAGCGATGTTGTGAAATGGTTGCGTTGTTTTGTTGAAAATTTATAATTCACGTTCCTTGTCTTAACTTATGGATAAAATGAAATTAAGATTCTTTGCGTTAAGGAGTAATCTGCCTGACCGGCTTAATAATTATTTTCAGAGGTTATTTTTAAATCCCATTTTGAAGATGTCAGTTTTCAATTTTATTCATAAAAAAAGAGATCTCGAATTTTCAAGATCTCTTTTCTACAATTATATTTTAAAAAAGGTTTTAATTCCCTTTCAACAACTTTTCCAAATAATGGCTTCAACGGTTATTCCCTGAGCTTTTACTACTTCTTTTAGTTTTTCTTCGTCTATGGTTTCGCAAGCTTCGGAGAAGCTCAATATTTATAGAGATCGCATAATCATCGGCAATAAAGCTCCAGCGAGCGACATATATTATAAATCGTAAAAAATATATCGCTCCGCTGGAGCTTCTTTCAATATATTACTAAAATTCTATAAATATTTTACCCCGCTGGAGTTTTTTGGAGATTTTTTTATAAACATTGAAGCTGCTCAAATATGTTGTTTTTTTGAAACAGCTTAATATTGTTTTTTTTTAATTGAGATACTTCGCTAAAACAGGATCCTTATCTGGGGCATGATACCCCATAATAATTCTGTCTTTGAATGCTTTTTTCGAAATCACAACCAGCTGACTGCTCACATAATTTCCGGTTGGAGAAAATGTTAGTTGATAAATGATATCGCCTTTACTCCAGATAAAATGCTCGGGATACGTAATATAATAATCATCTAAATCATCTTTTATCTTTTTGGTTTCGTTAGGCAGTTTGTCCAAAAGAAGTTTTTGCGATTTATCTATTTCGTCATAAGGCGTATTTTCGCTCTTTACAATTTCGGTTGGATTGCCCAGCTTTTTCTTAAGCACATCTAAAAGCGTAAAACTTTGATCGTTTTTTGGGTTGATTCTCATAAAGGCGATCTTGTTATCATAAACACTTATAGCAGCGCCCATAACATCATTTATTGGTATTCCTCCGTAGTTAAGCTGTGTGGTGTTTTTTTCGTCCATAAAGACATAATTGGTAGATTTTTCTCCTTTGTCTACTAAATTTAAACTCGCGTCTTCTCCGTTAACAACGGCTTCGTAATGTCCTTTTTGTTCTGTTTTGGAAGAAAAGGAAAGTCCGTCGAGATAGGTTTCGGCACTTTTGTTGAAATCTATAGTGGATAAATCCTGTGATTTTGGGCTACAGCTCATTAGTAATAGTAAGTTTAATGAAATTAAAATTTTATTTTTCATAACTAAAGTTCTTGATTTAGGTAATTTTTTCACTGTTGAAAAAAAAGAGATATACTAAAAATATATTTTGACTTTTACCAAAATAAAAAATAGTTTGCAATAAAAAAACTACAAACTGTAAAAAATACAATTATTAAAAGAACGATTGATTATTGAAAAATAAACTCTAAATTGGTAGTATAATCTTATTTTAAAGAGTATGAAATCAATATTATATGCCTTTTTAAGCTTTTTCCTTTTTTCTTCCTGTGCCTCGTTTTCGGACAAAATGGTCAAAAATAACAAGGAGAATTTATCAGAGAATGATTTGTCGAAATTGGAAGGAACTTATGAATTGTTTCCTGATTTACGATATAACGAAAAAGGAAGTGCGGAATTGATAAATTCTCAAGATTCTAGGGTAAGTGATTTAAACTATTTTGTTTCGTTTAAAGAGACAAAACAGGATGGTTTTGGAAGTTATTTTGTTGATATAAATTTTGTTAGTGGAAATAAATTAAAGTTTACCACGAAAAAAGATAATGTAGAAATAGAAAGTTTTGAAGTGGGAGGAAAACTAAAAAATGGACTTTTCTATCTTGACAATAGATATTTAAAGCGAAATGGTATTCCGTATCTTGCGGGAGGTTATACCAATTACAAAACCCGAATCGGACTGGCGAAAGATGACGGACTTCTGGTTAATTATGCTTATGATAATTCGGGCGCTATTTTGTTTCTTTTTTGGGCAGGTTCGGATTATAATTTAGGTTATCATTACAAAAGGATTCAATAGTTTTAGGTTTAAAAAGAGCAGATGTATAAATACCATTTTCGTCCCGGTTATCAATCCAAAGACCTTTTAATAGATATTTTTAGCGGTGCTGAAAACGAAACTTTTATGTTTGATTTTCTGCAAACTTTCAAGTTTTCTGCTCTAACGATAATTTTTTCCTGAGCGCATTTTGGCTTTTATAACATCTACCGAGCGTTCGAATCCCTTCCTCTCTGCTAGTAAAGAGTTCTAACTTTTTTTATATTTTTGCGTAAGAATTTTAATAAAAAATATAAATAGAAAAGTTTATGAAAAGAATATTACGATTAAATATTTCGAAAATTGCTGTTTATGGGATTCATATAGGCCTTTTTCTTATTGGTATTGCAGCAATGGGTAAAGATGTTAAAGATTCAACCAGCGTGATTGGAGAATACACGTCTATTCCCGATGAAAAATTCGAACAAATCTTAATTAATTTAGGTTATGACTCGGGCAGTATTGACCACAAAGTATTAACGGCAAATATTTCTAAGGTTACTTATTTAGACCTTTCAAATAAAAGCATTACGGATTTAACAGGATTGCAAGATTTTGTAGCGTTGACTGATTTAAGATGTGCACAGAATCAACTAACGAAGTTAGATGTTAGAAAAAATCCTCTGCTTACAACTTTAGACTGCAGATATAATCAAATTAGTGTTTTAGACCTTAGTAAAAACACTGCTTTAGGTACTTTATACACTACTTCAAATCCATTAGGAACTTTAGATTTAAGCAAAAATCCTTCTTTGACTGAATTGCAATCTGAAGACAATAAATTGACGGTTTTAGATTTAAGTAAAAATCTTTCTTTGAATATTGTATGGTGTAACCGAAATGATATAACAACTTTAGATGTAACACAGAATACTGCACTTACTGTATTAAGATGTTTTGGAAATCAATTAACTACATTGGATGCCAGTAAAAATACAGCATTAACTTATTTAGATTGTAAGAACAATAAATTAGTGAAATTAAATGCTCAAAATGGTAACAATAAAATATTAAGATATTTTGAGGTTGAAGGAAATCCAGGACTTCAATGCATACAAGTGGATGCAAATAAAGCTTTAAACTCTGATTGGTCAAAAGATAAATCTGCAAAGTATAGCAAGACAGCTTGTCAATAAGTTTATTAATTTATTGTCTAAATAAATTTGAAGATACTTCTTTCGTTAAACTAAGAGATAAAAAACAAAAGCCCCGCATTAGTAAAATTGCGGGGCTTTTGTTTTTTTGAAAAAGTTGAAGTTGATTTTGAAAACTACAAATAGAAACGAAAACGTCTACTCTAGCCCCGATAGAAGTGATATCCTTTTGTTCTGGGGTTCAGAACAAAAGATATAACGGATAGCGGGACTAAAAGTTTTTTGAAAAAGAGTTTTTCTGCTTCTTAAAAAAAGAAAAAAATATAAAGACATAGTCCTGAAAAGTTGTTCTTAAATACGGTT
The DNA here is from genome assembly GCF_003122385.1 of Flavobacterium crocinum. Lineage (NCBI taxonomy): Bacteria > Pseudomonadati > Bacteroidota > Flavobacteriia > Flavobacteriales > Flavobacteriaceae > Flavobacterium > Flavobacterium crocinum. Next base: position 1,399,966 of record NZ_CP029255.1, read on the forward strand.
TCCCACATTATTTTATTCTGGAAATATTATATATTTGGCCTTTGTGTAATATAAATAACTTGATGGATTTACCTCCTTATTCGCCAGGATTGCATAAACTGGTCACTTTACATGTCGACGAAATTTCGAAGCTAACTAACAGCGGTGGTTTTGTTGCTGTTACTAATTCCATTCTACAAAAATACGAATTGGAAAAGGTTGGTGCGGTAGTGCATGACTTTGATAACGATAGTTTTACAATCTCATACTGCCTTAAAGAATCACATATTTGTATACACACCTGGCCGGAATACAATCAGTTGACTTTGGACGTTTATTTGTGTAATTATCTTCAGGATAATTCGGAAAAAGTACGCGCTGTAATGGCAGATTATGTTGCTTATTTTGATGCAGAAATAATTAAAGATTTTGAAATTAACCGATAAGATATGAAGATTCCTTGTTACGATTGTAATACAGAAACCGAGTTAGAGGTTGGTTTTGAAGTAGTCAATTTTGTGTGTCCGAAATGCCACAGCGTATACGCTCGTGATGACGAAGGACAGTTTCGAAGAAAAAATAAATACACTAATGTACTTCAGGATTATCCGCTGCAAGTTGGCGATATTGGATTTTTGAATGGAAGTGAGTATAAGGTTACGGGCATACTGAAGAAGAAGGTTCATCCGGATTATACCTGGAATGAATTTATATTGCAGAATGAAGCTAAGGAATTCCTTTATCTTTCTCTTTCTAACGGGCATTGGATGATGCTTACCGAAATGGAAAAGATTGATCCATTAAAAAAAGGCGTTAAAGTTCTAAATCATAACGATGAAAGATATGAATTATATGAACATTCGGATGCGCAGGTTATAGACGCACAAGGTTTTTTTGATTTTGAACTTCGCAGCAGATTAATTCATTTGGCAGAATTTATAAATCCGCCCTATATTATTTCTGTTGAAAAAATGAATAATATAGAAACCGCTTTTCACGGCGAATATGTTAGAAAAAGCGTTATCAAAAAAGCATTTCCAAAAAGAACAATGCCCTATCAGTCCGGAGTCGGTATGATTGAGCCATCTCGTTTTGATTTGAGAAATACAGCTATTATTTTCTGCTGTTTCGCTTTATTGATTCTGACAGCCAATTGGTATATTTATAAAGATCAGGTGGAACAAAATGTGTTTAACAGCGCGATTAAATTCAACGAATTTAATAATAAAGAAATGACTACTCCGTCGTTTGTGCTCAATGGTGCTTCTGCTCCTATGACGATTAAGGTTTCGACAGCTGTCCTTAATTCATGGGCGAACTTAAACATCGCTTTGGTTAATGAAGATAATGGTGATGAAATTTATGCCAACAAAGACATAGAATACTATTATGGTACTTCTGATGGAGAATCCTGGACAGAAGGAAGTCAGTCCGAGAAATTTAATATCTGTGGTGTAAAAGCAGGGAAATACCACCTTTCGATCACACCAATGAAAGCTCCTGAAGATCTTTCGACCAGTACAATGAATGTAAGTGTAGTCTGGAATCAGCCGTCGAATCGAAATGTCTGGCTGGTTATCATCGGGATGGTTGTGATCTATTTTATAATACGATATTTCAGAAACCAATTAGAAAGAAATAGATGGGCAGACAGTTCTTACTCCACTTATGACTAAAATACTATGAATAGAATATCTGATTTCTTTGCCAATAATTGGGCTCCATTAGCAATAGGATTCTTTTGCTTTGGAGTTTATATGTACTTTGCTCTTGCCGGAAACCGAATTTGTGATTGCGAAACTACAGAAAAATACAGACCAACAACATCAGGAAGCCGTTCCTCTTATAACCATTTTTACCACAAATAAAAAAAAATCAATTATGGAATTAATTCACGCTCAGCCAATAGTAAATTCGATTATCTATTCTATTTTAGGAATTGCCATTTTGTTAGTAGGCTATTTTATTATCGAAAAACTGACTCCGGAAAATACCTGGAAAGAAGTTACAGAAAAAAGTAATGTTGCTGTTGCGATTGTTTTGGCAGCGTTTATCATTGGAATTTCCATGATTATTAGTGCCGCAATTCATGGGTAAAAAGTTTCTTAGGTTTGAATTTCTTTTACTTTTTGCTGTATTTATAATTGCCACTTGCGGTCTTATTTATGAATTGGTTGCGGGAACTTTGGCGAGTTATTTATTAGGCGATTCGGTAAAACAGTTTTCATTTATTATTGGCGTGTACCTGTTTTCGATGGGTATAGGCTCTTTTTTTTCGAAGTTTTTCAATAAGAATCTGCTCAATACTTTTGTAGAAATCGAAATTCTGGTTGGACTTATCGGCGGTTTAAGTTCAGTGGTTTTGTTTTTGCTGTTTGAAAGTGTGGGCTCTTTTCAGTTCATTTTATATTTATTTGTTTTTGTAACCGGTTTTTTGGTTGGATTGGAGATTCCGCTTTTAATGAATATTTTAAAAGACAGGGTCGAGTTCAAAGATCTGGTTTCGAATGTTTTTACGTTTGATTATATCGGAGCACTTTTGGCATCGATCTTATTTCCATTGGTTTTAGTGCCAAAATTGGGCATTATGGGAACTTCTCTTTTCTTCGGAATGATCAATGTGAGTATTGCCATTGCTTTGTGTTTTTTGTTGAAAAGAGAATTAAAGAAACCGTCTTTATTAAGAGCAAAAGCTGTTTTCTCTTTTTTGTTATTATTGACTGTTTTTATTTTTTCGAATGATATTCTCGCGTATTCAGAAGGGAAATTGTACGGAGAAAATATCATTTATACCAATTCGACACCGTATCAGCGTATCGTTTTAACGCATAATAAGAGCGATTACAGGCTTTATTTGAATAACAACTTACAATTTAGTTCTGCAGACGAATATCGTTATCACGAAGCTTTGGTTCATCCTGCTATGTCGATGGCAAAAAGCGTTGAAAATGTTTTGGTTTTAGGTGGCGGAGACGGGCTTGCCGTTCGTGAAATCCTGAAATATAAATACGTTAAGAAAGTAACTTTGGTCGATTTGGACGAAGGAATGACCAAGTTGTTCAAAACCAATTCGGTGTTGACGAATTTCAATCAAAATTCGTTGAATAATCCTAAAGTTACCGTAATTAATACCGACGCTTATATTTGGGCGAAAAGCTGTAAAGAAAAGTACGATGTTGCGATAATCGATTTTCCGGATCCTTCTAATTATAGTTTGGGGAAATTGTATTCTCTTAATTTTTATCAAACCATAAAAACCATTTTAAAACCTGACGCAGCCGTTGTAATACAAACTACATCGCCTTATTTTGCACCGAAATCTTTTTGGTGTATCAATAAAACAGTCATGCAGGTTTTTCCTCAGGTAGATGCTTATCATGCCTATGTTCCGTCGTTTGGAGAATGGGGTTATACGATTGCCATAAATGGTTTTGGAACGACTTTTAATTCCGTAAACCGAAAAGCTGACGGATTGCGATTTTACAATTACCAATTCGACCGCTTCAATTATTTTACCAACGATATGATTTCAAACCAAATCGAAATCAATCGTTTAGATAACCAGATTTTAGTACGCTATTTTGATGAAGAGTGGGGAAAACTGCAATAAATCCAGAAGGAGTTTTATAAAAATAGTAGGAACGGCTTTAATTGCGGTTCCGTTTCTGCAGTTTTGTTCGGATAAAATTGCGGTTTTGATGATTCGTTTATCGGGTACAAAACATTTGCTTGGACATCGTTTATGGATTAAAGATTTTCCTAAACCCACCAAAAAAATTGAGATTCCATATTTAATCGTTGGCGGAGGAATTTCAGGATTAAGTGCTGCGCGTCAGTTTCATAAAAAAGGAATTTCAGATTTTCTGATCGTAGAATTAGAAAATCATTTGGGCGGAAATTCTTCCAACGGAGAAAACAGATACTCTAAATATCCTTTAGGAGCGCATTATCTTCCTTTACCTAATTTTCAGGATAAAGAACTGCTTCAATTTCTGGAAGAGGAAAAAATCATTTTAAAGTATAATGAAAAAGGATTTCCTGTTTTTGATGAATTACAATTGACTTTTGCACCAGACGAACGTTTGTTTTACAAAAACAATTGGCAGGAAGGCGTAGTTCCTAAAGAAGGAAATTTGGTTTCTGATGATTTGGAGTTTGATAAATTCTTCAAAAAAATGGATGTTTTTAGAAGTTCCAAAGGCGAAGATCAAAAGTATTTGTTTGATATTCCGCTTTATCTTTCTTCTAAAGACGAAAAGACGAGAGCTTTGGATAAGATTACGATGAAAGAATGGTTCAAAGACAATCATTTTACGTCTGAACCTTTGTTCAATTACATTGATTATTGCTGTAAAGACGATTTTGGTTTAGGAATCGAATACGTTTCGGCTTGGGCAGGAATTCATTATTTTGCAGGAAGAAAACAGGATTCTACACCCGAAAAACACGATAGCGTTTTAACCTGGCCTGAAGGAAATTCGCGCTTAGCCAATCATTTGAAAAAATATACGAAAGACAAATCGCTGCAAAATCATTTGGTTTATGATATCAAAGTAGAAAACAATAAAGTAATCGCAAAAGCCTTTGATGATGTAAACAAAACTTCGGTTGAAATTATTGCCGATAAAGTAATAATGGCTTCTCCGCAGTTTGTAAATCAGTATCTGATTCAAGATCGAAAAACGTTCACCAAAGATTTTCATTACACGCCCTGGCTTTTAGCAACTTTGGTTGTAAATGATTTGTTTGACAATTTTAGTTTTCCGCTTTCGTGGGATAATGTAATTTATGATGCAAAAGGTTTGGGATATGTTTACGATCAGCATCAGACCGTGAATCAAATTCAGGATAAAAAAGTCATTACATACTATTATAGTTTTTCGTCTGCCGATTTGAAGAAAACAAGAAAAGAGCTTTATAAAAAAGACAAAGAATATTGGAAACAGTTTGTGCTGAACGATTTAAAAGTGGCGCATCCCAATATTGAAGAATATACAGAAGATGTCGAAGTTTTTCTTTTAGGACACGGAATGATTTCGCCAGCGCCGGGATTTATTTTTGGTGAAGTGAAGAAACAGGCCAAGCAGAATATTCAGAATAAAATATATTTTGCGCATAGCGATTTATCCGGAATTTCGATTTTTGAAGAAGCTTTTCATCAGGGAATTAATGTTGTAAATGAAATTGTAGATGGAACAGCCGTGGATTCATAAACCCAAAACCGATTTAGCTTTTATTATTGGGCCGTCATTTTTTGTATTGGCGATCATCTTCCTGTTTCAGGATTATATTACTCAGATTGAAGAGCATTATTCTTTTTACACTTGGTTGTTTTTAATTGTTTTTATTGATGTCGCACATGTTTATGCGACCTTATTCAAAACCTATTTTGTTGCCGATGAGTTTCAAAAACAAAAAAGAAGATTGATTCTGTTGCCCATTATTTGTCTGGTAACCGGAATTGTGCTTTTCTCTTTTGGAAGTTTAGTTTTTTGGTCATTTCTGGCTTATGTGGCTGTTTTTCATTTTATCAGACAGCAATATGGTTTCATGAGATTGTATGCCAGAAAAGAAACCAAAACAAAAATCTCCGTTTGGATTGATAATCTTGCGATTTATGCTTCGACTGGATATCCTATGCTGTATTGGTTTTTTTCGTCGAAGCGAAAGTTCAACTGGTTTGTGGAAAATGAATTTTTCAGGTTTGAAAATCAAAGAATTCTAGAAATCCTGTTTTGGGTTTATGTTGGGATTTTAGTTTTGTATGTTGTTTATACTGTCGTAAAATCTATTCAAAATCAGTTTTTTAATATACCGAAAAACAGCATTGTTCTGGGAACAGCTTTGTCCTGGTATTTCGGAATTGTGTATTTTAATGATGATTTGATTTTTACTTTACTGAACGTCGTTTCGCACGGAATTCCGTATATGGCTTTAGTTTATTTTAGGGAAATTGACAAAAAATCAGCCTCGGAATTAGGGCGTTTGTCTTTTTTAAAACAATACAAGGGCATTTTAATTTATATTGGAATTCTTCTTTTAATTGCCTTTTCGGAAGAGTTTCTTTGGGAGTTTTTTGTTTGGAATGAAAACATCAGTGTGACTAATTTTGATTTTTCTAGCTGGCAGATTTTATTGGTTCCGTTGCTTACTGTTCCGCAGTTTACACATTATTTGTTGGATGGGTTTATTTGGAAGTCTAAGAAGTAAATCTCTTTCGTTCTTTTGAAAAATAAAAGATCTAATCTAGCCCCGATAGAAGTGATATCCTTTTGTTCTGGGGTTCAGAACAAAAGATATAACGGATAGCGGGACTAAACGTACTTTTGAAAATGACTTTTTCTGCTTCTAAAAAATAAAAAAACTTAATTCTGCAAAGCTGTTTTTATTTTCGGCATCATTCTGTCCACAAACATTTTATAAGCAGCTTCGGAAGGATGTAAACCGTCTGAAGCAACAAGGTTTGGATTGCTAAGTCCTAAACGAGTAATATCTGTAATCGAAACAAATGCGACTTGATTGTTATTGCAATAGTTTTCTGCAAAGCCGTTGTATTTGTCTATTTCGGCAGAAATTGTAGCACTTTGATCTCCTGAAAGCGCTTTCCCGTAAGGTGTGTAGGCGTAATCTGGAATAGAAATGACTACAACATTTTTTCGATCGCCTTTTGCCAGCATAATTGCTTTGTTGACTAATTCCGGAAATTCTTTTTCGTAAACCGAAAAATTTCTATGCTGATATTGATTGTTAACGCCAATTAAAAGTGTTACCAAATCATAGTTGGATTCTGGTTTTTGAGATTCTATTGCCGAAAGTAAATTGGATGTTGTCCAGCCTGTTGTAGCAATTATTTTGAGCGAAATGGTGCTCGAATACATTGTATTTAAACTTGCCTTTAGCTGTTCCGGAAATTTGCAGGTGGTGCAAACACTTTGTCCAATTGTATAACTATCGCCTAAAGCCAAATAATTTATAGAACTCGCAATGGGCGGATTTGGTGTTACAGGCGGAATTACAACCGGTGGAGTAGTGGTAATGGGAGTTGCGGTTTCGTCTGAACTGCAGCTTAAGAGGAATCCTGAAAGTATAACAATAACTATTTGTTTAAAATCTAGTTTCATAATTTGTTTAAATTTTGAGGTCGTTTTAAACAAATAGTTACGTTAAATATGTGGGTTTGGATTTATTAAACCATTTCGGTTTTCATCACAATATCTTCTTCGATGGCATTCCAAAGACCAATGCGTTTTTCTAAGGCAAGAATAGAAACTTCTTCCGCTTCTTTCCATTTTTGTGCATCTTCTTCACATAATTCTGAGATCATTGTCATTGCCATTGGACCATGCTCATCGGCATCTAGTTCGATATGTCTTTCAAAATAATATAAAAGTTTTGTCAAATCAGTTTCCGGAAGATTCTTTTGAAAGTTTTTTAGGATTTCTGTAAACATGCTTGGAATCAAATCTTCTCTTCCGAAAGTAAAAGCAGCGGCAATTTCGTGTGGTTTTCCTTCTTCAATTACTCTAAAAGTAAAATCTAAGAACGCTTTCACATTTGGGTGCATCGGGCTTTGTTTGATGGCAACAAATATGTTTTGAAGCGAATGTACTTCTGATAAGAAACTTAAGATTCCGGTTGTATTGGCACCACAGGCTTCCATTGCTTCCAAATACATTTCGTAATGACTTTGTCTTCTTCCGTCGAGTGTCAAATCTGTTTCTTCTGCAAGAACAATTTCATTAATTAAATATCGTGTTTCCGGATTTTTTGTAGCAAACCAAGGCGTTGTCGTACAAGTAAGTTTGGCTTGTAAAGCTTTTAAAAGTGACATAAAATCCCAAACAGCAAAAACGTGTGTTTCAAGAAAGCTGTGTAAGTCGTCTATGTTTTGAATCTTATTGTATAAAGAATGGTTTAAAAGTTGGTCTTTCTGAGGTTGGATGCTTTTGTTTATCGTTTCGATATTCATTTTTGGAATAATTTTGATGCAAAGATAAAAAGCTTCTCCGTTAAGAAGAAGCTTTTCGCATTGATTTTATGTATATTTTAATAGTTGATGTTTATTTAAATGCTGGAATTCCAGTTACATCCATTCCGGTTATCAACAAATGGATGTCGTGAGTTCCTTCATAAGTAATGACACTTTCTAGGTTCATCATGTGACGCATAATAGAGTATTCGCCAGTTATTCCCATACCTCCAAGCATTTGTCTTGCTTCGCGAGCAATGTTGATTGCCATGTTTACGTTGTTACGTTTTGCCATCGAAATTTGAGCAGTTGTTGCTTTTCCTTCGTTTCTTAAAACGCCTAAACGCCAGGTTAACAATTGCGCTTTTGTGATTTCGGTAATCATTTCTGCCAGTTTTTTCTGCTGTAATTGAGTTCCTCCAATTGGTTTTCCGAATTGGATTCTCTCTTTTGAATATCTTAAAGCAGTATCATAACAATCCATTGCTGCACCAATTGCACCCCAGGCAATTCCGTAACGGGCAGAATCTAAACAGCCAAGCGGAGCACCAAGTCCGGATTTATTTGGTAAAAGGTTTTCTTTTGGAACTTTTACATTATCAAAAATTAATTCTCCTGTTGCAGAGGCACGAAGCGACCATTTATTGTGGGTTTCAGGAGTTGTAAAACCTTCCATCCCGCGTTCTACAATTAAACCATGAATTCGGCCTTCCTCATTTTTAGCCCAAACAATAGCGATATCAGCAAAAGGCGCATTTGAAATCCACATTTTAGCACCATTTAAAAGATAATGATCGCCCATATCTTTAAAATTGGTAATCATACTTCCCGGATCAGAACCGTGATCTGGTTCTGTTAAACCAAAACATCCTATATATTCGCCAGTAGCAAGCTTTGGCAGATACTTCATTCTCTGTTCTTCGTTTCCGTATTTCCAAATTGGATACATTACTAAGGAAGATTGCACAGATGAGGTTGATCTTACACCAGAATCGCCTCTTTCGATTTCCTGCATAATTAGACCATAAGAGATTTGATCTAATCCTGCTCCGCCATATTCTACAGGAATATAAGGGCCGAAACCGCCAATTTCTCCCAGACCTTTTATGATTTGTTTAGGAAATTCTGCTTTTTGTGCATATTCTTCTATAATAGGAGAAACTTCTTTTTTAACCCATGCACGAGCAGATTCGCGAACCAATTTATGTTCGTCAGAAAGTAAATCGTCTAAGTTGTAGTAATCTGGAGATTGAAATAGGTCTGGTTTCATGTTTTTTAATTTTTAACAAAACAAATTTACGTAATAAAAATATAACAAATAACTCTTATTTTGTTATATTTTTTAAAGGTAAAAATAAAATTAATAGGAATTTGGCAAATTAATTGTAGTTTATTGATAATTTATAGACTATTTTTGAATACCAAAAATTTAATAAATGAGGCTGATCATCTCTTTTCTATTTTTATTCCTACTTAATACTGCTGTAGCTCAACCTACAAAAGAGCTTACTGAACAAGAGTATTTGGAGCTGCAAGATAAAATACGTTTCAGTATAAATGGAAATTATGATGAAGGATTGGAGTATGTTGATCAATTGTTAAAATCAAAAAATGAGGAACGTCTTGCTTTTGCTTATGGAGTTAGTTCCTATTTATATCAATTAAAAGGTAATGTTAAAGAGTCTGATAAAAAATATGATCTGGCTTTAAAACATTTACAGAAGATTCCGGAATCAGATAGTAAGTATAAACTTCAATCCTATTTAGCTAATTACCGAGGTTTAATATATTGGAAAAGAGGTAATTATTCCAAGTCTTTGACAAGTTATCAGGAGGGAATCAAATATTCTACTCAGATAAAAGACGTAATGCAAATTTTAAGACTTAAGGCAAATATTGCTATTTTAAATGAAGGAGTAGGAAACTATCAATTATCAATAAAGATTTTGAGACAGAACGATGCTTTTTTGGATAGAAATGAAAGTCTGTATGAAAAAGATTTATTTCAGAATTCTAAAAGTAATACTTATATCAATCTGGGAGGTTCATACGAAGGATATTATTCTAAAAACAGGAATAAAAAATATTTACTGGACTCTGCAGAATATTTTTATAAAAAAGCAATTGCCTACTCAGACAAGTTTGTAGATAATAATATTACTGCAAAATTAAGCCTGGGAAATGTTTATGTCTTTAAAAAAGATTTTAAAAATGCTGAGAAAATCTATTATGACATTGCTTTTTATTCAAAACAGGTTAATAGTGATTTTCTTTATCAGATAGCCAATTTTAATCTTGGAGATCTGTACTACGCTACAAAAAAATACGATAAAGCACTTATTTTTCTTAAAAAAGTAGATTCTCTTAGTATCAAAAATAAAACGATTGATAATAGTTATTTCAAATCTAATTATTTGCAGGCCAAAATTTACAGCCTTAAGAATGAGCCGGAACTTGCTTATAAACATTCCAAATTATATTTGGATTCATATGAAAAATATGAAGGCAATATGAGAGAAGAAGCTCTTGAGGTTAATTTTCAATTAGGTACAGCTGATCTTAGCACAGAAATGCTGGATGTACAGGAAAAATATAAATACGAAGTTTTTTGGAACAAAGCATTAAAAGTATTTTATGTGATTCTGGTAATTGGAATTGTATTTTTCCTAATTAAAAATATTCGGGATAAGAATAAAGCTCAAAAGAAAATGAATGCTTTGATAGAAGAATTTAAAGCTAATCTTGAGAAAAAAGAACTGGAAAAGGCTGAAATTGAAAAATCAAGAATTGAGCAACCTGTACTTGAAGTTTCTGAATTAGAAGATATTCAACTGAAAAAAGAAAATGCTAATCTAAGTATTGATGAAGCAAAAGAGAATAAAATTGTAGAAAAATTATTAGCTCTCGAAGAAAAACTGGAATACTTAAATTCAGATTTTACACTTTCGTATGCCGCAAAAAAAATAAAAACGAATACAACTTATTTATCTTATGTAGTTAATAAGAGATTTGGAAAATCTTTTGGAGAATATTCTAACGAATTGAAAATTAATTATGTTATCAATCAAATGATTACGAATCACTTATATCGTAAATATTCTACTCAGGCAATTGCTGAAAGTGTCGGATTTAAGAACGCGGTCTCTTTTGCAAAATCGTTTCGCAAAAGAACTGGAGTATCTCCAGCTCAGTTTGCGAATAATATATAGGAGATATATAAATTTTATCGATTTTCATTTCCGTTACTTTTTTTAGCGTCATCAGTACTAGTAGCATCATTTCTTCATTACCAATTTTAATGACTAGGTTGGATTTCTGCTATTCTAATTTAATTGAAAAGTTGAGAATATCTGACTTTTAACTTTTGGATTACTTTAAATATTTTTAAAATCAGAATTACCCGTTTCCGTTTCCTTTACCTCTTCCCGGATCAATATCTTCTCCTTCACCGCCTCTAGTAGTTTTTTGCTCTTTTTTAGAAATTGTTTCTTTTTGGAAATCTTTGAATGTGTATGTTGTAGTTTTCATGTTTTTGAATTTTTTGGATTGCTTTTATATATTTTTAAAATCAGGATTACCCGTTTCCGTTTCCTTTAACTCTTCCCGGATCCACTTCGTCACCGCCTCCGCCAATAATTGTTTTTTGCTCTTTTTTAGAAATTGTTTCTTTTTGGAAATCTTTGAATGTGAATGTTGTATTTTTCATTTTTTTGAATTTTTTGGATTGCTTTTATATATTTTTAAAATCAGAATTACCCGTTTCCGTTTCCTTTACCTCTTCCCGGATCAATATCTTCTCCTTCACCGCCTCTAATAGTTTTTTGCTCTTTTTTAGAAATTGTTTCTTTTTGGAAATCTTTGAATGTGAATGTTGTATTTTTCATTTTTTTGAATTTTTTGGATTGCTTTTATATATTTTTAAAATCAGAATTACCCGTTTCCGTTTCCTTTACCTCTTCCCGGATCAATTTCTTCATCACCACCACCTTTAATAATTTTTTGCTCTTTTTTAGAAATTGTTTCTTTTTGGAAATCTTTGAATGTGTATGTTGTAGTTTTCATGTCTTTAAATTTTTTGGATTGCTTTTATATATTTTTAAAATCAGGATTACCCGTTTCCGTTTCCTTTACCTCTTCCCGGATCAACTTCGTCACCGCCTCCACCAATAATAGTTTTTTGCTCTTTTTTAGAGATTGTTTCTTTTTGGAAATCTTTGAATGTGTATGTTGTAGTTTTCATGTCTTTGAATTTTTTGGATTGCTTTTATATATATTTTAAAATCAGAATTACCCGTTTCCGTTTCCTTTAACTCTTCCCGGATCAACTTCGTCACCGCCTCCGCCAATAATTGTTTTTTGCTCTTTTTTAGAAATTGTTTCTTTTTGGAAATCTTTGAATGTGAATGTTGTATTTTTCATGTTTTTGAATTTTTTGGATTGCTTTTATATATTTTAAAATCTGAATTACCCGTTTCCGTTTCCTTTACCTCTTCCCGGATCAACTTCGTCACCGCCTCCGCCAATAATAGTTTTTTGCTCTTTTTTAGAGATTGTTTCTTTTTGGAAATCTTTGAATGTGTATGTTGTAGTTTTCATGTTTTTGAATTTTTTGGATTGCTTTTATATATTTTTAAAATCAGGATTACCCGTTTCCGTTTCCTTTAACTCTTCCCGGATCCACTTCGTCACCGCCTCCGCCAATAATTGTTTTTTGCTCTTTTTTAGAAATTGTTTCAGTCTGGAAATCTTTGAATGTGAATGTTGTAGTTTTCATTTTTTTGAGTTTTTTTAAATTAAAATTTTAATACTATTAATCTTTCATAAATATTTTTTTGCACTGTGATTAATTGCGTTGAAAAATAGCGCTAAAAATTAGTTATGCTAAAATTTTTGGTTGTTATTCTTGTTTGAAAAGCAGTGAAAACGAAGTTCTTTTTTGAAAGTTAAATCTTATGTTATTTTCTTTCTGCTTTGTTTTTTTTTGGGAAGTATTTTGCTTCGAATTTGAGGTTTTATTTTGACTTTTTCGAGTCATTTTTTAACCTCTTTTTATATGATTTTTTTCTTGTAAATCATATAAATTTTAGGGCCTGTTTTTCATGTTTTGTGATGTTTAGATTATTGCATATCCAAAACTAGATAAAAAGTAGAGCCGTTAATCGAAAATGGTCTTTCTGAGATTTTTATTCAAAAAAAATACAAATAACTCTTTGTTTGTCAGTGTTTTATGTAAATTACTATACTTGGTATAATTTATAAATTGTATGTGGTATAATTAATAAAATGTATATATACATGCGATTTTTATCAATAAAAACCCCAATCTTTGCAATGAAATTATGATTTAAAAACGATCAAAAGCGATGTTAAAACTGGTCCAAAAATTTTTACAAATCAATCGATACTCAGACATAAAAAGTGAGTTCAAGGATCTGTTTTTGTCTCATCCAAATTATCCAAGTTTATTTGCCATTACAGATTCGTTTGATTTGCTTTCTGTAGAGAATGCTGCTGTGAGAGTTTCGAAAGAACAAATTGTGGATTTACCTTCCAATTTTTTGGCGTATTTCAAAGAAGAATTAATCCTGGTTGAGAAGATTAAAAACGGTGTCCGAATTACAACACTGAAAAAAGGAAGTCAAAAATTATCTTATGATAAATTCCTTTTAGACTGGAATGGAGTAATTGTAGCTATCGAACCAAATAATGTTGTTGCCAGAGAGAATTTGAAAGTAGAGTACAACTGGTTAAAATATTTTTTGCCATTGGCACTTGTTACAGGATTGTCTTTTTTCTATAATGGTTTTAATTTATTCAGCAGTATTTTTTTAGTAACCTCAGTGTTAGGTTTAATTGTAAGTATATTTATAGTTCAGCAAAAATGGGGAGTGAAAAATACTGTAATTTCAAAATTTTGTAATCTAAGTTCTAATTCATCTTGCCATTCAGTAATCAGTTTCAACGACGATATTGCAAACAGATGGATCAGTTTTTCAGATTTACCATTATTGTTCTTTAGTGCAAGCATTATTGCAATTCTGGTTCAGCCATTAAGTTCAGCGGTTTTTGTTGGATTTTTAAGTTTATTAGCAATTCCTGTGGTGGTTTGTTCTATCTGGATTCAAAAATTTGAAATTCAAAAATGGTGCGTAATGTGTTTAGCGGTATCATTTTTAATAATAGTTCAAAGTGTTGTTTGGTTTTCTTCAGATCTTTTCACTTTGAGTTTTAACTTCAGTACTGTTTTTCCATACGTATTCTCTTTATTGCTTTTAATTCCAATTTGGGCATCAGTTAAAGTAATGATCAAAAAGATGCTGGATAATGAAAATTCATTAAAAGAGCTTAAAAAGTTTAAAAGAAATTATTCTCTGTTAAACTTCTTATCTAAAAAAGTAAAATACACAAAAGGATTTGAAGATTTAAGAGGCTTGAATTTTGGAAATAAAAATGCAGCAGTAAAACTTTCAGTTATACTAAGTCCAAGTTGCGGACACTGTTACAAAACATTTCAGGAAGCTTTTGAATTAGTGATAAAATTTCCGGACAAGATATTTTTGAATGTTCTTTTTAATATTAATCCTGAAAATAATGATAATCCTTATAAAGCTGTCGTTGAAAGACTTTTAACCATTAACAGAACAACACCGGGAAAAACTGTTGAAGCAATTTCAGATTGGTATATTAAAAGAATGACACATAAAAAATGGCTTAAAAAATGGCATGTTGATGCTGTGAGTATGATGATTAGTCAGGAAATTCAAAAACAATATGATTGGTGTTCAATGAATAACTTTAATTATACACCGGTTAAAATTGTTAATGAAAGATTGTTTCCGAATGAATATGAGTTAAACGAACTAAAATATTTCCTGAACGATTTTGTAGATGAAGTTCAGGTTTTAGAAAGAATAGCATAAAAAAAATACTAACCCCAAACACCTGCGTTATGTTAAAGAATATATTGAAATTGAAAGGTGCAGTAGAATTGACTGCGAACGAACAAAAAACAATAAACGGAGGTAATGCTCCTATTTGTGAGGATGGATTTAAAGCTAAAAGATGTACAGAATTTGGAACAGTGCCTGCATACTGGAGCTGTGTGCCAAATAGCTACGTTGGAAGCTGTTAAGACTGAAGACCTAAAGTCTCAGATTTTTCCAGATCTGGAGGCTTGTCCAAAAAACGTAAATAACCAGTTATGTTAGAAAAGATTTTAAAGAGCAAAGAAACTAAAAAGCTGACAAAAAAAGAGCAAAAGAACATTTTAGGAGGTGAAGTATCACAACCTAATTGTCATGATGCTATTGCCGAAAAAATTATGCTTGCTAATTTTTAATATTTCTATAGTAACAGAGGTGAAATGAAACTCTGTTACTATAAAAATTGTATTAATATGCTGAAAAAAATTTTAAATCTTAATGGTGCTCAAAACATAAACAAAAATGAGCAGAAAACTATGAGAGGAGGAATTCCTGAGTGTTGGATTTATGCCATAGAAGCAGGATGTATTTTAATACCACCAGGCGAAACTTGTCCGATAAATACATCATCAGGTATTTGTGATACAAGTCGTCTTTGTTGTTGATTTTTAACTTTTTTAAAAGTAATACGATATAGCCTTATTTAGAATTTAGTCATGTTTTTTTTGAATGTATAGGCGCTCGATCGTGGAACATTGAGCATTTTCTCAGTATTGATGATTGGTACTGAGATTCTTAGGAGTTGGCCGCTGTGTTTAATTTTAATTGGTTAGGGTAAAACCCGCGGCCATGTCCTAAAGAAATTGTGTTGCTGGTAATTTGTTTATAAATACCCAAACAGAGAAGATTTATATCTTCTCTGTTTTTTTATGGATTAACAAGAATTTTTTTTCCTACATTAGTCTTGAATAAATCAAAATAAATTGAAAAAATTCGCTCATTACAGACAAGCCGATCATAAAGATTGCGGCCCTACCTGTTTAAAAATTATAGCTAAATATTACGGAAAGACGATCAATATTCAGGAGTTGCGCGATTTTAGCGAAACAACTCGTGAGGGTAGTAATTTGCTTTTTTTGAGTGATGCTGCCGAAAAAATAGGTTTTAGGACCTTAGGGGTTAAATTGTCCGTTCAAAGAATAGAAGAAGCTCCTTTACCATGCATTCTACACTGGAACAAAGACCATTATGTTGTACTTTATAAAATAAAAAAAGGAAAATATTATATTTCAGATCCTGCTTTTGGGCTTTTGGAATATAACAAAGAAGAGTTTGTAAAATTTTGGATCGGAAATAATGCAGATGATTTAACAAAAGAAGGTATTGCATTATTAATAGAAGCTACTCCTAAATTTTTTGAATCTGATTTTGAAAAAGAAGATAACAAAGGATTAGGTTTCAGTTTACTTTCACAATATGTACTGAGGTACAAATCATTTTTGATTCAGTTAACTATAGGATTACTTGCTGGGAGTTTATTACAACTTATTTTTCCATTTTTAACCCAGAGTATTGTTGACGTTGGGATACAAAACCAGAATATTCATTTTATTTATTTGATATTGTTTGCCCAGTTGTTTCTATTTGCAGGAAGAACCGGATTAGAACTTATCAGAAGCTGGATATTGCTTCATCTTTCGACCAGAATTAATATTTCGCTTATTTCAGATTTCTTTATTAAATTAATGAATCTTCCGATTTCTTTTTTTGATGTCCGTATGACAGGAGACATCATGCAACGCATAAATGATCACCACAGAATCGAAAAAATTCTAACGACATCTTCATTAAATGTTTTGTTTTCTGTAATCAACATGTTTGTTTTAGGAGGTGTTTTGGCTTATTTTAATCTGCAGATATTTTTTGTTTTTTTTGCCGGCAGTTTGCTTTATTTTGGCTGGATTACTTTGTTTTTGAAAAGAAGGGAGACTTTGGATTATAAACGTTTTGCTGAAGTTTCAAACGAACAAAATAAAGTAATGGAGCTTATCAACGGCATGCAGGAAATAAAACTTCAT
Organism: Flavobacterium crocinum; assembly: GCF_003122385.1. NCBI lineage: Bacteria > Pseudomonadati > Bacteroidota > Flavobacteriia > Flavobacteriales > Flavobacteriaceae > Flavobacterium > Flavobacterium crocinum. Next base: position 1,416,915 of record NZ_CP029255.1, read on the forward strand.
AATGCCGAAAAACAAAAACGATGGGGTTGGGAATATGTGCAGGCAAGACTTTTCAGAGTTTCAATAAAAGGATTAATTCTGGAACAGGCTCAGTCAACGGGTTCTTCGGTAATTAATGAGTTAAAAAATATTTTTATTACTTTTTTATCTGCCAAATTGGTAATTGATGGTTCCATTACATTAGGGATGATGTTGGCGATTAACTCTATTGTAGGAAGTTTAAATGGGCCAATTATGCAACTTATCCAGTTTGTACGGGAATTGCAGGATGCCAAAATATCTCTGGCAAGATTATCAGAAATCCATCAAAAGGAAGACGAACTGCAACAGGAAGAAAATCAGACCAGTGATGTTCCTTTTGATGCTGATATTGAGATCAAAAATCTTTCGTATCGTTATCTGGGATCAGATATACCAGTTCTGGAGAATATGAATCTGATTATTCCGGCTAATAAGGTTACTGCAATTGTAGGGGTTAGCGGAAGCGGAAAAACAACCCTGATGAAATTACTTTTAAAGTTTTATGAACCCGAAAAAGGAGAAGTAACAATTGGAAATACACAACTTAAAAATATTTCACAGAAAGCCTGGAGATCCAATATTGGAGCTGTCATGCAGGAAGGATTTATTTTTAGCGATACCATTGCCAATAATATAGCTTTTGGTACAGATAAAGTCAATAAAGAACGACTATTATATGCGGCAGATGTTGCCAATATTAAAGAATACATAAGTGGCCTGCCTTTGGGTTTTAATACAAAAATAGGCGCAGAAGGTTTGGGAATGAGTACAGGACAGAAACAACGTTTACTGATTGCAAGGGCGGTGTATAAAAATCCTGAAATTCTCTTTTTTGATGAAGCGACTTCAGCTCTGGATGCCAATAATGAAAAAGAAATTATGAGAAAGCTGGATGTATTTTTCGAAAATAAAACAGTAATTGTCATTGCGCATCGTTTGAGTACAGTAATGAATGCCGATCAGATTGTGGTTCTGGATAAAGGAAAAATTATAGAAATAGGTAATCACTCTGCCTTGGTGGAACAAAAAGGAAATTACTTTGAGCTGGTAAAAAACCAGTTGCAATTAGGAAATTAATCATGACCGAAGAAAAAGATACGTTTGAATTAAGAAGTGAAGAGGTTCAGGACATTCTGACCAAAGTACCGCATTGGATGATTCGATGGGGCACTGTTCTGATATTTGCTATTATTGTAATGCTGTTTTTTGTATCCTGGTTTGTCAAATATCCGGATGTAGTGAGTGCCGAAATTGTAATTACGACTAATATTCCGCCGGAGAAAATCGTATCCAAATCATCAGGAAGAATTGAAGCTATTCTGGTAAAAGATAAAACAATAGTTTCAAAAAACAGTACACTGGCTATTATTGAAAATACAGCCAATTATAAAGATGTTTTTTTACTCAAAAGTATTGTTGATGGTTATGATATTAATTCCGGAAAAACATTTCCTTTCGAACTGTTAAAAAATAAACAATTGGGTGAAATTGAAAGTGCTTTTGCAGTTTTTCAGAAAGATTATCAGGCGCATCAGCTTAATGAAAACCTTCATCCGTTTGAGGTTGAAAGCAGAGCACAAAGTTCAGAGAAAATTCAAATCAAAGAAAGACTGGAGATTCTGCAACAGCAAAAAGTAATTAATGAAAGCGAACTGCAACTGCAAAAAAACGAAATAGCCCGCTTTGAGGTTTTGTTCAATAAAGGTATCATTTCGGCTCAGGAAATGGAGGCTAAAAAACTGGGTTTTCTACAGGCACAAAAGAGTTACAAAAGTCTATTGTCTTCGATTTCGCAGTTAAAGTCATCTTTGATAGATAATACAAAATCGAGTCAAAATTCACAGATAAACAGCACCAGAGAAGAAGTAAACTTAGGACGTAGCATGGCGCAGTCTTTTTATCAGCTTAAAAAAGTAATAAAAGACTGGGAGCTAACTTATACTCTAAAATCTTCTGTGAGCGGAGTAGTCACTTTTCTGCAGGTTTGGAATGCAAATCAGACGATTAATATTAGGGATAATGTTTTTTCGATAATTCCGGATGCTAAAAATGGTTTTATAGGAAAGGTAAAAGCTCCTGCATTAAATTCCGGAAAGATAAAAGTAGGGCAAAGAGTCAATATTCGTCTGGCGAATTATCCGGATCGTGAATTTGGGGTGCTGAAAGGTGAAATAAAAAATATATCCTTAGTTCCGGATAAAGATGGTAATTTGTTGGTCGATGTTACACTTCCAAACGGATTAAAAACCTCTTATGAAAAAAAGATTATTTTTCAGCAGGAAATGAAAGGCAGTGCTGAAATCGTAACCGAGGATTTAAGATTATTAGAAAGAATATTATATCAGTTCAAAAGTATATTTGAGCAGGTTTAAAATATAACTAAAAGCCCTATTAACTAATTCTGATTTTTAATGAAAAAGTATCTGCTGATTTTTATTTTGTTATTGTTTCAAAGTTCATTCTCAAAATCAATAACTGAAACTCAAAAGCTTGCTGCGGTTTGCAAAGTCTGGGGATTTTTAAAGTATTATCATCCAAATGTAGCCGGTGGAAGTAAAAATTGGGATGAACAGTTATTTCTGATATTACCTCAGATTGAAAAAGCTCAGACAACCGAGGAGTTTTCTCTTGTAATAGAGAATTGGATTGTGTCATTAGGAGAAATTAAGTCGTACAAACCTGCTAAATCTGTCAATAAGATTGATTATTTTGATAAAAATTTCGATTTGTCCTGGATTTCGAATTCGGAATTGTTTTCTAAAACACTTTCTAAAAAATTAAAGTTTATTGAACAAAACAGAGTTCAAACAAAGCAGAGTTTTATATTGAATTTACAGAAGATGATACTAAAGGAGTTTTTGAAGAATTTAAAAACGAGAATAATTATCCTGATTTTGAATGGACAAATAAAAACCTTAGACTTTTAATTTTATTCAGATATTGGAATTATATAGAATACTTTTTTCCGTATAAATATCAGATGGACCAGCATTGGGACAAATCGCTGGCAGAAGCACTTCCAGGCTTTATTGCTCCTGAATCAGAGGTTAATTTTCATTTTGCATTGAAAGAGTTAATTGCAAAGTTAAACGATTCACATGCTTTTTTGGGAACGAGAACTCTTTTTTTAAATTTTTCCGGAGATAAATTTATTCCTTTTGAAACAAAAATTATCGATGATAGAGCTATTGTTATAAGCTCAAAAAATGATTCTCTTACCAAATTAGATGATATCAGAATTGGCGATATTATAACAAAATTTGATGGTAAAACCATTGCTCAAATTTTAAAAGAGAAAACAAGGTATATAGAAGGTTCCAATGCTCCAACTGTTTTAAGAAATGCGAATACGGTTATTTTTAATGGAAAGACAAAAAATGCAGAAATTGAGTTTATAAGAGATGGAAAAACGACTGTAAAGTCAATTAACCGTTATATTTATAAGGATATTAAAGTAAAGCCTGTAACGAAAGAAAAATGGAAAATCCTGGATGATAATATTGGTTATGTAGATTTTACTTCGTTAATGTATGATGATATTCCTGCTTTAATTGAAAATTTAAAAGATACGAAAGCAGTAATTTTTGATAATCGCTGTTATCCCAATGGTGTAATGTCTGCAATAGCTGGCTGGATCAATTCTCATGAAAAAGATTTTGCGAGATTTACTTATCCCGACATTACTTATCCTGGAAAATTTTACTGGAGTCGTAATTTTCAAATAGGAAGTGAAAATCCTGCTAATTATAAGGGAAAAGTTATTGTTTTGGTAGACGAAAACACACAGAGTCATGCAGAATTTACAGCAATGAGTTTACAAACGGCACCGAATGTTACCATAATAGGAAGTCAGACTGCCGGCGCTGATGGGAATGTCTGCAGTTTTCAGATTGTAAAAGGATTTTATACTGCTTTTAGTGGAATAGGTGTTTTTTATCCGGACAAAAAGGAAACACAGCGAATAGGGATTGTTCCTGATATTGAAGTGAAACCAACTCTTTTAGGAGTTCAGCAGGGAAGAGATGAGGTTTTGGAAAGAGCTGTTCTTTTTGCCAGAAGTGGGAAATAGTATGATGAGGCGGGTTTTGTCAGCATACAAAGCTTTGTAAGGGTGTTTTACATTTTTAGGTAAAAATCTTTTGTCAGCTCAATATATTCTGGTGTATAAACGTGTCTTTCAATTTCAATTGTTAATTCATCGATTTCAAATTGAGAAACTTCATTTCGGCTAAATGCCAGTAAACTACGTTTGATTTCTGATTTTGGAGTACCTTTTACTCTTGTAATTTTAATCGGATAAAGTTCAGCTTCTTTGGCCAAAGCGATGAATTTCTCTTCTTCTTTAAAAGGAATAATTATAGCCAGAATACCATTTTCAGAGAGTAGCAAATCAGCAGCTTCAACAATTTCCTCAAAAGGCATTGCATCCTGAAAACGAGCTAAATCGCGTTGTTCATTTTCGGTTTTATAATCTTCAGCATAAAATGGCGGATTTGATACAATTAAATCATATTCGTCTTCCGGTTCATCAATAAATTCGTCTAAGCCAGCATGGAAACAAAATAAACGATCTCCCCATGGAGAAACTTCAAAATTTTCTACCGCTTGTTCGTAGGCATCTTCATCAATTTCAAGAGCGTCAATTTGTTCAGCATAACTTCTCTGTGCCAACATCAAAGCAATAATTCCGGTTCCTGAGCCAATATCTAAAACACTAAACGGATTATGATAAACAGGAGCCCAGGCGCCAAGTAAAACACCATCTGTGCCAACTTTCATTGCTGTTTTGTCTTGTTTTACAGAGAATTGCTTAAACTGAAACATAAATATAAAATACCAATTTTTTTAAATACCAAATTCCAATCTTAGAGAAGAAATTCCAAAAATGAAAATTCCAAATTCCAATTGAAGACGATAATTTTATTTGAATGGCAAAAATAAGATTAAATATTAATTTACTGCTTAGAAGTTTTGGTAATTATGGCAGAAAGAATTTTTCGTAACTCTTCAATTTCAAATAATAAAGATTCTGAAAGTGAGTTTTGATCAGGATTTAGATCATTTAACAGCTGAAGCCAAAATTTAGATTCCTTAGCTTCTTTTCGAGCTATTTTAAGTCTGAAAATTAAATCTTTGTCGCCTAATTTTTCATTTGCTTCAATATAATTAGCACCAATTAAACCAGAGGATCTTATAAGTTGTTTTCCATCTTCAAGGTTTGAAGTATTCTTAGGTAAACTACGAATGTAGATTCTACATTCTTTTGCAAACAAAAAGGTTCTTTCTTCTAGATTGTATGGCCTCATTTAGTTAAATTCCAATATTAAAAATTCCAAATTCCAATTTTTTAAAGTGTGAACATATAAAGAAATTACCAAAAAATAAGTTTTTTCTTTCAAGAAAATAAAACGTTCCTATTTAAAGAATTTGGAATTTAAAAAATTGAAATTCAACTCCATTAAAGCTTGGAATTTGGAATTTAAAAAAAATGAGATTTGACCTTACTAAGGTTTGGAATTTGGGATTTTAAAAAATTGGAATTTAACCTAAAGGTACATTTCAATAAGACCTTCAGGAAGATCCATGATAACCTTTTTGTTTTCGCGATCAATTTTTACAAGGAATTGGTCGATCATTGGGACTAAAATTTCTACTTCACCATTTAAAACTTCAAAAAGAGGCTGAGCAGAAGAGTCATTAATGGAAGTAATTTTTCCGAAAACTCCTAAACGTTTGTCTTCGATTTCGAAACCAATAACTTCGTGATAATAGAATTTGTTACCGGTAAGTTTGGGTAACATAGATAATGGAAGATAAATACCATTTCCAACAAGAGCATCTGCATCTTCTTCGGTATTTACGTCTTCAAAACGAACTCTAAGAAAGTCGTTTTTGTGCATTGAGCTTGACTCAATAAAAAAAGGAACCAAGTGTTTGTTGTGTTCAACAAACACTGATTCCAGATTTTCGTATAACTCAGGTTCGTCTGTGTCTAAATAGATCAGAACTTCACCTTTGAAACTAAATTTTTTAGCGATTTTACCTAAATAAAAACATTCTTCTTTACGCATTATCGCTAAGTAAAATTATGCTTCAGTTGTTTCGTTATTCTCTTCAGCAGCAGGAGCTTCTTCAGTTGCTTCAGCAACTTCTTCTGTAGCCTCTTCAGCTTGTGCAGCGGCAGCAGCTTCAGCTTGTGCAGCAGCAGCATCAGCAACACGTTTAGCGTTAACTTCTTTTTCAGCTTTTAAAGCTTTAGCTTTAGCATCAGCTTGCGCTTTTGATAAACCATCTTTTTTAGCATCAACTTTTCCAGCTTTTGCCTCTAACCATGCAGTTAATTTAGCATCAGCTTGTTCTTGAGTTAAAGCTCCTTTACGAACTCCTCCGTCAAGGTGGTGTTTCAATAAAGCACCTTTGTAAGAAAGGATAGCTCTTGCAGTATCAGTAGGTTGTGCACCATTGTGTAACCATTTAACTGCGCTGTCAAGGTTTAATTCAACAGTTGCTGGGTTAGTGTTTGGATTGTAAGTACCGATTTTCTCTAAGTATCTACCATCTCTTTTTGAGCGTGCATCTGCAGCTACTACCCAGTAAAAAGGTTTTCCTTTTTTACCGTGTCTTTGTAATCTAATTTTTACTGACATAATCTAGTGATTAAATTTTGAGGTACTCGACCTCTGTTAATTAAGGGCGCAAAGATATAATTTTTTTATCAATAATGCGTTTCGAAACCTATAAATTGTATATAAGACTGGTTTTTATTATCTTTTGGGTGTTTTTTAGGTTTATTTTAGAAGAAAATTTCAAGTTAAGCGGTACTTTTGCATCAAATTCATCTTAATATATGAAGAAATACTTTTACTTTTTACTGATTTTATCTGTTTTTACTTCTTGTGAAGAAGACGTAAAATTTAATAATCCTGCATTTCAAACTTTAAAGGATAACGATTTTTGGAGAGCTCGTAGTTATAAAGCCTATTTCGCTGAAAATGGAACTGTAATAATTGAAGGGACTTTAGGTTATGAAAAAGTAATTTTACAAACTGAATCCTCTGTTGAACAAGTTTATACTTTAGGAATGAACGAAGTTTCAAAAGCTTCTTACGCAAATACTTTAACAAATGAAGCTGCCTCATTTTCTACAGGTACTGAGAGAGGTAGCGGACAGATTGTTATTACAGATTATGATTCTGAAAACAATACTATTTCGGGAACATTTAAATTTACTGCCCTCAATGAAGACGAGAGTGATGTTGAAAATTCAAAAATAAATTTCACAGAAGGCGTTTTCTATAAAGTTCCAATAGCGCCCGAAGGGAAATTTGTACCTGTTAGCAATTAATCTGTTGCTTTGAGCTTCATCAAATCAGAATAAAAACTTAAATAAACTCATAACATGGTAGATTAGATATAAATAAGACTACATTTGCCTCTTATTATAAATAAATATCTATGAATATTTTTGTTGGAAGTCTTCCATTCAGTATTGAGGAAGCAGATTTAAGAGAATCTTTTGAGGTTTATGGAGCAGTAGATTCTGTTAAAATTATTACTGATAAATTTACTGGAAGAAGCAAAGGCTTTGGTTTTGTAGAAATGCCAAACGATGCGGAAGCGCAAAAAGCAATTGATGAATTGAACGGTGCAACTGTTCAAGGACGTGCAATTGTAGTAAATAAATCAGAGCCAAAACCAGAAGGCGAAAGAAGAAGTTTTAATAACAACCGCGGAGGAAATAGTCGTGGTAGTTACGGAAACAACAACCGTGGTGGAAATGACCGTGGTGGTAACAGAGGAGGATATTAATATTTTTTTTCTAAAATATAAAAGGGATCAACGAAAGTTGATCCCTTTTTTTGTTTCAAGTTTTTTTGTTTCAAGTTTTTTTGTTTCAAGTTTCAAGTTTCAAGTTTCACGTTCCAGCAACCTGAAACTTGAAACTTGAAACCAAAGAAACTATTATACATTCGCAGCTAACCAGTCACCAACTTCTTTCGTACCGTAAGCCTTGCCTCCGTTAGCTAAATCTTCAGTAACTACTCCAGCTTCTAATGCTTTGTTTACTGCATCTCTCATTGCTTTTCCTTCTTCCATCAATCCGAAGTTTTCGAACATCATAGCAGCAGATAAAATAGTAGCCATTGGGTTTGCTATATTTAATCCTGTTGCTTGTGGATATGAACCGTGAATAGGTTCAAACAACGATACTTCAGCTCCAATAGATGCAGAAGGCATTAATCCCATTGAACCGGAAATTACAGAAGCTTCGTCTGTTAAGATATCTCCAAATAAATTTTCAGTAATCAATACATCGTAAGAGTTTGGCCATTGAACTAAACGCATTGCAACAGCGTCAACAAATTCGTAGCTTACTTCAACTTCTGGATAATCTTTTTCCATTGCCTGAACCGTTTCTCTCCATAAACGTGAAGTTTCCAAAACGTTTGCTTTATCAACGCAACATAATTTTTTAGAACGGGTCATTGCCAATTCGAAACCTTTTTTAGCTAAACGCTGTACTTCAGCTCTTGTGTAAACGCAGTTGTCGTAAGCAGTATCTCCGTTGTCTTTTCTTCCTTTTTCACCAAAGTAAATTCCGCCAGTTAATTCTCTTAAGAAAACTAAATCAGTTCCTTCTATTCTTTCTCTTTTTAAAGGAGATTTATCTAATAAAGATGGAAATGTAAAAGTTGGTCTTACGTTTGCAAACAAACCTAATGCTTTACGCATTTTCAATAAACCTTGTTCTGGACGTACTGGCGCAGAAGGATCGTTATCATATTTAGGGTGTCCGATTGCTCCAAAAAGAACGGCATCAGCATTTTTACAAACTTCATGCGTTGCATCCGGATAAGGTTCTCCTACTGCATCAATTGCTGCAGCACCGGTTAAAGCTGGTTTCCAAGTGATTTCATGTCCAAATTTTTGTGCAATAGCATCAGATACTTTTACAGCTTCATTGATTACTTCTGGTCCGATTCCGTCTCCGGCTAAAAGGGCTATGTTTAATTTCATTCTATATTTTTTAAAAGGTTCTAAGGTTCTGAGTTGCTAAGGTTCTAAGTTTTTCTTCTTAGTGGCTTAGTTTTTTTTATTTTAAAGATTCGAGTTGCTAAGATTCTAAGTTCAAAGAAAAATCTTAGTAGCTTAGAATCTTAGCAACTTAGAACCTTAAGTAATTATATTAAGCATTTTCTGCGTTGCAATAATCGCTGCAACGGTTTGGTCTGAATCTAATCCGCGGGTTTTGAATTCTTTTCCGTTGTTGGTCCATGTGATAATGGTTTCGCACAACGCATCAGAACTACTTCCGGGAGGGATTCTAACCGCATAATCGATCAATTTTGGAAGCGTTAATTTTTTGCTTTTGTAAATCTTGGATAAAGCATTCATAAAAGCATCAAACTGACCGTCACCCTGTGCATTTTCTTCGATTATTTCTCCGTTTAAATTTAAAGATAAAGTCGTAGACGGGCGCATTCCTTTAGAATGTACCAGCATATAAGAGTTTATGGTAATTTTTTCTTCGTAAGTGTGACTGTCCAAAACATCAGAAATAATGTATGGAAGATCTTCTTTTGTGACGGTTTCTTTTTTGTCGCCTAGTTCAATAATTCTTTGGGTAACCAATTTTAAATCTTCGTTGTTTAATTTTAAACCTAATTCCTGAAGATTCTTTTCGATATTGGCTTTTCCGGAAGTTTTTCCTAGTGCGTATTTTCTTTTTCTTCCAAAACGTTCCGGAAGTAAATCATTAAAATAAAGATTGTTTTTGTTGTCTCCATCAGCGTGGATTCCGGCAGTTTGAGTAAAAACGTTATCTCCAACAATTGGTTTGTTGGCAGGGATTCTGTAACCTGTAAAAGTTTCAACTAATTTACTTACAGAATATAAAGACGTTTCTTTAATATTGATTTTTACTTCTGGCAGATAATCGTTTATAACGGCAACAGTACTTTCCAAAGGCGCATTTCCAGCGCGTTCTCCCATTCCGTTTACGGTAACGTGAAGCCCGTTTATGCCGGCTTTTATGGCTTCCATAACATTGGCAACGCTTAAATCGTAGTCGTTATGTGCGTGAAAATCAAAATGAATTTGTGGATATTTTGTTCTGATTTTTGATATAAATTCAAAAGTCAAAGACGGAATCAAAACCCCTAAAGTATCTGGAAGTAAAACTCTTTTAATTGGCTGAGTTGCTAAGAAATCCAAGAATTGAAAAACATAATCCGGAGAATTTCGCATTCCGTTGCTCCAGTCTTCCAGATAAACATTGGTTTTAATATTATTCTTTTGCGCTAAAGCTATAATTTTAGCGATTTCAGAAAAATGTTGCTCCGGAGTTTTTTTTAATTGATGCGTTAAGTGATTCATTGAACCTTTGGTCAATAAATTCTGCACTTTGGCACCGGCTTTTTTCATCCAGTCAATTGAAACGCCTCCGTCAACAAATGTTAGAACTTCAATTCTGTTGATGTATCCTTTTTCTTCAGCCCAGGAAGTAATGCCTTTTACGGCTTGAAATTCTCCTTCGCTTACACGCGCCGAAGCAATTTCGATTCTATCAATATTTAATTCCTCCAACAACAATTGTGCAATGGTTAGTTTTTCTGCAGCAGAAAATGATACTCCTGAGGTTTGTTCCCCATCACGAAGCGTCGTATCCATTATTTCAATTTTTCTTTTTTCCATATTGATATTCTCAATTAAATTTTGACACGGATTTTTGCTCTAGTAAAAAAATAAATCTTTTTTTTTCCGCGTCTTTGCGATAACAAATCAGTTTCATCCGTGTGCTGTTATATTCTAGAAAGACCCGAGAGGTTTTGAAGCCTTTCGGGTCTAATAGACTGAATGATATTGCTATTAGTAAGGAAGTTTATCAGCAAAAGCTTTAATATCTTCCTTCATATCTTGTAAATAATCAATGTCATCAAAACCATTAATCATATTGTTCTTTTTGTATCCGTTGATAGCAAAAGATTCTTGCTGTCCAGTTGACAATAAAGTAATAGTTTGGTCTGGAAGATTGATTTCTAATTCTGTTTTAGGATCAGCTTCGATAGCTTTGAAAATATTAGCTAAAAATTCCGGGCTGATTTGTACTGGTAAAACACCAATATTCAAACAGTTTCCTTTGAAAATATCAGCAAAGAAACTAGAAACTACAGCACGAAATCCGTAATCGTAAACTGCCCATGCAGCATGTTCTCTAGAAGATCCGGAACCAAAGTTTTTTCCTCCAACCAAGATTTTTCCGCTGTAAGTTGGGTTGTTTAAAACGAAATCAGCTTTTGGAGTATCGTCTCCATTGTATCTCCAGTCTCTAAAAAGGTTGTCTCCAAAGCCTTCGCGTTTTGTAGCTTTTAAGAAACGAGCCGGGATGATTTGATCTGTATCTACGTTCTCAATTGGCAACGGAACTCCGCTGCTGGTAAGTATATTAAATTTATCGTATGCCATTTTAATTTTAGATTTTGGATTTTAGATTTTAGATTTTAGATTTTCTTTTGAAAACTTAAAATTTTAGAATCTAAAAATGTTTTGTATTAAATAATGTTGATTAATTTTATTTGAAGAAATTTAGATAAAGATTGCACAAAGTGAGAAATCTAAAATCTAAAATCTCCAATCTAAAATAACTCGCGCGGATCTGTTAGTTTTCCTGTAACAGCAGCTGCCGCAGCCATAATTGGACTTGCAAGAAGCGTTCTTGAACCAGGCCCTTGACGACCTTCAAAGTTTCTGTTTGAAGTACTTACTGCATATTTTCCAGCAGGAACTTTATCATCGTTCATTGCTAAACAAGCAGAACAACCCGGCTGACGTAATACGAAACCAGCTTCTGTCAAAATATCTAAAATTCCTTCTTCTTTAATCTGAGCTTCCACAACGTGAGAACCCGGAACTAACCAAGCCGTAACATTATCCGCTTTTTTTCTTCCTTTTACAATTTCAGCAAAAGCTCTAAAATCTTCAATACGTCCGTTTGTACAGCTTCCTAAGAAAACATAATCAATTTGTTTTCCGATCATTACGTCATCTTCATTGAAGCCCATGTAAGCTAAAGATTTTTTGTAAGTTTCCTCACCGCCTTCAACTTCTTTTGCATTCGGGATATGTTTTGTGATACCAATTCCCATTCCAGGGTTTGTACCGTAAGTAATCATAGGTTCGATGTCTTCCGCTTTGATGTTTAATTCAGCATCAAATACAGCATCAGCATCAGTTTTTAAAGTTTTCCAGTATTCAACAGCTTTAGTCCAAGCTTCTCCTTTTGGAGCGTATAATCTTCCTTCTAAGAAATCGAACGTAGTTTGGTCGGGAGCAATCATTCCTCCACGAGCACCCATTTCGATACTTAAATTACAAACAGTCATACGACCTTCCATAGTCATATTTTCAAAAACATCACCAGCATATTCAACAAAATATCCTGTTCCTCCAGAAGTAGTTAACTGAGCAATAATATAAAGTGCAACGTCTTTTGGACCAACACCTTTGCTTAATTTACCGTTTACGTTAATACGCATTTTCTTTGGTTTTGGCTGCATAATGCATTGAGTAGAAAGCACCATTTCAACCTCAGATGTTCCGATACCAAAAGCGATAGCTCCAAAAGCACCGTGAGTAGACGTATGCGAATCCCCGCATACAATAGTAGCACCTGGTAAAGTAATTCCATTTTCAGGACCAACTACGTGTACAATTCCATTTTTTTGGTGGCCTAATCCCCAGTGTGAAATTCCGTATTCATTAGCATTATCTTCAAGAGCTTTAAGCTGATTAGCAGAAAGCGGATCCTGAACTGGTAAATGTTGGTTTATGGTTGGTGTATTGTGGTCGGCAGTTGCAAAAGTACGTTCCGGATATAATACGTTAACGCCTCTTGATTTTAATCCTAAAAAAGCAACAGGACTCGTAACTTCATGAATGAAATGGCGGTCAATAAAAAACACATCTGGTCCATCTTCAATTTTACGCACAACATGTGAATCCCATACTTTGTCAAATAATGTCTTACTCATTTTTTATTTTTTTTAATTGTAATTTCTATAACCACAGCAATTTCCTGTTCATTATAATAGCAAAACAAAAGTAAAAAAAGATAAAAAAGCGTCAATTTCGATATTTCATTATATACGATACCCAAACCAACTTACAAATTGCCAAACGGCTTTTGCAGATTAAAATTTGACAGAAAAATGATTAAGAAATAGATTTGCTTTTTCTTTTTCGGCTTTAATTTTACCTGATTGTTTTTTGTTTTAATAGTTTGCAAATTTATCTCAAAATCACTATAAAATATAATAATTTGATTGTAAAAATCTAACAAAATGAATAAAAATAGTAATAATTGTTAGTTTTAAAATCTTTGCAAAAAGAATGCTTTTTAGGTTTTTTAAAGCTTTTGAAGGAGTTTTTTGGACGTTATTTAGATTCAATAAAAGGTCAAAATACTACGACATCCAAGAAGTGTATTTTTATCAAATTTTATGATTTTTTGAGGCAGAAATTGATTTTTTGAGAGCAGTGTTTTTAAAAATTAGTTCAATGAATTTTTAAATTCTAATGGAGTAAGATTGGTTTTCTTTTTGAATAATTTGCTGAACGATTGCGGATATTCAAAACCTAGTTGATAAGCGATTTCTGCTACCGAAAGATTGGTTGTAATCAGGAAATCTTTTGATTTTTCTATTAATTTCGAATGGATATGCTGTTGCGCATTTAGTCCGGTTAAATTGCGAAGCATATCGCTTAAATAATGGCTTGAGACATTAATCTGTGAAGCTAGGAATTCTACTGTAGGCAATCCTCTTTTTAAAGTTTCGGCATTGCTAATGTAATTGTCTAAAGTTTCTTCAACTTTTAATAATAAATCGTTACTGATGGTTTTTCTCGTAATGAATTGTCGTTTATAAAAACGATTGCTGTAATTCAAGAGAACATCAATGTAAGAAACGATCACATCCTGACTCATTTCGTCAATTGCGGTATTGAGTTCGTTGTCGATGCTTTGTAATAATCCAATAATAATTGTTTTTTCACTGTCTGAAAGGTGCAGCGCTTCATTGGTATCATAAGAAAAGAAGCCATATTTTTTGATGCTTTTTCCTAAAGGATAATTTCGAATAAAATCAGGATGAAATAAAAGTGTATAACCGCCATATTCAACGCCTTCTTCATTTTCGGTAAAAATTAACTGCGTTGGAGAAGCAAATAGGAGCCCGCCTTCGTTGAAATCATAATAACCTTGTCCATAACCCATTTTGCCATTAGTGGAAAATTTATAAGACACCTTATAGAAATCAAGCAAAAAAGCATGATTTGTCAAATCTTCATTGATAACCAATAGCGTATTGTCTACCAAACTGACCATCGGATGAAGCGGTTTTGGCAGCCGAAGCAGATCGTGAAACTGTGATATAGAAGAGATTTTTGCCGGATTATTGTTTTTCTTTTCCATGATATAAAAGTATGAAAATTTGAGAGACTAAAATCAGCTTCGGAGAAGCGAAATATTTATAGAAATCATGTTTATTATTGAGAACAAAGCTCCAGCGGAGCGACATATTCATTGTGATAAATATTTCGCTCCGCTGGAGCTCTTTTGTATCTGGATTATTGAATTTCTATACATATTTTGCTCCGTTGGAGCTTAATAAAAGAATGTTCAATATTTTGGGTAGTTTTATTAGAAATAATTATTCTCCAAAGAATTGTTTTCCAAATTCGGCACGAAAAGTCTCTGCACCTAATTCTAGTCTTTGTTTGTAAAGTGCTTTTGCATCTTCTCCGGCAACATATCTTAGCTGATTTTTTCCGTCAGTTGCGGCTTCATAAACCACATCGGCAATTTGTTCAGGAGTTGAGGCCATTTCAAACATCGTGTCAACACTTGCAAACATACTGTTGGTCATGGCTTCGTATTCAGGTTTTGCTCCTGTGTCAAGAGAACCGTGTAAAAATTCTGTTTTAATACCGCCCGGAGAAACCGTTTTAATATGTACTCCAAAAGGATTTAATTCATAAGCCATACTTTCGCTCCAACCTTCTAATCCCCATTTTGTGGCGTGATAGATTGATCCTAAAGGAAAAGCGATCAATCCGCCGATAGAAGTCGTTGAAATAAATAAACCGTTTTTTCTTTCTCTGAAATACGGAATGAATGCATTTGTAACTCTGATTACTCCCAATAAATTAGTGTTTAATTGTTTGGTGATTTGATCATCTGTTAAACTTTCTAAAGGGCCAATCAAGCCATAACCAGCATTGTTAAATACAATATCAATGTCGCTAATTTCAAGTGCTTTTTGAACTGTTGTTTGGATTTGGTCATAATTGGTAACGTCCAATGGTAAAAGCGTTACATTTTTTAATTGAGAAAGTTCTGTTTCTTTTTCAGGAGTTCTCATGGTTGCAATTACATTCCATCCTTTTTCGTGGAATAATTTTGCTGTTGCTTTTCCTAAACCTGATGATGCGCCTGTGATAAAAATTGTTTTCATGATTATTATTTTTTAATTGTTATAATTTGATGAAGCAAAGTTCAGGATACAGTAAAGCTTAAAAGTGTTCATTTTGGTTTAATGAGTATCCAAAATGAATAATTGAAGTTTTTAAGAGAAAATAAATGATTTTTTAAGGTTTTTGTCGCTCTTTCATAATCATGTTAAAAATGCTTTTGTTAACAACTTTCGCTTCTTTATTTCTCTAAAAAAAGCGTAAATTTGAATTCCTCCGATTTTTCATTTCACATTTTGTTATGTTTCATGTTGTCAATGTTTTGCAATATGTAAGATTTGGAATTTTGGACATCAAAACTTGACTTTTACAACTCTATGTATTTAATATTCGATACCGAAACAACCGGATTACCAAAACGCTGGGATGCCCCAATAACCGATTCTGATAACTGGCCTCGCTGTATACAGATTGCGTGGCAGCTTCATGACGAAATGGGACAGCTTATCGAGCATCAGGATTATTTGGTAAAACCAGAAGGATTTAATATTCCATATGATGCCGAGCGTATTCACGGAATCTCAACTGAATTGGCTGAAGCCGATGGAATCACTTTGGCCGAAGTTTTAGAGAAATTCAATATTGCTTTAAGCAAAACCAAATTTATTGTTGGTCAGAATTTAGGTTTCGACGTGAATATTATGGGAGCCGAATTCCATAGAATGGGAGTTGAATCTCAAATGAGCTCTATGCCTGTTTTGGATACCTGTACCGAAGTTACAGCTTCGTTATTACAGCTTCCTGGAGGTCGTGGAGGAAAATTCAAACTTCCAACTTTGACCGAATTACACAGCTATCTTTTCGATCAGCCTTTCGCGGAAGCGCACAACGCAACTGCCGACGTTGAGGCAACTACGCGTTGTTTCTTAGAATTGGTTAGAAGAGAAGTTTTTACAAAAGAAGAATTAGACGTTCCGAAGGAATATTTCAAAGATTTTCAAGAACAAAATCCAGAGCCTTTTAAATTAATTGGTTTAAAACATATCAATTTAAAAGCAGCTTCTGATAAAATCAGAGAACAGCTTAAAGCTTTAGCTGGAGAAGGGCAGCAAAATGTTGTTTCAGAAGAAGATAAAGCCGATTTTAAAGCAGCAAAATTTGCGCATTTGCATAATCATACGCAGTTTTCGGTTCTTCAATCGACTATCGGGATTGGGAATATTGTTGCGGCTGCAGCCAAAAACGGAATGCCTGCCGTTGCCATGACCGATACCGGAAACATGATGGGAGCTTTCCATTTTGTGAGTGCCGTTATGAACCATAACAAAGCAGCATCTGGAAAAAACAAAGCTCTGGTTGAAGCTGGTGAAGAACCAACAGAAACCGAAGTAAAACCAATTGTAGGATGTGAATTTAATATCTGCGAAAATCATTTAGATAAAAGTAAAAAAGACAATGGTTATCAAGTTGTTTTGATGGCTAAAAATAAAGCAGGTTATCACAACTTGGCTAAAATGGCTTCGATTGCGTATACTGATGGATTTTATTATGTTCCGAGAATTGACCGAAAGATTGTCGAGCAATACAAAGGCGATATCATGGTTTTGTCTGGGAATTTATATGGAGAGATTCCGAGTAAAATCTTGAACATTGGTGAAAACCAAGCCGAAGAAGCGTTGATTTGGTGGAAAGAACAATTTGGCGAAGATTTCTATCTGGAAGTAATGCGCCACAATCAGGAAGATGAGAATCGTGTAAATAAAACCCTGATCGAGTTTTCTAAAAAACACGATGTAAAGTTAATCGCTACTAACAATACTTATTATTTAAATAAAGAAGATGCCAATGCGCACGATATTTTACTTTGTGTAAAAGATGGTGAAAAGCAGGCAACACCAATTGGACGTGGACGTGGTTACCGCTACGGACTTCCAAATCAGGAATATTATTTCAAGTCGCAAGACGAGATGAAAAAACTCTTTGCTGATTTGCCAGAAGCCATTATCAATATTCAGGAAATTATTGATAAGGTGGAAGGATATTCATTGTATCGAGATGTATTGCTTCCGAAATTCGAAATTCCTGACGAATTTATGGTTCCCGAAGATGAAGAAGACGGTGGTGTACGTGGAGAAAATAAATACCTGAGACACCTTACTATGGAAGGTGCCAAAAGAAGATATGGCGAAATTACCGAATCGATTCAGGAACGTTTGGATTTTGAATTAATGACGATTTCAAACTCAGGTTATCCGGGTTATTTCTTGATTGTACAGGATTTCATCGCCGAGGCTAGAAAAATGGATGTATCGGTAGGACCAGGACGTGGTTCTGCAGCGGGTTCTGCCGTTGCGTATTGCCTCGGAATTACCAATATTGATCCAATTAAATACGACTTACTTTTTGAGCGTTTCCTAAATCCTGACCGTGTATCGATGCCCGATATTGATATCGACTTTGATGACGAGGGTCGTGGACGTGTAATGGAATACGTAATCAACAAATACGGTCAAAAACAGGTAGCACAGATTATCACATATGGTAAAATGGCAACCAAATCGGCAATTCGTGATACGGCTCGTGTATTGGATTTACCATTATTTGAAGCCGATAGAATTGCAAAATTGATTCCGGGAATGATGCCGTCAAAATGGAATTTGGCGCGTTTTATTTCCGAGAGTGAGGAGGAAGTTAAAAAGGCCCTTCGTTCTGATGAATTTGATAATGTCAAAGAGTTAATCGCGATTGCCAATGAAGATGATTTGGCAGGAGAAACCATTCAGCAGGCAAAAATCCTTGAAGGATCGATGCGTAACACGGGAATTCACGCCTGCGGGGTTATCATTACGCCATCGGATATTACTAATTATGTTCCTGTAACAACCGCAAAAGATTCAGATTTATATGTAACACAGTTCGACAACTCCGTTGCAGAAAGTGCCGGATTGCTGAAAATGGACTTCTTGGGTCTGAAGACCCTTACGCTGATAAAAGATACCGTAAAACTGGTAAAATATAGAACGGGAATTGAACTCGATCCCGATACTTTTCCAATCGATGATGAAGAAACGTATGCGCTTTTCCAAAGAGGTGAAACCGTTGGAATCTTCCAATACGAGTCACCTGGGATGCAGAAATACATGAAAGATCTGAAGCCAACTGTTTTTGGAGATTTAATTGCCATGAACGCCTTGTATCGTCCGGGACCTTTAGAGTATATTCCGTCTTTCGTTCGAAGAAAAAATGGCGATGAAGAAATCAAATACGATTTAGATGCCTGTGCCGAATATTTATCAGAAACCTACGGAATTACGGTTTACCAAGAGCAGGTAATGCTTTTGTCTCAGTCTTTGGCAGGATTTACAAAGGGTGAGGCCGACGTCTTGCGTAAAGCGATGGGTAAGAAACAAAAAGACGTACTAGATAAAATGAAGCCGAAATTTGTGGAGCAAGCGGCTGCAAAAGGTCACGACGCCAAGATTCTGGAGAAAATCTGGAAAGACTGGGAAGCCTTTGCGAGTTACGCCTTCAACAAATCACACTCGACTTGTTATGCCTGGATTGCTTACCAAACGGCTTATTTGAAAGCGCATTATCCAGCAGAATATATGGCAGCGGTACTTTCGAATAACATGAACGATATCAAACAAGTTTCATTCTTCATGGAAGAATGTAAACGTATGGGATTACAGGTTTTAGGCCCAGACGTAAACGAATCGTACTATAAATTTACGGTAAACGATGAATATGCCGTTCGTTTCGGAATGGGAGCGATCAAAGGTGTTGGTTCTGGAGCTGTAGAAACGATTGTAGAAAACCGAAAAGACGGAAGATATAAATCGATTTTTGATTTGGCAAAACGAATTGATTTGCGTGCAGCCAATAAAAAAGCGATAGAAAATTTAGCATTGGCAGGAGGTTTCGATTCTTTTGAAGGAACAACCAGAGCACAATATTTCCATGACGATGGTGATGGAATTACTTTTTATGAAAAAGCAATGCGTTACGGATCTAAATTTCAGGAAAATGAAAACTCTTCACAAGTAAGTTTGTTTGGAGAAACCAGTGAAGTACAGATTGCGGAACCAGTTGTACCGCCATGTGAAGACTGGAGTACGATGGAAAAACTGGCAAAAGAAAAAGAGGTTGTCGGAATCTATATTTCCGGACATCCGCTTGATGATTTTAGGTTTGAGATGAAGTACTTCTGTAATTCTCGTTTAGAATCGCTGAAAAGCATGAACGAATATGTTGGAAAAAACCTGATGTTTGCCGGAATTATCAATAACGTACAGCATCGTGTAGCTAAAAATGGAAAAGGTTGGGCAGCTTTCAATTTAGAAGGATATGACGAAAGTTATGAGTTTAAGATTTTTGGTGAAGAATATTTAAAGTTCCGCCATTTTCTGATTCAGAACAATTTCGCTTTCCTGAAAATTATGATAAAAGACGGTTGGGTAAATCATGATACAGGCAAAAAGTCCGATCCTAGAATGCAGTTTGTTGAGATTCGTCAGCTGCAGGATATTTTAGAAGCTTTCGCTAAAAAACTGATTCTTCTTTTAAATATTAAAGATCTTCATCCTGAATTTATTCATAAACTAAGTCATTTGTTTGCTGAAAACAAGGGGGATAATTCGGTGACTTTTGAAATCATGGAATTAGAAAAAATCAAGAAGTTGGTTGAGGTGGAAACACCAACCGATTTTGAGGCTGAAGATGCTGATTTTGGAGCTGAAAATGAAAATGAGGATAGTGCAATGGAGGACACTAAGATTCAAGAAGTAAATGAAGTTGAAGAAATCAAAGTAGTAACCAAATTAACGATGCCTAGCCGTCGTATTAAGGTGAAAATTTCGGCAGAATTGTTACAGGAATTGGAGAAAATGCAGATTAATTTTAAATTGAACTAAAAAATTAACAGTTAAAATTTAAACACATGTTAATTTTTTCTGTTAAAAATATGCATGCATAATAGTTTTTTAGTAATATTGCCCGAAATTACAACGATTTCGTTCCAAGTCTAACTTTACAAATTGTAAGAATGTGTTTAATGTTCTAAGTTTGTATAAATCAATTAAATCAAAATTATGAAAAAGAACCTATTTTTATTAGGATTATTAGTTTGCTCAATGAACATGATGGCGCAAACAGAGAAAGCGGACAAACCAGAAAGCTGGTATTTTAAATTAGGGGGATCTTATTTTAACCAAACAGCTTCTACTGAGTTTCCAGAGGTAGGAGGACAAGCACCTAATAGAGATATTTATTCTGGTACTTTGACAAACAATAAATTAGTTTCAAGAGAAAGTATAACTGGTTCTTTTGGACAAGGTTTTAGAAGTGGTATTACTGCTGGTTACCGTTTTTCTACTCGTTTAGGAGTTGAGATGTCTGCAAATTATTACATCAGTAATAGTAAGACTATGGCTCAGACAGTAGATAGACTTTATGGATATGATGCGGCTAATAATGTTGCAACATATATTAGTTTTAATGCTGAAGGACAGATTAAAGCATTTGATTTAGCGCCTTCTATTGTAATGTTTTTAGGAGAAGCACATGGATTTGAACCATATACTAAAGTTGGAGTTATTGTTCCAATTCACGGTACATTAGATATTAAAACAGATAGAGAGCTTTTATCATATTCTGGTACTACTCAAGTAGCAAAAAATAATATTTATTCTAAAGACGTGGTTAAACCAAATCCAACTATTGGATTTATGGCGGCTTTAGGAACATCTTATAAATTAGGAAAACATATTTCTGCTTTTGCTGAATTAGAGTATAGAAACTTTACTGTTCATGGAAAAAGTAAAGAAACTACAGAATACACTGTAAATGGAGTGGATGCTTTAGCAACTAGAAATACATCTCAGAGATATACAAACTATCATAAGAAATTAGATGCAAATTCTAATAATGCTTTGTTTAATCCAAATACAGCAACTACAACAGATTTAACAGATACAACAAGACCAAATGATAAAATGGACGAGTTAAGCTCTTACGTTGGAATTTCAGGTTTAGGATTAACATTAGGTATCAAATACAGCCTATAATTTTATTCCGTTATTATAGTTTTAAAAAAGAGGATATTCGAAAGAATATCCTCTTTTATTTTAAATCATTTTCTATGAATTGCCTCCTGCTTTAGCTGGAGGTTTTAATAGATTTGGAAGGGAAAGGGCTTTAGCCGAACATTTTTTTGGCTAAAGCCTTTGCTTATTGAAATTTTAATTCCTCCAGCTAAAGCAGGAGGCAATTCATATTATTTAGAAGACTTTCTAAACTCCTTTAAAACCTGATCAATAACCCAGGTCGTTCTTGAACCAGAAACACCTTTTGATGGAGAAGCATTTTCTTTTCCTAAAAGTTCAGCCATTACAGTTTCTATAAAAGGTTGTTGAATATGTAACGGATTTTCAATTGTAATACTTTCTTTTTCTCCATTTGCATATTGAATATGAATCGGATCATTTCCAAAAGTAGAAAATGATATTTTTCCTTTGTCTCCTACAATTTCGGTATTATCATAACGCTCAAAACTGGCAAAATTCCAAATACCGGATCCATGAATTCCGCTTTCAAATAAGAATGACATAGAAACCGAGTCTTCTGCAGGATAAGCCATTAATTGAGAAGTTGCATGTCCGCGAACCGATTTTATTGGCCCTAAAACAAAATCAAGGAAATCTAAAGTATGACAAGCCAGATCAACAAAAATTCCACCTCCTGAGATATGCGGCAGCACTGTCCACGGAAGATTGATTTCGTCATCGTAACGAGCTTCAAAAGGATGATATAAAACACAATTTACATGTCTTATAGTTCCAAGTTTACCTTTGTCAATTAATTCTTTTATTTTTAAGAAACGAGGTAAAGCTCTTCTGTAATAAGCAACAAACAAAGGAACATTGTGTTCTTTGCAAGCACTGATCATTTCGTTACACTCTTCAAAAGTTAAAGCCATTGGTTTTTCTACATACACTGGTTTTCCAGCTTTGGCACATAAAATAGTATATTCTTTATGAGAGGATGGAGGAGTCGCAATATAAACAGCATCAACTTCAGGATCGTTTATTAAATCAATTGCATTGGAATACCATTTCGGAACATTATGACGTTTGGCATAATCTTCTGCTAAGGCAGCATCCCGGCGCATAACAGCGACTAAAGCAGAATTTGGTGCTTTTTGAAAAGCAGGTCCGCTTTTTACTTCGGTTACATTTCCACAGCCAATAATTCCCCATTTTATAATTTTCATGGTTTAAGTTTTAAGTTTTCTCAAATTTAAAAAAGGTTTGCCACGAATTGCACTAATTTCCACGAATTCTTTTTTTTTGCCACAGATTAAAAGGATTTTCACAGATTACTAAAGTAAACACATAGATATTAAAATCATTTTAATCCTTTTAATCTGTGGCAAAAAAATAACCACGAATTACACATTTCTCACAATTTAAATTCGTGGAAATTAGTGTAATTCGTGGCTAAAAAAATCAGTTTAAAGTCTTACTTCTTAGGTAAAGCTTTAAAACCCATATTGTAAAGCGTAAAAGCCTGAATGTCTACATTCTCCTGAATGCTTGCTGCAACAGATTTCCCTGCTCCGTGACCTGCTTTAACATCAATTCTAATTAAAATCGGATTGTCTCCTGTTTGTTTTTCCTGCAATTCAGAAGCAAATTTAAAACTGTGTGCCGGAACCACACGATCATCATGATCACCTGTAGTAACCATTGTTGCAGGATAATGTGTTCCTTTTTTAACATTGTGAACCGGTGAATATCCTTTTAAGTATTCGAACATTTCTTTGTTGTCCTGAGCCGTTCCGTAATCAAAAGCCCATCCTGCGCCTGCTGTAAAGGCATTATAGCGGAGCATATCCATAACTCCAACTGCAGGTAAAGCCACTTTCATCAGATCAGGACGCTGTGTCATAGTTGCGCCCACCAATAATCCTCCATTTGATCCTCCGCGAATAGCTAAATAATCTGATGAAGTATATTTTTGAGCAATTAGATATTCAGCAGCAGCGATAAAATCATCAAATACGTTTTGTTTTTGAAGCTTAGTTCCTGCATTGTGCCATTTCTTTCCGTATTCACCACCACCTCTTAAGTTGGCAACAGCATAAACTCCTCCGTTTTCCATCCAAACGGCATTTGCGATACTAAAGGATGGAGTCAGACTGATGTTAAATCCGCCGTAACCGTATAAGATTGTTGGGTTTTTACCATCTAGTTTTGTTCCTTTTTTATAAGTAATAATCATAGGAACTTTTGTACCGTCTTTTGAAGTATAAAATACTTGTTTGGATTCATAATCTTCACTTTTGAAATCCACTTTTGGTTTCTGATAAATTTCAGATTTACCTGATTTTGGTTCAAAAGAATAAATACTTCCCGGAGTTGTATAATTCGTAAAGCTGTAGTATAAAATCTTTTCTTCTTTTTTTCCGCCAAAACCACCGGCTGTTCCCACAGCAGGAAGTTTGATTTCACGAACTAATTTTCCGTTATAATCATATTGTTGTACAAACGAAACAGCATCTTTTGTATAATTGGCAAAAAAGTACCCTGCACCAGTTGAAGGAGATAAAACATTCTCTGTTTCTTTGATAAAATCTTTCCAGTTTTCTACTTTAGGATTATTAGCATCTACAGTAACCACACGTACATTCGGTGCATTCAGATCGGTTTCTATAAATAATTTACTGCCTTCATTTTCAATAATAGAATTGGAACTATTGAAATTATCTACAATTGTAACGATTGGACTATTTGGTTTAGTCAGATCTTTAATATATAGTTCATTCCCATAAGTTGAATTAGCCGCAGTAATAATTAAATAGCGATCATCTTCTGTAACATAACCGCCAACATATCTTCTTTTCTGATCGGCACCAAAAATTACTTTATCGTCTTTTTGAGAAGTTCCCAGTTTGTGGAAATATAATTTGTGCTGATCTGTTTTGGCAGACAATTCACTTCCTTTTGGTTTATCATAGCTGGAATAGTAAAAACCTTCGTTTTTGTACCACGATACGCCACTGAATTTTACATCAACCAGAGTATCTTCCAAAACTTTCTTAGAAATAGCATCAATAATAATAACTTTTCTCCAGTCACTTCCGCCTTCAGAAATAGAATAGGCAGCTTTGTTTCCATCTTTAGAAAAATTTAAACCACCCAGTGAAGTAGTTCCGTCTTTAGAGAAAGTATTCGGATCAAGGAAAATTTCATCTTTTCCATCTTTTCCTTTTCTGTATACTACAGATTGATTCTGAAGTCCGTTGTTTTTAGAGTAATAAGTAAATTTTCCTTCTGTAAACGGAGCACCAATTTTTTCATAGTTCCAGAGTTGTTCCATTCGTTTTTTAAGTTCCTCACGAAACGGAATTTTATCTAAATAAGCATAAGTTACTTCGTTTTCAGCTTTTACCCAGGCTCCGGTTTCGGCAGATTTATCATCTTCAAGCCAACGATAAGGGTCGCTTACTTTGGTGTCAAAATATACATCAACAGTTTCGCCTTTTTTGGTTTCGGGATATTTGATTTTGTTTTGTGCAAATGAAATTCCTGCAGTTGTAATTGCCATTAATAAAAATGTTTTTTTCATAGTTAGTTTTTATCTGTTGTAACAAAAATAGTACTTTTTGTGAGATTGTTATATCATTAACCGCAAAGTGCGCAAAGAGTTTACGCAAAGCACGCAAAATTAATCTCGCAAAGCCGCAGAAGCGAAAAGTTTTAAAATTTCTTTGCGACTTGGCGTCTTTGCGAGATCCTTTTAATCGTTATTTTATAAAATAAAACTTAGCGAACCTTGCGCAATACTTTACGCTCTTTGCGGTTAAATAAAATTTTATAAGTTGAAGTTAACTCCCAAAACGATATTTCTACCAATGTTTGGAATGCCGTCTGTTTTCAGTCTTGAAAGGTGTGCAATATATTTTTTGTCAAATAAATTGTTTCCGTTTAGGTTAATGTCAAAAGCCGTTTTTCCTAATTTAACAGTTCCTCCAAAACCTAAATTTACCAAAGTATAGCCTTTTGAAGCAGTTTCAAAACCACTTACATTATCCTGGCTAAAAGTTGAAGAAACATTTAGCGAAGCAAAACCTTCACTTAACCAATTTTTGATATTAAATTCAGTTCTAAGCGTATTATTCCAATTATTTGCAGGAATTAAAGGCAGATAATCGTCATTGTCCTTTTTTCCGGTAACCGTTTCAAAACTTGTTTCAAAATGCAACCAGTCTAAAGGATGCGGGTGAAAGTGCAGACCAACTTCACCACCGTACAATTGTGCATTATCCTGAACATAAGCAAAAACATCATTGTCTTCTAAAACTTCTCCAGTTGGCGAAGTGTAGATATAATTGTTTACATGATTGTAAAATCCGTTTACGAAGAATTCAAAGTGCGAATTTTTGTATTCTAAGTTTAAATCGGTCTGAACGTTTTGTTCTGTTTTCAGATTCGCATTTCCAATTTCGTATCTGTTAGTTCCTTCGTGAACACCGTTTGAAGTTAATTCAGCTAAGTTTGGCGCTCTAAATCCTGTAGCAACATTTAAACGAAGTGTCAACGGTTCAGCCAATTTTGTTTTATAGCCTAAAGAAGCATTAAAACTGTCAAAAGAACGATCCAAAGCCTGGAAATAACCTTCTTCACCTTCAGTTCCGTGAGCTATTGAATTGACGTTTCTATTGTCAAAACGCAATCCGGCTTGTAAAACACTGTTGTTCCATTCGTAGTTAGCTGTTCCAAATACACCAAAATCATTAGTTGTAGCATCCGGAATTAAATACTCTTCACCGGAATTTTTGTTGGTTTGATGCATTCCCTGAACACCAACAATTGTTTCAATTTTTCCGAGTTTAGGAAAATGATATTTTGCATTGTAATTGAAAGTATTCAGTTTCATGTGAAGAGAAGCTTCGTTGCTGTCTTCAAATTCGCTTCTGTCATTGGCAATATAACCCAAATCAACATCCAGTTTAGAGTTTTCAAAAAAGATAACATTGTTTAAACTCAATAAATGATTGAAAATTCCTTGTCTTGGAAATTGAGTGTCTTTGCTTGAAGATTGTTCTGCAATTCCGTCTTCCGGAATTCCAATATCCAGTTTGTTGTAATTGTATCTTAAAACACTAGAAAAAGTAGAGTTGCTGTATCCAATTCCGGTTTTAAAATCGGTTTCGTTATAACGTGAATTCGTTACGCGATCTCCGTCAGCAATTTTGTAATCAGAATGCGTATTGTAACTTCCGCGAGCTAAGAATTTCCAGTTGTCTGTCGATGTTTTTAATCCGATTGAAGAATTGCTTCCTTGTGTATTGGTAAAATATTTTTGACTGAAATTTGCTTTAAAATCGCCTGCATCAGCAAATTTTTCAGGATTAAAGTATAAAACTCCACCTAAAGCATCGGAACCGTATAATAAAGAAGCTGGCCCTTTAATCACTTCAACACTTTCGATTCCGGCATCGTTTAAACCTAAACCATGTTCGTCTCCAAATTGCTGATTTTCGATACGAACACCTTGAGAATATACTAAAACACGGTTACCGCTCAATCCACGAATTACAGGTTTTCCAATAGAAGTTCCAGTCG
Organism: Flavobacterium crocinum; assembly: GCF_003122385.1. Classification (NCBI taxonomy): domain Bacteria; kingdom Pseudomonadati; phylum Bacteroidota; class Flavobacteriia; order Flavobacteriales; family Flavobacteriaceae; genus Flavobacterium; species Flavobacterium crocinum. The sequence continues at coordinate 1,444,031 of NZ_CP029255.1, forward strand.
AAATCTGTGAAACTCCGGGAATTGTAGCCAGACCTTCAATTAAAGTTGAGGTTCCTTTTTGCTGTAATGTTTTGATACTTTCGTGCTCGATTTTCATTACATTTTGTGATTGCAATTTATTGAATGGAGTAGAAACCACTACTTCATCCATTTCTAAGATAGATTCTTCAAGTGTAATGTCTAAAGTATTCTGTTTTAGTAATTTTACGATAGTTTTATTCTGATTAGCGTAGCCAACATAAGTAAAAGCAAGTCTAAGACTTCCGTTTGGAAGATTGTTTAATTCATATTTCCCGTTTGCATCTGTAGTTGTTCCTTTGTGAATTTCAGGTGCATATACAGAAACGCCAGGTAATGGATTATTTTGATTATCGGTTACAGTACCAGAAACCGAATTTTGAGCAGATAGAATGCCCGAGAACCCTAAAATAAGGGCAATTATAAATTTTTTCATTTGAAAATGATGCTATAGTTAAATTGATTTTTTTCTTTCGAATGAAAAACCAAAGCAAACAGTAAAGCATTCTGATCCCGATTATAGAAACAGGATTAGAAAACTCATTGCTGCATGAATTTAAATTAAAAGAAATTTGATTTTTTCTAAAATAGAAAACTTAAGAAACTATAGTAGCAGGGGGTCCGCGCAATAAATAAGCGCTTTTTGGAATAGAAAAAATCTTTTCTGACAGCGGAAAGAAATAAGGAATATCGCTGTTGAAATAGTAAAACTGAAAAGAGAAATTTTGCGGAACAATAAACGATTCAAAAGCAAAATGGCAAACAAAACAAACGTCATAATCATGATGCTGATGCGTTATTTCGCCATTAGGATCATTGTAATTATGATGACACTGCTTTTCTGAAAGCTGTTTTACAATATGCTCATAACTGTGTATGGACTGAAACAATATCGAGAACAATATTGTGACAGCAAACGAAAGACTTAATATGAGCTGTTTTTTCTTCATTTCCTGCAAAGGTATAAAACATAAAAAGAAAATTCATTTATTTTTTACCGTTTTCAGCTGATTTATTGAAAAATATGCAACGATTATTTTTATTAGCAATTAAAATAAGAATATTTGTATTTCTTATCGTTGCTAAAAAAAGCATTATAGTATATTTGTATATAAAATAAATAAGCTCCCAAAAGCGTTTGTTTAAATAACTTCCTTATAAAACCAAATTTACGATATGCGAATTATTTTTAGCTGCCTGTTTTTACTCACTTTTTTCAGCTCTTTTGCACAAGAAGAGGTTAAACCTGAAGTAAAACCGGTAATAAAAATAGATTCTTTGTATCGGGAAGATCAGTTTTATTTTTCGGTTACTTATAATATGTTTACCGATATTCCAATTGACTTTAAACAGAATAAATTTTCTTTGGGTCTTTCCGGAGGTTTTCTTCGTGATATGCCGGTTAATAAATCCAGAACAGTTGCAATTGCAGCCGGATTGGGATTAAGTTATCAAAATTATAATCAGAATTTAACGATTTCAAGAGATGGGCAAGGAGCAATTATATACGGAGTAAATAACTCCAGTGAATTTGTTTCAAACCGTTACAGACAATATTCCATAGATCTTCCAATAGAATTCAGATGGCGAAATTCAACCTACGAAAGCACTAAATTCTGGCGTATTTATGGTGGTGTAAAATTGAGTTATATTTTTTCGAGCACCTCTCTTTTAGATGATGGTGAAAACAATTATAAAATTAATAATAACAAGGATATCAATAAGTTTCAGTATGGCCCTTATTTGGCTGCAGGATATAATACTTGGAACGTATATCTTTATTATGGTTTAAGTCCGTTGTTTAATTCTGCGACCACTTTGTCTGGAGAAAAAATCAACATGAAAACTTTAAATGCAGGATTGATTTTTTATATTTTATAGCCACAAATATAAAAACAAAAGCTGAGGCATTATCCCGACAAACAAACCAATCAATATTTCTCTGGAAGTATGCGCATTCATTTCTAAGCGTGATGAAGCCACAATTCCCGATAACAAAATCAGTAAAGCCGGCCAGTACGGATTATGCATTTGAAGATGAATGTTTAAACCAATCACAAAAATGGCAAAACCGCAGATGGCAACCATATGTAAACTCGCTTTTATTTTAAAAAGAGCAAAAACCAAAGCCAGAATTGCACTAAACAAAGCTCCCAGAAAAAAGAAATGAAGTTCCGGATAACGGGTAATTACAATACTTCTTTTTACCAGTAAAATATACAAAAAACACTGTAAAATTAACGGAATAGTACGCTCTGAAGTCTGACTCAGCATAATTGATTTTACATGTCCGGTTGATCGAAGCAACAGATAAAACAAAATAGGCACTATTACATTAATGACCAAAATCTGCAATAAAACAAAGTATTTTTCCTGCGTACTGAAAAGATCTTCTTTACAGAACAAATAAAATAAAGTGGCATAAAGCGATATAAAAATCGGATGTAATATATAGGAGAAAAGTGGAAGTATTTTTTTCAAAACGAGGAAATTTATGGTGTAAAAACAAATATACTCAATAAATGTTTTCTGCCACGAATTACACGAGTTTTCACCAATTCATTTAACTATTAAAAAAATAATTTGTGAAAATTTGGGAAATTCGTGGCAAACCTTTTTTTAAATTTGAAAAAAAGATATTACCAAATGAGCCTAAACTTAAAAAGCCTGATTTCAGTACTTAACGCTAAATGTGAAGGTCTGGAAAATGATGTTTTCATTGATCATATTTCAATAGACAGCCGTTCTCTTCAAAACGGATCTCAAACCTTGTTTTTTGCTTTGACAGGAGTTAACAACGATGCTCATTTATTTATTCCTGATTTAATAGAAAAAGGAGTTCAGAATTTTGTTGTGCACTACATTCCAAAAGAATTGCCGGGAAAAGCTAATTTTCTTGTTGTCGAGAATACGCTTGATGCCTTACAGGAATTTGCCGCATATTATAGAAATCTTTTTCATTTTCCCATAATCGGATTGACAGGAAGTAACGGAAAAACCATTGTAAAAGAATGGCTTAATTTCTTGTTAAGCCCCGATTATAATATTATTAGAAGTCCTAAAAGCTATAACTCTCAAGTTGGTGTGCCACTTTCAGTAATTGCAATTAATGAAAAACACAATTTAGGGATTTTTGAAGCTGGAATTTCTACAGTTAATGAAATGGCAAAACTGGAGAAAATCATTAAGCCTAATATTGGTGTTTTAACCAATATTGGTTCTGCTCATGATGAAGGATTTTTAAATTTAGTACAAAAGATTGATGAAAAATTACTTTTGTTTAAAGACTGTCCAGTAATAATCTATCAAAAAACAGAAGTTGTAGATTCGTGTCTCACGCAGTTTGCGGCAGAATATATGATGCATCCGCGAAAACTTTTTTCATGGAGTTTTACAGATAAAAGTGCCGATGTTTTTATTTTAAAGAAAGAAAGTAAAAACGATCACACCAATATTCAGTATCAATATCAAAATGAAACTTTTGCTTTAGAAATTCCGTTTAGCGATTCGGCTTCTATAGAAAATGCGATTTCTTGCCTATTGGTTTTACTGCATTTCAAATACGATCAAACAACGATTCAAAACCGAATTGAGATGTTGTATCCCGTTAGAATGCGTTTGGAAGTGAAGAACGGAATTAACAATTGCAGTATAATTGATGATAGTTATAGTTCTGATTTTCAATCACTAAAAATTGCTTTGGACTTCTTGGAGAGTCAAACGAAAAAAAACGCCTCAAAAACAGTTATTTTATCAGACATTTTCCAAAGCGGTTTTTCGAATGAAGAATTGTATTCTAAAGTAGCACAGTTAATTGTGGATAATAAAATTAATCGTGTAATTGGTATTGGAGCAACTATTTCTTCTTTTGCAGCTAAATTTCCAAACAGCCAAATGTTTCAAAATACAGCTGCTTTTATACAATCTATTGAAAGTTTGAATTTTCAAAACGAAACAATCTTAATAAAAGGAGCAAGGTCTTTTGAGTTCGAAGAAATTGTTTCGCTATTGGAAGAGAAAACGCATGAAACAGTTCTTGAAATTAATCTGGATGCCATTAGTCATAACTTCAATTATTTTAAATCAAAACTGGCTCCAAATGTCAAAATGATGGTAATGGTAAAAGCTTTTGGTTATGGAAATGGCGGACTGGAAATCGCAAAATTATTAGAACATCATAAAGTAGATTATTTAGGTGTGGCTTTCGCCGATGAAGGAATATCATTGAAAAATGGCGGTATAAAATTGCCGATTATGGTTCTAAATCCGGAATCGACTAGTTTTCCATCAATCATACAATATCAATTAGAACCTGAAATTTACAGCATAAAAGGTTTAAATGCGTTTTTGAAAATCGCCCGGGAAAAGAAACTCAAAGATTTCCCAATTCACATTAAGATCGATACCGGAATGCATCGTTTAGGTTTTGAAGAAAATACAATTGAAGAATTGATTGAAACATTAAAAGGAAATTCAACCGTTCGGGTTCAAAGTATTCTTTCGCATTTAGCTACAAGCGATGATCCAAAACATTATGATTTTGTCAATAAACAAATTGCATTATTCGAGAAATTGTCTTCCCGATTAATGAACGAATTAAATATAAACCCAATTCGACATATTTTAAATACTTCCGGAATCAGTAATTTTCCGGATTCTCAATACAATATGGTACGTTTAGGAATCGGTTTGTACGGTGTTTCCAACGATCCGGCAGAACAAAAATATCTGGAAAACGTTGGGACTTTAAAATCAATTATTTCTCAGGTCCGCAATATTCCTGCAGGAGACAGCGTAGGTTATGGACGCCGATTTATGGCAAATAAAGAAACTAAAATTGCCACAATCCCGATTGGTTATGCAGACGGAATTTCCAGATTATGGGGAAATGAAGTTGGATTTGTAAACATAAAAAATCAAAAAGCACCCATTGTAGGTAGTGTTTGCATGGACATGCTGATGGTAAACGTTTCAGAAATTGACTGCAAAGAAGGTGATCCGGTAATTATTTTTGGCGAAAGCCCAACCGTTATTGAGATGGCAGAAGCTTTAAAAACAATTCCGTACGAGATTATGACCAGTATTTCGCAACGAGTAAAACGGGTATTTTTTAGATAATTTTAAGAAATTTCAAGAAAATTGCGTATTTTCGGGTTTCACTTATTATAAATATAAACAGATACGATATGGGATTTTTTTCAGAATTTAAGGAATTTGCAATGAAAGGCAACGTGGTTGACCTGGCTGTCGGGGTGATCATTGGAGCTGCTTTTGGTAAAATTGTCAGCTCATTTATTGAAGATGTAATTACGCCATTGTTGTTGAAACCGGCTTTAGATGCTGCGAATTTGTCGACAATTGAACAATTAACCGCTTTTGGAGGTGTAAAGTACGGATTGTTTCTATCGGCAGTAATTAACTTTATTATCGTTGCTTTTGTTTTATTCCTGATCATTAAAGCGATGAACCATGCTAAAAAGAAAGATGTTGCACCACCGCCTCCGGTCGGACCAACTCAGGAAGAATTATTGATACAGATCAGAGATTTATTGAAAAATAAATAAATATAATACCGCTACACTAAGTCTAATTTAACCGCCTTCTAAAGAGGCGGTTTTTTTACAAAATGTTTATTTTGTAACATTTTGTTATTTTTTGTGAATCACCTTGCAGAGACTTTTATTATACTTACTTTTGCCAAGTAAAATTTGATTATTGAATTATTTAAAAATATAAAAATGAGAATTGCAGTCGTTGGTGCTACCGGAATGGTTGGCGAAGTAATGCTTAAAGTTTTAGCGGAAAGAAATTTTCCTGTTACAGAATTAATCCCTGTTGCATCTGAAAGATCAGTAGGAAAAGAAATTGAATACAAAGGAACAAAATATAAAGTAGTTGGTTTACAGACAGCAGTAGATATGAAAGCAGATATTGCCGTTTTCTCTGCCGGAGGAGATACTTCTTTGGAATGGGCTCCAAAATTTGCTGCTGCAGGAACTACTGTAATTGATAACTCATCTGCATGGAGAATGGACGCTACTAAAAAATTAGTAGTTCCGGAAATCAATGCTTCTGTTTTAACTAAAGAAGATAAAATTATTGCAAATCCAAACTGTTCTACTATTCAAATGGTATTGGCTTTGGCTCCTTTGCACAAAAAATACAATATTAAAAGAATCATTGTTTCTACTTACCAATCAATTACCGGAACGGGTGTAAAGGCGGTAAAACAATTAGAAAATGAGTATGCAGGAATCCAGGGTGATATGGCTTACAAATATCCAATTCACAGAAATGCAATTCCTCACTGTGATAGTTTTGAAGAAAACGGATACACTAAGGAAGAAATGAAATTAGTTCGTGAAACTCAAAAAATTCTTGGTGACAACACAATCAGAGTTACCGCTACTGCCGTTCGTGTTCCTGTTGTAGGTGGACATAGTGAAGCGGTAAACGTTGAGTTTACAAATGATTTTGATGTAAATGAGGTTCGTGAAATTTTACACCATACTGATGGAGTAACAGTACAGGATAATTTAGATACATTTACTTACCCAATGCCATTATATGCTGAAGGTAAAAATGATGTTTTTGTTGGAAGAATCCGTCGTGACGAAAGCCAGCCAAACACTTTAAACATGTGGATTGTTGCTGATAACTTAAGAAAAGGTGCTGCTACAAACACTATTCAAATCGCTGAGTATTTAATTCAGGCAGGTTTGGTATAATCTGAGAGATTAAATAAAATTGTTATAAAGAGAAAACCGTAATTGCAATACTGTGATTACGGTTTTTTTGATTGCATAATAGTACAGTTTAAAAGCTTTATAATTTATTTAATATATTCTTAATTCATATAAAGTTATTTTTGTCAGATCAATTAAAATAAAGTTTTATGCCATTTCCTTTAGATGTAAAATATATAATTGAAACCGAAGAACAGTTAGAGGTTCAATTTCCTTCTTTATTTAAAGAAAAAATGATGAAAGAGAATGGAGGAGAGGCTGCAACAGAATATGATGATTGGAATTTATATCCCTTTTTTGATCAAAGCGATAAAAAGAGAATTAGCAGAACCTGTCAGGATATTGTTTTAGGAACGAACCAAGCAAGAAAATGGAATAATTTTCCATCATCTGCAATTGCTATTGCGAGCAACGGCTGTGGTGATCAATTAGTTCTTATCCCGTTAGATAATGATAAGGGAAAATTAAGTGAAGTAATTTATTTTTGGTATCATGAAACAGGAGCACTAGAGAAAGTAGCTGAAAGTATTCAAGAATTAATAGAGGAATAAAGCGACTTTTCATAAAAAAACCGACAGTTTTTTAAACCTGTCGGGTTTGAAAGAATTAAAAAAAATCCAAATTCCAATAACGTCAAGTCGTTTTGGGATTTGGAATTTTAATATATTGGAATTTTTATATTTTAATATTCCGGAGCTAATTCAAGTTCCAGACCTTCTAATTCTTCAGTAATTGGAATCTGGCATCCTAAACGGCTATTAGACTTCACGTAAAATGCCTCAGAAAGCATCGCTTCTTCATCATCTCCCATTTCCGGTAATGCAACGTCATTCAGAACATAACACTGGCAGGAAGCGCACATGGCCATTCCTCCGCAAGTTCCTTCAACAGGAAGTTCGTATGCTTTGCATAACTCCATTATATTCATTGCCATATCAGTTGGAGCCTGTAATTCGTGTATAACTCCTTCTCGATCTTTAATCTTTATTAATACATCCATTTTTAATTATTGGAATTTTATTGCAGCATTTGAAAACGTGTTCAAATCCTTTATTAATTTTAACTTTTTTCTTTTAAGCTAAAAGCATATTCTTTTTGATTATTGTCTTTCAGGCGCATCTTAACACCAATTATATTGCCTCCTTTTTCTAATATGGTGACAACTGATATAACAGAATAATAATCTTTGTCCGACTGAAAAATTAAAGTTCCTTCGTAGGTCGAATTTAATACTCCTTGTTTATCTGTCTGTGCGCTGAGCTTTCTCGGATGAGAAAAGTCAGCAGAACTGTAAGTTGTTTTATTTGAGAACTTTGCTTTTCCGTTGCAAAGGTCATATAAAAAATCATAATTGCCAATTCGTAAAGCGCCTTCTTCAGTTTTTCCATTCGTAGAGAAAATAATTTGTCCCGAATATTGAAAATCTGACCATTCTTCAGATTCATTTACCCAAGCTTTGTCAGCAAAAAGTGTTTGGCCCTGTTGTGCATTTACAGCGCTTATAGAAAACAATAAAAAAAGAGCGTAAAAGTTTCTCATAAGTTTAAGATTTAGGGTTAGTTTACAAATTTAAGTTAAAAATGTAATAATAATGTAACCAAAACTCTTAAAACTTTAAGTTGTTTTTTGTTAATATCGTAAAAATGATTGTTTTTTGAAGCTTTTTTTGCTGTTTATTTAAGTAAAAGTTAATAAGGCTTATTATTCTTGTTAAATGCTAGAAATAGGCTTTCAAAAAAAATACTCAGTTTGTTACATAATATTTACCACTGTTTCAATTTGTGGTGCATATTTTTTGATTGTAGTTTCAACTCCTGCTTTTAGTGTCATTTGATTTACACTACAGCTAATACATGCTCCTTCAAGACGAACTTTTACATGTTTATCATCTTCGATAGAAATTAATGAAATGTCTCCTCCGTCGGATTTTAAAAATGGCCTAATCTCGTCTAAAGCCAATAAAACATTATTTGTTAATTCTTCTGTTGTCATAATATGAATGTGTCAATTAGAAAATGTGTCAATTAGAAAATTTTGAACATTATCTAATTGGCAAATTATCTCATTATCTAAATTAATTCTTTTTTACTGCTGAACAACCAGCCATTGTTGTAATTTTAATAGCTTCGGTTGCCGGTAAACTTTCGTTTCTGTTTACGGTTTCCTGTACAACATTTCTAGTAATTTCCTCAAATACTTTTTCTATAGGAGAAGCGGTTTGTAATGCTGCCGGACGACCGTAATCTCCTGCTTCACGAATAGATTGTACAATTGGAACTTCTCCTAAAAACGGAACTTCTAAATCCTGCGCAAGGTTTTTAGCACCTTCCTGTCCAAAGATATAATATTTATTTTCAGGTAATTCTTCAGGTGTAAAATAAGCCATGTTTTCAATAATTCCTAAAACCGGAACATTGATGTTATCCTGCATAAACATTGCTACTCCTTTTTTTGCATCTGCTAAAGCTACAGCCTGTGGAGTACTTACTACAACAGCTCCTGTAATAGGAAGAGACTGCATAATAGACAAGTGAATATCTCCGGTTCCAGGAGGTAAATCAAGAAGCATGAAATCCAGTTCTCCCCAGTCTGCATCAAAAATCATTTGGTTTAATGCTTTTGCAGCCATTGGTCCTCTCCAGATTACGGCCTGACTTGGAGCGGTAAAGAATCCAATAGAAAGCATTTTGATTTCATAACTTTCAATAGGTTTCATTTTTGATTTTCCGTCAACTGTGATAGAAACCGGTTTTTCATTTTCAACGTCGAACATAATCGGCATTGAAGGACCGTAAATATCAGCGTCTAAAACCCCAACTTTAAAGCCCATTTTGGCAAGTGTTACCGCTAAATTTGCTGTTACTGTAGATTTTCCTACTCCTCCTTTTCCGGAAGCAACTGCAATAATATTTTTGATTCCCGGAATAGCACGACCTTTAATTTCAGGTTTTTCCGGACTTTCAACTTTAATGTTTACTTTAACTTTTGCGTCAGGAGATATTAATTCATGAATTGTTTTCTTGATATCATCTTCTGCTCTTTTTTTGATGTGCATTGCAGGTGTATGCAATACAAGGTCAACAACAGCTTCATCACCAAAAGTAATTACGTTGGTTACAGCGCCGCTTTCAACCATATTTTTTCCTTCTCCGGCAATAGTAATGGTTTCTAATGCTTTAAGAATTTCTTTTCTATCTAGTTTCATTGTAATGGGCTATTTTTCTATTCTTGGAAACCGGTTTATAAAGATTATACTTATTTAAACCGAATTCAGGGTGCAAAGATAACAGATTAAGTTCGGAATTATGCGATTTTGAATTGTAATTATTGATATAGAGATTATTCAAAATTATGCTTAGAATTTTTTTCCGCGTTTTTTAACCTTAAAAACAACCTACTTTAATCTCATGTCGAATTGTTTTTTGTATAAATTTTCTTCTATTTAAAGAGGAAATCTCACAAAACTTCTTTATATTTGAGTACCCAAATCAATGATTTCCAGTTATAAAAAAAGTATGTGAAAACTTATTTTTTCAGGACGGCTTATTGGGTTTTCCGTATTTTTTTCAAAAGTTATTTTCTATCATTTAAACTTTAAAAATATGCGAAATTTTACTTTTTCTACAATTATTATTGCGGTCAGCTTTTTTGCATTTTCATTTCATCCCTTCACTCGTAAAACAGAAAGTAAAGAGGTCTTGATAAACAATAAATATGTTTCTGCAATTACAATAGATGCAGCATCAATAAATGCTTTCTTTAAAAAATATCCTAAACTGAAAAAATATCAGAAAGATGTAGAGGATCTTTACAAAAACAAGCAATACAAATCGATTTGGTATGATGATGATAAGATAACAGAATTTGCTGCATTATTGTATCAAAAAGTAAATGTTCTCAAAGATCAGGGAATAAACACCGAAATGCCTTATAAGGAAGTAATCGATCAGGCATTTAATGAAAGTGATAATATTGAGCCTCCTCAATTAGATACAGAATTGCTTTTAACCAACATGTATATTTTTTATGCCAGCAATGTTTATTCTGGTGTAGATCCCGCAACTTTAAAGAAAATAGGGTGGTTTTTGCCTGCTAAAAGCATTTCGTATTCCAAAATTTTAGATTCATTGCTTGTCGACACCAATCGATTAAATGAAGATGATAATCTTATGTTTAGCCAATATTATAAACTGAAAGATGCCTTAAAGAAATTCCGTAAAATTGAGACCGACAATCTTTGGCAGAAAATTACGATTGACAGCCTTAATTATAAAGACTTAAGACCGGATGATACTGCTGTTGCGATAAAACAAATTAGAAATCGTTTGTTTGTGGAGGGAGATCTTAAACGGGATTCGCAAAGTGATATTTATGATGAAGAATTAATGGCAGGAGTTTTAAATTATAAAAAAAGATACAATCTTAAAATAAACTATGCCATAACCAGAGATCATATCAAACAAATGAATGAACCAATCAGCAAAAGAATTAAAACCATTATGCTGAATATGGAAAGATGCAGATGGATTCCGACTAATTTATCTAAAGCAAGTGAATATGTGATGGTTAATATTCCATCGTTCAGAATGTTTTATGTGAAGGACGGAAAGTATGCGCTCGTTTCGGATATTTTTGTTGGAAACAGATTGAGTGAAACAGTTATTTTCAGCGGTACCATGGATCGAATTGTTTTCAGTCCGTATTGGTATGTTCCCAATAGTATTATTCAGAATGAATTGAAACTCCAGATGGCCAGGGATAAAAACTATCTGGCCGATCATAATATGGAATGGAACGGAGGGAAAGTAAGGCAAAAACCGGGGCCTAAAAACTCCTTAGGATTGGTAAAATTTATGTTTCCCAATCCAAATGATATTTACATGCATGATACGCCTGCGAAGAGTTTGTTTGAATTTGAAAATCGTACGTTTAGTCATGGCTGTATTAATGTAAAAGAAGCAAAAAATCTGGCATTGGCTATTTTAAAAGACGATCCGGACTGGCCTGTAGATAAAATTGACAAAGCGATGAGTGGTGAAAAAGAAACTACTTGTATGCTTAAACGTAAAATTCCGGTTTATATAGGATATTTTACAGCCTGGGTTCAGGATAATGGAGAAATAAACTTTTTTCCGGATGTGTATAGTCGTGATGAAAGTTTAGATAAACTTCTTTATTCAGATTCTGTAACCATGAAATAAAATAAAAAACCCGGCAGATTAAAAAATATAATCTGTCGGGTTCTAAAAAAAATGGTCTACAAGCTTATTCGTATTTTAAATATTTTAAAACGTCTATTTTGGTTACCTGAAATGCTTTTGTTAAGACAATTAATAATGTCAGGAACAAAAGTGAAATCAATGCAATTCCAAAAGGAACGGATGATATTCCAATTCTAAAAGCAAAATCTTCAAGCCATTTTTGTAATAAGATGTAAGCAGGAACAATTCCAATTCCAAAGCCTATTAAACAAAAAACAATATATTGTTTTGATAATTCTTTTAATAAAACATCAGTTTCTGCTCCTAATGTTTTTCTAATGGCGATTTCTTTTAATCTTCTCTCCATCGAAAATGATGCCAAAGCGAACAAACCAAAGATTGCAATTACAATTACGACCAAATTTAAGATAAAAAACAGGTTTTTTTGCTTTACTTGCTCCTCATAAGTCTTTGCAAATCCTTTGTTAACAAATTCGTAATCAAAAGGATAGTCCGGGTTTACGTTTTTCTCCCAATATAATTTCAATTTTTCTAACGTTTCTGTTAAATTATTTGGAGAAACCTTCACGTAGACATTTTGAAAATTATTCCACTTCAATGCCTTCATGTTTAAAAAGACCATTGGAGGTACTTTGTTCTGTAATCCGGTAATATTAAAATCTTTTACAATCCCGACAATTTTAAATTTCATATTTCCTTTTTCATTTCCCCAGCCAGAGGTTATAATGGTGTTTATAGGGTTTTTAAGTCCTAAAGTTTTGGCCAGTGTTTCATTTATAAGCCAGTTTTCAATCGTGTCTGAGGCAAATTTTGGAGACAAATCCCGACCTTCCACAACTTTAATTTTCATCATTTCCAAAAAACCAAAATCCATATCTACATTTCGGGGCTGTACGAAAACGCCATTATGCGTAAAACCGGAACTCGAATTAGTACCGTTTCCAAAAGTACCCGCAAAAGTAGAAACTTGCTGAACCCCTGATATTTTGAGGATTTCTTGTTTTGTGGTTTCGTATTTTTGCCCTTTTGTTTTGTAATCCTGATAATTAAATGGAATACGAATTACCTGATCCCCGTTAAAACCAAGATCTTTATTCATCATATAATCAACTTGAGAATTGACAATAAGTGCTCCAATGATAAAAAAGGCTGCAATTCCAAATTGAAAAATAAGCATGGAGTTACGAATCCAGATTCCGCTTTTACTTCGCGAAAAATTACCTTTTAAAACTTTTAAAGTTTCAAAATTTGAAATATAAACAGCTGGAAAAATACCTGCAAGAATGATTACTAATCCAAAAATCAAAATGAGTTGCAGGTAAAATTCGGCACCGTTGATGATTAAGTTCTTTTTCAAAAAAGCATTATAAAATGGCAGAGAAAGCTCTACAATTGCCAATGCAAACAAAATGGCAAGAGTCACAATTATTGCCGTTTCAAATATAAATTGGGTAATAATTTGTTTTTTGGAAGCGCCCACAATTTTACGAACGCCAACTTCTTTAGCGCGTTTAATGGCTGACGCAGTTGCCAGATTGATATAGTTAACCAATGACAGGATTAAAATTAAAAGCGATAAGCCTGCCATAATGTAAAGAAGTTTCAAATTTCCTGTTCCTTCCGGAGATGCCGATCCGGAAGATTTTGTACCATATAAGTAGCGTGTTTTTAGCTGATCCAGAATAATTTTTATCTCTCCGTTTTCTTTTATGTATTGCTCAACAGTTTGTCCGCTTGCTTTAGCATCTTTTAAGGTTCTGTTTACAAAATTGACATTATGCATTTTCTTTAAAACAGTGGCGATATCAGCATCTTTTTTTGTTTTAATCATCAATCCATAATTGAAATTTCCCCATTGATTAAGATCATTTTCGCGAATAATTCCGCCAAAAACGTAATTTGGTTCAACAGTAGAAGGTCTTATAATGCGATAAACAGCTTTTACGGTATAAGACTGATCTTGATAAGTAATAGATTTTCCTATTGGATCTTCGTCTCCAAAAAGTAATTTTGCCTGTGCTTCAGAAACAGCAACGCTGTTTTTTTCTTTAAGAATATCTTTTTTCGCACCTTTAACGATAGGAAAAGGATAAAAATCAAAAAAGTTATTATCAGTTACAGTTATTTTTTTATCAATCAGCTTTTTGTTCTGATATTTTATAACCGATTCATTATACCAGTCATTTAAGAAGCAAATTTGTTCAATTTCAGGTACTGTTGCCGCGCAGGTCTGACCAAAAGGGATCGAACTCGTGGTCCAGGTATCGCCGGTTCTTCCTATTTGATTCAGGACCTGATAGACATTTTCTTTTTCCGGATTCCATTGATCGTAAGCATGTTCATTATTCCAGTATAAGATGGCGAAAATGACACCGGAAATCCCGATACTTAATCCTAAAACATTTAAAAACGAAAACAATTTGTTTTGCTTTAAATGATAAATAAATATTTTAAACCAGTTAAAAATCATTTTGTTATATATTTTTATAGTTGATATGACTGTTTTATTTAAACCGTTTTTTGGTTTTAAATCATAGTAAATATTTTGCAGACAAGTTCTACCAGAACTACGAGTGCCGTAACGATAATTTTGATCATCATTTTATTATTTAGCGTCCATAAAAACATCAACATTACGTTGATTTAACTTTTCAGAAAATATAACTCCGTCTTTCATATGAATGGTTTTTTGAGAAAAAGAAGCATCATAATCAGAGTGGGTAACCATCAATATTGTAGCACCTTTAGCGTGTAAATCGGTTAGGAGTTCCATTACCTCGTTACCATTTTTACTATCTAAATTTCCGGTTGGCTCATCGGCCAGAATAATTTTTGGATCATTAACCAAAGCCCTTGCAACGGCAACTCTCTGTTGTTGTCCACCCGAAAGTTGTTGCGGAAAATGTCTTAAACGATGTGAGATATTCAATTTTTCTGCAATCGCTTCGATTTTTTGCTTTCTTTCAGAAGCTTTTACATTGTTGTAAAGAAGTGGTAATTCGATATTGTCGTAAACTGAAAGCTCATCGATCAGGTTGAAGTTTTGGAAAATAAAACCAATATTTTCCTTTCTCACTTTTGCTCTTCCTTTTTCTTTCAGACCAATCATTTCCTGATCCAGCAATTTATAACTTCCGTCATTTGCGCTGTCCAAAAGTCCGATGATATTTAATAAAGTCGATTTTCCACAGCCCGAAGGTCCCATAATAGTTAAGAAATCTCCTTTTTTTATTTCTAAATTAATACCGCTTAATGCAGCAGTTTCTATTTCTTCTGTTCTAAAAACTTTGGTTAAATTCTGAATTGTGATCATAATTTTTAAGGTTTTGAAATGTTGTTAAAAACGTTTTTTGATTGATGATTGATGTCTTTCCTGAAAGGTTTTTAAAACCTTGTAGGTATTTCTTTTTTTGGCGTTTATTGTTTTTGAAGCGAAAGCTCTTCAATGTCTTTATAGTCCGAGTAAGAAGAAGTAATAACAGATTGGCCTTCTTTTAGACCTTCCAGAACTTCATAATAAGAAGGATTTTCGCGTCCTAGTTTGATGTTTCTTCTTTCGGCTTTATCTCCTTTCACAACAAAAATCCATTTTCCTGCTGCTTCCTGATTAAAACTTCCTTTTGGGATTACTAATGTTTTGTTTTTCTCAGACAAAATCAGTTTTACGCCAAAACTAAGTCCGTCTTGTAGTGTAATTGCTTCTTTTGAGGTAAATACCAATTCGACTGTAAAGTGTCCGTTTTTTACTTCCGGAATTACTTTGGTAACCAAAACTTCCAGATTTTGACCTTTAAATTCAACCTGACCTTTTAAACCTTCTCTGATTTTTTCCAAATAAAATTCATCTACGTCGGCAGAAAGTTTGTAGCCTTTTTTAGAATCGATTTTCCCGATGCTTTGACCTGCCTGAAAGTTTTGACCTAAAACAGCTTCAAAAGAAGTTAATCTTCCGGTTTCAGGCGCTGTAATCAAGAAATTCTTTTTGTTGTTTCTAAGGATTTCAAGACTTTTCTCCATCGTCTGAATAGAACGGTTGATTTGAGAAATCTGAACCTGATTGCTTTGTTTCTCCTTCTGAATGCTTTGCTGAATGGTTTTTTTACGTTCTTCCTGAAAACGAAGACTTTCTTTAAAAGTATTCCAGTCATTTTTTGAAATTACATCTTTGGCAAACAATTTAGCATTGACATCGTATAGTCTTTTAGCGTCATTATAATCATGTTCTATTAAAACGAAATCCTTGGTTAAGTTTAATTCCTGGTTTCTAATATTTAATTTTCCTGTATTTAAATTGTTGATTTGCTCAATAATAGCGGTTTCCTGAGTTAGGTAATTCAACTCTGTATTCGGATTGTATAAACGGGCAAGAGATTGGCCTTTGGTAACCATGGCGCCGTTTTCTACAAAAATTTCTTTAACTGAACCGCCTTCGGTAACATTTACCAGCATTACATTCAAAGGCTCGACTTTTGCCTGAAAAACTACGAAATCTTCAAAAAAGGCTTTTTCTGCTTTTTGGATTACCAGTTCATCAGTTTTAACATTTAAAGTTCTTTTGGTATTAAATGCAAAAACGACGATAACCACTACAACTAAAAAAACAGCTATTGCTATTGTGAGATATCTAAATTTTTTATTTTTACGAGGAATTATCTTGTCCATTTTTTTTAATATTTTACTGATAATCAATAGGTAAATACTGTGCCATAAAATTTATTATTTGTAAAGTATTGATTTTAAAGAGTGTTTTAAAATCCCTTCAAAAAAGTAGTGTTCGATAATGAACAGTTGACCGTTCGGAAGCGGACAGAAAAAATATCTTATGCGAAAAAAACAAGCCCACATATTAATAGTTGACGATCAGGAAGAAATTCTTTTTTCGGCAAAAATGATTCTCAAAAAGCATTTTGAAACGATTTTTACAGAAAATAACCCTAAAAAAATCATTTCAATCTTGGCTGAAAATGAAATAAATGTGGTTTTGCTGGATATGAATTACCGAATTGGTTTTGAAGACGGACGTGAAGGAATTCATTGGCTGAAAGAAATTAAAACGCTTTCACCAAATACAATTGTAATTTTAATGACGGCTTTTGGTAAAATAGAAACCGCAGTGGAAAGCATTAAAATTGGCGCTTTTGATTATGTTTTAAAGCCATGGAATAATGAAAAATTATTGGAAACGATTGATAAAGCAGTTGTCGAAAGCAGAAAAAACAGTAAAAAGCCAGCTGTTGAAAATGGAGACAAATCCGAAAAGAAATATTTCGTGGGAACTTCTGCCAAAATAAGACAAGCTTATTCTATTGCCGAAAAAGTAGCCAGAACCGATGCAAACGTTCTGATTTTGGGTGAAAACGGAACAGGAAAATATGTTTTTGCCGAATTTATTCACCAGCATTCGGACAGAAAAAATCAGCCTTTTGTACATGTCGATTTGGGTTCATTAAGTGATAATTTGTTTGAAAGCGAACTTTTTGGTTATGCCAAAGGTGCTTTTACAGATGCCAAAACAGATACTCCCGGTCGTTTTGAAAATGCCTCAAACGGAACTATTTTTTTAGATGAAATCGGAAATATTCCGTTGCATCTTCAGGCTAAACTGCTTCATGTTTTGCAGACCAAAACCGTAACGCGTTTGGGAGAAAGCAAGCCAAGGCCGCTTAATGTGCGTGTTATTGCGGCCACAAACAGCGATATTAAATCGGAAGTAAAAAATAAAACGTTTCGTGAAGATTTGCTTTACAGAATTAATACAATGGAAATTAATCTGCCTTCTTTGAGAGAAAGAAAAGACGATATTGTGCCAATGGCAAACTTTATTCTGGAACAGATTGCAGAAAAATACAATCAGGAAAATTGGTCTTTTGAAGAGAATGCTGCCTCTTATTTGGAACGATATCCGTGGAAAGGAAATGTTCGTGAAATGGAAAATAAGATTGAGCGCGCATTAATTTTAGCCGAAAATAATACTATTTCTGTACTGGATTTGGATATTTTGGATTTTGAAGAAATTCAGGAAAACGATGAAAATCCGTTGTCTGAAATGGAAAAAAGCGCAATCGAAAAAGCTTTATTCAAACACAACGGAAACATTAGTAAAACAGCAGAAGAATTGGGTTTATCCCGAGCTGCGTTATATCGCAGAATTGAAAAATACGATCTGAAGAATTAAACGTAACTTAAGTTTTGCTACAGATTAAAAGAAAATAAACATGAAGAATTGGAAGTTTTATAACGCGTTATTTGTGAGGATTCTGTTTGTAATGACGCTCTTTCTTGGAAGCGTTTTGTTGTTGTACAAAGGATTTCGATTCAATGCACTTTTAGTCGGTTTTTTTGTTTTGGTTTTCCTTTTTGAAATGTATTTTTTTGTCAAAAGCCAATTGCTTTTTTATGATAAAACGATAGATTCCATATTACATGATGATTTTTCTACACATTTTCCGGAAGAACATAAAAAAGGCAATTTCAACAGTTTGTATCACTTATACGATACACTAAAAATCCAGAGACAGGAACAAACTTCAAAAGAATTAATTTATCGTTCGATATTAAACAGTATTGATACCGCGGCTTTGATTTTAGAAAAAGAAAATGATTCGTGGTCGATTTTTATAATGAATGACTGTTTTTTCAATTTGTTTAAAGTGCCTAAAGTGGGACATTGGAAGTACCTTAAAAACTATTTGCCCGGACTTTGCAGTGAAATAGAAAATGTTGATTTTGCCGAGCTAAAAACGGCTATTTCAATCAAAATAGAAGAGCAGGATTTGCAGACTTTCATGCTTCAGACTTCACGAACGCAGACTTATAACAAAGAATATTTTATCATTCTGTTAGACAGTATCCAACGTGTGATTGAGAAAAAAGAGAAAGAAGCGTGGATTAATTTAATGAAAATCATTTCGCATGAATTAATGAATTCCTTAACGCCAATTCGCGCACTTTCGCAGAATTTACTTCATATAGTAGATCAGGATAAATTGGAAGAAGATGATTTTGAAGACATTAAAAGCAGTATTTCGACCATTATAAACAGAAGCGATCATTTACAGGTTTTTGTTGAAAATTATAGAAAGCTGGCAATGCTTCCAACGCCAAATAAACAAATGACTCAGATTAATGCTTTATTTGAAGATTGTCTGCGTATTATGAATCCGATTTTGAAAGCCGAAGGAATCGAATTAATTAATGAAATCAATAGTTCACGTTCGATTTTAATTGATAAAAATCAGATGGAGCAGGTGATTATAAATTTGATTACCAATAGTATTCATGCTTTAAAAGAGAAAACAGAAAAGCAATTGATTCTTTCCAGTTATACCGAAAACAATCGCTTTTTTATTGTGATTTCTGATAATGGAAGAGGAGTCGATCCTGAAATTCGCGATAAAGTGTTTCTTCCATTTTTTACCACCAGAAAAGACGGTGCAGGAATTGGACTTACACTTTCTAAAAATATCATTGAAGCGCACGGAGGTTACTTAAGTTACCAAACCGATGCCGAAAAAACAGATTTTGTAATTTGCTTGATTTGATTTTTAGTTCTCCTGCAAGGTTTCCAAAACCTTGTAGGTATGATATTTTAAAGATTAGTTTGAGAAATAGAAGAGTATAGATCTACAAGGTTTTGGAAAACTTGCAGGAAGTCATACAGAATTTTTTACGATTCAATCTCGGGTTTCCAAAAGTGTTTTTCTAAATCTACTATTTGATTGTTAACGACTTTTATACCTTCGTTTTCTAATAATTGTTGCATTAAATTGGTTCCGTCAAAATGATGTTTTCCCGTGAGAAGTCCTTTTTGATTTACGACTCGGTGTGCCGGAACATCATCCATATTATGACAGGCATTCATGGCCCAGCCCACCATTCTGGCAGAACGGGCAGCACCTAAAGCTTTTGCAATTGCACCATAAGAAGTTACTTTCCCGTAAGGAATTTGTCTTGCAATAGCATAAACTCTTTCGAAAAAATTTTCCTCAGCCATAAGTTATTCTTTTGCCACTCCCGATAGTTATCGGGATTCACAGATTAAAATGATTATTTGAAATTGGTTTCATGCAGATTAAAATTAAATCAAAAAAAATTTTAGATCTGCTTAAATCTGCAAAATCTGCGTGAAAAACCTTTGTCACAAAGAAAAAAAAACATTTTTATTCTTTTAATCTGTGACATATAAAATTAACCGAAATAATAATTCAGGATATTAAAAAGTGTTGCAAGTGCAATCAGACCGGTAATGCTTCCGATGATTTTATTCATATTTCGCATTAAGTAATCGGTTTTCTTTTCTATTCTTCCAAAGAAAGCAATATAACTATACAAAGCAGCAAACGACCCTAAAACAGATCCTAATACAAACGTTAAGATAATATTGTTTTCGAATACAAAAAGATGGTATGAAGCCAGAGTAACACTCACCACAACATAATACGGAATAGGAAAGAAATTCAATCCTGAAAGCAGCATTCCAAGAAAAAAACGGCTTTTTTTACTACTCTTTTTAATTTTCGATTTTTTCTTAGTCTTCGGTTCTTTGGCAATAAATAAAAAGTAAATCGTCAAGATTGAAAAGATTCCAAAACCAGCCTCTCTCAGTAAAGTTACTACATCTGGTCTGTTATCTATAACTCTGGCAAAAAGAACCGAAACATAAACCTGAAAAAAAATAACGAGAACCGCGCCAATAACAAACCATAAGGCATTCTTTTTTCCTTCTTTCAGATTTATCTTGGCTGCTGTCATATTGATTAATCCAGGAGGAATAATCCCAATTGCGGCGGCAATAAATCCAGAAATAAAAGGAGTAAATAAGGCCATTAAGTTGATTTGTAAGTTGTAAATTCAGTTTTTAAATATCAGACTAATCTTTAATTTTGAAACGAATATACGTAATTGCCTTGTTAATTTCTAAATATTGTTTTTCATAAAACGTCTGAATCGAAGTTACAACTTCCGGACTTCCTTCGTTTTTGTAAACATTATGATTCGCATATAAAACCTCGTGTCCTTCTCCATGAAGTAAACCAAGTGTATAACCGTGCATAAATTCGCTGTCGGTTTTTAAGTTTACGACACCGTCTTTTTTAAGGATCTTTTTGTATAATTTCAGGAACTCAGAATTGGTCATTCTGTGTTTTGTTCTTTTGTATTTAATTTGCGGATCCGGGAAAGTAATCCAGATTTCGTCTACTTCGCCTTCAGCAAAAATATGATTGATCAACTCGATTTGTGTACGAACGAAAGCCACATTATGAAGACCGTTTTCAACAGCAGTTTTAGCACCACGCCAGAAACGGGCACCTTTAATATCAATTCCGATAAAATTTTTGTCCGGGTATTTTTCAGCTAATCCAACAGAATATTCTCCTTTTCCACATCCTAATTCTAAAACTAAAGGATTATCATTTTTAAAGAAATCAGAGTTCCATTTTCCTCTTAGAGGCATTAAATTGCCTACAACTTCTTCTCTTGTTGGTTGAAAAACGTTTTGAAATGTTTCGTTTTCTCTGAATCTTTTAAGTTTATTTTTACTTCCCACTTTTACTAAAAATTTTTGGCAAAATTAAGCAATATAAACGAATGAAAATAGCGTAACTAGCTTTAAAAGTTTTCAGCCACGAATTCACGAATTTTATTTTTTTAATAATCCGTGAATTCGTGGCTGAAAAAAGAAATATTTTTTAACCGTAATGAGGTTCAGTAATGGGTTGTGCCTTTGGATCAAGAGATTCATCGTGTTGTGATAAATCCAGCCCCATTTGTTCTGATTCTTCAGAAACCCTCAAAGGAATAATGAAATTGGTTACCTTAAATAAGAAATAAGCACCAAAGAAAGTAAAGATAGAAACTAGAACTAACGCCATCATATGATGTCCGAAAACGCTCCATCCTCCGTGTAGCAAGCTTGCATTTTCACCATGAGCAAAAATCGCAGTCAGAATCATTCCCATGATTCCGCCAACACCGTGGCAGGCAAAAACGTCAAGTGTATCGTCGAATCTTTTCGAATATTTACAATTTACAGCGGTGTTAGAAACCAAAGCAGTTATGAATCCGAAGAACATACTTTCTGGAACAGAAACAAATCCTGCAGCTGGTGTAATGGCAACTAAACCAACAACAGCTCCAATACAAGCTCCCAACGCCGAAACTTTTCTTCCGTTCATTCTGTCAAAGAAAATCCAGGTTAACATCGCTGCTGCAGATGAAGTTGTAGTCGTAGCAAAAGCCATGGCAGCTGTTCCGTTGGCAGCAAGAGCAGATCCGGCATTGAATCCGAACCAGCCAAACCAAAGCATTCCCGTTCCTAATAATACAAACGGAATATTAGTTGGAATATGCTGACTGTTTTTTCTTTTTCCTAAAACAATAACACCCGCCAAAGCTGCAAAACCGGAACTCATGTGAACCACAGTTCCTCCGGCAAAATCTTTAACACCAAAATAACTTCCTAAAACACCCGTTGGATACCAAACGGCGTGACATAAAGGAGCATATATGAAAATGGTAAATAAACTAATGAAAACTAAGTAAGAGATAAAACGAACGCGTTCTGCAAATGAACCTGTAATAATTGCAGGACAGATGATCGCAAATTTCATTTGAAACAAAGCAAAAAGCATAAACGGAATCGTATTTGCCAATTGTTTATGAGGCAGAACGCCTACATAATCCATAAAAGCAAAAGTGGTGGGATTTCCGAAAAAGCTGTAAAAATGATCTCCGGAACCAAAACCAACCGGCTCGCCAAAAGCCAAACTAAAAGCAACAACAACCCATAAAAGTGTTACCACTCCTAAACAGATAAAACTCTGCAACATAGTCGAAATAACGTTTTTCTTTCCTACCATTCCGCCGTAAAAGAAAGATAATCCCGGCGTCATGATTAAAACTAAACAGCTTGAAGTAAGCATCCAGGCAACATCGGCAGGAACAATATGATCGGTTGTTCCGAATTCTGATAAAACATAACTATTTTCTGTTACGGTTGGCCAAAATGCACCAATTGTGCAAACGACACTGATCATAATAAAGGAAATAATCCAGCGTTTTTCTATTTTCATTTTAAAATACTTTGTTTAACCCTATTTTTTTTGGGGTCAAAGTTAAAAAAAAATAAATATTTTCGTTTTGAAGGCTGTTAAAATAGAGGTGTGAGTTTTATTTTGATTGATTTTGTAAAATACAGATCGTTTTTTTGACAGTATCTTATTTTAAAGTTACAAAAAAGCACCGTTTTTGCCGAATTTATTAAAATTAATTTCTTAATTCGGCAGGTAAGGTGCTAGAAAAGTTATGTTTATAAAAAGAAATAGCTGAAATGTTTTATTTCTTTTGAAGCTTCGCGATCAAAGCGCCTTCAATTGGGGCTTTTATTTTAGTTATCGCATCCACCTCATCATTCGGAATGGTCATCGATAAAACATAATGCTGAATTTTCCATTCGTTCCCCACTTTAACTAAAACGCCCGAACCGCGGCAAATTTTCATCTGAGTATCTAACAATTCATCAAACCAGGCTATTTTTCCGCTTTTATCAAAAAAGATATGACGTTCCAGCGCTTTGAAATTCCAGGTTGTTCCTTTGTCAAAATAAGGTTTTGCCCAGATGGCAAATTCTTTTTTGGTCCAGTTTTCTGTTGCATCGGTTCCTATGTAGATAGCATCGTCTGCCAAAGTTTTGAAATACGCATCATATTTTACCTCGCCGGCTGCTTTATGCCACGCATCTAAAGTTTGATTGATTTTGATTTTGTCTGCCTGAGCATTCGCTAAAGAAACGACGAATAAAAGAAGTAAAAGTGTTTTTTTCATGAGATATACTATTTGAGTTTAAAGGTATAAATTTTTTTAAACCCTATAAGTGATACAAGAGAATGGAAGCTATTTTAATCTGTCTGGACTTCGAAATCAAAACAATTTAAATCCTGTCTTTAATTATCATTAACATTCCTCGTGTAATTTAATTTCTCAAAAACCACTATATTTGATTTTCAATAAAAACACCACCCCCAATGAATCCAAAACTACTTATAACGTCATTTGCCATAACGTCTCTACTATTTGTTTCGTGCAAAAAGGAATTAGAGCCGCAAGCAAGTACATCGACTTCTGAACTGGTACGATTAGGACTTGCAAAAGATACTACGAAGGTGGCTGCTGCGCCAGCAACACAAACTTCGATGACCAACCCAAATACTGTGTTAGGTGAGACAAAAGGAATTAATCCGGCGCATGGTCAACCGGGACATCGTTGCGATATTGCAGTTGGAGCGCCTTTAAACTCTGCACCAACACAACAAGTACAGGCAACTCAGGGACAAACTATTCAGGTAAATCCAACACAACAAAAAGTGGTTACTACAACGACTACTCCGGTTAAGGTGGCAAAAGGAATGAATCCGCCACACGGACAGCCGGGACACAGATGTGATATTCCTGTAGGAGCGCCGTTAAATTCACCAGCGCCAAAAACAACTGCAACTGCAAACGCAGCACAAAGCGGAACAGCAACTCAGAGCTTTACTGTAACGCCTCCGCCGGCGGCAAATCCGGTTCCTGCTTTGTTGAGTACGGAAGGTACAGAAGCTACAGTGGCAGACGGAATGAACCCTCCGCATGGAAAACCGGGACACAGATGCGATATTGCAGTAGGAGCGCCTCTACCAAAATCTTAAATGAAAGTGACAAAGTAATAAAAGCAACAAAGTGACAAAGGTTCCTGGAAAACTTAGAACCTTTGTCACTTTGTTACTTTGCAACTTAATATTTAGTAATTAATGTTCTTTTATTTTTTCGAAAGTTGTAGTCAACGATTTTTTTGCCTTAGCCAAAGCACCGCTAAATGCTTTTTCAAGACTTTCGGCATGTTCTGTCACAGTGATAGGCTGTAATTTTACAGGACGAACCTCGATTACGCATTTTTTGTCATGCAAGCTGAATTTTTCTCCATTTTCGTCTCCAAAATGAATTTCTACGCGAGTAATTTTATCCTGAAAACGATCTAAGCTTTTTTCTGTTTCTGCAGCAAAATAGCTTTCTAATCTTGCACTTCCTTCAATGTTTTTGTCGGTGTTGATTTGTACTTTCATAATGCATAATATTTTAATGATTCATTCTCAAACTTATTTATTTTCGAGCTAAAAGACAAGTGAGTTAAGGAAATATTATGAAATCTTTTACAAATTTATTTTTCCTTGAAAAAAAATAAAAAATAATAATTTCTTGCCTGAAATTTTAATTAAGATTTTATAAATATCTGTTAAAACCCGACTATACTCCGTTGTTTTAAAGTCTACATTTTCCAACTTTTGTTAGTATGGACATTAAACAAAGATTTGGGCTTAAAATTAAAGAACTGAGAAAACTTAATGGTTTATCTCAAGAAAAGCTCGCGAATTTAGCAGAGATTGATAGAACGTACTTACCAACAATTGAGAAAGGTGAAAGAAACGTTTCTATTGAGGTTGTAGAAAGGTTGGCAAAAGCTTTAAAGGTAAAGATAGCAGATCTCTTTAATGAATAATTATTGTAATTACTCAAATTTAAAATATGAGCACAGAAAAGATAGAAAAAATTAGGCAATTTATTAAACAGAAAGCCGAAGAATTTGGAGCAAAAAATGACAAAGAGTATAACAAATCTTATGTAGAAAGAAATAATACAAAACCAGATACTTTAAATGATAATAAAGCTTTTTTTGGATTTATTCATCCAAATGAAGAATTAACAGGAGCCTTTCATGATTTTTCTTTAACTATTTTTCCATGTGCTGAAGATAAATCTTGGCTAGTTTGTCTAGGTGTTGGTTCTGGTGGTTTCAAAAATGATTATGAGCTCGCTACATATCCTGGCTTAAGAAGGCTTTTTTCGAAACTTATTGATGAAAGAGGTTTTTGTAAAACAGATTTTACTGATATAGAAACAACTCTCCCGAATACTATTACAAATAGTGAAGAGCTTGCACATATTAAAAGAACTATAAACACTTACTCAAAAGTTTTGCCAGTCTGTCAGATTGTTGAAAAACCTGATAGTGAAGAAGGACGAAAAATAATATCTGCTTTTGTTGCAGGATATGCAAAACTTAGAAACTGGCCATCGAACAATGATCACCGTAAGGCAATATCAAAAGCTTTAAATTCATTTATCACAAATAAAAATACGAATGAAGTTGAAGAAATAGAGCGTTTATTGAATGATCGAAAGTATGTTGTTCTTCAAGGGGCTCCGGGAACTGGAAAAACTAGAACGACTAAAGAAATAGCTGAAAAAATCAATGCAAAAACTTTTTTTACTCAATTTCATGCTGAAACAAGTTTTTCAGACTTCATTTTTGGTATACAACCAAATTTAAATAACGAACAACTTAGTTATAAACAAAATTTAGGAATTTTCACTGAAGCTGTGAAATATGCTACTGAACATACAGATAAAGATGTACTTCTGATAATTGATGAAATAAATAGAGCTAATCTTTCTAATGTTTTAGGACCAATTTTTTATTTATTTGAACATAAAATGGACAAAATGAATGTAGAAATTGAGATTTCGCCTGATTTTAAACTAAATAATCTCCCAAGTAATTTTTATGTAATAGCTTCAATGAATACAGCTGATAGAAGTTTATCAGTAGTTGATTTTGCGTTAAGAAGAAGGTTTGCATGGTTTGATTTAAAACCAACACCGATCGAGGGTAAAGAAGAGGATTTAGGAAATTTAAAAGTGAATAAAATAAATGATTCAAATGAATATTTTTTCATTGAAGATTTTCTTAAAATAAATCAAATTTTTGACTGGTATGCTTCAAGTTCTGAACTTTCATTACAACCTGGTCAAGGTTATTTTATTGCAAAGAGTGAAGAAGAAATGAAAAGCAGAATTCAATATGAAATATTTCCATTAATAAAAGAATATTTACAAGAAGGATTAGTTAGAAGTGCCAAAGAAGAATTTAATAATTATTTTAATAAACGTATAAATAAATCACTTTTTGAATGAGTAAATCAATAGCTGTTTTTTTTGAAATGCCTTGCTTAACTGAACAATCGGCACAGTTAAATTGGGTTTATATGCAAAAAAAAGGTCTTAAATTAGATAAAAGATTTATTGGTCAAAGCCTTCAAAAGTTTGTAGAATATAATACACCACTATTCAAATTTATAGGTATTCAGCCTATTATAATTGGCACCGATCAAAATACATCATTAATTTTTCGCTCAAATGGTTACATTGGGACTATACCATTAAGAGAACCTGAAACAGGTAAACAAATTGGCGATTTTGTAGTTATGCCTAGATTTTCAGGTAATGATCGTTTTGAAGATTATATTGAAATTTTAGATTTACTTGGTTCGGAAATAAGCCCTGAAATAATTGATAGTTTGACTTTGGCTTCGGGTAAAATTTTTAGACCGCCATTATATTTGGAAGCTGTAAAATTTATTGCTTCACTTGAAATATTATTATCAAAACCTTGGAGTAAATTTGATAACATCGAAAAAAAATCTAATCAACCATCAGGACAAATAAATTGGAATAAATATTTTAGAAGTGAATATAAAGTGGAAAGTCGATTGAATTTTCCTGTTCGAAAAAATATTTTAAGTGAATTACATAGTGAATATTCTGAAGTACGTTATGTATTTGATATATGTAGGAGTGAGTTACTTTCTTCAAATACCCCAAACAGAATTAAAAGTATAATGAAGACAAGAATTAATTCTATTGAAGAAAAGTTATATTTCCATAAACCTAAAAAGACTAATAATATCTTAGTAAGATCATCTGACAGTATAGATGTGAAATCTTGTAAAGAACAGGCAAATAAAATATTAGATTTTAAACTAATTAGTTCTACAGCTTGGCGTGTTGATTTTTGTGATGTTTTTGAAAAATTTGTTCAATATATCTTTAAAGAAGTTGCAAAAGAATCAGGGGGGAAGTTATTTTCTAATTTTAAATTTCATTCAAAAACTTCAAAATATTATTCTTGGGAACTTAAACATGTAGAGCCAGATGCAATTTATCAAAAAGAGAATTTTCTAATATTCATTGATGCTAAATATAAATCGAATCTTTACAATAAGTTTGTTAATAGTACAATTTTAAAAGATGATTTTAGACATGATTTACATCAGATAATGAGTTATTCTTCTTTTAGTAAGACAGAATTAAAATATGGATTTTTATGTTATCCATCTGATCAATTAGAAATAAAAAAAATAGAGTATAAAAACAGGATTAACGAAGTTGTAAATATGGTTTTTGTGCTTGGTTTTCCATTAAAAAAAGATAATATTAATGAAGCAAAACAATTATTAAAAAGAGAACTTAGCAAAATCCAAATTATTTAAAGTCATTAGAACTGCAGAAATCTAAATTATAATTTTAGATTCAACTTTATTTATGAAAGATCTTCAGGAAAAACAATATTAAAGTAATTTTCAAAAGCCTTGCAAAGTAATTCTTTGTCAACCTCAAATAGTTCGTTCCTGATATTCCAATTTTTTATGTATTCTTCGTCTTGTTCGCAAATCTCTTCTCCAAAAAGTTTTCTAGTTAATATGTCACTCAGTAAAACATTATCACAGTGAGAGTAATTCGGGTAGTATTTTTCTATAAACAACCAATAATCAAATTTATCTTCGTCTTCTTTTTCTTCAGTAATTCTTTCTTCAGATTCCTTAATAATTTCAAATTCAAGCCAACCCATTACTTCTCCAATTCCTATATAAAATGCATTTCTTTCCTCACGAGATTTAAAATTGTATTTTTTCAAATTGATTATTTTCTCATAATCATTTAAAGGTTCGTTATTATGAAACTTTCTTACTTGCTCTTTTCCAAAAATTATCTCTGCTAAATATTTCATTTTTTTGATAGATGAGTTTTACTCTTTACGATTAAGCAAATGTAATTTAGTAAGTAAAAGTGACCCGCTTACAATTGGCCTCATTTAGAAAAAAAGATATTTTTAAACTACGATTTTCCCCTCTTCCCCCACTTAACCTTAATCTTCCCCTCATTATCATAAGCAATCAAATGCAGGACAATTCCACGTTCGCGAACGGCTTTACGTTCTGCTTTAGTTGCCAGTTGAGCATCATTTTTAGAATTTCGAAGCGGAATCGTAAGTGCGAGATTCGTGCCCCGGCCGAAAGAGTAAATTCCGTCTATGTCGAAGTTCAGGACGCTGGAACTTATGGTGAGTTTATTAATATCGATCTGTTCTCCGCGCAGATTCAGCGAACCCGATAAATCGCTGAACGTAATATTTTCGACATCACGAAGCGGAAAAGCAAACTTGCCAATTTTCATAATCGGATCAAAGTTAAGCAGGGCGCCCTGGTTGACGGTGAAATCTAATTTTCCTCTCATTGAATTCACAATTAAATCACCTTTGCTGCTCGTTAAACCGGTAACATTAGCGTTGCTGCTCAATCGTCCTTTAATGTTTTTTGGACTGAAAGATTTAATTCCGAAATTGTTGAAAGACCGTAAAAAACTTGCAATATCTACGCGGTTTACCTGCGCTGTTGAGCTAAAAATATACTGGTTACCACTGGGCTGAATCGCTCCGTTGAAAGCAATACTTCCGCCGGAAGTTTGTAATGTTCCGTTTTTAAGCAATAATTTAGAATTCAGCATTTGTAAAGTTGCTTTTGTATTCGTTGCTGTAAGCGAACCGTAAGTGATTTTATCAGCTTTAAGGTTGATTACAGCGGTGCATTTCTCGATTACCGATTTCAGCTGATTCGTAAAATTGACATTCTTCTTTTTAACTGTTTTTTTCTGAATCGTTTTCTGTGCCGGAGAATTCTTCAGAACTCCTAAAAATTGTTTTACATCGATATTCGGACAGTAAATATTCCAGTTTACGACCATTTTTTCGGGTGCATCGTAATATAAATTCAGGAAATTATCGATTTTTCCGTCAATGCGAATGATATTGTTTTTATGTTTATAGGCTATTTTTTTAATGTAAAGCGCTTGTTCTGTAAACGATAATTGGACAGCTGTTTTTTCGGCATGAATGTTTTTCGGAAGATAATCAAATGTGGCATTATCAATATCGACTTCACCTGTAAAACGGGGTTTGTTGATATATAAATCGACAATATCAAACTGAAAATTTAAATTGGCTTTGGCGTGTCCGCTTTCAAAATGAAGGATTTTTTCATTTGCCATTCCGTTCAGTTTTGAAATATCAAAATCAGCATTTACGATTCCGGTGGCGATTGGTTTTTCGAGATTACTAATAACAGCTTGTGCAATGGTAAGGGGAATGGTCGTGTATTCGGCTTTAAAATTTTTAAGAATAATTGCCGAGTTCGGATCATTAAAACCTTTTTCGGGCTTAAAATTATTCGTAAAAATACCTTTGAAACTACAATTGGTAAATAAACCGTCGGGAATCGTTAATTCGTTATTTCGAATATCGGCCTGAACCACAATTTTCGGATCGCCTTCAACATTCAAATCGCCTTTAATGTCACAGTTGACTTCAATTGGTTTTTTCAAATCAAACTGATTGAGTTTGGAACTGATATTCGCAGAAAGCAAATTAGAAGCGCTTCGCCATAAAATATGGGTTTCGATATTGATTCCGAAAAGCGAGTTTTGTTTTCCGATATTAAAGAAGGCCTTAATATCAAAAGCATCAGAACCAATTTTAAGCTTTTGGGTTTTAATATCAATTTTTTGACGGGCTTCAGAATACGAAATATCGAAATTTCCTTCCAGTACTTTTTCTTTGGCAAAACTTCCATGAACAGTATTAAAGGCAAGGTTGTTTATTTTGGTTTTTAAATATAAATTGGTCTGCCAGTTTTCGCCGTCATAATTCACTTTCGAGTCTAAATTGGCTACAGCAAAATCAAATAATTTGTGCCCGAGATGATTGTCTATCGTAACATGAACATTGTTGAGGTTTACTTCGTCAATAGTCGTTTCGGGTTTTTCTTTATTGGTTTCCGTTTTCTTCTTTTTTGGCTTAAAGATGTTTACATTCGAATATCCGTTTTCAGCTTTATAAATATAAATCTCGGCATCATTAATTAAGATTTTATGAATGTTGATTTCATTCTTTAATAAACTTAAAATGTTTAAACGCGCTTCTATTTCTTTGGCTTTTAATAAAGTATGTTTGTGACTTTGCCATTGATTGTCTTTCAGTTCTACTTCATTTAAGGCTAAAGTAAAATTCGGAAAACCAGTCAGAAACTTATAATGGAAATCGGTTATGTGAAATTTCCCGTTGATATTTTCATTGATTTTATGATTGACTTTTGCAATAATTTCCGCTTTGTTCTGATTGAAATAAATGGACAATGCACCACAGGCAAGAAGGAGCAATGTTATTAATCCCAGAATAAAAAATCCAAAACGTCTGGCATATTTTTTAAACGGATCAGATTGAAGAAAGGTTTTTATTTGAAGTAAAGTTTGCTGCATTTTAAATTAAATCTTTGGAGTATTAAAGATACTACAAAAAAGATTAACATTTTATTAGGTTGGTTTTCAGTTGAATATGTCGTAAATTGAAATCTGAAAAAGTTTCATATAGTTGATAATTAATGACAATACATTTATAATGAAAACTAATTTAGTAATCGTGTTTGATTTGTTTTAAATTTTTAAATTTGTACTGTAGTTTGAAAGTTAATCATTCAAACCTAATTTTAATCTAAATATATTATGGCATTAGCAATAACAGATGCTACTTTTGATGAAGTAGTTTTAAAATCAGATAAACCAGTAATGGTAGATTTTTGGGCAGCATGGTGTGGTCCTTGTAGAATGGTTGGTCCAATCATTGACCAATTAAGCGAAGAGTACGCTGGTAAAGTAGTTGTTGGTAAAGTAGATGTAGATGCTAACCAGGAATTTGCTGCAAAATATGGTGTGCGTAACATACCAACTGTTTTGGTGTTTCAAAATGGTGAAGTAGTAGGAAAACAAGTAGGAGTAGCTCCGAAACAAGCCTACGCAGATAGCTTAGACGCTTTATTGTAATCTTTTAAGGTTGCAATTTATATAAAAGAGGTTTGACGAAAGTCAAGCCTTTTTTATTGGGATATTTTTTTAAACACATAGAAACATAGCTTTTAGAGACTTGGTAAAGGCATTTCATTTGTTTAAAAAAAACATAGAATTAGTTCTGTTAGATTTTATGTATAAAGCTATGTGTATTCAAATTAAGTGAAACGCCTTTTACGCGCAAAGAAAAACTATGTTTCTATGTGTTTAAAAAACAATAAACTTATTTGTTAAAAATAATAGTAAAAGTAGCTCCTGCATCGGGTTTCGAGCAAACTTCGATTTTGCAATTGATAGCTGTTGCAAGATCCCGAATTAAATGAAGACCCAAACCGGATTTGATTCCGATAACTTCAGATTGATCGTATAAGGCTTTAAATTTTTCCTGTGTACCGCCTGGACCGTTATCAGTAATCGAAAGATAGTTTTTCTGGTTTTCCTGCCAGGCTTTCCAGATGATTTTGGCATTTGGAGTTTTGTCTAAAGCTTTAATGGCATTTCCGGTAAGGTTTCTTATAATGGTTTTTAGATAGTTCTCGTCTGTTTCTAAAATGATATTTTCAGGGTTTTCAAATACAATTTCGATATTTTCTATACTCGAAAAATGTTTTTCGGTTTCTTCAAATAACACAGCCATTTGGGTTTTTCTGAACTGAGGTTTAAAATTTTCCATTTGTCCTTTACTCCAAAGCAAAATATCTTCCATAGAGGATAATAAGTTTTCGGCTCCTGTTGTAATTTTATGCTGCATTCTGACTGCGGTTTCCTCATCAATTAATTCTGGATTTTCCTTTTGAAGATGAAGAAAATGAATCAGATTCGAAATAGGACTTCTTAAATCGTGATTTAAAATACTAAAGAAACGGGCTTTAATTTTATTGGCTTCATCCAGTTCCTGATTTAAAGCCTGAAGTTTCAGATTGGTTTTCTTTCTGTTTCGATTTTGTTTCAATAATAATAATCCAATTATGGTAATCAAAGCAATTCCGGAAATGAGAAAAATACGTTGTAAACGTGCATCTTCAATCTGAATATTTTTGATGGTATTTTCAGTAGAAAGGGTTTTAATTTCCTGAATTTTAGTTTTATTCTGATAACGGGCTTCGGCATTGGCAATACTTTGTTTAGCGGATTGCTCCATCATTTCATCATTGTTTTTGCTGTAAATTTCATTATAATAATAAGCTTCTTTCCATTGCCCGAGAGCGGCATAGCTTTGCGATAGTTTTTTATTAATTATAACAAAAGACTCTTTGTCGTAGGTTAGAGCATTTACAGAAGCTTTTTTTAGGGTTTCGATCGCTTTTTTGTATTCTCCTTTTTCATACAAAACCCTTCCCATTACAGCATTAGCTTCCATTAGAATTTCTTCATCGGTAGATTTTTGTGCCAGTATAACTGCTTTTTTAGCATAATTGAAAGCATTTTTTGGATTGCCTTCGTTTGCATAATATTCAGATAAACTTCGGTTTGCAAAACTTAAATTAAGAAATAAAGAATCTTTTTTTGAAGGATAAGTATAAATTAAGTTGTAGTATTTTTGAATACTGTCAATATTTTTTAAAGGAACAAAACATTGTAGGTAATAGTTACAGGAAAAAGCACTTACATAAGGAGACGTTTTTATGTAGGGCTGGGAATAATTTAAATATTCAATCGCTTTATTGTATAATTTCATTTTAGTGTAGGCGGCAGCAATCTGGCAATAAGAAACACCAATGGTTTCTGCATTGGCTACATTTTTATCCAAAAGTTTTTTATAATTGATGGCTTTCAGCTGGTAACTAATGAAAGTTTCATATTCTGCTTTGTCCAGGTAATATTCGCCAAGACTTCCATAGAGAACAGATTTGGTGTGAATGTTTTTGGTGGTATCTACAACTTTTTTAATGTACTCTATTAAATGTTTTCTTTTGGACGTTTCATTAAGAGCATAATACGCATAATTGAGACGCATTAAAGAAGAAGTTTCATTCTTTAAATGTCTGGCTTTTTGTGCATATTTTAGAGCCAGTTCATAATTGGCCGCAGCTTCTTTGTTTTGATTGTTATTAAATTCGTAAGCGTTTCCTTTTATAAAGTAAAATCTGGACTTATAAGCCAATTGATTTCCCGAAAGGGTAATTCCCTTATTAGCAGCCTTTATAAGGTTAGGATAATCTTCAGCATCTAAAAACTGATTGGTGTACTTCAGCCAGATTTTTAGTTTCTCGTCTGTAGTTTTATAACGTGCTAAATTAGGTTCCTGCTGCGCAAAAGCATTAAAATTTAAAAATACTAAAAGCAGAAACAATAATTTTTTCATGCAATTAGGTTTAAGTTTTCCTTATAGCTTCTTCCAATCGGAATCACAGCTTCATTATTCAAAATAATTTCAGTCGAATTGATTTTCTGAACATATTGTTTCTGCACTGCATAACTTCGGTGAATACGAACAAAAGACTGAAAATGATCTTCCTTTAAAAGATTTCCGATACTCGAAAGCACACAATGCCTTTTTCGTTCTGTAACTACCAGAGTGTAATCTTTTAAAGCTTCCAGATATAAAATTTCATGAAGTTTAACCTTAGTCTGTTCATGGCCTTCTTTAATATAAATCGTATCGCCACCAATACTGGCTTCAAACAAAGAGGCTTTCAGTTTGATTTCCATAAATTCTTCGATACGATTTATGGTTTGTGTAAAACGATCCAGTTTTAAGGGTTTTACAATAAAATCAAGCGTTTCGATCTGAAAACTTTCTACAGCATGTTCGGGATGTGCGGTTATAAAAACGCAGACCGGAACTTCAAGTGCTTGTTTTCTAAATTCAATTCCGTTTAATCCCGGCATATCAATATCTAAAAACAGGATATCTACTTTTTGTTTTTCTAAAAAAGGAACAGCCTCTTCAGCTGATTCAAAAATACCTAAGATATCCAGAACCGGAAATTTCTTGGCATAAGAAACTACCGTAAGTCTGTCAATTTCGTCATCGTCAACAATAATACAAGAGTATTTTTTCATCATTCAAACTGAATTTAGGTTGTCTGTCTATTTAAAATGTTGTTCGTCTATTGGCTGTTTTTAGCTTGAACTTATTGATGCAAATTTGTTTTGAAATTAAATCATAAGGAAAAAAATGCCCTGATTGATTTTTGCAAAAGTAAAGCTATTGAATTAAAAAAGAGTTATTTAATTAAATATTTAAAACCAAATTGTTATGAAATTTTCAAAAACCATTATTACTATTTTTTTATTAGCCATTTCTACAATTTCATGCAGTAGTGATGACGGAAAAGATGGAGTAGACGGAGTAGATGGTGCGCCAGGAGCAACGGGAACTGCAAACGTAATTTACAGTGCATGGATGACGGCTCCTGCAGCAGTTGCAGAAACTATAGACGGAACTTCAGGATTATCAACTACTATTAATGCTCCGGAACTATCAGCAGATATTTTAGCAAAAGGAACTGTACTTGTTTATATGTCTTTTGGAAGTGGAACTTATCAGCTTCCGTACACATCAACTGCAGGAGGAGCTGTAAATACGGTTACACCTATTTTAAGCCTTCAGAAAATTAAATTATTCCGATTTAAACATGTTGGAGACGGAACTACAGTAGGGCTTCCTACAACTTTAAACTGGCGTTATATCTTGATTCCGGGAGGTGTTCAGGCGGCGACTTCCAAAATGGCTAAAGTAGATTATTCTAAAATGAGTTACGAAGAAGTTTGTGCTTATTTGAAAATCCAGCCTTAATTATTTCAAACGAAACCAATAAAAATCAATACTAAATATCATGAGAGCTTTTAAAACTATTTTTACAATTATATTAACCGCTGCTCTGGCCATTTCCTGCAGCAGTGATGATAAAGATAATACACCAAAATTTGAAACCGAAAATCCGTTAGCAGCTTATTATACTGCAACAGGTTTTAGTACCGTAACCAATTTTGTAAACTCGGGAGATTACGAATTCGGATTGGCATTTACGCCAACCGTAAAAGGGAAAATAAAGGCAATTACGCTCAAACTTCCCGCGACAAATCCCAGCGTTCGAGTAACAATCTGGGATTATACATCAAAAGCAGTATTGCGTTCTGAGACTTTAAATGTCGCAACAGCAGATGTTGAGGTGAAAAAAGAAATAAGCGAACTGGCTTTAGATAAAGATAAAAAATACCTGATTACCATGAATTCTAATGATTGGTACAAAAAGAATAAAGCAGATCTTACCAATGCAACTTATCCTGTTACAGCAGGAAAAATTAAGATTGAGGAATACAGATGGATTTCCGGAACTGCACAAATTTTCCCAACGAACGTTTCGGCAAATTACAACGCAGGAGATTTAAGCTTTGATTTTCAACAAACAGAATAATTCTTTTTTTGGATAGCTTTGAATTAGTAAAGAAAAAGGTTTGACAATCGTCAGGCCTTTTTCGTTGGCTAAGAGTTTTTCAAATTAATTATAACGCAAAGTACGCTGAGATTTACGCAAAGTACGCAAAGTTTTGTTGAGTAAATCTTTAGATTAAAAGTTCGCAAAGCTTTGTCTGGATAAAGCTTCGCGAACTTAATATTTAGATATTGCTTGCGCTTCAGATTAAAATGTCTTAGCGTGCTTTGCGTTAAAAAAACTACTTGTTGTCTAACCGCAAAGCACGCTAAGATTTACGCAAAGCACGTAAAGTTTTGTAGTAAATCTAGATTAAAAGTTCGCAAAGTTTTGTCTGGATAAAGCTTCGCGAACTTAATATTTAGATATTGCTTGCGCTTCAGATTAAAATGCCTTAGCGCGCTTTGCGGTTAAAAAACTACTTGTTGACTAATTGCAAAGCACGCAAAGTTTTGTTGAGTAAATCTTTAGATTAAAAGTTCGCAAAGCTTTGTCTGGATAAAGCTTCGCGAACTTAATATTTAGATATTGCTTGCGCTTCAGATTAAAATGTCTTAGCGTGCTTTGCGTTAAAAAAAACTACTTGTTGTCTAACCGCAAAGCACGCTAAGATTTACGCAAAGCACGCAAAGTTTTGTGGAGCAAATCTTTAGATTAAAAGTTCGCAAAGTTTTGTCTGGATAAAGCTTTGCGAACTTAATATTTAGATATTGCTTGCGCTTCAGATTGAAATGTCTTAGCGCACTTTGCGGTTAAAAAACTACTTGTTGACTAATTGCAAAGAAGCTGCCTTTTGGGACAACCTCTTTTTTCCAAAAATTAATTAATGACTATGGCTTTCGCTGTTTTCATATCCGATAACGGTAATCATATAAGGCGTTGCAGAAACCTTTGTCTTTTTAATTTCTGATGAAGAAAGATTTACCTGCAATAATTCTCCGGTTGTTGGCGAAGTGATATAGGCAAATTTGTCTGTAACGGCCATTTGAGGTTTTAATGTTGCATCTGTCGCCGTTGCAGTAGTGGCTTTGATTTCTTTTTCTACTTGCTGACTGCTGATATTGAAAATTTTAAGATCTCCTGAATGTAAAAGTACAGCCAGTTTTTTAAGATCATAACTTACTTTGCACTGCATAATGGTAGTGTTGGCAATAATTGGTTTTACTGTGCCGGCAACAACATCAATTAAATAAGCACCTTTTGCTGCAGTATATCCAATAAACTTTCCAGCAGAAGCCGTTTCTAAAATACTTCCAAACCAAGCCGCTCCAAAATCTTCTGGATGATTGATTAACTTCTGGTTTCCGTTGCTTTCCACAACCAAAATGCCACTTGAAGAACCAAAAACAGCATAAACACCGTCTGAAGCATTTCCGTGAATTCCTTTGGTTTGAATTTTAGCATCAAAAAGTGTTTTTCCGGTGTTGTCAATGATTTTTACTTTTTCAGGAAGTGTTCCTGTAACCGAATTATCTTTTTCAGTAATAGCATAAGTTCCGTTTGTAAAAGTCGCCATGGCACCGTGATGTGCCAATAAACCAGCATTTACAGTTTTGAAAACCGCACCAGATTTATTGATCTCAGATTCTTTTCCAACAGAAAGCGTTCCGTCTCCGTCGTTGAATGTCAGAACTTCGCCAATTTTACTTTTAAAGTGTGTTGGTTTTTGAGCACTTCCAGTTAAGAAACCAAATTTCGGAACATCATCTACGTCAATATGGTCGCCGTGCATTTCAAGTCCGCTGTCGAAAGTTTCGATTAAATTATTATCTCTGTGAATGATTCCCGCAAAACGTCCCGATTCTGTAGTGTACAAAGAGGATTTTGGAAATTTAGCCGTAAAAGAACTGATTTTATCTTCTGAGGGATCAAAAAGCGTTAACTCTGTAGTTTTTTCGTCAGAAAGTAAAATTCTAACATAAGTATGTTCTGCCGAATCATGGTCGTGATCGTGATCATCATGATTATCATCATCGTTGCTGCACGAAACCGCAAAAAGCGACAGTGTGAATAAAAAAAGTGCTTTGTAAAAATTGTTTTTCATTGTAATAAAGGATTAAAAATTTGTAAATAATAGAGTTTTGAATTGCCGGATTTATCGCGAAACCAAAAACGGAATCTTCATAGAAACAATAATGTTTCTTCCCGCTTCAGGAAGTTCGATAAGTCGGTAAAAGCTGGTGTGATTTAAATATCTTGTATTAAATAAATTCTGGATCTGAATATTGATGCTGATATCCTGTTTTCCTGTTTTTACTTTTGAGCCAAAGGCCAGATTAAAAACATGACTTTCCTTGGTCTTTTTTTCTGGCGGAACGATATTATTTTGTTCTGCTGTAAAACGATAATCAAAAGAAAAATAAGGTTCTTTTAAAAAGCTAATTTGAGGTTCGTAATTCAATCCAAACAAAACCGAAGGCGGTGGCGAAAATGGAAGCGTATAACCTTTTTTGCTTCCTGATTTTTGTTCCGAATAAAGATATTCGGCACCGATTTCTGCGCTCAGAGATTTCAGGAAATAATATCTTGTCTGCAATTCTGCACCGTAGCGAAAGACTTTACTTTGTTCGTATTCAAAAACCTGATTTCCTGCACCATAATAAATGTCATGAGCCGAGGTTGGATTCAGATAAATAAAATTCGGAAAATAATTGGCAAACGGAGTAAACTGAAAAGAGAAGTTTTGGTCTTTCCATTCCATTCCCAAATCCAGTTGATAGGAACGTTCTGCATCCAAATTCGGATTTCCTTTTTCGAATCGGAAATAATGATAATTCACGCCGTTTGAAGCCAGTTCTTTGGCAATAGGCATTCTAAAACTCGAACCCAAATTGGCTTTCAGCGAAAGTTTTCCCGGATTGTAATTTGCTCCAACCGACCATGTAAAACTGTCAAATGTTTTAGTCAAATCTTGAGAACGCTGTAAATATTCCATTTCCGTCTGATTGTTTTCAGAAACGGGACTTTCAAACCAATCGTGATAGGATTTCATGTTGATTTTTCCATAATCGTAACGAACAGCGCCGTTTAAAAACCATTTTTCATTCAGTTCCATTTTGTCATAAGCAAATAAACCCGCGTTGAATTGTGTGAAAGACGGAATTAAAAAACTCCATCCCCCAATTTCATTTTGCTGGAAAACCACATTCGAACCAACCGTAATTTGATGATTATTCATTCTGAATTCATCTTTAGCAGAAAACGACCAGACATCCTTATCATATTGACGTTCCAAATCTTGCGGGGCGTACATATCTTCAGGATAAATTGGAGACATATAACCATGATTAACATAATGGCTATATTCTCTTCTAAAATTATTTTGAAAACCTATCTGGGTTTCAAAAGCATGATTTCCCAACTGAAAGGAAGTAGTATTACTCACCTTTAAATGATTGACTTGCTGATACGGCATCAAAATATCACGGCTCGATTTATCGTGTAATTCCAGATCTACATTTCGCGGTTCGAGTCCATGCGCATTCGCGAAAAATCCGCTTTTGGTATGAACGTTACTGAAATAGAAAACCGATTTAAAATGCTCTCCGGAATAGCCTGAACTTAAATGAAAATCAAATTCACGTCCAGCCGTATTTCGCAGATGATTTTTGTATAACGGAACAGCATAACTATACACATGAACCACATCTGTTGGAACGCGATAATCGCCGTAATCCATTGTGGTTATTCGAGAATCAAAGAACCATTTTTTGTTTCTTCCAAATAAATTAATAGAACTTCCAAATTGCGCATTGTTGCTTTTTCCGGTAAGATCTACGCTTCCGCCAAAAGTGTTTTGAGACGGAAAAGGAAGCGGTTTAATATTGATTGCACCGCCCACAGCATCAGATCCATAGATAAATGAAGAAGGGCCTTTTATAATTTCTACCCGATTAACCGCATATTGATCGATTTCCAGTCCGTGATCCGCGCCCCATTGCTGGCCTTCGTGTTTCAAACCGTTCTCCACCACAATAACCTGATTGAAACTCAAACCACGAATAAGCGGTTTAGAACCTCCGGAACCAATCGAAATGGTTTTAACGCCCGGCAATTTCTGCAAAGACTGCATCAGACTTCCGCCAAGATTACGCTGAATGAAACTATTGTTTACCGTTTCGACATTCAGCGATTCCTCTTTTTTGCTTTTTTGTGCAGAATTATTGCTGATTAAAACTTCTTCAAGCTCCTTGATTTTCGGTTTCTTTTCTGAAGGCTGATTTTGAGAAATAGCTTCCGTCTTAATTAATAAACTGATAAGTAAAAAACAATATTTCCAATACATGGATAGGGCATTCTTCATTAATCTGATCTTATAAAATTTTAATACTTAAACCTTTCAGCGTTTGCCAGCCTTCTTTGTCCGTCAGGCGAATCATAAAATGGTAATCTCCGGGATCAACATCTGCAGGAATGGTAATTTGTGCCGTTGCTTCGTAGCTTTTTACACCATTTGGAATTGTGTAATTGTTGATGAAAAGCATTGGTTTTACAGGCTTTTTTACCGCTTCCATCTCACAAGTTGTCACTTCTGTACTATGCGTGTGATGATCGAAATTGTGATGAATGTCAAGGCTGTAAGAACCCAAAGCAACATTGTCATTAAAAGTGGCTTTAAATGTGATCGTTTGACCGCGCGAAATTGTACTGCATTGAATCGGAAAAGCATTTGCTCCGGTAATATCAATTACGGGATATTCCGTATCGATTTCTCCATTATCGCTGGAACAGGATGAAATAAGGACAAGAGTCAAAACGCCAAAGAGAAACTTTATTTTTTTCATATTTTTTGTTTTATAATTGTTAGGTTTTTCTTCACTTCCAGCTTACTTCCGTTTTGATCGTTTATGATAATGATGAAATCGTATTTCCCCTCTACAGCATCTTCAGGAATATCAAAATGTTTGTGAACTGTGGCATTTTTTGCTCCTGCATATTGTGTCCAGGTAATTTCATGTGACCAGGGTTTTGAATACGTTTCGGTACTTTTTTGCACAATTTTAACCTGAACATTTTCGATTTTATCTGAAGCCGTTACTTCAGCATTAAAATGGAAATCTTGTCCAATAGTTGCTGTTTCACTGTTGCCAAGACCTAGTTCGATTTTGTCAATAGCAGGAACTGCCTGTTCTTTTTCGGAATCGTCGTTGCTACAGCTTGTAAAAGCAATGGAAGCAAAAAGCGAAGCCAGAATGAGTTTTGTTGTTTTCATTTTTTCTGATTTGATTTTGATCATTTTATAAGTAGTATTTGGGTTACGAAAGAGTTTTTTAATGCCTTTAAGCTTTTATGGCTAAAGACATTAGGTTGAGTTTTTCTTTAAGGTTTTCTTTGATTTAGCTCTCGAAAAGTCGCGAAGGCGCAAAGACAATGGTTCTAAACTTTGCGTCTTCGCGACTTTGCGAGAACAAACAAATTGCTTAAAACAGCAAAGCCGTAACTAGACCTGAATTAGGATTTAGTTTGAATGTGTTAATCGATAAAAAGGGGAGTTCTTTTGTGCAGAAAAAGCAGAGATCAATAATAATATCAATAATTGTTTAATTGCTTAAAATGAATGGAATAACTTTTTAATGTTTTAAGATTTTAAAATCATTAAAACAATGAAATAGCCGAATTGCCAAAGCAAAACTGAGCACAAAAAAGACTAAAATGTAAAAGGCGGGGCTCGAAGGGAAAATAAAGCGCCCTTAAAAAATGCAAAATGCGGTTTGTTGTAAAAAGTAAGGTGTTTTACAACAGGATTATTCTTGAAAAACTGAAAAACACTAAATTCAAACGTACCAACCGCACTAAATTTAAAATCACAAATCGAACATTTATGAAACGAATGCAGTTTGGCCTTAAATTGCGGTTTTTCGGAAACAGAAAATTCTAATTTTTCTTTTGACGAATGAGTATCTAAAATATGCTCATACGAATGGACAGCCGGAAAAAGTATTGCAAACAATACAATTAAAGGCATTAAGAGATTAATAATTTTAAGTTTCTTTTTCATTCGTTGAGATTATTTCCGACTCATTTAAAACCAGAATTAATGCAATAGTGTTGCAAATATAGAAATCTTATTTTTAAATGCAACGTTGTTGCGGTAATTGTTTGCGAAAAATCAATGCTTTTGCTACTTTTAGCAAATCTTATATTCCTTAAAAATGAAAATTTTCTACAGCCTTGTTTGTTTTGTCGTCTTGATTTCCAATGCTTTTTCGCAGTCAAAAGAAAATGAATTATTTGAAAATGGTGTTTCAGAGCAGTTGGCGCACTTTCGAAAAAAACAGATTTCAGATCTTCAGTACACTTTGTTTTTCGAAATTCCGAATCAAAAAGTGGAGAATATAAATTCTCAGTTATTCGTAAATTTGAATTTATCTGATTTGAGCCAGCCCTTACTTTTTGATTTTAAAGAAAAAACTACTAACATAAAAACGGTTGAAGCCAACGGGAAAAAGCTTTCGATTGTTCATGAAAACGGTCATATCATAATTCCGGTTTCAGCATTGGTTTCAGGAAAAAATACGGTTTCCATTTCATTTATCGCCGGGAATTTGTCCTTAAACAGAAATGACGATTTCTTGTATACTTTGTTAGTTCCGGATCGCGCAAGTACATTGTTTCCGTGTTTCGATCAGCCCGATTTAAAAGCAACTTATAAATTAAGACTTTCTGTGCCAAAAGACTGGTCGGTTTTGGCTGGAGCCGATGTGGTAGAGAAACTCGAAAAAGGAGATTTTACAGCTTATACTTTTGGAGAATCAGACAAAATGAGTACTTATTTATTTTCTTTCGTAGCAGGAAAATTCAAAAGTGCGACCCAAAAACCAGGTTTAGAAATGACGATGTTATATCGTGAAAACAGCCCGGAGAAATTTCGCGTAAGTGCTGATACTATTTTTAATTTACATCAGCAATCGTTACACTTTTTAGAAAAATATACCGATCGTAAATTTCCGTTTCAGAAATTAGATTTCGCTTCAATTCCTGTTTTCCAATATGGCGGAATGGAACATGTTGGTGCAATTCAATACAGAGAATCGACTTTGTTTTTGGATAACAGCGCAACCGACAGCGAGAAATTAAATCGTGCAAAATTGATTGCTCATGAAACCTCACACATGTGGTTTGGTGATTTGGTTACGATGAAATGGTTTGACGACGTTTGGATGAAAGAGGTTTTTGCGAACTTTATGGCCGATAAAATCAT
This sequence comes from Flavobacterium crocinum, assembly GCF_003122385.1. Classification (NCBI taxonomy): domain Bacteria; kingdom Pseudomonadati; phylum Bacteroidota; class Flavobacteriia; order Flavobacteriales; family Flavobacteriaceae; genus Flavobacterium; species Flavobacterium crocinum. The sequence continues at coordinate 1,487,649 of NZ_CP029255.1, forward strand.
GAACCCAATTTTTCCGAAAGTCAATCATAATCTGCAGTTTTTCACGGCGCATTATCCAAGCGCTTACGCAGAAGACCGATCTTTGGGAACACATCCTATCAAACAGCATTTAGCGAATTTAAAAAATGCAGGTTCGCTTTATGGTGCGATTATTTACAACAAAGCGCCCATTATGATGCGTCAGTTAGAAGCTTCGATGGGAAAGGAAGCTTTTCAGAAAGGAATTCAAAAATACATTCAGAAATACGCCAACGACAACGCCGATTGGAATAATCTAGTAGAACTTCTCGATGCCGAAACACCGCTTGATATGAAAAAATGGAGCGAGGTTTGGGTAAACAAATCCGGAAGAGCCATTTTTACAGATAAAGTCGAATACGATTCTAAAAACCGAATTAAGAGTTTTGAAATTCAACAACAAGCCGAGGATAAATCAGAGAATATCTGGCCACAGGTTTTTCAGATTGGTTTAGTTTATGCGAAAGAGGTAAAGATTTTATCGGTCAATATTAATGACAAAAATACCCTCGTAAAAGAGGCTGTCGGACTTGAAAAACCGCTTGCCGTTGTGTACAATTATAACGGTTTTGGATACGGAGTTTTTCCGCTTGACGGGAATAATTTAAATTATATTGCTACGCTGAAAGATGAGGTTGCAAGAGCTTCGAGTTACAGCAATCTTTATGAAAATACATTAATTAGAAATGTTTCTCCAAATCAGGCTTTTGATTGTTTTTTAAAGGCAATTGAAACAGAACAAAACGAATTGGTTTTGAGAATTGCCTCAAATAGTCTGAATACAATTTACTGGAGATTTTTTAACGAAAAACAACAGAACAAAGTTCAGAAACAGCTTGAAGGTATTTTGAATGAACGTTTGCAGGCTAATTTATCTGCGAATATCAAAAAGACATTATTCGGATTATTTAGTTCGATAGCGTATTCAAATTCGGCGAAAGCCAGTTTATATAAGGTTTGGAACAGAGAAATCTCGATTCCGAATTTGAAACTAAATGAGGACGATTATACTAACATGGCAATGAATCTGGCGATTTTTAAACATCCAAAAGCCGATGAGATTTTGGAGAAAACCAGAACATCGTTCACCAATCCGGATAAACAAAAGCGTTTTGAGTTTTTATTACCTTCATTATCAAAAGATGAATCAGTTCGAAATGCTTTTATGGAATCTTTAAAAGACGATGCAAACCGTGAAAAAGAATCCTGGGTTTCTGTTGGATTGGCGAATATTCATCATCCGCTTCGTCAGGAAAGTGCACAAAAATATATCAGATTTTCATTAGATTTGGTTGATGAAATTCAGCGAACGGGAGATATTTTCTTTCCGAAAGACTGGCTGGATAATACGGTTGGGAAATATTCGTCGAAATTTGCTTTTGATGAAGTACAGCGATTCTTAAAAGAAAATCCTAATTTTAGTCCAATCTTGAAACGCAAATTGTTTCAGGCGACAGATTTGCTTTATAAAGCACAAAATATTAAAAAGGAAACCGAATGAAAATTGAATCGGAAATAGAGAAAGTCTCCAGTTTTCAGCATCTCGAAATGCTGGCGAACCAGGTTGTGGAAGGTTTTATATCGGGAATGCACAAGAGTCCATTTCATGGATTTTCGGCCGAATTTGCCGAACATAAAGTTTATAACGCAGGCGAAAGTACCAAACATATCGATTGGAAATTGTTTGCCAAAACCGATCGTTTATACACGAAACGTTTTGAGGAAGAAACCAATTTACGCTGTCATTTGATTGTCGATAATTCGTCGTCAATGCATTATCCTGAATTGAAATCGAATCAGCCTTTTTATGAAAAGAAGATTGGTTTTGCGGTTTTGGCTTCGGCGGTTTTAATGAATATTTTAAAGAAACAGCGCGATGCCGTTGGTCTGAGCGTTTTCTCAGATAAATATGAATATTACGCACCCGAAAAAGGAAGCGATCGTCATCACAGAATGCTTTTGAATAAACTGGAAGAATTGTTGGTTCAGCCAAAAGTCAAAAAAACGACTGATACGATTACGTATTTGCATCAGATTGCAGAGAAAATGCACCGTCGTTCGATGATTATTTTGTTTACCGATATGTTTCAGACGGAAGACGATGAAAAGCTTTTCAACGCTTTACAGCATCTTAAACACAACAAACATAAAGTAGTTTTATTTCACGTAGTGGATAATGAAACCGAACTGAAGTTTGATTTTGACAACGCACCAAGAAAGTTTATCGACTTAGAATCAGGTGAAGAGGTTTCTATTTTTGCGGATAATGTAAAACAGGAATACGAAAAAAGGGTAGAAGCTTATTTTAAAAACCTGGCTTTAACCTGTGCAAAGAACCAAATTAAGTACGTTCCGGTAAATGTTGGCGATAATTTTGAAAAAATATTGACTACATATTTGGTTGAAAAACAAAACTTTGGATAATGTTTTAAAAAATAATTTCATTTTTTTTATAAAAACGCTTGCAGAAACGAAATTCTGTTATATCTTTGCAACCGCAATAACGCAGAGGTTTGGTAGTTCAGTTGGTTAGAATACATGCCTGTCACGCATGGGGTCGCGGGTTCGAGTCCCGTCCAGACCGCAATATTGGGAGAAGCCTTTCTTAACAGAAAGGCTTTTTTGCCCAAATACGGTATCTAAGATTAGTTGTGTTGTTTTGCTACGACTTTGTAACTCGTAGCTGGTTTAGTAGTTAGACCAATGAAAAGCTTTCCACTTTTGTGGATGGCTTTTTTGATTTAAGACACTTTTGGTTTTGTTTATATACGATGAAATTTTACCGCAAAGAGCGCTAAGATTTACGCAAAGTTCGCAAAGATATTTTTTAAAGAATGCAAAGTTCGCAAAGCTTACGATTGAGAAAGCTTTGCGTTTTTTTTTTGCTTAATTCTGATTTTAACTTACGATTTATCATTTCGACGAAGGAGACTCGAGCGATAGCGAATAGGAGAAGCAATCTCCACAAATAACTCTACAAAGATTTTCCATTCATTATATTAAAACATAGCCCGTGGTTTCAACCACGGGGACACAATGTATAGCAATACGTTTCCTGTGGTTGAAACCATAGGCTATGTTTAAAAACGAGATAAATAATGCTACATGAAAAACCTTTGTCAAAGTTTCAAGCTTTGACAAAGGTCGAAAGATTAAAAAACTTTGCGTTCTTCGCATGCCTTGTGGTTAAAAAGAAAGAAACTTCTTCTTTTTTGCTTTTAAAGCAAATTTTTAAAATATTGGAATTTAGTCGATTAAAAATTTCTCAAATTTTATTTCAAAAAACGCTTGCAGAAACGAAAATCTGTTGTATTTTTGCACTCGCAATAACGCAGGGTTTGGTAGTTCAGTTGGTTAGAATACATGCCTGTCACGCATGGGGTCGCGGGTTCGAGTCCCGTCCAGACCGCCTAAGTTGTTAAAAGCCTTTCCTTAACGGAAAGGCTTTTTTTTGGGCTTTAACCGCAAAGGTCGCAAGGTTTCTTTCTTAAGATCATGTTTATAAACGCAAAGTTCGCAAAGCTTTTTGGAAACAGCTTTGCGAACTTTTATAAATCTTGCTTTAAAGAAAATTTGCGATCTTTGCGTAGACCTTAGCGTACTTTGCGGTTAAATTTACAATCCAATTTTCTTCTTATCTTTAATATCACAAAAAGTGCTATATTAAACACCAATGGAACATTCCGGTCAGAAACTCGATAAATACTACATCCGGAAAGTAGATGCCGATAAAAAAAGCATTTATTGCCACCACGATTTGATGGGAGAATTATTTATTCCGCCACACAGACATGTCAAAGCACAATTGCTTTATGCTGAAGGCGATGTTGTTTTTGTAACGACGGAAACCAAAACTTACTTTTTACCAGCGCGACATTTTATCTGGATTCCGGGTGGAGTGGAGCACAGCATCGAACCGAAATCAGAAAGTGTTACGATGCGAAATCTGTATTTTCCGGTTGAAAAAGACGAGGATGACTTTTATAAAGTAGAAGGAATTTATCCTGTCAATAATTTGTTATTGCAAATGATGCTTTTTACGAATCGCTGGAATGGTGATCTTAAAAAAGGAACTCCAAACTTTACAATTGCCAAGGCTATAAAAGCGATTCTTCCGCAAATTTGTACTAATAATTTACCTTTAGAATTACCACAACCAAAAGACAAACGCCTTGGGAAAATTCTTCGTTATATTGAAAATAATCTAGGCGAAACCATTCTGTTTGCTGATGTGGCACATGAATTTGGTTACAGCGAACGCTCTTTGTATCGCTTGTTTCAAAAAGATCTCAATATGTCTTTTATTCAATATTATACCATTCGCCGAATCTTAAAAGCGATTGAACTTTTATTAGAAAGAAAACTTTCAGTAAAAGAGGTAGCCGAAGAAGTTGGTTACAACAGTGTTCCAACTTTTAGTAATACATTTTTCAAAATTTTAGGACAAAGACCTTCCGATTATTTAAACGGGGAAGAGATTTTAGAACGAAAGTAAAAATTTTGTTTCACACAGATTTATCTAGATTTAAGCTGATTTGACAGATTTCGTTATTTCACGCTAAAAATTTTTCTCTCGCAGATTTAGGAGATTTTTTTTAATTCTTTAATAATCTGCTCAATCTGCGGAATCTGCGAGAGGGAAAAAATAAAAATCAGCTTCATCTGTCAAAATCATTTAAAATCTGCTTTAAATTTCACAACCCAAATCTATTTTGTAATAAATTGTTTTCCAGTGTTTTAATATAACGTTTTCGGAAAATGGAATTTTAACATTTGTCCGAAATGAATATGTTCTTGGCTTTTTAGAATTATCAGTCAAGAGAAAAATGAAGGAACTTTGCACCATCAAATATTAAAGTATTCATGTTCCTTAAAACAACAAATTCTACAGACGATTGTTTTCCCAGAATCCTGCTGTTACTCGTAATGATATTAACATTCAATGGCTTACAAGCGCAGGAAGTTCATTCGGTTTCATTACAAGAAGCTTTGAAACTGGCGAAAGAAAACAACAAAAAAATCCTTAGATCTCAACTGGAGGTCACGCTCTCGGAGCAAAACATCAAAGAAAGAAAAGAACTTCGACTGCCAGACGTACAACTAAATGGCATGTATTCCAGAATTACGAATATTACCGAATTCAAAGGAAGCGGATTCTTAAATGGTAAAGAAGTTACAAAGGCGATTCCTGAAATTTATGAGGTCAATTCTACCTTTAAAATGCCAATTTATGCTGGGAATAAGATTAACAATGCCATCAAAATTGCGAATCAGGAAAACGAAATCGCTAAAATAAAAACGGAAAAAACCGAAAATGATATCGAACTGGAAGTGGTAGCCAACTATCTGGCGATTTATAAAATGATGGAACTTCAGAAGATTTTTGAAGAAAACATCAAAGAAGAAAAAAGCCGACTGAAAGAAGTGCAATCGCTTCAAAAACATGGAACGGTTACGAAAAACGAGGTTATTCGTGCCGAATTACAGCTTTCGGATCGTGAATTGAATGCGTTAACTAACTCCAAAAACATTAAAATCGCACTTCACGATCTGAAAACGCTGATCCAGATTCCGGAAAACGAGGAAATCGCGATTGATACAACATCAAATCTGGACGAAATGAACGGCCTAGATCCGTATGATTATTATATGACTAAAGCTTTGCAAAACGAAGAAATGCGAATTGCAAGCCAGGAATTGGATATCAGCAAAACGGAATTGAAAATGGTTAAAGGAAATTATCTGCCAAGCGTTCACTTCTTTGGGAATTACGGTTTTTATTATCCGAATTATAAATTTTTTCCGCCCAATCCGTACTTATACACTTTAGGACAAGTGGGTATTGAAGCGACTTTTGATCTTTCTTCTTTGTATAAAAACAAAACCAAAATGGATCAGGCGAATACCAAAATCGAATGGCAGAAAATGCAGAATGAAATTGTAAAAGAAGAAATTCAGGATAAGCTTTTTAAAGAACATACGCAGTATCAGGAAATCCTTGAAAAGTTTGTTGTGGTCGACAAAGCGTTGGATTTAGCTAATGAAAATTACAGAATCGTAAAGCTGAAATACTTGAATCAACTCGTTTTAATTACTGAAATGGTCGATGCTGATAATGCTTTGCTTCAGGCGAAATACAACAAAATTTCTACGCGACTGGATGCGGTTTTAAAACATTACGAGCTGTTGCATACGGCGGGGATGATGCCTCAGAGTTAGAAATTTTTAGAAGAAAGAAGCAAGAAACAAGATTTAAAAGAACTAAGTTAAAGAGATATGGTTAAGATAAAAAATGAAACTAGAAGAAATAAAACGTTTCATATACTAATAACAATTATTGCGTGTGTGCTTGTTATAAGCGGTGTTATTTTAGGAATTTGGTTTTATGTGTTCAACAGAAACCACGAAGAAACCAACGACGCGCAGGTCGAACAATATGTAACGCCAATTATGTCGAGAATTACAGGTTATGTACAGCAAGTTCGTTTCAACGAAAACCAGTTTGTGCATAAAGGCGATACCTTGGTTGTGATTGACAATCGTGAATACAAATCAAAACTGAATGTGGCTCTTGCCGATGTTCAAAATGCAGAGCAAAACAGCGTTGTGGCTCAAAAAAATGCCATAAACACAGCCAGTGCAACAGCAATTAACGAAGCGCAGTTAGAAGCGGCAAAATCGAATCTTTGGAAAACCAAACTGGAATACGAAAGATACAAAGCTTTGGTAAGTGAAGAAGCAGCAACTTCTCAGCAATTAGAAAAAGTCCGCGCCGATTACGAAGCTGCTCAGGCACATTTTCAGGAAATGAAAAACAGAATTCATTCGGCGACTTTAAGTACTTCTGTTGCTGAAGCGAATGTACCAACAACACAGACGAATATTGCATCCAAACAAGCCGTGGCTGATAATGCGGCATTATTTCTTTCGTATACGATCATTACAGCGCCTTATGACGGTTGGGTCGGAAAACGAACTTTACAGCCAGGTCAATTGGTAAAAGAAGGGCAATCTCTCTTGTCAATTGTAAGCAAAGAAAAATGGATTACTGCCAATTTTAAAGAAACGCAATTACAATATTTGACTGTTGGACAGGATGTTGAAATAAAAGCTGATGCTGTAAGTGATAAAACTTTCATTGGTACAATTGCTTCTTTATCGCCTGCGAGTGGGGCAAGATTTTCATTGCTTCCTCCAGATAACGCAACAGGGAACTTCGTAAAAATTGAGCAAAGAATTCCAGTTCGAATTCAGTTAAAAGACAACGACAAACAAACCGATTTTTTAAGAGCGGGTATGAATATCACTGTGATCGCAGCACACTAAAATGGAAGATAAAAGTATTTTTAAATCCTGGGTTCCAAGATGGGCAATCATCATTATTTTGTTTGTCTGCCTTTTGCATTCCATGATTTTATTGGGAGTTTATACGTCAAACGTAACGTATGCAGCGAGTTTTCTGGACATTGAGCCGGAAGATTTGCAGTTTGCAATGTGCGTGACGTATGGAACTTTGCTGGCAACGATTTTAATAGAAAGCCGATTTTCAAGTTTTTTTCCTGCAAAAAATTACCTGATGGCCGTTTATTCCTTAATCGGAATTACGATTGTTTCATCCGCATATATTACCAATTTTTCTCTTTTTTTAATCTTGAGAATTGCCGAAGGTATTTTAATGGCGCTTCCGGTAATTACGATCAGACAATTATTGATCGAACAGTTTAATTCTAAAAATGCCATTATCATTGGTTTTTCGTTTTATTACGGTTCACTGTTATTGTCAACGCCTTTTATCATGAATATTGCGGTTTGGTTTCTGGATCATTATGATTGGAAATACATGCTTTATGTTTCGGGCGGATTGCAGGTTTTGAATGTCTTTTTAATCTTAGTTACTTTTCGTGGGCACCGAATTACAAAGAAAATTCCGTTGTATCAAATCGACTGGATGAGCTACTTTTTGGTTTTAACAGCCATTCTTTGCGGTGCTTACTTTTTTGTTTATGCCGAGAAAAAATATTGGTTTGACTCTTCTCAAATGGTTTTAGCCTTAATGATTGCTTTAATTACAGGAGGTCTGTTCATCTTTAAAGAGCTTTTGGTAAAAAGACCCACTTTTGATTTTGAAGTTTTTAAATACGCCAATCTGCGAATAGGATTTTTATTGTTTTTCCTTTTTTACATCAGCAGAGCAACGCTGAGTCTTTGTCATTCGGCGATGTTTTCGATTTGGAATTGGGATCCATCGCGCGTTGCGGGCGTGCAATACATTAACGGACTAGGAAATGTAATTGGTTTAGTTTTAGCTGCTTTTTTCCTGATGAAATCGGTTTCAACTAAAATCATTTTTATGATTGGTTTTACGCTTATTGCCATTTTTCATTTTTGGTTTACATTTCTGTTTGTGCCCGATGTAGCTTTATCAGATATTATTGTTCCATACATTTTGCAAGGAATCGGAGTAGGGTTTTTATTTGTTCCGTTGATTCTGTTTACCACCTCTTCGGTTCCTGCAAATATGGCGGTTTCTTCGGGGATTGTGGGTGTTTCGGGACGTTTCTGGGGAAGTACAATTGGTTTTTGCGTCATGCAGAATGCAACCGTATTTTTAAATAAAAAACACTTTTTTAAACTAAGTCAGTTTGTAACTGGGGAAAATCCCGAAGCACAACAAACCATTGCTTCAACAGCACAGAGTTTTATGGCAAAAGGATATTCTGCAGATAATGCGAATACTTTGGCGTTAAAAAAAGTCTTCGGGACAGTTGCCAAACAAGCTACTTTATTGGCTGATATGGAAATTTATACCATTGTCGGATATGGTTTGGTGGTTTTGATTATTCTGATTGCGTGTAATCAGCATTTGAGACAAACGATGACTTTGGTTAAAAGTAAGATTTGGATTGGGTAAAGATTTTGTTTCAAGTTTAAATTTCAAGTTCTTTGCGCAAAGTTTTTGTTGCCAATCTTTGTCTGGTTTAATTTCGCGAAGTCGCAAAGATTTTTTTACTCTCGCAGATTTGGCAGATTGAGCAGATTAGTTTTTTAAATAAAGAAAATAAATAATCCGCGTAATCTGCCAAATCTGCGAGAGACAAATCCTTTCAATCTTTTTAATCTGTGGCTAAATAAAATGCTGCGATTCGTTTTAGTTATTCGAATTTTATGTTTTTGGATTTATTAGAAAGTACTATTGTGCTTTTATTATTTCTTCTATTGTGCGATTCTTTTTATCATATAATAGAGTTAGATTTTTTTCGAACGCAGGATTCGTAATATTTATGTACCAGTCGATTTGGATTGCTTTGATGTTTTCGCTCAATCTACTGATAAATTGAAACCAGCCCCAAGTCGATTCAGAAATGGTAAATTTATTTGAATCTAAAGTGTAAACGTCAATACAAATTTCGTCTTCTGTTATTAAATCTATTTTGTAAGCAAAAACAGTTTTAATTTCGTCCCATTTGTATGTTTTAGAATTGTTTTCATTAGTAATGGTAAAACGATTTTCGGTGTATGTAAATATTCCTAGATCATTTTGATTTTCTGCTGTTTGCAAAGAAATTATCTCTTTTCCTATTGTAGAATTTGGAGTAACAAACAGGTTTTTCGGATTTAAAAATCGAAGAAGCACAAAGAAGCCTCCGCCTCCAAATAAGACTAAGGTAAGCCAGAGGCGAATTTCATTTACTTTTCCTGTCCATAAAACCATGAAAGTGAATAAGAAACAGATAACAATCAAAATGATTTGTTTGGTTTTGCTTTCCCAAATAACATTTTTGTCTTTGTATTTTATTTTTTCCATGATAATGCACAATTTGTAAAAACGAAGTTATAAAAAAGGTTCTCAAAAATATCTTAATTTCTTAAACGCCTAAATTTCACAAACAGTATAAATGGTCGTATCTTGCAACCGTTAAAACAACAAAACAAATATATGAGCCAGCAATGTGTAATTTTTGATATGGATGGCGTGATTTGTCACACCAATCCGCATCATGTAGTCGCTTTTGAGGAGTTTTTCAAAAAATATATTATTCCGTATACTCAGGAAGAATTCGAAGAGCATATGTACGGAAAACACAATAGTTATATCATGACGCATTTCTTCAAACGTCCGATTGCGGGAGAAGAACTTCTAAAATTGGAAGACGAAAAAGAAGGAATGTTCCGTGAGATTTACAAAGACAAAGTCGAAACGATTCCATATTACATGGATTTTTTAAACGAATTAAAATCCCGCGGATTCAAAACAGCTGTTGGAACTTCTGCGCCACGTGCGAATTTAGATTTAATTGCCAATTTTCTGAAACTAGGCGAAAAAATGGATTCGATGATGTCTAGTGAAGATGTTACGTTTCATAAACCAAATCCTGAAGTATATTTAAAATCGGCAGAACGTGTTGGAGTTTCTCCATCTGATTGTGTGGTTTTTGAAGATTCATTTTCGGGTGTTACAGCAGGATTAAATGCCGGAATGAAAGTCGTAGGTGTTTTGAGCACACATACTAAAGAAGAACTTCCGCCTTGTGATTTTTATATTAATGATTATAGTGAGGTTAATGTGGATAAGATATTTGAGATATTGGGGAAATAAATACCAATTTTTTAAATACCAAAAATGCTATACGAGAGACCTTTATCAAAGTTTAAAACTTTGATAAAGGTTTTTTTTGCGTAATTAACTACAATCTTGTCATTTCGACCGAAGGGAGAAATCACACTAGAAACTCCGCAACGAAAAGCCAATCTTTGTAGAGTTTCTCACGGAGATTTCTCCTTCGTCGAAATGACAAACTAGACGGATTTTAAAGTAGAATCAATACTTCTCCTCTAAAAAAGCCATCCAGCCTTTTTCAAATTCTTCACGACTTACATTCAATGTTTTTTCGATGTTTCCGAATGACGCGATTAGTTTAGGCAGAATGTCCTTTCCCCATTTTTGAGTCATATATTCGATAATCGTGTAGCCGATATTATAAATCTGATTGCCGTGATTTAAATCTTCTAAAGTCAGATTTTTGCTTTTGGCGTATTTCACGCTTATGGAATTGACTTCTTTGGCTTCAAAAATACTAATCGATTCCCAGAGCCAGCGCGGATATTCGGCTTTAAATTTTTTCTCAAATTCCCTTTCAAAAGTCAGTCGGTCTTGGGTGATAATCGTGTCTTTGGCTTTGTATATTAATATGTTGAGCTGAACGCAATGCGTAAATTCATGTAGAGCCGTTTTTAGCGGATCGTCCGGGAAAATAGAATTAAACCAATTCGTCCAAACAAAATGAAACTCATTTGGGCCCCGGCTTGTGCCTTTGGTATTTTCTTTTAAGCCAGTAGCTTCGTTAAACTTGAATTGCGAGCCGTAAACAAAAACCTTTATCAGGTCGTGTTCTACATCTTTTAAATTTTCTCGTATTACAGAATAATTGTCTTCGAGATGTTTGCTTACTTTTTCAGCTTCGCTTTTATAAATTCCGCTGTAGGAAACGATAAAATGCTCCGATTTAATAGTTCGGGTTTCTTGTTTAACGGTAAAGCTTCGGACTGTTCTTGCAAAATAAAAAACAGCAATAATTGCTAAAAAAATGACTAGTAATCTGTATTTCTTCATGTTCTAAATGATTTTTGAAATTTAAAAACAAAATAAAATATGCAGATTTAGGTTTTTGGTATTTTAAAAATAAGAATATTTAAACACTAAAGCGTAAAATAATTAAAGAAATTTCTGGGTTGTGTTTTGTTTTTGCCACAGATTATCAGGATTAAAAGGATTTTTTCTCATTGTAACCGCAGAGTATTGTCATTTCGACGTAAGGAGAAATCGCACTAGAGATTCCATAAAGCATGTCGTCAATCTTTGTCGACACCCGAGTGCGATTTCTCCTTACGTCGAAATGACAAACTAGACAGATATGCTTTGTACAATAAGAGTGTTAAATGAATTGTCTTCTACTTTAGCAGGAGGTTTAAAGGTGTAAAAAAAAGACTTTATCCCAAAAAATATAAAGTATTACTCTTTTGAAATACTTTTAATTCTAATGTTTTTAAAATCAATTGGAGAGCGTTCGTAGTTTAAAGAAATTTTACCTTCAACAGTCGAAGCTTCCGTGCATTCGTTTACTAGTTTTCCATTCAAATACTGCGTGATTTTTCCGTTGAAAGATTTAATGAGTACAGTATTCCATTCTCCATACGGATTTTCATTGGCTAAAAACTTTGGAGAAACCACACTTGCGCCGGCTTCAACCAGTTTTCCGTTTACTTTTGCTGTTACCTGATCCAAGAATATAAAGTCGCCTGTCACATTTTCTTTTATTTGAAACTGAATTCCTTTTGGCCAGATTTTATCCGATGCATCTAATGGAATATTGTACATAACGCCACTGTTTTTAGTGCCTTTCATTTTGTATTTTTCTTCCATATTCCATCGGTATTCTAAGGTAAGCTCAAAGTTTTTATAGCTTTTTTTGGTCATTAAGCAGCCGAGGTCTTCTCCGTACATACGAATCATTCCATCCTTAAATTCATATACTTTTGAAGGTTCCTGTTGTGTGGTATTTGATTTTGTAAAAGCATACCAGTCGTTCATTTCTAAGCTTTTTTGCTGAACGGCACAGGAACTTAAAATAAAAAGAAGAATAACAACAAAAGTTGATTTTTGGAACATAGCTGTAAGTTTAAAACAAAGTTGATTAACCTGAATTGAAGATTTTTTTAAAGTAAAATTAGTAATACGAACTAATATAAAAAACTGGCAATTCCGGCTTTTTTGTTTTTTATCAGAAAATAATGATTTAGATAAAAACACTTATTCTTCTCCATTAAAATTAATGATATATTAGCGACATTATCAAATGTCGTAGAAATGCCGTAAGAAAACCGTTATCAAAATAGGCTTTTCGAAATAATTTTGGATTGAAATTTAAAAACATAAACCATGAGTTATATTGGCAAAAAAATTAGCGAAGCGAGAAAATTAAAAGGCTTTACACAAGAAGAATTGGCAGAATTATCGAAAGTTAATTTGAGAACAATTCAAAGAATCGAAAACAATAATAATGAACCACGTGGCAAAACGCTGGAATTAATTTGTGAAGTACTTCAAATTGATAAGGGAGAATTGCAAGATTTAAAAACATCAGAAAATAATAGAATTGGAGCTTTCGTTGTCAATGCGATTTTTTTGATTCTTTTAAATCTTGCCATAGCGCTTGCTTTTAGTTATATGGTGACACCTATAGAAGCTAGTGCCAACAGTAAATTTGGCGCAGTTCTTTTAAGTTTTTTTATGCCCTTTACCATTTTTTATTATACGCAGAACATGACGGCAACCGAACGTATTTTTAAATTTGGAATTTGCTGGATGATATATCTTACAACCTTATTATTTGCACAAGGTTTTCGTGCTGCGCTTGGTATTGGATTTAGAACATGGATTTTTCCCTGTATTTTAATCTATTTTGGCGTACTGTTTTATGGAAAGGTTTTGTTTAAATCAGAGAAATAAAAACATAAAAGACAATTTTTATGTTTTAATCTCGCGAAGACGCAGAAGCGCAAAGTTTTTCCAAACTGTAACCATAAAGTATTGTCATTTCAACTGAAAGGAGACTCGAGCGATAGCGAACAGGCGAAGTAAATCACACAAGAGAGCCTGTAAAGTTTTTTCCACAAAGTAACCATATAGTATTGTCATTCTGAGGAACGAAGAATCTCCGTAAGTAACTCCGCAACGATAATCGCCAATCTTTGTCGAGCTTCTCGCGGAGATTGCTTTGCCAGTTTGCTATCGCTCGTGTCTTCGTTCTTCAGAATGACAAACTAGAAAGATATGCTTTATCAAATAAGAAAGTTAAATGAATTGCCTCCTGCTTTAGCTGGAGGTTTTTTTATGATTGAAAGGGAAAAGGCTTTAGCCGAAAAGAATAACCGTTCAGTAACCACAATCTTGTCATTCTGAGGAACGAAGAATCGCACAAGTTGCTCCGTATGCAAAATCGCCAATCTTTGTCGAGTTTTGAGTGTGATTCTTCGTTCCTCAGAATGACAAACTGTACGAATATGCTTTATTTCAAAGAAAAATCAAGCAATTCTTTAGGTTCAATATCTAAAGCATTGGCGATTTTTATAAGGGTTTTTATACCTGTATTTACTTTCGCAACTTCTAATCTTGCTATTTGAGATTTGTTAATATTACAGTCGTCAGCTAAACCTTGTTGGGATAAGCCTTTCTTTTCACGTAATTGTCTAACGTGAATACCAAGATTTACGAGAAAAGTTTCTTCTGAAATATTCATATTTCAAAAGTGAAAAGATTTATTTTGTTCTTAGATGCTAATTCGCCTACAAATTACTATATTTGACCCAAACAAAAAATAAGATAATGACTACAGAATGTTTTTCTAAAGAAGTAGAAACTAGACTAAAAGTTTTTTTTAGTGATGTTGTGGATGTAAAAGATATGGCGAAGATGCTCCGACAGGTCAATTATGCTCTTTCGTTAAGTTCGATGCGAGGTTGCGAAACTCTGGATTCTGAGTTGTGCCATGTCGATGATAATTTTTACTGGCTCAACAGACTGGCAGAAGTTTTAGATCCTTATTTAGGTGTAGATTAAAAGAAATTGTGCTTTAAGCACCATCATTTCGACGAAAGGAGGAATTAAAGGCATATCAACAAATTCGAAAATTCCCTACAATTTTTTTCATTGTGTAACTATCGTTGGTATGCTGGAAATGCTCCTTTCGTCAAGGTGATTGTTAATATAAGGTTACCATAAAGTTTGTCATTTCTGCGTAATTTACATAAGTAACCCTACTATCAAAAACGCTAGTTTTACTGATTTACTTATTTAGATTAATTTTGCACAGAAATGTGCAAAATTAACATGGTTTAAACCTTGCAATGTTTTTGTTTAATTTTTTCCCATTCCAAAGAAAGCTCTGCATTCATTTTATTAAACATTTTGCTGTCTAGTAAAATGCCTGCCCATGATAAGTTCTTTTCATAAATGATTATGTTGTTAATAATGTTTTGAATAATATTTTCTTCATTTACTGATTTAAAAATTAATTTATAATTGTCAAATACTGATTTAACTTTTGAATTTAATTTGTAAAGTTTAAATGTTTGCAGAATTATTGTAAATGGTAATGCGGACTGAAAAACTAGAGTAATAATTTCTTTATTTGAAAATATACAGACAGATAGAAAAATTATAAATATGATGCTCAATTTTATGTATTCCTTTGGAAGCATTTTTGAAGTTATGCATTTCGTGAAAAAAACATTTTCAAAATTGTTTATGCCTAATTTATTTATGCCGGCTTTTACTTCGTCATTGGAAAAATAATCTGTAGAATTTTTTTCTGAAAAACTCGAATCTAAACTGTTATCAATAAAATCCAAGGTTCTGATATTTTCTGCTTTATGAAAAACATAGCTTTGGATGGAATCAATAACAAAATAAATCACTGAAAAGAATGCGAGACTGCAGTTGAAGAATTCTTTAATTGCTATTTCTGAGAATTTAGAAAATTCCAAAACGAGAAGAAAAACAGAAATAATAATTGAAACAATGAGAATTGAACTAGACAAAATACTTGTCTTGTTCAACCAATCATAATAATTTGCATGTGGAACTTTTTCACTCATCTTTTTTGTTGTTTTTAATATGTTCAACTTCTGGACCAAACCATTTACCAGTTTCAAGCCATACTTCATAAAAATAAATCCATCCTGCTGTCCAAGGAACTATATCCTTAGCGATTAATTTCCCATGAGACCATTTATAATCCTTCGGGTGGTAAAGGCATAAAGACTTACTCTCATGGTAGAAATGGATTGGTTTTTCAACTAATTTAGGGCTCAATATCCTTACTAATGGTCTCAAATTTCCTCGATATGTTATTGATACGGCATATTTTGGAAATTCTGGTTTTACAATTAATTCCCCAATGAATTCAATTTCACTTCCTCTTACAATTGATCTGAATTGAGGATAACTCGACTTCATTGCCTGAATCTGAATATTTGGATTATAATACTTTTTTTTATTTATTATCCCCATAATATCCTTTTGAAGACGTAATTGTTTTTCCTACTGTCGTTGATAATAAACCAGAAGAATTAATTTTCAAATTTCCTTTAATCAGCTCATTTGAAAAATTTTTCGCCTCTTCAATGTCGGCCGTTGGAAATTCTTTTCCGAAAATTTCTTTCCAAATTTTTATCGCTTCTAATTCTTGATTCGAATTAATTAATTCTTTAGCTTCTTCAAGTTTTTGTTTAACTTCTTCTATGTTATCTTTGCTTGAATTAAATTTTTTTTCAGAAGTAAAATCTTTAAGATTTAAGTGGCTTTTAGCGTTTGAAAACCAAAGACGAATTCCCTCCTCGAGATCTGAAAACTTATCAGTTTCAAAGATGTTAATCGCGATTTCTTCAATGATATATGAAGGGATCATTTTGTCATTTTCTCTGTTCCAATATTTTACTGCCTTGATTATTTTTTTTAAACTATAGTCGCAATATTTATCAGTATCCTCTAATCTTTGGGACAATCTAATTGGATTAGTAAATGTCCAACTTTTCAAATCATGATTTGGTATTAAGTAGCCATTTCCATCTTCAAAACTTGGAAGTACATCAAAATTAATTTTGCTTAATTCAATTGTGACGCAAGGTCTGGATTGAGAGACTTTTCCTTTATAGTCTCCAATTTCATTTAGGTAATCTTTGAAATTTGTAAGAACAGTTTGCGGATTAGGTAAATTACCATCTTCATCAATCCATTCATCTTTATCGAGAACAGCAAAAACGTCAACATCATCTAGAGGTCTTAGTATTGTATCTCTTTCCCATGAGCCGTTAGTGAATGTTTCTTTAACATACAAGTCGCAATCTTCATGAGTTAATTTGTTATTTAGATTTTCAACAGATGAAGTAATGCTATCTTCCTGCTTGTCTGTAACCGATATTTTTTCAATCATTTCGGTTATTTTTTTAATTAATTTGGCCATATTAGTAAATTTTAACATAAAATTCCCAAATTTTATACCAAATAACCAAACATGACAAAATGACGTATTTTCTGCCTAAATATCTTAAGAGTTTAATATTTAAAACTTTTATTTTTTGAAGTTTACGGGAAGTCTTAGTCAGAAGAATTTAAATAAAAACAAAAAAGCTTCTGAAAAATGATTCAGAAGCTTCTTAAAAGTGCGGATAATAGGACTCGAACCTACACGCCTTGCGGCACCAGATCCTAAGTCTGGCACGTCTACCAATTTCGCCATATCCGCGGTAATTGTGGGTGCAAAGATAGGCATACTTTTGAATTATCAAAGCATTTTTTGAAAATTTTTTTTAATTCTCTTTTTTGTACTTTTGGTTTTCTATAAAAATAATTTAAATGGAAAATATTAAGTCCTACGTTCAACAACATAAAGATCGGTTTATCAACGAATTGATCGAATTACTAAAGATTCCGTCGGTAAGTGCCGACACTGCATATTCTCAAGATGTTATTGACACAGCAGAGGCTGTAAAAGAAAGTTTATCAAAAGCAGGATGCGATTTTGTCGAAACTTGCGATACTCCGGGTTACCCAATTATCTACGGAGAGAAAATTATAGATCCAAATCTTCCAACGGTTTTAGTTTACGGACACTACGACGTACAACCGCCGGATCCATTAGAATTATGGACTTCACCACCATTTGAACCCGTTATTAAAAATACAGATATTCATCCGGAAGGAGCCATTTTCGCTCGTGGCGCATGTGACGACAAAGGTCAGATGTACATGCACGTAAAAGCGTTAGAATATATGGTGCAAACAAATAATTTGCCTTGCAACGTAAAATTCATGATCGAAGGTGAAGAAGAAGTAGGTTCGGCAAGTTTGGCCTGGTTCGTAGAACGCAATCAGGAAAAACTAAAAAACGACGTAATCCTGATTTCAGATACGGGAATGATTTCCAACCAACAACCATCAATTACAACAGGTTTAAGAGGTTTAAGTTATGTTGAAGTAGAAGTTACAGGTCCAAACCGCGATTTGCATTCTGGTTTATACGGTGGAGCTGTGGCAAACCCAATTAATATTCTGGCCAAAATGATTGCTTCGCTTCACGACGAAAACAATCATATTACGATTCCGGGATTTTATGATAAAGTTCAGGAATTATCTGCAGAAGAAAGAGCTGAAATGGCAAAAGCGCCTTTTAGCCTAGAAAAATATAAAAATGCTTTAAATATCGCTGATGTTTATGGTGAAAAAGGCTATGTAACCAACGAAAGAAACTCCATTCGTCCTACTTTAGACGTAAACGGAATCTGGGGCGGTTATACTGGTGAAGGTGCTAAAACGGTTATTGCGAGCAAAGCTTTTGCTAAAATCTCGATGCGTTTGGTTCCAAATCAGGAATGGGAAGAGATTACAGAACTTTTCACCAAACATTTTACAAGCATTGCTCCGGCCGGAGTTACTGTAAAAGTAACGCCTCATCACGGCGGGCAGGGTTATGTTACGCCAATTGACAGTATTGGTTATCAGGCGGCAAATAAAGCGTATACAGAAACATTTGGAGTTCCTGCAATTCCGGTTCGTTCCGGTGGAAGTATTCCGATTGTGGCTTTGTTTGAGAAAGAATTGAAAAGTAAAACGATCTTAATGGGATTTGGTTTGGATAGTGATGCTATTCACTCGCCAAATGAGCATTTCGGAATCTTTAATTACTTGAAAGGAATTGAAACGATTCCGTTGTTTTATAAGTATTTTGTGGAGCTTTCTAAGTAGTTTTTTTACCGCAAAGAGCGCTAAGAATTTACGCAAAGTTCGCTAAGATTTTTTTAATAAGATTTTAAAAAGTTCGCAAAGCTGTGTCCATAAAGCTTTGCGAACTTTGCGTTTATAAACGTAACCTTAGAAAAAAACCTTGCGTTCTTTGCGGTTAAGTTTTACTTACTCGGAATTTTTTTTTACCGCAAAGAGCGCTAAGAATTTATGCAAAGTTCGCTAAGATTTTTTTTAATAAGATTTTAAAAAGTTCGCAAAGCTATGTCCATAAAGCTTTGCGAACTTTGCGTTTATAAACGTAACCTTAGAAAAAAACCTTGCGTTCTTTGCGGTTAAGTTTTACTTACTCGGAATTTTTTTTTTACCGCAAAGAGCGCTAAGAATTTACGCAAAGTTCGCTAAGATTTTTTTAATAAGATTTTAAAAAGTTCGCAAAGCTATGTCCATAAAGCTTTGCGAACTTTGCGTTTATAAGCCTAACATTAGAAAAACCTTGCGTTCTTTGCGGTTAAGTTTTACTTACTCGGAATTTTTTTTTACCGCAAAGAGCGCTAAGAATTTATGCAAAGTTCGCTAAGATTTTTTTTAATAAGATTTTAAAAAGTTCGCAAAGCTATGTCCATAAAGCTTTGCGAACTTTGCGTTTATAAACGTAACCTTAGAAAAAAACCTTGCGTTCTTTGCGGTTAAGTTTTACTTACTCGGAATTTTTTTTTACCGCAAAGAGCGCTAAGAATTTATGCAAAGTTCGCTAAGATTTTTTTAATAAGATTTTAAAAAGTTCGCAAAGCTATGTCCATAAAGCTTTGCGAACTTTGCGTTTATAAACGTAACCTTAGAAAAAAACCTTGCGTTCTTTGCGGTTAAGTTTTACTTACTCGGAATTTTTTTTTTACCGCAAAGAGCGCTAAGAATTTACGCAAAGTTCGCTAAGATTTTTTTAATAAGATTTTAAAAAGTTCGCAAAGCTATGTCCATAAAGCTTTGCGAACTTTGCGTTTATAAACGTAACCTTAGAAAAAAACCTTGCGTTCTTTGCGGTTAAATAAAATAACTAAATCCGTTCAGAAATGAACGGATTTTTTGTTCGTAACATTCTTGGAATTTGGGTTTTTAAAACTTGGAATTTAAATTTAAAATTTTAATGTTGACTTTGTATTTTGTTAAATAAATTAACTTATTTTTGGTTTTTTCTTTATTAAGCCCCATTTAATATTGCATATAGTTTTATATTTTTATTTTTTCTAATGTTATTTTAATATAAATTTAATTTTGGTAAATGAGCTTAATTAAAAAAAGAATTAGATTTTCGCCTATTGGCTATACCAAATACCTTAAGGGTTTAGAACAAACACATACGATGTTTCGTCAGGGAAAAGTATTGGAAAGTTTAGCTTCAAAATCCTGGGAAATTGCTCCTGGAAATAGTACTACTTCAAAAAAAGCTTTTTTTTTAGACAATCAGTTTGAGCGTATTACCAGAACTGCTTATACGGATAATCCGCAACTCATGATGCAGGGCGGTATTGTCATAAACCACGAACCCACAAAAGCTTATTTGCTGAAAAATATCTGGATGATTAATGGTTCTGTTTATAAAGGAATGCATCGTTTTTTATTACATCATCGCAATAAATTAAGTAATCAGAAGAATTATTTACCACCAGTTATTGTAGATACCGAAATCAAAAATGCATCGGTGTATAGTTCTTACGACGGGAATGAATTTTTTGGTCTTTGGCTTACAGATGATTGTACAAACTATAAACTCGCTGCATCTGAAGGAACACCAATAACAACAAACATTTTTACAAGTCCGCATATGTTCGAATATGAAAAATTATTGGGTATGAATCCGTACAGAACGAATGGGGCGTATATAAAAGATGCAGTGTTTATTGATGACGATTGGGGGAATAACAGTAAAAAACAAGAGTTGTTTGATCAGAATAAGCAAATGCTACTTTCAAAGTTCTCTGGAAGTTCTCATTCGGGAGTATTTATACTGCGTCGTAATTCCGGTAAAACCAGAATCATGTTAAACGAAATTGAAATTGCTGAACGTTTACGTGATCAATATGGATTTAAAATAGTGGATGTTACCAAACATACTGTGCAAGAAATTATTGCTGCCTGTATTGGAGCGAAAACTATTGTCGGAATTGAAGGAAGCCACCTTATGCATGGTTTAATGGTACTTGAGCCAGGAGCTTCTGTTTTGACCCTGCAACCTCCAAGCCGTTTTTGCGGTGTTCTGAAAATAACTACTGATATGCAAAATCTAAACTACGGATTTGTTGTAGGTATTCAAAAAGAAGAAGATTTCTACGTGAATTTTGAAGAAGTGGAGAGAACGCTAGCTTTATTGAGGTTCTAAGATACTAAGGCTCTGAGTTAAAATCTTAGAACCTTAGCATCTTAGTATCTCAGAAACTTTAAAAAAAATCAGCTTTTTCTTTCTCGTTTGAAAATTAATTCTACATTTGTAGAGTATAATCTATAATTGTAGAATTAAGATGATTAGAAAAATACTTTTTGCGATAATTCTGTTTTCTTTTTTTGGATGTAAATCGGTATTGAATCAAAAGATTGATAAAAAGAAAGAGGGAAAATGGGTTGACGTTTATGTTCAGGATAGTGTTACGTATAAATCTGTAGAATTTTACAAGAATGATCAGCCTGTTAAAAAATGGAAGACTTTTATAAACGGGAAATTATACAAATCAGAGAAATATAAAAACGGAATCTGTATTGTAAAAAGTTACTACGAAAACGGAAAATTAGAATCAAAAGGGAAAACGAAGTTAGAAGTAAATGAGACAGAATCACATTGGTTTTATTTTGGAGAATGGAAATTCTATTCGGATAAAGGAAAATTATTTCAGATTAGAAAATACGAAAAAGGAGAGTTAATCTCTGAACAAAAAATAAATCTTTAATTTAAAAATCTATGAACAAACTGTTGGCTTTCTTTTTTATAGTAATGAATTGTCTTTTGATTCAGGCTCAAACGTACAAAGAATGGATTAAAAAAGCAGATTCTTGTTATAATGTGGAAAATTATAAATTATCAGTCAACTATTACACGAAAGCTTTTAAGATAGAACACAAAGATTCGAAACATTTATATAATGCGGGATGTTCTGCTGCTTTGGCTAAAGAGAATAAAAAAGCCTTTAAATGGTTGGATTTAGCCATTGATAATGGTTACGAGGGTATTGCTCATATTAAAATAGATAATGATTTAAAAGCTTTACACGATACTAAAAAATGGGAAAAGACAATTAGTAAACTTCAAAAGAAAATAGATATTCTTAGTGCTAAATATGATAAACCGCTGGAAAAAGAACTTTTGGAAATTTATGCAGAGGATCAGGGGATTCGGGGAGAATTTATGAATGTTTATAAAGCCCAAAAACCTGATAAAAAGAAAATGGACAGTATTGGGAAAATAATGAGTTTAAAAGACAGTATTAATCTCATCAAAGTGATGAAAATACTGGACGAAAGAGGCTGGGTTGGAAAAGATGTAGTAGGAACTCAGGGAAATCAAACTTTGTTTTTGGTTATTCAACATTCAGATTTAAAATACCAGCAAAAATATTTGCCTATGATGAGAGAAGCGGTTAAAAACGGCAATGCAAGTCCGTCTAACCTGGCTTATCTGGAAGACAGAGTAGCTTTGAGAGAAGGAAGAAAGCAAATTTACGGAAGTCAGTCTTCAAAAAGTAAAACAGATAATAAATTCCATATTTCGCCTATGATAGATCCCGATAACGTTGATAAAAGACGTGCTGAAGTAGGATTAGGTACGATGAAAGAATATGCGGCAAAACTAAATATTGAATGGGATCTTGAAACGTACAAAAAAGAATTGTCTGAGATGGAAAAACTTGAAAAGAATAAAGAATAAATATTATCTATTCTCTTTTTTCTATATTCTATTCTCTGAAAAAAAACTTAGAAACTTAGTGTCTCAGAACCTTAGAACCTTAAAAAAAATGCAATTATCAAACGCAGAAGAACAATTAATGGAACATTTATGGAAGCTTGAAAAGGCATTCATGAAAGATTTACTGGAGGCATATCCGGAACCAAAACCAGCTACAACAACAGTAGCAACGCTTTTGAAACGAATGATTGACAAGAAATTTGTGGCTTATAACGAATTTGGAAATTCTCGGGAGTATTACCCTTTGGTAAAGAAAACGGATTATTTTTCCAAACATGTAAAAGGACTTATCAGCAACTTTTTTAATAACTCAGCTTCGCAGTTTGCTTCGTTTTTTACGACTGAAACCAATTTGTCGGCTTCAGAACTGGAAGATCTTAAGAAAATAATTGATTCGGAAATTCAAAAAAAGAAAAAATGATGCTATATATTTTAAAATCAGGTTTACTGCTTATTGTGTTTTTTGCAGTGTATAAAATACTGTTAGAAAATGAGAAGATGTTTCGTTTTAATCGTGCTTATCTGCTTGTAAGTATTATTTTTAGTTTGATAATTCCGTTGCAGTTGTTTTCGATTGATTCTCCTTTTTCAAAGAAAATCGCAACAATTCAATTGGATGGAATTATGATTGTGACAGATAGGTCGGTTTTAAACAAAATAAACTATAGCGAGATTGTAATGTACTTTTTGAGTGTTGTTTATGTTGTGATTGTGGCGATTTTAATTGTTCGTTTTATACGCAATGTATTTTCTTTTTATAGCAGAATGAAAAAGAATAAAGTTGAAATTGTAAAAGGACAAAAGGTTGTTTTAACAAAAGAACAAGTTTTACCACATTCATTTTGGAATGCTATTTTTATCAATCAGGAAGATTATAAAAATGGAAAAATTCCGTCAGAGTTAATAGCGCATGAAAAGGCACATTTGGAGCAGAAGCACACACTTGATATATTGTTTGTTAAGGTTTTACAGATTGTTTTTTGGTTTAATCCTATTTTTATTTTGTTTGAAAAAGCAATAAGGCTTAATCATGAATTTTTAGCTGATGAAGCTGTAAACAAAGAATTTGGCGAGGTGCGAAACTATCAGAATCTGCTACTAAATTTTGCTTCAAACAAACAGACCATTGCTTTGGCAAGTGCTATTAATTATTTGATAACCAAAAAGCGCCTGATTATGATGACTAAAAAAGAGTCGACAGTAAAAAAAATAGGGAAAGTATTTATTATTGGGGCTATTTGCAGTTTGTTATTATTTGCTTTTAATGCAGGAGCAATTGCACAACCAAATGCTAGTTTGACAAATCAAAATGATAAGCTAATTAATTATGTCGCAGCTAATATGAAAGAACCACAATTTCAAGGAGGAATTGAAAAGTTCTATATGTTTGTGGGGCAAAATTTTAGAGTGCCAAAAGAATTTTCCAAACATACAATGGAAGGTAAATTATTTATTGAGTTTATGGTTGAAAAAGATGGAAGTTTGTCTGAATTTAAAATAGTAAAAGATTTAGGATATGGAGTTGCAGAGGAAGCTATAAGAGTTTTGAAGCTTTCTCCAAAATGGATTCCTGCTACAGAAAACGGAAAACCAATTAGGGTAAGTTATAGTTTGCCAATTACGATTCAAACACCCAAATAAGAAAGTCCTTGCTTCTTTGTGTTTTGAAAGAAAAAAAATCCGCTTCTTTTGCATCAAAGAAGCGGATAAAATTAAAAACTAATTAAAAAAAAATTCTAAAAATAAAAATGCAAATCCAGACTAAAATAAATCCGGATTGTATCCAAAGTAAGGTACTTTTTGTTCGTTGAAAATAACTCCGTACTCTTCTAATTCTTTCAAAATAGGTTCGTAAACTTCTTTTTTTATTGGAAGCTGAACGCCTGGTGTTGTGATTTTTCCGTTTAAGATTAACAGTGTCGCAATTGCAACCGGAAGTCCAACTGTTTTTGCCATTGCAGTATACGTTTGGTCTTCGCCAATGCAGACCATTTTCGAATCGATTTGTTTCTTTTCGCCATTCAGTTCGTATCCAAATTTATGATACATCACAATCATATCTTTATCGTGTGGTTCTAAAGCCCAGCTGTCGGTTAAGATTTTTTGCAAAATCTGGGCTGGTGTGGCATTCGGAAGATTTACTTTTTTATTTGGGTTAAATAAATCCAGTTCCAAAAGTTTGTCCCACATAATATCGTCCTGATCGATTTTTAAGATCAATCGGGTTTTGATTTCTACAGAATCTGTGGGATGATAAGGAAGAAAAGAATTGATAAACTGACGGTAACTCATGTTCTCAGAGCCTTCAATGACATAACTATCATCGGTCATTCCGAGTTGTACAAACATGTTCCAAGCTCTTGAAAAACCAACTCTTCGAATAGTTCCTCGATATAAAGTCAGAATATCATCTAAACCGTAAATCGATCTGTATTTAAGGGAATCACGGTTAGAATAAGCTTCGAATTTTCCGTAGCCTTCTACTTCCAGAAATTCAGTTCTTCTAAATAAAGCGCTGTACGGAATGTATTTATAAGTGCCTTCCTGAATAAACTTTGCAGCTCCGCCTTGTCCGGCCAAAACTACATTTCTTGGTGCCCAAGTAAATTTATAATTCCACAAATTATTGTCAGATTCAGGCGCTACAAGTCCGCCGCAGAAAGATTCAAACAACAGCATTTTACCGCCTTTTGCTCTAATTTCGTCAATTACTTTCATGGCGCTCATGTGGTCGATTCCCGGATCAAGACCAATTTCGTTCATGAAAATCAGATTGTTTTTTATGGCTTCATCATTCAGAGCCTGCATCGCATCGCTGATATAAGAAGCAGTAACCAAATGTTTTTTAAATTCTAGACAGTCTTTTGCGATTTCGATATGCAAATGTGCCGGAAGCATCGAAATAATTATTGAAGCATTTTGAATTGCCGTTTTTCTTTCTTCAGCATTAAAAATATCTAAGGCAAGCGGAGTAGCATTTGGATGATTGTGCGTTTTCACTTTCGCTAACTCCAATGAAAGATCGGCTACAGTTATATGCAGTTTTTCTTCATTAGATTTGGATAATAAATATCGAATCAATGACGAGGCAGATCTTCCTGCTCCAATTATTAAAACGTTTCTCATGTCTTAAATATTTAACACAAATATATTTAAATGTTATAAATATAACAATTTTAATTAAATAAAATTGAATATATTTTTCAATTTCAGAAAAAAATAATCTGATTTTGTTCTAAATAATGTTGGGTCGAAAGCGGTTTTTTGGTTTGTTTAAAGTATTTTTGTTTCAAATTTCAAAAGATATAAATCATGAAAAGAAAACTTGTTCTTACTGGAGCTTTTATTGGGATGTTAGCTATTATTTTGGGTGCTTTTGGAGCTCATTTATTAAAAAAATATCTTTCAGTTGATCAGTTAAATACTTTTGAAGTTGGTGTTCGTTACCAAATGTATCATGCTCTTTTTCTTCTCTTCTTATCTACTCAAAAAGAAATTGCCGAAAAAACATTAAAATCAATCTACAATTTAGTAGTTGCCGGGGTTATTCTTTTTAGCGGTTCTATCTATTTAGTGGCCACAAAGGACTATACTTTGTTTTATTCTAAAATTATCGTATTCGCAACTCCAATCGGTGGTTTTCTATTAATTATTGGCTGGGCGCTATTATTCTTTGCAATTTTGAAGAGAAAATCATAAAATCCCGAAAAAAAAATTCTGTCTAAGAATTAATCTTTAATTTTGTCTCATAAATAACATATAATCTTCATTATGTGAATTTTTTCTATTTTCTGTTGTAAAACAAAAATAATATAACAAATTCTATTAGAAGGTTGTAAATAAGTAAATTAAAAGCGGTTATTTTTTTCTTTTTGTATTTTTTAAAGTGAAATTTCTCTTTTTTCGTATAAATGAAAGTGAAATTTAATTATTTTAAGAGGAATAAGAATTAATATGTAATTTTGCTTTAAACAAAAAACCACAACATAACTTAAAATTTATGGACACTAATACAGTTTTCGCGCAATCGATTTCGTTAAAAGACTTAGGAATTGAAAATGCAAAAGTTCGTTACCAACTATCTGCAGATGAATTACATGCTATTACTTTGCAGTCAGGGCAAGGTGTCGAAAATTCTACAGGAGCGTTAGCAATTAATACAGGCGAATTTACAGGCCGTTCTCCGCAAGATCGTTTTATCGTAAAAGATGATATCACCAAAGATCAGGTTTGGTGGGGAAATGTAAATATCCCGTTTGAACCACAGGCTTTTGAAAAGCTTTATAATAAAGTAACAGCATTTTTATCTAACAAAGAAGAAGTTTTTGTTCGTGATTCTTATGTATGTTCTGATGCCAATTACAGACTGAATGTTCGTGTTGTAACCGAAACAGCCTGGTCAAATTTGTTTTGTTACAATATGTTCTTACGTCCGGAAGAGTCGGAACTGGCTAATTTTACTCCGGAATGGACAGTAGTTTGTGCTCCAAGTTTTATGGCAGATCCTGCTATAGACGGAACACGTCAGTCTAATTTTGCGATTTTAGATTTTACAAAAAAAATCGCTTTAATTGGAGGAACAGGTTATACCGGAGAAATGAAAAAAGGAATTTTCTCTGCATTGAACTTTATTCTTCCGGTTTTTAAAAATACACTTCCAATGCACTGCAGCGCCAATGTTGGGGAAGATGGTGATACAGCAATTTTCTTCGGATTATCAGGAACTGGTAAAACAACTTTATCTGCTGATCCGGAACGTAAATTAATCGGAGACGACGAACACGGCTGGACAAACGAAAATACGGTTTTCAATTTTGAAGGCGGTTGTTATGCTAAAGTAATCAACTTAACAGAAGAAAATGAACCAGACATTTTTAGAGCAATCAAAAAAGGAGCTCTTTTAGAAAATGTGGTTTTCAAAGCAGGAACAAACGAAGTAGATTACGACGATGTTTCAATCACACAAAATACTCGTGTAAGTTACCCAATTACTCATATTGACAATGTACAGCCAGGTTTGGTTGGACACAACCCAAAAAATATATTTTTCTTAACGGCTGATTCTTTCGGAATTTTGCCTCCAATTTCAAAATTAACTCCAGGTCAGGCAGCTTACCACTTTATTTCCGGATATACGGCAAAAGTTGCCGGAACAGAAGCAGGTGTAACAGAGCCTCAGCCTAATTTCTCTGCTTGTTTTGGAGCACCATTTATGCCTTTGCACCCAACGCGTTATGCTGAAATGTTGAGCAAAAAAATGAAAGATGCAGGCGTAAAAGTTTGGTTGATCAACACAGGTTGGACAGGTGGCCCTTACGGAACAGGAAGTCGTATGAAACTAAAATATACTCGTGCTATGATTACTGCTGCTTTAAAAGGCGAATTAGACAATGTAGAGTATGTAGATCACAAAGTATTCGGATTAGCAAAACCACAATCTTGCCCTAATGTTCCAGAAGAAATTCTAAATCCTAGAAATACTTGGGAAGACAAAGATTTATATGATAAAAAGGCGTTAGAATTAGCTCAGAAATTCAAAGCTAACTTCGCCAAATTTGAAGAGTTTGCAAATGCTGAAATCTTAGCAGGTGCACCTATTACAGAATAAAAGGAATTAATATTGATTCAAAGTAAATAGCTTCAGAGAAATCTGGAGCTTTTTTTGTTATTAGTGTAGATTGAAAATAGAATAGCGTAAGTTCCCTTTTTATAAAAATACTTAAAATGCAAAAAAAAAGTATTTTTCTTACAAAAAAATAAAAAATTTTGTATATTGCTGATATATTTAAGACTAATATTTTGTTTACTTAAATACCACTTCTCATTATTGATTAAAGTTAGAAATATTATTTCAGTACCATAACTTAATCAATACCTATATAAATATGAGTTTTTTAGCAAAGCTAGAGTTAGACAATGAAACATTTAATGTTTTAGAGTTTGAAATTCAGTTTACCCAGCAGACAGACAATAATGGCAAGCCAGCGAGTAAAACTAAAGGCGGTCAGATTAAATTAGTCGTAGAAAGTACCCATACCGATTTATTTTCGGATTGAATGGTTTCTAAAACCAGTGTAAAAGACGGTAAAATTGTTTTTTATCGCAGAGATGCTATGAGCACGATGAAAAATGTCGTTTTTAAAAAAGCCTATTGCATTTTTTTCAAGAAAAAGTTTCAAAGTGAAGGAGTTTCTCCTATGACAACTGAAATTTTACTTACTTCTAACGAAGTGAAAATTGGCAATACCATATTCGAGAGCAATTGGAAAACAGATAACCTTTAATTCAGTTGCATAATGGCTTTACAAACTATTACCACAATAAAAATTGGACAAACCGTAGTTACCAATTTTAGCTACTTAAAAGTTGTACAAAAAATTCACGATCATCATACTTTTTCTCTAGAAGTTCGACAGGATTTCTTGGTAGGAGAATTTAAAAGTGTTATGCCGGTTTCACAGCAAATATACGGCGAGAAAATAAGTATCGAAATAAAACCTATTGATGGACTTAATGATGCTATGATTATTGCAGACCCTAAAAATTATGTCATGCAGTTTTATGGTATAGTTACAGGAGTGAGCATGAAAAAATCATGCATTGACGATATCGAAGAAAGCTTTTTGATAGAAGGATATAGTACCTCTTGTATGTTAGAAAACGGACTCGAATCAAACTCTTTTACGGCAATGACATTAAGTGAAATTGTGAACAAAGTAGTATCAGGTTACAACATCGATATGCAGGTGCGTCCCTTTTATAATGAAATACTTTCGTATACCGTACAATATAACGAAAGCTCTTTTGCTTTTCTAAACCGTCTGGCAATGCGCTATGGTCAGTATTTTTACGACAACGGCAGAGTTTTGATTTTTGGAGACTCTTCTGGTGTCGTCCAGCCTCATCTAATTTACGGAGTAAACATGCAGGAGTTTAGCTATAGCATTAAACTTTTGCCAACTTCTTTTTCCGTTATAGAAAACGACAATCGAGAAGGCGGTTACAGTACAAATAATACCTTAGACCATCGAAAAGAACTGGGAGGTTTTCATCAAGATTTTGTCAATAAATCTAATTCTGTTTTTAATAAAAAAACAATCATACAGCTTAATCAAAATGCTGTTGGCGGATATGGAAGCAATACTAGTGCAGTATATACCCAAAATAAAATGCGTGCTGTTTTAAGCAGTTTAATGGAGGTAACAGCTTCGAGTGAGGTTCCGGGAGTTACGGTGGGAAACACTGTAAAAATAAGCGGTGTTGATATACAGCAGGAAAGCGCTTATCGCGTAACCGAAGTTGTGCATACCTGCGATGATGGTGGCGGTTACGAGAATCATTTTAAAGCAGTAAATACTAGTAGCTCTGTATTTTCGCCTAATACAAATCCTGATTTAGTACCTTATTGCAACAGTCAGACTGCAGTGGTTACCGCCAATTCAGATCCTGACGGACTCAGTGCTGTAAAAGTGCAGATGCCGTGGCAGGAAGTAAAAGGGGAGACAACTCCCTACATACCATTACTGCAAGAATACGGAGGAAACGGCAGAGGAAGACATATACTACCCGAAATAGGCGATACCGTTTTGGTAGATTTTCAAGGGAACAATGCCGAACTGCCTATTGTAGTAGGAACCATAACCAGCCGAAAAGAAAAAAGTGGTTACAGTACACCAAACAATGATATTAAAGCATTGCATACCAGAAGCAATAATATGTTGGTGTTAAATGATGCTCAAGGAAGCATGTTATTGCAAGACTCTGTCAAAAGTTTTATTGAATTTGATGGCAATAGAAGAATCGAATTAAATACCGATATTTTTGAAATTAATGTTAAAAGACTGATTATAAATGCATCACAAAGTACAGAAATTACGACAAACGACTACGTGCTAAATGCTCTAAGTCAAATTTACATTTTTAGTAAAACCATGCAACAGAAAATATCTGGCTTTATGAACCTGTTTAGTGGTACAGCACTTATAAACAGCAATGATAAAATAGATATTGAAGCAAAAGTAACTAAACTACATGGTAAAGAAAAGGTTCTCTTACATTCAGATAAAGAAGCAATTGTAAACAGTACAGGAACGGCAAAAATGCATGGCACAGAAGGAAACAGTCTTACTAATACAGCAAAAACTTTTGATACAGCACCTACAGAAACCATAGCTTTAGCAGTTGTTTATTTTAGACCGTTACTATCATGGCAAGGCGAATATGGCTTTGATTGGTTAAGAGAAGCTGATAATGGTTTAGCTGATCCAAACGATCCTGCGTATGCTGGTATTATAGATGGGGGATACAGGGATGGTTTGAGCGATTATACGTCTGGAGCTACAGGAACGGCTTATGCACATTTAAAAACGGAGTATGAAAATATTACTATTACAAGAAAACCGATGCCAGCTGGTACTCCTGCGCCAGCAATTATACCCTCTTCAGATTATTACGTTCCTTATCTTACTTTGTTTTCTGAAGAGTTTGTAAATTTAATGCCCTCATCAGTAGTTAACAAGCCAAAATATGAAGTAGAGTTAAAAGTATTAGTTGAGATTGAGGAAGAAAGCGAAAAATTAGAATTTGATTTTGATAATACGTTATTTACTATTGATAAAATAACTCTTCAAGATAAAATTAAAACAACTGGATTAGTGAATTCTGCTGATGGCACTGTGAAAATTAAATGCCTTAAAGATCTAACAAGTGATAAAGAAATTAGAATTTATGTTTATCCAAAAGGGAGTGCCACAAAAACACCTCCGCAACAGTTGATGGAAAGAAAACTAGCAGGGAAGATAGTAGTACTTAAAAATGATAGCACTGTCAGAATAGAAGAAAAAATTGTATTGTCAGCGGTTAAATCTAATGTAAATGGTACGGTGAGAATAGGAGCGTTTACTCCATCTGAACTAACAGGACTGTATAATACACTGCATCAGGCCTTAATTGTTCCTATAATAGTAGAGGAAAAAATTAATATTTTAGACTTGTCTTCTAATGCTGATTTTAAATCCGGCGGAAGGTATATTGATGCATCTAATCGTTTAAATATGATAAATTTAAGTACGGGTGATACAATAAAACCAACGTTTCAGGAAATGAGAAATCTATTTTTGAACAACCCAGCTAACGCGATTTATAAGGCAGAAAACTATTATACCATTTTTAGTTCCTTAATGATCGCCAATTACCCTAGTGCAATTGGTTGTGTTGAAGATATTGGAGTACACAATGCAATTATGCTTTTAGGAAGAAGAGACACAACTTTACCACATGAAGCAATACATGGTTTAGGCCTAAATCATACCCATAAAGATTCGAGTCCTATAACAGAAACAACTAGAAAGTATAACTTTAATATAAGAACCACCACGAATGTTATCAGCTATGCACCTATACGAACTACATTATGGAAATGGCAATGGCAAATCATTAATGCAAATATTGCTTAAAAATGAAACAATTATTTATAATGCTACTTTTAATTACACAAAATAGCTGTAGCAGCCAAAACAAGAAAGAATCAAGAAATAATCAAAAAAAAATAGATACTATGAAAACTTTTAATATAGATGTATATAAAGATTGGGAGATTGATACCGATTGGTTATCAAATGAAAATGATAAACATTTAAAAAAAGGAAATGAAAGGATTAGAATAATCTGTCATGGTACTATTCAAGTAGAAAAAAATGATATTACCACTCCATATAAATATTATTATGTTTATGATTCAAAATCTAAATTACTTACAAGTTATGGAAAACTTTTCATTTTATTAGAAATTGGGAAATGGAGTTATTATGATGAAAATGGTAAACTTATAAAAGAAATAGATTTCGACAAACCTTATAAATTTTCAATATCAGATTTAATAAATAAGTTTAATAAAGAATATAATTTAGATTTAGAAAAACCCAAAACTGTTTTTAATCTCTACAGATACGAAGAAAAAGAATATTTAAATATTCCAATTTATGAAGTAGGAATAAACAAGGACGCATATTCAAGTGATATAGAATATTACTTAGTAGACGGAAATAATGGTAAAACTTTATATTCAATTAAAATTGCAGAAGGTGAAATTAAAAGTCCTCTTAATGAATATATAAAACAGGTTAAGAAACAAAAAGAAGAGGATAACGCCTATTATAGAACATATAAAGGCAAAGACTACACCAAGAAAGAATGGGAAATTTTTGAGGAAGAATGGCATAAAAATTATGAGCAGAACAAAAACAAAGGTTTTTGGGATGATATATTTCCTCAACGAAAGAAATAGTGATTTGACCCTAGTATAAAAAAAAATTAAAGATGAAAAAAAAGATATTATTACACTTAGTGATTATAATACTTTCTTCCAGTATTTATTCTCAAAATCTGCTTAACGAGTATTGGAATATTAGTGAGATTATTGGTCAAGATACAATCAATACAGGAGAATTTACTCTGCAAAGAAAGGATAAAACGGACCAATATTATTCGAGATATGGGATGAAAATCATATTTAACAAAGACAATTCACTTGCCTGCAATTATTCTGCACCATGTGGCAACGATTGCTTTCCATCATCTATTGGAACGTATAAAATGATTGATCAAAAACATATTAATTTGTTTGTTAAAGAATTTCAGCAGTTTGGTGATTGTGAAAGTAAGAATATTAAACTCGATCTTAATTTAGGGAATTATTATATTTCTAAACAATCGGATAAAACAATCAAGCTTATTAAAAGTAATGGAGATTTGTCTCAAGATAAATTGAATGAAAAGTATTCTGGTTTGATTGATAACTATATTGAAGAAATAGGAAATGGAAGTTCTAGTCTACTAAATTTTAAAACTAGACTTCGAGATAATGATCAAAGAATAAAGGAGTATATAAAAATGAAGATGGAAATCGAAAATTATAAAATATTATATACTAAAAAACAGGATGGTATTTTTCTTGTTAGCTTGATTAAAAATGAGAATATTAAAGATGATTATTTTTATATTATAAATGCATTTCATAATAATTATGAGTATCAGGTTGGTTACTATAAACTTAAGAGAAAGAAAAGAACAAACAATGAGGATTAATATGTAATATCATGCCAGAAAAAATAACAGAAAAAGCAATTCTAATCTGCAATAAAGGTGCAAAACCTAGCGAGCTAAAAGTAACAAGCCAAGATTTTTGTGTGGCAGAAAACAAGTTAATTGCGACAGAAAATGATAAACAAGCCGAAACTAATATTCCTAGTTTTAGTGCTTGCAGTATTACAAGAAGTCAATGCAATCCTGCTGTAATTAAATGGGAGAATACAGCAGAAAAAGATACAATTAATGATTATAAAATTCTTACGGATAAGTCTACTTGTGAGTGTAGTATAGGGGGTAAAATCTCCGTTCAGTTTAAAGGATATAATGAAAAACATAATCTTGTTTGAAAGAACATGTATAAACTCACTTCATTTATTTAAATTTAAATAAAGAGCTTAAAATAAAAAAGCTGTTCTTAAAAGAACAGCTTTTTTTAGTTTACAGTCTCAGCTTACAGTCTCAGTAAATTAACACTGAACACTTATACCGCGACTGCGACTGAATACTGCAAACTTATTTCTTTGCTTCGTCGATGCGTTTTTGGATCAAATCCCAAGTGTAGTAATGGAAAGTCATTCCGTTGCTCATCGCTACGAAAAGTCCGTTTTTGAATTTTGGACCTAAATCTACGCTTGTCACATCAGCACCATCACATTCGATTGTTGAAGTTGGTACTTCAGCTAATAATGGATGGTTGTTTGGATTTCCGTTTGCACCTTCTCTTGGATAAACCATAAAAGAATTCGCCTGTTGGTTAGATACTAAAATATATCCTGTAGAATCTGTTTTTTTGTAAATCGCAATTCCTTCGTGATCTGCCTTGAAATCTTTCTGACCAAAGAAAGCTAATTCCTTATTATCATTTAAAGCCGGATCTGCTTTGTATTTTCTAATTCCAACTTGTTCGTCACAGTAATACACAAAACCTAATTCGTTATCGACTGCAATTGCTTCGATTTCTTTCTTTCCGCTGTAAGTTCCGAATTTACGAACCACTTTTGCAGCAGCAAATTTTCCGTTTGCAGAAAGTTCATACTGCCATAAATAACTTCCGGAAGGTCCTGTTTTTCTTCCAACAATAGCGAAAATCTTTCCGTCACTTGGGCGAGTATATAAAGAAATTCCCATTGGATCACGTTGTGTTTCTCCTGCAAAAACTTCAATTCCGCCGTTATCAATTGGTTCTAAATCCGGTAAACTGAAAATTCTGATTTTGTTGCTTTCACGTTCTGTTGTAACTGCAACGTCTACTTTTTTTCCATCAATGATCAACCCGTAAGCGATATCAACATTGTTTGGACGTTTTAACGGGATTGATTTTTTAAGGATTTTTCCATTCAAATCAAAAGCGTACAAACCTCCGTCTGTGTCTTTATCTGTTCCCACAATAATACTTTTTGAAGCATCTGTTGGATTGATCCAAATAGAAGGATCATCTGTATCGTGAGGTAAAGCTTCTGTAACTACTGTTGGTTTTACAGCATTGGGCTGAATTGGTGCTAATTTATCGTCTTTACAAGCTGTGAATGAAATGCTTAAAAGTAAAAGAGCAACTAAAGATTTATTTTTCATTTTGTG
Source organism: Flavobacterium crocinum (assembly GCF_003122385.1). Lineage (NCBI taxonomy): Bacteria > Pseudomonadati > Bacteroidota > Flavobacteriia > Flavobacteriales > Flavobacteriaceae > Flavobacterium > Flavobacterium crocinum. Next base: position 1,523,087 of record NZ_CP029255.1, read on the forward strand.
TGATATATTTTAATGCAATTAGACAGAGCGCGAAACTCTGTCTAATTTAAGAATTTTTAAAAATTGCAAATTACAAGTCTAGTTTCAATCCGAAATTGTAACGAGGCTGGTAGTATTCCGCTTGTTTTGTATGTGCAGCAACTCCTTGGTAGTAACGTAACGGCTGGTTTGTTAAGTTATTAGCTTCAGCGAAAAAGCGAAGTTTTGGAGTAATTTTATAAGAAGCATTAGCATCTAAGAAAAACTGCTTATCATAGTAACTGTCTTTGTAAGACTCAGAACCTAATTCATCTAAATAATCAGATGTAAAGTTTGTTGAGATTCTTGCCGAAAAACGTTTGTTTTCCCAGGATAAAGATCCGTTAAACATGTGTGGTGTTGTTCCCGGAAGACTGATGTTGTTTCTTTCGTTTCCGTCTTCGTCAGCAATTCCTCTAGCTTTAGACTGTGTATAAGTATAGTTCAAATAGATACCAAAACCTTTTAAGAATTTACCAGGAAGGAAATCCAACTGACGCTGGAAAGCAACCTCAAATCCGTAAACGTCTACTTTGTCTCCGTTTCTTGATTGTAAAAATGACCAGTTTTCTCCCGCTGGAATTGGGTTTGTCTGATTTGGGAAATCTGCAGCAAATTTCGCATCAGTATATTGATTGTCGCTGTAGTTGTAAATGAAATCATTTAATCTTTTGTAGAAAACACCTCCGGAAATCAAACCAACAGATTTGAAATAGTTCTCTGCCATGAAATCATAGTTGTATGAATACGTTGCATCAAGATCCGGATTACCAGCTGTAATTTCTTTATCAGCAGCAATGTTATTTACGTAAGGAGCTAAAGCGTAATAGTTTGGTCTTGCTAAAGCCGTTGTAGCAGCAGCTCTTAAAACTAAATCTTTTGTTGCGTTGTATTGGAATGAAATACTTGGCAATACATTTGTGTAAGAGTTCGTATTGTTGATTTTGCTTTCTAATTCTTCTTCATCTAATACACGGTTTCCTGTATAATCGATATGAGTATTTTCAACACGAACCCCCATTACCATAGAAAGTTTATCATTAAAATCCTGATCCCATCTTACATAAGCAGCAGTGATTCTTTCTTTAGCATTATAATTTACCGCTAAATATTCAGCTGGATCAGTTTCTTTTTCAAATAATGTAGAGTTGTTTAAATCTAAACCTCCTAAGTAGTTTGCAGAAGCAAAAGTTCCCGGTACATATTTACTTCCCGGATTAAAATCTTTTCCATCAAAATAACTTGTTGGAACTTGTGATAATAATTCCATATCATCATTTAACGGCGTATAAGAATAGAACATATTGTTTCTTTCTTTTTCTTTTAAACGAAGTCTAAGACCAGTTCTCAATCTTCCTTTTTCTCCTGCAATTACAGAGAACGGGAAACGGATGTTTACTTTTGCACCAAATTCGCTTTCGCTAGTTTCGTCTGTGTTTTCAGTAACAGAGTCAAATTTAAATTCATCTGTAGATTCTCCTGCTGTAGTAACTAACGGAAATCTTGGATCTGTTAAGTTTTCAAATACATCAAGACCTTTTTGACGGTATTCGATATAACGTTCACCCGGACGATATTCTCTTGCTTTTGCATAGTTAGCAGACCAGTCTAAATCTAAAGTAGAGTTAATTAAATGTTCTCCGCGAAGAGAGTAATTTTGAACTCTTTGATCTTCTAATCTTCTATTTTTGTTACGGCTGTTGTCTAAACCACCTTTTGTCTGACGTTTTACACGACCTTCGAAACCAGTGATTTCTTCACCATTATAAATTGGTTCAATATCATCGATAGTCGTTCTGAAACGATTTTCTCTGTCATCTCTCCAGTTGTAGATTGCATTAGCAAAAATGGTATTGTTTTCGTTGAATTTATAATCTAAAGCAATAGATCCGCTACGACGAATACGTTGTACATCATATTTTCTAATTTCTGAAGCTTGTAAATATTCGTTTCCAAAATCATCTTTAACCCATTCGTTTTCGATGTTATCAGAACCATAATCAACATTGTTGTAAGAACCGCTTACTACAACTCCTAATTTATTGTCAATAAAACGATTACCGTAAACGAAACCTGCTGTATAAGAAGCGTGGTCACGAATTGGTAAATATCCTCCCGCAAGAGTTGCAGAAATTCTTTCTCCGTTTGGAGTTGCTCTTGTAATTAAGTTTACAGAACCTCCAATCGCGTCTGCATCCATATCAGAAGTAAGGGTTTTGTTTACTTCAATTGTAGAAATCATATCAGACGGAATTAAGTCCATTTGTACGTTTCTGTTGTCTCCTTCGGCAGATGGAATACGGTCACCATTTAAAGTAACAGAGTTCAAAGACGGTGCTAAACCTCTAATGATAATGTTACGAGCTTCACCCTGGTCATTCTGCATTGTGATACCCGGAACACGTTTCAAAGCATCTCCCACGTTCGCATCCGGGAAACGTCCCATTTGATCAGAAGAAATTACGTTTCCGATATTTTTATTGTTTTTCTGCTGATTCAGTGCTTTTGCCTGACCTTTTAAGATGTCTCCGACAACAACTTCTTTCAGTTCATTTTCAGAAGCTTTAAGAGCAAAATCAATTACATTGTTTTTTCCTTGTTCTACTTTTATTTCCTGAGATAAAGTAGTATATCCAATATATTTTACTTCAACTTTATAAGTTCCTTCGTTAATATTCAATAATTCGAAACGTCCGTTATAATCAGAAACGGTGTATTTTTTCTCGCCTACAATTTGAACCATTGCTCCAGGAAGAGGCAGCTTGTCATCGGCATCTAATATCTTTCCGGATATGATAGCTTTCTGAGCAAAACCTGTAAAGGCGAATAAAAAGAATGCTGTTAATAGATAGAATTTTTTCATTGTGTGTGTTTAGTTTGATTTTGGTTGCGAAGCTAAAACCTCAATTTTACTAAACCCTTGAAAAAAAATTAACATAGTGTTATGATTACCCTCCCGATGTTAAGATTTATTAATCTTTAAATAACATGGGAAGTATCAAATAATTGATTCCCAGTGAAAAGAAAAATAATATTTTGATTGTAATTTAAAAATTGGCGTTAAATTTGCCATATCACACGAGCCGTAAGGCGAACTGACGAAGTAATCACAATCAAAAATCATCAATCATGTTAAAACAATTTTTTATCTTATGTTCAGGAGCCGACCGTGATCTCTTGAAAGACTGCTCAGAAGGCGAACAAACCAAATATGTTGGAATTGGTGCCACTGTATTTTTTACAGCAGTTATGGCTTTTTTGGCCAGTGCTTATGCGCTTTTTACCGTTTTCGATTCTATTTATCCCGCTTTAATTTTCGGATTTGTCTGGAGTTTACTGATTTTTAATTTGGACCGATTTATAGTTTCTACGATTAAGAAAAGAGATCGTTTTCTGGATGAATTTCTGCAGGCAACACCACGTATTATATTGGCGGTTATTATTGCGATTGTAATTTCGAAACCTTTGGAGATTAAAATTTTTGAAAAGGAAATCAATACTGTTTTATTGAAAGAGAAAAACGAAATGGAATTGGCCAATAAAAAACAAATTGGAACTTATTTCAAAACAGATTTAGATAAAAACAAAGCAGAAATTGCCGCTTTAAAAGCCGATATTGTAAAAAAAGAAAAAGAGGTAAATGCGTTATACTCAACTTATATTACAGAAGCTGAGGGAACTGCCGGAACTAAAAAATTAGGAAAAGGCCCAGTTTATAAAGAGAAACGAGAAAAACACGATGCGGCTTTAAAAGAATATGAAACGCTTAAAGCAACAAACGAAGCTAAAATTGCTGAAAAAGAAAAACAAGGCAAACAACTGCAAGCCGATTTAGACAAAAAAGTTTCGCAGACACAGCCTATCATTGAAGGTTTCGACGGATTAATGGCGCGTATCAACGCCTTGAACAAACTGCCCTGGCTTCCTTCTTTTTTCATAATGCTGTTATTTTTAGCAATCGAAACATCGCCGATTATTGCCAAATTATTAGCCCCAAAAGGCGAATTCGATTTCAAACAGGAAGAAGCCGAAACGGCAATGAAAGCGACTTTATCACAAAACAAATACCAACGTGAATTATTAGTGAAAACCAGCGCCGAAATGCACGACAGAGTATATGCTGATATTGCAGAAGACAAAGGCTTATTTGATTTACAGCGAAAGAATGCAAAGGAATTACTGGAGCTGCAGTCGCATAAATTTGTCGAAAAACAGAAAGCTACGCTTTAGTCTGCTTAACCGCAAAGAGCGCAAAGATTTACGCAAGGTTCGCAAAGTTTAAAAAGAAAAAACCATCAAGAAACTGATGGTTTTTTTATGATTTTCATTGCGTGCTTTGCGTAAATCTTTGCGCTCTTTGCGGTTAGAAATTTACATATAACTTAAAATCTCTTTTTTGTAAGCGTCATATTCTCCTTGCATAATCAAACCATTGTCAAGAAGTTTTTTGTAGTTCTGTAATTTATCAAAAAGTTCTTCTTTAGATAAATCACTTAATTTACGTTCTCCGGCTGGTTGCGTTGGAAGTGGTTCGTAAGTTTCTGTAACCACTGGTGCAGCAGGTAAAATTTCTGCAAAACTAGTTACCTCTTCAGTTTCTACTTCTTCGATTTCTTCAGCTTCTTCTTCAAGAACCGGTTCAGTAGTTTCCGGGCTCGGTGCAGCGTTAGTTACTGGATTTTTAAATAAATCCAATTGTTCTTTAGCGTAAGTATAAATTTTTCTAGCCTGAATTTTCGGAATATAATCAATAGTAACTGCTAAATCTGTCTTGGTACCAAATGAAAATTCAGAACCTAAGATATTTTCTTTTACAAAAGTACTGGCAATATCATCCCAGGCATAATCTGTAAAGTTCATTGAAAGACCTAAGTTTTTAGGCTCACAGATAATGATACGTTTGTTTGTTACTACAATACTGTCCGGGAAAACAGTAAGCGCAGGTTTTTTTTGTACTGCGATATAACCAATCTCTTCACCTTTCATCAATAAATCTGTAAGTTTAGAAGTGATTTTTTCAATCGCTTTAGGATCTTGTTCTTCGTTCAGAAATTTTTTAAATTGTTCTTTCATGATGCTATAAATTGCTAATTTGCAAATTGATTCGGGTTGTTAAGTTTTGATCTTACGCTGCAAATGTAATGCCTAATTTTCTATTTGCTCCGCCTGTTCGGTAAAAAATTTACCTCGAGTCAGTAATTTCATTTTGAATTTTCTTTGTCAAACTTTTGAAAACCAATTCATACGAATGGTCTATCAATTCTTTGACAAATTTGACGGGTAAATTGCCATTTAAAGAAACCGTATTCCAATGTACTTTACTCATATGAAATCCGGGTTGAATTTCATCATATTCTGCTCTGAGTTCCTGTGCACGGTCCGGATCACATTTTAGATTTACCGATTGTTCGTTCTTTTCCCATTGTGACAAAGAAGACAAGGCAAACATTTTTCCGCCTATTTTAAAAACCAAAGTGTCTTCATCAAAAGGAAAATGTTCACTGACTCCTTTTTTTGAAAGACAATATTCGTAAAATGTTTCTAAATTCATAACTGTTTATTTACCAATTTCACCCAAATGTGTGTATTTAAAGCCCTTTTCATATTTCAGTCCGTAACCGAAAATCCGATCCATTGCAGAATGCGAAAATAAAATAATTCCTGTTAATTGAACAATTTCAATACTTAAATAACATCCAATACCATAAATTAAAAGTGCAATTCCTTTGTGATGAAAGATATTATAAGCAAAAGCACCGGTTTTATTTCCAAAAGCATAGCCAATCATCGACAGGTCTGGAGCTAAAATCAAAACCAGAAACCACCACCAATCATAACTTAAGCGGTTAAAAAGAAATATCCCCAGAATAAATAAAGCGGTTTCTTCGAGTTTTAAGACTGTTTTCATTTGACTATTTTTTCCATCATTTTTTCAGGATGATTCAGTTTTGTGAATCCGAATTTCTCGTATAAAAAGTGTGCATCAGTGGTTGCCAGTCGCCAGATTTTTACTTCTTGCAGTTGTGGTTCATTCATCATCGTTTCGATTAAAATAGACGAATATCCTTTTCCACGATATTTCTCATCAATAAAAACATCCATTAAATAAGCAAAGACTACATAATCGGTTATCACGCGTGCGAAACCAATTTGTTTATCATCCAAATAAATTCCAAAACAAAACGAAGCATCAATGGTACGCTGGACTTCTTCAAGAGTTCTTCCCGCAGCCCAATAAATGTCTTTTAAAAAGTTCTGTATAAACGGAACGTCGAGTTTAGTTTTATCTGTTGAGACACTAATCATAGTTTGTTGTTTTTTTGCCACGACCCGAGCGATAGCGAACAGGCGAAGCAATTTCACGAATTTACGCTAATTCCTATTTTTATTCTGCCACAGATTAAAAAGATTAACACAGATTAAAATCATTTTAATCCTTATAATCTGTGGCAAAAAATTAATTCGTGTAAATTGGTGCAATTAGTGGCAACCTTTTAAATCTTATATAAAATTGGTTTGCTCGGACTCGCGTCATTTTCAAACGAAGCGATTTGAAGATTTAGTATATAATTTCCATCTTCAATTTCGTCTGAGACATAAATCATTTCCGTAATTGTGGCATTAAATCTTGCGTCTGGATTTACAATATGTGTGTTTTTTATATTCCAGAATGCTTTGTGTGCTAACAATTTCCCTTCGTCATGTTCTTTGTCCACACTTGGCAAATCAATCAGTAGATGCTGAATTTCGCTTTCGCGGATGAAAACCGCAGCCTCTTCAGACAAATACGGCGGATTGGTATTCGAATATTTTCTCGATTTTTTGTCTAACTGATTTGGAAGGGTTCTGATGATTAAAGCTTCTGTTTTTTCGGTCAGTAAGTTTACAATTTGATCTTTCGTAATGACGAGATCATCTCCAATTTTCTTAGGCTCAACTGTAATCAATTTAGCAAAAAAGAAAAACTGTTTAAGAGATTGATTAATACTGTAAAAATCATTTGTAATATGTCCCAAACATTCCGTATGTGTTCCATGCCCATGCGGATTGAAGAAAATATTATTGAAATTCGTAGATGATTTTCCTTTCGAAACTTTTCCAATCCAATCACCAAAAACTACAGGTTCTATAACTGGTTTTTCGATGTACCAAGCGATTGGATTTTCATCAGTATTAGTTAATGGAATAGAGATATCAATGGATTTTGATAAGTCGATTTCGAAGTTGTTTATTTTTGCTATCATAATTTAACCGCAAGGTTCGCTAAGGTTTACGCAAAGGTCGCAAGGATTTTACTAAAGATTGTTTGCTATTCTTTTAACTCCATGCTTTAATAATGCGACATTAAAATTTATCAATAATCCTAGTTTGCAATTTGTTAGTTTTAAGTAAGTCAATAGTTGAGCAAAATGAACTTCATTTAAACAATCTACAGACTTTATCTCCAAAATTAGTTTATTTTCTACTAAAATATCTAATCGATAACCAACATCTAATTTTACTTCTTCGTAAATTAGAGGGAGAGCCTTTTGTTTTTCAACCAATAAGTTTAGTTTTTTCAACTCATAGAATAAGCATTCTTCATAAGCACTTTCTAAAAGCCCTGGGCCTAAAGTTTGATGAACTTTCAAAGCCGAATGAAACACAATTCGGGATAAATCATTCTCTGACATAAAATCAATTTTAAAATTCAAATATAACATTTGAAATGTAAAATATAATTTTATTCCTACAAAAAAATAGCGTTCTTTGCGTAAAACTTAGCGAACCTTGCCGTTAAACTTAAGATTCCAGATAAAATAAATCTGAAGCAATTCCATCCGTTAAAAATTTTCCTTTTGGAGTTGGTTTTAGAATATTGTTTTCGATTGAAAGCAAGTCGTCGTTTATGAATTTTTGAGATTGTTCTAATAAATAATTCAAATATTCCGTACTGAATTCTTTTTCGATTCTTTCTAAAGAAACACCCCAAATCGTTCTTAAACCTGTCATAATATATTCATTGTAACGATCTGAAACGGTTAAAGTTTCCGTTTCAATCGGAAGTTCGTCGTTTTGAATTGCTTTCAGATACAAGGAATTATTCGCAATATTCCAGCCTCTTTTTTCGCCATCATAACTATGCGCCGAAGGACCGATTCCGATATATTTCTTACCTAACCAGTATGCTGAATTGTTTTTGGAGAAATAATTTTCTTTTCCAAAATTGGATAATTCATAATGAATAAAACCATTCTTTTGAAGCATTTCAACCAAAATCATAAAATGATTCGAAGCTACTTCATCTTGCGGTTCAGCAATTTTTCCGGTTTGAATTAATTTGCTTAAAGCCGTTTTTGGTTCAACTGTCAAAGCATAACTCGAAATATGTGGGATACCAAAATCCAAAGCCGTCTGAATATTCTGTTTCCACATTTCGTCACTCAATCCTGGAATTCCGTAAATCAAATCCAGTGAAATATTATCGAAGTATTTTGTTGCTTCTTCCAGACATTTTTTGGCTTCCGCCGAATTATGAGCGCGATTCATCATCTTCAAATCATCTTCATAAAAAGACTGAATTCCGATGCTCAGACGATTTATCGGACTTTTTGATAATTCTAAAATTCGTTCCGCAGACAAATCATCCGGATTGGCTTCCAATGTAATTTCCGGATTTTCGACAACTTTATAGTTTTTATAAACTTCCGAAATTAAAAAGTTGATTTCATCATTTGACAGAACAGAAGGAGTTCCACCGCCAAAATAAATGGTTTCTACAGTTTCATTCGTGAACTCGTTTTTGCGCACAGCAATTTCCTTGGCTAAAGCCAAAACCATTTCATCTTTCTTTTTCATCGAAATCGAAAAATGAAAGTCACAATAGTGACAAGCCTGTTTACAAAAAGGGATGTGAATGTAAATGCCGCTCATTTTTTAGTGTTCAGGTTTTAGTATTCAGTGATCAGGTTTTTAGTGGTCAGTATTCCTCAAGCTAAAAACGGAATACTAAAAACCTGATCACTGATCACTTTTCTTAACTCCAAACTTCTCTGGGTTTAAAAGCATATAGTTTATTAGTTTTCCTATTTCAATACTTTCGGATAAAAGTTCACTGTAAAATTCGGTTGAAATATATTTACATGCAAGAGCAAATTCAAGCCAAACTTGTGTTTCAGAATTTTCTCCATCAGAATCAGTCAATTTGCTATAAAAATGTTTTGGATAGATACGTTTTCTGTAGGCTTCTGCAATAGTAACTGGAACACTTCTGGATGAACGCCTAATCTGATCGGTTAAGGAATATGTTTCTTCTTTTGGAAATCGTTTTGTAATATCAAATATTTTCATTGCTAATGAAAATGACTTTTTGTAAGCTAGTAAATCTTGAAATTTCATTATTTTTTTAATTAATACAGATAATAAATGTAGGAAAATAATTTCAAAAATTAAAAGCAATTTTCAAAACATCTGAATACTAAAAAACTGATCTCTGTATACTTGCAAAATTAACTGACCACTAAAAAATCTGACCACTGATCACTTATTTCTTAACTCTATCCTCGTTTTGTTTCACAAAAGCATCCCAACCGGAATAACTTTTTCCAGCCACAACTTTTCCGGAATTAAAATGATGACAAACCGCAGCCGCCAAGCCATCTGTTGAATCAAGGTTTTTGGGTAATTCTTTTAAGCCTAAAAGTTGTTGTAGCATTTTGGCAACCTGTTCTTTGCTGGCATTTCCGTTTCCGGTAATCGCCATTTTTATTTTTTTAGGTTCATATTCCGTAATCGGAATGCCTCTTGAAAGCCCTGCTGCCATGGCAACACCTTGCGCGCGACCTAATTTCAGCATAGATTGCACGTTTTTGCCAAAGAAAGGCGCTTCAATCGCAATTTCGTCAGGACAATGTGTTTCGATTAATTCGATAGTTCGCTCGAAAATGATTCTTAGTTTTTGGTAATGATTGTCGTATTTGGAAAGTTGCAATTCGTTCAATTGCAGAAATTCCATTTTTTTATTGATTACTTTTATCAATCCAAAACCCATAATGGTAGTTCCGGGGTCAATACCTAATATGATGCGTTCTTTTGTCAAGAGAGTTTTTGTTTCAAGTTTTTTTGTTTCAAGTTTCAGGTTTTTGAAAAGTGAAACGATTCATTTTCTCATTTTCAAGTTGCCACATTATCAAATTGATTTACTTTTGCGGCATGATTTCAATTCCTCACAAAGCTAAGCAATTCCTAGTTCTTCTGGCCAAACTTTTAATTGTTGGCGGTGCATTTTATTTTATTTACAATCAGCTGGCTAACAATGACAAATTGGACTGGCAAAAGTTTATTGTTTTGTTCAAGAAAAATCAATCAGTTTTAGGAATTTCTTTTATTTTGCTTTTGAGCGTTTTGAACCGTTATTTTGAGATTTTGAAATGGCAGAATCTAGCAGAGGTAATTCATAAAATATCACTTTACGAAGCCACAAAACAGGTTTTAGCGGCTTTAACAGCCGGGATTTTTACGCCAAACGGAGTAGGAGAGTATGCCGGAAAAGCGTTGTATTATCCAAAATCGGAAGCAAAGAGAGTAATTTTCCTAAATTTAATCTGCAACGGAATCCAGATGATTTTAACGATCATTTTTGGGATTTTTGGATTGCTGTATTTTAATGCACAATTCAATGTCATTGCGACCAAAACAGTAGCCATTTTGTTTGGCGGATTTGTATTGCTTTTGATTGTATTGTTCTCTTTAAAGAAAATCAAAATCAAAGGATATTCGATTGAAAAACTGATTCATAAAATCAATGAAATTCCGAAGACGGTTCACCGAAAAAATATTGTTTTAGGAATTTTACGTTATTTAGTTTTTTCGCATCAGTATTACTTTCTGTTTTTAGGGTTTGATGTCGATCTGCCTTATTTAACTTTAATGGCGGCAATAACTTCAGTTTATTTTTTGGCTTCATCATTGCCAACATTTCAGTTTCTGGATTTTGCTGTAAAAGGAAGTGTCGCAATATATTTCTTCGGAATTTTGGGCGTAAATGAATGGATTGTAATTTTTATCAGCACTTTAATGTGGTTTTTAAATGTCGTTTTACCAGTAGTTTTAGGAAGTTATTTTGTGCTCAATTTTAAAACCAAAACCGGAGAATGATTTTCGGATTTTTTGCAATATTAACCATTTATGTTGTTAGCATTTCTTTGCTTATTTACGGTTTTTTTAAAGTCAAAAAACATCAAAAAACAGATTTAAAAACGCAGACCAGTTTTACGATTATCGTTCCTTTTCGGAATGAAGAAGAAAATCTGCCTGTGCTTTTAGAAAGTTTTTCGAACTTAAATTATCCAAAAAACTTATTTGAAGTGATTTTGGTTGATGATAACTCTAACGAGAAATTCCAAGTTTTAAATTCCAAATTTCCGGTTTCGATAATTGACAACATTCGTGTTTCAGATTCTCCGAAAAAAGACGCCATTACAACTGCCATGCAACAAGTAAAAACCGATTGGGTAATTACCACAGATGCTGATTGTATTGTTCCCAAAAACTGGCTTTTGACTTTTGATAATTACATTCAGGAGAACCAGGTTTCAATGCTTTCGGGTGCGGTTACGTACGAATGTGCGAATTCATTTTTACATCATTTTCAGCAATTAGATCTAACGAGTTTACAAGGTGCAACAATCGGAAGTTTTGGTTTAAACAAAGGTTTTATGTGTAACGGAGCCAATTTTGCGTATAAAAAATCACTATTTGAAAATTTAAACGGTTTTGAAGGAAATGATAAAATCGCTAGTGGAGATGATGTTTTTTTGTTGCAGAAAGCCCTTGAGAGATTTCCGGATGAAGTTCATTATCTAAAAGCTCGAGAAGCAATTGTAGTTACAAAACCAACTGAAACCTGGAAAACTCTTTTTTACCAAAGAGTGCGTTGGGCAGCCAAAACAAGTTCATATAAAAGTACTTTTGGAAAGTTTTTAGGACTTGTTGTGTTCTTCGGAAATCTAACTTTAGTTATTGGCTTTTTATTGTTTGTTTCAGGAATTTTAAATTATCCGATTTTGGTTTTATTTGCCTTTTTAAAGTTCACAACCGATTTTGTTTTACTCTCTGTAACCAATCAATTTTTGACTCAAAAACCAATAAAAAGTCTTCTGTTAAGCAGTTTGTTTTATCCTTTTTTTAGTTCAATTGTAGCGTTGTACAGTTTGTTTGGTTCTTATGAATGGAAGGACCGTCAGTTTAAAAAATAAGTTCTTTTGAAAATGAAACCCTAGCCCTGATGGGAGCGGCATCTCCCGATTTAGAAAAACAAGGCTTTTTAGCCGTAGTTTTTGTTTATCGGGAATACAGCGGACAGCAGGAAATTGCTCCTTATAAAAACTATTTCTCGTCTTTTGCCTTTAAAATCACAGGCAAAATAAACTGTGTTTTTACAGGAACACCACGTTTTATAGCCGGATTTATTTTTGGAAAATTAACCAGTCGGGCGTGCAGAATGCTATCAATTTTGATAGTATCATAAGCTACAGAATCTTTAGGAAACTGAGGTTCAAATTTCATTGTAGAATTTGGAAAAACGGTTACTTTTACTTCGATAGTATCCAATTCAGGATATAAAATCGACAAAGTATCTACATTCAGTTTTTCCTGAATCAGATTGGACATTACTTCAAAAAAACATTGTTGACGAAGTTTTTTATCGGCAATTTTTTCGCAGTTAGGAACAGACGGATATTCGTCTACTTCTTTCCAGTTGATCGATTTTAATTCTTTTTGAAGCAATTCTTTTTCAGACGGAACCTGCTTCTCAAAATATTGACAAGAATTAAAAAAAATACAAATAAAAATAGGGAAAAACTGCCTCAAAGTTTTAGAATTGAATGAAGGAACAAAAATACGATTATTTTTTTTGAGATGCCTTGTATTCTAAATAATCTTCATAGTTTTCAGAAAGCCAATTTTCTTTGTTTTTCTCTGCAACTTCCTTTTGTTCAGGATATAATTTAACAAGCCTGTCCGAAAAAGCAGCTATCTGAACCGTGTAAGTATAAAATTCTGTTTTGGTTAAAACAACATCGGGATTATTCTTTTTATCGAAAAATTCAAAAAACAGTTTATCAAAGTCTTTCATCGAAAAATTCATTACTTTTTTCTTATTGCCATTATAAAGACTGTCCTGTAATAATTGGTCATCTGCAGAAAGTTTCTTAGATTGGGCATATGTATTTTCATTTATTGAAAACACAAGAAAAAGAAATAAAACTATTTTTAAACAGGTTTGCATCTTATTTTTATTGCTTAAATTGTAAGTGCTAATTTACAAAATTATTATGGATTTACTTTTAGTACTGTTGGGTTTTATCTGCGTTATTGTAGGTGTTTTTGGGAGTTTTATACCTGTTTTGCCCGGGCTTTCAAGTTGTTGGGTTGGACTCTTGCTTTTGTATCTCACGAAGGCAGTAGAAAACAATTATTGGGTTTTAGGAATCACTTTCGTTTTAATGGTAATTATCACCATTTTAGATTATGTAATTCCGGCAAAAGGGACCAAAAAATTTGGCGGAAGTTCTTATGGTGTATGGGGAACAAACATAGGTTTGATTGTCGGAATTCTGGCTCCAATCCCTTTTGGCGTTATCATCGGACCATTTTTAGGAGCTCTTATTGGTGAGTTATTATACGATTCTCAAAATCATAAACGAGCTATAAAAGCAGCAACAGGTTCTGTTCTGGGATTCTTAGCTTCCAGTTTTGTCAATTTTCTCTTTTCTGTAATTTACCTTGGTATTTTTCTTACCGTTCTGTGGCAAAATCGTTCACTGATTTTCTAATATAGTTAATTTGACTTTAAGCTTTTTCTTATATTTTTTAAATTTTCAAAAAAACTCTTAAAATTTTCAAAATAATTTTTAATCTCTTACGTTACGCCAAGCTTTATATTTACTGATATCTTTAAATTTGTAAGCTAAATACCTGAAAATCGACCCACTAAAATTTTAACTTATTTTTTGGAAATGTTAATATATTTTATATTTTTATCCCAATAAACGGTAAAAAGCCTCACTTTATCGGTTATTTTGAATAAGTTTAAATAATTGTTTCCCCTAAAATAAGTTAAACGTATGACCCCAAACCTACAAATTGAACTTAGACGTTTTATTTCATCTAATGTTGTCTCCAAGTTAAACAAGTTTTATTTTGAAAATGATGCTCTTTTGATAAAGGGAATTGATGTCTCGATCGGTACAATTTTAATGGGACTCTACAATAAAGCTGAGGAATCTGATTTTTATTCTGAAATAGTCTCCATGCTAAAAGAAGATTCAACTTTTTACCAGGAAATTGATTTTAACGCCGGCAGGATTCTATCAGTAGATGATTGTTACCGTTTAGAAGGAAATGTTTTTCTGAAAGAATTGTTCGCTAACAAAAAAGGAAGAATTTCCGAAATGGTTTCAAACGAAGTCGGAATCAAAAGCGAAACTGCCAGAGAAATACTTAACTTTTCCGGACTTCTTGTAATGTCTTACCTAAGAAACAATCTTCAGCTACTTGAAAGCCTAAAATTACTTCTTGAAGATCAAAAAAGAGACATCTTAAACAGTATTCCGCCCGGAATCAAAATCATCCTTGGTTTTTCATGTTACGAAACAGTCGAAGACAAAAGCCAGTCAATGGGAAGATCAATATTTACCCTTTTCGGACATAATTTCTTTAGTTTCTAAAAATAAAAAAATCCCATTTTCAAAGAAAACAGGATTTAGTATGATTTTAATTCGGGAAACAATTACATGTTTTTCAAATTGATAATTTCCTGATCGGTCAAAAAGCGCCAGTTTCCTCTCGGAAGATTCTTTTTGGTCAAACCAGCAAATGCTACACGGTCAATACGCAATACATTGTAGTCAAAAGACTCAAAAATAGAGCGTACTACTTTTACATTTGCAGTACGTAATCTTAAACCAACCTCACTTTTAGGTTCGTTATCTATATAGCTTACTTCTTCAACAGAAACACGGTGTCCGTCAAGAACCAAACCTTTGCTGATTTTATCCAGATCCTCAAATTTTAAGTTCTTGTCTAAAGAAACCTGATAAATTTTAGATGATTTCTGATTCGGTAAAGTAAACTTACGAATCATATCGGTATCATTTGTAAACAATAACAAACCAGTTGTGTTCTTGTCCATTCTTCCAACAGCTGCAATTTTTGCATTTGTTGCACCACGAACAAGTTCCAGAACGTTACGAAACTCCTGTCCTTCGTCAAAAGCAGTCGTAAAGTTTTTAGGTTTATTCAACAAGATGTATTCTTTCTTTTCCGGAGTCAAAGTAACCCCGTCAAAGTTTACCACATCATTAATTTTTACTAAATACCCCATTTCGGTAACCACAGTTCCGTTCACTTTTACATTTCCGGACTGAATATAAATGTCGGCATCACGACGAGAACAAACACCAGAATTAGAGATGTACTTATTCAGACGAATTTCATCTGAAGCCTTTTGTCTTTTCGGAGCCTGATTTTGTTTCTTTAATTTTTGTTCAGCAGCTTCCTTCGCCGCTTTAACCTCCGGCTTTTCTTTTTTCGGCCCTTGAGCACGTTTCGCCATTGGTGGTTTTGGCTTACTAGAGTTTGATCTTGAGCTGTTTGGTCTCGATCCGCCTCTTTTATTATTGCCTTCCTTGTTGTTCATAAAATCATTAATTTGTGCAAAGATAGTTTTTTCCTGCTAATAAATCTTAAGTTCATTGTTCTTAGATTAATAGCATTTTGTTCTAAAGGTTTTAGAAGCAATACATTTGGCATTTTTTCAGACATGGTTTCCCGCTTTCGGCTTTATCTCGCTCCGTAAACTACGCAAGGATATCGCCTCAATCGGGGCTAAATTCAAACAATTGGCTTCTTTTAAATATATTGAAAATTAGCTATTTCACAGAGATTCTCGAAGATTTACGCAGAGTTACTCAAAGAAAAAATCTATAGAAAGCTAAAAAAGAAAACTTTGTGAACCTTTGTGTAAATCTTCGAGAATCTTTGTGGAACTAAACGTTTAGTAATTAGAAATCAGTTCCCTTCCGTGCCACAAAACGCTAGGATTAATCAGAACGATACAACATACACCAGATACAATCAGAAATTTCAAAACATTATGAAGTCTTAAATATTGCTCTTTAGAATCAGACTTCCATAAATAAATAAGGAAGAAAAGTAAAACCCCAAAACAGACATAAAAATAAATGT
Source organism: Flavobacterium crocinum (assembly GCF_003122385.1). NCBI lineage: Bacteria > Pseudomonadati > Bacteroidota > Flavobacteriia > Flavobacteriales > Flavobacteriaceae > Flavobacterium > Flavobacterium crocinum. The sequence goes on from NZ_CP029255.1 coordinate 1,539,335, forward strand.
CCATATACCCAACATCGTAAATATTAACCAATACATAAACAGGTAAAACAGTTAATAGCGTCAAAATAGTTATAATTTGCTTCGAGATTTTTTCGCCATACAAAACCGGAATTGTTCTGTAATCGCTTACTAAGTCGCCTTTCAAATTTTCCAAATCCTTTATCATTTCACGAATCAATAAAAGCAGAAACAAGAAAACCGCATGCGCCGAAATTACCACAAAATGACTCATGTGATTCTCGATTTCTTCAAACGAAATTTTGTTATAGAAATACAATAAAATGGCAAAAAAAGGAATTACCGCAAGCAACGCCGACATAAGATTCCCAATAATTGGATACTTTTTTATCTTATGAGAATAAAACCAAATCAGGAAAATGTAACCGGAAAAAAACAAAAAAGCTCTCCAGGAAACAATAAGCGCCATTAAAACAGCAAGAAAGTTCAAAGAAAAATAAACCGTCAATTTAGTTTTCTGACTTACCAATCGATCCAGCATAGACTTATTCGGGCGATTAATTAAATCCTTCTGACTGTCGTAAAAATTATTAATGATATAACCTGAAGCGATAGTAATTGCAGAAGCAAAAACAATTAAAAACAAATGAAAATCAAGCAGAATATCCAATGCTCTAATTTCCGGAGCCAGAATAAAAATGGCAGATAAATATTGTGCCAAAACAATAATTGGAATATTGTAACCCCTGACAACAGAAAACAAACTGACAATTTTCATTATTAAAAGTTTATGTTGTCTGCTCAGCATAGATAAAATTTGTGATGGGTTTGGATAAGGGAAGTTAAAGGATATTTTTGGTTTTAAAAATTTAGAGTTTGTTTTTTAACAATTCTTTAGAGCCAAAACCTAATTTTCTAATGCAGGCCAAAGCTTGTTTTTGTGTCATATCAATTTCTTTGATGTCTTTTTTCTCCACAAAAACTACAGAACCGCTCCATGGGTTTGGTGCATCCGGAACAAAAACAGTAAAGTTGTTGTCATCAATTTGTTCGATTAAAAAGGCAAATTGCAAACCCGCGTCAGTAGGAACCAAAATTACTTTTAAGTCTTCTTTGGATTCAATTCCCATTATGTTTTCATTCATGCTTTTCATAAACGAATAACCGGGAACAAAACTTAAAATGCCGTCTTCTAATTTTTGAATCAATTGTTTGGCTTTAGCTGTTCTTGCCAATAAACCTGCAGCAAAACAAATCAAAATTATAATTAGTATTCCAATCAGTTCCTGAAGTGCAACTCCTAAAACATGAACTTTTGGTAAGTTATTTACAAGGGGTAACGTGACTTTTTGTATAATACCGTATCCTTTTTCAAGAATAACCAGTAATACCACTAAAGGCGCTAAAAACAGAATTCCTCCTAAAAAAGTCGCTTTGATTATTTTAAAAATACTTTTCATAATAAATAACTTTTTAGGATGAAAACTTATAAAAATCTACTCAAATAACTTCGGCTTTTAGAAAATTAAAACTGATAAACAACTTCTAATTTATAGTCTTTCAGAGAGGCTTTTGCGCGTTCTAAATCTTCTGTAAAACCAAGAATATAACCGCCTCCGCCAGAACCGCAAAGTTTTAGGTAATAATCGTTTGTGTCGATTCCTTGTTGCCAGATGGCATGAAACTGTTCCGGAATCATTGGTTTGAAGTTATTTAAAACAACTTTTGAAAGTTTTTTAGTATTGCCAATCAAAGACTTCATGTCGCCGTGAAGGAAATTGTCAATACAGATATCAGTATATTTTACGAATTGGTTTTTAAGCATGGCACGGAAACCTTTGTCTTTTAAGCTTTCCATAAAAATGCTGATCATTGGAGCTGTTTCTCCAATAATTCCAGAGTCTAATAAGAACACAGCACCTTTTCCGTCCAAACTTTGAGTTGGAATACCGGTTGTCTGAATATTATCTTTAGAATTGATTAAAATCGGAATACTCAAATAGCTGTTCAACGGATCTAAACCAGAGCTTTTTCCGTGGAAAAAACTCTCCATTTGAGAAAATATATTTTTTAATTGTAAAAGTTTTTCACGAGTTAAATTCTCCAGAACAGTGATCTTGTTCGTAGCATATTTGTCATAAATAGCTGCTACAAGTGCACCGCTGCTTCCAACACCGTATCCCTGTGGAATACTGGAATCGAAATACATTCCGGTTTCAACATCGTTTTTAAGATTTTCTAAATCGAAAGTAACCAAATCCGGCTGCTGTGTGTGTAAAACTTCAAGGTAAGAAGCAAAACTTCTCAAACTTTTATTTGAGGCAATAGCTTCGTCTGAAGGCTCTTCAGATTTTTTCAGTGCGCCATTATAAAAGTTATAAGGAATAGCAAGACCTTTTGAATCGCGGATAATTCCGTACTCTCCAAAAAGTAATATTTTTGAATAAAATAATGGTCCTTTCATGATTTATTTTATGTCTTTCTTAATTTTATTTGGGTTTTGTCTGGTGTCGAAAAGTGACAAAAGACGAACTTCTTGAGTGTTATATTTGTAATAAAGCGTTGTTTGTTTCGAAATTACACATCTCCTAGTTTTATTCCTGCTTGAAAGAGGAAAAGTGTCAGGATTAAGCCTAATTGTTTCAATAATTTTATAAAAATTTGCTATAAACTTATCTCTAGTTGAAAGTGAAAATCTAATTTCTAAATATTCTAGTAACTGTTCAAGTTGAAATTTAGAACGACCAGAAAATACAATTCTTCTCATTTCTTGTATTTTGCCATTACATCTTCAAAAAGATAAAATTCACCATTTTCTATTTCTCTTTCAGATGCTTCAATTTCGGCCTTTTGTTCTTCTGTCAAATCATCCCACCAATCTTTCTCTTCTTTTTTAAAAATTTTTCGAATAGATTTCAGAATAGCAGGGTTTTCAGTATCAGCTAGTAGCTTTATTAATTCTAGTTTTTCTAATTGAATGTCCATAACAAAAAAATTTAACTAAAGATACGCAAAATTATAATGCAATTGCACCCTCTCCAATTTTGTCGCAAATATATTGACTATTCTGACAAAATACAACCAATTCGTTCTGAATAAATTGTAATACTTTTTCGGTAACGTTTTCTGGATAAAGTACATGAACATTGGCTCCGGCATCAAGCGTAAAACAAACCGGAATCTGGGTTTCATTTCTGAATTTCCAAATCGCATTTATGATTTGAAGTGTGTTTGGTTTCATTAAAATAAAATACGGCATTGAGGTCATCATCATGGCGTGAAGAGTCAGTGCTTCGCTTTCTACAACTTTGATAAATTCTTCTAAATTACCGCTTTCGAAAATGGCAATTAATTTATCCAGATTTTCATGTGCCTGGGCAAAACGTCTTTCTGCATACGGATGATTGTGCATTAAATCGTGCCCAACAGTGCTGGAAACTTGTTTTTCACCTTTGTCAACTAATAAAATCGTGTCTTGATAATTCTTGAAATTTTCATGAATATTGTATGGAAATTCCACTCCAAATAAATCAGTACTACCTTCAATATTCGCCTGATTTCCCCAAACAACCACATTTCCTTTTACGCTTCGGCAGGCGCTTCCAGAGCCTAAACGAGCTAAAAATGATGCTTTTTGGTAAAAGTACTCGTCGGTCATTTCAGGATTCAATAATTTTTCCAAACTCATAAAATTCATTGCCAGCGCTGCCATTCCAGATGCCGAAGAAGCAATTCCAGAACTGTGCGGAAATGTATTTTGTGTATCAATCGTAAAATGATAGTCTTTCAAAAACGGCAGATAAACTTCAACTCTTTCTAAAAACTTCTGAATTTTTGGTTTGAAATCTTCTTTTGGTTTTCCTTCAAAAAGTAAATCAAAAGAAAAAGAATTTTGGTTTGTTCTTTTTTCAAAACCTAGTTTTGTAATGGTTTTACAGTTGTTAAGTGTAAAACTTACCGAAGGATTTGCCGGAATCTGATTGTCTTTTTTCCCCCAGTATTTTACTAAGGCAATGTTACTTGGAGCGCTCCACTCAAAGTTTCCTTTTTCGATTGTTGAAGTATATGGATTTGGAATAAAATCGGCTGCTGTAAACATGAAATATAAAATTTTGGCAAAGATAACTTTTTCATTTTTCTGCCATGTAAGTTATATAAGAAATTATAAGCAGGCTTTTATTAAAATGAACTTACATCACTTCTATGGTTTAAACTTTTCTTTTAACTATTTTTGACTACAAAATTTAATACCATGAACAAGTTCGTAAAAATCGCCATAGCTTTAGTAATATGTTTAACTGTTGGATATTCTGCCAGTTTGGTAACTAGACCAAGTATTGAGACTTGGTATGTAACGTTGGAAAAACCAGTTTTTAATCCGCCGAACTGGATTTTTATGCCGGTTTGGACAGTACTTTATATTTTTATGGCAGTTGCAGCAGCTTTAGTTTGGGATAAAATTAAAGAACAAACGGAAGAAGTTAAAAAAGCATTATTGTTCTTTATAATTCAATTGATTTTAAATGCGATTTGGTCTTATTTATTCTTCGGATTAAAAAACCCGATGTTGGCTTTAATTGAAATTGCACTTTTATGGCTGATGATTTATGAAACCTATTTGAAGTTTATCAAAATCAATAAAATTTCGGGTTATTTATTAATTCCGTATCTTCTTTGGGTTGGATTTGCTACTGTTTTGAATGCCAGTATTTGGTGGTTGAATAAGTAAATTTTTTTAGTTTCAGGTTTGTCAGATGTAGAAAGCTATTTCAGCTTCTTAAATTCTTCATTTTTAGCAGTCAGAAATTCAATTGTGGTTAAAATATTTGGGTTTTCAGCAATGCTCTTAGACTTTGGGTCGGCATCGCAGAAATCAATAAAAAGTTCTTTTTGTTCCGCTGCTATTTTTAAGTTTTTTGTAAAGAAATCATTAGAGCAGGTTTTCCTTATGAGTTTCTTGAATACGCTTTCTGGTTCGTCTTTTTCACGAGATCTCCCAAGACTGAATTTAAAACTAGTCTGCATTCCGTTTGTAATGCTACCGTCATTATATTGCGGAATATACTGTTTTAAGTCCTTAGCTCTCTTGTCTCTGTCGATTTCTGCTACAGTTTCAGGATCTGGAGGCAACGGATCAAATTTGATTTCAGCTGGTATTATTACTTCCTCTAGTTCCTCAGGTTTAGGAATCATTTTAACGACTAGATTATTGGTTTGTATGTTTTCAGAAGTAACTTTAATTCTTGTGAAAAAATAATCTTTAGTAAAAAATAACAAGCTGTCTTTTGCTTTTACCAAAATAGAAAACTCTCCCAAAGCATTTGTCGTAGTGCTTGTTTTAGCCGTCTTATTTATAACCTCAACTTGATTAAGAGGATTGTTATTAGAGATGACTTTTCCGTGAAGTAATTTTTCGGTTTGAGAAATACTTAGTTGATAAGTGAAAAAAGAAATGGTTGTGAGTAATTTTACTTTCATATAAAAAAGACTTTTTAGTTTTTAATTCCAGAATTCAGTTTTTTAAATTCTTGATTTTTAGTATGTAAAAAGTCCAGTGTATAAAGTAAATTTTTTTGTTTTAGAATAAATTGAGAATTAGGATCGGCATCGCAGAAATCAATAAAGAGTTCTTTTTCCTCAGGATTTAACTTTAAATCATTTGAGAAAAAATCTAAAGGTACCGTAGCACTGACCAATTGTTTAAAAGTTAATTCATGCTTTTTGCTTTTATTTTTTGCTTTTTTATCTTTTTTCATAAACAAACTAAAAATAGCCAACAAATCGACACCGTTTGTAATGCCGCCAGTGTAAATGCCAGGATTAGATATCGCTGGTTTTGGGATTACTGTAGAATTTTCGTCTGCTGCGCTAACTTTAGGAAATTCAATCTTTGTAATTAACACTTCATCCAGTTCTTCCGGTTTCAAAACCATATTCACAACAATATTGTTTTGATCGATGTTTTGCTGAGAAATTTTTAGTCTTTTGAAAAAGTAATCTTTCGAAAAAAATAACAGACTATCTTTTGGACGAACGAGAATCGAAAACTCGCCAAATTCATTTGTCCTGGTGCTTGTTTTAGCAGTTTTATTAATTACTTCCACTTTATTAAGTGGAACATTCTGCGAAAGAACTTTTCCGTTTAATAGTTTTTCGGATTGAGAAATACTAAGTTGATAAGTGAAAATAGAAATTGTAGTAAGTAATTTTACTCTCATACAGGATTAATTAGTTGAGAGTAAAATTATTAGAATTGTCTTAACGAAAACTTACAGAATCTGTAAATTCTTGTTAATTAAACGGAATTAAATTTTTGAATGTCTCTAATTCTCCATTATTAAATAAAATGGGACCATGGCCAAAACATAATATTTTAGGTTTAAGCGAAGCCAGTTTTAGAATGGATTTTCTGTTCGTTTCCTGATGTGCTGTAAATAAATTGGGAGGTTCATGAAGACCTACTTTTGTAGTGAGAAGATTCATATTGGTCATTACATCGCCCACAATCAAAACGCCATCTTTTTCTCTAAAAAAGGATAAATGACCGCTGGAATGCCCTGGAGTTTCAATAACTGTGAATCCGCCGATTTTATCGCCTTCTTTTAATATTTCAGAAACTTGGTGTCCTTTTCCTGCCCAGAATTGTTTTTGAAATTTCGGAATAACATGATTCGGATTTGGGTATTCTGTAATTACATTTCCGTTTTCAGCGAATTCTTTTTCAGGCTCACTGCACAAAAGCGGAATGTTTAAAGTTTCGCAGATTATTTTACTGCTTCCCTGATGATCGGCATGAGCATGTGTTAAAGCATGTTTGGTAACGGATTTATTTTTAATTGCTTTTAATATTTTAATAGCAGAACTCCGAATTCCGGCATCAATTAAAACATCTTCAATCAAATAACAATTAATAGCATTTCTTGGAAATAAAGGGATTTGGTAAACGTCTTTGGCAATAGTTTTCATTTTCTTGAATTTTATATTGGCAAAGATTTGAAATCTGTTTTTCAACTCACTTGATAAATGTTAAGAAATATCCTGACGTATCCTGCTTAATGATTCCGGAGTAATGCCCAGAAAGGAAGCGATATAAATTAAAGGAGTTCGCTGGATTATTTTGGCTGGAGCCGATGCTAAAAAAGTCTGATATTTTTCTTTGGCAGGAATCATCTGCAATTTTAAAACTCGGTCTGCCATGCAAAGGTAATTCTGTTCAGCCAGAATTCTCCCGACACGTTCCCAATTTGGAATTTCATGATACAAAAACTGCATTTTCTCAAAAGTGATCGAAAGCACTTCGCAATCTTCAATACATTGAATATTCTCAAAAGAAACAGACTGATTAATAAAACTGGAATACGAAGCAATAAAGCCTTCATCAGAGCTTAAATAAGTCGTAATTTCTTTCCCATCTTTTAAGTAATAAACACGAGCTAAACCTTCAACAATAAAAAAGATTTTATTGCTGATTTTCCCCATTGATGAAAGAAATTCTTTAGCCGTAAACTTTTCACATTCAAAACAAGAATCGATCATTTCGATTTCATTTTCAGAAAACGAAGCGATCGATAGTATCTGTTTTTGTAATTCAGTATTCACGGTTTACAATATTTCGATTAATTCCGAAGCATTGTTTATAACCACTTTTGCACCACTATTTTTCAATTCATCTTCTGTTCTGTAACCCCAAGTTACCCCAACAGGAAACATATTGGCGTTTACAGCCGTTTTCATATCAATATCTGAATCGCCCACAAAAAGGATTTCTTCTGGTTTTAAATTCCATTTTTTGCTAATCTCAATCGCTTCAAACGGATTTGGTTTTTTCAGTTCCTCTGTGCTCAAACCAACCGCTGTATCAAATTGTTTTGGAAATAATTCTGTTGCAATTTTCTTAGTCAATTCATCTGCTTTGTTAGAAAAAACGGCCATTTTGATGTTTTGTGAAGTCAGTTTTTCTAGCAGTTCAACAATTCCGTCATACGGTTTTGTTTTCAACGTGCAGATTTTAGTGTATTCATCAACCATACACTCAAAACAACTTTCGATTTCATCATCAGAATTGTTTGTAGCTGGCAAAGCTTTGCTAACCAGATTTCGCAAACCGCTTCCGATAAAATATTGATAAGTATCGTAATCGTGTGTTGGATAACTTAGAGCGGTAAGTACTTTGTTCATCGCATCTGAAATGTCGTGTAATGAGTTGACTAAAGTTCCGTCTAAATCAAAAATAATTCCTTTAAATTTCATTTTATATTAAATATTTTGAGCCAGAATAAACCCGCTTGTCCAGGCATTCTGAAAATTAAATCCGCCTGTAATAGCGTCTATGTTTACAATTTCACCAGCAAAATAAAGGTTTTCATGAATTTTGCTTTCCATGGTTTTAAAGTTGATTTCTTTTAAATCAATTCCTCCAGCCGTTACAAATTCTTCTTTAAAAGTACTTTTTCCGTTTACTTTAAATTCGGCTTTGGTTAATTGCGAAGTCAGATTTTGCAATTGAATTTTAGATAAATCAGCCCATTTGGTTTCTGAATCAATTCCTGAAGCCAGAACTAAACTTTCCCATAAACGGTTCGGGAAGTCAAAAGGCGATTTTTTAGAAACGGCTTTTTTAGCGTGTTCTTGTTTTAAATCTTTCAGGATTTTTTCGGCATCTTCAAAATCAACATCGTTTAACCAATTGACAAAAATGGTAAACTGATAATTTTTATCATGCAAAATACGAGCGCCCCAAGCTGAAAGTTTCAAGATTGCCGGACCGCTCATTCCCCAATGCGTAATTAACAAAGGTCCTATAGATTCTAGTTTAGTATCTTTTACATGAACAGTAACTTGTGCAGCAACGCCTGGCAATTCTTTAATTCGAGAATCTTTGATATTGAAAGTAAATAGGGAAGGGACAGGGCTAACAATGGCGTGTCCGTGTTCCTGAAGCATTTCCCATATTTTTGGATTGCTTCCTGTAGCCATTACCAATTTTTCTGTGGCGAAATTGTCACTTTGAGTATCAATTTTCCAATGATTTTCTTTTTTGAAAATAGACTGAACGCTTTGACCTGTCAATACTTTTATGCCTAGTTTTTCGGTTGCTTTCAAGAAACAATCTATTATCGTTTGAGAAGAATTAGAAACTGGAAACATTCTGCCGTCTTCTTCAATTTTTAATTCAACACCATGTTTTTCGAACCATTCGATAGTGTCTCCTGAACAAAACTGATGAAACGGTCCTCGAAGTTCTTTTTCGCCTCGGGGATAAAATTTAACCAATTCATTAGGTTCAAAACAAGCGTGTGTAACGTTGCATCGTCCGCCACCGGAAACACGGACTTTAGAAAGCACTTCTTTTCCTCTTTCTAAAATGGCGATTTTCAGTTTCGGTTTTTTCTCTGCAATATTAATCGCAGTAAAAAAACCGGCGGCACCTCCGCCAACGATGATTATGTCGAAATTTTTGATCATATATTTTTTTGGTTGCCACGAATTACACTAATTGACACTAATTTTTTCTGCCACAGATTAAAATGATTAACACAAATTTCTCAAATTTAAATACGAATAAATTAATTCGTGAAAATTCGTGTAATTGCTTCGCCTATTCGCTATCGCTCGGGTTGTGGCAAAAGATAAAAATCCTTTTAATCTGTGTAATCTGTGGCTATTCTTATATTTTGTCTGGATTATCAGAGATAATTCCGTTTACTTTATAACTTTTTACTTTTTGAATGTCTTCTTCGCTATTTACCGTCCAAGGTAAAACCAGAAAATCTTTCTTCTGCATTTCGCTTACATTATCCGCATTCAATAATTGAAAATCAGGATGAATCGCTTTTGCTTTTATTTTTTCGGCGAAAACCAAAGCTTTATCTAAATCTTCTTCTGTTAGAACACCAATTGGTATGTTTGAATTTAAAGTTGATGTTTCTTCCAACATGTTCCAATCGAAACTTGAAATGATGAAATGATTGTAATTCCAGTTTGTGGCTGTAATATATTCCTCGATTAATGCAACAACTTTAGGTGCAGTTCCTAAACCTTTTAATTCGATATTGATTAAGCATTTTTTGTTTACTAAATCAAAAACTTCATTTAGAGTTGGAATTTGATGTTTTCCATCAATTAAAAATGATTTTAATTCAGCTAAAGAAAAACTACTGACTAGACCTTTTCCGTTAGTGGTTCTGTCGATGGTTTCATCGTGAATTACGATTATATGCCCGTCAGAGCTTAAGTGAACATCAAGTTCAATTCCGTCTGAATTTAAGTCTAAGGCTTTTTGAAAAGCTTGCAAAGTATTTTCAGGTTCGTAGGCTTTGGCGCCTCGATGTGCAATTTTTAGCATTTTGCAGTGTTTTTTCTAACCGCAAAGGTCGCAAAGTTTTACGCAAAGGTCGCAAAGTTTTTTATAATCTTTGCGAACCTTGCGATTTTCCCTTGCGACCTTTGCGGTTAAACTTTTAGATCAGTTCGAGTAAAACAATATCAAAATCATTGTCTATAATCACTTTTCCATCAATAACTTCGACTTCCTGATTTGAATAAGTATCTTTTAGTTTTGTTCCGTTTGGGAAGATATCGCCAACAGGAAGTTCTTTTCTGCCTTTTGGTAAATCTACTCCCATAACGACTTTATCTGTAAAAGAACCTTTTGTAAATGTTCTGGAAAAAGTATAAGGATACGGATTAATCAGTTTATGAACACCAGCACCAACAGCAGGATGATTTCGTCTAAACTGTCCTAATTTTTGCCAATGTAAAAGTGTTTTCTGTGTTTCAGGATTGTTTTGAATATCTTCCCAATTCATATTCGAACGTAAAGTGGCATCGCCCTGAGTTCCTTCAATAACCAAAGATCGTGCTGATTCGTCGCCGTAATACACTTGAGACATTCCCGGAGAAAGCAACAATTTAGTTCCTGCTTCTATACCTTTTACTCGGTTAGCATCAAAAGGCTGTCCGTCATCGTGTGAAGACATATAGTTTAAAACCGAATATCCTTTTAAATCATTATTCAAAGCATTCGAATATTTAGAAAATAAACCTTCATAATCATTTTGTGCGGCATTCCATTTAAACTCAAAATTGATCATGCTGTTGAAACCATTCTGAAAATAATTGACTTTTCGGTCTCCAAAATCATAATCCTGCCCACCGCTGATTCCGTAACCGTAAACTTCAGCAATGGTATAAAACGGATTCTGATCTAAAACTTGTAAAGGATGATGTTTTTTCCAGGTTTCGAATGCATAGTCGCATTCTTTTTTGAAATCTGCCCAAACGCCTTCTTCGGTATGTTTTACAGTGTCAGCGCGATAACCGTCAATTCCAAACTCTGTAATATAATCTGTAAGCCATTTTATGATGTAATATTTTGGCGTTCTTGGATAATTCGTTCTTTTGAAGAATTCGTCAAGCGAAGCAATTTCTTTTTCATAACGGCCTTCTTTTTTCCATTTTTCGATTAAGAAAGGAGGCAATTCTACATTTTGAGTGCTTTCGGTTTTTACATCCGGAAGATTTTCAACCAAAGTACACATAGTAGTATTTTCGAAAGATTTATAATCGCAGACAACGCCGGTTCTAACCCAATCTGAAGGCCAAACGGGATCTTCTGGTGTCACTGGGCCAGTATGATTGATTACACCGTCCAAAATTATTCTGATGCCTTTTTCGTGGGCTTTTTTTACGAGTTTTGCCAAGTCTTCTTTTGTTCCAAAGTTCGGATCTAAAGCCGTCCAGTCTTTTGCCCAATAGCCGTGAAAACCGTAGCTCAACCCAGTTCCTTCATCAACGCCATCATGAATCTGCTCGACAATTGGCGTAAGCCAAATGGCATTGATTCCTAGTTTTTCAAAATATCCTGATTCGATTTTTTTTGTGATTCCGATGATGTCACCACCTTCAAATCCGCGTAGTTTTCCGGGAGTTTTGGTTCGGTTAAAATTGACGTCGTTTGAAGTATCTCCGTTGTAAAAACGATCTGTAAGTAAAAAATAAATATTTGCTCCTTCCCAAACGAAAGGTGTTTTTGAAGTATTTTCGTTATTCATTGTAACTGATTTTGAGCCAGAACAACTCAATGTTAAGTATACTAAAGATAAAAAAAGGAAAGAGTATTTTTTCATTATTTAGGAATTTTTTAGACATAGATCATGTTGAAAAAAAAGCCACAGATTACAAGATTAAAATGATTTTTTGAATCTGGGATAATCTGTTAATCTGTGGCAATAAAATTTTAAACACATAGAATCATAGATTTTTCTTTGTCTAAAAAGTTAGAAAAAAATGACTAGTCATTAACACATAGTTTTACGTTGATATAACTATGTTTTTTTAAACAAGTGAAACGCCTTTTATTCAGTTAGAAAAACTATGTCTCTATGTGTTTAAATTAAAGCTTTATTCCAATTCTAAAACCAAAGCTGATTTTGGTTCTAAAGTAATTTCAGAAGCTAAATCAAATGTCTTTCCTGTGATAACATCTTTTCCGGATTTGTAGTTTTTGATGTTTTCTTTGAAACGAGCTGTTTTTACAACCTGCTCTTTTGCATTGTTATTGAAAACGACCATTACCGTTTTAGCATCTGTATATCTGAAATATACATAAGTGTTATTTTCTGGAATGTAATGCGTCATTTTTCCGAAATGAACGGCTTCGTTAGTTTTTCTCCAATTGAATAATTTGGCACTGAAATCAAAGAAAGCAGCTTGCTCGGTAGTTCTTCCTTTTTTGGTGAAAGCATTGTTTTTATCGCCATTCCATCCGCCTGGAAAATCCTGACGAATATCGGCATCTCCGCCTTTACCTTTATCACCGCCCATTCCAATTTCTGAACCATAATAAATCTGTGGGATTCCGCGAACCGTTGCCAACAAAGTCATCGCCAGTTTGTATTTTGGTAAATCATATTTAAAGTTATGATTCAAACGATCTGTGTCATGATTTTCGGCAAAAACTAAAATATTATTGGTGTTTGGATATAAAAAATCCATTGCGAAATTGTTGTAAAATTTAATCAATCCGTTGTCCCAGCTTGGTTCGTTTTCGTTGAAAGCTGAAGTAATCTGACTTTGAAGCGTAAAATCCATTACACTTGGAAGATTCGAATTGTAATTTTCGATAGCGCCAATTTTACTGTCTTTTTGCCAAAAAGCTAAATTCGCCTGATTATGCATCCAGATTTCTCCAACAATATTAAAGTTCGGATATTCGTCTGTAATGGCTTTTGCCCAATTTGCCATTGCTGTTTTATCTGAATAGTTATAAGTATCTACTCTGAATCCGTCAAGATTGGCAAATTCGATCCACCAAATGGCATTTTGCGTTAAGTATTTTGCAACAAGAGGATTTCTTAAATTCAAGTCTGGCATTGAAGGCACAAACCAGCCGTCAACACAAACTTCCTGATCGATTTTTGAAGCGTGAATATCTGTAATTACTTCACGACGGTGATGTGTTTGTGTAAATGTCTCAAATTGATTGAACCATGTTTTTGTTGGAATATCCTTCATCATCCAGTGTGTAATTCCCCAGTGATTGGTAACATAATCCATAACCAGTTTCATGTTCTTTTTGTGCATTTCTGCAGATAAACGAGCATAATCATCATTCGTTCCGTAACGCGGGTCGATTTTATAAACGTCCGATTGTCCGTAAGTATGGTACGAATGCTGTTTGTCGTTGTCTTCGCATAAAGGCGTGCTCCAAATTGTAGTTGCACCAAGAGAAGAAATATAATCTAAGTTTTTAATAATTCCTTCGATATCTCCTCCGTGGCGTCCGCTTGGGTCTTGACGGTTTCCTTTTTCAGTTAAAGAAGCATCGCTGTCGTTTTTCGGATTTCCGTTAGCAAAACGATCCGGCATGATTAAGTAAATCAAATCCGACGCATCATAACTTTTTCTGTCGGCAGAATTGGCTCTTCTTTCTTTAAGAACATATTTTTGTTTAAAGACAACTTTATTATTGTTTTTGAAAGAGAAAACCAATTCAGAAGCTTTTACGTCTTTTGTGTCTATGGTTACGAAAAGATAGTTTGGATTTTCTGTTTTTTCTACATTTTTAATCGCAACATTATTAGAAACCGAAGTTTCGTATTGAGCAATATTTTTTCCGTAGAACATAATCTGCAGCTCCGAATTTTTCATTCCTGCATACCAAAATGGCGGTTCTACTTTTTGGATTTGCGCTTTCGCGGAAGCGGAAAACAATAAAACCAAGAGGATTAATTTATATATAAATGTTTTTTGGTTTTTCATAGTTTGTATTTTTTATTTTTTCTGTTCAAGCATCCATTTATAGATTTCAGGTTTTGTTTCGTATAAATACTGAATTTCATGACCTTCATTTTCTAAACGGGTAAACTTGAATTGTTTTTGGTTTCGCATGATTCCAAACCTTTCGCAATTCTCTCCGTTTCACTAAATGGGATTTTATCATCAGCAGTTCCGTGAAAAGCCCAAATCGGAATTTTACTGAGATTGCAAACTCTTGTTAAATCGCTGTCGTTAATACCGCCGCAAAGGGCTACAACTGCTGCGAATTTATCAGGGAAATCTAAAGCTGTTATATACGTTCCATAACCGCCCATGCTAATTCCTGTTATGTAAATTCTGCTTTTATCGATTCTATATTTTGCTTCTAAATCTGCATATAATGTTTCGAACCAATTTTCAGTTGACCAGTATTTATTATCCGGACATTGAGGCGAAGCAATTATAAAATCAAAATTTTGACCTTTTTCTACCAAATAAGGTAAACCATATGTTTTGAGTTTACTTAAATCATTTCCTTTCTGGCCTCCGTCATGAAGGTAAATTACAAGTGGATATTTCTTAGTTTCTTTTGAATACTCTTTTGGCAGATATAATAGGTAGTCATATTTAACGATGGCTTTTTCCCGAGCATAGCTGTCAATTCCTGAGAAAATTATTATCAGAAGAAATAGAAATTTTGACTTACAATTCATCTTAAGAGGTGTTAGTTTCGATTCCCTGCGAGGTTTCCAAAACCTTGTAGGTATAAATTGAGTAAAGCTTTAGAAAGACCTACAAGGTTTTGTAAACCTTGCAGGACTGACCTGATATAATACCTAACAGGTTTTTGAAACCTGTTAGGATAAGCTTTTTGCAATTTAAAAAAAAGACAAGTAATCTAGGGGGAAATTACTTGTCTTTGAAAAAATTATTCGTTTTCTATAATGCTAATTGCATATCCTCCGCCCGGAGCAGAAAACTGAGATAATTTTGATTTATTTGTTACAGCAATTTTCCTGATACTATAAGCTTGCGGATTTGTTTTGTAATGCGCATCTTTTTTATCAGCATAAATTGTTGCAGTGTATTTTTTACCTTTTTCAAGGAAACTGAAATCGATGTTTGATGTACGCGCCGTTTCTCCGTTTACGTTTCCAATAAACCAGTTGTTTGTTCCTTTTGCTTTACGTGCAACCGTAATAAAATCTCCAGGCTCAGCCTCGATATATTTACTTTCAGACCAGTCAACAGCTACGTCTTTAATGAATTGGAAAGCATCTGGAAAACGGTTGTAGTTTTCCGGAGTATCAGCAGCCATTTGCAACGGACTGTACATAGTTACATATAATGCTAATTGGTTTGCCAATGTACTGTTTACATGCGATTTGTTCTCAGGATTCATTTTGCTGATATCCATTTCGAAGATTCCCGGAGTATAATCCATTGGACCACCAATTAAACGTGTAAATGGCAATACAGTAACGTGATTTGGTTTAGAACCTCCAAAAGCTTGGTATTCAGTTCCTCTTGCTGCTTCGTTTCCAATTAAGTTAGGATAGGTTCTAGCAATTCCTGTTGGACGAACCGCTTCGTGAGCGTTTACCATAATTTTATAATCAGCTGCTTTTTCGATAGCGTATTGATAGTGGTTTACAATCCATTGGCTGTAATGGTTTTCGCCTCTTGGCAAAATGTCTCCAACATAACCGCTTTTTACAGCATTGTATCCGTTATCGTTCATGAATTTGTACGCTGCATCCATATGACGCTCGTAGTTACGAACAGATCCTGAAGTTTCGTGGTGCATGATGATTTTAACACCTTTCGATTTTGCATATTCATGAAGACCTTTTACGTCGAAATCCGGGTAAGGAGTCAAGAAATCAAAAACATAATCTTTTGAGTGACCAAACCAGTCCTCCCAGCCTTCATTCCAACCTTCAACCAAAACGGCATCGAAACCATTTGCAGCAGCGAAGTCAATGTATTTTTTTACGTTAGCGTTGTTTGCTCCGTGCGTTCCGTTTGGTTTTGCTTTTGAGAAATCAGTAACACCTAATTGAACCGTTGGGTAATCATTAGTGTAAGACCAAGAGCTTTTTCCTGTAATCATTTCCCACCAAACACCAACATATTTTACAGGTTTGATCCAGGAAGTTTCCTCAATCTTAGATGGATCGTTTAAGTTATAAGTCATTTTTGATGAAAGAATTTCTCTTGCATCATCGCTTACAATAATCGTTCTCCAAGGAGAGTGATTTGGCGCTTGCATGTGACCTTTGTCTCCTTTTGCATCTGGCGTTAACCAGGATTCGAAAATCAAGTTTTTATCGTCTAAATTCAAGTGCATGCAAGAATAGTCAATTAAAGCTGCTTCGTGAAGGTTGATGTAGATTCCGTCAGCAGTTTTTAACATCAAAGAAGTCTGAACTCCTGTTGGCGAAAAAGATTTTTGAGAAACGTTTGCTGTATATGCTTTTTCAGATAAACCTCTAATTTCAGATAATTTCGATTTTGTATAATCGTATTCCTGTGTGTCATAATCTCCTGGAATCCAGAAAGCAGTATGATCTCCAGTCATCGCAAATTGTGATCTTTCTTCTTTGATTACAAAGTAAGTAAGATTTTTTTGCGCCGGGAATTCATACCTAAATCCAAGTCCGTCGTCGAATAAACGGAAACGGATAACGATTTGTCTGTCTGTTCCTTTTTGATTTAAAGTAACAGCCAATTCATTATAATGATTTCTGATGTGATCTACTTCTCCCCAAACTGGTTTCCAGGTTTCATCAAAAGTGGAAGTTTTTGTGTCAGCGATTGTAAAGTCGTTCAATAAAGATTTTTTGTCATCTTTAAGTTCAAGACCAAGTTTACTGGTTTTGATAACTTCCTTGTTTTTGTACTTTAAATTGTAAACTGGAGTTCCGTCGTTTTGAAGAGAAAATTCCATTACGAACTTGCCTTCGGGTGATTTTAATTGCTGCGCTTTTGCAACAGTGCTAAACGCAAACAAAATTAAACTTGCGAAAAATAAGTTTTTCATGTTTTTAGATTTTTAGAGTATTGTAATTTAATTAATTTGAGCGAGTTTCCCGGCCGTTATTGTTTTTCCGTTTACGACGATATCTAAATCCTGATCGCCGTCAACAGTAAATGTTGTTTCGTTTTGATTTACAGCTACTTTTAAAATTTGGTTTCTGAAATTAATTTTAAAAGAATATCCTTTCCATTCTTTTGGGATTTTTGGAGAGAAATGAAGCTTATTATTTTTAACACGCATTCCTCCAAAGCCTTCCACGATACTCATCCATGTACCGGCCATTGACGTGATATGACAACCTTCTTCAACCTCTTTATTATAATCGTCCAAATCCAAACGGGAAGTTCTTAAATAAAATGTATAGGCCATGTCCATTTTATCTAAAGCTGCAGCCTGAATCGAGTGCACGCAAGGCGAAAGCGAACTTTCATGAACTGTAAATGATTCGTAGAACTCGAAATTGCGTTTTAATTCTTCTTTAGAGAAATGATCTTCGAAGAAATAAAAACCTTGTAAAACGTCAGCTTGTTTAATGTATGGCGAACGTAAAACGCGATCCCAAGACCATTTTTGGTTAATTGGACGTTGTGAACGATCTAAATCTTTTACCGGAACTAAATCTTTGTCTAAGAAACCGTCTTGCTGTAAGTAGATTCCAAGTTCTTCAGAAATAGGGAAATACATGTCATTTGCTACTTTTTTCCATTCTTTAATTTCTTCTGAAGAAAGATTCACTTTTTCAAGAACGCGTTTGTGATCTGCAGGATATTCTGAAGCCACTTTTTCGATTTGTTCAGCAGCAAAATCAATACACCATTTTGCAATGTAATTGGTATAAAAATTATTGTTGATGTTGTTTTCGTATTCGTTTGGACCCGTAACTCCAAGAATTACATATTGATTTTTATCTTTTGAGAAAGAAGCTCTCTGATGCCAGAAACGAGCAATCCCGATTAAAACTTCTAAACCTTTTTCTGGGATATAAGAGTAATCTCCCGTGTAACGGTTGTAATTGTAAATCGCAAAAGCAATCGCTCCGTTTCTATGAATTTCTTCGTGTGTGATTTCCCATTCGTTGTGGCATTCTTCACCATTCATCGTCACCATTGGGTACAATGCAGCGCCGTTTTTGAAACCTAAATTGTCTTTAGCATTTTCAATTGCTTTATCCAATTGATTGTAACGATACGTCAATAAGTTTCTCGCCACTTGCTGATCTTTCGTAGCCATGTAAAACGGAATACAATACGCCTCAGTGTCCCAATAAGTCGATCCGCCGTATTTTTCTCCAGTAAATCCTTTTGGTCCGATATTTAAACGGGAATCTTTTCCTGAATACGTTTGGTTCAATTGGAAAATGTTGAAACGAATTCCTTGTTGTGCTTTTACGTCGCCTTCAATTGTAATATCTGACATTTCCCAGATTTTTGCCCAAGCTTCAATTTGATTTTGAAGCAGTTTTTCGTAACCTAAAGCAACAGCAGATTTGATTACTTTTTCGGCTCCAGCCAAAGTATTCTCGTGGTTTAGAGAAACCGTATAACCTCCAATTTTTTGAATGGATGAGGTTTGTCCTTTTGCAATAATAGTTCCGTAAGTATACTGAACTTTATCTGTAGTTGAATCGATTGTCGATGGCGAAACATGAATGTCTTCTCCATTTGCCAAAATCGTATTGTGCATGAAAGTCGTAACTTTAAAATGCGTTTTAAACGTTTGAGCCGTAACAAAAGCTTCGTTTGTGCCTTTTTTTACTTCAAGCGGTTCCCAGAATTTTTCTTCCCAGTTCGCATCTTCATTGGTTACACCAGCGTCAACGTAAGGTTTGTAAACGATTTTTGCATCTTTATTTAAAGGTGTAATATCGTATTTAATGATTCCGGCTTCGTCTAAATCTAACGAAAGAAAACGACGAACGTTTACTGCGATTTCAGTTCCGTTTTTTAGAACTGCTTCAAAAGAACGGTTGTACCATCCTTCTTTCATGTTCAACTCTCTGCGGAAGTTTCTAACTTCTGTACAGCTGTTTAAGTCTAGGTTTTCTTCGTTGATTTCAATGTCAATTCCAATCCAGTTTGGAGCGTTTAATACTTTGGCAAAATATTTTGGGTAACCGTTTTTCCACCAGCCCACTTTTGTTTTGTCCGGATAATAAATTCCGGCAATATAACTTCCCTGAAAAGTTTCAGCTGAATATGTTTCTTCAAAATTGGCGCGTTGTCCCATAGCGCCGTTCCCGATACTAAAAAGACTTTCAGAAGATTTTACTCTCTCCGCATCAAATCCTTCTTCAATAATAGACCAATTGTCTGGTTTTATATAATCTTGGTTCATCTTTTCTTTCAATTAGAAAATACGGCAATTTGATAATTAGATAATTGCCTGGGTTTTTTAATAACTTTTTTACATTCATTTGAGTAATTGCAGCATTAGAATATTTGTCAGTGCGATTAATTATCTCATTGACACATTTTCTAATTATCCAATTAACTCTTCGATAAAGCTTGTTGTGATTTGGGTAAAATCTTTAAAAATATAGTTAGCTTCATGTAAAATTGTTTCCTCACCAATTCCCACACTTACCATTTCTGCGATGTTTGCTGCCTGAATTCCGGCAACAGAATCTTCAAATACAATTGAATTTTTTGGATCAATATGTAATAATTGAGCCGCTTTTACGAAAACTTCAGGATCTGGTTTTGCATTGCTGACATCATTTCCGTCAACAATAACATCGAAGTAAGACAGAACTCCTGTTTTCTCTAAAATAGGTCTTGCATTTTTACTGGCAGAGCCTAATGCAATTCCTTGGTTTTTATCTTTTAATAGTTTTAGAATTTTTAAAACTCCTGGAAGAACCTCACTTTCATCCATGTCAACTAAATAAGATAAATAATCTTCGTTTTTTTGAATCAGCCATTTGTCTTTGTCTTCTTGTGAAGCCTGAACATTTCCTAATCCAAGTATAATATCCAACGAACGAACACGGCTTACGCCTTTTAAAAGTTCGTTGTCTTCATGTGTAAAATTTATATTTAACGATTTGGCAATTTTCTGCCAGGCTAAAAAGTGGTATTTAGCGGTATCTACGATCACTCCGTCAAGATCGAAGATAAATGCTTTTTTATTATTCATGGATTTCAATTTTAGTTTTACTATTTACTCTAAGAGTCAATAATCCTGCGAAAATCATTGATATACCTCCAATTATTAGAGCGTAAATAGGTTCATTATTAAAGAATTGTTTTATTACAAATCCTAATATTGTAGCGGCTACGATTTGTGGAATTACTACGAAAAAGTTAAAAACTCCCATATAATAGCCCATTTTTGCTGCTGGCAAAGCTCCGGATAACATGGCATAAGGCATTGATAAAATACTTGCCCAAGCGATACCAACTCCCAACATTGGAAGGATCAGCATTTGTTTATCACCAATGAAATAAATTGAAATTAAACCAACACCTCCAGCACACAAGGCTAATAAGTGTGTTGCTCTAACGCCTACTTTTTTTGCAATAACCGGTAATAAGAAAGCTACGGCTGCTGCAACTCCATTATAAACGGTAAATAAGACAGAAACCCAGTCGGCAGCATCATTGTAGGTTTTCGAAGTTGTATCTGTAGTTCCAAAAATATGCTGCGTAACTGCTTGAGTTGTATAAATCCACATGGAGAAAAGCGCAAACCAGGAAAAAAATTGAACCCAGGCTAATTTTTGCATTGTTTTTGGCATATTCAATAAATCGGTCATGATTATGGTAAAACCATTCTGAACTTTTTTTGTTCGCAATTGTGATGCAATTACAAATAAAACGCCCATAAAAATTAGACCGATAAATAGAATGTAAAGTTCTTTTGCCAGGCTGTTTTCGAAAATTAAAAATGAAATTAATGCTCCGATACCAACAAACAATACTCCTAAAAACAATTGTTTTTTTGTAGAAACACCGGATTCTGTTTCAGAATTTGATATGCTTTCTGAGTCTTTTTTGCTGTTAGCTTCAAAAGCATGAAGTTCTTCGGGAGTATATTCGGTTGATTTAAAAACGGTCCATAAAACAGAAAGCAGAAAAACGATTCCTCCAATATAAAACGACCATTTTACGGCATCCGGAATAATTCCTTTAGGCGCAACATTACTGACATCAAAAACATTTGTGAAAAGATAAGGCAGAACAGAACCAACAACGGCACCTGTACCAATGAAAAAACTCTGCATAACAAATCCCAAAGCACGCTGATGGTCAGGTAAATTATCGCCTACAAAAGCTCGAAAAGGTTCCATTGAAACGTTGATCGAGGCATCCATTATCCATAAAGTTCCCGCAGCAATCCATAAAGTTGGAGAGTTGGGCATTACGAACAAAGCCAATGAAGACAAAATAGCTCCAATTAAAAAATAAGGGCGTCGTCTGCCTAAACGAGTCCAGGTTCTGTCGCTGAAATAACCAATAACGGGCTGAATAATTAAACCTGAAACAGGCGCAGCAATCCACAAAATTGGGATTTCGTCTATTTTAGCACCTAGGGTTTCAAAAATTCTTGAAGTATTTGCGTTTTGCAGTGCAAAACCAAATTGTATTCCTAAGAAACCGAAACTCATGTTCCAAATTTCCCAGAAACTTAATTTACGCTTTTCCATTATCGTAATTTGAAAATTATACGATAAGCGCTTTGCTTATCAAAACTTTGTTTCTTTCGAAGTAAAACTAAAAGCCTTGACGGGCGTAAAATTATAAATTATTTTTTTATTTATGCTAATAAAAAAGTCATAAATATTTTTTACAGCTTTAGAAAGTATTGATTTTTAGAAAATTAGTCAGTAGATTCTCGTTTAATGAGATGCGTTTCTATAACTTCAGTTGTATAATTCTCATTGTGCTCTTCGTCATCGTCTTCTTCGGCTTCTATTCTTTCTATGAGCATTTTAGCTGCTTTATTCCCCATTTTTTCACCGCTCTGACTCACTGTTGTAATAGTTGGTGTAGAATATTTGGAGATAATTCCGTCAGTAAAAGCAATTACGGCTAAATCTTCCGGAACTTTTAGTCCCATTTTTGATGCGGTTTTGATAATTGTTACTGCAAAAAGCTCGTTTACTGCAAAAACGGCATCAAAAGCACGATCATGCAAAAGTTGGCTGATGGTAATTTCGCAGGTATCTACATCTTCAATTTTAATAATTAAATCTTCATTGAAAGTCAATCCGTTATCTAATAAAGCTTTTTCATAACCATCAGTTCGTAGTTTTCCAACACTCACATAATCAACGGTGGTAACCAGTGCGATTTTTTTTCTGCCATTATCGATTAAACTCTGAACGGCTTCGTAAGCAGCTGCTTTATCATCAATAATTACTTTATCGCATAAAATATCATTGGTTACGCGGTCAAACATAACAACCGGCATTCCCTGATTGATCACTTCTGTTATATGGTGAAAGTCGCCTTTAAACTGCGTTTCTTTAGAAAGAGACATGATAAAACCATCGATGCTTCCGTTGGCTAACATTTCCATGTTTAATACTTCTTTATCGAAAGAATCATCAGAAACACAAATCACTACACTGTAGCCATATTCATTAGCAACCTGTTCAATTCCATTGATTACAGTAGAGAAAAAATAATGCACAATTTCCGGAATAATAATACCGATACTTTTGGTTTTTCGGTTTTTTAAACTGAGGGCTATGTTGTTTGGTTTATAGTTGTAAAACTTTGCAAAAGCCTGAACTTTTAGTCTGGTTTCTTCTCCAATTTCGAGACTGTTTCTAAGTGATTTTGAGACAGTTGAAATAGAGACATCGAGTTCCTTTGCAATCTGTTTTAGGGTTATTTTACGTTTCATGGCGTGAATTCAAAAAAATCTAATTAATAATAAAGGTATCTGAAATTTTTATAATTGACAATTTTTGACTTAAAAGATTACAAAAAATAGAAAGTTTTCAACACTACCACGTTTTCGTAAACCAATAAAAATTGCCTCCTGTTGAGCGTGTTAATAAATTCATAATTTTGAAATTCGAAGTAAAATTAAAAACTTAACTAACATTCACAAACTCAAACTAATTTAAACAAAAAGTATGAAAACAATTTACAAAAAGTTGTTATTTTTATTCCTTCTGCTTCCGTTTACAGTGTTAGCTCAAAGCACTTTAACCGGAACAGTAACTGATCTTGCCACGGGTCAGCCAATACCGGGAGTAAATGTAAATGTACAAGGTGCCACAACTGGTACTTCTACTGATTTTGATGGTAAATTTCAGTTGCCAAATCTAAAAAATGGAGACAAAATTTTGGTTTCATTTATTGGATACAAAACATCGACTATTGTATTTAATGGTCAAAAAAACTTAGCCGTATCCTTGGAAGAAGATACTAATCAACTTAAAGAAGTTGTAGTACAGGTTGGTTACGGAACTGTAAAGAAAAAAGACGCTACAGGATCTGTATCTCAAATTGCAGCAAAAGATTTTAATAAAGGAATTAACGTTACGCCAGAAAGTTTAATTAGCGGACGTATTTCGGGTGTAAATGTAGTTGGAGGAGGAGCTCCGGGTGCGAAAGCAGATATTAGAATTCGTGGTGGATCTTCTTTAAGTGCTTCAAATGAGCCTTTAATTGTAATTGACGGACTACCAATGAGTAATGCTGTCCCAAATGGTTCAACAAGTATCTTGTCTACTATAGATCCTAATGATATTGAATCTTTTACTGTTCTTAAAGATGCGTCTGCCGCAGCTATTTATGGTTCTCGTGCAGCAAATGGTGTAATTGTAATTACAACTAAAAAAGGATCTAAAGGTGGCATTAAAGTAAACTTTAGTTCTCAGATTGGTATCAACACTGTTGCTAATACTGTTGATGTAATGAGTGCAGATCAGTTTCGTGCATTTGTAAACGAAAAAGGAACAGCTGCACAAAAAGCTTTGTTGGGTACAGCAAATACTAATTGGCAGGATGAAATTTTTCATACAGCTCTAACAACAAACAATAATATATCTGTAAGTGGTTCTTTATTTAATAAATTGCCAGTGCGTTTATCTGTCGGAAATGTTGATAATCCAGGAATCTTAAGAAATACTTCTTTTGAAAGAACTACGACATCGATATCGTTAAACCCGGTTTTATTTGATAATCATTTAAAAATTGATATTAATGGAAACATTGCATTTGGTAAAAATCAATTCCAGGATGAAGGTGGTGTAATTGGAAGTGCAATTGGATTTGATCCGACACAACCGGTTTATGATGCAAATTCTCGTTATGGAGGATATTTCGAATGGTTAGAGCCTAGTGGTAACCTGCCATTGTTACCGGCAAGAAATCCTGTAGCAAGATTAAACCAGGATAATAGAAGATCTACTTCTACAAGAAAATGGGGTAATATTAGATTAGATTATAAACTTCATTTCTTTGAAGATTTAAGAGCTGTTGTAGAAGCAGGTATAGATAAATTTAACAGTAATGGTTATACTGAAGTTAGTACGCTAAGTGCTTTAGGATATCAGCCAAATTTATTTGATAAAGGAAACTGGGTAAATTATGGAGGCTATACTCATTATACAGATAGCCGTCAGAATAAAAACCTGAATGCTTATTTTAATTACACTAAAGATGTAGGTAAATTTAAAATTGATGCAACAGCAGGATATAACTACCAAATGTTTGAAAGAGAAGGTTACGATTCTGGTCAAACCAGAGAGCCTAATCCTAAAGAAGACGTTACAACAGATCCGGATGTTAATTTACAATCGTTTTTTGGACGTGTAAATTTAGGATATGATAGCAGATATTTACTTACAGTAAATTACAGAAGAGACGGAACTTCTAGATTTTCTAAGGAAAACCGTTGGGGTAATTTTGCAGGAGCTGCTTTAGCATGGAATGTAGCAGAGGAATCATTCTTAAAAGATAATGAAACTCTTTCAAGCTTGAAATTGAGAGCAGGTTACGGTACAACAGGACAACAGGATATTGGACCACAATATGATTACTTAAGAAGAGTAACTTTAGGTACTATCAACACACAATACATGTTTGATGGTGTAATTTATAGAGCAGCAAGACCGGAAGGATATAATCCTGATATTAAATGGGAAGAATTGGCAGAGATGAACTTTGGTGTTGATTTTGGTTTCCTTAATGATCGAATTACAGGTACTGTTAACTATTTTGATAAAAAATCAAGCGACCTTTTGGCTGAAATTCCAGTTCCGGATGGAGCAAATATCAGAAATAAAGGATATAATAACGTAGGAAGCGTAAGAACTAAAGGTGTCGAATTTAATTTGCAGTCCGATATTATTAAGAATGATAAATTAACTTGGAATCTTGCGGTTAATGCAACGTACATCGATCAAAAAATATCGAATTTGGGAGTTTCTGTTCCAGGATTTCAGGGTTATATTACAGGAGATGTAATTGCCGGAGGATCAGGAAATCAGGTTTTAATTCATTCAGAAGGGTATGCGCCAAATTCATTCTTTGTATTTGAGCAATTGTACGATGCTAACAAAAGACCAATTCAGGGAGCTTTTGCTGATAGAAACGGCGACGGAGTTATAACTGATGCAGATCGTTACAAATTCCATAAACCTACTGCAGACTATACTTTTGGATTATTCTCAACTGTAAATTACAAAAAGTTTGATTTTACAATGAACTGGAGAGCAAGTTTAAACAACTATATCTACGACAACGTAAGTTCAAATTTAGGTTATGCAGAAGCAGGTTTAAGAAGACAATCTGATTTATCGAATGTTAGTTCAGATTACTATAATACAGGTTTTACTACAGAAAGTAATTCAAACGGTACACAGCGTAACTATTCAGATTATTATGTAAAAGATGCTTCTTTCATCAAGTTGGATAATATTGTATTAGGGTACACTTTTGATAAAACATTATTAAAAGCTGCTTCGCTTAGATTTACTGCCGGAGTTCAAAATGTTTTTGTTCTCACAAAATATAATGGTTTGGATCCTGAGAAATTTAATGGTATAGACAATAATGTCTATCCAAGACCAAGAACATTTTTGTTTGGGGTAAACGCTAATTTCTAATAGTAGATTGAAAATTAAATTTAAAATTAAACAAAATGAAAATATCATTTAAATATATATCTTATTTTCTCCTATTCATATTAGGATTAAGTATGACACTGACTTCGTGTACGGACGATTTGAATGTGACGCCAAAGGATGATGATGAGTTTCTTTCTGACGACTTTTTTAAAGATCCGACTTCTTATAAACAAGTCTTGGCAAAATTATATGCAGGTTTGTATGTAGGAGGGAATGATGGAGATGGGATGCCTGATATCTCTGGACTAGGTGGTGATTTTAGCAGTTACTTAAGACTTATGTTTGTTACGCAGGAATTTCCAACTGATGAGGCTATTGTAGCTTGGAATGACGATGGTTTACCAGCATTAAATATGCAAAGATGGAGCCCGAGCAATCAATTTTTGTATGGAATCTTTTCAAGAGCTTTTTATGAAATTAGTGTTGCAAATGAATTTTTGCGACAAACTACAGATGAAAAATTAACTGAAAGAGGTTTTGATTCAAATTTGAAAGCTGAAGTAGCAACTTTTAGAGCTGAAGCCCGTTTTTTAAGAGCTTTTTCATACTATAATTTAATGGATTTGTTTGGAAATGTGCCAATTACTACAGAAAAAGATCCTGTTGGTTTATTTTACCCAGAACAAAAAACGAGAGCAGAAGTTTTTGCTTACATAGAATCGGAATTGAAAGATATTGATGCTGGCTTAGCAGCTTCAAAAACAAATGAGTATGGAAGAGTAGATAAAACTGCAGCAAAATTTTTATTGGCGCAAATTTATCTTAACTCGAAAGTGTATACCGGAACAGAAAGATTTAATGACGCAGCAATTGTCTGTAATGATATTATAACTGGATCTGGCTATACTTTTGCAAATGTTCCTTACAATTATTTATTTGCGGCTAATAATGATAGAAATGGAGCTCAGACAGAAGTTATCTTCCCTGTTATTGGAGATGGTAATGCAATTAGAGCAACAGGTGGAGGGATGAGTTTTATTCTTCACGCTTCTATTGGAGGCAGTATGGATGCTGGAAAACAAGGAATGAACGGAGGATGGGCAGGTATAAGAACCAGACCAGAGTTTGTTAAATTGTTTCCGGATGTAGATGCTTCTGGAGATAAAAGAGGTACTTTCTATACAAACGGCCAAACTTTGGACGTTACCGATGCAAGTGTTTTTACAAACGGATATGCAGTTACTAAATATTCTAATTTAAATTCTGACGGAACAGCTGCTCAAAGAACTGATATTCCAGACACAGATTTTCCTATGTACAGACTTTCAGATGTGTATTTAATGTATGCAGAAGCGACACTTAGAGGAGCTTCATCAGGGAATGTTGCGACAGCATTAGGTTATGTAAATAAAATTAGATTAAGAGCTGGTGCCGGAATTGTCTCAACTTCAGATTTAACACTTGACTTTATTTTGGATGAAAGAGCAAGAGAATTGTTTTGGGAATGCCACAGAAGAACTGATTTGATTCGTTTTGGTAAATTCACAGGAGGATCTAAAATCTGGCAGTGGAAAGGCGGAGTTAAAAATGGTAGTTCTACAGATTCTTTCAGAGATCTAATGCCAATTCCGTCAACAGCTATTCAGGCTAATCCAACTTTAAAACAAAATCCAGGATACTAACTAACCTTATAAAAATTAAGAAAATGAAAAATATATATAAAATTTTAGTTGCATTCATTAGCGTTTTAGCAGTGTCGTGTAATGCAGATGATGTGGAGAACAGACCAGTAATTACTCCGGTTACAGAACCAGTCCTATTAACTCCTCAAAATGACTTTAATATTGTTCTTACTAAAGAAACAGAAAATAACGTTGCTACAACTGTAGTGTGGGACGATGCTAAATACGATGGTACACAAACTGTTGTAAATTACACTATCGAAATTGCAAAAGCAGGAACAAAATTTGCCGCACCAGTTGCTGTAACTACTACTACTGCACGTTACAAAGCCTTAACAGTTGCAGAGCTAAATTCTGCTTTAGTTAATGGTGGTTTTGTTGAAAAAGAAGAAAATAGTGTTGATATTCGTATTAAATCTACCGTAGGTATTGGAGCAGAAGCTCAATATTCAAATTTTTATACATTTAAAGCTACACCTTATCATACTCCGTTAGCAACTTCACACTGGTTAGTTGGAGCTGCAACACCGGGCGGATGGTCTTGGGATGGTGATGCTGAGACAGAATTTCCACTAGTTGTTGGTAAAACAGATGTGTATCAAGTTACAATTGTTCTTAAAAGCGGAGAAGCATTCAGAGAGTTTTTAGGAAACAATTTCACAAGTAATGGTAACTGGGATAAGAGTAATAATTACACTCATTATTCAAGTTTAGGCTATACTATAGATGATGAATTAGTTAATGCGAATGATGGAGACAGCAACTTTAAATACACTGGTCCAACTGGTCCAAGAGTATTAACAATTGATAATGGTGCGAAAAAAATAACATTAGACTAGCTTTAATGTGGTTTAAGAAAAGGGCTATCTGCAGATAGCCCTTTTTTAATCAGACTAACTAACCAGTAAACCAACATTATTATGAAAAAAACTTTACTATTATTTTTCTTTTGTTTGTCATTTGTTGCTAACTCTCAACAGATAACAGTTTCTCCGGCTGTATTTCAGGTAAATGAACCCATTACTATTACGGCTTCATTTATATCAAGTACCTGTAATACAATGGGGGCGAATCCAACAAAAGTATATATGCATGCCGGAATAGGTACAGATGCAAGTCCATGGCAGACCACTAAAGGGAATTGGGGCAGTGACGATGGTGTGGGCTTAATGACGAAAAATGCAAACGGTACCTGGAGCATCACAATTGCGCCCAGTGTCTATTTTGCATTGACATCAGGACAGCAAACTGCTGCAACTAAAATGGGAATTGTATTTAGAAATGCCAACGGTTCTCAGACTTTAAAATTAGCTCCGTCGTGTACTGATTTTTTTCTTAATGTAGGTGCGTTTCAGGTAACATTAGCAGCTCCGGTTGAAAACAGTACTTCAGTGATTAATTCAGGATCAAATTTTACTATTACTGCAACAAATACAGGAGGAGCAGGAAGTTATACCTTAAAGTCGAACGGAACAACGATCAATACAAACGCAAGTACTTCCAGTTATTCTTATACACATACAAACATTACAGGGAATCAGACTTATGAATTGATTGCAACACAAGGAACTACTACTGTTTCTAAGAAATTTGCGGTTGTGGTAAATCCGAATACAGTTTCTGAGGCTATGCCAACGGGGTTAGTCGACGGAATTAATTACAATGCAACAGATGCTACAAAGGCAACTTTGGTTTTAGATGCGCCTTTAAAAGACTTTGTGTATGTCGCAGGAACTTTTAATAACTGGCAGCCAACATCGGCTTATGCGATGAAAAAGGATCCGGTTTCCGGAAAATTCTGGCTGGAATTGACAGGATTGGTTTCAGGAGTAAATAACACTTATCAGTATTGGGTAGTAGATACAACTCCGCTGGCGAATTCACCATCAATGGTAAAAATAGCAGATCCATACTCAACTTTGGTTTTGTCTCCTTATGATGATCCTTCTATTCCTTCATCAAAATATCCAAATATGCCAGTGTATCCGGCAGGGCAAAATTTTGAGGTTACTGTTTTAAAAACAGGACAGTCTCCATATAATTGGCAGGTTACCAATTTTGTAAAACCGGAAAAAGAAAAACTGGTTGTTTATGAAGTTTTGGTTCGTGATTTTGATGCGGGCCAGAGTTATCAAAACCTGATTGACAGAATAGATTATTTTAAAAATCTTAAAATAAATGCCATAGAATTGATGCCGGTAATGGAATTTGAAGGCAATGAAAGCTGGGGATATAATACTTCATTTCATATGGCTTTGGATAAATTTTATGGAACTTCGGATAAGTTGAAAGAGTTTATTGACTTATGTCATCAAAACGGAATTGCAGTAATTCTTGACGTTGCATTAAATCATGCTTTTGGAAGAAATCCAATGGTAAGAATGTGGATGAGCGATCCGGACGGAGATGGTTTTGGTTCGCCTACTACTGAGAATCCTTACTTCAATACAGTAGCTAAACACAGTTATAGTGTAGGTGAAGATTTTAATCATCAGTCAGCAAAAACACAATATTATGTAGAAAGAGTAATCAAACAATGGATTGAGGAATACAAAATTGACGGTTTCCGCTGGGATTTGACGAAAGGATTTACACAAAACTGTACAGCGTCAGACGAGTCTTGTACAAATGCTTATCAGCAGGACAGAGTAGATATTTTAAAAAAATATGCAGATTATTCCTGGAGTTTAGATCCTACTCATTACACTATTTTTGAGCATTTGGGAACAGATGCAGAAGAAAAACAATGGGCAGATTACAGAGTGACAGAATCGCCAAGTAAAGGAGTTATGATGTGGGGAAAAATGACAGATCCTTACAATGAATTGTCAATGGGTTACACAAGTAACATTACCAGAATGTCAAGTGCAAGCAGAGGATTTACAACTAGCCGTTTAATTGGTTATGCAGAAAGTCATGATGAAGAGCGACTTATGTATAAAAATGTACAATATGGAGCAACAAATGGTACTTATAATGTAAAGACATTAAATACAGCTTTATCCAGAATGTCTGCAATTGGAGCGGTTTCATTATTGGTTCCGGGACCAAAAATGATCTGGCATTTTGGGGAGTTGGGTATGGACGATTCTATTTATACTTGTAATAACGGGACAGTAAATGATGCTTCTACTACCACTCCGGGAGATTGTAAGCTGGATACAAAGCCTCAGCCTCAATGGGTAGAAAACTGGTTGGGAGATTCAAATCGTAATAAAATTTATAACGATTGGGCAAAAATGATCACACTTAAGAAAACTGAGCCGGTTTTCTCAGGAACATCAACGATAACAAATGCAAATTCTAAAATTGTAAATATCAAAATAACCGATGCTAATTTGTCTTCGTCTCAGTTAAAAGATGTTTTGATTTTAGCCAATTTTGATACAACTGCTCAAAACGTTGCGACAGGTTTTCCTTACACAGGAACCTGGTACAATTTGATGGACAACACTACTATAACTGTAACAGATGTAACTGCTCCTATAAATCTGCCTGCGGGAGATTATAGAATTTACGGAAATAAAGTTGCGAATTTAGCTATAGATGATTTTGAAAGAGGAAGTTTGGTGAGTTTGTATCCAAATCCGGTTGCAGATTATTTTACTCTGAATGCAGGATTTACAAAAGTTCAGATTTATTCAGTTTCGGGACAATTAGTAAAAAGTTTTACTTCCAATGGAACTGCTGATTCTCAATTTGGTGTAAGCGAATTACAGACAGGATTTTACCTTGTAAAAGCTTCTGATGAAAATAATAAAACTCAGGTAATGAAGTTTATTAAAAAATAGATTTAAAAATAAATCTTACAGATTAAAAATTGGTTAGGTTAGTAACGATAAGGGCTGTTCTGCTTGTTTGCAGACAGCCCTTTTCTAATTCTTCAAATTGTTTTTCTTATTTCTTTTTATTGTATTCTCCAATTAGAGAATAGTATCCGAAAGTTCCCAATCCCATAACAATAAGCGGAGTCAGTATAAAGAGAATAATTGCACCAAATACTAAATCGTCCTGTTGTTCTGAAAGCAATTTAGGTAAACCAAATTCAAATACACAGAAATAAGCTGCTGCAGCCGCTAAAGCAATCCATAAAGCCCCTAAAACTTGTTTAATCGCATTCATTTTTTAAATTTTAAAGGTGAGTAGTTTCGTTTTTGTTGTCAATATAAATCATTCCAATAACAAAGCAGATTCCTGCAATAATAATAGGATACCATAATCCGTCAAGATAAAAATCTGTTTTGCCGGCTGTTTTGGCGTGAGATACAAAATAAGTAGAAATAGCAGGGAGTAAACCTCCAAAAATTCCGTTTCCAACATGGTAGGGTAATGACATAGAAGTATATCTGATTTTAGTTGGAAACATTTCGACTAAGAATGCGGCAATAGGACCATAAACCATCGTTACAAAGATAACCTGAATAAAAACTAAGAAAATTAAAGTCCATTTATCGCTTGAATTAATTGTTATTGAAATGCTGGTTTGAGCATCTTTTCGGTCTATGTACGTTTTTTTCTCTACCACGGATGTACCATCTGTATATTTTTTTTCAGTAGTTGCAACAGAGCTGCCATCAGCCTTTTTTTCAGTTGTAACTTGTGGTATTTCTACAATTTCAGTTTTCTTATTGATATCAGTAGTATCATACATCATTTTATAAATCGGTCTGTATGATAGTATAGCCAGAAGCATTCCAAACATCATAATGTATTTTCGACCGACTTTATCACTCAGCCATCCGAAAATAATAAAAAAAGGAGTTCCAATCAAAAGGGCGATTCCTAATAATTCATCTACCTGAGAAGAATCAATATTCATGACCGTTTTCATAAAACTCATAGCGTAAAATTGCCCCGTATACCAGACAACTCCCTGTCCCATTGTAGCACCGAATAAAGCTAATAAAACAAACTTTAAATTGTATCTGTTTCCAAAACTTTCTTTTAAAGGGTTTGTACTTGTCGTTCCTTCTTTCTTAGCTTTTGCAAAAACAGGCGATTCGTCCATGTTTTTTCTAATAAGATAAGAAACCCCAACCATAGCAACCGAAACCCAAAACGGAACACGCCATCCCCATAAATCAAAGTCTTCGGCGGAAAGTACACTTTTTGTAGCAAGAATAACCATTAAAGAAATAAACAAACCAACTGTAGCAGTAGTCTGAATCCAGGAAGTCCAATATCCTTTTTGACCGGCTGGAGCATGTTCTGCAACATAAGTAGCAGCACCACCGTATTCACCTCCAAGAGCAAGTCCCTGAAGTAAACGTAAAATTAGAACTAATAAAGGGGCTAAAAATCCAATCGTTTCATAACTTGGAATACAGCCAATTAAAAAAGTAGAGCCCCCCATTAATAATAAAGTAGCCATAAAAGTATATTTTCGGCCGATAATATCTCCAAGCCTTCCAAAGAACAAAGCACCAAACGGACGTACCACAAATCCGGCTGCAAATGTGGCTAAAGTTGATAAAAATGCTGCAGTGGGATTGTCACTGGGGAAAAATTTTGTTGAAATAACAACGGCTAAGCTGCCAAAAATGTAGAAATCGTACCACTCGATCATGGTGCCCATAGAAGAGGCAGAAATTACTTTCCAAATGCCCTTAGTAGAAGTTTCGCTCATAAAACTGCTTTGAAATCTTATTAGTAAATGAAAGATAAAATTATAGTTTTACGAATATAGAAGATATTTTTTTATTCAGTCAATACTTTTTTAACAAAAACTATTTATTTGTTGACATTTTGATTTAACCGCAAAGGCACAAAGAAAAGCGCAAAGGTCGCAAAGTTTAATAATTAAGCTTTGCGACCTTTGCGTAAACCCTTGCGGCCTTTGGCGGATCAGGTTCAAAAGTTGGGGATTAAGCAAAAAGATTCGATAATCTGAAGAGGAAAAAATCTATTTTCCTTACTCCTCTAAACTGAGCTCTAAATGCTTTTATTTTTGCGTTAAAGGATTCCGCAGAAGCATTTGTACTCCTGTTGTCAAAATAGTTTAAAATTGACTGGTAATTAACAGTTATAGTATTGAGCAGAATATTGAAGTTTTTAAAACCTGATTCTTCTACATTTCTGTACCAATGCGCCAGTTTTGTCATGGCAATATGCTTGTCATTGTTGTTGTTGTAAATGCTTCGAAGCTGCTGGTTTAGATTATAAGCAGTCTTTATGTCCGGGTATAATTCAAAAATAATCTGCGCCCTCTCTCTTTGGCTGTCAGTCCATTTTTCACGGGATTTATAAAGCAGGTATCTGCTTCTTGCCAATAATTGTTTTATAGAATCTCCGTTAGGCAAAAGCTGTTGTATATAGGTTTTATTTTCTGATTTTGCCTGCAGTATTAATTGATTTTCAAAGTCCATGGCCTCCCATCGATGCTTGATTCTAATTTCCTGTAACGCTTCCAAGGCTAATTTCTGGACGTGGAACCTGTCGGTAACCTGTATGGCTTTAGGAAAGCATTTTTTTGAGATCAATTTCATAGAATTAGCCATATCAAGTGTTATTTCCTTGACAAAAGCTCTCTTTTTATAATCAATTTTACAGATGTGTTCTATGACCTTATCCGCTTTTGTTCCCGCAATGATTGCCACCAAAGAACCTTTTCGGCCTTTGAATTTCTTATTGGTGACAATAGTATAAAGTTCTCCCTGGGACAGAGCCACTTCGTCAATTGATAAATGAGTACCCATATTTTCGGGGTAGACAATCCATTGATGTGCGTGTTCTCGTACAGGCCAGTTATTAAAGGAGCTTAAGTGGTTTTTATACTGCCTTTGAAGTTTCTTTCCCTTAACTCCGAAAAAGCCTCCAATAGTATGGCAATCTGTAGCGCTGTTATCTATTAATCTCTTTTAAAAAAGTCGCAAACTCCTGAGTCATGCGGGTTCCTTTAGCCACTAAAGTCCAATCTCTTTTTACTATTTCTCCGTTAGTTTTATTGGTCCAGCGGCGTCTTTTAATATGCAGATAAACAAACTTACCCCTTAGAGGAAAATCCTGAATAGTAATCTCATCTAAAAAACCTTTGGAAACCAATTCAATAGAAGAAAATTCACTTGGGGCACTGGCTTTCTCTTCAAAATATAAATGCAGTTTTTCTTCTGAATTTTTAAATGAAGCCAGATTAAAATTTTCAATTAAAAACTCAGGCAAAATCAATTTCAATAACTCTATATAGGATTCCAATTCTTTTTTTTTTTTTTTTTTCAAAGATCAGAATTTATTATTTATTTTCTCCCCAGGTTTTGAGATTGAGCCCCTTTGGCGTCCTTTGCGGTTAAAAAAAACAGAAAAGTATAAAAAACAAAAAACCCGAATATTTCTATTCGGGTTTCGTGGTACCTCCAGGGATCGAACCAGGGACACATGGATTTTCAGTCCATTGCTCTACCATCTGAGCTAAGGTACCGTCTTATGCGGATTGCGGGTGCAAAGATAGAATCATTTTCCGTTTCTCCAAAACATTTTAGAAAAAAAATCAATTCGTATCTTCGCAAAAACAAAAAAGAAAAATGGTTTTAACTATTGATGTCGGAAACACTCGAATTAAAGCGGCTGTCTTTGAGGAGGATACTACTTTGGAAAATTTCATTTTTGAGAAAAAAGAACTGGTAGAAAAAATTGAAAAAATTTTAAAAAAGTTTCCAAATTGTTCCGATTTGGTCGTTGCTTCAGTCGGAAATATCGAAAAACAAGCTTTTTTAACATTCGAAAAACAACTAAAAGTACATTTCTTTACACATGAAGATATTTTTCCGTTCCATAATAAATATGCAACTCCAAAAACTTTAGGAATAGACCGTATGGTTTTAGCAGCAGGAGCAACGTTAAAATTTCCAAAACAAAACCGGTTGGTTATTGATGCCGGGACTTGTATTACCTACGATTTTATCGACGAAAAAGACAATTATTTAGGAGGAGCGATTTCTCCGGGACTTCGTTTGCGATATGAATCGATGCATAATTACACTGCCAGACTGCCTTTGCTTACATTGGAAGTGCCTGAGTCCTACATTGGAAACTCGACGGCACAAGCGATGCACTCTGGTGTTGTCAACGGTTTCGTCTATGAGATTGACGGTTTTATCGATGATTATCGCAGAGACTTTTCAAATTTTATCATAATTTTAACGGGAGGCGATGCAGATTTTTTGGCTAAACGATTAAAAAATACCATATTTGCCAATTCAAATTTCCTTCTGGAGAGTTTGAACCAAACATATCAATATAAAATCGACAATGATTAAAAAAGTAATACTAAGCGCTTGTTTGCTTATATCGTTCGTTTCATTCGCGCAACAAGGTACTGCTTCTCCATATTCTTTTTTCGGGATAGGAGACGTGAGATTCAAGGGAACTCTTGAAAACAGATCAATGGCCGGGGTTGCAGTAGAGCAGGACACAATTCATTTAAATTTGGAAAATCCTGCTAGTTACGCCAGTTTGATACAAACAACTTTTACAGTTGGAGGTACTTTCGCAACTTCTAATTTAAAAACAAGTACACAGTCAGAAAAAGCGCAACGTAGTACTTTTGATTATTTGGCATTAGGAATTCCGATGGGGAAATTTGGTGCTTCTTTTGGTTTAATTCCTGTAAGTTCTGTGGGGTATAAAATTCGTAATGATAATTCAGCTACCGAAGGGGCAACGAGTTCTCAGCTTGATGGAAAAGGTGGTGTAAATAAAGTATACTTTGGTTTAGGATATAAAATCACAAAAGGCTGGAATATTGGGGCGGATGCACAATATAATTTTGGTAAAATCACCACAACTAGTGTAGAAGCTGTAACAGGAGTTCAAAATGGTACGGCAGAGGTAAATACATCTGAGATATCTGGTATGGCTTTTAGTTTTGGTACCATGTATCAAAGAAAAATCTATAAAAAAATTAGTATGTTTTCTAGTTTGAGTTATTCGTTTGCAAGTAATTTAAATTCAGATAATACAAGAGTTATATCAGTTCAGGGTGATCCGGATCCTTATGTGGCTGATGTGGAGCCAACGGAGTTAAAGTTGCCTAACAAGTTAAGTATTGGTTTAGGTGTTGGTGAAGCTAGAAAATGGCTTATTGGAGCTAATATGACTTTTCAGGGAGAAGGACAATTAAGAAACTTTTATAATACAGCTGATAATATAAGCTACGAAAAATATTCAAAATTTGCTCTTGGAGGATATTACCTTCCAAACTATAATTCATTTACAAGTTATATGAGCAGAATTACTTATAGAGCAGGTTTGAAATATGAAAAAATCGGTTTAATAGTGAATAACGAATCGATTAAAGATGTTGGAATGTCGCTTGGAGTTGGAGTTCCTATTCCGCAATCTTTTTCAAATGTAAATTTTGGAATCGAATTTGGAAAACGAGGAACTGTTTCTTCTAATTTAGTACAGGAAAACTATGTGAATTTTAGTTTAAGTTTTTCTTTCAACGACAAATGGTTTGTGAAGAGCAAATTCCAATAAACATAATATTTTATCTTTTACAAGCTCATTACAATTTACTACATTTGGCAAATGAATTTACCAAAGAGATATAGTCTGCTAGTTGTCACAGTTTTTACTGTGACACTATTTTTTGGATGCGAAAGTAATTTTAAAGAAGTTCAGAAAATTAACTTTTCTGAATTTGTTCCAGGGAGTGATGCAGATACAATTAATATTAAGTACACCGATTCAGGACGTATAACAGGTGTTTTGATAAGTCCTAAAATGCTGGATTATTCTAATCTTGAATTTCCTTTTACAGAATTTCCAAAAGGAATAGACGTTACTTTATACGATAAAAAACAAAAACGTACTTTTATAAAAGCAAATTATGCGGTTTCGTATAAAGCTACACAGATAATTGATCTGATTGGAAAAGTAAAAATTACCTCAGAAGCAGGACAGGTTTTGGAAACAGAACAATTGTACTTCGATCAGAAAAATGAATGGTTTTATACAGAGAGAAAATTCAAACTCACAGATGCCAAAGGGATATCTCATGGTCAGGGTATAGATTTCAGTAAAGATTTTAAAGTGATTAATTCACAGCGTATAAGCGGTGAAATTGAATCCGATGAAGAATAAAATAAGATTATGGGTTATTTAAAATATACACAATACGTTTACATCATAATAGCACTTTTCTTTGCTTACGATGCTATAGTGAAACTAAATGAAGGCGATGAAAGTTATCCTTTTTATTTTGTAATTGCAGGAATGTCGGCTTTTATGTTTTTCTTTAGAAGGCGATTTATCAATAAGCATAATGATCGTAACAAAAATCAGTAAAAATGGAAATTAGTATTATAATAATATGTTTAATACTAGCTGCCTTTTTTTCTGGAATGGAAATCGCTTTTATTTCCGCAAACAAAATTTATCTTGAAATAGAAAAGAAGCAAGACGATTTCTTGTCTCGGATCTTAACCAAACTTACCGAAAATCCATCCAAATTTATTGCGGCCATGCTTATTGGTAACAATGTGGCTTTGGTGATTTACGGTTTTTTTATGGGTGATGTAATTCTGAATTGGATGAATCATCTTGGTTTGTTTGTTCCGGATTGGTGGGATGTTCTCATTCAAACACTTCTTGCCGCTTTTATCGTTTTATTGACTTCAGAATTTTTTCCAAAAGTATTCTTTCAAATCTACGCTAATTCATTAATTAAAATTCTGGCTTTTCCTGCCTATCTGTTTTATAGATTATTTTATTATGTCTCCTCTTTCTTTATTTGGATTGCTGATTTTGTACTGAGTAAATTTTTTAAGTTAGAAGGAAGTCAGATTCATTTGTTCAGCAGGATTGAACTCGGAAACTATATTACAGAGCAGATGAGTACTGTTGAGGAAGATGAAGAAGTAGACTCTGAAATTCAGATTTTTCAAAATGCATTAGAATTTTCGGGCGTGAAAGCGCGTGATATTATGACACCGCGAACCGAAATTGTTGACATGGATCTTTTTGATACTGTTGATGATCTTAAAGCAATGTTTATTGAAACGGGATATTCTAAAATAATTATAAGCCAAAATTCTTTAGATGATATTGTGGGTTATGTGCATTCGTTTGATTTGTTTAAAAAACCATCGACAATAAAATCGGTTTTAATGACTGTGGAATTTGTTCCCGAAACCATTCTGATAAAAGATGTTCTCAATTTGTTGATTAAAAAGCGTAAAAATGTTGCGGTCGTTCTGGATGAATATGGAGGAACTTCCGGAATTATTACAATCGAAGATATTGTAGAAGAGCTTTTTGGAGAAATTGAAGACGAACATGATCTGGACGAAGAATTAATCGAAGAAGTGATAAGTGAAGGTAAATATTTGTTTTCTACAAGATTAGATGTGGAGTATTTAAATGAAACGTATAAGTTGATGATTCCTGAAGAAGATTCTTACGGTACGCTAGGTGGTTTTATTGTAAATCATACCAAAGAAATTCCACAAAAGGGTGACAGGATTGTAATTGATAAGTATCATTTTCTAATAAAAGAGGCGTCAAATAAGAAAATAGAACTGGTCAAATTGACAATTAAAGATTGATTTTTTAAATTAATGAAAAAAAAAGTTGAAAATAAAACGCTAGTTGTATTGTTATTAACTAGATAATTGTATTTTCGCAAACTGAATATAAAATTAACGATAATAAAATGGCAGTTTTAGCAAAAATTAGACAGCGTTCCGCTTTATTGATAGGAGTTATTGCACTTGCATTATTTGCATTTATAATACAAGACTTAATCGGTAAGGGAACATTTAGTCAAAGTTCAAAAGATGTAGGAAGCATCGATGGAAAAGATATTTCATTTGAAGACTTTAGAATTAAAGTTAGTAATGTTGAAAAAAGTGGGCAGGGTATAACTTCCACTGAAGCTGCAAACAGAGTTTGGGATCAAGAAGTTTCAATCGCTTTATTGTCATCTCAATTTGAAAAATTAGGATTAAGAGTAGGTCAGAAACACTTACTTGAGGTTTTAAAATCAGATCCAAATATTGGTAAAAACCCAATGTTCTTAAATGCAGCAGGATTATTTGATGAAGTTAAGTTTAAAGATTACTTCAGCTCAAATCCGGAAGCAAAAGAATACATCGCTCAAAAAGAGAAAGATGCTGAATTGAATGCTAAATTTCAAATCTATAATACTTTAATTAAGTCAGGACTTTACACAACTGCTAGTGAAGGAAAACTGAAGTATGAAATGGAAGCAAACAAAGTAAGCTTTGCTTATGCTGCAGCTCCTTATTCTTCTATTAAAGACAGTGAAGTAAAAATTTCTGATTCTGATATCGTAGATTATATGAAGAAAAACGAGAAAAAATTCAAAGCGGATGCAACTCGTGAAATTCAATATGTTTTAGTAGAAGACAAAGCTTCTAAAGAAGATGAGGCTGAAATTAAAGCTAAATTAACTGCATTGTTATCAGGAAGTGTTGTTTACAATGCAAAAACGGGTAAAAACGATACATTGCCAGGATTTAGAAATGCAACAAACATTGCTGAATTTGTAAATGCAAATTCTGATGTTCCTTACGATTCAACTTATGTGGCTAAAAATAACCTTCCTGCTGTAGATGCTGATAAATTATTCAGCTTACCTGCGGGAGCAATTTACGGACCATATGTGTACGGAAGATATTATGCAATTTCTAAATCT
Source organism: Flavobacterium crocinum (assembly GCF_003122385.1). Taxonomy (NCBI): domain Bacteria; kingdom Pseudomonadati; phylum Bacteroidota; class Flavobacteriia; order Flavobacteriales; family Flavobacteriaceae; genus Flavobacterium; species Flavobacterium crocinum. The sequence goes on from NZ_CP029255.1 coordinate 1,579,957, forward strand.
TTAGGATTTAAAGCTGGTGTTAATGCAAAAGCGAGTCATATCTTAATTGGTTACGAAGGATCTCAGACACCAAACCAAAAAGAAAAAAGAACTAAAGAAGAAGCTAAGGCTAAAGCTGAAGAAATTTTAGCTCAGGTTCAGGCTAATCCGGATAGTTTTATGATGTTGGCTTTCACGAGTTCTGATGATTCATCTGCTCAGCAAGGTGGTGATTTAGGATATTTTGGTCAGGGACAAATGGTTAAACCATTCAATGATTTTGTATTCAACAACGGAATTGGAAAAGTTGGTTTAGTTGAAACTCCTTTCGGATTTCACGTAATCAAAATTACAGACAAACAAGACGGAATTCGTTTAGCTACAATCGCTCAGAAAATTGAGCCATCTGAAGCTACTTCTGATAAAGTATTTACTTTGGCAACTAAATTCGAAATGGACGCAGCTGACAAAGATTTTAATGCAGCAGCTAAAGCATTAGGCTTAAAAGTTGCTCCGGTTGTAAATGCTAAAGCTATGGATGAGGCGTTTGGTCCATTAGGAAACCAACGTAACATTGTAAGATGGGCATTTGATAAAGAAACAGGTAAAGGAGATGTTAAACGTTTCGAAATCGCTAATATTGGACATGTTATTGCTCAATATAAAGGAGAAAACAAATCAGGTTTAGTTTCTGTTGATATGGCAAGACCTTATGTTGAGCCAATCCTGAAAAACAAGAAAAAAGCAGAATTGTTAAAAGCTAAAATGACAGGATCAAGCATTGAAGCTGTTGCTAAAGCGGCAGGAGTTGCTGTTCAGCAAGCTACAGATGTAACTTTAGATAACCCGGTTTTACCAGGTGGAGTTGGGCAAGAGCCAAGAGTTGTGGGTAATGCATTTGCTTTAACTGCAAACAAAATCTCTGCTCCAATTGAAGGAAATACTGGAGTTTATGTAGTGAAAAACATTAAAACTGTGAAAGCTCCTGCAATTGCTAATCACGCTGCTTATGTAGAGAAAGTAAAAGCTCAAAGCGCTAATGATGCTAGCAGAGTATTACCTGCATTGAAAAACAATGCAAAAATCGAAGACAACAGATTACAGTTCAATTACTAAGAACAGGTAATTAATTATCATACAAGCCCGAAACATCTTAGATGTTTCGGGCTTTTCTTTTTGCTGTAAATTCTATAATTAAATTTTGTAATATTTTTTTGTTAATTTTCTAAATGTATATAGGAATAATCGAAATTTAATATCAAAAATTTGTGATATTCAAATTATTACAGTTAATTTGTCCGAATTTTTATTTTAACATTTCTTTCTGATTTCCAAAATGTTAGAATAAATTCAAAAAACAGGACCCAAAATCAAATACCTTAACATCAAACATTTAATGTTTTCTATTTTAAAAATTTTTAAAAAGAAGCCGAGAGTTTATACCAAAATTGAAAGCCATATTTTTGGAATCATTACGGAGCTTTTAAAAGTTGCAAGCACCGACATCAACGTAGATGAGTTGGGTGGTAAATATTATTTGAGTAACGAAGAACAGCATTTTAAAGTTACAATCCTAAGTAATGATTACGTCATCCGATTAACAAATACACACGATTCTGTAGCAGAGAAATATGATAAATTCTTTGTGGAGGATGTTTTACGAGCTGTAAAAGAAGAAAAACACCGCAGAATGGAAGTGGTTTATGATTCTATTACAAATAGTATAGAAAAAATGGCTGAGCGTCTGCATAATAGACTTATCGAGTCTAACGAACAAGAAAGCAAATCTGTTCGCCGACTAGAAACAAAATCAGACAGAAACAATAAGAAGGTAAATTATTAGCTGTCCTTCTTGTATCTTATAGTGTCACAAAATCATTTCCTCGTAAGTCAGAATGGTTTCGTAACCCTTGTTGTTAAAATATTCTTTCGGATTTTCTTGAGAAACTACCATTACAAAGTCACCTCCCCAGGCTCCAAGACTTTTAATTACCCCATTAAAATCAGGAAAAATCGCTTCTTTGATAGTTTGCATTTCCAGAATGTTACTTAAATGAATTTCGTGTCTCTGTACAGCCGATGCAAATTCTTTTAATGTTTTAGCGTGAAGAATAGCATTGGTAATTTTGTTGTTTTCTGCAACGCTTCGTGCTAAATGATGATTCTTATTGTTGTTGTAAGCGTAAATAGCAGATTTGCTGTTTTGTTTCTTATTTAGATAGACAAAATAGATATGGTCTTTATAATCAGGATTAAATTCAACTGGTTTTACAATGTTGTTTTTAATTTGATAAATAACCGGTGTATTGTTTTGTGCGCACGCAATATCATAACCGCTTCCTCCAAAACTATTATTTAATAAAGTAAAAGCATTAACCTCTGCCCATTGTGCAATATTGTTTATCAGTGTTGAAGAAGTTCCTAATCCCCAATTTCTTGGAAAGGATAAATGGGTGTTAATTTTAAATCCGTTAGAATTATCTATAAATTTTGGATTTAAAATATAAGCTTCATGAAGAATGTCAATTAAAGTAGATTTTACAGTTTCAACTTTTATTTCCGGTCTGTTTACGAACTCATCAAATGAAATGGTTTCTTCAAACCATAAATGCTTGTCATAATCGTAGCTTTTCCATTCGATTTCGGTATTGTTTCCGTTTTCAATTACCAGATCCTGACCGAATTTTGTTGGTAATGCAAAGGCATCAGCTCCATCTAAAACCAGATATTCTCCAGCAATAAAAAGTTTTCCGTTACTATAAAATGTTTTCTTCATGCTTCAATTTTAAAACAAATTCCAATACTTAAAACCCAAATTCCATCATAACTGGAATTTGAAATTTTATTTAAAGATTATAATTTTTGGAATTTTTATTTATTTTGTTTTCTTAAGTTTTCAATAAAATCTACCACAGCACTGTGAGAAACGGCTGTTTTCTTAAAATGGGTCTTAATTAAATGACGCTCTTCGTTGGTAGCCTCAAATTGATTGATGATGTTGTTCAGGTGCATTTTCATATGTCCTTCCTGAATTCCGGTGGTTGTTAAGGAACGTAAAGCAGCAAAATTTTGCGCTAACCCCGCAACGGCTACAATCTCCATTAATTCTTGTGCAGAAGGATTTTCTAAAATATCTAAACACAATTTTACTAAAGGGTGTAATGAAGTTAAACCTCCAACTGTTCCTAATGCTAATGGAATTTCCAGCCAGAAAGTAAGAATGCCGTTTTCAATTTTAGCATGAGATAAGCTTGCATATTGTCCGTTTTTAGAAGCATAAGCGTGAACACCGGCTTCAACGGCTCTAAAATCATTTCCGGTTGCCAAAATTACAGCATCTACGCCATTCATGATCCCTTTATTATGAGTAACTGCTCTAAAAGGTTCGACTTCGGCGATTTGCACAGCTTGTACAAAACGCTCGGCAAATTCCTGCGGATTGGTGATGTGTTTTTCAGCTAATTCGTCGATTGGACACGAAACTTCAGCTCTGACAAGACAGTTTGGAACATAATTAGACAAAATGCTCATAATGACTTCCAGCTTTTCGTCATTTTTTAGTAAATCGGAGTTTAGAGCTTCTTCTTTTAATGTCGAAGCAAATTGTTCTAAACACGAATTGATGAAATTGGCCCCCATGCTGTCTTTCGTTTCAAAAGTAGCATGAAGCTGATAATAGTTTTCAAGTAAACTTCTTTTGTCTTTTAATTTAACATCCAGAATACCGCCGCCACGCTGCTGCATATTTTTGGTAATGCTTTGGGTTTCTGAGAAGAATTTAGGTTTTATTTCGTCGAAAAAAGTCTTTAATTTTTCTGCATCTCCATTATAGGTAAAATGAACTTGTCCGATTTTTTCGGTATTGATGATTGTTGTTTTAAAACCGCCTCGTGTAGACCAGTATTTGGCTGCTTTTGAAGCTGCTGCTACAACAGAACTTTCTTCAATAGCCATTGGAATGGTTTTGTATTTTCCGTTGATTAAAAAGTTCGGGGCAACTCCAAGTGGGATATAGAGGTTTGTAATGGTGTTTTCGATAAATTCATCATGCAGTTGCTGAAGCTTTTCGTCTGAATTCCAGTAATTTCTTATAATATTTTGAGCCTCATCGGGGTTCGAAAAATATTCATTTGCAATCCAGTTGATTTTTTCTTTTTTGGATAATTTAGAAAATCCGGCAACAGCGTTGTTCATTCTCAGTATATTAAATAATAATGTTGCTGCAAATATACCATTTTAAGAGTTTTGTTTAAAATGTATTTTAAAAATGAGAACTACGCAATCGTTATTTTTTTTAACATTTAACACTTAAAATGTGTATTATGTTTATTTTTTTTACTAAAATTGGGCTCTTTTTTATATTTAAATTAATTGTAATGAGTACAAGTAAAATTACTGTAATACTTTTATTTCTGGTTGCGACTGTTTTTGGTCAACAAAAAATCACTATCGAAAATATTTATAGCGGGGCATTTCGTGCAAAAGGAATGGATGAATTGCAATCTTTGAAAAATACAGACCAATATACTGTATTGAATGTGGATAGAGCAAGCAGAAGCATGCAGATTGATTTATATGATTTTGCAACTTTAAAAAAGGTTTCTAATTTAATTGATACAAAAAATCACGCAGCGCTTTCAGAAGGAATTGACAGCTATATTTTTGATGCATCCGAAAAGAAAATTTTAATTGCATGCAATACCAATCAAATTTTCCGCCACTCATTTACTGCAGATTATTATTTGTATGACATCGCTTCAAAATCTTTGACAAAGCTTTTTGATTTTCAGATTCAGGAGCCAACTTTTTCTCCTGACGGAACAAAAATCGCTTACGCTAGAGAAAATAATTTATATGTGTATGATATAGCTTCAAAAAAATCTACTCCAATTACAACTGATGGTAAAAAGAATGCTGTAATAAACGGTATTACGGACTGGGTTTATGAAGAAGAATTTGCTTTTGTTCGTGCTTTTGACTGGAGCAAAGACAGTAAAAAAGTAGCCTATATTCGTTTTGACGAAAGTCAGGTTCCGGAGTTTTCAATGTCAATGTTTCATAAGGATTTGTATCCAACAATTGAGACTTTTAAATATCCTAAAGCAGGAGAGAAAAACTCAGAAGTTTCATTACATATCTATGATGTAGCGGCAGGAGCAACTAAAAAAGTCGATTTAAGTAAGTATAATGATTTCTACATTGCAAGATTACAATGGACAAATGATGCAAATGTACTTTCTGCACAGGTTTTAAACCGTCATCAGGATAATTTAGATTTATTATTTGTTGATGGAAATACAGCAACAGCAAAAGTAGTCTTAAATGAAAAAGACAAAGCTTATGTAGATGTAACAGATAATCTAACTTTCTTAAAAGACAATAGTTTTATCTGGACTAGCGAAAAAGATGGTTTCAATCATATTTATTTATATGATAAAACAGGAAAACTTAAAACTCAGGTTACAAAAGGAAACTGGGAAGTGGTTTCATACTACGGTTTCGACGAAAAAACAAAAACTATTTTCTATCAATCTACAGAAAATGGTTCTATCAACAGAGATATTTACAGAGTTGGTTTAGATGGAAAAAACAAAACCCGCTTAACTACAAAAGTTGGAACAAGCGCGGCAACTTTTAGTCCGAACTTCCAATATTTTATTACTACTTTCTCAAGTAATTTAGTTCCTACGACTTATACTTTAAATGAGGCTAAAACAGGAAAAGAGCTTCAGGTTATAGAAAACAATCAGGCACTTGCTGATAAATTGAAAGGATATAACTTACCGGCAAAAGAATTCTTCGTTTTAAAAACGGCAAAAGGAAACGAATTAAACGCGTGGATTTTAAAACCAAAAGATTTTGATCCTTCAAAAAAATATCCTGTTTTCATGTACCAATATTCTGGTCCGGGATCACAACAAGTAAACAACGACTGGAACAACTCTGATGATTATTGGTTCTTATCGCTTACACAACAAGGTTATATTGTAGCGTGTGTTGACGGAAGAGGAACTGGATACAAAGGAGCAGATTTCAAAAAAGTGACTCAAAAAGAATTAGGGAAATATGAGGTAGAAGATCAAATCGATGCGGCTAAAGTAATAGGTTCTTATCCTTATGTTGATGCTTCAAGAATTGGAATTTTCGGATGGAGTTATGGTGGTTTCATGGCTTCCAACTGTATCTTCCAAGGGAATGATGTTTTCAAAATGGCAATTGCTGTTGCGCCGGTAACCAACTGGAGATTCTATGATAGTGTTTACACAGAAAGATACATGCAGACACCACAGGAAAATGCAAGTGGTTACGATCAAAACTCACCAATAAACCATGTTGATAAATTAAAAGGCAAATTTTTATTGATTCACGGTTCAGGAGATGATAACGTTCATGTTCAGAATTCAATGCAGATGATGGAAGCTTTAATCCAGGCAAATAAACAATTTGATTCTCAAATTTATCCGGATAAAAATCACGGTATTTATGGCGGAGCTACAAGAATTCAGCTATATAATAAAATGACTAACTTTATCAAACAAAATCTATAATCTAAATCTTTTAAACTTAATTAAATAAGCGAATAATATGGGAGAAAATCAAGTAAAAACTGCGCATCCAAAAGGGCTTTGGGTATTGTTTGGAACGGAGATGTGGGAGCGGTTCAATTTTTATGGAATGCGGGCTTTATTGACTTTATTTCTTGTAAATTCATTATTAATGAAAGAAGAAGAAGCTTCGTTAATTTACGGAGGTTTTCTTGGTCTTTGTTATTTAACTCCAATGCTTGGAGGTTTTGTAGCCGATCGTTATTTAGGAAACAGAAATTGTATCTTATTAGGAGGGTTATTAATGGCTATCGGGCAATTTTTATTGTTTACGAGCGGAAGTATTTTTGACGAGAATCAATCTTTAGCTAAAACTGTAATGTATTGCGGATTAGGTGTGATTGTTTTTGGTAATGGATTCTTTAAGCCGAATATTTCTAGTATGGTTGGAAGTTTGTATCCAAAACAAGAAAAAACAAAGTTAGATACTGCATTTACTATCTTCTACATGGGAATCAATATCGGTGCTTTTTTAGGACAATCTATTTGTCCTCTATTGGGAGATGTAGTTGATAAAGGTGGAGTTAGAGATATCCACGCTTTTAAATGGGGGTTTCTGGCGGCCTCAGGAGCAATGCTTTTAGGGACTTTGCTTTTTTATGTTTTAAAAAATAAATATGTAGTTTCTCCAGAAGGAAGGCCATTAGGAGGTTTGCCTTCTAAAAATTTAGCTGATGATTTTGAAGAGGGTGAAGCACAAAAAGCTAATTTCTCTACTAAATCATTAATAGGAGCTGGAGTTGCATTTGTTATTTTAGGTTTGTTTTTTCACTATGTAGTTGGACAAAATTTAATCTACACTTTGATTTATTCAAGTGGATTGGCTTTAGCGGGATTAATTGTCTCTGATTCGTCTTTAACTAAAATTGAAAGAGATAGGATTTATGTAATTTACATTGTTTCATTTTTTATTATATTCTTTTGGGCAGCTTTTGAACAAGCGGGCTCTTCGTTAACTTTTATTGCAAATAATCAAACAGATAGAAATTTTTTCGGAATTTGGGATATGCCTCCTTCGATGGTACAAATTTTTAATGGCCTTTTTGTTGTGGTATTAGCTGTTCCTTTCAGTGTATTGTGGGACTACTTAAGAGCGAAAAGTAAAGAACCTATATCGCCAGTAAAATTAGCAATTGGTTTAGTTGTTATTACGGTAAGTTTCTTTATGATCGCAACTCAGGTTTCTTACATTGGAACTTCTGGATTGTTATTGGTTAAATGGTTAATTTTATTGTATTTCTTAAATACATGTGCAGAATTATGTTTGTCTCCAATTGGTTTATCATTAGTTGGTAAATTGTCGCCAAAACGTTTTGCTTCTTTGTTATTTGGAGTTTTCTTTTTATCAAATGCTTCTGGTTATGCTTTAGGTGGAACTTTAGGGTCAATTTTGCCTCCAACTGGGGATAAATATAAAGCGGCAGAAAAAGTTAATATAGATTTACAGTCCTTATTAGATAATAAAATTGTTGCAAATGGGGCAGAATTATTTGCTTTAGCTAAACTGCAGATTGCTAAAATTGACAAGGATAAAGCAAAAGAATTTAATTTAGATGTAGAAAAAAAGATAGAAACTATAGCTGAAATTAAAAGTCAAAAAGAAATAGCTAAAAAGAAAAATGTAAAATTTGAAACAAATTTTACTGTAAAAGATACTACATTTACTGCAAAAGAATTGGATATTATAAAAGAACAAAAAGTTATAACAGTTTCTTATCCAAAGTTTGCTGGATTTGAGATTCATAACCTTTATGAGTTTTTTATGGTTTTCGTGGTTCTTACTGGTATTGCAGCAATTATATTATTTGCTTTGACTCCAATGTTGAAAAAAATGATGCACGGTGTTAGGTAATTTATAAAATAAAAGTGATGAAAAACATCAACATTAGATTTTGTCTAATGTTGATGTTTTTTTATTACTACTAATAAAGTTTACAATGGAACAAGATTTAAATTTGGAACAAATTCAAAATTTTAAAGGAAAGTATCCTAAGCAATTATGGTATTTGTTTTTTAGTGAAATGTGGGAGCGATTCTGCTTCTATGGAATGAGGGGGATGTTAGTCGTTTTTATGGTTAATCAATTGGCAATGAACGAAAGGGTTGCTAATTTGCAGTATGGTGCAACACAAGCCTTCGTTTATGCGTTTACATTTGTTGGGGGAATGTTTGCAGATAAAATTCTGGGTTATCGAAAATCACTTTTTTGGGGTGGTTTGTTAATGATAGTAGGGAGTGTAATTTTATCTATAGATCCTAAGAATTTTTTCTTTTTTGGAATTAGTTTTACTATTATCGGAACAGGATTTTTTAAGCCAAATATTTCAACAATGGTTGGTCAACTTTATAAGGAAGGTGACCAAAGAGTTGATGCAGGTTTTTCATTGTTTTATGCTGGGGTTAATTTGGGTGCTCTGATTGGAGGTTATATCTGTATTGCGGTAGCAAATGGGACTTTATGGACATCAGTAATTCCAGCTTCTTACAGATGGAATTATGCTTTTGGATTTGCTGCAGTTGTAATGATTATTAGTCTACTAACCTTTACGCAAACACAGAAAAGTATGGGTTCGATTGGTGTTTCACCATTGAGGCATTTAGAAAATTCTAAAAGACGTACATTGGAAATAGTTACTTATGTTAGTTCTTTAGTTATAATTCCTATCATCATGATGATGGTTTCTAATACTGATTATACAGATGTTTTCATGTTTCTTATAGGTCCTTTTGCTTTGATGTATTTATTTTATGAAATGTCTTCATTGAGTAATAACGATGAGTCTAATATGTTTTCATTTAATGGAAAAATTTCTAGGATTTATTACTTTTTATGTTTTAGTTGTATTGCTTTACCATTATTTTTTTTAAGACATTATTTTATTGGAAACATTGGTTTTGTGATTTTGACTTTACCACTATGCTGGTTACTTTTTAGTTTGGGAGCTAAAAGATGTAATGATTTAGGAATAAGTAGATTTACTGTATTAATTCCTTTTATTAGTTTTTATTTCTTTTTTAAAAAAGGAATAGATCATGGTGAAAATAAAAATTTAAAAGCCTCTGAAATTAAAAAATTAATTGCAGCTCTCGTGTTTATTGTATTTTCTATCTTCTTTTGGGCTTTTTTTGAACAAAGTGGGGGATCATTAAGTTTGTTTGCACTGAATAATTTGCAAAACAAAGTATTAGGGATTGAACTGGATCCAAATGGAGTTAATAATTCAGCTAATTCTCTTTTTGTAATTATTTTTGCTGCTTTAGTAGGATTGGTTTGGTTATGGATGGCTAAAAGAAAAATTGAGCCAAATACAGTTATTAAATTTGGACTTGCATTTCTGTTTCTGGCGGGTGGCTTTTGGATATTTTATTATACCAAGTTTTTTGCAGATGAAAGCGGTAGAACTTCTTTAGGGTTATTTACTTTTGGATGGTTTATTATTACTTTTGGAGAACTTTGTTTGTCTCCTATAGGTATGTCAGCAATGACAAAACTTTCGCCACTAAAAACTCAAGCAGTAATAATGGGAATGTGGTTTTTAGCTAGTGCTTATGGGCAGTATTTTGCAGGATTATTAGGTGCAAATATTGCAGAAGCTTCTGAACATGCGTCGAATATTGAAAAATTAATTGTTTACGCAGATGGTTATAAGCAATTAGCAATTTATGCTTTGATCGCAGGAATTATTTTAATTCTAATTTCTCCACTGATTAAAAAATTGATGCAAGAAGTTAAATAATGATATCGTAATCAGTTTTTGTATAAATTTGTGAAAATTTCCCCATCATGAAAAAAATACTACTTATTACTTTGTTTTTAATCGGTGCAGTCAATGTTAAAGCGCAGGAATTAAAATGGTACACAGATGTTAGAGAAGCGATTACAGTAAGTAATAAAGAACAAAAACCGATGTTGATGTTTTTTACAGGAAGTGATTGGTGTGGTTGGTGTATTCGTTTACAGAATGAAGTCTTAAAGACAGAAGAATTTAAAAAATGGGCATCTGGTAATGTAGTTTTGGTAGAGTTGGATTATCCAAGAGCTGTACCTCAAACTCCGGAGCTCAAAAACCAGAATAATGAATTGCAGCAAGCTTTTGGAATTCAGGGTTTTCCAACTATTTTCTTTACAAGTGCTGAATCTAAAGACGGAAAAGTAAATTTTAAAGGTTTGGGTAAAACAGGTTATGTTGCTGGCGGACCCTCTGCCTGGTTAACAGTAGCAGAAGGAATTGTACATCCTAAAAAATCATAAGTAAAAGAATTAAAATAAATACAAAAAGGCCTCCACACATGTGGAGGCCTTTTTTGTTTAGTAGGAAAAAGTTTTCAATGATTACAGGTGTTTTTACGTATTTTATATTTTATTGCAAATAAAAAAACACATAATGTATTTTTATAGCCAATAAAAATTGGAAAATTAAAATATAATGTTAATTTCGTCATGCTAATCTAACCAAAACCAATTAATATGACTAAAAAACTACTTATCCTACTGTTTTTTTTAGGTTCATTTATGATGCAAGCGCAAAGCTTAGCCTGGCGAACTAATATGACAGATGCCATCGCTATAAGTAATGACCAGAAAAAACCAATGTTGATTTTATTCACTGCCTCAGGTGTACCAGAGAATCTTCAAAACGAAATTTTTAAAACCCCGGATTTTGCCGTTTGGTCACGTGATAACGTGGTTCTGGTAAAATTGGATTTATCAGACATGAATGCATCTGATAGTGATCGCGAACAAAACGTGAAATTAAAGAATGCATTTGGAGTCCAGGATCTTCCGGAAGTTTGTTTTGCAATGGCATCAGTCAGAAAAAACAAAACTACATTCAGTGCTTTAGGTAAAATTGCCTATAAACCTGGTGGAGCAAAAGCCTGGATTGCAGAGTCAAATTCTATTTTGCATCCGGTGGAATAAGAAGAGTACATTCAACTTTTATTTTAATTTTTTTTTAATCCCTTTTTGTTTTACAGAAAGGGATTTTTTTATGATCAAAATTTCAACCGAGAATTTGATTATTTTAACTAGTGTTTTTTTTACATTTATTAAAAAAACATCCAATTATTATTAATTTGATTTTAATGCTGTTTGGAGGTTTATTAATTCGTTAAATAATTCGTTTGGTTCGGTTTTTATACTATTTTAGTTTTTATTAACATAACCAAAACCAAATTTTATGCCTCAAAAATTACTTATCCTACTACTGTTTTTTAGTTCATTCTTTGTCAGTGCACAAACTATAACCTGGAGAACTGATATTAATGATGCGGTTGCCGTAAGTGCAGAAAAAAGAAAGCCGCTGTTGATTTTTTTTACTGGACAGGGTGTAAATCCTCAGCTTCAGAACGAAATTTTTTCCACTCGCGAATTTGAAGAATGGTCTCGCAAGAATGTTATTCTGGTTAAATTAGATCTTTCGGATCTTTCGATTCCTGATCAAACTAAAGAGCAGAATTTAAGATTAAAAAATGCTTTTGGGATTGAAGAAATTCCTCAGGTTTGTTTTTCAGAAGTTTCTGTTCGAAAAGGCAAAACGAATTTTAATAAACTGGGACTCATTTCTTATGTTTCGTCCGGTGTTAAAGGATGGATTTCAGAATCTAATTTAATTCTAAATCCGGAATAGAAAATTACAATTTATAGTATCCCTTTTCTTTTGTAGAATGAAAAGGGATATTTTTTTTGATACAACTGTTTTTCCAAAATTTTTGAATGGAATTGGTATCTGAGCCATCTGCAATGATTAGTTTTGGATGAATGTGTAGTAGCAATCTGTCCAGATTTATTTTAGTCGTTTGGGTAAGAATCAAAATGTCTGGTTTTGACTTAACAGGATAAATATTGGTACTGTCAATTATTAGAATTTTTTTGTCTTTAAAATAAAGTACATTCTTAATGTCTTTAACCTTATTTAGAGAAACTGAATTTCCAATGAGATAAGAATTTATATTTCTGTTTTCTTTTGAAAACTTATTTCTTGTGTATAAAGTGATTTTTTTTCCGGTTCGCTCAGAAATGAGTGTGTTGTTTTTTTCGTTGTAAACAATTAATTCTTTTTCACTTTCTATTTGGATTTTAGTTAGAATAAAGGAAAGCTGTACTAAAATTATCGAGCTAAATACCAATGCCAGTTTGCGAAAGTCCGGTTTTTTAATCCATACAATCGAAGAAATTATAAGAAGATAAAAGGTAAACAAATAATAGGAATTAAAACTAATATCACGAATTACAAATGATTCAATTGAAGCTACAGCATGTATCATTAAGTTCAAAAGATAAATACTCTTTTCGAAAATTATAGTAATAAATAATGGCGGACTGGTAAATATCGCAATTATCATGACAATAATTCCTGCAATCATAATAAAGGATAAAACAGGAAGTATTATGATGTTGGTAACGAAGAACAATCCCGGAAATTGATGAAAATAATACAAGCATAAAGGAAGTGTACCTATTTGAGCAGCAAACGAAACGGTTAAAGATTCCCAGATATAAACGGTTAATTTGTTTTTTGGTTTGTAGATATTTTTAAAAAGAGGCTGAAGCCATAAGATAAAAAACAGTGCTAAATAGCTTAATTGGAAACCCACATCAAATAAAAAATAAGGTTCGAAAAGCAATATAAGCAGAATTGAAACTAATAAAGTATGGTAGATATTACCGTTTCTGCGCAAATGATTTCCTATTGCAAGAAAAGAAAACATAACAACTGATCTTAAGACGGAAGGAGAAAGTCCTGAAATAATCGCAAATCCGGCAAGAGCAATAAGAATGGATATAAGTTTAAAAAAAGAGCCTTTCTTTGTGTTTGGAATTGGTTTTAAAACGAAAGTAATAAAAAGCATTATAAAACCGACATGCAGACCGGAAACAGACAGAATATGGGTGGCTCCCGAATATTGATAGTCCTGAATAATATCCTGCGAAATATCTTGTTGTTGTCCTAAAATTAAAGCAAGGGCAACATTCATTTCTGATTTACTGAATTTTGATTTTTCGAGATTCGAAATTATTCTCGAATGCAATTTGGCACAATAATACCAAATGTCTTTTTTAATAGTTTGGTTGATCAAAAGTTCACTTTTCTGGCAATAGATTTGTGCGAAAATCTGTTTATTGGCCAAATAACGGCTGTAATCAAACTGATTCGGATTTTTGTTTGATTTGTTATGTTGTAAAATGGTTTGGATTTTAATTCGATTTCCAATTGTAAGTGGATTTTTGCTACTGTCTTTTTGAACATTGACAATTATTTTTCCTTTGAAATTCTGATTCGAAATGCTTTCGATGTGAGCCATATAGCGATCGCTATAATCATTGCTTTTTAATTTTTCGCGTAGCAATAAAACTACAGTTTGGGGTTTTTCAAATGCCTCCTTACAATTCGAATAATTATTTTTTTGTAGATTTTCTGTATGACTTAAAAGTGTGAAAACGCCAAGAATGAAAGATAGTGCATAAACAGAAAAACAAAAGGGAAAATACTTTTTGGAACTTTTTAAAGTCAGGATATAACTCGTGCAAAATAGCGCGAAGAATATGCAAAGTGCATAAGTTGTCAATGAAACGTCAAATTGCAGGTAGTAAGCAGTAATAACGCCAAATATAAATGCAGTTGTAATTTTAACTAACGGAAAATCTAATACTTTCATGGTCTAAAAGTATTAAATATTTGTAAGAAAAATAATTAATTTTAAGAAATTGTTTAATTCAGAATTCTATTGACCTGTTCAAAAGCATTCTTATAATATGGTTCTTTGGTTGAAGAAATAATTACACCTTTTGAAGTGGAAGAATGGACAAATTTTACCTCATCAGAATTCACTTCGGTGATTAGGCCAACGTGATTAATTTGCCTGCTTTTATTGGTTTTAAAGAAAATTAAATCTCCTTTTCTGGCATCATTTAACGGAATTACTTTTCCAATTTTTGCCTGTTCGTAAGAAGCTCTTGGTAATGATATATTTTCACTCTGAAAAGTGGTGTAAACTAAACCAGAGCAGTCGAAACCGCTTTTTGTGGTTCCTCCGGCTTTGTAGCGAACGCCGATATTGTCTGTTGCTTTTTCAATTAAATTATTGACAAGATTTCTGTTTTCTTTTTTTGTTTCGTTTTTACTTACGGCATTTGAGGTCGATTTACAGGAAGTAAAAACAACAGTCAAAAGCAGAAAAAGGAGTACTCTTTTCAAAATAGATTATTTAGGCATTTTTTAAATCGGCAACTATAAGTTTTGCAGTGTTTTTGCTTGCACCAACTCCACCAAGTTTTTGTTCTAATATATCGTAATTTTGTAGCACTTTATTGCGATGACCAGGCTCTAATAATTTTTGAAGTTCTTCTTTGATTCGTTTTTTATTGCAATCTCCCTGAATTAATTCAGTTACCACTTCCTGATCCATGATTAAATTTACCAGAGAAATGTATTTTAAAGTAATAATACGTTTCGCAATTTGATATGAAACTTCGCTTCCTTTATAACATACTACTTCAGGAACTTTGAAAAGAGCCGTTTCCAGAGTAGCGGTTCCGGAAGTTACTAAAGCGGCTGTTGAGGAACGTAGCAAGTCGTAAGTTTTATTGGAAACAAATGCAATATTTTTATTTTTTAAGAATTGCTGATAGAACTCGTATTCCTGACTCGGCGCGCCGGCAATTACAAATTCGTAATCCTGAAAATCATCCACAACACTCAACATTACGCTAAGCATTTTAGTAATTTCCTGTTTACGGCTTCCAGGTAAAACGGCAATAATTGGTTTTTCTCCTAAATTATTTTCTTTTCTGAATAAAGCTTCATTAAAAGCAGGCTGATTCTGAATAGCATCAATTAAAGGATGTCCAACAAAATCTACCGGATAATGATGTTTGTCTTCGTAGAAACTCTTTTCAAAAGGAAGGATAACATACATTTTATCAACATCCTGTTTGATGGCCTTAATGCGATTTTCTTTCCAGGCCCAGATCTGCGGAGAAATATAATAATGCGTTTTATAACCTAATTCTTTAGCCCATTTAGCAATTCGCATATTAAAACCAGGATAATCAATAAAAATAATGACATCGGGCTGAAACTCCGTAATGTCTTTTTTGCAGATTTTAATATTGTTTAAAATGGTTTTTAAATTGAAAACAACTTCAATAAAACCCATAAAAGCCAAATCGCGGTAATGTTTTACGAGAGTTCCGCCTGCTTTTTGCATTAAATCGCCTCCCCAGAATCGAATTTCGGCTTGAGGATCTTCGACATATAATGCTTTCATTAAGTTAGAACCGTGTAAATCTC
The DNA here is from genome assembly GCF_003122385.1 of Flavobacterium crocinum. Classification (NCBI taxonomy): domain Bacteria; kingdom Pseudomonadati; phylum Bacteroidota; class Flavobacteriia; order Flavobacteriales; family Flavobacteriaceae; genus Flavobacterium; species Flavobacterium crocinum. The sequence continues at coordinate 1,595,834 of NZ_CP029255.1, forward strand.
CAGAGGCTTCACCTGCAATTATGTAATATTTCATGTTGGTTTTTTTGAAAATAGTGCTAAAATTTTAACTCAGCAAAGATAAGGTTTATAAAACTAATGTAGAAATGGCCAGTACAATCACTGCTAAAATTACGCCCCGTGCCATTATTTCTTTATTTCTTTTTAAAAGAATACCAAAAACAGCAAGGTCTAAAAGTGTGCCTATAGTGATAATTTTCCCAAGATATCCTTGTTCTCTAATAATGTGGAGACCAGATGAAATATCAAAATTTGTAAAAAAAGCAATGAATAAATAGCTGCCCAAAAGAGCAGTGAAAATTCCGATTAGAAAACCAATTAGTAATTCTTTAGTCATTTAATTTCCAGGTGTTAAGTTGTTGAATAGAGTGATGGGCAGTAAGATCAAATTGTACAGGAACGACAGAAACATAGCCATTTGCCAGTGCCCATTCATCAGTATCTTCGCCTTGATCTTCATTGACAAATTTTCCGGCAAGCCAGTAATAATCTTTCCCGAAAGGGGTTTGTCTTTTATCGAATTTTTGTGCGTAATAAGCTTTCGCCTGACGACAAACTTTAATGCCTTTAATTTCAGATTCCTTCAGTTTTGGGAAGTTTACGTTTAAAACAACTCCTGGAGGTAATTTGTTTTCGAGAGTTTCTAAAGTTATTTTTTTTACAAAGGATTTTACAGGTTCAAAATCGGCATTCCAGTCAAAGTCTAAAAGCGAAAAACCAATAGCCTGAATACCTTCTATTCCAGCTTCAACAGCAGCACTCATAGTTCCGGAATAAATCACATTAATAGAAGAATTCGATCCATGGTTAATACCGGAAACACATAAATCAGGTTTGCGTTTCAGGATTTCGTTTACTGCTAGTTTTACGCAATCTACAGGTGTTCCGGAGCAACTGTATTCTGCAATTGCATCATCGTCTTTTGAGATTTTATCAATAAATAAAGTATTATTCACTGTAATGGCATGTCCCATAGCACTTTGCGGTTTATCCGGAGCCACGACAATTACGTCTCCGATTGTTTCCATAACGCTGATAAGCGCTCGTATTCCAGGTGCCAAAATACCGTCGTCGTTTGTTACCAATATTAATGGTTTTTGGATTTTCATTTTGTGGATTTTATGTGTAATTTTAACAATTGTAAGATTTTAAAAACAAATTTAGTGGCGTATTTGCTCAGATAAGTCACAAATATTACAAAATTTGTCAACTAAGGTAAAGAACTTTTTTGCGAATTAAACATTTTTATATCTTTAACAAAAAATTATCGTGACGTTAGCTCTCGTGGCATAGTTTTTAACGTAACTTAGATAAAAAAATTGATGAATGCTATTATAAAGTTTATGAAAAGAAATTATAAGATACTCATAGCCGTATTGTGCCTATCGCTTACCTTGTTTGCATTTAAGATGAATGCTGATAGGACAATCGACCCGGATCCGAACAGAGACAAGACACTTTTAGAATTACTAGCATTTGTTATTGAAAAAGGACATTATAGTCCTGCAGAAATAAATGACGAATTCTCAAAAGGAATTTTCAAAGATTATATTGACGCATTAGATCCTTCTAAAAGATTTTTTATGCAGTCTGATATTGATGAATTTAAGCAATATGAATTAATGCTTGATGATCAGTTTCTGAATAAAGATATAACTTTCTTTAACCTGACTTATACAAGGTTGATGAAGCGTATGGAAGAAAGTAAAAAACGTTATAAGACTATTTTAGCTCAGCCTTTTAATTATAATGTTGATGAAACTTTTAATGCCGATTATGAGCATATTCCGTATGCTAAAAACTTAACGGAGCTTAACGAAAGATGGAGAAAACAGATTAAATTATCGACTCTTTCTTCTTTGGTAACCAAACAAAAAATTGAAGAAGAAAAGAAGAAAAAAGATCCTGCATATAAAGAAAAATCTTTTGAAACGTTAGAAAAAGAAACGCGTGAAAGTTCTTTAAAATCTTTAGACGATAATTTCAGTGTAATTAAAGATTTGAATAGAGAATACTGGTTCTCTGTTTACCTGAATTCTATCATGGCACGTTTTGATCCGCATACAAGCTATTTTGCACCTGAAGAAAAAGATCGTTTTGATGTAAATATCAGTGGTAAACTGGAAGGTATTGGAGCTCGTTTGACTAAGAAAAATGACTTTACTCAAATTGATGAATTGATTTCCGGAGGGCCAGCATGGAAAGGAAAACAATTAGAAGCCGGTGATTTGATCCTGAAAGTTGCTCAGGGAAATGAAGAGCCTGTTGATGTTGTGGGAATGCGTCTGGATGATGTTGTGAAAAAAATTAAAGGTCACAAAGGAACTGAAGTTAAACTTACAGTGAAAAAAGTTGACGGAAGTATCAAGGTAATTTCTATCATCAGAGATGTAGTTGAGATTGAAGAAACGTATGCTAAATCTAGTATTGTAGAAAAAAATGGTTTGAAATACGGAGTAATTTATCTTCCTAAATTCTACATCGATTTTGAAAACAAAGATGGGCGTGATGCCGGAAAAGATATCGCTCTTGAGGTTGAAAGACTGAAAAAAGAAAACATCAACGGAATTGTTTTAGACGTTCGTGATGATGGAGGAGGATCTCTTTCTACAGTAGTTGATATTGCCGGTTTATTTATTGAAGAAGGACCAATTGTTCAGGTTAAATCTGCTGGTAAAAAGAAGGAAGTTTTATACGATAAAGATAAAAAAATCGAATGGGACGGACCGCTTGTTATCATGGTAAACAGTTTCTCTGCTTCGGCATCTGAGATTTTGGCTGCTGCAATTCAGGATTACAAACGTGGTGTAATCATTGGAAGTAAACAAACTTATGGTAAAGGGACGGTACAAAACGTATTAGATTTGAATCAGTTTGTTCGTAACGCCAATTATGGAGATCTTGGGGCTTTGAAAATTACAGGACAAAAATTCTATAGAATCAACGGTGGTTCAACACAATTAGAAGGTGTTCATAGTGATGTTGTTATGCCGGATCGTTACGCTTATTTAAAAATGGGCGAAAGAGATATCGACAACGCAATGCCTTGGGATAAAATTGATCCAGCCGATTACAGTACCTGGACTTCTAATGAAAATTTTGCAAGAGCAATCAACAATAGTAAAAACAGAATTGCTCAAAATGCTCAATTTAAATTAATTGATGATAATGCAAAATGGATTGATGTTAAGAATAAAGAGAATACTTATAGCTTGAACATCCAGAGTTTTAAAGCAACTCAGGAACAAGTTGAAAATGAAGGTAAAAAATACAAACCAATCTTGGATTACAAGAATAATCTGGTTTTCAAATCGCTTCCTTATGAAGAAATTGAAACAAGTTCTGATGCTTCTTTAAAAGAGAAAAGAGAGGCTTGGCATCAGGCATTGTCTAAGGATGTTTATGTAGAAGAAGCCTTAAATGTTTTAGATGATTTACAGCCAAAAGGACTGGTTAAAAATAACAACGTTTCTCCTAAAATGAAAAAGGATAAACTAGTGAAGTCTTAAGTTCTAAAAGAATTTAATTTGTTTAAAAACGCTCTATAAATTTTGAATTTATGGAGCGTTTTTTTGTAAGTTTAACTTCTAAAAATATTTTTATGAAAGCCTTTCTAAGTTTGATTTTTGTGAGTGTTACATTGTTTTCCTGTAAAAAAGAAATTGTACAGAATGAGAATGTAAGTAATTCTGAGGTGGTTTCTTTTAAAGGAAACCCAAACAGTACAAACAGTACGGATTCGTTATATACCGTTACATATCTTCCGACTTCTACCACAAAACAAATTGTAAAACACCAGTATTATACTCTTTCATACAACGAAAAATTTGAGCAGGCGGAATGGGTGGCTTATGAATTAAAGGCAGCATATTTAAAAAACAATGATTATAAAAGACCTTATTTTATAGAAGATCCAAAAGTAACAACCGGTTCTGCTGATTGGAGAAACTATAAGAATTCAGGTTATGACAAAGGGCATCTTTGTCCAGCCGGAGATATGGAATTCAGTAAGAATGCTTATAATGATACTTTTTATACTTCAAATATTTCTCCACAGAAAAAAGAATTCAATTCGGGAATTTGGAATAGACTAGAACAGAAGACTCGTTATTGGGCTGAAAAATACAATGATATTTATGTCGTTACTGGCGGAATTCCGAAAGATTCAGATAAAAAAATAGGAACAGAAAAAGTGGCTGTTCCTAAATATTTTTATAAAATTATTTTAGCTAAATCGGGAAATGAACACAAAGCCATTGCCTTTTTAGTTCCAAACGAAAAAAGCGACAAATCGATTTACGATTTTGTAGTTCCGATTGAGACTTTGGAAAAGATGACTGGAATTGATTTCTTTCCAAATCTGAAAAATTTAAAAAGTAGTAAGGCTTTTTAATTCTGAAATCGTTTCGATTTGATTTTCTGCTTTAAAAACAAAGCTTCCGGCAACTAATACATCTGCACCGGCTTCAACTAACTGTTTTGCATTTTTACTGGTTACGCCTCCATCAATTTCAATTAGAGTTGAAGCATTTTTGCGTGTTATTAAAGCTTTAAGTCTCTTTACTTTATCATAGGTGTTTTCAATAAATGATTGTCCGCCAAATCCTGGATTTACACTCATAATACAAACAACATCAATATCGTTAATGATGTCTTCTAATAAATCAACATTGGTATGCGGATTCATTGCTACTCCGGCTTTCATTCCTTCGGCTTTAATCGCTTGCAGTGTTCTGTGTAAGTGTGTGCAAGCTTCATAATGTACTGTAAGTCCATTAGCACCTAAATCTGCAAAAGTTTTAATATAACGATCGGGATCAATAATCATTAAATGAACATCAATATATTTTTTAGCATGTTTGGAAATAGCTTCTAAAACCGGCATTCCAAAAGAGATATTAGGAACAAAAACTCCATCCATAATATCGATATGAAACCAATCTGCCTGACTGATGTTAATCATTTCGATATCACGTTGTAAATTGGCAAAATCGGCTGCAAGAACGGAAGGAGCAATAAGTGTATTTTTCATTATAGTGTGTTGTTTTTCTTTACAAAGATAAATTTTTATGCTGAAACGTACTAGTTTAACCGCAAAGGGCGCTAAGATTTTACGCAAAGTTCGCAAAGTTTTTTTAAGATTATTCAAGAATAGGAAGGTAGCAAAGCTTTGTGTTCTTTGTATCCTTTTAAAATAAAAACTTTGCGAACTTTGCGTTATCCTTTGTGCCTTTGCGGTAAAAAAAACTTTTCAGTAAAATAAAAAACTCCGGTAATCAGCCGGAGTTTCAATCATCAATCAAAAAACGAACAGTCAATCAAACTGTTGTTTGGGGTAAAATTCCAAATTATAAATTCCAAATTCCAATCTAATTGGAATTTGAGATTTTTTAAATATTGAAATTTAATATTGTTATCCTAAATAAGTTTTAAGGATTTTACTTCTGGAAGTGTGTTTCAATCTACGGATTGCTTTTTCTTTAATCTGACGAACACGCTCACGAGTTAGGTCGAAAGTTTCTCCAATTTCTTCAAGAGTCATTGGGTGCTGATCGCCAAGACCAAAATACAAACGTACAACATCTGCCTCTCTTGGCGTTAATGTTTCTAAAGAACGTTCGATTTCAGTACGAAGAGATTCGTGAATTAATTCTCTGTCCGGATTTGGAGATTCACCAGAACGTAATACGTCATAAAGGTTAGAATCTTCACCTTCAACAAGAGGTGCATCCATAGACAGGTGACGTCCAGAGTTTTTCATAGACTCTTTTACGTCGTTTACAGTCATATCAAGTTCTTTTGCAATTTCCTCAGCAGAAGGCGGACGCTCGTTAGATTGCTCTAATAATGCGTACATTTTGTTGATTTTATTGATAGAACCAATTTTATTTAATGGTAAACGTACAATACGTGATTGCTCAGCTAAAGCCTGAAGAATCGATTGACGAATCCACCATACAGCGTAAGAAATGAATTTAAAACCACGAGTTTCATCAAAACGTTGAGCCGCTTTAATTAAACCTAAGTTTCCTTCATTAATTAAATCCGGAAGAGTTAATCCTTGGTTTTGATATTGTTTAGCCACAGATACTACGAAACGTAGGTTGGCTTTTGTTAGTTTTTCTAAAGCTCTTTGATCACCAGCCTTTATTCTTTGTGCTAATTCTACCTCTTCATCAGCGGTAATTAGGTCAACTTTTCCAATTTCTTGTAGATATTTATCTAACGATGCAGTTTCACGATTAGTTACCTGCTTGGTGATTTTAAGTTGTCTCATGTTGTTGTCTCCCTATTTTTTTAAAGTGTACAAATGGTTATACGTAAGGAGTATCAATAAAGTTACAAAAAATAAATATTTTTTTTTAAAATTTATAAGTTACACCAGATTGAATCGACAAACTGTACGGTTTAGGTTCGCTGTCTTTTTTGAATGTTGTTAGATAATATTTGAAAATTGGATTGAAGTTCAGTTGAAAAGGCTGAATGTAAAACGGTAAAAACTAAAAACCCAATTCAACGAATTGAATTGGGGTTTTTAACAAGCATGCATCGGGTTGACAATTGCTTGATTAAAATGGGGGCAAAAATCTTAATCTAAATAATCGTCAGAGGTATCTAAAATGTCGTCAAATATCTTTTTAAGTGATCTTATGTAAATTGGAAATGCAATTATTAATACGAGATATTCAAATCTCATTATCGTTACATCGTCCAGAATTTTATATAAGGAAATAATAATAGCTACTAATGAGATCATAACTCCAATCCAGGGATTGCTAATTATTTTTTTTGTGAGAGTTAAAAGTTTCATGTCTGGTTGGCTGGTTAATTCGATTCTCATCTACTATTACTTTTTATTTGTTTCGGGGGTAAAAGTAATTTCGATTTTTGCTGAAGAATTAAAAAATGTCATGAGTGCCTCTTTTCATGTCATGAAATCTTTTTTTTTTAATAAGGGCTACAGAAATTTCTGCTTTAAATAAAAAAATCCCCTTTGGTTAAAGAGGATTCGGGAGGTTGTTAAGATAAAATATTGATCTTTTTTATAAAATCTTTATAAGTATCACTAAGGTTTATTTTGTGATTTCCTTTTAAAATAATCAGATTGTCTGCCAAAATTATTTCTTCAATTTTATCTGAATTGACAATCGTATTACGATGTGTTCTGATGAATTTATTTTTATCTAATAAATCACTGATTTTAGTTAGTGAAATTAAAATGACAAACTTTTCTTTTTCGGTAATAATATTACAGTATCTCTCTTCAACTTCAATGTAGAGAATGTCGTTTAAGGATACTTTTTTCAAGGTGTTTTTCTTCTTTATAAATAAAAAGTCATTGCTAATGACGGTATCTTGCTCTTCACTCAAAAACACATTTGTCTGAGCATAAAATTTTTCTACAGCCATTTCTATAGCATATAAAATTTCAAGTTCATTAAATGGTTTCATGAGGAAGCTAAAAGGTTTTGTAAGTTTTGCGCGTTCAAATATCTGGCGATCCTGAGAGCTCGTTAAAAAAACAAATGGTTTTGAAGCATTCGGAATAATATTAATTGATTCTGCAAAAGTAATTCCGTCCGGTTTTCCGTCTAAGAAAACATCTATAATAATAATGTCAACCGTGTTTTCATAAAAAAGTTTTAAGGCATCAGTAAAGTTTCTGGCAACTCCAACAACAGTAAAGTTGTTTTGCAGCAATACTTTACTTAGGGCATCACTTTGCTCCGGTGTGTCTTCAATGATTAAAACATGAATATTATCCATTGTTTGCTGTTTTTGGAAAAGTCAGAATCATTTTTGTTCCTTTGTTTAAATTACTTTCTATATTTAATTGGCCATCATTCTTTTGAATCATTTGTTTGCACAATTGTAATCCTAAACCAGTTCCTATGATTTCAGAATTTTGTTTTTTGGAAAGTAATTCACTATCAGAAAGTAATGCTTCTATAGTTTCCGGTTTCATTCCGATTCCGTTGTCCCGGATTATTAATTGACAAGAATTAGCAGTATCGTTTTCTGAATAAATGCTTATTTTTCCATCTTCGCTAGAAAATTTAATAGCATTGTCTAATAAATTTCTAAGCACAATTTTTACCGAATCCAGGTCTACGAAGATAAAGATATTTTTTGAAACTGAATTTTCAAAAGTAATTCCTTTGTCAAGAAGCAATGGTTTATAATTATACTCAATTTGTTGTACGACAGAATATAAATGTACAGATTCTTTATGAAAATATAATTGTTTGGTTTGTAACATAGCCCAATGCAATAAGTTATCCAATAAACTATAAGTACCATTTGCGATACCGCTATTTTGTACAATTAGCTGGTTTAACTCATCATAATTTTTAGTTTCTAATGACGAGGATAATTTTGCATTACTTGTTTTTAAAGCATTTACAGAAGATCTTAAATCATGACTTACAATAGAAAATAATTGATCTTTTGTAGCGTTAAGCTCATCGAGTTTATTTTTTTGAATCAATATGATTTTTGAACTTTTTACTTTTTGTGCATAAATGTAAACACCTCCGGTTAAGAGTAATAATAACCCAATTGCAGTAAAAAAGAATCCATTTCGTTGAGTATTTTTTAGTTTGTTTTCGACCTGAAGGACTTTGATTTCTTTTTGTTTTTGAGCGACAGCAAATTTTTTCTCAAAATCAGCAACGGCCCAGATTTTGTTTTTATTGTTCAAAGAATCTTTCCACTGTTCAGATTCTTTTCTGTAGGCTAAAGCTTCCTTAAAATTGCCTTTGTTTTCTTCTACAACAGACATGTTTTTAGCCGCTACTCTTTTCGTGTCAAAATCAGTAACTTTTTTTGATAATTTATAGGCATTTTCAAAATAAGGAATGGCTTGGGCATCCTTATATTGTTCATAATATAAGGAAGCAATATTGAAATAAGAGCGTATAAGTGCTAATGTGTCATTTCTGTTTTGAATTAGTTCTGAATTTTTTAATAAATAAAATTCTGCTTTTTCAAATTGATCCAGATGAAGAAAACTAGTTCCCAGATTTTCATAAACACTTTCAATACTACAATTATTATATTCAGTAGTTGTGTTTTCGACTACTTTTTGATAATGATATATTGCTTTTTTAAACTCTTCTAATTCAAGGTAAACGAATCCTAAATTAGCATTTACGTAGTCATAGAAAATAAATTTTTTAGAAATCAATAAAAACTCTTTTTCAGCTTGTTTGAATAATTTTAATTCTCGAAAACTGATTCCTCTTAATAAATGACAATAGTCAACAAGTTCTGTTTTTTTTGTAGAACTTAATTGTTTCATGGAATAGACTAAAGTTGAATCCCAATTTTGTTTTATATAAAAATATTGCGCTTTCTTGAAATTAATCTCTGACTTGTGTTTAAGAGATTCTGCAGTAATTTTAGTTTTTATAATTTGATCACAACTTTTATTTTGCGAAAAAAATGTAAATGGAAAGAGTAAGGTTAATAAAAATATATAAAAAGCTGTTTTAGACATCCGAAGGATTATTTTATACAAATTTAATCATTAATGAAATATTAATTTTGGTGGATTAATATTTCATTAATGAATCTAATTTATCAAATTTTATGGAGTTCCTGTCTTAGTTTCAGTTCCTCTTGAAGTTTCAGGATCAATGTCTTTTAAGTAAGATAAAACTTCAGTGATGTTGCTAACAGTATCAGATGTGTAATCAACTTCAACATACCAAACATCGCAACTTTCAGGAGTTTCTTCAGAGAAATCGTAGTCAAAAAACATTTGTAAAGTAGTTCCTATTTCTGTAGGCTCTTCAACAGTTGGATTATTTGGATCTTCAGAATTGATGTATAAAGTGGCTCTTATTTTTAAGGTAAGTGCGCCTCCTTTTGGTGTATAAAAGCTTGTAGAAACTAATGGAGGTACAGGATAAGTAACGGTTTCAGGGTGTTCAAAAATGAAATCTCCGGTATTGATTCTTGTGTTTTGTAAAACAGTATAAGCCATAAATAATGGTTTTAGGGTTAAAATTTATTTTTAGTATACTAAAGGTATTTTTTTTCTTTAAATAAAATATAAAAACACCTTTAGTTTTTTATCTAATTTAACTCTTGTTGGAGTGTTAACGCGTATTAAGAGTTAACATCAACTTTTTATTTTACAGTAATATTTTTTGAAACGTATACCGGCTGTCCGTTTTCAGTAAAACCTTCCAGGACAACTTCAAAGTTTCCTTTAACATCAGAGGTGTAAAAAGACAGATTATCTTCTTTTGTATCCAATTTGATATTTGGTTTCCATAACAATTGATATCTGTAATCCGGAATTCTTTGCAATTTATTTCCTGCTGCATAGTCAGGGTTATTATAGATTTTTTCTGGATTTGGACGTTGAATTTCCATTGTTTTTAGATATTTCTTAGCATAGTTTGTAGAAAACTCATTGTTTTTAGTTTCAAAACTAATTAATCCTCCATACAAATTTGGTCCATAAACGTAGGGTTCAGTTATTAAACTTACTTTGTTTACATTGGCCATGTTGTATTCGAAAAGATCACTGGGATCCTGAATCAAAAGTCCGTCAACAAGAACTAATGGCGGGCCATAAATCATTAAATCTTTTTGATTATTTCTAATGTGAAGCTGGTATTTACCATTTTCTTTTCTATAATAAAGTTCAACAATAACTTCAACAATATTTTCTTTCAAAGTTGGAAATCGCGTGTAGTCATCCAGAACGTATGATTTTTCTATTGTGGTAAAGAAAGGATTCATAACGGCTTCAGTAACCAGACTGTCTTTCTTTATTTGGTAATATGCATTTTGAATTTGACTCGCAGTGGATCTGTCTTCAATATCATTTCTTAACTCTGGTGATAAATTAAGTTTGGATGTAAACTGCAAAGAAGAAGTATCAAACTTTGGAAATGCATCTAAATGAATAATATAATCATTTGGTTTTTCGTCGAGAACCTGTACTATAGCGTTTGGAAAATTTGGAAATTGGTCTAATAAAAAAGCAAATTTCCCCTGAGCATTAGTCTTAACAATTTTTAAAACATATTCTTTTCCGGGTAATGATAAGGCTATCGATTTATTGCTTAGGTCTCTATTGTTGTTTGATGTAAGATTACCAGTAATTAGTTCAGAGCGAAGTTCAGGGATATAATCAAATGTGTTTGGTGTATTGGTATAGGCTTCAGCAGTTTTTTTAGCAAATTCTGATGGGGTTAATTGTTTTAGGGTAGGAATTTGATCGGTCTTTCTAATTGAAACAGAATAGTTTCCTTTTTCAATTGTTTCAGTTAAAGATTTTAATTTTAAATTGACTTTTTCTCTTGTATAATAGCTTTCTTTATCAAACTCAAAATCGATTCTTTTGTCGTTTCCTGAATTGGAGTTTGTTACTTGTGAAATTACTGATGCTTTCTGAGGATCAGAAATATCAAATGTTATATTCTCATTTGGTTCCTGAGACTGAAATGGATTTATGATAAAAATGTCTATTTCATGTTTTTGAGAATGTACATTATTTAACATCCATTTGGTGTAAGCGATAACTTTATAATTTCCTGTTTTTAAAGTTGTAGGTATAAAATAGTCGCCGGTTCCAATTCCGTTATCAAGGTAAATTTTGTTTTTTTGAATTGATTTTTTATCACTGTCAACAAATTCAACATAAGCAATTTTGCTGATCTGACTTGTTTTATTGTTCAAAGGATTCAGACAGTATAACTTAAAAAACAATGTCTCGCCAGTCAAAAATGTAGTTGTGTTGGAGTGAAGAAAAATAGTTTCCTGAGTTAAAGTATCAGGAAGAGAATTTTTGTTCTGTGAATTCTGAGCAAAAGTACCTCCGCTTTGGATGCACAAAAGCACTAATAAAATTAATTGTTTAATCCTAAATGAGATATTACTCTGATTATATGTAGAAAAGTTTTTCATGAATTTAAAAGAATTAATCTATCCAAAATGGAGGAACAATGTTAGAAGAAAACGTAGTACAATCACCACAGGCCGGTTTTACCATTCCATAATTATCTTGAGAATTAGATACGTATACTAATGTTCGTAATCTAATTGCGCTACGTAACTGTACACCGCTGCAAGGAGGAAGTCCTACACAATCTACAAAATCTCTAATATTACAATCTGATTCATAATAAGGAGGCAGAGGTTCTTTTGGAAATAAATCTGCATAATTAAAGAAGATTCTTTCTGAAGAAACTGCGGAAACTTCAAAGAAACCAATCACTTTTTCAGATGGATTTTCTACCGATTTTATATTACCATAAAAGAATCCGGGTTGCTTAGGAGATAGTACACTTCCTGAAGATGATAAATCTTTTAAAGTTTTATAATAAGTATATGCAGCCAGATTTTGAACATATTGTTTTACAAAAATGCTATAACGATGTGAAATTATATAATTCTGATTGCTGATAAAACGTACAGGAAAATGCACACGATCATCGCTTTGGCTATTGGTACTATTCAAAATAATATAGTCAGATTTTTTTGTAGAATAACAAGTTCTGGTTTCTCGATTTCTAAGTCTAACCTCAATTCCTTCACCTGCAGGAACACCCGGAAAATCTTCATCTGGATTTGCTGGAATGGCTGGATAATTAACCATTATAGCTTCTCTGGGATCCCATACAGGGGCTATGATTTTATAAGTTTCGGTATACTCGTATCGATAATATTTTGAAGTGTTAGTAGGGTCAACACTGTTTACATTGATTTGTACGCCGCGTTCTCCATTAACCGTTTCTACAGTAGCTGTAACATTGTCAATTTTAGTTTCGGTAGTTAAAACTTGTTCGTCAGAAGCATAGTTTTTGCCTGTACTTGTTTTGATTTTTAATTGATACTTTCTTCCTGGTTCGGCTCTGAAAGGAGTTATAGATTCGTAAACGGTATCTTTTTCCACAAATTGATATTCATTTCCCTGATCGTCTAAAATGAATACATTTGCACCTTTCTCCATCCTTGGACCGGTTTCTTCGAGTTGATAAACTTGTGAAAGTCTTATAGTTTGATTTTTGACTTCGTTTGTTATGGTTCCTTCAACCACCAGAGCACTTTCAAAATCGGTATTCTGAAAAACATATTGTTCCGTGCAGCCGCTAATTGCAAATGCTAAGATTAAGAACAAAGAGATTTTATATATATTTTTTTTCATGATTTTAGAACTTGAAATTATAAGTGATACTTGGAATTGGAATAGAAAAAATAGATGTTTTATAAGCTTTGATTTGTCCCTCTTTTGTAACAAAAAATACAGAATAAGGATTGTTTCTTCCTAAAACATTGTAAACTGAAATATTCCAAAAACTATGAGCTAATTTTTTGATTTTATGATTTCCTTCAATGTTTAAACCAACATCAAGTCTAAAATAATCAGGAATTCTAAATTTGTTACGATCGCTATAAACTGTGTATTGTTCATTGCCGTAATCGTATTTCCCAATTGGATACGTAATTGGTCTTCCGGTTTGATAAGTAAAGTTACTCGAAAAACTATAACGTTTTGTAATTCTGTAGTTTAAAACCGCACTAAAGTCGTGGGGCTTGTCAAAATTAGAAGCAAAGTATTTTCCGTCATTAACTTTTTCCTGTTGAAACTGGCTGTCAAGCTTTATTAAAGATCGTGAATACGTATAACCAAGCCATCCGTTTAATTTACCAACTTGCTTTTTGATTAAAAACTCTATTCCGTAAGCTTTACCTTCGCCCTGTAAAAGTTCCGTTTCAATATTTTCATTTAATAATAATTCAGCACCAACTTTGTAATCCAGAATATTTTTGGATCTCTTGTAATATCCTTCTAAACTAAGTTCAACATCTCCGTCTTTTAAATTTTTATAAAGACCTAAAGAAACTTGTTGAGCACTTTCCGGTTTTACATTTAAATCTGAAAGTTTCCAGATATCTGTTGGAGACTGTGTTGTATTATTGGATAATAAATGAATGTATTGATATGTTTTGTCATAACTTGCTCTCACAGAAAAATCATCAGTAATGAAATATCGTGCAGCAAGTCTTGGTTCAAATCCGCCATATCTTTTAATTACTTCATTGTTTCCATAGGTTTTGGTCTCAATTACTGTAGCATCACTAATTGGTAAATTCTCTTCATAAATTCTCTGAGTAGATTTTCCTAAAGCAGAAAAAGTTGAATATCGTAAACCAAAATCCAGAAGGAATTTATCGCTTATTTTGAAGTTGTCACCAATGTAAGCCGCAGATTCTAAACCTTTTTCAGTTTCAACATCAATTGGAATTAAAGTTGAGTTAGGGTTTGTCGGGTTTAAATATCCCGGATCAACAGAGTACAATTTTGTCGAAAGACCATAGCTAAATTTATGTTTATTGCTGTAGAAATAGTTCATTTTCAACATGGCCTGAGTTTCGTCAATTTTATATCCAAAATCAAAACTGTTTGTTCCTTCAGACTGATAATCGATATTAAACTTGTATTCGCTATTGGTAACAATTAATGAACCTTTATTTTTTTCATTAAAAGTATGGTTCCATTTTAATGTTGCTAATCTGTTGCTGTATTTATAAAGTGAATCCGAAGAAACGCTGAACTTGTCATGGCTGTAATATAATGTAGATTCAATATCGTTATTGGCATTTATCTTATGATTGTATTTAAGAATAAGATCATAGAAAGAAGCCTGACTGTTTTTTAAATTTTCATCATCCAGACTTTTTAAAATGTAATCTGAATAAGTAGCTCTTCCTCCTGCAACCAGACTTGATTTTCCTTTTACAATAGGTGTAGAAACCATCAAATTACTTGTAACTGGCCCGATTCCGCCTTCTCCCTGAAATTCATTCACGTTACCACTTTTGGACGAAATATCAAAAACAGATGATAATCTTCCTCCAAATTCAGCAGGAATACTTCCTTTGTATATGTCAACTTTTTTAGTTGTATAAGGATTCAGAGCAGTGAAAAATCCAAAAAAGTGAGACGGATTGTATAAAGTAGCATGATCCAGTAAAAATAAATTCTGATCTTCTTTACCACCTCTGACATTGAATCCGGCAGAACCTTCTCCTGCTGTTTTTATTCCGGGCATAGTTAAGGCAACTTTCAATATGTCGCGCTCACCAAGAACCAACGGAACATTTTTGATTCCTTCAGCATCAATAGTGGTTACTCCTGTTATAGCAGATTTGGCACTTTTACTTTTATTAGTTTTAATAAGGACTTCATCCAGTTGGTTTATGTTATCGGTCAATGAGAAATTTAATGCTCCATCATTATAAACCATGATATTTTTAGTCACTTTATTATAAGAGAAACTCTCTGTTTCAACAACATTTAATCCTCCGGGAACTTGAAGGCTGTAATATCCTTTTTTATCTGTTGTAGCAGAAAATTCAGAATTTGGTATTTTTACAATAATATTAGCAAGTCCGGAATTGTTTTTTCCACCTCGTATCACACCTGATAATGTATAGGTAGATTTCTTTTTTTGATTTTTAACTTCTTTACCAATAAGAACCAGATCTCTAATGTTTTTATTAGGATTTCTGGAATTCGTCTTTTTTATTGAGTCGTATTGCTGATAGAATATTGGAGTAGTGATTTGTCCATTTTCATCTCTTTCAAGAGGAATTCCAAAATAATCATCAGGTAGCTGACTGTAAATTATACTGTTGTTTGTAACAATAACTTTGTTGTCAGAAATATAGAAGTTAAAACTTGTGTTTTGAAAAACATCTTCAAGAACTTCACCAATTTTAGTGTCTTTAAATCGTTTATTTATTGAAGTACTATCATTTTCAAACCATTTTTCGTCAAAGTAAAATTTGTAATAAGACACTTTTTCAATGTCCTGAATAGCAGTTTTTATATTGGCATTTTTAAATTCAACTGATATTTTGTCGCTGATTACCTGAGAATATATGATTTGTTGAAAGGCTATTAAAAATAGAATAAGAGTAATTTTTTTCATTTAATTAGAACTTTTTTTTAAAAGACCATTGATTTGTTTTGTTAGATTTTCCATGAATTGTGGTTTGTTGGAACGTTCTAATTTTCTGTCGGTACTGTAAATACTATTTATTTCCTTTTTATAGTTTGGGAAGATTTTCTTAAAATCTTTTTCTGTTTCCACTTTGTAGAAATAGTTGTTATATTTAAGGATATAACTGATTTTATAAATGAAATTATAGTAAATAATATCTGCCTGAAGCGATTTTACTTTTTCTTTAGAATGTTTAATATAAAGAGAAACATTATCGCCAATATAGGTTTCCTCATAGATGCCTTTTATAGTAGAAGGAAATTTTATGGATTCTTCTTTAAGATTGACAAATTTTTTGTTTTTGATAAAGAAATAGTCAACCTTTTCGGTAATGAGGTTTATAGGTAAATTTTCAGAAGATCCATTTTGTTTGTAGATAACCTGATCTTGCAGAATGTCGTATTTGAGATTGACACTGGAATAAATTTGTCCTTCATAACTGATATCACCGAGATTGAATTCCTCAATATAATATCTGTTTTTGCCTGCCAAAGGGCGGAAAGGCTCACTGTGGACAATTCCGTTATTGATGTTTAGATTGTCTTTTCCAATGGCTTCATCGAAGTAATCGTACAATGACGATTTTTCAACAGATTGGGAATGTAAATACGATATGTTTAAGAAGCTTGCAAATATCGATAGATAAATGGTTTTTTTTTGGTAATTTTTCAAGGGAACGTGATTAGTTTGTTTTTGGATTGATTAGTTCCAAAAGTATTAAAAAAATGTTATAAAAATCACGCAAAGGTGTTAAAATGTAATAAAATTTTTATGTTATTAAAATGAAAAATCTCAATCCATTAGTTAATTTGGAAGAATGTTGAATATTGCGTTTAGGAAACACAGAAGTTTTTAAAATAATAAATCTACTTGCGAGTTTATCTTTTCCAGATAATAATCTATTTTTCTGATGGCGCGATTAAAGAAAAGATGCTGTTCTTTTATACCGGACTGAGCTAAAGGAATTGAGTTGAGAATTTGTTGCTTAAAAAACTGATGGACATTTTTACAGCTGTCTTCGTTGTCTGTAATGAAATAGCCTAAAAGTGTATAAGGAACAAACATGGTTAATTTCTCGTCAGTTTCTATGAGCATATTATTGTTTAATAGTATGAGTTCGTTGTAATAAATAGAGAATCTTTCGTTTGGTTCGTTACATTTTGATTTTATTAGTTCAATAATTCTTTTAAGGTCTGTGCAAAGAGCATTTGCACTTTTTAAACTCAAAAGGCCGGCTTCATAAAAATAAAGAATTTGTTGTAGACTGCTGTTTATGGTCGTGTCGTTCCATACCTCATTTACGATTGTGTTCTCGTATATCTTTTTTAATTTTTGCATGTATTCTGTAAAAGATTCATCGATTACAAAATTTTCAAATGAGGTTTTCTTTTGACTGGAATTTAAAAGATTAAGCCAGACAAATGCTTTAAATTTTGAGAGTATGGTTCCGTCCATAAAGTAAAACAGCGGAATGTCTTTAGCAGAATAAAATAACTTTGTTTTCTTATTTTTTGTTAATGCTTCTATATTTTCTGCAGATGATTTGAAATACTGAAGCATGTCTTTTAAGTTTTCGATTTCAATTGTTTTCTCAACAATTACCTTTCCCTTTTTCGAAAATAAATTATCTAAAGAAATATTGAAATGATTAGCCAGTTTAATTGTTTCATCAATAGAAAATTTGCTTTTGCCTGAAATTCTTCGGTATGAAGCATCATAGCTAATTTCTAAAACAGCGGCAATTTCATCAATCAAAGAAATGGATTGAGGTATTTTCTGTTTGATGGCTTTTAAAAATAATTCCTGTGATTTCATATTTTGCGATAATCGCAAAATTAATAAAAATTTCCATCACTTTGCGCAAATTGAAATGCGATAAATGCAATAGGTTTGCCTTGTAATTTTTTAAAAAGACACTTTTATGAAAGCTAAATATTTTAATAAATCAGAAGAAGAGAAGGTATTTTTTACGGCATTAAAAGAGAAAGTGCATGAGAAACTAAAGCATAAAACTATTTCTCACGGCGATGCCAGATTTTGGTTTAAAGGTCTGTTTTGGACTTTTATTTGTTATTCTTCTTATTCATTGCTTTTTTTGGATTCGGTAAGTAAAATGCATTTTTGGATATTGTATGTAATTTTTCAGCTAGCCGGATTGCTTATCGGATTTAGTTTTGGTCACGATGCCTCTCATAATACGGCATTCAAAAATAAAAAGGCAAATTCAGTTTTGCACTTTTTTAGTTTTCTAACGGTTGGAATAGATCCATTGCTTTGGGGTTTGAGGCATATTCGTTCACATCATTTGTATGCAAATGTTGAAGGAAGTGATATTGATATCGATAAAAATCCATTTTTGAGATTGAGTCCAACGCATCCATGGAAGCCAAAACATAAGTACCAGGCTTATTATGCGCCATTTGTTTATATGTTTACGCTGTTACATTCTGTTTTTATGAGTGACTGGGTCTATTTGTTTTCAAACGAATATGACTGGATGAAAAGAGGAGTTTCTAAACTTGAACTTTACTTTAGATTTTTACTGTATAAAGTATTTTATTTTTCTCTCGTATTAATTTTTCCATTATTATATGCTCACTTTTCCTGGTCTTTCATTGTTGTGACTTTTCTAACGGCAAGTGCTTTTACTTCGATGGTTTTTATTATAATGCTGGTAGGAACACATTTCTTTGATGGGGCAGATTATCCGCAGCCTGAAGGAGAATTTTTAGAACATACTTGGGCAGTTCATCAGCTTTATACAAGTTGCGACTGGGATGCCAATAAGAGCTGGGCAAGATTTTTAAGTGGTGGATCCAACTGTCATGCTGCGCATCATCTTTTTCCGAATATCTGCCATACCAATTATAGTGAAATTAATAACATAATTGAAGAAACAACAAAAGAATACAAACAACCTTATCATCATAAAACGTTATTTGAAATGATGTTTTCCCATTTTAAACATTTGCAAAAAATGGGAAATCCAAAAGAATAAAACTTAAAAACCCCAATTCAATAATGAATTGGGGTTTTCTATGAATAAACCTTTAGTAAACTAAGATCTGATTACTCTTTTTTCTCCTCACGTGGAGGTCTTGGAACAAGCGCTTTTTTAGACACTTTTTCTTTTTTAGTTTTAGGGTCAATTCCTAAGTATTTCACTTGGAAAACATCTCCCATTTTAACTACGTCAGCAACGTTTTCAGTACGTTCCCAAGCCAATTCAGATACGTGAAGTAGTACTTCGTTTCCTGGTGCAGCAGTATATTCTACAACAGCTCCGAAATCTAACATTTTGATTACTTTAACTTCGTAAGCTTCTCCCATTTGAGGTTTGAAAGTTAAAGCATCAATTTTAGCTAATACAGTTTTGATACCTTCAGGATCAGTTCCTAAGATTTCAACAACTCCTTGCTCGTCAACTTCGTTAATAACGATAGTAGTTCCTGTAGCTTTCTGTAATTCCTGAATTACTTTTCCTCCAGGTCCAATTAATGCTCCAATAAAGTTTCCAGGAATAGTTCTGGTAATGATTTTTGGTGCATGAGCTTTAACGTCTGCTCTTGGAGTAGCGATTGTCTCAGTTAATTTTCCTAAAATATGTAAACGTCCATCACGAGCCTGAGCTAATGCTTGTTCCATGATATCATAACGTAATCCTTCGATTTTGATATCCATTTGGCAAGCTGTAATTCCATCAGCAGTTCCGGTTACTTTAAAGTCCATATCTCCTAAGTGATCTTCATCTCCTAAAATATCAGACAATACAGCAAATTTCTCACCGTCAGTAATCAATCCCATAGCAATTCCAGAAACTGGTTTTACCATTTGAACTCCGGCATCCATCAAAGCCATTGTTCCAGCACATACTGTTGCCATAGAAGAAGAACCATTAGATTCTAAAACCTCAGAAACAACACGGATTGTGTAAGGACAATCTGCAGGAATCATATTTTTTAACGCTCTTTGAGCTAAGTTACCGTGACCAACTTCTCTTCTTGAAGTTCCTCTTAGTGGTTTTGCTTCACCAGTAGAGAAAGGAGGGAAGTTATAGTGTAAGTAGAATTTTTCTTCACCTTGCTCGCTAGGCGAGTCGATTTGGTTAGCCTCTCTAGAAGTTCCTAAAGTTACTGTAGCCAAAGCTTGAGTTTCTCCACGTGTAAATAAAGAAGAACCGTGAACTCTTGGTAAATAATCAGTTTCACACCAAATTGGTCTGATGTCTGTAGTTTTTCTACCATCTAAACGAACGCCTAATTCTAAAACAACGTTACGAACAGCTTCTTTGTTGGTTTTGTAGAAATATTTAGAAACTAAATCTCCATCAGCAGCTAATTCTTCTTCCGTAAATAAAGCTTTTACTTCTTCTTTTACTTCAGCAAATGCAGCACCTCTTTCGTGTTTAGCTGAACCAACTTTTGCAATAGCATAGATTTTATCGTATGCTGCTGCTTTTACTTTTGCGTAAATTTCTTCGTTTTCTCTCTCTCCTTCGTAAGTACGGATTTCTTTTTTACCAAAAGCTTCCTGTAAACGATATTGAGCGTGAATTTGAACTTTGATAGCCTCGTGAGCAAATTTAATAGCTTCGATCATTTCAGCTTCTGAGATTTCTTTCATCTCACCTTCAACCATTGCTACAGAATCCATAGAAGCTCCAATCATCATATCGATGTCAGATTTTTCTAATTCTTCTCTACTTGGGTTGATAACCAATTTTCCGTCGATACGTGCAACACGTACTTCAGAAATTAAGTTATAAAATGGAATATCTGAAACTGCTAATGCTGCAGAAGCCGCTAAACCAGCTAAAGCATCTGGCATAACTGTTTCGTCATGAGACATTAATTGAATCATAACTTGTGTTTCAGCATGGTAATCGTCTGGGAAAAGTGGACGTAAAACACGGTCAACTAATCTCATTGTCAATATTTCGCTGTCGCTTGGACGTGCTTCTCTTTTAAAGAAACCTCCAGGGAAACGACCTGCTGCTGCGAATTTTTCGCGGTAATCTACCGTTAACGGTAAAAAATCAACGCCTGGGTTTGATGTGCGAGCTGAAACTGCTGTTGCAAGAATCATAGTATCGCCCATTCTAACTACTACAGAACCATCAGCTTGTTTTGCCAAACGTCCTGTCTCGATTGTGATGCTTCTGCCATCACCTAAATCGATTTTTTCTACAAATAATTGTGGAATCATAAATTTTTTCCTTTTGATTATACAATGGGTTTTAGTTGTGTTGTAGTTGTTGTTGTGTGTAGTTGTTGTTATCTAAAACCCAATGAAAAACCAAACTTTTTTTCTTGTAATAGTATGCGTGTAATGTAAAAACAAAAAGAGGCACTTTCGCACCTCTTTTCTATATTGATTATTTTCTGATATTCAATACTTTGATAATCTCACGATATCTGTTGATATCTTTCTTTTTCAGATAATCCAACAAAGCTCTTCTTTTACCTACTAATAGTACAAGAGAACGCTCAGTGTTGTAATCGTGACGATTTTTTTTCAAGTGTTCAGTTAAGTGAGAAATTCTGTAAGTGAACAATGCAATTTGACCTTCTGCGCTTCCAGTGTTTGTTGCACCACCGTGTTGTGCGAAAATCTCTTCTTTCTTTTCTTTAGTTAAATACATTCCAATATTATTTAATGATTTTTATGTATGTCATACAACTTTTGTAAGACGGGTGCAAAATTAGATTAAAAAAACAAAAGAATCAAACAAAAATAAAAGAATCTTAAAATAGAGGTGTAGAAAATTGTGTTTTAATGATTTGAAGGTACTTTTTTTAAGTTTAAATTTCTATTTTTATTTTGCCATTATGGTTATTGGCAATTTATAAAGAGCTCTTACAGGAATTCCCCTGTTCTTGCCGGGATTCCATTTTTGGGCTTCTTTAATCAATTGTATGGCATTTTCATCGATACCATAACCAACGCCTTTTATTACTGTTGGCTCTACCAGATTCCCTTCTTCATCTACTATAAAGGTCATGTAAATTTTTCCGGAAACTTTTCTGGCTTCAAAAGGAATACGCATTGATTTCCCAATATAACTGTAGAACGAACTTATTCCATTTTTAGGGCTTGGCTGAAGGTATTTTGTACCATACGAATGTTTTGTATTTAAAGAGTCGGTAGTAATTCCAGAAATTAATTTTCCTTTTTTGTAAATTTCAATAAAGCTGGATTTTCTCTTGAAATCACTTCCTTTCCATGTGCCTTCTGGTTCACCATTTTTTATTTCTCCCGCTTCTTCGCTATTTTCGCTTTTATAGGAGTATTGTCCATTTCCATCTGTCACAATTTGTTCTTTTTCAGGGTTCCAAAAGTTAATTATTTTGCCCTCAACTATGCCTTCTTTATCTTCAGGATAGTCAATTTCAGATTTTATATTTCCATTTTCGTACCAGCTAAATTCTTTTCCGGATTTTTTTGAATTAACATAGTTGACAGTGTATTTTTTATTCCCGTTTTCATAGTAAGAGACAGCTTGTCCCTCAATTTTCATAATATCTCGGTCTGTTGTAGTAGCAATAAATTTTATTTTTCCAGATTTGTAATAGTCCTTATAAACGTAAGTTTTTTTATCAGAATAGTATTCTTCAATAAGTCTGGTGTACTTATAATTTTCCTGAGTACTTGGTACCCACATAGAATCTAAGTAAATTAGCTTATTAGCAGTTACAGCGTTTTGTGAAAATGCTTTTGTAGATAGTAAAACTAAAAATAAAATACGTAAAATTTGTTTCATAGGAGGATTGGAAATAAAAATTAGGCCAAAGTAATATTTTGAATACAAATAAACAAGGGGTTGAGTTTAACAAATCAAGAAAATTTTAGAGTTGGTTATTTTGACTTCGAAGTCTTCTTCCCGGATTGTTTTTCACTCAAAGAAGAGTAAGTAGTTTTTACGTTGTTGGCATCTATACTGACTCCGGAAATTAGAATTCCTTTATCATAACTATCGGTAAAGGAAATATCTTTGGACACGTCATTTCCTTGCCAAATACCTTGTTTTAAGCCGTTTTTTATTTCACCTTTTTGAGATATAGAACCTTCAGTTTCTTCATATTCTCCGTTTCCGTCAGTTACGGTTTGGGTTTTATCTTCCTTCCAGTAATTAAGAATCAGGGTTTGCGACTTTTTTGTTTTCGGATCCCAGAAATTTTGCTTCTCTGACTTCTTGTTTTGGTTTTCGTACCAGTTAATTTCTTTTCCGGATTTATGATCGTCAAGATAATTGATAACAGATTCTTTTGTTCCGTTTTTGTAATAACAAATAAATTCTCCGTCCTTTTTCAGGATATCTCTGTCCAGAGTTGAGCCGGTCATTTTCTTCCTTCCATTTTTGTAGAAATCAGTAATGACATATCTGGCACTTTTTTGAGAATAATTGGTTATTACTCTTGTGTAACTGTAATCTGGGGAAGTGGTTTCCCTATTTAATGAGTCAAGGAAAATCTTTTTCGAGACCATGTTAATCTGTGCGGATAGACCAGTTGAAATGATAACAAAAAGTAATATATAGATGTTTTTTTTCATTCTGGTCTATTTTTTTGTACTAAAAATAGGGCTTCTAGAATAATTTAGCAACCTCCTGATTTACGAATTCTAAAAATCTTTCATCAGCTTCCGTAAACGGATCAATAACATGACTGTCAATATCGATCTGACCAATATTTACTCCATTTACAAAAAGTGGTACTACGATTTCAGATTTAACGGTTAAGCTACAAGCGATATAATTATCCTGAGCTTTAACATCAGGGACTACAAAATTGGCATTGCTTTCTGCGACCTGTCCGCAGATTCCTTTTCCAAAAGGGATAACCGTATGATCTGTTTCTGCCCCAACATAAGGACCTAAGTGAAGTGTTTTACTTTCGTGGTTGGCAAAATAAAAACCTACCCAATTATAGTAATCTACATTTTCGTTTAATAATTGGCAGATAGCTAGTAGTTTTTCATCTCTAACTTTATTGTTATCAGATACTATAGCGCTTATTTTTGGTTGTAATTCTTGAAATGTCATGATTTGAAAATTTTATACAAAAGTATTTAAAGCTAAACTCAAAAAATACATAAATTTGAAAAAAAAATCTCTTGAAGAAATATTTCGTCCAGTTTAAACCGTTTTTGATTTTCGTAGGGATCTTTTTCTTGACGTACATTGTTCTGACATTACTTTATAAATTCTATCTCAATAGTTTTGAAGCACATGATCTTGATAATATAACTGTAGTTGTTAGCAAGAACACAGAACAATTATTGCAGCTTTTTAATTACGATATAATTGTTCAGAAAAGTGCTCAAAATCCGTGGATGAAAGTTTCTCTCAATGGTAAATTTTTAGCTCTTATAACAGAAGGATGCAATGCAGTTAGTGTTATGATTCTTTTTGTTTCTTTTGTGGCTGCTTTTTCGGGAAAACTAAAACAAACCTTACTGTTTATATTATTTGGAGTTTTTTCTCTTTACATCCTGAACGTTATTAGAATTGCAGTACTAACAGTTCTTTTGTTTAATTTTCCGGAACAAAACCATTTCCTTCACGGAGTTGTATTTCCGTTGATTATTTACGGATATGTATTTGTTTTGTGGATTTTCTGGATCAATAGATTTTCAAAATATGCTCGATAACTTAAAAGAAAATAAACTTCAGATTTTTATTGCGGTAATCGTAATACTGTGTTTCGCTCTCGTAAGAAGTCTTGAGACGCAATTATTTTATGATCCTTTTTTGAATTATTTTAAAGGTGATTTTGCAAATAAACCTTTTCCGAAATTTGATAGTCTAAAACTCTTTTTTGGACTTTTTTTTCGTTATTTCCTGAATTCTGTTTTATCTCTGCTACTAATTTATGTATTGTTTCAGAATCGGGATATTCTTAAATTCAGTTTTATTGTCTACGGTTTTTTTCTGGTACTATTGTTAGGAGCATTTTTTATAATTCTGGAATTTTTTCCTGATTCGGTCTGGTTGCTTTTTTATGTGCGACGATTTGTAATTCAGCCTGTTTTAGTATTACTTTTTATTCCCGGATTTTATTATCAGCTTCAACAATCTAAAAAATAACATTTATTTTGGTTTTTTTATCGGCAGTTTTTGAATAGTTTTGCAGTATGAATTTAAAAAAGTGTACAGGACTATTTCTAGCATTCCTATTATTGGTTTCCAATATTGGGTTTGCTCTTGATGTACACTATTGCGGCGGAAAAATCGCTTCTATTTCTTTAAATACAACTTCAAAACCTGTAGTGGAAAAGAAATGTTGCGGTTCTAAAGAAAAAAAGAATTCCTGCTGTAAAGATAAACACGTTCAGATTGAGAAAAAATCAGATAATGCAACGCTTAAGTTTTTCTTTTTTCAATTTGATTTTCCAGCAGTTCAGCAAGATTACAAACCTTTAGTATTTTTAGAACTTCCGGGTTTTAAAAAGAAAGAAGCCCTTTCTTATTACGCTGATGCAAATGCGCCCCCCTTATTCAAATTATACCATCAGTATATTTTCTATTCCTGATTTTAATGTTTTAAGATAAAATGCAAGCCTTAGTTTGGGCTTTGCGTTTACATTTTTATTGTTTTTTGTTTTCGAACAAAGATTAAAAATGTAATTCTATTCAACATTAAAATCATTTTTTATGCAAAAAAATATAATGCTTTTTATGGCATTTTTGCTTTCTGTTGCTGCTTTTTCGCAAGAAGATTTAGAGGAAGTAAAAATCAATAAAAAACAAAAAGGAATTAAAAAATCCTTCACCGTAACAGCCAATACATCTGTTATTACCAGTAAAGAATTACTAAAAGCGGCCTGCTGTAATCTGGCAGAAAGTTTTGAGACCAATCCATCCATCGATGTTAATTTTTCGGATGCTTTAACGGGAACTAAGCAAATTAAAATGCTTGGATTAACCAGTCCGTATTTAATGATTACAGAAGAAAATATTCCTTCTGTACGTGGCGCTTCACAAGCTTACGGACTATCATTTACTCCTGGAACATGGATTGAAAGTGTTCAGATTACCAAAGGAGCAGGAAGTGTTATCAATGGTTACGAAAGTATTTCGGGGCAGATCAATACAGAACTTTTAAAACCATTAAACGATATTCCTTTCTTTCTGAATGCTTATGGCTCAACTGATTCCCGATTCGAATTAAATACGCATTTCAATAAAAAGATATCTGATAAATGGGCCACAAGTTTATTTGTTCACGGAAATGCACGTGTAGCAAAAAACGATATGAATAATGACGGATTTTTGGATAATCCGTTAGGAAAGCAAATCAATGTTTTGAATCGTTACCAATATTACAATCCGGAAAGCGGTTTGGTTAGTTTTATCAATTTCAGATATATGAATGATAAAAAACAAACTGGAGAAGTGGATTTTGATAAAGATCACGATCGCGGGACAACTAATTATTGGGGTTCTGAAATTAATACAGAACGTTTCGATATTTCAACCAAAATTGGATATGTATTCAAGGATATGCCATATCAGAGTATTGGTTTTCAAAATGCCTTTAATAGTCATAAACAAGATTCCTATTTTGGCTTAAATCTTTACGATATCAGACAAAATAGTTTTTATTCTAATTTGATTTTCAATTCAATCATCAATAATACGATGCACAAGTTTACAACGGGTTTAAACTTTACTTACGATCAGTATCAAGAGTTTGTAAATGTTGTGGATTACAGCAGAATCGATAATTCGGTTGGAGCATTTTTTGAATATACTTATGATAATACAGATAACTTTAGCTTGATTTTAGGCGGAAGGGTTGATAATCATAATCGTTTAGGTTTCTTTGTAACACCAAGATTACACATGAGATATAATCCGTGGAAAAATGGTGTGATTCGTTTTTCGGCTGGAAGAGGAAAGCGTACGGCTAATATTTTTGCCGAAAACCAACAGCTTTTTGCCAGTTCAAGAACTTTTTCAATTTTAGATTCGAGTGGAAAAGTATACGGTTTGAATCCGGAAATTGCTTGGAACTATGGAATTAGTTTTTCTCAGAAATTCAAGATTTTTGGTAAAAATGCTGACGCCGGTTTTGACTTCTACAGAACCGATTTCCAAAATCAGGCTGTTGTAGATGTAATGCAGAGTCCACAGCAGGTTTTGTTTTATGATTTAAAAGGAAGTTCTTTTGCAAATAGTCTTCAGGTAGAATTTAATTATGAATTGATTCATAATTTAAATTTGAGAACAGCTTATAAATATTACGATATCCAAACGGATTATTTGAGAGGTTCGTTTCAGCGTCCGTTACAGGCAAAACATCGTTTCTTAGGAAATCTGGAATACGAAACCACTTTAAATGATGATAAGCAATGGAGGTTTGATTTTACTTATAACTGGTCAGGAAAACAGCAATTGCCGTATACGGCTTCAAATCCTGAGGAAGATCAATTTCCTGATTTTTCTCCTGCTTATGCTGTTATGAATGCACAGGTAACTCGTGTTTTTTCTTCTGTTTTTGAAGTGTACATTGGAGGAGAAAATATTGGAAACTATAAACAGAAAAAAGCAATTTTAGGAGCAGAGAATCCTTTTGGACCTAATTTTGATGCGTCTGTTGCATATGCGCCAATTTTTGGACAAATGTATTATGCAGGATTACGATTTAAGATCAAATAACAATTTCAATAAAAATTTCAATATCAATATAAAATTTCAATTTTAATAACAATAAATATTTAATAACATGAATAAATTACTTTTAATAGCAATGATTGCTTTTTTTGGTTTTTCGGTGCAGGCTCAAACTAAAAAGAACAAAAATTTAAAATACACAACTGAAGTAAACGGTAACTGTGAGCAGTGTAAAAAACGTATTGAAAAAGCGGCTTATGGTGTTCCTGGAGTTAAAATGGCTACATGGGATATTAGTTCTCATCAGCTTGCGGTTATTCTAAACGAAGAAAAAGCTTCTCCTTTGGATTTAAATAAAGCAGTTGCAAAAGCAGGTCATGATACTAAAGAGATTAAAGCGACAACTGAAGATTATGACAATCTTCATAGCTGCTGCAAGTATGTGAGAGAATAATTATAACTAAAAGCCCGGACCTATGTCCGGGCTTTTTTTAATAGTTAATTTATGTTTAAAATACTGCATTTTATTGCGGTTGAGGTAAATTATTGTTACTTTCACAAACTTATAAAAATAACCAATCTCATTTTATGAATAATTTTGAATGGACCCAGTTACTAAACCCTGAATTTTATATTACTTTAAGCGTCGGTGGTTTTCAAATTGGGTTGTTTATTGTGCTGTTTATAGTCTTTGCTGAAACGGGACTTTTTGCAGGTTTCTTTCTGCCTGGAGACAGTTTGCTTTTTTTAGCTGGTATTTATAGTCGTGATTTAATTGAGAATGTTGTTCATATTCCAAATGATTTTATTAATGTGTTTCTTCTTTCAACAGCCGTAGCAATAATGGGGGTTTTAGGAAACATGACCGGATATTGGTTTGGAGCCAAAAGTGGTTATTATTTATTTAAAAAAGAAGATACTTTTTGGTTTAAGAAAAAATACCTGCTTCAGTCAAAAGATTTCTTTGAGAAATATGGTGGAAAAGCAATCATTTATGCTCGTTTCCTTCCAATTTTCAGAACATTCGCTCCGATAGTTGCAGGAATAGTTTCGATGGACAAAAAGAAGTTTATGTTTTATAATATCTTAAGTTCTTTCCTTTGGTCGTTCATCTTAATCTTTGCAGGACATTATTTGTATGGTGTCTTCCTGAAACAAGGAATAGATTTGAAAAAACACATAGAATATATCATTATAATAATCATCATAATATCAACATTCCCGGTCTTATTAAAGCTTTTAAAAAAGAGACCAAACGAACAGATATAATTAAAGAAATAAAAAAATCCGAAGCTTAAACTTCGGATTTTTTTTATGGTATATTTTCTTATTTTATAATTAATTAGAGCTTATCGGTTAAAAATCCCCGTAGCAAGCAAAGTTCAGCTTGGAATTTGGAATTTTTTAAGAATTGAATCTTTTCTAAATTACCATTCATTTACTTTGTTGGCATCCATTTTAAGGAAAATGAACAACAATATTGTAAATCCCCAAAGTCCGGATCCTCCGTAAGAAAAGAAGGGAAGAGGAACCCCAATTGTAGGGAAAATTCCAATTACCATGGCAATGTTTACAAAGAAGTGTATAAAGAGAATCCCTGCAACACAATAACCATAGACCCGGCTGAATTTTGTTTTTTGCCTTTCGGCCAAATAAATAACTCTAAGAAGCAATGACACAAAAAGTACAATAACGGTCAAAGAGCCTGCAAATCCCCATTCTTCGCCCACAGTTGTAAAGATATAATCGGTATGTTGTTCCGGAACAAAGCCTCCTTTGGTTTGTGTTCCTTCTAGGAAGCCTTTTCCAATCCATCCTCCGGATCCAATCGCAATTTCAGACTGATTGGTATTATACCCAATACCTTTCATGTCGACTGTTTTTCCCAATAAAATATTGAAACGGTCTCTATGGTGTTGTTTAAAGACGTTATCGAAAACATAATCAACAGAGAAAACAAAACCGGAAATTAAAGCTAATAAGATAGCGCTTAATAACAGATTTCTGTCAACAACTCTTCCTTTGAAATAGATAATTGCCAAAACCACAAAGGCTATAATAATAACTACATAAGGTTCCAGGACTAATGTAAGAACGAAAAGTACAATGGTAATAAAAGCTGTCCATACATACCAGGAAGGTAGTCCTTCTCTATATAAAACCAAAAGAAAGACACTGTAAATTAAAGCACTTCCAGGATCTGGTTGTGGTAGAATCAACATTACGGGCAAAAGCATAATTGCTAAAGCCTGAATCTGTCTGTTGGTTTCTTTCAGGTTAATTTGTGTGTCACTTAAGTATTTAGCTAAAGCTAATGACGTTGCAGCTTTGGCAAACTCCGAAGGCTGTAAAGTAAAACTTCCTATAGCATACCAGCATCGCTGTCCGGCAATTGTTTTTCCAAAAATAAACAGTCCTGCCAGCGATAATAGTGAAACTCCAAAGATAATACTGGCGTATTTTTCGTAAAATTTACCATCAACAAAAAGTACAACAAATATCAAAGGAATTGTACAGCCAATGAAAATAAGCTGTTTTTGATAAGTTCCATCTGTTGATAATAGGGAAGACGAATAAATATTCAGCCAACCTAAAACTACCAGCGCAATGTAGATAAAGACACTTATCCAGTCAATATTATTTTTTACACTTTGATTTTTCATTTGAAATACTCTCTCTTAGTTTTTCTTAGTAGTGTCTACTGCTGTTTTTTTAATTTCCGTTTTTGGCGTTACTGTAACAGGCGCTTTTGGTTTTATAATTTTTGCTTGTAAAACAGAATCTTTTGGTACCGATTCGATTTTGCTCGCTTCATTCATTCCGCCTAATTTTGCATATTCAGCAACTAAGCTTTTATTTAATACTCTCGTTTCTAAGTCGGTTCTTGTAATTTTGTTTCTTAGATATTTTTCAATCATTAAACTCGCAATCGGACCCGCGACTGTTGCTCCAAAACCTCCGTTTTCAATCATAACGGCAATCGCAATTTTCGGATTATCTTTTGGTGCGAAAGCAACAAAAATAGAGTGGTCTTTAAGCTTTTCTCTTTTTCCGTTTATTTTGGCATAGTTCTCTGCTGTTCCTGTTTTTCCGCAAATATCAATTCCTTCTACTCGAAGCGCGTAAGCCGTACCTTTATTATAAACATCAAATAATCCACTGATAACCGGCGGGAAATATTTTTGATCAATGGTAGTGACATGCTTTGTAGTGAACTTTTCGTCTATTTTCTCCCCTTCAATCTTTTTAATGATATGAGGTGTATAGTAATATCCTTGATTGGCTACAGTCGCCATCATATTGGCTAACTGAATAGGAGTCATCAAAACCTCTCCCTGGCCAATTGCATTCGATACAATGGTTGAACTTCTCCATCCTCCGTTAGGATAAATCCTTTTGTAGGTTTTAGAAGTCGGAATATTTCCTCTTTTTCCGGTAGGCAAATCATATCCCATAAACTGTCCTAATCCAAAACTTTTTACGTGACCGCTCCAAACATCAACAGCTTGCCCCGGATCTTTATATTTATTGATGGTAAGCATGTAAGCTTGACCGAAATAAGTATTACAGGAATTGTAAATTCCGTTATGTAATTGATGTGGTCCAAAACCGTGGCATTTCATAAAACGACCTCCACCATAACTAAAACCGTGATGGCACATAAAAGTCGTTTGTTCGTTTACAACGCCTTCCTGAAGTGCAATCAAACCAGTCAAAATCTTAAAAGGAGAGCCTGGAGGATATTCGGCCAGCAATCCTCTGTCGTACAGTGGTTTTGCTATAGAATCATTATATAAAAGCGTATAGTTTTTAGACCTTTGTCTTCCCACTAAAATTCCGGGATCGTAAGATGGAGCGGTAACAAGTGCTAAAATTTCACCAGTTTTTGGCTCAATCGCAACGATTCCACCTCTTTTATTAATCATTAATTCCTCGCCATATTTTTGAAGTTCGGCATCAATAGTTAAATTGATATCTTCTCCGGCAACGGCAATCGTATCATATCGCCCTTCTTTATAAGAACCAATTTCTCTGTTATATTTGTCTTTTTGAATGTATTTAACGCCTTTAATACCGCGCAATATTTCTTCATAACTTTCTTCTACGCCTTGTCTTCCAATCAAATCTCCACTGTTATAGTATGGATTTTTTGCAATTTGATTTTCATTTACCTGGGTAATAGAACCAAAAATATTAGCTCCATAATCTACTTCATAATCGCGAAGAGATCTTTTTTGGAAATAGAAACCATCATATTTTCTGATTTTTTCCTGAAAAGCAGCAAATTCATTCTTATTCAATTGTGATAAAAATACAGATGGAAGTCTTGGGCTGTACACTTTTGCTTTTTCAATACGCTTATGATAGTCTTCCTCAGTAATGTTCAAAAGTGCACAGAATTCTGCAATATTTAAATCTTTTTTTACCTCTCTTGGGATAACCATGATGTCATAAGAAGCCTGATTAGCCACAAGAAGTTTCCCGTGTCTATCGTAGATGTAGCCTCTTTCAGGATAGTCGTAGACTTTTTTTATCGCATTACTTTCTGATTTCAGTTTGAAGGAATCGTCAATAATTTGCAGGTAAAAGATCCTAATCACTAGCAAAGATGCTGCAATAATAATTATAGTGGGCAGCAGAACTTTTCTCATCGTTTATTGGGCTTAATAAGATAAATTATTATTATGGAGGTGATTATAGTAAATATTGAGCTAAATAAGGTTCGGAGTAAAATATCCCAGATGAATTTGAATTGAAATGCTTCAAGCACAAACAATACAATATGGTGCATTAAAACCGAGACCAGAATAAATGAAAATCGCTCTGGTGTTAAAGATTCGTTTAATTTTATAGTTTGGTATTCGTAACTAAGTCCGAACGAAAACTTGAAAATATAGGGTCTGTAATAAGCCAGAATTACACACGCAGTTGCGTGTATTCCTCCGGAATTACAAAACATATCCATCATTAATCCAAGTAAAAAGCTAGAGATTATAAGGCCTGCTTTATTACTGTTTACAGGGTATAAAATGATATATAAGATATACGGAAAAGGACTTATGTATCCTAAGAAATTCATATTGTTGAAAATAACAATCTGAATTGCCAGCAGCATAATAAATCGAAAAATATTTACCAACAAAGCGCTATTCATCTTTCTCTTTGCTTTTGTTTTCTAAATTAATAAGTTCTTCTCTTCCTTTACTTTTAATGATATAAACGTGTCCTAAATTGGTCATGTCGTTAAACAATTTCACTTTTATAACATAAAAACTAGTACCTTCTTTTTTGTACACTATGTCTACTGTTCCAATATTAATTCCTTCAGGGAAAATTACAGATTGACCACCGGTAACAATAGTGTCACCTTTTCTGATAGAAGCTAATCTAGGCACATCTTCTAATTGTACATATCCTGTGCTTTTTCCATTCCATGTTAAAGAACCAAAATGATTTGATTTTTTAATCTTCGCATTAATATGCGATTTCATGTTCAGAATGCTAACAACAGTCGAGTAGTTTGGTGACGTATTATCAATAACTCCAACAATTCCTAAACTGTTGATTACTCCCATATCTTGCTTAACTCCATCTTTACTTCCGGAGTTTAAAGTGATATAATTTTCGTGAGTATTATAGGAGTTATGAATAACCTTAGATACAATAATATCCGAAGGTTTTACACCTTTTATACTGTCTGGTGTAGGTGGTTTTGTAGTGTCTTCTTTGTTGAATAAAAGACTTTTTAATCTTGCGTTCTCAAGTACAAGTTCGTCGTTTTCTGCTCTTAAATTCAAGTATTCATTTACACGATTGATTCTTTCGTAAACACCGCCACTTAAAAAATTAGCAGAACTGATTACTCTGCTTCTGTGAAAGGAATGTGATTGAATTGTGAGTCCTAACGATATACCTAAAAGCAGCAAAAACAGCAATCGATTACTGTTTCTTATAATGAAATTAAATATTTGCTGCATTTCTTGTCTGGTTATTTTGTTTCAGGATATGCTTTATGGTTTCAAGTTTTATAAGGATCAAATATTGAAAATTTGATCCTTATAAAGTAAATTGATTGTTATTTTGAATCTTATTTGATTAAGATACTTTTAAATTTTGCAATGTTTTTAAGAGCCATTCCGGTACCGCGAACAACAGCTCTTAATGGATCTTCTGCAATATAAACTGGTAAATCTGTTTTTTGAGAGATACGTTTGTCAAGACCTCTCAACATAGATCCTCCACCAGCTAAATAAATACCAGTGTTATAAATATCGGCAGCTAACTCAGGCGGAGTCTGAGATAATGTTTCCATTACCGCATCTTCAATACGCTGAATAGATTTGTCTAATGCTTTTGCAATCTCACGGTAAGAAACATCTACTTGTTTTGGTTTCCCTGTAAGCAAATCTCTACCCTGAACTGACATATCTTCTGGCGGACCATCTAAATCTTCGATAGCAGCTCCAATTTGAATTTTGATTTTCTCAGCAGTACTTTCTCCAACAAATAAGTTGTGCTGTGTACGCATGTAATAAACGATGTCATTTGTGAAAACGTCACCTGCAATTTTTACAGATTTGTCACATACAATTCCACCTAAAGCGATAACAGCGATTTCAGTAGTACCACCTCCGATATCTACGATCATGTTTCCTTTTGGTTGCATGATATCGATTCCAATACCGATTGCAGCGGCCATTGGTTCGTGAATCAAATAAACTTCTTTTCCGTTTACACGCTCACAAGATTCTTTTACAGCACGCATTTCAACCTCTGTAATTCCGGACGGAATACAAACTACCATTCTTAAAGCTGGAGTAAACATTCTCTTTTTTAATGCAGGAATGCTTTTAATGAACATGTTGATCATTTTTTCCGAAGCATCAAAATCGGCAATTACACCATCTTTCAAAGGCCTTATGGTCTTGATATTTTCATGTGTTTTACCTTGCATCATGTTGGCTTCTTTACCAACAGCGATGATTTTGCCTGAAACTCTGTCGCGTGCTACGATAGAGGGGCTGTCAATAACAACTTTATCATTATGAATGATTAAAGTGTTTGCGGTACCAAGGTCTATTGCAATATCCTCGGTCATGAAATCAAAAAATCCCATAAGTTTTTTAGGGGTTTAAAATGTTATAAATTATTTATCGAACAAAGTTAAACAAATTAATGTTTAAAATGACGAGTTCCAGTAAATACCATTGCAAGATTATTTTCATTGCAATAATTTATGCTTAATTCGTCTTTTATCGAACCTCCTGGCTGAATTACAGCAGTTATTCCTGCTTTTTTGGCTAATTCTACACAGTCCGGAAATGGGAAAAATGCATCACTTGCCATCGAAGCTCCATTTAAGTCAAATCCAAATGCTTTTGCTTTGTCAACTGCCTGAATTAAAGCATCAACTCTTGAAGTCTGACCTGTACCGGATGAAATCAATGTTCCGTTCTTTGCAAATACGATTGTGTTTGATTTTGTATTCTTGCAGATTTTAGAAGCAAAGATCAAATCTTCGATCTCCTGAGCAGTAGGTTCTGTAATGGTAACGGTTTTTAAATGCTCTTTATTATCCGTAATATTATTTCTGTCCTGAATTAACAAACCATTAAGACAAGTTCTTACTTGACGAGCTGGTAATTCTACTTCGTTTTGAACTAAAATAATACGATTTTTCTTCTCTTGTAAAACGGTAACAGCCTCATCATCATAAGCTGGAGCGATTACCACTTCGCAGAATAATTTGTTGATTTCCTGAGCTGTTTCTAAATCAATTTTAGTATTAGAAATTAACACTCCTCCAAATGCTGAAGTAGGATCACAAGCCAAAGCTGCTAAATAAGCTTCACTGATTGTTTTTCTTGAAGCTAAACCACAAGCGTTGTTGTGTTTTAGAATAGCAAATGTTGGTCCGTCAGTTTTGAACTCAGCGATTAAGTTAACTGCAGCATCAACATCAAGCAAATTGTTGTATGATAATTCTTTTCCGTGAAGTTTATTGAACATTGCATCAAAATCTCCAAAGAAGAATCCTTTTTGATGAGGGTTTTCACCATATCTTAAAACCTGACCATTTGCAATGCTTTCTTTGTAAATAGTCTCGTCTGTGTTGAAATAATTAAAAATTGCTCCATCATAGTGAGATGAAACATGGAATGCTTTAGTAGCAAACAATCTTCTGTTTTCTAAAGTTGTTGCTCCATTTTGCTCTGTAATCAAATCTAAAAGTAAGCTGTACTCATTTACCGAAGCAACAATTACAGTGTCTTTGAAGTTTTTAGCACCTGCACGAATTAATGAAATACCACCGATATCAATTTTCTCAATAATGTCTTGTTCGCTTGCTCCCGAAGCAACCGTTTTTTCGAAAGGATATAAATCAACAATCACTAAATCAATTTGAGGAATGTCAAATTCTTTCATTTGCTGAACATCGCTTTCATTATCCTGGCGGTTCAAAATTCCACCAAAGATTTTAGGGTGTAATGTTTTTACTCTTCCACCAAGAATTTCAGGGAAAGAAGTAATATCTTCAACAGGAACTACCGGAATACCAAGGTTTTTGATGAAATCTTCAGTTCCTCCAGTTGAATAAAGTGTTACATTTTGTTCGTGTAATTTTCTAACAATTGGTTCTAATCCATCTTTAGAAAAAACAGAAATTAATGCCGATTGTATTTTTTTTGTTGTGCTCATTGTGTAGTTATGATTTTGAGACTGCAAAAGTAGTTTTTTTATATGTTATTTTAAAAAAAAATCATGTAACAAAATGCCAAAAAAATCTACTGATGAGTAAGTTAACTTTTATTAGGTTTTTGATTTTAAATTATTGAATTTTACTTTATTGAAAAATATAAAAATATGCTTGTTTATTTAAGATTGTTAAAAGAAAGTCTAAGCTTTGCTATCAATGCTTTGCGAAATAATAAATTACGTACGTTGTTGTCGCTTTTGGGTGTAACAATTGGTATTTTTTCAATTATCGCTGTTTTGGCTGCTGTTGATTCTCTTGACAAAAAAATCTCTAAAGATTTGAGCAGTTTAGATAAAAATACGATTTATTTAATGAAATTCTGCTTTGGTCCATCTGAAATTCCACAATGGAAAAGAGAGCAGTTTCCAAACGTAAAATACGATGAATATATCGGTTTAAAAAATTCAATGAATGATACGGATCAGGTAGGATATCAGCTTTTCGTAAATAGAGAAACTTTGAAATACGATTCCAAAACAGTCAGTGATGTAAATATTATTCC
Organism: Flavobacterium crocinum; assembly: GCF_003122385.1. NCBI lineage: Bacteria > Pseudomonadati > Bacteroidota > Flavobacteriia > Flavobacteriales > Flavobacteriaceae > Flavobacterium > Flavobacterium crocinum. The sequence goes on from NZ_CP029255.1 coordinate 1,632,754, forward strand.
TGCGTCAAGCGAAATGGTCGATATTGACGGATTAAGTTTTGATAAAGGAAGATTTTACAACGAATCAGAATCTAATTCAGGAACCGCAGTTATTGTTTTGGGTTATGACATTGCAGAAGGACTTTTTGGAGCAACTGATCCGCTTGGGAAAAATATTCGTTTATACGGTCAGCGTTTTACCGTAATTGGAGTTATCGCCAAACAAGGTGCCGGTTTTTTTGGAGACAGTAATGATACTTCGGTTTATCTTCCGGCTAATTTTCTGCGACGAATGTATGGAGACAGTGATGCTATGACTCCGGTGATTGTTTTAAAACCGGTGAAAGGTGTCGATATGGATGCTTACAAAGCGGAAATTGCACAAAAACTGCGTGCTATACGTGGGATAAAAGCAGGGGAAATGGATAATTTTTTCATTAATGTGCTTTCCGGATTTACGGACTTTATTGATGGTATTTTGGGGCAAATGAATTTCGTAGGCTGGATTATTAGTGGATTTTCTCTTTTGGTTGGTGGTTTCGGAATTGCTAATATTATGTTTGTTTCAGTAAAAGAAAGAACCAATCTTATCGGAATTCAAAAGTCATTAGGAGCGAAAAACAAATTTATCTTATTTCAATTTTTGTTTGAAGCTATAATTTTATCTGTTATTGGTGGAATTATCGGTCTTTTGATGGTTTGGGGAATTGCCATTGGTTTAACAAAATTACTGGACTTTGAATTTGTATTAAGTTTGAAAAATATTCTCTTAGGAACTGGCTTGGCGGCTTTGATTGGTTTGGTTTCCGGAATTCTTCCTGCGATTTCTGCTGCGAATCTTGATCCTGTTGAGGCGATTAGAACAGGGATGTAGTTTTTTTTAAGATACTAAGATTCTTAGATACTGAGTTGCTAAGTTTTGTTTAATAAAATTCCGTAGGAATGAATCATTTTGCAGCAACGGATTTTTAATCCGTTGAGAAATGAAACCACAAGATTTATAAGTTCCGAGGAACGGCACATATTCTTATTTGTTGTTTGGAAGTTTAATCTTTGTTTTATCCCATTTGATTGAATCAGGGTAGTAATAGACATGTCTGCTTTGGTTGTTTTTATATCTTAAAACAGTGTCTTCTTCTTGAGTAGTTCTTCGAATAAAGTAAGTGCCGATATTTTTCGTGTTTAAGAATTCAAAAAATGATGGATTTTTAATGGTGTCGTTTTGAGAAGCAATAATTAAAATCTGTCTGTTTTTTTCTTTAACTAAGATATTTTCTGAAAGAAAATCAGTTAAATTTTTAGGTGGAATTCTAATAATGTCTTTTGGTTCTAAATGTAAAAAATGAGGAAGAGTATCATTTTCACTGCCATAACTGCATAATGCCAAAAAGTGCTCTCTTTGATAAAAATATAAATTTCCTTTTTTGTCAATTATTAATTGGCTTTCTCCATAGAAAAATCCTTTTGTTGATGGAGGATGTACTGCTAATGAATCGTAATATTTTTCAAGTTCTTTATCCTCATAGGAGATGATATAAGGTTTGTTTTTAATAATAGCTTTTTCCTCTTTTTTAGCACAGTTCAAAAGAAGCAAACAAATCACAAACCCAATAAAAACTCTTTTCATAGAAAGTCAGATTTAAAATAAATATATAAAAAAAATCCCAAGAAATTGCTTCTTGGGATTTTGTGTTTAAAAATAGTGTAATACTATTTTCTAATATCATTATTTTGAATCAAATCGATATATAAGTTGATCTTATCTTTCAATTCTTTTCTCGGCGTGATAAAGTCTAAGAAACCGTGCTCTAATAAGAACTCAGCAGTTTGGAAACCTTCCGGCAAATCTTTTCCTGTAGTATCGCGAACAACACGTGGACCAGCAAAACCAATCAAAGCGCCTGGTTCAGAGATGTTAATGTCTCCTAACATAGCATATGATGCAGTTGTTCCTCCGGTTGTTGGATCTGTACAAAGAGAGATATAAGGTAATTTAGCTTCAGCTAATTGAGCCAGTTTTACAGAAGTTTTTGCTAATTGCATTAAAGAATAAGCAGCTTCCATCATACGAGCTCCGCCAGATTTAGAGATCATAACAAAAGGTAGTTTATTTTTGATTGCGTGATCAATACCTCTTGCAATTTTCTCACCCACAACAGCTCCCATAGATCCACCAATAAAAGCGAAATCCATACAGCAAATTACAAGTTCTCTTCCTTTAGATTTTCCTACTCCTGTACGTACAGCGTCTTTTAGATGAGTTTTTTCCATTACATCTTTCAAACGGTCTGCGTATTTCTTTGTATCCACAAAGTGCAGAGGGTCTTTTGATGTCATGTTTTTGTCCAACTCAACAAATTCGTTGTTGTCGAATAAAATTTCAAAATAGGTTGCGCTTCCAATTCGAACGTGAAAATCATCTTCAGGGCTCACGAACAAATTTCTCGCTAATTCGTCAGCATCAATAATTTTTCCAGTAGGAGATTTGTACCACAACCCTTTCGGAACGTCCATCTTGTCTTCAGTAGCGGTCGTAATCCCTTTTTCTTGTCTTTTAAACCAAGCCATTTCTTTTAGTATTCAGTGTTCAGTAATAAAATTTCAGTGTTCAGTTGTATTCAGTTTTAAGTATTCAAACTGAACACTTAAAACTGTACACTGATTACTTTTTTATAACGTGTTTACGTTATTTAAATCAGCAAAAGCTTGTTCAAGTCTTGCGTTGAATGTTACTTCGCTTTCACGAACCCATCTTCTTGGATCGTAGTATTTTTTGTTTGGAGCATCCGGACCTTCTGGGTTACCAATTTGAGATTTCAAATAGTCAAGGTTTTTAACCATATAATCACGGATACCTTCAGTGTATGCAAATTGTAAATCTGTATCGATGTTCATTTTGATAACTCCGTAGCTAATTCCTTCTCTGATTTCTTCAAGTGTAGAACCTGAACCTCCGTGGAAAACGAAGTCAACTGGATTGTGTCCTGTGTTGAATTTGTTTTGTACGAAATCCTGAGAATTTTTTAAGATTTTTGGAGTTAATTTTACGTTTCCTGGTTTGTAAACACCGTGAACGTTTCCAAAAGCAGCAGCTATAGTAAATTTAGGGCTCACTTTAGATAATTCTTCGTAAGCATAAGCTACTTCTTCTGGTTGAGTATATAATTTTGAGCTGTCAACATCAGAGTTGTCAACACCATCTTCTTCACCACCTGTAATACCAAGTTCGATTTCCAATGTCATGCCCATTTTGCTCATTCTAGCTAAATATTCTTTACAGATCTCGATGTTTTCTTCGATTGGCTCCTCAGACAAATCGATCATGTGAGAACTGAATAATGGTTTTCCTGTTTCTGCGAAGTGTTTTTCAGAAGCATCTAATAAACCATCAATCCAAGGTAAAAGTTTTTTTGCGCAGTGGTCAGTGTGTAAGATTACAGTTGCACCGTAAGCTTCTGCCAAAGTATGAATGTGTTTTGCTCCTGCGATTCCTCCCGCGATTGCTGCTTTTTCACCTGCATTTGATAATCCTTTTCCAGCGTTGAATTGTGCTCCACCGTTAGAAAATTGAATGATAACTGGCGCGTTTAGTTTTGCTGCAGTTTCAAGAACTCCATTAATTGTGCTAGATCCAGTAACGTTTACTGCTGGAAGAGCAAAACCCTTCTCTTTCGCATAATTAAAGATCTCTTGTACTTGATCTCCTGTAGCTACTCCTGGTTTAATGTTGTGTGCCATTGTAATTTTTTTTATAGTTGTTTTTAGTTTTTAGGTTGCAAAAATAAGAATTAAATACCATTAGAACGGATAATTTATACCAAAATTTAAAACCGAGTGTCCAAAATTGTATTCTTTAAACCATCGCTCTCCTTTGTCATGTGCCGGATTATAAGTCTTAAAGCCTAAATCTAAACGAATAACAAAAAAGCTTAAATCGTATCGTAATCCAAATCCTGTTCCTAAAGCAATTTCTTCTAAATCGTTTAAGTTGTCAAATTTTGCTTTTGGATCTGTCACATTATCGAGTACATTCCAGATATTTCCGGCGTCTGCAAAGAGCGCCCCTTTAACATCTCCAAAAACTTTGAAACGATATTCAAGACTCGCTGCGATTTTCATATTTGCTTCGTTAAAGTCATTCACTGCGTTGGTGCTTCCTGGTCCTAAAGCATATGGTTGCCAAGCACGGTTGTCATTTGAACCTCCGCCATAATAACTTCGTGAAAACGGAATATAATTGGAATTTCCAAACGGAATTGCAATTCCAAAGAAGCTTCTAACAGCCAAAACTTTTTCTTTTCCAAAATCCCAGAGTTTGATATAATCAAACTCTGTTTTTATGTATTCAGAATATTCTAAGTTAAAAATCTCGTAGTTTCCTCTGGAGTTCTTTGGTAAATTTCCAATTGCTGAAACCGCTGACAACAAAGTTCCTGCAGATTCAATTTTAGTTCTGAATTGATAGAAATTATTGTCGGCAAGATCTTTTTTGGTTGTTTTGGTAAAAGAATAACTGGTCGCCAAGATAAAGTCGTTTTCGGTCAAACGGATTCTTCTTTCTTCTATACTTGAAACTTCCTGATATTGAGAATTACCTGGTGTTAAGGTTGTTCCTCCAGTTAATACGTCATTGGTAAATCCTGCAGTTCCTTTAGGTATAGTTAGATTTTTATTCTGTTGCTGTTCTGTTGTGTCTCCCCAGTTGGCAGGGTTAACATTATAGTCTTTTCCAATATTATTTAAATCATCATAAGAAGAAGTATAGACATTAAAATAATTATCCGGATTCAGATTACGAACAAATTGTGCATTTAATAATTCCAGTTTTGCTGTATTGTGACGTTTTGGAGTCCAGTTATATGAAATACCTCCTGTAAAGTTTTCTTTGTCCAGACCAATATTTCGCTGTTTCGAAAAACCCGAAGTTATAGAGGTATACGGAATCATACTTTTTGGAATAATTTTCTCAGTTCCAAAAGGGAAAAGAATCCTTGGGAAATTTAATTTCATATCCAGACCATATTCCGAAACATTAAAGAAATTATTGTTAGGATTTGCCATATCTCTCGAAGAACCGATATTTAAGCGGGCTGAAATTTCCAGAGTCTCGGCACGATTGAATACATTTCGAATGGTCTCTGAAATACTTGCTCCAATTCCGAAATCCTGAATGTTAGAATGTGTAACGTCAAAAGTAGCTCCGAAACTGTATTTTTTTCTTGGAGTCAAATAAACATTTGCGATAAGAGATTGCGCTGTAGAATCTCTTTTATCAACTTCGTACTGAATAGATGGATAGTTGAAAATCTTCAGATTATTTAAATATCGGGAAGAAAGAGTGGTTCTGAAATCGGCAAAAGTACTCCCTTTGGTAATAAAAATAGCATCTGTAATAGCACGCGGCTTGTACTTTAGTGTTTTGTAACTGTAAAGATTAAAGTTGTTGTAAGTTGTACTGTCAGTTGGTTTTTTCTTTGCATTTGCGGCAGAATAATCCGTATAAATATTTACATCACTGATAGTATATAATTTGAAAGGTTCAGTTCGGCTTGAATCTCTTCCCTGAATAATATTATTGCTGATATTTAATCTTACATTGGCCTGATTCTTTTTGCCAATGGTATCAATATCGAAAGTTACATAAGTAGGCTGAAAGTAATAAGCACCGTGATTTCTGAAATAAGTCGTAATACGGTTTTTTTCTTCTTCAAAATCGGTAGTTTTGTATTGATTTCCGGATTTTAGTAAAGAAGGTTCATTACTGGTTTTATATAATGAATCTAATGCAGGAGTTGTTATATTAGTACTGATGGTGTCTAATTTATAAGCTGGACCTGTTGTAATGTTGTAATTAATTGCAGCTCTTTTTTTACCAACAGTATCAATGGTGTAACCTGTCTGAACATTAAAAAAACCATTGTTGAAATAATAATATTTTAAACGCAGCAATGATTTTTTTGTTTTTGCAGTGTCGATAATTACGGGAGGTTCACCGGTATTTTTTAGAAACTCATGAATTCCTTTGTAATAAAAAGACTGGCCAAGTCGGTCTACTTGTTTTGCAGAGAAAATTTTAGACATTCGTTCGTACTTTCCGGGATTGTTTTTGAATTTTGCCTGATAAGTTGAATCCGGATTTAGATTGGCTAAATTGTATAAGTTTAATCTAAGTTTGTAGCCTAAAAGTTTACCATTTGGTTTCTGGTACATCTGATTAGCTGCAACTTCATCGTTTGTTGATTTTCCGTTAACCAGAATATTATTTTTTACAAGAAGGTTTTTTCCATCGGGAACTCTTTTTACGGCATTACAAGCGCAAATAAGTATTGCAATTAGAAGAAATGCTATTATTTTTGTGGAATTATTTTTCAAGTGTTTTTTAATATTTAATTCAAAAGTACATTATTTTATGGTTAGTAAAAACCAAATAAAACTTATCTCAGGTTTACATCAAAAAAAGCAGCGTTTTGCAAATCAATTATTTTTTGCTGAAGGAGTAAAAGTAATTCAAGAATTGCTGCAATCCAATTTTGAATTAGAACATTTATACACCACATTAAATGATTTTGAAACGGTTCATGCTTCAAAACGAACGCTTGTTAATGAACAAGAACTGAAAAAAATAAGTGCTTTGTCGACTCCAAATTCCTGTTTGGCAGTTTTCAAAATGCCGGCCGAAAAGGCTATTGCCAATTCTGGTTTAATCATTGCTTTAGACGATATCAGAGATCCCGGAAATCTGGGGACTATTTTGCGTCTTTGTGATTGGTTTGGCATTAAACAAGTAATTTGTTCAAAAGAAACAGTCGACATTTACAACCCAAAAGTGGTTCAGGCCACAATGGGATCAATTACCAGAGTAAATGTGAATTATATTGACTTAAAAACTTTTCTTGCTCAAACTAAACTGCCTGTTTTTGGAACCTTTATGGACGGAGCAAATATTTATCAATCAGAATTACCAAAAGAGGGAGTCATTATTATGGGTAATGAAGCTAATGGTATTTCAGAAGAAATTGAAAAAATAGTAACTTCCCGTCTGTCAATTCCAAGATTTGGAGAGCTGCAAAAAACCGAAAGTTTAAATGTAGCTACTGCAACTGCAATTATTCTTAGTGAATTTAAACGAAATAGTTAAGATTTTGTTTTAATGAAAAGTGAAATTTATTAAAATCGCTCTGGATTTCATAGAATCGATATTATCTGTATAAGGGCTAACCGGATGCTCGGCTGTTACATTATCAGGAATAATTTCATTGGTGATACCAAACATACCTCTTACAGAAGGAGAAAAGATAAAATACTCGGTAAAAATATCGATTCCAAATCCAACTTCATAAGCAGCGGTCCATTGTTTTACTCTGAATTTTTGCTGCCAGTTATCATCCTGAGATTTAGCATTACTGGACAGATTTAAAGTAGTTGACATACCTCCAACTAAATACGGACGAATATTTCCTGTACGTAAGGCAGAAAATTTCAACAATAATGGAAAGTGAATATAAGTACTGTTTACTTCTCTTAAATAATCATTTTCAGTACTTCCTACACCAGGAAAATAAAGGTCACGTTTTGTATAATACAATCCCGGTTCAAAACGTAGGTTAATATATTCCTGTAATCTTAAATCGGCTACAACTCCCACGTTAAAACCAGTAGTTTTTTTTACCTGAATATCATTTTGTACCGGAGTTTTGTAATCAAATTTAAAATCAAAACTGTTAAAACCTAAATAATAACCAAAGTAAACACGTTGCTTTTGCCAGTTTTCAAGGTTAATAATAGGGTCTTTGCTAAACATGTTTTTAGCAAATTGCGAATGCCCTTTTGTTGTTAAGACTAATAAAATTAAGATTACAGCTTTTTTCATACTATTTTTTAGATGCAGAATAAATCGTTGCGACACCAAAAGTTTGCGGCATTGCCACAACATCTATAAACCCAGTTTTTCTCAAAATATTGTTTAAGGCTTCTCCATACGGAAAAGCAGCGGCAGATTCAGACAGATAGCCATAAGCATCATTGTCTTTTGAAAATAATTTACCAATAAGAGGTAATATATTTTTGCTGTAAAAATTATAACCTTGTTTATAAGGGAATTTGTCCGGAACAGAAGTTTCTAAGATAACAAAAACACCATTTGGTTTTAAAACCCTTAGGATTTCAGAGAAACCTTTTTCAAGATTTTCAAAATTTCTTACTCCAAAACCAACAGTGATTGCGTCAAAGTAATTATCCTCAAAAGGCATATTTTCAGAATCGCCTAAAACCAATTCGATAACATTAGAAAGATTTTTTTCCTGAACCTTCTTTTTTCCAACTTCCAACATTCCGGCAGAAATATCCAGACCAATAATTTTTTCGGCTTTAGTCTGAGCTAATAAAATAGCTAAATCACCAGTTCCTGTAGCGATGTCTAAAACAACTTTAGGTTTTTTGTCTGATACTATTTTTAATACTTTTTTACGCCACTTAACATCAATACCAAATGAAATGACACGATTTAAATTGTCGTAATTCCCAGAAATGGTGTCAAACATTTGGGTTACCTGCTCTTTTTTACCTAGTGAAGAGTCTTTATACGGAGTTACTTTTTCAGACATTTTTTTAATTTGGACAAATATAAACAATCTAGTTTAACTGTAATTGAGTTTTTTGATTTGTAAAATAAATGTTTTGGATGATTTGTTTTAAGGTTAAGAATTAGGATGTTTTGGCATCCCTAAATTTAGGGATATTAATAAAATCCCTAAATCACGGTATTGTGTAATCCCTCTAATATGAACAACTTTGCTAAAGTAAAAATGATTAAAGTTTTAATGATTGATAATTGTCACTATGACTTAAGCAAATGGTTACTGTTTTTGCGCTTGTAAATTCATTTGTTCTTGAAAAAGTTTTGTAAGTATTATTCTTGGGGGGAAATACTAATTAATAGTGCAAAATACGTTCTTAGGATTAAATTTGTTTTTGGAAATTTTAATTTTCTGCCTTTAATATCTTAGTGGTATTTGTTGTTAAAGGCGTTTTTGAGATTTAGGTCTCAAATAACATAAAATGTTATTCAGTTATTTCAAATGTTTTCAACATTTGTGATTTTTAAACAAAAACTATTCTTGAGAGAGTCAGGTCAAAAATCAATTGTTTTAAAAACATCCTCTATTTTAGAGGATGTTTTTTATTTATTTTCTAATGTAAGTTTCGTAAGTGTAATCATAAAGATGTTTTTCATCTTTATAATTTTCTTCAGATTCTACTAAAAGCCATTCGCTTTTATTAATTTTCGGAAAGAAAGTATCAGCATCAAAACTGTGGTGAACTTTAGTTAATTCTATTATGTCTGTAAACGGAAGTGCAAGATTGTAAATTTCACCGCCACCAATAACATAACTGTCATCATTTTCCGGGCATGCAGCGATTGCTTTTTCTATGCTGTCAACAACAATGCATCCTTCAGGCTGATAATTCTCCTGACGGGTAATTATGACATGTACTCTGTTTGGTAATGGTTTAGGAAAACTTTCAAAAGTTTTTCTTCCCATAATAATATGATGACCGGTAGTAAGTGATTTAAATCTTTTAAAATCATTTGGCAGGTGCCATACTAATTCATTGTTTTTTCCAAGCGCATTATTTTCGGCCGCAGCCGCTATCATTATAATCATGGTATGCTTAAACTAAATTTTATTTTCATTCTCTTCATTAATTGAAGATTCGAGCTGACCAATTCTTTTTTGCTGTAAAGCAACTAGTCGGTCAATTTGTTCTCTTTCCCATTTTTTATTCATAAAACGGTCAGTGATGTACACTTTTATAAAATGCAGAATAAAAAGAAATAACCAAATGGTAATACCCCAGATACACCAATTTTGAGTGGTGCCTTCGCCAAAACCAAAAAATCTATTGGCAATAAATAAAAATAAACTTCCCAGAAGGAAAAGAACAAAATGAAAATAAAGGATTTTTTTTTGTCTTAACCGGCGTCTGGCATATTCGTATTGTTCGTGCACTTCTTTTTCCATAAGATAAAAATGAGATTATAAAGTTAAAATTTATTTTGGAAAGTCAATATTTTGCGAATAGAATATTTGATTTGAAATGATCTAAGAATTTGAAAAGCAAAATTTTATGTGGGATAAATTACAGATATAGCTAAAATTGTGTGCCGATTTTGGTATTATCATAAATCGATTAGTGTCGTAGTGAGGATTTGAACGATTTTACTTAATTTTAGAGGTATAAATCTAAAAACTAAATAGTTATGTCTTTGAAAAAACAATTTATCAAAACGAAGCCAGTTTGTAAAGTAACATTTTCTATAGATGCCAAGGATGCTGATTCGGCAGCAGTTGTGGGAGATTTTAACAACTGGAATCCTTCAGAAGGAACTTTAAGTAAGTTAAAAAACGGAACTTTTAAAGCAACTTATGACTTGGTTAAGGATGCGATTTACGAATTCAAGTACATAATTGACGGAACATATGTAAATGATCCGGAAGCCGATTCTTATAAATGGAATGATTACGCAGGAAGTGAAAATAGTGTTTTAGTTGTATAAAAAAATCCGCTTATTTTTTTAAGCGGATTTTTTGTTTTTTATACAGCGACACTTCCTTTTATAGCAGGATGCGGATCGTAATCTACTAAAGTGAAATCATCATAATCAAAATCAAAAATGTTTTTAATCTCCGGATTCAAAATCATTTTTGGTAATGGTTTTGGTTCACGGGTTAATTGTAATTCTAATTGTTCAAAATGATTATTGTAAATGTGTGCATCACCAAAAGTGTGTATAAATTCACCTGGTTCCAAATCGCAAACCTGAGCAATCATCATTGTAAATAATGCGTAAGAAGCAATATTAAAAGGAACTCCTAAAAATATATCGGCACTTCTTTGGTATAACTGGCAGGATAATTTTCCTTTTGTTTCTCCTTTTTCTAAATCCGGTGCTGCTACATAAAACTGAAAAAAAGCATGACAAGGAGGTAAGGCAGCTTTGTTATTTGCAACATTCTCCTCAAATGATTTTTTAGTATCCGGAAGAACTGATGGGTTCCATGCAGAAACCAACATTCTTCGGCTATTCGGATTTGTTTTTAATTCGGTAATTAATTCAGATATCTGATCAATTTCTTCACTGTTCCAGTTGCGCCACTGATGCCCGTAAACAGGCCCTAAATCTCCATTAGAATCAGCCCATTCGTCCCAGATTTTTACTCCGTTTTCTTTAAGGTATTTGATGTTAGTATCACCTTTTAAAAACCAAAGTAATTCGTAGATAATTGATTTTAAATGAAGCTTTTTTGTTGTAACCATCGGGAAACCTTCACTTAAATCAAAACGCATCTGATAACCGAAAACACTTTTTGTTCCGGTTCCGGTACGGTCTCCTTTTTGATTGCCGTTTTCTAAAACGTGTTTTACTAAATCTAAGTATTGTTTCATGTTTAGGTTTATTCGTTTGACTGTTTAATCGATTTAACGAATGAACAGTTATAATTATCTTCTAGAGATTTCGTCTCTGATTTTAGCTGCTTTTTCGTAATCTTCCTGAGAAACTGCCTGATCTAAAAGATCATTTAGTTCCTGCAATGTGTGTTTTGCATACACATCACCGGATTGATTTGTTTCTTCCTCATGTCCAAAAGTTTCCGGATTAGAAAGTACATCATCAATTTCCTGAGCTCCCTGATCAGAATCTGAGGCGTTTGATTTTAAATAAATTCCGGCTTTGTCCAGAATGTTTTTATAAGTAAAAATCGGAGCATTAAAACGTAAAGCCAAAGCAATAGCGTCTGATGTTCTGGCATCGATAATTTCTTCGATTTTATCTCTTTCACAGATTAAACTGGAGTAAAATACGCCGTCAACAAGTTTATGAATAATGACTTGTTTTACTACAATGTCAAATCTTTCTGCAAAGTTTTTGAACAGATCGTGCGTTAACGGACGAGGAGGTTTTATTTCTTTTTCTAAGGCAATAGCTATCGATTGGGCTTCAAAAGCGCCAATAACTATAGGTAATTTTCTTTCACCATCAACTTCATTCAGAATTAAGGCATAAGCGCCATTTTGAGTTTGACTGTATGAAATTCCTTTTATAGATAATTTTACTAGACTCATATATGTTTGTAAAAAAGGCACTTAGCACCTCATTTTATTGCTTTTTTTGATTGGAAAATAAAGCTGCAATTTTAATCAAAAAATATGGAACAAAAAAGCTGCCTTAAAACAAAGATACGATTATCTTGTTTTTAGGCAGCTATATTTTAAGAGAGAATTTTAATTTAAGAATGTTGAGCTTTAAAAGCTTTTAATTTCTCTGTTAGTTGTGGTACAATTTCGAAAGCATCACCAACAATTCCGTAATCAGCTACTTTGAAGAAAGGAGCTTCCGGATCATTATTGATTACCACTTTTACTTTTGATGAGTTAATACCCGCAATATGCTGTATAGCTCCGGAGATACCAATAGCAATGTATAAGTTTGTTGCAACCGGCTTTCCAGTTTGTCCAACGTGCTCGCTGTGAGGTCTCCATCCTAAATCTGAAACCGGTTTAGAACATGCAGTTGCAGCGCCTAAAACTTCAGCTAAATTTTCAATTAATCCCCAGTTTTCAGGACCTTTTAAGCCACGTCCGCCAGAAACTACGATGTCAGCATCAGCAATAGAAACTTTTCCGGAAACCTTTTCAACAGAATCTACTTTAATTCCGAAGTCGTTATCTCCAAGTGTTGGGTTAAAATCTTCCGCAGCAGCGGCTCCTGTACTTTCAAAAATTCCGTAAGAATTTTTAGCTAAACCAAGAACTTTTACATCGGTATCGATTTGAGTGATGTTGAAAGCTTTGTTTGAAAAAGCATTTCTTTTTACCTGGAATGGAGAAGTACTTACTGGTAATCCAACAACATTTGAAGCAAAACCAGCATTTAAAGCTACCGCAACTAATGATGAAAGATAGATACTGTCTGTTGTAGAAGAAAGTAAAACTACTTTTGTTCCTTCTTTTTCAGCAGCCTGTTTGATTACATCAGCGTAAGCCTTAGCAGTAAAGCCAGCTAATTTATCGTTGGTTACTTTTAATACTTTATCAACTCCGTATTTGCCTAATTCGCTTACATCGCTAATGTTTACAGTCAAAGCTGTAACAGTTGTTCCTAAAGATTCAGCTACTTTTTTAGCATAAGAAGCTAATTCGAAAGCTACTTTTTTAAATTTTCCTTCTGCAGATTCTGCATATATTAATATTGACATGATTTTTTTGTTTTGAGGTTTCATGTTTCAGGTTTCACGTTTGAAAACTGAACACTAAAAACTGATTACTAGATTACTTTCGCTTCGTTGTGTAATAAATTGATTAACTCATCTAAATTATCTGCAGAAACCAATTTTACTGCCGATTTTGGAGCTGGTTTTTCAAATTTCACCGCTTTAGTATTTACAGGAGCCTCAACTGGCTCAAGAATAGTTAAAGCCTTAGTTCTTGCAGTCATGATTCCTCTCATGTTTGGAATACGAAGATCTTTTTCTTCAACAAGACCTTTTTGAGCGCCAATAATTAAAGGCAGAGTAGTGCTTACAGTTTCTTTTCCACCGTCAATTTCACGAACTGCTTTTACGTTGTTTCCGTCAACAGTTAAGTTTGTACAAGAGTTTAAGAAGTTAGAACCTAAAATACCAGCAATCATTCCAGGAACCATTCCTCCATTATAATCTAAAGATTCTTTTCCTGCAATTACAAGATCATAACCTCCGTTTTTAATTACTTCTGCTAATTGTTTTGCAACAAAAAAACCATCAGTTGGATTTGCGTTTACACGAATTGCTTCGTTTGCTCCAATTGCCAAAGCTTTACGCAATGTTGGTTCAGTATCAGGGCCTCCAACGTTTACGACGGTTACATTTGCACCTTGCTGCTCCTGGAACCAAATTGCACGTGTAAGACCAAATTCGTCGTTAGGGTTAATTACATATTGTACGCCGGCTGTATCAAATTCTGAATCACCGTTAGTAAAGTTAATTTTAGAAGTAGTATCAGGTACATGGCTGATGCAAACTAGTATTTTCATAAGTATATATTTTGAATTTATAATATGCTTTTACAAATTTAGAATTTAATTTGGAATAATTATACTATGCATGCATAATATTTTTTAAAACTATTACGATTTCGCAGATTATGCGGTTTTAAGTGATTTTCATCGGAATCTAAAAATGAAAAAACATTCATTTTGCCTGATTGTTAGGAATTTTGCAATTATTAGAGTGTTCTGGTAGATTTAAATTTTGTATAAAAAATACTATTTTTCGGTTTTTTACGTTTTGATGAATGAATTCTGGAGAAACAAGAATTAAACAAATAGATAAAACTTTGTATAAAAAATATTTTTAGCCTAACTAAGTGTGGATTTTATGTTATTATATCGATTTCGTAAATATCACAATAAGCATAAAAAAGTTAAAAGCTCAAGATGTAAAGAAGTTCATGCGATTTTAAATTCAATTTATGCTTTTAAGTTATTTAAAATATTTATTTTTGCTCTTCAGAAAATTCAATATACAATATAAAATATGAGAACAATACAATTTAGAGAGGCCATTTGTGAAGCGATGAGCGAAGAAATGCGTCGCGATGAATCCATATATTTAATGGGAGAAGAGGTTGCAGAATACAATGGAGCTTACAAAGCTTCTAAAGGAATGCTTGCTGAGTTTGGTGAAAAAAGAGTAATTGATACTCCAATTGCTGAGCTTGGTTTTTCAGGAATTGCAGTAGGTTCTGCAATGAACGGAAACCGCCCTATTGTAGAATATATGACATTCAACTTCTGTTTAGTTGGTATTGATCAAATTATAAACAACGCTGCTAAAATGCGTCAAATGACAGGGGGACAATTTAATGTGCCTATCGTTTTCCGCGGACCAACAGCTTCTGCTGGTCAATTAGGAGCAACTCACTCTCAGGCTTTAGAAAACTGGTTTGCAAACACTCCGGGTCTTAAAGTTATTGTTCCTTCAACTCCTTACGATGCAAAAGGATTATTGAAATCAGCTATCCGTGATAATGATCCTGTAATCTTCATGGAGTCTGAGCAAATGTACGGTGATAAAGGTGAAGTGCCAGACGGAGAATATACAATTCCAATTGGTGTTGCTGATGTTAAACGTGAAGGAACTGATGTAACTATTGTTTCTTTCGGAAAAATCATCAAAGAAGCTTTTATCGCTGCTGATGAATTAGCTAAAGAAGGAATCTCTTGTGAGATTATCGACTTAAGAACAGTTCGTCCAATGGATAAAGATGCGATTCTTAAATCGGTTAAAAAAACAAATCGTTTAGTAATTCTTGAAGAAGCTTGGCCAGTTGCCAGCCTTTCTTCTGAGATTTCTTATATCGTTCAAGAGCAAGCATTCGACTTCCTTGATGCGCCAATTCAACGTATTACAACTGCAGATACTCCTGCGCCTTACTCACCGGTACTATTAAAAGACTGGTTGCCAAATGCTGGTGATGTAGTAAAAGCAGTTAAAAAAGTATTATACAAATAATACAAATTTAAAATACTCACAAAACTTCATCATTCATAGTTAATTGATGAAGTTTTTTTTTGCCCGGACAATGAAAAGAATAATTTTACTCAGCCTATTTTTTGTATTCGCATTTGCGGCTATTGCTACTGCACAAACGAAAGTGAGTGGAATTGTTTTGGACAAATCTAATCAGCCGATACCTTTTGCAAATGTTGTTTTCAAAGGTTCTAATACCGGAATTGTTTCCAACGAGGACGGTCGTTTTTATTTAGAATCACCAAATACTTATACGGCATTAATAGTGACTTCTGCAGGGTTTTCAGATAAAGAAGTTCCTTTAGAAAAAGCAGTCAATTATAATTTTAAAATTGTTTTAGGCGAAGCCGAAGCATTGAATGAAGTTGTAATTTATACAGGTAAGACTTCCAAAAAAAACAATCCGGCATTAGATATTTTGAGGAAGATTTGGGAAAGAAAGCGTAAAAACGGACTTTACCAATTCAATCAATATCAAATGCAAAAGTATGAAAAGGTTGAGTTTGACATGAACACGATTGATAGTGCTTTCATGAAAAACAAGCTTTTCAAAGGAATGGAGTTTGTCTTTAATCATGTTGATACTTCAGATGTTACGGGAAAAACGTATCTGCCGATTTTTATAAACGAATCGGTTTATGATGTTTACGGAGATAATAAATTAAAGAAAGTAAAAGAAAATATTACTGGAAACAAAATGTCTGGTTTCAATGGGAATCAACAGATTTTGGCTTTCGTAAAAGACCTTTATTCAGATTATAATATTTACGATAATCACCTTAAGTTTTTTGATAAAAGTTTTACAAGTCCATTGTCACGAACAGGAATTGATGTTTACAATTACGTATTGAAAGACAGTGCTTATATCGACAAAAAATGGTGTTTTAATATTGTTTTTTATCCGAGACGTAAAAATGAGCTGACGTTTAAAGGAGATTTCTGGGTAAATGATACGACTTTTGCTATCAAAAAAATTAATATGGGTGTTACTAAAAGCGCCAATATTAACTGGGTAAAAGACATTTACATCGAGCAGGAATTTGATGTAGAAAATGATTCTATTTTCCTTCTGACCCGCGATTATATGATGTCTGATTTTGCTTTGAATAAAAAAGAAAAATCAAAAGGAGTTTATGGAAAACGAACGACTTTGTATCGTAACCATAAATTCAACATTCAGAAACCGGAGAAATTCTATAAAGAAGAAGTCAATTTCATAGACAATGCGGTCTATGATCGACCGCCTGAATTCTGGGAAGAAAATCGTTTTGAAAAACTAAATAAAGATGAAGCGGGTATTTATAAAATGCTCGATACACTGCAGACGGTCAAGCGATTTAAGCAGCTCTATAATCTCGTCTCCATTTTAGGAAGCGGTTACGTTGAATTTAAGAACTTCGATTACGGACCTATTTATTCGACTTTTGGTTATAATGAAGTCGAAGGTTTACGATTGAGGGTAGGAGGAAGAACGTATTTCGGACCAAACGATCCTTGGCGTTTGCAGGCTTATACCGCTTACGGATTTGATGATAATAAATTCAAATATGGAGTTTCCGGTAAATGGATGGTCGACAAGAAAAACCGCGTTATTATTTCCGGAGGAAACAGGCGCGACATCGAACAGATTGGAGCCAGTTTAACCACGACAAATGATATTTTAGGCCGAAGTTTTGCCTCTTCTGCTTTGTTTACAACAGGAAGCAACGGAAAACTCACGAATATTAATCTGAGTAATCTCTCGGTTGAAATGGAAGCCAAGAAGAATTTTGTTGTTTCGGCGGGATTTTCGTATCGAACATTAGAATCGGCTTCAAAAACTTTTAGTTTAGATTATTATACTACTTTGCCAACGGCCGCAAATCCGACAGGAGTTATCAAAAGCGATGTAAAACAAACAGAAGCGAATATTCAGTTTGAATATATGCCAAACCGAAAAACAATTGGTTATGGTGTAGAAAGAGATTTAGTGGACAGTCCGTTTAGCCATTTCTTTGTAAACTTTAGTTATGGTCTTAAAGGAGTTTTAGACAGCGATTTTGCTTACGAAAAAATTCAGGTTTTCTACAAACAGCCAATTATAATTGGACCTTTAGGAAGATCGAATATTATTATAGAAACAGGAAAAACATTCGGAACAATTCCGTTAGGATTAATGAGTGTGATTCCGGGTAACCAGACTTATTTTACAATCGAAAATACGTTTAGTAATCTTAACTTCTACGAATTCGTAACAGATCAATATACAACGTTGCAATGGAATCATGATTTTGGCGGAAGATTATTCGCCAGAGTTCCATTTATGAGAAAATTAAACTGGAGAGAATTTATTGGAGTTAGAGCAGTGCACGGAACAATTTCTGAAGCTAATCGCGCTATCAATGCTTCTGGATTGCCTTATAATGCTCCTGAAAATGTATATTGGGAATATCATGCCGGTATTGGAAATATTTTCAAAGTTTTTAGAATTGATTTCTCCTGGAGAGGAAATTATTTAGACATGCCGGACGCTCACAAATTTGCTGTAAAAGGATCTTTTGGATTCTATTTCTAGTCGGATTAATAAAATAGGATTGTCCGCTAAGCGGATTAATAACTTGAAGAGCACAATAATGACGCAGATTAGACGGATTTACTTCGTAAAAATGCGGATTAAAACAGATTTTCTACTTAAATTTTAAACAGATTAATAAAGGATCCGTTTTAATCCGCGTCTTCGCTTTGGCGAATCTGTGTCATCCATGTGCCATTTTCAAAATCAGTACAGCTAACGAATAGTTATAAAATATAATAAAACAAATGAACAAGAATTTCTTTGTAAAAACTCACGGATTAGGTAATGAATATATAGTGCTGGACAGCCAGAATATTACATTTGAACTAACTCAAAAAGCGATAACAAGAATCTGCAATGTAAATTTCGGAATAGGCTCTGATGGTATTTTGTTATTGGTTGATTCTGATCGCGCTGATATCGGTTTACAGATATTCAATCCAGACGGTTCTGAAGCAGAGAAAAGCGGAAACGGATTGCGTATATTCTGTAAATATGTTTTTGATTATGGAATAATAACGAAAAACGAATTTACTGTTGAAACAAAAGGCGGAATCGTAAAAGCTACGATTGAAGAAGCAGTAAATAATAAGGCAAAAATTATAACTGTCGATATGGGACAGGCCATTTTCAAATCAGATTTGATTCCTACAAAGTTTGAAACTCCTGAAGTAGATAATGTTACGATTGAAGCAAATGGTAAATCTTTTGATGTAAACTGTGTTTCTGTTGGAAATCCACATTGTGTTATTCTGAAAGAGGATTTGAGTATTGATGAAATCAAACAATTTGGTCCGTTTTTAGAAAACCATTATATGTTTCCGAATCGAATCAATGTGCAGTTTGCAAAAGTCATTAATCGAAATGAAGTAGAAGTATTGATTTGGGAAAGAGGAGCAGGATTTACCCTTGCATCAGGAAGTTCTTCCTGTGCTGTGGCAAGTGTGATGAAAAGGAAAGGTTTAGTAGATGAAAATATTACAATTAAAATGCAGGGAGGAACATTAAAAATCAAAGTTGATCCTGATTTTAATATTAGAATGACAGGAGAAGTTAGAGAAATTTGCTCGGGTATTTTGAGTGAAGAACTGATAGAAGATGCTGATTTGTAAAAACTTTTATTAACTCACTGTTAGATAACTTAGAAAGTACATTAATTTATGAATAAACTTCATCGATTAATGTACTTTTTTCATTGTAAAAAGGGATTGTTTAGTTATTTTTGCAAGCGAAATTATAGAAACAATAAAAAACGAAAATGACCGCAGACAAATTAACGACTTTCGATGTCTTAATCGAAATACCAAGAGGAAGCAGAAATAAATACGAGTACGATTTTGAAATTAAAAGAATGCGTTTCGACAGAATGTTATTCTCATCAATGATGTACCCAGCTGATTACGGATTTATTCCGGAAACTTTAGCTTTAGACGGAGATCCTCTTGACGTATTAGTTTTGGTAAACGAGCCAACTTTCCCTGGATGTGTGATGGAAGTGAAGCCAATTGGAGTTTTCCACATGGCAGATGACAAAGGACCAGACGAGAAAATTATTTGTGTACCAGTTTCAGACCCAATTTGGAATTCATTAACTGATTTATCAGATATCAACCCTCACTTAGTAAAAGAAATCGAGCACTTCTTCCAGGTTTACAAAGATCTTGAAAACAAAAAAGTAGATGTTGAAGGATGGGGAGACGTAAAAGAAGCATTCGATATTATTGCTGAATGTACTAAGCGTTTTAACGATATTGAAAATAAACCAGAGGGATTATTTAGTATTAAATAATTTAAGTACTCATAATATATAAAAAAAGCAATACTGCCGTCAGGAGTATTGCTTTTTTGTTTAAATTCGTTTTAGTTAGATTGTTGACTATTAACCAAAACCATTACTATATTATGAATGCATTTATGATTTACCTGCCAATTGTTATGGCAGTTTTAGGATTACTTTTCATGGGAATAAAAAGGAGTTGGGTTTTAAAACAAGACGCCGGAGACGGTAAGATGAAAGAGATTTCAGATTACATCTACGAAGGAGCCTTAGCCTTCCTCAAAGCTGAATACAAGTTATTAACCATATTTGTAATTATTGCCAGTTTAGCCTTAGCAGGAATTACTTTTATCCCGGGAGTTAAAACACATTTATTAATAGTAATTGCATTTATTTTTGGTGCTTTATTTTCGGCTTATGCAGGAAATATTGGAATGAAAATAGCAACTAAAACAAACGTTAGAACTACTCAGGCAGCGCGTACAAGTTTACCTCAGGCTTTAAAAGTATCTTTTGGCGGAGGAACGGTAATGGGATTAGGTGTTGCAGGGCTGGCGGTTTTAGGATTGACAGCTTTTTTTATAATCTTTTTTAATTTATTTTCTGGCGGTGTCTGGAAAGATACTGATACTATGACGGTTGTTCTGGAAACTTTAGCAGGGTTTTCATTAGGTGCTGAATCAATTGCTTTATTTGCAAGAGTTGGAGGAGGAATCTATACAAAAGCAGCCGATGTTGGTGCCGATTTAGTAGGTAAAGTAGAAGCAGGAATTCCGGAAGATGATCCGCGTAATCCGGCGACAATTGCTGATAATGTTGGAGATAATGTTGGAGACGTTGCGGGAATGGGAGCCGATTTATTTGGTTCTTACGTAGCAACTGTTTTAGCGGCAATGGTTCTTGGAAACTACGTTATAAAAGATATGGGCGGAAGTATTAACGATGCTTTCGGCGGCATTGGGCCAATTTTACTTCCAATGGCAATTGCCGGTTTTGGAATTATATTTTCGATTATCGGGACACTTTTAGTAAAAATTTCAGATGATAATGCCAGAGAAGCTCAAGTACAGAAAGCATTAAATGTAGGAAACTGGGTTTCTATTGTTTTGACTGCTGTGGCTTGTTTCTTCTTAGTACAATATATGCTTCCGGAAACTATGCAAATGAGTTTTTTTGGAGAAGGTTCTAAAGCTATTTCGTCAATGCGAGTTTTCTACGCAACCTTAGTCGGATTAGTGGTTGGAGGAGCTATTTCTTCCGTAACGGAATATTATACAGGATTAGGTACAAAACCAGTATTAGCAATTGTTCAAAAATCATCTACGGGAGCAGGAACAAACGTTATTGCAGGTTTGGCGACAGGAATGATCTCGACATTTCCAACGGTATTGTTATTTGCTGTTGCCATTTGGATTTCTTACGCTTTGGCGGGATTTTATGGAGTGGCATTAGCGGCTTCAGCAATGATGGCTACTACTGCAATGCAATTAGCAATTGATGCATTTGGACCAATTTCTGATAACGCAGGAGGAATTGCTGAAATGAGTGAATTACCAAAAGAAGTTCGTACAAGAACCGATATTTTAGATTCTGTTGGAAATACTACTGCTGCAACTGGAAAAGGGTTTGCTATTGCATCTGCAGCCTTAACATCATTGGCTTTATTTGCAGCTTATGTAACCTTTACCGGAATAGACGGAATTAATATTTTCAAAGCGCCGGTTTTAGCCATGTTATTTGTCGGCGGAATGATTCCTGTGGTTTTCTCTGCTTTAGCAATGAATTCTGTTGGAAAAGCAGCAATGGATATGGTTTACGAAGTACGTCGCCAATTCAAAGAAATTGCCGGAATTATGGAAGGAACTGCAAAACCGGAATACGGAAAATGTGTTGAGATTTCTACAAAAGCCGCTTTACGTGAAATGATGCTTCCTGGAATTTTAACTATCGGATTTCCAATTTTGATTGTATTGATTGGGAAATTGGTTTATTCAGATAATAATCAGTTAATTGCTGAAATGCTAGGAGGGTATATGGCTGGAGTTACTGTTTCGGGTGTTCTTTGGGCAGTTTTCCAAAACAATGCCGGAGGTGCTTGGGATAATGCTAAAAAATCTTTCGAAGCGGGAGTTATGATTAATGGAGAAATGACATACAAAGGTTCAGATGCACATAAAGCGGCTGTGACCGGAGATACTGTTGGAGATCCGTTTAAAGATACTTCAGGACCATCAATGAATATCTTGATTAAATTAACTTGTTTGATTGGATTGGTAATTGCTCCGATTTTAGGAGAAGGTCATTCGCCATCTGATATTGCAGGAAAAGCTTCTTGCTGTGCAAAAACAGAAATGCATGCAGATGGATTTTCTAAATGCGGTGACATGTCTGGAATGACAAAAGAAGAATGTATTAAAATGTGTAAAGAAAAAGGCTGTTCTCCGGAAGAAACTGCTAAATGTTTAGCACATTTTGATAAAACTGGAAAATATCAAAAGACCGATTGTTTTGACACCAGTAGATATGAGAAAAAATCGGTTAGTGTTGAGGTTAAAAATATAAACGGAAAAACTACAGGAACCGTTACTAAAACAGAAAATGGTAAAACAATAACTGAAGTTTTTGAAGGAACAGAAGAAGAAGTTTTGGCGAAAGTGGAAGCAGCAAAATAGAAAATAGATAACTATTCAGACTTATCCTAACAGGTTTTACAAACCTGTTAGGATATCTAAATAAAAAGCCTCCAATTTTGGAGGCTTTTTTTATTGATTCAAAACATATTCTTTAATTAAGGTCGAGGCGGGAATATGAAGTTTTTCATTAAGAACTCTAATTTGTTTTATTGTCAACGCTCTTTTACGATTAAACAATTCTGAAACTCTGGAACGACTATTTAGAATGACTCCCAAATCGGCATCAGTTAAACCATTTTGTTCCATCATAAACTTAATAGCTTCAATTGGATCGGGTTCGGGAATAGGATAATGAATCTCTTCATATTTTTCTATTAATGTAACTAGAATATCGAGCTCATCTCCTTCAGGTGTATCAGGTTTTGCATCAAAAAGAGAATTAGCTCTTTCCAAGGCTAGATTGTAATCTTGCTCTGTTTTTATTGGCTTTATATTCATCTTACATGTTTTTTATGTCTGTTAAATCATCATATTCCTTATGTGTGCCTACAAAGAGAATGTATATGATTTGAGTTTCGTAATTAATCTTTACAATTAAGCGATAATGATTACCACAAATATTGAATACAACTTTATTGTTGCCTATGAAATCTGCTGTTCCAAAGAGTGATTTTATATCATTTGAATTAGCAAAATTATTTTTATCAAATATTTGATACCAAGCTAATAATTGTTGTTTTGAATTTGGGAATCGTTCCCAAAAATTTTGCAACGTTCTTTTGGCTATTATTCTCATACTGTATTTTGCAAATGTAATCATTTTTCCCAAAACGGGAAATTACTTTTTCTAATTATAAAAGTAAGAAAATATTTAAATAAAAAAGCCTCTAAAAATTAATTTAGAGGCTTTCATATATTTTCGTGTAAATCTGTGAAATTAGTGTTTAAAACAAACCGTTTAATTCAGCATCAATCCTGTTAATGATGTCACCTAAATCTTCAGGATTATCAACAAAATTGATATTATCAACATCAATAATCAATAATTTTCCTTTGGAATAAGTCTGAATCCAAGCCTCGTATCTTTCGTTCAAACGGCTCAAATAATCGATCGAAATAGAGTTTTCATACTCTCTCCCTCTTTTGTGAATCTGTCCAACCAAATTTGGAATAGAACTTCTTAGATAAATCAATAAATCGGGAGCTTTTACCAGAGATTCCATTAATTCAAACAAAGAAGTATAATTTTCAAAATCTCGGCTTGTCATTAACCCCATTGCATATAAATTGGGAGCGAAAATATGCGCATCCTCATAAATAGTCCTGTCCTGAATGATTTTTTTTCCGCTTTCGCGAATTTGCTGCACTTGACGGAAACGGCTGTTTAAGAAATAAATCTGAAGATTAAACGACCAGCGTTCCATTTGATGGTAAAAATCATCCAGATACGGATTATCAACAACATCTTCATAATGAGGTTCCCATTTAAAATGTTTGGCTAATAGTTTGGTCAGAGTGGTTTTTCCTGCGCCTATGTTTCCTGCTATTGCTATGTGCATTACGGTGTTACGATTTTATAATTGGAAATATCTGTAGCTGTAAAAATAGATAAAATTTGGTCTTTGTAATAAAAATTGTCAAAGGTTTTTTCTAAAATTTTAATCTCAGAAATTACATCAGAATTTGTTTTATCAAACCCTTTAAAGTACAAAATATTGTCTTTGCTAAAAATATATTGTGATGTACTTATGATTTCGATTTTATTAAAATCAGGTGCTTTTCCGTTCGAAGTTATTTTTCCGAAAATATCACAGGAAAACCAATTATTATTTTTATCAATCCAGTTGAAAGTATTGAAATCCGTTTGATAATATTTAATGGGTTCAGTCAGTGGAATCGAAACGGTTTTATATTCATTTTTTAAATAATCAAAAAGACCAATCTGTTGATTTAAAGTGTTATAAATCCATAACTGATTTTGTGTTGACATTCCGATTGCATCAACTACAATTGGTGTTGGACTCTGTGAGAAATTAATCTCAGTCATTTTATTCAACTGATTGTCTAATAAAACAACACTATTGAAATCTCCATAAAATAAAACAATTTTCAACGGATTTTGAAGATCAACTTTTGTGATTTTTCCCAGAGAAACATTTTTGTATTCAAAAAGTTCAGTTCCTTTAGTTTTACTGAAAACATTGTTTTTAATTTGATAAGAATAGCCAAAAGAGTCATACCCTAAAAAAACATCGGCATTGCTTTTATACTTAGATAATAATTTTGGATTAATACTTGAATCCTGTGCAAACAGTGCATTCGAAGTGCATGAAACAAATAAAATGAATAAAAATAATTGCACTGTTTTTGGCATTGGATATTGATTTACAAGAATACCAAATTACAAAAAAACTGGCATTAGAAATTCATTTTTAGCCTTTAAACCTTTTATAAATCTAATAGTCTAAAAAATAGGCGATTCTGTCTATAGACGGGACGCATTAATATATTTAATTTTTTGAATCTTAAAATAAATAATACATTTGAATGTAAGTTTTTTCTAACTTACCCACTTTTAAAGTAAATAAAATGAGAAAGATATTTTTTTATATGACATTGATGCTTGTTGGGACACAAATTCAGGCTCAAAAAGATTTTCAGGGAATGGCTGTTTACGAATCAAAAACGCAGGCACCTAAGTTTGAAATGCGTGGCAACAGAGATATAACTCCGGAAATGCAGAAAAATATGGAGGAGCGTATGAAAAAAATGCTCGAAAAAACATTTATTTTAAATTTCGACAAATCGGCATCGATTTATAAAGAAGAAGAAAAATTAGACGCACCGGGACAACAAAATGGCATGCGTATGATGTTTGGTTCACTTACCGGTGGTGGAGGAACTTTCTACAAAGACATAAAAACTAAATCGTATACTGTTGATAAGGAATTTATGGGTAAGGAATTTCTTGTGGTAGATTCTCTGCCAAAATTAGACTGGAAATTAGAGCAGGAAACCAAACAAATTGGAGGTTATAACTGCTATAAAGCAACTGCGGTAAAACAAGCCAGTAAAACCGATTTCAGAAACTTCAGACCTAAGAATAATGATGATAAAAAGGATGAGGTTAAAAAGACTTCGGGAGATACTAAAACCAATTTTACAGACAATTTCGAAATCCCAAAAGAGATTGTAGTAACAGCTTGGTATACACCGGAAATTCCGGTTAATCAAGGGCCTGAGAATTATTGGGGACTTCCAGGTTTGATTTTAGAAATAAATGATGGAACAACAACTATTTTATGTTCTAAAGTAGTTTTAAACCCTAAAGATAGAGCACAAATAAAACCTTCTAAAAAAGGAAAAGTAATATCTCAAAAAGAATACGACGAAACGGTAATTAAAAAAATGGAGGAATTTAGAGAAATGAACCGTGGACGCGCAGGCGGACCACCACCTCCAATGGGAAGATAAAACCTTTTAAATTCCAATTTTCAATTTCCAAATTACAATATTCTGATAATGAATAAGACACTTTTTATTTTCGCCTTACTTTTTACTTCTATATGCTTCTCTCAAAGTGTCCGTTTTGACGGTTTGATTCAGGATGAACAGAAAAATCCCTTGGAAATGGCCAACATTATGGCGATTAACAATGGTACAAAAGCAATGGATTCTTATGGAATTACCAATGATAAAGGAAAATTTCAGCTGACTCTAAAACCAAATACTTCTTATATCATAAAAGTGAGCTATCTCGGAATGAAATCCAAAGACATTGCCTTAACTACTAAAAGCGAAAATATTACTCAGAATGTAGTTTTGGATGGAGCCGGAATAGAATTGGAAGGTGTCGAAATTGTTCGTGAAATGCCTGTTTCTATAAAAGGAGATACGATTGTATATAATGCAGATTCATTCAAATCAGGAACAGAAAGAAAATTAGAAGATGTTCTAAAAAAGCTTCCAGGTGTTGAGGTAAATGCCGATGGAGAAATTGAAGTGGAAGGAAAGAAAGTTAGTAAATTAATGGTAGAAGGAAAAGACTTTTTTGACGGGGATACAAAATTAGGCGTTAAAAATATACCGGCAGATGCTATTGATAAAATTCAGGTTTTAAGAAATTACAATGAAGTAAGTCAATTAAAAGGTTTAGAAAACGATCAAGATAATTTGGCTATGAATATTAAACTGAAAGAAGGGAAAAAGAACTTTTGGTTTGGTGATGTAACCGCAGGAATTGGAGTTGGCGAATTGGATAGTCGTTATATTATTAATCCAAAGCTCTTTTATTACAGTCCAAAATACAGTATCAATTTAATTACCAATTTCAATAATATTGGAGAATTGCCTCTTACGGCCCAAGATTATTTTAAATTCACGGGCGGATTTAAAAACCTAATGAAAAAAGGAGGAAGCAGTTTTAATGTTTCTTCTAATGATTTAGGAATTTCACTTTTGAGAAATAACAGGGCTAAAGAAATTGAAACCAAATTTGGAGCAACAAACTTTGCTTATTCAGTTAATAAAGCTTGGAATTTGAGCGGTTTCGGAATTCTTTCGACTTCAAAAACTCAATTAGAAACAAAATCCCAGACCACGATTTTAGATTCCGGAGATCAGCAGAAACGTGACGAAAATACAAGTCAAAAGAATAATTTAGGCCTTTTTAAATTAAGTTCAACCTATAAGCCAAGTGATAAATTTCAGTTTGACTATGATATCTTATCCAAATTGACCAAACAGGAAGAATACTCCGATTTGTTTAGAGAACAGATTGTTCAGAATGTTGCTACGCCGGAAACTATTTATACAACAAAAAAACAAGACCCAACTTCTTTTAATCAGAATTTGAATTTGTATTATACACCAAGTGCCAAAAATATTTTCGCTTTTGAGATGCAGCATTTGTATCAGGATGAAAATCCGTTTTATAATGCCAACTTGCATACAATGCCTTTTAATGATGAAGATTTGACAGGATATAACGTTGATCAATCCAGAAATGATTACAATCAGAATCGTTTTGTAAAAACGAATAAACTGGATGCTAAACTGGATTATTATTATATGGTTACGCCAAAAAGTAATTTCAATGTTACAGTAGGAAATACGTATTCTTATCAAAACTTCAATTCTCATATCTTTCAAATGTTAGATAATGGAGATAGAAATGATTTGAATGATCCGGCGAATAATAACGACGTAGATTACAGATTTAATGATGCTTTTGTAGGCTTTCATTATAAAATCTTAACCGGGAAATTTACTTTAACGCCTGGGGTAAGTCTGCATACCTACCAAATGACAAACGGACAGGAAGGAACAGATTATTCTCAAAGTTTTACCAAAATACTGCCGGATTTCTTCGCTTTATACCAAATCAAAAAATCTGAGACATTGACGTATAATTTCTCTTTGACGAATGATTTTACGGATATTAATCAATTGGCTGCAGGTTATGTTTTATCAGATTACAGTAGTTTATTTCGTGGAAATCGTACTTTAGAAAATGCTACTTCGCAAGTTCATTCGCTTCGTTATTTCAAGTATAATATGTTCAATTTCGAAAACATTTTTGCGAACGCAACTTATACCAGAAAAGTGGACGCCATAAAAACAGAAGCTCAGTTTGATGGAATTAATCAATCTTCAGTTCCCTATAATTCCAATTTAGCCGATGAAACTTTCTCTGGAATGGGGGCTTACGGACGTTCCTTTTTGAAAAATTACAAGGCCTCAGTAAATGCAAGTTTAAACTGGTCAAAGTTTAATAATAAACAAGATGGTAATGTAAGAACAACAGAAAGTTTTGTACAGAGTTACACCGTAAGGGCTTCGACAAATTATAAAAAGCTTCCAAATATCGAATTCGGATACAATCTTTTGGTAAATAAATACAGCGGTTCTACTTTTTACACCGATAAACCATTTGCCAAATTAGATTACTATTTCTTAGACAGTTTTTCTTTTGTTTCGGAATATGAATTCTATCATTATTATAACGGAGATAAATCGGTCGATAACGAATATGATTTCTTAAGTGCAAGTTTAATTTATCAGAAGAAAAACAGTAAATGGGAATACAAAGTTTCAGCTACAAACTTGTTAAATACAAGATATTTGAATGATGATAACTTTACGCAGTTTTCTACAAGAGTTTCACAATATACGGTACAGCCTCGCTACATAATCTTCTCAATGAAATACAATTTATAGATGATTTGGCTGAATTTTGGAGTTAAGACATTTTAATTTTAGTAAGAATGGAATATCTTTACGTCAATATTAATAGCCAAATTTTTATATTATGCGCAATTTTATTTGGAGTTTATTGCTGTTTACTTCGGCAATTTTTACGAGTTTTTCTCAAACAAAAGGCAGCGAAAAAGGAACCTATTTGTCTACAAACAAAGGTCAGAAAATCAAACTCAATTTATTAGACGATAACAAATACGAACTTGTATTCTATTCGGGAGATTATATTGTAAAAGGAGATTCGTTATTATTTGCTAAAAATACTGAAGCACAAACCAGTTTTGACCTTTCTTTTAAAGTAGATAAAAAAGCTAAAAATATAAAAGTAAAGTTTTTAGATCCTTCCTATTATTCATTTTACATAGGAACTCAAAAAGGAAAAGAAGAAGTTAAATACCAAAGACTTTCAGATATTAAGACCAAAATAGATCCGGACTGGGCAAAAACCGATTTGGAATTCGAGATCGAGAAAGCAGACTTTTTGTATTTGGTTTATGAAGAATACGGAGGAAAAAGCAGTGTCAATAAATATGCTTTACCAAAAGATGTTTCTGAAGTGACGATCAACTATGAATTAGCTGTTTTAGGAGATTTGCAGATAGCAGGATTCTTTGACAGAAGTACAAATGAATTGAAAATCTCTGAAAAATCAGGATTGAATCCGTTGGTTTTTATTAATGAAAAAGACCCGCAGCCAGCTAAGAAAACAGCAAAGGTTCTTCCTCTTGAAAGTCAGTCTGTTTCCAATTGGACTTATCCCGGGAAAGAAGATGCTTTACTGAGTGATGATTTCGGAACAGGGCTTGTTGCGACCGATAGTGTTGCTACAGCAGCAGCTGACTATTCTATTCCTCCGCCAGCATATACACGTTACGACTTTAAATTAAAAGTTGAAAACAGCTTAAAAAAAGCAATTGACGCAACAAAAGGTTCTGCCAATAAATTTTTGGTTGTGTATGCTGATAGTAATACTAAGCCAGCAAAAGAGAGTTTTGATGCTATCGTAAAAGAGCAGGAAACACAGACAGGATATAATATGTATGATAAATATGTCGCTCTTTACGATGTTTATAATTTTTATTTGGCTGGAGCCGATGATAAAAAATGGCTTAAAACCAATAAAATTACCAACGATCCAAGTGTGCTTGTTTTAAATGGAGAAGGAAATATAATAGCTGTTGCAAAATCTGATTTAACAGCACAGCAGTATCAGTTTGGCTATTATAGTGAATTTTACAGACAGCTTTTGAGAGCAGATGCTTTAATCTCAGTTAATAATGCTGTAAAAAATAAGAAAGCAACGGATGCAGATTTAATCAATGCTTTTAATAAAACGGTTCTATTAGAAACTACCTATAATTATGATCCGGTAGCTCCTGCAGATGATATTAATTCTAAAGAATTTGTGATTACCAAAACAACAGTAGATCAAAAGGAAGTAACAGCAGCCTGGAAAAAATTAATTGAATCACACCAAAAAGATAAGACTGCTAATTTGTATTTAGCAGAAATAATTGTAAAAGAGATCAAAAATCAAGGATTTACAAAACAGCTTTTCAACCAGGACAGAATCTTAAATGATACCGATTTCCTTGCAATTGATTATTTGTTGAAGCATTCTGAAGAGATTGAAAAAAATCGTACTGACTTCAATAGTAAAGAAGGAGAATTGCATACACTTGGAAATATTGTTTCTGAGATTTCTAATGCATTGCAGCAAAATGTTTATACTTCTCAGGATGGAGTTACAGGAGAAATTAATAAAGAAAAGGTAAACTCGGTTTATAAAAAGATAATTGAATCCGGTAAAGGCAATTTTGAAGCCTACAAAAATTACTTTGATTATCTGTCGATGGCTGAAGATCAGGATACTTCGAATACCACCTATTTAAGAGAATTCAACACCTATTTTAATGCAAATCTGGCTGGAGGAAATCCAATAGAAAAATTAGATGCAATTTATTCAACAATAGATTCAAATTCAAGTTATTCTTATGATGGATGGAATGCTTTTAAAGAGTATCATTCAAATCTGTGTAACAATGCAGCATGGACAGTAGTTACAAAAGCTCAAAATTCCAGCTTCCTAAAAGATGCCATAAAATGGTCTGAATACAGTTTATTGGTAACCAAAAACAATCCATATTATTTGGATACTTTGGCTCAGTTGTATTATAAAGACGGACAGAATGAAAAAGCCATCGCAACGCAGACTTTAGCTGTAAAATATTTAGATGCAAACATGGATGGGGTTACAGCAACTGATATAAAAGATACCTTAACAAAAATGCAAAACGGAACATATTAAGGAATAAATAATAATAAAAAGAAAGGCTGTCTAAAATTATAGACAGCCTTTTTTATTTTGAATTTAGATTGAATTACAATCCAAATGCAGCTTTTACCTGGTCAACAAAGTCAAGTTTTTCCCATGTAAACAATTCAACAGTAACTGTTTTTTCTTGTCCGCCTGGAGCGTGGAAAGTTTTAGTTACAGTTTCTGGTTTACGTCCCATGTGTCCGTAAGCAGCAGTTTCGCTGTAAATTGGGTTCCTTAATTTTAATCTTTGCTCAATAAAGTACGGACGCATATCAAAGATTGCTTCTACTTTTTTAGCGATTTCACCGTTAGTTAAGTTTACTTTAGAAGTTCCGTAAGTTTCAATGAAAATTCCCATTGGTTCAGCAACTCCAATTGCGTAAGAAACCTGAACTAAGATTTCGTCAGCAACACCTGCAGCAACTAAGTTTTTAGCGATATGACGAGTTGCATAAGCAGCACTTCTGTCTACTTTACTTGGATCTTTTCCAGAGAATGCACCACCACCGTGAGCACCTTTTCCACCGTAAGTATCAACGATAATTTTTCTTCCAGTTAAACCAGTATCTCCATGAGGTCCTCCGATAACGAATTTTCCTGTTGGGTTAATGTGGTAGTTGATTTTATCGTTAAATAAGTGAGCGTGCTCTGGGTTCTTAGCGATAATTCTAGGAATCAAGATTTCAACAATATCTTTTTTGATTTTAGCCAACATTGCCGCTTCTTCATCAAAATCATCATGTTGAGTAGAGATAACAATCGCATCGATACGAGTTGGTTTGTTGTCGTCGCTGTATTCTAAAGTTACCTGAGATTTAGCATCTGGACGTAAATAAGAGATTTCTTTGTTTTCTCGTCTTAAAATTGCTAACTCTTGTAATAATTTATGAGATAAATCTAATGCCAATGGCATGTAGTTTTCAGTTTCATTTGTAGCGTAACCAAACATCATTCCCTGGTCACCTGCACCTTGCTCTTCTGGCTTAGCTCTGTCAACACCTTGGTTAATGTCTGCAGACTGCTCGTGAATTGCTGAAAGAATTCCACAAGAATTCGCTTCAAACATATATTCACTTTTAGTATATCCAATTTTACGGATTACCTCACGTGCAATATGCTGTACATCTAGATAAGTATTCGATTTTACTTCACCTGCTAAAATTACCTGACCAGTTGTAACTAATGTTTCACAAGCTACTTTTGAGTCAGCGTCAAATGCCAAAAAGTTGTCAATTAAAGCGTCCGAAATTTGATCTGCAACTTTGTCTGGATGCCCTTCACTAACAGATTCTGACGTAAATAAATAAGCCATAATAATGTAATAAAAATGTATTAATTTTAAATTTAAGCGAGGAAATGATTGCTAAAAAGGGCTAAAGGAGAGTGTCTGCTTTAGCATTTTTTACTGCTGAAAGGATTCTTTCGGCATTCATAATGAATCATTTCATTATGAAGAGGTTGCAATCAGTTCAAATTTTTCCTCTGTTTCGGGTGCAAAGGTATAAAACCATTTTGATTTGCAAATTAAAGTTCAACTTTTTTTATTTTTTATAGCAGAAATTTAACAATAGCATAGTATTTTGATAGGGTAATGGAAAATAATTTGATTTTTGTTTGGTGGTTTGAAAAAAAGTTCTCAAATTTGCCCTGTAAAACAATAAGAAAATGAATTTAACTGCTAAAAATATGTGTTGTATGATGTCGGAACAATCCGCAGAGTAACTCTATTGTTTAGTACTTAAGTCTACAAAATACAATAAGAACCTCTGCCCAACAGCAGAGGTTTTTTTATTAAATCAAAAATTAAAGTAATTAAGAAATGAAAAATTCAACAGTAAATAAAATGATGATGTGTTGTAAGATGCCAATGTGTATCCAAAGTTGCTGTTGCCAAAAGTGAAAGATCGAATCTTTGTTATAGTTTCAACTATAAGCCCTTTTGGTAAGCCATCCGAAAGGGCTTTTTTTATTTCAAACTCTTAAAATTTTAAATCATGAATACATTAGATATCAATACAATTGCATTTCAATACTTATTAAGAAATAATTCTTTAAATAATAATACTGAAGAATCATCAGAAACGGTAAAATACAATCCGGAACAAAGTGTTAAAACTCAAAAATCATTACTGTTTCATTTGTATGATTTAGAAGAAGCTGCAGAAGATCTTTTTGCTTAAATCAAATACAAGAACAATTTTAAAAATCAATATCAATTAAAATATATAAACGTATTAACAATACCTAAAAAACTAAGAAATCATGAGCACACAAAAATTCGCAACAAACGCACTTCACGCAGGACACGACGTAACTAAAAACGCAGGAACCAGAGCCGTGCCTATTTATCAAACATCTTCATACGTATTTAATAATGCAGATCATGCAGCCAATTTATTTGGTCTAGCCGAAGCAGGATTTATCTACACAAGATTGAACAATCCAACAAACGATGTTTTAGAACAGCGACTTGCCGCACTTGAAGGTGGAATAGGAGCTGTAGTAACTGCTTCTGGAGCATCGGCAATTTCGACCACTTTATTGACTTTGCTAAAAGCTGGAGATCATATCGTAGCGTCGAACAGCTTATATGGAGGAACGTATAATCTTTTAAAAGTTACATTACCAAGATTAGGAATCACAACCACATTTGTAGATCCGTCAAAACCGGAAAACTTTACTAAGGCAGCAAAAGAAAATACAAGAGCTTTCTTTGTGGAATCTCTTGGAAATCCAAAATTAGACGTTTTGGATTTAAAAGGAATTTCGGTGCAAGCCAAAGCATTCAAAGTGCCATTTATAGTAGATAATACAGTTGCGACACCTTATTTATTAAACCCAATTAAATACGGTGCCGATATTGTAATTCACTCCTTAACTAAATATATCGCTGGAAACGGAACTTCATTAGGAGGCGTTATTGTTGATGCCGGAAATTTTGACTGGGCAAACGGAAAATTCCCTGAATTTACAGAACCATCTGCAGGTTACCACGGATTAGTATATCATGAAGCTTTAGGAAATGCGGCTTTTATTGCAAAAGTTCGAATTGAAGGGCTGCGTGATTTTGGTGCCGCTTTGAGTCCGTTTAATGCTTTTCAGATTATTCAAGGTTTGGAAACACTTCCAATTCGAATTAAGAAGCACAGCGAAAATGCTTTGGCTTTGGCTGAATGGTTAGAGAAACAAGATGAGGTGGTTTGGGTAAACTATCCAGGACTGAAATCAAATAAATATTATGATTTAGCTAAAGAATATCTGCCTGAAGGTCAAAGCGGTATTATCACTTTTGGACTTAAAGGAGGTTTTGACGCTGCTAAAAAAGTGGTAGATGATACTAAATTATTTTCTCTGCTGGCTAATATTGGTGATACAAAATCATTAATCATTCATCCGGCAAGTACGACGCATCAGCAATTAACAGATGAAGAACAAATCGAAACAGGAGTTTCTAAAGATTTGGTTCGTCTGTCTGTGGGAATTGAAGATATAGAGGATTTAATTGCTGATCTGCAAGCTGTTTTTGAAAGTGTTTCGCTTTCGCAATACAGCATCAATAAGAACTAGGTTTTTTTGTTTTTTGTTTGAAAGATTGCCTTTAGCGAGTGGTTTTGCTAAAGGTAATTTTTTATGAAAAACATCTTTATAAATTAAACCATATAAGTAATATAAGTTCATTTTAGAAAAAATGCACTGTAGAGACGCACAGCAGTGCGTCTAATTTTAAATCAAAGAACTGCTATATACACGGCAATTAAATGAACTTATTATTGCTTATATGGTTTCAAAAATTAAAAATTATGTCAAAGCTTAAAATAAATATCATCCTTTTTGGAATTGGGAATATCGGAAGTACTTTGATTAATCAGATTATCGAAAGTCAGGAATTTTTTCTGGAAAGTAAAAATGTCGATTTTCATTTTCCAATTATAACCAATTCGACGGTCGCTTTTTTTGAAAAAGAAGGAGTAGGTTATGCCTGGGAAACCAATTTCAGACAATTGGCAGTTCCTTTTAAAGTAGAAGATATAGTCGAATTTGCACAAGAAAATGAATTCGAAAACCTGATTGCCGTAGATGCAACAGCAAGTGATGAATTGGTGAAACATTATAATACGTTAATCAAAAACGGATTTAATATCGTTGCTGTAAACAAAAAAGCCAATACACTTCCGATAGACTTATACAAAGAACTAAGGGCTGATCTTAAAAAGTATGACAAAGAATTTCTATATGAAACTTCAGTAGATACCGGAATTCCGGTTTTGCAGACTTTGAGAGATTTGTATTATTCCGGAGAAAAAATCACCAAGATTCGGGGCGTTTTCTCAGATAATTTGAGTTATGTCTTCAATAGATTTTCGGCAGAAGATGTTTCGTTTTCTTCAGTTTTAAAAGATGCCAGTCTTTTAGGATTAATGAAATCTACATTTAAAGAAGATTTATCCGGAAATGACACAGCAAGAAAGCTTTTGATATTGGCCAGAGAAATCGGAAAAGATTTTGAGTTTTCAGACATTCAGATAAAACCCTTTATCACAGATGAGCACCTGGAAAAAAATGGGGTGCTGAATAAAGATGCTATCGACAAATCTTTTAAAGTCGCTAAGATTACACAGGCAGAAAATCATGTTTTAAGATACATTGGTGAATTTGATGTCGAGAAAAACAAATTGGAAGTCAAATTGATTTCGGAACCTGCTGATTCTCCAATTGGAAAATTAAAAGGATCCGATACCATTTTTGAAATTTTCACACAATCTTACGCCAATGTTCCAATTGTGATTCAGAGTGCTTCTGCTTGTAAACAAGCAATTTCAAGAGGAATAATAGCCGATATTCTAAAAGTAACCGAAAAAATTAGAAATAAAGAAGCTGTATGGTTGTAATAATTTGAAAAAAATATACTGAAAATCAATTAATTGTTCTTTGATAAACTGATGCGTTAAGGAATTTTAGAAAGTTAAAATTTGTAATTTTTGTAAGTTTTTTACTTTATTTTATCATGATTGCTGTTTTTTGCAATTTTTTTTAACACAAAACAATAGTTTTTTAACGTTTTTTGTAATTAAATTCCTGAATATTATTTGTGTAATAAAAATAATAGTTGCATATTTGTTGTACCCAAAAACTACTAGAAATCAAGATGAACTTAAAAGTCAACAAAATGTTTTGTGCCATTTCGGTTATAACCGAGGCTGGGTCGCCTATTGCTTAAATAATTGTAAAACACAATATATTAGTAAAAGCCTCCCAAAGAACATTGGGAGGCTTTTTAATTATAGAAAAATGCAGAATTTAAATAAACAATATAAATCACAGATGAATAAATCCTTACAGATGAACAAGATGTTTACTGTCGCGCTTATTTGCGCACCCGTCTGTTGATACTAAAAGTATAAATGAGTTTGAAAAACTTAAACCCTTTTGGTATCTAAAAAACCAAAAGGGTTTTTTTATTTCATCAAGGGGCTTAACAGAAAAATAAAATAGAAATAAAGATTATAAAACGCAACTTAACTTAAAAACTTAATATCATGAGCACATTGAACTACTTAGCAAAAAAGATTTCTGACTTGAAAGAAAAAAGGACAAGAAGAAACAATCCGCCGCCAACAAACGAATTGGCTCATCCAAGATTTGGAATGAACGAAACGGATAAAAGCGCTGAAAAAAAAGCACCCAATTCTTTATTGTTTTTGATGTATTCAAAAGAAAATGAAACGCTTTTCATCTAAACTGCAAAGCGACATAAACTAGGGTAAAACCTGCTTAATTTTACTGGGCATTTTTGTTCGGTAAATTTTTGCGTATAATAGTTTTTGCTAAAGTAAGTCTCAGAAATTTAACAAACACTTTTAGATAAAATTTGTTTGTTAAAGAAAATAGTAGTTAATTTGCACTGTTAAGTTCAAACACGTATTGAAATGTTATAAAGAAAGGACGAGGGATTAGACCCGATGAATCCTTAGCAACCCTTCGGTAAAACGAAGAAGGTGCTACATTCTACCACGCCCAAACGTGGAAAGATAACAACAAGATTTTTTTCTAGTTTACTCTAGTTTTTTCTTTCTAATATTTCCATATACAAATCATAATACAACAGATTTGAAATTGGAAAATATACCAAACCCTATTATAATTCAGGAATTCATCACAGAAAGTGATGCATCTTATCATGATATACCATTACGTTTTACATTGGCAGGCCAGCCCCTGCACAGTGCGCCAATCGTTTTGGTTAATCACGCCTTAACAGGAAACTCTCAGGTTACAGGCGAAAACGGTTGGTGGAATGACTTAATTGGAGAAGGTAAAACCATAGACACTGCTGTTTATACCATTTTAGCTTTTGATGTTCCGGGAAATGGAACCAATTCTTTTTTAATCGAAAACTATCTTGATTTTACGGCCAGAGATATTGCCAGAATCTTTATCGAAGGTATAAAAGCTTTACAGATTGAAAAACTTTTTGCGATTATCGGAGGTTCAGTTGGAGGTGGAATTGCCTGGGAAATCTTAGCTTTAGAACCAAACATCACAGAAAACCTTATTCCAATTGCGAGCGACTGGAAATCGACAGACTGGCTTATTGCTAATTGTTTTCTGCAAGAACAAATTTTGAATAATTCTTCAAAACCAATCGAAGACGCTAGAATTCATGCTATGCTTTGTTATCGTTCGCCAGAATCTTTCAAAGAGAAATTCCAAAGAACAATCAATCAGGAGCTACTGATTTTTAATATCGAAAGCTGGCTGGCACATCACGGAAAAAAACTGCAACAAAGATTTCAGTTGTCTTCTTATAAATTAATGAATCAGTTGCTTAAAACAATTGATATTACCAGAAATAGTGAAAGTTTCGAAGACTTATTGTCCAAAACAAAAGCTTCAATTCATATCGTAGGAATCAATTCAGACTTATTTTTTACGGCCAAAGAAAATGTCGAAACCTACGAAGAATTAAAGAAATTTAAAGACAATGTTTTCTATAGCGAAATTGATTCGGTTCACGGACATGACGCTTTTTTAATCGAGTACAAACAATTAGATCATTTACTTGCCGACATTTTTAAGGCAGAAACAATAAAGAAATAAAATGAAAGTATTAAAATTTGGAGGTAAATCGTTAGCAAACGGAGAAGGACTTAACAAAGTTGTTTCAATCATTTCTGATAAAGTAAATCAAGGTGAAAAAATTGCCGTTGTAGTTTCTGCACGCGGAAATGCTACAGACGAATTGGAATTTATCTTAAGCATTGCTGCTAAAAACGGCAGTTATAAAGAGTTATTAGAAAACTTCAAAAAATATCAAATATCAGATTATCCACAAGTTGATTTGTCTGAAGAATTTAATGTCTTAGATAAACTTTTTGAAGGTGTAAGTTTAATTGGCGATTACAGCAAAAAAATTAAAGATCAGATATTGTCTAAAGGTGAATTACTTTCAGCTAAGCTGTTGACAGCTATTTTAGTAGAAAAAGGAATTCCAGCCAATTTTGTAGATACAAGAGATTTGCTGAAAACCGATTCTAAATTTGGCGATGCACAGCCTTTAGAGCAGCTTTCTAAGAAAAACGTAGTAAATTATTTTAAAGAACATAACGGAGAAACGGTTAATATAGTTACAGGCTTCATTGGATCTAATAACAACAACGACACAACTACTTTAGGTAGAAATGGCAGTAACTATACCGCTTCGTTAATCGCAAATTATTTAAATGCCGAAGAATTACAAAACTTCACGCATGTAGACGGAATCTATACAGCAAATCCTGATTTGGTTGCCGATGCTAAGAAAATTGAATATTTATCTTTCAACGAAGCAAACGAGCTGGCAAATTTTGGAGCTACAATTTTGCATGCCAAAACGATTATTCCATTATTAGAAAAAAATATTCCGCTTCGTATTTTAAATACTTTTAATCATGAAAACAGAGGAACTTTAATCACTTCAGATTCTTCTAAAGAAGGAATTAAGACGCTTTCTGTTTTAGAAAATGTATCTCTTGTAAATCTTGAAGGACGCGGATTACTTGGAAAAGCGGGAGTTGATGCCCGAATTTTTAAAGTAATGGGAGATCACAATATCAGTGTGAGTATTATTTCTCAAGGTTCATCAGAAAGAGGAATCGGATTGGTTGTAGCGACTGATAAAGCAACTACAGCAGTTGTAGAATTAGAAAAAGAATTCGAAAATGACTTTTATTCTAAAGATGTAAATCAGATTACGGTTACAGACAATGTCTCTGTAATTTCGATTATCGGACAGGATTTAAGTACTTTCCACAAACCTTACACTGCTTTAATTAAAAATAAAATTGTTCCTATTTTATTCAACAATACCGTAACCGGTAAAAACGTGAGTTTGGTTGTTAAAAAAGAGGAATTAAACAAAGCGCTGAACGTTATTCACGGAGAGATCTTTGGAGTTTCAAAGAAAATCAACATTGCGATTTTCGGTCACGGATTAGTGGGCGGAACTTTAATCAATCAGATTTTAGAATCGGCTTCGGCAATTGAAAAACGTAAAGACATTAAATTGAATGTTTTCGCTATAGCGAATTCTAAAAAACTGCTTTTAAACAAATATGGTGTTAATGGCAATTGGAAAAGCGAAATTGAAAACAAAGGTGAAGCTTATACTATAAAAGATATTATTGCTTACGCCAATGAACATCATTTAGAAAACTTAATTGCGATTGACAATACGGCAAGTGCAGCTTTCGTTGAGAATTATATTCCGTTAGTAGAAAGCAGTTTCGATTTGATTTCGTCTAATAAAGTGGCTAATACATTAAGCTATGGTTTCTACAAAGAATTAAGAAAAGCTTTGGCAGAAAACCAAAAGAATTATTTATACGAAACCAATGTTGGTGCAGGATTGCCTTTAATTGATACAATTAAATTATTGCACCTTTCGGGTGAAAATATTACAAAAATAAAAGGAGTTTTCTCTGGAACATTAAGTTATTTATTCAATAATTTCTCTGCAAAAGAGGCGCCTTTCAGCGAAATCTTGCAGGAAGCGATTGATAACGGATATACAGAACCAGATCCGCGTGAAGATTTATGCGGAAATGATGTTGGTAGAAAATTATTAATCTTGGCAAGAGAGTTAGATTTGCAAAATGAGTTTGAAGAAATCTCAATTCAGAACCTAATTCCGGAGCATTTACGTGAAGGAAGCGCTGCCGATTTCTTGACGAAATTAAAAGAATTCGATCCAATTTATGCTAAAATAAAAGCAGATCAACAGCCAAATCACGTGTTGAGATATATTGGAGAATTGTCTGGAGATTTGCAGAATGATAAAGGAAATCTAGAAGTAAAATTAGTTTCAGTTCCAAAAGATACAGCATTAGGTGGATTAAAAGGTTCTGATTCTTTCTTCGAAATTTACACAGAATCTTACGGAGATCGTCCAATCGTTATTCAGGGAGCTGGTGCAGGTTCTGCGGTAACAGCGAGAGGAGTTTTCGGAGATATTTTGAGATTGTCAGACAAAGGGTAATTGATTTTAGATTGCAGATTTTAGACTGTAGATTTTAGATTTACAAGTTTAGTTTGTCATTTCGAGGAACGAGAAATCTCCGCAAGTAGCTCGACAAAGATTGGATTGTCGTTGCGGAGTTACTAACGAAGATTTCTCCCTTCAGTCGAGATAACAAGATTGACAAGAATAAAAAAAATAAAAAAATAACAACACAATGAAAGTAACCTTAAACAGAGTAAACGACGCATTTCATTTCAAAGTAAAAAATGAACGCGGCCACATAGTTGACGTTGATAGCAGAGCCGAATTTGGCGGAAGCGATTTAGGCGCAAGCCCAATGGAATTGGTATTAATGGGCGTTGCAGGATGCAGTGCTATTGATATGATTTCGATCTTAAAAAAACAGCGTCAGGAAATCACTTCTTTCAACGCTGAGGTTGAAGGGACACGAGTTCAGATCGAAGAAGCAAAACCTTTTAAAGAAATCGATGTGGTTTTCTATTTAGAAGGAGAAATCAATCCGGAAAAAGCAAAAAAAGCAGCACAACTTTCTTTCGAAAAATATTGCTCAGTTGCCAAAACAGTTGAACCAACAGCAACCATTAGCTACAAAGTTGTCCTGAATAACGAAGCTTTGTAAAATTAGATAATTAGTTAATTAGAGAAATTAGATAATTTCTTTAGACAGTTTGAATTTTAAGTTTAGTAATAACTTGAAACATTAAACCTGAAACTTCAAACAAAAAAAACAAAAACAACACAATGAATACAGAAGAATTTGGTTTTGAAACACAAGCCATTAGAACACATTTAGAAAAAACGCAATTTCAGGAACATTCAACGCCTTTGTACTTGTCTTCAAGTTTTATATTTGAAGATGCAGAGGATATGAGAGCATCTTTCACAGAAGAAAAAGTTCGTAATATTTACTCTCGTTTCAGCAATCCAAATACAACTGAATTTGTAGATAAAGTTTGTGCAATGGAAGGGGCAGAAGCGGGTTATGCTTTTGCAACCGGAATGGCTGCAATCTACTCTACGTTTGCTGCATTGTTAGATTCAGGCGATCACATCGTTTCAGCAGGAAGTGTTTTTGGTTCGACACATGCTTTGTTTATGACCTATTTTCCAAAATGGAATATTGAAACAACCTATTTTGATATCAATAAACCAGAAACAATAGAAAGTTTCATTAAGCCAAATACTAAAATTTTATACGCAGAAACACCAACAAATCCTGGTGTTGATGTAATTGATTTGGAGTTGTTAGGTCAAATTGCAAAAAAACACAATCTGATTTTAATAATTGATAACTGTTTTGCAACACCATATATTCAGCAACCTATAAAATATGGAGCACATATTGTAGTGCATTCAGCAACAAAATTAATAGATGGACAAGGTCGTGTTTTAGGTGGAGTTGCTGTGGGAGAAGCAGAATTGATTCGTAAAATTTATTTGTTTTCAAGAAATACCGGGCCAGCGATGTCTCCATTTAATGCTTGGGTTTTGTCAAAAAGTTTAGAGACTTTAGCTGTTCGTGTAGATAAACATTGCGAAAATGCTTTAAAAGTGGCTGAATTTTTAGAAAGTCATCCAAACGTTCAAAGTGTGAAATACCCATTCTTGAAATCACATCCAAAATATGAAATCGCTAAAAAACAAATGCGTTTAGGCGGTAACATTATTGCAATCGAAATTAAAGGTGGTCTTGAAGCAGGAAGAAAATTTTTAGATAAAATTAAATTATGTTCTCTTTCGGCAAATATTGGTGATGTAAAAACAATTGTTACACATCCGGCTTCTACAACACATAGCAAATTATCTGAAGAAGATCAGTTAGCGGTTGGAATCACGCAAGGTTTGGTTCGTGTTTCTGTTGGTTTAGAAACTGTAGAAGATGTAATTGCAGATTTAAAACAAGCGCTTTCTTAATTTTAGATTGCAGATCTTAGACTTTAGATTTTCAATTTCTATATAAAGACGATTTTTAATAGTAAGGTTTGCTATTAGGAATCGTCTTTTTTTTATGATTGCTTTTTATGTAAAAAAGCTATTTTTGTCAATAGTGAAGTTTATAGATAATAATTAAAAAACTAAATATACTTGAGCGATTCTACTTATGTTCTACACAAGAAGTTATTGACGTCTGATCGTGATCGTTTTTTTAACTGCATTATTGATTTTGTTTTTATTTCAGTTTTCATATTTGTTTTTTCATTTTTTGTTGTAATTATTGGCAATGTTTTTCAGTGGAATGCTTATGGTGCTTGGGTAGAAATTATGATAAACCTTGGAGTAATAGGAACTTACCTTTCTTTTGCGATAATCTACTACTTGATATTTGAATCTCTTTTTCCCAGAACTATAGGAAAAATTGTTACTGGAAGTATCGTGGTGAATGAAAATGGAATAAAACCTAATTTTGAAATGGTTTGTCTGAGAACTGTGTGTCGTTTAATTCCTTTTGATGTGTTTTCTTTTTTAGGAAAATCGGGAAGGTTTTGGCATGATTCCTTATCAAAAACTTATGTTGTCGAGAAAAATGACTTGGAAAAAGACATGGAAATCTTTTATAATTTAGACGCAACAGGAAGTACATAGAAGTAATTTGATAGAATTAGTAGAATTTAATTTTATTCTGCTGTGATAGTTCAAACAAAAAGCATATTTTTGTTGTTTAATAATTTGTAGATGTTTCATAATCATAACGACTACAATCTAAAACATAAAGATGCTTTCAAAAAAGACAAAATACGGAATCAAAGCTTTGACTTATTTAGCCAGACGCGAAAATAATGAACCAGTACAGATTGCCGAAATTGCGAAAAGTGAACACATTTCGATAAAATTTTTAGAAAGTATTTTACTGCTTTTAAGGAATTCCGGTTTTCTTGGAGCAAAAAAAGGAAAAGGCGGAGGTTACTATCTGATAAAAGACCCGAAAGATATTAGTATGGCAAAAGTCTATCGTATTCTGGAAGGTCCAATTGCATTATTGCCATGTGCTAGTCATAATTTCTACGAAAGATGTGATGATTGTGATGACGAAGCAACCTGTGCAGCTCGTCGATTAATGACTGAAGTTAGGGATAATACACTTAAAATATTAGAAAGTAATTCTTTGGCAGATATTGCTTTTTAGAAATGTTTTAAATCAAATAAAAAAGACCAATTCATTATTTTTTGAATTGGTCTTTCTGTTTTTATATGTTTTTGAATACTAAAATACCAATTTATATCCAGCAAGGAAAAGCATTACTGCAATGGCATTTCTAAGAAATTGATCTGGCACTTTTCCGCTTAACATACTTCCCATGTAGATTCCAGGA
Organism: Flavobacterium crocinum; assembly: GCF_003122385.1. NCBI lineage: Bacteria > Pseudomonadati > Bacteroidota > Flavobacteriia > Flavobacteriales > Flavobacteriaceae > Flavobacterium > Flavobacterium crocinum. Next base: position 1,676,675 of record NZ_CP029255.1, read on the forward strand.
AGTGATCCCATCAATAATTGGCCTAATAATCCTAAATCTAAATTTCCCATAGAAGCATGTCCGATTCCGGCAACTAAAGTTAAAGGAACTGCATGAGCAATTTCGGTTCCAACCAATTTTGGGGTTGGTAATAAAGGATAAAGGAAAAATAAAGTTACTGTTCCTAAAGCTCCGGCACCAATTGAGGTTAGAGTTACGGTTGCTCCTAACAAAATCCCAATTCCGATAGTAAGCATGTTTTGAGTGTGACTTTCACTATGAAATTTATCGCCGGCATGTTTCTGTGAAAACTTCATTAATTTCTGTTTGAAGATAATCGCGACAGAAGTAAATAATAATGCCCAGCCTAAGCTTTGTTTGATAACACGATTTATAGTTTCGATATCTGTTTTAATGCTGTGAAGTATCCATAAAGTAACCAAAGCGGCGGGAACACTTCCTAATGTAAGCCAACCTGTAATTTTCCAGTTGATGTTGCCTTTTTTATTGTGTACAAAAATTCCTCCGGCTTTAGTAAATGCGGCATAAAGTAAATCGGTTCCAACGGCTGTTGTAGGCGGTATATTAAAATATAATAAAATAGGCGTCATCAAAGAACCGCCTCCTACACCAGTTAATCCAACAATAAACCCAACTACTAAACCCGCAATGACAAGACCAATCTGAAAATCCATAAAAAAAATTTGGCGCTAAAATAATAACATTTTTATAATTATCCTATAGATTTGGTAGAGATTAAATGTGTATTTTTACAAATCACAAAATTAGGGTGTGCTGTTAAGATTTTAAGAGGCAGTACATAATTTGTTAAATTAATTTACTAATCGTTCTTTAAACATCTTTTATGTTGGTTTAGAGTAGAATAGCTGTTGTAAAAAAATAAATATATTGTTTTGATATTTCGAAATATGTAGTACATTTGCAAAGTAATCTACTAAGCCGATAGGGTAATGGATTTTTAAGAACAAAAAAACAAATTCTTAAAACATGGAAAATGAACTTAAGTTAAACAACACAGCGGTAAAGTCTAATGCTTTATCAAAGGAGAATTTATGGGTTGTGATACCTGTAGTTTTGTTGTTAGGTTTGGTAGCTACACTAATCTATAATCATCATGCAGAGTTTTCTTGGGATGGTTTAGTACAAGGTTTTGATGAAAATCTTTTAGCGTTCTTTTTAATTGGTGTTTTTGCACAATTAGTAGATGGTGCCTTAGGAATGGGATATGGAGCCACTTCAACATCGTTTTTATTAGCGTATGGAGTTCCGCCGGTTGTGAGCAGTACAGCGGTTCACGTTTCAGAAATGTTTACAACGGGAGCGTCGGCACTTTCGCATCATCGTTTTGGCAACATCAATAAAAAATTGGTAAAGCATTTGTTGATTCCGGGAGTTTTGGGTTCTATAACAGGAGCTTATTTATTGTCTGATGTAATTGACGGTGATGTCATTAAGCCTTTTATTGCAGTTTACATGATTGTTTTGGCTGCGATTATCATCAAAAAAGCATTGAAGAAAAATGTTGAGAAAAAGAAAACTAAAAAATTAGGCGTTTTAGCTGTCTTTGGAGGTTTTATGGATTCAGTTGGCGGTGGAGGCTGGGGGCCAATCGTAACTTCAACATTATTAGGAAGAGGAAGAAACCCTAAATATACAATTGGTTCTGTTAATGCTGCTGAGTTTGCGATTTCATTTGCAAGTGGTATAACATTTATGCTTTTTGGAGGTATTCACGGTTGGCAGGTTATTATCGGATTAATTGCCGGAGGAGTTATTGCAGCACCAATTGCAGCATTTTTAGTAACTAGAATTAAAAGAAAACCAATGATGATTGCCGTTGGGATTCTAATTATAATATTGAGTTTAAAAACATTATCTAAATTATTGTAAAAGATAATTTTAGAAAGGAGAGATTTATGAGTGCGAGTATTGTACAAGAATTATTAGAGAAAACTGCAGCTCTTTCGCTTGACGAAACCTTAGTTTTTTTAGCAAAAGAATTTCCGGGAAAAGTAACTTTTTCGACTTCTTTCGGTCAGGAAGATCAGGTAATTACCGATTTCATTGCAAAAAGTAATACAGATATAAAGGTATTTACTTTAGATACAGGAAGATTATTTCAGGAAACGTATGATGTTTTTCACAAAACATTGAAAAAATATAAAAGACCGATTGAGGTTTATTTTCCGGAAGCGGCATCAGTTGAAAAACTATTGCAGGAAAAAGGTCCTAACAGTTTTTACGATTCGGTAGAAAACAGAAAAGAATGCTGTTTTATTCGAAAAGTTGTTCCATTAAGAAAAGCTTTGGCAGGAAACTCAGTTTGGATTACGGGATTAAGAGCCGAACAATCAGAAAACAGACACGATTTAAATCTGTTTGAATACGATGGAAACTTCGAAATCATAAAATTCAATCCGTTGTTAAAATGGACTTTAGAAGAAGTTGAAACGTATTTGTCAGAAAACAATGTTCCACAAAATGCATTGCACAAACAAGGTTTCGTAAGTATTGGATGTGCACCTTGTACCAGAGCAATTTTCCCAGGCGAAGACATCAGAGCCGGAAGATGGTGGTGGGAATCAAGCCATAAAGAGTGCGGGCTTCACAGTGCGAAAAAAGAATAAAGAATAAAGAAGCAAGAGCAAAGAAAATAGAATATAGATTTAAAGTTCCGAAGGAACGATCCATATTGTAGTGCCGGATTTTAATCCGGGGGAGATTAGCGAGAATAGAATATAGAATATAGAATAAAGAGTGGAGATTTTAGATCAGGCAACTTGAAACCTGAAACTTAAAACTTGAAACTCACAAAATATCAAACAAAAAAACAATGAGTTCAGTATTAAAAACAAACGCTTTAGAGAGTGAAGCGATATACATTTTCAGAGAAGTAATTTCACAGTTTGACAAACCGGTTTTGCTTTTCTCAGGAGGAAAAGATTCTATTACATTGGTGCGTTTAGCGCAAAAAGCATTTTTCCCTGCTAAGATTCCGTTTCCTCTTTTGCACGTTGATACGGGACACAATTTCCCTGAAACAATCGCTTTCAGAGATAAATTAGTAGAAGAATTAGGTTTAGAGTTGATCGTTCGTAATGTTCAGGATGCTATTGATGAAGGAAAAGTGGTGGAGGAAACTGGAAAATATTCAAGCCGTAACAGCTTACAGACAACAACACTTTTAGATGCCATTGAAGAATTTAAGTTTGATGCTTGTATTGGAGGCGCACGTCGTGATGAGGAAAAAGCAAGAGCTAAAGAACGTATTTTCTCTGTTCGTGATGATTTCGGACAATGGGACGAAAAAAATCAGAGACCAGAGTTGTTTGATATATTAAATGGAAAAATTGAAAATGGTCAAAACGTTCGTGTTTTCCCAATTTCAAACTGGACAGAATTAGATGTTTGGAGTTATATCGAGAAAGAAAAAATCGAGATTCCGTCAATCTATTTCTCACATAAAAGAAAAGTTTTTTTGAGAGACGGTTTAATCTGGTCACATTCTCCTTTTGTGTACCAAGAAGAAGACGAACAAATCGAAGAAAGAATTGTTCGCTTCAGAACCGTTGGAGATATGAGCTGTACAGCAGCTGTTGAATCTTATGCAGCAACAATCGAAGAAGTAGTTGGAGAAATTAGATCATCAACCATTTCTGAAAGAGGAGCCAGAATCGATGATAAACGTTCTGAAGCTGCAATGGAGAAAAGAAAACAACAGGGATACTTTTAAAGATTGTATAATGTATGAAAGTATATTGTAAAACTGTTTTACGATATACATTTTATAAAAATACAATATACATTTTACAATAATTACAATATACAATTTAAGAATGGACGTTTTAAAAATAGCAACAGCAGGAAGTGTAGATGACGGAAAAAGTACTTTGATCGGGAGATTATTGTACGATACAAAATCGTTGACGACTGATAAAATAGAAGCAATCGAAAAAAGCAGTAAGCAAAAAGGATACGATTATCTTGATTTTTCTTTGGCAACTGACGGTTTAGTGGCAGAAAGAGAACAAGGAATCACGATTGATGTTGCGCACATTTATTTTTCGACTGCAAAGAAAAGTTACATTATCGCCGATACTCCAGGGCACGTAGAATATACAAGAAACATGGTTACAGGAGCTTCGACTTCTCAGGTTTCTATCATTTTGATTGATGCCAGAAAAGGAGTAATTGAGCAAACATACCGTCATTTTTTTATCAATAATTTATTGAGAGTAAAAGAGGTAATTGTTGCGATTAATAAAATGGATTTAGTTGATTATTCGGAAGAAGTTTTCAATAAAATCAAAGCCGATTTTCAGGCATTAAATGCAAAAAGTACATTCAAAGAGCAAAACGTAAGCTATATTCCGTTAAGTGCAATCAACGGCGGAAACGTTGTGGACAAATCAGAGAATATGCCTTGGTATGAAGGACAAACGGTTTTAGAGCATTTAGAAGGATTGCATTCTCATGATGTTTTTGAAGCTGGAAAAGCACGTTTCCCGGTTCAGACAGTTATTCGTCCAAAAACAGAAGAATACCACGATTTTAGAGGTTACGCAGGAAAATTATATGGTAACTCAATTAAAGTTGGAGATGCCGTAACAGTTCTTCCTTCTTTAACAGAATCAAAAGTATCTAAAATTCACTTTTTCGATAAAACATTTGACGAAGCTGTTGCAGGTTCTTCAATTACAATCGAATTAGAAAATGATATCAATGTTACAAGAGGCGATATGATTGTGAAATCAGATGAACTTCCAAAAATTGAAAAGGACATCACGACTACAGTTTGCTGGATGGACAGTAAAAAACTGGTTCCGGGAACTAAATATTTGGTACAACACAATACAAACAGAGTTTTAGCAAAAGTAGAAAGCATTAAAAATACAATTGCAACAGATTACTCGGGAACGACAGAAGCTTCACAATTAGCAATTAACGAAATTGGAGAAGTAACGATCAAATTAAGCAAACCGTTATATTTTGATTCATACAACGAAAACAAATCAAACGGAGCTTTCATCTTAATTGATACAGCAACTAACACAACAGCAGGAGTAGGATTCATTCGCTAGTTGATAGTTGATGGTTTTTGGTTGATAGATATTCTGCCAGCAAACCAACAACCAGCAACTGACAACCAACAACTAAAGAGAAATGGAAAGTTTTAGAACAGAAATAGAAAATCCGGTAGTTCAGAAGGAGATTATCGAATTAGAAAAAAAGATTCACTTATTCCGTGGAGGAAAAATTGATGATGAGCGTTTTCGTAGTCTTCGTTTAGCGCGTGGAATCTACGGTCAGCGTCAGGATGGCGTTCAGATGATTCGTATCAAATTGCCTTACGGTAAAGTTACCAGCGAGCAATTGGTGCGTATTACTCAGGTTTCTGATGAATATTCTACGGGACGTTTGCACATTACAACACGTCAGGATATCCAGATTCACTATGTGAGTTTAGACAGAACTCCTGAGCTTTGGGCAGATTTGGCTAAAGACGATATTACGCTTCGTGAAGCTTGTGGAAACACAGTTAGAAATATTACAGGAAGCGAATTGGCTGGAGTTGATGTAAACGAACCATTTGATGTTTCGCCTTATGCACACGGGCTTTTTCAATATTTGTTAAGAAACCCAATCTGTCAGGAAATGGGACGTAAATTCAAAATTTCGTTCTCTTCTTCAGACGAAGATACCGCTTTGAGTTATTTGCACGATTTAGGATTTATTCCGAAAATTAAAGACGGACAAAAAGGTTTCAAAATCATGTTTGGAGGAGGTTTAGGATCTCAGCCAGCACATGCTGAATTGCTTTCAGAATTCGTTCCAGTAAACGAAATCATTCCAACAGCAGAAGGAATCATTCGTATTTTTGACAGATACGGAGAACGTGCTAAAAGAATGAAAGCGCGTATGAAATTCTTAATCAAAGAAATGGGAAGAGATGTTTTCCTTGATTTGGTTGAACAAGAGAAAAAAGCCATTGCTTTTGAGACATACGAAATTGATACAACTGCTTTTGATGGTCCAATTCCAGAGCCATTATTAGAAGTTCCGCAAGTTACAATCGAAGATACAAAAGCGTATGAAGCGTGGAAAAATTCGAATGTAATCAAACAGAAACAAGACGGTTATTATGCTATCGGAATCAAAGTTTTATTAGGTGATTTTTATACTGATAAAGCCAGATTATTAGCCGCTTTAATTAAAAATTACGCAGCAAATGAATTACGTTTTTCATTGCGTCAAAATATTGTAATACGTCACGTAAAAGAAGAGAATTTACCATTCTTTTACCAAGAATTAGCCAAATTGGATTTTGTTCAGTTAGGATATAATTCAGTTGGAGATATTACGGCATGTCCAGGTACTGATACTTGCAACTTGGGGATTGCAAGTAGTACTGGTATTGCAGAAGAATTAGAAAGAGTTTTAACGGCTGAATATCCTCAGTATTTAAACAATCGCGAAATCGAAATTAAAATTTCTGGTTGTATGAATGCTTGCGGACAGCACAATATGTCTGCAATTGGATTCCAAGGAATGTCTATCAACTCAGGAAAATTGGTTGCTCCGGCTTTACAAGTTTTACTTGGTGGAGGAAGATTAGGAAATGGAGCAGGACGTTTTGCTGATAAAGTAATCAAAGTGCCTAGCCGTAGAGGTCCTGATGCGTTGCGTACCATTTTAAATGATTTTGATGCTAACGGAAGCGGACAAAAATTCCTAGATTATTATGATACAAAAGGAGAAAAATATTTCTACGAAATCTTAAAGCCTTTTGCAGATGTAACCAATTTAACAGAAGCTGATTTTGTAGATTGGGGTAATGCAGACAATTACGTAAAAGCAGTTGGAGTTGGAGAATGTGCTGGAGTTGTGATCGATTTAGTGGCGACATTATTGTTTGAAGCGAAAGAGAAATTGATTTTGGCTCAAGAATCTTTCGACGAGAAAAAATGGTCAGATGCAATCTATCATGCTTATGCAGGATTTGTAAATGGAGCAAAAGCATTGTTATTGTCAGAAAACCAAAAAACAAACCACCACGCTGGAATTGTAGACTTGTTTGATACTGTTTTTATCGATACTAATAAAATTGAATTAAACTCAACTTTTAAAGACTTGGTTTACCAAATCAATAAAAATGAACCATCTGAAGCTTTCGCTAAAGATTACATTGCGCAAGCAACAGTTTTCTTTGATAAAATCGAAACTTTCAGAGCACAGGAATTAGCAAATGCATAATATAAAACCCAAAATAACTTTAGTCGGTGCAGGTCCGGGCGATCCCGATTTACTGACGCTGAAAGCTGTAAAAGCATTGGCTGAAGCAAATGTGGTTTTGTACGACGCTTTGGCCAACGAAGAAATTCTGGATTACGCACCAAAAAATGCTATTAGAATTTTTGTTGGAAAAAGAATCGGAAATCATGCTTACTCGCAGGATCAAATCAATCAACTGATTGTGGATAATGCTTTGACTTACGGAAATGTAGTTCGATTAAAAGGCGGAGATCCATTTATTTTTGGAAGAGGAAGCGAAGAAGTGGAATTTGCAGAAAGTTTCGGAATAGAAACCATTGTAGTTCCGGGAATTTCATCAGTAGTTGCCGTTCCGGCAAGTCAGGGAATTTCAATTACAAAACGTGGAGTTTCAGAAAGCTTTTGGGTAATTACAGGAACAACTTCTGATAGAAAATTATCTTCGGATATTGCTTTATCAGCCAAATCTTCTGCAACCGTTGTGATTTTGATGGGAATGCACAAATTGCCTCAAATCATCGATTTGTTTCAAAAAGAAGATAAAGGGAATTTACCCGTAGCAATCATTCAAAACGGAACAACAGCAGAAGAAAAAGTAGGCGTAGGAACCGTAGATTCGATTTTAGAAGTTGTAAAACAAAAAGAATTAGGTTCACCAGCAATAATTGTTTTAGGTGAAGTGGTTCGGGAAAGCAATAAACTAAAAGGATTTTACGAAGAATTTCTATCAAAAGAAATCGCAAGATAAAGTTCCGAAGATAGCGTTCCGAAGGAACAATTCATATTGTAGCGTCGGGTTTCAACCCGATGTTGTCAAAGGGAATCGTCCGGAAATAGAGTTCCGAAGGAACGATCCATATTGTAGCGCCGGATTTTAATCCGGGGGACAACGATTAACATTGAAATATTAGATTTTCCTAATGTTCAATAAAATCATCTAATTTTGTTTAGATGAAATTAAATTAAAATGGAACAAAACGAATTATATCCAATATTTCTAAAGCTTCACAATTTAAATGTACTGATTGTAGGCGGAGGAAATGTAGGTCTGGAAAAGCTTTCTTTCTTGCTCAAGTCAAGTCCGAATGCTAATGTTGAGGTAGTGGCAAAAGAATTTCATTTAGAAATTAAAGTTTTGGCCGAAAATCATCCTTCGATAACATTGACAAAATCGAAGTTCAAAAAGAAAATGCTCAAAAAACGTCACATGGTAATTGCCTGTACAGACGATTTGAAAGTAAATAAAAAGGTTTACGATTTAGCGAGAAAACGCTATTTGATTTGCAATATAGCCGACACACCAGATTTATGTGATTATTATCTGGGCGGAATCGTAACAAAAGGAAATGTCAAAATTGCGATTTCAACAAACGGAAAATCACCGACAACGGCGAAAAGGCTTCGAGAGTTTTTCGAAGAAGTAATTCCGGAAGATATCAATCAAATGGTTGAGAATCTGAATGAATACCGAAAAACCTTAAAAGGTAATTTTGAAGATAAAGTAAAGAAGATGAATGAAATAACAGCTTCTTTAAAGAAATAAAGAACAACAAAAAAGTTCCAGAGGAACGGTTTATATTGTAGCGCCGGATTTTAATCCGGGGTACGCAAGATAATAACGTCGGGTTTCAACCCAATGAATGAAATTTCAAAAGAAATGAATGATAAAAATCATTGAAAGTAGAATAAATTATTCGTTTCTTTGTATTATTAAGAATGATTATAAACAACAACCATAATGATTAAAACAGATATACTTATAATTGGAGCAGGCCCAACAGGTTTATTTGCCGTTTTCGAGGCAGGATTATTAAAATTAAAATGCCACATTTTAGATGCTTTGCCTCAGCCAGGCGGACAGCTTTCAGAATTATATCCTAAAAAGCCTATTTACGATATTCCAGGTTTTCCAGAAGTATTAGCCGGAGATTTAGTTGACGGTTTAATGGAACAAATCAAGCAATTTGAGCCAGGATTTACATTAGGAGAACGTGCTGAAACTATTGATAAACAAGAAGACGGATCTTTCATTGTAACCTCAAACAAAGGAACTAAATTTCACGCGCCAGTTATTGCAATCGCGGGAGGTTTAGGGAGTTTTGAGCCTCGTAAACCACTTATCGAAGATATCGAGTTTTATGAAGATAAAGGAGTAAAATACTTCATCAAAAATCCGGAGAAATTCAGAGATAAAAGAGTTGTAATTGCAGGAGGAGGAGATTCAGCTTTAGACTGGTCAATTTTCTTAGCAAACGTAGCTTCCGAGGTAACTTTGATTCACAGAAGAAACGAATTCAGAGGCGCTTTAGATTCTGTAGAAAAAGTACAGGAATTAAAATCAGCTGGAAAAATTAAATTAATCACGCCAGCTGAAGTTATAGGAATCAACGGTGCTGAGCATGTTGAATCATTAGATATCGAAGAAAACGGCGCACACCGTAAAATCGAGTGTGACTATTTCATCCCACTTTTCGGATTAACACCAAAATTAGGTCCAATTGGAGACTGGGGATTAGAAATAGAGAAAAATGCCATCAAAGTAAATAATGCATTAGATTACCAGACGAATATTCCGGGAATCTTCGCTATTGGAGATATCAACACTTACCCAGGAAAATTAAAGTTGATCCTTTGTGGTTTCCACGAAGCAACTTTAATGTGCCAGGCTGCTTATTCAATCATCAACCCAGGTAAGAAATACGTATTGAAATATACAACAGTATCTGGAGTAGACGGTTTCGACGGAACTCGTAAAGAAGCGCCAAAAGCGGTTGTGAAGGCGATAGTCTAAGGTTTTAAGTTGCTAAGACACTAAGATTCTAAGATTTTTATATAGAAAGCTCAAACTTTTAGTTTGGGCTTTATTTTTTTAGAAAACACATAAAAATATAGCCAGTGGTTTCAACCACTGGAACACAACGAATAGACACAAAGTATTACCGCAACATATAAACACAATGTATAATTACAATACGTTTCCCGTGGTTAAAACCACGGGCTATATTTGAAAACAAGAACTAAATTTCAAACTTGGGATCTCAGCATATCAAAACTTAGAACCTTAGCATCTTAGTCCCTCAGCACCTTACAAAAAAAACATTTGCAAATCGAAACCCTATTTCATACCTTTGCGCTGTTCTTAAAATTATTGTTCGTTATCACGAAAGGCGGAGGGATAGACCCGATGAAACCTTAGCAACCCTTTATCATAAAGAAGGTGCTAAATTCTACTTTATACGACATTTTCCAGTATTAAAGATAGATAACACAAATACATACTCGTATTTCTCAAAACTTTTCTCGATAACATATAATATTTACTGAAACAGATTCTGTATCAGGAGCGAATCATTGGCGCATTTTTGCAGTCAGTAGTTCCCGCTTTTCGTTGCAATCATTTTGTCCGCCGCGGCGGACAAAATGATTTCCACTTCAATCGGGGCTAATGAGCCAGCAATAGTGCACTTTTGGAATTAATGTGAAAAAAATATCCGAAGTTTAAACCTAACAGGTTTTAAAAACCTGTTAGGTTTAAACTTCACAATCATAATAAAAAACTTAGCATCTTAGAACCTTAGTGTCTTAGAAGCTAAAACAAAAGAATATGGCAATTACGATAAAAGAAGCAATAAAAAAAAATATCCTAATCCTTGACGGAGCAATGGGAACAATGTTGCAGCGCTATAATTTCTCTGAAGAAGATTTTAGAGGAGAGCGTTTCAAAGATTTTCCGCATCCATTAAAAGGAAACAACGATTTACTATCCCTAACACAACCACAAGCGATTCGCGATGTACATGCCGCTTATTATGAAGCCGGTGCTGACATTGTAGAAACCAATACCTTTTCAGGAACGACAATCGGTATGGCCGATTATCACATGGAAGATTTGGTTTACGAGTTAAACTACGAATCGGCAAAAATCGCAAGACAAGTAGCCGATGAGTTTACCGCAAAAAATCCGGAAAAACCACGTTTCGTAGCCGGTTCAATCGGGCCGACAAACCGTACAGCAAGTATGTCACCAGATGTAAACGATCCAGGTTACAGAGCCGTAACGTTCGACGATTTACGAATTGCGTACAAACAACAAGCAGAAGCTTTAATGGACGGTGGCTGTGATTTGCTTTTAGTAGAAACGATTTTCGATACTTTAAACGCAAAAGCGGCGCTTTTTGCAATCGAAGAAGTAAAAGAAGAACGCAATCTTGATATTCCAATCATGGTTTCAGGAACGATTACAGATGCTTCAGGAAGAACACTTTCAGGACAAACTGTTGAAGCATTTTTAATTTCCGTTTCGCATATTCCGTTATTAAGTGTAGGATTCAATTGCGCTCTTGGAGCCGATTTATTGAAACCGTATTTAAAAACATTAGCGCATAACACAAGCTTTAATGTTTCGGCGCATCCAAACGCAGGATTGCCAAACGCTTTCGGACAATACGATGAAACACCAGAACAAACTCAAGTTTTTATTAAAGAATATTTAGAGGATAATTTGATTAATATAATCGGTGGTTGTTGCGGAACAACGCCAGATCATATCCGATTAATGGCTGAGGTTGCGAAGGATTATAAACCTAGAGTTGCGCCGGTTTTTGAGTAATATTCACATTCCTACAAGGTTTTCAAAACCTTGTAGGTTAGGATGAAGAAAAAAGTTCCGAAAGAACAATACATTTTGTAGTAAAGGAATTTATTCCGTTGAAATTGTAAAAGACAATTATGAGTTTAGAGAAACAACCTTATAATGAACTTATAGATAAAATTGGTAGTTTGTTGCAACAAGGAAGGCAACAGGCTGTGCAATCTGTCAATACAATTTTAGTGCAGACTTATTGGTATGTTGGTCAACATATTGTAGAGTTTGAGCAAAAAGGAAATCAAAAAGCTGAATACGGAAGTCAATTACTGGATACGCTTTCTAATGATTTGACACAAAAGTATGGTAAAGGTTTTGGTCGTTCGAATCTTTTTCAGATACGTCAATTTTATATCAAGTTTCAAAATATCCAGACACTGTCTGGACAATTAACTTGGAGTCATTATACAGAGATATTAAAATCAAATAATGATTTAGAATTGGGTTTTTATGCTAAACAATGTCAGCATGAGCGTTGGAGCGTAAGAGAATTAAAACGTCAAATGAAGAGTTCATTGTTTGAAAGATTAGCTTTAAGCAAGGAAAAAGAAGGCGTTTTGAAATTGGCTAAAGAAGGACATATTGTAGAAAATGCAGAAGATTTGATTAAAGATCCATTTGTATTGGATTTTTTAAATATTCCTGAACAATATCAATATTTAGAAAATGAACTGGAAGAAAAAATCATTTCCAATTTACAGCAGTTCATTATGGAAATGGGAAAAGGATTCGCTTTTATAGGCAGACAATACCGAATGAGCATTGGGGGAAAACATTTTTATTTGGATTTGCTTTTTTATCATCGAATATTGAAATGTTTTGTTTTGGTAGATTTAAAAAGAGGCGAAATTGATCATCAGGATATTGGTCAAATGAATTTGTATCTGAATTATTTTAAAAAGGAAGAAGCAACAGAAGGAGATAATGAACCAATTGGTATTGTATTGGGAGCACACAAAAATCATATTTTGGTTGAATATGCAACGGATAGTATAACAAATAAAGTGTTATTGAGTAAATATCAACTGTATTTGCCAGATAAAAAAACACTTCAAAATCAGTTGGACAGATTGTTGGAAGAATAAAGAATAAAAAATAGGAACTCGGTAAACATAAACGTCTTATGAAACCAAGTTTGCGTGAGGGATAGAAGTGAAAAGCCCACAGCCTGACGAAGGAAGAGCGAGGACTTGTAACGGATAGCCCGGTTCGCCGCGGCGAAACACGCCCAAAATATTAAAAGAATAGAGGTTTAAAAACCTTAAAAAATATAGAATAAAAAAACTTAGAACCTTAGTATCTCAGGATCTTAGTAACTTTAAAAAAAAATGAAAGAAAAAAGAAGAGACCTTGTATTATCAGGATTAGAACCGTTGATCATCACGCCGGAAAGTGTTTTCGTGAATGTTGGTGAGCGTACAAATGTAACAGGTTCAAGAAAATTCTTGAGACTAATCAAGGAAGAGAAATATGACGAGGCGCTTGATATTGCAAGACAACAGGTAGAAGGCGGGGCACAGATCATCGATATTAATATGGATGAAGGAATGCTTGACGGTGTTACTGCAATGACTAAATTTTTGAATTTAATTGCGGCTGAACCAGACATTTCAAGAGTTCCGATTATGATTGACAGTTCGAAATGGGAAATCATTGAAGCAGGTCTAAAAGTAGTACAAGGAAAAAGCGTTGTAAACTCGATTTCGTTAAAAGAAGGAGAAGAAGCTTTTATTCACCACGCCAAATTAATCAAACGTTACGGAGCGGCGGCGATTGTTATGGCTTTCGACGAAGTAGGTCAGGCGGATAATTACGATCGTCGAGTAGAGATTTGTCAGCGTTCGTATGATATTTTGGTGAACAAAGTAGGATTCCCTCCGCAGGATATTATTTTCGATTTGAATATTTTCCCAGTTGCAACGGGAATGGAAGAGCATAGATTGAACGCATTGGATTTCTTTAGAGGAACAAAATGGGTTCGTGAAAACTTGCCTCATGCACATATTAGTGGTGGAGTAAGTAATGTTTCGTTTTCTTTTAGAGGAAATGATACAGTTCGTGAAGCGATGCACTCGGTGTTTTTATATCACGCAATCAAAAACGGAATGACGATGGGAATCGTAAATCCGGAGATGTTGACGATTTACGATGATATTCCGAAAGACTTATTAGAACACGTTGAAGACGTAATTTTAGATAGACGCGATGATGCTACGGAACGACTTTTAGATTTTGCCGACAGCGTAAAAGGTGAAGCAAAAAGCGATGAAAAAACGGTTCAGGAATGGCGTTTAGGAACGGTTCAAGAGCGTATTACACATTCTCTTGTGAAAGGAATTGACGCTTTTATTGAAGAAGATGTAGAAGAAGCACGTTTGGCAGCAACAAAACCTATTGAAGTTATCGAAATCAATTTGATGACGGGAATGAATGTGGTTGGAGATTTATTCGGAAGCGGAAAAATGTTCCTGCCTCAGGTGGTAAAATCGGCTCGTGTAATGAAAAAAGCGGTGGCGTATTTATTGCCTTTTATCGAAGCGAGCAAACAAGCGGGGGACAAACAAGGAAACGGAAAAATCTTGATGGCAACCGTAAAAGGCGACGTTCACGATATTGGTAAAAACATCGTTTCGGTGGTTTTGGCTTGTAACAATTATGAGATTGTAGATTTAGGTGTTATGGTGCCTCCGGAAAAAATTATTTCGGCTGCAATTGAGCATAATGTAGATATCATCGGATTAAGCGGATTGATAACGCCTTCGCTTGACGAAATGGTGTATTTGGCCAAAGAATTAGACAAACAAGGAATTAAAATCCCGATTATGATTGGTGGTGCAACCACTTCACGCGCGCATACGGCCGTGAAAATTGCACCTCAATACAGAGAAACTGTAATTCACGTTAACGATGCTTCGAGAGCCGTTACCGTTGCCGGAAACCTGTTAGATCATAACAGAAAAATATACGCGGCAGATATTCGTGCAGAATATGATTCTTTTAGAGAAACGTTCTTAAATCGTTCAAGAGACAAAAATTTCTTAACGATTGAAGATGCTCGTAAAAACAAATTACCATTGGATTGGAGTGAATATACTCCAGTTAAACCAAAAGTAATTGGTGCACAAACGATCGAAGTAGAATTGGATGTTTTGGTTCCGTATATCGACTGGACGCCATTTTTCCAGACTTGGGAATTGTACGGAAAATATCCAGCAATTTTAACGGATGAGGTTGTGGGCGAACAAGCGACTTCGGTTTTTAACGATGCTCAAGCAATGCTGAAAGTAATTCTGGAAGAGAAAAAACTGAAAGCAAAAGGTATTTACGGAATTTTCCCTGCAAATCAGGTAAATGACGATGATATCGAATTACGCGATGAAAACGGAAAAGTTTTAGAGAAATTCTTAACACTTCGTCAGCAGTCTCAAAAAACTAAAGGTGCACCAAACATCGCTTTAGCCGATTTTATTCTGCCAAAAGAAAGCGGAATAGAAGATTACATGGGAGCTTTTTGTGTAACAACTGGTTTTGGTGTTGACGAATGGGCTGCGGAATACGAAAAGAATTTAGACGATTATAATTCGATTATGGTGAAAGCGCTTGCCGATCGTTTTGCTGAGGCTTTCGCCGAATATCTTCACGAGCGAGTTCGTAAAGATTTCTGGGGTTATGACAGCGAAGAATCGTTAACCAACGAAGAATTGATTAAGGAAAATTATAAAGGAATTCGTCCGGCACCGGGTTATCCGGCTTGTCCTGATCACTTAGAAAAACCAACGATTTGGAAACTTTTAAATGTAGCCGAAGAAATTGGAGTGACTTTGACAGAAAGCATGGCGATGTGGCCAGCTTCATCGGTTTCAGGATATTATTTCGGAAATCCAAAAAGCCGCTATTTCGGACTCGGAAAAATAAAAGAAGATCAGGTTGTAGATTACGCCAAACGACGCAATGTTCCAACGGATTACGCCATGAAATGGTTAAATCCTAATATAGCAGATTAAAAATATAGTCGAAAGTCAAAAGTCGTAAAGTCCGAAAGAAAAGGCTTTGGACTTTAGACTTTCAGACTTTAAACTAAAAGATTGATTTAAGTTTTTGATTTCAGATTTTTTACACGAACTAAAAACTCAAAACACTTAACTCATAACCCATAACTTAAAAAATGAAAGTAACAGAGCATATAGAAAACGCCAAAGGAAAAACATTATTCTCATTTGAAATTATTCCGCCTCAAAAGGGGAAGAGCATTCAGGAATTATACGATAATATTGATCCGTTGATGGAATTTAATCCGCCATTTATTGATGTAACGACTTCTCGTGAAGAATATATTTACATTGATAAAGGTAACGGACTTTTGGATAAGAAATTAACTCGTATGCGTCCGGGAACGCTTGGAATTTGCGCTTCTATAAAACACAAATACAATGTTGACACTGTTCCGCATTTGCTTTGCGGTGGTTTTACCAAAGAAGAAACCGAGTATATGCTGGTTGATTGTCATTATTTAGGAATCAACAATGTAATGGCGCTTCGTGGTGATGCAATGAAAGACGAACAGTCTTTTGTGCCAAAAGCAGGAGGAAATCATTACGCAGTTGATTTGGTGAAACAAATTAAAGATTTAAACTGCGGGCAATACCTTCACGAAGTAATCGATACCGATAACAAAGCAGATTTTTGTATTGGTGTTGCAGGATATCCGGAAAAACATTTAGAATCTCCATCTTTACAATCTGATTTAAAAAGATTAAAAGAAAAAGTAGACGCAGGAGCTGATTATGTGGTAACACAAATGTTTTTTGACAACTCAAAATATTTTGCCTTTGTAGAAAAAGCAAGAGAAATGGGCATCACAATTCCGATTATTCCTGGAATTAAGCCAATTGCTGTTCAAAGACATTTACAGGTTTTACCGCAAATTTTCAGAATCGATTTACCTGAAGATTTAATCGATGCGGTTGATAAATGCAAAAATAATGCTGAAATCAAACAAGTCGGAATCGAATGGGCGATTCAGCAGTCATTAGAATTAAAAGCTGCCGGAGTTCCGTTTTTACACTATTATTCAATGGGGAAGTCGGAGAACATTCGTCAGATCGCGAGTCAGGTTTTTTAAGGTTTTTTTCCTGATACAACGTTCGTTTTGTCATTTCGACGAAGGAGAAATCTTCACGAGAAGCTCGACAAAGATTGGATTCTCTTTGCGGAGTTACTTGCGAAGATTTCTCCTTCGTCGAAATGACAAGAATGTGACTAAAGTGTAGTTTGTCATTCCGAGGAACGAGGAATCTCACTCGGGTGTCGACAAAGATTGGCAATCTACTTTGCGGAGTTTTTAGTGTGATTTCTCTTTCGTCGAAATGACAAAAAGCTTGGAATTTGGTATTTTTTTTATTGGAATTTAATTTAAGAATTATGAAAAATGAAGAACTACAAGCCATAGCCTCTCAATTAAAACATCCATCGGGAGAAAAAGGAATCGAAATGGGAAATATGATGAACGAAACGAACATCAATATGACCAAACATTCGATTCTGAATCTAAATATTTCAAACGAAAATAGAATTCTGGAATTGGGTCACGGAAACGCAGGTCACGTTGAATTTTTGTTTGAACAAGCCGAAAAACTTAAATATTATGGACTTGAAATGTCGGAACTGATGTTTCAGGAAGCGCGCCAGATCAACCGAAATTTTGTTTCTCAAAAACAGGCTTTCTTTTCACTTTACGATGGAAATACAATTCCGTTTGAAGATGAATTATTTGATAAAATATTTACCGTAAACACGATTTATTTTTGGCAGAAGCCGGAAGAATTGCTTTCAGAAATCTACAGAGTTTTAAAACCAAACGGTAATTTCTGTTTGACATTTGCCGAAGAAGATTTTATGAAGAAACTGCCTTTTACGCAATTCGAATTTGAATTGTATAGTACTGAAAAAGCACAGGATTTAATCAAAAAATCGGATTTTAAAATCGTTTATACCGAAACACAAACAGAACAAGTAAAAAGCAAAACCGGTGAATTGGTTGAGAGAGCTTTTACTACTATTGTGCTAGAGAAATAAAGTTTTGCCACAGATTACAAAGATTAAAAGGATTTTTTTCTTTTGCCACTAATTTCACAAATTTCCACTAATTAATTTGTTCATTTTAAAATCTGTGTAAATCATTTTAATCTGTGGCAAAAAAAATTTTCGCAAGTTTTTCAGTACTTTCATTCTTTATTATTAACCTTTCTGAATTATAATTCTCTTCAATTATGGAAGTTAAGAAAATCAATTTTTTGCAGAGTTACAGCAGTATTTTATGGCTTCTTGGCGGTATTATAATTGGAAGTATTTTCGGATTAGTGTTTGGGGAAGATGTGCTGATCATAAAACCGTTGGGAGACATTTTCCTGAATTTACTTTTCACAGCCATTATTCCGCTTATCTTTTTCACGATTGGTTCTTCGATTGCGAATCTGGAGCGAACAGAAAAATTAGGAAAATTGTTCTTTATCATGATTTTGGTTTTTCTTGCTACAATCTTGATTTCGGCTATTGTAATGATTTGCGCAGTTTATCTTTTTCCAATTCATGAAGATATTGCAATTGCCAGAGTTCCCTTTGAAGAAATAACGTCAGGATCAGCTGGAGATCAAATTGCAAAACTGCTTACAGCAAATGATTTCTTCGAATTATTGTCACGAAAAAGCATGCTGGCGTTGATTATCTTTTCATTTCTAATTGGTTTTGCCACATTACAATCGGGAGAAAAAGGGAATGCTTTCAAGAGTTTTCTAGATTCAGGAAACGAGGTAATGAAACAGCTTTTGAACATTATAATGAAGTTTGCCCCAATTGGTTTAGGAGCTTATTTTGCTTATCAGGTTGGTGTTTTTGGTCCACAATTGTTGGGAGTTTATGCAAAACCTATGGCCGTTTACTATGCAGCCTGTATTTTCTATTTCTTTGTCTTCTTTAGTTTATATGCACTTGTTGCTGGCGGAAAAATAGCTTTTAAAGTTTTCTGGAGCAATAATATTACACCGTCATTAACTGCAGTAGGAACTTGCAGCAGTATTGCCACGATTCCGGCAAATTTAGAAGCAGCAGAAAAAATGGGAATTCCGGCACATGTTCGTAATTTGGTAATTCCACTTGGTGCACCTTTGCATAAAGACGGTTCAAGTATGTCTTCTATCTTAAAAATAACCTTTTTGTTTGCTATGTTTGGTAAAGATTTTTCAGATCCGATGACGATTCTTTTAGTACTTGGGATTACAGTTGTAGTTTCAATTGTTGAAGGAGGAATCCCAAATGGAGGCTATATTGGCGAAATCTTAGCTATTACCGTTTATGGCTTTCCTATGGAACAAGCTTTACCAGTTGCCATGATTTTAGGAACTCTGGTTGACCCCATTGCGACTTTACTAAATGCCAACGGAGACGTAATTTGTTCTATGATGGTTTCACGATTTTCGGAGAAAACCAAATGGTAGCTTCATTATAAATACCACATTTTTTACTTTAAATTATTATCATTTCATAACTAAAGGTTTCGACTCCCTCAGCCGGACATTAGTATGAGATCAATTACTATATAAATTATGAATTCAATATTACAGCAGGATTTAAACAATTTCGAAAAAATTTTAGAAAAGGCGAAGCAGCAGGGAATTAATTTCTTGAATAACCTGGAAAATATACCAACTTCAAACAAAAACACAATAGATTCAAAACGTAATTTAAATGAATTAGGTTTAGGTTCTGAAGAAGCTTTAAAAGAATTTAATAATAGATTAGCTCCTTTATTAGTTTCTTCTCCTGGACCCCGTTATTGGGGATTTGTAACCGGCGGTTCAACTCCGGCTTCTATTGTGGGCGACTGGCTGGCATCGGTTTATGATCAAAACACACAATCTGTAACTTCACAGGGAGGGAATTCAGCTTTAATAGAACTTGAAACAATTAATTTACTGCTTCAGTTATTAGAACTTCCAGATTCCTTTTTGGGCGGATTTGTTACTGGAGCTACAATGTCAAATTTTACCAGCTTAGCCGTTGCCAGACAATGGTTTGGGAAACAATTTGGAAAAGATTATGCTAAAAACGGAATTTCTGAAACCATCAATATTTTAACTGCAACGCCGCATTCATCTTCAATCAAATCATTATCGATGTTAGGAATCGGAAGTCAGAATTATACTGTTGTAAAAACAACTGAAGGGAACCGTGAAGCTTTAGATATAAATGATTTAGAAGAAAAAATAAAAGCTTTAAACGGAAAACCCTTTATTTTGATTTCGAGTGCAGGAACGGTAAATACGGCCGATTTTGATGATTTTGAAGCGATTAGTGAGTTAAAAGAGAAATACAATTTCTGGTGGCATATTGATGGTGCTTTTGGAGGTTTTGCTGCGGTTTCAGAAAGATACAAACATTATGTAAAAGGCTGGGATGGAGCAGACAGTATTACAATTGACTGTCATAAATGGCTGAATGTCCCTTACGAAAGTGCTTTTTATTTAATTAAAAAAGATCATATCCATCTACAGATTGAAACCTTTCAAAATTCAAATGCACCATATTTAGGAAATGCATTGGAGAATTTTAATTATTTGAATGTAGTTCCTGAAAATTCACGTCGTTTAAGAGCATTGCCGGTTTGGTTTTCTTTAGTGGCGTACGGAAAAGAAGGTTTTCAGGATTTGATTGAAAAAAGTACATTATTAGCACTTCATTTTGGAAATGCTTTGGTTGATGACGGAAGATTTGAACTTTTGGCACCAATCAGACTTAACAATGTATGTTTTACTTTGAAAGGAAATGAAAATCAGGATAATGTAAATAGCTTTCTAGCAAAATTAAATGATACAGGAAAAGTGTTTATGACGCCGACTTTTTATCAGCATAAGAAAGGTATCCGCGCTTCTTTTGTAAATTGGAGAACAACTGAAGAAGATATTAAAATGGTAATGGAAGTGATGAAGAATATTATTAATGATAATTTCTAAAATATAGAAGAGCCTGTTTGAAGGAACAGGCTCTTAACTAACACAAAAAAAAACAAAAAACAAGGTATTTAAAGAACGAAACTTTTATATACGGTATGTAAATGCAATTGTCGCAATTCGATTGTCAAGATCATATCTCTTGTCAATGCTTGTCTGCGCAACTACAGATTTGATGTAGAAATTATTGGTATTAAAAACATCGGTGAAATTCAATTTAATGTTTCCTTTTTTGGCTAAAACTTGCTTGGAAATTCCGATGCTGAAATCGAAGAATCCATCTCTTTGATAAACCCCCAGATTAGATTTCGATTGATATTGTGCATTTCCTTCTGCTTTCCAGGTATCTGTAATAGTGAAAGAATTCTGAACGCTTACATTTAACGTCATTATCGGATCGATTGTAGAACTGTTTAAGACATTCCCAGCAAACTTGTTCTCAAAAACATTAAATAAAGTATTTACAGACCACCATTTATTTAATTCGGTAGTATTAGTAATGTTTACTCCGTAATTATAAGACTTGTCCACATTGATCTGAGTCGTAATTGTCGTATTAGTGTCCGGGTTATAATTGTAAACTTCTGTGAAAACATCTTTTGTGCTATTGAAATAAACCGAAGCCATAAAATTACTTTTCCAGGCGTAACCAATTTCCATAGCATGCGTAATCTCTGGAATCAGGTTCGGATTTCCCTGTGAATAATTGAATGAATCATCATAGAAACGAAACGGATTCAAATCAAACTGACTTGGTCTGTTGATTCTTTTACTGTAAGAAGCATGAGCCGAATGATTGCTTGTGAATTCATATTTTAAAGAAAGACTCGGAAACCATTTCAGATAATCATCCTTATGTTCTTCGTTCAGCGTTTTCTGATCAATGTTTATTGCAGTGTATTCAGTTCTTAAACCAGCCTGAATATTCAATTTTTCCAACTGATATTTATAATTCGCATAAGCAGCATAAATCTGTTCGTTATACTCAAAATAATTGGTCGAATTAAAGTCGATTAACCATCGATTGTTGTCGTAATATTCGTAAACAGAAGGATTATCGTTATTCTTAATGCTGGCTTTGAAACCCCATTCAATACATTGTTTTTCTTTAAACGGATTTACAAAATCAACTTTTCCGGTGAAAACTTTTAGTTGTGAAGGAATATATCCTCGACGATCATTTACTGTTGTTGCATTAGCGCTGTTGTCAGCACTTTGAAATTGGTTCGATCTGAATTTTGAAGTTTCGTATTCAAAATCAAAAGACATGTTTTTTCCTTCTGTATTAAATTTATGTATTCCGGAAAAAGCATAGGTATAATCAAACCATTTTTCTTTACTGTCATTATAAGTCAGAGCATCAAAAATAGGCTGATTTGCTGTGTTTACAACCGTATTTGTTCCGTTGGCCATATTTTGATAACGACCAATTTTGGCATCAACATAAACTTCTAAATTAGTTTTAGGAGAAACTTCATATTGCGTTCCAATCTTGAAATTATTAGAAGTCAAAGGCTCGTCTGTAATTGAGGTCTGATGATTTTTACTGGCAATTTCCTGACGTGTCTGATCTGTAAACTGTATCTGATTGAATTCTTTATGTTCTTCTTCGCCTCGGAAAGTATAACTGTAGTTTCCAAAAACGCCCCATTTGTTTTTATTATAATTTAAATTAAAACCAGAATTCGTTCTGTTTTTTCTGCCTCGTCCATAACTAGTAAAAGCAGTTCCTTTTAATCCGGATGCATTAGGTTTCTTTAAAATAATATTAATGATTCCGGCTTTTCCGGCTGCATCATATTTAGAAGAAGGATTTGTAATAACTTCAATTTGTTTAATATTGGATGAGGTTGTAGCTTTTAAATAATTAGCTAATTCTTTTTGAGAAAGTTGGGTTAATTTACCATTTATCATAACAGCAACACCTTGTTGGCCGCGAATAGACAAATCACCATCCTGAGACACCACAACGCCAGGGGCACGCGATAAAACATCAAGTGCGGTACCACCTTCAGATACAATGCTGTTTTCTACATTAAAAACAAGACGGTCTGACTTTTGCGTATATAAAACTTTCTTTTTGCTAATCACAATTTCATCTAATGCATTTATAGTGGTTTCAACAATACTGTCATTCTCTTTTTCTTGTGAAAACCCATATACCGAAAAAGCAAGCATAAGGGAGGTTATAATATTTTTCATTTTGTTTGAATTTTGGCATCCTCTAAATCATGATTTAAAAAACAATCTTTATAAGTTTTTTTAATTAGAAATTTATTGCAGTACAATTTTTTCTAATCGATTTGAAAACTTCTTTTGAAGATTTGATGCATAAATTGAAACAGTAGAAATGTTCTTTTTAAAGGGGTGGAGTGTACGTAACATACTTGTGGCATTTATATTTTGATTTGCCAAAGATATAACTATTTATAATAAGTCTAAATAAAAATAGAAATTAATTTGTGTTTTTTTGTTTAGTTTATTGGTTAAGAGTGTTTAATGAAATAGAAAAGCGGTTTGTTTTTAATTAAAAACAAACCGCTTTTCTACTGATAACTGTAAAATTACTTAGTGATTTCCCTAAAAACAGCTTCTAAATTTTTATTTTTTTGATTCAGTTGTAAAGTTTTTAAACCATTTTCATTGGCAAAATCAAAAATAGCAGGACGCATATCTTTATCTGTAATAAAAGTTAATTCCCAGGTCATGTCATGTGTATTTATATAAGAAGAGATGTTTTCCAATTTAGCTAAAAGCTGTTCTTCTACTTTATAATCAAACTCAACTTCAATGACTTGCTCTTTATCTGCAGAAACTAAATGATCTAATTTATTGTCGGCAACGATTTGTCCTTTGTCAATAATTATGACACGATCGCAGATTGCTTCGACTTCCTGCATAATGTGTGTTGACAAAAAAACAGTTTTATTTTTACCTGCATTTTTGATCACATTTCGAATTTCCATTAACTGATTCGGATCCAGACCGGTAGTTGGTTCATCCAAAATTAAAACTTCCGGATCATGAAGCAAAGCATTTGCTAAACCCACACGCTGGCGGTATCCTTTAGAGAGCTGGCTGATCTTTTTATGGCTTTCCGATGTCAGTCCTGTCAGTTGAATAACTTCTTCGATTCTTGATTTTGGCATATTATAAACATCGGCATTAAAAGCCAAATACTCACGAACATACAAATCTAAATACAAAGGATTATGCTCCGGTAAGTAACCGATCGAGCGTTGTACTTCTTTGGTGCTTGTCATGACATCGTGACCATTTACAAGGGCTGAGCCACTATCGGCAAGTAAATAAGTGGTCAAAATTTTCATCAAAGTAGATTTTCCAGCTCCGTTTGGACCAAGAAATCCTACGATTTCTCCTTTCTCAATTTTAAAAGAAATTTCATTTAAAGCTTTTTGCTCTCCGTAACTTTTTGATATACTGTTTACTTCTATCGACATGACTTTTTGTTTGCTACAAAAGTAAACAGAAATAGTTTCGATTGCTACATTTTAGCTTCTAAAGTAATTATTAAAAAAAACTTAAAGTCCTTTATCCACGGCATTGTTATTGTTAAAGGAATGCTAAAATTAAAAATAAACCCAAATCATGAAAAAAATTCTAGTGATGGCTGCATTAGCTATCTGCAGTTTTGCAAATGCACAAAAAGGAACAATCTTAGTTGGTGGTAGCATTGGTTACACTTCTGAAAAATCAGAATTCAGATTTACTGAAGCTAAAGCAAGTACTTTTACTTTCTCTCCTAAAGTAGGTTACCAATTCCACGAAAACTGGACAGTTGGAGGAGAACTTTCATTAAGCTCAACTGATGTTGATAATCCAAATGAAAAATACAAAGACAATAAATTTAGAACTGGAGGTTTTGTACGTTATACAAAATCATTAAGCCAGACTTTTTCTGTTTTTGCAGATATGGGAGCAGGTTTCCAAACTGTAAAAAACAAAGATTATGCTGCTAATAATAGTTATGTAAGATACAAAGGAGATGGTGCTTATGTAGATGTAACTCCGGCACTTTTCATCAACATGAAAAAAGGTTTTGGTCTTAACTTCAGTATTGGTGGTTTAGGATACGAAACATTAAGCTATGACGATAATGGAGAAGATTACAGTAATTTCTACTTCAATTTCGGTAAAACATTTAATATTGGAATTTCTAAAAACTTCTAATCTTAAGTTTTATAAAATTCAATTTCAGAAAGCATTCGCCATGGCGAATGCTTTTTTTATAACTATTTCTTTCATTTTTCTTAACCTTTTGTTGTTAATTGAAAGATTGATATTAATTAATGATTAAGAAAATTACTACTGATTTATGTTGGTATTTTAATTGTTGTTTATATATAAAATTTAAATAAACATAAACAATGAAAAAAATGCTACTTATTCTTGCATTGTCAGTATTTGGCTTTGCAAATGCCCAAAAGGGAACAATTTTAGTTGGTGGAAATATTGGTTACACTTCAACTAACAGAGAATTTCAAACAGGAAAAGACAAAAACAATCAGTTTAATTTTTCTCCCAGAGTGGGTTATCAGTTTAATGATAACTGGACTGTTGGGGGTGAATTTGTTGTAGCTTCAACAAAAATTGAGTCTGAAGGTGTTGCAGATTCAAAGTTAAATAATTTTAAAGCAGGTGCATTTGTTCGTTATTCAGTTCCATTGAATGAAACTTTTTCAGTATTTGCTGATTTAGGAGCTGGTTTCCAAAATGAAAAGAATAAATTAAATTCAGCAATAGGCGAAAGCGAATCCAAAGCAGACGGCTTATATGCTGGTCTGACTCCGGCACTTTTCATCAACATGAAAAAAGGGTTTGGCCTTAATTTCAGTATTGGAGGTTTAGGATACGAAACATTAAGTTATGACAATAACGGACCAGATGTTAATAGTTTTTACTTCAACTTCGGTAAAACAGTAAATATTGGGATTTCTAAAAACTTCTAATTTTAGCTTTTATTTAATGATAGAAAGCACTCCAAATTGGGGTGCTTTTTTATAAAAAAGTTAATCC
Source organism: Flavobacterium crocinum (assembly GCF_003122385.1). Lineage (NCBI taxonomy): Bacteria > Pseudomonadati > Bacteroidota > Flavobacteriia > Flavobacteriales > Flavobacteriaceae > Flavobacterium > Flavobacterium crocinum. Next base: position 1,702,634 of record NZ_CP029255.1, read on the forward strand.
GACTCTTTTGTTTAAGCCAGTTTCAAAGATTCTAATTAGAGTTGAAAGCTGGACATTGCCTTTTCCATTTTCAAGTTTTGAGATGTAACTTTTTTTAGTTCCGGTTTTGTCTGCTAATTGTTCTTGAGTTAAATTAGCTTCTTTACGGGCTTCTTTTAGCATTTCACTAATAATGAACATTTGTGATTTTTCTTCAAATTGGTTTCTGCTCTCGCTGCCAATTTTTCCATGCTCAACTTCAATGAGATCATCAAAAGATTTTATGTTTTTATAATTTTTCATAGTGGTATTTATTTTTGTTGAAAATATTCAGTCATTAATTTCTTTGCTTTGTCTAATTCTTCTTTTGGTGTTTTTTGTGACTTTTTTTGAAAACCATTAAACAGAATCACTAGTTTCCATGATCGAAACAGCAAAATATTCTATAAATATCTGATTTTACTTCAATTCTTATTTCATAAAGTCCGTCAGTGTCTGATATGTGTTTTAAAAATTTATCAGGAACTCTATCAACTTGTTTTATTAATTCAAGAACGTACTGAATTTTTAATTTAACCTTTTCATTTTGGGCTTGATAAAATTCAATGAAATAATTTTTATGAAACAGAATTGTTCTTGCCATTTTACAGAGTTATCTTAAAAGTGAACATTTTGCAAATATAATATATTTTATTATTTAAAGTAAATTCTTATGAAAATTAAAACTTCTACTCTAGCCCCGATAGGAGCGGTATCCTTTTGTGTTGGGGTTCAACACAAAAGATATAGCGGATAGCGGGACTGAACGTGATTTTGAAACTGGAAATTTTCTGCTCCAAAAAAAGAATAACAGCGAAAGTAAAAACGAAACGAATTATAACTAAATCCGGTCTCATTTGTTGGGATGAAAACACTATGGGAGAAATTAAGCACAGTACTGCATTAGAATTTTGGAATGTTTTACGTCACAAATTTCACGAATTAATTTTAGTACAATCATTTGTGAAAATTCGTGAATTCGTGGCAAACAAAACTTAAATCAAATTAATCTATAGCCTATTTTTATCCTAAAATAAAACGTATTTTTGACGTTTAGATGAATAATCTAATAATCTAAATTCAGAAATCTAAAATTCAAAAATGAACTGGGAACAACTTTTATCCTTAAGACGTCAGGGAGATACAAGCAAAAGATTACGTGTAGAACAAGATGATACTCGTTTGGGGTTTGAGGTAGATTATGACCGAATTATTTTCTCATCTGCTTTTAGAAGTTTACAAGATAAAACACAGGTTATTCCGCTTTCTAAAACCGATTTCGTACATACCCGTTTAACGCACAGTTTGGAAGTTTCGGTTGTAGGACGTTCGCTTGGGCGTTTGGTTGGAAAAAAAATCATAGAGAAATATCCGTATTTAAAAGAAGTTCATGGTTATCATATGAACGATTTTGGAGCTATCGTGGCGGCGGCTTCTTTAGCGCACGATATCGGTAATCCGCCTTTTGGACATTCGGGTGAAAAAGCAATTGGAGAATATTTTTCTATCGGAAACGGGCAGAAATTTAGAAATCAGCTGACTGATAAACAATGGCAGGATTTAATTGATTTTGAAGGAAATGCCAACGGATTTTCTGTATTAACAGCAAGCCGTCCGGGAATTGAAGGCGGACTTCGTATTTCGTATGCTACTTTAGGTGCCTTTATGAAATATCCAAAAGAAAGTCTTCCGAAGAAACCAACTAACAATATTTCAGATAAAAAATACGGTTTCTTTCAATCTGATAAATTATTTTTTGAAGAAGTGGCCAAAGATATGGGAATGATTGCCAATAAATCCGGAGAGAATATTGGTTTTGAAAGACATCCTTTAGCTTATTTGGTTGAAGCGGCAGACGATATTTGTTATACCATTATTGACTTTGAAGACGGAATAAATTTAGGTCTGGTTTCTGAAGATTATGCTTTAGAATATCTGATTAAATTGGTAAAAGATAATATTGGTGTTGCTAAATACAAAACATTAGAAACCAAAGAAGACAGAATAAGCTACTTGCGTGCACTTGCAATCGGTTCTTTAATTAATGATGCTGTTGATGTTTTTATTGAAAATGAAGAAGCGATTCTGGCTGGGAAATTTCCGTATGCTTTGACAGATAAAAGTAAATACAAAGCGCAGATGAATGATATCATCAAATTAAGTATTGAGAAAATTTATCAAAGCCGCGAAGTGATTGAAAAAGAGATAGTGGGGTATCAAATTATCCAGACTTTATTGGACAAATTTATTACCGCTTTCAATAATAAATATGAAGGAACGGCTTCAAACTACGATAAGTTGATTTTGAAAATGTTGCCGGAAAAACACCATTTAGACAAGGGGAATTTATATGAACGTTTGTTGCACATTTGTCATTACGTTTCATTGCTTACAGATGGAAATGCATTGGAATTGTATGAAACAATTCAGGGACAGAAAAAGCGTTAATCGGTATTTGTCTGAAATGAAAAAGCATCTTTTAGAATTCTAAAAGATGCTTTTTTTATATTGTTTTTTGTTTATTTGAAAGCATAAACCAAACCAACTCCAAGTACTTGTCTTAACTGCATTCTTGGTCCGTCGTTTACTTGTGTTTTTGTTCCTGTAGACGGATCAACAACATCTTTTTTAGTTTTAATATCGTCATCATAAATTAAGTGAACGCCAATATTTGCTTTTACATAAGCATTTACTACAAGATCCAAACGGGTATCATAATCGATATCGACATTTCCGAATTTGTTCAAATAATCGGTATATAAACTTAATCTGTTTTCGTAAAAGACATTTTTATAGATTTCATTTTTCATGTAACCTGTAAAAAGAATACCAAATTCAGCTTTTACTTTTTGACCTTCTTCAATTAATATTTGCTGTGTAGGATCAAGCGGATCAGCTGCATAAACCGCTTTTTTAACCCCGAAAGAACCTTGATTAGCAAGATATTGATCTAATACTAAAGTGGTTTTTAACGTAATTGGAGAGAAGTAAAATACTCTGTTTTTAGCTTTATTCGCATTCTCGGCTCCGGCTCCCAGAAAGATATATGCCGGTGCAAAAGGTTTAGAGATTGCAACATCTCGGTTCGGATAATTATAACCGTTTGTAAACTGAGTATTGAAATTTAGTTTTGAAGAGTAGTACCAGTTTGAAGCTGTATCTTTTCTAAACCCGTAAGTCGAGTTAAACTGGAGAGCGTCATCGGTTTTTCTTAATTCGGTTCCGTCTTGTTTATTTAAACCATATTTTACGATAAGTTCGTTTACCCATTTATGGTTTTTCTTTGCGTAAGTTCTTCCGAATTCTCCTTTAAAAAGACCTGAAATAGAGCTGGTTCCCCCGGCGCTCCAGTTCACAAAAGCAATTTCGGAAATATCAAAACCCAGTTGATTCTTTTTTGACCAGTTAGAAGGCGGTTTTGGCGCCTGATTCGGACTCAAAGTCGTTTGTATGATCTGTGCGAAACTGCTCGAGACAGATAAAAGTAAAAATAATAAAAGGGTAGAACGCAATAATTTCATTAGGTAATTTTTTTTTGGTATCGCAAAATAATTATTTTGAACGGTTAGAAAAAAGGTTTACTAAACTTTTAACGTCAATTTTACAGATTTGTTGCAGTTGGGTTACTGTTCCATGCTCGATAAATTCGTCTGGAATGCCCAAAATTTCAATGCTGTTTTTGAAATTGTTAGATGCTGCAAACTCTAAAACTGCACTTCCGAAACCACCATTTTTAACCCCGTCTTCAATTGTAATAATATGCTCGAAAGTTGAAAATATAGTTTTTAAAGCACTGATGTCTAATGGTTTAATAAAGCTAAAATTGTAATGGGCGATACTTTCGGAATGTTTTGATTGTTCCAAAGCTTCTATAACATTATTTCCAATTGTTCCGGCCGACAGAACTGCAATTTTCGTACCATCTTTTAAGCATTTTGCCTGACCAAATTTAATTTTTTCGTAATGTCCGAAATTTTCTACTTCCCAATTTGCAATTACACCGCGTCCTCTCGGATATCGAATGGCGATTGGATGATTTATTCCCAACTGAACAGTGTACAAAATGTTTTGTAGCTCAATTTCGTTTAATGGAGCATAAATAATCATATTTGGAATAGAACGCAGATAAGCGATATCAAACACACCGTGATGTGTTGCACCATCTTCACCTACCAAACCTGCCCGATCTAGACAAAAAATAACGGGCAAATCCTGTAAAGCCACATCGTGAATAACCTGATCGTAGGCACGCTGCAAAAAGGTCGAATAGATATTGCAATATACAATCATGCCTTGAGTCGCCATTCCGGCAGCAAGCGTTACGGCGTGCTGTTCGGCAATTCCAACGTCAAAAGCACGTTCGGGCAATTCTTCCATCATAAATTTTAATGAACTTCCTGATGGCATTGCAGGTGTGATGCCGATTATTTTTTCATTCTTTTTGGCTAAATCTAAAATGGTTAAACCAAAAACATCCTGATATTTTGGAGGAAGATTTTCTTCTGATTTTAAATGAATTTCTCCGGTTGAAGCATCAAATTTTCCGGGTGCATGATATTTCACCTGATTTTCTTCAGCCTGTTGTAAACCTTTTCCTTTTGTGGTAACAATATGGAGAAATTTTGGGCCTTTTATCTTTTTTAATCGGTTTAATTCTTTGATTAAAGTCGGAAAATCATGTCCGTCAATAGGACCGGAATAATCAAAATTCAATGATTTTATAATGTTATTTTGTTTTGGGTTTTTTCCGTTTTTAACAGCAGTAAGATATTTTTTTAAGGCGCCTACGCTTGGGTCAATTCCAATAGCATTGTCGTTTAAAATGACCAAAATATTGGCATCTGTAACTCCGGCGTGATTTAAACCTTCAAAAGCCATTCCGCTTGCAATAGAAGCATCACCGATTACGGCAATATGTTCTTTTTCGAAATCGCCTTTTAGTTTGGATGCAATCGCCATTCCGAGTGCTGCAGAAATAGAAGTCGAAGAGTGTCCAACGCCAAAAGTATCGTAAACACTTTCGGTTCTATTTGGGAAACCGGAAATTCCGTCGATTTGTCTGTTGGTATGAAAGATTTCTCTTCTTTCGGTTAAGATTTTATGACCGTAGGCTTGATGGCCAACGTCCCAAACTAGTAAATCGTCTGGAGTATTAAAAACGTAATGCAGCGCAATTGTCAATTCAATAACGCCAAGACTTGCACCTAGATGCCCTTCTTTTACCGAAACAACATCAATAATAAACTGACGTAATTCTTGCGCAACCTGAGTAAGCTGTTCTTCTTTTAAAAGACGTAAATCGGCTGGATTGTATATGTTGGAAAGTAAATTGCTTTTCATTGTAAGGTAAAAAGCAAATTTACGGTTTTAAATTTAATTTTAGCGATGAGATATGTTACAGGAATGACTATTGCAGTGTAATAGGCAAAGAATATTGTCTTTTTACTTTCTTACCGTCTGATTGCCCCGGTTGCCATTTAGGACATAATTTTAAAACTCTGATAATTTCATTTTCAAGTGTTTGATCAACTGCAGGTGAACATTCCAGAAAAGATACGGAACCATTTTTTTCCACCGCAAATGCAAGTCTGGTTTTTGTAACATCAGAACTTTCCGGTTTTTTAAATTCTTTGGCAAAAAAGGTGTAGAATTGATCAATACCGCCTGGGAATTCTGCATTGGTTTCGGAGGCAATTTCACCACTAACATAAATGGGTTTCTTTACAGAGCTGTTTTTTTTGCCACTGATTTTATCTGATTTTGATTTGCTGTCATTGACTGGTTTTACAAATTTAACCTGATCTGTTTTGGGAGGCGGTGGAGGTGGTACAACAGCTTGTTTTGTGCTTTCTTCATCGATAGCTGGTTCTCCAACAGCTATATGTGAGTTTGCATCTGAATCTTTTACCACTTCAACTTTGTCGATTTTTTGTTTTTGTCCGTCTTTATTTTGACAGCTAAACAAAGTGGTTCCCATAGCAACAAATAGTGCTAAAAGAAAAATTTTATAATAATTGGTTTGTGTATGCAAAATTCGATTTGGAATTTGAATTGTTATGCTGTCTAATTGCGATTTTCTAAATCTTCCGCAAATTTTATCATTTTTATTTTGAATAAAAAAATGCTGCATTTCTTCTGGAAGCATAGAAGTAAAGTCAACAACCGTTTTAGAACAGCTCATACAGAAACGACCATTTTCATTTGGTGTCATTTTGTTCCAATCTTCATGGCAGGGCTCAGGAATGGTTATTTTATGTTTCATTCTTTATAATTACTTAAAGGGAATTTGAACAGCGTAAGTGGAGCGAACAATTCGATTTTTTCGTTTACCGGGAATCCACTTTGGCGTTTTTTCTAAAACTCCAAGAATGTCTTTTTCGCTTGCTGAAGTTGTATTTTTAAGGATGTTAAAATTACTAAGACTTCCGTCGCCTTCAATTACAAATAAAAGGGATATTTCTCCTTGTTTTGCAGTGATAAGTTTTCTTGAAAAATTAGATTTGAATTTTTTTATTCCGTTTTTTGGTAAAGATGCAACGTCTAAATCACTTGAATTGTAAATAATTCCGTACTGTCCGGATTGAGGTTCTTCAGAATGTTCTTCGGCATTTAATTTGTTTACAGGCGTCAAAATAACTCCGGTAGTAACGTGTTGCTCTGGTTTGACATCTTCTACAACTTCAACGTTATCTATTTTTTGTTTATTTCCGTCCTTGTCCTGACAGCTAAAGAGTGTAGTGCCCATAGTAATAAAGAGTGCTAATAAAAACATTTTACGATAATGGATTTGGCTGTATACTATTTGAGACGGAATCTGAATATTTATTTTACCTAACTGTTCATTTTTAAGTCTTCCACAAACATTTTTGTGCGAACTAAAATACTGTTGAATTTCCTCCGGAAGCATTGACGTAAAATCCACAACCGTTTTAGAACAGCTCATACAGAAACGGCCATTATCTTTTGGCGTCATTTCATCCCAATTTTCATGGCATGGTTCAGGAATTGTTATTTTGTAATTTCTTTCCATTATTCAAATTTCAGAATTTAAATGTAATAAAAATAAAGTGTAAAGTTCTATTTTTGCAACTATGATAAATCCTTTCACTGACGAATATTTCATGAAAAAAGCTTTACAGGAAGCCGAAGAAGCCTTTGAAAAAGGTGAAATTCCTGTTGGAGCTGTTATTGTGGTTGCAGATAAAGTTATTGCAAGAAGTCATAACTTAACAGAATTGCTAAATGATGTAACAGCTCATGCTGAAATGCAGTCTATAACGGCAGCTGCAAATTTTCTGGGAGGGAAATATTTAAAAGATTGTACGCTTTACGTTACGCTTGAACCTTGCCAGATGTGTGCAGGCGCTTTATATTGGAGCCAGATTTCTAAAATTGTTTTTGGTGCAAGAGACGAACAGCGCGGTTTTATCAATATGGGAACCAAACTACACCCAAAAACGACTGTGGTTTCGGGCGTAATGGCTAACGAAGCTGCGGATTTAATGAAACGCTTTTTTCTGGAAAGAAGAAAATAATACTAATTATCATGACGGATTTCTCAACAATAAAAAAGCTTTTTAATATTACCGAATCTAATGGATTTAGCTCAAATGAGATTCAAACGATAAAAGATATTTTTGGAAAGCTTCCAGAAGTTTTCATTGATTATTATACTGAATTGGGTAAAATCGAAAATCTAAATAATACACAGGATTCTTTAAACAAACCAGATCAATTTCAATATTTTAAACATAATGATTATTTGATTTTTTATTGTGAGAATCAAAGAGTTTGTGTGTGGGGAATTCATAAGGATGATTTGTCACATCCAAATCCTCCTGTTTACATGAGTCATGATGAAAAAGAGTGGAAAAAAGAAACCGAAACTTTAATGGATTTCTTTATAGCGATGGCTTTTCTTCAGGCTGGTTTTGCTCTAGAATTTAATTCGGAGTGTTTTTATGAAATAGAGGATAATGAATTGGCTTTTATTAAAGAGAATTTTAAAAATAAAGGCGTGTCTTTTAAACAGTGGGCGGAAGGAATTAATTTCTACGGAAATAACGATGATGATGTAATTGTAATAATGAGTGATTATCAAGTTTTTTATTCGTCGGCAAGTCAGGAACATTTTGATGAGCTGGATGAAGTTTTATCAAAACTTGGAACAGAGCTTTAAAAATTCTTTTAAAACAAATATCCTCCCATATAGACGCATATAAATATCATAAAGCAATTAAAACAAACTATATTGTAAAATGTGTTTTCTGAAAAGCCTTTTTTAGAAAGTAGTATTTTTATACTTATTCCCAATGAAATAAGAAGTATAAGACAGGTGTAAAATTGAATTCCATTAATACTTAAACCGTTAGAAAGTACATAATAATAATTTTTTGTTTGTGACTTTACCTTTGTTACAGATTTAAAGAATAAAGAAGTTTCAATTACAATATTATTTTCGTCAATGAATTCTTTTGCTGTAGAAAAAGTAAATCCTTTTTGTGTAAAAAAATGATAAGAAACTTTCTCTTTGGATTTCCCTGAAGTTCGAACTGCATAATGAGTAATTACATCATTCGTCCGTGAAACAGGTAATACATAATAATCTGTAAAAGCAATTAAAACAAAAAATGCTATTGTGCCCAAAAGATATACAATTACATTTTTGTTTTTTAAAATAAATTCATTCTCGAAAGAATATTGATTTGAATTCGTAGGCATTCTTATTTTAATTTAAAAATGTGAATATAATATTTTAGCAATTTGTTTTTGCAAAACTTCAACAAAAGTTAAATAAAAAAATCAAAGAATTTTCTTCTTAAAGAAATTGAAAAATACGTTACTTTTATCCTAATTTAATTTGTATTTTGTTGTTATGACTTTTAGCAGCAAATCATATTTTTTTATTTGTTAACCAATTAATTCTAAATAAAAGTGAAAGTAAAAGGTTTGGTTCTCGTATTTTTCGTATTTTTTATTTTTCAATCCTGCGGCAGAAAATCGGCTGCCGATTTCAATTCGGATTTTTCATTATTCAAAGATTATATAACCAGTTTCACAGGCGGAATTGTTTCCTCAGATTCTGATATCCGTGTGGTTTTGGCTTTTGATAAAAATGACTGGAAACCCAATCAGGAATTAGATGATGATTTGTTCGATATTTCGCCAAGTGTGAGCGGAAAAGTCGTTGCGCTTTCGACCAATACCTTAGCTTTTATTCCGGAGAAAAAATTAAAACCGGGAACAGAATATCAGGTTACTTTAAACTTAGATAAGCTGACTGCCCTTCCAAAAGAGAAAGAGGCAGCGCTTTCCAAATTCAATTTTACAGTTAAAACGGTAAAACAGGATTTTACTATCAATACAGGCGATATTCAATCTTATAGCAAAGAATATCAATATTTAAACTGTGTTTTAAAAACAGCCGATAATATTGATTTGGAAACCGCTCAAAAATTGGTTGAAGCCAAACACAATGGAAATAATCTTAAAATTAAGTTTGAGAAAACAAACGGGCCAGCAAAAGAATTCCGTTTTATAATTGACAGTATTCAGCGTCAATCTGAAGCTTCAAACTTGGAGATCATTTACGATGGAAGTGATTTTGATATTGACCAGAAAGGACAAATCGATTTTCCGATAACAAGTATAAATGAATTTAAAGTCATAAAAGTTGAAGTTCCGGACGGAAACAATCAGCAGGTATTAATTAATTTCTCTGAGCCTTTAGAAAAAGGACAGGATTTTGCAGGATTAGTTTCGATTCAAAATACTAATAATCTTAAGTTTTCAACTCAAGGAAATTTACTGAAAGTATATTTTACCAATCAAAATGCGCCTAAAAAAGAAGAACCAGTTGCAGTGGCTGTTACAGAACCAGTTGCGGTTGCGGTAGATTCAGCTGCTGTTATGGTTGATTCGGCCGCAGTTGCAGTAGATTCAGCGGCCGCAGTTGTTGAGGATGCCGTTGAATATGTTCCGGATGAACAACCTGAACAAGTTGTAACAGGAGAATTGTTGCTTGAAGTTTTTGAAGGAATCGAAAGTCAATACGGTAAAAAATTAGAATCAAATTATTCGGAGAAAATCTCTTTTGATCAGATAAAACCAAACGTTCGTTTTATTAAAAACGGAACAATTCTGCCAAGTTCAAATAATTTAAAACTGAATTTTGAAGCTGTAAATTTAAGTGCTATTGATGTAAAAGTTTATAAGATTTACAAAAACAATATTCTGCAGTTTCTTCAATACAATGAATTAAACGGTGGACAGAATCTCAAGAAAGTAGCGCAGCCAATTGCTAAAACCACTTTGAATTTAAAGGAAAGCACGCTCGTAAATCTGGCAAAATGGAATATGTATGCTTTAGATTTATCTAAAATCATTAAACCAGAACCAGGAGCGATTTACAGAGTTGAGTTTGTTTATAAAAAGAAATATTCGCTTTATAAATGTGAAACATCAGATAATAGTGAAGATGAAGCGGAGGAAGAAGAAGTTGATGAAAATGATGTAAACTACAGTGGAAACTCTTACGACGATTATTATTACTACGATGATTACGATTGGAGAGAAAGTCAAGATCCTTGTACAGGTTCGTATTATTACAATGCGAGAATTGCAACCAATATTTTAGCTTCAGATTTAGGAGTTATTGCAAAAAGAGGCGAAAATAAATCGTATTTATTTGCTGTTAACAATATCGTTACAACAGAGCCGGTTTCAAACGCAAGAGTGGATTTATATAATTTCCAACAACAGAAAATAGCAACTCAGGCCACGAGTAGTGAAGGAATTGCATCTTTCCAATTAGACAAATTCGCCTATTTTGCTATTGTCACTTTGGGAGATCAGTCAACTTACGTGAAACTGGATGACGGACTTTCATTATCTGTCAGTAATTTTGATGTTGCGGGTGAGACTTTACAAAAAGGTTTAAAAGGTTTCATCTATGGAGAAAGAGGCGTTTGGCGTCCGGGAGATAATTTGTATTTATCATTTATTCTGAATGATCAAGCGAATAAACTTCCGAAATCGCATCCAATTAAATTTAGATTGAATGACCCGAATGGAAAAACAGTTTATCAAACCATTCAGAAAACAAACGATTTAAATCATTACTCTTTTATTGTACCAACCAATCAAGATGCACCAACAGGAAATTGGGAAGCAATGATAAGCGTTGGAGGAGCCAAGTTTTATAAGAGCATTAAAATCGAAACGATTAAGCCAAATCGTTTAAAAATTAAAAATACATTTAGCAGAAAAACACTTTCGGTTTCATATCCAAACACAGATAACCTTGAAGTGACTTGGCTTCATGGGGCTATTGCTAAGAATTTGAATGTAGAGATGCAGGCTAAATTCTCTCAGCAGGCAACCACTTTTAAAGGTTATGAAAAATTTAGTTTTGACGATTTAGCCCGTCAGTTTAGTACAGAAGAAATCAATGTTTTCTCTGGTAAATTAAATGAAAGCGGAAAAGCTTCGGTAAATATTCAGCCGAGATTGCAAGGTCAGGCTCCGGGAATGTTGCGCGCTTCATTCATGACAAAAGTATACGAAGAAGGCGGTGATTTTAGTACAGATGTGATGTCGACAACTTATTCACCATATAAAACTTATGTTGGACTTAAAACTCCTGAACTCAACAAATACAATATGCTTGAAACGAGAACAAATAATCGTTTTGAAGTAGTTACAGTTGATGAAAGCGGTAGACCAAAAGCCGTTAGAAATCTGGAAGTTAGAATTTATAAAGTAGACTGGAGATGGTGGTGGGATTCGTCAAGCGATAATTTATCGAATTACAATTCATCAAATTCAACAACAGCTTATAAATCTATTGTAATTAATACCAATTCAAGCGGGAAAGGAAGTTTCCAATTTGCTCTAACCGATGAAGAATGGGGACGTTATTTAATTCGTGTTGAAGATGGGGAAAGTGGACACGCAACAGCCCTAACTGTAAACATCGACTGGCCAATCTGGTCTGGAAAAACACGAAACAGAGATGCTTCAACAGCCAATATGTTAGTTTTTTCTACAGATAAAAAGAATTATGCGGTTGGAGAAAAAGCGCAGATTTCTTTCCCTTCCAGTGAAGGCGGACGTGCTTTGATTTCTGTTGAAAACGGATCCAGAGTGGTACAGACCATTTGGGCAGAAACTCAAAAAGGAGAAACAAAAGTTGAGGTTCCAATTACAGGAGCAATGGCACCAAATGTATATTTTAATATTACATTATTACAGCCACATGCTACAACCAAAAACGATTCGCCAATTCGTATGTATGGAATTGTTCCGATTGAAGTGGTGGATAAAAACACGATTTTGGCACCAACTCTGAACATGCCAGATGTATTAAGACCTGAACAGCCTTTCACAGTAAAAGTGGGCGAAAAATCAGGTAAAGAAATGACCTATACTATTGCCGTTGTAGACGAAGGACTTTTAGATTTAACCCGTTTTAAAACACCAAATGCATGGGATAGTTTTTATGTTCGCGAAGCACTTGGAGTAAAAACATGGGATATTTATGATGATGTAATTGGCGCTTATGGCGGAAAAATAAATCAGATTTTCAGTATTGGTGGAGATCAGGATTTAGGTGGCGGAAAAGCTAAAAAAGCTAATCGTTTTAAACCAGTTGTATTATACTATGGTCCATTTAAATTAGGAAAAGGAGAAACAAAATCGCATGACTTAAAACTTCCAAAATATATTGGTTCTGTTAGAACAATGGTTGTAGCAGGAGAAGCAAATACAAGTGCTTATGGAAGTATTGAAAAAGCAACTCCTGTTAAGAGTCCACTAATGGTTTTAGCTTCGTTACCAAGAAAAATTTCGCCATCAGAAAAAGTAACACTTCCGGTAACGGTTTTTGCAACGGAAAACAAAATTAAAAATGTAACGATTCAGGTAAAAACCAGCAACGGATTAAAAGTAGCTGGAAGTGCGGTTCAAAAATTAAGTTTTGCACAGCCAGATGAGAAAATGGCTTATTTTAATTTGGTTGTTGGTTCTGCAACTGGGATTGCAAAAGTTCAGGTAATCGCAACATCTGGAAGCGAGAAATCAACTTATGATGTTGAAATCGATATGACGAACCCAAATCCAGTTACGAGTACTTTTACGGATGTTGTTTTAACTCCAAATAGTCCCAAAACAATTTCATGGAAAACATTTGGTATTGCTGGAAGTAATAAAGCAAGGTTAGAAGTTTCATCTATGCCATCGATGAATTTGAACGGAAGACTGCAGTTCTTAATTCAATACCCGCATGGTTGTGTAGAGCAGACTACTTCTTCGGTTTTCCCTCAATTGTATTTAAATGATGTGGCAGATATTGATGCGAAACGAAAAGATTTAATTCAAAAAAATATTGCCGCAGGAATTGCCAGATTAGGAAATTTCCAATTGTCAAATGGTGGGTTGCCTTACTGGCAGGGGAATGCGGTTCCGGATGATTGGGGAACTTCTTATGCCGGACATTTCTTAATTGAAGCAGAGAAAAAAGGATATGTTTTGCCAATTAATTTCAAATCTAAATGGTTATCATATCAACAAAAAGAGGCGAAACAATGGCGTTTTGAGCAGAAGTACGGAAATGATTTAGCTCAGGCGTATCGTTTGTACACTTTAGCTTTAGCAGGAAATGCTGATTTATCGTCAATGAATAGACTTCGCGAGACAAAAGGAATTTCAAACGAAAGTATGCTTCGTTTGGCAGCGGCTTATGTTTTGGCAGGTCAGAAATCAGCCGGGCAGAATTTACTGTTGCGAACAAGCATTGATGGTTCTGATGGTTATAATTATTACTATTATGGTTCCAGTGAAAGAAACAGAGCAATGGCTTTGGAAACAATGTTACTTTTAGGGCAGCAGCAACAAGCATTTGCAATGGCTTCTAAGTTGGCTAAAGAAATGTCAGCTAATCAGTGGATGAGTACACAAACAACCGCTTATTGCTTGTATGCAATGTCGAAATTTGCCGTGAGCAATGGTCCAAAAGGAATCAATATTCAGTTTAGTAAAAACGGAAAAGGCGAGACGATAAACACAGGCAAATCGATTGCAGATCGTAGTTTGTCTGTAGCTTCTGGCACAAACAGTATTACTTTGAAAAACAATAAAAACAATACCGTTTATGTTCGTGTATTGAATACAGGAATATTACCAATCGGACAAGAAAATGCAACGCAAAATGATGTTTCGGCAAGTATTGTATTCAAAAACAGAAAAGGAAGCGTAATCAATGTTTCCAGAATAAATCAGGGAACGGAGTTTGTTGCTGAGGTTACGATTAAAAACCAACGAAATGAAAGGGTTCAGAATGTAGCTTTATCGCAGATTCTGCCTTCAGGTTTTGAAATCGTAAACACTCGTTTCACAGATTACGGAGACGCTGTAAATAATATCGCTGATTATATTGATATTCGTGATGACAGAACGAATTTCTATTTTAGTCTGGCAAGCAGAGAAACAAAAGTTTTCAGAATATTGTTGAATGCATCATACTTAGGAAATTATTATTTACCAGGATTACAATGCGAAGCGATGTATGATAATACATTCCTAGCCAGAACAAAAGGATTCTGGGTTGAGGTTGTGAAATAAAATTTATGTAGTTACAAGTATCCTAACAGGTTTCCAAAACCTGTTAGGTATCATATTAAGTCTTTAGGAAAAGAAAAAACATACCTAAAAGGTTTTGAAAACCTGTTAAGATATTAAAAAGAATAAGATTGTGGAGAAGGACGTTTTTGAGGTAGGAAAATATTATCATGTCTATAACCGAGGAAATAATAGTGAGAATATTTTTATTGAAGAGAAAAATTACAATTACTTTCTGGAAAAGGTTAAAAAATATATTTTACCAATAGCAGATATTTATGCCTACTGTTTACTTAAAAACCATTTTCATATTGTTCTAAGAATTAAAGATAAAATTGATCTGCCTGAAAAGTTTAAAGAAAAAATTCACCTGCCATTTTCTAATTTATTTAATTCTTATTCTAAGAGTATAAACAAAGCTTATAATCGGACAGGAAGTTTATTTCAAGAGCATTTAGAGAGAAATAGAATAGAAAATGAAGAATATTTAAGGCAGTTAATTTTGTATGTTCATTTAAATCCAGTGAAGCATAAATTTTTAAAAGATTTCCAATCGTATAAGCATTCATCTTATTGCTCTTATTTATCTGATAAGCCAAGTAGTATTGATCGAGAGTTTATTATAGAATTATTCAACGATCTGGAAAATTTTATATTTTGCCATGATGAAAGAAAGTTGATTTATGAAGGTGTGCTTAGTGATGTAAATTTACTTGATCAATAGAAAATTGGATTCAACTATCCTAACAGGTTTTAAAAACCTGTTAGGTATTTTATAGATATAGTGAAGTAATTTTTATTTTTTTTAGGAATAGAAAATGTTTTTTTCTTTTAGGAATGAATAAGGAATACCTAACAGGTTTTTAAAACCTGTTAGGATACGAAACAATAAGATAATTTTGAAAAATAAACTAAAAGCGTTTCTTCAGCGCATTATAAACTGGATAAAAAGAAACAAAATAAAATCAGCAATTGTATTTGTGCTCTTGCTGATTTACTATTTTTCTATACCTCGAACATTGTTTAAAGAACCTTACTCCACAGTTATAGAAAGCAAAGAAGGAGAATTATTAGGTGCAAAAATCGCACGTGACGGACAATGGCGTTTTCCGGCACAAGATAGTGTTCCAGATAAATTCAAAAAATGTATTGTATATTTTGAAGACGAATATTTCTATAAACATCCAGGATTTAATCCCGGAGCGATGATTAATGCTTTTCAACAAAATAAAAAAGCAGGAAAAGTAGTCAGAGGCGGAAGTACATTAACACAACAAGTTATCAGACTTTCCCGAAAAGGAAAAAACAGAACCTATTTTGAGAAAATCATCGAAATTATTCTCGCCACCCGATTAGAATTAGGATATTCCAAAGATGAAATTCTCGAAATGTACGCTGCTCATGCACCATTTGGAGGAAATGTTGTTGGGTTGGAAATGGCCTCGTGGCGTTATTTTGGCGTTCAGTCCAATCAATTATCTTGGGCTGAGAATGCAGTTTTGGCCGTTCTGCCAAATGCACCAAGTTTAATTTATCCAGGAAAAAATCAGATAAAATTACTTAATAAACGCAACCGACTTTTACTGAAACTTCACCAAGAGGGAATAATTGACAAGCAAACGTATGAACTTTCAATAGAAGAACCTCTGCCTCAAAAACCGTATGATTTGCCTCAAATTGCACCACATTTACTGCAAAGAGTAGCTAAAAATGAAGAAGGAACGCGAGTAAAAACAACGATAGATTATGCGCTTCAAAATCGTGTAAATCAGATTGCGAGATATTATTACAATCAGTACAAGCAAAATGAGGTTCATAATCTGGCTATTTTGGTAATTGATGTTCAAAATAGAAATGTAATGAGTTATGTTGGAAATTCTCCAGCAGATTTAGATCATCAGAAAGATGTAGATATTATTGATGCACCAAGAAGTACTGGAAGTATTTTAAAACCACTTTTATACGGCGCAATGTTAGACGACGGAGAATTACTGCCTAATACTTTAGTGGCCGATGTTCCAACACAGATTTCGGGATATACACCGCAGAATTTCAATTTAACGTTTGACGGAGCTGTTCCGGCACATCGTGCATTATCACGATCTTTAAATATTCCAGCAGTTTTAATGCTTCAGGAATTTACGGTCAATAAATTTTATGAGGAATTGCAAAAGTTCAAATTGAAAAATATAAATAAAACTCCAGATCATTACGGTTTGTCACTTATTTTGGGTGGTGCCGAAAGCAATTTATGGGATTTATGCAGAACGTATGCAAATCTGTCTTCAACGCTGAATTATTTTACTAAACATCAGGCAAAATACAGAACAAATGAGTTTACAGAACTAAATTATAAAAACGATTTTAAGTCTGATTTTGGTTCAGAAACAAATCAGAAAAATATTCTGGGTGCAGGGTCAATTTGGTTAACGTATAATGCAATGGAAGAGGTTAACAGGCCAGAAGCAGATGAAGCTTGGAAGTTTTATGATAGTTCTTTGAAAATTGCATGGAAAACCGGAACAAGTTTCGGAAATCGAGATGCTTGGGCCATCGGAACCAATTCCAGATATGTGGTCGGCGTTTGGGTTGGAAATGCAACCGGAGAGGGAAGGCCAACTCTAACTGGAGTTACCAGTGCAGCACCTATTTTATTCGACGTTTTTAACGTACTGCCAAGGCAAAGATGGTTTGATACGCCTTACAAAGATTTGGCTGAAGTTGAGGTTTGTCGTTTAAGTGGTTATTTAGCTAAAGACAACTGTCCGAAAATCAAGCAATGGGTTACTAAAAAGGGGAAATCAACCAAAGTTTGTCCTTATCATAAAACAATTCATTTAGATAAAACGGAACAATTTCAGGTAAACAGCAGCTGTGAAAATATTGAAAATATTGTGACTAAAAACTGGTTTGTACTGCCTCCCGTTATGGCATGGTATTACAAAAGCCAGCATATTGAATATCTGCCTCTTCCGCCTTTTAAAGAAGGATGTGAAGGAACACAAACCACCACAATGGATTTTATTTATCCGAAAGCTAACAGTAAAATTTATTTGACTAAGGATTTTAATAGTAATGTTCAGCCAGTAATTTTAAAAGTAGCTTATTCTGAAAGAGATAAAGAATTGTTTTGGTATGTTGATGATGTTTATAAAGCTACAACCAAAACCTTTCATGAACTGCCTATTACGCCAACAACAGGAACGCATTACATTACAGTTGTGGATGCTTCTGGAAATGAAATCAGACGCAGAATTGAGATTGTAAGGGAATAAGTTTATTGTATGATATTAAGTTTGGTATACACATCTTTATTTTTTGTAATTCGGAATGTGAGTGAAGTTGTGAACCCCTGATAAGCGGGGATTTTTTCTTTATTATATGGAAATGAATAACCAAAACCTAAATCCATCCTGTTAAATAAAGTAAAACCACCCATTGCATAAGCATTTTTCGAAGAACTGCCTGCTTTTAAAAACAAAAGATATTCTGTATTGTATGATAGATGCACATCAGGAAGACCGTAATATTTTCTATTGTAGCTATTGGTAATTCCGTATCCAGCACCTAAAAAAAGTTTATTTTTATCTTTACAATTCAAACAAAATTCAAGACCACCTGTTAGAAGACTTTTGTTGACTATTGAATAATTTAAATTAAATATCAAGAAGTCGGATACGATATCTTGTTTTGTACGGAAGTAATCTAATTTTGTAATAGTTTCATTTTCATCATACCATCTTGCATTTCCAGTTAGATGTTTTCCATTTTCATCTGTCGCATAACCTTCAAAATAAGGTTTGTTGCTTTTCACATAGTAATAGTTTATAGCTTGCAGTAATTTCTTATTAGATTCAAAAGAGGAATGTTCTGCAATATTGTTTTTCTCTTTAATTCTATAATAAACAGCAAATTCTCTAGTAGTATTCTTCAAATTGCTGTCAACAAAAATAGTGTCGTTTTGAGCTGTTATTTCAGCTGAAAAAAGTAATGTGATAATTATAAAGATGTATGTTTTCATTTATAGGATCAGATTATTTAATATCCAATGAATTGACTATAAGCTTTTTTGTTTCTCGTAAACCTTAAATTAAGGCTCATTGTAAATCCTTCAAATGCAGGAGCTTTATTTTTGTCATAAGATAATGAATATCCAAATCCTAAATCTATGAAATTCATTAGGGTTAATCCTCCCAATAGATAACTATTTTTATGGGTTGTTCCAATTTTTGCAAATAAAATAGAAACATTGTAGGATAGATGAAGATCGGGCAGACCATAATATTGTCTATTATAACTATTGGTAACACCGTAGCCAAGACCTAAAAATAGTTTTTTAGGAGTTTGACAGTCCAAACAAAATTCATAGCCTGCAGTTAAAAGGCTTTTATCAGCAATGCTATAATTTATGTAAGTGATTGGCGAACTAGGAATTCTAAATGTACCTGGAGCTGGTTTGTTGAAATCTCTTGAGTACATAACGGTTCCGTCTTCTTTGTACCATTTGGCTTTTCCAACATTATTGTTTCCTTCTGCATCTTTTGTATAGCCTTCGAATTGTCGTATATTATTTTTCACATAGTAATCTTTAATAATATACAGTGAGTCTATGTCTGGTATTTTTCGCCCAATAGCTTTTTTAGTTTTTATTTTGACAGGTTTTATTCTATAATAAACAGCGGAATCTTTTGTGATAATTTTCCAATTTGAATTAAAGAAGATCGTATCATTTTGAGCGGATAATTTTGGTGTAAACAAAAAAAGAACAGCAATTAGAGAATATATATTCTGTGTTTTAAATAACGAAAAAAGACATGTAATTACGGTCATGTAAATCAATTGAAATTTGGCAAACATACTATTCAGTAAATATTTTAATAGCTGTTAGAAGTCTTTTTTGTGCCATTATCAGACATAAAAATATTTTACAAAAAGACACAAAAAAACCGCCAATCTCACGAAAGGCGGTTTTGTTTTTATTCTGAAATAACATTTCCTTTTTTATCGTAGAAATGGTATTCTAAGTACGTGTAAGCGTCACGAGGTATGATTTTCACCCACTTTTTATGTTCAAAAAACCATTTTGAACGTAATGATGGAAAACCTTTACTGAGGTATGCAGCCACAAACGGATGTGTGTTTAGTACAACTTTATTGTGGGTTTTTAAAAGTCTTTCTAAATCAGAGGTGATCTTGTCAATTATTAATATTGGCGCTTCAATTTCGCCATTGACTTTATTTGGATCTTCTTCTCTGGTTTTAATATTAACTTCTGGTCTTACGCGCTGTCTTGTAATCTGAACAAGTCCAAATTTACTTGGCGGTAATATTTTATGCTTTGCTTTATCGTCGCTCATTTCTTCTCGCAAGAAGTCGAACAAAACTTTCCTGTTTTCAGGATTAGACATATCGATAAAATCAACAACTATAATTCCGCCCATATCTCGCAGACGTAATTGTCTGGCGATTTCTGCTGCAGCAATCATATTCACTTCCATGGCTGTGTCTTCCTGGTTGGTCGCCTTGTTGGAACGGTTCCCGCTGTTTACGTCAATAACGTGCAGCGCTTCAGTGTGTTCTATGATTAGGTAAGCACCTTTGCTCATGGAAACAGTTCGGCCAAATGAAGTTTTGATTTGTCTCTCTATATTGTATTTCTCAAAAATCGGAGTGTCATTTGATTGATAAAACTTGACAATTGATTGTTTGGAAGGTGCAATTTCTTGCAAATACTCCTTCGTTTGATGGTACAACTCTTCATCATCTATTTGAATACCGCTGAAGGTATCGTTGAATACATCTCTTAATATTGAAGAAGCTCTGTTAAGCTCTCCTAATACTTTTGATGGATGATGAGCAGTTGGTAATTTTTTACACATTGCAGACCATCTGCCAAGCAGGTTCTGCAAATCTTTTTCTAATTCGGCTACGTTTTTGCCTTCGGCTACTGTACGAACAATAACACCAAATCCTTTAGGTTTGATCGATAGAACAAGTTTTTTTAGACGATCCTTTTCTTTTTTGTCTTCTATTTTTTGAGAAATAGAAACACGATCAGAAAAAGGAACCAGAACGATAAATCTTCCGGCAAGAGAAAGCTCAGCACTTATTCTTGGGCCCTTGGTTGATATAGGTTCTTTAACTACTTGAACTAAGACAGATTGATTGGCACTTAAAATATCAGTAATGATGCCATCTTTGTCAATCTCTTTTTCAAACTGAAAGGTTTTTAGGGAGAAATCTTTTAATTTACCTGCGCTTACAAGTTTTATGAATTTCAGCTGAGAAGCTAGATTTGGACCCAAATCGTGATAATGTAAAAAGGCATCTTTTTCAAAGCCTACATTCACAAAAGCAGCATTAAGTCCTGCAACTGGTTTTCTGATTTTGGCAATAAAAATATCACCAACCTGAAAGTTGCTTTTTTCTTCTTCTTTGTGTAATTCAATTAGTTTTCCATCTTTTAATAAGGCAAAATCTACTGCTTCAGAACTAGATCTAATGATTAATTCTTTATTCACACTGTAAATTTTTATCCAGACTTTTAGTTTCAGGTTTCAGGTTTCAAGTTTCAAGTTTTGCAACTCAATAACTCATGACTCATAACTCATAACTGAATTGTAAGGATGGATTAAACAATATTTTTAACAGGTATTAACCCGGAGAAAACTAGCTGGCAGTTTGCAGTTTTAAGTAATCAGTGGACTGAACGCTAAAAACTGATGACTGAATACTAATTTTCAATTTCAATGAACGTTTAAAAAGAAAAAAGTAGTTTAAAACTACTTTTTCTTTTTGTGGCGGTTAGCTCTCGCTCTTTTCTTACGTTTGTGAGTAGCTACCTTATGTCTCTTTCTTTTTTTACCACTTGGCATATCGTGTCTGATTTATGTTAATTAATATTATTTTGCTTCGTTGTTTGTTTTAACTCCTTCTACAAAAACTTTTGCAGGTTTAAACGCAGGAATGTTGTGTGCTGGAATCTTAATTGTAGTGTTTTTAGAAATGTTTCTTCCAGTTTTTTCAGCTCTAGTTTTAACGATAAAACTACCAAAACCTCTTAGGTAAACATTGTCTCCAGTTTCTAAAGAAGTCTTAACTTCTTCCATAAAAGTTTCTACTGTTGCTTGAACGTCTCCTTTTTCAAGACCTAGTTTCTCTGAAATCTTCGCTACGATATCTGCTTTCGTCATTTTCTTTCCTATTTTATTTTATAAATGGTGTACTATTTTTTTGAGTTTGCAAATATAGGAATTAAAAAAATAATTAATCAAGCTAATTCGTTAAATTTTAATTACATAAACATTTACTTTTGTATTCTAAGTATTTTCGAATGGATTTTTCTAACATATTGATAAAATGGTATTTACAAAACAAGCGTGATTTACCATGGCGAAAAACGGTCGATCCGTACCAAATTTGGCTCTCAGAAATTATGCTTCAGCAGACAAGAGTTGCGCAGGGAATGCCATATTTTTTTGCATTTACCAAGGAATTTCCTACCGTGAAAGATTTGGCTGATGCACCAGAAGAAAAAGTTTTGAAACTTTGGCAGGGTTTAGGGTACTATTCAAGGGCTCGAAATCTTCATAAAACAGCTCAATATATTGCCTATGACCTAAAGGGAGTTTTTCCGGATTCTTATAAAGAACTTTTAAAACTTAAAGGTGTCGGAGAATATACCGCTGCAGCAATTGCTTCTTTTTCTTATAATGAATCGGTTCCTGTGGTTGACGGAAATGTTTTTCGCGTATTGTCGCGATACTTTGATGTAGAAACTGATATCGCTCTTCCGTCTGCTAAAAAAGAGTTTACTGCTTTGGCAAATGAAATTATGCCTAAAGATAATCCGGCAGTATTTAATCAGGCCATAATGGAGTTTGGTGCTTTGCAATGTGTACCGAAAAGTCCGGATTGTACAAATTGTAATTTTAACGAAAGTTGTGCGGCTTTGCAAAAAGGAAAGGTGAGTCAGCTTCCTGTAAAATCTAAAAAAGTAAAAGTTACTAATCGTTATTTTAATTATCTGATTTTAGAAGATGTTTTAGGAAATACTTTAATTCAAAAAAGAACAGAAAAAGGAATCTGGCATAATTTATATGAATTTCCACTTTTGGAAACACAATCTGTTGTTGGTTTTGATGTGGTTTCAAAAAGAGGGAGGGAAGAATTATTTCCATTATATACTATTATAGGTATAGAAGAATGCAGTGAAGCTACGGTTGTGCATAAACTTTCGCACCAACATCTGCATATACAATTTTGGAAAGTTAAAGTGAAAGAGAAAATTGAAAATGGAATCAATGCTGAAAAATTAAAAACATTTCCTTTTCCTATTGTGATTTATAATTTTATAGAAAAGCAGGAAATAAATTGCTAAAAAAATGTATCTTTGGTAGAAATACCACCAAAAACTATGAACGGAACATTAAATAAAGTGATGCTTATTGGCCATTTAGGCGATGATGTGAAGATGCATTATTTTGATGGAGGAAACTGCATCGGACGTTTTCAGCTGGCTACCAATGAGGTATATATCAACAAAACGACCAATGAAAAAATAACTTCCACAGAATGGCATAATTTGGTTGTTAGAAACAAAGCAGCGGAAATCTGCGAAAAATATCTTTCTAAAGGAGATAAAATATATGTAGAAGGCAGGATTAAATCTCGTCAATGGCAGGCAGAAGACGGAACTACTAAGTACACAACAGAAATTCAGGTGACAGAGTTTACTTTTTTGACTACCAAAAAAGAAACTGCTCATACCAGACAAAATCAGGAGGCAGAATCAACAAAAAATACTAACTTTGATGCTGCTAGCGAAGGGCTTCCAATTAATGATTTGCCTTTCTAAGCGATGTTTAACTAATTTCATACAATTTGGACCCGGAGCCCAGTTTACTTTTTTCTACAAATCTAGACACTAATTTAATTATTGGTTTTGTCGGCATATTTATATTGTTATTTCTTTCAGCTATAGTTTCAGGTGCTGAAGTCGCTCTCTTCTCTTTGTCACAACAGGATATCGATGATACTCTAAATGATCATCAGGCAAAAGGGAAAATTATTTCCAGTTTATTAGATAAACCTAAAAAACTATTGGCAACACTGCTTGTCGCAAATAACTTTTTCAACATAGGTGTTGTAATTCTGTTTGCTTACATAGGACAGAATATTTTTGAAGACATAAATTCGGCGGTGCTTAAATTTACTTTGGAAGTTATTTTAGTTACTTTCCTTATTTTGTTATTTGGCGAGGTTTTGCCGAAAGTGTATGCCAGCAGAAATAGTAAAAGTTTCGCAAAAAGAGTCGCTTATCCTTTAGCGTTTTTAGATAAAGTGCTTTCGCCAATAAGTTTGCCAATGCGTGCTGTAACGATCTATTTTCAAAATAAATTAGGAAAGCAAAAAAGTAACTTTTCTGTTAATCAACTTTCTCAGGCTTTGGAGCTTACCGATTCTGAAGGAACTTCAACAGAAGAACAAAAGATACTTGAAGGAATCGTTTCTTTTGGAAATACCGATACAAAGCAGGTAATGAGTCCAAGAATTGATATTTTTGCATTGGAAATATCAGAAACATTTGCTGAAATTTACCCTAAAATAATAGAAACAGGATTCTCTAGAATTCCAGTTTACAGAGATAATATTGACCAGATTGAGGGTGTCCTTTTCGTAAAAGATTTATTGCCTCATATTGATAAAGAAGAGTTTGACTGGACTTCTTTAATTAGAGAAGCTTTTTTTGTTCCTGAGAATAAAAAACTCGATAATTTATTGAAAGATTTTCAGAGCTTAAAAAGTCATTTGGCGATTGTGGTTGATGAATACGGAGGAACATCAGGATTGGTTTCTTTGGAAGATGTAATCGAAGAAATCGTTGGTGATATTAGTGATGAGTTTGATGATGAAAATCTGAACTTCTCACAAATAGATGAAAATAATTTTCTTTTTGAAGGGAAAATAAACCTGAAAGATTTCTACAGAATTGTGGATGTTGACGAAGATGTTTTTGAATCTCATAAAGGAGAAGCCGAAACACTGGCAGGATTTATTCTGGAAATTTTAGGTAATTTTCCAAAAAAAGATCAAAAAGTGCCTTTTGAAAACTGTGTCTTTACAGTAGAAACAGTAGACAAAAAGCGCGTAAAACAAATAAAGGTAACGATAAATAAAAATGTTTAATAGAATACTTTCAGTAACAGCAATTTTGCTTAGTTTAACGGTTATAAGCTGTAAAAATGATGTTCTGCCCAAACCGGCAAGTTTTCTGCGATTGGATTATCCGGAAGCGAAATATGTGAATTTTGAAAATAGTTGTCCGTTTGCTTTTCAAATGAATGAGGATGCGATTATTAAAGGCGAAAAAGAATGCAGTTTTGCTATTACTTATCCAAAAATGAAAGCGACTATTTATTTGACCTATAAGCCAGTAAATGGCAATATAGATAAATTGTTGAGAGATGCTCAAAAGTTAACTTATGAGCATGTTATAAAAGCTGATGATATTTTGGAACAGCCTTATATAAATCAGCAGAAAAAAGTTTATGGTATGTTTTATCAGGTAGATGGAAATGCGGCTACAAATTCTCAGTTTTATGTTACCGACAGTACAAAACACTTTTTAATTGGTTCTATGTATTTTTATGCAAAACCAAATTTTGATTCGATTATGCCGGCCGCGAGTTATGTTAAGAACGATATGCAGCGTTTGATGGAAACATTGAAATGGAAATAAAAAATAAAAGGGCTGTTTTAAAAATTGAAATAGCCCTTTTTTATTGCAATTGTTTATGTTTTAATCTTGAACTTTCATTCCGTAGGAATGTTTCGTTGGTAGAAGAAAAATATAACCAGATGTATTTACGTTCCATAGGAACGTTTGACATGCAATTTTCAGAAAAAACAATTTAAAAATCATACGTTCCTACGGAACGTAAAATCTGGATGATAATATAATTTTCTACCGACGAAATGTTCCAACGGAACAATGTAGAATAAAAATAAAAACGGCTGTTTCAAAAATTGAAATAGCCGTTTTTTATTTCGTTGAATTTTAAATTTAAGATTTAAAATTCGAAACTTTATATGTTTTTCCATCTCCAGTTTCCTGAACCACTTTTGTTAAAGATTCTGAGTTTTGGATGGTTTTATCAAAACTTACTGTTGCTGTTTTTTTATCAAAATCAACTGTTGCTTTTTCAACTCCGTCAAGATTGGCTAATTCTTCTTCGATTGTTTTAGCACATCCAACAGCACAAGTCATTCCGTCGATTGTAAAACTTGCTGTTTGTAAATTTTCTGCAGCAATTGGTTTATGTTCTTTTGGAGCGCTTTTTTCTGCATTTACAACCTGAAGACTTTTGTCTTCTTCTTTTTTGCAGCCAACGAATACCAAACCAGCGATTGTTGCGGCGATTAAGATTTTTGAAATTTTCATTATATATAAATTTTAAATTGCTAATTAATTGGTTGCAAAATTAATAAAAAGAGCGCCGTTAGTTCGTAAAATAATTACAAATTTGCAGTAAAACTTGATCTATGGATACAAAACAGTTAAAATGGCTGTACTTAGGGATTCTTTCTCTTATTTGGGGAAGTTCTTTTATTCTAATAAAAAAGGGATTAATTGGTTTGACTGCCATTCAGGTTGGTTCCTTCCGAATCATTTTTGCCGCATTGTTTTTATTGATTTTTGGGTTTAATAGTTTAAGAAAAATTTCCCGCCGTCAATGGAAGTATGTTGCTATAACTTCATTTTTTGGGACTTTTATGCCGGCTTATCTTTTTGCTATCGCCGAAACCAAAGTAAATAGTTCGATTGTGGCAATTTTAAATTCGCTAACGCCTTTAAATACATTAATTTTAGGAATAATAGTTTTTGGAATTCAGTTTCAGAAAAGACAGGTTTTAGGAGTTTTTATCGGTCTTGTTGGTTGTTTACTATTGGTTTTAAGTGGAGATTCTGCTGGCGGAACTCAAAATTATTTGTATGTGTTGTTGGTTGTTATCGCTACACTTAGTTACGCCATAAACGTAAATCTTATTAAAAAATATTTACATGACTTAAATTCGATAAGCATTACAACCGGAAACTTTGCGGTGCTTTTTCTGCCTTCATTAATCATTTTAAGTACAACTGGAATCAGTCAGAAAATACATTTTGCAGAAACGCAACATTCGATATTTTTTGTAATGATTTTGGGAGTTTTAGGAACCGGTATAGCTAATATTCTTTTCTTTAAACTGATTCAGATGTCATCTCCGGTTTTCGCAACATCGGTAACGTATTTGATTCCAATCGTTGCTTTTTTCTGGGGATTATTAGATAATGAAATGTTGACGCCAATTCAGTCGGTAGGTGCATTTATTATTTTGATTGGGGTTTATTTGTCGGCTAAGAAATGATTTGAAGTTATGAGTTTTAGGTTATGAGTTATGGGGACGAAGGTACATTGTTAATAAAAAAAGCTTTGTCAAAGTTTTAAACTTTGACAAAGCCTATGAGAAAAAAACTTAGCATCTTAGTGTCTCAGAACCTTAGCGTCTCAGTATCTTTAAAGAAAATCTGCATCAGAAACACCTTCATTAATTTTAATATCAGACATTTTGATATCTAATTCAAAACCAACATTCTGAACTAAATTAAAAGGAACTTTGACGCCTTTTACTTCTTTATAATCATTGAAATTAGTGATTTGAGTTGCTGATTTTCCGCCTTGTTCGCGAACTTTTGATTCCGCTGTTTTTAAACCGGATTTAACATCATAATAATAAGTTGTTTTGCCGTCTTTGATAACGTAGGCATCACTTCCGTTAACAGGTTCAATTCCCTCTACTTTCAGGTCAGTTCTTTTTGCAAGTTGTAATTCTTCAAAAGGAGCGGCACTTGCTTTCATTTCTACTAAATCATCACCTTCAAGATTTTTTCTTTGACCTTGTTGTTCGATGTATGCAGTTTTGCCGTTTACAACCTGTTTCATCAAATTCATAGTTCCCATAGAAAGTGAAACCATCATTTTACCTTTAGCATCTAATTTCGAAACAAAAGTTAGTGGAGTGGGAGCCTGCGGAATAGTTGTTGATCCATTCATATAAAGAGTTTTTACTGCTGTAACCGCTTTTTCTCCTCCAATTGCTTTGATGTAATTTTCGAAAACAGTTTTGGCTGTAATATCTTTCGGAGCTTCTTTTTTAGTTGAAGGTTTTTCAACAGGATTTCCGTATTTGTCAAAATAGGATATCGGAATTTGAAGTTTTTCCAGAGCGGTAAGAACATCAGAACCTTTTCCTACAATTACAATTCGCATGTTGTCCAGTAAAAAGTATTTATTGGCAACACGGTAAATATCATCGGCAGTAACATTATTGATGGTCTGAATGTATTTTTCGTAGAAATCAGCTGGTAGTTTTTCTGTTTCAATGTTTAATGCATAACGGGCAACAGCCTGTGGTTTTTCAACCTGCATTACAAATCTTCCAATATAACCAGCTTTTACATTTCTTAAAACTTCAGGATCGACTCTTTCGGTGCGGATTCTTTTAATTTCTTTAATAAACTGAACAACTGCACTATCTGTAACGGTATTTCTAACGGCTGAATTAGCTTTAAATTTAGTTACATATTTTCCGCTTCCAATGCTTGAGCTTGCACCGTATGTCCAGGCATGTTGCTCGCGTAAATTCATGTTTAAATAACTGTTGAAGTCGCCTCCTAAAATTTGATTTGCAATAACTGCGGGGAAGAAATCAGGATCGCTCATTTTTAAATTCACAGTATTTACCAATGAAATTTCAGACTGAACTGCATTTGGAACATCTACAAAATCAATTTGTAATTTTGATGGGTTAGCAGGGTCAGGATAGGAATTTTTTGTTACGCTTTGTTTTTTCCATTTGCTGAATAGTTTTTCAACTGCTGATTTTGCTTCTTTAAATTTAATGTCGCCAATAACCACTAAATAAGCATTTTCAGGAACAAAATGAATGTTATAGTTGTTTTGAACATCTTCTAATGTTACGTTTTTTACTGTTTCTTCAGAAAGATATTCTCCGTTTGGATGGTTTTTTCCAAATGCTAAAACATCAACAACACGGTTTGAAATTGCAGGAACGCTTTTTTCGTCTGCTTTAAGTCCTTCGAGTAGTTTTGCTTTTTCTTTGTCAAATTCAGTTTGAGTGAAATTTGGCTGTAAAGCACCTTCTGCCAAAAGCTCTAAAACTCGTCCGGAATATTTAGACAATGCACTGGCATAAGCACCCTGAGAAGTAAAGTTGATACTGGCTCCGTAAAAGTCAATTTCTTCATTAAAAGCTTCTTTGGTTGTTTTTTTAGTTCCATTTCCGATTAAGCTGCTGGTCAATTCATCAACACCTTTTTTATTGCCTTCAGTAAATGGTGGATTATCTAAGGTAAGTGTGAAACTTACTCTTGGTAATTTATGATTTTCAACAATCAAAACTTTCATGCCGTTTGCCAAAACAAAAGTCTGCGGTTTTTTGATGTTGACTACTGGGGCGTTTCCTGGTTTGGGTTGTGGACGATCTTGTGCTTGCATAATTCCAGTTAGGAATAAAAAGATTAAAAAAGTATATATTTTTTTCATGATTCGATATTCTTAGTTTTGAGATTTAGGCGTCGGAATATAATCTAAAATTAAGCGCTGATTTGGATTCAAATATTTTCTGGCAACTTCTCTAATTTCTTCTCTTGTTATAGAATGATAAATGTCGATTTCTGTATTAATTAAATTTACATCACCATATAAGAGATAATAAGAAGCCAGGTTTTCTGCAATTCCTTCAACACTTGCGTTAGCATTCACATAATTATTATCGAATTTGTTTTGTAGTTTTTCATAATCTTTTTCAGAAATAAGATCGGTTTGGATTTTTACAATTTCTTCGTCTATTTCTTTTAAGATATCAGCGGTTGTGTTGGGTGCCATTGGTAAACCGTATAAAATGTAGGTTCCATAATCTTCCTGACTAAATCCAACAGCTCCAATTTGTAGTGCCATTTTTTTGTCGTCAACGATTTTTTTGTAAAGTTTAGAACTTTTCCCATCGCTTAAATAAGAAGAAATTAAATCTAAAACACGAGCATCTCTGGTTTTCATTGAAGGTGTTCTGTACGAAGCCACAATCATTGGTATCTGAATGTTGGGATCTTCGTAAGTAGCTTTAATGGTCTGTGTGATTGGCTCTTCGGTAAAAGTTTGTTTTTTAACTTCTTCGCCTCTCGGAATTGGCCCGAAGTATTTCTGAATCCATTCTTTTGTTTTTGTTTTTTCGAAATCTCCGGCAACAACTAAAACAGCATTGTTTGGAGTGTAGAACTTTTTATTAAAAGCCTGGAATTCTTCAAGAGTTGCTGCGTCCAGGTCTTTCATAGACCCAATAGTTGTCCATCTGTAAGGGTGATTTTTGAACATGTTTTTCTTAACCTCCGCCAGAATATTTCCATACGGCTGATTATCATAACGCATTCTTTTTTCTTCTTTTACAACTTCATTTTGAGTATCTACACCAACCTTATTGATAATAGGATGCATTAATCTTTCAGATTCCATCCATAATCCAAGTTCCAGACTGTTAGAAGGGAAAACTTCGTAGTAATACGTTCTGTCGTCAGATGTGTTGGCATTATTAACACCTCCGTTTGCGGTAACGATTTTCATCCACTCACCACGTTTGATATTTTGTGTTCCTTCAAATAATAAGTGTTCAAAGAAATGTGCGAATCCCGTTCTGTCAGGACGTTCGTCTTTTGATCCAACATGATACATTACTGATGTAATGACAACAGGAGCAGAAGGATCATTGTGCAGAATAACATGCAATCCATTATCTAAATTATATTCTTCAAAAGCTACTTTTTGAGCATGAGCTACTCCGCCAAGCATTAATGCAGCACTTAACATCATTATTGATTTTTTCATAAAGATTAATAATTTTATATATCAAACAAGAGTAGGTAGACCAGAGTTGATTTTAGTTACATCAAAAATAGTTTTTTTTAATTATCAATTCCAGTTTTGTTTGTAATTAGATGATATTTTAACAATCTTTTACTTTAAATAAAATGAATTTTTAATTTAAAACGGCTTGATATACAGCGTTTTTTATGAATAAAATATTTTTGCTTCTACGGGTTGCATAGTAAATTATTAGTTGTATATTTGCAACCTTAAAATTCAATAAATCAATTTGATATGTATGCAATCGTAGAGATAGCAGGGCAACAATTTAAAGTAAGCAAAGACTTAAAGGTTTATGTTCACCGTTTAGCTAACGAAGAAGGTTCAAAAGTTACTTTTGACAAAGTTCTTTTATTAGATGATAACGGAAATGTAACTTTAGGCGCCCCAGCTATAGAAGGTGCTTCAGTAGAAGCTAAAGTGTTACAACA
Source organism: Flavobacterium crocinum (assembly GCF_003122385.1). Classification (NCBI taxonomy): domain Bacteria; kingdom Pseudomonadati; phylum Bacteroidota; class Flavobacteriia; order Flavobacteriales; family Flavobacteriaceae; genus Flavobacterium; species Flavobacterium crocinum. The sequence continues at coordinate 1,733,682 of NZ_CP029255.1, forward strand.
CTTAAAAGGTGATAAAGTTATCGTTTTCAAAAAGAAAAGAAGAAAAGGATACAAAAAAAGAAATGGTCACAGACAATATCTTACACAAATTGTAATTGAAGGTATTTCTGCAGCAGGAGGAACTAAAAAAGCAGCAGCTAAAAAAGCAGTTGTAGCAGAAGAAGCAGCTACTGAAGAAGTAGAAGCTCCAAAAGCAAAAAAAGCAGCTCCAAAAGCAAAAAAAGAAGCTACTAAAGAATAATAACAATATTTAAACTCATACGTCATGGCTCACAAGAAAGGTGTCGGTAGTTCGAAGAATGGTAGAGAATCAGAATCAAAACGTCTAGGCGTTAAGATTTATGGTGGACAAGCTGCTATTGCTGGAAACATCATCGTTAGACAAAGAGGTTCAAAACACAATCCAGGTGAAAACGTTTACATTAGTAAAGATCACACTCTTCACGCAAGAGTTGCTGGAGTTGTTAAGTTCCAAAAGAAAAGAGATAACAAATCTTATGTTTCTATTATCCCATTCGAGGCATAATAATCACAAAGATTTACTTTTTATAAAAAACCCGTTCTGAAAAGATCGGGTTTTTTGTTTTTAATGATTTTCATAAGACTTTAAAACTTACATTTGTTTTGCTTCTTAAATAAAAAAGTTTGAAAAAGATCTTATTATTGTTTTTGTTGTGCTGCTTTAGTGCTTATGCAGAAACATCTTCAGAAAATATTGTAAGTCATTTGAGTTCATTGAATGAAAAACAAAAAAATGTTTTATATGAATTTGAAGTTTTAAAAAGGAATGGTTGTAAAACAGATCAGTTTTGGAAGGAAAACAAAAATCAGTTTTCAGAACTTGATGCTAAAACAAGAGACGAATTAGCACAGCAGATTTTTGAAAATTCTACTGTTGTTTATAAACCTCAAAAAAACTCTGCAGTTCAAATTTGGATGCAAACACAATTGTTTACCAATTGGATGTTTTATCTATCTGCCTTTATTGCGATTTGCGCTGTTATTGCCCTTTTTAAAAAATACTGGAGTTTGTTAATTGGATTCCTTTTGAAGCGTTTAGAGCCTCTCTTAAGGTATTTATTTTCTCCTTTGTTGCTGACTTGTGAATTGTTGGCGCTAGGCATTGCTTGTGTTTTTTATGCCGTTACGATTGAAGATTTTGTATTACGAACCGTAATCATTCATTTAGGATTGTTCTTGTTGTGGAGTCAGTCTACAGCTTTGTTTACCAAAGAATATTGGGTAAAAAAATATATTTTTGAGATCGAAAGTAATTTCTGGGGAAAAGATCCCTGGGAAACCATCAAAACAATATGTCTGCCGGCTGTGTTGGTAACATTGGCTCTTTCTTATGTTTTGTATAAAGTTCCTGCTGATATTTTTTATAATTATGAAATTGTGATATCAGGAATTGCCTTTGTATATGCATTACCTTTTTGGCGTTTTGTAGAAAAGTATATTTATCCGGTTTTGTTTCCTTTTAAGAATGAAGGTTACAGGGCAAGAAGTATAAATTCTCTTGGAGCATGTACAGTGATAGCGCTTATTTTGACGGTTGTTTTGATTTTACAAGGGAATGCTGTTTTTTATAATGTTATTGCCGCATTCATAAGTTTGGAGATTTTTTCATTTTTGATTTTATCCTCAAAAGAGAATCATAAGTATAATTTAGGTAACTATTATTACTTACAGTTTGTTATCGTTCTTTTTCTCGTTTTGACTTTTTTATATAGTTATCAGATACATTCAAACGAAATAATCTGGTTTTCGTTAATTGGAAGCTGTTTCTTTATAATTCTAAAATATCTGGAGATTTTCTCTTTCTTTTCAAGCTGGAAAAGAGGGAATTCTTGGGCTTGGAAATTGTTGGGACTTGCAGCTTTATTGTGGGTTTTAGGGAAAGGAATTTTGCTTGTTTCTAAACAATTTTTTACGGTTTAATTTATCTTTAAAAGAAAACCTTTGTCAAAGTTCAAAACTTTGACAAAGGTCTAGAATTGTTAATTATGTAGAGATTTGGAATTTGGTACTTCAAATATTTGGAATTTAATTCTCAGTATCTTTAGTCTCTTCTAAATCTTCAGTTTTGCGTCCTACTTTTACTTTAGGATTGTCCTGAGTTCCTGTAACAGTTAATGGAATTCCGAAAATTCCAAAAGGAGGAAGTCCTAAGCGCATTTTTAAGTTCAGTTTTCCGTCCAGACTTGTTGTGCCTTCAATTCTTGGTCTAAATCCTGCAAATTTAAATTTAAAGCGATCTACAGTAATGATGTTGTTTTTAACTGTAGTTTTAATGTCAACTTTAGACAGATCCGGATTCTTCATAGATTCTGAATTGGTTTGTTTGCTTACAGCATTGAACATTTTCAGACCACGAACTTTTACATCTTTTACAGAAAGCGTTCCGCCTCCCACAAGTGAAGGATAAACCGGTTCCATGTTTGAGTTTAAACGTCCTTTTAGTTTATAATCTAAAGAAACAATTCCTTGTGCTTTTTCTGCAGCGCTAGCCATTTTTCTGAAAACTTCGATTTCATTGTAAGCTCTTTTAATGTCAAAATCATTAGCTTTTATGGCATAATCAAAATTGGCTTTTTTGGTTGTTACAGCCTGATAATTGGCTGTCATATCCACTTTACAGCCAATTAAATCAAAACCTGTATTTTGCATTGTCAGCTTTCCTTGTTTCATCTTTAAGTTTCCGACTGCATTGTTTAAGGTTAGTTTTTCAAAATTAACTTTTTGAGCATTTGCCAGTAACTGTAAATCTAAGTTGGTTGGAATTACAATTACACCAGTTTCATTTGTTGCTGTTTCTTTTTTAGGAGCAGCTTTTTCTGTCTGTGTTACCGGTGTGCTTTCCGGCGCGTTAGACATAAATTCATCAATGTTGATATATCGTGCCGAAACTTTAAAAGAACCTCTTAAAACACCTGTATTTGTGGTAACATAATTAATGACATTCTGCAAATAACCATTCATTTTAAAATCAGACTGCCCGTAAGCGGCCAAGAAATTATTGAAAGACATTTTATCGTTATTAATTTTGAAAATCCCTTCTTTAATTATGAATTTCTTTGGAAGAAATTCTGAGGCAATTCCGATGTTTCTCAATTCAAGAGTTCCTTTGTTGTGCAATTTGCTGTAATTTCCTTTTTCAGCATCGCTTTGTTTTCCTTTTAAAACCAAATCAGCTTTTATAAAACCATCTAAATCAAGTCCTTTTTGAGAGAAAACTTTATAGATTTTATTAACGTCCAATTCGCCTTTTGCTTTTACATCATAAGTCAAATCATCAAAATTGCTTAAGTCAGCTTCCACAAAAACAGGTTTTCCTTCAAAAGTAAATTGAGTTGGTTTTAGGTTTACCTTCAAATCCTGAAAAGTTCCTTTTTGATTCTCAATTTTAGATTTGATGGTAATATTCGTAATTGGATTTGGGTAATATGGTGTTTTTAAATAACCATTTTCCAGATTAATTGTACCGTTTGTTGCCGGAAAACGTTTGTTTTTCTGGTCAAATACTCCGTTTGTTTTGATATCGCTTACTAAAGATCCTTTAAGTTTAATATCAGGAATTCCAAGTGCGTTTACTAGTTTTTCAAGATCAATTTTAGCTTTAAAATCTCCGTTAATATCGGGAGTGTTTACACCTTTAACCATAAACTTCGATTTCAAATAATCCTGATTAATGTTTAAAGATAAATTTTGAGCATCAACAATTACTAAGTCCGGATTTAAAGACGGAACTTTAGTTTTGATGTCTAAATTAAGGTTGGAAACCGGAAAAGCGCTTTTGTTATAATTGACAAAACCATCGTTTATTTTTACATCTAGATTAAGATCTGGCGCTATATTTTGTGATGTGATATATTTGCCTTTCAGAGTAAAAAGAAGATTAGTGTTTCCTTTTAATTCAGTTTGAGCCAGCCAGGTAATGTATTTTGGAGGAAAAGCAGTAAAAACGTCGTACAACTTGCTGTTGTCAGATTTAATTACAAAATCCATGTTGTAACCATCTTTTAAAATGTCAAATTTCCCTTTAAAATCGACCAAAAGCTGATTGATTTTTAGGTTATTCTGCTGGAAAAAGAACGAAAGCGAGTTGATGTTTACTTTAGTAATCAAATCGGCATCAATCTTTTTGTTCATTAAATACGGCTCATCTTCATAAACGATATTTAATTTTTCGATTTTGGCTTTAGAATACAAATCAAAAACGGCTTTGTTTAAATCGCCTTTTCCTAAATAATTAAATCCAAAAGCATCAAAATGAACTTTTGTAGATTTGTCATCGTAAACAATTTTACTGTTTAAGATTTCAATTCGCTCTAATTTTAATGCAGTATCGCTACTGTCTTTAGGGTTTGAAGCTTGTTCCTGCGATTTGTAAATGTTGTAATTCGCTTCTCCGTTTGGATTCACTTTTACATTGATAAAAGAATCAGACAAATAAATCTGATCAATTTTTACCGATTTACTGAAAATCAAACTAGCAACGTTAATTCCAAAAGAAACCTCTTTTGCCGTAATAAATTTTTCGTTTTTATACGGAGCTGAACCGTTTAGACTTAAATTGTCTAATGTAAGCGTTAATGAAGGGAAATGACGAAAAAATGAAACTGAAACATCAGAATAATTAAGCTCTGCGCTTAATCTCTCGTTAGCCGTTTTCTTAATTTGTTCCTTAATCTGATCTTCAAAAACGATAGGCGTTAAAAATAGTAATCCTAAAAGAACAGCGAAAGCGATTCCGAAATACTTCGCAATTTTAAATACGATTGATCTGGATTTACTTTTTTGCATAACGAATTGTGGGTGTTAAAGTGTGAAATGACGTCAAAAAAACGAGTATAATTTATCCGTGAACGGTTTCGCTTTTACCATAATTGGTAATAATAGAACCTTCATATTCAATCCATTCTTTCCATCTTTTATCAATGTCAATATTGTCCTGATATTTTCTGGCGAATCCTAGAAAAGTGGTATAATGTCCGGCTTCAGAAATCATTAAATCACGATAAAATTTAGCTAATTCGGGATCTTGTATATTTTCAGAAAGCACTTTAAAACGCTCGCAGCTTCTGGCTTCAATCATAGCAGAAAATAATAAACGGTCAGATAACGCATCGCGTCGACTTCCGTCTTTTTTCATGAATTTAAAAAGCTCATTTACGTAATGATCTTTTCTTTCACGGCCTAAAGTAAGTCCGCGTTGTTTTATGATATCATGAACCATCTGAAAGTGCTCCAGTTCTTCTCGAGCAATTACAAGCATTTCGGTTACCAATTCTTCTATTTCAGAATTGTAAGTCACAATGCTAATCGCGTTTGAAGCCGCTTTTTGTTCGCACCAGGCGTGATCCGTTAAAATTTCTTCGATATTTGATTCCACAATATTTACCCAGCGAGGGTCTGTAGCTAATTTTAATCCTAACATAATTTCCAGGCATTTAGATTTTGCAAAATTAGTGTTTTTTTACGACCGAATTTCAGGAAATTGGGTGCAAATCCGCGGAAAAAAGCATTATTTTGTAAGATGAAACCAATTACAATGAATCAGCTAAAAAAACTTTTAATTATTGGGTTTGTCTGGCCTGAGCCAAAGTCTTCTGCAGCAGGCGGAAGAATGATGCAGTTGATTTCGATTTTTAAAGAAAAAGGATTCGAAATTACTTTTGCAAGCGCAGCTCAAGACAGTGATTTTATGATTGATTTAGCTGAATTTGGAGTTGAGAAAAAAAGTATAGAACTTAATTCTTCGAGTTTTGATGATTTTATTGCAGGATTAAATCCTGATGTTGTTTTGTTTGATCGATTTATGATCGAGGAACAATTTGGATGGAGAGTGATTGAAAACTGTCCGAAAGCAATTCGAATTTTAGACACTGAAGATTTGCATTGTCTGCGAACAGCAAGACAAAAAGCGTTTAAAGAAAATAGAAATTTTGAACTTCCGGATTTATTGTCTGAAGAAGTTGCAAAACGAGAAATCGCCAGCATTTTGCGTTGCGATGTATCACTGATGATTTCTGAATTTGAAATGGATATTCTAAAAAATGTTTTCAAAATCAATGAAGATTTACTGTTTTACCTTCCTTTTTTAGTAGATAAAATGAATGAAGAAGAATTGCAGAAATTACCATCTTTTGAAGAACGTAAAAATTTTGTTTTCATCGGAAATTTTCTTCATGAACCCAATTGGAATACCGTTCAATATTTAAAAGAAGCTATTTGGCCATTCATAAAAAAAGATTTTCCAGAAGCAGTTTTAGAAGTTTACGGTGCCTATCCATCGCAAAAAGTATTGCAATTGCATCAGCCGAAAAATGGTTTTTTTATCATGGGAAGGGCGGGAGATGCGAACGAAATTGTAAAAAAATCAAGAATTGTTCTCGCACCAATTCGCTTTGGAGCGGGTTTAAAAGGAAAATTATTAGAAGCCATGCAATGCGGAACGCCAAGTGCGACCACAACAATTGGTTCCGAATCCATGCACGCAAATTTGCCTTGGAACGGTTTTATTGAAGATAATCCCGAGGAATTTTCTAAAAAAGCAATTGCTCTGTATCAGGATGAAAATCTTTGGAAACAAGCTCAGAAAAAAGGAATTACAATCATTAACGAATGCTATCAAAAAAGCAAATATTCCGCTCAGCTGATTTCGTTGGTAAATTCACTTTTAATAAATTCTGAGAGACATCGTTTACATAATTTTATGGGAAATCTGCTGCAGCATCATGCTTTCAAAAGCACCATGTATATGTCAAAATGGATTGAAGCTAAGAACAAAAATTAAGCTTCCATTTTACCAAAACCAACAGTTTCACGATACATTTGAGGAGAAACATCTGCATTGGTTTTAAAGAAACGGCTGAAATAATGTTCGTCGTCATAACCCAATTCATGCGCAATTTCTTTTACCGTTTTGTTAGTCATATATAATTCTCTTTTAGCTTCAATAATGATTCTTTCCGAAATTAAATCGGTTAAGGTTTTATTGAAATAATTCTTTGATATTTTTGCTAATGCTTTTGGAGAAATATTTAGTAAATCAGCATAATTTCCAGCTGAATGTTTGGTTTTGAAATTCAATTCAATTGCATCTTTCAGGTTTTGAAGAATAACAGGTTCTTTAGAATCCGGAACCGATTTCATTTCTTCCAATTGTTCTGTTTTTAATCTCGAAGCGGTAATTAAAAAGATCTTTAAATACGAAATCAACAATTCATATTGTGCCAATTCAGCATTTTGGATTTCGGCTTTCATTTGATCAATAACCATATTAAAAGTTTGCTCCGCTTGTTCTGTAACCTGAACATACGGTGGCTGATAGATATTGTTGAATAAAACGCCATTACACGAAACCTCTTTTTGATGCATGTGAATACAATAAAAATCAGGATGAAAATGAATCGCGATTCCTTCAATTGGTTCGCTCACACAAAGCATAAAGGGCTGATAAGGTGAAAAGGCGAGAAGAGAGTTTTCTTCAAAATGATGTTCAGCAAAATCGGCTTTTACTTTGCCTTTTCCTTTGGTTACCCAGATTAAAGAATAATAATTATTTCGCTGTAAATGATCAAAATGACTGTTGTTATCAAAAGGAAGAATTTTGAAAGCCAAATTACCATTCTGCGGATTTATTAAAGTAAAAACATTTTGAGAGCTCATATTCAGTTTCATTTTTGAAAGCATAAAGATAGTTATGAAATAAATTCACAACTATCTTTATAAATTGTTTTTTGTTATAATGATTGTGCCACTTTTGATTAAACAGTTGGGAAATCAATTTCTGTGTTTGCTACGTTGTTGAAATAGTTTGTTAAAACATTTAAAGCTACATGACCAATAGTTTCTGCAATTTCAGCATCAGAAACCCCTGCATTTTTGGCTTTATTCACATCTTCATCATTTACTAAACCGCCTTTGCTTATTAATGTTTTAGCCAATTGTAAAATCGCTTCAGTTTTAGCATCTGTAGAATTTCCTGATCTTGCTGCGTGTAAAACTGCCGGATCTGCTTTTATTAATTTTTCTCCAATAAAAGTGTGCGCTGCCAAACAGTAATCACACGAGTTGCTTTCTGAAACTGCTAATGCAATTAATTCACCTGTTTTTGCACTTAATTTTCCATGGCTTAATGCGCCGCTTAAATTTAAATATCCTTCCAAAACTGCCGGAGAATTTCCCATTGTTCTCATCATGTTTGGTACAACGCCTAATTTTGCCTGAACTGCGTTGAATAAATCTTTAGTTTTTCCTGTTGCTTCTTCTGGGTTTAATGCTGTTAATCGTGCCATCGTATTTAATTTTTAATGTTATTATTAGTTGTTGTCTTTTGACATTACAAAGTTGCGACGATTGCAGATTTTAAAACATGGAGAATGTACGCTATGTGATGGATAATTTTCCCTGAGTTTTTTTCAGGAGCTAATCCAGCTTTCCGTTTCAAGTCCTCGCACAAAACTCTAATTTTCTAAACCATAAAACGAGCTTCCGTTGGTCGCTGTTTTCTGGCAAGAAAATTAGAGTTTTGCGCTCCGGGCTTTCCACTTCAATCTGGGCTAGGGCACTCGGTTTCAAAAGAGTATTTTCGTCTAGTTTATCATCCTGACGAAGGAAGGATCTCCGCAAGTAGCTCCATAAAGATTGTCGATTCTCATTGCGGAATTTCTAGTGTGATTCCTCGTTCCTCGGAATGACAAGATTGAGAAAAGTTCTATCCCGTCTAGTTTGTCATCCTGACGAAGGAAGGATCTCCGCAAGTAGCTCCATAAAGATTGTCGATTCTCATTGCGGAATTTCTAGTGCGATTTCTCGTTTCTCGAAATGACAAATAAGTCGTAAAAAAATAGGTTGTTCCTTAGGAACAACCTATTTTTAAAATTATATTCTAGAAAAACTTACTTCAAAACCCCTTCAACAGCCTGAATAGTCGTTGCATGATAACCGGACTTTGCTTTATCAAAAACCTGTTTAGCCCAAACTTTTCCTTCCGGAGTTTTAGCCATCTCTTTATAAAGCATCATAACAGAACCTGTTCTGCTGATTCCAATCAAAAATTGTTCAATTGCAGGATCAGCAGCTTTATATTTATGACGAATTGCCTGTACAAACCATTGGCGTTTGATAATGAAGTTTCCACCTTTTGTAAAATTGAATTCTTTATCAATTGCTTCCATTTCTTTTGCTGTAATATCAGATGGAAGATGATCTATAAAATGTTGTTTTTCCGCAGTTGTGGTGATTTTTTTGCTTAAACCTGCAACGCCAGTTTCTCTCCAGCTTTTTTGAATGGCGTCAATAGCATCAAATTCTGCAGAACTTACCGGAAGGATATTTGATGGAATTCCTGGTTTGTAAATCCAGTTGTCTAATTGGATTTTATCGGCTAAGGCTTTATCTCCTTTTATAAGATTTTCGTTTAAATACTTTACAAAATCTTCTGTAGTGATCGATTGGAAAGCGTGAGAATCGAAATAATTCTTAATAAACGGATCGAATCTATCGCGTCCAACAGCATTTTCAATAACTCTTAAAAAAGCATATCCTTTTACATAAGGGATTTGACTGATTCCGTCGTCAGGATTTCTTCCTGTCAAGCTAACTTTTAATCTCGTATCTGGATTTGTGTCTCCGTATTCTGCAACATTATCAGTCAATTCTTTGTTGGTGATAACGTTTTGCATGTCAAATTCTTTCTTTCCAAAGATTGCTTCACCAATTCTGTGTTCAACATAAGTTGTAAAACCTTCGTTTAGCCAAATATCATCCCAAGTTGCGTTTGTAACTAAGTTTCCGCTCCAGCTGTGTCCTAATTCATGTGCTAACAAGCTTGTTAACGAACGATCTCCAGCGATTACTCCCGGAGTTAAGAAAGTCAAGTTTGGATTCTCCATTCCGCCATAAGGGAAACTTGGAGGTAAAACCAAAACATCATAACGTCCCCAACGGTAAGGGCCGTAAAGTTTTTCTGCTGCATTTACCATTTTTCCTAATTCAGCAAATTCGTAAGCTGCACTTTTTAAAACAGATGGCTCTGCATAAACGCCGGTTCTGTTGTCAATGGCTTGAAATTCGATATCACCAACAGCAATTGCCATTAAATAAGAAGGAATTGCTTTGTCTTGTTTGAAAGTGTAAATACCAGTATCATTTTTCTTCTGCGGATTTACAGCACTCATAACCGCTAATAAATCTTTAGGAACCGTAACTTTTGCATTATAAGTAAAACGAATTCCCGGCGAATCCTGGCAAGGAATCCAGGTACGAGACCAAACGCTTTCTCCCTGAGAAAATAAAAATGGTTTCTTTTTGTCTGCTGTTTGTTCTGGTTTTAACCATTGTAAGGCAATCGCATCTTTAGTAGTGTTGTAGTAAATGTTTACTTTCGTTGTATTTGGTTCGATTGCAATATGAAGCGGTTTTCCATGAAATTCAGTGGCTGCACCAAGCTCGAATTTGGTTTCTTTTTCATCGTTACCTAAAGTTACTTTGGTGATATTTAAAGTGTTTTCGTCGAAAATAATTTCGTTTCCTTTACTGATATTGTCTATTGTCCAGGACGCTTTTCCTGAAATGGTCTGTGTGTCAAAATCAACTTTAATATCAAGATCAAGGTGTTTTACAACAGCAAGTTCTGGTTTGGAGTAGCTATGTTCGTCTGTAACTGCAACTGTTTTTTCTGTTTGCTCTTTTTTCTGGCAGGCAATTGCTGTCAGAAATAAAGCGACAAGAATTAGTTTCTTCATTTTGTGAGGTTTTGAATTTGAGGATGAAAATTAAACAAAAAATCCCGTTTTGAATAAACAAAACGGGATTTAATTATAAAATTAACAACGATTACGCCAGCATTGTAACTGGGCTTTCGATGTATTGTTTTAATGTTTGTAAGAACTGAGCTCCAGTTGCTCCGTCAATTGTTCTGTGGTCACAAGCTAATGATAACATCATGGTGTTTCCAACTACGATTTGACCGTTTTTAACTACTGGTTTCTCAACAATTGCACCTACAGAAAGGATAGCAGAGTTTGGCTGGTTGATAATTGAATTGAATTCAGTAATACCAAACATACCAAGGTTAGATACTGTAAAAGTACTTCCTTCCATTTCTTGTGGTCCCAATTTTTTGTTTTTAGCTCTTCCGGCAAGATCTCTTACTGAACCACCAATTTGAGATAAACTCATAGCGTCAGTAAATTTCAATACAGGAACTACTAATCCATCTTCAACAGCTACAGCAACACCAATGTTTACGTGGTGGTTGATGATGATAGCATCTTCTTTCCACTGAGAGTTGATTTTCGGGTGTTTTTTCAATGCTAATGCACAAGCTTTAATTACCATATCGTTGAAAGATACTTTTGTATCCGGAACGCTATTGATAGCAGCTCTAGCCTGCATTGCTTCGTCCATGCTTACTTCGATCACTAAGTTGTAGTGAGGAGCAGTAAATAAAGATTCTGCAAGACGTTTAGCAATGATTTTACGCATTTGAGAGTTTTTGATCTCTTCTGTGTAAACTTCTCCAGCAGGAACAAATACTTTAGGTGCAGCAGGAGCAGAAGCTTCTTGTTTAGCAGCTGGTGCAGCAGTAGAAGTTTGTGCCTGAGCAGCAGGAGTAAAGTTTTCGATGTCGCTTTTCACGATACGTCCGTTTTCTCCAGATCCTTTAACTTGATTTAATGAGATTCCTTTATCAGAAGCGATTTTTTTAGCTAATGGAGAAGCTAAGATTCTTCCTCCGTTTGAAGTTTCAGCAACAGCTTCTGTAGCTTGTGCAGCAGCAGGAGCAGCAGTTTTTGTTTCTTCAGCAGCAGGAGCACTTGCAGTTGCAGCGCCACCAGCAGTAAAGTTTTCAGCAACTCCGGAAATGTCAGTTCCCGCAGGCCCAATGATAGCTAATAAGCTGTCAACAGGAGCAGTGCTTCCTTCCTGAATTCCAATGTATAATAATGTTCCGGCATTGAAAGACTCAAACTCCATTGTAGCTTTGTCTGTTTCAATTTCTGCTAAAATATCTCCTTCAGCTACAGTATCGCCAACTTTTTTCAACCAGGTTGCTACTGTACCTTCAGTCATTGTATCGCTTAAACGAGGCATAGTTACAACTATAACCCCTTTTGGTAATTCAGCTGCTTTTGCGGGAGCAGCAGTTTCAGTTTTTGCTTCAGCAGCAGGAGCATCCGCTTTTGGAGCTTCGGCAGCAGGAGCATCACCACCGGCTAAAAGAGCAGAAATATCTTCTCCTTCTTTACCAATGATGGCTAATAATGAATCAACAGGAGCAGTTTCTCCTTCTTGAATTCCGATATGTAAAAGAGTTCCTTCGTTAAAAGATTCGAACTCCATTGTTGCTTTGTCTGTTTCAATTTCAGCTAAGATATCACCTTCGCTTACTTTGTCGCCTACTTTTTTAAGCCAAGTTGCTACCGTTCCTTCAGTCATAGTATCGCTCAAACGAGGCATTGTTACTTTAATCGCCATGATATTATAATTTATGAGGTGTAAATGGATAGTCTTCTTGTGCGTATACTACGTCGTATAATTGTTGTAAGTCTGGGTATGGAGATTCTTCAGCGAATTTCGCACACTCTTCAACTAAGTCTTTAACTCTTTGGTCAATTACTTCAATTTCTTCTTGTGTAGCATATTTTTGATCCAAAATTACATCAAGAACTTGCGTAATTGGGTCGATTTTTTTGTACTCTTCAACCTCTTCTTTAGAACGGTATAATTGTGCATCAGACATAGAGTGTCCTCTGTAACGGTACGTTTTCATTTCAAGGAAAGTTGGTCCGTCTCCGCGACGCGCTCTTTCGATAGCTTCGTGCATTGCTTCGGCAACTTTTACAGGATTCATTCCGTCAACAGGTCCGCAAGGCATTTCGTAACCTAAACCTAATTTCCAAATGTCAGTGTGGTTTGCAGTTCTTTCTACAGAAGTACCCATTGCATAACCGTTGTTTTCAACGATAAATACAACCGGAAGTTTCCATAACATAGCCATATTGAAAGCTTCGTGAAGAGAACCTTGTCTGGCAGCTCCATCACCAAAGTAAGTCATGGTAACACCGCCAGTGTTAAAATATTTGTCTGCGAAAGCAATACCAGCTCCCACAGGAATTTGAGCTCCTACAATTCCGTGACCACCGTAAAAACCGTGTTCTTTAGAGAAAATGTGCATAGAACCTCCCATACCTTTAGAAGTTCCTGTTGCTTTTCCTAAAAGTTCAGCCATTACGTTTCTGGGATCAACTCCCATACCAATTGGTTGTACGTGGTTTCTGTAAGCAGTAATCATTTTGTCTTTGGTCAAATCCATAGCGTGCAGTGCGCCAGCTAATACAGCTTCTTGACCATTATATAGGTGTAGAAAACCTCTAACTTTTTGTTGAATGTATAATGCTGCAAGTTTGTCTTCAAACTTTCTCCAAAGTAGCATGTCTTCATACCACTTTAAATATACCTCTTTTGTAACTTCTTTCATCTGAATTCTTTCTTTTGCTAAAGTTGTTTGTGTTATCGATTATTGTGCCTGTAACGCAAAATAGTTTCCTCCCACAAATTTGCGCCCGAAAGGTCGGGATGCAAAAATAAGACATTACATTTAAGAACTAAAATTTAATGACTACTTTTTGGCTTTTTTTTACAAGAACTTTTTATCAAACATCAAAGGGAGCAAATTTTTCAATGATGATGATTTATAAACTTCGCCAATTTCACCCATAAAATAGATTTCAATAGGAGTTTCTTGTTTTATCTCATATTCTGCAATTGATTGACGGCAGGAACCGCAAGGCGGAATAGGAGCAGTAGTTTGGTTGGTGTCTGAAGCTGCTGTAATTGCCATTTTTAAAATTTTGGCTTCCGGATATGCGCTTCCTGCGTAAAAAATTGCAGTTCGTTCTGCACAAAGTCCGGATGGATAAGCTGCATTTTCCTGATTCGAACCTAAAATTACTTTTCCATTATCTAAAAGTAAAGCAGCACCAACTCTGAACTTTGAATAAGGTGCATATGCTTTTTTTCTTATTTCAATTGCCTGGTTCATTAAGTTCTGAATTTCTTTAGGCAGTTCGTTTAAATTCTCAAAAATTGTAAATGAAGTTGTTATATTGATTTCTTTCATCTGTTTTTTAAGGGAAAAAAAATCCAAATTCCTAAAATGCCGGAATTTGGATTATGTTATTTTTATTTTAGTCTTTTGTCTTTAATACGTTTCGTATTTGTCTCCAAAGTTAAACGTTAAAGAGAAACGAAGTGTGTTCTCTAAAGGGTTTTTTATTTTCGAAGCTGAGAATAGGTAAGAAACATCAATTTTCATGATGTTGTATTTGAAGCCTGCTCCTAAAGAGAAAAACTGTTTAGCACCTTTTTCAGGACTTTCGTGATAGTATCCTAAACGCATTGCAAATGCGTCCTGATACATATATTCTGCAGCAAGGCTGTAGGTTACTTCTTTCATTTCTTCGCTGAATCCGCCCGGAGCATCTCCAAAAGATTTGAATATCCCCGAAACCCAACCTATGTTTCTGTAATTGTTATAGGCTGCGTCTGTTGCTTGCTGTTGTGTAATGTCTTCAGGATCGTCAAAATCACCATCGCCGTTTCCGTCAACAGCTGCTTGGATTCCCGGAGGGGTTGGAACTAAAAGTTTGGTAAGTTCGGCACTTACAGCAAGTTTGTTGTAATCATCAAAAATAAATTCAAATCCGCCTCCTAATCTTAAATTGGCAGGTAAGAAGTTTGAGCTTAAATCATCTCTGTCATAACTGATTTTTGGCCCCATATTCTGAAGGTTTATACCAGCTCTCCATCTTCCATTGAAGTCCTGATAGGCAATTTCTTCAGACTGGTAAAAAGCGGCAACATCAACAGCAAATGAACTTGCAGCTGATGCATCAACTTCTTCTGATGCAACTTTTAAATTTGAGTTTATGAAACGTGCGGCAACTGCCATAGAGAATTCTTCGCTTAATTTTAGAGAGTATGAGCCATCTAAAGCAAATTCGTTTGGATTTACTTCACGTACGGCTTCGTTTGGATCTCCGGTATATCTTAATTCGATTCCTCCGAAACCAAAATAACGAAAACTTCCGGCAAAAGCACTTCTTTCGTTAATTTTGTTGTAGTATGTTACCTGACCTAAAGAAATATCATTAGCAAGATCTGTCAAATAAGGAGTGTAACTAATAGAAAGACCTTGTGCGTCTTCTGAAAAGGCATATTTCGCCGGATTCCATTGTTGCGAGAATACATCGGCAGAAGTAGCGACACCCTGATCGCCTAAACCAGCTGCTCTTGCGTCTGCGGCAACTAATAAGAAAGGAACTCCGGTTACTATTGGCCTGGACTCCTGAGCCTTTGAATTATAAAGGGTAAAAAGGCAAATTAATAAAAGTGATAGTTTTTTCATTTAAGGGACTTATGTTTTTGGTGGTGCAAATATAGATAATATTATAGGATGACAAGCTTTTCGTACTTTTCTGCTTTTTTATTTGTTAAATTTGATTTTACAGTTAGTTTGTAAATATACACTCCTTTTCCAATTCTATCGCCAAAATCGTCTTTTCCATCCCATGTAATTTCTCTTGACAAAAATCCTTCTGTTGTTATGGTTTGGTTTTTTGTCCAGACTACTTTTCCGGTTATGGTCATTACCTGTACTTGTACATCCAGAGGCTCATAAGGTCTGTTGTGGGAAAACCAAAACTGCGTATAAGTTGAAAAAGGATTGGGATAATTAAGAACATGTGATAATGTCAGCGACTCGTCTCCAACAACTGTAAACTGAATTTCGCTTGTAACAGGATTATTGTAAACGTCCCAGGCGGTAAAACTTATAGTATGAAGCCCCGGAGCTAAGTTTCTAAACGGGAAACGTAAATTTCCATTAGTATAATCGTCTAATTTTGTCTGATAATAATCATTCAAAATGTATGGATTGCTTACATCTCCATCTAAAATTGCTACAATATCATGTCCGATTCCGCTTGCTGTATTTATTCCGTTTTCGTCTTCCAGGAAGGCTAAAAGAAAAGGAGACTCGTTTGTGATACCTCCGGATACAAAAGTTTCATCGTTCATATATAACTTCACTTTTGGACTAATATTGTCCTGAGGAGCATTTTCGTTAATTCCTCCAATTTTAATGGTGTTGTTGTAGCCTGTCTGATTTTCCAGAGCTGCATTTTTCTTCGAATAAAAACTAATTTTTCCGTTATCAACAGGAATTCGAATGTCTCTTGGAACAACGAAACTAAACTCAAATTGACCATTTGTAACGGAAGCATTTCCTCTAAAAATAGTTTCTCCTAAAGTTTTAAACTGCATCGGCGGACTAAAGCCGTCATTGTTTAAGGTTGTATTTGTAATCATTTTGTCAAAAATGGCAGTTGCTAATTCTCCATTATAATTACTTAAAAGAATATTGTTTTCGTCTGTAATCTCTCCTGATATTTTGATTTTGGATAATGATTTAAAGTCAGGGATTGGTTGTGAGATCGCAATATCATTTACTTTTGTCAGGTTGATTCTTGGTTTTGGAATGGCCAACATTAAGGCGGGATCGCCTATATATGTAACGACATTGCTTCCGGAGCTAGGTTTTTCATTTTTTGAAATCCTTAGTGATTCAGCTATACTGTTATATTGGTTAGAGCCGTAGGATAAAAGATTTTTGCTTAACTCGTCGTTGAAATTTTCTCCATTAATCTGACCGATTTCACGAATTGTAGTCAACATAGAAATTGCGCCTCCTTTAGGATTCCAATAAACATATTCTCCTGCTGTTGGTCTTGTTGGGTCATCAAATCTTGAAAATTCACAAGTTATGGTTATAAATAAAGGATACTTATATTGATTGTTCAGATTTTGACTGTCTGATTTTTCCCAAATTCTTTCGCTGGCTAATCCGTCTTCACCTCCGTGGCCTAAATAATTAAAAATTAGAGCGCCTTTTTCAAAAGCATTAAAGAAATCTGTTCGGGCTTTAGGATATCTCGATCCTCCTGCAGATGCTTCTTGTGTGTAGGCATCAAGGAATATTTTTTCAATATTAAAAAAAGGTTTTTCAGTTGCGATTAAATCGGCCAATGTATTTTGACGTGTCTGTAATGTTTCATCGCCGGGTTTGTCCGAATCATCACTAACTAAAACAAAGTTATTTCGCCAGTTTCCGTATGATTTTGTATCGTGGTATTCTAGAACTTTATTAACCATTTCCTGTGCCTGTGCATTGTCTGAAACCAACATTCGTCCTACAGCAATGTCTATTCCGTTGAAAGGATCTCCAACAATTCCTTCATCAGGATCCATTAATCCGTAAAAGTCATCAGAGGCAAATCCACCTTCGCCTACAGTGTTGCTTCTGAGGGCCTGATATATAGGTACAATGTTGTTGTTGTTTGGAATTCTGTCTTTATAGTCGTAAGAAGCATCTCCAAACAGATTTAGGTATTTTATTCTTCTTTCTGAAGAAGAAGCGTTCTCATAAATATATTTTACAAAATTTCTAATCCCTGCAATGTCCTGTTTTCCTGAAGAGAATTCCTGATAGATATTTTCGAGTGAAACCACTTTGACATTCAGATTTGAATAATTGCGATGAAAAATAGCTAATCTTTCTGCTTGAGAAACCAGAGATTTTTGTGTTATGATTAAGTAATCTATGTCCTGAAAAGTATTTTGACTGTTTCTAAAAATAGTTCCTTTTAGATTTTGGTTTGCAATTTTTGATTGGTTTTCTTTTGAAGGTATATAATAATCAGACGCGTCTATTGCGACATATTTTCTTACTTCTCCCAAATTGGCTTTAAAGCTAAAACTGGTTTGATTTTGTTTCTCAATTTTGGATATATTATATAGGTCTGTAATATCCCATATTTGTGATATTCCTGCGGCGTTTCCAATAGTATAATTGACCACTCCAGCGACGGAACCTGCATCGTTATATTGGAAGAGGAATTGTTTTCCTGTTCCCAAAAGTTTTCGTTTTGCGGTTAACGCAATATAATCCAGATAGCCTTTTGATCCGGGTACTCCGTTATTGTTATAAGCGAGTTTAATTTTGATGTTGTCGGCTCCTGTGAATGTTGTGTTTGTTGCTAAACTATCAAGGTCGTATTTAATGTCTGAATTTACAGTTA
This sequence comes from Flavobacterium crocinum, assembly GCF_003122385.1. Lineage (NCBI taxonomy): Bacteria > Pseudomonadati > Bacteroidota > Flavobacteriia > Flavobacteriales > Flavobacteriaceae > Flavobacterium > Flavobacterium crocinum. The sequence goes on from NZ_CP029255.1 coordinate 1,751,834, forward strand.
AGAAACTATGATTAATGGTTCCCACATTTTGTCCGTTAGCAGAAACAGTAAATGATGTGTTGGTAAAGGCGGCAGATGCTGTAGTTGTTCTTATTTTTACCGGAATAGAGGTGTCAAGATTAGGGAAATTAAAAGAGAATTCCTGTTCCGGATTGATGTCAAATGATTCCCCAAACCATTGACGGCCTAAATGTACAATGTTGGTTTGGTCGATTTCGTGAAATTGATAGTCATCAAACGTGCTCAGTTCTAATGTGCTGTTTGCGGTAGGCTGATTAAGGTTTTGGATTCTTTTTCCGTCTCCACCAGCGACCGTGATATAATAATAGGCTTTAGTATCGTATAGATTTAAGTTAGTCTGACTTTCAGAGTTCCAGTTTTCAACTCCTTCTGCATAGAAAAGAATGTAGTCTTCATTATTAAAAACACCATCATTTTCTCCGGCTATCTGAATTGCGTTTTCTGTTAAATCATCAGGATAATAAATATTGTTGGCTAACGGAAGCATTCTTCCTCCATTTCCGTAAATTTTTATTCTTCGTGGATCAACTTTTGAAGGATCAAATCCTAAACTTTGTAAAAATGAGCGTGTTATTTTGTAAACACCGGATTTTTGAATATAAAATCGATACCAGTCTCCTGATGCTAATACAGAATTGGAAATTGCTGCCGTTTTTTGAAAAATAGTTCGACTTGAGCTTCTTGCGGTAGAATTGTTGATATTGTAAGAAAAAGACTTGATTCGTTTAAAGCTGTTTCCATCTTTTATGATAGGATTTAAGAAAAGAAAAGTATGTTTTAAGTCTCTTGCATTTGTTATTATTAATGATTCGTTTGGTTTGTCAGGGATGTTTTCTATTCCTAAATCCCCTAAGTCAGCTCTGGAAAGTGACTCATAAATAACATTGCTAATTTGTACAGAACTGCCACTTGAAAGGTTTGATATGTTTAAATTTTCCAGTAATGTTATGTTTTTTTTAGTCATATTGAAGCGAAAGCCGCCTCCTGTAAAGTATGGAATAATGATTTTATTTTCGCCGTAATTTGTTTCTTTTTTATCCTGCCAATTAATTGTCAAGCCCCCATTTAACTGAGAAAATGTGAGAATTGGAATTAGAAAAAGAGAGATGAAAAAAAGCTGTTTCATTGGTTTAAAAAGCGAAATTTAATTAAAAAATAATTAGTAAGTAAAAATATAGTATTTCGTGTTACAGTAAATAATAAAAAGTATATTTTTGCGTTCGTAACTAAAGGTTATTTTTCTGGTAAAAAACAGCTGAATAAAATTATTAGAACAGATGTTGCCAATTAAATGTTAATTATTATATTGCAGCACCTAAATTTATCACCTAAGAATGAGTATGAAAGTAAACAAAATTGTAGTCTTGCAATTAATGATGTCAATGGTATTGATGTTGGGCACGGCTAGTTGTAGCAAAAAATCGAGTTCCACTCACGCTTCAAGAGCCACTGGTTGGGACGTAGATAGTCAGAATGGAACTGCTGCCAGAAATGCAGGTAAAAAACAACAGGCTGGTCCTGGTTTGGTTTTTGTTGAAGGAGGTACGTTTACAATGGGTAAAGTACAGGATGATGTTATGCATGATTGGAATAACACACCAACTCAACAACACGTTCAGTCATTCTATATGGATGAAACCGAAGTTACAAACGGTATGTACTTAGAATACCTAGAGTGGTTAAAGAAAGTTTTTCCACCTACAGAAGAAAATTACAAAAATATTTACGAAGGAGCATCGCCAGATACTCTTGTTTGGAGAAATCGTTTAGGATATAACGAAACGATGACTAATAACTATTTAAGACACCCTTCTTATGCTAACTATCCTGTAGTTGGTGTTAACTGGATTCAGGCTGTTGAATTTAGTAAATGGAGAACAGACCGTGTAAATGAGGCAGTTTTAGAGAAAAACGGGTACCTTCAAAAAGGTGCTAAAACTAATGATGTAAATGCTGAAAATGCATTTAATACTGAAGGATACTTAATGTCTCCAAGTACATCACGTGGTGCAAGCGAAGAAATTGTTTTAAAGAAAAATCCAACTGGAAGAAGACCAAAAGCTGGAAAAGATGGTGTAGTTCCTGAAGAGAAAAATGTGTACGCACAACGTTCTTCTGGAATCATTTTACCAGAATACAGACTTCCTACTGAAGCAGAATGGGAATATGCAGCTGCTGCAGATGTTGGACAAAGAGAATATAACATCTACAAAGGACAAAAGAAATATCCTTGGTCTGGAGATTATACTCGTTCTAACAAGCGTAAAAACAAAGGAGATCAATTGGCTAACTTTAAACAAGGAAACGGTGATTACGGTGGAATTGCAGGTTGGTCAGATGACGGAGCAGATATTACAAATGCTGTGAAAAGTTATGCTCCAAACGATTTCGGATTATATGATATGGCCGGAAACGTTGCAGAATGGGTTGCTGACGTTTACAGACCAATTATTGATAATGAAGCAAATGATTTCAACTACTACAGAGGAAACCAATATGCTAAAAACAAAATTGGTAAAGATGGTAAAATCGAAATTGTTACAACTGCTACAATTAAGTATGATACTTTAAGTAACGGTAAAGTTATTGCAAGAAACCTTCCTGGAGAAATTGCTCAGGTTCCGGTTGATGAGCAGGAAACTTATTTGAGACAAAACTTCAGTACAAGTGATAATATCAACTATAGAGATGGTGATAAACAATCTTCAAGATATTTTGACTTTGGCGATTCTGAATCAGGTTCAAAAGCAGATCAGGCAATGTACAATTCTCCTAAACATAATGTAACTACAGATAGTTTAGGTAAAATGATAAGAAAATATGATAATTCTAGTAAACGTACTACTTTAATCGATGATAAAGTAAGAGTTTACAAAGGAGGATCTTGGAGAGACAGAGCTTACTGGCTAGACCCGGCTCAAAGAAGATACTTCCCTCAGGATATGGCAACTGATTATATTGGATTCAGATGCGCAATGTCAAGAGTGGGTTCAAAATCTGAAAAGAGAAAATCTCCTAGAAACTAAGATTTAGAATTTCTGACATAAAATTCCAAATTCCAAATGCTGAATATTCAGTCTGGAATTTGGAATTTTTTTATTGTTTTTTTCTACTTTTATAGTCTATTTAAAATTTTATAAATGAATATTCAGGACATTCATAACTTATTTTTACAATGTAGTTCTCTTTCTATTGATACTAGAAAGATTGAAAAGAATTCGATGTTTTTTGCGATTAAAGGAGAGAATTTTGATGCCAATACATTTGCTAAAGAAGCCTTAGATTTAGGTGCTTTATTTGTCGTTATTGATAACAAATCATACTATATAGATGAAAGGACTATTTTGGTTGAAAATAGTTTGCAAACACTTCAGGAACTGGCGAAATTTCATCGGTCTTATTTAGGTCTTCCAATTGTTGCTTTGACTGGAAGTAATGGGAAAACAACAACTAAAGAGTTAATTAATGTTGTCTTGTCTAAAAAGTTCAAAACAAAAGCTACTATTGGTAATTTAAACAATCATATTGGTGTTCCCTTAACTTTGCTTTCGTTTACAAAAGAAACTGAGATTGGAATTGTGGAAATGGGAGCGAATCATCAAAAAGAAATAGAATTTTTGTGTGAGATTGCTCAACCTGATTTTGGATACATAACCAATTTCGGTAAAGCACATTTAGAAGGTTTTGGTGGTGTTGAAGGGGTAATTTCCGGAAAAAGCGAAATGTACAAGTATTTGGCAGCAAATCAAAAAACAGTTTTTGTAAATCTTGAAGATCCAATTCAGATTGAAAAATCAAAAGGAATTAAATCATTTACTTTTGGTGTAAAAAAACAAAGTGCAGATTTGAATATTCAGGAAATTACGGCAAATCCGTTTGTGGCGATCAGTTATGATAATTTCAGTATTGAATCGCATTTAATTGGGCTTTATAATGCAAATAATATTAATGCGGCTGTTTCGATAGGTAGTTATTTTAAAGTAAATGAAAGCGATATAAAGAGTGCTATTGAAAATTATATTCCTGCGAATAACAGATCTCAAATGATGCAAAAAGGTTCAAATGAGATCATTCTGGATGCTTATAATGCTAATCCGAGTAGTATGGCTGTTGCAATTTCAAACTTTCTTCAATTGCATAAAAACAATAAGATTATGATTCTAGGAGATATGTTCGAATTAGGAGACGAGAGTCTTTATGAGCATAAGGTTATTGTAGATTCTTTAGCAGATCAGGAACAAGCATTGTGTTTTTTAATTGGCAAATCATTTTATGTAAATCAGGTTGAAAAGGAAAACATAAAGTTTTTTGAGACTTTTGAGACATTTGCAGACTTTCTAAAAAATTTCAAGTTTGATTCTAATACTATATTAATAAAAGGTTCGAGGGGAATGGCTCTTGAGCGAGCTTTAGAATATATTTCATAAAAAAAACGAAAGCCATTCAAATTTGAATGGCTTTCGTTTTTAAATAGTCATTAAGAATCCAATTAAGTTTTCTTTTTTATTTAGACCTAATTTTTTTCTTAAACGGTAACGGGCTAATTCTACACCGCCAGTTGAGATGTTCATGATCTCGGCTATTTCTTTTGTGGACATATTCATTAATAAATAAGTCGATAAGTCTAATTCTCTTGGAGAAATTGTCGGATATTGTCCTTTTAAACGCTTTAAGAATTCAAAATGAACGTTTTTGATATGCTTTTCTAAGTCTTTCCAGCTCTTGTCGGTATTAACTTCTTTTACAATACTTTTATGCAATTTGCTGAATTCGGATTTGGTAGTTTCGTCTAATATGTTAGTATCTATGTCTTTAAGTTTATGAATAATTCCATTTAGGACTTTATTCTTCTTTACAACTTGTAAAGAGTTGTTTACTAGTTCTTTATCTTTGGCTAGGATTTTAATTTGAAGCTTGTCATTCTTTAGCTTTTCGATTTCTTTCTCTAAATCATGCTGCTCATGTCTGATTTTTGACTCTTTTTCAAGGTATAATCTACGTTGTTCAATTGTTTCGTAATATCTGTTTTTTCTAATCTTCAGTTTAACTCTGACAGAAATGAGATACGCTCCCAATAAAATTAAAATCAGATAAAACAAATAAGCAAGGAAATGTCTGTACCAGGGTGGAGAAACGGTAAATTCTACTTCACTTATGTTGGATTCTATGCCATAGCTGTTTCTGGCTTTTAATTTCATTACATAATTACCTTCCCTTAAATTGGTGTATTCTTTAATAGCTGTCGAAGACCAGCTACGCCAGTTCTCTTCAAATGGTTCTAATTTATAGGAGTATTCCACATTTTCCTGATTTTCATAGGTCGGCGAAGCAAAGGTAAATTTGACGCGGTTATACTTGTAGGGAAGGCTGTAAGGTTCTGTTGTGTTGACAAGATTTCCGGTTAAGATAGTATCTCCGGGAAATGAAAAACTTTCTATGAAAGCTTTTGGTTTTGTCATAAATGTATTGGGTATGTTAGAATTATAATGTGTTAACCGATCGGTCAATCCAATAAAAATGTTTTGAGGATCAATCGCATTTACAGAAATGTAATTATTTACCAGATTTCCGGTAAGGTTAGAGAATATGGCTTGTTTTTTATTATAACTGCCATTTTTATTTTTGACTAAAACGCCGAGAGATTCATCAAATGCGTACCATAAATTCCCTGAAGGATCTTCAATTAAGGTGTTAATCGTTGGAATTCCTTTGAATAAATTGGTGATTTTCTTGTCTTCGAAAAAAGTCTCCTGTTCAACTGAATATCTGTAAAAATGGTTTTTAACCTGAAAATAAACCTTATTATTAATGTTTTGAAGGCTGTTAATTCCTTTATAGTTTTCAGATATGTTAACGTGTTTTTTTATAAAATCAAATCGTTGTAAATCGTCAGATAATTTTACCTGGTATAAGAACGGATTTTTCTTAAGCCATAAATAATTTTCGTCTATTTCTACAGAGAAATTATTAGTGGTTTCATCAAAACCTTTTACCTGATGCAGGTAATCATATCCTGAGCCGGATTTTTTGAAGACAGAAAATCCATTGTAACTTTCTCCTATTATATAATCCGGGTGATCAGGAATTTTTTTGAATCCAAAATATCCTTTTGTATCCAGAATTTTTGAAACTCTGTTCTTTTCAATAACCAATGCACCACTGTTACTGGCACAGATAAGCACATCATTTAAAACCTGGATATTCCAAACCTGAGAAATTGTTCCCTCTACCCGCGTAAACGGACTGTCTTTAAAAGATGTCCCCCAGGGATGATAAAATAATCCCTGATTTGTGGCTACATAAAGATTGCCCTGAAACGTTGTAGAGGCATAAACCGTCCCAATGTTGTAGCTGTAATCAAAATAAGAAAACGGAGAGTTTTCGTTTATAAATGTAATCCCGTTGTCAAGACCAAGCCAGATATTGTTTTTGTTATCAATAAATGAAGCTAAAATAGTATTGTTTTGAAGGCCTTTCTGTCTGTTTAAATGCTGGATTATTTTTCCGTTTAAATCACAAATAATAGCGCCGTCTAATACGGAATTAAGCACAATGAATTTATTTTTAATTATAGATCCGCCAAGAGAGGTGTTTTTCTTTATAAAATCATTTGCTTCAGTTGTCCAGGGTTTGATGGTACCATTTTCAGAAACAAAGAGACCTTTTTCTAAGGTTGCATAAAGAAGTCTGTTGTTCGGTAAAGGAAAGATAGACCAAATCTCTTTGTCATTAAAAACGGTTGTACCGGATACAGGTATTAGTCTTCTGTTTTTATATTCTAAAACACCTAAAGTCTTATCCTGAAAATAAAGACGATTATTTACTAGAAATGAAAACTGGAATTTATGTGGAGCGTTTAAGGTTGTGATTTTCTCCCCTTTTAAGAAAAAAACTTTTGTAAAAGATTGAAAAATAACCTCTCCTTTAAAGATATGGATTCTCCAGATTAAGTTTATGTTTTCTTTATCTATCGGACTTAGCAGATTGTATAAAGAATGATATCTTAAAATTCCTTTGTCATCAATTTTGAAATATCCAAATTCGTTATTTCCTCCCACAAATATTCTTCCTAAAGCATCAATTTTTAAGCTTCTTATTTCTGATTTATTAGGAAGTGAGTATTTATGCCAGTTTGAGCCATCAAACTGGATTAGTCCGCTGTTGTTTGCAAAATAGATATTGTCATTTTTATCCTGGTCAATACTCCAGTTTTGAGTTCCACCTTTATATTCTGATCTTTTGTAGTTTTTGATGTCTGGAATTCCAATATTTTTTACTTGAGAAAAACTTATTGATTGTATGAAAAATAGTACTATTAGCGTCAAGGGTCTAACTGTGAATTTCATAAAATTTTAAATGTATTTTTATTAGAAATGCTTAATAATGCGATTAAAATATTGATTTTTCAATCTGAATAAATCTAATTTTTTAAATTATTTTTAATTTATATCGTTATAGTTGATATTAAACTAATGTAATATACAATTTTTTTAATTAACATTTTTATAACAATTTTTTTTAAAATCTAAAGTACAGTAAATTAATTAATTAAAAAAAAAATGTTGTGTTTTTGTAGTGTGTTGATATTTAGTTTGAAGTGTTTTTGTAAAGAATTTTAATTCTACATTATTAAAATTTAACATTATAATTGCATGAAATTACTAATTAATTAACCAAAATTTTTAGAAAAATGAAATTGACAAAATTACTTATTTTTTGTGTTTCGTCTTTACTGTTTTCAGTTATCGCATTTGCTCAGGATGTGACGGTAACGGGAACAATTAGTGATGAAAGCGGATTGCCCGTCCCAGGGGCAACGATTTTAGTAAAGGGGACTAATAAAGCAACTGCTTCTGACTTTGATGGGAAGTTTCAGATTAGTGTTCCATCTAATGGAACTTTGGTAGTTAGTTTCGTTGGTTTTGAAACTGCTAATGAAGCAGTAAACGGAAAGACAAAGCTTAATGTTGTACTTAAAGCAGTATCGCAAAGTTTAAATGAAGTGGTTGTTATTGGATACGGTACCCAAAAGAAAGCTTTGATTACTGGTGCTTCGACCAATTTAAAAGGAGAAACAATTCAGGATTTAAATACGGGTTCTGCCATGGAAGCACTTCAGGGTATAGCACCTGGTATTAGTATTACCAGAAATAGTGGTGCTCCTGGCGCTGGAACTAAGGTAACTATTCGTGGAATTGGCACAGTTGGAAATTCAAATCCTTTGTATATCGTAGACGGCGTACCGGTTGGAGATATAGATTATCTAAATCCTTCAGATATTGAGTCTATAGATGTTTTAAAAGATGCTGCTTCGGCAGCAATTTATGGTTCAAGAGCTGCTAATGGAGTTGTTTTGGTAACGACTGTAAAAGGACGTAAAGGAAGGCCGGCTAGAATTAGCTATGACTCTTACTTTGGTATTCAAAACATTTATAAAAATTTAGATCCTTTGAATGCGCAGGAATATATGTATATTATGGATGAAGGAAGAGTTAATGATGGACTTGCGCCAACTGATTGGAAAGCTACGCTGACCAATAATAGCTGGCTGGAAGCAAATTATCCTGGTGCAGGAACGCAATTAGGAAATGAAATTTGGGATAAGTTGCAAAATGGGTGGACTGGGACTAACTGGGTTAATGAAATGTCTAAAAAAGACGCACCAATTGTTAGCCACTCTATAAACATGACAGGTGGAAGTGAAGATATTATTTATTCATTAGGATTTTCTTATTTTGATCAAGACGGGATATTAGGAGGAAATCTTGTAGATGCAGGATTTAAGAGATTAACAGCGAGAATGAATACTCAAATGGTATTAAAAAAGAATGAAAGCCATAGTATTATAACAATTGGAGAAAATTTAACTTATACAAATATTCAAAAAAGAGATGTGTCTTCGGGCGATATTTATGGTAATGATTTGCATAATGCCCTTGCACAGAATCCATTGCAGCCTGCATATTGGCAGACGGCTATTGATAGAAACATAAGCCCATACGGATTTACTCCTACTCTTGAAGGTATATCTACCAATCAGACTAATCCATTAGCTGTAATGTATTATAGAAGTAATTATAATTATCCAAGAGATCATAAAATTATAGGAAATGTCTTTTTAGAGGTTGAACCAATTGCAGATCTTCGTTTTAAATCTGTTTACAATGTTGATTCCTGGTTTGGATACAGTAGATCAATGAATCCGACTTATCATTTAGGTGTACTTTATAATGATTCAGTAGACGGTGCTACACAATCTCAATATTTTGGAGCAAACACAACTTGGACAAATACTGTTTCCTATCAAAAACAGTTTGGAAACCATAATCTTAATGCTGTGATTGGTACTGAGTTACTGCAAAATGTAGTTAACACCGATGTTTCAGGTACTAGAAACGGATTAACATTTCCTGGAGATCCAAAATATGCTTATTTGAATAATACACAATCTCCAACTTCTGTAGCGGCGATTAACACTTCGGGTAAAGATACGGCTGCTGGTGGTGGTGGTTTAATGTCATATTTTGCAAGAGCTCAATATGACTACAAAGAAAAATATCTTCTATCTGCTGTAATTCGTCGTGACGGATCTTCTAATTTTGGCGACGGTCACAGGTATGGTAATTTCCCTTCTGTATCTGCGGGTTGGGTTATATCCAAAGAAGATTTTATGTCTGGTATATCAAAGACTCTTAATTTCTTAAAATTAAGAGGAAGCTGGGGGCAAAATGGAAATCGATATACGGATTACGATTTTTATTATACGTCAAGTATTGCTTATGCATTTCCTGGATACTTTTTTGGAGATACTAAGCCGGTTTCTGGTCAAACAGCATATCCATCAAAAGTTCCAAATCCTAATGTTAGTTGGGAAACATCTGAGCAGCTTGATTTTGGATTAGATGCTTCTTTATTTGATTCAAAGTTAGGAATCACTTTTGACTGGTATAATAAAACAACTAAAGACTGGTTGGTTATAGCTCAGCTTCCAGGTACTGCCGGAGCAGGATTTCCTTACATTAACGGAGGGGATATTGAAAACAAAGGTTTCGAATTTTCTGTAAGCTGGAAAGATAAGGTTGGCGGATTCAAATATGGTATTACTGTAAGTGGTGCTGCAAACAAAAATAAAGTTACAAAAGTTGCAAATGCTGATGGTATAATTCATGGTGTTAGTAATGTATTATCGCAAGGAACTTCGGAAATTTCAAGAGCACAAGTTGGTTTCCCGATAGGATATTTTTACGGGTATAAAACGGCAGGGATTTTACAAAATCAACAAGAAGTGAATGCTTATGTTGGGCCATCTGGACAGCCGTATTTTAATGATCAGCGCCCTGGAGATGTTCGTTTTGTAGACTTAAATAACGACGGTGTTATCGACGAAAAAGATAAGACAATGTTAGGAGATCCGAATCCTGACTTTCAATTAGGTATCCAATTAAACTTTGAATTTAAAAATGTTTATTTAAATACTACAATGGCAGGTAAATACGGTATGCAGGTTATGCAATCTTACAGATCTTTTGCTGATATGCCTAAACAAAATTATACTTCAGATGTTTTTAACCGTTGGCATGGTGAAGGTACTTCTAATACAATGCCTCGTTTAAGTTCGGTTTCAAACAGAAACTCAAATTATATTTCTGATATATATATGCATAATGCAGATTATTTAAGAATTAATAATTTAACGGTAGGTTATAATTTTAACGAAATATTGAAAGATTTTAAATTTATCTCTAACCTTAAATTCTATGTTGCGGTAAATAACTTATACACATTTACTAAATATGATGGTATGGACCCGGAGGTGCGTTGGGCAGGAAACAATACAACTACTCCTTGGGCTTCAGGAATCGATCTTGGTTTGTATCCACAATCCAGAACAGTAATGTTTGGATTAAGTGCTGATTTTTAATATTAATACATTCAAAATGAAAAAACTAAAATATATTATAGCGATTTCAGTAATTTTTACAACCTCAAGTTGTGATGATTATTTGGATCAAGACAATATTACCGAAAAGAGTTTAGCGAGTTTTTATAAATCTCCTACGGATATAGATGAGGCGATGGCAGGTGTTTATAACGCTATCTATGCAAATGCTATAACAAGTGAAGAGCAAGTTGCGGCTAATTTGATGGACAATATGATGTTAGGAGGCGGAGGCCCCGATGACAAAGCGGCTAAGTGGGTAGATAATTTTGAAGATCCAACTGAAGATACTTATCGTGATATGTGGGTACAGTCATATAATGGAATTTCGAGAGCAAATGCTATTATAGAAAAAGTACCATTAGCTGATTTTTCTACCTATTTTAATACACCTGCAGAGGCGATAGATTTTAAAAATCAAGCATTGGGAGAAGCTTTGTTTATGAGAGCTTTCTTTTACTTTAGACTGGCTAAATTTTTTGGAGGAGTACCGCTAATAATTACCTATGATGGCGATAGACGTGCTCCAAGAGCTACTTATACAGAAACCTTTGCTCAAATTGCTTCGGATTTAAAATTAGCAATTGAAACTATGCCGGCTACCCCTTTTACAAGTATTCCTACAGCAAGATATGGGCATGCTAATAAATGGGTTGCTGAGGCTTATTTAGGGCGTGTGTTTTTGTTCTATACGGGCTATATGTCTAATATAGAAAATCAGGCAACGACAGATTTACCGCTTGTTGGAGGAGGTACTATAACAGGTACACAAGTAGCGACTTATTTAAGTGATTGTATAAACAATAGTGGTCATAAATTAGCTTCAGATTTTAGAAATCTTTGGCCTTACTCTTATTTAAATAAAGCTTCAGGAAGTAATATATTGCCGTGGGCAACAACTGAAGGTTTGGCATGGGTTGGTCAGGACGGAGCTAGTCCAACGTTTGGGACAGGAAACTTAGAGACTATGTTTGTACAAAGGTTTTCATTCGGAGACTGGGGTTGGACAAATGGTAATATTTATACTAATAGAATGACTTTGTTTAATTCGATGCGTGGAAATTCATTGGTTCCTTTTGGCGAAGGCTGGGGATGGTGTACTGTAAATCCTAAATTATACAGTGGATGGTCAGATCTTGATCCAAGAAAAAGAGGCTCTATTTTGGAAGTCGGAAGAGTTGACCAAGGAACGGGAGGTTATGCTAAAGATAAAGGTGATCATGAAACTGGTTTGTTTAATAAAAAATATGCGTCACTTCAATATGACAATGGTAAAGGTGCTAATGTAGGGATGTTTGTACAATTGTATGGCTGGACTAATGCAGATATGCAGTTAATGCATGCACAGGATTTTATTTTCATGCGTTTTGCTGATGTGTTATTAATGCATTCAGAAATTACTAAAACTGCTGACGGTATGAATGCTGTGAGATTACGAGCAAAATTAGGCCCTGTAGGATATTCTTTAGATGCAATAAAAGAAGAGCGTTTACATGAATTTGCTTTTGAAGCTTTACATTGGTTTGATCTGGTGCGTTGGGGAGATGTTAATACGGCGTTTAATGATGTTATTCAGGTTAGAAATTCTGGTGTTGACGCTAATTACAGTGCAAAATACAGACCGGAAACAAAAGGATTAGTTCCGATTCCGGAGACGGAAATGAGGCTTTTAAACGGAATTTATACTCAAAATCCAGGATGGTAATATTTAATAACTATTAATAATTAGAAAGATGAAAATTCACAATATAAAATATTTATTAATTGCTGCGTTTATGCTGGTCTTTTCCGCATGCGATCCAATCGTGGATGAGCAGCATTTATCGAATAGTACTGATGTTGCGGGGGTTAACTTAAAAGTAACCCATAGCACGCCTGGAGGTAATAAAATTACTTTGACTATGGATACACCTGGTGTTACTGGTTACTGGGATTATAATTTAGGAAAAGCCCTGACAAATGAAGCAACAATTGTTTATCCAATTCCAGGGAAATCTACATTTACTTTTGTAGGGACTTTAGGAGGTGAGTTTTTTGCGAAAACTATTGATGCTCAAATTGATAAGCTGGACACTCCTTTAGATCAGGATTGGTATGATTTAGTAAGTACTAATACAGCTACTGGAAAAACATGGGTTTTTGACGGGGCAGCGGGTACAGGTGCAGCTTATTGGTTTATGTCCCCTCCGGACAATCCGGACTCAGCAATGAGTGCATGGTGGAATGCTGGAGATTGTTGTCCGCCTCTTGATGTAGCAGGAAACATGCATTTTGATTTGAACGGTGCAGCAAATTATAATCATTACCAAACCGCTTCTGCAGCTGCAGAAAAAGGAAGTTTTGTCTTAGATGTAGCAAACAAAAAGCTATTTATTCAAAACTCAAAAATTTTAGGCTATGAAGCAGGAAACACTGCTAATGAGTATAATATTATTACGCTTACAGCAGATAAATTAGTGTTATATGTGCCAAGAAGTTTAAAAGATGCTGGTACAGGTTGGACATTTGTTTACAAACCTCAATAATATTTTGTGTTAGTTATAGTTATTTTCGAAAAAGGAAGATTCAAACATTCCTTTTTCGAATTTTCACCATTTTTATCTTGCTCGACAATACAGAGCAAAATAATAGAAAGTTTAAACTACTATGGTTAGTTTAAGTTAAGTTTATTGCCTGGATAGCCCATAATTTCGATTATGGGCTATTTTTTTTTGTTTCTAACAGAAGAACTCTAAGATGCGTTATTTCTCAGCTTAATTGTCTTCTGTATGTATCATTAATTCGCTTTTTGGGTTGTTTTAATCTTTTATTTTTTATTGAAGCCTTAATTCAGGGCTTTTATATAGTTTTTAGTCTTAATATCAGCATTTTTCTTGCTTTTCTTGCTTTTTTTTGATGTCGTTTTGGTAATCATCAAAAAAATATTTAGTTAAGAAGTACTTATGTAATATTAATTTGCCTTAAAATCCAAAATTAATCAACATCAGTCTGCTTTTACAAATACAAGACTTCTTTTGTTAAGGTGTTCTGTTGCTTATTTATTTAAATACTAAATCCTTTCACTTTAAGAGAGCGACAGGCTGAAATCTTCAAATCATTAAAAATAAAAAGACATCGAGTTTAAACTTTCTTTCTCATGTTTTTTTGGAATAAATTCAGAGACTTTAGTGACTACAGCTTCAAAAATTGTATTTAAAATTCAATTTTTACCTTTCTTCACAATGAAAATGACTTAAAAAACGGTGAGCAAAACTGCTTTTTTGTAGGTAAAACCTATGTAAAAATCTAAAAATAAGAATTTTCTTCTGTTGAAATTTTTATCAATAACGTAAAAAAACTAACCTAAAAATATCATATTCTCTGTTTGGGCTGTTTTGAAGATTTTATAGAGATTTTAGTTTTAAATGTTTGTAAAATAAGTGTTTGTGTAGCTATTTGTACTACTATCACGTTGTAGTTTTATAAATTTTGGGTATAATTTTATCAAAAAAAATTATGTAGTGTTTATTTTTAAAATTAACTTTTCTTTAGTACTACTTTTTATTTTTTTAAAATGTTATATATCAATTAATTATATTTTTTTTGATGTGTTTTTATAATATTAAAATTTTCAATTTGATGTGTTTTTGTATGGATTTTTAAATACGAAAAACAAAAATTTAGTTTTAGTATTGCATCGAATTACTAATTAATTAACCAAAATTTTTAGAAAAATGAAATTAACAAAATTACTTGTTTTTTGTATTTCATCTTTGTTATTCTCGGTTATTGCTGTGGCTCAGGATGTCACAGTAAATGGAATGATAAGCGATGAAAGTGGAATGCCTGTTCCAGGTGCGACAGTTTTATTAAAAGGAACTACTAAATCAACAGCTTCCGATTTTGATGGGAAGTTTCAGATGCAGGTACCTTCAAACGGAACTTTAACAATCACATTTATTGGTTATACTACAGTAAATGAAGCTGTAAATGGTAGAACAAAAATCTCAATTCAATTAAAACCGGAATCACAATCTTTAAATGAGGTTGTTGTGGTTGGATATGGTACTCAAAAGAAATCTGTTGTTACTGGAGCAATTTCCAGTGTAAAAGCACAAGATCTTGAAAAAGTACCAAACGGGCGTGTTGAACAAGCTTTACAAGGTAGGGTTGCCGGTGTTACTATTGCAGCTACTTCTGGACAGCCTGGTGCAGCTTCTAAGGTTCGTATAAGAGGTATAACTACTTTTAGAGAAGGTGGAAATGATCCGTTATGGGTTGTTGACGGAATTGCTATTGATGCTGGTGCAGTTGGTTTTATCAACCAATCTGATATTGAATCTATTGAGGTTCTTAAAGATGCAGCTTCGGCAGCAATTTACGGTACTCGTGCAGCAACTGGAGTTATTTTAGTGACTACTAAAAAAGGAAAATCAGGAAAAATTTCTGTGAATTATAGTGGTTTTGCAGGAGTTGCCGCTCCGGCAAAAAAATTAAACCTGTTGAATGCAAGTCAATATGCAACAATTATGAATGAAAAGTCTGTTGCAGATGGTGGCGCTATAAAATATGCAAATCCAGCGTCTTATGGTAAAGGTACAGACTGGCAGGATGCAGTTTTTAACAATTCCGCTTTTAGATATACACACGAACTAAGTTTTAGTGGTGGTGGAGAAAAATCTACTTTTTATGCTTCTTTTGGAGTTCAGGATCAGGAAGGTATCGTTGCAACGGATATTTCAAATTATACAAAGAAAAACTTCCGTTTAAATTCAACACACAAAATTTCGGACTATTTTACTTTTGGACAAACGTTTGGATATACTCATCAAAAAACAAAGGATATTGGAAATATTAATAGTGAATTTGGCGGGGTATTAAGTTCTGCAATTAACTTAGATCCTATTACTCCGATAGTTGCAGATCCTTCAGTAATCGGCTCAGGTTTTTATAACAGTCCAAATATTGTTTTGGATTCTCACGGGAATCCTTACGGTATTTCTCCTGTAGTACAACAAGAGATGACAAATCCACTAGCTTATACACAAACTAGATTGGGAGGTTATAACTGGTCTGATGATTTTGTTGGGAATGCTTACTTAGAAGCTAATATTACTAGTCACTTAAAAGTAAGATCAACACTTGGAGGTAAATTAGCGTATTGGGGCAAAGAGATGTTTACACCTGTTTTCTACCTGAATCCAAACATGAAAGCGGATAGAAACAATTATAGCCAGGACAACGAAAAAGCATTTGCATGGAATATAGAAAACACGCTTAACTATACTAATAAATTTGGAGATCACTCTATTAATGCTTTAGTAGGACAAGGTGCTTATGTAGAAAACATCGGAAAAACAATTGGTACTACATTCTATGGCTTGCCAATTACAAGTTATAAAGATGCTTCATGGAATTTTAACCTTCCACAAGATGATATGGTGAGTAGAGCAAGTGATAAAATTGAGCATAAGTTATCATCTTTATTTTTCCGTCTAAACTACGATTACAAAGAGAAATATCTATTTACAGGAATTGTTCGTCGTGACGGTTCAACAAGATTTGGAGAAAACAAGAAATTTGGAGTTTTCCCTTCATTCTCTTTAGGATGGGTAATTTCGAAAGAAGGATTCTGGACAGAAAACAATATCGTTAATACGTTAAAACTTCGTGGAGGTTATGGAGTTGTTGGTAATGATAATATTTGGGATTTTAAATATAGAGGTTTAGTTGTTGGAGGATACAATTACGCTGTTGGAAATGATGGGTCAATTACTACAGGTTACGGAAACTCTACTTTACCAAATGCAGATTTAGGATGGGAAGAAACATCACAAACTACTGTTGGTCTTGATGCTAAACTTTTTAATGATTTCACTCTTACTTTAGACTATTATAAAAAGAGAACAACAGGAATCTTAAGAGACGTTGTTATTCCTGGTTACGTTGGAGTTGTTGATGCACCAGCGGCAAATATTGCTGATATGAACAACAGTGGTTTTGAGGTTGAAGCAGGATACAAGAAAAGACTTGGTGATTTTAATTTAGGAGTGAATGCCAATTTTGCCTATTTGAAAAATGAAGTTACTTACGTAGGATCTAATACAAACTTTATCGCGGGTGATGCTAGTTTCCAATCTATGGGGCAAGTAACAAGAACTCAGGTTGGACATTCATTCAATGAATTTTACGGTTTTAAAACTGCTGGAATATTTCAAAATGAAGCAGAAGTTGAAGCTTACAAAAATGCTTCAGGCGGTTTAATTCAACCAAATGCAAGACCAGGTGATTTCCGTTGGGTAGACAATAATGGAGATGGAGCTATTACAGATGATGATAAACAATACTTAGGAACTAACATCCCTAAATATACTTTCGGATTTACTGTAAACTTAGATTACAAAAATTTCGATTTCATGGCGTTTACTCAAGGTGCTGCAGGAAGCAAAATTTTCCAGGGATTAAGAAGACTTGATATGTTAACAGCAAACTATCAAACTGAAGCTTTAGGACGTTGGGTTGGAGAAGGAACTTCAAACGATTATCCTAGATTGACTAACAACGATCCAAATAAAAACTTCAGTAACATGTCTGATTTCTACCTTGAAAACGGAAACTACTTACGTTTGAAAGTTGTGACTCTTGGATATACAATGCCAACTGGTTTATCCTCTAAAATTGGAGCAGACAGAATTCGTTTTTATGTAACTGGAGAAAATTTAATCACTTTCACAAAATATACTGGTTATGATCCAGAAATTGGAGGTCAGGTTTTCGGTGTAGATAAAGGTGTTTATCCACAAGCAAGATCTATTCTGTTAGGAGCTAACGTTCAATTTTAAAAATTAAAAGAATTATGAAAACTATAAAATTTAAATATATATACTTTGCCGTAGCATTGGCAGCCTTAGCAGGAGCTTGTTCTGAAGATTTTGTGAGCATTGATCCAAAAGGACAATTCGATTCAAGTACCTACTTTTCTAACGAACAACAATGTTATGCAGCCTTAATTGGAGTTTATGATCCATTAAGAAAAAATACTGGTGGTTTCGAAAACCTGGTTGCTATGCTAAATGCGGGTTCAGATGATTTTTATGCCGGGGGTGGTAGCGCAACAGATGGAAACGGAATCCAGAACTTTTCTAAACACTCTCTTTCATCAATTAGTATTCCAAGTAGTTACTGGGATGATCATTATCAGGGTGTTTCAAGAGCAAACATGTTAATCTCAAAGCTTCCGGCAGCAACAATGGGCGAGGATGTAAGAGCGAGATTTACTGCAGAAGCAAAAGCACTAAGAGCATTTTACTATTTCAATCTAGTTAGAATGTTTAAAAATATTCCATTGGTTTTAGTTCCTTTAAACACTCAGACTATCTATGATCCGGAACAAGTTACACCAGAGGTAATTTATGCACAAATCGAAAAAGATTTATTAGAAGCTATTCCAAATTTACCTAATACTGTTGATGCAAAGACAGAGTCTGGAAGATTTAACAAAGGAACAGCTCAGGCAATTCTTGGAAAAGTTTATTTGTTTGAAAACAAAAAGACTGAAGCTGCAGCTGTTTTGGCTGAAGTAAATGGTACACCGGGAGCAACAAATCAATACGGAAATAAATTACTTACTAAGTTTAGTGATTTATGGGTAACATCAAATAAGTTTAATGCAGAATCTATATTAGAAGTATCTCATAGTAGTGCGGGTAATTCTGATTGGGGTTTCTGGGGACAAGGTAAAGACGAAGGAAACTCTTTAAACGTTATGGTTGGACCAAGAGGTTATTCAAGACCTGACGGTTCTGATGCACCAGATCTTCCTGCAGGTTGGGCCTTTAACGTGGCAACTCAGAAATTATATGATGCTATGAAAACAGATCCAAGATTTGAAGCTACTATTTTTGATTTGAAAGCTTTAAAAGCAGCTGGTAAAGCAGATTATATCCCAGCTTATCAGGACACAGGTTACTTCCTGAATAAATATCTTCCTAGACAATCAGATGTAAGAACTGGAGGAGGAGCTGCTGAGTTGAACTACAAGCAAAACTCTTATGTAATCAGACTTGCAGATACGTACTTAATGGAAGCAGAAGCTTTAGGATCTGGAGCAAGAGCGCAGGCTTTACTGGATGCAGTTAGAGCAAGAGTTGGACTGCCATCTGTTCCTGTGACATTAGCTGCTATCAAAAATGAGCGCAGAATGGAATTGGCTGGAGAAGGACACAGATTCTTTGACTTAGTTAGATGGGGAGATGCAGCAGCAGCACTATCAGACAGAGGTTTTGACGCTGGTACAGATGAGATTTTCCCAATTCCTTTCAAGGAGTTAAATGGTACTAAATTGAAACAAAATCCTAATTATCAATAGTAGTCTCTAACTAATAAACCAAAAACAAAATGAACCTAAATATAAATTTAAGAAAGAGTGTATACCTAATGCTAGTTTTAGCATTAGGTACACTAAATAGCTGTGATGACAGTGTTGATACAAATCCGCTTACGGCTACCGATGTTGATGCTTCGTTTACTATAACGCCGGTTGAAGGAGCAATGAATACCTATCTTCTAACCGCTCAGACAAAAGGAGTTATCTTATCAAAATGGGATACTGGAGACGGAGCTTCAGTTGGAAAAATGAATCAGGTAATTTCTTTACCGGATGCTGGTACTTACACTATTACGCATACTGCTATTGGAGCAGGTGTTGCAACCGGAACTGCTTCTAAACAAATTATTGTAGAAAAAACAGACCCAGCTAAAGGAAACTTAGTGCAGGGAGGAACTTTTGCTACAGCTGCAGATCAGGCTAAATGGACAAATGCAAAACTAAGTCCATCAGGTGCAGCTTTTTGGTCTTTCGGTGCTAATGGTGCTACAATTTATTCACCGGGAGGATGGGCTCAGGAAGGTATTTATCAGGCTATCGAAGTTGTAAAAGATAGAGAATATACAGTTGATATGACAGTTTCTTGTCCTAGTGGTTTAAAAGAAACTTTTTTTGAAGTATATGCCGGAACATCAGTGCCAAAACCAGGTGTTGAGTACAAAGATAACTTAGTGATGGGTATAGGTACTTGGGATGGTTGTGGATTATCTAAGTTTTCAGGAAGATTATCTGGAGTTGGATGCAAGAAAAACGCTGTAACTAACACCGTTTCTAATGTTGTTAAATTCGCTCAAAGCGGAACAATCTATCTTTTAATCAGATCCGGAAGCAACGCTACGGGTAATGAACCAATTACTGTTACAAAGGTTGAATTTAGAGGAAAATAAAGAGTTAAGTTAAGTTTAAGTTTAAGTTTGGTTGTAAAATAGCCCGTAATCATTATGAGTATGGGCTATTTTTAAATTCTTTAAAAGGATTAGAATCAGGTTTAGATTTCTCCAGAACTTCAATTAAAACAAAAATAATTGGGAGCAAATGAAAAAAAATAGTCTAAAAATTTTATGCCTTTTGTTTGCTGCTGCGGCTTTTGCGCAACAGCCAAAAACAAAAAAAGAATTTACAACCAATGGTAAAAAAGTAACCGTTTATACTACAGCAGAGAACTCAAAGTTAAGATTGACATCAACAGATAATTTGACTTTTTCTGCAGCAAAACAACCTCTGGAAACTGAAACATCTGTATTTGTAGAACCAGCTAAAAAGTTTCAGACTTTTATGGGAATTGGTGGCGCTATTACTGATGCAAGTGCCGAAATATTTGCCAAACTTTCAAAAGAAAAACAAGCAGAATTCTTAAATGCTTATTACGATCAGCAAAAAGGGATTGGTTATTCTTTGCTAAGAACAACAATTCAAAGTTCTGATTTTAGCAGTGGAAGCTATTCTTATATCGAAGAAGGCGACAAGGATCTAAAAACTTTTTCTATTGATCATGACAGACAATATAGAATTCCTTTAATAAAACAGGCAATTCAAAAAGCGGGAGGAAAACTAACTACTTATGTAGCACCGTGGTCACCAAATGCTTTCATGAAAAGCAATAAAAATGTATTGAAAGGAGGAACATTACTTCCTGAATATTATCAAACCTGGGCAAACTTTTATGTGAAGTTTATCAAAGCATACGAAAAAGAAGGAATTCCAATTTGGGGAACTTCTACTCAAAATGAACCAATGGCAGTGCAGACTTGGGAATCTTGTATTTACACAGCCGAAGCAGAAAGAGATTTTATTAAAAATTATCTTGGACCGACTTTGAAAAAAGAAAATCTGGGAGATAAAAAAATCATCGTTTGGGATCATAACCGTGATTTAATGAATTACCGTGCTAATGTAATTTACTCTGATCCTGAAGCATCAAAATATGTTTGGGGAATGGGATTTCACTGGTACGAAACATGGTCTGGTGGAGCGCCGATGTTTGATAATGTTGCCAAAGTAAATGAAGCTTATCCAAACAAAAAACTAATGTTTACAGAAGGATGTATCGAAAAATTTGATGCATCAAAATATCAATTCTGGGGCAATGCAGAACGTTACGGAATCAATATGATTAATGATTTTAACAACGGAACTGTGGCCTGGACAGACTGGAATATTTTACTAGACCAAAAAGGAGGACCTAATCATGTTGGAAACTTTTGTTTTGCACCAATTCATGCAGATACAACAACAGGCGAGTTAATTTACACTCCATCTTATTATTACATTGGACATTTCTCAAAATTCATTCGTTTGAATGCAGTAAGAGTAAGTACAGCAACAAGCCGAAGCGCATTATTAAGTACATCATTTTTAAATACTGACGGAACAATGGCAACTATCGTCATGAATCAGTCAGCAAATGAACTTACCTATAATTTGATTATTGGAGCTGAAAAAGCGGTCGTTAAAATTCCGCCAAGAGCCATACAAACACTTGTTTATTAATATTTTGTAGTAAAGTAGAGAAGAGGACTAAATTGAATCATCCAAATTAGTCTTCTCTTACTTTTAATTTTAAACAATATGAAAGTAACAAAAGTATTTTTATCAGCCTTTATCATAATACAATCAAGCTGTTTTGTCTCAAAGATAACAGCTCAAAACACCAGTGCTTCATCACAAAAAAACAATAAAATAAAGGTTTTTACTACTGCCGAAAATTCCACTTTGAAATTATCATTATCCAATGATTTAATTTTGAAAAACAACACTACACAACAAAAAAATCCAACAGTATCTATTATTGTAAATACTGAAAAAACAGATCAGACCTTTATTGGAATTGGAGGTGCAATTACAGATGCAAGTGCAGAAGTTTTTGCCAAATTATCTCCTAAAAAGCAGCAGGAATTTCTAAATGCTTATTACGATAAAAACAAAGGAATTGGTTACACTCTAGCAAGAACAAATATTCACAGCTGTGATTTCAGCAGTGACAGTTATACTTATATTTCAGAAGGTGATAAAGAGTTAAAGACTTTTAATATTGATCACGATCGAAAATATAGAATCCCATTGATTAAAAAAGCAATTGAAACAGCCGGCGGAAAACTAACCTTATTTGTCAGTCCATGGAGTCCCCCAGCTTTTATGAAAGATAATAATGATATTTTACACGGCGGCGTTTTGTTGCCTGAGTTTGCCTCTTCATGGGCTCTATATTATGCTAAATTTATTAAGGCTTATGAGAAAGAAGGAATTCCGGTTTGGGGATTAACGATTCAGAATGAGCCAATGGCAAAACAAAGATGGGAATCTTGTATCTACACTCCTGAAGCGGAGAGAGATTTTCTTAAAAATCATTTAGGGCCAACTTTAGAAAAAGAAGGATTAGGTTCTAAAAAAATTATTATCTGGGATCATAACAGAGGAGACATGTTAGAGAAACGTGCTAATCTGGTTTTCTCAGATCCGGAAGTTTCAAAATATGCATGGGGAATTGGATTTCACTGGTATGAAACCTGGAACGGCGGGCCTCCACAATTTGAATCTGTAGCAAAAGTACACGAATCTTTTCCAAACAAAAATCTAATATTTACAGAAGGCTGTATTGAAAAATTTGATGCATCAAAGTATCAATTTTGGGGAAATGCAGAACGTTATGGACTCAATATGCTTAATGATTTCAATAATGGAACTGTGGCCTGGACAGACTGGAATATTCTTTTAGATCAAAATAGAGGTCCTAATCATGTTGGTAATTTCTGTTTTGCACCCATTCATGCCGATACTACAAAAGATGAATTAATCTATACTCCGATGTATTATTATATTGGACATTTCTCCAAATTTATCAGGCCAAATGCTAAAAGAGTTTTAGAAACAGTAAGTGATAAATCGTTATTAAGTACTTCTTTTAAAAATTCTGACGGACAATTGATTACTATCGTGATGAACCAATCTGATAAAGAGATTGTTTATTCTTTGGAAAATCAAAAATCAAAAAAAATCATTACTATTCCCGCACATGCGATACAAACTATAGTGTACTAAACATGCGTAATTAACCTTAAAACCAAAGCAATGAAATTGAATATTAAAAATACTATAAAAGCATTTTTCTTTATGACAGCCGTACTGGCTCAGGTAAAATGTTCTTCTTCCAACGATGTTGTTGAGAATCCGCCAGTAGTAAACCCACCTGTGGTAAATCCGCCGGTGACGACAAACGATGTCGATTTTTGGCTGACAAAAGGTGACCAAAGTGTTTTACTGGCAAAACAATCCGGAATATTGGGATTCGGAACAACAGTAAATGCATACAGTACTATAGAGGTTAAAGATTCTCAGAAATATCAAACTGTTGATGGTTTTGGTTACACATTAACCGGAGGAAGTGTAGATGTAATCAATCAATTAAATCCAACAAGAAGAACTGCCCTTTTGCAGGAATTATTTGGCTCAGCCGAAAATGCCATCGGAGTAAGTTATATCAGAATAAGTATCGGGGCTTCAGATTTAAACGCTGAACCTTTTACTTACAATGATCTTGCGACAGGAGAAACAGATTTGAATCTGGCTAAATTTAGTTTACAAAAAGACAAAAATCTAATTGCTATGCTAAAAGAAATTCTGGCAATTAATCCTAAAATCTTAATCTTAGCAACACCTTGGTCGGCTCCTATTTGGATGAAAGATGTAAACAGTTTTAAAGGAGGAAAACTGAAAACAGAATATTACGATGTTTATGCCAAATATTTTGTAAAATACATTCAGCAGATGAAAGCAGAGGGAATCACTATTGATGCGGTAACACCTCAAAACGAACCACTTCATGACGGAAATAATCCAAGTATGTATATGTCTGCAGTTGATCAGGGAAATTTTATTAAAAATAACTTGGGACCTGCATTCAAAGCAGCAAGCTTAAATGTGAAAATTATTGCTTACGATCATAACTGTGATAATCCAAATTATCCAAAAACCATTTTGGCCGATGCTGATGCTTTTCCTTATGTTGACGGATCTGCATTCCATTTGTATGCAGGAGATATCAGTGCTTTACTGAATGTTTACAATTCGTATCCAACAAAAAATGTGTATTTCACAGAACAATGGACTTCATCAGAGGGACAGTTTGCCGGGGATTTAAAATGGCATCTTCGAAATGTAATTATCGGTTCAATGAGAAATTACAGTAAAAATGCATTAGAATGGAATGTCGCTAATAATTCAAGTTTTGGCCCTCATACAGATGGTGGTTGTACAATGTGTAAAGGAGCTATAACGATAACTTCCGGTGATGCTTATCAGCGAAATGTAGCGTATTATATTATTGCCCATGCGTCAAAATTTGTTCCAATGGGTTCTGTTAGAATCGAAAGTAATTCAGGAGGAAATTTGCAAAATGTAGCTTTTGTAACTCCTTCAGGAACAAAAGTTTTAATTGTTGAAAATGATGGAACTGCAACAGAAACTTTTAATATCAAGTTTAACGGAAAATGGGTGGCAACTTCTCTTGAAGCTGGATCTGTTGGAACATATACCTGGAAGTAAATTACATTTTCAATTTGAACTATTTTGATTTTGTTTTGAGCAAAACAAAAAAGTAGCCAAAATAATATTTATCTTGATAGTCAATTTATTAACTAAACCACTAAAATAAATAAAGATGAAAATGATTAATCTCGCAAATAGAGCAGGACTGTTTACTTTAATTCTGTTATTCGTATTTCAGTCTTGTAGCAGTAGTAATGATTCGACTGATAATCCGGAAGTAGTAACACCTGATAAAATTACGGTTCAGGTTGATATAATTGGAAAAACGGCTGAATTGCCAAATGGAGATGGCAGCGGAAAAATAAAGTTGAATATTACAGCCGCAAATGCAAAATCGTATAAGGTAAAGATCAATAATGAAACAAAAGAGTTTACAACAAACGATTTTACCTATGAATTTACAGAACCAGGAACTAAAGTATATACCATTGAAGTTACAGCTTTTGATGGTTTAAAATATACAAATGCTTCTACTACAGTAAACATTTTCGTGGCAAGAAAACTAATTTTTTCAGATGAGTTCGATGTTAATGGTGCACCAAATCCTGATAAATGGGATTATAATACCGGAACCGGAGACGGCTGGGGAAATAATGAATTGCAATATTACACCAAACGCCCTGAAAATGTAATTGTTGAAAACGGAATCTTAAAAATTAAAGCAATTAGAGAGGATTATATGGGAAGCCAGTATACCTCTGCAAGAATTTTAACGAGAGGAAAATTTTCATTCAAATATGGAAGAGCCGAAATGCGTGCAAAACTACCAAGCGGTGGCGGAACCTGGCCTGCATTCTGGTTGTTGGGTGATAATCTGGATACTGTTGGCTGGCCTGCCTGCGGAGAAATAGACATTATGGAAGAAGTAGGGAATAACCCAAATGTAATTCATTCGTCTTTACATTCTCCGGGACGTTCAGGAAATACGCCTGATACAGCTACAACAAAAAATCCTACAGCAATGACCGAGTTTCATATTTATGCTGTCGAATGGTCTGCTGAAACACTTAAATTTTATGTAGATGATAATTTATTTTATACCTATAAAAATTCAGCTACAACACCATTTAATGCTAAGTTTTTTGTGATTTTAAATTTCGCTATGGGAGGAAATTTTGGAGGAACAGTTGATCCGAATTTCAAAAATGCAACTTACGAAATTGATTATGTAAGAGTGTATAATTAACATCCCGTTAGAGGGATTAAAAAAATAAACACATAGAAACATAGGTATTTATTTATCTTAAAATAGAAATCAAAAAGAAACGAGTTTCTAACACATAGTTTGCTATGTATATTAATGCAAATGAAATGCCTTTCAGCGGCTGTAAAACTATGTTTCGATGTGTTTAAAAATAATCACTTCCAACTGATTAATTAACATAACTTTTAAATGGATTTTTTTCTCTAAAGCATCGTAAAGACTAGCTTTACGGGATTAAAATTTTTAAACATGAAAAAGATAAACAAACTTGTTTTAGCATTTCTATTCCTTTTAGCAGGAAATTCATTTTATGGTCAAAACCTGAAAATTATGACCTATAATATTCGTCTGGATGTCGAATCTGACGGAGAAAATGCATGGCCAAAACGAAAGGATTATTTCAATGCGCAAATAGGTTTTTACAGTCCGGATATTTTTGGAGTTCAGGAAGCAACGCCAAATCAGGTCACAGATATTGCATCGGCTCAGGCAAATTATAACAAATTTGGAATAGGAAGAGAAGAAAACGGATTAGGAGAAGCTTGTACGATTTACTATAAAAAAGAGCGTTTTAAGGTTGAACAGTCCAATACTTTTTGGCTGTCTGAAACACCAGATGTAGTTTCCAGAGGCTGGGATGCCGCTTGCAACCGAGTTTGTACTTACGGACTTTTTAAAGATTTAAAAACAAAAAAAACGTTTTGGGTTTTTAATCTTCACTTAGATCATATGGGAGAAGTAGCCCGAGTAAAAGGCGTACAGCTTGTCTTGTCTAAAATTGAGGCATTAAACACCAAAAAATATCCTGTGTTTTTAATGGGAGATTTTAACTCAGAACCAGACACAAAACAGATTGCCGAAATCAAAAAAGTGATGAATGACACCAAAGATGTTTCTAAAGAAAAACCTTTCGGGCCTTCAGGAACTTTCAATGATTTCAAACATAATGAACCCGTAACATTATTATTGGATTACATTTTTGTATCCAAAAATAGCGGACTTACAATTCAGAAACACGCAGTGCTGAGTGATTCTAAAGATTTAAAATATCCTTCGGATCATTTGCCTGTTTTAATAGAAATAGATTAAATGAAAAACATCAACAAAAAACTTCAAATTCTGGTTTTACTGCCTTTAATTGCAATGCAGTTCAACTGCGGATCTTCAAAAAGTGTAACAGCTAATTCAGGAAAAGTAGGATCCTGGATTACGACTACAGACGAAACATCAAAACTTAAAAAACAACCTGATTTAGTTTTTGGTTCAGAAACAAATTCAAATCAGACAATTGAGATAAATTCAGCTGAGAAATTCCAAACCATTGAAGGTTTCGGGTTTTCTTTAACCGGAGGAAGTGCTCAGGCGATTATCAAACTGGACAAATCAAAAAGAGAAGCATTGCTTCAGGAATTGTTTTCCAGAAAAGATGATGCGATTGGTTTAAGTTATTTAAGATTGAGTATTGGAGCATCTGATTTGAATGAAAAAGTTTTTTCGTATGATGATATGCCGGAAGGACAAACCGATTTAAATCTGGAACATTTTAATTTGGGTCCGGATTTAAACGATGTGATTCCGGTTTTAAAAGAGATTTTAGTCATAAATCCGAAAATTAAAATAATGGGTTCTCCGTGGTCACCTCCCGTTTGGATGAAAGATAACGGAAGCTCAAAAGGCGGTAGTTTACAGCCAAAATATTATGAAGTATATGCACAGTATTTTGTGAAATATATTGAGGCAATGAAATCGCACGGAATTACAATTGACGCAATTACGCCACAAAATGAACCATTGCACCCGGGAAATAATCCGAGTTTATTAATGCTGGCAGAACAACAGGCAGATTTTATCGGAAATCATTTAGGTCCCGCTTTCGCGAAAGCAGGAATCAAAACCAAAATCATTGTTTACGATCATAATTGTAACAAACCGGAATATCCTTTAACGATTTTAAAGGATCCAAAAGCAAATCCGTTTGTGGCAGGTTCAGCTTTTCACTTGTATGAAGGAGATATTAGCGCTTTGACTACTGTTCATAATGCTTTTCCGAATAAAGATTTGTATTTTACCGAACAATATACAGGTTCAGGAAGTAATTTTGAAAACGATTTGAAATGGAGTGTGAAAAATGTAGTAATTGGTTCTATGCGCAACTGGAGTAAAAATGCACTTTCTTGGGGATTGGCAAATGATGAATTTTATAAACCTTTTACACCAGGAGGATGTTCAACCTGTAAAGGAGCTTTGATGATTGATCAGAATCAAAACATCAAAAGAGAGGTAGGATATTATATTATCGGACATGCTTCTAAATTTGTTCCGGAAGGTTCCGTTAGAATTGGAAGTAATATCGCAGGGAAACTGCATAATGTTGCTTTCAAAACGCCATCAGGACAAATTGTTCTCATTGTAGAAAATGATGGAGCTTCAACAGAAACTTTTAATATTAAATACAACCAAAAACAAACTTCAACCTCACTAAACGCGGGTGCAGTTGCAACTTACGTTTGGTAAAAATGTAAACTTATGAAAAAAGTAACCACAATCACGTTGTTAATGTTTTCGCTTTTTGCGTCGGCACAACAGCAATCAATAGATCAGAAAGTCAATGATCTGTTGAAGAAAATGACAATTGAAGAAAAAATAGGTCAGTTAAACCAATACACTGGCGACAATCAGGCAACAGGACCAATTACAATTAATCCGAACAAACAAAACGAAATCAAACAAGGTTTGATTGGTTCGATGCTAAATGTTATTGGAACAAAATATACCAGAGGATATCAGGAATTGGCCATGCAGTCAAGATTAAAAATTCCGTTGTTGTTTGGTCAGGATGTTATTCACGGTTACAAGACCACTTTCCCGATTCCGTTAGCAGAAGCGGCAAGCTGGGATTTAGCAGCAATTGAATTAGGCGCAAGAGTTGCCGCTACAGAAGCTTCGGCAAGTGGTATTCACTGGACATTTGCGCCAATGGTTGATATTGGCCGTGATCCTCGCTGGGGACGCGTAATGGAAGGAGCAGGAGAAGATACTTATCTGGGTTCTAAAATTGCTTATGCAAGAGTAAAAGGTTTTCAGGGAAATAAACTGGGAGACTTAAACTCGGTAATGGCCTGTGTAAAACATTTTGCAGCTTATGGTGCGGGAGTTGGTGGAAGAGATTACAATTCTGTAGATATGAGTGAAAGAATGCTTTTGGAAACCTATTTGCCTCCATTTAAAGCCGCTTTAGATGCTGGAGCAGCAACATTTATGAATTCATTTAATGATATCAACGGAATTCCGGCAACCGGAAATGCACATTTACAAAGAGATATCTTAAAAGGAAAATGGAACTTTCAGGGGTTCGTAGTTTCAGACTGGGGATCAATTGGAGAAATGGTAGCGCACGGATACTCTAAAGATCTTAAAGAAGCAGCTTATTCAGCCATTACAGCAGGAAGCGATATGGATATGGAAAGTAATGCATACCGTAAGAATTTAGCGGAATTAGTAAAAGAAGGCAGAGTTTCTATTGATTTGGTTGATGATGCTGTAAGACGTATTCTTCGTAAGAAATTCGAATTGGGATTATTTGATGATCCTTACAAATATTCAGATCCAAAGAGAGAAGAGAAAGCTTTGACAAATCCGGACCACAGAAAAGCAGCTTTGGAAATGGCGGAGAAAAGTATTGTTTTGTTAAAGAATGAAAAACAAACTTTACCGATTTCAAAAAATACCAAAACAATTGCTTTTATTGGACCAATGGTAAAAGAATACAAAGCCAATATGGGATTTTGGGCTGTAGAATTACCGGAAGTTAATTATGATAAATGGGTCGTTTCACAATGGGACGGTTTGCAGAATAAAGTGGGTAAAAACACGAAACTACTGTACGCAAAAGGATGTGACGTAACGGGAGACAATAAAGATGGTTTTGCAGAAGCGGTTGCAACAGCTAAACAAGCAGATGTTGTGATTTTGAGTGTTGGTGAAAGACACGATATGAGCGGTGAAGCAAAAAGCCGAAGCGATCTTCACCTGCCAGGTGTTCAGGAAGAGTTGATAAAAGCAATTCAGGCAACAGGGAAACCGGTTGTAGTTTTAATTAATGCCGGAAGACCACTTGTTTTCAATTGGACAGCAGACAATGTTCCTGCAATTGTGTACACTTGGTGGTTAGGTTCTGAGGCTGGAAATGCCATCGCAAATGTTTTATTTGGAGATTATAATCCGTCTGGAAAATTACCAATGACTTTCCCAAGAGAAGTAGGGCAGGTGCCAATTTATTACAACCACTTTAGTACAGGAAGACCGGCAAAAGATGAAAATTCAACCAATTATGTTTCTGCATATATTGATTTGAAAAACTCTCCTAAATTCCCATTCGGATATGGATTGAGTTATACCACTTTTGATTATTCAGCATTGAAATTATCTTCAACTAAAATAAAAAGCGGCGAAACTATTAAAGTTTCTTTCCAATTAAAAAACAGCGGAAAAGTGGCAGGAGAAGAAGTAGTTCAGTTGTACTTGAAAGATAAATTTGGATCTGTAGTGAGACCGGTTTTAGAATTGAAAGACTTCCAAAAAGTGAAATTAAATGCAGGAGAATCTAAAACAATTGAATTTACAATTGACAAAGAAAAACTTTCATTCTACAATAATAAATTAGAATGGGGAACAGAACCTGGAGATTTTGAAGTAATGATTGGAGCTTCGTCAGCAGATATTAAACTAAGATCAGATTTTGAATTGCTGGCAAATTAATAAAAAAAGTTTTTAGCCACGAATTGCACCAATTTCCACAAATTAATTCGTGAAAATTGGTGCAATTCGTGGCAAATATTAAGCTTTCCAATCTTGCAGAATGTCTAACAAGTAAGTCTATTTCCACATAGACTATGTGTATTTATGCAAGTGAAACGCCTTTTTTAACAACAGTAAAATCTATGTTTCTATGTGTTTTAATAAATACTCATTCCAACAATAAAAAAAATGGAGCCGTTAAAAGCTCCATTTTTTATTAAAATTATTTCAGACGTTTCTTGAAATTGAATTTCAAACGATTCAATAAACCTTGTTCAATAATATCAATTCCAATTCCAAAATTACTATCAGCAATAGTGTGATGGTCGTTTCTAAATTTTTCAAAGTCTGCTGAAGGAATTTCTAAATTGACCAAAGGCTTAAAATCAACAACTATAGAAGCACTATTTTTAGTTACTTTTTTACGGCTTGTAAAATCGAAATACGGATTATTGATTGTACTTTCCTGGATCGTAAATTTTTCTTCAGTATCTATTCTTTGATCAGTCTTAAGATTGATTTCGTATTTTTCATTATCAAAATTATGCCAGAACGGAATGTCTTTATGCATAAAATCCCGTGCATTATTTTTTATCACATTTCGGTCAAAATACATTAAGAATCGGTTCTTTTGATTGTCAATAAAATATGGATTATCAATAGAAGCGCTGTATTGAATGGTGAATTCGTTTAATTTTTTATCATCGTTGACAATTTCAATTACGGCATTATTAAAAATCGTCCTGATATCGGTTCCTTCACGATCTCCGGAGTAATTTAAAGTATAAAACAAGAAATTATTCCAGCTGTCTATAATCTCTCTTTTATTGGTGTTTTTAAAATACTTACGCATGTAGTTGGCACGATTCCCTTTGTAAGTGGTTATAAGTTTGAGATCACCTTTTTGATTTTGAGCCGTAAGGTCTACCTTTTCATTAATTCCATAATAAGAAAATTTATGCGGTTTTCTAACTTCCAGTTGTTTATTTGGTTTTACTTCCAGATAATGCAGGAAGTAGATAAAACCACGATTTTCAATCAACCCAAATTCGTCTCTGGTTGTGGCATCTATAAAATATGTTTCGTCTTTGTAATTAATTTTTACAATTACATGATTAAAAGTCAGCAGAGATGGCAGATAATGAGTGATATAATGATCAGAATTAAAATTGACTAAGACCACAGAAGAGTCAATGTTGATGTAGTCTAAAACAACTTTTAATAAAACAGATTTTGCTTTACAATCTCCTTGCTTATTTTCATAAGTTATGGCTGGTTCCTGCGGTTTGTGTCCGTTCATTTCATCAGCATTGTACACATAATAAATATGATTTTGTACATAATCTATTGCGAATTGTAGCTGCTCATCTTTGTCTGTAATGGCATCCAGTTTTTCAACCAGTTTTGGAGCAAACTCTTTTAGAGAAGACTTATTGTAGATTTCTTCATAAAGAGGAGAAATATAATTAGATAAATCAGTCCAGTTGCGGTCCGTTGCAAAATCGATATACGGAGCAATCTCTCTATTAGCATCAAAAGAGTTAATGTAATTTTCCTTTTCGATTACAAAACGTTCTCCTTTTTTCAGGTAATTAATTTCGGGTTTCAAAACCTCTCCATTATCATCTCTAAAGAATGTTTTCTTATAAGCAATAGTTTCTTTTCGGTCATTAATAAAACTAAATTTATAATTTCCGTAAGCCCAATATGTATTTGGAGTAATGTAAACATATTTCAAAAACTCTTTACGAAGGAAATCGCGATCAGTAAAAATTTTCACTCTTGAATCTTCCGTAATTAAAACATCATAAAGACGTAGATCTTTGATCGTAATATTTACTTTTTTGCTGCTACTCAAAACACCGCCTTCACTTTGATTTTCATTGTCCAAAACTTTAATTTTTGTATCTGAAATTTTATCAATCAGAACCCCTTCTCTTAGCACACTAATTCTGTGAATGATGTAGGTTTCATTTTCTTCTACAACCACATCTCTTGCAGAAGCGCTTTCCAGGTTTCCAGGTTCGTTAAGAGTATAAGCAACGCAGGCATATTCGCTGTTTTCAGTGTCGCTGGTGTAATAAATTTTATCTAAAAAGTAGCAGAAATCGCGTCCTTCCTCGACTTGCTTATTTGAAAAATCGGATTCTTTTATGTAATCGATCAGTTGATTATCATCAATTTGTGAAGCCCAATGCTCCGGTTTTTGAATTTTATAATTTTCTGATTCCAGGATGTTTTCCATATTTATAATTTTACGGGAGTATATTCTTACTTTTAAAACAGCTAAAATAAGTAATAATGCCTGATTTTGCTCAATAAAAATGTGAAATTTATGACAATAAAAAAACCTCACCGGAAAGAAGTGAGGTTAGCATTATAAATTATAGAAATGTGTAAATGGTTATTTTAAAACGGTATTTATGAAATCCATTGCGCCTATTCCTTTATACGAAGCAAACAACGCTTTCTCATAAGTTTCTTGTTTTGCTTTTTTATTTTTAACGTCTTTTTCAACAATCATTTCGTTGAAAATTCTCTCTTGTTCAGCGCTATATTTTAAAGAAGCTTCCAGAAGATAAGTTTTTGAAACAAATCCGAATGATGTCCAGATTTTCGTTCTAATTTTTTGATTAATATTTTTTAATGGATTGGCAATCATAACTTCTGTATTTAAATTTCTACGCTCACTTGAAGAAAAATGGAACAGTTTGTATTATTTTTCTTTGTTTTAATTGAATTTTTAACAATCAGAAATTGTTAATGTGTTATTATGACGCAATGTAATTATTTTTTTTAAATTTGACTTTAAATTTTAGTTAAAATTGTGATTTGTACACTTCTGATTTTTGTTAAAAGTAAAAGCCTATTTTTTAAAAAGACAATAGGATTTATAAAAATGAAGTAAATTGCAGGGTATTTAGAGAAAGAATTTATACAAACATTTGAATGTTAAAAGACATTATAGATAATAACGAAAACTATCAGCCCGGACTTTCTATTGACTGCGTAATTTTTGGTTTTCACGATAATCAGCTCAAAGTTTTATTGATTAAGGTAGAAAGAGCAAATAAATGGTCTTTGCCCGGTGGATTTATTCCTGTGGATCAGGATATTGATACTGCCGCTATTACGGTTTTAAACGGTCGAACCGGCGTAGAAGGTGTTTTTTTAAGACAATTTGCAACCTTTGGAAAAGTAAAACGAAATGAACAGCATTTTGATAAAAAGACATTAGAATATCTGCAGATTGAAGAAGAAAAAGGAAAATGGCTTATGCGCCGTTTTGTAACAATAGGATATTATGCTTTAGTAGATTTTTCAAAAATTCTCCCGAATCCCGCCAATAAACATGAAATCGTGGAATGGATTGATCATAAAGAAGTTCCTGAATTGATTTTAGATCATCGTGAAATTCTGGATAAAGCATTAGATACTTTGAGAGTAGAATTGAATTTAATGCCGATTGGATATAATTTATTGCCGGAAAAATTTACAATTCCGGAACTTCAGAAACTGTACGAAACCATTTTGGATAAAAAACTGGATCGAAGGAATTTTTTAAGAAAAATAACCAATATTGGAATTCTGACTAAACTGGACGAAAAGAAAAGTAACGTAGCACACAAAGCGCCAAACTTGTATTCTTTTGATAAAGAAAAGTATGATGAGGTTTTAAAAAATGGATTAAATCAGGGGTGGTAAATTAAGGTTTAACTTTAAAATTTACAATTATGGTTAGTATTGAGAATTTTAGAAAAACGGCTTTGTCATTTCCAAATGCAACAGAAGAACCCCATTTCGAGAAAACCTCATTTCGTGTCAATAAAAAAATATTTGCCACTTTTGACGAAAAGAATAATCATGCCGTTTTAAAATTAAACGAAATAGATCAGTCTGTTTTCTGTGCTTCTAGCGAAATGATTTTTTATTCAATTCCAAATAAATGGGGAAAGCAAGGCTGGACAATTGTTGAACTTTCAAGAGTAAGACCGGAAATGTTTGAAGATGCTTTGAAGCTTTCTTATGAGAATGTTGCACCTAAGAAAAAATAAACTTAAACAGACCTAACAGGTTTCCTAAACCTGTTAGGTCTTTATGTAAATTTCTATTCCACAATAGTTCTAAAAGTCAAATTTACTCGTGGTTTGTGAGTTGTCTTTGTTGGTGGTAAACGATGAAGCCAGTAAGTCTGTGTTTCATCTTTCATAACTAATAAACTGCCGTGTTCTAAAATTAGAGAAATCTTTACCATAGATTCTTTATGTTTGAAAGCGAACTTGCGCTCAGCACCAAAACTTAAAGAACCAATTGCGCCATTTTTCTTTAAATCTTTTTCGCCATCACTGTGCCATGCCATTCCTTCTTCGCCGGAATGATATAAATTTAGAAGACAAGAATTGAATGTTTCTCCTGTTTTTTCTTCAATAATCGTTTTTAGTTTTAACAATTCAGGTGTCCACGGAAGCGCTTTTTTCGTCGTATTGGAATAGGTGTATTCAAATTCCTTCTCGCCATACCACGCTACTTTTCTTTTAGTTAAGATTAGTTTTCCAAAGATGATGGCTTCGTCGTTTTTCCATTCGATAGTATTCAGTAAAATATCTCGATAGTAATCGGCTTCTTCTCTCGAAAATAATTTTCCGTAATAATTTACAGTTCCATCCTGAGGAAGTAAGTTGGTATTTTCGTCTGGTTGAGGATTAAATAAGTCCATTTTTCCATTTTAGATATTCGGGTTTCATGCAATGTCCGCAAGGTCTGAAACCATTTTGTCTGGCTTCAATCTCTGAATAAAAGAAAACACGGTTTTCCCGTTTCATTCTTTTCCCTGAAGAACATTTTAATGTCCCGTAGATTTTTAGTTTTTGGTTGCCACCGAAACAAATTTCCGCATTTTTAATTTTATTTCGAAGTTCTGAATCTGAAATTTTAGAATGTTGAATCATTTCTTTTTTAGTTGCAGAGGTTCAAAGTAACAAAGAGACAAAGGTTCTCAATCTTTGTGCCTTTGAACCTTTGTCTCTTTGTCACTTAATTTAACGCATTATGAAAAATAATTCCCAGTGTAAAACGTTCGCCTGAATGCACTTCGCTTACGCCGTGTTTCATATTCACGCGATAATATCCTTTTGTTCCTTTTACTGGTCTGAAATTGGTTGTAAAAACTAAAATATCTCCTTTTTTAGGTTTCAAAACAATAGCTTTAGATTGCGCTCTTGGAGTTTGCTGTGTCAAAACAAATTCGCCACCCGTAAAATCTTCATCTGGTTCTGAAAGGAAAAGTACGATTTGAATTGGAAAATAAACATCTCCATACAAATCCTGATGCAAAGTATTGAAACCGCTTTTGCCATATTTTAAAATCAAAACCGTTGCTTTCAGTTGATTATTATCGTGGCATTGTTTTAATAGTTCTTCATGTTTATTCGGAAAAGAAGTATTGATATTTAAAGCTTTCATCCAGGCATTTGCAATTGGAGCCAATTTGGCATAAATCGAAGTTCGAATGTTCTGAATTAAATCCGGCAAAGGATAATTGAAATATTTGTATTCGCCCAAACCAAATCTATAACGTTCCATTACAACCGTTTTTCGATAAAGATTTGGATTATCATAATCGGATTTTAAATCTTCACATTGTTCGTTATTCAATACGTTTGGAATTATTGCGAATCCATTTTCGTGCATAGATTCGGTAATGCTTTCCCAGTTTTGGGAAGCAATTTTTTGTTGTATATTTTGCATAAGAATTTTTAGATTGAGATTTTTTTTGCCATGAATTACTCGAATTAGCACAAATTTTACTTTTGATCGATAAAAATAATTCGTGCTAATTCGAGTAATTCGTGGCTGAAAAAAAATTAAAGATTTACCTGAGCGCCTTCCCAACCAATTATGGCTGTTTTACGTGTATTTCCCCACATATAACCACCGAAAACTCCAGAAGATTGAATTACGCGGTGACACGGAATTAGAAAAGCAACGGGATTACTACCAATCGCTGTTCCCACGGCTCTGGATGCATTTGGTTTTTCAATTTGTTGGGCAATTGTTCCGTAAGTCGAAAGCTGTCCCATTGGAATTTTTAGCAAAGTTTCCCAGACTTTCAGTTGGAAATCGGTTCCTTTTAAATGGAGTTTAATTTCAGCTAATTTACTCCAGTCATTTTGAAAAATAAAAAGGGCGTTTTGCTGTACTAAATCTAATTTTCTAGAGAATTCAGCATTCGGGAATTTATCTTTTAA
Organism: Flavobacterium crocinum; assembly: GCF_003122385.1. NCBI lineage: Bacteria > Pseudomonadati > Bacteroidota > Flavobacteriia > Flavobacteriales > Flavobacteriaceae > Flavobacterium > Flavobacterium crocinum. The sequence continues at coordinate 1,788,952 of NZ_CP029255.1, forward strand.
AGCTGAAAATCCATTCGCTTCATCTTCGGCGAAAGCCATAAAACAAATGCCTTTTTGTGTAGAAGCCACAATAATATTCCCAAACGGACTTTCGGCAAAACTGTAATTTATAGCTAGGTTTTTTCCGCCGTTTTTATATTCAGCTGGCGTCATTCCTTCTATATTGACGAATAAATCGTGAAGTCGGCTGGTTCCTGAAAGTCCGGTTTCGTAGGCTGTTTCAGAGATTGTAGCCTGATTTTCTTTGAGTAATTTTTTAGCGTGTTCCAGACTTGTATATTGCAAAAACTTCTTCGGACTTGTTCCTGCCCAATCGCTAAAAAGTCTCTGAAAGTGAAACGGACTCAAATGCACTTTTTCAGCCACTTCATCAAGATTAGGCTGTTCTTTAAAGTTCGCTTTGATATAATCGATGGCTTCAGCAATGCGATTATAATTAATGGTTTCCTGTGTGTTCATCTTCATTCAATTTTATAAGACAAAGATCGATTGGTTTGTGCTGGAATAAAATCCGAAACTTGCTGAGTTTTTTTCTAACCGCGAAGAACGCTAAGGCTAACGCAAAGTTTTCGTCTTTTTTGTCATTTCGACGAAGGAGACTCGAGCGATAGCGAATAGGCGAAGCAAATCTCCAGAAGTAACTCTACAAAGATTGGCGAAAAATTTTGAAATTAATTTCTATGAAACACTAAACTTATTATAATCCTTTTTCCATTTTATAATTAATCAATTCTACGCCTAAACGTTCATTTTTTTGTTCTGCCTTAACAATAAATCCTCTCTTTTCAAAAAATGGCCTTGCAGTAATGCTGATATCCGAAGTTATGGTTTTTGAATGCTGATTTTTGGCTTCCATTTCTAATTCGATCAAAAGTTTATCTGCAATTCCTTGTCGCTGAAAATCTTTATGAACATAAAAGAAATCAATATAATTTCCGTCTTTTAAAGTTCCGTAACCGGCAATTTTGTTTTCAATTATTGCTAGTAAAACGTATTGTTTTTCAATTACTTCAATCCATCTTTCCTTGTTGTTTACACCATAAATCCAGGCTTCAATCTGTTGTGGATTGTAATCGTTTTTGCAAACCGATTTGATGGTATCTACATACAATTCCTGCATCTCGTTTAAATCTGAAATTGTGGCTTTTTTGAGAATCATTTTAATAGTTTGATGAAAGAAAATTAATATTCAATTAAAGTGTATTTGGCAGTACTTTGCTTTCCAGTAATGTTAAAAAGATTCAATGCTAAACCTTTTTTTAAATCTCTGCTAGCTGTAGCTGCAGAAATATCTTTGAAAATATGCATATAATCTTTTCTTGTAAATTCTTTAATTTTTAGAGAACAAAAATACTCTAAACGATCAATGTCTTTTATTGTTCTGTTTTCATAATTAAGTAGGCTCTCTAGAGATTTATTGATGACATCGAGCATGTATTCAATAAAGTGAGTTGATTTGCCTGCGTTGTCACTCATAGCAAGTGATTTGTAATAACGTTCTTGTGTTTTGCTTATTAATGTTTCAAAAGGTAAAAATTCAAAAACAGGATATTCTTCCATTAATATTATAGTTTGCCACAATCTTCCCATTCTGCCGTTTCCGTCCAGAAAAGGATGTATAAATTCCATTTCGTAATGGAATACACAACTTTTGATTAAAGTCAGCTCATCTTTGTTTTTTAAATATTCAAATAAGTCATTCATTAAAAATGGAACATTCTCATAAGGAGGAGCGATGTGTGCCACTTTTGTACCTTTTACAATTCCAACTCCCTGTCTGCGATATTTTCCAGCATCCGAAACAAGATCTTTCATTAAAGACTGATGAGCATTTAAAAAACTTTTCGATGAGGTGGATTTATATTTTTCTAAATTTTCATAAACTCGAATTGCATTTATGACTTCTAATATATCTTTTTGTGGGCCAATTACTCGTTTGTTTTCTATCAGAGCGGTTATCTGTTCTTCTGTTAAAGTGTTTCCTTCAATTTGTAGAGAAGAATGAATTGTTTTGATTCTATTTTGTTTTCTAAGTTGAGGAGAATGTTTGTACAGATATACAGCATTTATTGCCCCAATCTTTTCGGAGATAGAACTTATCAGTTTTAAAATGACGGGAGTAATGTCATAAGGAGGTTTCATGATAGTATCATTTGATACTATCAAAAATACTGTTTTTTGATTTAATGCGCTGTAGTTTTAGAAAAAACATTAATTACAACAACTCCAATTATAATCAAACACAATCCAATTATAGCAGGTAAATCTGGTATTTCTTTAAAGAAAACAGCACCAATTGCAGTTATTAAAACAATCCCGACTCCGGACCAAATTGCATAAGCAAACCCGACAGGAATAGTTCTTATAGCAAAACTTAAACAGTAAAAAGCACCGCAATAACCAATAATGGTAATGATGCTTGGAAGGAGTTTTGTAAATTCCTGGGACTTTTTTAATGCTGTTGTAGCAATGATTTCGAAGATAATGGCAGTAAGTAAAAATAAAAAATTCTTCATGGTTTACTTTTTTTACAAAGTTAACTTTTATTGAAAAGAGATGATTTATTTAAGATTATCTTTTGCATCAGAAACGCTAATCAATTTGTAGCCGTTTTCAGTTCGTAAAAACTGAATATGATCCTGTTTGAAATCGGTTTTGTTTTTGGTGTTGATGATAATGCTTTTAACGGGATAAAGCCATTCTTTGGATTCTCTGCAATTGTTGAAATAAGCATCATATTCTTCAGTTTCAAAAATAAACTGATTCAGTCCGTCTGTTGAGACAAAATAATCTGTTTTTGGATTTTTGAGTTCCTCCAGTTTTAATTTTAGATAAGTATAATTCTGATCAATAAATTTAATTTTAGGTGCACTTATCCATCCTTCTAATGCTTTATAAAAGGTAATTTTAGCAAAAGAATGTTTTTCTAAGCCAGCTTTTGATAAATCTTTAAGGAGTGTATTTTGAAGCCAATGTTTAAATTCTTTTTCAAAATTTACAAAAGAATAATATTGTCCGTCAACTCCAAGAAAGTTGTCTCTGATTGGATCTTTGCTCGGTTCTTTTGATTTTTCAAGGGAATAAAAATTCAAATCGTCGTTGTAGGCGAAATTTTCAATTAGAACTTTATTATTGGTATCAATTAGAAATTCTTTGCCTCCTGTCCAGAAGAAATGTTCTCCGTCTTGTTTTTTTTCAGCGTCTTTTAAAACGATAATCATTCCGTTTCTGACTTTGGTCAAATTGCTGTAAACAGGTGGAATAATGATTTTTCCATCACCGTTAAACATTCCCATTTTATCGGTTTTATGATCTGTAAATCTTATAAAGCCTTCATTTTCACAATCCGGTCCGTTATCAAAAACGTATAAACTGTCGCGACCAACTATTTTTCCTTTTTTGGTTAAATAGTAGCTTTCCCATTTTTGTCCTTTTTCTTCGCTAACGGCAATAATGTTTTCAAATTTATGAGCGATTATCATTCCCATAAATTTGGGTTCGATTTTAACAATGCCATTTTTATCTTTAAATCCGATATGAGTGGAGTCTTTATCCCAAAAGGAAATCCAGGTATCCTTATTTTGAGCAAATACGGATAAATTAAGGCATAAAAACAGGCAAATAATTAAAGTCTTTTTCATGAGAATTTATTTATCGGAGATGAGCTTCTGATTCTTTGTTTTTTGCTTCTTCAAAACAATCGGAGCATAACATTTTAAAATCGGCTTTGGCTTGAAAAATGTCTGTCCATTCTTCGCCATTATCCAAAAGATATTGTTCACATTCTGCACACCAGGCAATTTGCGGTAAATCTTCTTCGGCTTCGGAATAGAAAAAACCGACTTGCTTTTTAGAGTCTGTTGCCATTGCAAGATGAATACAAGAAAAAGACATTTCTTTTGACCCATGGATGTCACATATAATTTTTTCGATCATAATTTTGTGTTGAAAGAGCAGTGCTACATTACTTCAATTAACTTAAAACGTAATGTATTATTGTTGAATTCGGTGTGTAAAGTTAATTCTGTTTCTTTGTTGTCGGAGGTAAATAATTTTGTCTCGATTCCGAATCCTTTCATTGAATCATATTTAAAGATACTGAAATTAGTTTCAAGGATTTTTAGTTTTGGGAGATCTTCGGTTTCAAAATAGTCGAATAATTCTTCTTTTATTTCTTCAAAGACAGCTGAGCTGATTCCGAAATTGGTTTTTAAGCTTTCGAAATTCATAGAATTGATGTTTTCTATTAATTCGATATTTAATTGAAATATAGTTTGGGAGGTCTTTTTGTCAATCATTTTATAAGTTTATACTTCAAATTTAAAGTTATAAAGTTTAAAGACTATAAAGATCTTGTTAATTTAATTGGTTCTTGGGCTACGTAAGCGTGAGGGATAGGAATAAGCTACCGAAGTAGCATGGATAGCCCGACAGCAACCCGATAAAAGGGCGTGTAAGCGTAAAGTATTTTGCCCTTTTATCGGGTTGGTGGCACGCCCAAATACAAGGTCAGTATTAAATTAAGATTGGTTTTTTAATATAAAAAAATGTACTTTTCAAAAAAAAATATATGAAGAGAATTTTATTGGTTTTAATGGGGATTAGTCTTTCTGTGTTCTCGCAAAAAAAGCAGCCTAGCCAAGAGGAAAAAGATATGATTTATAAAATGACTTATTATGCAGGTCAGGAAATTTTTAAAACTCCAGATCTTCCTTTTAAAAAAATAAGCAGCAAGGAAAATGAAAATCCAAAGAAATCCATTCAGTCTGCTGAGGTTATAAATTCTTCTATAGATACGCTTATATCGAGAGGTGTCTTGAAACTGGAAAAATCGGAACATGGATATGATTTACTTTTTAATTCTAGATTTCCTTCGTATTTTAAAGAGAATGATGACCCTACCATCATATCTTTTCACCCAGTAATAAGCAAGTTGTTTAATTCAAAAAAAGAGTTAATTGAAATTAAGAATGTTGGAGGAACTTCTTATGGAAGTGAATTTTTATTTAAACTCAGCAACGGCAAATCAAGTAATTTGAATTTTACAACGCTTCGCAAGCAAGATCAACTAAATAATGCAGTAGATTTTAAAAATAATAATGAACTTTCTGAAATAAAGGGCAGTGTAGTTTATAATATTAAATTCATTACGGATCAATCTGAAGTAAAACTTTCTAAAAAAAATATCGGCACTACATTTAAATTGAATAGTGTTGATTACAAATTGGTTGATATTATAAATAATGTGGTTTTAATTGAATTAGTAGATCCGAGAAATAAAGGAAAAAATGAAATACGTCTGATAAATTATGATGAGATGGGAAACGTTTTGGTCAGTTATTCCTATAAGGAACTTGAGCAGTTAAAAAAGAAGAATAAAAAAATTAATATAGAAAAAGCTGGTTTTAGTGGTTTAAGAGGATCGATTGACAAACGTATTTTTGATACTTTTAAAAATAATCCGCAATTAACTTTTGAGGAATATGAAAAAACATTTTCTATCGCTGATATAATAGATCAGGAGAGTAGATATATGTTTATTCAAACTATTGCGCCAGTTAAAAATGATTTTGTTCTTTATGCGCCAATTTATGGTGTAGAAAGAACTTTTGAAATGATTCTCAATGAAAAGAAGCCAGAACCCAAAAAAATGGTTGCAGCAGATTATAATGCGCCTCAAGTATCTGCAAATTGGGAAGAGAAATTATATGGAAATATAAAAGAATACACAGAAAACTTTTATTATGCATCAAAAAAGAATGGTAAATATGTAAAAGGCAAAATGCAAAATTATACCACTTTTAAAAAGAATGCGAACGGAGAGTTTGTTGAAGATAAATTCTTTCCTAAAAAGTCTGATTATGATGAAAACAAGTATAATTCTTTAAAGCAAAAGATTGAATCAATATCGTATAATGATGATGAAAAAGTGACTGGAAGGTCGCTGTATCGTTATGGCGCTGAAAATAAATTGCTTGAAGAGAAAATGTATTCTGAAAACGATACTTTAAGAGCTGTAGTGAAATATGAATACAATAAGAATCATGTTTTAAAGACCACTTTTAGTTACGATTATTCTAACGGTAAAGCAGAAATAACTGATGATTCACAAGTGGAGTATGTTTATGATGAGAGAGGAAACCTTATTGAAGAACATTTGAAAAACAAACTAGATTCTGTTTATAAAGATCAAATAGTAATCTATAGAAAATACAACTCAGACAACAGAAGAATAGAAGAATCAAGTTCGGATACACTTTTTGGAGATGGGAAAATTGCGTTAGATACTAAACTGGAATATCTTAAAATAGATGATGAAAAAAACTGGACAGAAATGTTTTTTGAGGGAGGCCTAAGTTCGAAAAAACAGGATGCGAATTTTGTAGAGCGAATTTTTGTATATGAATAACATTTTGAGAATTAATTTTAGAATTGAAATTGAAAAAACAAAACCCGACAGATTTTAAAATCTGTCGGGTTGAATATGTATTAAAAATCTAAGATCTACAATCTTAAATTAATTTAGTATCTGTAGTATTCCGGTTTGAATGGACCTTGAACTTCAACACCAATATAAGCAGCCTGATCTTCTCTTAAAACTTCAAGTTCAACGCCTAATTTTGCTAAGTGTAAAGCAGCAACTTTTTCATCTAAATGTTTTGGTAACATGTAAACTTCATTTTTGTAAGCTGCGCTGTTGTTCCATAATTCGATTTGAGCTAAAGTCTGGTTTGTAAATGAGTTACTCATTACAAAACTTGGGTGACCTGTAGCACAACCAAGGTTTACTAAACGACCTTCAGCTAAGATGATAATATCTTTACCGTTGATGTTGTATTTGTCAACTTGTGGTTTGATTTCGATTTTAGATGCACCATGGTTTTTGTTTAACCAAGCCATATCAATTTCGTTATCGAAGTGACCAATGTTACAAACAACAGTTTTGTCTTTCATTTGTTCGAAGTGCTCTCCAAGAACGATATCTTTGTTTCCTGTAGTGGTAATGATGATATCAGCATTAGCAATTACAGTGTTTAATTTTTTAACTTCATAACCGTCCATTGCAGCTTGTAAAGCACAAATTGGATCGATTTCAGTAACTGTTACGATAGAACCAGCACCTCTGAAAGAAGCTGCAGTTCCTTTTCCAACGTCACCGTATCCACAAACTACCACTCTTTTTCCAGCTAACATTAAGTCAGTTGCACGACGTACAGCATCTACAGCAGATTCTTTACATCCGTATTTGTTGTCAAATTTAGATTTAGTAACAGAGTCGTTAATGTTGATTGCAGGCATTGGTAAAGTTCCAGCTTTTACTCTTTCGTAAAGTCTGTGAACACCAGTTGTAGTTTCTTCAGAAAGACCTTTAATTCCAGGAACTAATTCCGGGTAACGATCGATAACCATGTTAGTTAAATCTCCACCGTCATCTAAAATCATGTTCAATGGTTTTCTGTCTTCACCAAAGAATAAAGTTTGCTCAATACACCAGTCAAATGATTCTTCGTCAAGACCTTTCCAAGCGTAAACTGAAATTCCGGCAGCAGCAATAGCAGCAGCAGCCTGATCCTGAGTCGAGAAAATGTTACAAGAAGACCAAGTAACCTCTGCACCAAGAGCAATTAAAGTCTCGATTAAAACTGCAGTTTGAATAGTCATGTGTAAACATCCGGCAATACGAGCACCTTTTAAAGGTTGTTCGTCTTTGTACTCAGCACGAAGCGCCATTAAACCTGGCATTTCAGCTTCAGCTAGTTCAATTTCTTTTCTTCCCCAAGCAGCGAGAGAAATGTCTTTTACTTTGTAAGCCACATAAGGCGTAGTCGTTGTACTCATTTATAGTTTAAATATTATATTTGTATAATTACTTCGTCCGTTCGCCTTTCAGGGCTCGGGTGTAAAATTTTTGCAAATTTAAGGAATAGCTTTTTATTTTTACTAATTTCTCTAAGATTTGTGAAATCTTTAATTTCTTAATCTCTAGAATGTTAGTTTGTGAATCTTGATTAAACCATATAAGTAATGCAAGTTCATTTAAAAAAGATTCTGAAACTATTACCTTTGTAGTGAATTGCTTATATTTACTAATACATTTTTTGAACCAACAGTTATATTTTCTTATATCATTTATCTGGTTTAAATTAACCACTCACTATTTATAATTTACAATTAAAAAGTAATGCCTTTATTTCAGACCATACAATTTAACGAAACGACTAAAATCTTAATTTGGGAAATTACAGAATCTTTTGATGAACTGTATAGTCAGGTTACATTAAAAGAAAAGACACAGCGCAGACTGGACGGAATGAAATCGCAGATGCATCAGCGTGCTTTTTTGAGTGTAAGAATGCTGATTCAGGAAATGGGTTTTACTGATAAGGATTTACATTATGATGAGTTTGGGAAACCTTATTTTGATTGTCATAATCATATATCAATTACGCATTCTTATCATTTTGCAGCTATTATTATAAGCCACAAAAAGGTTGGAATTGATATGGAATTACAGCGCGAAAAGATTCAGAAAATTGCGGATAAATTTACGGATTATGAATGTGATTATTTAGAACCGAAATTTACAGAAGAATACATAAAAAAACTTACCGTTATCTGGGGTGCCAAAGAGGCAATCTTTAAAATCAGAAATGAAAAAGGGATTAGTTTTAAAGATCATATAAGGGTCACAGATTTTTCTTTAGATAAAACCCAAACGCAGGCAAGTCTTCATTTTGATGATTTGATTAAAGATTTTGATGTGCATTATCAGGAAATCAAATCGGATAATTTTGAGGGAACTTTTACTTTAGTTTATGCTTTTGAGAAATAAAATTCCAAATTCTCAATTCCAAATTCCAAATTTGAAAATTTACCATTCTGAGGAAAGAGGAATCTTTGCAAAGTAAATCGTAAGCCTTTAAAAAAATAAAAGAATTTTAAACTTCACTTTCTTTTTGTCTGTGCTGAAACATGCTCATATACAAAAAAGTGCTCATTTTTCTGGCACGACGTTTTAAGGTTTCTACATTTTCGCCTTCAAAATGTTCGTCTAAAGTCTGCGCCCAATGATTGAGCCAGATTCCGAATTCGTTTGCTGTTATTTTTTCGTCAAAATGTGCGTCGACTTCATTGTGAACCGCATGAGGATTTCCTTTGTATTTGCGAACGGCAAATAAATTGGTTTCCCAAAAATCGGTTAGTTTTTCCAGATGCAAATCCCAATCGGTAATCATTTCATTAAAATAAAAGCCGATTTCCTTATCGGCTCTTATTTTAGAATAGAACTGATTTACTAAGAATGAAATATCTTCTCTGTTTTCTATTTGCTTTTTCAAAATACAAAACAATTTAAAAGTATAAACAAAATACTTATGAATGTGCTTAGTGCAATAAGGTTGAAGACTACTTTGTGTTTCATTTGCGCTAAAATTGAAGTGTTTGCGAAAACACAAGCTAAAACAATAATGCCTAATTGAATCATTTGAGGAATTGAAGTTCCGTTAGCCAAAACATACATTGCTGCAGCGCCTCCTAAACAGCTTTGTCCAATTACTGCCATTGCAGCAGAACCCATATAATTTCTATTGAAAATGTCGAATGTGGTTTGATATAGTGTCATGATATTCAGATTTTTATAGGACAAAGATACGGTCACAATACAACTGCATTTTATGATTAAAATCATAAAACGAGAACTTTTTTATCTGTATACTTTTCGATTAATTATCTTTAATTCACCCTTTTTTTCCAAAGCTTTAATGGCTCTGATAACTGTTTCTACCCGTAAACCGGTCAAATCTCCAATCTGCTGTCGGGTAAAATTGATTAAATAACCATCGGCTTCTTTTTGGAAATTGAAATAAGCAATTCCGTGATCTATTAATTTTAAAACACGGTGTTCCGGTTCGTGTGTAGAAATTTCGGCCGCCATAACCGATTTGTAATACAATCTTTGTGCAAGATTTTCGATTATTTTGATGCTGATTATCGGATTTTCTTCCAGCAATTTTATAAAACTTGATTTTGGAACTAAAAGAATCTGACTGTCTTCAACGGCAATTGAATTGGCAGGATATTTTTGGTTTAAGAACAAAGGCGGTTCTCCAAAAGATTGTTCTTTGTAAAAGATTCCCTGTATGAATTCTCGTCCGTCATCATTGTAATTGCACATTTTAATTTCGCCTGAAATAATCTGGTAATAGTGTGTTGGCAGGGTTCCTTCTTCAAAAACAATATCATTTTTCTGGAAAGATTTTTTTACTACACCGTATTTCTCCAATAATTCAACTGCGATCATAAAGTTTTTCTTTTATTGTTAACAGAGAGTTTACAAATATAATTCATTCATAATAGTTCTTCTGCACTAAAAAACTTTTACTTTTACACCCACGATGCAGGAAGAAATAACAACAATTCGCCAACAAATTTTAGAAGCAAAAAATAACGGGCAAAAGCTACTCGCAGTACTTTTGGACCCCGATAAAATTGTGCTTGAAAGTTTGGAGCATTTAATTGAAAAAATCAATCAGTCACCTGCTACCCATATTTTTGTTGGCGGAAGTATTGTTCAAACCAATATTTTAGAAGAATTGATTTCTGTATTAAGGCAAAAAACAAATTTACCGGTGATTTTGTTTCCCGGTGATCCTTCGCAGATTTCGCCACAGGCCGATGCTATTTTGTTTCTATCATTATTATCGGGACGAAATCCGGATTATTTAATAGAATATCAGGTTCAGGCTGCTCCAATATTAAAAAAGACGAATCTTGAAGTTATTTCGACAGGATATATTTTGATTGAAAGCGGAAATGAAACTGCTGTTGCGCGTGTAAGTAAAACAAAACCTTTAAGTCGCGATAATCTAGATTTGGTTCTCGCTACTGCGCAGGCAGGAGAAATGTTAGGAAATCAGTTGATTTATCTGGAAGCCGGAAGTGGTGCGAAACAGCCAGTTCCATTAGAAATGATTGAACTCATTTCGCAAAATATTGCAATTCCTGTTATTGTTGGTGGTGGAATTATAGATTTACAGGGAATTCAAAAAGCATATAATGCCGGTGCAGATTTGGTTGTGATTGGTACAGCTTTTGAAAATAACAGTCATTTTTTTGATTTATAAATAAAACTAAACGCCTTTAAATACCACAAGATGATCGATTTTTTTCTGGATAGTTATAAAAATGCTACTTTATGGCATATTGCTTTGGAGTTTTTAGTATTTGTTTTTGGAATTTTAAGCGTTTGGTTTGCTAAAAAAGAAAATATCTGGGTTTACCCAACAGGTTTAATAGCTACGGTCATCTCGGTTTATCTGCTTTACATAGCAGGGTACATTGGAGATATGATTATCAATGCTTATTTTTCGATTATGAGTATCTACGGATGGTATGTTTGGGCAAAAGGAGGAACCGTTGAAGACAACCTTCCAATTACTCGTACAACTTTTAATGAAAAAATAATTGGAATCTTACTGTTTATTGTAACCGTTTTTGTAGTTTTCGGGATTTATAAATATTTTGACTACGAAATCCATCCGGACAATTATGTTGATATGATTTCGTCGGGAATATTTTTCGCAGGAATGTGGTATATGGCCAGAAAGAAAATAGAAAACTGGACACTTTGGATTATTGGTGATATTATTGTTGTACCGCTCTATGCCTATCGTGGTTTAGGGATGCTGTCACTTCAGTATATAATTTTTACAATTTTGGCTATTTCAGCTTATTTAGAATGGAGAAAGATCTTAGACAGCAAAAAACAGCTATCATAAAAATTGCTTTGTTTGGACCTGAAAGTACGGGGAAAACCACACTGGCAAAACAACTTGCAGATTACTATAAAACCGAATGGGTTCCTGAGTTTGCACGTGATTATTTACAAGAAAAATGGGAAGAAAATAAGCATATCTGTGTAGCAGATGATATGATGCCTATTGCTTACGGGCAAACTGCATTAGAAAACAAAAAATTGGAAACAGCAAATAAATACTTGTTTTGTGACACCAATTTGATGGTAACCAAAGTTTTTTCTGAGATGTATTATGGTTTTTGCGATCCGCTTTTAGATGAAGCGGCAAAAAAGCATGAGTATGATTTATTTTTTCTAACAGATATTGATGTTCCTTGGGAAAAAGATGATATTAGGGATTCTCCGGAAGGAAGAGAAACTGTCTTCTCTGTTTTTAAACAAACTTTGATTGATACCCAAAAGCCCTATATAACGCTTTCAGGAGATAAGGAATGTCGATTGAAGAAAGCGGTTTCGATTATAAATGATTTAGCTCTGGCAAAAGAAAATGATTTTTCATCAGATGATTTTGTTCAGATATATAATAGAGGAATTTCTTTTGATACTATTTTAAAACAATTAAAGAATTTTGAAAAAGGAATTGCAAAAAGCAGTCTGATAAGACCGGCAACCATTAATGACGGAATTTTGAGTCTGTCTCAAAATGAGTTTCAGGAAAAGGCATTATTTTTTGATACTCAAAAAGAGCAGTTTAAGATTAAGAAGTTTGTTCCTGCGTCTGGAGCAGCTACGAGAATGTATAAGTTTTTGACTGCATTTTTAAATGATTTTGACATCTCAAAAGAAACAATAAACGCTTATATCAATAGAAAAAATGATAAAGAACTTGCCATTTTTATTGTAGGAATGGAGAAGTTTCCTTTTTTTGAAACAGTAGATAAAAAACTAAGAGAAATTTATCCTGATTTTGAAAATTTAGAAAGAGATTATAAAAACTACTATTTTATAAAACTGTTGCTTTCTCCGGATCATTTTAATTCGGCAAACAAACCAAAAGCAGTTTTGCCTTTTCATTTATATAAAACACATATTGCCAATCCGATTGAGGAACATTTAAATGAATGTGTGCATTATGCATCTTCAAAAAATGTATCTCATCTGCATTTTACGGTTTCCGAAATACATCAGGATTTGTTTGAAAAAGCGGTTCTTGAGGTTAAAGATAAGATTGAGAAGCCTTCAGGAATCGATATTAATATTGGATATTCATACCAAAATAAAAGCACAGATTCGATTACTATTGATGCGAACAATAAATTGGTAAAAGACCAAAGTGGAAATTTAATTTTCAGACCCGGCGGACATGGCGCTTTAATCGAAAATTTAAATGAACTCGATGCTGATATTATTTTCATTAAAAATATCGATAACGTAATCCAGAATCATATCGAGGAAATTACATTGTATAAAAAAGCATTGGCAGGAATATTAATCGAGATGCAGCAAAAGGTTTTTTCATGTCTGCATACTATTGATCGTAATGAAATTAATGACAATTATTTAGAAGATATTCTTCTTTTTCTAAAGGAAAAGCTAAGTATTGAAATGAATGATGATTTCAATAAGTTTACTTTTGAAAACAAAATCACTAAAATAAAAGAATTGTTGGATAAGCCAATTCGTGTTTGCGGAATGGTTAAAAATGAAGGAGAACCAGGAGGAGGGCCTTTTTGGGTAATCAATGATAAGGGAGTTTCTTCTCAGCAAATTGTTGAAACTTCTCAGGTCGATTTGACTAATAAAAAACAGCTTGCCGTTTTGGAAGCAGCAACACATTTTAATCCGGTTGATTTAGTTTGTGCAACTAAAAATTATAAAAACGAGAAATTTAATTTGTTACGTTTTGTAGATCAAAATGCGGGATTTATAGTAGAGAAAAGTGTTGATGGTAAAACCGTAAGAAGTTACGAATTACCAGGCTTATGGAACGGATCTATGGCAAATTGGTTGACTGTTTTCGTTGCGGTTCCTTTGATCACTTTTAATCCGGTAAAAACAGTAAATGATTTACTGAAAGCGGCACATCAGCCACAATAATATGGATGCAGAAAAAATCATATCAGAATTAAGTTTTAAAGCTGTTCGAAGCAGCGGGTCTGGCGGGCAAAACGTAAACAAAGTTTCGTCTAAAGTCGTTTTGAGCTTTGATATTAGTGCTTCGCAAGCTTTAGCTGAAGAAGAGAAATTACTTTTGCAAACCAATATTGGTGCTCGTCTAACAACTGAAAACATCCTGATTTTAAACTGCGATGAAGACCGAAGCCAGCTTAAAAATAAAGAAATTGTTACCAAAAGATTTTTAGAACTAATCAAAAAAGGATTGTATGTTCCAAAAATTAGAAAAGCTACAAAAGTTCCAAAATCAGTAATTAAGAAAAGAATAAAGGATAAAAAAAATATCTCTGATCTAAAACAATCGCGTAGAAAACCAGATTTTTAGTATTAAGACCATAGAATTAAGTATTAAGAAAACTCAAAGACTAAAAATCTTAATACTTAATACATTTATCTTAATACTTTTTTATATTTGCACTGTCTCAAAGGGGTGCTCTAAATAACGAGCTGAGATCATACCCAAAGAACCTGAGCGAGTAATGTTGCTAAGGGAAAAACGACACTATCGAGCGTGCACACTTTATTTTGTCGTGAAACACATTTATTAATTTAACAAAAGAATAATTCCCCCTTTTATTCGTAATTCTTTACGAATGAAAACACTTTTTAAAGTTACAAAGTTACAAAGTTGCAAAGTTGCAAAGCTAAGCAACAAATCTATTTTCTTTACTCTATTCTCTATTTTCTTTACTCTAATTTCTTTTGCACAGCAGCAAGATTCAACAAAAGTAAATTCTCTGGATGAGGTTTTAGTTTCTGCAGTTCGTGTTACGACAAAAACTCCGGTTACGTTTAGTAATATGGATAAAAAAGAAATCAAATTCCGAAATTTGGGTCAGGATATTCCTGTTCTGATGAATTATCTACCATCTGTAGTAACAACTTCTGATGCGGGAGGCGGAATTGGTTATACCGGAATTAGAGTCCGTGGTAGTGATGCTACAAGGGTAAATGTGACCATAAACGGAATTCCGTACAATGATGCGGAAAGTCAGGGAACTTTTTGGGTTAATATGCCCGATTTTGCTTCTTCTGTGGAGAGTCTGCAATTGCAGCGCGGAGTTGGAACTTCTACAAATGGTTCCGGAGCTTTTGGCGCAAGTTTAAACATGCTTACAGATAGTTATGCAACTAAAGCTACAGGAGAAATTTCGAGTTCTTTTGGAAGTTTCAATTCCAATAAAAATACTGTAAAATTCAGTACGGGCTTAATGAATGATCATTTTGAACTTGCCGGACGTTTGTCTACAATTAAATCGGATGGTTATGTAGATCGTGCGAGTTCTGACTTGAAATCGTATTTTCTGCAGGGAACTTATGTTGGAAAAACAACTTTGATTAAAGCATTGGTTTTTGGAGGAACTCAAAAAACTTATCAGGCCTGGAACGGAATAGACGGAGAAACATTAAACACAAACCGTACTTATAATTCTGCGGGAGAATATAAGGATGAACTTGGAAACATTCGTTATTATGATAACGAAACAGATAATTACAATCAGGATCATTACCAATTACACTGGAGCGAATCTATTTCTGATAAATGGAGTACTAACCTGGCATTCCATTATACCAAAGGAAAAGGTTATTTTGAGAATTATAAATATGATGAGCCAATTGCAGGATATGGCCCAATTGAATCTACAAAAATGGTTGAGAATGATTTAGGCGAATTAGTTCCGGGAACTGATTTAATTCGTCAAAAATGGTTGGATAACGATTTTTACGGAACCACTTTTTCTGCAAAATATAAAGACGAAAAACTGGATGTTATTGTGGGCGGAGCCTGGAATAAATACGAAGGCGATCATTATGGAAAAGTAATCTGGGCTCGAAATTCTGCAAATTCAGAATTGGGAGATCATTACTATGATGATTTCTCCACAAAAACAGACGGTAATATTTTCGCGAAAGCAAATTATCAGTTTACAGATCAATTAAGTTTCTACGGAGATTTGCAATACAGAAGAGTTCGTTATCAGGCCAATAGTGCAGAAACCGGTTTGGTTGATGATACTTTCAATTTCTTTAATCCAAAAGCTGGTTTAAACTATGCTTTTAATGAAAAAAACACGCTTTATTTCTCTTATGCTCGTGCGAACCGCGAACCAAACAGAACAGATTACGAAGGCGGAAATGTAAAACCAGAAAAACTAAATGATTTTGAATTAGGATGGAGATTCAATTCAGAGAAATTTCAATTGAATTCGAATGTTTATTATATGGGATACAAAGACCAGTTAATCTTGACAGGAAGATTGGATGATGTTGGAAACCCAATTCGTTCCAATACCGACAAGAGCTATCGTTTAGGTCTTGAAGTTGATGCTACAATTGCACTTTCAGAAAAATTCACATTAAGACCTAATTTTACTTTGAGCAGTAACAAAAATGTTGACTTAGCTGTTGACGGTGAATTTTACGGAACAACTAAAATTGCTTATTCTCCGGAAGTAATTGCTGGAAACGTTATTGTATATAAACCAATCGAAAGATTATATATATCATTGTTACAGAAATATGTTGGAGAACAATATATGAATAACATCGAATTGCCTTCGGCTAAACTGGCAGATTACTTTGTAAACGATTTGAATGTTTCTTACGAAATAAGACCAAATGCTATTTTCAAATCAATTACCATTACCGGAATGGTGAATAATATTTTAGATAAAAAATATGTTTCAAACGGAGCCATGTGGGATATTTATCCATACTATTATCCACAGGCAGGAATTAATTTCTTAGCTGGTTTGACGTTGAAGTTTTAAAACTTTTTTAAATAATGAGAAAAGCCCGAAGGTGTTATTTACACTTTCGGGCTTTTTTGTTTAATACTTGTCATAATTAGTTTAGATTTTTTAAATCTAAAAAGTACTAGTGATGATTAAAAGTATTTATCTTATTTAACATAAAATCTTGTTAATTAAATGTTAAAAATAGGTTTTTTCTTATTTTGTTTAAATTAATTTTAGATGTTTGAATTGGTTAACCAATAACAGAATTATAAATTTTAAACCATTTTAATTATGAAAAAATTAATTTTTACTGCTTTTGCAGTAGTGATGTTTAGTTCAATTTCAACAGCAAAAACAGCTGAAGTTTTAAAAGATTGCTCAGGATATGCTGCAACAAAAACAAATGCTGATGAAAGCAAGAGAGAAACTGATGGTAGGGGATGCTACAGCTCTGGTCAATATAATAAAATCTACCAGATTTATAAAATGGAGTGCGAAATGTCATCTATGATGATGGTGCCATTAGAGGAAGAAGAATTTTTCTTTGAAGAGCTGATAGTTTTTCAAGAATAAATTATTTTAAGAATTTATAAACCCTTCAGGCAAATTTATCTTTGTTAGATAAATTTGCTTGATTTTAAATAAAAATATTAATGAAAGTAATTTTAAAAAAGAACATTTTTTTTCTCTTTATTTTGTTTAATAACATCATATATTCTCAGTCAGAATCAATAACTAAAGTTCTTTACAAACTAGTGCCATACGCAATTCCTTCTGATAGAGGACTGACAAAAGAGCAAAAGGAAGGCATCGTTAAAGAAAATTTTGCAAGAGATAAAGTAGAGTGCGAACTTACTTTCACAAAAAACAAAAGTGTGTTTAGTTTGATAGAAAAGCCACTACTAAATAGGGATTTTGATTATTTAAAAGAAGCCGTATTAGTGAGTGATAAATATTATAATGATGTGGTAAACCAAAAGAAAACACGTTTTGAAGAATTAGGAGGGGAAAATTTGAATATAATTCTTCCTTATCATCAATACAATTGGGAAATTACCTCTGAAACAAAAAAAATAAATGATTATACCTGCTATAAAGCAATCTGTAGATGGAATGATTTTAATATGAGAAGAAACTCAACAGATGTGTTTAGTGCTGAAGCTTGGTTTACTCCACAAATACCGTCATCTTTTGGGCCATTAGGATTAGACGGTTTGCCTGGATTGGTTTTAGAGGCAAATTATGGAGCATCAGGAATCCATTTTTATATTGTTAAGATTGAATTTAATGTTGAGAATCCTAAAGTAAAATTTGATCCGCCAACGGTTCAGTATATTACTGAGGAAGAACATCAAAAAAGATTAGCAAAAGAATATGAAAATATGGGGAGATAGTAGCAAATTTAGTAAGCTCTTTTTTATATCTAAATTTTCATTCTTTCCTTACAAAAAAAGAAGCATGAAAAAATTAACATTATTATTTTTTTGCCTTTTTTTTAATGTATCGTTTTCTCAAATAAAAAATGGGTCTGTTGTTTATAGTGTTACACCGGTAGAAACTGAAAGTAATCTAGATAAAATGTCTCAAGGTATAGCTCCCGGATTAATGGACAGAGTAAAAGAACTCGATTTTAATCTAATTTTTGATTCCTATAATGCGTACTTTGATATTAATAAAAAGTACAAATATGATAAATCTAATGAAACAGTATTTGCTAAACTAAAAATAGAGTTTAGTGGAGAAATTTGGCAGACAAAGGATAGTGTTTACAGTGATGTAAACTTAGGATACCTAGGAAATAATCTAATTCTAAAAAAAGAAACAGAGAAGAATTGGATTTTGCATAATGAAACAAAAAAAATAGACAGATTTGTTTGCTATAAAGCTACTACAGAAATAGTAAGAGTTGCACCGCAAAAAACATTTAGATTTCCAATTACAGCATGGTATTGTCCTGAAATAAATGTTCCTTTTGGACCTGCAGGATTTGGTAATCTGCCAGGGCTTATTTTGGAGCTTCAAACAAAAGACGCAGTATTTGGAGTAAAAACAATCTCAATAAATCCAGAAGAAAAGATTGAAGTACCCAAATTGAAAAAAGGTAAAATACTTTCCGAAAAAGAGCTGGATGGAATTATTACAAGGTATAATGATGAGAAGAATTCTAATAATTCAAAAAGATGAAATATTGCAGAAAATTATTTTTTTTAGTTCTGTTTTTGTCATTCACAGCTAATGCGCAAAGTAAAAAGATTACTGTTGACTATAGTGCAAGGATTGAGAAAGAAGAGGGATTATTTGGGAATAATGTATTATACAAAAATCTTCTTGATAAAGCTATGGCTGATTGTTATAAAATAACATTTCAATTGATTATAACAGAGAATGGAGCTAAATTTTTTAATAAAGAAAATTTAGAGAGTGATATTAATAGAGGCGTAAATGGATTTGCTCTTGGGATGTTACATTATGGAGGAATTGTTTATAGCTTAAAGGATAAGGTTTTAGAACAGCATTCACAGTTAGGAGAAAATGTTTATACATCGCAAGATTTAAAAACAGACTGGGCTTTAACTAACGAAACCAAACTAATAGATAATTATTTGTGCTATAAAGCAACCAATATTTACAAGGTTGAATATGGTGCAAAAGTTTTTAATCATCCTGTTACGGCTTGGTATTGTCCTGCATTGCCCTATTCTTATGGGCCAATAGGCTATGGGAATTTGCCAGGATTAATTTTGGAGCTTCAGGTAAGAAATGCCGTTTTTGGTGTAAAAAATATCAACCTTCAAAGTGAACAGGATTTTGATATTAAAGTATTAAACAAAATAAAAATTTTAAGTAGAAAAGAAATGGAAGAAGCTTTTGATAAGTTAAATGGTCTTTGATTAAGACTTGTTTTTTATAATTATGTTATGAAAAAGAATATCCTAATTATCATTTGTCTTTGCTGTTTAAATTTGCATAGCCAGATTTCTTCAGGAAAGATTATATACAATGTACTGACACAAGATATTGAGTCAAATTTGAAGGACCCTAAATCTCTTTTATTGAATAAGTTGATAGTAGAAAATGCCAGAAAACAATCTTTTATTTTAGAATTCAATAAAAACAAATCAAGTTTTACAAAAATAGAAAAATTAGCACAACCTTCTTATAAAGAAAAACTTGTTGAAAGTATAGCTTCAGGTTTTCTGACAACTCCTAATAGCTACTTTTTAGATCAAGATGCAGAAAATTATTTGTTACAAACGGAAGAAGGAATTCTAATTCGAAAACCTTTCAAATCTTTAAATTGGGAAATTCTAAAAGAAAGCAAGATGGTCGATGATTATCTATGTTATAAAGCAATTTGCAATAAAGTAATTATAAATATGAAAGGAGAAGAAAAAAACATTTCGGTAATAGCTTGGTTTGCACCAAGTTTGCCTTATCATTTTGGGCCTAAGGAGTTTTATGGTTTGCCAGGGTTAATTTTAGAATTGGAAGAAGGCAAAACTACATTTTATGCTACTGAAGTATCTTTTCTTGATTTAAAAAAAGAAATAGAATTTCCGCGTGGGAAAACCATTACTGAAGAAGAATATCGTAAAAGTGTAATGGCGCAACAATATTGATATGAAATATTTTATCTTCCTTTTTTTGCTTATTTTTTCATTCTCATATTCTCAATCAAAAAACTTTATCGGAGTAGTTTCCGATGAAACATCAAAACCTTTAGAATCTGCAAATGTAATTGCTAAACCTTTACAGGAAAAAGCAAGTTTAAAATTTGCTATTGCTGATAACAAAGGACGTTACAGATTAGAGCTTGAAAAGGAAGTGAAATATGAAATCACAGTTTCGTATATTGGTTATGTTGAAGAAACTTTTATTCTGGAATCATCTTCAGATATAAATGTACACGATTTTCATCTCAAAGCAACCGGAGAAAACCTCAAAGAAATCGTCATCAAACACGAGTTCAAACCTATTGTAGTTAAAAAAGATACTCTGGTTTTTGATGTTAATAGTTTTGCGAATGGAAACGAACGCAAGATGAAAGAAGTTCTTGAAAAACTGCCTGGTGTTGAGGTCGATAAAAACGGAGGGGTAACGGTACAAGGTAAAAAAGTAACCAAAATGCTAATAGAAGGAAAATCATTTTTTGGTGGCGGTTCTAAACTGGCTGTAGAAAATATTCCTGCAGATGCTTTGGATAAAATTGAAGTCATAGATCATTTTAATGAAGTAGGTTTTATGAAGCAGGTTTCAGACAGTGATGATTTGGCTATGAATGTTAAACTTAAAGAAGAAAAAAAGAAATTTGTTTTTGGAGATGTAGAAGCTGGAGCAGAGGTAGGAGCAGGCGACAACGGTTTTTATTTGGCACATACAGCTTTGTTTTATTACAGTCCAAAAACAAATGTAAGTTTTATAGGCGATGCCAATTCTATTGGTAAAAGTACATTTACATTTGATGATTTAATGCGGTTTGGAGGCGGAGTAAGTAGTTTCCTATCAGGCAGGAAATCACTGTCTAATTTGTCTTCTTTTTCTAATGACAATACCGATGTTTTGAAAAACAAATCACAATTTGGTGCCTTTAATATAAGTCATGATATTTCTGATAAGCTTTCTGTTTCGGGTTTTGGAATATTTTCTAAAGTTTTAATGGCTTCAAGAATTGAAAATAATATTGAATATTTAAACAACACTGCTGTAGCATTTGAGAATAAAGGCAGAAATGCAAAAAATAATGCTATACTTGGTATTGGAAATGTAAAGCTTGATTATTCGCCATCTAATAAAGAAAAATGGTATTACAACGGACAATATCAATCAAGTACAAATGATCTGATGAGTACTTTAAATTCTGTAACAAATTTAGGATCTTCTGTTTTTGAAACCATAAACCAAGCCGATAATGTTTCTGTAAAACAGTATATTGAATGGCATAAAAGGTATAATAAAAATCATACTACCACTTTTGTTGTTAATCAGGCTTATAATAAAACTACACCACTCAACAATTGGTTTACAGATCAGCCTTTTCTGCAGGGATTAATTCCTTTAGAAAAAGATGACAGTTATACAATCAGCCAAATAAAAAAATCAGAAGGAAACAGTATAGATGCACTTTTCAAACATTACTGGATTATAAATAACAACAATCATCTATATACCAACATTGGTAATAATTATGAATCATCAACTTTTCAAACAGCAGAAAAACAAATTCTAACAGATGGTTCTGTAAATGACTTTGCATTAGCAGGTTTTGGTAATGACATTAAATACCAATTGAATGATGTTTATGTAGGTTTGGAATATAAATTCAGAATAGGAAAATGGGTTAACAAGCCAGGTTTGTATTTACACAGGTATGATCTAAATACGATTCAAAATAATAGTGATTATATTGTTACAAAAACACTTTTTCAGCCACAATGGAATAGTGACTATGAATTTAATAATTCTGAATCCATAAATTTTACGTATAAATTAGAGAATAAATTTCCAGTTGCCAATCAATTGGCAGACAGGTATACATTACAATATTATAATTCAGTTTTTAAAGGAAATGCATTACTGGAAAATGAAAAATACCATTCAGCTAGTTTGTTTTATTCAAAAATGAATTCATATCGTGGAATTACTTGGAATGGAATGCTGAATTATTCTAAAAAAACAAAAGTTATTCGCAATGAAGTAGATTTGGATGGGATAAACCAGTTTAATACTCCAATTTTGACTGATAATCCTGAAACTGATATTGGTTTTAGTGGTTCTTTTTCTAAACGTATTTACCGATTCAATCTTAAATTGAATGCAAGATTATCTTGGTTTGAATATTCACAAACGATAAATGAAATTGTAACAATAAACAACAGAGACAGCCAGAATATTGGTTTAGTTTTTAAAACAGCCTATAAAAAATGGCCGGTTTTTAGTGTTGGTTACAATAAAGGGTTCAGTAGTTTTTCTGGAATAACAAAATCTCATTTTCAGTCAGATGTATTAACAGGAGCATTTGAAGCTGTATTTTTTAAATTCTGGAAATACAAAATCGATTATGATTATCTCAAAAATACGGATAATCAAAAACAATCCAACTCTTATGACATGATAAATACATCCTTATTTTATCAGAAAAAAAATAATCCTTTTGGTTTTCAGTTAAGTGTCGCAAATTTGCTAGATATAAAGAAAAAATATAGCAACAAGTTCTCAGATTATATGATAAGTGAACAGTCGACATATATTTTACCAAGAGCTATTATGTTTTCTATATCTTATAAATTGTAGATTTAATTATATACGTGGACTACGCTTCCAGAAAATTCCACACGATATTGTTTCATTGGGTATTCTTTTTCTCCGAGTCCGGTAAATAAGTTATATCGAGCTTTATCGCAAGAGCATTCGGCATAAATTCCGTCAATTGTCATAGCAGTGCAGGAGGTAAGCGCCTGGTTTGGACATGCGGCGTCAAAAGCGGTATAAGTTCCTTCTCCGGTTTTCATTACTATAATTCCTTTCGCGCCATAATTGGCAACATAAACAGGATTACTTGGGTACAATAGTTTATTGTAAGTCGGCAGGTTGGTATCCAGATAAGCGTTTATAGAATAATTCGGAATATACGGATTGTTATTGCTTCTGTTATTGTCACTGCAAGAGAATAAAACAGCGGTAAATGCGATAAAGAACCAGATTTTTTTCATTATTTGAATAAGAATTAGTGAAACAAAAATAATTTATTTAGATTTGAAATCTATATGATTAACATATAATTATGTACTATTAAAAATTATAGTATATTTGTGGTAAGAAAATCCCGTCGCGATGGGATTTTTTGTATTTATATAAACGATGAAGTTATGAGTAAAGTATCTTATTATACAGCAGAAGGACTAAAAAAGTTAAAAGATGAATTGGAGCACTTAAAAAGTGTAATGCGTCCAAAAGCATCTCAAGATATTGCAGACGCGAGAGATAAAGGTGATTTGTCTGAAAATGCGGAATATGATGCAGCAAAAGAAGCACAAGGTTTATTAGAAATGAGAATTTCTAAACTGGAAGAAGTATATGCTAATGCAAGATTAATTGATGAGTCTCAGTTAGACGTTTCTAAAGTTTTGGTTTTATCAAATGTAAAAATCAAAAACCAAAGTAACGGAATGGAGATGAAATATACTCTTGTAGCAGAAAGTGAAGCTGATTTAAAAACAGGTAAAATTTCTGTAACATCTCCTATTGGTAAAGGTTTACTAGGAAAATCTGTTGGAGAAGTAGCAGAGATTACAGTTCCAAATGGAGTTTTGAAATTTGAAATTCTTGAAATTACAAGAGACTAACTTTAGTTGAAACAATTAAACAAAAAACAATGAGTTCAATATTCACTAAAATAGTAAACGGAGAAATTCCAGCTTATAAAATTGCTGAAGACGAAAATTATTTAGCTTTTTTAGATGTAAATCCCAATGCGAAAGGACATACACTTTGTATTCCAAAACAAGAAATCGACAAGATTTTTGATATGGATGAAGAGTTGTATTTAGGTTTAATGAAGTTTTCTAAAAAGATTGCTGCGGCTTTAGAAAAAACAGTTCCATGTAAAAGAGTAGGTGTAGCTGTAGTTGGACTTGAAGTGCCTCACGCACACGTACATTTGATTCCTTTAAATGAAATGGATGAAATGCGTTTTATCAATAAAGTTTCGCTTACAAAAGAAGAGTTTGAAACTTTGGCAAAAGATATTCAATCAAATTTGTAAAGACTTCGACTTCGCTCTGTTTGACAAAAAATAACTAAAAGTGCAGTAAAAATTTTACTGCACTTTTTTATTGAAAGATACTTGAAAAGTCGTTCCTTTTCCAAGTTCAGAACTCAAAACTTTAATCTTTCCGTTATGGTATTCTTCAACAATTCTTTTAGTTAAAGAAAGACCAAGTCCCCAGCCGCGTTTTTTGGTAGTAAAACCAGGTTCGAAAATCGTTTTAAACTGTTTTTTCAAAATTCCTGTTCCGGAATCTTTTATATTGATTTTAATATTGAAAGCATCCTGTTCAATTTGAAGATCAAGAGTTCCTCTCCCTTTCATGGCATCAATGGCATTTTTAACCAGATTCTCGATAGTCCAACTGTGCAGTGTTGGGTTTATCATAACATAAATTGGTTCTGCTGGTGCTTTGAATGAAAAAGCAACCTGTTTAGAAAAACGAGACTGAAGATATTCGTAAGCATTTTTGGTTTCTTCAATAATATTTCGAGGTTCGAGAACTGGTATTGAACCAATTTTAGAAAAACGATCTGTAATAGTTTGAAGACGTTCAATATCTTTTTCGATCTCAAGACTAATCGACGGATCGATATCTTCCGTTTTTAATATTTCAACCCAGCCAATTAAAGACGATAAAGGCGTCCCGATTTGATGCGCCGTTTCTTTTGCCATTCCGGCCCAAAGTTTATTCTGAGTTGCCATTTTGGTGCTTTTATAAAAATTATAAATCAAAGCAACACACAAAACAATAATCAGAAATAAGGCAATGGGATAATATTTAAGTTTATTTAATAATCCTGAATTCCCGTAATATAAGGTCTGATATTTTCCGGGCGCATATTCAAAAGTGATTGGCTCATTTTCATTTCTTAATCTATTCAGATAAGAGTTCCTTTTTTTCTTGTCCTTGAGAACTTCGTCAGGAACATTAGTAGCACTTACTACCTTGTCAAATAATATTACTACAGCCGGAATAGAAGTGTTATTATTGATAATTTGAAGAGGCAATTCTACATCGGTATTTTCGTTGGCATTCAAAATTGTAATCTGCGCATTTACGAAAAGCTTCATCTTCAAACGTTCCTCATTCTTAAAGATTTGGAAGAAAGTATAAGTATTCCAAAGAATTAGAGAAATGATTAAAAAGCAAATAGAAATTATAATCCAGCGCGTTGTATTTGTTCTTTCAGAAAAAGACATATTCATTTTTTTGTGGTATAAATATAACGAAATATACCTATTCTATATTTTGCCGAAGCCGAAAGTTTTTTAGTTTTATCTGCAAAACTATTTTTCATAATTAAACGATTTCAATACTTTTGCAGGTACCAAAATGAGATTTGGTTTAAATCAAAAAGTATGATCAGCATTAACCCAAAAGAGATACCAACGGCCAAGTTGCAGGGCTATCTGCAGAGTTCGATAGGTCCAAGACCAATTGCTTTTGCCAGTACAATCAGCGAGAAAGGAATTCCGAATCTGTCACCGTTTAGTTTCTTTAATGTGTTTAGTGCCAATCCGCCAATTTTGGTTTTTTCGCCTTCGCGAAGAGTCCGAGATAATACCATAAAACATACTTTAATTAATGCCGAAGCAACTAGAGAAGTGGTAATTAATGTGGTAAATTTTGATTTAGTACAGCAGACTTCTTTGGCGAGTACAGAATATGGTGACGGAGTAAATGAATTTATAAAAGCTGGATTAACACAGATTCCTTCAGATTTAGTAAAACCTTATCGTGTAAAAGAATCTCCAGTTCAGTTTGAATGCAAGGTAACGCAGATTATTCCGTTAGGAGAAGAAGGAGGAGCTGGAAATTTGATTTTATGTGAAGTAGTGAAGATTCACATTCACGAATCAATTTTGGATGAGAATGGAGCAATCGATCAGCATAAGATTGATTTGGTTTCGCGATTAGGAAATAATTGGTATTCAAGATCAAATCAAGGACTTTTTGAAGTGGCAAAACCCTTGACAACACTGGGAGTAGGAGTAGATGCCATACCCAATTTTGTAAAAGAAAGCGCCGTTTTTGACGGGAACGATTTGGGCAAATTAGGAAATATTGAAGCCTTGCCTACGAAAGAAGAAGTTAGTATATTTGTGAAAGAAAATTTTGCTGTCAAAGGAGTTTTAAGCTCAGACGATCAGCAAAAAGTGCACTTAGAAGCCAAAAAATATTTGGATAATGGAGATGTAGAAGCGGCATGGAAAGTGCTTTTAGCTAAGAAATAAAAAGAAATAGAAACAATAATTAATATAGACGAAGATGGAAGTTACAGGAAAAGTAAAAGTGGTAAACCCAGAGCAGCAAGTTAGTGCCTCATTCAAAAAAAGAGAATTAGTTGTTACTACTGAGGAACAGTATCCACAACATATTTTAATCGAATTTACACAAGACAAATGCGATTTATTGAGTAGCTATAAACAAGGAGAGGCAGTAAAAGTTTCTATCAATTTAAGAGGAAGAGAATGGGTTAATCCACAAGGAGAAACCAGATATTTCAATAGTATTCAGGGTTGGAGAATCGAAAGATTAGCAGACGCCGCGCCTACACAAGCACCACCAATGCCAACAGCAGAAACTTTTGCTCCGGCAACAAATGTAAGTGACGACGAACCAGACGATTTACCGTTCTAAAAAAGGTTTAAATTCCAATATTATAAATTCCAAATTCCAATTCATATAACTGAATTTGGAATTTGGAATTTTGTTTTTGAGCTTTTACAGCATCTCAAGATTGTGAAAAATTGGAATTTGGAATTTCGTTTTTGGAATTTTTCAAAATTGAATATTTTAAAAGATGTATTTTTTATTTGATAATTTATATTTCCCTCCAGTTACAGAAGCTGATGAAGAAGGTATTCTTGCAGTCGGTGGTGATTTAAGTCCCGAACGTTTAAAACTGGCTTATAGTAGAGGTATATTTCCCTGGTTTAATGAAGGAGAATCTATTCTTTGGTGGGCT
The DNA here is from genome assembly GCF_003122385.1 of Flavobacterium crocinum. Taxonomy (NCBI): domain Bacteria; kingdom Pseudomonadati; phylum Bacteroidota; class Flavobacteriia; order Flavobacteriales; family Flavobacteriaceae; genus Flavobacterium; species Flavobacterium crocinum. The sequence goes on from NZ_CP029255.1 coordinate 1,816,357, forward strand.
CCAGATCCGCGTATGGTCTTGTTTCTGGATGAACTGAATGTTTCCAAAAGCATGCGTAACATTTTGAACCGCAATGTTTTTACTGTTACCTTTAATACTCGTTTTAGGGAAGTAATTTTAAACTGTCAGCAGATATTAAGAGATGGGCAGGATGGAACATGGATTTCAGATGAAATAGTTGAATCTTATTGTGAATTACATAATCAGGGAATCGCAAAATCGGTTGAGGTTTGGCAGGATGAGGTTTTGGTAGGAGGTTTGTACGGAATTGATCTGGGCCATATTTTTTGTGGAGAAAGTATGTTTTCTAAAGTGTCCAATGCTTCAAAAGTAGGTTTTATATCTTTAGTGAATCATCTGAGAAAAGAAAACTATAAATTACTGGATTGCCAGATTTATAATCCTCATTTAGACAGTTTAGGCTGTCGTGAAATTGATCGCGAAGAATTTATGACTATTTTAAACAGTAAATAAGATGAGTACAATTCATGTTGTAACAGAAATTTATATTTATCCGATTAAAAGCCTTGCCGGAATTAGTCTTCAGTCTGCAAAAACGGAAGAAATGGGATTTGAAAACGACCGAAGATGGATGCTGATTGATGCTGAAAATCAAATGCTCACTCAAAGAGAACATCGTATTATGAGTCAGTTTTATCCGCAGATTGAAGGTGGAAAAATCAGTATTACTTTTGAGGATCAAAAACATGAATTTTCTATTGATGAATCTTTAGAAAATATACTTGAAGTAAATGTTTGGGATGATAAAAGCGAAGTAGTTGAGGTAAATAATGAAACTTCAAAATGGTTCAGTCAGCATTTGGGTTTTGAGTGTAAATTGGTCAAAATTCTTAAAAATGGATCTCGTAAACACGAAAGTTCCAGATTACAAGAAATATTCAACGTAAGTCTGGCAGATGGTTATCCTTATTTATTAATTGGAACAGAAAGCCTTGATTTTTTAAATGATAAATTGGACGAAAAAATCACCATTAAAAGATTTCGTCCAAACATTGTTGTAAGAACAAAAAAGGCTCACGAAGAAGATGATTTTACAAATTTCAAAATTGGAGAAGTTCAGTTTAAAAACATAAAACCTTGCGGAAGATGTGTAATGGTTAACAATGACCCAGAAAATGGACGATTAAAAAAAGAACCTTTAAAAACGTTGAGTAAATACAGAAATGTAGATAATTCAGTTTTATTTGGAACCAATATTGTGAGTTTGAACACGGGAAATATTTCAGTTGGAGACACAATCGTTTTTTAGAAATTCAGTTTTGTAAAGTTCCAGTTTAACGTATTAAAAATTATCAATTCGTTCTTTAAAGTTGGTAGTTCTAAAATTAATTTTAAGGTTTCATGCGCCATCATATTACCGATAATTCCTGGTAAAGTTCCCAGAACGCCATTCAGATTACAATTTGGAACATCTTTTGGATCTGGCATTTCAGGGAATAAATCGCGAAGATTTTTACTTCCATTATGATTGAAAACAGCTATTTGACCTTCAAATTTTAAAATACTTCCATAAATCAAAGGTTTTCCAAGTTTTACACAAGTGTCATTGACCAAATAACGCGTCATAAAATTGTCCGAACCATCTACAATTATATCATATTGCTCAATAATTTGAGAAGTATTTTCTAAAGTCAGTTTCTCATTAATTGCAACAGCTTCTATTAACGGATTGAGTTTCGAAACTACTTCTCTGGCAACAATCGATTTTTGTTTTCCAATTTCATTTTCGGTATATAAAATCTGTCTGTGGAGATTGTGAATTTCAATTGTATCAAAATCCATGATTCCGATAAAGCCAACTCCAGCGGTTGCAATATATTGTAAAATAGGACAGCCCAAACCACCGGCGCCAATTACTAAAACTCTTGCTTTTTTTAGTTTATCCTGGCCTTCATCACCAATTTCAGGTAGAATGGTTTGTCTGTTGTAACGAAGGAATTCTTGTATGATACTCATTTTTTTAATTTCAGATTTCAGAGTTTAGATTTTAGATTGTTGGAATTTTTAAGCAAAACTCTTATCCCAATCTTTCCAAACTGGTTCGTAGCCTTTGTTTTTTATGATTTTTGAAATTTCTTCTGCCGAACGTTCATCACTGATTTCGAATTGTTCCAAAGACTGAGGATCTACCACATAACCACCCGGATTTGTCTTAGATCCAGCACTCATATTGGTCACGCCAATTGGAATAATATTGTTTCTGAATTTCTCGTTTTCTCTTGTTGAAATCGATATTTCCAGGTCCTCATTCCATAATCTGTAAGCACAGATTAATTGCGTCAAATCTTTATCGTCCATAATAAAATTAGGTTCGATAATTCCCTCGGCAGGTCGCAGACGAGGAAACGAAACCGAATATTTGGTCTGCCAATATTTCTTTTGAAGATAATCTAAATGCAAAGCGTTAAAAAAACTGTCCGTTCGCCAATCTTCCAAACCTAATAAAACGCCTAAACCAATTTTGTGAATTCCTGCAGTTCCAATTCTGTCTGGAGTTTCTAATCTATAATCAAAATTTGATTTTTTGCCTTTTGTGTGATATTTTTTGTAAACTTCCTGATGATACGTTTCCTGATAAACTAAAACAGAGTAAACTCCAGCATCATGCAAACGCTGATAATCTTCTGTAGAAAGGGGCTGGACTTCAACAGAAATAATCGAAAAATCATTTTTAATCTGTTTTATGGCATTCAGAAAATAATTGATATTTACAGTATAATTTGCTTCGCCAGTCACTAATAAAACATGATCAAAACCTGTATTTTTTAACGCTTCAACTTCGAGTTTTATTTCGCCATCAGTCAGTGTTTTGCGTTTGATTTTATTGTCGAGACTGAATCCACAATAGGTGCAAATGTTTTGACATTCGTTGCTTAAATATAATGGAGCATACATTTGGATTGTTTTCCCAAAACGTTTCTTGGTAATTTCATGGCATTTCTGTGCCATTTCTTCCAGATAATTTTGTGCAATAGGAGAAATCAGAATCAAAAAATCATCGAGATTGAGTTTGGTTTTCGCCAAAGTTCGTTCGACATCTTTTGATGTGGTTTGGTATATTCGGGATTGAATATCATCCCAATTATATTGCTCAAAAATAGATTTGAATGTTTTCATTTTTTATTTTGTTTCCCGCAGATTTTGCAGATCGTGCAGATTAAATTTTATTAGCAACACGATGAATATTTTCAAGGATATTAGCACAGTTGAAATTGACTAATAATCCAAGTTTTTTATTCGTCAATTTTAAATAAGTATTTAGCTGTTTAAAATGTATAGGTTTTATTTCGTCCACTGATTTTAATTCTATAATTACTTTATCCTCAACTAAAATATCTAGCCTAAAAGTTATGTCTAAATAGACATCATCATATTTAACTGGTAAATCAATTTGTTTAACTACTTGTAATCCATATTTTTCCAATTGATAGTAAAGTGCACTCTCATATACCGATTCTAATAATCCTGGCCCAAGAGTGTTATATACTTTAAAAATTGCTCCTCTAACTTTATATGAAATCTCATTTTCAGACATATTTTTTTAATTTAAAAATAAGGAAAAATCCTTCTTTTTTTAAGACTTGGTTAAAAAATCATAATAATATAGATTTAGTAGTCTCAACATAAAATTATCTGCCAAATCTGCGAGATCTGCGAGAGAAAATCAATTTACTGATAAAGGAAAGACGTCAAAGGACTAGAAGCGACAGCAAAGTTTTGCTGATTGGCAACTTTAGCTTCAAAAGCTTTTCTTCCTGCTATAACAGCTTCTTTGAATGCTTCAGCCATTAATTTTGGATTTCCGGCAACCGCAATTGCAGTATTAACCAAAACAGCATCGGCACCAATTTCCATTGCTTTTGCAGCATCAGATGGCGCGCCAATTCCAGCGTCGACAATTACAGGGACATTGCTTTGTTCAATTATTATTTCTAAGAAATCTATCGTTTTTAAACCTTTATTGCTTCCAATAGGCGAACCCAAAGGCATTACTGCTGAAGTTCCAACATTCTCTAGATGTTTGCATAAAACAGGATCAGCATGAATATAAGGCAAAACAATGAAACCTAATTTGGCCAATTCTTCAGTGGCTTTTAACGTTTCAAGAGGATCCGGCATTAAATATTTTGGGTCGGGATGAATTTCTAATTTAACCCAGTTTGTTTCTAGAGCTTCACGAGCCAATTGCGCGGCAAAAACGGCTTCTTTCGCATTTCTTGCACCAGAAGTATTCGGTAATAAATTAATATTTGGATGCTTTAAATGTGATAAAATAGCATCAGTATCGGTTTCTAAATCAATTCGTTTTAGTGCAACAGTAACCAATTCGCTTTCTGAGGCTAAAATGGCGCTTTCCATTTCTTCATTCGATCCAAATTTTCCAGTTCCTAAAAACAATCTGGATTTGAAGCTCTTATCTTCAATATTAAACAATGACTTTTGCATATAATTTTTCGTTTAATTGTTCAATTAATAGTTTTTTTTCAAGACTTTCTGTAATAATTCCGGAAACGGCAATTCCATAAATTCCTGTTTCTATTAACGGATTAACATCTCTTAATGTAATGCCTCCGATGGCATAGACAGGAACCTCAATTTTGTTTTTTTTCATTTTCTGAAGAATATCAAAATAGCCGGACAGCCCTAAAATTGGACTTAATTTCTCTTTCGTAGCAGTAAAACGAAAAGGCCCTAATCCGATATAATCACAGCCATTTTTTACGTGATTTTGTATGTCTTCAAAAGTATTTGCTGTTCCGCCGATGATTTTAGTTGAACCTAAAAGTGCTCTTGCTTCGTCAATTTTAGTATCGGTTAATCCCAGATGAACTCCATCTGCAGCAATTTTTTCGGCAAGATGTAAATCATCATTGACAATAAAGTTGGCCAGATATTCTTCGCATAAAAGTTTTACCGCTTCTGCTAAAGTATAAGTGTCTTTGATAGTTTGATTTTTAAATCGCATTTGCACCCATTTACATCCGGCATCAAGAGCCTGATGAATGTTGCGCAATTGTTCGTCGATTGTTTCGCCTTGTGAAATATATTGCAGTTTGTTATACATAATGATATCCAATTAAGGTTGATGTTGAACTCAGGTATTTTTCGATGTAGGTTTTGGCATTTTTACAAGCCATTTCTAAAGATTGATTTAGAGCTAAATTCGAAGCAATTGCAGAAGAAAGCACACAGCCGGAACCGTGTTTTTCAGCACAGTCTTTTTCTGATGGAAACAGATCGATAATTTTATTTTTCAGAAACAATTGATCTTTTCCAATTTCATTTAAATTGTGACCGCCTTTCAGTAAAATGGCTGTAGAGATTTCGTTTTCAATCCAAAGATTATCCTTTATAAAACCGGGAACTAGTTGTTCGATTTCGATATAATTTGGCGTTATCAAATCGATTTTTGACAGAATTTTGTTTAAGTCTGACCGGTCTTCAATGTTCAGAAAATCAAATTCAGTAGTCGATTTTAAAACCGGATCCCAGACAATTTTTGTAGTTGGAGAAATTAATTTTATAGTCGAAAGAATTCGGTTTAAATACGAAAGCGATGGCACAATTCCGATTTTAACCGCGCTGATTTTATAGTTTTGAAACAAGACTTCAATAGATCTGATTACGAAACTGATATCGATCCATTCGATTTTATGAAACTCATTTTCTGTCTGGATGGTATTAGCCGTCACAATGGCAAAACCGCTCACTTTATGTTGTTCAAATGTTTTAATATCAGCCAAAATTCCGGCACCGCCAGACGGATCTAAACCTGCGATTGTAAGTACGAAAGGACGATTTGCTGACATAGTTTAAATTCTTTTAATGGATTTTTGCTGTTCCAGATAGCGCCCAAAAGAGCGAAATCGTCAAAGTCATTTTCCAGTGTTTTTTGAATATTCTTTGAATCTATTCCACCCAAGGCGATTATTTTTGTTTTATGATTTGTTCTTGATTTTATTTCTTCGAAAAAATCAACTTTTGGCTTATAATTTTCTTTTGAAATACTTTTGAAAACAGGGCTTAGAAATGCATAATCAAAATTTTTAAGAGAATTGAATTCTTGGATTGAGTGCGTTGATGTCGATTTCGATACGTTTTTATACCTACAAGGTTTTGGAAACCTTGCAGGAATGTTTGAATCATTTTTTCTTTCTTTTTCAGAAAAATGTAATCGGTTAATTCCAAAATCTTCTGCTAGTTTATGATGATTGTGTAAGACAAGTTGATTACGAAATTCCAACTTAATCTGATGAATAAACTGCGCCATTTCCAACTCAGAAAAATTAGGTTTCCGAATATGAAGCAAAGGCAACCCTTCCTCAAACAAAGAATGAATTGTCTTGATTTCGTTTACAACAGCAAAAGGATTTGAAATTAAAATCATATCTTTTTCTATATTCTTTCCTCTATTCTCTAAAAAAACTAAATATAAATCTCTTTCCCCTGTTCAATAAATTCCTCTGATTTCTCCTGCATTCCTTTTTCTGCAGCTGCAACATCTCTGATTTCCTGAGATATTTTCATAGAGCAGAATTTAGGCCCACACATCGAACAGAAATGAGCGACTTTTGCACCATCGGCAGGAAGGGTTTCGTCATGGAATTCTCTTGCAGTATCTGGATCTAAAGCCAAATTAAACTGATCTTCCCATCGGAATTCAAAACGGGCTTTACTCAATGCATTGTCACGATATTGTGCTCCCGGATGACCTTTAGCCAAATCAGCCGCATGAGCAGAAATTTTATAAGTAATCACACCGTCTTTTACGTCTTTTTTATTTGGTAGACCAAGATGTTCTTTTGGCGTTACATAACACAACATTGCACAGCCATACCAGCCAATCATAGCCGCACCAATTGCCGATGTAATATGATCGTAACCCGGTGCAATATCAGTTGTTAAAGGACCTAAAGTATAAAATGGAGCTTCATGGCAATGTTCCAATTGTTTGTCCATGTTTTCTTTTATCATGTGCATCGGAACGTGTCCCGGACCTTCAATAAAAACCTGAACGTCATGTTTCCAGGCAATTTTAGTAAGTTCTCCCAAAGTTTCTAATTCAGCAAATTGAGCATTGTCATTCGCATCAGCAATCGAACCTGGACGTAAACCGTCTCCGAGAGAAAATGCAACATCATATTGTTTCATGATTTCGCAGATTTCTTCGAAATGTGTGTACAAAAAGTTTTCCTTATGATGAAATAAACACCATTTTGCCATAATCGATCCGCCACGAGAAACGATTCCAGTAACACGATTTGCGGTTAAATGAATATAGCGAAGTAAAACTCCAGCATGAATGGTGAAATACGAAACACCTTGTTCAGCTTGTTCAATTAGAGTATCTCGGAAAATTTCCCAAGTTAAATCTTCGGCTATTCCTTTTACTTTTTCCAAAGCCTGATAAATTGGAACAGTACCAATTGGAACCGGAGAATTTCTAATAATCCATTCTCTGGTTTCATGAATATTTTTTCCAGTTGATAAATCCATAATCGTATCGGCACCCCAACGGCAAGCCCAAACGGCTTTCTCAACTTCTTCTTCAATGCTTGAAGTCACAGCGCTGTTTCCAATATTGGCATTAATTTTCACAAGGAAATTACGCCCTACAATCATCGGTTCACTTTCCGGATGATTGATATTGTTTGGAATAATAGCTCTTCCGCAAGCCACTTCAGAACGTACAAATTCTGGAGTGATTTTGCTTTTCGGAGTATTTGCGCCAAAACTTTGTCCGCCGTGCTGACATTGCATGGCTTTAGTTTGTTCATTTAAAAGCTCGATACGCTGGTTTTCGCGAATGGCGATATATTCCATTTCAGGAGTAATAATACCTTGTTTGGCGTAATATAGTTGCGTTACATTGGCGCCTTTTTTAGCTCTTTTTGGTTGATGCAGATATTCAAAACGAAGATGATTTAAACTTTCATCTTTCAATCGGCTTTGACCGTAATCGGAAGTGATTTCATCTAAGATCTCAACATCATTTCGATCTAGAATCCAGCTTTCGCGTAAGCGAGGTAATCCTTTCCGAATATCAATTTCAACATTGGGATCGGTGTAAGGTCCGGAAGTATCATAAACTGTTACCGGTGGATTTTTTTCAATTCCGCCATTTGATAGTTTGGTATCGCTTAAAGCAATTTCCCGCATAGCGACTTTTATCGGATGAATTTCTCCATCTATATATACTTTTTTAGAGTTTGGAAATGGGGTTCTGGATATTTGTTCTTCGTTTGTCATAAGAAAAGAAGTTATGAGTTATAAGTTATGTGTTGTTGTAGAGACGGACTGCGGTGCGTCTACATCCAGTATACAAGTGGAATTTGGATTTTTTAAATTGGAATTTTGGCCCTTATCCTCCCTGTGTGGCAGAAATAATGAGGATTTCGTCAGTTTCTTGTACGAGGAATTCGTTCCAATTGGTTTTTGGAACAACAGTATTGTTGACAGCAACAGCAATTCCGTTTTGTTTTTGCGGAATTTCGAGATCGAGCAATGATTGAACGCTTAGCGATTCAGCATTGAAAAATTTAGTTTGTTGATTGATTTTTAGTTCCATTCCTTTCGAGTTTAGTGTATAGTTATACACAATAGGAATGGCTGCAATAACGCACAGAAATGCGTTTAAGAAGTCATCTTACTTTTCCCTACGCTAGTATGAACTAGATCAGGTTCAGAGGGTAAAATCTCAGCCTGCGTGATGCAGACACCCCTAAAGTGTGAAGCAAATGTAATAAAATTTGTTTGAAAGTTTCAGGTTTCAGGTTTCAAGTTTTTGAAAAACTGAAAACGGAGACTGAAAACTGCGACTATTTTCCCTCGCGGATAAAGCAATCTTCCGCGTGATCATTGACCATTCCGGTGGCTTGCATGTGAGCATAAATAACAGTTGAACCCACAAATTTAAATCCTCTTTTTTTTAAATCTTTGCTGATTTCATCTGAAAGTGGCGTAGTGGCCGGAACTTCTTTTGAAGTTTTAGGATTGTTTATGATAGGTTTTCCATTGGCATATTTCCAAATATAATCTGAAAAACTGCCAAATTCTTCCTGAACCTTCATAAAAGCCTGAGCGTTGGAAACTGCAGCTTTTATTTTTAATTTGTTGCGGATAATGCCAGTATTTTGCATTAACTCTTCAATTTTTTCTTCAGAATATTGAGCTACTTTTTTGTAATCGAAATAATCAAAAGCAGCTCTAAAATTGTCTCTTTTATTTAAAATCGTAATCCAGCTTAATCCGGCCTGAAAAGTTTCCAGAATTAAAAATTCAAATAGAGTAGGATCATCATAAACCGGAACTCCCCATTCTTCATCATGGTATTTTTTGTATAAATCACTGGAGGTGCACCAGCCGCATCTTATCGGTTCCATTTTTTTGTTTTAAAGGTATAAAAAAACCTCAAATTGTTTAGTTTGAGGTTTTATGATATATTATTTTGTTAATTTTATAAATTGCGATTTAAAACTTTCTAGTTTGATTAAGTAAAAAGTTGTAAAAATTAATACCCAGGCTATATATGTTAAAAATAGATTGGTAAAGTTAAAGCTATAATCCAAAATATCTAAAGACTGACAAAGAAATCCTAAAAATATAATTGCTATAAAATTAAATAAAATACTGTTTTTTAGGCTCATTTTGAAACTGCCTGATAAAAAGTTCCAATTTACAAGTTCGTCTCTTATTATAGTTTTATTATGATTCGATAGGTCTATTATGACATTTTGTGAAAAATCAAGCTTTACCTTTATAATGTTATTATTCAGTATGCATTTATAATTGTAGCTTTCCAAAACTTTAATAATTTCATCAGACTTCATTTTATTTCAAAGATATTAGACTTAAATTTAATAATGTCAATAAATAACGTGTTATATTTTTTTTATGTTTTATTAAAATTAAGAGGTTAGTATTTTATAAATGTAGTCCTTTTGTTTGATAATAAACTTTTTTTGAAGGTAAATTCTTTTAAAAAAAATATACTTGGAAAAGTATATGTCATCTAATTAGTTTCATTTCCCAATTTTCCAGTGATAACCTTTTACGCTCGGTATATAAGCTTTTGTTCCAATTATGATTAAGTCGGTATAAACTTTCTTTTTGTATTTAATTCCGATTGCTTGTCCGGAAGTATATATTTTATTCGCCTCAAACTTGAATTTAATTTTCGCATCATTAAATTTTGCATCCGAAATCTTTTCAATAAACCAAGTCGATTTCCATTTTACTTCAATTTCATCTTCTGCGGTTTTGGTAATGCTTTTTATTAATTTAATTCCATCAGCAGGAATATTGTGGTTTTCAATAAGTTCTTTTTGCGTTATAGTCTCTCCTGTTTTACAGTCGGCTATAAACTTCCTAAAAGCGGTAATTCCTAAAAACTTTTCATTTTCAGTTTCTGCATTTACTGCAATGCTATCAGTTAAAGGTTTTACATTCTCAGAAGTTGCTTCCGTTGTTGTGATTTTGTCTACAATGGATTGTTTATATTCATTTACGGTTTCAACAGTACTTTCCGAAATAGTTTCTATTTTATTCGTAATCTTATCAGTAACTTCTAGTAGTTGTTTCTTAACGTCTTTAGAACAACTTACAAAACTTAACAGCATGATTGATAGTAATATTTTGCAATGCTTCATTCTATTGTTCCTGATTTTTATGGTGCTTATCGTTTTCCAAATACTTTTTAATTAAGTGATGTCCTAAATAAATGGCAGGAGTTAATAAAATGGCAATGGCTAATTTGAAAGTATAGCCAATTAATCCTGAAGAAATAAAAGTGTCAAAATCAATTTTTCCGGGTAACCAAAAAGCAATTCCAAGAACAATAAACGAATCAAATAATTGTGAAATTACTGTAGAACCTGTAGCTCTCAGCCATATTTTCTTTTCTCCTGTTCTGTTTTTGAAAAACCAGAAAATCCAGACGTCAATTAGCTGCGAGGCCATAAAGGCAATTAAACTTCCGACAATGATCCACATACTCTGCCCAAAAACAGCTTGAAATTGATCGTCGTTGACGGGACTAATTCCTTTAGCAGCCGGAATAGTAATGGCCATAAATAAGATCAGAAAAGCATAAGCAATTAAACAGGCTGTGATAAAAGAAAGTTTTTTTACTCCTTTTTCGCCAAAATATTCATTAATTAAATCGGTTGTCAGAAAAACGATCGGCCAGGGCAAAATTCCTATACTCATTACAAAAGGGCCAACCTGAATTAATTTTCCTCCAATAAGCTCTGCTACAACAGCATTCGTGATAAATATTCCTGCAAGAATTACAAAAACAATCTCTTTTCTGGTTTTAAACATGTTGTTTTGGTTATGAAGTTTCAAATTTAAGCTATTTTTTAAAACCTGATATTAGTAAATTTTTAAAATAACATCCATTTGAAGTTTGATTCTGATTGGTTACTTTTGAGATTCTGACGCTTCTTAATTTTAAGAAAAGTGCAAGGAAGAACTTTATAAAATGATTTGATTATGGAAAAAGAAACTAATCCGTTACTTCAGGAATGGTCAGGGCCTTATGGAGGCGTGCCGGATTTTACAAAATATAAAATATCTGATTTTAAACCCGCAATTGAATTTGCAATTCAGGAAAAATTGGAAGAAATTGATTCCATTGCGAACAATTTAGAAAAACCGACTTTTGATAATACTATTAAAGCTTTAGAGCTTTCAGGAGAAAAACTGGATCGCATTCATGCGGTTTATGGAATTTATAGATCTAATTTAAGCAGTCCGGAATTTAATGTTGTAGATACAGAAATGTCGCCAAAATTAGCTGAGATTAGCGATAAACTCTATCAAAACGAGAAACTGTTTTTAAGGATAGAAGAATTGTATAAATCAGAAGAAAGTAAAAACCTGGATTCTGAACAACAGCGTTTGCTTTGGTTGTATTACACTGATTTTGTTAGAGAAGGAGCAGAGCTGAATAAAGAAGATAAATCAGAAGTAGCAAAAATTAATCAGGAACTTGCCGGACTTTTTACGCTTTTCAGTCAAAAACTACTGGCAGAAGAAAATGATCAGTATTTGGAATTAAATTCAGAGAATGATTTGGACGGTCTTCCGGAAGAATTTAAAAACGCAGCTATTGCTGAAGCAAAAGAAAGAAAGCTGAATGTTTTGGCTTGTATCGGAAACACCAGATCTTCAATTGAGCCTTTTTTGACTTTTTCTAATCAAAGAAATTTAAGAGAAAAAGCATTTGATATTTTTGTACAAAGAGGCGATAATGATAATTCAAATAATACAAATGAAACGCTTGTTTCAATTTTAGAGTTAAGAGCCAAGAAAGCAAAAATATTAGGATTTAAGAATTTTGCAGAATGGAGTTTGTCTAATAAAATGGCAAAAGATCCTCAGAAAACATTGGATTTAATGCATTCGGTATGGAAACCAGCTGTTGAAAAAGTAAAAAACGATGTTTCAGCTATGCAGGAAATGGTGAATGAAGAAGGCGGGAATTTTAAAATTCAGCCTTGGGATTATCGTTTTTATGCAGAGAAGGTCCGCAAAGCAAAATATGATTTAGATCAGAACGAAATTAAGCAATATCTTCAGTTAGAGAATTTGCGTGAAGGAATGTTCTGGACTGCAGGAGAGTTGTTTGATCTTGGTTTTAAACAATTGTTTGATGTTCCTGTTTATCATCCAGATGTTCGGGTTTGGGAGGTCAATCATAAAAATACTGGTGAAGTTGTAGGTTTGTGGTATTTTGATCCTTATGCGCGAGTAGGCAAGCGATCAGGAGCCTGGATGAACTCTCATAGAGATCAGCAGAAAATAAACGGAAAAGTGCTTCCGATTGTTTCTAATAATTGCAATTTCATAAAAGGAAATGCCAGCGATCCTGTTTTGATTTCCTGGGATGATGCTACGACATTATTTCATGAATTTGGCCACGCTTTGCATGGTTTATGTTCGAATGTGACCTATCCGAGTTTATCTGGAACTTCAGTTGCGAGAGATTATGTGGAGTTTCCTTCGCAGTTGTTGGAACATTGGCTGGCCACTCCGGAAGTGTTGAATAAGTTTGCGCTTCATTATAAAACCAATGAACCTTTGTCTCAATCATTAGTAGATAGAATAGGTCAGGCCGCTAATTTTAATGAAGGTTTTGCAACGGTAGAAACGATTTCGAGTTCATTCGTAGATATGAAGTTGCATTTAACTACCGAAAAAGTAAATCCGCATCAATTTGAGAAGCAAATTTTGGAGGAAATTAATATGCCATCAGAAATTGTAATGCGACATAGAATTCCACAATTTGCCCATATTTTTTCAAGTGACGGATATGCGGCAGGCTATTATAGTTATTTATGGGCTGATGTTATCAATGCCGATGCTTACGAAGCTTTTTTAGAAGGAAACGGACCTTTTGATAAAGAGGTTTCCAAACGCCTTTACGATATTGTTTTAAGTGCAGGAAATACGGTTGATAATGAAACTATGTATGAAAATTTTAGAGGGCATGCGCCAAAATCGGATGCATTGATGCGTGCAAGAAATTTTCCGGTTGAAAGTTAATCTATATAAAAAAGCCCGAATAAGTAAATATTCGGGCTTTTTAAATATTGAAATAATATATTAACCTAAAGTAACTCTTTTGAAACCTGTGATTTCAACGTTGAATCCTTTAACATAATCACCAACTTTTTTACTGTCATCTTTGATGAAGTTTTGATCTAAAAGAGCTTTCTCTTGATCTAAAGTAGTGTTGTCAGAAATGAAACGTTGAACTTTTCCTGGAAGGATTTTGTCCCAGATTTGCTCTGGTTTTCCTTCAGCTTTTAATTCAGCTTTAGCATCTTCTTCTGCTTGTTTGATAACTTCAGGAGTTAATTGAGAGAAAGAGATGTATTTAGGAACATTTTTTAAAGTTTTTCCTAAACGTGCAGCTTCTTCATTGTCTTTTTCGATTACAGCAATACGTGCAGCAAGTTCAGATTCAACGAAAGCAGGATCAAAATCTTTGTAAGATAATGTGTCAGCTCCCATAGAAGCAACTTGCATAGAAACATCTTTAGTTAAAGTCTCAGCATTAGCAATTGGAGCAGAAATAGCTGTTAAAGCAGCAATTTTGTTAACGTGAACATAAGATCCAACGAAAGCACCTTCTAAAATTTCGAAACCACCGATTTCGATTTTCTCACCGATAACACCAGTTTGCTCGATTAATTTCTCAGCAACTGTAATTCCGTTGAAATCAGAAGCTAAGAATTCTTCTTTAGAAGAGAAATTGATAGCTCTTTCAACTAGATCTTTGGCTAAAGTTACGAAAGCTTCGTTTTTACCTACGAAGTCAGTTTCGCAGTTTAAAGTAAGGATAGCTCCTTTAGTGTTGTCAGCATTGATGAAAGAAACAGCAGCTCCTTCAGAAGACTCACGGTCAGAACGGTTAGCAGCAACTTTTTGTCCTTTTTCTCTAAGGATTTGAATCGCTTTGTCGAAATCTCCTTCAGCTTCAACTAGGGCTTTTTTACAGTCCATCATTCCGGCACCTGTAGATTGTCTTAATTTATTTACGTCTGCAGCAGTAATTGTTGCCATAATATTTTAAGTTTTAATGTGTTTAAAAGTAAAAAATTCCAGCTTTTAAATCCCAAACTCCAATTTTAATAAATTATCAACATAACGTTTTTAATTCTGACTGGATTTTGGAATTTAAAATTTGGAATTTAAATTTTGATTTATTCTTCAGTTGCAGGAGCTTCAGCTTCAACAGCAGGAGCTTCTTCAGCAGCTTCAACTTCTTTTTCTGCACCTCTGTCAGAAAGACCTTCGATTACAGCAGTAGTTACTAAAGATAAAATTTTGTCAATTGATTTAGAAGCGTCATCATTTGCAGGAATCACGTAATCAACCTCTCTTGGGTCAGAATTCGTATCAACCATTGCGAAAACTGGAATGTTTAATTTTTGAGCTTCTTTTATTGCGATGTGTTCAGCTTTGATATCTACTACGAACAATGCTGCAGGTAGTCTAGACATATCAGCAATTGAACCTAAGTTTTTCTCTAATTTAGCACGTAGACGATCAACTTGTAAACGCTCTTTTTTAGATAAAGTGTTGAAAGTACCATCTTTCTTCATTTTATCGATAGAAGACATTTTTTTAACTGCCTTTCTGATAGTTACGAAGTTAGTCAACATACCACCTGGCCATCTTTCAGTGATGTAAGGCATGTTTGCAGCTTTTGCTTTATCAGCAACGATGTCTTTTGCTTGTTTTTTGGTAGCTACGAATAAGATTTTTCTACCTGATGCAGCGATTTTTTTCAAAGCTTCATTAGCCTCTTCAATTTTAGCTGCAGTTTTATATAGATTGATAATGTGAATACCATTACGCTCCATATAAATGTAAGGAGCCATGTTTGGATCCCATTTTCTAGTCATGTGTCCGAAGTGAACACCTGCTTCTAGTAATTCTTTTACTTCTATTTTGTTTGCCATTTTTGTACTAGTTTACGTTCTGTTGATTAGCAATGTGTGAATGGCGATTTCTCTGGCTTCATACATTTAGATGCTAAACTATATCCTACCTCGGTAGGAGAGCAACAATAACTGTGTTTTTTAATTTCAATAAATAATTGATAATGTCTTGTCTCATCTGAACAAGACAGGTAATATTAACGTTTAGAGAACTGGAATCTCTTACGAGCTTTCTTCTGACCGAATTTCTTACGTTCAACCATTCTTGGGTCTCTTGTTAATAAACCTTCTGGTTTAAGGATAGCTCTGTTTTCAGCGTTAACTTCACACATTACGCGTGCTAATGCCATTCTTACAGCTTCTGCCTGACCAGTTGTACCACCTCCGTAAACGTTTACTTTTACGTCAAAGTTACTAGCGTTTTCTGTCATAGAAAGCGGTTGTAAAACTTTGTACTGTAAAGTTGCAGTTGGAAAGTAAGTTGCGAATTCTTTTTTGTTTACAGTGATGTTTCCAGTTCCCTCAGAAACGTATACACGTGCAACAGCGGTTTTTCTTCTACCGATTTTGTGAATAACTCCCATTACTTAAGATCATTTAGGTTAACAGTTCTAGGTTTTTGAGCTCCGTGTTTGTGCTCAGCTCCTACAACAACATTTAGATTTCTAAAAAGTTCTGCTCCTAATTTATTTTTAGGTAACATACCTTTTACAGCTTTTTCTACTAATAATGCAGGGTTTTTAGCTTGCAATACTTTAGCAGTTAAAGTTCTTTGTCCTCCTGGGTAACCTGTATGACGCATGTAAATTTTGTCATTCAATTTTGTACCTGTAAGGTTAATTTTTTCTGAGTTGATAACAATTACGTTATCTCCACAGTCAACGTGCGGTGTGTAACTTGGCTTGTACTTACCTCTTAAGATCATTGCAACTTTAGAAGCAAGACGTCCTAAGTTATGACCTTCAGCGTCAACAACAATCCACTCTTTAGTTACAGTGGCTTTGTTAGCTGAAACCGTTTTGTAGCTTAATGCGTCCATAATATTATTTTAATTAAACATTCCATCCCCAATAAAGGGGATGCAAAAGTACAATTAATTATTTTAAAACCAAATACCTGAAAGAATATTTTATCTGCTGAAAATCAGGGGTTCAGTTTTTTAATTAATTGAGGAATAAAAAAACCGTCTCTACAATAAAGTAAAGACGGTTAAATATTTAGAAAAATTAGTATTATACAATAAATATATTGGCAATGTCAACCACTTGTTGAGTCGTAAGTGGTTCATCATAAGCTTCTGAGCCGGCTTCTGCTCCAAATGCTGTTGCAGTATTGAATCCCGCCTGCATTGTTACACCTTCACCATCATATACGGCTTGTGTTGCGGCAGGCATACCGGCGCCTCTATCGGCATTAGAAATCCATCCTTTTAAACCTCGAAGTCTTCTTACTTCAGAAGCATGACGGGCTTCGACAGAATGAATCTGAAGTGCTGCAGTTAATAAATCCGGAGCAGTAATTAGATTGGCAGCTTGTCCTTTATAAGCTCTCACACCAGTATCCTCAAAGGCTTGAGCTAGAGCTAAAAAGGTTGGGTAATCACCAAAAGGATTAAATGCTCCCCCAACCGTAAAATCAAAAGTTGGTTTTGGAACAAAATTAGCACTTGCAGTTCCGCCTAATCCCGCTATTAAAAATTTTACGTGATCAGATTCGTGTGCGGCAATTTGTTGAAATACTTTTAAATCACGCCCTCCATTTTCAGAAGCAGGAATGACGCCTGAATCTAGTGCCATTGCATAAAATTCATTTTCAAGATATTCTAATGTTAGTGCAAATTGCAAAGCTCCAATTGGAGTTGCAGGTGTTGCTGTAATGTCTTTTGCGAATGCTTTATTGGCCAGAGCCGATAATCCAAAAGGGATTGATGCTAAGGCTAAATTTTTTCCGATATTTCCAAACTGAGCAAAACTGTCTCTTCGTGAACCAGTACTATTCATTAAATTGTCATCAGTAAAGGATTCTATAAATTTTAAAATGTTCATAATTTCTAAGTTTTAGCGGTTAGGATTAAGGCAGATATTTAGCTGTAAATTTTGTGGTAATAAAATTCGCGGCAATTGGAAGAATTTTAGAAGGATCTTTGGCATCATCTAAACCTGTTGACATATTAACAATATCATCTCCGGCAAAATCCTTAGAATTAGGATTAATTAAACTTCTTATCGCTGATGCATGTCTTGCTTCGACAGAAACGATTTTTCCTGCTAGTAACAAGTAGTCTGCAGTTTTGATCAGTCTGCCGGCTCCATTATAAGCAGCAACACCAGTGTCTTCAAGTGCTTTTGCGGTAGCTAAAACTTCTGTACGACTGTTGAAATTTAAAGAACCGTAATTAAAAGCTAAAGTTGGTAGTAATTGAGAGCTGGGATCTGGAAGTGCTCCAGTTAAAGCTGCTTTGAAGAAGTCTCTGTGAACCACTTCATGATGATACAAGTCTGTTAATACCTGACGTTCAACTGAGCTGAATACGGTATTGAAACTGCTTGCATTGACAACTTTTGTATAAAAATCGGCCTCTAATTGTTCTAAAGCGTAGGCATAAGTAAGAACGCCAAAATCTCCGGAACCTAAATCGAAGACGCCATTTCTAATTCCTGGAAGAGAGGTGTCTTCCATATGATCATCATTATCATTGTCGCTGCAACCCGCCATAACCAAACCTGCGGTTACTAATGTTAGTCCACTGAGCTTAAGAAAGCTTCTTCTGCTATCCAGGGAAGGATTAACTTCCTGAATTTTAACTTCGTTTTTCATAATTACGTTTTTTAATAGTTAACAACATTGGTCTTTTAGTTATTAGGTATTTAAGTATTAACGAAATTTTAGGATATACGGTTTCAGAAAAATCATTCTTTTTTGGTTTTATTTCGAATAGAGGGCATAATTTGAAATACTGCTGGTTGTTTTTTGTTTTATTTTCGGTAATTCTACTATATTTGTATTAATTACTTAAACTTTTAATGGATGAAAGCTAAAGCAACTCTAAAACAAATTGCAAAAGAACTGGGGGTTTCCGTGTCAACTGTGTCTAAGGCGCTGAATGACAGTCCGGAAATCAGTGAGCAGACGAAGGTCAAGATTAAAGAGTATGCCAAACTCAAAAATTATAAACCGAATGTTATTGGTTTGAATTTAAAAAATCGTAAAACCAAAACGATTGGAGTAATTATACCTAATATATTAAACTCTTTCTTTGCAAAAGTTTTTAGTGGTATCGAAAAGGTTGCCGATAAAAAAGGATATAATGTAATTACTTGTATTTCTAATGAATCTCTTGAAAAAGAAGTTCACACATTGGAAATGCTGAGCAACGGAACTATCGACGGATTTATTTTGTCAGTTTCTCAAGAGGCTCAAAAACTTCAGGATTACAATCATTTCTCTGAAATCATAAACGATGGAACACCAATCGTTATGTTTGACCGTATTGCAGATGAAGTGGATTGTGATAAAGTAGTGGTAGACGATTATGATTCGGCTATCAATTCGACACAGCATTTAATTAATTTAGGTTGTAAAAATATCGCTCTGATTTCTTCTGTAGATAATATTAGTGTTGGAAAACTAAGAACAGAAGGATATTTAAAAGCTTTAAAGGACAATAATATCCCTATAAACGAAAAAATTATTCTTCGTACCGATTCTGAAGAAGATATGAAAGCTAAAATTGAAGGGATTTTTGATCACAAAATCGATGGAATCTTTGCTTTAGATGAAAATGATTCTGTTGCTGCTTTAAGAGTAAGTTTGAAAAAAGGATACAGAGTACCGGAAGATATTTCGATTATTGGTTTTGCCGATGGAATCTTAGCTTCCAGACGTTTATCACCAAGTTTGACAACTGTAAGTCAGCATGGAGTTGAAATTGGAGAAGTGGCAGCCAAAAGGTTAATCGAAAGATTGGAAGAACCGGAGGGAACGGTTTCTGAATATGAAACGATTGTAATTAAGACGAAGTTGAAAGAACGAGAATCTACTAGAAAAGTATAATAGATACAAGATTAAAAATTAACAAAAAAGGACTGTTCTCTGAACAGTCCTTTTTTTATGCATAATTTATGTCATTTCGACGAAGGAGAAATCTCCGCGAGAAGCTCTACAAAGATTGGCTTATTAGAACGGAGTTACTTGCGGAGATTTCTCCTTCGTCGAAATGACAAGATTGAGTTGTCTCTTGATAAAAAAATCTAAAATCTAAAATCTAAAATCAACAATCTGAAATCTAAAATAAATTAATGCGCTTCTAACCAATCTTTCCCCATTCCTAATTCAACTTCCAACGGAACCGACATTTTAAAAGCATTTTCCATTTCGTGTTTAATCATTGGTTGGATTTTTTCGAGTTCATCGTTGTGAACATCGAACACAAGCTCATCATGTACCTGAAGTAACATTTTAGATTTCCAGTTTTCGTCACGAAGTTTTTTATGAATATTGATCATGGCGATTTTAATCACATCTGCTGCACTTCCCTGAATTGGTGCGTTTACAGCATTTCTTTCAGCGGCACTTCTTACCACGGCATTTGCAGAATTAATATCTTTTAAATAACGACGACGACCTAAAATAGTTTGTACATAACCTTTTTCGCGTGCAAATTCAACTTGTTCAGAGATATAAGATTTAAGACGTGGATAAGTCTTGTAATAAGCATCAATCAAAGCGGCACTTTCGCTTCTTGATAATGAAGTTTGATTGCTCAATCCAAAAGCAGAAACACCATAGATAATTCCGAAGTTTACCGTTTTAGCGTTGCTTCTTTGTTCGCGTGATACTTCATCCAAGGCAACATTGAATACCTTTGCAGCAGTTGCTTTATGAATGTCTTCACCATCTTGGAAAGCTTTAATCATATTTTCTTCTCCACTCAAAGCTGCAATAATTCGCAATTCGATTTGAGAGTAATCGGCAGAGATTAAAGTGTAATTTTCATCGCGTGCTACAAAAGCTTTACGAATCTGACGACCTCTTTCGGTACGGATTGGAATGTTCTGTAAGTTTGGATTATTCGAGCTCAAACGTCCCGTTGCGGCAACCGTCTGCATATAATCGGTATGAACGCGTTGCGTCTTTATGTCAACTTGTTCTGGTAAAGCTAAAATATAAGTGCTTTGCAGTTTTACCATTTGACGCCAATCCAGGATTTGTTTTACGATCGGATTGTCATTTGCTAAATAAGTTAAAACTTCTTCTCCGGTTGCGTATTGACCTGTCTTGGTTTTCTTTTGTTTTGCTCCGCCAATTTTAAGCTTTTCAAATAAAATATCTCCTAACTGTTTTGGAGAAGCCAGATTGAATTTCTCGCCTGCAGTTTCATAGATTTGTTCTTCAAGAGATTTGATTTCAACATCCATCTCTTTAGACATTTCTTTTAAAAACTCAACATCCAGACGAATTCCCTCGGTTTCCATATCAGCTAAAACACTTACTAATGGAATTTCGATTTCGTCAAATAACTTTTTAGTTTCGGTTTTGTCTAATTCAGTAGTGAAGATTTCTTTAAGTTGTAAAGTAACATCAGCATCTTCGGCAGCATATTCTTTAATATCTTCTAAAGGAACATCACGCATTGAAAGCTGATTTTTTCCTTTTTTGCCAATCAAAGTCTCGATTGATTTTGGAGAATATTTTAAATAGGTTTCTGCTAAAATATCCATATTATGACGCATATCCGGGTTGATCAGATAATGTGCAATCATCGTGTCGAAAAGTTTTCCTTTTACAGTTACGTCGTAATTAGAAAGTATTTTTAAATCGTATTTTAAATTCTGACCGATTTTCTCAATGTTTTCATTTTCAAAAAACGGAACAAATTTCTCAATCAAAGCTTTTGCTTCTTCCTGACTTTCCGGAAACGGAACATAAAAAGCTTTTCCTTTTTCATAAGAAAACGACATTCCAACCAATTCAGCATGTAAAGCATCAATTCCGGTTGTTTCGGTATCAAAACAAACAGAAGTCTGTTTTTCTAAATTCTGCAAAAGTAATTTTACACCTAAATCACCCTGAACGGTTTGATAAGAATGTGGAGTGTCTTCTAAAGTATTATAAAATGAAGTTCTTGGAGCGTCTGCATTATCTTCTGTCAAAGTGCTTCCAAAAAGATCAAATTGGTCTTCGTTTTTAGGCTGTGGTTTTTTATACAATTTAGCATCAGAAGCTGGAGCTGTAGTTTGAGTTCCATCTGTTTTAAATAAATTGTCAAACTGTTCAGCCATTCTTCTGAATTCTAATTCCTGAAAAATAGCATCCGTTTTTTCAATATCCGGACGCGAAAGTTCGTAGTCATCTTCATTAAAAGTAACATCACAATCTGTAATGATTGCAGCCAGTTTTTTAGAAAGAATTCCTTTTTCTTTATTGGCTTCAATATTTTCTTTCATTTTACCTTTTAGTTTATCCGTATTTGCTAAAAGGTTTTCCATTGTGCCAAATTCTTTCAGGAATTTTTTAGCAGTCACTTCACCAACTCCCGGAAGTCCAGGAATATTATCGACAGCATCACCCATCATTCCAAGAAAATCAATTACCTGTTCCGGTCTTTCGATTTCAAATTTTGCCAAAACTTCAGGAACTCCCCAAATTTCGATTCCGTTACCCATACGGGCAGGTTTGTACATAAAAATATTTTCAGAAACCAATTGAGCAAAATCCTTATCAGGAGTTACCATGAAAACTTTGTAATTCTGTTTTTCGGCTTGTTTAGCGATTGTTCCAATTAAGTCATCAGCTTCACAGCCTTCCACTTCAATAATTGGAATGTGCATAGCTCTCAATAATTCCTGAATATATGGAACAGCAATTTTAATCGCTTCTGGAGTTTCATCACGATTGGCTTTGTATTCAACGAACATTTCGGATCTTACATGACTTCCGCCTTTATCAAAAGCAACAGCCAAATGATCTGGTTTTTCTCTTTTAATAACATCTAAAAGTGAGTTCATAAAACCCATAATTGCAGATGTATCCATCCCTTTTGAGTTGATTCTCGGGTTTTTAATAAAGGCATAATAACCACGAAAAATTAGTGCATAAGCATCTAGAAGAAAAAGGCGTTTTTGAGTCGACATATTAAAAATATTAGTCTGTAAAAATAAACAATTGGGTTTTAAAAACAGATTTGTTCATGAAAATTAATTTGGTTTCATGATTCTGTAGAGACGCACCGCAATGCGTCTAACTTGTCATCATTAAATTAAATGAACTTATATAACGTATATGGTAGAAAAAGAGCAAAGAGTTAATATCAAGTTAAAATGTTTAGAAGTAGTCTTTTCTTCATGCTTTCTTCATTTTCGGAGGGTAATTTCGAACTGTAAAATAAAAGGTTATTAATTTAAATATTTAGAAATCATGAGAAATTTATTAATGTTACTAGTGGCAGTTTTAGGAACAAGTGTTATGGTTCATGCTTTCCCGGCAAAAACAGGAAAAGAAGCTCCGGCTAAAGAAGTAAAAGCTACCAAACATCGCAAACACAAATCTGACAAAAAAGAAAAATCAGAAAAAAGTGAAGCTCCAAAGACAGAAACTGCAAAAGTGAAAAAATAATATGTTTTTTGTTTTGTTTTCGAATGATTGTAAGGAAACAAAACAGGAAGGATAATTATGAGAATGCTGATGGAAAAGCTGATGAAGAAATTTATCAGCTTTTTGCGTTAATGTTTTTACAACTCAGCTATTTCTTCTTTTTAAATGATTAATTTTAATTACGCTTAAGTATATTGTTATGAATATTTTGATTGTTGAAGATAATCGGGAACTTGCGGTAGAAGTTTATGATTTTTTGTGTAATGCGGGTTATATCTGCAAGATTACACATACATGCGCAGATGCTTTGGAGGAATTTGGGAGCAATGATTATGACGCGATGCTTTTGGATTTAGGACTTCCGGACGGAGATGGTTTTGAGGTGTTACAGACGGTTAGAAAAACGAAATCAAAAATGGCAGTTATTGTTTTGACGGCAAGAGGAGAACTGGACGACAGAATTAACGGTTTACATCTTGGAGCCGATGATTATTTGACAAAACCTTTTGCTTTGACAGAACTCAGTGCAAGATTGTTCGCTGTGATTAGAAGAATTCATGGATTTACTTTAAACAATCTTACAATTCATGGTTTTGTTCTACAGCTTCAGGATTATAAAGTCAGTTTTAATGATAATCCAATCAACCTGACGAAAAAGGAGTTTGATATTTTTCAGTATTTGGTTTTGAATAAAAATCGGGTCATAACGCGTTTACAGCTTACAGAACATATTTGGGGAGATATTCTGGAAGTCAATTCTGATTCTAATTTTATTGATGTTCACGTTCGAAATCTTCGAAAAAAATTAGATAAACATGCGCCGATTGATTGGTTCGAAACAGTTAGAAATGTAGGGTATCGTATAAACGAATAAAGTATTCCTGTGAAAATAAAACATCAATTAGCCATCTTTAACGCACTAACAAGATTGTTGGTTATTGTAATTTTATGGCTAATGCTTCCTATATTGGTGGAAAATGTCGTTTACCATCATATTAATAATAGTCTTCTTGAGAAAAAAAAGAAGTTTATTGAACATTTAAATCCCGAAGAAATTAAGGATTTCTTAGAGAATCCGGATGATTCTACAGAAACGTTTTCTGAGTTTTCCACACTTCATAGCGAGTTTTTGGTTCTTTCACGCGTTCCAATTAAACCACATCAGAAAAAAACATCTTTCAGTAATGATTATCGGGTAATTGAAGGGGAAGAGAATGAATATCGAATTCTGCAACATCATTTTAATTATCAGGGTGAAGATTATCAGCTGGAAATCGGAAGCAGTTTAAGTGAAGTAAACGACTTAACATTTGTGATTCGATTTTTTATATTGATTGTTTTTGTAGTGATTCTTTTTGTTACTTTTTTAGCAGATACCTTTTATATAGAATATCTTCTTAAACCTTTTTATAAAATTATTGATACCAAAATCAGGCGTGTCAATGAACCGGAAACTTTTGATCACACTCCTATAAAAGCAGCTTCGAGAGATTTTAGAGAACTCGATTTTGTTTTAAATCAAATGATGGATCGTATTGCAGAAGTTTTTAAAAAAGAAAAACAGTTTATTTCTAATGTTTCACACGAATTGCTAACGCCAATTGCACTTCTAAAAAATAAATTGGAAAATTTATTACAGAATGAATCTTTGGATGATATTGCTATTGATAAAATTGCAGGTTCGCTGAAGACTTTAGATATGCTGAAAAAAATTATCAATAACTTATTGCTGATTTCCAGAATTGACAATAATCAGTACGAAGCAAATGAAGAAATCAATCTAACCGAAATAGTTTCAGATTTGCAGGAAGATCTCCAGGATCGTATCGAGGATAGGGAAATTCAGTTTGAAAATAAGATGCAGGAGCACTTTGTTTTTACAGGGAATAAAACTTTAATTCATATTCTGATTTATAATTTGGTGACTAATGCCATAAAGTACAATAAACCAAAAGGAAGCATTACTGTTGTAGATGGTTTTGCAGAAGAATATTATTTTATTTCTGTAAAAGATTCAGGAATTGGAATGGATGAATCACAGCTGGAAAAAATATTCAGCCGATTTGCCCGTATAAGTTCAGATCAGGAAGGGCAGGGGTTAGGACTTGCAATTGCGCAGAGTATTGCCTCATTTCATCATATCCAGATTAAGGTAGAATCGGTTTTAAACCAAGGGACTGCATTTACTTTAATATTCGAAAAAGCCAATTAAAAGTTAAATTTATTTGTAAGGCTTTATCTTCATTTTGTCTTCATTTTACGATTATACCTTTGACTTATAAATAATGAAACAATAATAATCATAAAATTTAAAGTCATGAAAAAATTAGCAATTTTAGCAGTAGCAGTTCTAGGAACATTTTCAATGGTAAACGCTCAAACAACTCCAGCAGCACCAGCTCAATCAAAAGAAGTAAAAGTCGCTAAACACGACAAAAAAGGAAACAAAAAAGCCAAAGGCGATAAAAAAGCAGAAGCTGCTATAAAACCAGAAGCTCCAAAAGCAAAATAAAACAACATTAAGTTGTAAAATTAAATAGTTTTAAAAGGTTGGTAGGTTAAAGCTGAAAGAGGACTCTTTCAGCTTTTTTACTTTTAACAGCGTTAAATTTTTTATAATAAAAAGAAATAAAATTTTCATTCTTTGTTACTTTGCTTAAAACTATAACAAATGATCCTTCGTTTTGTAATTCTATGCGCTCTTTTTTTATTTATTGAGTTCTATTCTTATCAGGCTTTTCGAACTTTAATCAAAGTAAGATGGGTTTTAATAAGTTATCAGATTATAAGTGCACTACTTTTAATTTTTATCATATATTCTTTCTCTCAAATAGACCGTTCAGTTGGTCAGACCAGACAATTTATGTTTACGACTGGTTTGATGTTGACAATTTATGTTCCTAAAATTGTACTTACACTAATAATGTTTGGTGAAGATATTTTTAGGATTGGAGCCAGTATTGTGAACTATTTTGTTTATAATGCTCCAAGAAAAGAAATGATGCCGGATCGACGAAAATTTGTAAGTCAGATTGCATTGGGACTCGCGGCAATTCCTTTTCTGTCTATAATTTATGGAATATTCGAAGGGAAATATAATTTCAAAGTAATCAAGCAAACGGTATTTTTTCCTGATCTTCCTGATGCTTTTGATGGTTTTAAAATCACTCAGATTTCGGATGTTCACAGTGGAAGTTTTGATAATCCTGAGAAAATCAATTATGCGATTGACTTAATAAATCAGCAGGAATCAGATCTGATTTTGTTTACCGGTGATATTGTAAATACTCATGCAAAAGAAATGCATCCGTGGCTGGAAACTTTCAATCGTATTAAAGAGTATAAATACGGAAAGTTTGCTGTTTTAGGAAACCATGATTACGGTGAATATGTGACTTGGCCTTCGGAAAAAGAAAAAGATGAAAACTTTCAGGCTATTAAAAAACTGTACGGTCAGATTGGTTTTAAGCTGATGCTTAATGAACATACTTATATTCAGAAAGGCGATGATAAAATTGCTCTTATCGGAGTAGAAAACTGGGGCGTTAATTTTAAGAAAGCCGGAGATTTAAATAAAGCTTCAGAAAATGTACATAAGGACGATTTTAAAGTTTTAATGAGTCACGATCCAAGTCATTGGGATGCCGAAATTAAAGATCACCCAAAGAATTTTCATTTGACTTTTGCAGGTCACACACACGGAATGCAATTCGGAATCGAAATTCCGGGATATTTCAAATGGAGTTTAGCACAATACATTTATAAACAATGGGCGGGGTTATACGAAAACGTCGGAAGATACGTTTATGTTAACCGCGGATTTGGTTTTCATGCCTATCCGGGACGAGTTGGTATTATGCCCGAAATAACGGTCATTGAACTAAAAAAAGGCCGTAATGTCGCTTAATTCGTTAAAAATGCTAAATTTGTATTATATTTATTTCTTTTAATAGATTTAAAAAACTTAAAATTTTTGGTTTTATGTCAAAATTTGGAGAACTAATAAATGCTCAGGTTCCAGTGTTAATTGATTTTTACACAGATTGGAATGAATCTTCAGTTTCTATGCATCCTGTTATTAAGGATGTTGCTGCTGCGCTTGGTGATAAAGCTAAAGTAATTAAAATTGATGTCGATAAAAATCAGGAACTGGCAGAAGCTCTTCGTATAAAAGGACTTCCAACGTTAATGATTTATAAAGATGGACAAATGATCTGGAGGCAATCCGGAGAACTTGATGCGAATACTATTATAGGAATTGTTCAAGAGCAATTTAACGTTTAAATTACTTCCTTTTTTGTTGATATTGTCTCTCTAGTGAATAATATCAAACTTATATCCGTTTTCTTTTAAAAAATGCAATGTTCTTGGCAAAGCGAATCTCAAATTAGGTGAAGCTTTTATACTGTCATGAAAAACAATCACACTGCCGGATTTTACATTCTTCGTCACATTTTCAAGACATTTTTCAGGAGTTATGCTTTGGTCAAAATCTGCGCTTAAAACATCCCACATCACAATTTTATAACCTAAATTTCGTAAGATTTTAGATTGTGCCTTTTTGATTTTTCCATAAGGAGGACGAAACAATAAACGGCGAGGTGTTTTTTCTTGTTCGTCTAAAACTTCAGCACAGTTTTTTACATTTTCGATGTATTCGTTAGTGTGAATTTTCCACCCGTTAACATGATTCATGGTATGGTTTCCAATAGAATGTCCATCGGTAATTAGCTTTTCAAATAAAGCTAAGTTGGCTTTGATATTTTTTCCGATGCAGAAAAAAGTAGCTTTTGCATCAAACTTTTTCAATTCAGATAAAACCCAGTCTGTAATTTCAGGGGTAGGGCCGTCATCGAATGTTAAGTATATTTTCTTTTCATTGTTAGGAATGTCCCAGCAATATTTAGAAAATACCTTTTTAATAAATGAATTAGTTTTTACCCAATAAAAGCTCATCTTGAATTGAATTTACATCGTATGTAAAATTAAAAAATGCAGCGCTATTTATCAAACAGCGCTGCATTTTTTTAATTGTTAAGATTTTCGTATATTATTTATTCTTTTTCACGTCCAAAACGTTCAAAAACATTTACATAAGTGTTAAATGTTGTTTTGTGCTGGTTGTAAAAAACAGTGTCTTTATTGTCCTGCATTACGTGTAATAAACTTCTGTAACGCTCAATATCTGTAATAATATCCATTGCTAAATCAGTTTGGTCAGAAGGAGGTAGTGTACCGTAATAATTTAAATTCTCCTTGTATTTCTGAACCAGTTTGTTTAGAAGGTCTTGTGCTTTTGCTTTTTCACCTACTTTGTAATAACCATCAGCAAAAGGTTCAACTAAAGAATAATATCCAAATTTATCTAAAGGCATTTGAGTTATAGCTAAATTAATCACATTTTTAGCTTTATCAATTTTACCTTCTTTAATAAGCTGGTTCATTAATCTTGAAAGGTTAGTACGATATGTAATGCTATTTCTTCTTGTTTCAGGATCGTGATAGATGTTTCCGTTGCTATTGCCCCAGTCCCATTTCATTACAATATCATACATTTTATCAGCATCAATTTGTCCCATATCCAATGGTCCTCCGTCTTTAGAAGGAGTATTTTTTATTGGAACCAATTTATAAACCATTCCGTCCAGTTGCAGATAATCTTTTAACCATAAGTAATCTTCATCATCAAAAGCACCTCCGCTGAAATAAATAGGCCTTTTCCAATTGTTATTCGCTAAGATATCAAGCATCATTAAACGGTTTTTGTATAACGCGCTTCCTTTGATGTTAATGTCTAAATAAGGAACAATAGAGTCGTTGTATTTAGGATTAACTACTTTGTTTTTAATGATTGCATCTTTATCGACATTTACTCTGATTTTATTAGTTGGGTAAAAGTGAATAGTTTGTCCATTTTGTAACCCAACAGTTGATTTAGGATTTTTGATGAAATCAATAAAATCGGTAATGTTCCAGCGAGTATCAATTTTCTGGATGTATACAGTATAATCCAGTCTGTCTCCAACATATTGATCGTGTGTAAAAGAAATAGGAAGCGGATTAGACTCGTATGCTTTGGCTTTCATTTGATCAATGTACCAATCAGTCATAAATAAACTTGTATTTACAATTTTAACATCCGTTCTAAAATGCTCAATTTCCTGTGCATACCAAAGCGGAAACGTATCATTGTCACCAATCGTAAATAAAATGGCGTCTTTATCGCAAGAACTCAGATAAGCTTTTGCCATAGCTACAGCTGTATATCTTCCTGATCTGTCATGATCGTCCCAGTTTTGAGCAGCCATTAAAACCGGTGCAGCTAATAAACTTCCTGCAATAATAATCGGTCCTGCGATTTTTGGAGCAAGATATTTCTGGATGCTTTCATAGAGCGAATAAACACCAAAACCAATCCAAATAGCAAACACATAGAATGAACCAACAAGTGCGTAATCTCTTTCACGAGGCTCAAAAGGTCTTTCGTTCAAATATATTTTTAGTGCAATTCCTGTAAATAAGAAAAGTGCTAAAAGGACATAAAAACTTTTCAAATCTTTATTGGCATGGTACATCAAACCAATTAAACCTAAAATAAATGGAAGGAAATAATAAGCATTACGTCCTTTGTTGTTTAATACGTCAGTAGGAAGGTTATCCTGAGACCCTAAATGAACAGAATCTAAAGCTTTGATACCGCTGATCCAGTTTCCGTCCAAATTATCATATTTACCCTGAACATCATTTTGGCGTCCAACAAAGTTCCACATTAAATATCTCCAGTACATGTATCCAAATTGATATTCAAACATAAAAGCAAAATTGTCTGCTGTTGTTGGTTTTTCAACTAAAAGATATTTGCCGTAGCTTCTTAAAAATTTAACATAACCTTCATTGTCAATTTGTTTTTGAGCAAAGGCATGTCTGAATTCAGAAACCGTTTTTTCAACTTCATTACGCAATTGAGCTGTAGCTTTGTTGTATTCGTCTTCGGTCAATTGGCTGGCGTCAATTCCATATTCAGCTAAATCTTCATCATAACTGTGATTTGGGTCAATTCTGAATTTAGGAGGATTGGTAAAGTTGATATAGTTTTGAATATGAGCAGTTTCCGTACTCCACATTCTAGGCAGAATTGCTTTCTGATTGTCATCAGAATTTTGTTCTGCATTTTTATAATTATTGGTAATAATGTATTTACCTGTTTTATAATCTCTTTCGTAGTTTGGCTTTTTGTCTAAATACGGAGTTTTAGCATCAAGACCGGCAAAAAGTTCAGTGTATTGAGGTCCGTAAAACAAAGGATTTACACCGTATTGCTCACGATTGTAATAAGCCAAAACCTCAGTAGCATCTGAAGGTTTATTTTCGTTAATAACTGTATTGGCATTGGCACGAACCGGAAGCATTAACCAGGTTGAGAAACCAATCAGAATGAATAAAATACACAATATAATAGTGTTGTAAAATATTAATCCTTTTTGTTTGGTAAATTTTAATCCAAAATAGAAGAAAGCTACAAATAATAAGGCAACAAATATAGTTCCTGAGTTAAAAGGAAGTCCCATGCTGTTTACCATGAAAATTTCAGTTTTTCCGAAAAATGCCATAGTTAATGGAAGCAATAATTTGAAGATAAACAACAAGATTCCGATAACTACTACATTGGCAATAAGGAAGTTTTTGATAGTAACTTTTTCGTAATGCTTGAAATAATACAAAAACCCAATTGAAGGAATAGTTAAAAGGGCCATGAAGTGAACTCCAAAAGATAGTCCGACAACCAAAGAGATGATTAAAAGCCATTTGTTTCCTTTTGGTTTGTCCATGTCTTGTTCCCAACGTAAACCAAGCCAGAAAAGCAATGCAATTAATAAAGAGGCCATAGCGTAAACTTCGGCTTCAACTGCATTAAACCAGAAACTATCAGAAAAAGTGTAGGCCAAAGCTCCAACAAAAGAGCTTCCTAAAATAACAATGGAGTTGTTTTGGTCAATCTCGGCAAAACGAGCCACAATCTTTTTTAAGATCATAGAAGAAGACCAGAACATAAATAATATGGTAAATGCGCTAGAGAAAACAGACATCATATTAACCATTACAGCTACATGCTGTGCATCTATTGCAAACATTGCAAAAAATGCGCCCATCATTTGAAAAAGAGGAGCCCCTGGTGGGTGACCTACTTCAAGTTTGGCTGCGGTTGCAATATATTCTCCGCAATCCCAAAAGCTCATTGTAGGTTCAACTGTTAATGTGTAGGTAATTAAAGCGATTGCAAATGCAAACCAACCAATAATTGTATTCCATTTATTGAAATTGAATTGTGCCATATTTAGGTGTTAAAAATTTGAAAGTTTTCTATCCTACAAAGAAAATGTTTTTTTATGTAAAGAATGGAGCATTAACAAAAAATTCTATAAAACTATCAGAAGGAACTAATTTATTGTGTTTGAAGCGCTTCTGAAGTTAAGAGAAATTTCAAAGTGAAAAAAAACTTAAAAAATGATTTTTTTTGGTTAAAAAGTTTGCACAAACTAAATAAAGCCTTAAATTTGCACTCGCTTTACAGCACTGCTGGTCTATGGTGTAATGGTAACACTACGGTTTTTGGTGCCGTCTTTCTAGGTTCGAGTCCTAGTAGACCAACATAAAAAGCCTCTCAGAAATGAGAGGCTTTTTTTTATGCAAAAAAAGTTGTTTGAAAATTTGCATAAACTAAATAAAGTTTTAATTTTGCACCCGCTTAACCGCACTGCTGGTCTATGGTGTAATGGTAACACTACGGTTTTTGGTGCCGTCTTTCTAGGTTCGAGTCCTAGTAGACCAACATAAAAAGCCTCTCAGAAATGAGAGGCTTTTTTTATGCTATAAACTCAGGCTTTTTTTAGATATTTTTTTAACGCAATGGGCGCTGAGGTATACGCAAAAAGTGCGCTAAGTTTTTTTAGGATGCAAAGCTCGCAAAGCTTTGTCTGTGATATTTTTCAAGTTTTTTTAACATAGCCCGTGGTTTCAACCACGGGAAACGTATTTTTGATTTAAAGAAGAAGGAACAATTCCGAATTTCTTTTTAAAAGAAAATGAAAAATGCGATAAATCTTCAAAGCCAACTCCTATATAAACTTCGGATGGTAATTTTCCCTGACTGATGAGATAATAGGCTTCTTGTAGTCTTTTGTTTAAAAGCCATTTTCCGGGTGTTTCCTGAAATACTTTCTGAAAATCTCTTTTAAAAGTGGCTAAACTTCTTCCGGTCAGATAAGCGAATCGTTGCATTTGTACATTGAAATGGAAATTTTTGTTCATAAAGGCTTCCAGGTCAATTTTGCCGGGTTCGTTAAAATCGAATAAAATGTCTTTTAGTTCGGGATTGACTTTTAGTAAAAGGTGAACAGCTTCTTTTATTTTTAGGTTAAACAAAGTTTCGTTGCTCTCTTGTTCAACTGCGAGATACGATAATAGCGATTCCATGAAAGATTGGTAAAGTGGATTTGGAGCTAATGAAAACATAGCTTCAGAATCTGCTTTCTTTTCGGATTTGTAATTGTATTCTTTACTGATTTCACGTAAAATTTCCTGATCCAGAAAAATAGAAATGGTTTTGAATTCTCCTCCTTCCGGCGGGATTTTAGTAAACTTCGCTAAATGATTTCTTCTGCTAAAGCGAAAATCTCCTGGTTTAGAATGAAAAGTGTTTTTGTTGTCAGAAGCAATCATTTCGCCGGAAATCTGATAGCTGAAAACATGTTCGGGTATAAAATGTTCTCCTTCACGACTTCGTGAATAGTAGCAAGAATATAAAATCTTGGGTTTTGTATTAGTCTTTGGGCTCATATTGTAAAGTTACTAAAAGATCCGGAAAATCTTTTTCAGAAAAGACTTCCGGATCGGTGAAAATTATTTTTGCTGAATTAAGGCTTTAGGTTCTAAATAAGCTTCAAGTCCTAATACTCCAAATTCGCGTCCAATTCCGGATTGTTTAAATCCTCCAAAAGGAGCCATGGTGTCGTGTCCAATTCCGTTTATTTGGACTCTTCCGGCGTTAATTTGCGAAGCGATTCGATGAGCTCTTTCTTGATTAGCGGAACTTACATAGGCTTGTAGTCCGTAATTGGTGTCGTTGGCAATCTCAATTGCTTCTTCTTCTGTTTTATAAGTGATAATAGATAAAACAGGGCCAAAGATTTCTTCTTGTGCGATTCTCATTTTGTTGTTTACATTGACGAAAACAGTTGGTTTTACAAAATTTCCTTTTTCAAGACCTTCTGGTTTTCCTAATCCGCCAGTTAAAACTTCGGCGCCTTCGTTAATTCCGATTTGAATGTAATCCTGAACGCGGTTAAATTGTTTTGCGCTTACCATCGGTCCAACTGCTGTATTTGGGTTTTTTGGGTCGCCCACGATTGTGTTTGAAATTACTTCTTTGATGATTGTTTTAGTTTCTTCTAATTTGCTTTCAGGAATTAATAATCTGGTTCCGG
This sequence comes from Flavobacterium crocinum, assembly GCF_003122385.1. Taxonomy (NCBI): domain Bacteria; kingdom Pseudomonadati; phylum Bacteroidota; class Flavobacteriia; order Flavobacteriales; family Flavobacteriaceae; genus Flavobacterium; species Flavobacterium crocinum. Next base: position 1,849,907 of record NZ_CP029255.1, read on the forward strand.
CAATGCAAGCCTGTCCGCTGTTCATAAATGCAGCGATTACGGCTAATGGAATTGCTTTTGGTAAATCCGCATCATCTAAAATAATGTTTGGAGATTTTCCTCCTAGTTCCAGTGTAACACGTTTCATGGTATTAACGGCTTCTTTTGCTATAATTTTCCCAACAGTTGTGGATCCTGTGAAAGAGATTTTTGCGACATCCGGATTACGACTTATTTCGGATCCAACTACTTCGCCTAAACCGTTTACGATGTTAAAAACGCCTTTTGGGAGTTTGGCTTCATGTAAGCATTCTGTAATTAATTGTGTTTGTTGCGCGCTCATTTCGCTTGGTTTGATGACTACAGTGCATCCTGCTGCGATTGCTGTGGAAAGTTTGCTGCAGATAAAGCCATTGCTTGAATTCCATGGAATAATGATTCCGACAACTCCAATTGGTGTCATTTGTACTTCGGATTCTCCCATTGTTTTGGTAAAATCATAAGTGTTTAATAATTCGATTGCTGAGTCAAAACTCTTTTGCATATAAATGAAGCTGTTAGATGCGAATTGAAATGTTCCGCCGTATTCTTCTGTAACAACATTTATAAATTCGTCTTTTCTTTTTTCAATTGCGGCTTTGATGTTTTTAAGAAATTGAATTCTTTCGTTTATACTGGTTTTTGAAAAAGTTTTAAAAGCAGTTTTGGCAGCGTTAATTGCGTTTTGCGTGTCTTCGGTATTTCCTAAAAGTACTTTTCCGAGTTTTTCATTTGTTGTTGGGCTGATAAGATTGAAATATTCAGTTCCTTTTGGAGTAACAAATTCTCCGTTAATGTAAATTTTGTCTATCGTTTTCATGTTGTAATTTTTAATAAATTTTTATTTGACAAATTTCTTTATTAATTAAGTGTTTAGCTTTGTTGAAAAGCTCAAAGGTGCTGTGTTGAAAAGCTCATTTTTGATTGGTGAAATTTGGGTGAAAATGAGTGTATAAAAAAAAGCTTCTCAATTGAGAAGCTTTTTGGTTATTTGAGTTTTGTATTCTTTATATTTTTAAAGTGATTACAGGCCTAACGGCGTGGTTAACTAATCCTTCGCTAATGCTTCCGTTGAAGAAGTGTGCAAAACCGGTTCTGCCATGAGTGCACATTCCAATTATGTCGGCATTAATTCTGTTGGCGAAATTGATAATCCCTTTTTCAATATTAGTGTCATTATAAATTTGAGTAGTGTAATTATTGATGTTGAATTGATCTACAAACTCATTAATAGCTTTTTCTGCGGAATGAGTTGGTTTAAAGCTGTTTGGTGTACAAATATTGACAAGGTGTATTTTTGAGTTAAATAATTTGGTGAAATTCAAAAGTTTCTCAAAAGGCTTTTTGGCTTCCTCGGAAAAATCAGATGCAAACACAACATTAGCGGCATTGAAATTAGAGATGTCCTTTTTAATTACTAGAACAGGGATTTCTGAATTGCGAACTACTTTTTCGGTGTTGGAGCCAATTAGTAATTCTTCAACACCTGAAGATCCATGCGATCCCATTACAATTAAATCAACATCGTGTTCTTTGCTGATTTGTGTAATTCCATGAATAGGTTTGTCCATTTTTACGATTTCGGTTACCTCAATTCCGTCCAGATAATGCTTTTCAGAGACTTGGTCCAGCATTTCATTTGCCTTTTTCATAAAAAGCATGCTTTCGGGAATGCTGATTCCGCCCAATATAGCATCATTGGTTTGATGCGGTAATTCCAGCATGTGCAGAATAATGATTTCGGAATTGCTCTTTTTTGCTATTTGTGCAGCAACTTTTAGAGCGTCTTCTGCGTGTTCTGAAAAATCGGTAGGTACTAAAATTCGTTTCATGATTTTGAGGGTTAATAATATGAATAATTCATTTTTTGAATGCTATTATAAAGGTAAGAAATATTTTTAGAGCAATCTATTTATTTGATTTATAAAAAAAACACTATATTTGCACTGTTATTTATTAAAATCTAAATAATGAGGGGACTAAGTGTCCCCTCTTTTTATAAAATTATGACATTTAAAGAAAAAGTAAACGGATTAATTACAGAAGCTCTTCTGGAAAAACCATCAATCTTTTTGGTTGATTTGGCAGTTTCGGATTCTTTTAAAATTAGTGTCGGTTTAGACGGAGATAATGGGGTGGCGCTACAGGACTGTATTGACGTAAGTCGTGCAATCGAGAATAATCTGGATCGTGAAGAGCAGGATTTTTCGCTTGAAGTAGCATCAGTTGGAGTAGGGACACCTCTTAAAATGATAAGACAATACAAGAAAAATATAGGTAGAACGCTGATTGTTACTACAAATACAGAAAAAATCGAAGCAGAATTGGTTGAAGCTAACGATGTTTTCATAATTTTGTCTTGGAAAGCAAGAGAACCGAAAAAAGTAGGAAAAGGAAAAGAAACAGTTCAAAAAGAGCAACAAATACCTTATACAGAAATTAAAGAGGCAGTTGTTACGGTAACATTTTAATTTTAATTAAAAAATTCGCATGGAAAATTTAGCATTAATCGATTCATTCTCAGAGTTTAAAGACAATAAACTTATTGATCGTGTAACGCTTATGGCAATTTTAGAGGACGTATTTAGAAATGCATTGAAGAAAAAATACGGTTCAGATGAAAATTTCGATATCATTATTAATCCTGACAAAGGGGATATGGAAATTTGGAGAAGAAGAGTAATTGTTGCCGATGAGGATCTTGATTTTGAAAATGAGGAAATTACATTGACTGAAGCGAGAAAGATTGAAGCGGATTTTGAAATTGGAGAAGAAGTTTCTGAAGAAGTAAAATTGATTGATTTAGGAAGAAGAGCTATCTTAGCGCTTCGTCAGAATTTGATATCTAAAATTCACGAACACGATAATACAAACTTGTACAAACAATTTAAAGATATTATCGGTGATATTTATACGGCAGAAGTGCACCACGTACGTCCAAGAGTTGTAATCTTGGTTGATGATGAAGGAAATGAAATTGTGCTTCCAAAAGAAAAACAAATTCCATCTGACTTTTTCCGTAAGGGAGATAATGTTCGTGGAATTATTGAAAGCGTCGAATTAAAAGGAAATAAACCTCAGATTATTATGTCCAGAACTTCAGAAAAGTTCTTAGAAAAATTATTTGAGCAGGAAATTCCAGAGGTTTTCGACGGATTAATTACAGTGAAGAATGTAGTTCGTATTCCGGGTGAAAAAGCAAAAGTAGCGGTAGATTCTTATGATGACAGAATTGATCCGGTTGGAGCTTGTGTGGGAATGAAAGGTTCTCGTATTCACGGAATTGTTCGCGAATTAGGAAATGAAAATATTGACGTAATCAATTATACAAACAATATTCAATTATTTATTACAAGAGCTTTAAGTCCTGCTAAGGTTTCTTCTATCAAAATTGATGAAGATAACAAACGTGCTGAAGTATTCTTGAAATTAGAAGAGGTTTCTAAAGCAATTGGTAGAGGTGGTCACAATATTAAATTAGCTGGTCAGTTGACAGGTTATGAGCTAGATGTTATTCGTGAAGGAGATGTTGCTGGTACTGTTGCAGATGAAGACGATGTTGAATTAACAGAGTTCTCAGATGAGATCGAAGAATGGGTAATTGAAGAGTTTGCAAAAATCGGTTTGGATACTGCGAAAAGTATCTTAAAACACGATGTAGAAGATTTAGTAAGAAGAACAGACTTAGAAGAGGAAACAATTCTGGATGTTATGAAAATACTAAAAGAAGAGTTCGATAGTTAAGCGATAGCTGAATGTCTGCTCTAACAACACAACGAAAAAGGTAATAATAAAAAGGTTATATGTCTGAAGAGAGAGTAATAAGAATAAACAAGGTTTTAAGGGAATTAAATATTTCGTTAGAGAGAGCTGTAGATTATCTAAAAGATAAGGGAATTGCTATTGACGCAAATCCAAATGCAAAAATTTCTGATAGCGAGTTTAATATCCTTCAAAGCCAATTTGCGGGCGATAAGGGGAATAAGGAGGCTTCTAAAGAAGTTGGAGAAGAGAAAAGAAAAGAAAAAGAAGCATTACGCGTAGAGCGTGAGAAAGAAATTGAAGACAAACGCAGACAAGAAGAGGAGCGTCAAAAACAGCAGGAAATAATCAAAGCAAGAGCGGTTGTTTCCGGACCTGTACAAGTTGGTAAAATTGACCTAAATCCTAAAAAACCTGCAGTTGCTCCTTCTGAGGAAACAGCTAAAGTTGAAGAACCAAAAGCTGTTGTTGCACCAGTGCAAACAGAAAAACCTGTTCAGAATGAAACTGCAAAAGCGGAGCCAGTTGTGGCGCAGCCGGTTTCAGAAACTAAAAAGGACGAACCTATTATTACTGAGAAAAAAGAAGTTAAAGCAGAATCTTCAAGAGTTGCTCAGGAGCCAATTGTGTCTACTGACCCAACAACTTCAGAAGAGACAATTACGACTCAATATCAAAAACTTTCAGGAACAACTCTTACTGGTCAGACAATTGATTTATCTCAATTTAATAAACCAAAGAAAAAGAAAGAGGATCCAAAAGCGGCTCAGAATAAACCTGGAACTCCAGGAGTTGGGAATAATAATAACGCAAATAAAAATAAGCGTAAAAGAATTGCTCCTAAACCAGGTACGCCAGGTGCTCCAAAGCCTGTAACAGGAAATAATCCTCAAGGTGGAAATCAAAATCCTAATAAGCCAAATCAAAATAATAATGGTGGTGGTTTTAATGCTAACAGAAGTCAGAGACCAGGTTTTGTAAAAGGAAATCGTCCGGCAATTGTGGCGAAAGTTGAGCCGACAGAAGAAGAAGTAAAAAACCAAATTAGAGAAACTCTTGAAAAACTTCAAGGTAAAGGAGGGAAATCTAAAGCGGCTAAATATAGAAGAGATAAAAGAGAGACACACCGTCAAAAATCTGATGATGAACAAAGAGCTCTTGACGAAGGAAGTAAAACTATCAAAGTTACAGAATTCGTTACAGTAGGTGAAATTGCGATCATGATGGATGTGCCGATTACTAAGGTAATTGGGACTTGTATGTCTCTTGGTATCATGGTTACCATGAATCAGCGTTTAGATGCTGAAACTTTAACTATCGTTGCTGATGAGTTTGGTTATGATGTTGAATTCATTACGGTTGATATCGAAGAAGCAATTGAAGTTGTAGAAGATAAAGAAGAAGATTTAGTAACCAGAGCGCCAATTGTGACAGTAATGGGTCACGTTGACCACGGTAAAACATCTTTACTGGATTATATCCGTAAAGAAAATGTTATTGCTGGTGAGTCTGGAGGTATTACTCAGCACATTGGAGCATATGGAGTTACTTTAGATAACGGACAGAAAATTGCGTTTTTAGATACTCCGGGTCATGAGGCGTTTACTGCGATGCGTGCACGTGGAGCTCAGGTTACCGATATCGCTATTATTGTGGTAGCGGCGGATGATGATATCATGCCACAGACAAAAGAAGCAATTTCTCACGCACAGGCTGCGGGAGTGCCAATTATATTTGCGATCAATAAAATTGATAAACCAAATGCTAATGTTGATAAAATTAAAGAGCGTTTGGCCGGTATGAATTTACTTGTTGAAGACTGGGGTGGAAAGATTCAGTCACATGATATTTCTGCAAAAGTTGGAACAGGGGTTAAAGAATTATTAGAGAAAGTTTTATTAGAAGCGGAGATTTTAGATTTAAAAGCAAATCCAAATAAAGCTGCACAAGGAACTGTTGTTGAAGCTTATTTAGATAAAGGAAAAGGATATGTATCTACAATTTTGGTACAGCAAGGTACTTTAAAAATTGGAGACTACATGTTGGCAGGTAAGCATCATGGAAAAGTTAAAGCGATGCATGATGAAAGAGGTCATACTGTTTTAGAAGCAGGTCCTTCAACTCCTGTATCAGTTTTAGGTTTAGATGGTGCAGCTACAGCGGGTGATAAGTTCAATGTGTTTGAAGATGAAAAAGAAGCAAAACAAATTGCATCTAAGCGTTCTCAATTAATGCGTGAACAATCAGTTCGTACACAAAGACATATTACACTTGATGAGATTGGACGTCGTATTGCTCTTGGTCAGTTTAAAGAATTGAATGTGATTCTTAAAGGAGACGTGGATGGATCTGTGGAAGCACTTTCTGATTCGTTCTCTAAACTTTCAACAGAAGAAGTTCAGATCAATATTATTCATAAAGGAGTTGGAGCTATTACAGAAACTGATGTTAACTTGGCTTCTGCATCTGATGCGATTATTATTGGATTTAATGTTCGTCCTGCAGGAAATGCAAGACAGCTTGCTGATAAGGAAGAAATTGATATCCGTTACTATTCTATTATCTATGCTGCTATCGATGACTTGAAAGATGCGATGGAAGGAATGTTAGCACCAGAGATGAAAGAAGAAGTTCTAGGAAATGCTGAAATCCGTGAGATTTTCAAAATTTCTAAAGTGGGTTCAATTGCTGGTTGTATGGTGACGGATGGTAAGATCTTGAGGACTTCTAAGATTAGAGTTATCAGAGATGGAGTTGTTGTTCATACAGGTGAGTTAGTTGCCTTAAAACGTTTTAAAGATGATGTTAAAGAGGTAACTAAGGGTTATGATTGTGGTATCCAGATTAAAGGATTTAATGATATTGAAATTAACGATGTTATTGAAGCTTACCATGAAGTAGCAATCAAAAAGAAATTGAAATAATATTTCAAAATATATTTGAAAAGTCCTGACGAAAGTCAGGACTTTTTTTTAGAATCGATTTATAAAGTAGTCTTAGATGATAATTCAATTTCGAATTTTAGTCTTATTTTTGATTTAAATTAAAATAATACGATATGAAATTTAAGATGTATACTGCTGTTTTGTTTTTGAGTTTTTCTTCTTTTTGTTTTGCTCAGGAAGATGTAGAGAAACCGGCACCGCCACCAGGAAATGCATTAATTGGAGATTATTATGGCGCAGATGTTTCGGCTGTGTCTGTGAAGAATGCGATTTCTGTGACTAAATTAGAAGATAAATTAAAGGCGGATAGTAAAATTGAAAATGTTACTGTAAAAGGGGAGGTTATCGGGGTTTGTCCAAAAAGTGGATGTTGGATTAGTCTTAAAACAGAAGATGGAGCTTCTTTCTTTGTAAAAATGAAAGATTATGCTTTTTTCGTGCCAACTGCTGCAACAGGAAAAAATGTTGTTTTAGAGGGAGTGGCTGAAAAGAAGATTACTTCTGTTGAGGAGTTAAAACATTATGCAAAAGATGCTAAAAAATCCAAGGTCGAAATAGATGCAATCAAGATGCCTAAAGAAGAAATAAGATTTATGGCTAGTGGAATAAAGGTTGTGAATTAGGTTTTTTTAAAGCCTTTTTAAATGATAAAAAAAGCGAGATTATTATCTCGCTTTTTTTGTGGGTTGAAAAAATTATTTTCCGGGCTTAAGCAGGAAAACGCTTTTGTATCTGTTTTTAATTTCGGCCAGATTTCTTTCTGCCTCGATTCTGGTTTTAAAATTACCAACTATTACTTTATAGTTCGGTGTGCTAAAAATGATGGTTCCGTCAATACTTGGATTTTCTCTTTTAAAATCCGAAAGTGTTTTTTTTGCTTCATCGCTTTTGCCGCTAAAGATTTGGATTCTGTAAGTATCGTTTGTATTTATTGACGTGTTAATTTTACGCTTCTCGTTTAACAATTGCTCAAATTTAGGATCCTGATTCAATGTTAAATTTTGGTCTTGTGCATTAATATTGTGCGCAAAAGCAATCGTTGTAATTGTTAATAAAAGGTTTTTAGAGGGACTTAAAATTCTCATAATGTGATGGTTTTTATGCAAAAATACTATTTAAAGTTTGAGTGTAAAATTTTAATATTATTTAGAATTGATATAAATTGATATTTAAGGGTATTTTAAGGTTTTGAGAATAGTTCATAAGTCGTATTTTTGTGCAAGTTTTAAAAGAGGGTATAGATTTTTCCTGAGTTTAGTACAGAAAAAATCATACCAAAAATTAGTAGACAATTATTTATACTATATGAAAAAGGTGGGTAACCATAATTCGATCTCAAGAAAATTGCTGTTTGGCTTATCGCTGACGTTAATTTTCTCCCTAACTTCATTCGCTCAAGATCCAGCTGCTGCTCCGGCGGCGCCTGAAGCTGCTGCGGCTGCTCCAGCTGCGGGAGGCGGTGATCCAGTAAAAGGGAAGGAACTTTTTAATGCAAATTGCGCTGCATGTCACAAATTAGATGCTAAATCAACTGGTCCCGCTTTAAGGGGGGTAGCTGCTAAGCATGATATGGCTTGGATTTACAAGTGGGTGCATAACAGTTCTGACATGATTAAGTCAGGTGATCCTGTTGCTGTTAAACTTTTTGAGGAAAATAACAAAGCTGTTATGACTTCTTTTCCTCAATTGTCTGAAGGAGATATTGATAACATTATAGCTTATACTTCTGAGCCTAAGGCTGAGCCTGTAGCGGCTGCTGGTGGGGCTGCAACGCCTCCAGGTACTAATGTTGATGGTGGCGGAATTTCAAATAATATTATTTTAGGCGCTCTTGCTCTTGTAATGGCTATTTTAGTTGTGATGTTGTTCATGGTGAACAAAGTATTGACTAAAGTTGCAAATAAAAACGGTATTGAGATTGCTCCAAAAGAAGCTAGGCTTCCAATTTGGAAAGCATTTGTTAAAAATCAATTTTTGGTTTTAGTGTCTGCAATCTTTTTGCTTTTGGCTAGTGGTTATTTTGTGTACGGCTACTTAATGCAGGTAGGTGTTGATCAGAATTATGAGCCGATTCAGCCAATTCACTATTCTCACAAAATTCACGCTGGTGATAACGAAATCAATTGTAAATATTGCCACTCTGCTGCTCGCGTAAGTAAAACAGCTGGTATTCCTTCATTAAATGTTTGTATGAACTGTCATAAAAATATTTCTGAGGTTGCTGAAACTACTGCTACTCCTGAGTACAGCAAAGCTTTTTACGATGCTCAGATCCAAAAATTATATGATGCTGTTGGATGGGATAAAACTAAACAGGCTTATACTGGAAAAACAATGCCTGTAAAATGGGTTCGTATTCATAATCTTCCTGACTTTGTTTACTTCAATCACTCACAACACGTTTCTGTTGCCGGAATTGAGTGTCAAACTTGTCACGGTCCGGTACAGGAATTCGAAATCATGAAGCAATACTCTAAATTAACAATGGGATGGTGTGTTGATTGCCATAGAAAAACTGATGTTAAAATGGAAGGTAACGCTTACTATGATAAGATTCATGCTGAACTTTCTAAAAAATACGGTGTAGAGAAATTAACTGCAGCGCAAATGGGAGGTTTAGAATGCGGTAAATGCCACTATTAATCGATTTATTAAGATTTTAATATATATATACAATGTCATCAAACAAAAAATACTGGAAAAGTGTTGAGGAGCTAGAAAACAGCTCTATTGTTGAGGCGCTTAGAAATAACGAATTTGTTGAAGAAATTCCTACTGATGAGTTTTTAGGTAACGCTGAGGCTTTATCTACATCTGGGACTTCACGTCGTGACTTTTTAAAGTACGTAGGGTTTAGTACTGCAGCTGTTACTTTAGCTGCTTGCGAAGGTCCGGTTCGCAAGTCTATCCCTTATGTATTACAACCAGAGCAAATCATTCCTGGTGTTGCAGATTATTATGCAACTACCGTTTTTGATGGTTTTGATTTTGCTAACCTTTTGGTTAAAACTCGTGAGGGTCGTCCAATTAAAATTGAAAACAATACAATTGCAGGAGCTAAATTTGCTGCGAACGCTAGAATTCATGCATCTATCCTAGGATTGTATGATAGTGGTCGTTTGAAAGAGCCAAAAGTAGATGGTAAAAATTCTTCTTGGTCTGCTGTTGATTTAAGAATCAAATCAAGTTTAGCTGATGCAAAAGCTAAAGGTGGTCAGGTTGTATTGTTAACTAATACGTTAGCAAGTCCATCCACAGAGAAATTAATTGCTGAGTTTATTGCTAAAAATCCAAACGCTAAACATGTTGTTTATGATGCAGTTTCTTCATCTGAAGCTTTAGATGCTTTTGAAGCTGTATACGGGCAAAGAGCTTTAGTTGATTACGATTTTTCAAAAGCTTCTTTAATTGTATCTGTTGGTGCTGATTTCTTAGGAGACTGGCAAGGTGGAGGATATGATTCTGGATATGCAAAAGGACGTATTCCTCAAAATGGACAAATGTCTCGTCACTTCCAGTTTGAATCAAATATGACATTATCTGGAGCTGCTGCTGATAAGCGTGTTCCAATGACTACAGCTGCTCAAAAACAAGCTTTAGTTCAAATTTATAATATTATTGCAGGTGCTTCTGTTCCTGTGGCTTTAGAAGGAAATGCTAAAGCTGAAGTAGTTAAAGCTGCACAACAGCTTAAAGCTGCCGGGTCAAAAGGAGTTTTAGTATCTGGAATTGAAGATAAAAATGCTCAATTATTAGTTTTAGCTATCAATCAAATATTGGCTAGTGAAGCTTTTAGTACTGCCGGAGCAAGACAAATTAGAAAAGGTTCTAATGCTGTTGTTTCACAGTTAATTAAAGATTTGAATGCAGGAAGTGTTCATACTTTAATTATGAGTGGTGTAAATCCGGTTTATACATTAGCTGATTCAGAAGCTTTTGTTTCAGGATTGAAAAAAGTTAAAACTTCTGTTGCTTTTGCATTAAAAGAAGATGAGACTGCATCAGTTGTAACAATTGCAGCTCCTGCTCCTCACTATTTAGAAGCATGGGGTGACGTTGAAATTACAAGCGGTACTTATAGTTTAACACAGCCAACTATACGTCCTATCTTTAATACAAAACAATTTCAGGATGTTTTATTGTCGTTGAATGGTACTGCGGGTACTTTCTATGATTATTTAAAAGTTAATTCTGCCGCTTACACTGCTGGATCTTCTTGGAATAAAGTATTACATGACGGTGTTGCTGTTGTTGGATTTGCTGCATTGTCCGGAGGAGCTATTGATGCTGCTTCTGCTGCAAATGCGGTTGCAAAATCTAAATCTGCTGGAGAGTATGAATTAGTATTATACACTAAAACAGGTTTAGGAGACGGACAACATGCGAACAATCCTTGGTTACAAGAATTTCCTGATCCAATTACAAGAGTTTCTTGGGATAACTATGTTACTGTTTCAAATGCTGATGCTAAGAAAATCGGTTTATCTAATGAAATCGTTGCTAATGGTGGTTTAAATGGTAGTTATGCTACTATTACTACTGCTGATGGTGTTAAATTAGAAAATGTTCCGGTTATTGTTCAGCCAGGTCAGGCAGTAGGCACTATTGGTTTAGCTGTTGGTTATGGACGTAAAGCTTCTCTAAAAGAAGAAATGCAAGTAGGTTTAAATGCTTACGCTTTATATAAAGGATTTAATGGAGTTCAGTCTGTATCTATCGTTAAAGCTGCTGGAGAACATGAGTTTGCTTGTGTTCAGGGGCAAAAAACGTTGATGGGTAGAGGAGATATCATTAAGGAAACTACTTTAAAAATATTTAATACTGAAGATGCAGAGCATTGGAATGAAAAACCAATGGTATCTTTAGATCACCAGGAAGTGGAAGCGACTACAGTTGACCTTTGGGAATCATTTGATCGTACAACTGGTCACCACTTTAATCTTTCAATTGACTTAAATGCTTGTACCGGTTGTGGTGCTTGTGTTATTGCTTGTCATGCTGAAAACAACGTTCCTGTTGTTGGTAAAGCTGAAGTAAGAAGAAGCCGTGATATGCACTGGTTACGTATCGATAGATATTATTCTTCTGAAAGCACTTTTGAAGGTGATAATGAAAGAAAAGAAGGAATTGCTGGTTTATCTAGTTCATTGTCTACATTCAATGAAATGGAAAAACCTGGAGATAATCCACAAGTTGCATTCCAGCCAGTAATGTGTCAGCACTGTAATCACGCACCTTGTGAAACAGTTTGTCCGGTAGCTGCTACATCTCACGGTCGTCAGGGGCAAAACCACATGGCTTACAACAGATGTGTTGGTACTCGTTACTGTGCAAACAACTGTCCTTATAAAGTACGTCGTTTCAACTGGTTCTTGTACAACAAAAACAGCGAATTCGATTATCATATGAATGACGATTTAGGTCGTATGGTATTAAACCCAGACGTAAACGTTCGTTCTCGTGGAGTTATGGAAAAATGTTCTTTCTGTATCCAAAGTACTCAAGCTGTAATTCTTCAGGCTAAGCGTGAAGGTAGAGTAGTAGCAAAAGATGAGTTCAACAATGCTTGTGCTTGTTCTGCAGCTTGTTCTTCCGGAGCTATGGTCTTTGGAGATGTAAATGATAAAGAGAGTGAAGTTGCGAAACTTGCTGAAAGCGAAAGAGCATACCACTTATTAGAGCATGTTGGTACAAAACCAAATGTTTTCTATCATGTAAAAGTTAGAAATACTTAGTAAAATTATTAATTAAGAAACAATATAAAGGATTATGTCGTCTCATTACGAAGCACCCATTAGAAAACCTTTAGTTATAGGTGATAAATCATATCACGATGTAACTGTAGATGTGGCAGCGCCTGTTGAAGGACCTGCAAATAAACAATGGTGGATTGTATTTACAATCGCATTAGTAGCCTTCCTTTGGGGGTTAGGTTGTATAATTTACACCGTATCTACCGGTATCGGAACATGGGGATTAAATAAAACAGTTGGTTGGGCTTGGGATATCACTAACTTCGTTTGGTGGGTAGGTATTGGTCACGCCGGAACATTAATTTCTGCGGTATTATTACTTTTCCGTCAACGTTGGAGAATGGCTATTAACCGTTCTGCGGAAGCAATGACTATCTTCTCAGTAGTTCAAGCAGGTCTATTTCCAATCATTCACATGGGACGTCCATGGTTAGCATACTGGGTATTACCTATTCCAAACCAGTTTGGATCGCTTTGGGTAAACTTTAACTCGCCATTACTTTGGGACGTATTCGCAATTTCAACTTATCTTTCAGTATCGTTGGTTTTCTGGTGGACTGGTTTATTACCTGACTTCGCAATGCTTCGTGATAGAGCTATAACTCCATTCAACAAAAGAGTTTATTCTATCTTAAGTTTTGGTTGGAGCGGTAGAGCAAAAGACTGGCAGCGTTTTGAAGAAGTATCTTTAGTATTAGCTGGTTTGGCTACGCCTCTTGTACTTTCTGTACACACAATTGTATCTATGGACTTTGCTACTTCTGTAATTCCTGGATGGCATACAACAATTTTCCCTCCATACTTCGTTGCTGGAGCGGTATTCTCTGGATTCGCGATGGTAAATACATTGTTGATCGTTATGAGAAAAGTTTCTAATCTTGAAGCATACATTACATTGCAGCATATCGAGTTAATGAATATCATTATCATGATTACTGGATCTATTGTAGGTGTTGCTTACATCACTGAGTTATTCGTAGCTTGGTATTCAGGTGTAGAATATGAGCAATATGCATTCTTAAACAGAGCTACCGGACCTTACTGGTGGGCATATTGGTCAATGATGACATGTAACGTATTCTCTCCTCAGTTCATGTGGTTCAAAAAATTAAGAACTAGTATCATGTTCTCATTCATTATTTCGATTGTAGTAAACATCGGTATGTGGTTTGAAAGATTCGTAATTATTGTTACTTCTTTACATAGAGATTACCTTCCATCTTCTTGGACAATGTTCTCACCAACATTTGTTGATATCGGAATTTTCATTGGAACAATTGGTTTCTTCTTCGTATTGTTTTTACTATACTCTAGGACATTCCCTGTAATTGCTCAGGCAGAGGTTAAAACAATTTTGAAAGGAACAGGAGATAATTATATTAGAGAAAGAGCAAACAGTAAAGATTCACATCATGAGTAATAAAGTTATATACGCCATTTATAATGACGATGACGTTTTGATGAGTGCAGTAAAGAAAACCAGAGCTGCTCATCATCATATTGAAGAGGTTTTTACTCCGTTCCCGGTTCACGGATTGGATAAAGCCATGGGATTAGCACCAACAAGATTAGCAATATGTGCTTTTTTATATGGATGTGTTGGTATTTCTGTTGCTACAACAATGATGAGTTACATCATGATTCATGACTGGCCACAAGATATTGGAGGTAAACCAAGTTTCAGTTTCATTCAGAATATGCCATCTTTCGTGCCTATTATGTTTGAGATGACAGTATTTTTTGCTGCTCACTTAATGGTAATCACTTTTTATATGAGAAGTAGATTATGGCCTTTCAAAGAAGCTGAGAACCCAGATGTGAGAACAACTGATGATCACTTCTTAATGGAAGTTGCAGTAAATGATAACGAAGCAGAATTAGTTTCTTTCTTTGAAGGAACTGGTGCTGTAGAAGTTAAAGTAATTGAAAAGAATTAATTGTAGCTATGAAAAAGATATATAAAATAACACTATTAGTTGGTTTAACTATTTTAGTTTCATCTTGCCACAATAATTCGGCACCAAACTATCAGTATTTCCCAAATATGTATGAGTCTGTAGCTTATGAGCCATATACAGAAGCTAAGATATTTAAGGGAGGAAAAGAAGGACAGCTTCCTGTTGCAGGAACTATAAATAGAGGTTTTGAACCTTATGAATACGAAAATTCTACTGCTGGTTACGAATTAGCAAAAGCTAATTTGAAATCACCTTTGACAGAAGAAGAAAGAAATTCTGGAAAAGGTAAAGAACTTTTCGAAATTTACTGTATCAGCTGCCATGGTGCAACTGGTAACGGTAAAGGTAAATTGGTTGAAAGAGAAAAATTTCTTGGAGTACCTAGCTATAAAGACAGAGTTATCACTGAAGGAAGTATCTTTCATGTTGAGACTTATGGTTTAAATGCAATGGGTTCACATGCAAATCAATTAAGTGCTCACGAACGTTGGTTAGTTGCTGACTATGTTCTGAAACTAAAAAGCCAATTATAATTGTTGAACAAACTGATCGTAATAGATATGTACACATTTTCAAGTAAATTAAAAACTTTTTCTATCATCTTAATGGCCGTTGGTTTATTAGGAATTGGGTATGGTTTTTTAAGTGCGCCAAAAGATATTCAAGAAGTTGAAAAAATACTAGCTGCAGATGAACATGGTTCTCATGGTGCTGCACATGAAGAGAAAGCGGAGGCATCTCACAAAGAGGCAGGTCATCATGAAGCTGCTGAAGCATCACATGATGCTCATAAAACAGGAGCACATGCTGAAGTTTCTGGTGCTAATGAGCATGAAAAACATTTAGAGCATGTATTGCACCAATTACAAAACAAACCTTGGTCTGCAGTATATGTAGCTTGTATCTTCTTTTTACTGCTTTCAATGGGGGTTTTAGCATTTTATGCTATTCAACAGGTTGCTCAGGCAGGTTGGTCTCCAGTATTATTTAGGGTAATGCAAGGTATTACAGCTTATTTACCAGCAGGATCTGTAGTTTTCTTTGTTATTTTAGTTTTATGCGGATTACATTTTAATCACATATTTGTATGGTTAGGTGAAGGTGTAACAGATCCTAAAAGTGCAAATTATGACGCAATCATTGCTGGAAAATCAGGATATTTAAATTTCCCTTTCTGGATTGTAAGAGCTTTTATCTTTTTATTAGGATGGAATATTTACCGTCATTTTTCTAGAAAAAACTGTTTAGCTCAAGATGAGGCTAATGATGATCTTTACTACAAAAAGAATTTTAAAGCTTCTGCAGGATTCTTAGTATTCTTTATTGTTTCTGAGTCTATCATGGCTTGGGATTGGATTATGTCTTTTGATCCACACTGGTTCAGTACTTTATTTGCTTGGTATGTATTCGCATCTTTCTTTGTAAGTGGTATCACAACTATAGCTTTAGTTACTATTTACTTAAAATCTAAAGGATATTTAGAGTATGTAAATAATAGCCATATTCACGATTTAGCTAAATTTATGTTTGGTATCAGTGTATTCTGGACTTATTTATGGTTTTCTCAATTCATGTTGATCTGGTATGCTAACATTCCGGAGGAGGTAACTTATTTTGTGACAAGAATTCAATTATATAACCTTCCTTTCTTTGGAGCGGTTGTTATGAACTTTGTTTTCCCATTATTAATATTAATCAATACAGATTTCAAACGTCTTAACTGGGTTGTTGTAATGGCAGGTATTGTGATATTATTAGGTCATTATGTTGATTTCTTTAATATGATTATGCCGGGTACAGTTGGAGACAAATGGTTTATTGGAGTTCCTGAAATTGCATCGATTCTTTTCTTCTTAGGTCTATTTATATTTGTTGTATTTACTGCATTAACTAAATCTCCTTTGCTTGCAAAAAGAAATCCTTTCATCGAAGAAAGTAAACATTTTCATTATTAATATTTAAAGAAGTAAACAGATGACAAGTTTGTTGGTAATTATAGTTTTAGTTTTATTAGCGGTTGCATTATGGCAATTGACCAAGATATTTGATCTTACTCAGGTAGGAGCATCTTCGGACGATTCTCAGGTTGCATCAGATAATGACAATAACATTCAGGGATATATTATGTTTGGCTTTTTAGCTTTCATTTATATATTTACTATTTATGGTTTACTAAAATGGGGTGATTTGCCGCTTCATACTCCAGCTTCGGAGCATGGTAGTTTAGTTGATAGTTTAATGAATATTACTTGGGTTTTGATCTTTACAGTTCAAGTTATTACTCAAGGTTTATTATATTGGTTTTCTTTTAAATACAAAGGAAATAAAGATAAAAAAGCATTATTCTTCGCGGATAGTAATAAATTAGAAGCAATTTGGAGTATTATTCCATCTGTTGTTTTAGCATGTTTGATTCTTTATGGATTGTATGCATGGAATAATATTATGTTCGTTGATAAAGACGAAGATGTTATCGAAATTGAATTGTATGCACAACAATTTAAGTGGACAGCAAGATATGCAGGTCAGGATAATGTTTTAGGTAAAGCTAACGTACGTTTGATTGAAGGAGTAAATACATTAGGTGTTGATATGTCTGATAAAAATGCTCAGGATGATATCGTAGTTACAGAATTGCATATTCCTAAAGGTAAAAAAGTACACTTTAAAATGCGTTCTCAGGATGTATTGCACTCAGCTTATTTTCCACATTTTAGAGCACAAATGAACTGTGTTCCTGGTATGGTTACTGAATTTGCTTTTGTTCCTACTTATACAACTTCTGAGTACAGAGAGTTACCATTTATGGTTGAAAAAGTTGCAAGAATCAATAAGCTTAGAGCAGAAAAAAGTGTTGAATTAGTTGCAAAAGGAGGAACAGCTTTAGATCCTTATACATTTGATTATTTATTATTATGTAATAAAATTTGTGGGGCTTCTCACTACAACATGCAAATGAAAGTAGTTGTAGATACTCCTGAAGATTATAAAAAATGGTTAAGTGAGAAAACTACTTTAGCTCAGGATATTGCAGCGGCAAAAGCTGCTGAAAAACCAGCTGAAGGAGCTGCACCAACTACAGATTCTACTGCTAAAGTAATCGACACAGTTAAAGCTGTTGTAGATACTGTTAAAACAGCTGTAGCTAAAGTTGCAATGAAATAATATTATTAAGAAAATTTAAAGTATACATATATGTCAGCAGAAGCGCACGATCACGATCACGGACACGATCACGAGCACGAACATCATCATAAAGACACGTTCATTACTAAATATATTTTTAGTATTGATCACAAAATGATTGCTAAACAATACTTGATTACTGGTATTGTTATGGGAGTAATTGGTATTGCAATGTCCTTGCTTTTCAGAATGCAATTGGCGTGGCCAGAAGAGTCTTTTAAGATATTTAATGTTTTATTAGGAGATAAATTTGCACCTGATGGTGTAATGGCAAATGATATTTATTTAGCTTTAGTTACTATTCACGGTACCATCATGGTATTCTTTGTACTGACGGCTGGTTTGAGTGGAACTTTTAGTAACTTACTTATTCCACTTCAGATTGGAGCAAGAGATATGGCTTCGGGATTCATGAATATGATTTCTTACTGGTTATTTTTCTTATCAGCTGTTGTAATGTTATGTTCTTTATTTGTTGAAGCTGGTCCAGCTTCTGCAGGATGGACAATTTACCCTCCATTAAGTGCTTTGCCACAAGCGATTCCTGGATCAGGAACTGGTATGACTTTATGGTTAGTATCTATGGCTATTTTTATCGCATCTTCTTTGATGGGATCTTTAAATTATATTGTTACTGTTCTTAACTTAAGAACTAAAGGAATGTCTATGACTAGACTTCCACTTACAATCTGGACATTTTTCGTAACAGCTATTATTGGTGTTATTTCATTCCCAGTATTATTATCTGCTGCATTATTATTAATCTTCGATAGAAGTTTTGGTACTTCATTCTTCTTATCAGATATTTATATTGCAGGAGAAGTTTTACACTACCAAGGAGGTTCTCCAGTATTGTTTGAACACTTATTCTGGTTCTTAGGACACCCTGAGGTTTACATTGTAATCTTACCAGCGATGGGTCTTGTTTCTGAAATTATGGCTACGAATTCTCGTAAACCAATCTTCGGATATAGAGCGATGATTATGTCAGTTCTTGCAATTGCATTCTTATCAACTATCGTATGGGGTCACCACATGTTTATTTCTGGTATGAATCCTTTCTTAGGATCTGTATTTACCTTTACAACTTTATTAATTGCAATTCCTTCTGCTGTAAAAGCATTTAACTGGATTACAACTTTATGGAAAGGTAACTTACAATTTAATCCTGCAATGTTGTTCTCTATTGGAATGGTTTCTACTTTCATTACTGGAGGTTTAACGGGAATCATTTTAGGAGATAGTACTTTGGATATTAACGTTCATGATACTTACTTCGTAATTGCTCACTTTCACTTAGTAATGGGTATCTCTGCACTTTATGGAATGTTTGCTGGTATTTACCACTGGTTCCCTAAAATGTACGGAAGAATGTTAAACAAAAACTTAGGTTATATCCACTTCTGGGTAACTGCAGTTTGTGCTTATGGAGTTTTCTTCCCAATGCACTTTATCGGATTAGCCGGTTTACCAAGACGTTACTATACAAATACTAACTTCCCATTATTTGATGATTTACAAAACGTGAATGTTTTAATTACAACATTTGCTCTTGTAGGAGGTGCATTCCAGTTAGTATTCTTATACAACTTCTTTAGCAGTATTTTCTACGGTAAAAAAGCTGTTCAAAACCCATGGAGATCTACAACTTTAGAGTGGACTACTCCGGTTGAGCATATCCACGGAAACTGGCCAGGTGAAATTCCTCATGTATATCGTTGGCCGTATGACTATAGTAACCCAAATCATGATGTAGATTTTGTTCCTCAAAATGTACCGATGAAAGAAGGTGAAGAAGTTTTGCACCACTAAAAATATTTTAAAAGACCGTCAGAGATGACGGTCTTTTTTATTTAGTTAAAGTTTTAAACGTTCATATTTACTATTTTAAAGAACTAATTACTTTCTATATCTTTGTAGAATGAACGAAAATCTTGATCCTACAACGAAAGGATATAACTCAGAAGAATTAGATCTTGAAAAAAGATTGCGTCCGCTGTCATTTGATGATTTTGCAGGACAAGATCAGGTTTTAGAAAATTTGAAAGTTTTTGTTGCTGCAGCAAATCAAAGAGGTGAAGCTCTTGATCATGCTTTATTTCATGGACCTCCTGGTTTAGGAAAAACTACACTTGCCAATATCTTAGCAAACGAGCTTCAGGTAGGTATTAAAATAACTTCCGGGCCTGTTTTAGATAAACCGGGTGACTTGGCGGGTTTACTTACAAACCTGGATGAAAGAGATGTATTATTCATTGATGAGATTCATCGTTTAAGTCCTGTAGTAGAAGAATATTTGTATTCGGCTATGGAAGACTTTAAAATTGATATTATGATTGAATCTGGACCAAATGCCAGAACAGTTCAAATCAATTTAAATCCATTCACACTTATTGGAGCTACAACTCGTTCGGGATTACTAACTGCACCTATGCGTGCTCGTTTTGGTATTTCTTCACGTTTGCAATATTATTCTACTGAACTTTTAACGACAATTGTTGAACGAAGTGCAGGAATCTTAAAAATGCCTATTGCTCTTGAAGCTGCAATTGAAATTGCAGGCCGAAGCCGTGGAACTCCTCGTATTGCTAATGCCTTATTGAGAAGGGTGAGAGACTTTGCGCAGATAAAGGGTAATGGAACTATAGACCTTGAAATTTCTAAGTATGCACTAAAAGCGTTGAATGTAGATGCTCATGGTCTTGATGAAATGGATAATAAGATATTATTGACTATCATTAATAAATTTAAGGGTGGGCCAGTTGGTCTTTCTACTTTGGCGACTGCCGTATCTGAAAGTAGCGAAACTATAGAAGAAGTTTATGAACCTTTCCTGATTCAGGAAGGATTTATTATGCGTACACCACGTGGAAGAGAAGTGACGGACAAAGCTTATAAGCATCTGGGAAAGATAAATATGAACAATCAGGGAGAGTTGTTTTAATTTAAGTAGAAATGTCTTCTGTTAAAAAATATAATTATCCGCCCAAACTTTCTATTTTAAGATTTTTTTTGGATGCCGAAGGAGTTCGAAGAAATCCTATTCCTTATCATGAAAAATATTTCAAAAGATTTGGAGATTCTTTTTCTATCAAAATTGGAAGTTCAAAACATATTATTTTGTCGCGAGACAATGAAGTAGCACAGTATATTCTTCAAAAGAATCAAAAGAACTATCATAAATCTAAATTTCAATCTGTTTACCTTTCAAAATATCTTGGAAAAGGACTTTTGACTGTTGATGGCGATTTTTGGCTGAAACAGAGAAGACTTATTCAGCCCGCTTTTCATAAACAAAAAATGAATCAGTTGGTTGAAAACATGAAAGCGACGATTATTTCAGAGTTAGATCAGATTAAGACTGATGAAGAAATGGATCTTTTTCCTGTAATGAGTGAGCTAGCATTTAATGTTGTAGCTAAATCTCTATTTGAGTTTTCAATATCACAAGAAAAGCTGAATCGAATTAAATTTATCATTGAAGAAGTTCAAAATTTCCTAATAAAAGAAATTAGACTTCCTCATAAAGCATGGTGGTTTTCTATTAGTGGACAGATAAAAAAGCATCTCCAATTAGCAGAGGAAAATAATAACATTATTAGAGAAATTATTGAAGTTAGAAATGCTTCAAAGGATGAATTTAATGATTTACTTAATATGTTATTGGAAACCAGATACGAAGATACTGGTGAAGGAATGTCTGTAAAACAATTAATAGATGAAATAAAAATTCTATTCATTGCCGGACATGAAACAACTGCTAATGCCTTAACTTTTACTTTGTATCTGTTAGGCAATAATCCAGAAGTGCAACAAAAGGTTTTGGAAGAGATTTTAAAGATTGAATCTGAAACTAATGATGTTGTAGAACAACTTCAGAAGATGACTTATACAAATGCAGTTTTAAACGAATCAATGCGTTTGTATCCTCCGGCCTGGATTACAGATCGGCAAAATGTTGAAGATGATACTTTGGCTGGATTTAGTATAAAAGAGGGAACTTTAATAGGGGTTTCTTTTTATGAATTACATCGAAACCCTAAATATTGGAATAATCCTGATAAGTTCGATCCAGAACGTTTTTTAGGAGAACAAAAAAAACATTCTATGCAGTATTTCTATCCTTTTGGTGCTGGACCAAGAATGTGTATCGGCGCTGGTTTTGCTATTTACGAAATGTGTTTGACTGTTTCTTATATTATAAAAAAGTATAAGATTACTTCAGTTGGAACCGATGTTAATTTTAATCCACTAATTACCTTAAAACCAGTTGGTGTAAAAGTTATTTTTTCTGAGAGATAATGATTAATTCTAAAGAGAAATATTCAAAGTTTATAAAGGCTGAAGCTAAAAGACTTGGTTTTCTTTCTTGTGGAATATCCAAAGCCGGATTTTTGGAACAAGAAGCACCAAGACTTGAAAAATGGCTAAACAATAACCATAATGGTCAAATGGCTTATATGGCGAATCATTTTGATAAACGTTTGGATCCTACTTTATTGGTAGAAGACGGTAAAAGTGTAGTTTCTCTTTT
This sequence comes from Flavobacterium crocinum, assembly GCF_003122385.1. Taxonomy (NCBI): domain Bacteria; kingdom Pseudomonadati; phylum Bacteroidota; class Flavobacteriia; order Flavobacteriales; family Flavobacteriaceae; genus Flavobacterium; species Flavobacterium crocinum. Next base: position 1,872,063 of record NZ_CP029255.1, read on the forward strand.
GCTTAATTATTACCCCCATTCAGTTCAGAATGATGAAAGTTTTAAAATTTCTAAATATGCTTATGGGCAGGATTATCATTTTATTATTAAAGATAAATTAAAAGAATTTTTACATTCAATTCAGGAGAATATAGGTGAAGTTTCAGGACGTGCTTTTGTCGATTCAGCTCCGGTTTTAGATAAGGCCTGGGCAGCAAAAAGTGGCTTAGGATGGATAGGAAAAAATAGTAACTTAATTACTCAGAAAGTCGGCTCTTTTTACTTCATAGCCGAACTTATAATTGATTTAGATTTAGAATATGACTATGCGGTAACAGATCACTGCGGAACCTGTACCGCTTGTATCGATGCATGTCCAACTCAGGCAATTGTTGCGCCCTATGTGGTTGATGGAAGCAAATGTATCTCGTATTATACTATCGAATTAAAAGAAAATATTCCTCAGGAAATGAAAGGAAAGTTTGATGATTGGATGTTTGGCTGTGATACTTGCCAGGATGTCTGCCCCTGGAATCGATTTTCCAAATCTCATTCAGAACCCTTATTTAACCCTAATCCAGATTTACTCTCTTTTACAAAAAAAGACTGGATTGAAATAACTGAAGAAACATTTAAACTTGTTTTTAAAAACTCTCCCATTAAAAGAACAAAGTTTGAGGGACTTAAACGTAATATTAAGTTTTTAGGTTAAGTTTTTAAATGTTTGTATTTCAGTTAATTGTGCATTTTATTGTAAGTTAAAGCTTATTTTTAAATCTTACGAATTTTAATTTTTTATCAATATTTTCTGTAAGAATTTAATTTATTCATAATTCTTTAAGAAATTATGATCTCTTCATTGTCAAATGTTTACGTTTTTAACATCACAAAGTTATGAACACTTGTTAAATTATGTTGTTTGACGACTTTCTTTGCATTTTATCGACTAATATCGTCGGAAACCTAGTCTTTCCTATACTTTCGTAGCTCCAAAACTACTAATTTAATCCTGAGACGACTATTTAGATCTGTCTTGTGCTATGAAAGACTTATGGTAAAACTTTACTATTGCGGAGTTGAAAAAACTTTTTTCAGCCAAACAAAATCCAATTTTGACAATTTTTCGTATTTCACTTATATGCTAAAAACTATCATCAGTTTTTCAGTGTCTTATATCTCTGTTCCACAAACTCAAGTTGTCTATGCGTAACTTTACTTTTAATCAGTCTAAATTTTTTAGACTAATTTTTCTTGTTTTTTCTTTGTTATTCATTAATTATAATGCTTCAGCTCAGTTTTTTACGAAACATTATATTGCTCCAGCACCATGGCAATATTTTAGTAGGGCAAATGAAATTGTTATTGCTACTAATTCTACAAGCCCTGTTACTTTTACTATAACAAAAAGTGACGGTAGTGCTGTAAGTTTGACAAAAGATGGTACAACAATTAGTTCATCTTCTCTTACTACTGTAAAAGGAGCTCCTGCAGTTTATAGATTTGTTGGAGATCCTAATACTGCCGCTTTAACTTATAATAGTGCTGGTACTGTTTATAATGATAGAGGTATAATAGTTACAAGTACTACTAATAGCGGAGCTATTTCTGTAAATTTAAGAAATATTGCATCCGATGCTATTGGACAAGGTGGAGATTCTCATATTAAGGGAAATGCCTCATTAACTAGTTTTGGTGATGCTGGCATTGGTGTAGAATTTAGAGTGGGGTATTATAGGAATGTTGGATCAACTGATCAGGATAAACCTTTCTATAGTGTAATGGCTATTAATAATAATACACAAGTAAAATTAAATGGAAGTGTAATAACAACATTAGGAGCTGGACAAAGTTATTTATTTAATGCAGCAATTGGTTCTTTAGTTGAATCATCTGGACCAGTTGTAATGAATACAGGAGTAAGAATAGATACACCTTTAGCTTGTGGAGATGGAACTTTTGATCAACTACCTCCAACATCTGTTTTAGGTAAGGAATATTTTCTTGAAAGAGGAAAAGGTAATGATGTTGCAGAGCAAACAACTATTGTCGCAACCAGAGATAATACTGTAGTAACGATAAATACTTACAATGCTACGAATGGTAATGAAGTAGGAACGCCAGTAACAGTAAACCTTAATGCAGGTGGATTTCATACTTTTCAAAACGGAATTGCAGGTACACAGCTTTCTGCTTCAAGAATTGTAGCAAATAACAACGTTGCAGTTTATTCAGGTACGGCAGATAAGTGTGAAGTTGATGTTTCGACAATTGCTCCCGTATCGGCTTGCGGAGGATCTGTTTTTGTAGAAACCTCGACTTTTAAAGGATATAATAATGCTTCATTAGATTATTTTGGTTATGTATTATTGCAAAGCCAAACGGCTACTGTTTTTCTAAATTCGGCTAATTTAGAGACCACGATGCAGACTACTCGACGTCAGTTAGGTAACACAGGTTGGTATATAATTGATTTTAATAGAGATAAAATAGGGAATCCTAATACAATTTCTCTTAATAGTTCTGCAAAACTAACCGTTTCCATAGCACAGCAGGGAGATGGATATTCTATGGCTGCATTTTTCTCGAATTTTGCACAACAGCCCTCAGCTCCCAAAGAAACTTATATTGGGGTAGCTGGTTGTCTAAAACAATCAGCGACATTAACTACAGATCCTGGTTTTGCACCATATGTGTGGCGTTATAATGGTACAGTTATTTCAGGGCAAGTTTTAAATTCTATAACAGTTACTAAAACAGGAACTTATACTGTAACATCAACATTGTCTTGTGGTGTTAGTTCGCAATCTACTCCTATTACAGTTACGCTTTGTAGTGATGTTGCAGTGGAAAATAAGGTGAATGTTTCCAGCCAGTGTGTTGGATCAAATGTTGTTTTTACTGTAACGGCTAAAAATTTAGGGCCATCCAACGCAGAAGGTGTTTCAGTAACAGATAAACTTCCTTCAGGGTATACTTATGTTTCTTCAGTAGCTCCAACTGGAACTACTTATGACAGCAGTACTGGAGTTTGGACGATTTCTGGTCTAGATAGTGGAGCAAGTGCCGTTCTTACGATAACTGGAACAGTTAAAGATTCTGGAACTTATGCCAATACAGCAACAATTACATCATCTAATGTGGATGATCCTACAGGTAATAATACTGCTACAGCGACAGTAACAGCCAATGCTTTACCAGTTGCAGCTACACTTAGTACAAATAGTCCTGTATGTTCAGGCTCGAATGCTATTTTTACAATATCAGGGACGCAAGGAAATGTTGTTACTTATACAGGAGCTGCTTCTGGAACCACTACAATAGGAACTGATGGAAAGGCTACAGTTACAATATCAAATGTAACTGCCAATTCTACTTTAAATCTAACAAATGTTAGTAATGGGACTTGTAATCGTGCGCTATCGGTTACTGGTACAGTTATGGTAAATCCATTACCTGCAGCACCTTCGATCTCAGCAGGCGGAGCAACAACATTCTGTTCAGGTGGCAGTGTTGTACTGACATCATCAGCATCGTCAGGGCACCAGTGGTATAAAGACGGAGTTGCCATTACAGGTGAAACTAACAAAACATACGCAGCAACGGCGACTGGTTCATATACGGTTACTACTAATAATGGAACCTGTACAAGTGCTCAATCTGCGTCGTTATCGGTAACGGTAAACCCGACACCATCGGCACCGACGGTTGCAGCACAGACTTTCTGTTCATCAGAAAACAAAACGATTGCAGATTTGGCTTCCCTTGGAGCATCTTATAAATGGTATTCGGCCTCAACAGGTGGTTCTGCCCTTGCAGGTACTACGGTTTTGGCGACAGGAACCTATTATGTAAGCCAGACCTCAAGCGGATGTGAGAGTACAAGAGCATCGGTATCGGTAACGGTAAATGCTACACCATCGGCACCGACGGTTGCAGCACAGACTTTCTGTTCATCAGAAAACAAAACGATTGCAGATTTGGCTTCCCTTGGAGCATCTTATAAATGGTATTCGGCCTCAACAGGTGGCTCTGCCCTTGCAGGTACTACGGTTTTGGCGACAGGAACCTATTATGTAAGCCAGACCTCAAGCGGATGTGAGAGTACAAGAGCATCGGTATCGGTAACGGTAAATGCTACACCATCGGCACCGACGGTTGCAGCACAGACTTTCTGTTCATCAGAAAACAAAACGATTGCAGATTTGGCTTCCCTTGGAGCATCTTATAAATGGTATTCGGCCTCAACAGGTGGCTCTGCCCTTGCAGGTACTACGGTTTTGGCGACAGGAACCTATTATGTAAGCCAGATCTCAAGCGGATGTGAGAGTACAAGAGCATCGGTATCGGTAACGGTAAATGCTACACCATCGGCACCGACGGTTGCAGCACAGACTTTCTGTTCATCAGAAAACAAAACGATTGCAGATTTGGCTTCCCTTGGAGCATCTTATAAATGGTATTCGGCCTCAACAGGTGGTTCTGCCCTTGCAGGTACTACGGTTTTGGCGACAGGAACCTATTATGTAAGCCAGACCTCAAGCGGATGTGAGAGTACAAGAGCATCGGTATCGGTAACGGTAAATGCTACACCATCGGCACCGACGGTTGCAGCACAGACTTTCTGTTCATCAGAAAACAAAACGATTGCAGATTTGGCTTCCCTTGGAGCATCTTATAAATGGTATTCGGCCTCAACAGGTGGTTCTGCCCTTGCAGGTACTACGGTTTTGGCGACAGGAACCTATTATGTAAGCCAGACCTCAAGCGGATGTGAGAGTACAAGAGCATCGGTATCGGTAACGGTAAATGCTACACCATCGGCACCGACGGTTGCAGCACAGACTTTCTGTTCATCAGAAAACAAAACGATTGCAGATTTGGCTTCCCTTGGAGCATCTTATAAATGGTATTCGGCTTCAACAGGTGGTTCTGCCCTTGCAGGTACTACGGTTTTGGCAACAGGAACCTATTACGTAAGCCAGAGTTCAAACGGATGTGAGAGTACAAGAGCATCGGTATCGGTAACAATAACAACAAATCCGGTAAAACCTATATTAGGTTCTATAAATCAGCCTACTTGTAGTATATTTACAGGAAACTTTACAATTACAAATTATAATTCTTCTTATACTTATACAATAAGTCCAAATGGAGCAACACTAAATAAGGCTACAGGGGTTGTTACTGCAACAAAAGGAATTTATAAAGTAACAGCAACTTTAAATAGTTGTGCTTCTGAGATTTCTGATGAAGTTGGAATTAATTCAATTCTATGTGCCAATGCAGATCCATTCGGAACCAAAACATCAGGCGCGACAACGGTAACTGTTGGAAACGTAAAAACAAATGATACCTTAAACGGAGTTGCCGTTACAGCGGACAACACTACGGTAACGCCAAAAACAGACGGTGTACTGAGTGTGGATGCAGCGGGAGTGGTTACTCTTGCAGCCAATGCACCAAGTGGAAGCTACAGCATTGTTTATGAAATCTGTGAGCTAAATACAACCAATTGTAAAACGGCTACGGCTACCGTTGATGTTGTAAACGGACTGGTTGCCAATGCAGATCCATTCGGAACCAAAACATCAGGCGCGACAGCAGTAACTGTTGGAAACGTAAAAACAAATGATACCTTAAACGGAGTTGCCGTTACAGCGGACAACACTACGGTAACGCCAAAAACAGACGGTGTACTGAGTGTGGATGCAGCGGGAGTAGTTACTCTTGCAGCCAATGCACCAAGCGGAAGCTACAGCATTGAATACACAATCTGTGAACTGAACACAACCAATTGTAAAACGGCTACGGCTACCGTTGATGTTGTAAACGGACTGGTTGCCAATGCAGATCCATTCGGAACCAAAACATCAGGCGCGACAGCAGTAACTGTTGGAAACGTAAAAACAAATGATACCTTAAACGGAGTTGCCGTTACAGCAGACAACACTACGGTAACGCCAAAAACAGACGGTGTACTGAGTGTGGATGCAGCGGGAGTGGTTACTCTTGCGGCCAATGCACCAAGCGGAAGCTACAGTATTGTTTATCAAATCTGCGAACTGAATACAACCAACTGCAAAACAGCTACGGCTACCGTTGATGTTGCAAACACATTGGTTGCCAATGCAGATCCATTCGGAACCAAAACATCAGGCGCGACAGCAGTAACTGTTGGAAACGTAAAAACAAATGATACCTTAAACGGAGTTGCCGTTACAGCGGACAACACTACGGTAACGCCAAAAACAGACGGTGTACTGAGTGTGGATGCAGCGGGAGTGGTTACTCTTGCAGCCAATGCACCAAGTGGAAGCTACAGCATTGTTTATGAAATCTGTGAGCTAAATACAACCAATTTTAAAACGGCTACGGCTACCGTTGATGTTGTAAACGGACTGGTTGCCAATGCAGATCCATTCGGAACCAAAACATCAGGCGCGACAACGGTAACTGTTGGAAACGTAAAAACAAATGATACCTTAAACGGAGTTGCCGTTACAGCGGACAACACTACGGTAACGCCAAAAACAGACGGCGTACTGAGTGTGGATGCAGCGGGAGTAGTTACTCTTGCAGCCAATGCACCAAGCGGAAGCTACAGCATTGAATACACAATCTGTGAACTGAACACAACCAATTGTAAAACGGCTACCGCCACAGTTGATGTCGTAAACGGACTGGTTGCCAATGCAGATCCATTCGGAACCAAAACATCAGGCGCGACAGCAGTAACTGTTGGAAACGTAAAAACAAATGATACCTTAAACGGAGTTGCCGTTACAGCAGACAACACTACGGTAACGCCAAAAACAGACGGTGTACTGAGTGTGGATGCAGCGGGAGTGGTTACTCTTGCAGCCAATGCACCAAGTGGAAGCTACAGCATTGTTTATGAAATCTGTGAGCTAAATACAACCAATTGTAAAACGGCTACGGCTACCGTTGATGTTGTAAACGGACTGGTTGCCAATGCAGATCCATTCGGAAACAAAACATCAGGCGCAGCAGCAGTAACTGTTGGAAACGTAAAAACAAATGATACCTTAAACGAAGTTGCCGTTACAGCGGACAACACTACGGTAACGCCAAAAACAGACGGCGTACTGAGTGTGGATGCAGCGGGAGTAGTTACTCTTGCAGCCAATGCACCAAGCGGAAGCTACAGCATTGAATACACAATCTGTGAACTGAACACAACCAATTGTAAAACGGCTACCGCCACAGTTGATGTCGTAAACGGACTGGTTGCCAATGCAGATCCATTCGGAACCAAAACATCAGGCGCGACAGCAGTAACTGTTGGAAACGTAAAAACAAATGATACCTTAAACGGAGTTGCCGTTACGGCGGACAACACTACGGTAACACCAAAAACAGACGGCGTACTGAGTGTGGATGCAGCGGGAGTGGTTACTCTTGCAGCCAATGCACCAAGCGGAAGCTACAGTATTGTTTATGAAATCTGCGAACTGAATACAACGAATTGTAAAACAGCAACAGCTACCGTTGATGTTGTAAACGGACTGGTTGCCAATGCAGATCCATTCGGAACCAAAACATCAGGCGCGACAGCAGTAACTGTTGGAAACGTAAAAACAAATGATACCTTAAACGGAGTTGCCGTTACAGCGGACAACACTACGGTAACGCCAAAAACAGACGGTGTACTGAGTGTGGATGCAGCGGGAGTGGTTACTCTTGTGGCCAATGCACCAAGCGGAAGCTACAGTATTGTTTATCAAATCTGCGAACTGAATGCAACCAACTGCAAAACAGCTACGGCTACCGTTGATGTTGCAAACACATTGGTTGCCAATGCAGATCCATTCGGAACCAAAACATCAGGCGCGACAGCAGTAACTGTTGGAAACGTAAAAACAAATGATACCTTAAACGGAGTTGCCGTTACAGCAGACAACACTACGGTAACGCCAAAAACAGACGGTGTACTGAGTGTGGATGCAGCGGGAGTGGTTACTCTTGCAGCCAATGCACCAAGTGGAAGCTACAGCATTGTTTATGAAATCTGCGAACTGAATACAACGAATTGTAAAACAGCAACAGCTACAGTTGATGTTGTGAATGAAATAAAAGCGGTTAAAGAAACAACGACTGCTATTAATGGAAGTATAGGTGGAACAACTATAGCATTAACGACGAATGATACTTTAAATGAAAATCCAGTTAGTATAGGAAGTAATTCTGGACAAGTAAGCATTAGTATTGTTGGTACATTACCAACAGGATTAACCTTAAATGCTAATGGAACAATCACAGTTGCTCCAAATACACCTGCAGCAAATTATAATGTGGAATATACTATTTGTGAAGTTGGTGCTAATCCAGTAAACTGTTCTTCAGTAATTTCAGTTATACCAGTTACAGCAGGAGATTTAGTGGCCAATCCGGATACCGTAGCATCAGTTACAGGATCAAATATTCCGCAAACATTAGGAGTAAACGTTCTGGATAATGATACTAAAAACGGAGTAAAATTAAATCCTGCAGATGTAATATTGACAGAATCAACACCGGATCCAAAAGGATATTTGGTATTGAACCCTGACGGAACAGTAACTCTTGGAGCTAACGCACCGGCAGGAGATTATGAACTGACTTATACCATCTGTGAAAAACTGAATACAGACAACTGTAAATCAAATACAGTTACTGTGACAGTGAAAGCGCCGACTATCGATGCCGTTACAGAAACAACAGTATCGATCAACGGAAATACAGGAGGAACAACAGCTTCATTAACAACAAACGATACCCTTGACGGAAAATCATTTGTTGTAGGAACTAATCCTGGAGAAGTAACTATCAGTATTGTTGGCACATTACCAACAGGATTGACATTGAATGCGAACGGAACAATCACGGTTGCTCCAAATACTCCAAAAGGAAATTACAATGTAGAATACAGAATCTGCGACAACAACAATTCAGGAAACTGTGATACGGTGACTTCAGTTGTACCGGTTACAGCAGGAGATTTAGTGGCCAACCCGGATACAGTAGCATCAGTAACAGGATCAAATACTCCACAAACATTAGGAGTAAATGTTCTGGACAATGATACTAAAAACGGAGTAAAACTAAATCCTGCAGATGTAATATTGACAGAATCAACACCGGATCCAAAAGGATATTTGGTATTGAATCCTGACGGAACAGTAACTCTTGGAGCTAACGCACCGGCAGGGGATTACGAACTAACTTATACCATCTGCGAAAAACTGAATACAGACAACTGTAAATCAAATACTGTTAAGGTAACAGTGAAAGCGCCTGTTATTGATGCAGTTGGAGAAACATTGAGTCCATCTATTAATGGAAGCATTGGAGGAACAACTGCAGACTCTGTAATTGGAAACGATACATTAAACGGAAGTCCTGTTGTTATTGGAACACTTGCTGGTCAGGTAAAACTAACAGCAGTAAATGTTCCGGCGGGATTAACATTAAATGCAGACGGAACTGTAACTGTAGCTGAGAATACGCCATCAGGAGTTTACGATGTAGCATACCGAATTTGTGAGATTACGAATCCTTCAAACTGTGATGACGCAATTTCAAAAGTGGCAGTAAATAATGGAGTATTGGTTGCAAACTCAGATGATATACCTTCTGTTACACCGTCAAATACAGGAAAGAATTTAGGAGTTAATATTTTTACAAATGATACTAAAAATGGTCAGCCTTTAAGTCCTTCAGATGTAACATTGACAGTTTCAAAACCAGATTCAAAAGGATACTTAACAGTTGATTCTGACGGAAACGTTACTTTAGGAGCAAATGCACCAGTAGGAGATTACGAACTTACTTATACAATTTGTGAGAAGTTAAATCCTGACAACTGCAGTTCAAACACAGTAAGAGTAACAGTAAATACTCTAATAATTGATGCAGTAGGAGAAACTTTAACACCTTCTATCATTGGAAGTATTGGAGGAACAACTACAAGTTCAGTGATTGAAAATGATACATTGAACGGAAGTCCTGCTGTAATCGGTACATTAGATGGTCAGGTAAAATTAACACCAATAAATGTTCCGGCAGGATTAACATTAAATGCAAACGGAACAGTAACTGTAGCGGTTAACACGCCTTCAGGAATTTACAATGTAGAATACAGTATTTGCGAAAATACAAATCCTTCAAACTGTGATACTGCGATTTCAAAAGTGGCAGTTAATAATGGAACATTGATAGCAAATGCAGATACTATTCCATCTGTTAAAGTATCTAATACGACACAGAATTTAGGAGTTAACATTTTTACAAATGATACTAAAAACGGTACTGCGTTAAATCCATCAGATGTAAATCTGACAATATCAATGCCGGATCCAAAAGGATATTTAACAGTTAATCCAGACGGTACAGTTAGTTTAGGAGCAAACGCCCCGGCTGGTGACTACGAATTGACTTATACAATCTGTGAGAAATTGAATTCAGATAACTGTAGTTCAAATACAGTTAGAATTACGGTAGAAAGTAATCTTGTGGCTAATTTAGATTCAGTGCCATCAGCAGTTGGTATTAATACGCCTCAAACACTAATTAATGTTTTTGCAAATGATACTAAAGATGGAAATGCTTTAGTACCATCAGATGTAATTCTAACAACAACTGTTCCTGATTCAAAAGGTTATTTAACACTGGATGCAAATGGAAATGCAATATTAGCTCCGAATGCACCGGCAGGAGATTATGAATTAACATACTCAATTTGCGATAAGTTAAATACCTCAAATTGCAGCACAAATGTTGTAAAAGTGACGGTTAAAGCACCAATATTGAATACAATCATTGCAAATAATGATGAAGATGGGCCAATTGACGTGAAAAAAGGAATGAATGCAACAATTAACATTTTTGCAAACGACCTTTTAAACGGAGTGAGACCAAATGCATCAGATGTTGTTTTAACAACTGTAGTAACGAATCCAAATGTAACACTAAACGCAGACGGAACGGTGAGCATTGCTCCAAATACACCAAATGGAGTTTACAACGTAACATATCAAATCTGTGAAGCTGCAAATACCTCAAACTGTAGTCAGTCGGCATTAGTTAAAGTTACGGTAGTTAACAGTGTGGATCCTACTAATCCGGAACCTCCAGCACCAAATAAGATCACTTTAGTTGATGATACTAATATTAGTGTTGACGGAATTAATGGAGACTTAGAGTTTGTAAATGTTTTAGCAAATGACCTGATAAACGGACAGCCAATTAATCCGGCAGATGTTATCGTGAAGCCTTTAACAACTGACAACTATTTTGAGTGGAATGCGGATGGAACTGTAAGTGTAAAACCAAACACACTTGGAAAAACGTATACAATAACGTATCAGGTTTGCGAAAAAGCAGATCCATCAAATTGTTCAACAGCTGTACTGACTGTTTTTGTTGAAGTACCAGCAATTGCAGTTATTAAAACAGCAACATTAAATGACGAAAACAAGGACGGTTTTGCAAATGCAGGTGAAACAATTACGTACAAATTTACAGTAACCAATACAGGAAATGTGCCGCTTACAGGAATTACAATAAACGATCCATTGCCAGGCGTAGTAGTTTCAGGACAAGCAATTGATTTAGCTGTAAATGCTTCAAACGAAACTAATTTCATTGCAGTTTATAAAATAACTCAGGATGATATTAACAAAAAGTCTGTGACTAATCAGGCAATTGCAAAAGGAAGCAGTGTAAGAGGAGTTGTTGTAGAAGATAAGTCAGATGATTCAACTAACAGCGGAGATAATCCAACTGTAATCAATTTAGACGGATGTACAATTGAAGTATTAAAAGCTTTCTCTCCAAATGGAGATGGTAAAAACGAGAGATTCTACATTAGAGGAATTGAATGTTATCCGGATAATACAGTTGAGATTTACAACCGTTGGGGAGTTCTGGTTTTCAGTATAGATCAGTATAATAATAATGATAAAGCGTTTAGAGGATATTCTAATGGACGTTCGACTATCAAACAAACAGAAGGTCTGCCAGTGGGTACCTATTTCTATATTTTGAAATACAAAGACAATGCTAACGCTCCACAACAGAAATCAGGGTACTTGTACATTAATAAATAAAATAGATTACGGATTAGTGTAAGCTAAGCCGTTTTAAAGCTTACTAAATGAAAAAGTTAATTTTAATTTTTATGTTTTTTTCGATTGTGTCTCATGCTCAGCAAGATGCTCAGTTTACACAATACATGTACAACACAATCGAAGTCAATCCAGCTTACGCAGGTACACGTGGTGTAATGAGCGTTTTTGGATTGTATCGTACCCAATGGGTTGGTTTAGAAGGGGCACCTCAAACCAGTACATTTTCTGTTAATACGCCTTTAAGTAATAGTGATTTAGGGCTTGGTGTTTCTTTGGTAAACGACAAAATCGGACCTACTACAGAAAATACATTATCAGCTGATCTGTCTTATACCATACCAACTTCGGCAACCTGGAATTTGTCTTTTGGTATAAAAGGAACGGCAAATCTTTTCAATATCGATATTAATAAATTGACGACAGAAGATCAGGACGATCCACAATTTCAAAGTCTAAAAAACAGATTTTCGCCAAACGTTGGAGCAGGACTTTATTTTCATTCAGACCGGGCTTATATAGGATTATCTGTTCCAAACTTTATTGAAACCGATCGTTATAATTCTGATGATACTGCAATTTTTAAAGACAGAATCAATTACTACTTAATTGCCGGTTATGTATTTAATCTGGATCGTTTAGAATACATTAAGTTCAAACCTGCCCTGATGACTAAAATGGTAGAAGGAGCGCCTCTTCAGGTGGACGTTTCCGGAAATTTTATGTTCAATGACAAATTTGTTTTGGGACTTGCTTATCGTTGGAGTGCTTCAGTTAGTGCAATGGCTGGTTTTCAGGTAACAAAAGGAATGTACATCGGTTACGGTTACGATCATGAAACTACCAGATTGAGAAAATACAATTCAGGATCACATGAAATTTTCCTTCGTTTTGAGTTTTTCAATAATTATAATAAAATGATATCTCCAAGATTCTTCTAATTAATGCCAGTTATGAAAATTAAAAAAATAGGTTATACAGTTTTATTAGTTTGCTTTTTTTTCCAGTTAAATGCGCAGACAAAAACTGTAAACAAAGAAGATAAAGCTAAAAGTAGTAAGCAGGCAAAACTTGCAAAAAAAGAAGAAAAACTAAAAAAAGCAAATGAAAAGCTGATAAGCAAAGCAGATAAAAAATACGATGATTACGAGTATGCAGATGCCGTAAAAGCATATAAGCATATCTTAAAGAAAGGGATACAGGACGAAAAAGTATTTCAAAGATTGGCCAATTCGTATTATTTTACCGGAGATTTAAGAAATGCTGAAAAATGGTATGGAGAGCTTTTCAGAATAAATAAAGAGCAACTGCCAGATTATTTGTATAGATATGCACAATCTTTAAAATCGGTAGGGCATTATGAAAAAGCAGATAAAATTTTAGAGATATTCAATACAAAAGCGACTTCGCAAAATAGAGCTGCTTTGGTTAGAAATGACAAAAATTATTTAGCCGAAATTAAGTCCAATTCTGGCAGATATGAAATTGCTGATGCCGGGGTTAATACTAATTTTTCAGATTACGGCGGAACTGTTTACGACAATAAAATTATTTTTACCTCTGCAAGAGATACGGGCGGAATAGCTAAAACGAATTTTAAATGGATGAACAAATCGTTCTCTAAATTTTATACAGCAGATTTATTGCCTGACGGAAGTGTTGGCGTAGTAAAACCTTTTCACAAAAGAGACAACGGAAAATACAATGAATCTTCTCCAATTTTTACAAAGGATGGACGTACAATGTATTTTACCAGAAATAATTTCATTGATGGTAAAAGAGGAGAAAACAGTAAAAAGGTTACACTTTTAAAATTGTATAAAGCAGAATTGGTTGATAACGAGTGGAAAAATGTAAAAGAGCTACCATTTAATAGTGACCAATACAGTACGGCACATCCGGCTTTAAGTATAGACGAAAAAACATTATATTTTGCTTCGGATATGCCGGGAACTTTAGGTGAATCGGACTTATATAAAGCAGCAATTAATGCAGACGGAAGTTTTGGAACACCCGAAAATTTAGGTGCAGTTATTAATACAGAAGGAAGAGAAACATTTCCGTTTATATCTGGAGAAAACGAATTGTATTTTTCTTCTGACGGACGTCAAGGCTTAGGAGGACTTGATGTGTATGTGACCAAAATTAATGACGACGGAACATTCGATGATATCCAAAATGTAGGACAGCCGGTAAATAGTAAGCAAGATGATTTTGCTTTTACGATTGATAGTAGAAACAGAAACGGATTCTTTTCTTCAAACAGAGAAAGTTCACATGGCTTGGATGATATTTATAGATTTACTGAAACCAAAAGACTGGTATGCGAGCAAGAGCTTTCAGGATTAATTACAGATGCGGAATCTAATGAAATTGTAGCAAATGCATCTCTTGTTTTGTTCGATGAGAATTTCAATACTTTACAGACGATTGAATCAGATGAAAAAGGACATTATGTCTTTAACAAAGTAAAATGCGGAAAGAAATATTCAATTAGAGTGGTTAAAGAAGGCTATAATCGCAAAGATGTTTCGGTTAATTTGAAGAAAGAAAATGGTAAAACAGATTTCCCAATTTCACTTCAAAAAATCATTAAACCAATTGAAGTAAAACAAATCGCAGTTAATAAAGTAGTAGTAAAACCTGTAAAAGTTGCCAATATTAACATTGGAGCAGATTTAGTAAAACTACTTCATATTCCGATGAACTTTTTTGATTTAGGAAAAGCAACAATCAAAAAATCGTCAGAACCGCAATTAATGAAAGTGGTAGGAGCATTTAACCAATATCCGAATTTAAAATTAGATATTCGTTCGCATACCGACAGCCGTTCTTCATCTGAAAGCAATCAGATTTTATCAGACAAAAGAGCGCAGTCAACGAGAGACTGGTTAATAAGCAAAGGAGTAGATCCAAGCAAATTGACGGCTAAAGGATACGGCGAAACACAATTAGTCAATAAATGTGCAGATGGTGTAAAATGTACAGAACAAGAACACCAGCTAAACAGACGAAGCGAGTTTATTGTTGTAGAAATGTAAAATAAATTGAAACCTTTTCTAGATTTTAGGAAAGGTTTTTTTTATTTCTTTAACATTAGAATTTACATTATCAGCATATCATTCCGTAAGAATGTTTCGTCGGTAGAAAAATAATATTGATATAAAAGAGCCGTTAGGCTCGGAACATTTTGTAGGGCCGGATTTTAATCCG
This sequence comes from Flavobacterium crocinum, assembly GCF_003122385.1. Taxonomy (NCBI): domain Bacteria; kingdom Pseudomonadati; phylum Bacteroidota; class Flavobacteriia; order Flavobacteriales; family Flavobacteriaceae; genus Flavobacterium; species Flavobacterium crocinum. The sequence goes on from NZ_CP029255.1 coordinate 1,887,380, forward strand.
GTTTAAATAGACAACCCAAGATTAAAGAGCCTTAGGTTCAACACATATTTAGCAAACAAATGAACCGTTCCTATGGAACTCATTTGAAATTGTTCAATTTATTTCAACGGATTGAAATCCGTTGCTACAATATTTTTCATTCCTCCGGAATTTTTGAAATATCTATAATGAATATTTCCCTTACAATTAAAAAGCCCCAGCGGGGCGAAATGTCGCTACTTCAGATTTTTTTCTACAGTAATTTTTATTACTATAAAAATGAAATAACTCCGTTAGGAGTTACTCGTCGGTAAAAGTTAAAAAATCAAATTTTCATCAAAAAACAATTCTAAAAAATTTCATTCTTTACGTTATAATTTTGAAAATTTAGATTTTGATGTATTTTGTTTAAAATGAATTAGTTGTGTTTTTAAAAAATCGATTTCGTTGCAGATTGTGTTGGTTTTTATTTTAACTTTATAAACCTAAAAACTTTTCATTATGACTGTAGATCAAATACTTAAAGCAAAAGGAAGAAATGTTTATTCTGTTGTTTCCAATTTAACGGTTTATGAAGCCTTAAAAGTAATGGGAGAAAAAAATATTGGAGCAATCTTAATTATTGACGACAATAATTTAAAAGGAATATTATCGGAAAGAGATTATGCCCGTAAGATTGTTTTAAAAGATAAATCTTCCAAAGAAACTTCTGTTCATGAGATTATGGAAAGTAATGTTTTCACAGTAAAACTTTCAGATAATCTTGAAGATTGTATGGAACTTATGAGCGAAAAAAGAATAAGACACCTGCCAGTTCTCGAAGATGGAATCGTCGTTGGAATCATCTCGATCAGCGATGTAGTTAAGGCAATCATCGAAATTCAGAAAGATACCATTCAGCATTTGAATTCTTATATTTCTCAATAAAGCATGCCCAAAAACGATAAAAATTTAAAAGGAGTCCAATTTCTATTGGACTTTTTTTATTTATCCAAACGGAATTTCGGAAAAGAAAATGCTAAAAAGACGCCATTTTAAAACAAGACTTATATCTTTGTAAGCTAGAATAAAAGCTAAAATAATGAACAAAGAGAGTAAAAAAAGAGAAGCGTTACTGTATCACGCAGAACCGACTCCAGGAAAAATTCAGGTAGTTCCAACAAAAAAATATGCAACCCAGAGAGACTTATCATTGGCTTATTCGCCGGGAGTTGCAGAACCGTGTTTAGCAATTGCAGAAAACATTGATGACGTTTACAAATATACAGCAAAAGGTAATTTAGTTGCCGTAATCTCAAACGGTACAGCAGTTTTAGGTTTAGGAGATATTGGCCCGGAAGCAGGAAAACCTGTAATGGAAGGAAAAGGTTTATTATTTAAAATATTCTCTGATATTGACGTTTTTGATATTGAAGTAGATACCAAAAATGTTGAAGAATTTATTCAGACCGTAAAAAATATCGCTCCAACTTTTGGAGGAATTAATCTTGAAGACATCAAAGCGCCGGAATCTTTTGAAATCGAAAGAAGATTAATCGAAGAATTAGACATTCCGGTAATGCACGACGATCAGCACGGAACAGCAATTATCTCTTCAGCAGCTTTAATCAATGCGCTTGAATTAGCAGGAAAAAAAGCCGAAGATGTAAAAATGGTAGTTTCAGGAGCAGGATCGGCAGCAATTGCTTGTACCGATTTATATGTTTCATTAGGAGTAAAAGTAGAAAACATCTTAATGTTTAATAGTAAAGGACTTTTAACAAAAGACAATCCTTCACTTTCAGAACTACAATTAAAATACGCTATTGATGGCGCTAAAATAGATTTAGCAGAAGCGGTAAAAGGAGCTGATGTTTTCATTGGATTATCTTCAGGAAATATCCTTTCTCCGGAAATGTTGCTTTCTATGGCTAAGAGCCCAATCGTTTTTGCAATGGCAAATCCAAACCCGGAAATCGATTATAATCTGGCTGTAGAAACAAGAAAAGACGTTATTATGGCGACAGGACGTTCAGATTTTCCTAATCAGGTAAACAACGTTTTAGGTTTCCCATATATTTTTAGAGGAGCATTGGACGTTCGTGCCAGAAAAATTAACGAAGAAATGAAAATGGCGGCGGTGAAAGCTTTAGCCATTTTAGCAAAAGAACCAGTTCCGGAGCAGGTTAACGTTGCTTACGGAGCTACAAAATTAGGTTTCGGACAAGAATATATTATTCCAAAACCATTTGATCCTAGATTGATCACAGTTGTTGCGCCTGCGGTTGCAAAAGCAGCAATGGAATCCGGAGTTGCAAAAAATCCTATTACAGACTGGGCTGCTTATGAAGATAAACTTCGTGAGCGTATGGGGAATGACAATAAAATGGTTCGTTTAATTACAAACCGTGCAAAATTAGATCCTAAGAAAATTGTTTTTGCTGAAGCAGATCAGTTAAATGTTTTAAAAGCAGCGCAAATTGTATATGAAGACGGAATTGGATTCCCAATTTTATTAGGAAACAAAGAAGTTATTTTAGAATTAAAGCAAGAATTAGGTTTTGATGCTGATTTAGAAATTATTGATCCTAAAACTGATGAAGAAGCAGAAAGACGTAACCGATTTGCAAAATCTTTTTGGGAAACAAGAGGACGCAGAGGAGTTTCGAAATTAGACGCAGAGAAATTCATGCGCGAAAGAAACTATTTTGCAGCCATGATGGTGAATGAAGGTGAAGCTGATGCATTAGTTACAGGACATTCAAGAAGTTATCCTTCTGTTGTAAAACCAATGATGCAGTTAATCCCGAAAGCACAAAATGCATCACTTATTGCAACTGCAAACATGATGCTTACTTCACGTGGGCCAATGTTTTTATCAGATACTGCAATTAACATTAATCCATCTGCACAAGATTTGATTAATATTGCAATTATGACTTCAAAAACAGCAAAAATGTTTGGAATTGAGCCGGTTATTGCGATGGTTTCGTTCTCAAACTTTGGTTCTTCAACTAGCGAAAGTGCTTCGAAAGTTAGAGAAGCTGTAGCTTATTTGCACAAAAACCACCCAGAAATGATTGTGGATGGAGAAATTCAGGCAGATTTTGCTTTAAATCAGGAAATGCTTGAAGAAAAATTCCCATTCTCTAAACTGGCTGGTAAAAAAGTAAATACATTGATTTTTCCTAATCTGGAATCGGCAAATATCACGTACAAATTGTTAAAAGAATTGTACAAAGTGAATTCAATTGGACCAATTATGATGGGTATGGGTAAACCAGTTCACATTTTCCAATTAGGCGCAAGCGTAGAAGAAATGGTAAATATGGCAGCCATTGCTGTTATTGATGCACAGGAAAAAGAAAGTAAAAAGAATAAAGTAACACAATAAACGTTCCTGTTGGGATTGGATAAATTTGTCGTAGTTTTATGGCATTTTTGTTATATTTGATACTAATAAAATACATTTATGATAGCACATTTGCAGGGAAGATTAGTAGAGAAAAATCCGACAGAGGTTGTAATTGATTGTGGAGGTGTTGGTTATCAGGTAAATATATCTTTGCATACCTTCTCTTTATTACCAAATTCTGAAAATATAAAATTGTATACGCATCTTCAAATCAAAGAAGATGCGCATACTTTATATGGTTTTGCTGAGAAATCGGAGCGTGAAATTTTCAGAATGTTACTTTCTGTTTCGGGAATCGGAGCTGGTATTGCCAGAACGATGCTTTCTTCAATAGAACCAAAACAAATTATAAATGCTATTGCATCCGGAGATGTTGGCATAATACAGTCCATTAAAGGGATTGGAAACAAAACAGCACAAAGAGTTATACTTGATTTAAAGGATAAAGTTGTTAAATTGTACGATATTGACGAAGTTTTTGCAGTTCAAAACAATAGAAACAAAGATGAAGCGTTATCTGCTCTAGAAGTTCTGGGTTTTGTTAGAAAAGCTTCTGAAAAAGTAGTAGAAAAGATTGTGAAGGAAGATCCTGAAGCTACTGTAGAAACAATTATCAAGAAAGCTTTAAAAAGCTTATAAATTCATTTCATATAAAAGAATTCTATGCGTAAAATTTGTATTTTGTTGCTGGTCTTACTCTGCGGTAATGTTTTGCGTGCGCAGGTTACCCCGGCAACTCAAGATACAACTAAAACTCAGTTTTCAGTTGGTAAAATTGAGCTTGAAGATCCCCCAAGTGTATTGTCAGCTTACAAATACGATCCTATCACAGATCGCTATATTTATACCAACTCTGTTGATGGTTTCTCTATCAACTATCCTTTAATTCTGACGCCTCAGGAATACGAAGATTTGCTTCTAAAAGAATCCAGAAGAAATTATTTCAGAAAAAAAATGGATGCCATTGATGGCAAAAAAACAGGAGCAGAAGCTGCTAAAAAAGATCTACTTCCACGATATTATATCAATTCAAGTCTGTTCGAAAGTATTTTTGGAAGTAATACCATTGATGTAAAACCCACAGGATCAGTTGAAATGGACTTAGGGATGCGTTATACCAAACAAGATAATCCTTCATTCTCACCAAGAAACAGATCCAGCTTAACTTTTGATTTTGATCAGAGAATCAGTATGAGTTTAATGGGGAAAATCGGAACTCGTCTGGAAGTTAATGCCAACTACGATACACAATCAACCTTTGCATTTCAAAACTTATTTAAACTGGCTTACACACCTTCTGAAGATGATATCGTTCAGAAAGTAGAAGTGGGGAATGTTAGCATGCCATTAAACAGTACATTGATTAGAGGTGCGCAAAGTTTGTTTGGGGTTAAGGCACAGCTGCAATTTGGTAAAACTACAGTTACGGGAGTATTCTCAGAACAAAAGTCTCAAACCAAAAGTATAGTCGCAGAAGGTGGAGGGACAGTTCAGAACTTCGATTTGTTTGCATTAGACTATGATAATGACCGACATTTCTTCTTATCACAATATTTTAGAAATAAATATGATGCTTCTCTGAAAAGTTATCCGCTTATTGATAGCCGTGTTCAGGTTACAAGAATAGAAGTATGGGTAACCAATAAACAAAACAGAGTAACCACGACAAGTAACAATTTAAGAAATGTTATTGCACTTCAGGATTTAGGTGAAGGCCAGGTAACGGGCGTGCCGGATAATGAAGTAGTAGTAATTACAAATCCTGCAGGATTTTTTAATAATGGTATAGATTCTCCAACAGACAATACCAATAATAAATACGATCCGGCTTCTATAGGAAAAGCTGGAAGTTATTTAAATTCTAATATTAGAGAAATTGTTACAGCCGGTTCCGGATTTAATAATACAAATGTAGCTGAAGGAACAGATTATTCGATCTTGGAAAATGCCAGAAAGTTAACCACAAACGAATATACGTTTAATGCCCAATTAGGGTATATCTCGTTACAGCAACGTTTGGCCAATGATGAAATTTTAGCAGTTGCGTTTGAATATACAGTAGGAGGAAAAGTCTATCAGGTTGGGGAATTTGGTAGTGATGGTGTAGATGCAACTGTTGTGACAGGAAGCAACAATAATAATCAGGCTGTAATTACACAGAGTTTGGTTTTAAAAATGCTGAAAAGTAGTTTGACAAACGTTAAAAATCCGGTTTGGAACCTGATGATGAAAAACGTGTATCAAATTCCACAGGCTTACCAAATCAAACAAGAAGATTTTAGACTTAATATTCTGTACACAGATCCTTCGCCGATCAATTATATTACACCGGTAACAGGGACAACGTTTCCGGCAAATCCGGCACCGGATGATATGGTAGAGAAAACACCTTTACTAAATGTTTTCAATCTGGACAGATTAAATTATAATAATGACCCTCAAACAGGAGGAGATGGTTTTTTTGATTATGTTCCGGGAGTAACGGTGGATGTACAAAATGCCCGAATCATTTTTACCACAAAAGAACCTTTTGGAGAGCTTTTATTTAGAAAATTAGGAGGTGGAAACTATAATGATCCAACGACGTACAACGACAACCAGAAAAAATATGTATTCCAGAATATGTATAGAAATACTCAGGCTGCCGCTTTACAGGAAGGACAGAAAAATAAGTTTTTGCTTAGAGGGAAATACAAATCGTCAGGAAGTAATGGTATTCCAATTGGGGCATTCAATGTGCCTCAGGGATCTGTTGTGGTAACCGCAGCAGGAAGAGTACTGGTTGAAGGGATCGATTATAGTGTAGATTATCAATTAGGAAGAGTACAGATTTTAGATCCGTCGCTTCAGGCTTCTAATACTCCAATTGAAGTTTCGTTAGAGAATAATTCCATTTTTGGACAACAGACCAGAAGGTTTATGGGATTCAATATCGAACATAAAATTTCAGAAAAATTTGTTATTGGTGGAACGTTCTTAAAGATGACAGAACGTCCTTTTACCCAAAAATCAAGCTATGGACAAGAATCTGTAAATAATACCATTTTTGGTTTTAACGGAAATTATTCAACAGAAGTTCCGTTCTTAACAAGATTAGCCAACAAACTCCCAAATGTGGATACAGATGTTCCTTCTAATCTTTCTATCCGTGGAGAAGTTGCGTTTCTAAAACCGGATGCTCCAAAAGCAAGTGATTTTGAAGGAGAAGCTACAATTTATATTGATGATTTTGAAGGATCTCAAACCACAATCGATATGAGATCTGCTTATGCCTGGAGTTTGGCTTCGACACCAATGATAAACGATATAACGGATAATACTTTTAATGCCAATTATAATACATTAGAATACGGTTACAAACGTGCAAAACTTTCCTGGTATACAATTGATCCTGTTTTTTATGCTTCAAAACCTTCAGGTATTTCAAATGATGATTTGTCTTTAAACTCTACTAGAAGGGTGTACAGTCGTGAGTTATATCCAAATACCGATATTGCTCAGGGACAGATTCAGGTTATTAATACACTCGATTTAACGTATTACCCATCAGAAAGAGGACCATATAATAATAATCCTGATTTCGGAACGATGAATCCTTCTACTAATTTTGGAGGTATTATGCGTGCTCTGAATTCAACCAATTTTGAGCAGGGTAATGTTGAGTATATTCAGTTTTGGGTTTTGGATCCTTATGTTGGAAATGGACAGGCTCAGCCGGGAAATAGTGGAAAAATCTATTTCAATTTAGGTGAAGTTTCCGAAGACGTTCTTAAAGACGGAAGAAAACAATATGAAAACGGATTAGGTCCAGATCAGGTTATGGTAAATCCACAACCAATCTGGGGAGATGTTCCGGCATCACAATCATTAATCTATGCTTTTGATACTAATTCAGATAATCGTAAAAATCAGGATGTTGGTTTAGATGGTTTGCCAAGTTCAAGAGAGGGGTCTGTTTATACCAATTATGCAGGTGAAGTCGATCCGGCAGCAGACGATTATACCTATTATTTAAATACGACCGGAGGAGTTTTAGATCGTTATAAAAATTATAACGGAACAGAAAATAACTCTGCAGTAAGCGTAGATGATCCAAATCGTGGTTCTACTACACTTCCTGATGTTGAAGATATCAATCGTGACAATACTATGAGTACTATCAATGCGTATTACGAATATAGTATTGATATAAAGCCGGGAATGGATGTAGGAGATAAATATGTTACAGATGTTCGTCCGACTACTGTCGAACTTCCAAACGGAAGTACGACCAATGCAAGGTGGATTCAGTTTAAAATTCCGGTTTCTCAGCCACAAAAAACAATTGGAAATATTACGGATTTTAGATCAATTCGTTTTATGCGTATGTTTATGACCGGATTTAATGATCAAATGACAGTGCGTTTTGGATCTTTAGATTTAGTTAGAGGAGAGTGGAGAAAATACACTGGTTTATTAGATGCAAATTATACTAATCCAACAAATGATGGTGTTGAATTTGATGTAGCTGCAGTAAACATTCAGGAAAATGGAACAAAAGAACCTGTAAATTATGTAATTCCTCCAGGTGTTCAAAGAGAGCAGTTGTATAATAACAATACAATCATTAATCAAAATGAACAGTCACTAGCGTTGAGAATTGGCGGGTCTGGTTTACAATATCAAAATGCAAAAGGAGCGTTTAAAAGCGTTAGTGTCGATATGCGACAGTATAAAAAGCTAAAAATGTTTTTACACGCAGAATCTATAAGAAATGAAGTTCCTTTAGAAGACGATGAAATGATAGGATTTATTCGTTTTGGAAATGACCTTACCGATAACTTCTATCAGGTTGAAATTCCTTTAAAAGTGACTAAAACGGGAGGCTCTGCAGCTATAAGCCCGGATTTGGTATGGATGGACGAGAATAATATTGATTTAGCCATGTCATTGCTGACAAGAATGAAAATTTTAGGAATGAAAATTGGTCCTAATGATGCCAGAAGAGATATTAATGGTATTTATTATCCTGATAAAGATCCAAGCGTTGAAGGAGGAGATGAAGACAGTAAATTAACTTTAGGTATAAAAGGAAATCCTAATTTCGGTTTAGTCCGAAACTTAATGGTCGGAGTAAAAAGCCAGGCAGATCATAAGGATTTGAAAGGAGAATTCTGGTTTAATGAACTTCGTATGTCCGATCTTGAAAATAAAGGCGGTATGGCAGCTTTATTGAACGTAGATACCAACATGGCCGATTTGATGACTTTGTCTGCATCCGGTAAAAAGAGTACGATTGGTTTTGGTTCTCTGGAACAAGGAGCAAATGAAAGAGATCGTGAGGATATTCAGCAGTATAACATTGTAACCAATATTAATTTAGGGAAATTAATGCCTAAAAAATGGGGTATTAATCTTCCGTTTAATTATGCCATTGGAGAAGAAGTTATTACTCCGGAATATGATCCATTTAATCAGGATATCAAGTTAAAACAATTAATCGCAGAAACTACAGATCCGGCAGAAAAAGATAATATAAGAAAACGTGCAGTAGATTATACTAAACGTAAGAGTATTAATTTTATTGGAGTAAGAAAAGACAGAGCGCCAGAGCAGAAACCTCATGTTTACGATGTGGAGAATTTTACATTCTCTCAATCGTATAATCAGGTGGAAAGACATGATTATGAAGTTGAAACTTATGAAGATGAACAGTCTAATACAGCTGTAAACTATGCTTATACTTTCCAGCCAAAAGAAATAGTGCCGTTTAAGCAAAACAAATTCATGAAGAAAAGTGATTATTGGAAAATGCTGAGCGACTTTAATTTTAATTATCTTCCTTCAAACATTTCTTTTAATACCAATATCATCAGACAAAGTAACCGTCAGCAATACAGACAGGTGGAATTAGAAGAGGGAAGTATCGGTCTTGATCCGTTGTACAGAAGAAATTTTGCCTTTAATTATCAGTATGGTTTCGGATTTAATTTGACAAAATCGTTAAAATTAAATTATACAGCAGCTTCTAATAATATTGTTAGAAACTTCCTGAATGATGATAATACACCAAAAGAGGATTTTAATATCTGGGATGATTATTTTGATATTGGTATTCCAAATCAGCATTTGCAACAGTTGGTTTTAAACTATGAAATTCCAATCAATAAAATTCCGATTTTTAGTTTTGTAAAAGCAAATTATTCTTATACTGCTGATTATAACTGGCAGAGATCTTCTACGGCAATGTCTCAATATATCGATGAAAATGGCACGCCTTGGGATTTAGGAAATACAATTCAGAATGCGAATTCGAATACTTTTGCTACAACATTAAATATGAATTTATTGTATAAGTATTTAGGTTTAGTTCCGGGAGGAAAACCTGCGGCAAAAGCAAAACCTGCCGGTCCACCTAAACCAGGAGAAAAAATTGTAAACACCGCGAAACCCGTTACAAGCAGTAGCCCTTTTTATGATGGCTTGATTGGCGTGTTAACCAGTGTTAAAAACATTCAGGTTAATTACACCAAAAATAGCGGAACTGTTTTACCGGGTTATGTTCCGGGAGTTGGTTTCTTTGGTACATCAAAACCATCTTTAGGATTTATTTTTGGAAGTCAGGATGATGTGCGTTATGAAGCGGCTAAAAATGGATGGTTAACGGATTACCAGAATTTTAATCAGAACTTTACACAGGTAAGCAATAAACTTTTGAAAATTACAGCAAACGTAGATTTGTTTCCTGATTTGAAAATAGATTTGGCAATGGATCGTTCGTATTCTGAAAACTCTTCAGAACAATATACAGTTAGAGATTCTATTGGTCAATTGTTTTATAAGCCGTTGTCTCCATATACTTATGGAATGTTCTCTATTTCTACAGTAATGATAAAAACAGCTTTTGCTACAAGTACAGAAACGGAATCTTCTGCTTTTGATGATTTTAGAAGTAATCGTTTGATTATTGCAAACCGTTTAGCAGAACAGCATTATGGGGCGGGTGCCGAAATTCCGAGATATGGTGATGTAAATAATCCAATTCCGGCAGAGACAGATCCAAATTATAAAATATATGTAGCCAATGTTGGTTATCCTATAGGATTTACGAAAAGTAATCAGGCTGTATTATTACCGTCTTTCCTGGCAGCATATACTGGAGGTGATGCTGAAAAGAGTTCTACCGGGATTTTCAGGAGTTTTCCAATCCCGAACTGGTCGGTGAAATATAACGGTCTGATGCGCTACAAGTATTTTAAAGATCGTTTTAAGCGTTTCTCTTTGCAACATAATTATAGAGCGTCTTATACGATTAGTCAGTTTAGATCTAATTTTGATTATTTGGAAACTCCGAACGGACAAGATGTTAATACCAATTTCTTTAATAAAACGATTATGTCAAATGTCAATTTAGTGGAGCAGTTTAGTCCGCTTCTACGAGTTGATTTTGAGTTGAAGAATTCTTTCCGTTTGTTAACAGAGGTTAAAAAGGACCGTGCTTTGTCTATGAGTTTTGACAATAACTTATTGACAGAGGTAAAAGGAGTAGAATATGTTATAGGTTTAGGATATCGTTTTAAAGATGTTATTTTCTCCTCAAGACTCGCAGACAATCCAACCGGAATTATTAAAAGTGATATTAATTTAAAAGCAGATTTTTCATTTAGAAATAATGAAACATTAGTTCGATATTTAGATTACGATAATAATCAGTTGGCAGCGGGACAGAATATATGGACTTTAAAGTTAACGGCTGATTATTCTTTCAGTAAAAACTTAACCGCGATATTCTATTATGATCATTCGTTCTCAAAAGCTGTGATTTCAACATCATTCCCTTTAACGAACATTAGATCAGGTTTCACACTTCGTTATAATTTTGGAAATTAATTTTAGGTTTCTAAACTAGATTTCATTAGAAGATTATTACATTTGTGGCTTAAATTTTAAATTATCAATTTTCAAACATACTATTATGAGCATACCAGCAAATTTAAAGTACACAAAAGATCACGAATGGGTTAGCATCGAAGGAGATGTTGCGACTGTAGGAATTACTCATTTTGCACAAAAAGAGTTAGGGGATATCGTGTATGTTGAGGTAGAAACTTTAGATCAGACACTTTCAAAAGATGAGGTTTTTGGAACTGTTGAGGCTGTAAAAACAGTTTCAGATTTATTCTTACCATTAACAGGTGAAATCATTGCTTTTAATGAAGATTTAGAGAGTGCTCCTGAAACTGTAAATTCTGATCCTTACGGAGCTGGATGGATGATTAAAATTAAGATTGCTGATGCTTCAGAAATTGATACTTTATTATCTGACCAGGCTTATAAAGAATTAATCGGTGCCTAAACAACTCTTATTAATCTGGGCAATTATTTGTTCCGGAATTATCGCTTATCTGTGTTTAACAGATTCGGGTAACTTGCCGGTAGTTAATTTCCCAAGTTTGGATAAAATTGTACATTTCTGTTTTCATTTTGGATTTACAATTTCGTGGATTTTGTTTTTCAAAAAAGAATTAAAAGGAAAAGAAGCGGATGATTATAAAGCGTATTTGATTTCGTTTATATTCTCTGTTTTTTTTGGAATTACAATCGAGATCCTGCAAAATGCTCTTACAGTAACAAGAGCGGCAGATATTTCAGATGTTTTGGCCAATGCACTTGGAGCGTTTATGGCAGTTTTTTGTGCTATTGCTTTCAAGAAGCAGATCGATAAGATATAAAAATGAAACCCACTTCGGTGGGTTTTTTTGTACAAGAAAATCAAAGTTTTAAAAGACTGTTTTTTATCAATATAAAATGTACTTTTGTGCTGGTTTTCTGCAACTTCTGTTATTATGAATATAAAGCAATATTTAGATTCCACTTATTTAAAAACTGCCTCGCAAGCTGGTCTTTCTGAAGCAGAAAATAGGATTGTGGTAAAAAATGCGATTGCCGAAGCCATTCAGGAAGGTTTTAAATTAATTATGATTCGCCCGGAATATGTTTCTTTAGCCAAAGAAATGATAATAGAAGCTAATTCCGTTTTATTGGTTGGAACTGTAATTGATTTTCCGGAAGGAAAATCAAGTCTCGAAACTAAGATTAAAGAAGCCAATGACGCAATTGCAAACGGAGCAGATGATTTGGATTTTGTTTGCAATTATGAAGCTTTTAAAAATGGCTACACAGATTTAGTGAAAAAAGAAATTCTGATAGGAACCCAGATTGGTTTAGCCAATAATAAAACCGTAAAATGGATTATAGAGGTTGCTGCTTTAACAGATAAAGAGATTATTCAGTTATCTGCTTTAATCAAAAATGTAGTGGTTTCTCATTTCAATGAAGAAGAGTTTGGATCTGTTTTTGTAAAATCGTCAACTGGTTTTTATAAAACAGAAGACAATATTCCGAATGGAGCGACAGTTCCAACGATAATTATAATGCTTGAAAATGCTTCGCCATTACCGGTAAAAGCAGCAGGAGGTGTTCGGTCGTTTGAAGAAGCTGCAGAAATGATTCGTCTGGGAGTTAAACGTATAGGAACTTCGGCGGCAAAGGCCATTTCAAATGGAGAAAATACCCCAAATCAATATTAAACAAATACCAATATTTTAAGTGAATAAGTTTTTTTTGTCCCTTGTTTTTATTTTTTCATTTTTCATTGCTTCTTCACAAGTGCAGTCTGGCTTTACAGCAGAAATATTTCCGATTTTTTCAAATTGTGAAAATTTAGATGGTAAAAAACTGGAAAATTGTTTTTATAAAGAAGTTCAGGATTTTGTATTTGCTAACTTTCAGATTCCTGAAAATTTAAAACAAAATAATTATAAAGGACAAGTAAAAGTGCTTTTTGAGGTAAATGCTGATGGGGAATTTAAAGTAATTTACGTTTCGGCAGCAAATGAAGAATTATCCGAAGAAGCTAAACGTGTATTTGGTAAATTTCCAAAAATAAAACCTTCAACTTATAACGGAAAGGCAACTTATTCTAAATATACAATTGCTATTGATATTCCTCTTAAAAGTTCGGAACAATTAGCAGCAGAAGCTTTGGCAGCAGCCGAAATTTTAAAACCTATCGAAAAACCAATGACAGAATTGGATAGTATTGTGTATAAAAAATACAATAATCCAGAATTTGAAAGTCATTTAAATATTCCGTTTTCACATAGTTATTATGCGCAGTTTGATGCGGCAATGAATCAGGTTGGGAGTAATAATCACACCGCCTCTAAGCCTTATACGTATGCTGAGGTTTCGAAATATTATAATTTGAAAGCCGTTAATCAATCCTTGCAAAAGAATGTTTCATCTTGGCTGGGAAGAAAATGGTGGAACGAAAATATGGTTCAGATTCAGGGAGAAGATTACTGGTTTTCTTTAAATCCGATTGTGGATTTACAACTTGGAAAAGCTTCAGATCTTGATGCTTCATATACTTACGTAAATACCAGAGCATTGAATTTTAGAGGAGGTTTAGGAAAACAAATCAATTTTACGACTACATTTTTTGAAAGCCAGGGAAGATTTGCAGGTTATTTTAATGATTATGCCGAATCTATTAAACCTTCCGGAGGAAATCCGGCCATTATTCCGGGAGTTGGAATTGCGAAAAGATTTAAAACAGATGCTTACGATTTTCCTTTAGCGGATGCTAATATTACTTTTACGCCAAACAAGATTTTTGATCTTCAGTTGGGGTATGGACGAAATTTTATTGGAGATGGTTACCGTTCACTTTTGGAAGGAGATGGAGCAAGCCCTTATCCTTACTTTAAAATCAATACCAATTTCTGGAAAATAAAATATACCAATACCTATATGTGGATGAAAGATGTTCGTCCTGAGGTTACAGAGGAAAGAACATATGCTACCAAGTTTATGGCTAATCATTATCTAAGCTGGAATGTTTCCAATAGATTAAATCTTGGTTTTTTTGAATCTGTAGTCTGGACAGATTCTAATAACAGAGGCTTTGATATTAACTTTGTAAATCCAATTATTTTTTATCGTGCAGTAGAATTTGGATCTTCATCTAAAAGTGGAAATGCTCTTTTGGGAATCACAGGCAAATACAAATGGAATAACAGTATTAATCTGTATTCTCAATTTCTTATCGATGAATTTTCAGTTTCCGATGTTGGAGCCGGAGATCAAAGTTGGAAAAACAAATTTGGTTTTCAGTTAGGGGCAAAGTATTTCAATGCATTTAATGTAAAAGATTTATTGGTTCAGGTTGAATTTAATCATGTTCGTCCTTATGTATATTCTCATAGTGCAGTGATTACCAACTACGGACATAATAACCAAAGTGTTGGGCATCAATGGGGAGGAAACTTTAAGGAGTTAATTTTAATAGGTCGTTATCATAAAGGACGTTTGTTTGGAGATGCTAAATTTACAATGGGAACAAGAGGTTTGGATTTTGATACAGCCGAAGATTCTTATAACTACGGAGGGAATATTTATAAAAGTTATGACGTAAATCGTCCATACGATACCGGTGTCAAAGTAGGGCAGGGAAATAAAACCAATATTTTTATAGCAGACATTCAGGGAGGTTATTTGATTAATCCAATGACGAACCTGAAATTGTTTGGAAGTCTTATTTATAGAAATTTTGATCCGACTCAGGAAACGGCAACCACTTTTAAACAAAGTACAACCTGGTTCAGTATCGGATTACGCTCTGATATTTTTAACTGGTATTTCGATTACTAATTTTTAATAAGATTTTTCGAAATAATAGTGTTAAAGATTTGTGAGTTCTTATTTTGTGCAGGTTTTATTGAAAAAAATCTATTTTTATAGGTTTATATTCTACAATCTAATTTGTACATTTGCACCACTCAAAAAAAATACACAAACAACAACGGTATTGAACGCTGCAAAAAATACATTATCAATCAAATCAATATTTCTGGATTTCAAAGAGATTACTAAAGCCGGTTTGGCTATTAGTGTTTTGTTTTCTTCTATCGCGGGATATTTATTAGGAGTTGATTCTGAACATCCTTTTAAATGGAGTGTTTTAGTAATTTTATCTATTGGTGGTTATTGCATGGTTGGGGCTTCAAATGCTTTTAATCAGGTAATTGAAAAAGATATCGATTCTTTAATGGATCGTACTAAAAATCGCCCGGTTCCTTCAGGGCGAATGTCTCCAAAAGTGGCGCTACTAGTAGCAAGTTTACTTACAATTCTGGGTATTGCGCTTCTTTATACTATAAATGCAAAGTCAGCAATGTTTGCTGCAATTTCTATATTTCTTTATACAAGTGTATATACACCATTAAAAACAGTTACTTCATTATCTGTTTTTGTTGGCGCTTTTCCGGGAGCAATTCCATTCATGTTAGGCTGGGTGGCAGCGACAGGAGAATTTGGAATTGAAGCGGGGACTTTGTTTTTAATTCAGTTTTTCTGGCAGTTTCCTCATTTCTGGTCTATCGGATGGTTTTTGTATGAAGATTATGAGAAAGCAGGAATTTTTATGCTTCCAACAGGAAAGAAAGACAATGGAACTGCATTGCAGATTATTTTGTATACAATTTGGCTTATAATAGCATCATTATTACCGGTTTTAGGTTTTACAGGACAATTATTTATTTCTCCAATTACAGCAGTTTTAGTGTTTCTATTGGGAATTTGGATGCTTTTTTATGCAGTTAAACTTTATAATTTAAGAACTGCAAAAGCGGCGAGGACATTAATGTTAGTAAGTGTATCTTACATTTCGCTGTTGCAAATTGTATTTATAGTAGATAAATTTTTAAGATAGTTATGGAAATGACAATGAAAATAAGCGAAGAACAAGTAAGAAAGTCTAAATCAGCAAAATTGATTCTGCTTTTTGCAATGGTAAGTATGACCATGATGTTTGCAGGATTAACAAGTGCATTTGTGGTAAGCAAATCCAGAGCAGACTGGTTGAAAAATTTTGAACTTCCTTCTGCGTTTTACTGGAGTACAGCAGTGATTATTGCTTGTAGTGTTACTTTTTATCTGGCAAAAAAAGCCATCCAGAAAGATAGCAGAAGCGCAGTTACAGGTCTACTTTTAGGAACTTTGGCTTTGGGAATTTTATTTATAGTGTTACAATTTCAGGGGTTTGGACAAATCGTTGAACAGGGGTATTATTTTACTGGAGAAGGTAGTTCAATTACTACAACTTTCCTTTATGTAGTAACGGTAACACACTTATTACACCTTGCAGGCGGATTAATTTCACTTTTAATTATAATTTATAATCATTTTAAACAAAAATACAATTCGACTCAAACTCTTGGTATAGAACTAGGTGCGATGTATTGGCACTTTTTGGATTTATTGTGGGTGTATTTATTTTTATTTTTATATTTCTTTAAATAAGAAAAAAACGTAAATTTGGGAACTTTTTAACGAATATCTTTTATGGGAGCGACAGTTACTACTGCAAACAACGACGAAAAAACTTGGGGAGGCGGTCATGAGATCCAGCCACTAGGATCAAGTTATGGTAAAATGATGATGTGGTTTTTTATCGTATCAGATGCCTTAACATTCTCTGGATTTCTGGGAGCTTATGGTTTTTCTAGATTTAAATTTATCGAAACTTGGCCTTTGGCTGATGAAGTGTTTACTCACTTTCCATTTATGCATGGTGTTGCGGCTCCAATGTATTATGTAGCATTAATGACTTTTATTTTGATCTTTTCTTCTGTAACAATGGTTTTGGCTGTTGATGCAGGTCACCAATTGAAAAAGACAAAAGTTGCAATTTATATGTTCTTAACTATTATTGGAGGTCTTATTTTCGTTGGTTCTCAGGCTTGGGAATGGAAAAACTTCATTAAAGGTGAATATGGAGCAGTTGAAACAGTTGGAGGAAGTTTACTTCAATTTGTGGATAAAGATGGTAAAAGAGTAGCTCTAGCTGATTTTGCTGTTAAATTGCCAGAACAAAGAGAAGCTTTAACAAGAAGCCACTCAACTTGGTTTATGGAAGATGCAGAATCACAACCAAGCTTTACAGTAGCTGAAGTTCAGGCTGGATTTAAAGCACATCCTGAAATTTTAATTAGAACAGAAAAACTTACTGATAAAAAGAAAAAAACAGTTTTATCAAGAGAAGAATCTGAAAAACATTTAGCAAGTGCTAAATACGTAGTAGAAGGAGCTAACTTGATCAGAAACGAATATGGTAATAAATTATTCGCTGATTTCTTCTTTTTCATTACAGGTTTCCACGGATTCCACGTATTCTCTGGAGTTATCATCAATATCATCATTTTCTTTAATGTATTATTAGGTACTTACGAGAAAAGAAGAAGCTACGAAATGGTTGAAAAAGTTGGTTTATACTGGCACTTCGTAGATTTAGTTTGGGTATTTGTATTTACAGTATTCTACCTAGTTTAATCTTTTAGAATTTAATTATTATGTCACACGAGCACGTATCAAATACAAAAAGAATCTGGTTTGTTTTCGGATTACTTTCAGTAGTAACTACAGTAGAAGTTATTTTAGGTATCTACAAACCTGCATCATTAGAATTCACGCATTTTATCGGTTTGAATTTGTTAAACTGGATTTTCTATATCCTTACCATTTTCAAAGCATATTATATTGTATGGGCATTTATGCACATGGAAGGTGAAAAAAGCAGCCTTAGATGGTCTGTAGTTTCTCCTGTTATCTTCCTGGTTTTATATTTATTGTTTATTCTGTTAACAGAAGGACATTATATTTATGGGGTTTTTAAAGATTCTACTATTAAATGGAATTTTTAACATGATATTAATTCGAAAAGAAGCTCCGATTTACGGAGCTTTTTTTATTTTTGTACCTCAATAATTTCCGTTAATACAATGAAAAAAAATATAGTTCTATTTGTACTTTTTGTTTTGCCAATTGTAGCTTATTTGTTTTTTGCTTCTGGTGTAAATAGTTTTACAACACTTCCTGTAATAACACCAAAAGTGGCTGATTTTGGCAACTGGAAATCATTAAACGGAAAAAAAGTTTCTCTCGATAAAAAAATAACTGTTCTTGGTTTTTCGGGTTCAAATATTTTAGAGAATAGAGGGAATTATTTCAACTTAAATGAAAAAATCTACAAACGATACAATGGTTTTGAAGATCTTCAGTTTGTAATTTTGTGCCCGCTTGGGACCGAAAAAGAAGCACAGAAAATTGTTGATGCTTTATCTCCTTTTACAGATGTTAAAAACTGGAATTTTGTTTTTGCATCAAATGAAGAAATTCAGCAGTTTTATGATCAGCTTCATTTAAAAGGAAAACTAAATCAAAATCTGGGAACTTCTAATGTTTATATTGTAGATAAAGAACGTAATCTTAGAGGAAGAAAAGATCAGAAAGAATATAAAGATGGATACGACACTTTTCATCCTTCAGAATTAAGTAATGAAATGCTGGATGATTTCAAAATCATTTTATACGAATACCGCGCCGCTTTAAAGAAAAATCATAACGCTACAAAGCAACTTTAATACTCATTTATAATGTTTAAAAATAAATCATACATAGGAATCTCCTTTATCATTTTGATTTTTGGGATTTATGCTATTCCTAAAATCGTAGAACGTGTTAAAAACGGAGATGTTGTAAAAGGAAACCGTCTGGATAATGTTGAAGCAAAATCTTCAAAAGAAGCAAAACTTCTAACCATTGGCCCGGCTCCAAAATTCGAATTGACCAATCAGGATAATGTAAAAGTTTCTAATGAAACTTATAAAGGAAAAGTTTATGTTTTAGAATTCTTTTTTACAACTTGCCCTTCAATTTGTCCAAAGATGAATATGAGTATGCTGGAGATTGAAAAGACTTTTTTCGGTAATCCTAATTTTGGAATCGTTTCAATTACAATAGATCCCAATCATGATACGCCGCAGGTTCTAAAAGATCATGCTAAGCTGTTAGGAGTAAAATCTTCAAACTGGAATTTCCTGACAGGAGATAAAAACGTGATTATGGATTTATCAAACAAAGGTTTTAATCTGTATGCAGGCGAAAATGATAAAGTGAGCGGTGGTTTTGAGCATTCCGGTTTGTTTGCCTTAATTGATAAAGACGGGAACATTCGTTGCAGAAAAGACGAATTCGGGAATCCTAATATTTATTACGATGGTTTAGATAAAAAAGGAGTTCGCGATATTCAGCAAGACATTAAAATTTTATTAGAAGAATAAAAATGGAAGATAATACTTTAGAGAAAAAATACAGTAAATTCATTATTGCCGTTTCAATTATAATTCCCGTTGTAGTTGCAATTTTGTTTGGGGTTAAATTAAAAGATTTTGGTTTTAATGTGGAGCCTTTATCGTTTTTGCCTCCAATTTATGCAACAACAAATGGTATTACTGCTGTGGTGTTGGTTTGGGCTGTTTTGGCGATTAAAAAAGGAAACCAAAAATTACACGAAAGATTAATGACTTTTGCTATTGCATTATCAGTTGCATTTTTGGTTATGTATGTAGCGTATCATATGACTTCAGATTCGACAAAATATGGAGGAGAGGGAGTATTGCGTTATGTGTATTTCTTTATTCTTGTAACACATATTTTATTGTCAATTGCAATTATTCCACTTGTTTTAATAACTTATGTTAGAGCGTTGGCTCAACGCTTTGACAGACACAGAAAAATAGCTAAAATCACTTTTCCTCTTTGGTTGTATGTTGCTGTAACAGGGGTAGTGGTTTACTTAATGATTTCACCATATTATGTACACTAATAGTAAAATACAAAAATCAAATTCCAATTTCCAAAATCTTATTATTCTAATTTGTGTTTTTTTAATTGGAATTTCAGCCAATGCACAATGTGCTATGTGCCGAGCGGCTTTATCTGGAGATTCTAATGTTAAAAAGGCAGAAGCGGTAAATGACGGAATTGTTTATTTAATGGTTATTCCGTATTTGCTCGTAGTAATAATAGGATATTTGATTTATCGAATGTATCAAAAGAAAAAAGCAGTGTAATTTTTTTACACTGTTTTTTTTGTTTATTTTCTTAGATATTTTTTTGCTCTTTCTTTAAAGAGTTCTGTTTTTTTTGAAGGAATTTTTATTGGTAGTGAAAGTATTTCCTGGGCTATTTCTCTTGCCTTTTCTTTTTGATTTGTTTTTAGATAGAGATCAAATAAATCCATTCTTGCATCAAACCTGTACGGTTCTACATTTTTATTGTAAATGTAAATTTTCTCCGCTTTTGCAAAGTTCCCCATTCTTTCAAAAAGCTTTGCCAGCTTTTTCCCCAAGCTCGGTTTTCCAGATTGTTTAAAACCGCTTGTCAAATAACCGATTCCCACATTCGTATAATTGTTTTTAAAAAAAATGATGCCTGCAATAAAAAGTTGTTCTCCATTTGCATCAATTTTTGAAACATAATTCTCTGTTTTTTTTAGACTAAAAACTTTTTCTTTATTATAAATCTCTTTCAATTTATATTCTGCATTTAATCTTAAAACAATAATGGTTGAGAATGTAACCAGGAAAATAAAAGAGATAAGTGTAAATAAATTATTTTGTTTTAGAGAAAAAACAGACTTGGTTTTTGTTTCGTTAATAATAAACACAGCGAAAACACAACCTAAAACCACAAATAATGGTAGAGGCAGAATCGTATTTGTAAAGGAAAAAATGATGATGCAAAGAACCACGGAACTACGTGTTTTTGTAGTGTTGCTATTTACTTTACTAAACAGCATTATAATAAAAATGAAAAAGACTGTAATCCACAGTATTCCTAATTCATAGCTTAATTCTAAAAAATCATTATTTGCGTTGTAAATATAACCTGCATTTCGCATCTCCTCCCAGGATCTTTCAACTGTAAAGTAATCTGCCTTTGCTAGATTATATCGTAACGAAAATGAATCAAAACCATAACCTGTAAAGAATCGATTTTCAAGCTGTGCTAATGATTGTTTGATAATAAAAAACCTTCCTGAAACTGACTCTGATTTAGATCTATTAATATTCCATACTACTGCAAGCAAACTAACCAGAATAGCAAAAGTATATAGAGCTTTCTTAAAAATGTTAGATTCTTTATTGCCTTTTTTAAAATTAATAATATTAAATAGGATCGCAATAAACAGCGCAGTGTATGCTCCTCTGCATTTGGTTAAATATAAGCTGTAAATCAAAATAACAAAGCAGATGTAAAATAGTATTTTGCTAAGTAGCGAATTATTCGATTTAATTAATTCAATCAAACTTAAAATGCCAATAGCAAGAAATAGCGCTAAATGGTTGGGAGAGTAAAATAATCCTGTGACCTGAAAGTATTCATTTGCAGATGATACTAATTGAATTTTTTGAAGTATTGCTATTACAGCATTCAGCATAGCCGCGAAAAATAGCAGCTGAAATACCGTTTTTGTGATTCCTAAAATGGTGTTTTTATCATGTAGAGATTGCCTTAAGATTATGTATAGCAACAAATAGGCGATTATATTCCAAACTTTTAAGTTAAAAACTTTTGCATTAGACAGATATATAAAATTCCATAACCCCATACAAAATAAGATAAATACACAAATATCAAATCTATTTATTATCCATTTCCTATTCCTTTCCTGAAACAAAAAGGCTAGGCTTCCTGCAGCGATAACAAACAGCCAGTAAATATATTTCCCATTTAAAAATGGCAGAGTGCCTAAACTGAATCTTATCATTAATGAGAACAGCAAAAGTGCTGCAAAAATAAAGAGTTGTTTTTTTTTCATTTTGCTGTAATTAAGTAACCTATTATTGCATAATTTTCAAATTTAACAATTTTAAATTCTTTTTCTTACATATTTTAACTATAATTGTCAGTCAATACTTATTTTTTTAGACAATGAAATTGTATCTGACATCTCTACTTTTAGTGTATTCTACTTTGTTTTCTCAATCGATTTCGGATTTAAGATTGAAAAAAAATAAGTTGGAAACGGCATTGTTTGAACGTTATAAATCTGAAATTGAAAAGAAAGAGGCTGCAAAGTTTCTAATTGATAATTTAGAAATTCATTATAGTGAAAACTATAACTGGATTGACAAGCAAAACAAAAAAGTTGATTTTAACGAATTAAACTATTCCGATTTTAAACGGGCGGAGCAGGTATTTAAAAAACTGCAAGATAGTGTCAAGCTAAAACCAAAAACATATCAGGTCAAAGATATTGATGTAATTACACCTGAATTTCTTATTAAAAATATTGACCAAGCTTTTCAGGTTTGGAAAAATAATCCTTGGTCGCATTCTTACAATTTTAAAACCTTTTGCGAATACATTCTTCCTTATAGAAGTTTAACAGAACCATTGGAAGATTGGAGAAGTGAATATTTGCAGTTGGTTGCTCAGGCATCATTGAAGGCAAAAAATGTGAACCAGCCTGTTGATGTAGCTACCCAAACTATTCTAGAACTCAAAAATTTCAGATTTTTGGACAGCCGCCCAGATCCAATTCCGTACTTAAGTCCTAAACAATTACTTTTTAGAAGAGAGGGTGCTTGCAACGATTTGGCAAATCTTACATTGCTTGCCTGTAGGTCTATGGGGCTTGCCGTTACATTTGACTTTACGCCAGAATACGGAGCCTCGTCAAAAAGGCATTTTTGGGATACTGTTATTGATGAAAATGGCAAACACATTCCGTTTAACGGAAATTGTTTCGGTAATCCACAAGGGCTTCCTTATGCCTATAATGCTACAGAAAAAAGACTGGCAAAAGTGTTCAGGAAAACTTTTTCGATTCAACAAAGTTCCCTTGCCGCAATAAAAGATACAGCAGTAATTCCTAATGGATTTTTAAGAGAAAAAAATATACTCGATGTGACAGAAGAATATGTTGCAACAGGTAAAATTAGTTATCCAATAAATCCGGAAAGCAAAAATACAACAGCTTATTTAAATGTTTTCAATCTTGCAAAATGGAGAGTAATCGATTGGGGACAGAAAAAAAGTAATACAATCGAATTTCAAAATTTAGGAAGCAATATAGTATATCTGCCAAGTTTTTACGATCCAGCATCAAAAAAGATGAGTTATGCAAAATATCCTGTACTTCTTGATAGTAATGCAAAACAGCAAATACTCAACCCTAATTACAATAAGACCTTTTCCTATAACCTAACAAGGGACAAAAACAAAAAAGGACCAGGACTTGATTTCAATTCGTTTGAAGTTTTTGAAAATGAAGTTTTTTCGCTTTATGTATGGGACAATGGCTGGAAAAAATTGGAAGAAGCTAAAGCAGAAAAAGATTTTATAAAGTTTTCTAAAATTCCAGACAATGGACTCTTTCTTACGCTCTGTCCTAAAAGCAATGGCTACGAACGCATTTTTAGAATAAACAGTAATACAAAACAAGTAGAATGGTATTAAAAAGAAACGCTCTTAAAAAATAAATGATGAAGACAAAATTATTTCAAACCCTGACAATACTTCTTTTTGTAAACGGAATAGTGGCACAAAATTATACGCAGCCCAAAAACGATACAAAAGAAAGATTCTATGAAAATGCAAAAAAAGCAGGAATGACAGAAACTAAGACAGAAGAGCTTTTAAAAATAATAGACGACAGAAACAAGGTTTTAAAAGATCTGGATACTAAAAAGAAACAGGCAGATGCCCCTTACAGTATTCAAGACCCTGGCACGCTTTATAACTTTAAAATTAATAGTGCCAGAACTTATTATGCAAAAAAAATAAGCACACTTCTAACCTATAAAGAATATGCTGAATTTACAGCTGACGATTATAAAAAAGAAGCAAATGAAAATGCAAAAATAGAATATGAGCAATTGATTAATAACAATACCACCTTAACAGAAAAACAAAGAAAGGAATTGTATTTATTGATCTATAACTATCATTTAAACCAGTTTTTAACAACGGCTTATTACAGTTTTGATAAAACCGAGCAGAAACCAAAACTAGGCATCTTGCGCTTCACTTTTGAAAAAGAGTTTAAGAAAAGATGTAAAGAGTATAATATAAAAATCCAAGCGCCGAGTGGAGAGAATACCAATGGTTTCGAATGGAACTAAAATGAACTAGACAAAAATCCAAAAACATACTAACTATATCATTAACCAATTAATTTAATACAGCGATGAAGAAAAAATTTACATTTATTTTTTTATGTACTGTTCTCTTTGCCTCGGCACAAATGAACTGTGAAGAAAAGCTTGAAAAAGCGAGGAAAATCCTGGACGACAAAAAACTGTATAAAAATTACGAAAGCCTGTTTCAGGATATGATTGTTTGTGCAGAAAATGGTGAACCATTGGCGCAGAACTATGCAGGTCTTATGTATGTATACGGTTTGGGCGTGGCAAAAGACGAATCTAAAGGTTTTGCTTATGTCGAAAAAGCGGCAAAAAGTGGCAATGCTGTAGGCGAGTACAATCTTGGGAAACTGTACAGTGAAGGGCGTGGCTGTACACTTGACATGAACAAAGCTGTTGAGTGGTACAAAAAAGCAATAAGCCAAAACAACCAGCGTGCAGCTTATAATTTAGGCTATATGTATCTAAAAGGTTTTGGCGTACCGCAAGACTACAGCCAAGCGGTATCATGGTTTCAGAAAAGTAATTATGCCATGGCAAAACACTGGTTGGGCGTTTGTTATTATTTAGGTTACGGTGTTTCCCAGAATACAGAAAAGGCATTAGAATACCTGTATGGAAACACAACGCCAAATAGTGTGGCCTTTTTAAAAAATATCGAAAACGAAAAACGTAGCAAGGTTTTAAGTCAAACAGAAAATGCGATTGATGAAGCCAATAAGGGCACTAAAAAAATTGAGTCTGAATTGATTGCTGAAAGCAGGGAAATTATAATTGCTGACGAAACACAAAACCAAAAAATAAAACCCAAAAACATATTGGGAGAATGGACAGGCCGTTACATAGAATACGATTGGTCTGGAACAACTCCATTACGAGTGTTGCCTATAAATATCAGTTTCAGCAAAAAGGATAAAGAAGCCTTAAAAACCCATATAGACTTTAACGGACAAACTTTTTACGAAACCGTATCGCTACAAGAAAATACATTGTTGGTGAACAATTTTAAATTTAAGCAGGAACAACTGTATGCACACGATTTTAAAAACGACAAATTAGAGTATGATGTTTTAGGAATGAGTCTAAGCCAGAAAAGTTATAACAATATACCTTACCTGCTTGTAGATGTAAATAGTTTTATAGATTATTGGAGAGAACCTGGTCCTCCAATTACTATGGTATTAAGACCCAAAAATACTCTTTCAGGTTTTGATGATGAAGCGCTATTGTTGGCACTGGCGTCGCAGAAAACAGATTTTATTAAAGTATATCCTGTACCTTTTAATGAGCAGCTTTATGTGGCTTTTGATCTTGCAGCACCTGCCAAAATAGATCTGAAACTAGTTAATACAGCCACTGCACAAACTGTAAAAACAGCCACAGCCAACCTAGAAGCAGGAACACAATCTTTTACTTTGGATACAAATAATCTGCCAATAGGAATTTATATAGTGCAGATACAAGAGAACCAAAAAGTACACACCAAAACCATTATAAAACAATAAGCCATGAGAGAATTTTTTAAGCGAAATAATATATTCTTCTTCTTATTCATTCTATTGTTTCTTTTTAGTAACAGAATGAGTGCCCAAAATAGTGAGACCGATGGTGGTTTTGACTGGGATGGGATGAACGAACTAGATAATCTAGATCTCTGGGCAGATAACGGAGGATATGACGATTCCTGGGATCACGCTTCGTTATATTGGGATACAGAACCAAATGACTACGGCTCAAATTACGACGATTATTATGAACCCTATGATTGGAGAGATAACAATAATAATCATAATGACCAAGATACTCGAAGAGACCAAGAGCCTGCTAAAGAGCCCGAATCAAAAATTGTTTTAACCAAAACAGTACTGCCTGGAGAAACCCATGTACAGGAAGTCAAGGTTATTAGGGATCCCGAAACCAGTGCAGAGAAAAAAGTAATAGACCTCACGGTTAATGGAGAAAAAGTAGGAACGATTACGTTTTCTGACCCTATAATAGATGTCAATGGAGTAGATATTTATTCTAAAATGACTATAGAAGTTTTTCCCGAATGTCCTATAGCCATAACGACTATTACATTTGACAGTCCAGAAACCTCAAGATACGATGATACGAAAGACAGCATCAACGGCAATCTAGAGAATGCTATAGTAAATTTGAGTTTGTACAAAGATTATGGTATTATCGATTTTACCTCGCCAATAAACGAAAAAGAAAATATTGTGATTACAGGAAGTACTGATGCTGTGCCAAATTATCTAAAAATAAAAAAAGACCCTTGCGCAGTAGCAAAAGAACTCAATGTTATAGGAGCCAATCCGGTCTTTAAAAAAGCGGTACAGGATATAAGGGATACGCCGGATTTTTATAAAAAGGAATATAGTATTCCTCTAGGTATAAATAACAGCTCACAGATTTACGCTGGAGAAATAAACTCAACAGGTACATTAACAGGAGTAGAAGTAAAACATTATTCTGTACAAAATTTTTTTCTAGATCTGCACAATCATCCTAGTTTATTTTCACATTCTCCAGGTGATATCTATAATAGAATTGTCTTAAGTAAAATGTACCCAAATTATAATGGAGGTATTGTTCTGACAGATACTGAAGTCTATGCGGCAGTAGTGACAGATTTAGCAGCAGCTCAAAATTTTGCATCGAAATATATAATTATATCAACATCTGATAACAAAATTTCTTATACTGAATCCGTACAAG
Organism: Flavobacterium crocinum; assembly: GCF_003122385.1. NCBI lineage: Bacteria > Pseudomonadati > Bacteroidota > Flavobacteriia > Flavobacteriales > Flavobacteriaceae > Flavobacterium > Flavobacterium crocinum. The sequence goes on from NZ_CP029255.1 coordinate 1,914,509, forward strand.
AAGAAATTTCTTCTGCATGGAGTAAAATGGATACATATCTTACCGAAGGTCAAACAAAAGCAAAACAAATTGTATTGAGTAAATATAACGCTGGCATAACTTTTTTTAAACAAAATAATGAGGGAACCTTCTATCCGCTGATAACTAAACAAACTAAACAGCCTAATGGCCGAGTAACCTATTCATTAATTCCTTGTATATAATTTAAAATCATGAAAAATATAATAAAATTTTTTGTTGTCTCATATTTATTATTAATTAATGACGCAAATTCACAACAGATGGTTCAAAATATAAATGATGTTTATAAACTAAAAGAAAATAAAACTTTATTTATAGATAGGCCATTAAAGGACTTATTAAAAGAAATTAGACCCGAGATAAAAACGGCTCACGTATTTAATGAAGACTACTTTGTTTTCATCTTTAAATTTACAACAATAGAGCAACAAAGGCAAGATCAAGGTTCATTTTTAGAACGTGTTGCTCTCTTTGTTTATGTAAAAGATTCTATTCCATGGGGATGGAAAGAAAAGCCGAAAGGAACTGAATTAAATTGGACATCTGATGATGTCCAAAAATTTGGAAATTTTATTGTGACAAATGTAAGTGTAGTCTATCCAAAGCAAGATTAAACTGTATGAAAAATTTATTTAAAATTATCATTTTATGCCTACTTTTTTGTTATTCCAGTTATGCTCAACAATTAGTAGAAAATACGAAAGACATGTCTCTATTAAAAGAAAATGAGTTTCTATTTGTTAATAAACCTTTAAAAGATTTGTTGAAAGAGATTAGACCTGAAATTAAGACGGTTTTTGTTATTGATAGATACTTTTGTTTTAACTTCAGAACTTTAGACGAATTTAAAAAAGATGAAGGAAGTATAGATGATTCTGTTATGCTTTTTGTGTATGTAAAAGATTTTATTGAATGGAAATGGGAAAATCGTCCAAAAAATACAGAAACAGTTTGGAGCAAAGAAGATGTCGAAAAATATGGCGGATTGCAAGTTGCTCGTATAGAAATTATTAACGGTAAGGATTGATTTTGAAAATTTTCAAATGATCAAATTACCTTTTTGATTTATAATATGAAAACAATTATAAAACTTTTTACAATATTGTTTGCAATGCAAATGGTACACTCACAACAGTTAGTACAGAATATCGATGATATTAATAAGTTAAAAGAAAATGAAGCAATATTCATCAACAAGCCATTAAAAGATTTACTAAAAGAAATAAAACCAGAAATAAGAGGTGTTTTTGCACATAGTGATCCTTACTTTTTTAATTTTAAATTTATCACTAGAGAACAACGAATAAAGAAAGAAGGTAATAGAGTCTCTCTTTTTGTATATGTTCAAGATATGATTGATTGGAAATGGGAAAATAGACCAAAAGGCAAGGAAACAGTTTGGACTAAAGAAGATGCCGAGAAATACGGTAATATGATAGTTACTGGTATCAGTATTGTATATCCAAGAAATTAATAAAATACTTTTAATGTGTTAATTCTAGAGCCAGCTAAAATTGGCTCTGGAATTTTGGGAATAGTTTTTAATAAAATACAAGTGTTATCATTGGCTCAGCATATTGATAAAGTCATCTTAGACAGACCAATTAACATTATTAAAAATCAAACAATTTATGAAAAATTTTATTCTAATCTTCTTACCCTTTTTTATATTAAAAGGCTTCGGGCAAAATAGTATTGAAGTTCCCAAGCCATTCAAAGAAATAATTACGCCAAGAGCTGGGAGTGATGAATGGTATAAATTAAACAATGCTAACAATGAATTTCAAGTTTCAATTACAGACGGAAAACTAGAAGTCTCAAAATATAATGCCAGCAAATCATGTGAAATCAAAACTCAGGATGGCAAAATTATTGGAATAGATGTTGGGGAATGGGGAGGAATATTGTTTTTTGTACCAACAGAAAGTGCAAAAAAAAGTTTTGTTATAAAGGAGGGAAATATAAAATTTATATTCAGCTACAAGGATAAAATCTATTTCATTGAAGGACTTACGCATATGATTATTAGTGAAGGGGCTTTATTTGAGCTTGATATTTCAGGTCCTACTATCAGTTATAAAAGAATATTAGATTTTGATGACTCGCCAGAAGCCTTAACTATTTATCAGGATCAAATTTTTATTGCTGGGTATAAAAACTTTTATATTATCAACAATCTTAAAAAAGAAGTAATTTTTGAAAACACATTTTGGAGTTCTTTATATCCAAACTCAATTGCAGTATTTAATAACGAAAATGTTTTTGTTGGAATGAGAGGTGGAATCGTAAAACTTGATCTTACTAAAAAAAGTTTAAACTTTTATAAAAACGATTAGAGGAAAAATGCCTCTTCGGCTAAAATAATGGAATTCTAATGAAATACAAGCATAAACATTAAAATACTATTTTTTATGAAAAAATTTATTGTATTCTTCTTGTCCTTCTTTATGTTAAAAAGTTTTGGGCAAAATAGTATTGACGTTCCCAAGGCATTCGAAAAAACAATTCCGCCAAAAGCCTGGAGCGTTGAGTGGGATAAGTTACACAGTTCAAAAAATGAATTTAAAGTTTCAATTATAGACAAAAAACTAGAAGTTTCAAAATATAAGGAAAGCAAAATATGTGAAATCAAAACTCCAGATGGCAAATTTGTTGGAATAAATTTTGCCGAATGGGCAGGAAAACTGCTTTTTGTACCCGCAGAAAGTGAAAACAAAGTTTTTACAATAAAGGATGGAGACATAAAATTTATATTTAGCTATAAAGATAAACTCTATTTTATTGAAGGAATCTCAGTTATGCATAATAGTCCAGGTGCTTTGTATGAAATTGACACTTCAGGTGCTGCTATTAGTTATAAAAAAATATTAGATTTTGATGATGTGCCTAAAGCCTTTACTATTTATCAGAATCAAATTTTCGTTGCTGGGTATAAAAACTTTTATATTATCAACAATCTTAAAAAAGAAGTAATTTTTGAAAACACATTTTGGAGCTCTTTAGATCCAAATTCAATTGTGGCATTCAACTATGAAAATGTTTTTGTTGGAATAAGAGGAGGAATCGTAAAACTTAATCTAAATAAAAAAAGCATAAAGTTTTACTCATTAAAACAAGTTTAGTAGACTTGTTAAAGACACGATGTAAATTATCAGGAAATAATCTGAGTTTAAAATAATATTTCTTCTTTATGGACAATATGGATTCTATTTTTAAAAAAATGATTTTTTTCTTCTTCTTTTTAACAGTTTTAAGCTGTAAGAATGAAGAGAAACCACAGATAAAAAAGATTGATTTAGTTTCTGAAGGAAGAAGTTTAATCAGGCAATATAGTAACGTGCTAATTGATTCAGTGGAACAATTTGATGTAAGGCCAGAGCATGAAAAAAATGATGCGCCAAAAATAACAATTGGTTTAATTGATTCTATACCTAAGCGAAATGAAAAATTAAATCTAGGAACAACAAACGGGCATACATTTGTTTCATTTAAGTTAGAAAAGGAAGATTTAATTAATTTTAAATCTCCATACAAGCTTAATTTGGTGAAGGAAAATAATAATGATGTTAATATAGTGTTTGTAACTATTTTAGAGTTAAGTATAAACGGCGAAAAAGCTTATGTTGCAGTCAAAAAAGTCAGGGGAATAGGTATGGTAGAAGATACTTATTATTTTAAAAAAGAAAATGGCAAATGGATTTTTTTAAGAAAAGGGTTATCAACTATTGGATAGATGAAATTCAGAATAGTCACGAAAATTGGGTTTTTATTAGTAAACAACAAACAAGTATGGGATAGCTTTTAATGTATAACTTTTGCTTTACATTGTAATAAAACGGAGTATTGTTCCTAAAATTATAAAAAAGCCACTAAAATCATTTGAATTTTAGTGGCTTTTGGGTTTTTCAAAATAGTTGTAATTACTTCAATCCGTTGACCGAAACATTAACCGTTCCGTTTATCTTTATAAAAGCGATAATTGCTTGATTGGTGAGTTGGATTTTGTCAAACTGAATATCTTCCATTTTACCATTTACAAATACACCTGGCATTGGCGAATAATTTTTAAGATAACCTGCCATGTTTTTTTTGCCTTCATCCAAATTAGGCTGAATAGAATAGCGACAGCTTTCTTCCATTTTTCTCAAAATGTATCCTTGTCCGAGCCAGCTTGCAGTTCGCATCAACTTGCTTTTAGTATCTAATACATAATCTAATTTCTCAAAGTAAATTTCTTTTGTCTGAGGATTGTATGATGGAAAACCATTCAAATAAAGTGTTCCGTTGATAGATCCTAAAACATCTAACGCGATAACCATTTTGCCATCTTTATGCCATATAGAAACATTTTTTACGGTTATTTTTTTACTTCCTGAACCAAATTCCTGACCGGCAAAATTCTTGGTCATAATTTTCGAAGCGTCAACATAACTCGAGATTGCAGCAATATTAGCCGAAATCTGATTCGGAATCTTGGCAACCGGTTTTAATACAATTTTATTTGCATTAAACTTTGAATCAGGCTGTTTACCTACAATGGTTTCCATATTGCATTTCATGCCCATATCAAGCAAAAACGAATCATTTTTAAGTTTGGCATTTGTAGAGTAGATTTCGATAGGAACAATTCGAAGCCAACTTTCATAAGTATCACTCATTTGGAATGGTGTACATATTTTTTCAACTGCCTGAAGTACATTTGGTTTAAAATCCATAGATTTCTCAATAGCTTCATCAATTGTTTTTTCCAATTTGCCTTTAAAAATAGAAATAGCCGGATTTATTAAATAAGTAATCGGCATATTTTTACCAAAAACGTTCATAGTTGGGCTTTCGCTCCAGTCAATCGATTTGAATTCGGTTTTTGTGGTAAGTTTCCAGTTTGTTAAAGCAGTTTCACTGGATAATGTTATGGTTCCGTTTAGATTAAATTCTCTAACGTCGTACAATTCTACACCTAGTTTTTTAGTACCAATGCGATACTTAATATTCGCTTTAAGCGGTAAAATTGTTTTTATTCTTTTGTCCGGATTTGCCGGATCGTTCTGGATTTTGATTGGACCTTGTTTCCATATTTTCATTTCAATATCATCGTCTTCAATGTTATTGTCTTCATAAATTAAACCATTTAATAGGGCGTTTGTCTGATTTTCGATATCGCTTAATTTTATGGTAATTGGTAAATTGATAAAGGAAGGACTGCTGTCGTAAACCAAAGGAGTTGCATCGTCTGGTTCCGGTTTTAAAGTTTCTAATTTTTGAGCAGTAGAACAGCCTGTTAGTATAGCAAGTGCTGTAAATATTGAAATAATAGAAGTAAGCTTCATTAAGGTAGGTTTTAAAAACGTAGTAAAATTACGAAAACAATCATATTTTATTAAAAAAGTGTAACAATTACTAAATATGGAAGTCTAATACAAAATAGGTAACAAAATTATTAACTTTTTATTATCATAAATTACTTAATAAAAATGTTATTATTGTCTAAAAATTTAACAATACCATGATCGAAATCAAAGATTTGCACAAGTCCTATAAGATGGGAAGTTCAGAATTACACGTACTAAAAGGTATTAATTTTAATATTGAAGAAGGTGAATTAGTTGCGATCATGGGATCATCTGGTTCTGGTAAATCTACACTTCTAAATATATTAGGAATATTAGATGAAGCCGATTCCGGAAGTTATATTTTAGATAAAACTCCAATCAAAAAATTAAACGAAACTCTTGCTTCAAAATATAGAAACAAATTCTTGGGGTTTGTTTTTCAGTCTTTTAATTTGATTAATTATAAAACAGCATTGGATAATGTTGCAATGCCATTGTATTATCAGGGAATTAAAAGAAAAGAGCGTTATGAGATCGCTATGAGATATTTGGAAAAAGTAGGTCTGGGATCTCATTCACATCACTTGCCGAGCGAACTTTCAGGAGGTCAGAAACAACGTGTGGCTATCGCAAGAGCATTAGCTTCCAATCCGAAAGTTTTACTGGCAGATGAGCCTACGGGAGCATTGGATACTAAAACTTCTTATGAAGTGATGGAACTGATTCAGGGAATTAATGATGAAGGTAAAACGATTCTGATTGTTACTCACGAACCTGATATTGCCGCAATGTGCAAAAGAAACGTGGTCCTGAAAGATGGATTAATTATCGACGATAAAAAAGTAGAACAAGTTAGAGCTTCGTCTTATGTTTAATATTGAACGCTGGCAGGAAATATTTGAAGCTATTTCGAAAAACCGTTTGAGAACATTCCTGACGGGAATTTCTGTAGCTTCGGGGATTTTTATTTTGGTGATCTTACTTGGAGCAGGTAAAGGTCTTCAAAACGGAATTGAAAAACAATTTGAGCGTGATGCCGCAGGAATTATAGAAGTTTGGTCCGGAACTACAACTAAAGAATATAAAGGACTGAATCCCGGCAGACAAATTCAATTTAGAAATAGTGATTATAATCAATCTGTTCAAAAATTTGAGGACAAATTAGATTTAAGGGCTTCAACAAATAATTATTGGGGACAGCCTTTTGCTTATGGAAAAGAATCGGGTAGTTATCAGTTTAGGGGAGTTAATCCGGATTACGGCGGAATAGAGAATTTAACCATTGTTCAGGGACGTTATATAAATGCAAAAGACATTGAAAATAACGCAAAAGTAGCCGTTATTGGAATGAAACTAAAAACAGATCTTCTTAAAGATAAAGAGGCCATTGGAGAAGAAATCCTGATTAATAATATTAATTTTAAAGTAGTTGGAGTCTTTACTGATCCCGGTGGAGAAAGAGAAGAAACCCGTGCTTATTTGCCATTAACGACTGTCCAAAAAACGTTTGGCGGTGGAGATAAAATAAGCAATTTGTTTTTTACACTAAAAAAGACAAAAGATTATGATGAAGCTTTAGCGCAATCTGAAAAATTCACGCAGGATTTAAAAGATTTATTAAAAAGTAAAAATATGGTGGCTCCTGAGGATGATAGTGGTGTAGGAGTTTATAATTCGGTTAAAGATGCTAAGCAGTTTTACGATTTAAACCTATATATCAGACTCTTTTTCTGGTGGGTTGGTATTTGTACGATTATAGCCGGAGTAGTAGGAGTGAGTAATATCATGCTTATTATAGTGAAAGAAAGAACAAAAGAAATTGGAATTAGAAAAGCACTTGGAGCTTCACCATTTTCAATTATTTCAATGATTCTTCATGAATCAATATTTATCACTACCATTGCCGGATTTGTTGGATTATTAGGAAGTTTGCTTTTGCTGGAATTTGTAGGGCCTATGGTCCAGAGTGAATTTTTCAGAAATCCGGAAGTAGACTTTAGTGTGGCGTTGACAACCTTAATTTTGCTTGTATTTGCAGGTGCGATGGCAGGTTTTTTTCCAGCATACCGAGCAGCCAAAATTAAACCTATTGTAGCACTTAGAGACGAATAATCATGTTTAGCAAAGATAATTGGGACGAAATTTTACAAGCTTTAACAGCAAACGTATTCAGAACGGTTCTGACCGCTTTTGGGGTGTTTTGGGGAATATTCATTTTGGTAATATTGCTGGCAGCAGGTAATGGATTAGAAAACGGTGTTAAGAAAGGTTTTGACGGAATAGCAACTAATACAATGTTTATGTGGAGTCAAACCACTTCTAAAGCATATAAAGGTCTGCCTAAAACACGTCGTTATGATTTTAGAAACAGTGATGTTGCCGCTTTAAAGCAGGCAATTCCTGATTTATTATATGTTTCTCCCCGAAATCAGCTTGGAGATTTCAATGGAACTAATAATGTGGTAAGAGGAACGAAAACCTCGGCTTTTACAATTTATGGAGATTATCCTGAATTGATAAAACAACAGCCAATGGATATTATTAAAGGACGTTTTGTAAATCAGCAGGATATTAATGAAAGACGAAAAGTAGCTGTTATTGGGAAAGGAGTTATTAGCGAACTTTATGGTAAAGAAGAAGAGTCTGTTGGTACATACATAAAAATCAATGGTATTAATTTTATGGTTGTCGGAGTTTATGCTTCTAAGCAGCAAGGAGGAAATGCAGAACAGGAACAAAAAAATATTTTTATTCCTTTTACTACTTTTCAACAAGCTTTTAATTATGGAGATAAAGTTGGCTGGATGGCGCTTACTGCAAATGACGAATCATCGATTACAGAATTAAAACCTAAAATATTAGAAATTATTAAAGCGTTACATTCTGTAAATCCTACAGATGAAAGAGCAGTAGGGAATTTTGATTTATACGAACAGTTTAATAAAGTACAGAGTTTATTTAACATTCTAAAAGTAATTGCTTATTTCGTAGGTACTTTGGTTTTGATTTCGGGCGTAATCGGAATTTCTAATATTATGCTTATTGTAGTTAAAGAACGTACAAAAGAAATTGGTATCAGAAGAGCTTTGGGAGCAACACCCGGAGCTATTAGAAGTCAGATATTATCAGAATCAATATTTTTGACTATTATTTCAGGTATGCTTGGAATTGCAGTTGCAACCGGAATTATCGCACTTTTAAATATGGCACTCGATTCGATGCCGCCGGGAGGTAATACCATGTTTGCCAATCCAAGTGTAGATTTACGAGTAGTATTTGTGGCATTATTAATATTGGTGGGATCCGGTTTGCTTGCGGGATTTATTCCTGCACAAACGGCAATCAATGTGAAGCCTGTAGATGCATTAAGAACAGAATAAAATTATCAATCAAAATAAAATCGATTAAACCAAAAACAAATGAAAAAAGGAGTAACCGTTACCATTTTAATATTTATTGCGATCGTTTTCTTTGGCGCACTTTATTATTTGTATGCTAAAAATCAGGAATCGCCAATTGTATTTAAAACGGAAAAAGCAGAAACGAAAACAATTGTAAAGAATACAATTGCGACTGGTAATATTCAGCCTGATGAAGAGGTATTAATCAAACCAAATATTTCAGGTATTATCGAAGAGGTGTATATCAAAGCAGGTGAAAAAATCAAAGCAGGAGATATGATTGCTAAAATTCGTGTTGTAGCAAACGTTTCTAATGTTAGTAATACACAGAATCAGGTTCAGACAGCTAAAATTGCTTTGGATAATCAGGAAAGACTATACAAAAGACAGAAAACTTTATTTGAAAAAGATGTAATTTCTGCTAATGATTTTGATGCTGCTCAGGTAGCTTATAATCAGGCTAGACAGACTTATCTTGCAGCAAAACAAAGTCTTGATATTGTTAAAACAGGAACAACTGCTTCTTTTGGAAGTTATGCTAATACTTTAATCCGTTCTACGGTTAACGGAATGGTTCTGGACGTTCCTGTAAAAGTTGGAAATCAGGTAATTGAAAGTAATAATTTTAATGAAGGAACTACAATTGCCAGTGTTGCAGATGTTGGAAGAATGATTTTTATTGGAAAAATTGATGAATCTGAAGTGGGGAAAATCAAAGAAAAAATGCCTATCGAAATCACGATTGGAGCTATTGAAAATAAAAAATTTGAAGCTGTTTTAAATTATATTGCGCCAAAAGGAGTAACAGAAAACGGAGCAATTCAGTTTGAAATTAAAGCTCAAATGGTAAACAGAGATGATATTTTTATTAGAGCCGGTTTAAGTGCAAATGCTTCAATTATATTAGAAAAAGCAGATAAGGTTATGGCGATAAAAGAATCATTGGTGCAATTTGACAAAAAAACACAAAAGCCTTATGTTGAGATTGAAACTACTCCGCAAAAATTCCAAAGAAGGGATTTGGTTCTTGGAGTGAGTGACGGAATATATGTTCAGGTTAAAAGCGGTTTAAAAGCTACAGATAAGATAAAAATCTGGAATCAGGGATTGATTAATGAAGGTGAAAAAAAATAATTTAATTTGAAGGTTTAAAGGATTTTTTGGTTTTAAAAAATGTTAAATTTGCGTAGTTCGGTTTACTGCGCTTTCATCAAAAATATATGAAAATAAATAAATATAATAGTCTGGTTTTTGCAATGTTATTCGGTTTTGGATTAACTGGACAAGCGCAATCAAAGCAATGGACACTTGAAGAATGTGTGAGATACGCATTAGAAAATAATATTACAATAAAATTGACGGAATTAGATTTGAAATCTGCCGCAATTGATAAAAAAGGTGCAATTGGAAATTATTTACCATCTGTAAATGCAAATGCATCACACTCCTGGAATATTGGTTTGAATCAGAATATTACAACGGGTCTACTAGAGAATCAAACAACACAATATTCATCTGTAGGAGCTTCTGTAGGTGTAGATATCTACAAAGGACTTCAGAATCAGAATAATTTAAGAAGAGCCAATCTTTCTATTGTGGCTTCAAAATATCAATTATTAAAAATGCAGGAAGACATTTCTTTGAATGTTGCCAGTGCATTTTTGCAGATATTGTCCAATAAAGAAGATTTAAAAGTTAAAAAAGAGCAATTGGCCATTGATGAAAAACGTTTTGCACGTTCTGAAGAGATGGTCAATGCAGGAACAATTCCTCGTGGTGATTTGTTTGATTTAAAGGCAACTGTTGCAACGGACAAACAGAATATTGCGGTTTCTGAAAACAATTTACTGATTTCTAAATTAAGTTTAGCGCAGCTTTTACAATTAAAAGAATTTGCTGATTTTGATGTTGTAGATAATAATAATCTGGCCGACGAAAACAATATTTTGGCACAGACACCGGTTGAAATTTACAACAAAGCAAAAGATATCAGAACTGAATTAAAACTGGCTCAGACGAACCTTGAAATTGCTGAAAAAAATGTAGCAATTGCAAAAGGAGCTTATCAGCCAACATTAAGTGCTTTTTACAATTTTAATACCAGAGCAAGTTATTCTGATATTATTACAGGATCAACTCCCAATACAGTAAACCCTACATCTCAAATTGGATTTGTTCAGGGAACAAACCAGCCGGTTTTACAAAATAATTATTCTCCGGTTCTTGGGGGTCCTGCTCCAATTTTTGATCAGTTTAATGACAATAAAGGACAGTCTTTTGGATTACAGCTTTCTGTTCCAATTTTTAATGGTTTTGCTACACGAAATAATGTTGAAAGAAACAGAGTAAGTTTAGAAAAATCTAAAATAGATTTAGAGCAAAAAAGTTTAGATTTGCAACGTAACGTTTATACTGCTTTTACAGATGCTAAAGCTGCTTTAAATACTTACGAAGCATCTACTGTAACTCTGGAAGCAAGACAACAGGCTTACAATTATGCAAAAGAAAAATATGATGTTGGTTTAATGAATTCATTTGATTTCACGCAAGCCCAGACATTATTGACAAATGCACAGTCTGATGTGATTAGAACAAAATACGATTATATGTTTAAAATTAAAATACTTGAATTTTATTTCGGAATTCCAATCGTTCCAATTATTACAAAATAATTCATTATGAAGAAAAAAACAGTTTATCTCTTACTTGGTATAGCAACATTTCTTATAATAGCTTTAGTTGTGGTTAAAAAAGGGATAATAGGAAACAAAGACGAAGGAAAAGAAGTAGAAATTGCAAAAGTAACCGCTTCAACAATTGTGGAAACAGTGTCTGCAACAGGTAAAATTCAACCTGAAATTGAAGTTAAAATTGCTTCAATGGTTTCGGGTGAGATTATTGCGTTAAACGTAAAAGAAGGTCAGGTTGTTAAAAAAGGAGAATTATTAGTAAAAATAAACCCAGATTTATATACTTCAGGATTAGAAAGATCTGTTGCGAATTTAGCAGGAACAAAAGCTAGCTTAACACAATCAGATGCTAGTTTTAAAGAAGCAAAAGCAAATTATGAGCGTAACAAAACATTGTATGACAAAGGCGTAATTTCAAAATCAGACTGGGATAAAGCTATTTCGACATATGAAGTTGCAAAAGCTACAAAGCAGAGTGCTTATTATAATGTTCAGAGTGCTTCGGCATCGGTTACAGAAGCCAGGGATAATTTAGGACGTACGACAATATATTCTCCGGCAGACGGAACAATTTCTGTTTTGAATGTAGAGTTGGGAGAAAGAGTTTTAGGAACTCAACAGATGGCTGGTACTGAGCTTTTGCGTGTGGCGAACCTTAACAATATGGAAGTTGAAGTTGACGTAAACGAAAATGATATTGTCAAAATTAAAATTGGTGATGAAGCAAATGTTGAAGTCGATGCCTATCTAAAAAAGAAATTTAAAGGAGTTGTAACCAGTATTTCAAATTCAGCAAGTACAACTTTAACATCAGATCAGGTAACAAACTTTAAAGTTAAAGTTCGTATTTTAAAAGATTCTTATCAGGATTTACTGGAAGGAAAACCAAGTACGTATTCTCCTTTCAGACCCGGAATGACCGCTACGGTTGATATCATTACAACTACAAAAACAAACGTTCTGGCTGTGCCAATTAGTTCTGTTGTAGTAAAATCGGATACTACAGCTGTAAAAGAATTTAAAGTTGAAGATCCGAACGAAGATAAAAAAGCTGCTCCTAAAAGTGATAAGAAGTTCGAATGTGTATTTGTGAAAGTGGGTGATAAAGCTAAAATCAGAATCATTAAAACCGGAATTCAGGACGATACCAATATTGAGGTAACGTCTGGTTTAAAACCGGGTGATGTTGTAATAACCGGACCATACACTACAGTTTCTAAAGACCTTAATTCAGGAGACAGAGTAAAGCTTAAAACAGCAGAAGCTCCTAAAAAATAATATAACGTAATACTAAATTTAAAATCAAATATTTTGTCTTTTATTCTCAATATCGAAACGGCTACTAAAAATTGTTCAGTATCTGTCGCAAAAGATGGTAAAACCATTGTTTGCAGAGAACTTGCAGAGGAAGGATATTCGCATGCCGAAAAATTACATGTTTTTATTGAAGAAGTAATCGCTGAAGCAGGAATTTCTGTTCAGGATTTAAATGCAATTGCGGTAAGTCAGGGACCGGGATCTTATACCGGTTTGAGAATTGGTGTGTCGGCGGCAAAAGGATTGTGCTATGCCTTAAATATTCCATTAATAGCAGTTGATACACTTCAAACTTTAGCTTCTCAGGCAGGAGTTACAGACGGAAAAATTATTCCGATGTTAGATGCTCGCAGGATGGAAGTTTACAGTGAAGTTTTTAATGCAGATTTGACTGTTGAAAGAGCTATTAAAGCTGAAGTTATAGACGAGAACTCATTTCAGGAATATACAGCTAAACTTTACTTTGTTGGCGATTGTGCTGAAAAATGTAAAGTAGTTTTAACTAAAGAAAACTTTGTGTTTTTGGAAGATATAAAATATCCTTCGGCACAAGCTATGAGTAAAATTAGTTTTGAAAAGTATCAAAAAAGCGACACTGTAGATGTCGCTTATTTTGAACCTTACTATTTAAAAGATTTTATGATTACTCCTCCTTCTAAAAAAGAGTAATTATTTCTGTATAGTATACGGCTGCACTGCAATTCCGGCTTCGTCCAGTGCAGCTTTACAATTCTCAAGAGTTTCAGAAAAAACAGATCCATAATTGGCGTTTTTTGCCCAGGGACGAACTGCAAAATCAACAGAACTTGCTGATAAGTTTTTTACAAAAACCTCAGGTGCCGGATTTTCAAGTACTTTTGGGTTTTTATGTAAGACGTCCAAAAGAACTTCTTTTGCTTTTTTAATATCAGAGTCATAGGAAACAGAAAAAGTCAAATCAGCTCTTCTTTCTCCCTGCATAGAATAATTGATAATGGTTCCGTTTGATAAAGCGCCATTTGGTACAAAAACAGTCTGATTATTTCCTGTCAACATTTTAGTGACAAAAATCTGGATTTCTAAAACCGTTGCAACAACGCCCTGCGCTTCGATTGTATCACCAACTTTAAAAGGTTTAAAAACAATTATCAGCATACCGCCGGCAAAATTAGAAAGTGAACCCTGTAAGGATAGACCAATTGCAAGCCCCATTGCTCCTAAAATAGTTACAAACGATGTAGTAGGAATTCCGAGATTTGAAATAAAGGTTACAAACAATAAAATTCGGAGTGCCCATAATAAAATGTCTGCTAGAAATTTAGTCAATGTTGGATCTAAATTTCGTTTCACCATTATTTTTCTGATTGATCTGTTTATCAATCTTATCGCATACAGACCAACAAATAAAACAATAAAAGCAGATATTAATTTGGGTGAATAATCTACTAATATGTTTATAATCGCGTTGGCATAACTGCTTAATTGTTCCGGGCTCATAATTGTGTTTTAAGTATAAAAAAAACCTTCTCAAAAGAGAAGGCAGATTGGTAGTGCAAATATAAAAATTTTTACTTTATGAGAAAATAGACATTACGCCTTGTCAGCTTCGTCGCCAATTTCTTCTACAGCTGCAGCCGATTTTTCGCTTACGTCAGCAACTGTTTCAGTAATAGTTTCCGGAGTATCAGCATCACTTGTTAAAGAAGCCGTTTTTTCTTTAACGGTATCAATAACATCGCTTATGGCATCAGATGCTTTATCAGCATATTCACTTACCGTTTCTTTAGCCTGATTGGCATAATCTGCAGCTTTGTCGATATAAGGTTCAGAAACTTCTTTTACTTTGTCAATAGTTTCTTCTGCAAAAGTTTCTGCTTTTTCAATATACGGTGCAGCAGCTTCTTTTGCCTGTTCAAAAGTACTTTCGGCATTATTTGCCAATTCAGTTACCGATTCTTTGGTCGAGCCAAATAAATTCTTAAAAAATGAAGATAATCCCATGGTTTTTAATTAATTGGTTATTAATACAATATTAATTAATTTTATAGAATTACTAGTTTTTTTACAGATAAATAATTGATAATTAATGTTTAAGTATAAAAAAAGCGCCTCAAAAGAGACGCTTTCAAATATTTTTTGATTTAGATTAAGCATTTGAAGCTTCTACTTTTATTGCTTCATCGTTTAGCATGCTTTTCAACATGTTTTCGATACCGCTTTTTAAAGTAAATGTTGAAGAAGGACAACCGCTGCAAGCACCTTGTAAAAGTACTTTTACCGTTTTATCCTCTTCATTGTAAGATTCAAAAGCAATGTTTCCACCGTCAGCAGCTACTGCAGGTTTTACATATTCTTCCAAGATATTAATGATTTGTTGTGAAGTAACATCTAACTTGTCAAATGCTTCATCTTTCGTAACTTCATTTTTTGTTGCTGTCTGGATTAGACTTTCGTCTAAAACAGTACCACCATTTTCAATAAATTGTTTAATGAAAGTTCTTAATTCCAAAGTAATTTCAGACCAGTCGTTAATCTCATATTTTGTTACCGAAATGTAGTTTTCATCAATAAAAATTTCTTTTACATAAGGGAATTTAAATAATTCCTGTGCTAATGGAGAAGAAGCCGTCTGATCGATGTTTTTGTATTCTACAGCATTACGTGTTAACATTCTGCTCACTACAAATTTTAAGGCAGAAGGATTTGGAGTAGTTTCTCCATAAACTGTAATAGGTTGTTTTTTTGCTTTTGTTTCGTCAACTTTAATAATTACTCCGCCTTTTTCAACAAAAGAACTAATTTGCTCTGCTACAGCGTCTTTAACATCATCCCAGTCTACAATGCTGTATCTTTCGATAGCAATAAAATTTCCGGATATATAAACAGTCTTAACGAATGGTAAATAGAATAGTTGTTGAGCCAAAGGAGAAGCTTGCGCCTCGTCAATATTTTTGAACTCAAAGTTTTGATTTTGAGTAATAAAATCCTCAAACTCGAACTTTAAAATAGTCGGGTTTTGAGTTTCTTTTATAACGATTTTTGTCATGGTAGTATATTTTTTGCAAATTTACTAAAGTTATTTTCTACTAATACCTATATTTGGTTTTTTAATAAAATAATTAAGACTATTTTCAAGGAAATCGTGTTAAATTGCAGGAGTAAAAATTATATCGATACAAAATTGCCTATATGAAATTTAAAATCAGGGTTTTATTAATTTTTCTTATTTCTTCTTATTTTTCTTATTCACAGGAAGGAATACCTGTTTATTCAGACTATTTGTCTGATAATTATTACTTAATTCATCCATCAATGGCGGGTGCGGCCAATTGTGCTAAAATAAGACTGACAGCAAGAAAACAATGGTTTGGGCAAGAAGATGCACCTACTTTGCAGACTTTAAGTTTTAACGGAAGAGTAGGAGAGCGCTCAGGAGCAGGTATTATTGTTTTTAATGATAAAAACGGATATCATTCTCAGAAAGGAGTTAAGCTTACTTATGCTCACCATATTATGTTTTCCAGAGATGAGATTGATCTGAATCAACTTTCTTTTGGTATTAGCGGTGGATTAATACAGAGTCAGTTGGACGAAACAAAATTTGGAGGAACTTTTGATCCAATTGTATTTGGTTCTATTCAGAAAGACTCGTATTTTAATATGGATATTGGAGCTTCTTATAACTTTATGGACTTTTATGCACATGCAACTGTTCAGGGCTTGTTAGAAACAAGAAGAGAGTTGTATACAGAATATGAAAGTGATAATCTGAGAAAATTTTTACTAAGTGTAGGATATGTTTTTGGGAAAAATAATAGCATTACCTGGGAACCTTCCATTCTTTTTCAATATTTTGATAAGACCAAAGAAAAAACGCTTGATTTAAATATAAAAGCTTATAAAAGCATGGACTTTGGAAGTCTTTGGGCTGCTTTATCATATCGAAGAGGTTTTGATGGGGCACAGTATCTTGCAGGAAATAATGGTGTTGCTTCTCAAAAATTACAATTTTTTACGCCTATAGTTGGTGTTAATTTCAAGAACTTTATGTTTGCTTATACTTATTCTCAAGTAATGGGAGATGTTAAGTTTGATACTGGTGGTTATCATCAGATTACTTTGGGTATTAATTTATTCTGTAGAAAAGAACGTTACGACTGTAATTGTCCTGCAGTTAACTAAATATTATTTTTTTATGCTGATTAAGTCTGTAAACGGAAAAGCGCCTCAGATTCCGGAGGATTGTTATGTTGCCGAAAATGCTACCATTGTAGGAGATGTTACTTTTGGGGATTCTTGTAGTGTATGGTTTAATGCAGTGATTAGAGGAGATGTGCATTACATTAAAATAGGAAATAAAGTAAATATTCAGGATGGCGCAATTATTCACTGTACTTATCAAAAACATCCAACAATAATTGGTAATAACGTTTCAATTGGGCATAATGCTATTGTTCATGGCTGTACCATTCATGATAATGTTTTGATTGGCATGGGCGCTATTGTAATGGACAATTGTGTGGTAGAAAGTAATGCAATTATTGCTGCCGGAGCAGTAGTAACACAAAACACGGTTGTAACTTCCGGAAGCATTTATGCAGGCGTTCCTGCCAAAAAAGTAAAAGATATTAACCAATCTGATTTTGCCGGCGAAATTGAACGCATTTCGAATAATTATGTAATGTATTCTGGCTGGTTTAAAAACGAAGAATAAAACTAGAAATTCCAAAAATAGAAATTCCAAATTCCAGAAGTATCAGGTCTTGGAATTTGGAATTTTATTTATTGGAATTTGAGAAATTATAGATTGATTTTCTCAAAAAAGGTGTTCTTATAGCTTTCGCTAATTGGAATTCGCTTATCGCTTATTAAAACCTTGTTTTTTTGAATAGATTTTACATGTTTGATATTAATAATGTATGACCTGTGAATTCGTGCAAAACCTTTACTGGAAAGCAGATTTTCTAATTTGATCAAACTAATTAATGTCAGAGTAAATTTATTGTCAGTAGTGTAAATTTTTACATAATCTTTTAAGCCTTCAATAAAGAGGATATCAGCAAAGTTTAACTTCACATTTTCATATTCGGCCCTTACAAACATAAAATCCTGTTCGATTTCAGGAGTATTTGTATTTTCAGAAATTGTCTGATTTGTAACTGCAGGCTGCAAAACTTGTTGCGCTCTTACAACGGCTTTTAAAAAACGATGAAAAGGTATTGGTTTTACTAAATAATCTACAGCACCAAGATTAAAACCTTCTACAGCGTAATCTGAATATGCTGTTGTAAAAATAACTAAAGGTTTTTTCTCAATGGTATTTATAAAATCAATTCCGGAAAAATGAGGCATTTCAATATCCAGAAAAATTAAGTCAACATTATTCTGATTAATAAACGAAACAGCATCAATTGCATTATTAAATGAGCTTATTAATTCCAGCGAATCTACTTTTTTGACAAAATCCTGCAATAGTTCTACAGCTAAAGGTTCGTCATCAATAATTACACATTTCATTTTTTCAGAATTAAGTTTTATAATTTGTTTTGGCATTCAAAAGTAATTTTAAACCAGTAAATTAAGTTTTAAAATTTTCATAAAATACTGATTCCTAAAATAAAATTATGTTTAAAAATAGTATTTCATTTAATGAATGCCGGTTTTAATCTCATCTAATTTTAAATGTAAATGAACTTTGTAATATTTATTATCCTGAGTAATGGCTAATTCGTGTGCATTTGGGTAAAGCAAATCAAGACGATTTTGAATATTTACCAATCCTATTCCTGAATTTTCCGGATCTTTGACATAATTTTCGATTGTATTTTCAATCCAGAAATCAAGGTTATTATCGGTAATCAGGATTTTAATTTTTACATGGGCGGCACCTTTGTAGTCTGTTCCGTATTTAAAAGCATTTTCAACAAAAGAAATCAATAACAATGGTTCAATGAATTTATTTTTGGTGTCGCCATGAACATTGATTACGATGTCCTCAATATTGTTTAATCGGAGTTTTTGCAGTTCGATGTAATTCTGAATATAGTTTACCTCTTTTTCTAAAGCCACCGTTTTGTTATCGGTCTCATAAAGCATATAGCGCATGAGCTCAGATAACGTTACGATGGCATCAGGGACCAAATCAGATTTTTTATGTGCTAAAGAATAAATACTATTCAGAGAATTGAATAAAAAATGCGGATTAGTTTGTTTACGCAGATATATCAATTCTGTATTTGTTCTGTGTGTTTCGGCAATCAGTTTATTTTGCTGATTATTATAAAATTCGGTTAATGTTCTAATAATAGCACTAATTGTTATGATTAGAATATAGAAAAAAGACGGACCAAGTTTAAAGAAAATCGGTTGTCTCATTTCAATTCTTCGGGGCATATAATCTGTTCTTGGAAAGAAATGCGGACCTTGCGGTATGATTCGCGGAGGCATTATGTTTTCGGGTCTTAAGTGTCTGAATTCAGGAATAGAATAATTTATTCTGAGAATCATAAAAGCAGCAATAAGACCAAAAGCAAACAGAAAATAAAGCCAGTATTTTTTTTGTAAAAGATAATTTGGAACCAAATAAAAATAGTTCAGATAAAACAAAACAATTCCTGTAACCCATTGTACATAAAAATCATTACTCATTTTAAACGGACTTTCGTAAAACTGAATTAGAGAAGTTAAAATAAAGAAAACCCATATTGCGCAATGAAACAGAATTTTGTTATAGCCGGTATTTTTTAAGGTATCTAACTGCATTTATAATTTTATTTTTAATAAAATTAAATCTTTTTTGGTTACCGTAGGAGATAAGTTTTGTTTGAGTTTTTCTTTTACAAGTTGAGCAACTTTTAGGGCATCGCCTTCTGTTGCAAAACTTTTGTTTTCGGTTATTACCGGAATAACAGTTTGCTTAATTAAGATTTTTTCTTTGTAAGCAATTGTATATCCCCATCCTGAATTTGTTCTAAAAGCAGCTGATGTAAGAGCTTCTTTTTTGGTACAGGAAATAAAACATAAAAGCAATACACAAAAAAGGAAACACTTCCGGATATTACTCCAGAAGTGCTTTTTTATTTTAGTTGTCATCATCACTTTGCTCTTCTAATGGTCTAAACTCCCATGCATCATCAAAGTAAGAAGAACCAATTCTTCCTAACATATAAAAACCTCTGTTGTTTATAGCAAAAGCAACAGCATCAGTTCTGGTTGCGCCTTCCATTGGTGTTCTCTCTTCCCATAAATCGGTTGACGGGTTATATTCCCAAATTGTTTTGGTACTTTCGCCTCCTACAACATATCCTAATCCATTTATAGAGAAACTGGAAGCATTTGAACGTACAATTGCATAATCGTCATTGTATGAGTAATCATCGTCAGTATCTTTGTCGATATCTCTTTTTCTTGTCCAGGTATCTGTTGATGGATCAAATTCCCAGAAATCCTCCTGATAAGTACCGTTGTTGATTCCGGTTACTAAATAAGCTTTGTCTGCAATTACAAAAACTGTTGCATTACGTCTTTTGTTTCCGCTGAAACCGTTTACAAGTGTCCATGAATTAGCCTGGTCATCATACTGATAAAAATCTTTTAAATAATTCCCATCATATCCGGTACCAAAATAAGCTTTTCCTCCTGCCTGGAAACCTACAGCCGCATATCTTGCTGTTCCTCCAAAATCTGCTTTTTGTGTCCAGCTGTTGCTTGAAGGGTCGTATTGATAAAAATCTTTCAGTTTGTTTGTTCCGTCATAACCAAGACCAACATAACCTTTTTCATTTAGTGCAAAACTAGAAGCAGAACTTCTTCCTACGCCACCAAAATCTGCTTTTTGTTCCCAATAATCTCCGGTAGAGTTATAAATCCATAAATCTTTTAAATATTCGTCGCCTGTATAACCGCCTACAACATAGGCGAAATCTCCAATAACGAAACTTGTTGCACTAGATCTTGCCGGGCCGTCAAAGGCTGATTTTTTAATCCAGTTTCCCATTAATTCGTCATCTTCATCATTACTGCAGCTTACAAAAAAAAGGCTCGAAAAAAGCGCTGTGAATAAAATTCCTTTTTTTAGATTAATCATAGTGTATTAATTTTATTTATTGTTTGTATTTGATCCCTATTCCTAAAACGTAGCCATTTCCTATATTGTAGTCGTATATTTGATGGTTGCTACTGTCTGTTAATTTGTATTTTTTATTAAAATCATAACCCGCCTTAAAATTTAGAAACCAATTTTTACTGACATTACGATCATATTCAAGCGCGGTGGTTATTTGTGATAAAACTGCTTTTTCGCTTGTATCCGAAATATCTAAATGATAAAAGTTTCCATTAAAACTGTTTGTTATTTTAAATTCATTTCTTTCATTGTTCGCATACTTAATTTGAGAATCAGGAAATCCGATTCTTAAATTGGTTTTGTCATTGAATTTATAATCTAAAGCTGCAATTGGAGTAAATTTTGGCGCTCCAAAAATGGATGTTCTTCCTGCTCCAATCACAATATTTAATTTAGAATTCAATTGCTGATTAATGGTTAAATCTCCTAAAACAGTAAGGTCTGATACATCTAAATTTTGCTGAAAATTGGCTGTAGGAATAATAGAAAATTGCCATTTTGTTTTTTCTGAGATTTCATGCGAAAATTCAAATTTGTTTTGAATCTGGTTGAATTTATCCTGATCGTGGTAAAAATCAAATTGATTCAGTTCATAATTCGCTTTTAAGTTTGAGTACTCTAACGTATTGGCTATTTTGTATTTCGTTCCCAGATTCTTTTCATAAGAAACGGCAATTTCAGTTTCATTAAAATTTATTTTATCTGTTGGCTCTATTTTAATATTCGCGTAAGCGGCAAAATTTTCTTGTGCCTTTATGCTTAAGAACGAAACTGAAAAAAGAGAACAAATTAAAAGCCGTACTATCATTATTTATTTTATTGGTTTCAAAAGTAAGCGGATAGCTTCCTTAAAAAAAAGAAGATATATATATGACCTGTTTTGATAGACTAAATCCTCTTTTTTAAGGCTGAAATGAGTTTTGTGAGTATAAATGACATTATAGATTATTTTGCTGTATTTGTAGCCTAAAAAAGCGCGATGGTATATGTTATAGTGTAGCGCGAAAGCTTGCCTTTTATATTTGTTCAAAAAATGAATTATGCACAAGTTTATATTGATCTTGCTTTTTGTATTAACCCTTTTTTCATGTGGTACAGATACTGATACGGGTGAGTTTACGGTTGGGTCAGATTATCTGGCTTTAAGTAATAAGGTGGTTTTGATTGACACGGCTACTGTTAGTATGTCTACTATTAATTTTGACTCCCTTGCAACGTCAAGTCGTGGAAGAATTCTAATTGGAAATTATGATGATCCTGTTTTCGGAAAAGTAAAATCGGATAGTTATTTTCAGCTTTCTGCAGATACTTATGCTTTAAATAGCGTTGGTTCGGATACAGAATCTATTAATTATGTTTTCGATTCTATATCTATGATTCTTAAATATGACAGATATTATTATGGAGATACAACAAAAGTACAGACATTTAATATTTATAGATTAACTCAAAAAGTTAAACCTAACAAAGACGATAATAATTTTTATAATAATTCGACTCTGACATACAGCTCTGAAAGCCTTGGAACAATATCTTTTAAGCCAAGGCCAAGAGAAAAAGATTCTATCAATATTCAAATGGATAAAGTGTTTGGGGAAGCTCTTTTCCAGAAAATAAAAAAGAGAGAGGTTACAGACTTTGACAGTTTTACAGAATATTTAAAGGGATTTGTTTTAGTACCGGAAAATTCCAGTTCCTCAAATGTTATTGGATTCAGTGTTTCCACAAGTAAAGTCAGGTTGTATTATTCTAAATATCAGGCAGACAATGAAGCAGCGTCACTTATAGTAGATTTCTCCATTTTAGATACTTCCAAGCAGTTTAATTCTATTTCTCTGGACAAAACGGGCACTATTTTACAAAATCTCCCCGCTTCTACCAGTAGATTGTCTAGTTTGTTGACTAACAATCAGGGATTTATTCAGTCGGGAACCGGAGTAGCCTGCCGGATTGATTTTCCTAACATAAAACAGTTTAAAAATATTTCGACTAATGGAGCAATCGTAGATGCACAATTAATTTTAAAACCGGTTAATAATTCTTATTCCGAGAAATACCCTTTGGCCGATTCCTTAACGGTTTATGTTGGAGATAATTTGAACAGAATTAGTGGAACGCTTTTAAATTCTGCCGGAGCATCAGTTTATGGGAAATTGAGCCAAAAAAGCGATGAATTCAACGAAAATGTTGGTTATTCAATTTCAGTTGGAAGTTTTCTTCAGAAAGAAATGCTGAAACAATCCGATTCCAGATCTTCTCTAATATTGACTTTGCCAGGAATTGCTCAGTCGGTTAACAGATTAGTTTTAGGCGATCAAAAGCATGTAAACAATAAAATTCAGCTTAAAATTTATTATATCTCCTATTAATGAAAAATAAAATTGTTTTATGGAGCTGCTTCATTTTGATGTCGTTGACTTCTTTTGCTCAAAGTATTTCAAGTTCGCCGTATTCCTTATATGGCGTAGGAAGTTTATATGATTCGGATTTTGGTTATCTGCCTTCAATTGGTTCTTCAGGAATTGCTTTACCTTCAGATACTTTTATTAATAATTTAAATCCGGCTTCGTTAGGATTTATGTATCAAAATCACTTTTTATTTGATATTGGGGGAAAGGCAATAGCTACGACATATCAGACAGGTTCGCGCCAGGAGAGTCGAAATAATTTTCAATTTTCGCACTTGGCATTTGCATTTCCGGTTACTAAAAAATCGGGTTTGAGCCTTTCTCTTCGTCCATATTCCAGTTCTACATTTAAAATTTCAAATTTGAAATTGCCTATAATGGACGGTCAGGAATATTATTATGTTTCAGCAGAAGGATCTGGTGGATTAAATAGTCTGGATTTTTCATATGGATACCGTTTAGGAACAAAACTTACAGTGGGACTTACAGGAACTGTGCTTTTTGGAAATACGGTCGATGATCGTTCTTTTTTAATTGGGAACTCTATTACAACAATTCATAAGAAAACGGACTACAATGGAGTGCGTGCCACATTAGGAGCGCAGTATAAAATTGATTCTACTTTTACGATTGGAACCACATTTAAAGTTCCTTCACGAATCAATGCAACTAAAGTACAATCTGTAACTGCAATTGCAGATGAGGTTCAGTCTTCTATTGAATCTGATACGTCTTCTGATACAGATGATTATTACATGCCTCTGGAAATTGGAATTGGGCTAAGTAAACGTTTCAAAAATAATCTGAATCTGACTTTGGATTATGAGAGAAGTTTGTGGGATGATACCAAGCAATCTGAACTATATGGTAATTTTGTGAATCAGGATCGTTTTGCATTTGGATTTACATATAGTTCCAAAAAGAACCCACGAAAATATTGGGATAGAGTAGGGTACGCTGCAGGGCTAAGTTATGATACCGGTTATCTTGAAGTTGATGCTCATCGTGTTAAAAATGCCTCGTTTTCAGTTGGGTTGAATTTGCCAATAGATAATACTTTCTCTTCACTTAATATTTCGTATTCATACGGTCAGAAAGGAAGGGTTGCAAATGATCTTATAAAAGAAAACTACCATAAAATATCGCTTAATTTATCGTTGGACGGCATTTGGTTTGTCAAACGAAAATTTGAGTAAGACCTAAAAATCTTTTTTAATAACAGGATATTTAAATTCTAAGATAGACTCCAACACTTTCGGGTCTGAATTGACATAAAATATTGGATCATTTTGCGTGATCTCTGAAAAGCCTACTTTATCCTGAAGTAGGTTTTTTGTTTGTCTGGCTACAGCTTCACCAGAATCAATAATCTTAATATGATCCGGAATAATTTTTTTTATTTGAGGAATTAAATACGGATAGTGACTACAGCCTAAAACAAGATAATCGATATTGGCTTCAACCATTGGCTTTAGATAAGACTCCAAAAGTTGTGTCATTTCCGGTGAATATAGATTTCCATCTTCGATAAGTTGTACCAGTCCGTAACCAACTTGTTCAATTATTTTGGTGTTCTGAAACATTTCGGCAGTCTTGTTAAACAATTCACTGTTTAAAGTTCCTTTTGTAGCCAAAATTCCAATCACCTGTGTTTGAGAATTATTTGCCGCAGGTTTAATAGCAGGTTCTATTCCTACAAATGGGATATCATAATCTGCACGAAGTTCTCGTATTGCATTTGTGGTAGCAGTGTTACAGGCAACAACAATAAGTTTGCAATTATTCTCGAGTAAAAATTCTACATTTTTTTTGCTTAATGCTACAATTTCATCCTTAGTTTTCTGGCCATACGGAGCATTTTTGCTGTCTGCCAGATAAATAGTTTTTTCATTTGGAAGTAAGTCATGAATAGCGCTCCAGATGGATGTTCCGCCAATACCAGAATCAAAAACGCCTATAGGATTATTGTTTGTCATAAAGCAAAATTACTATTTTTTAGGTAAAATTTATTACTCTAAGTTAATTCAATTCCTGAAATTATACCAAGGATTAGTTTTAATTTTTTGTAAAAAAAAACTGCTCAATTGAAAGAATTGAACAGTTGATTTTTTAAGTTTTGAATTTCTTAGAATCCTAAATCTTTTTTAACGTCAGCAGTGATGTTTGGACCATCAGCTAATAATAAAGTAGAACCATCTAAGATATATTGGAAACCTTTAGCTTTTCCAACTTTTTGGATAGAAGCTCTTACTTTTTCCATTAAAGGTTTTACGATATCAGTTTCTTTTTGTTGTAGTTCTTTTTGTGCATTGTCTCTGTAATCAACAATTCTTTTTTGCATGTCCTGAACTTCTTTAGAACGCTCACCGTTAACAGCATCAGTTACTGTAGCAGCTTCTGTTTCATACTTTTTGATTTTTACTTGGTATTCATCAACCATTTTTTTGTATTCAGCATCGTATGTACCACTTAATTTTTGCAGTTGATTTTGAGCATCCAGCATAGCAGGCATTTTCGACATGATCTCGCTTACATCAACATGAGCTACCTTCGCTTGTGCGTTCATTGTGTTACTTGCTCCTAAAATAAGAATTGCAGCAATTAGTAAAGTTTTGATTTGTTTCATCATTTTTAAAATATTAATTAATTATTGGTCGTATTTGTTTTTTGTGTTTCGGCCTCTTTTGCTTTTTTGGCCGCTTCTCTTTCTTCTAAAATTTTCTTTCTCTTTTCTTCTAATTCTTTTTTGCGCTGTTCGTAAAGCATTTGTCTTTCTTCAGCTTTAGTCATAGTTGGCTCAGTAGTAGTTGGCGTTTGTTCTGTACCGGTTGCTGCTGGTTTAGCAGTAGTGGTTGTTTTTGCCGCCTCTGTAGCTGCCTGAGTTTCTGTAGCCGGTTTAGCTGTTTCAGAAACCGTGCCATTTTTTTTAGCTTCTCTTTCTGCTGCTAAGGCTTTACGTCTGTCGTCGTATTCTTTTTTCTTAGCTTCCTGCTCTAATTTTCTATCCTGAATTAATTTTTCTCTGGCTGCTTTTTTCTCATCCAAAGCTTTTTGACGTTCTGCCATTGCAGGATTATCGTCTATTGCATTTTCAAGATTTTCTTTTGCTTCCTGCTCTTTCAGTTGTTTTTTTGATAATTGTTCACGTTTTTCTGTACGATTTAAAACTCGTAAAACCTGATCGCTGATATCAAATCTTTTGTTACTGAAAAGCATTGTCAAATCGGATGATTTATCAAAGATAAAATCATAATTTTTAGCTTCTGCAATATCCTGAACGGCAGTAAAAACCTGATCCTGGATTGGCTTTGCTAAAGCTGCTTTTTGTCTCATTAAATTACCGTCAGAACCAAACTGTTTCTGTTGGTAATCCATCATTTCCTGCTCAAGAAACTTAATTTCAGTTTCTCTTTCTTCAATTAATTCTTTTGTAAGTAAAGCTTTTTCTGTTTTTAAGCTTTCCTTAAGTGTATTTATATTTAATTTTTTAGCCTCAACTTCTTGTTTCCACTTTTGAGCTTTTTGCTCTAATTGTGATTTAGCTTCTTTATAATCGGAAACATTTTCTAAAATATATTCCATGTCGATGTAGCCAATTCTAGTCGTCTTACCTTGTGCCTGACTTGTATTTGCTACAATCAAGGCTAAAAATATAAATAAAAATTGTTTTCTCATAACATAACTTTATTTGATGATTTTTAACCAAACGTTATTTCTCTAAAATTGTTGTCCAATAATAAAGTGTGTTTCCCATCCATTAGGTTTTGATTGTCCTGGAAGAGCATCAAATCCGTAACCAAAGTCAATACCTAATAATCCAAATGCAGGCATAAATACACGTAATCCAGCACCAGCAGAACGACTCAAGTCAAACGGATTGTAATCTTTGAACGTTGGATATGATGATCCTGCTTCTAAGAATGTTAAAGCATAAATAGAAGCCGATGCTTTTAATGTAATTGGATAACGTAATTCCATAGAGAATTTGTTATAAATTGTTGCCCCAATTGCATCACCATTTGTGTTTACCGGAGTTAAAGAGTTGTTTGGATAACCTCTTAACTGGATAGTCTCTCTACCATCCATTGAGTAGTTTGCCATTCCATCTCCACCTAAGTAAAAACGCTCAAACGGAATTACACCTCTGTCCTGGTTATAAGCTCCTAAGAAACCAAATTCTGTAAGGGTTCTTAATACTAATTTTCCATAAACTTTAGTATACCAGTCTCCTTTAAATTTAACTTTATAGTATTCTAACCAGTTGTATTTTTGTTGATCCACTTTTGAAGCATCAGCAGCAGCTTCCTGATAAGTACTTACTTTATTTCCGTTTGCATCAAGATAATCTCCTTTTTTAATCATCTGTCCGTTAGCATCTCCGGTTGTTGCATCTGCGGTAGCTCTTAGTTTATATTTTTCCTGATTTCCTAAATCAGCATAATCAATTCCATTAAACAAAGAATAAGGAGGTGTAACTTTAGCAGAAATACTAAACTCAGAACCATAAGTTGGGAATATTGGGTTAACCCCTTTATTACTTCTTGAAATTCCAATTGTATATGCTAAGTTTCTTGATGCACCATTACCAAAAGTAAATAATCCGGTGTTGTAATTATTTAAATCATAATGCTGATAACTTACAGACTGTGATAATACAAAGTAATCATCCGGAACAGTTAACCTTTTTGCTAAACCAACCTGAACTGTAAAAATATTAAAACTTTTGCTTCTGTCAACAGTTCTGGTAATGTAATTGTTAAGAAATTGCTTACTGTATGAAATAGATGAACTAAATTGTACTGGTTTCTTTCCTCCAAACCAAGGCTCAGAGAATGATAAACTGTAGGTTTGGAAATAAGTACTTCCCTGTAAACGCAAGGCAACTTTTTGTCCGTCTCCCATTGGTAAAGGCTTGTATGCTTCTTTATCAAATAATTTTCTTGCAGAGAAATTGTTAAATGAAAGTCCTAATGTTCCGATGAAACCTCCACCGCCATAACCTCCCTGAAGCTCGACCTGGCTGGATCCTTTTTCTACAACATTATATTCAATATCAACCGTTCCTGCTCCGGCATCTACGTTTTTGAACTTTGGATCGATTGCCTCAGGATCAAAGAATCCTAATTGTCCAATCTCACGAATAGTTCTTACTAACTGTTCTTTACTATATTTTTCTCCCGGTTTAGTTCTTAACTCACGATAAATTACATGGTCATTTGTTTTATCGTTTCCAACAACTGTAATTTTGTTGAAATAAGCAATTGGACCTTCCGTAACTCTAATTTCAAAATCGATTGTATCGTTTACCGTTTTTACCTCTACCGCATTGATGTTTGAGAATAAATAACCATTGTTTTGGTATAAATTGGTGATATCTTCTGCGTCAGGTTTAGACTTGTCTGCAATTCTTTTTTCTAATAAAACTCCATTATAAGTTTCACCTTTTTTAATTCCTAAATAGCTCTGTAAAAGGCGGTCAGAATAAACAGTATTTCCTAAGAATTTAATGTTACCAAAGTAATATTTATTACCTTCTTCTACATTAATCTTAATAGCAAGCATGTTTTTTTGCTTGTTGTATTTTACAGAATCGTAAATAATACGAGCATCACGATATCCTTTTTCTTTATAGGTTGCGATTACTTTTTCTAAGTCAGTTTTATATTTTTCAGGAATAAATTTAGACGCTTTAAATACACGGATAAAGTTCTTCTGTTTAGTATCTTTCATTGCTGCACGCAATTGACTACCAGTAAGTTGTTTGTTTCCGGTGAAGTCAATACTGCTGATTTTTACTTTGTCTCCTTTGTCAATCCTGACAAGCATGTTAACCTGATTGCCTGCAATGGTATCCGGAGTAGTCGTAATGGTTACTTTTGTGTTGTAAAAACCGTCTTTTTTATATTTATTTTCAATATAATTTTTAGTTGTTGTAATTAAGTTTTCATTGACTATTTTGTTTTTAGTCAGGTTGTTATCCTTAATTAATGCTTCGGTTTTGCTTTTCTTAACTCCGACAATTTTTACTTCATTTAATTTAGGAAGCTCAATAATATCTAAGTCAAGATAAATACTGTCATTTTCTACTTTATTAACATAGAATGCGATTTCATCAAATAAACCCAGTTTACCTAATTTTTTAATTGCACTACTAATTTCTTCTCCAGGAACTGTAATTTCCTGACCTTTTTGCAGACCCGAAAAGGTTACAACGGTTTGCTCGTTGAAGCTTATTTTACCAACTACAGAAACTTTGGCTAGAATATATTTTTTTCCCTGATCAAAAGGAACTCTTTCTTGTGCTTTAATTTGTGAAAAACTACCCAACATTAAAAGGGTAAGGACTATTTGTATTTTTTTTTGCAACACTAAAAAATTATTTAATTTGTTCACTGGTCTTTCCAAATCTACGTTCTCTTTTTTGATAACTAATAATAGCCTCATATAAATCTTGGTCTTTAAAGTCTGGCCACAAGACATTAGTAAAATACAATTCTGCGTAAGCGATCTGCCAAAGCAAAAAATTACTTATTCTATGTTCTCCACTGGTTCGTATTAATAAATCTACGTCTGGTAAATTTTGCGTGTAAAGATGCTCATTTATAATTGAATCGTCAATAGTGTCGATTGAAATTATATTATTTTTAACTTTATCACTTATTGCTTTTACGGCACTTACCAGTTCTTCCCTAGATCCATAGCTTAGAGCAAGAGTTAGTGTTAGGCGAGAATTATCTTTAGTTTTTTCAATAACATCCAAAAGCTCTTTTTGGGCTGTTTTTGGTAATTTATCAAGATTTCCAATCGCATTTAAACGAATATTGTTTTCCTGAAGGGTAACAAGTTCTTTTTTTAATGAATTGATCAATATTTTCATCAAGGCCTGAACCTCAAGTTTTGGTCGGTTCCAATTTTCTGTAGAAAAAGCATATAAGGTTAAATACTCAATTCCCAGCTTAGCCGAAGTTTTGATTATTTCTTTTACAGATTTTGTGCCGTTTTCATGTCCAAACGCACGCAGATAGCCTTGTTGTTTTGCCCAGCGTCCGTTACCATCCATAATAATGGCAAGGTGTTTTGGTAAGTTTGTGTGATCTATTGATTCTATTAAGTTCATTTTATTCTGCGCAATAGCAAGGTTTTTTTCCAAAGGTATATGTTAAGGTAACACCTGAAAAAACATACCAGTCATTATTATTTAAATTTCCAAACTTTAAAATGTTTGAACTACTTGTTTTAGGATTACTTCCGTCAATATTATCCGTAAAAGTATAACGTACTCCAGCTTCAAGTCCTAAAACAAAACGTGGCGTTATGTTTGATTTTATACCTAATATAATTGGTATGGCGAAAGAGCTTGAATTTTCAGAGTAAATTACATTCGGGCTTGTAGTATACCTATATAAGTTGTCGAAGATAAAGAAATTTAACCCCGAATACACATAAGGCGTAATTTTTGTGTGATAATCGTGCAGGTTGAAGTCGAAAAAATTAAATTCCAGTCCGGCAGAAAGCTCCTTAATATTGTTGTCAAAACGGTAACCTCTTTGATTTCTTCCTGTTTCATCTGATTTGAAATCATTGCCACTAACTTCTGATTGTGTATAAGAGAATCTCCATGAGTGTCTTGGGCTTCTGTTCCATTTGTAAAGGACACCAAAAGCTATCTTTTCCGGGGCGATATAAGTTGTTTTGCCAACATCACCAACAAAGTTACTTCCGCCAAGAAAAACACCAAGCTCATTGATCTGAGCATTTAGTGTAATAAAGGGGAAAAAACATAACAATAAATTAAAAATTTTCTTCATTTAATTCAAAATTGCGTGCAAATATAATAATTATCAATACGAATCAAAGTTACTTCGGTTAAATGTGCTTTTTTTTCAATTTACATTATGATTTTGAGCCATTTAATGATGATTCGCTATATGCAGAACGAGAAAATATAGTATTATCGTATAGCAGAGAATTATAAAAGAGTTTAATTTCTTTTATCTTCTCCCCAGAGTAATTTGTTTCTCAAGGTTTTCAAGAAAGTCTCACCCGGAATTTCGACCATTTTAATTTTGTAGTCTGTTTTTTTTATTTTTAAAATAGATTCGTTTTTCACCGAAGAGATTCTCGAATCTAACGAAACCAAATATTGGTCTTCTCTTCCTGTAACTCTTAAAGTTAT
This sequence comes from Flavobacterium crocinum, assembly GCF_003122385.1. Taxonomy (NCBI): domain Bacteria; kingdom Pseudomonadati; phylum Bacteroidota; class Flavobacteriia; order Flavobacteriales; family Flavobacteriaceae; genus Flavobacterium; species Flavobacterium crocinum. The sequence goes on from NZ_CP029255.1 coordinate 1,945,956, forward strand.
TTCAGTATCATCCGGAATTACAAGAGGTCTGGCGGTTAAATTATGTGGAGCTATTGGTGTGATTACAAGACTTTTTACGTCGGGAGTAAGTATTGGTCCGCCACAACTTAAAGAATATCCTGTAGAACCGGTTGGTGTAGAAATGATTAATCCGTCTGCCCAATAGGAATTTAAATATTCATTGTTTAAATAAGTTTCAACAGTGATCATCGAAGTGGTGTCTTTTCTGCTGACAGTGACTTCGTTCATAGCAAAATTTAGTTTTTCAAACGCTTCGTTTTTTGGTTCGGCTGTTAATCCAAGTAATGTACGCTCAGAGGTAGTATAATTTTGGTCAATAACATATTGTAGCAGAATGTCGATATTTTCCTTTTGTACTTTGGCAAGAAAGCCTAGTCTTCCTGCATTTATACCTAATAAAGGAACGCCTGAATTACGAACAAAAGCAGCGGCTCTCAAAATGGTTCCGTCACCCCCAATACTGATAAGCATTTCAAAACTATTATCTAAGGCAGTATTTGAAGGGAATGTTTTGTAATCTTTCTTTACAAGTTGTTTCTCATAAAGCATTTTCAGGAAATTTTCTTCAATTACCATCTCAACATTATTGGAGTTGAAGAACTGAAAAATGTCTTTTATAATAGGTTCTGTACTGTTTTGATAATATTGTCCGTAAATGGCTATTTTCATTCTGTGTTAAATTAGAGAATTTGTCAATGTGTCAATTAGATAATCGGGAAATGTGAAAATTATCTAATTAACTAATTTTCTCATTGGCACATTCATCACTTATATGTTAAGATATTTGTCTAGATAATCTGAGCGTTCTTTTAAACTATTAATATAGGTGTCTTCCTGATGTTCTGAAATAATTTCATAACCATATCTTCTGTATGTTTGGATGATTTCGTTAATTGCTCCCAAACCAATCTTTACAGTAATCTGAACATTTTCTGTATCGGCTTCGGAAACAAAGCATCCTAAAACTTTTCCGTTGTTACTTTCTACAATCTGAGTTACCTCACTCATAGAATAATCTAAAAGGCCTTTTTGGATAATAATAATTGCTCCTGGTTCTTTTAAAAATGGAGTTTCCTGAAAAAACTTCATGATATCTTCCATTTCATAATAGCCAATGTAAGTATTATTCTCGTCAAGAATAGGAAGGATGTTGGTATGGTTTTTAGCAAAAACTTCCAGAACATCCAGCCAGATCATAGATTTTCTGGCAAAGAAACGCTCTAAAGTATATTTGTAGTCAATTGCTTTTTTATCAGTATCAAACGTTTCTACATCTTCAGAAGAGATACTTCCGATAAAGATCCCGTCTTCTAAAATGGGAAAATGAGAAAAATTTACATCGATAAAAAAGTCCTGAATCGATGCTATCGTTTCCTGACTATCAATCGCTCTGAAATCGTTGGTGATATAGTTTGTAATTTCTGTCATAAATCGTTGAAGATATTTGATGCAAAATAATCAAAAAATACCGAAAACCGCTCTGTTTTACTTTGTATTTTTGTCGTAACAATAGTGTTACTAGAATTAATTATCTATTTATATGACAAAGTTAAGTGTAAATATCAATAAAATTGCAACGCTTCGAAATGCAAGAGGCGGAAATGTTCCTGATTTATTAAAAGTAGCCGCCGATATTCAGCGTTTTGGCGGACAAGGAATTACGATTCACCCACGCCCGGATGAGCGCCACATTCGTTATCAGGATGCACGGGATTTAAAAGCAATTGTTACGACAGAATATAATATTGAAGGAAATCCGCAACATAATTTTATTGATTTGGTTTTAGAATGTAAACCGGATCAGGTAACCCTGGTTCCGGATGCGATAGGTGCAATTACTTCGTCTGCAGGCTGGGATACAATTAAAAACCAGGAATATTTGACAGAAGTTATTCAGGAGTTTCAAAGAAATGGAATCAGGACTTCGATTTTTGTTGATCCGATTTTGGAAATGATTGAAGGAGCAAAAAAAACAGGAACAGACAGGATTGAATTATATACAGAATCTTTTGCGCATCAATATGATTTAGGAAATAAAAGCGGAATTGATCCTTATGTGAAAGCGGCAGAACTGGCAAATGAATTAGGTTTAGGAATTAATGCAGGACATGATTTAAGTCTGGATAATATTCAGTTTTTTAAACAAAATATCCCTGGATTACTGGAAGTTTCAATTGGACACGCATTAATCTCAGAAGCACTTTATCTTGGTTTGGATAATGTTGTGAATATGTATTTGAATAAATTGAAGTAATTCTTCATATAAAAAATAAATTATGCTTTACTCAAAAATAGAAGGCGAAGGAAAACCTTTTGTCATCATGCACGGATTTCTTGGGATGTCTGATAACTGGAAAACATTAGCAGGACAATATGTCGAGGCAGGATTTCAGGTTCATATTTTAGATTTACGAAATCACGGACGCAGTTTTCATTCAGATGAATGGAGTTACGAAGCAATGGTTCAGGATGTATTTGAATATTGTCAGGCAAATAATCTGACCAGAATCGATCTTCTTGGACATTCGATGGGAGGAAAAGTTGCCATGTTATTTGCAACGACTCATTCAGAGATTGTAGATAAATTGATTGTAGCAGATATTGGTCCCAGATTCTATAAACAACATCATCAGGAAATTTTAGAAGGATTAAATGCTGTCGATTTTTCAATGAAACCAAGTAGAAACGATGTGGAAGAAATAGTCTCGCAATATGTTTCTGATTTTGGAACACGTCAGTTTTTATTAAAAAATCTTTACTGGAAAGAGCCGGGACAATTGGCTTTCCGATTTTATTTAAATGCCTTCAATAATAATTTGGATGCGATTGGAAAACCTTTGCCGGAAAATCTCGTTTTTAATAATCCGACTTTATTTATTCGTGGAGGAAATTCGGGTTATATTCAGGATTCAGATTTAGACGGAATTCGTAAGCATTTCCCAAATTTTAAATTAGAAACCATTCCAAACGCAGGGCATTGGTTGCATGCAGAAAATCCAAAAATGTTCTTTGAACTGACAACCGAGTTTTTAAAAGAATAATTTTATAGCCACAGATTGAAAGGATTTAAAAAGATTTTTTCTTTCAGATTTATAAAACTGCTAATCTGTGAAAATCTTTTAATCTGTGGCAAGAAAAAATAAATTTCAGTGGTTTGAGAATATAAAAAGTAGTACTTTTAAATAAATTTAAAACCTGAATAATTATGAAATTATTACTTAGACTCCTTGTTACTGCTGCCCTTGTTTTGTTGTTGTCTAACATTTTAACCGGAGTGCATGTTACGAGTTTCGGTACAGCTGTAATTGTCGCAGTAGTTTTAGGATTGCTGAATGTTTTTATAAAACCAATTTTGGTCATTTTGACGCTACCCGTAACATTTGTTACGCTGGGTTTATTTTTGCTGGTAATCAATGCTGTAATTATTTTACTATGTACTAAGATTGTTGGCGGTTTTGCAGTCGATTCGTTCTGGACAGCATTAATTTTCAGTATTATTTTGTCTCTTCTTCAATCTATTACTTATAAAATACTAGGAGACGATAAATAAAAACAAATACAGCAGATTAAAACTGCTTCAAATACAATAGATTAAAAACTTGGTTGGGTTGCAAAAATTTTATAATTTTGCAACCCAATTTTATTATGTAAATTAAAGAAGAAGATGGATATTAAAAGAGTAGCAATAGACGCTGTTAACGAGACAATTGTGATGAACGTTGTTCACATGGATTATAAAGGTCAAGTAGCAAAAAGAATTAACGAAAAAATGCCTTTAGCGCAAGTAAAAGGATTTAGAAAAGGCGCTGTGCCTAAAGATCTTGTTGAAAAACAATACGGAAAAGCTATTAAGCAAGAAGAGATCAAAAAAGTAGTTGATTTGGCTTTAGAGCGTTATATTCAATCTGAAAGATTAAATCTTTTAGGAACTCCTCTTGCTAAAGTAAACGAAAATTTTAACTGGGATGCTGAAGAATTAACTTTCGAATACGAAATTGGTTTAGTGCCAAACTTCGAAATTGATCTTGAAGCTAAAAATAATATCGTGAAATATATCGTTACTGCTGATGATAAATTAATCGACGGACAAGTTGAGCGTATCCAAAAACAATTTGGAAAAGCAGTTCCTCAAGAAGTGTCTGATGCAAAATCTGACTTAACTGGAACTTTCTCTAACGAAGCAGAAGGAATCAACAATACAACTACAATTGCTGTTGATGCATTCAGTAAAAAAGCTCAAAAACAATTCACAGGTAAAAAAGTTGGAGATGTTGTTACAGTAAGCACAAAAGGTTTATTTGAAGACGATCACCAATTAATGGATTACTTAAAAGTAGGTCACGAAGGTGTTCACGGTTTAGATGTTGAAGTAAACTTTACTATCGAAGCAATCAATGGTTCTGAGCCAGCTGAATTAAACCAGGAATTGTTCGATAAACTTTTTGGTGAAGGAAAAGTAGCTTCTTTAGAAGATTTAAAAGCTAAAATTAAAGAAGACGCTGAATCTCAATTCGCACAGCAAGCAGACCAAAAATTATTATTAGACGTTCAGGATTTCTTAATCGAAAACACAAAATTCGATTTACCAGCTGAATTCTTGAAAAAATGGTTGCAAACTGTTGGAGAGAAAAAATTAACTGCTGAAGAAGCTGAAGTAGAATACGCAAGATCTGAAAAAGGTTTACGTTTCCAATTGATCGAAGGAAAAGCAATGGCTCAAAGTAACATTCAAATTACATTTGAAGATTTGAAATCATTTACTTCAGGTGCAATCAGACAGCAAATGGCTCAATTTGGTCAAACAAATCCAACTGACGAAGAAGTAGAAGGAATTGTAGCTAGAGTTTTATCTAACCAAGAAGAAGTGAAAAGACTTTCTGAGCAGGTTGTAGCGGCTAAATTGTTAGATTTATTCAAAGAGAAAGCAAATCCAACAACTAAAGAAGTTACTTACGAAGAATTTATTGCTGCGTCTTACGGAGAATAATTTCTAGAGATACATTATATATGGGAGCGTCAGGATTTTTTTCCTGACGCTCTTTTGTTTTAATTAATTTTTGATTACTTTTCAGGAGCTAATCCAGCTATCCGTTTCAAGTTTTTTTACGGCTGCCTTTTTTTGTTGGTAAAAAAAGAGCTTCCGTTGGTCGCTTTTTTTTACCAACAAAAAATAGTTGCCATTTCAAAAAGCTTTCCACTGCTATCTGGGCTATCTAAGAAGCAGGTTGAAAACTTGAAACTTGACCCGAGGCTGAAAGCCGAATTGGCGAAGCAAACAAAATTAAACCTGAGACAAAAAATAAGACAAATTGACATCCTTTAGAAAGAGGTACAACCTTTGATGAAAGAATATATTATAAACGTAAAACTTAGAACACTTAAAATATGAACTACGGTAAAGAATTCAAAAAATTTGCTACAAAGCACCAAGGAGTAAACGCAATGTATTACGATAAAATCGTAGCTGCAATGACACCAACAAACATGACTCCATATATTATCGAAGAACGTCAGTTGAATATTTCTCAATTAGATGTGTTCTCAAGATTAATGATGGACAGAATTATCTTTTTAGGAACTGGTATCGACGATCAAATCGCGAATATCGTTCAGGCACAATTATTATTTTTAGAAAGTGCTGATGCTTCAAAAGATATCCAGATTTACTTAAACTCTCCGGGAGGAAGCGTTTATGCAGGTTTAGGAATCTATGACACGATGCAGTACATCAAACCAGATGTAGCTACGATCTGTACAGGAATGGCGGCTTCTATGGGAGCAGTTTTATTATGTGCAGGAGCAGCAGGAAAACGTTCTGCATTGCCTCACTCAAGAGTAATGATTCACCAGCCATCTGGAGGAGCGCAAGGTGTTGCTACAGATATGGAAATCAACTTACGCGAAATGTTGAAATTGAAAGATGAGTTATACAACATTATCTCTCATCATTCAGGACAGACTTTCGAAAGAGTTCATAAAGACAGTGAGCGTGATTACTGGATGAAAGCTGACGAAGCTAAAGAATACGGAATGATCGACGAAGTATTAAGAAGAGGATAATTTATTTAAAAAGATTCTAAGTTGCTGAGATATTATCCCGATAGCTATCAGGACTAAGTATTTCTTCTTAACTTTAAAATCAAACAAAAAATAAAGGTTTAAGCTGCAAAGGATTAAGTTTTTAAGTTTTTATTAAATTAAAAAGCTTAGAAACTTAGTATCTTTGCAGCTTAGTAACTTAAATAAAGAATGGCAAAAGTAGTATTAGAATGTTCGTTTTGTGGAAGAAAGAAGCCAGAAACTAATTTATTGATTGCTGGAATCAATGCGCATATCTGTGATAAGTGTATTGAGCAGGCACACGGAATTGTATTAGAAGAATTAAAATCCAGTGGAAGCGCAAAACATATTGGGGACTTAATTTTAAAGAAACCAAAAGAAATTAGAGCTTTCTTAGATCAATATGTAATTGGTCAGGACCAGACTAAAAAAGTGATGTCGGTTGCGGTTTACAATCACTACAAACGTTTAATGCAACAGCAATTGGATGATGAAGTAGAGATTGAAAAAAGTAACATCATCATGGTGGGTCAAACCGGAACCGGAAAAACATTGGTGGCAAAAACAATTGCAAAAATGTTAGACGTTCCTTTGGCTATTGTTGATGCAACTGTATTGACAGAAGCCGGATATGTTGGAGAAGATGTTGAAAGTATTTTGACTCGTTTGCTTCAGGCTGCTGATTATGATGTAGCGAAAGCAGAAAGAGGAATTGTATTTATTGACGAAATTGATAAAATTGCCCGTAAGAGTGACAATCCTTCTATAACGCGTGATGTTTCTGGAGAAGGAGTACAGCAGGCATTATTGAAATTGTTAGAAGGAACTGTTGTAAACGTACCACCAAAAGGAGGACGTAAACACCCGGATCAAAAGTTTGTTGAGGTAAATACTCAAAATATATTATTTATTGCAGGAGGAGCTTTTGATGGAGTAGAACGTATTATTTCGAAACGTTTAAACCGTCAGGCAGTGGGTTATTCGACTTCTAAAAATGTAGATAATATCGATAAAGACAATTTACTGCAATATATCATTCCAAAAGATATTAAAGACTTTGGTTTGATTCCGGAGATTATTGGTCGTCTGCCAGTTTTAACGCACATGGATCCTTTGGATAAAGAAACACTTCGTGCCATTTTAACTCAGCCTAAAAATGCATTGGTAAAACAATATCAGAAATTATTTTTAATGGATGATGTTGAACTTGCTATTACAGATGAGGCTTTAGATTTTATTGTAGATAAAGCTTTAGAATACAAATTAGGTGCTCGTGGATTGCGTTCTTTATGTGAAGCTATCTTAACAGATGCCATGTACGAACTGCCAACGTCTGATGACACAGCTTTAACAATTGATAAAGAATACGCAGAACATACTTTAAGTAAAAACTTATTGAAACGTATGGAAATTGCTTCTTAATTTTTAAAAATATATTTCTAAAACCTGTTCAATTTTTGAGCAGGTTTTTTTTATGCTTTTTAATCAAGTTTTTCATTGCAGATTTTATGTAAATTGTCATCATGAAAAATATGATTTTTGCCCTTGGTTTAGCTTTAATTTTATCTTGTAATCAAAAAGATAAAAAGGAAATAGCGGTTTCTAAAAATGAACATAAAATAGAAACAATAATACAAAAGAAGTCTCTGGTTGAAATCAACTACAATAATTATTATAAAGAAGCAGCACAATACTGCAAAGAAAATAACCTCAATCAAAACAAATTTATATTGATTGATTTAGGATTGCATTCTGGCTTAAAACGATTTTTTGTTTACGATTTTAAAAAGAAAGAGATTTCGAAATCCTATTTGGTAAGTCACGGTTGTGGCGATAATCAATGGGGAAGAACTTCTTCTAAAGAGAAACCGCAAATAAGCAACGAATTTGATTCGCATTGTTCTTCGCTTGGGAAATATGTTATTCTGGATCGAGGTGTTAGTCAATGGGGAATAAAAATAAATTATATTTTGCAGGGAAAGGATAAAACCAATTCCAATGCCCGAAGCCGTGCCATCGTTTTGCATTCCTGGGAAGCGGTTTCGGATAATGAAGTTTATCCGGAAGGAACACCGGAAGGCTGGGGTTGTCCGGCAGTTTCCAACGAAAGCATGAAAGAAATTGACGAGCTTTTGCAAACGAATAAAAAAGTCTTAATGTGGATTATTAAATCCTGATTTTTTCGAACTTATGAAATTAGAACTTTCTAATTAGCCCTGATCGAAACGGTATCCTTTTACTGCGGGGTTCGCAGTAAAAGATATAGTGTAGAGCAGGACTAAAGGTGCTTTTGAAAACGAATCGATCTGCTCCTGAAAATTACTGAACTCTAAATTTTTCTCTATATTCAATTGGTTTCATACCAACCATTTTATAAAATACTTTTCTAAAGGCTTTTGGGTCGTTGTAACCCGTTTTTTCAATAATTTCTGAAATCGAAAGCTGTGTTTGTTCCAGGTATTTTTTAGAGCTTTCTACTCTTATATTCTGAAGGTATTCAATTGGCGGAATTCCCGTGACTTGTTTAAAACGACGTGTCATGTTTCTGGAGCTGGTTGGAATGTCTTTAGTAATTTCTTCCAGTTTTTCGATAGTGTGATACTGACTTTCTATTTTTTGCTGTAACATAGCAACCAAAGTGTCATTGTGTAAATGATTAGGTCTGAAAGTGCTGAAATAACTTTGTTTGTACCGGTTTAAATCGATAGAAAAGATCTTGGCAATTTTAACTGCCATTTCGTTACCGCAGAATTTCTGAACCAGAAGAATCAATAAATGAAAAGTTGAGGTCGAACCGCCGCTAGTGTACAGGCTTCCGTCGGCAGTCAAAGTTTCGTCGGGTTTTAGTTTTACCATCGGAAAAGCTTTGGTGAAAGCGCTGCAGGCATCAACGTGTGTTGTGGCGAGTTTTTCGTTTAATAAACCGGAAGCGGCAAACAAAAATGCTCCTGTACAGAAACTTGCTAACTCAGCTCCGGCCCGATGCTGTTTTTGCAGCCACGGAATGAAATTTCTGTTCTTTTTTATCATTTCGCTCATGTTGTCGGTCGTAAAGGCTGGAATCAAAATGAGGTCTAAAATACTGTCTGAATTTTCAATAGAATGGCTTTCGTACCCAAATAAATTTCCCTGATCGGGTTGTTCTTTGGATTGAAAAATCATGATTTCGAATGGTTTTTCTGTAGGCGGACTCAATTTGTTTGCCGTTTCAAATACTTCCAGAATGGCAGCAATACTTAACAATTTGTAGTCGTGAGGTACTATTAATCCTAGTTTCTTGCTCATGATTTTTGTGGTTTTTGAAAATTCAGTTCCAGGCAAAAATACGCATTTTGTCTCAAATGCCCCTAAAAATGACTTTTATTGACATTTTAAACTAATCTTAAAAAATTAAATTTGTTTTAATTAATTCGTAATTTTATAAAGATGAAAACAAAAATCTTCTTAAATCTTGCCGTAAAAGATTTAAACAAAGCAGTTACTTTTTATAATGAACTTGGTTTTTCGACCAACCGACAATTCACAAATGAAAAGGGAGCTTGCATTGTTATTGATGAAAATATATTTGTAATGCTTTTGGTAGAGGAGTTTTATAAAACTTTTACCAAGAAGGAACTTTGCGATCCTACAAAATCCAGTGAGGTTCTTACTGCTATTTCTGTGGATTCACGTGAGGAGGTAGATGCAATGATGGAGAAAGCAATTAAAGCAGGCGGAACAGATTATATGCAGTCACAAGATTATGGATGGATGTATCAGAAAACATTTTTAGATATAGACGGACATCATTGGGAAGTTTTTTATATGGATGAAAGTCAGGTTCCTCAAAATATGTAATCCATTAAGAAAGTAAAGTTCTTGAGATATAAATTTTAATAACACTAAAATGATAACAGTACAAACAACAGTAAAGAATACAATAGACAAAGTTTGGGAATTTTGGAATCAGCCTGAACATATTACAAAATGGGCATTTGCTTCTCCGGAATGGCATTCGCCCCGAGCAGAAAACGATTTAAAAGAAGGAGGGAAATTCTCAACAACGATGGCTGCTAAAGACGGAAGTATGAGTTTTGATTTTGTTGGAGAATATACTTTGGTGAAAGAAAATCAAGCCATCAATTATACAATGGGTGACGGAAGAAAAACCGAAATTACTTTTAAAGAAATTCCTGAAGGTGTTGAAATAATTGAAAAATTTGATCCGGAATCGCAAAATCCTGAAGAAATGCAACGTGGCGGATGGCAGGCTATTTTGGATAATTTTAAAAATTACGCAGAAAATAATTGATTTTTTTTTGCAGGTTCAAAGTGAAGGCTCAAAGGTGCAGAGCTACTTAAAATAACTTATTTCTATTCTATGGTTTAAAAAAGAATAACTATCTAACTAACTCAAAAAAAACAAAAAAGATGACAAAACAAATATGGTTAAACCTGCCTGTGAAGGACGTGGCAAAAGCGAAAGATTTTTTCTGGAAAATTGGATTTTCGTTTAATGAGCAACACGATACACCAAGTTCGACTTGTATGGTTGTAGGCGAAAATAATTTCGTGATAATGCTTTTTGAAGAAATGTTGTTTTCAAGCTTTTCTCAAAATGGAGTTATTGATACGAAATCCGGTTCTGAAGTTCTGATTTCGATCGATGCAGAAAGCAGGGAAGAAGTAGACGAATTGGCCGAAAAAGTAAAAGAAGCGGGCGGAACTGTTTTTGCTCCTCCGGCAGAAAGTCAAGGCTGGATGTACGGCTGTGGTTTTGCCGATTTGGATGGTCATCGCTGGAATGTTTTATTTATGGACTTTAGTAAATTACCTCATTAAAAATGGAAAAATTAGTGTTTAACAGTGAGATTAAAGCTTCTAAAGAAAAAATTTGGAAGGTTTTATGGGATGATGAAACGTACAGAAAGTGGACAAACGTTTTTGCCGAAGGAAGTTACGCTGAATCGAATTGGAACGAAGGTGATAAAATTTATTTTTTAGGACCAGGCGGAGGAGGAATGAATAGCATTATTGAAAAGAAAATTCCGTACGAATATATGGCTTTTAAACATTTGGGAGAAATAAAGGATTTTAAGGAAGTGCCTATTGGTGATAAAGCGAATGAATGGAGCGGTTCAATGGAAACATATAGACTGGATCAAAAAGGCGATTTTGTAGATCTTCATGTTGAAGTAGATGTAATTGAACAACATTTGGATTATTTTAAACATGCTTTTCCTAAAGCTTTAGAAATTATTAAGGAATTGGCTGAAGGATGAGAAAATAGAGAATAGAGAATAGAAAATAGAAAATAGAAAATAGAAAATAGAAAATAGAAAATAGAATAAAGAGAATAGAATTAAGAATTATTTTTTATAAACAACAAACAACAAACAACAAACAACAAACAACAAACAATTAACATTAAAAACATAAAACATCATGGCAGCAATAAATCCATATTTAATGTTTAACGGAACTTGCGAAGCAGCGTTCTTGTTTTATAAATCAGTTTTTGGCGGTGATTTTCCATATATCGGAAAATATAAAGATGCTCCAACAGAAGAAGGAGATGCACCACTTTCAGAAGAGGCTTTAAACCGAATCATGCATGTTTCACTTCCAATTGGAAATACTATTTTAATGGGGAGTGATAGTCATCCAAAATACGGAGATGTAGGTTTTGGAGATAATTTCTCTATTTCTGTCAATACAGAAAGTAGAGAAGAGGCAGATAAAATCTTCAACGGACTTTCAGCAGGAGGAAAAGTAGAAATGCCTATGGATGATACTTTCTGGGGATCTTATTTCGGAATGTTTAAAGACAAATTCGGCGTAAACTGGATGGTGAGTTTTGACAAAAATATCCCGGCGGGAGAATTTTAAAGTTATGTTATTTTAATAGTAGAACATAATTGTTAAATTACTTGATAAAGCACATGAAAATGTGCTTTATCGTTTTAAAAAAACAAAGATTATTCTTTTTTATAAACAAGAGATTGCCGATTTTTGTCGCTTTAAAATCAAGAAGATAAAATGGCAGTAGAAGATAAAGAAATAATTTTATTAAAGGTTTCAGGACACGATAAAATTGGAGTTACAGCGGGTTTAACAGCCGTGTTGGCAGCATACGATGCTAATATTTTAGATATTGGCCAGGCCGATATTCACGATACACTTTCTTTAGGAATTTTGTTCGAAATTGCTGCAGGATCTTCGTCTGCACCGGTTTTAAAAGATCTTTTGTTTAAGGCTTACGAACTGGAAATCAAAGTTAAATTTATTCCAATTTCTATAGACGACTATGAAAAATGGGTAAAATCGCAATCAAAACAACGTTACATTATCAATATTTTGGGTGAAAAACTGGCAGCTTCTCAGTTGGCCGCAGTAACCAAAATCATGTCAGATCAAAACCTGAATATCGATTCGATTATAAGATTAACAGGAAGAACTTCTATTGTCGAAAAAGAACAATATCCTCGTTCTTGTATTCAATTATCTGTAACAGGCGAAATTGTAAACAAAATTATCATGACGGCAAGTTTCATGGAAATTTCCAGAACGCTTAATGTCGATATTTCATTCCAGGAAGATAATATTTACAGAAGAAACCGTCGTTTGGTTTGTTTCGATATGGATTCAACTTTAATCCAAACCGAAGTAATCGACGAATTGGCTGAACTAAACGGAGTAGGCGATCAGGTTCGCGCCATCACAGAATCGGCTATGAATGGAGAAATTGATTTCAACGAAAGTTTCAAAAAACGCATGGCTTTGCTGGAAGGTTTGAGTGAAGAAGTATTGCAGAAAGTGGCAGTTAATTTGCCAATTACGCAAGGAGCACATCGTTTAATGAAAGCCCTGAAATATTACGGTTATAAAACAGCCATTCTTTCCGGAGGATTTACTTATTTTGGAGAATACCTTCAAAAAGAATTAGGAATAGATTACGTTCACGCCAATCAATTAGAGATAAAAGACGGAAAACTAACCGGTAAATATATCGGTGATATCGTTGACGGTCAGAAAAAGGCCGAATACTTAAAAGCAATTGCCGAAAAAGAAGGAATTCATATCAATCAGACAATCGCAGTTGGTGATGGAGCAAACGATTTACCAATGCTGAATTTAGCTGGTTTAGGAATCGCTTTCCATGCCAAACCAAAAGTAAAAGAAAGTGCATCAACTTCTATTTCCAGTTTAGGATTGGATGGTGTTTTATATCTTTTAGGATATCATGACCGATATATTGATATGATGTAACAAGATTGTCACCCTGAGCGAAGTCGAACGCTTTCATGTCGAAAAGGGCTTCGACTTCGCTCAGCCTGACAACGTATTTTTGTCATTTCGACGAAGGAGAAATCTCCGCAAGTAACTCGACAATCAAAATAAAAAAGCAAAAACCTCAGTCTTTCTAATAAAGAGCTGAGGTTTTTTATATAGGCATGTCCCTCTGGGGCGGGCTATCCGTTGCACACGAGCGATAGCGAACTGACGAAGTAATCTTTTGTGGTGAACCTAAAAATAAATGTATTTTTAAAAATTATAAAGTTTTTTTTCTTGTATGATTTTGTAAATCTGACTATAAATTTCTTCATTTTTTCCTTTAACCAAACTTAGTTCTGTTTTTATAGCCAAATTATCAGGATTGGTAAATTTAAACATGATTTTTGAAAGCAAACCTTTTAGCTGTTCCGAATATTTTTCTTTATCTCTTAAAATGAAACGAACAAAAGAGTTTCCTCTAAGCGAAATTAGATCAGCTTTACTAATGTATGACCATCGAATTTTAATATCATTTATGTGGTCAATTAAATAATCATCTGTTAATTCTAATGCCGGAAGTTTTTTTAAATTTCTATATAAATTTTTAATTGTTTTTCTAAAATGTTTCCCTGTTATTGTTAAAACAATCAGAGAGGCAATAATACCTAAAGGTTGATTATTACTTAAAGCAAATAACAATATCAACCCGCTAAATAGAATTAGAAAAAGCAATGAGTCAACCCATAATTTGAGAGCGAAATATGGATAAAGAATTTTCACCTTCAATTTCTAGACTCCAATTCCTTCTTAATCTCTCTCAAAGTATTCATATTCAAAATAAAAATAGGAAGAAGTGCAATCGGGATAACATTCGAGGCGCTAAAACCTTTATTGGCAATCAAAAAGATGTTAAGACCAAATAAAAGAAGTAAAATGACACCAAATAAATAGGTCACCGTTTTTAATGATTTCTGAGTTTTGATTAGTTCATCACTAGTCATTTCGTTGAACTTCTTTTTCATTTTGGTTGGTTTTGTTGGAATTTGGGTAAAATTTATATTTTGGTTGGTTGCATTTCTTTCAACTGTTCCAGATAATCTCTCTGGTTAGAAAGTCTTGGAATTTTATGCTGTCCGCCTAATTTATCTCTTTCTTTCAGCCAGTCATAAAAAAGATTTTCTCTGGCTACATTAATCACCAGCGGATTTAAAGTCATATTATTGTAGCGTTTTGCCTCATAATCAGAATTTAAAGTCTGCAGGGTTTCATCCAGAACTTTTTGGAAAAGACCAACATCAGCCGGTTTTTTCTTGAATTCGATCATCCATTCATGGGCACCTTTTTCTTTGTCCTGCATAAAAATTGGTGCAACGGTGTAATCGATAACTTCTGTTTGTGTTACCTGACACGCTTTTGCAATCGCCTGATCGGTATTTTCGACCATTAATTCTTCTCCAAAAACATTGATATGATGTTTGGTTCTTCCCGTAACTCTAATTCGATACGGATTCAATGAAGTAAAACGAACCGTATCGCCAATTAAATAGCGCCATAAACCAGAATTTGTAGTAATGACAATCGCATAGTTTTTATTCAATTCAACATCTGCTAAACGAACCACTTTTTGATTTGGAGTTCCAAAAGTATCCATTGGAATAAATTCGTAGAAAATTCCGTAATCCAGCATCAATAATAAATCGCTGGAATTGTTCAAATCCTGAATAGCGAAAAAGCCTTCAGAAGCATTATAAATTTCATAGTATTTGAAATCTTTACTTGGTAAAATTTTCTTGTATTGCTCTTTGTAAGGAGAAAAACTCACACCTCCATGAAAATATACTTCAAGATTTGGCCAGAGTTCTAATAAACTTTGTTTTCCGGTATTTTCTAAAACTTTATTCATTAAAACCAACATCCAGGAAGGAACTCCGGCAAAACTGGTTACGTTTTCATTTTTAGTTTCGTTGATAATAGCAGCAATTTTAGTTTCCCACTCGCTCATCAAAGAAGTTTTACTGCTCGGTGTACTGCTGAATTCGGCCCAGATTGGCATGTTTTCAATCAAAATAGCCGATAAGTCTCCAAAGAACGTATTGTTGTTTTCATAAATCTGAGAGCTTCCGCCCAAGCGAAGGCTTTTTCCTAAAAACAATTCAGAATCTTCATTATTGTTCAGATAAAGACATAATAAATCTTTACTGCCTTTGTAATGACAGTCTTCCAGAGCTTCATTACTCACAGGAATAAATTTACTCTTAGCGTTTGTGGTACCACTGGATTTGGCAAACCATTTAATTGGTGTTTCCCAAAAAACGTTTTGTTCGCCTAAACGGGTACGTTCTATGAGAGGTTGTAATTCTTCATAAGTGGCAATAGGGACTCTTTCAGCGAAGGTTTGATAAGAGCTGATAGTCGAAAATTCATATTTTTTTCCAATAACCGTATTTTCGGATGCTGTTATTAAGTTGTGCAATAATTCTTCCTGAACTTCATTGGGGTATTTTAAAAAAAGCTCTATTTGATGAATCCTTTGTTTAAGAACCCAAGAAGCAAACGAATTAATTATGGATAAAGGCATGAATTATGATTTTTAGATTTACTGATTTTAGGTTTTAAATCTCACAATCCATGTAAAACAAAAAACTTAAAATTTGAATATAGGGAGACAAATAGTAACTTTGTCTTCATATCAAAAATAGTGTTTTTTTGTAAAAAACAATTCGATTTAAGACAAAGATTCTACTAATAAGGTCGAATTTTAACACTAAAAATTTTAATTCTGTTGATTCATCTAAATCAGCAATATAAATCAAAATAGCAATGCAATATCAAGGTGTCCTGACAAAAATGCAAACCGAATTGGGAAGTCCAATTCAATATTATTTAGTTTTTGAAGATAGTTTTCTAAACGTGAATCAATTATTGGATAAAGAAATCGAAATCAATTTTGTTGGTTTTCAATGTTTGAATTGCGGTAAAAAGAAAAAAATATACCGACAAGGTTTTTGTTACGAATGTTTTTATTCAAGTCCCGCAGTTGGGGATTGGATTATGAGACCAGAATTAAGTACAGCGCATTTAGGAATTGCAGACCGAGATTTAGATTACGAATCTAAAGTACAACTGCAGCCACATATTGTATATTTGGCAGCTGCTTGTGAAATTAAAGTTGGCGTAACCCGTAAAACTCAAGTTCCAACGCGCTGGATTGATCAAGGTGCCTCACAGGCCATTGCTGTTGTGGAAGTCCCGAACAGATATTTGGCAGGAATTACAGAGGTAGCTTTGAAAAATCATTATACAGATAAAACCAACTGGAGAAAAATGCTTCAAAATTCTGTTGAGGTTTTTGATTTGGTAGCAGAAAAAGTAAAGATTGAAAGTTTAATTCCGGATGAGGTTAAAGAATACTTTTATTCTCAAAAGAATGATTTATACGAATTGCAATATCCGGTTTTGAGTTATCCTGCAAAAGTAAACAGTTTAAATTTGGATAAAACACCTTCATTTAGTGGTAAATTAACTGGAATAAAAGGACAGTATTTGCTTTTTGAAAACGGAACAGTGTTCAATATACGTGGTTCAGAAGGCTATGTTGTGACCATAGACGTGTAAGGTTTTATTATCAAATCGTTGTGTTTTTTTGCTTTTAAGTTATTTTAATTTAAAATTTACAATTTATTTTGTGGTTTTGTGTTAATTAGTTGATGAATAATTATAGCTTTGATGTGTTGAAGCAAATTTAATTTTCAAAAACAAATACCCCTCAAATTAAATACCACATGAGTAACTTAAAAAAAGTGAATGCTTTTAGGCGTTCCCTAATGCGCAATCTGACAAAGAATATCGGCAATTCAAATGTCAGTAATACGGGATCTATTGATAAGAGTAAGATCAAAAAAGTCTTAATCTGTAGACCAAATGGCCGATTAGGAAATATGCTTTTAATTACTCCTCTGGTAGAAGAAGTGACTAAAACTTTTCCAGGTTGTAAGATCGATGTTTTTGTAAAGGGTTTTGTTGCCCCAATTGTTTTTGAAAATTATAATGATGTAGACAAAATTATTCCTCTGCCTAAAAAGCCATTTAAAGAATTAGTAAAATACTTTAAAGTCTGGACTTTAATTAAAAAACAGAATTACGATATGGTAATTAATGTCGATCAGAATTCATCTTCCGGGAGGCTTGCAGTAAAATTCTCAAACGCTAGGTACAAGTTCTTTGGAAATCTTCCTGAAAATGTTACTCTGGATCATGACGATTATGAACATATTGCAAAATATCCGGTATATAATTTTAGATACTTTTTAAGTCAATGTGGGATAGAAGATAAAAATGAGCCGATAACGCTTATAGATTTAAAATTATCTGAAACTGAAATTGCAAACGGTAAGCAAATTTTAGATAAAATTATTGATCCGGGTAAAAGAAATATTGCCATTTTTACTTATGCAACTGGTGAAAAATGTTACGGTCCTTCCTGGTGGGAACCATTTTATGCAGAATTAAAAAAAGAGTTTCCAAACGAAAATATCTTTGAAGTCCTTCCGGTAGAAAATGTTTCTCAAATCAATTTTGAAGCACCTACTTTTTACAGCAAAGATGTTCGTGAAATTGGTTCTGTTCTGGCAAATGTAGATGTTTTTGTAGGAGCAGACAGCGGAATTATGCATTTGTCCAGCGCTTCTAAAGCCCCGACAATTGGCTTGTTCTCAGTTTCGAACCTGAAAAAATACGAACCATACGGAAACGGAAGTGTAGGTCTGGATACAAATATTTTTGGGGTTCCGGATTTTATTAAAGTAATAAATAAAATTCTAAATAAATAGAATTCAGAAAATAAACAAAAAAGAAAATCCTGTTCAAGAATCTGAACAGGATTTTTTATTTATTAAAGCGAACTAAAAAACTTAGTATCTCAGCATCTTAGCTTACGGATTCTTTTTCTTGAAAAGACCATTCAGCAAGTCGTTGGCTTTTTTGGTTACTTCTTGCGTTTTTTGCTCTTTTTCAGTTTTTGCAGCCTGAGTAGTATCTTTAGCTTTTGTGTTCTTGTTGATTAAATCAGTAAGTGCTGCAGTTCCTTTTTGAGTCAGTTTTTCTTTCTGTTGATTCACCAATTGTGTTGTCAGATTGCTCACAGCAGTTTTCATATCCGTACTGATTTTAGGATTTGAAAAATTTCCGGTTAAACTGGCATTGATTGGAATATTATCCAGTTTTGCAGCATCGGCAGGAGATAATTTTGCAATTAAATTGTTTGCTTCAGTTCCCAAATATTTAGCAGGAACATCGAATTTCAGAGTGTAATTCATCGTTTGATCAAAACCATGAGTACCGCCAACAGTTACTTTTATGTCTTGATATTTTATGTCAAATGGTTTTATATTAACTTTTCCATTGTCAAAAGTCAGCGCTGCTTTGATGTCATTTAAATTTACTTTATTCAAATCGATAAATTTAACATTTGAACTTAATGCAGTAAGCAAAGTTGAGTTGCTGGAATTTACAGTAGTTGAAAGTAGTTGACCAATCAAATCACCGGAAATAGATTTTAAATCCGGAGTTAGTTCTTTTGCATCCAGATTACCATTCAGTTTAATAGTCGAATTTAATTTTCCGTTGATAATTCCGGCAATCGGAGCAATCTTTTTCATCATGTCCAACTGTGTAAAAGTCTGCGCAATATCAACCTGATTAAATCCAAGATTCATATCAAATGTTGGCACTTTTTCTTTAGTAGAAACTGCTCCGTTAAGGCCGATAGATCCTCCGAAGATATTGGTTTTAAAGTTCTCCAAAGTGGCCTTTTCATCCTTAATAAGCAATCTTCCGGAAACATCTTTTAATTTTAAATTGTCATATAAAACTGTTGTGGCTTTTGCGTTTAAGGTACAGTTTAAGAAAGCTGGAATTTTCATTGCTTC
Organism: Flavobacterium crocinum; assembly: GCF_003122385.1. NCBI lineage: Bacteria > Pseudomonadati > Bacteroidota > Flavobacteriia > Flavobacteriales > Flavobacteriaceae > Flavobacterium > Flavobacterium crocinum. Next base: position 1,965,218 of record NZ_CP029255.1, read on the forward strand.
AGCTGGTTTTGCCGCAGTTTTAGTTTCTTCTTTTGCAGGTTCACCGGCAGTCATAAAATCATCTACAGCCAATTGATTCGAACTCATGTTGAAGTTTCCTCTCAATTCCTGTTTTTTAAACATAAAACCGTAGAAATTTTCCAAAACTCCATTGATGCTGATATCGCTTTTTCCGGTTGTAGCATCAAATTGTTTTAAGTTGATTTTACTAGGATTGAACTCCACCAATGCCGTACTGATGTTCATCGATTTATTGTTTTCATCAGTATATTTAAATCCTGATAAACTCATTGTCCCGGCGTTTTTGATATTTTGGTATTGGCTTTTTTCTACAGAAGCCATATCAAAATTAGTCGTAACGTCTGCTTTTAAAATACCGGCAAGAGGTTTGTCCATTTTAATTGGATAAGCTTTTGAAAGATTAGCCAAATTGATTGTTCCTTTCAAAGCGGCATCCACAATAGGATTTACAGTAATGTTTTTGATATTTGCTTTAGCATTAAAAACATCCTGATCAATTCTGAAAGATAGTTGGTCTAAGTTTACATAAGTATCGTTTAGAATTCCGGTTTCGTTGATAATTTTAGTATCAATTACAATATTCTGAACCGATTTTGGCAGGTTAGGATATTGGAAAGAAGCATTGTTAGAAGCAATTTCGATATTAAATTTAGGAACTGTCGTTTCTGTTAATTCGCCTTTTGCGAAACCGTTTACAGTAAAATCTCCAGTAGTTTTTACACCATCTAAACTCGAAGCATAAGCAGAAGGAATTAAACCTAAGAAATTGGTAAAAGATGAAGTAGGAGTTTTAAACTTCAAATCGTAAATCTGTTTGTTTTCAGCCATTTGAATAAATCCGTCAAATTCCAATGGTAATTGATTGATTAAAGCTTTGTTTTCTTTAAAAGTATATTTGCTTTGATCCAGATCAATTCCAAGAACAGCGTCTAAAGTCAGTTTTACATTTTTCATGTAATTCATTTTGTCCATGTCCAAAGAGACTTTAGCAGTAGATTTTGTTGTTAAATCTAATTTTGAATTGGTAAAATCCCCAGTCCCTTCGTGGTTTAAACTGTCAATTACCATTTTGATTTTAGAACCCTGATCGATATATCTGAAAGTAAAATTCTCGATTTTATAATTCTGAATTTTTAGAGAAAGCGGTTTACTTGCGTCGTCTTTCTTTTCTTCTTTTTTGTCTTTCAAAGCAATGTCGAAGTTTCCAACACCATCTTTATTGAAGATAATATTTACTAATCCGTTTGTAGAACTAATTCCCTGAATACTTAAAGGTTCTTCTTTTCCTTTGAAAAGTTCCTTAACACTCATTTTTAAATTTAATTCTCCTAAAGAAACCAATGTATCACCTTCAAAAGGTGCTTTGTTAATGATAACCAGTTTCTCGATTCCGACAGTTGCGTTTGGGAAATTTTTGAATAAACTTAAATCAGCATCTTTAAAACTTACTTTAGCATCAACACTTTCGTTAATGGCTTCTGTAATTTTAGCTTTGATCTGATCCTTGAAAAGAAACGGAATGGCAAATAATGCAGCAACAAATACCACAATTACAATGGCACTTATTTTTAAAACTTTCTTTAGCATATAATTAGATTTGAGGGTTTACTATTTTAAAATCGACTCTTGCAAAAATAGTTTTTTTTAGCAGAGTGCGAAGATAAAATTTTCTTAAAAATGTAAGAATAATACTTATTTTTGTTAAATAAAAAAAACCGCTTGAAAATAGTTCAAACGGTTTTTAGGTCTTGTTTATTTTATTATTTCTGAATAAATGAAACGATCTTATCTATAAGTGTTTCCGATATAGGAAGTGTTTCATTATTATAACTGGCCATATTATCATTATGATCACCTTCTATGGTTTTCATGATATGGTTCATTTTATCAATTATTACCTTTTCAGAGTTTTTATTAGCTTCTGCTAAATTTTCGGCATCCTGAACAGAAACTTGTAAATCGCTACTTCCTTGTACAATCAAAATTGGAATAGTTAGTTTTTTTATTTCTGTCTGCGGATTGTATTTAAACCAGGAAATTAAATAAGGCTGAATACTTGGTCTGAAAAGCGAATTCAGCATTGGGTCGACTTTGCTTACGGTATGCCCGCTTTTTAAACTATCAATTATTGGGAAGGTCATATCGTCCAGTTGTTTCATCTTTTTTGCCCCAATCTGTGTTTTGATAATTTTGTCAGCAGAATCTCCTGCTCCGGCAATTGAAACAAATTTATCCGCTTTTGCTCCTCCAATCATTCCAATTAAAGAACCTTCGCTGTGACCAATTACAATTACTTTCGAAAAACGTTTGTCTTGTCTTAAAAAGTTGATCCAGCTTTTCACATCCTGAATATAATTCTCAAAAACCAGAGTACTTTCAGATTCTCCGCCAGCCGCTTTACTTTCTCCAATTCCTCTTTTGTCATATCGTAAAGATGCAATTCCGTTTTTTGCCAAATCTTCTGCCAGCATTTTCAGTGAATTGTTTTTCATCATGGCATTGTTTCCGTTTCGGTCTGTTGGGCCGGAACCAGCAATGATTAATGCAACCGGATATTTTTTGGTCAAATCCGGAGTTGTCAGCGTACCGTATAATTGATCGGTATTAATTTTTAAAACAGCCGGTGCTTCCTTAAAAGTTAAGTCTTTTTTAGTCTGAGCATTTAAAACACCCAAAAATAAAACCGTCAAGTAAAGGATAATCTTATTCATCTTTCAATTAATAAATATTGATTCCGTAAGGCATTATGGTCTGGACTCCTTTTAATTTCTGGAATTTCTTTACCTGCTCAATAAGCATGTAATTTTCTTCTCCAATTTCTTCTTTTATGAAAGCCTCTTTAGATTTTGCAAAAGGCAGACCTGACAGTATATCGTTTAAAGTTTTTTCGTACTCCGGATAATTCTGAGTGCTGTATTTTTTGATTTTAGCAATCTTAGCCGCTTCTGCAATAGCATCATTTAAACCACCTATTTTATCCACTAATCTTAATTTTACTGCTTCTGTTCCTGACCAAACTCTTCCTTGCGCAATAGCATCAACCTGATCAAAAGTCATTTTACGTCCTTCAGCAACATGAGTTACAAAAGTATTGTAGATTTTTTCAACTCCTTCTAAAGTGAAGGCTTTAAACTTCTCGTCAACTGGTACAAACGGACTGTAATTAGCTGAGTTTTCATGAGTTTTAACCTGCTCAGAATTGATTCCTAATTTATTTGCTAACGGACTAAAGTTTGGCAGCATTCCGAAAACGCCGATAGATCCCGTGATAGTATTGTTTTCAGCAAATATTTTATTAGCGTTGCAGGCAATATAATATCCTCCCGAAGCAGCGTAATTTCCCATCGAAACCACAACTGGTTTTACTTTTTTAGTAATTTCAATTTCTCTCCAGATTAAATCAGAAGTTAAGGCACTTCCTCCTGGGCTGTCAATTCTCAGAACAATCGCTTTTACATTGTCATTTTTTCTCGCTTCCTGCAAAGAACGGCGCATAGAACCTTCTCCAATTGTATTAACATCACCTTCACCGCTTCCAATTTCGCCCTGAGCGTAAATAATAGCAATTTGATCAGTAGCCGTATTAGTTAAAGCAGATGTAACATTATTTTGAGTATAATCTAAAATCGAGATTTTGTTGTAATCTTCGTCTTTGTCTACTTTCAGTGCTTTTCTGATGGCATCATGATACACATCTTCGTATGCAATAACATCTACCAAATGTTGTTGTTTCGCCATTTCAGGAGTTCTCGCTAAAAGACCGTTTGCAATTTCGTTTAATTTTGGAAGCGGAATATTTCTGCTTTTTGAAATATCTGCAGAAACAGTAGCCCAAATTGAATTTAAAAGTGCAGTAATTTGTTCTCTGTTGGCATCGCTCATTTTGTTTTCCAAGAAAGGCTCAACAGCACTTTTATATTTTCCGTGACGAATCACTTCCATACGGATTCCCGATTTATCCTGAAAATCTTTAAAGAACATAACTTCAGAAGAAAGACCTTTAAAGTCCAGATCTCCTGCCGGATTTATGTAAATCGTATTCGCAACAGAAGTCAGATAATATTCTTTCTGCGAATAATCGTTGGCGTAAGCCCAAACAAATTTCCCTGATTTTTTAAAGCTTTCCAATGCATTTCTTAAATCTTTGTATTGTGCAAGACCAAGAGAAGACTGATCGTTTAAAATAGAAATTCCTTTAATGTTGTCATCTGTTTTGGCAGCTTCGATTGCATTGATGACATCCGTTAATCCAATACCTTTTTGCTCAGAAAAACGAGTAACCCAGGGATCTTTGTATTTTCCTGCGTAATCGTTTTTAATTTCTTTTAAATTCAATTCAATAACCGAATCAGATTTAACAGAAACAGCATCGTCTCCGCCAAAAAGGGTTGCAATAAATATTACTCCAAAGAAAAAGAGCATGATAAAAACAAAAATACCAATTACTGTGGCGAGTACATTTCCTAAAAATTTCATGATGTATATTTTTTTAATAAGTAGCATTAAAGGGCTATATGTTACAAAATCTTAGGATATTAATTTTCAAAATAGACAATTTAGTCTTTTTTACTTTGTTTTAATAATATAATAATTTCTTCTTTGTCTTTAAGATGTAATTCATACTGTCCCTTTACAAATATAATTTTTTCTTTTAAAGTTTTGACATGTTCTTTAAGTTCAAAAACTAATGTCTCCGATGCTGATAATAATTGTGAGCAGGAAATAGTATTGTCTTCTTTAATAGTATGGGTACCTAGTTTTTTATTTTGTATTTCATTTTTATCTACACCCAATATACTAGAAATAATGTCCCATTCAGATTCTAGTATTTTGCTACTTCCTTTTTCTTTTCGATAATACTGAGGTTGGGAAATTTTTAAATATTGAGCCATCTGTTCTTGTGAAATCCCTCTTTCTTCTCTGATTTGTCTTAGTTTAATTTCCATGGTTTGATGATTTAAATTAAGGACTTTTTTTATTATGCATTTATTATTCATGATTTTATTGATTAAGAATAAAATTATATTTTATATTTGAAATATATAATTTTTCTTACTTTTTAACATTTTGCGTACGGAGATTTAAAAGTGAGACTATACAGTAAAATTTTTATAAACTTTAAAATTAAAATTTATGAACTTAGAAAATCAATTGCCAGTCTTAATTGAAGAAAACCAATTACTTGAAAGGTTTCAAGTGGAAGAATTAGAGAAAAGATATGAGTTTGGTTGGACTGTTGTTGTGGGACCGCTAGATCCGCCAGATAATCCGATTCCACTTCCAGAACCCCCAATGCCTTTTTAAATTGATATATTAAAATTGAAAAGCCAAGCAAATTTTTAAAAAGCTTGGTTTTTTGATGTTATTGTAGCAATAGATACAACTTTTAATAATAAACAGAAATGCATGAGATTGAACTACTTTAAATTATTATTACTACTGTTATTCAAAAGTTCAATTAATGGACAAATCTTACAAATAAATAAAGTGGTTGTTGATTTCCAGACAAAACAGCCATTGGAATATGTTAATATTAGTAATGATATAGATAATACAATTTCAAATAAAGAAGGTTTATTTGTTTTTGTTTCTAGAGATAAACATATTAATATAAGCTCAGTAGGTTATGAAACCATTAATACCACTTTTGAGGAAATCAACAAACAAGACACCATTTTTTTAAAGTCAAACATAATTGAGCTTGAAGAAATTATTGTAGACAATGTAAGTTTAGTTCTAAACGAAGTGTACAGAAATGGTTATAAAAATTATTTTCTAGAACCTTATTTAGAGGAGTTTTTTTTAAGAGGTATACTAAAACGAGATAATACAATAATAAGATTTCAAGATGTTTTTGGAAAAGTTGAAAGAAATTCTTTGTTTGTAACTCAGAAAAATCCGCAAGAGAAGTATTTAGTAGAAATTTCTAGTTTAAGGAAAATTGGAATATCTGAAAAGGAGAATAATGAGTATATAGAATTTCCAAGTTTTAAAACGTTGTTTAGATGGTATTCGGCAGTTTTTAATTTGCCTAATGAATATGTTTTTACTATTGAAAAAATAAACGATTTAGATTATTTGAAGATTAATTTTTCTAAAAGCGAGGAAAATAAAAACACTTTAACTAGAAAAGGATACTATGTAATAAATAAAAAAGATAAATCGATAAAGGAAGTTAATTACAGTATGGTGGGAGATGTAGATAAAATTGAATTTAATGGAAGTAGAGGATTGAAATGGCGAACAATTGGTATTGATTTATATATTCATTTCAAGAAAAATGAAATAGAGAACAAATACTATATTGGAAATGCAACTCTTAAAAATACGTTTGAAACTATTAAAGGAGATAAAAAAACTATTTATGAAGCTTTCTATGATCTAATTACGATAAGAAATGATGTTAAAGAAAAATTGAGCTCTAATTTTTCAGTTGATAAGGATATTTTTAAAGCTAAATTTCCGTATTCAGAACAATTTTGGAATACTCAAAATCAATTGCCACTAACAAATGAACTACATGAATTTATAAAACGAGTTTTGGATAATAGAAATAATAAAGAATTTGAGATAATGGGTAACTTTAAATAATAGTCATGAAGTTTAAAAGTTATATTGAAAAACTGGATCTTCTACATAGCTTTAAAAGTCAAATTTTGGAAGAAGATTTTATAAATAAGAATCCTGTTTATTATCAAAACTATCCATCGCTTTTTTCGAAGTCTTTTTCGATAGCTACAGATGATTTAGAGTTGCTTGATATCGCGGGATACCTGTATTATCAAGCAACAATATTTACAGATTTATTGATTGATGAAGGGGATTTTTCTAAGTTTCCTTTAATTGGAATTTGCCAAGAGGAAAGCATTAAAATTTTGACTAGTATTTATGGTTTAGAAAGTGATTTTTGGAGGTATTGGAACTTGCGAAGAAATGAATATTTGCAGGCTGTCTATTTGGAAAAATCTTTTCTGCAAAGAGAAAATATGAGAATTGAAGAATATGAAGAATTAGCAGATAAAAAGTCGGCTTTTGGAAAAGTAGCGATTGACTGTCTTCATAATTTAGATAGTGAGAATAACAAAGTATATCAAAAATTGTTATTATCTCATAAATACTTTTCGACGGCTTTTCAGTTGAATGATGATATTCAGGATTTTAAAAGAGATTTAAAAAAAGGGCAATTTAATTGGGCTAATTATCTATTAAAAAAGCAAAATATAGACAGCCAAAATCCTGAAGTTTTAGAGAAATACTTGTACATACGAGGGATTAGCAGGGATATCTATGGTCTAGGAATTTCATATTGTGATAAGGCTTTAAAATTGGTAGAAAACATAATTGTTCCAGATTGGATAAAAGTATTGAATGATACCAAGAAAAGATTTGTTATGGCGATAAAAGAAATAGATAATTATTTAGAAATCTTAACTGCCGAAATCAATTTATCAGATGTAAAGAAAGAAAAAAACGATGTTCAGTGTGCTATTAGTAATTCTATTGAGTTTATTAAAAAGAGACAAAATGAAGACGGAAGCTGGAGAGAATATGTAAATCAGGGAGGTATAAGTAATATCTGGGCTACAGCATTTTTAACGGCGAAAATTTCTGAGAATAGTTACTTAAAAATAGTCTTTGAAAATGAAATTTTAAAATCATTAAAATTCTTTATTGAAAACACAAAAAACAATTTATGGAGTTACAATTCTACTTGGATAGAAGACGCTGATTCTACAAATTTTGCATTATTATCTCTTTTGCAGAATAATGTAGAAATTGATGTTAATATTATTAGCCATTTGATAAAATATCAAAATGAAACTGGAGGATTTTCTACCTACAATGATAAAAAATATTTAATTCAATCACTTGAAGATAATAATATAACAGATGTTTCGGGCTGGACTAGCTCTCATAATTGTGTGAGTGCTGTGAGTTTTTACTTTTTAGCTTTGTATAATCAAAAAAGCACTTCTTTTCTTAATTTAAGAAATTATTTTGAAATAGATTTTGAAAAGAAAACAGATTCATATTGGTGGACAAGTTCACTCTATACTTTGAATTATCTGGCCAAAACGTATTATCATCTTGAAGAATTTGAAAAACTAAATTGGATTATTATGGAAACTGAAAAACTGCAAAATGACAATGGAAGTTTTGGAGATAAATACGGAGAAAGTAAATTTTATACTGCTTTGGGTATCGAAATTTTATTGTTAGGTAGTAGTTCTAAATTGAAAACTCAAAAAGGAATATCCTATTTATTAGAAAATCAATTTGATGATGGTTCATGGGAGAATTCAAATGCTTTACAAGTTCCAAATTCCAAGAGTTTAAAACCAGATGAATTAATGTATCCAATTTCATCATTTGGAATGAATGTGAGGGCAAAAGAATTTAATAGATTATTTACTACTATTTCGGTTTTACAAACACTTTCAAAATATGAACGAAGATATAATTCCTAAGCTTTCTAATGATATTTTTATCCATTCATTGAACAAAGATGATTTCTTTATCCATCAAACTCATTTTGATCATCGAGTAAAAATTTCAAGTGATTTAAATAATTTCATAACATCAATAGATGGAAAGCAAAATTTAAAAAGTTTAGTTGAGAATTATAATGCATTATATAATATTGAATTGACAACCGATTTTGCATATGAGTTTTTATACAATAAATTGGCAAGATTTGGTATTATAGAAAGTGAAATAATTCCAGTAAAACCAAATTTAAAGCCTAGTTATATCAAGCTGAGTTTTATTGTCATAAACGAGCGCATAGTTTCTAAGTTAACTAAGTATTTAAAATTTTTACTTTTACCCAACGTGATGAAAAGTATTTTAATTACTGCAACTTTTATTTTAGCAGGATGTTTTTATTTTTTTTATGATGAAATTTTGCATACTACAATTGCAAAATCGGAATGGTTATTATTATTCTCTTTAAGTTTTATTGGTGTTACGTTTCATGAATTCGGGCATGCTTCCGCCGCTCATTATTTTGGGGCAAAACACGGAGGAATTGGTGGAGGTTTTTACTTGTTTATTCCTGTTTATTTTGCTGATGTTACAGATATTTGGAAACTTCAAAAACATCAAAGAATTATTGTGAACTTAGCAGGCATGTATTTCGAATTAGTTTATGTCGTTTTTTTAGTTTTAGTTAGTTTGCTTTTTCAAAATAATTTAATTCTTATTTTAGCATGTATATATTCGATGTCAATTCTACATAGTTTAAATCCTTTTGCAAGAAGTGATGGATACTGGGTTTTATCTGATGTTATTGAAAAACCAAATTTAATGCATCAAGGTTTTACTAGAGTAAAAACCGTTTTTAAGATTTCAAAAAAGTGGAAAGTAATGGATTATTTTTTACTTGTTTATGGTTTAATTAGTTGTAGTTTTATTCTTTTTTTTGTGTACTTCGTAGTTGTGAAAAATCCAGATTCAATTTTATATTTTCCTCAAAACTTAATCAAATTTTTAAAAACTGTTTTTGAAGATAACTCTAAATTTTCATTGGCAGATTTAGGAAAGTTATTTATTCCTGTCTTATTTTTTTATCTTCTTTTTGGATTGCTGAAAAATCTCTTTATGAAGATAAGATAGTTGCTATAGAATTTAATAAATGCGGTTAATTCTAAAATAGTTTTAGTTAATTTGCATTAATTATGAAATTACAGCATCAAGTCGTTTTATCGATAGGCAGCAACCAAGGCAGCAGACTAGAAAATATCCAAAATTGTATTGATTTAATTCATCAAAATGTAGGTACTGTCATTCAGGTTTCAAAACTTTACGAAACTCCAGCCTGGGGTTTTGAAAGTGATGCTTTTTATAATTGTGCGCTTCTTTTGCATGCCAATTCTTCTGCGCAGAAAATATTAAGTCAGGTTTTAAAGGTTGAAAAAGAATTAGGACGAATCCGCTCTAATCAAGAAGGTTATCAATCTAGAATCATAGATGTTGATTTGATTGCTTTTGATGACGAAATTATCCATTCGGAAAAACTTCAGGTTCCACATCCTTTAATGCAAAACAGAAATTTTGTTTTGCTGCCTATGCAGGATTTAAAATTAAGCTGGAAACATCCTGTTTTGCATAAAACAATTGGAGAATTGATAGCAGTTACTCCGGATGAAAGTGTTTGTACAGTAGTTCAGAGTTTAGAAAATCCGCTTGACGAAATTCCTTTAAATCAATTTAATTATATTTCTTTTGAAGGAAATATTGGTGCAGGAAAAACTACTCTGGTGCATAAAATTGCGGAGGATTTTAATGCAAAAACTGTTTTAGAACGATTTGCAGATAACCCATTTCTTCCGAAGTTTTATAAAGATCAGAACAGATATGCTTTTCCGTTGGAAATGTCTTTTTTAGCAGATCGTTATCAGCAGTTATCAGATGATCTGGCACAGTTTGATTTGTTTAAAGATTTTATTGTAGCCGATTATCATATTTTTAAATCACTGATTTTTGCTAAAATTACGTTACAGGAAGACGAATATCGTTTGTACAGAAATCTGTTTGATATTATTTATAAAGAAATGCCAAAGCCTGATTTGTATGTTTATTTATATCAAAATACAGAACGACTTCTGCAAAATATCAAAAAACGCGGCCGTAATTACGAACAAAATATTGAGGCTTCGTATTTGGAAAAAATCAACAATGGTTATTTGGAATACATAAAATCACAAACCGATTTGAATGTTTTAATTATTGATGTTTCTGATCGTGATTTTGTAAAAAGACATGAAGATTACATTTTTATATTGAATGAAATTAAGAAGAAAACAGCATCTTAAATTTATATTATTCCAAGTTGTTTTCTAAGTTTTGCCGATAATTTTTCCTGAACAAGACGATAAGATTGCTGAATGTATTTTTCCCATTCCGACTTTTTCATGCGTGTAATATCGTCAATCAAAACCCATTTGTATTTTGCAACATAGGGTGCTGGTTTAAATCCGGGTTTGCTGCTCATTTCTTCAAATTCTTCATCCAAAACTTTAAATGAGGCTGAGGTTGGATTTTGATCAAGTCCTACCACACAATACATTTTATTGCCTACCGAAAATACAAGATCATGATCCCATTTAATAGCTTCAGTTGCACCGGTTAATTTTTGACAGATTTCACGGATTGTTTCTATAGTCATATTATCGTTTTAATGTAAAGTGCCCTTTTAAAATAGGCATTGTATCATCAATTTTTAAAGCGTACCAATAATCCGAAGCAGGAAGGGGAATCTGATTTAGAGTACCATCCCAGCTCATTTTTGCTCTGCTTAACTGCGCGATTAGTTTTCCGTATCGGTCAAAAATAGTGACTTGGGCCTGAGGGTAGTTTTCCATTCCGGTTACTTCCCAGACGTCATTAAATGTGTCATTGTTTGGAGTGAAAAACGGAGGGAACACAAGAACGACAAATTGCTTTGTAACTTGCCCGCATCCGTTTTTTTCTCGCGCATAGGCTGTTTGCAATCCACCTGGAACATCGTAGAAAACAAAAGAATCCTGAAAGCTGATTCCATCTACAGAATATTCAAAATAATCTTCTGCTTTAACAGGGTAAACAATGGCTCTTGTTTCTTCAACCACTATACGGTCAATCTGTGGTATTTTATGTTCTTCTACTACAATCGTCTTTGTGCTAGAGCAATTTTCAGGATCCGGACTTGTGACTTTTACAGTGTAAGTTTCTCCCGAATTGACAGTGATCGTTTGAGTTGTAGCTCCATTTGACCAAAGATAATTCATTCCTGCAATTCCGGCGTCTAAGGTTAGATTTTGAAACTGACATAGCGTTAAATTTTCATCAGTAACAACAGGAGGCGTGTAGATTATAATGTTTATTGGAGTTCTATCTGGGTTAATACAACCATTGTTTGAAGCTTCAGCATAATAAGTTTTATTGGATGAAATAGTAGGAGTTGTAAAAGTACTACCGGAAAATATACTACTTCCGCCAGTCTCGGTTGTAAACCAGTTAATGTTTCCAATGTTTGATGTTGCTCTAATGGTTACAGTTCCGGGTCCGCAGTTAGAATAAGTGTTTTTTTCAGCAATTGGTGTGTTTGGAGTAGTATTAATAACCGCAGTTACCGATTTTCTATTCGCTTCACAACCGGCATCAACATAATAAACAGTAGTTGTATTGATGATTGGAGTAGTGTAGGTTGTTCCGGTTCCTAATAAATTTCCTCCGGTTGCGGCATCAAACCATCTAATTGAGGTGCTGGTTGTTGCTGTTGCACTAAGAGTAAAACTTCCAAAATCACAAATCGGATTTGGATTTGCTGCCAGTGTTGCTACCGGAATTGTGATTTTGGTACTGGCGGCAATTTCCAACGGGGTTTCACCAGGCATTCCGCCATATTCTACTACATAGCCTTTTGGCTGATAATTGTCTCCGGCAACTGTAGATCCCGTATTTGATAAATCATTCCATGATCCTCTAATTCCCACTCCTGGTTGTGTGATATGAGCATAATCTTCGTCGCCTTGGTTGTTAGGTTCTCCAGTATTCCAAAAAGCAAAATTTGGTGTAGAACCGTTAGCATTACCATTCCAAAAAATAGTTCCGGCTTCAGGGCCAGTAACCCATTTCCAGACACCTTCAGTTTCAGCATCACTTCCGCCAATCCATCCTGTGCCCGAAGCTTGTTCTCCAACTAATTTGGATTCATCGGCAGATAAAATAGTGGCTAAATAACCTTTAAGGCCATAATATGTACTTACTTCTGCTGCTATTTTTGCAGCACTCCATGTAATTCCTACACTTGGCACAAAGAGATAATAATGTCCTGTAGAAGGCAAATAATTGGCTTGGCCAATAGTGATAGAAAATGTTCTTGTTCCGGAAGCCGTTGCGAGTGTATTCGAAAAAACAATATCTTTTATAGCTGCTTCGAGATCAGAATATAATATTTCGCCTCCGGTAATACTTGACAGCGTAAGTTTTCCGGCAGTAGAATCCCAGGTTGTACTAATAGAAGGATAGAGAGCTGGGTTTGAAAGACTAAGTTTGTCACCGTTGGAATAACCGGAGGAAATTTGAATGTAACCGGCAGTTGTTCCTGTTTCGCTTAAATCATGTTCTATCAAAAATGTTTCAACTATTTTTATATCCGGACCAGGACAGTAAGTCTGGTCTCCAGTGGCTTTTAGTACAGGTGCTGAAGTTAGAAGTTTACTGCAGTTTGTAGAATAGACGGCAGCACCATCCTTATACGACATCCAATTGGAATTAGAAAAAACTTCGTTGTCTACCTGTATACAGTTCAGATTTGAATTTGACTGAAAGGCACCAGCAATAAGATTAGTGTTTTTTCCATTTTTTAAGTTTAGCGTCTGTAAATTATTATTGTTGCATAATAAGCGCTGTAAGGTAGTGCTGTTGGAAAAATCTAAAGCTGTTATCTGATTATTGTTGCAATAAACATTAATTAAAGCTGTATTTTTTGAAACATCTAAACTCGATAAATTATTATGGTTAGTTTCTAAATTAGTTAGAAGTGTACTAGAACTAATGTTAAGACTTGTAATTTGATTATTGTTGCAACTTAAATGGACTAATGCCGGATTTGTAGAAACATTCAGATTTACAATTTGATTTTGTTCACATTCTAAAAAATTAAGTTGCGGACTTTTAGAAACGTCCAAACTGGTTAATAAATTGTTATTGCAATAAACTATAGTCAGGGCAGTATTATTAGCAAGATTTAAACTTGTTATTCTGTTTCTTTGACAGTCCAGTTCTTTTAAGGCTATATTGTTAGAGGTGTTCAGGCTTGTAAGCATGTTAAGCCCGCAGCTTAACTTAACAAGAGCTGTGTTTTGTGAAATATCTAAAGTAGTTAAGGCGTTCTGTAGACAGTATAATTCTTGTAAAGAAGTGAAATCTTGTAAACCGGTTAAATTTGTACATCCTTTACTGGAAACATTTAAGGAAATCACTCCGGCGACACTTGATGTCAAAACTCTGCCGTCAATAGTAGGATTTGTATCAATCCCAAGATCAATTAAAGCTTTTTCGAAATTCGGATCTGGAATTGCGGTATATTGTTGGGCAAATCCAAAAAAACTCGAAAGCAGTAAAAAAAATAAAATCGATATTTTTAATAAATTGATACTTTTCATTTTATAAAAGTATCAATTTTATAATAATAAAAAAATATATTTGAATTTCTAACAATTTAGGATTCTAAATAATTCAAAAATCACAATATTTTAATAAAAGTATTCTCTAATTGTGATTTGGCCAGTTTATTTTTTGAAATAAATCCCAAACGACAATTCCGGCACTTACGGAGATATTTAAAGAGTGTTTTGTTCCAAGTTGCGGAATTTCTATACAGCCGTCGCAAATAGCAACAGCTTCCTGAGCTACACCATAGACTTCATTGCCAAAAACTAAAGCATATTTTTGTCCTTTTTCAACTTGAAAATCCTGAAGAAAAACAGAGCTTTCGACTTGTTCGATGGCCATAGTTAGAACATTTTCTTTCTTAAGGTTTTCAATAACTTCAAGAACATTTTCGTGATGTTCCCAAGCTACGGTTTCGGTTGCGCCAAGAGCGGTTTTATGAATTTCTTTATTTGGAGGAGTTGCAGTAATACCGCATAAGATTATTTTTTCTATCAAAAATGCATCAGCGGTTCTAAACACAGAACCAATATTATGAAGGCTTCGAATATCATCCAAAACTAATATTAAAGGTGTTTTTTCAGATTTCTTAAAATCTTCAATTGATTTACGGTCCAGTTCGCTGTTTTCGAGTTTTCTCATTGGTATTAAATTCAAGTCATAAAAAAAGCTTCCAAAGATAAGGAAGCTTTTTGATTATTTAAGTGTTTTTTCAGATTAGCTTTTTACTGGATCTGGTAAAACAGTACCTTTAATAGTAAGGATTTTTGTAGGTTGTCCTTCTGCATTTGAAGTAACAGTTACAGTTTTTGTAAAAGCACCAACTCTGTCAGTAGCATATTTTACACCGATAACACCTTTAGCACCTGGTGCGATTGGTTCTTTTGGAGTAGTTGGAACAGTACATCCGCAAGATCCCTGAGTGTTAGTGATAATTAATGGTTTAGTTCCGTTGTTTACAAAAACAAACTCACGTTTCCCATCAGCATTATGAGCGATAGTTCCGTAGTCGATAGTTTCTGTTTCGAAAAGCATTCCTGCTCCTTCAACTTTAGCAACTTTAGTAGCTTTAGCTTTTTTAGTTGTTTGTGCATTAGTAGCTGTAATACCAGCTACAGCTAACATAGCGAATAAAATTATTTTTTTCATCTTAAGGGTCTTTTTTTAAATGATAAACAAAGCTATATAAAAATCTCCAACCGCAAACTAAAAAAATCTTAAAATATTTTAATTTTTGAAGTTTTCGATATGCCACCAAAAAATCCTAAATTCGCTGTCTTAATTTTTCATTTAAAATATAATAATTTGGCAGCTAAAGAAAAAGTGGTGAAGGAAACACCTTTAATGAAACAGTACAACGAAATCAAGGCTAAATATCCTGATGCATGTCTGCTTTTCAGAGTAGGAGATTTTTATGAAACCTTTGGAGAAGACGCCATTAGAGCTTCTAAAATTTTAGGGATAACATTAACTAAAAGAGGTGCGGGATCTGATACCGAAACTGCATTGGCAGGGTTTCCGCATCATTCTGTAAATACTTATCTGCCAAAATTGGTTAAAGCCGGTCTTCGTGTTGCAATTTGTGACCAGCTTGAAGATCCGAAAATGACCAAAACGATTGTAAAAAGAGGTGTTACAGAGCTTGTGACACCCGGGGTTTCCTTAAATGATGAGGTTTTGCAATCGAAATCAAATAACTTTTTGGCATCAGTATGTTTTACCAATAAAAATATTGGAATTTCTTTTTTAGATGTTTCGACAGGAGAGTTTTTGACAGCTCAGGGAAATGCTGAATATATTGATAAATTGTTGCAGAACTTTAATCCAAGTGAGGTTCTGGTTCCAAAGCACAATAAAAATGATTTTAAAAATGCTTTTGGAGAAGATTTTCATAGTTTTTATCTGGAAGATTGGATTTATAAGGAAGATTACGCTTTAGAAACGCTGACAAAACATTTCCAAACCAATTCTTTAAAAGGATTTGGTGTTGAAGAATTAAAAGAAGGAATTATTGCTTCTGGAGCGATTTTGTATTACTTATCAGAGACACAGCATAATCGTGTTCAGCATATTACAGCAATTCAGCGTATTGCTGAAGATGCTTATGTCTGGATGGATCGTTTTACAATTCGAAATCTGGAATTGTATCACAGTTATAATCCAAATGCGGTTACACTTTTGGATGTTATCGATAAAACACTTTCTCCAATGGGAGGACGTTTGCTGAAACGCTGGCTGGCATTACCTTTAAAGGATGCGAATAAAGTAAAAAGCAGACATGAAGTGGTTGCTTATTTAAAGTCAAATCCTGAAATTCTGCATAATATTCAATATCAAATTAAGCAAATTTCAGATTTAGAGCGTTTGATTTCTAAAATCGCAGCAGGAAAAGTATCGCCTCGTGAAGTGGTTTATTTGAAAGAATCGTTGGATGCCATTATTCCGATAAGAATCATTGCACTGGAAAGTCCGCAGGAAGCAGTAAAAGTAATTGGAGATAGTTTGCATGCTTGTGATTTGCTTCGTGAAAAAATAAAAAATACTTTAAATCAAGATGCGCCCGTTGCCATTTCTAAAGGAAATGCAATTGCTAAGGGGGTTAATGAAGAGCTAGATGAATTACGTGCTATTTCAACTTCTGGAAAAGAATTTTTAGAAGGAATTGAGAAAAGAGAATCTGAAAGGACTGGGATCTCTTCTTTGAAGATTTCGTTTAATAATGTTTTTGGATATTATATCGAAGTCCGAAATACACATAAAGATAAAGTTCCTGAAGAATGGATTCGTAAGCAGACTTTGGTAAATGCGGAACGTTATATCACGGAAGAATTAAAAGAATACGAAACCAAAATTTTAGGTGCTGAGGAAAAGATTTATAAAATCGAAAGTGAACTTTTTGAGCAGTTAGTGGCTTGGATTTCTACTTATATCAAACCGGTTCAAATGAATGCTTATTTGGTGGCGCAGTTGGATTGTTTGTGTTCGTTTACACAAATGGCGGTTGAAAACCAATATGTGTGTCCTGAAATTGATGATACGTTTGAATTAGATATAAAAAATGGAAGACATCCCGTAATTGAAAAACAATTGCCGGTTGGTACGCCATATATTGCCAATGATGTTTTTTTAGACCGAGAAACACAACAGATTATTATGATTACCGGTCCTAACATGTCGGGTAAGTCGGCAATTTTAAGACAGACAGCTTTAATTGTGCTTTTGGCTCAAATGGGAAGTTTTGTTCCTGCTGATAGTGTTAGAATGGGAATTGTAGACAAGATCTTTACCAGAGTAGGTGCTTCAGATAATATTTCGATGGGTGAATCTACTTTTATGGTAGAAATGAATGAAACAGCTTCGATTCTGAATAATATTTCAGACAGGAGTTTGGTGTTATTAGATGAAATTGGAAGAGGAACCAGTACATACGACGGAATTTCGATTGCATGGGCCATTGCTGAATTCATACACGAGCATCCGGGAAGAGCAAAAACACTTTTTGCAACGCATTATCATGAACTGAATGAAATGACAGAATCGATGCCAAGAATTCAGAATTTTAATGTAGCGGTAAAAGAATTAAAAGACACAGTTCTTTTTGTTAGAAAATTGGTAAAGGGAGGAAGTGCTCATAGTTTTGGAATTCATGTCGCAAAAATGGCCGGAATGCCTCAATTGGTAATTTCAAAAGCGCAGAAACTTTTAAAGAAACTGGAGAAAAATCATTCCAGTGATGCTTTAAACGGAATAAAAGCTGTGAATGATGAAATGCAGATGAGTTTTTTCAACCTGGATGATCCTTTGTTGGAAGAAATAAAAGAAGAGATTTTGAATCTCGATATTAATGCAATTACACCAGTAGAAGCTTTGATGAAACTCAATGAAATCAAAAGAATGTTGGTTAAAAAATAAATTTCAGAAAAATTTCAATTTTAAAGTTTAGGTTATCAGAATGTTATAAAATAAGTGGATTTTTTTTTAAAGAAACGCTTGTTTAATTGAATAAATGTCCTAAATTTGCACTCGCAATACGGAACAAATTAAGTGTTGCGGTTCTTAAATAAAATTTGAAATGCGAAAATAGCTCAGTTGGTAGAGCGCGACCTTGCCAAGGTCGAGGTCGCGGGTTCGAGCCCCGTTTTTCGCTCAATAAAGCATCGCTCGGATGGTGAAATTGGTAGACACGCTGGACTTAAAATCCAGTGAACAGCAATGTTCGTGCGGGTTCAAGTCCCGCTCTGAGTACTAAAGCCTCTTCTTTTGAAGGGGCTTTTTTTATTTGCGGACTTGCAAATAATAAATTTACGCAGTAAATTTATTGGAATCTCAGAATCTCAGAATCAGAATCTCAGAATCTCAGAATCTCAGAATCTCAGAATCTCAGAATCTCAGAATCTCAGAATCTCAGAATCTCAGAATCTCAGAATCTCAGAATCTCAGAATCTCAGAATCTCAGAATCTCAGAATCTCAGAATCTCAGAATCTCAGAATCTCAGAATCTCAGAATCTCAGAATCTCAGAATCTCAAAAAAAAATCAACAATCTAAAATCTAAAATTTATAAATGGGTGCTTTTGTAATTAGCAGGCGATTTAATGATGAATATAAGTTTACTTTTACTTCTCGAAAGGGAAAGGTGATATTTACTAGTTTGAGTTATGAGTTGAGGTTTGAGTGTGAAGAGGATATTGAGAAATTTAAAGCGAATATTGAGCTTGCGAAATTTTTGAAGTTTAAGGGTTCCGGAGGGAAGTATTTTTTTAAATTGATGCTTGGTGATGTTCACTTTGCTACAAGTCGAAAATATAGTACAGAATTGCTTTTGCAAAAAGGAATAAAAGAAATTGTTACTTATTCTTCGCGATCAGAGATTTTGGATTTTTCTTCGAGTGAATCGATTTTTGGTGATGATGAGGTTGAGGAGGAAATGGAGGAAGTAGCAGAATAAAAAAAAAGCGTTCGTAATTACGGACGCTTTTTTTTGTTGTTTGTGATTAATGGAAAAATTAATCATAAAAAAAAACCATCTTCTAGAGATGGTTTTAAAATCGTTAGAAACTAAGTTCTAATTATTTTTTTACTTCTTCTACTTTAGCAGCAGCAGAATCAACTTTAGCAGCAGCAGAATCAACAGTTGCAGCAGCAGAATCAACAACAGCAGCAGCTGAATCAACAGCAACAGCAGCAGAATCTACAGCAGGAGCTTCAGCAGCAGCGTCAGCTTTTTTACAAGATACAACAGTTAAAACAGCAACAACAGCTAAACTTAAAAATACTTTTTTCATCTTACTTTATTATAAAAGGTTAATTATTAATTCGTGGCAAAGATATAAATTTTTTAATACGTAAAATATTTTTTCACTTTTTTTTTAAAATATTTTCCTTACTCACGATTATCTTATTTATCAAATAATATGCCAAAATAACAAAAATATTTTATATTATCGTATGTTTTGCTTAATTTATTTTTTGTTGAAAATTCTATTGGTGTTTTGGCTCTTTTGATTGAATTTTTTATGCTTTATTTTGTTTTTTGAGCGTTTTTATGAGTAATCATATTCGTGGAGAAAAAGTTTTAGTCAGTTTAATTTTCATAAAAACGTCTTCATTTGTTTTAAGAATTAGGCTTTGAGGGGTGCGAAAACGGTTTTTACTATAGTTTCGGTTGCTCCTTTATTGTTTTGAATGAATGACTTACAAATTTTGCTTTTCTGTTCGTAGAAAGAATGATCGGAGAGTAGTTGGTTGAAAATGGTTTTTAATTCGTCTGAATTAGAGATGACAGAACACCCTTGTAATTCTACAAGAGAAACAGCTTCGGCGAAATTGGAATAATTTGGGCCAATTACAATTGGGATTCCAAATGTAGCCGGTTCTAAAATATTGTGTATCCCCGGGTTTCCAAATCCACCTCCAACATAAGCGATAGTTCCGTAACTGTAGATTTTAGTTAAGATTCCAACAGTGTCAATAATAAAGACATTGTAAGTTGACAAGTCTTTGTTTTCTTTTTCCGAAAATAAAACAGTTGCTTTTGTAATTTGCGATTTAAGGTTCGCAATTTGATCTGCTTTGATATTGTGAGGGGCAATGATAAATTTTACATTTTCAGGTGCCTGATTGATATATTCTGCAATTAAAACTTCATCTTTTGGCCAGGAGCTTCCAATTACAATTGTTTGCTGATTATTTTTAAAGTTTTCAATATAATCAAGTGAATTGTCTCTCTCTAAAATTGCAGCAACTCTGTCGAAACGCGTATCCCCGGAAACAATTACATTATTAAAACCAATGGCGCTAATTTTTTGTTTTGAGCTTTCATTTTGAACAAAGAAGTATGTGAAAGCCTTCAAAGCATTTCTGTAAAAGCCTCCGTACCATTTAAAAAACATTTGGCTGTCTCTGAAAATACCGGAAATCAAATAAGTTGGGGTTTTGCTTTTTTCTAATTCCTTTAAATAGTTTAACCAAAATTCATATTTAATAAAAAAAGCCAATTCCGGATGAACTAATTTTAAAAATCGTTTAGCATTGTTTTTAGTGTCTAAAGGAAGATAAATCGTAACATCGGCAACTGTGTTATTTTTACGCACTTCGTATCCGGAAGGTGAAAAAAAGGTTACAACTATTTTGTGTGAAGGATGTTTTTCTTTGATTTTTTCAATTACGGGAAGCCCTTGTTCATACTCACCAAGAGACGCGGCGTGAAACCAGATAGTTTTATCTCCTGCTTTTATTTTTTCTTCTAATATCGAAAAGACGTTTTTTCGGCCTTCAACAAAAAGCTTAATTTTCGGACTAAATAGCGCTGTAATTCTTAAGAAAAATCCTGCGATGTAAATGGTTAGGTTATATAAAAAAAGCATGTAATAATTTTTGTGGCTAAATTACATTTCTTTCGACTATTTTCATTGGTTTGAAGCTATTAATAACTATTTTTGTTCCTCCTTTTAGAGATTTCTGATAAAATAGAGTCTTTAATTTTAAACATTATTCAAAAATGAAAAAAATACAAATGGTTGACTTAAAAAGTCAATACGAAAAAATAAAATCTACTGTAGACGCTTCAATTCAGGAAGTTTTAGATACTAATACTTACATCAACGGACCTTTGGTTCATCAGTTTCAAAAAAATCTCGAAGATTATTTAGGTGTTAAACACGTAATACCTTGTGCCAATGGTACAGATGCTTTGCAGATTGCGATGATGGGACTGGATTTAAAACCGGGCGATGAAGTAATTACTGCCGATTTTACTTTTGCGGCTACTGTTGAGGTTATTGCGCTATTACAATTGACTCCGGTTTTGGTTGATGTTGATTTGCATAATATGAACATCGATATCGATGCGGTAAAAAAAGCAATCACCCCAAAAACAAAAGCAATTGTTCCAGTTCACTTATTTGGACGTGCAGCCAATATGGATGCCATTATGGAAATTGCCAAAGAGCATAATTTATATGTAATTGAGGATAATGCACAAGCAATTGGAGCTGATTATATTTCTAAATCGGGATCAAAAGTAAAAGTTGGAACAATTGGGCACGTTGCAGCGACTTCATTTTTTCCATCTAAAAACTTAGGTTGTTATGGAGACGGAGGAGCAATTTTTACTAATGATGATAAATTGGCTCACATTATCCGCGGAATTGTAAACCACGGAATGTACGAGCGTTACCACCATGATGTTGTCGGAGTAAATTCTCGTTTAGATAGTATTCAGGCTGGAGTTTTAAATGCAAAATTGCCTTTATTGGATGAATATAATCAAGCACGTCGTTTGGCGGCTACAAAATATAATGCTGCTTTTTCCGGACATAAAAATATTATTACTCCTGAATTTGACGGAAATGAAAATGATCATGTTTTTCATCAATATGTTTTGAGAATTATTGATGCAGATCGTAATGCTTTAATGCAGCATTTGTTGGATAAAGGAATTCCTTGTGCCATTTATTATCCAATTCCGTTGCACTCTCAAAAAGCATATTTAGATCCTCGTTATAAAGAGGAGCAATTTCCGGTAACCAATCAGTTAGTGAAAGAAGTTATTGCTTTGCCAATGCATACAGAACTTGATGATGAACAAATTAAATTTATTGCGAACTCAGTTTGGGAATTTTTAAATAAATAAAAGATGAGAAGAATAAGCTTTTTAATTTTAACGATATTTCTTCAGTTTTCTGTTTTTGCCCAAAAAGCAAATTCTAAAGAAGAGAACGCTGTCAAAAGTCAGGTTGAAATTCTGCGTCAGGCAATGATTGATGCCGATGGAGTAAAATTAAAAGCACTAACTTCTGATCAGTTATCGTATGTTCATTCCAATGGTAATGTTCAAAATCAGGCTGAATTTATAGAGGGAATAGTCAGTAGAAAATCGAATTTTGTTTCTATTGATCTGCAAAACCAGACTATAGCAATTCAGAATGATGTTGCGATTGTGCGACATGTTTTGGCAGCTCATACCAAAGATGACGGCATAGATAAAGATATAAAAATAGGAATAATGTTGGTTTGGCAGAAACAAAAAAACAAATGGATTTTGATTGCCAGACAAGCTTATAAATTAACTACAAAACAAACAACCACAAAATGAAAGTATTAGTAACAGGAGGACTTGGATTTATTGGATCTCACACTGTAGTCGAATTGCAAAATGAAGGCTATGAAGTAGTGATTATCGATAATCTTTCTAACTCTTCAGAAGATGTTTTAAAAGGAATTACAGCCATTACAGGAAAAACGCCTTTATTTGAAAAAATTGATTTAAGAGAAAAAAGTGCCGTTCGGGATTTCTTTAAAAAGCACAACGATGTTACCGGAGTTATTCATTTTGCAGCTTCAAAAGCAGTTGGTGAAAGTGTTGAACAACCTTTGTTGTATTATGAAAACAACATTAGCAGTTTAGTTTATTTATTGCAGGAATTACAGCAAAAACCTGAAGCAAGTTTTATTTTCAGTTCGTCTTGTACCGTTTATGGGCAGGCCGAAAAAATGCCAATTACAGAAGATGCTCCTGTTCAGGCAGCTATGTCTCCTTATGGGAACACAAAACAGATTGGAGAAGAAATTATCACAGATACTGCAAAAGTTACCAATATCAGCGCAATTTTATTGCGTTACTTTAATCCGGTTGGAGCACATGAATCTGTACAGATTGGAGAATTACCTTTAGGGGTTCCTCAAAATTTAGTTCCGTTTATTACGCAAACCGGTGTAGGATTACGTCAGGAATTATCTGTTTTTGGAAACGATTATCCAACGCCTGATGGAACAGCTGTTCGCGATTATATTCATGTGGTTGACTTGGCAAAAGCGCACGTAATTGCTTTGCAGCGTTTGTTAAACAAAAAGAATTTAGCAAAAGTCGAAACTTTCAATTTAGGAACAGGAAAAGGAAGTTCTGTCTTGGAAGTAATTCACAGTTTTGAAAAAGTAAGCGACAAAAAATTACCATATGTCATTAAGCCACGTCGTGAAGGTGATATTACTGAAGCATACGCAAATACAGATAAGGCGAACAATGTCTTAGGATGGAAGGCTGAACTAAGTTTAGACGAAGCAATGGCAAGTGCCTGGAAATGGGAACAAAAAGTGAGGAATAAATAATTTTTAATAAAATTATAAATTTTAAGATCCCAGATTATAGTAATATAGTTTGGGATTTTTTTTAATGGCATTTTTATGAAACAAAGTTTAGATTATAAATTAATTTTTGCCCTTGCAGCTGTTGGGATTATTTGGGGAACAACCTTTTTAGGAATTAGAGTTGCGGTTGAAACCATTCCGCCTTGGTTTGTAACTTCTATTCGTCAAGGATTGGCCGGATTAATTATGATGACGATTTTATTGTTCAAAAAGGAATTAGAATGGATTGGCTGGGAAAATTTTAAACAACAGCTTATTGCTTCGGTTTTAATGCTTGTAATTGCAAATGGTTTTACGACAATTGCAGAGCAAAATATCCCCAGTGGATTAGCATCAGTAATAAATGCGCTAACACCAATTCTTATTTTTTTAGGAAGTATTCTGTTTGGATTGCAAAAAATGAGTTTAAAAGGTTTTTTAGGAGTAATTATTGGATTCTCAGGAGTAGTTTTTATCTTTAAAGATGGACTCGGATCATTTTTAGATGTTAATTATAGAACAGGAATGATGTTTATGGGATTTGCAATTTTAGCTTGGGCGGCAGGAACAATTTATACCAAAACGCATGCTAATAAATCGAAAAATATAACGCTCAATTTGTTTTACCAATTTACAATCGCATCTTGTATTCAGTTGGTCCTGGCTTCAATATTCTCACCAAATCCGGATTTTAATTCCTGGAGTTCAAAGAGTATTTTCGCTGCATTGTATTTATCTGTTTTTGGTTCGGTGATTGCTTTTTTCTGTTATAATTATGCTTTAAAACATGTTACAGCGGTTCAGGTTTCGATTCTGTCCTATATCAATACAATAATCGCGGTTTTTTTAGGTTGGTTGCTTTTAGATGAAGTAATTACGGTTGATTTTATTATTGCTACAGCACTAATTATTTTGGGCGTTTTTATCGTAAATTATAAAAAGAAGGAAAAGAAAGCTTTGTAAATTTTGATTCAATTTATTTTTTTAAATTTGTAAGAATTAAAAAGTAGGAATAATGAGCTTGGAAAAAGAAAATAAAAAAGACGATAAGGTTGAAGAGCCTAGAGTCGAATATGAAATTCAAAAACCAAAATTTAAAGGAATAGATCCTGAAACTTTTGATTTTGATGCCGAGTTTGCGAAAGGTTTAGCGCTAGAGGAAGCAAAGGCAGAAGCAAAAAGAAGGATTAGAGAATGGTGGGGAAAATAGAAGTAGTTTTTACTCCATCAGTTATTAGTTATCTTGATGATTTGGTTTTAATCTTGTATAAAAAAGAATACTTTGGTTTTATAGAATCAGCTGAAAAATATGTTGATGATATTTATGATGCAGTTTCTGATAGAATTAAAAAATCTTCACATAAGAAAACTCAAAAACCTCTTAAGTACTTAGGTGCTGAGTATATTTTTTTAAGCCCAACGCGAGAACAACTTGGTATGCGTTTTTTGAAAAAAAAATCAAAATTATCTGATTACTGGAATTTTGAATAATTACAGTGAAGAAGCAAAAGAGTTATAAAAACAAAATCCTCATAAACAATTAGTTCATGAGGATTTTTTATGAATATAGTTTTTAACTGATCACTAAAAACTGAATACTGAACACTAATTAAGCATTAGCTGTAGCAGCTTCTTTATCAATTTTATTAATCAATCCGGTTAAAACTTTTCCTGGACCAACTTCAGTAAACAAAGTAGCGCCATCAGCAATCATTTGCTGTACAGACTGAGTCCATTTTACAGGAGCAGTTAATTGAATGATTAAGTTCTTTTTAATTTCAGCAGCATCAGAAACAGCATTTGCTGTAACGTTTTGGTAAACTGGACAGCTTGGAGTTGAGAAAGATGTTGCTTCGATTGCAGCAGCCAATTCTTCTCTTGCTGGTTCCATCATTGGAGAGTGGAAAGCACCTCCAACAGGTAAAATTAAAGCGCGTTTTGCTCCGGCTGCTTTCATCGCTTCACAAGCTTTTTCAACTGCTGAAGTTTCTCCCGAAATTACTAATTGTCCAGGGCAGTTGTAATTTGCAGGAACTACAACACCGTCGATAGAAGCGCAAACTTCTTCTACAACATTATCAGCTAAACCTAAAACCGCGGCCATTGTAGATGGAGTGATTTCGCATGCTTTCTGCATCGCTAAAGCACGTTGAGAAACTAATTTTAAACCATCTTCAAAAGATAAAGTTCCGTTAGCAACCAAAGCTGAAAATTCACCTAATGAATGTCCTGCAACCATTTCCGGTTTGAAATCTTCTAAAGTTTTAGCTAAAATAACAGAATGTAAAAATACAGCTGGCTGGGTAACTTTAGTTTCTTTTAGTTCTTCGGCAGTACCTTCAAACATGATATCAGTGATTCTGAAGCCTAAAATTTCATTGGCTTTTTCGAATAATTCTTTGGCTAAAGCCGAATTTTCATAAAGGTCTTTACCCATTCCTGTGAATTGCGCGCCTTGACCTGGAAATACGTATGCTTTCATTTGTCTAATTTAATTTTTTACTTTTTTTAAAATTGAAAATTAGTTTCAATTGGTGCGCAAAAGTACTATTTTTTTAGCTTGTATAATCCTTAAACATATAAATCCATGCTAATCTTGAAAATCTCAGATTAAAGGGAGTGAATAAAACAATTGCAGCGACGATGATTGGAAAGATTCTGAAATCAAAATTCTTTTCAAAGAAAAACTGTGCAATACAATACGTTGCAATTCCCTGAGCTACGGTTAATCCGTAGTTTACGTACATGGCACCAAAGAAATAACCAGGCTCTTTTTGGAATTTATAATGGCAGTGACTGCAGTATTCATTCATTTTTGGAAAGCTGAAATTCAGAAAAATGTTTTTATCTGTAAATACTTTTCCTTTGTGACAAACAGGACATTCGTTTCTAAAAATATGAGTTAGTGCGTGTGACATGATCTTGTTATTTTTTGTTTATACAAAGGTAAATCAGAGTTTTATAAAAGTCTTTTTTATATCTTCGCTTATTATAGCACAATAAGGACATTTTGTTTTAAATTTCAAAGAATAAATTCCAAATTCCAAAATGAAAAGATATCCCATTTATAGTGTTCAGAGTTTCAGCTGTAACGATATTCACAGAGATTTTTATGTGAATACTTTTAAAGAACATTTAAAAAGCCACAGCTTTGTCGAAGAACCGCATCGACACGATTCTTATTTGATGGTGTTTTTTACCAAAGGTTCGGGATTGCATGAAGTCGATTTTGATCAATTCGAAATCAAAAGAGGAAGTTTATTTGTTTTGCAACCCGGACAAATGCATCACTGGAGTTTGTCTGAAGATATTGAAGGTTTTGTGATTATTTTTTCTCAGGAATTGTACAATTTGTATTTCGGACAGAAAAAAATCAACGATTACAATTTTTATCATTCCATACATAATAGGCCAGAAATGGTTTTTGAAGAAAAAGAGATTCCGAAAATCCTTCCATATTTCGATTTGCTGATTCAGGAAAACAGTGAGGACAACAAAATGCAGTTAGATAAATTACTGAATTTGTTAGACTGTATTCATATTGAAGTTTCGAGAAAATACAGTGAAACCTATTCGCATCAAACTCATTCGTACAATATTAAAATCAATACCTTTGAATCGCTTTTAGAAGAATATTTCAGAACTGAAAAACTGCCTTCATTCTACGCAGAAAAATTAAATATTACGTTAAAACATCTGAATAGAATCTGCAACGAAATCCTGCAAAAAACAGCGACAGAAGTAATTACAGACCGAGTAATTCTGGAAATAAAACGAATGCTGATTGACAAACAATTAGCCATAAACGAAGTCGCCTTAAAAGTTGGCTACGAAGATTATTCCTACTTCTCCCGCTTCTTCAAAAAACAAACCGGAATGTCGCCCACAGAATTTCGAAATACAGTGCGATGAGTTTTTTTGCCACAGATTAAAGGATTATTTGGATTAAAAATCTGTGGAAATCTTTTTAATCTGTGGCAAAAGAAAAAAATAATTCGTGAAAATTCGTGTAATTTGTGGCTAAAAAAACAAAACCCTGCGTCCTCACGCAGGGTTTTCAATAACCAACCAATTAAATCTAAAACCAATAGATTAGGCTTGTTTTACAAATTGTAATTCAATGTTCAAACGAACTTCTTCGCCCACTAAAACACCACCTGTTTCAAGAGCTGAGTTCCAGTTTAAACCCCAATCTTTACGATTAATTTTTCCTTCTATGCTTAAACCAACTTTAGTATTTCCCCAAGGATCAGTCATGATTCCGCTAAATTCAACCGGGAATTTTACCGTTTTAGAAACACCTTTAATGTCTAAATCTCCAGTTAATTCAAATTCTCCATCATTGATTTTTTTGAAAGCAGAAGATTTGAAAGTTAATTTTGGATGATTTTCAGCGTCAAAGAAATCACCGCTTCTTAAATGTCCGTCACGATCTGCGTTTGCAGTGTCGATAGAAGCGATATCAGCAGAAAAACTAAAATCTGCATTATCAAAACTTTCTCCTTCTGTAATTGCAGAAGCATCATAAGTTCCAAATTTTCCTGAAACATTAGTAAACATCATGTGTTTAACTTTAAAACCAATTTCTGAGTGAGTTGGGTCAATTGACCATTTTGTAGTTGCCATAATTTTATTTTTTAAATATTTTAATAATTAATTTGTTTCATTTTGATAGTACAAAGTTACGGTGACAGTTGTCCTGGAGCACTTAACCTAGATTAAGAAATAAAAAAGTCTGTAAAAAGACCTAATAGGTTTTTAAAACCTGTTAGGTCTCCTATATAAAGTTAGTCTTTCTTTTTTGAAATTGAGTAAAAAAAGAAACGATAACAATCTGGTTTACAGATTTATTATCGTTTCAAAGTACAGGTATTTAATTGTTTTTGTTTGAATTAATAATTCATCGGAACATCCATTAATAAAAATTCAGCATCTGTATTCGCTTTAATATTTAAAACATCAGTTCCTGAAATTCCAACTGCATCACGGTTGTTTAATTCCTGACCATTGATGGTTACATTTCCTTTTAAAACGAAAGCATAAACTCCGTTTCCTTCTTTTTTAATTTTATATTCAGCAGTAACTCCGGCATCGAAATTACCCATGTTGAACCAGGCATCCTGGTGAATCCAAACACCTTCATCATCTGCATTTGGAGATAAAACCTGAGATAATTTGTTATGTCTGTCAGCCACATTCAAAGTAATTTGCTGGTAACGTGGCGTAACGTTTCTTTTATTCGGAAACAACCAGATTTGCAACAATTTAGTTTGCTGATCTGCATTCGGGTTAAATTCACTATGCTGAATTCCAGTTCCCGCACTCATCACCTGAATATCACCATTTTTAATGATTTCAGTATTTCCCATACTATCTTTATGAGCCAAATCACCTTCTAACGGAATCGTAATAATTTCCATATTATCGTGAGGATGCGTTCCAAAACCCATTCCGGCAGCAATCGTATCGTCATTTAAAACACGAAGCGCTCCAAACTGAATTCTGTCCGGATTGTACCAGCTTGCAAAACTAAAACTATGATAAGCGTTCAGCCATCCGTGATTTGCATTTCCTCTTGTGTCTGCTTTGTGCAATACTATATTTTCCATGATTTTGTGTGTTTTGATTTTTATAGTACAAAGATACGGTCGATGTAGAGGAAAAGCACTTAATGTAGATTAAGAAAAGGTTCTTTTGAGGTGCAAAGGTTCAGAGTTGCAAAGGTTCAAAGGTTTTTTTTGAGTTTTTACGATTCAGCAAAATTATTTAATTATCTAATTCCCAAATTATCTAATTTTTTTTTGAAGCAGAAATATAGTTTTCAAAAGACCTGACTTCCCACTATCCGTTTCAATCTTTTGTGTCTCGTTTTTAAAACGAGACACAAAAGGATTTCCACTTCTATTGGGGCTATGCTAGAAGATTCATTTTTATTAGAAATGTATACGTAAAATTTGTAAAGGAGTTCCGGAGGAACAAAACATATTATAGGGATGGATTTTAATCCATTCTACGCATGAAGTTTGACAAAGACATAAAGGTTCCAGTTTGTCATCCTGAGGAACGAAGGATCACACAAGAAACTCCGTCTGCATAATCGCCAATCTTTGTCGAGTTCCGAGTGTGATCCTTCGTTCCTCAGGAAGACAAGAATGGGTTGAACAATTAAAAACTGAATTATTTAATCCTAATCAATTTTCCTTTCCCAACCACTTCATCAAGATAATTAGCAACCGGACTTTGTTTATCATGCATGTAAAACAGAATCGTATCTTTTGTAATCTGATCTTTCGGAATGCTGATAACTAAATCGGTATTAATGAAATTGTCCAGCAATATTGCATTGCCGTACGAAATTTTTCCTTTTGGTAAGAACTTGTTATCAAACTTAAAAACACTATCAGTAAAAGTAATTTTATCTTTTAAAATATAAGTGCCTTCGTCTTCAATCAAATAATTGTAACGGCCAGTAAGTTTATCTGTTTTCTGGTTGAAGCTGATGAAAAACAGCGTCAGTATTAAGGCAAAATATTTCATAAGATTCTAACTGTATTGATTGATAAACTGCTGCACCACCAAATCCGTATTCTCATGGCGTTTCTTTCTTTCTAAAACAACAGGAGGTGCGGCTCTTTCTAAACAATCCTGAACGGCACAGGTTTCGCAAGTTACACCAACAATTCTTTTGACCAAAGGTTTACCTTCAATAAACTTAAATTTCTTTTTCATCGTCGGATTTATCAGGATGCCAACAGAAATACTTCGAATCGTATCATGCAAAAAGGGATCTTTGGTTGCTGACGAAAATACTAAATATTCATTACCGCTGTTAGCGTAGCTGGAAATTTGAGCATCAAAAAAATGAGATTTATTTTGTTTGATGGCTTCGTCTATCGTTTTTACCGAAACCCATCTTCTGCAATAATGTTCATTAGTTTCATTGGCGTGCGGTTCCTGCTGATGTGTAATGTGTAATTCTTTATTGATTTGATAAAAATCGGAACCTGTTTTATGTGATAATCTTAGGAAAAATAAGTTTTTCAGCTGAAAATCTTTAGGTAATAAATTGGTCAATCGCTGATAAAAAGATTCAGGAGAAACCTCAAAGCTTTCAATTAACTGAACAAATTCTTCGGGTTTCGGATTTTCATTCTCCAAAAAAGAATTGATTTTATCGACAACTAATTTTCTAGGCAGAATTAAAGCGCCTGCAAAATAAGAAGCGTAAAAATTATTCAAAACCTGATCGAAATTATCAAACTTAATCCAGCTGAAAGTCAGCAAACGATCGGAAATTTTTAAATAATTGTAAGCAATTTCTTTGGCTAAAATAAAAGCTTTTTGCGGATCATCTAATTCGTTAGAAAGTAATAAAGTTTTGCTTTTTGGAACGTAAATTGAACGCAAATCGTCTAAAGCTTCCTGATCTCTAAACGCAATTTCTTTGATATTGTATTCGTATTCTTCTTTTAAAATCGCTTCCAGTTCTTCAATGCTGATTTTAGAATCAAGGTTAATCTGAAATGACTTCGAAAATGAAATCACTTTTTCTTCTAAATCGTCAAAATAATTGCTGTGCGCTTCCTGATAAGAACGCAGAGAAGCCAAAAAGAAACTTTCACGGCTTAAATTATAATGCTGGGCAATTTCGAAAATGGTACTAATAAATGCATTGACTTTTGCCGGAGCATTGGCAATAATATCAATTAGATCGGCTTCCTGAATTCCGAAAAGCTCTAATGGAATCTCTTTTAAAATTCCGGATTTTAAAATTTCTCCAATCGGAGCAAGATTATTATCGAGTTTTAGCGAAACCATTTGATCGTAAGTCACGTCCAGATGTTCGCATAGCAGCAAAATTTTGTCTGTTTTTGGATATTTTTTTCCCTTTTCAATCTCGTTTAAGTACGATTTTGAAAGATTGGTCAATTTGGCTAAACCAAAAAGCGAAAGATTTTTTTGAATTCTAACCTGCTTCAGTTTTAGCCCAAATATCAGCTTTATATAGTCTTTTTCGATATCCATAATATCAAATGTAATCGATTTAAAAATAATCGCCAAAAAAATATTTTTAAATTTTAGCGAACGTTCGCTATTTTTATCAAAAACTTTTTGTAACATTGTGGTGTAAAACTTATTAGCTGTAAAATTGTTACGTGTGTTTTGCTTTTTTAATGCAAGTCGAACTCAAAAACAATTCAATGGCTGGTTAATAAAAAAATAAACCACAGCTATGAAAAACCAAACTGAAATTATCGAAACGGCAATGGAATTTTTAGCCGAAAAAAAGCTTCGTTATCCAAAAATATGGACAGAAGAAGCAATTGTTTTTATAACCGAATTGCATAGAAAATTCGAATCACAGCGTAGACTGCTTCTTTTGCAGCGCGAACAGAAACAAGTCTCTTTTGATCAGGGAATCATGCCGGTTTTTATTCCGGAAACGAAAAGTATAAGGGAAGGAAACTGGACAGCTGGTGAAATTCCGAAAGACTTATTAGACCGAAGAGTAGAAATTACCGGCCCAGTTGATCGCAAGATGATTATCAATGCATTGAATTCCGGAGCCAAAACTTTCATGGCCGATTTTGAAGACAGCACTTCACCAACCTGGCAAAATCTAATGGATGGACAAGTGAATTTAATTGATGCAGTAAATAAAACTATCACATTTACAGATTTGGTAAAACAGAAATCGTATCATTTAAATGAAAAAATCGCGACGCTTATTGTTCGCCCAAGGGGTTTGCATCTGCCGGAAAAGCATATTTTAATTGAGGGAAATGAAGTTTCGGGTTCTTTGGTAGATTTTGGTTTGTATGTATTTCATAATCATAAAAAACTTCTGGAAAATAATTCAGGACCGTATTTCTACATTCCGAAATTGGAACATTATCTGGAAGCAAGATGGTGGAATACTGTAATTGATTTTACAGAAGATTATCTGAATCTGAAACGCGGAACTATAAAAGTGACGGTTTTAATTGAAACCATAACCGCAAGTTTTCAGTTAGATGAAATCATTTATGAATTAAAAGAACATATTGTTGGCTTGAACTGCGGACGCTGGGATTATATTTTCTCCTATATCAAAAAGTTCAGAAAAAATCCAAAATTCATTGTTCCCGATCGAGATCAGGTAAATATGACTTCGCCATTTATGAATGCGTATTCGAATTTGGTAATTCAGAGATGTCATAAAAGAGGAATTCACGCAATTGGCGGAATGGCAGCACAGATTCCGATTAAGAATAATGAAGAAGCAAATGCTGTCGCTTTCGCAAAAGTAAAAACCGATAAAGAACGTGAAGTTCGAAACGGCCACGACGGAACTTGGGTTGCGCATCCGGATTTGGTTGCGATTGCCAAAGAAGTTTTTGATAAAGGAATGCCAACGCCAAATCAGATTCATGTAAAAAGAGAACATCGCAGAATTACAGAAGCCGATTTGATCGAACCGCCAATTGGATTGATCACAGAAAACGGGGTTCGAAAAAACATCAATGTTGCCATTTTGTACTTAGCTTCATGGCTGAATGGGCAAGGAGCAGCAGCTTTACACAATTTGATGGAAGATGCTGCAACTGCCGAAATTTCGAGATCCCAATTATGGCAGTGGCTTCAGAATAAAGTGATTTTGGATAATGGACGAAAGTTAGATCTGGCGTATTATCATGAATTGGCTTTAGATGAATGCAGAAAAATCAAAGAGGAATTAGGAGCAGAAAATCACGAAAAGCAACAATTTCCTTTAGCTGAAAAAATGCTGGAAAGGCTAGTGGTAAATCTGCATTTTGTGGATTTCCTAACGATTCCGTGCTATAAATATCTATAAAAGAATTGATTTGAATTCCTGCAAGGTTTCAAAAACCTTGTAGGTATTTTAATCAAGAATGCAAATAGCTACAAGGTCAAAAAATGACCTTGCAGGAAATCATATAACACTATTACTTACTAACCACTTATAACTAAACTATATTATGAAAACGACAGAAGACAGAATTCAGGAATTGATTAACGATTGGATCACGAACCCAAGATGGAAAGGTGTTGAACGTCCTTATACTGCAAGTGAAGTAGTGTCGCTTCAAGGCTCATATCACATTGAGCATTCTATTGCCAAAATGGGTGCCGAAAAATTATGGAGAAAGTTAAAAAGTCAGGATTATGTTGCGGGTTTGGGAGCATTGACTGGAAATCAGGCGATTCAGGAAGTTGATGCAGGTTTAGAAGCGATTTATTTAAGCGGATGGCAGGTTGCTGCCGATGCAAATTTGGCGGGAGAAATGTATCCTGATCAATCGCTTTATCCTGTAAACAGCGTTCCAATGGTGGTAAAAAAGATCAATAACGCTTTGCTGCGTGCTGATCAGATTCAGATTGTAAACAAAATTGAAGATAAAAAAGATTATTTGGTTCCGATTGTGGCCGATGCCGAAGCGGGTTTTGGCGGAAACTTAAATGCTTTCGAATTAATGAAATCAATGATTGAAGCAGGAGCTTCCGGAGTTCATTTTGAAGATCAGTTAAGTTCTGCTAAAAAGTGTGGACACTTGGGCGGAAAAGTTTTGGTTCCAACACAAGAAGCAATCAATAAACTAATTGCAGCTCGTTTGGCTTCTGATGTTATGGGTGTTTCAACTTTAATTGTTGCGCGAACAGATGCCGATGCAGCAAATTTATTAACAAGCGATGCAGATCCAAGAGACCGAAAATTTTTAACCGGAGAAAAAACAAGTGAAGGTTTCTTCTACGTAAAAAACGGAATCGAGCAAGGAATTGCAAGAGGTTTAAGCTACGCGCCTTATGCCGATTTGATTTGGATGGAAACCAGTAATCCGGATTTAGATTATGCGAGAAAGTTTGCAAAGGCAATGAAAAAAGAGTTTCCAGACAAAATGCTGGCGTATAATTGTTCTCCTTCTTTCAATTGGGCTGCAAAATTATCAGTTGCCGAAATGGAAACATTTAGAGAAGATCTGGCAGCAATGGGATATAGTTTTCAGTTCATCACTTTGGCAGGATTCCATGCTTTGAACACCAGTATGTTCGAATTGTCTAAAGCCTACAAAGAGCGCGGAATGGCAGGATATTCTGAATTGCAGGAACGAGAATTCGCTTTACAAAAAAACGGATTCAGAGCGGTAAAACACCAAGCTTTTGTGGGAACTTCTTATTTCGACGCCGTTCAAAATACGGTGATGCTAGGAAAATCAGCAATAACAGCAATGAAACATTCTACAGAGGTTGAGCAATTTTAATTCAAAAGAAAATATGGCTCAATTTGCGAGCCGTATTTTTTTGCCACAGATTTCACAGATTAAAGTGATTTTTTTAGCCACGAATTACACGAATTTTCACAAATTAAATTGAATAAAAATTCGTGAAAATTTGTGTAATTCGTGGCAACATTTTTTAATCCTTTTAATCTGTGAAATCTGTGGCAAAAACTATTTCTTCAAAAGCCGAGCTTTCATTTTGCTGAAAAATTCAGGTGTTACTCCAATGAAAGAAGCGATTTGTTTTTGAGGAACTTTGTGAACCAATGCCCCATATTTTTTAGTGAATTTTTCGAATCGCTCTTCAGCAGGTAAACTCAAGTTATCCATTAATCTTTGTTGATTTGCGACCAAAGAGTTTTCAATTAAAATCCTGAAAAAACGTTCCAGTTTTGGAATTTCAAGATACAATTGTTCCTGATTTTCTTTGGATAAAGAAACCACTTCTGCTTCTTCTAAAACCTCAATAAAAAGCTGTCCCGGTTTCTGCGAAAAAAAACTGTACATATCACTCATCCACCAGCCTTCGCAGGCAAACGAAAGAACATGTTCGACAATATTATCGTTGATATTGAAGCTTCTTAAAATTCCTGAGTTTACAAAATAAGAATGTTTGCAGACTTCGCCAGCGTTTAGTAAAAGCGTTTTGGCCTTGTAAGTGTTGGTTTCTAATTTAGATAAAAAGAGTTCTTGTTCTTCTAGTGTCAAAGAAACGTGTTTAGCAATGTTTTCTAATATTAATGCCATTATTTTTTCTCGTCTATTAAAGTAAATGAAGTTGCTTTAAATCGGTTTCCTTTGATTTCTCCGGTAACTAAAGCTTTACTGATTGCATTGCAGAAACCTTTTTCAGCATGTGCGTCTCCATGATCGTGAATTGTGGTTCCGTCAACGAAATACGATTTTCCGTCAATGCGAACAGCTAAATCACAGCTTTTACCTTTCATTCCGAATTGACATTCTCCGCATGAAGCTTCAACAATTGTTGGTTTATCGAATTTCTTTTTGTCTTGTGCTTGTACTGCGATTCCAATAAAGAGGAATGTTGCTAAAAGTATATTTTTCATAGTTAAGAATTTACAGTTATTAATTTGGCCGTTTCTTTGGCACGTTCTGTTACTTCGTTGATTGGAGTGGAAAGTGTATCATGACTTAAAACGACTCCCATTCTTCGATAAGGTCTTGAAGTTGGTTTGCCAAAAATCCTGAAATCAGTTTTTGGTAAAGCGGCTACTTTTTCGATTCCAGTGAAAGTTGGGTTTGTCGAATCTTCTGAAGCTAAAATTACAGCACTAGCTCCGGCTTTTTCTAAAGTGATTTCGAAAATTGGAAGACTTAAAATGGTTCTTAAATGCAATTCGAATTCGTTGAAATTCTGTGTTCCTGCCAAAGTTACCATTCCGGTATCATGCGGACGCGGAGAAAGTTCAGAGAAATAAACGCCTTCTTTAGTTAAGAAAAATTCAACGCCAAAAAGTCCTGCACCGCCAAGTGCTTCGGTGATTTTTTCGGCCATATCCTGTGCTTCGTATAGATCTTTTTCGGAAACCAAAGCCGGTTGCCAGCTTTCCTGATAATCGCCTCGTTCTTGTCTGTGTCCAATTGGAGCGCAAAACAAAGTTGGATTTCCGTTTTGCGTAATCGTTAAAAGAGTAATCTCAGAATCAAAATTGACAAATGCTTCTACAATCACTTCGATAACATCGCCTCGTGAACCTGCAACGGCATATTGCCATGCTTTTTCGATATCGCTTTCTGTTTTAATTGTCGATTGTCCTTTTCCAGATGAAGACATCAAAGGTTTTACCACGCATGGAATTCCAACTTCCTGAACGGCTTTTTGTAGTTCTTCTGCTGAAGTTGCGTACTCGTATTTTGCTGTGCGTAATCCGAGTTCTTTTGAAGCTAAATCACGTATGGCTTTACGATTCATGGTAAAGTTTGCCGCTTTCGCTGAAGGAACAACGGTAATGCCTTGTTTTTCGTAATCATAAAAACGTTCGGTGCGAATGGCTTCTATTTCAGGAACTATAAAATCTGGCTTATGTTTGGATACGATTTGGTCAAGTGCTTCGCCGTCAAGCATGTTGATGACTTCAAAGCTGTGTGCAACTTGCATTGCCGGTGCATTTTCGTAACTGTCAACTGCAATTACAGTTTGTCCGATTCGTTGAGCGGCTATGACAAATTCTTTGCCTAATTCGCCTGAACCCAGGAGTAGTATTTTCATTTTGGAGTGTTGTAGTGTTTAAGTAGTAAAAGTACAGAAAAAGCTTTTTTTAACCGCAAAGAGCGCAAAGAATTACGCAAAGAACGCTAAGTTTTTGTTTTTAAGATAAAAAAGAACTCAAAGAATTTCTCACGCAGATTTTGGGGATTCGGCAGATTTAAATTAATAACTAGCTTGTCTTTTAGATAAAGTAACCACACAGTTTGTCATTTCGACGAAGGAGAAATCTCCACGAGTAGCTCTACAAAGATTGGCTTATTGGAACGGAGTTACTTGCGAAGATTTCTCCTTCGTCGAAATGACAAGATTGCGGAAATAACAGAATAAGTTTAACCGCAAAGTCCGCAAAGAACGCAAGGCTTCGTTTTTAAGAAAAATAAAAGGTTCGCAAAGATTATTTTAAAATCTTTGCGAACCTTTGCGTATTCCTTTGCGCTCTTTGCGGTTAAAAAAAACGTTGCGGTTAAATAATCCTAATGAAAATGATCTTCTTCAATCTCAAATTCAGCATCTTTTTCCCAGATTTCCATTTCGCAGGGCTTGCAGTTGAATTTTAGTTTGTATTCTAATTCTCCCTGTTTTAAAACCAATGGTTCTTTTACCTTAACACCAACAATATCTTTTTGGTGAATCGGGCATTTTTTTAATTCGTATTTAATGCAATATTTAGTCGTCATTACACGAGATTTTCCTGGATCCCATTGTAATTCGAATGCTTTTTCGATTTCGGTAACACCGTGACGTTCGTAGAATTTACGAGCTGTTTTGTTTGAAACGTTGTACATGAAATCCAGTTTGGTTTCTGGATAAGGATGTGACGTTTTTACCAGTTGATGTTCTTCACGAACATAATTTGCCAAACGAATTTCTGTCAACTGATCGTAAACCGTTCTTCTCATTTCGTTTATTTTTGAAATTGGAAGGAACCAGTTTTGAGAAAACATAATAGTAATTTTATCAGCTGTATAAGGCGTAAAACCTGTTTTTGCTAATTGTGTTTTGATGTTCTCTTCGATTGATTCACCCGTTTTAGTCTGCTCTTTTGGGTGTTCTAAATTTACGGTACTAACATTTCCATCTTCGTCTGTTGCGATTAATTGGAAACCAGTTTCCGTTTCGGTAAGCAGTAAAGTTGTACTCAATTTACGAACGGCACTGTCTTCTCTTTCAACAATTTTGATGAAAGCGGCGTCGTTATTTCTGTAAATGAAAGTTCCGTCTTTTACTTCTTTTAGAACGTTTGGATAAACTTTTCCGTTTTCAGCTTTGTTTACGTAGATTCCGTCGGCTTCGTTATTTTCGTTGATGAAGCAAAGTCCGTCACCGTTGTTTAACAATTCGCCATTTTCGATTTCGTAAGCACCGCCAACAGTTCTAATTAATTTTCCAATATATTGCCCCTTTGATTTTGGGCTTTCCCAAGAACCAATAGAGCTGTGTCTTTCGTTTACGAAATAATCGGTATATCCACGGTTGAAAGTTCTGTTTAATGCAGAATCAAAAGTATACGTACATTTTCCAGAAGAAGCTTTGGTGTATTTTTCACTTCCAGGACCTTCTAAATAACTGTCTAATTTCTGACGTAAATACGATACGTTGTTTTTAACATAAGCTACGTCTTTTAATCGGCCTTCGATTTTGAAAGAAACAATTCCGGCCTCAATCAAATTCGGAATCTGATCTGAAATGTCTAAATCTTTAATCGAAAGCAAGTGGCTGTTTCTGATTAAAGTATCTCCATTTCCGTCGATTAAGTTATATGGTAGACGGCAGTTTTGCGCACAAGAACCACGATTCGCACTTCGTTCTCCGTTTGCCACACTCATATAACAGTTTCCACTAAACGATACACATAAAGCTCCCGTTACGAAAAACTCTAATTCAACATCAGCGTGATCATAGATTGTTTTGATTTGATGCAAGTTTAATTCACGTGCTAAAACCACACGTTTGATACCAGCATCTTTTAAGAATTTAATTTTATCAGCATCACGGTTATTGGCTTGTGTGCTGGCGTGAAGTACGATAGGAGGCAAGTCCATTTCCATAATCGCCATGTCCTGAATAATCAAGGCATCAACACCAATATCGTATAACTCCCAGATCATGGCACGACACGTTTCTAATTCGTTATCATATAAAATGGTATTGATAACTACAAAAACCTGAGCATTGAATAAATGCGCATATTTTACTAATTCTGCCACATCTTCAATAGAGTTGTTGGCATTTGAACGCGCACCAAATTGCGGCGCACCAATATATACAGCATCTGCACCACTATTTATGGCTGCGATTCCTCCAATTAAATCTCTAGCAGGAGCTAATATTTCGATTTTCTTCTTCATTTCTAAAACTTTAGACTTTTGTGGTATTCCCGAAAAAAAGTGTGCAAAGGTCTAATAAATTATTTGAGTTTGCTAGCGATGAAGCGATTTTTTTAAAATTGTTAACTTAATTAAGAGCGTATTCTTTGGTTACGAAATCTTTTAGTAATTATTTTTTCTTTTTCGTATCAGCTCTTAGTAATTTTTTCTCATCTCCATCAAGCTTTCGTTGGAGTTTTTTTACATCTTCTGCTGGTAACAGATTTTCAGGGATAATGCCTCTTTTAGTCAGCATTTCTCTAACTGCAATATTGTTATCAATATGTTCGGTATCTATTTTGCTTTGTCCTTCTAAATCTTTGCTTTGAACATTTAAACCTGTCATTTCTGCTGCTAGATCTTTTGCTTTTATGCTTATTGTAGGTAAGAAATCGGCAACAGGTCTATTATCAGGAATGCCCATTTTCTTTTTTAGCATATTAGTGTTTAATCTAAATAGAGCTTGATCTCCTTTGCTTCTAATTACTGCGAATCCATGACTGTCAACTCCTCTTTCATATAAAATTCCAGATAATTGTTTTTCGGTTTGGCTTAGTTTTTCCCGAGCTTTTATTCTTTCAAATTCCAAAAGACGTTGTTCGACCATTTCTGCTTTACGGGTTTGAACTGCGAAATAATTTTGTGCAAATGCAATTTCTTGTTTTCTGCTGTCTCCATTTTGTGCAATCAAATAACATGCATAACGCGTTAGTGCAATATCGTTTATTGATCTTTCAGAATTTGACCCTAGCTCAACCATTTTCCTGACGTCAGGAAAATGGTTGTCTATATTTTCACCGGCATTTTTGCAGGCATCTTTCGCTTTTTGAATTACTTTTTCAAAATTTTCCCATTTACTATAACCAAGTAATAATTGTAAATCGCGAGCACTCCAACATTCAATACCTTCTAATTCTAATGTAGCTGATTCAAATTTTTCAAAAAGTTTCTTGATTTCGTCCGATTTCATATTCATTTATTTTAGAATCTAAATTGTTTAAATATAATAAAAACAATAGAAATAAGTAGGTTATTTCCTGTTTTTTTTGAAGGGCTAAATTTGAATATTTCATGAGGACAAAAAAAAAACGCCCAATCCGAAGACTGAGCAGTTCTCAAAAAAAAAGCATGAATCGATTAAATTCCTTTCATTTTAATTTGTGATAAAGTATTTTGAATACTATTTAATTGTTTGGAAACAATATAAACCTGACTGTGTTCCAATTCATTATCATCGAGTGCTTTTTTGTATTTTTCAATGGCAGCTTCTTCTCCGGTAATGCAGGCATTGATGATTGCTTCAGGATCTCCATCGGTAAAGGATGATTTGATGTCAATCCAGGTTCTGTGTAAAGCTCCTAACGGGCCACCGCCAGAAGTGTCTGTAGATTTTCCTAGTTTGTTGATTTCGTCTTGTAGTTCTACAATAAATAAGGCTCTTTCGCGAGCATATTCCAGAAAATCAGTTTTCATTGCCGGGTTGTTTACATGCTCTGCTGCGTTTGTATATCCTAGTTTTCCATCTTCAAGAATTGAAATTAATCCTTCTAAGGTTTTTACTGCTTCTTTTGTGGTTTCATCTGTATGTATCATGACGTAATAGTTTTTAAATTAATACATTACAAAGTTGTCGATTTCTAAAGAGTTATGTTTTACAGGATTACAAGCGTGGTTTTACAATATTGTAGAATGGGAATTTTGAAACTTGTATTTTTTGTTTCTCGCAGATTGAGCAGATTTTGGTAGATTTTTTTCTTTTGAAAATGAAAGTTTCTCGTTTTACGGTTTGCGTGAGGGATTGAGGCGGTATCCTTTTATGAAGCGGAGCGAAATAAAAGATATAGCCGAAAGCCCGACCCGGAGGGACACGCCCAAAATAAGCCCATAAAAAAAACAGCTTAAAGTATAAAAGTGATGAAACTTTTGAACCTTAAGCCGTTTTAATAAAACTTAGAATATTGTTATGCAGTCAAAGCTTCTTTGATTCTGCGTAATGCTTCTTTTAAAATATCGTTGCTTGTTGCGTAAGAGAAACGAATACAGTTTGGATTTCCGAAAGCGTCTCCGGTTACTGTTGCTACGTTTGCCTCAGCTAAAAGATACATAGAGACGTCGTTTGCATCTTTAATTTCGTGTCCTTTTAAAGTTTTTCCGAAGAAAGAAGAAACGTCTGGGAATACGTAG
This sequence comes from Flavobacterium crocinum, assembly GCF_003122385.1. Classification (NCBI taxonomy): domain Bacteria; kingdom Pseudomonadati; phylum Bacteroidota; class Flavobacteriia; order Flavobacteriales; family Flavobacteriaceae; genus Flavobacterium; species Flavobacterium crocinum. The sequence goes on from NZ_CP029255.1 coordinate 2,007,081, forward strand.
AAAGCTCCTTCTGGAACGTTGATTTTTACTCCTGGGATTTCTTTTAATAATCCAACTACTAAATCTCTACGACCGTGAAAAGCCTGAACCATTTCGTTTAATACGCTTGGATCAGCATCTACGGCTGTAATTGTGGCGCGTTGTGCTACAGAGTTTGCTCCGGATGTTACTTGTCCCTGGATTTTTGTACATGCTTTTGCAATGAATTCTGGAGCTCCGATGTATCCAATTCTGTATCCTGTCATGGCAAATGCTTTTGCAACTCCGTTTACAGTGATGGTTTTTTCTAACATTCCCGGAATAGAACCGATGCTGCAGAAAGTTCCTGAGAAGTTGATGTGTTCATAGATTTCGTCAGCAACTACGTAAATATTTGGGTGTTTTTCTAACACTTTTGCAAGCGCTGTTAACTCTTCTCTGCTGTAAACAGATCCTGAAGGATTACATGGAGAAGAAAACCACATCATTTTTGTTTTGGTGTGATGGCAGCTTCCAATTGTTCTGGTGTGATTTTGAAATCTGTTTCAACAGAAGTTGGAACTTCAACTGGAACTCCGCCAGAAAGTTTTACGATTTCGAAGTAAGAAACCCAGTAAGGTGCTGGTAAAATTACTTCGTCACCGTCGTTTAACATTACTTGTGCAATGTTGTATAATGATTGTTTTGCTCCTGTAGAAACTACGATTTGAGATGGTTTGTAATCTAAATCATTATCTCTTTTGAATTTTCTGCAAATTGCTTCTTTTAAATCCTGGTATCCATCAACTGGAGAATAAGTGCTGTAATTATCATCAATTGCTTTTTTAGCAGCTTCTTTAATAAAGTCAGGCGTATTGAAGTCAGGCTCACCTAAACTTAAACTGATAATGTCTTTTCCTTGTGCTTTTAATTCTCTTGCCAAAGCGGCCATTGCTAATGTCTGTGAAGTCGCAAGGTTGTTGATTCTGTCCGAAAGAATATGATTCATTATAAAAATTTTGAATGTCCTTAATTTGTTGTGTTGATTAAGGATGGTTATTATTAATAGATTTTTTTTTAGTTTTTAAACTGATAATTCCGGTTTCATTCCCAAATCACGTAAATGTTTGAAGTGAGCAATAACGGCACTTCGCATTGTTTTGTATTCGTAATAAGGTAAGTTGCATTCTTTTGCTGTTTCTTTTACAATTTTGGCAATTTTACCGTAATGAATGTGACTAATATTTGGGAAAATATGATGTTCGATTTGATGGTTTAATCCGCCTGTGTACCAATTTACGATTGCGTTTTTTGGCGCAAAGTTAGTCGTAGTGTATAATTGGTGAATAGCCCAGGTATTATCCATTTCTCCTAAATCGTTTGGAGTTGGATTTGTAGTATGGTCTACCACATGTGCCAATTGGAATACAATACTTAAGATTAATCCTGCGGTATAATGCATAGCGAAAAATCCAATAAGGACTTTCCACCAGGTAATTCCGATTAGGATTGGTAAAACAATCCAAATAGAGACATAAATCATTTTAGTAATGATTAAAGTAGTCCACAAGATTTTTGGATTCTTAGGTTCTCCGTAAGATAATTTTCTTTTCAAATAATTTCTCATTTGCTTAAAATCGGTTGTTAGTGCCCAATTGAAAGTCAATAAACCGTATAGGAAAACAGAGTAATAATGTTGAAAGCGGTGAAAACGATGCCATTCCGCATGTTCTGTAAAACGAATAATTCTTCCTGCATCTAAATCTTCGTCATGCCCGGGAATATTAGTGTAAGTGTGGTGTAGTACATTATGTTGTACCTGCCAGTTGTAAACATTTCCAGCCAGAACATAAATAGTTCCGCCCATGAATTTATTGATCCAGCTTTTGTTTGAGTAAGAACCGTGGTTTCCGTCATGCATAACGTTCATTCCAACGCCAGCCATTCCAACTCCCATTACAATTGAAAGTAATAACATTAACCAAAAAGGCATTTCCAATGTTAGGATTAGAAAGTACGGGGTCAGGAAAACGGCAAAAAGAATAACAGCTTTTAGGTGTAATTTCCAATTTCCGGTTTTCTGAATATTATTCTCCTTGAAGTAATTGTTTACCCGAGAATTAAGTGTTCTGAAAAACTTCAGATTGTCTTGCCTAGCAAATGTCGGAGCCGTGTTATTCATAATTAATTTAAATAGTTTTCAAAGGTAATTATTATAAATTTTCAATTTGCAAAATTGAGTTAAATATTTCAATCGTAAAGTAGTACTTTTGTTAAAAATTTACAGCAATGGATGAGATATTGAAATATTTTCCAAATTTGACGGATCTTCAAATTGAACAATTTCAAAAATTAGACTTTTTATACCACGATTGGAATGAGAAAATCAATGTTATTTCTCGAAAAGACATTGATTCATTATATACAAAACACATTTTGCATTCGTTAGGAATTGCGAAAATTATGAAATTTGAAGCAGGAACAACGGTTTTAGACGTTGGAACTGGTGGTGGCTTTCCGGGAATTCCGTTAGCAATTCTTTTTCCTGAAACCCGCTTTTATCTGATTGACGTGATTGCAAAGAAAATAAAAGTGGTTCAAGGCGTTGCGGATGCATTGGAATTAAAGAATGTAAAAGCAGAACAAAAACGCGCTGAATTGGTAAAGGGCGATTTCGATTTTATCGTAAGCCGTGCCGTAACTAATATGCCGGATTTTGTTTCCTGGATAAAAGATAAGATTAAGAAACAACACAAGCATAAATTGAAAAATGGTATTCTTTATCTGAAAGGTGGTGATTTGGCAGAGGAATTGAAAGATTTTCCAAATGCTACACTATACGATCTGGCAGATCATTTTGAAGATGAATTTTTTGAAACAAAGAAAGTAGTTCACCTTCCTTTGAAGTTTAAGCCTTAAAAAGTAATAACCCGGTAGATTTTTCTCCGGGTTATTTTTTTGAATAAATAAAAACTATTAAAAAAATTAAGAATATATTCTTGTAAGATTTAAAAACTGGTTTGCCTGGTAATTTAAATTATCAATAAAACCATGTATTGCATTTTCTGACGCTTCATTGGTGGCTTTAAATTCAGAATCAAAGAAAAAATCCCGACATATTACAGGTTCATGTGAAGAATCGTAAACAGCTTCTTCTTTCTCGTCTAAATCCAAGTTCTCATATTCACAAGCATATAAGCAAATTAAATCTACTATAATACGATTGAACCATCGATCAAAAACTTTCTTTTTAGGAGTAACATGTCGGGCTAATAATACTAATCCTATGAGTTCGTTTTGTAGATAATAAGAGCCTTTTCTATATAAAGTATCAATCATTCTTACATTCATATGTGCAATCCATAAAGGTCCATTTACACTACCCGAAGCTGGCATATCAAATTCGGTATCAAATAATAATGGATTAGTTTGTTCCGGATTGTCTATTGAACACCAAAGTGCTTCAATACGTTTTTGAGTATCATTTGTATCTTTTGTATATCCGGTAAAACGCCAATATATCCATTCTAATAATGCGGCTGATAATCCAACAGAAGCTTTGTGGTTGATTTGCAATAATAGATTTTCTAAATCTTCATTTTCTCCGAAAGGATCCAGTAATTCGTTTATTTTCTTTTTATTCCATTTAAAATCAATTGCGTGACCAATACTTTTTGATTCTAAAATGATTTTAGGCACATTGTTTAAATTTCTCATAAGTTTAAAACTGTTTAAATAATACTAATTGATTTTTATAAGGCAAATGTATTATGATGTTTTTTTTTGAGATGGAACAAGAAGTTTTTAAAATATTAAAATAAGTTTTTTGTTGAACGTATGTTGTTGTAAATCAGTAAAATAAGAAAATTACTACAAAACATTATTAGGTTGTTTTTCTAAAAACTGATTTGTTTTTTATCTGAATTAGTTTTCTAAAATCTATAAGAAATTATATTTTAATGAACTGTTTTTTTAATTTCCTCTTACTAGCTCTTAAATAATCTATTAAAGTTAAATTATTATTTGTGAGAAGTGATTTTTCTTTAATTGAGAAAAAAAATAAAAGCGGATAATTTCATTTGAAATTATCCGCTTTTTATAATCTTAAATCTGAACTCTAAAATCAGATTAGCCTAAGAAAGGATATCTGTAATCTTCAGGAGTTACAAAAGTTTCTTTGATCGTTCTTGGAGAAGCCCAACGCAACAAGTTCAATGCAGAACCTGCTTTATCGTTAGTTCCTGAAGCTCTTGCTCCACCAAATGGCTGCATTCCAACAACTGCTCCAGTTGGTTTGTCATTGATGTAGAAGTTACCTGCAGAATTTTGTAATTTAGTAGTAGCCACTTCAATAGCGTAACGATCCTGGCTGAAAACTGCTCCTGTTAAAGCATACTCAGAAGTAGTATCTACTAATTCTAAAGTTTCTTCCCATTTAGCATCTTCGTAAACATAAATAGTGATAACTGGTCCAAACAGCTCAGTTTCCATTGTAGTATATTTAGGATTTGTAGTTACAATAACTGTTGGTTCAACAAAGTACCCAACAGATTTATCATAATTTCCTCCAACGATGATTTCAGCGTCAGCATCTTTTTTCGCCTGATCAATATAACTAGCTAATTTGTCGAAAGAACCTTCGTGGATAACTGCTGTAATGAAGTTTCCAAAATCTTCCGGAGAACCCATTTTCATAGATTTCACGTCAGCAATCAATTGTTCTTTTACAGCTGGCCATAAACTTTGTGGGATATAAGCTCTGGAAGCAGCAGAACATTTTTGTCCCTGGAATTCAAAAGCACCACGAGTAATTCCTGTAACTACCTGTTTTACGTTTGCGCTTGGGTGAGCAATGATAAAATCTTTACCTCCAGTTTCACCAACGATTCTTGGGTACGTTTTGTAATTGTGAATGTTTGCTCCAATTTTAGCCCAGATGTCTTTAAATACGTGAGTCGATCCTGTAAAGTGAACACCGGCAAAATCACGGCTTGCTAAAACTGTATCAGTAATCATTAAAGCATCACCAAAAACTACGTTGATAACACCGTCCGGAACTCCGGCTTCTTTGAATACATCGATGATAACTTTAGCAGAAAATACCTGACTGTCACTTGGTTTCCAAACCACAACGTTACCCATCATAGCAGCACTTGCAGGAAGATTTGCAGCGATAGCAGTAAAGTTAAATGGAGTAATAGCGTAAACAAAACCTTCAAGAGGTCTGTATTCTACGCGATTCCAAACAGAAGAATCTGATTTTGGCTGATCGTTATAGATTTGAGTCATAAACTCAACATTGTATCTTAAGAAGTCGATTAATTCGCAAGAAGAATCGATTTCTGCCTGATGAATATTTTTAGATTGACCAATCATTGTAGCTGCATTGATGCGCGCTCTGTATGGTCCTGCAATAAGTTCTGCAGCTTTTAAGAAAATAGCAGCACGTTGTTCCCATGCCATGTTTGCCCATTTTTTTCTTGCTTCAAGAGCATTGGCAATTGCTTTTTCGATATGTTGTTTTTCAGCTAAATGATATTTTCCAACGATATGTTTGTGATCGTGTGGAGCAGTAATGTTTCTTGTATTTCCAGTTCTGATTTCTTCGCTTCCAATATATAAAGGAACGTCAATTTGAGAATTCCACATTGTGGTGTAAGCTGCCTGAACAGCTGCTTTTTCTGGTGAGTTCGGTGCGTATCCTTTTACAGGTTCGTTTACCGCTTTTGGTACATGAAAAAATCCTTTAAGCATGTTATTTAAAATTAGATTATTAGATAATTTATAGTTAGAAAATTTGATTTGTTACGAATAATCTAACGTTGCACAAAAGTACAAAGGATAAATTAATAAATTGATAATTTTATGATTAAGATAACGATAAAAAGAATCGAAGTAAAAAGGTGCCCTTAATTTAAAGCAAAAGGAGCACACATTCTAAAAGTAGGGACAATTACTTTGAATGTTTTTGTAGTGGTAAAATTGATCATATTAAAATGACCTTTCATTGCTCCGTAAGGAGACGATAATAAACAGCCAGAACTATAAGTGTGATTTTCACCTGGTTTTAAAACAGGTTTTTTGCCAATAACACCTTCGCCGTCTACTACTTCCAGATCATTTAGAGAATCAAAAATTTCCCAGTGGCGCGAGGTTAACTGCACAGAATCTTTACTGTGGTTTTCAATCGTAACTACATAACTAAAAGCAAAATGAATCTTGTAGTTTTTGAAGTAAGTACCTTCAAAACTAGTTAAAACAGATATTTTTATGCCTCGTGTAATTTGAGAAACCATACTAACGCAGTATATATGTGGTTGTTATAGTGGCAAAGTTAAGAAAAAAAATCGTTTAATCTAGAACCTTAACATTGTTTTAATTGACTATATTGATAGAGTTTGCATTTCCTTTACCAATAACACGCTGATAACGATCTGTTGCCTCTTTATAATAAACCAGAATTGTGTACTCGTTTTCAGTTTGGTAAAAGTTTCCGTCAATAGCATTTTCGTTATCAATAACGCCTTTTTTATCAGCAACAGTGTACTGGAAATTAGTGAATCCCTGCTTGATCATTATGGCTTTTTCGAAAACGGCTTTATCAGTGTTGTAGTCCATTTTATATTCCGGAGAAAGACTGTAATTGTTAAACATTCCAGCAATATAAATGTCTTTATTTAAACGGAATGCCGGAGCGGATAAAGTGAAATAAACCCAGGCATAATCAGCTTCTATATCATTGTTGGAACCATTGATGTTTTTAACCACAAAGTTTCCGTTTACATCTTGATAATTGGTGTAAATCTGATTTCCTCTGGCGGCATTAGTGTATAAATGAGCGCTGTAAATATCACCGTTAGAACCTACTTTGGCAACATTATTACTGGCAGCCCGAATGTCTTTATTCTCAAAATATAAAAATTCATTTCCGCCCCAAAACTGTGTTTCTTTATCATATTTATAAACCAGTTGATTGCCGATAGTGTATTGGGGGACGACATTTTTTATCGCAGTATTAAAATTTCCATTTTGTAATAGAAGTACTTTTACATTCTGTAAAGGAGTCTGAAATACAATATCATTAGACAAAATAGCAAAATCTAAGTTTTGTTTGTAATCAATATTGCTGAGATTTCGGCTTCTTTTTACTTGGGCTGTTACAGTTGAATGATTTTCGTATAAAATAAATTTTCGTGAAAACACTAATTCTCGGTCTTCATTTAATATTCGCAGTATATAATTTCCGGAAAGCTTGATTTGCGTTGTAAACTGATTCGGAAAAGATAGTCTGTAATGCGAATAAATCTGAAGTGTATTAAAGGAATTAGAATAATCGTTAATTCTTTGATTGTCTAAACCACCAATATAATCCGTTTTCGGAATATCAGTTGGTATCCAGTTGTAATCACAATGTACAACTTCAAAATAATAATTGGCCTCACTTCCAAATAAATCATCGAACTGAAAAGCAAACGAAGAACCTAGTTCAAAAATAGGAACAACATTACTTCCGTTTTGAATAAAAGAAACAGTTTTAATATTATAAGGTGGTTCAACCTCGTTTTGTACTTGCTGAGCAGTTATCGAACTAAAGAAGCAAAAAAATAAAAGGCTATGATATAAAAATTTTGACATCTTATTTATGTTGTAAGATTGTAAATATAACAATTTTATACAACGAAAAACAGCCGGATTTATTGGTTTAACTTATTAAGAGTTTAAAATGTATTCTAAATTGGCTTCGATTTCGTCATTGATGTAACTTTCTTCTAAAAGCGAATCAGACAACAGTTTTTTGTTTTCCTGCAGTTTAATGATTTTTTCCTCAACCGTATTTTTAGAAATAAACCGAACAACATTTACTTTGTTCAATTGCCCGATTCTATGTGCTCGTCCAACTCCTTGTTTTTCTGCGAAAGGATTCCACCACGGATCCAGAAATAAAACGTAAGATGCTTTGGTGATATTTAAACCAACGCCTCCCGCTTTTAATGAAATAAAAAACAACAATGGTTCTTCTTTTTCCTGAAATAATTTTACTTGTTGTTCTCTTGTATTCGCTGGAGTTTCTCCTGTGATTTCACAATATTGAATCTTGTTTTCCTTGCACCAATCTGTATAGAATCCAAGATTGGTGACAAACGAACTGAAAATAATAACCTTTTGTTTTTCGTGGACTAAAGTTTCGAGATAATTCGTAACCGCAATATATTTTCCGGAATCAATTTCTGATTCCTGATCGACCATTTTTGGGTGATTACTCAATTGTCTTAATTTCATCAGCGTATTAATAATGCTGATTTTATCCGGACTTGAGCCATCTGTTTTGAGTAAAAAGTTACGCGCTTTCGATTTTTCTTTTTCGTATAATTTCTCCTGTTCAGGATCCATTTCACAGTAGTAAATCTGCTCAGATAATTCAGGTAAATCTTTTAAAACCTGTTCTTTTGTTCGTCGCAAAATATAAGGTTGAACAAGAGTTTTTAATTCTGATAAAATAGTCTCGTCCTGTCTTTTTTCGATTGGCGTTTTAAAATTATCCATGAAAAACTTGTAATTCCCCAAAATGTCAGGATTTATAAACTGCATTTGTGACCATAAATCGTCAAGCGAATTTTCGATTGGAGTACCGCTCAAAGCAATTTTATGAGCTGTGCTAATCTTGTTGATTGCTTTAAAAATCTTAGAATCTTTGTTTTTAATGTATTGACTTTCGTCTAAAATCAAATATCTAAAATCGTATTTTTCTAAAATTGAAATATCACGATGAACAATGCTGTAACTCGTAAAAATCAAATCGGTTGTGGCTAATCTGCCGGCTAATTGTTTTCTGTCATTGCCCACATATTGCATTTTTGAAAAATGCGGAGTAAATTTCAAAGATTCATTATACCAGTTAAAAACTAAGGAAGAAGGTAAAACAATCAACGTTTTGAGTGGTTCTCTTTCGATTGTAGTTTCGTTTGAAAATAAATCAAAATTGGTTGTTTTGGTTGTAAATCCTAATTGTTCTTGAACGGCAACCAAAACGGCCAAAGTCTGCAACGTTTTTCCAAGTCCCATATCATCGGCAAGACAAGCGCCTAAATTCGAATTGAAATGTCCTAAAAGCCATTGCACGCCTTCAATTTGATAAGGTCTTAAAGTTGCTTTTAATAAATCAGAAGCTTTGTATTCGGCTTTTGTTGTTATATCGTCTTTAATTTCAGGAATGGCATCTAATGCCGTAAAATTACTTTTACGCAAAAGAAGATTTCCTCCTTCGGTTTTTGCCAATTTTGCCAACGAACTGTATTTGCTAAACCATTCTAAAGGAATCAGAAAATAATTTCCGTCAGGCAATTGAAAAAGTCGTTCTTTGCTTTTTATGTTTGGAATAATTTCGCTGAAATTAATTTTATACGTTCCAATCGTAATGATGATTTTAATATCAAACCAATCTCCGGCTGTTTCTTTGGAAGCTGAAACAATATGATTTTCGGTGATAATTTCTTTGCTTTCCGCTTTTAGATTTTCAATTGTAAATCCTAAGCTTTCCAGTTTTTCTTTATGATCAATAATAAATTGAATATTAATATAAGGATCTGGGTTTTCTATCTCAGAATCTAGCCCGTAAAATTCATTTTTGATTACGGTCAAGCCGAGTTCTGCCAATTTATCGGTATAAAAAGCCTCTTCAGAACTTCTTTTAAATTGAATTATTTTAGGCTGATTGGCAATGCTGAAATCAACAAACGAATGTGTTTTTTTTGTTTTGGAAGCATCAAATAAATAACCATCATAATCAAAATAAAGATTTAGATAATAACAATTTTTAAAGAAATCATGAACCGGCTGAATCGTACAAGAGATAATTTTATCACGACTTTCGACTTCAAAACCTGTTGATTCAATGTCGATTTTCTTTGCTATTTCAGGAATAAAACTTTTGAAATAATCATCGACTAATTTTGATGGAATTTCAATTGATTTTTTCTTTAAAAAAGGCATTAGTTTTTTAGCGTTAAGCGCTGTTAACTGCCCCAGTTTTTTATTGATAATTAACCATCCTGGCTCGTCTAAAAGAATCTCGGCTTTTTTATCCATAGGTAAAAAGGCAGTTTCGTTTTCTTTTAGAGAAAGGGTGTAGGTGATTCCTTCGTCGTGTTTGTCGAATTGAATCTGAGGTTCAAAATAAAGCGGACTCACATCAACTCTGGAACGATAAAAATCTTTTTCAGGTCCGAGGTTTAATGACAACGGAAATTGCTCTTTTACAATTAAATCATAAAATGAACCCAAATGAAATTTTAAATGCTGACGAATTGCAAAATCAATTTTGGAATCTTTCTGCAAATCGGCAATCGTCTTAGCTGATTTGATTTTAGCGCTGAATTTTTTAAAGATAAATTCAGGTTTTAAAGATTCGCAGGCGGTCAGAATTTTTTTTGAATTAGAATCCAGATTATCGTAAACAATCCCGAAACTTTGTATTACGCCGGGACTTGCTTTTTTATCCAAATATTTAATTTCATCAGAATTCTCAACAATGTAGGCGGTTGGGATATAAGTGTTGAGGTTTTTTTCTAAACTGATGTCAAAGCAAAATTGAAATGATTTTGTAGGTTCCAAGATTTAGGTTTTTGGTTAGGCTTGTATTTTGGGAATAGGGCAAAAAAAGAAAGAGTTTTCAAAATAGAAATAATTTGAAAACTCTTTTAAATGAACTTATATCACTTTTATGATGAAAAAATTAGTTTTCAGGTTTAAAGCAAAGCGGAATAATTTCGCCTTTTGCTAAACAATATTTTTCAACCAGTTCTGGTGCTATTTTATTAGTATAATCTTCTTCAATCACGATAAAACCAATGCTTCTTAATTTGTCGAAATAATCGCGTCCGTAAATACGAACGTGATCGTATTGGCCAAAAATTCTTGCACGTTCTTTCTGATCTGTAATAGAATCATCTGCAAAGGTAACTTCACGATTTAAATCCTGAGGAATTTGAAGAATCGCCATTCCGCCTGGTTTTAAAACACGGAATAATTCCTGCATTGCTTTCGTATCATCCGGAATATGCTCTAAAACGTGATTACATAAAATCACATCGTATTCATTGTCTTTAAAAGGGAGATTACAAATGTCCGCTTTTACATCTGCCAAAGGCGAAAACAAATCGGTTGTCGTGTAATCAAGATTCTTTTGCTTGCGGAAAAGTTTGTAAAAGGCCTGTTCCGGAGCAAAATGCAATACTTTTTTAGGTGCTGTAAAAAAATCAGTTTGGTCATTTAAATACAACCAAAGTAAACGGTGTCTTTCTAATGAAAGTGTACTTGGCGAAAGGACATTATTACGCTGTTTTCCGTATCCGTAAGGTAGAAAAGATTTAAAGCTTCTTCCGTCAATAGGATCAGTAAATTTATCTCCTCTTAAAGAAAAAGCCAAAATAGGACGCGCCACATAACTCAAACGAATTAATAATGGTCTTGGAATGGTATTTAGAACTAATTTGAAAAGTTTCTTCATGGGGCTATTTCAAAATATTTTTTGTTTTCCTGCAAGGTTTTCAAAACCTTGTAGGTATTTAAGTTTGAAAAAAGACACCTACAAGGTTTTTGAAAACCTTGCAGGAGTTCGATTTTTTTTAAGTTTTTTTGAATCTCGGCTATAACTACAGCACTAACGGCACTTGTCTAAATTCATCTTCTTCATTACTCTCAATTCCAAGAGCTTTGTAGATGTATTGGAAAGTCGATAATAATTCTGGTTTTCCATCAATTAACGCTACATCGTGCTCGAAATGTGCACTTGGTTTTCCGTCAGCAGTCAGGATTGTCCAGCCGTCTTTTAGTTGTTTGATGTTTCTTGTTCCCATGTTAATCATCGGTTCAATCGCCACAACCATTCCTTCTACAAAAAGTTTTCCACGTCCGCGTTTTCCGTAGTTTGGCATTTCTGGTTCTTCGTGCATTTTTTGTCCAACTCCGTGTCCAACCAATTCACGAACCACTCCGTAACCGTGAGCTTCGGTATATTTCTGAATCGCATTTCCAACATCTTCAACGCGATTTCCAGCTTTAAATTCTCTAATTCCAACGTAAAGAGATTCTTTGGTAACTCTTAAAAGTTTTTTTACTTCAGGAGCCACTTCACCAATCTCGAAACTGTAGGCATGATCTCCGTGATAGCCATTTTTAAAAGCGCCACAGTCTACTGAAATAACATCTCCGCTTTTCAAAGGAACATTATTAGGAATACCGTGAACAACCTGAGCATTTGGACTCATACAAAGCGAATTCGGGAAATCATACAGACCAAGAAAACTTGGTACAGCACCGTGATCACGAATAAATTCTTCAGCTAATTTGTCAAGATATAATGTAGTCACTCCTTCTTTAATTTCAGAAGCAATCATTCCTAATGTTTTTGATACGATTAAAGCACTTTCGCGCATCAATTCGATTTCCTCTCTGGTTTTTTGGATGATCATATTTTTTCAGATTTTCAGTTGGCAAAAGTACAATTTTTAATTAATTTTTTTTGAGTTATTTTTTTCTGCCACGAATTCACGAATTATCTCAAAACAAAACTTTTAAAAATGCAGATTGCACGAATTAATGAATTAATTTTTAAATAAAATTCGTGAATTCGTGGCTATTTAAAGACAAAGAATGAAGAACGGTCTCAGAAAAAAGCCCTAAATTAGTAGTAAAAACGTATGTAATTATGGAAACTGTTACAGATCAGGATATAGAAAAAGCTAAGGCTTTAAAGAAAATGAAGCGATTTGCTTTGTCGCTTTTAGGAATTGCAGTCTTGCTTTTTATCATAGCAATTTATTTTAAAATTCCGATGCTGCAGGCTTTTAGTGAAGCCGCAATGGTAGGTGGAATTGCCGATTGGTTTGCGGTTGTGGCGTTGTTTCGTCATCCGTTGGGAATTCCGATTTGGCATACAGCTATTATTCCGACCAAGAAAAATGAAATAGGGGAGAATCTTGGAAATTTTGTTTCAGAAGAATTTCTGAATCGGGAGAAGCTAGAAATTAAACTCGACGAATTCAATTTTGCAACCAAAGCTTCTGATTGGCTTTCGCAGGAAGAAAATGCAGCTAAAATTGCCAATGTTGTTGCAGTAAATATCATTCCGGGGATTTTAAGAACCATTAAAGATGAGGATGTCAAAAGATTTATTCAGGTTCAGTTTAAGGAAAAAATGGAAGGAATAAATTTTGGAAATTGGGTTGCCGTTGCTTTAGAACCTCTTCAAAAGGGAGATTTAAAAAATCAGATGCTGACGAATCTTTTGGAAGTAATGAGTGCTGAATTAACCAATAACAAAGATTTAATTAGGCAGAAAGTAAAAGCTTCCACGCCACTTTTAAGTTTTGGTTTAGCCGATAAAAGTATTACCGAAGGTGTTTTTAATGGTTTACAGGATTTTTTAAATGAAGCCAAAAAGCCTGAAAGTGCAGTTCGTTTAAAGATTGATGAATATATTTTTGACTTTTTAGAGAAAGTAAAAAACTCAGAAGAAATGAGAGTTAAAATCAACGATATGATTTTAGGTTTCGTTGGAAAAAAAGAAGTTCAGGATTACATCAATGGAATTTGGGACGAAATCAAACTCTCGATTACAAATGATTTGGATAAAGGAGAGGAATCTTCCATCAAAAATAGTATTTCGAGTTTAATTCAAACCTTTGGAAACGGAATCAAAGAAGATCCTGTAATGATTGATAAAATCAATAATTTCATCAAAAATGATTTGCTTTCTGTTCTCTTGAATAATAAAGAAGTAATTGGCGACCTGATTTCTTCAACTGTAAAATCCTGGGATGGAAAAGAGGTTTCTGAAAAATTGGAACTGGAAATTGGAAAAGATCTTCAATACATCAGAATCAACGGAACTTTAGTTGGGGGTGTTATCGGACTTATTATTTATGGTGTAGAACAGTTGTATCATTTATTTTTATAATAAGATATTCGTAATTTTTGCCATTTCGACTGAAAGGAGAAATGACAAAATTGGGTGTAAAAAAAGAGGCAAATTTTAAAAGTTTGCCTCTTTTTTTTAAAAGAAAAATATTTTTACAATAACGAATGACAAGTCATTGCATTTGGCTGTTGTACACCCATCAATTCTAAAATTGTTGGAGCAATATCACCTAAAACACCATCCTGAATGCTTTTTAGCTGTTTGTCAACTAAAATAATCGGCACTGGGTTTGTGGTGTGAGCCGTATTTGGAGAACCGTCAGGGTTAATCATCGTTTCGCAGTTTCCGTGATCCGCAATTACGATTGTAGTGTAATCATTTGCAAGAGCAGCATCAATTACTTTTTTAGCGCAAGCGTCAACTGCTTCACAAGCTTTAATAGCTGCTTCCATAATTCCGGTGTGTCCCACCATGTCACCGTTGGCAAAGTTTAAGCAAACAAAATCAACTTCACCTTTGTTCAATTCAGGAACAAGAGCATCTGCCAATTCGTAAGCGCTCATTTCTGGTTTTAAATCGTAAGTGGCAACTTTAGGAGAATTTCTTAAGATTCTTTCTTCGCCTTCAAAAGGAGTTTCTCTTCCTCCCGAAAAGAAGAAAGTTACGTGTGGATATTTCTCAGTCTCCGCAATTCTGATTTGTTTTTTGCCTGCTTTTTCTAAAACCTCGCCAAGAGTTTCGGTAATATTATCTTTATTGTAAACCACTTTTACGTTTTGGTATGTTTCGTCGTAATTAGTCAACGTTACATAGTACAAGTTTAGTTTGTGCATGTTTTGTTCGTGAAAATCTTGCTGAGAAAGCGCCTCAGTAAGTTCACGTCCTCTGTCAGTTCTAAAGTTAAAGAAGATTACAACATCGCCTTCTACAATTGTAGCAAGAGGTTTTGCATTTTCGTCAACAATAACTACTGGCTCAATAAATTCATCTGTAACGTCTTTCTCATAGCTTGAAAGAACACTTGCAACAGCATTTGTTGATGGAGTTCCAACGCCGTTTACAACAAGATCATAAGCTAATTTAACACGTTCCCATCTTTTATCACGGTCCATTGCATAGTAACGACCGATAATTGAAGCAATTTTTACAGGAGTATCTTTAATGTAATCATCAAGATCATGAATATATTTTGCTCCGGATTTTGGATCAACGTCACGTCCGTCTGTAAAAGCATGAATGTAAACCTGATCTAAACCATATTCCTGAGAAGCATCGATTAAGCCACGAAGGTGTGAAGTATGTGAGTGAACACCACCATCTGAAACTAATCCTAAAAAGTGTACTTTTTTATTGTTTTCTTTAGCATAAGTAAAGGCGTCAATCAAAACTTGCTCTTTTGCTAAAGTTTTATGTTCTACAGCTAAATTAATTTTGGCTAAATCCTGGTATACAATTCTTCCGGCACCAAGGTTCATGTGCCCAACCTCACTGTTTCCCATTTGTCCTTCAGGTAAACCAACATTTAAACCGTCAGTTCTAAGTTGAGCGCTTGGGTAGTTTTTGTAAAGACTGTTTATAAAAGGAACATTTGCATTGTCTATTGCAGATACTTTAGGGTCAGGAGATTTTCCCCAACCGTCTAAAATCATAAGGATAACTTTTTTGTTCATTATATTTTTGTTTTCTACAAAGATAAGGCATTTCTAAACTTTGCGGGAGAGAACCGGTGCATATTTATGTTTAATAAAATGAACTCAGATAAAAAATATTAATTTAATTATAGAAGTCTTTATTTTTTAAAATTAATTCACACTAAGTTCTCTTTTTAGCTTTGTTTTTGACAGGATTCTGTTCAATAAAATAGTGCGTATGAGACAGAAAGCCTAAGAAGTTAGAAAATTATTATATCAATTTGTTTTACTTAATCAGGTTTTAGTTTCAAGATTTCCACTTTTTGATGTTTTTTTAAGAAAAATGACAAAAATGTTATGTTTTTTAGCGTGAGAAAAAAATCTTACAGAAATAGCATTTTTATGTTAATTATGTTAAAGTTTAAACAAAAAACGCCTGAAAATCAGGCTTATATTTTGCAAGGAATGAATTTTTTATACTTTTGCGATACCCAAATTTTTGTTTAACCTAAAGAAATTCAATGATTTACAAAATTTATCCGCTATTTGTGTTTTTGTTATTGTCTTTTGGAAAAGATTCAAAAAACACTACAGATCTTAAAAAGAACGCTATTGTAAAGTCGATTGCAAAAGTTGAAAAAGTAACAGTTGATTCTAAAATTGAAAGCGTTTACAATGCCCTAAATTCAAACAATTTTAAAATGCCGGAATTTAAAACTTTTACAGAAGCTTTAAAGGGATTTTATTTGTTGAAAGAAAAAGGAGTTATTAAGAAAAACATTTTGACTCTTATTGATTTCAGTTTGTCATCAAACACAAAACGTCTGTGGGTGATTGATTTGACAACTAACACTATCTTGTTTAATTCTCTTGTGGCTCACGGAAGAAATACAGGTGAAGAGTTTGCTACGGCATTTTCAAATCTGAATTCTTCATTTAAAAGTAGTTTAGGATTTTATGCCACAGGCGAAATTTATCAGGGAAAACATGGTGCTTCATTGCGTTTAGACGGTTTGGAAAATGGTGTGAATGACAATGCGCGTCAAAGAGGTGTTGTAATGCATGGTGCAGATTATGTTTCCGAATCTTTTATCAGAGATCATAAAAGATTAGGCAGAAGCCAAGGCTGTCCTGCAGTTCCAGTTGAATTGACTGATGAAATAATTGAAACCATTAAAGATAAATCGTGTTTGTATATTTATCATCCTTCAAGAAGTTTTACGATGGAAGAAAGGCTAATTTCTTAGTTTAGCATATAAATCCGAATCTAAATTATAAATATCAGCTCTGAACAAGAGCTGATTTTTTTTGCTCCAAGCTGTCCAGTACCATTGATACAAGGCATACTTTTTCGTGATTTTGAAACTCATGGTTTTCTTAGAAGCTATAATGGTATCAATTCTGTTCTGAGGCCAGGTTCCGTCAACGTCCAAAATATGCTGCGCCAATTCTAACGGATTTTCAACACGTACACATCCGGAACTCATCGAACGATTATTTCGGCCGAAAATGTTGCGGTGATTGGTATCGTGCAGGTAAACGCTATGATGGTTTGGAAACAAGATTTTCATTAAGCCTAATGAGTTGGAATATCCGGGACTTTGTACATAACGATAATTGTTTGGCTTATTTTCATTCCATGAAACTGGATCTACAACATTTCCTGATGTGTCATAAATAGTGATATTTTTCTTAGCTAAATAATTTCGGTTTCGTTTCATTGCCGGAACAACGTCTTCTTTTAAAATTGTAGGTGGAACAGTCCAGGTCGGATTAAAAACCACCGTTTTCAAGAAAGAAGTTATAACAGGAGTTCTTCTTTTACTGGTTCCTACAACAACATTTCTAACCAAAGTAGTGTCTTGATTTTCAACAACATTTAGGCTGTAGTCAGGGATATTGATAATAAAATAATTCTCTGCCAGTTCAGATGGATACCATCTCCAGCGCTCTAAATTAGCAATAATTTGTTCCTTTCTTTTTTCTTTTGAATAATTTAAAGCCTTAATTGTGCCAATACCAATTACTCCGTCAGAAGCAAGCCCGTGTCTTTCCTGGAATTGTTTAACGGCTTCAAAAGTCTTATTGTCATAAATCTTTGTAAGACTGTCTTTTCTGCCAGACATATCATTCCAGTATAAAAGCCTTTTTTTGATATTGATTAGAGCGGAATTGGTATCGTTTAAAACAATTTTCTCCACAGATTCAATAGTATTGATGTTGTCGTCCGGAAAAGTATTAATGATTTCCAGTGCTTTTAATAGTTGTTTGTAGGTTTGTGTTTTAGGCTGAATGTTGTCTACAATGCTGTCTAATTTGTTTTTATTGAAAGCTTTAATAAGAACATTGTTAACGTCAAATTCCTTTTCATCCAGATCCCAGTTATTGTAGAGTTTTTTAGGATCTAGTTTTCCTTTGTATAAATGGCTTAGGTATTTTTCGAAATTGTACGTAAGTAAAATATCGTAAGTTGCTAAATCTTTATCATTTAGTTTACCAATTTTACTTTCGAATTTTTTTAACTGAGAAGCTTTGTAGTCTTCAGGGTTTAATCCTAATTTATCTGAATTTTCTAATTGAGCTAAAACGTATTTTCTCTTTGCAAGATTTCCCCAAACGGTTTGGTTTTCAGAAGCAATATAAAATTGCTTAAGCGTTTCGCTTTTAAAAGTGCCTATTGCGGCAGTATCTATTTCAACTTTTCTTTCGTCAGTAAGTATAATGGCCGGCACCGGTTTTTTGATAATCGGAGTCGGTTTAGGAGTTTCTTTTTTACAACTCACAAAAATGCATATTACTACTAAAGAGTAAAGTTTCTTCATATTATAGTTTTTTAAACATCAAATAATGTTCGCCAACGTCTTTAATATCAAAAGCATCACCTTGGGGCTGGTAATTCATTTTTTGATAAAAGCCAACAGCTGCTGTTCTGGCGTTAAACCAAATCAAATCGACTTTGTTTTCATTGCAGTAGGTTTCACAATGTTTTACCAAAGCTTCTCCAAATCCTTTTTTTTGATGGTTTTCTAAAACTGCCATTCCTCGAATCTGGGCTTGATTTCGCTCGGCAAATATAGGATTGATTTTTTCGAATAACGAAATAATTCCTGTTAAATTTTCATCATCAAATAATCCGAAATGATGCGTCGTTTCCAGATCATCTCCATCAAAGATGCAACTTTCGATTGGCTTTCCTTTTCTTAAAACGGGTTGACGAACAGCATAAGTTTCTTTTGATGGAATTTCTTTAATTGTAATCATGATTTTTTTTAAAAATAGCGAATTTATAACTTTTTAATTTTAAATTAGTTATAAAAAAATGTTGTTTTTTATTAATTTTTTTTGCCCAAAAGCTTGTTTTTAACTGAACTTTCTTTCTATATTTGCACCACCAATGCGAAAGTAGCTCAGTTGGTAGAGCTCCAGCCTTCCAAGCTGGTTGTCGCGAGTTCGAGCCTCGTCTTTCGCTCTAAGAAATCTAAATAATTAAGTTTTGATTTCTTTGTCAAAAATAAATATTTTTTGATTTTTATTTGGTTTGAAAATTAAATTATTTATATTTGCACCCTGTTAATGCGAAAGTAGCTCAGTTGGTAGAGCTCCAGCCTTCCAAGCTGGTTGTCGCGAGTTCGAGCCTCGTCTTTCGCTCTTCAAAAGCCTCAAACACTGTTTGAGGCTTTTTTGTTTTTACATCAAAATGAAAAGGGATCAGGGATCAGGTGGATCAATACAAAAACCGGATCAGGTTCAAAAGTTGGGGATTAAGCAAATTCCAAATTCCAATTTTGCAATTATTTGTTTTTAGTTTGGAATTTGGAATTTAAAATATTTAAATTTTTAATTCAGATTGCTTAAGTCGCTTTCTGGTTCTAGTTCTTCGGGAGTTTGGTTTTGTTTAAAAAGCCTTGCTTTCAGATTTCCTTTCAAAGTGATTTTTTCTCCTTTTACTTCCAGCCAGCTTCCTTCTCTTAAGCCTAAAACTGGAATAGAGTTGAATGCGTGAAATTCTTTAATTCTGGTTTCACGGGTTTCTCCCATGTGCTTGGATTGTAAATCGGCATCCAGATAATGCGGATTTAAATTAAACGGAATTAATCCTAATGTCTGGAAACTTGGAGGGTAAATTATAGGCATGTCGTTTGTTGTCTGCATTGACAGGCCGCAAATATTACTTCCAGCGCTAGATCCTAAATATGGAGTTCCGTTTTTTACTGTTTCAGAAAGTAATTGCATGACGTTGTTTTTGTAAAGTTGTGTAACTAATAAAAATGTGTTGCCGCCTCCTGTAAAAATCCCTTCTGCATTTTTTATAGCCTCCTGCGGATTTTCAAATTCATGGATTCCTTTAACTTCTATGTTAATTGACGAAAAAGCTTCTTTTGCTTTTTGCGTGTATTCATCATGTGATATGCCGCTGGGACGTGCGTAAGGAATAAATAGTATGGTTTTGCAATTCTTAAAATGTGATTCTAAAGTTGGTAAAATATATTCTAAATATTTTCCTCCGTGTAAAGTAGAGGTGCTTGCAATAATAATGCTTTTCATGATTTTTTATCTCAAATATTTGTTGGTTAAAGGTATTAAAAACTCGGTTTTGGTGTTGTTATTTTATGATTTTAATTAACATATTTTTACCAACTCCTTAGTATTAAATTTGGATGAGATTAAGATATTTTTACCGTTTTAAGAATATTTTTAATTTATTTCATTTTGTTTCAGAAAATCACTTGTTTTTTGGTTGTTATAGCGGGTCAGGCATGTTTAGCTCAAACTCAGGATCGTTCTGTTTTTAATGGTAAAATAACTTCAAGCACTTCAAATGTTGAAGGGGTTTATGTTATTAATGCACAAACAGAAGAAACTGTAACTTCGGATGCTTCCGGATCATTTTCAATTTTAGCTAAAGCAGATGATGTTCTGGTTTTTTCTTCAATAGCTTTTAAGGAAAAAAGGATTATGCTGAAACAAGAAGATTTTTCAAATCTTAATTTTACTGTTTCTCTCAATATGGTGATGTATCAGTTACAGGAAGTAGTGATTAAGAGGTATGACAATATTAATGCAGAAAGTTTAGGTGTAATTCCGGAAGGGCAAAGAAAATATACTGCCGCTGAAAGGAAATTGCAGACAGCAACAGCTCTAAATGCCACCGCAAATGCAGGAACTATGGCAGGGGGATCTATTTCTGCCGATCCTTTGCTGAATTTTTTCTCAGGAAGAACTGCTATGTTGAAAAAAGAAGTGGCTGTTGAGAAAAAAGAATTTTTTATGAGGCTTTTGGAAAATATGTTTAGTCTGGAGCATTTTATTGACAGATTAAAAATCCCTGCAGAATATGTGAAAGGATTTGAATATTATGCTGTGGATAATGAAAAATTTACTGCAATTTTGAATTCTAAAAATAAAACTTCAACCGAGTTCCTTTTGGGAGAACTGGCAGTGAAGTATAAAGAAATAATTGCGAGTGAGAATAAGTAAAGTAATATCGACTATTGTTTTGTTGGCTTTTGTTCAAATCGTTTTTGGGCAAACCGGTAATATGAAAGTATTGCCAGGAAGAGTAATGGAGCAATCAACTCCGATAGAAGGAGTGAATATTATTAATAATGCAACTCAGGTTGCAACAGTTTCAGATTCCGATGGCAATTTTTCGATTGCGGTGCGTGAAGGGGAGGTTTTGGTGTTTTCTGCTGTAAATTTAAACCCTGTTAAGTATAGGGTGACTGCTAATGATTTGCTTTCTAGTCTGTTATTGATAAAAATGACAGCTAAAGAAGTTGAATTGAAAGAGGTGGTAGTAAACGAAAATGCTAATATAACGGCAGAAAATCTGGGGATTATTCCATACGGACAAAAAAAATATACCCCTGCAGAACGCAAAGTTTACACGGCTACTTCGACATCTGTAGATAAACTTCTGAATGCAATTTCGGGACGCACAACAATGTTGAAAAAAGAGGTGAAAGTAGAGAAAAAAGAAGCGCTTTTTAGAAAGTTGGAATATCTTTTTGATGAGAATTATTACACAGACAGATTGCGAATTCCGGTTGATGATATCAAAGGATTTCAATTATTTTGTGTGGAAGATGCCGATTTTGCTGTATCTTTGAATACTAAAAACAAAACAATGAGTATGTTTTTAATCACAGATCTAGCAAGAAAATATCTAACAATTCTCGAAAATGAAAAATAAATTAGGAGTACTCGTTGTCTGCTTATTTTGTCAATTTGTATTAGGGCAAAACGGTTTCAGGAAACCATTACACGGTCAGGTTATCAATGATTTTTTAGCCATAGAAAGTGGTTATGTGATGAATATTAATGCAAATGTTCGGACCTTTATTGGTGCTGGTGGTTTGTTTGATATTATGGCGCAGCCAAAAGATACTTTGTTATTCTCTGGTCTGACATTTCAATCAAAAAAAATCGTTTTAACAGAAAAAGATTGTGCTGAGGTTCTTTTTAAAGCAAAATTAGATTTAGTGAATAATCAATTGAAAGAGGTTGTTGTTCATAAAGAATTGAAAGTTAAGTCGCTGAAAGGCGGTTCTCAGGGAATTGTAGACATGCAGTTTGAAGATGATAATTTATCCTCGCCGGAAAACAAAGCTATGCTTTCTGATCAAACCATAAAATACGGAACTGATTTTGTGCGAATCTTTAAAGATGTTAAAAAGCTTCTGAGTAAAAAAGAAGAAGTTAAAGAGGAAGAAATTACAGATATTGCTTTTGTAGAATATGCTAAAGATAATTTTACAAAAGATTTTTATAGCAAAACACTTGGTCTTAAGCAGGATGAAATTGAATTGTTTTTAATGTATTGCTCAAACGATCCGCATTCAAAAGAACTTGTTAATCCGGATCAGAAATTTCAGTTGATGGATTTTATGGTCAATAAGAATAAAGAATTTAAGAAAGCAGTGGCTGCGCAAAAATGAAAAATAGATTAGTTTACTTTTTACTTGCTGTTTTGTTTGTTTTATCTTCTGCATTCACATTTCATAAATTTTATGTTGGTGTTTTTCAGGTAAATTATGCTGCCGAAAAAAAGATGCTGCAAATTACCTCCCGTATTTTTATTGATGATTTAAATAATGCGATGGAAAAGAAGTATCACAAAAAAACTTTTGTAGGAACAAGTAAAGAAAGGCCGGAAGATGTGGAATTATTAAAAAAATATCTTTCAGAGCATTTTTCAATTAAAGTTAATGGTCAGTCTAAAATCATAACTTTCTTATCAAAAGAAGTAGAAGCGGATGATGTTTTGGTATGTTATTCCAGAATTAAAGACATTGATAAATTTAAAACGCTGGAAATTTCAAATACTATTTTAGTGGATTGGAACGGAGAGCAGCAAAACATTACACATATTACAGCATTTGATACTAAAAGGAGTGTTCTTTTTACAGAATCTTCAAGGAAAGAAGTGTTAAAGTATTAATGAGGTTGTATAATTATTGTTTTAATTGTTATTTTCACGACCTGATAAATTACCATTAAATTTTTATGAAAAAAATTTCATTATTATTGCTTTTTCCGGCAATGCTGATTGCGCAGGAAAAGGCAACAACCACACCTACAAGGCAGCAGGGGAAATATGACACGAACAAGTTCAGTCAGATGTATGATTTGTTGGCAACTCCAAACATGTTTCGTACTGCGTCCGGAGCTCCGGGACCAGCTTATTACCAACAACAGGCAGATTATAAAATCGATGTTGAACTGGATGATAAAAAATCAAAATTAAGCGGATTTGAAACTATAACTTATAGTAATAATTCGCCAGACAGTCTGGAATACTTATGGGTTCAGCTGGATCAAAATCAGGCTAGGGCAAACGGACAAACTTCATTGGCGGAAGGTGAAAAAATTAATCAGGTTTTGCCGCTTGAAGGTTTTTCTTCTAAATATTTGAAAAAGGATTTAGAGCGTGGTTTTAATATTGAGCAGGTAAAAGATGCAAAAGGAAACGCAATGTCATATACTATCAACGAAACAATGATGCGTATTAATTTGGCTTCTCCTTTAAAGCCTGGTGAAAAAATTTCGTTTTCTATAAAATGGTGGTACAATATCAATAATTACAGAAAAGAAGGCGGGCGATCAGGATATGAATTATTCGAAAAAGATGGAAACAAACTGTATGTTATCGCTCAGTTCTATCCAAGAATGGCAGTTTACAATGATGTAGAAGGCTGGCAGAATATGCAGTTTTGGGGAAGTGGAGAGTTTGCTCTTCCTTTCGGAAACTTTGATGTAAATATTACAGTTCCTGCGGATCACGTAATTGATGCTACAGGGGAATTAACGAATAGAAGCGAGGTTTTTACTGCTGAACAAGTTAAACGTTACGAGCAAGCTCAGAAATCATTTGACAAACCTGTAGTTATTGTTACTCAGGCAGAAGCAGAAGCAGCAGAAAAAGGGTTTTCTGAAAAGAAAAAAACATGGAAATTCAGTGCAAAAAATGTTCGTGATTTTGGAATCGCTTCTTCTAGAAAATTCATTTACGATGCAATGGCTGTGAAAATTGGAAACAGAACTGTTATGGCAGAATCTGTTTACCCAAAAGAAGCAAATCCACTTTGGGGAGAAACTTCTACCATGGTGGTTGCGCATACTTTAAAAAGTTATTCATCTCACACTTTTGATTATCCTTATCCAAAAGCAGTTTCAGTTTCTGCAGAAGATCAGGGAATGGAATATCCAATGATTTGCTGGAATTATGGTCGTCCTGACGAAAATGGTGTGACTAGCAAAGAAGTTAAAAACGGAATGATTGGCGTTGTTATTCATGAAGTTGGTCACACATTCTTCCCGATGATTGTAAATTCGGACGAACGTCAATGGACATGGATGGATGAAGGATTGAATTCATTTTTAGAATATTTAGCTGAGCAGGAATTAGATCCAAATTTCCCGTCAAGAAGAGGACCAGCTAAAAATATTGTCCCTTATATGAGCGGTGACCAGAAGTTTTTAGAGCCAATTATGTCGAATTCTGAAACAATTCACCAATTTGGAAATAATGCTTACGGGAAACCGGCTACAGGTCTTAATATTTTGAGAGAAGTGGTGATGGGAAGAGAATTGTTTGATTATGCTTTTAAAACATATGCAAACAGATGGAAATTCAAACACCCGACTCCTGAAGATTTCTTTAGAACGATGGAAGATGCTTCTGCAGTAGATTTAGACTGGTTTTGGAGAGGTTGGTTTTACTCAACGGATTTTGTTGATATCGGAATTAAAGATGTAAAACAATATTACGTTTCAGATACTCCAACAGCAGATCTTAAAGATGTCAAAGTGAGAAAAGGACGTTTTGGATATGAAAAAGGACCTTTTGTGTACTTAGTTGCGGGAGATAATACAGAGGTTAATCAATCTAAGAAAAAAGCTTTAAAAATTGAAGATTTCAAGCCATTGGCAGATTATGTAGATCAGACTTTTACAGCTGAAGAAAAAGCAAGCATCAAATCGCCTAAATATTTCTATGAGGTAGAATTCAATAAACCAGGCGGAATGATTATGCCAATTTTAGTTGAGATTACTTATGAAGACGGTTCTAAAGATAGTTACCAGTATCCGGCACAAATCTGGAGAAAGAGTAACGAAACGGCTAAGAAAGTGTACGCAACAACAAAAGCGATTAAGAGTATTCAAATCGATCCAAAATTGCTGACAGCAGATATCGATGTAACTAATAATTCTTGGCCTAAGGCAGAAACAAAATCAAAATTTGACTAAAATCAAAATAAAAGAACATTAAAAAGTTCATCAGGTATTAAAAGCTTGATGAGCTTTTTTCTTTTTAAGAAATGTATTTTAAAGGACTTTTTAAGTTAATTTTAAAACTCTAAGCTGCAAAATTTAATATCTTTGCGACAACAAAAAATAAAAGTTATGTTTGGTATAGGAGGAGGAGAATTAGTTTTTATTCTATTTATAGTACTAATGCTTTTTGGTTCAGATAAAGTGCCTGAAATCGCTCGTACAATGGGTAAAGCTATGGCTCAGTTAAAAAATGCAACTAATGATATCAAAAGTGAAATTCAAAAAGGAGCAGAGGCCAACGGTCTTGATTCTAAATCTTTGAATGATCTTACAGGAAACATTAATGCCGAAATTAATAATGCAAAATCGAATTTGCTTGGAGATACAGGAAATCTTTTAGGAGATACCACAAATGAAATCGAAAAAGTAAAAGAAGATATTGACTCTCTTTCAGGACCTATAAAACGCCAAAGATAATGCTTGAAAAAATACAGGAATTAGATAAAGATCTTTTAATATTTCTTAACGGATTAGGTTCTGAAACTTACGATAAACTTTGGCTGATTATTACAAATCAGTTGTATTGGACGCCATTTTTTATATTGCTGTTCTATCTTATTTATAAAAAAATAGGAGGAAAACAAACCCTGTATTTATTGCTTTTTATAGCTATTTTGATTGCTTTTACAGATCAGACTTGTAATCTGTTCAAACACACTTTCCAACGTTTACGTCCATGTAATGATCCGGAAGTAAACTCAATCATCAGAGTTGTTCAGGTCAGAAAATCGTTTAGTTTTTTCTCAGGACATGCGGCTAATACCATGGCTGTTGCAACATTCTTATTTTTGGTTTTAAAACGATACTTTAAATATTTAGGTTTCCTATTCTTATGGCCGCTAATTTTTGCTTACAGCCGTATTTATTTAGGATTGCATTATCCGGGTGATATTCTAGCAGGATATTTCTTTGGAGCTGTTTTCGGTTTCTTAATCTATTTGGTTTACAAAAGATTGAAACCACAGTATTTTCCGGGATAGATTTTTTTTTAAAGATGCTAAGATACTGAGTCGCTAAGATTCTAAGATTTTTTTCGGTAAGATTTCCTGTAGAGACGCTAACAAAATTGGAAAAATTTCAAATTATAAAAAAACCTCCAGTTAAAGCTGGAGGTTTTTTTATGAGAACTAATTCTGAAAAATTGTTTTTTCACTCCATTCTAAACCGTTAGGGAGTTGTTGTTTACTGAATTCAATATGAATAACTCTTCTTCTTTCGTTATTTGTGGTTTTGTTTGAAGCGTGAAAAAGTAGTGGTTTCATAATCATAATACCGCCTTTGTCTACTTCGCAAATGGTTTCTTTTTCATTTTCAAAATCCAAATTTTCAATTCGGATTATTCCTTTTGAATGGGAATTATTAATGACTTTCAAAGCGCCATTGTCTTTTGTGGTTTTATCAATATGAATTCTAATGGTAAAATTATCTTCTAAAATTTCTGTTGGAGGCTGAACCGCAAATTGATTTTGTTTTAAAGTCCAATTTTCAAAATTCTCAACTTCAATTTTTCTGTCTACCGAAATAGTCAAATCCTGATGATAGGCCACAAACCAGTTTGATTTTTCAGGTTTATCAAAATAAATTGATTTGGTTATGAAATATCCCTTTCCAAAATTGGATTCGATAATTTCGTTTAAATTTTCATTAAAAATAAAAGCTAAAGTCTCAGGAACTTCTTTATGAAATTGTCTGATGGCAAATAAATCTTGTGATTTTCTGAAAGTAGCATTATCAGAATCTTTTTGGGTTGCATTTTCAATTAACGAGATCAAATTTTCAATCTCATTTTCAGTAAAAACATTATTTATAATTGAAAAACCTTCGCTATGAATTTGTTTTGAGTGAATCATTTTTGAAATCTGAAAAGAAAAAACTTAGAATCTCAGCATCTTAGCAACTTAGAAACTGAAAAATTATAAAACCCTACTCACCGTCAACCCATCACGAATAGGCAGTAAAACCGTCTCGACTCTAGGATCATCTTTCAAAAGCTGATTGTATTCTAAAAGTACTTTTGTGCTAACATCATTTGGATGAACCGGTTCTAAAATTTTTCCACTCCATAAAACATTATCAGACAAAATAATACCGCCTTTATTCATCTTTGGAACAATCATTTCCCAGTAATTGAGATAGTTTTCCTTGTCAGCATCAATAAAAACCAAATCAAATTTTAGATCTAAATCCGGAATAATATTTACGGCTTCACCTAAATGTTGAAAAATTTGTTTTCCCCAAGGTGATGCATCAAAATACTTTCGCTGAAAATCAACCAATTCTTCTTTAATATCAATCGTGTGTAATTGTCCGTTTTCCTGCATTCCTTCACATAAACATAAAGCAGCATAACCGGTATAAGTTCCAATTTCCAGAATATTAACAGGACGAATTAGTTTGGATAACATACTCAAAACACGTCCCTGAAAGTGGCCACTTAACATTCTCGGCAAAAGTATTTTCTGGTAGGTTTCTTTGTTGAGTTTCGCTAATAATTCCGGTTCATTTTCAGAATGCTGTTCGATATAATCTTCGAGTTCTTGTGATATAAAATGCATGTTGTAGTATCTTGTAATTTCAAATGCAAAAATACAAAAAATAGTAACGAACTATTGCGCATAAAAAAACCATTCGTTGTAGCGAATGGTTTTCGTTTATTAGCTTTTATTAATTTATTTTTTCAAAGCTTCGTTTACTTCTTTAGCTGTTTTTACAGTTCCGTCTTTGGCAGCTTTAGCAGCATTTTCTACTTTTTCAGCGCCTTTTTTAGTCGCGTCTTTTACATCTTCAGCGGCTTTTTTAGTCGCGTTTTTTACATCCTGAGCAGCAGTTTCTGTTGCATCTTTTGCTTTAGTAGCAGCACTTTCTGCCTTGCTTACGGCGCTGTCTTTTACTTCTTCGATGTCAGTGGTAAGAGAATCTACTTTGTTGCCAAGAGTTAATTCGTCTTCTGCAGGTTTGTTTTCTTTTTTCTCGCATGATTGAACAGCAAATGCTAATAAAGCAACGACAGCTAAACTTAAAATTTGTTTTTTCATAATTACATTTTTTTTTAGGTTGATAAAACTTAAAGGTTATATGGCTGAAAAATAAAAGTACAAATTTTAAAATGATTGAGCTCTTTGTAAGATTATTTTTCTTTTGAGAGCAAAACAATTCCTGTGCCAAATTTTTAATTTTTGTTATCGTGCTGTTTAATTTTTTATTAGAGAAAAAAATCACTTTTTATACAGACTGAAATTGATTACAATATCATCTTTTACTTTGATTAATCCAGCCATTTTTACTGGCGGTTCTAATTCGATATCAGAGAATTTTAAATTAAGTGTTCCCTGAATTTTATCATCAGTGTTGTATAAAATGAAGTCCTTGTATTTTAAAGTTTTGTCTGTAATGTAGAAATTCAATCTGCATTTGTAATTTTTACCGCTTGGTTTGATGTCCGAAATCGAAACCGTACTGTTTGGAAATTTTTTTACTTTGACCGTTCCCTGTAAATCTTTGGTCATGATTTTGTTGCCGCAATCAAAGTCAGACATTTTAATTTCGGTATTAAACGTATTTTTTTTAATGCAGTTAACATAAACCGTATCCTTTATAGTAAAGGTATTAGAGCAATTGTATTTGCCAACTGTAGATAGTCCTGTGATTTCTATTTTAATTTTATTAATTACCACAGCGCTATCTTCTGGGAAAAAAGTGGGTTTAGCACTTCCTAGTAAAAAGAATAGTACTAAACCCATAATTAATATTTGAAATCTCGTTTTCATTTTTTTATATTAGAATGCAATGGTTGCTTCGAATACTAAACCTTCAAATTTACCACCATAAAAGTTGTTTAGATTTCCAGTAGCAGGATCTCCTGTAAATTGTGAATAGTCTTTATATTTTTGATTCACGTAGTTCAATTTAGCTAAGATGTTTTTAGTCATAAACCAGCCAGCACTTGCTTCAAATTTATCTACGGTAACCTTTTTAGCATCAGCATTAGATAATTTTCCGGATACGGTATTGTATTTTCCTCCGATATAGAATTGTTCAGTATTTCCAAATCTATAAATAAGCTCTGAAGCATATTGATTAGCAGTACGTTTGTCATCAGTACCAGCTTTATCTCCTCCTGAAGCTAATTCGATTGTTCCAAAGAATTCAAGTCCTTTATATTTCACAAAAGGGTTAATCATATAGGTAGTTGCCCAGTTTTTAAAATTAGGGTTGAACGTTGCCTCCGGAGTAGATGTTTTACTAAAAGTAGTAGCCACATCAGTCGTAGTTGTAGAAATAACATTCCCACTAGCATCGGTCTTAGTAATGGTATTTTTATAAGCGTTGTTGTTCAAGATACCCCAATAACCAAACCCTGATCTGTTAGCAGAATATATGTTTGCGTTACCCAGATTTGCATTATGATAAAGAGAACCGGTTAATCTCACTCTTAAATCTTCATTAAGCTGTTTGTCATAACCCAATTTAGCTAAAATTGAAGGGCTGTGTGTTGTGTTAGTATTTGGTCCGTTAGTATAAAAAACTTCTTCATTACTTTGATTTAAATTACCATTCGTAACACCTAACATACTTACCAATCCATTTCTGTTATAGTAAACTTCCATACCCATTTCTGTAGTGAAAGAATACATCACGTTGTTCCCAACAAATGCATTTCGGATTGTATTACCATTATCAGAACCTCTAAAGTGAGCATCACCAAAATTGTTCTCCATTTGTCCAATTTTAATGG
Source organism: Flavobacterium crocinum (assembly GCF_003122385.1). Lineage (NCBI taxonomy): Bacteria > Pseudomonadati > Bacteroidota > Flavobacteriia > Flavobacteriales > Flavobacteriaceae > Flavobacterium > Flavobacterium crocinum. The sequence continues at coordinate 2,037,160 of NZ_CP029255.1, forward strand.
TAGCATATTTCATGAAATCAGCCAGGAAGTCTTTTTTGATGAAGTCTAACTTGTCAATTTGTAAGTATCCACCTTTTACATAAGAATCATTGTGGTGTCTTGAAGCTAAATAAACATCTAAATTCACTCTTACTCCGTCAAACAATTGAGCACCAATATACATATCAGCAGCAGGAAGAGTAAAATTGTTTTCAGTATTCATTAAGCGATATCCTGTAATTGATCTAGTCGTAGTTCCAGTAGCTGTAGTGGTCGTAGTCGTAATGCTGGCAGGTTGGTCGTTGAATGAATTTGTTGCCTGGAAATCCATGTTGAAAGCACCACCAAGGTCAATGCTAAGGCCTTTAAATTCTCTAGTGTCTTTTTGTACATCGAAAACATTGATACCGTCTTTCCCTCTTGATATTTGGTTTTGCATGTTTCCAAAGCTAACTTGTGCATTAACAGCAAACGTACTTATTAATGTAATAAATAGGATATAAATCTTCTTCATGGCGGTTATAGATTAAAGTTTAAATTAAATTTTAGTGTTAGGTCCTGACCTGTTTTAATAGTGCCAAGCATTGCAGTTGGCGATTTCATTCCGAAATCTGTAAAAGTGATTTTATTAGATCCCTGCAGATTCAAACCGTCTTTTGTAACAGTCGTTTTTGCAGTTGTTTTATACACTTTGCTGACTCCGGCAATGGTGTAAGTTCCGGTTAGTTCCCAAGTAGTTTCGTTTACTTTTTCGGCAGATTTTAGAACATATTTTATGTTTTTATTTTTATCTGTTTTTAAAGTCTCATAAGCTACTTTATCCATGCTTTTTTTCTCGCTTTTTACGGTTTCTGCCGGAAGGGTTATGGTTAATGCATCGATATCTGTTAATTTTCCGCTAGCGATGTTTAAGGATGCTGTTCCAGTTCCGGAAGCCGATTTCATTTCCCAGTCGTGAAGTGTTGAAGTTCCTGCAACAGAGAAAGTAGATTTGCTGTCTAAATTGTATGATTTTTGTGCAGTAACAATTGATGTAATTCCGAAGAAAGCGGTTACTAATGCGAAAAATTTTATTGTACTTGTTTTCATGTTAGTCATGTTTTTTTTATTGTAAAAAAATAAGTTAATAAGTCGGCCAGTTTCTATTTAGTACTAAGAATGTTGTTTTAACTTGTATCAAAGATCCCCCTATAAATCAGAGAAATACATGATAAAAATCATTGTTAAAATTTTATTAAATAGGTATTTAATAGCTACAACGTTTTCATTTTTTACGAAATCGATCACTAAGGCAAAAAAGAACGTAGAATTTTGTTGAATTATGAATTTTTAAGATTTTAGAAGTAAGAATCCCTAGGGATAATTTGGAGGATTTTTAACAATCAAAAAGTGCTTTGTTTAGCTTAAAATGATGTTGAAGATTACTGTCAAGTCTTTTCCCGCTTTTACAACACCAAGAGCTGCTTTTGGCGGAGCCATTTCAAAATCGGCAAAAGTGATTTGATTGGAACCCTGTAAGGTAAAAGTTCCATTATTATAGGTCACTCTTACTTGTGTTACAAATTCTCTGCTTACGCCTGCAATTGTATAAACTCCTGTAAGATTCCAAGTGGTATCGTCAATTTTAGTAGCAGATTTTAAAACGTATTCAATGTTTTGATGATTTTCTGTATCCAAAGCTTCATATGCCACTTTATCCATACTGGCTTTATAACTTTTTAAGCTTTCTGCTAATAATGAAATGCTCAAGCTATTTATTTCAGTTAGTTTAGAATCTTTTATGGTTAAGTTGGCTGTTCCGGTTCCCTCTGTGGATTTCATTACCCAATCGTGTACAGTTGAAGTTCCTGCAACTTCAAAAGTGGAACTTGCGTTTACGTTATAAGTTCTTTGCGCATTTATTTGTAAAGTAGCTGTTGTGAAGAGTACCGTTAATAGGATTGATTTAATTGTTTTCATCTCAATTATGTTAGGTTAATTTTAATCAGGAGTGTTCGGTGAAGTGGTTGTGAATTACCCTTATTTCTTGGATCAAAATTAGAACTGACATAAAACAAACGGAATGATAAAAATCATGACAAAAGTTTTATTAAATCTTTATTGTAAAGGATGAATTGTTGAGGTTATATATAGGTAGGATTTATGAAGAATAATTTCGGTTGTAAATATTTGTCTTTTATGGAGTTGTGTGTTTTTTGCGAAAGCTTTGATGATTCGTCTTTTTTGAAGTAGATTTTAAGAATATATCTAAAAAGCAAAGAAAAATGACAAAAGTGATTAACTTTGCAGCATGCAAATGGAGAAAAAAGACATACGCGCCTTATCAAAAGACCAGCTTCGCGATTTTTTTGTTGAAAATGGAGATAAAGCTTTTCGCGGAAATCAGGTTTATGAATGGTTGTGGAGCAAAGGAGCTCACAGTTTTGAAGATATGACTAATGTAGCTAAAACTACAAGGTCTATGCTGGAGAATAATTTTGTAATCAATCATATTAAGGTTGATACCATGCAAAAAAGCAGTGACGGAACTGTAAAAAATGCCGTGAGACTTCATGACGGACTTGTTGTGGAATCTGTTTTAATTCCAACAGAAACGAGAACTACAGCTTGTGTATCGAGTCAGGTTGGGTGTAGTTTAGATTGTAATTTCTGTGCTACTGCAAGATTAAAAAGAATGCGTAACCTTGAACCGGGCGAAATTTACGATCAGGTTCTGGCTATCGATAAAGAAAGTCGTTTGTATTACAATCATCCACTTTCGAATATTGTTTTTATGGGAATGGGAGAGCCTTTAATGAATTACAATAATGTCATTAAAGCAATTGATATGATTACTTCGGAAGAAGGTTTAGGAATGTCGCCGAAACGAATTATGGTTTCGACTTCCGGAATTCCGAAAATGATCAAAAAAATGGCAGATGACGATGTGAAGTTCAAATTAGCGGTTTCATTACATTCTGCAATTGATGAAACACGCGCGCGAATCATGCCTTTCAGTAAAAACTTTCCTTTAAAAGATCTAAGAGAAGCTTTAGAATATTGGTACAGAAAAACCAAAAGCAAAATTTCATATGAATATGTAGTTTGGAAAGGAATCAACGACGACAAAGCTTCGGTTGATGCGTTAGTGAAGTTCTGTAAATATGTGCCTTGCAAAGTCAATTTAATTGAATACAATCCAATTGATGACGGCGAATTCCAGCAAGCCTCAGAAGAAGCTATTATGGCTTATATAAAAGCCTTAGAAAATATTGGAGTGGTGGTAAAAGTAAGAAGAAGCCGAGGAAAAGACATAGATGCAGCTTGCGGTCAACTAGCCAACAAAGAAGCGTAAAAAAAATACTCGCCAGAATATACTCCGCTAGGAGTATCTCATCGGAAGAAAAAATATGTTCGTGCACCATTTTGGGATATCAACAAAAAAAAAGCATTAAAAACAAGGCGTTAGCCTCATTTTTAATGCTTTTTTTGGGCAAAAAGGATTCTATTTTTTCAAATCAATTTCTTCAGTAACTCCGTCTTTGGTTACTGTAGCAAGAGAGTCGCACTCTCCGCTTCCGTAATCTATAGTTGCCGAAGCACCATTTTTAGTAATAGATACAATTCCTTTTACAGCAAAAGGTTTTCTGCAAATAGCATTAAACTCTAAAGGAGTTGTAATTTCTGCCGAGTAGGTATCTCCATTTGGGAAGGTCGTTGAACCGCTTCCTGTTACTACAAAAGCATTGTCATCCCAATCAAACCAAGTGTCGTAACCTGAGGTCATTTCTTTGACTAATGTTCCTTTTCTGGTATAAACTCCGCCATCATCGAACGTAATCGTTAAATCTATTGATGCGGTAGAAACAGGATGAGGTGTAACCTGTAAATTGGTTTCTTTAATAGTTCGAACAATACTTTTGTTTCCCTGAAGTTTTTTACCATTATGATAAAATCCTTCAAAAGTGTAACTAATAGTTTGAGTCGAAGAACTAAAATCATTAGAAAAAGAAACAACCATTTTTCCTTTAACCGTATTTCCGTTATTCAAAGTACAGCCTTCCACACCAAAATCAACAGTTTTTGTCCAGGTGTTATTGGTTAAAACGGTTGTTATAGTAGCGCAGCTTGGAAGAAAATTCTTTTTAGGTCCGCTATATTTTGAATTTATATTTAGTTGTGAGGTAAATTGATCTTCGGCAATATTGGTAACATCATCTACAGTGGCATCGATTTTAGAATTGGTAATAATTTCCTCGTTGGTAATCGCTGTTCCTGATCCATCATTTGTTTTTTCATCAGAATTACAGCCGATGAAAAAAGACATAGTAATACAAGTGCTAAGTAATAAAAATTTTGTTTTCATAAATAAATAGTTTTGGGTTCTTCTTTTAAATAAATGAATTCAAATCAGTATTAGTTAGAGCTATTTTTGGTGGGTGTTTTTAGATTAAGAGATAAAATATTAAAATCCTAACCTAAAATACACAACGTATTTTTATTTAAAATAGTATATTTGGACTCTAAATGAATATTACGTCTCAAATAAAGCAGCCTATTTTTAACGAAATGGAACTTTTCGAAAAAAAGTTCCATGAGTCGATGACATCTAAGGTTGCCTTACTAAACCGAATCACTTATTATATCGTAAACCGCAAGGGAAAACAAATGCGTCCGATGTTTGTTTTTCTTACTGCAAAAATGGTTTCAGGCGGTACTGTAAACGAAAGAACGTATCGCGGAGCTTCGGTTATCGAATTAATTCATACCGCAACTTTAGTGCATGATGATGTGGTGGACGACAGCAATCGCCGCCGTGGATTTTTCTCTATCAATGCGCTTTGGAAAAATAAAATAGCTGTTTTAGTTGGAGATTATTTATTGTCTAAAGGTTTATTGCTTTCTATCGATAATGGCGATTTTGATTTATTGAGAATCATTTCGGTTGCCGTTCGTGAAATGAGCGAAGGAGAATTACTTCAAATAGAAAAAGCAAGAAGACTGGATATTACCGAAGACGTTTACTACGAAATCATCAGAAAGAAAACAGCAACGCTTATTGCAGCTTGTTGTGCGCTTGGCGCGAAAGCTGTAATCGAAGATGATATTCAGGTAGAAAATATGCGAAAGTTCGGTGAATTGATCGGAATGGCATTCCAAATCAAAGACGATTTGTTTGATTACAGCGAAGAAGCCATCGGAAAACCAACCGGAATCGATATTAAAGAGCAAAAAATGACTTTGCCTTTAATTCATGTTTTAAATACTTGTACACCGCAGGAAAAAAAGTGGTTAATCAACTCCATCAAAAACCACAACAAAGACAAAAAACGCGTAAAAGAAGTTATTGCCTTTGTAAAAAATAATAATGGTTTGGCTTACGCCGAAAATAAAATGGTCGAATTCCAGCAGGAAGCTCTTGCTCTTCTTCAAAACTTCGAAGATTCTGAATATAAAGACGCCTTGACTTTGATGGTTAATTATGTAATCGAGAGGAAGAAATAATCTTTTTAATTAGATAATTGATTACTTTTCAAGCCAATTTTTCCATCGTTTAATTTTTGGATCATTGGTTATTAATTTCTGGTTTTCACTATCATAAAACACTTGTAATTGCTCGCTTTCCGTTCCGATGCATCCTAAATTACTCCAAAGCGTTATAAATTCTATAAAATTATCGGCAAGCTTTTCCCCATGCAAAGGGCCATCATCATGGCTTAAATACATAACTTCATCATTTTGATTGAAAGCAATCAAATCGCCGTTTGGAACTTCAATAAATGGAATCTTATTATAATAATGTTTACCATAAGAATCTAAAGGATTATTATAGCAGTTCTTAAGCCAGCTTAAATAAGTTTGGTATAAATCAGGAAGTAGATCAAAATCCCATAAGTAAGGCTTTGTTTTGTAATCAGAAACGCCTCCTGCACCACTGAAAATTGAACTAAATTCTTTTTCTGGATCATCATCGTTAATTTGCCATCCTAATATTACTCTACTAGAATATTCAGTTAAAATAATTTTAAAATCATCAGGATATTTAATTGATAATTCTTCTTCGAGTTTATTTATTTGATCGATAACGATTTTTGGTTGAATTTTAATTGATTCGAAATCCCAATTCCTTTTTTTAGCAATTGCTAATATCCAATTCCAATTTTCGATCCATTTATTCCAAATAATTGTATTCATTAATGTTTTCTTGTAAAACTATAAAATATTTTATATCTAAAAAATAATTGCTTTTTTCTTTTTAGAAGTTATAACTCACTTATTCTTAAGTTTACACTGAACAAACAGAGAGGAAATATGTTGGTTTGGGATTTGGAATTTAAAATTTTTAGTTTTTTTACCCCCATGCAACCATTTCAAATCGACAATCGTCTATGCTAATAGAAGTCTGTTTCTAAAACCAAAACCAAAAGCTTATTAATGAAAATTATTTCGTTACATCAAGAAGAAACCAAAATTATAAAGTTGGCTGTCGAGAACAATCGTCAGGCACAGCAGCAGATTTATAGTAAGTTTTCTTCTAAAATGTTAAGTGTATGTCGTCAATATATAAAAGACATTCAATTGGCAGAAGATGTAATGATAACGGCTTTTATGAAAGTGTTTACGAATTTGAAAAATTTTGAACACAAAGGAAGTTTTGAAGGCTGGATCCGCCGAATTATGGTTAACGAATGTATCTCCTATTTAAGAGTTCAAAAGAAAGTAAAGTTTGCTGAAGATGAATTTTTTGTTGAAGAAAGCTTTAATGAAATTGACAGTCAGTTTACCGTAGAACAGATTCAGTATTTAATTGATGCCTTGCCGGATGGTTATAAAATGGTTTTCAATTTATACGCAATTGAAGGTTACAAACACAATGAAATTGCCAAGATGTTAGGAATTAATGAAGGAACATCGAAATCGCAATTATCGCACGCCAGAAAAATGCTGCAAACACAAATTACTATTTTAAAAAAACAAGATAATGGAACCGAATAAATTTGAAAAGGATTTCCGTGAAAAACTAAACGAACGCAAAATTGAGCCAAGCGAAAAAGCCTGGGATCGATTAGATGCCATGTTGAGTGTAACAGAACAAAAGAAACCTAAGAAAAGCAAAAAATGGCTGTATATCGCTGCAAGTTTTATCGGTTTTTTATTGATTGGTACGATATTTTTCAATCAAAATAAAAATCTTGTTGATACACCAAAAACTGTAGTTGTAGAAAAAGAAATCAAAAAAGAGTCAGTTTCAGAACCTATTTCGATTACTACAGATTCTGTGAAAACGGAAATTGCTATTTCTGAAAAAACTTCAGAAGAAAATGTAACTAAACAAGAAAAAATAAACAATCATATCTTAAATAAAACCAATAAAAATGAATCGAATCAAATAGCGGAGTCTTCAATCATCATCAAAAATAATCAATCAACAATCAATCAAACTGTAATTACAGAAACTCCTCAAAAGGAAAATGTTGACCAATTACTGCAAACTGCAGAGGATAAAGTTATAGCCCAAAGCGGCGCTAAAAAAGCAAAAGTAAAAATCAATGCCGCCGATTTGTTAAATCAGGTAGACGGCGAATTGGAACTTTCTTTTAGAGAAAAAGTAATTACTAAAGTAAATAAAAACCTGCAAGAGGTAAAAGTCGCTTTATCAAACAGAAATAAACAGGAATAGTTGGAATACCAATGCCAATCTCAATTAAAAAAAATCATCAATCACTAATCAATCATTTTAAAAAATCAATCAATCATGAAAAATTTTACTATTTATTTCATTCTTTTCTTTTTCCTTTTGGTAAGTAAAGTAATGGGACAAGAAACTTTTGAATCTGAAACGAAAAGAATTGCTAATAAAATCGAGAAGATTACAAAAGAAGAAAAAGAAGCCTTAAAAGAAGAGGTTGAAGCTGTAAACGTTCAATTGTCTGAAGGAAAGATTACGCAGGAACAGGCTGAAAAGCGTAAAAAAGAATTAGCAGAAGCAAGAGCTGTAATTATGGAAGAGAAAATTACACTGGCTCAAAATGAATTAAACGATTTGGTTCAGAAAAAAGTCGACGGAAAAATCAAAGAAGATTCTTCTAAAGTATATATGATTCGCTGGAAACCAGGAGATCGTAATAAAGATTCTATACGCGGTGAAAGAAGAACAACTTCTCAGTTTGTTTTTGCAATGGGATTAAATAATACACTTGCCGACGGAAAACTTCAGGATTCAAATTACAGTTTTATAGGTTCACATTTTTACGAATGGGGTTTTACGTATAATTCAAGATTAATGAAAAACGATAATCTGCTTCATGCTAAATATGGTTTGTCGTTAATGTATAACAATATCCGCCCGACAAACAATCGTTCATTTATGGTTGATGGAGACCAAACCAATTTAGTCGAAAATCCAATTCATTTAACCGAATCCCGTTTTAGAAATGTGTATTTGGTTGCACCAGTACATTTGGAATTTGATTTTACAAGACCAACAGAAAAAGATGGTGTAAGATATTTTAAAACCCATAAAAATTTCCGTTTTGGAGTTGGAGGTTATGCAGGAATCAACGTAAAATCAAAACAGATTTTAAAATATGAAGAAGAAGATTTGAAATATAAAACGAGAATAAAAGGCGATTACAATGTAAACAATTTTGTTTATGGTCTGAGTTCGTATATCGGCTACAGAGAATTGAGTTTATATTTTAAATACGATTTAAACCCATTGTTTCAGGATAATTTAATCAAAGAGAATAACATATCGTTAGGACTTCGAGTAGATTTAAACTAAAGGATTGGTCGTTTAGTTAGTGAAAAAAAGCATCTCATACAAGATGCTTTTTTGTTTCAAAAAAGCAGCAAAATTCCAACAAGATTTGCGTATTTTTGCAAGCTCTCAACTTTTAAAATTTAATACACTTTGATTTCACAAAAGACCATTGATACTGTTTTTGAAACCGCTCGAGTAGAGGAGGTTATCGGCGATTTTGTGAATTTAAAACGCGCAGGAAGTAATTTCAAAGGACTGAGTCCGTTCTCAGATGAGCGTTCTCCGTCGTTTATGGTTTCGCCTGCAAAAGGAATCTGGAAAGATTTTAGTACAGGAAAAGGAGGGAATTCCGTTAAATTCTTAATGGAACATTCGCAATTTACGTATCCGGAAGCCATTCGCTATCTAGCCCGAAAGTACAATATCGAAATTGAAGAAACAGAGCAGACAGATGCAGAAAAAGCGATGACAGATGTCCGTGAAAGTATGTATCTGGTTTCTGAATTTGCGGCTAAATATTTTCACGACGTACTCCTAAATAGTGAAGAAGGAAAAGCCATTGGATACTCTTATTTTAAAGAAAGAGGATTCACAAACGAAACAATCAAAAAGTTCAATTTAGGATATTCTCCGGAAACCTGGGACGCTTTGACGAAAGAAGCCCTTGGAAAAGGATATAAATTAGAGTTTTTAGAAAGTACAGGTTTAACCATTCCAAGAGAAGACCGCCCGTTTGACCGATTTAAAGGACGTGTGATGTTTCCAATTCAAAGTATGTCGGGGCGTGTTTTAGGCTTTGGAGGACGTATTTTAACGAATGATAAAAAAGCAGCCAAATATCTGAATTCGCCTGAAAGCGAAATTTACCATAAGAGTAAAGTGCTTTACGGAATTTATCACGCTAAACAATCTATTGCCAAACAAAATAACTGTTATTTGGTAGAAGGTTATACCGATGTGATTCAGTTTAATCAGGCAGGAATTGAAAATGTTGTGGCTTCATCCGGAACGGCTTTAACGCCGGACCAGATTCGTTTGATCAATCGTCTGACCAGAAATATAACCGTTCTTTTTGACGGAGATGCCGCGGGTTTAAGAGCTGCAATTCGAGGGATTGATTTGATTTTGGAAGAAGGGATGAACGTTCGTGTTTGTTCTTTCCCCGAAGGTGAAGATCCGGATAGTTTCGCTCGAAAAAATTCACATGAAGCATTAGTCTCTTATTTAGAAAACAATAGCAAAGACTTTATACAGTTTAAAGCTTCTATTTTGATGGATGAAGCGAAAAACGATCCCATCAAAAAAGCTGACCTGATTCGTGATATGGTATCGAGTATTTCGAAAATACCGGACCGTATTCAGCGTGAAGTTTATATTCAGGAATGTGCCCGAATTATGGATATTTCGGAGCAGGTTTTAGTAAGTACACTGGCACAGCTGATTCAAAAAGATCTTGCTGATGCAAACAAAAAACAAAAGCAGGAACAAAAACCTTTTGAAGTTCATAGAAACCAACCTCCAAATGCAGGGACATTTTCAGGAGGAGATCCTGAAGATCCAAGAACAGGACCACCTGAAGGTTATGATTATCCGGGAGATCCGGGATATTATCCGCAAGAACAAAATCAAAAAATAGATATTTTGTATGGTTTCGAAAGGAAAGTCATTGAGGTTTTACTTTTGTATGGAAGTGTGGTAGAAGATTTTGAAGATGTTTTCCTGAAAGCAGATGAAGAAGGAAATGTAAAAGAAGTTTCGGAAAAAAGACAATATAAAGTATTCGAAAAAATATATTTAAGTCTTCAGGAAGATGAAATACAATTGTCAAATGTTTTATTTCAAAATATTTACAATAATATTATTGATTTTTATAATCAGAATGAGACCTTTAGTTTAGATAAATATTTGATGCGTCTTGAACCTGAATTTGCTCAGGAAGTAACCAATATTTTAATGGAAGACGAAAGATTGACCATTCATAATTGGGAAGGGCAGAATATTTTTCCGAAACAAAAAAGTGAAACTATTGAGCAGAATGTTTCTGAGACCATATTTGCTTTGCGATGGTATTTGGTGTCGGCAATTATTTCGGAATTAAAGAATTCTCTTTTAACCAACCCGCAAGAAGACAATTCAGAAACTTTGAGTATGGTTATGGATTATTCTAAATTACTGAATAATTTTTCTAAAAAACTGGGTCGTGTAGTGGTGCCTTATCACTAAAAAAGAAAAACTCTATCAATCTGAAATCAGAATGATAGAGTTTTTATTGTTTTTCGACTGTCTAAAAATAGACTTTTGCCGATTAAAATTAAATAATTTCTAAAGTCTTAGCTTTATTTACTAAGTCAACTAAATTAGTAACGTTTAATTTAGTCAATAATCTTAGTTTGTAAGTACTGATCGTTTTTTCGTTCAGATTTAAGATTTTAGAGATTTCATTGTTTTTCTTTCCATCACTTAAGTAACGTAAAACTTCAATCTCACGATTAGAAAGTTTTCTGTACAGACGCTCGCTTTTGCTTTGTTTCGCGATAAGGGCCATGTTTTTGCGTACTGTTTCGTTGATGATGATTTTTCCTTCTTGTACTTTAATAATAGAATGTCCTAGAGTTTCTAGTTTTTCTGTTTTGTGTACATACCCGGAAACTCCTGCTTTAATTGCGTTTGGAGCGTACATTTGCTCAGCAAGATCACTGAAAATAACAATTTTTGTTTTTGGGAAATTTTTCAGAATCGATTTGATTTCGAAAATACTTGAAAGACCTTCAAGCTCTAAATCCAGGATTAGGATGTCGATTTCCTTCGTCTGAAGAATATCTCTAACCATTGAAAAATTGCCTACATTGGCAACAATTGAAATTTGATCGTGGTCTTTGAAATAAGACTTAACGCCAAAGTGCGTCACAGGATGATTGTCTGCTAGACATACTTTAATCATAATTTTTACCTTTTTTAGAATTGTTCATGTTTTTGGAACTGTAAAATTAATAAATAAATTCTGTAGTTTATAGCTGACAAATGTTAAAAAAATTATTTTAACGTTTTTGGTATAGTGCAGACCGGAATTGGGTCCATTTTATGCTTATTGCTGGTGTTTAATCTTTTATAAATTTCGAAGACAGTTTTTTCTCTTCCATCGAAGTCAGCTGCCGTCTTTCCTGACTCCGCGGCTAACATTGCCCATTCCAGTTCGTCATAACTTGCTCCTAATTGATCCTCATCAGTACGATTATCTCCAAATAAGCCATCTGTAGGTGCTGCTGTTAAAATTGATTGCGGAATTTCTAAAAATTCTCCCAAAGCATACACATCAGATTTCATTAAATCGGCAATTGGGCTTAAATCTACGCCGCCATCTCCATATTTTGTATAAAAGCCTACGCCAAAATCTTCTACTTTGTTTCCGGTTCCGGCAACCAGTAAACCATGAATTCCTGCTAAATAATATAGAGAAGTCATTCTTAGACGTGCTCTTGTGTTTGCTAATGCTAAATTTACTTTAACTTCGTCATCTGTCTTTGGAACAGCAGTTTTAAAGGATTCAAAAACTGCAGTCAAATCAGTTTGTACATCAGAAACGTTAGGGAAACGTTTTTTTAGCTGATCAATATGTTCTTTTGCTCTGTTTACCTGGCTTTCTGCCTGATGAATCGGCATTTCTACACATAAAACTTTCAGTCCTGTCTGTGCGCATAAAGTTGAGGTTACAGCAGAATCTACGCCACCTGAGATTCCAATTACAAAACCGTTTACTTTTGCATTAGCAGCATAATTTTTTAGCCACTCTACAATATGCGTATTTACTTTTTCTGTCTGAATTGTGCTTTTTTTAGCCATAATAATTTAAGTTTTAAAGTACAGGGATGTATATTTGCAGAATTATTTTTAAGTACATAGTTGCTTAAAATTCCGGTAACACAAATCTAATTAAAATAAAATGAAAATATATCGCTTTGCAGTGGTTCTGTGCCTGTTTTTTTTGTCTTGCGACCAAAAATCTAAGGTAGAAAAAGAAGTAGAAGAAATACCTGTAGATATTAAAGTAGAACGTTTTGATAAGGCGTTTTTTGAAACCAAACCGGAAGATCTTGCAAAGATTAAAAAGCAATATCCTTTTTTCTTTCCGGCGGGGAATGATGATAGTGTCTGGTTGCAAAAGATGCAGGAGCCTATTTGGAGAGAAGTTTATGATGAAGTTCAGAAAAAGTACAGTAATTTTGAACCTGTAAGAGAAGAATTCAATACTCTTTTTCAGCACGTAAAATATTATTTTCCAAAAACTAAAATTCCAAAAGTAATTACCGTTATTGGAGAAATGGATTATACTGCTAAAGCAATTTATGCGGACAGTCTTGTAATTGTGTCTTTGGAGTTATACCTTGGGAAAGATCATAAGTTTTATGAGTTTCCAAATTATCTAAAACAGAATTTTGAAGAAAAACAAATAATGCCGGATGTGGTTTCCAGTTTTTCTTATCGAAATATTTCAAATTCAGTTGATAAAAGTTTGGTTTCTCAAATGATTTTTGAAGGGAAACAACTTTATGCTAAAGATTTACTTTTGCCAAACTATACTGATGCTGATAAAATAGGTTATACACCGGAACAAATTAAATGGTGCGAAGAAAATGAAGCCTATATGTGGCGTTACTTTTTGGAGAATGAAATGCTTTACAGTGTTGATCCAAAATTAACAACAAGATTTATAGCTCCTGCTCCTTTCTCTAAGTTCTTCTTAGAGATTGATAATGATTCTCCGGGCCGTGTTGGCGCATGGATCGGCTGGCAGATGGTACGTTCTTACATGAAAAATAATAGTAATGTTTCTTTGGCTGAATTATTTAAGATTGAGCCAAAGGAAATTTTTGAAAAATCAAAATATAAACCTAAGAAATAATGGCAAATATAAACTCAGAGATTAAATTCAATATAGAATTAGATGAAAACCGTGTTCCGGAAAAATTAACATGGAGTGCACAAGATGGCGGAGTACAGGCAGAAGAGGCAAAAGCAATCATGCTTTCAATTTGGGACAGCAAAGCTAAAGAGACGATGCGTATCGATTTATGGACAAAAGATATGCCGGTAGATGAGATGAAGATTTTCTTTCATCAGACTTTAGTAGCAATGTCAGATACTTTTAAACGTGCAACAGATGACGAAAAAATGTCTGATACAATGAAAGATTTTTGTGATTACTTTGCAGAAAAATTAGAATTGACAAAATAATTGAAATTTCAAAAATGAAATTCCAAATTCCAAGTGTTATAATTGGAATTTGGAATTTTTTTATTGTTTTGTTTTGAAGTATAAGGTCAGAATTTTCTTTTTCTTTTATTGTTGATACCTGATTTTTTGTGTCAATTTAATCTTAAATTTTTATTCTATTTATTTATTAGATAACTTTCGTACAGTATGATTAATGCTGTATGTAAAATTTTACAATATGTTGTTCCCATTTCTTGTAAGCCTTGTAGGACTGTTTTTTTTATTGATCAACAGTGTTTGTTTTTATAAGACACGAAAAAACAAAGATTTCCATTATAATACATTAATGGTTTATTTGATTTGTTTATTTGTCAATGAATTGCTTTGCAATATTATTGGATTTTATGCTCCGGGATCTAATTTTTTCCTTTCGCATTATTATTTTGTTTTCCAGTTTGTTTTCTTGAGTGTATTTTTTCGAAGCCTCTTTTCGAATGTTATCTTAAGAAGAGTGATACTTGTTTTTCTTGTGCTGGTTATGGTTTTGTTAGCAATACAGTATTACAGGACACCTGATCTTTATTGGAGGTTTAATTTATTTGAAATTGGAGTTACCTCTATTTTATTGGTTGTGTATGCGTTAACTTATCTGATTCAGAATTTCAAAAACTTTAAAGCAAATTATATGTATTTTGCTAACGGATTGATTATTTATCTGGTTAGTAGTTCTACAATTTTTTTGAGTGGTAATACAGATTCTGTAATTTTTACTGAGCCATTTTTACTTGATTTTTGGTTTTTTAATTCCTTGTTTTACATCCTGTATCAGTATTTGATATTTAAAGAATGGAAAAATTTAAATAAAAGATTTAAGTAAATAAAAAATCCAAATTCCGTTTTTAAAATTGGAATTTGGATTTTCTTTATTATGTATTTATTTCTAAAATTCAGAATTGTTTTTAAAGACTTCCTCGTTTACTTGGTCAATATAAGACAGAAGTTCCTCTTTTCCGATTGATTCTGTAGATGAAGTCACAAAATATTGTGGCATTTCTGCCCAATTGTTGGCATACATTTGTTTTTTGTAAGCTGCAATATGAGAATCAATTTTTCCTTTACTGATTTTATCGGCTTTGGTAAAAATAATACAGAACGGAATTTCGCTTTCGCCCATATAAGACATGAACTCAATATCGATATTTTGAGCCTCGTGGCGAATGTCAATCAAAACAAAAGCGCAAACAAGTTGTTCTCTAGTTTCGAAATAATCGGTAATAAACTTCTGAAAAGTTGATTTTGTTTTTTTTGAAACCTTAGCATAACCATAACCAGGCAAATCCACTAAAAACCAATTATTATTGATTTTAAAGTGATTTATTAATTGTGTTTTTCCTGGTTTTCCGGATGTTTTAGCTAAGTTTTTATTGTTGGTAAGCATGTTTATTAACGATGACTTACCTACGTTTGATCTTCCTATAAAAGCATATTCCGGCAAAAAATCCTTTGGACATTTTGATGCATCAGAATTGCTGACAATAAATTCGGCGGTGTTAATTTTCATGTTTCTTCGTTTTAAAACCTCCTAAAAAGTAAATAGTAATGGCTATAATTTTTTTTCAGTAAGCCATTTTTCAAGAATTTCATTAAATTCCTGAGGGTGCTCCATCATTGCGGCATGTCCGCATTTATCAATCCAGTATAAGGTAGAATTTGGTAATAATTTATCAAATTCTTCTGCTACATTTGGAGGAGTTACAGAGTCATTTCGACCCCAAATAATGCAAGTTTCAACATCCATTTTAGGCAAATCTTTAGCCATGTTATGGCGAATGGCACTCTTTGCAATGGTTAAAGTTTTGATTAATTTGATTCGGTCGTTAGCCGTCGCATATACTTCATCAATCAAATCGGGAGTTGCAATTTTTGGATCGTAAAATACAGCTTCAGCCTTTGTTTTGATGTATTCATAATCACCTCTTCTTGGGTAGCTGTCTCCCATTGCACTTTCGTAAAGTCCAGAACTTCCGGTTATTACAAGTCCTGCAACTTTTTCAGGATAAAGCTTTGTATGATACAATGCAATATGTCCTCCAAGAGAATTTCCCAGAAGAATTACTTTATCAAAACCTTTAAAAGTAATAAAATCTTTAACGTACTTGGCAAAACTTTTTACGTTCGTTTTTAAAATGCTTTGTGTATAGATTGGCAAATCCGGAATAACAACTTTATATCCTTTTGTTGGGAAATATTGTGCTACACCATCAAAGTTACTTAGGCCTCCCATTAACCCGTGAAGAATAACGATAGGTGTACCTTCTCCAGCTTCAAAATAGCTGTATTTGCCTTCTTTTTTGTAGTGTTTGTCCATCTAGTTTTATGCCAATTTCAATTTCGACAAATATAGGGTTAAATAAATAAAAATGAATTTTTGGTGCCGTTTTTTAACTACATAATTTCAGTAGAATTTATAAATAGCTAAAAATCAGTAATTAATGTCTTATTTGCAGAATTATCTAAATGTTAAGAAAACTGCATTATAATCATTTTTTTAAGAAAATTAGCGCATTATATTTTTGAATGAATAATGGATCTGTGAATCTGTTAATTAATAGTTAAGGTATTGATTGATTGTTGATTACCGAAAGTGGTAGTAAAGTGGTTAAACTTATTAACAAAGTGGTATAAAGTGGTAAAATGTGGTAAAATTTTTTATATTTTTGCTGTATAACATGTTATACTAGTTTTTTGAACACAATTGTTGGGACATACGAATGTAAAGTCGATGCTAAAGGAAGGTTAATGATGCCTGCGCCTTTGAAAAAGCAGTTGACAGCTTCACTTCAGGACGGATTTGTCTTGAAGCGTTCTGTGTTTCAACCGTGTTTGGAGTTGTATCCTATGGTAGAGTGGGATGCAATGATGAAAAAAATCAACAAGCTTAATCGCTTTGTAAAAAAGAACAACGATTTCATTAGAAGGTTTACTGCTGGTGTTAAAGTAGTTGAGGTTGATGCGTTAGGGAGATTGTTAGTGCCAAAAGACTTGGTGACTTTTGCAAGTATTTCTAAAGATGTTGTTTTTTCATCGGCGGTTAATATAGTAGAGATCTGGGATAAGGATTTATACGAAAAATCAATAAGCGGCGAAGATATGGATTTTGCAGATTTAGCCGAAGAAGTAATGGGAAATATTAATGACGACGAAGATGGAATATCATAATCCGGTTTTGCTACATCCAACAGTAGATGGTTTAGATATTAAACCTGATGGGGTGTATGTAGATGTGACGTTTGGAGGCGGTGGTCATTCAAAAGAGATTTTAAGAAGATTAGGGCCAAACGGAAAATTGTTTGCCTTTGATCAGGACGAAGATGCATTAGCAAATGCATTACCAGATGAAAGGTTTACGCTGATAAATGAGAATTTTAGGTTCATAAAAAGATTTTTACGTTTTCACGGAGTAAAAGCAGTAGATGGAATCTTAGCAGATTTAGGGGTTTCATCACATCAGTTTGATGTTCCGGAAAGAGGTTTTTCAACCCGATTTGATGCCGAACTGGATATGCGGATGAGTCAAAAAAATGATTTAAATGCTTATCGTGTGGTGAACGAATATGAAGAACAGGATTTACGTCGTGTTTTTTTTGATTATGGGGAATTGAAAAATGCACCGGTTTTGGCAAGAACAATTGTTGAAGCAAGAAAAGATTATCCAATCAAAACAACTGAAGAATTAAAAGACGTTCTGAAAAAGTTTTTGCCGGAGAAAGTTCGAAATAAAGTACTGGCTCAGATTTATCAGGCAATCAGAATTGAGGTAAATCAGGAAATGGATGTTTTAAAAGAATTTATCGAACAGTCGTTAGAGATTTTAAAACCAGGTGGAAGATTCTCGGTAATATCATACCATTCTTTGGAAGATCGATTGGTGAAAAGATTTATAAAAAATGGAATGTTTGAAGGAGAACCAGAAAGAGATTTTTATGGAAATTTTTCAGTTCCATTCAAAACAATAGGGAAATTGATTGTTCCGGATGATGCGGAAATCAAGATAAATAATAGAGCCAGAAGTGCCAAATTAAGAATCGCTGAAAAGATATAATATATATTAAGGTATAAAGAAGAATGAAAAGTGGTGTATTTAGCATATTAAAAGCAAGATTCCTGATTCATGAAGATGCGGTAAAAAACTGGAGATTCATTGTTTTTATAATTCTGCTGGCCATTTTGATGATTGCCAATACACAGCGATACGAACAAAAGGTTTTTGAAATTGCGAAATTGAATAATGAAGTAAAAGAACTAAGATCGGAGTTTGTAGATCGACGTTCAGAATTGATGAAGCTAAAAATGGAGTCAACCATTTCGGATAAAATGTTAGAAAAGCAAATTTTTCCGTCGACAGTTCCTCCGGTGAAAATAGAAGTTAAAAAGGAAGAAGAAAAAAGTTTCTTTAAAAGAATATGGCAGTAGACGATAAACATATATCCTACAGAATTTACCTCGTAGCAGTTTTCATCTTTTTGATGGCAATTGCTATTGTTGTTAAATTGACCAATATTCAATGGGTTGAAGGAGATTATTACAGACAACTGGCAAAACAACGTACCGTTAGAAACTTTGTAATCCCTGCAAACAAAGGAAATATTTATTCTGCCGATGGAAGTTTGCTGGCAACTTCAATTCCGAATTACGAGATTCGTTTTGATGCCAAAGCGCCAAAAACAGAAACTTTTGAGAAATATGTAAAACCATTGTCAGATTCATTGGCAACAGTTTTGGATAAACCGAGCAGTTATTTTCAAAAGGAATTACGAAAAGCTCGTGAAAATAAGAACCGTTATTATTTGATTGCCCGCAAGTTGAGTTATACAGAATATGTGAAAATTAAAAGTTTTCCATTGTTCAATTTAGGAGCTTTTAAAGGCGGAATTATAGTGGAGCAGGAAACTGTTAGAAAACATCCTATAGGTAAAATTGCTGAAAGGACTATTGGTTATGACAAAATTGATCCAGCAACTGGAGTAGAAGTTGGAAAGGGAATTGAATGGGCTTTTAAAAATTATCTGAATGGGAAAGATGGTAAAATTCTAAAACAGAAAATTGCAAAAGGCCAGTGGAAACCAATTCGTGATGTAAACGAAGTGGATCCAATTGATGGTTACGATGTAATTTCTACTATAGATGTTTTTATTCAGGATATTGCACATCATGCTTTATTGAAACAATTGGAAGATTATGAGGCAGATCACGGTTGTGTGGTGGTAATGGAAACAGAAACAGGACATGTAAAAGCAATTTCGAATTTAGGAAGAGCAGAGGATGGTTCTTATTATGAAACAACAAATTATGCAATTGCTGAATCTCACGAGCCAGGATCAACTTTTAAATTAGTCGATTTAATGGCGATTTTAGAAGATAAAGTAGCTGATACAAGTACAGTTTACGACAGTCACAATGGTGTAGTTAAATATTATGGAAGATCAGTTCGTGATTCGCATAACGGTGGTTACGGAAAAGTTTCATTAGCACGCGGATTTGAGCTTTCGTCCAATACTGTAATGGTTCAGGCGGTTTATGAGGCATATAAAAGCAATCCGTCAAAATTTGTAAATCATATTAATAGTTACGGGTTAAATAAGACGCTGGGTTTACATTTTAAAGGAGAAGGAAGACCGTATATTCCACAGCCAGGAGATAAACATTGGTCAGGAACTACGCTTCCATGGATGGCTTTTGGATATAATGTTTCAGTTACGCCAATGCAGACATTAGCATTGTATAATTCGGTTGCCAATAATGGAGTAATGGTAAAACCGCAGTTTGTATCCGAAATTAAAGAATGGAATAAAACCATTAAAAAGTTTGATGTAGAGGTTATAAACCCAAAAGTTTGTTCGCCGGAAACATTAAAAAAAGTAAAAGCGGTTTTGGAGAATGTGGTAAAAAAAGGAACAGGTTCTAAGTTGTATTCAAAAGATTTTTCGATGGCAGGAAAAACAGGAACGGCTCAAATGAATTATGGAGGGAAAGAAGGAAAATCAGCATTGTATTATGCGTCTTCATTTGTAGGGTATTTTCCTGCTGATCATCCGAAATATTCTTGTATTGTAGTAGTTCATAAACCGAATACATCAAGAAATAATTATTTCGGTGCAGATGTGGCCGGACCGGTTTTCAAAAGAATTGCACAAAAGATTTTTACTGATGCGCCTTCGACAAATAAAATAAAAAAATTAGACTCTAGAATTCCAAAACAGGAAGATAGTTATAATAAATATACGGCTGAAGCCAATAAGAAAATCAATCAGATTCCGAATTTAAAAGGAATGCCGGGAATGGATGCGATTGCTTTACTGGAAAATTTAGGTTTAAAAGTAAAAGTAAATGGAATGGGGAAAGTAAAGAATCAATCAATTCAAGCAGGAACCAGTATTAGCAAAAACACAACAATTGTATTAGAATTATCGTGAAAGTATTAAAAGATATATTATATAAAGTAGCTATTGAATCTGTAAAAGGTTCAACGGAAACTCCTATTCATAAAATTGAATTTGATTCACGTAAAGTCGAAGCAAATGATGTTTTTGTAGCAATCAGAGGTTCGCTTTCTGACGGGCATGATTATATTGAAAAAGCGATTCAGCTTGGAGCAAAAGCAATTATTTGTGATACGCTTCCAGAAAATATAGCAAGCGAAGTAACTTATATTCAGGTAAAAGATACCAACACAGCTTTGGCTTTTATAGCCGCCAATTATTTTGAAGATCCTTCTGGAAAACTAAAATTAGTTGGTGTAACGGGTACAAACGGAAAAACAACAATTGCTTCATTATTGTTTCAATTGTTTCAAAAAGCAGGTTTTAAAGTGGGATTGTTATCAACTGTAAAAATTGTAGTAGATAAAATAGAATATCCTGCAACACATACAACGCCAGATTCTTTGACGATCAATCATTATTTAAATGAAATGATTGAAGCTGGAGTTACACATTGTTTTATGGAAGTAAGTTCGCATGGAATCCACCAAAAACGTACAGAAGCCTTGCATTTTGTGGGTGGAATTTTTACGAATCTGTCTCACGATCATTTGGATTACCATCCAACATTTGCTGAGTATAGAGATGTGAAAAAATCATTTTTTGACTCACTTCCAAAATCAGCATTTGTATTGTCAAATATTGATGACAAAAATGGTTCTGTAATGCTTCAGAACACAGTGGCTAAAAAACTGACTTACGCTTTAAAATCGTACGCAGATTACAGGGCTCAGATTTTAGAAAGCCAATTATCTGGATTGTTATTGAAAATAAACGACAATGAAGTTTGGGTAAAACTAATTGGTACTTTCAACGCATACAATGTTTTAGCCATTTACGGAACGGCTGTAGAACTTGGAATTGATAGTCTTGAAGCATTGCGTTTGTTGTCTGATTTAGAGAGTGTTTCGGGACGTTTTCAGTACATCGTTTCAGACGGAGGCATTACGGCTGTTGTAGATTATGCGCATACACCAGATGCTTTAGAAAATGTTCTAAAAACGATAAATGATATCCGTACTAAAAACGAACAATTGATTACGGTTGTAGGTTGCGGAGGAAATCGAGACAAAACGAAGCGCCCAATTATGGCAAAGATTGCTTCAGATTTAAGTGATAAAGCAGTTTTGACTTCTGATAATCCAAGAAATGAAGATCCAGAAGTTATTTTAGACGAAATGGAGCAGGGAGTGGAGCCTCAGAATTATAAAAAAATGCTTCGAATTACGGATAGAAAACAGGCAATTAAAACCGCTTGTCAATTGGCAGAAGCAAAAGATATTATTCTGATTGCAGGAAAAGGACACGAAACCTATCAGGAGATAAATGGTGTTCGCCATCATTTTGATGATATGGAAACAATTAAAGAAATTTTAGAACAATTAAACAAATAACAATCAATTATTAAGTTCAAATACCACCAAAATGATTGGAATTTGGAATTTCAAAATTGGAATTTAAAAAATAGAAAACTATGCTGTACTATTTATTTGAATATTTTGACAAAACATTGGACGTTCCTGGAACGGGAGTTTTCCAGTACATCACATTTAGATCGGCTTTAGCATTTATGCTTTCATTGCTTTTGTCAACTATTTATGGTAAAAGGGTAATTAACTTTTTGCGCCGTCAGCAAGTTGGAGAAACGGTTCGTGAGCTTGGTCTTGCTGGTCAGAATGAGAAAGCTGGTACGCCAACAATGGGGGGATTAATTATCATTTTTGCCACATTGATTCCGGTTTTGTTATTCGCAAGACTGCATAATATTTATATCGTATTGCTGATTGTAACTACGTTATGGATGGGAACGATTGGATTTGTAGATGATTATATCAAAATATTCAAAAAAGATAAACAAGGATTAAAAGGAATTTTTAAAGTAATTGGTCAGGTTGGTTTAGGAATCATTGTAGGAACAGTTCTTTATTTTAATCCTGCTGTTACAGTAAGAACAGATACAGGACGTACAGATGTTTTTAGAACAGCTGCTAATACAACGGTTGTACTTCCTGCGCCAATTGAAGAGAAATCTACAGCAACAACAATTCCGTTCGTTAAAAACAACGAATTTGATTATGCCGAAGTATTGTCTTTTATGGGAGATGGATACGAAAAATGGGCTTGGTTAATTTTTATTCCTGTAGTAATTTTTATTATCACAGCAGTTTCAAACGGAGCCAATCTAACAGATGGAATTGATGGACTCGCGGCGGGAACCTCCGCAATTTCTGTCCTCGCGTTAGGGATTTTCACGTTCGTTTCTGGAAATATCATTTTCTCGAATTATCTGAATATTATGTATATCCCGAATTCGGGAGAAATGACGGTCTTTATATCGGCCTTTGTGGGAGCGTTGATTGGTTTTCTTTGGTACAACTCTTATCCGGCATCTGTTTTTATGGGAGATACTGGAAGTTTAACAATTGGTGGAATCATCGCGGTTTTAGCTATTGCAGTTCGTAAAGAGATATTGATTGTTTTATTCTGTGGAATTTTCTTAGCAGAAAGTGCTTCAGTCGTAATTCAGGTGTTTTATTTTAAATATACAAAGAAACGTTTTGGTGAAGGGAGAAGAATTTTCCTGATGGCGCCTTTGCATCATCATTACCAAAAGAAAGGATATCACGAAAGTAAAATCGTAACTCGTTTTTGGATTGTAGCTGTAATGTTAGCCATTTTATCAATCATTACCCTAAAATTAAGATAAATGAGATTAGTAGTTTTAGGAGGAGGAGAAAGCGGAGTTGGAACCGCGATCCTCGGTAAAAAGCAAGGATACGACGTTTTTGTATCCGATTTTGGAAAGATAAAAGAGAGTTATAAAGAAGTTCTTATCATTAATAAAATTGCCTGGGAAGAGGAACAGCATACAGAAGATTTAATCCTGAATGCAGACGTGGTAATGAAAAGCCCCGGAATTCCAGATAAATCTCCGATAGTAAAAAAAATAATCGCAGCTGGAGTTAAAGTGATTTCGGAAATTGAATTTGCAATTCCTTATACAGAAGCAATGACAATCGGAATTACCGGAAGTAATGGTAAAACCACCACCACAATGCTGACTCATCATTTGCTGAAATATGCAGGATTAAATGTCGGATTGGGCGGGAATATCGGAAAAAGCTTTGCCTGGCAGGTAGCTGAAAATAAATTTGATGCCTACGTTCTTGAATTAAGCAGTTTTCAGTTAGACGGAATAATAAATTACCGGCCAGATATTGCGATAATAACCAATATAAGTCCGGATCATTTGGATCGATACGATTATAAGTATGAAAATTATATCAATTCAAAGTTCCGAATAACGATGAACCAGACGGAAAGCGATTATCTCATTTACGATGCAGATGATGTGGCAAGTGTAGAATGGTTAAAAAACAACAAAACAAAAGCAAAATTAATTCCTTTTTCATTGACAAAAACATTTGACGAAGGAGCTTCTATAAATAACAACAAAATGGAAATAAAGATCAACCAAGAAGAGTTTACAATGGATACAGAACACATTGCGTTAGAAGGAAAACATAATATGAAAAACGCCATGGCAGCAAGCTCTGTAGCAAAGTTGATGCAAATTAGAAATGCAACGATTCGTGAAAGTTTATCTAATTTCCAAGGTGTTGAACACCGTTTAGAAAAAGTATTGAAAATACAAAATGTACAATATATCAACGATTCAAAAGCGACAAATGTAAATGCAACGTTCTTCGCTTTAGACAGCATGAATGTGCCAACAGTCTGGATTGTGGGTGGTGTTGATAAAGGAAATGATTACAACGAATTAATGTCATTGGTTCGTGAAAAAGTAAAAGCAATTATCTGTTTGGGTGTTGACAACCGTAAAATTATAGATGCTTTTGGAAATGTAGTGGATATTATGGTTGAAGTGAACAATATGAACGATGCTGTAAAAACGGCTCAAAGATTAACAGAAAAAGGTGATGCCGTTTTATTGTCTCCAGCCTGCGCAAGTTTTGATTTATTCGAAAACTACGAAGACAGAGGAAGGCAGTTTAAGCAAGCGGTGCACAATTTATAATTTTAGATTTTAGATTTTAGAGTTTAGATTTCTTCTAAGCTTTGACTTTAAAAAATAATATAAGTTCTTTTTGATTATGACGACGGATGAAATGAAGATGAGAACAAAAAAGTTCTCTTTAATGATAATTGAATTGGCTGAAAAAATGCCAAATACAAATGTGATTAGATCAATTGCTAATCAGATAGTAAGAAGTGGAACATCTGTTGGCGCAAATTATCGAGCAGTTTGTCGAGCCAGGAGCGATAGGGAATTTGTAGCCAAAATGAATATCGTTTTAGAGGAAGCTGATGAAACTTTATTTTGGTTAGAAATTATAAAAGAAAAAATGTGGATTGCAAAATCTGAATTAGAAACAATTTGGAAAGAAGGGAATGAGTTAACAGCCATTTTCGTGAGCAGTTTGAAGACGGTAAACAATAGAATCAATAATAAAAATTAGTATAAAAGTTTAGTGAGAAAAAATCTGAAATCTAAACTCTAAAATCTAAAATATGAAAGAGCTGGTAAACAAACTAAAAGGAGATAGGGTAATATGGTCATTCGTGGCTTTATTGGCTTTGTTTTCGTTTATGCCTGTTTTTAGTGCGAGTAGTAATCTGGCATATATTGGTCATGGAACCGGGAATACACTGGGTTATTTAGTAAAGCATTTGGCTCACGTTTGTATCGGTTTCCTGATTATTTACTGGGTTCACAAAGTGCCGTATCATTATTTTAGAGCAATTTCTAAAATTGCACTTCCGGTAGTGTGGTTATTATTGCTTTACACTTTGTTGAAAGGAACTGTAATTGCAGGAGCAAATGCAAGTCGTTGGATTCAGGTACCGTTCATTGGAATTACGTTTCAGACTTCGACTTTAGCGGCAAGCGTATTGTTTATTTACGTTGCCCGTTATTTGTCGAAAACCAAAGAAGAAAATGAGCCGTTTCAGACTTCGTTTATCCAGCTGTGGATTCCGGTTTTTATCACTTTGGCATTGATTTTACCTGCGAACTTCTCGACAACAGCGTTGATTTTTTCAATGGTAATGATGTTGACATTCATAGGTAAATATCCATTAAAATATATTGCTTTTATTATAGGGTCAGGAATTGCCATGTTGGCGTTTTTCCTTTTGGTAGCAAAAGCATTTCCAGAGTCAAGGTTTTTCAGCAGGGTATCCACTTGGGAAAGTCGTATTATGAATTTTACGACAGACAAACCAGATGAAGACGATTATCAAATTGAAAAAGCAAAAATTGCAATCGCATCAGGAAAGCTGGGAGGATTAGGACCAGGAAAAAGTGTTCAAAAGAACTTTTTACCACAATCTTCTTCCGATTTTATTTATGCAATTGTAGTTGAAGAATATGGTTTAGTTGGAGGAGTTGCAATATTAGTTTTGTATCTGTTATTGTTATTCCGTTTTGTGGTTGCTTCACATAAAGCGAATACTTTATTTGGAAAATTAGTAGTCGTCGGACTCGGATTTCCAATGATTTTTCAGGCAATGATTAACATGGCGGTTGCAGTTGAATTATTGCCAGTAACTGGACAAACATTACCGCTAATAAGTTCTGGAGGTAGTTCAATTTGGATGACTTGTTTCTCTTTAGGGATTATAATCAGTGTGACGAAAAAAGAGGAAGAAATCGCAGAAGAGAAAGAAGAAAAAGCAAAACGTAAAGAAGCTTTACAGCGATTGATAGATAAAGAACTGGCAGAAGAAGATTTAGTTTCTGAAGAGATATATGAAGATGGACCAGTGTATTCGATAGAAGACAGTTCAAGAAATCCGATGAATGCGGTTTTAAACAAATAAAGTTAAAATATAAAAGTTTTTTAAAAAGTTGTAATTTTTAGAAAGATGACAAAGTATAAATTCATACTTAGCGGAGGAGGAACAGGAGGACATATTTATCCTGCGATTGCGATTGCAAACGAATTAAAATTACAATTTCCTGATGCAGAATTTCTTTTTGTAGGTGCCAAAGATAAAATGGAAATGCAGAAAGTGCCTCAGGCAGGTTACGAAATAAAAGGTCTTTGGATTGCGGGTTTACAGCGAAAACTGACTTTACAAAACTTAATGTTTCCGCTTAAACTAGCAAGTAGTTTATTGGAATCAAAAAGAATAATTAAAAAATTTAAGCCAAATGTGGTAATTGGTACGGGTGGTTTTGCCAGTGGGCCTTTATTACAAGCGGCAGGTTCGGCAGGAATTCCGACAGTAGTTCAGGAACAGAATTCATTTCCTGGAATAACAAATAAACTGCTGAGTAAAAAAGCCAATGCGATTTGTGTGGCGTATCAGAATTTGGAACGTTTTTTTCCAAAAGAGAAAATTGTTTTAACTGGGAATCCGGTTCGTCAGGATTTAATTGATATTGACAGCAAACGCGATGAAGCCATTGCTTTTTATGGGTTAGATCCCAATAAAAAAACATTATTGGTTCTGGGAGGAAGTTTAGGAGCGAGAAGAATCAATCAGTTAATTGAAAAAGAATTGCAAAATTTCCTTTCGCAAAATGTTCAGGTAATCTGGCAATGCGGGAAATTATATTTTGAAGAATATAAAAAGTACAATCAGCCAAATGTAAAAGTGGTTGATTTTATTGAAAGAATGGATTTTGTTTACGCGGCATCAGATATCATAATTTCACGTGCAGGAGCTTCTTCGGTATCAGAATTATGTATTGTCGGAAAACCGGTGATTTTTATTCCATCTCCGAATGTGGCTGAGGATCATCAAACTAAAAATGCGCAGGCAATTGTTGATGCTAAAGGCGCGATTTTGTTGAAAGAATCTGAGTTAGACAACGAGTTTAGCATTGTTTTTGAAGCGCTGCTGAAAGATTCAGGAAAACAGAAACAGCTAAGTGATAATATTAAAAAACTGGCAATGCCAAAAGCAACTCAAGCAATTGTTGCAGAGATTGTGAAGTTAATTAAGTAGTAAAATAAGCCGAAGGCTAAAGCATATAAAAATGAATTTAAATCAAATACAAAACGTTTATTTTATTGGTATCGGAGGAATCGGAATGAGTGCCTTGGCTCGTTATTTCAAATTTATTGGAAAACAAGTTTCAGGTTACGATAAAACGCCTTCTATGCTGACTAATGAATTGATTGAAAGCGGTATTGATATTCATTTTGAGGACGATATTAACTTAATTCCAAAAGAGTATTATGTGGAGAATACGTTGGTGATTTATACGCCTGCGGTTCCAAAAACACATTCTGAATGGAATTATTTTATTGAAAGACATTACGAGGTTAAAAAACGTGCAGAAGTTCTTGGAATTATTAGTAAAGATACTTTCTGTTTTGCCGTTGCAGGAACACACGGAAAAACAACAACATCAAGTATTTTGGGGCATATTTTATTTCAAAGCGGTGCTGATGTAACTGCTTTTATTGGCGGAATTGTAGAAAATTACAATTCTAATTTAATCGGAAGCGGGAAAACGGTAACAGTGGTAGAAGCAGATGAATTTGACAGATCGTTTCTGCATTTACGTCCAGATATTGCTTGTGTGACTTCTATGGATGCAGATCATTTGGATATTTATGGAACTAGTGAGGCAATTCAGGAATCTTTCAGAGAATTTGCTTCAAAAGTAGAAGATAAAAATAATCTCTTCATAACAAAAGAATTACCGCTTGACGGAATTCAATGTGCTATAAATGAAGATGCTGTATATAAGGCTTTTAACGTTCGTATAGAAGATGGGGCTTATGTTTTTGATGTGCAGACGCCATCAGAAATCATGAAGGATTTACGTTTCGGACTGCCTGGTAAACACAATTTAATGAATGGATTGATGGCTATTGCAATGGCTAAGACATTCGGCACCCCGACCGATTCTATTGCAAAAGCCATTGCTTCATTCAACGGAATTAGAAGACGTTTTTCATATCAAATAAAGAGTGAAAATTTAGTATATATTGATGATTATGCGCATCATCCAACAGAAATAAATGCTGTTCATCAAGCAGTTAGGGAGCTTTATCCGGGCAAGAAAGTTTTAGCGATTTTCCAGCCTCATTTATTCAGTAGAACTAAAGATTTTGTGGATGGATTTGCAGAAAGTTTGTCAAAGTTTGATGAAGTGTTTTTGATGGATATTTACCCTGCTAGAGAGCTTCCGATGGAAGGAGTAACTTCTGATTGGCTTTTGGGTAAAATGACCAATACGAACAAAAAAATTGTTGCAAAAGAAGATTTATTAGGTGAAATCAAAGCCAGTGATGCGCCAATAATTGTAACAATTGGAGCTGGTGATCTGGGAGAAATGGTTCCGTCAATTAAAAAGATTTTAAATGAAAATATTTAATTGGGCAAATATTCGATTAGTACTAATTTTCGGACTGGTTTTGTTTCTGTATTCTTTCGCGCAACATCGAAACGGAGATCGAAAACTGAAAAAATCAATGGTTGTTTTTGTAGGAGAAAATACGCTTTTTTTGAAGCCGGAAACGGTTAATAAATTGTTGATAGAAAATAAAAGAGACGCTTCCAGTATTAGAAAAGATGA
Organism: Flavobacterium crocinum; assembly: GCF_003122385.1. Taxonomy (NCBI): domain Bacteria; kingdom Pseudomonadati; phylum Bacteroidota; class Flavobacteriia; order Flavobacteriales; family Flavobacteriaceae; genus Flavobacterium; species Flavobacterium crocinum. The sequence goes on from NZ_CP029255.1 coordinate 2,066,192, forward strand.
AGTAGATTTGAATAAGATAGAGAAAACCCTCGATACGCAAGAGATGATTGAGAAGTCAAACGTTTTTGTAAGTATTGATGGAGTTCTAAAAGCAGTAGTAAAACAGAAGACGCCCATAGCAAGAGTTTATGACGGCGGCGCTTCTTTTTATATTGATTACGAGGGTAATAAAATGCCTTTGTCTGACAATTTCACTGCGAGAGTTCCTCTTGTTTCAGGGGCAATTAATGAAAAAAATAACGAAGATTTAGCGGCTTTACTTCGCACAATTTACGATGATGAGTTTTTGAAAAAAAACATCATTGCCATCGAGATTATGCCGAATGGAAGCTTAAAATTGTTTAATCGTAACTATGATTACTTCATAGATTTCGGCAGAACGATGAATGTTGATAAGAAATTTAGAAACTATAAAGCGTTTTTTCAAAAAGCAGTTTTAGATAGTTCGTTATACAAATACAAAAAAATTGACCTTAGGTTTACGGAACAAGTAGTTTGCACTAAATAATAGAAAATGGAAAAAGATAATATTGCAGTAGGTCTAGATATTGGAACAACCAAAATCGTTGCCATGATTGGCAAGAAAAATGAGTATGGTAAGTTGGAGATTTTGGGCATTGGTAAATCCAAAAGTTTGGGTGTTGCCAGAGGAGTAGTAAACAACATTACGCAGACGATTCAGTCTATTCAACAGGCCATAATCGAAGCGGAAAATAATTCGGGTTACAAAATTAAAGATGTGGTAGTGGGGATTGCCGGACAGCACATCAGAAGTATTCAGCATACGGATTACATCAGCAGAAACAATCCTGAAGAAGTAATCGGCGAAAATGATATTCAGCTTCTAATCGATCAGGTAAATAAACTGGCGATGTTACCGGGAGAAGAAATCATTCACGTTTTACCTCAGGAATTTAAAATCGACGGACAGTCTGAAATTAAAGAGCCGATCGGAATGTACGGCGGAAGATTAGAATCTAGTTTTCACGTTGTAGTGGGTCAAGCATCATCAATCAGAAATGTTGGAAGATGTATTCAAAGTTCAGGAATTGAATTGTCTGGATTGACATTAGAACCATTAGCTTCGGCAGATGCTGTTTTAAGTCAGGAAGAAAAAGAAGCGGGTGTTGCATTAATCGATATTGGTGGTGGAACAACAGATTTGGCTATTTTCAAAGACGGTATCATTCGTCACACAGCTGTAATTCCTTTTGGAGGAAATGTGATTACAGATGATATCAAAGAAGGATGTTCGATTATTGAAAAACAAGCGGAGCTTCTAAAAATAAAGTTCGGATCTGCTTGGCCAGGAGAAAATAAAGACAATGAGATTGTTTCTATTCCAGGGCTGAGAGGAAGAGAGCCAAAAGAGATTTCACTAAAAAATCTTTCTAAAATTATCCACGCAAGAGTAGTGGAAATTGTAGAACAGGTTTTTGCAGAAATAAAAGCATACGGTCACGAAGATCCTCGCAAAAAGCTTATTGCCGGAATTGTTTTAACTGGTGGAGGTGCACAATTAAAGCACATCAAACAATTGGTTGAATACATTACGGGAATGGATACCAGAATTGGTTATCCTAATGAGCATTTAGCAGGAAACTCAGGAGAAGAAATTTCTAGTCCATTATTTGCAACAGCAGTCGGATTAGTTATGAATAGTATTGAAAATAGTTCTCAAAGTGCTGTTAGAATGGAGTTGGTTAATGAACAGCCAAAAGTTGTTTACAGAAATGCTCCGCCAGTACAGCGATACGAAGTGGAAGAAAACTACGTTGAGAAAGTAGAGACTATCGAAGAAACTAGAGAGGTTGTAAGCCAGAAGGCATCTAAAGATGAATCTACCGAAACCAAAATAAGACGATCATTTTTTGATCGATACGTCGACAAAATCAAAGAATTTTTAGACAACGCAGAGTAATTAGAGTAAAACAAGAAGAAGGAAATTACTTTCTGGCCCCAAGTCAAGAAGTAAAAAATGTACTTAATAAGAATTTCAAAAAACCAAAAAGATGATGAGCAACTCAGAATTTGGAAGTATTTCATTTGATTTACCAAAAAATCAATCAAATGTAATCAAAGTAATAGGTGTAGGTGGAGGCGGAAGTAACGCAATTAACCACATGTTTAAGCAAGGTATTAAAGGCGTAGATTTTATCGTTTGTAATACCGATTCGCAAGCGCTTCAAAATAGTTCAGTACCAAATAAGATTCAGTTAGGACTTAATTTAACTGAAGGATTAGGTGCAGGAGCAAACCCGGACGTTGGACAGCAGTCGGCTATCGAAAGTATTTCTGATATCGAAAAAATGTTGGATAAAAATACTAAGATGGTATTTATCACTGCTGGTATGGGTGGAGGAACTGGAACTGGTGCAGCTCCGGTAATTGCTCAGTTGGCAAAAGAAAGAGAAATATTAACAGTTGGTATCGTGACGATTCCGTTTCAGTTTGAAGGGAAAGTACGTCAGGAGCAGGCGATTATTGGAATTGAAAAATTGCGTAAGCAAGTCGATTCTTTAATTGTAATCAACAATAATAAATTAAGAGAAGTATACGGAAATCTTGGTTTCAAAGCAGGATTCTCTAAAGCGGACGAAGTTTTGGCAACGGCCTCCAGAGGTATTGCTGAAGTAATTACGCACCACTATACTCAAAATATCGATTTACGTGACGCGAAAACTGTTTTGGCTAACAGTGGAACTGCAATCATGGGATCTTCTGTGTCAGAAGGTGAAAACAGAGCAAAAGACGCCATCGTTTCTGCTTTAGATTCCCCATTGTTGAACGACAATAAAATTACAGGTGCCAAAAACGTATTGTTGCTTATCGTTTCTGGAACTAACGAGATTACTCTTGACGAAATCGGAGAAATCAACGATCATATTCAGGCCGAAGCAGGTTACAATGCCAATATCATCATGGGAGTTGGTGAAGACGAATCTCTTGGTGAGGCTATCGCGGTAACTATTATTGCAACAGGTTTTGATGTGGAACAACAAAACGAAATTGTAAATACAGAACCAAAGAAAATCATTCATACGTTAGAAGATGAGCAGAGAAGTGTTCATAATTTAACAAACAGACCGATTTCATCTTTCGACTTAACAGTGGATACACCAACTGCAAAAGTAGAAGACAAAGTTGTTTTTGATTTAATAGACGACGATGAAACTTTTACTCCAACTCCTACAAATGCTGTTGCTCCAGCAATTAATCAGGAAGAGTTGGTAGTTATGTCTGAATTTATTAAAAATCTGGATGTAACTTTCGAAATTGTTTCGCCAATTACAGATATTGATTTTACAATTTCTTCGCCAGAGAAACCAGCTGTTCAGCAATTTCAGCAGCAACAGCCAGTTCAACAGCAACCAATTAAGCAACAGCAACAAGTACAGCAGCAAAGAGTATTTGAAAGAGAAGAACAAACCGCTTTTTCTTTTGATCTTCCTTTGTTCAAACAAGAGCCTGTAAAAAGAGAGCCGGTTGTTGAGGATAACAGAGTTTTGTTTGAATTAACAAATGAAACTCGCGAAATAAAAGTAAACGATCCAGTACAGTTTGTTCCTGTAACAGAAGTTTCGGAGAACGGAATCATTAAATATTCTCTTGAAGAATATATGGAAGTTGAAAACGATTTGATGGCTTCTAAACCAGTAGAAAAAAAGGTTGAAGATACAATTCCAGAAGAATTGAATATCACTTTAAAACCAAGAACTGATTTTGCTAGTCAGCCTGATTTTTCAACAACTTCTGAAGTTTCTCCATTAGAATTGACAATTGAAGAAACACTTCGTTTAAGAGCTGAAGAAAGAAGAAAGAAACTAAAAGAGTTTAACTATAAATTCCATAACAATGTTTCTAGAATTGATGAGTTGGAAAAAGAGCCAGCTTATAAAAGATTAGGAATTGATTTGTCAAATTCGCAATCAAATAATACGAATTCAAGAATCTCTGTTGGAACCGATAGCAATAATGATTTACAATTGCGTTCAAACAATTCATTTTTGCACGATAATGTAGATTAATTTTTAGCATCATAATACTAGATGACCCGAAAATTGGATTTAATTTTCGGGTTATTTTTTTTATCTTCGCACAGAATTTAAAAATTTGACTTCCTAAATAGGTTTTTAAAGTTAATCTTATTGTCAGTTCGAGTGGAGTTGAGAACAAATTCCAAATTAATATATCAATTAATAAGCATTGGCTTATTTAAAATAAAACATAAACATGAGTTTACAAACACAAATCATGGACGAAATTAAAACGGCCATGAAAGCAAAAGATACAGTAGCGTTAGAAGCTTTAAGAGCAGTAAAATCTGAATTGTTATTGGCTTCAACATCTTCTGGATCTAAAGAAGAATTATCAGAAGACGAAGAAATTAAATTATTGCAGAGATTGGTTAAAACTCGTAAAGAAAGCGCAAGAATCTTTACAGAGCAAAATCGTCCTGACTTAGCTGAACCAGAATTGGCTCAGGTTGCTGTAATCGAGAAGTTTTTACCAGCTCAATTAAGCGAAGAAGAAGTAGAAGCTGTAATAGCAAAAATTATTGCTGAAACAGGAGCTTCTGGAATTGCTTCAATGGGTAAAGTTATGGGATTAGCATCTGCTCAATTAGGTGGAACAGCTGAAGGAAAAACTATTTCTACAATTGTAAAAAAATTACTTTCGTAATTTTTAAATTCCAATAAAGAAAATCCAAATCCCAAATTGGAAAACTCAATATGTAAATTCCAAATTCCAAGTTTAGCATTGGAATTTGGAATTTAAAAAATTGAAATTTAAATATTTTTGACCTCGTAGTTCAACTGGATAGAATATCAGATTTCGGCTCTGAGGGTTGGGGGTTCGAACCCCTCCGGGGTCACTATGAAAAAATGAAAGCCTGAGAATATATGTTCTCAGGCTTTTTTATGGTTAAAAAATTTTAAATATTTTCGTCTAGTTATTAATTTGACTATTTCTTAAAGTATAAGTTACCAGATTTTTTATACCCTCATGAGTATTATTATATTTTTTATTCTCCAATTCAAAGTTCATTTTTTTTAATATTGATACAGAATTAATGTTGTCAGAAGACGGAAAAGCAGTTATTATTTTTGCTTTTATTTTTTCAAACGCATATTCTATTATTTTTTTGATTACTTCCGTCATTATTCCTTTACCTTGAAATTCACTCAACATTTCATATCCTATTTCTACAATTTCATTTTCGATATCAAAATTCCATAAACAAATTGAACCAATTAGATTGTTGTTTCCTTTTTCAGTTATAACCCAATAAATGCATTCATTTCTCGCAATTAAATTTTGCATTTTAATGATGTATTCTTCTGCTTTTTTTAAGTTTGATGAATTCTCTCTTCCAACAAAAGCATTTACAATTGCATCAGAATGTAATTTATGAATTAAAACAACATCAGTTTTTTCAATATTTCTTAATATTAATCTTTCGGTAATTAGTTTAGGGAAGTCTTTAAAATTCAATTCCATTCTGTACTTTTTTTGATTAATTTTTTATTTGGAATTTTGGCTTTTGCTTGTCGCTAACTAGTGAATACTACTGCAGTCAAAACCATAAAAAAAATCCCGAGAATCTAAACTCTCGGGCTTTTCTATTTTATCGAATAATCTTCAAATAAGAAGTATAAACATTATCACCAAGAGTAGTTCGCATATAATATACGTTTTCATCTTTTTCGGTTAAATCGAACTGAATTAAACCAGCGTCACAATAATAATAAAGCAAATTATCATCGGCAGGAAATTCAATGTTCGAAACTGGCAGTGTTGTCAATTTTGTTTCGAATACGGTCTCTCCGTTGAAGTCTAATTGGAACAGTTTTTTCTTTTTGGTATAGCCCCAAATATTATTCACTTCTTCGGTAATGTATTCGATGTTGTCGTCTTTAAAATCTACTTTCCATAGCTGTGTTCCTGCTTTTGAATCAATGGCATAAACAGAACTAACTTGTGAACCCTGCGCGCCAATAAAGATTTTTTTGTCTTTATATAAGATGCGTTCTTTCACGTTATTTTGATTTTCATCAAACTTAAACTGCCATAAAACATCTAGTTTTTCAGGACTTAAAGCATAAAGAGTGTTTTTTTCGCTTGCGATAAATATATTTTCGCCATCCGTTATTGGTTTTCCGGTTATATTTTCTTCAAAAGTTTTTTGGCTTAGCACTTTCCCTGTTTTTGCATCAAAACTATAAAGATTGGTTGCGCTTGGAAGGAAAATTTTTCCGTTGAAAAAAAGAGGTTCAATATCATTTTGTGCCGAATCTAATTTGTAGTTCCATACCAAACTGCCATCTTTTATATCAAGAGCATAAAGGTTGCTGCCTTGATTTTGATTTTGAGCTGTTATAAATAATTTTCCATCGTTTATGATTGGTGTTTGGTCTTTAAGAACAATCTGATCTGTAATATTACCTAATCTTGATTTCCAGAAAATATCACCGCTTTGATTGTCTATCGCGAAAATTTCACCATTAATGAATGGAACATATAAAACGCCATTTAGCATCGTGATTTTATTAGCACACATTTCAGTGTAAGCATCCGTAGCTTTTACAGTCCAATTAATAGATTCGGATACTAAGTCAAATGAAAAAAGAGAACCATCGTAATCATAAATCAGAATTGAGGTATCGTCTAATGGGATTTTTTTTATCGGACGTATGGCTTTATTGGTAACCATTTCTGCGGGAGATAAACTAGTATTAGAAGTATTGGTTTTACCCGTTTTTGTGGTTGCCGGTACCTGCCCAAACATATTTATAACGGTAAATACAAATAAAAGAGTTATTAGATTTTTTTTCATTTTTAAGATTTGGGTTTATTTTTTTGCTTTGTTGATTTCAACAATTGAGCCAAAGGCTAGTCCAAATATAATGAAAAAATATATTAGGGTTTTGAAGTGATAACTTCAACAAATTGTGAAATTGAACTTCTAAAAAAATACTCGGAAAGAAAAAGACTAAAAGTTGATGCGAATTATTTTAATTGGTGTAAATTTACACCAATTAAAATAATGTTGTTATGGCACGACAAAGTATTTCATTAGCCACCCAGAATGATGAATGGCTGAAAGAACAAGTAAAGAACGAGGAATTTTCAAGTAAAAGTGAGGCTATCAATTATCTTATTAAGCAAGCTCGCTCACAAGAGCAATATTATGAGTTTGTTCGCAATAAAATAGAACGAGGAGAAAAAAGTGGCTTTGCAAAAAAACAGACTAGAGAAGAAATGTTAGCAGAATTCAAGAGAGATCTTGGAAATGTATAGTTATTTTTTAAGCAATGAAGCCAAAGAAGATTTAAAAAGAATTTATTATTACGGAATTGGCAGATTTGGTTTGGCTCGAGCAGATAAATACTTTGATATGATTCATGATTGTTTTGAAAAGATAGAAGAAAATCCATTTTTATTTCCTTCAGCAGAATTTATAAAATTTGGATATCGTTACTGTGTTTGTGGTGTTGATACAATCTATTACCGTATAGCGAATGATAATAAAATTGAAATAATTTCAATAATTGGCAGACAAAATTTTAATGCAATTTTTTAAAAGAAAAGCCTGAGAATTAAGATTTTCAGGCTTTTTTTGTATAACTCTCTGATTTAACAAGAATAGAGTACTTTTTAAGTGATTCTAATCTTACTAAATATTCAGAAATAAGTTTTACTTCTCAGATCGTTTTTTCCTAAAATCCTTTATTATAACATAAACTGAAAACAGGAAAGTAATGGCATAAACAGCTGCCAATACGGGTTTTTCAAACTGCATCGTTTTAAAATCAAATTGTTTGTATAATGCAATACCTACAATGATTGCCACAATTCTTAATACGAATACCGGAGCATTATTTTTATTTTGCATTTGGAAGAGGATTAAAGGTTTCTACATTTAATTTCTTTATTCAATAAACTAAAGTTTATCAATAATGGTGTAAAAACTATTGGGAGAGAAAAAACAGGAATAAGCGCGGCAATGGATTCTTTTAATCCTTTTGAAGCAATTAAATAAATAGAGACAGCAAGAGCTAGTATAAAAATAACTCCAAAGCCAATGGCAATTCCTTTTAATAAATTTCTTGTTTTTATCAGTTTTGCATCCGTGAAATTCTCATAAATATTTTTATTCATAATTATTTGTAATTGGTTGATTAGTTTATAGTGGTAGGCGAATATAAAAAAATATACGAAAAATACATTAGTTTTTTTCTGATTTACTTTAGAAATACCAAATCTAATTTTTATGAAAAGATTTTTAGAAGATTTTTCTTTTTAAACAAATCTCATTGATATTTTCCTATTTTAGCGAAACAGAGGCCAACGCACTATTCTGTTTTTTATGAAATTAAAACTATGCTGTTTTTCCTTTTAATTGGAATTTTATTTCTCTTCGTAATTGTATTCAGGATTATTGAACCAGTGTATTTAATGCTGTTCAATAAACCGTTGTTTATCTTTTGGTATCCCGTTTTGAAAAAATTGGATCCGGAAGATAAAGCATTGTTGAGAAGTGAATTTTCGTATTATACTAATCTGTCTGTTAAAAAGAAAGGATATTTTGAACACCGTGTAGAAAGTTTTATTGAACATTATAATTTCGAAGGAAAAGATATTCAGGTTACCCGCGAGATGAAACTAATTATTGCCGGAACTTATGTGATGCTTACTTTTGGAATGCGAAATTACCTGATTGAATTATTCGAAAATATCGTTATTTATCCCTCTGTATATTATTCTGTAATTAATCAGGAATATCATAAAGGAGAATACAATCCCAGAATGAAAACCATTGTTTTTTCGTGGGAAGACTTTCTGAGCGGACATGAAACAAAAGATAATATCAATCTCGGATTACATGAATTTACACATGTGCTGCATTTTCATTCCAAAAAAAGTTCCTCTCCCGGGGCCGTTATTTTCTATGATGAATTTACAGAAATTGAAAAATATTTTGATCAGGAAGAATTAACCAATAAAATTAAAGAAAAACAGTATTTCAGAGAGTATGCTTACACTAATAAATTTGAATTTCTGGCAGTAATTCTGGAGCATTTTTTTGAAACCCCGGAAATCTTCAAACGAGAGTTTCCGGAGTTGTATCAAAATGTAAAAACAATGATTAATTTTAGAGAAGATCTTTAAGTTTTATAAGTTTTTTTAGAAGCATAATCCAGCCATCCACTATATCTTTTATGGTGAACCCCACCATAAAAGGATGCCGTTCCTGTCTGGGCTAGACACTCATTTTCAAAAGAAATTCCGGAAATCTATTTCGTATGCTGTAAAAAATTATCGATGTAATTTACTACGAGTGGAATATTTTGGTGCTGGGGAGCGTGCCCAGTCTGCGGCAGCAAAATTAACTGTGATGTTGGAAGCTGTTTGGTCAGCGGATACCAGTTTTCTACAGCAAAACTTGTGTCGTGATCTCCGGAAATTATTAATATTGGTGTTTTGGTTGTACTCAGTTTCCCTCTGTAATTTTCCTTGTCTTCTACGGCATTTTCGCCACCGGCAAAATACAATTGAAAAACTTCCATGGTCGATGGAATTTTAGAAACATCTATTCTTTTGCCAATTCTGTCATGAGAAGCCTTTGCAGCCTTTACGCTTTCTTCAGACTCTGGTTCAAAGAAAAGAATCACTTCATCGTTAAAATCATTGATTGGTTTTAATGCATGATCCAGAAAAGACTGTTCCAGCGGGACAACTCTTGGACCAATTGGACCAGTTCCTAATAAAATAGTGTGAGTAACCAATTCCGGATATTGATGCATTGCAGCTTGTGTAACCAGCCCGCCATAAGACCAGCCCATAAAAATAGCTTTTTTGATTTTAAGATGATCAGCGAGATCTTTTACATCTTTTGCAACTTCTTTAACATCGGTAGGAAGCGTTCCTGTCGAATATCCAATTCCCGAATAATCAAAAGTAATCACCTGATGTTTTGCCGCGAGAAGATCAAGAAACAATGGATCCCAGGTGTCAAGTGTTCCTCTAAAACGATTAATTAATATAATTGGATTTCCTTCGCCAATAGATCGATAGGCAATTTTTCGATCTGAAAAATCAGCATATTGCGTTTCTGAATTTGTAGCGTTTATTTTTGATGCACTCATTATTTTTAAAGTTTTGATTAATAATGAAATAAGAAACAATTTTAATGCCTTCTAAAAAAAATAATTGAAATCAGGGTCTAAGAGAATTTGACTGTAATTTTTCTGGTTTTATTTCGCTAAAAAAATAAGTTTTCACGAAATATAGAAAATTACAATTCGATCGTATCGCCAATTTTAGGTAAGAAAAGATTCAGATCTGCCTTTTTAAATTCGTCTAAAGCCTTTTGATGATCCATTTTGATAAAGCCGAACGTATCATAATGAACCCCCAAAATTTTATCTACTTCAACCAGTTTTGAGGCTTCAATGGCTTCTTCAATTCCCATTGTAAGTCCGTCACCAATTGGAAAAACTGCAAAATCCAGTTTGGTGAATTTTAGGATAAACTGCATATCAAAAGTCAAAGCCGTATCTCCGCTGTAATAGAAATTTCCATCTGGAGTTGTCAATACAAAACCACAGGCAATGCCACCATAACTGCCGTCCATAAAACTGCTTGGATGCTGCGCAATTACACATTTTACAGTTCCAAAATCAAAACTGAATTTTCCGCCCGGATTTATGGGATGCGCATTTTCGATTCCTTTTTTCAAGAGCCAGTTATAAATTTCAAAGTTTCCGAGGACTTTAGCTCCTGTATTTTTGGCGATTCTTTCCACATCCAGAATATGGTCGTAATGCGCGTGAGAGATAAAAATATAGTCAGCTTTTATTTCGTCTACGTTAATATCTTTTGCTAATTCATTTTGTGTGATAAAAGGATCGAACAGAAGGTGTTTTTCATTGGCTAAAACAGAAAAACAGGAGTGGCCATAATAAGTTATTTTCATAAAAATACATTTTTAAGATTAATAAGTTATTGATTTTTAATTCAATAAAGATACCAATAAAAAATGCGCAGTAAATTTTTACTGCGCATTTTGAGTTTTCGAAATCAAAAGAATATTATTTTAATTGTTCGTCAATTAGTTCTCCTAAACTGCTGTTGGAGTGACCTGCAAATAAAATATTGCCGTTTTTTCCAATAAGAATAGAGGTTGGTATTCCTTGTATTTTGTATTTAGTTACCACTTCTGATTTGGAGTCAAATACAACATTGAAAGTATATTTTTTTTCAGTCAGGTAATCGGTAACGTTTTTTAAAACTTCGTCATCTTTTTTATTTTCCCATGTATTTATAAATAAGAAAGTGACCTCTTTATCCTTGTATTTGTTAACCAATTCCTGCATTTTAGGGAAAGAAGCTTTACATGGTCCGCACCATGTTGCCCAAAAGTCAAGAACAACAATTTTTCCTTTGTAATCAGAAAGTTTGACTTCTTTGCCTTCTAAATTTTTTAAAGCAAAATCAGTAGGAGTTGTACCGCCGAATTGCTCAATAATTTTTTTATTCTTTTCTTCCTCATTTAATTTGTCCGCTTTTTCTTTTAGTTTTTCAAAATTCGCAAGCGGGAGGTTTTCTGCGATATAAATTTCTTTTAATTTAGAAACCAATGCAGGAGAAACAGTATTGTTGCTGATTTCATTTTCAAGATAAGCTCTTACCTCATCTTTACTTTTTACTTTTTCCATCATGGCTACATAACGTACTTTTCCGCCGGCATCAAATCCATTAGCTTTTCTTACTTTATCCTGATATTTAAAAGCTTCTTCATAATTACCTTGTTTGTAAAGTATAAGTGCATAAGTATCATTATACATATTAGCTTGATACTCATATTGTGGATTAAAAGTTTCTTTTGCATTTTCTTCCAAAAGAGTTAATGATCTTTTAGAGATTTTAGAAGTAAAGTCAATGTCTTTAATAGGTGAAGTTAAGTCTTCGCCGGTTAAACCCCAGGCAAAATCGTTATAAATGCCAGCAGGATTACTTAATTGAGATTCAATTTTTTGTGCTTTTTCAAGATCTTTACTGGTCAGATATTCCTTCATCAAACTGTTGTAAAAAACGTCTAAAGTTCGTACAGAAGTCTCTTTATACTTTGTTTTACAAGTATCAATACATTTTAGGATGTAATCTTCTGTTTTTTCTTTTTTAGCGAAAAAGCGATTGATAAATTGATTTTTTGCAAGTGTACCGGAAGGATATTTTGCTAAAATTTCTTTTTCTAATTTTGCTCTTTCATCAGACATTCTGTTCATAGAATAAGCATCATTAGCCAGCATGTAATATTCTTCTTTGTCTTTTTTAAGACACTTTTCAGCAAAAACCAAAGCTTCTTTATTGCTTTCTTCTTTGTTGATCTGGCTTTTCTGATAAAGATAACTCATGTACGATTTGTCGCTTTTTAGAGTTGGGTATTTTTCAAACAATTTCTCGTAGGCTGCAACCTGCGATTCAGGTTTGACGTCTATTTTGAGTTTGAGAAAATAGTTGGCATAATTTCCCATAGCAATTTCATTTGCCAACGTTTTACCCAATTCAGAGTCATTTTGCGTTTTTAAATAAACAACATAGCCCTGGTCTTTATTGTTGTCGACTATTTCCTGGGCATTGGTAATCATGACAATGAGCGTTCTTGCAGAGTCGGCTACTTTTACGGTGAACTCATACAGTTTACCTTTTTTAATTAATTTTTGAGAGTTAAAGTCATAATAAGAATCTATAATACTGGCTTTAGAATTATCTTTAATGACGACTCCTTGTGGCGGTTCGTATACATAAGTATTTTCGGCACCAGTTTTAAATTTTGAGTTTTTTAGATAGATTTTTCCGTTTTGAGAAAATGCATTGCTAACAACGGTAAAGAATAACAAAATGTAGATTTTTTTCATCTTTTTGTGGTTTTTTATTTATTTGTTTCTTAATTGTTTAACGAATTGTAAAGTTAAATATTATACAATCAGTTGTTTTTTTTATTAAGAAAATATTAGCAAAAGCACGAAGTCATTTTGTTGTCTTATGTATTTAAAATATATTTTATAGCAAACGAATCAACTACTTTTTTAACCCAATTGCGGTTCGGTAAAACTCGTATCCTTTTTCGGAGCGATCGGGAAGAAATCTTTCGCGATATTCATTTGCGCCTAAATCTTCTAAAAGTTCGATATTAAATTGATGTAAATAACCCGGAAGTTCTTCGGGAGAAAAACCAAAAGTCCAGTGTTCTTCTATTTTTTCGAGATCTTCCAGTAATTTTTTTCCGCCTAAAAAAGAATCGGGATTTTGCAGGACATCTTTATGTACATAAGTGAAAATTACATGACTATGTTGAGCAAATTTTGAAATAAAAGAAAATGTGCTTTTTACGGCTTCTTCTGTTAAATAATTTGTGACGCCTTCCCAAATAATTGCTGTAGGTTTTGAAAAGTCCAGATTGTTTTTTAATGCTAAATCGTCCAGATTTTGTTGATTAAAATCAATTTGTAGAAAGGTCACGTTTTGCGGAATTTGACCAATTCGCTTTTTATAGATCTCTGCTTTGAAATTGGAAGTATTAGGATGGTCAATTTCTATTACCGGAATGTCTTTTAGAAAATCAAGACGAACGGCTCTCGTATCAAAACCGGCACCCAGAATTATAACTTGTTTAACTCCATTTGAGACCGCTTTTTCTAATAAACTGTCAATATATTTTGTTCTTGCAATTCCGGAAGAAAGGGCGCCCGGAATTTTTCGGTTTATTGTATTATTAATATATTTTGTAATAATAGGGTAATGATACAATCGTGTAGCAAGTCTCAATTTTGAATCAACAAAATGAATAGCGTAAGGATCTGAAAATAACCGGTCTTTACGTTGTGTTTCCAATGCTCTGAAGAACGCCATATATTGTGCCGTTCTGCTTGTTTGTTCTGCTTTCATTGGTAATCTTATCTTATTTTTTAGAAAACAAATTCTCCACAACCCAGGCCGGACCAATTAATAAAAACTGAAGGTCTTTTAAGAAAGACGGTTTTTTGCCCTCAATATTATGTCCGTAAAATTGTCCGATCCAGGCGATAACAAAAACAGCGATGGAGAACGCCCACAAAGGAACAAATTGTCCAATATAATAATTGATGATCAGGCAAACTCCCGAAAACAAAGCAATTTTAGCAGCCATAGCAATCGATAATCTGATATAGAAAACCAAAACAAAAAGTAAAATGACAAAAGCCCAATTTTCGATAATGGGTAAATTTAGTTTTAAAGTACGGGCAATAATTCCGCTCGGAATACTCATTAATAAGCCTACTATAGAAAAGAAAATAGCAGGGACACAAATGTAGTGTATGGCTTTGTTGGTCGGGTTTTGATGACTTACGGCATATTCCGTAAACCATTGGTCTAGAGTTTTCATTTTGGTGGTTTTATAGTTAGTTGTGGTAAATCTAATGAAATTTCTTATACATTAGCAGATAACAACAAACTAAAAATATTAACTACAAAACATAAACTTACTTCTGATTATAATCAAAAACATTATCCCACAATTCATCGATTTTGATCAGTGCTTCGTTTAACGAAATTACTTCCCATTTTCCATCAGTTTCAATTCCTAAACCAATGCTTTTTAGTTTCAGTAAAGCATCGTTTACATCAAAATCCAATTCGGTTTTTAACTGAGAAGCAAACCAGGATTCTATTTGAGAATCTAGTTCAGCTGCAGTCAATGAATTTTGGCTTCGGCTTAAAAAGGCATATGCTAAAATCGTTTCTTTTAAAGCTTCTTCTTCAGATGAATTTAGAAGGGAATAAAAAGCACCACTGTTATTTCCGACATTCTTAAAATACAAACTGTCAGAAAGTGTTTTGGAATATCGAATTTTCTTATTTATAAAATTATTGTACTGACGGAAACAGTAAGCGGCCAAAATTCCTAAAGCAATTAATCCCTGATTTAACGAAGTTTTACTGTTGAGTAAATCGATAGTTTCGCCGGTCTGATAAGCGTCGTACATATTGATAAGCGCCGGAATTACTTTGGCACTTAAAAGCGAAATTCCACCAAAAACACCAGGAATCCAAAGCAACATTTTGTCTTTAAGAGACATTTTTGGAACTGCATTTGGGAATACGGTTTCAAGATCATTTTTAGGAACACGTTTAAAAATTTTTAAAGCAATAGATCCCGGATCAATCGGCATTTTTCCTAGTTTCACTTTTTTAGCTGCGAGATAATCTGCATCGCTGTAGTTTAGGTAAATTAAGACACGATCGTAATATTCGATTTCGACTTCTTTTTTCCAGAAAAAAAACTTTTTGACCTTTTCTTTCGCCTTATGATGTCCGCGGGCATATAATTCAAAATCTTTAAAAGTATTGAAATCAATTGCCAGATTTAAACCAATTAAGTCCGATTCTTCAAATGCTGCCTTTAAGGTTTCTTCGTCGATTCGGTAATAATTGCCGCGTTCTAAAACCGTAAGTAATGTTTCTTTAAAAACACCAAAATTACTTTTGCCAATGAAACTTTCACGTTCTTTTTCGCTTAAATCCGGATCGTACAAAGCATAGTGCTGTTTTAAATTCCGATTTAAATTAAAAGACTCGTAATGATAATAATGCTCAATGATATCGAATAACTTTTTGAAATCATCTGCATTTTTTTGATTTTCTGTTAAAGCAATTTGCTGTTCTAATAAAAACTCCTTGTTGAACGGAATATAATGTTCTCGCGTCATGTCGATTCTGGGCTTTAATTTTTTTCTGGCGTAGAAGCTGCAAAGATACAAAGGTTTAGTTTTTTTATTTCAGGTTTGAAGTTTAAATACGATAACTGTCAATTTTACGTACAGTTTTGTCATCCTGAGAAACGAAGGATCACACAAGAAATTCCGTAAAGTATTTCGACCAAAATTAACCACACAGCTTTTGTCATCCTGAGGAACGAAGGATCACACAAGAAACTCCACAAAGTATAGCTACTATCAAATTAACCGCAAAGCATGGCGGACAATCTTTGTCGATATGCACATACGATCCTTCGTTCCTCAGGATGACAGAACTAGATGGAAAATCTTTTTCTATCTGTTGTTTTCTTTAGAAATTCATATCTTAAATTAAAAACCATGTATATTCGTACAAAAAAAAATAAAAATGCTAAGTCCTCAAAATGGTTATCATACCTATTATGTTTACATTATTACCAACAGATATCGTTCGACATTTTATATTGGTGTAACAAATAATTTGAGAGAAAGACTGAATCAGCATAAGGAGAACATTAAAAAAAATGAGAAAACGTTCGCGGCGAAATATGGTATTGAGTTTTTAGTATATTATGAAAAATTCACTTGGATACAAGAAGCGATCACAAGGGAAAAAGAATTAAAAGGATGGATTAGAGATAAAAAGCTTGAATTGATAAGAGATTTTAATCCAACTTTTGAGTTTCTTAATTACTATTTTGAATAAAGACTGAGTTTTTGTAAATACTAAGAAGCGAATAATCATACAAAATATTCCGTAAAGTATTTCGACCAAAAATTAACCACACAGTTTTTGTCATCCTGAGGAACGAAGGATCACACAAGGAACTCTGCAAAGTATGGCGACTACCAACTAAACTTAAAGCCTAGAGAATAATCTTTGTCGATATGCGCATGTGATCCTTCGTTTCTCAGGATGACAAAAAAAATAAATTCACAAAAAAAGTGGGATTTCTAATCGTTACCAGCGATTTGAAATCCCACTTCGTGTTCCAAAAAAAGTGACAAAAATTTAAAAAAGCTTTCGGACGAAAACTAAATTCTAAACTAAAAATTATTCATAGCAATATTACCACTATAAATTAGTGTGGCTATACGTATTTATACGGGTTTTTTCTTTAGAGGTACTAAGATTCTAAGTTGCTGAGATTCTAAGATTTTTTTTGGTATTCAAAAACTTTCAGTTTTTGCTTAGTTGAATTCAGATCTTTTCAGGTTGATTACGCCTTCAACGTATTTTATGAGTTCTTCTTTGGTTACAGAAAAAACAGCGTTTTCCTGTTCTGTGCTTAAATAGAGATTTGCAATACTTTCGGCATCCATGTTTTGATTCAGGTAATGCTGTTCTGCAAATTGTATAAGCTGGTCTACAAAGCGTTCGCGTTGGTTGCCTTTTTCGATGGTTTCCTGATCGCCATTTTTTATTTTTTCGATTTCCGATTCCGGTAAATCTATAGTAAGGTACATGCAATCTACAGCAACTTTAGAGAGCATTTCTTTTTCTGCTTTTCCTGTGGCATTACAGTAGGCGCAGGGAGCAGGAACCCACTTTAATTGTCGTTTTAAACGTATAATATCTTCCCAGTCTACAAAACCTTTTCCAAGACATCTGGGACATGTTACAGCTGATCGGTTAAAGAAATTAAAAATGCGCATTGGTTATAAAAAAATCTTAGTAGTTCTGAATTATGCGAATTTAGTTAATTAAGTAAGAAAAGTTATTCAGATAAAATATTTTTTTTGAAGAAAAGAATTAACAAAGATTGTTGATTTGTTTGTTTTAGCGGATTACAGCTATGGATTGAAAATTAACATGTAGATATTTTACAACAAAAGAGACAATGTTATGGAATTAAGTTTAGTCTTTAAAGCTTTAAATTTGACAGTCAATTGTTAAAAGAAATAATTTTATGGAAAATATACACACTAGCAGATTGCAGAATTTCGTTAGAATTCTTTTAGGAATTTTTATGATTACGGCCGCTTTTGGTCACTTTACTTTTCAAAGACAGGATTTTCAGGCGCAGGTGCCTGATTGGGTGCCATTGGACAAAGATCTTGTGGTAATTCTTTCCGGAATTGTTGAAATTGCTTTAGGGCTTAGCATGTTTTTTCTAACAAAGTATAAACTACAAGTAGGTATTGCATTAGCTGCATTTTACGTTTTGGTTTTTCCAGGCAATATTGCACAATATTTAAACGGAATTTCCGCCTTTGGACTGGATACGGACCAGGCACGTTTGATTCGATTATTTTTTCAGCCGGTTTTGATTTTTCTGACTTTGTGGTCTACGGGAGGGATTGGGTATTTTTTTGATAAAAAGCTTAATTAAAAAATTATCAAATTAAAAGATTATCCAACAAAATCTGATACTTCCTTCCTACAGGAATAATATCACCATTTGCCATTGTAATATTTTTTAAAGTAACAGCCATAATTTTCGTTGTATTTACAATAAAAGAACGATGTACTTGGATAAAGTGCGAACAGTCAATCTCGGAACTGATGCTGGCAAGTGAACCGTAAATAATAATAGGCGATTTTAGTTTGCTGTTGTAGAGTTTCATGTAATTACCAAGACTTTCGATATATAAAATATCCGAAAGCGGAGTTTCTATCGTTTGTCCGTTAGAGCGGAAAGAAAGTGTTTTTTCTGTACTGTTATTTTCCTTTTTAAGAGTATTTCCGGAATGGTAGGTTTTGGCTTTTTCGATGGCTTTGGTGAATTTATCCAGCGAAATAGGCTTCATTAAATAATCAATTGCGTCGTTTTGATAGGCCGAAAGTGCAAAATCAGAATAAGCGGTGGTCACAATTGTAAGCGGACGATTAGGCTGTAATTCCATTAATTCTACACCCGAAATTACCGGCATATTAATGTCCAGAAAAATAATGTCGTATTGGTTTTCGTTAAGCAGTTTTATGGCTTCCATACCATTAAAGGCGCTTCCGGAATGTTCCAGTTCGTCAAATTTGGAGATGTGTGAAATCAGTGCTTTATGCGCTGGGGATTCGTCATCAATTATAAGACAGCGGTAGGTAAATGCCATATACTCAGTTTTACAACAAACATATTTTTCTCTTTCTGGCAGCTTAAATCGTGTTTTAAACGATAGACTTCCAGACGTCTTTTAAGGTTCTCAATCCCGATTCCAGTACCCGAAAGACGCGAACCCGAATCCATATAAGAGTTTTTTATAGTAAAAGTCAAATTTCGGCATTTTACTTTTAAATCCAGACTAATAAATGGTTCCGCCGTTTCAGCAGAAAATTTTACTGCATTTTCTACCAAAGGCAAAAAGAACAAAGGCGGAATCTCGATTTCTTTATTAACACCTTCAATATTCTGGTTTACGGTCAGTCTTTCGTTTCTAAACGTATAATATTCAATATATTTTTTTACGAAATCTATTTCTTCTTCAACCAAAACAAAATCTTTTTTAGAAGCTTCGATCTGATAACGCAGCATATCTGAAAGATTCAGGATTCTGTCCGGAACTTTGTCCGGTTCAGAAAGCGATTCACCATAAAGATTGTTCATGGCATTCAATAAAAAATGCGGATTCAATTGCTGTTTCAAAAACGAAAGTTCCGATTTATAGTTCATGATATCTTTGTCAGCATCCATGATTTTTTTTGTAATAACCACATGAATGAAATAGAAAAACATTCCGTTTATAATCAATGATAATATTTGTAGTGTTTTGAAATTTCCTAAACCTACAAGAGGAAAAAACCAATTCATAAAAAAGTAAAAACAAGTCCAGTAGGTTACCAGAAGTAAAAGAAAAAGTTTTCCCTTTTTTTTGAATAAAACAGGTTTGATAATGCAAATATTGAAAATGGTAATCCAGACAATACAAGGAAAATAACCAACGGCAATTTTACTTAAAATATAAGACCAGCTGTGTCCGTCCAGTTTTATTTCGTCATAAACGCAGGCTAAAATAACTAAGTAAACCAATGTGTTTACGAACAAGTTTCGCAGAAAGAAATTCTGATAAAGTTTAGAAATCGTCATAACGGCAAAAATAATATAATCGTATAGTTTTTAGTCTTTTGTAAAGGATAAATTATACCAACGCCGTTCGTATAAATCATACGCCGTTGGTATAAAAATGCTGTTATAATAGGAGTGTCTCGTTTACTTTTGAATCCAAATTTCAAATATATTCCCAGAATTTTAAATCTCCTCGTTTATGAAATCCAAAATCTTTTCGGTTTTAGTTGTCTTTATTTCTATAAAAGCCATGGCACAGGAAAAAGAGCCAGGCATGAAAACTTTAGGAAAAGCAATAGTAGATAAATTCCCGACAACCCGAACTTTTGATGTACAGTACGAACAACTTGGACCATCTAATTACGATTCGGAATTGTTTGGAAATAAATTCGAGAGAGGAAGAGTAGAAAGTCATAACCGATTTAAAGCAGCTTTTAATCTTCCGTTTTATGCCACAAAATCAAAGCGTTTTGTTTTAGCAGCTTCATTGCGATATAAATATGAAAGTTATGAGTTTGGCGATATCTACAATTACGGCACTAACGAAACTTACAGAAGAGAAAATCAGGATGTTCATTTTTGGGCAGGAGCTTTAACAGCTACTTATATGGCATCTCTTTTTGGAAAACCTGCCATTTACAGTGCCACAGCAACGGTTGATGGTGATGAAGAAAAATTACAGCGTTTAAAAGGATTTGCTTCGGGAGTTTTAGTGCTTAAAAGAACGCCGTCAACAACCATCACAGCTGGAATTTTAGTATTACTGGATCCCTCTTCAATTGTACCCATGACGCCTTTACTGACTATCAATCATAAGTTTAAAAATTCAAAATGGGATATGGATTTTATTTTACCACAACGTCTTTTGTTTAGAAGAGAATTACTTGAAAACGGAAGAATTTCCTTAGGTACTGAATTGAATACTGAAAGTTTTTACTTAAATTTAAATAGCTCAAATTTAAAAGGAGTATACGAACTGAATCAGTTGGAGTTAAAATCCGGAATTACCTATGAATATAGTTTTACCCCAAAACTGATTGCTTTTGCTAAAGGTGGTATAAACAATGTGGTAAGCGCCCGAATTACAGAGAAAGGCGAACGAACCAACCGCTATGTTTATGACCAGAAAGAAGACGCGCAAGGCTATGTTAGATTTGGAATATCGTATAATCTTTTTAATCGAAAATAGAGATGGATAAGTTGGAAGAATTAAAAGAACCAGTTATGATTGTGGAAATCTTTAAAACGAATGTTCAAAAAGAATCTGAGAAAGATTATATCATTGCAGTTCTACAATCTCAGTTTACAGACTATAAAATTAATTTTGACCTGGAAGACTGTGATAAAATCCTTAGAGTTGAAGGAATCGATATTCAATGCGATAACATTATGGATTATGTACATTGTTTGGGTTTTACTTGTGTGAGACTGGATTAAAAATTAAAAACTGCATTTTCATTGAACTTTGTCATTGAAATTGAATTTTGTAATTGCATTGCTATTGAATTTTGCTATTGAAAAAAGCGTATAAATACGCAGCCGTATATTTCGCTTTATGGTTAATTTTGTACGATAATTTTTGGTTTACCTAAAAAATATTCTCATGTTTGATCTCATCCTTTCTATTTTTATTTTTCTTTTAGAGCAAATGTTCTAGCTTGGTTGTTTTTACTCTTCAATTTATTGTTTAGCACATTTTCTTTGTTTGAAGGTTTGTATTTTTTTGCATAATATTTATCTAATTTTGTGCCCTATGAAAAAAGCATTCCAACTCTTCGATTTTACCCAAAAGGTCAATTATAAAAACGAAATTTTAGCAGGTTTAACCGTTGCTATGACGATGATTCCAGAATCCTTGTCATTTGCTATTTTGGCCGGTTTTCCACCATTGGTTGGTTTGTATGCCGCTTTTATAGCGGGATTGGTAACGGCAATTTTTGGAGGAAGACCTGGAATGATTTCTGGCGGAGCAGGAGCAACAGTAATTGTTTTGATTGCTTTAATGAAATCGCATGGAATAGAATATGTTTTTGCAGCTGTTGCGCTTGGCGGTGTGGTGCAAATTTGCATCGGACTTTTTAAACTTGGAAAATTTATTCGGCTAGTTCCTCAGCCTGTTATGTTTGGTTTTGTAAATGGTTTGGCAGTTGTTATTTTCATGTCGCAATTAGAACAATTTAAAACTGTAGTAAATGGACAAGTTTCCTGGCTTCAGGGAACTCCTTTGTATATTATGCTTGGTTTAGTCGCATTGACAATTGCAATTGTTTTAGTTTTTCCTAAAATTACAAAAGCAGTTCCGGCATCTTTGGTGGCGATTATGGTTGTTTTTGCTTTGGTAATTGTTTTTAATATTGAGACCAAAACGGTAGAAGATATTGCTTCGGTTCAAGGCGGATTTCCTCCGTTTCATATTCCAAATATTCCTTTTTCTTTTGAAACTTTAAAAATCATTTTTCCGTATTCGGTAATTGTGGCTGCTGTTGGTTTGACTGAAGGTTTGCTTACGCTGAATTTAGTAGATGAAATTACCGGAACACGCGGAAACAGTAATCGCGAATGTATTGCACAGGGAAGTTCCAATATTTTAAACGGTTTTTTCTACGGCATGGGAGGCTGTCCGATGATCGCACAGACTTTGGTAAATCTTGGAGCAGGTTCCAGAGCCAGACTTGCCGGAATTATTGGCGCTTTGACTATTTTATTAATCATACTTTTTGGCGCTCCTGTAATCGGGAAATTACCAATGGCAGCTTTGGTTGGTGTAATGATGATGGTGGCGATTACAACCTTTGAATGGGCGAGTTTTAGAATCATCAATAAAATGCCGAAACATGATATTTTCGTTGGAATTTTAGTAGCTCTTATTACAATTGTATTGCATAATCTGGCTTTGGCGGTTTTGATTGGTGTTATTATTTCAGCCTTGGTTTTTGCGTGGGAAAGTGCTAAAAGAATTCGGGCAAGACATTTTATAGATGAAAATGGAGTAAAACATTATGAAATTTATGGCCCATTATTTTTTGGTTCGACTACTGCCTTTTTAGAAAAATTTGATGTACAGAACGATCCGAATAATATAATAATTGATTTTAAAGAAAGCCGTGTTTCTGATATGTCGGCAATTGAAGCTTTAAACAATATTACCAAAAAGTACAAACAGGAAAATAAAACCGTAGAATTACAATATTTAAGTGCCGACTGTCGACAATTACTTAAAAATGCTGATGCGGTTATTAATGTCAATGTTATTGAAGATCCTACTTATAAAGTGGTTTCTTGAATTAGAGAATGTGGCAATTTGATAATTTGATAATTCAAATTGGACTGAAAAAGTTGTTGTTTGCGTTGCTGTAAACCCGATAGTTTTTTAGAACTTGCCGAGATTGTTTTTTTTATGAATTGTGCAAATCATTATCTAATTATCTAATTCCCAAATTATCTAATTACGAAAGATTGATTTTTGTAACTTTACAAAATGAAACTCACAGAAACTTTAGAAGATTTTTATACCGTAAAAATAAAAGGAATGCCCGAAAATCTTAAAAAAGAAATCGGACATTTCAATGTTTTTAAATTGGATGATTATATCGGGAGTACTTGTAATCCGTTGCCTTATACACGAAAAGATTTTTACAAAATCAGTCTGATTATTGGAAAAAACAAAGTGCATTATGCTGATAAAGTCGTTGCAATCGAAGATCAGGCTTTGTTCTTTGCTAATCCGCAGATTCCTTATAGTTGGGAACATATTGACGAGAATCAGACCGGATTTTTCTGCATTTTTACGGATGCTTTTTTTAGTCAGTTTGGGAATTTAAAAGAATATCCGTTGTTTCAACCCGGCGGTAATCCTGTTGTTCCGGTTTCTGCAGAATTAGCAGAATCTTTAAAGACAGTTTATCTGAGAATGGTGGATGAAATTAATTCAGATTATGCTTTTAAATATGATGTACTTCGAAATCTGGTTTTTGAAATTATTCACTTAGCTTTAAAAACGCAGACTGTAACTGCTTCATTATACAGTAAATCGAATGCTACAATTCGTGTTTCTTCTTTGTTTTTAGAATTATTGGAAAGACAATTTCCAATTGAATCGATTTCTCAGCAAATTAATTTTCGTTCGCCTTCAGAATTTGCGAATCAGTTAAATGTGCATGTCAATCATTTGAATAAAGCATTAAAAGAAACAACCGGAAAAACGACTTCGCAGATTATTTCTGAAAGAATTATTCAGGAAGCAATGATTTTACTGAAACAAACCAACTGGAATATTAACGAAATTGCGTGGTGTTTAGGATTCGAAGAATTGTCTCATTTTATCAATTTCTTCAAAAAGAATGTTCAGGTTTCGCCTAAAATCTATCGTCTGACTGAAATTGTTTGATTTTTGTAACTTCTTGTTTGATTGCTTTAATATTCGATAAGCACTTTGCTAATACCTTTGTCCTGTAATTATAACGTAAAAATTAAAATCATGGACAATAAAAAAGTTTGGTTTGTCACAGGTGCTTCAAAAGGACTTGGATTAGAATTGGCTAAAAAATTATTAGCAGAAGGATATAAAGTTGCGGCAACTTCAAGAAGTGAAGAATCTTTAATTAAAGTTTTAGGAAATACTTCGGAGAGTTTTCTTCCATTAGAAATGGATTTGGTTGATGAAAAAAGTGTCAAAAGTGCAATTGACAAAACGATTGGTCATTTTAAAACAATTGATGTTTTAGTAAATAATGCCGGTTACGGATTATTAGGAGCATTAGAAGAATTAACAGATGCAGAATCCAGAAAAAATTACGAAGTAAATGTTTTCGGATTATTGAATGTAATTAGAAACACAATGCCGATTCTTCGTGCTAATAAAACAGGACATATTTTCAATATTTCTTCTGTTGGAGGATATTATGGAGAATTTCCGGGCTGGGGGATTTACTGTTCTACAAAATTTGCGGTTGCCGGTTTAACAGAATCTTTGGCAGCAGAAGTAAAGTCGTTTGGAGTTCACGCTACGATTGTTTATCCGGGTTATTTTAGAACCGATTTCTTAAAAGACAGCTCTTTATTATTACCTCAAAACCCAATTGCAGAGTACAAAGAAGTAAGACAATCTGAAAGTGCATATAAAGATGATATCAACGAAAATCAGCCGGGAGATCCTGTAAAATTAGCAGAAGCTTTAATTAAAGCAAGCGAAGATCAGAATCCCCCACTGCATTTGTTTTTAGGAGAAGATGCTTATAATATGGCAAATCAAAAAATAGCAAGTGTTCAGGCAGAATTAGAAAGCTGGAAATCAGTTTCTGTTTCTACGGCGCTTTAATTGGAAAATTCCAATGGCTGAAATTGCTTCGCCAGTTCGTTATCGCTCGGGTTCAAATTCCAAATACAATAATAAACCTGTCAGGTTTATTATTGTATTGAATTGCCTCCAGATTTATCTGGAGGTTACTTGTTGAAACACCAAAAAGGCTTTAGCCAAACTGCAAAGTTCGGCTAAAGCCTTTTCTTCTTTAAGAGGATTTTTATTCCTTCAGATAAATCGGGAGGCAATTCAATTTTATTAATTTAAAGAATTTTCTAATTATCAAATTTTCTAATTGACACATTAAAAAATCCCTCCAATAGGTACTTTTTTAACCTCCGAAATTAATTGTCCGTCATTAGTAAAACCTTCAATTACAACCTGTATTTCTTTTTGCTGATTCTTTGGAATTTTAATTTGATAGTCCGACTGATCATTTGGTTCGATGTTTGGAAACCAGCCCAATGTGCCGAAATAATTAAACTCATCCTGATTTTCGAGTGGAGCAGTTTTGTAAGTGAAGTTTTGTGCAAAACCTTTTGTTACGATGAGTGTTGTAAATTTCACTTTGAAATAATCGTTTTTTTGCCCGGTTTTCATGAAAATCTTAATTGTTCCATGTCCTGTTGTAGAAGTATCAGAACTTCCGGTCTGATCAATATAAATTTCATCTATCTGATCTAACGTAAGATTGAAAAGCTGATTGAAATCGAAGAGCAAAAAATTATCAATATATACATTTGGAGAACTCGCTGATTCACCCAAATAAGCGCCTCTTCTCTCTTTTATATAGACACTGAAGTCAGTTTGGTTTATACCTGTATTATAGCCGTTTGAAGAGAGAAAATTTAATACAGTTCCGTATTCTTTGCCATCAAATTTAAAAGCTCTTGCCATAGGGCTCATATCGTCTTTATGAGTAAAAACCTCTTTTTTAAAGTTGTTTTTTATTGCAACTTCTTTTAATTCAGTGGCTTTCGCTTTAGGAGGTTGGAAATTAAAAACATTGTCAGCGCTTTTGGTTATAGGGCAAAAGGCTTTTTCAAATGATGGTCCTAAAACAAATCGAGGTTCATTTCGGGCAATTCGTGCTTCTATTTTAGTAGTTTGAGTAACGTTTTTTTCATTGGTCATTTGTAAAGCTAAAACAGTCGAATCCTGAACAAAAAAATGTTCGAATTTAAAATCATTATTCTGGTCGATAGTGGTTTGGTCAAATAAATTGTTTTTTAATGCAATAAGAGAGATTTTGTTTTGAGAATTCGGTTTTAGTTCTTTTTCTACTTTTCCATTTATTGTAACTCCTTTTTCAAATTCAAAACTAATTTTTGGCGGTCCCGATTTGATATTTTCCCATAAATATTTCCCTTTGTTCTGATTAAGTAATAATAGCTCTATATCTTGTCTTCGGGTTTTGTTTTCGGGATCAAAATAAAAATAAGTATCAGATTGTGGTTTTTCTAAATAGGCATTTAGGTAAAAAGTGCCTGAAATTGTTTTCTTCTGATTGAGAAACATGCTCTTTTCAGGAAGGACACTAATGCTTAAATGTGCTTTATTAACGTCAGTTTTTCCAGATAATGTAATACTGTCATTAGATACTATTTTTGTGTCTAGTGTTGTAGAAGGATTTTTGCCTTCTTCAATATAAGTTAATCTTTCTGTGATTTCATTTAAATCCTCATCCAGAACTCTGATTGTATTTACTCCATTTGATAAATATTTTTTGTCGAAATAAAATGGTTGTTCCGTTTTGTTATTGTTGAAAGTAACTTCTTGCTGCATCGAGCTTCCGTTTTGTTGAATCAGTACAGTGAATTTTTTATTTTGATAAGACTGAAGCCCTTTTTCATTTGTCTTTAGAATAACAAGCAAATTGCTTCTTCCGGGATTATTAGGAGCGCTTAATATAAGTCCGGTTTCAGAAATTTTCCCCAGAGGCTGTGTTACTTTTAATTTTTCATTATTTATTTTAATGGTATATTTTTCGTTCAAATCGGCCTTTAAATAAAAAGCTCCGTTTCCCATTTGATTGGTGCGGAAGTGTGTGATTTCATTTGATTTGGAATCTAAAACAATGCCATCCGATATTTCTATTCCCACTTTATTACAGTCTGTGATTTTAATTCCAATCATGTTAACGATACCATTTAGTATAATTCCACCTTCGGGGAATAAGGTTATTTCTGCTGTTTTCCAGTTAGGTTCATTGACTTGAAATGTATATGGACTGTTTTTGTCGATAATTTCAATGGTCTGATTAAAGGAGTCGTCCTCTCTGAAATTATTCATCCAGTTGGTATAGAAATGAAAATGATATTTACCGGGTTTAAATTTTTCAGTTAAATGAATTCCACCTGAAAAAAGACCGTTTTGAGCAAAAAGTAATTGTTTAAGAACTATTTGTTCTTCTTCATTATAAACAACTAATTGGATATTTGCAGTATTGCTGTTAGGGATATTGTTGTTTTTGCTGAGAACGTATCCTTTGAAGGCAATATCTTCATTGTTTATGAAAAGATTTTTATTGAATTGTACATGGATAATCTCGCGATCCTGAGAAAAATAATCATTAAGGTATTTCGTGATTTTCTCCTGATTGGAAATAGGTTGTGCGAAAGATTGTAGGCAGAATAGAAAACTAAAAAACCTGATGATTAATTTCATACAAAGAAAATATTAAAGGCTATTATGATGTTTGTAATAATAGGTTTAAATTTAATTGTAATATTAATCTGTAAAGGTTAAAACATTCATAATGTTTTAAATATTTTTTGAAAAGAATGAATATTTATCAAATTCAAAGGCTTTGATATTGTAAATCAAAAAAATAACAAACGTTCAAACGAAATTAGGACAAAGGAACTGGTTTTTTATTAGCAGTATTTTAATTAGATAATGTGGTAGTTAGAAAATTCCAATAGCGGAAATTCCAAATTCCAAATACAATGATAAACCTGTCAGGTTTATTATTTTATTGAATTGCCTCCAGATTTATCTGGAGGTTACTTGTTAAAACATCAAAAAGGCTTTAGCCAAACTACAAAGTTCGGCTAAAGCCTTTTCTTCTTTAAGAGGATTTTTATTCCTCCAGATAAATCCGGAGGCAATTCAATTTGATTAATTTAAAGAATTATCTAATTATTTAAGCATCGATTTTACATCGCTAAACTTCCCATCAATCTCACCAACCTGTAAACCTAAAATATGAGCAATTAAAGGATAAACAGAAACATTCTGAAAGGTTGGAACAGTTTTATCTACTTTGAAAGCTGGGCCTTTTGCGTAAAAAATAGCATGCATGTCTTTTTCGTTGTTATCATATCCGTGAGTTCCGCCATTAATATGAGTACTTTCTTTACTTACTAAACTCCATCCTTTATCAGCTTCAACTACAAAATCGTGTACTCTTGGATTGGTTCCGTAATGTAATCTTTTTGGAACTTCAGTTGATTTCCAGAATTTGATATGAGGTACTTTTTTCAAAGCATTGGCAATAGAATCCTGAAATCCGGCTTTTGCCTGTAAACTCATAATTGGATTTACAACATCTTTATAGCCTAACCATTCCGGTTTTAAATAATCTAAAACGGCTACTTTTTTATCGTTGCTTATACTGGCCATTCCATGATCAGAAACGATAATTAAATTGATTTGTTTGCCAATAGGTAACTGATCTAATTTTCGGGATATTTCTCCCATAATAGAATCCATTTTGATGACCATTTTTTCGGTTTTTGGCGAAAACGGACCAAAATTATGTCCTGAATGATCTGGTTCGTCAAAATATAAAGTAACCAGATGAGGTCGTTGTTGTTCGGGTAATTGCAACCATTTTAAAACCGTATCGATTCTGGCTCCGTATGGGATTTTACCATCGTAATTTTTGAAATAACTCGGATTTCTTTTGTCAATATCAGAACCAGGCCAGAAGAAAGAGGCCGTTTTTACGCCTTGCTTTTCTGCCAAATTCCAAATCGGATTTCCACCATAAAAGCGGGAATCATTTTTGGCTTTGCTTGACAATGAAAACGCCTGATCTAAAGAAGCGTCATAAAAAACATTATTGATAATTCCGTGGTGATCTGGATAAAGTCCTGTCACAATTGAATAGTGATTTGGAAAAGTTTTACTTGGGTAAGAAGGTTTCATTGATTTGGCATGAACGCCTTCTTTTGAGATTTGTTTTAAGTTTGGAAGATTATACATTTTGCCATAATCCCAACGAAACCCGTCCATAGAAATTAAAACGACATAACTGTCTTTACTGTTTTGGGCTTGTGAAATAAATGAAATTGTGAAGAAAAATAAAGATAGGAGCGCAGTAAAAGATTTTTTCATTTTTTGAATTTATTATAGCTACAAAGGTAAGAGATAACAGATTTTTTAAAGAAAAAGAGAATGTTAAATAAAAAATAGGTTGCCACTAATTACACTAATTTCCACGAATTGTTTTTCTTTTTAGCCACAGATTAAAAGGATTTTTATTTTATGCACATCATAGAATTATAAAAATTAAATTAATTTGCTTAAATCTGCAAAATCTACGTGAAAAGTTTTTAGTGTATCCAATAAAGAAATCCTTTTAATCCGTATAATCTGTGGCAACTTATTTTACACAAAGCATTAGTGGAAATTCGTGCAATTAGTGGTAAAAAAAAGCGCCAGAAGTAAATCCGGCGCTTTAAGTTTTAAGAAGAGAATGAATTACATCATTCCTGGCATTCCGCCTCCCATTGGCATTCCGCCTCCGGCATTTTCTTCTTTAATATCAATTAATGCACATTCTGTAGTAAGGATCATTCCGGAAACAGAAGCAGCATTTTCAAGAGCCACACGAGTTACTTTTTTAGGATCGATAATTCCTGCAGCAAGCATGTCTACATATTCGTCAGTTTTTGCGTTGTATCCAAAATCTCCAGAACCTTCAGAAACTTTAGCCACCACAACAGAACCTTCAAGACCAGCGTTTTCAACGATAGTTCTTAATGGAGCTTCAACAGCGCGAGAAACGATTTGGATTCCTGTTGCTTCGTCAGCGTTATCCGCTTTTAAGTCAGCTAAAGCAAGTTTAGCTCTTAATAGCGCCACACCACCACCGGCAACGATTCCTTCTTCAACCGCAGCACGAGTAGCGTGTAAAGCATCATCCACTCTGTCTTTTTTCTCTTTCATCTCCACTTCAGAAGCAGCACCAACGTAAAGTACAGCAACACCTCCGGCTAATTTAGCCAAACGCTCTTGTAATTTTTCTTTATCATAATCAGATGTAGTAGTTTCCATCTGACCTTTAATTTGGTTTACTCTGTTTTTGATGATATCCGCTTCACCTGCACCGCTCACGATAGTTGTATTGTCTTTGTCGATAGAAACTCTTTTTGCGTTTCCTAACATTTCGATAGTTGTATTTTCAAGAGTATAACCTCTTTCTTCAGAAATTACAGTTCCGCCAGTTAAGATTGCGATATCTTCTAACATTGCTTTTCTTCTGTCTCCAAAACCTGGAGCTTTTACAGCAGCAATTTTAAGAGCACCTCTTAATTTGTTTACTACTAAAGTAGAAAGAGCTTCTCCGTCAACATCTTCAGCAATAATCAATAATGGTTTTCCTGATTGAGCAACTGGCTCTAAAACCGGAAGTAATTCTTTTAAAGAAGATACTTTTTTGTCGTATAATAAGATGTAAGGAGAATCTAATTCAACTTCCATTTTTTCCGGGTTTGTTACGAAGTAAGGAGAAAGATATCCTCTGTCAAACTGCATTCCTTCTACAACGTCAACAAAAGTGTCAGTTCCTTTAGCCTCTTCAACAGTGATAACACCTTCTTTTCCTACTTTAGCAAAAGCAGTAGCGATTAACTCACCAATAACTTCGTCATTGTTTGCAGAGATAGCAGCAATTTGTTTGATTTTGTCTGAATCGCTTCCAACTACTTTAGCTTGTTTTGCCAAGTCAGCTACGATTGTTTCAACAGCTTTGTCGATACCGCGTTTTAAATCCATTGGATTTGCACCTGCAGCAACGTTTTTAAGACCTTCTTTAACGATAGCCTGAGCTAAAACTGTAGCAGTTGTCGTTCCGTCCCCAGCTAAGTCATTGGTTTTAGAAGCGACTTCTTTAACCATTTGCGCACCCATATTTTCTAATGCGTCTTTTAATTCGATTTCTTTTGCAACAGAAACACCATCTTTAGTAACTGTAGGTCCACCAAATGATTTTCCGATAATTACGTTACGACCTTTTGGTCCAAGGGTTACTTTTACAGCATTTGCTAATGCATCAACACCACGTTTTAGTCCGTCACGTGCTTCAATATCAAATTTTATATCTTTTGCCATTTTGAAATTTTGTTTAAAGTTTGATTTGTTTCAAGTTAATCACAGTCTTAATTCTTAATACTGATTACTTAATACAATATGTTTTTTTAGATAATTGCAAGGATATCGTCCTCACGCATAATTAAATAATCAGTACCTTCTAATTTTAGCTCAGTTCCTGCATATTTGCCATAAAGAACAGTATCACCAACTTTTACAGTCATAGTATGATCTTTAGTTCCGTTTCCTACTGCAACTACAGTTCCTTTTTGTGGTTTTTCTTTGGCAGTATCTGGAATAAAAATACCTGAAGCAGTTTTGGTTTCAGCTGCAACAGGCTCAATAAGTACGCGGTCTGAAAGCGGTTTAATGTTTAAAGCCATGATTTTATATTATTATAAGTTATACATTTTTTTCTGTTCTATAAACTTTCAGAAATTGTGCCATGCTGGTAAAACTGACATTATTTCTTAAAAAAAATGCCAGCTTTGACAGGCTGGCATTCGATTTTTTATATTGAACTAAAATTATTTAGTTGCTGGTGCTGCCGGAGCAGGAGTAGTTCCTTGTGCTGGAGCTGCCGGTGCGTTTGCAGGAGCTTCCGTTTTTTCAATAAGTTTAGAATCTGTATCGCTTAAAGCTCCTGAGAAACTTAAGCTTGAAAGTAAAATTAGCACAATTAAAACAGTAGCTAAAGTCCAAGTACTTTTATCTAAAAAGTCAGTTGTTTTTTGTACTCCACCCAACATTTGAGTTCCGCTGATAGTAGAAGATAATCCTCCACCTTTAGGGTTTTGTACCATGATAACTACGATCAATAGAAAACAAACTATTGTGATTAAAACTAAAAAAATTGAAAATGTGCTCATTACTTAATTATTGTTATTGTTATTTTGTTGTAAAATCTTTATATCCGATATGCGGTCTGCAAAGAAAGTAATTTTTTCTGGATATTTCAAAATTAATATTTCATATGCCTGAATTGCCTTTGTATATTTCTTTTGTTCCAGATATACTCTGGCCAGAGTCTCGGTCATTAGGTATGAATTATCCTCCGGAGCACTTTCAATTTGGATAATTGGAGCATTATTTCCGGGTTTAATTGGAGAAATTTTAGGGTTATTTTCGATAAACTTATCGATTATACTAGCCTTTTTTTGTCTTTCTTCTTCTTGTTTTGCTTTTTCTTCAGCTTCTTTTGCTTCTTTTTCTTCTGGAGAAAGATCATTTGAGCGGTCAATCGGTTCTGTTCTAGATAATTGAAGCCATTCTTGGAAAGAGTGTTTTTCTCTTAATGAAAAATCTAAAGGCTTGCCAATTTCTAAATGTTCTGTTGCTGTTTTTACAGGCTCAGTGGTTTCTTCTTCAATTTCTTCTTCAGTCTCTTCAATAATTTCTTCCTGAACTTGTTCTGCAGCTTCTTGTTCAATGATTTTTTCTTGAATGTCCTCTTGAATTTCTACTTTAGGAATTACTGTTTCTGCTTCTTTAATAGAAGAAAGAATAGATCTTTCAAGTGGATTTAACTTAGGTTCAGGAATTATCATTTCTTCGATAACGCCTTCTTCCTCTTCTTCAATAGCATCTGAAGTTGACTGCTCAACAACAGCTTCAGTTTTAGATTCTTCTTTTTTTACAGGTTCTTCAGGCAGTGTTGTTTCAGCTTCTTTAATAGAACTTAAAATCGAATTTTGAATACGATCAAATTTAGGTTCTTCCTGAGTTTCTTGTATAGGATCTTGTGTAGCAAGAGTTTCGGATACTTTAATAGAACTTAGAATCGAATTTTCGATACGGTCAATTTTAGTTTCCTCAAATTTTGGTTCTTCCACTTTTTCTGATTCTGTAAAAGAAGAAATTTCGTTTTCTTCTACAGATTCTATAATTTCAGAAACAGTAATCGCATCGGCTTTCTTTTTCTCTTCAATAACAGGTTTTTCATAAGTTACCAATTGCGCTTCTTTGATAGCCATAAAAATAGAAGGATCTATTTCAGGAAGCGTTTTAGGTTTTTCTTCGATTACCGGCTTTTCAAAAGTTACAGTTTGTGCTTCTTTTATAGCAAGAAAAATAGATGGATCTATTTCCGGGATAATTTTAGATTCAGTAATGTTTACAGGTTCGGTGATTTCCAGAGGTTCTTCAACTTTTAAAATTTCCTCCGTTTTTACCGGCTCTTCTGTTTTGACAAACTTTTCGGTTTGTGCAGATTGTTCAACAGGGATATTTTGGTTTTCTTTAGAATCAGAAACAAGCTGTTCTTCCGGATCATTCTTTTGAAGCGCTTTTCTAATTTGTTCAGGAGAAATAATTTCGCTGTCAAAAACGGTAATTTCCAGTAAATCTCTTAGTTTTTGTTCGTAGAAATCATTCTGGACAGATGTAAAAGCTTCAGAAGTAATAAAATCAAATAAAACAGAACGATCTGAAGTATGTGCTGCCGTAACTTTTAAAGCATAATTATACTTAAAACTGTTTTGATTGTAAAGCCCTTTTAATCGTAATGCACGTGCACTTTGGAAATACGGAAATTCATTCAAAACACTTCCTAATGCATCCGCCTGCTTTTCTGTAATAGCATCCGGTTTGTTCATTAAGTAGGTATAATCGGTAACGTTCATTTTTTTTGTTTAATTGTTTATGGGTTTAGTTGCTTTTGATGTTTTTTATCGGTTTAACAAATAAACATTTTACCATTTTGCCAGTGATTCATTAAAAATGTCCTGCGTGATTCTTTCAAAAATTGTTTTAATAGCGTCGTTCAATGTAGTTCCTGTTGGAAGTTGTTGTCCCGGAAAATCATAATAGAATTCGAAAGGTTTTTCAAAATCGTCTGTTTCTTTTTTCTTATTTGTAAATCTGACATTGATACGAATAGATAAACGGTTTTGAGCTGCTCCCATATTACCACTGGCGTCTGCAGCTGTTGCTGTCATTGGCGTAATTCTGTAATCTACAATTTCTCCCTCGTATGTTAAGTCACCATTTACGCTTACTAAGTTTAAATTGGTCTGATTCATGATCAAATCCTGTAAGGCTAATGTAAAAGTTCTGTCAATTCCGGGTTCTACTAAATCTGCATTGTTTTGGAAAAAGTTAACCTGAAAAGTTTTGGCATCGATTTTACCTGTTCCGGTAAAGTTGTAGACAGAACAACCACTAAAAGTTGTAGCAATAAATAGGATAAAGATATATTTTAAGTATTTCATTTTTTTGTTTAAGTATTGTTTTGTCGGTTTTTCAGGGCTTGGGTCAAAGATATTCATTTTAGTTTAAAACATTTCGTGTCTTAGTGCCTTTGCGGCAAAACTATAAATCGAATTGTTTGATTTTACGATATAAAGTCCTTTCGGAAATACCTAATTCATCTGCAGCAGCTTTACGTTTTCCTTTGTTTTTTTCTAATGATTTTTTGATCATTTCGATTTCTTTCTGTTCCAGACGTAAAATTTCTTCTTCTTCTATGGTTTCAGCAAATAAATAATTATCGTCTTGTATTTGATAATTGTCTTCGCGAACAGCAGGAGTTGTCATAACAGCGGTTCTTGGTTCTTCTTCAAAATCAATTTCGTTGTCATTTTCCTGATTTCCGTATATTTTCTGAATTAAATTCGGATTGATGTCTTGTACTTTAGAAGTGCCGTTTTTCATTAATTCTAAAGTCAGTTTCTTCAAATCATTCAAGTCACTTTTCATATCAAAAAGGACTTTGTACAAGATGTCTCTTTCTGTGCTAAAATCACTTTCTTTTTTACTGTCGTTAATAACAGAAGGCAGATTGCTTCCTTCTGATGGTAAATAAGATTTTAGAGTTGCCAGACTAATATCACGATTGGTTTCTAAAACAGAAATTTGCTCAGCTACATTTCGAAGCTGACGGATGTTTCCGCTCCATCTGAATTTCTGTAATAATTGTACAGCATCGTCGTCCAGGCGTAAAGGAGGCATTTTGTATTTATGAGCAAAATCGGCTACAAATTTTCTGAATAATAAGTGAATGTCGTCGTTTCTTTCTCTTAAAGGCGGTAAAGTGATTTCAACTGTACTTAAACGATAATACAAATCTTCACGGAATTTTCCTTTTTCGATTGCATTAAACAAATTCACGTTTGTTGCGGCAACAATACGAACATTGGTTTTCTGAACCTGAGAAGAACCTACTTTTATAAATTCACCATTTTCTAAAACACGCAACAATCTTACCTGAGTTGTCAACGGTAATTCACCAACTTCGTCCAAGAAGATAGTTCCGCCGTCAGCTACTTCAAAATACCCTTCACGAGTGCTTGTTGCTCCTGTAAAAGCGCCTTTTTCGTGTCCGAATAATTCACTGTCAATGGTTCCTTCCGGAATCGCTCCACAGTTTACAGCAATATATTTACCATGCTTTCTGTGTGAAAGCGAATGTATAATTCTGGGAATATTTTCTTTACCAACACCACTTTCCCCGGTTACCATTACTGAGATATCAGTCGGAGCAACCTGAATGGCTTTTTCGATAGCACGATTTAATTTCGGATCATTTCCAATAATCTCGAATCGTTGTTTTATTGCTTGAACTGTTTCCATGTAGATTTTTGTTTCAAGTTTTTACACTTTGGCTTATATTTTTTTTTCTTTTGCCACGAATTTCACGAATTTCCGCGAATTTTTTTAATCAAACTAATGAATAACTCTTTTATGCTGTAATGACTTTTTACTAAAGTTAACGATAATTCCTAAATCGCTATCTGCTAGTTTTAAATAATTAATTGTTTGGGCAACATATTCATCAGCTATATCTTTGGATGCTTTTACTTCCAGGATAATCTCATTATAAACTACAAAATCAGCATAGAATTTATGTGCTAAAACAATGTCTTTATATTGAATATCGTATTGTTTTTCACGTTCAAAAGGAATATTATGCTTTTTAAACTCATACTCTAATGCATCTTTGTAAACAATTTCAAGAAGTCCGCCGCCTAATATCCTATGAACTTCCATGTAAATTCCAACAATTTTATATTATTCTTCTTTTCTGTATAATTCCATAATTTGTTTTTTAAAACAAATCTATTGTTTTTTTTTTGAAAGAAAATTCGTGTAAATTTGTGAAATTCGTGGCAAACAAAAATTAATTCATGCTACTCAAGCCAACTGCTTCTCCCTTAAGAGTTCCAGAAGTACAGCTTGTAATTTTTACGTTTACGAAATCTCCAATTTTATAATTCTCCTTTGGAAAAACAACCGTTATACTTTGAGAGTTTCTTCCCGAAAACTCTTCTTTTGATTTTTTAGAAACTTTCTCGACTAAAACTTCAACGGTTTTTCCAACAAATTCCTCGCTTCTAAACCAGGCATGTTTTTGTTGTAAATCGACAATTTCCTGTAATCTTCTGGCTTTGGTTTCTTCTTCGACGTCGTCTTTCATTTTTCTTCCGGCCAAAGTTCCAGGGCGTTCAGAATACGAATACATGTAGCCAAAGTTGTATTTTACGTATTCCATCAAACTCATCGTATCTTGATGGTCTTCTTCTGTTTCTGTTGGGAAACCAGCAATCATATCCTGCGAAATTGAAGCATCGGGAACAATCGCTCTAATTTTATCAATCAAAGCCATATATTCTTCACGAGAATGCAGACGATTCATTTCTTTTAAAATTCGGTTACTTCCAGACTGAACCGGTAAGTGAATATGTTTACAGATATTTGGATATTTCGCAATAACATGTAGGATACTCTCGTGCATGTCCTGTGGATTCGAAGTTGAAAAACGGATTCTCATTTTAGGGAAACCAACAGCAACCATTTCTAATAATTGATCAAAATCAACTGCAGTAGCTTTTTGCATTTCAGAAGCGTTTACGAAATCTTTTTTCAATCCGCCGCCGTACCAAAGGTAACTGTCAACGTTTTGCCCAAGAAGCGTAATTTCTTTAAAACCTTTCTCCCAAAGATCTTTAATCTCATTCATAATACTTTGAGGCTCACGGCTGCGTTCACGTCCGCGTGTAAAAGGTACAACACAGAAGGTACACATATTATCGCATCCACGAGTAATCGAAACCAAAGCGGTGATTCCGTTACTCATTAAACGAACAGGCGAAATATCTCCGTACGTTTCTTCTTTTGATAAAATTACATTAATCGCGTCACGTCCTTCTTCAACTTCAGCCAATAGATTCGGAAGATCTTTATAAGCATCAGGACCAACAACAAGATCGACTATTTTTTCTTCTTCCAAAAACTGACTTTTCAAACGTTCCGCCATACAGCCTAAAACGCCCACTTTCATTTTCGGATTCGTGCGTTTTACCGCATTATATTTTTCAAGACGTTTACGAATAGTTTGTTCTGCTTTGTCACGGATAGAGCAGGTATTCACCAAAACCAAATCGGCTTCTTCCAAAACCGAAGTAGTGTTATAACCGCCGTCAGATAAAATGGAAGCTACGACTTCACTGTCCGAAAAATTCATCGCACAACCGTAACTTTCTATAAAGAGTTTTTTAGTATTCTCAGGTTTATTTTCCAGAACAAGACTTTCGCCCTGTTTGCTTTCTTCAATAATCTTTTCCATTGTAAAATTTCAAAGTGCAAAGATAGGGTAATTGCATCTAATATGACAAGATGGCAGAAAAAAGATTTTAGATTTTAGAGTTTAGATTTCAGATTGTTGAAATTTGGTGAATATGGAGATCTTTTCAGATCTGTTGCCAGAATCTAAAATCTACAATAAAATAATAAGGAGCTATTTCCAGCTTTCCACTTCTTGTCCTCATAAAAAAAGCAAAGTTTCTAATGTTGTAAAAAGAGCTTCCGTTGGTCGCTTTTTTACAACAAGAAACTTATGCTTTTTTTACTCCGGGCAATCCGTTGCAATCTGGGCTAGGTCAATCCGTTTTAAAAGAAAGAGTTAGAATTTAATTTAAGTGAATGTTTTTTGCAATCTAAAATCTGAAATCTAAAACCTACAATTGAAAAGGAGATTTCTCGGTCAGAAATCATTAAAAGTTATACCTATATATATAATCGAGATTATTACAGATAAATCTGCAATTTTAAGTTTCATAATATCAAAATACTTCAAAAATGCATTCGTAAGGTTAATATTTAAAAAAAATAAATACTTTTGTTGCAGAAAAATAGAGCAATGGCAAAGAATTTAGTAATAGTGGAGTCACCTGCAAAGGCGAAAACGATCGAGAAATTTCTCGGAAGTGATTTTCAGGTGGAGTCTAGTTATGGTCACATAGCCGACTTACCATCAAAGGAAATAGGAGTAGATGTAGAAAATGGTTTTAAACCTAAATATGAAGTTTCTCCGGATAAAAAAGCCTTGGTAACGAAACTAAAATCACTTTCTAAGAATGCCGAAACGGTTTGGTTGGCATCCGATGAGGACCGCGAGGGAGAGGCTATTTCATGGCACTTGGCGGAAGAATTAAAACTGGATAAAAAAAAAACCAAACGAATTGTTTTTCACGAGATTACAAAATCTGCGATTCTTAAAGCAATCGACAATCCAAGAGAAATTGATTATAATTTAGTAAACGCGCAACAGGCACGTCGTGTTCTGGATCGTTTAGTGGGTTACGAATTATCTCCGGTTTTATGGAGAAAAATTAAAGGCGGACTTTCTGCTGGGCGTGTACAATCTGTTTCAGTACGTTTAATTGTAGAGAGAGAACGCGAAATACAAAGTTTTAATGCAGTTGCAACGTATTCA
The DNA here is from genome assembly GCF_003122385.1 of Flavobacterium crocinum. Classification (NCBI taxonomy): domain Bacteria; kingdom Pseudomonadati; phylum Bacteroidota; class Flavobacteriia; order Flavobacteriales; family Flavobacteriaceae; genus Flavobacterium; species Flavobacterium crocinum. Next base: position 2,105,306 of record NZ_CP029255.1, read on the forward strand.
ATTGTTGCCGAATTTGTAAACGAAGCCGGAAAAGCTTTCAAAGCAAAATTGCCGAAAAACTTCAATACTAAAAAAGAAGCCGAAGATTTCTTAAATCAAAATATCGGTTCTAAATATAAGGTAGCAGATTTAGAAACTAAACCTACCAAAAAATCTCCAACAGCACCTTTTACAACTTCTACGTTGCAACAAGAAGCGGCAAGAAAATTATACTTGCCAGTTGGAATCACCATGCAGTTAGCACAACGTCTTTACGAAGCGGGACTTATTACTTATATGAGAACCGACTCTGTGAATCTTTCTAAAGAAGCAATGGACGCAGCGCAAGCAGAAATAATCAAATCTTACGGAAAAGAATTTTCTAAGCCGAGAGTTTTTGCTAATAAAAACAAAGGAGCACAAGAAGCGCACGAAGCAATTCGACCAACAGATATGTCTCGTCACACTGTGAATATTGATCGTGACCAGGCTCGATTATACGATTTGATCTGGAAAAGAACTTTGGCTTCACAAATGAGCGATGCACAGTTAGAAAGAACAAACGTAAAAATTGAAGCAGATAATCATGATGAAATTTTTACAGCTTCAGGAGAAGTATTGCTTTTTGAAGGTTTCTTAAAAGTGTACTTAGAAGGACATGATGATGATGAGGAAGAGCAAGAAGGTATGCTTCCGGCTTTAAAAGTAAACGAAAAACTGGCTAATAACTATATTACAGCTACAGAACGATATTCAAGACCGCCTGCACGCTATACTGAGGCATCTTTGGTGAAAAAGTTGGAGGAACTTGGAATTGGGCGTCCATCTACATATGCGCCAACAATTTCTACGATTATCAATAGAAATTATGTTGAAAAAGGAACTTTAGAAGGTGTAGAACGTAACTATACACAGCTTATTTTACAAAACAGCAAATTAGGAGAGAAGGTTCTAAAAGAAAATACAGGTTCTGATAAAGGAAAATTAGTTCCAACTGACATCGGAACAATTGTTACTGATTTCTTAGTAAAGAATTTCGGAAACATTCTGGATTATAATTTCACTGCAAAAGTAGAACAGGATTTTGACGAGATTGCCGAAGGAAATATTGACTGGGCAAAAATGATGCAGGATTTCTACAATCAGTTTCATCCAAATGTAAAAGAAGTTGAGGCAAATGCGGAACGTGAAAGCGGGGAGAGAATTCTAGGAAAAGATGCTGACGGAAGACAAGTTTCTGTTCGTTTAGGAAAATTTGGGCCAATGGCTCAGATTGGAGAAGCAGATGACGAAGATAAAAAGTTTGCCAGCTTAATGGCAGATCAAAATATAGGAAACATTACACTTGAAGAAGCTTTGAATTTGTTCTTGCTTCCAAAAAGTTTAGGAGAATATAAAGGAGAAGAAGTGGAGGTAAATAACGGTCGTTACGGTCCTTATGTTCGTCACGGAAGCGTTTTTATTTCATTGCCAAGAGGAGAAGATCCTTTAAATGTTTCTAAAGAAAGAGCTCAGGAATTAATTGACGAAAAAGCACTCGCTGATGCGCCAATTGCAGTTTATAAAGGAGAAGCAGTTCAAAAAGGAGTGGGACGTTTTGGACCATTCATTAAATGGAACGGACTTTTTGTAAATGTGAACAAAAAATACAATTTTGATAATCTTTCACAAGCTGATGTTGAGGAGTTAATCGAAGAAAAACTTCAGAAAAACATTGACAAAGTTATTCATAATTGGGAAGACGAAGGGATTGTAGTAGAGAAAGCTCGTTGGGGACGTTCTGTAATTCTAAAAGGAAAAATCAAAATTGAATTGAGTAAAGATGTTGATGCTACTAAGCTGACATTGGCACAGGTTCAGGAAATGATAGAAGCAAAAGCACCTGCAAAGAAAGCAGCGGCAAAAAAAACGACAACAACTAAAAAAGCGCCTGCTAAAAAAACAGCTGCTAAAAAGAAATAAATATAGATGGAATTTGATTTTCTAGAACCAGTTAATGACACAATTGTAAAATTTGTCAGTGCACTGTCTTCTCAAGAACTTGGAAGTAAAGTTGTTTTTCATACACAAGATCAGTTTCCTGATATTAACCAGATCAATATTGCTGTGATTGGTGTTTTAGAAGATCGTACAAACATCAATATGGTTAATGAGGTTAATCTTTCGTCAGTACGTAAAAGATTATACAGCATGTTTCCGGGCAATTGGGACGCTTCTATTGCAGACTTGGGGGATATACTTGCCGGCGACTCTGTAGAAGATACTTACTTTGCAGTTAAGAAAGTTGTAGCTGCTTTAATTAAGAAAAAAGTCATTCCTATAGTCCTGGGAGGTTCTCAGGATCTGACTTATGCTCTGTATCGTGCTTACGATGATTTGGAGCAAATGGTCAACTTGGTTGCGGTTGATAATAAGTTTGATTTTGGAAAAGAAAATGAGTCGGTTTCGGCTAATTCGTATCTGACAAAAATTATTATTGATGAACCTAATAATCTATTCAATTACTGTAATATAGGATATCAAACCTATTATAATTCTCAGGAAGAAATTGATCTGATCGAAAAGCTCTTTTTTGATGCTTATCGTTTAGGTGAAATTTCAAATAAAATCACTTTAGCGGAACCGGTTTTTAGAGATGCGGATTTAGTGAGTTTCGATTTGAATTCTGTAAAATCTTCTGCTTCAGGTAATGCTGTTACTTTTGAGCCGAATGGATTTAATGGAAAAGAAATTTGTGCTTTAGCGAGATACGCAGGAATAAGTGATAAAGTTTCGGCATTTGGAGTTTTTAATCACAACAGTACAATGGCTGAATCGGTTGTTATTGCTCAGATTGTGTGGTATTTTATTGAAGGATATCATTATCGTTCAAAAGAATATCCTTTTGGAAGTCGCGCCAATTATCTGAAATATATAGTTCCCCTTGATGATGAAGAATTGATTTTTTATAAAAGCGATAAAACAGACCGCTGGTGGATCGAAATTCCTTTTCAGTCAAATGGTCACAATAAGTTGAAAAGAAATACGTTATTACCATGTTCTTACGAAGAATATTTGTCTGCCTGCAATCAGGAACTGCCAGAAAGATGGTGGAAAGCGCAGCGAAAGAATGCTTTGTAGCAACAAATTTTAAGGTAAATCTTAGGTTTTTAAAGCAGGCTTAAAAAAGTTAAATAGTGTTAGTAGGAAAATAACTATAAAACATAAAAATTAACGTTTTACATCGATTTTTTGAAACAGTTTATCGATAAAATATTTTTTTTTTATTTTATTTAACATTATTTTTGAACGATAAAATAAATTCGCAAGTAGTATTGTTTTTTAGATAAATAATAAATACGTTTACGGACTTTTAATAATGAATAGATAATCCCAAATTTATATGAAGAAGTTTATTGCATTTGCAGCAATGTTAACACTAGTAATCGGCTGTGGTAAGTCAGGTGACAAAGGTGAATTAGTTGGTGTTACAGGAGGGAAATGGCATCCCGAGAAGCCTTATGGAATGGCATTAGTTCCTGGTGGATCTTTTATTATGGGTAAATCGGATGCGGATTTAGCTAACGTGGAAGATGCTCCGACTAAAACGGTAACTGTTCGTTCGTTTTATATGGATGAAACTGAAATCACAAATAGCGAGTATCGTCAATTTGTGGAGTGGGTAAAAGACTCTACAATGAGAGTTCGTTTAGCAATATTAGCTGACGAAACAGGGCAGAAAGCTACTGACAGTAAAGGAAAAAAAGGCGGAAGTATTGCTGACTACGCATTTAATGATTCTGATCCGGAAAAAATGACAGCTTATGATAAATATATGTACGACAACTACTATAGTGTAGGTACAAAAGATGATCCGTATGCTGGAAGAAAATTAAACAGAAAAGTAAAATTAATTAAAGATACTAAAGCATATCCGGATGAGTATTACACTGAGGTTATGGATTCTATGTATTTACCAATTGAAGAATCATACAATGGTTTAAGAACAATTGATGTAAATAAATTGAAATTCCGTTATTCTTGGATGGATATTCAGGCTGCTGCAAAAGCTAAAGTTGGAAAAAGAAGTGATTTCGTAAAAACAGAACAGGTAAATGTTTATCCTGATACAGCTGTTTGGATTAAAGATTTTGCTTATTCATATAATGAGCCAATGCATAATGATTATTTCTGGCATAAAGCTTATGGGGATTATCCTGTAGTTGGTGTTACCTGGAAACAAGCTAAAGCATTCTGTGCTTGGAGAACTCTAAACAAAAACAGTTATATCAAATCTAAGAAAAAAGGTCGTGACTTAGTAAATGCTTTCAGATTGCCAACTGAAGCAGAATGGGAGTATGCGGCTAGAGGTGGTCTGGAGTCTGCAACTTACCCTTGGGGAGGTCCTTATACTAAAAGTGACAGAGGTTGTTTCTTAGCTAACTTCAAACCAAGTAGAGGAGATTATGCTGCAGACGAAGCGTTATATACTGTTGAAGCTAAATCATACGAAGTTAACGGTTACGGATTATACAACATGGCAGGAAACGTTTCAGAATGGACTGACTCTGCTTACAACCCAAATGCATACGAATATGTATCTACAATGAATCCAAACGTAATTGATGGTAAAAATCAAAGAAAAGTGGTTCGTGGAGGTTCTTGGAAAGACGTTGCTTATTTCCTACAGGTAAGCACTCGTGATCACGAATATGCTGATTCTGCAAGAAGTTATATCGGATTCAGAACGGTACAGGATTACATGGGAACTCAGGTAACTGGTAACGGTAACGGAAGCAAAAGAAAGTAATTTATAATTTTATCAATATCCAACAAATCTATTTTAAACCTAAAAAAAAGTATTATGGCATTATTAAGTAAAAAAGCAATGAATTTCGCTTATGGTATGGGAGCGGCAGTGGTAATTATTGGAGCATTATTCAAAATTACTCACTTTGAACTTGGACCTTTAACAGGAACAGTTATGCTTTCAATTGGATTGGTGACTGAGGCGTTAATTTTTGCGCTTTCTGCTTTCGAACCAGTTGAAGACGAGCTAGATTGGACTCTTGTTTACCCGGAATTAGCAAACGGACAAGCTAGAAAAAAAGCTGATAAAGTTGAAACTCCAACTGATGCTCAAGGATTATTATCTCAAAAATTAGATGCCATGTTGAAAGAAGCTAAAGTTGACGGTGAGTTGATGGCAAGCTTAGGAAATTCAATCAAAAACTTCGAATCTGCTGCTAAAGGAATTGCTCCAACTGTAGATTCAATCGCAGGTCAAAAGAAATATTCTGAAGAATTATCTATGGCTGCTGCTCAAATGGAATCATTAAATAGTTTATATAAAGTACAGTTAGAAAGCGCTTCAAGAAACGCTGAAGCTAACAAAGAAATCGCTGAAAACGCTTCTAAATTAAAAGAGCAAATGGCGTCTATGACTGCAAACATTGCTTCTTTAAACAGTGTTTACGGTGGTATGCTTTCTGCAATGAGTAACAAAGGATAATTAGTTTTTAACTAATATTAAATTTATTAATAAAAGAACTAATTAGAAAAAAATGGCAGGAGGAAAATTAACCCCTAGACAGAAGATGATCAACCTGATGTATCTGGTTTTCATCGCAATGTTAGCAATGAACGTGTCGAAAGAAGTAATCTCAGGTTTCGGATTATTTAACGAAAAGTTTGAAGCTTCTAACGCAACATCAGTAACAAATAATGCCTCTTTATTAACAGCTTTAGATCAAAAGGCAGCAGAAGCAAAAGGAGAGTTTGCTATTGCAGCTCAGACTGCTCATAAAGTTGAGGCAATTTCTAAAGATTTTTATGCTTATATCGGTACATTGAAAACTCAGGCTGTACAAGGTTTTGAAGTTGATAAAGCAACTGGAAAAATGCCTTATGAGTCTATGGATAAAGGTGATAACATCGACGACTGGTTTACAGGAGACGGTTACACTAAAAAAGGTAACGAAATTATTGCTAAGATCGAAAAATACAAAGCTGATATCAAAGCAGCTTTAGGAACAGATAAAAAATATGCAGCAATCATTTCTGAGGTTGAGAAAAAATTTGATCTTTCTGATGTAAAAAACAAAGACGGTATAAAAGAAAAATACTTAGCATATCACTTTAAAGGTTTTCCTGCAATCGCATCTGCAGCTAAACTTTCAGCTTGGCAGAATGACGTTCAGAAAACAGAAGCTGACGTTTACAACAGTGCTTTAGGAAAAGCTGCAGTTGCAGCTGCTTCATACAGTAACTATCAAGCAATTGTTGTTTTAGACAAAAATGCTTACTTTCAAGGAGAAAAAGTTACAGGTAAAGTGGTTTTAGGTCGTTATGACGAAAACACTAAGCCTACTTCATTCCAAGGTCCTGGACAAATCGTGAACGGACAAGCTGTTATCTCTTTAACTGCTGGTGGTGTTGGAGAGCAAGATATCAACGGACAATTTACATTCTTAGAAGATGGTAAAAATATTCCTTTGAAATTCTCTGGAAAATATGTTGTAGTTCCAAGACCTAATTCTGCTACAATCTCTGCAGATAAAATGAACGTAGTGTATAGAGGAGTTGTTAACCCAATCTCTGTATCTTTCGCTGGTGTTGATGCTAACAAAATTGTTGCTAGTGCTCCGGGATTATCTTCTGCAGGAAAACCAGGAAAATATAACATGAGCCCGGGTCAGGGTACTGAAGCTACTATCTCTGTAACGGGTACATTACCAAACGGTGATAAAGTAACAGATAAGAAAACATTCAGAATTAAAGGTATTCCTGGTCCAACAGGAACAATCAGAGGTGAGATGGGAGTTGTTAAAGGTCCTAAATCTAACTTAGAGATTGCTACTATTGGAGCTAAATTACTTGATTTCGATTTTGAAGTTGGTTTAGATGTTGTTGGATTCAATATGAAAATTGCTGGACAGCCTACTGTGGTTGTAACAGGAAACAAAATGAATGCACAATGTAAACAAGTACTTTCAAGAGCAGGTAAAGGAGACCAGGTTACTATTTCTGAAATTAAAACTAAACTGGTTGGTGCAGGTAGTTATTTATTACCAAGAACTGCTCCGGTAATTTACGAAATACAATAATAAAGTAGTGCAAGCTACGTTCAATATCTTATAATGATACCACGATGAAAGTAAGAAATTTTTTAATAGCCGTTGTTTCTATCGCTGGAGGTTTTGCTTCTAATGCGCAGTCTAATTTGCTTAATGCAAAAACACCAGATCAGATTGGACTTAAAACTCCTGCTCAGCTTATATCTGACAATGATAAGCCTTTGGCTTATGGTTATGTAGATGATAGAGATATTTTGATGGGAAAAACTACTTGGGAAATTATTGATTTAAATGAAAAAATCAATTTTCCAATGTACTTTCCAGTAGATACAGCTAATATTGGTTCTAACAGACGTTCTTTATACGACGTTCTTACCAAGGCGATTAAAGGTGGGAAAATAACTGAAGTTTACACTGATAGTTATTTCAATACTAAAAAGTCTATGAAAGACATCGAAGGATCATTATCTCGTATTGATACAACAGATGCTGGTAGAGAATTGATCAACCAATACCCTGATGATTACAAATCACGTGTAGTGAAGAAAAAAGTAGTTACCGGTAAAGGAAAAAACAAAAGTGTATCTTATGTTGAAGAAACAGTTGGACCAACAAGAACAGTTCCTGCTGAATATATCTTAAAACAAGATCTTACTGCTGCAGATGTTACTCAGTATAAAATTAAAGGATACTGGTATTTTGACAAACGTCAAAGTGAATTGAAATATCGTTTACTTGGAATTTGTCCGGTAACTCCTGATGTTTATACAATGAATAGTGATGAAAAGGATTATATTGAATTGTTTTGGGTATTCTTCCCAAATGCAAGAGAAGCGCTTCATGAAGCAAAAGCTTTCAACGACAACAATTCAGCTCTTCCAATTTCATTTGATCAGATTTTGAATTCAAGACGTTTTAATGCTGTTATCTACAAAGAAGAAAACCTTTATGGTGACAGAGCAATTAGCGATTACATGAAAGACAACGCACAAAATCAGTTGTTGGAATCTGAGAGAGTGAAAGAAAAAATTCGCAACTTCGAACAAGATATGTGGAACTACTAAGTTGATACATAACTAGATAATTAAAAAACTCTTACTACATTTGTAGTAAGAGTTTTTTTTATACAGGTAATTCAAAGCTTATTTTTTTTGGAATTTTAAAAATAGTTTTGTTTATGTAAGAAAAATAACAATATTTGTAATGAAATTTCGTTTAATGTCTTATAATAATTGTTACAATGAAAGTGAGAAATTTTTTAATTGCTATTGTTGCTGTTGCCGGAATCTTAAATGTTCATGCGCAGTCGAATTTACTTAATGCCAAAACTGCTGATCAGATTGGAATTAAGACACCTGCACAAATGATATCTGATAATGACAAACCTTTGGCTTATGGTTATGTAAATGATAGAGATATCCTGATGGGTAAAACGGTTTGGGAGATTATTGATCTTAACGAAAAAATCAATTTTCCGTTGTACTTCCCTGTTGATACTGTTAATATAGGTCCTGACAGGCGTTCACTTTACGATGTTCTGACCAAAGGAATTAAGTCCGGAAGAATAACCGAAGTTTATACTGATAGTTATTTTAATACCAAAAAATCAATAAAAGATATCGAAGGTTCTCTTTCCCGAATTGATACAACAGACGCAGGAAGAGAGCTTATTAATCAATATCCTGATGATTACAGATCACGTGTTGTCAAGAAAAAAGTAGTTACAGGTAAAGGCAAAAATAAAAACGTTTCTTATGTTGAAGAAACCGTTGGGCCAACCAGAAGCGTTCCTGCCGAATATATTTTGAAACAAGATCTTACTGCTGCAGACGTTAACTTGTATAAAATTAAAGGATTCTGGTATTTTGATAAACGTCAGAGTGAATTAAAATATCGCTTACTTGGGATTTGTCCGGTAACTCCTGATGTGTATACGATGAATAGTGACGAAAAAGATTATATAGAATTGTTTTGGGTTTTCTTCCCCAATGCTCGTGATGTATTGCACGAAGCGAAAGCTTTTAATGATCAAAATTCGGCACTTCCTATATCATTCGATCAGATTTTGAATTCCAGAAGGTTTAATTCAGTTATTTATAAAGAAGAAAACGTTTATGGAGATCGTGAGATTAAAGATTACATTAAGGATAATGCACAAAGTCAGTTGCTGGAATCAGAACGTGTAAAAGAGAAGATCCGTAATTTCGAAGAAGACATGTGGAATTACTAAGTAAAGGATTCAATTATAAAAGAAACTCTTGCTACCTTTGTAGGAAGAGTTTTTTCATTTTATTTATACTGCACAATGCTTGATTATTTAATCGTCGGATCTGGATTGGCCGGAATTTCTTTCGCCGAAGTTGCCCTTAAAAACAATAAATCTATTTTACTTATAGATGACAAATCCCAAAATTCATCCAGAATTGCGGGAGGCTTGTATAATCCGGTTATCCTGAAGCGTTTCAGTGAAGTGTGGAATGCTAAAGAACATTTGGTTCTAATGAATGAATTCTATGATCAGGTTGAAGATAAACTAAAGGAAAAATTCAATTATAAAATGCCAATTCTTCGAAAGTTTTTTTCAATTGAAGAACAAAATAATTGGTTTGCGGCTTCAGATAAAATAAATTTGGCTCCTTTTTTATCCACCAAATTAATTACTAAAAAGTATCAGGGTATTGATTCTCCCCATAATTATGGAGAAGTACTGCACACCGGTTATGTGAAAACCGGACAGTTATTAGAAAGCTACAAAGCTTATTTAAAAGATAATAATTTACTTCTGGAAGAATCTTTCCATAGTTCTTTTCTGGAAATTTTGGATTCAGGAATTCAGTATAAAAACATTAAAGCCCGCCATATCATATTTGCTGAGGGTTTTGGGATGCTTAAAAATCCTTATTTTAACTATCTTCCTTTGGATGGAACAAAAGGGGAGTTGTTTTTAATAAAAGCGCCTGATTTAAAATTAGATCTGATTGTGAATACAAGTGTCTTCATTTTACCGGTAGGAGGCAATTTGTATAAAGTTGGTGCAACTTATAACTGGCATGATAAAACCGATCTTCCGACAGAAGAAGGAAAACAGGAGTTGGTAGACCGCATAAAAGAAATTATTACCTGTGATTTTGAAATCGTAAAACATTTTGCAGGAGTAAGACCTACAGTCGCAGATAGAAGACCTCTAATAGGTACTCATGAAGCATACAGTTCCATTCATGTCCTTAACGGATTAGGAACACGAGGTGTAATGCTTGGACCGGCATTAGCAAAAATGCTGTATGAACATATCGAAAACGGAACTCCTATAGACCGTGAGGCCGATATTAAACGATTCCATAAAAGATATTTAAAATCTATTACTTCCGACCGGCATTAGGATCATAAGAAACGAACATATTAATGTATAAGTTTCTGGATAGTCGAAGTACGAAAGGAAATAAAATGATCAAAGTCAAAATAATGGCAATAAAAGCCTGCTCAATAGAAGCTCCGAAAAAAACAAAAGAGACTATAAAGGCAGCAATTCCTACTGCGACATTCAATCCGTAGCTAACATACATTGCACCATAAAAGAATGACGGTTCAATTTGATATTTGAATCCGCAATGGCTGCAGTTTTCATTCATTTTTAGAACTTTACTCAAATGAAGCGGATTTTTGTCTTCATACATGCTTTCATTTTGGCATTTTGGACAACTTCCTGTTAAAATACTATTTAGTTTCGATCCTTTTTTTAACATTTGCAAAAAATTTAATCAAAGGTACGATTTTTCAACCTTTACTGCTGATAACATTAGTTATAAATTATGCTTAATATACACAATCTTTCCGTTTCTTTTGGAGGAACCTATTTATTTGAAGAAGTAACTTTCCGTTTAGGAGCTGGCGACCGCGTTGGTCTTGTCGGTAAAAACGGCGCTGGTAAATCTACCATGCTAAAAATGTTAGCAGGAGATTTTAAACCGGATTCCGGAGTTATTTCTCAGGAGAAAGATATTAAAATGGGTTTCCTGCGTCAGGATATTGATTTTGAACAGGGAAGAACGGTTTTGGAAGAAGCTTATGAGGCTTTTACTGAAATCAAAGTTGTAGAAAAGAAGCTAGAGGAAATCAATCATCAATTGGTTACCAGAACCGATTATGAGAGCGAAGAATATGCTAAAATCATCGAAGATTTATCTGATTACACACATCGTTTTGAGCTTTTAGGTGGTTATAACTATGTTGGAGATACAGAAAAAATTCTTTTAGGGTTAGGTTTTAAAAGAGAAGTTTTTAATAACCAAACCGAAACATTTTCTGGTGGATGGAGAATGCGTATCGAATTGGCAAAATTACTGTTGCAGTCGAATGATGTATTACTTCTGGATGAGCCAACCAACCACTTGGATATCGAAAGTATTATTTGGTTGGAAAATTTCCTTCGTAATTATCCTGGAGTAGTTGTGATTGTGTCACACGATAAAATGTTCTTGGATAATGTTACCAATAGAACCATCGAAATTTCTTTAGGAAAAGCATACGATTTCAATAAACCGTATTCTCAGTATTTAGAATTGCGTCATGAAATTCGTGAAAAACAATTGGCGACTCAAAAAAATCAGCAGAAGAAGATTGAGGAAACAGAAAAATTAATCGAGAAATTCCGTGCCAAGGCTTCAAAGGCTTCGATGGCGCAGTCGTTGATTAAAAAATTAGATAAAGTAGAAAGAATTGAAGTTGATGAAGACGACAATTCTGTAATGAATATTTCTTTTCCTGTTTCAAAAGAACCAGGAAAAGTAGTAATCGAAGCTGAAGATGTAACCAAAGCCTACGGCGATAAAACGATTCTGAAAGACATTAGTTTATTAGTCGAAAGAGGAAGTAAAATTGCCTTTGTTGGACAAAACGGACAAGGAAAATCGACTTTTATCAAAGCTTTGGTAAATGAATTTGAATACGAAGGCAATATCAAATTGGGTCATAATGTACAATTAGGATATTTTGCCCAAAATCAGGCAGAACATTTGGACGGAGAAATTACGCTTCTTCAAACTATGGAAGATGCCGCAACCGACACCAATCGTATGAAAGTACGTGATATGTTGGGAGCATTTTTATTCCGCGGAGACGATGTAGAGAAAAAAGTAAAAGTACTATCGGGAGGAGAACGTAACCGTTTGGCGCTTTGTAAGCTATTATTACAGCCAATTAATGTTCTGCTGATGGATGAGCCTACAAACCACTTAGATATTAAGTCTAAGAACGTTTTAAAGGCCGCGCTTCAAAAATTTGGAGGAACTTTGTTGTTAGTTTCTCACGACAGGGATTTTCTTCAGGGAATGTCTAATATTGTTTATGAATTCAAAGATCAAAAAATCAGAGAATATTTAGGTGATATCAACTTTTTCCTGGAACAGCGTAATATGGAAAATATGCGTGAAGTAGAGAAAAAAGATGTGGTAAAAAATGCACCAGCTGCAAAAGAAAAAGAAGCAAGCAAATTATCTTATGAAGACCAGAAAAAAGGAAAATCACTTCAAAACAGATTAAGTAAAATCGAGAGTCAGATTCAGCAATTAGAAAAACAGATTCAGCACGACGATAAAATGCTGGAAACTAATTACGACAAACATATCGAAGACGCCTCGTTTTTTACGGCTTACAATAAAAAGAAACAAGATTTAGAACAATTATTAATCGACTGGGAAGTTGTTTCAGAAGAGATTGACAGTTTTAATGGTTAAGCTTTTTTTAGTTTTCAGTCGTAGTCGCGGTTTTCAGTTGTATACTATACGTGAAAAAACCTTTGTCGTAATTTCAATATTGGCAAAGGTTTTTAAGTTTTCAGGAGCTGATCCAGCTTTCCGCTTCATCCCGATAGCTATCGGGACGTAAAAAAAGCAAAGTTTCTAATGTTCTAAAAAGAGCCTCCGTTGGTCGCTTTTTTAGAACAAGAAACTTTTGCTTTTTTTATTCCGGGCTTTCCGCTTCAATCTGGGCTAAAAGAGTTTTAAGTTCTTTTTTTAGGGTTTAATTTTTCCTCACAGTATGTCATCCTGACGAAGGAAGGATTTCCGCAAGTAGCTCGACAAAGATTTGCTGCGAGAGGGATGGGAGCTGGCTACCGAAGTAGCGCGGACAGCCCGACAGCATTAGGGAAAGTGGGCGAATAAAGACAAAGTAGGATAGCCCGCTTTTTCTAATGCTGTCTCGCCCAAATGATTTTTAAAAACTACCTAATAATTCCAATAGATTTTGAATGTTCTATTGCTTTGCTGCTTTCTTTAAAATAGCAAACAGAAACATTTAGGCTTTCTAGGTTTTTTAGAATTTTTTGGACTTCACTTTTTGGTGATTTACCAGTTTGCCTAATGTAAACTGCAATTACAGTAACGGGAAATATTTTGCAGATTCGCTCATATAAAATAGGATCGTGCTGTGAATCATCGCCCAGTAAAACATATTTTAAGGTTGGGTAAAACTCAACAACATGTTTGATTTTCTGGAATTTATGATCGTGGCTTCCTCTACCGCTCATAAAAAAATCGGTAATTCCTCTTCTAATGTCTTTCAGGAGAATTACTGCTTTTGGAAGTTTATGGATTTTGGTAAATTTTGCAATGAAACGGTATAAGTTCCATTCACTGCTGGAAATGTAAAAAAAAGCATTTTCTTCTTCGGGTTTGTCTCTTCCTGCCTGACTTAAAGCTTGATAATGAGTGACAACATCTTTGAAAACTTTACGATCGTTTACATTCTTAAAAAGCAAAATATAAAGTTTTCGGAAAAAGTTTTTGGTGTGCGAAATCAAAAAAGTATCATCAATATCAGAAATAATTCCGAGTTTCCCTTTGTGGGGACGTATAAAGCTGCCTTTGCAAACTGTAGTTTGATTATTGTATTTTAGACTTACTTCGTAAGACATCCATCCAAAATGGGTTTCTTTTTCGAGCGGAATACAGAAATTGAAATAACCGTCGTCTAAAGTTTTGGTATGAATGATTTCGTTGTTATGATGAAGATAAACATCAAAATTTTTAATCGTTTTAATTCTGAATAATTTCAGAATTGAAGTGGCATTTTTTATTTTTTTTCTTTCAAAATCGTAATTGTGTTCTTTTTTCAAAACGTGCCCCATCACAATTAATTCTTGCTCATTTGCATAACCGCGATATAATTGTAAAATTGGTTTCATTAATTACGTATATTTAGGTAACTGTAAATTACTTAATTTAATTGGTTTTAAAAATAAAATTTTGAAAAAGAATATACTATTTGTCGTAAATCCAATATCGGGAGATTTGGATAAATCTGAGTTAATAGAAGCTGTAGAAGAGTTTGCTGTTACCAATCATTTTGATTTGGAAGTATATGAAACAACAGGAAAAAATGACCCAAAAGAAATACAATCTATATATAAAGAATATAATCCCGAACGAATTATTGTAGCCGGCGGTGACGGAACCATAAAAATGGTTGCTGAAGCCATGGAAGAGCAAGACGTTATAATCGGGATTTTGCCGGCCGGTTCTGCAAATGGACTTTCGGTAGATCTGAATCTTCCGCAGGGAATTGAAGAAAACCTCAAAATAGCGTTTTTGAGTCATTATATCGAAATGGATATGATTTGTATCAACGGCAAAAAAAGCATTCATTTAAGCGACTTAGGATTAAATGCTAATCTGGTTAAAAATTACGAACAAAGCGATGTACGTGGTTTTTGGGGATATGCATTGCAGGCTTTTACGACTTTAAAAGAATCTGAAGATCCGTTTGTGGCAACTATTTCGGCAAACAATAAAACAGTCGAGCATACAGCGAGAATGATTGTAATTGCCAACTCGCAGAAATACGGAACAGGCGTAATCATCAATCCAAACGGCGCAATGAATGACGGAAAGTTTGAATTGGTTATTTTAAAAAGCCTGGATTTACTATTAATTGGAAAAATTATTACGGGCAATATGCCGATTGATTCCGATGATATTGTAATCATTTCAACAGATAAAGCCGAAATCAAAACCGATTATCCTGTTAACTTTCAGATTGATGGAGAATATTGCGGGGCACAGACTTCTTTGGAAATTCATATTCTGCATAAACAAATGAAAATTGCGGTTCCGTAGATTTGGACTGATTTTCATTGAGCAAATATTGGTGTGTTGAATATGTCGCTCCGCAGGAGCTTTTCATCTTAACCTTATTTTTTCTATAAATATTTCGCTCTTCCAGAGCTAAAAAAAGCTCCTCGAGGAGCGAAATATTTATAGAAATGTTTGTGTCAAAAGTTTCAAAAGCTCCAGCGGAGCGACATAATTACGCTATTTAAAAGGATTACGTTCCTGCCATTCTGTTTTAGGTTCCAGATAATTGAAAAATCTTGAAATGTTATGATTAATTAAAGCATTGCTGTGTGTAATTAAACCATACATTTTTATTGGTTTGGCACCAACAGAACTTTTTATTTCGAGTGCAGTTCTTGCAAATACAATTTCTTTAAATCCTTTTTTGATAGAGTAGGCAATCATATCGTAAAGCATGTTTAAATAGAGCATTTTCTCGCGTTGGATGCTTTCGTCATAACCTAGAAAATAAGTGTCCATAGTATCGCCATTTTTGATGAGCGTATTAAAACCAATTAGTTTTGCGTCTAAGAAATAGCCATACAATAGAAAGTTATCACCCATTATTTCCTTGAAAAAGCTAAAATGATTTCGGGCTAGAAAAAAGGTGTTAAACGGAGCGTTTTTCGCTACATGAAAATACAAATCGTAAATAACATCTTCATATTGTTTAATGTCGGCTAATGACATTTTTTGCTTTACAATTTCCTCCGATTTTTTTCGGGCACGTTTGTATTGATCACGATATTTTTTAGATAATGCATCAATATAATCCTGTTCGTTTTTCCAGTTTTTCCTGATTTCAAAAACCATGTTGGGCTGAGTCGAAAACGTATAATTGTTTTTAAATTCAACTTGTAAAGGTTTGATTTCTTCGGCAGTAAAATCTTTTATACTTGTAATATGAACTTTCTTTCCGCTTTCTTTTAAATCTTTTTTAAGCTGATTTACGGCTTTGTGAAGTGTTTTAATGGCTTTTGATTCTTTGATTTTTTTATCAAAAACAAAAGCATTTTGTCCAGTCAGCATATTGTTGCCAACAAACAAAACGTGCGAAGCAAAATTCTTTAAGGCAAAATTGCGTACAGAAGTTTTGAGACATTTGTCGCGTTCTCCGAATGATTCCAGTTTTTCGGCAAATAGAAACTGCGTTAAAACAATGCCAACAAGTTTTTCTTCTTCAAAAAGACCAATAAAATGACAAGTCATATTTACCGGAGAAGAATTTTCCAGAACTTCTAAATACTCACGAGTCAAAAAGATGTTATCAACGGCAAGCGAATTCCATTCTAATGGCAATTGTGAAGCGCTTTTGTAAATCTGGAAAGAATAAGTTGTATTCAAGAGTGTGAACTAATTTCGTCAAAATTAGATAATATTTGGAATAACTAAATTTCTTTAAGTTATTATTAAGAAAAACCCGTTTGAAATTTAGTTTCAAACGGGTTTTGGGTATTTTGTTTTCTAAGCAAAACCGCAGACAATTCCTCCCATCAGAGTTAATGTAATCAGCCAGTAGCCGGTATGAATAAAAATGTATTTCCAGGACTTTCTTTCAAATAAACCATTAATTCCAATTAGAGGGAACGCGAAAAATAAACCAGACATAAATCCGTGCAGTGCTCCATGTTTAAAAGTTCTGTAAGCCATTCCGTAATCGGCCATAAAAGCAGCAAAAGAAGGTTTTGCGCTATCGATCAAAGGCGGGCCTCCAACCATTCCGATCGCACCAGACTGATGAATTGTAAGTGACATTAAAGTCATGGTGATCATTAAAGAAAAAATGTATGTTAAACCGAAAATTTTAAGCATACTGCCTTTTCTAAGTTCTTCTTGTGTGAGGTTATTTTCTTTCATCCAGATGGTTCCGAACACTTTTGGGCTGTACCAGATAAAACCGATAACAAGTGTAACAATTGCTGAGATAAGCAATGCAACGAAGTTAATTTTCATAATATGAGGTTTTTAGAATTAGTTAGTCAAATGTAATCAAAAAACAAATACTGAATTTAGATTTTTGTAAAGTGCTATAAATCTTGTTAATAAGAATTTTATTAACAGTTTATCGAGATTATGCGAATATTATCTATGAAATATCTAACTTAGTAAACTAAATTAAGAGCTAAAATCTTTCAATATTGATCAAGAACAAAAGCTTTCATTTTAACCAAAACCAAAAAATAAATTACAATGTTTACCAAAAATTAATCGTGCTTATGAATGAATTTTACACTCGTTAAAAAAGTTGATTAAATATATTTAGTTAATTGCCAAAACCGTAATTCGTTACGGTTTTTTTTATTTTTTAGATGTAGAGATTCATGAAAAAAATAACATTTAATTTAGAAAGGAATTTTTTATGTTTGTCTAAAATTTTATAACTTTAATACAAGTATTCAAAACAGCAAAGTTTGTAAAAACCGCGCTATTACTAACTTTAATAAACAGAAATTATGACACTGCAATATCAAGGTGAGCAATACGGAAAAGAGACCACTTTTACCATTAGAATTATTGGAAACAATTTGTCAAAAAGTAGTTCAAATTACCAAATCGATCTTTTAGTTGGCGACAAAAAAGTGCCAACTTTTACAAGTGAGATTCATCAGAGTCTTTCGAATTGCTTAAAAGAAATCTATTTGTTTAGAAAATATAATGGAATCCAATTTGATGAATCAACAGAGAAGATTGTTTCGCTTTTTGTTCCTTATGATAAAGTGTTGTACAACTACAATAAATATGCTTTATTTAGAGCATAAATTTTTCTCAAAATAACATGAAAAAAGGCCATTTGGAAAGATGGTCTTTTTTTTGTTTGAAAAAATCAGCTCCAAAATAATTGTAATTAATTTTTAATGAAAAAAATAATCCTAATATCACTTTTTTATACTTTGTTTTCATGTACAAGTAACAGAAATATGGGCGTTTATGGATATGCGTACAGTAACGACAGTGTTATTATTACTGATAATGATAATGAAATTCTTAAAATTAGAGTGGCTGGAAATGAGGATGAAAGGAGGTTATGTCCTGTAAATAAACCTGAAGTAAAAATTAAATCTTCAGAAGTAAAATTAAAAGTACAAATAGATTCATCAGGCATAGTGGTTTTAGATACAGTTGTAGTAATGCCTAAAGAATACAAAAGGCCTTTTGTAACTTTTGTTTATCCTTCATCAAGAACTAAATTTAAAAGGATGTTATTGGCGGGAGATTATTCGATGTTTCCATTAGATTGAATTTTCTAAAAATGCAATATGCTTGTAGAATGTTTAAAAATAAAAAAGCTCCAGATTTCTCTGAAGCTTTTGTCTTGCTAAGTAGTCCGTGGGGGAATCGAACCCCCCTTACCAGGATGAAAACCTGGCGTCCTAACCGATAGACGAACGGACCTGCTTTGCTATTGCGGGTGCAAAATTAGAACTAATTTTGAATTATACAATAGGCTTTTGAAAAAAACTTTCTTCAAATATTTATGAAATTCCATTTTTAAAGTCAGATAATCGCAAGTTGATTTTGTTAAGTGAAATGTATTTGTTTGATTAATAACTGATTCTTGTATGTTTAAAAAACAAAAAGGCGGCTTTTATTAAAATGAAATCAATTGTAAAAAAAAATGAATTTTATTGCATATTATTTGTTTTGAAAGAATATTCTTTTGTTTTCTTTAAGGTTTCAGTGAGAATATTTGGGGCTTGGTTTATTTACTATTTGGTTTTAAGAGAAAATATAAAGTAAAAATGATGGAATGTAGATTCTGGCATTAAAAATAAAGCCTGCAGATTTTGTTTGATCTCTCTGCAGGCTTTGATTTTATTTGTAGTTCTCTGAGAAACTAAAAAATCACCTTTTTGGTTATGATGTTCCCATTCTCTAGTGTTGTTTTGACCAATACTATTTGAGTTCCGGATTGAATGTCATTAATTTCTAAATTAAATGTGTCTATTCTTCGACTGTTGTGGAGTAATTTTCCGGTGATATCAAAAACAGAAACCTCTTTTAAAAGGGTATCGCGGGAGTTTACACTGATGATTTTATTTTTTGAAATCACGGTTAATTCCTGAGTCAAAGAGCCAATTTCATCTATTCCTAATTTCTGGTCGGCTTGATATCTCATTTCAAAACGATCATTGAAAGTGCCTGTTTGTGTAAAAAAGGTATAGCCGCCATTTCTGAGATTGTGTGTTGTATTGTTTTTTTTATCCAGTATGTATATATCCTGATTAGCTAAATCACCATCAGCATGATCTATGGATATGGTAAGATTTCCCGTAACGGCTGATCTGTATCCCAACGGAATTTTATCGGTAATTTCTAAAGGCAGAGCGCGTCCCTGAATAGCTAGTTTTTTATTGCTGTTAATACTGTAAAAATCGGCTAACTTATTTCCATCCAGTGATACGGCGTCAAAACTGGAATCCCATCCGTTGGTAGCTCCCGCTATGTATCCAATTAAGAGTTGTTTGAAAATTCCTTCTGTATTAGTTAAATTAAGCCAAACACGATGTCTGTCTTCCAACATGAGGCTGTTGGATTTTGGAAACAAAGATTTTAAGTTATCAAAGGAACGTTGTGGAGTACCGGCTGCATATTGAGCAGTCACAGGATATAATAAAAACAAAAGCTGAACTGTAAAAAGTAGTACATGAGATAAGTAAAGTTTTTTCATAAGCTGATAATGTAAAAAATTAATAAAAAGGTTTCGTCGATAACCATTTTTCAGTAAAATTTTAAGTATCCGTTATAGAAAAATACAGACAGCATCAATAGTTGGTGGTGTTGAAATTTTAAAAAATAAAATAATGTGTAATTTTTCTTTATAAGGGAAATTTTTAAAAATTTATTCTGATTAAAAAGATGTCCTGTTATTAAAACAAAAAAGCAAAACTGAATTTGTTTTATTGCATTACATCGATGTTTTTGGTTTTTTATCGATAAAATATTACTTAAAGATGCGAATTTGTATACAATACAAAAAATGGAGAAAACGCCTTTAGTACTAAGAATATGCCGTTTTGGACTATATTGTCCGGTTTGTTATATTCAATTCCTAAAAGTTTTATTTTATGCCTTTGTTTTTTGGGCTGTAGCTATAAAAAGATTTGTAAAAATGTCTTTGATTTCAAGCATTTTCTGTGTTGCTTAAATTTTCGAACTGTTAAGTTTGTTTTTTTGAATAATGGCACAAAGCCATAAACACCTGGAAAGTGACCAATTAATTCTGTTTTTTATGAAGAGAGATAAAAAAATATGACGGAATAATCTTAAGGGGAATCTGAAGCTTATGTTTTTTAAAACAGGAACGACTTAAAACGGAGCCTTTAAATTGTTGTATACCTGATTTCAGGTATGTTGTCGGTTTTTTTTGTTATTTCGTCGATTTTATTTAATTGTAAGCTAAAATTAATACATATATTCGCAGAAATTTTTGCCAATGAAAGTAATATTACCCTTAATAATTTTTAGTTTATTTTTAAGTGTCCCAATCTACAGTCAAAACGAAACTAACATTACCTACGGATTAAAATTGGGAGCTTTGCACTCCACATTCAGTAATCTTCCTGAAAGCATAAAAGGAAGAGATAATACCTTCGATAACAGTGTTATGGAAAGTAAAGGAAAATTCGGATTAGAAGGCGGTTTCTTTTTGAATTGTAAACTGCACGATACGCGCGTTGCCATTCAGCCGGAAATTTTATTTAGACAATCGGGAGAAAAAATTACTTACAAAGATGCCGTTGGAAAAGAGTTCGAACTCGGACTAAATTATGCTTTCCTACAAATTGGTGCTTTATATAAAGTTTATCCTTATGAAGGATTAAATTTTGGTGCCGGAGCTTTTTATGGTATCAATTTATCTCCAAATGATATTACTTATAAGTCCAACGAAGCAGGCGGAATGTACGATGTAGCTACAAGACAATTCTATAAAGACGGTCTTGACGGAGACGACGATTTTGCATTATGTTTTGCATTAGGTTATGAACTACATCAAAGCATTCACTTTGACTTTCGCTATTATCTGGGCGTAAAAGATATGATTAAGAGTAATGCATCTTCTTTTCAGTTTATCGAAAATCAGAATAAAAGCAGTGTCTTTTGTTTTTCGTTAGGCTATAGTTTTCACGAATGGTAATTTATAAAAAAATGAAAAAAATTATTTTGCTTCTTTTATTAGTAAGCACAAAATCTTTATTGGCTCAGGGCGACAGAGAGATTACATATGGTCTTTTTGGAGGAGGGATTTATTCTAAAATGTCTAATCTTCCTGATGTGATAGTACCAAAAGGTATCTACGAAGGCTATACTTTAAAAGAAGAAGGAAAGTTTGGAGGAACCGGCGGTTTTTTCATCAACTGGAAATATCCTTACGCAAAGGTTGCTATTCAGACCGAAGTTTCATACTCAGGTCAGGGAACCGATTTGAATTATGAAGATGTAAAAGGACTGAAATATAAAATGACTTTTGGCTACAGCTATATCAATGTTGGAGCACAATTTAAGTTTTATCCGGCAGAAGGATTTTATATTGGTGTTGGGCCTTATGTAGGCTTTAATATTGCCAGCGATAATATCAAATATACATCCAATGCACAGCAATTATTTGCCGATTCAGGAGTCTATTTTGAGCCGGATGCTAATGTTCAGAAAGTATTAAAAGAATCTTTGACCGGGAAAAATTATTTCTACGGAGTTCTGTCAGCAGGATATGAATTTAGCAATAATCTTTCTGTAGGAGCAAGATATTCTTTAGGACTTACAGATGCTTTAATGACAGAAGAAAACGGGCATCGTTACAGCGAAAACAAAAATAAGATCAATAGTATTTCATTAATTATTGGTTATTCTTTTGACTTTGATGATTTGGGTAATTTCTAAACCTGTTTCATTATAAAAATCACTTTACACTATGAATAAAAGGATTTTTTTATTGGTAAACTTAGCAGCGTTCCTAATTGCGAATACTGCTTTTTCACAAGAGAAAGTACTTCCGGGAGCAGTTTCAGAACCTTTTTTTTGGCTTAAATCCAGAAATACGGGAGAAAACTATTATTGGGAAAGCCTCATAAACAATAAAGAAGCAAAGGTGCCGATAAAAAAACACAATGGTGCTGCGTTTAATTTTAACCCAAGTATTGTTATAGATACTTCACAGGATTCATTAATTGTACCGTTGGGGTCAGACAGTAAAAGACGCCAGACGCTTTTTATGGTCTATAAAGTAAAAGACAGTTTGAAAGAACAGTTTTTATGGACGATAAATGATCCTCAAAGAATAATTTCGGCAGCGACAAATAAACGCTTGGTCGATTTAAAAAAATATTCGTATCAGTCTTATCAGGAAAAGATAAAACCGCACAAAGCCAATATTCATTTTTTTCAGCAAAATGTAACTGATAGTGTTGCAAAGATGTCTTCGCTGACTATTGGTCAAAAGTCAAAAATGGAGAAACTTCCTCCTGAAGATTTTAAAGGAAATATAAGCGAAATATTGATTTATAACCGTGTTTTATCAGGTTTAGAAACGCAAAAAGCGGCGAGTTATTTAGCTATTAAATACGGAATCTCACTTTCTCAGTTTGATAATAAAAATTATCTAAACAGTCAGGGACAAACGATTTGGGATGTTGAAAAACATAAAGGATTCAACTCATCAATTACTGCGGTCGGTCGTGATGATGCCAGTGGATTATTGCAATTAAAAAGCAATAATATGATTGAAGAAGGACTGATGACTTTTGAATTAAAAAGTAAGTCGAATACAGTGCCCAATAATTATTTTGCTTTTTGGAGCGACAACGGGAAAAATCTCTTAGTTAAAAAACAAGAACAAGGAGAACCAATTGGCGTTTCCAGAGAATGGCAGCTTGATTATTCCAACCCAGGTGATTTAAGTTTAGACTGGACTTTTAATCCTGCTTTTATAAAAGGAACACTTCCTAAAGATACTTATTACTGGCTTTTAGTTGATTATTCCGGAAAAGGAACTTACGATGAAAATGATTCGGAATACATTCGTTTGGGAAGTACTTCGGGTACAGAAAAATTGGTTTTAAAAGATTTTGACTGGAATAAACATAAATCCGGAACAGCAAAATTCACCTTAAAAGTAGCACCACAAATGTTTAGCAGAGTCTGGATAACCGAAGCACTTTGTGGTATTTCAGGATCTGGTGAATTAAATTATACGATAGAAGGAGGAGAAGCGCCTTTTACGGTTACAGTTAAAAAAGAAGGTAGTGATGCTGTTGTAAAGCAATGGAACCAGGCTGCTAAAAGTCAGACTGGCGTACAGCTTTCATCAGGAACTTATGATTATATCGTAAAAGATAAAAACGGAAATCTGTATTCAGAAACGGTTTTTGTTGCCGATAAAGAAGGAACTTTCCCTAATCTAAAATCAGAATATTTGCTTACTGACGGAAATGCATTGCTTTTGGATGCGAGTAAAGATTTGCCGACAGGAAATTACCAATATCAATGGTTTTATGAAGGGAATTTTATAGATGATAATTCGAAGATTTTAATCGATCAGCCAGGTAATTATGAGATTCGAATAATAAACGGGCAAGAATGTAAAACTTCTAAAATAATTGCAGTAGCAACTGATGGAAAGGAATTTAAAGATTCCAGTATTTTGATTTTATATCCGAATCCCACTATCGATGGCAAATTTGCAATAGCCATGCAGTTTCCTAAAAAAACAGATGCTACAATAAGCATTTATTCTGTAACCGGATCGCTTTTAAATGAAAAGAAATACAATCAGATCGAAACCTTTCTGCATGAAGATAATATAAAAGCCCCGTCGGGAATGTATCTGGTAAAGGTGAGTTCAGATTTTGGAAGCAAAACCTTTAAAGTAATTGTGAAATAATTTGATACGATACGCAAGTATTCAAATTAGTAAAATATAAAACCGATTGCCTCAAATCGATTTAAACTGCTTATGAAAAATAGAATTATAATATTGGTGTTTTTAATAGGTGCATTTTTGTTTGCCGCGAATATTGGCGAATATAAAATTACATCGTTATTTTCTGAAAACAAGCCGGAAGAAAAAACAGTTTCAGTTTTGGATTCGACGGTTGTTCTAAAAAATGAAAATAAAACCACAAAATTATTCACAGCTGATATCCAGGAAGGAATTATTGGAGCAGATAATCCTGAAGATATTGATGATGCCTACGATAATGTTTTTCATTTAAAGGTTGATGAACTTCCGGTACAAAATGAAAATGCTTATTTAGAATATGAGTTATTCGGTTACGATCAGGCGGCTTCTATTTCAAGAAGTTTAAATAACCAGCCCAGTATTGGGGGACAATTTTTGTCTCATCAAAAAACATGGACAACACAGTCCGAATTATTATCTGAAAAGTCATTACGAAAAGGCGACAACGTACTTTTATTTACTGCTCCTGAAGAAACTGCAAATGGATATAAGATTAGAAATGTACGAATAGTATATAAAAATGGAAACCAGATTTCTGATTTCACACTGTTAAAAACAGCTGATAAATTATACATCAAAGGAGCTAATTTTCCTTCGCAGATTAAAAAAATGACTATTGCAGGAATTGTGGTAGATATGAACCAGCCAGAATTTGAATTGGTTTTGGATGCTCAGCAAGCGGGAGAATCAATATCGGTACAAAAAGAAACGGTTTCGGGAGTTATTGTAAATGAAAAAATAGAAGTAAAGCATTTTTCTAAAGTAGAAGGTTTCAGACCTATTGAAAACGCAAAAGAACGTATTTCAAAAGTCATCAATTTCGAAACAGCGAATTCTTTAGAATATAAAGATTTCCTGGCGTTTTTTCCTGCTGGATCTTTAAAAAGCAATATAAAAGTTTCTGTAAGTGGTTTACGTAAAATTGATATTGCACCTTTAAACTCGGCAATGGTTAATGTTACGGCTGTAAATGCCGGTTTTCGTTTATTGCCACACGGAACTATTTTTGAAAAAGCCGTGACACTTTCGCTTCCATACGATAAAACGACCATTCCGGAAGGGTACACAGAGAAAGATATCAATGTATTTTATTTTGACGAAAACAAACGTCTTTGGCAGGAAGTAACCAAAGATTCTCTTGATATTAAACAGGGAATTATTAAAGCCAAAACAACCCATTTTACCGATTTCATTGCGGGAATTATCAAAATGCCCGAATCTCCTGAAACTTCAGGTTATACGCCAACAAGTATTAAAGATTTAAAAGCAGCTAGTCCGTTAGTAGGAATTCAGTCTATTGCACCGCCTTCAGCAAATGGAAGAGGTACAATGAGTACTGGTTTTGCGATTGTTATTCCGAACGGAAGAGCAGGTCTACA
Source organism: Flavobacterium crocinum (assembly GCF_003122385.1). Classification (NCBI taxonomy): domain Bacteria; kingdom Pseudomonadati; phylum Bacteroidota; class Flavobacteriia; order Flavobacteriales; family Flavobacteriaceae; genus Flavobacterium; species Flavobacterium crocinum. The sequence goes on from NZ_CP029255.1 coordinate 2,130,786, forward strand.
GCCGTCTTTAAATTTGCAGTACGATAGTGATGGCGGCCACAGTTGGGCAGGAATGGGCTGGGATATTTCGGTTCCGGCAGTAAGTATTGAAACCCGTTGGGGAGCGCCAAGATATGATGCGGTTAACGAAACAGAAAGTTATGCTGTGGGAGGAGAAGCGTTGATCCCAAACTCACACAGAGCCGAATGGATTGTCAGAACTTCAGATAAACAATTTTATCCAAGACGAGAAAGTGCTTTTCAGCAAATTATCCGTAAAGGATCATCACCTAAAAATTACTATTGGGTGGTAAAAGATAAAAGTGGTGTAGCAAGTTATTATGGAGGAACACAATCCGGACTTGCCACAAATAGTGTTTTACAAGATGCGAATGGAAATATAGGACATTGGGCACTTTGTCTTCAGGTAGATTTAAAAGGAAATACAGTTGAATACGAATACGACAAACGCGACGGAGAACTCTATCTTAAAAAAGTATATTATACCGGTTTTGGTTCTCAAAAAGGAAATTACAGCGTTACTTTCGTAAAAAACTCAGATCTTGGAGAAGCAAACCGTCCGGATGCTCAGGTTTCGGCTAGGTTGGGTTTTAAACAGCTCAACAACCAATTATTACGAAAAATTGAAGTTCGTTACAAAAACGATATGATTCGTAGTTATGAATTGAAATTTAAGGAAGGTGCTTTCAAAAAAACTTTATTAGAATCGATTTCAGAATACGATTCTGAATCAAAATTATTTTATACGAATACTTTAGATTATTTTGATGATGTTCGGGATGCTTCGGGTAAATACAATCCGTTTGGACCGGAGCAGAATTGGAGTGTTCCTAACGATAATCTGAAAAACAGTTCTATTCCGTCTTTTAGTGATATACTTTTTTCAGGAAAACACTCTTTGGTAAGCAGTTCCGAAGGTTCTACAGAAGGAGTGAGTTACAGACTTGGAGTTGGTTTGGCAACAAACGCAGGAAGTTTAAAAGGCTTTACAGTTGGAGGACACGGAGGAAACAGCTGGGGTTCGTCTGATGTTGCCGTAATTTTAGAAGATCTTGACGGAGACGGACTTCCGGATAAAGTATTTAAAACCAAAAGCGGTGTGTATTACAGAAAGAACTTATCTGCTTCAGGGCAAAATTCTTTTGGTGATTTACAACAGCTGAACATCAGTGATGTTGGATATTCCAAATCGACTTCATTTAACTGGGGTGTCGATTTGAATTTAAAATTTGGAAATATTGGGTATGACGAACAGCGTTCGACCAATAAAACCAAAGTCTATTTTATGGATTTTAATGGTGATGGTCTGACGGATTTTGTTCGCAACGGACAAGTGTATTACAATCGTCTGGAAAACGGAATACCGACTTTTAGAAACAGCAGCACAGGAACTCCTTCTCCTGTATTTGGAGGCGGTAATGTAACTATTCCCGGTTATACTACGATTTCGGCAGAAGAAATAGAAAAACAAAATCCATTGCACGATGTGGTTCGTATGTGGGAAGCACCTGCAAAAGGAATTATTTCTGTTTCGCATCAATATCAATTAGTTCAGGAAACCACTCCCGAGCGAATAAAAGCACGTGCAGAATATGTAAACAATGCTGGTGATGATAAAGCAGACGGAGTTCGCTTGTATTTTCAAAAAGGAAATCAACTAATCTGGAATGAAGCAATTGGAGCAACCGATTATAATCTTAAAAACAGGCAAAATGCTTCACTTTCTGTCGAGAAAGGTGAACGATTGTATTTTAGGGTAAGTTCTGTAAAAGACGGAAATTTTGATACTGTAATTTGGGATCCGGTCATTACTTATTTACAGACCAAACAATACGACAGGGATTTAAACGGTAATCTTGCAGAAAGTGATTTTACTGTGCCTTCAGCTTTAAAAGATGTTAACGCTTATTCACTGGCATCCTATCAGGCAAGTACCGATTTCTTCAGCAGTTCTTTGGCAGGAAAAGTAGTTCCGACAGCCGGGAATGTTTTACTGAAAGGTATTTTGAACAAACCGGTAACTTCAGATCATATCAAATTAGTGATTACTAAAAGTTATTTGGATCAGAGTAATCCATCTGTTGTGGTTTTTGAAAAGACATTTTTGGCAAATGAAGTTGCGTCGTTTAATTTGGCTTCTGTAAGTCTGCCTTCATTTGAAGCAGAAACGCAGATTAGTTTAGCCTTACAGACGGAAACCAATATCAATTGGCAGACCGTTTCTTTTGCGCCAACAGTAACAGTTCCGGCTTATGTAGGCGGAGTAGCAGAAGAAGTTCCGATAGAAGTTTCTCATTTGTTGTACAATAAAAGAGAAGGAAATTATAATATGCCCGGAGTAATTTCTACTACAGGCGGAAAAGTAAAACTAAGCATTTTACCGCAGGATTTAATATTGGCAACCCCATTTCAGTATCCCGGAAATATCAATAATTACAATGGAGAGGTAATTATTTCGGCTAAACAAAATAATGTTTTACTGGCTCGTAATCGTTATCAGATTGCAGCAGGAACTATGGTGTTACTAAATAATGCTTTTGATAATTCAGTTAATTATCCGGATGCTGTTTTAGGTATACCAATTCAGTTAGAAATAACGGTATCCAATCAGCAGTCGATTACGATTCTAAAGAATTATCCAAAAGCCAATGCTTTAAATATTCAGGTTCAGGTAACCGATTTAAAAGATATTGCAGATCTTACAGATGATGTAATCTGGACCAAAACAACAGATGATTTTGCTATTTACAGCCTTTTAAATACTGATGAGAGAACGTTAGGATTGTATTATAGAAACTGGGGCGGATTTGTTATTAACGGAAATCTGGCTACCAACACTATAGACCAAACACAGTTAAAACAATCCGACGCTTACAATACCGAGCCGGATTTAAATAATACAGATCCTGAAAATTACGATGGTAAAGGTTATGAAGTGGCCAATAATTATTTTGTGTCATTAAATCCATCTTATACTAAAACCAAATGGGAAGGTTTAGAAGAAGGAATTTACATTAAAGGACCAACGATAGGAACTTCAAGACTTGGTGAAGATGATATCGCCGATTATACCGATTTTTCGCTTCCAAATTTACAGGGAGGAAGTACGACTGCACTTGATATGATTAACGAAAGCAAGAGTAAAAGTATTTCAGCGGGAGTTTCGGCAGGTCAGGCAAACATTGGTTACAGCAAATCCATAGACGGTGATTCGTATGTAACGCAGACCATGAGCGATTTCAATGGTGACCGTTTCCCGGATTATATTCGTGGAGGAAACATACAGCTAACAGCTCCTGTAGGAAAGGTTTCAGATGAAATAATTAATATTGGAGATAATTTCAGTCATTCTAAAACAAGTTCTGAGGGACCAAATTTTGGCGGAAGTTACAGTCACGGAGCACCTTCAAACTCTTTGAGTGTTACCGTTGCAAAAGCGGATGTGAAAGAGAAATCCTCTGAAGGAACTGCTTCAAAAGAAGCCGAAAAAGGAGGAAACAGCATTTCGGTAAGTGCTTCACAGGGGAAAGGTGAAGACCGTTCTGCAATGATACACAGCGATATTAACGGTGACGGACTTCCGGATAAAATCTCTGAAAACGGTGATGTTTATTTAAATACGGGTTATGGTTTTTTACCTGCTGAAAAATGGAATTTTAATACGCTGAATAAAGGAAATTCAATCGACTGGAGTGCCGGATTAGGATTTAGTATTAAGCAAGGTTCTATTTCTGGCGGAGCAAATTATGCCAGATCACAATCGGATAGCGATGAATCTTTTATGGATATTAACGGTGACGGACTTGGCGATAAAATTCGATATGTTGGCAATACCATGCTAGTTTCATTAAACTTAGGAAATGCTTTTGATGCGCCGGTTGTATATCCGAGATTTCCAGAAATGAGTCAAAATAAAGGGGTGAGTTACGGAATAAATGCCAATGTTTCTATTGATATAATTGCTTGGTTATTGCGTATTACGCCAACAATTGGAGGAAGTAAAGGTTGGAGTACAAATCGTTCTGAAGGAACTTTTACGGATATCGATGGTGATGGAAACCTGGATTATATTGTTTCTAAAGATGATGGACATCTGACAGCACAGCTTTCTAACATCAAAAGAACCAATAAACTAAAAAGCGTTAAAAATGGTGCAGGAAACAGCTATGTGGTAGATTACGAACTGACTAAACCAAGCTACGAAAATCCATCAGCAAAATGGGTTTTACAGTCGGTAGATGTTTTTGACGGACATACCGGAGATGGTATTGATCATTCGATAGCAAAATTCAGATACGAAGACGGCTTTCAGGATCGTCGTGAAAGAGATTTTTACGGATTCGGAAAAGTGATTCAGGAACAGATTGATGTTGCGGATAATTCTGTTTTTATGACGACAGTTCAGGAATTTTACAATCAGGATTATTTTAGAAAAAGTCTTTTAAGACACAGTTATACTTTAGACAAAAATGGCAAAATGCGTCAGGAGTCTGAAAACGAATACAGTTTTGTTGATGTGGCAACTCAGGCGAGCGTTCCGGTTTCAGAATTAAATTTACCTTCCTGTGATGCTAAAAGAATTTTCATAGGATTAATTCATGCCAATCAAAAAGTATACGAAGGAGGAAGTGAGTATTTAGAAACCAATACTTTCAATACTTATGATGCCAACGGAAATATTATTCAGTACGAAGATTTAGGAAATGGTTCTGCAGATGATAAAGTAACGGCAAAAATTAGCTATTACGAAAGTACTACACCATATTACGGTGGAATCCCAAAACAACTGGAAGTATTTACAACAGAAGGATTAAAGCGAAAAAGAGCTACAACAATCAATACTACAACGGCAGAAGTAACACAAATTAAAAATTACGCTGCTGCAGATAAAATTGCGATTACGGATATTGAATATGATACTTACGGAAACCTGCAAAAAATTACAGGACCATCAAATCATAAGGCACAGCGTATGACATTGGAATATGTATTTGATACTGAGAATCATCAATACATGACCGAAATCAAAGATGCATTTGGTTACCAGAATAAAATGGAGTATGATTACCGTTTTGGAATTCCGTTAAAAACAACTGATCGTAATGACCAAAGCACGATTTACACATTAGATGGAAAAGGTCGTATAGCAACTATTAAAGCACCTTATGAAATTGCTTCGGGTAAACCATACACGATTGCGTATGAATATTTTCCGGAAGCCAAAGTACCTTACGCTAAAACCAAAAATTACGATCCAGAGTTTGACAAGGATATTGAAACCTATACCTATACCGATGGTTTAGGAAGAGCTTTGCAGGTTAAAAAAACAGCCAGTTTGTTTACTCAGGCAGGCAGTGCCGATCAGGAAGCTCTTATCATTTCAGGAAAAACAATTTATGATGGATTGGGAAGAGCAACAACAAGCTACTACCCAACTACGACAACAACAATAGATAATAATTTCAGTACAGCAGTATCAAACGTAACACCGACTAAAACAGAGTACGATGAGGTAAGCCGTGCAGTAAAAGTAACGTTGCCAGACGGAAGTACCAATTCGACAGTTTTTGCAATAGAAAGTTATGATGGAGTTCCTGTTTTAAGAACAACTCAAACCGATGCTTTAAACAAAACAACTGGGACTTTTACCGATGCTACAGGACAAAATTTAGCCAGTATGCAGAACGATTTGATCACAAAGTTTGAAACCAATGCGCTGGGCGAAATGATCAAAGTAACCGATGCGATGGATCATATTACCCAAAGCAGTTACGACTGGTTAGGAAGACGTGTTGAGTTTACGCATCCAGATGCAGGAACAACAAAAATGGAATACGATTTGGCAGGTAACCTGACGACTCGTATCACACAGGATATTAAAAATACAGTTCCTAATGGTGGTGCTATACAATATGTATACAATTACAACCGTTTGGAAAGCATAAAATACCCTAAAAATCCGCAGAACAATGTACAGTACAATTACGGAAAAGCAGATGGAACCCCATCTCGCCGTGGCAGATTATGGTTTGTACAGGATGCCAGTGGTGGACAGGAGTTTTTCTATGGAAAATTAGGCGAGATCGAAAAAGAAATTAGAACACTTCGTATTACGCCAACCGATATACAAACCTATATCTCGCAATACGAATATGATACTTGGAACCGTATCCAAAAAATGACGTATCCTGATGGCGAAGTGGTCGAGTATACCTATAACCGCGCCGGAAATTTGCAAAGTATGCAGGGTAAAAAAGAAAGCCATACCTATGATTACATCAAACAATTAAGTTATGATGAATTTGAACAGCGCAAATATTTAAAATACGGAAACGACACCGAAACCAATTATACTTACGATCCTGTTATGCGCAGACTACAGCAGTTACAGGTAAAAAGCGGCACAAGACAAGTCATGAATAATGCCTACGGTTATGATTTGGTCGGAAATGTATTGAGTATAAAAAATACCGCGCCTGTAGTAAATAATACATTAGGAGGAACTTCTGCTCACGAATACCAATACGATGATTTTTACCGATTAAAGTCTGCAAAAGCAGTTTATCAAGGAGAGTTTACCAAGGCGAGTTATGAGCTGAATATGAGCTATAACAAAATGCATAATATTACCAAAAAAGATTTAATTCATACCGTAAACAATGAGCAGAAAGGTTATGTGTTAGATTACAATTACGATAACGAACTGCATCCTAACGCGCCGAATAAAATTGCCGAGACAGGAAAAGCAGAACCAAGACAATACGTTTACGACGGAAACGGAAACCCAACAAGTTACACCGAAGAAAAAAGCTTCAGAAAAATGACATGGGATGAAGATAATCGTTTAATGGGAATCAATGATAATGGAAGAATTCATCAATATACTTATGATGCAGGAGGAGAAAGAGTAATAAAAAGCTCAGGAGATTCTCAGAATGTAGCCATAAACGGCGAAACTGCAGCAACGATTGTGCATACTGATGATTACACGGGTTATGTTTCTCCGTATTTTGTGATTAGTAAAGGAAAGTTTACCAAACATTATTTTGAAGGTGCAGGACGAATTGTAAGTAAATTGGGCAATGGAGCATTTGCACAACCTTTGAAAATAACAGCAGGAGGTGTCAATTACGGCAAACTAACGGCAGAACAGCAAAAAGCATTAGACACTTATGTAAAAAGCTTAGGATTACCGCCAGGCCCGCCAACACAACAAGGAATTTATGCAACCCCAGAATTTACGGGTGATCCGTACCCTAGCGAAGTCATAAAACCGGTAGAAGAAAACCAGGAACCTCCCGAAGGATGGCCAAGAAACCCAATTTTCAATGCTCCGGGTGATGTGCCAGGACCTCCAGTACAGTTTGGACCTCCTGTAGAACCTACAACAGTAAAAGGCGGAGAAGGTTTTACCGGAACAGGAATGCCGGAAAATGATATTTTTTATTTTCATCCGGATCATTTGGGAAGTACTTCGTATATTACAACCAAAAACGGAAGCATAAGCCAGCATGTGGAGTATATTGCTTTTGGAGAGATTTTATTTGAGGAGCATTCATCTAGTTTTTCTTCACCTTATTTGTTTAATGGGAAGGAGTTGGATAGGGAAACGAATTTGAGTTATTATAGTGCGAGGTATTATGATGCTAAGACTAGTTTGTGGTTAAGTGTTGATCCAAAAATGGAAAAATATCCAGATATTGGTTCATATGTTTTTGTAGCCAATAACCCTCTCAATGCTGTTGATCCAAATGGGGAAGATATCGTCTTTTTTAACAATCAAGGGACTGAGATTCACCGTATAAAAAATGATAAAGTATTTGAAACATATGTTTCAAATCCAAAAGGTATAATTTATCCAGGAACATCTCCATTTGGAACTTTTGTTCAGGTACCAATGCCTAAGACAATACAGTCATATACAGATGGAAACGGAAACACTAAAAATACGACAGGTTCTAAATATCAGAAATTTGATTATATGATTGCAGCCCTAACTTATATTTTTAATCAAAACAAAGAAAAAGACATAGTGCCTACAACAGGAGGGAAAATGTTGTCAGATGCATCAACTAAAGTACCTGACCTAGACCCAACAATTGTTAAGGCTATAATTATGGAAGAGACTGTAATGGGAAGTGGTAAAAGCAGAGGAAGCAATGATCCTACCCAAGACATTATGCAGTCAAATGTTTATTATAGTTCAACGAGTAATGATTGGAATTCTGATAAAAAGCAATTTGGATTAACAAAAGGAGGGGGGGCAACACCTTCCCAAAGTATTAAGGCAGGTATTGGTATTTTGTTTCAAAAAGGTTTAAGAGATCCTAGTAACAAGGGTTATACTCAAACAAAAGAATGGTTTGGTGGTGAAAATTGGGAAAATGCTATTCGAGACTATAATGGCTCAAAAAGAAAAGAGGATTATAGGGACGATGTATTAAAAATGATTAATGAGGCGCAATAGTAAACAATTAAGAGAAAAATATAATGAAAAATATAGTGAATATAAAATATATATTAATTTCGTTAGCTGCTTTAGTATTTTACAGCTGTAATTTTTGTAAACAGGAAAAAAAAATCCACAGCAATGTTCGAAATGTTTCTTCGGAAAAGGTAGATAAAGAATTTTTTATGTTAAAAAATATAACAGATAGTATTTTGCAGTGTTTGTATCAAGATTCTACTAAAAGTTTTATCACAGGTGAAAAGAATTTTTTTGCCGTTTATAAATATTCGCAAAAAGGGAATAATTCTAAAATATATCAAGAAGTTCTAAAAAAAGAATTTGATTTAGATAATTCCGAATATATTTCTAGATTTCACGAATCTAAAATTAAATTAAATCCAACAGGGATTAATTTGAATGTAAAGATATTTGAAGATTCAGATATTAAGTATAATTCCTTTCCAGGTTATCAAAAAGTACTTTTGTTAAATGAAAATGCAAAAACAATATCGTTATATTTTTCCGATAGTTTAGTCTTTTCAAATGATAGAAAAATGCATATTTATATGAATGTTAGGGATAAAATTTTTGTTTCTAACTATGAGTATGATGTAAAGAAAGAATATTTTGTAAAAAAGAATGAGGAGTTGTATAAAAAAATAGAATAGTTGAACTACATGTTAGCAAATGTTTAAAATTAGATATTTTACAAAATAATGCTAAATTATAAATTTTGAACAATTGAAAGACGACTTGTTGGTCGTCTTTTTTGTTTTCCTCCCGTCTTTCTAGCAGATCCCTTTATTGTCAAAATGGTTTCGATATCATTTGGGAAGTACTTCGTATATTACAACTCGAAACGGTTCTATTTCGCAACATGTGGAGTACATCGCTTTTGGAGAGGTTTTGTTTGAGGAGCATTCTTCCTCATTTAGTTCGTCTTACCTTTTCAACGGAAAAGAATTGGATAGGGAGACGAATTTGAGTTATTATAGTGCGAGGTATTATGATGCTAAGACTAGTTTGTGGTTGAATATTGATCCTTTGGCGGAGAAAATGCCAGCTTATGGTACTTATGTATTCAATTTTAATAACCCAGTTCGTTTTACTGATCCAACAGGTTTAGAAGGAGAAGATAGTATTGATCCACCGAGTAAGAAAAAAGATTTTGATCTATCTAAACAGGATGGTTTTTATAGAAGACATGGGGATTACGTGAATTCTGATTCAAAAGGTTTTTCGGGTGTTACTATTGGTTATAATAAGGAAAAAAAGAATTTTTCCACTAAAAGTAATGTGAAATTATTTAATGTTGAAGGTAAAAATGTAAGTGGTCGATATTCTAAGTCACTTTCTGCAAAAGCTAGAGGGATTCACGGGGAAACGAAAAATAGATTAGGCACTGAAGACTTTAATATTTTCTATAATGCAGAAGGCTCTGTTTTATATGCTGAAGCAACTGCAGATAATGGTATATTAACAGGAGAGACGGGGAAATATGGATTTAATTTTGGAGGAGGTGCTGAAGCAGGAGCATTTAAAGGAGAAGTGAATTCTGGAGTAACTTATTTTGGTTTTAAAATGGCAACAACTAAAGGAGGGTGTATTGAATGTGTAGGTGCTGCAGCAAACGTTGGAATATATTTTGATGCTAAAAAAGGAAATTTAGTAATAAAGGGTACTGAAATGTTAGGTCTCGAAATTGGAGCAAAACTTGGAGTTTTGGTAGAGATACCGATCGTAAAAATCACAGAAAAAGTAGTTAAAACATTTAATAAATGATAAAGTTGTCTAAACAAGCTAATAAATTAGCTTTGTGTTGTATTTTGGGAGCATTTATTCTAATATTTATATTAGGCTCTTTGGATTTATGGGGAATAGATTTTAATAAGAAGATTGTTGATTTTTTTAAAACGGCGCTCCTTGTTTCGCTTCCTTTTTTAGGTTATTGGGCTGCAATCAAATTGGTTAATCCGAAAGGTGTCAGTAATGTAAATTTGCTATCGAATACAAAAAAAATCAGAGTCAGTTGCTACATAACAAAAGGTTTTATAGAACGTAATAATCAGATATCTTTTGTGAGGTTTTTTTTTGACGATCAAGTTATGTATATGTATTTTAGTAATTTCATAGGTATATATGAAGGGCCCTTTTATATTAAAAGAGAGATTGAAGCTGAATCCGGTATGTTTTATATAGATTCGATAAGTACTTATGTAAATGGTGAATTAACAATTGAAGTAAAACCTAAAAATTCATTAGATCCTTTTTATAAGTTAGTTTTAAAAAATGTTACTAAACCCGATTATGATTTGCTTATAGAGAATAGTAATAAAATTTTATAAAATTAAATATTAACAATGAAAAGAATATTAATAATTACGACATTTTTTTTCTGTAAATTGACATATTCGCAAGTGTCATCAGATGAAATTATCAAAAATTTTTTTGCTGAGTATTCAAAAAGTCCATCTAGAGCAGTGGAAAAAATTTACAATACAAATACTTGGACAATGAGGATGACCGATGGGATTGAAGAAATGAAAAATGAAGTTAATAAGCTTACTGTTGATTATGTAGGGAAATATTATGGAAACGAGTTAATAGTAAAAAAACAACTATCAGATAGCTTTATTTTGTACTCCTACATGCTTAAATATGATAGGCAACCAATTAGATTTATTTTTAAGCTGTACAAGCCAAATGATAAATGGATTTTATTTTCATTAAAAATTGATGATTCCTTAGATGATGAAATTGAACAAGCTGCGAAAATTTTTAATTTAAATTTAGATAAATAATTTATTTTTAAGTTGAAAGCATTTTAACGGAGTAAATAATTATACTTCGGGTAATGTTTCAGATTAGGTATTTTTATAAAAAAGTACTGTAAATAGCTGATAAAGAATTAAACGTTAGTGAAATTTACATAAAATTGAGACGACCCGTTGGTCGTCTCTTTTGTTTTTTTGCTTTTAATGAGCCTTAAAATTACAGTACCCAAGTGAAGTTTTACAACCGGTAGAAGAAAACCAAGAACCGTCGGAAGGTTGGCCAAGAAATCCAATTTTCAATGCTCCGGGCGATGTGCCGGGACCACCTGTACAATTTGGACCTCAAGTAGAACCTACCACTGTCAAAGGTGGAGAAGGTTTTACAGGAACGGGAATGCCCGAAAATGATATTTTCTATTTTCATCCTGACCATTTGGGAAGTACTTCGTATATTACAACCAAAAACGGAAGCATAAGTCAGCATGTGGAGTATATTGCTTTTGGAGAGATTTTATTTGAGGAGCATTCATCTAGTTTTTCTTCACCTTATTTGTTTAATGGGAAGGAATTGGATAGGGAGACGAATTTGAGTTATTATGGGGCGAGGTATTTTGATATGAAGACTTCGCTTTGGTTGAGTGGAGATAAATACAGTGAAAATGATTTAAGTATTGGTAGTTATGTATATTCGTTTAATAATCCCATAAGATTTGTTGATCCAGATGGAAACTGGCCTGATTTACCTAGTTGGAAAGATGTTAAAAAGTCTTATAATGAGGCTAAAAAGTCTACTGCTAACTATATATCACATCAAAGAGAAAAAATTAAAGGAGATCTTAAAAATATTAAAAGAGAACTTTATAACGGAAAAGGTTGGGATGATACTGTTAAGGATGTCAAGAAAATTGGGCATGATATCAAAAAATGGAGTAAAGAAAATAAAGATGGTCTTTTAAAAATTGCGAAAGTAATGCAAAAAACAGGAGATGCTACAACAACAGTTGGATTAGTAGGAGCAGCTGCAGGAGCACCATTTGCAGGTGTCGGAGCTGCACCAGGTCTTGCAGTTGCTGGTTATGGAGGAACAGTTAGTACTATAGGTTCGGTTCTAGAAATTGGGGTCAAATTCATAACAGATGATGATGAAGCAACTAAAGATTTGGGAGTTTTTCTTGTTAGTAAAGGATCTGAAGCAGCAGTAAATAAAATATTACCTGGTGCCGGTACTGAAGCTTCGCAAGCTATTAAGGAAGCTGCTAAAGTTTCGAGAGAAATAATAAAAGGAGAAGTTGGAAACGCTGCTAAAGGAGCGGCAAAAGAAGTTGTTAAATAATTTAAATAAATTTTTAATATGAATTATAAATATTTATTGTATAGTGTGTTATTCCTTATAGGAGCATTTTTATATCACAAATTTAATAAATGGTCTTTAAAAGATCGAGATGGAAATAAAAACCCAGATATATATTCAAAACCTCAAACTAACCTACAAAATTTTAATAGTTGGGCTATTATTTTTTGTCTTGTATTGGCTTCAATAATATATTTTTTTAAATCAATAGGATAGTTTTAAAGAGAATTTTATGATGATATATGAAAAATTTAGATGGATTTTAGCACCTGCTGTATTTATTTTTATTGGTTTGATTATGAAATTTTCAAATAATGAAAAGCAATTTGGTTTGATTTTAAAATATAATAAGTTTTGGTTAGTGTTAATTATCATTGGCGTTTTATTATTTGGAATAAGGTTGTATATGTTTTTAAAAAGTTAAAAATTTGATATTTCTAGAATAATTATTTTGTAGAATCTGAAATTCAATTAACAAAATAGAATAGCAATTCACTATTTATGAAACAAAGGCAATTCATATAGAATTGCCTTTGTTTTTTCAAGCTTCGTCAGAATGAAAATTATCACTAACCAAAAATGGCTCTATTTCACAACATGTAGAGTATATTGCATTTGGGGAAGTTTTGTTTGAGGAGCATTTAAGTTCTTTTCTTCACCTTATTTATTTAATGGAAAAGAATTAGATAGGGAGACAAATTTGAGTTATTACGGAGCCAGGTATTTGGATATGAAGACTTCGTTGTGGTTGAATACCGATCCTTTGATGGAGAAATATCCAAATTACTCAGCTTATAACCTCTGTTTCAATAATCCTCTAGTCTTTATAGATTCTGACGGATTGGATCCTACTCCTTTCTTTAGGAATTTACTTGGACATACTGGCTATTATGCCTGGCGGGCAAGAGATTTTATGAGACAAAATCCAGGTAAACCCGTGCCTGATTATTATATGGGATACGGACACAAATACATTAATCGTTTTACAACTGAAACCAACAAAACAATGTCGAGTTCAGGTAAGACTTGGTTAAAAGAGGCTCGTAAAAACTTGCAAGTGGCAATTGAAGACAGATTAGATCCAAAGAAATATAAAGATGCAAATACTATTGAATTGAATAATGATAAATTTAGATCTTTCGCTTTTGATTCCCACGTTGATGCATATTGGAATGAAAATGGGAAAGTACCATTGTATACATTAGGAGCAGTTGATTTGACAAAAATATTGCTAACACCAGATGTTAAAGACTTAGCAAGTGCAGATGGATTGCGTCAGGTAAAAGATATGATGGGTAAGTTTATAAAGGAAAAACCTAAAGATTTATTACGTATTTTGGGCGATGCTTATGATAATATGGACACAATTCAAACCCTGATGGAAAATAAAGCAAAGAAAGAAGGAGTGCCTGTAGATGAAATTAAAAGGATTTTGAATCCATTATTAATACTTATCCCAGGTAAAGAACAAAAAAAGACTGATTAATGAAAAAACTATTAATGTGCTTATTAGTAATGCTAATAGCGATAGGATGTAAAGATTTTAACGAAAATAATTTAAAGGTTGAAATCATTGATTTTAACGGAATGAAAGGTAAATCGGAGTATATGTACTTTATAAATCCGAAAGAAGGTTATTCATTTAATTATATTACAGAATCGAAAGAGCAGACAGAAGAACAATTAAATGACCCTGATTTTTTTCCTGAATCTACAGATATAGCTAGTATTTATAAAACTACAGATGGTGGTCAAAATTGGAAAAAAGTTACTTCTATTGAAAACAGAAAGTTTTTTAATAGAGTTTTAGTGTTTCAAAATGCTGTCTACATAACATCGAATGATTTTTATAATAAAAAGGTTTTTATTGTAAAGTTTAATGTTTTAACCGATAAAATTGAATTTGAAAAAGAATTTCCTGTTATAGGAGGAATATATGACGATAAATCGGATATATATATTCAGACTGAAAAAGGTAGTTCAGTTACAAAATTTGATAAAAATTTAATCAAAAAAGGCGAAATGCCAATTGATATTGGAAATGACGCTGTTTTTTTAAATAATAAATTATTTTCTATTTTAAGAAATAAAGATGGAAATTCTTATTTACGTCAATATAGTAAAGAAAACATTAAAAGTGTAGAGACACTAATCCAGCCTGAAAATATTGTAAAACAGAACAACGATAAAATTATAATTGCAGGAAACAACAAAACGAATAATAAAAAAATTAGTTTAATTAGCTACGATGTAAAATCAGAGAATACACAAGACTTAAAGGAATTCGATGGCTATACTATTGTACAAGGTTTGCAGAGCAACGACAAAGTAATATGTGGTCTTGTAGGGAATATAGAGGGAACATTTACATCTTATGATTTGTTTTATAGTTTAGATAAAGGTAAAACCTGGCAAATACAGAAACTTACAGAGAATAGTTATATACGTCCCAGTGTATTAATAGATGACATATTGTATATTTTCAGTGGAGGCAACCGAATACAAAAAATTTCATTTAACTAAAAAAGGATAGTTTTTCAGATTAGTATTTTTTTAAAATAACAATTATACTCTTCATTCTAAAAAGAATTCCTTACAAAAAGCTTCTCAATCCCAAAAAAACTTTTGAGATTGAGAAGTTCGTTTGTGCAGTAACGGAGAAAGAAAAGGTAGTTGTAAATAAACTTCTCGAATAATGGAAAATAACAATCTCGAAAAATTTAAGATAAAAGTATTCAATACTTTAAAAAAGAAAAATGAACTCAGGTATTTGGATTACGAAATTGATCTTTCAAAAAACCGAAGTAGATTTAATTTTGGTAATGATATTTATTTAGAGTTTGATCATAAAATATTTGTTTATTATAAAGAAGAAGAAGTTTTAAATAACTCGGGCTATGGTAAAAGACAATACCTAAGTCGCGAAAATACCCTTAGAGAGTTTGACAGTATAGAAGATGCTTTTGATTATATAGAATATCTACAAAATATTATCGCCTGTAAGCAGCTGGAGCAATTTTTTTATTTTGAATTTAAAGTAAGAAATCAGTCCTTGTTTCAGAATTTTTCATTCAAGATAGTAAACAACAAAAGTACTGATGATTATATTATCAGGATAGATAGTTCGGGATCAGATTTTTACATTGTAATTTGTTTTTTTGCCACATATGAATTTAAAGTTGATTTTACACCGACTGATGAAAATTGGGTCAAACATAAAATAAAGAGATATAATCATATTGATGATTTAATTGCCAATTTGGAATGTTTTACTTCTTATGATTTAATTACAATTGAAGAATCAGGAAGAGATATGTTTTAAAAATGAGTTTATGAAGTACATAATGATTATTGTTCTTTTTTCTATCGTATCATGCAAAAACAAAGATCAGAATATTGGTGTAGCTGATTCTTATATGTTGACAGAAAAACATATTTCAGAAGATTGTAGTGCTTATCAAATGCGTTTTAAGAAAGGAGATTATATGTTTAATTTTGCATTATCAGGTACTTGCAAAAAACTTACAATGAAAGATTATACAAATGAATATTCTATGTATTTAGATCTTTATAAAGATAGTTTGATTGTAAAAAAAGGATCTATTTTGATACAGTATTATGGTATTGAAGGTGATACTAAAAAATTTCAGGATTCTATAATAGCTATAACAAAAAGAAATTTTAAGACAAATGTATCTGTTGTAGAGTCAGGAAATGAATTCTTTAGAATTAAAGTAGATAATTTTTCTAAATAGATGAATAATAATCGGAATAAAAAAAATATAAATCCTATCAGTCAAGAAAAAACAACTGTTAAAGATTATTTTAAATTAGGTGTTATATTAGCTATTATAATACTCTTTTTTGTATGGATTGGTGTGTATCTCATTGAAGAAAAATCAGATGAGGTTCAATATATCCGGGAAGATTATACTATTACAAAAGGTATAATAACTGATATAACCTTATATAAAGGGAAATCAGTTACTGTTAAATATTTAGTCAATGGTAAGATATATAAAGAATCTGACGGGATAGATAAAAAAATGACTAAAGTAAGAGGAGATTCCATAAATATAAAATACTCTAACAAAAAACCAGAATTAATGATCAGTGAGTACAATTGGGACTATTAGAAGTGCGCTGGATTATTTAAATGGATTTCTAAGTTTAGGACACGGATTTGGCGATTTATGTTTTTTAATATTTAGTGTTGTGATTTTATTCATAATTACGAATATTTTCTTTATTAATAAATTTGACTCAAATAAAAATTTACTTAGTACTAATTTTGGAATACTTCTTATTTTAATGTCAATACTAATTTTGATATTAAAATTTGCCACATTAAAAAGATCAGAATAATAAAGATTAACTCTTTTAGTAATTTATTGCGAGAAGATCATGAGAGCTAAATCTTTCAATTAAATTGGAAGTAAATCCAGTATGATTTTTCTTGAATTTTTCAGAATAAAGAATGTAAACAACATATTCTTCCATACTACAATATGTTATAAACAACAAATTTGTAGCGGGAAGCAATTCAATTATCTAACCAAATTATCGAAGATTTTTGTAAGATTATTGGATTGGCTTCTTAATTTGCTCCTATAAGAATTCTAATAAAGTAAAAAATAACTTATAATTTAATTTTAAATAGAAAGAAAATGATTACATTTGATTTTATTTATTAGGAAATTATGAATGATCAATCTCATTACAGTTTTATGTTTTCTTATTTAGAGAAAGAAGGTATTAATATTGATTTTAAGGAATTTGCATTTCAACTTAATACTCATCCTGATTTCCCTTCCCTTTATGCTTTTAGTGATACTCTCAAGTTTTTTAAGATTGATAATATTGCAGCCAGTATAGAAAATAAAAACATAGACTATCTACCTGGAATGTTTGTAGCTTTATTGCAAGAGGATAATCAGGCTCCTTTTTTGTCATTTATAGAAAAATCGAATGATCGTTACATATGCAGTAATGAAAACTATAGGAAATCTGTAGATGAAAAGGAATTTCTTCATATCTGGAAAAATATAGTTTTGGTTGTTGAAAAAGCTGAAGACAAATTGATTTACAATCCAAAAAGAAAAATTGCGATAAAACAATTTACTTTAATATTACTGTTTTTTGTAGTATTCGCGATAACTCTGGGATTTAAAATGTCTTCTTTGTACAACATTTATATAATTTTAGGTTTAGCCGGGGTATACTTATCTACAGAAACATTAAGGCAATTTTTTGGAGGTAATTCTTCTTTTGCAAAAGCAGTTTGCAATTCTAATTCGTCAGCAATATCAAACTGTAAAACTGTAATCACGTCAAAAAAAACTTTTAATTTATTCAGTTTAGAATTAAGCGATCTGAGTATTATTTTTTTTGTTGGTCAGTTATTATCTTTTTTTTTAATGGAAATTGGAGGTATGATTGACTATTATTCATTTTATCTTTTGGTATCTTTAACTTTAACCTTACCTGTAGTTATTTATTCTATCTATTACCAGAATTTTATTGAAAAAAAATGGTGTGCCATCTGCCTTATGATAATAAGTGTTTTAATATTGGAGGCTGTTACTTTAGCTGCTGTTTTAAATATCCCTAATCACAGCATTTTTAATTGGATCCCTTTTATGCTTTTTTTCTCTGGATTTATAATTTCGATAGTAATTTGGACCAATCTAAAACCATTTATAAAAGATTTTATTGCATTGAAAGCCTTAAACATAGAACTGTTTCGTTTTAAACGAAATTATCCATTGTTCAAAATGGCTCTTCAATCCTCTAAAAATTATGAATATTATACTTTGGAGTCTGCTATAATTGTTGGCAATCCAAATGCAGGCCTGAAACTAAGTTTGGTAACTAATCCGTTCTGCGGTTATTGCTCAAAGACGCATGAACTTATCGAGACGCTTGTGTTTAAATATCCTAAAGATATTTTGGTAAATTTTCGGTTTAACCTTGATGACAGTGCCGATGAACTATCAAAAGCATTACATTATACCCTTATTGATATTTACTTTAAAGAAGGACAGTTTGCATTTATGGATGTAATTGGAAATTGGTTTAAAAATAAAAATCTTGATGCTTTTTTTGAAAAATATGGAAAAAAAAATTATGCTGATAATAAAATATCTGGATTTCTTAGTAAAATGTACCAACAGAATAAAGATAATGAATTAATGTTCACTCCAGCAATTATCATTAACAATAATTTATTTCCAGAAATGTATAATAGAGAAGATTTAGTCTATTTCATAAATGAATTGATTGACGATGAGGAATTAATTGTAAATGACTATAAACAATTGCAGAAAATAAAATAATAATATACAAAAATAAATGTAAAAAATTATTAATTAATATATCACGATTATGGAAAATTTAAAGTTTTTAAAAGGAGTTGAAATTCTTACAAAAGAACAGCAACGGAGCATTAACGGAGGGGCTGTTGGAGGCGGCTGCGGTGGACCTCTAGTATGTTTACCATTTGCCTGTATATGCGGTCCTGAAGGCACTAATCTCGCCAAAAATTGCTGTCCCGGCTATATTTGTCGAAAAGCAGATAATGATCCAAATATAGGGGTTTGTCTTTCGGCTTAGGGTTTATAAATAATATAAACAATAACTTGTTAAATTAAATTTATGATAAAGTTTCGTTTATTATTAGGTATTCTTTTTAGTGTTATTACAATAAATGCTCAAAGTTTTCAGGGAAAAGTAGTGTATAAAAGTATAGCACTTGATAAGGAACGTTATTTAAATCAATTGGCAGACTTTAGCATTTCTCCATCAAAAAAGGCTGAGCTTCAGGAATCAATTTCAATTTTGGAACGTATGTTTGAAAATTCATATGAACTGATCTTTAATAAAAGTTTATCGAAATTCAAAAAAAAAGCAAAAATTGGTAGTGACGGGAAAGAAGATATTTCTGCTATGTCATCTACTATTTACAAAGACTTTGATAAACACATATATTATGAAGACAAGGAAATTGTAGGCGATAATTTTTTAATATGTGATAGTCTGCCAAAATATGATTGGAAGGTATCTACCGAAGTAAAAAAAATTGGAAAGTATACTTGTAGTAAAGCAAATTTTACCAATTCTATTATTCGATATAAAAGAATTCCCAGTCCAAATGGAGGATTTGAGACAAAGCCTGAGACAGAGGTAATATCAGGGGAAGCATGGTATGCTGCTGAAATACCTGTCAGTAATGGTCCTGATAGATTTCATGGACTTCCAGGATTAATTCTTGAAGTAACTTATAACCAAGGAAAATCAAAAATGATTTGTACCGAAATTGAAATAAATAATGACCAGAAGCAAAAAATTGAGCTGCCTACTGATAAAAAAGCAATTTCGGAAGAACAATATTGGAAAGAAAAGGATATGTAGCTTGATGAATAATGTAGTATTTATCCAAGATATGACTTTTAGGTGGCACTTCTTCCAAGGATAATGTATCAGATGGGTAGCGTTACAGATTAGGTCTTTTTTATAATGTAACTATGTAATGAGCTGAAAAAGAATATAAAATTTTAATCATTAAATAAAAAAGAGGCGGCTCGTCGTCTCTTTCGTTATTATCTTTAATAAGCCTTAAAATGCTTTTGCTTTAGCGTTTCAAATTAGATAATGGAAAATATATGGATGAGCTAATGAAATTTGAAGTAAAGTTAGGAGTACAATTTTACTCTCATTGTAAATTCTCTTCTTCTTTCTTTGTTTAAATTGTCTCAAAACATAATCATTTATTTTTATCCGATTACTCCAATATTTAGACAACGATAGCGCAGATTTTTAATCTGTGTCCGCAAAGAGAATCAGAAAAAGGTAAAAACAAAAAAAGCTCCAGATTTCTCTGAAGCTTTGTCTTAGTAGCGGGAACAGGACTCGAACCTGTGTCCGCCGTGGCGGATATGCCCCCGACATATTAAATTTTAGAAATAAGATTTTTAATAAATTCTCTTCCCACACCAGTTTTTAAGTATTTTTCTCTTTTCATTGCCTCAGATTTTGAGTTGAAAAATTCAACATAAATTACAACCCAAGGTCTAAATTTGAGAGTATAACCTTTTTTTTCAAGAAGATTATGTGATTTAAATCTTTCAATTAAATTGGAAGTAAATCCAGTATAGTTTTTCTTGAATTTTTCAGAATAAAGAATGTAAACAACAAATTCTTCCATATTGCAATATATTATAAACAAAAAAAAAACACCACTTGTAGTAAGTGGTGTTTTGGTTGTAGCGGGAACAGGACTCGAACCTGTGTCCGCCGTGGCGGATATGCCCCCGACATATTAAATTTTAGAAATAAGATTTTTAATAAATTCTCTTCCCACACCAGTTTTTAAGTATTTTTCTCTTTTCATTGCCTCAGATTTTGAGTTGAAAAATTCAACATAAATTACAACCCAAGGTCTAAATTTGAGAGTATAACCTTTTTTTTCAAGAAGATTATGTGATTTAAATCTTTCAATTAAATTGGAAGTAAATCCAGTATAGTTTTTCTTGAATTTTTCAGAATAAAGAATATAGACAACAAATTCATCCATAATACAAATTGTTATAAATGAAAAAAACACCAGCTTTTTCAAGTGGTGTTTTTGCTAGTAGCGGGAACAGGACTCGAACCTGTGACCTTCGGGTTATGAGCCCGACGAGCTGCCTACTGCTCTATCCCGCGATGTTTCGGGTGCAAAGATACACACTAAATACGGTTATGCAAACAATTTTTGTACTTTATTTTTTATATTTTTGAGAAGTGCTGTTTTTTCTAGATTTCAAAATCCAGTAATTCCTGGTAAACATTCCCCTTTAAGCCTAATAATAAGCCGAATGCGGGTTCGGTTTTTATCCCTTTTTCTTTGAGTCTGATAATTTCCAATCGAAAATTTTGGTCTTTTGAAAGTAGGATTTTATTTTCAATAACCATGTGTTTATATCCATTTTGAAGTTCGGTTGGAATATTCTGTCCAAAGATTTCTATTTCAAAAACGTCAAGAAAGAAGTTTGCAACAACCGATTCCCGATCATCAATCAAAACTTCCCTGATTGTAAAATTCATTTCTTTTCCAAAAAGTTGCTTAACTATCTCAATAAAATCCAGTTTGTTTTTCCAGTAACAAATAATATCAAGATCACTGTTTTCAATATCAATATGTATTGGAATAGTTCCTACGAGAATAGGATCAAAATCAGCTAAACTTTCTAAAACTTTGTATTTCGTCAAAACCTCAAAAGCCAATTGTTGTTTTTGATTTCCTGTTTTTAAATACGCTAAATTCTTGAAATCGGTCATTTTGTTAATCCTTATAATTTTTTTCTTTGGCAATTTCCTGCTCTAATCTTTTGTTGATATTGACTTTGGCATTCGTAAAAACAAAAATAGTCGTTCCGTATTCTCTCGCATATTTATTGGTAATCTGCCCCCCAACAAAAGCCTTTTCAAAAAACGGGCTTGTTGTTTTAAATTCGTCACTGTTTTCTTCAAAATTTTTAACGCGAATTAAGTTTTTGTAGTACACATTCAAATCAAACCAATTCACATAATCGGCATTGAAAGAAACGGCTTTAATTCCTTTTTTGGTATAATAATTTATAGCTCCGGCCTGACCGTAATTGTCGCAAAGTACCAAAGTATTTTCTGTTTTTGGAAACAAAGCATAAATCGAATCAGTTTTGCGGGCAAGTTCTTTCCAGCCCAGCATATCGGCAAAATCTTGTGCTAAGTCGTGTTCTTTTCCGTCTTCCCAACGGTGTGTTTCTAATTTTTCGGCAACCAATTGTTCCGGACTTCTATTCGGAAAAGCCATGAAATACATCGGAATAAAAAACAACAATGGAAGCGCAATAAATACAGGTTTTAAAAAGCGTTTCCATCCATTCTGTAAAACGTCTGAAAGAAATACTGACCCGAAAGCAATGTATATGGGATACAAGCCAATGGCATAATAAGATTTCGCTTTGAAGTACAAAAAGATAACCAAAGTGAAAATGATCGAACCAAAAAAGAATCGGTATTTCTCAAATGGTTTGTAAAATAACAACGCATACAAAGAAGCCAGAATTACAAAAAAACTTCCAATAAAAAATAAAACCTGTTCTTTTAAGAATCCTGCTCGTTCAACATTCACCAACTGTGTTTCTGCCAGTTCTTTCATATGATGCACTATCGGAAAGTGATTTCTGTACTGCCATAAAAGATTCGGAATTATAAAAAGAAATCCCATAATCAAAGCAAAATAGAGTTCTTTTTTAACTAATATTTTTCGCTGATTCGAAAGTAAAATAGCAGGAATTAATCCCAGTAACAAAAACAAAATGTTGTATTTATTCAGAAAACCAAATGCAAAAACAAAAGCGCCTAAATAGAGCCAGTTGTTTTTTTCTGAAGTGATGTACTGAATCAGAATATAATAAAATAGCGTCCAGCACAAAACGTCAAGTGAGTTTGGCTGATAAAGCATATTAAGACGCAACAAAGAAGAAAAAACAATGCCCAATGCGCCAAGAATTAGAGCATAAAGATTTCCTTTTAAAAGCTCAATAGTTTTCCAGACAACCAAAAGTGTCAAAGCACCAAAAAGGGCAGGGAAGAACTTAATCCAGAAAACCGAATTACCCAGTACTAAAATAAGACACGAAAACCAGGAAGTTACAGGTGGAACCGATAAATATCCCCACGCCAAGTGATGCGCCTGATCCAGATGCAGGTATTCGTCTCGTTGTAAATCATATTCAGGACTAATTAAAACATATTGTAAAACAAATTTTAGAAGTATAAACCCAATTAAAATCAGTGTCTTTTTGTTCATGAAGTTTTTGGTTTTAAGCGTAAGTGGTTTGGTTTCAGTTAAAAGTATAACGAATATAAAATTTATTTTGATTGAAAGGCTGAATCTGAGTTTGTTATTTGAAAACCGGCAGAATTTCGTCAAGAAATTTTTAGCATTTAGACTAGGTGCATTTATGCAAGTGAAATGCCTTTTAACGTAAAGTAAATTCTATTTTTCTATGTGTTTAAATATAAAACAAAAAAGCTCCAGATTGCTCTGAAGCTTTTGTTGAATTTTATTCCTCTGTTGCCGTTTCAAATTCCATGTGGTCGATCATTTCGACTTCTGGTTTATCTGGTTTTGAAGCTTTTAGGGCATTAAATCTTTCCAGCATTTCAGTTTCTCCTTCTTCACCACTGAAATAAGGGAAAACATCCATAATTGGTGTTTCTGAAATAGATGGAATAGAATATTCACCCATTGTATTTTTCATTATGTGAAGTGTGTTGTCGTAAGCTTCGCGAACATCGTTTGCCTGAACAAGCATATACATACTCGTTTTTCTTTCCTTGCCGCTTTCTTCATCATAAGCAATTAATGTAATTTTAGACTTGAACCATCTGTCAGCATTTTCAAAAGGATGAATTTCGGCATAATTTGCTACTTTTATAGCTGTGATTTTAAATTCTTCACTAGTATAAGCGGCCATTTCTTCGGTCATTCTTTTTTCTGCTTCTGTATAAGACAAAGCATCGACCAAATAAGGTTCGGTTAAAACTTTTTGTCCGCCGGTTTCGTCTGTTTTTCTATATTTTACTTTGCATTCGTACCAAATTGCGCTCATTTTCTTCTAAATTTTAAGGATGCCAAAGATAAATCATACTGCAAAATAAATAGTTAAATATCGAAATAGATATTCACAATTTTATATAGTTTTTGGTAACGTTTTGAGGTTCTGTAAGTTATCTTTTTTACTTCAAAAAAGCTTTGTAATCTTTGTCATTCTTTTAGAATTCTCTGAAAAAATAAAATAAAAGTTGAGTGTAATTTGTTGTATTTCAATGCTTTGTTTGTAGAGTTTTAAAAATGATAAAAAAAAATAATTTAGCTTAAAACCAAATGGTCAATTTGAACGTAAGTGTGGGAAGATAGTGGTCGGGAATGAGGTAAATTCGAATGATAATTAGTTTTTGGAACATACTGAATCTTACCGCATTTCTGGCTACTATTTTTTATGAATTTTAAGAATACTACATGACAGGAAAATTAAACGTTCAGAGATTAAAAGAAACTTTAGATTACTTACAAAGCAAACAGCGTGAGTTAAACAGACAAGGTGAAAATGATACGAGAAGTATCGAATCCATGATTAAATATCTTAAAAAAGACATGCTGGATCAATACAATTTGGCAGATCATCATTTGTCCATCAAACAGGAAATCAAAGACACCGAAACGTTTATACAAAACGTCAAAAGTATTATTGATATCAACTCTTAAACTTTATTTTATAGAAAGAAAACTACTTTTATTCCAGTTTGTATTTTTCGTTTTTACAATCCAGAACGAGTTTGTGATGGAGGAAAAGTTTATTCCCAATCATTCCCTGCATTCCGGAACGTTTCATTAAAAATTTTTGAAGTTCAGAAGTGCCTTCGATATAAGTAACTTCAGAAAGGTCTAAGACTAGATTTCCAAACTGTATTTTCTTTTTCGCGGAAGCGGAATAAACATCCAGCATATTTCCCCAGGAATTTCCTTTTTCGATTTTCAGCGGACTATTTTTGATTTTGTATTGTTTCCAGATTTCCTTTTGTGTAATCAATTCGTAACCGCTACTTCCGGTATCATATAGCAGTTTCAATTCCTGATTTTCAATTTTTGACGGAATCAGTATTTTACGTTTTTTGAATTCAAAAGCGGTAAAATCTTTTTCTTTTATCTGCTCAAGAAAAGAACATTTATTGTTTTTAAAATCTAAAATAGTGATTCGTTTTTCGAGTAAATCAGTTCCAATTGTGCCAATTATATTTTCTGCATTTAGATTATCAAAATCAACATTACTTCCATAGTTTAAAACCTGAAAAGTAGTCGAATTAATCTTCATATTTCCAATTGTAAAAGCAGTTGAAATTTGTTTCTTTTCGGAATCAGTTTTGATTGGATTCGGAAATTTTTCAGAAATTGATTCTAATGATTTTTTATAAAAAACAGTAATTGGCGAACCGGAATCAAACTGCATATAAAAGGTTTTGTCGATTCCGTTAATTTGTACCGGGATCAGTAAAGCTTCATGCTGATTTTCATTACTCGAAATCCATTTTATTGCAATATTTTCTGCTGTTCCTGAAACGTTCAGATAATTCTCCGGCGGTGCGAATTTGTTTTGGAAATAAAAATATCCTCCTAATAAGGATAAAACGATAATCGTTAAAATAATAACGGCAACTTTCTTAAATAGTTTCATGATTGATTTTTTTTGCAACATTCGGATTTAGCTTCCGATTTTCGTGCAAAAACAATGCGACATTTTTACGTCAGTTTTATGACTCTGGTTATAAGAAGTTGTGTTTTAGTTTGATAGCTAATGTTTGGTCTTGATTCAGACTAATGCCATTCAGAACTACAATTACCAGTTTCAAACCCAGAATTGTAATTAACGGAATAAGAAAAAGAGGAAATTTTATCAAAAAAGCACGTTGAATAAACGGACTTAGAATCAATAAAAAGGAAAGTATAAGACTTAGAAAAATTTGAATGGTGATGATTTGTTTTCCTAATTCACGGTTTTTATGATCTTTGGTTTTGTAAGTTAAAATTAAAGGAAAAATGATACTTCCAAACGGAATAATAAGTCCCATTAAAGCTGAAAGATTGATGATTTTGGCTCTTTCTACTTCGCTTTTTTCATTTTTCTTTTTGATGAGGTTTTCCGGTTCTGTTTCCAGAGACTGAGCAAGAGTTTTGAGTGTAAATCCTTTTAGAATACTTCCGGCTTCGATTCTCTGGATTGTTCTTAACGAAAGTCCCGATTTTTCGGCCAGTTCATTTTGAGTCATGTTTTGGTTTTCTCTCAAAATTTTTACGTTGTTCTTCATGTTTTAGGATTGGCAGTTTGATGACGAAAATAAAAAAAAAGTTTAAAATTTTTTCACGCAGATTTTACAGATTTGGGCAGATTCAGCAGATTTTGATTTCAATAATCTCTTGGATTTAATTGTTTTAACATAACTTAAGAGATAGATTTTATAGCCGTTAAAGGCATTTCATTCGCATCAATACACATAGCAAACTATGTGTTAGAAACTAGTTTCTTTTTGTCTCCTTTTTAGGGAAGCAAATAACTATGCTTCTATGTGTTTAATATTTTTTTAAAATTACTTAATGGGTTTATAATAATCTGCTTTTATCTGCTCAAATCTTTTTTAAATCTGCGTGAAACTCTTTTAAAGATTTTTAAGAGAATGTTTAGAAGAATACAATCTTTATAAATAGCATTTCAAAAGTTAAAGTTTAATAAAAATTAAGCCTTTTTCTTTAACAAAATGATTAACTTGTTATAGAATAAATGATTCACCTATATTAAATATCCTAAAAAATACCACTATGCGCGTATCAGTAGTTCGAAAAAACATAAAATTTACACCAGATTCCAGAAGAGTAGTTGCCCGATATTTTATGAATGGGCACGAAAGAACCCAGCAAATGGTGCTTCGGATCATGATGCTCGACGAAAAACAAGTATCACAGACTTTAGAACAAACGCTTCGTGAGTTCGCCAGACGTCATAGAAATATTTCGACAGTTTTCTTTAAACATTGCGAAAGAATAAGGCCTATAATCGAGGAAATGAAAATTGATTATGAAGGCATGTCTCTTGATCGTAAAATGCTAATTGGTTCTTATTGTACAATGGAATATGCAATCGAATCGGCTGCGATTTTTAATCCCTCAATTGTAGAAGATTTTGATCAGACGGGCTTGGAGGCAGGCGAAAAACGTGTCGTGATTTCGTTCAGAGCTACGGGAGAAGGGCATATTTCATCGATTGTTTTTAGAAGAGGAATTCTCGATAGAAATAATGACCTGCATATTATGAAAATTGGAAATCATATTGATAAGGCCGAAATCGAACATAAGACCTTATTCAATAAAGAAAGATTTCTAACAAAATTGGCAGAAATGCATACTACAGATAAGTATATCGAACAAATTATGCACGATCTTCCGGATGAATTTGAGTTTGCCGTACTTAAAAATTTGCTGACAGAAGCGCTGAGCGATCCAGCCATCAGAGAGGAAAGAAAAACAGCTTTACAGGAAATATTATGGCTCGCCAATTCATTTTACGATTTACAGTTCAAACATGATTCGGATATCACGGAACGTGTTATTTTCCCAATTTCCGATTCTGAAAGCCGTGGAATTGAAGACGCCCGTTTTGTTCGTTTTGTTGATGACGATGATTCGGTTCGCATTATGGCAACTTATACAGCTTATAATGGACATACGATTTTACCAAAATTAATTTCTACCGAAGATTTCTATAGCTTTAGAGTAATGCCGCTTCATGGAGAAGGAGCACAGAATAAAAATCTGGCTTTGTTTCCACGAAAAATTAAAGGCAAATATGCTATGCTGGCGAGAATCGATGGTGTAAACAATTACATTATGTATTCTGACAGAGCAACACAATGGAATACACCGATTTTGCTGCAGGAACCTCGTTTTACGTGGGAATTAACGCAGATAGGAAATTGTGGTTCACCGCTTTGGACAGAAGAAGGCTGGCTGGTAATTACACATGGAGTTGGAACAATGCGACGTTATTGTATTGGAGCTTCTTTATTTGATTTGGAAGATCCGTCTAAAGAAATAGGAAGACTTACAGAACCATTACTCGCTCCGTTGGAAGACGAACGCGAAGGTTATGTGCCCAATGTAGTGTATTCCTGCGGTGCTATAATTCACAATAACAGTTTGATTTTGCCTTATGCCGTTTCAGATTATTGTTCAACTTACGGGGTTGTTGATTTGGCGGAATTGCTGGATGCACTTCGAAAAAGTAAATAAAATATTGATTATACACTAAACATTAATAATTCAGTATAAAGCATATTGGTAACGCGGATAAAACGGATTTACTTCGTAAAGACACGGATTAAAACAGATTTATGGCTATTAAATTTAGATAGATTAATAAAAAAATCCGTTTTAATCCGCGTCTTCGCGTTAGCGAATCGGTATCATCCGTGTCTGATTCCATAGATTTTTACTAAGTTCATTCAAAAAAAAATGTTTAAAGAGAAATAATTATTTTCTGCTTTTCAAATCAGGAATCTTTTCAGTCAGATTCTTCCAGTATCTTTTTGGCATGTGTTGGATGTGGAGTTTTGTGTTTTTGCGTGATTCAATGTTGACACTTTTAAAATAATTACGCCATAAACTCTGAAAGAACTCTTCGTTATCATCACATATTTCCGCAAGGAATTTAGAGGAAGAAGAGTTGGCGTCAAACTGCATTTCTACTGTTGATACATTTTCGAGATCATAGTAAATTCCGTATTTGCGTTTAGCATCGTAAATTAACCAGCGTTGGTCGGCGTAACGATTTTTAAAATGATTTTCTATCAGAGGCAATACATTGCAATCTGGCTCTACAATGGCATAATACAAATTGTCTTTAGTCAGCTTGAAACGAACAAAAGCTTTCATTCTGTGGCTTTCTTTACCCGTTAATTGCATTGCTTTTTGCACATTTAAAACACTACTATTGCTGAAATCCTGTTCGATATTAATTCGACTTGCCAAAACATATTGTACATATCGAAACAGGGTTTCTTCAATCTGATTCATTTCAGATAAAAAAGCATAATACAAATTCGAAAATCCGCTGTTGGAAAGGCGTTTTTGAAGACCATTCAAAACACGATCGGCTTTTGCATGATCTGTATCTACAAAATGTTTATTGCAAAAAAGCAAAGCAGTCGAAGTTTCGTCTTTAGCGAAAGCGACATCTTTGAATTTGTATTCATAGATTTCAAAAACAGCCGTAAGCCAGCCTTCATAACTTCCATCGTAAATTATTTGTGTCATTTTGATTAAAATAAAGCCAGCTGATTGGAGAAATTATTTTGGTATTTGCTCTTTTGAAAATTCAAAATATGCTCTTTGATCTGAGCCGAAGTCAGATCTTTTCGAAGTTGAAAAGGAGAAGCAAAAGCCAGAAAATATTTGGAACGGCTGTATGCAATTCCTAATTTTTGTAAATCGGTTGCCTGTAATTTTTTAAACTTTCTGGCAGCAACAATTTTCTTGGCGCTCAAAACTCCAATTCCTGGAATTCTCAGAATCAGTTCTAAATCCGCAGTATTAATATCAACTGGAAACTGATTTAGATTTCGCAATGCCCATCCTAATTTTGGGTCAATATCCAAATCAAGATTCGGTTGGTCAAAACCAACAATTTCATTGACCTTAAATCCGTAAAAACGCATTAACCAATCGGCCTGATACAAACGATTTTCCCGAATCATGGGAACCGGAGTTCCAATGGCAGGCAGTCTGTTGTCATAACTTATTGGAACATAACCCGAATAATAAACCCGTTTCATCTGCATGGTATCGTAGAAATAATTGGCCATTCCCAGAATTTCAAGATCATTTTCCTGAGTAGCGCCAATGACCATTTGTGTGCTTTGTCCGGCAGGAGCAAATAAAGGTGCTTTGTAGTTGGATTTTTTTTCTTCTTTATAACCCGCAATTTCATTTTTAAGATATTCCATCGGTTGAATCACGTCTTTGTGATTTTTGTCAGGAGCAAGCAGTTTTAGGCTTTTTTCTGTCGGCATTTCTACATTTACACTTAAACGATCGGCATATAATCCGGCTTCTTTTAAAAGTTCTTCACTTGCGCCCGGAATGGCTTTTAAATGAATATAACCGTTGAAATTTTCTTCGAGTCGTAATTTTTTTACAATTCGTACTAGACGTTCCATAGTAAAATCAGGATTATCAAAAATCCCCGAACTCAAAAATAAGCCTTCAATGTAATTTCTTCTGTAAAAACCAATGGTAAGATCTACGACTTCCTGAACTGTAAAAGCAGCGCGTTTAATGTCGTTACTTTTTCGGCTAACACAATACGCGCAGTCAAAAATGCAATGATTGGTTAGTAGAATTTTTAGCAGTGAAACACAGCGTCCGTCTTCCGTATAAGCATGACAAATTCCGTGTCCGGTGTCACCCAAACCTTTGTCTTTGTTCTTTCGGGTGCTTTGACTGGAAGAACAGGAAACATCATATTTGGCTGCATCCGCTAAGATCGCCAGTTTCTCCATTACTCTTTTGTGTACCATTTTGATCTTATTTTTTTGTTTTGGAAATGAAAATTCATTCCTTCAAAACTACTCAATTGATCAAAAAATGACTGGAAACCAGCTGTTCCAAATTGTACCAAATTTGAATCTGCTAGAAATTGGAGCTTAAAAATTTTAACGTTTCCAGATATGAAAACAGGTATAAATACCTGTTTTCGGGTTTTTCAAACTTTTTATATTGCGCCTCAGTAAGAAAAAAATCGGTTATCCCCCTTAACAATTGATTTTTGTCTGTAAAAAGGCTTACTAGTATTAGCGAATACTTTATAAACCGAATAGCTAAAACGATGAAATTTGTAAAAGGACAAGATGTCTCCTACACGGCATTGAGTGGGAGGTCTTATGAGGCAAAAGTGATAGAAAGAAAAATGGATTTCAAAAAAGGGCTGATAATAAAATCTACTTCCAAACAGATAGATTTTCATTATCTGATTGAAATTCAAAAAAATGGTACAACAGAAAATATTCTATGTGCCGAGAATAATCTTGAATTATTAGAGAAGAAAAAACGACGGGTAAAGAAAGCAGCCTAAAAGTACTGTTGTTTTTACATAAGTCTAAGATTCAAAACGAATTACACCAATTAGCACGAATTCAGACTAGTGAAATTAATTTCAATAAGTACTTATTTATATAAATTTGTGAAAATTAGTGGAATTAGTTTTAAGATCGATTTGCTTTTTGTGCACATTGCAACCTAAAAATGACAATTTATAAAGGCTTTGGATTTTTATAAAATGTTGTGGTTTTTAGCATGCAACTGTTTCGTTTTGAATTACTTTTTCCTTTTTGGCTTTCGAAATATTTAAGTAAATAATCGCGCCAAGCATTATGGCAATTCCTAAAAGCTGTAGTAAAGTTACTTTTTCACCCAGAATAATATGAGCACAGAAAACCGCGGCAGGTAATTCTAAAGTCAGCAGAACAGAACTTAATCCAGCACCAATTTTAGGCATTCCGAAACTAAAACAAATAGGAGGAATTACAGTTCCGAAAACGGCTAAAAAAGTTCCCCATTGCAATAATCCAAAATCCAAATGGGTACTTGAAGTGATAGCTTCGCAGTTGATTAAAAATATAATCATAGCAGACCCGCTGGTCATTAAAGCGCTTTTTTCGAACATTGGGATTTTCTTTCCGATTTTGCTCGTAAAAACAATATAAAGTGTATAAAGTATTGCCGATAACAAGCTTAAAAGAATTCCTGTAAAAGAAATAGTAGCATTATTTAAGTCTAAAAGATCACCTGCCAGAATTGTTCCTAAAATGACCAATAAAGAAGAGCCAACTTCAACGGTACTTGGTTTTTTCTTAAAAACGATCCATTCAACCAAAATACTTAGCCAGGTTATCTGCATTAATAAGACAATTGCCAGAGAAGCCGGAATATAAGAAACAGACAAATAATAACTGTAAGCAGAAGAACCCATTGTAGTTCCTGCTAAAAGCAATTTCCAGTCTAAAGCCAGTTTCTGACCATTTTTTAGCTTTTTGAAAATCGCAATCGACCATAAAATTAATGTTCCAATAAGTGCCTGGGTTAAGGTAATTTCAGCCGGACTGTAACCTTCTCCGTAAGCGATTTTAGCAAAAGAAGACAACATTCCGAAACTCAAAGCGCCCAAAGCGACAATAATAATATATTTGTTCATTCTGTATTCTAAAAATATGTTTTGTACCGTCAAAAGTATTTATTGTGGAATTATGAACGAAATTTTTAAATTAAATATGTATTTAATTCTTTAAACTGATTTTTTTTATGTTTTTTGTCCTAAAATGAATTATTTTTTATACTTTAACTGGAAAAAATCCGATGCAGGAATTAAGCAAACAAGAAATAGAGCTACTTCGAATCCTTCAGCAAAATGCCAGATTCGATATTACAGATTTAACCGAAAGACTGAATATGTCGCGAACTTCTGTTTACGACCGAATAAAAAAACTCGAAAATGAAGGTTACATCAAAGATTATGTCGCGATAATCGACCCGAAAAAAGTAGGATTGAATTTCACTGTAATTATAAATCTTTCTTTAACAAGTCAGCGTTTAGAATTGGTCGAAGAATTTTCAAGACAAGTTTCAGAATTAGATGAGGTCGTAGAAGGTTATATAACAGGTGGTATCTTCGATTATGTGCTGAAAGTTGTGGTAAAAGATCCGGAAGCATTTAATGATTTTATTCGAAAATTATCTAATATTCCGAATATTAGTAAAGTGCAGAGTTCTTTTGTAATGAGTTATATTAAGCAGTCTACTAAGTTGCATTTTTAGGAGAAATAGTTTTGTAGATTATTCCTGATTAAAGCGAATTTTATTTTCTTTCAGACAATTTTCGATATTGGTTAATGTACCACTTTTTCTGTTTTCGTTGGAGTTGATGTCATGGGCGAGAAAGTGCGTACACATGTTTATTGCCATAGCATCTCTTTCTGCATCAGATTGAAATCCTCCAATAAACTTCCATTGACTTGCTTTTGTTTTGTATTTGTCGGGCGCGTAACGTGGTTTTTCTCCAATGTGTAAGACGGTTACATTTGGAGTTGCACATTTCAAAACTTCCATTGTTAAAGTGTCTACACCTTTAAAATCGCAAACTACAAAATGGGCATTATCCATTTCTAATAATTTATCAATTGCATTTTTATAATAGAACATATAATCATTAAAGCTGAGGTTGCCATTTCCGAATATGTAGACTTTTGGTAGCATTGGTGTTTTTTTAAAATTTAAATAGTTCAGTAAAATCTATCTGTAATGCGTTACATACTTTTTCTAAAGTTGAGAGCGTTGCATTGACATTTCCTTTTTCCAGTCGCGACATATTACTTTTTTCAAAATTACATTTTGATGCTAAATCTTGCTGAGAAAGATTTTTCTGGATTCTGATTTCCTGAATTCGTTTTCCGACTTTTTGTTGTATGGTATCGTTCAAAATAAATTATCTTTTATGATAATTCAAATTTTGTTACATATTTGCCTTACTTGGTTATCATTTATGATAACTATAAAAAATAATATTATGGAAATGAATGAAGTGAAAAAGTTAGAAGAAATTAGAAAATTATCTGCTCGATATTTAAATACACTAAAGTTTTCTGCTAAAAATTCTCCTAGTGCAGAAATCAAAATGTTGAATTATTCAGAGCTTGGCTGTGTTATTACCAATATGTTAAAGCTTTGTATTTTGGCATTAGAACAAGATAATGGTAAAAACAAAGTGATTGATATTGGATTGATTTTAGAACAAGCACTTCATTTATTTCCAACAGATGAAATGGAATTGTTGGATTTGGTTCAGGAAATGTTGGTTCAAGAAGCATAAAAAGAGGTTGTCTCAAAAGAATAGCTTTTTTGACAAGGAAAAATATTCATAAAAAATATTTCACCAAGAAAAGCCCCCAGCGGGGTGAAAATATTTATAGAATTCCCAAATGATAAATGAAAAAAGCTCCGGAGGAGCGACATATATTAAAATTGTAAAAATATGTCGCTCCTCCGGAGCTTTATATTGTAAAAATCTATTCTTTTCTATAAATATTTCGCTTCTCTGAAGCGGTTTTTGTCTAATACCTTTCGGACAAACTCATGCGTTGTAGAATAGTTTGAATTGTTTTTAAAGCTGTTTCATTACTAAGAAGCGTTTTTGGGATTTTAAAGAATAAAAAAAGCTCCAGATTTCTCTGAAGCTCTAATAATTTATTAAATGAAATACTTTTAGAAATTAGTATTAATTTTTTTAGAACGCTCTGCAATATAAGAGATTAACCAGGTTACCTGTCCTTCTTTTACGAAATAGACTTTTTTGGTCGCTAAATTTGGAATACTTTCCAAACACGCAATTAAAATGTTGTTTGCCGAAATAAGATATTTTTGATCGTACGTGTTTAAAACTCTTGCTGCTTCTTTATTCGTTTTAGCAAGGTTCGTAAACTTTCCAAAGTTGTTTTTTAAGATAGCATCGTAATCTACAGCATCTTGTAATGTCAAAGGAATGTAATGGTCTTTAACGTTTTCATCATAATAAAGAGTAGAAAAAGCCCAAACGGCTCCACCAGATAAATACAATTTATCTTTCTTCATCAAAAGCGGATTGGCATCAAATAGTTCTTGTGTTTTTTTACGTAAGATGGTGTTATAGTCAAACGATTTTTCCTGATAAGCAGACATATCATTTGCCTGACTTTTGTTTACTACTGTTTTTTCTACAGCATCGGTAAGCGTCATCGTTCCAAAACTAAGTTCTAAAGGAATAAACTCTAATTTATTGTCTTTAAGTTCGTCGATATAACCACCTTTAGTAGTTTGAGCACCAATATCAAGAAGAAATGCATTAGCATAATCAACAGGAGGGATGGCACCTTTTACTAATGTTTTTGCTTCTTCATTAACGTCAAGAACTTCAAGTTCTTTGTTTGTAAGAGTCGCAATTTTATTTTTTAGAACATCAACGTTGCGGGCAGATGCAAAAACAGGAGCAGCAACGATAAAGATATTTTCGTCAAGCATTTTGTAATCAGTTCTGATTTTTTTCAACTGATCTACTACAATAATACTGGTTTTGTTGATGTCTTCCGGAGTAAGTTGTCCATTTGCACCAATATGATCTGCAAACGGAATTCTCTCAGTCCAGAAAGAAAGAATTTTATAATCTGCTTTTTTTATGTTACTTACATCAATAACAGAAACTTTAATTGCTCTTCGGCCAATTTCAATTCCTGCATAAATACTTTTTTGAGCAAAAGAATTGAGAGTGAAAATTAAATTGAAAAGAATAAAAAATAGAACTTGGGGTTTGTTTTTTTTAAGCATTGTGTTGAATTAGTAATTATAATATAATTTGTTTTTAAAAATTGTACAGCGTTTTTGTGGTATTGATGTGAAAGTCACAATTTTGTATTGAAAAAAAAGGGTTTCATTACAGGATTACAAATTTATAAAAAACATTTGCGAATATAAAGTCGGTTCGTAAGAAAACAATGTTAAGTTTTGCTTTTACGTTTTGTAGCTATGAAAAGACAATAAACGAACTAAACTCTAATTAACTGGTAATGTTTAATTAAATTTGATGTTGGCTTAATAAATGTCTTTTCAAAAAATAAGCGGTATGAAGAGATTGAAATATAACATAATATCCCAGAAGATTGTTGCAGAACAAAAAGACATTCCTTTTATTAGAACGAATAGTAAAAGTAACAGAGAATACAATGTCTTTATTGAAGTATTTGATACAGATTATATAAAGTCTTTTTTCGAAACATTTGATGTGTCTGCTTTATATGCAATTCTAATTTTAGATTTGGAGCATATTTTTATCGATGCTAATTTGAGTTTTATTTCAAAATTTAAAACTCATGATAAACAAATTGCGATTGTCAAAGTAGAACCTAATTTTTTTACTACCGTAAATCATAACAATAGAAATGAAATATCGAAACCATTTTTCTTTCGATCAAATGATTTTGAACAATTGGATTTGGATAAGGTTTTGAGTAAATCTTTATATGAAAGAGAAATTATTTCAGGAAATTTCAGGAAAATCGTTTTAACAATTGATCCTTTAAAAATTTTAGCAAATAAACAAATTGATACCGTTGTTGAATTCTATATCAATAGAACCGAAGCTTTTTTAGAAGAGGTTTTAAAATTAAAAGAACATACCTTAGATGTAAATGCAGATTATATTTCAAAAATTGAAATCAGTTTAAGATAAAAAAAGTTCCGCGTTTCCCTGAAGCTGATTTTATTGTGAAACTTAAAAGTGATATAAGTTTTTTATTTCTCTACTCTTTTGAAATCTAAATCCTGAAAATCAAAACTAAAATCCATATTTGGAGCAATACCTTTCATTTTAATGCCTTGAGCTTTACCCGTTTCGTCAAGCGAAAACAGAACAAGAGCATCACAATTCATGGCTTGGTATTCCCATTTTACGGCAAAGGTGTTGGCATTATAAAAAGCCATTGGACCATTTAATTTTGGAGAACGCAGACATTTGATCCATAATTGTTTATCTTTTAGAAAAACTTCTGCTTTTCCAAACCAGCTGTCTTCGTAAATACCAATAAAGTCTTCGTTTTTAATTTTAATGTTTTTTGCAGAAGCTACTTTTTTCCAAACTTTTTGGGTTACATCATCGCTTTCAGTTTTATCTTCATTCAGCCATTGGGCTACTTTATCTGTCCAGCCATAATCCTCCAGGCCTAAATAGCTGTCCTCAATAGTATTTGATACTGCGGTAAAAAGACCTCCGCCACCGTTTTCAGTATTAGTCAGAATCACAATTCCCAAGTTTAGATCAGGGAACAACGTTACTTTTGATAACATTCCCGGAAGGCCGCCTGTATGTTCTACTTTAAGATTTCCTTTTGTATCTGATAAAAACCATCCTAAACCGTAACCATTAAAATGAGAATTATATCTCGGATCAGAATCAGCAGGCATAATGGTGTGCAGACGCCACATTTCTTCGTGGTTCTTTATAGAGAACAAAGACGATTTCAGATCTTCGCCATACTTACCTTTATTTAATCGTACAATCATCCATTTTGCCATGTCAGCAACGTTGGAATAAATACCTCCTGCGGCACTTGCAATTCCTATATCATAAGCTTCGATTGTTTTGATGGTTCCGGATACTGAAGAATGTGGTACAGCCAGATTTGTTTTGTCTTTCAAAAGATTTCCAACAAAGGTATGATTCATCTGCAAGGGAGCTATAATTCTTTGTTGTACAAATTGCTCATAAGACATTCCGCTGACTTTTGCGATTATTTCTCCGGCAATTATATAAAGTAAATTATCATAGTCAAATTTTGTTCTAAAGGCAGAAACAGGTTTAAAATGCTGAAAACTTTTTGTCACATCTTGTACTGTAAAGTTAGCTCCGTCGGGGAAAAACATCAAATCACCAACACCTAATCCAAGTCCGCTACGATGCGTTACTAAATCCTGAATATTAAAATTCTCTGTAACATAATCGTTATACATTTTAAATTCGGGCAAATAATTTTTAACCTTATCAGTCCATTTCAATTTACCTTCGTCTTCTAAAATTGATAAAGCTGCTGTTGTAAAAGCTTTACTATTGGATGCAATTTGAAAATTGGTGTATTCGTCTACGGCTTTTTTGGTTTCAACAGAATTAACTCCATAACCTTTCGAGTGAATTATTTTTCCATCTTTAACTACCGCAATGGATGCTCCGGCAACTTTAAATCTTTGGAGCGTATTTAGCATTAAAGAATCAATTTTTGCAGATGATAATTGAGCAAATGATGCCGAAGAGACAAAACAAATAAAAAGTAATAAAGCGAAACGAATTCTCATTTTTTTCATATTAATTTCATTTTTGGAGGTATCTAAAAACAATTCAAAAAAGTATAACAGTTTTTAAAATTATAAGCGGATAAGGTATTTAGTGATGACGAATATAAGAAATATCTTTAATCAATTAACAAATTAAGAAAAGCCTGAGAAATATAGATTTCTTAGGCTTTTGTTTTTTAGTTTTTTAATGAGAAGCATCGAAATAGCTAATCAGATTTTCAAAGATTTTTATTTTATTTAGTTTTAGAAAAAGAAGTAACCAACGGATACTTGAAATACACTGTTTTTATTTTTAATTGAAGAGCCCTCTACATTATTAATGTCAGTTAGTCCCAGATTGTATCTGATACCAAAATTAAGTCCGTTTTCAAGTTTGTAACCTACGCCAAAATTAACACCGAAATCAACAGTATTAAACGAATCTTTTAGATCAGTTTTTTCATTTTTAGCAGAAACTAAAAAACCTATTTGCGGTCCGGCTTCAAGACTCAATCCTTTTGTTACATAGTATTTTCCCATTAAAGGAATGTTCAGATAATTTAAGGCAACTATATCATTATCGAAACTATAACCCTGGCGAGAGTACATTAGTTCAGGTTGGAAAGAAAACTTTTCGGACAATGGAATTTCTGACATAACACCAATATTATAGGATGTCACAGAATCAACATTTTCGGTGTTGTCTCCGCCGACAATTGAGAAGTTTAAACCTCCTTTAACACCAAATTTAATTTCTTGGGCATTGACATTTGCAAACCCTAAAACTGTAAAAACAGCTAGTACTAAAATTTTTTTCATAAAAATTGATTTGATTTATTTGAAGCCAAAATTCATAAAAGCAAAATCAGCAGAGGTATCAAAAGCTTAAAAGTGGATAAATTGGCACTTATTTATTGATGTTTTTCTTTTTATTAATGCAACTAGTAAAGCTATTTTCGGTTATTGGGTTTATAATTTATCAAACATACCACCGCTTACTATTTAGCTGTTTGTTAACTTTTTTTTAGCAGTGTGAAACGTTGAAATAGACCAACTCTATTAAAGATTTAAGAGAATAACCGAATGATAATTTGTAATTCAGATCTTATTAATTCTCATTTTGTTTAGTTTTAATTGTAATTCCTTTAACAGTAAATAAAATCAATTAAGTATAGTTTCGTCATGGAAAATTATAGGTAATTACCTAAAAAAAAACAGAAACAGCATCCTAACTAAATACTACGATATAGATTGAACTTTACTATTTTTTTTAACACGGCAATTTTTCAAGGAATAGTTCTTGGAGCAATTATTCTAAAATCACCACTATTTAAGAGTAATGCCAACAGATATCTGGCTTATGCAATATTTGCACTTTCAGTGCTTATTGCCAATCTCATCTTTGAGATAATTGATCTTTACAGCACTATGCCTTTCCTGCGTTTTCTGGATGATGTTGAGTGGGCATTTCTCTTTCCGGTTCTCATTTTTATGTTTGTTGTACATCAGGTAAACCATCCAATTAGAAATTCCAAAAAGATTCTATGGCTGTATGCTCCGTTTCTATATTCGGCCATTACAAATATTTTTTATGATTGCGATGCTGTTGCGCATATTTTTACAATTCCGCACTTTCTTAAAAGTATTCTAGAAACTATAGGAAGTTTTGATTTTTATCTTATTCTGGTATTTATGCCCTTTATGGCTTTTTACACTTACAGTTTTATTAAATTTTCAAAAGATAAACAAGAAAAAAAATGGATCACTTTTTTATGGTTTTTGGTTTATGCATTAATGTTGTCTTGGATGGTGGCTATTCTGACAGGACTGCTTTTTGAATATGATGTTTCGTATGTTATGCAGATTCTGGCGTTGTTTGCTACATTTTTAATTCATTGCACCGCTTATTATGGTGTGTTCAGATACAGATTGGCAGACAATAAAACAGGGATAGAAGAACTGTTAAATAAAAAAACTTTATTAGACAATGAAATAGCTGCTGAAGAAGTAATCCTTAAAAAAGGAAATGATGCAAATGGTTTAGAAATCTTTACAAAAGAAAATCCTTATTTTAAGAGACTGGAAATGCTTTGCGAAGAACATCAAATTTATAAAGACAGCAATCTAAATCGAGAAAAAGTAGCAGAGCAGTTAGGAATAAGTGCGGGATATGTTTCGCAACTCGTTAATGTGATTACGGGAGATAACTTTGCTAATTACATAAATAACTATCGGGTCGAAGCGGTGAAAGAAATGATTCTCGATTCAGACTACGAAAACTACAGTTTATTGGCAATAGGATTAGAATCTGGATTCACTTCGAAGACAACATTTCACAATGCCTTCAAAAAATCTACAGGTATGACGCCAAACAGTTTTCGGAATACCAATAAATAAGTTCGGATTTCTTCAGTCTTAAGCTATTTGGACTTTATCGGTTTTTATTTCATCTAGGTTTGCCATGATAATCAACTTAATCATCTCAAATTTTTATGAAATTAAATCGCCTCATTTTTACGACTGCGATTTTGTCTGCAGTAACGGTTCAGGCACAAACGACCGAAAAAAGGAACCAGCTGGAATTTTCGGCAGGCTATAATTTTGGCTATCTGAAAAATCTGGAATTTGCTCCGGTGGCAATGTACAAGTATGAAGGTCCGGTGTACAAATTGAACTATACACGCACCAGTAAAAAAGAAAATTTATTTGAAGTAAAACTGGATTATCTTTCGTCAGAACTTAAAACAGATAAATTGTCTAATCTTAACTCTGACTATGCGAAAGTTGGAATGGGTTTTTCTTATCTCAAACAGATTTATAGTAAAGATAAAATTGCTATTCATTTAGGGCTTCAATCGCAAACCAATACCTCTGTTTATCTTAATGAGAATTATTCGATTTATGATGATCAGTACTATTTTACGCTTCATCAGGAATTTGGCATTGCAGGCCGATTCAGTTATCAAATCAATGATAAGCAATATATTTCCTCGAAACTAACTATACCGATAGTGCTTCTTAGAGTTACAGATGCACAAGGCAGATTTTTTGCTCCGGATAATTACCAAAGTGTTTTGTGGGATTTTCATTATGCTTACAAACTTTCATACCATTTTGACATAAAAGTAGCATATAACTTCAATTATGCACGGCTTCGAGTACCAAGTGCTTATAGAGAACTACAGCATCAGATTAATTTAGGGATTAATTATAAATTTTAATTATGAAAAATAGCAAAGCCGCAGTTTATATTTTCACTTTATCTGTTAGTTTGTTGCTTATTTCCTGTGCAGATATGCTGATTGGGGATGAAGGCAAATATGATGAAGACATTTATTTAAATTATAAAACAAAAACAATTTTAGAACTTCCTTTTGATGGTGATTGGTATATAGTTGCGGGAGGAAAATCTCTGGAATTAAATCATCATTTTGCTCCTAATCGTCATCAAAGATATGCATTGGATATTATCCAAAAAGAAAATGAAAAGATATATACCGGAGATGGAACAAAAAATGAAGATTATTATTGTTTTGGAAAACGCTTAAATGCACCTGGAGACGGAAAAATAGTAACCGTTGTAAATAATATAGAAGATAATGTTCCTGGAGTTTTAAACACGAAGCAGGCATGGGGAAACTATATTGTTATAGATCATTTAAATGGAGAATATTCCTGTATGGTTCATTTTAAAAAGAATTCTATAATAGTAGCGGTGGGTGATGTTGTTGTAAGAGGTCAAATGGTAGGTCAGGCAGGAAATAGTGGTAACTCCACAGGGCCACACCTTCATTATCATATGCAAACAACAGCGTCTCGTACAACAGGTGTTGGTCTTCCAATCCAATTCTTAAACTATTATGCCGACGATGTTTTTACAGAAAGAGGTGAACCAATTAAATCTCAAACCGTAAGGAAAAACTAAACTCTTCCGGAAGTATTTAGTTTATTTGTAAAGTATTTTTATAGGATAAAAAAGCTTCAGAGAAATCTGAAGCTTTTATTATTAGTATCTCATTTTTTAATTAATCCTTTGAAACTTTTGAGAATAACCTTCATTTGATATAAAGTTTAAAATCAGGTAATCGTCTTTCAATTCAAAAAATATTGTTGCAATATTTGGGTTTTGACAATTAGTAGTTATGGTTTTGGAGTCAAGGCTAAAACTTCCCGTACTTTTTATTTCATTTGAGTAAGGATCGCATAAAGAAGTGTTAGTTATTATAGTTCCGTTACTTTTAAATTCTATTGTTTTGTTGCTCTCAACAGCTCTGAACTTACCACTTCCCGTGCCGGGATCGGCTAGAATTTCAATTAATTTCCAGTTTCCAATTACTGCACTTTCTAAGTTTTGTTTCTCGTCATTACTACAAGAAGATAAAAGAGCAATTAG
Organism: Flavobacterium crocinum; assembly: GCF_003122385.1. Lineage (NCBI taxonomy): Bacteria > Pseudomonadati > Bacteroidota > Flavobacteriia > Flavobacteriales > Flavobacteriaceae > Flavobacterium > Flavobacterium crocinum. The sequence goes on from NZ_CP029255.1 coordinate 2,173,233, forward strand.
CATTAAAAACAAAATATTCTTTTTCATATTTATTAAGTTAATGGTTACAATAAGTAGATTGTGAATTATGAAAAAGGTTGCGTCTGATTTTTAAAATAATTGAATTTAGCACTAAGACATGAAAGATAAAGAAAAGCTTATAATTTTGATTTTGCTGAGTAGTAATTCTAAGAAAAAACTTTATAAATTGAAACTGAATTCTTATCTTGTTCTGCTAAATTAACAATTCTCAAAGTAGTTACTTTCAAACGTATTTCAATTCATTTTTAATAGAAATCATCCAGCTTATGAAAAATTCATTAATGCTCTTTATTGCATTCTTAGCTTTTACAGCTTGCTCAAAACATCCGGGAAAAAAAGATGTTGTTATTACAGGAATAGATTCCACATTACGACCTGGTGATGATTTTTTTAGATATGTAAATGGCAAATGGTACGATTCTGTATCAATACCTGCCTCTCAATCCGGAGTGGGTGCTTATATGTTTATGAATTTTCCGCAACGAATTCGGCTTCAGGGAATATTGGACAGTGTTTCGAAAAGCAACAATCCTGAGGGAAGTATAGCGCAAAAGGTAGGAGATTTTTATACGTCAGGCATGGATACTGTAACTATTGAAAAACGTGGTTACGGACCTATCAAACCCCTACTTGCTAAAATTGAAGCAATTAGCGATTTACCATCATTAATGAATTTTGTGGCTAATGAAGAAAAAGCGGGCAATTCATCGATTATAGGTTTTGGAGTATTTACCGATGATAGAAACAGCAAGATGAACATTGCCCAACTCTATCAAACAGGTATCGGTTTGCCTGACAGGGATTATTATTTCAAATCAGATTCATCAACTGTTGGTATACAGAAAGCCTATAAGAAATACCTTACTGTATTGTTTCAACAAACAGGAAGTGAGGCTAATGAGGCTAAAAAGAATGCTAATTTGGTTTACGATATTGACAAACAAATCGCCGTTTCGCATAAAACAAAAGTAGCACTTAGAGACGTACAGGCAAATTATAATAAAATAGCTGTAGCAGATCTTGTAAAAAGACATCCCAACATAGACTGGACAACTTTTTTAAATAATTTAGGAGCTAAAACAGATTTCATTAATGTAGGTCAGCCTGCCTATTATGATGCTCTTAATAAGCTTTTAAAAACGATTCCTATTAATAATTGGAAAATTTATCTGAAAGCAAATGCTATAGAAAGATATGCAGATTATTTAAGTAAACCTTTTGTAGATGCCTCATTTGAATATACAAAAGTACTTTCCGGTCAGGCTGTCCAAAAATCACGTGGCGAAAAAATGGCGAATGTTATTGATAATTATTTAGGTGAAGCGCTGGGAGAATTGTATGTAAAGAAATATTTTTCAGAAGATGCCAAAAAACGTATGTTGGTACTCGTGAATAATTTGCAAAAAGCCTATGCCAAAAGAATTGATAAACTGGAATGGATGAGTCCAGTTACAAAACAAAAAGCAAAAGAAAAATTGTTTGCCATAACTAAGAAAATAGGCTATCCGGATAAATGGAGAGACTATAGCAATGTACGTGTCGCAAGAGGTACCTATTTTGAGAATATGGTTTCGGCTGCTAAAGCGTCATATCAGTTTCAATTGGCAAAATTGGGTAAACCAGTCGATAAATCAGAATGGTATACGACAACTCCAACAGTTACGGCTTATAACAACCCGACTGCAAATGAAATTGTTTTTCCGGCTGGTATTTTACAAGCCCCATATTTTGATAATAATGCCGATGATGCTCTTAACTATGGAGGTATTGGAATGGTTATAGGTCACGAAATAACGCATACTTTTGACGATCAGGGCGCGCAATATGATAAGGAGGGAAATTTGAAGGACTGGTGGACAAAAGAGGATTATGCAAAGTTTAAGGCAAGAATACAACAAGTTATCGATTTATACAGCACCTATACTGTTTTAGGCGATTTACATATTAACGGTGCCATGACTGTTGGCGAAAATACAGCAGATATTGCCGGAATAGCAGTTGCTTATGATGCTTTTAAAATGACAACCCAAGGAAAAGGAAACGAAAAAATTGACGGTTTTACTCCAGATCAACGCTTTTTCATTTCGATAGCCAAAATTTGGAGAGTAAAGATGAAAGACGAGTTTTTGCGTTTGTGGATTAACAATAATCCGCATTCTCCACCAAACTGGCGCGTTAATGGTCCTTTAATGAATACAACACCTTTTTACGATGCATTTAATGTAAAACAAGGAGATAAAATGTTTTTGCCAAAGAAAGACAGAATAACAATTTGGTAGTAAACGTGTTGAAACTTTCCTATAAAAAGCTGCGCAAATGTCTCTGTAGACTTTGCGCATTTTTTTTAATCAATCTCAAATTTATTTGCCCATAGCATAAGTAATTCCTCCGAGTAAATGCTGTACAAAAAGAGGGTCATTGTAACTTTCAGGACTGTGCCCTAAAGCAGTGTAAAATACTCTTCCGCCATCATATTCCTGATACCATGCCAACGGATGATTATCACCATGTTTACCACCTTTGTATGAAGATTCATCAATTTTTATCAGCACATTTACATCTGGATTTAAATATTTAAAATTATACCATTCATCTTTTCGTTCCCAAATTGCCGGAAGATGTTTTGTAGAAGGATGTTCATGATTTGCGATTATAAGTTTAGCATTCTGCGGAACAGGATGCCCTTCAAAAATTCCACCAATCATTTGTGTATACCAAGACCAGTCTGGTTCACAGTTTGTAGCCGAATGAATCCCAACAAAACCATTTCCGTTTTGTATAAATTTTTGCAAAGCCAATTTTTGATTTTCCCCTAAAACATTGCCAGAAGCACTTAAAAATAGTACGACTTGATATTGCTTTAAGTTTTTTGAATTAATTGCGAGAGAATCTTCAGTAGCATCTGCAATAAAATTATTTTCTTCCCCCAGTTTTTTTATCGCTGCAATTCCGGCAGAAATGCTTTCATGTCTGAAACCGTTAGTTTTAGAAAAAATCAGCACTTTTTTAATTTTATAAGAAGCGATTTGTTCTTTGTTTTTTATATGGAAAGAAACCAGGAAATAGCTTGTTAGTACAATGAAGCTGAATAAAAATGTTTTTTTTATTGAAAACAGATGGTTCATTTTGGAAAGTTTTATTTTGGGAAGATAGAAAAAAAAATCTGTTTGCTGTATTTCCTTGACTATTACAAAATGCTATGAATAAAAAAAGCTCCAGATTTCTCTGAAGCTTTTATCTTGTAGTACCAACGGGAGAATTTTCGAACTATTTTATTAATGATTTGAAAAAATGTAGATTTAAGTGATTGGTTGTTAGGTAAATAGCTTAGATACAGTTCTTCTTCTGGCTTACATAATAATTTTATGCCTTATTTTTTTTGGTCATTTTTTTCCTTTAATCTTTTTGCATTCTTTAGGCTATTATTAAGCATCCATTCAATCTGACCATTGACACTACGAAATTCATCATTAGCCCATTTTTCAATTGCTTTCATCGTTTCTGAATCAATTCTTAATGCAAATGACTTTTTTTCAGACATCTTTTATTGATTTAAAGTACCGGTATTTATTACTGGTTTAGTTTCACTATCGCCACAAAGTACAACCATTAAATTACTTACCATTGTGGCTTTTTTATCTTCATCAAATTCTATAATTTCTTTATCAGCTAATAGCTTTAAAGCACTGTCAACCATGCCAACTGCACCTTCTACAATTTTATGACGCGCGGCAACAACAGCCGATGCTTGTTGTCTTCGTAACATAGAATGAGCAATTTCAGGAGCATATGCCAGATACGCAATTCTTGATTCTATAACTTCTATTCCTGCAATCTCTAATCGTTGTGTGACTTCGTTTTCAAGGGCTATGTTTACATCATCAAAATTAGTACTTAATGTTATTGTTGCTCTCTCATCTTCAAAATGATCATACGGAAAAGAACCTGCAAGTTTTCTTACCGCCGAATCTGTCTGAATTCTGATAAATGCCTCATAGTTGTCAACTTCAAAGGTCGACTTAAATGTATCATTGACTTTCCATACTAATATAACACTAATTAAAATAGGATTCCCCATTTTATCATTAACCTTAATTTTTTCGCTTTCAAAATTTCTTGCACGTAAAGATAAACTCGTTTTATTATAAAAAGGGTTTATCCAAAACAAACCACTTTGTTTAATACTTCCTCTGTAATCTCCAAACAATAACAGAACTTTTGAGCTGTTTGGTCCAATAACAACAAAGCCCTTTATTAAAAGAATAGATAATAGTAGTGACGCGACTGCTAATACCAAGTAGTTTGTAATAAAGCCATAAATAGTTGTTCCTATTGAAAATAGTAGAACAACAGCCACCAAATAGCCGTTGAAGGGTATTAAAACTTTTTCTGTTTTCATAATAAATAATATTTAAATGATATTAAATTGATATCATAAAGATATGTAATATTTTAATGCAAAAATATTTTTTTTACAGAATTTAGGCATTTGAAAAAAGAGAGGAATTGAACTTAATGTATAAATTTCTGTTTGTAAAGAAAACCCAATTACTGGAATATGTAGAGAACGTTAGCGCAGATTGAAAATCTGCGTTAACGAGTAAGTATATGTATAATTAGGAATAGATTATCTGTTCGAAAAATTGGAAATTCTCTATAGAAAAAGCATAGTTTATACACGTAATCTTTCTATTTTAAAATAGGCGAGTTCTTCTCCATTTCGGATCAAATTGTTTAATCTTTCAAATCCGGCTTTTTGCAGCACATTTTGCGATCCAGTGTTGTTGAGATCTGTTATGGCTACAACTTCTTTTGTATTTGTATTTGCAAAACTATATTGTGTTATAGCCTTGCATACTTCTGTAGCAATACCTTTTCCCCAATATTCTTTGCTAAGCACGTACCCAATTTCTATTTGATTTGTGTTGTGTGCAAAAATACGAGCAACACACATTCCTATAAAATTGTTGTTTGTAGTGTCAAATATTGCCCATCGGCTAAGATTTTTCTTTTTATAATTTTCAAGCAGTTCATTAAACATCTCTATATATCTTTCTGGAGAAGTCTCAGGAAGATATTGTGTAACTTGATTATCTTTAAAAAGATCTAAAAACGTTTGTTGTTCTTGGGGGAAAAATTCGCGAATAATTATTCTTGGGCTTTGGTGAAGAGTAGACATTGATTAAAGTTTGATAAAAAGTTTAGAAGTTGTCTGCTAAAATTAATGAGTAATATTTTTCTGTTGTAAATACAGTCAAATTTACAAAATATAAAGAGAGTAAATTTCTCATTCTCCAAAACGCTTTAGGATTTTGTGTAATTCTTTTAAAAGAGTTTATGCTTTACTGCATAAAGCAGTCTAATTTGGATAGCTTTGTGTGGATTGAAAAGCTGCTGGTGCGAGCGCCTCGCTCGTGAGCATAACAATATTCTGTTTTTAAAAAAAGCTTAGAAAACAAAAAAAAAGCTCCGGATTTCTCTGAAGCTTTTTCTCTGTGTAGCGGGAAGCATTAAAATATCTAACCAGATTACTTTCGATTATTACGCAATTTTTATGTTTTTGTAAATTAGGGTTGAATCCAATCAAAATCGATTAAGTGACTAAATTGTCAGTTAGTTTATTGTCTGGATTTGATCGCAAATATTTTCCATGAGCCCCATTAACGACTAGAACTTTTTTTTCCAACATTCCAAGAACATTGACTGTAATTCGATATCCAAGTGGTAGCAGTGTTGTTATTAGTTTCTAATATTGAAATTGCTCTGATTTAGTTTTTTTTTATTGCTCTAGAAGTTGAGCTTTCGCCTACAGTATGAAAAGCGTAATGTGTTATAACATTGTTGGAGTCTTTCTAAATTTCGGAAATCTAAATTGTCCCATAGTTTTTTAATTTAATAATTTATAATCAAATTTAAGTTGTGTGAAAAAATGTAATTTATGGAAAACCGTAATTGCAATATTTTTCTTTGGAGGAAAATAATATTAGTAAATAAGATCATTTTTTTTCTTATGTTAATTATTTTTTAATTTGTATAACATTTTTGATATATGTGTCAAAAATGTTATGTATTTGTTTCGTAAAATTAAAATACAGTTTGGGGTATGAGTAGTGATGATTTGTTTAAGATACTAAAAGCTGACGGATGGGAACTCGATAGAAAAAAAGGAAGCCACCATATTTTTAAACACCCGGAGAAAAAAGGAATAGTTGTGTTGCCTCATCCGAGAAAAGGATATTCCGAAAGGCACGGAAAACAGCATTTTAAAGCAAGCGGGACTGAATTAATTCAGTCTCCGACTTGTGGGGATCATTAAATACGGAAAACCATAAACTAAATCAAATAAAATAATTTTTATAATAAAAGGAAGAAGTAAAAATTAAATCAACACCTCGAGTTAAATTTAACTTGGGATAAGACTCGTATATAATAACAAATCGCATAAAGTGTTAGAATATTCAGGTTTTAAAATCACTCGAATAAATATTGGAAAAACAAATTGTAAAATTATTAACCACTAAAAATGAAAAACATGGGAAGGTCAAGTAAATTTAATCGTCAAAAAACTTAAATCGAAATTTAAAAATGATAAATCAATAAAAACAAAAACTATTAGAAAATTTAAGTATGGCAATCAAAGTAAAGATTGAGAAATCTGCTGACGATCGCTATTGGGGAACAACGCAAAATGTACCTGGTGTAGTAGTAGCAGACGGAGAGAGTATCAATGAGCTAAAAGAAAACTTGAAAGAAGCAGTTGAGTTATATTTAGAGACAGCTGAAGAATACGACAAAGAAACTTATGAATTATATAAAAACGGATTTGAATTTGAATATGATTTAGATGTATCGGAAATATTCAGGGTATTCGAAGTAATTAATAAGTCTGAATTTGCAAAAAGTATAGGTTTAAATGCATCATTATTTAGACAATACACAAATTCAAAAACGCAAACATATATATCTGAAAAAAGAGCAAAAGAAATTGAAAATGGTTTACACCGTTTAGGAAAAGAGCTTTTAAAAGTGAAGCTTTAAAAATGAAATTTCTGCATAATTATTTTATGCTTCTTTTAAGCCCCTCATTCGAGGGGTTTTTTGATTGCCCAAAAAGATATATAGATAAAATGAATTATAGGCCAAATAAGTGTTTGCAACTTTATCCATTTAGTTTCAAAAATAAATATTATTTTAAACATTAGATTTATTTTGAGAATGACTAGTTTCTCAGGAAATAGGAAATTTAATTGCATAAAAAAAGCTCCAGATTTCTCTGAAGCTTTGTCTTAGTAGCGGGAAGCATTAAAATATCTAACCTAATTATCTGGGATTATTACAGTATTTTAGCATGCGTGTATTAAGTTTTTAAAAGAGGATAATGATTTGCAAATGATTATTATGAATAGCATTGGCTTAATAACAAGATTAATAACTAATACTAAATAAAGTATTATGAAATTTATTTTTAAGAATAAAATTAATGAGGTAGATTCTTTTTCAACAGATGATTCTGGCGAATTAACATATATAAAAGAAAATGTGCTTTATGCTAAAGACCAAAACGCTATATATGATGCTAAAATAGAGATATCAGGACTGAAATCTTCAGGAGATTGGATATGTTTTAATCATACATTAGAAAATCCAAAAGGATTTGTTGGAAATAGTAACAACAATTTTGAAATACTAGATAAACAAATAATTAAGGAATTAAAAGACAGCTTTATTTATTATGGAGATAGATTTTCTACTACAAAGCTTCAACTAGGAAACTCATTTGCTAAGGTATGGACAGTTGAGGAACGATTAATTTTTTTCACAGTCAGTAACGGATTTTTAATTTATACAAAAGATGATTTAAATATCAATTTTTACTCAGATGGTTTGGATTTAAGATTGCTTTGGCAATACGATTTAAAAACTAAATACAATTGGAAACAAAGAGCAGATTACAAAGATGAGCCACCAGTTGAAAAACAGGCTAAAGTTATTAAGTTTTTGGGTGTTTACAGTAACGAACTTTGGGTTGTGTTAAACAACGGAGCATTGTTAGCAGTAAATATAGAAACAGGGGAAGAATCTCGTTTTATAAAAGAGGGAAAAATGATAGTGGGAGAAAGTGAGTTTGAAGATTTTAAAGGATATTTTGGCTATGAAACGGTATTAGATGAAAAAAATGGTTTTATTTTTAATCTTAGCAGCCATTTTTACATAGAATACAACTTAGTCGCTGCGAATAAACATTTTGATAGTTATAGTTTTAAAGAATCTTCGGAGACTCATAAACTCAGTTTAAATTATATAGGAGGATTTGACGCAGAAAATATTTATTCCTATGAAGGAAGCGATAACAATCGTTTTGCTGTTTTTAACAAACTGAAAAAAGAAATTATTTGGAGTGAAGAAATTGAAGAAGTAAAAGGTAAATTCCCTGCTATTAGAGACATGAAATATGGCGGTGAAAAAATATATATTTTAGACCACAACAATGCGTTACATGTTTTTGAAAAATAAAATAAGCTCATTCCCTCCGCTAACGCGAGCTTTACGCTATTGAGCAAGACACTTTTTTTTCTGCTTTTTTGGTTTGCATATCCATATATTTGAAAATTAATCAATGTGTTTAGAATTATCTAATGGAAATAAAAACTAAAAATAATAGGGTATTAATTTTTAGACAAATTATAGATGAACAAATATGGGAAACTAAGCCCGAATTGTCTGCAGGTGATGACTTCCCTAAATCAAATTATCAATTCTCCTTTAAGGAAAAAATAATTTCTAAAAAATACATTATCGAAGGTTATGATTTCAATTTATATTTAAAAAAAATTATCGATAGGTTTATTGAAAACGAAGAAAAGATATTAAAGATTTCCAGAAAAATTTTAGATGATATTAAGAATGTAAATGACAATTTTGCATTGAAACATAATTCAGAGAATTCACCATTGTTTTATGTGCGCATTTTGAACATTGTAAATTATTCTTTTAAAGTATATTTTTCAACAGATTATGGTTATGAAGAATATATTATAAAGTATTTATTATATGATAATGGAGATTTTGTTATAACTAAAGTAAAAAGGAAACTTTGTTATTAGACATCTAATTCAATAATCTGAACTAGAATTATAAAAAAAAGCTCCGGATTTCTCTGAAGCTTTTTCTCTCTGTAGCGAGAACAGGACTCGAACCTTTGTCCGCTGTGGCGGATATGAGCCCGACGAGCTAAATTTTAGAAATGAGATTTTTAATAAATTCTCTTCCCACTCCAGTTTTTAGATATTTTTCTCTTTTCATAGCTTCAGATTTTGAATTAAAAAACTCAACATAAATTACTGTCCAAGGTCTATATTTTGGAGTATAACCTTTCGTTTCAAGAAAATTATGAGATTTAAATCTTTCAATTAGATTGGAAGTAAATCCAGTATAGTTTTTCTTGAATTTTTCAGAATACAGAATGTAAACAACAAATTCATCCATATTGCAAAATGTTATAAAACGAAAAAACACCACTTGTAATAAGTGGTGCTTTCCTTTAGTAGAGGGAAGCATTCAAAAATCTAACCAACTTTCTAAAGATTATTATAGTATATTCGCATGTATTCTTTGATAAATAACAAGAGTATGATATTATGGGGGTAAATATATATTTGAAAAGCTTTAAAAAAAATGAAAAAACGATAATTTCTCATCTAAAGTCATTAGATATTTATGATGGTAATGATGATGAAATTGACAACTACAAAATTGAAGAACAAGTAATATCTAATTTAGAAATAATTGAAGTTGTAGTCTCATATAATCTTTTTAAAAGTTTTTATGATATAAATATCTTTTTGACATTAAACGAATTAGCATTTTATAATTTCGCATACTCACCTATTTCAGGTGATGGTTTGGTTGACAATTCAATAGTTTGTTTTGATTCAAAGACTTTATTAGTACCTATCGAAAAACTTATACTGATGTGTGAAAACTGGTATGAATGTGCAAATGTTAAAATTGATGTAGAGTATAATTTAAAACATTTAAAAGAATTAAAAAAGTTTGTAGAAAGTAGTATTGAAAAAGGCTCTTTTGTAACTGTAACAATAGGATAGTTAATTGATATAAACCTTCACCACTTTGAGTATTATGTTTACTGAAGCGTACAATATAAAAGTCTACAACAAAAAAAGCTCCAGATTTCTCTGAAGCTTTTTGTCTGTGTAGCCCTAACGGGACAATTCTCGAACCATTTTGTGTATGATTTAGAGGGATTAGGAAAATCTAAAATTAAATTATGATAGATCTAATATATCATCACATTTGTTAATCAATGGGTCTAACCAATCTGCTTTGTCGCAAGCCCATTTTATCCATTCATCTTTTTCAATAGTTAAATTGTTACTTCTGATTGCTTTTTGCTTTTCAGCTTCGATGTATTGTCTAATTAAGAGCGCTTTATTGTATTGCTCAGATAGGGCTAATAATTTGTTGAATTTTTCAACTTCTTCATTTTTTAGTTTTTTAATTTCTTCTTTTCGCTTTTGTTCTTCTTCATATTGTAAATGCCACAGTCTGTTTTTTTCTTTTCGAATTTTTTCTGCCTCTGCATAGATTTCTAATTTAGCCATTATTCTTGCTAAAAGTTCTTCTAATTTCGTTTTTCCATCTCTCCATTCCTTTTCATCTGAATATTTACCCATTTTGAAAATTAACTCTCCTGTTGGAACATAATCAGAAGTATAATATTGCTTTGTGGAAGGGATTCTTTTAGTTGCTTCTCGTAGATCAATTTCTATGAAAATAGTGTCAATTACCACACCTGTATTATCATATTCTTTTCCCCAATCATGTCCTCTGTAACGTAATAATTTTGTAAAAGCATCCATAAAAAGTAGTGCTCTTTTTCTGCAATTATCACCGACTCTAATTGGATATACAATTGTATTATCATTGTGGTATGAGCTGAATTTAATTTTACCCTTCCAGTACTCTTTCGTTTGAATTGTTATAATATCTGGTTTTATGATAGTATCGGGAACAACTATAGGGGCTTTTTTGTCATTTACAATTTCTTTGGTTCTTATTGTTAATGGTGTTTGGTCAATATTAATTGGTTCTCCTTCTTTCCTTAATGCTAAAATAATTTTATCATTACCATCGAAATTAGGATTAAAATCTACTTTCTTTACTAGCTTATTGAATTTAAGTTTTGACCAATAACTTCTATCTGGAATTGGAATTTCAAATTCTTTGCAGATTTTTTTTAAGCCTTCGTTTGTATAAGCATACTGCAATGTAAGTTTGGTAAGAGGTGTTGACCAAACCAAATCAAATAATTCTTTCCTTTTCAATTCCTTTGTTTCCATATCTTTCATAAAAAAATAATTGTTTAAATTTATGAAAAGTGTTTTTGATGTTGACAAAAGATATTGAAAATGAAATATAAGTGATTTAATAAGTTTTTTAATGGTTCTAGCTCTCTAAAAAGGCCTAAATTGTCCAAGATTTATATTGACCCCTGAGGTACAGAATAATTCGAACCATCTTTTAAAAACTTGGCGATTTTGAATTATTGATTTTTCTTTTTTTAATCTATTAAGATATGTTTGGGCGTACAGATTACAAATCTGTGCAATTGAGTTTTAAAAAAATCAAAAGAAATTAAATATTTTTTACTGCGCAAAAACATTGCGTATTAAGGAAATATCTTTGATAAATAAATTTAGACGGAATTTTATTAAAACGAAAAGCAAATGAAAAAGAGTGCTACAAAAATACTAGCTAACAATACTGAAATTAATTTGTATTGTTTCATCGGAGAAGCTGTCTTGAAAACCCAAATGGTTGAACAAGCACTGAGTTATTCAATTACTCTTAAAATGAACCCCACGGAAACAAAAGAACGAGCAGATGAATGTTTAAAACAAAACCAGAGTTATACATTAGGTAAAGCTATTACAATTGCAATTAGGGAGAATCTATATAATTTGTCTTTGCAAGATGAATTAAATGTTTTTTTAAAGCAAAGGAATTGGTTGATTCATAAAGTTGTCATTGGAAACGAAGAAGATTTCAATGCTGGTAACATAAAAGAGGAATTGTTAGATAAAATTAAATCTATTTCAGATAAAGCAGAAAGTATTCAACGTTTATTAGAATATGATATGATAGACTTTTGTTCTTCTAAAGGAAAAGATATGCCAGAAACCCAAGCATTATTAAAATTACAAGAACAAGGAATAAGAATTCGAAAGTAGCATTCAAAACCTGATCCTCCGCTGGCATCACGCTTGTAAACAAAACCCAAGATGTTTAAAGGTAAGTAAGCAAAAAAGCTTCAAATTTCTCTGAAGCTTTTATCGTTGTAGCTGGAAGCACTCAATAATCTAACAAATTATCTTTGATTATTACAATGTCTTATCATGCGCATTTTAATTTTTTTGTTTTTTATGATAGTTGCTCAAATAAAAAATTCTCTTGATAATTTGTTGCTAAAAAAAATAGGACTTGAGAAATTTGCTCAATTTTCAATAGAAAATAAATATATTTCTTTTTAATCAGGATTAAAGCTTTTTAAAATTTCCCAGTTTTTAGAATTTTCTTTTAAATATTTAAAAGCAATTTGTTTTTTATTTTCTAAATCTACATTCTGATTTTTCATTTGATTATAATCCGTAAGAATCCAGTAGTATATCATATAATTAAACAGAGGCTCCGTAGGATTTAATTGGGTTGCTTTCTCAAGTAATTCAATGGCTCCACTTAATTCATTGGAATAGTTTTTTTTCAATGAAGCTTTAGTATATAAATAAATTGAATAAAATATATCATTGTTGAACTTTTTAAATAAATCTTCAATATATTTTTCATTTTGTTCTTTTAATAGAACTTTGTAAATTACTTCGAAATAGGTAGAGACTATTTCGATATCTCTAAAATTTGGTAATTTTTGTATGATCTTATCGCCCATTTTAATTTCAGAATATCGATGATGAACCCTTATTTTTGAATGCCACTTAAAAAGAATATTCGTGATATCTAATGTGTTTTCAAGTATGTTTTCTTTGCGGTGAATATTTTCGTCAAAATTGATTGCTGATAATTTATAATATTCACATAATGATATTACATCCAGTTCGTTAACTATGTTAGTTTTTAAATATTCAATCTTCTTTAAAATATTAATATAAATTTGATTTTTCCGAGATGGAAGCTTTAAAATGTTCTTAAGAGATTCTATTTCTTGAATTAATAAATCTGCTGAATTACTTTTGTCAAAATATTCAAAATTAAATTTTAATTTGTCTGCGGTTACACTGTCAATTTTTTCCAATTCTGCTATTAATGCATCATAAAGATCTATAGCAGATGCTCTTTCAGTAGGATCTTCTTTAAGGCATTTGTTAAGAATCAACTCCAAATTCTTATTAGTAAACGAAATTTTAGCTGAAAATGCCCAGTTCGAAAAATAACTTGAACTTGTATTTTTATTCAGTGCCCTTTCTTTGCTTAAATCATTAGGATGTTTATTCGTAAAAAGCATGTAAATCATAGTTGCCAGTGCAAATACATCGGGATTATAACCTAAGTATTTTTTTCTATCATATTGTTCTGGTGCTTTAAAAGGAAATTTTCCTCCTCCACCTCCGTAAGTAGGTCCGATTCTTTCAATTAGATCAGCAATTCCCAAATCTGAAATTTTAGGAACTAAGTTTAAAGCATTTAATGATTGATAGTTAGGGTATTTATCTTGTAGATCCTCGATTAAAATATTTGGGGGATTAAAATCTTGATGATACTTGATGCCACTTTTTTGCATTTCTACCAATGATTTCGTAATCTTACAAGAAATTACCAAGGCTTCTATGTACGAGAAACTTCTTTCAAGCATCAAAGTTTTTAAATCTTTTTTGAAGTATGGCATGCAAATAAATGGAATGTCCTTTATAATTAAAGGGTAAAATGCTTTAACTAAATAACTATTCTGTCTCGAAAACCATAGTTCGCACTCATCTATAAAATACTTTTCTTGATCTGTATTTAATTTATTAACCTTTATTGTTTTGTAGGCAACCCTTCTTGGAGTGGTATGTGCATCATGCTCAACAATAAAAACCGTACCACTCGCACCTGATTTCTCTTCAACTATATTTCCTGTTATATATTCCTCTAATATTTCCCTAATCATTATTAATTATTTAAGTGCAGGTTACAATTTACTAATGTAGAAATTAAAACTTGCATGAAAGTCGAAAAATAATTCTTTACTAAAAATTTTTTCTTTTTTTAATTATATAACTATTTAAATTAACTTTATTTAAATTAACCCTTGCAGGTTTAATATTAGATTGTAATTATGATTAAGATAAAAGAATTTCAAGTAAGAGATTTCTTGTGTGATAATTTTAATGAATTTCATAAGAAAATAACTAATCTAAAAGACTTTAAAAGAGCATTAATCGATGAAAAAAATGCAATCTATCAGAGTAGTGAACAGATATGTATTACCGATTTAGTGAAATTAGTACTTGGAGAGAAAATTATTCATTCAACTGAAAATATTGAGTTCTACAAATTAATTGATAAGGAGTTTAAACTTCTAGAAACAAAATCCAAGAAGGGGAAACAGCCTTCAGTAGATATTTTAGCATACAATACATGTAGTTTAAATCTCGCTTTAGTTGAACTAAAGATTAGTGACAGCAGTGAACGAGAGGCGATTACCGAATTGTCGGCTTATACTTTAGGTCTACAGAATAGATTTCATGGATTGTCAAACTTACAGATTATCTGGATCCCCATTTCAAATGAATGGAGGGTAACTTTAATGTCTGCTGTGGAGTTGTCAATGTTGTGGAAAAACATTCTTACCCTCCCATTGCAATTAGAAGTTCATAAGGATAATAAGGATTTAATTAAGGATCTTTCTTTCACAATTATAAATCCGATAAGAGAAATATCCGAAATAGATTATCTGAGTTTGTTTTCGTACGAATGTTTTGATACGTTCGATTATTATACGCGTTCAAAAGTAAAAAACAAGAACGGATTTATTAATTATGTAACATCAATCTTTAATCGTCAGAATATTAATGGATTCATTATATTTCATAAAAACAGCCCGAGAGCTGTGTATCCGCATGGATTCACACTATGTATTTATAATCCCTATAAAGGATACCTTCATAAGAAAGTATTAAAGAACATTTTAGAATATAATAAAGATTTGCACTTTTCTGAAATTATCAAAGAAGGTAGATTTATAAATACTGATTTTATCGATGTCGATTTTATAACGGATGAGGTTAAACATTTTGAACCTGAGGTTAAAGATTTGATTGGGAAAAGTTTAAAAGCTGATGCACACTGGAAAAAAAAGTTTTTAAGTGTAGGTGATTTTACTGACCCGGAAGATGATCCTAACACAAGTTATGGTGTAAAATATCTGAAAGAAGCGATAGATAGCGCTAAAGAAAATCCAAGAGCATTTGGAACTCCTAATTTTGAAATTTGGTTTAATAACCTTGAAAGTAAAGATGTTTCATCTGTTTCTTATCTCGGGATTTTTCATGATTTGATTTCTAAAAAAATTCAGATTGAACATAAAAAAAATCTTCATTCCAAAGATTTTTTTTCCTGTTTAACCTCGTTTTATTATCTGAAAAAAACATTTAAAATGTTTAATCATCATTAAAAATTAAAATGAGAACAAACAATCGCACCTTAAAATTTTTAAAATTGAAGAACAGTAAAATTATTTAATTTCAAAAAAGTTTAATTATTTGAATTAGCAAGGACTAGAGGAAAATAAGCTTTTTAAAAGAATATAAAATAATTGAAAAGTCAGAAATCTTCCTATTTTACAGCAGAAAAGCTGTTAAGTTAGTTTAGGATTATATTCTTCAGAATCAAGATTTATTTAATAAATTGTAAGAGAAAAACAATATATTTGAAATGTAATTTACAAAATAAACTTTCAGCAATTAGTTTTAAAATAGGTATGTTTTTAATATTCTTATTGCCTTTATAATTGTTACCAATAATTTTATCGAATATCAACATTAATGAAGAGTTATAATAAGGAAGAGAAAAAGAGATTAAAAGAAATTGATGAGCAATTGACTGCAGAAATGAAAAAGATGCAGGCAAATGTTTTAAGAAAATATCATCGTGAACGCGATGATTTTGATTTAAGCATATCATCTTTACATGGAACTATTGGAGGAAAGAACAATACATATGTCGATAGTATAAATATGCAATTTAGTGATCCAAATGATTTCAAAGCTAAATGGATAAGGGGATTTAGAAAGTATGTTGAGAACAGATATTCCCCACTAAAGAAGCTTATGAAAGATGAAGTTTTTAGAAACTATACTTTAAAATTTCTTGAGCGTAATTTTTATAGAAACTTAAAAGAAAGGACTAGAGTAAAACCAAATGAAAATCTATGGTCTGTATGGTTTGGTGGCGGTAAATTTGTTTGGGGTTTGGTAATAGCTCCAGCATTTCGCGACAAAATATGGACAAATGATGTAAGTGAAATAAGAAGAGCTGAATATATGTATTGGACAATTGGACATGTTCTTAATACAGGTTTGGTTGATCCAGAAAATAATGAATTGGTAAAGTTTGATGATTTTCCTGAATTACTGAGATTTTACAAGAATATCTTGAAGAGAGTTTCCAATTCACAATACGAAAAAGCAGTATTTGATTTCTACGTAGAATATCTTGAAATGTCTGATGATGTTTTATCAGAACCTTTCCTAATCCCTGAATTTAGATATGAAGGTCTTGAAGTTGATCACAAATATCGTTTGGACTTTACAATTTTAAATTCTCATACGATGGAACTGATTGGCTTTGAATTAAGCCCCCATTCTTCCCATATGTCTGTAGCTAAAATAAAAGATAAGAAACAAGTAGATGTCAATGCAGAATTGTCAAAGAAATGGAATAAAGAAATGCAGAAAAGAAATGATTATTTTGAAGAATTTGGAATTACTACTGTTACTTTTTCTGATGACAATCTAATTGATATAAAAAGATGTTTTGCTGTTATGAAAAAATACTTATCTGCTCGACCGAAAGAAAAAATTAATTTAGCTAATGAAATAACCGAATTGGATAATTTGTGAAGTTTGGTTAGTGATATGCGCTGAATTTCTATTTATAGATGAAATAAAATGTGATTTAGAGACAGGAGATTTAGAGTATGATACAAAGATGGGAAGTCTTGAATTAATTAAAATATGTAGTAGAAAGAACGATATGAAAAGAATAATAATTTCTCTGTATATTTTTTTGGCTACAGAATCCCTCTTCGCGCAAAATCAAACAAATCAAGTTCTACTTGTATCATCCAATAATGCAATTGTATATCGACTTTTTTCGACACGAAATACTTGGTGTTTTTAAAGCTAAACACGAGAAATTGACAGTTATGGCAGGTTAGTGGAACACAGGAAATAATCAGTTGAAACACCTATAACTTTAGTGCCTAGAGTTCAAATTGAAGAAGAGGCAAATGGAAGATTCTTTCTCTATCCTACGCAAAATATATACAATTTCATTTTGATTGACCAAGCTGATGGTCGCAAGTGCAGTGGTCAACAGAAATTAAAGATCGGACGGTCATTAAAATAAATTAACAAAACATATGTATTTTCTATTGAAATTTTAAGTTGCAAAGTCAATTTCTGATTAAATCAGAATTTCAATTTATTTTAACATAAAGATTAAATGATTGTAAAATCGAAGTGTTTTTATTAAAAGTTAATTCGAATGTTGGGTAGTTTTGGGATGAATAGGAGCCTCCAATTTGTCTGATTTAATAACGGGAGTGCTTTTAATTTGATTAGAAATTTTTATTTCTAAAAGCTTTATTCTTAAACTGTCTATTTCTTTTAATTGCTCACCGTTTTTTATTTTTAAATTTTCTATGGTTTTTGCCTTTTTATCATTATCTAAAAAAAATGAGGATACGAAAAATACACAAAAAATTAAAATCAGAGGAGCATAGAAAAACCAAAATCTCTTTTTTGAATCTAATTTAGTTTTAAATCTGCCAAATCCAACATAAAAACCGCTTTGCTTTGTTATTGCATTACTAAGACCAATTTCAGGTATTATTTTGTACCATTTATTTTCTATAAATGATGCTTGACTAACTGCTCCGATAAGAAATTTATGATACCAATATCGATCCATAAAACAGAAGCAAAAAATAATCAAAGCTCCTAAAAAGCTAAATACAGTAATGGAATTAATTTCCTTTCCGCCAATATAGAATACAATATTTTCTTTAACGATATAGCCTAGAGTTGCAATAATAAATGTAAATGCTGTTAAGGCAAGATTTCTTATTCTTAGGGCAATATCATTAAAGTGTTGTTGAACTTTAACTACATCACTCCAAATAGAGATTATGTTTGGAATTAGATCTTTGTTCAGTTTTTTTTCATATGAAGTAAAAGAAATATAATTTAGTAATTGACTGAAAGACTCTTCCAGAATTAGATCAGGTTTTATTTCTTCGTTTCTGTGTTTTTCGTGAAATTCTTGTTCTCTTTTTACATCCTCATCAGTCCAGTGAGTAACTTCTTTGAGAAGCTTGTATTTGTCACTGGCGATTTCACTTCCGTATTTCGCATAGATACTTGTCACGCCAGCGTCAAGAGCCATCCTAATATCTCTATCGATTTTATCTCCAATGTAAATTGCATTCTCTTTAGCAACTTGAAAATCCCTTAGAATAATCTCCAAGATTTCACTATCAGGTTTTTTTATGCTTTTTGACAGGTATCTTATCTCTGTTTTTATTGGTTCCCAATGTTCATCATCATAAAATTTGTCAACGCTTTTTGGGGCTCCAGTATCTAAAGGAGTATAGATACAATCAAATATTCCATCTAATTCTAAATTTTTTATTCTATATTTTGTGAAGAAAGCATTGGATTCAGTAAATCCAATTATCAAAACTCCCTGAGATTTTAAATGCAATAAAGTTTTTAGAACTCCATCATAAAGTCTTAAATTTGATTTTTTATTTGAATTATATTTATGTAATATACTTTTACCTGTTAATGGTTTTTTAGTTATTTTCTTCTTATTCTCATCACTTAAGGATGTAAGTTCTTCAAAAGCAAATGAAACTTCTGTAGTCTTATATTGTTGATGTAGATTTTTAAAATCAGCTTTTAAAACGTCTTCATCAATGTTAAAAGATTCTCTGATTTCGTTAAAATAAGGATTAAATGAATTGTACCACATTCCTAGCCAATCCCACATTGTATCGTCTAGATCTGTTACTACGCAATTTTTAATATTGTGCTTAGTCATATTCATCTTATTTAAACAAATGTTCTTTTGAATTTTATAAAACTATTTTCCTCTATTTAATCTTCTCTGAGATAACTTTTTCCAAATATTATCAGCCAACACTATTTCTTCGTTGCTTAATCCAAAATTTTCTTTAAGAATTATTTTATTTGTTATTTCTAATATTTCGGAAATATCCTTTTTAGCTCTAATCATTTCATCAATTAGTGGCAGAAGCTCTTTATTATTAGCATTATAGGGTAAGAGAATTTCTTCAACCTCATTAGGCATTAATTCTAAAACACCGCCCCCATGGCTTCGACCACATATTTCTGTAAATGCAAGAGATAATGAGTTATAGTAACTAGCAGTTAACGCCTCTAAATTAATATTTGATTTTACTGTGACCCTATGCATTGTGTCTGTAGTAAATGCTTTTGCTTCGTTTATAATTAATTTAGGGTAAAGATTATTCCTCCTAATAAATAGTGCATCTGAAATCCTCAGTGATGGGATTATTTGCCATTCATCTCTAATTCCACATTTATATCCTTTATTAACGTTTTGTTCTTCCCCTTTTTTTATGTATTTTCTGGCACCTAAACTACCATTTAATTCAGATGTTTTCGGAAAAGTTAGTAAATGTGTTCTTGCTTCAATTGCTTTATTTTTATCCCAGTCTTTCGAAGTGAAAATTACGCTTGGAACTTGGACACTTCTCCCTACTAATGGTTTTGCATATTTTTCTAAATTGTATTCTTTTACAGTGGAAGAAGGGACAGTGAAAAATGGATTTGCACCAGTTGTTATTCCTACTTCTACAGTGGCAAAAACACCAAGTTTAGAAATTAATTTAGATTCTTGTAACCTTTCTAAAAAATCTATTTCGTTTTGTTCTAAAAAATAAAAAGTCCATTTATTTGATTTGAAGTCAATTTTCTTTTTTGGACTTTTCAATTTATTAATATCAAGCTTTTTTAAAGCACTTGCATCTTTTATTTCTAGATGTTCTATTAAATGTTTATTTGTTTTATTTTTTTCGCATAAAAGCAACACTACTTCTTGTTGGATGTCAGGAAATACAAGTTTTTCAAATGAGATAATATTAATTTTATTGTAAAAATGTGCAAGAAAATTTCTTAGTGGCTTTGCAAATGAAACCTGCAATATTTCTGCAGGCAATACGAATCCTATTTTTCCTTCATTTTTTAATAATAAAGAAGAGCCAACAACAAAAGAAACCCATGCATTAGTTAGTTTTGAATATTTTAAATTTGCTTTATTAAAAATATCTCCAGCATAACCTTGTTGTTCCTTATTGAAATATTGGTATCTAATATACGGTGGATTTCCAATAACTAAATCAAATTTTTTAGTCGTATTGATACAATAATTATGAAAATCTGTATTAATAATTTCAGCATCTAAAAGGTTTATGCTTTTGGATTTGTTAGCCTCTATTTCGTCTAGCTCTATTGCTGTTACAGAGTTGTATTGAAATTTACCCTTTTTTATTGCTTTAAGAAAGATTCCGTCTCCACAACTAGGCTCTAAAATATCTAATTCCTTATTTCCATTAAAAGCCCACTTTAGAATAAATTCTGCTATAGGTTCAGGAGTGTAAAACCCACCTCTCAATTTATCATGTGATGCTTCTTTTATTAATTGCATTGTATTCTATTTTCTAACAAAAATAAGCACATAAGAATAAGATACAATGTAATAATTTCATTTTTTATAAAATAAATTTCAACAATTATTTAATAACTAAAGTATATTTATCTTTAGATGTTACGTCTTTTGATAATGTTAAAGTTTTTCCTAGCAAGTCACGATTTTTTACTAACGTTTTTGCTTTTCCCCAGCTTAAGCTCGTAACAGAGTTATTTTGAATGTAGCTCTCTGTATCTGTTCTGGGATTATGTGTTATTTGTAGTGGAAATTCTCCCTTGTCTTCTTCGTCA
The DNA here is from genome assembly GCF_003122385.1 of Flavobacterium crocinum. Taxonomy (NCBI): domain Bacteria; kingdom Pseudomonadati; phylum Bacteroidota; class Flavobacteriia; order Flavobacteriales; family Flavobacteriaceae; genus Flavobacterium; species Flavobacterium crocinum. The sequence goes on from NZ_CP029255.1 coordinate 2,194,535, forward strand.
ATTATTATATTGAAATATGCTATTGCTTTTTCCAAATGTTCACTGTTTTTACGAGTGCTATTATTCCAATCTAAAGAATTAAAAACCTGATCTCTAAAATAATGCCTTTGGTCAATATTATCTAAAAGTCCTTTGCTTAAGGACATTGATCCAGTTTCGTTTGTATTACTTCCTCGAGGAATATTTAGATCTCTTTCGGTAAGAGGTTTGCTTTTCCAAATTTCAGTAAAGTTGCTAGTAAATGCATTAGCAGGAATTAATACAGTACTTATATTTTGGTCGTCAACTGCACTTATCTCCTCGTTGTAGTTTTGTTCAAGTTTTTTTGATTTCTTCTTGCCAGCAAAATTTTTGGGGAGCTTTGAAACTGCTCTTTGAGGTATTTTTAAAATTCCCTTTTCTAAATTTTCATTTGCTTCTTTTTTTCCTTGTCTTTTTAACCAAACTTTTTTAAGTGGAACCACTCCTAATTTAACAAAAGAATCAATTGTACTTTGTGCTATTTTGAAAAGATTAGGATCTGTGAAATTAAATAAAGTACTGTAGTAACTTTTTAAATCTATTAGTAAATTCTCCCCATCTTTATCTGAATTATCAAATTCGAATAAAATCGATGATTCAATATTATTAAAAAGCCCCCTTGCCGTCAGGTTCGAAGAACCAATAATTAATGCTGTTTTTTCAAGTCCTTCAAATAAATAGATTTTTGGATGAAAAATAGGTTCTTCTGATTGATAAAAAATATAACTGTTAATTTTCAAATCTAAAATTTCTTCCAAAGCTTCTTTTGATGTACCCTGTTGATCTATACCGACAATTAAGTTAAGATTTTTGAATGAAGTACTACTTGATATACAGCTAGAAAGTCCATTAACTCCAGCTTCACTTGCGAATGCTGATATTCCAGTAAATGTTTGATAATGGTTTGTGCTAAAAAATTCAATCAATTTGTTTCCAACAGCTTTATCCAAAGATGGATTAAAGCCTTGGCTTAGTAATGTTACTTTCATTAATTTTCATCTTTAAGTTTATGAAAAACGAATTCCATAGTAACTTCAAGACCTTTACAAAACTTATCAATATTTTCAAGAGTTATGTTTTTCTCTCCTCTTTCTATCATACCAACATAAGTGCGATGAACATCAGCACGAAAAGCTAATTCTTCTTGTGAAAGTTTCTTTTCATGCCTTATTTCTCTTATTAATCTACCGAATTTTAAAGAAAGGTCTTTGTTCATTTGAATACTACAGTTATCACAAAGTAACAATGTCGGCAGATAGAAAACTACATACTAAAGTTAGCATTATTTGCCATCAAGTTCAGCTTATATAAGTTGGATTTTTAATTTAAGGTTTATAAAATTATTCATTTTTCTTAGTTTCCTAGCATTAAATAAAAATGATTTTTGATTATTCCATGTATAGCTAAATTTGTTAATTTAAACATACCTATCAAGGATAGAATAAATGAAAATTAATGCTCAAGAAATTTTAAATTCCTCTTCGCAATCTTTTTCTTTTTTTCTGTATAAGTTCTTTCGGGATAAAATCATTTATCCTTTCCCCGCGAATGAGTATATCTGCAAGATTTTCTTTCACATACTCTCTTGATTCAAAATCTTGAAAGCTCTCATAATCTGTCGAAATTGAGTTTTGATACTTTCTTTCAAGTGCAAGAATATTCATTGCACAGCTTTCCTGAATTCCTTTTGCGCTGAATTTTTTACCCAGACTGCTTCCATTGATAACCGACTTTGTTTTAAAGTCTATAAAAGTAATTCCATAAAGCTTTCCCTCACTGCTTTTTCGTAAAATAGTATGAATAGCTTTATCTTTGAGCCTTTCGGATAATCTCTCAACAGAAGTAATTCTTTCATCAAAAAAAAGCCTCTCTCAAAGCATTTTTAACGTGGCTTTTGCCGTATTGCTTCTTTGTTTCATTTGCCCTGAATTTTTCTTCCAGAAATTTTAAGGTAGGTCTGCTGTAGAATTCGCTGGCTTTTATCGGCACGCCTATCGGTTTTGAATTATGGTCAAGTATCTTGTAAAGCAGTCCGTTATTTTTAAAAACTCTCGATTCCTCGCTTCCCTTGTCAGCATGAACATTATAGAGATTTAAAACCGCGTTGAGTTCAGGCAGGCTCGAATACTTATAATCAAACAACACCTGATTTAAAACTGAATTGATCGCCTTTTTGGACTCTGCTTTTCCGTATAGGACTCTGCCGATATCTATCGGATTTAACGAAAATTGTTCTTTCTGTTTTCTTCCTTCGGCTTTTACAAGTCCGAATATTTCCTCAATTTCTTTTCGGGCAGGCTCTGATTTTCTGATTCCCAGTAAATGTAGATCGATTCTTTTTCCGTCTCTCTGGATGTTGTTTGTCACGATATGGCAGTGCGGATGTCCCGCATCATAATGCTGGTATACCAGGTAAGGCTGTCTGCCGAAGCCCAGTTTTTCCATATAAGTGTCTGCAATTTCAGCCAGTTTTTCTTTCGAATGATTCTCCGAAGGGTCAAAGTTGAGCGAGATATGCACCGTATTCCGCTTCGCATTGGTATTGAGTTCTGCCAGTTTTAGAAAGCGGTTTAATTTTGAAGTGAAACTCAGTTTTTCCAGCTCCAGAGGATAATTCACAGCACTTATGCATTCCGCTTTTCCGATATCAACTTTCTTTTCGTTGTAATTCAGAATGCCTCTTATGGACGAGCTTGTTTTTATCACTGCAACCATTTTTCTGCTATTTTCTGGGTATGGTCTGAGACCTCTTCCATTTTATCAAAAAGCCTTTCTCTTTGGATTTCGAACAGATAAAGATGCCCTTTGAATTCGGGAACTGTTTTGAGCGTGTTTATCTTTCTGGCAATCTGATTGATATTATTGCCGATTGCCCGTAATTCGGAAGTAAGTACAGCTGTTTCTTCCATCAGTTCGTCTAAAGACTGGTTTCTGTAAGTTGCTACAATTGGTTTGTTGAATAAGTGTCTTCGGATATGATCACTTAATTTTCGGCAGGTGCTTGCTCTGAATCTTTTTTCCAGTTCGACATACTCCAAAGGAGTGAATCGCAGTCCTACGATTCGTGTTCTGTTTGAATTTTCTCTTTTCATCATCTTTCATTTTCATTGTTATCAAACTCTTTTGTTTTTAAGTTTCTCCACCGCCGAGTTCCGAGGCAATGGGTGGCAAGATAGGCGGTTGTTAAACAACCGTTCATCTTGCTGATTGCAGGTACGTGGCAATCTTTGGAGATTTTTTAAAAGCAGGCTTCTAATTTAAAGAAAATATTTGAATGTATCATGCGCAAAATATGGTCATGATGGCCGTAGGCTGTTACATCAATAAATACTTAAAAAAAGAAAAAGGGAAAAAAGAAAGCAGTCTTAAATTGGACAGTCAGACAGTTGAAGTGCTATAAGTCCCGAAGGGCATTTTTTTGAGGAACGAAGAAAAATGTTATGCGCACTTCTCTGGCTGTGTCCAATACCTTGCTTTGCTTTTTTTAATTTGAAATCCTTTAATGTTAGTCTAATAGTCTTTTTAATAAACGAAATAGTTTGGCTTTTTATGTTATAAAAAATAAATCTAGATTATGGAAAACCGTAATACACATGTGATTTTTTTGTGTAGTATTGTAGCACTTAGAATGATTATAGTGCACAATATAAGCATAGCTAAATGTCTTCTACAGTAGAAGCGCAGACGCACTTAGCAAAGGATTATGATATACTAACTTTTCAATAAAAATAAACCATGAAAATTGACTTTGTAAGAATAAAAAATTTTAGAAAACTTAAATCTTGTAAAATTGAGTTTTCTGACAAAGAAACCATATTTGTTGGTGCAAATAATAGCGGAAAAACAACTGCTATGGATGCTCTTATCACCTTTTTAGAAAGAAAAGAATTTAAAACTCAGGATTTCACAATCGCAAATTGGACGGAACTAAATAAGATTGCTGAAGTATGGGTCACAAAAGAAACTTTAGAAGATGAGGATAAAAGCATCAAATTGCTTGAACCGTATTTACCATCTTTAGATTTATGGTTTAATGTCGATATTAAAGAATTAAGATACGTAAGTCATATTATACCTACACTTGAGTGGAATGGAGGTTTACTGGGTTTAAGATTAGTATTGCACCCGAAAAACTTAGAAAAACTTATTGAAGAATATAATCTTGCGAGAAAAAAGGTAATAGATCTTAATGCAAAATCAGGAAAAGCTGTAGAACTTTGGCCTATGAGTTTTTGGCAATTTTGTGACAAGAAGATAAATACTTTGTTTGAAATAAAGTCATATCTATTAGATCCTGATAAATATGATGAAGTACAGGATTTATCAGATAATAATGTAGAACTTGAAGGCAATCCCTTAAATGGTTTAATTAAAATTCACACAATAAATGCTCAGCGTGGTTTTAGTGATGCTAATTCAGATAATCCAGAATCTAATAGTACTAAATCTTTATCTTCCCAACTTCGTTCTTATTATGATAAACATTTAAATCCTTCAATTGATCCTAATGAAAAAGATTTGGAAGCACTTGAAAAACTAAATGAGGCGCAGATAACATTTGATAATAATTTGACTTCAAGTTTTAAAGCGCCACTCAAGGAATTAAGTGACTTGAATTACCCTGGATTTGGAAATCCACAAATAACATTAGCATCACTTATAAAAGCTACAGATGGCCTAGAACATGATTCAGCAGTTAGATACAATTTGGCTGAGGGACTAACATTACCAGAAAAATATAATGGATTAGGTTATCAAAATTTAATTTCTATTGTTTTTAAATTAATTCGATATCGAGATGAATGGATGATGAATGGTAAAAATTTATTAGAAAAAGAAAATATAATAGAACCGATTCATTTAGTTCTAATAGAAGAACCCGAAGCTCACTTACATGCACAAGTCCAGCAAGTGTTTATAAAAAAAGCATACGAAATTTTAAGAGCACATGAACATTTAGGAATCAAAACAGATTTTACTACTCAGTTAGTAATCAGTACCCATTCTAGTTATATAGCGCATCAAAAATTTGAAAGTTTAAGATATTTTAAAAGAAATAATATTACATCCACAACGCCTACCTCTGAAGTGTTGAGTATAAAATCAATATTTGATTCTACTATACCAGCGGAAAAAGAAACTGAAAAATTTGTAGTAAGATATCTAAATACAACGCATAATGATTTGTTCTTTGCTGATGCAACTATTTTAGTGGAAGGCCCAGCGGAAAGGATGCTAATTCCTCATTTTATTAAAAATCATCACGAAATTCTAGACAGTTGCTATATAACAATTTTAGAAATAGGAGGAAGTCATGCGCATAGATTAAAACCACTTATTGAAAAGTTAGGGTTAATTACTTTAATTATTACAGATTTAGATTCTCAAGAAAAATATTCAGATACTTCTTCCGACCCGCCAAAGGACAAATACAAAAAATGTCAGCCAAAATTAAAAAGTGATCAAATTACTAATAATGATACTTTGAAAAATTGGAATCCTAGGTTGAAAGAGATTGATGAACTGATAAAATTAGACTTTGATAGTAAATTGTTAACAGATTATCCTATTCGAGTTGCTTATCAAGCAGAAATCGATTTATCGGGAGTTAAAGTCTATCCTTACACATTTGAAGATGCACTAGTCCTAGAAAATATTGAGAAGTTTAAGGGAATTGAAGCAACATCTGGTTTGTTAAAAAAAATGGTTCAAGCTGTTAAGGAAGATAATCCAAATAATGCTGCAGAAAAAGCTTATACAGCTATAAATAGTGATGGTGCAAAAAAAGCTGAATTTGCACTTGATGTGTTGTACTTTGAAGCACCTGAAGAATTAAATGTACCAACTTACATTAAAGAAGGTTTAGATTGGTTAGAAGATGTTTTAAAACCTATTAAAAATATTGTTGAATCTGAAACTGCAACATCATGATAGCTGAAAATAATGATATCGATTTACAAATTGATGAGGATATTTTTAATTGTTTAAACCCCATATCTTTAAAGAGTTTCTTTCTTTTTGCAGGTGCAGGTTCTGGCAAAACAAGTACATTAGTTAATGTCTTGACTAAATTTAAGGAAACTTTTGGGAATGAATATAAGTTTAGGAATCGAAAAATTGCGATAATAACTTATACTAACGCTGCTGCTGACGAAATTAATCACAGGCTTTCCTATGATTCAATTTTTGAAGTAAGTACGATTCATAGTTTTTGCTGGGAATTGATTAAAAACTTTACAGCAGATATAAAAATATGGATTGAAAACGATGCGAAAGAATCCATCGTTGATCTTGAAGACAAGTTGTCAAGAGCTAGAGATCCTAATAATAAAACTGCGATATCTAATAGAAAAAAATTAGACTCTAAGAATAAAAGACTGCTTGCACTGCCAACGATAAATAAGTTTGTATATAATCCCAATGGAGATAATTACAGCAAAGCATCAGTAAATCACTCTGAAGTCATATCAATAGCTTGCTATTTTTTAGTTTCAAAGAATTTATTTAAGCAAGTGTTAATAAACAAATATCCAATTGTTTTAATCGACGAAAGTCAAGACACTAAAAAAGATTTAATTGAAGCTCTTTTCAAAATTCAATCTGAATATAAAGAATCTTTTTCGCTAGGGTTATTCGGAGATACTATGCAGCGTATTTATAGTGATGGTAAAGAGAAACTTGGAGAAGATCTGCCTGAAGATTGGTTGGAGCCAGCCAAACAAATGAATCATCGATCAAAATCTAGAATTATTGAATTAAACAATAAAATTAGAAAGGAGATTGATGGGCAAAAACAGTTGGCAAGGGTTGAAAAGTCAGGTGGCACTGTTAGGTTTTTTATTGTCCCAAGAGGATTAGAAAAAATGACAGTAGAAAAAAAGATAAAAGAAAGTATGATTGAATTTGCTGAGGATGAAAAATGGAATGATGATAGTTCAATTAAAACATTAACTCTAGAGCATCATATGGCAGCGAATAGAATGGGGTTTGGGAATTTTTTTAATCCTTTATATCAGGTTGATAAGCTAAAACAAGGTTTATTGCAAGGTAATTTATCTTCTGTCAATTTCTTCATAAAAACGATACTGCAATTATATAATGCTCATAAAGCAAATAATAGATTCGAAATATCAAATATTGTAAAACGAGATTCCCCGTTATTTGACAAACGATATATTATTGATGCAGTAGACAAAAAAGCTGTCTTAGATAATGCCAAAACAAGCGTTGACAAGCTATTGAAATTATGGGAAAATGAGGAGCAACCAACTTTAATGGATATACTATTGGAAGTTAGGGAATCGAGCATATTTACTATTCCAAGTGATTTAAGCATATCTATTGATAGGACAAAAAGTTTAGGTGAAGAAGAAGAAAATGAAGAAGATGAGGATGACGGTAAAGCATTATTAGCTTGGGATGTAGCATTAAATGCCAATTTTGATGAAATAATCAGATATAATGAATATATATCTGGCAGTTCAAATTTCGGAACTCATCAAGGGGTTAAAGGATTAGAGTTTGAAAGAGTTTTAGTAATTATTGACGACGAAGAATCTAAAGGATTTATGTTCAGCTATGACAAACTGTTTGGTATAAAAGAACTAACAAAAAATGATAATGAGAATATTGCAGGAGGGATTGAAACTGGAATTGATCGAACCTCACGACTTTTTTATGTGGCGTGCAGTAGAGCGAAAAATAGTTTAGCTATTGTAGCATATACTGACAAACCAGAGCAACTAATGGCTAATTTGTTAGAGTTAGAATGGTTTAGTAAAGATGAAATTGAAATTGTTAAATAAGTACTAAAAACTTAGTAACAATTATCAATTTAAATAATACATTAAAAAAGGAGGCTCTCTCAATTTTGAGAAAGCCTCCTTTTTTTTGAATTAATCTATCTTTTATAAAAGCTTATTTGGCTTTTAGTAATTTTTCCAAATATTCAACCTTATCTTTTTCTGCTTGAACTAATCGTTCATAAAGCTCAACAACCTTGTCGATAGGATTAAAGTTAATTGTGTCTTGTCGCCCAAAATTATTATTTGCAACGGCTTCATTAAAAGTGTTGAAATAATTAATCACACCTTCATCAGAAAAATTCTTAATTGCTTCTACAGTTACTCCCAAGGCTTTTGCTACTTCTGCTAATTTTTCATCGTCAATATCTTCACTATTTTCTAATATCGAAACAGTCTGCTGGTTTGTTCCCATAGCCTGCGCCAGTGCTTCCTGTTTCATGTCTTTCAGTTCACGGATACGGCTGATTTTGCGTCCCATGTGGTTTGGTTTTGTTAATGTACTCATAGCTCAAAGATAATAATTAAGAATAAAAAAGTAGGATTCATGTATGATACAAGAAATCTCATGTACGGTACGGGAAAATTTGATACCGTACGGTACAAGTAATTGCTTACTTGCCTGTGTGTTAAACAAAAATACAATTTTTCAGACAAGTATTAACTAAAATGAGTAAAATTATGAAAGCAATTCAAAACACCACATCCGATTTAATCTATCGAGTTATTTCGCAAAACATCGATCCGATAGGTATTTACTGTTTTGCAGAGAAGAAGAGCAGTTATACTTTTAATGAGCCTTTTCAGAAGCCTGTTAAAAAAGAAAAGCATGTCCACCTTTATCTAATGGTCATAGCAGAAGAGTTTGAGGATAATATAGCAAATGATATTACAGATAAGATTAAGGGCAGATCGAAAGGTTTGATAACAGTTACTATTCTCATGCACAGCGTGCGCAATATTGTGAAATTATACGGTGACCAGCAGTTATTCTTATGTAATATTATTAAGAACTCGCAGGCTCTGTTTATTGATGCTGAAAAGCATCCTAAAATAGATATTAATTCTGGGATGCGCCATATAAAAAGCACCACATTATATGCAGGAGACAGAAGCAGTGTTTCTGCATCGATCTGGGATCTTATTTACAATAATGACCAGTATTTTTCCTATGAAGTTAGAATGAGTTCCCTTCATCAGATCGTAGAGCAGACTTGCCTTTCACTTATAAGGGTATTTCTGGGGTACACTCCTAACCATTTTTCTATGGGCTACTTATTTGAACTGTGTGAATACTTTACAAGTATAACTTCTGATTACTTCCCCCGAAACAGCAGGGATGAAAAAAATATGTTCAGACTTCTGAAAAAGAATCCGAACACGCTTCGATTCAGCAGAAGAAACAGCTCTGATTATCTGTACTATCAGCTGATGGAAGACAGATGCCGTGATTTTATGAAAGAGGCAGAAGTTATGATTCAAAAGGAATTGGAGAGACTTGCGGAAATTCATCAAAATGTGACTTTATCAGCATAAAAAATGAAGTTATGGAAACTGATGAAATCAAAAGACTGGACAATATAAGGGTATTAAGCGGAAGAATGCTTAATACCCTGAAACCAGCAGACGATAAAAGGGGAATGTACAATGCAGAGATAAGAGTTTATGACTATCAAGAGCTTGCTTGTGTTATAAGAAACCTGATGAAGCTCTGCATTATCGCTTTAGATCAGGAGAGCGCAGAAGTTCCGCCCACGATTGAAAACCAATACATTGATGTGGGGCTTATACTGGGAATTGCTCTTCAGCTGTTTCCAGTTGACGAGTTTGAACTTTTAAATGAGATTAGCGATCTTTTTTCGGCAAATAAAGAAGAAACAGAATAGCTAACGTTAAGTTTTAATATTTAAAATTATGGAAACTGATAAAATAAAAACATTGGAAGAATTTAAAGATTTTGCATCCTATCATTTTAAACTGCTGAAACCTGCAGGGGACAAAGTCGGGGAATCAACACGCGAGATAAGATTTTATGGTTATACAGATATGACATGTCTGGGAGTGAATCTTATTAAAATGTGCTTGAATGTGGTTTATTCGGATGAACTTGATAACAGGGAAATATACATAGGCTCTGTTCTGGAGCTTGCCCTTCAGCTGATTCCAAGTGCAGAAATAGAGGTTCTGGATGAAATATACAGAATGCTCAATGAGAAGAGCGAAGATAAATGAACATTAAACTAAATAAGTCTATCCATAATGATAAAACTATTTTTATGGACATATTATGTCCATGACATTGTGAAAAAAGGGACTTATCTTTATAATAATCTAAATAATGATTAAGTGATGATAAGTAAATTTTGCTTATGATCCTCAGTGAATTAGGTTTTATATTTGTATTATCCCCACCATATTTTGATCAGGATAAAATGAAAAAAGTTTTTTAACTTTAGAACGGACAGTGATTGTGGAACAAAAAAGACCGAGGTTCGGTCTTTTTTTAATGAAGAGGAATTTCAAATGGAGAAGGATGGAAGAGAAGAAAGAGGAAAAATGACAGCAGAAAAGACCAGAAAAATGCTGAAAGATGAAGGAATGGAAGTAACGCTGGAACAGGCGGAAATGATTTTAGAATTTTTAAGAAAACTGGCAAACATGGCAGTTTCAAACTATTTAAAGAGAAAAGATGAGAAAAATAGCAGACCTATACGTGAGAGTGAGTACCGATGAGCAGGCAGACAGGGGCTACTCACAGAGAAATCAGGAAGAAATGCTTCGCAAGTACTGCGAGATAAATGCAGTTGAAGTAAGACATGTTATTTATGAAGACCATTCGGCAAAGACATTCAACCGTCCGCAGTGGAAGAAACTGCTTGCAGATCTAAAGAAGCATAAGAATAAAACCGATCTTCTCCTGTTTACCAAATGGGACAGATTCAGCAGAAATGCGGGAGATGCATACCAGATGATCAGTATCCTCAGAAAATTGGGAGTTGAGCCTCAGGCAATAGAACAGCCTTTGGATCTATCAATACCTGAGAACAAAATGATGCTGGCTTTTTATCTGGCTGCTCCCGAGGTGGAGAATGACCGTAGAGCCCTGAATACCTTTCACGGTATGAGAAGAGCTAGAAAAGAGGGAAGATACATGGGAATTGCTCCCATTGGATATATTAACAGAGTAAAAGAAGACGGAACAAAATACATTGCATTCGACCAGCCAGAAGCCTCTATTTTAAAATGGGCTTTTGAAGAACTTTCCAAAGGAATTTTTAATACGGAACAGGTGCTTCACATGGCAAAAGAAAAAGGACTTAAAGCAGGTAAAAATCATTTCTGGAGAGCAATCCGTAATCCTCTTTACTGCGGTAAGATCGAAGTCCCTAAATATAAGGATGAGGAACGCACTTTAGTGAGAGGACAGCATGAAGCATTAATCTCAGAAATGCTTTTCTATAAAGTTCAGGATGTGCTTGACGGGAGATCCCGCAAATACCTTCCAAAAGCTCTTTCAGCGAAGCCTTTTCCGCTGAGAGGTTTTTTCATCTGTCCCGACTGCGGAAAAATATTGACAGGGAGTATATCCAAAGGACGCCATAAATATTATCCTTATTACCATTGCAGTGCAGGCTGCAGATACAGAATAAATTCGGAAACAGCCAATGAGATATTTATACAGAACCTGAAAAAATATGTTCCTATTCCTGAAATCAAAAATATCTATGCCAATGTCATAGGTGACTGTTATAAAGAGCAGATTAAGGATGTCTTAGAAGAAAAAACTAAAATCATAAGCCAGATCAAAGATTATGAAGCCAGAATCTCAAATGCAAGAGATCTTCTTGCAACAAAACAGATAGATGCCTCGGACTACCGAGATATGAAATCAGATTACGGAGAGATGGTAAGGAGGCTTGAATTAAAATTATCTGGTATCGATGATGAGAATAAAGATATTCAAGAGCTTTTAAAAGCGGGAGTAGACAACCTGATGAAGCTAAACGAATATTATGAAAACGGCAACTGGATTGAATCAAGGGATTTATTAGGTTCGATTTTTCCTGAGAATTTTACGATCTCAGAAAACAGGTTTCGAACCGCTAGAGTAAACGAAGTGGTGCATCTCATCTACAGTATTAACAGGCTGATAGGGCTAAATAAAAAAGGGACAAAGAAGAAATTTTCTTCTTTGTCCCAATTAGTAGCGGGAACAGGACTCGAACCTGTGACCTTCGGGTTATGAGCCCGACGAGCTGCCTACTGCTCTATCCCGCGATGTTTCGGGTGCAAAGATACGCCGATTTTTTAAAAATCCAACGAAAACTTTAAAAAATGTTTTATTTTCTGTATTGAGTTGATATGACTACCTTTGCAGACTAAAATATTATGCAAATGTCACATAAAGCAGGTTTTGTAAACATTATCGGAAATCCAAATGTTGGAAAATCAACATTGATGAACGCTTTCGTTGGAGAGCGATTGTCAATTATTACATCAAAAGCACAAACAACTCGTCATAGAATTCTTGGAATTGTAAACGGAGAAGACTTTCAATTGGTTTTGTCTGATACTCCAGGAATCATCAAGCCGGCGTACGAAATGCAGGAATCGATGATGAACTTTGTAAAATCGGCTTTTGAAGATGCTGATATTTTAATCTACATGGTCGAAATAGGCGAGCAGGATCTTAAAGACGAAGATTTCTTTAAGAAAATCATTCATGCTAAAATTCCGGTTTTATTGCTGCTAAATAAAATTGATAATTCAAACCAAGAACAATTAGAACAACAAGTTTCTTTCTGGAAAGAAAAAGTGCCAAATGCAGAAATTTTTCCAATCTCAGCTTTGCAGAATTTTAATGTTCCTGAAGTTTTCGGAAGAATTATCGAATTACTGCCGGAATCTCCGGCCTATTATCCAAAAGACCAATTAACAGACAAACCGGAACGTTTCTTTGTTAACGAAACAATCCGTGAAAAAATCTTATTGAATTACGCTAAAGAAATTCCATACGCAGTAGAAATCGTAACAGAGGAGTTTATTGAAACGGATCAGATTATCAGAATCCGTTCTGTAATTATGGTGGAACGTGATACGCAAAAAGGAATCATTATCGGACATAAAGGTGCAGCGCTTAAAAAAGTAGGAACCGATGCCCGTGCTGATTTGGAGAAATTCTTCGGAAAACAAATTCACATTGAACTTTACGTAAAAGTGAATAAAAACTGGAGAAGCAACGCCAATATGTTGAAACGATTTGGTTATAATCAGTAGTTTTTGTTTAATCGGTTAATCGTTGATTTGTTTAATCGTTATACGAAAGGTTCTTTTGAAAATGAGTGCCCTAGCCCAGATAGGAGCGGTATCCTTTTTCTGGCTTCTTTAGCCAGGAAAAGATATAGCGGATAGCTGGATTAGCTCCTGAGAATTATACAAAAAAACAATAAAAACTTAGATACTTAGAAACTTAGCATCTTAGCAACTTTTTTATGTACCTTTGCAAAAAATTTAAATAAGGCATTTTGGATTATAAGTGATTAGATTTTTAGGAAGCTAAGAATCTAAAATCTAAAGTCTGAAATCTAAAATTCAAAAAAATGAGTAATAACATTGTTGCGATAGTAGGAAGACCTAATGTGGGGAAATCAACCCTTTTCAATAGGCTGATACAAAGAAGAGAAGCTATTGTAGATTCAGTATCTGGGGTTACCCGTGATAGAAACTATGGTAAAAGCGAGTGGAACGGAAAAGAGTTTTCTGTCATTGATACTGGTGGATACGTTCGAGGGTCTGATGACGTTTTCGAAGGCGAAATCCGTAAGCAGGTAGAACTTGCTATCGACGAAGCCGATGTTATTATTTTTGTGGTTGATGTAGAAGAAGGAATTACACCAATGGATGAAACTGTTGCAAAATTACTTCGTAAAGTAACAAAACCAGTTTTATTGGCTGTAAACAAGGTGGATAATGCGATGCGTGAGAAAGATGCAGTTGAGTTTTATAATCTTGGTTTAGGTGAATATTTCACATTCGCGAGTATCTCTGGAAGTGGAACGGGAGATTTATTAGATGCTTTAATCGAAGCTTTTCCTGAGAAACCGGAAGTTGAGGTAAAAGAAGACTTGCCTCGCTTTGCAGTTGTTGGACGCCCAAATGCAGGAAAATCAAGCTTTATCAACGCTTTGATTGGTAAAGATCGTTATATTGTTACAGATATTGCAGGAACAACTCGTGATGCAATTGATACAAAATTTGATCGTTTTGGTTTCGAATTTAATTTGGTTGATACTGCGGGAATCCGCCGTAAAGCAAAAGTAAAAGAAGATCTAGAGTTTTATTCTGTAATGCGTTCTGTTCGTGCAATCGAACATGCTGACATCTGTATTTTGGTTATCGATGCAACACGCGGGTTTGAAGGTCAGGATCAGAGCATTTTCTGGTTGGCAGAGAAAAACCGTAAAGGTGTTGTAATCTTGGTAAACAAATGGGATTTGGTTGAAAAAGATACCATGTCGACTCGTGATTACGAAGAAAAAATCAAAAAAGAATTAATGCCTTTTACAGATGTGCCGATTTTATTCGTTTCGGCTTTAACAAAACAACGTTTGTTGAAAGCACTAGAAGCTACAGTACAGGTTTTTGAAAACAGAAAACAAAGAATTTCTACTTCAAAATTCAACGAATATATGTTGAAAGTTATTGAAGCTTATCCGCCACCTGCAATGAAAGGGAAATATGTAAAAATTAAATATTGCATGCAATTACCAAGTCCTACGCCGCAATTTGTATTTTTTGCTAATTTACCTCAATACGTAAAAGAACCGTACAAAAGGTATTTAGAAAATAAGATTAGAGAAAAATGGGATTTTTCAGGAGTTCCAATCGATATTTATATCAGAGAAAAATAAAAAAAAAGTCCCCGAAAATAGGGGACTTTTTTATGTTTGGTGACTATGTAATTATAAGATTGGTTTTTTATTGGCATTATATTTGAATAAATGTGAAAAACACAATTAAACCTTTTGCATTTTTTTAAGTCTTACTGTTCTAACTAACCTAATTTTATGACCAGATTAATTTCTTTTTTATTGTTTTTATTTCTTTTCGTTTCGGCAGCAAATGCTCAAAACGATATTACTGTTAAAGGAACAGTCCTTGATGTCAATACGCAGTTACCATTGGAACTTGCAACGGTTTATTTTACTACTGTAAAAGATTCTACAGTGATTGAATACGCTACTACAGACAAAAACGGTGCTTTTAGAATGAATATTAAAAAGTTTGAGAAACCTGTATTTTTAAAAGTGAATTACATGGGATATCAAACTTATTATGAAGAATACAAAGGACTTACCGAAAGTAAGGATTTTGGAAAAATTTACTTAATAGAAAATGTAAATGCTCTTAATGATGTTGTTATTAAGTCTGAAGCGCCACCAATTACCATCAAAAAAGATACTTTAGAGTTTAACGCTGCTTCTTATAAAGTTCGTCCGGATTCTAATGTAGAAACATTACTGAAACAACTTCCAGGGTTTGATGTCGATAATGACGGGAAAATTACCGTAAACGGAAGAGAAGTCAATCAGGTTTTGGTAAACGGAAAAACGTTTTTTGATAAAGACGGGGCTATTGCCATAAAAAACCTTCCTGCGGATATTATTAAAAAAGTTCAGGTATCCGATTTTAAAACCAAAAAAGAAGAACTTTCAAAACAAGAATCGACCTCCGATTTTTCAAGTATCAATATTACAATTGACGAAAAGAAAAATAAAGGTTATTTTGGTAAAATCATGGGCGGATATGGTACTGATGACCGCTATGAAGCCAATGTTAATCTAAATTATTTCAACAATAAGCAAAAAATAAGTTTACTGGCATCTTCTAATAATATCAATTCAACCGGTTTTTCTATGGATGATGTTTTTGATAATATGGGCGGTGGACGAAACAGCAGCGGAAGAGGCGGAAGTACAAGTTCTGGCGGAGGCGGAAAAGGAATTACTCAATCTAATTTAGTGGGAGTGAATTATTCTGACGACTGGACAGAAAAATTATTGGCTATGGGAAGTTATAATTTTTCGAATACTGTAAATAAAAATGACAGTAAATCAAATGAAGTCGTTTTTCAGCCAACAGGAAATAATATTACACAGAGTGAGTCTAAAACCAGAAATGAAAACACGGGTAATAATGCCAATTTTGAACTGGAGTATAGATTAGATCCTAAAACGCGAATAGTTGTAGCGCCAAAAGTAAGTCAATCACGAACAAATGGTATTTCGTCCTCTTCGAGCTCTACTGAAGATGAAAACGGAAATGAATTGAATAAAAGTGATGGGAGCTCAATTTCTGACGGTACAAACTTAAATTTTTCCAACACGATAAATTTTAATAAAGCTTTTGATAGAAAAGCGCGTAATTTAAGTTTCGTTTTCACGAATAATAATACAGACAGTGATTCTGACGCTTTGAATATGTCTGAGACTATTTATTTTGTAGGGAGTACACCAAATGATTTAAGAAATCAGAATGTAAAAAAGAGAGCTGTAAGTGATGCTTATTCTGCGGATATTGAATACACAGAACCCATAACTGATTCATTAAGAATTAGAGTGGGAGCCGATTTAGACTGGAAAACTACCAGTAATGATCAAAAAACGTATAATTTTAATGAAGACACTCAGGAATATACGGATTATGATTCAAAATTTAGTAATTATACAAGTTCGATTCAAAATTCAGTTACGCCAAAAGTTGGAATTACTTTGCAAAAAAATAAGTTTACTGTAAATCTGGACAGCAGAACTTCAATTGTAAATTTTGAAAATTATTCACTTTATCAAAATGAAGCAACAGATTTAAGTAAAAAATATGCGTTACCTTTTGCAACTGCTTTACTGCGTTACAAATTCAGTCGCTCTAAAAACTTATCATTCAAATATGATTATTCAAATGCTTTGCCTGCAGCTAATCAGTTAATGCCAATTGTGAATTTAAATAATCCTTTGAATACTATTGTCGGAAATCCTGATCTAAGTCCGGTTGAAAAAAACAGTGTTAATTTCCAGTTTAGAAACTATGATTTTAGATCTCGTTCCGGATATAGTTTTAATCTAAAAGGAGATTATTACAATAATGATATCGTTTCTATTTCCAGCTTTAATACAAGTGGTCAAAAGGAAACTACTTATACCAATATTTCGGGAGTTTATAATCTTTCCCTTGGGGCAAACTGGAATCAGCAGATTAAAAAAGATGCACACGTACTTCGATATGGTGTAGGTTTAAGCGGAAACTATTCTTTTGATAAAGGTTATACTAATGATATTTTGTATAATTCTAAATCTGTCGGAATCACTCCAAAAGTTTATATGTCTTATGATTATGGAGAAGTTTTAACAATTGCGCCATCGTATAATTTATCGTACAATCAGTCTAAATATGAAAATTATTTGTTGGGTAAAACTTCAAATGTGGTGCACAGAGTTAATTTGCAGACAACATCATACTGGCCGGAGAATTTAGTTTTTGGAAATGATTTCGGATATACTTACAATTCCAATATTTCGGATGGATTCAAGAAAGATTTCTTCCTTTGGAATACAAGTTTGTCATACGGATTTTTAGATAAAAAATTATATGCTAAAGTTAAGGTCTACGACTTGCTGAACCAAAATCAAAGCGCAACAAGAACAATTTCTGCAACTTCGATTCGTGATGAGGAAAATACAGTTTTAAGACGTTATGTGATGTTTTCTTTAGCTTATAAAATCGGAAACTTTGCTGAAAGCAAAAAAGGAGGGAAGGGAAGACCGAGAGATTAGTGAGTTTTTTAAGCTTCAAAGCTTCAAAGCTTCAAAGCTTCAAAGTGACAAAGTTTCAAAGTTTCAAAGTGACAAAGAATATAAAAAACGGCAAATCATTTTATGATTTGCCGTTTTTTATAGAAAAATCTAAAATCTAAAATCTAAAATCTAAAATCTAAAATCTAAAATCTAAAATCTAAAATCTAAAATCTAAAATCTAAAATCTAAAATCTAAAATCTAAAATCTAAAATCTAAAATCTAAAATCTAAAATCTAAAATCTAAAATCTAAAATCTAAAATTTAAAATCTAAAATCTAAAATCTAAAATTTCCGATTAATTCTATGATAAACGGTAAACCGGATAATATCACGATCATAAAAATCTACACCGCTGGCACGTCTTTGAAAATTCTTTAGATAGCCTAATTCTAAACCTAGATTGGGATTAAAATGGTAACGTAAAGCGAAATAAATGCGATTTTGATCGAAGGTGTTTCTGCGATTATCTTTTCCGTAATTGAATAAAATTTCATCCGAAATAGTTCCTTTAATACTTTGTTTTTCTTTTTCCCAAATGGTAAACATGGATTGTAAACGATATCTAAATCGGTAAGCAAATGAAAATTGATTCAAAAGACCATTTTTATCCGCTTTTTGAATAAAACGCTCTTCTAATTGAAAACGATTATGAAAGGTAATTTTAGCAATATCATTAATGAGAGTCAAATCCTGTTGGGCGCGATATTCAGGAACAGAATAATCAGGATCTACATTTGGATTTTGTGTATTGACATTAAAATAAGCAAATCCAGCACCAAAATCCATCAGTTTAGTAGCTCTGTAACGAGCTTGTGAGCGTATTACAAAAAGATTTTCGTGAATGGGATTGATAAAACTTCGATTGTCAAATTCAGAATGAATCGCCCATTTTTCGCTTAAAGGAAATATATTATAATAACGAATCCAGGTCAGTGTCTGCTGATCGGTCTTTTTTATATTTTGTGCTGATAAAATGGGACTAGCTAAGCTTAAAATAAGTACTAATTTGAAAAATTTCATTCAATCAATAAACTTCAGGCTGCGAATATATACAAACAGAATTATATGATTTGAAATTTGATTTGTTTTTTATTCTGCTTTTTGTTTGATTTTGTGATTGTTTCGGGATTGATTTTTTTTCTTTTAAATGAAAGAACCATATTTTGAATCTGTTGCTATTAAAATTTCTTTGTTTAGATTTAAGAACAATTCAAGTTGGGGCATTATCTCCATCTCTAAAAAACGGACTTCAGGATTATTTTGATATTCATTTTTTATGTTATTGGTCAAGTAATTTCTTGTAATTGTAGAATCTGTTTTGGAGGTTAAGACATAACAGAAAGTGCGAGATGTTGATTTTGTTGTGATGTTTAAAATTGTATTTAATACTACGATTTCCTTTTTGCCATACGGAGTAATTTTGTAGAATTTATTATCAATTTTGTCAAATAAGAATGTTGTTTTGTGTTTTATTTTTAATCTGTAAATAGAACTCACAAAGAAAATTACGCTAACAATTAGAGCAACAACAATTCCGTTTTTAGATTCATAAACATAAAAATAAATAAGTCCAAAAGTTAAAAAGCAAATTATTATAACTGAGTTGGACAGAAGATTCAATTTTACATACCAAAAAGGGTCATAAGAAATATGATTTGTAGAAACTGTAAAATTGTAGTAATTCGGCATATAGATATTGAAATAAATTTATTTTTTTAAGACTATATCAGTTTGGCTGTGATGAGATTTGTGAAGTCTTAAATAGTAAATTTCATTTCTTTACATAAAATAAAGAGCTACTTTAAGGTTTTAAAATAACAGTTTAAGGTTTTTAATAAAAAAAAGATGAGATATGCTTTAAAACATATCTCATCTTTACTAACCAATTTACCTATTTTTTATAGCGAATATTTCAAAGTAATTCCATAAGTTCTTTGATCACCTAAAACTCCGGCATATTGTCCTGTATTTCCACCTGCAGGCAATAATTGCTCGTAGTAATCTTTATTTAAAAGGTTGCGTCCCCAGAAATGAACAGATAAACCCTGTGAAGCACGGAAACCTAAACGAGCATTGAATATAGCATAACCTTGTACAACCAAATATTTAGAAGCAGAAGGGCTTGATGAAAACTCAGAACGAGCATAAGAATCAACCGCTAAGAAAATTTTTCCAGCATTTCCGAAGAATCTCGCACGATCAGAAAGTTCTCCTCCTAATGATCCAGCCCATCTTGAAGCACCTGGAAGAGCAGATCCGGAAACATCTTTAAATGATACTGGAGCTCCGGTTTCTTCTAGTGGAAGAGGTGCATTCGTGAATTTCACATATTTACCATCGGTATAAGTTACAGCACCATTAACAGTTAAATGTTCACTGAATACAAAACTGGCATCTACTTCTACACCTTGTACACGAACTTTATCTGCATTCGCAAGATAACCACGGTTTACACCCAATTCCGCAGCCTGAACGTTCGTTTGGAAATCATTGATGTCTGTTTGGAATAATGCTAAGTTGAAAATTGAATTTTTGAAGGGAGAAGTTTTTACTCCAACCTCATAATGATAAACTTTTTCAGGTTTGATAACTGCAAGTTCCAATAACGGCTGACCGGCAGAGTTTGTTGGAAGACCCGCAACGTTTACACCAACTGGTTTGTAGCTTTTTGCGAAAGTTCCGTAAGCATTGATTTTATCAGTGGCTTTAAAAGTAACTGTAATGTTTCCGGAAAAGTCTGTGTTGTCAATAGCCGAATCAAATGCTTGATCAGAGTATACTTGTTTTTTTAGAGCCAATAATGCTGGATCTGTCGTTTGTAAACCTCCGTATGTTGTACGGGCATAATGCGCATCTTTTTTATCAAAATTATAACGTAAACCTGGTAAAATATGCAGGCGATCTGTAACTGCCCAGTCAATTTGACCAAATACTGCAGCACTGGAAGCTCTGATTCTTGCATCCGTTTTGATTCCGTAACCTTCAAAAAGACCCGGAGTTTTCCATAACGGACTAGTTGAACTTTGTGCAAATCTCCATTGTGCATTTCCGGATTCTTCAGTACCGTCAGTTTGAGAGGTTTGATCAATAAAGAATACTCCCGCAACACCACTAATTTTTGATGTTAATTGTCCAGCATAACGAACTTCCTGCGTAATTTGAGTTTGTCTAGTTGGGTTTTGAGATTTAGCTAATACTTGTAATCCTGTAAAATCTCTGTCATTTGAAGGATCCCAGTTCCAGAAACGCCATGCAGTTGTAGAAGTTAATGTTCCGCCTCCAATTTTTGTATCCACATTCAAAGAGAAACCTCCCATATCCTGATTTGATCTCCATGGAGTATCATGATCAATTTTACGATCAAAAGCATTTAAGCTTGGAAGCTGATAATTTAGATCAGCAATAATAGCATCAAATTGTCTGTAAGCCGCTCTTTGAGTTGGAGCAACACCAGCAACTACCTGAGCGTATCCATCAGGACGCTGTGTTGTGATATCAGCAGCAAAAATAACATTGGTATTTACAGTTGGAGTCCAAAGCAATTGTCCTCTAATTCCTTGGTTGCTTAAAGTATTTGTTGGTCTGCCAGTTGCAACATTGTCCACTAAACCGTCGCGAGAAGTACCAGAGAAAGATATTCTACCGGCAACTTTACTTCCTAAAGCTCCAGTAACAGATGCTTTAGCCTGTAAGAAGGAGTAGTTTCCGTAACTAAGTTCAAAATCAGCTCCTGAATTAAAACTAGGTTTGCGAGTTGTAATGTTGAAGGCTCCTGAAGTAGTATTTTTTCCAAACAAAGAACCTTGTGGACCACGTAAAACCTCAATTTGTTCAACGTCAATAAAGTCTAAAGTAGTGGCAGCCGGACGTGCAAAATAAACACCATCAACATAGAATCCAACTCCAGGATCAATACCGTCGTTGGTTAATCCGAAAGGAGAACCTAAACTTCTAATATTGATACCAGTATTTCTTGGGTTTGAAGAATAAAGTTGTACAGAAGGAACTAATTCTTTAATACGGTTTACGTTAAAAGCTCCGGTTTGTTCTGCTTGTTTTCCTGTAATTACAGAAATAGCAATTGGCACATCCTGAACTTTTTCGATTCTTCTTCTTGAAGAAACTACAACTTCAACAAGTTCGTTTTCTTCTTTCAATGCAACCTGAATTGGATTTGCAGGAATCGCAGTCAATTCAATTTCTGTTGTTTTGTATCCAACATACTGAATTAAAAGTGTCAATGGTAATCTTCCCTGAGAGTCAATTACAAATTTACCGCTGTTGTCTGTAACAGCGCTATGAGTAGTTCCTTTAATTACCACGTTTACGGCTTCTAAAGGAATGTTTTCAGTTGTTGTAACTACACCTTCAATGTTTTGTGCAAACGAGATAGAGAAGGTTAAAAAAGATAATATTGTAAAGATATTTTTTATAGATGCTTTCATTTTTATATTAAGTATATATGATTAGTAGAGTTTAAAAATAAATTTTTTTAACAGCACATACACATCATACATGAATTGCCAGAAGCAATCCTGAAAAGCTTAGTTTTATTTTGCAAAAGTTTTGTTACACCCGAGGGATTAAAATGTACTTTCATGAGATAGAATTTGTTATTGGTTTGTTAATTATTTTTTGCAAATATATATAATTAATTCTATCGATTTACTAGACTTTGTGAAATATTTTTTTATTTCTTTACCAATGAAGCGATTGTAATACCTTCCATAGCCTTCAAAGTTTTGTCTCTAATGAGCATTAAACCGTGACGCAGACTGCATTCAGACTCGGTTTTGCAATCAGAGCAAGGCTCGTAAAAATTTAGTGAAGCGCATGGCAAAAGAGCAATTGCACCGTCAAATAATCGGTGAATTTCTGCCAGAGTGATGTCATTTTTGGATTTAATTAGATAATATCCACCAAATTTTCCCTGCTTACTGCTTACAAAACGACCGCGTTTTAGATCCAGTAAAATCTGTTCTAAAAACTTCTTGGGAATGTTGGCTCCATCAGCAATTTCCACCGTTCTGGAAATGTGATTTTCGTCTTGTTCTGCTAAATAAAGTAAGGCCTTAAGGGCGTATTTTGCTTTATGTGATAACATCTATTATTAATTGTAAAGTGTAAATGTATGATTTTTTAATATTGAAACCTAAACTCGAAGTCTGAAACAAAGAAAATTAGAAACATACTAAATTACCAGCTTCCTCCAGAACCTCCTCCAGAGAATCCACCGCCGCCAAATCCACCGCCGAAGCCGCCGCCGCCGCCAAAACCACCGCCAGATGATCCTCCGCCGAAACCTCCAAATCCGCCTCCGCCACTTCTTCCAAGATTGCTTAGAATAATAACATCGAGTAGACTAGGGCCGCCGCCATTGTTGCCGGAATTTCCGCCACCGCCTCTTTTATTTTTGGCAAGTAAAATCAAAACAATTACAACAATTACAATAAATGGAAAGATTGGAAAGTCTTGTCCTTTGGCTTTTTTGCGTTCGCCCTTGTATTTCCCTTTAAAAACATCAAAAAGAGCATCGGCTCCTTTGTCAAGTCCACGGTAATAACTTCCGGCTTTAAATTCAGGAATAATAATGTTTCTTGTAATTTCACCACCAATTCCGGCAGTTAAACGGTCTTCTAGTCCGTAACCAGGAGAAATCCAGATTCGTCTTTCCTGTTTGGCTAACAAAATTAAAACACCATTATCTTCTTTTGTCTGACCAATACCCCATTCCTGAGCCCATTTTGGCGTAAGAATTCCAATGTCTTCACCTTTTAAGCTTTCTATTGTGATAACTACAATTTGAGTAGAAGTAGAATCAGAATAACGAACTAATTTTTCTTCTAATTGTGTTTTCTCAGAAGCGCTTAAAACATTAGCATAATCATAAACAGAAGTTTGGAAATCAGGTTTTTTCGGGATGTCAAATTGAGCAAAAATAGTATTGCAGATAAAAAACGCGACAAACAAAAAGGTTAACTGAAAAATTCTATTGGAATTTGAGATTTTATTTTGAGAATTTTTCATCATTTATCCTTTTGAAATTTCGTTTGATAATTCGTTTATATCATCTTCCTGAGAAGGGAAATATTTTTTCAATTGTTCTCCGGCATTTAAGATGCCGTCAACAATGCCTTGTTTAAAGTTTCCAGCTTTAAAATGATTTACCATAACGTCTTTGGTACAGTCCCAAAAATCATCAGATACTAAATCATTAATTCCTTTATCTCCACAAATTACAAAGTTTTTATCTTCAACAGCAAAATAAAGCAGTACGCCATTTTGCAATTTAGTTTCATCCATTCGTAATTCATGAAAAACTTCTAAAGCTCTATCGTAATGAGCTTTAGAAGTTGTTTTTTCTATGTGTACTCTAATTTCGCCAGAAGTATTATTTTCGGCCATACGAATAGCTTCAACAATTTCATGCTCTTCTTCTTTGGTTAAAAAATCTTCTACTTTTGACATGGAAATGATTTTAGAGTTAAGATTGTAGATTTTAGAATTTTACTTCAACTGGTTTATCTGCACCTGTAGAAGCTTCAAAATATGGTTTTTCTTTGTATTCGCTCAAGAACCAGTTGTTTGGAATCTTTAAAACATATCCGTTATAAACTTGCACAGATTCGTTAAAACGTGTTCTGGCCGTTAAAATCTGATTTTCAGTACTAGCTAATTCGTCCTGTAATTTTAGGAAGTTTTCATTAGCTTTTAACGTCGGATATTGCTCAACAGAAACCAATAGTCTTGATAAAGAAGAGCTTACGCCACTTTGAGCTTGATTGAACTCTTTTAATTGTTCTGGAGTTACATTGCTTGGATCAATTGTTAAAGATGTAGCTTTTGCACGTGCTTCGATTACAGCTGTTAAAGTCCCTTTTTCAAAGTCAGCAGCTCCTTTTACAGTGTTTACTAAATTCCCAATAAGATCATTACGTCTTTGGTAAGCCGTCTGAACATTTCCCCATTCTTTGTTTACAGCCTGACTGTGTTGTAAAGCAGTATTTTTAATACCAATCGACCAAAATGCGATAATAGCAATAAGTGCTATAATAATTCCTACAGGGATTAACCACTTTTTCATATTTGTTTTGATTTAAGTTTATTTCAATTTTTAATTACAATTCGTTTTTGATATCGTTTAACTGTGTTTTGATGGACTCTAATTTACGTATTATTTCGAATTTATCTAACGTTTTCTTTTGTCCTTCTTTTAAGTGTATTTTAGCGCCTTCAAGCGTAAAACCTCTCTCTTTTACAAGATGATATATTAATTGCAGGTTGGTAATATCTTCGGGTGTGAACATTCTGTTTCCCTTTGCATTTTTTTTGGGTTTTAGAATATCAAATTCACTGTCCCAAAATCGTATCAAAGAAGCATTGACATTAAAAGCTTTGGCTACTTCGCCAATACTGTAATATCTTTTGTCTTTAGAAAGTTCAATATGCATGATTCGTTTTTTTCTATTTTACTTCAAAAATACTATTTTTTCGGAATATTAATCTAATGATTGATTTTCTTGATTTGCCATTTGCGAAATTGCCACATATTCTACAGCCGAAATATTTCCATAGTAGAAATTAAGCGGATTGACAACTTTACCGTCTTTGTGCACTTCATAATGACAATGCGGACCTTCAGATCTTCCTGTGCTTCCAACATAACCAATTACATCTCCTCTTTTTACTTTTTGGCCAGGTCTGCAGTTGTATTTGCTTAAATGAGCGTACAGGCTTTCGTATCCAAAACCATGCCTGATCACTACATGGTTTCCAAAGCCCGAAGCGGTGTTGTCAGCTCTTGCTACAATACCGTCACCTGTGGCATAAACCGGAGCACCTGTGTTGGCAGTAAAATCCATTCCGTTGTGCATTTTTCTCACTTTCGTGAAAGGATCGATTCTGTAACCAAATCCGGAAGCAACTCGTTTTAAATTTTCGTTCTGAACGGGCTGAATGGCAGGAATTGCTAATAATAAACTTTCTTTGGCTCCTGCTAATTTTAAAATATCATCTAAAGATTTGGACTGAATGGCGAGCTGTTTAGAAAGTTTATCTACTCTTTTTGTTGTACTTAATACCAGTTGAGAATTATTATAACCTTCTAACGTTTTGTATCTCTCCGGATTTCTAAAACCGACTTTTCTAATCGAATCCGGAATTTCAGCTTTATTAAAATAAATTCTGTAAATATTATTATCCCGCTCTTCCAAAGCATCTGCAACAGCATCAATTTCATCTAATTTTTTATTTAGAATGGAATATTGAAGTTTTAAATTTTCAATTTCCCGTGCCTGCAAACGATCTTTGGGAGTTTCAAAATAAGGCGTATTAATTAAAAGAACGAAAACTAAAAAACCAAACAATGCTGAAGCCAGTAAAAACAGTAATGCGTAGCCTATTTTTATTCTTTTTCTGGTTTTTATTTTCGTATAAGCCAGATTTTCTGAGTCGTAATAATATTTTACTTTCGCCATATTTTAAAATACGCTATTTTTGCAGCTTGTAAAATAAGTTAGACGAACAAAATGGCTAAATGTTTCAGCAGTTCGGCAATTTTTTTTACAAGAATTAATGATTAGATATTGGGGCTATTTTATCATTAGATAATGCGCAAAATAGGCAATTTATTGTTTATAATATAAGTTTTTTGAATTCATTATAAAAAACTTAACGCATTACGGAATGAATAAATATCTAATCGTCTAATTTTCAAATTGACACATTAAACAGACACATTTTTTCTAATTTAAATATGAAATCACAAGACGTACGTAAACAATTTTTAGATTTTTTTGAGAGTAAAGGGCATACTATTGTTCCTTCAGCTCCTCTTGTCCTTAAAGACGATCCAACCTTAATGTTCAACAACTCGGGAATGGCCCAGTTTAAAGAATTTTTCTTAGGGAACGGAACTCCAAAAAGTCCAAGAATAGCCGATACACAAAAATGTCTTCGTGTTTCAGGAAAACATAATGACCTTGAAGAAGTAGGTATTGATACCTATCACCATACTATGTTTGAAATGTTAGGAAACTGGTCTTTTGGCGATTACTTCAAAAAAGAAGCTATCAACTGGGCTTGGGAACTATTGACAGAAGTTTATAAAATTCCAAAAGAGAATCTTTATGTTTCTGTTTTTGAAGGAAGTAAAGAAGATAATGTTCCATTTGACCAGGAAGCTTGGGATATCTGGAAAGAGTTAATCGATGAAGACCGAATTATACTTGGGAATAAAGATGATAACTTCTGGGAAATGGGAGATCAGGGACCATGCGGACCTTGTTCTGAAATTCACGTTGATTTACGTTCTGTTGAAGAAAAAGCTCAGGTTTCTGGAAAAAGTTTAGTAAATAACGACCACGCGCAGGTGGTTGAAATCTGGAATAATGTATTCATGGAATTCAACCGTAAAGCGGATGGTTCATTAGAAAAACTTCCAGCGCAGCACGTTGATACCGGAATGGGATTTGAGCGTTTGTGTATGGCTTTACAAGGAAAAACATCAAACTATGACACTGATGTTTTCATGCCTTTAATTAGAGAAATCGAAACTATTACCGGAGCAAAATACACAACTAATGATGTAACAGGTATTAGTGAAGAACAAAATAAAATGAATATTGCGATTCGTGTAGTGGCAGATCACGTTCGTGCGGTAGCATTTGCTATTGCTGACGGTCAGTTGCCATCTAACACGGGAGCAGGATATGTTATTCGTAGAATTTTGCGTCGTGCAATTCGTTACGGATTTACTTTCTTAGGAACAAAAGAGCCGTTTATTTTTAAATTGGTTGAAACTTTAAGCGAGCAAATGGGAGATTCTTTCCCGGAAATCAGAACGCAGAAAGCACTTTGTTCTAACGTAATTCGTGAAGAAGAAAATTCATTCCTTAAAACATTAGATCAGGGACTGATTCTTTTAGATGCTGTAATTTTAAACAATACAGGAAATACTGTTGATGGTAAAAAAGCATTTGAATTGTATGATACTTATGGATTCCCAATCGATTTAACCGCTTTAATTCTTTCTGAAAAAGGATTGAATTTGGACGAAGAAGGATTTAAGGAACAATTACAATTACAAAAAGAAAGATCTCGTGCAGCATCAAAAGTAACGGCTGGTGACTGGAATGTGCTTGTTGAAGATGATATTCAGGAATTTGTTGGTTATGACAGATTATCACAACAGGTAAAAATCACGAAATACCGTAGAGTTGAAAGTGCGAAAGACGGTGAAATTTTCCAATTAGTTTTCAATGCAACTCCATTTTACGGAGAAAGCGGAGGACAAACAGGAGATAAAGGATATTTAGAAGCTCAAAACGGAGATATCGTTTATATTATTGATACGAAAAAAGAAAATAATCAAACGATACATTTAGCAAAATCGTTACCAGATAATCTTACTGGGACTTTTAATGCTGTTGTTGACGCTAATCAAAGAGCTAAAACTTCATCAAACCACTCGGCTACGCATTTATTGCACCAGGGTTTACGTAAAATTTTAGGAACTCACATAGAGCAAAAAGGTTCGATGGTTCGTAATGCTTCTTTACGTTTTGACTTTTCTCACTTCTCTAAAGTTTCTGATGAAGAATTGTTAGAAGTAGAGAACTTTGTAAATGCAAGGATTCGTGAAAGTTTACCTTTAATTGAAAAAAGAGCAATTCCTAAAGAACAAGCTTTGGAAGATGGAGCAATCGCTTTGTTTGGAGAAAAATACGGAGATTTAGTTCGTACCATTAAATTTGGTGATTCTGTTGAATTGTGCGGAGGAACTCACGTTGCGAATACATCTGATATCTGGCATTTTAAAATTGTTTCTGAAGGAGCTGTTGCAGCCGGAATCAGAAGGATTGAAGCAATCACAAGTGAAGCTGCAAAAGAATATTTTGAGTCACAAGCTGTTTCTTTAGCTGAAATTAAAGAAGCGCTTAAAAATGCTCAGGATCCGGTAAAATCTATTTTAGCTTTACAGGATGAGAACGCTCAATTGAAAAAGCAGTTAGAGGCTTTATTAAAAGATAAAGCTAAAAACATGAAAGCTGATTTGGCTAAAGAATTACAAGAAATCAATGGTGTTCAATTCTTGGCTAAACAAGTAGATTTAAACCCAGAAGGAGCAAAAGATTTAGCTTATGAATTAGGTGGTTCTTATAACAACTTATTTGTAGTTTTCGCTACTGCTCACGAAGGAAAACCAATGTTAACTTGTTACATTTCTAAAGAAATTGTAGCAGCCAAAAACCTAAACGCAGGACAAGTGGTTCGCGAATTAGGAAAATATATCCAAGGTGGAGGAGGAGGTCAGCCTTTCTTCGCTACTGCAGGAGGTAAAAATGTTGATGGAATTGCTGAGGCTTTAACTAAAGCTGTGGATTTTGTAAAATAATTAAAGATGCTAAGGTTCTAAGATACTAAGGTTCTAAGTTTTTATAACTCACAACAAACCCGACAGGTTCAAACCTGTCGGGTTTTGTATTTGTAGTTTTTACGTATTTTATGTCATTTCGACTGAAAGGAGAAATCACACTAGAAACTCTACAAAGATTGGCAACTCACTTTGCGGATTTACGCGTGTGATTTCTCCTTTCAGTCGAAATGACAAATAGGACGTTTATAGATTGTTTTTAAAAAACTTAGAACCTTAGCAACTTAAAAAAAACTATTTTCGCTCCCCAATTTGCTGGCGCCACATAGCATAATAAAGTCCTTTCTCTACAATTAAATCCTCATGTTTGCCTTGCTCGATGATTTTACCCTGCTCCAAAACGAATATTCTGTCAGCATGCATTACAGTTGACAAACGGTGCGCAATTAAAACGGTGATTCGGTTTTTGTCTGAGATATTTCGAATAGTGTCATTAATTTCTTCTTCCGTAATCGAATCCAAAGCAGAAGTAGCTTCGTCAAAAATCAATAAATTCGGATTTCTAAGAATTGCTCTGGCAATAGATAAACGTTGTTTTTCCCCGCCCGAAACTTTGATTCCGCCTTCCCCGATTGTGGTATTTAAACCATCTTCAGCGCGTCTAAGCAGTTTTTCACAGCTAGCTCGTTTTAGTGCATCGTATAAATCTTCATCGGTTGCATTTGGTTTGACAAATAACAAGTTTTCACGAATTGTTCCAGAGAATAATTGTGCATCCTGAGTTACGAAACCTAATTGCTTTCTCAAATCTAAAAGATCAATATCTGTAGAATCAATATCATTATAGGTAACCTGACCTTCTGCAGGTGTATACAGCCCAACTAATAATTTGACCAAAGTAGTTTTACCAGAACCAGACGGCCCAACAAAAGCTACTGTTTGCCCTTGTTTAATTTCGAAATTGATATTTTCGACCGCTTTAAATTTAGCTGTTCTGTGCTGGAAACTTACATTAGAAAAAAGCAATTTTTGAATTGCCCCAATGTGTTTTGGATTTTTAGGACGAAATTCTTTTGGAGCGCTTAATAAGGTTTTAAAGTTCTCCATAGAAACTTTCGTTTCATTCAAAGCAATAATAAAGTTTCCTAATTCCTGTAAAGGGCCAAAAATAAAGAATGTAAAAAATACCATTGTCAATAAATCTCCAACTATAATTTTTCCGCCAAATAGAAAGTAATATAAAGCAAAAACAACGCAGGTTCTTAAAAAGTGAACGGTTGTTCCTTGGATGAAACTTAAACTTCTAATAAAACGTATTTTCTCTAATTCTAACTGAAGGATTTTAAATGTATTCAGATTTAAACGTTTTTCTTCTTGATATGTCAAACCAAGACTTTTTACCAATTCAATGTTTCGTAAACTTTCTGTTGTAGAACCTGCCAAGGCATTGGTCTGATTGACAATTTTTCGAGAAACAATCTTAATCTTTTTTCCTAAATACAAACTGACCAGAGCAATAATTGGTGCCGTAATTAAAAAGATAATCGAAATTCTGAAATCAATTCTCGCAACATAAACGATTACGAAAATGAAACCGATAATAGTCTGGAAGATTAAAGAAATTGAAAGTGTTATTAATTTTTCAGAATCAATTCTAACTTTAGTCAGTTTGCTTAAAGTTTCACCGCTTCGCTGATCTTCAAATTCGGCATAAGGAAGATCCAGAGATTTTTTGATTCCGTCGGTGTACATCTGTGCACCGGTTCTCTGAATCACAACATTGGTAAAATAATCCTGAAAGTTTTTGGTAATTCTGGAAATCATGGCTGCTCCAAGCGAAAGCCCGAGCCAAAATGCAAGAGATTTTATAAATCCCATCTCGTTGCCTTTATATTTTGCGATTCCGACACCGCAATCCTGCATTAATTTACCTGTAATTACAGAGTCTGATAAACTGAAACAGATGTTGATAGTAGCCATTATCAAAGCAAAAAACAGAAGCATTTTATGTTTGACGATGTAAGTATATAATAATTTCATAAGTGATTTAAAAAAATGGAAGATGCAAAAGTAAGGAATTGTTTTAGTTTCTGAAGTTGATTTTTGTTATTAAAAATGTAATTTTTTTATAGCTGAAATTGCCATGTACTTTTGAAATCAGGTCTGTTTTTTTATGTGTTATTATTTTTTTTACAGGAAAATTAAAAAATATCTTACTTGTAATTAGTGTGTTAAGAGTTTTACGAATTATTTTCTGCTTTTGATGTGGAATCACGTAAGGTTTTGGTTTTGGGTTGTAGTAGGTTTGCTACGAATAACAAAAACAAATTTAACCAAATCAAAATGAAAAAAATTTTATGCCTTTTTGGTGCTTTAGCACTAGTTTTAACATCTTGTTCAAGTGATGATTCTTCATCAGAATCTGCAGATGCAGTATTATTACCAAAAAAAATTACTGAAACAACTGTAGAAGACGGCCAATCTGGAAGTCTTACTTACACTTTGTCTTATGACGGAAACAAATTGAAAGAAATCTCTCTTTCAGATGCTTCAAGATCTGCTTATACTTATACAGGGAATCAGATTACTAAAGTTGAATTGTTTAGGTCAGGAGTTTTATACGCTACAGAAGTTTACGCTTATGATGGTGAAAAGCTGGTTTCTAAAATTACTACAAGAGAAGCGAATAAAACTATTCAGGATAAATTAACTTTTGTTTATAACGCAAACGGAACAGTTAATGTGAACCAATCTCAAATCATCGACAGACAGGAAATTAAATACGATACAACTACTCTTTACACTCTTTCAAATGGAAACATGATTTCTTCTGAGCTGATTGATGGTGTATTGGTCGAAAAAATAACATCTACGTTTGACACTAAGAAAAGTCCATTTATTAACATTACTGGAGTAAAAGCCTTATTAGATTTAGATTTTAATACAGGGTTTGACTTTTATTCAGCAAATAATACAGTAAAAAATGTTACAGTAACTTATAGCAGTAATGGTGCAGTTACTCAAACTGCAACTGTAGAGACTAAGTATAAGTACAACAATAGCAATTACGCTACTGAGATATTTTCAGGAGATGCAAGAGATTCATACAAATTAGAAGTTGTTTATTAATTAGTTTCTAAATTATAAACAGAATCCCCAATTAGCGTTATTACTGATTGGGGATTTTTTTTATGATTTTTTACATTTTCCCATTTTTAGAAGACCATTTTACTACTCCATTGTATATTAATTGCAGATCTCCATCATTCTGTAAATATAATTTTGCTCCCGGAAATTCAGAAGTATTGCTAGTCCAAATAATTACTTTAGATGCGCTTAAATTACTAGTCCTTGCTCCTTCTAATACTAGATTACCATTTGTTTCTAATTTGCAAGTCGATCTATAATATCTACCATCTCCAGCTTCCCAAATAAAAGTATTGTTTGAAAGATCAAAAATACATAGACTTCCAGAATGAAAAAAAAGTAACTGATATTTTTCATTGGGAGACTTGATAGTTTGTGTCCAAGGAATAAAATCTATCCTCTCTCCTGAATTTATAATTGATCTTGCGGGAAAAGGATACCATTTGTTTATAGATTGTTTATCAATTTCTGATAAAATATTTTGTTCATAAACAGCAACTTTATTTTTTGTAATTGATGCAGGAATATAATAATGCATGATGGACA
The DNA here is from genome assembly GCF_003122385.1 of Flavobacterium crocinum. Lineage (NCBI taxonomy): Bacteria > Pseudomonadati > Bacteroidota > Flavobacteriia > Flavobacteriales > Flavobacteriaceae > Flavobacterium > Flavobacterium crocinum. The sequence continues at coordinate 2,227,277 of NZ_CP029255.1, forward strand.
AAGGGTCATACTCGCTGTAATCGGTGGTGTTTTCTTTGTTGATTATGTAGTTATCTACTTCATATTTAGTAAATTGACTACTGTAGTATTGGTAAGTCTTTGGTAAATCCCATTGAATATTTGCCGCTGGGTTTGTTGTTTCATGGAATAGGCCTAAAGCATGTCCAAATTCATGTAAAATTGTTCTTCTTGTTGAGGCTTCATCAATAGAGCTAAGAGGCCCTAGTCGCATAGATTGATGGTTTGTATTTCCATAAGCAGATTTCATTCCTAGGTCTGACCATGCGCCATATCTATTGCCATTTTCTCCTGCTCGCTCAAAACCAATTCTAATGTCTGCATATCCATCAGAAACATATTCAAAATTTAAGTTAGCGTAATTTAGCCATTCACTTGCAACTTCTTTTACTTTTTCATGCTCAATTTGATTACCGTCTAAAAATTTAATTTTAATAGTTTGACCAGTTTGCCATCGAGGCCAAGTGATAATTGCGGCAGTTGTTTTAGATGTACTATTAGAATTAGCATTAATTTGATCAAAAGTGCATATAGTAGCATTGTCATCAATTAATTAAGAATATCCAAATTAGATTGATTAAAAAGTAAGGATTTTTCATAAGATTTTGATTTAAGTTAAATACAATGTTAATGAAAAATTAATCCTGAATATAGTACTGATGTAAGTTATGTCTTAATCTGTTATAATTATATCTTTTCGTGGAGTTTAAAGGAGGTAAATATCATTCTTTTTGCATGAAATCTTATAGTCATAAAAGAATATCTCATGAATAAAAAGTTTTTTTTTCTATCTCTATTTAGTATTTTAATTTCCTGCAACAATGATGCGGAAAAAAACTCTGAAAAAAGATTAATTCTGCCAAAAACAATAATTTATAAGGATGCTGAAAGTGATTATATAAGTATTACAAATTTGGTTTATAAAGAAAAGAAGCTTTTAACTATTGGAAATAAAAATAGGAGAAACGATTATTTGTATGATGGAGATAGAATTGTTAGAGAAACAAAATATGATTACAAATCAGGAAAAGAAATTGAAGTGTCCAAGAAATATTTTACTTACATAGGCAATAAATTACTCTTTACTAATAAAATTGAGAATGGAAGATGGTATAAATACTCGTATATTTATAATGAGGATGGAACAATTAAAAGAGAGAGTTATGAAATAAATGATATAACGGGTGAGGAATTAAAAAGAAATACATATGAGATTTTAATTTTTACTGATGGGAATTTGATAAAAAAAATTTCATTCACTGAATCAAATTCTATCACATTTACCAAAACTTGCTTTTATGAATATGATTTAAGTAGTAATGTATTTAAAAATGTTTTAGGTCTTAATTTGTTATTAGATGAATTAAGTTTTGATTCCGTGGGATATTTATTTTCTACAAATAATTTGAAAAAAGTGAGTGAATATTCTTCATTTCAATTTGATAATAATATGTTAGACTATTTTAGTTTTTTTGATTATGAATATAATATTAATGGCTATCCGATTAAAAAAAAATGTTATGGTTTGCAAGGTGTCAATTCAATAATTGAATATAGATATTGAATACATGTCTTTAAGTTTGTTCTGGATTTTTATCTTAATGATTATTTACATTTTCCCATTTTTAGAGGACCATTTAACAACTTCATTATAGATTAACTGAAGATCTCCATCATCTTGTAAGCGTAATGTAGCACCGGGATATTGAGCTGTATCAGACATCCAGATTATTTGTTCAGGAGCATTAAAACCTGCAGAATGACCTTTAATAACTAAATTTCCATCAGACTGTAAGTAGCAAGAAGAACGAATGCTATATTTCGGATTTCCTTCCTGCCAGATTATTCTATTATAGGTTAAATCTTTTACAGACAACATTCCCGAATCAAATTGTAAAACAAATAATTCATTTGAAGACTTAATAGCTTTTGTCCAGGGAATAAAATCTATTCTTTCTCCGGATTCTATCACAGATCTGATAGGAAAAGGATACCAATTATTGATAGATACAATATCTGTCATTGATAAATCGCTCATTTCATTTACACCGACTCCGTTTGTGGTAAGAGATGCAGGAACATAATAATGCATTATAGAGAGAGAATCATATTCGCTGTAATTGGTTGATTCAGGACTTTTAATCACATATTGATCGACTTCATCTTTAGACCAGCCGTTTAAATCACTGTAGTATTTGTATACTTTGGGTAAATCCCATTTTATGGTTGAGACAGGACTTGAATTTTCATGAATAAGACCAAGTGCATGTCCAAACTCATGTAAAATAGTTCTTCTAACAGAAGCTTCATTAACAGAGGTTAATGGCCCTAATCGCATAGATTGTGCATTGATGTTGCCATAAGCCGATTTCATTCCTAAAAGAGACCATGCTCCGTAACTACCAACATTAAATCCTATTCTAATATCGGCATATTCTTGTGCAGTAACATATTCAAAATTTAGGTTGGCGTATTTTGTCCATTCGGCTGCAATTTTTTTTACTTTCTCCTGCTCAGTGACATCTCCGTCTAAAAATTTAATTTTAATGGTTTGTCCAATTTCCCATCGTGGCCAGGTAATAATTGCCGCGTCAGGTTTAGTATTAGGATTGGATTTCGAGTCAATAAAATTAAAACTGCAAAGTTCCATTTCATCAACAGATATTTGATTTTCTTCATGATTACATGAAAAAAATAGCATAAAAGAGAAAAATATTAAAAGCTTAAAAAATCTTTGCATGTTCATTTGTCGACAGAAAGGACAAAATTAAAAGAAGATAAAATATCTTTTAAAGAAGAGTATTAAATATGTCTTATAATGACACAATTATGTCTTTTTGTGGAAAGAATGTCTTACTGGAAAAGTTTCCTTTTGCATGTTATTCAAATGAACATGAAAAAGTATTTATCATATTGTTGGGCAATTGTTTTGTTTGTTTTGTTTTCCTGCTCTAATGAAGAGTATGTCGAAAACCAAAATATGATTTTGCCTAAAGTTTTAAAAACAATATATCCTGATAGTCCATCAGATAATTTTGAGACCAATATTGTTTACAATGAAAATAAGATTGTAAAAGTCAGTAATAAATTTGAAAGGATTGATTACTCATACAGTGGTAATTTTATTTCAGCAGAAGTGAAATACAATATTCAAAACGGTAAAGAAGTCAAGTATTCCGAGACATTTTACGAATATGAAAATGAAAGTTTAAAAACCGTTTCTAAAATATTGAATGGAGAACAAATGAGATATGTTTACAGTAAAAATGACGATGGTTCGATTAATATGGAAAGTTATATTTTTGACACTCAAACTAAGAAAGAGTCAAAAAATCCGGGATTAAATGTTTTAACAATTGATAATGGAAATTTAATAAATATGGTTTCGGAATGGGGGTATAATGATGTTATAACCTGTTCCCGTTTTCAGTATGATAAATATAATAATGCATTTAAAAATGTATTAGGATTTAATTTGCTTTTAGGTCAGGAAATTTTTGGTTCTGAAATCAATATTTCTTCTTTTAATAATTTAACAAGACACTCTTATTCTCCAATTGTTTCCGGAAGTATTGTATTCGAACCGTATTCCTGTACAATGGTTTATGAGTACAATAAAAAAAGTTATCCAATTAAGAAAATAACTTATGATTATGCAGGCAGGATTATCAATATTACAGAGTATGAATATTGAGTTTTTCTAGTACTATTATTCAAAATTTATTTTCATAATTGCTACAAAAAGTTTTTTTAGTATTAAAATAAGGTAAGATTTTATTGCTTTTTTTATTTGGTTTGATTTTCTTTGAAAGAACAAATTTAACCTACTAAAAAATGAAAAAACTATTAATCCTTTTTACGGCATTATCCTTTATTGCAATTTCCTGCTCCAGTGAAGACGGTTCCTCCTCAGGAGATACTTCTGTTTTACCTAAAACCATTTCCTTCATTTATCCTGGTGCTTATTTAGGGAGAAACGGAACAAGTACGTTAAGTTTCAATGGAAATAAAATTGTAAGCACTATCGATGAAAGTTCGAAAACAGTATTTACCTATACTGGTGATGTGATAACGAAACAAGAAGTTTTTGATTTGGATGAGCAAGGAAAAGAAACCAAAACTGATGAAGTAGTTTATACATACGAAAACGGAAAACTAAAAACCAGAATTTTTAAAGAAAATATTACTGCTCAATATCCTGACGGTTACTATATTGAAAAAGTGGTTTACAATCATATTTCAAACGAATCCATTTCTTATATCAATTACAATGTAGACAAAGACACAAAAGCTGAAATTAAAAGCAGCGAAGGAAGCCTGACTTATAAAAATGGAAATCTTGTAAAAGAACAAAGAACCAGCAGTTCTGTAACAATAACGAGAGAGTATGAGTACGATACCAAAAATAACCCTCTGAAAAATGTTGCAGGTTTCAAACAGTTATTAAACGAAATCAGTGAAGTTGGTCAAAACAATGTTGTTAAAACAACAGCTAAATCATCAGAGAATGCGAATACAGCTGTTTATTTGACGACTTATGATTATAATGACAAAGATTACCCGACAAAGCATACTTCTTATGGTAGTTCGGGTGTTTCAATCGAATATGAAATGTACTATACTTATTAGCCTTACAATACTTTTAAACCCCCAATATTTAATCTATTAAAAATGAAAAAACTTTTATTCCTTTCTACTGCGCTATCTTTATTTATAACATCTTGTTCAAGTGATGATAATTCAGCGAAAGACAGTTCTGTATTACCAAAAACAATTACCTATACTTACCCTCCGGAAACTGAAAAAGCGATAGAAATTGGTTTAGTTAAATATGATGGCAACAAGATTAACAGTATCATAGGAGCAAATAAAAGAACATTGTTTACTTATACAGATAACCTTATAACAAAACAAGAGGTTTACGAAAAAGACAGACAAGGAAAAGAGTTTAAATCAAAAGAAGCTTTTTATAATTATAAAAGTGGAAAATTAGATACTAAAATTTCCAATACGAGCGATGTACTTAATCCTGATTGGGTGTATACTCAAAAAACAGTCTACACGCATTCATCAACCGAATTAATTTCCTATGTAACGTATTCGATTAATAATGAAACTAAAGTAGAAACTAAAACCATTGAAGGAACTCTAACCTATGAAAATGGTAATCTTGTAAAACGTGCAGGAAATATATGGTCTTATGTTTATGAATACGATACTAAAAGCAATCCTTTAAAAAACATTTTAGGTTTAGATTTATTGTTGGATGAAATCAGAGAAATTGGTAAAAACAATGTTGTAAAAATTATCAACAAGCCTTCTCCGACTTCTAATCCCGCTATTTTTTTAAGAGACTACACTTATGATGACAAGAATTATCCAACAAAAAACAGATCATATTCTAATGGCGGAAATGTTGAATTTGATATAGAGTATACTTACTGATTTAATTCTATTTAAATGAAAAAAATAATATTACTATTCTGTATAGCGATTTCTTTAGTGTCTTGCTCAAATGATGATAATTCTTCTCCAGATGAAAACTCTATTCCCGCTCAAAAGCCTAGTAGAATAGTTACTCTTGGTTTATCTTCTTTGGGAGTTAGTAATATAGAATATGAAAACAATAAGATTTTAAGAGAAAATTATATGAATGGTGCATTTACTGAATATACTTACACTGGTAATTTTGTAACTAAATTGCAAAAATTCAATTCTGATAAGTCAATACAATTTACAATCGAGTATTCCTATACTAATGGAAAGTTAGCTTCTTCTGTTAATTGGACGGGAAAAGATGATACAGAATATTATAAAATAAAATATGTTCATAATAATGATAATACCGTTACTTTTCAGGAATTTTACAGAAATTCAATAAAAAGAGTAGAAGAAAAAACGGCTTTTTCAGGTACACTTATTTATAAATCTGGAAATTTAGTAAAGTCTGAAGTGAAAAATTTCGATACTTTTTCGGTTTACAATTATGAGTATGATACCAAAAATAGTCCGTTGAAAAATGTAGTAGGATACAATTTGCTATTAGACAGAGAACATGATTTATCAGTCAATAATGTTATTAAAATAGCAGGAACTGTTACAAAGACTACAGGAAATAAAGAAACTTCAGATTATTTAATTACCTATACTTATGATTACGATGAAAATGATTTTCCAATAGAGAGGAAAAATTTTGATGGAACAGGAGCCTCTGCCGGAGGTGCTATATTTAACTATTAATCTTTTAAAAAAAACAAATACTTTCTGTATTTGGTTTTTTTATTGCTGATAATTGGCGAAATTCGTGTTCAAATAAATTCTCATGCAATTCAGAACTCCAATTCCCATTTCAAAAAGTAATTCGCCAATCGATTATCATTCGAAAATACTTTCTGTTGGTTCCTGTTTTGCAGAAAACATGGCGGAGAAATTTGATTATTTTAAATTCCAAAACGAAACCAATCCGTTTGGGATTATTTTTAATCCGGTTTCAATAGCCAAATTATTTGGAAGAGTTTGTAAAGAAGAAGTATTTGAAGAAAAAGACGTTTTCTTTCACAACGAACGCTGGAATTCTTTTGAAGTACATTCTGATCTAAGCAATGCTGACCGACAAGAATTGCTGGAGACACTTAATAAAGCGATTTCAGAAACACACAAACAACTTAAAGAAGCAACGCATCTCATTATTACTTTTGGAACTGCCTGGATTTATAAAATTCTGGAGAAAGACGAAGTAGTGGCTAATTGCCATAAAGTACCGCAGAAACAATTTTCAAAAGAATTGTTATCAGTAGAAATAATCCAAAAAAGCATTCAAAATACAATTGATTTAATTCAGACAATAAATCCGAAAATCAATTTTATTTTTACGATTTCACCTGTAAGACATATTAAAGACGGTTTTACAGAAAATCAATTAAGTAAATCACATTTGTTTACAGCTCTGCATTCGGTTCTCAGAACTGAACACTTAAAACTGATCACTGAATACTTTCCCTCCTACGAGATCATGATGGATGAACTTCGCGATTATCGTTTTTACAACGAAGATATGTTACATCCCAACCAAATTGCAATTGATTATATCTGGAAACTTTTCAGTGAAAATTATATTTCACAGGAAAGTACAGCAACAATGCAGGAAGTAGATGAAATTCAAAAAAGTCTGCGTCACAGAAGTTTCAATCCGGAATCAGAACAACATCAAAAATTTTTAGCAAAACTTCAGCAGAAAATAAATCAGCTGGGAGAAAAATTACCGCATATTAAATTCTAATCGCAGTGACTGGTTAAAACCAACAGTTTAAAAATTAGCCGACTTTTTTTTGCCACAGATTATAAAGATTTCAAGTTTTTTTTAATAATCCAGCTTTATTTTAATTTGTGTTAATCTGTGTAATCTGTGGCAAAAAACAACTCAAAACTTCGCGTCTTAGCGTCTTCGTGGCAAAAAACAACAATAAAATTTTAGAATAATTGCTCAGAATTATGTAAATTGTTAAGGTTTAAATTTTACATTTTTGTAAGATGTCTAACCCTGCTTTTTTCAGAAGCAATTTTAATCGAACCGATTTTATTGACGTATGAATAAGAAACCCGCTTATTTTCTTAAAAAAACACTTCGTATCCTCATGTGGTGCGTGGTTTCTGTAATTGCACTTTTATTACTTCTTATCATTTTAATTCAGGTTCCGTCGGTTCAGAATTTCGTTAAAAATAAAGCGATCACCTACCTTCAGGGTAAAATAAAAACCAAAGTTTCCTTAGATTATATTTCGATAAAATTTCCAAAAGATGTAGTTCTGGAAGGTTTTTATTTTGAAGATCAAAAAAAAGATACTTTGCTGGCCGGTAAACGATTAGAGGTTGATGTTGATCTTTTTAAACTCGTTAGCAGTGAACTTGAAATCAATTCGGTTTCACTTGAAAATGTGAAAGCCAATATTTCCCGAAATAAAGACGGTGTTTTTAATTTCGATTACATCATAAAAGCATTCGAATCCAAAGAACCAAAAGTAGAGGATCCAAATGCAAAACCTTTCAAAATCTCGGTTGTCAAAGTAAACCTCGATCAGGTTAAATTTAACTTTAAGGATGATTTCGCTAAAAATGATATTCGGGTAAACCTGACGCATTTTGATACCAAATTCAAGAAGTTTGATCTGGATCAGATGGATTTTAATATTCCGACAATCAATTTAAATGGCTTAAAAGTAGTTTTAGATCAGGATGTAGTCGAGAAAATTGCTGAAGTTTCAGTAAAAACAGTTGATACGATTTCGAAACGTCCTGATTTTAAATTGGCGTTAGACAAAATAGCTTTGTCTAAAATCGATATTTTATATGATAATAAAGATTCGAAACTAAATTCGGGTATTAGCTTAGGAAATTTAAAATTAATAGTAAATGAGATTGATCTTAATAAACAGTTTTTGGATTTTAATACTTTTGAAGTTAAAAATCTTAAAGGAAATTTACGTCTTGGTGCAAAAGATAAGCAGATTCAAGCCCCTGACCTGGATACAACAGCCATAAAACAAGCGGGCTGGAAAGCAAAATTAAATAAGGTTGATATCCAGAATGTCGCCTTCAAATTTGATGATATGCAGTCAAAACCTGTCGCAAAAGGTTTAGATTACAGTCATTTGGATTTGAGTAAATTCAACTTCGAAGCAGAGAAATTGTATTATGGAAATGATACCATTTCGGGAAATATAAACAAACTTACAGTCAACGAAAAAAGCGGTTTGCAAATCCAGTCTTTAAAAACTAATTTTTTCTACGGACCAAAAAATGCATCCTTAGAGAATCTGTATTTAAAAACTCCGCAAACACTTGTTCAGGATAAAATTAAAGCTGAATACAAATCGCTTGATGCACTGCAGAAAGCTTTAGGAAATCTGGCTATTGATGCCAATCTGAAAGAATGCAAAATTGGTTTCAAAGACATTTTATTGTTTGTTCCAACGCTTCAAAACACCAATCCGTTTAAGAGCAATCCAAACGCAATTTTGTCTGTGGATAGCCGTGTAAGCGGAAAAGTAAAAGATCTGAATATTTCCAAATTTGAAATGAGCGGAATTGGAACGACAAAAGTTTCCTTGTCGGGGAAAATTACCGGATTGCCCGATGCTGAGAAAGCGTATTACGATCTGGATATTAAAAAGATTTCGAGCACAGCAAAAGATATTAATATGTTCGTGCCGGCAGGAACAATTCCAAAAAACATTCAGCTTCCTTCGCAGTTGAGTTTACAGGGAAAATTCAAAGGTTCAGTTCAAAACTTCAAAACCAATTTAGCTTTAAATAGCAGTTTTGGAAATGCAAAAGTGGATGCTTTATTTGATCAGCGTGTTAAAAAAAGAGAAAAATACGATGCGACGGTTTCCTTAAATGAGTTTGATCTTGGACGATTAATCAAAAATGATTCGATTGGAAAAATAACGCTTAATGCGAAAGTTAAAGGAAACGGTTTAGATCCTAAAACGGCAAATGCAGCTATTGACGGAATTGTTCAGAAAGCAGTTTTCAACAGATATACGTATAAAGATTTAACGCTGAAAGGAAATATCGAAAACGGTTCTTTTGCAGTGAAATCAGGAATGGAAGATCCAAATCTGAATTTTAATTTAACAGCTTCAGGCGATACAAAAGACAAATATCCAACTGTAAAACTGAAATTAAATCTCGATATAGCCGATTTAGAAAAACTAAATCTGCATGCCGGTCCAATGAAACTCCGTGGAAATGTAGATGCTGATATCGCCAACAGTAATCCGGATTTTCTGAACGGAAAAGTGTTCTTATCCAATATTCAGATTTTACAGGACAAAGAGCCAATTGTTTTAGATTCTATCCGTGTTTTTGCGTTTGCAGACAAAGACAGCAATTCGATTAAAATTTCGTCTCAGTTTCTAAAAGCAGAAGTAATCGGAAAATACAAATTGACGACTTTGGCCAATTCGGTTCAAAAATCATTATCTAAATATATTAATCTTCAAAATCCTAAAGTCAACGCCGAATCAGATGAACAAAGACTAGCCTTTACTTTGAAAGTGGACAATGATCCTGTGCTTTTGAAATTATTGCCAAAATTAACGAGTTTAGAACCTTTTAGCATAAACGGAAAATACAACAGCCAAGCCGATTCATTAGAAGTAAAAGGAACAATTCCGCGTATTGTTTATGGAGGAAATACTATTTCTGACGGAAAAATAAATATCGAGACCAAAGAAAATGCGCTGGAATATTTGGTTTCTGTGGCGACTATAGAAAGCGGTTCGCTTAAAATTCCGTTTACGAGTTTATTAGGAAAAGTAGAAAATAATGAATTAACGTATGCTTTGGAAGTGAAAGATGCCAAAGAAAAACAGCAGTATTTTATTGCCGGAAACCTGAATCATGAAGACTCCAAAAACATCTTTAAAATCGATGCAGACAGTTTTGTTTTAAATTATGATAAATGGACTGTCGATCCGGAAAACGCAATCGAATTTGGAGATAACCGACTTTATATCAATAAATTTTTCCTTAGCAATTCCGGAAACGAATTAAAAATCCAATCGCAGGGAACTCAAAATAATGCACCGCTTCAGGTTGATTTTGTGAATTTCAAAATCGAAACCATTATGAACATGGTTAAAAAAGACGAACTGTTAATGCAGGGATTAATTAACGGAAATGCTTTGGTCGAAAATGTAATGACCAAACCCACTTTTACATCCGATTTAAAAATAGACGATTTTACTTTTAAAGGAGAAAAAGTTGGTGATTTAGAAATAAAAGTAAATAATAAAACCGAAGATACACTTGCCGCAAATGTAGTTTTAAGCAATGAAGGAAATGATGTAAAACTCACTGGAGAATATAAAATTGCGGAAGGGACTTTTGATTTAGATATGGCGATTAATAAGCTGTACATCAAAAGTATTCAAGGGTTCAGTATGGGGAATATTACAGAAGGAAACGGTTTTCTGTTTGGAAATTTCAAGGTGACAGGAAATACTTCTGCACCAAAAGTGAATGGAGAATTGAATTTTAATGATGCCGGTTTCAGAGTAACACAATTGAATTCGTATTTTAAAACGGGACAAGAAAAAATCACTTTCAATGAAGGAGTAATTTCGTTTGATAAGTTTTCTCTTTTAGATGAAAATGACAATGAATTGTTTGTCAATGGAACCGTTCAGTCAGCTGATTTTACAAAGTACAATTTTAACCTTTTGGTTGAAGCCAATGATTTTAGAGCGATTCATTCTAAAGCCGCCGACAATGATTTGTTCTACGGCGATTTATTTTTGGATACGAAACTGAATATCAAAGGAAGTTTAGAAAGTCCGGTTGTGGATGGAACCTTAAAAATAAATAAAGAAACCAAGTTTACGGTTGTAATGCCACAGTCAGATCCGTCAATTGCAGATCGTGAAGGAATCGTGGAGTTTGTTGATGAAGATAATATGTATCTGAAACAAACGGTTGAAATGCAGACTAAATTGGATCAGTCGGAACTAAAAGGAATGAACGTGAATGTTGCTATTACGATTGACAAAGAAGCCGAATTGACTTTGCTGATTGATAAATCAAACGGTGATTATCTGAACCTGAAAGGAGAAGCGGAATTGGTCGGTGGAATTGATCAGTCCGGAAAAACAACATTGACTGGAAAATATGAGTTCTCGGATGGAGCTTATCAAATGAATTTTAACGGAATCAAAAGAAAATTTGATATTCAGGAAGGAAGTTATATTACCTGGAATGGTGAACCAACTATGGCAAATGTAAGCATTACGGCTATTTATAAGGTTGATGCTGCTCCGATTGATCTATTAGGTAACCAAATTCCAACTGATAATACAGCAGAAAGAAATACATACAAACAAAAACTTCCGTTTCAGACTTTATTGAAAATGAACGGAGAACTGATGAAACCTGAAATTTCATTTGGAATTGTATTGCCAGATGGAAATTATAATGTTTCTACAGATGTAGTTACATTAACACAAACCAAACTGAAACAATTAGAACAAGATCCTGCCGAATTGAACAAACAGGTTTTTGCGCTTTTATTATTAAACCGATTTGTGGGAGAAAACCCTTTTCAAAGTGAAAGCGGTGGCGTTAATGCAGAATCTTTCGCAAGACAAAGTGTGAGTAAGATTCTTTCACAGCAATTGAATAATCTGGCAGGTGAATTAATTACAGGATTTGAAGTCAATTTTGATTTAGAATCGTCTGAAGATTATACTTCTGGAACTATGCAAAACAGAACCGATCTGAATGTAGAAGTTTCTAAAAAACTGTTGGATGACAGATTGAAAGTAACTGTTGGAAGCAGTTTTGGAGTAGAAGGTGCAGAGCGCGCCAATGAGGAAAGCACCAATATTGCCGGTGATGTAGCGTTAGATTATCAGCTTACAAAAGACGGCAGATATATTGTTCGTGCCTACAGAAAAAATCAATATCAGGTCGCAGTAGAAGGACAGGTGGTAGAAACAGGTGTTGCTTTTATTATTACGATGAGTTACAATAAATTCAGAGAGCTTTTCCATCGAACTGAAAAAGAAAAAGAATTAATTCGAGAAGAAAAACTTCGAAAAGAAAAAGAAAAACAGAAAAAAAAGGAAGAGAAAGAGAAGTAAAAATTGCAGGAAAATCAAATTGAAGGAAATGAACAAAAAACATAATCATATAAGAAATCATATTACAAAGTATTTTGTACTGATATCCCTTTTTTTTGTTTTTGGATGCAGTAATACAAAATATCTTCCTGAAGGCGATTTGCTCTACACGGGCGGTTCGGTAAAAGTAAAAGATTCTATCATGAAAAAGAAAGATAGAAAAGCATTACAAACCGAGCTGGAAGGTCTTCTTCGTCCAAAACCAAATAAAACGTTTTTAGGTTTACGTCCAAAATTATGGTTTTATAATATTGCCGGAGAGCCCAAAAAACAAAAAGGATTTAGATATTGGCTTCGAACTAAAGTGGGAGAAGAGCCGGTGCTTTTTAGCAAAGTCGATTTAGATTATAATGCTTCGGTTTTACGAAACTTTACAGAAAACAGAGGTTATTTTAAAACTCGTGTCAGTGCCGATTCTACTGTAAATAATAAAAGAGTAACAGCAGAATATACCGTTGTTCCCAAAAAACAATACATCATTAAAAGCGTGACTTTTCCGGATGATTCTTTAAAAATGTCAAAAATAATCGCCAGATCAAGCAGACGCAGTTTGTTGAAAGTTGGAAAACCTTACGATTTGGATGCTATAAAAGCAGAAAGAGAACGTATCGATGCCAGATTGAAAGAAAAAGGGTATTACTATTTCAGTCCGGATTATCTTTTGGCAAAAGTAGACAGTAGTAAAGGCGATCATGAAGTAAAAATTAGATTGGTTATTAAAGACGAAACTCCAGCAAAAGCCTTAAGAGCTTATACCATAAATAACATTTTTGTTTATCCGAATTATTCTCTGGCGAACGATAGCATGGTTTACAGAAAAAAGAATATAACACAGTATAAAGATTTTACGATTATTGATACGGCAGAAACTTTTAAACCGCGAGTTTACGATAGAACAATTTATTTCAAAAAAGGCGATTTATATAATAGAACTGATCATAATTTGACTTTGAATCGTTTTGTAAACCTAGGAACGTTCAGTTTTGTTAAAAATGAATTCAAGCCTTCTGACAGTATCGACAATGCTTTGGATTCTTATTATTACCTAACACTTTTACCTAAAAAATTTATTCGTGTTGAGGTTTTGGGTAAAACCAACTCGGCAAGTTATACAGGTACGGAATTAAATTTGAATTGGAATAATAGAAACTTCCTTCGCGGAGCAGAATTGTTTACAGCCTCGATTTTTGGAGGTGCCGATTTTCAGTTGGGTGGAGTTAATAAGGGAAAGAATATTTATAAACTTGGAGGGGAAGTCAGTTTGACCTGGCCAAGATTTATTACGCCTTTTAATATCGAAGGAAACAGCGAATATGTACCAAGAACCAAAGCAACGATTCGTTATGAATATCAAAAACGAACGCAGTTGTATGCGCTGAATTCTTTTAATACTTCCTTTGGTTATTTGTGGAAAGAAAATATCCGAAAAGAACACCAGCTGAATGTAATTGATGTGACGTATGTGAGTCCAAATCATGTTACAGCCGAATATCTAGAAGATATTCAACAAGATCCTGCATTAGGAAAAGTAATTGAAAAACAATTAATTTTTGGTCCTACTTACAATTATACGTACACCAATACGATGCAAAAACGCCGAAAAAATACCATCTATTTTAATGGTGAATTAGATTTGGCGGGTAATATTACAGGTTTGGTAACTGGTGCCGATTATCCGGATAAAGTAAAAACAATATTCGATGTTCCATTTAGTCAATACGTAAAAATCAGAACCGATTTCAGACATTATTTAAAACTAGGAAAAGAAAGTGAACTTGCCAGCCGATTAATTGTAGGAGCAGGATTTGCCTACGGAAATTCGAATACAATGCCGGCTTCTAAACAGTTTGTAGTAGGAGGAACCAACAGTATTCGAGCTTTTAGAGCCAGAACGTTAGGTCCGGGAAGTTATGTGATTCCAGAAACCACAACCAACATTAATTATACACCAGATCAATCAGCCGATTTGAAATTAGAATTTAATACCGAATACAGAGCAAAACTTTTTAGTATTGTAAGAGGTGCAGTATTTTTGGATGCCGGTAATATCTGGCTTTTGCATGCTGATCCCAACAAACCCGGAGCTGAAATTTCAAAAGATTTTATGAAAGAAATTGCTGTTGGTGCAGGGGCCGGTTTACGTTTTGATTTGTCATTCTTGATTTTAAGAACAGATTTAGCAATTCCACTAAGAAATCCAGCTCTTCCAGACGGACAAAGATGGGTTATTGACGACATAAATTTCGGAAGCAGTTCCTGGAGAAAAGACAACCTGATCCTGAATATCGCTATTGGATATCCTTTCTAAACGTTTTTTGTTTGCCACGAATTTCACGGATTTACACGAATTTCATCTTTTGCTTATCTTTAATTTCATGACTAAAAATTCGAAGAATTTTTAGTTTAAGTATTCCAAAAAATTAGTGTAATTCGTGAAATTCGTGGCGAAAAAAACTAAAAAAAGAAGTAAATTGGTCTAAAATATTTTAGAGGAATGCAAAACTTAATCAAAAGAATTATTGGTGTTAGTGTAATCGTTTTAGTCATTGTTCTGGCTTTTAAATATTGCCAGTTTAAAAAAGAAGACGATTCTGACATTCAATATAACACCAATTTAATTCAACAGCAGATTCTCAACGTTGGAAAACTGGTTGTAACCGAAGGACATTTTTCAGAAGTGATCACCTATAAAAATCAGCAGAAATATTTCTTAGACATGATTTCTTTCGAGAAAAAAGCATTGGTTGTCGTAAATGCAAATGTCACAGTTGCCTACGATTTACATCAAATGAAATACGATATTGACGAAAAAAATAAAACCATTACGATTTTAAATATCCCAAAAGAAGAAATTACGATTAATCCGGATATTCAGTTTTATGATGTAGAGCAAAGCAAACTGAATCCGTTTACGGGAGACGATTACAATAAAATCAACAAATCGGTAAAGGCGAACTTAGCCAAGAAAATCGAAAAATCAACCCTAAAAACAAATGCTCAAAACAGATTAATCAGTGAATTGTCTAAGATTTTAATCATGACCAATTCAATGGGGTGGAAACTGCAATACAACGGAAAAACTATTGAATCTGAAACTGAATTAAGTCAGGATTTGGGATCAAAGCTATAAAAGAATCTCGCAAAGACGCAGAGTCGCAAAGGAAACTTTTTAAGTAAAATACTTTGCGACTCTGCGTCTTTGCGAGATTTAAAAATCTGCAGAATCAGCTTTAATCTGCAAAATCTGCGTGAAACAAAACCTTAAAAACCTTAGCGCCTTTGTGGCAAATTAGGCATAGAACTATCAAAAATCAAATCCAGTCCGCCAGCAACCAAATGCGCAATTTCAGGACGATTGACTTTCAGTTGATCTAAATGAACCAATACTTCCTGTAAAAGCTGTTTCTCGTCAGAATCTTTCAAAAGTTCTGTAATTTCAACAGCTAAAAGCCAGTCATTTGAATGACTATTTTTAAGTTTTTCAAAAACAGTTTTCAATTCTGTTTTAGAAGATTTATTATTTCTGATTTCGCGAACAGTTGCATATAAATGCTCTAGTTCATCGCGTTCATCAGTATGTTTTGCTTTGATGGTTTTGGTTGACGGAACAATATTAATTAAGTCAAAACTATTTACATCGGCAGGGCCAGAGAAAGCAGAAATGACTTTTTTACCAATTGCCATATCATAATTGCCCCATTCAGGCTCAAACAAAAGAGTTTCGCCATGAGTAACCGTGCAGTTTTTAAAACTGATTAGAATGATTTCTCCATGAAGATTTCTGGAGCCGGTAATAATTTCACCTTCCACAATAATATTGCCTTCAAATTCCAGTTTTATCTTTTCGCCTTCAACAATGCTGTAAGCCTGTAAATCTTTCGGACTCATATCTTCAATCGCTAGATTAAAACCTTTCAGTTTCCCAATCGGACTTCCAAATCCGTGTGGATGGGTTAAAGTTCCGTGGCCGACTAATTCTTTTTCACGGTAAGCCAAAGCTGTTTTTCCAGTAGTCTGAATGTAAACCGGTTTCCCTTCTTCTTCAATAACATTCGTAAAAACTCCCGAAATCTGCAAACCAGTACTCAATTCAATTGTTCCTAAAGCATTCGATTGAATCAGTTTTTTAATTCCCGAAAGCCCTCCGGTACGTAAAGCCATTTTGTTAGCAAACTCTTCCAGAATCAAACTTAAATGAGAAAAAGTAGGTGTCACATAAAGCTGCGGTTGTAATTGTGTAATATCAAAATTCTGATTAGCCGCCGAAATATCATAAGGGATTTTCTTCACATTATCGGTCATACAGTGTGCACTTTCGCCAATTGAAGAAAGTAATCCAGCGCCATATATTTTTGGATCTTCGACCGTTCCGATCAAGCCGTATTCAACTGTCCACCAATGCAAATTTCGAATTTGAGCCATTTCAGACAATTCGCCCATATCATTTTGTAAATTGGCCACTGCTTTTTCAGCTTCGTCAATTTTTTCCTGCGGAGTATCTTCGGCTTCTTTTAAAATAGAAAGCAGACGAATCGCTTCATACATTTGATAGTCTTTATGAGAAGAAATCGCTTTACAGCCAATTTCACCAAAACGTCTTAAATATTCCGCATATTCTGGATTGGCAATAATAGGAGCGTGGCCGGCTCCCTCGTGAATGATGTCCGGAGCAGGAGTATATTCAATATGTTCCAATTGTCGAATATCCGAAGCAATAACCAGAACATTATAAGCCTGGAATTCCATAAAAGCATTCGGTGGAATAAATCCGTCAACGGCAACCGCTGCCCAGCCAATTTCGCTTAGAATTCGGTTCATGCCGTACATACTCGGAATAGAATCTATTTCGATTCCCGTTTTACGTAAACCTTCCAAATACGAATGATGTGCTACTTTAGAAAGATAATCTACATTCTTGCGCATAACATATCTCCAAACCGCCTGATTGATAGGACTGTAATCGCTATAATCTTGAGGTTTAATAAATTGCTGTAAATGTTTAGGCAATCTTTCTAATAACGGATTGGTTTCAATATTTGGATTCATTTCGAAACGTTGTAGATTAAAATGTAAAATTACAAATTTAGACCTCTAATTTTTACATTTCATCACAATATTTTTATTTGAAATTACTTTTTATTGCGTTTTTGTAAGCTTTTAATAAAAGAGAGAAGTGATGGATTTAGCAGTCGTTATTTTCGAAACTTACTCTTTCCAGAGTCTGTTCATAGCTTTCAATTTCTTTTTTGGTCATTGAAGTTTCTTTTACTTCTATTTTTAGCTGTTTTTTAGTGTCAGGGCTAATCCATAAACCGGAAAAAGTATTTCCTACTTTCTTTAACATCAAAGCACCGCTAAAACCATGTTCAACCATGATAAATTCATTTTCAACTTTTCTGTTCTGTGTAACATTCAGATAAATCCATTTGTTTGATTTATAACGGTAAATTGCAATATAGTCTAAGTCAGCAGTGCATTGATTTTCTTGCGTTTTAATATAAAAGGTTACGGGAGTTTTACCATCAACGGTTCCTTTGTATAAATTAGAAGCTGATGCTTGAGATTGTGCTGTTAATTGATTTGAAAATGAGAAACAGATTGCAATAAAGAAAATTACTTTTTTCATAAATAAAAGAATATAGATTTGGGTTTAATTCATTTAGCCAAATATAAAGTTCTGCTTTCTATTTGAGAGAAATCTTCTAAGATTTTTTTATTGCATTTCTCATTTCATTTTCAGCATTTCTGAAATATTCAATTTTGTGGCTGAACATAAACGCCATATTTGTAGCTCTCATTTTAGCTTCTTCGGTAATTGGACCTGCAAACTGTGAATCGATTGTAGTATTAAAAATGGCAATCCAGCGATCAAAATGCGTTTTATCAACAGGCAATTGTTTGTGCGGCGGAAAAGGTGTTCCGGAATAAGCGCGAACATCAAAAAGAATAGTCTGCCAGAAATTATACATTTTTTGCAAATGCGGTTCCCATCGATCTTGCAACTTATCGTTAAAAATAGGACCAATTAAATCGTCTTTTCTAACATTTGCATAAAAGCTGTTTACCATTTGCTGAATGTCTTCTATGGTGGAAATATCTTTTAAATCTGCCATTGTATTTATTCTAAAGTTAAGCTGCAAAAATACACCATAAGTTCTTTTTTATTTACTGACAATTATCATTTTGAAAACGATTATCCAATCAATTGCGTAAACAAATCCTGATTATCATTCAAATATTGAAATTCAAAGCCGTTTTGTGTCATTTTTAGTTTAATTGGCATGATGTCTTTTTTGTTTTTCAATTCTAAACCAACAACAACAGAGCCCTTTTCACGGCTATTTTTCTTGGCAAACTGAAAATAAGTAATGTCATCATCCGGACCTAAAATATTATTTACGAATTCTTTTAAAGCTCCCGGACGCTGTGGAAATTGAATCATAAAATAATGCATTAAGCCTTCATACAATAAAGAACGTTCTTTTATTTCGGCCGTTCTTTCGATATCATTATTACTTCCGCTGACAATACAAACTACATTTTTGCCTTTAATTTTATCTTTATAAAAATCCAACGCAGCAATCGTCAATGCTCCTGCAGGTTCGACAACCATAGCCTCTTCATTGTATAATCTTAAAATAGTCGTGCAGACTTTTCCTTCGGGAACCAAAATAATATCTTCCAGATTATAACGGCAGATTTCAAAAGTTTTATCGCCAACTTGTTTTACTGCGGCACCGTCCACAAATTTGTCGATTGTTTTTAAAGGTGTGTTTTTATTTTCTTCAATAGAAGTTTTCATTGAGGGAGCTCCTTTTGGCTCAACTCCAATGATTTTAGTATTAGGGCTTAAGTGTCTGAAAACTTCAGACAAACCCGAAGCCAATCCACCACCGCCAATTGGAACAAAAACATAATCGATAGGTTCTTTGGAATTTTCCAGAATTTCTAAGCCAACAGTTCCTTGTCCGGCAATTACTTTTTCGTCATCAAAAGGATGAATAAAAGTTTTGTGATTTTTGATGGCATCTGCGGTTGCCGAAGCATAAGCATCATCAAAAGTATCTCCGGTCAAAACAATTTCAACAAACTTTTTTCCAAACAATTGTACTTGTTTTACTTTTTGTTTTGGAGTTGTTTTTGGCATATAAATTTTACCATTTATTTTAAGAAGATTGCAGGAATAAGCAACTCCCTGTGCATGATTACCAGCACTGGCGCAGACAATTCCGTTTGCACTTTCTTTTTCGTTTAACGAAGAAATCTTGTTGTAAGCCCCTCTAATTTTGTACGACCGAACAATTTGTAAATCTTCTCTTTTTAATAAAATCATCGATTTAAATTCGTCTGAAAGATTTAAATTTTGGGTTAGAGGAGTAGCTGCCACTACATCTTCTAGTTGCTTTTTTGCATTAAGTACTTCGTTAAATAAACTCATGATGTTTTTGTATTTTGCCACTAATTACACGAATCGACACTAATTTTAATTATTTTAAAGAAAAAATAATTCGTGGAAATTTGTGTAATTCGTGGCGACTTTTAAATTGTTTTTAAAATAAAAAACCTCCCAATTGGGAGGTTTCTATAAATTATATTTTACAAACTTATATAACACCTCGCCATTATTGCTGAATTGCAATAATGCTAATAATAGCGATAATAATGTTGTTAAAGTTTTTCATTTTTTTAGCTGATTGAATAGCAAAAGTAAATAATTATTTTTTCACAGGCGGATATTGAGCCAAAATTTTGCCTACAAATTCAGCAATTCTTTCATCTTTCTTGTCAATGTTTCTAGTCAAAGTACCAATTCCTTCACCTTGCCAGATCATTTCTTTCTTTTTAGCATCGATTAAATCAATATATAAAGTTCCTTCTGTAGAAGTCGAAACAGTAGTTTGGTTTCCATACATCATCCATGGATTCCAGCCCCAGCCCCAGCCATAACCCCAGCCAGCGCTAAATTGGTTTACATCGACTTGTTCTCTTGATTTTGTAAAGATGTTTACCAACATATCAGGATTGTCGCTTTTGGTAAAACCTTTAGCCTGCATTTGATCATCAATAGCGCGAAGAATTCTTCTTTTATCTAAATCGGATATCTCAACCTTGTCAATTCCGGGCTTAAAGTAAGCGTATGTTTTATAAGGCGCAAAATCGACAGTTTTGTCGTAATCAGAATAAACTGTAACACTGCTGCATGAAGAAAGAATCAACAGCAGGAAAAACGGAATTAACTTAAGTGTTTTCATATTTTTAGGAATTAAATGTTCTATTAATTTAGTAAATTTTCATCAACTATATTAGGTAAAGTTACTTTTAATAAAGGCTCAACTTCCATTGCTCTTTTTATGGCAAAAACAGCACCTTCATTTCGGGCCCAGCTTCGTCTTGAAATTCCGTTGTTAACATCCCAGAAAAGCATTGATGCTAAACGCTTTGAAGCCTCAGTAGAACCATCAAGAACCATACCAAATCCACCGTTTATAACCTCTCCCCAGCCAACGCCTCCGCCGTTATGAATGGATACCCAGGTTGCTCCTCTAAAACTGTCTCCAATTACGTTATGAATCGCCATATCGGCTGTAAAACGAGAACCGTCATAGATATTTGAAGTTTCTCTGTATGGAGAATCCGTTCCTGAAACGTCATGATGATCGCGCCCCAAAACTACTGCACCAATTTCTCCTTTTGCAATCGCCTGATTAAAAGCTTCTGCAATTTTAATTCTTCCTTCGGCATCAGCGTAAAGAATTCTTGCTTGTGAACCTACAACCAGTTTATTTTCCTGAGCACCTTTAATCCATTTGATGTTATCCTGCATTTGCTGCTGAATTTCGTTTGGAGCCGTTTTAGCCATTTCTTCTAAAACATCACAGGCAATTTTATCTGTTTTTAGTAAATCTTCTGGTTTTCCGGAAGTACAAACCCAACGGAAAGGACCAAATCCGTAATCAAAACACATTGGTCCCATAATATCCTGAACATAGCTTGGATATTTAAAATCGATATTATTTTGTGCCATTACATCGGCTCCTGCACGTGAAGCTTCTAATAAAAATGCATTTCCGTAATCAAAAAAGTAAGTTCCTTTTGCGGTGTGTTTGTTGATTGCAGCTGCATGACGACGTAACGTTTCCTGAACTTTTTGTTTGAATAATTCTGGATTATTAGCCATTAAATCATTTGCTTCTTCAAAAGAAATTCCAACAGGATAATAACCACCAGCCCAAGGATTATGAAGTGAAGTCTGATCTGAACCTAAATCAATTTTAATGTTTTCCTGATCAAAACGTTCCCAAACATCCACTACATTTCCTAAATAAGCAATCGAAACGGTTTCTTTATTCGCTTTCGCTAAAGCTACTCTTGCAACCAATTCGTCTGTAGAAGTTACGACTTCGTTAATCCATCCTTGTTCGTGGCGGATTTTGGTGATTTTCGGATTTACTTCGGCGCAGACCGTAATACAACCCGCAATATTTCCGGCTTTTGGCTGTGCGCCGGACATTCCACCAAGCCCGGAAGTAACAAATAAACTCCCTTCAGGATTTTGTTTTATTTTTCTAAAACCGTTTAAAACAGTAATCGTAGTTCCGTGTACAATTCCCTGCGGTCCAATATACATATAACTTCCTGCAGTCATTTGTCCATATTGAGAAACTCCAAGTGCGTTCATTTTTTCCCAATCGTCCGGTTTTGAATAATTTGGGATTACCATTCCGTTTGTTACCACAACTCTTGGTGCTTCTTTATGAGAAGGAAATAATCCCATTGGATGACCGGAATACATCGTTAGAGTCTGCTCATCTGTCATTTCAGACAAATATTGCATTGTCAATAAATATTGCGCCCAGTTTTGGAAAACCGCTCCGTTTCCACCATACGTAATCAATTCGTGCGGATGTTGCGCCACGGCATAATCCAGATTGTTCTGAATCATGTGCATAATGGCCTTTGCCTGCAATGATTTTCCAGGATATTCTTCGATTGGTCTTGCGTACATTCTGTAATCCGGACGAAGACGATACATATATATACGTCCGTATTTTTCTAATTCTTCTGAAAATTCAGGAATTAGTTCCGCATGATGCTTTGGATCAAAATAACGTAAAGCATTTTTAAGTGCCAGCTTTTTTTCTTCTGCCGAAAGAATTTCTTTTCGTTTCGGAGCATGATTAATCGCCGGATCGTATGTCGCCTTTGGAGGTAATATAGAAGGAATTCCTTGTTGTATTTGTTCTTTGAAAGTCATTTTTTTAGAGATGCTAAGGTTCTAAGATGCTAAGGTATTTTAGCAAGATTAACAACAGATTAATTTTTTTGTTTTTTATTATGTCGCCCCGCTGGGGCTTATATATCGTGAACGAATAAACGATTCCTATAAATATTTCGCTCCTCTGGAGCTAAAATCTGAACGGCTTATTCTTTCTATAAATATTTCGCTCCTCTGGAGCATTATTAAATTTAAATAAATCAAGAAAAGCCTTGGAAAGGCGTAATATTTATAGAAAACAATAATCACCCAATACAAAAGCTCCAGCGGAGCGAAATATTCGTTTAGGCAAAATATCTAATTATCCACTTTGTCACATTTTCTAATTAAAAAAACTAAGGATAACGGATATCCGACCTATGATACGATTTGTGGATCTTGATCCTAAATTTTCGTGAATGGATATCCATATATGATATTTTAGATTGTTGATTTCAGATTTCAGATTGGAATTTGGACCCGAGCGATAGCGAACAGGCGAAGCAATTTAAAAATTTGAGATTTCCTCAATTATCTAATTTTCAAATTATCCCATTATCTCATTTAAGAGTACACTTCTTCGTTAACACAAAAAGGCATTTTTTTGTTTTCAAAAAGCGCTATAATATTTTGTGCAGCACAAACCGCCATTCCGTTTCTCGCTTCGTAAGTTGCTGAACCAATATGCGGTAAAACACAACAATTTGGCAGAGCTAATAACGGATTGTCAGATTTCATAGGCTCTGGATTGGTAACATCCAGTCCGGCTCCCCAAATTATATTATTCGTTAATGCTTCAAATAAATCGGCCTCATTTTGAAATTTTCCTCTTGCTGTATTGATGAAAATCGAATTTGGTTTCATTTTGGCAAAAGTATTTCTATTGAAGAGTTCGTTATTTTCTGCTGTGTAATTTGCGTGAACACTTAAAACATCACTTTCAGCAAGTAAGGTTTCAAAATCTACAAATTTAGCATCCAATTCTTTTTCTGCATCTTCTTTTCGGGAACGATTATGGTAAATAATGTTCATTCCAAATGCGGCTTTGCATTTTTGAGCCATTTCGAAACCAATTCGTCCCAAACCGCATACTCCTAAAGTTTTGCCATACAGTTCCTGTCCTAAATTGGCCAACGGATTAAAACTTCCCCATTGGTCATTTAAAATTCTTTTATGATTAAAAAATGACTTTCTGGCTACGCTTTGCATCAATAAAAAAGCAACGTCAGAAGTGGCTCTGCTTAAAACATCAGGTGTATTTCCAACTGGGATTTTTCTACTGTTTGCCGAAGGAATATGAACCGAATCAAATCCCACAGAAAACAAAGCGATTCCCTTTAAATTAGGACATTGCTGAAAAAAATCTTCATCTAAAAGAGTATTGGTTCCAACACTTAAAAGCGCATCATTTTCCTGACAGATTTTTATAAACTTTTCTCTGGATAATACATTCTCTGTTGGATTTATAGTCAGATTAATCCCTTTTTCCTGAAGCAGTTTTATGCCAGCTTCCGGTATATTTTTATTGATAAAAACGTTCATTTTGTTATTCTAATTTTATGAAGGTTTATTTATTCTTCCTGTTTTTTTATCATATCCGTACGGACAATGACGACATCCGCTCTTGCAGCAATAACCACGTTTTAAATGATGTTTTTCAGTAAAGCATTTATAACCTTCGGGCGTATAGTAAAAATCTTCTCCTTCGATTAATTTATTTTCATTACTTTGCTCTTTCATAAATCTGCTTCGCGTTCTTTTTCGAATAATTAAAATCAAAAATATAAATATTTGATTGTGATTTTGTTGAAATCGAACAATTTTATAGTTACAAATTTATAAATTTTACAGCCAATGTTTCTGATTGTTGTCAAATATTTAATTCCAAAAGGATATAGGGGAATGGCTGTATTTCCTTTCGTAATTGCAAAATATGATTTTGATAAGACCAATGAAGTTTTTGTGAATCATGAAAAAATTCATTTAAGACAACAATTAGAACTTTTAGTGATTCCGTTTTTTGTTTGGTATTTTTTAGAATATCTCATTCGTCTTATTCAATATAAAAATGGTGCTTTGGCCTATCGAAATATTAGTTTTGAAAGAGAAGCTTACGCTAAAGAAAGAGACTTAAATTATTTGAAAAACCGATCTTTTTTTCAGTTTCTACATTATATCAAATCAAAATGAATCCAGTTTTTAATCAACCTATAAATATTGATTTTCCAAATGCTATTTCTTTGACCATAAAACGTGAAGATTTAATTCATCCGTTTGTTTCGGGAAATAAATTTAGAAAATTAAAATACAATTTACTTCAGGCGAAAGCCGAAAACAAAAATACTTTACTGACTTTTGGAGGCGCATTTTCCAATCATATTGC
This sequence comes from Flavobacterium crocinum, assembly GCF_003122385.1. Lineage (NCBI taxonomy): Bacteria > Pseudomonadati > Bacteroidota > Flavobacteriia > Flavobacteriales > Flavobacteriaceae > Flavobacterium > Flavobacterium crocinum. The sequence goes on from NZ_CP029255.1 coordinate 2,252,613, forward strand.
TGCTGTTGCTTATGCAGGAAAAGAGCAAGGTTTTAAAACAATTGGAATCATTCGAGGAGACGAATTGTTGGATAAAATCCAAGAAAACCCAACCTTGAAATTTGCTCAGGAAAACGGAATGCAGTTTGAATTTGTGTCGAGAGAAGACTATCGTTTAAAGAATGAAACCTCTTTTATAGAAAAGCTGAAAAACAAGTTTGGAGATTTCTATTTGGTTCCAGAAGGCGGGACAAATGAATTGGCTGTAAAAGGTTGTGAAGAGATTTTAACAGATGAAGATTCAGTTTTTAATTACGTTTGTTGTGCAGTTGGAACAGGTGGTACGATTTCTGGATTAATTAAGAGTGCATTGCCAAATCAGAAGATTTTGGGTTTTCCGGCGTTAAAAGGTGACTTTTTAAAAGATGAAATTCGTATTTTTGCAAAAAAAGATAACTGGAATTTAATTTCTGACTATCATTTTGGAGGTTACGGCAAGATAAATTTAGAATTAATTGAATTTATTAATTCTTTTTTCGAAAAGACAAAAGTGCCCTTAGATCCAATTTATACAGGAAAGATGGTTTTTGGCGTTATAGATTTAATCAGCAAAAATTATTTTTCCGCACATTCAAAAATTTTACTCATTCATACTGGTGGATTACAGGGAATTGATGGAATGAATATAAAATTGAAGCAGAAAAAATTACCAATACTCAAAACCAATGATTAAAAAAATTGTATTACTTGTCGTAATATTAGCTTTAGCAAGCTGCTCTTCCAGTAAGCCTGCAATCGCGACGACTAAAAAAGCGGCAGCAGTTCAAACCAGAACGGCAGCAGCAAAAAGAACTACTCCAGTAAAACCAATTGGCAAAAATTATCCTTCTACAAATAACACAACTGAGGTTATTCAATCTACATCAAAAACAGTTGTTACCAGCGATTTGATCAATAATTATGTTTTGCAATACAAAGACATTGCAATGGGAAACATGAAAACTTATGGAATTCCGGCGAGTATTATTCTGGCTCAGGGAATTTTAGAATCGGGTGCGGGTAGAGGAGATTTGGCTTTAGAAGCTAATAATCATTTCGGAATAAAATGTCATAAAGACTGGTTAGGCGAAAGTGTTCGTCATGATGATGATGCCGCTCAGGAATGTTTTAGAAAATATCCTCAGGCCTCAGAATCTTACAGAGATCACGCTTTGTTTTTGGTTGGTAAGAAGAGATATGAGTCTTTGTTCACTTATGAAAAAGACGATTACAAAGCCTGGGCAAAAGGACTTAGAGCCTGCGGTTATGCAACAGATCCAAAATATCCGGATAAGTTAATTAGTTATATTGAAAGATACAATCTGCATCAATATGATTGTCAGGTTACAGGAAGAAATTATGTGCCGATTAATACTTCGACGGCTCCCCCTAAAAAATCATCTTATGATGTCGCTTCTGATCCAAAGATCAATATGAATCAATACGATCCGAATCTATATGAGGTTCAAAAAGGAGATACACTATATTCGATTTCAAAGAAATTCAATTTATTGGTTGAAGATTTAAAAAAGAAAAATAATCTAACTGATAATGCCATTTCGATCGGGCAGAGGTTGAAAGTTAAGTAATCAGTGCTCAGTTTTTTTAGTGTTCAGTCTCAGTTTTCAAACAATCTAAAAATCCAAAAAAATAAGTTTTCAGTGAATCTAAAATCTGAAATCTAAAATCAAAAATAAGAATGTTATATAAAAGAAGTAGTCAGCTTTTTGCTGAAGCAGAAAAAGTAATTCCGGGAGGAGTAAATTCACCAGTAAGAGCATTTAAAGCGGTTGGTGGAACTCCAATTTTTGTTAAAAGTGCTAAAGGTGCTTATTTATATGATGAAGACGGAAACAAATTAATAGATTACATCAACTCTTGGGGACCAATGGTTTTAGGTCACGCTTATCAGCCGGTTGTTGATGCTGTAATCGAAAAAGCAAAACTGGGAACTTCATTTGGAATGCCTACAGAACTGGAAACAGAAATTGCAGCTTTGGCAGTTTCTATGGTTCCAAATATTGATAAAATACGTTTTGTAAATTCAGGTACAGAAGCTTGTATGAGTGCGATTCGTTTGGCTCGCGGATTTACAAAAAGAGATAAAATTATCAAATTTGCTGGTTGTTATCACGGACATTCTGATTCATTCCTGATTCAGGCGGGAAGCGGTGCTGTGACTTTTGGTTCGCCAAATAGTCCGGGAGTTACTCAAGGAACTGCAAAAGATACTTTGTTAGCAAAATACAATGATTTAGAAAACGTAAAAACATTGGTGGAAGCGAATAAAGGAGAAATCGCAGCAATTATTATCGAAGCAGTAGCCGGAAATATGGGGTGTATTGTGCCTAAAGAAGGTTTCTTGCAAGGTTTAAGAGACTTGTGTACCGAAAATGGAATCTTATTGATTTTTGATGAGGTAATGACAGGTTTCCGTTTAGCACGCGGAGGAGTTCAGGAATTGTATGGAATTGATGCTGATATTGTGACTTTCGGAAAAGTTATTGGTGGCGGACTTCCAGTTGGAGCTTTTGCGGCGCGCGAAGAAATCATGAACTATTTAGCGCCTCTTGGACCAGTTTATCAGGCAGGGACATTATCAGGGAATCCGTTAGCAATGGCTGCGGGATTAGCAATGTTAAAAGCTTTGGATAGCGATAGAGAAATCTTCACTCGTTTAGAAGAAAAAACAGCTTATTTAGAGGCTGGAATTCACAGAGTTTTAAAAGCGAATAATGTTGTGTTTACAATCAACAGAGTTGGTTCTATGATTTCGGTTCATTTTGACGCAGATCCGGTTACGGATTTCCAAACGGCTGCAAAAGGAGACAATGAAACATTTAAAAAATTCTTCCATGGATTATTGCAGGAAGGTGTTTACATTGCGCCATCGGCTTATGAAACGTGGTTTATTACAGACGCTCTGACTTACGAAGATTTAGATTTTACAATTAATGCTATTGATAAAGTTTCGAAAACATTCTAGAATCAATAAATAATAAATCAGAAAGGCTCACTTTTAATAAGTTGAGCCTTTTTTTAGGTCTGATTTTTTTTAGTTAATAAAAAGTTAATGCAAGCATGCTTTGTTGTACGATTGTAAGTAAAATTTATTTTTGTTTGTCAAATAACTAACTAAACCAACGTTAAATGAAGAAATTTTTCATTTTATCTACGATAGCTGTTTTTGCGCTATTTCCTTCAAAACAATTTGCTCAGAGCAAAAAGAAAAAAGATCAAAAAGAGGTTCCGGCAGCTCCACCAGAAAAGAAACCGGAATCTTCAATCAAAGATTATAATAAAGTAATTACCAAAGATGCCATTTCGGACGACGGTCTTTTTACCGTTCATAAAGTCGATAAAAAGTATTATTTCGAAATTCCGAATAAATATTTAAACAAAGACATGCTTTTGGTAAGCCGACTGGCAAAACTTCCTTCGAATTTAGGAGGAGGTTATGTTAACGCAGGTTCTGAAACCAATGAGCAGTTAATTGTCTGGCAGCGTTTTCAGGATAAAATCTTAATCAAATCAAAATCGTATAATTCGGTTGCTAATGATACTTTGCCGATTAGTATTTCGGTTAAAGCTAATAATTATGAGCCTACTTTATACGCTTTTGATATTGTTGCCTTTAGTAAAGATTCAGCAAATACAGTTATTGACGTTACTAAATTTTACAGTACAGATGTAAAAGCAATAAGTGGAATTTCAGCAGAAATGCGTGACACTTATAAAGTAAGAGGTTTGGATGATTCAAGAACTTTTATTACCGCAATGAAAAGTTTTCCGATGAATATTGAAGTAATTCAAGACATGACATATAATGCTTCAAAACCTTCCATGTTAGAAGAATCGGAATCCATTAGTATACAAATGAATCAGTCGATGATTTTACTGCCTGAAGTTCCAATGAAACCAAGATTAGCGGATCCGCGTGTGGGCTGGTTTACAGTGAGTCAATACGATTACGGAAGCAATGAACTAAAATCTGATTTGAAAACTTATATCAGAAGATGGAGATTAGAACCAAAAGATCCGGAAGCTTATAACAGAGGTGAGTTGGTAGAACCAATAAAACCTATCGTGTATTACTTAGATCCTGCAACCCCTGAAAAACTGAAAAAATACATCAAACAAGGAATTGAAGAATGGCAGAAACCTTTTGAAACGGCAGGATTTAAAAATGCCATAATTGCAAAAGATGCCCCGACAAAAGAAGAAGATCCGGATTTTAGTCCTGAAGATGTGCGTTATTCAGTGATTCGATATGTAGCAAGTACAACCCGAAATGCAGTTGGACCAAGTGTTTCAGATCCAAGAACCGGAGAAATTATAGAAAGCGACGTAATTTGGTATCACAATCATTTGCGTTCTTATAGAAATAGATATTTACTGGAAACCGGAGCAGCAAATCCTTCAGCTAGAACTTTACAGACTAGTGACGAAGAAATGGGCGAAATGATGCGAATGGTTATTGCTCACGAAGTTGGTCATGCTTTAGGGTTTCCGCATAATATGGGAGCAAGCTGTGCTTATGATGTTGAAAGTTACAGAAACGGAGATTTTACGCAGCAAAACGGAATTTCAGCCAGTATAATGGATTATGCCCGTTTCAATTATATTGCGCAGCCTGGAGATAAAAACATTCGTTTTATTCGAAAAATGGGAACTTATGATCATTATGCTTTGAATTGGGGATACAGAGTTATTCCAACTGCAAAATCTCCTGAAGCAGAAATTCCAACTCTGGATAAATGGATTTTAGAAAAAGCAGGAAATCCTGTTTATAAATTCGGGAAACAAAGTAGCGCTTTTGATCCTACTTCGCAGACAGAAGATATTGGAAATAATTCAATGAAAGCAAGTTCGTATGGACTTAAAAATCTGGAATATGTGGCAAGTCATCTTAGCGAATGGACAAGTACAGCCACTAATAATTATGAAGATTTAGATGAACTATATAAAGAATTACTGGATTGCTGGAGTCGTTATGTTGGGCATGTGGTTACGAATGTTGGTGGAATTTACGAAAATACCAAAAAGCCCAATCAGGCAGGAAGCGTTTATGAAGTAGTTCCAAAAGCCAAACAGACCGAAGCAATGAACTGGCTTCAGAAAAATGCTTTTGAATCACCAACCTGGATTGTGAATACGAAAACTTTACAAAATACCGAATTTGCCGGTTATACAGAAAAGTTTAGAAATCTTCAGGTAAGACAGCTTTATAGTTTAATGACTTTAGGAAGAGTTGGAAGATTAATGGACAATGAAATTTTAAGCGGCGATAATTACAAAGCTTTGGATTTCTTTAAAGACATTCGTAAGGGAATCTGGAAAGAAACTGCAATTGTTTCAAATGTAACGGTTTATCGCAGAAACTTACAACGCGCTTACATTGACAGAATGGCCTATTTAATGACGGAAGAAATTAAATCGACCGATAGATCTGCAATATACTATAATGTATCACAATCTGATTTAAGAGCGTTAGTTCGTGGAGAATTAAGTACCTTGAGAAAATCAATTGTTACAGCAAAAGCTGGAGCTGTAAATACGGAAACAAAATACCATTACGAAGATTGTATCAAAAGAATTGATTTGATATTGAATCCGATTAAATAGTAAAAAACAAAAAGAGGCTTATTTAAGCCTCTTTTTTTTAAATCAGATTAGATTTTATCTTTTCTGTGCTCACTCATTTTTTCTCTTGCTTTGTCTTTTTTCTCTTCCTGCAAAGCTTTCCATTTAGTATATTGATCGGCTTTTAAAATTGATTTCATTTTAGCATCATTTGCGGCTACTTCATCTTCCATTTGTTTTTTGAAAGCTGCTTTTTCTTCAGCAGTTGGTTTAGTACTGCTGTCTTTTTTGTCTTTTCGGGCTTCTCTGAATTTTTCAGCTTTAGCACTTCTGTCTGCCAGCAGCTGTTTTACTTGTGCTTGTTGACTTGCATCCAGATTTAGTTCTGTAGTTAACTTTTTAAGTTGTTTTTCATTTCGTTGTTCAGGAGTCATTCTTTCTCTTGGCTCACGAGATGGATTTTGGTCTGCGTCTTGTGCAAAACTTGCTATTCCAATAAATAGCATAGCTGCAATAAATAATTTTTTCATATCTAAGTTTCTTTTATTGTTTATAATGATTAGACTTTATCTAATTCAAATGGTTTAAACTAATATTTAGATTTATAATTTATTTAACAGATTGAAAAGTAGTGGATTAATAGTTTAATTTCTGCTCTATTGAAGATAATTTCTTATTTTTAAGGTATAAACAAATTTGAAACTGAGAATTTAATCTAATCATTTATGAATAAAATAGCCTTCTTTTCTACGCAGCCTTACGATAAAACATTCTTTAATAAATATAATGCAGATTTTGGCTTTCAACTAGATTTCTTTGAAACACAATTAAATCCGCAGACTGTGGCTTTAATTGAAGAATGCGAAATTGTTTGTGTTTTTGTAAATGATATTGTAAACGAAACAGTTATCAAACAATTAGCAGAAAAAAATGTAAAAATCATTGCTTTACGTTGTGCCGGTTTTAATAATGTAGATTTAGAAGCTGCAAAAAAATACAATATAAAAGTCTGCCGTGTTCCTGCATATTCTCCGCAGGCAGTTGCAGAACATGCGATGGCTATGATTTTGACTTTAAACAGAAAAACACATAAAGCGTACAACAGAGTTCGTGAACAAAATTTTTCTTTAAACGGATTATTAGGTTTTGATTTATTCGGAAAAACAATTGGAATTATTGGAACGGGAAATATCGGAAAAGCATTTTCTAAAATTGCATTAGGTTTTGGCTGTAAAGTCCTGGCTTATGATATTGTAGAAAGCGAAGAAATGAAAAAAGACGGCGTTTCTTTTGTTGGTTTAGAAGAGATTTTTAAATCAGGTGATATTATTTCGCTTCATTGTCCATTGAATGATCAAACGAAACATGTGATTAATAAAACTTCCATTTCTTTTATGAAAGATAGTGTTATGATTATCAACACAAGTCGGGGCGGATTAATCGAAACTGCATCAGTTATTGAAGGTTTGAAAGAAGGAAAAATAGGTTATTTAGGAATCGATGTTTACGAACAGGAAGAAAAACTATTCTTCAGAGATTTATCAGCAGATATTATTCAGGATGATGCGATTCAGCGTTTAATGAGTTTTCCAAATGTTTTGGTAACGGCACACCAGGCATTTTTTACCAATGAAGCTTTGACGCAGATTGCTTTAGTGACTTTTAATAATATTAAATCATTGTTGGCGAAAAACGATATCAAAAATAAGGCGGCGTTGTTAGTGTAATTTAAAATATTGGATTATGAAAAATAAAATTCTAATTCTAATCGGAATCCTGACATTGTATTCTTGTCAGGATAAAAAGGATTCAAAAAATATTGTCAAAACGATTGTTCAGGATACTTTATCAAAAACAATAGGAGGAACGGCAGATTTAAGCGATGCACCACCAAGAGACGATAAAGCAGTTGCGTTAATTAGAAAACAATTGAATGTTTTATTGAAAAGTGATTTACCCGCGTTAACAAAAGACGATCGTTACTTTTATTATGAAGAATTTGATTTAAATAACGATAAGAAAAACGAGTATTTTGTTGGTTTCTCCAATTCGTATTTCTGCGGAAGCGGAGGTTGTTCTGGCTATATTTTGAATAATGACGGAAGTGTAATTAACAAATTCACTGTAACCGATTTTCCTATTTATGTAACCACTTCTTCAACTGAAAAATTTTACGATCTTATATTTGAAAGCGGAGGGAAGTTTTATCTTTTAAAAATGAAAAGTGGAAAATATCCGTCCAATCCATCTGTTCAGGAACTTGTGAAAAAAGATGTTTTGAAAGGAAGTACAAAGGTTTTGGATATTAGCGATAAGAAGTTTGAGAAGTATTCTTTTTAAGAAATAAGAAACCCGACAGTCTTTTTTAAGTCTGTCGGGTTTGAATATTAGAAATTTTAAATTGGAATTTGGAATTTAAATTTTGGAATTTACCCCACCAATTCCACAAATTTAAACTCACCGTCAACAACAACTTTAGTTAAACCGTGTTTAGATAAGTTTTTCATGGAAGCATCCCATTTTTTACCGCTTAAGTTAGCTGTAATTTTTAGTTGCGTTAAATCCATTCTATTTTCATTTTTTGTAAGCAAGTCAATGATGAATTTTTCTTCATCAGAAAGTTCGATCTGAGCTTGTTTTTTCTCCGGACGCATTTGAGGAAACAATAAAACTTCCTGAATCGAAGCGTTGTTTGTTAAATACATAATCAAACGATCCATTCCAATTCCCATTCCGGAAGTTGGAGGCATACCGTATTCAAGAGCTCTTAAGAAATCTTCATCGATAATTCCGTTTGCTTCATCATCACCTTTTTCAGAAAGACGCATTTGATCTTCAAAACGCTCTCTTTGATCAATCGGGTCATTTAATTCAGAATAAGCATTTGCGATTTCTTTACCACAAACCATTAATTCAAAACGTTCCGTCAAATCCGGATTATCGCGGTGCTCTTTACAAAGCGGAGACATTTCTTTTGGATAATCTGTAATGAAAGTTGGCTGAATATAATTTCCTTCACATTTTGCTCCAAAAATCTCATCAATCAATTTTCCTTTACCCATTGTTTCGTCAACCTCGATTCCCATTCCTCTTGCAGCTTCAAACAATTCTTGTTCTGTTTTTCCGGAAATATCAAAACCAGTAAAATGTTTGATAGAATCAGTCATTGTTACACGAGCGTAAGGCGCTTTAAAGTTGATTTTGTGTTCGCCAAAAGTAACTTCGCTTGTGCCATTTACAGCAATCGCGCAATGTTCAAGCAAACCTTCAGCAAAATCCATCATCCAGTTGTAGTCTTTGTAGGCTACATATATTTCCATTGCAGTAAATTCAGGATTATGCGTTCTGTCCATACCTTCGTTACGGAAGTTTCGAGAGAACTCATAAACACCTTCAAATCCACCAACAATTAATCTTTTTAAGTATAACTCATTTGCAATACGCATATAAAGCGGAATATCAAGCGAGTTATGATGCGTGATAAATGGTCTTGCCGAAGCACCACCAGGAATGGATTGTAAAACCGGAGTATCTACTTCAAGATATCCAGCATTGTTAAAATACTCTCTCATCGCAGTGAACAATTTAGTTCTCTTAAGGAAAGTTTCTTTAACCTGTGGGTTTACTGTCAAATCTACGTAACGCATTCTGTAACGTAATTCAGCATCGTTGAAAGCATCGTGTACATTTCCTTCTTCGTCAACTTTTGGCAACGGAAGCGGACGTAATGTTTTGCTTAAGAAAGTAAAACCATTAACACGAATACATTTTGCACCAACCTGAGTCGTAAACAATTCACCTTCAATACCAATAAAGTCACCTAAGTCAGTAAGTTTTTTGAATACTTGGTTGTATAATGTTTTATCATCGCCTTCACACAAAACATCGCGATTTACGTACAATTGAATACGTCCTTCACTGTCTTGTAATTCAGCAAAACAAGCTTTACCTTGATCTCTAACACTCATCAAACGACCAGCTACGATAACCTTCTTACCCTCTTCAAAAGATTCCTTTATCTGTTTAGAAGTATGATTTACAGGAAAAAGATTTGCGGGATACGGATTGATTCCTAAGCTTCGTAAGCTTTGAAGTTTTTCTCTTCGGATGATTTCTTGTTCTGATAATGCCATTTTGTGCTATTTTTTTAAGTGTGCAAAGATAAAATTTTTGTTTCAAGTTTCCACTCAAACTGTTAAGGTTTTTTGTAGCAGAAATTTAAGGTTTTTCAGGAACGTTTTGTCCCGCTATCCGCTTGTATCTTTTTCCTGCTAAAGAAGCAGGAAAAAGGATACCGCTTCTATCGGGGCTAGACAAGAGGTTTTTGTTTTCATAAGAGGTTTTAGCCGGAGTGTATTTGTAATGTTTCTGTAAGAAATAAACGAAAAAAAACTTAGTATCTTAGCCTCTCAGAACCTTAGTGTCTTTAAAGAAAAAATGAAACACATATCAATCTTATTGCTGATAATTTTATGTACAGGCTGTCAAATTACAGAAACACTTACAATCCATTCAGACGGAAGCGGCACAATAGAAATAGAGCAACTTAGAGAGGAGAATAGTTATATGCAGTTGGCCGGTGAGGAATATTCTAAGGAAAATGTATTTCAGGACACCACTTATGTTTTTAAAGAATATATTGAAAAATACAAAGAAAACTTTGTGAAATATAAACCAGAAGAACAACAGTTGTTTCAAAAATATGCCAATGTAAAAACACAGATCAAACGAAGTTCTTATGAAAAAGAATTCCGAACTGTTTTTGCGCTTCATTTTAATGAAGTATCCGAAATTCCGGATTTGTTCAAGACAGAAGATTATGCATCAGATATTCAGCATAATTATGCTTTAACAGCAGAGGAACATTATTTTAGAATAGGATATGCATTTGACGGAAAAATATTCAAACGTTCAGTCACAATTATCAATACAGCTGAATTAGAAAAAGCAAAATTGCAAGCCGAAAATTTTGAGAAAAAGTATGGTTCTTCAAAACTGACTCAATTGTATGTTTTGAAATATCATTTCCCAAAAACGATAAAATCGATTTCCAATTCAAAAGCTATAATCAATTCAGATAAAAAATCTTTAACATTAGAATTTAAATTGTCGGATTGTTTACGTGATCCGGAAATAACAAATTTGGAAGTAGTTTTGGAATAGAATAAAAAGAAAGTCGAAAAACCCAGCATCTTATCAACTTACAATCTTAGAATCTCAGAACCTAAAAAACTTCGTATCTTTGATGAAAAATTGTACTCTTATGAAATTATATAAATTACTTAGTTTTTCTTTTTTAATCGCAACTTTAACGAGTTGTACTTTTACCGAAAACATTACAATCAATGAAAACGGAACAGGAAAATTTTCTGTAGATATGGATGGTTCTGCTCTGATGGAAATGGCTGGTGATCAAATTGGAAGCCAAATGGGAGCTGATGCCAAAAAAGATATCGATTCTACTTTTACTTTCAAACAACTATTTGAAGAGAAAAAAGACAGTATTGCCAAAATGACACCCGAAGCTCAAAAAGAATTGAAAAAACTGGAGAATTTTGTGGTTACGACTAAAATGAGTGCAGAGAAAAAACAGTTTTTAATGACAATGGCCACTGATTTTAAAAATGTAAACGAACTACAGGATATTCTACAAACGGCGAGTACGCTTCAAAAGTTAGAAGGAGGAGCTAATGCCGGGCCGTTAGGAAGTGGTTTTGGTAATAACAACAGTAAACTAAGTTATACTTACGACGGAAAGAAATTTACGAGAAAAGCCGTAATTGATAAGCAAAAACTAGCTGAGATCAAAAAAGATTCAACGGCAGATATGTCTAAAATGATGTTTGCTTCGTCTAATTATGTTATCAAATATAATTTCCCTAAAAAGATCAAGAAAGTCTCTAATCCAAATGCATTGTTTAGTGACGATCGAAAATCAATTACAATTCAATATTCTTTTACGGATTATATGGAGAATCCAGACAAACTTAACTTCGATGTTGAGTTTGAAAAATAATTAAAATGAACAAAAAAATCCAACTTCAGGATCTGGGCAATAAAGATTATAAATCAACCTGGGAATATCAGGAAGACCTTTTCAAAGATATAGTCGATTTAAAAATCAGGAACAGAAGAGAAGAACTTGATCTGCCAACTCCAAATTATTTATTGTTTGTAGAGCATCCGCATGTTTATACTTTGGGCAAAAGCGGCGATTTTGAGAATCTGTTATTAAACGAAAAACAGCTCGAAGCCAAAGGAGCAACTTTTTATAAAATCAATCGTGGTGGCGATATTACGTATCACGGACCAGGACAAATTGTAGGTTATCCTATTCTTGATTTGGAAAATTTCTTTACAGATATTCATAAATACTTACGTCTATTGGAAGAATCTATTATTCTGACTTTGGCAGAATACGGTTTAGAATCGGGCAGAAGCGAAGGAGAAACAGGAGTCTGGTTAGGTGTTGGAACTCCGTTTGCACGTAAAATATGCGCTATGGGAGTTCGTGCTTCACGCTGGGTAACCATGCACGGGTTTGCTTTAAATGTCAATGTAGATTTAGGTTATTTTGATAATATAATTCCTTGCGGAATTCGAGGAAAAGGCGTAACATCTTTAAACGTCGAACTTGGAGTAGAAAAGGTAGATGAAGAAGAAGTAAAATCTAAAATTGTCAAACATTTTACTGAGCTTTTCGAAGCAGAATTTGTTTAAAAAATGCCAATAAAGAATTAACCCGTTTCAGATAAACATTTGAAACGGGTTTTTATTTTGAAAAATAAGACTGTTTCCGTGATAAGGATGACATTGTTGATGATGTAATTCTAAAATTATTTTTAGACAGAAAGCGGTTTTTTATGAAAATGTATTCAAAATAAGCAAAAAACATTTTACAAAAGGTAAGATTTTGAGAGGTTGGCAAATTACATAAAGAAGCCGGTTTTATCCTGTATTTACGTTATATTTGACTTTGTTGATTTGTATTTCTAATTATTTAATGAAAATGCTTATGAGAAAAATTTACTTACTCTGTTTCCTTTTTTTACTTAACGGTCTTTCTGCTCAAAAGAAAGATAAATTATATCCAATTACGATTTATGAAAAAGTCTGGTCAGAAAAGAATAGTGAAACTCGATTAAAACTTATAAAATCAATTTGGCTGGAAGACAGCACTTTTGAAGATCCATCTGCATCTGTAAAAGGAATTACAGCATTCAATAATGTTATCAATGAATTCTACAAAAAAAATCCTGATGTTGTTTTGACTTCGGGTTCAAAAGTTATTAAAGATAATTATGTGACCTGGGAATGGAAAATTACCGATTCAAAAAGTAATGTTATTATGACCGGACGTGATTTTGCCAGGTTAAACGGTAAAGGTCAGGTAAGTAAAATAATAGGTTTCTGGGATAAAGAGGTAAGCGTGTCTGAAGCCGATAATTTGAAAAAGCTGGAATCGGATAATTTTAATGTTGTGGCACAATATTTTGAATGCCTTTTTAAAACAAAAGATTTCATTAAAATGTCAACATTAATTGAAGACGGAGCTGTTTACAATCAGGCAGAAGGACTTCCATATGGTGGTACTTACAAAGGATTTAGCGAATGGACAAAAATGTTTACAAAATCAGCCGAATTTTCTAGTTTTGAAATAGAAAAAGAGCCGGTTTATTTTAGTGATGCTTCTAAAAATGAAGTGATTATTTATTTCACAATAAAAAGCACTGCGAAAAAATCCGGAAAAAGCATTTCGATGCCAATTTCAGAACATTTTGATTTAAAGAATGGGAAAATTGTCGCGATAAGAGCATTTTATTTTGATACCAAACAGTTTGCAGAATTCTTAAAGAGTAGAAAATAATATTGAGATTTTAAATGAAAAAAAGACCTTTTAAAGGTCTTTTTTTATTCGAAGAAATTAAGTTCCAGTTGTTCAGGTAAAAGTCTAAAACTCATTCGGTGGTATTTTGTAGTGCCATACTTTTTAATGGCTTCACGATGTTCTTTAGTTGGATAACCTTTATTTTTTTTCCAATTATACATCGGGAATTCCTCATGAATTTGATCCATATATTCGTCTCGATACGTTTTAGCCAAAACAGAAGCGGCTGCAATGCTCAGATATTTTCCGTCACCTTTTATAATACTCTGGTTTGGGATTGATTTTAACAATGCAATTTCATCATCAGAAAATTGTTTGCCAAATGTATTTTTGAGTCCCAGCTTAGCATTTAAGGATCGGTTTCCGTCTACAATAATAAATTCGGGAACGTGTTTGAGTTTTAAAATACATTCCTGCATGCCTTTCATTGAGGCATTTAGAATGTTTATTTCGTCTATTTCATCTGGAAATAAATGAGTTACTGAATAACATAAAGCTTGTTCTTCTATTACTGGTCTTAAAAGCGCTCTTGTTTTTTCAGACAATTGTTTACTGTCATTTAAAATTATATTCTCAAAATTTTCAGGAAGGATTATGGCTGCAGCAGTAACAGGACCTGCAAGACATCCTCTGCCGGCTTCATCTGTTCCGGTTTCTAAAACAAATCCTGAGTAATTTTTTTCGAGCATTTTTTTAATTTTTAAATAACAAATTAGATGAAATTTTCAGCAAAAATATTCGTTTTGACACTGTAAGACAAGGCAATTGTATAAAATGAACTGTTTTTTTATTTATTTGTTTTTATAATTTACCTTTGCTTAGCAAATTTTGTCAAATAAATTTATACAAAGCCATCAAATGAGAATATTCATTTTTTTATATCTATTAGTTGTACCAACTTTATTGTTTTCTCAAGTAAAACCAGCTCCTAAAAATAATTTAGATATGAATACGGAATATTCAAGTATAACGGATACCGTAAAAAAGAAAAAAGCTAAGATTGCAACTATAGATCAATATAAAATTGTAACGCTTGAACACGATACAATTTATGCAGATACTTCGCTTACTCTTAAAAGCGCTTACAGACAAAATCATCTTAGAAAAGATCTGTTTGGTTATCAGGAATTTTCAAATATTGGACAGCCTTTAAATACTTTGCAGTATAGTTTAACGAGTTTTTCTCCATATCCTGAAATTGGTTTTAACGGAAAACATTTTAATTATTTGCAGGCAGATCAAATTAGATATTATTCTGCAGCTACACCTTTTACAGAGTTGTTTTTCAATACAACAATTAATAAAGGTCAAAATGTTGATTCGTTCATTACGTTGAACGTTTCTAAAAATCTTAACTTTTCGATTGCTTATAGAGGTTTGAGGTCTGAGGGTGATTATATTAACCAATTAGTTAGTGCAGGTAATTTCAGGTTTACAACCAGTTATGCTACAACCAGCCGACGTTATTCCTTAAACGCTCATTATACCTTTCAGGATATAATGAACGAAGAAAATGGCGGTATTACGAATGATAATAATTTTGAAAGTGATAATAAAGACTATAAAAACCGACAAAGATTGCAGGTGTATTTAACCGATGCGGAATCTATGTTAAAGGGAAGAAGAATCTTTTTTGATCATGCATTTAGAATAAATCCAACCGATGGAAGTAATAATCTGTATGTAACACATCAGCTTAATTATGAGAATAAAAGTTACGAGTATAAACAACCTACAGTGCTTTCTACGGTAACAGATGATAATAATGTGAGCACCAGAGTGCAACGTTTTGGTGATTCGTATGCGTCCAGTAGTATAAATGATCAGACCAAGTATGAAAGACTTTATAATAAAGCGGGACTTACTTACGAAAATTCTTTATTAGGAAAGTTTAACTTTTTTATAGACGATTACAGATCCAATTATACCTACGAACGAATTATTATTCGTAATGACGGAACAGCTGTGCCGGGAAACTTATTTCTACAGTTTAATAATGTAGGCGGACAATACGAATATCAAAAAAATAAATGGAACGGTAGGTTTTTGTATTCAAGATCGATTACGAATCAGTCATTATCTGATTTAGATGCAAAGTTGAGGTATAATTTAAACGATGATATTAAATTTGATTTTAGATATCGTAATATCAATAAACTGCCAAATAATAATTATAATTTATACCAAAGCAGTTGGGTAGAATACAACTGGTCAAATGATTTTAAAAACGAAAAAATAAATTCTCTTAGTGCTGAGATTCAGACTCCCTGGTTAACAGGACAAGTACAATATACGGTTCTTAAAGATCATTTATATTTTGCTGATGCTGCTACAGATGTGCAAAAAGCATCAAATATTCAAATTGTAAATCCATTTCAATATGCAAACGTGATTAATTATTTGGAAATTAAAGCAAGCCGCGAATTTAAATTTGGACCATTTGCATTAGACAATACACTTTTGTATCAGAAAGTAGATCAGTCCGATTTGATTTTAAATGTTCCTGATTTTGTAACAAGAAATACGTTTTACTATTCTGGCTACTTTTTTAAGAAGGCATTATATTTACAGACAGGGCTTGTATTTAATTATCTTACTAAATATTACGGAGATGATTATAATCCTGTTATTGCTGAATTCTTTGTGCAGCAGGATAAAAAGATTGGCGGTTTTGCAACATTCGATTTTTTCGTAAATGCAAGAATTCGTCAAACGAGATTTTATTTAAAAGCGGAACATTTCAATGCTGCTTTTACACAAAGTAATTATTATGCGACGCCTAATAATCCTTATCGTGATTTTGTGTTGCGTTTTGGTTTAGTTTGGAATTTCTTCCAATAAAAAGACTTACTTTATTTTAAACCACTTATTAAAACTTAAATAAAAATGGACTTTTCAAATAACATTTTAGAAACAATTGGTAACACACCATTGGTAAAACTCAACAAAATTGTTGCTGAAATTGATGCGTTGGTATTGGCAAAAGTCGAAACTTTTAATCCTGGTAATTCTGTAAAGGACAGAATGGCCGTAAAAATGATTGAAGATGCGGAGGCTGATGGAAGATTAAAACCAGGAGGAACTATCATTGAAGGAACTTCCGGAAATACAGGAATGGGACTTGCTCTTGTTGCTATTGTTAAAGGGTATAAACTGATTTGTGTTATCTCAGATAAGCAGTCAAAAGAAAAAATGGATATTCTTCGTGCTGTTGGAGCAAAAGTTGTGGTTTGCCCTACAGATGTGGAACCAACCGATCCCCGATCTTATTATTCGGTTTCAAAACGTTTAGCCGAAGAAACACCAAATTCATGGTATGTAAACCAATATGATAATATGTCAAATTCCTTGGCACATTACGAACAGACAGGGCCGGAAATCTGGAAACAGACAGATGGTAAAATAACTCACTTTGTTGTAGGTGTTGGAACGGGAGGAACTATTTCGGGAGTTGGGAAATATTTAAAAGAAAAAAATCCAAATATTAAAATTTGGGGAATTGATACATATGGTTCTGTTTTTAAAAAGTATCATGAAACCGGAATTTTTGATGAAAACGAAATCTATTCTTATATAACAGAAGGAATTGGTGAAGATATTTTACCTAAAAATGTTGACTTTTCTTTAATTGACGGTTTTACAAAAGTGACCGATAAAGATGCTGCTGTTTACACAAGAAAAATTGCACTGGAAGAAGCCATTTTTGTTGGAAATTCTGCTGGAGCTTGTATAAAAGGTTTATTACAGTTAAAAGAGCATTTTAAACCTGATGATGTTGTGGTGGTTTTATTCCATGATTCCGGAAGCCGTTATGTAGGTAAAATGTTTAATGATGACTGGATGCGTGAACGTGGATTCCTGGAAGAAAACGTTACCAAAGCAGAAGATGTTATTAAAGATCATATTGACAAGGAATTAATTGTTGTTCGTACAGAAGAATTGGTTTCGCATGCAATTGAGCGTATGCGTAAATATAAAATTTCTCAAATTCCGGTTGTAGATATTAATGGTTTTGTAGGCTCTGTAGACGAAACAGACTTATTTAGAAGTTATGTTGCAGATAAAAACGTGGCCGAAAAACCAATAAAAGATGTAATGGGAAAACCTTTTCCAATTGTAAAATTAGGAACTCCAATCGAAGAAGTATCAAAGCTTTTTACCAAAGAAAATGATGCTGTTTTGGTTGATCTAGGAAACGGACATCATCACATTATTACAAAATATGATATTATTGGCTCAATAAAATAAGCTTTTACAAATAAATTTTATCCATAAATCTTGTTACTTTAGTAATTAGATTTATGGATTTTTCTTTTAAAAACACAAAATGAATTTTACTGCTATAGACTTTGAAACGGCTACGGGATATCATCCGTGTTCTGTAGGAATTGTGACGGTTCAAAACGGAATCATTGTCGACGAATTTGTAACGTTAATAAAACCGCCAAATAACGAATACAATCCGTTCACAACTCGTGTACATGGAATTTATCCTAAGGATACTGTTAATTCTAAATCCTTTTTTCAGATTTATCCTGAGATTGAAAAGCGATTAAAAAACCGTGTTGTTGTTGCTCATAATGAAAGTTTTGACCGCAATGTTTTAATGAAATCAATGTTGCTTCATGGTTTGAATTATGAAGATCTTAATATTGCTTCGCAATGGGAATGCACTGTTAAAATATATAAAGCGAAAGGAGTAAAACCAACCAAACTAAGTGACTGCTGTCGTGAAATGAAAATTCAGCTCAATCATCATGAAGCTTTATCAGACGCAAGGGCTTGTGCAAAGTTGTACATGTTACGTTAAATAAATTTTATTTGTAAGAATATTTTTAAATTTTTATTATTTTTAGATTTTGTAAAACAGTATAAAATCTAAAAATGAAAGAAGACTTTCTTCATTATCTCTGGAAATTCAAGAAGTTTAATACTTTGAATTTGAAAAGTGCTCAAGGCGAATTAATTACTATTCTAAAGTCAGGTGATTATTTGGAGCTTTCGGGGCCTGATTTTTTTAACGCTCACATAGAAATTGGAAATCAAAAATGGGCAGGCAATGTCGAAATTCATTTAAAATCTTCAGATTGGTATCTTCACAATCATGAAAAAGATCCTGCTTATCAAAATGTAATTCTCCATGTCGTTTGGGAAAATGATACAGCTATTTTCAGAGAAGATAATACAGAGATTCCGGTTTTAGTTCTCAAAGATTTTGTTGACAAAGAAGTGCTTGCTAATTATACGGCGTTGGTCTCTCCTAAAACTTGGATTTCATGTGAAAAACAAATTAAAGACATTGACAATTTTGTTTTTAAAAGCTGGCAGGAAAGGTTGTTTTTTGAACGTTTAGAGCGTAAATCAAAATTTATTTATGAATTATTGGAAGAAACAAATCAAGACTGGGAAGCGGTTTTGTTTTTTCTTTTGGCAAAGAATTTTGGTTTAAATACAAATGGAGTTTCTTTTCTTCAAATTGCTAAATCAATTCCGTTTTCTATTATCAGAAAAGAAAGTTTTGAAAACGAAAATCTGGAAGCATTATTTTTCGGAACTGCTGGTTTACTTAATTCAGAGAAAGAAGATGTCTATTTTAAAGATTTAAAATTCAGGTATTTTTATTTGTTGAATAAGTACCAATTGGAAAGAACATTTGTGGAACCAGTACAATTTTTTAAATTACGTCCGGATAATTTTCCAACCATACGACTTTCTCAATTAGCAGGGCTTTATCATAAATATCAAAATTTATTTTCTAAGATAAATGAATTAAAGTCTCTTGAGAGCGTATATGATCTTTTTAATGTTTCGGCAAGTAATTATTGGCAGAACCATTATCAGTTTGATAAAGAAAGCCCAAAGAAAGCAAAGCCGCTTTCTAAGTCATTTTTAGATTTGATTGTAATAAATACAATTATCCCAATCCGTTTTGCTTATTCTGTAGGGCTAGGAGAGTCTGTTATAGAAGATTTAATTGATTTTATGAATGAGGTTCAATCTGAGAAAAATACAATAATAGATAAGTTTATTTCTTTTGGAATAAAGCCAAAAAATGCATTTGAAAGTCAAACCTTGTTAGAACTTAAAAATGAATATTGTAATCAAAAAGCTTGTTTGAAATGTACGATAGGAGTAGCGCTTTTGAAAAATAATTAGATAATAGATTAATTAGAAAATTAGGTAATTGTAAAATCAGTACTTTTGTAATCTAAAGTCTGAAATCTAAAATTTAATTATGTCAGCAATTTTAAAACTTAAATTCTTTTTTGAAAAATATGGTTTTCATGTTTCTTCAAGGCTAGCAGATAAACTCGGAATGCGTGTAACAAGTGTTAGATTGTTTTTTATCTACATTTCTTTTGTTACGGCAGGTTTAGGATTTGGAGTTTACCTGACACTGGCATTTTGGATAAGATTGAAAGATTTAATCCGTTCAAAAAGAACATCAGTATTTGATTTATAAAAAAAAGCTCCAAAGTTTAATTTGGAGCTTTTTTTATAACTAGAATTGAAATTTATTCAACATCCGCATCGGTATTATTAAGTCTAGATCTTTTCTTGCTATATCCAAAGTATACAATTATACCAAGAATAAGCCATCCAAAAGATAATAGCTGTGCATCTTTACTTAAATTAAAAATTAAATAAGAGTTGATTGCAATTCCTAATACCGCAATAACTGGTAAAGCAGGAACTTTAAATGTTCTGGTTAATCCAGGTTGTTTTACTCTTAAAATCCAAACAGCGATACAAACCATTGTAAAGGCAAACAAAGTACCAAAACTTGTCATATCTGCCAATTTGTTGATTGGAGTAAAAGCAGCAACAGTTGCGATAATAATACCAAGAATCATTAAGTTCGTTTTGGGAGTTCCGGAAATAGGGTTTACTTTAGAGAAAACTTGTGGAATCAAACCATCTTTAGACATTCCAAGGAAAATTCTGGATTGTCCCATAATCATTACCATTAATACAGAAACTAAACCAATAGTAGCAGCAACTGTAATAATAAATCCTGCCCAACCTTGTCCGGCAATATCAAATGCATAAGCAACAGGAGCTTTAATAGCTTCAGGGTATTTTCCTAGTGGGTTAAAGTCTTGGTAATTCATCATTCCTGTTAATACTAAAGAAACAAGAATATATAAAGTAGTACAGATTAATAAAGAAGCAATGATCGCAAAAGGAACATCTTTTTTAGGATTAATAGCTTCTCCCGCTTGTGTAGAAACAGCATCAAAACCAACATAAGCAAAGAAAATAGCTGCAGCTCCAGAGATAACACCTCCTATTCCGTAAGCATTGTGAGTAGTTTCTTTTTCAATAATCTGAGTTGCTTCAGGAATAAATGGGCTCCAGTTTGCTGTGTTAATGAAGAAAAGACCAGCAATAATTACGAAAATAACTGCAGATACTTTAAGAATTACAATTGCGTTATTTGCTTTAGCAGCGCTTTTTGTTCCTTTAATAAGTAATGAAATAACTAAAAGAACGATCAGGAAAGCGGGAAGATTCATAGAGAAACCTTCTCCAGTATAACTTGCAGGATCTGTTGTAAGCCAATCAGGAAGTTTGATATGAAATAATTTGAGCAATTTATTAAAGTACCCGGACCAGGAAACTGCTACAGTCATTGATCCCATTGCATATTCGAGAATTAGTCCCCATCCAATAATCCAGGCAAAAACTTCTCCAATCGTACCGTAAGCATATGCGTAAGCAGATCCTTCAACAGGTAAAATAGAGGCAAATTCAGAATAGCAAAGTGCCGCAAAAACACAAGCAATACCTGCGATAATAAACGAAATTGCTAATGCCGGACCTGCATGATAATAAGCCCCTGTACCAGTAAGTACAAAAATTCCTCCACCGATAATGGCACCAACACCAATGGCAGTAAGACTCCATTTTCCAAGGACTCTCTTTAAATCACTTTTTTTCATATCGGCCTCAAAAGCTGATATAGGTTTAACTCTCCAAATTGACATACTATTTTATTGGTTTATTTGTTATTAAGTGCCAAATGTATTGTTTTTTATAAAAAATAAAAACAATTATCATGTTTTAAGTTATAAAATATTCATTTTTTTTACAGGACTCTCAAGAAAAAATCTTTAAGTATTGATATTCATTAAATTAATTGAGGTTTTGTGAAATATTTAATAATTTTTTGAAAACTACTTTTCTTACTAATTTTATTGATAAATTTGAAGGTTTTTTCTTTCTTTTAGTATAGATAATAAATTAGAACATCTTTTTGGGTTATGAATTTTAGTTATTTAAAGAAGTATTTGTATTTTACAAAGTATCAAAGAACAGGAATTTTTATGCTGTTCATAATTATAATAATTTTACAGTCTATTTATCTGTTTTCTGATTTTTCAATTACTAAAATAAAAAGTCCTGATGCAGAAAAATGGCTTGCTCTTCAATCGGAAATAGATAACGAAAAAAACTTAGAGAGAAAAAGTAAACCGGTTAATTATCTTTTTAATCCAAATTTTATTTCAGATTATAAAGGTTATAAGCTTGGAATGTCTGTTGAGGAGATTGATAGGCTTTTTGCATTTCGCAAACAGAATAAATATGTAAACTCTGCAATGGAGTTTCAGAAGGTGACCGGAATTTCAGATTCGTTGCTAGATAAAATGGCTCCCCTATTTAAATTTCCGGATTGGGTTCAGCATAATACGAAGCCTGACTTTCAGAAAAATGATTACATTAAAAAGGAGTTTCATAAAAAAGAAAAAATAGAAATAACAGATATAAATCAGGCGACTCAGGAAGATTTAATTAAGATTTACGGAATAGGAGAAGGTTTGTCAACTCGAATATTGAAGCAAAAAGAAATTTTGGGATGTTTTGTTTCAATGGATCAAATGGAGGATGTGTGGGGGCTTTCGCTCGAAGTAATAAATGAATTAAAGACTCATTTTAAAGTAGTAATTCCTGCAACATTAAAAAGAATAAATGTAAATGAGGCTTCATTAAAAGAATTATCTCAGTTCCCTTACTTTAAATATGCACTCGCAAAACAAATCGTAACATATAGAAGTATGAATGGAGATTTTAAAAATATTGAGGATTTAGCAAAAATTAAAGATTTTCCTGTTGAAAAAGCAAAAATAATTAGTTTATATTTGGAGTACTAAAAAGAAAGCAACTAATGAATTTTGAATATAACGAAACACAGTTAATGATTGCGCAATCTATAAAAGATTTTGCAGAGAAAAATATAAGACCCTATATAATGGAGTGGGATGAGTCGCAAATTTTTCCAGTTCCTTTATTTAAGAAATTGGGTGAAATGGGATTTATGGGGGTTTTAGTTCCTGAAGAATATGGAGGTTCTGGTTTAGGTTATCATGAATATGTTACTATAATTGAAGAAATTTCAAAAGTAGATCCGTCAATTGGGTTGTCGGTTGCGGCACATAATTCTTTATGTACAAATCATATTTTAACCTTTGGAAACGAAGAACAAAAGAAAAAGTGGCTTCCTAAACTGGCAACAGCAGAATATATTGGTGCCTGGGGTTTGACAGAACACAACACAGGTTCTGATGCGGGCGGAATGAATACCACTGCCGTAAAAGATGGCGATTATTGGGTAGTAAACGGAGCAAAAAATTTTATAACTCATGCAATTTCCGGAGATATCGCAGTTGTTGTGGTACGTACCGGTGAAAAAGGAGATTCTAAAGGAATGACTGCTTTTATTTTTGAAAAAGGAATGAAGGGTTTTTCATCAGGAAAAAAAGAGAATAAATTAGGAATGCGTGCCAGTGAAACTGCCGAATTGGTTTTTGATAATTGCCGGGTACCTGATCAAAATAGATTAGGAGAAGTTGGGCAAGGGTTTATTCAGGCGATGAAAATTCTGGATGGTGGTAGAATTTCTATAGGAGCTTTGTCTTTAGGAATTTCTAAAGGTGCTTATGAAGCAGCATTGAAGTACTCAAAAGAAAGACATCAGTTTGGGCAGCCAATCAGTAACTTTCAGGGAATCTCATTTAAGCTAGCAGATATGGCTACAGAAATAGAAGCCTCAGAATTATTACTTCATAAAGCCGCTTTTTTAAAACAGCAGCATAGAGAGGTGACAACGTTGGGGGCAATGGCAAAAATGTATGCTTCGGAAGCCTGTGTTAAAATTGCTAACGATGCAGTTCAAATACATGGAGGATATGGTTATACTAAAGATTTTCCTGTAGAAAAGTTTTATAGAGATTCTAAGTTGTGTACAATAGGAGAAGGTACTACTGAAATTCAAAAAGTGGTTATTTCTAGAAATCTGTTAAAAGAGTAGGTTTTGTGAAAAAGTGAAAAGTACGCCATACCAAACATACAAAGTGCATCTCGTTTTTTACATCAAAATATTTTAATTTAAAAATAATTCTCAATTTATAATTCATAATTCAAAATTAATATATACTTTTGCAGCCTTAACGAGAGGAGGTGTCTATATTATGTTAATTATACCAATTAAAGACGGAGAAAATATCGATAGAGCATTAAAGCGCTATAAAAGAAAATTTGATAAAACAGGAACTGTTCGTCAATTAAGAGCACGTACTGCTTTTATTAAGCCTTCTGTTATCAAAAGAGCTCAAATTCAAAAAGCGGCTTACATTCAAGGTTTGAAAGATAGCTTAGAAAGTTAGTATTTAGCTTTTCAAAAATAATTACCGTTAGTGGTCAAAATGTTTTAATTTTGGTGCTAACGGTTTTTTTTATGCTTAATTTTTAGATTTTATGAAAACGAATAAAGAAGCTTTTTCGGATTATCTTTTATTGGAAAAAAAATATTCTACCCATACTGTTGGTGCTTATTTAAATGATATAATATCTTTTGAGTCGTTTGTAAAAGAGTCTTTTGAGCAGGATGGTATTGATTTGGTGAATTATAGTCAGGTGAGGAGTTGGATTGTTTTTTTGGTGGATCAGAATATTTCTAATGTTTCGATTAATAGAAAAATGGCTTCGTTGAAAGCTTTTTATAAGTTTCTTTTAAAGTCAAAACAAATAGAGCTTAATCCGATGCTGAAGCATAAGTCTTTGAAAACGCCTAAAGTGGTTCAGGTTCCTTTTTCGGAAAAAGAACTAAAGGATTTGCTTCATGAGGTGGAGGCGCCTGTGGGTTTTGAGGAAGTTCGGGATAAGCTTATTGTGGAGATGTTTTATGTTACCGGGATGCGTCGTGCGGAGTTGATTCATTTAATGATTAAAAATGTTGATTGTTCTAATAATACAATTAAAGTATTAGGGAAAAGAAATAAGGAGCGAATTATTCCTGTTTTGCCAATTATTGCTGATCAAATTGATTTGTATATAAAGGAACGGGGAGGTTTGGAGGGTTTGGTTGATTTGGACTATTTTTTTGTTTCAAAAAAAGGATTAAAATTGAGCGAATCTTTTGTTTATCGTTTAATAAATTCATACTTTAGTAGGGTCTCAGAAAAGGTAAAGAAAAGTCCGCATGTGCTTCGTCATACTTTTGCAACTCACCTTTTAAACAATGGGGCAGATTTGAATTCAGTTAAGGAATTGCTAGGGCATTCTAGTTTGGCGTCTACACAGGTTTATACTCATAATAGTCTTGCGGAGCTTAAAAAAGTATATGGAGGTGCGCATCCAAGAAGTAAATAGTGGTTCTAAATGTTAATCCTAAAATTTTTATTATGAAGGTAGATGTTCATGCAGTTAATTTTACTGTCGACAGAAAATTGGTCGATTTTATCCAGGAAAGAATGGGTAAGCTAGAAAAATACTACGATCGAGTGGTTTCATCAGATGTTTTTTTAAAAGTTGAAAGAACAAGTGATAAGGAGAATAAGGTGGTGGAGATAAAAATTAATGTTCCTGGTGATGATTTTTTGGTAAAAAAACAGTGTAAAACATTTGAAGAGGCGGTTGAGCTTTCGGCTGAATCGTTAGAACGTTTGCTTGTAAAAAGGAAAGAAAAAATAAGAGCGCATATTTAATTGAAATTTTTTTTGAAAAATGTTTTGATTAAAAGATAAAATACCTACATTTGCAGTCCGTTAGAAATAGCGGACTTTTTTAATGCATTCGCCGATGTAGCTCAGCTGGCTAGAGCAGCTGATTTGTAATCAGCAGGTCGTGGGTTCGAGTCCCTCTATCGGCTCAAAAATGCTTCAAATGCGATTTGAAGTTTAGGTTCTTTAAAATATTAGGATTTTAAAAATTAGGGGAGATACTCAAGCGGCCAACGAGGGCAGACTGTAAATCTGCTGTGTGAACTTCGCAGGTTCGAATCCTGCTCTCCCCACAAAAAAAAGAGGTAAGATTGTGGTTTTTAGATTTTTAAATTATGAAATCTAAATTCGAAAACCTAAAATAAGAACTCTGCCGGTGTAGCTCAGGGGTAGAGTGCTTCCTTGGTAAGGAAGAGGTCTCGGGTTCAAATCCCGACATTGGCTCAAGTAAGTAGGAAATTGAAAATTAATATATAACTAAGATTAAAAATTAAGTAAAATGGCAAAGGAGAATTTTAATCGTTCCAAACCGCACTTAAACATAGGTACAATTGGACACGTAGATCACGGAAAAACTACATTAACTGCTGCAATCACTAAAGTATTGTCAGATGCTGGTTACTGTCAAGCAAAATCGTTTGATCAAATCGATAACGCTCCAGAGGAGAAAGAAAGAGGTATTACTATTAATACATCTCACGTAGAGTACGAAACAGCTAACCGTCACTACGCTCACGTTGACTGTCCAGGTCACGCGGATTACGTAAAGAACATGGTTACTGGAGCTGCTCAAATGGACGGAGCTATCTTAGTAGTTGCTGCTACAGATGGTCCAATGCCACAAACTCGTGAGCACATCCTTTTAGGGCGTCAGGTTGGTATTCCAAGAATCGTTGTTTTCATGAACAAAGTGGATATGGTTGATGATGCTGAGTTATTAGAGCTTGTTGAGATGGAAATTAGAGATTTATTATCTTTCTACGAGTACGATGGAGATAATGGTCCTGTAGTTCAAGGTTCTGCTTTAGGAGGATTAAACAATGATCCAAACTGGGTACCTAAAATTATCGAATTAATGGAAGCTGTTGACAACTGGATCGAAGAGCCAGTACGTGACGTTGCTAAACCATTCTTGATGCCAGTTGAGGACGTATTTACAATTACAGGTCGTGGAACTGTTGCTACAGGTCGTATCGAAACTGGAGTTGCTAACACTGGAGATCCTGTTGAAATCATTGGTATGGGAGCTGAGAAATTAACTTCTACTATCACTGGAGTTGAGATGTTCCGTAAAATCCTTGACAGAGGTGAAGCTGGAGATAACGTAGGTTTATTGTTAAGAGGTATTGATAAAGCTGATATCAAAAGAGGTATGGTTATTATTAAGCCAGGTTCAGTAAAACCACACGCTAAATTCAAAGCTGAGGTTTATATCTTGAAAAAAGAAGAAGGTGGACGTCACACTCCATTCCACAATAACTACCGTCCACAGTTCTACGTACGTACAACTGACGTAACAGGAGTTATTACTTTACCAGCAGGTGTAGAGATGGTAATGCCAGGTGATAACTTAACTATTGAAGTTGCTTTATTAAGCCCAATCGCTATGAACGTAGGTTTACGTTTCGCTATCCGTGAAGGTGGTAGAACAGTTGGTGCTGGTCAGGTTACTGAAATCGTAGAGTAATTCTATTAAAATAAATAAAAAGCCAGTGATTATTTTTTAATCACTGGCTTTAATTACGGGCGTAGTTCAAGGGTAGAATAGCGGTCTCCAAAACCGTTGATGGGGGTTCGAATCCCTCCGCCCGTGCAATAAAAAATATATCAAATGACAAAAGTTACTAATTATTTATCAGAGGCTTTCGAAGAGTTAAAGTCAAATGTTACTTGGCCAGCTTGGGCTGAAGTACAGAAATTGACAATTGTTGTGGCTGTATTTTCGATCTTATTCGCTTTGGCAACTTGGGGAGTAGACGAATTTTTTGCAAAAGCTTTGGCTGGATTTTTTAACTGGTTAAAAGGATAATTTTTTTGTGATGGCAGATAATAATGTGAAAAAATGGTACGTAGTTAGAGCGGTTAGCGGTCAGGAGAATAAAGTGAAAGCTTATATTGAGACTGAGATTGCGAGATTAGGTATGGAGGATTATGTTTCTCAGGTTTTAGTTCCTACTGAAAAAGTAGTTACTGTAAAAGATGGGAAAAAATCATCTAAGGATAAAGTATATTTTCCTGGATATGTTATGATCGAAGCTAACTTAGTTGGTGAGATTCCTCATATTATTAAGTCTATTACTAGTGTTATTGGATTTTTAGGAGAGACTAAAGGCGGAGAACCTGTTCCTTTAAGACTTTCTGAAGTAAACCGTATGTTAGGTAAAGTGGATGAACTAGCTGTAAATACAGATACACGTTCTATTCCATTTAGTGTTGGGGAAACGGTTAAGGTTATTGATGGACCTTTCAACGGATTTAATGGATCTGTTGAGAAAATCAATGAAGAGAAGCGTAAACTTGAAGTAATGGTTAAGATTTTCGGAAGAAAAACTCCGTTAGAATTGAGTTTTATGCAAGTAGAAAAAGTATAATTTTTTGTTACACTATAATAAACCATTGTGATCGCTTCCATTGATCACAGTGTTAAATTTTTTAAAAATGGCTAAAGAAATTAGTAAGGTAGTTAAACTACAAGTTAAGGGAGGTGCTGCGAACCCGTCGCCACCGGTTGGACCTGCTTTAGGAGCTGCTGGGGTTAACATCATGGAGTTCTGTAAGCAATTTAATGCTAGAACTCAGGATAAACCTGGCAAAATTTGTCCAGTGCAAATCACTGTGTACAAAGACAAATCATTTGATTTTGTTGTTAAGACTCCTCCAGCAGCAGTTCAGTTAATGGAAGCTGCAAAGCTAAAATCTGGTTCTGGTGAGCCTAATCGTAAAAAAGTAGCTAGCGTTACTTGGGAACAAATTAGAACTATTGCTGAAGACAAAATGCCAGACTTAAACGCTTTCACAATTGAGAAAGCTATGAGTATGGTTGCTGGAACAGCTAGATCTATGGGTATAACTGTATCAGGAGATGCTCCTTTTTAATTAAGAAAAAGAAATGGCAAAATTAACAAAAAAGCAAAAAGAGGCTGCTTCAAAAATTGAAAAGAACAAATTATACTCTTTAAAAGATGCTGCTGCATTAATTAAAGTTGTTGCTTCTGCAAAATTTGATGAGTCTGTTGATATCGCAGTTCGTTTGGGTGTTGATCCAAGAAAAGCGAATCAAATGGTTAGAGGTGTAGTTACTTTACCTCACGGAACAGGAAAAGACGTTAAAGTATTAGCATTGGTTACTCCAGACAAAGAAGCTGAAGCAAGAGAAGCTGGAGCAGATCACGTTGGTCTTGACGATTACTTACAAAAAATTAAAGACGGTTGGACAGATGTTGATGTGATCATTACTATGCCTGCTGTTATGGGTAAATTAGGTCCATTAGGTCGTATTTTAGGGCCTAGAGGTTTAATGCCAAACCCTAAAACAGGTACTGTAACTATGGATGTTGCTAAAGCTGTTCAAGAAGTTAAAGCTGGTAAAATTGACTTTAAAGTTGATAAAACTGGTATCGTACACGCAGGAATCGGTAAAGTTTCTTTTGGAGCTGAGCAGATTGTTGACAACGCACACGAAATTATTCAAACATTAATAAAACTTAAACCAACTGCTGCTAAAGGTACATACATTAAAGGTATTCACCTTACAAGCACAATGAGTCCTGCTATCGCATTAGACCCAAAAGCAGTATAATTGGTAGTTAAAAATTTTTAGTATGACTAGAGAAGAAAAATCAATCGCGATTGAAAATTTAACTGCGCAGTTAGCTGGTACAAATATCATTTACATTTCTGATATTTCTGGTTTAAACGCAGAGACAACTTCAAACTTACGTAGAGCTTGTTTCAAAGCAGGTATCAAATTAGAAGTTGTAAAGAACACTTTGCTTGCAAAAGCAATGGAAGCTTCTGATAATGATTATGGTGATTTACCTACAGTTTTATCAGGTAACAGTGCTATCTTTATTTCTGATGTTGCTAACGCACCTGGAAAAATCATCAAAGATTTCCGTAAGAAATCTGATAAACCAGTTTTAAAAGGAGCTTACATCAATTCTGAAGTATACATTGGGGATAACCAATTAGATGCATTAGCTACAATTAAATCTAAAGAAGAGCTTATCGGAGAAATCATTGGATTATTACAATCTCCAGCTCAAAGAATTATTTCTGCTTTACAAAACAAATTCGCAGGTAGCGAAGAAGAAGGAGCAGAGTAATTATCAACGTAAGAAAGAATACTTTCTTACTGCTTAATTAGCGCACAATAAATAAATTATATTTTTTACAAATCATTTTAAACGATAGAAAAAATGGCAGATTTGAAACAATTCGCAGAACAATTAGTTAACTTAACAGTTAAAGAAGTTAACGAATTAGCAACAATATTAAAAGACGAGTATGGTATCGAGCCTGCTGCTGCAGCTGTAGTAGTTGCTGCTGGTGGTGGAGACGGTGCTGCTGAAGAAGCACAAACTGAATTTACAGTTGTATTGAAAGATGCAGGAGCTTCTAAATTAGCTGTTGTAAAATTAGTTAAAGAATTAACTGGTTTAGGTCTTAAAGAAGCTAAAGACGTAGTTGACGGTGCACCAAGCAACGTTAAAGAAGGTGTTTCTAAAGAAGAGGCTGAAGGTCTTAAAAAATCTTTAGAAGAGGCTGGAGCTACTGTTGAGCTTAAATAATTAAACTCAGTTTAAGAACTAGGTTTAGGTCTTGAGTTAACACTCAAAGGCCTAAACCATTTTTCGTATAATAAAATATACCAAATTTTATTATCCCATAGTTTAAAATACGAAAAAGTTTTTGATCAATACGAAGAAAGAAAATTAGACTTAATTTATAGAATTAATTTTTAAAGATGTATTGATTATAATAAGAAAGTATAGATTAAACAGTGTGTATTTACACAAAAATAAATTACTTTTTTTTAATCAAAATTTTGTCCATTGATGATAACAAATCAGACTGAAAGATTGAATTTTGCCTCTACAAAAAATATCCCTGACTATCCGGATTTCTTGGATGTTCAGGTTAAATCTTTTAAAGATTTCTTTCAATTAGAAACGAAATCTGACGAAAGAGGCAACGAAGGGTTATACAATACCTTCATGGAAAACTTCCCAATTACAGATACAAGAAACAACTTTGTATTGGAATTCCTGGATTATTTTGTTGACCCACCACGTTATACAATTCAAGAATGTATAGAGAGAGGTCTTACTTATAGTGTGCCTTTAAAAGCCAGGTTAAAACTATACTGTACAGATCCAGAACACGAAGATTTTGAAACTATTGTACAAGATGTTTATCTTGGAACAATTCCTTACATGACTCCTAGTGGTACTTTTGTTATTAATGGTGCCGAGCGTGTTGTAGTATCTCAATTACACCGTTCTCCAGGGGTTTTCTTTGGACAGTCATTCCACGCAAATGGAACTAAACTTTACTCTGCAAGAGTTATTCCTTTTAAAGGATCTTGGATAGAGTTCTCTACTGATATCAACAGCGTAATGTACGCGTATATCGATAGAAAG
Source organism: Flavobacterium crocinum (assembly GCF_003122385.1). Taxonomy (NCBI): domain Bacteria; kingdom Pseudomonadati; phylum Bacteroidota; class Flavobacteriia; order Flavobacteriales; family Flavobacteriaceae; genus Flavobacterium; species Flavobacterium crocinum. The sequence goes on from NZ_CP029255.1 coordinate 2,283,743, forward strand.
AAAAAATTACCTGTAACTACTTTATTCCGTGCTATCGGTTTCGAAAGAGATAAGGATATCCTTGAAATTTTCGACTTAGCTGAAGAAATTAAAGTTTCTAAAACTGGTATTAAGAAATATATTGGAAGAAGACTTGCTGCGCGTGTATTGAATACATGGCATGAGGATTTCGTAGATGAGGATACAGGAGAGGTAGTTTCTATCGAACGTAACGAAATTATCCTTGATCGTGATACTATTATCGACAAAGATAATGTTGAAGAAATCATTGATTCTAATGTAAAATCTATTTTGTTACACAAAGAGGATAATAACCAAGCAGATTATGCTATTATCCACAACACGTTACAAAAAGACCCTACAAACTCTGAAAAAGAAGCTGTAGAGCACATTTACCGTCAGTTGCGTAACGCTGAACCGCCTGATGAGGAAACTGCTCGTGGTATTATAGATAAATTGTTCTTCTCTGATCAACGTTATAACTTAGGTGAAGTTGGTCGTTACAGAATGAACAAAAAATTAGATTTAGATATCCCTATGGATAAGCAAGTGCTTACGAAAGAGGATATCATTACAATCGTTAAATATTTGATCGAGTTGATCAACTCTAAAGCAGAGATTGATGATATCGATCACTTATCAAACCGTCGTGTTAGAACAGTTGGTGAACAATTGTCTCAACAATTCGGTGTTGGTTTAGCACGTATGGCTAGAACTATTCGTGAGAGAATGAACGTTAGAGATAACGAGGTGTTTACACCAATTGATTTGATTAATGCTAAAACATTATCATCAGTTATCAACTCTTTCTTTGGTACTAACCAGTTATCTCAATTTATGGATCAAACGAATCCATTAGCTGAGATTACGCACAAAAGAAGACTTTCTGCACTTGGACCTGGTGGACTTTCGAGAGAGAGAGCTGGTTTCGAGGTTCGTGACGTTCACTATACTCACTATGGTCGTTTATGTCCGATTGAAACTCCAGAGGGACCAAACATTGGATTGATTTCATCTCTTGGTGTTTATGCAAAAGTAAACGGAATGGGATTCATCGAAACTCCATACCGTAAAGTAACAAATGGTGTAGTTGATTTAGAAAGTACTCCAGTTTACTTAAGTGCTGAAGAAGAAGAAGGTAAAATGATTGCTCAGGCAAACATTGAAATGGACGCTTCTGGTAAAATTACGGCTAGCAATGTTATTGCTCGTGAGGAAGGTGACTTCCCAGTTGTTGAGCCATCAGTAGTTCATTATACAGACGTTGCTCCTAACCAGATCGCTTCGATTTCTGCATCTTTGATTCCTTTCTTGGAGCATGATGATGCGAACCGTGCGTTGATGGGATCAAACATGATGCGTCAGGCAGTTCCTTTGATCCGTCCTGAAGCACCGATTGTTGGTACAGGTTTAGAGCGTCAGGTAGCTTCAGATTCAAGAGTATTGATCAATGCTGAAGGGCATGGAACTGTTGAATACGTAGATGCTAACATCATTACTATTAAATACGATCGTACTGAAGACGAGAGAATGGTTAGTTTTGATGCTGATGAGAAAACGTACAACCTTATTAAATTTAGAAAAACCAATCAAGGTACAAGTATCAACTTGAAACCAATCGTAAGAAGAGGTGACAGAGTTGTTCCTGGCCAAGTATTGTCTGAAGGATATGCTACTCAAAATGGAGAATTAGCTTTAGGTAGAAACTTAAAAGTTGCGTTCATGCCATGGAAAGGGTACAACTTCGAGGATGCGATTGTAATTTCTGAAAAAGTAGTTCGTGATGATATTTTTACTTCTATCCACGTTGATGATTATTCATTAGAGGTTAGAGATACTAAGTTAGGAAACGAAGAGTTAACAAACGATATTCCTAACGTTTCTGAAGAAGCTACTAAAGATTTAGATGAAAACGGTATGATTAGAATTGGAGCAGAGGTTAAACCTGGCGACATTTTGATCGGAAAAATTACACCAAAAGGAGAATCAGATCCAACTCCAGAAGAGAAATTGCTTCGTGCAATCTTCGGGGATAAAGCAGGTGATGTAAAAGATGCTTCATTAAAAGCTTCTCCATCTTTACATGGTGTAGTTCTTGACAAAAAATTATTTGCAAGAGCCGTAAAAGATAAACGTAAACGTACTCAGGATAAAGATGCTTTAGGCGCTTTAGAAATGGAATTCGAAACTAAATTTGTCGAATTAAAAGACAGATTGGTTGAAAAATTATTCTTGATCGTTAACGGAAAAACATCTCAAGGTGTAATGAACGATTTGGGTGAAGAAGTTTTACCAAAAGGTAAAAAATATACTCAAAAAATGCTTTACGCAGTAGAAGATTTTGCTCACTTAAGTAAAGGTCAGTGGGTTGCTGATGACGCTACAAATAAAATGGTTAATGATTTAATTCATAACTATAAAATTAAGCTGAACGACTTACAAGGAGCTTTAAGAAGAGAGAAATTCACTATTACAGTTGGAGATGAATTACCATCTGGAATCTTGAAATTGGCTAAAATCTATATCGCTAAAAAACGTAAGTTAAAAGTTGGTGATAAAATGGCGGGACGTCACGGTAACAAAGGTATTGTTGCTAGAATCGTTCGTCACGAAGATATGCCTTTCTTAGAAGATGGAACACCAGTAGATATCGTATTGAATCCACTTGGGGTACCTTCACGTATGAACATTGGTCAGATTTATGAAACTGTTCTTGGATGGGCTGGTATGAACTTGGGTAGAAAATTTGCTACTCCAATTTTCGACGGTGCTTCTCTAGACGAAATCAATGCTTTGACTGATGAAGCTAATGTACCACGTTTCGGACATACCTATCTTTATGATGGTGGAACTGGAGAGCGTTTTGCACAAAAAGCAACTGTGGGTGTAATTTACATGCTTAAATTAGGACACATGGTTGATGATAAGATGCACGCACGTTCTATCGGACCATACTCATTGATTACGCAACAGCCACTTGGAGGTAAGGCTCAATTTGGAGGTCAGCGTTTTGGAGAGATGGAGGTTTGGGCACTTGAGGCTTATGGAGCTTCTAGTACGTTACGTGAAATCTTAACTGTTAAGTCTGATGACGTTATTGGTAGAGCTAAAACTTACGAGGCTATCGTTAAGGGTGAGACTATGCCGGAACCAGGTTTACCAGAATCATTCAACGTATTAATGCACGAATTGAAAGGTCTAGGTTTAGATCTTCGTTTGGAAGAATAATGTTTTAGTATTCAGTGTTCAGTATTTAGTAATCAGTGATAAACTGAACACTAAATTCTGAATACTGAACACTTTTTTATAAAGTTTTTAAAGATTTATACCCGTAACCCGTTCCGATTTTTTATAATAATGCGAGGCATTTTATAACTAGCACTTCAAATAAGAATTTGAGGTTTAGAGAAGTAACCCGAGGTAGTAGCTGAATGATTAACTCTTTAATTTTTAAAGAGTAGATTATAAATCTAAATTCAATTTTTTAATTGCAAAATAAATCAATAGTAAAAACTATGATGAATAACAGAAACAATAATAAAGATAAGAATCCAGTAAAAAGATTTAACAAAATTTCTATTGGATTGGCTTCACCAGAATCTATCTTGAAAGAATCAAGAGGAGAGGTTTTAAAGCCAGAAACAATCAACTATAGAACGCACAAACCAGAGCGTGACGGACTTTTCTGCGAAAGAATCTTCGGACCAGTAAAAGATTTCGAATGTGCTTGTGGTAAGTATAAAAGAATTCGTTACAAAGGTATCATCTGTGACCGTTGTGGTGTTGAAGTTACTGAGAAAAAAGTACGTCGTGATAGAGTAGGACACATCAACCTTGTTGTGCCAATCGCTCACATCTGGTACTTCCGTTCTCTTCCAAACAAAATTGGTTATATCCTTGGTCTTCCATCTAAGAAATTAGATATGATCATTTACTACGAAAGATACGTAGTAATTCAGCCAGGTATCGCTAAAAATGCAGATGGAGAATCATTACAAAGATTAGATTTCTTAACTGAAGAAGAATACTTAAATATTTTAGATACTCTTCCACAGGAAAACCAATATTTAGATGATTTAGATCCTAATAAATTTGTTGCCAAAATGGGAGCAGAGTGTATTATGGATTTATTAGCTCGTATTGACCTAGATGCTTTATCTTATGAATTAAGACACAGCGCTAACAACGAGACTTCAAAACAAAGAAAAACTGAGGCTTTAAAAAGATTACAAGTTGTGGAGTCTTTCCGTGAGTCTAACGAAAACCGCGAAAACCGTCCAGAATGGATGATTATGAAAGTGGTTCCAGTTATCCCGCCAGAATTACGTCCGCTTGTGCCACTTGATGGAGGTCGTTTTGCAACTTCAGATTTGAACGATTTATATCGTCGTGTAATCATCCGTAACAACCGTTTGAAAAGATTAATGGAGATTAAAGCTCCAGAAGTTATCTTAAGAAACGAGAAACGTATGTTACAAGAATCTGTAGATTCATTATTTGATAACACTCGTAAAGCTTCTGCTGTTAAAACAGAATCTAACAGACCATTAAAATCATTATCTGACTCATTAAAAGGTAAGCAAGGACGTTTCCGTCAAAACTTACTTGGTAAACGTGTGGATTATTCTGCTCGTTCGGTAATTGTCGTTGGTCCTGAGTTAAAATTATACGAATGCGGATTGCCAAAAGATATGGCTTCTGAGTTATACAAACCTTTCGTTATCCGTAAGTTGATCGAAAGAGGTATTGTAAAAACAGTAAAATCTGCTAAGAAAATCATTGACAAAAAAGAGCCTGTAGTTTGGGATATCCTTGAAAACGTAATTAAAGGACACCCAGTATTACTAAACCGTGCTCCTACTTTGCACAGACTTGGTATTCAGGCTTTCCAGCCAAAATTAATTGAAGGAAAAGCGATCCAGTTACACCCATTAGTATGTACGGCATTCAACGCCGATTTCGATGGTGACCAGATGGCGGTTCACTTACCATTAGGGCCAGAGGCTATTTTAGAGGCACAATTATTAATGTTGGCTTCTCACAATATCTTGAACCCTGCAAATGGTGCTCCAATTACTGTACCTTCTCAGGACATGGTCTTGGGTCTATATTATATGACCAAAGAGCGTATCTCAACAGAAGATCACAAAATTATTGGTCAGGATTTAACTTTCTATTCTGCTGAAGAAGTAAATATTGCATTAAACGAAGGAAGATTAGAATTGAATGCTCGTGTGAAAATTAGAGCAAAAGATTTTAATGACGCTGGAGAATTAGTGTACAAAATCATTCAAACAACTGCAGGACGTGTATTATTTAACGAAGTAGTACCTGAAGCAGCTGGATATATCAACGACGTATTGACTAAGAAAAACCTTAGAGATATTATCGGACACATTTTAAGTGTGACTGATGTACCTACAACGGCAGCTTTCTTGGATAATATGAAAGATATGGGTTATAAATTTGCATTTAGAGGAGGTTTATCATTCTCTTTAGGTGATATTAGAATTCCAGAACAAAAAACGAAGTTAATTGCAGATGCCAGAGAGCAAGTTGAAGGTATCTCAACTAACTATAACATGGGTCTTATCACAAATAACGAGCGTTACAACCAAGTTATTGACGTATGGACTTCGGCAAATGCTCAGTTAACAGAGTTAGCAATGAAAAATATTAGAGAAGACCAACAAGGTTTCAACTCTGTATATATGATGCTTGACTCTGGGGCGAGGGGTTCTAAGGAGCAGATTCGTCAGTTAACTGGTATGCGTGGTTTGATGGCTAAGCCTAAAAAATCTACTGCTGGTGGTGGTGAGATTATTGAAAACCCGATTCTTTCTAACTTTAAGGAAGGTCTTTCGATCCTTGAGTACTTCATTTCTACTCACGGTGCTCGTAAAGGTCTTGCGGATACGGCTCTTAAAACGGCCGATGCTGGTTACTTGACAAGAAGGCTTCATGACGTTTCTCAAGATGTTATTGTTAACATCGAAGATTGTGGAACTTTAAGAGGTGTTGAAGTTGCTGCATTGAAGAAAAATGAGGAAATCGTTGAATCTTTAGGAGAGAGAATTTTAGGACGTGTTGCATTACAAGACGTTATTAATCCTCTTACTAACGAAGTAATGGTTAAATCTGGAGAACAAATTACTGAAGCAATTATGAGAACTATCGAAGCTTCTCCAATTGAAAAAGTAGAAGTTAGATCTCCATTAACTTGTGAAGCTTTAAAAGGTATTTGTGCGAAATGTTACGGTAGAAACTTAGCTACTGGTAAGATGACACAAAGAGGTGAAGCTGTCGGAGTTATTGCAGCTCAGTCTATTGGAGAGCCAGGTACACAGTTGACACTTCGTACGTTCCACGTTGGAGGGGTTGCCGGAGGTATTTCTGAAGAATCTAGTATTGTTACAAGATTCGCAGGTAGACTTGAAATTGAAGATTTAAAAACAGTTAAAGGAGAAGACGGAGAAGGTAACTCTGTTGATATCGTAGTTTCACGTTCAACGGAATTAAAATTAGTTGACGAGAAAACTGGAATTGTTTTAAATACACATAACATTCCTTACGGTTCTAGTATCTTCGTTGGAGATGGAGAAACTGTAGCTAAAGGAACTGTAATCTGTAAATGGGATCCATATAACGGTGTAATTGTTTCTGAATTTACTGGTAAGATTGCTTACGAGGATTTAGAGCAAGGACAATCGTTCATGGTGGAGATTGATGAGCAGACTGGTTTCCAGGAAAAAGTAATTTCTGAGGCTAGAAACAAAAAATTAATCCCAACTTTATTAGTTTATGGTAAAGAAGGTGAATTGATTCGTTCTTACAACTTGCCAGTAGGTGCACACTTAATGGTTGAAAACGGTGAGAAAATTAAAGCAGGTAAAGTATTAGTAAAAATCCCACGTCGTTCTTCTAAAGCAGGAGATATCACGGGAGGTTTACCAAGAATTACTGAGCTTTTAGAGGCTCGTAACCCTTCAAACCCAGCAGTTGTATCTGAAATTGATGGAGTTGTATCTTTCGGTAAAATCAAAAGAGGTAACCGTGAGATCGTTATCGAATCTAAATTTGGTGAGATTAAAAAGTATTTAGTTAAACTTTCAAGCCAAATCTTAGTGCAAGAAAATGACTTCGTAAGAGCGGGAGTTCCATTGTCTGATGGTGCAATTACACCAGATGATATCTTGAGAATTCAAGGACCAGCAGCTGTTCAACAGTACCTGGTAAATGAAATTCAAGAGGTTTACCGTCTACAAGGGGTAAAAATTAATGACAAACACTTTGAGGTTGTAATTCGTCAAATGATGCGTAAAGTTAAGGTTGAAGATCCAGGAGATACTCTATTCTTAGAAGATCAATTGATCCACACTAAAGACTTTATCCTTCAAAATGATAAATTATACGGAATGAAAGTGGTTGAAGATGCCGGAGATTCTTCAGTATTGAAACCAGGTCAGATTATTACGCCTCGTGAATTACGTGATGAAAATTCATTATTGAAACGTACAGATAAAAATCTTGTTGTAGCAAGAGATGTAATTACTGCAACTGCTACGCCAGTTCTTCAAGGTATTACAAGAGCTTCGTTACAAACTAAATCATTCATTTCTGCGGCTTCATTCCAGGAGACAACGAAAGTACTTAACGAAGCTGCAGTAGCTGGTAAAGTAGATGACTTAGAAGGATTAAAAGAAAATGTAATTGTTGGACACAGAATTCCTGCGGGAACTGGTATGAGAGAATACGATAACACTATCGTAGGATCTAAAGACGATTACAACGAAATGATGGCTAATAAAGAAGAATACATTTATTAATTAGGAAACTATGAGTAATCCGAAACAACAACAAGAGCAAATTAATATTGAGTTAGACGAAACTATTGCAGAAGGAATTTATTCTAATCTTGCAATTATTAATCACTCATCATCAGAGTTTGTTTTAGATTTTGTAAGTATTATGCCGGGGATTCCTAAAGCCAAGGTAAAGTCAAGAATTGTTTTGACACCACAACATGCTAAAAGATTATTAAGAGCAATAGGTGAAAATATCCATCGATTTGAAGCCGCTCATGGCGAAATAAAAGAAACGGAACAAGCACCAATTCCGCTTAATTTTGGTCCGACAGGACAAGCATAAATTTTAAAGCCCCATTTTCAAATGGGGCTTTTTTTTGGTTGAATGTTTTGTAATAATGTATTTCATCCGATTTAATTTACTTTAATCGACAAAATTTCTTCTGGTTCTGACATTAAATTATTTTAGTAGTTCCTATGAAAGATTATTTTTTGAAATATAATGACTTAGTAAGGTTGATTTAATTCAAATTAAAGGAAAGCGCTAATTAGCTATTAGCGCTTTTTTTATGCTTAAAAATGAGATTATTATAAGAAGAAGTAAAAATATTTTCTTTGTTTCCCAACCTTTTTATAAAATGGATACTCTATGTAAGTAAGAAAGCATCTTGAAAGTTTTTTAACTTATAAATAAAGTAGAGTATGAAAAAGAAATTCACCTTAGAAATAGCAGATCCCTGTTCTGAAAATTTTGATAAAATGATTCCAAATGCACAGGGCTCATTTTGTAATACGTGTATGAAGAATGTGATCGATTTAAGTAGAAAAACGAATTCTGAAATGGCTAAATTTATTGCAGAAAATAAGGATAAAAGTATATGTGCAAGATTGAGAACGAATCAATTGGAAGAAGAATTTGTATACAATGAAACGTCAAAAATCAATAATTTAAAATATGCAGCGGTTGCAGCATCTGTTTTACTCGCATCGAATCTTTCAGCGCAAGAGAAAGAAGTTGTTAAAACAGAAGTAAACTGCCCAAAACCAAATCCTTACAAAGTAGGTAAGATAGCTTATAATCAAACTCGAAATCAAGAAGTTTCATTAATCATAAAAGGAAAACTATTTGAAGCAAAAACAAACAAGCCATTTGATAAAGAAACATATTCTAACTTGATGATTGCCTTTAATAACTCACAAAATCCTGTGAAAGTAAATCCTAAAACTGGTGAATTTTCAATAGAAACTAAAGTTTTAAAGAGTAGTAAAACGATAATGGTTACAATTAGAGCCAATGATTATTATCTTTCAAAAGAAATAGCTTTTGATGTAAAATCAGCTAAAAATAATGTTTTGCAAAAAAATATAATTATTGCTTCAGAAGAATTATCTAGAATTTATATTGCAGGCGGATTAGGAATTAATTATACGCGATAATAATCAAATTTGCATTTTGGGGAATGTAAATGAAAAAGGCTGTCATAATAAAATTGACAGCCTTTGTATTTTTTCTTTCAAAAGTATTAATCAAACTCCGAAGTAAAGTATAATTTCACAGTTGGATATTTACTTTGTGTCATTTGAATGGTAAAATCAGAATCAGCTAAAAATACTAATTGTCCGTATTTATCATGAGCTAAGAATTTTTGTTTGATACGTTTAAATTCTTTGAATTCTTCATTTTTGGCATCATCAGGTTTTACCCAGCAAGCTTTATGTACAGGGAAGTTCTCGTAAGTACATTTTGCCCCATATTCATGCTCTAAACGATATTGAATAACCTCATACTGAAGTGCTCCAACTGTTCCAATAACTTTACGATTATTCATCTCTAAAGTAAATAACTGAGCAACACCTTCATCCATTAACTGATCGACTCCTTTTTCTAATTGTTTAGCTTTCATCGGATCGGCATTGTTAATGTATCTAAAGTGTTCTGGAGAGAAACTTGGGATACCTTTAAAGCTCATGATTTCGCCTTCAGTTAATGTATCTCCAATTTTAAAGTTTCCAGTATCATGAAGACCAACAATATCTCCAGGGTAAGAAATATCAACAATCTCTTTTTTCTCTGCAAAGAATGCGTTTGGACTAGAAAATTTTAGATTTTTCTTTTGACGAACATGATAATAAGGTTTGTTTCTTTCGAAAGTTCCGGAAACAATTTTGATAAATGCTAAACGATCGCGGTGTTTTGGATCCATATTGGCGTGGATTTTGAAAACAAATCCGGACATTTTTTCTTCTGTAGGCTCAACTGTTCTAGTTTCAGAATCTTTTGCTCTTGGAGATGGAGCAATTGTAATAAAACAATCTAATAATTCGCGAACTCCAAAGTTATTTAAGGCTGAACCAAAGAAAACTGGCTGAATTTTTCCATCCAAATAATCCTGACGCTCAAATTTTGGGTAAACTTCATCAATCAATTCTAGTTCTTCACGAAGTTTATTAGCTGCTTTTTCTCCAACAATTTTATCTAATTCAGGATTGTTTTGTACGTCAGAAAAAGCAATTGTTTCTTCAATATTTTTACGACTGTCCCCGCTGAAAAGATTGATGTTTTCTTCCCAAAGATTATAAATTCCCTGGAAATCGTAACCCATTCCAATTGGGAAACTTAGAGGGGTTACTTTCAAACCTAACTTTTGTTCTACTTCATCCATTAGATCAAAAGCATCTTTACCTTCACGGTCTAATTTGTTGATGAAAACAATCATCGGAATGTTACGCATTCTACAAACAGCAACCAGTTTTTCTGTTTGTTCCTCAACCCCTTTTGCAACGTCGATTACAACAATTACACTGTCAACAGCAGTTAAAGTTCTGAATGTATCCTCAGCAAAATCCTTGTGCCCGGGAGTATCAAGGATATTAATTTTTTTATCTTTATAATTAAAAGCAAGCACAGAAGTAGAAACCGAGATACCTCTTTGGCGTTCGATTTCCATAAAGTCACTCGTTGCTCCTTTTTTAATTTTGTTATTCTTTACCGCTCCCGCTTCCTGAATAGCCCCTCCAAATAACAGTAATTTTTCAGTTAATGTAGTTTTACCGGCATCGGGGTGCGAGATAATTCCAAATGTTCTTCTGCGTTGTATTTCTTTTAAAAAGCTCATATTTCGTATAAATAGGTTGCAAAAGTACTATTAAATACGGCTTTATAAAAATATTCAGTTCTTAAATTTGGGAAGTCTTAATTTGAGAAGCTTTTATCTGAAAAAATAGGCTTGATTTATTTGATGAACTCCTTATCCCATAATTTTTTGTTAATAGTATATCAGATAGTTGTATTATGTAATTGAATTGTTATTTTTGTTCGTTATAAGTTACAAAAGAACTATACTTTAATTATATGTGTTTAAAACATAATAATTTGGGAAGATTATCTAAAAGCAGGCTTACATTCAAATAAAATTTAAAATAATGTCATTAAAAAAATTACAGCTAAAAACAATTGATTACAAGTTCGTATTAACAGTTTGTTTTTTTCTTTTTTTTGCTCCAATTATTACAGCACAAGAAATAATTCCGGATGTGGTTGCTCAAAAACCGGCTGAAACGCCTACAGGTGGAAAATTAAAAGTAGATGGAATTATAGCAACTGTAGGAGACTATATTGTTTTAGATTCAGATATCGACAAAGGATTTTTAGAAATTACTGCACAGGGAGGATCTGTAAAAGACATTACAAGATGTCAAATGCTTGGAAAACTTCTTGAAGATAAATTATATGCTCACCAGGCAATTCAGGATAGTATTATTGTAAGTGATGCCGAAGTTAGAGGTATGATGGAAGAGCGTTTAAATTATATGACGCAGCAAGTAGGAGGGGATATCAGCAAAGTTGTTGAATACTATAAAAAGAGCTCTGTAGAAGAATTCAAAACTTATTTTGCAGACATCTTAAAAGAGCAGAAGCTTGCCTCAGAAATGAGAGATAAAATCATTAAAGATGTAGAAATTACTCCGGAAGAGGTTCGTAATTTCTTTAAGAAAATACCAAAAGATGACTTGCCAACTTTTGGAGCTGAAATGGAAGTAGCACAGATTGTTGTAGAACCTAAAATCTCAGCTGAGGACAAGAAAAAAGTTATTGATAGATTAAATTCGATAAGACAAGATGTATTGGATGGTTCTAGTTTTGCTACAAAAGCAGTATTATATTCTCAGGATCCCGGATCTTCTCCAAACGGAGGTTATTACAAAATGACAAGAAAAACTCCTTTTGTGAAAGAATTTAAGGATGTTGCTTTTAGCTTGCAGGCAGGAGAGATTTCTCAACCATTTGAAACAACTTTTGGATTCCATATTATTATGGTAGAGAAAATTAAAGGACAAGAAGTTGAATTGCGTCATATTTTGATTGCCCCAACTGTTTCTGAAGCAGCCTTAAAAGAAGCAAAAGAAAGAATTACTAATATCAGAAATAAAATTGTTGGTAACGAAATAACATTTGCAGATGCTGCAAGAACAGAATCTGATGAGAAGGAAACAAGAGCAAACGGAGGAACTTTGGTGAATCCTACCACTCAGGATACACGTTTTGAATTAACAAAAATGGATCCAACTTTATACAGTCAAGTTTCTAATTTAAAAGGGAATGAAGTTTCTCAACCGATTTTAAATACAGATGATAAAGGTAAAAAGACATATAAGTTGATTACAGTTACAAATCGTATTGATGAGCACACTGCAGATTATGCTAAAGATTATACCAAAATCAAAGAATTAGCATTGAAAGAAAAACAGATTAATGCAATTGCAAAATGGTTTGATAATAAGATTAAAGACACTTACATTAAAATTATTGGCGAATACAAACAATGTGAATTCGCAAACAACTGGTTGAAAAAATAATTTTTATTAAATAAATAAAAAGAGTTAGTTTTATGAATTCATAGAATTAACTCTTTTTAATTTTAAATACATTCATAAATGTCTGACGTAACAGCAATTCACAATTTAGTTCAAAAAAGAAACGAATTAAAAAAAGAGATAGCGAAAATAATTGTAGGGCAGGACGCCGTTGTAGATCAAATTTTACTTTGTATATTTTCAGGAGGACATGCACTTTTGATTGGAGTTCCGGGCTTGGCAAAAACCTTAATGATAAATACATTATCTCAAGCTTTAGGTTTAGATTTTAAAAGAATTCAGTTTACTCCCGATTTAATGCCTTCTGATATTTTAGGAAGTGAGATTTTGGATGAAAATAGAAATTTCAAATTCATAAAAGGGCCAATTTTTTCTAATATTATTTTAGCAGACGAGATCAACAGAACGCCGCCTAAAACGCAAGCTGCTTTACTTGAGGCTATGCAGGAAAGATCGGTAACTATTGCCGGACAACACCATAAATTAGATTTGCCTTATTTTGTTTTGGCAACTCAAAATCCAATTGAACAAGAAGGAACATACCCGTTGCCTGAAGCACAATTAGATCGTTTTATGTTTGCTATAAAACTAGAGTATCCAACTTTCGAAGAAGAAGTTCAGGTAGTAAAAAGAACAACATCTGATGCAAAAACTGTAATTAATCCATTGTTTACAGCGCAGGAAATTATCGATTTTCAACACTTAATCCGTAGAATTCCTGTAGCAGATAATGTTATTGAATATGCTGTTACTTTAGTAAGTAAAACCCGTCCTGATAATGCTTTGACAAATGATTTTGTTAAGAATTATTTAGATTGGGGCGCAGGACCAAGAGCTTCGCAAAACTTAATTTTGGCAGCAAAAGCACATGCGGCTTTTAACGGTAAATTCTCACCAGATATTGAAGATGTTCAGGCTGTGGCAACTGGAATTTTGCGTCATAGAATTATTAAAAATTATAAAGCAGATGCTGAAGGAATAACAGAAGAAGTTATTATCAAGAAGTTGATGTAAGATATTGTAAGCCTGATTTTTGATCAGGCTTTTTTTATTCCAGTTCTTTAATACTCGTTTCGTTTATTAAACGTAACGTTTTGTTATTAAAGAGTTTTAATAGCAAAACCTTGGTGAGTGATGTATATTTTTTATGATCATATTCGTACCACCAGTAAGAGAAATATAGAACATTGTCCTTTTCCATTTTTGTCAGCCATATTTTCTCATTTTTTATGCTGATTTCCTTAGATTCTATAATTTTATATCCATTTCCAGTCCAGCAAATTAACGGTTTGTGAATTGGGGTTTTTATATAGGTTAAAGTTTCGGGAGTTGTGATTTTAAAAACTTCATTGTTTATCCAAACACCATTTTTGACATTATAAGATGGATTTAGATTTTCTAATAAAGAATAATTTTGTTGTTTTTTAATTTCGAAAGAGGTAATGAATAAAATTCCAGTCGCAAATAGTATCGTTGTAAATTTTTGCTGAATCTTGATGCTGCTTATTTCATCTTTTTTTGGAATAAAAAATCGAATGAGGAATAAAATGGGAGCAATTTGATAAAAGACAAAGCACACAATTCCGATGGTATGGTGCAGAATATTTTCTTCGGTACAATTGAATAAAACTAATGTGATAATCCTGAAATAATTAGAAACAATATTCAGAATAACTAAAACACTGCAAAAAACTAAAATTTGCAGTATGCTAAAATATTTTTGTTGTTTTCGTTCTTCTAAAGTCAGTAAAAAAGCTCCCGAAAGTAATCCGGTTTTAAACATCGACAAACCCATGCAAGCCGTATCAATAGAAATTTTTGCATCATTAATATAAAAATTGACACCCTCGATTTTTGTTATCGGAAGAAAGTTCTTTAATGTATGATAGACTCCATAACAAAGTGTTTGTTTTATTTCGACAGTAAGATAATTAAATAATTGGTCAAAAATTGAAGAAAACAAAAAGAGACAGATAAAAGCAATAAAAGAAAATCTTCTGGTAAAACTGTAATAAATAAAACATATCAGTAATAGTAAAGCATAAAAATGTAGTGACTTTGTATGTAGTCTATAGCTGATAAATTCCAATAAAAAAATCACTCCAAGAAGAGGGTAACTCAATTTCAGAGTCGTTTTTCTTCCTGCATAAAGAAACAGCAAAATGGAAAAAATGATTCCAAAGAAATTATTGTCTAGTCCGGCTAATACAATAGTATAGTTTATGACTAACAGTATTGTAATAGCCAGAATAGCAATTGATTTTTGATAAGATTGCAGCAATAAAGTCATTATGCTTTTTGAGTTTTGTTTTTGCGATAATAAACAAATAGTGTAGTTAAGCCAATAATTATAAGTACCCATTCATGTGGTTCCGGAACAGCACCGTCATTTTTAATAGAAGCATTTCCTAAAGTGTCTACATTTTTCTCAATTCCGTTCTTTTTGTAATCTTCATCCGTTTCCAAGACGATTAAAGATGAAATTGGAGTTACAATATTGGCATCTTTTGCCAGACTAACATATTTGTTTACAGCCAAAGTATCGTTCTGAATTTTCACTTGTTCTTCCAAAACTTTTCCAAAAGCATACATTCTGTAAATATGATTTGGTCCGTCGGCTTTTAAAGTACTGTCTTTTGCAGTTTCCTGAATTGAAATACCTGCAGGTTCAATATTTACTGTATTTTCTTCTGTTTTATACACTGCAAACTGATTCTGCTGTATCATTTTTAAACTATTTTGAAGCGTAGTCTGATAATATTCAACATATTTTTGCTCCTTTATGGTCTGCCAAAACGGATTAATTTCTGGCGAAAGATTAATTACTTTTAAGTTTTGTTGTTGCGTTCCAATTCTTATTTTATTTAAATACTCAGATCCATTCAATTCTTCGAAATTGGCAGAAAACGCAGTTAATTTTGTTATGATTAAACTGTTTTTACTAATCTTGTAAAGAGGTAATAAGGAATAATGAAGATTTTTAAACTCTGAATGAATGGTTTTGAAATTATCTCGGTTAAGGGTTATTTTTTCTTTGTCTCTATAGACATAAATAGATTTTTCATGTAAATTGATAAATGATGCTACTTCATCTACATTCCAATTACTGTTTAGATCTAGAATAATTTCGGATGGTTTGAATGGAATAATTGTTCTTTGGATTTTTTTCGTCTGGTATGTTTTATCTTTCCAGGTAAAAGAACTTGAGCGGAATGTTTTATCGGAATATACAATGGCTTCCCAATCATCCAATCCTTTTGATGTATTTACATAGAAATTGTTTTTTAATTCAAAATTTTTGCTGGTTCTCACTTTTGTTTCATCTGGAATCTGGATTCTTGAAGAAGTAGAAGCATATGAAATATTGGGACCTTTTATTGAAATGCTTTGGTATTTCATTTCCTTTTCGCCGGCTTGCAAAGGTGTAGTAAAGCCACATTTAAAGGTTCTTGGCGTTTTGTAATTTACAGGAAAAACACTAACCACGATTTTATTTCCTTCTCTCCATTGCATTAACGATGGGTCACGACTTTCTACGCCAACAATTTGTTTGTATGCTTTTTGGGCTTTTTCCTTTGTGGTTAAAACTCCTTTACGTTCAATTCCGTTTACCCATAAAGAAAGTGAAGTAGCCACAGAGCCTTCAGGAAGCTGAAAAGAATAGATAGCCTCTTCATCACGCCAAGATTCTTTTTCGCAGGCAATTTTCATCGTAATTTCGGTATAAGCTAATCTTGACTCAGGATAAATTTTTACGTCTTCCTTGATTTCTTTGGTAAACAAATCTTCACCGCTCCATAATTGTTCTTCCGTTTCTAGTCTTTTATCAAAATTTGATTTCAGAATATTAATGCGGTCTTCTGTACTCAGATTAAGATCTTCGCAAAAAGAATAAGCAACTGTGATAAATGGATTATGAATTTTTCTTTCATTAAATTGACTACCTCCAAATGAATCGAAACCTCTAAAATT
Organism: Flavobacterium crocinum; assembly: GCF_003122385.1. Lineage (NCBI taxonomy): Bacteria > Pseudomonadati > Bacteroidota > Flavobacteriia > Flavobacteriales > Flavobacteriaceae > Flavobacterium > Flavobacterium crocinum. Next base: position 2,300,395 of record NZ_CP029255.1, read on the forward strand.
GAAGAAGTCTCTATTTTCTTTATAGACGATGCCTTTTTTTAGTAAAATTTCATTAAAAAAGTTCGGTTCTAAATGTTGTGAAATTCTAATATAAGCAGGAAGATCTTCATTGTAATCAAATGATTTTGAAATTTCGTTCTGATTGATTAATCTGCTTTCGCTATTCAATCGAAAGGCAAAAGCCAATAAAGCGATTATTATGCTCAAAAAACCGCTGGCAAATGAGACAAAGTATTGCCTGTCTTCTTGAAATAAATTTATAAGCTTTAACAAATGAACTAGAGAAATTATAAAAGGAACTAATCCATAAAAACCTACTCCTAAAACTAAAATTGTGACAACTGAAATTATCGAAATTGGTATGAGGTATAAGGTGTAATAAAGTATTAATGTATAAGATAATCCGTTAACAAATAAAAGAATCAATGAGGTAATACTCTTGTTTTGTATGTTGTAGATAAAGAAATTCGAAATACAAAAAATCAAAGTCATGAAATAAACCCAAATAGGAAGATATTCAAAAATGGGAATAAAAATGTTTAAAGAAAAACATCCAATAAGCCAGTTTAAAAACAGAAAAGGAAGTAAATGAATGTATTGTTCTCTTTTTCGCAGGATCATAAAAGAGACTGTCACGCCATATATAAATTCAAAAATCAAATTTATTTGGCATAAAGGTTCTGCACTGCGTGAACCGGAAGCCGATATGGTTAAAATAATGCAAAGTAAAAGAAAGCAAAATGACGTTATGCTTAAGCTAAGTGTTACTCCATCTTTTTGAGTAAATTCTTTAAATTTTTCAGATTTGTACTTCATAGTGTTATGTTTTTAAAAGAACTTTGAATCGCAAAGTTAAAATAAAAAATGAATTGCAGGCATCTTGGGAGATTTTTTTTAATGAAAGATTTCTGTAAAAAATGAAGAACAAAAATGGAGAAACCTGTCGGTTAAAATCGCAACTATAACGTTATAAATTATTATTTAGAACGTTTCTTTGTGAAAACAGAGGTAAAATCTTACTTGGTTTATAACATCAAATTTCGACTTTGTTAAAGAAAAGATTTTAAAATATCAAAAAATCAATTTTGTATTAAAAAAATGATTTTTTATCAAAAACAAGCATTGAAAATCGTTTTTTAACAATAATATTTTTTGAAAAGGCGACTTCTATTATATTTTTTTTAATTCTCAGCTTTAATCTTTAAATTTGCGTACAAAAAAAATACTTCTACTTAATTATGAATACTTACAAAGATTACATTCAAGAAATTGAAGAAAGAAAAGCCTTAGGTCTTCATCCGAAGCCAATTGATGGCGCTGAATTAGTAAGCGAAATCATTTCACAAATCAAAGATTTAGATAACGAATACAGAGAAGATTCTCTTAAGTTTTTTATTTACAATACATTGCCAGGTACTACTAGTGCGGCTGGTGAAAAAGCAAAATTTTTAAAAGAGATTATTCTTGGGCAATCTGTGGTAAAAGAAATTACTCCAGCTTTTGCTTTCGAATTATTATCACATATGAAAGGTGGACCTTCTATCGAAGTTTTACTGGATTTAGCTTTAGGTAATGATGTGGCTATTGCAAAAGAAGCTGCGAAAGTACTTAAAACACAAGTTTTCCTTTACGAAGCAGATACAGATCGTTTGGTAGAGGCATTCAAAAACAATAATGAAATTGCTAAAGATATTCTTGAAAGCTATGCTCAGGCAGAATTCTTTACAAAATTACCGGAAGTAGCTGACGAAATTAAAGTAGTTACTTTTATCGCTGGTGAAGGAGATATCTCAACAGATTTACTTTCTCCTGGAAATCAGGCGCACTCTCGTTCAGATCGTGAACTTCACGGGCAATGTATGATTACGCCTCAGGCACAACAGGAAATTAGAGATCTACAAGCACAACATCCTGATAAAAGTGTGATGTTAATCGCTGAAAAAGGAACAATGGGTGTTGGTTCTTCCAGAATGTCAGGTGTAAATAACGTGGCGCTTTGGACAGGAAAACAAGCAAGTCCTTATATTCCATTCGTAAATATTGCTCCAATTGTTGGAGGAACAAACGGAATCTCTCCAATTTTCTTAACAACAGTTGATGTAACTGGAGGTATTGGATTAGATCTTAAAAACTGGGTTAAAAAAGTAGATGCTAATGGTAATGTTGTTCGTAACGAAAATGACGAGCCAATTTTAGAGCAAGCTTATTCTGTTGCTACAGGAACAGTTTTGACTATCAATATTAAAGAGAAAAAATTATATAATGGCGATCAGGAATTAATCGACATTTCTAAAGCTTTTACTCCTCAAAAAATGGAATTTATCAAAGCTGGTGGGTCTTACGCTATCGTATTTGGTAAAAAATTACAAACATTTGCAGCAAAAACTTTAGGAGTTACAGCTCCAGTTGTATTTGCTCCATCAAAAGAAGTTTCTATAGAAGGACAAGGTCTTACTGCGGTTGAGAAAATCTTTAACAGAAATGCAGTAGGAACAACTCCGGGAAAAGTATTGCATGCAGGTTCTGACGTTCGTGTTGAAGTAAACATTGTAGGTTCTCAGGATACTACAGGTCTGATGACGGCTCAGGAATTAGAATCAATGGCGGCTACAGTAATTTCGCCAATTGTTGACGGTGCTTATCAATCAGGTTGTCACACTGCTTCGGTTTGGGATAAAAAAGCGCAGGCTAACATTCCTAAATTGATGAAATTCATGAACGATTTCGGTTTGATTACAGCTCGTGACCCGAAAGGCGTTTATCATTCAATGACTGACGTAATCCACAAAGTACTTAACGATATTACTATCGATGAGTGGGCTATCATTATTGGTGGTGACTCTCATACAAGAATGTCAAAAGGAGTTGCTTTTGGTGCTGACTCTGGAACTGTTGCTCTTGCATTGGCTACTGGAGAGGCTTCTATGCCAATTCCGGAATCTGTAAAAGTGACTTTCAAAGGAGATATGAAAGGATACATGGACTTCCGTGATGTGGTTCATGCTACTCAGGCTCAAATGCTTCACCAATTTGGAGGAGAAAATGTATTCCAGGGAAGAATTATCGAGGTTCATATTGGAACGCTAACTGCTGATCAGGCGTTTACATTTACAGACTGGACTGCAGAGATGAAAGCTAAGGCTTCTATCTGTATTTCTGAAGATGATACTTTGATCGAATCATTGGAAATTGCAAAAGGCAGAATCCAGATTATGATCGACAAAGGAATGGATAACGATAAACACGTTCTTCAGGGACTAATCAACAAAGCAGATAAGAGAATTACAGAAATTAAAACTTCTGAAAAACCTGCATTAACTCCAGATGCAAATGCTAAATATTATGCTGAAGTTGTTGTTGATTTAGATCAAATCGCTGAACCAATGATTGCCGATCCAGACGTAAACAATGCTGACGTTTCTAAACGATATACTCACGATACCATTAGACCATTATCTTTCTACGGAGGAGATAAAAAAGTAGATCTTGGATTTATTGGTTCTTGTATGGTTCACAAAGGAGATATGAAAATCCTTGCACAAATGTTGAAAAATGTTGAAGCACAAACAGGAAAAGTAGAGTTTAAAGCGCCGCTTGTAGTAGCTCCTCCAACATACAATATTGTTGATGAGCTTAAAGCTGAAGGCGACTGGGAAGTTTTACAAAAATATTCTGGTTTCGAATTTAACGATGACGCTCCAAAAGGTGCAGCACGTACTGAATACGAAAACATGTTGTATTTAGAGCGTCCGGGTTGTAACCTTTGTATGGGGAACCAGGAAAAAGCTGCAAAAGGAGATACAGTAATGGCAACTTCTACTCGTCTTTTCCAGGGAAGAGTTGTAGAAGACAAAGAAGGTAAAAAAGGAGAGTCTCTTCTTTCTTCTACTCCGGTTGTGGTATTGTCTACAATTTTAGGAAGAACTCCTACTATTGAAGAGTATACAGCTGCAGTTGATGGTATTAACTTAACTAAGTTTGCGCCTTCGAACAAATCATTGGTAATGTAATCTTACGATTATTAATATATCAAAAGCCCGAGCGATAAACTCGGGCTTTTTCTTTTATAGCTCCTCTATTTTTTGTAACTTAGAAAGTTCAAAAAAAAACAGAAAACAAACAAATTACAGGACTTATGGCTTTTGATATTGAAATGATTAAAAAAGTGTATGAGAACATGCCGTCTCGTGTGGATAAAGCGCGAGAGCTTGTTGGTCGTCCGCTTACCCTAACAGAGAAAATTTTATACAATCACCTTTGGAACGGAACACCGTCTCAGGTATTTAAAAGAGGTGTAGATTATGTTGATTTTGCACCAGACCGTGTTGCATGTCAGGATGCAACGGCTCAAATGGCATTATTGCAGTTTATGCACGCCGGAAAGTCAAAAGTTGCCGTTCCAACAACAGTGCACTGTGATCACTTAATTCAGGCAAAAATTGATGCTGCAACCGATTTGGCAAGAGCAAAAACACAGAGTAATGAAGTTTTTGATTTTCTTTCGTCTGTTTCTAATAAATACGGAATTGGTTTCTGGAAACCGGGAGCCGGAATTATCCATCAGGTAGTACTTGAAAATTACGCTTTCCCTGGCGGAATGATGATTGGTACCGATTCACATACTGTAAATGCAGGAGGTTTAGGAATGGTTGCAATTGGAGTTGGTGGTGCCGATGCCGTAGACGTAATGTCCGGAATGGCATGGGAACTTAAATTTCCTAAATTAATTGGAGTTAAATTAACGGGTAAATTATCAGGCTGGACAGCTCCTAAAGATGTTATTCTTAAAGTTGCCGGTATTCTTACTGTAAAAGGTGGTACTGGAGCTATTGTTGAATATTTTGGAGAAGGTGCTACAGCAATGTCTTGTACCGGAAAAGGAACAATTTGTAATATGGGTGCTGAAATTGGAGCTACAACTTCAACTTTTGGTTATGATGCTTCTATGGGACGTTACCTGCGTTCTACAAATAGGGCAGATGTTGCAGATGCTGCCGATAAAATTGCTCCATATTTGACAGGAGATCCGGAAGTCTATGCAAATCCGGAACAATATTTTGATCAGGTTATTGAGATTAACTTATCTGAATTAGAACCGCATTTAAACGGACCTTTTACTCCGGATTTAGCTACTCCGATTTCTAAAATGAAAGACGAGGCAATCAAAAATAACTGGCCATTACAAATTCAGGTAGGATTAATTGGTTCTTGTACTAATTCATCTTACGAAGATATTTCTCGTGCAGCTTCTTTGGCAAGACAAGTTGCGGCTAAAAATTTAAAAACAAAAGCAGAATTCACTATTACGCCAGGTTCTGAAGTAGTTCGTTCTACAATTGAAAGAGACGGATTTATTGATACATTCCATAAAATTGGGGCAACCGTTTTTGCTAATGCCTGCGGACCGTGTATTGGTATGTGGGATAGAGAAGGGGCAGAAAAAGAGGAGAGAAATACAATCGTTCACTCTTTTAACCGTAATTTCTCAAAACGTGCAGATGGTAACCCTAATACATTAGCTTTTGTTGGTTCTCCGGAATTAGTAACAGCGATGGCAATTGCGGGTGATTTAGGTTTTAATCCATTAACAGATAAATTAATCAATGAAGATGGAGAAGAAGTAATGCTGGATGCGCCAACGGGAGACGAACTTCCTGAAAAAGGTTTCTATGCCGAAGATCCGGGATTCCAGGCTCCGGCAGAAGACGGTTCAGGAGTTCAGGTAGTGGTAAATCCAACATCAGAGCGTTTGCAGTTATTAGCTCCATTTGATGCTTGGGATGGTAAAAACATTACTGGCGCTAAATTATTAATCAAGGCATTTGGAAAATGTACAACCGATCATATTTCTATGGCTGGGCCTTGGTTGCGTTTCCGTGGACATTTAGATAATATTTCAAATAATATGCTGATTGGTGCCGTGAATGCTTATAACCAAAAAACAAATTCTGTTAAAAATCAATTGACAGGTCAATACGATGCTGTTCCTGCTGTGGCTCGTGCTTACAAAGCAGCCGGAGTTCCTTCTATTGTTGTGGGAGATCATAACTATGGTGAAGGTTCTTCTCGTGAACATGCGGCTATGGAACCTCGTTTCTTAGGAGTGAAAGCGGTATTGGTGAAATCTTTCGCCCGTATCCATGAAACCAACCTTAAAAAACAAGGTCTTTTAGGATTAACTTTTGCAAATGAAGCAGATTATGATAAAATTCAGGAAGATGATACAATCAATTTCTTAGATTTAACTGAATTCGCTCCGGGAAAACCATTAACATTAGAGTTTGTTCATGCAAATGGTACAAAAGATATTATCTTGGCAAACCATACTTATAATGCCGGACAAATCGGATGGTTTGTTGCAGGTTCTGCATTAAACTTAATTGCAGCAGGAAAAGCTTAATTTTAAAATTTAATGATACTAAAAACGCTCTGTGGAAACAGGGCGTTTTTTTGTTTTAGAGCAATTTTGAGAGAAAATTTACCTTTAATTATAAGCTTTTGAATTTCAGTTCAAAAGCTTTTTTGGATATTAACTAAGCTTTAAATTTGAGCTTTTGAGGAAAATTTGTTGTTAAAAATCGAGGTTTTTTTACTTTAAAAAGTTAAATTCGCCATGCACGTAATAAAAATGATTTTTTCGAGTTTAAAAATTAATGTTTTGAGCTCTTGAAATAGTAATAAAAATGTAATTCAGGAAATATGGTTTATCGGTTAATAATAGTATTGTTTTTTTTTAGTTTTGGAGCTTTTGCACAAGAGAATTTCGTAAAACACAAAATTTCACAAGGAGAAAACCTTTCTGTTATTGCTAAAAAATACGGAGTAAAAGTAAAAGATATTGCAGATGCGAATCCAAACGCTCCAAAAATCCTGAAATTAAATTCTGTACTTTTAATTCCTAATAAAAACAAAAGCACTTCAAAAGCAAAAACTAAATCGGCAGAACTTGCTGTAAATAGTAATCCTTCTAATGCTATTTCTTCCGGAACACACGAAGTAGCTGCCAAAGAAACGCTTTGGGGAATTTCAAAAAAATATAATGTTTCTGTTGATGATTTAAAGAAAGCAAATCCGCTTTTAGAAACAGAAGGATTAAAAATAGGACAACAAATTGCAATTCCTTCTAAAGATGTTTCTATTGCTGACAAATCAAATCAACAAAGTGTGCCGGAAATTGTTCCAACCGATGTAGAGTTGTTTAGAGAAGTTAAAGCAAAAGAAACAAAATATGGAATTTCTAAGGAATATGGAGTTTCTGTTGCAGAATTAGAACGTCAGAATCCTTCAATTAAAAGAAAAATGCCTATTGGATATCTTTTGAAAATTCGTGTTCCAAAAGAAAAAGCCGATGCAATTCAAGCGGCGCAAACAGGAAAAATAAATACTGAAACAGCTATTTCTTCTTCAACTCAAATAGCAGAAATGGCACCGGAAATAAAAAAAGATTCTACTTCTGTGAGAATACCAACAGGAGCTCACTCAGATTTAATAGATCAGCTTATAGCAAGTGCAACTGAAAATATTGGAACGCGTTACCGTTCCGGTGGAACTACAAAAGCAGGTTTTGACTGTTCAGGATTAATGTTTTGTACTTTTGGTAACTTCGACATTAAATTACCAAGAAGTTCAATTGAACAATCCCGAATAGGAACAAAAGTAGCTTCAGATGAAGCTCAAAAAGGCGATTTAATTTTCTTTAAAACCAATGGAAGACGCCATATAAACCATGTTGGTATGGTGGTTGAAAATATCGATGGCGAAATTAAATTCGTACATTCATCTACACACGGAGGCGTAATGATTTCTTCTACAAAAGAGCCGTATTATACCAGATCATTTTCTCAGGTAAATCGTGTTTTAGAATAATTTTTAAACAAAAGTTTTTTGCAATAATTCCAGTCTAAAAGGCTTGTTCCAGAAATCAGAGACATATTTGTTTTCTCTTATTTTCTTAATTTCATCACTATCCAAAGTAGAAGAGAGTACAAAAATTTCAATTCTGTTTTTTACATTTTCCGGAAGCCTGTCGAATTCATCTAAAAACTCAAAACCATTCATAATGGGCATTTGAATGTCTAAAAGAATGATCAGGGAATGATGATTGGGATTCTTTACCAGCCAGTCTATGCCTTCTTTTCCGTTATTGGCAATATAAAGCGGATTAATGTCTAATCCTTTTTTAAGTAATTTTTTAGTAACAAACTGATCAATCAGGTTGTCTTCTATTATGATGAATTGAGATCTAAACGGCATGTGAGTTTGGTATGGTTACAATAAATTTACTTCCGATATTACTTTCTGAAAAAACAGTAATATCGCCTTTAATGTTTTCAACAGCTTCTTTTACAATATATAATCCTAATCCCGAACCTTTATTTTTGTTAGTTCCAAAATACATGTCAAAAATGTTTTCTTTATGTTCGTCGTGAATTCCAATTCCATTATCAGTGACTTCAATTTTATTTGAACCTTCACTCAAATAGGTTTTTATGGTTATGAACATTTCTTGTTTGCTGCTGTCTGCATATTTTATGGCATTTGAAATCAGGTTGTTAATGATAATTTTTAGGCGAAGACCATCGCTTTTAATTTGATCTATCTGAAGCTCCTGAGTGAATTTTATTTTATTTGCATTTTCAATGTGCATCAATTGTAGAATAGCTTCGTTAAACAGTTCTTTAAGACTAACGGGTTCCATGATCACTTCTTTTCTTTTGTTTTTAGAATAATCAATGATGTCACTGATAAATTGATCCTGACGAGCCAGACTATGATGCATCATTTGCAAATAATTGCGAACCTGATTTACATCATCTTCTAGTGCTGTAATTTCAATCAGACCTTTTAGGGAAGTGATTGGAGATCTTAAATCGTGTGATGCACTGTAAACAAAACGATCCAGCTCTTTGTTTACAATTATTAAATTTTCGTTCTTAACTTCAGTTTCTTTTTTGGAAACAAGAAGTCTCTTAACCATAATAGAATAATACAAACAGACACTGCAGATTATAACCAAAATAAAGAAGATGTTGGTAATGATTAGTAGGTCTTTAATTTTTCGGGTTCCTTCTCCTAACGTATTCGAAAAATTTCTTTCATTGATAGTTAGCCGGTCACTAATTACACTAATTTCTTTCATGAATCTTTTCTGATCTGTGCCGGTTAAGATTTCACGTTTTATTTTAGCATCAATTTGCTGACCAATAACAAAAAGTTTAAAAATCAGTTTGTCGCCTTTTCCCCATTCGTCAATTGCCTTAGATAAAAAAGAAACATTTTTGAAGTTGTCAAAAAGCCAGATTACATCATCGAGATCGTCTTCATGATTTCGGCCAGTTAAAAATCCATTTCTGGCCACTTGATTATCTCCTGCTTTTAGCAGTGTTATACGTGCAATTCCATCTCCCTGAGGTACTTTTATTTCCTCAAGAAATGATTTCCACTGATTTGGATTTTGAGTATATAAATAACTTATTAGATGTCTTGAAGCATCTTTTTGACCTTTAGAATAATGAGATTCTCCATTAACATAAGCTCTGTTTGCCGATAGAATTTTAATGGTAAAAAAATTGATGCAGATGAGTAGTGCGCAGGAAATAAAAACGATTAGAATAAGAATGAAAACATTCGGAAAACGAAAGTTTTTTAAAGCTTGTAACTTAGACATAATCTTATAATTAGTAGGTTAATAATAAAGTGTCTTTACGTGTTTTTTACAATTTGAAAACAATCTTATTTGGGAAAGACTATTTCGTGTTAAATTAAACACTTGTTAAAATTATCGGCGCTTAAAAAATAGATTTGGAATGATTCTCTCAAATATAGTGAAATTTATCTTATAAGTTTTACAAAAAAATAAGTTGAAATTGAAAATTTTTCAAACGGATTCTTTTTTGTTTAACGTGTTGTCTGGTAGTTATTTATGTTTTTTATGCCTTTTATTTGAGTGAAATTAGATTTTGAATTCCTCAATTTAAAAGTGAATAAGAGAGAAAAAACGGAAAGTAAAGAAAAGAAGATCAGCTTCCTGTATATCAATTAACACATTAAAATTTGGCATAAATAATCAATCTTCTAAAAGCATAAATAGCAGGGATATTTGGGAAATAAGTGTTTATTCTTTTTTTGAATTCAGTAGTTAATTCTTCAAATTCGTTTTCTTTTAAGCGCTCTTGATAAACGGTTAAAGCGGAGCCGGAAATAAAATCAAAAAAGTCATTTTGAGCGGTAGAAATAATAGGATATACTTTTTCGTATATAACTAAATCCTTTCCGCCATTTTCAAAAAGGATTTTAGCATATTCATCCAAAGTCAGAACTGGTGAAGGTCTTGTCCAATTATTTAGATACGAAGCAAAAGGTTGCTCCTGTACTAAGTTTAAAAGTATTTTATTGAGGATATTTTCATTTTGCTGAGGCATTTGAACTGCCAATTGTCCACCTGAATTAAGACAGGAAATAATTTTAGGAAAAAGTTCATAATGATTATCGATCCACTGTAAAGCTGCATTAGAAAAAATAAGATCCCATTTGGTTGAATCATTCAATTGTTCCAAAATAGGTTTTTCTTCAAAAAGGAGATTTTTTTGGATAGGAGCTTTGGCCAGCATTTCAGCTGAGTTATCGATGCCAAGAACACTTGGATTGGTTAATTTTTCGGATAATTTTTGGGTGAGTTCACCAGTTCCACAACCCAAGTCAATAACTTTTAGGTTGGGTTTGTCGATAATATGACTTGATAAATCTTCAAAAGGTTTTGAACGTTCATCTTTAAATTCGTTGTATTTTTTTGGATCCCAGGTCATAGTATTGTTTTTATTTAAAGTTAAAAAAAACTTTAACGTTTAAAAAATAATAAAAATTATTGTTTTATTGCATGAAAGTTTCTGTTACAATACAATCTTAATCAAGTTCATGCCAAAAGTGATCACAGCCATTTTTACATTCGGTATTTCTTCTTTCTGTGTCAGTAATTTTAAAAATCCAAAGCAATGAAATTATTATTTTTTGACTTTCATTTGAAGGAAGAGAAGCTAATTTCTTGAATGCAATTTTTGTTGGAAAACGTTGAAGAATTACAATAGGAGTATAAGTTGGTTTTAATGGGATTGTATTTAATGCCGTTTGATAAGTTTCTGAATTATAATCTATTTTGTCTGGAATAGAATTGAGAATATAAAAATGAAGCGTTTTGAAAAGTTGTTCGAAAGAATGATTTTTATCTAATAATAATTGAGCTCCAAAATCGAAGTCAATTTTGTCTTGTGCAATTTGATTGATTAATAATTCGTGCTTTTCCATTGGATAAAAATAAAACTTTAGATTAAATGATTTCTTGAAAACTTCTTATGAAAACGGATTTGCGTAAGGGATAGAAACGGCATCCTTTTATGGCGGGGTTCGCCATAAAAGATATAGTGGATAGCCCGACCCGGAGGGATACGCCCATATTGTTTTTATTGTTTGTTTAAAAAGAGATTAGACATTCTTGCTGCCAATTGGAATTTGGAATTTCAAGATTTGAAGTTTCTAAAAAAAGTATATCTTTAACCAACCCTAAACCAATAAAAATGCAAGAAAACGACCAGGAACATTTTAAAAGAGAACTCGGATTATTAGACGGAACCATGCTTGTAGTAGGTTCTATGATTGGATCCGGGATATTCATTGTGAGTGCCGACATAGCACGGCAAGTAGGATCGGCTGGATGGCTGACGCTCATTTGGCTAATTTCAGGATTAATTACCATTATCGCCGCAGTGAGTTATGGCGAGTTGAGCGCTATGTTTCCAAAAGCTGGAGGACAGTATGTTTATTTAAAAGAAGCGTATAACAAACTCATTGCGTTTTTGTACGGATGGAGCTTTTTTGCCGTAATCCAAACCGGAACAATTGCAGCTGTTGGAGTGGCTTTTTCAAAGTTTGCAGCCTACTTGTATGAACCTTTTAGTGATGAAAATATATTATACGAATTAGGTTCTTTTAAGCTCAATGCAGCACAGTTAGTCTCTATTTTTACCATTATTTTATTGAGTTATATTAATAGTCGCGGTGTAAAGGATGGTAAAATTTTACAGACGGTTTTAACAATCATTAAAATTTTGTCTTTGCTTGGACTTGTAGTTTTTGGATTAACGCTTGGCGCAAAAGCTTCTATCTGGGATGCTAATTGGGCGGACGGATGGAGCACTCGTGCATTTGATAAAGAAAGTGGTTCCTGGCTTCCAATTGGTGGAACGGCTCTGATTTCCGGAATTTCGGCAGCGATGGTAGGATCCTTGTTCTCAAGTGATGCCTGGAATGGTGTTACTTTTATTGCCGGTGAAATTAAAAATCCAAAACGTAATGTTGGTTTGAGTCTGTTTTTGGGAACTTTTATTGTAACCATAATTTATGTTTTAACGAATATTATGTATTTGGCAGTTGTTCCTTTTGATGAAATAGCGACAGCAAAATCTGATCGTATTGCTGTGGTGGCGGCACAATATATTTTTGGAAATATTGGAACACTAATTATCGCCATAATGATTATGATTTCGACTTTTGCCTGCAATAACGGATTAATTATGGCAGGAGCGAGAGTTTATTACACAATGGCAAAAGATGGGTTGTTCTTTAAAAAAGCAGCAGTTTTAAACGAATCAAGTGTCCCTGCATGGGCACTTTGGGCACAATGTATCTGGGCTTCGGCTTTATGTCTTACAGGGAAATATGGTGATTTGCTAGACTTTGTCATCATAATAGTTCTGATTTTCTACATTTTGACGATTTACGGAATTTTTATTTTACGCAAAAAAATGCCAGATGTTGAAAGACCTTATAAAGCTTTTGGCTATCCGTTTTTACCAATGCTTTATATTATTACGGCTTCAGCAATTTGTATTTCTTTATTAATCACAAAATTCTCAACCTGCGGATGGGGAGTTTTAATTATGCTGACAGGTATTCCGGTTTATTATGTAACGAAACCTAAAGAATAGTTTTTTGTTTCATGTTGAAGTCTAAGAACTTTATGAAATAAAAAAAGCGCCTTGATTATTTTTCAAGGCGCTTTTTTTGAAACAAATGTCTAACCAAAATTAATTATTATATCTCAGGGAAACTTAAGGAAATATTTTAAAAATAGCCCGCAGATTAAACTAATTAAAAAGGATTGTGCTGATTTTTTTAACTACGCGAATTAGTTAAATTGCCTAAATAATCCGTTAATCTTTGGGCTTATATAATATGTTTTTAATTTTTAACAGAATAAGGAAGTGAAAGATTGCCACTGGCAACGTTGTAAACCTTGTAAACCCCTAACATTGGTTTGGTACCTTCGCCATCATGTGAACCTCCTGTTCCTGTATTGACTTCCATATAACAGGTTACAGCATCAAATTTGAAATTGGTTTTGTTATTAATTCGGAAATTTGGAACAATAACTTTTATAGAGTTTCCTTTGGTAGCGATATTAAAACCCGGACTGTCCATATACATTGTCATTCCTGGATTTGTTGGAGGAAGCACAACATTTGGATCTTCTTTTGCAAATTCTTTAACCGATAGTCCGCCGCCAACACGTTTGTCTTCTACCAGTAGAACCCAGTGGGCATGCCAGACTAAACCATCATTAAGGTAATTTCCGTCCAGATTTTCATCCCACAATGGCGTGTCTTCAAAATCGGGATGTGAGGTTAATCCCAAAGCTACAATTCCTTCGACCTGCCCGAAACCAATATCAGACGATTTTAAAGTTGTGGGAAAAACATAAGCCAAAACGGGAGCTCCGTTTAGCTGTCCCACGGGTTTTGGTGTAGTATTTCCTGCCGTTCCTTCAACTTTTATATCCCAGACTGTAATTCCCAAATCGGCTTTGTGAGTTATAGAGGCAGATTTTATTTTAAAGTCACTGTTGTTATAAGTACCGCATTTATCACAGGCTTTTGAAATAGTGCAGTTAACAAAGATGATGCATAAAATGAATATTGATTTTTTCATAATTCGTATGGTTTAATGTTAATTGCCTTTAAGAAAACAATAGACATGCCACATACGAAAACAGCCCTAAAAACAAGGGTTTTAGAGCTTTTTTAAATTTAAACAAGATGTTATATATCGTAAATTGAATTTTATTTATTGAAATTTCGCTGATGTAATTAGTGTATCATAAGCTTAAATCATTATTAATTCTTTCTTCCGTTGGTCTTAAAAAAATAAGATAAATTATGATTAGAATTCCAAATAATACGAAGTCTGGTTTTACAAATAAAATTAAAAACGCGGCTCCTTCCAAAACGGCCCAGCGCATAATAGAAGCAGCCTGATAAACAGGCATTTTTTCTTCTAATTTTAATTTAGGGTCAATTTGTTTTAGCTGAGATTTAAATAAAAATGTACTCAGGATATAAGCTGATACAGGTATTAGTATATAAATAGCTGAAGATGAATCTATATTTGGGATGTCTAATGTTTTTATAGAAAATTCTACCAGAAAAAAATAAGCGGCCAGAGTTCCTGCGCAAATGGCAAGATGAATAATTTGTAAGGTCTTGATTTTTTCACTCATAATTTTATTGTTTTTTTTGATAATTAAGATCAAACTTATACAAATATAAAGGTTTACATTCGGGCAGCTGAGTTTTAAAACAAAAAAACACTGCGGTTAGGCAGTGTTAGAATGTTAAAATCGATGAGACTGTAATTTATACAATAGCAGGCTCAAGAGATGATTCTATAGTTGAATTAATAATTGATATGGTAAGTGGATCTGATTCTCCAGAGAAAAAAGCTTCCAAAACTTCCAGAAATATTGGATTTGCATTTTCTACTAAAGAAAACAAAGTCATACAGGAACGTAATTTTCGGGCATCTAAGTCGCCAAAAATTCCGTCAGCCGATTTCATTTTAAAGGTTAATAACAATTCTGAAATTTCAATTAAATGTTTTCCTAAAATTGGATGTTCTAAATAATCTGAAGCTTCTTTTAAATCGTTAATGGCATAAAGATTTGCTGTATCGCTTTTTCCTAAACCTTTAATTTGAGGAAAAATAAACCACATCCAATGCGTCTCTTTTTTGCCTTTTCCGATTTCAGAAAGGGCAGTAAGATAAAGTTTGTTTTGGGCATCTAAGAAGCGTGCTAAATCGTTGTTTGAATAAGCCATTATGGTATTATATTTTTTTAAAAGTTTGCAAAAATAGTAAAAAAGGAGGGTTCAGCCTAATAAAACGTTCATACAATCAGTAATTTAACTTTTTTCGACAGAATTTTCCTCGTCGGGATTGAGCTAATAAATCAGCTAGTTTTTAGTTCCTAATGACTTACGCATTACGTTGCGTTTGTCTAAAAGTTAAATTTATTCTGGGCAAAACTTTGCGAGCGGTTTTGGGAACATGATGTTGCCAAAAACTATTTGTAGTTCCCGCCATTAGTAAGAAAGAGCCGTGATGAAGAGGTATTTCGACCAACGGAATATCTTTTCTAAACTTATGACGAAGTTTAAACATTCTGGTTTCTCCGAAAGTCACTGAAGCGATAATTGGATCTTTCCCAGACTTGTCTTCCCGGTCGCTGTGCCAGCCTACACCATCTTTGCCGTTTCGGTATAAATTTAACAGAAGGCTGTTAAAATCAAGCTGGGTTTCTTTCTCCACACGACTTCTGATTTTTAATAATTCATACGTCCAGTCTGGACCTTTTGGATCTGCTCCTTCATTGTCTTTATCTTCATACCAGGCAATCATTCGGGGAACGGTATAAGTTTTATCGTAAACCTCCATTTCATATTCTCTCCATTTGGTTTTGCGAAGGATTCTTTCATAGAAAGTATCAGATTCTTCTTTACTAAAGAAATTTTCGATTAAAATCAATTCGCAGTCTGGCAGGTCAAATATTTTTTTGCCAGCTTGTCCGGTAGTAAATAATTCGGTGTCGCTAAATAGTGTCATAATTTTAATTTTTACAGCTCTATTTTTCTCAAATTTAATTTTAGTCTAAAAACTGCTTTTTAAAGAATACTTTTCGAGGATGTTTTTCTGCATAAGAAAAAATCAGCTGCTCGATGTATTGATTGCTTTTATAAGGCGTCACATAATTTTTTACGTCTGAAGGTTCGTGAATCGAAACATCGGAAGGAAGATATCCCATTCCATAAAAATGCCCATTTTCGATCCAGACACAGCTGCGTTCTTCTTTTGATTTTCCTTTATCGATAATGGCAAAAGTGGGTCTGTTGTTTAACAAATAATCAATCGCATTGTCGACTTGTGCATTATGCATGATAGCATCAGGCAGGCTTTGTGGATTATTATTCTGGAAAAATTCTCCTTCTTCTGGTCTTGTATATTTACAGAAACGATGATCGATTTCAAATCGTTCAGCCAAACTTCTAAGAATATTAGTACCTTCATATAAACTGCTGAATTCATGAAGACAGACCTGAAATTTACTCACTTTCCCAATGGCAAGATATTTATAACCATTTCGAGCTTCGTATTGATAAATGCCAAATTTAGCTTCAAAACGTTTTAAAGCTCTGTTGTAAGTCGGCCAGAGTTTTTTGATTTCGGTGCATTCTAAAAGAAGTGCCATTAGCTCGGTAGCGCAGACTTCAAAGGAAATTCCGTGAATATCCCTTAAAAAATGCTGTCTTTGCGGATTAATATTATTTCCGCTAAAATGAGAAGCCACACGTTTTTTCAGATTAATCGCTTTTCCGACATAAATCACTTTTTTCGCCTGATTATAAAAATAATATACACCTGGTTTGTCGGGTAAATTATTGAAATCATCTGGCGGAAGGTTAGGAGGAAGACGTTGATCTTGTGACGTTTTTTTGATCATTTTTTCAATTTCTCCTGCATCATCCCATTCCATTAAAAGAGAAAAAAGTAGGGCAGTAGCATCGGCATCTCCGCCGGCGCGGTGTCGATTTTCTAAACCAATATTTAAAGAGTTACAAAGATTTCCTAAACTATAAGAACCCAATCCAGGTTTGATTTTTCGCGCAGCGCGAACAGTACAAAGCTTTTTAGCCGACCATTTAAAACCAGCCTGTTCCAATTGATGATGCACAAACGAATAATCGAAATTAACATTATGAGCTACGAATATACGATCTGTCAGCATTTCGAGAACTTTCTCTGAAATATCATCAAAGATTGGCGCATTGGCTACCATTTCGTTATTAATTCCTGTTAATCCAAAAATAGAAGGAGGAATGTCCTGTTGAGGATTTACAAGGGTTTCATAACGATCCAGCACATTTTTACCATCATGAATAATGATCGCAATTTCAGTAATGCGACTTCCACTGGCATTTCCGCCTGTGGTTTCAATATCGACTATAGCATATTCCGTATTTTTCATCTTTATATAACGTAAGTTGTTCTTTAGTTATTTTTTTTAGTGTTCAGTGTTCAGTATTTAGTGTTCAGCCACAGTGTTTACCTGAACACTAAATACTGAACACTGAGTACTAAAACTTCATTCTATGTCTCGGCAGATTAATTTCATGCCCCTGCGGATAAGGCTTTCGATGTGTTAGGCTTATATCTTCTTTAATCTGGTTTTGTGTTCGGTATTGATCTTTAGCATCCATATAACGCGGATCTGGAATAAAAGGCATTTTGGCCATTTTGGTTATGGTAATGGTTGGAAAATGATAATCGACTTCGACATTTCCTAACAACAAATAGCAGCCTCCGCCCTGAAAAGGATGTTTTTCTAAACTATCCGGAAAGTGTGCCGTATCAAAATAAGTGCCTTCATGATCGATCCAAGTTCCAAAATACATCGTTCCTTTTTTGGTCGGAACGTGTTTTCTGGAAATCAAATAAGCCAGCATTCTGACTTGCTTTTTATGATATTGAACCAAATCTTTCGCCATCACATCACCGCGATGTTTGGTTTGAAGAAGATCAAAAACAGTGCATGAAACGGGAAAACTTAAAAGCTCGATTTCGTCAAAAGCATCTTCAAAAACAGAACGTTCCAGCGTTGGAAGTTTGTATTCTTTAACGGGTTCTTGCAGTAATTTCAAATCTCTGTTTTCAGGCTTAAAATTATTCAACAGGAGACTGGCAGTTACCAAAAGCTGATTTTTGGTTTTTCCTGTAAAACGAAAAGCATCAATAAAAATCAGAGTTTTAACGCCTTCAATTCCAATTGGAATTCGGTTGATAAAATCTTCCAGAGAACTAAAATCGCCTTTTTTATTTCGATCTTCTTCAATCAAGTGAGCGATTTTAAATTCCAGACTTTGAATGTGCATAAAACCTAAATAAATATCGGTACCATATAAAGTCGTTTGATATTCGCTTTTATTCACACACGGATTATGAATCGTTCCGCCAGACATTCGCGCTTCGTGTACATACACTTCGGTTCTGTAAAATCCACCCTGATTGTTGATTACCGCTGTCATAAATTCCACAGGATAATTGACTTTCAAATACAAACTCTGATAACTTTCAACCGCATAAGAAGCCGAGTGCGCTTTACAAAAAGAATATCCTGCAAACGATTCAATCTGGCGATAAATTTCCTGACTCAACTGTAACGGATGTCCTTTTTGAGCACAGCTCGCAAAGAAATTATCCTTTACTTTTTGCAAAGCTTCCAAAGATCTTCCTTTTCCTGACATGGCACGACGCAGAATATCACCATCAGGAGCGGGAAGTCCGCCGTAATGCTGAGCAATTTTAATTACATCTTCCTGATAAACCATAATGCCGTAGGTTTCGCCAAGATGTTCTCTGAAAACCTCATGAAAATATTCAAACTGAGTTGGATTATTATGACGAAAAATATACTCTTTCATCATTCCCGATTGTGCTACTCCGGGACGAATAATAGACGACGCGGCGACCAAAATTTTATAATTATCACAATTTAAACGACGCAGTAAACCACGCATAGCAGGACTTTCGATATAAAAACAGCCAATCGTATGGCCTTTGGCCAAATAAGAATTGCAAACAGCCTCGTCTTTAGAAATTGAAGTATCGCGAATATCCACTTTTATACCTCGGTTTTTGGCAATCAGTTTTACGCTGTCATCGATGTGACCAATACCGCGTTGGCTTAGAATATCAAACTTGTCAAAACCAATATCTTCGGCAATATGCATATCAAAAAGTACGATTGGAAAACCTTTTGGAGGCATTTCCAGAGGCGTGTAATTGGTAATGGGTTCTTCAGAAATTAGAATTCCACACGCATGCATGCTTCGTTGATTGGGATATTTTCCCATCATTTTTCCGTATTCCTGAACCAATTTTACAATTTTATTGGTTGGATGAAGTTCTTCCGGATTTTTTGCCAAAAGATCTAATTCATCTTTAGGAAGACCAAAAACCTTTCCGACTTCTCTAAAAATAGAACGGTATTTAAACTCGACGTTCGTTCCGCAAAACGCAACATGATCTTTGCCGTATTTCTCAAAAATATATTCTAAAATTGTGTTACGTTCCTGCCAACTCCAATCAATATCAAAATCGGGTGGTGTTTTTCGGTTTAAGTTTAGAAAACGTTCAAAATAGAGATCGAGTTCAATAGGGCAGATATCGGTAATTCCGAGACAATAGGCAATGATGCTGTTGGCACCGCTTCCGCGACCAATATGCATAAAACCTTGGCTGTTGCTATATTGAATAATATCCCAAGTAATTAAAAAATAACCGCTGAATTCTAATTCGTCAATTACTTTTAATTCTTTTTCCACGCGGGCTTTTGCCTCAGTATTTTCGTTTCCGTAACGTTTTTCAAATCCTTCCCAAGCTAATTCCGTCAGTTTTTCTAAATCTTCCTGACGATTTTGAGTATAGAATTTTTTATTTCTTTTAGCCGAAAAATCATATTGAAAATTACAATCGTCAATGATACGTTGTGTATTCAAAATGATTTCAGGATATTTTTCATAGAAAGGTAGAATCGATTCTACAGGTTTCATCACATCAGAAACTTTGCAATAATCAGCTTCTGTAAGTTTCGATAAAATAATATTCGTATCAATAGCACGAAGCACTTTATGCAGGTTGTATTCTTTTTTATTTCTAAAAGTTACAGGCTGTAAAATCACCATTTTGGAGATTTTATTTTTATGTTTTGAAGTCAGAAGACTAGAAACTTCTTCAGGGCGAACTCCGATAAATTCATTTTCATAAAGTGTTTCAGGAGCATTTTCTAAAGTATAAATCACAAAAACCGATTCGAATTTTGGAGCACGCAAAGGCAAAGTTTCTCCGCTGAAATTATAATCCGTTAAAAAACGATTCATTTCTGCTAAACCTTCTGCATTTTTAGCGAGGCCAATATATCGGAATTCATGATTGCATCGAAATTCCATTCCAATCAAAGGTTTGATTTCTTTTTCCTGACACGCTTTTATAAAATCGTAAATTCCGGTAACGGTATTAATATCGGTCAATGCCATTGCTTTTATACCATGCAAAACGGCTTCGGCAATCAAATCCTTAAGCGGAATTGTGCCGTAACGCAGAGAATGATAAGAATGACAATTGAGATACATTATTTCTTGCGTTTTAAAATTTCGTCTTTAGTGTTGGGTTTAAAGTGAGCTCCGGCGCAACGCATTACGGCATCAAAACCATAACGGCTTTTCATTTTGTCCATCGCTTCATAAAGTGAAAGCATTTCCTGAGTGTCTTCAAAAAGATCAATTTGATAGGTTCCGCGCACGAGTCCGCTAAAGCGAACACCAATCAAGCGCAGACGCATACGACGCTGATATACTTTCTCAAAAAGTTCTATTACATTTTTCGTCAGCACATGATCGGCAGAGGTATAAGCTACCCGGCATTGTTTGGTTTCGGTATCAAAATTGGCGTAACGTATTTTGACTGTAACAGTCGAAGTCAGCCATTGTTCAGCACGAAGCTGAAACGCTAGTTTTTCGACCATTCCTAATAATATTCTTCTCAGTTTGGCAAGATCGATAGTATCTTGAGAGAAAGTCGTTTCGGTCGAAATTGATTTTCTTTCGGTATAAGGTTCAACTGGCGTATGGTCAATTCCGTGCGCTTTTTTCCAAAGTTCCAGACCATTTTTACCAATCATTTGTTGTAAAACCTCAGCAGGCATTTCGGCCAAAGTCTGAATTTTACGAACGCCAATTCGGGACAAAAGCTGAAAAGTAACAGCTCCCACCATCGGGATTTTCTGAATAGAAAGCGGATTTAAAAAATCTTGTACTTCTTGTTCCGGAATTTGAAGATTCCCTACAGGTTTGCCTTCTCCAGTCGCAATTTTAGAAACGGTTTTATTGATGGATAATGAAAAACTAATTGGAAGTCCGGTTTCTTTAATAACTTTCTGCGCCAATTCATTTGTCCATTTATAACTACCGTGAAATTTATCCATTCCGGTAATATCCAGATAAAATTCATCGACACTGGCTTTTTCTAAAACAGGCGCTTTTTCCTGAAGAATTTCAGTAACATCATGAGAAAGTTGTGAATACAGTTCCATGTCGCCTTTCATCACTTTTGCGTCTGGGCAAAGTTTTAACGCCATACGAATTGGCATTGCAGAGCGAACACCATATTTACGGGCTTCATAAGAACAAGATGCCACAACGCCACGATCTCCGCCACCTATAATAAGCGGAATTCCGTTAAGTTCTGAGTTGGTGCGTCTTTCGCAGGATACAAAAAAGGTATCCAGATCCATATGTACAATTGCCCGTGCCATTTTCCTTTTGTTTTTGTATGGAACAAAATTAGTACAGGTGATAACAATTTTTTGTATATTTGCTGTTCCAAATTATAACAAATTAATTATGTCCTTATTTTCAGACAACATCAGAGCACTAAGGGTTAAGCATAAAATATCACAAGAAAAATTAGCTGAAAACCTAAGTATTACAAGAGGAAGATACGTGAAATACGAAGACGGAACTTCGGAAGCACCGTATGACATTTTAAAGAAAATTGCATTATATTTTCACATGAGTATTGATTTGATATTATCTGTCGATATACGCAAAATTGATGTGCAAAATTTGATAAAACTGGAAGGCAACCGACTTATTTTACCAATCCAGGTAGATAGTTTTGGAGAAAATTATATCGAAATTGTATCTCAAAAAGCAAAAGCAGGTTACCTCAACGGATATGCTGATCCGGAATATATTGAAAGTTTACAGCAGATTACACTTCCGTTTTTAGGCCCAGGAAAACACCGTGGATTTCCCGTTGAAGGAGATTCAATGCCTCCGCATGAAGATGGTTCTATTATTATTGGCCGTTATGTGGAAAAACTGGGAGAGGTGATGGACGGTAAAACTTATATTCTGATTACTAAGACTGAAGGAATGGTTTACAAACGTCTCAATAAAAACAAAAAGAATAGTTTGGTTTTAGAATCAGATAATAGTTTTTATCCGAATTATGAAGTGAAAGCGTCTGATATTCTCGAGATTTGGGAATACGAATGTAATATCGGACGTTCTGATAAAAAACAAGAAACGACGGAAACTGGAGCAATGAAAGATTTGCTTTTAGAATTAAAGCGTGAAGTTCGAGAAATTAAGAATAATACTTCGAATACCTAAAAAAAGTTTTGCCACAGATTTCACAGATTAAAAGGATTTTTGAATTACTTTGTCTAGATTTTCCACCACGAATTCACGAATTTTTATTTGAAATAATTCGTGAATTCGTGGCGAATAAATTAGCACAAAGAAAAATCCTTTTAATCTGTGAAATCTGTGGCTTTAAAAATAAACTTTGTGCCTTAGTACCTTCGTGGCAAAAAAACTAAAAGATCTTCGCAAATCCCAATCCATATTGCTGTCCATTATAAAAAGGCATTATCATAGAAGTTGATTTATTTTCGGCTGATGATTTGAATAACTTTTTAGTAATATACGGATTGATCCAATAAGCAATTTTGGTACTCAAAATCCCAATTCCCGCTCCAGCAGCGACATCAGTTAACCAATGACGATTATTGTAGATTCTAAAAAGTCCCGTTCCAGTAGCAACGGCATAACCTGCAATTCCATACCAAATTGATTTGTCTTTATATTCTTGATATAAAAATTCGGCGCCCATAAATGCAGTTGCAGTATGTCCAGAAGGAAAGGAGTTGTTCGAACTTCCGTCAGGCCTTTCAACATGTGAAATCGATTTTAAGCCTAAAACCGTTGTCGCCATTATGGCGTATGAAGTCACCAATATGACCGAGCGATCGCGCATATTGTTTTTGCCTTTTACACCGAAAGCATTCAGCGCATAAACAGATACGGCAGGTGCGTACTGAGAGAAGTCATCAATGGTAACTTTCTCGTCAATATCTTCAGTAACTTCATCTTTAATTTGGTGATTGAAACTCAAAAGCTGATCACTTTCTAAACCAATTACGCCATAACCAATTAAAACCGACGGAATGATTAATTGTTTGTAATTGAATTTTAGTTGATGAGAAGTACTGTCAATTTTAGTAATCGAATCATTTTGCTGTGCATTCGCAGAAAATAATCCGAATAGAAATACCAGAGAAACCGCTTTGTGGAACATTGTTTTTGTCGTTATATTTTGCAATAGTAACGAATGTTTAAAGCTGGTATTTTGGTCTTAATTGAACCTTAAGCGAACTTTAATTTGTTGGGTTTAAATAGAGTAATTGGATTAAGATTGGCTAAATTTATTTAAAAATTCCATAAGAATAATTGATATTGTAGCAACGGATTTCAATCCATTGAAAATTAGATGTAGATGATTAAAAGTCCCATAGGGAAGATTAATATTTGCGATCAATATGTACCGAACCTACGGTTCTTTTGTATTGCAGAATCTCTGTGTCAACCGGATTGAAATCCGGCCCTACAAAATGACTCGAGCCTACGGCTCTTTTGATAAATTTTATTAAAATATAATTTGTGAAAATTTGTGTAATTTGTGGCGAAAACACACACACAAAGTTATTCAAAAATCTGTTTAATCCTTTTAATCTGTGGCTGAAAAATAAAACTTAGCGTCTTAGTGCCTTTGTGGCAAAACAAAAAAAATTAAGTTTTCAACGAAAACCAAAACGTACTTCCCAAACCTAAATTACTTTCAACACCAACACTTCCATTCTGAGCTTCAATAAATTCTTTGCTAATCGCTAAGCCCAATCCCGTTCCAGATTTCTGACTTCCCGGAACCTGAAAATATTTATCGAAAACCCGGTCTTTATATCGTGTGTCAATTCCTTTTCCGGTATCGATCACCTGAAATACGATTTGATTTAATTCTTTTTTAAGTTTGATGTGAATGGTACTTTTTTCAGACGAATATCTGATGGCATTCGATAAATAATTGATCAAAACCCAGCCTGTTTTTTCGCTGTCAGCTTTTACTTCGGTTAGGTTTTCATCGGCATCAACAATTAACTGAATCTGTTTTTGATCAGCTTGAACTTTAACTGCTTCAACAGCATAATTTACAATTTGAAGCGGATTGCTTTTTTCGATATTCAGCTGAATGTTTCCAGTTTCTAGTTGTGATAAATTAAGTAATTCGCCTGTAATTTTCAGCAGTCGCTGACTATCATCTTTAATGCTTTCAACCAATTGTTTCTGATCGTCGTTCATATCGCCAGTTTTGGTATTTTGAAGCAATTGAAGACTTAATTTTATAGACGCAATAGGAGTTTTTAATTCGTGCGAAACTGTGGCAATAAAATTGGTTTTAGCAAAATCCAGTTCTTTAAAAAGCGTAATATTTCGAAGAATAATAACATCACCAATATTGATTTCCTTTTCCTCTCCAGTTGGAACTATGGTAATATTTAGGATTTCTTTTTCGAAATAACTTTCTTTTCCGTGAGCAAAAATCTTCAAAGGTTGTTTTTTAGGAGTATTCGAATCTTCTTTTAAAATTAAAGAACGAATCAAATCATTCGACAAGGCTAGATTAGAAGCCGATTTCCCGATAACATCTTCCAGTTTCAGACCAATAATTTTCAACGCTTCATCATTAGCAAACAAAACAACTCCTTCATTATCCAAACCAATAATAGGATCGTTCATATTATTGATAAGCGTTTCGAGGCGTTTCTTTTCAAAAAAGAGTTTATACAAATTACTGTCGTTATATTCCTGAAGTTTCTGCGCCATCGTATTGAACGATTTTGCCAAATCACCAAATTCGCTATGACTTGTAAAATGAACTCTTTCAGAATAATTTTTATTCGCAATTTCCTTAATACTCAGCGTTAATTCTTTTATCGGATTAGCAATATTATTTGGCAGATTAACCAACAGATTAAAAGCAATCAAAAAGCATAAAGTACCAACAATAGCAATCCATAAATTAGCATTTTCGGCAGTATGTTTGGCAATGTCGCTTTTCTGTTTTATGGCGTCGAGATTCAACTTCATAATCGCAAAAATATCCTGTCTGATCTGTGCTTTTAAAGTATCCTTAGAACCATTTTTTTCTAAAAGAGCAAAGTTTTTTTCAAGATTCGCTGTAGCTTCTTTTTCTCCTGGTTCAGTAACATTTTGAGTTTGTTTTTCAAGATATTCTTTAAAAATATGAATTTTGTTATCCTTATTCATTTTGATTTCATCCAAAGACAAAATCATATTTCTGGAATATTCAAGCGTATTATAATTTGCTTTTAGAATATTCTCTGTATCTGCTTTGATCAAAAAAACAGAATATCCGCTGACCAGCGAAAGTATAATGATCATTAAAAATAATAATCCAACTCCCAGATTCAATTTGGTTTTAATTCTCATTTTATAAAACATTTAGTTTTTTTGAACCATATAAGTAATATAAGGAAATATTAGTGTTGCTTTTTTTAACCGCAAAGAGCGCTAAGGTTTCGCAAAGCACACAAAGATTGGACAAAAAACTTTGCGCCCTTGCGACTTGGCGAGCAAAAACTCTAGCGAACTTTGCGCAAATCATTGCGCTCTTTGCGGTTAAAAACTCAACATCCCGTATTAAATGAACTTATATAACTTATATGGTTTAAAAATTTTTTCACGACAGTATTACAAGATCAACATTTGATAAAGACAATTTGTTCAGCAAACGTCTGAAAATTGTTGTAGACAAAATTACTTTAAACAAATTAAAATGCGGTTTCCCGATGCATACCGTTGTAATTTGTTTTTCTTCTACCGTTTTTAAAATAGCATCCGTAATATTTGAATTTTCCAATTTAATAACTTCCGCACCCAATTGCACAGCGAGTTTAAAGTTATTAATTAAATGCCTTTGTTTGTCAAGTGCGATTCTGGTACTGCTTTCTTTTGGCGTTTCGACATACAAAACATACCATGAACCATTATAATAGCTCGCTAAACGTGCCGCTTTTCTAATTATAATTTTGGCTGTTTTTTCATTACTGCTAATACAGGCCAGTAATTTTTCATGTCGTAAAGCATGAAGATTCGGAACTTCACTTTCTACTTTTCGAACTACTTGACTCGCTACTTCTTTCAATGCCAGCTCGCGCAATTGAAGAATCTGTTCCGATTTAAAAAAGTTAGCTAAAGCCGTCTGAATTTTATCAGCCGTATAAATTTTTCCTTCTTTCAAACGGGCAATCAAATCTTCCGATGTCAAATCGATATTCACGACTTCATCTGCTAATCGTAAAACATTGTCTGGAATTCGTTCCTGAACATCAATATTCGTAATCCGTTTTACATCTTCATTTAAACTCTCAATATGCTGAATATTGACAGCCGAAATTACATTAATTCCCGCGTCAAGAATTTCGAGAACATCTTGCCAGCGTTTTTCGTTTTTGCTTCCTTCGATGTTGGTATGCGCCAATTCATCTACAATAACAACTTCCGGACGAAGGTTTATAATCGCCTGAACATCGAGTTCTTCAAGTTGTTTTCCTTTATAAAAAATAGTTCGCCTCGGAATAATCGGAAGACCAGTCAAAAGTTCATGCGTTTCCTTCCGCATATGTGTTTCGATGTAACCGATTTTCACATCGATTCCGTTTTTCAATAACGAATGTGCTTCCTGAAGCATACGAAAAGTCTTGCCCACACCGGCGCTCATTCCAATGTAGATTTTAAACTTTCCCTTCCGTGATTTCTGAATCAAATCCAGAAAATGCTGTGCGTTATTATTTTCGTTTTCCATATTTTTTGCCACGAAGGCGCTAAGTCACAAAGTTTTTTTTAAGCCACAGATTACACAGATTAGAAGGATTATTTGAATGGCTCTGTGTTGATTTATCCGCCACGAATTACACAAATTTTCACGAATTATATTTAAAAAAAAATTAGCGAAAATTTGTGTAATTCGTGGCGAAAAAAAATCCTTTTAATCTGTGTAATCTGTGGCAAGAAATATTCCCCTAAAAACTAATCGCCAAGGAAGTCGTTACAAACGTATTCGTATCCGTTGGAAGATTGTCTTTATTTGTGAAGATTTCGTCTTTACTTGAAAGGTTTCTTGCTTCAATTCTAAACATAACATTATCAGTAACTAAGTAATCAAAGTTAGCCGAAAATCCGTAAGTTTTAAAACCATTTGGCGTTTCAGTTGCGATGATTACACCTTTTTCGTCGCTGTAATATTCACCTCTTGCCGATAGCTGAATTTTATCAACCGGTTTGTATTGCAGAATCACAACAGGCGAAAACCAAACATCATATTTGTCGCTTCCTTTAGCCGATTGCTGTGAACCAATATCAAAACCAGTCGTTAAGTTTACTTTTTCAGCCACTTTAAATTGTCCGTAGAAATTATTGAAATAACGCCATTTTTTATCAATATCCGGCTGTTCGTTTCCAACATACGTACTCCAGTTTAAAGTTACATTATCCGATGGTTTAAAAGTAACTTGCGTTCCAAAAGCAGGAGTTTGATTGCCTTCTACTTTCTCAATTCTCTGCCAGCCGTTCAAATATATTCCGGCCAAATACCATTTTCCAGATTCAGAGGTATAGCCAATTTTCACTCCAGCTTCATAATAAGGAGAATTCTCTGCTAAAATGCTTCGTGTCAAGTTTGCGCAATCTTTTCCAATTGCACTTTCAAAACCAATGTGCGAAGGCATAATTCCAGCATCAAGCCATAAATTATGGTTTTTCGAAATCCTTACTCCCA
Organism: Flavobacterium crocinum; assembly: GCF_003122385.1. Classification (NCBI taxonomy): domain Bacteria; kingdom Pseudomonadati; phylum Bacteroidota; class Flavobacteriia; order Flavobacteriales; family Flavobacteriaceae; genus Flavobacterium; species Flavobacterium crocinum. The sequence goes on from NZ_CP029255.1 coordinate 2,328,475, forward strand.
CATTCGCTTCATAAACATTTTGCAGTAAACCCTGCTCTGCCGACATATTATACTGCGGATAAGTTCCTGCCATAAGTGCAAAATTTCCACGGACATTTTCTGTCGAATAATTCACTTTTGCCATTCCCAAATTCAGGTTAACTTCATTGCTTTTATTATAACTGTAAAAAAATCCTGGACGAGTATGATTTTCAGGTTTCCCAAAATCATAACTGTAATAAACGTCTACATATCCTGAAAACGTAAACGGACTTTTGGATTCTTCTTGTGCTTGTAAATTGCTGTAACCAAAAGCGATTAAAGCGGTAAGTAGTATTTTTTTCATTTTTGTGGTATTCAATTATTTATTTAGTAGATTTTTTAGGAGCTAATCCCGCTATCCGTTTCAATCTTTTCCTGGCTAAAGAAGCCAGAAAAAGGATTTCCACTACTATCGGGGCTAGGGCAATTGGGGTAAAAAAGGTGTTTTCGTATTATAATATTTTCATATCCTAACAGGTTTCCAAAACCTGTTAGGTATTATTGTAGTTTAGTTTTTCGATTCCAATTCTCGCCATTTTTTGTCATCCTGAGGAACGAAGGATCACACTAGAAGCTCGACAAAGATTGGCGATCATGCGGACGGAGTTTCTCGTGTGATCCTTCGTTCCTCAGGATGACAAACTAAACGGTTACTTCATGATAAAACTTGATGCAGATTTTTCATACCTAACAGGTTTCTAAAACCTGTTAGGATAAAAACTTAGAACCTTAGCATCTTAGAGTCTTAGCGAAGCGCATCAAGCGCCACATTCAACTCCAAAACATTAACCGTTTCAGGTCCAACAATGGCCGAATTAATTTTAGATTCCACCAAAGCTTTTACTTTAGCTTCGTCCAATTTTCTTTCTTTAGCAATTCGTTTTACCTGAATCAGCGCCCCTTGAGGAGAAATATTAGGATCTAATCCACTTCCTGAAGCCGTCACCATATCTGAAGGAATATCAGATTTTTTTAAATAAGGATGAACCAATAAAAGCGTATCGATTCTTTTTTGAACCAAAGCCAGATAATCAGCATTGCTTGGACCTTTATTACTTCCGGCACTTCCGGCGGCATTATAATCTACAGCCGAAGGTCTTCCCCAGAAATAATTTGATTTATCGAACTTTTGTCCTATTTTTTGATAACCGACAACTTTGTCGTTAACGGTGATAGTTTCTCCTTTTCCTTGATTTGGAGCTAGCTGACCTATCCCGTAAATGGCTAAAGGGTAAATAACAATAAATAGCAATAGTAGTGCTACTGTAAGTTTTATGAGTGAGAATATGTTTTTCATTTTTTTTTATTTTAGAGGTTCTAAGGAACTAAGGTTCTAAGAGACTAAGAAAAAAACTTAGCACCTTTTTTTACATAAATAGTGCAACAATCAAGTCAATAATTTTAATCCCAATAAATGGAACAATAATTCCTCCTAAACCATAAATTAAAAGGTTTCTTTTTAAGATGGCACTCGCTCCAATTGGTCGGTAATCAACACCTTTTAACGCAAGCGGAATTAATATCGGAATAATGATCGCATTAAAAATCACAGCTGATAAAATCGCACTTTCAGGACTATGTAGATGCATAATATTCAAACCTTGAAGCGCTGGAATCGCCGTAATAAACAAGGCAGGAACAATCGCAAAATACTTAGCAACATCGTTGGCAATAGAAAATGTTGTCAAAGTTCCGCGAGTCATTAAAAGCTGTTTTCCAATTTCAACAATCTCGATTAGTTTCGTTGGATCATTGTCAAGATCGACCATGTTTCCGGCTTCTTTAGCCGCTTGAGTTCCACTGTTCATGGCAACTCCAACATTGGCTTGCGCAAGGGCAGGAGCATCATTTGTCCCGTCACCCATCATGGCAACCAGACGACCTTCAGCTTGTTCTTTGCGGATGTAATTCATTTTATCTTCAGGTTTTGCTTCCGCGATAAAATCATCAACGCCAGCTTTCTCAGCAATAAATTTAGCTGTCAAAGGATTATCACCGGTAACCATAACCGTTTTGATTCCCATTCGGCGTAAGCGCTCAAAACGTTCTTTCATTCCGGTTTTGATAATATCTTGAAGTTCGATAACACCTTGAACTTCATTGTTTTTTATAACAACTAGCGGCGTTCCTCCGTTAGACGAAATGGTAATAACTTGTTGAGCAGTATCTTCAGGAAAAGAATTACCAGCTTGCTGCGCAATGTTTTTTGCAGCATCTTGCGCCCCTTTTCTTATGTTGGTTCCGTCTTTTAATACGACTCCAGAAGTTCTGGTTTCGGCAGTAAATTTGATGGTGTGAGCAATGTCAGAAGTAGTTTGTAAAAAGCTGGCTTTCGTTTCACTTTTTACATCAATCATCTCACTTAATTCCAAAATACTTTTTCCTTCAGGAGTATCATCAGCAAGTGAACTCAAAACCGCCGATTTAACGAAATCATCAAAAGAGATTCCTTTTGTTGGATAAAAATTGGTTGCTTTTCTGTTTCCAATGGTAATTGTTCCGGTTTTATCCAAAAGCAATACGTCAATATCTCCAGCAGTTTCAACCGCTTTTCCCGATTTTGTAATTACGTTAGCTCGCAAAGCTCTATCCATTCCCGCAATACCAATCGCAGAAAGCAGACCTCCAATTGTAGTTGGAATCAAACAGACGAACAAAGCAATGAAAGCCGCAATCGTAATAGGAGCGTTGGCATAATCTGCAAAAGGTTTTAAGGTTACGCAGACAATGATGAAAATTAGAGTGAAAGCGGCTAACAGAATTGTCAAAGCAATTTCGTTTGGTGTTTTCTGACGGCTTGCACCTTCAACCAAAGCAATCATTTTGTCTAAAAAGCTTTCTCCAGGTTCAGAAGTTACCCGTACTTTAATCTTATCAGACAGTACTTTTGTTCCTCCCGTAACCGAAGATTTGTCACCGCCCGCTTCCCGAATTACTGGAGCACTTTCTCCCGTAATGGCACTTTCGTCGATTGTTGCCAGACCTTCAATGATTTCTCCGTCGGCAGCAATTAAATCGCCTGCTTCACAAATGAAGATATCGTCTTTTTTTAATGTTGAAGAACTTACGTTTTTGATTTCGCCATTTGATAAAATCTGTCTTGCAGGAGTTTCTTCACGAGTTTTTCTTAAGCTGTCAGCTTGTGCTTTTCCTCGGGCTTCGGCAATAGCTTCGGCGAAATTTCCAAACAAAAGAGTAGCGAATAAAATTAAGAATACAATTATATTATAAGCTAAACTTCCCTGATCGGTTGCGCCCATTAAGATCGAAATACAGACTGCAAACATAATGGCAGTTCCGATTTCTACGGTAAACATTACCGGATTTTTGATCATCATTTTTGGATTAAGCTTCACAAAAGACTGCACGAACGCTTCTTTTACCTGCTGGCTTTCAAATAATGATGCGGATTTATTAGTTGTCATTTTCTTGTAAAAAGTTAAATGTTATTTGTTAAATGTTATGCATTAAAAAACACATAGAATGGAAAACATAGCCAGCGGTTTCAACCGCTGGAACACAACGTATATCATAATCTGTGTTCTCGCAATCCGTTTCCCGTGGTTTCAACCACGGGCTATATTTAAAATAAGAATGAACAATTTGTTGTTCAACTATGTGTTAGAAACAAGTTTCTTTTTATTCATCTTTTTTAGGAAAAGAAAGAACTATGTTTCTATGTGTTTAAAATAATTTAAGCATTGAAAAATGAGTTATTATTTTAGTGTAAAGTATTCAGCCAAAGGCCCAAGTGCCAATGCTGGGAAGAATGATAAGGCTGCAATAATTGCGATAACAGCAAAAGTCATAATTCCGAAAATTGTCGTATCTGTTTTAAGAGTCCCGGCACTTTCAGGAATGTATTTTTTATTGGCTAACAAACCTGCAATTGCAAGCGGTCCGATAATCGGGATGAATCGGCTCAACAGTAAAACAATTCCAGTTGTGATATTCCAGAACGGATTATTATCTCCCAAACCTTCAAAACCAGAACCGTTGTTAGCGGCGCTTGAAGTATATTCATATAACATTTCTGAGAATCCGTGATTTCCTGGATTGTTTAACCAGCCTGTTGCATTTCCGCTAAACCAATAACCCATTGCAGTATCATGTGCGGCAAAGTAAGAAGCTAAAGCAGTTCCGGCCAAAATCAATAAAGGATGAATGATGGCAATAAAAGCAGCAATTTTTACTTCCCGGGCTTCGATTTTCTTTCCTAAAAATTCAGGAGTTCGACCAACCATTAAACCAGAGATAAATACGGCCAGAATAATAAAGATGTAAAAGTTGAGGTAACCGACACCGCATCCGCCATAAAAGGCATTGACCATCATAGCTAATAATTGCATAGCACCAGAAACCGGCATTGAACTATCATGCATACTGTTTACAGAACCTGTAGAAATCACTGTAGTTGCAATACTCCAGAAACCTGAAACGGCTGGGCCAAACCGAACTTCTTTTCCTTCCATTGCCCCGGTTAATTGTGAAACTCCCATTTTTTCAATAGCAGGGTTTCCATTCATTTCGGAAGACATTGTCGGAATTACCAAGAGTAGGAATCCAACGGTCATTACACCAAAAATTACATAGGATAATTTCTGTTTATTTAGGAAAAAACCAAGTGCAAAAATCATTGCAAACGGAACAATTAATTGTGCCCAAAGTTCAACAGCATTGGTAAAATAAGTTGGGTTCTCTAATGGATGTGCTGAGTTGGCTCCAAAAAATCCGCCTCCGTTTGTACCTATATGTTTAATAGCTATAAAAGCTGCTGCTGGTCCTCTTGATACTTCAACTTGATCGCCTTGTAAAGTGGTAATCGCATCTTTTCCTTCAAAAGTCATAGGAGTTCCGCTAAAAACTAATGCAATTGCTACAATCGTAGAAAGAGGAAGTAAGATACGAGTACAGCTCTTAACTAAATTAGTATAAAAATTTCCTAGTTTATTTGTAGTTCTTTCGCGCATTGCGGTAAAAACCATCACGGCAGCAGCGATTCCGACACCAGCCGAAACGAATTGAAGAAACATTAAAACCATTTGCGATAAGTACGAAACGCCGCTTTCGCCTGAATAATGTTGTAAATCGCAATTGACTAAAAATGAAATGGCAGTATTAAAAGCCAAATCGGGAGTCATTGATGGATTGTTATCTGGATTTAAAGGTAAAGAACTCTGAAAAAGCAAAACAAAAAAGCAGAGAAAGAACCAAAGCATATTGATACTTAAAAGTGCTTTTAAATGCTGTTTCCAGTTCATTTCTTCAGCAGGATTGATTCCGCTGATTTTAAAAATAAATTTTTCAATTGGATTGAAAATCGGGTCAAGAAGTGTTTTATTTCCCAAGAAAACTTTAGCAATATATTTTCCTAACGGAATGGCTAAAATGACAGTGAGGATAAAAATACCTATGACGCCTATTAATTCTGTATTCATAATTTTGAGATTATTTTTTTAAGATGTGAATGAGATTGAAAATTGAAACAGTAAGAGAAGAAACGCTTAACTTATAACTCTTAACTTTCTCAAATCAGAATTTTTCAGGTTTGATTAATACGTAAATCAAATACACGAAAACGGCGATTGAAATAATAAATAGTGCAGTCATGATTTAGATTTTTTCAAAGAATTCAACTGACAGAAAACAAATCGCAAACAGTAAAACTGCCAAAGCGAGAAGAAGAATGGTAATCATAATTATTTTAGATTTTAGAATGTAGATTTTAGATTAAACACCAGAGGTATTAACCTGTTTGATATATTCTGCTTTAAGTGTTTGTGGAAAAAGATGCGAGATATTGCAGTGACGCATTTCCATAAAAGATGAAACCGAGAAAACGTACACATTCGAAATGGCGTTTTTAGTTTCAATGCTTCCGGTGATAAATAACCGTTCAGCAAGGGCTAAACATTTTTTAGCCCGAACGATATTACCGCAGATAATTGATTTTTTAGTAATCTCAGCAAACCGTTCAGCTTGTTTATAGATTGAGGTAACTTGATTTTTCATGAGAAGGATTTTTTAATGTTCTTTCCCCCTTTATGCCAAAAGATGTTCCGAAAAAGTCAAGCTGTGTCTAAAGTGTTGTGAATAAAAGGAATGTAGTTTTGTGCCAAAAATTAGCCATAAAAAAAGCCTATCAAAATGATAAGCTTTTATTGAAATGATAAGGTTGTTACGTTTCCTGCAAGATTTCCAAAACCTTGTAGGTATTTTGTGTTATAGAGGAATTGAAATTTAAACCTACAAGGTTTTGGAAACCTTGCAGGAGATCACAAGTTATATTCCTCAATTTTTCGATACAAAGTCGCAATTCCAATTTCCAGTAATCTAGCTGTTTCCGCTTTATTGCCTTTCGTATAATTTAAAACCTTTTGAATATGTAGTTTCTCAACACTCTGCATCGAAAAAGCCGACATTGGTTTCGAATTATTTTCAGCCTGATGTTGCATTTCGTAAGGCAGAACATCTGAAGTCAAAATGTCGCCATTACTCAAAATAACAGATCTTTCGATGACATTTTTAAGTTCGCGGATATTTCCCGGCCAGGAATAATTTTCAAGTTTCTGAAGAAAATCATCACCAATCTGCAAGGCTTTTTTATTTGTTTTTTCTGAAAATTGTTTAACGTAATAATTCGCCAAAAGCGGAATATCTTTAACTCGTTCTCGTAAAGAAGGCAATTTAATTTCGAAGATATTCAAACGGAAATACAAATCAGAACGGAAACGATGTTCGTCGCTTTCTGTTTTTAAATCACGATTTGTAGCGGCAATTAATCTGAAATTTGATTTTTTTGGAGTCGTGTCTCCAACGGGAATATATTCGGAAGTTTCTAAAACACGCAATAATTTTGCCTGAAGATCAATTGGCATTTCGCCAATTTCATCCAGAAACAAAGTTCCGCCGTTCGCTTCTTCAATAAAACCTTTTTTGTCTTTTAAAGCTCCTGTAAAAGCTCCTTGTTTATGACCGAAAAGTTCGCTCTCTAAAATTTCCTTGCTGAATGTACTACAGTTTAAAGCCACAAAAGATTTCCCGACACGATTACTGTTTTCATGAATGGCTTGTGCAAAAACTTCTTTTCCGGTTCCGGTTTCGCCAGTCAATAAAACAGTCGAATCGGTTTTGGCCACTTTTTGCGCCAAATCAATAACTTGTTCGATTCCTTTTGATTTTCCAATAATAGTCGAAAAAGAGTATTTATCATTAATTCGTTTTTCTAACTGCTGTACTTTTTTCTGCAATTGTACTTTTTCGACAGCTTTATAAAGAAGCGGAATAATTTTATCGTTATCATCGCCTTTTACAATATAATCGAAAGCGCCGTTTTTCATGGCCTGAACACCATCCGGAATATTTCCGAAAGCCGTCAGCAGAATTACTTCTGTTAAAGGAAAACTGTTTTTTATGTTTTGAAGAAAATCGACACCGTTTCCATCAGGCAGTTTTACATCACACAAAACCACATCAATTTCGGTTTGTTCCAGTTTTTTGAAACCCGATTTTAAATCTTTTGCTTCAAAAATTTCAAATCCTTCCGATTTTATAATTCGCGCCAATAGACTTCTCAGTTTTTCTTCGTCGTCTATAATTAAAATTTTGTGTGTCATTTGCAGATAAGCTAAAACCGAATGAGTTTTTGATGTACAAATTTAGCTTTAAATCGATTTCCTTTTTGGATTCAGCGGAAATTCTTGCGAAAATTCAATTTTCAGAATCGTTCCGTTATCATTTTCCATCATTAATTTTCCATCAATATCATCACTTAATCCTCTTATTAAACTCATTCCGAAAGAGTTTGCTTTTTTATCGTTGAGGTTTGGATCAAAGCCAATGCCGTTATCAGAAATTGTCAAAACATATTGTTTTTCATCTTTCGCTTCAAGCGTAATATAAATCATTCCGGTTCGATCATCTGGAAAGGCATATTTGATAGAGTTTGTAATCGCTTCATTCAAAATCAATCCAAGCGGAACAGCCTGCGCCACATCTAATTCTAAAGGATCAATTTTTACTTCAAAACGAATTCGCTGTCCAAGCGAAAAAGATTCACGTAAATATTCGACTAATTCTTTAATATAATTCGGCATATTAATAGTCGAAATATTCTCAGAATTATACAATTTCTGATGAATCAAAGACATTGAATGAATTCGGTGCTGACTGTTTTTAATTGCCGACAAAGCCATATCATTTTCCAGATAAGCCGATTGTGAGTTAAGAAGACTAATTACCGTCTGCAGATTATTTTTTACACGATGATGAATTTCTTTCAACAGCCATTCTTTTTCGTCCAGTAAATGTCTTAATTCTGAATTGGCCTTGCTGATTTCTTTTTCTTTTATTTCTAATTTGACATTGTTTCGCTGTTTCAAACGATAACGATTGTACAATAATCCAACAGTAGCCAGAAGTAAAACCAAACTCCAGATCGAAACGCTATTCAGCATTTTTGATTTCTTTAAAGCAACTCCTTTTAAATTAGATTCCTGATTTAATAACTTGATTTCGTGTTCTTGATTTTGTGTTTCGTACTGAATTTTTAATTCTTCAATTTGTTTGTTTTTCGAAATACTATAAAGAGAATCACTTAACTTTTTAAATATCTTATAATTAGAAAGAGCTGAACGAAAATCGCCTTTTAAAGAATCAATTCGATACAAGGCCGTCATCAAAGTTTGCGAGTTGTAACTTTTGTCATATTTATTAGAAAGCCCTATAACTTTATTAGAATAGTAGGTAGCTTTTTCAAGATTTTTTCTACCGGCATAGAAAGCGGCAATAGCAGAATAGCAATTGGCAACATCCCTAAAAGTCTCGGGAGAATCTAATTTGGAAGCGTAAGAATCCATTTCTAGGAAATATTTTTCGGCTTTAGCATAATCTTTTAATTCCCAATTGCAGTTTCCGAGTGCAAAAGCAACCAGCATTTGATCAAAAGTATTTTTAGGTGGATACGTTTTAATAATCGAATTGATATAAGTAATAGCTTCTTTATTTTGCCCACGAATAGATAGCGAAGCAGCAGAAGTTATAAAACTTTTATACCAGCTTCCGCTGTTTACAATATTGTCTTTGCCATATTCAATGCTTTTCTGAGCCAGTTTCATCGCATCATCAAAATGTCCAGTACCCAGATATACCATTGCTAAACGCATATAAAAGATATCTGCAAAAGTATAATCTTTTGTGTCTTCTATTCTTTGAACGCTTTTTTGAGCGTAGTAAAGAGAACTTTTTAAATTGAACTGATTCGCTTCAATATAAGAGATAGTGGTTTCTGCATATTGTTGGTGTTCAAAACCTATTTTTCGTAAATCAATTAAATTTTGATATAGTCTTTTTTTGGCTTCATTTATTTTACCTCCCCAAAAATAGATAGTAGTAATCTTCATATAATTTTCAATCCTTTTTTCTTCTAGTTTTAAGGATGCATATAGTGAAATAACTTCCTGAAGTATTTTTTCTTTTTCAGGATCCAGATTAAATAACAGCGTTCCGTAAGCATCAAGAGCTTCTGCAAGAGCTTTTTTATCATTCTGTTTTCTGCATTCAGCTATGACTTGTAAAAATACTTTTTTGCCTTCCGGTTGGTTGTTGGCCTGAAAATAATATTTTCCTAAAAGAATTAAACTCTGCTGTTGCCATCTTTTATTTTTGAGCTGTTTGCTTGTGCGAACGGCATCAACAATATAGTTTTTTGCATTCTGAAGATCTTCGGGTTTGGTGCCTGGTTTAAAAAGATAGAAGTTTCCTAATTGAAGTAATAATAAGATTCGATTTTCATTTATTGCTTTTGGGAGCAGTTTTTTGACAGAATTAATGTCTTCTTTTTCAATTAAATCTTTTCCAATAAAATAGAAACCATTGTTAAAACCTTCATCGTATGCCAAAGAAAGGGGAAACTTGTATGCTTTACAAGCTAAAACTACAGAACTGTCTACATCAATAGCACCTTGGTTGGCATTAAACAAATACATAGAGCAAGCTTGTATGAGTAATCTTTTTTTAGGAAGATCATATTTGGCAACTGCCGGAGATAATTGTCCAAATGAAATATAACTTATAAGCAAAATCAAACAAGAAATGATTCGTTTCATAACAGGTTAAAAATTAGTTTTTGGATTGTTTTTGGTACACAAATATAGAAAGAAAGAGGTTTGGCTTTTTAAAAAAATATCAGGAAAATTCACATTAAATATGATTTTTTTATACAAATTTTTCAAAACACTGAATTTACTGGCGTTATTTAACTAATTTTATGTCAAGTAATTATAAAGTTATAACATTACAAATACTACATTTATGAGTACGGTTTCTGAGAGAAGCTCCCAATCTGATGATAATGATTTTCAAAAGCAGATTTTAATCGTTGAAGATCAGTTTATTGAAGCGCATGATCTGCAGTTAATTTTAGAAAAAGCAAATTATAAAGTCATTGGAATTGCACGTTCTGTTGATCAGGCTTTGGAAGTAATTCAGACCCAGAAACCAGATTTGGTATTTGTTGATATTATGCTGAAAGGAAGCCAAACCGGAATTGATCTTGCTCATATTTTAAAAGAAAAAAACATTGGTTTTATTTTTGTCTCGGCCAATTCGAGTAAAAGAATTTTAGATCAGGCGAAGACAACTCATCCATACGGATTTATCGTAAAACCGTTTCGGGAACAAGATATTTTAACAACATTAGAAATTGCTTTTTATAGACAAAAATACAGTCTGGAATCGCAGTTGATGCAACAATTGGATTTGAAAAATGAGGTAACAGAGTTGATCAATTCCAATCTGAAACTCGAAGATGCTTTGCTGTCTTTCGCCAAAATCATTCAGACTTTTATTTCTTTTGATTATCTGGAAGCTGGATTTGTAAATGCAGAACAATATTCGAACCTCGGAATCATCCGAAAAAATATCAATCAATATCAAATTATCAATGTAGAAAAGCTTTCGCAGATTGCCGAAATATCCATTCGGGAATTGAACGAAACCTATATCAAATCTCAAATTGATATTAAACCAATTATTTACAGTGAAGAATCTCTGATAAATAATTTTCAGGCTGCGCCGATAAAAGGAATTATTTCGCATAATTTCGGAATTAAATCGTATTTGGTTTTCCCACTTTCTATTGCTGTTTCGCAGCGTTTTTGTTTTACTTTTTACAGCCGTAATTTTAATGTGTATTCAGATGAAAATCTAAAATTACTATCGAATCTTGAAAATACTTTTTCTCAGTTTATTTCCCGTTTTTATCTGACTGAGCCAATAATTCGTACTGAACCTAAAGAGATTCCTGCAAAAAAAGAAAAACCGGAAAATATAAAATCAGGTTTTGAAGGCATCATTGGAAACAGTTCGCAAATGGTAACGGTTTTTAATTACATCAAAAAAGTGGCACCATCGGATACTTCTGTTTTGATTTTAGGCGAAAACGGAACAGGAAAAGAAAAAATTGCCAAAAGCATTCACGATTTATCCCCAAGAAAAGATAAACCGCTTATTATAATAAACTGTGGAGCGATTCCTGAAAATCTGGCTGAATCTTTACTTTTTGGACATGAAAAAGGCGCGTTTACAGGAGCAACCGAAAAAAGAATCGGGAAATTTGAATTGGCAAACGGCGGAACAATTTTCTTAGATGAAATAGGAGAGATGCCTCTGGAACTCCAGGTAAAATTATTGCGTGTACTTCAGGAAAGAGAAATTGAACGTGTCGGCGGATTAATGCCAATAAAAATTGATGTCCGAATTATCGCGGCAACCAATAAAAATCTGGAAGAAGAAGTCGCAGCAGGACGCTTTAGAATGGATTTGTATTATCGTTTACATGTTTTTCCAATAATGGTTCCGTCCTTAAAAAAGAGAAAAGAAGATATTCCCGAACTGACAGACCATTTCATAAATATATACAGCGAAAGAATGAACCGAAAAGCTCCTGTACTTTCAGAAAATGCGTTACAGCAGATTATGAATTACGACTGGCCGGGAAATATCAGAGAGCTGGAGCATCTTATTCAAAGAACAATTTTACTTACGGAAGGCAATACGATTAAAAATATAGAGTTTTCGCCTTCATCCAAAATACACGCACAGCAAAACACCGATTCATTTTCAATCAAAACAATCATGGAAAATGAACGTGACTACATATTATATATACTCAAAAAATGTAATGGAAAAATCTCAGGTGCTGGCGGAGCAGCCGAAATTCTGGATATTCATCCTTCGACTTTAAATTCAAAAATCAAGAAACTCGAAATTAAGAGAGAAATTAGTTAATTTGTTTTTAGTGTAAACAGTAAAATAATTTAAACACATAGAAACATAGCTTTTGTTACTGCTGAAAGGCATTTCACTTTTAATAAAACACATAGCTATGTGTTAGAAACTAGTTTCTTTTAGTTATCTTTTCACTGTAAAGAAATATCTATGTTTCTATGTGTTTAAAGAATAATCAACTAACTTTTTCAATCCATTTTGCAATACATGTTGCAACTTCCTGCCATTCAGGCTGTAGAATTACAAAATGATTTTTGTTTTTAAATTCCTTATAACAAGTTATAGAATGCACATTTCTATGTTTTTTGAAATTCCACAAGACGAGTTTTGGAGGAATTATTTCGTCTTTTGAACAGGATATAAAAAAGAGCGGAACATGTTTTTTCCTGAAATTGATTTGAGCATTTTTTGAGAATAGATTTCGAAGCGCTTTTTTAGATTCCGGAATAATTAATTTCTCGTATTCTTTTTTCTGTTCTTCGACAGATACATTTGTAAAGAAGTTATTCTGCCAGTCTTTATAAGTTAGAATCAATGTTTTTTTAGAAGAGAAAATCTTCCAAGTATAACCTAAAATAGTTTTATAAAACGAAAATTTGAAAATTGTAAAACCTTTTGGAGGAAAAGAATTGATGCATATTCCAGCTTCGGCCAAATCTTTCTGAAGCAGCAATTGTACTAAAAGTCCGCCATAAGAATGTCCTATTAAAATGGGTTTTTCAGGAAGTTTTTCAATGATTTCGGTATAATAACACAAAAGATCAAATAAAGTAATCGATCCAATTTTTGTACACGGATTCTGTTTTTTTAAATTCTCTACCGAATCATTTTTATGAAGCCAGGGCGGAGCGACCACTCTGTATCCTTTGTTTTCAAAAAAAGCAAGCCATGCTTTCCAATAAAAATGACTCACAAAAGCTCCCGAAATAAACACAATTGTTTTTGTATTAGAAAGATACATAGCAGGATTTTTAAGGTTATATTTTAAAATACAATCTATATGCCTGTTTAAGAAAACCTTATTATTACTGAGCTGATGAGGTTTCGACTCAATTGCGATTATTATATTTCGTTAAATACTTTTTTAGATATTGAAATATCATTTTTTTAGAATGTTCACAATCGAAAATTAGACGCGGATGAGACGAATTGGCTTTGCGAAAACGTGGATAAAAACGGATTTTTCATTCGTATCTTAAAAAAAATCCGTGTAAATCCGTGTCTTTGCGATAGCAAATCCGCTTCATCCGCGTGCGATTCTACAGCATTTAGTAGTTTGTTTTTAAAGAAAATGTACCTTTAAAAAATCTAACTAACCTAAAAAATGAAAATATCACATTTCAGAATACAAACACTTTTATTCATTTTGATTCTTTTACTTCAATGTTCTTTCAATACCGTTTATTCACAAAATATTTCCTTTAAAATAAAACTAAAATCAGAAAGCAAATTCGATTTAAAAGCTTCACCATTAAAATTCAACAAACATTTTGCTTACTGTTTTACGTTAGATGACGGTTATCGTTCCGCTTATTTAACCGCTTTTCCATTATTAAATGGTGGGAAAATAAGTAATCCCGATAAAAACGAATGGAAAGTCGATCAGGGCGGAGACGGAACAACTTCAGAAGGGCTTTTTTATTCTGACGGATTCGGAAATAAAATTCCGTTTAAACTGGCTTTAGCAATCAATGGCGCATCTATTCATGATTCTCCGGAAAAGCGTGGAAATCTTTCATGGTCTGAAATCAAAGAAATGTACAACGCAGGATGGGATATTTTGAATCATAGTTTTCATCATGCGACCAAACACGGAACAAATTATAAAACGGAAGTAACAGAAAATACAACTTCAATTAAACAAAATCTAGATTTTACGATGTCGCATTTTGTAGTTCCTGGCGGAGAAGGCGATCCTGATTATCATTTAGAATATGAAAAAGAAGCTTTGGCTAACGGATTTCTGTCTGTTGCTTCTTATAAAGGTAGAGGTCCGGTTTATAAGGTAAATTCAAAAGTTGATTTAGATAAAATGATTTCAGCCAGAACTTTTGTCTTGAGTTCAAAAGATACAACTAGTTTTAAAACAATGGATCGTTATTTAAAAACTATAGATTCAATTGTAAAACAGCCAGAACCAGTTTGGTTTAATGATTTCACCCACGGAACAGGAAATGGAAATCTTTGGAACTTAAGCATGCGTTTTCCCGATTTCAAATATTATATGACAACCCTTGCCAACAAATATGGTACAAAAGGAAACGATTCCATCTGGATGGCGCCGTGGCAGGAAGTTTACGAATACATTTGGTTAAGAGATCGCATCAAAATTGAATACAAACAAAGTAAAAAAGAAGTAGAAGTAACGATTATACTTCCCGAAATTCCAGAAGTGTTTCGACATAAAGACATTTCATTAAACATAGAAACACCATCCAAATTTGAAATCGAATCACCTAAAGATTTGAATATAAAAGAGGATGGAAGAACAAGTCACAAGCAGATTTTGATTCAGTTGAAATAAAAAGTTTAGCCACAGATTAAAAGGATTAAAATGATTTTTTGGCTTTCGCAAAAGATCATCGCAAAGATTTATATCTCAAAATAGATAATCTTTCTAATCCTTTTAATCTGTGGCTAAAAAAATAATTCGCGGAAATTCGTGGAATTGCTTCGCCTGTTTGCTATCGCTCGGGTCGTTGCAAAAAAAAATCAATCAATCTCCTTCTCGTTGTCCTTTATAAAAGTATCGATATTCATTAAATACGGATCAATCACAATTCGCTGCGGTTTTGTTTTCAGTTTAATTTTTCCTTCAATTTTATTGTTTTTTACATTGAAAGGATAACGAAAAAGTTTATCATTTTCATCATAAATTCCAATATCTAAAGTTGGATCATTTGTTATTAAAGTACGTTTTCCAGTAGCATTTTCTCTGAATTTTTCTGAAACAGCTTTAAAAGAAACTTCATAAAAACTATTTTTTCTCTGACTTTCAACCGAATTTATTTTTGACGAATACGTAATAATCTGCTTAAACATTTCATCCAGTTTTGGATAAAGTTTAGTATCAGCTACAGCATAAATTTCCTTTAATAAACTTTCAGCATCAGGAATCGGATTTGGATATTTAGAATGATTTAGAAAATTTCGCAAAGCCAGATTCACTTTTTCTTCCCCAATTAGAATTCTCAACTGATGCATAACCAGCATTCCTTTATCATACGGTAAATGCGGAGTTTCATAATTTGTTTTATACAAAGGCGTTTCAGGCTCGTAACTGCGGCTGCTCAAATATAAATCGAGATGAATTTTTAAAGTTTCCAAAGCTTTTTCTAAACCATGTTCTTTTTCATAAAGCATAAGTTCTGTGTATTGCGCAAGAGTCTCAGTCAAAATCCAGCTTCCTTCTTTTTGTTCCGGACTGATCTGCGCATTTCCCCACCATTCGTGCGACAATTCATGAGCTGTTAATTGATTAATTACATCTTCTTTGTCCTTGTTGTTGAGGTTGCTGTAAAATCCGAAATTCTCTTTCATATAAACCGTAGACGGATAAGAAGTCGCGGCAAATCCATCAGCGAAAGCGGAAACTTCGGCATAACGAATAGTTTTATACGGATATTTCCCAAAATTACTTTGACAGTAATCCAGCGTATTTTTTACGTCCTGAATTAGTTTTTCAATATTTCTGTAATGCCTTTTATCATAATAAACCTCAATAGAAATGCCTTTGTAATTCGTTTTTTTGATTTCATATTCGGCAGAAGAAAAAGCAAATCGGAACGGAATTTTACCATTTGATTGATAATGAAAATAATTACGCCCGTCTTTTTTCCACTTTCTAATTAAATTCCCAACGCCAATTACGGTTTGATTTCCAGAAGTCGAAACCACAGCATCGTAATCAATAAAATCATTTGCAACATTGGATTTCTCTTCAAGTTTTTTCAATGGAGTCTGAGGTTTCAAATGCCTTTTCGAACGCTCTTTTTCACTGCTAATTTCATTAGAATCCTGATAACCGAAAAGAGGAAAATAACGACTTATTCGCATAAAAGATCCATTTTCGATTATAGAATTAAAAGCAGTATGTCCTTTAAAAGGAGACCACGAAGATTCAAAAGTGAAACTCATTTTCATTTTCTGTTGAGGTTCTAAAGGTTTCTCCAATCGATACCAATAATGATGAAATTTGGAAACGTCGTCTAAGTTTTTTGCATTCGGAATTTCAACAGAAACAAGTTTAGCATTTCGATCTATATATAGGAGTAAACTATCAATAGGTTTTTCGGCGTTATTGATTAATTCATAACTGCCTTTTACTGCATAACGGTTTTCTTCAGGAAATAAATCGACTTTACTTTTTACAGCAATAATCGTTGGCTGAGCCAGATTCGTATATTTTTTAAACTGATGTTCGTATTGTTCGCTCCAATTATTCTGATCGTCTACGGTCAAATATGGATATTCAATATTAGTCTTATAAAAAAGATAACTTCCAAAACCAATAAAAAGAAGAATTCCCAAACCAAAAGTTGTTTTTTGAATTGTATTGAATGAATTTCTGCGAAAGGTTTTTACAATTGATGCATTTCGTTTCCATAAAATACCGGTCAAAGTCAAAAGAATTAAAGCCAATCCAAAATTGTAAAACATCGAAATATGAAAAGGGAAAGTGTAAGCCCCGAAACCATTCAAATCAAGATATTCTCTTTTAAATGAATCTCCAAATCGTAGTAATGGATGCGAAATTCCCAGTTGTTCGCCAATTCCCGTACAAAACAAAATACAGATAAAGGCAGAAACGGCCAATCCTAAATATTTGTTTTTGACGAAAGTCTGAATCGCAATTATTAAAATCGAAATCAACAACAACGGAAATCCGAGATAATAAAACAGAGAAAGATAAAGACCAATTTCGATTGGAGCATTTGCATGAACAAGTTGAAATCCACATCCAATCAAAATACTGATGCTGATTATGAATATTGGAATGATAAAAAGTGCCGTTAATTTTACCATTAAAACAGCAAATTGAGAATAAGGAGCAGTATTTTCCAGCATTTCAAATTTTGAATTCTCACTTCGGTTGACTAATTCATTGCTGTAAAACAGAAGAATTAAAATCAGGATAAACGGAAGACGATCCATTAGAGTAGAAACTATCAAAGCTGTATCGGTAATTTTTTCCGCTAATCGGATTCCACCGTCAATTTCATCTGAAATTTCAATCATCAATAAACCCGAAAATAAAAGTACAATCAATAAAAACGGAATTCCTTTTAAAACCAGAAAAACATCCATTTTAAGATTACTCATAAAAACGGTTAAATTATGCTTGAAGGTTTTGAATTCAGTGTTTTGTGGAATTTCGGAAGAAAGGACTTTTGTTTCTTTTTGAATGACTTTTGTCGTTTTTACTTTTTTAGGTTTCGTTTTTCGGAAAGAAAATAATCGATACGAAATGAAAACCAAGAGAAATGAAATACAAATCCAAAGAATTCGGTTGAATAAAAAATTTCCCGAAAGCGAAACCATTTGAGTGTTTTTTTCAATAGAAGTCCAATATCTCGTTTGTTCTAAAAAAGCAGCCAATCCAAACGGATCAATCTTTGCTGCCCAGGACATGGCTTTCGCCGAAGACGGAGAAGCATTGGCAAATATCGGTGAATTCGAAAAAATCGAACCTGCTATATATAAGATATAAATTAATAAACCTCCAACATAGATGAAAAGTTTACTTCTGGTAAGCCAAGCCAAAGCTGTCAATATCGAAAGACACAGAAAAATATTCGGAATCACAATGACCAAATAAGGCCAGAGATAATAGAGAATTTTGAAAGGGCCAATTTCACTTTCAGAAAGCCACGACATTTGATGACCAATGATCATTCCCAGAATAAACATTCCAAACGAAACCACAGCAATACTAAAAGCTGTTATAAATTTGCTTCCCAAATAATGAAACTTTGAAACTGGAGAAGAAAAGATAATCGAATCGAATTTGGTTTCGTATTCTCTTAAAAAACTTTGCGCCGCTTGAAGCGTAATCGAAAATATCGTCATCAGCGAAATCAAACCAATCGCATACGTAAGCACATAAGGACTATTTTTGTAAGCACCCGAAAAAGAGAAATTCGCAAAAGCGCTCACAAAAAATCCTAAAACCAGATAAAGAATAAATGTGGTATAAAATGTCCAGCTTCTGGTATTGTTATGCCATTCAAATCGAATTAATTTAGAAAGCATAACTTTAATTTTTAAATTGATTTTGGGCTAAAACGTTGAAATATACATCACTTAAATCTGGTGAGATTAATTCAAAACCAGAATCAGGCTGATATTCTGAGAAAACATGAATATTAATTTTTCCTGAATTTAAATGAGAAGAAATAATATCAAAGTTCAATTTATGATCTTCTAATTCCGCTTTCTGAATTGCCTTCGTCCAGATTTGACCTTTTAATGTTTCAATTTTTTCATTGGGTTTTCCTTCGAGAATCAATTTTCCGTTAGAGATAATAGCCATTTTGGGGCACAAGTCGCGAACGTCTTCTACAATATGAGTAGATAAAACCACAATTATGCTTTCGCCAATTTCACTTAAAAGATTATTAAATCGGTTTCTTTCTTCTGGATCCAATCCAGCCGTTGGTTCATCCACAATAATAATCTTCGGATTTCCTAACAAAGCCTGAGCAATTCCAAAACGCTGACGCATTCCGCCTGAAAAGGAATGAACCGCCTTGTCTTTATGCTGTAGCAAATTCGTCTGTTGTAATGAATACAAAATCTGATCGTGTCGTTCTTTTTTATTGACTATTCCTTTTAAAATAGCCAAATGATCGAGCAAACGATAAGCAGAAACCTTTGGATAAACACCAAATTCCTGTGGCAGATAACCCAAATTTTGCCTGATAAACATTGGGTTTTCAATAATATTAATTCCGTTAAATTCAATAGAGCCAGAAGTTGGTTCCTGCAAAGCGGCAATAGTTCGCATTAAACTAGATTTTCCTGCGCCGTTTGGTCCAAGCAGGCCAAACATGCCGTTTGTAATTTCAAGTGATAAATGGTCAATCGCTTTTGTACCGTTCTCGTACGTTTTGCTGAGATTTTTGATTGATAAACTGTTCATTTTCTGATTGATTTTTGATGATTGAATAAATAATAATTTGAAAAATTCAGGCAATAGAAGTCCTGTCGGCTTCAAAAACCGATTTTTTATAAAGAAAAAATAAGATTTAAAAGAGAGCTATTCGGCTACATATTCTAAAATATCACCTGGTTGGCAGTCTAATATTTTGCAAATAGCTTCGAGCGTATCAAATCGGATTCCTTTTGCTTTTCCAGTTTTTAAAATGGATAAATTGGCGGGTGTGATATCTAGTTTCTCTGCCAATTCTTTACTCTGCATCTTACGCTTGGCAAGCATTACATCTACATTTACAATTATTGGCATAGTTATATAAATAAGTCTTGTTCGTTCTGAAGGTTTAAACCCTGTTTAAAAATGGCTGCTAAAAAGTAAGCGAAAACACCCAGCATTCCGTGCAATAGAATAAAAAGCGAAACTTCATTATCCAGCGGAACAAAAAAGAAAGCCACAAAAATTACAATACCCGGAATTAATAAATTGGATAAGTAGAAACGCCTTAAATGACAAATTCCGTTTTGCGTAAATAATTTAGGCTGAAAAAATACTTTAAAAACATTACTGCTCAATAAAAAGAAAAGTCCGTACAAACTTAATGGCGCCAGAAAATCAAATAAAATATAAGGCAGATTATAATCTCCAAGCATTAACGGGTGGGAAGTGAATGGATAGCAAACCTGAAAATACTTTCCGTTATCTTTAAAAGTCAAAAACAATCCTGTTACCAAAGTAAAAACAGAATAGAAAGCCAAAAAGAAATAAACTACAGCTAAAAATCTGGTGAAGTAAAATAGTATTCTGGATACAATATGAGTTGTCTTCATATATTTTAAAAGTTAGATTGATATTGCAAATATATAATTAATTATTGTAAAACGATAATTAATTATCAAAAAATAGTTATTTGAAAGTATAAGTTGAATATTATAATTCTCTTAACATTAGAAAACAAAAGGCATCCGAATAAATGAGTTAATTTTGCATATTAGCATTTTTTTATATGAAAAACCCAATTTCAGTCTCATTATTAGACCTCGCTATCATTACTCAGGATAGCAATGCCACAGAAACATTTCAAAAAACAAAAGACATAGCGCAATTAGCAGATACTTTAGGATATAAGCGATTTTGGCTTGCAGAACATCATAATATGGCACATGTTGCCAGTACAGCAACAGTTGTTTTAATTGGATATATAGCAAGTCAGACCAAAAATATCCGTGTAGGTTCTGGCGGAATTATGTTGCCGAATCACTCTCCTTTAGTAGTTGCCGAGCAATTTGGAACTTTAGAAACACTTTATCCAAACCGAATAGATTTAGGTTTAGGAAGAGCGCCGGGAACGGATCAGCCAACAGCCGAAGCCATTCGAAAAGACTTTTTTGAGCAGGCACAGCGATTTCCGCAAAACGTGAGCAAGCTTCAGGAATACTTTTCAAGCGAAAATGCCACTGGAAAAGTCCGTGCCTTTCCGGCGGAAGGCTTAAAAGTGCCAATATGGATTCTAGGATCAAGTATGGATAGTGCAGCTTTGGCAGCAGCTTACGGATTACCTTATGCATTTGCCGGACACTTTGCACCAAAGTTGATGATTCAGGCATTTGAATTTTACAGGGAAAATTTCCAGCCTTCTGAGTTTTTAGATAAACCCAAAACAATGTCTTGTGTAAATATAATCGCAGCAGACACTAATGAAGAAGCCGAGTTATTGTCTACTAGTTTGTATCAAATGTTTTTGAACCTAATTAGGAACGACCGCAAAGGTTTACAGCCGCCGGTTCCGTCATTAGACGATATTATGAACGAAGCAGAACGTTTCCACGTCAATCAAATGACAGCAGGAACTTTCACAGGAAACAAAGAGCAACTAATTACTGACCTGAAAAAGTTTATTGACTACGCGAGAATCGATGAATTGATGATAACAAGTCCAATATACGATCATCAGGCAAAACTAAAAAGCATTCAAATCACAAAAGAAGTAATTGATAGTTTAAACGATAGTATACATATATAGGTATACTATTATAATAAGAGCATCTCACATTTGCAACCCGCCAGATTTTCAAAACCTGTCGGGTTTGTTTTTTTATACATATATATAATGGTGTAATTCCAATTTTCGGTAGAGACGCACTGCAGTGCGTCTAATGCGTATAAAGGACATGAAAGACAGATGGGATTTGAGACCTTGTAAATTGGAATTTGGAATTTGGAATTTGGAATTTGGAATTTGGAATTTGGAATTTGGAATTTGGAGTTTCAGGATTTGGGATTTAAATTTTGAGTAGCAATTTCCCGCTATCCGCTTCAATCTTTTTGTGGTGAACCCCACCACAAAAAGGATTTCCGCTTCTATCGGGGCTAGTGGAGCCGTTTTTATAAGAAGGTTTATCTTCAAAAAGCGGCATCAAAGTTTGAAAATTCCATAAAAACAGAAATCCGAAAAGAGCAATAAGCATCAAACCAATGGATTGTCGAGGAAAAATCCTACTTATTATTAAGAAATTTTGTTTTGTAAAGTAGGGGTTATGAGTAAGTTAAGAAATAAGTCTAAAAAAGATTAAAAATAGTTCGGTAAAAAGCTTGCGAAAGCGGAAAAAGGTGCTACTTTTGCACCCGCAACAGCGAAAACGTTCACAGAAATACTGACAGGAAAGAAGGATCAAATGGGAAGAGATTTTCAAAAAAAAAGATTCGGAAAAGCTTGTGAGATTTGAAAAATGCTTTTACATTTGCACCCCGCAAATACGGGAAGTTCATTGAGGGATTGGGAGGAAAGGTTGAAAAACTGAGACGAAAAAAAAGTTTCAATTTTTTTTAAATTTTTCTTGCAGGAAACAAAAAGAATTTCTAGTTTTGCACCCGCTTTGAGAAACAAGCGAAGGAAACAAAATTACGTTCGTAGACATATTGAATTGACAGCCGTCTCGTCACAAGACGAGACAAAATAGAATAAGAGTAATAGAATCGAGAGATTCGAGACAAACCGACTGGAATAAGGCATCGACTATATAATATTAAAATATACGATGAAGAGTTTGATCCTGGCTCAGGATGAACGCTAGCGGCAGGCTTAACACATGCAAGTCGAGGGGTATATTTCTTCGGAGATAGAGACCGGCGCACGGGTGCGTAACGCGTATGCAATCTACCTTTCACAGAGGGATAGCCCAGAGAAATTTGGATTAATACCTCATGGTATTATAGGGTGGCATCACTTTATAATTAAAGTCACAACGGTGAAAGATGAGCATGCGTCCCATTAGCTAGTTGGTAAGGTAACGGCTTACCAAGGCAACGATGGGTAGGGGTCCTGAGAGGGAGATCCCCCACACTGGTACTGAGACACGGACCAGACTCCTACGGGAGGCAGCAGTGAGGAATATTGGTCAATGGGCGCAAGCCTGAACCAGCCATGCCGCGTGCAGGATGACGGTCCTATGGATTGTAAACTGCTTTTGTACGAGAAGAAACACTCCTTCGTGAAGGAGCTTGACGGTATCGTAAGAATAAGGATCGGCTAACTCCGTGCCAGCAGCCGCGGTAATACGGAGGATCCAAGCGTTATCCGGAATCATTGGGTTTAAAGGGTCCGTAGGCGGTCCTGTAAGTCAGTGGTGAAAGCCCATCGCTCAACGATGGAACGGCCATTGATACTGCAGGACTTGAATTACCAGGAAGTAACTAGAATATGTAGTGTAGCGGTGAAATGCTTAGAGATTACATGGAATACCAATTGCGAAGGCAGGTTACTACTGGTTGATTGACGCTGATGGACGAAAGCGTGGGTAGCGAACAGGATTAGATACCCTGGTAGTCCACGCCGTAAACGATGGATACTAGCTGTTGGGGGCAACTTCAGTGGCTAAGCGAAAGTGATAAGTATCCCACCTGGGGAGTACGAACGCAAGTTTGAAACTCAAAGGAATTGACGGGGGCCCGCACAAGCGGTGGAGCATGTGGTTTAATTCGATGATACGCGAGGAACCTTACCAAGGCTTAAATGCAGACTGACCGATTTGGAAACAGATCTTTCGCAAGACAGTTTACAAGGTGCTGCATGGTTGTCGTCAGCTCGTGCCGTGAGGTGTCAGGTTAAGTCCTATAACGAGCGCAACCCCTGTTGTTAGTTGCCAGCGAGTAGTGTCGGGAACTCTAACAAGACTGCCAGTGCAAACTGTGAGGAAGGTGGGGATGACGTCAAATCATCACGGCCCTTACGCCTTGGGCTACACACGTGCTACAATGGCCGGTACAGAGAGCAGCCACCTCGCGAGGGGGAGCGAATCTATAAAGCCGGTCACAGTTCGGATCGGAGTCTGCAACTCGACTCCGTGAAGCTGGAATCGCTAGTAATCGGATATCAGCCATGATCCGGTGAATACGTTCCCGGGCCTTGTACACACCGCCCGTCAAGCCATGGAAGCTGGGGGTGCCTGAAGTCGGTGACCGCAAGGAGCTGCCTAGGGTAAAACTGGTAACTAGGGCTAAGTCGTAACAAGGTAGCCGTACCGGAAGGTGCGGCTGGAACACCTCCTTTCTAGAGCCCATTTTGTTAGCCTCAGGGCACGAATGGGAAACAAGATGCCACTCTACAGGTTTGGAATTTTAGATTGTATTACTCTTGCTGTTGATTTAAAAAATGATAAACAATTAAGTAAAACAGAGTCTCGTAGCTCAGCTGGTTAGAGTACTACACTGATAATGTAGGGGTCGGCAGTTCGAGTCTGCCCGGGACTACTATTTGACTTAATTAAAAGGAAATTTTAGGGGTTGAGACCTTATGAGCAATAATTCATAACTCATAACTAATAACTCATCACTAAAGAAATGGGGGATTAGCTCAGCTGGCTAGAGCGCCTGCCTTGCACGCAGGAGGTCAACGGTTCGACTCCGTTATTCTCCACTGATTTGCTCCAAGGAGTAGATAAAAGTTCATTGACATATTGAGATAAGAAAATAATAAGAAAGTAGAAAGCGTTTTTGTTATAAGTAACAAAAACAAAAAAAAACGGTCTTGTTTTAAGTAACAAGATTGGTACAATAAGCAAAATAAGGGCGTATGGGGAATGCCTAGGCTCTCAGAGGCGAAGAAGGACGTGATAAGCTGCGAAAAGCTGCGGGGACGAGCACACATCGATCGATCCGCAGATATCCGAATGGGGCAACCCACTATGTTGAAGACATAGTACACCGATAGGTGGGCAAACCCGCTGAACTGAAACATCTAAGTAGGCGGAGGAGAAGAAAACAAAAGTGATTCCGTAAGTAGTGGCGAGCGAACGCGGATTAGCCCAAACCAATTATGTTACGGCATAGTTGGGGTTGTAGGACCACGACATTTTATGCATGCAGAACCGGAACCGGCTGGAAAGTCGGGCCACAGAGGGTGATAGCCCCGTATGGGTAATAAATGTAATGAATAGTGGTATCCTGAGTAGGGCGGGGCACGTGAAACCCTGTCTGAATTTGGCGGGACCATCCGCTAAGGCTAAATACTCCTGAGAGACCGATAGTGAACCAGTACCGTGAGGGAAAGGTGAAAAGAACCGTGAATAACGGAGTGAAATAGATCCTGAAACCATACGCCTACAAGCGGTCGGAGCCCTTAAGTGGGGTGACGGCGTGCCTTTTGCATAATGAGCCTACGAGTTAACGTTGCTGGCAAGGATAAGTGTTTAAGACATGGATCCGTAGCGAAAGCGAGTCTGAATAGGGCGCTTTAGTCAGTAGTGTTAGACGCGAAACCGTGTGATCTACCCATGGGCAGGTTGAAGCTGTGGTAACACACAGTGGAGGACCGAACCGGTTGACGTTGAAAAGTCTTCGGATGACCTGTGGGTAGGGGTGAAAGGCCAATCAAACTCGGAAATAGCTCGTACTCCCCGAAATGCATTTAGGTGCAGCGTTATTTTAGTTATATAGAGGTAGAGCTACTGATTGGATGCGGGGGCTTCACCGCCTACCAATTCCTGACAAACTCCGAATGCTATATAATGATTGATAACAGTGAGGGCTTGGGTGCTAAGGTCCAAGTCCGAGAGGGAAAGAACCCAGACCATCAGCTAAGGTCCCCAAATATATGTTAAGTTGAAAGAACGAGGTTTGTCTGCCCAGACAGCTAGGATGTTGGCTTGGAAGCAGCCATTCATTTAAAGAGTGCGTAACAGCTCACTAGTCGAGCGGACGAGCATGGATAATAATCGGGCATAAACATATTACCGAAGCTATGGATTTGCAAGCAATTGTAAGTGGTAGGGGAGCATTCCAGCAGGGTTGAAGGTGTATCGTAAGGTATTCTGGACCGGCTGGAAAAGAAAATGTAGGCATAAGTAACGATAATGCGGGCGAGAAACCCGCACACCGAAAAACTAAGGTTTCCACAGCTATGCTAATCAGCTGTGGGTTAGTCTGGTCCTAAGGCGAACCCGAAAGGGACAGTCGATGGCCAACGGGTTAATATTCCCGTACTACTTATTGCTGTGATGGGGTGACGGAGTGATGAAAGCGCCGCGAACTGACGGAATAGTTCGTTGAAGTACCTAGCTATAGGTCCTGTAGTGAAATGCGCAGGAACTGGTGAAATACGATAGTACTCGGAGTCTTCGGACAAAGAGATAGTGCGCCTAAGGGCTTCCAAGAAAAACCTCTAAACTTCAGGCAATAAGTACCAGTACCGTAAACCGACACAGGTAGTTGAGGAGAGAATCCTAAGGTGCTCGAGAGATTCATGGCTAAGGAATTAGGCAAAATAGACCTGTAACTTCGGGAGAAAGGTCGCCCTGAGCAATCAGGGCCGCAGTGAAGAGGTCCAGGCGACTGTTTATCAAAAACACAGGGCTCTGCAAAATCGTAAGATGAAGTATAGGGCCTGACACCTGCCCGGTGCTGGAAGGTTAAGAGGAGATGTTATCTTCGGAGAAGCATTGAATTGAAGCCCCAGTAAACGGCGGCCGTAACTATAACGGTCCTAAGGTAGCGAAATTCCTTGTCGGGTAAGTTCCGACCTGCACGAATGGTGTAACGATCTGGACACTGTCTCAGCCATGAGCTCGGTGAAATTGTAGTAACGGTGAAGATGCCGTTTACCCGCAGTGGGACGAAAAGACCCTGTGCACCTTTACTATAGCTTAGTATTGACCTTGGATAAATGATGTGTAGGATAGGTTGGAGACTGTGAAGCGGCGTCGCCAGGCGTTGTGGAGTCATTGTTGAAATACAACCCTTTGTTTATCTGAGGCCTAACCCCGCGTTGCGGGGGACATTGCTTGGTGGGTAGTTTGACTGGGGTGGTCGCCTCCAAAAGAGTAACGGAGGCTTCTAAAGGTTCCCTCAGTACGCTTGGTAACCGTGCGTAGAGTGCAATGGCATAAGGGAGCTTGACTGAGAGACATACAGGTCGATCAGGTACGAAAGTAGAGCATAGTGATCCGGTGGTTCCGCATGGAAGGGCCATCGCTCAAAGGATAAAAGGTACGCCGGGGATAACAGGCTGATCTCCCCCAAGAGCTCATATCGACGGGGGGGTTTGGCACCTCGATGTCGGCTCGTCACATCCTGGGGCTGGAGAAGGTCCCAAGGGTTGGGCTGTTCGCCCATTAAAGTGGCACGCGAGCTGGGTTCAGAACGTCGTGAGACAGTTCGGTCTCTATCTACTGCGGGCGTTAGAAATTTGAGTGGATCTGATTCTAGTACGAGAGGACCGAATTGGACAAACCTCTAGTGTATCTGTTGTCCCGCCAGGGGCACCGCAGAGTAGCTACGTTTGGAAGGGATAAGCGCTGAAAGCATATAAGCGCGAAACCCACCACAAGATGAGATTTCTTTTAAGGATCGTGGAAGATGACCACGTTGATAGGCTATAGATGTAAAGGCAGTAATGTCATAGTCGAGTAGTACTAATAATCCGTAAGCTTATGTACGAACTTTTCCCTCTCTGGTCCCAGACCAGGGAGGGAGGAAACTTTCTTAAACTTAATAAAACTTATTTGTTTCTTTATCTCAGTATGTTAAAATATTGTCCGCACCGCGGAAGGTTAAAGGTTATATGTTATGAGTCAAGCGTTTAAAACGAGAAACTATAAACAACAAACCAATAACCAACAACCTTAAGGTGGTTATTGCGGCGGGGCTCACCTCTTCCCATCCCGAACAGAGAAGTTAAGCCCGCCTGCGCAGATGGTACTGCAGTTTTGTGGGAGAGTATGTCGTCGCCTTTCTTTTAAGAATCCTCATCATGTTTTTGATGAGGATTTTTTGTTTTGCAGCACTTTTGCTTTTTTATAAAGAAGCCTAAAATCGTTCTTAAAGTACGATTGCGTTAGGGATGGGAGCGGCATCCTTTTGCTTTTTTCTTTAAAAAGCAAAAGATACAGCGGACAGCCCGGCCCGGAGGGAAACGCCATGATTATTAGTGTGTTGTTTTTTAATTATTTACTATTTATATTTTTTGATTGTCAACATCATTAATGAATTTAATTACTCCATTCATGAATACTTTTTGGTCGTCCCACATGGCTAAATGGCTTCCATTGGGACAGTATAAATAACGACCTTTTTTGACTAATTTACTCTGTTGTTCCATCGCTTTTGGATCCATAGTATCATATTTTGCGCCAATCATTAGTGTTGGAATTGTAATTTCGTGGAGTCTGTTTTTAATATCCCATTTTGCTAATCTTCCGCTGATGCCAAATTCACTTGGACCTTGCATTAAAGTATAGATTTCTCCATTTACATGTTTGCTGGCTCGATTTAAGCCGTCGGGCCATTCTTCTAAACGGCATAAATGTTCTTTATAGAAATTTGGAATTAATAATTCCATGTATCTTGGATTGCTAAAATCTTTTTTAGCTTCTAAATCTCGAATTTCTTTTAGAATTTCTGGTTTCATTTGTTTCGCTAAAACCTCATCGGCGTATTTGCCATATTCAGGAGCACTTGCCATCATATTTGCCACTAATAATCCTTTTATATTTTGCTGATATTTTAAAGCATATTCCATTGCCAGAATTCCGCCCCAAGAATTGCCTAAGACATAAAAATTGTCTTTGTCAGCATTAATAGCTTTACGAACTTGTTCAACTTCATCAACAAATCGATCAATTGTCCAAAGGCTGCTGTCTTTTGGCTGATCGCTATAATAGGAACCCAATTGATCGTATTCGTAAAATTCGAACCCTTCACGCTGGAAAAAGGGTTCAAAGCATTCCATGTATTCATGTGTCATTGCAGGACCTCCATGTAAGAGTAAAACTTTAATTTTCGGATTATTGCCAAAACGTTTTGTCCAGACTTTAAATTCGCCAACAGGTGTTTTTATTGGAATCATTTTTACTCCGGCTGTTTCTACTTTATCTTTATCATAAGTAAAATAATCTGATAAAATATTGGTGTTACTTTCATTTTTACAAGAGGTTAAAAGAAAAAAAGCCAAGAGAGCAATAATTGTCCGCATAGGTTTAGTTTTAAGGATTTTTACTAATTTACGAATTATAGTTATATGTGAAATATTAATTTAAGTATTTATGAATTAGTTGTTTGTGATGTTTGTGAAACACTAAAAGTTTCTTAAATTAATTTGAAAACATTTTTTGAAGTGGTAAATTAGTAATACTACACTCTAAAGAAATGAATTATGAAAACGAAGATATTTTTAGCCATGACGTTGTTAATCTTGACAATTTCGGCCAGTGCGCAGAAAAAAATTGAAGTAACCGAACTGCCAAAACCGGCACAGGAATTTTTAAAGAAACATTTTAGCTATACTTCAGTAGAAAAAGCTCAAAAAGATCCAGAACATGGAGAAAAAGGCTATGAAGTGAAACTGAAAGACGGAACAGAAGTGGAGTTTTGGAAAGACGGTTCCTATCGAGAGGTTGACGGTGGCGACAATCCAATACCGACAGATTTTATACCTGATAATATTAAGGCTTACGTAGCGAAAAATCATCCAAACGAGAAAATAACGCACATCGACTATGGACACAAAGATCTGGATGTTGATTTGACCAATAAAATTGATTTAGAATTTACAAAAGACGGTAAAATTCTAAAGGACAAAAAGAATAATGTCAAAAATTAGATAGCAAATTTTATTTTGTATGAAATCTTGCAGAGAACATCTTGAGAGAAAATAGTTTATATTTACATCTTTATTTTTTATTTCATGGAAGAAAATAAACATGTAACGATTTATGATATTGCAGAGAGATTGAATTTGGCAACATCTACCATTTCACGAGCTTTAAAAGATCATCATACCATAAGTGATAAAACGATTAAGAAAGTGAAAAAAACTGCTGAAGAAATGGGATTTGTTCCCAATACTTTAGCGGCAGGTTTGCGCGGAAACAAAACCCGAACAATTGGTGTTTTAATCCCAACCGTTACACAGCCTTTCTTATCTTCATTAATCAGTGGAATTGAAATTACAGCTCAAAAATCGGATTATACCGTAATCATTATGCAGTCGCATGACTCGTATGAAGAAGAAGTTAATATGGCGAAATCTTTGTACAGCAATCGTGTAAGCGGTGTTATTTGCTCTCTGGCAATGGAAACCAGAGACACAGCGCATTTTCATCAGTTTTCAAACAATAATATTCCATTAGTTTTTGTCGACAGGGTTCCCAAGGATTACAATACTTTTAGAGTTGTTATTGATAATTACTCTGCAGGCTACAAAGCAACTAAACACCTTATTGAACAAGGCTGTATTCGCATTGCGCATTTAACGGCCGGCTCAGAATTAGGGAATTTATATAACGAAAGAAAAAGAGGGTATATAGAGGCCTTAAAAGATCATAATATCGAGGTTGAAGAAGAGTTGATTATCAATCTTAATTCTGTTACTTACGAAGATGGTGTGAAAGCCAGCAACGCTTTATTTGACTTAAATCCAATTCCTGACGGATTGTTTGCTCCGGGAGATATTCTGGCGGTAAGTGCGATTCAGACGGCTAAAAAAAGAGGTATTAAAGTTCCAGAAGAATTTAAAGTGATTGGTTTTAATAATGACCCGATTTCACAGATTATAGATCCTAATTTATCGACTATCACACATCCTGCTGAAAAAATGGGAAAAGCTTCTGCAGAAATTATTATCAAAAATCTAAAGTCTTCTAAGAGTGATGATGCCAAAGAAATTACCTTCTTAAATACGGAAGTATTGGCAAGAGAATCTTCAGAAAAATAAATCAGACTCAATTTGAATTAGGGCTTATCAGTTTATTTATAGCTGAATAAGCCATCAACGTTTATATTATTTTTTGGAATGAAAACCATTACACTTCCAGACGAAATGAATTTAGAAATAGCACAGCCAGTGCATGTTGTAGAATACAGCAGTTCTAAAGATGTCTCTAAACAGCAGATTATTCTCAATCAAAATATCATTAGTTTTCTCATTGAAGGAACCAAAGAAGTAATTTTTGATAATGTAGCGTTATCAATTGATCCTTCTAAATTCATCATAATGCGTTCCGGAAATTGTCTGATGACTGAAAAAAGGATTTCAGAAACTTCCAATTATAAAAGCATTCTTTTGTTTTTTTCTAATGAAATGGTTCATAATTTCATTAGAAAAATGGAATCAGAAAAATCAGAATCTATTGAGCCTAAGTCGGTTTATGATTTTGGTTATGATGATTTCTTAAAACGTTTTGTAGAGAGTTTAGCGGATATTGCTAAACTTTCAAAAACTGTTCAGATAAAACTTTTAGAAGTTAAGTTTGAAGAAATTATGCTTTATCTGACAGCTCAATATGGAACTGATTTTCTATATTCACTAATAACCAACAGTAATCAAACGGCTCAAAAATTCATTCGTACGATCGAAAACAGTCATCTTGATAAATTGACTGTAAAAGAACTGGCATTTTTGTGTAATATGAGTGTTTCGACTTTTAAAAGAGAATTCGAAAAGCACTACTCGGCTTCTCCAATGAAATGGTTTCAAAACAAACGATTAGAACATGCACATTCTTTGTTAAGTCAGGAAAAAAGCCCTTCTGAAGTATATTTTGAAGCCGGTTACGAAAACCTTTCCAGTTTTAGCCAGGCTTATAAACTCAAATATGGCGTTACGCCAAGAGAGCACAAAAAAGTTTGAGCTTTTAGCAACAGTTTTTGATCTTTTACCTAAAATGATTCAGCTGTTCCAAATCTAACTTTGCTTAAAATTTTAAAACAGATAAAATGAAAAAGCTAAGTATGATTTTGGCAATATCAGCCATTTTTTCAACATCAATTTTTGCGCAAAAAACATTTACTTTAACCAGTAAAGATTTAGGAGGAGAAACGACTAAAGTTCAGGAATTCAACGGATTTGGATGTTCTGGAGAGAATCAGTCTCCACAGTTATCATGGAAAAATGCTCCAGAAGGAACTAAAAGTTTTGCCGTAACCATGTACGATCCCGACGCACCTACAGGAAGCGGATTCTGGCATTGGGTTGTAGTGGATATTCCTGCCAATGTAAACGAATTGGTTACCAATGCAGGAACTAAAAATTTGGTTCCAAAAGGGGCGATTCAAAGTGTAACCGATTATGGAATCAAAGGATTTGGAGGGCCATGTCCGCCAGTTGGTCACGGATACCATCAATATATCATTACAGTTTATGCTTTAAAAACTGAAAAATTAGGAACAGATGAAAATACAAATCCGGCTGTAGTTGGGTTTAATCTTTGGAACCAGACTTTGGCAAAAGCCAGTATTGTAGCGTATTACAAACGATAATAATTTTAAGGTTTAAGTCTTAAATTCAACCCCGTTAAAGCAGGATAGTTTTTATAATTATCCTGCTTTAATTTGTTATAGGAATAATTTTTTCGAAAAAAAGAGAGTCAAAATTTTTTTCTTAAACAACAATCTTATATTTTTACGCAACCGATTGCGATTGTTGTTTTATTTAGGATAACGTATTTTTTGAATTAAAATTTTATCAAATACTTTTAAAAGGAAATAAAATATTGATGTTGTAAAAATGAAAGTGTAAAGAATAAATTAAAGCCAATGACTTCATTAAGATTTGTTTTCCTGTTTCTTCTGATCTCCTTTTCAGCTTCGGCACAAAAGGATTATAAATTGTGGCTTCAGTATAATTCAGTAACTAACTCAGCTGTGGCTTCAGAATACAAAAACAATCTTAAAGGCATTGTTGTTTTGGGAAATTCAGAAACCATTAAAATTGCTGAAAAAGAACTCAAAACAGGATTTTTGGATATGTTGGGAAGTATTCCAGAAATCAAACAAAATATAGAAGGAGAAAACAATCTTATCGTTGGTTCACAATTGGATTTGAGTACTGAAATCAAATCTGAACTGAAAGCGGATTTCGAAAAAATCAATAATGAGGGTTTTATTATCAAATCGATTTCTCTTCAAAAGAAAAAGCAAATCGTTATTAGTGGAAAAAATGATATTGCAGTTTTATACGGAGTTTTTAATTTTCTGAGAATACTACAAACCAATAAATCAGTTAAAAATTTAAATATTGTTGATTCTCCAAAAACAAATATCAGAATTCTGAATCATTGGGACAATCTTGACAGAACTGTAGAACGTGGTTATGCCGGATTTTCACTTTGGAACTGGCAAAAATTGCCTGATTTTATAGATCAGCGTTATATTGATTATGCCAGAGCAAATGCCTCAATCGGAATTAATGGAACGGTTTTAACCAATGTAAATGCAAATGCTTTAATTCTGACTCCTCAATATTTAGAAAAAGTGGAAGCCTTAGCGAATGTTTTCAGACCTTACGGAATAAAAGTTTATTTAACCGCAAGATTTTCGGCACCAATCGAAATTGGAAATCTAAAAACTGCCGATCCAAAAGATCCAGAAGTGATCAATTGGTGGAAAACTAAGTCGGCTGAGATTTATAAACGAATCCCGGATTTTGGCGGATTTTTGGTTAAAGCCAATTCTGAAGGTCAGCCTGGACCTCAAAATTATGGAAGAAATCATGTTGACGGGGCGAATATGCTTGCCGATGCTGTTGCGCCTTTTGGCGGGGTAATTATGTGGAGAGCCTTTGTATATTCTGAACATGATGCCAATGATCGAGCGAAACAAGCTTATGCCGAATTTCAGCCGTACGACGGGAAATTTAAAGAGAATGTAATCGTTCAGGTAAAAAACGGGGCGATTGATTTTCAGCCTAGAGAACCATTTCATCCATTATTTGGAGCGATGCCAAAAACGCCTCTCATGATGGAATTTCAAATTACGCAGGAATATTTAGGTTTCAGCACACATTTGGTTTTTCTGCCTAAATTATTTCAGGAAGTTTTAGAATCAGATACGCATCAAAAAGGAAAAGGTTCGACAGTTGCCAAAGTCGTTGACGGCACTTTATATCAAAATAAACTAACAGGAATTGCCGGTGTTGCTAATATCGGAAACGATTTAAACTGGACAGGACATCCTTTTGCGCAGGCGAATTGGTATGGTTTCGGAAGATTGGCTTGGAATCCGTATTTAGATTCTGAAATTATTGCAGAGGAGTGGTTGAGAAGCACATTTTCTAACGATGAAAATTTTATAAAACCAGTCAAAAATATCATGATTGAATCGCGTGAAGCTGTTGTTAATTATATGACGCCGCTTGGTTTACATCATATTATGGATACGGGACATCATTACGGGCCAGGACCTTGGGTTTCTAATTTATCAAGACCCGAATGGAATCCGACTTATTATCATAAAGCAGACAAAAACGGGATTGGTTTCGATAGATCGAAATCAGGTACAAATGCCGTTTCGCAATATGCTCCGGAAGTTGCCAAACTTTTTGATAATTTAGAAACCTGTCCGGAAAAAGATCTGCTATGGTTTCATCATGTTTCCTGGGATTATAAACTGAAAAACGGACAAACACTTTGGAATGGTCTGGCGCTAAAATATCAGGAAGGTGTAAATCAGGTTAGAGAAATGCAAAACGTTTGGAACAAAGCTGAAAAATATGTGGACAGTGAGCGTTTTAATGAAGTGAAAATGTTATTGGAAATTCAGCTTAAAGAAGCAAAATGGTGGCGTGATGCGTGTTTGCTGTATTTTCAGCAGTTTTCAGGGAAAGAGCTTCCGGCTGGAGTAGAAAAATCAACACAAACTTTAGAGTATTTTAAATCATTAAAATTCCCTTTTGCGCCGGGGAATGGGTAAATAAATAATTGTAACGCAGATAAAACGGATTCGTTATCGCGAAGACACGGAAAAAAAAGATTTTTAAATAAAAAATCCGTGTAAATCAGCGTTTTCGCGATAGCGAATCCGTCTAATCCGCGTACTAAAAAAATAGACATTAAAAATTATGAGCAAAAAATCGGCAATAGTAACCGGAGGAAATTCGGGATTAGGTTTTGCAACGGCAAAAAAACTTTGTGATAACGGAATCACAACTTATATAATCGGTAGATCAAAAGAAAAAACAGAAGAAGCCTGCAAGGAAATTGGAGAAAATGCCATTCCGGTGATCTTTGATTTAAATGATTTGAAAAGAATTCCGGCAATGATTGAAAGTATTACCAAAAACGGTTCAATTGATATTTTGGTTAACAATGCCGGAATCAATATGAAAAAAGAAATTCCTGATGTAACCGATGAAGATTTTCTTTCGATAATTCACACCAATTTATTAAGTGTTTTTGCTGTGAGTAGAGAAGTTGTGAAAAATATGAAAGAAAACGGAGGCGGAAGCATTATTAACATCAGCTCGATGGCATCGCAATACGGAATCCCAAAAGTAATTGCGTATTCGTCAAGCAAAGGTGCCATAGAAGCCATGACACGTGCAATGGCAACAGAATTAGCACCTTCAGGAATACGTGTAAATTGCATTGCTCCTGGATTCATTAAAACAAAAATGTCATCAACGGCATTAGATAATGATCCGGAAAGAAAAAATAAAGTATTGGGAAGAACACCAATGGGATATTTGGGAGAGCCTTCAGATATTGCAGATGCGGTTTATTATTTCGCTTTAAGCGAATCAAAATATACTACGGGTACAGTTTTGCCTGTTGATGGAGGAAATAGTATAGGGTTTTAATTTTTAAATATTTTAAACACATAGAAACATAGTTTTTTCTTTGTCTATAAAGGCGTTTCACTAGCATTAATGCACATAGCTATGTGTGAGAAACTAGTTTCTTTCTCTAATCTTTTTTGAGTTAAATATGAATCTATGTTTCTATGTGTTTAATTAATTTTTACAGAAAGGAAGTATGATAAAAATGCAGCAAACCATGCGTTGGTTTGGACCTCAAGACAACGTAAAACTTATCGATATTAAGCAAGCGGGCGCAACGGGAATTGTAACCGCATTGCATCAAATTCCTGTTGGTGAAACCTGGAGCATTGAAGCAATAAAAGAAAGACAGGAAATCATTCGCAATTATGGATTGGAATGGACTGTGGTTGAAAGTCTTCCTGTTCATGAAGAAATCAAACGAGCTTCGGGAGATTATTTGCAATATGTTGAAAATTACAAAATCAGTTTGCAAAATCTGGCGGAGTGTGGCATCAAAATCATAACCTACAATTTCATGCCGATTCTGGATTGGGTGCGAACGAATCATGATTTTATAAACGAAGACGGAAGCAAAGCTTTGCTGTACAATCAGGATGCCTTTACGTTTTTTGATGTTTTTCTTCTGAAAAGGCCGAATTCAGAAAACGATTATTCTGATGCTGAAAAAGAAAAAGCGTTACAGTTTGGAAATCAATTATCAGGAGATGAAAAAGCATTATTGTTTAAAAATGTTTTGTTGGGATTACCGGGAAGTAAAATCAATTTTACGGCAGAACAGATTTTGTCTCTTTTAGAAAATTATGCTGAAATCAACAATCAAAAACTAAGAGAAAACCTGATTTATTTTTTATCAGAAGTAACTCCGATTGCGGAGAAAAACCAACAAAAATTAGCGATTCATCCCGATGATCCGCCGTTTTCGGTTTTAGGACTTCCAAGAATTGTTTCAACAGAAGCTGATCTGAGAGCGATTTTTAGCGCCGTTCCATCAACAGCAAACGGATTGTGTTATTGTACAGGTTCATTAAGCGCCGATCCAAAGAACAATCTGGAAAAAATAATAGACGATTTCGGAGACCGAATTCACTTTTTACATCTGAGAAATACCATCCGCGAAAGCGAAACTATTTTTAGGGAATCAGAGCATTTAAACGGTGATGTCAAAATGGAAGTCATTGTTGAGAAATTATTGTTATTAATGCATAAAACCAAAACAAGCCTACCAATGCGCCCAGATCATGGTTTTCTGCATAGAGTTGATGAAGAAACCGAAACATATCCTGGTTATTCGTTGAATGGAAGATTAAAAGGTTTGGCAGAGTTACGAGGTTTGGAAATGGGAATTGGGTATAAATTGAATTTGTAATAAAAGTTATTTTCAAGTATCCTAACAGGTTTCCAAAACCTGTTAGGTATCATAAGAGGTAAAGTACTATGCACCAGTTTAAACCCGACAGGTTTTTAAAACCTGTCGGGTTTACCGATGAGAACAGGAAAAATTTTAAATAATACCTAACAGGTTTTGGAAACCTGTTAGGATGCGTATCAAATCTATGATCCTATGTGTTCAAAAATTAAAACTTCATACCTAATCCTATTGCTTTTCCTAATCGGATTAAGTACAAGTTCGTATGCTATAAATCCGGAGAAATACTTGGTGAATGAGGTTGCTAATGAAAATTTCCCTTTAGTAAGTAATGGAAAAATAACTTCGATTTTGGTTAACGATAAAGATTATTCGGGAGTTTTAAAAGTAACAGGACATTTAGAAAATGATCTTTTTAACGTTTCCGATTTACATTCGAAGAGAATAAAAAAGATTTCAGAAGCAGAAGATTTTGTTGTCATTATAGGAACACTCGGAAAAAATGAAATCATCGATCAATTAGCCAAAGAAGGAAAAATTGATGCCAATCAGCTTAAGGGAAAATGGGAAAAATTTACCACGCAGATAGTTGAAAATCCGTTTAAAGGAATCAAAAAAGCCTTGGTAATTGCAGGTTCAGATAAACGCGGAACGATTTACGGAATCTACGATTTATCGAATCAAATTGGAGTTTCGCCTTGGTATTATTGGGCAGATGTTCCAGTTAAAAAACAATCAGAATTGCATGTTTTACCTGGAATTCATTCGCAGGGAGAGCCAAAAGTAAAATACAGAGGGATTTTTATAAATGATGAAGCTCCATCATTAACAGGCTGGGCATTTGAGAAATTTGGCGGTTTCAATTCACAATTCTATGATAAAGTTTTTGAATTGATTCTGCGAATGAAAGGCAACTATTTATGGCCGGCCATGTGGGGCAGAATGTTTTATGTTGAAGATCCGAAGAACGCAGTTTTGGCCGATGAATACGGAATCGTAATGGGAACTTCGCATCACGAACCGTTGACAAGAGCACACGCTGAATGGGGAAAAGAAAAAGGGAAATGGGATTTTAACACCAATTCTGAAGCTTTGATTCAATTCTGGAAAGACGGAATTAAAAGAATGGGAAACAAAGAAACCATTGTTACTGTTGGAATGCGTGGTGACGGTGACGAACCCATGACAGAAGGAACGGCAATTGAATTATTAGAAAATATTGTAAAAACGCAAAGAAATATTATTGCAGAAGTGACCCAAAAACCAGCAGAAGAAACTCCGCAAATGTGGGCACTTTATAAAGAAGTTCAGGATTATTATGACAAAGGCATGACGGTCCCTGATGATATTACGCTTTTGTTGTGTGATGACAACTGGGGAAATATCCGCAAACTTCCGGAATTAGATTC
Source organism: Flavobacterium crocinum (assembly GCF_003122385.1). Classification (NCBI taxonomy): domain Bacteria; kingdom Pseudomonadati; phylum Bacteroidota; class Flavobacteriia; order Flavobacteriales; family Flavobacteriaceae; genus Flavobacterium; species Flavobacterium crocinum. The sequence continues at coordinate 2,366,760 of NZ_CP029255.1, forward strand.
GAAACCTAGAAAAGGCGGTTACGGTATTTATTATCATTACGATTATGTGGGCGGACCAAGAAATTACAAATGGATTAACACCAATCAAATTGAAAGAGTTTGGGAACAAATGGATTTGGCTTATCAATACGGTGTCGATAAAATCTGGATTGTAAATGTGGGCGACATCAAACCAATGGAATTTCCAATAGAGTTTTTCCTGGACATGGCTTGGAATCCTGAAAAGTTCAATGCAGGAAATTTAGAACAGTATTATTCAGATTGGGCTAAAGAGAATTTTGACAACCAGTTTACAGGAGAAATTGCTCAGATTTTAAAATTATATACGAAATACAATTCCCGAAGAAAACCTGAATTATTGGATCGTAAAACCTACAGTGTCACTAATTATAATGAAGCTGACAAAGTTATAGCTGATTATCAAAAATTGGTCAAATTGGCTGCAATTATAAATGAGAAATTGAAGCCAGAATACAAAGATGCTTTTTATCAGTTGGTTTTGTTTCCTGTTTTGGCAAGCGCCAATTTAAACGAATTGTATGTGGCACAGGCTAAAAATTATTTATACTCAGAACAGTGGAGACTTTCTGCAAATGAATATAAAGAAAAAGTAAAAGAGTTATTTGAAAAAGATTCCGAACTCACGAATTATTATCATACGCAATTAGCCAATGGTAAATGGAATCATATGATGGCGCAGACGCATATTGGTTATGATAATTGGCAACAGCCGGATAAAAATGTGATTCCAGGCACGAGATATCTTTTTCATAGTACAGCAGTAAATCAGAGAATTGCTGTTGAAGGAAAAGAAGAATCTTTTGATGGAGTTCTTAAAAATAAAATAGATTTGGTGGATTTTTCATCATTAGAAAATAATACATCATACATCGATTTATTAAATTCTGGAATAAAAAAATATACATTTAAAATTTTTTGCGATCATAATTGGATTCAGTTTTCTCAATCTGAGGGTATAGTTGATACGGAACAAAGAATTTTAGTAAATATTGATTGGAAAAAAGCCCCAAAAGGAATAACTAAGAGTCAATTTATAGTTGTTGCTAATTATCAAAAATTTATTATTCAATTAAAAACTAATAATATTAAAGCTGATAAAGTTCATGGCTTTGCTGAAAACAACGGTTATATTTCGATAGAAGCTCAGAATTATTCAAAAGCAATAAATTCTGATTCAATAAAATGGACAACAATTCCAAATCTTGGAAAAACAGCATCCGGAGTAACTTTAAAACCTTCGCATATTCATCCGATAGAAATCTCACAACAATCTCCAAGATTAGAATACAACGTTCATTTTTTTAGCAAAGGAAAGATGAAAGTAAACGCTTATTTTTCGCCAACAATCAATTTTAAAAAGGGCGACGGATTAAAATACGGAATTGCCTTTGATAATGAGAAACCGCAAATCATGAACCTCAACGCAGATGCTTCAGAAAAAGCCTGGACAGAATCTGTTGCGAATAATATTAAAATCATAACATCGACACATAACATTGAAAAAGCAGGAAATCATGTTTTAAAAATTTATGGAATTGATCCAGCGCTTGTGCTTCAGAAAATTGTAATTGAAACCGAAGAAGGAAAGGTTTTGGAGTCGTATTTGGGCCCGCCGGAGAGTTTTAGGAAGGAATGATATTTTTATAATACTACGTTCTGTTTGTCATTTCGACGAAGGAGAAATCTTCACAAGTGGCTCCACAACGAAAATCGCCAATCTTTGTAGAGTTTCTTACGAAGATTTCTCCTTCGTCGAAATGACAAGATTGTGGGTAAATATTACAATTTTAGACCTGACAGGTTTTAAAAACCTGCCAGGTCTCCGTTGAGAAAGAAAAACGATTAACTATTTAAACCAAAAAGATATGAAATGCATTAAACCTTATTTATTTGCCGTCACGGCTTTGCTGACTATAAGCTGTACGTCGCAAAAAGAAACTGCTTCGTTAAAAGATGCTTACAAAGATGATTTTTACATCGGAACTGCTTTAAGCGCTGATCAAATTGAAGAAAAAGACAAAAAAGTAGATTCTTTGATTCGAAAAGAATTTAATGCGATTACGGCCGAGAATATTATGAAATCCATGTATACGCATCCGCAGAAGGACAAATATGATTTTGTTTTGTCTGATAAATTTGTAGCCTATGGTGAGAAGAATAAAATGTTTGTTCATGGGCATACTTTAATTTGGCATAGTCAGCTGGCGCCTTGGATGGAAAAAATTGCCGACAGTACAGAAATGAAAGCGTTTATGAAAGATCATATTACAACCATCGTTTCTAAATACAAAGGTAGGATCAATTCGTGGGATGTGGTCAACGAAGCTTTAAATGACGATGGAACTTTGAGAAAATCAGTTTTTTTGAATACACTTGGTGAGAAATATTTGGTCGATGCTTTCAAACTGGCAGAAAAAGCCGATCCAAAAGCGCAGTTATATTACAATGATTATAATATCGAAGAACCAGCAAAAAGAGCAGGAGCTATTGCTTTAATCAAAAAAATAAAAGCTGAAGGCGGGAAAGTGGACGGAGTTGGCATTCAGGGACACTGGCGATTACAGAGTCCGTCATTAGAGGAAATTGAAAAAAGCATTTTAGAGTATTCTGCTTTAGGAATCAAAGTGGCTTTTACAGAATTGGACATCACGGTTTTGCCGAATCCATGGGATTTAAAAGGAGCAGATGTAAATCAGAAATTTGAAGGAAACCCTAAAATGAATCCGTATCCGGAAAAATTACCTGATTCCGTTCAGACACAATTAGCAGAACGTTATGCATCGATTTTTAAATTATTTTTAAAGCATAAAGACAAAATTAGCAGAGTTACGTTTTGGGGCGTTCATGACGGTCAATCCTGGCTAAACGATTGGCCGATAAAAGGAAGAACCAATTACCCGCTTCCGTTTGACAAGGAATTAAAACATAAACCAGCTTACGACAGCATCTTAAAGTTGAAAGAAACTAAAGAATAAGCAGTCGAAATAGCTTAAGCTTGATGAATTAATCAACAATCGGTTGTGAAATGAAAAATAACTTAAATAAAGTAAACTAAATTTGCATAATATGTTTTTTTGTCTAATTTTACACAACCGATTGTTTTAGTTGTAATTCGCTTTCCTGCAAGGTTTTCAAAACCTTGTAGGTATGGATTTTAAAATTGTATGAAAAACAACTGAAACCTCAAAGGTTTTGAAAACCTTGCAGGATCGGGACTAACTAACCACAAAACCACCAATGAGTAACATTTCACAAAAATTATCCATCAAAGAAAAAATTGGATACAGCTTAGGAGATTTAGCTGCCAATTTAGTTTTTCAGACTTTGATGACCTATCTGGCGTATTTCTACACCGATATTTACGGATTATCACCAACAGATTCTTCCATCATCATGCTGATTGTAGGATTGGTTGCAGCTTTTATTTTCAATCCGATTATTGGGGTCTTGGCAGACAGAACCAGTACGAGATGGGGAAAATTCAGACCTTGGATTTTATTGACCGCAATTCCGCTTGGAGTAGTAGCCTTATTAGCCTTTTCAACTCCTGATTTCTCTTATAAAGGAAAAGTGATTTATGCTGTTGTAACGTATACTTTACTTCTTCTTTTTTATGCCGGAAACAATCTGCCGTATTCTGCCTTAAGCGGAGTAATTACGGGCGATATGAAAGAACGAAACAGTATGTCATCGTATCGGTTTGTTGCGGTAATGTTTGCACAGTTTTTCGTTCAGGTTTTTATGCTTGGCATTATCAAAAGTGCCGGAAACGGAGATAAAGCAATCGGGATTGAAAAAGTAATGACCGCTTTGGCGATTATTGGAACGATCATGCTTTTAATTACGTTTTTAACGACGAAAGAAAGAATTATTCCAAAACCAGAACAAAAATCAAGCGTAAAAGAAGATTTGAGTGATTTGATTAAAAACAGACCATGGGTAATTATGCTTTCGCTGACGACTTTGGTTTTTGTGACTTTGGCTATGAAAGGCGGTTCGTATGTATATTATTTTGAGAATTATGTAGATAAAGAAAAATTAGCCGTTTTTATTCAGCCTATTTTAGATTTTCTAACGAATATCGGATTGAATCATTTTGGGAATGATCCTGTCTCAGCAGGTTTCGGACTCTTTAATGCAGGCGGAATTATCTTTATGATTGTCGGAATTACGTTGTCTAAAAACTTGGCTGATAAATATGGAAAACGAAACATATTCGGATTGTTTTTATTCATTTCGACACTGTTTATAATCGCTTTTTATTTCTATCCGCCAACATCAATCGGATTGATATTTTTCTCTCAAATCCTGCACGGATTTTTCTACGGAATCACAATCCCAATTTTATGGGCAATGATTGCCGATGTTGCCGATTATTCGGAATGGCTTAATAATCGAAGAGCGACAGCAATTATTTTTTCAGCAATGATGGTAGGTTTGAAAAGCGGATTAAGCATTGGAGGTGCTTTAACGACATTATTCCTGGGCCATTTTCATTATGTCCCAAATACACCTCAGCAGTCGGAGACAGCTATAAATGGAATTAAATTATTAGTTAGTATTTTTCCTGCAATCCCTTTTTTGATTGGAGTCGGATTGCTGTTTTTCTATAAAATCGACAAAGCGATGGAAGTGCAAATTGAAACAGAACTTAAACAAAGAAGAACTTAATTATTTAAAACAAAGATACCACTATGCCTGAAGATAGCATTGAACACATTAATTTTGAGGAAATTAATGATTTGGCGATTTCAAAGCCATTAGTATCTCATATGTATACAGCCGATCCTTCGGCGCATGTATTCAATGGGAAGATTTATATTTATCCGTCGCATGATATAGATGCCGGAATTCCGTTTAACGATAACGGCGACCATTTCGGGATGGAAGATTATCACGTTTTTTCGATGGACACGATATCATCAGAAGTTGTGGATAACGGAGTAGCGCTTCATGTTGATGATGTGGCTTGGGCCGAAAAACAAATGTGGGCACCCGATGCAGGACATAAAAACGGAAAGTACTATTTGTATTTTCCAGCCAAACGTGCCAATGGAATTTTCCAGATTGGAGTGGCGATAGGCGACGCACCAGAAGGGCCGTTTATACCTCAACCTGACGCTATAAAAGGAAGTTACAGTATTGACCCGGCCGTTTTTGAAGATGGAGACGGAAAACATTATATCTATTTTGGAGGTATTTGGGGTGGACAGCTTCAGAAATACCGAAATAATGTATACGATTCCAATAACGAAGAACCTTTTGGAAATGAACCTGCTTTAGGGCCAATCGTAGCTATGCTTCGCGATGATATGCTGGAATTTGCCGAAGAACCAAAAGAAATCCAGATTCTGGATGAAAACGGAAAAGTGATTTTGGCAAGCGATAACGACCGTCGTTTTTTTGAAGCTTCTTGGGTTCACAAATACAACGGAAAATACTATTTCTCCTATTCGACAGGCGATACACATTTTATCTGTTACGCTATTGGTGACAATCCGTATGGACCGTTTACGTATCAGGGAAGAATTTTGAATCCCGTTGTAGGCTGGACTTCGCATCATTCTATTTGTGAAGTTGAGGGAGAATGGTATTTGTTTTACCACGATTCGAGTTTGTCAAAAGGCGTAACACATTTAAGAAGCATGAAAGTAACCAAAATCGATTATCTCGAAGACGGTTCAATCGTAACAATTGATCCATACGGAATTAGAAGATTGTTTGATTAAGATTTTAGAAATAAAAAAAACATGTTTAAAAGAAGCAGATTAGGTAGTGCATTGGTCAGCGCAGTCATTTTAATGAGTGCTTCTTCATCGTGTAAAAAAATTTCGCAAAAATCACAATCGGTTGTGTATTCCGATTATGCTGTTTTTGACTGGTTTGATTACCAAGGAAATGACAATGCGTATCAAAATTCGACGAAATCTGAAAACGAATATCTGAATCCGATTTTGGCGGGATTTTATCCAGATCCAACTATTTGTAGTGCAGAGGGAAAATTTTATTTAGTAAACTCTTCTTTTTGCTATTTTCCAGGGCTTCCTATTTTTGAAAGTACAGATTTAGTAAACTGGAAACAGATTGGAAATATTATAAACCGTCGTGAACAAGTCGATTTTGGTAATTCTCGTTTGTCAGGCGGAATGTACGCGCCAACAATTCGATACAATAAAGGCATTTTTTATGTGATTTGTACCAATGTCAGCGGAGTGGGTAATTTTATTGTTACGGCTAAAAATCCGTCTGGACCTTGGTCAAATCCGATTACGCTTCCAGAAGTTAACGGAATTGATCCGGATATTTTCTTCGATGAAGACGGAAAAGTGTATATCACACATAACGGGCCTCCGCCTAATAATGTTTCGGTTCATGATGGTCATCGTGCCATTTATATGCTGGAATACGATTTGGAAAAACAAAAAACCACAACAGCTCCCAAATTGGTTATTAACGGCGGAACCGATATGGCGATAAAACCAGTCTGGATTGAAGGTCCGCATGTGATTAAAAAAAACGGATTTTATTATCTGATTTGTGCTCAGGGCGGAACAGGTTTTAATCATTCAGAAGTGGTTTTTAGGAGTAAAAATGTTTACGGCCCTTATGAAAGTTATGCCCATAATCCGATTTTGACACAGAGACATTTAGACCCAAATCGTAAAAATTTAGTTTCGACAACAGGTCATGCTGATTTTGTTGAATTACCAAATGGTGATTGGTGGTCAGTATTTTTAGGCTGTCGTCCTTACGAAGGCGATTTGTACAATACAGGCAGAGAAACCTTTATGATGCCTGTAGAATGGAAAAACGGCTGGCCGGAAATTATTGGCGGTAATGAAGCCATTCCGATGAAAAATAAGCGTCCGAATCTGACTCTTTCAAAAGAAAAAACAGAACCTAATAATGGTAATTTTGTTTGGAAAGATGATTTTGATTCGAATGAATTGAACTTGAAATGGAATTTCATCAGAACACCTTCTGAAAATTGGTACGAACTGACTAACGGAAAACTTTTAATCCAACCAAGAAAAGAATCGATTCATACTGAAACTAATTTTTCTTTTATAGGAAGAAGACAACAGCATTTAAAATTTGAAGCTTCAGTGAAGTTTGAGTTTACGCCAAAAGATAATTTACAAGTTGCAGGTTTGACTGCTTTTCAAAATGAAAAACATTATTTTTTGGTTGGAAAGCGATTGAATTCAGATGGAAAACAAGAAGTTTTTGTAGAAAGAACTGCTAACAAAATCAATAATGGAAAGTCTGAGATTATTGCTAAAAAAGAGCTTTTGGATGTTGATAAAGCATTGTTTGCAAAGATTGAAGGAAACGGAAGAAAGTATAGTTTTTATTATAAAACGAATCAGAATGCAGATTGGGTTTTATTGATTAAAGATGTAGACGGTTCTATTTTGAGTACAAAAGAAGCGGGCGGTTTTGTGGGGACATATTTGGCGATGTATGCATCGAGCGAGCATTTTGCTAGATAAAGTTTTAAGTGAAGTGGTTTCGTTTAGTTTGTCATCCTGACGAAGGAAGGATCACACTAGAAACTCCGCACAGAATGTCGCCAATCTTTGTCGATTCCCGAGTGTGATCCTTCCTTCGTCAGGATGACAAAACTGAGAGTGAACTCTTAGCGTTCTTTGCGTAAACCTTTGCGAACTTTGCGGTTAAATCACTTTATGTAGCTACTATTGTGATTTTTCCTTTTAAATGGAAATGACAAGACTGTGTCTTTTGAAACCGTTTTGCGTGAGGGATAGTAGTGGAAAGCCCACAGCCGTGAGGAACGAACAGGCGAGGACTTGCAACGGATAGCCCGACCCGGAGGGACACGCCCAAATTATTAAAAAATAGAATTTTAAAAACTTAACATAATTAATACAAAAAACAATTTTTTATAAAAGAATTTTATCTACTTTAGCATAACAGAACGGAACAGAACGGTATGCCAAAAGAAGAAGAAAAATTTGAGTTTATAATGAATCACGAAAGTGATATTCCGAAGTATCAGCAGTTGGTTGACGGAATCACAAATTCGATTGCAGAGAATATTTTGCAAAAGGGAGATTTGCTTCCGTCTGTGAATGTGATCTGCAAGACGTATCAGCTTTCGAGAGATACGGTTTTTAAGGCGTATTCGATTTTAAAAGAGCAGAAAGTGATTGATTCTGTGCCGAATAAAGGCTATTATGTAGCGGGCGAAACCAGAAAAGTACTTTTAGTTTTAGATACGTTTAAGGCTTATAAAGAGGTTTTGTACCATTCGGTTGTGAATAATCTGCCCGATAATGTGATTATTGACGTACAGTTTCACCATTATAATATTGATGTTTTTAAAACGATTATCAATAACGGAATTGGGAAGTACTATAAATATGTGGTGATGAATTTTGATCACCGGGATATTGCTCCGGCATTGTCGGCAATTGCCAGCGACAAATTGCTTTTGATTGACTGGAATATTCAGGCAGATAAAGCCAATAATTATGTGTTTCAGGATTTTGGGAAGGCGTTTTATGAGTCTTTGACAGAAGCGGTGGATTTGTTTAAAAAGTATAAAAAGATACAACTTATATATCCTGATTTTACTAATCATCCGTGGGAAACAGTGGATTTTTTCAAGAAATTTTGTGCCGATTTTGGTTTTGAATACGAAGTGATTACAGATCCAAAGAAGTTCAATATCGAAAAAGGAATTGCCTATATAAGTGTAAGCGACAGGATTTTAGGTCACTTTTTGGAGCAGTGCAAAGAGAAAGATTACGAACCGGGAAAAGATGTTGGATTTTTATCATATAACGAAACCCCGATGAAGAAATTTATATACAAAGGAATTTCGGTTGTTTCAACTGATTTTAAAGAAATAGGAACCAAAGCGGCGGCATTTATCACACATGACGAAGAAACGAAGTGTTATGTGCCGACAAAATTAATAATAAGAGAATCATTGTAAGTATGTATTATATCGGATATGATATTGGAAGTTCTTCTGTGAAAGCAGCAATTGTTGAAGCAGAAACGGGTAAAAAAGTGATCGTTTTGAATGAACCTCAGAACGAGATGGAAATCCTTTCGATTCACCCAGACTGGGCGGAACAAGATCCCGAAATGTGGTGGCAGTACATTTGTACAGCAACGAAAAGAGCCATTAAAGAAGCGAATATTGATGCGTCTAAAATTCAGGGAATTGGTATTTCGTACCAAATGCATGGATTAGTAATTGTTGACAAAGATAACGCTCCGTTACGAAATTCTATTATTTGGTGTGACAGCCGTGCGGTTGAAATTGGGAATACCGCTTTCGCTGAAATTGGAGAACAAAAATGTATGGAGCATTTATTGAATTCTCCAGGAAATTTCACGGCTTCAAAACTGAAATGGGTAAAAGAAAATGAACCAGCAGTTTACAATAAAACTGCTAAATACATGCTTCCGGGAGATTATATCGCTTTGAAATTGACAGGCGAAGTAACGACTACCAAAAATGGCTTGTCTGAAGGAATGCTTTGGGATTATAAAGAAAATAAAGTAGCCGACTGGCTTTTGGAATATTACGGAATTGATACCGCATTGACTCCAAAAATTGTGGAAAACTTTACAAACCAAGGAGTTGTAACTGAAAAAGCTTCACAAGAATCAGGTCTTCCAGCTGGAATTCCGATTGTGTACAGAGCAGGAGATCAGCCTAATAATGCTTTGTCGTTGAATGTACTTCGTTCGGGAGAAGTTGCAGCAACGGGCGGTACATCTGGTGTTTTCTATGCTGTTACAGAAACAAACTCAGGAAAAAGTACTCGTGTAAACAACTTCGTTCATGTAAATTATACAGAATCAAATCCGAGAGTTGGAAAATTACTGAATATAAACGGTGCGGGAATTCAATACCGATGGATGCGAAACAATATCGGAAATGAGTCGTATGAAGAAATGAATGAAAAAGCATCTCAGATCAATGTAGGCTCACAAGGTTTGGTTGTCATTCCGTTTGGAAATGGCGCTGAAAGAATGTTCAATAATAAAAATATTGGATCTCATATTTTAAACCTGAATTTTAATATTCATACCAACGCGCATTTGTTTAGAGCATCTTTGGAAGCAATTGCATTTTCTTTTGTGTACGGAATGGAATGTCTGAAAGATGATCATGCAACGATTAATGTAATCAGAGCTGGAAATGATAATTTATTCCGTTCTGAAATTTTCTCTAATACAGTGGCAACATTAATAGGGCATGAAATCGAAATTTACAATACAACCGGAGCAGTAGGAGCAGCAAGAGCGGTAGGCTTGACAGATGGTGACTTTGAAAAATTTGGTTCAGGAATTACAACAAACGATCACGTAATGACCTTTTTACCTCTAAAAAATAAAGAGGAATACGAGACGGCTTATCAAAAATGGAAAAAAGAATTAGAATTAATATTAACAAATAAATAAAAAGATAAAATGATAGTTTTAGGAGATAAAGAATACTACAAAGGTATTGGCCAAATTAAGTTTGAAGGAAAAGAGTCTGACAATCCTTTGGCGTTTAAATATTACAATCCGGACCAAGTTGTAGCAGGAAAAACAATGCGTGAGCACTTTAAATTTGCTATTGCTTACTGGCATACTTTCTGCGGACAAGGAAGCGATCCATTCGGACCAGGAACACAGCAGTTTGCTTGGGATGCTTCATCAGATCCGTATCAGGCAGCAAAAGATAAGGCAGATGCTGCTTTTGAATTCATCAGCAAAATGGGATTCGATTATTTCTGTTTCCACGATTACGATTTGATCGCCGAAGGAGCAACTTTTGCAGAATCAGAAAAACGTTTGGCTTTTATTACAGATTATTTAAAACAGAAAAAAGCAGACTCTGGAATTAAATTACTTTGGGGAACTTCAAACTGTTTCTCGAACCCAAGATTCATGAACGGAGCCGCTACAAATCCTGATTTTAATGTAGTAGCAAGAGCGGGTGGACAAGTAAAATTAGCACTTGACGCAACAATCGCTTTAGGTGGAGAAAACTACGTATTCTGGGGTGGTAGAGAAGGTTATATGTCTTTACTAAACACTGATATGGGAAGAGAATTAGACCACATGGCGCAATTCTTAGCAATGTCTAGAGACTATGCAAGAGCTCAAGGTTTTAAAGGAACTTTCTTCATCGAGCCAAAACCAATGGAGCCATCAAAACACCAATACGATTTTGACTCGGCTACAGCGATCGGATTCTTGAAAAATTATGGTTTAGACAAAGATTTCAAAATCAATATTGAGGTTAACCACGCTACATTGGCACAACACACTTTCCAACACGAATTAGAAGTGGCTGCAAAAGCTGGAATGCTAGGAAGTATCGATGCTAACAGAGGAGATTACCAAAACGGATGGGATACAGACCAGTTCCCAAATAACATTCAGGAAACTACTGAAGCGATGTTGGTTTTCTTAAAAGCTGGCGGATTGCAAGGCGGAGGAGTTAACTTTGATGCTAAAATCAGAAGAAACTCAACAGACTTAGAAGATGTTTTCTTAGCACATATTGGCGGAGCTGATACTTTTGCAAGAGCTTTATTGACTGCAGATAAAATCATCACTTCTTCTCCTTATGAGAAATTAAGAAAAGAAAGATACAGCTCTTTCGATTCTGGAAAAGGAAAAGATTTTGCTGATGGAAAATTAAACTTGAAAGATCTTTATACTATCGCTCACGAAAATGGAGAATTAAATCTTCAAAGCGGTAAACAAGAATTGTTTGAAAATATCATCAACCAATATATTTAATTGGTAAAATTACATAATTAAACCTAACAGGTTTTCAAAACCTGTTAGGTTTGTTTCTACAAAATATTTAGTGAGAGAAAAAAATCTAAAAGAGATTAAAATTTTAAATATGATAGCTATAAAACGTTAATATGTTTAAAGAATAATTTTTAGATAAAAAGCTTTGAAAATGTGTATTAAGATTATGGCTTTTTGCTTTGAGATTTAAGAAAAACAGATTGAAGGTTTAGTTACTGTTTTTTGAAAATCAAAACGAATAAAAAGTCAGTTTGATAAAATAATAAGTGAGTATTTTTTATTGAAGGTTTTTTGAAGAGCAGAATCAATCGAAATGCACATTTTTCACTCGCTAGAACACACTGAGAACTTTGTCAATGTTTTAAACTTTGACAAAGTTTTTTTTACGCAAAAATACTTTTAACTTAAACCAAAACTTATGAAATTTTTTATTGACACTGCCAATCTTCAGGACATTGAAGAAGCGCAGGCTTTAGGCGTTTTAGACGGCGTAACCACCAATCCGTCTTTGATGGCAAAAGAAGGCATTACAGGAAAACAAAACATCCTAAATCATTATTTAGCTATTTGTAATATCGTTGAAGGCGATGTTTCGGCTGAGGTAATCTCGACTGACTTTGAAGGAATGGTTAGAGAAGGAGAAGAGCTGGCAGCTTTACATCCTCAAATTGTAGTGAAACTGCCCATGATTGGCGACGGTGTAAAAGCCTGTAAATATTTTTCTTCAAAAGGAATCCGTACCAATGTAACTTTAGTGTTTTCTGCGGGACAAGCTTTACTTGCTGCCAAAGCTGGAGCGACTTATGTTTCGCCATTTTTAGGAAGATTAGACGACGTTTCTACAGACGGAATGCACTTAATTTCTGAAATCAGAGAAATCTATGATAATTATGGTTATCAGACACAAATTCTTTCAGCATCAGTAAGACATACGATGCATATTATTAACTGTGCCAAAATTGGTTCAGATATTATGACTGGACCTTTATCGGCAATCAAAGGTTTGTTGAAACATCCGTTGACCGATATTGGTTTGAAACAATTTGTTGAAGATGCTAAAAAGATGAATTTATAAATTTCTTTGATTCATTTTCTACTATTTTTTGAATCCCCTCCAACTGAATTTGGAGGGGATTTTTTTTGAAATAAAAGCAACCGATTGTTTGTTTTATGCTTTTGTAAGAAATATATTGTTTAGTTGTCAATTGTTTGATTAGTAGTTGATAAGCGAATAAAAGCCTTGTTTTATAAGGGCTGGATAAGGATTTAGTCTCAAACTCATTTTTACAAGTTTACTACAACGTTTTAGTGATTTTTGGTAAAATATTAAAATTTAACTTTTTATGTTTTTTTTAAGATTTAGAACTAAATCATTTATTATCTCTAACGTTTTCGTTGTATTAATTATGGTTTTTAATAATTATTCAATGTTTTAATAGTATATGCAAAAAATATGTTTTTTTAAAGAGGTATTTTTTTTAAAATGACAAAAAAAATTAACGCAACCGATTGTGTGTTGTTGTTTTTTGCATATATTTGTTTTGACTATAAGTTGTTTTTGTTTGATCTTTTAATATAAAAAAACAAATTATAGGTCAATTAAAATTAAACTAACTAAACCATACTTATTAACTCATTAAACCAATTATTTATGACTAACTTTTTAATTACTAAAAGCAGATCTAAATACTTTAAGAATTTGGGATTCTTAATCCTGATGCTGGTATTTTCTGCCGCGGTAAATGCGCAAACTACTGTTTCGGGTACTGTATCTGATGGTAGTGGACCAATACCAGGTGTGAATATTATTGTAAAAGGAACCAAAACGACTACTGTGTCTAATTTTGATGGAACTTACTCCATAACCGGAGTTCCGGCTAATGCTACTTTATCTTTCAGTTTTATAGGTTATAAAACCAAAGAGATCGCTGTTGCTAATAAAAATAAAATTGATATTACACTGGAAGAAGATTTGAACAGCTTACAAGAAGTTGTGGTTATCGGTTATGGTACAGCAAAAAGAGGCGATTTAACAGGTGCAATTTCTTCTGTAAATAGCGTTGCAATAGCACAATCTGTACCAACTACTCTTGATCAGGTATTACAAGGTCGTGTTGCAGGGGTTAATATTCAGGCAAATAATGGAGCTCCGGGTTCCAGTTCGTCTGTTCGTATTCGTGGTATCAGTTCTATCTCGGGAGGTAATGAGCCAATTTATGTAATTGATGGAGTAGTAATTGATGGAAATACAGGTTCAAATAATACTAACCCATTAGCAGGTATTAATCCTGCAGATGTCGCATCGGTAGATATTCTGAAAGATGCCTCAGCTACAGCTATTTACGGTTCCAGAGCGGGTAGTGGTGTTATTATTATTACCACAAAGGCGGGTAGAAAAGGGGAACTTACTATGAATTTTGATAGTTATGTAGGATGGCAGGAAATACCAAAACAGCTTCAGGTACTAAATTTAAGAGAATACGGAACGTTGAAAAACACCCGTTCAGATTTAGGAATTGTACAAAGAGATCCTTATTTTATTCGTCCTGATTTATTAGGAGAAGGAACAAACTGGCAGGATGAGTTGTTTACAACTGCCATGATGCAGAGTTATAATTTATCAGGATCAGGAGGTTCTGATACAACTACATATGCATTTGGTATGGGATATCTGGATCAGGAAGGGGTAGCGATTGGATCAGGATTTAATCGTGTAAATCTTAGAGGAGTAATTGATTCGCAGGTAAAAAGCTTTTTAAAAGTTGGAGTAAATCTTGCTGTCTACAAAACCAATCAGACCAATACTTTTTCTGATGGAGCTTTAATACTAACAGCTTTAAAACAAACACCTAATGTAGCAGCACGTAATGCAGACGGAACTTTTGATGGCCCTGATACTACAGAATTTGTACAGAATAACCCATTAGGTCTTGCTTTAATGAGAGACAACTACAATAAAAATTATGGTATAAGAGGAAATGTTTATGCTGAAATCTCTTTCTCTAAGGATTTAAAGCTTAAAACAAACTATTCAATAGACTATAATTTTGGAAATAACTATACTTTTAATCCATCTTATACTTTTGGAGCACTTGTAAACGAAGTAAGAGAAGGAAGCAGAACAAAATCACTTAGTGACAACTGGATCTGGACTAATACATTAACTTATAATAAAACTTTTGGAAAACACGCTGTTACTGCTTTGGCAGCTCAGGAATATGTAGAAAAAAACAACGATAACTTGTACGGATATCGTTCTGGTTACATTACAAATGGAGCTACAGATTTAAATGCCGGGGATTCTACTACGGCCAGAAATTCAAATGGAAGTTTTACCGGAGCTCTTAGTTCGTACTTTGGAAGAGTATTTTATTCTTTTGATGATAAGTATTTGTTGACCGGGACTTTAAGATATGATGGTTCTTCTCAGTTTGCTGAGGAAAATCGTTGGGATTGGTTTCCATCAGCGGCCTTTGCCTGGAAAGTTTCAAATGAAAGCTTTTTAAAAGAAAATAAGACGATCAACAATTTGAAATTAAGATTAGGATGGGGACTTGTTGGAAATCAGAATGTTCAATACGCTTATCCTTATACCTCAATTTATGGGACATCTGCAACCAATTGGGGAAGCGGACAAATTGCAACCAATACCGCTAATCCGGATCTGAGATGGGAAAAAACAAAATCGACCAATTTGGGACTTGATTTGGGCTTGTTTGATAATAGAATTGAATTAATTGCTGATGTTTACTACAAGAAAACAGATGGATTACTACTTCCTTTATCACTCCCGGCTTATGCAGGGACAACAGGTCAGGGATCTACCACTCCGCCTATATTTAATATTGGTTCTATTGAAAACAAGGGACTTGAGTTAAGCCTGAATACCATCAATATGGAAAGACCTGATTTTGTCTGGAAGTCTAATTTTACTTTCTCTCTTAACAGAAGTAAAGTTTTAGCACTTAATTCAGAAGCAGGAGTTTATGATCAGACAGTTCAGCAGGGATCGGATGTTACTGTTGTAACCCGTACAGCTGTTGGACAACCAATAGGACAGTTTTATGGTTATAAAGTAATTGGACGTTTTGAGAAAGCTACCGATTTTTATTATAAAGATAAAGACGGCGTGGTAAAACCAACTGCTTTACCTGAAGGAATGGCAATTGGAGAAAATGGAGTATGGATAGGAGACTATATTTTTGATGATAAAAATAAAGATGGGGTTATCAACGAAAAAGATTTGAGTTTTATTGGAAACCCGGAACCAAAATTTGTTTTTGGAGTAGGTAATACTTTTTCATTCAAAGGTTTTGATGTCAATATTTTTCTAACAGGATCTTACGGGAATGAAGTGCTGAATTATCAAAGAAGATGGTTGGAAAACCCTCGTGAAAATACCAATTTATTAAAATCAGCTTTAGGATACGCACAATTAGAATTAATTGATCCGACAGGACCAAATGATTATCGTAATGTTCAGATTGTTGGAGGTGATCCTTACATGCCTAGAATTGGAGCTTCATCTGCTTCATCTGCCTCTAATTATCGCTTGAGTAACCGATTTGTTGAAGACGGATCTTACGTAAGAATAAAAAATATTTCTATTGGATATAATCTGCCTAAGAACTTGTATTCAAAATATGGTATTTCGAATGTAAAAGTATACACTAATACACAAAATGTACTGACATTCACCAAATACAAAGGATATGATCCTGAAGTAGGTGCTGCAAATCAAAATAATCTTTTAAACGGTGTTGATAATGGACGTTACCCGTCACCAATAATCACTACACTTGGATTAACCATTAATTTCTAAAATTTTCCAGACAATGAAAACAAGAAAAATATTTTATACGGCTCTAATCATTGCATTGCCATTTGTTTATACCAGTTGCAGCGATATTTTAGATGTTGAACCAAACGATAGAATTACCAAAGAAAATTTCTATAAAAGTGAATCTGATTTTCAGGCCGCAACAGGACCATTGTATAATGTGGTGTGGTTTGATTTTAATGATAAATTCTATTATGGATTAGGAGATGGACGTTCTGCGAATATGTATGCTCCTTTCTCAGATTATGTATATCCGTTTACCGATTTAACAGAAACGGGATTAACCGGACCGTTGGTTTCTGCCTGGGGATCTTTGTATAATGTAGTACAACAATCTAATAACGTAATTATTGGAATCTCCGGAAGTCCGTTAAACGATGCTATTAAAAACAGATATATGGCAGAAGCTCGTTTTATGAGAGGAACGGCATACTGGTATTTGGCTTCATTATGGGGGGATGTTATTATTTCAACAGATCCAAGCGCATTAGTAAAAAATCCAATTGTCAACAAAAATCCATTAAAAGATGTTTATGAATTTGCAATTCGTGATTTAGAATTTGCAGCTAAATATCTTCCCGAAACTGCAGGACAGTCTGGCCGTTTAACAAGATACAGCGCATTTGGAATGCTTTCCCGAGTTTATTTATCATTTTCAGGAGTTAGCGATAATCCGAACAGTGGAACACGCAGTCAGGAATATCTTGATTTAGCAAAGAAAGCTGCTGAAAAAGTAATAAGTTCAGGTCCTTACAGCCTGATGGCAAATTATGAAGATTTATTCATGATTGAGAATAATAACAATTCAGAGTCTATGTTTGCTCTTCAATGGGTTCCAAACGGAGTTTATGGAGTAAATAATACACAGCAGGCCTATTTTGCCTTAGGCTCTGATATTACCGGAGACGATGCTGCCTGGGGTTACTGGACAAGAGCATCGTATGATGTTTTAAAAGAATACGAATCAAAAGATCTTCGCCGAAGAGCTACATGGATGGCTGATGATGATTTTTATCCAGAAATTAATAAATCCAACGGTGGCTATACAGTAAATCACAGCAAAGAATTTGTGAACATAAAAAAAGGAGTTGTGGGGTCTACTAAAGACAATTCGAAAATTACCCGTATGAATTCTGCTTTGAATACCAATATGTTGCGTTTGGCCGAAGTTTATCTAAATTATGCAGAAGCTGCCTTAGGAAACAATACTTCTACTTCTGATGCGATGGCTTTAGAGGGCGTAAACAAATTACGAACACGTGCAGGTCTTACGCCAAAAACAACTTTAACTTATGCAGATATTATACACGAAAGAAGAGTAGAATTGGCTATGGAAGGTCAATACTGGTATGATTTGGTAAGAAGAGCGTATTACAAACAGCAGGAAGTGATTAATTATATAACAGGACAAGACAGAGGTACAGTTCAGCCTATTCTTTATGATGCTGCAACGAATACAGTTTCCATAGACCCAGCAAGAAGCAGCAGTCCACGTGCCATTGGTGTTATCGATGCGACAATTTTCCTTCTTCCTTATCCAGAATCTGAGTTAGTTCAGAATCCGTTGTTGAGAGAAAATCCAGTTCCGTATCAGTTTACGGAAGAGAAAATTAAAGACTTATTCTAGTTTCAGAACTAAAAAATTAAAAGATATAAATATGAAATATATTTTAAACAAAAAGTATTGGGCTTCCATCGCATTACTTGGAATGATGTTTTTCGGCATGTTGTTTACATCATGTGACAATAACGATTCTCAAGGAGGCTCGATGACAATAACGAGAGTGTTTTTAGAAGATATAAATTCAACTGTGCCGGACAGAGAAGTAAGCTTTGCTCGTTTGGGTCAGCTCTTACGTATTGAAGGTTCTGGTTTTTCAGGTTTGAGAAAGGTTTATATTAACGGATATTCAACTTATTTTAATGTAGTTTTTGTATCCGATAATTCTATGCTGGTAAGTGTATCAGCAGATACTCCAATTTCAGACGCAGATCCTTCAGTAAGAAATACAATTCGTTTTGTAAACGATTCTCATGAAGTAATATTTCCTTTTCAGATTCGTGCAGGAAAACCAGTAATTTCTAGTATTTCTAACACGATGCCAAATCCAGGTGAAACAATTAGTGTGGCTGGAGCTGGTTTAACAGAAGTAAGTAAAGTAGTTTTTCCAGGAAATGTTGAAGTGACTTCTGGAATTACTTCAGATGAAGATGGTGAATTATTTACAGTTGTTGTTCCAAGTGGTATTTCAGATTTAGGAGGTTCAATTTATGCAGAAACATCAAACGGAGGAGTTTATTCTCCAGCTTATTTTAATTTCAAAAAAGGAATATTGCTAAATTTTGACGGACAAGGTTCTCATGGATACTGGGGAACTTCAACCAGTATGATTCAGCCGGCAGATTTAGAATCAGCTGCTATTGGAACAGGAAATACTTCTCAGGGAAAATATGTACCTCATCGTCCGGCTCGTATTGCTTCTTTTGATGCTGCAAAAAATCGTTGTTCAGAAGTTTGGACAGCAGGAAATGGAGTAGACAACTGGAGAGCACAATTAACACCTTATATTCCGGCAACGACACCTTTGGATAAAGTTGCATTTCAATTTGATATTTTAGTTCCAGAAATTTGGGCTCAGTCAGGTTTCTTGAAAATCTGTATGATTAATAATTTTAACGGTGGAGAATGGGCTGGAGCTTGTTACAACTATGTTCCTTGGATTGTAGATGGAAAAGCAGTAGGCGTACAAACAACGAGATGGATTACTGTTACAATTCCATTAAATAAGTTCTACGCGTGGTCTAAAGAAGCCTTTACTTTCGAAACGGTTTTAGCTTATCGTGAAGCGGCGACCTATCAAAACTTTGGAATTTATTTCGAAAATTCTGATGTAAAACTATCCAATGTTACAGGAAATGCCAGTGAAGTAGAATTCCCATCAAAAGCAACTTCAGTAAAAGTGTACACAGATAACTGGAGAATTGTACCATTAGATACACCAGTTTACAATGATTTTAACTAACAAAAACCACAAAATGAAATCTAAATATATCATACCAATAATCGCTTCATCGCTAATGATTTTATCATCATGTGATGATAATTTGATGGAGTGGGGAAAAGACCCGGAACACGGAGCAGTAACAGGAGCTGAACTTCCATTAGCTTTAGTAGAAAAAATCAGCCGTTATGAACCATTAAAAAACTATTCCGATTTTCCTTTAGGAAACGGAATCGGAATTAGTTTATACATGAGCGATGCTGCCTATAGAAAAATTGTAAATGAAAATTTTGACGAAGTTACACCAGGTTATGAAATGAAACACGGTGCGATGGTAAACTCAAAAGGAGAGATAAATTTTACCAATGTAGATGCCTTTATAGCGGCCACAAAAAGCGCAGGATTAAGTGTTTTTGGTCATACTTTAATCTGGCATTCGAACCAAAATGCAAGTTATTTAAATGGTATTATTGCCCCAACCGTAATTCCGGGTTCAAGCGGAACAAATATTCTGGATTTAGCATCGATTAAAGATGGTTCCTTTACGGGCTGGGCAAGAAATAATCCAGGAAAAGGAATTACAACCGTTGCTAATTCAGGTTTAACTAGTACATCAGCAGCAATTCAGCTGGCATCTAGTGCTTCATCTTCTGCAGCTTACAGTTTGCAGTTGACATCACCAAATGTGCCAATTGTGACAGGACATAATTACGAGATTTCATTTTATATCAAATCTGATGTTGCAGGTAAAGGACGTATTTCATTTAATACTTCTTTAACCAATCAATATCCATATAAAGACTGGTTCGCAACTGGTGGTAGCTGGACAGAAGCTTTTGCAACAACATCTTCGTGGCAGCAGGTAAAAATTAAATTAGCTCCGGGCGATTTTAAAGCAGGAAGTACTACTTTTCAATTTAATTTAGATTTAGGATATCTTCCAAACGTAACCTATTTAATTGATGCAAATACTCTTGCAGTTGTGGATCTTGATGCCGCTACAGGACCTGTTAATTTAGTTTCTAACGGAAATTTCAATTCTGGAATCACCGGATGGACTAAAGCTAATGGAGCCGCAGATGCTTTAAGTGCAGGAACAGGAGCTTCAAATGTTTATGAGGGAAGCGGATCAATGAAAGTAGTAAACGCAACATCTGATGCTTCAAACCAATGGAAAACTCAGATCCAGACTACTTTTACTTCAGCATTGGTAGCAGGAAAAAGCTATACTATTTCTTATATGATTCGATCTGAAGCTAATGGATCTGTAAGATGTTCTACTACACCATCATCATTAGCAAGTTATCAGGGAGATCAGACAACTACTACTACATGGAAACAAATAGAATGGAAAATCACGGCGAAAGGTGGTGAAACAGGTTTTGGTTTTGATTTAGGAGGGGCTGCAGGAACTTATTATATCGACAATGTTTTAGTTACGGATGGATCCTCTTCAGGAAGTGGACCTACTGCACCAGTTACAATTGACAAAACAGATGCTGAGAAAACCAAAATTATTGGCGATGCCATGACCGATTGGATTTCTAAAATGATGACACATTACAAAACAAGTGTTTTCTCCTGGGATGTTGTAAATGAACCAATGAAAGAAGACGGAACTTTAAGAAATGGAAGTGAAGGCGATACAGCTTCAGATTATTTCTCTTGGGTGAAATATCTTGGAAAAGATTATGCTGTAAAAGCATTCAAATTGGCTCGTCAATACGGAAATGCGACTGATAAACTTTTCATTAACGATTACAATTTAGAATCCAGATTAGATAAATGTGATGGATTAATCGAATACGTAAAATATATCGAAAGCCAGGGAGCTAAGGTTGATGGAATTGGTACACAAATGCACATTGGTTTAACAACAGATAAAGATAAAATTGTTCAGATGTTCCAAAAATTGGCTGCATCAGGAAAATTGATTAAAATTTCTGAATTAGACGTAAGGTTAGGAACTGCAACACCAACTGTAGCACAACAAGCTTCGCAGGCAGAAATGTATCAATACGTAATCGATATGTATAAAAAATACATTCCTGCAGCACAGCAATACGGAATCACGATTTGGGGTGTTTCTGATAATGCTAAAGAGCACGAATACTGGCTTCCAAATGAATCTCCAAACCTTTGGGATGCCAATTACGTTCGTAAACATGCATATAAAGGAGCTGCTGATGGTCTTGCTGGAAAAGACGTAAGTAAAGATTTTTCAGGAGAATTAGTTAAGTAATTTTTAAGTTAGTTTTAATCCATAATGTGAACCGTAAAAAGTTTATATTATGGATTATTTATTTTTTAATTTTTTAAAAGAATTAGAATGTTCCAATTTTCCCAAAATACAGCTCTGATACTATTTTTTGTTCTCACACAATTTGGTTTTTCTCAAGAGAAAATACCTCATCTGCAGCAAAAAGGAAATAAAACGCAGCTCATTGTCAATAATAAACCTTTTATAATACGAGGTGGAGAATTAGGGAATTCTTCTGCCACGAGTATGGAAAGCATGGAAACCATTTGGCCCAAATTGGTTGATATGAATCTCAACACTGTTTTAACACCAATATATTGGGAACTTATAGAACCAGAAGAAGGGAAATTTGATTTTGCTTTGGTTGATGATCTGATTTTGAGAGCCAGAAAAGAAAATTTAAAATTGGTCTTCTTGTGGTTTGGATCATGGAAAAACAGTATGTCGAGTCATGCGCCAGCTTGGGTAAAATTAAACCAGAAAAAATATCCTAGAGTTAAAGATGATAAAGATAAAAGTCATGAAATTTTAACACCTTTCAGCGAAAATAATCTGCAAGCCGATTTGAATGCTTTCAAAAAATTAATGGCACACATTAAAGATTTCGACCAAAAAGAACAAACCGTAATCATGATTCAGGTTGAGAACGAAATCGGAATGTTGCCAACGGCACGTGATTATCATTCTTTAGCCAATGAAGCTTTCAAAAAAGAAGTGCCAAAAGAATTGATTCAATATTTACAGAAAAACAAAGAAAAACTGGTTCCAGAATTTTTGGAAATCTGGAAGAAAAACGGATTCAAAACTGCTGGAAATTGGGAAGACATTTTTGGAAAAGGATTGCACACAGATGAAATTTTTATGGCCTGGTATTTTTCAAAATTCACCAATACAGTTGCCAAAGCAGGAAAAGACGTTTACCAAATTCCGATGTTTGTCAATGCAGCTCTGAACGCACCTGAGAAAAAACCGGGACAATATCCAAGCGCTGGACCACTTCCACACATAATGGACGTTTGGAAAGCTGCAGGAAATGCAATTGATTTTCTAGCCCCCGATTTTTATAATCCGTCTTTCAAACAATGGAACGATTTATTTACCAGACAAGGCGATCCGTTATTTATTCCCGAGCATCGTTTTGATGAAACTGCTCCTTTTAAAGGATTATATGCAATCGGACATTATGAAGCGATTGGTTTTTCACCATTTTCTATAGAATCAGTTGCCGATGCGAAAAAAGAGCCTTTAGGAAAAATATATGATTTGGTACAACAATTAACTCCAACGATTGAAGCGTATAAAGGACAGGGAAAAATAGATGGTGTTTTATTAGACAAGGAAAATAATACGCAGATAATTAAAAAAGGAGATTATGAATTCACCTTTAAGCATGATTATACCCTAAATTGGTCTGATGGAGCAAAAGCTGAGGTTTGGCCAACGTCAAGTGCCATTATTATTGAAATTGCAAAAGACGAATTTTATATTTCGGGCTCGGGAATTGTGGTCACTTTTAAATCTTTAAAAGAAAATCTAAACGCTGGAATTCTAAAAACCGATCAGGGAAAATTTGAAAATGAAAAATGGAAAACCATCAGGCATTTTAACGGAGATCAAACGCATCAGGGCAGACACTTGAGAATTTCTGTAGGCGATTACGAAATCCAGAAAATAAAATTATATACATATGAATGATTTTTTTTAGCCACGAATTCACGAATTTATCTAATTCTTTCTTTGCGTTTTAATTATCTTCAATTACACAAATTAATTTGAGTAATTGAATTAATCTTAGGCGAAGATTTTTAATAAAAAAATTCGTGAATTCGTGGCAAAAAAAAAAAATCGCAACAAGAAAGACTAAATAGCATGAAAAAAATAATACTACTTACATTTCTAATATCTTTTGGAATCAATGCGCAGATAAAATTGCCACGATTAATAAGCGACGGAATGATTTTACAACGCGATACCAAGACCAATATTTGGGGCTGGGCGTCTGCGAATGAAAATATAGAACTGGATTTTAAAGGAAAAAAATACAAAACCATTACTGCTGAAGACGGAAAATGGACAATCCAGCTTCCATCGCAAAAAGCAGGAGGTCCGTATGAAATGACCTTAAAAGGAAATAATACTGTAGTCCTTAAAAATATTCTTTTTGGAGATGTCTGGCTATGTTCAGGACAATCTAATATGGAACTTTCGATGGACAGACTGAAAGACAAATACAAAGAAGTAATAGCTAAATCTGAGAATTCGAAAATCAGACAATTTTTAGTTCCGGACGAATATTACTTCGAAAAAGAAAGAAACGATTTTTCTTCGGGTTCGTGGGTTGAAGCAAATCCGCAGAACGTTTTACAGTTTACGGGAGTTGGTTATTTTTTTGCTTTAGAAATTTATGAAAAATACAAAGTCCCAATCGGATTAATCAATAGCGCTTTGGGCGGTTCTCCTGCAGAATCTTGGATCAATGAAGAGGGAATTAAAAAGTTTCCGGAATATTATCAGGAATTTTTAAAATTCAAAGATGGGAAACTGGAAAAAGAAATTGATGCAAACGACCGAAAAGTAAGTTCAGATTGGTACAAATTATTAAATGAAACCGATCTTGGATTAAAAAATAAATGGAGAAATTCACTTGTTATCTCCGATTGGAAAACAATGAACATTCCAGGTTATTGGGCGGATGGAGAATTAGGAAATACAAATGGTTCGGTTTGGTTTAAAAAGCAATTTACTTTAGATAAAATTAAAGAAAGTCAGGCGAAAATTATTTTAGGAAGAATTGTCGATGCCGATTCAGTTTTTGTAAACGGAAATTTTGTTGGAACCACTTCATACCAATATCCGCCTCGAATTTATTCTTTCAATGCAAATATTTTAAAAGAAGGAAAAAATGAAATTACCATTCGTGTGATCAATAATTCAGGAAGAGGAGGTTTTGTAACCGATAAACCATACGAATTAATCATTGGCGATAAAACCATTGATTTAAAAGGAAGCTGGAATTATAAATTAGGATCAAAAATGCAACCGCTTCCGGGACAAACTTTCGTGCGCTGGAAACCAGTCGGACTTTATAATGCTATGATTGCACCAATTAAGAATTATCCGCTCAAAGGAGTTTTGTGGTATCAGGGCGAAGCCAATACTAGAAAACCAATGGAATATACTGTTTTAATGGAAACTTTAATAAACACCTGGCGTACAGAATTCAAACAGGAAAAACTTCCTTTTCTGCTTGTTCAGTTACCTAATTTTATGGAATCAAAACCAGAACCTACAGAAAGCAATTGGGCAGTTTTAAGACAACAGCAAAGTGGCGTTCTGGAAGTCCCAAATACAGGGATGGCGGTGGCTATTGATTTAGGAGAATGGAATGATATTCACCCTTTAAACAAATTGGATGTAGGAAAACGATTGGCATTACAAGCTGAAAAATTAGTTTATGGAGAAAAGAAATTAATTGCATCCGGTCCTGTTTTTAAATCATTAGAGAAAAAAGAAGAACAGCTTATTTTGAGTTTCGATACTATTGGAACAGGTTTGATAAGTAAAGGAGGGGATACTTTAAATGGTTTTGCAATTGCCGGTGCCGATGGAAAGTTTGTTTGGGCAAAAGCGACGATTGAAGGTGATAAAGTTATAGTTTGGAATAATGATATTCAGAATCCCGTAAAAGTGCGTTACGCGTGGGCCGATAATCCTTCAAATGCTAATTTGTTCAATAAAGAAGATTTACCTGCTTCGCCTTTTGAAGCGGGATTGAATTAATTTTTTACATCTTTTTTGTCATTTCGACGAAGGAGAAATCACACTAGAAATTCCGCAAGTGATACACCCAATTTTGTCCTCCTGAGGGACGAAGGATCTTCGTTGGTTACTTACGAAACGAAGCTACTTGCGAAGATTCTTCCTTCGTCAAGAATGACAAATTTTATGGATATTGTATGTTAAAACCTATTTCAAATTCTCCATCAGCATTTTCAAAAACGCCTTAACTGCTTTTTTCTCATACACTTCTTTCAGAGAAATCAGCATGGCGGTTCTCGTCATATTTTCTCCTTTTATCGGAATCGCATGAAGATCTTTTTCGTTTTCGATTGTTGTTTTCGTTAAAATTGTATGCCAGTTTCCTGTTTTAATCAGTTCTAGTAAAGTCGGAATATCATTGATTTCAATCGTGACCTTAGGATTGAGATTGTCTTTTTGAAAAGCTTTATTGATAAACTGCGTCGTACTGAAACCGCTAGACGGAAGTGCAAGTGGCAAAGTACTAACCTCATCGAGAGAAATACTTTTTTTATTGGTAAATGGCGTTTCAACAGAAGTAACCAAAGCCATTGGCGATGTAAATAATGCTCTGTATTTAAAATGCGCTTCAGAAGCAATTTCTTCAAAAGTCAGAATCACATCGAGTTCAAAATGATTTAGTTTATGAATCAATTCCTGCGAAGTCCCAAAGACAATTTCGAATTGAATTTTTGGAAATTCAGAACTAAACAAAATCAAAGCTTTGGTAACCACATGACGTAAGGCGTAAGTAACACCGATAGCAATTTTCCCGGTTTCGAGATTATTCAGATCTTTTAAAAGTTCAAATCCGTCAGAAGCTTTATTGACAGACTGCTGGGCGTAAACCGAGAATAAATCTCCGGCTTCTGTAAGTGTAATTCGTTTTCCAATTCTATTAAAAAGTGGCACCTGCAATTCATCTTCCAGTTGTTTAATTTGTTGCGATAAAGTGCTTTGACTGATATGAAGTGCTGTTGCAGCTTCGGTAAAATTCAGTAATTCTTTGGCTTTCAGGAAATATTTAAGCTGTCGAAGTTCCATTTCTAAATCGGTTTTATCGATTGATTTTATCGAAAAATAAGGTTTTACAAATATAGAAATTCTTAAGAACTTTGTAATGTTTCAAAATCAAAGCACAAGAAAATGAAAATTATAGCTTTACAAGAAGGAAATTATATCGCCAATTCTAAAAAAGAATTCCAATTAATTACAGAAGACACAACTGAAAAGGGACTTAAAATGGCCATCCAGCCTTTTGTTGTGATTACAGATAATGACGTCGTATTATTAGATTTTGGTTTAGGATTTATGAATGACGGAGTTCCCTTTATTCATGAAATGCTGAGAAAGAATAATATCGAGCCGGAACAAATTACAAAAGTTTTGGTTTCGCATCTGCATAAAGATCATATTGAAGGAATTGGTTATTTTAATGAAGGTAATTTTGTTTGTAATTTTCCGAATGCTAAAATTTACATTCAGGAACGCGAAATAGATTTTGCTTTAGAACAAATCAATAATCCGTCATATGTTTTTGAAATATTAAATGAGTTGAAAAAATTGCCGAATGTTGAGTTAATGCAGGATGATATAGGCAATATAACAGATGAAATTTTCTACGAAGTTTCGGCTGGACATACTAAATATCATCAGGTTTTCTGGATCAAAGCCAATGATGAAATTGTTTTTTATGGTGCAGACGATTTGCCTCAGAAAATTTACTGGTCAATGCACGTGGCTTATAAAACAGATTTTGATGGAAAACGCGCTATGGAATCCCGCAAAAAATGGGAACAGCAGGCTAAAGACGAAAACTGGAAAGTGCTTTTTTACCACGATATGAAAATACCGGTTTTAGAAGTTTTTGAGGAGAAAATGGAAACAGAATATAGAATATAGAATATAGATGAAAGATTTACAATCTGTGCCGGCTTTAATTATTTACGGTTCATTGGCACCGGGAGAATCCAATCATTCGGTTATGAATCCTATAAAAGGCGATTGGCAAAAAGCTACTATAAAAGGAAAACTGGAAGAAGGTGGCTGGGGTTCATCACTTGGATATAACGGTTTTATTGCGATGCCGGAAAATGAAGCCGAAACGATAAACTGTTATGTTCTTTTCTCAGATGACCTTACTGCTAATTGGGATTATCTGGACGAATTTGAGGGCGACGGTTATACGCGAATCGAAACCGAATATGAACTCGAAACAGGAAAAAAGGGAATAGGGTTTATCTATGCTCTAAAACAATAAGTCAATAAATTCAGATTAATTTACTTAGTCTGAATTTTTTTTTAGCCGAAAACAAAAGAAACAAAACACTTTTCACTTTTTCTTCCAATGAAGTTCTTAAGATCGAAAAGGCTTTAGTGATTTGAGCTTCAACCGTTTTAATAGAAACATCTAAATGCTCGGCGATTTCGATATTGGTCAGACCTTCTTTTTTACTCAGAATAAAAACTTCTTTGCATTTTGGAGGCAGGTTCTGAATTTCTTTATTAACAGCATTTAAAACTCTCTGAAAAGCTTCTGAATCTTCTTCCTGGACAATTCCGTTCAATGCATCGTAATAGGATTTCTCTAATGAAAACAAAGATTGATTTTTTCGATATAAATCGATAAACTCATTATAAGTCAGTTTGTAAAGAAAACTTTTTAAAGAGTGTTCCGGTTTTAATCTCGTACGTTGTTCCCAAACCTTGATAAAAACATTTTGTACAATATCCTCGGCACTGTAAACATTCTTAACCAGACTGTTAGCGTAAACACAAAGTTTATGATGGTAGGTGTCAATTAAATAGGTGTACGCCATTTCATCTCCATTTTGTAGAGATTCAATAAGTATAGTATTATCGTTGTAATCACCCGTTTTCATAGAAACAAATATATAAATTTATAATTTTTACTGCCTAAATCAGACCTTTATTTGCTAAAAATCTTCATTTTTTGTAATTTCTATTTGAAATTTATTACAAATAAAAAACTCAAAAAAGGCAAAGATAAAAATATTTACCCTTTTACTTCTATCAAATTAGTAGAATTTGTTGAGAGAAAAAACTTGTGAAAAATAAAAAAATCAGCAAAATGAAAAAAACTTTATCAAATTGTTAGGGTTTTGTTTTTTTGCTTCGTAATAATATTAAAAACAACTAAAATGACCGTGAAAAAATCAGAACGATTAATCGTGAAATTTATCACAAATCAGGCAAGTCAGGAAGAGATTGAGCAACTAACTGAATGGCTGAAGGAAGATGAGAATCAAATTGTGTTTAAGGATTTTATAAAAACCAATTACGCAATAGATACTGCTATGAATAATTTTGATTCTACTGAAGCGAGAAAACAACTTTCAGAAAGAATCAGAAAAGAAAATAATGTTTTTTATAAAAGAAGATTTACATCGTACTATAAATATGCAGCGATTTTGATTGTGGCTTTGGGCGGATTTTATTTTTATAAAAATTCAGACACTGTAATAACGCATCCAAAACAAAATGTAGTGATTCCCAGAGAAGATGAGATTGTATTACAACTTGGGAACGAATCACAGAATCTTAGGCTAAATGAAGCGAAAAACATAACCGATAAAGACGGAAATGTAATTGGAAGACAGGAAAAAGGCAGGTTGGTTTATAATAAAACCTATTCTGATGGGGCGTTGGTGTACAATACCATCCGAATTCCATACGGGAAAAAGTTTGAAGTACAATTGTCAGATGGATCGTTGGTACATTTAAACGCAGGAACATCTTTACGTTATCCGGTACAGTTTGTTAAGAATCAAAACCGACAAGTCTATCTTTTGGGAGAAGCTTTTTTTGAAGTTGAGAAAGACAAAGAACATCCGTTTAATGTGAATACACAAAATGTAAATATTGAAGTTTTAGGAACTAAGTTCAATGTAGATACATACACCGAAAATATAAGCACAGATGTTGTTTTGGTTGAAGGAAAAGTATCTATGTACAAGGATCAGAAAACAAAAGAAAATCAAGTGTATCTGAAACCCGGAGAAAAAGGCTCAAATGAAAGAGGTAAGTCCAAAATAACAACCGAACAGGTTAATACAGAATATTATACGGCTTGGGTAACAGGTAGTCTCGTGTTTAAAAATGCTTCGTTTGATGATATTATTAAAAAACTGGAACGTCGTTATAATGTGACTTTCATTAACAGAAATAAAACATTGGGAAGAGAAATTTTCAATGCCCGTTTTGATAACGAGCCGATCGAAGTGGTGTTAAAATATTTCAGTGACAGTTATGCGATTGATTACGATATCAACAAAGACAAAATTACTATTAAATAGAGAATAGAATAAAGAAAATAGAATAAAGAAAATAGAAAATAGAGAATAGAAAATAGACTGAAGATTGAAAAATCTAAAATCTAAAATCAGAAATCTAAAATAAATTAAACGCCTATGTAACAAAAATCCAAAAATGAAAAGGATCGTTATAAAAAAACCGGAAAATGCGCCAACATTTCCCGGTAGAGTAAATGCGATCAGTTAATTAACCAACCAACATTAAAAAAAAACGATTTAAAAGTATGAAAAAACTATTGAACACAATCAGGTTCGACAAGCCTTTTTTGAAATTCGATTTGAAAATGAAATTGACCACATTATTTATTTTAACCACTTTTACGGTGATGCAGGCGGGAGTAAGCTACTCGCAAAAGGCAAAAATGTCTTTCAATGCCAATAATATGACCGTTGCAAAAGTTATCGAAAAGCTTGAATACACTACTAATTATAGATTTGTTTACAATGTAAGATCTGTTGATTTAAACAGAACTATTAATGTTAATGAGAATAATGTTTCTATCGAAACAATCTTAAATACCATTTTTGGAAATACAGGCACAGACTATAAAGTTTCCGGAAACCACATCGTTCTGATGGCAAAAAAAGCGCCGGAAGAAAAGAGTGCAGCAGAAAAAGATTTTATCGTAAAAGGTAGAGTTACCGATGAAAAAGGGATGCCTTTAGTGGGTGCTGCTGTTGCTGATAATGGTTCAGGAAGAGGAGTAAACACAGATTTTAATGGAGAATACCAGATTATTGCTGTAAGCAGCGAAACTACTTTGGCTTATTCTTATTTAGGATATGTTAGACAGGAAATAAAAGTGGAAGGCAGAAGTGTTATCAACGTTGTCTTAAAGGCAGATGTACAGGAATTGGAAGGAATTGTTTTAAAGACAGGTTATCAGGAAATTACAGCTGAAAAAGCAACAGGATCTTTCTCTAGTTTAAAAGCTAAAGATTTTCAGGAACAGCGTTTAAGCGGTTTAGATAAAATTTTAGAAGGACGTGTTGTTGGATATCAGGATGGAAGAATCCGTGGAACGACTTCTATGACAGGGCTAACAACTCCTTTATATGTTATTGACGGCTTTCCGGTAGAAAATACAAGATTAACTCCTTATAGTACAATAGAAGACAATCTTCCGAGTCTTAACTTGGAAGATATTGAAACAATTACGGTTTTAAAAGATGCGGCAGCTTCTTCTATTTATGGTGCTCGTGCTGCTAATGGCGTTATAGTAATTACTACTAAAAAAGCAAAAGCAGGAAAAACCAATATTTCGTTTTCAAGTAACTTAACCGTTACTCCTTATAGAAATTATACAGGAAACCTTACTGATTCCGGAGATATTATTGGTCTGGAAAGAGGATGGGCAGATGGAAATCCTAATTTAAAAACTGCTAATGCTGGCACTTATGCCCAGTCATTACTAAATAATGCTGTATTTACAAGTTTAGGAATGCAGACTATTTTAAATGGTTATGCAGGAAAAACTTCAATGGCAGAAATGAACACCCGTTTGGATGCGCTTGGTTCTCAGGGCTATAAATACTATGATGATATAGCTAAATATGCTAAACGCGATCAGTATTTTTTACAGCACAATCTTAGTTTAGGAAAGGCGACAGAAAACAATACTTTTAATGCCTCTTTGACATACAAAAGCAATCAGCTTGAAGACAGATATTCTGATAATGAAACAGTTGGTCTTAACTTAAAGAACTCAACTCAGATTAACAGCTGGTTGTCTCTGGATTTAGGATCTTACACCAATTTTGGAAAGGGAGATACACAAAGTTATTTTGCTTCAGGACCTGGGTTTAAATATCAGCCATACAATCAGTTAGTGAATAATGACGGAACTAATTTTGTTTCTACGGCAGCTTCTCGTTACAATAATTTCACACTTCAGTCCATGCAGACTTATGGTCTTTATAACATGGATATTACTCCAATGGACGAGTTTGGAAGAAATCTGACTGAAAATAAAACTTTCTTAAACAGAACTTTTGCAAAATTTAATGTGAAGTTTAGTAAAGCATTTACATACAATGCGATGTTCCAGTACGAATTTGGGTCAGATCGAGCAAGTCAGTTATATGGTAAAGACTCTTATTATGTAAGAAGCAAGGTAAACGGAATGGTAACAATTGCAAATAATAAGGCAGTTTACAATTTACCTTACGGTGATATTATTAAAGAAACGAATCAATATTCTAATGCATATAATTTCCGTCAGCAATTAAACTTTAATCAGACTTTTGCAGAAAAGCATGATTTCTCTGCGATTGCCGGTATGGAAATTCGTCACTCTAAACAAGAATATAACGATAACACAAGATATGGTTATGACTCACAAACTTTAGGTTTTGCGCCAATAAATCAGGCAGATTTATTAAAGGTTTATGGAACTGTTTTTAGTGGTTATATGGGGCAAAACGAATTTTCATTAGAGAAAGAATTACAGAACCGTTATGTTTCTGTTTACTCAACAGGAGGTTATACTTACGACAAAAGATATACACTTTCAGGAAGTATTCGTTGGGATCGTTCAAACCTTTGGGGAACAGATAGTAAATACCAAAATAAACCAATCTGGTCAGCAGGTGCGGGTTGGAATATTAACAACGAATCATTTTTTGATGCTGATTGGGTAGATGGTCTTAAGCTTCGTGCATCTTACGGTATTGGAGGGAATATTGCCAAAGACTCTGCTCCGTATTTAACAGCATATTACAATTCAAATTCAAATGTTGGAGGAAATCAGGGAACAGTTAATAAAAGACCAAATCCTGAATTGTCATGGGAAAAAACCACTACAACAAATATTGGTTTAGATTTTTCATTATTTAAAAGCAGATTAAGCGGAACTTTAGATTTATACAACAAAAAAGGACAGGATTTGTTAGCAAGTAGCCAGGGAATTCCAACCGAAGGATGGGGGTATTCTACTTATTATATTAACAATGGTGAAATGACTAACAAAGGTATTGAAGTTAGTTTGAACGGAACTATCGTTAAAACACCTTCATTCTCCTGGGATGCTTCTATTTTATATGCTTACAACAAAAACAGAGTAGATTATGTAAATGTAAAAGCACCAGTTTATTATTTACAATTGGATCAAGCGAAGTTTTTCCCGAGAGTAGGAACAAATTATAATTCAATTTATGGCTATAAATGGGCTGGATTAAGCAGTACAGGAATTCCTCAGGTTTATGATGCTTCAGGAACAGCAGTAAAATATAATCCGGGACAACTTGATGCAATTCAGGATTTTGGTTCAACAGTTCCTACTCATAGTGGTTCTTTCCATACTTCTGCAAAGTATAAAAACTTCTCGCTTTCGGCTCTTTTCATTTATGAGTTAGGACATAAAGTAAGAAATACATTCCTACCAATGCTAAATAATGTTTATAATGGAGCAGCAGGAGGTTATGTAACTGATATTTCAGTAGTAAACAATCATATTGCAGATCGTTGGCAGCAACCGGGTGACGAGGCATTTACAAATGTTCCAAGAGTAGTATATGAATATGATCCGGAATTTAATTCAGATTCCCGTACTATTTATTCATACGCAGATATTAATATTCTGGATGCTTCAAATGTGAGATTAAGCAACGTTTCGTTGGCGTATCAAATGCCAAGTGACATAGTTAAAAGAGTGAAGTTAGACGGTGTACGTTTTAATTTAAACGCAGAAAACGTATATACTTTTGCTAAAAGCAGAGATGCTAAGTATATGTTGGGCGGTTTCATATCTCCAAGTTTTGTTTTCGGAGTAAATGTTAATTTCTAATTTATAAAGACTAGACGATGAAAAATATATATAAAAAAGTAGCGTGCTTATTGGCTTTAGGATTGACTTTAGCATCTTGTGACGATTATTTGAACGATGTGCCAAAAGGATCAAAATCACCTACAACATTAGCAGATTACGAAGCTTTTTTACGTGATGAATATACCAACCACAGAGTTGATATTACGGGAGCTTCACAATTATTAAATGATCAATATGTAACGCTTGCCAGTTTAGCAAGTAACAGATTGTACAATGCCCTATATATGTGGGACGAAAATGCAGACCGTATTTCAATGAAGGTTTCAGATGAGACAATGTATTATTCAAGTTATGCCGGAATTTCGACTTTTAACTTAATTATCGAAAATGCATTAAACACAACCAAAGCGACAGAAGCAGAACAAAGAGTAGTCTGGGCAGAAGCAAAAGTATTGCGTGCCATGAATTACTTTAATCTGGTGAATTTTTATGCAGATACTTACGTAGCTTCTACCGCTGCTACCAAATTATCAGTTCCGTTAATTACAAGTGCAAACATCAATGCACCAAGTAAACAAGTAACGATTCAGGAATTGTATGATTTTATTTTGAATGATGTTAAAGAGGCTTTACCGTATTTACTAAAAGTTTCACAAACGCCTTTACATCCAAATTTGGGTGCAGGATATGCATTTTATTCAAGAGTTTATCTACAAATGAATAATTATACTGAAGCGTTAAAATATGCCGATTTAGCATTAGCAGAAAACAATAAATTGTATGACTGGATTGGATATTACAATACCAACAAAACGATTATTGATCTTCCAAACTCCTATACAACAACTACGTCTCCAATGGGATATACTTATGTTGAAAACTATACTTATCGACATGGTACTTATAATAGTTTAACAACAGAAAATAGTATTCCTGTAGAACGTGCACAACGTTTTGAAGCCGGAGATGCCAAATTTATCTCTCGTTGGAAACTTTATACTGTTGGTGCTGAAACGTATTACAGAAGAACTTTATCAGGAGCTTTTAATTTTGGAGGAATCACCACTGTTGAGGTTTACTTAATTAAAGCAGAATGTCTGGCTCGTGCAGGACAAATTAGTGAAGCGCTGGCTGTTTTAAATACAGTTCGTAAAACCCGTATTCTTCCTGCTTCTTATCAGGATATTTCAACTACTGATAAAACAGTTGCTTTGAATGCTATTTTCAGAACAAAAAATAATGAACTTACAAACACATTGATTCCATTTGCAGATGCACGTCGTTTAAATGCGGAAGGTGTTTACAAAGTGAGCTTTACCAAAACAGCAAACGGAAATACGTATACATTAAAATCTGATTCTCATTTATGGACAATGCCTTTTCCACAAGGAGCAGTGCAAAATCCAGGAAATGGAACCATTACACAAAACGTAGCTAAATAATAACTAAAAAGCTTCCTGATTAGGAACTCCGAAAAGGAAGCTTTTCTTAAAATATCAATCAAAAATGAATGCAATTAAATATAAAATATTAGGATTGTGTATTTTTCTGCTTACAATTTCAAACAGCAGTATTGCACAAAAGAAAAAAGCAGCAGCTCCGGCAGCTTCTTATACAATTGAAGGAAATGTTACAGGTCTTGAAGAAGGAATAGCTGTAAAATTAATCCCGGGTGCAACACATTCTTCTGAGTTACCAGTTGCGGAAACAACCATTAAAGAGGGCAAATTTACTTTTACAGGAAAATTAAATGAACCTCGTCTTTTCTTTATCGCTTTTGGGAAAGATAAAGGATATATGAATTTATTGGTTGAAAATGCTAAAATAAAAGTTACGGCAGATGCAGAGGTTTCAAAAAAAGAAGATGAAAGAATTACTTTTAAAAATCAAGTAATTACGGGTTCTAAATCAAATGACTATTATAAAAAAGAAACTGCTTTTAGAGACGAACTCGAAAAAGATTATGCTGCTTATCATACTAAAGATTCAGACGAATTAAGCAAATTAATTGGTGCGGCAAGAAAAGAGAAAAACACAAAAACGGCAGATTCTCTTCAAAACCTTCCGGTTTGGAAAAAATTTGAGGCTGATGAAAAAGCTTTTTTTACTAAAGTAGAAAAAACAACTTTGGCAGTAATTACAAAACATAAAGATTCCTGGTGGGGACCATTTTTTATGATGACGCAATACAGCTACTTCACACCGGAACAGAAACCGATTTATGAGCAATTTTCAGAGGCAGCAAAGAAAAGTTATTATGGACAAGTAGCTGATAAAGATTTGAATCCTAAATCATTAATAGGAACAAGTGTTGCTAATTTTAATTTAAAAGATAAGGACGGAAAAGCATATACTGCAAAAGAAATCGTTGCAGGAAAAAAATACATTTTAATTGATTTCTGGGCTTCGTGGTGTGCGCCTTGTCGTAAAGAAATTCCTAATCTAAAAACAGCTTATGCAGAATATGCCGGTAAAGGATTTGAAATCCTAAGCATCTCAATTGATAAAGACGAAAAAGCATGGCAAAAGGCATTAGGACAGGAAAATATGCAATGGCATAACCTTATTGATGATAATAAAGTGAGTAAATCATTTAATGTAAAAACAATTCCGGCTACTTATTTAGTAGATAGTAAAGGTGTAATTATTGGAGATAATTTAAGAGGTGCGGACTTGGAAGCGAAGTTAAAAGAGCTTTTAAAATCTTAATTCAGTTTTCGGTGATGGTTTTCAGTCATAGTCGAAAATTAAAACTGAAAACCTAAGCTGAAACTAAAAAAAATAACAAACAAAAATATCAAATATGAAAAGTACAATCTTAAAATCAGGTTTAGCCGGATTAGCATTGCTGACCGTACTGAATTCCTGTTCGAAGAAAGAAGAAGGATTCACGATTAATGGTACAATCGCCGGTTTAGAAAAAGGAACAGTTTATCTGGAAAACACAGATGAAAAAGGAAACAAAAAAATTGTGGATTCAGCAGAAATTAAGCCGGGAGGAATTTTTACTCTTACAGGAAAAGTTTCAGAGCCACTTTTGCATACTGTTAAGCTAAAAGGAGAAGAATACGGTGCGTTTTTTCTTTTGTCTAATGAAGATATAAAAGTTGAAGCGCATAAAGATTCTATTTTTAAAGCTAAAGTAAGTGGCGCAACTCAAAATGATATTTACAAATCATATTACGATAATGAGTTCAAAAAAATACAAAATATCGCAGGTCCAATTTATAAATTATCTGATTCGTTAACGCAGAACGGAAAAGTAAAATTAAGTGCAGAACAAAAAACTGCAATGGACAAAAAATGGAAAGATCTCCAAACTTTAGCGGATGATTTAACCGATAAATTTATTCGAAATAACAAAGATAAAATTGCTGGAGCTTTAGTAATTAGCGACAGAATTGTGTCTTATGGAACACCAGAACAGGTAAAAATGTATTACGCAGTTTTAACTCCGGAAATACAGAAATCAGTTTATGGAAAACAATTAAAAGCAACAATTGATCTTAATGACAAAACGGCTATTGGTGCGACAGCGTTGGATTTTTCTCAAACAGATGTAAACGGTAAAACGGTAAAACTTTCAGATTACAAAGGGAAATATGTTTTGGTTGATTTCTGGGCTTCGTGGTGTGGACCATGCCGAAAAGAAAATCCAAATGTGGTTGTAGCTTACAAAACATACCATGACAAAGGATTTGATGTTTTAGGCGTTTCTTTGGATGATAAAAAGAATCTTTGGGAAAAAGCCATCGAAAAAGACGGATTAACCTGGACACATGTTTCAGATTTAAAAGGATGGCAAAATGAAGCCGCTGTTTTATACGGTGTAAAAATGGTTCCAACCAACTACTTAATTGGCCCTGACGGAAAAATCGTTGCCAAAAATCTTAGAGAAGCTGAACTTCAGTCTAAATTGAAGGAAATTTTCAGTAAATCTTAAATTAGTTCACAGTCTTCAGTATTTAGTGTTCAGTCTCATTTCGGTCAAAGTTTTCAATTCTGGAGTGAGACTGAACACTAAATACTGAAAAACGGAACACTCTAATAAATTCTCAATCACAAAAAAATGAAAAAATACATCTTTCTGGGCTATTGCTCATTAGCTTTCTGTACCCTTATTTCAGCGCAGAATAAATCAGTTAATTTTAAGAAAATCAAAGAATTAGGTGGAATAGAGGAATATTTATACCAGCCAAACGGTATGAGCGTACTGCTTTTACAAGACAATGCTTCTCCGGTTGCAACGGTACAAATTGTATATCGCGTAGGCTCTAAACATGAAGTTTTAGGAAATACAGGATCGACTCACCTTTTGGAGCATTTAATGTTTAAAGGAACACCGACTTTCAACAAAAAAAATGGAAATACAATTACTGATGTTTTGCAAAATACAGGAGCACAATTAAACGCCACAACCTGGTACGATCGTACAAACTATTTTGAAACCCTGCCAAGTGATAAAATCGAACTGGCACTTCAGATCGAAGCAGACAGAATGCGTAATTCTCTTTTGACAAAAGAAGATAAAGAAGCCGAAATGACGGTGGTTCGCAACGAATTCGAAAGAGGAGAAAACAACCCAAACAGTTTACTGGACAAGGAAATCTGGGCTTCGGCATATATTGCGCATCCTTATCATCATTCCACAATCGGATGGAAATCGGACATTGAAAAAGCACCAATTGAAGTTTTAAAGAATTTCTACAATACCTATTACTGGCCGGATAATGCAACTTTGACGATTATTGGCGATTTTAGAAAAGAGAATGTTTTTGAGCTGATTGAAAAGTATTTCGGGAAAATTACAAAAGCACCACATGTAATGCCTCAGCCATACACAGAAGAGCCTCAACAGTACGGTCCGCGTAAAATTGTAGTTAGAAAACCTGGAGAATTAGGCGTTGTCAACAAAGCATACAAAATTCCGGGTGCTTTGCACGAAGATCTTCCTGCTTTGGGAATTTTGGCACAAATTATTGGTAATGGTCCATCAGCTATTTTGAACAAAACTTTTGTAGATACTCGTTTGGGAATTTATTCTTATGCGAGCGCAACAGAGTTTAAAGAAGTAGGATTATTTACAATTGGAGTTGGATTTCCTACTACTTCAAAACACGAAGATATTGATGCTAAAATCAGTGAAGTAGTGGCAAAAATTCAGAAAGAAGGTGTTACTCAGGACGAAGTAAATCGTGTCGTGGCAAAAATCAGTGCACAGACTGTTTTAGCAAGAGACGGTTCGGGCGTTATTGCTTCGGCTTTAAATGAAGCCATTGCAGCAGGAGACTGGACAGATTACGTTACAGGAGTTGACCGACTGAAAAAAGTGACTCCAGCAGATGTCCTTCGCGTAGCCAA
This sequence comes from Flavobacterium crocinum, assembly GCF_003122385.1. Taxonomy (NCBI): domain Bacteria; kingdom Pseudomonadati; phylum Bacteroidota; class Flavobacteriia; order Flavobacteriales; family Flavobacteriaceae; genus Flavobacterium; species Flavobacterium crocinum. The sequence goes on from NZ_CP029255.1 coordinate 2,405,942, forward strand.
TAAATATTTGGTTGAAGATCAAAGTACAACAGGTTATTTTATTCCGAAACAAGCCGGAGCTCAAAATGGAGCTACTGCTAAAGCAAACAATTTTACAGAAGAAAATGGTCCGTTTTATTACAGACATCCTGAAAATGAACACGATCATTCAGAAAGTAGTGTTTCAACTTCTTCTTCAACATTAGCTACAGCTGTAGAAATTACGAAAACAGAAAATGTAGCAGAGAAATCGGCATCAGCTTATAAAAGAGAAAAAGTAGCAGGAATTGATGTGGTTTCAGTAAAAACCTCAGCCAAAGATTTTGTTACCGTTGCAGCGAGTATTTCATTAGGAAATTATGCAAGTGAAACTAAAAATGATGTCATTCCAGCTTTGACAGCTTCTATGTTATCAAAAGGAACTACATTGAATGATAAGTTTAAATTTTCAGAAAAGCTTCAGAAATTAGGAGTGACATTAAATGTAAATGCTTCAACTTTCAAAATCAATATCGGATTTAAATGTTTGAAAAAAGATTTGGATCAGGTTGTTGCTTTATTGGCTGAAGAATTAAGAAATCCTTTATTTGATGTTAAAGAGTTTGAAAACTTAAAACAGCAGTTTATCGGGAATACACAACAGGATTTAAACGATCCGGGAGAAAGAGGAAGCATTGCTTTATCTCAGTCTATTTATCCGAAAAACAATCCAAATTACAGTTTAAGTGTTGAAGAAAATATCGAAAATATTAAGAAAGCAACTTTGGATGAAGTAAAAGCTTTCCATAAAAAATATTTCGGACCGGCTTCAATGCGATTAGTAATTGTGGGAGATACAGAAGGAGCGAACTTAAATAATTCTTTAAAAAAGTCATTTAAAAACTGGAATGGAGGAGTTTCAGAAAAACTAAAATTTGAAGAAGCTTCAAAATCAAACTCAAAAACAGAAGTAGTAACGATTCCGGAAAAACCAAGTGCAGAATTATTCATTGGTCAGTTTACAGGTTTAAAAAGAGCCGATGTAGATTATATTCCGTTTTACATTGGAAATTATACTTTGGGAGCCGGATTTGCAGGACGTTTAATGCAGACTGTTCGCGACAATGATGGTTTGACTTATAACATTTCATCCGGAATTGGAGGAAATATTGAAACGGGCGGTTATTGGTTTGTAAACGCTTCTTTCAACCCGAATTTATTCCAAAAAGGTCTAGATGCGACAATGGTTCAGGTGGATAAATGGGTAAAAGACGGAATCACTGCTCAAGAATTGGAAAACAAGAAAACCAACCTAATCGGAAGTTTTAAAGTGGGAATGTCAACCACAAACGGAATGGCAAGAACAATTTTAAGTTTTATCGAAAGAGGACTGGAACCAAATTATATCGAACAATATCCAAAAGACATTGAAAAAGCGACTTTGCAACAGGTTAATGATGCGATTAAAAAGTATGTTAAACTGGATAAAATGATCATTATTAAATCGGGTTCTCTGGATAAAGATGGACAGCCTTTGAAATAAGTGTTCAGTGGTCTTTAGTGTTCAGTGTTCAGGTTTTTAGTGGTCAGTACTGTCAAACTTTGACAAAGTTCAATTTTCCAACTGACCACTAAAAACCTGAACACTGACCACTAAAAAAAAGTCTTCCAATATCTTCATTTTAAAATCTGAATTAGTAAGCCAAATTTTAAGGGAAAGACTTTCAAGAGCTGTTTAAAAGCAGCTCTTTTTTTTAAATCAAATCAAAAAAACAATGAAAAATATAGTAATAACATTGCTGTTACTTTTTTCTGCAAGTACGTTTGCCCAGATGTACAATCCGGTAAAATGGTCAACATCAGTAGAAAAAGTATCAGATAAAGAATATATCTTAAAAGCCAAAGCCGTAATACAATCCGGTTGGCATTTGTATGGACAATATATCGAAGAAGGCGGACCTTCGAGAACTGCCTTTACCTTCAAAAATACCAGTAAAAAATTCGAGCTTGTTGGAAAAACGACTGAAGAAAAAGGGCATGAAGTGGTAGATAAAATCTTCGATATGAAAATCAAATATTTTGAGGATAAAGCACTTTTTACACAGAAAATAAAACTGACTTCAGAAGGTCTTTCGAGTGTTGACGGAGAGGTAGAATTTATGGTTTGCGATGATAGCAACTGTTTACCGCCAACGACTGAAGAATTAGTGTTTAAAATTCCGGCAGAAAAGAAAACCGCTGCTGAAGAAACTGCAGAAGTAAAAAAAGATTCCGCAATTACTGAAGAAGTAACTTTGGTAAAAGCAGTTGATAAAGAAGAAAAAACGGAGCAATCAGTTCCTGCAGAAGCGCCGAAAAAAGATGGACAAAGAGGATTACTGACTATATTTATTTTAGCTTTTTTATCCGGTTTTGCAGCTTTGCTGACACCTTGTGTTTTTCCAATGATTCCGATGACAGTAAGTTATTTTACGAAACAAAGTAAGACGAAAGCAGCAGGAATCAGAAATGCCATGATTTATGGTTTTTCAATTGTAATTATTTATGTTTTATTAGGTTCTATTGTAACAGCTGTTTTTGGTGCAGATTCTCTAAATGCGCTTTCAACAAACGTGTGGTTCAATCTGATTTTCTTTATTTTATTGGTGGTTTTCGCCTGCTCGTTTTTAGGTGCTTTCGAAATTATGCTTCCTAATGCATTAGCCAATAAAGTCGATTCCCAGGCCGATAAAGGAGGACTGATTGGGATTTTCTTTATGGCATTGGCTTTAGCCATAGTATCTTTTTCTTGTACGGGACCAATTGTAGGAACCTTATTGGTTGAAGCTGCTTCAAAAGGCGGAATTGCACCAATTGTTGGCATGTTAGGATTTTCAATTGCAATTGCACTTCCGTTTTCATTATTTGCTGCTTTTCCGGGCTGGTTAAATGCATTGCCAAAATCAGGCGGATGGCTGAATACTGTAAAAGTGGTTTTAGGATTTTTAGAACTGGCTTTGGCTTTCAAATTTTTATCCAATGCCGATTTAGTTTTACAATTACACTGGTTAGAAAGAGAAACTTTCTTAGCAATCTGGATTGCCGTTTTTGGAATGCTGGCTTTTTATCTGTTTGGAAAAATCACTTTACCACATGATTCTCCATTAAATCATATTTCTGTCGGAAGATTAGGTTTCGGATTAATCGTTTTAAGTTTCACAATTTACTTGATTCCGGGACTTTGGGGAGCGCCTTTAAAATTAATCAGCGGATTCCCGCCGCCAATGCAGTACAGCGAATCCCCAAACGGATTGGGTGTTTCCGGAAATTCTGAATTAAAAATAACAGGTTCACTTCCGGAAGGAGCAGAGCATGGCCCGCAGAATATCGTCACTTTTCATGATTATGACAAAGGAATGGAATATGCTAAAAAACAGGGAAAACCGGTTTTATTGGATTTCACAGGATATGCCTGTGTAAACTGCCGAAAAATGGAAGAACTGGTTTGGTCTGATCCTAAAGTTTTAGGAGTTTTAAACAACGATGTGGTGTTGATTTCGCTTTATGTGGATGACAAAAAAGAACTGCCGGAAAGCGAGCAATATGTTTCTGAAACTACAGGAAAAAAGATTAAAACCATTGGTAATAAATGGAGCGATTTACAGATTAAAACTTACAAGGCAAATGCGCAGCCATTCTATGTAATTGTAGATCACAGCAGCAATTCGTTGACTGAAACCTCAGCTTACAATCCTGATATTACAGAATATTACAACTGGCTGCAAAGCGGGATTAAAAACTTTAAAAAATAAACCATTTTAAGAAATGATAAACAAAATGGATACTATTTTGAAAATAAAACCAAGTGAATTGGAAAATTATTTTTCTGAATTCAGAGAAAATACAATTGGCGTAAATCACAGATTTGAATCGATTTACGGACAGCAGAATTTATTGTACGCAGATTGGATTGCCAGTGGAAGATTGTATTTTCCAATTGAAGATATTATGCTCCGTAAAATTGGACCGATGATTGCCAATACGCATTCATTTTCCAGTCAGACCGGAAAAGCTTCTACCTATGCTTATCAATATGCGAGACAGTTAATTAAAAAACATGTTAATGCATCAGAATCAGATTGTTTAGTCGCAACAGGAACCGGAATGACCGCAGCTTTAAACAAGTTACAGCGTATTATGGGACTACGTTCTGAGGATAACATTTACAGCGTAAAACTAAACTTTGATGACGAAAGACCTGTGGTTTTTATTACGCATATGGAACATCACTCCAATCAGGTGCCGTGGTATGAAACTATTGCGGATGTTGTGGTTTTACCTTGTGGAGAAAATAATTTAGTTGATCCAAAAATACTATCAGAAGAACTAAAAAAATATAAAAACAGACGACTTAAAATTGGTTCATTTACAGCCTGTTCGAATGTGACAGGAATTATTACGCCATATCATGAACTGGCTAAAATAATGCATCAGAACGGAGGCTATTGTTTTGTTGATTTTGCTGCTTCTGCACCGTATGTTCAGATTGATATGCATCCCGAAGATCCGGAACAGCAATTGGATGCCATTTTCTTTTCGCCTCATAAATTTCTTGGAGGCCCTGGAACTTGTGGAATTTTAGTTTTCAATGAAAAGCTTTACCAATCCAATTTTCCTGATAATCCGGGTGGAGGAAATGTAAAATGCACCAATCCTTGGGGAGAATATCATTATAGCGATGCCATCGAAGTAAAGGAAGACGGCGGAACTCCGGGATTTTTGCAGGTAATGCGAACCGCTTTATGTCTGGAACTGAAAGACAAAATGGAAGTGGAAAAAATGAAGAGCAGAGAAACAGAACTGCTTGATCTTTGTTTTTCTGAATTACAGAAAATTAAAGGAGTAACCATTTTAGGAGATTTAGAAACCGAAAGAATTGGCTGCGTTTCGTTTACTATTGAGAATATTCACTACAATTTAATGGTAAGACTTTTAAACGACAGATTCGGAATTCAGGTGCGTGGCGGCTGGTCGTGCGCGAGTACTTATGCGCATTATTTGCTGAATATTGATGAAGTAAAATCAGCTGCAATAACAAACGGAATCCTTCAGAAAAACTTAACCGAAAAACCGGGCTGGGTTAGGGTTTCACTTCATCCGACAATGAAAAATGAAGAACTTTTATTTATTTGCAATGCTGTTGAACAAATTGTTTTAAATATTCATGAATGGCAAAAAGCATATCAATACAATTCTGTAACTAATGAATTTGATAATCTTTTTACTAAAGAAACGATTGAAGAAGAAGTGAAGGAATGGTTTTCTTTTGATTAAAAAACAAAAAATAAAACCTCCAAAGTCAGATGATTTTGGAGGTTGTTTTTTGTTACAGTTTCAAGTCGTAACGTTCTTCATTGAACGTTTTTCCCCATTCCTGTACTTCCTCAGATGATGTAAGCCTGAAACCTGCCAGTTTATACATTTCAAGCGCTTTATCCTGAAGATTGGTTGTAAGCAGGAATACATTTTTAAATTTCTGTTCTCTACAAAAAGTCACGGCGTCAGTTAAGAGTCTTTTTCCGATTCCGAGACCTCTAAAAGCAGGATCCAGTAGAAACCATCTCAATTGTGCTTCATTTTCCGGTTGATGCTGAATTGCAATACAGCCCACAATTTTATTGTTGTATTCTGCCATCCAGATTCGGTCATTTTCAGAATCGTAATTTTCTAAGAAATGGTAAAAAGTCTTGATTACATATTTTTCAAAATCAGTAGAAAAATGAGATTCATTTCCATAAATATATCCGTGAAGATAAATGATGTATCCAATATCGCCGGGATTAATGTTATGACGGTACGAAATTTCATGACGTTCTATTTTATTTTCGGTCAAAAGATTTCTAACCTTTTGCATAGAACTGACTAACATATCTTTTTCAGTAAAATTCAGTTTTTCAATTTTATTCTCTATTAGCTTTTCAGATTTAGCGTTTAAAGAACTCAACAACTCATTCCCTGACTCGCTCAATTTGATATTAAACGCTCTTTTATCTATTTCTGAAGAAACTCTGATTATGAGATTTTCTTTTAAAAATCGCTTCAGGATTCTGCTTAAATAACCTTTATCCAGATTTAAAATATCGGTTAGTTTTTGGGCTGTTATAATTTTGTTTTCACTAATCTCATATAAGATTCGAACTTCTGTCAGTGAATAATTACTATCCAGATAATGCTGATTTAAGAGGTCTAAATGCGCAGTATAAAAACGATTAAAACTTCTGATTTTTGAAGTTGGAGTATTCATAGTTTTATATTGTATTGTTGATGCAAATATAAAAAAAATAGTTGCTTTTGTCAACTAATTAAAAGTTTTTAATAGATTTAACAACAAGAAATTGCAAACAAAAAAAGGAATTGATAAAATTCTTCCCTCTGATGTGAGCGTTTCACTTGGGTAGATAGTAAGGCTTTACCAGAAAAACAATTCTTATAGATTAGAATAATAATCATTATTTTTGAGCCTTAAAAAATATAATAAATAGGATGTTTTAAATGATTTTATGCTGTAGTCCGTTTTTAATTTCTTAACGGTTTATTATAATAGTAAACTTATTTCAAAAATATTTCTATCTCAAAACCAAACTAAACTAACATGTCTACTGAAAAAATACATCTTAACACAATAGAAGAGGCAATAGAAGATATTCGCCAAGGAAAAATAATTATTGTAGTTGATGATGAAGACCGTGAAAACGAAGGTGATTTTTTAGCTGCAGCTGAAAAAGCAACGCCTGAAATGATCAACTTTATGGCTACACATGGGCGTGGTTTAATATGTGTGCCTTTGGCTGAAAGTCGTTGTAATGAACTTGGATTGCACAAGATGGTAACCAACAATACCGATCCGATGGAAACCGCTTTTACTGTTTCAGTAGATTTTAAAGGAAGCGACGTGAGTACTGGGATATCTGCTTCAGACAGAGCCAAAACGGTACTTTCATTAGTGAGTCAAGATACAAAGCCTCATGATTTAGCACGTCCGGGGCATATTTTCCCGTTAATCGCTAAACAAGGCGGTGTCTTGAGAAGAACTGGACATACTGAAGCAGCGATTGATTTTGCTCGTTTGGCTGGATTTAAATCTGCAGGAGTGATTGTCGAAGTCATGAATGATGATGGATCCATGGCACGATTACCACAATTGGCAGAAGTTGCTAAGAAATTTAATTTAAAATTAGTTTCTATTGAAGATCTTGTTCGTTATAGAATGCAGCATGACAGTCTAATTGTTAAGAAAGAAGATTTTGATATTGAAACTCGTTTTGGAACTTTTAGACTTAGGGCTTATCAGCAAACAACTAACAAACAAATCCATATCGCACTTACTAAAGGAACTTGGAATATTGGAGAACCGATTCTAACCCGAATTAATTCTACCACAGTAAATAATGATCTATTAGGCACGCTTACTAATGATGCTGACAAGAAATTGGATGAGATGTTTCAATTTATCAACAAGGATGGCAGGGGAGCTGTTTTATTTATCAATCAGGAGGCAGCGCCAACAGATTTTATAAACCGTTTATCAGAATTAAAAGTTTTGCAGGCTAATGGCGAATTGAAAGCGCCACAAATAAAAATGGATAATAAGGACTTTGGGATTGGGGCGCAGATATTGCATGATATTGACATTTCTAAAATTCGATTGTTATCAAATTCAGAGCAGTCTAAACGTGTTGGTATGATTGGATATGGATTGGAAATTACAGAGTATGTGAAGTACTGATTTTAATTAACAGCATATAAAGAATAGGACTTATAAAAGCCTTGTGAATGTATCAGAAGGTTTTTTTGTTTTAAATTGTATAATCTGTAAAAGGCAAGTAAAAGAAGAAGCTGTCTCAATATTGAGACAGCTTCTTCTTTTTGGTTAGTAATGTGTTTGATTTTTAAGGGTTTAATTTTTTTTTAAAAGTTAGGTGTAAAGTGCTTTTTTGGAAAATGGTAATAATTTGATAATTAGTCAGATATGATTTTTTTTTTTTAAGGTAGCACATAAAAAGTAATTCTAATTTCTGAATAAATAAAAAAGGAAAATATAAGAAAATAGGTTGTTTGGTAGTCGTGTTCTTTTTGTTTTGCTTTTATTATGTAACAAAATAACTTGCATTATTTTGTTATTTTTAAAATTACTGGTAATTTATAGTTTTTTGTTGATTTTTTATATTATTTTATTTGTATTATGTAATTTTTATTTAAATAATTAACATCGTTGTTGTTTTCTTTTTTTATTTTTTACTTTATTTTACTTTCGTTTATTTTCTTTTTTTTGTTTATTTATATGTTTTTTTGTAGTTATTTATTTATATTTGATTTCTTGTTTTTAAGATTTTGAATGAAGAGTATAAGTAAGTTTTATAAATAACTAAAAAAGATGGATATGAAAAAAAAATAAAAATAGAGACTTTTCTAAAAGATTTTAGGCGTTTTAAAGTGACCTGATTTTTTGCCCAGACTTTTTTTGAATATAATTTGTCATATACTACATGACCCAAAATGTGAAAGTAAAAAGGAAAAAAAGAAATCAGAATTGAAAAAGACTTATTCGATAAGATTATTTTTTAAGTAACAAATATTTGTCATCAAAAACGGAGAAATTTTTTTTAAGTAAATGATGCTGTATTGCATCTCACTAAATGTGAAAGCATAAATTTTATAACTACTAACTAGCTAACCAATAAAATAATGAAAGTAAAATATTATATATTTTTTCTAGGACTATTACTATGCATGCCAATTTATGGGCAGCAGCAAAAAGAAATTAAAGGAAAAATTACGGATGGTTTGGGATTACCTGTACCAGGAGTAAATATTGTTGAAAAAGGAACCACAAATGGAGTCCAAAGTGATTTAGACGGAAAATTTTCATTAAAGGTAAAAAGTGAAAAAGCAGTATTAATCGCTACTTATGTAGGTTTTAAAACCAAAGAAGTTTTGTTAAACGGACAAACAAATGTTTCAATTAAATTAGAGGAAGACTCTGCTAAATTAGATGAAGTGGTTGTTGTAGGTTATGGCTCTGTCAAGAAAAAAGATCTGACAGGATCGGTGGTTTCTGTTGGGGCAGATAAATTAGAGGGCAGGTCAAATGTTAATGCTCTTCAATCGCTTGGAGGACAGGCTTCTGGTGTTCAGATTATTCAATCTCAAGGTGCTCCGGGTCTTGCTCCAACCGTAAAAATACGAGGTGCATCTTCTATAAATGCCGGAACTACTCCTCTTTATGTTATTGATGGTATTCCACTGGAAGATAATACAACTAATTCGACTGATGCAGGAATTAGCGGAGGAAGCAATTTAAGTTTTAACCGAAATCCATTGAATTCCATTAACCCTAACGATATTGAGTCGATTGATATTTTGAAAGATGCATCTTCTGCCGCCATTTATGGTTCTAGGGGTGCAAATGGTGTTGTTATTATTACAACTAAGCAGGGAAAAGCAGGTAAGACTAAAATTGATGCAATTTTCGAGTCTGGTGTTTCTAAAGTTATCCGTAAAGTAGACATGATGAATGCATCAGAATTTATTGCCTACAATACTGCTGCAAGAAATAATTCATGGGCGACAACTGTTGCCGCAAATCCATCAGCTACGAGAGGGATTGGTTTAACTGTTCCTGTAGAATTCTCTGATCCGGCCTGGATTGCCCGTATTGGACAGGGGACTGACTGGCAGGATGTAGCATTGAGAACTGCCACTAACATGAACTTTCAGTTGTCGGCTTCTGGCGGAACTGAGAAAACACAATTTATGACATCATTGGGTTATATAAATTCAGAAGGTGTAGTAGACAGTAATACTTATGAAAGAATTAATGTAAGATCAAACCTCAAGCATAAATTTAATGATAAAGTTCGTATGGGGATAAATATTGGTCTTAGTCAGATAAAAGAAGCACCATACGGTACAGGAGGAAAAAGTGATGTGGTGGGCTTGGCTTTGCAAAGTGACCCATTTTTTCCAATGTATGTTGAAACGGGAAGTCTTGGTTTTAAAGATCCTGCCTCAATTTGGAATACATTTGCTAAATACGGTTTCCAGTTGTGGCATCCTTATTCTTTAACAAGAGAAGCCATTGCTAAAAAAAGAACCAATGTATCTATAATTACTTCTTTTCTTGAATGGGATGTCATGAAAGATTTGACTTTTAAGACTTCTGTGAGTTCTAATATTGAGAATACAGTGCATAATTTCTATTGGAATGCAGGCCAGAACTGGGGATACTCAGGATGGGTCCCGGCACAGGCTGATTTCAAAACGCTACAATCTAATAATTGGATTTCGGAAAGCACACTAAATTACAACAAGAAATTTAATGAAAATCACAATTTGAATGTTTTGGCTGGGTTTTCTGCCCAAGAACAGCGTACAGATTTGAGTAGTATGTCAGCTGGTAGTTTCCCAAATGATTTAGTACATACCTTGAATGCTGGTGTTGTAAATGCCGGCTACACTTCTTCAGAAGAGTGGTCATTGCTTTCTTATTTGGCTCGTGCCAATTATTCCTATAAAGGCAAATATCTGCTAACTGCAGCAATCCGAGCGGATGGTTCTTCCCGTTTTGGAGCTAACAACAAGTGGGGATATTTTCCATCAGGATCGCTTGCATGGCGTATTTCTGAAGAATCTTTCTTAAAGGAATCTACTTGGTTGAGTAATTTAAAAGTTAGGTTAAGCTATGGGGAAACCGGTAACAATTCGATTCCAAATTACGGATCAATTGGTGTGTTAGGGTATAGCCCATATGTAAGTTCCGGTACGGTAAACCAAGGTATTTATACATCAAATTTTGCTGATAAAAACTTAAAATGGGAAAAAACAGGCCAAACCAACTTTGGGGTTGATGTAAGTGTTTTTAATGGACGTGTGAAATTTACAGGTGACATTTATTATTCAAAAACAAAAGATTTACTGCTTAATGTTCCTATTCCAATTATTTCTGGTTTTGCTTCTACTTTGACAAACATCGGAGAGCTGGAAAATAGAGGATTTGAAGTAAGTCTTAGTACAATTAATATAGACAGAAAATTCAAATGGAGTACTGATTTTAACATTTTTGCCAACCGAAATAAAGTATTAAAACTTGGTGCAAATAATGCTCCAATTGATATTAATGTCTCCAGTATGACATCGCGAACTGCTGTAGGACAGCCGGTTGGAATGTATTATGGTTATGTTATTGATGGTGTAATTATGTCGCAGGCGGAGTTGGACAGCAAAGCATATCCTGTCTGGCCGGGCAGTGAAGCGGGTGATCCTAGAGTAAGGGATGTCAACAACGATGGTAAAATTAATTCTGACGACAGAACTTATTTAGGTAACTATCAGCCTGATTTTCAATGGGGCTTAACGAATAATTTTTCTTATTCAGGATTTGAGCTTTCTGTCTTGTTACGCGGTTCACAGGGAGGAGAAATTCTTAACCATAGTGCCAGATATCTAAAATCAGGTGTAGGAGGAGGAAACCGTAACATGTATTCTGTTGTAAACAATTATTGGAAATCTGACGCAGATCCAGGAAACGGAATGATTCCTAAACCTCGAATGACGCCAAACACTGTTCAGGATTTTGGCTCAAGCTACTGGGTCGAAGATGGATCATTTGTTCGTATCCAAAATATACGTCTGGGTTATAACTTGCCAAAAAGCTTAGTTGAAAAATTGAAAATAACTAACATAAAGTTATATGTAAATATGGAAAATGTACATGTGTTCTCGAAATATTTAGGCTATGATCCGGAAGGTAGTACATATCAATCTGGTTCAATGGTGGGCTTTGATTATGGAGCTTATCCAAATCCTTTTACAGCAACTATGGGACTAAATGTTAGTTTTTAAAAATTGAAGAAAATCATTTAAAACTTAAGAAAAATGAAAAAAATAATAACAATGCTTTTTTGTGGCTTATTCCTATTAGGATGTAGTTCGGATTTTTTAGATAAGGCCCCTATTTCAAATGCTAATGAAGAGAATTTTTATAAATCTCAAAAAGATATTGAAACAGCATTGTGGTCTGCTTATAATTCACTTTATCTCTTGTATGGTCCCGAAAGTCTGCCGTCGTTCTATGGTGAGTTAATGTCTGATAATGCATACAGTGATAATGCTTCCGGAAGGGTACAAGACTATGAAAGTTTCGAATTGCATACGATGAAAATCGATAATGAGTTAGTATTCAATTTCTGGAATAACTATTATAAGTCAATCTATATTGTAAATAATATTATTGCCAGTGCCGAAAAACTCGATTTTGCCAATAGGGATGCCTTAATTGGAGAAGCAAAGTTTTTACGTTCTTTATACTATTTTGACATGGTTCGTGCCTGGGGTGATGTGCCATTGGTTACAACTCCAATCAGTATTGCTCAAGCTTATGCACAAGCGCGCACACCAAAGGATCAGGTGTATGACCAAATTATCAAGGATCTTGATTTTGCAGCAGCTAAATTGCCAATAAAAACAAGTCAGCGTTTTGTAGGAGCTGCCAGTCAGGAAGCTGCCAATACTCTGCTAGGAAAGGTTTATCTCACTATAGGAAATAAAGCAAAAGCGGCTGAAACGTTGTTGAAAGTGTATGGCAAGTTTAGTCTGGTGCCTTATGCTGATTTATGGGATTTAACCAAGAAAAACGGTGCGTCGTCTATTTTTGAGATTCAATATAAAGGAGGTATATCTAATCCATATAGTTTATATTGGGCAATGTTCACACCAGTTGACAATCGTGTGGTTACCGCTTGGGGGGGAGGATTTAATCAGGTTGCCAATGATTTATGGAATGCCTATGAAGCAAATGACCCAAGGAGAGATATTTCTATTCAAAATGGATATAAAACTCCAAATGGTTCGACTGTCAATGTGAAATTTACAATTAAATGGAAAGATGCAAAAGCTCCTGTTAATGGTTTAAGAGAAGCTTCGGATAATAACTTTATCATTCTTCGTTACGCAGATGTACTTCTAATGTTGACAGAAGCAACTTCAGATCCAAAATACATGAACGAAGTCCGTGCCCGTGTTGGGTTGCCAGCTTATGGAACGGCAGGTTATCCAACTCAATACAATACGGTTGCTCTTGCTTTAGAACATGAATCTCAAGTAGAATTTGCATGCGAATTCCATCGTTGGTTTGATTTAATAAGAACTGGAAGAGCGATTCCGGTAATTAAAAACAGCAGTAAAAATATCACTCTTACCGAAGCGAACTTATTATTGCCTATTCCGTTTTTGGTAATTAATCAAAATCCGGGTGTTATTACGCAAAATGAGGCCTACAAATAAGATGATCGTTTAAAATTAATGCTCGTTTGATAAAAGTGTGGACTGCTTGCTTGTTTAGTTGGGGTAGGCCACGATTTCAAAAGTTTGCATTTGGTTTGTAATTAGTTTGATTGAAATGAGCCCTATATTGGGGCTCATTTTGTTTAGACAGAATGTTTTTTTAATTTTAAAATTTTAAAAGTAATCTGATTTTAGATAAACTGCTCAGATAAAAAAGTTCTTATAAAGGATACGAGATAATGCTAACTAATTAAAATAAAATAAATAATCATAATGAATATATCAAATTCACAATTCACAAGATACGAAGAGAATAATAATGTGTGGTTGTCTCAAAAGAGCGGCGAGGAATTTAATTTTAATGATTATGGCGTAGTTCCTACTGTTCTTGGAAGTGAAGCAGAAGTAGGTCAGGCAATGTTAAAGGAACTTTACGATACTGCAGCCTCAAAAGAGGGTGATATCAATATTGCTCTTCTTGGTGGTAGAGGAGCTCAGGAGTTGCACCGTTTGCTTGGAGACTTAGCCAAATCAACAGAGCAAGACCTTTTATTTGCAAGACTGAATGTGTTTACTCAGGATGCGCTTGCTCCATTGAGTATGAATAATGGTTTAAGTTTTGTTAGAGATTTTGAGCGTATTTTAGGTGATGCCTTTTTTAAAAAGATCAAAAGTTTTACACCAATTCAAACAGATACAGAAGATTTAGAGTCTGCACTTGTACAGTATTTGACTAAATTGGAAGAATTAGGAGGTTTGGATATATTTTTTATAGGTCATGGTCCTGAAGAAAACCATGCATCACATTTGGCTTACATTAAACCTTTTTCTGGAGCAAAAAGAGAACACATTGCAGGGATAATTCCAATATCTAATAGCATTTTGGAGCATCACATTAGTAAGTTTAAAGCAGGTGGAAGCCTTATAAATGAAAATGATGAAAAAGAATGTCGATCTGCAAAATATATTCTCACTTTAGGTCCGGCAGCCATATTACAAGCCAAGAAGGTCGTTCAGTCTGTAGTAGATGCTGATTCTGCCCCTGCTAAAGTTCAAACTTACGCAAACGTAATTAATACACAGTTGAGTTCAGATACAGATCAATTATTACAACAATTAAATGCAAATCCAGGATTATGGATAAGATTACACCCAAATACTAAATCTTTTGTGCTGCCTAATTTAGGTCTTTAATAATTGATTTAATGATAAATAAAAAAGCTTCACATATTACTGAAGCTTTTTTAGTTTATAGCAGATTTTAATTTAATTTTAAACTATTTCCTTTTTTATTTTTTCCTTCCAGCCCAAATATCCATTTGCAGGCAGTTCATTATTCGAATCAGTTAAAACCTGTTCTGTCTGGTTTTTAACAAGAGTAGAGAGCTGTTCAATATCTTTATAAACTCCGCTTTTCAGCCCGGATAAATAGGCAGCTCCTAAAGCAGAAACATCGGAATTTTGCTGCTTGTTCAACGGAATTCCTAATAAATCAGCTAAAAAATGAACCACAAATTTATTCTGAGTCATACCTCCGTTTACAGAAATAGATTTTAATGGCGCTTTTATGTCTTTTGTCATGGCTTCAATTACATCTTTTATTTGATACGGGATGCTTTCCAAAGCCGCTCTCACGATATGATTTTTAGTTGTCCCAAAAGTCATTCCTTCAATTGATGCTTTTCGGGTCATTTGCCAATGAGGTGCGCCTAATCCGCTAAAAGCGGGAATTAAATAAACGCCGGAATTATCATAAATTTCCATCGCCATAGAGGCTGTTTCATCAGGATTTGAAAATAATTGCAATTCATTCTTAAGCCATTCTATGGTGGATCCACAGGAAACAATAGCACCTTCCAGGGCATAATCTATTCGGTCTTCTGTACTCCAGCAAATGGTTGTAAGCATTCCGGAATTTGATAAAACGGCTTCATCGCCAATATTCATCATAATAGAACTTCCTGTTCCCATGGTGACTTTTGCAGTACCTTTTTCGAAACAGCCTTCTCCAAAAGAAGCCGCATGAGAATCTCCAATTAAAGAAGTAATTGGAATAGAAATATTAATATTATCGTCGAAAATCTGACTCAAATCCATTTCTCCAAAATCATGTGATGACGGGAAGACCTGAGGCAAGGTTAAGTTGCTTAATCCCCATTTTTCAAGAATTTCAGTATCCCATTTTAGAGTATGAATATTGAAAAGCAACGTCCTGGAAGCATTTGTATAATCGGTTTTGAAATGAATTCCATTGGTTAATTTATATAAAAGCCAACAATCTACTGTTCCAAAATAAACTTCACCATTTTCTATTCTTGTTTTTAGTTCAGCATCATTTTGTATTAGCCAAAGTAATTTAGTACCCGAAAAATAAGGGTCTAAAAGCAGGCCGGTTTTTTGTTTGATGATATCATTCTGACCTTTTTCAATTAAATCAGTACAGATACTAATGGAACGCTTGCAGGCCCAGACTAATGCCGGAGCCAATGCTTTTCCGTTTTTATCCCAAAGAACAAATGTTTCTCTTTGATTGCTGATACCACAAGATACAATATCTGTCAGAAGAAATCCCTGACCAGTGAAATTATTCAAGCAAAGGCGAACAGAATCAAGAACATTTTGGTAAATATCTTCTGGATTTTGTTCTACAAAACCATTGTCAAAATAATTCGTTTTTAGATCCACACTTCCTTTAGAAACAGCTAGTCCTAATTCGTCAAAAAGTATGGTTTTAGTACTGCTCGTACCCTGGTCAATAGCTAAAATATATTTTTTCATTTATCTTTTGCAGTAAAATTGATTTTTGATAATCCAAGAGTAACAAGGTTATTGAAATGAGATAAAGATCATCGAAGCCAATCCCAGCGTTTAGCCCAATCTAAAAGGACATCGCTTCTCCATTTCAAAACCGTTTTACCGCCTTGCCAAATATCATCATAAAGTTCAGGATTTGGTCGATCTGTGTACCAATTCTTGCCTAAAACATAGTCTGTTGTATTATTTTTTCCCGGCCAGAGATTATTTACCCAAAAAGTGCCAGTCTGATCTTTAAATCCAGGAATACTCGAAGTTACTTTATAGGTCAGTTTTTCAGTACGTTTAGGAGAATATCGTACAACATAATTTCCACTGCCTAGGTAAAATCCGTCCCATTTCTGTTCTCCAATTTCTGCCTGAACTGTCATCGTAATGCAGACAGAATCTTTTGGAATAGCAACAACGGGGCCTTTAAAATGAAATTCCATTATAGAAAAAACAGGTACTGTGTCCTTAATTGATGTATTTCTTTCGAATACAATTTTGGAACTGTAATTCATTTTGATGTAGCTGCCTCCCCAGCTTTCTTTCATCGGGTTATTAGGGTCTCCATCCATCATATACAATAATGAGGGAGTATCGCCCATTTTTAATCTGCCTTCATAACGATTATCTTTATAGTCTTTACCTAAAAAACCAGCTTCGTTGATATAGTTTTTGTAGTAATTTTTTCCATTTAAATTTTCAGCAACATTATCTGAGAAAAATCCGTAGTAGGATGAATTGGATTCTATAAACCAGAGATTTGGAAAATTCTCCACTATATAAGCATAACTATTTGCGCTCCATTTTTTATTAGGCCCGCCTATCCAAAATACCTTTATGTTTTTCTGAATTTCTGGTTTGTCATGTAATGCCTGCGCTAAATCTTCTAGCCCTCCCCAAACCAATATCCAAAGAGGCTGTTTACTTTTTTTAAGTGCACATTTAATAATCCAGTCAGAACCTTCGGTTGAAGTACTGAATCCGTCGTATGGTGCAGCACCTTTTTTTCCTTGTTTTGTTACAGAACGTAAATATTTTGGTAAAGCTAATCCCTGAACGTGTTTTTGTAGTTTTGGCAGATCTTTTTCGTATAGATCAATTGTTCGTAGTATTTCTTTTTTATTACCTTCGCCATAAGAAGGCGAAGAAACAAGTCCTTCAATATCAAACTTCTCGCTGTACATTAAAAGATGAATCATAGATTGGTTATCATCAGGATCTGTACCTCCAATATCAGTACTTACTAATATTCTGGGCTTAACGGGTACTGGCTGTTGTGCTAAAAGTATTTTAGAAATCGCACAAAATAGAATGGTGAAAATCAGTTTGTTCATTTTTTTAAACTAAGAAAATAATGGCTTTTATTTGTTTTTTTGATTCATTTTGTCAATGATTACTGCTAACAAAATAACAAATCCTTTCACGACCTGCTGCCAAAAAGGTGATACATCCAATAAAACCAATCCATTGTTTAAAACACCAATAATTATCGCGCCTATTACGGTTCCTGCAACGGTGCCAATACCGCCTGAAAGTGATGTTCCCCCAATGACCACAGCCGCAATTGAATCCAGTTCGTAACTTGTACCGGCATTTGGCTGGGCTGAGTTAAGCCTTGAGGTAACTAAAACACCGCCTACAGCAGCCATCATTCCGGCAATTCCGTAAACTGTCAATTTAATTTTATTGATATTTATTCCTGATAAAAATGCGGCTCTTTCGTTACCGCCAATGGCGTAAATATATCTTCCGAAAGTTGTTTTTTTAGTTAAAAATAGAACGATCAGCACCATAAATATAGAAATCCATACCGGTGCCGGAATCCCTAAAATCCATCCAGATCCAATGAATTCAAATTCAGTACCTAAATTAGAAATAGGAATCCCCTCTGTATAAAGCATTGTTAGTCCGCGGGCTATAGTTAACATTGCCAGTGTAGCTACAAAAGGAGGGATGGAGAATTTGGTAATTACCCAACCGTTGAAAAGACCTAAAGCCAAACCGATAAGAATGGATACTAAAATCGCTCCTAAAACGGAAAAGCCGACAAATAAATCCATAGACTCAAATGAGAGTCCGTTTTTTAATAAACCGGCACATACTGCTGCGGTAAAACCTAATACAGAACCTACCGAAAGATCAATTCCTGCCATCAAAACCACTAAAGTCATTCCGACAGAAATACAAACATTCACAGATATTTGTCTCAATACATTCCAAAGATTGGCGCTGGTCATGAATTTGTCCGACAATAAGCTGAAAAGCAGACATAAGAGAAAGAGTGCAATCAGGGATTGCGACTTTTTGATAAGAGGGTGGTTTAAGGAGATAGTCATAGTAATAGTAAGTGTTAGTCTGGTAAGGCCGATTTTAATAAGTTGTCTTCAGTAGCATCGGCCGCTAAATAGGAGGCTTTGATTTTGCCTTCAGCCATTACTAAAATCCGATCCGAAAGGGCAAGTATTTCGGGGATTTCAGACGAAACTAATAAAATACTCATGTGGTCAGCTGCGAGTTCTTTTATTAGGTTGTAAATTTCGCTTTTGGCATTAATATCAATTCCGCGAGTAGGCTCATCCATCATTAGAATTTGAGGATTGGTCGCGAGCCATTTTGCAAGAACTACTTTTTGTTGGTTACCGCCGCTTAAATTTTGGCATAACTGCATTTCAGATGGAGTCTTGATGCGCAACTTTTCAATATAATTTTTCGAAGAATTTTTTTCTTTTAACTGGTTTAAAAAACCGGAAACCGGCAGATTTGTCAAACTGATATTAGATGAAATATCCATTCCCAAAACCAGTCCTTCGGTTTTACGATCTTCGGTTACGAAAGCTAATCCATTTTCAATAGCTTCTTTTGGTTTTTTGTGAAAGGTTTTCTTTTGATCAATTTCTAAGTTATAGGTGCTGTTTGTTGAGTGCATGCCAAACAAAGTTTCTAAAAGTTCGGTTCTGCCGGCTCCCATTAAACCAAATATTCCTAAAATTTCTCCTTTTTTTAATTCAAAAGAAATATCATGAAGAAGTTTTCTTTTTTTATCATTAGGATGGATAAGGTTGAGGTTATCGACTTTTAAAACAATATTTTTAGATTGATTTTGAGCGCATTTTTTATCAATAAGCACATCACGGCCTACCATTTTCCGAATCAACTCGTTCTCGGTAGTATTTTTCATTTCTCCCTCATCTATACTGTTTCCATCTCTTAAAACAGTGTAATTTTCGGCGATTTTGAACAATTCATCCATTTTATGAGAAATGTAGACAATCGTTTTGTTTTCTTTTTTTAATTCATAAATAATGCGGTGGAGATTGTCTATTTCTTTGTCGCTTAGGGCAGAAGTGGGTTCATCCATTAAAATAACATCAGCATTGCAGAGCAGGGCTTTTGCAATTTCAATTAATTGTTGTTCTCCTACTTTTAAATGCTGCACCAAGGTTTTTGGGGAAACGTTCAATTGAATTTTTTCAAAAATGCGTTTGGCTTCCATTTCCATTTTTGCAGCATCTAAAATCCCTAGCGGCGTTAAAATTTCTCTTCCTAAAAACAAATTTTGTGTTACGCTGAGCTCAGGAATTAGATTTAGTTCCTGATGAATAATGGCAATACCTGCATTTTGTGCATCTTTTATATTCGAAAAAGAAACGGTTTGTCCATTCAATTTAATTTCGCCATCATATTCGGTGTAAACGCCTGTCAAAATTTTTAAGAGCGTAGACTTTCCTGCACCATTTTCTCCCAATATAGCATTGACTTTTCCAGGGTAAAATTTAAAATTAACCTGATTAAGCGCTTTTACCCCTGGAAATTCTTTCGATATGTTTATTGCTTGTAACAATTTACTGAAGTTTAATTTGTGAAGGAATAATTAAGAGGTCAGTAAACAAAGTTTGTTTTTTGCTCAATTTAACCGCCCCCGAAAATGAAATGCTGTCGCCTAATTTTACAGTTTTGATTTCTTTTGGAATAACTTCATTTCGAACAATCTCATTTAAGCTCTCGGACACTTTGTTGAATTGTGCATTGGTCTTAAAATCGGTTAGTTTTACTAAACCTGAAGCATCTCTTAAATCATTTCCGAAAATGTATTTGGTATCAATGAAAACAACACCGTTTTTTTCATCAGCAACGGTATAAATGCCATCTTTGATGTCGATGATTTTTCCGGTGCTTTTAATCATAAAATAGGCTGAATTTCCGATGCCTAATCTATTTCCATAGCTTTTAAAAGCCTCTTTTTGATCTTTTTTTACAGAAGCAATTAAACTGGTTAAAGGAATTGTCTTTTTACTTTTCAAAATACCTTTATAATAGATGGAATCTGCATACGCTTTAAAATCAAAAGATTCCTTTTGGGCTTTTTTTACATCACTCAGTTTTTTGAAATAAACAGAATTATAAGCTAAAAAAGCTATTACAAGAAAGGCTAAAATATAAATATACTTTTTTTTCATCGCTAATAGTCTTTTATATTTGATGCATTGACCAGTTCAACTTCTACAGGGACTCTTTGAGGGAATATTTTTCTTCCTTTAAAATACTCATCTGCAAATTCTACTGCTGTCTGAGCCATTACTTTAGGATATTGCATTCCTGTAGCTGCGATTTTCTTTTCTCTAATTTTTTCAATTACATCTCCGGCTCCGTCAAATCCAAAAATTTTGACTTTATATTCTTTTCCTGTTGCCTGCAATGCTTGAAAAGCTCCCATTGCCATGGCATCATTACCGCAAAAAACAGCATCAATATCAGGATTTGCCTGCATGATCGTTTCTAAAACTTCCATCGCTTTAGTACGGTCGAAATTGCCGCTTTGCTGTGCCACCATTTTTAAATTGGGGAAATTATCGACAACAGAATGAAATCCTTTTGATCTCGCCCAAGTGTTATTGTCGCCTACAAGTCCTAAGATTTCGACATACTTTCCTTTTTCTTTTAATTCTTTTACAAACTCAATTCCGATAGAAACACAGCCTGAATAGTTGTCTGAAAGAATTTGGCTTGTAGCCGCATCATCTGCGTTTACTTCTCTGTCCATGCAAAACACAGGTATGCCTGCAGTTTTAGCCTTTAAGATACTCGAAATGGAACCATCAGAGTCTGTAGGGTTTAAAAGAATGGCATCATAACCAGAAGAAATAAGATTCTCAAAATTATCCGATTCGACAGCCGGATTATTTTGTGAATCAAAGATTTTGGCTTCATACCCTAATTTTCGCGCATTTTCTGCGGCTGATTCTGCCAACATTACAAACCATGGATTATTTAACGTGGAAACTACCACTGCAATTTTAGGTTTTTCAGCTTTTTCTTTTGAAGAGCAGCCTAAGATCAAAACCATTAATACTATTACTAAGGACAGCTGTTTTATTTTCATAAGCCTAGAAGATTTAAAGCAGTATTTCTTAGACCGTCAGCAGATATTCCATAATGATTGAAAATTTCAGTTTGCGAACCGGATACCGTATGATCATCTGGCAGTCCTACGATTTTAAGTTTGTTAGAGCATCCGTTTTGAAATAATAAAGAGGTAATGGCTTCGCCTAATCCTCCATTTACAGAATGTTCTTCAACAGTAATAATAGGTTTCTTATTTTCGGCTGTAGTCAATAATAATTCTGTATCTAAAGGTTTAATGGTGTGAAGACTTATAATTTTACAGCTAATATTATATTCTTTTTCCAGAAGTTTAGCTGCTTCAACACAAGGAAGTACGGCTTCGCCGGTGGCAATCAAAGTCAAATCATTTCCTTCCTGAATGATGCGCCCTTTACCTATTTTGAAATCTGCTTTATCGGGATTTAGGTTTGCAGGCATGGCTTTTTTTCCAAAACGCAGATATATAGGGCTTTTCATTTCAGTAGCCTGTTTGATGGCTTCTGCAGTTTCATAATTGTCTGCAGGTGCTACAATGGTAATATTGTTAATAGCTCTCAACACTGCGTAATCATGTAAACTGTGGTGCGTGGTACCTAAAGCGCCATAACTTACTCCTGCACTAATGCCAATTAATTTTACAGCATTATCAGAGTAGGCAACGTCATTTTTAATTTGTTCCAATGCACGTGCCGTAAGAAAACAGGCTGGAGATACAGCAAATGCTTTTTTCCCCATACTTGCTAATCCTGCAGCAACTCCTACCAAATTTTGTTCAGCAATACCTACCTCAACAATTTGTTCCGGATATTTTTGACCAAATGGCACCAGTTTTCCTGAGCCACGAGAGTCACTTGTGACAACTATGATGTCTTTATCTGCGGTGGCTAAGAATTGAAGAGTTTCAGAAAAGACTTCGAGATTAGCAGTGTTGATTGTTTTTATTTCTACCATTATTTTAGATAGTTTCAAGTTCTTGTAATTGGATGTCTAATTCTTTTATAGCTAAATGATATTGTTCTTCTGAGGGAACACCATGATGCCATTTCAAAACATTTTCCATGTAGCTGATTCCTTTTCCCTTAGTCGTATGTGCTATGATAAAACTCGGTTTTCCGCTCTCCAGGGGTAAATTATTAAGTGTTTGTGAAAGCTCTTCTAAATTATGGCCATCAACATGAGTTACCGCCCAGCCAAAAGCTTCCAATTTTTTATCTATAGGTTCTAACCCCATGACATCGGCGTTTGAAGCCGTAATTTGAAGTTTATTGTAATCCAGAATTGCAGAAAGATTGTCTAATTTGTAATGCGAAGCAAACATCATAGCTTCCCAATTTGAACCTTCGGCCATTTCGCCATCGCCTAAAATGGTAAAGACTTTTACTTCTGAATTATCTCTTTTTGCCGCCAAAGCTGCTCCTGCACAAATCGATAAGCCATGTCCTAATCCGCCTGTGTTTTGTTCAATTCCGGGAATAGATTTAGTGGGATGTCCTATATATGGAGATTTGTATTGGCAAAGTGATAACAAATCTTCTTCAGGAAAAAAGCCTTTGTCGGCTAAAACTACATACAAAGCTTCAACACAATGTCCTTTACTCTGAATAAACCTATCTCTGTTTTTAGAATTAAAATTCTGCGGAGAAATGTTCATGACATTATTGTACAAAACATTTAGAATATCCACAATAGACAGGCTGCCTCCAGTATGACCCGCTTTGGCATTGTAGATGTATTTGAGAATTTTTTTTCTACTCTCTATTGATTTTCGTTTTAATTCTACAATATGCATCTTAATTCATTTTAGTGTTTATAAACTTCCCAGCCCATATAATTTCCTAGAGCTTCTTCCAGGATTGCGGCTGTTTTTGAGGCGTTCATTACTACATGGTGCTCAAAACCGTTTTTACAAATGTATTTCATCAGCTCCTGAAGGTTAGGTATTTGAGCTACGGCTCTATTGCCAAAAGTGTTTAATGTGTCATCAGTAAGTTCGCCTTCGCCTATATAAACTTTAATAATTCCTTTTGGATCATCAGTACTGATTCTTCCATAAGTAAGTGGCATTGCTGGTGTTCTCCCATCTAAGGCACCATATGTATTTTCAACTCCCACTGTAGTTCCTAAAATAGGAGCAGTGCTTAATTGTATGTCTGGCAGAAATGATTTTGCCCAATTTCCACAATGAAATAAAACACATTTTTCAGGATCGTCGGCGTAGTTGTTATTCCAATCTACTAGTGCACTTGGCGATCCTGAAGCCAATTGCATGGCATACATGCTTAAGGTTCCAGTAACGTCTACTTCACAAGCACTTGGCAGCATATTTTCACTCATGATACTCATACTTGTGCACACATTGCAGCCATAATTTTGCTGCAGTGAAGTCCAGCATTGAATAGCAGTAGCATCTAAAGCATGCTCTTCCATAAAATCTTTCAGGACGACATCTAATTTTGCAATCTGAAGCATGGCTTCGTTAGGCGTTTTGCCTTGTGCAACATAAGTATTTATAGATTCTAAATGTTGTTTAACAGCTGCGTCATCGGCAGTTAGTTTGTTTGCTTTTCCTAAAATTTCAGATAAATCTGCCGTAGTTACCGTAATGCCATTTCTTTGTAATATCTTCTCAGAATAGCGAACTGTGTTAAATGCTCCGGGTCTTGCTCCGATAGCACCAATGCGTACATTTCGCATTCCTTTAACCACTCTGCAGACAGCAGTAAAGTCTAATAAGTCTTTTTGGAAAACGGGATCAGACGGACTCATAACGTGCTGGCTTGTCAGAGAGTATTTTATACCGTATTGGTATAGATTGTTACAGACTGAAATTTTGCCACACCACGAATCACGTCTGTTGGCTACGTTTAGTTTGGTTAATTCATCAGGGTAAGCCTGTATCAACACCGGAACGTTTAAATTAGCCAGTTTTAAGGTGTCCGCTACACCTTTTTCATCCCCGAAATTAGGCAGTAAAACAAGCACTCCCATAATTTCATCCTGATGTTTTTTAAATAATTCAGCGCATTTTTGGGCCTCTTTATAGGTCTCGACGCCACCAAGTTTAGTATCATTGCTGTCTAATAAAATAGGTTTAATATTTAACTGATTAAAAACTTCAATAATTTCAAATCTTGCCTTTTCTACTAAACTGTCCGGAAAAAAATCTCTGTTTCCAATTATTACTCCTAATGTTGATGTCGTCATTATTTTTTATTAAAGGGGGTTTGTATTTTATGCTACTATTACTTCAATTTCGTTGTCTCTAAAGACTTGTTTGTGTTTTTCCTCAATATTGTCATCTGTGATGATGTAATCAATTAAAGACAGGGCTCCTAAACTGGCTAGTGCACTTTTACCCATTTTGGTACTATCGGCTACCAGATATGTCACTTCTGCGGCTTCAATCATTGCTTTTTTTACAACTAAATCACTAATACTAGGATAAGTAAGTCCTGCTTTTAATGATATTCCAGCCGTGGCTAAAAATAACTTTTGAACATTTAATCCCTTAAAAAAGTCAGCTGCTTTCTGTCCAGTCAGGGATAATGTGGGAGGTTTGAATTCTCCACCCGTCATAATTACCTCAATATCTGGATCCGTTCCTAATAATAATGCGATGTTTAGTGCATTGGTAATTACGGTCAGTTGCTTAAATCCTTTTAGTTTTTTTGCAATTTCTGTTGTTGTTGATCCGGAATCTAAAATTATAGTATCTCCATTATCAATAAATTCAAGACATTTTTCAGCAATTGCCGATTTTTTTTCAAGATTTTCCTGGCGTTGTAGAGAAAAACTACGTACCTGATCCTCGACATTTTTTATGCTCGCTCCTCCATGTTCTTTGAGTATTAATCCTTCGCTATCTAGTTTTTCCAGATCTTGACGTATCGTTACTTCTGTAACTTTGAATAAACGAGCTAAATTGTTCACTTTGGCAAAACCATCTTCTTTTAAAAGGTCTAGTATTTTTTCTCTTCTTTGATTGGCTAACATGTTTATCAGTATTTTGTGTTTGAATAACAAATATAAGCAAATGCAAATAAATTTAAAGTAAACACAAAACAAGTACTAATTAAATACAAGGCAAATATATTAAAAAAAAAAGTAAAAACAAAATAAAAGAAAGTAAAAGAAAGTAAAAGAAAAGTTTTTTGCTTTTTTAAAAGTTTTTATGATGTTATTCAATGGATTTTGTTTTTAAATAAATAAGAGTTTTTATTGATTGAGTTGATCAATGATTTTTTGGATTTTTATGTATTGTAATGACAAGAATAACTCTTTGAAAAAAATGATAAATCTTATATAGTTCAGTATTTAGGATTTGTTGAATATCTTAAATATGGGAATTGTTAGATATTTGTACATAATTTTATTCTTCTTAGAAATATAGCATCAAAAAAAAACCTTCAGCATATGCTGAAGGTTTTCTGTATTAAGAATTAATTTTGAATAAAAATCAAACTTTTATTTAAAATTTAAATTAGGAATGAAACCGATTAACTCTTTTAGCTTTCGATAATCAACGAGTATTTCCTCATGTTTTGTGATTTGCCTAATGGCTTTTAATTCTAATTTTTCAGCTTGGTAAGTAATATTTGTATTGGGAGAATTTGAATGATTACAATACCTGCCCAAATCATCTGTTTCCCACCACGATTTAGACATTTGTTTCTGAAACAGATATCTCGAATTTTTACTTGTTGGTTTATCAGTGACCCAAATACCAATATACTCATCAGATTCAATGTTTGAATTAGCTGTTATTTTGATATTGTTAGGGTCACTTTTATTGATTGCATACTTCATTTTTTAAACAGGATCTTGTGGTTTAATGTTATGGGTAAGGACTCCATTCGCAAAATAGGTATGAGAAGGACTTAAAGACATTGGGTAAATCTTTCTTTCTTCTAAATTGACTGAAATAGAATCTACAGCTATAATTTCATTTTTAATGCCATATAAATTATCTCCAACTATAACATCTTTCAGGGGAATGAATTTCCAAATTCCTTCTCTTTCAATTAATTGAGAGTGCTCAGGAGTTGCTTCTAATAAACCATAGTTAATGATGATTGTTTTATATGCAATTTCCGGTTTGATACTGGTTATTGGAGATGAAATTCTTTTTTCTGAAAGATTATCGGATGACCATTTGTATAATTCGTAAACGTCATTAGTATCCTGAAGGGTTTCTATTTCAGATGAAAGTAATAACTCATTTACTGTTAATGTTTCAATTGCTTTTTGAGAACCATCTGCGAGAGTAATTAGTGTTCCTTCTACAAAACAACTAATAGGACCAGTTTTGAAACCTGCTGAAGCAGAAAAAGCAGAATAATTTCCAGCTGCATCATATGCTCTAACCTGGAAATAGTATTGTGTATTATAACTTCCATCGTCATCATAAAAAGTATTAGTTCCTGTATATCGCGTAGTCCAGGTACCTGAAGTTCCTGTTTTTCTTTGTAATTCGTATCCTGAAACACCCTTATTATCAGTAGAAGCATTCCAGGCTATATATATTGACCTTTGCGGATTTGCTCCATTACCAAGATCGCAATACAGTCCAGTTGGAACACTCGGAGGTGTTGTATCTACTGCACTTACATATTGATATACATTGGAGAAGATAGAAGGTGTGTTCACATCTTCTATAAAATACCAAGTAGTTACTGTAGGAACAGGTACACTTCTTGGAGAGGTTGGTCCGGCAGTATCTGTTGTCCAGGGGCCACTTGCTGAAGTTGTACTTCTGTTTAGCCTCAAGACAGAAGGCGAATAACCGGTTCCGCTTACAGTAAAATAAATGTATCCTGAATTGTAGCTTGTAATTGTAATTGAAGGAGGTGTCGCAGAATGATTATAATTGTAAAATTCAGAAATTCTATGAGGAGCAGCGCCATCGGGTTTAGACGGAGAATAGGAAGACAAAGCTCCATATCCTCCAGTTGATGCACTTCCTAATGATATTGGTGAACCTGATGGTTTACCTAACTCCGTATTTATTTGATTCAAAGATATTGAACCACTTTCAGGTAATGCCATTATTCATTTAAGTTTAGATGTTTAATAATAAATTTTAGTTTTTTATCCTGTTCTTCGAGTTGTAGCTGCTGTTGTTTTACAGCTTCAAATAATACGGCAACAGCATTTTGATATTTAACAGCTTTCGTTCCGTCTTCTCTTGTAAGGACTAATTCAGGGAAATTTTCTTCCAATTCCTGAGCAATAAAACCAATATTGTCTTTTTGTTCGTTATCGATTCTGTCATAAACTACACCTCTTGAAGCCTGAATTCTTTCGATTACACTCTCAATTGGCCTGATGTTTTCTTTGACTCTGGCATCAGAAAAAGCGGTAACATCTCCGGTAACATTTAGGGAACTACCTGTGATTGCTCCGGAAAATGCTGAGTAAGCGGAATAATTACCGGAATGTAAAATATCATACCACCCGTTCCAGGTTGTGTCAATTCCTTTACGTAATCTAAGACCAGGCAGTCCGGAACCATTCACACCAGTTTCATTTCTAAACGCTAATTGATATGAAGAGTCTCCTGTCGAAGATGTAGTACCATCCCATGGAGAAAATGTCATTACACCTCCATAATTTCCGGAACCGCCAACAACTGCTGAATTAACAAAATCGAAATTAACAGATCTGGCAAATGTGTTGGGTAAGCGGTCGCTTAATGTTCTTGGTCCATCCGTAAATGCAATTCTCCTTGAAGATGTCGCAGTTTCTGCATTTCCTCCAATGTTTAAAGATCCGGCTGTTCCGGTTAAACCGTTACCTGAACCATAAAAAGCAGGAGCAACTACAGACATACTAAAATCAGCATTTCCGGAACTTGGTGATAATCTAAAATAAGAAGATCCATTTCTTCCTATAGAAAAAGAATCACGGCCTACATTATTAGTACCTATTCCAACATCCCAGTTTGAAGAAGCATTTGGATCTCCGGCAAATCTAAGCGTTGCGCCAGTCATTGAACCAGTGAAGCCATTTTGCCCGTTTTCAGTATAACAAATATGAGGATTTGCATACATTGTCCATCTGTCCGGATGCGAGCTGAATAATGTTGGGTAAGAACCTCCAGCCCACAAATTTAAAGCCCCAAAGTTACCTGCTATAGAAGATTGAGTTGTTGTTACAGCACCAGAAGTCCATAAACCTGTACCAATAGCTGTTTTTGTTACACCAGCCTCAAGAACTAATAATTGGTGGCTTAAACCTGGCTTAGATTCACCTCCTACATTTGAATGTGTCCATGATAATCCATAACAGTTGTTAGTACTTGTACCATCATTTGATAATTTGAAGGAATCGCCCATTGCATAAATACCTTGATATCTTGTAGGAGAATAAATACCTACAATGCCATTTCCATAATCATCATCAATATAAAAATTTCCATTTGCTCTTTGAGATCTATCCGAAATTCTTGAAGAATCTACTCTCAATCCATAAGTGTAGGTTCCATTCCATCCCATAAGTGATGGATAAGAAGGAGTC
Source organism: Flavobacterium crocinum (assembly GCF_003122385.1). Classification (NCBI taxonomy): domain Bacteria; kingdom Pseudomonadati; phylum Bacteroidota; class Flavobacteriia; order Flavobacteriales; family Flavobacteriaceae; genus Flavobacterium; species Flavobacterium crocinum. Next base: position 2,434,919 of record NZ_CP029255.1, read on the forward strand.
CAGGCCTGTTGTGAATTTGAATTGCTAACAGGAGAATTATCAGGAGAAAGCCCTGAAGAAGCATCAAAAATAGTATGATTATTTCCATAATTATTCCAGCTAAGTTGTCCTACAACAGTGCTAGATACTCCATTTGTAAGCCAATTATAGCGGTTGGAAGAAAGGGTAGTTGCTGTTTTGGCATTATCATTAATTCCAAGATATTTACTGGATAAAGAAACATTGTTTTCGTAAATAGTCGCTCCATAAATTGAATTGAAGTTCCAACTAGATGTTCCTAAACTTCCGGAATTTCCTGACTGGTAAGGGATCAATCCATTTACAGTAGTTCTAATCCAATCTGAGGTGTCTCCATCAGAAGCCCTCGCCATTCCATAATAACCATTTTCATTCTTTGATTTCATGAAAGAACTGGAATCTAAACCACCTAAAGTATTAGCATTTCCAGTAATATTAATCCCCCATGTCCCCGACGCCCCAGAACCTGTTGTAGAAGGCTTGGAATCTAATTGTGTCTGAATTGAACTTGTAGCATCATTATTAGCTTGTTGACTTGGAGTCTGAAATCTTCTAGATCCGGTTTCAGTAATCTGATCGGCATTGTAATCACCGGCCTGAGCTGTAACAGCACCATTTCTTCCAAAGACTTTTGTTACTTCACTGGTTGGAGTAAGCAATTCCTGCCAGTCATTTAAGGAAGCAGAGTTGGAACCTTTTAAAATGAAAGATTTACTCAAATCGGTTCTTACGGCAATATCTCCTGTTTCAGCAGTCAGCGCCAGCATCGCTGCTTCTGAAGCAATGACAAAAGTATCATTTACGGTAATAGCCGGAAGTTGAGAAGAAATTAATTTTCCGTCGGCTCCTAAACCGGCATAACCGTTAGCAATATTTTTATTAGAAGCATTTTCGGCAGTATAACCTAAAGCAGATTGTTTTGAATTCCATGAAGCTTTTTCAGCATCTGATACAAATCTGTTACCGGAATCCTGAGTAATGATACTAGCAGGATGATTTGCAGGATGTACATAATTAGATAATGTTCCCAAACGTGTAATTTCAGTATCAGAAAGTAAACTTTTACCTGAAACTTTATCCACTTTATTATTTTGTAAAATCTTTCCCATTTCGGCAGTTAAGGCTTTTGTCGTGCCGCCGGTAGTTAAGTCATTTACTAAGATTGTGCTTAAGGAATTGCGTAACATTTCGAGTGCATCACCTAATTTCTGAAGGGTATTTAAATCAGCATTATCAGAAGTGAGTAGTTCATTTGCATCATCAATTAAATCTTTTAACACTTTTCCTTGTCTAGCATCCAGCATTTTGCCTGGATGAATGTAATCAAGTGCGTTATAATTGCTTGCCTGAATATTACTGATGTCGTTAGAAACCGTATTCAAAGAAGTGCGTACGGTTTCGATGGCATCGCCTAATTTCTGAAGTGTATTTAAATCGACATTGTCTGAAGCCAGTACTTCGTTCGCATCGTCGATTAAGTCTTTTAAAACTTTCCCTTGCCTTGCGTCCAATGCCTTTCCTGCAACAATGTAATCGAGTGCGTTATAACTTTCGATTTTAATGCTGTTTATATCGCTAAATTCTAATTCACCATTACTATTCGTTGTTAGAATTTTGTTTTGTTCATTTTTTTCTAAGTCGGCGACTTTTATTCTGTTATGATTGGTACTCATTTTTTTATTTTGTTTTGATAACTAAAACGGGTTGATTTTTTTTAATAAGAAAGAATTATACATGCAAATCCAAATTCCACACTTCGTTGATGATCAATCTTTAAAAAAGATTTTTCTGTGGAATTTGGATTAAATACTTGTATAGTTTTTAAAAGAACTATTTTGTGTTTATTAGATTAAAGTTCCTTTATAGAACATATTTAATGGGATTTATAGTTATGAGTTAAAATTCCATTAGAGGAAAAAGGAGAGATATGCATTTAAAAGAATAAATGAATCTTAAGTAGACCGTTAGAAAATAGAAGAGTAATCTACGGCAAAATAATACTTGGCAATAATTATCGTATATTTTATTAAGGTTGGATTTCAAAGAAATAATAAATGCTATATGATGATTTTATTTTAATTGTAAACACGGATTTCTATGGTTGTGCCATAGATTACACCATCAGTATACGCCGATGTATCCGATTTTACGGTAGTGATTGTGCATTCGTTTTCACTTGTTCTGGCACCATTTGTTACGATGCCGCCAAATGAACCTGTTATGGAAACGGTTGTTTTATTTGCAGTAAATACTCCTGATAAAGTAGCTATATATAACCCTGTAGAATTTCTTGACCAAACTGGTAAACCGCCCAAAGTGTTTTCCAGTACAATTGCAACTGGTCCATTTGTGCCGGATTGACTTAATAAAGCAGTATACGCTTTATATGGTCTGGCAATATTTTGAACAAAAGCAGTGGTAGCAATCTGAGTAGTATTTGTCCCGATTGGTGCAGTTGGTGCAGTTGGAATCCCTGTTAGAGTTGCTCCTCCGGTAAATGTGTTTGCTATAATATCTCCTGTTTTGTTAACAGTATAAGTGTCTACTCCATTGTTTTGACCTCGGTAAAGCATAGCATAAGATCCGGTAACTCCATTTATGGTAATCCCTGCACCTGCTGTAAATAAAGATTTTAAGTTTATTAATATACCGTTAATTCCTTCTGTTTCTATTTTATATCCGGTAGCTCCTACGGAAACAGTGGTTGAAACTGCTGTACCTCCAGTTGCATTAAAGATAGCTCCGATGCTAAATGTATTCCCTCCGGAATTTGTTTGTATACCATTAATTAAGGATGGATTTGGACCATTATCAAACGAAAGAATTCCTCTTTTTGTTTGATTACCACTTAATAAAACGTAATTGTTTGAAGCTACTGAAGCTGCGTTTGTAACAAAGGCAGTTGTTGCCAATTGTGAAGTATTTGTTCCGTTAGCTGCCGTTGGAGCAGTAGGTATTCCGATAAATGTTGGTGATACCAAATCTGCTTTAGAATTCCAAGAGCTTTTCTCTGTATCAGATACAAATCTGTTACCGGTATCCTGAGTAATGATACTGGCTGGATGATTTGCCGGATGTACGTAATTGGAGAGTGTTGCTAAACGGGTAATTTCAGTATCAGAAAGTAAACTTTTGCCTGTAATTTTATCCACTTTAGTATTTTGTAAAAGCTTTCCCATTTCTGCTGTTAAAGCTTTCGTGGTACCACCCGAGCTTAAATCATTTACTAATATTGTGTTTAAAGAATTATGTACCAGTTCAATCGCATCACCTAATTTCTGAAGTGTGTTTAAATCCACATTGTCAGAAGTGAGTAATTCGTTTGCATCGTCGATTAAGTCTTTTAAAACTTTCCCTTGTCTGGCATCCAGAGCTTTTCCAGGAATTATATAATCAAGTGCATTGTAACTTTCTGTTTTGATATTGCTTATATCACTAAATTCTAATTCACCATTAGTATTGGTTGTTAGAATTTTGTTTTGTTCATTTTTTTCTAAGTCGGCGACTTTTATTCTGTTATGATTGGTACTCATTTTTTTATTTTGTTTTGATAATTACAAACGGGTTGAAATTTTTTAATAAGAAAGAATTATACACGTAAATCCAAATTCCACACTTTTTGATTATCAATCTTTAAAAGATTTTTCTGTGGAATTTGGATTAAATACGTTTTATGTTTTTAGAGAAAAGAACTATTGTTATTGAGCAGATTGATTTTCCGTTCTAGTAATCCGTGTCTATTGCTTGTTTGTAATTATGAGTTAAAATTCCATTTGCAAAAAAGGTGTGAAATGGATTTAAAGTCATTGGATAAATATTTCGTTTTTCCAAATTAACTGTTACAGCAGTAACTGGGATAATTTCCTGATTGATCGTGTATAAATTATCTCCAAGCTGAATATCTCCCAAAGGAATAAATCTCCAGAAACCATCACGCTGAACTAATTGCAAGTGAGTAGGAGTGGCCTCAAACAAACCATCATTTACGATAATTGTTTCGTAGGCAATTTTGTGAGTCAGTTTGGTTATTGGAGAAACAATTCTGTTTTCTGATAAGTCAGTGGAAGACCATTTATACAATTCTTCCGTGTTATTGGTATCCTGAAGAGTTTCAATTTCAACAGAAAGCAAAAGCTGGTCAAGAGTAAGTTCCTCAATTGGCTTTGTTGTGCCATCAGGTAATGTGATCAGAGTACCTTCAACAAGACATCCGCTTCCGCCACCTCCGCCTCCGGTAGGAGGAGTATACGTAACTTCACATTTTCCTGCGTTATTGGCATAAGTCTGTACATTTGCAGCCAGCCAGGCATCTGCCTGTGCGTTAGCATCAGCAAGACTTACGGTAGAGAAAAACTGATTTGGATAGGAAGTTAGTGTTACAGTACTTCCAGTATATCCACTTCCACAGTTGTTTCTTTTGGCACTTAATTTTTTTTCTACACTATAATATCTTGTACTGGGAGCACAAGTAACGGTATCTAAAACCGGTGCAATATAATCGGGATCTGTAACTACATTTGGTTTTGTTGGTTGTCCTGTCGGAGTTCCGTCATCCACATAATATAATTCGAGTGCTGCAAAAGATTTATATCCTGTATTTCCCATAGTTTTATTTTTTAATATTTAATTACGATTTGTCCTGTAGACGAATCTTTGATGTAGGTGATGTAGCCGAGATTAGTAACAGCTTCAATATTTTTAGCCAGATTTTTACCCTGAATTGGTACTTTTTTAGAGAAGTTCTTTTGATCAACCAGAGTTCCGCCAACGTTAATAATGTCGTAGCCTGATTTTTCCATTGTACCACCAAGATAGGTTACGATTTCAACATCGATATTTCCTGTTCCAACAGCATCATACCATGACCCTGCCATTCTTACCTGTACGGTATTAAGATTTGGATAATCGCTGGTAATTTTACTGAAATTGACGAGACAGGCTTCCACACCGTTTGCTTTTTGGTTATCACCTGCCCACATAATGTAGGAATTGGCAGCTATAGCATTTGCAGGAATCTCGTTATCAAATCCGTGTCCCCATCCCATCCATTTGTTGTCCAGAGAAGTTCCGGAGTTTATGATTCCGGTATAAGTGTCAAAATCCTGACCTGCTCCTAATGCCCATTTGTATCTAATAACCATATAGTTAAAAGGAGACAGCGTTACAGTGGGTTCAACCACACAAGAAGGATTTACGCCTCTCCAGGCTGTGATTCTGCAGGAACCTGCATTATTTGCATAAGCCTGAACATTTGCTGCCAACCATGCATCTGCTTTTGCATTTGCATCTTCGACACTAACGGTCGATACAAATTTATTGGCATTTGCAGTAAGCGTGACGGAAGTACCCATGACTCCGGCAGCGCAATCATTTTTTGCCGCAGTCATCGACCTGGCTATATTGTAATATTCCATACTTTGTTTATAATTAATTGATGATTTGTCTTAGCTTATACCGATTAATTATTTTGATCGAATTGCTAAGTTTGTTGAGGTAAAAGCCTATTTACATTTTGTAAATAATCTGCGATTTTACCCTTTTTAAGTACTTTTTTTAATATTTTCTATTTGTAAAACAGAATGTTATCAATAGAAAAACTAATCTGTTTTTGCTAAAACCAATTGAAAAGGAAGATCAAATATTTGGTTATGTTTTAGGAAAAAATTTGAAAAAAGTGAGAAGAAGTATTTATCAGAGCAAATGACAGCAGTGTTGTCATTTTAAAGTTTGCCCGAGTTACAATCGTTTTTTAAAACGCGATTAGAAGTTAATAGGAACCACGTCAGAAAGGCTGATCAATTTGTGGTTCCTAATTAACTGTTTTAAAATTATTCTTTAGGAAATTATTCCTGTTCCTGCTTTACAATTTCGCCGGTTTCAATGTTTACACGAATATCTCCATATTCTTCTTTGATCACTTTTTCCAATTCATTGAAGTTTTGCTGCTGAACAGCAATCTGACTTAAGATATCTGCTTTTTGAAATTCGTATTGAATAGACAATTCTCCCAATGATAATCTTGCCTTATCCATAAAGGCATTAAAATCCTGTAATTTCTTTAATTGTTCTGCGTTGATTGTTTTTGTTTCTTCTTTATTGATTGTTACGTTTTCCATTTTTTATTTGTTTTATTTTTTAAAAGTTTTATCTTATAGTATGATGTAGAATTCGACAAATTTATATGCCGCCATCACTGATTATCCAGTTATTAGGTGCTCCTGTTAATATTGCTTTTCCTGTATCTGATGCTGAAGTTCGTTTGTTTAAACCGAATGTTATTGTAATACCAGGTTGGACGGGTCTTGAACTCCATCCATTATAAAGGGCATCCAGATTTAGTGTAGAAAGAGAAGATCTTCTGTTAGCCATAAATCCTTGAAAATCTAATACTTTGCTAATGTTCCACATGCTAATGTCTTGATTAAAGCTGCCGTATCCAAACATATTGCTCATATTTGTAACGTTTGACGTATTCCAATTGTATAAAGATTGATTAAAACTACTTGCGTTTGAGAAAGTGTAGGACATATCCTTTACTAAAGATGTATTCCAGTTATTTAAAGGTTGATTGAAGTAAGTATTTGCATTAAAAAGAGCTCTCATGTTTGTAACTGATGATGTATTCCAATTGCCAATAGGCTGATTAAATACATATGTAGATTGAAACATGTAAGATATGTCAGTACAATTTGTTGTGTTCCAATTGTTAATGTCAGGACTTCCTCCATTATTAAAAGCTAATGCAGATCCAAACATTTCTTGAAAACTTTTAACGTTACCTACGTCCCAAGAACCTAAATTTTGGTTAAAAGTTGAAGCCCAATAGAACATGCCAGCCATATTTGTTACAGCAGATGTATTCCAATTGTTTAAAGGTTGATTGAAAGCTTTTGCTGAAGCAAACATGTATCCCATATTTGTTACAGTAGATGTATTCCAGTTATTTAAAGGCTGATTGAATGTAATAGCTGATTCAAACATGTTAGCCAAATTTACTGATCCATTTAGATTTAGAACCCATCCATTTATATTAGAACTTCCCCCATTATTAAAAGCATTAGCAGATTTAAACATCGAAAAAAAGTTTGTCACTTTACTAACATTCCAAATTCCTATATTCTGGTTAAAATTTATGCATTCAGAAAACATAGCAGACATATCCTTAACTGATGATGTATCCCAATTATTTAAGGGTTGATTAAATGCTTTATCTAAATAAAACATAGCGCTCATATTCTCAACAGCAGATGTATTCCAGTTGTTTAAAGGCTGATTAAATAAAGATGCACCTCGAAACATGTAAGTCATATTAACAGGATTGCTTGTGTTTAACACCCAATTATTTATATCAGAGCTTTCGCCATTGTTGAATACTATTGCATTTTGAAACATACCTGCAAATGAAATTACTTTGGTAACATCCCAAGCTCCTAAATTTTGATTGAATGTCAATGCGCCATAAAATGTATATGCAAAATTTGTTACATTAGAAACATTCCAAAGACTAATGTTTTGATTGAACAATGCAGCCGAAGTAAACATGTTATTCATATCCGAAACAGCTGAAGTGTTCCAAGAACCAATATTTTGATTGAATGCTGAAGCACCACTCAACATACTATTCATAAACACTACTGAAGAAGTGTTCCATTCATCCATTTTATTAACGGTAGAAAGAGATGTGCACGAAGAAAAGCAATAAGCTAATGAAGTGGTCTCTGCTAAATTTAATACGTCAGATACGTCAGATAAATCTAAATTAGTGCACCCAGCAAAATACCAACCTTCGTCAGTCCCAAGTTTTAATTCTCCCCAAGAACTTATAGATAAAATTTTTAATCGATCTCCCCAAGTTCCAAACCTCCATCCCTTACATGTTCCCGTAATTTTGATTGTGTAATTGCCTGAAGAAGTATAAGTATGTAAGGTTTGAGCTTGATTGTATGATGTAATGTAATTTGAGGTACCATCACCCCAATCTACAGTAAAAGCATAAGTACCTGTGTTAATTAAAGGTAGTTTTACTTGTAAAGCATTACTAGAACCTGAAGAAACATTATCAGTTTTCCAGGTAGAAACAAATGGAAGAGCAGGGGTAGTTTTGCTTAGCCCATATTCATAAAATAATAATGGATTCATAATTATACGTTTGAAATTCTTAAATAATCTGTAGTGCCAATACTTGAAATTGTCGCTGTACTTCCAGCAGCTCCGTTTAGTGTGGCAGTAGCATTAACTTGTACTAGTGTTCTTCCTGATGCTTGTACAAATGTTATCGCACCTGTCCCATGTTTTAAGTATGATGCATTAAAGTCTGTACCACCATTGACAATAATGTTTATTGCACTTGTTCCATTACTAATAATTACGTTTTTACCAAGTTGTTTTTTACTATTTGCATCAAGTGTATCAGTTGTAATACTTACAGCTGTGGTAATGGTAATTTGCATAGGTTCTACAGCGGCAGTAGATCCATCAGCCATAAGATACTGTAAATTTGTACCGCCAATTTTAATAAATGAATTAGCCGTTGTATCGCCTGTATCTCTTACTGAAAATTTAGTATCCGAACGATTTGTTGCTTGAAATATTCTTATAGCATAAGCATTTGGTAAAGACGAAGCTCTTGTATTAATCGTTATACCCTCGGCACCTGAATTTGAAGTCCCTAATTCAACTAAAAAACTACTACTTCCCGCCGATCCCTTGTTTTCAAAAACAACTCCAGTATTAGCAGCACTATTATTAACCGTATATAAACTCAATCCATTGGGCCCAGAGGTATTATAACTCATTGAAATCCCCGCTGCATCAACAGTAGTTGGATTTTGGAAAAGTTTCAGGCCTCGAATTTGCTCTAAGCCAGTTTTATGTACTGCTGTAGGTGTAGTGGGTAAATCTGCAGTACCGCCTAAATCCCCTGCTAATTTTATTTTTCCTTTTATTGTTGTAGTTGCATCAGGAGTTTGGTCAGCATTCGCTAATACAAAAGCAGTAGTCGCAATTTGCGTTGTATTTGTGCCAGCTGCAGCAGTAGGAGCAGTTGGTATTCCTGTTAATGGTGGAGAAGCCAGACTTGCTTTTAAATCCAAAGCCGTTTGCGTAGCCGTTGAAACAGGTTTATTCAAATCACTTGTATTATCAACATTAGTCAGTCCGACAGCTGTTTTGTCAAGTGTCTGCCATGATTTATCGCCTCTGTAATATTGCGCCTCTGTTCCTGGTACAATAGTATTTTCTTTACCAGATAAATCTACAGTACCACCAATCTTCTTCTCAACCCCATCACTACCCATTACATACAAATCTGTAGTGCCGGCTGTTTTGGCATATAATTTTGCATGACCTGCTGTTGGAGTTGTAGAAGTAGAAGCTGCTAATGTTAAAAAACCATCTGTAATATCTGCTTTTTCATTCAATGTTGTAAAAGAAGTTCCGGATAAGTTTCCATCGTGTGTGATAAATGCATTTTCATTTTCTCCTTTTTGAATACTGATAGCTTTTCTGTTAACATTTGGACTGTTTGTGTAGAAAGTAGATGTAGTAGCGTTAGAAGTAGAGTTCTGAATTAATTTTAAACAGTTAGCACTATTGTTTTTTTCAATGGTTAAAACATCTTCTACAGAATCATCGTGTGTTAATTTTAAAGCTCCATCTCTTTCTTCATTTCCTTCAATATGAATTACTTTATTGTCTTCTGCATATGTTGTAGGATCAAGAAAACCGTCTCCTTTTACAAATTCTGTACGCTGACCACGAGCAGAAACAAATTTTTCAGCACTTACAATTCCCTCTGAATCAATTTTAGCTTTTACAACATTATCTTTTGTTACTTTCAAAGGATCGCCCGTAGCTGTCGCAGTTGAGTTTAATTCTACACCCGTTCCGGCACCGGAATTGGATAATTTAATTCCTGTTCCTGTTGCTGTATTTTGAACAGAAACACCGCTTCCGGCTCCGCTTACCGTTACATCCAGTACTTTTGCACCGGCATCGGCTCCGCTGTTGGTTAAAACAATTCCGCTGGTTGGGGTTGGGGTTGTGTTGTTAAAAGTTAAAATACCATTTTTGGTTTCATTTCCTGAGGTATGTAAAAAATTTGTAAAGTCAATTTGCTGACCTCCAGATCCTCCACCCGTATTTGGACTTAAATTTTTATACCAGTAGGCTACTTCAATATTTCTTTTGTCAATATCTGACGAAAAAGTGATTACCGCATTATCGTAATTAATGATATAATCTCCTTCGTTTCCTTCGCCTTCTCTTTCAAACAATAATTGCCCGTTTTTAAATGCTTTCACACTATATCTTACCGGAGGATATTTTAATGGAAGTGAGTTGCCAATAAAATTATCAAATTGCTCTTTATAAGGCACGTAGTTATTTCCAGTAATGATACCAATATTTTTTAAACCCGTATACAAAAGGGCAGGAGTTACATAATGTTGGTTATCCGATCCTACTTCAACCATTTGAAAATCGGCCTTGTCTTCGTCCTTATGGATGAAACTGTTAAAAACCTCCTGGAAGTCCCCCTGTGACGGAATGTCGCCGTTCTCGAATTTGTAGCCAATGTTAGTTCTGTCTGTTGCCATGTTATTTGAAATTTATTTTCTTTCTGTAAATGTTATTTTTGATTAGCTTGATTTTGAATCCCAATGAAAATTATTCATTGGGATTCCTTTAAAATTAAAGTGTTAGAATTTTTTCTTCGCTACTGTACATACCTGAAGCATTTTCGGCTAGTACTTTGAAATGATGGTAGATTCTGTCGCCATCACCATTTTTAATAGTTAATTCGTCGGTGGCCAGTTTGGTTTCCAGTAAAGCCAGTGTTACGATATTTTCATTAGAAACTTTTTCCTGTATCTTATCCCAGTTTCCTTGATTGTTCATTTTATACAAATGATATTTACCGTTATGAACTGTTTTCTCCCAACTGAAAACAATTGGTTTTAAGACAGCTTCATCTTCTTCTGACTGATCGCCTGAAGCAGTTAATACTGGAGATTCCGGTGAAACATTATCGGCAATTACTGTAGCTGTAATTTTTGAGGGTTGAGATGGCGTATAATCAATGTTGATAATCGGATTTTCATCTGTCGATTCAGCATCAGCATATTCAATTTCTCTTGAAACGGTAACTCTGTAGAAAAGTCCGTCTCCAAAAGGAACACTTTCCAAATCTTCAAATTCATCATAAACAGTCCACACACTATTAAAATCAGTAGATAAGGTATCTTCAGTAATCAAAATTTCTTTGACAGGAGTCATCGTTCTGATTGATTGTGCATCAAGCATATTGTTGGCACGATAGATATTTATTTTTCTGATATTGTATTCCGGTTTGTAAGCATTTAATTCTATCTGAACAGAAGGTTTGATTCCTAAAACCTGATTTTCCAGCACCGGCATAATTCGCTTGATTTCCGGCGTTTGTGTCGGATTCGAAGGCACTAACTTAACAGGTCCCCAGAAAGTACTAAATTCACTAAAATTCAATTTAATATCCATTTCACGAACACCGTAGAAATAGATACTTTGTGAGTTTCCATCCAGGTTGAAATCGGTAAATTGTGTTTTGAAAAGGACAGGATCTGTGATTTTCATCATTGGTGCAATGTCCAGTTCAGGATTAGGATATTTTAAAATGTTTCCGTTCTTATCTTTAATTGTTTGTTTTTTATTAACAGGCACATAATCATTGTCTTTAATGTATTCGTAAATTACAGGTACTTCTGTTAGCGGTACAAAAACAGAGTGAATCGCTTGCTCGATAAAGTGAATTGCTAATAAATCTTGTTCTATTCCGGCACTTTGCGGAATAATAATCTGATTCAGTGCAGTTAAACCGCTTATCTCCGGAACGGTTTGATTTTGCGTTATATTATGCCATTTAATAAAATCATTAATCTGACTTCTTAAAAGTTTACTGTCAGGAACCGGGAAATGGTAATTTTCTTCCGAAACATTTTCGGGAGGATAAGTTGTATAATTAGCAACATTCTGAAGTCCGTCAAAGTCCAGTAAGTTCTGCCATCTGTTAGTAAAGTAAGCTTCATTATTTCCACCAAGTTTACTAAGTTCTTCACGAATTACTTTTATAGTTGCAGTTTCATATAAAACATTCAATAAAGCATCGTCACTCGCCCTGTAATGCAGCATTCCGTATGGCTTGTGCGTATATCTGGTTGTAAAGGTGTAAGTTGATCTGTTAAAAAAGTCAGGTCTTGTTGCATACAATGGTCCTTTGACATCTTCCGGTTTTACAGGTTTCTCAATTCTAACGGCGTACATCGGATTTGGAACACTAATTTTAGAATCATAATCTAAAGCATTAGAATGGCTGCTGATTCCGAAAATAGAATAATGTGTATTTTCTCCTTCCCTAGGCTGAATTTTTGCTGCTGTGATTCCGTTTGCAGGATCTGCAAAAAGATATACTTTATAACTTGGATAATAATTTACTTCCTGATCTTTTGGCTGATGTGCTTCATTTTTTTCAAGAATAATATGATCATAAGCCGGATCCATTTCCTGAGTTCCGTCTTTTTTAATTTTAAAATTAGGGTCATTAATAACCAGGACTAAATCCTCATTTGTTCCGATATTTTCGGTACGAACGACTTTAAAATCTTTTCTGGATTTTACAGGAATAGGGTTGGCCCCTTCAAAACAACTTTTAGTAAATAAACGAACAGTACCGTTCATCCATTCAACTGAATTTTGATTGTTTTCGTTGTATTGAGAATGTTGCGCTAATTTTAGTCCCTTGAAAGTAAGTTTGTATAAACCAAAATGTTTCTGATCTGTTTTCGGTAACGGAATTGGATTGTCATTATCATCCAATATATATTCGCCCTTTTCATCTACCTGAAAAGCGTCTTCCAGGACTTTTTCAATAGTAACATTTTTACTCCAGATTCCTCTTGTTTTTTCTACTTGTAAACTGTCATTACCCTGACTGTCTTTTTGCAGAACAAGTTCTCTGTGAACCGTTTTCAAAGCTTGTGGTACTTGCACTTTAAAACCAATTGGACTTGGCTGATTCCAGTTTTCCGGCGTTAACATATTCTCAACTAAAGAACATAATTCGTTTACCGGTTTTTTGATTTCCTTAATTTGTTCCGAATCAATTGTAGCATCACCATCAGAAACAAGACGGTCGCTTACTTCTTTTTTAAGTACTTCAACATTGGCAAAACTAAACGCTCCTCCGCTGGTAACCACATTAATATTCTGAATGATATAATTTTGATCTCCAACTGTTAAGATACCTCCAATAAATCGGTTTTTATTATTCTCAGTTAAGTTAATCTTAATTTCTTCATCACTACTAAGAATTTTATATTCACTAATTGTAATAATTGAAGTAAGTTCATTTGTTGGACTATCTTTAATATCAGTGATTTTAGCATGCTCAATCTGAGGAAGACTATCCCTGAAATAAAGTTTAAAATAATCTGCAAACAGTTCTTCATTATCCGGAAAAATTCTATCAGAAAGTAAAGCTTCCGCATTTGTTACTCCATCGGGAATTGTATAGCTTAATAGCTCCTGAATAGCATAATATTCAAAAAGAAGTCGGATATACGTTTTATCTGTTATGGATTCATCTTCTAATAATGTTTTCAATTTAAGCTGTTCACTCATCGAAGTAAACATCAACGGATTTTCCTCAGTAATTAATAATGAATTAATACCGGTTGGAGGTAATAAAGTATTTTTCGGTTTAATATGAGAAGTTATTTCTAATTGCCTTCCGGATGTTGCTCTGGAGAAAATATTAATTCCATATCCCTGATAAACATACGTTTGTAAACCTGTTTTTTCCTGACGAACATTTAAAAATGATTTTCCTGAGTCCGGAATAATAATCGGAGCAGGCTCAAAAGCACCAGTGGTTAAATCTTTTTTAACATTAGAATATGCCGTGTCCGATGATAATTCCGGTTTTTGCCAATTGGTTTCGCCTTTAAATTTATAATCTACTCCCGCATAAATTGGGAATGTAAAAGAACTTCCGTCATATTCTTCTGTAGAATTAAAGAATGCAGTATCTACACTATAATCTTTAATGTCACTCATAAACAAACTCACATATCTTTTCTTTCCGTCAAAACTGTAACCGTCAGGATCTGTGATTTTAGCTGTTTGGTCGTCTTCATCTGAACCAGCATTCAGACCAGGTAAAAATTTGCTTAATTGTACCGGAAGAGGTAAACGTTCTGTATTTACAGAAGTCGGAATACTCATTGAAAGATGCTGTACTTCTTTAGGATCTGTACCTCCTTCTAAATTCTTAAACGTAATATATTCTGTCAAATAAATGTACTCTCCGGAAAGAACCGTTTCATCAATATCAATACAACCTAAACCTAACATTCTGGCAATATGATAGTCATTTGCAGCAATGTTTAATAAATCAAGATTTGATATTTGTGTTGAGTTTTCTGCAAATTCTGCTGCTTCTCCGGGTTGAGGATCATTGGTTGGAATGCTGTCATTAAATTTGATCGTTTCTAAAGCAGTCGGATTTTTGCCGTCAAGACTTAAACAAATGTAACTTTGAATGACTTCCTTAATGTTTTTATCTTCTTCATCAGTCACTCGTTTCCATTTATCTTTGTAGTTGTTTACGTTAACGTACTCTTCATCATTAAATTTCAACCATTTTCCGTGAATACAATTTAGTTTTGGCTCTAATTGTTCAAATGCTTTATTGTCGTCAACAGTTAAACCATATTTTCCTTTTAGATCCCAAATCCCATTATCATTGGCATGCTGAATGAAGTCACCATAAAATTCAAAATTAACTTCGTTTAATAAACAGTTACTTGCCTTAAATCGAATGCTTCTTCCATTTTCAGCAACTACACGAATTGCATTTACCTGTGCTGCAGTGTAAGTCTTACGATTTGTTAGTCTTTTTGATGCTACAATGGTATTTTCGGCAACAGATAAGGTTTCTAATTTTACATTGCCTGAGTTGTTTGCAGAACTAAATTTAAGTTCTGCCGCAAAGAACAATTCGCTTTTATTTTCAATCTCAATAATTTCATTGCCGTAAGCCTGGATAAAACCAGACGGATTAACCATCGGATCAATAGTCGCTCTTGTTAGCAGATATTTTGCTTTGTTTTTAAAGTTAACATAGATCGATCTTAACGGATTTGTTGTTTTATAAACCCAGAAATTCTTCTGAATATCTACTGACTGAGGTTTTTTTGTTAAATCTAATTTATGGACAACTTTGGTATAAGCAGCTCTGTACACTTTGACAAAATCTTCGGGTTTGTTAAAGTTAGCCCCGGAATTAGCTCCTTTATACAAGTCTCCTTTTGGGAGATGGTTTGCTCCTAGTTCTCCTGCCAAAAGCCAGCGAAGGTGAATTCCTTTTGTACTGTCAATACCTTTTGAACCAGCCGCTGCAATTTGCAAACTGGTAGATTGTAAAGCCGTTTTACCAGACTCAAGATTGACAATGTAAACTTCTTTACCAACGTTAAAGTTGATTTGAAATCCACTTGGATTGTTAACATTTGGCAAAGCAATTTTAGCAAAGTTATTGCCTAATGTGTTTGGTGTTCCATCCATTCGAATGGCTACATCAACACTGGAAAGAGCAGGAATAACAGCAGTATTCTGAAGTTTAAAAACCAGTCCGCTTACGTTACTAACCGTATGGATTCTTGTTCCTGAAGGAAGGGAAAGCGCTACACGGCTTTTATTTCTAAGTGTTAAAAATCCGGCACTTTGGTTTACAGCAAGACCTTTTTTCAGGACAGGGTAAACTAATTTATTTTGACTAATAATTACATTTGACAAACACCCGATCTGAGCGCCTGATAAATCGCTGCTTAACTGATTTAATTCAGATCCTAAAGTACTAAAATCAGGAACTCTTATGTAGTCTGTGTCCAGCATAGAAAGACCGCTGTTTTTTACAACAGGCGCTTTTTCTAAAAAGTTGGTAATTGGTGTTACCAATTCTGAAGCATTGTTTACGGTGCTTGTGACACCGTAAACAAAAATATGTGATTTATCATTCAGATTCTGATATAAATTTTTCAGTAAATCATTGTCATTTACCTGTAAACCATCGGTTACCACTACAATCACGTCCGGAACTACAGACAGGTTGTTTACAACTTCTAAACCAGATGCCCAGTGATCAGATTGAGGATCAACAGATCGTGAACCAAAACCATTAATCCAACTAAAAAAACTGGAAGCATTACCTGAAATTCTTTTTTGAATAACATGCTCTGATCTTGAATTGCTGTCGCTATTAGACATTCCGATTAACGAAAGCGTAATTTTGCTCTGAGCCTGAGAATTGATAAATGAAGTCAGCCCTTCGCGTATTTGCTGCGCTTCATTACCATTTATCGAACCCGATTCATCGACAACGATAGCGATATATGTTTCGCAACCTGAGGATTGGCTTTCTTGAAGATTTATAGAACTCATTTTTTATTGTTTTTTAAAGATTTATATTTTCAATAGGTAAGATTACCGGTTCACCAACACGAACTGTTAATGCAGTAGTATTAGGTCCAACGATTCCGTTGTTATTCCACATTCTGTATTCAAACCTGATTTTTAAATTTTGATCAGTAATTTTTTTACTGTCAGTCATGATTAGCATCTGGGCATAATCTTTAGAATACAACACTTTATAATTTGCTTTTACTTCACCTGCATCGTCGACAACAGCAACCGTATTCTTAATTTCATCCAATGGAATTTTAGGAATATTGAATGGCTCCGGATTACGAACTAAAAGCGCTACAACTTCACCAGTATTGGTATTGATAATTCGGTTTACTTCAGTAGACTGAGCAGGATCAAGAGGAGACATTTTCAAAACGCCTTCAACAGCACGATCAAATAGATGTTGATATTTCAAGGCAAATGCATCGCTTAACGGATCTTCCTGACCAAAAATGATATTGTTTAAAGAAGTAATCTGATCTTCGCTTAAGCTTAACGGAACATCAAATAAAGCGTTACGAACCGGTTCGGTACTTAACTTATAACTGTTTACCTGTTCTGCAAAGTCTCTGTATCGTGAGGTCTGGAATCCAAATTGATGTACTAATACATTTTCATTATCAGTTGGAGCTTTATCCTGATTTTCATCAAAATAGTTTTTCACTAAAACAGTATACAGTTTCGAAGGTTTTAGATCGGTTAATTTTACCTCATATCCGTATGATTTTGGTTTTAAGGCATCTCCAATCGTAATGTCACATCTTATTTTACCGGTACTTCCTTTAATCATGTTTTGTAACATTTGGATGTTTAAAGGAATTCTGGGATCATTATCATCCACCCACTTTATGTCTTCTTCATGTGCTTTTGGATAAGTAGTTGCCGTTGTAGGTAAAGGATACGGAATAAGAACATCATTTAATGGATCTTTGATAATAAGATTCATTACCCCTTTAATTTCCGGTCTTCCTGCTCCATAATCTTTCCAGTCTGTAAACATATGGTACACGTATGGATTCTTGAAGAACATGGATATTTTGCACTCCTCATTTCCATAGAATGATGGTTTAGATAATAATAAACTTCCATCAGCATTAGGGTAAGAACGGTTGTAATCTAAATACTGTCTTAACGAAGTTAACGGTGATTTTGATAATTCAGTCAATTCATTTTTGACAGATGGTTTTTGACCAGGAGCAAGATCTTCATCAGGAACAGGATAATGACCAACAGGACCTAATGTCTTAAATCCATAATAGTATTCGAACTTCACAGGGGTACCATTATCTACTTTATCT
This sequence comes from Flavobacterium crocinum, assembly GCF_003122385.1. Classification (NCBI taxonomy): domain Bacteria; kingdom Pseudomonadati; phylum Bacteroidota; class Flavobacteriia; order Flavobacteriales; family Flavobacteriaceae; genus Flavobacterium; species Flavobacterium crocinum. The sequence continues at coordinate 2,452,732 of NZ_CP029255.1, forward strand.
GTCAAAATAAATTTTAAACAATAAGTTGAATTTGGTCTCCAAATTGGCTGAACCGTATTTTGAATGGCAGCTTCCATTGCCTGATTGTCTTCAGCTACAGCCGTAGAACCAGGAATAGTTAAATTATGCTCAGCGCTTTCTTTTGTCAGCCATCCGATTTCCTGAATATAAGTTGTATAATCTAATTCGTTGTCTTCATCCGGATTTCCTCCTGCAGAACACAGAACAGCATTAATCGTTAATAATTTTGAAGACTTAATTGTTCTGATGTACTCCGATTTTATAACCGTATCTAATTCAGTCAGATTAGCAGTCGAATTAATCAGAGCAGATGCAGACGATTCAACCGAAACAGTTTGTGTTGGATATAAAGAACAATTGTCAAACTGATCATTAAACAGAGAGAAATAAATTCCTTTTTCATTTTGTTTAGAAGAAAGCATTACAATTTCATTCTCTGACGGTTCATTTTGAATGTGCAGAACTGCTGCTTTATCGTTTGTACTTCCTCTTTCAATTAATCGGGTAAGTTGTAATGACGTATTAAATACAAACAAATATTTTTGATTGTAGGCAATAACAGCATTATCAGCCAGCGTTTTATTTGATAAATAAACCGGAGAATCAAAAATTACATCGTTTTTAACAACAGTACTATTTGTTCCGTCAACCTGAGCCAATCCGAATTTTCCGTTTGTCAGTTTAACAGTAAGCAGGACTTTTCCATTTGCAATTACTGCATCTGTAATTTCAGAAATTGATGATTCAGAAACTAATTTGGTATCAGCAATCGCAATGGCTTTTGTACTTTCATTAATGCTGATACGAACGATTTTTTTGTTTTTTGTGATCAGACTGAAATCAGTATTATTATGCTGAAGAACTTTAAGCGCTACTTCGTCAATTTTTACACGATGAATAATAGAACGATCTGTACCGTTAATCCAGTTAATCTGAGTTTCATTTTCTAAAGTATTAACCCAAAGCAATTCATTATTCTGAAGCGACAGTAATTTATTGAAACCTGTAGAATAAGTATTTTGATACTGCATTCCGAAAGTTCTGTTTAATTCAGAATCCAGTTCAACAATTGCAGTTGTTTTAGCCGGAGCCACACAGCCTACGATAAAAGTATCATCGATAATTGCTTCACCAATTCCTTTGCACTGAGTAGCATCTAAAGCCTGAGTAAGTAATAAATTATTATTTACGACCTGCATTGATGTCACTAAACCATTCAACAAGCGTTCTCTTAACAACTTTCCTTTTGCATCAATTTGTGCAATAACCGTTGTATTTGGACTCGGATAAAATGAAACTAAATAGGTGTCATTGTATTTGAAAATTTTGTCAAAAGCATAATTAGCAATTCCATTATATCCATAGAAACGCGTAAACGTTAATGAAGTAGCAGCTCCGGTTGGATTATCATTACCGGCATCTACTTTTAATTCTGCCAATTTTACTAACAATTCATCGTATTCTACCAAATTACTAGGTTCAGTCATAATGAATTCACCATCTTTTGAAGCGTATGATTGATTAAATAGGGCTGCAATTTTATTTCTTACATCTAAAATCGCATCAGCATTTGCCGCAACCGGACTAATTACAATTTTGTCAATTTTCTTTTTGGATGAGATATTACTCTCTTCATCCAATAGTGTTATTGGTGATCTCAGTTCAGCTTTAGTATAGGTTACCTCTTCTAAAGGCAATGATTCTGGAGATTTTCGTATTTTGACTAATTCATATTTAGGTAGTTTTTCTCCATCTTTAAAAACAGAAGTATAGGCACTAATTTTTACTGTTTTGGCATGCGTTGTCAGTTTTAAAGTCGGTTCAATCGCAGACTCAGGGAAAATAATTTCCAGTTTATTATAGTTTTTGAATGAAAGGGATCTTCTGAAACCAAAAGGATTACTTTCTGCAGAAATACTCATAAAATCTCCATCTATAAGCTCACCGTCTACAGTTTCAGGAACTTCTCCAACAAGTTTAAAATACAAGCCATTAATCTTGTCTGCTTCATATTGAGTCTGAACATAATAGCGTTTACCAATCTTTTTGTTTATGAAATTAACATACTCCGGCTCAATGCTATCGGATACACAGAATAACTTAGAAGGAGTAATTCCGAATTGTTCCGGAACATGCCAGCCAGGTTCTCCTGCACTTAAATAAGAGAATGGGTTTGTTGCCAATACACGAATACTATCATATTGATCCACTACTTTTTGCCATTGTGCCCAAGGCAAATTCTTTACATTATCCCTGTCATCTGAAGCAACAACAGCTTCAAAAGGATGATAAGGTACCCATGAATTTCCATTAGCAGAGCTCAGTTCAATCGATTCAATTGCATATTCATGTTTCACCTGACGCAATTTTCTACCTGCTTTAGAGGTTCCTTCGGGAGGCATTAAATCGGTATAATTTTTTGCATCAGCCGTATATCCTCCAATTATTTTAGAAAGATTCTTATTTGGCAATACTCCTTTAGCTAATTTGATATCAATGTAGGTGTCTAATGGAATTATTGAAGAAATATCATCCGGATCAGGCTTGTTATCAAAATAATTCAGTAAGAAAGCTTCATTGGTAAGCATGTGAACTCCTTTTACAGAATCGGCAGTTCTGCTGTCATTAACGTCTCCGTAAGTTCCTTTAGGAAGCGGACTGTAAGGCGTACGGTCAACAATTCTGTTAATATCCCACTGAAGTTCAATTAAGAATGTTTTACGGACTCTTACAAAGGCAATTTTAACACGAACACTTAATTCTAATTTGGCATAAATCAGGAATGGTTTAAATGATTCTACAGAGAAAATGGTATCTAAAACAATTTCAACATTGATGATCCAGATTTTAATCTGAATTCCTCCACCGGCAGCAATATAACCACCCATTTGAGGACGTTTGAACGAAATTTTTCCACCCATTTCCAGATAAGCCCATAATTTAACCTTAGCAGGTCCGAAGCTTTTCTCCAGTTTAAAGTCTAATCTGGCACCGGCTTCGATTCCCTGAGCCGATAACATAATAAAGGCCTTAGCAGTAAACAGGGTTAAAATTCTCGCCATGATTGGATCTTTTTTAGATCCGATATTGATGTACCATGGTTTTTGATTTTTAAAGAAAAACCCGGCTTCTAATAAAGCATGTAACTGAATGATTTCTCCACCTTGTTTCGGCATTTGGAAATCGGCTCCGGCGGCCATTTCCAGAGAGTTATCTCCAAAGGCAACCATTGCAAAGAATGGAGGAGTAGTCTGATCTTTTTCGATAGGGCCAAGTCGGTCTCCAAGAACATTTAATCCTGCTTCAATATAAAACAGAGTAGGAAGAGACAGCAATAACATGGCTCGCAATGTTAAAATGGAACCACCTGTTGTTTCAAAAGTGGCACCGGCTCCAATAGAAAATGGTGAATCATATTGTAAAGAATCCGGCGGACCGCTGAATTTCCTGATATTGATACCTGCTTTTGGATGTTTATAGAATTCGTACCAGGAATTATCGGTTGTTAATCCGGCCGCCTTTTTGGTTGCCACATATCTAAATCCTAATAAACCTCTGAAACCGGTAATCGAAATAAATCCCAGTGGAATACCTGTAGGCAATTCAATACTTGCATCGACTAAGAAAGCAGGATATTTTGGTGCAAAACGCATTCCTACACTTCCTGAAATTTTTGGTTTTGGTAACTTTAAAGAAACCTCTCCCATGAATTCCTGTGATTCTCCCGGCTGTGGAAGCGAAATCATACCATGAATAATGGCCATAGCCGATTCTTCTGTAGCAGTTCCCGGAATCATCAAATCGACTTCGATAGTCTGGATTCTGATGAAAGAGTCTTTTGGACCATCATCTGTAGCATAATAGTACTTAATACCTTCACCACGGGCATCTACCCCAAGCGGATTGACACTGATCGCTCCATCAAATCCCCAGAAATTATATTTGCGTCCGTTAATTTGAGTTGATCCAAAGTTAATGTTGCTCACCGCCATCTGAACCGGTCCAAGATTTACCGATAAATTAATCGGAATCGGGATTGAACCTCCTTCAACTTCAATGTTTCCATCGCTGTAAATACGAAGTTTTTCAACATCAAATCCCTGACCTTTTGCGAGTTTATTGATTAAGGTTCCTTCAGGAAACGAAACATAACAGGAAGTACCTACATAATAATCGTCATCCTGTTTTCCTAATTCGAAACTGTGAAAGTCAAAGTTTACCAGATCAAATAGATTGGCTTTTGGTTCGCTTGCTTTATCGAAAGAAGCAGTTAGATTAAAATCGCCGTCATCGTATAAGTGACCTTCCAGTGTTGCATGGAAAGAACTTCCATCTTCATTTTTTAGTTTATTGATAATTAATTGTCCTTTGATATTAGAACCAATAACCTTGTTTTGTTTGAAAGAAATATCAAATTTGTTGAAGCCAATTTCAAACCCGCGATTCGGATTACCAATTTTTTTCCAAAGTGTATTATCTGTTACAAGTTTTGATAAAAATGCTTGGTATTCTTTAGCATTTTTAAAACTATAAGCAGTATTTGGACTAACTTGTGAAGATACTAATGTAGATTTAGTGGTTAATTTTAAAGGATAACTGAAAGGATATGGCAGAGTGCTTGTTGCACGAAATTCTTGCAGGTAATCAAGCAATTCATCATAATCTGCAATTTGTTTGATTTCAACTACATCTGTTTCTTCGTTTCTTACCAACATTGAAAGCGGGTAGTCAAAATCGAATTTATCACCAAAATAACTGAAAATACCAGTACTTACAGGAACTGTTTCCAGGTAAATATCTCCGGAAATTCCGCCTGTTCCAATTAGTAAATCAGATGCACCAATTCTTAATGTTGTGCTTGTACTTCCTTGTCCTTCTTTTTCATAATCATGAAACCATTTTGAAGGCAAAGTAACAGATACTGCACGGGCATAAACTCCCACAAAGTCGTTTGGTCTGCCATCAGCAGTAGCTTCCGGAATGTTTGTTTTTTTGCTTAAATCGAGTTTTAAATTTTCAATTTGAACAAGCATACCCGTTTTCCCAATTTCACAATATTTAGGAGATAAAGTTCCTGCTAGCTCCAGATTGTATCCCATTCCTTCTTGTGTATCTGCATACAGAAGTGCTTTTGCAAATTGAAAACGGGCAATATGCGTTTCATCGTCATCTCTTTCGGTACCATCATTATTCCAAGGCACTAACATTTTTCTTGGAAATTCAATTGCAGCCGCTAATTCAAGAGTTACTCTCGCTTTAGGTGTAATAATTTTTTTAATGTATTCTTCAATATCATTAGGAATGAAAGAAGAGAAAAAGATCTTGATTTTAGCTTTAGTTTCAGATAAATCTGTTGATAGTAGGTAAAGAGAGAATATAGAAGGAGCAACTTTTTTATCTAAAAGATTGACTTGAACAATTAACTCTTGTAATTTGTTTTCAGAAGATTCGTCAATTGCAATTGTAGTATTGTATAGTTTGTTTATATCCTGTACAAGCTGTCCAAATTTTGAAAGTGCCGGACTGCTTTGAACCACAAAAGTGTTAATGGCTAACTGAATAATTTGTTCTTCAGAGATGTTTAAAACCGTAAGGGCAAGATCATAAAAATCTTCTACGGAAAATGAAAAGCTATTATTGTTGAAATATTTGAGATAACGCATTACTTCCCATTCCCAAAAAACAGTGACTGGAAACGAAGAGATTTTTGAATCTTCATAATCAGGATTTAAAACGAAGAAAACTCCAGTTCCAGGTAGTTCTAAAGCTAATTTTTTTCTACTGATAATATCCAAACTATAAAAAGCGCTACTTCCTGAAGTACTTTTAGAAGTTTGATAGTCTTTGTAATACATTTTATCAAAGACACTTTGTAGTCCATCTTTAATAAAACTTAAGAAATCGGGAAGATCCTCAGGCTTCATTATGTCCGATAGAGCTGGGTAGTATTTATATTCTGTTGGCGTTGTTGACATAGTTTTAATACTATTTGTGTTGTTATTTGTGTTTTTTGAGTTACCGTTTTGTAGCTTACTTGACGGATTTTTGGTAGTTGTCTATAATCTTTGTATCCCTTTTTTTATCTATACTTTGGATTTATAGAGTACGATCATGAATAACACGGATAATTATAAAGACCACGAACTTATTTTTATAAGTTTCAGGTTTTGAAAAATCTATACTTTAATGAATTGTTGCTATTTTTTCAGCTTCACAAGGCAAATATGTGGTGAAATTTTTGCTTTAGAAATTAAATGCAAGGATGCTGAACTCTTGTGTTTGCAGACTGTACAAAGTTGTACAGTCTATAAACACAGAATTATTTTGGAATTGTAAACTAGATTTTGGTTTGTTTTAACCTTGCAATATCGTGGACATTAATCTATAGTTCATCTATAATGTTCTTGTTTAGAAGAATTAGATACTTATAGAATAAGAGATAAATATTGTAAAAGATGAGTTTTATCAATATGCTTGTTATGATAATTTAGGTTTTTAAATAAAAGTGGGGCTAGTAAGTAAGAGTTTTATAACGGTAATTTTAATATTATAAATAAATTCAGATTTATTCACCAATATAAAATGGCTTTTCTGATCTTTTTAATATATTACCATCTAAAGCATCAATTTGAATTGTGATATCCATTTGTTTTTCATAATCGGGGTAATCAATAATCCAATAGTTTTTAGTATCAGATTTAAATTTTCGAATTTTGGTTTTATAGGGATAAAAAGTCTTAAAGTATCCTCCTTTTTCTAAAGGAATGTTGTTTTTTTTACAATATAGGAAAACCTTATCTGCATTGAAGTTATAACCATCATCAAAATCTTCTACAGATAATAAATTACCTTCTTGAGAGAAGGTGTACCATTTACCCATTTTAAACCCGAACCAGCAGTAAATTCCCTTGGTTTCTATATTTTTATTTGAATAGAACTCTCGGAATATTCCAATTAATGGATCTTTAGAATAATCATATCCAAAATATCCAAACTTATCTCCAAGAAATTTATGATACTCGATTAGACGGTTTCCATCTTTATCAATGATGGTAAAGCTGTCAGGTCTATAATACATATAAATAGTATCAGAGCTGTTTCTTTTTATTTCACTATAAATTTTATCTCCATCAAATTTTTCGAATGAATTATTAATTTTAATTTTTCCTGTTTTAATGTTTTTTTGGACATAACAACCTTGAAAAAGTATTAAGATTGTGGCTATTCTAATGAGATTTTTCATTACATTTTTTTAAGGTTCTATTTCTGCATTCATTCGGGCTAATTTCCCCTGCCAATTCCATAATGAAAATCTAGGAGATGCATAATCCATTAGGTTATCAGTGGCAAGTGGACGATACGTGAATTTAGCTGATTTTGCAGCTTCATAAGCTGTAAAACTATGTGGAATACCTGCAACGTGTAATAACTCATGTGCCGGAGTATAAGCGCCTTCAGAATTCACGACGATAACTTTTCTGCTAGATTCGGAAAAACCATTTCTTTCGGTATATACACCATTGTTAATACTTCCTCCATCTTCATCAAAAACAAACATGATATAATGATCTTTATAATAATCCTTTATTTTATTTTCTGGACCATTTTGAGAAAGAAGGAAGTCTGTTAGTCGAGTAAATCCAGGTTCAGTAATTCCATTTACTCTTTTATCACTAATAATTACATTGTTTCCTGATATATTTTGGACATATTGGGACTTAAAAGAAGGATCGGTTTCCTTTTGATTATTTGTGAGTTTTAATTCAAATGTACTAATAACAGGTGTTATTAAAATTTGTCTTAAATATTTTTTGATAGTTAATGCTTTTGATGCTAAATCAGGAGTTTTTATTCCATTTATATTAGTTACAACACTTATTAAAGCTATCTTTTTGGACATTCTTGATGTTGCCCCATTTGCATTAACTCTTAAAAAGCCAATTATTTTTCCATCAGTAGAGTTACTGTAAAATGCTAGTACTTTTATAAGTTTTTCTGTTTCAATTTCTTTTAAGCACTTTATTGTGATGTCTAATATGTGTTTACCTTTTGTTTTAGGTATGTTTGAGATAGATTTACTTGATGTAATGTCAAAAAGACTTGTGTCATATTTTAGTTCAATTTTTATTGGTTCATCAGTAATGTTTAATTGTAAATTCATTTTAGCAACTCTATTCACATCATCGTTGTAATCGTTGTAAGGCGGACTAAAAATTGATTGCCTATCTAAATCTGCTTTATTGGCAGGAGGAACGTACGGGGGATAAATTGTAAGTAAAGGGGTGTAATATTGATCTGTTTTTTCTTGTTGCCATTGAAAGGGGAAAACTTTATATTCTAATTCAAGCTTTTTATACATTTTTGAGCTCGCAGAAAAAACACCAACTCTGCCATTTATATCACTGACAACAGTTGTTTTAGTTTCATCAGTATATAATTTACCAACATTGTCTTTATAAATAATATCTCCCGGAACATCATCACCTGGATAATCACCATATCCAGTATCAGGCATATAAGTATCTTTTACTCGCATCCAGTCAAATCCATATTCACCACGATATGGTTGTCTTGTTCTAAAGTCGGCTTTAGCCTTTGGATATTCTTCAAAAAATTCTTGAAATTCTGAATAATCTTTTGAGAAAAAATAGTGTCCATCTAATGTATATACAAATAAATCATTTGATGGAAATAATTTTTCTATTTTCCCCTCATTATTTTCATAACGTATGCCAACTTTAAATTTTTGAATATTTTGGTCAGATAGATTTGGCGTATTCTCTATTTCGTTAAGGTGAAAAAAAACATTGTCGGCGTCAAGAGGCAAATATTGAGTAGATGTTTCTTCAATTTGATCGTAAACTAATCTATTATATTCTTCATTAGTAATACCTAAATGAAAAAAACTTTTTTTTGCATCTAAACTATTTTTATTAAATAAAGCAAGTGATTTGATTGTAGTTTCACCATCTTTAAATGTGCCTTTATAGATTAAAAAATCTAAATTTCGATATAAATTCTGGATGTATTTTTCTTTTTCGGTAATATTATTTAAAGAAGCTGACTCAAATTTATCGAAGTTAAGATTATTAGATTCTAAATTTTTATCAGAATTACGTTTTAAAGCAGCCAAATATAATCTTCTTGATTTTCTTACGATTAGATCTGAAATTTTTGTTTTTCCATTATCGAAAAAGATTTTGTTTTGTATTGATGCACCAATATTTAGAACATCATCAAGATTGATCATTCGGCTTTTATCATAAATAGCCCATGAATTATTATTTTCAGTGTCAATAGCTGAGGATGGATGATGAGTATCAATATTTAATGGAAATAGATCATTATAATAAGATTTTAATGGAAATTCTTGATTTAAGTTTACATAGAGGAATAGGAAGCTTGCACAAGATTTAGTATTGTTGATTTGAAAATTAATAGGAATGGAAGACGTTTTGTTTGCTAAAAATTCAGGAATAGGTGAGGGTAAAGCTGGGTTAAGTGGTCTTTCCACCATTGGATATGAAGATGTGTTATTTTTATTAGCAGCTATAACATCCACAAGAATATGTCTTTCAGGTTCAGGAATTTTAGAGTCTATTTTATATTTTAAATTAAAAATAATTTTTTTAGTTTTATCTGTAGCAGTGCTAGATGTTAATTCTTTTATAATAATTGGCCACCCAGATGTATTATTTAATTCTCCGTCGGCAGAAGGTGATAGTCCATAAACCGTTCTTGTGGAATCATAATAATTATAGCTTCTGTTATTTTCTCCTTGTATGTAAACATATATCTTATTTTTAGTTTGATATTTGCTAAGAATTTTGCTAAAAATATCGTTATTTGTTTTTGAACCTGTTTGATTACCAATTGTTTTAATAGTTCCACATTCGATATGTGATCCCCAAAAAGCAGCAGCATCCATAAACTGATGAATGTATTCTTTGTACCTTTTAAGTTTTGTATCATTAATGGAGGGAGGAACATTTGTTGTATCGAAAATGTGTTCTTTTTTTCTGGCAAATTTCAAGTCTAATTTGAATAACTCTTCTTGGTTCTGTAATTGATAGTCGCCATAATCTAAAACAATATCAAGTCCTATTTCTCCCGTAAAATTTCCCAAGTATTCGCCAGCTTCACATTGTGGTATCTGATAAGAAGTTGAAATGTTTTTTTTTGTGAAATAATTTTCAATAAGTGTATTATCTAATTGAGTATCATCATAACCAATCAAAGAAGATGGAAACTCAGTTGGAACCGGAAGGTTAACTCCTGTAATTGGATTTTTTATGGATGTATTATAAGCAGTAAATTGAGCCCATAGTTTCTTTAAAAAATTTGGTTGATTTATATCATCACTGACAGGTTTTAATTTATCATTATCGATTAAATCAGACTTATTTACTCCTCTGTAAATAAAATATTTAATTTTAAGTGGTGCATAAGTATCAGATGGTTTTAAAATTAAATTTACTTTTGTTTCATCGCCTGTTTGAGGTTGAATTATTACTTGACCATTAGCAATGGCAAAAACTTTGACGGGTGTCGTAGTTGATGCTCGAACTTTTGATGTCGTTCTGAATTTTGTAGTCACATTATTTGTTTCTGTGCCACAAGGACCAAATGCATCAGAGGCATAATTTGTTGCAAGGATATTTGACAACAAGTTTTCATCTACAAAAAAGTGGGAAGTTGGCCCATACTCTGTTTTAGCAGTTGTTGTTGTACTATTGTAAAAAATCTCATTTTGAGTTTCTCCTGTATTTAATGTATATGTAAAATCGTATATTGTTGACATGCTTAAACAGTTGTGTTTATGATTTCTAATTTGATTTCGTCTTCGTCTTCGTTTATTGTTAACTTATGTGGAAAAATTATATTTTTATAACCGTCATCTAGAGATGCTGTTTCTTTTGGCGTTTGAAAAGTGATCCAATCGTAGTTAGGGTTATCAACAATCCAATTAGTTTCCAATTTTTGAAGTGTTATTTCTTCAGTGGCCTGATCAGTTCTGTTTTTCCTAGTTGCTTTGATTTTTAAAGTTTCTAAATCTGAAGCTAAGACATTCTCCATGCTTAAATCAAAGGTTTTTTCAGTGATATCGGAGCCAACTGTAATATTTAGAGATTTGCTTGGTATGTACGCCGAACCATCTGTCATTCCATTATGAATTACTAAAAGTTTTTTACAAGATAATTGTTTGTTATTTCTAATGTTATCTGTCATTACTTCATTGTCTAATCCATCAAATGGAGCAATGTGAGCTAATATGTAAGCATTTTTTCTTGAGCCATTTAATTTAGGATTAAAAGTTTCCCAAAAAGGGGTGATTTTATTCCATTCAAATTCTATTGTTGCTTCGCCGCCTGCTGGAATTACTGGAATTTCTTTGACTGATAAAAGCTTTACAGAATTTTGGTCATACCAATTATCTGGAAAAGAAAAAGTAGGATCAGGAACATCCGTAAAAGCGACCAAAATTCTTAAATCACATTCTTTAAAACTGTCTAAATTGCCTGTGTTTTTTACTTTTACGCAAATTTTATAATCTTTTGATGTGTCTATTTGATGAAGAGGTTTAGCTAATGTTGGTTGGCTTGTAGTATCAGTTGACAATTTTACCCAAATGCCTAAATTTGTTAATTTATCTCCGATTTCCAATTTTGGTTTTAAGATATGAGCGGGTTGGGGGGATTTATGCCAATCTAAGGCTAATCGAACCGCCGCTTCAGTATTAACTCTACCTGTGCCAAAATAATCATTTGCATTGTAGTTAAAATTATATTTTTTAATGTCTGAAATTGTTTTGTAATTAGAGGGACCTGTAATTTTATCAGCAGTAATTTTTAAAATATGTTTTATTTCTGCAGCATTTAAATTTGGATTCACTGAGAGTAATAATGCAGATACACCTGAAACTATAGGCGCGGCCGCAGAAGTACCCCCAAAAGAATTGGTTAAATTTCCGTAAGCTAATGAATTCATTGTGTATTCATTTAAAGTAAGATCATCTTCGGTTTGACCTGCAGCACTGAATTGACTGAATTTTAAATGTGCCATCGCACCAGTGCCTTCAACAAACTCTAAATGCCTTTTGAACTTATTGCTATCGATATTAATTCTTACTTGTTGTCCTCCAAAAAAACCTCCAAAACTAGAGCCTGTAACGGGATAAAATTGCTGACTCATTTTCTTGATTTTTGCAAATATTTGGCCTGGGATTAAGGATAAGTCTGTCGTAGATGGTAAAGTTATTGGATTGACTAATGAAATTGTATTATTTTTATAGTCTGCACTATAGATATTAATAACTATGCCATTAGTAATATCTGAACCAGAATAAATGTAAGCCTTTTGTTTTGGAGATTGGAATTCTCCAATGCCTTTCATATCATCAAGCCTTAATTGAGTTTGATGAATAAATGTTGCGTTTTTTTTGAAAACACAAATTTTCACAGGAGCATTAACAATTGTAAAATTAGTTGTCGAAGTCTTTAATTCATCCGTATATAAGATTGGGGAATCTAAAGTTACCAGAGTACGGAGATTTTGATTGACATTCGAGCTATCTAATGGTATTTGAACCGTAGAAACATTAGTAATAAATCTGGTTTCATGGAAAAAAGTTTTTGGATCCCCAATTTCAATTGACTGGCCGGGAAAAATTCCGTTAAAATTATCTTTTAAAACTAACTCTGTGGATGATTTTTTCTGTAGTACAGAACTTGTAAAAGCTTGATCTTCTTGTGCTATTTCTCCCGAATTCATCATTGTTGAAGAATAAATTTCGAGATCTTCTTTAGCTGATTTTCCTACAGGACAACTTGGGGCGCAGATGTCGATTCGATCACCTCTATTTGAATAAGTGGGATGATCTTCATCATATGGAAGTGGATTGGTTGTTGCTAAGTATTGATCTAGTTTATTTTGAGCTAAAGTTACTTTAGAAGCTGCAACGATTAATGTTTTGTTGCTTAGCATAAAGGGACGATCAGGATTGCTTTCTTTTTCATTTCCGGCCGCAAATACTGTTAACACACCTCTTCCGTTTCTTCCATACGCAAATAATTCTTTCAATAGAAAATCTGTGATTCCTGGCGACATATAAGTGATTTTTGTGCCATTCATAGGATTACTCGGCCAAGAAAAACTACAGCTTATGATAGAACTTTTTTTAGAACTGTAGGCATTATTTGGATCTCTTGGACTATTTGGTATTTTTTTTTCAGGAAGGTCAAAATAACCCGAGCCACTAATTAATTTGCCTTTTGCATCTCTTATTACTTCATTTTGATAATATAAGGATTTAATATTTAGTCCTGTATATTCATTGATTCCAGATAAAATCAAAGAATTCTCAAACTTACCTAAGGCATTAATAATTTTAATATCGGGACAAATTCCAGATACATTGTCATTGTATATTTCATTTCCTGCAATAACGCCTGCAACACTAGTTGTATGGGTTAATGGTATTTTGCTATTTTCATCAGTTGTTAAATTTTCGTCATAATAGGAAGAATCAATTCTTTTTCTAAAAATTATTTTCTTGTCTCCAAATTCATTACGAAGATGATTATTTGGGCAGGTGTAGTTATTATTTTCTTCAATCGGAGATGAACTTTCAATGGGCGTATATTCAATAGATCCTTCCATTACTCCAACATAAAGATCGGGATCGCCAAGTTCATAAATTTCATAATTTGCGGATTCGCTAGTATTTGGGCTTTCTAAGTTTTCTATTTTTTTTTGAATAATAACATCCCTGGCTTTGTCAAGTTTGATTATTCTCGTATGCCAATTTCTCATAATTTTTTCATTAATTTATTTCATAGTTATTTACCATATCAGACATCGAGAATTTCTGTTTTATAGCTTCACTGATTTTTTCATATTGATCGAGAATACCTAATCCTAAACCTTTATCGAAATCAAGTATTTGTTGTTGATTCTTTGAATTTTTAGTTTGATCAGTTTTTATGTTTTCTTCATATTTATTGAAAATATTTGGCCAAGGAAATACTAAAAATTGATTAGGATAGGCGTAGTGTTTTCGAATTGACATTCCAAATTGATCTCGATTTGGTTGTTTCATTATTTCAACATTTTGAAAATTATAATAGAAGAAAACTTTTGAAGAATCGATGTTTGTAAAATAATTCTGTAGGTCTAAATGTTTAGTATATCGATTTCTGTATACTTTGTTTTTATCGTTAAAGGAATATTTATAGTATATTACAGAGGCAACATTTATTCCTTTAATCGTTTTAAGTTCTTTTATAATTGGATCATTAAATCTTTTAAATTTTTGTGAGTTTGTTTTTCTAATATAAAATGCTATTTGCTTTGCTGTAATTTTATAATCTCTATCATCGGCATCATAGAATTCAGATGTACTGTATCCTTTGATTAATGGAAGAATGAATTCTGTAGCTCGCAGTATATTGAAATTTTTAATAAAAGGATAAGCTTCTTTTTGAGATGAAGCCTCATTTCTAAATATGAATGGAATATTCTTATTTTTTTCTAATTCAAAGTATGGATTAACAATTTCTATTTTTAGATTTAACTTACTAAGTTCGTTAGTGATAAAATCTTTAAAAACATTATAATCGATTTGATCAGTTGAGAATATTGCTATTTTGTATGGATCTTCAACATAGATATCCTGAATAGAATTTTTATAAGTATCAGATTCAAAACTATAAGAAACATTCAAAGGATCATAAAGCCTCAACTTCAACTCTTCAGGTAATCCCTCTAAGTTTTGAAATCCCTTCTCATTATATTTCTTGTGATAAGACATAATAGTATTATATCCAGAAGGTATTTGATCAAAATAATAATACTTGCCTTTTTTGTCGTATTGACTAGTAATCGGAGGAATTTCAAAACCTTCAAGAGTTACTTTTGCATCATCAATGTTTTTTCCTGTTTCAGCATCTTCGAGATAAATTTTTATCTCATGATTGTTTTTCTGTTGGGCAGAGATACATAAAGAGAATAGTGAAAAGAAAAGACAGAATAAATTTTTCATGATAAGTGTGGTATTATTAAGTTGGTCAGGATGATTTGGGTTACTAAACTCCGTAATTAATTACAAAAGCTAATCAAAGCTAATTTAAAAACAATAATCAAAAATCCGACCAATTTATATAGAGATACACTTGTTAAAATAAATGATAAAATCTTCTGATAAATCTTAAACCATAATAAACCAACACCAAAAGAAAAATCCTCCCCAGCCAAATCTGTACCTTTTGCCAAAAAGTCAAATAGTTTACAAATTTTGTGGTGTTGATTGTTTTTACTTCGGTTTCCTTAACCTGTTGCGATTTCCAGCGGGCGTAGAGTTCCTGCTCTTTGAGTTCGCAGTCTACATTAAGTTTGTTGTTCTCAAGACGAACCTTTGGGCTTTTTAATGTACGCCCTGGTTCGGCCTGAGTAACATTCTTAACAACTACTTTTCCGTTTTGACATTCCAGCAACGCTTTATAAGAGCTGCTGTCTTTCTGAATTTTGAAAACAGTATCATGTACCGTTTCTTTGATAGTGATCGTTTTTTCTTTATCTTCACTTAGAACCGGTTTCGGGCTTTTGCACGAAACCAGGACTAAGGCTAAAAAAAACAAAAAAACAAGACGTTTTAAATTATTCATCATAGGTTATAAATTGATTGTTGTTGATTTTTAGAGTCTTAAAAAGCCTTTAATGCTTTTAATTTCTCTTTTTCTTCGGGCTACTTTATAGCCTTCACGACCTCCCATATCGTTTGTGTTTCCTTCAATGGTGTAGATAAGAGATCCGGCGACTTTATCGACAATTCCGGCATGACCTGTCCCGTTTTTAAAATCGATGATAAAAACATCACCTGGTTGAGGTTCTTTTTTGACTAAAGTTCTGCTTGAGTTGTACTGGTCCAATACGCCACCGGTTTTCTTTAAAGGATTTTTGACGCCTAGTTGTAATGCCGCTTTTTGAGTACACCAGTAAACAAAAGCCATACACCACGGATATCCCTTTGCGAGTCCGACACTTCTTAAATAAATCTCGACTTCAGGACCGGCATTACTGTTTCGTGGCATTTCTTCAACGCCAACCTGAGCAATAGCAGTTTCTAAGGTTTTTTGGGCTAATGTCATTGTTGTTTTCCGTTTAGTTGTTTAAATTTTTGTAGCTCATCTACTAATTGTTGGTTCACGAGCATGAGCTCTCTATGTTGTATTTCCATTTTTTTTATGGTGTCGGTTGCTGTGGTTAGTCGGGCAGTGAGGTCATCGAGTAAGTCACGGTAATATTTTACGGCGCTAACAGCGTTGTCAAGTTCGGCGGCTCTGTCCTGAGCCAGTGATTTTCTCATCGAGAAAAACCAAGTGATAAATGCAGCAAAAAATGCTGTAAGAGTGGGGTATAGAAACTGTTCCATTTAATGTTAAAAAATATATGTTAGGATTGAATTTTGTTTTTGGGAGAAACAGCTTTTGAAGAGTGTTATTTGGAAGAAATATGGCCTTAAATTTCTGTTGTAGTCGTTACAGTTGTTTCCTTTCGTGGGTACAAAGATTGGCCTAAAAAAGCAGTTAAAAAAACGAATGAAAGGTGTTTAAACACTTGTATTCTGGAACTTTACAGAGTTGTTCAGTTAACGAACAACGACCGTTTTTACTCCAGAAAAAGGCACATCTTTGCAGAGCGATTCAGATAAAATATCATTTGTCAAAACAGATTTTACTGCTTACGAATTTTTAGTCTGATTGAGCAATAGTTCTTCAATTTTTTTGAGTTCGGAAGTAATCGGAGTACAAAGAATCTCGTACAATGTAGTTCGTGAAATCGGATAGACCGGATAAATATATTTGCGCCAGACTATCGTGGTAGGAATGTCTTCGGTTTTGTGTTTTTGATACAATTCTTTGATAAGCTTGTAACGTAAAAGTTTATTTTTTTGAATTCCGAGACTTCTGTTGTTTGAAATTGCCATAATGAGAGAGGTGAAAATGATTAAAGAATTGTTTTTTGAGATTAGAGTAGTTGTGCTGTTTGAGGCATAAATAATTATAAATGGTATCACGAATAACCAAAACCATTTGATCCTAATATATCAATGGCCGCTCTTCCTCTAATGCCGAAATGTTCCGGAGCTTCGTCCTGAAGTCATTCTGTCAAAAGGACTTAATTTAAGTCTGCAGAGTCCGCGTAACAATCCTGTTCCGGAGTTATAAACACTGGAACATTCCGGGAAAAAGAATGGTTTTGAGTTATTTGATTAGGGCAGTAAGCGCCCGCTTTTTCGGTTCCTGTTTTCTTAATTTATTTGAGAAAAACAGGGACCTTTTTTATTTTATTAAGACAAAAAAAAATATGTTTTGGAAACAGATTTAGACTTAATACTAATCTGGCGTTATAATGCTTTAACTTCAAAAACAAGTATTTTAGTCAATACCTTTTTTAATCTTTAAAATACTTGTTTTCGAAGAAAGCTAAAATGATTTTATGAAAATCAATTTCATTCTTTATTTATAAAGAAATAATATTTTTAACCTGATATCAAGATTGTTGATCAGGTTTGTTTTTATGCTCGTTTTGCTGCTGCTTAAAGGTCGAATTGATCTTAAAATTAATCCATTCACGAAAAGTTAGTATAGGTTTTATATTCGTAGCAATTAGAATTGCTCCCAAAAGTAAAGAAACATAAATGTCATGGTTTATCTGTATTGATTTATAGGTTTTTGGGTTGTTTTTTTGGTAGTGTTAATGGAGTATTGAGGATTTTAATTCATTGGTTCACTCTTTTCTGGAATTGTATCCGATTCATTTTCTTCTTCAATAAAAGGATCTTCATAATAAGAAGTAAAATTGTATTTGGTAACCAGTCTGGTTACATCTTTTACTTTATTTTCAATAGCCGCAGAAACGGGACGTGGTTCAGCTTCAGGATTATTCAGAATATGCAGCCATTGAAAACGTTCCTGATTGATACAGATACGCTCTCCGGCAGTAAATGTTCTGATTTTTTCAGAGCAAAACTGAAGTGCTACATAAAGTTGTGCAATGCGTTCTTTAATTTGTTTTCTATTCATTTTTTCGTAATTGTAAAATTGTTCGTAATTTTTTTAGATCATATTCTATAAGGCTTCTTTCGGCACTGTTCGGATTTTTTATAAGCCAGGATTCCAGTTCCTGTATTTTTTCGATTATTTGTGATATAGTCATTTTGCTTTAGTTTTAAGATTATTGATTGTCTTTTTAGAGATGCATTCTGAGTAGTTATTGTTTTAAAAAAACGGGATCTAAATTTTTGATAAATACCAAGGCTATTTCGAATGGTAAAACAAAAACAGAAACATATTTTAGTCTTGTTTTTTTATGGTAGTTTTTTCTGTATTAAAAAAAACAGAACAATAAGCCTATTCGAGTTAGCTTAAGATGCAAAGTGCATTTGGAAGAAAAAGCCTGTAAATAGATTACAGGCTTTTTATTTTTATGAGAATTTCAGAAAAACGTTTAAATCTTATAAAAGTTTTTTGGAAAAATGTTTTGTTGATTTAAGAACGCTGAATCTTTTAAAGATGATACGAGTAATTGGAATAGAATTTTACCAGGTTATTTAAGACGGTAAAGATGTAAAGATAAAATGCTTAAAAAAAGTGCATGCAAGGTCTTTAAACATTAATGTTCGGAGTTTTTACAATCTTGTAAAGCAAAGTTTGTTTACAGATTGGGGAAAATAATTTACGAAGCAATTTTTTGACTTAGTTCTTCGATTTTTTTAAGTTCGATAGTTATTGGAGTACAAAGAATTTCGTACAACGTTGTTCTTGAAATAGGATAGACCGGATAAATGTATTTTCTCCAGACTACTGTAGTGGGGATATCTTCAGTTTTATGTTTCTGATATAATTCTTTTATAAGTTTATATCTAAGTAACTTGTTTTTCTGAATTCCCAGACTTCTTTGATTAGATACAGGCATAGTAAAATGATTAAAAGATGAAATGAATGAATTAAATTGATTGTTTTATTTATGAATTAGCTGCTTGCTTTGTGGTATTTAAGAGCGGATATTATTTTTCTTTTTACGTTCGTTTTGATACTGTTTGAAAGTTGTATTTATTTTAAAGTTAAACCATTCTCTGAACATCAGAATTGGTTTTAAATTGGTTGCAATGAGTAATAACGCTAATAGAACCGATGCGTAAATGTCATTATTAGGCTGCATGATTTTGTTCGTTTTGTTGGTTAAAAAAATTAAAAGCATATCCTTGTAAAAAATCTACAGAAGACATCGATAATGGAATGTGAGTCTTTACTCCGTTGTCATCAATTCTGTTTGCTTCAATAAACCAGCTTGAACGAACAGGCTTAAAAGAGGAAGCTATAATTTCGACACCATCTGTAAATTCTTCATTGTTAAACTCTTTTGTTAATTTTTGAAGTTCCAGAACTCGGGAACCTTTTAGATTTCCTTTAGCATCTTTTTTTAGAAGATTAAAAACAATTTTAACCAATGCTGCCGTTTCTTTACTGGTAGAAAGTGACGAAATGTAGTTTTGTACTTTTTCAATGCCAATGGTTACAGTATCGTCCCAACCTTCATTAATGCGGTATCCAATCGTAATTTCTTCCTTGTCATTGGAGAAAGTATGAGACATTTGTTTTTCTTTAAAACCATAAACTTGATTTTTTAGATCCAGAATGGTTTCAAATAATTGAAATGTCTCTGTTTTAGCATTTCTCATCATTTCTGATGTTTCGTGTAATCTGGAAAGTGCTTTTGGGATGGTTTCGGCAACTAGTTTTTTGTAAGCATCCCTTTCTTCCGTTTTTTTATTTTCAATTCGGTTTAATGCTTCTTTCAGTTCTTGTACAGAGAATTGAGATAAATCTACAGATGGACTGATTGTGTTTGTTAAAGACGCGTTCATAATTTTTTTCTTTTTAGTTTTATAATAGTTTAGTTATATAATACAATTTCGTCTTTAAAAGGATCTCCGTAATAAGGTTTGAAATTATGCTGTAAAGCAAGTCTGCAAACGTCTTTTAATTTGTGTTCAATGTTTTGAGGAACAGGACGGGGAGTGGCAGTTTCATCGTCCAGAATATGCATCCATTGAAAACGTTCCTGATTAATACAGATTCTTTCTCCGACTGTAAAAGTTTTATTGCGTTCTGAGCAGTATTGAAGAGCCAGATACAATTGAGCAATACGTGTTTCTATTTGAGTTTTATTCATGATTTTTTGTTTAATAAGTTTTGTAATTTTTTAATATCAGATTCTATTAAGTTTCTTTCGGCACTGTCCGGGTTTCCAATTAGCCAATTTTCCAGTTCCTGAATTTTTTCTACAATTTGATTGGTTTCCATTTTACATTTTTTAATATAAATAATAGTAGGTATTTGTTTTTAATGATTAATATTACGTCTTTTTCGTAGTTTTATTCCTGTTTGATGTAGTGGGCTATTTTTGTTTTTTTTATTGATTTTTTTATTTAATTATTTGTTTTTTAATGTTTTATATTGCATTTTTGAATTTCTTACAATTTGCTGGTTACATAAAAATGTTAAAGTTTCTGTTGTTTTTGAAATTATTTTTTCTTTACTTTGCAAATATAATGTAAAATAATACATTGAAACAAATTTTTAACGTAAAAAAATACGCTTTTTTATGGGGTCAACTGAGAGGATGAGAGAATATCTTGATTATAAAGGGATTAGCAAGTATAAGTTTTGCAATGATCTGGGGTTTTCTAATAAATTTTTAGATAATAGTAGCAACATGGGAACCGATAAGGCGTGTAAAATTTTACATTATTATCCGGAAATTAATTCGGAGTGGCTTTTAACGGGAAACGGGCCTATGATAAAAGAAGAAGAAACGAGTGTTGTAATTATGAATAGAGACAGAAGAACGGTAGATTCTATTCATATGAATCAGGAAATACCACTTTATGATTTAGAAGCTGTTGCCGGATTAAGGGAATTGTTTAATAGTGGTGAACCACAAAGGGTTTTGGATACTATAAAAATTCCAAATCTGCCTAAGTGTGACGGAGCAATTTCAGTGACAGGAGATAGTATGTATCCGTTATTGAAATCCGGTGATATCGTTTTGTATAAAGAAACAGAATTTGAAAATATCTTTTTTGGAGAAATGTATCTTCTAAGTGTGAAGCTGAATGATTGGGAAGAATATATTACTGTAAAATACGTCCAGAAATCTGATCAAGGAGGGGATTATGTGAAATTGGTAAGTCAGAATTCGCATCATCAGCCAAAAGATATTCATATTTCGAAGATATCCGCTCTCGCGCTTATAAAAGCAAGTATTCGTATTAATACTATGATGTAAATTATTTTTTTTTAAACAAAGAGCTCTTATAGTCTAGTTTTTGTATATCTCTTGTTTAAAGTGGAGGAAAAGGTTAAATAAAAAAAAACTTCAACAAAGGTTGAAGGTTTCAAATTTCAACGGAGAAAAACGTGAACAGATAAAAAGTTTTACCAAATCGACAAAACAGCGGTCTCAATCTTATTTGAACCATAATTCTCATTTGTTGGCATTAAATGGTATGGTTGGTAATTTTTCAGCTGTGCCACGATTCTGCCACAAAATATATAAAGTGCAATTTGTGGCGCACTACACTCTATTCCCGATGCGCTACGAATGTGCCACAAAACTGCATATTATTAATCGGCAAAGAGTATAAAAGATAAAACCCTGCAGATCTAAAGATTTTTAGGGTTTTCCGTGAATTTTAGTTTTTTTGTAAACTTTGAGAAGTCTCTTTTTTAGCTTTCAGCGGAGGAAGAGGCCGCGCAGTCTTTATCACAATCCCGCTAAATACGGGCATTATCCATCATTTTTTAGAACAGGTACACCGATAGGTACAGTTTGTTGTAAAAGCAGAAAAACCTTTAAATCGTGAGATCTAAAGGTTTTTGTTTTTTGAAGATTTCTTTCGAAATCTCATCAAGCGGAGGAAGAGGGATTCGAACCCCCGGACCTGTTACAGTCAACAGTTTTCAAGACTGCCGCATTCGACCGCTCTGCCATTCCTCCAGTAAGACACAATCATTTTCTCATTGCGGGTGCAAAGATATAATGTTTTTTCAATTCAAGAAATTTTTTTGATAGTTTTATAAATGAAAAAATTTAGAATCCAATCGATGACTTTAGTCAGGATTTTAACTTGCTGTTTAATAGCTTGTTATTTTTGTGAGTTGGCCGTCCAAAAAGACCAAATGTAATAATGCATTTTTATATTAATAAAATCAATGGAATAAAAATATCACAATTTGTTTTTATTGCGCGTCTTTTTATTTGACTTTTAAATTGTGTCTGCACTGTGGACATAATTTAAACGATTTGTAAATCAATGAATTAACTTGTATTCGCACTACCATCTCACCCGTAAACTTTTTATGGAACAAAAGTTTTCAAATAGCTTTCAGGTTCATATATTTTTATTTACCCGATAAAAATTACTAGAGATATTACTGAATATTGAAATTATTGATAACCATTTTTGAGATGAGATATAATATGTCTAATTTTAGTTGACAGTCTTTATTGAATATTGATTGTTAAAATATTGTTTTACTTATATTTAGATAAAATAAAACAGGTGTTTATACCTGTTTTTTATTTATATATTGATATTATATTTAACGAAAATTCCCAATAAATATAAATTTCGATTTTTCACTTTGACAGCTAAAATAATTATTATTGGTAAAATAGATCTTGTTAAAAAAGTCAAATAAACTCAAACCAATGTTTATGAAAAAAATTTTACTTTGCCTGCTTATGTTTAGCACATACGCATCAGGTCAGAAATCTGCACCTGTTTCGGGTGATGCAGCAGGCTTAATCGACCTTCTGTTTAAAGATTACTCCAACGTAAGCACAGAAAATATGTTAGAGGAGATAGCCAAGGACCGTGCAAAGGTCATTGCTGTATTCAAGACCTACACAGATGGGGTTGCTGCAAAGGCCACATATTCTCAATTTGAGACCGAAAGGTCAGACTACCTTAAAAGCAAGGATGATTATGACCTGCAGGTCAAAAAAAACGATTTAACTGTAGCAGGAGTCCAAGCCCTGATAAGCCTTAAAAGCAGTTTTACTTCAAAGAAATCGACCTATTTCGGTAATCTTTATACTTTTAATGATAAAGAACTTGAAAATCTGAAGGATTATTTTGCTGCCAACAACAATGCTTTTCTGGCGGAAGTAATTGAAAAGTTTAGAACAAAATATAAAAATATTAAAGAGAGTAATTCCGATAATCTGGCAGTAAATAACAGCCAGCTGTCTGTTCAGAAAGGATTCCCATTTGCAGGTGGCGATATATTGGTTAAGGGTATTGATGGACTCAGCCGGTTTTTAGCCAACAGAATTAAGCAGGAGCTCACCTTAAATGCCATTCAAAATATTCAGGAGTATCTTCAGAATAAAGAAAAATATCAGTATCTATATGAATTGGAAGTATTGCTTCCTACCACATTTGATTACCTTAAAAATTTTGATGCAGACGAAATTTTAAAATTCACTGATGATTTAAAGCAGTATATTGAACAGGATCTAAAGAACCTGGTATCAAACGCAAAGAATTTAAGGGAGGTACCGCGAATAGCTGCGCAGCTGCAGAAGCATCCCGATCTTGATTTTGCATTTGAGGGACTGGATATTCTGCAAGAGGTTTCTAAAATCAAAAGTCCTGTCGATTATTTCGAAATAGTGTCCGCCAGCAGAAATATCAACAGGTGGCGCGGGGAGTCTGGTATGAAAAAAGATATTGCCGAAGGATTGAATGTGGCTTGTATGATTGCCTACAGCCTCACGGTTGTGGAGAACGGTGAAGTAAAATTTATTACGACGGATTTTGCATCGGCCTATGGCAGCCAGAAAGATTTCTGCTATCTATACTTTGGGTTTCTTCATCAGCAGAACCTGAAATATTATCAGGTAAAAAATGGCGGTAATCTGGTGACGGGTTTTGTCTCGGATGCAGATAAACTGGGAAGTTATCATGATTTTTTAAAGTATGAGGTAATAGATATTATCAGCGGGGCGGAAAGACTCCAGAGCCAGTTTTTAGCCATAAGAAAGAAAAATAAAAACGGGGAAAAGGTGGAGTATAGGGAAATGCATACCCTGATTAAAGATGTGATCAGATTTGCTCAGGAGATCACCTATTCAGGTGACTGGATTTTGGAAAAACTCAATACGGGAAATTACTTTTCCGCAAAACTAAAACCTTATTTCGAATCAGCTTATCTGGCAAATGATATCACACTGGATCTTCATGAAAAAAGATACACCAATGCCATCACCAAGGCGGTGGAAATTCCTCTGATGTTAGGAATGGAAAAAGGAATTGAAAACAATCTGGGAGGACAGCTGAAATTCAGCCCTAGGACCATACAGGAGCTGGCTCCCATTTCCGGGCTTTTTAAAGTCAAAGACGAATCAGCGGTGAAACAGAAAGAAGCCTGGAAGCAGTATAAAACACAGACTGAAATACTGCAGTTTAAGATGATGGGAGACACTAAATTGAGCCCAATTGCAAAAGATCTGGAAAAGCTCAATGGACTTTCAGTGGACAGCTGGGATGAAAATTTGTTTAAAGTATCGTTGAGCAGTTTGCAAACGGATATCAATAACAACAAAGACGCCATGATGGCTTTTCTGGGATATGACAGGAAATCTGAGAAGGAAGTTATAGAGAAAAAACTTGAAAACTATAAACTGCAGCCTGAAACCAAAAAATTTATCCTAAAAAAATATGACGCTTATTATGATCAGGTATTTGATAAAGTGGTCTTTAATGAAAAGTTTAGTTTGGATGCGGAAGAGGAGCTGAAACAGGTATACAGCGCTTTTCTGCCCGAACTGGCCGCGCAGAAATCAATTAAGTCAAACACCCAGCTGGTAAAATTCATTCATTTTGTGAATGATGTTGCGGTAGCCGACAGTCCGGAGGACTATGAAAAAGCAATCGAGGCCTTTGCGCTTCCGGTTGGAAGCTCCTCTTTAAAAGAGAAGGCCGTATATTATTTTTCGATTAATTCTTTTCCCGGAATCCTATTGGGCGGTGAAAAAACACAGGACAAAGAATTGGCAGGTTTCATAGGCTTTACAGCGCCGGTAGGATTATATCTTCAGCCGTGGGGAGCATTTAAGAATAGAGGTTCCCTGGGTATTTTCCTTCCGATTATCGACATCGCGGCACCGGTAAGACTGCGGCTTGATGGTTCGAAGGACACCCAGACACTGCCTGATTTTGAACTTCAGGATATTATTTCACCAGGTTTCTACCTCGTATATGGGTTCCCTAATTCCCCTTTTGCAGTCAATGCCGGTATTCAGTACGGTCCAAAGCTAAGGGATATACCGGAGAGCACCGACGGAGGTTTTACTTCTGCTGATTCATACCGTTTCGGTGCAGGAGTCACTATTGATATACCACTGCTGACAATAGGTTCGAAATATAAAAATTTAGAACCTTGAGAAGATATTATCTGCTTGTGATTCTGATAGGGACTTGCTCTCTAAATGGACAGGTCAAAGACACAGTTGTTGCAAAGCAAGAAATAATAGCCAGAACTTTAGAAGTTTTTAAACGGTTTAAGGATCTAAAAGCAAATCAGAAGGAGTATGAGGGAGCTATCATTGAAGAGATTCAGTTAAGTATTCCGCTACAGCAGCCTGCTGCTTCAGGAGATGCCTTTTATTTAAAACAGCTTGCACAGAAAAGCTTGACGGGAGATCTGGGAAAAGAAGGACCCGCTACTTTAATGCCTGAGGTAGATGGTAAAAACGCAGCGAGATTAACAGGGCCTTCACAATATGACAGTAGAATTGAGCCTTTAGTCTTGAACAGTGAAATACCTTGGCAGAAACAGATTCTGATCAATTCTGAATCGGTCGGCATTATAGTGGAGCGGGAAAAATTAAATGCAGTTTCAAAAGAGATATACCAGTTGGACATTTATCTTAAATTAGGAGAAAGATATAATCTTTGTTCTGGAGAAGCTTTTGCCTATCAACCTGTTACCGGTGTCGGGACTGCATTTATCAGCGGTGATTCCACTATGATAACGGCCCTGCACGTTTTTGAAAGACCTCTCAAACACTATGCGGTGGTTTTCGGTTATAAAATCATTTCCAGAACCGGAGTGGTGGATGTTTTTGTTGATAAAAAAGATGTTTACTTTCTTAAAGAAGTGATTAGAAAGAATAGTGAACAGGACGTAGCCGAATTCACAGTCGATCAGAGTTTTAATCGTCCGGCTTTGGCATTCGAAAACTCAGAGGCTGTGACAAAAGAAAAAAATGAGGTCTATATGATAGGATATCCGAGCGGAATGCCTCTGAAGGTATCTTTAAATGCTTCAGTTACACAAAACGATAATCCATTTTATTTTTACACTACCCTTGATAGTTTTCAGGGGAATTCAGGTTCTCCTGTTTTTAATTTTTATACCCATAAAGTTATAGGAATACTAGTATCAGGAGAAATTGACTATAAGTTTAATGGACATTGCAATACAGCCCCTGTATGTTTTTATCCTTTTTGTAAGGGTGAGAAAGTGGTTAGGATAGAGAATGTTTTCAACTAGTAAAGTGTAGAAAGCCCTATCATAATTTTTTAAATTAAAGAGTATAATCTTCTAATGGGCTTTAAAAGATAATTTAGTTTAAATATGAAATCTAATAAAATAAATGACAAGTTAAAATTGCAAAATTTAGCTGGCCCCAGAGTTTAAGAATGGAAGAACAATGGTAGATTAACTTTAGAGGAATTGAGAAAATTCAAAGGATTTGAAGATGTTTCAGATGCTAAAGGGGAGGAAATTATAGAAAGTTTATACAAGCTTTCTCTGAGTGCTTTGATTACAGAGCAAAGGAATAGGTTGAAAAAATATCTTAGGTTATGATCGCTCTGCCATTCGAACCTTTATTTAGCAACACAATATATTGCTGAGGTACAGCTTCTCTAAATTATAATGGGCCATGATTCTGCCATAAAACTTGAAGGGCGAATTGTTTCTAACCGTCTTATATTTGCGGTAAAAAAGGTCTCAAATTCGATTATTTTACTTTTACCACAACTTTTCCTTTTGCATGTCCGCTTTCCAGATAATCAAAAGCATCATTGGTCTGCTCAAAAGCGAAAGTTTTATCTACAATTGGTTTAATAATTCCTGAAGCAAGTAAATCAGCAATTTGTTCCAATTGTCTTCCGTCTGCTTTCATAAATAAAAATGAATAATGAATATTTAATTTTTTAGCTTTATTGCGGATTTTAAAACTGGTTAACCAAAGGATAAAACTTATTATTGATGATGCACCGATTGATTTTGCAAATTCTGGAGTTGGAGGTCCCGAAATTGAAATAATACTGCCTCCTGGTTTTAAAATTGTCAATGATTTTTCAAGTGTCTTAATATCCTGACTGTTAAGTACCACGTCATAATCTTTAAGAATAGTTTCAAAGTTATCCTTTTTATAATCTATTATAATATCTGCTCCAAGTCTTTTCAGCATGTCAAAATTCTTTTCGCTGGCTGTTGTGGCGACAAATGCTCCAAAATGTTTGGCCAGCTGAATTGCTATTGTACCAATTCCTCCGGAACCGGCCTGAATGAAAACTTTTTGTCCCTTCTTTATATTTACTCTTTCTGCAAATGCCTGCCACACTGTTAAAGCAACCAATGGAATAGAGGCAGCTTCTTCCATAGAAATAGTATTGGGTTTTAAAGCAGCGTCATTTTCATCGATTGCAATATATTCTGCAAGAGTACCAATCCTCATATCCGAAACCCGTGCAAATATTTCATCTCCCGCTTTAAAACGAGTTACTTTTGCTCCTGTTTTTATTACAATTCCGGCCAGATCGTGCCCCAGAATAAAAGGTGTTTTGTATGGCAAAATTAATTTAAACTCACCGCTTTTCAATTTAGAATCGAGCTGATTGAGTCCAGCGGCATATACTTCAACTAAAATATCATTTTCTTTTACAGAGGGTAAAGCTTCTTCAGCTAGTTTCAGTTTCTCATTTTTTCCGTATTTATTTACTATAAAAGCTTTCATGAGGTACATATTTATTATAATATAAATTTAAGTTTTTTTTGTTTCTAATTACTTTAAGCAGTTTATGCCTGTATAAATCAATTTGCACAAAACGGCAAAGCTTTGTACAAATTGATTTAGTTATAAAAATTATGATGCAGGCAGCTATTAAAGATGTTTTCCTAAGTTTAATTCAACATCACCATAAGTCTGCAAACCATTATCTAAAAGTCTTTTTATACGCTGTCTGCTTTCTGGTGATTCTAAAGATTGAAAGAAACGGGTCTGTGTTTCCATAATATGATCATTTTTTGGCAGCACTGCTCTTTCATTCATTATTGATTTAATAGAGGCAATGGCAAACTTGTCAAATGAGGCAATTCTCTCGGCAAAATTCGTAACAAAAGCGTCCAGTTCAGCGTCTGGAACTGCACGGTTAACCCATCCGTAAAGCGCAGCAGTCTCAGCATCATAATCGTTTCCGCTCAAAATGATTTCTAAAGCTCTTGCTTTTCCGGTTAGAAGGTGTAAACGTTCTAGTCCTCCTCCGCCTGGGAATGAGCCTATTCCAATTTCTGGCTGGCCGAAAAAAGCTTTTTCTTTACTGGCAAAGCGAATATCAAAAGCCTGCACAAACTCGCTTCCCAGACCTCTTGCCCTTCCTCTTATCGATGCAATACTTACGAATGGTGCCTGCTCGAGACGTTTTGCAATATCTGGCCATGAAATTGAAAGTCCTGTTTTTCCTGTGCCTTTTGGAAAATCAGTAATATTTAGAAGTTCAACATGTGCCACAAAAAAATCAGGATTTGCGCTTTCAAAAACGACAACTTTTAGATTTTCTTCTGCTTCCATTTCATCCATTAAAATAATCAGCTGTTTTGAAAAAGAAGCATCAAAAACATTAACGGGCGGATTTTCAATGCTTACTTTCCAGTAAGAGTCACTTATTTTCTGTGTTGTAAAAATCATGATTAAGAATTTTAATTATTAGTGTAGTATTTATTAACTGAGAAATAATTTGATATAATTAGCAATAAGGACTGGTTCCTGATGCTGAAGTCCGTGTCCGGCATCGTTGATAATAATGTGCTGCATTGAAGGTGCATGTCTCAATAGAGGGAACCAGTTTTCTACAGCAAAACTAATATCATGATCAGCTGATATGACTAAAACCGGATTTTTCAGCGTTTTATATTGGCCGCGATAATCATGGATGTCTTTTTTCATCATGGCGGAACCTTCAAAATACTTTTGAAATTGCTCTGAAGTCGAAGGAATTTTAGTTCGGTCAAGTTTTAACGCTATACGATCAAAAGAAGCCTTGGACGCAGCCCTGCTTTTTTCAGATGAAGGCTCAAAAAAAGCAACCGTTTCATCTTCAAGATCATTTACAGGTTTAAGCGCTTTTTCAAAGAAAGTTTTGTCAAAAGGAACTTCATTAATGCCAGGAGGATTTGTACCGATAAGAACTGCTTTAGCAACTTTTTCTCTATTCATGAAAAGAGCAGTCTGCGCGACAAGTCCGCCGTAAGACCATCCTGCAGCATGAAATTTATGAATGCCTAAATTTTCCATTAATTTTACTCCAACAGCAGCTACTTCAGAAATATCGGAAGAAAGCTCTCCTTCAGATTCTCCGATGCCAGGATAGTCAAATAAAACAATGGAATTCTTTTGGGAAAGAGTATCCAAAAAAAGAGGATCCCATGTGTCGAGTATTCCACGAAAACGATTGTAAAATAATATAGGTTCGCCCTGTCCAAAATGGCGGAAAGCCACTTTTACAGAATTGATCGTGCTGAACTGGGTTTGGGAATTTGAAAAATTCGAATCCATTGTAAAGGCTTTTAAATTTGTATAATCAAAATTATGTAAAGCCGTTACCTTCTTATTTCACAAAACACGAAATTACCTGTACTTTTCCCTGATTTCGCCCGGTGTGTAAGTTTTATTTTTTTTAAAGAGTCTGGAGAAATAGGACGCATTTTCAAATCCCAGCTGATAGGCAATATCACTGACATTCATATCGGTCTGAAGCAATAATATTTCCGCCTGTTCGGTTACATATTCATGTATGAGGTTAATGGTAGTTTTCCCAGTTTCCAATCTTATCAGATCGGTTAGATAATTGGGAGATAAATTCAACTCATCTGCAATGGAGGCTACTGTTGGGACACTTTTTACAGGCACTGATAAATCATTATAGTGCTGCTGTAAAAGTGTTTTTACTTTTGATGAAACAGAAGCAGAAGCAGTATTTGATCCGTTTTCTTTAAACTGTCTTTCGTAGTAGAGCTCTGCATAAGTTAGGATTACATGCAGCAGTGAGAGTATTACATCTTCGTTGGCATTATTTGCATTATTTAGAAGTTCAAGGTGGATTTTGGTAAACAGCCATGTTATAGTTTCTTCTTCCTCGGGAGTCATAAACAGAGCATCGCTGATTTCATAACTGAAATATTTATACTGGCTGATCTTCTGTGCAATGGGATGCTTTTTAATCAGGTCAGGATGAAATACAAAGGCATACCCGTCCCAGAAGGTAAGCGATTCCCATGATACGACCTGGCCAGGACTGCTGAAAAGCAGTAAGCCATTATCTGTTTTATATTTATTTGCGCCGTATTTGATATCACCGCTAAAGTTCTTTTTTAATGAAACCTTAAACATGTTAACCTGAATTTCTTTGCTTGACTGCGGAAAATTCGGAATAGCCTGTTTGCAGACCCTGCTGTCCATCAAGGGATGAAAAGGTTCTGAAAGATTTAAGTATTTATTATAGGCCGATAGGTTCTCAAAAACTTTCATGTATTCTTTATATTTATTGGTACACAAATATATGGACATAGTAAGAAAAAAAACTGGAATGCAGGCTTACTTTTTATGTAATTTGCGTCTTGTCAGTGATTTCTGAATTGTCATTATTTATTTTCATTGGAAAAAATTAATTATTAGTTCAATGAATGCTTAAAATCAAGTGGACGCAAGCCGGTCTGCTTTTTAAAAAGTCTGCTAAAGTAGGATGCATTTTCAAATCCTAATTGAAAAGCAATTTCAGCAACACCTTTATCTTCTGACCGAAGTAAATTTTTGGCTTCTGTTATCAAATAAACATGTATTAACTCAATAGCGGTTTTACCGGTTTCCTGTTTCAATAAATCGCTTAAATATCTTGGCGATAATAGTAATTGTGAAGCTAATGAAGCGACACTTGGCAAACCATCTTCTTTCAGCTTCCCATTATTTAAGTGCTGCTTTAAAGCGGCATTAAATTTAGAAACTATCCTGCCTGATAATTGTTTCCTGTCAATAAATTGTCTTTTATAGAAACGCTGTACATATTTTAAGATAGATGCTACATGGCTTAATATGATTTCTCTGGTAAATTCATCAGGATTTGTCAGATATTCTATGTTTATCTTATTGTACAGTTCCCAGACAATCAGCTCTTCAGCAGGCGATAGATGGATGGCTTCGTTAGTTTCATAATCAAAAAAAGCGTATTGCTGTATGATCGAATATAACTCGTTACGGTACAAATAATCTTCATGTATAAATAACATAAAACCTTGTTCCTCAAGTTCTAAATTTTTCATTTCAATAATCTGGCGCGGTTTGGTAAAAAACATAGACCCATTGTCGTGATCGTAAGGAGTTTTGCCATACATAATTGTCCCGGATTTAATTTTTTTAAATGCAATCATATAAGAATCAGTAGTGTATTCCCGATTGCCCAGCGGACAGCTTGACTGGCAGCCTACAATACTAAACAGAGGATTTTGAGGCGCGGGCCAGCCGTTATCTTTATGTAATTCGCTTAATGTTTTATAATGTTTCATCGTTAGAACATTGAAGAAATTGCATTTGCTGTGAATGCAGCAAATGCAATGTTATTATTCAGTCTATAATCAAAACTATCAATTGTTTAAAAATTGATGATTACAGACTATTTAATTATTCAAAAAATAATTTGTCTGGTTGACAAACATTTCAGGATACTGATAAAAAGAACCGTGTGCCGCATCTGGATAATAAGTCAATACTGCATTTGGTAATTCCTTAAACAGGGTGTATGAACTGTCAGAATCCATCATTTCATCATTGCTTCCCTGTATAATCAAAACCGGATGCGGTATTTTTTTCAGGCTAATTGAAGGTTTTTCGGTACCCCAGTGCGTAATAGCTTTCATTTGTGCCATAACTGCTTGATCTGTTGCAGCTTTTGTTCTGTCTTCTGTTCTGGAATATAAACGCTGTAATGCAGCCTTTCCTTTGTTTCTGCTCTCTTGTGATGAAGTGAAGAAAATATACAGAAAGATTTCCATTGGTTCTTTCTCCTGTGCTCTGCCAATTAGCTGAGGGAAATTATGCAGTGCTTTTGTACCCTGCGGAGCTGCGCCGACAATAATTATTTTGTTAATTAAATCAGGATGCTGTTCTCCTAAATACTGCGCAATAAAACCCCCTAACGAAAATCCCAGTACATCAATCTTGGTTATTCCTAACGCCTTAATAAAATTTACTGCGTCATTGGTCATAGCAAGAACATTGTCAGGAGTTTCTCCAGAGGAGTTTCCAACACCGGCATTATCAAAAATGATTATTTCTCTTTCTGCGGCCAATCCATCTAAAATAATAGGATCCCAGTTGTCTAATGTCCCAGTAAAGTGCTGAAATCCTACTAATGGAATTGCAGATGGTTTTCCGAATCTGCGGTAAGCAAAACTAACTCCGTTTGACTCTATATAATGTGTGGGTGCTGTTAGAGCATTTATTTCTGAAGTTTTCATGATTTTTTAATTTTGAGAATGAAAAATAGTACTCATTATTATTCAAATGAGACATTTAGGATATCAATAGAAACCAATACAAGATCTGTTGAATAACTGTTATCTGTGTCATTCAGCACATAAATATTTCTTTTAGTCCCTGTTACAATGCCATCGAAATTTTTGTGATTTTCTATGATCTGCACTGCAGATGAACCGCCTAAAACCTCAGGCCAGTAGTCGTGACGTTTTAATAAGCCGTCAGCATCAAAATAAAATATTTGTCGTTTACTGTGTGTAGCAAATCCGTCAGGGTAAATGACTTCTAGTCTTTGGAGGATTGCTCCTTTTTCGTTCCAGTCTTCCAATTGATTGATTTCAGTTCCAGGCACTAAAAAATTGAATGGGGCAGTAGCGTAGTTCCAGGTGGCATAACTCGAAAAATAAACTAATTGTGCTTTGGTCCACGGCGTTTCTACAGTATGTCCTTTAAAGGACTCTTTCGGATTTTCTAATTCTTCAATTAATGCGCCTTTTTCATCGAAAAGAGCCACTTTTCCAGCTTCAAAACTTGATGTATAACCAGACTGAAAAAGATTTTTCCATGAAGCTTTTTGTTCTGTTAATGATCCGGTAAATTCTACGTCAGCAAGCGCATTTTCATGTCCCTTTACTGCCCATACAGCACCGCCGATATTGGCATGCAGTTTTAAAGTCTGAAATTTAATGGCATTTTGTATGCCTCCGTGAGCATCAAGCGCTTTGTTTACTAATTGTTGTGTTGATGTGTTCATTTTTAGTTTTTAATGGTTGTTTTTTTATAAATATCGACAAAAGTATGGTTTGGGCTCCCGGCAGGGTAGTTCAAATCCACGAAAAAGCAGCACATAAACACGATTGCTGTCAGATGTTTTAATGTCCGTGAGCTGCAATGCTTACTTCTTTCCACTCGTCAATTTCCGCAAGACGTTTTGTGTACACTTCTTTAACAGTATGGTAGGCAATTTTCCCAAGCAATAAACGCTGAGGTGGATTGGCACTATTTGCCACTTTTAATATCGCATCCACAGTGGCTTCCGGTTTTCCCCATGTTTCGGGATTTTCTCCAGATGATGCAAAGGCTTCTCTTACCGGATTATAATCTGCAATTTCAGCTGTTGTCTGTACGGCGGAGTTTCCAGCCCATTCTGTTGCAAAACCGTTTGGTTCGATTAAAGTAAATTTGATTCCCAGATGTGCAACTTCACTGGCAATAGTTTCGCTAAGCCCTTCTACCGCAAATTTAGAGGCATTGTATAAGCCCAATAAAGGCAGGGTAGTAATGCCTAAAAAGCTTGAAACCTGTATGATATGCCCACTTTTTTGAGCTCTCATCACAGGAAGAACGGCCTGCGTTACCCATAATAATCCAAAGAAATTGGTTTCCATTTGTGCTCTCGCTTGTTCTTCGCTTGTTTCTTCCACTGTTCCAAAAAGACCAAAACCTGCATTGTTAATTAAAATGTCGATAGTGCCAAAATGCTCTTTAACTTTTGCTACGGCTTGAGTTACTTCGTTTTTTTTATTAACGTCTAATGAAATAGGGAGAATGTTACTGCCATATTTTTCGACCAGATCATCCAGTGCTGTAATGTTTCTTGCAGATGCTGCCACTTTATCGCCTGCTTTTAAAAAAGCTTCCGCCCATAGTTTTCCAAACCCTCTTGATGCTCCTGTGATAAAAATTATTCTTGCCATGATATCTAAATTTTAGTATTTCTTATTGTTTTAAATTTATAGTACAAAGATATTTCTGCACTTTCAGAAGCAATAAGACATATCAGCGGAAGAATAGCACAGAAATACGAATGATGGTAAATTAAATAGTCTTAATCTTTTAAAACAGAGAAATGTATACGTAATGCCAAGAAATGCATACAGGTATAAGATACATTCGTTAGAACTTTGCCTTATAAATTTTAACTTATTTTAATTATGAAAAAGACAGTATTTATAACAGGAGCTTCTTCCGGATTTGGAAAAGCCAGTGCTTTATTGTTTAATAGCAAGGGATGGAATGTTATTGCTGCAATGCGCACGCCGCAAAAGGAATCAGAACTTTCTCAATTAGAGAATGTATTAGTGGTGAAATTAGATGTAACTGACAGTTTAAGTATTGACGAGGCAGTCAGAAAAGGAGTGGAGGTTTTCGGGAATATTGATGTCTTAGTCAATTCTGCCGGTTATGGCTTGATGGGCGTTTTTGAAGCTTCTGACGAAATACAAATAAAAAGACAATTTGATGTCAATGTTTTTGGTTTGATGGAAGTTACCAAGGCGGTACTTCCATTTATGAGGAAAAATAAAAGCGGTTCAATCATCAATATTTCTTCTTTTGGTGGAGTAAATGCTGGAGCATTTTCCAGTTTGTACAGCAGTTCAAAATTTGCAGTTGAGGGATTTTCGGAAGCCTTATCGCATGAATTGGCTTTTTTAAATATTGCTGTAAAAATAATTGAACCGGGAAGTGTTCCTACGAACTTTAGAACTGGCATAGAAATGATTCAAAACACTATCGAGGATTATAACGCAGAACTAGCTTCCTTTATTCCAAAATTTATTAAAAGAACAGAACATTTATCTAAGGCCGCAGCAGAAGATGTCGCACAGACCATATGGACGGCAGCAACGGATGAAACTGTAAAACTGCGCTATGTAACAGGTGATGATTCCCAGTATTATATTGATTTGAAAACTAAAAATACAGAAGCTGAATATTTAAGATTGATGAGAAATTGAAATTAGCTTATATTTGAGTTATTAATGAGATCAAAATAATGATGGAAAAATTTGTAAATATAGATACGATCGCTGACCTTCATCATTATTACAACTACGGAAGTCCTAGGCATCCGCTCATCACAATAATTGATTTGAAGGCAGTAAAGACGAGAAACAGGGGAGTTGAAGATGCCTTTTATAGACTCGGACTTTATACTGTTGTTTTTAAAAAGTTTAAAGGAGAGTTGAGATATGGCCGGTCAACTTATGATTTTCAGGACGGATCATTAATGTTTGCAGCACCAAATCAAGTTTTGAGTCCAAGTGAAAATACGATAATCGAAGAGGGGTGGTTTCTTGCCTTTCATCCGGATTTACTTTATGGATCTTTGCTGGGAAAAAATATCGGTTCTTATTCTTTTTTCAAATATGATGTGAATGAAGCTCTGCATATTTCAGATGCGGAAAGAAAAACTTTAGAAGAAAGTATTCAAAAAATTAAAATGGAATATTCGCAGAACATGGACAAGCATACGCAGGGTTTGATTGTCAGCAATCTTGAGCTTATGCTGCAATATTGTGACCGTTTTTATAATCGTCAGTTCTTAACCAGATCTAAGGTAAACAACGACTTTGTACAGCAGTTTGAAGATCTGCTGCAAAATTATTTTGAAGCTGATGATCTGGCCGATAAGGGGCTTCCTGAAGTTAAATATTTCGCCGAACAGTTAATTTGTCCGCCAATTATCTATCCGATCTGCTAAATAAATATACAGGTAAAACCACTATTGAGCATATTCATCTTCAATTGGTGGAAAAAGCTAAATCAATTTTATGGGGATCCAATAAAAGTGTTAGTGAGATTGCGTATAGTTTAGGATTCGATCATCCCTCTCATTTTAGTAAAATTTTTA
Organism: Flavobacterium crocinum; assembly: GCF_003122385.1. Lineage (NCBI taxonomy): Bacteria > Pseudomonadati > Bacteroidota > Flavobacteriia > Flavobacteriales > Flavobacteriaceae > Flavobacterium > Flavobacterium crocinum. The sequence continues at coordinate 2,489,279 of NZ_CP029255.1, forward strand.
AAATGAAAACGGGAAGGTCTCCAAAGAATTTCAGACTTGCGAAGTAAATCTGCTTTATGCAAAAAAGAGAAAGACCAGCTTTTTAAGCTGGTCTTTCTCTTTTAAATAGCCGATGCAGCAGGAAAATCTACAGGAATCCTGGTATTGGCAAAAACATAATTAGTAAAGCTTCTTAAGGCAATCAGCGCTGTTAATTCTATCAGTGCTTTTTCATCATATCCAGCTTCAAAAAAGTTTTCCAAATCATCTTCCTTAGCAGTGCCTTTGTTATTGGCAATAGATTTTGCCAATTGAATGACAGCGTTTAATTTTGAATCTGAGTATTCGCCTTTACGAATTTTAATTGTTTCTTCTTCACTGAATCCCTTCAATTTAGCAAGCATAGTGTGCGCAGCCAGACAGTAATCACAATTATTGACTTGTGATACAATAAGATTAATAGCTTCTCTTTCTTTAGCGGTGTAGGAAGAATCCTGTGATAATGCACTTTCTGTATCCAGCATGGCTTTTAAAGCTGCGGATGAATAGCCAATTGTGGCATAAAGATTAGGGATTTTTCCCATTTTAGATTGTACAGCTTCGAGAATAGATTGTGAAGCTGCATTTAACTGTTCTTTTGCAGGAACTGAAATTGTTTTCATGATTGTATTTTTATTAGAGTATTCTTGTGCTGTTTAATTGTATTGAATTAACCATGTGCTTCTTCAGACACTTCTCTCCAGTCGTTCCAGGTTTTTAGTTTTTCGGCATACACACGTTCTGTTTTTTTCAGTCCGACTTTTCCTAAAAATAAGCGCAGAGGAGGATTTTTACTGTCTATCAGTTTTAAGATGGCAGGAACTGTAGCTTCTGGTTTTCCATAATCTTCAGGCAATAAACCTTCTGCTGCTCCCAATGCTTCTTTTACTTTATCATAAGCAGCAATCGATTCGCTGACAACAGCTGAGCTTCCGCCAAAATCTGTTGCATATCCGTTTGGTTCTACCAGGGTAACATTGATTCCAAAGTCTTTCACTTCATCCGCTAATGCCTCAGTAAATCCTTCTACAGCAAATTTTGTAGCGTTGTAAATGCCTAAAGTAGGCAGAGACCATACGCCTAAAACACTTGACAGCTGAATGATATGCCCATGTCCCTGTTCGCGGAAAATTGGCAGTGCAGCCTGTGTTACCCATAATGTTCCATAAACATTTGCTTCAAAAACATCCTTAACTGCTTTCTCGCTCACTTCCTCTACAGCGCCAAAAACCCCATAACCCGCATTGTTGATTACCACATCCAATGTTCCAAAATACTCTTTTGCGGATTTTACTGCTGTGGATACTGCTTCTTTGTCTGTTATGTCCAGTTTAATAGCCAGAAATTGAGATCCGTATTGTGCAGTCAAATCTTTGTAAGCTTCGATTGTTCTTGATGTTGCTGCTACATTGTCACCTCTTTTTAATAATGCTTCGATCCATAATTTTCCAAATCCTCTTGAAGCTCCTGTTATAAAAATTGTTTTTTTCATGTTTTTAAATTTTAATTGATTGTTTCATTTTGATAGGACAAAGTTAGATCTAAGCTGTTTAGGGAAATATCTCATTTCAGCGGAAGAATAGCACAGAAATACGATGAAGGTATTTTTGGATATAATTTTGTTAATTTGTGTCAGTTATTAACCGCTGCAGTCATTAAAATTATCAGGATGGAAAAAATAAGCCATTATAAAAGCATTTCAGAACTTCATGAAAAGAGCGGGTTTGAAAAGCCGCAGCATCCATTGATTAGCATGATGACCTGTAAGGAACTTATGACGTACTCTGTGGGAGAGGATAGATTTACGGGAGATTTTTACATGATTGCGCTCAAGAAAATAAAATCAGGACATGTTTTGTATGGCAAAACACAGTATGATCACAGCAGCGGTTCAATGGTGTTTATGAAACCCAGGCAGACCATAGAAGTAAGCAATGTCCAGTTTGCCGAAAAAGGTTTTGTAATGTTTTTTCATGAGGAATATCTCATGGGGCATGCCCTTCACGAGCTGATAAAAAAGTATGGATACTTTGAATATGAAATAAACGAAGCGCTGCATACTTCTCCGACAGAAGATAAAATACTTTGGGAACTTTATTATAAAATAAGAAGTGAATATGATACGAGCCAGGATGAATTCAGTCGCGAAATTATTTTATCTCATCTGGATTCTATCTTAAAATATTCTGACCGTTTTTATAAAAGACAGTTTATTGACAGAAGCATCAATGTATCGGGAAATACCGTGAATAAATTTCAGAAGATATTAAGCAGTTATTTCGATAAAGGTCTGCATCAGTCGGTGGGGCTTCCGTCGGTTAATTATCTCGCAAACGAACTGCTTTTATCCACTCGTTATTTAAGTGATGTCCTGAAACAGGAAACAGGTAAAACAGCATTAGACCACATTCATATTTACCTGATAAAGGAGGCTAAAAACCTGCTGGTCGGTTCTGATAAAAATGTGGCGCAGATTGCCTATGAGCTTGGTTTTGAAAGCCCGTCTTATTTTACAAGATTATTTAAGAAACAGACAGGTTTTACTCCTTTAGGATATAGAGCAGTTTTATAAAAAAAGCTGACAGGAAACTGTCAGCTTTTTTTAAGAGTAAGGATTATCTGTTGGAAACACCTTTGGATAAAGGCAGAAACCTGAATATGTAAAATGGAGCTCGGGCTTCATTTTTCCCATTATTAAATGCAGCGCCCAAATGCACCTGTGCTGCAGAGACATACATAAATCCATCTGTCGCATTATAACTTACGCCGTCGGGCCAAAGCATTTTTTCATCAGAAGCTAGTGTATGAACGCTTCTGTCAGCTGCCAAAACTATGGAGACACTGTGGCTTTCAACCGCTGTGAGGTACAGATTGCCAGCAATATCGATACTTAAACCTCCGTTATTTGGTTTTGCGGAGTAGGTTTCAATTTTGGAATTCAGGTCAGTATCTGTAAATTGTACGTTAATTAAATCCTGAATTTTGATCCTGTAAATCTTAGTTCCGTTCAACGGTGAATAATACAGCCACTCAAAATCTTTATCTGCTGTTATGCCGTCACAGCCAACTAATAAGTTGTTTTTGCCTGAGGTTAATATTTTACCGTCAACTTTTATCGGAATATTTTCAGGAAGAGTCGTTCTGTGTCCTTCCAGAATTCTTTTGGTTATTCCAGTATTCATATCAACAGTTAACAGAGAAGCCGTGCTTCCATCACCGCCATTTCCAATACCTTCGTCGGCAATAATAAAAAAGCCGTGTTTAGTGTCAACTACAAAATCATTAGATTGTGTATTCTTTTTGCTGGTGATTTGCGGAAGATAGTAAATGCGTTCCAATCGGTTAAAACGAGTATTCCATCCTACAATTTTGGGTGTTACCTCATTTCTCTGTCCCATATCCAGCATCCAGATAATACCATTTTCATCACTTCTGACACCTAACACATTACTTAAAAAATGATCGTCTGCCGCTCTGGGCGTATTCCACTCCAGATTAGGAAACGGCACGCTTTTTTTTGTTTTTGCGTCATATTTTTTTACGCGGATTTCCGGATTGAAAAATGGGTGCAGACTATAAATTAGATCTCCCTGAGGCGTAAATGCAATGTTTCCTGCAGCTTCATCTAAAGACGCAAATATTTCAGGGGTCAAAACTTCACCAGTCCATTTAGCAGGTTCTTTTTGGTTGGAATCTTTATAATAATTATCAGAACCTGTAATCCAATCCATTCTGGATGGAGAAAAGAAATCAATATCTATAGTATTGTCTTCCAGAGAAACAAAGCTATGAGGTACATTAGGAGGAATTATAATGCCTTCGCCCGCTTTAACTATAACTTCCCCGCCTTCAGTTAACACCTTTACGCTTCCTTGCGTTATCAGGGAATACTGCTTATTGCTGTGCTGATGCATTGGAACTACGGCTCCTTTTTTATAAGTAAAATAACCAATAGTTCCTTTTTCTCCCGAAATCATCCCCCGGGTCAAAAGTTCGTTAACAGATTTTGACGGCAGTTCCTTTAAGGAAAAGTGCTGTGTTTTTTGAGCACCGCTGTTTAATGCAAATGCCAAAAATAAAATGCTGAGAATATTTTTTGCCATTTTTAATTGATTTTAATTTTTACAACTTTAAACGGTTTTTTAAACAGCTCTTTTTCCTGATGAAACCAGGGAGAGTTTTGTATTTGTGAAACCGATACATACAGATATCCATCTTCGGAGATACTGTAGCTGTCGGGCCATATCAGTTCATTGTCATTCTGTACTATTGTTTGCATTTTTAAGTCTGGCGTAATCTTTACGATGCTGTTTTTTTCCAGGTCGCCAAAATAGAGATTGCCTTTTTTATCGAATATCATGCCGTCGGTAGTTGTAAATTTTCCTAAACTCTCAACATTTTTATTCAGGATTTCATCAGATATGTCAAACTGTCGAAGCAGTTCTGTTTTAATTCTGTATAAATTATCATCAGTCAGCGCTTTAAAATACAGCCATTTTTTATCTGGAGTTAAAGCAATTCCATCTGAATTCACTTTTAATGGTGTTCCGTCTCCTTTCAGCAGCTCTTTCCCTAAAGGAGAAAAATGGTAAGCAGGATCTGATTTTACTGCTGGCGAGTCTCCCAGAACAAATTTTGAACTTCCTGTCTTTGTATTTAAAATAATAATACCGCCAGTATTGGAATTGGTGATGTAAGCAAAGCCATTAACAGTATCAACGCGGATATCATTAAGATAAACATTCTCGCCGGCGACATTTTCAGGAAAACGGTAAATTTGTTCTATCTGGTTGGTTTTCAGATTTATTTTGACAATTTTGTTGTTTTTATTATACACCTTACCAAGTCCGATGCCTGCAGCGTCAACAACCCATAAAAAACCTTTGTCATCTGTTACTACCGCCTGCACGCACACAAACTTGTTTTGTCCGTCTTCTCCTTTCTTAAAACTGTTCCATTCTGCGTCAGGGTAGGGAATAGGTCTGCCTTTTATAACTTCGACTACCGAATACTTATGTTTTTCTAGCCAGTAGGGATAATTTACAAACAGCCGATTGTCTTCTGCAACTGCAACACCCGTTAATTGATAAGTTGAATCCGCGAAGACTTGTTCTATTTTTACTTCATTGCCAGCATCATCTGAAGAAACGGCATTTATCTGTTTTTTAGAAGAAGGATTGTTACAGCTTATCGTAAATACTGCAATTAGTACTATTCCTATTTCAATATAAGTTTTCATTTTATTTCTTTTTTATAAAGTGATAATTATTTTTCCTTTTGTTCTGCCTGTTTCCTGCTGCAGATGTGCTTCTTTCATTTTATCAAAAGGAAACGTCTCACTTACAAATGGCTTGATGATTCCTTTTTCTAACAGATCTGCAATTGCTTTCATATCTTCGCCGTTTGACTGCACTAAAATGAAATAGCCTTCTATGCCTTTTAATTTGGCTTTTTCAGTCACCTTTTCATTAAGACCTGTCGGTATGCTGATTAAGGTTCCCCCTTTTTTGGTCACTTCTATCGATTTGTCAATATTATCCCCGCCAATTGTATCGAGAATAAAATCAAAGCTGTCCTGATGGGAATTCCAGTCATAAGTATTATAATCAATGTGTTTGTCGGCTCCAAGTCCAAGTACGAATTCTTTGTTTTTTAACGATGAGGTTCCAGTTACTGCTGCGCCCAGATATTTAGCAATCTGTATCGCGATATGCCCGACACCTCCAGAAGCGGCATGAACTAAGATGTTCTGTCCTGCCTGCACTTTTGCATGATGGACCAGTGCCTGATAAGCCGTCAAGGCAACCAGTGTGGCAGCAGCAGCTTCCTCAAAGCTTACGTTTGCAGGCTTTAATGCCAAGTGTGTTTCAGGTGCAGCTACATATTCTGCATATGCTTTGCCATGTCCGGGAAAATTAACCATTCCAAAAACGGCATCCCCTTTTTTAAACTGGGTTACTTTATTGCCTGTTTTCTCAACAACTCCGGAAATGTCCCAACCGATTATTAACGCACTCTCCTCTTTTAATCGGCCGTAAACTCCTTTTCCAGCCCTTGTCTTTACATCTACCGGATTAATGGAAATTGCTTTCACTTTGATTAAAACCTCATTTTCCAGCGGTTCAGGCTGCGGGATTTCTGTATAATGTAATTGATTGACATCACCAGGCTCATTTAAAATTATTGCTCTCATTTTTAATTAGTTTAAATTTATAAGGCAAAATTATACCAGTTAAATGTTTTAAAATGGTACAAATTACCCTTTTTATAGTACATTTGTACTATTATTAAGAGTAATACAGGTAAAAATGAGTAAAGAGCAATTGTACAAGCCTTTTGAAATAGTATATAAAACATTAGATGAATGTCCTAAGTTAGAACACCAGCATACTTTCTTTGAATTGATCTATATTTTGGATGGAAAAGGAATTCAGGTTATTAATGATAATCAGTTTCGATATCATCCTAATCATATGTTTTTAATTACACCTTCTGATATCCATCGTTTTGATATTGAAGAGAAAACCACATTTTTTTTCTTACGATTTACTGATATATATATTAAAAATGGCGGTCTGTCTGCTAAAAACATTGAACAGCTGGAGTTTATTTTACAAAATGCAAATCATCAGCCGGGATGTATCCTGAAAAATCAAATTGATAAAAGCCTGGTAAGGCCTATTGTTGAAGGCATTATTCGGGAAGAGCAGAATCAGGACGTTTATAATACAGATTTAATTACCCATCTGGTAAACACCTTAATTGTTATAGTTGCGCGAAATATTGCCAAATACCTGCCCGAAAATGTTAACGAGTATTCTGAGGAAAGAATATTGCAGATACTGCAGTTTATCCAGTCAAATATATTTAATCCGGAAGAATTGAGAGCTGAAAAGATCGGCGCCCATTTTGGACTTTCAACCCGTTATTTAGGCAAATATTTTAAGAAACATACAGAAGTAACACTTCAGGAATATATTGCACGCTATAAAACGCAGCTCATAGTGCATCGGTTAAAACACAGCGACCTTCGTATAAATGAAATTGCATCTCTATTGGGGTTTACAGATGAAAGCCATTTAAATAAATTTTTTAAAAAGAATAAAGGCACAAGTCCTGTAGGGTTTAGAAAAGCTTTAAGAGCTGGATTAGTAAAATAGTCTCCCTTTTATACAATGCGTAATTAGTAAACTTTAAGAGTTATTATACTAAATAAAATTGAAATCCTTCTTCAATTAGAAGCTAAATCGAAGAAAGTTTGATTATACTGCAGATAGACTTGTAGAAAATGTTTGACCCGTCTCGATTCTGACGCAATAGGAGGAATGACAAAGAGATTGGTCTTCCAGCTGAATCAACAATCTTTTTCAAGCTATACAAGTAACGATAAATTCAGAAAATATAAAGTGGTCATGAAGCATTTTACAAATGGTACTGAATTTAGCTGTATTGAGATTAAAACAGACAAAAAATAATGTAAGGGCATTGTGTTGAAAGGTACTATGAGAAAGGTGGAAGAATATTTTTTACAGTTAGATGCTGATTGTGAAATTCCTCAATTGTCAAATTTCCCAGTGCGGAATGCCTCCTATGTTTGTTATAAAAGTTTTCTATATAGCCTGAAAGGGATTCCTTTGCTTTTTCTTTCGTGGCATAGGTATTATGGTAGACCAGTTCTGTCTTCAGCGTTTTGAAAAAGCTCTCTGCAACTGCATTGTCATAGCAGTTTCCCCAGCCGCTCATGCTGCGGGTTATCTGGCCGGTGCCTTCCAGCATCGAAGCAAACCACAGGCAGGCGTACTGTGTGCCCTTGTCCGAGTGGAACAGCAGCTTCTGGCCGCTCTCCAATGGACGGTTAACTATCGCATTCTTAAAGGCCCTGATGCTGGTTTCTTTTGCTTTGAGCGTTTCGCTCAGCGACCACCCGATCACTTTTCGGTCAAAAAGGTCAATTACCACCGTAAGGTAGAGCCAGCCCTCATTGGTCTGGATATAGGTGATGTCCGAAACCCATACCTCATTGCTGCGGGATGTGCTGAATTCCTGTTCCAGTATGTTCCGGGCCGTCAAATATTTATGGGAAGAGTCTGTGGTTTTTCTGAATTTTGTTTTTAAAATGCTGCGCAGATGGTTTTCCATCATAATTTTAGCGACAAAAGCTCTGGAGACCTTAATGCCGATAGAAGAGAGCTCTTTGGCAATTCTGGGGCTTCCGTATCTGCACTGGCTCCAGTGGTAGATCCTGGTAATCTCGGAGGTTACAAAAGCTTTATGCGCGGCCCTGCCGGTGGAAAGTCTTCTGAGCCATTTGTAATAGCAGCTGGGAGTCGCCTGAAAAACACCGCACATCTTCCCGATGGGAAATCTGCCTGTATTTTCCCGTATGAATCGGTATACGGAGCACTTGTCCCGGTGCAGGATTCCGGCGCCTTCTTTCAAGATGTCCCGCTCCAGCGTGATATTTTTGAGTTCTTTCTGCAGTCTGGCCGTTTCCTTTAGGGCCGGATTGGGGACGCTTCTCTCAGAGAGGGTGAGCTTTCCTTCGCGGAAGAGATTTTTCCAGTGCTGCAGGCTGTTTCTGCTGATCCGCAGCTTGGCGGCGGCCAGCCGCACGCTTTTATGCCCGATGCAGGTCTTGGCTGCCCAGATTTTAAACTCGGCGCTGTATTTTTTTCTGCTGCTTTTCATGCCTTCAAAAGTTAGGTGCGTTATTCTGTCCTGTGGTATCAAGAATCATAACGCAGATTTATTCCGCTTTTAAACCGCTTCAACAGAATTCGCCTTAATTTTCTGTGGCACTTTTGGAGGCAACTCCAAACTCAATGTGCCACGATTCTGCCACGAAACTTCTGTGCGGTTTTGAAAATATTGAAAATGCACTTAAAAGACAAAACCCTGCTGATCTTAAGATCTGCAGGGTTTTCCGTGAATTTTAGCCTTTTTTGTAAACTTTGAAAAGTCTCTTTTTAAGCTCTCAGCGGAGAAAGAGGGATTCGAACAAAACCGTCACATCCCGCTTTTATACTGCATTTTAATATTTTTTTCTGTACTGCGCCACGATTATGCCACGAAAACTTTCAATGTTTTTGTAAATATTGAAACTTCCAGACTAGCTTAAATTGGTTTAAATTTGCGTTATAATCCATTATTTGATTAAGAAGTAAAGATATAAAATTTTTCTTTGATATTCATTTACGAATGATTTTATACCTTTTTCAGAGACCTTAAATAACGGTATGACATGTTGGTTTTTCTAGCAGCAAAGGGTTCGAACCACTTTTATTTACGCAATAAATAACTTATTAGGAGAAAACATAGTTCTCATTATATTACTTTTGCTTTTCACAATGATTTCGGTATTTTTCCAATTATCTAAACTCTCTTTATTTATAATTATTAAGTCATCAATAACTTTAAAAATGTACCCTAAATCGAAATCTAATCCATGTACATGATAAATTGCCTTTTCTCCTGTTCCAATAATTAATGCCTGTTCATCAGCCTGAGCATTTTTTAATATTTCGAACTCCTCTTCATTAAAACATTTAACTTTTACAGTATCAATTTCTTCTAATACACTTACATTTTCAATATACAGATTAAGCAATTTTACTCGATTTTCGTAAGCCTTATTAAGATCAATATCTTTAAATTTAACATTAAAATGCTTTTCAATCTTTTTCAGATCCTTAAAATAATCTTTCAAATGGTCAACATTATATGCATCTGTAAAAGGTAGGCGAAATTGGTCAGAACTAAATAGTATTGTACCATCTTTGAATATTTTATACTTTAAGTTTGATGTAATTCGTGACAAAATCTCATAAAATTGAAGTCCCGAATTTGTTGATCTAATTGAGTTGGAAGGAATTTGATTTAATTTTACCAAAAATTGACCATCCGATTGGAAATCTAATTCCATAATGATAGTGAAATCATCTACGACAATTTGAAACAGAGTCTGTGTTTCACTGGGCTTAATCGCTGTAAATCTGAAAGCATAATTGTCAATTTCGAAATCATCCTCAAATACAATATTTATATTACAATCGTAATTTGGTCTTTTTTGAAGGGTAATACTGGAAATGTTATTTTCATTATGAATGCGTAAATCACTCATAAAAAAACTAAACTCTTTTAAAATTTCCTTATCTATAACTAGTTCATCAAAAGATTGGTTTTTAAAGAATTTTTCAAATTTATCCTTATCATTATTTGGGAATTGAACCTTGAAATCAAATTTGTAAGCTGTATTATTGCTATTTGCTGTTACATGTCCAACTTCAACCGCTTCACCTTTATTTCTTAACTCTAAACAAAGATCTTTTGAATTTGCAAGCGCAAGTGCAGTATCTGCTCGTCCAATTCCTTTCGAAAGATTAGGTAAGTAATTTAACTTTATGTCATTGTCAATTAGTTTTATCAAATTCTCTCCAGTAGATTCGATAAAAATAATATTGTGTCGATTTAGAAATGCGCGTTTTATTGGATCAATTCCTGGAGAAACAAAGTAAATTTCCTTTCTATTTTCACCAAGTTCACTTATAATTTTATTAATCATATCTTTTACATTAGAATCCTCCAAAGAATATCCCACAAATAAAATATGATTAGTAGCTAGTTTATCTTTTACAGCATTCCAGAAAATAGTGTTTTCACTGTTTTTTGTAAAATAATTTAAATAATCAGAATTGGTTAAAATAAGTCTATCGGTATCAGTAAAATCGGAATGTATTTTGAATAACAGTTGACTTTTATAATTGGTTGTAGCTAAATCTATACTTTTTCTTACGACTTCAATATTAGGATTATTAGTTTCAATCAAAGTGTCATAGTTGGTGGTAATGATGATTCTAAAATGGGGAATTCCAGCTAACAACTTATGGGTTTCAGTAGAAGTAGGAGGTTTGCGAAATTCCTTTTTAAGAGTTTCTATCAAAAAGTTTTTATTTCCTCCTTTAAGAGTATAGATATCATCGCAAAGTTTGGGTAAGTTGTTTGTAAATTCAATATCTGATTTAATGTCATCTGTCAAATTGTCGAATAAGATTTTTGCTAATCCAGCTCCTGATGGATACCCAGCATTTATTGACATTCCTGCCCCAACAAATAATACTACTTCTTCTTTTCTAATAAGTTCTAAAATTCTTTCGTTAGCCATGTTCTAATTTATTTACGAGCTTAAATATAATGAAATTATGCTAGTTTATACATTACAACTCCACAGTTAAAATTGGTATATCTAAGTAATATAAATCAATAAATGAATCCACGTATTTTTACGCGGTCATTCTTGTGTGCTTTTGTATACATTTGATTGGTTACAATATTCTACAAAATAATTGGATGTTGTATTTATAACGCATAATTATTACAAACTAAAAAAAATCAACAATGTCTGATCAATATCTAAAACCATTTAAAGGAAAGTTTATTTTGCACGTAAAAACAACAATGAAAAATTTCTTTTCAAATCCAAATCAAGTTTCCTTAATAGATAAGTATACTAATGTTGCTGACGAGCTTGGAAACGTTGATATTGCAAAGTTTATAAAGCAATATGCATTAGGTTTTAGTAAATATAAAGAATATAAACACTTACAGTTTAATTATCATAAAGCATCAGATTTAAGTCCTGAGAATCTATTAAATAATGATGAAAGAGATTGTCAATTAACTTTCAAATTAGAATCTTTTGACATAGAGGTTTTACAAATTATTGATTCTAAAATAACGTTCGCTTCTTCTGCGAACGAAGTTTATACAATTGAACTCAATGATAATCTTAAACTAATAAAATTAAATAATGTATAGACAGCTTGTTTACCTGAGAAAAGCATTTAAATATTTTGATTTAAATAAAGCCTGGATACTAAGTTCATTATTTGTATTTTCAATTATTAGAGAGTGTGTTTGGTATGCATGTTTTGGAATTAACATACTGAGTTTTTCCACTATTCAAGATGCATTCATTTCTTTTTTTAATAGTTTAATAAGTTTTGTCATTTTGCCATTAATATACATTTTTCTAAGTTTCTTTATATATGAGGAGCCCAAACGAAAAATTCTTTATCATTTGCAAGCCTTAATTATAACTTTAATTTTTGCTTTGTTAGCGTGGATATATTTTATGTTATTTAAAAAAGCAATGTCATTTATAACCGCGTTGCTTTTCTTATATCTGGCAAACGACTTGATTCAACAAAAAAAATACTTAAATGTGTCACGTTTTGCCCTGTTGTTTTTTATAGCTATTTCATTGTTCGAACCATTATTACAATATCTTAAAATAAAACATGCACTAAATGTAAAAAAGAACACTATTGAATTTTATTACGAGGAAGGAAACATGGAATTTTTATCTTTTATATATAAAGAAAAAACATATGACACTAAGAGCAAGAGATATTTTTTGGTCGGCAACACGTCTAATTATCTTTTTTTGTTTGATAATCAGGTAAATAAAACTCTCGTTTTTTCAAAAGATGACTGCGAAAATATTGAAAGTGAGGTTTTTTGAATATGATTGCTTTAAATTATCAGAGTTTTGTTACGGGTAAAGATATTATCACATCGTATGGCTGTTTATATAACAAATTAATGTATATAAAATATGAAATCTAATAAAATAAATGACAAGTCAAAATTGCAAAATTTAGCTGGCCCAAGAGTGGAAGAAGGGAAGAGCAATGGTAAATTAACTTTAGAGGAATTAAGAAAGTGTGAAGGATTTGCTGATGTTTCAGATTCAGAAGGGGAAGAAATAATTGAAAGTTTATATAAGCTTTCTTTAATCGCTTTCAATTCTAAAGCAACGTAAAAACTCAAAAAATATATATAAGGTTACGATCGCTCTGCCATTCGAACCTCAATAAATAAGAGCTTTATTTTAAGTAATCTTATACAGCGTGAAGACTTAAGGGGAATGATTCTGCCACAAAATTTGAAATGGCAGATTTATTTGTAAATTCGCCTAAGCATTTTGTGTGATAAACACTACAAAGTACGAACTTATCATGGTTTTTTATGTGGATAAATTAATGCCTAATCTTCCCAAATAATACTTAACGCAGATCCTTTATGAGTGATACAATGCTCATAAAACTTTTTATTTGAATCTTCATTTTTGACATAATCAAAGCAGTCAACAGCCCATATTTGGGAGGTTTTCGAAATTTCATTTAGATTAATATTATTAAAATATTCCCCCATAACAAATGAAGATGGAATTTTAGGGTTGTTTAGAACATATTTATAAGGGAAATCATCACTGTAATATCTCCATTTAATAATTCCATTTTCGCCATAAATTATCATAATTGGATGAGATCCAATTTGAGCAAAACGGAACGCACAGGACGTGACACTAACAGCATATTGAATACTTAGTGCGCTGATTAATTCAAAATTAAATTTTTTTCTGAAAATGTCTGTTTTGAAACGCTCTTCCGGCATTAAAAGGCAGGACGCAAAATAATCAGCTTCTCGCTCTATTTCAGAAAATTGTGCTTTATTAGTTTTCGAGGCATGGGCCTCAAGCATCCCCTGCATCAGGCCAATTCGATGGGAGTCAATTATGTAATGTCCTAATTCATGGGCCAAAGTAAACCTTCCTCGTGGAGAATCAATTCTATTGCCACAGTCGGTATTTATATGAATGTAAAATTGACCATCATCGTAAAAGGTCATTCCGTCAAAAGTTCCTTTTCCGTAGCTATCGTAAAAGACTTCCAGCCCCTCTTCCTTTAAAATATTTTCTAAAGGAGTAATTTTCTGGTCATACTGTAGGGCTATGGACTCTGCAATTCTTTTTATTTTGTTTTTTGAAGTGTTATTTATCATCTGAGTCTCGATGCTTTTTTCTCATCTTATCAATGATATGCTGCGGAAGGCCGCTTTGCCCTTTTCTGGCAACCATTTTCAAATTCTCAATTTCTGATTTTACATCTGAACTTATATCTAAACTGATTATTTTAGATTTATTGCGTAAACTCCCATTTAAAATTGAGCTGATGTCAATCACAGAGTCTTTTAGCTTAAAATCATAATCATCATATAATTTGTTAAACCTGTCGAGCTGCTGCTCATTCATTGGGTATAAAAATCCTGTCGAATGAAGCCAGTCATCTAAGTTCTCCTCAGAGATTTTGCCTATATATTTTTTATCGATTGCCATTTAAACTATTCAAATAATTGTTAATATGGTCAGTTGCTTCTTTTTTGTAAACTTGAATGGAACTTTGAGCAAGGTTTAAAGTATCCCGTAATTTTTTAGCGACTTGTCTAGGGATATTTTTTCCATTATTATGATAGGCCTTATAAGTGAGATAAATTACTTTATGCTTCTCAGAAAGTCCCAGCATTGCTTTTTCAATGATTTCCAATCTGATTTTTAATTCTCTTTTTTTGTCAAGATCTTCGCCTACAGTTACATTAATTAAATCAGTTATATTTTCTACAATAGAAAGGTCTTCCTCCTCTGGTTCGGCGCAAGTGTCGCTTACACCGTATTTCATAAGTTCATTAAATACTATTGCATACAGCCAAATTTTAATGGCTTTGTCCATGTCTTTGGATTTTGCTTTTTCCTTATTAAAGGAATGGTATTTCCAGACCTTTGCAAAAGTACAGTTCGCAATATCTAAAGCAGTAACGCCGCTATGTCCATACTTAGCAGAATAAATTTCAGCTTTCTCGATAACGTCATTCTGAAATCTGCTGCAGAAAACTATAAATGCATTTTCAGCTTCATTTGGAAACTCATTTTTAAAAGAGATGTACTCAATGAGTTCATCACTGGATAAATTTTCAAAGTCAATCTCTGTAGTTTTTAATTCAACTTTCATCTATATATCAAAAGCGTTACTAATGGAATTAGTATATGAGTAGGACTACTAATTTTTCAAAGTTAAAAAAAAGTTCCTAATGGAATTAGTATATAAATGAAAAACTTACAAATAAAGGCAAATCCTTTATGCCTTAAAGTTAAAGGAATATGTATAATCAATTAATTGTAGCAAGATGGCAACGAATCCACCGAAAGACAATTCTAGAAAAGGAGCTGTTAAAGAGCGTTCCCAGACTTACAACCCAAAGACTGACCATTGGGTAAAACGTGACACGAACACGGGTAGGTTTATGGATGTCAAAACATCTGACAACAGTCCTTTTAAAGGAGTAACAAAAGAAAAGTAAGATACTTTTCAAAAACTTATCTCGCGTGTTTTCAATTAAATGCAGAGAATTGAAAAAATAGAATAATTTTTAAAAGAATGATTGCCTTCAGGCAGATAGCCAATAGATAATTATTCCTTTAGCTTAGAGTTCTTTTTTCAAAATTACTGAGAATATGAATAACGATGAGATTGTTTATTTGAAAGAGGGAGAATTTCCCTCTTTCATTAATATTTAAATGACAGAGATACATGGCAGATTTATTTACAGCTTTATTGAAACCTATATTTATTAAAGGGGCGGCAATAGCTTGGGAGAACAGAAAACATTTAAGTGTTTTTTTTAGAACCAAATTTGGTTCATATAAGAATAAGGATATTCGATTTTCAATCAGTTACCTTTTTAAGATTCAAATACCAGATACGAATAAATATCTGCTGGTCCTGAACCGAAGGATTGAAAACCAGCTTCAGCCAGTTGGAGGCGTATATAAAAGATATGGTGATGATTCTCTTTTCAACAAATGGGAGTATAAGCCCGATAACAAAAGAAATGGGTTGGATACGGATAAAAAAAGCTCTTCGGATCTGCGATTTATGGTTAGGGGAAAGTACGTCATTGAGGTAATGAACTGGTTTGAAAGCATGCAGGAGAGAGAAACAGATCCAAACAGGGAATTTAAAGAAGAACTTTTAGATACAAGTATCCTGAATTTTGATGTTTTTCAGAATCTCACTTATAAACATATAAGAAGATATTCTGACAGTCTGAGCTGGAGCAAATACTTTAAATGTTATGAGGTAAAAATCTATGATGTTTTTGAGCTTATTCCAAATGAGCAGCAGAAGAGAAGTCTTATTGATTTAGCTCAGCAGGATTTAGATTTGGCAAGAGGTTTTGCAATAGCAGATTGTGATGATATTGAACATCTTCGGCTTGTAGTAGACGGGAAACAGATAGCACGTATTGGAGAACACACAAAACTAATTATAAATAAAACTTTGAAAGAATGATAGATATATTTAAAAACTATGCATTGCAGAGAGATGAGCTTCTGGCTAGAATTGCGCAGGAACTGCAGCTGGATAAAACCCGTCTAGAGCGAATGGAAAGTGCATATAATGCCGTAGCCGACCTTCTGAAAAAAGACGAGGACTTTTTTAAAGATGTAGAAATCGAGGTTTATGCTCAGGGCTCTAAGCGAATAGGAACCAGCATTAAACCAATTAATGATGAGGACTTTGATTTGGACACAGTGCTTCATATCTATGATGTCTATCATAAATATTCACCTGATGAAATCTATAATGCATTAGTCAAGGCTTTGGAGAAGGACAGCTACTACAAATCCATAATGGAAAAAAAGAAAAGATGCGTCCGTTTGAATTATAAAAGCGATTTTCATATGGATATTCTCCCAGCATGCATGCCCTCCCATTTTGAAAAACAAAAGATTGCAATTCCAGAGAAAATGATGAGAAGCTGGTCCTCAGGAAATCCAAAGGGCTTTTCAGAATGGTTTTTAAGAATTGCCGATACGGTTAAGAATCCTGTCTTGATAACGCATATGCGCGCTTTGATGGAGGCGAAGGTGGAATCAGAACCCCTGCCTGTAGAGTTATACCAAAAAACACCGCTTCAAAGAGGTGTTCAGTTGATAAAACGATGCAGGGACTTATATTATGCCGACAAAAAGTACAGAGTGTCAAGCATTGTTATTACAACTCTGACTGCTCATTTTTACAATGGAGAAAATTCAATTTTTGATACAATTGACAATGTATTGGAAAAGATAAAAGGAAGCTATCTTGACGCTGTAAAATCAAGCGCAAAATTTAAAGTTTTAAATCCAGTCAATCCTCAGGAAGATTTTACTGACAGCTGGACTGATGAGCATTTTAAGAGTTTTTATGGTTTTATTTCAGATTTATATATTCAGTGGCAGAATCTTAAAACTTCTTTCGAAACAGGTAAAGACGATTACATTAAGCTCTTTGGAGAAGGTGTTTATAAAAAATCTTTAAATGAGCAGATAGTAACTTTTTCAAAGAATACAGATGATGGTTTTACAAATGCAAGCGGTCTGATTATCGGCGGAAAAGCCTATACAAATACTCAAGGCCAAATAAATTCAAATACAGGAATTAAAAATGAATCTCATCACAACTTTGGAAGCTGATCTGACGGCGCGCAATAGGAAGAATTGGTATGTTTTTTTAATTATCCAAAAAGCATTAGTTGAGCAGCATTTTAAATGGTTGAAAATGGAGGTTAAAAGTGAAACAAAATCTTTATACGGCAGAGGAAATTTAATTGTAAACGGAAAAATTTACGACATTGAGCTGTATTATTCGCCATTTTATGATTTTAGATTTGACAGAATTTATATAAGAGATAAATCGATACAATACAGCAGTAAAATTCATTTATACAGTGATATGTCTTTGTGCTTGTATCATCCTGTAATTGACAAGCCCATAATGCATATTGTTCCCTTATTTAAGATGATACCATGGATAACGGAATGGATTGTTTTTTACAATCAATGGAAGAAATATGGCGTATGGCTGAATAAAGAGATAAGGCACTAATTACTAAAAATCATGGTTGCAAAACAATTGCAATTTACTTTTTTACAGAATGATTTCGTTTCTGAAATTCTTCTATTGTCAAATTTCCCAGAGCGGAATGCCTCCTATGTTTGTTATAAAAGTTTTCTATATAGGCTGAAATAGATTCCTTTGCTTTTTCTTTCGTAGCGTAGGTCTTATGGTAGACCAGTTCGGTTTTCAGCGTTTTGAAAAAACTCTCAGCCACGGCATTGTCATAACAGTTTCCCCTGCCGCTCATGCTGCGGGTTATCTGTCCGGTACCTTCCAGCATTGAAGTAAACCACAGGCAGGCGTACTGCGTGCCCTTGTCCGAGTGGAACAGCAGCTTCTGGCCGCTCTCTAAAGGACGGTTTGCTATTGCATTCTTGAAAGCCCTGATGCTCGTTTCTTTTGCTTTGAGCGTTTCGCTCAGCGACCATCCAATTACCTTGCGGTCAAAAAGTTCTATTACTACAGTAAGGTAGAGCCAGCCCTCATTGGTCTCAATATAGGTGATATCCGACACCCATACTTCATTGCAGCGGGATGTCTTAAATTCCTGTTCCAGTATGTTCCGGGCCGTCAGATATTTATGGGAGGAGTCAGTGGTTTTTCTGAATTTCGTTTTTAAAATGCTGCGAAGATGGTTTTCCATCATAATTTTGGCGACAAAAGCTCTGGAGACTTTAATGCCGATTGCCGAGAGTTCTACGGCAATTCTGGGGCTTCCGTACCTGCACTGGCTCCAGTGGTAGATCCTGGTAATTTCGGAGGTTACAAAAGCTTTATGTGCGGCTCTGCCTGAATAAAGCCTTTTGAGCCATTTGTAATAGCAGCTGGGGGTAGCATGAAAAACCTGGCACATCTTCCCGACGGGAAATCTGCCCGTATTCTCCCGTATGAACTGGTATACGGAGCGTTTGTCCAGGTGAAGGATTCCGGCGCCTTCTTTTAAGATGTCCCGCTCCAGTGTGATATTTTTGAGTTCTTTGTGCAGTCTGGCGGTTTTTTTTGGGTCTGGATCCGGGCCGCTTCTCTCCTGCAGGGTGAGCTTTCCTTCGCGGAAGAGATTTTTCCAGTGCTGCAGGCTGTTTTTGTTGATCCGTAGCTTGTCGGCGGCCAGCCGCACGCTTTTATGCCCGATGCAGGTCTTGACCGCCCAGATTTTAAACTCTACGCTGTATTTTTTTCTGCTGCTTTTCATGCCTTCAAAAGTTAGGTGCGTTATTCTGTCCTGTGGTATCAAGAATATAACGCAGATTTATCCCGCTTTTAAACCGCTTCAGACAGAATTCGCCTTAATTTTCTGTGGCACTTTTGGAGGCAACTCCATTAAGTTTTATGTAAATCTGTAAATGTGGCTGTCCTTATCAAGTCTTTCAATTACATCCATAACTTTAGCATGAGGCAGATAATAGGTATTGAGAAGCATACAGTATATATTTGCATACTCATTGTAAATGTTGGTTGCAAAGATTCCAGTGTCGTCAGAACCTACTACAATGGGCGGAATGCTTTTACCCTGATCATGCCATTTTATCCAATTTATTAAATGATATGTCGAAAAGTTTTTGTGGAAACCGATACGTACATTACTGGTTGGCAGCGTTTCAATGACTATTTCCCTTACTGTCATTTCATGCAGCAAGGTTGTCTGTAATATCTCAATGTGATCCGATTTTAGAATTTCAAAAGGATCGATGCTGATAATCTGATCAAATTTTCTCCTGTACTTCGCATTATGATAGATTTCAAAGACTTCCAAAACCTTATCTTCTGAATTCTGGGTTCTTTTTTTAGCAAAACCTTTCTCCAGCATATAGGACCATTCATCTTCATCATATACTGACTTTGAAGTCATATTTGTCCTATCGTGTTCCAAAGCATGCATAGGGCAGCATTGGCGCATCAGCCATGCTTGTTCCAGGACTGCTATTGGATAATGTTGGTTATAGATATCATAACTCAGTTCATTTACTCTATTGATAATAAAGGGAAGTATGTTATGAAGAGTTTCGATTTTGCTATTTATGATCAGATGATAGCTGAAAACCAGATCATCCAGATAATCCCCTTTCTTAACTAGTAAATCTGAACCAACGCAATTTTGCCACTGTTGGGGCGAAAGCCCAGAAGCCACAGCGTGACCAATTCTGTCCCCTCTTTGAAGATCACAAAAAACGATTGCTTCATATATTGCCCTGATTCCGCTGATAATATGGTAAAAATCCTCGCCGGCATGATAGGTAAAATGCTTTACACCGCCGCGACGCATTTTACGAAATACAGGTGCGAAGACTTCTGGGGGAGTGTCAAATTCGCTGGCAGCAGCATCTACAGCAACTATTTTTTTTCTATAGTCAGGGTAGTTTTGAAGAAGCAATACCAAAATTTGTCCTTTTTTGGCCACCTCGATGCGCAGTTTTTTATGTCTTATTTGGACATCAGGTTTTGGGTCCGCTTTTTTTATAAAATGGGCAATGAGCCTCAGTTCAGGTATTTTGACTGTACCTATGGGGGCATTAGCAAAGTTTTCACTAATCTGCTGTATCATTTTCTTCCATCCTTTTTCAATTGCCTGTAGAAAATTGACCATCTCAAGCTGTGATTCTTTTGGAGAAAAACGGCCTTCAAGAAAGCTGATTAGATCTAAATCATTACCATGCATTTGATAATAGCGTCGCAAAAATATTCTTTCACTGTTTTCCCTTAATCCATTTAAAGTGTGTTTTTGAAACTGTTCGAATCCATTTTGATGCGTCTGCTGTACGAGAAGTCGATTTGTAAGACCCAGAATAAGAAGATAAAAATGAAATAAACCTGCAAGAAACTCGTTGCTGGTTTTTCTTAATTCTTCTAAAATTAAGATGTACATAAAACCTTCCACAGACATAAGGCAGGAATGATTGTCATTTTCGCTGAGCAGCAATGAAAATGGGTGGTATGGGCTGCGGGGAAGTTCAGAGTCCAGGCTTGCAAATTTATTAAGCAGTGCTGTTCTGTTTAAATCCTCATATCCACTATTGCGGTATGGATAGAGAAAAAAATAAAAGTAATTTCTAAGTTTTTGTGCTGTGGTTAAAAGCGTTACATATTTCACAGGTTCCAAGAGATTTGATTCCTGCTCCATTTGTTCCCTCACTTTTTGAATTTGGAATCCCTTTAAAAGGTCTTGATAAATTCCTTTTGGGTTGAAAAGAAAATCCTGCCATACCTGATCGGTTTCCAAAGCCCCGTTCAGGTGCATATGCAGATCATGAAGACCGCTTTGATGTTTTACATAATAATCGAGCTGATGGATTTTTGCCCTTGGAATTGAGGTGTAACGGGAATTAGGCAGTAGATACTTTTTAAAATATTGGTACCTGTCTGCAGTGTTTTTTAGACCGCTTACATTGGTTTTTTTATGCAACATTGCACATTGCAGAAGTAAAGGAGGAATATACGTTATGGTATCCTGCCAGTTGTTCTGCTGAGACGGCTTTACATAAATTCTATTGTCTTGCAACTCAAGATATTCTTCTGATATTTTAGCCAGACCATTTGCGAAAATATCAGATAAGAATTCGATACCTTTAAACGTTTCCTGCTGGTTCAGACGGTACAGGTGATCCGGAATATCAGGATTCTGTGCTCTGCTTTTTAGCAGCAGTCGCCTTTTTACATCTTCAAAAGAAACAAATTGTCCATGTGCATAATTTTCAAGCGATTCATTATCAGATAGTAAAAATTTAAGCATTTTTTCTTATTTAGTTCTTTTCTCATTAAGGTATTCCAGAAATTTAGTAAAATTTGCTGTGGATGGACGTGTAATTCCTAGTGTCTTAAGTTCTTTTCTTAGATCCTCTACTTTATCTGTTTTAAGTTTTTCAATTGGAAATTCTATAACTCTAAATTTTTCAAATATTTCATCATAATCGGAAATATTACCTATAGAGAGTTCGCGATTTTCATTCTTTTCAGAAATTACTTTTTCAATGGGGTTTTGTACAATATGTACCTTTTCTACTGCTTCTCTTCTAATAGGAATTTTGTCCAAAAATTTTTGTAGATCGATATCAAGTAATTTCGGCTGGGAGTTGTTTTGGCTATCTTTTAAATATTCATCGCAATAAATACTCAGACTATATTTTATTTTGCTGTCTTTTTTTAAATAAACCAGCAAAAGTGGACAGGCAAGCAACCATTGTGAAAAATTGAGCTGATTACTCTTGACAATTCTTATATTTTTATCGTCCTTATGTATTAGTTTGTTGATGTTTTTGATGAATATGCTGTCTTTGTAATTAGTGTTGTTTAAGTTGAGCTCTGATGCCAAGTAATTAGCATTTTCTCTACAGTCTTCGACAAGTACTGAATTCATAAAAGTTAAGATATAAGAATGGAATACTTCCCCAAGGTTTTTATTCCCGACTCTGCTCTCAAGATTGGTGAGGGCATAAAAAAACCTTGTGGATATTTTTCCTAGTAAATGAACTGATATTTTCATCCCTTCTGCGGGATATTTCTCTACCCAGTTACTGAATGCGGTTTCAATGTCAAAAGCTGCTAATGATTTTTTATCAGTTAGATCCTGCGGATCTTCTTCCATGCCACCAAATTCTTCTTTATTTTCACCTCTTTTAAAATCAGGCATCATGTATCCTCTGAATTGTGATAATTCGGTAAAACCGTTTTTTATATCGCCCTGTCGAGATTTTCTTATCAATTCTCCAATTGCACCAAGAAGCAGATATGGCGAGTATGTTAAAAGCGATGCTTGTTTATAAATATATTGATTAGAACTTAGAGGCATGTATACTAGTCTCTGTTCTACATAATCGGCATTTCCATTTTTAAGTACGCTGTCAATTCTGTCTGTTGTAGCTTTAGTATTTCTCTTGACACTAGAGGCGAGCCCAAAAAGAGGTATAGTCCCCGCCTGTGATACTTTTTCGCTACTTGATTGTTTTAGATCAATTGTCCCACGTAAATACGCGATAATTTTGCCAACGACATCTTTAAGAACATTATCATTTAAAATTACTGTGTTATTGCATAAATCTTCTATAGAAGGTGACAAGGCGTTATTTGTCTTTTCTGAATAGCCTAAAAGAGGTAACAGATTGCGAGTGTAACCTATTTTGATAAAATAATCAAAAATAAGAGATTCGTCCTTCTGCATATTGTAGGACGATAAAAAATTAAGACTCAATAAGCTTGCATTAAGATTATCAGCTGTGGTTATAGGCTGAAGCTGATAAAGTTCTTCAAGTTTACGTTCACGAAGTAAAAACTCCAGTATTAGTCTGTTTAAATTTTTTGGAGATCGTATTGCGGTATTGATCTCAATGTTTTTAGCATAGAGGTCACTTAAAAAAATATCAGTTAACGGCACGATATTGGCATCATCTCTCTTGAATGCACCAGTTTTCAAATCAAATAAATTTAAAAACTGTACCTGAGTTCTCAAAGGAAGTTCGAGAAGATAATCACTGTAGGCTTTGGCCTGATAACCGTTATTGATTCCGAAGTATCTTAGAATTCTATTATAGATACTGCTTATTTCATTCTCACTATCATTTTCAGGTATTTCAGCAGTTGTTTTTTCATAAATATAAAACTTCTTGTTCTCTTCGTATCGTTTGCTTGTTCCAATTGTCGAGAGATGAATTCTATTTTTTGGCTGAAGTACCTTTTGAAGGTACTGTGATTCCAGTTCAGTAATCATATCATTGAAGACTGCAAGTTTTCCGAGACGTTCTCCTTCGTATTTTAAGATTTCGGCACCAAAATTCTGCCATTTTTGCTGGCGCACTACAGTGGAGTAAAGCTGACTGTCTCCGCTGACAATTGTAATTAATCTTCCTCCAATAAAATATTTTCTGATAGTCTCCAAAACTGCCCAGCCTTTTGTAGCATCAACATCAATATCATCAAACATTACCAGAAAAGCTTTTTTTTCTAAAATGGCAAGTGATAAGCGAAGAAATTCATTGAAATTATCGGCTAAATCCTGTGATGCATGTACTGCTTTAAGACCATTATCCATTACAAATTCCGGATCCTGCCAACTGTCCATACCATTACTTCCAATACCATCAATGGAAGGTAAGCCGGCAGCTAGCTTGTTTAAAGCTGAGCGCCATTCCTTGCGGCTGTAGGCAGGTTTTTTGGAGGGCTCGCATTCCACTAAATTAAGTTTTTTATCTATCAATTCTTTTATGATAGCAATTACATTTAGAAAAACGTGTCCTTTCTCTTCAATAAGAGTAGGATCAATAATATCAAGTATTTGAAGTTGTTTGCCGGTTTGATTCTTGGAAAGTTCTCTTTTAACCGATAAGAGAAAAGACGTTTTCCCACTTCCTCTGGTACCTAGTACCGTAATGGTATTATGCAGATTCTTTTTTTCATCTTCACCATCAAGCGGTATGAAGTCTTCGATTAACTCTTTTGCTCTTTTAAATTCCTTATTATGAACAAGAGTCCCTCTGTATGTTGTCGTTGTATTTTGAGAAACCGCTGTACCGCTGATTCCGTAAGCCTGTGCATTTATGCTTTTGTCAAGAATTATAGTAATAGATTCCATATATTAGTTTTACTTTTTAGGTAAAGCTGAAAATTGAATTTCCAGATTGCTACGATTTTTTTATGAGAATATTCTAAAACCTTTATGTCTTGTAATAGGATTTACGGAAGAATTAAAAGGTTTAAACTGAAAACAAAGAAAAAGTTTTAGTTATAATATGCAGTACGTATTTATACCTGTTTATCTGATAATATTCTGTTTTTTACAAATATTGCTAAATTTTATAAAGAATAACCTTAATCAATTAATGACTTTTTGTTAAATGAATTGGAATTAATTAATAGAAATATTTCTGAAATGTTGTTGAGAAATTCTAATTTCCCAATTAAAATATAATTTGATAAGAAAATAGATGAAATTTAAGAACGATTCAAAAAGTTAACGGAATTTAATACGATTCAGAATTCCATTACCGATCTATGTTGGCATTTAATAGAGATGACATTCTGAAAATGAATATGAAGATACTGTCAATATACGTTTACATGTACTTTTGAAACTAGTATTAGAGCAATTCAATATGACAGAACTAAATCACTTTTTTGCTTCAGTAGAACAGCAAATTAACAAGTGGTTTTAATAAGAGAATCAATCCTCCTATTCTTTGAATAATTTAATGGTTTCTTTTTTTTTACAAGGGACTCTAATAAGTTTCGAACCTAAAAATGTTAAGACTTGATTTTGTTGACTATACGGTCGTCAAAAATTCAATGTGCCACGATTCTGCCACAAAACTCAGAGTGTAATATTTATGCTGATTTTCGTTGCTACATCGATCCGAAACTAAGCTCGACAAGACTTAATTTTGCTAAGTTTTTGATTTTATAAAACGCAGTGTTTCATGATTATGCCACGAAACTTTAACTGGTAAAGGATCTGTAAAATTGGTCTTAACTTTTTTGGGCAGAAAACGTATCAAGTCGAAAAGAACAATGCTCAAATAATACTAATTTACTTTTTGTCTTTTTCCGTAATTGCTTTACCAAGTGTGTCAATTGCTTTATAAATATTTTCAAATGTTTCTACATATAAATTTTGTTCCTCCTTTTTATATTTTATTTGTAAGGAAGTTGTGTGTTGTATTGTACTCAATAATAATAAAATCAATATCATCGAATACATTGTGCAAAAGATTATAAAGAGACCCGTTATCCCAAAAGTTACAAGCGAATTTCGGTAAATGAAAATAAAACCTGCTATTATCAGTACTGGAAAAATATAGATTAAAAATTTTCTGCAAAATGCGATGGGTTTGTAATGTTCAAAAGTGACTAAAAAAGCTGGTAGCTTTTTGGAAATTGCAGCTATCTTTGAAATAATTTCGACAGAGAATAAAATGAGGAAGAATACTATTATATATGGATAATTTTCCTGCGTAAAATTTATAATTTCCTCGTTAGTCATAGATTATTTAGATTTTGAAGTTAATAACGTAGTGTGGTTAATTTCACTATTGTTAATAACTAAGGTTACTATTTTTTTTTCTTTGTTTTGACTCAACACAAAATACTTGTCATTCATAAAATAAATAAATTTTCCCTTTATAATTTTGTTTCCTTCATTCATTATAATTTCAATATCGTTATACCTATATGATTTTATAATATTAGCATCTTTTGTTGCTTTACTTGAATAAAAATAGAAAGCAAGTACATACATAATAATAGCTACGGCGTACATATATTTTTTGCCTGTTATACTTCCTAAAAATCTTTTTATAAATTCTAAACTAAATATTACTAAGAAAAATGTTATAGTTGCTAAAGTGTACCATATATCTTCAGTATTGTAGACAAAATATAGAAGAGCTAATGCAAGAGCTACGTACAATAAACCATCAGAAAGTGGAATTATATGTTTATTAGTTGATATAAGGTCAAGAACTCTATGAAACACGATTATGACAACAGCAATAGTCCACCAAGTGGTTGATATAATTTTTTCTATTGGAATATCAATAAATGAACTATCGATATTTAAGCTGTTAAAAAAAGTTTCCCAATAAAGCCAACCTAATTGGTAAAGAATTATACCACCTACAGCAATTACTGTGCTCAAATCTATTATTGACTTTTTAGAAATTTCTTCTGACATGTTGCTTGTTAATATTTTTATAAAAGTAAAAGTTATTATTATTTTACCAAGATAAATTTATTAACATAAAAAATTTTTAATTTCTATTTTAACTTTTCGAGATGTGAACTTGAAGAATAAATTTCAACTGAAATAAAAAGCATCAATGTGAAGATTTTTTCGCTTTAGCGATAACACAACTCAAACATAGATAATCAAATCATTATTCATTAATACAGTATTGCGGTGTTAAATTAATGATTTTTATAGCATTTTTGGTGTAGTAATGATTTCAACTTAAGATTTCAATTAGCTGTATTATAGTTTTTTAAATTGTGCCCTGTATGTAGGTGCACCGATTTTGCACCCATATTTATATTAAAGCGATCTAATTCTTTGTTTAAGATACTATTGTTTAAACTTCTAAGGTCTCGAATTTTCGGGATTTTTTTCTATATAGAAACTTTGGCATGATTCTGTCGCAAATCCAAAACTTTGGAAAAAGTCTTTCAATCAATCAATCTGATCTTTATTTTTTTACGAATCATATTTCTATTAATATATTCGTTTGAATAACTAGGAATTGGACTATTACTTGAGGATACTAAGTACTGAATAAAGGAGTTAGCCTGAGAAAAAATAAATGATTTTATATAAATAACAAAAAAAGTTATATATTTGTATAAGGTTTTTTTGGTACGCCTGCTCGTTTGTGTAAAGATTTTATCAGCCAAAAGATAGATAATATAACCTTCAGAGCTTATTATCCCACCATAGTATACAAACGCAAAATCCTTGGATAATAATCTTTGAAATTAAAAGGATTATATTATGGAACCTATTGACTTTTTCAAACTACAAGCAAAAAATCTATTTAGAGATTTTAAGACCCAAAAAGTAATTTCTGAAAACACAGGTGGCGATTTTAATTACGAGTATTCGCCAAAGTATTTTCATATCTATGATGTCATTACTGATTATGGCATCGACGAGGAAAATTTTACACTGATGAATGCCCAACACGTTATTGCCAAGATTGCATGCTTTGCAAAATGGGGAGATCTAGCAAAGGCATCGTTTTCGGAGTTGGAGCTGGCAAAATTATTATTTGAGCATCAAGATAAAATTGACATACTTTCATGGAATCTTTACATCGCTGAAGCGCAGGCGATGAATGAGCAGTTGCTGGATGCAGAGATACAGGTCGGAATTTTCGAGCAGGTTGTGATTGAGGATAATATTTTTGACATGTCAATTCAGAGTTATCTACTAAAGCACGACTTCTAAGTATCTATCAGAGAAAAACACGGTTCAAAAGTACCGCAGCATTTAGCAGGGAGCATAAGATTTTCCTGCACGGGAATATGTAATATAAAAATCTATAGTAGCAGTAATGACCCATGTGATTGTTCAGTATTGCCCTAAAGTGTCTGGGCCACGAAAAAAGCCGGCATTATGCCGGCTTTAATTTATTTACCTGATTGTGCGCTTCTTCATCCGTTTTTTTATCTGAAAGAGATTTCTGTTTATAAGAGCTAAAATCAGCCAATGATATTTTGACGCATTTTTTTTAAGTCACCTGGATCGAATGAATTTCATTTTTTGCGCGAAAGTTCTATGGTTTCCAATTACTGGCTTTCCACATTCGCAAAAAGCATAAGCGAATTTTTATTAGAAGAATTCAATAAAAGGATTTCACCTTTAATCCTACTTTGGAAAAACCCTCGGCTTTTGGATAGGACACGGTTCAGGAAAGTAATCTACATCTTGTAAATTATATTTCCCAGCGTTTATCTTGATTTTTTTTCAGTTAATTTTAAATTAGCTTAAAGTGTGTTTAACTATTTAAACAAGTGAATACCCAGTACTACCCGCTAGAATAGCGGTAGATAATACAACTACAATACTCGCTGCTTCGCGTCTTCCTATTATTTTACTGGCCAGAGCTACATATTAATTCATAAAATTTGATTAGCAAAGCTACCTACTTTTGATCTGAGAACACATTTGATAAAAAAATTGCTTAAAATCATCTACAAAAGTTGGATAAGAAAAACCAAGTTGAAATTGATTATCCCAAAGTTTTATCGCTAAGGTGGCTACTCCCCAGATTGGTTCCTCAGGAGGTGCATCTAAGATTGAGAGATAAGTTTTTATTCTTTCATCAGTATCAGGATGAGTTTCTTGTCCGTAAACATTATCCTTTAAGAATAGCAAACTAACAAAACCCATAAGAAGGCCGTATTCAACACTTTTTTTATTTTCATCATCCCGACAATTCAAAAGCAACTCGATTGCTCGTTTATCCGCTTCAATCTCTTTATCAATACTAGTTTGATTCTTTTTATTGAAGTGGTCTAATTCTAGATGCGCGTACTCATGTGCTAATATAAAAGTCATAGCATACATATATAAACTATTAGTTCTAAGGACATGAAATTCCTCTTCCTCTGAAAATTCTTCAGGATTGGGAAAATATTTTTTGTCCCAAGGGGAATAAGATACTACTAAAGATTTACCATACTGAAAAAGTTCTTCAGTTATATTTAATAAAGCTACGTTCACTTCCTCTATATTTGCTTGCCCCTGCTTTTTTTGCATTGGTTTAGCAACACCTTCCTCATACATAATAAATAAACTGAAGCAATTTATCCAGACAAATGACATAAAGGTTTCATGAATATTAACTTTACCTGTTTCATCAACATAAGGCTTCTGATTCTGTGTTATTGCTCTAGGTGAAACGTGATAATAAATACCAGGAAAAAGTTTGCCAGAATTTATCATTTCTTGGATTTCCTTCGCAAAATCACCATGCAAATTTTCAAACCTACTACTTATATTGTGCTTTAAGACGCGAATGGGCTGTTCTCCAGTATGACTGGGAAGTTTAATACTTTTTTTCATTAAAAACGCAGAATATTAATGTTGCATAGGTTGAATGCATTTGTCTTTTCGATTATGCGAATCGATAATATTAATTTTATAGTCTTGATCTTTAACTAATTTAGTTTCTTCAAGAATGTTTAAAAGATCCACCTCTACCTTTTTAATTTGACCATTTTCAGAAATTGTTACTTTATCTTCTTTCGAAATTGCAACCAATATTTGCCGATTCTTATTCTTGCTGGTTTCCTTTAACAATTGTTTTAAATCCGCAGATGCTATTGCATGCTGTCCTGGTTCGTCAAGAATTAAGATTCCAAGATGCAGTTCAGCTTTCACCAATAAGGTCATATAGAATGCCCACTGTGCACGAATGAAATCACTAGCTGACGATAGTAATCTAATAGGCTGCGGCGTTATGGTGCCGACGCTTACAACTGGGAATAGTTTATTTGATTCCTCTTGAGAAATGTATATACGTGAAAGTATTTCTTTGGAATAGCCAAATTTATCCAAATAGTCAATAAATTGATTTTTGAAATCATATATCTTTTTCTGATCAAGCTCAAAATGGCGTTTAAGCACTTCTTTTCTTGCTCGAATTTGTGCAAGTTTTTCCGAGATTTGCATTAAGTCTGTCTTAAATCTCTTAAATTGATGTCTAATCTTAGTCATTTTTTCAAGTTCAAACTTTATGCGCATTTCTTCGTCAATGCTTATTCGTGAAGGAATTCGTGAATCGTCCAGTAGTTCTTTGTCTAGAATAGACAGAGTGTTTTTTAATTCACCAATCTTCTCTTGGTAATAATTGACTATTTTATCAAAGCGTTCACTAAGATTTTGTGAACTTTTAAGATACGATTCGTATAAGCTGCGTTCGGACTTATAAAATGATATTGATTTTGAGCCGTCAACTCGATCAATATTTTTAAGTTCGATGTTGGGATTAGTTAGTAAAGATGAGTTGCAGACTGGACAATTTTCCACAGCTCCAACATGAAAAGATTGTAGCTGGTTAAGTTTGTTTATCCCCTCGAGAGCTTCAATCTCCCTGCTTAAATGATCAACTGTACTTAAATAATTTTTTATTTTTATTTCTTCATTGACTTGCTGTTCATTAACTTTCTGTAGTTCTTTATTTAAAAGGGCTAATTTTTTGCTTGTTTCCTCTTGTTTTGACAAAATTTCATCGCTGGTTACCTTGGAAATTTCCAAGGTATTTTTTATAGTTAAAATCCGACTTTTTTCATTGAGTTCTGATATTATTTGCTCTAAGGTACTATAATTGCCTTTGGTATCTCTAGTCTGCAAATCAAGTTTTGCGATTTTTGCCGGAGAAAGCTCAGCTGTAAACGTTTCTGTAAGGTTCGCGGTTATCAGATTGTAATATGACGTAATAGTTTGAAAAGTCTCGACAGTATTTGTCCAAACATTTTTATATTCCTTTTCGCGCTGCTTTAGTTTATCGAGTTCAAACTCTTCTATTAATCCGCTAAGACCTAACGTATATTCGACAATTTTTTGTTTGGCTTTTTTTGTGTTAAAAACAGGAATCTGTGCAAAGAAATCTGACCAGCCTTTTGTCTGCTCCACGAATGAGCTCGCAAATATCTGCTGCAGGTACAGTATTTTTTGCGTAGTTCCGTCATCATCGACAAAAAGCGGTATTGGTATTTTTGAAAAATCAGAAAGCCATTTATAAAAGCCGTTAGAATGGTCAGTATCACCTGCTGCGTGTATAAACTTTTCCTCAGGTGATCCATCATTGATCTGGACGTTAATCAAATTAGGGTCTTCTTCATAGTGAGATTTGATAACCCTTGTAATTATAGCCATTTCGCCATCTTGGTTGCTGATTTCTAGTTGTGCGGACGATTCAAAAACATTAAAGTTCTGGTTATTGTACTTGAAACTAGTCTTTAAACATTCTTTTAGTCCGTCAGAATTACCATAGCTAGCCAATTGCTCCATCCCTAGACAATAATAGATGCAAGACAATACAGTGGATTTACCACTAGAATTGTCGCCAGAAAGAATATTTAGTCCAGAACTAAAACTGTATTCGAAACCAAATTTTCCACCCTCAGTTTCTGTAACCAAGGCTTTAATTGAGTGAATCTTGATCATTTTCTACCAGATTAATTGTTGTTTTTTAAGTTCGGTCATACTAACAGCTTTGCACCATTTCATAATTTCTTTACGAATTTCTGGCATTATATTGTTTTCTTCCACTTCTGTGACTATGGATAATCCTGTAATGCTTAATCCAAAACTAATAACTCCGTTATTGTCCTTTATTACTAAATATTTTTTCTCATGCGATAAAATTATGTTTTTACGCAATGAACCGGAAATTTCCCAAGGGGAAGAAAGCAAAGTTGATAGCTTTTTTACGGAAACATTTTTCTTTACGGCATCCAAAATAAAGGCGATCTTTTTTAAAGGTACTGAAAGCGTTTTTCCATTAACCGAATATTTTATAATCAGTAAGATCATCAATATATTAATCTGATCGTTGTCTTGATAACCTTCAAGAATCTTGATCTTATTTCCTTTTATTGTTATTTTTTCATTCATTACCTAAGATGCTTAAACTACAATCTGCAATCCATTCACTAATTCCATAAAATGCCAAAAGCTTTACATCCGAGACAGAAAAGACAGAACCTAAACAATCACGTAAGTAACTTTCATATTCATTCTTAATCTTTGTAACTCCAAGACGAGCCTCCATTTTATCATTGGCATAGATGTTTTTATCTTCTAGATCATAAACTCGGTAGGCATCTTTATATAGAGCAAACAATTGTTCATTATTACGTAACTCAGCAGTAATGTATGCTTTACCAAGAAGCATTTTTTTTATAATATGCCTTTTGTTTTTTTCTAATTGATCTTTGGGATATACATTAGGAAGTTTGTCGTTGATATATTCAAGTTGCGGTTTATTAAGATCATTATTCTCCCATTCAGTAATAGCATCCTCATCAATAGCGTCAAAAATAGCTTCTAATGAACTTGCATTCAGGGCAGCGTCGAAATTTAATTCCTCTGAATTCATTATTGGAAGTTCTATTCCTAAAATGTTAAGAGCAGATAAAGCCGTTACACTTACAAATTGAATTTGACCGTCATCTCCTTTATTTGGAATTTCTGTCATGACTCCTGCGCATATTAGTTCCTTATGATTTTCAATAAACAACCCAGAGCCTGACCATCCGCCTAACCAGTCACTACCAGAACTATAAGTATTATTAGTTAAAAGAACTTTATCGACATCACATAGGAAATGATAGGTAATTTTATCACAATCTGTATTGAAAGTTAATTTTCTGTGAGTCACCGAAGTTTTAGAGCTTTCATACTTTCCGCGAAACATTAGCGAATGTGCAGGGTTTTTTGGAATTGAGCAGAATTTTGGACATATGAAATTTGCGAGAGCCGATTGGCAATCTAATTTAAGAATTAAAATATCATGTTCTTTTGCCAATTCGTGATTTCCCACTAACTCAATAATCGGATGTGCTAGACCAGTATGATCTACGACATTCCATTTTTTTAGGTCGGGTGATTGGTCAAATTTTTTTCCAAATAAATTATGACTTGCTGTTAAACATAGTAGATCTCCATTCCATGGGAAAATTACTGAACTACCAATAAATTTGCCATCCTTATGAATTAGACCCGTAGTGGTATTTAAATTAGGAGTAATCATTCTTCAGGAAATTTTAAAAATTTAATTACTTGAAAATCCAAATTAAGTGTTTCTTGCTCTTCAGGCGTTAAAAGTTTGTCCAAAGGCAAAGGGTAATTCGAATAAATTGTAATGGGATGGTCATTTGAAATTCTGCCATAGGTGCTTATTAATATTAAAGTTTCCCTTGAAGGATGGTAATAAGGCCCAGTTCCGTCAGTCGAGATCAAATATTTTGAACATTTTATTCTTTCCAATAAGTCTTGAGTTGTATTATGTTTGGAGCCGTGGTGGCTTACTTTAAATAAATCAATTTCTAGAGGTTTCTCTTTTGTATGCCCTTTGAGTTCTAATTCTTCACATATAAGTTCCGGATTAGCATCACCTAGAAATAAGAGCCTAAAATCTTGATATTCTACTGTAAAAGCGATGGAGCTGGCATTGAGAAGATCTGTTTCCCAATTGTGTGGCACAGGCTGATTGGATAGAATATGATTTCTTTCAATTAATAATTCGTCACGTGTAGCTACTTTGTTGTCAACTTGGTTTCTCGCTTGTTCATACTGTTGATAAATTTCATTGGCAGTCCATTTGGACACCAATGTATCAATTACTTCTTTCTTTGGGGAAAGAATCTGTAGTTTTAACCCGTGCATGGTAATTGAATTACCATCAGTCTGGTCTAAATAGAGAGGTGTACAATGTATGCCACGAGTAAATAGAAGTTCCTCCAACTTTACGCCATGTTCCACTCCAACTAGATCGGAATCTGAAGGCGCAAAAACAAGCTGTGGAGTATTCATAAAAACTCTTAATGCAGGATTAAGTTTGGTTTCCTTATCGCTCAACCATTTAAAAAAACCTCCAACATGATCATAATCTACATGAGTTACAAGTATAGAGTCGTCCTTACCAAAATCTTGAACTATGGGTTTAAAAAATCGATAAGTATTTTGGTTTCCCGCATCAATCAGAAGTCGATGTGGACCTTCTTCATTCCAGGTGAGTAAAAAACTATCACCTTTTCCGGCAAGAAAACAATCCAGCTTTAACATTGCAAATAATTTAAAGAGGATGCACTCATAAATTGTTTTATGTATTTATTTTGCATAATTAAAAGATTAGTTGGTTTAAAAATACAAAAAATCACTTCTTAATATTATATATAGTAAGATTAAGACTGTTTTTTTTTTGCACTTATCAGTATACAATTAGCGTTTTTTTATTAGTGCGATAACTATTTTAAATTCTTTGCAAGTCTGTATCTTTTTTGTAACATCTCATTAATAGGGTTTTAACTAGCATATTTTTACTCGAAAGTATTTATTTCTTTAAATTTTTGAATGATTATTAAAATTATTGATTTTGTATTTCGAGCATTACTATAAATGAATTCAGGTATTTGTACTTGCTCCTATACTTGTTAATTTTGAAAGTTAGGTTTGTAAATTTTTCAAGTTAATGTTTTTTAAAGAGCGGATGGTTTTTTGATCGATAAGTAAAAATTACAACCTAGAATAAAAAAGCCTGCAAAAATGCAGGCTTTTTTGTGATTTTAATTTTATTCTAAAAATAAAATTTACCTTCTGCTTCAAATCCTAAAGGCTTTTGAGAAGGCATTTTCTCTAATTCTGATTTTTCACCCTTTCTTGTGTAAACATCAACAAAACGTTCCCTGTCTTTCCCCATCAG
Organism: Flavobacterium crocinum; assembly: GCF_003122385.1. Classification (NCBI taxonomy): domain Bacteria; kingdom Pseudomonadati; phylum Bacteroidota; class Flavobacteriia; order Flavobacteriales; family Flavobacteriaceae; genus Flavobacterium; species Flavobacterium crocinum. Next base: position 2,523,978 of record NZ_CP029255.1, read on the forward strand.
ATGTTTGCCTTTTTGCCTCTCTAGCCAGCCGGTAATAGTTACTCCAACAAAATTTTTGTAAAGTTCTCGTCGAGCTAATGGACTAGTGTTATTGAAACTTTCCCGACTTCTACCTTGCAGCTCAGCTTGCGGATGTCTGCTGTGGTCGTATTTCCACCATACAGCAATTTCAAGTTCACCGAATCCTATGTCACGCCATTTTATAACGGAAGGATATCCGAAAACTTCTGCAAAAATGTGTCCCTTCTCATCATTTTCGTGCAGATTTCCAGGACTATGTAGGGAAATCAGTTTCCTCTTTAGGAGTTCATTTACTCCTGCCACTAAAAGATTGCGATACGGATCAATTTTTTTTACTGGCGTGAGCTTTAATTTTTTGCTTGTGATATCTCCCTTATTGACGATGCTGGGTTTTAAGGCATTTTCTCTTGTAATACTGTTTTGAAAATTCTTAAAATTAGTGAATCCGGCCTCTATGGCGGCAACATCCAATGCTTGAATGTGTGTAATATTTTGTTGTTTTTTGATTTTCTTAGCCTGACGTTTTAAGTAGCTTTCACTGTGGTTTGCTTTGTTCTGTTTCATTTTCATTGTGATTTTAAATCTCGTAAAAAAATGTCGTCCACCTTCCACTTTTCGAAACGAGAATTAAGTTTCGACAATGAAATTGTAAATAAGACGGTGCTGATACAGCTTTGCTGTGATGGACGGCTCGCTTCCGTTAAAAGCAATGGATAAATATAATTAAAATTAAGTTACTATCTTAATATTCTGATGTTTAGTTTTCAAGAATAGAAATATGCTCATTTAATGCCTGTTATGAATGGAGTAGTGTAACTATTGAGTAATTAATTTAGAGTGATTTCAATGTTTTACTGTTTGGTACTTTTCTGGACTGGGAAAGAGAGATTTCTTGACAAATTTAAGGGCATCGGTGCCTGCAAACTATTATTTCTTAGTGCATCTAGTCCTTTTGACTGAAAATTCTGCTAACTTTCGTTGTAATTGCTATATTTACTTCAAATAAATCCTAATGCTATTTTAGGCGTTTATATGCATAAAATGTTTGTAAAAAGTATAGACGTTTTCTTGATATTTTCGATATGTCAATATTTTTGGTCATTAGCATTTTTGGATGTAGAAATTTTTTATGCAGTTTTTTAAACGTTGTCTAGATTAATATGTCAGTAAAAGAATATATTTTATGAGTGTAACGAAAGCTGGTCCTTCCGGATACCATTACCAGTATTTAACAGGTCTGTATTTATATCTGTTCTATAGAAGCTTTAAAACAGTTAAGTCAGTAATTATTGATAGTAAAGGTAAAGGGGATATTTGTTTGGTCTTCAAAGAAAAAGGCATAGATGTGCAATTTGAATTTGAATGCAAAGAAAGAAAGCCTGCGCTTAATAAAAATTATTTTTTAAAATGCATTACTAAGTTTGATCCTTACAGTAATGATCTTTATGTTCTTTCAAAACTAAACGATAAAGTAACAGATGAATATTTCATTATTACTTCCGCAAGAGCTGAACAATTTTGCGAGGATTTATCAATCATTGCCAATAATACTAATCTGGTAAAGCATCAGCAAAAAAGAACTAAGAAAGTGCTTAAAGAATTTACAGAAGCAGTCATTAAATGTCAGGCAGACTCCGACGTACGAAATAAATTTGTTGAAAACCACCTTAAAAAACTAAATATTGAAGAAATTGAACTGCTGCTTGATAAAATAACAATAGTCGATCAACTTGACGCTTTTTCCATTAGAGAGAAGATTGGAATTTTATTAAGTAAATCCAAAGTTGCAGTCTCGTATCAGGAAACATTAGTTCTTCAGTTATTGGAGATTATTAGGAATTCTTCAGGGACTGATTATAATATTCTAGATGATTTAAATTCTTTAATTGACAAAAATTTATCTTTTCAACCTGAGATTTTTCAACCTTATGTAAAAATCGGAAATGAAGATATCCTTCTTGATGAATTGAAGAAGAATAAACTGCTGCTCCTTTCTGGTGCGTCATTATGCGGAAAGACCCAGAGATGTCATCAAGTAGTAAGAGAGCTACATAATGAATTTCCAGGATTTAGTTATTTTATAACTAGTGATATAAGAGCAGCTGAACAGTTCGTTTTTAGCGGAAGACAAGAGGAAGGGCGAATCTGTTATTTGGAAGATCCTATTGGACAGTATCCTTCTGATATTGATTATGGCGAAGTGAAAAAACTTGAAAATTTTGTTCGTAAAATATCTCCTAATAGAGACCATTACCTGATCTGTACAGCAACGCTACAGCTAACAGATAAATTGTCAGCAAGTGGATGTCTGTCGGCATACAACTGGCATGATTTAACTTTAACGGATAAGTCAAAGGCTTTTGAAATATGGTCTCAATTGACAGATTCAGGGAAGAAAGTCCCAGCGCAGTTAAATAAGCTAGTCAGACAGGCAATTTCGTTTTCTTCAGACAAAGATATGCTACAACCGGGACAGCTTGCTTTCCTTTCGAGAGGAGGTTCTTATAGATCAATTCCGTCAACATTAGATGAACTCAGGCATTTAGCACAATTCAACGCCCAGAGTATTACAGATTTGATTAAAAGAGATCCAAATCTAATTCAAGCTATGGAGATTTTAGCATTGGGAGCTTCAACAAATTTTGGACCGTTGCAGGTTGATCTTGAATATATAGATGCGGACGAGAAAGATTATTTTCCGGGCATTAATAAAATAAACTCGTCTAATTCTGGTATAGCTATAGGAAAATCAGCCGATTATAAAATTGCGGAATACAAAGTACAATCAAATGTAAATAAAGCGTTCCTAAATTCTGTCTCTAATCTTATAGATTTAGGTTATCTGACGACCTATGGTGAGCAATTTGTTTTTGCGCATCCTGTCTACCAGGAGGCTGCTCGTAAATTATGGTCAGGCGACAATCCTATGAGATTTACAGCTTCTCTGCGAAAAATAAAAATGATAGTTGGATGTCTTAATCCAAAAATGGCGCTTCAAGGTGTAAGAAATCTATATTTGCTATTTAAAAACACCTCTAAAACTTCTGATCATCAGGAGATTATAGCAATAGCGGAAATGGCGGCAAATTCTACATTTGTTATAGTCCGTGATGAAGCAGCTCTTTTTTTAATCTCTTGTTTTGATTTTTTGAATGCAGAGAGTAAAGACAGATTAAGGAGTATATTTGAGAATCGATTTGAATATGGGAGTACAAAGTATTTCTGGAAGGACAATATTGTATTCGTACCAGATTTTAAGCATATTGAGGTTGGCTGGTTCGGAAATGAGTGTTTGAGTAAAAAGGATACTCAAAATGCATGGGCAGATTTCATGGAAGATGTGCGTTTATTGCCAGTTGAAACTGCAGCCTTGATGTTGAAATCAATGATTAGGGCCAGCAGAACGAATCCCCAACCGCTTTGCTATGAAATAAAAGCGATTAAAACCTTTCTGAATTATGACGAGGCTTTTATTCGTGAATTTGCTGCATACCTTCTGGCGGCCAGCATAAATATAGATACTTTCAACGAACTCAAAGAAATTTATTATGAAAATGATGCCTTTGTAAAATTTCAACTTATAAAAGGACTTTTTCGTTCTTATCCCTACTTAAAGGATAAAAGCAAACAAAAAGAAATTTTTGATTTTATGCGTTCTATTTTTGATGACCGTTTTGTATCTTATGGCGCCGTTACTTTTTTTACACAATTCTCAGCGGGCTACACCAGTGCAACATTTGACTGGTGGTATGAAGTCAAACCTACAGCCCGCAGACCTATGTGGTATTTGTGGGGAGAACTAATGCCGATATTATTTAAGTACCTGCCATCTGACATAAGGATTAATAATGGCCGTTTTCACAATACATTAAATGAGGCGCTAGTAACAGATATATGCAAAACAAACTTGTTGAATGCATTTATCGACTGGTTAAAAGTATACTTTAAAGATCCCGATCGACGTTCAGGTCTGGGTGAGGTTTTCTTTTCTTTTTTTGATGAAAATTTTGAAAAGATCAAAAGAATTAAGCGTTTAGAAATGATTAAAAGTTTACTAGAGTTCGATGATAAATCGTTTCAGAGCAGTATCATAAATCAGTTGGTGAGCAAAAGTAAATTATTGAATAAGAAAGAACTCAAACTAGTTTTGGAGAAAATCCGAACTAGCTGCCTTATGGCAAAAGTGATGGCGTTTACGAATAGTGAAGCAAACGATGAGGTTCAAATGGCAGCCTTAGGATACGTAACTAAGGATAAGAATGCAAATGAGGTTATCGAGATGATACCGGATAATTTAATGGGAGATATTATATATACCACTTATCTTAATTATTCTGTGCAGAGCTACTCCAATATAAATAAAGTTTTGTGGGATTCAATTTTAAAATATTATTTGGAACACCCAGAACAAAAGAATTTTACCTTAGCTGTACTGGTCTTTTTTGAGGATATATTTAAGCTTCAGAGTACTAGGAATGGATTATGGATAAATCATGAAAAAATATTTGAAGCCATTGTAAAGGATTGTGACGATACGAATTTGAAATTTATGTCATTACTGCTTATTCTTCAACTGATGAATGATAGATATACAGAAAGCGATACATTTTTAAGTACAATGTATGAAACTAAAAATACAGATTTGATTAATTTCATCCAAAAGCATATTATTGATAATATTGAATGTATATCTAATGCATCAAACCTCGATCTTTTAAAAAATTTAATAACACTAGACTCTATAAATAAAAATTTATATTTTGACTTATTTATAAATAAAATATTTGAACTTGGATTTGATAATACTGATGATGAGGATTTGGAAACTTCCACTTCAACAGTGATTACATTTGCATTAGAAAGTAGAAATTTAAGACTTTCAAAGAGCTTTGATATTGTTGAGCACTGGTATTCGATTAAAAAGACCTCATTAGATAGCAGGCTTGCTGAAGTTATTAACTCTTCTAGTACTGCTTTTATTGAAAAATGTCAAGCGCAGGAAGAAGAAATGGAACTTCAAATTAAATCTATTTTTGAAGAGTGTATAGGAAGGACTGATTTACAGATTTATTTATAAATATGTATTGATTGCATATATTTCGTCTTAGTTTTAATAACGATTATTAGAAGATATTTAGTTGTCCTGCCACCAGTCATAATTATTTGAATCAGGAGCAATATCGTAAAGATGATCCAGTTTTCTCGCAAATAATCTTCGTAAATTATTTCCAATTTGAGTTTGAGCAGAAAGTTCGAGCAGATAATTATCAAAATATTCGTTAAGCAACTTGCTTAAAATATTTCTGTCGACACGAATCGTACCGCTGTCTTCTGTTATAAATATACGTTCAGTGCCCTTATATACTCTTTTAGCGTTAATCACCCAGCTTCCTTTTGTTCTTGCTTCATGCATCAAACCGCAGCGCACACTACTGTAAAAATCTTTCGCTTTAAAAGGATCATTTAGAATCTTTACGCCTCCTGCACTATATCTATAAAAATGATTTTCAAATATTTTTTCAGTCTGGAGAAAATTTATGAAACAGTGATCAGCTACCTTGTATTCAAATGAGGGCCTGTTACCGTTTTTTCTGTAATTATGGATTTGGCCTGATTTAAAAGCAGCAAACATTTCTATTAAGGCACACTGAATGGTCAATATCGCAAAGCCTTCACCTTTTAATATACCTGGTACCTTTATTTTGTTTATTGGTGAGAGGTAATAGTTTTCTATTCTAGTTCTGAATAGTTCTATAATATTTTTCCAGTCGTCATTATAATCATAGTTATTGTTAAAGTTTGTCCTTAGTAGTTGCCATTGATTTTTGTCAAGAATCTGTTTTTCCATTTAAGTTCAATAATTGATTTATTAGTACAACGTCATAAAAGTATTATTTTTTTATAAGATCCAACAAAGTTTCAAGAAGAAACTTTACTGTTAAATCAGCATCATATTCACACGCCCATACCGCAATCCACTTGCTTTCTTTTGCAATGGATATCCCTTTGGCTTTTTGGAGAAGTGCCTTAAAAAAAGCAGTGTCTTTTGGAGTTATTGATTCCTTTGTCTGGAAAAAGTCTAAGTCGATATCCAGTATGTAATTGTTTATCCATTCTTCACGCGGGATCCAGAGATCAAAGAGGCTCAACCTTCTTTCAAGATCCGGACTGTTAATTATTGTTGAGGGGAGGTGGTAAGATTGAGAATTATTGATGACGGGTTGTCCATTATAATTTTCATTTCCATTTATGCAGTACACCCGGTCAGGTTTGTTGTGATACGAATCATGGCTATAAACAAGCGCTTTTTTTATAATACCAGCTCTGATTGCCGCATCTATATGTTCATCATGCTTCAAATCATTAATTATATTCCAATGTCCGCCAAACATTTCTGCAAGCAGCCTGGATTGTTGTTGATCCCACTCTTCTTGAGATTTCCACTGCTTTCCTGAATATGATACTGTGTTCAAGAATCCTTGGAAGGCTCTGTGAAGATCGGTGTGATGATCAAATGTTAGAAGATATGGCTGCTCATCTCTAAATTGATTCCAAAATTTGAGTACATGGTGGTGCTCCTCACAGATAAAAATCTGTTTATTATTAATTTCAAATTGTTCAATTTCCATTTCTTAAGTATTTTAAAGACCTTTTAAGTGCTTTTCAATAACGCTATTTTATACATTTCGAGCCGTTCATTGCCTTTTATGGGAGATTGCCCTGATGACGAAGGTATTATTTCTATTCTTATAGTCCTATTGGTAAAGTTTAAAATAGTTGATTTAGGAAGTCTGCCTTTTGGAATTTTAAAGGTATATCCGTTCAGATTGCAATACTGATGCAGCCATGCTAATGTGCTGCTGTTTTTGGAGCTGCTTGTCACAATAAGCGTTTTGATAGAGGGATGGTTATCGAGCAGAAGGAAAATGTCTGTAAATTCAATAGGAAAGAGCGCATTGTCATTTGAACTGGTCTTTTGCCTATATATTACGGTGCAGATATCTGCAATACCAAGCCCCAATTTTGTCAAAACGTGTTTTCTTAATTTTATTGGATCCTTTTCTTGTGAATCTTCTAGGCCTAAACCTGCAATATCAAATAAAATCTTCCAAAATTCATTATTAGTATTGGGGTAGTAAAATTTATAAGTTCCTCTGTTTCGCTCATGCGTGGGAAAGGTGCCCAATATTAGTTTATCTGCATTTTTTGGCACAAATGGCTGCCATGGGTGGATCTCTTTTGTAAATGTATTTTTGGTAATATAATCCATCACGATAAGGTTGTTAATTTATTATATGGTTTCTAATAAGATTTTTATTTAGTTTATAATCCACAATGACCTGAGAAAATCTATTCTGTTCCATTACATTTAGACCTGAAATGAGAAATTGATATGCTATCTGTCCGTTAAAAAGGCTGATCCGCGCACTTAAGAAAGCTTTTGTCTGATAAAGAAATATATTATGAGTGTTGACTCCCGAATCAAGGATGCTGTTTTTGCGCTCAAGTCCCGCTGAAAACTTTTTGTCTCCCGTTTTGACAAAATCTAAATAGGGTTGCATTACTATCTGGTATTTGGCAGCAGGATAATAATGGAAGATTGTGTTTAAGGTAATTTTCACCAGTGCCTGTTCACTTTTTTTGGAGTCGAAATCGAAACCGACTGAAATTTCCTTCATACTTTCAGTAATAGGTCCATAAGAAGTCATTAGCTTTTTGGAATCACTGAATTTAAGCAGTGCCAGAATAAATTTTACTGCATCTTTTTTTGTTTTTGCTCTGATTTTTAAATTTCCACTGTCGTCAAGATATATTCGAGGATTCATGAATTTATGCAAATGATGTGAATTTGGTATTTGATTAAGGAAGATTTCATTTTTTATTTTCAGTTGCTCTGAAAAGCGCTTATGCGAATAATTATTATCTATTTTTTCAATCTGAATATATTCAGATGCTTTCTGCTTGGATTCAGGAAGTTTTAAGATAATGCGTAAATTACCATATTTCCATGCCTTAAATTTTTTCATTAGCGTATTTAGGTTGTCCAGCTGGTCAGTTTCAACATAAAAAACATCATTAATCTGCATGATTTGCGGACGAATGTAAACCTGCATACTTTCAGACTGCCCCACTTCATAAACCACTTTTGAGATATCATCCTGACAGAGGAGAATAGGGGCCTTGAAGGTTGAGACTGCGTTTCGGGATTTATTTCCAACAATTCCCTGGCAGCTTCTAATTAAGGCAATAGGAGATTTCTGGTAAAGCTCCCTTTCCAGATTTGAAAATGCATTGTTGCACGAACTGCATACGCAGTTCATCATGATGTTTTCTCCTCCAAGGCCGAGAGGAAAGACATGTTCCGTATTTTTATCATAATTTGAATTACAGTAAATGCAGGTATACATGGCTGAATTTTTATTGTTTTATTATTTCAAATTTTAATCACAGTATTTTGCAGTAAAAAAATCAATTAGAATATGTTTGAATGGAGTATTATGAATAAGTTTTATAACACTTTCGCCTTTCTTTTTCTATCTCTATAATAGAATGAATCTTTTGATAGCCGTAACAACAAATTTAGGCAATAAATATTTAGTACTAGCAGAAATTAAATCGGAAAGAAAGGTGTTTTTCTGCGGTATATTTTGCAAAACTTTTCTCATATTGGTGATAAAGAAAAATGGATCTGAGTTAAATTTTACCAGCCAATGATGCTGACGTATCAGCGTCACAACAGGATATTTCAAGCAGTTTTCTTTTATACGAACAAAGAGTTGGGTTTAATTAAAGAAGTTATCAGCTGAATAATGATTTTATATATTTCCAAATTCTGCAAAACCATCTATAGAGAATAGATCTCTGGCCACATTCCGGAACAGGATCAATATAGGTAACTGAAACCTTTTCAATATAATCTTCGATTGCCGATCCCGTCAGTTTGTTTATCTCTTCTCTTTTCTTCTGCACCATTTCTTCAATCTGTTTGTCTGTCAGTAGCGCTCCTGCTTCGGAGGATGCGGTGCGAATTAATTCTCTTATAAAATTTCTTTCCTCGGCAATACACCGTGTTATATGGTTCCCGTACTCCTGTTCGGGATCGAAAAAATCATCAGGATCATTATATTGTATGAATTCTGTTTTAGAATACAGCTTCTGCATAAATCTCTGATGCAGGTCTTCGGTGCTCATACCCTTGAAATAATCGATATCCTGTTTCATAAATCTGTTATTAATTTGACTGAAGTGCGATTAAGTTTCCTTCATAGGGATAGGCAAATTCGGTAATAGCCACAGACTGGTCCAGCCAAGCGGTTTCATCCTGCTTTTTGAGCATAATAGGCATCCTATGTTTATGGTTGTGTATAAAGTCCATTAGTCTGTTTGCTTTTGTGGTAACCATGGTATAGGTGTTTTTAATTTCATCTGTAACGGGGTCCGTCCAGGACGAATACAAACCTGCAAAAGTGAAGATTTCATCATCCTGCGAGTTGATCTGGTACTTATCCTTGCTTTTTCCCTTTTCATCATTCCAGTGCCATTCGTAATAGGCAGATGCGATTATCAGGCAGCGGTTGTGCGTTATATTTTTGAATGATGCTTTCTCGTCAATGGTTTCAATGCGGGCATTAAGGGTGTTTTTCCTGAACTCGATGTCTTTTGCCCAGGAAGGCAGAAGTCCCCAAGTATAATCCGTTGTGATTAGATGCGGAGAGGAATTCAGTATCACAGGGATATTTGGATGGGAGAACCCGTTTATAAAATCCGACTGCAGATAGGTTTCCTCATTGTCGAGTTCCGCATTAAAGCGTCTTTTGAGATCTTCTATCGAGGCATTCTGCTGGGTATAATAACACATAATATTCCGTTTTAAAGGCTGTTTTAAAAATGTCTTATCCTGATACTAATTTGCCCTTTTAAGGGCTTTTGTCTTTTTCATACAGCTTAAGTTTGAATAAACGATCTTATGGAATCTTACCCAATAGACATTAAACGAATCGAAAGGCTTATTAAAGAAAATGAAAAGCGAAAACAAAAGCTTAGAAAAAAAAACAGCAGAAAACTGATGTACGGCATGCTTGTTTTCCTCTTTCTGTTTTTTCTTCTCTATCAAAATTAATTCATTCTTAGGACATTGCATAACTAAAATGTCAAAATTTCATTCTGTGGCGCGGCAGATTAATTTCATGTTCCTGCGGATAAGGCTGGCGGTGGGTGCTGCTGACATCCTGTTTGATATTGTGCTGCGTTGTATACCTTTTTTCTGAGTCTGAATATCTTGGATCAGGGATAAATGGCATTTTCGCCATTCTGGAAATGGTGATCGTCGGAAAATGATAGTCAATTTCCACGGTTCCTAAAAGCAGGTAGCAGCCGCCTCCCTGAAACGGGTTATTTGCCAGACTGTCCGGGAAATGCGCAGTATCAAAATAAGCTCCTTCATAATCAATCCATGTCCCGAAATACATATTGCCTCTTTTGGTCGGCACCTGTTTGGTGGAGATCAGATAAGCCAGCATGCGGACCTGTTTTTTATGGTATTTTAATAAATCCTTGACCATCACGTCCCCGCGGTGTCTGGTCTGCAGCAGATCAAAAACGGTGCAGGAAACCGGGAAATTCAAAAGCTCTATTTCATCAAAGGCATCCTCAAATAACGAGCGCTCCAGGACAGGCAACTTGAACTCTTTTGCTGGCTGCTGAATCAGCATAAGCCCGCGGTTTTCAGGCTTGAAATTATTCATCAAAAGGCTTACCTGTACCAGAAGCTGGTTTTTGGTTTTTCCCGTAAAGCGGAATGCGCCTATGAAAATAAGCACCTTTACATTCTCGATGCCCATCGGCACCCTGTTTATGAAATCCTCCAGTGATCTATAAATGCCGTTTCTCTCGCGTTCAAAAGCGATGAACTGAGAGAGCTTGGAATCAAGGCCCTGCAGGTGCATAAATCCCAGATAAATATCGCTACCGTAAAGCGCGGTTTCAAATCTGCTTTTATTCACGCAGGGAGTATGGATAACAGCGCCGGCCATTCTGGCTTCGTGCACATAGATTTCAGTTCTGTAAAATCCTCCCTGATTATTTATGACGGCAACCATAAATTCAATAGGGAAGTGCACCTTCAGATAAAGGCTCTGATAGCTCTCCACGGCATAGGAGGCAGAGTGCGCCTTGCAGAAAGAATAGCCCGCAAAGGATTCGATCTGGCGGTAGATCTCCTGGCTCAGCTGTTCGGGATGCCCTTTTGCGGCAGCAGCAATAAAGAAATCGTCCTTTACTTTCTGAAGCGCCGCTTTTGAGCGTCCTTTTCCCGACATGGCACGCCTTAAGATATCTCCATCGGCAGCTGAGAGCCCGCCGTAATGCAGGGCAATTTTTATAACGTCTTCCTGATACACCATAATGCCGTAGGTTTCTCCGAGCTCCTTTTCAAAGACCGGATGGAAATATTCAAATCTTGACGGGTTGTTATGGCGGAAGATATACTCCTTCATCATTCCGGACTGTGCCACTCCCGGGCGGATAATCGATGATGCCGCTACAAGCGTTTTATAATTATCGCATTTCAGACGGCGCAAGAGTCCGCGCATTGCGGGGCTTTCAATGTAGAAGCATCCTATGGTTCGTCCTTCTGCAAGATATACGTTTGCGGACTGCTCGTTTTTTGATATTCTATTGTCGCGGATATTGATGCGAATACCTCTGTTCTGTTCAATTATTTTCACGGTATCATCAATATGTCCGATGCCTCTCTGGCTGAGAATGTCAAACTTGTCAAAACCGATATCCTCAGCCGTATGCATATCAAACAAGACGATGGGAAAACCTTTCGGCGGCATTTCCAGCGGCGTGTAATTGGTCAGCGGGTCTTCCGAGATTAGGATTCCGCAGGAATGCATGCTGCGCATGTTGGGATATTTTTCGAGCATCATGCCGTATTCCTGCACAAGCTTGACAATGGAATTGGTCTGGTGGAGCTTCATGGGATTTTTTGCCAGCATGTCTAGCTCGTCTTTCGGAAGCCCAAAAACTTTGCCGACCTCGCGGAAAATTGAGCGGTATTTGAATTCCACATTCGTGCCGCAGAAAGCCACGTTCTCATAACCGTAGCGGTCGAAGATGTATTTCAGGATCACATCACGCTCTTTCCACGACCAGTCGATATCGAAATCGGGAGGGCTCTTGCGGTTTTCGTTCAGAAAGCGCTCGAAGTACAGGTCAAGCTCCAAAGGGCAGATGTCCGTTATTCCCAGACAATAGGCAATTATGCTGTTGGCGCCCGAGCCCCTGCCGATATGAAGAAAACCCCTGCTGTTGCTGTAGCGTATGATATCCCAGGTAATGAGAAAATAGCCACTGAATTCAAGATCATTGATGACTTTGAGCTCTTTTTCCACACGTGCTTTTGCCTCTGCATTATGCCGTCCGTAACGCCATACTAGACCTTCTTCAGCCAAGGTTGTTAAAAGGGCAATGTCTCCCGCTTTATTTTTTGTATAATGTTTTTTGTTTTTCGGGCTTTCGAAATCATACTGAAAATTGCAGTTCTCAATGATGTATCTGGTATTCTCAATAATCTCGGGATAATCTTTATACAGGGCGATAAGCTCTGCTTCGGGAATCATCAGATCCGATTTTCTGCAGCAGTCCTCAGATCCGAGTTTGGACAGAAGCTCATTGAGGTCAACGGCGCGCAGGATTCTGTGGAGGTTATATTCCCTTTTGGTGCGGAATACCACAGGCTGAAGAACAACCATTTTGGAAATCTTCTTTTTAAGTTCAGGCATAAAAAGCCTGCCGAGCTGGTCAGGCTGGATGCCGATATATTCATTTTCGCTGAGTTCTGCCGGCGCATTTTCCAACGTATAGATGAAGTATACCGATTCAAAAGCCGGTGCTTTTTTCGGAAGCGTAGCGCCGCTGAAATTATGATCGGTCAGGAACCGGTTCATCTGGGCAAGCCCTGCAGCATTTTTGGCAAGTCCGATATAGCGGAATTTGTGCCTGCAGCGGAATTCTATCCCTACAAGCGGTTTTATGCCTAGAGCCTGGCAGCCTTTTATAAAATCATAAATCCCTGTTACGGTATTGATATCGGTCAAGGCCGCCGCCGTCACACCGCAGTCCGCTGCCTGTCTTATCAGATCATCCAGCGGAATGGTGCCGTAGCGCAGCGAATGAAAAGAGTGGCAGTTGAGGTACATGATTTATTTTTTGCGTTTTAAAATTTCGTCTTTATTGTTGGGTTTGAAAGATGCGCCGGCGCATCTCATCACGGCATCAAATCCGTAACGGGTCTTCATCCTGTCCATGGCTTGATAGAGGGCCAGCATTTCTTCGGTGTCATTGAATAGGTCAATCTGATAGGTTCCCCTGACCAGTCCGCTGAAGCGTACGCCTATGAGGCGCAGGCGCATACGGCGCTGGTAAAGCTTGGTAAAGAGATCGGTCACGGTCTGGGTCAGAATATGATCCGCCGAGGTGTACGGCACCCTTGACTGCTTGGTTTCGGTATCAAAGTTGGCGTACCTTATTTTGACGGTCACCGTTGAGGTGAGCCATTCTTCGGCGCGCAGCTGATAGGCCAGTTTCTCCACCATGCCCTGCAGGATCCGGTTTAATTTTAATACATCAATGGTGTCCTGTGAAAAGGTATGTTCGGTAGAAATTGATTTTCTTTCCGTGTAGGGCTCCACGGGAGTGTTGTCAATTCCATTGGCTTTTTTCCAGAGCTCGGTGCCGTTTTTGCCGATCATCTGCTGCAGGGATTCGGCCGGCATTTCAGAAAGGGTCTGGATGGTGCGAATGCCGATTCTCGAAAGAAGCTCAAAGGTTTTCTGTCCCACCATCGGGATTTTTCGAATGGAGAGCGGATTCAAAAAGGACTGCACCAGATGCTCGGGAATTTCAAGATTCTGCTTCTGCTTGCCTTCGCCGGTTCCGATTTTCGAAACGGTCTTGTTGACCGAAAGGGCAAAGGTGAGGGGGAGCCCCGTTTCTTTTGTGATGCGCTGCGCCAGCTCATCAGTCCATCTGTAGCTGCCATAGAATTTATCCATGCCGGTAATGTCCAGATAAAATTCATCGATGCTGGCTTTTTCCACCACAGGCGCCTTTTCCTGAATGATTTCGGTAATGTCGTGGGAAAGCCTGGAATAGAGTTCCATGTCGCCTTTCATAATTTTGGCCTGAGGGCAGAGCTTCATGGCCATATGGATCGGCATTGCGGAACGCACGCCGAATTTTCTGGCTTCATAAGAGCATGATGCCACAACGCCTCTGTCACCTCCGCCGATGATAAGCGGTATGCCGTTAAGTTCAGAATTTGTCAGCCTTTCGCAGGATACGAAAAACGTGTTCATGTCGATATGTACAATAGCCCGGCTCATAATCTTAATCATTTTATACTTGTCAAAATTAGTACAGTCAATAACAATTTTTAAAAATAAAATGTTCTAATTAATAACAAAATTAAAAAAGCCTTATTTTTCAGGGCATAAAAAAAGCACCGATTTAGGTGCTTTTTTGCTTTATTAAGAATTTACGGAAGGATCAGAATTATTCTGAAGCAGGCTCTTCGCTGGCCGGCTGGTCGGCTGTTTTTTTCATAAGCAGGTAAAAATCCCTCAGATGCCACCATGCAGGGCATCTGTCTATCGGGCCGTTAAAATTTCTGATAGTCGAATAGCAGCTGCTAAGGAAAACCTGCGTGTCGGTGATATTTGCCCATTCAGTCAATCTAACTTCCTTTGGGGGAGGATTGTTCTCAAAATGGCGTTTTATTTCTTCATGATTCATAGGGCAAAATTACTTAAAAAACCAGAACAGACCAAGCCCATAAAAGATGAAAACGCCCTTACAGGGCGCCTTCATCTGCAAAAGAGTAATAGGTCTCAGGTGTCACGATGATGTGGTCGAGAAGCGGTATATCCAGCAGTTTTCCCGCTTCATGGATTTTTCGGGTCATATTTCTGTCGGCCTCGGAAGGCGCTGTCTTTCCTGAGGGATGGTTGTGGGTGATAATGATTCCGACGGCGGCAGCTTTCAGGGCTGCCGCGAAAAGCAGGCGCATATCAACCACGGTACCAGCAATGCCTCCTGAGGAGACCTCGTAGATTCCCAGAACTCTGTTGGACTGGTTGAGCAAAAGCACTTTGAACTGTTCGAAGAATTCTATTTTGCCGGGATCCCAGCTGTCAAGCAGAATTCGGTAAGCATCTTTGGAAGATGCGATATAAGGCCTGTCGGCGCTTTTTACTCTGCTTTTATAGATCAGTTCGATTTCTGATACTTTCTGCCAGTCTGTGTTTTGATGTAGATTTTTCATAGCTGCTGTAGTTTTAAGATTAATTACAGCACCGCTGCCGGGCAGGGCTGAGCGAACGCAGAAAGCAACGCAATAAAGCAGGACGGAGCCCTGCATTTATGGGGGAATTTTTTGCGGAGAACCGAAAGCCGTGCCCGAACTTTGTGGTGAAATTGACTTAACATTCCAAAATAGCTCCTAGACCAAAACTGTCCCGTGCGCCTTAAAGTGTCTGCGCGCCGAAAAAAAACCGCAGTACAAGTCTGCGGTGTTAGTATTAAAAGGGTTTAAGCAATAGCGGTCTGCTTTTCCTGCTTTTCCTGTTTTTTCAACCGTTTGGCAATCTCAGGCAGGTTTCTTCGGATAATGCCCAAAATCCTGTTATGGTGTTTGGTGGCTTTATTTCGATTCCCCCTGCATTGGATGATTTCCATTTTGGAAAGGGAGATTTCAATGGTTTCAATAGGTCTGTTCTCGATCTGAGCAGACAGTATCAGTGAATCTTTCTTTTTATAATATTCGTTGGTAAATACGCAGTGGTTGAGCGTATCGCCCTCTTCAAGAAAATCCTGCACACGGTCAAGGACTTTTACGGTAAGGTCTTTATCGGTAAAGGAAAGCCCTAAGAACTGTTTTTTATCGTTTTCATAAATCGGCTCTGCCTGCTGTATTTCGGCTCGCATCTGAGCAAGATGCTTTCTTCTTTGAATCTCCATTTTTTTGGCGACAAGCCTGTCATGCGCTTCGTCCAAGTTTTCAGGGCAGGCAAGTGCAGGAGAGCTGAGGTCTTTTTTAAACCATCGCAGTAATGTAATATAATCCTCCCAAATCTTGATGTCCTGAATTTTATAACCGTGCTTAAGGCAGGTTTTAACAGCCTGCCAGTTCTCACGCAGGTGCTGTTCATGGGAAGCCAGGTAATGTTTGAGCAGGCAGTTCTGCGCCGATTTTAAAAGGGTTTCCGCTATGGGGTCTTTCAAAAGGGCGGTAAAGAGAATCTGCGGAGCAATGCCGTGCATGGAAGTTTTGAAGCCGTTTCTTTTCAAAAGCGGAATCACTTTCAAGTTCGGATAAACCTTATAGGGATTTATGCGGTATTTCGGGGATTCCTGAAAATTTTTGGGACGGATTTCGAGTGGGGAATAATATTTCCATGCATCATAGGCTTGGGAAAAAACGTTGGTGCTTCGTGAGATGGTGCGCACTTCCCCTTTTGGATTAATCCAATGCTGCATGACTTCGGTATGGGAATAGTCGGGAAGAACATTCTTTTTCATGTTCTTGTGCGAACAGATGATGCGCACCACCTGATACCCTCGGAAGGCATCAGTCGTGGCAAAATATTCAATTTCCTTGAAATGCACTTGATTGTGCTGATGCATTTTAAGCCTGCCCTGACAGGCAGTGCAAGCGATATATTTTTGGCAGGACTGGCTTTCGCTGTCGGGTTTCCACGAGTGGGCGCAGTCCAGACAATGGAATTTCCCACGTGAAAGCACCGCCCATTTGAGGAAAATATTTTGTTCAGCCCAGTTGTGCATTTTTGCTGTTATGGGCGAAAGCTCAGCGCTTAAGGCGCTTATTTCTTTTTCTATGGCTGTTTTAGGTATCATAAGTCAAAAAGTGTTAGGGTTTGCTGGACAGGCTTCACGGGTGGCGGTACTGTTTCAGTTTTCTGAACTTCATTTTCAGGAACTGCGGGAGCAGTTGAGAACAAATCAGGCTTTTCGGGAGCGCTGACTGCGACCCTGCATTGGATTGGGGCAGGCGTGCCGATGCTGTCGTCTGTGTAGTATTTCTCAGCCATGTCAAAGATTTCCTGATTGTCAAAGGCGCATTCGCCTGTTTTTTTAACCTCGCCGAAAATGTAATGGAAACAGCTCTCCAAGTTTTTGGTTTCTTTCTTTAAGGTGTCAGCAAATAGCGCATCGGTCAGCGCTTTCACGTTTAGGTAGGTTTCTATGGCGGTCTTGAATTTTTCTGATGCTTTCATGGCGCATAATTTTTATGTGAAACGGTAATGATTCCAATCAGAAAGGCAGATCGTCAGGTTCGTTTTTTGCCATGCTTTTGCTTTGGACTGCGGGAACAGCAAAAGCGCTTTCTGTTTTCGGGAAAACCAGTATTTTGATGTTACTGGTGTGAAAGGTCAGAGAGCCGAGCGCCTTTCCCTCGGCATTGGTGTAGACATTCAGACCGATGCGCCCGAAGAGCTCGACCATAGTGCCTTTTTTAAGCCACTGCGCCATTTTAGCGCTCATCCAATACGAGCAGTCGATGTAAGTCACTATCTTTTTAAGTTCAGTCGACCCTTTTGGTCTGTAGCTGTCGTTTACGGCGATGGAAAAATTTACCACCTCCCTGTCATTTGAGACTTTTGCCGTTATGGCATCCTTTACAATTCGTCCTGAGATTTCCATGATTCAATAATTTTAAGTGAATACTTTTCTGTTTTTTCTCAAGCCCCGCATGAAATTTTCCAAAAGAAAAACGGGAAAAAAGAAAGCACAAAATCAAGCGCCCGATAAAGGATCCGGAGTGCTATAAGTCCCGAAGGGCGGCAAGGCCGTTATGCGCATGCAGGAGCCTGCGGGTGCTATTTTCGCGGCTCTTTTAATCCGTTTTCATTGAGAATTTCCCTATATGATTTTGCAGCAGTTTTTCAGTGTTTTAGTATCTGATGGATTATTCTTACCTTAGCTGTGCGGAATAATCAAAGCCAAGAGCCGCAGTTTCACCTTTACTCTATGGGACCGGAAAACTTTATCACACTCTCTCAGCTAAACTATCAGATCCATCAGGCCATCAGTGAGCGTTTCAAGGGGCGCACCTACTGGGTGGTTGCGGATGTGACAAGCCATAACTATAAGGCAGATAAAAAGATCCATTACTTTGAGCTTGTTGAAAAAGGGGAGAAAAACAGCGCGATTACAGCCAAGATCATGGGAAAAGCGTGGGGGGAAGGTGCTGTACGGCTGTCTGATTTCCAAGAAAAGACAGGACAGGCATTTACCAATAATCTTCATGTGCTTGTACAGGTCAGTGTGGATTACCATGCGCTGTATGGACTATCGGTTAATGTTTTGGATATCGATGCCAATTTTACCTTGGGAGTTTTGGAGCAGCAGCGCAATACAACCTTAAAAAGACTGGTAGAAGAAAATGATTTTATCACCAAAACACCAGAAGGCTACTCCACACTGAACAGCCGTCTTATACTGCCCCTAGCCATGCAGAGGCTTGCTGTGATATCGGCCAGCAACTCGGCGGGGAATGAAGATTTCAGGCATACTTTGAAGCATAATGATTTTGGCTATTCTTTTCAGATCGATGATTATTACACCGTAGTGCAGGGAGACAACAACGCCAAACTGTTTTTAAATAAGCTCATAGAGGTATTCAACACAGGCATAGCGTACGATGCCATAATCATTATAAGGGGAGGAGGCGCGCAGTCGGATTTTCTGATTTTTGACAATTACCAGATAGGACGTGCCGTGGCAAAATTTCCGATTCCTGTCATAACGGGAATCGGGCACCAGAAAAATGTCTCCATAGTGGATCTTATGGCGCATACCAGCACCAAAACCCCCACTAAAGCTGCAGAGTTTATCATCGCCCACAACCGAAGTTTCGAGATGGGGCTGCTTTCGCTGCAGCAGAATATCGTCATCAGATCACAGCAGCTTTTTATGGGCCATTTCAGAATGCTTGAAGAGCTTAAAAGAAATATTTCCAGAAACGCAATAGGGCTTGTGGGCCTATACAAAGAAAAGCTGTCAAGCACCAATCAGAAGCTTGCAGCGGACAGCAGAGGCATACTTTATCAGCACAGCCGTGAGCTATCGCTTATGGCACAGAGTACCGCGCAGATTTCACGCAGCCTGCTTGCCCGCAAAAGAAGCGATATTGATTATCTTGCAGGAAACTTGAAACGATCTGCGGCAGGATATCTTAAAACCAGAAGCCTGCATCTTGAACATATGCAGAAAAGCATCAGGATGATGTCTCCGCAGAACATACTTAAGAAAGGCTATGCCATCGTAAGAGCAGGAGGCGGGATTACCAGCAATACAGAAAATATAAAAGAAGGAGACAATATAGAAGTGGTCCTTTATGATACCATACTAAAAAGCACCGTTAGGGAAAAAATACAATATGATGGAAGAGAAACTGACCTATGAAGCGGCTTGGAGCGAGCTGACTGCCATTTCAAAAGAAATAGAAAATGAGACCATTTCAGTGGATGAGCTAGCATCGAAAGTAAAGAGGGCATCTGAATTAATCGCCTTCTGCCAGGGCAGGCTTAAAGCCACCGAGGCAGAAGTGGGAAAGATCATTGACGGCATGGAAAATCAGCAGAAGGAATAACAGTTCTGCTTCACAATCCAGTAAGATATTGCCAGAGAGATTACTGTATCATCTACTCCGGCCATTTTTTTTCACTGCTATCAGCACTTTGGTCAAATATATCTGAAGAGTTGACTTCCTTATCCAAAACGTCCTGTGTAGAATCATTATTTTCAAAGGGATCCGGCGTGTTCTTTAAGCTATTATGCAGTTCCAGCAAATCGGCAGGTGATGCAGGGTCTTCTTGTGCATCGGATACGGCCGTAAGAAAACGGAAAGCAAAATCAATAGGCTTTTCCTTATCCATTTCAAAAAAGTGCACAATGTACTGGTTCTTCTCCAGATCAACTGATTCTATCCTTCCTCTATTCCATACCGGATGCATTACAAAATCTCCCTGTCTGAATGCCGTATCTTCGCTGCTTTTGGAAGCGGCCGCTGAGGACTGCGCCACCTGAAGAATTTCAGGTGAAAGTTTTCCCTTACGCACATAAAATTCCTCTTTTATTTCAAACAGGAATCTTGAAGGATATTTATTTAGCCCAGTTGTAAAATTAAACCCTTCCGAGTCGGTCATATAGAACCTCTTTTCTGCTCTTGTAACAGCTACATACATCAATCTTCTTTCCTCCTCAATTGCCCTTTTTCTCCTTTCTTTGATAGAAAGCGCACTTGGCAGCACCCCTTCGGTAAAACCGCAAAGGAATACATATGGAAATTCAAGACCTTTAGAGATGTGAATAGTCATCAGGCGAACCTTATCCTGATTTTCGGTCTCTTTATCAAGATCGGTATAAAGTGCTATTTCCTGCAGGTATTCTACAATATTGACAGGCGCGTTATTTTCTTTCTCGAGCAGCATCATGGAGCTTACCAGCTCTTTTATATTTTCAAGCCTGTCTTCATCGCCGTCTTTGCGGTAGAGTTCGGAGAGCCCGCTTTTGTCGAGTATGATCTTGACCAGATCCGAGATGGAATTCTGATCTGCCTCTTTTTTAAGTTCTGAAACCAAAAATAGAAAATCTGCCGCTCCTTTCTTATTGAGTTCCTTATCTTCGATATTGCGCTGCAGCGCATCAAGCAGGGAAAGGTTCTGCTCGGCTGCCAGAAAGCTCAGCCTTTCTAGAAACTTTTTGCCCAGTCCGCGGGATGGATGGTTGAACATGCGCAGAAATGAGAAATTGTCTCCCTGCACAATAAGCCTTAAAAAGGAAAGCACATCCTTGATTTCCTTTCGTTCGAAAAAACGCACGCCTCCAAATATGGCATAGGGAATGTTTTCCTTAATTAGCGCCTGCTCGATATTTCTAGAAAGATGATTGGAACGGTATAAGATGGTTATATCGGAATAGGATGCATTTTCCGTTTTAAGTATTTCTTTGATTTCCGATGCCACCCAAAGTGTTTCCTCAAAGTCATTTTTGCCATGAAAATGGACCACTTCAACTCCTTCGGGATTCTCAGTGACCATATCCTTATCCACTCTTACCTTATTGTTTTTAATAATATGGTTGCCGACTTTGAGGATGTTTGGCGTTGAGCGGTAATTCTGGTTCATTATTATGGTCTTCGTATCAGGAAACATCCTGTCAAATTCCACAAGGTATTCGGGTTTGGCACCTCTCCATTCATAAATGGTCTGGTCGGGATCGCCAACAAGAAACAAGTTCTGGTGAACGCGCGAGAGCATTTCCACCAGATGGAACTGGCTGTCAGAGCTGTCCTGGGCCTCATCCACCTGTATATAATGCATCATTTCCTGCCATTTGGCAAGCACGTCGGGATTGCTATCCAGTATAAATGCCGTAAAATGGATCAGGTCATCAAAATCCAATGCATAGTTGCGCTTCTGCTTATCAAGGTATTTCTGGTAGACACGGCTTGAAAGCGAATCTTTTTCATCATCCTGAAAACTTTTATTATCCAGCATATAGCCTAGGTAATCCGAGGTGCTTTTCTGTTTGGAGATAAATCTTAAGACCTGCTTGAAAGTCAGGTTTTTGGAATTGATGTCCAATTCCGTAAACACATCGCGAAGGATGGTTTTCTGGTCTTCTGCATCCAGTATGATAAAATTCTTCGGATAGTGTATTTTGTTGATTTCCTCACGCAGAAACCTCACACAGAAACCGTGGTAGGTTGTGATGAAGCTAACATCATAAAGATCTCCGATCAGCGCTTTAACCCTTTTTTTCATTTCCTGCGCCGCCTTGTTGGTAAAAGTCACGCAGAGAATATTGGATGAGTTGATTCCCAGCCGGTCCACTATATAAGCAAAACGTGAGGTCAGCGCCTTGGTTTTTCCAGATCCGGCTCCTGCAATAACTCTTACATAGCCTTCAGTGGTTTTTACTGCCTGAAGCTGTTTTGGGTTTAAATTTTCTAATATTGGATCGGTCATATTCAAAATATTTAGCAGGAAGCATCTAAAGAAAAGACTCCGCTTCCACAAATTTAAGCAATAAATTTCAAGAGTTTAAAACCAAGACATTCCTTTCTTCACAGCTTATTTGCTATGCATAAGGTTTATGGTGCCATGTATTGCAATTCAACAGACTTCTTTTACGGTTGGATGCAATCAAAAATTTCGCTATTTTTATGTATAACTTAAATAAAGCAACGTATGAATGTTGACTATCAGGATATTAATGTTTTTGAGGTGGATTATATATACAGGATCCAGACCTTTGAAAAGTATCTGGCAGATTCGAATGCTTCGCAGGAACATTATGCGCACTATAAGGCAGGACTGATACCCGATATTTTTTATGGACATAATATGCCTGAAGTGATGAGCCTGTTCAGAAAGCAGTTTCTCGAAATAAAGTCGGGGCTTGAAAGGTATGAGATGGATAACAATAATGATTTTCCAATGCTCGAATCAATTGTAAACACCGAAAGGGATCTGCGCAATATATTCGATGAAAGCCAGCTTAAGGATTATACGGCATTGCTGGAGCGCTGCTTCGACAGTCAGAAGCTCGATGCGAAAGCCGCAGCGGTCAGCCGATTTTACCTGGCTACTCCAATATTGAAAAGCTATATTTTTCAAATTGAAAAAATATTCGGGAAGGGTATTCTTGACTGACTCTGAAAAGTTACGTGAAAGACTAGGGGCATTGCCACAATAGATATTGAAATCAAATTTGCCATTTATGGAAGGACATTTTGAAGATCTCGCACTAACTGTCAGGGCAAAGAATCTGCAGGTTCCTTATCATCTGAAGGACGAATGCCTGTTTTTGACTGTCCGCACTGATGTTCTCGGACTGCTTTGCGACCCCGCAACTGAAATTTATTCATTTGGCCCAGCGCCCGACAATACAGCCGATGGAAAAGACGAACTTTTGGAGGATGGAGTATTCTACCGAATTATCGGCTATCAGAATAATCTGGGGATCAATATGGAAAGTTCTGCAGAAGAAATATTAGATGCATTCCATTTTCTGATTAAAAATTTTGAGCCCAAATGGACGACAATCTTCACAGAGGAGGGACCAGCCAAAAAAGAGATAACAATTGAGATGATGTATCAGGAAGAGTTTTGAAAAAGCGGCTAATTATGAATTTAAAGGAAGGTATTGAGCGCTATTTATCTGCACAGGAAAATGCTTATGAGCAGGCTTTGGATGAAATAAAAAAAGGAAAGAAGCAAAGCCATTGGATGTGGTTCATTTTTCCGCAGTTAAGAGGATTGGGTTTTACGGAATACAATATTTATTACGGCATTAAAAACCTGAAAGAAGCTGGGCTGTATCTTAACCATCCGATATTGGGTAGACGCCTTGTGGAAATTACCCATGCCATGCTTCAAATCGAAAATAAAACGGCGCTGGAAATCCTTGGCAGACCAGATGAGAGAAAACTGAAATCCTGTATGACCCTGTTCAGTCTGCTGCCGCAAGCGCCTGAATATTTTGTGAAGGTGCTTGAAAAATATTACGGAGGAGAGAAGGACGAAAGAACCCTGCAGCTTATAAAACACTCCACCTGCTAAAAAAGTTTTTCTTTTCAAAGCAAAAAGAAAACATCAAATAAATTAAGGCTATTTTTCTTTTTTGAGAACCAAAGATGAAAGTGCCGGACTTTTGATTATCCTTTCCATTTCACTGTGGATTATTTCCTGAATTTCGATTTTAATCTGTAGATAATTTTTCTGGACCATTACATTATCAATTGTGCGAATGACGGGAATCTCTTTATAATTATCGGTCTCTTTTTTTATTTTTTCATGGTCATTAATGATCTCGCAATGAAAGGTTTTAAGCTCAATTCGACAGTCCGGGTTATCTGCTGTCATGCCAACAAACTCCCCCGAACTCAGCGTAGAAATCTTTGAAGGAGGCACTGCCGATTCGAGCTGTCTTGAACGGCTGATGGAGGTATCGCTGCTATTTATCGAAAGACTTTCACGGTCCTGCATTATTTTTCCGAAACGTTCTGAAAGCTGTTTTGCCGTATCGCCACTGACCTGTCCTGATACTATATTCCCAACGATGTTAATGATCACGTCGGCCTGCTCGCGTCCATAGTCTTTGCGGAGCTGGCTGAAATCCTGAATGCCAAGACAGGTGCTCACCTTATTGCTTCTTGCCGTTGCAATCAGGCTGTCGATATTGTTGAGGTAGATGGTCGGGAACTCATCAAAAATCAAACTGCTTTTTAGTTTTCCCTTCTGGTTTACCTGTTTGATAAGACGGCTGACAAATAGGGAAAGCACCGCACCGTAGGTCTGTATTTTCTGCGGATTATTTCCCATGGAAACAATTTTAGGGTCACAGGGATTATTAATGTCGAGTGTAAAATCACTGCCCGACAATACATAATAGAGCTGTGGGGAGGAGAGTTTAGCCAGTGAGATTTTTGCAGAAGCTATCTGCCCCTCCAGCTGGTCTACTGCCTCGTTCAGGAATGCACTGACAAAGGGATTGATCAGCACTTCGATCTCTTTTTCGGTTCTCAGAAGCGTAAAAAGCTCCTCATAATCAGTCTGGATCATTTCAATTACATGCGGCAGGGTGCAGAACTCACCATTGCTGTATTTTTTCAGATACCAGATGACCGCTGTGAGAAAATTTATGGGAGATTCCACAAAGAAATCTCCCTGCTTTTTGATCCATTCTCGGTTTAGCCCCATAAGGATTGTGCGCGCCGATTCGGCGGCATCGGTAATGTCTGCCATTGCTTCAGGATCAAGGGGATTGCAGCGGTGGGTTCGCGAGAGGTCATCAAAATTTATGATGTAAAATTTTGGCTCCACGGCATAAAGATGCCGGAATTTGAGCCAGGCATTATAGGCGATAATGGTGAGGTCGTCGAACTTAAAATCGTATATGAACATAGAAAATCCCTTGGCAATGTGCTGGGTGATTACATGGCGGATTACAAAGTATGATTTTCCCGAACCCGGCGTTCCCGGAACCAGAATGCCACGGAAGGGATTGATGACGTTAATCCAGCTTTTGCGCACTTTATCTTTGAGGTGATAGCGGGCGGGAAGGTTGACCGAATATTCATTTTCAATTAGCCTTTCTTCCTGCGGGAAAGTTTCATTTTCCTTATTGAAAATGTCAGACGAACTGAGTCTTCTTCGGATTATGCGAGACAGGAGCGTGCCACCCGAAAGAATCATCAGATAGCCAAAAGAACACAAGAAAATATACACTGCGGAACAGACTTCGGCATCCGCAAATATTTTAAATGCGGTGTAAGATCCAAAGTAAAACAGCAGCCCCAGCGAGATATAGTAAAAAGCAGTTCTAAAATGCAGTTTTTCATCTTTTCTTCCTCTGGCTCCCATAAGGGAAATAGTCAGCAGTCCCAAGGCAAAAAACTTGGATTTATGAAAGCTGTCCAGAAGGCCTGTGCGATAAATATTTTCCAAGATCCGCTGGGCAAAATCCGGAGTAAGATTCCACTGCCTGAAAGAATGGAAGCAGTAAAAATAAAAATGGATGAGCAGAACTGCGATTCCCTTCAGTCTAGTCATGTCTAAAATTTTTCTAAGCGCCTGTTCATTTTCTCCTGTCTGCATGCTTTTGATTTTTAGTTTTTAATGATTGTTAGATTGTCCTTTTCTCCTGCTTTTTTTCCGTTTCTTCTTAAGCTGATTGGGAACGTAGTCAGAAGGCGATCCTGCGTAAAGAACTTCATCGATTATCCGCTGGACTTCAGCTGCGGAAATAAAAGAATTTTGCTGGCTCAGTGGTCTTTCCAAAACAGCCGACTGTTTTCCAAATTCAGAAGATCCGCCAATACGCTCAAGGAGCCCTTTGGCTGCATAAGCTGGTCCGAGACTGCTTCCGTTGAATACGCATCTGCTGTTATGATCTATGTAGGTCATGCCGTAGATTAAACCGTTTTCATTTTTTCTAACTACAGCCGTGATGCCTTGATTAGCGAGCCGCGCTTCAAGCTGGGAAAGCGTAATGGAAGGATATTTCAAAAGCAGCAAATCCAAGGCATTTCGCGTTCTTTTCATGTTTACCACACGCGAAGTTTTGGACGCAGCAAAATTAATTTCAAGCTGGGAAAGGGTAGGCTTGGAATAAAAGCTGCTGGCTTTTATTGGAATCCCTACAGTCTTTTTATTCTCATCCAGAATCTGGTAGACCAACCCTTTATTCTGAAACATTTTTGAATTTTCCTTTCCCCTTTCTGCTCTTACATTATACAGGTTTAATACTGCGTTGAGCTCACCCAGCGTGGTGTATTTGTAATGAGGAATGACTGCATTTAGTACACTGCTGACGGCTCTTTTGGAATCTATTGCACCGTATTTTATTTTTTCAGCATCGATGGCATGAATTTCCCTTGGATCCTGTTTTTTTCTTGAATCTGCGCGTACCAGATTAAAAGCAATCTCTAATTCTTTCCGAGCTGTTTCGGATTGGTTTCTTCCAATGTTATGCATGTTGATCCTTGATCCGTCTGCCGTAACATTTATCGAAGCAATATGGATGTGCGGATGTCCCGCATCGTGATGCTGGTAGACCAAATAAGGCTGCGATCCGAATCCAATCATGTCCATATAGGAAGAAGCAATCTGCATGAGTTTTTCTTTTGATAAATCCGTATCAGAGCGGTCAAAATTCAGTGATATATGCACTGCGGAGCGTTTTACATTATCATTGAGCTGAAGCTGTTTTAAAAAGACTCCAAGCTTAAAATTTTCTGACATTTTTTCAATATCCATCGGATAATTTCCCTCGCCGATGCATACCGCCTTTCCCTCAGAAACTTTATTCTCATTATAAATGAATATGCCTCTTATCGAGCGTCCCGTATTTATGACTGCAACCATTTTTTGGCAAGATTTTCAATGTGTTTTTTAATTTCATCTACCAGAGAAAAATATCTGTCCCTGTCCGAATCAAGAGCCATAATCCATACTCTTAAATCGGAAATTTCATAAAGGGTATGGAGTTTTCTAACGCTCTGATTGAAATTATTGCCCATGAGACTAAGCTGGGTCCGCAGCTGGATAAGCTCCTGCAAAAGTTTATCCAATGACTCGTTTCTGTACTTCATTACAATGGGTTTGCGCAATAGATTTCTTCGCACGAAATCACTGCGTTTGCGGCAGACTGATGCTTTGAAATTCCTGTCAATAATATGCAATTCTTCTTTGGTCAGCCGGATGTGAAGCCATCTGTTTCTGCCACTGTTTTTCTCTTCCATAATCTTTCTTTTTCATTATATCCATTTAAATTAATCTGAAAGTTTCACTGCCAGCGAGTTCCGAGCAGAGGGGCAGCAAGATTTTTAGTTGTGATACAACTAGACATCTTGCTGACTGCAGAAAACCGCAGTCCGAAAGCTTCTAAAAGGATTTTTTCAGCTTTAGCAATAAGCTATGAAGAAGCTGTTAGCTCCCTTAAAATTTTAAGGAAATCCATTTCAGAATCTGCTTTAAAATTCTAAAAGTACCCATTGCACAGATACCAGGGATTAACCTGAGAGCTAAATTAGAAAAGGCCTGCAAGCCCTGCAATCCTCCCCAAATTTTGAGTAGGGTAGATAGGGTAGATACTTTATAATTTTACGGCAAGTGGAATATTAATTTAAAATGATGAAGTATGATTACAGCAAATGATGCAGCCAAGGTTTTTGATACGGTGCTAAGTATCCCTGGCATGAATGAGACGGTGA
This sequence comes from Flavobacterium crocinum, assembly GCF_003122385.1. Taxonomy (NCBI): domain Bacteria; kingdom Pseudomonadati; phylum Bacteroidota; class Flavobacteriia; order Flavobacteriales; family Flavobacteriaceae; genus Flavobacterium; species Flavobacterium crocinum. The sequence goes on from NZ_CP029255.1 coordinate 2,551,807, forward strand.
AAATGGATCTGAAAATTTCACGAAAAAATGTGCTGCTTTTAAGCCATCTGATACAGGACGGGCTAAAGATAAGGGAAGGATCTTCGGTTCTTCTGGAGAGCGTAAGCGAGCAGGGAAAAACAGAATTGGAGAGCCTCTCCCAAGACTGCCTTCAGAAGGCAGGGCTTATAGAACTGCATGAAAAACTTGCAGAAATCAGCGCCTCCATAAAAGGCTGATTCCACAAAAGACCCACTATGATTTAATGCCTGCACTATTCTTACAAAGTGCGGGCATTTTTTTTGATGACAGTAAAAATATAAAACAGCCTGATTTTCAAAGTTTTTAGCTTGATTTTTAAAGTATGTATAAGAATTATCCCATTTAAATTTGTATTGACAACAACTTACAGTTTAAATATGAAAGAAATTTATAATAAACTTTAAAAATATTAGATCATTATGATAAGCCTCCGCACCAAATATTTTATCAGAGACACTATATGTCTGCTCTTTGTCCTGCTGTTCATTTACGCTTCGGCAAGCAAATTAATGGATTTCCAGCATTTTAAAATAGAGCTTGGACAGTCACCGCTTCTGAGTGCATTTGCCGATCAGTTTTCCGTATTTGTGCCGGTATTGGAAATTATTATCTGCGTGCTTCTTTTAATCCCCAGATTTAAGCTTGTGGGACTTTTTGCAGCGTATGGGCTAATGGTTATGTTTACGGCCTATATTTTTATAATCCTGCACTACACCTCTTTCGTACCTTGTTCCTGCGGAGGTGTTTTGGGAAAAATGAGCTGGAATGCCCATCTAGCTTTTAATGTTGTTTTTATTTTCTTAGGGATAGCTGCAATACTGCTTAGCGCAAATTTTGATAAGCAAGACATCAGAACAAGTTACAGGAAAAGCTTTATTTGGATTTTTAGTATTGCTTTCAGCGGTACTGCTGCGGTTATCTTTTTATTTATCTGTTCGGAACGGATAATGCATTATGAAAATCCTTTTATTAGAAGGTATCCCCGCCATGCAGCAATGTTTCGCAATGAGCTGGACCTAAAATATAATTCTTATTATTTTGCAGGCACTTCCGGCGGCCGAATTTATCTGGGCAATTCTACAGCACCTCTTCAGCTTTTTTCCGTAGATAAAAATTTAGGAAACCAGAAGGTTGACAGAATTATTTTCAATGGTGGGAAAATATTATTCCACAGACCAACTGTAAGAGTTCAGAATCATTATTTCTATTTAACTGACGGAACGGTTCCAGTTATTTTCAGAGGAAGCTCAAAAGATTGGACCCTAAACAAAAAATTCAATGGACTGCCTTATTTTGATCAGGCGCTGCCTATGGACAGCAGCAGAATAGTGCTTCGATCCAATAAGGGAAATGATCTTGCCAATATTCTAGGTGTATTTGATAATGATAATGGGCGGTTAAACTACAATGAACGGCTGCTGCAAAAACAGCTAGACGGCGTTTTTGATACGGATGGAAGACTTTTATACGACGAAACTACCCAAAAAATAGTGTATGTGTATTTTTATCGCAATCAGTTTATCGCTGCAGGAAAAGATGCTGAATTAATTTCGCGAAGCCGCACAATCGATACCACTAGCCATGCCAGGTTAAAAGTTTCTTATGTGAAAAACAGTACGGAAAGGAAAATGTCTGCTCCTCCCTATATTGTGAATGCGGGTGCTGCCGTCTATGGAAATCTTCTTTTTATCCATTCGAAAGTGAGAGGGAAATTTCAGGATGAGACAACCTGGAATCAGGCTTTCATAATTGATGTTTACGATATAAGCAGACAGGCTTATATAATGAGTTTTCCAATTTATAAAATCAAAGATGAAAAGCTAAAAAACATCATGGCAACGGGAGACCATTTATATGCCATCATCGGAAATTCATTAGTAGTTTATGATTTCAAGGCAATTCTAAAAAAAGAAATGAAAAGTGCTGAATAAAATGCAGCAATTATAATATACCGGCCAGTATCAGGAAATAAAGATCGAACACCTGTAGAAAAAAGTAGATCAGAGTTTTAATTTAATATTTATTATTATGAAAACGCAATTTTTAAAAAATGCTGTTCCATTTGCAGTACTGGCATTTGGACTTTCAGGAGCCTTTGTTACTACTTCAATGCAGAAAGCTTCTGCAGCAGCTCCAGAGCCAGGATATCAATTGGATGCTTTGGGTAATTGTACCAATATTGAAGCAGACTGCGACACTCAGGAAAATGATTTTGTCTGCCGTATCAATGGCACTACAGGAGCGCAGGCTTGGGGAAAAGACAGTAATGGCGACTGTGTGGTAAAACTATATCGCCCCGAGTAAACAAATTGAATTATTAACCCATATAATGATGCCGTTCCAATGGAACGGCATTTTAAATTTCTAGAGAATCATAGTGTCCCAGCTGTAATCCACTCGGCTTTATTTTGATCTTTCAGAAAGTAATCAAACCATTGCAATATGCGAAGCGATAAATCTTCCTGATTCATTGGATCCATCAGCGTATGGTCTTCTTTAGGGTATTGAAGAAAGATGCATTTCTTGCCCAGCCTGCGGAGCGCCAGATAGTATTCCATACTTTGAAAAGGGTCTACCTGCGTATCTTCTTTCCCGCACCACATCAGCAGAGGGATATTTAAATTTGTGACAGATTCCAAAGGAGAATTTCGATCAAAATCCAAGCGGTCGCTGAACGGAGTTTTTTTTCCCAGACGCCATCCGCCACTGGAAAAACGCCACATTTCCGGCATAGCCATATTGGCTCCAAAAGTCAAAAATCTGCGGGTAAGATCAAAAATTCCTCCGCTGGCAACTGCGGTAGCAAACAGATCTGAATGATTGATAACAAAAGCAGTCTCATAGCCTCCGAATGAATGTCCCATCAAAGCTATCCTTTTTGGATTTACAAGCCCCATTTCAATTATTTTTCTGGTGCCTGATTCAACGCAGTCAAGTGTTGAAAAGCCGACGTTTTCATTTTCATGAATTATATCCGGCCGGAATACAAAATAGCCTTCTGCTGTGAAAACAGTGGAGTTGTAGCCTGGTTCGTTAAGCAGTGTCGGATTGATGTACTGATGCAGGAGGTGCGACTGCTTCTCATATATTCCCACTATCATCGGATAATCTCTAGATGGCTTATAATCTGCAGGATAATATAGAACACCTTTTAGATTTTGTTTTTTTGAATTCTGAAAGGTGACCAATTCAGTTTTTCCCCAGAAATAATTTACCTGTTGCGGATTGCTCTGCACTATGACGCGAGTTTCACGTTCCCCTTTTTTAGAAATGATTCTGGGAGGGATATTAAATTTCTGCTCAACCATTACAGCAGTTTTGGTTTTCACATTGAAGATGAATCTATCAACATAGGAATCTGTAAACAAAATTTCCTTTTCTCCTTTAAAACGGCTCCAACTCCAATAGCCAGTCTTTCCGTCATCGCCTGCAGCACTGAGATACAGTTCATCATTGAGATCGAAAGTTTCATTAAGCGGTGCATCATATAATGATTTTCTAAAGTTCTGCCTATCGACATGAAGACGGAATCTGATTTTTTTCTCCCTTCCACGGGTGAGTCTTCTGGCCGAACTACCGTCAGGTTTCAGCGCCCAAATATCAAATTCATCATAAAGCAGGATTTCATCGTTGCTGCGGCTCCAGCCGGGATTTCCATACGGATCGTCCGATGCCAGCAGATTTACCTTTCCGTAAAAAGGATATTTGAGTTTTCCGCTTAAATTGACATGTGTTTTCCTTTTTACATTGTAAGCCCACCAGTCATTGTCTTTAAAATAGGAAATGTATTTTCCGTTAGACGAACCATACATGTATTCTAGTGCAGCAGATTGTTTTAAAAGGAGGGTATCTTTTTGGAAATTATCCAGATCTAATATGTAGTAATCCCTTGGGCCGCGATGTTCAAATTGAGGCTCGTATTGTTTGGGATTTGAAAGTACCGCATAGCTCAAATCCCGACTCAGCATAACCGATGGAAAAGTCTCAGAAGTAATCGGAAGCAGGGATTCCTTCTTAGGTTTCCAGAGCATTAATTTAGGACTCAAGTCAAATCTGCCATAGCGCTCGTTCTGGCCATACACCCATTTATCATTCCCATTCCATATTTCAACACTGGGTTTTTCAATGGTGTCCTTTTTTTTGTCTGGTCCTACAGAAAACAGAACCTTTTCCAGATCATCTGCAATCAATATCGGATTCAGCGCCGAGTTAATGATTCTGCTTTGCGGCTTAAGGCCTTTATGGCTGCCGGCATCAAGAACATAAAGCCTGCTTTGTGTAACGACATAATAGTATAAGTGGCTGGAAGATTTTTTACCTGACTGCCCATTGAAAACCAAGGCCCTGCTGTTTCTGCTCCAGGCTGAAAATTTATATCCAATCTTGCTGTCTTGAGCCATGCTTTTTAGCATCTGGTTTTTGCGAAGGTCAAATAGCAATGCGGAATTTTTCCCATCACTGTAAAAGGAATAAGCAAGCAATTCTCCGTTTGGACTTAAGGAGAAATCCGACACACCTGTAATCTCATTTTTGCTGTCTGCCAAAGGACTCTTAGTAATCAGTTTTTCTGTGTTGTCTTTTTCCTTACATAGGATGATAAGCTTATTTAATGCCATAGAGTATTCATATCGGCTAACACTTTCAAAACTTTCGTTCCTGCCAGTCACAGGGTCCAATACATGCAGCTCATTTTTTTTCATAAAAATGAAGATGTTTTCCTTTGTAAAAAGTGATTTTGAGCCCGAAGGCAGCGCGTATTTTTCATTGCCGGCGGTACTGGCGACAAAAAGTGTATCTGCATCGTTTTCATACTGCACAGCATAGCTGATCCAATGTGAATCGGGTGAGGATTTGTCCAGTCTAAGCTGTCCCCAAAGCTTATAGTCATTAAAAGTGAGTTTTCTCTTTTGCACCGCCTGTCCCGAAACGGGACAGGTTACTAATGGCAAAATAAAAAAAACATGAGCCAAAGCTCTAAAAAGGGTTATTGCAATATTTTTAATACCAGTGTGAATCATGATTATTTCTTTAATATCCCGGATTTTGCGGAAGAAGTTTTGGATTGTTTCCCAGTTCGGTCTGCGGAATTGGGAAAAGGCGGTCTTCAGTATTCCATCCTGCTTTGACAGGCTGTAATTTAGCATCAAGCATGTCCAGCCTTTTAAGGTCAAAAAAGCGATGTCCGTATTCCGTAAAAAGTTCCCATCTTCTTTCCTCCAGTACAGCGCTAAGCAAATCTTCTTTGGAGAGAGCCTGTGTTCCTGGCAGACCAGAACGCAGCCTAATTTTATTTAGGTCTTCTTTTGCACCTATTAGATCGCCCTGCATTGCTCTGGCTTCAGATCTTATAAGGTATTGTTCTGCCATCCTCAGCACTACCGAGTATTCTTTTGAGACTGAAGTATTGGTCTGTTCTTTATATTTATACGGATGATACCAGATTTCACCTGCTTTTGATACGGCTTTCAACCATTTTGATTTTCTCTGGTCAAGCGCAGCAAATGAACTGGTGAGTATCGTGCTTGCCGCAACAGATGCGGGAGGGCCGGCTGTAAATATGAAGATAGGCCCCTCTTTCGTATTTTGTCCTGCGGAGGTTGATTCAAACTGCCAGATCGTTTCTTTTGAGTTGATTAAAAAGACATTGTTGAGATCTGATTCGAGAGCAAACAAGGCAGTACTGTTTATGAGGGCAGATGCTTCATTTGCCGCTTCAGGATATGACTTGTTATAGAGGTAAATTCTGGACAGCAATGCACGACATACAAATTTATTGGCTCTGCCTCTCGAAGCACTGCTATAGGTTTCAGGCAATAGCGCCGATGCAGTCTGAAGGTCGGAAATTATGCTTTTGTATATTTCCGCGCTTCCGACTTTGCCAGCCGTGTTGTTCTTCTGATAGTCTGTTGTAGTAACATAAGGCACATCACCAAAAAGATTAGTCAGATAAAAATGCACCACCGCCCTAAGAAAAAGCGCTTCCCCTAAAAGCTGTTTCTTATTTTCCGTTGTAATCCCGCTGCTGTTATCAAGACCTTCAATTACTGCGTTAGCAGCATAAATCTGATTGTAGGATGCGTTCCATAAGTTTGATATTACTGTCGATCCGGGCAGAAGTGCGTTATTATAAAAGGCCATATTGGTGCTTGTTGCACCTCCGTATGCAGTCAGCTCGTCGGTGTAATTTCCCAATATATTGGAAAGTCCGGTACCGGTGCCTGTAAGCAGTCCAGTATCACGAAGTTTAGCGTAAACGTTTATCAACGCTGCATTTGCCGTCTCATAGTTTTCAAAAACGGAACTGCTTGCAAGCTGTGATTTTGGCAGATCTGTTTCGACAAATGAATCGCATGAGGTGAATGTCAAAAGGACAATCAGTATTGGAAGTTGTTTATAGAATATTTTCATGATTATAAGTTTAAAAGGTTAGCTGGATCCCTGCTGTAACTGTTTTAAGAGGAGGGAGAAACCCGTAACTGGTAAATTCCGGATCGCCGTCTTTGTATTTTGTGAAAGTCAGAAGGTTCTGCCCCTGTAAAATAACCTTGCAGCTAGTTTCTGTCAGACTAAGAGGCAGCTGATAGGTGAGGGCGATATTTTTGAGCCTTATAAAGGACGAGTCGGAAATCAAGGCGTCGCTTTCAGAAAAATAAGAGTCGGCATTTACCGCTGCACTGTTGACACCGGTAGTATATATCTGATATGGTCTGCTGTCGCCTGACTGGAGCCATGCGTCAGCGATCCTCGCCGGCTGATTGGACATCGACCCTGCAGCTCCCATAGGAATCAAACGGTTCTGCTGTTTTGTAAATTGAAATAGAAAATCTAGATTCCAATTCTTATAAGCCAGCTGGTTTTGAAGACCGCCATAATATTTTGGATTTAGGTTTACGGCTTTCTGCCTGTCTAGCGGATAAGAAATTTTGCCATCCCCATTTATATCCTCAAATTCATATATTCCTGTCTGCACATTTACTCCTTTGAGCTGATAAACTAGGGCAATATTTAGCGGCTGTCCGATCCTGTATTTCTGGCTGTAGGTCGAGCTTTCAAGCCCTGGAAACGAAACCAGTTCGTTTTTTGGGAAAGTAAGATTGAAATTGGTCTGCCACTGAAAGTTTCCCCTTTTAATATTTGCTGTGCGCAAAGTCAATTCCAGACCCGAGTTTGCGACTTCCGCATTCAGGTTTGCCTGAATGGAAGCAAAACCGGTAACGCCGCTCAGCGGTATGCCGACCAGCTGATTTGAAGAACGGTTGGAATACCATGAAAAGGTTGCAAAGATTCTGTCATTAAGAAAACCAGTTTCCAGAGCCAATTCCAATTTTTTATTTATTTCCCATCCAAAATCGGGATTGAACAGTCTTGAAGGCTGCATTCCTATGGTTCCATTGTAGCTGATTCCTGTAATTGTATAGGTATCCAGATATTGGTGATCTCCAATCTGGTCGTTTCCGGTCGTGCCGTAACTGCCTCTGATTTTTCCAAAGCTCATCCATGAACTGTTCTTTAAGAATTTTTCATTGCTGAAGAGCCAGGCAAATCCTGCCGCTCCGAATGTGGCGAACTGCCGGCCGGGCCCAAATCGGCTCGATCCGTCGCGTCTGGCGGTAAGATTTATGATGTAGCGCTGCTGATAGCTGTAAAACAAACGGGCAAAAAAGGCCTGATATCGGTATTGCGTCTCATCGTCTGCAAGGATGGATACGGTCTTTGCTGCCGCAAGATTGTAAATCAAACTGTTTGAACTAAAACCTGTACCAGACTGGTATAATGCGCTGTTGATCTGGTTTTGGAAAGTTGCTCCAATCAGCAATCCTGCTTTTCCGAAATCACCATCTTTCTCCCAATTAAGCTGCGGTTCAACAATCCAGGATGACCTGCCGGTAATATTGCTAAACATCGAAGAACGCGCACTGCTTATATTATAGATGGGATTATAGATTGTGGAGGGTGTGGTTCGGGTTTCATTAGTTTTCAGGTCTGTGTATCCAAAGCTGCTTTTAGCGGTTATCTCCGGCGTAATTTTATATGACAGCAGTGCGTTTGCAACAAGATCTTTTGTCTTGGCCTTAAATTTAGAATTCAGCATTGCAAGAGGATTCTGCCAGGTTTGATTCTCCCAGTTTAAACTTCCATCTGGATTATAAAGTGAAGGGGCATTTGGCGCAAGCGTCTGTGCGGTATAAGTCAGTTCATTTGCAGGAAGGTTGCTGTTCTGTATATTATATACTCCCGAGAAATTAATCTGAAATCTATCATCTTTTGAAACGTGGTTGAGGCTTAACTGGACTCCTCCTTTTTTATATTTGAAATCGCCTGTGTAGACAGTGGTTTCCTGATGATAGTTTCCGCCGATTAGGAATTGTGTTTTATCAGATCCTCCCGATACGGAACCTTGCAGATCGTTGAGCTGAGAAGTGCCTCCCATCAGTTCTTTCTGCCAGTCGGTGTATCGATTCTGGTTCCAGGTACCGTTTATATCGTAATCCGAAGCGCCGTACGTCGTAATGCCGTCATTTATAAACGCCTGTTTTCTCATAGCAACATATTGCTGCGTATCCATCAGTTTCATGAATTTTGTTGCTTTTCCTGCTCCGGTAGAGCTTGAGAGAGTGAACTTTGTACGGCCCGCTTTTCCTTTTTTGGTAGTTATAAGGACCACGCCATTGGCACCCCTTGATCCATAAATGGAAGTGGCATCGGCATCTTTAAGCACTTCAATGCTTTCTATTGTTTCGGGATTAATGCTGTTTAAAGGGCTTGTACTGCTAGGATATATAGTGGAAGTCTGCGAATATCCGATAGGGTCAGAAGCATAGGGAACTCCGTCTATAATATAAAGCGGGTTATTTGCCGCTGCCCGAAGGCTATTCTGTCCTCTGATTTTGATATCAAATCCGCCTCCCGGCACACCTGTGGTCTGGATTATATTCACTCCTGCCATTCGGCCCTGCATGGCGGCAAGGATATTGGTTACGGGCTGGGTTTCGATGTCTTTAGAAGTAATTCGTGCAATATTGCCGGTGCGCTCGCTTTCTTTAACCGAATAATATCCGGCATTAATCTTCACTTCCTGCAGGGTTGTGGTATCAAACTGCATCACAATGGTGATTTTGGTTCTCCCCGCGACTGGCATATTAAGAGTTTTAAATCCCAGAAATGAAATAATAAGCGTGTCGCTCGGCGACACATTGATTGAGAACTGCCCATTATAATCTGTAATGGAACTATTATTTGATCTGCTTTTTACAGCAATAGTTACGCCGGGAAGGGGAGTTATGCCGTCGGTGACTGTTCCCTGTACCTGATGCTGTAAAATGGTTTTGAAATGCCGTTTTGAAATTTTGGCGTACGACGATGAAAAAGATAACAGTATGCCAGCAAAAAATAGGCAATAAAGAGCTCTTCCATCCTTAAATAATGAAAAATAATTCATAATATTGGGATTGGTTAGTTAAATGGATATTTGATTAGCTAAGGTCCTCTGCTCTAGTTTGGTCGCTGCAGCTGAGGGCCATTTTTATGTATTAAGGAATCTACTTAATTATCATAATGAACATAAATTTAATGCACGGGCTTTGATTGTTTTAAAAGTTCGACTTGAGCGAAACTTAAAAATAGAAGTCTGATTTGCTAAGAATTTTAAGAGAATTTTGAGCATAAAAAAGGCGCGGAACTCAACTTATCGTATCAAAGGCACTGGCGGCACCCTACCACAAATAAGTGAGCCCACGCCATATGACGTGAGCATCTTACTTATCCTCTCGTGGTATGTAAAACGCCAGTTTTTTGATACGAGATTCAAAGCGAATGCTTCAATTTTTTTTATGAAGAATCGCAAATTTAATAAATGAAAATCTATTATTTCGAATTATAGATTAAATATTATTCAAAGATAGTAAATATTATTTGTAATCCAAGTGGTTTACAGAATATTATAAGAATTTAGCAAAATTGCAGTATGGCAGAATTGACAACCGAAGATACTATACTACAAATAAAAATAGCAGAAAGGATTCAGTTTTTACGTTTAAAAACTGGGCTTTCACAAACAGATTTTGCTCAAAAACACCATATTGATCGCCAAGTTATTAATAGATGGGAAAGCATAAAAAATAAAAGAGGAGTTACAATATATTCAATTCAAAAATTCTGTAAAATGTTAGATATAACATTGAAAGATTTTTTTGATGATGAAAAATTTAATAAGGATGCTTAGGCATCTTTTTTTATTTTCAACTAAAAATTACAACAGGCATTTATACAGTAAACTTTTTACTTGTGAAGAGTTACTTTACAGCTAACTAATGCTTCAGATTATGGGAACCGGTACAATAATACAAAAGCGGTTTTGTTTGAATGTTTTTGTACTAGGGAAATAACTGTATTTTTAGTAACAGGCATATATAAAAGCAACTTTTTTATTTGAGATGATTAAGTTGGTCTATTCGCTATCAATCAAGTAGAAAATCTGAAAACAGGTATTAATTTAGTCTCAAACAAGCTGCAGGTACTAGAAAATTATCTGAAATTTTAAAATTCACGAAATGAACGAAATTGCAGAAAAATATATAAAAAGTCTTCCAAACATTAGGAATTTCACTTGTACACTTTTTAAAGATCTGGATTCTTACAAGCAGCATGGAACAGGTGTTTTTGTAAAAATTGGAACGAAATATTTCCTATTCTCTGCAGCTCACGTTTTTGATGATTTTGAAAAGTTATTCATCCCAATTAAAGAAGGCAAAACATTAATAAAACCTGGCGGAAGGATCATTAAAAATAATCCGAAAAAAGATCGAAAGTCTGATGAATTAGATGTGGCAATTTTAATTTTGGACAATCATTCTGTAAAAGATTTAAGCATTGATTATTCTTTTCTTGATAGTTCAGATATAGAGATTAATCATTCTTCGATTGATTTTATGAGTTACATAGTTTTTGGATATCCAAGCAGCTGGTCAAAAAAATCACATTCAAGAAATTCTTTTCACTCAATTCCGTTTATTGGTATCACAAAATGTGTGCATATAAACGAGTATAGGAAACTAAAAAGAAATGAATATTTAAATTTAATTGTAGAATATGACCGACAAAATACTCCCAATCTGAAATCTAAATCGATTAGTTATGGGCCTAATTTGTTTGGAATTAGCGGATGTGGGCTATGGTATATCAATAATTTTGATTTAAAAAGCGAACCCAAATTAATTGGAATTATGAATGAGTGGTCAATAACAAATAGAAACAGATTAATAGCAACAAGGATAGATGCATATACTGAAATACTTCGCAATCAAGGAATAATTGATTTTCAAGAGACGGAATTATTCGGATTTAAATAAAAACTACAGATATCAGATACAAATATTGTTACATTAGTTCTATTCTTATATATATCAGTATGTTTCTCTCCAGCCCCGATTGAAGCAGAAATCCTTTTTGGCAAGGGCTATGCCAAAAAGATTGCAGCGAAAGCGGGATAAGCTGCCAGACAATAAGAATAAAAAAATGGGGAGTGAAACCCCATTTTCTCCTTTTATTTAAGTAAGAGTGTGAAAAATTATTTCTTAGACTCTTCTATAGAAACTTTTCTGAACTCTTTTAAAAGTTTTTCAATTTCCAGTGATGATTTTCTTGCTCTAGCCCCGGCAGCTTTAACTCCTTTTTCAGCTACAGCTTCAGATTCTGTTTTAAACGTTTCGATTTCAGCGTTGATTTTTGCAACTAGGTCTTTCATTTGTACAATTTTTTAATTAAGTGGGCAAAAGTAAAATTTTGCCTTAATTGAAAACGGTATTGCTAATAAAATATTCTCACGAATTCTCTTTTTTCAATTCCTTAAGGAAATAACTGACCGAAATTCCTGTTCTGGAGTGGAATGCATTGGTGAATCGGGGAGTGGAAGTAAAACCGGCTTCCTCAGCCAGGGAGCCAATGGAGTAATTTCTATGCAAGCTCGTGTTTCGCAGCAGCTCCACGAGATAGTCAATTTTTAGGTCATTGATATAATCGGCAAAACGCTTGCCGCTGCGATGGTATATCACTTTTGAGAGGTATTTGCTGTTTGTATTAAATCGTACAGTCAAGGTTGCTAGTGTAGCCTCTTTGTGCAGGAATTTTTTATCCCTTTCAAATTTTTCAAGGTGTCTTATTATCTGCTGTACAGTCTCGTGCGAAATATCGGTTATCTCGAATTTATCGGGTGACTGTTTCTGTATGTTGCTCTTTTCATTTTTTTCCAGAAGAAGATCAAATTTGGCCTTATTGCGCTTTTTGGTTTCAAAGTGGTTATAGGTCCCGTAAATGACAGCGGAGAACAGAACGACAACCACGCTGATCAGAATAACGTCGTAATATTTCTCCTTTACAAGCTGCTGCTGTATTTTTTCTTTTTCCAACAGAATTTCCTTCGTGTCATACTGCTTATGGATTTTTCCCATTAAATACGTATTTGCATCTGTTAATACAGAGTCCGCTTTTAAAAGCTGGTCCATGTAATAAAGCTGGGATTTCAGATTATTTTCCTTCTTGTAATATTTGATCATTAATTCAAAGACTTCCCTTAAATCCGGACGGATGTAGCCTTTCTCAATAAATGCTTTTTCCACTTTTTTGAAGTAGGGCACTGCTTTTGCAGGAAGCTGAAGTTTCCAATAGTTTTTTCCTATATAAAAATTTGCAATTGATACGTTGGCAAATTCTGTCATGCTGTTCAGCTGAGGTATGACCTCCTGAAGCATTTGGATGGAAGTATGATAGTTATTTAGGAAGAACTGGTTGATTCCTTCCGAATGTTTAAAAAACAATTCCATTTCAGGAATTTTCAGCCGTTCACATTCTGCAAGCCCTAACGTATTAGTCTGGGAACATCTGCTGTAATCGCCAACCTTATTATAGCAGACACTTAATGAATGCAGTGAATTCAAATAAGGGCGAGCCTGATTTTTTTTAAAATATGCAAGGCATTCATTAAAGAGTGAAATGGCCTCATCATAAAAGCCGAGATAATATTTGATCTGCGCAATATGATATTTGGTTTTGTAGATCAAATAATCATTTTCAGTTTTGGAAATGCTTTCGTTTGCCTTAATGTAATAGTCATATGCTTTCACATAATTTTTTTGGCTGTAATAGACGATCCCTTTCGATAGATTAGCCGAGCCGATCAGCTCATCGCTTTTTGATTTTTCTGCTGCGAATACCATACTGTCAGCATATTTCAAGCGAAGATTCATTGGAGACTGATGCAGTATGTTTTGATAAGCATTCACTGTCTCTTCATAATTCTTCTCCTTTCTGGCTTTCTTTAAATAGGCAAATAAATAAGGAGCTGCTTTCAGACTATCATTTTTGTATTCATAAATCCTATCATCCAAATAGGTATATGTTTTAAAAAGAAGAGAATCGGGAACTGATTTTGAAATCTTCTGCGCATTTAATGAATGGACTAAAAATAAAAACAGCAAGACAGGTAATGTACATTTCATAATACATGGAAACTTTAAGCTTACACCTTGGGAAAAGCATAAACAGATTAATATTTAAAAATGCGGAAACGGGCTGTGAGAAGCAATCAAAAATACTGTAAATATTTGGAAAACAGTGTAATAATGTAGGAAAAATACTTTATCGATTTCATGGAAATCAATAGTGGATTTTCCGAAAACCCACACACATGGTCTTGATTAATGGTTTTTTGCGCTCTAGATTTGCCTTGAATTCAACAGCAAAAGATTCAGTAAAGTACTGAGCAAAAGTTCTGCTGGCCCGGGTAAAATGGACTGAGACAAGTTCTCAATTAACCAAACCATTTTGCATTATGAAAAATTTACTATTAACTGGTTTAATTATTTTTTTAGGTTCATGTTCAAAAGACGATTTTGACAATTCTGATTTAAGATTGGTTTCCGGCCAAGCAATCAGCAAAGAGAAAACTGCAGATTTTAAAAATGGTTCTGCTTTAGAGGAAAACTTTAAGGAAGTTCAGGCGGGAGATTACGTACTTCTAGTTCCTGCCCAATTAAAAGAAAAGATCATTTCAGTATTAAAAGCCCAACCTGGGCGAAATGAACTAAAGACTTTTGAGAAAAGCAGTTCTGCTTTAGATACAATTTCTTCCACGGAGGATCCTGTCTCAACATTATTTATAATTGTTAATGAAAGTACACTGGGATCATCATTGAAACTTGATCTAAAAGGATATATAGTCAATCTCGGAAATCTTCGCGGCCAGCAGTACCACATTGTGGATGATTTTATAATTCAATATGAGATTTCAAAGAGACAGGATTCAACACTTTTAGCAGATGAAAAGGAATCCATTTTATCAATTTCCTCAATTTCAGAAGCAGTTTTATTTAGCGAAAAGGACAGAAAGGACAGAGATTGGGAGACATCCACCACTAGTAGGAGTACCAGTCATCAATGATGTAACGACGTGATTGAAGTTGAATCACTTTCTACTTTAATATAGTTGATTAATAATTTTCTAATCTATCTGATTTATGAAAAAGAGAGCTTTGTTTTATATTTTATTGTTCCTTTTTAATCTCTGCAGCCTTTATTTTATAATGAAGCTTTTTGCTGCTGATCAGCTGGTTCGGTACGTACTTTACCAGGACAATATAATTGAGAGTCCGAGATTAACGGCCTATATCTTATACGTCTGCTGTTTGTCTAATTTATATTTCCAGTTTTTTACATGGATGGAATATTTTTTCAAGGATGAAATCTAAAAGGTGATTTAAACTAAAATAGCAAAAATGATTAGAGAAATCTTAAATACTGAGATTAAAAGCATTGAAAATGATGGTATTGATGTAGTGTACATTACAGACTATAGGGCAAAAAATATTGTACCAGTCCCATTTCCCGTTTCAAATTTTTCAGTGCTTTTAATCAAAAGTGGTAAAATGAATATCAGATTTCATGACGAAACCAATATAGTTAATCGGAAAGATTTATTGGTAATACCATTTAATTCCATTTGCACCAGGCTTGAAGCGACGGAAAATATCCAGCTTTATCTTGTAAGGACAAATTTTGATTTTGCATTTAATAATTGTTATGAGAAAGAGCTTTTGGATGCTTTTAGTTTTCTAATGTTAAAATCAGATCGTAAGATTAGTCTTCATGAAACGGATTTTAAAGTTTTGTCACTTATTTATAAATTAATGTATGTATTGCAGAACAGCAATGACAAACCGGAAGTAATTACTAAGCTGCGCCGGATATGCTTTAATTTATTTATATATGAACTCAAGTTTATACATTCGAAATATAAACCCGACTTAAATCTTGACTTTTCAAGAAGGGAGAGCATTGTAATACAATTTCTTACTCTATTATCAATTCATTTGAGAAAACAGCATCATGTTCAGTTTTATGCAGGAGCTTTATTTATCACTCCAGGACATTTGAATAAGATGGTAAAAGAAAGCACAGGTAAAACAGCGAAAGCCTTTATAATTGAAGCTCTTATCAATGTTTCAAAAAATCTTCTTACGGACTCAAGCTATTCCGTGGCTAATATTGCCGATGAATTAGAATTCAGCAGCGCTGAAAACTTTGGCGTATTTTTTAAAAGACATACCGGTATGCTGCCAACCGAATTTCGTTCTAATAAAAAGTAAGGTGCCAAAATAGCTCCTTATTCTGCCAAAGATTGTTTAATTAAAACGATAAGACGATGATTAAAATGTATCCTTTGGAATGGTTTGATTCGTTGATTATAAATTCATTTGATACTGATAATTCTTCTGTAAAAGTATCGGAATATGAATTGGAGAATTTGAGTAAAACAATAGTATCTGAATCAAAAAAAATTAAAATTCATATTAAAGATTCTTTTTTCGAGCTGAAAAGTAAAAGGCAGATTAGACTTCTTATAAGAAAATATCATTCTTCATTGGTTTTTTTAATTGACATGGTAGTAGAAATAAGAAAGATCGAAAAATTCAATTCTCCTGAATTTTTTAGAATATTTGACCTGATCGTTAGTTCGCTGGATGATTTGCTGTCATTTGTAGAAATCAGATATTCGTCCTTCATGAGTTTGGACCAAAGGGTGTCCTACAGCTATTTTTCAATTTGGAAAAAAGAGACCCTTGAAGTTTTAAAAAATGTGATTAAAAAAAAAGAAAATACTGAGGAGAATGATCCAGAATTGGAATTTGTTGTTAATCTTCTTGCTGCGCCACTTCAAAACAGCAGAAAGAGTAAGTATACCTATCGACAGATTTTGTATTATAGAGAGATAATCATTGAACTTGAAAAATTAAATTATCCAGTTACGGAATCAGAAGGTTTTTCAAATCTTGATCTTGTGCTTATAAGAATGAATTTTAATTCCGGAGAATATACCGAGAGACTGGTTACTAGAATAGGCAGGTATTTAGAAGGTTTTGAGAATTTATCTGAAAGACTTGAAAAGCTGCTATACTTCTGCAAGAAACTATCTGCAATAAATGCAGATTTAAAATTAACCTTTAATCCATCTCAACAGAATCTCATTTCATTTTTGGAATACTGGTTCTCCAGCGAAATCAAATTTGCTGAAAAAAAGGCTGCAATTCTACTGCAGGAACAGATTGACGCTTCTGTCGGAAGTGAATTTGTAGAGCAGGCAGATTCAAAACTTGAATGTATACTTTCAGGAGATCAGATTGGACTTATTTTAAGGGCGACAGATGAGGCGAGAATTATTAAAGCCAAGTCTATGAACTACATATTTAAAAGTATAGTGCCTTATCTCTCTACTCCAGTAAAGAGAAATCTTTCTTACCAGTCGGTCAGAAGCAAATCATATAGTGCGGAAGAGCGTGATAAGGAAATTGCTATTGAAAGTCTTGAGAAAATAATCCGCAAAATAAAAACGTATTAGATTTTATTGTCGTGTATAATCTGACAACCCTTTAAATTCGGGTATTCTGAAAGGGTACAAGAAGGGTACAGAAAAGTTGTACTTGTAGAAAACTCATACTAATTGTTCCTTTGACTTGTAGAATAAATCCCATCCCCATTTAACTGGTGGTGATTTTCATAGAGGAGATAAAATGTTGAACGATAAAATGAGGAGCTATGTTTACAAATATTTCATGGGGCAGTTATCTGACCGCGGCTGGTATTGCTATAATTTTCTGGTATCTAATAATCTTACTGAAATTTCAAAGTCGTGATTTAAAAAAAATCTTATCAGGTGAAAAGAAACTGCAAATACCATTTCTAAAAAAAACTTCTAAAAATTTACAGGAAATAAAATCGATTTCCGATTCATTTCCGAAATCTTTTGATACCCTGGAAGATGCGGAAAATCTATCTCAGCGTATTAAAGAAGCTGTTAAAGAAAGCGCAGAAAAACAACTAACAAAGCAGCAGTTTCAAAACTACCTGCGAATGCTTCTGGATGAATATCCTTATATCAAAATTTCCTCACTCAGAGAAAACATTAACCAACTAATGGTCTTTGAATCTCAAAAGCATCCCAATCTGCTTTTAACGCTCAGCGAAGCAGACAGTCTCTGGGAAGGACCGGTATTTTAAAAAATTCAGAGGAGGAATATTCCCCGTTCTCTCTGGTGCGGTATGGCTTTATGTGACAGGAAAAATAGAGCAGCAACGGCGGTATTCCTCTTCTTTTTATTAAAGAATAACTTTAAAAATGATTTGTGATGAAAAAATGCAGATGGAAATTAAAAAGTCTTTTGAGAAGATTTAAAGCTATGGGATCGTCGCTCCTGATGATTCTGGTTAGTAATGTTATTTACAGCCAGGATGGTGTGGCGGGAATTAATGAAGCCAACCAGAAAGTGAGAAGCTACTTTGATGCCGGCACTGAATTAATGTATGCGGTAGGAGCGATCCTCGGGCTGATAGGGGCAGTAAAAGTATACCAGAAATGGAATGCCGGAGATCCTGATACCGGAAAAGTGGCAGCAGCCTGGTTTGGAAGCTGTGTGTTTCTGGTGGTAGTCGCTACTGTCATTAAATCCTTTTTCGGGGTTTAAACGATAGAGAAGATGAGTAACAGCGTTTATTCGATCAATAAAGGAATCAATCAGAGTATAGAATTTAAGGGACTTAAAGCGCAGTACATCTGGTATTTGGGCGGAGGTGTCGTAGGTCTTATGATTCTGTTTGCTGTCCTGTATATAATTGGAATTCCTTCCTTGATATGCATTGGTTTTGTTGGAACGGCGGGAGGTTTTCTTGTTTTTAAAATATACAGAATGAGTAATACTTACGGTGAATACGGAATGATGAAGGCTCTGGCTAAAAAACAGATTCCTAAGTGGATTAAAGTTTACAGCAGAGCAGTTTTTATGAAGATATAGTCACAGAACGTTAATAACATAATGAAGAAAGGATGGAGAAGAGGATGGAAGATCTGCTGCCGGTTATGGCAGTGGAGCATGATTGTATTTTGTCAAAACAGGGCGATGTAACTATAGTTTTTAAGGCAGAACTGCCTGAGATTTTTACGCTGTCAGATCAGGAGTATGAAGCTTTCCACCAGTCATGGATAAAGGCGTTAAAGGTGCTGCCGAAGTTTTGTGTTTTCCATAAACAGGACTGGTTTTTAGAAAGTGCTTATAAAGCTGATTTTTCAAGTGAAGACAGCAGTTTTCTGACCAGAAGCAGCGAGCGTTTCTTTAACGAAAGACCTTTTCTGGATCATTCCTGCTATATCATGCTGACCAAGAAACCAGCGGGAAGAAGAAATGGAACCTCATTGTTTTCTAATCTGCTTAGAAGTTCTATAGTACCCGAGGAAACCTTAAAACCCCAGCTTCTGCAGGATTTTGCAGATACCTGCGGACAGTTTAAAAGGATTATGGAAGACAGCGGATTTATAAAGCTGGACCGTCTGCAAAATGAATTGCTTAGAAGCGAGAGCAGAAGAATTGGGCTGGTGGAAAAGTACTGTTTTTTATCAGAGCAGGAAAATTCATTCGTATTTAAGGATATCAGGTTTGACGAAGGATTAGCAGTAGGGGATAAACACTGCCAATTGTTTACACTTGGTGATGCAGCTGATCTGCCCGGATTATGCGGATCAAGAATTAATTTTGACCGCTATTCGACCGATAAGACCAAATTCAGCATTGGTTTTGCTTCAACTCTTGGTCAACTTTTATCCTGTAATCATATTTATAATCAGTATATCTTCATTGAAGACGCACAGAAAACCATCCAAAAGCTGGAAAGCAAGCGACTCAGACTGCAGTCACTCTCTGCCTACAGCCGGGAGAATATGATTGGCAGGGATGCGACGAATGATTTCCTGAACGAGGCAGTATCACAGCAGAGGCTTCCGGTTAAAGCCCATTTTAATGTACTGGCCTGGAGCACGGATAAGGAAGACCTGAAAGAGATTAAAAACAAAGTGTCATCAGCTCTTGCCCAGATGGATGCGGCAGCGAAGCATGAAACAGTCGGAGCTCCTCAGATCTATTGGGCTGGAATGGCGGGAAATGCAGCGGACTTTCCCATGAATGACACCTTCGACACCTTTACCGAACAGGCGGTATGCTTTCTGAATATGGAAACGGGATATAAATCTTCACTGAGTCCCTGCGGTATCAGGCTGGGAGACAGGCTGACAGGAAAACCAGTTCATGTTGATATCAGCGATGAGCCTGTTAAGATGGGAATCTGCACCAATCGCAATAAGTTTATATTGGGACCTTCGGGCAGCGGCAAGTCCTTTTTTACCAATCATATGGTAAGAAGCTATTACGAGCAGGGAACGCATATTGTGCTGGTGGATGTTGGGCACAGCTATAAAGGGCTCTGCGATATGGTAAACGGTTATTATTTTACTTACGATGAAAAGAATCCCATTCGTTTTAACCCATTTTATATTTCAGAAGGAGACAGTCTGGATACGGAGAAAAAAGAGAGCATTAAAACGCTTCTGCTTGCACTATGGAAAAAAGACGACGAAACCTTTAACCGGAGCGAGTATGTAGCACTCTCAAATGCCCTGCAGCTGTATTACGAGAAATTGGATATAAACTCAAAGATATTTCCCTGTTTCAACAGCTTCTATGATTTCCTGAAAGAGGATTTTATCTCGATTTTAGAAGGCGATAAAGTAAAGGAGAAGGACTTTGATGTGAATAACTTTCTCTATGTGCTCAGGCCATATTACAAGGGAGGCGAGTTTGATTATTTGCTGAACGCGACAGAAAATCTGGATCTTCTAAAAGAAAGGTTTATTGTCTTCGAGCTGGATAATATTAAAGATCATCCGATTCTTTTTCCAGTAGTGACCATCATAATAATGGAAGTTTTTATAAACAAGATGAGAAAACTTAAGGGTATCCGAAAAATGATACTTATTGAGGAAGCATGGAAAGCACTGATGAAGGAGGGTTTTGCAGATTACATTAAGTATCTTTTTAAGACCGTGCGTAAATTCTTCGGGGAAGCGATAGTGGTAACTCAGGAGGTGGAGGATATTATTTCTTCACCAGTGGTCAAGCAGGCCATTATCAACAACAGCGACTGCAAGATCCTTCTGGACCAGAGCAAATATCAAAATAAGTTTAACCAGATTCAGGAGCTGCTGGGACTTACAGACAAAGAAAAGGCACTTGTACTTTCTGTAAATAAAGCCAATGATCCAGCCAGGAAATACAAAGAAGTGTTTATCTCCTTGGGAGGGATGCTTTCAAAGGTCTACAGAACCGAAGTTTCGCTGGAGGAATACTTAGCTTATACAACAGAGGAAAGCGAGAAAGTGAAAATGAATGCCTATGCGAAGAAGTTTGGCGGGGACATAAAGAAAGGAATAGCCGCAATGGCTCAGGATATGAGAAATGGAATTAAATGAAAAGGAATAATGAAAAAGAAATTAATACTCTTGATGGTCTGCCTGTTGCTAGTGGGCACCTCGGCAAGACCTGCGGAAAAAGTTGCGGCACTCCCGATATTGGAAATTGTAAAAGCAGTAACTAAGAAGGTAATCAAAGCAATCGATCTTAGAATCCAGAAACTGCAGAATAAAACGATCTGGCTTCAGAATGCACAGAAGCAGGTGGAGAATGTACTTTCCAAATTGAAGCTCGATGAGATCTCGGACTGGACCCAGAAACAAAAAGATCTTTACAAAGGCTACTATGAAGAGCTGGCAAAAGTCAAGTCAATTATCACCTACTACCAGAGGATAAAAGAGATTACCAAAAAGCAGACACAGCTTGTTCAGGAATATGAAAGAGCCTGGAATCTTTTCAAGCAGGATACTCATTTTAAAGACAGCGAAATCCAGTATATGGAGCGCGTTTATACAGGAATACTAGAGGAAAGTGTGAAGAATATCGACCAGATTTTTTTGATTCTGGATTCTTTTGCCACCCAGATGAGCGATCTCAAACGTCTGGAAATCATCAACAAGGCTGCTGATCAGATTGATGGGAACTACGACGACCTTACAATGTTTAACCAGCAGAACATACTGCTGAGTCTTCAGAGGGCCAAAACAGAAGCAGATGTAAACCAAGTGAAACAATTTTACGGAATTCCATAATTCAATAAAAAAAACATGAAAAAGATAGCTGTACTACTAGTAGCGCTCTGTGTTTTTAATCAAAGTATGAGCGGGCAGGCAAAGCAGAGGAAGGAACTAATCCTTCAAATAGCGGCACTTCAGGTTTATATTGACTATGCAAAGAAAGGATATTCGGCAGTATCAAAGGGACTCAATTTTATTGGGGATGCGAGAAAAGGTGAAGTCAACCTGCATGGTGACTATTTTACTTCACTTTTAAAAATCAATCCAAAGGTTCGGAATTATTATAAAACTGTTGAGATCATTTCCATGCAGTTTAAAATAATGAAACTCTGTAGAAAGACTTTGTCAGATCTTAAAACTGCTGATTTGTTTCATGGTAATGAACTGGACTATATAGAGAGGTCTTTTGGGAAACTTCTTCAGAACTGCAGCCAGACTCTTGACCAGCTGCTTGTTATTACCACCGATGCAGAACTAGAGCTAAAAGATGACCAGAGGCTTGAGCGCATTGATCTTCTGCACAAAACTATGCTGGAGGATTATAATTTCTGTCTTTCTTTCAGCAGGGATGCCAGACTGCTGTCGGTTTCAAAATCTGCCGATAAAAAGGATTCTAAGAATGTTGATGAATTATATGGATTATAAATTAAGCTACTATGAAAAAGATTTTGATTTTGACAATATTGATCACTTTGTTAATGATTCCAGTTAAATCAATGGGGCAGTCAGCAGAAATTCAGCAGCTGATTTTGAATATCGAAAAGCTATCCCAGTTCAAGAAAATTCTCAGTGATATGAAAAAGGGGTATGAGCTGCTTTCAGGTGGATACAAAACGGTGAAAGATATGACTGAAGGAAACTTCAGCCTTCATAAAACTTTTCTAGATGCACTTATGCAGGTAAGTCCAGCGGTGAGGAATTACAAAAAGGTAGGAGAGATAGTGGAATATCAGATTTCAATAGTAAAGGAAAGCCGCAACGGAATGAACCGATTTATAAAAAGCGGAAATTTCAGCGGACAGGAAATAAATTACTTTGAGAAAGTTTATGGAAATCTGCTTAATCAGAGCCTTCGAAATCTCGATGAACTTACTATGGTCATAACAGCTGATAAGCTTAGGATGTCGGACGATGAAAGACTTAAGGCAGTTGACGATATCTATGAGCAGATGCAGGATAAACTGCTTTTTCTCAGAAACTTTAATGCCTCATCGAACGTGCTGGCTATTCAGAGATCAAAAGAGAAAAATGATGTTTATGTCTCAAAGAGTTTTCAGGAATTTAAAGAGTAGAGTATGAAATGTTTATTAAACAAAAAAGCAGTTTGTGTGATGCTTATCATATTACTGCTTCCTTACAGAATAACAGCGCAGGGACTAGATGATGAGATGGACAGTCTTCATGGGGTTTTAGACCAGCTTTATGATGAAATGATGCCATTGTGTTCTAATCTTATAGCAGTAGGGCAGGGAATAGCAGGCTTTGGAACTATATGGTACATCGCCTCACGCGTGTGGAGGCATATAGCAAGCGCCGAGCCGATTGATTTTTATCCGCTCTTCCGTCCTTTTGTTATTGGATTCTGCATTATGATTTTTCCTTCGGTGCTGGCTCTTATCAATGGGGTTATGAAACCAACTGTTACAGCTACTGCTGCTATGGTAACAGGCTCTAACAATGCAGTTGCTGTTCTGCTTAAAGAGAAAGAAAAAGCAATTAAAGAAACCGATCCATGGAAGATGTATGTCGGGACTACAGGTACGGGTGATCGTGACAGATGGTATAAGTATACGCATGACGGTGCTGATCCATCGGATGAGAGCATGCTCGCAGGCATAGGCAATGATGTCAAATTTGCGATGGAAAAAGCTTCTTACAGTTTTCGAAATTCGGTCAAGGAATGGCTGAGCGAGGTGCTGAGGGTTTTGTTTGAAGCTGCCGCCTTATGCATTGACACCCTTCGGACATTTCAGCTGGTGGTGCTTTCCATTTTAGGTCCGCTGGTATTTGGAATCGCAGTATTTGACGGTTTCCAGCACACGCTCACTGTCTGGCTTGCCCGATATATCAATATTTACCTCTGGCTTCCTGTTGCCAATATATTCGGAAGCATAATCGGAAAGATTCAGGAGCTCATGCTCAAGCTGGACCTCTCGCAGGTGCAGGCTACAGGTGACACTTTTTTCAGCAGGACCGATATGTCATATTTAATTTTCATGATAATAGGCATCATAGGCTATTTTACGGTGCCTTCTGTTGCCAATTATATAGTTCATGCAGGCGGAGGAGGAGCCCTGGGTCATAAGGTGACAAGCATGTTTGGAAATTCAGCCAGTTCTGTTATGAGAACCTCTTCAAATGCGGTTGGAATGGCTGCTGATGCGATGGGAGATGCGGATCGGAGAATGACAAGCAGCATGGCTGCGACAGCAGGAAGCAGTCCTTATTTTACTGATAAGGGAAACTATATGAATGACAGGCTAAAAGGAAATTCTAAACAGACTTAATAACAGGAGCATATGTTTACCAAAATGAAAAACATTGATACGGCATTTAGATATGTGAGAGGTTTCACGATGCTTGTAATTGCAGGCTGCATCATAATAAGCTGCTATGCTGTCTATAAAGGTTTCCAGACAGTGAGCCATATGCAGGATAAAGTATATATTCTGGCAAACGGCAAAGCCGTGGAAGCTTACGCTTCGGAAAGAAAAGATAATATTGCTGTTGAAGCAAGGGACCATGTAAAAACCTTTCACAAGTTTTTCTTTACCCTTGATCCTGATGATAAGGTGATTAAAACCAATATTACAAAAGCGCTATATCTGGCAGACGACAGTGCAAAACGGATTTATGATGACCTGAAGGAAAACAATTTTTATTCGGGTATTATATCAGGAAATATCAGTCAGACCATCCAGATTGACAGTGTGAGCATTGATATCCGTGAATATCCCTACCGTTTTAGATGTTATGCCGGACAGAACATTATCCGTACTACCAGTATTTTAAAAAGAAGCCTGCTTACAGAAGGTGCGCTTCGCAATGTATCAAGAAGCGATAATAATCCGCATGGTTTTCTTATCGAGCGGTTTAATACGATTGAAAACAAAGATATTTCAGCAGAAACCAGAAAATAGAGATTTATGAAATCCTTTTTTACAAGACAGACTGAGCCTTTTGTGTATCACAAGTATTATCTGCTATTGCAGAAAAGATGGGCAGAAAAAATGAAGAGCGTCACAGATGGGCTCTCTAAAACAAAACTGATCTGGGGACTTCTGTTCTTTACGGTTTTAACATCGGGTTATTTAATTTATAACCTGTATAGGACATTTTATAAACAAGCTGAGGTTTCAACAGCTTCAAAAATTAAGACAATCAATTTAAAAAACTAAAATTATGCAAGAGAAAACATTATCTCCAAAGGAATCTAAAAAGAGAAAGATGCTTTTAATGCTGCCTCTTATAACATTTCCCTTTTTGACATTCTTATTTTATTCATTAGGCGGCGGAAGAATGGAATCCAAGATGGCAGGGAACGATGAAAGGAAAGGATTCAATTTTAATCTGCCACTGCCTAAATTTAAAGAAGATTCAGCACTGGATAAGATGAGCTATTACGATCAGGCGGCAGTTGATTCGATAAAACTGCGAGAGCAGATAAAAAAAGATCCTAACTATATTGATAATAAAGTCTCGGAAGATAAGGCAGATTCTTTTTCCACAAGTGATTTTGAATCCCGCATGCTTCCAAAAAACAGATCAGCTTTTAATTCTCAGTCATTTCAGGACCGCAATGAACAGAAAGTTTATGAGAAGCTCAGGGCTCTTGAAAACATAATCAGCCAGCCTGCTGTCCCTGCTTACGGTCAGGACATGAGGGAATTTGAAAATTACGGCACTTCTAGTGGAGAATCGGAAGAGATTAAAAAACTTGAAGGGCTAATGTCGACAATGAGCACGCCTCAGGAACCTGATCCGGAACTTCAGCAATTAGGCGGTATGCTGGAAAATATTTTGGATATACAGCATCCGCAGCGCGTGCAGGAAAGGCTTAAACAAACATCTGAGAGCAAAAAAGGCAAAATATATTCAGTGCAGAAAAAAGAAGCAGAGAATAACATAAGTTCACTTCATCGGAATGTCGATTTGCAGACCTCTTTGAAAACAAATGAATTTTATTCTCTGGACGAAGCACAGCCTGCTGAGGAAATACAAAATTCTATTGAAGCAGTTGTTCATCAGACGCAGACTATTGTCAATGGCTCGATGGTTAAATTAAGACTTACGAATGATATTTTTCTCCAAGGAACAATGATACCCAGAAATACTTTTCTGTATGGTATTGCGGCTTTAAAAGGGGAGAGGCTGGAGGTAAAAATCACAAACATCCAGTACAATAATTCGATATTTCCCGTCGAGCTGGCAGTCTATGACATGGACGGGATTGACGGCATCTATATTCCCGGAGCGATTAACAGGGATGTGGCTAAGGCATCAGCTGACAGATCCATTCAGACACTCGGTCTTACCGGGATTTCGGATTCTTGGGGTGCACAGGCCGCAGGTATGGGCATCGAGGCAGCCAAAAGTCTGATGAGCAAAAAGGTAAAACTCATAAAAGTGGTTGTAAAGGCAGGGTATCAGGTGCTGCTGTATGATGAAAAACAAAAGAATTTAAAACCTTAAAAGAGAGAAAATATGAAAAGAGCGAATTATTTGTTTTTAATCAGCGTGCTGCTGGTTTGTGTGTCAGTTAATCCGCAGTCAAACGCAAGGGAAACTGTCTTTTACCAAGACCAGTATAAAAATCTACAAGTAGGTTTTTCTAAAACCACAAGTATTATTTTTCCTTATACAATCAAGAGCATAGATAAAGGAAGTGTAGAAGTGCTAGTACAGAAAGCAAAAGGAGTTGAGAATATACTACTTGTAAAAGCGGCTAAAGAGCATTTTTTACAGACCAATCTGACAGTTGTAACTTCTGACGGGAAATTGTACGTTTTTGTACTGAATTATGACGATTCCTGCCCTGACTTAAATTTTAAGGCTGAAAATGCAGTGGCTGCAAGCAGGGATGTGCTGTTTTCTTTAGAAAACGAAAATCAGAAAAGAATTGAACAGTGTGCTTTGGCTGCATATTCCAAAAAGAAAAAAATCAGTGGTCTAAAAAAATCAAAGTATCAGATCAGACTAGAGGTGAACGGCATTTTTATCCAGCAGAATGTTTTGTATCTGCGTGTTGTTTTTGAAAACAAATCAAAGATTAACTACGATATTGATCAGTTTCGTTTTTTTATCAGGGATAAGAGAAAATCAAAACGAACTGCCTCACAGGAAATTGAATTGGAGCCTTTGTATGCAACTTCATCGTCTTCTGTAATTCCTTATAAATCTGAAATAATAAAAGTTTATGCGCTGGAGAAATTTACTATACCTGAGAATAAGTATCTGACGCTTCAGATGATTGAAAAAAATGGCGGAAGACATTTGGAAGTGGATATTAATAATAATCTGACTGATAAGGTACTTCCGATTATAGAATTCAGTATTGACACTTTTTAAGTTTTAAAATAATTCTATGATAATCAATCTTGCTGATACTGAAATGATGCTGTCGTTTGCCGAGGAAATGGCATATAACGGCCATCGGTTTGCTGCCTTTAATACAGAAGAGGTAACTGATACCTACACAATTGAGTTTTTTAGAAATCATTTGGATGCGAAGGAGTACTGTCTGGTTATGACCAATGATGCGAATTATTTTCAGAGCCTGCCGATTGAATCAGTTATTGACGACTTGCGAGCAGTTTTGAATAGCGGGGCAGATACTTCCGAAAATGAAGCAATAGAACTTACTGGATTTGCCAAAAGGGAAATAGATAGGAGTGAAATTTTAGAAAATAATTTAAATGAAAACGCAATGAATGAGAAAAATTTAGAATACCTGAAAGACCAGTTAAAATATACTGGATTTGGAGAAACGTTCGATGCTGAACTGCGAGAGAACATAATGAAGGGAGATAAGGATTTTAAAATTATGCACACCGGCATTATGAACAATGGTCTGCCAAATAAGGATACCTTAACTGTAGAATTAAATTTCAAAAGGTCTGAGCAGACAGATATGTACTTTTTTAATTCCTATCATGTCAATCTTCAGAAAGAAGAAAACAAACCTGGTCTGGAACAGACCTTCTACATCAACAAAGACAGCGCCAGCATTACAATGAAAGAGGCTTATAATTTGATGGAAGGCAGATCTGTCAATAAAGATCTTAAAAACAAAGAAGGGGAGAGCTATAATTGCTGGCTGAAAATCGACTTTAAACAATCTGACAATGGTAATTTTAAGCTGAACCAATACCATCAGAATTATGGGTATGATTTGGAAGCAAGTCTGGCAAAACATTCAATCAAGGAACTGAATACTCCGAAGTATAAAGAAGACCTTTTGAATTCGCTAAAGAAAGGAAACCTTCAGTCGGCGACTTTTGTTGTCGGCGGTACTGAAAGTAAAATGTTTGTGGAGGCAAATCCCCAGTTCAAGACTGTTAATGTTTACGATGAAAATTTACAAAGAATTAATCATCGAGAGAGCAAGGAAGAAAAAAAGGCTGAATCTCAAAAAGAATCAGTATCTAAAGATCAAAAACAAAATCCAGATTCAGATGAAGGTGATGCTGGGAGGAAAGATAATAAATTAAAGAAAAGAAGATCGCCTTCACTTTAAAATTATGGAAACTTTAAAGCCTCTATCGGATTTTTTCACCGCAATAGAGAATGATTACCGGATTAGTCCAATGCATATTGCCATTTATGCAGCTCTATTACAATTTAGATCCGTTAAGGGCTTTATTAACCCAATTTTTGTATTCAGCGCGGAGATTATTGTTATTGCTAAAGTTTCTTCAGCAAATACGTATCATAAATGTGTCCAGGAACTTCATCAGTACGGATATATAAAGTATAGACCATCTTTTAAAAAAAATCGTGGAAGTGAAGTATATTTTTTGTTTTCAGCTGATGCGGACATCTAAAGATTCTGCAATTAATAATTTTATGAAATTGTGCTATGAATGAAATTGTAACCAAGGAAGATCTGAGACAGTTTGGTCTTCTTCTAGTAGATAAAATACAGGCTTTATTTAAGGATAAGGATTCAGGATGGACAGAAACTTTGGAACCTGAATGGCTTAAAAGCAAGGCAGTGAGAAAACTGCTTGATATTTCAGCAGGTTCAGTTCAGAATCTTAGAACAAGCCAAAAAGTCCGTTTCAAAAAAGTTCTTGGCTCGTACTACTACAATAAAGAAGATCTGCTAAAACTTTTCAAAGATGAGTCACATTAATAATGTAACGGAATACCCAGTTATAGATTGCTTATCTATTTATATGGATGATCCGCAGCTCAACGTTTGGCATTTGGCTATTTTAACAGCAATTCTAACTTTGGGATATAGGCAGGGAGAGAGGCAGAGGATAAAAGTAAGCCGCAGTAAGATTATGACATTATCACATATAAACACATTGCCCACTTATCATAAATATTTCAAACAGCTTCAGGATTTGGGTTATATTAAGTATATGCCTTCTTATCATCCGGGTTATAGAAGTGAAGTTGAATTATATCAAGAGAGGTTATCTCATAATTGAGATAACCTCTTTCTTTTTGTATCAAATTATTTTGGAGATTGTAATCTAAGAGGTTGGTATCTTATATTTCTCTTTAATTAATTCTAATTCATTCTCAAGTCTGATCAGTGCCGTCAAATCTTCCTGTGACATTTCAATTTTTTCAAGGTTCAGTTTTTTATTCAGCAGTGTCATTTCGCGTCCTATGGTAGCTTGTTCTGTGATAGCGTAAGATTCAGTCTGTTTGACTGATGAATGTCCGAGCATTTCCTTTACTACATTAATGGGAACGTTATTGTTCAATGTTACAGTACTTCCAAATGTTCTGCGTGCCATATGTGTGTTAAGGGTGAAAGGAAAACCGCATAATGCCGCAATTTCCTTTAGGTATTCATTCATTTTCTGATTAGAAGAAACCGGTAGTACAGTTCCGCGTTTATTGCAAACCGGATGATCTTTGTATTTTTCAAGAATTTCGATCGCCTTTGGAAGAAGCGGGATTCTTGCTGTAGAATTTGTCTTCTGCCTCTCAGATAGAATCCACTGATTTCCGTCAACGCCATCTTTTATGTCAGCTTTCCGGAGCTGAAATGCATCAATATAAGCAAGTCCTGTGTAGCACTGGAAAACAAAAATATCGCGCACGGTATTAAGCCGGTCAGTCGAAAATTCGCGTCTTTCCAGTTCAGCCAATTCTTTTGCAGATATAGGCTTCTTTACAATTTTAGTTTTCTTTCCTTTAAAATTCTTAAATGGATCTTTAATAATAATTTCTTTATCGATGGCTCGTATTACAATTTTCTTGAAGTTGGAAATGTATTTAAGCGTTGTATTATTTGCGCATTTTCTTACGGTGCGAAGATAGAACTCAAGGTCTTTTATGAATTCAAAATTTAAATCAGCAAATTCAAAATCATTCGTATTGTATTTGAATTTTATGAAAGCCGTTACATGATTTTTAGTGATATTGAATCTCTCCAGAGTAGCTTCAGTATATCCATTGCCAATCAGGGCTTTCATTTCATCATTGTGTTTTTGAAATTCTTCGAGCACCCTTGCTCTGGGCGTTATTCTTCCCATGACATGATCCATAATCTTTTGGGAAGTTATGGGTTTTCCGGTGTACATAATTTGGGATTTGATTTCATGGATTTTCGCAGTGAGTGAATCCAGAAAAAAGTTTAGCGATTTTGCATCTTCTTTTGTGCCTGTTGCTCTCTCGGTTTTCTGGTTCCAGCGCTCGCTGTCCCATTTCCGTCTTGTGGATGCTTCTTTCGGGATTCCGTCAACGGTTATCCTGAAATAAACAATTCTAATGTTACTCTCATTGCGGGATGCTTTCAAAAAGAATATCAACCCAAAGCTGTTCTCTAGCATAATTCAACTTATTAGATTAGTAAATGTAGAATTATAACCTCATTTAAACAAGATGTAAACGTGCTTAACCCCTTTGGTATCGAGGCTTAAGGTGAAATTTTGTGGCACATTTTCGAAATTTCCGAGTGTGCCACGAATGTGCCACAAAGTTTTTGTTCGATTTTATAAATATTGAAAAGTGGTATAAAAGAAAAAACCCTGCAAATCATTTGATTTGCAGGGTTTACCGCTCTTTTTGGCCTTTTTTATAAACTTTGAAAAGTCTCTTTTTTAAGCCTCCGCGGAGAAAGAGGGATTCGAACCCCCGGACCTGTTACAGTCAACAGTTTTCAAGACTGCCGCATTCGACCGCTCTGCCATTTCTCCAGTATGTTGCTCTCATTGCCTGATTGCGGGTGCAAATATAAGACGGTTTTTTGGTTCTCAAAACTTTTTTCGAACTTTTTTTTAAAGTTTTTTAAGATAATTTTCAAGTGTCTAATTATCAGTATTTCCGGAAATGAGTTTTTTTGAGAAATTAATCCAAATCGTCTAAAATTGGCGTTGGTTTTTTATTTTCATCAACAGCAACAAACGAAAAAGTTCCTGAAACTACTGTTTCGCGAAGTTCCGAATACATCTGTTCCATAAAAATATCAACGTGAATTTTACAGCTGGTTCTTCCAACGCTGTCAACTTTTGCAACTAATTCGATTAAAGTTCCGGCCGGAATCGCTTTTTTAAAATCAATTTGACCTGTTGAAATTGTAACTACTTTTTTGCGACTGAAACGTGTTGCACAAATAAATGCAACTTCGTCCATTAAATGAAGAGCAGTTCCTCCAAATAAAGTGTCATAATGGTTGGTTGTGCTTGGGAAAACAGCTTTAAAGATTCGTGTTTCCGATTTTAAAATTCTTTCTTCTACTGTTCCCATATTAATAATTAACGTATTCTGTAATTTCAAGTCCGTAGCCAATCATACCCACACGTTTTGTTTGTTCTGTATTTGAAACTAATCTGATTTTAGAAATATCTATATCGTGTAGGATCTGCGCTCCGATTCCGTAATCTTTACTGTCGATAATTACTTTAGGAGCTTTTAAAGTTCCTTGCGATTGAAGCGTTTTAAGCTCTGAAATTCGATTTAGAAGATTAACTGCCGTCATGTCCTGATTGATGAAAATAACAGCGCCTTTTCCGTTTTCGTTAATTACTTTGAACATGTCGTCTAATTGCTGTTCTGCATTATTGGTCAAAGTTCCCAGTAAGTCATTGTTAACCTGAGAAGAGTGAATTCTTGTTAAGATTGGTTCTCCAAGATTCCAGGTTCCTTTGGTTAAGGCAATATGAATTTGTTTGTTAGTTGTCTGCTCGTAAGCTCTTAACCTGAAAGTTCCAAAACGAGTCTCGATATCAAAGTCTTCTTTTTTGACAATTAAGCTGTCGTGCTGCATTCTGTAGGCAACCAAATCTTCAATAGAAACTAATTTTAAATCAAATTTTTTAGCCACTTTTACTAATTCCGGTAAACGAGACATTGTTCCGTCTTCGTTCAGAATTTCGCAGATAACACCTGCAGGTTTAAATCCTGCAAGACGTGCAAAGTCAATAGCGGCTTCAGTGTGTCCTGTTCTTCTTAAAACACCACCTTGTTTGGCAATTAGAGGGAAAATATGTCCGGGACGAGCTAAATCGTGTGGTTTTGTATTAGGGTCAATCAATGACTGAACAGTTTTTGATCGGTCTGCAGCAGAAATCCCGGTTGTAACACCATTCCCTTTTAAATCAACGGAAACGGTAAAAGCAGTTTCCATATGATCTGTATTGTTGGTAACCATGGCACGAAGATCCAATTCTTTGCAACGGCTTTCGGTTAATGGTGTGCAGATCAAGCCACGTCCGTGTGTAGCCATAAAGTTGATCATTTCCGGTGTTGTTTTTTCAGCTGCTGCTAAAAAATCACCTTCATTTTCGCGATCTTCATCATCGACTACAATGATTACTTTACCTTGACGAATATCTTCTATAGCTTCCTCAATGGTGTTCAGTTGTATTTTTGTTGTTGACATAATTATTTTTGCTTTTGAGCTGGTAGAAACCGCTCGGAAATTTTCTGAAATAGTTGTGAGATCGGAGTCGTAATCGCGTCAAAATTGATTAGTCCGTTGTCGTTTGTTGCACGATAAGTTAAAAGAATAGCTAACGGTAATAAAATAAACGAAGACATCCATGAGCCCATAAACGGAGTCATACCGCCTTCCTGTGATAATCTTTTTCCGAAAGTATTGATAAAGTGAAAAGTAATAAAAATCAATACCGCAAATACGATTGGAAGTCCAAGTCCGCCTTTTCGAATAATAGCACCAAGAGGAGCTCCAATAAAGAACATTAAAAAACAGGCAAATGCAATAACGAATTTTTCGTATAATGCGCTTAAATGTTTGTTAATCTCACGTTGTTTATCTTTTAAATCTCTTTGAGTGGTCTCAATCGAATAAATGTTGCTTGTGACATTGCTTCCTGCCATTTTAAGAATATCTACCTGGTCTTTGTTGGAGTACATAGACATAAGATTGCTTGGCAGTTCTTTTTTCTTTGGTGTTGTGGCAGAAGAAAATTTTCGAATTCCAACACGTTGGTTGATGTTTTCAGAAAAAGAAACAATTTCATTATCCAGATTTTTGTTTAATGAATCTAAAGTATAACGTAATTCATTAACATTCAGCATTGCGTTGGTACCGGCGATGCTTTCTTTGCTGTCGTCTACCTTGTTTAATTCAGATAAATCAATATTGATAATCTGTTTTTTAAATTTTCCTTTTATGAATGGCAGTTTTGCGCGGTCTTCATATTTTTTAGGAGTTACATCCTGATAGTAATAACCATCATTTAAAACAAGTTTTAGGATACTCGATTTTTCACTACTAACCAATTCTCCGGTTTTGGATTTAATAACCGTTTTGTTTTCGCCCATATTATTAGGCTTTTCATGAATAGTTACTTCGGTAAGTTTGTTTCCGTTTTCTCCGGATTTTTTTACAACTTTAATATTGTAAAAGCCAACATCATTAAATTGACCTTCTACAATGGCCATTGCCGGTTTGGCTTGTGCGATGTTTTTTCTGAAGTTTACGAATTTATACTCCGCATACGGAATAACATTATTTGCAAACCAAAAGGCAACAATGCTTAAAACGAAAATAAAAATAATAAGCACTCGCATGGCTCTCTGAAGTGAGATTCCTGAGGATTTCATTGCAGCAAACTCGTAATTTTCGGCTAAATTTCCGAAAGTCATAATAGATGCAAGTAAGACCGATAGTGGTAAAACCAAAGGTATAATACGAGGCATAGAAAAAAGCAGGAATTTCACGACTAGTATTAAGTCGAGATCTTTACCTGCCAGTTCTGATATAAATAGCCATACTGTCTGAAGTATGAATATGAAAAATAGGATTACAAATACGGTAGTAAATGTAAGCAGGAATGTTTTTAATAAGTATCTGTCTAGAATTTTCAACCTGTTGATTAATCTAATTTATTGATGTAGTATTTCGGGTATTTACTCGCTACAAAGGTAAATTGATTTTTTGATAATGGCTGATTGGTTTTAAAAGAATTAACGGTTAAAGTTGTTTTTGTTCCGTTTTTTCCGGTTTCGATCAAATTATAAATGTGTTTAGTCTGAACGTCAACGCCTAAAAGAATTTCTTTTCTTTGATCTTTTCCGCTAGTTGGAACTAATTTGATGTATTGAATTTTTCTTCCTTTTACATTTTGTACAATATCCATATTGTATTTGTAGCCGGAATTAAAGAATGTCAATAGTTTAGAAGGAGTAATAGCATTATCATCTTTGTCATTTACCTTAGAAACGGTAACCTCTTCGTCTTCAGGAACTATTGTGTAGGTTTTTTGACCATCAAAAATTTTAGTAACGCCCATGAAATTCAAAACATACTGATTGCCTTTCATAGTAACATTTCCTTTGCTATCCTGATTAATGTTTTCTTTAGTGTTATTTAAAGAGTATTTAAAGTCGATAACAATATTGTCGTAGCTTTTTATTTTAGAAGTTACTTCGTTCAATAAATCTTTAGCTTTTTTATCCTGAGCCTGAACAGAAGTGAAGCTCAAAAGCAAAATCACTGCTAATTGAAAACACTTTTTAGTCATGTTTGTGATAGAATTGTTGTTGATTTCTTGAATTTTTACTTTCATGATTGGATTAATTTTGTTCATTATTAAAAAATTGATCAAGAGCATTTAAATCTAAGATGTTGACACTTCGTGCTTTACTGCCTTCAAAAGGACCAACAATTCCTGCTGCTTCCAGCTGATCGATTAAACGACCGGCTCTGTTATATCCTAATTTTAATTTTCGCTGCAATAAAGAAGCAGAACCTTGTTGGGCATTGACAATAATCTCTGCCGCTTCTCTAAATAAACTGTCTCTTTCGGAAATATCTATATCAAGATTAATGCCAGTTTCTTCGCCAATAAACTCTGGAAGTAAATAAGCTGTAGCATAAGCTTTTTGTCCGCCAATAAAATCTGTGATTTTTTCAACTTCAGGAGTATCGATAAAGGCGCACTGTACACGCACTACATCATTTCCATTGGTATATAATAAATCTCCGCGTCCAATTAACTGGTCGGCTCCTTGTGTGTCCAAAATGGTTCTTGAATCGATTTTAGAAGTTACTCTAAAGGCAATTCTGGCAGGGAAATTGGCTTTGATTAAACCGGTAATAACGTTTACAGATGGTCTTTGCGTTGCAATAATTAGGTGAATTCCGATTGCACGGGCTAATTGTGCCAAACGGGCAATAGGAATTTCAACTTCTTTTCCGGCTGTCATAATCAAATCGGCGAACTCGTCGACTACCAAAACGATATAAGGTAAAAATCGGTGGCCGGCTTCCGGATTCAGTTTTCTGGATTTGAATTTTTCGTTGTATTCTTTAATATTACGAACCATCGCATCTTTTAATAAAGAATAGCGATTGTCCATTTCTACACAAAGTGAGTTTAAAGTGTTTACGACTTTTGCATTATCAGTAATAATAGCATCTTCGGTATCTGGAAGTTTTGCTAAATAATGTCTTTCAATTTTATTGAAAAGCGTAAGTTCTACTTTTTTTGGATCTACCAAAACGAATTTTACTTCTGCAGGATGTTTTTTGTATAATAATGAAGTTAATACTGCATTCAATCCAACAGACTTACCTTGTCCTGTTGCTCCAGCCATCAATAAGTGAGGCATTTTAGCAAGATCGACAACAAAAGTTTCGTTTGAAATTGTTTTTCCTAATGCAATTGGCAATTCCATTTCAGCTTCCTGGAACTTCGCGGCTCCGATAACGCTCTTCATAGAAACCATAGTTGGGTTTTTGTTCGGAACCTCAATACCGATAGTACCTTTTCCTGGAATTGGCGCAATAATACGAATTCCTAATGCTGATAATGACAACGCAATATCATCTTCTAAACTCTTAATTTTTGAAATTCTGATTCCGGCTTCCGGAACAATTTCATACAAAGTAACCGATGGTCCAACAGTTGCTTTGATTTGTGCAATTTCAATTTTGTAGTTACGAAGCGTATCTACAATTTTGTTTTTATTTTCTTCTAATTCTTCCTGGTTGATTGTAATTCCTCCAGTCGAATACTCTTTTAATAAATCGATGGTTGGGAATTTATAATTGGATAAATCCAAAGTCGGATCAAATAATCCAAAATCGGCAACTAAGCGAGAAGCCAGATTTTCTTCAATAATATCTTCTTCTTCTGCTTTTTCAATTACAAAAGCTTCATCTGGAGAAACTAATGGTAGTTCTTGCTTTGGGGTAATTGGCTTTAAAATCGGATTTAATTCAATTTCTGAAGAATGAGAAATAGTTGGTTTTAATGCTTCTTTGTTAAGTTCAAATTGTGTGTCAACTGTTTTGATGTGAATGTCGTCAATTTCAGGATCACTTTCAATATCTTCCTTAATGGCAAATTCTTCCAGATTATAAGCGCTTTCGGGCTGATTTACCGCTGGTTTTAAAGTATCTAATTCTGATTTGAATTCTTTTTTTGTAGAATCAAAATAAGATTGAATTTTTTCCGGTGATAATTTGATTTTGAAAATCAGATATACAATTAATCCAAAAATCAGCGTAAGCAAAGTACCTGTTTTTCCGATATAATCTTGCAGAAATAAATTTAATTCGTAACCTATAGTACCACCTAATTCCGGTGCTGAGGTTGCAAAAAAACCAAATAAAACAGAAACGATAATAATAGCAAAGATATCCCAGAACCAGGTATTTTTTAATTTCTGAGTAGAAAGCTCTAAAGCTAAAAACATTCCGGTAAGGAAAAATAAACGCACAAAAATG
This sequence comes from Flavobacterium crocinum, assembly GCF_003122385.1. Taxonomy (NCBI): domain Bacteria; kingdom Pseudomonadati; phylum Bacteroidota; class Flavobacteriia; order Flavobacteriales; family Flavobacteriaceae; genus Flavobacterium; species Flavobacterium crocinum. Next base: position 2,588,730 of record NZ_CP029255.1, read on the forward strand.
AAAGAGGCAAGTCCGAAACCTCTGTAGATAATCAAATCGGCCAAGTAGGCTCCGAATTTTCCAAGCCAGTTCTCAGCCACTTCGGCACGATCACCAAGCTGGTTGATGACACTTTGGTCATTCTGCCATTGTCCGTTTACGTAAAAAGAAATAAATGCAACTAATAATGCAATGGAGAAAAGAACCAAAAGACATCCCAAAACAAATTTCTGAGGTTTGGTCATCTTCCAGGATCTTTTATTTCCTTCTTGTTTGTCGTTTTTTTTATTTACAGTTTCTTTTTTACTTTTTGCCATTCTTGCGTTTTCCTTTGCCTAAATAAATTTTGGGATATAAATAATCAAGCCTATTGCTATTGCAGTCATTGCAGCAAAAAATACTGCCCCTGCAGCAATATCTTTAATAAAACCGATTCGTTTGCTGTAATCAGGATGGATAAAATCGGCAATTTTTTCAACTGCCGTATTTAATCCTTCAATGCTTAAAACCAAACCGATGGCAAATGTCTGGCATAGCCATTCGGTTTGTGAAATGTGAAAATAGAACCCGGCAATGGTCATGATAATTCCCAATGAGAATTGTACCATAATACTGTGTTCTGTTTTAATCAATTTTACAGCTCCTTTAAAAGCATAAGTCATGCTTTTTAAACGACCTGTAACAAAAGTATTGTCTTTCTGAAACTCCATTTAAAGGAAAATATTATAATGCAGCTAAAGCAGCTTCGTAATTTGGTTCGTTTGCAATTTCAGCAACTTGTTCTGTGTGAACAACTTTTCCGTTAGCATCAACAACAATGATTGCTCTTGAATGTAAGCCTTTTAATGGCCCGTCAACGATTTCTAATCCGTTTGCTTTTCCAAAAGCACCTTCCTGAAAATCGGATAAGTTTACTACATTTTCTAAACCTTCAGCACCACAGAAACGTTTTTGAGCGAATGGTAAATCTCTTGAAATACATAAAACAACAGTATTTTCTAATCCGCTTGCACTTGCGTTGAAAGTTCTAACAGATGTTGCACAAGTTCCTGTGTCAACACTTGGGAAGATATTTAAAACTAATTTTTTACCAGCAAAAGTGCTTAAAGAAGCAACTGATAAATCATTTTGAACTAATTTGAAGTCAGCTAATTGTGATCCAACCGCTGGTAATTCGCCTGATGTATGAACCGGATTTCCTCCTAATGTGATAGATGCCATGATTTTTGTTTAAAATTAATGAGGTTCAAAAGTAAGGATTAATATTTGAATCTAAAAGTATTTGTTATGGGTTTAAGGAGAGATTAAGGATGGTTTTTGGGTGGCCACGAATTCACGAATTTATCTAATAATTTTGGATTTTAGATTCGGTTTGTCATCCTGAGGAACGAAGGATCACACTAGAAATTCCGCAAAGTAACTTGCCAATCTTTGTCTGTTCCCGAGTGTGATCCTTCGTTCAGGATGACAAGATTGTGTAGAAAAGGAAAATGTCTTTTGAAAACGAGACCCGCGAGAGGGATAGGAGCAAGCTACCGAAGTAGCGCGGATAGCCCGACAGTATTTGGGAAAGTGGGCGAATAAAGACAAAGTATGTTTGCCCGCTTTTTCAAATACTGTCTCGCCCTTATTAATTTTAGATTTTAGAGGGGAGATTTTAGATTTATTAATAAGTATGTCATTTCGACGAAGGAGAAATCGCACTAGTGAATCGACAAAGATTGACTATTCTGATTGTGGAGTTTCTTGTGTGATCTCTCCTTCGTCGAGATGACAAGATTGTGTTGAAACTGAATACTAAAAAACGGCCCACTGTAAACTAAAAAAAAGCGTCCCTAAAATTAGAAACGCTTTCTCAGCCTTGTTTTTTGTTTTTATTCTTGGGAAGTAGGTCGACTTATTTATCGATTGAGCCTAATACACGTTTCATGAATGTGTTTAGAGCTTCTTTTTTGTCGGTTCCCTGAGCAACTAATTTTTGCACTTCAAGGGCGCCGTACATGTTGGAGATCAATTCACCGATAACATCTAATTCTTCGTCTTTAAGTGAAGGAATTTCGGTCATCGCTTCCAGAACTTCAATCGTTTCGATAATATAATCCTGATCGTTTTCTTCGATGAATTGCGTTAAATGCTTAATTACTGGTAATTTCATGTTGTGGAATTTTAAAATGATGAATTAAGCAATTGCGTTTACAAGATCGATTAAAACTTCTTGTTTATTAGTTTGCGTTTCACCAACTAATTGTCCGTTTACGAAAGTTGCGAATGTTGGCAAGTTGCTCACATTAGCTAATTTTCTTGATTCAGGAGAATTTTCTGCATCAACCAAAACAAAAGTGATAGCTTCATTTTCTGTTGCTAATTTTTTGAATTTTGGTTTCATAATACGGCAATTTCCACACCATGAAGCTGAATATTGTACTACTACTTTTTCGTTTTTAGCAACTAAATCTGCTAACGTATCTTCGTTTAAGTCGATTAACATAATTTCTGTATTTAAATTCCAAGTTTATAAATTCCAAATTCCAAATCTTACGATTGAACTTAGAAATTAATTGCAGGAATGTTATTGATTTTTTTGAGAGAGAAAAATTCCAAATCCCAATTGGAATTTGGAATTTTAAAAATTTGGAAATTTTATTTCTTAGTTTGCGCTTAAGTATTCAGCAGTACTAACTCTGTCAGCAGACATAGCTTCTTTACCAGCTTCCCAGTTTGCTGGACAAACTTCACCTTTAGTCTGGATGTGAGTGTAAGCGTCGACCATTCTTAAGTATTCGTTTACGTTACGTCCTAATGGCATATCGTTTACGCTTTCGTGGAAGATTTTTCCAGTTTCGTCAATTAGATAAGTAGCTCTGTAAGTTACGTTTGAACCCTCGATGATAACTGAATCTGTATCTTCGCTGTAGCTTGTAGATTCGATATCAAGAATACCTAAAATGTTAGCTAAGTTACGGTTTGTATCAGCTAAGATTGGGTAAGTAACACCTTCGATTCCACCATTGTTTTTTGGAGTATTTAACCAAGCAAAGTGAACTTCGTTTGTATCACAAGAAGCACCAATTACGATAGTATTTCTTTTTTCAAATTCTGGTAATGCAGCTTGAAAGGCGTGTAATTCTGTTGGACATACAAAAGTAAAATCTTTTGGGTACCAAAATAAAAGTACTTTTTTATTATTGTTTACTGCTTCTTCAAAAATGTTGATTTTTAAATTGTCACCCATTTCTGAGATAGCATCTACTGCAATACTTGGGAATTTTTTTCCTACTAAAGACATAATTTTCGTTTTACGTTAAATATTTATTTCTGGTGCAAAAGTAGGGTACAAGTGCAGGTTTTTACAATAAGATGTGATTATTAATATTTATAAGTTGATCGATTTTGATTATTTAGTGTTTTAACTTATTGAATTTCAATGTTTACCGGTAAAACACCATTTAAACTATTTTTTTCTAAAAATTGAATTCCTGCTGTTTTTTGAAATTCTTCAAAATCCTGATAGGCTTCAATCAGTCCAAAAGCCTTTTTAAGATTCGGAATTAGTGGTAATGAATACGGATTTCCGAAAACGTAAAGAATGCATTTTTTGGTCTGAAGCAAATCAGAAAGTAAGTTTAAAACTTCGTCATCAATTTCGAAATTATTCAAAGGTTTTGCTTTTGGAACAAATAATGAAATCAAAATGGTTTCGAAATTTTCTAATTCATTTTTAATGGATGAAATATCCGAGACTTCTAAATTTTCAAAAGCAAATTCTGCAGAAGGCAATTTTGTGTTTATGGTTTTGAAAAATGTATTTTCAGTATTTTTATATATACTTAGTTTTGCTAATTTGTTGTTTTTCTGAGCTTCAAAAGCTAATTCTGCACTCGAATTATCGATAATGGTTGTAATCGCATTTTGAGCAATTTCCAGATTTAATTTTGATGTTTTTTCGAAATCTAATTCGCCCGCAGTAGATGTGTTTCCAGAAAGAATTCCAGCTTTTTCTTTCGCTTTCATAATTCGGTTAAAACTTTCGAAAATACGGTCTGGAGAAGCATTTTTATAGATGGCTTCAATTCCTTCCTGAACATTTTCGGCAAAACACAAAACATCGTTTCCTGCATTAAAGGCTTCCCATTCTAATTGGCCTTTAGTTTCGTATAATTTAGAAACGCTGTGCATGTTTAGTGCGTCGGAAATTACCAAACCATCATAACCTAATTTATCTCGCAAAAGATCCTGAATAACCGCTTTTGATAATGTTGCTGAAGTATCTTTTCCGTCATTTAAACTTGGAACAGCCAAATGTCCAATCATAATTGAATCAACATTATTTTCGATTCCTTTAATAAATGGATATAATTCGTTTGCCATCAATTCTTTTAAAGTCTCCTTTAAAACTGGTAATCCCAAATGCGAATCGACATTCGTATTTCCGTGTCCGGGAAAATGTTTCAAACAGCCTAAAACGCCAACTTCCGACATTCCGTTTAAATATTCAACAGCAAAATCGGCTACTTTTTCTTTATTTTCACCAAAAGAGCGGTAACCAATAACTGGATTATTTGGATTGTTGTTAATGTCTGCCAAAGGTGATAAATTATATTGAATTCCAACTGCTTTTAAATCCAAACCAATTTGTTTTCCAACTTCGTAAACTAACTTTGATTTGTTTTCCGGCAAAGCGCCAAGCGTAATCGCATACGGATATTGTGGTGTTTTTTCGATTCGCATTGCTAAACCCCATTCCGCATCAATACTGATTAAAAGTGGAGTAGAAGCGGCTTTTTGATAACGAGCAATTAATGCTTTAATTTTTTCGTAACTATCATCGTTGAAAACGACTTTTTTCTTGCTTTCATAATTGGTTGCAGCGCTCGCACGACTATGAAAAAAGGTTAATCCACCAATATTATGTTGTTTGATTAAACGTTCCGTTTCCTGAATGTTTTCTTCTGTGTCGTTAATAAATACGGCTGGGAAAAAGAATTGTCCGATTCTTTGTTTTAATGCTTCTGCTGTGATTTTCATTATTATAAAGTCTTTTTCATGCATACACTATTATCCATTTCTTCATAAGGAGGATAATTTGGAATGATGATGTAATTTTGTTTTTGATATAAGTTGATGGCTTCCGGCTGATTTTTTCCGGTTTCCAGAATTGTATAAGTATAACCCACTTCTTTTGCCCAGATTTCAAGTTCTTTTAAAATGGCAGAAGCAATTCCTTTTTTTCGATGATCTGGATGAACAAACATTCTTTTGATTTCAGTTTTGTCACTTTCTTTTTCGCGGAAAGCGCCGCATCCAACAGGAACATCATTTTCGTAATAAACAATGGTATGTTTTATTTTATCTGTTTTATTGAACTGATTGTAAAAAGCGTGATCGTCTCCATCTCTAATAGCTAATTCCTGATCTAACAAAGCCACTAGATTTATAAAATCAATATCATCTGAGTTGGTTCGTTTTATGTGAATCATAATCTAAAAAGTTTTTTTACCATTAAGATATTAAGTAAATTAAGCTAAACTTTATGAACTTAAATCCTTAATGATAAGAAGAAAATTAAGCTTAATTTTTTTACCTATTTCAATTTTGCCTTTTTTTGTTTGGCTAATTGCTTTTGGGTTTCAATGGCTTTTTCCAGTCGGTTTTTGAATCGGAAAAGTTTTGGAAGTCCTTCCAGACGGTCTTCGATTGTGATTTCTTCGTAAACCAAAATGGCTTTTTCTAAAATCCTAATTTCGTTGTCGAGATCGTTTTGGTTTTTGTAGATCGTTGCCAGTCGATCATAAGGATGATTTCCTTTAAAGCTTTCTGCGACATTTTCTTCATACAATTCAATTGCTTTTTCTAGATTTCCATTTTTCTCGAACTCAGTTCCTTTCAGATTTCGTTCGGTCTGCAAATTTTCATTGATTTCCATATGTAAGAGTTTGATTTGGGATTAAACTTCTTATGATTTTTTCCCAAAATCTTTCGGGAAAGTTAAAAAACGTGATAAAATAAGACCTGGAATTGTAGCTATTAAAACCCAAATAAAGAAGTTTCCATAGCCTAAATATTGTTGTATAAAACCGCTTAACATTCCTGGCAACATCATTCCCATTGCCATGAATCCTGTTGCTAATGCATAATGCGCTGTTTTGGATTCTCCTTCTGCAACATGAATTAAATACATCATAAATGCAGTAAAACCAAATCCGTAACCAAATTGTTCTAAAATAACAACGATATAAATGTAATAAATTGAGGCTGGGTGAAAAAATGCCAAAAGAATAAAACCGATAATTGGTAAATGCATAGCTAAAAACATAGGAAACATCCATTTGGTGAGACCGTGTCTGGAAATGGCAATTCCGCCTAAAATTCCCCCTAAAGTCAATGCCGCCACTCCAAAAGTTCCGTAAATAATTCCAACAGCTTCCGTATCTAATCCCATTCCGCCAAGTTCTTTTCCATCCAATAAAAATGGACTTAACATTTTCAGCAGTTGTGATTCTCCTAATCTGAAGACCAGAACAAAGGCTAGAATTAATCCGATTTGTTTTTTCTTGAAGAAACTGATAAAAATGGTTCCAAAATTTTGATGAGGAGTTTCTTTTTTGCTTTCTACAGCATTGATTTCATTTTTTGGTGTAAAAATGAAATTGTAAGCTGTAATAAATGTCATTAACAAACCAACACAAATCATCGTATAAGACCATGCTTTTGTATTGTCACCGTATTTATGTTCTAAATATCCGGCAAAAAGGACTACTAATCCGTTTCCAGCCAACATTGAAAGTCTGTAGAAAGTACTTCTGATTCCGATAAAGAAAGATTGTTTATCTTCAGGTAAAACCAATAAATAGAAACCATCTGTTGCAATGTCATTTGAAGCCGAAGCAAAAGCGGCAACCCAGAATATGGCCAGCGACATCATGAAAAATCCGTTGGTTGGAATGGCTAATCCGACCAGTAAAAAGGCGATTGAAATTAATAACTGCATTGATAAAAACCATTTTCTTTTGGTTCCGATTAACTCAATAAGCGGACTCCAAAGCGGTTTTACTACCCAAGGAAGATATAATAAACTGGTGTAGACTCCAATGTCTTCATTTGAAATTCCCAGATTTTTGTACATAATTACCGAAACTGAAATAATTATGGCGTAAGGCAATCCAGATGCAAAGTTTAGAAGCGGAATCCAGAACCAAGGTTTATTATCTATTTTCATTAGGTTGTGCGGGTATATAGTTTTTTAATGGTTTTTTTAGATCGATGGCAGTTGGCGTACTTTCGTTGGCATAATAATCAATAAAAGTTACAGCGCAGGCTTTATAAAGGTTTAGTTTTCCAGCTGCAATAGAGAAAGTAATTTTCCCGTCAACTTCTTTTATAGTTACTTTTTCTACAATTTTAGTAGCATCGTTAATATCGATTTTTGAGCTGTTTTCTCCTCCGTAAACGACCATATATCGAACTTTTGTATTCAGCGGACTTTTGAAAGTGAAGTTATAACGAATACTATCTTTATTGTACTCAATCACTCTTGGCGTATCAATAATCACGTGTCTTAAATTCGGTACCGCTGCAGGAAGAGCGGGATATTTGTATTGGTTTTCTTCTAAATGACGAACTACATCAAAGTTTTTCCCCATGAACCATTTCGAGCTAAAATAAGCACTTCCGGAAACGTTTTTAAAGGTTCTTAGAAAATCAATCTGTGTTGGGATTTCGGTCATATAATTCCAGCTTTTATCAGAGTCACCTCTAATTTTATAAGAAGCATGACCAATGTAAATAGCAGTATTATTCGAATTTTCAGACCACCATTTTACCAATTTTGAATAAGAAGCTCTTGTGTTATTCATACTCCAATACAATTGAGGCAAAATATAATCAATCCAATTTTGCTCCATCCATAACATTGGATCGGCATACAAATCATCGTAATTAGAAGTGGATTGCGTTTCAGAACCTCTTGGATCCTGAGATTTATTTCGCCAAACCCCAAACGGACTAATTCCGAATTGAACCCAAGGTTTACTGGCTTTTATGGTTGTTGAAATGGTATGAACAAAGTTGCTCACATTGGCACGACGCCAATCTGCACGGCTTAAACCTGCACCATATTTTTGGTAAGAAGCGTTGTCGTTAAATACTTTTCCAGGAACAGCATACGGATAAAAATAATCATCAAAATGAATGGCATCAATGTCATATTTGTCCACAACTTCTTTAACTACTTTCGTTAAATGTGCCTGAACTTCGGGTAAAGCAGGATCATAATAATATTTTCCACCATATTCGATCATCCATTCCGGATGTTTAAAAAAATCATGTCCAGGACTTAAAAGATTTTTATTCAAATCAAAAGTCGCACGATATGGATTCAGCCAGGCGTGAAATTCAAATCCACGATTATGCGCCTGCTCAATCATCCAGGCTAATGCATCGTAATACGGATTTGGAGCCAAACCTTCTTTTCCCGTTAAAAAACGAGACCAAGGCGCAAATTCAGAAGGATAAATAGCATCGCCCACACTTCGAACCTGAACAATTACGGCATTGTAATTTAATTTTTTATAGGCTTCTAAAATCTCAAGATAATCAGCTTTTTCTTTTTCTACATTATCGATGCTCGTTTTCGGCCAGTCAATGTTAACAACGGTAGCAATCCAAACACCTCTAAATTCGTTTTTAGGATGCATTGTATTTTGCTGCGCGGAAATCGTCGAAACGAAAAATAGAAGTAGAAAAGAGAATATTAGATACTGATTTTTATGCATTTCAATGTTTTTTAACAAAAACCAAAAATAGTTTTTTTAGATGATTAAAGGAAATTTAAATTTCGCAATAATAATACCATTCTTTCTGAAATACTAAACTTTGAATATCAGTTTTCTTTTATATAAAATCCATAAGATAATTGACCAGAAAAGAGCATAAGCCAGCGCATAAGCCAACGATGCATTTAAAGGATTTTCAAAAACAGGAACAATTCCATATTGGTATAGGTAGGCTTGAAAACCAATTTCTTCGCCTCCAATTTCCGGATTTTGCATTTTTATAGAGCTCATTACTCTCGGAATTATTCCGGAAAAGTAAAAGACAATCATTGGGTTTACACCCCAGATTAAAAACAGTTTAGCCCATTTTTTATAATTCGCAACATCGATAACATAATACAGAAACGTTAAACATAAAGTAGCAATTCCGCCCGTATACAAAACATAAGAACTGGTCCAAAGTGATTTGTTAATTGGGAAAATAATATTCCAAAGTAATCCTGAAATCAGCAGGACAATTCCGGCAATTGTCAGTTTTTTTACAATTTCGATTTTACTAATTGATAAATTTAAAATCTGTCCGATAAACATTCCGGTGATTCCAGTTGCTATTGCTGGTAAAGTACTTAAAATTCCTTCCGGATCCCAGGTTTTAGAGACGCTCCAAAGATGTCCGTTTAAAAGTAAATTATCGAGCCATGCTGCCAGATTGGTGCCTTTTTCAAAATTGGCTTCTCCAACTCCGGGAACTGGTACAAAAGCCATCAACAGATAATATCCAACTAAAATTGAAACGGCAGTTATAATCTGTGTTTTTAAATTTGTTTTTAAATATAAAAGAGACGTAAAGAAATAAACGATTCCAATTCGCTGTAAAACGCCTGGAATTCTGGTGTCTTCAAAGTGTTCTAGACCGCTGTAGGCTAAAGATAATAATACAATTAAGATTCCGAAAACAAGATATGTCTTGACTTTTAGGCTAAAATTCCCTAAAAGTGCATAAGCGATTCCGAAGAAAATAATAAGTCTTATTGATAAAAGAGGAAAACCTTCGAGACCAAACAAATGTATTCTGCCGAAAAAAGCTAAAGAAAATCCTAAACAAAAAATACGCAGTGATCGAACTAGAATTTTATTAAAAACAGCACCATCAAGATGTTTAACCGGCATTGCAAAAGGGATTGCTGTTCCCATTATGAAAACGAAAAAAGGGAAAACTAAATCGGTTGGTGTACAGCCGTGCCATTCTGCATGTTCTAATGGCGGGTAAATAGATGACCAGCTTCCGGGATTGTTAACTATCGTCATTAGAAAAATAGTAAATCCTCTAAATACATCAAGTGAGGTTAAACGTTCTTTTGTCATGGTTTTGGTTATTAATAGTTTATTGTTTGTGGTTTATTGTTTTGGCTGGTTTTAAAAATTAATCAGGAAATGAAATTTTCCCCATAGTTACCGACGGAATTTTCACAGAATTAAATTTAAAATCTCCTCCGGCAACAGTTTCATTGGCTAAAACTGCAAACAGAATCGCTTCTTTGGCATCACTGTTAATTCCTAAATCATCGCTTTTGAAGAAAGAGCAAGGCAGTAATTCTTTTAGCCATTGTACAATTAATGGATTATTGGCTCCGCCGCCTGAAAGATATATTTTAAAGTCTTCAATTTTATAAGAAGAATTTTTAACAGCAAATTGAATCGCTTCTGCAATAGTTTCAGCAGTAAAACGTGTTAAAGTAGCCAATAAATCGGGAGCTAAAATATCACTAAGATTGCTTTTTGAAAGTGCTAATTCTACATATTCAGCATTGAATAATTCCTGCCCAATTGTTTTTGGAAATCCTTTTTTGAAAAAAGCATTGTCTTTCAAATTTTCTAATAAAATCTGATTTACATTTCCTTGTTTGGCTATTTCAGCATCTTTATCGTAGCTTTTATCCAGAAAATATTTCTTAACAAAAAGATCGATTAAGGTATTTCCTGTTCCAGTATCAGTTACAAAAGTGTCTTCTGTTTTTATAGCTGAAGGCAGATATGTAAAATTGGCAATCCCGCCAATATTTAGCATAATTCTGTTTTCGCCTTCCTTTCCAAATAAAAAATAATCACCATAAACGGCTAACGGAGCGCCTTCGCCACCCGCAGCAACGTGTTTTTGTCTAAAATCCGACAATGTGATAATTCCAGTTTTTACGGCAATATGATCGCCGTCTCCAATCTGTAAAGTTGCATTTGGAAATTTCTCCTGCTGATGCAAAAATTTTGGTGCATGCAAAACCGTTTGTCCATGAGAAGCTATTAAATCAATATCTGAAGCCGGAATATTCCATTTTTCTAAAGTTTCATTTACCATTGAAGCATGAAGTAAACCAATCCATTCGTTAAGTAAAGCCAAATGCTGAAAATCGATATTTTTCTGAGCAAAGATTTTACGAATTTCTGTTTTGATTTCTTCTGAGTAACTAATCGTTTCAAACTGAACCAGCTTTACATTGGTGTTTACACCAGATCCTGAAATTTCGCATAAAGCAATATCCAGTCCGTCGAGAGAAGTTCCCGACATTAACCCAATAATACGTTTTGTTTCTTTTTGAGCAATTTGATAAAGTGCTTCAATATTTTTGTTCATGAAAGTTTGTTTAAAATGCAGCTAAAGTTAATTAGTTGTGGGCAATTTTTTAACACATAGAAACATAGATTTTATTAGCTTTATAAAAAGTCGTTTCACTTGCAATAAAACACATAGCTCTATGTGTTAGAAACTGGTTTCTTTTGGTACTCTTTTTAATTCAGAACAAAATCTATGTTTCTATGTGTTTAAAAAACAATCCACAAAGTTATTTCATTATAGATTCATAAATTATTTTCTGAATATCTTCACGAATCTTTTCTTTCGCTAGTTTATTTCCTTCTTCGCCAACTTCAGGATACGTTCTGTTCGATAAAAACACATAAACCGTTTGGTTTTCAGGATCGACCCAAGCCATATTTCCTGTAAAACCAGTATGACCAAAACTTGATTTAGAAGCACATTGACAAGTTGGGCCGTCTTTTCCTAATCTTTTATCAAAACCTAAACCTCTTTCTACGCCCTGATTACAATAAAAACAAGTATTAAAAGTGTCAAATGTTTCAGGAGAAAAATACTGTTCGCCACCATAACTTCCTTTTTGAAGAAACAACTGCATCATTTTGGCAACATCCATAGCATTGGAAAAAATTCCCGCATGTCCTGCAACACCGCCTTCCATTGCGGCAGCCATATCGTGAACATAACCTTGAATTAATTGATGTCTGAAATAATTATCAATTTCGGTTGGTGCAATGACGTTTTTATCAAATTTCAACAACGGATTATAAGTGGTATAATTCATTCCCAACGAATTGAAAAAGTTCTTCTGACTTAAATCTTCCAATTTTTCATGTGTTGCTCTTTCCAAATATTCTTTTAAAATGATAAAAGTAAAATCACTGTATTTGTATTCTTTTTTAAGTGAAATAGGAGAGTCGGCAATAAATTTCATAATCGTGTCATGATAATCATTTCGAATGTAAAGACTATCGGCTACTTTAGTTGTGAAATTGTTTTCTGCAACTTTTCGATAATATTGATCAGAAGGAAAACCCTTGGCATCTAATGTCGATTTGTAAAACGGACTCCAGGCAATCAATCCTGCATAATGGTTTAATAAGTCTTTAAAGGAAATATCTTTTTTGTTTGATTTAGCAAACATTGGAAGCATTGTTCCTAATTTTGTGTCTAACTCAACTTTGTTTTTATCGTATAACTGCATCACGTTTGGAAGCGTGGAAATCATTTTTGAAATCGAAGCAACGTCGTATAAATCAGTATTCGAAACTTTCACTTTCTTGTCATAAGTCTGATAACCGTAAGATTTCTGAAAAACAACACTTCCTTTTCTTGCAACTAAAACCTGCATTCCGGGAGCCATTTTTCCGTCAATTGCTTTTTGGGCAATAGCATCTATTTTATACAAAATTGACGAATTCATTCCGACATTTTCAGGTGTTTCAAAACCTAAACGATCGATTTTTTCCGTATCAATTCCTTCATTTACTTTAAAATTATCGTTGATTGAAACGGGTAATTTTCCTTTAGCGCTTTTGGCTCCAAATAAAATTTCGGCAGAAACAATCTGAGAAATCGTTGAATTTTGGTACGAAACCATCAATCCTTCAATGTCATCAAAATTTTTGATGGAAAGAAGCGAATACGGTTTTGCAAAAACGTCTAAAATTACTTTATTGTTTTCGGCAATTTTATTCAGGAAAAACAATTCATTTGATGAGAAATCTTGTTTTTCCCAAGCCTTATTCACTTTGTGATAACTTACAATAACCAGATCGTATTTCTTTAATTGTTTGTTTAAAGAATCAATGTTGGTGTTTGAAACTTCTGTTATTTCAGTATATTTTTTTAGAGTTGAAACAAAAGTACTGTTGACATCTTCTCCCAGTTTTACATAAGCAATTTTCTGATTCAGATTTTTAATTGGAAGAATGTCTTTTTTGTTTTTTAAGACTGTAGTTGCGTTTTCGAATAAATTATATTGAAGTGCATCTTTGTCAGGACTCGTAAGATCTTTTTGTAAATTCTTTAAGTCAACAGGTTTGTATTTGTTTAATCCCGCTTTGAATTTATAATGCAGGATTTTTTTAACCGAATGCGCTAAACGTTCTTCAGTAATCTGACCATTTGCATAAAATGTTTTTAATTTTTCTAAAGCTGCCGGAACATCATCCGGGCAAAGGAAAATGTCATTTCCCGCTTGTAAAACAGCCAATTCCAAATCGCCGACAGGTTTAAAATTACTGGCGCCTTTCATGCCTAAACCGTCTGTAAAAATAAGTCCCTCGAAGCCTAATTGTTTTTGAAGAAGTTCAGTAACAACATTATAAGAAGCAGAAGAAGGAATATTTTCGCCAGGTTCTAAACTAGGAATATTAAGATGCGCGACCATTACAGAAGCCAGACCTTCGTCAAAAAGTTGTTTATAAGGGTAAATTTCCACTTCATCCAAATGTTCTTTCGTAAAAGAAACGGTTGGAAGTGCTTTATGAGAATCGACTGCCGTATCTCCATGTCCCGGAAAATGTTTCCCTGTACACAAAACGCCTTGGCTCTGAATACCTTTCATTATGGCAGAAGCGCGATTGGCAACATTGGTTTTGCTTTCGCCAAAAGAACGGTTTCCGATAATGGGATTTAGCGGATTGGTATTGATATCTAAAACTGGTGCAAAGTTGAAATGAATGCCCATTCTTTTGCATTCGCTTCCCATTTGTCTTCCGACTTTTTCAATAAGATTTAAATCCTGAATCGCGCCCAAAGTCATGTTCCAGGGATAAGCGTAAGTTGAGTCTAAACGCATGCTTAATCCCCATTCGGCATCAAGTCCTATAAACAGCGGCACTTTGGCTTTTGACTGATAGATGTTGGTTAATTTTGCCTGACGAACCGGCCCGCCCTGAAAGAAAATAATACCGCCAATTTTATATTTTGAAACCAGTTCTTTTACTTTATTAACATGTACAGAATCTTTGTTAGAATAAGCATTTGCAAAAAATAATTGACCCAGTTTTTCGTCCAGCGTCATTTGGCTGTAAATACTGTCTGTCCAACGATTTTCGGCATCACAATCGGGAACAAAAGGCTTTTTTTCTGATTTGCTTTTTGGGATGTAAACTTCTTTATTTTCTGTAGAAATAGGTTCATTAGTTTCAACGGCAGTTTTAGTCTTTTTTGAAACGCCGCAATTGACAATTAAAAAAAGAACAGCGGTAAATAAACCTATTTTTATAATAGCATTTTTCATGTAATCAATTTTTGAGAATTCAGATACAATCTGAATTGCTTTATTTTGGCTTTTAGAAAGATATTTTTTCTTCTGTGCGTTTACTTGTAAAATAAATTCCGATATAAGTAAATAATCCGTTGATGATAATTAATTCATTATCAAAAGTGTAACCGAATAATTGCGCTGAATTTTCGCTTAAGAAATACGTAAATATTGGAGAGATAATACAGATAATGGGAATCAGTTTGTCGTTTACTAATCTTGATTTTTGTAATAATCCAAAAGCGTATAATCCTAATAAAGGGCCGTAAGTATAAGAAGCAGCTCTGAAAATTAGCGCCACAACAGAAGCATCATTAAAGGAATTTAAGACAATAATTACCAGAAAAAGCAATATTGAAAAAGCGAAATGTACCCAATGTCTTATTGTTACATTTTTGTGATTATCGAGATTTTCAGATTTATCCATTCCAAGAAAATCGACACAAAATGAAGTTGTTAAAGCCGTTAAAGCCGAATCGGTTGTAGCAAAAGTGGCCGCAATAATTCCTAGAAGGAAAACAAAAGCCGGAACAATTGACAAATGATTTAAGGCGATTTCCGGGAAAAGCAAATCGGTTCTTGGTTTTCCTGTTGCTAAATCTAATGGAATCTGAACATTATTTTTTGCAGCGTAGATGTACAATAAAGCACCTAAACTCAGGAAAATAATATTGATTAAAACAAAAATTCCTGTAAACGTAAACATGTTTTTTTGTGCTTCGCCAATGTTTTTACAGCTTAGATTTTTTTGCATTAAATCCTGATCCAGTCCAACCATTGCAATGGTAACAAACATTCCTCCTAAAATCTGCTTTACAAAGTGGTACTTGCTCGTAAAGAAATCATCAAAGAAAAATATTTTAGAATAATTACTTTTTTGAATGGTTGAAACCGACTCAAGAACAGTCAGGTTAAGACTGTCACAAACAAAATAAATGGTTATAAACACTGAACTAACTAAAAAAAACGTCTGTAAGGTATCGGTAATAATAATGGTTTTTAGACCACTTCTAAAAGTGTATAAGAAGATAAGCGCCAAAGCCAAAAGTACCGTTACCGGAAATGGGATATGAAAATCGTTGAAGACATATCGCTGTAAAACTATAACCACCAAATATAATCTAAATGCAGAGCTAATGGTTCTGCTGACCAAGAATATGGAAGCTGCCGTTTTGTAACTTCTAATTCCCATTCTATGTTCGATATAACTATAAATCGAAGTCAGATTCATTCTGTAATAGAGTGGAAGCAGGACTTTTGCAATAATGATAAAACCAATTGCGTTTCCTAAAACAAACTGGAAATATTTGAATTGTTCTCCGTTTGGCGAACCCACTTCACCGGGAACCGAAATAAAGGTCACGCCGGAAAGCGCCGTTCCAATCATACCAAAAGCAACCAGATACCATTTGGAATTTTTATTCGCTTTGAAAAAAGAATCGTTGTCTTGTCCTTTTTTACTGATTACATTTGAAATAAAGAGTAAAAGGCCAAAATAAACAAAGATAAAAATGAGAATTGTAGTAGAAGACATTTTGGTTTTGGTTTAGTTTTTAGTTTATTTTTTGCTGTTATGATCTAACAAAACAGCGCGTACACTTTTATGTTTTTGCAGTAATTCTTCGGCTAAATCATATTCAATTCCCAGTTCTTCCATAATCATTTTGATGCCTCGTTTTACTAATTTTTCATTAGACAACTGCATGTCGACCATTTTGTTGCCTTTTACTTTTCCAAGTTTGATCATTACTGAAGTTGAAATCATGTTCAAAGTCAGTTTTTGAGCTGTTCCTGCTTTCATTCTTGTACTTCCGGTTAAGAATTCAGGCCCAACAATTACTTCAATTGGAAAATCGGCTTCCTGTGCTATAAGTCCGTTGCTGATGCAAGAAATACTTCCTGTTTTAATATTATGTTCTTTCGCTTTTTTCAAAGCGCCCAAAACGTAAGGTGTATTTCCGGAAGCTGCAATTCCGATAATAAAATCCAGGCTTGAAATTTCAAATTTAGCTAAATCTTTCCAAGCTTGTTCGGTATCGTCTTCTGCATTTTCAACCGCTTTTCGAATCGCAGTGTCGCCGCCGGCAATAATTCCGATAATCATATCATGAGGCACGCCAAATGTAGGTGGACATTCAGAAGCATCTAAAATTCCTATACGTCCGGAAGTTCCGGCTCCAATGTAAAATAATCGGCCGCCTAATTGCATTTTTTTGACGATTGCTTTAACCAGTTTTTCAATTTTAGGAATTTGACCTTCTATAATCTGTGGAACTTTTTGATCTTCTGTATTAATGTTTGTCAAGAGTTCTTTTACGCTCATTTGGTCTAAATCTTTGTACAAAGATTCTTGTTCGGTTTCAGGGTTTTTATTCTTCATTTTTCTTTTCTTTTTTTTTGGGTTTTGAAACAGCAGATTTTGATATTTATGATTTCGATTATTTGTATAAGAATCCTCTATTTTATAAAAAATAGTCGGTTTTGGAAATTTTAGGTTTTTAAAAATGCCTTATTTAGTAGAGTAAATAGGGTTTTCTCATGATTTGAAAGGCTTGTAAATCTTTTTTCCAGCTTGCCCGAATGTCTTTTTCTGAAACTCCCGATTCAATTTGCTGTTGCAGTTTTCTTGTTCCGGCAAGTTTGGTGAAAAAGGCATTAAAAAATTTCGATTTGTCACTGGTATTCTCATAGGCTTTTAAGAGCCATTTTAATTCTAATTGTTTGAGTTTTGGGTAGGAAGTTAAATCTTCGCCAAAACATTCTTTTCCGTTATAAAGCGGATCTTTGGCTCCAAAGTTAGGTTTTGGCGTAAAGCTGAAATTTGTTTTGGTTAAATAAGGAGAACCATAAATTTGAAATTGCTTTTCCGTTCCGCGTCCCATGCTTACATTGGTTCCTTCAAAAAGGCATAAACTGGCGTATAAATTTATAGATTGATCGTTTGGTAAATTAGGAGAAGGTTTTACCAGTAAACTATATTCCATATTGCGGTTGTAATTAGAGCAGGGAATAATTGTTAATTTACACTGCACTCCGTCTTTAAGCCATTTTTGTCCGTTAACCATTTGAGCATATTCGCCAATTGTCATTCCGTGAAGGAGTGGAATAGGATGCATACCAACAAAACTGGTAAATTCTTTTTCTAAAAGCGGACCGTCAACAATACTTCCGTTTGGATTTGGTCTGTCCAAAATGATAAGCGGCAAATTGTTTTCGGCGCAAGCCTCCATTACAAAATGCAAAGAAGAAATATAGGTGTAAAAACGGGCTCCAACATCCTGCAAATCGAAAATCATAATGTCGATTCCGTTTAATTGTTGAGGTTTTGGTTTTTTGTTATCTCCGTATAGTGAGATTATTGATAAACCGGTTTTAGGGTCTTTTCCATCAACAATATGTTCACCTGCATCTGCAGTTCCTCTAAAACCGTGTTCCGGAGCAAAGATGGTTTGAATGGCAATTTTTTTCTCCAGTAAAAAATCAACTAAATGGGTTTTGTCAGATAAAATTCCCGTTTGATTGGTTACAATTCCTATTTTTTTGTCTTTTAAAAGCGGTAAATATTTCTCGTAATTATCTGCCCCGGTTTTTATTGTCGGAGGATTGATTTCTGATGTGTTGCAATTTACAGCTGTTGAAAACGAATAAGAATGCAAAGACGTTATAAACAGAGAAGCTGTAATAAGAACACTTTTTATGATGAATTTTATCATTTTAATTACAGTTAATAGTTAAAGCCAAAAACAGACTAATAAAATTAAGTTATTATTTGATTGGTTGTTCTTTGTGATTGATGATGAGAAATGAATATCTGAAATTTCAGATTGTAGTATTATAGGTTTTTCTTCATTGAATTTGCAATGAAAAAGCGATTTTTAAATACTGCCTCTGGTTAGATTAATTCCAGAGGCAGTTTTATTATAAAGGGGCAAATAGTCTATTTATGAAAAGGGAATTACCAACCAGGATTTTGTTTCAGTTCTACACCTTCCGCAGCGTATAAATTGATATCATTAGTTGGAATTGCACTCAGGTAATTTTTTGGCGATACAAACAATCTAGACACACCTGCAGCGTAAGGAATTACATATCCTTGTGCGTTTACTTTAGTTTTAGTATTTCCTCCTATCAAAGCAGGTATTCTAGCTCCTAAAACAACATCAGGATTGGCATTAGTATCCAGGTAATCTCCTTTTTTCCAGCGCATAAGATCTTCTTTTCTCATAGTAGTCCAGCTCATAAACTCAATTCTGCGCTCACGACGGATTTCCCATATAATTGGATTAACAATTCCTGAAAGTTGTTCTAATGCAGTTGTTCTTTGCGGATCGTTTATTAGTACTCCACCAGCAGTGGCATTTGTACCATCTGTAGTCAAAGTAGCGATTCCTGCACGTGTACGAACTTTGTTCAGTGATAAATCAAGATCAACATTAGTAATTGTTCCTAATTCTGCACAGGCTTCAGCATAATTCAAATAAACTTCGCTTAGTGTAAAAACTGGAGCGTCAATTTGATTTTGTCCAATTGTTGAAACGTCTGTACCTGTTGTAGCAGGGTTATTATACAGTTGGAATACATAACCTGTGATAGAGGTTAAACCATTGTAAGGTTTATCAGAGTAAGCATAATCTGCTGTACTGAAAGCTTTAGCAAATCTTGGATCTCTGTTGGCAAAAGTATTGGCAATAGTATTGTCGCCTAAAAACTGAGCATTTCCAGCTTGCTTGATAGGAAGTCCATTAGTAGTTACATAACTTTCTGCAGCAAATTTTGTCAATCCGTTTTGAACTGTTGAGGTATTAGTATAGGCTTGTACTGAATTTCCTAAAACACCTTTAATATATCTTTTGGTTAAAATTACTTCAGTATTATTCATTAACTCAACAGAGTTGTAAAGTGCTTTCCAATCTGCATTTAGTTTGAAAGAATTATTATTCATTACCGCTAAAGAAGCTTCTTTTGCTTTTTGAAGATAAGCATTTCCGTTCTGTCCTAAATTGTATTTTCTGTAAGTACCTTCGCTTAAACATACTCGGCTTAATAATGCATAAGCAGTATATTTATTTACAGTAACATTGCTATCATCAACGTTTAGTAACATCGGAATTGCTTCTTCCAAATCTTTTATAACATTGTCTATTACTTCAGCTCTCGATAAAGCCGGTTTGTAAACATTAGCATCACTTTGCGCTAGATACTTATCTGTATACGGCACATCGCCAAACTGCTGTGCTAAACGAAAATAAGTATGAGCTCTGAAAAACTTTGCAACACCTATATAGTGATTTTTCTTCGTTTGATCCATAGGTACATTTGGCACTCTTTCTAACATAAGATTACAACGGCGAACCAAAGTGTAATATTCGTTCCAGTTTGCATTAGTTGCATTAGGAGCCGTTAAAAAGTTAGTAAAAACGTTCATGGCTAAATTGTCATCTATTAATCCTGTAGACGAAGCGTGAAAGTAAAAATCAGCTGTAGTACCAGCATTATTTCCGTATCCATTAAACGTATTATAGTTTAACCAAGAAAACGTTTTTACGTTATTTTCTGAAGTCCAAAAGTTTGCATCTGTAAATACATCTTCTGGCGGTGTATCCAAAAAATCTGAACAGCTAACAGTCAAACTTGCAAAAGTAAGTAAGGCAACTGAAAGTTTTATCCTTGAATTTATTATTAATTTTTTCATCTTAATTAAATTTTAATTTTTTAATACATTTTTTAAAATGCAAGTTGTATACCTACTGACCACGTTTTAGAATAAGGGAAAGTTCTTCCCCACATAGATTCGCTTTCATTAATTTCAGGATCTACAGGTAATTTGCTGCTTTTCCAGGTAGCTAAGTTGAAACCAGAAACATACGGTCTTATTTTATCAAATCCAGCTTTCTGAGAAATGCTTTTTGGGAAAGTATATCCAAGAGTCATCGATTTTAAACGTAAGTAAGACATATCTAACAGATAACGTGATTGCGCCACAAAATTGTTTGATCCAGGAGCGTAAGTTCCAAAAGCATTACCGGCATGTCCAGGGTATGGATTAGGGAAATAAGCATCTGTATTTTCTGGTGTCCAGTAATCATTCATGTTTTCATACATAGCATCTGTTCTGTTGTAGAATGGTAATACTAAGTCAGAAGTGGTCCAGTATTCACGTTTACCAACTCCCTGGAAGAAAGCATCGATATCAAAACCATATAAAGCACCACCTAAACGAACTCCATATTGATAACGAGGAGTTGTGTTACCAATAACTTTTAAATCTCCTGGATTCGTAGCTGTTCCATCTCCTCTTGAGATAACTCCATCCCCGTTTAGATCCTTATACATTACATCTCCAGGACCATATCTAAAAGCACCAGTTCTTATGTTTTTGTAATCAACACCATTTACTATTAAGCCTGTTGCATCAATCTGATCTGTTGATTGAATTAATCGGTCTGTTTCTAATCCCCAGATTTCACCTAATTTTTGACCTGCATAAAAAGATCCCAAAAGTTTGGAAGAGTTGTTCCATTCTGTTACTTCTGTCGTATTATCTGAAAGTGTAAGGTCAGCATAAACGTTAATATCTTTGTTTATTTGTTTGTTAAAGTTAAGAGCAAGTTCCCAACCAGTCGTTCTTAAATTTCCAGAGTTGGTGTTGGCAGCAGCCTGACCAAATGAACCCGGAAGTGTTTTACCTGGCGCTAACATTCCTTTAGTATCACGTTGATAATAATCAAATGTTAAACCTAGCATATTAAAGATGCGAATATCAATACCAATATCCTGAGTAGTTACCTTTTCCCAAGTTAAATTTGGGTCAACATTTGAAGGCTGATTAACAGTAGGAGGAATGGTTGAACCGCTACCTATCCAATAGGGGTTAGGGTTAGTAGTAACGTTAGTCATAACTGGTAAAAAGGCATTGTTAGCTATATTTTGATTTCCGATTGAACCAACAGATCCACGGATTTTCAAATCATTTAACCAGCTTCTTGTTCCCTCCATGAAACTTTCTTCAGAAATTCTATATCCAACAGAAGCAGAAGGGAAGAATCCCCATTGCTCATTAGTCGGGAATTTTGAGGAACCATCATAACGTCCGTTTATTTCCAATAAATATTTTCCTTTGTAATCGTAATTTACACGAGCAAAAAATCCTGCAATTGCATATCTGGATAAACCTGGATTTAAAATGTCATTAGCAACAAGAGGTGCAGTAAATTGATCACCAATAGCTAAGTTAAATTCAGGTTTGGTTTTATCCAAAAGTGTATTTCTACGAGCATACGTTCTTTCAAAATCATACCACTCTGTGTTTAAACCTCCTAATACTTTAAAGTTATGGTTTTCTCCTAATGTTTTAGTGTAATTTCCAAAGATATTTGCTACATTTCTTATGTAAGATGATTTGGATTGCGCTACAAAATCATTAGCCGTTTCCATTGATGTAGGTTTTCCGGCAACTAAGTCAGCTGCACTTGTCCACCAGTCCCAAAGAGGAACCTGACCACCGTTCATTTTTAGACTAGAGTAATTTGTATTAAAGCTATATTCTCCAACGATATTAAAGTCTTTTGTAATTTGAGCAGTAAGTCTTCCGCTTATCCTAATATCATTGGATTTACTTTCGTTTTGAGATGCATTTGCCATATAACCAGGTGCATGTCTGAAGTAAGTTCCATTATAAGTTCCATAAGGAAAATAAGAACCCCAACGCATATAATATCCGAAATACCCGTTACCGGCAGTATCGACACCATTATTATAGTAGTTAAAAGGAGAGTCATATTCCTGGAAAGTTCCTAATACTTTGAAATCTCCTGTAAGCCAGCTTGCTAACTCTGTTGTCATACCAAGATTAAGATTGAATCTTTGGTTGGTTTCGTTATTGATTTTCATTACACCGTCCTGATTAGCAAGACCTAAGGAAACAATAAACGTGCTTTTTTCGCCCAAAGAACCCTGAGCAGATAAATTATGAAGAGTTTGTACCGCATTCTTTTTTAACATTTCAGCATGCGGATCCCAAATTCTGTAGAAATATTCTTTTCCTCCAATAACATCAAAATCTTCTCCCAGGATCATGTTTTTGTCATTAGGGTTTCTTGTTGCAGCGTATTTTTCTTTCCAGTTAATGATACCAGGCAATAATGTTTTGTAGTTCATACCAAAAGATTCCGGATTTGCATTCCCGGCTCTGGCCTGAGCTTCAATCATTGCAGGAAGTTCTACTGTAGGATCATTAAACTGAACTAAAGAAATAGGGTTACTCCATCCTGTATTGTTGCTGTAAGCGAATCTTACTTTTCCTTTCGAATTTTTACCACTTTTAGTAGTAATTAATATAACTCCAAATGCAGCACGAGCACCATAAATAGAAGCAGAAGCAGCGTCTTTAAGTACAGACATCGATTCTACATCTTCAGCGTTTAACATTGATAAATCGCCAGGAACACCGTCTACTAAAATAAGTGGTGACCCTGAGGCTTCTCCGTTTACAATAGTTCCCATTCCACGAATATTAACACTTGATTGTTTACCTATACTACCAGACTTAAAAGAAATGTTAAGCCCTGGAGTAGTTCCTTGTAAACCTCTTGTAATATCAGTAATAGGAACACTTCCTAAAGCTTTTTTAACATCTACTTTTGCAACTGCTCCGGTAAGATTTGCTTTTTTCTGAGAAGCAAAACCTACTACAACTACTTCATCCAGTTTTGCCATGCTTGGAGAAAGATCAACATTTACTTTTTGTTGTCCTTCAATTTTGATTGTTACGGTTTCAAAACCCATATAACTGAAGCTAAGGCTTCGTCCTGGCGCTACACTGATACTGTAGTTACCGTCAAAATCAGTTGTAGTTCCATTGGTGGTTCCCTGAATAACTACACTGACGCCAGGTATGGGGAATCCGTCTGCTTTGTTTTTTACCGTTCCAGTGATTGTTTTTGTTTGCCCAAAAGTTGCTTGAATGAACAAAACCAACAATGAAATAAGAAATAGTTTTTTCATGATTACTTGGTTTTTTTAATGGTTGTTAAGCAAATATATTTATTTATTGCATACAAATGCATTTTTTGTGTTAATATTTTTAAAAAATCTTTCAAATAACGCAAAATAACGCATTTTTTAAATAGCTATTTTTTTGTATTTCGGATTTTTAATTAAAACATGCAAACTAATGCAGATATTAAGAGTGCTTTTATATTTCAATAAAATTATTTGATATATTTGTCGTGAACTTAAACTTTTAATACAATGCTGAAAGCCGAAAGACATAAATATATCATGACGAAACTTGTTGAAGAACAAAAAGTTGTCACAACTGATTTGGCTTTGGCTCTGGATTTATCGGAGGACACAATTAGGAGAGATTTAAACGAACTGGATAGTAAAAAGCTCTTAGAGAAGGTTTACGGTGGGGCAGTGCAGGTAACGGAAAAATCGACCGACGTTTTTAATATTAATATATCCGGCGAGGACGAAAAGAAGAGGATAGTTACAAAAGCATTGTCTTTACTTCATGATGATCAGGTGATTATAATGAGCGGCGGAAGCACTAATTTAGTTTTTGCAAAGCTAATTCCGGCAGATTTAAAAGCTACTATTTATACTTATAGTCTTCCAATAGCAATGCAGTTATCACAGCATCCAAATATTGATCTGATCTTTATTGGGGGGAAAATGCAGAAAAATGCAATGGTAACAATTGGTATGGATGTGATTCAGGTAGTATCAAAAATTAAAGCTGACATTTGCTTTATAGGCGCCAGCAGTATTAATATAAAACAAGGTTTGACAGAGATTGGATATGAAATCTCAATTGTTAAAAAAGCCATGATAGAAGCTTCTGACAGAGTGGTTTCGATGTTTTCTTCTGATAAACTGAATACGAAAATGCCTCATGTCGTTTGCGATTTAAAACAATTGGATACTATTGTCACTGATTTAGATCCGGAAGATATCAGTCTTGAAGAATATAGAAAATCCGGAGTTTTTATACTTTAAAGAAATACCATTTATAATTATTTTTGCATGTTTTTGCGTTATTTGTATTTGATTTTGTTAAATAACGCAAAATAATGTAATTGATTTGTTTTTTGTATATATTTGTTAAAACTATTTTCTAACAAAACCATATTATATGAAAAGCCATTCCTCTACTCCAAATAGACTTCAAAAAAGTGAGGAAACCTTATTTATAAAAAAGCATAAGGTAAAAACACTTTATACCTTATATTTAATTCTCTTGTTTTTTTCTGCAAAAGCAGCTACAGTTGACACAATTCAGGTTTTTAGCCCTTCAATGAATAAGAATATAAAAAGCTGTGTTATATTCCCGGAGAGTTATAAAAAAATGGATAAAAAATTTCCCGTGGTTTATCTACTTCATGGATATAGCGGAAATTATGGTTCCTGGGCAAAAGATTTCAAAGAACTAAAAAGTCAGGTAGATCAATATAATTTTATTGTAGTAGGCGTAGACGGAAATTACTCAAGCTGGTATTTTGACAGTCCAATTGATCCTAATTTTAAGTATGAAACTTATGTTATAAAAGAATTAGTTCCTTATATAGACAAAAAATACAAGACTCTTGCCAATCGTGAAAACAGAGCAATTTCAGGGTTAAGTATGGGAGGACATGGCGCTTTGTATTTGTCTTTCAAACATCAGGATGTATTTGGAGCAGCTGGAAGTATGAGCGGTGGAGTAGATTTCAGACCATTTCCTGATAACTGGGATATTAAAAAACGTCTTGGCACTATCACGGAATTTCCTGAGAATTGGGATAAAAATACCGTTACCAATATGCTTGATTTGGTAAAAGACAATAATTTAAAGTTGATTATCGATTGTGGGGTTGATGATTTTTTTATGGAAGTAAACAGACAGCTTCATGCTAAAATGTTAACCTTAAAAATAAATCACGATTATATAGAACGCCCGGGAAAACATGATCTTAAATATTGGGAAAACTCTTTAAAGTTTCAGTTGCTGTTCTTTAATAATTTTTTCAACGACAAAATAAAAAATTAGATAAGTAAGTGTGTGTTGCGATTTTACCCATAAAAAAAGTAATGCATAAATTTTGGTTGGTTACCTATCCTAACAGGTTTTTAAAACCTGTTAGGTATTTTTTCAATCAATTAAAATAGTCACAGATTGAAAGAATTTAAAAGATTTTTTTCCATAAATCGAGCGATAGTGAATTGCTGAAGCATAAATTTCCAAGAATTAAATCTGCCGAATCTGCGTGAGAAAAAAAATTGTAGAGATGCACCGCATTGCATCTTACACAAAGACATATAATTTAAATGAAGGTTTAATAAATAAAAAAAACACCAATGAAAAATCTATTTTCAAGAATATTATTGCTTTTTATAATAGTTTCCGGTTTTTCTCAAAATCCGGAAAAATCAGAAAATATCAAGTTTATACAGCTTACCGACCTGCATGTTTCAGTAGGAAATGATAATGATTTTTTACTGCAGAATATCGTAAAAGAAATCAATAATTCTGATTTTGAATTTGCAATTGTAACCGGAGATTTGACTAATCGTGGTGCCGATGATGAATTAAAACAAGTTCATTCCATACTTTCTAAATTAAAAATACCTTATTATGTAATTTCAGGAAACCATGAAACAAACTGGAGTGAAAGCGCCGGTTTGACTTATAAAAAAATATTTGGAGAGGATCGGTTTGTATTTTCAAAAGGAGATTATGTTTTTATTGGATTTCCATGCGGGCCGTACATGAAAATGGGCGACGGATTTGTGAAACACGAAGATGTGCTTTGGCTCGATAAAACCTTAAAAGAAAATCTTAAAAACAGCAATAAAAAAGTGCTGAATTTTGCTCATTATCCGTTAGATAACAGCGTCAGCAATTACAAAGAGGTACTTTCGGTTTTAGAAAAATATCCAACTGTTGCCACTTTTTGCGGTCACGGACATACCTTAAGAAAATATGATTTCTCTGGTTTGAGCGGTATAATGGGAACTTCTATCACTTCGCTTGACGGAAAAACAAAAAGTTATAATCAGGTAATTATCAGCAAAGACAGTATCAGTATCTATCAAAAAGAAATAGATAAACCGGGAGTTTTTAGATTTTCGGTTCCGTCAAAACCTTCTAAAATTACAATCCCGAAAGATAGCTTGGCAATGCAATCTCCTTTTATAAAAGATATTGCTTCTATTTACAGCCTTCCGGCATTTGATAAAAAGAACCTTTATTTTACAAATTCTATTGGAGAAATAAAATCGGTAAATTTGAAAAACAAAAGTGTGAACTGGAAAACCGAAACAGGAAATTCAATTTATTTTTCGCCCATCATTGTAAAAAATAATTTAGTTATTGGTACTATCGAAGGAAATCTGCAAGGTTTTGATACACAATCCGGAAAACAAAAATGGACAATTCCGGTTGGCGGTGTTTTGGTAGGTTCGCCAATTGCAGAAAACAATAAAATTTATACAGCGAGTTCAACAGCTTTTATTTGTGCAGATGCTGTAACGGGTAAAGTAATCTGGCAAAATAATTTACCAGCATCTTATTCGCAAGGAGTTCCTTTAATACAAGGCGATAAAATAATTTTTGGAGTTTGGGACTCGTACGTGTATTGCTTGGACAAAAACACAGGAAAACTAATCTGGAAATGGAATAATGGTAATGATAAGCAAATTCTGTATTCGGCCGGAAATGTCAATATGGTTGCAACAAAAAGCCGACTTTATTTTGTTACGCCACAGCGTTTCTTAACCATTTTAGATATTGAAACGGGGAAAACGCTTTTAAGAACTTCTAAATGGAAAATTAGAGAATCAATGGGGAAAAGCCAGGACGGCAAATGGTTTTATGGCAAAACAATGGATGGAGAACTGGTAAGAGTACCATTGAACGATACTATTGAGTTGACAGAAGAAAATGTAATTGCACAAAGTAAAGTTCTGGATCTAAAATTAGGATACGAGCACAATCCTGCAGGAATAGTAGAAAATAAGAATAAAATTTATATTGGAAGCCGAAAAGGAGAAGTGATAATCGTCGATGCAGCCAAATTTGAAATCATCAAACAAATTAATCTGGGAAGTTCAAGTGTAAACGGATTTGCAGTTGATGATAAAGGACAAGTCTGGGCTTCACTAATTGAAGGCGGAATCTTTTTGTTGGAATAATTTTTTAAGAGTTTTTTTCTAGCCAACAAATTTTCTCGCAAAGTCGCAAAGTTTTTTTCTTTCATGAGCTTTAAGTAATACTTTGCGACTCTGCGACTTTGCGAGATTAAAAAGAAAACTTAGCGAACCTTGCGTAAAACTTAGCGAACTTAGCGGTTAAATTATTAAACGACAACTAGCTAATCAAAATATAACCTTATGAAAAACCTAAAATTCATAATCCTAATATTGCTCTTTCAAACAAAACTTTTCAGTCAGGAATCTCCCAAAAGAGAAATGCGTGCAGCGTGGATTTCTACCGTAGATAATATCGACTGGCCATCAAAACCAGGTTTGTCAGACAAACAGATGAAAGCTGAAATGATTAGCATTTTGGATAATTTGCGATCTAATAATTTAAACACCGTAATTTTTCAAATCCGACCAACGGCTGATGCATATTACAAATCAACAAAAGAACCAGCTTCGCATTGGATAACCGGAACTCAAGGCGTTGCTCCCGGATTTGATCCGTTGCAAATGATGATTGATGAAGCAGGAAAAAGAGGAATGAACGTTCATGTTTGGCTGAATCCGTATCGAGTACAAAAAGACACTGTAAAAGATGTATTGACTAAATCTCATTTATATTTTAAGAAACCAGAACTGTTTTTAACCTACGGAAAATCAAGATATTTTAATCCGGGTTACAAAGAAACCAGAGATTTTGTGTCTTCTGTAGTAGGCGAGATTGTTCGAAATTATGATATTCAGGCCGTTCACATGGACGATTATTTTTATCCGTATAAAATAGAAGGACAAGAATTTCCGGATGAAAAAGCTTTCGCTAAAGAACCTCGTCAGTTTAAAGACAAAGACGATTGGCGAAGAGATAATGTTGATTTAATCATCAAGCAAATCAGAGATACTATTATAGCCAATAAACCAGAAGTTGAATTTGGAATTTCGCCTTTCGGTGTATGGCGTAATATTGCGAAAGATTCTCAGGGTTCTAACACTAAGGCAGGAGCCACCAATTATGATGATTTGTATGCCGACATTTTAAAATGGCAGAAAGAAAACTGGATCGATTATGTAACACCGCAATTGTACTGGCACATAGGTTTTGACAGAGCTAATTTTGAAATTTTGGCAAAATGGTGGGCAGAACATAAATATGGTGCAAAAGTTTATGTTGGTCATGGCGATTATAAAATTTCGAATACCGCAAAAGAGCCGGAATGGAGGAGTCCGGATCAAATAGTAAAACAAATAGAAATGATTCGTAAAATGCCTTTGATAGACGGTTCGATGCATTTTACAGCAAATTCATTTTTCAAAAAAGGCGATACGTTAAGAAATGCTTTAATTGAAAAACAATATAAATATATTGCTTTAACTCCTGAAGCAAACAGAATTACAAGAATAAAACCAAATGCGCCAACCAATGCAGTAATTGCTAAAAAAGGCGATAAAGCAGTTTTAAGCTGGAAAGCCGAAATGTACGATAAGAAATATGTGATTTACAGATTTTCAAAAGGAAAAATTACTGATTTCTCCAATTCGGCAAATATTTATTACGTGACTACGCTTACAAAATTGGAAGTTCCAAATCCTGATTTAGAAAATTATGTTTATGCTGTTTCAGCTTTAAGTCAGACCCAAACGGAAAGTATTCCAGTAGAATTTGCAACAAAATAAAAATGTAATAATGAAAAATAGAACATTTAAAATTGTATTCGCTTTTTTGATTTTTTCAGGAATAAGTGGTTATGCTCAGAAAAATTCCAAAAAATCTTTTGATGTAAAACGAAATGAAGTTTATATCGATTCAATGATGACCAATGCGATTGAGAAAGGATTTTTTCCTGGAGCTCAGGTTATGGTGGGAAACAAGGATGCTGTTTTTATTTCGAAAAATTATGGCTTTCAGGATTGCTCTAAAAAACACGCTGTGAAAAATGAGGATGTTTACGATCTGGCTTCGATGTCTAAAGTTTTGGGCGCAACGTTAGTAACTATGCGTTTGGTCGGAGAGGATAAAATAAAATTGACGGACAGAGTAGGCGACGCAGTGCCTTTTTTTAAAAACACTCCAATTGCCGATTTAACGCTTTTTGAATTATTAACACATACTTCAGGATTAAAAGCCAGCATTACTTTTTATCAAAGTCTGCTTTCAACACCCGATGGTTCGCCGCTTTTGAGTGATAAAAAATCTGCAGAATATCCGGAATTGTTTGATACTATGTATGTAAACAAAAATATAATTTACGATGTCAATTATCTTTCGTTTACACCCAAAGAAAATTGGATTCAGGTTTATAAAAATATGTGGCTGAATCCTGAATTTTACAAAACAGTTTATGAGCAGATTGCTAATGCAAATGTTAATCCACGAGGAAAATATGTGTACAGCGATTTAAATTTACTTTTGGTAAAGGAAATGATCGAAGCCAAAACAGGAAAAAAACTCGATCAATTGACTAATGAAATTTACACAGAATTGGGTATTTCTAAAATTGGATACAATCCTTTAAAATGGACATCTATTGAAAATGTAATGCCGACAGAATTAGATAATTTCTTTAGAAAAGATACTATTAGAGGCTATGTTCATGATGAAGCCGCTGCAATTTTTGGAGGTGTTTCAGGAAATGCAGGCTTGTTTGCCAATGCTCAATCCATTGCTGTTATCTGTCAAATGTTATTAAATGACGGAAAATTTCAAGGAAAACAAATTCTGAATGCGAAGGTGGTAAAAGAATTTACACAATCGCCTTTAGCAAAAGAAGGAATCTACCGCGGACTTGGCTTTGATAAAAGAAAACCAGATGAATTTTTCAAAGCAGATGATTTTGGTCACACGGGTTTTACAGGAACTTTTTTCTTTATGAACCCGGACAATAACAGATTTCTCATTGTTCTAACCAATCGCGTAAATCCAACAAGAACCAACAGATTAATGTACAAGGATGATTTTATGGCAAAAATCTGGAAGCAGATTAATAATTAAAAGTTTACTAAAGATTTAAAGGATTAAGAAGAATTTTTCACGCAGATCCAGCAGATTTCGGCAGATTTGATTTTAGATAAAAAAGAATCTGCAATATCTGCTTAAATCTTTTTTAAATCTGCGTGAAATAAAAATCCTTTTTAATCCTTTAAATCTGTGGCAAAAAAAAAAGAAATATAACTATTGAAATTACAGTAATTTTGTAATCTCATCAACAAAAAATAAAATCAGTTTTAGACAACAAATTAGAATATAATGTCAAACCAAGAGTTACAGCAGTTATCCGAATCATTAGAAGGAACACTTTTATATGATGATCTTCATAAAACACTTTATTCTACCGATGCATCGGTATACAGAATTAGGCCAAATGCTGTGGCACTGCCAAAAACTACGGCAGACATCAGTAAGTTAATTCGCTTTGCGTCGAAACACAATATTTCTGTTACGCCCAGAACAGCCGGAACTTCATTGGCAGGTCAGGCGGTTGGAGACGGATTGGTAATAGATGTTTCGAAACATTTCACTAAAATACTTGGATATGACGAAGCAAAGAAAACCGTTACGGTGCAGCCAGGAGTAATTCGTGATGAACTGAATTTATTCTTAAAACCTTATAATGTATTTTTTGCTCCAATCACTTCGACTTCAAACCGAGCGATGATTGGCGGAATGGTGGGAAATAATTCTTCAGGAACCACTTCGATTCGTTACGGCGTAACGCGTGATAAAATTGTTGAGGTAAAAACGATTTTGAGTGACGGAACAGAAGTAGCTTTTGGCGAACTGACTTCTGCTGAATTTATGGAGAAGACAAAAGGAGATACTTTAGAAAATAAAATCTACAAAAGCGTTTACGACGAACTTTCGATAAAGGAAAATCAGGAAGAAATTATAAGAGAATTTCCAAAACCGGAAATCCATAGAAGAAATACAGGTTATGCCGTTGATATTCTTTTAAAATCAGAATTATTTGGCGGAACTGAATCAACAGTAAACTTAGGAAAACTACTTTGCGGAAGCGAAGGAACTTTGGCTTTTACAACCGAAGTTACTTTAAAAGTAGATGATTTGCCGCCGGCTCATAATATTATGGTTGTGGCACATTATCATACCATTCAGGAATCTTTAGAATCTGTTGTGGTGGCAATGAAACATCATTTGTACACTTGTGAAATGATCGACGACACGATTTTGGATTGTACTAAAACAAATCGGGAACACATTAAAAACCGTTTCTTTTTAGTTGGAGAACCAAAAGCAATTATGTTGTTTGAAGTTGCCTCGCACAATTTAGAAGATGCAGAAAATCAAGCGAATGCGTTAATTGCAGATTTAGATAAACACAATTTTGGTTATGCCAGCGTTAAAATTTACGGGCCAGATATTGATAAAGCCAACGAACTTAGAAAGGCCGGATTAGGTCTTTTAGGAAGTATTGTAGGCGACGATAAAGCAGCCGATTCTATCGAAGATACAGCGGTAGAATTAAGTGATTTACCAGCATATATTGCTGAATTTTCAGCCATGATGTTAAGCCACGGACAAGAAGCAATTTATTATGCACATGCCGGTGCAGGAGAATTACACCTTCGTCCGGTTTTGAACTTAAAGAAAACATCTGACTTAAAATTATTCAGAACCATTGCAACGGATGTGGCACATTTGGTTAAAAAATATAGAGGTTCGTTAAGTGGTGAACACGGAGACGGAATCGTACGCGGTGAGTTTATTCCGTTTATGATTGGGGATAAAAACTATGAATTGCTAAAGAGACTTAAATTAGCTTTTGATCCAAACTCAGTTTTAAATATTGGAAAGATTGTCAATGCCCTGAAAATGGACGAAAACCATCGTGTTATTTCGGGAAGGGTAGAACCAGATATTAAAACGTTTCAGGATTTCTCAGACAGTTTAGGAATTTTGCGTGCAGCTGAAAAATGCAACGGTTCTGGCGATTGCCGAAAAATGCCATCAGCAGGAGGAGCGATGTGTCCTAGTTATCGAGCAACCAGAAATGAGAAAGAAACCACTCGCGCACGTGCAAACGCTTTAAGAGAATATTTGACGTATTCTGAAAAAGAAAACAAATTTGACCAGAAAGAATTATACGAAGTTTTTGAGTTGTGTGTAAGCTGTAAAGCCTGCGCCAGCGAATGCCCAAGTAACGTAGACGTTGCGACTTTAAAAGCCGAATTTTTATACCAATATCAAAAAGCAAACGGATTCTCAACTCGAAGTAAAATCTTTGCCAACAATGCCAAACTGAATAAAATGGGAAGTTTGTTCCCGTCAATTACGAATTTTATTTCGAATCAGTCATTGGTTAAAAAATCAATGGGAATTGCTCCTGAAAGACAGGTTCCGCTTTTAGCGAAAAAGACTTTTAGAAAATGGTATCAAAATCATAAGCCAACAGCAACAGATTTTCCAAATGGAAGATTGTATCTGTTTGTAGATGAATTCACGAATTATTACGATGTTAATATCGGGATTGATGCTTTCGAATTATTAACCAAATTAGGTTATCAGGTTTTGGTTGTAGATCATGAAGAAAGTGGCAGAACGTATCTGTCAAAAGGTTTTTTAGAAGAAGCGAAGAAAATCGCCAATCATAATGTAAATGTGTTTAAAGATTTGGTTTTAGCCAATGCGCCTTTAATTGGAATTGAACCTTCGGCTATTTTGACTTTCAGAGACGAATATCTCCGTTTGGCCGATGATAAAGAAGCTGCGGAAAAACTATCTCGAAATGCATTCACAATCGAAGAATTCTTCAAAAAAGAAATCATAGACGGAAAAATAACTCCTGATTCATTTTCAGACGAAACTAAAGAAATTAAAATTCACGGACATTGCCATCAAAAATCTCTAAGTTCTGTTGAAGCTACTTTTGCCATGCTGAATTTGCCTAAAAATAATACAGTTACTATTTACAATTCAGGTTGCTGCGGAATGGCAGGTTCATTTGGATACGAAAAAGAGCACTACAAAGTGAGTATGCAGATGGGAGAAGATACTTTATTCCCAAAAGTACGTAACACCGCCGAAAATGTAAAAATTGCGGCTGCAGGAACAAGTTGTCGTCATCAAATTTATGACGGGACAAAACGTGAAGCACAGCATCCGGTTAGTATTTTGAGAAGCTGTCTAAAATATTAGATTTTAGAGTGTAGATATTAGATTTTTTTTTCACGCAGATTTTGCAGATTCACGCAGATTTTATTTTAGATTTAAATAAAATCTGCTCGAATCTGCTTAAATCATTTTAAATCTGCGTGAAAAATTATTTAGATAAAGATTGAAAAATCATTCTAATCCTTTTAATCTGTGGCAAAAAAGATCAAAGTATAATTTTCTTACCAGTTTCAGCCGCTTTATAAATAGCATTAATAATTCTAACATCTTTAATTCCTTCTTCGCCAGTAATATGATTGGGAAGTTTTTTATTGGCTAAAATCACTTTACAAATCTCATCCATTTGGGTTTGCTGCTGATTGATAACCGGGAAATTAAATGGTTTCCCATCCGATCTTTTGCCTATAAAAGGACCATAACTGACAGCGGGACTCATTTCAAAGAAACCTTCATCTGCAGCAGCGTAAAATCTATCAATGCCAAAACCGTAAGAACTACTACAATTCGCAACAGCACCACTTGGAAATTCCATTTGCCAGGTAATATTTTCTTCAACCTGAGAAAACCTGTTTTTGTTGTTTATATTTCCAAATTGTGCGGTAACAGCAATTGGTTCTTCGCCTAAAACATAACGCGAAACCTGAATGCAATAAATTCCTAAATTAATCAAACAACCGCCTCCGGCCCATTTTTTAGTCAGTCTCCATTGGTTGCGGGCATTTAAATCGACTGGTTTATTTATGTCATGAACATCATAAGTACTATAACCTAAACCAGTTTCAATATAACGAACCTGTCCTAAAACTTTTTCTTGTCCCAGACGTTTTATTTCTAGATGATTTGGTTCATAATGCAAACGATAACCCATTGCCAATTGCACGTTATTATCGTTACAGGCTTTTATCATTTCTTCGCAATCTTCAGCAGTAATCGCCATTGGTTTTTCTACGATAACATGTTTTCCTGCTTTTGCAGCGCGAACAGTAAATTCTTTGTGCAATGCATTTGGAGTGACAACATAAACCATGTCAATATCTTTGTTTTTGGCAATTGCATCGAAGTTTTCGTAATTGTATATATTCTTTTCAGGGATGTTATATTTTTTCTTCCATGCTTCGGCTTTAGAAGGTGTTCCGGTAACAATTCCCGCAAGTTGACAGTATTCAGAAACCTGTAGACCTTCAGCTAATAATGAAGCATAGTTTCCTAAACCGCATAAAGCAATATTTAATTTTTTTCCGGCGTAAGGCACATGAGTTTTTTCTGTTTCG
This sequence comes from Flavobacterium crocinum, assembly GCF_003122385.1. Lineage (NCBI taxonomy): Bacteria > Pseudomonadati > Bacteroidota > Flavobacteriia > Flavobacteriales > Flavobacteriaceae > Flavobacterium > Flavobacterium crocinum. The sequence continues at coordinate 2,623,918 of NZ_CP029255.1, forward strand.
GTTATAAAAGAAGGAAGCGTAGTCATTGCTACCGAAGCTCCAACACCAAGTCCAAATTTATTTACAAAAGAACGTCTTGAGATTTTTTCCATAAAATAATTCTTTAAAATTAAATACTACTTAATTAGTAAGCTCATTTTGAGAAATGTTACATTTGTTCCAGAAATAGATTTAACTACAAAGAATACTAAGAGTTGAAGAAAAGATTAAATTTTTTTGCCACAGATTAATTAGATTAAAATGATTTTTTTATAAGGTTGGATTAAGTTTTTTAATCTGTGCGAATCCATTCAATCTATGGTAAAAAAATAATTCGAGAAATTAGTGGCAGAAAAAAAACTTAGAGTCTTAGCGACTTTGTGGCAGAAAAAAACACCACTCAAAACAAAATCGTTTTATATATTTGATTTAACGATAAAATTTGCATTATTTGCAAAATAAAACAAAAACGACTGAATTAAATTAATTTATAACAGCAAAACATATATGACATTTTCAAGTTTATTCCGAAAGAAAACAGTACAGGATATTCTGAAGCAGGTTGCACAGAACGAAACAGACGGTCATAATGCATTAGGAAAACATTTGACTACAAGGGATTTAACAGCTTTCGGAATAGCAGCTATTGTTGGAGCAGGAATTTTTAGTACAATTGGAAAAGCCAGTGCAGACGGTGGGCCAGCGGTAATCTTTTTATTCTTATTTACCGCTTTAGCATGTAGTTTTGCCGCTTTCGCTTATGCTGAGTTTGCATCTATGGTACCAGTTTCAGGAAGTGCTTATACGTATTCTTATGTAGCTTTTGGAGAATTAATTGCATGGATTATTGGCTGGGCATTAATTATGGAATATGCCGTCGGAAATATAACCGTTGCCATATCGTGGAGTGATTATTTTACTGGACTGCTCCAGAGTGGCGGAATCCATTTACCACAATGGATTCAGATGGATTATCTAACAGCTTCAAACGGATTTAAAGATGCCGAAGCTTTAATGCGAGGCGGAAAATCGTTTGAAAATTTAAGTACAGCTTTACAACAGGCACATACAGCCTGGACAACAGCTCCAACAATTGGATCTTTCCATTTTGTAACCGATTTGCCGGCGTTGTTTATTATTATCCTAATTACTGCTTTGGTTTACAGAGGAATGAAAGAATCTCGTAATGCGAGTAATTTAATGGTTGTGGTAAAACTTTGTGTGGTACTTTTAGTAATTGCAGTTGGAATATTTTATGTAGATACAGCAAACTGGAATCCTTTTGCGCCAAATGGAGTAGGAGGCGTTTTAAAAGGAGTTTCTGCAGTTTTCTTTGCTTATATTGGTTTTGATGCGATTTCAACAACTGCTGAAGAATGTAAAAATCCGCAGAGAGATTTACCACGCGGTATGATGTGGGCAATTATTATCTGTACTATTTTGTACATTGCTATTGCCTTAGTTTTAACCGGAATGGTAAAATATCACGAATTAAATGTCGGAGATCCTTTGGCATTTGTTTTTGATAAATTGGATTTAAAATGGATGTCAGGAATTATTGCGGTAAGTGCGGTAGTAGCAATGGCAAGTGTTTTATTGGTTTTTCAAATGGGACAGCCTCGTATTTGGATGAGTATGAGTCGTGATGGTTTATTGCCAAAGAAATTCTCTACTGTTCACCCAAAATTCAAAACGCCCTCTTTTGCTACAATTGTAACCGGTTTTGTAGTGGCAGTTCCAGCATTATTCTTAAACTTAACAATGGTAACGGATTTATGCAGTATCGGAACTTTATTTGCCTTTGTTTTGGTTTGTGCAGGAGTTTTGGTGTTACAAAACAAACCTGAAATTCCGAGAGGAAAATTCAAAACGCCTTATGTCAATTCAAAATTCATTTTGCCGGTATTAATGATTGCAGGCTTGTATTATGCTTTTGCTTTCAACAATAAAGCGACAATGGCATTTATCAATAACGAACCACAGATTTACGATGCGACTTCGATTGTAACTTCTTTAGATAAATCAGAATCGGAGAAAGTTTTTAAATATTTAGAAAGCATCGAAGTAAACAATAAAACAGCTGAAACATCAGATTTAGAACATTTATTAGGGCAATATCAAGACGATGAAGCAAAGTATGCTGAAGTTGTAAAAGGATTGCCAATTGCAGATAATGCAAAATACGAATCTGGATTTAGTTTGTTCAAACACAAAATTCCAATGTGGATATTCTTATTTGTTTTGGTTGGATTAGCGGTTTGGGCATTCAGAAAAAATCTGTCTTTGATTCCGCTTTTGGGATTAATCTGCTGTTTGTACATGATGGCCGAATTAAGTGTATGGAACTGGATTTATTTCACCGTTTGGTTAATAGTCGGATTGCTGATTTATTTTGGCTACAGCCGAAAAAATAGTAAACTGAATACTGAAAATATAGTTTAAAAAGTGAAATTTTTATAGAAAAGCCGTTCTAAGTACTTCAGAACGGCTTTTTGTTTTTTGGAATTTTTTATAGAAATATTCTTATGTTTTAAAAGCACTTTTCCTTAAGTTTGTTTTTAGTAAAAAATTAAAATTAATAAGTAATACATGGGTTTTCTTGATAAAATATTGGGCAAAAAAGAAGCTCCAATACAATCTAATGCTGATTTTTGGAATTGGTTTTTAAAAAATGAAAAAGAGTTTTTTAAAACGGTTCAAAACGGAGAAAATATAAATAAAGAGTTTTTTGATAAACTAGTGCCAAAATTAGATGAAGTTCACGATGGTATTTATTTTTTAACTGGAATGTTTGATGATAAAACAGCTGAACTAGTTTTTACTCCAGACGGAATTATTAAAAATATCTATGCAATTGAAGAACTAGTTCATAGTGCTCCTCAAATTGAAGGCTGGAAATTTACAGCTCTTAAATATGGGACAGATAAAGATGATTTTAGTATTAATTATGAAGGAGAAAAATTTTCTACAAATAATTTAAAATTTTATCCAACCATTCATAAAAACTATCCTGATGAAATAGACCTTACTATTGTATATAATAATTATGTTGAAGAAAATAAATCGCAAATAACCAATGCGGTTTATATTTTCTTAGATAATTATTTAGGCGAATTGCATTCAGTTACTTTAATAGATAATATGAAAGTACTGGGATCAAATGATATTTCTGAAGAATTGATTCCTATCGAAAAATTGAAAGATTATTTAATTTGGAGAGAAAAGGAGTTCGTTGAAAAATACGAAGGAACGAGACATAATACAGAAAATGATGGTTATGCAAATTATGAAGGAAGAACTAAAGAGGGACTTATGGTTTTGTCTTTAATGAATACTACACTTTTAGAGTGGGATAAAAAAGCTTCGCATCCTTGGGTTTTTATCATTTCAATTCCTTTTGAAGATTGTAATAATGGAGGATTACCTGATGAAAGAATGTACAAATTGTTAGATGAAATTGAAGAGGAAATAATGTCCGTCTTACCAGATTCAGATGGTTATTTAAATCTTGGGAGAGAAACAGTAAACAATAAAAGAGAAATCTTTTTCACTTGTAAAGACTTCAGAAAACCATCAAAAACTGCAGATCAATTAATCAAAAAATATGCTGGTTCATTTGATATAAGCTACGAAATCTACAAAGATAAATACTGGCAAACGTTTAGACATTACGAGCCAAGATAAAGCACAAAAAGCCGTTTTTATAACCTTCAAAACGGCTTTTTTATAAAAATCCGCTTAGAGAAAAATCTCCAGCGGATTCAAACAATCTAATAAAAATGTGCAAATTTATTTATAGAGGAATGTTTGTTTTTATTTTGAATAATTTTTCTCACGCAGATTCCACAGATCTAGCAGATTTTTTTTATAGTTTCTATATAAATCGGCATAATCAGCCAAATCTGCGAGAGAAAAGTTTTAGTGAATCTCTGTGTAAACTTCTTGGCGAATGGCTACGGAATTCAAAACGCCAAGTTCAACCATGCAAGCCCTCATCATTTCGTAAGTACGCTGAATATCATTATCCAAACCAATAGAAAAACGAATCAAGCCATCTGTCAATCCCATTTCTTTCTGTTCTTCCAACGGAATCTCGCTAGAAGTTGAAGTCCCAGGCGCGCTGAATAATGTTTTATAAAAACCTAAACTAACAGCCAAATAACCCAGATTTCTTTCCTGCATTAATTCCATTAATTCATTGGCTTTTTCTAAAGTTCCAACGTCAATCGTTAACATGCCACCGAAACCATATTCAGGATTAATCATCGTTTTATACAATTCATGACTCGGATGACTTTTTAATCCCGGATAAACCGTTTTTAAACCGTCTTTTTCAAACATATCAGCCAGAAAATGCGCATTATGACTGTGTTGTTTAATTCGGATATGAAGTGTTCTAAGGTTTTTCATCACACTTGCAGAACGCAGACTGTCCATCGTTGGTCCTAAAAGCATACTTGCTCCCGAATTTACATTTTTCAAAGAATTGATAAACTCTTTGGAAGCACAAGTCACGCCACCAACTGTATCACTGCTTCCGTTAATGTATTTTGTCAAACTATGAATCACAATATCAGCACCTAATTTTGCAGGAGAAACCGATAATGGTGAAAATGTATTATCAACAACCAACTTCAAATTATGCTTTTTAGCAATTTTAGCCAAACCAGCAATATCAGCAACTTCTAATAAGGGATTACTAACGGTTTCGCAATACAAAACTTTCGTTTTTGGCGTAATTGAAGCTTCTACAACGTCAAGTTTAGTAATGTCAACAAAGCTTGTTTCGATGCCAAATCTTGGTGTAAAGTTTTTCAAAAAAGCATAAGTGCCACCATAAATAGTTCGGCTTGAAACAATGTGATCACCAGCGCCACATAATTGTAATAGAGTAGGTGTAATCGCTCCCATTCCAGAAGCCGAAACATTCGCGGTTTCTGTTCCTTCCATCGCTGCCAAAGCCTGATCTAAATACAAATTACTAGGCGAAGAATGACGTGAATATAAATAACAACCTTCCATGTTCCCCTCAAAAGTATCAAACATAGTTTTCGCCGAAAGAAAAGTATAAGTAGAAGAATCAGAAATCGACGGATTAACACCGCCAAATTCGCCAAAGTATTGTAAATCCTGAATTTTATCTGCTGGGTTGAAGTTTTTCATAAGTTGATATTTTATTGTTTTTTGAAATTGAAATTGATTTTTGAAATTTTTAGAAGCTAATCCAGCTTTCCGTTTCAAGTCCTCATAAAAAAGTCAAAGTTTCTAATGTTCTAAAAAGAGCTTCCGTTGGTCGCTTTTTTAGAACAAGAAACTTTTGCCTTTTTTACTCCGGGCTTTCCACTTCAATCTGGGCTAGGGCACTCGTTTTCAAAAGAAATCCTGTTCAAAATAAGATTTAATTAGAAAATTAATCAACTATAAAATCAGTAATTAGATTTTAAAACTATAAAAATGTGTTTGTTGTGATTTTTAATCTAAATTTGACTCTAGAATTATAATTCAGTAGATTTTCTTTCTTTTCAATAACTATCGACAATCAACCAAAAAACATCAACCAAAAAACATCAACCAAAAAACATCAACCAAAAAAACATGACTTTAGACGCCATAGATAAAAAACTGCTCGTTTTACTACAAACCGACAGTAAAAAAACAACCAAAGAATTATCCTTAAAATTGGATCTTTCTGTCACAGCAGTATACGAAAGAATCAAAAAGTTAGAACGCGAAGGCATAATAAAAAACTACGTCGCCTTAGTCGATAAATCTAAAATTGAGAAAGGTTTTGTAGTTTTTTGTCATTTAAAACTAATTCAACATACCAAAGAATTCTTGACCAAATTCGAAAGCGAAGTCATCAAACTAAATGAAGTTTTAGAATGCCATCACGTAAGTGGCGATTATGATTATATTCTAAAAGTTTTAGTAAAAGATATGGAAGCTTACAGAGAATTTCTAGTAACCAAACTCACCTCATTACAGCATATTGGAAGCACGCAAAGTATGTTTATGATTAGTGAGGTCAAGAATTCAACAGTGATTTCTTTTTAAAAGGTTCAAAGGAGCAGAGAGGCAAAGGTTCAAAGAGTTTTCTGTAGAGATGAACAGCAGTGCGTCTAACGTCTAGTTTGTCATCCTGAACGAAGGATCACACGCGAAACTCTACAAAGATTGGCGATTTTGCATGCGGAGCTTCTAGTGTGATCCTTCGTTCCTCAGGATGACAAGCTTGATTATAAAATTTACGACTATGTATCTTTGCGAGACTAAAAAAAACAAAAAAACTTAGCGACCTTAGCGTAATTCTTAGCGCCCTTTGCGGTAAAATCCTCCTCCAAAATTTCACGCAAAAAACATTGAAAATTAAACTTTAAACAGAACTTTATTGCTTAATTTTGTAACCGCTAAAATAAAAACAAAATACTATGAGTTCATTTGACGTAGTCATTATAGGTTCAGGTCCTGGAGGATATGTATCAGCAATTCGTTGCGCACAATTAGGTTTCAAAACTGCAATTGTAGAAAAATATAATTCATTAGGCGGAACTTGCCTTAACGTAGGTTGTATTCCTTCAAAAGCATTATTATCTTCTTCACATCATTATGCAGAAATCGCTCATTTCGCAGATCACGGAATTGAAGTTTCTGGAGATGTAAAAATCAATTTAGAGAAAATGATCGCGCGCAAACAAGCCGTTGTAGATCAAACCGTAGGTGGAATCAACTACTTAATGGATAAAAATAAAATTACTGTTTTCAACGGTTTAGGTTCTTTCGTAGACGCAACGCACATTGCTGTTGCAAAAGCTGACGGAACTTCTGAAACTATCGAAGCAAAATATACTGTAATCGCTACAGGATCAAAACCATCTTCTTTGCCATTTATCAAAATCGATAAAGAAAGAATCATCACTTCTACTGAAGCTTTAGCTTTAAAAGAAGTTCCAAAACACTTAGTAATCATTGGTGGAGGAGTTATCGGAATCGAGCTTGGACAAGTTTACCTTCGTCTTGGTGCTCAGGTTTCTGTAGTAGAATTCATGGACAGAATCATTCCGGGAATGGATGGAGCTCTTTCTAAAGAATTGACTAAAGTATTGAAGAAACAAGGAATGAAATTCTACGTTTCTCATAAAGTAAAATCAGTTGAAAGAAACGGCGATGCTGTTGTTGTTCAAGCTGAAAATGCAAAAGGAGAAACAATCACTCTTGAAGGAGATTATTCATTAGTTTCTGTTGGTCGTCGTCCTTACACAGACGGATTAAACGCTGACAAAGCTGGAGTAAAAATCTCAGACAGAGGTCAGGTAGAAGTAAATGATCATTTACAAACTAATGTTCCAAATATCTATGCAATTGGTGACGTTGTTCGCGGAGCGATGTTAGCGCACAAAGCAGAGGAAGAAGGAGTAATGGTTGCTGAGATTTTAGCGGGTCAAAAACCACATATCGATTACAATTTAATTCCTGGTGTAGTTTACACTTGGCCAGAAGTTGCTGCAGTTGGACAAACTGAAGAGCAATTAAAAGCGGCTGGAGTTGCTTACAAATCGGGAAGTTTCCCTTTCAAAGCGTTAGGACGTGCAAGAGCAAGTGCTGACTTAGACGGATTCGTAAAAATCCTGGCTGATGAAAAAACAGATGAGGTTTTAGGAGTTCATATGATTGGTGCCCGTACAGCAGATTTAATTGCTGAAGCGGTTACGGCTATGGAATTCAAAGCTTCTGCTGAAGATATTTCAAGAATGAGCCACGCGCACCCAACTTTCGCGGAAGCGGTAAAAGAAGCAGCATTGGCAGCAACAGAAAATAGAGCTTTACACGTATAATTTTACGTTTAATACTAATATTTAAACCCCGTTAGAACTCAGTTCTAGCGGGGTTTTATTTTGGGCTAAATTTAATGCCTGAAAAATATAAACTTGAAGAAAAATTTTGTAAATTAGATGTGTAATTCTGATGTTATCTTTATGATAATAAAAAGATTACATCATGAAAAATAAATATATAGCTCCTGTTTTACTTGGAGCAACAATCGCTTTCCTATTATATTCCTGCAGTAGTTCAACTATTCCTAAAAATGCACAAGCAGTCGTTGATTTTGACAAAGCCAAATATTTAGGAAGATGGTACGAAATTGCAAGATTGGATTACAAATGGGAAAGAGATTTAGATAATGTTACTGCCGAATATTCTCTTAACGAGAATGGAACCATAAAAGTCGATAATAAGGGCTATAATGTCAAAAAAGACAAATGGGAACAGAGCATCGGGAAAGCTAAATTTGTCAAAAAGGACAACATTGGTATGCTTAAGGTCTCATTTTTTGGTCCTTTTTATTCTGGATACAATGTAATCGCAATAGACAATGATTACAAATATGTTCTTGTTGCCGGAAAAAGTCTGGATTATATGTGGTTACTTTCCAGAGATACTACAATGCCGGAAAGTATAAAAGCAGATTTTTTAATTAAAGCTCAGGAAATTGGATATAATGTCTCTAATCTGATTTGGGTAAAACATGATAAAGCCCATTAAATAATAAACCCGACAGTTAATAACTGTCGGGTTTTTATTTTGTGAAACGTTTTTAAATCAAGGAGTAAATACACTTCTGTAATTATCCCAGTATCTGTATATCAGGAATATATTACCAACGAAGAGTAGAACCGCAATAGGAAGACCTTCCGGAGCTAAAAAATAATTGATAAAAAGGATATTGATTGTGATAGGTAAAATCAGAATATTGGCCAGAGTTACAAAACGACCGCTGACGAAGGCAAGTCCGCAAAGTAATTCTACTGATTTTGCCAAAGGCATTAAATACGTCGCAGCCATTAAACCAACATTAAAGGCTTTGAAATTTCCGGTAGTTTCCGGTTCGGGCATCAGGTGGAAAAAATAACTGATCGATGCAAAAAGCAACAAAAGACCAATTAAAACACGGACAATAATGGTGGCAATTTTCATATTACTTAGGATTTTTTAAGGTTAAAAAATATAATTAAGTTATTGGAAAAGATGCAAGTTAAAGTCTCAAATTAGAATCACAAATTATATTTTTTGTGGTCTGTTTTTAAGAAATTTACAATCAAATCAGGTTAATTTTGGCATTAATCTAATTGTATATCAAATATAACGAATTTTTTCTTATTAAACAGCTGTGTTTTTAACCGTTTTATTGGTTTTGAAATTTTCTTCCAGATCTTTTTACTTTAAACTTTCATTTATCAATCTTTCCATTAGTTTATTTAAATATTCGACTTGATAATCCCCTACAGATGCAATAAGATGATCGTTTCCAATACCGCTATCGTTTGTAATAAATACATAAGTTCCGTTCGTCGCTATTGCCATATAGCGCATCAAAAACTCAGTTTCTTTGTCAATACCGCTGGCAGTAATCGGAATAATCTTGATTCCTTTTTTACTTGCTGTTTCAACTAAATCATGAATTTCAGATACAATCTGGTCTTCATAATGAGGTGGCGCATCTAGCACTAGAAAAAGTATTCTTGAAGTTGCATTTTCTGACCACTGTAAGTTATTAATTGATTTATCTAAGGCAGTTTCAACAGCTTCTGGAAAATCACCTCCCCCAGCTGCAGATTGTTCTTTTATAAAGTTGATTGTGGTGTTAATATTAGAAGAGAAATCGGAAATTTTGGTTACATATTCCTCTCCTTGATCTCTGTAAAACACCGCGCCCATGTTCATTTTTACGTTTTGATTTTCATCCTTTACTTTTGATATTACATCAGCTAATTCTTCTTTTAAGTAATCAATTTCATCTCCCATTGATCCTGTTGCATCGACCATAAACGCAACATCTATTATTTTTTCAGAATTCCTTTTGATGTAATTTTTTACGGATAAATCGTTGCTTTTTAATTTGCTGTATTTTTGAATGTTTCCAAATATCTCATTGCCAACTTTTACTTTCAAATTTTGTAAATCTGATTTTTTTGAGTTTTTTAAAAAAGGCCACAATACAGCATTTCCTTTATTATTGGTTCTAGAAATCCAGACTATTTCATCATTTGAATTAAGTAATGTCACTGGCGTATCAATTACGTTTTCTGAACCTGATTTTATCTTTACAGAAATTCTATCTCTTAAATTGTATTTCCAATAATTACTCATTTCCGAAAATTCAGAGTTTTCATTTAAGGATTCCCAAAATGACCAATTATTTAAATCATTCCATTCTCCTGCCGTTATTTGGCCTGCTTGAATTTGCAATTGCTGTTTAGGTTCTTCACTTTCTGAACTTGATGCATCTGTAGTTACTGCAGCTTCATCTCTGCTGGCAGACTCCATTTTTACATCTGCAGATGATGAGCTATCTGCCTTTTTGCAGGAAAAAAGTAAAAAAAATACGAATAAGCTCATAAGGCTTAATTTTAAAAGTGTTTTCATAAAAGTTGTAAATTGATTGAGTTTTTGATTGTTAAATGCACGTGAATTATTACAAATTCGATACAATAAAAAGCGTGCCAATAATTTTAAACATTAGTTTTTTTTTGTTGTAATTTTGTCACTTAAAAAAATATTCATTTTTGAGAGTTTCTATTACCAAGCCCATTTCAAATCCGGAGCAGTTTAAAGAGCAGCTTTTAAATTGGGCACAACAGTTTCGAGAAGTCGTTTTTTTAGACAGTAATTCCTATCCACAGCAATATTCCAGTTTTGATTGTTTATTGGCAGTTGATGCTTTTACGTCTTTAAAGACTGATTATTACAATGCTTTTGAAGATTTAAAACAATACCAGCAAAATACTAAAGACTGGTTGTTTGGATGTCTATCTTATGATCTTAAAAATGATATTGAAAATCTTCAATCTAATAATTTCGACGGATTAGATTTTCCTGATTTGTTTTTCTTTCAGCCTAAAAAGATTTTTATTCTGAAGGAAAATCAGCTTGAAATGCAGTATTTAATGCTTTGTGACGATGAGGTTGAGGAAGATTTTGAAGAAATTATAAAGATTCAAAACGAAACATTTGTCACACTGAGCGGAGTCGAAGTGAAGCAACGAATTTCTAAAGATTTGTATATCCAAAAAGTAAATAAAATGCTCGAGCATATTCATATAGGAGACATGTATGAAGCTAATTTCTGTATGGAATTTTATGCAGAAAATGTCGTTATAAATCCGTTTGAGAAATTTCAGAAACTAAATGAAATTTCAAAAGCCCCTTTTTCTGTTTTCTTTAAAAATTACAAACAATATCTGCTTTCTGCTTCGCCGGAGCGCTATTTGAAGAAAGTGGGAGATAAAATTATTTCTCAGCCTATTAAAGGAACTTCTAAACGTTTTTCTGATTTAGAAGAAGATGAAAAATCGAAAGCAATTTTAGTTTCAGACGAAAAAGAACGCGCTGAAAATATCATGATAACCGATTTAGTTCGAAATGATTTATCACACACGGCAAAAAAAGGATCAGTTGAGGTTGAAGAGCTTTGTGGTATTTATTCGTTTCTCCAAGTTCATCAAATGATTTCTACTGTAGCTTCAAAATTAGATTCGCAATATTCGGCAGTAGATGTTTTAAAAACAACTTTCCCGATGGGAAGCATGACTGGAGCACCTAAAATTTCGGTTATGCAAATTGTAGAAAATCTGGAAGAAACTAAAAGAGGTTTATATAGTGGTGCGGTAGGATATTTTACGCCCGAAGGTGATTTTGATTTTAATGTCGTAATTAGGAGTATTTTATACAATCAGGAAAACAAGTATGTTTCATTTTCAGTTGGAAGCGCCATAACAGCACAATCAGTTCCAGAAAAAGAATACGAGGAATGTTTATTGAAAGCCAAGGCAATGCATGAAGTTTTGCGTTAAAGATAAATCGCCAAGACCCGAGCGATAGCGAACTGGCGAAGCAATTACACGAATTGGTACGAATTATTTTTTTGCCACTCCCGATAGCTATTGGGATAAAAAGATTTACACAGATTTTTTAATCATTTGAATCCTTTTAATCTGTGGCTATATTTTCATCTCGGATTAAAGAAAAAATTAGTGCAAATCGGTGTAATTCGTGGCTAAAAACATCACTTAACATTTCATTTAAAAATAGATCGAATTTAATTTTTTACTTTTATCGGATGTTTTCAAAATTTCAAAATCATATCAGCTCCAAATTTCCTTTTCTGGCAGAAAAGAAACTTTTTCTGGCAGTTAGTGGTGGATTGGACAGTATGGTTTTACTGCATTTGCTTCATAAATTACCTTATGAAATTGCTGTTTTACATTGTAATTTTCAGCTTCGTGGTTTGGAAAGTTTTGGAGATCAGGAATTTATTCAGGACTACTGTAAACAAAATAATATTCCAATTTTTACTACTCATTTTGATACAGAAGCTTTCGCTAAAGATTATAAATTATCGACACAGGTTGCGGCAAGAGAGCTTCGTTACAGCTGGTTTTATGAATTGTTGGAAGAAAAAAACTTCGATTATATTTTAACTGCTCATCACGCCGATGATAATCTGGAAACTTTTATAATCAATCTGACGCGGGGAACCGGATTAGAAGGCTTGACTGGAATTCCTGAACAAAACGATAAAATTATTCGTCCGCTTCTGCCATTTTCAAGAGAAGACATTTTGAACTACGCTAATGAAAATAATATTCAATGGCGCGAAGACAGCAGTAATGCTTCTAATAAATATCTTCGAAATAAAATTCGTCATGATTTAGTTCCCATTCTAAAAGAAATAAACCCTAATTTTTTGAATGCTTTTGAGAAAACGCAATCCTTTTTAAGAGAATCAAAAGAAATGGTTGAAGATGCTTCGATTATGATTTATCAACAAGTAGCAAAGGAAGCGGGAGAAGATATCCATTTTGATTTAAATCAGTTAAAAAAGCTGCCCAATTATCAATCGTATTTGTATCAATGGTTAAATGAATTTGGTTTTTCGGCCTGGAATGATATTTATGATTTGGTTGAAGGACAATCAGGAAAGCAGGTTTTTTCTTCGGCATTCAGACTGCTTAAGAATCGGGAAACACTGATTTTGAGTCCGTTTTCTGAAACATCAGAAAAGGATGAATATCAAATTAATGAAAACGATAAAGAAGTTAATTTTCCCTTAAAAATTTCCCTTTGTAACGTTAGTCACATAACATTAGATTCAAATAAAGCTATATTTGTTGATGCCGATAAAATCAGTTTTCCGTTAATCCTGAGAAAATGGAAAGAAGGTGACGTTTTTCAGCCACTTGGAATGAATGGAAAATCTAAAAAAGTCAGTAAACTTTTTAAGGACGAAAAATTATCCTTGATTGAAAAAGAAAAAACCTGGATCTTATGTTCTAACGACCAAATTGTCTGGGTTGTAGGAATGAGGCAGGACGAGAGATTTAAAATTAACAAAACCACAAATAATATACTAAAAATAGAATTGCAATAATGAACTTTACTCAGACCCTAAAGGACAATCAGTTTAAAAACGTTTGGACTAAAACTATTCTACTTTTCTTGTTTTTCTTTGCTTTTGCAAAAAGTAACGCTCAAATATTAGAACCGGTAAAATGGACTTCTAAAATTGAAAAGAAAGGAAATAATGCAGTATTAATTTTCGACGCTGTTATCGAAAAAGACTGGCATATGTATTCACAATTTACTCCGGAAGGCGGGCCTCTTGCTTTAGAAATTACCTTTAAAAATCAGAAAGGGAATTATGAATTAGTTGGAAAAGCAAAGGAAGGAAAAACGAAAACTTCTTTTAACGATGTATTTGGAGTAGATGAAACTTATTTTGAAGGAAAAGCTCATGTAGAACAAGAAATAAAAATCATTAATCCAAACTTAAAAACAGTTGATGTAGATTTTGACTTTCAGGTTTGTAAAGAAGTTTGTATCAACTCAAGCAAGAAATTCTCTATTGCAATTCCGTCAACTTTTAAAGTAGAAGATGTTCCAGTTGTAAAAGAAGCTAAGCTAGACGAGACTAAAACAGTTGGAATTGCAGTAGATACAGTAAAACCTGTTGTTGCAGAAACGGCAAAAGAAGATGTTAAAGTAGCTAATAAAGAAGTTGCTTCTAAAGCAGAAACTCCTGCGCAGGCTCCTGCAAGAAGTTTATGGTCAATATTCTTTATTGCCTTTTTATCAGGATTTGCTGCTTTGTTAACGCCATGCGTTTTCCCAATGATTCCTATGACAGTAAGTTTCTTTACTAAGCAAAGTAAAAGCAGAGCAAAAGGAATTAGAAATGCTATTATTTACGGATTTTCTATTATTGCTATTTATGTAGTTTTAGGTTTAATTGTAACTAAAATTTTCGGAGCAGACGCTTTAAATGCATTGTCTACAGATGTTTGGTTTAACCTGATCTTCTTTGTGATCCTAATCATTTTTGCAACTTCATTCCTTGGAGCCTTCGAAATTATGCTTCCAAATTCATGGGCAAATAAAGCAGATCAGCAAGCAGATAAAGGAGGATTAATCGGAATATTGTTTATGGCCTTGGCTTTAGCAATTGTGTCGTTTTCTTGTACAGGGCCAATTGTTGGAACTTTATTAGTTGAAGCAGCTTCAAACGGAGGAATTGCTCCTGTTGTTGGAATGTTAGGATTCTCATCTGCTTTGGCACTTCCGTTTATGTTATTTGCCATGTTCCCGGGCTGGTTAAATTCATTGCCAAAATCGGGAGGCTGGTTAAATACAGTAAAAGTTGTTCTTGGATTTTTAGAATTAGCTTTAGCTTTTAAATTCTTGTCAAATGCCGATTTAGTATTGCAATTACATTTCTTGGAAAGAGAAGTGTTTATCGCGATCTGGATTGCTATTTTTGGAGCAATGACATTGTACTTATTCGGAAAAATTACATTGCCTCATGATAGTCCTACAAATCATATTTCTGTTGGAAGATTGTATTTAGGATTGTTAACATTTATATTTACATTGTATTTAATTCCGGGACTTTGGGGAGCGCCTTTGAAATTGATCAGCGCATTTCCGCCGCCGCCGCACTATAGTGAAAGCCCTTTTGGAGTTGGAGGATCAGGGAACGGAGCAGTTTCGGCAGAGTCAATAAAAGGATTGCCGGAGGGAGCTGAATTAGGCCCACACGGAATTATGGTTTTTCATGATTACGAAGATGGTTTGGCTTACGCTAAAGAAATTAAAAAACCGATTATGCTTGATTTTACAGGGTATGCTTGTGTAAATTGCCGAAAAATGGAAAACAATGTTTGGTCAGATCCGACTGTTTTACCAATTCTTAAAAATGATGTTGTTTTGATTTCGCTTTATGTTGATGATAAACGTGAACTTCCAAAAGAAGAACAATTTACTACAGCAGCCGGAGATAAAATCATAACAGCCGGAGATAAATGGACCGATTTTATGATTTCTAAATATAAAACGAATACGCAGCCTTTATATGTAATTACAGATTTAGAAGGTAATAATTTAAATAATACTAAACCAACGATTAGTTACGTTAGTACAGAAGAATATTTACAATGGCTGAAAGAAGGAATTTCTAATTTTAAATAATATTTTTGGAATATAGAATATAGAATTTTAAAAGCTTTATTCTAACAAATTAATTTTTCTTTGGGGGTTGAAATTAATTCAAACTAAAGGCTGTTTCGATTTTTGAAACAGCCTTTTTTATGTATTATATTGTTTGTTTTAAAAAGATAATTTATATCTGATTATTTCTGGTTGTTTCACGAGAAGGGGAGATATTGATAGTTTGAATTTGATCAAATATTGATTCGTAGCATAAGATGGCATCAAACAAAAAGCGCTCTAAAATTAATTAGAGCGCTTTTTTATTTATCAAGCGAAAGTGAAAATTAATATCTTACAAGAATTCTCCGTGTTGAGAGATATCTAATCCTAATTCTTCTTTTTCTTCAGTAACTCTTAGAGGAGTAATTTTATTTACAACAAAGAATAAAACATAAGAAGCAACAAATGCAAAGATTGATACTACAACAAGAGCAGTTAATTGGTTAAGGAATAAAGTTGGAGTTCCGAAGATTAAACCTTGGTTGTCACCAACAGCAGGGTTGATTGCTTTTGAAGCGAAAACTCCAGTTAACAACATACCTACCATACCACCAACACCGTGACAAGCGAATACATCTAAAGCATCATCGATTTTTCCTTTAGGGAATTTGCTTACTACAAGGTTACTCACAATTGCAGAGAATAAACCAATGAAAATAGCGTGAGAGATACTTACGAAACCAGCAGCAGGTGTAATAGCAACAAGACCTACGACAGCTCCGATACAAGCTCCAAGAGCAGATAATTTATGTCCTAAGATTTTATCAAGGAAAACCCAAGCCATTGCAGCAGCTGCAGCAGCTACAGTAGTTGTTCCTAAAGCCTGAGCAGCAAGACCGTTAGCTCCTAATGCAGATCCGGCGTTGAAACCAAACCATCCGAACCAAAGTAAACCAGTTCCTAATAATACATAAGTAATTCTCGCAGGGTTAACTTTTTGAACTTTTCTTTTTCCTAAGAAGATTGCTCCTGCCAATGCAGCCCATCCGGCACTCATGTGTACTACTGTTCCACCAGCGAAGTCAAGAACTCCCATTTTGAAGAAAACTCCATCAGGATGCCATGTCATGTGAGCAAGCGGAGTATAAATGAATAAGATAAATAAAACCATAAACAGTAAATAAGCCCAGAAACGTACACGTTCTGCAAAAGCACCTGTGATTAATGCAGGAGTAATGATGGCGAATTTTGCCTGAAATAATGCGAATAATATAAAAGGAATCGTTGGTGCAAGACTCCATGCTGTATTAGTTCCAACTCCCTCAAAGAATAAATTATAAGATGGATTTCCAATAATTCCTCCGATAGTTGGTCCAAAAGCTAATCCAAAAGCAACAACAGTCCATAAGATAGTAACAATTACCATTGCCATAAAACTTTGTAGCATGGTACTAATTACGTTTTTCTTACCTACCATTCCTCCGTAGAAAAATCCTAAACCAGGAGTCATCAACAGTACAAAAGCAGTTGCAACGATCATCCAGGCCGTATCTCCTGTATCAAACTTTACAGCTTCTGCTGGAATTGGGTTATCAGCGATGATAAAATTTGATATAAAGGTTAGTACCAAAATAGTGATAAGAATCACACTTAAAATAATTTTTCGCATAGTTATTTAGTTTTAAAATTTTTGATAAAAGTATAAAATGATTTAATACCCCCTAAAAAAATAGGGTTCAATGTTTAATTTTTGTTAAATTTAAAATTTGACCCCTATAAATTTCGAATGATTTTGTTAAAAAGGACTTAAAATTTATAATTTGGCAACGTTTTTTTTCTCCTCAATAGGACTTTTGATAATTTTCAGGTTAATTGATTGTTACTTTTTGCGATATATTGGATATTTGTTGATTAAAAATGTTGTGATTTTTTAGGTTAGGAATATTTTTTTAATCTTTTTAACAGTTTTGATGATTAAAATAGAAGTATGGGAAACAAAAAAATTAAATGGGGAATTATTGGTCTGGGAAATATTGCGAGTCAGTTTGCATCAGATTTATCATTATTGGAAGAGGCAGAACTTACAGCAGTTGCTTCCAGAGATCTTACTAAAGCAGAAAAGTTTGGAGAAAAATTTAATGCTGCAAGAATATATAATTCTTACGATTTGATTTTAGAGGATAAAGAGGTTGAAATTATTTATATTGCCACACCACATAATTTACATACCGAATTGTCCATAAAAGCTTTGGAAAAAGGAAAACATGTTTTATGCGAAAAGCCAATGGCTTTGTCTTATCAGGATGCATTGAGAATGGTTGAAGCTTCTAAAAAATACAATAAGTTTTTTATGGAAGCATTTTGGACACGTTTTATTCCATCAATCCAGGATGTTTTGCAGAAAATCAATAAAGGTTTAATTGGAAATGTAAATTATATAAATGCCGATTTTGCTTTCTATGGAAGTGAAACCGAAAACAAAAGACTTTTTGATAAAAAATTGGGAGGAGGAGCTCTATTTGATATTGGAGTTTATCCTTTGTTTCTTTCCTATATACTTTTGGGAAATCCGAAACAGATTATGGCAAAAGCAATAATGCATAAAAACGGAGTTGATTTGCAGACTTCTATTATTTTACAATATGAAAATGCGCAATCCATTCTACATGCTTCTATCGTTTCAGATTCGGAAATGAAAGCCACAATTAGCGGAACAAATGGAAGAATACATTTAAACTCTCCCTGGTTTATTGCTGATGGATATTCTTTGTTTGAAAATGGACAAGAAGAGGCTGTTTTCAGTTTTCCCCCTCTGGGAAAAGGATATGCACATGAAGCGATTGAATGTCATAATTGCATTAGAAATAATGAAATAGAAAGTAAACTTTGGTCGCATCAGAATTGCTTGGATTTGAGTTCGATTGTGGAAGAGGTTAAAAGCCAAGTGGGGCTCTCTTTTTAAAAATTAATTATTTTGTAGTAAAAATATTATATTTTAAATTATTTTCATTAGATTTAAAAACATTTAATGAAAAGATATTTATGTTAGTAAAAGTTTACGGGAGTGCTGTTTTTGGAGTTGAAGCAACCACAATAACCATTGAGGTTCATATGGATAAAGGCATTGGTTATCACTTGGTTGGATTACCGGATAATGCCATAAAAGAAAGCAGTTTCAGGATTGCGGCAGCACTTAAAAATAATGGTTATAGTTTACCGGGAAAAAGAATCACAATCAATATGGCTCCTGCTGATCTAAGAAAAGAAGGTTCTTCGTATGATTTAACTTTAGCGATGGGAATTCTGGTGGGTTCAGATCAAATCAAAGCTCCGGAAATTGAACGTTATATTATAATGGGAGAACTTTCGCTTGATGGTAGTTTGCAGCCTATTCGGGGAGCTTTACCGATTGCCATAAAAGCAAAAGAAGAAGGCTATAAAGGCTTTTTTCTGCCGATTCAAAACGTAAAAGAAGCTGCAATCGTAGCCGGACTTGATGTGTATGGGGTTGCTAATCTGAAAGAAATAATCGATTTCTTTTCCGGAAAAGGAACTCTTGAACCAACAGTTATCGATACAAGAGCAGAATTCTATAAAACACTTGATTTTCCTGAACATGATTTTTCAGATGTTCGTGGACAAGAAAGTATTAAACGCTGTATGGAAATTGCGGCAGCGGGTGGACATAACATTATTTTAATTGGTCCGCCGGGAGCAGGAAAAACGATGCTGGCCAAACGAGTACCAAGTATTTTACCTCCTATGACTTTACGCGAAGCATTAGAAACAACAAAAATTCATAGTGTTGCAGGAAAACTAAAAGAGGTAGGATTGATGAACCAACGACCATTTAGAAGTCCGCATCATACTATTTCTAATGTGGCATTAGTTGGAGGAGGAAGTTATCCACAACCAGGAGAAATTTCAATGGCACATAATGGAGTTTTATTTTTAGATGAACTTCCTGAATTTAAACGAGACGTTTTAGAAGTAATGCGTCAGCCATTGGAAGACAGAGAAGTTACAATTTCACGCGCAAAATTTACGATTACATATCCGTCATCTTTTATGTTGGTCGCAAGTATGAATCCTAGTCCAAGTGGTTTCTTTAATGATCCGGGTTCACCTAATACGACTTCCCCTCATGACATGCAGCGTTACATGAGTAAAATTTCAGGACCGTTGTTAGACCGAATAGATATTCATATAGAAGTTACGCCGGTTCCGTTTGAGAAATTGTCTGATGATCGAAAAGCAGAAAGCAGCGTTGAAATTCGTAAACGTGTAACTGCTGCGAGGGAAATTCAAACCAAAAGATTTGAAGCTGTAGAAAATGTGCATTATAATGCCCAAATGAGCAGTAAACTAATCAGAGAATATTGCGTTTTGGATGAGGCTTCAAAAGAATTATTGAAAACAGCAATGGAAAGGCTAAATCTTTCTGCCAGAGCTTACGACAGGATTTTGAAAGTTTCCAGAACTATCGCCGATTTAGAACATTCAGAAAGTATTGTTTCGCATCATATTTCTGAGGCTATTCAATACAGAAGTTTGGACAGAGAAGGATGGTTGGGGTAAAATTATAAAATGTGAGAGGCAAAGATTTTAATTTGCATCTCACATTTTAAAATATAATAAGGTTTATTCGTTATTTTTAGGATAAAAGAATTTAAAAGAACTCCCAACTGCAGGATGCAAAATTGTTCCATGGTTTTCTTCAGGGAAATAATCGAAATACACTCTTATGTTTTTACTTTTAGATGCCTTTATTTTTTCAGCTAATACATTAGCATCGACTTCCATAACTCTCGGAATTTCAGTTGGCGTTAATCCTTCTTTTCCAACGGCAATAAAAATATCGGTTTGTTGTTTAAAATTTTCTTTCAGTATTTCAGAATCTAAATCCAGAAGCGAACCATTATTCCACCATAAACTCGGACTGACAATGACATATTTATTAAAAAGAAATGGTTTCTTTAGCAGAATTTCAGTTTCCAATAATCCGCCTAAAGATTGTCCTATGATTGTTTTAGATTCACTCGTTTTGTATTTTTTATCAATAAAAGGCTGTAATTCTTTTTCGATAAAAGCAATAAACTTATCGGAATGACCAGTAGTTGGAAAACGGGTTTTGTCATTTTCAATGGTTGTTGGAAATGTAAAATCTCTTCTTCGGTCTACAGTTGCAATTCCAACTACAATTGATTTAGGAACCTGATTGATCCATTCAAAACTATTAAACTGAACTAATCCGGAAATATGAATAAAATCTTCGTCAGCAGAACCGTCAAGTAAATAGATAACAGGATATTTTTCGCTTTCAGACGGATTATAGCCTTCGGGAAGATAAATGTTTAGAATTCTTTTTTCCTTTAATTCTTTGGATTGGATTTCTTCAATAACACCTAAAACAAAAGGTTTAGGCATTTCTGTATTTTTTGCTTTGCTTTTTTGACTGAATGCTAAGGAGGAAGATAAAAGAAGAAAAGCTAGGGTAATAAATTTGTTCATTAATTTGGCTGTAATTATTCTGTATTTAAGCCGAAAATACAAAAAAAAACTGTATTTCCATGAGCCTTCAATCTTTATCTTTTCAAACTAAAGTGGCTTTTAAATTCTTTTCCATTTTGTCTTTTAACAATAAACCAATAGTCATCGGCAGGCAGGTTTTGACCATTAAATGTTCCATCCCAGGAATTGGAATGATTCAGTTTTTTTATAAGTTGTCCATAGCGATCAAATATGCTTATTTCCATTTCCGGTTCTAAAGAAGAAAGATCTACATTCCAGGTATCATTAAATCCATCTCCGTTTGGAGTGAAAAATTTTGGATACATTAGTAAAAAAACTTCTCCGGTTATGGTGCCACAATTATTTTTATCGCGAACATAAACGGTGTAAATGCCGCTTGACAAATTTTGAAAAACGGGATCATTCTGATAAGAAATACCGTCCAAAGAATATTCATAAAGACCTTTGCCGGAAACATCTACTTCTATGATGTTATTGTTCTCTGTAAAATCTTGTGTAACAATCTTTAGGATTGTGGCCCGATTGGATAAAATGACATTAAAATTTTTAGTAGAAGTACAAATCTGATCTCCATATTTAGATGTCGCAGTTAAGGAATAATTGCCAGGTTCATTAATCACAATGGAACTTGTTGTAGCTCCTGTAGACCATAAATAACTGTCAAAAGTATTTCCGGCATCAACCAAAACAGTTTCATTTTCACAAAGTATAACAGAATCCGGAATTAAATTAAATGTTGGAGGCTTAAGTAATGAAAATTTAATTTCGGCAACACTATAACAATTTTCAGGAGATATAACGGCAGCAAAAATTGTGGTGTTATTAGAAACTTCGTAGTTTGTAAAATTGTTAATTTCATTTGTTAAGACTAAATCTTCTGCATCGGATTGCGATACGAAATAATGAAAAGTATAATTCGAATAGTTATTAATTAAATGACATGCATATGATGATAAATTTACCGTTTCAAGGTTGTTATTTAGTTCATCACAAATAGAAACATGATGATGGTTAACGGTAGGATTTGTCAAAATAGTAGAATTAAAAGTGATACTACCTGGCTGAGAAAAACAACTAGTTCCATTTCTTACCAATAGCGTAAAATTTAAAATACCGCTTAAATTTGAAATTGTGTTGTTTTCTGACCATGTTAAACCGTTATTAAAACTATAGTAATCAGCCGGTGTTGTTATGGTAATGCTTCCAAAAGAATTACAGCCTGCATTTTTTATTGTATAATCAGGAGTGCTTGTCGAAATATCTCTTAATGGGACATACTTTGCAATAGATTCGCAATTAACCATGCTACGTACTTTTATAAAATAATCTCCCGCTGGAAGATTTGAAAATAAAGGATTGGAACACCAGGTTTCTCCATTATCAATACTATACTCTTTGGCATTAGTGGTGATTTTAATGCTTCCGTTGTTGTAACAGTTCGCATTTTCAAAAGTATAGTTTAGTTCAGTTTCAAGTATATAACTTCGAATAAACACTGATTCTGATAATGAAATACAGCCAGCATCATCTTTGACTTTTACAGTGTACCAGCCTGATTTTAAATTATTCATTGTGTTATTATTTGTCCAGGACATTCCGTCATCAAAGCTGTATTGTGACGCGCTGGTCGTAATGGTAATGCTTCCAAGAATACCACATGTAGGTTGTGTAGAAGTAACTTCAGGTTTTTTGGTGTAATCGGTTCCTATGTAAACCACTTTTTGTTGCGATATACACCCTTTTTCATTTTTAATTATAACGCCATACGAGTTCGCTTTTAAATTTTTAAAAACAGGATCTGTCGACCAGTTTATTCCGTTATCAATGCTGTATTGATAAGATGGAGAAGATGTTACTGATATTGTACCGCCAATTCCACAACTTGCATTGGTTTGCGTAACAGTTGGCATTGGTAGTAAAAAAGGATAAATTACCGCATAATAAGCATTAGAAATACAACCCAGTTTTGTTTTTATTCTGATTTTATAATCATGGTGCGGATCTGGAGGTAAGTTTTCTAATACAGGATTTGTGCCCCATGTAACCCCGTCATCAAAACTATATTCTAAAGCTGGAGTTGTCACAGTAAGAGAACCATTGTTTTGATCGCAAGTGGGTTGTTTTATAGTAACCTTAGGAAGTGTTGTAATGGTTTCTAATGGAGGATAAGTTAAAATAACATTTCTCAGATTCGAATAACAACCATTTTTCTTTATCGAGATAGAGATAGGATTGAACGATGCAGTCAGACCGCTTTTAGTCGGATTTGATGAATATGTGATGCCGCCGTCGAAACTATATTCATCTGCCGGAGTAGTAATGGTTAGCGTTGTAATTCCCGGAAAACACGCACTTTGATCAATTGAATATTCAGGTACATCGATAATTTCGCTAACATTATAAAGCGGACTTATTTTGCAAGAAGTAGCATTAGTAATTTTTACCTGATAATTGCCAATATTTGCTGAAGCAAAAGCTATAGAAAGTGTACTGTTTGTTTCTCCAACAATTGCAATGCCGTCTTTGTACCATTGATAAGTATAACCTGAACCTAGACTAGCGTCTATCTGAGCATTTAAAACTAAATTGTTTTCACAGAAACTACCTGTTGAAGTTATGCTAAGCCCTAAATCTGAAGATTTGTTTAAAAGGACATTATCTATATAAAAGTAGGGATAGCATAACTGGTAGTCATATTCATTAACATAACTGTCAGATAATTCCTTTGGAGCTCCTAACATTATGGAATTCATATCGAAAGGTGGGGTAAATTCTATTGTTAATTGTCCCCATTTTTTTGAAGGCAAATAAGTTGCTTTACCCAGTATAATCCAATCTGGTGGAAATTTATTACTGTTAACAGGAATTGTTTTATTACAATTGGCTCTGCCGTAAATGGTTATGTCTACTTTTCCGCCATTTAATTTGCCCGAGTTACAGACTTGTCCTAACGGAAGATTGTTAAAAGCGTCTCTGCCCGAAGTAGAAGCAGCTATATCAAAATTTACCTGATATTTTGTTCCGCCTTTTAAAGTAGTATTTGTGCAAGCTGCAATAAACTCTTTGTAGTCTTGAGAAATTAATATTCCGGCAACTCCATTTCCATTTCTTGCAGGAAAAGGATAAACTCCGGCATCAGTTGCAGAAGCGGGTATAAAACCACAAGAATTAATATAATCTGACGTTGCGGTACTGGGTAAAAACCAGTTTTCTACTTTATAAAATTGAGCAAAAGTGCTGGGACAGTCATTCTTTAGCTCAAAATCATGATTGTTTATTAAACTTGTTTGAGGAGAAACGGAACATTTACAGTCTTCATCATTAAGGTCAATTTTTCCATCCCCGTCATCATCGATGCCGTTATTGCAATTTTCTTGACCAAAGCTCAAAAAAGATATTAAAATAAAAGAAATTAAAAATACTTTTTTCATAACAATGATGAAAGAAAATTGATTGACTATAATTTATCCAAATGCAATGTTTTTAGTAGGTTAGAAATGCGTAATATAGTGAAAATACATACTTAGATTACTTTTATTGAAATTTGCGAAGGGGAATCGCTTTCAATATTTTGTAAAAATAAAAAAATCCTGCTCTTGAGACAGGATTTGTATAAGTTATTTAACGGTTTTATTATGCTTTTCCCGAAAAAATGGCATCCAGGCCTTCCATTGCAATGGTAAAGCCTTCTTTAAAGCCCATTTGGATGATCATTTCCAGATCAGAAAGTTTTTCATGTTTGATTGCAATATCCACAAAAGTAGAGCTTCCTTCTTCAGAAAAAGTTACATCCCAGTCAGAACGTGGAAATTCGTCATTCAAATTCCCTTCGCTGTCACAAAAAGCATCCAGCCATTTTACATTTGTTTTCGGATTTATAGATGTATAATCAGCAAGGGCCCAATGTTCTTGACCTTCAGGGCCAACCATAGCATATAATCTTCTTCCGCCTTCTTTAAATTCCATACTCTTTGTTCGCGATTTCCACGGAGCAGGCGCCCACCATTGATCTAAAATTGCAGCTTCAGTCCATGCAGACCAAACATTTGGCAAAGATGCGCTGAATTCACGTTTTACATTTACAGTATTATTTTCTTTATCTACAGTAAAATTCATTAACAGATTTGATTTCATTTTCTTTAGATTTTAAATTCATTAAAATTACCTTATCGAATCGTTTTATTTTGCTTCCAGAATTTTGTCAAGAGTTTGCAAAGTCATGGTAAAGCCTTCTTTGAATCCCATTTCAATTATTTTTTCCAATTCGGCTAAACTGTCTCGTTTTATGGAAATGTCAACAGTCGTTAAATCGCCATTTTCTGAAAATGTTAGATCCCAATACGAACTTCCAATCTCAGAATTCGGATTTCCATCGGCATCGCAAAAAGTAGAAGAATGTTTAAAATTAGTTTTTGGAGAAATCGAAGTATATTCAAAAATAGCCCAGCGTTCTTCTCCTTGCGGACTTACCATGGCATATAATCTTTTTCCGCCTTCTCTAAAATCCATAAACTTGGTTTTGGATTCAAACGGAGCAGGTGCCCACCATTTATCCAAAATATAGGCTTCTGTCCAGGCAGACCAAACGTTTGACAATGACGCATTGAATTCGCGTTGGATATTCACAGTTTTATTTTCCTTGTCTATAGAAAAATGCATTAAAAGATCAGATTTCATTTTCTTTAGATTTTAAATTAAGTAATACTTGATCAAGCTGATCAAAACGCTGCTCCCAGATTTTCTTGAATTGTTCCAGCCAATGATCAATTTCTTTCATTTTATCAATTTTGAGCTGATAATAAATTTCTCTGCCCAATTTTTTTTCTTCCAGCAAATCACATTCGTTTAATATTTTAATGTGTTTAGAAACAGCTTGTCTAGTCGTTTGAAATTGTTCTGCAATTGCATTTGGTGTTAATGCAGTCGAAGAAATCAAAACTAAAATCGCTCTTCGCGTCGGATCGGCAATAGCCTGAAAAATATCTCGTTTCATTGTTGTAAAAATTATTGCGCAACTAATCAGTTGCAAATATATGCAACTTTTTGGTTGCGCAATAAAAAAAAGAGTATTTTTTTAAAGAAAAGAACGTAAACAAAAAAAGGCGCATTAAAATTGCGCCTTTTTCCGGAATTATGCGTTACATAATTATCTTCTAAATTTATTTCTGACAATAATATCTTTAAGCTTAGCTTTCAGATCTTCGCCTGTATCAAAAACCATTTGCTCATTATTTGGAAACGGAACAGCTCGTTTCAAAAAATAATTTTGATAATTATCCTCACAGGCATTGCGGTCTCCTTTGTATTTCGAATAAACATTCTCAAAAACAAACTCACTGCTAATAGGAAATGTCTGCACTAACTGATTCGTTTTCAAATCCACATAATCCACTTTTGCCGTTACCTGACAAGATTTAAATTGTCTGAATTCATAAACCGTAGCACGAAGAATTTTAATATTATCGACTTTAATTTCTTTGCCTAAACTATCTTTAACAGGTCTTCCGCGACTGTCCAAAAGTGTTTTTACACCATCTTTTATCTGTCTTTCTTTAATAAATTCTTTCTCTTTAATTTGTTCCGGCGAAATATAAATATCTCTGAAATTAATAATCAGACTATAATCATAAATTGTGTTTTTCTGTCTTGTGCTGTGATAAACAGTCCATTTATCATTTAATCCGTAGGTTTTAAAATCCAAAAGATCCTCCTGAAGCATTTTCGGAATCACCATATTGGTTTCATTTTTCGCATAAACATCCACAAAATCGGTTCCTTTAAACAGAGCATCATCCATTAATTTTTTGGTGTTTTTGTAACCGGGATTGATACTTTCCAAATAAGCAAAATCATCGTAAGCTTTTCTAAAATCCATTTTGTTATTCGATTTCAAAAGGGTAGAAGCGTTTTCATACAAATATTTAGAAAGAGCGTTTTTACTGTTTACAATCTCATTCGAATAATTATCAAACGGGAAATAAGCATTTTTCCCGAGCTTTATTAACCTCAAAGGTAAAATCGGTCTGATTTTTTCCTGACGGTTATTCAGTTGTAAATAAGTGTTGTAAATACGTTCTGCATTGGCCGGATTTGCATCTTTAGAGAGCATTTCAAGATTGCGTAAATCTCTTTCTTTCCCTTTAGCAAAAGCCTCTTCCAGTAAATAAACATAATCTTGTTTTCCTTTAGAATCTTTGTTGGTTCTCAAAGCTTCAACCGCGCGATCAATTGCGCCATCATAATTCCCGTCGCTAATTAAAGCCTGAGTCGTTTTTACGCCACAAGAAGAAAGAATCAAAAAGAATATAGAAAAGAGTAAAGTAGTTTTTTGCATAGTGTTTCTTTTGAAGGTGTAAATATATTTCATTTAACTTTCAACAACTATGCCTTTTTTCAGATTTATTTTAAGGAGCAGATGCTATCAATTTCATAAGAACGTTCAGTCCCGCTTTCGCCTTTATCTCTCCATTTCATTACGAGGATATCGGCTCTATCGGGGCTAGATCAGAACGTTTAGTTTTTATAAGAAGTAAAGTAAAAACCTTGTCTTAAATAAAAATTACAAAAAAACATTCAGCTATTTAAGCAGTTTTACAATCTCTGTTAATTTCATTTTAGTAGCAATCTGAATAGGTTTTTTGCCATACGAAATATCATCGCCGGCATCAAAAGTTTCCGGTTTATTTTTATCAGCTCCTTTTTTCAGCAGGTATTTTACCATTTCGGTATTTTTATTTTTAATAGCAATTATTAAAGCCGTTTCTCCATCATAATTATGAGAGTTAACTTCTTCTTTATCTAATTTCAGTGCATTCAAAACCTCATAATCCGATTTTCGAACCGCTTGTTCAAACACCCAAAGTTTACCTCTAATATCTCCTTTTTCCTGACTGGCGCCTTTTAGCAAAAGTAATTTGGCGGCATCATAAAACTGATTAAATCCTGCAGTATTAAAAGCTTTATCAGAAATAGGACCACCTTTTTGAATTAGATACGATAAAATTTCAAGAGTTCCTTTTTCTGCCGCAACATCAATAGCCTGAGCATTTGAGCTGTTTATTTTTGCTCCTTTTTCGACTAGGGCTTTTACAAGTGCTATATTATTTTGCCAGATTGCAGCTTGTAGAGGTGTAACTTTATTTTGCGGTTCGTAATTGGCTGGAAATTTTGTACCAATCATTTTAACTGCTTTCTGGGTGTCGTTTGCAAAAATGGCATCATAAAACTCTTCAACTGTTTCTCTTGAAGGGACAGCCGGTTTTGCTTTAGTTTGCGCCAAAGATTTACAGCCAACAGTAATGGCAAGAATTAAAAGTATAGTTTGTATATTTTTCATCTGTGATTTAAGATTTATCTGTTTTTAATTTTCCCATTTTTCCATGATATTTTCGTTCCATAATTTACGGGCGAATTCTTTAAAGACTTTTGGGCCGTTTGTAAATTTTTCGTCAAACTTAAATTTCCCGCCTATAAATTGTTTTTCGCCATTATCATAAACTCCAACCTGAACTTTATTTTCGCCACGCATTGCATATTTTTGCGCTCCCTCATACATAATAATTTTCATGTCACACGGACTCACATCACCGTGACAGACCGTTTTGTACATTAACCAGACTTCAGCAATTCCGTCATTGTTCAAATCAGTAATCTGAAAAGTATCTTTTACAAAGGAAGCCACAATATCAACCGGACAATCTGAAATATAATCGTAAACTCTCCAGGCTTGTTTGGTTTTATCTCCTGAAACTATAAAATGATAAGCGAACAGTTCTGCATCGGCGCTGTCGTCAAATTCATGCTTGAATTTGGGATTAATATGATAACCTGTTTCTGTTGTAATCACAATATTATCGCCAAGTTTATCTTTCCACCGAACAGCATTTTTGATAAAGCCTTCGTATTTAATTGAAGCAGGAAACTGTGTAGAATCTATCTTTTCAACATTTAAAACAAAAGGAGTTTCTTTTATGTCCGAATCTTTTAAACTAACTGTTTTTTCCTCTTTTTTATCTGATTTACAGCTTGAAAAGAGAGTAATAAATAGCAATAAAAAGGAAATATTTCTCATGAATAATTTTTAAAAATAGTATATATTAATCGATTTGCATACCACTTTCGGCATCAAATTGTTTGCGTTCTTCTTCGCTCATTCTGTTTCGCAACACCTTTATGGTATAACCGCCAAATAATTTACCATTTTCGAGATACATCCAATCGCTAATTTTAGAAGGATCAATATCTATTTTATCACCGGATTTATATTCTTTAACATATTCAGGATCATTGTTTAAAATCCCGGAATATTCCCCATCTTTAAAAACAATATCTCCAACCCACATATGTTCGGTTCCGCTTGAATTGGTAAACTGAACCTTTAAAGCCAGATTTTCAGCTTTAGGATTTAGTAATCCTGCATTAAAATCTTTTAAAGTTTCATTTGCTTTAAGTATCGCCGCATTCATTTCTTCGTCCTGACTTTCGACGCCGTAAATTGTAGGTTCGTTTTCTCTTTCAATTTTGTTTGAATCTTTGCAACTTATCAGGAAAAATATGCTTAGTATGGCTAAAAGTTTTGTTTTCATTTATCTGGTAATTTTTAGTTAAGTTTAAATAATGATTGTTTTGCTCTATTTGTATTCCTTGCCATTAAAAATCAATTTGGTTGTCTCTTTTTTAATTGTTTCTTTAGAGACACAATCTTCATTTTTAAAGGTATTTTTTGTTTTAGTAATCTTTGTTTTTACAATGAGATTATTAAAATTATTGGTTTGCAGTTTATCAATATCAATAGTTGAATCATTGTCTTCAAATTCACCATTACATTTCATGTCCCATTCTCCGCGATATCTGTAAATATTATAATTATGAAGCACCGGTTTCAGTACATTTTTATTTACAGTATATAAGGACAAGTTGGTTTCGCTGTACGGATTAGGTTGACTTTGGGTACGATAATCTACTCTTACGCCAAAAGCTCTAGTAGATTTGTTTAAATGGTACAAACCGGTATCGATGGTAATGGAGGTTAAAATAAGAGCATCAGATGTCCATGCATTGAGTTCGACACATTTGGAAATTATTTTTCCTGTTGCATTATCGACTACCAATATGTAAGCGTCCAGTGTGAAAGAACCTTCTTCTATATCAGTAGCATACTTTGGAACAACTAAAACGCTTTTACTTTTGTCATAGGGTAATATTTTTTCAGTAAAAAGCTGAACGTTTATTTGCTTTTCTTGTAATTTAAGCTGTTTCAAAACAGTATTGAGATGATCTGTATTTTGTGAAAAAGAAAACTGCACACAAAATAGTAAAATGAAGAGATTTGCTTTCATTGCTTTATGTCTTATATTTTAATTAAGTTGAACTTTTTCATTACTGGATTAAATTCATAATTAAGAGTATTTCCTTTAAAACAACTTTTGGCTTCTTCTAATAAAGAATTAGTAATATGTATTTTTTTTGTTCCAATAAAATCATATTCAAAACCGATGTAATTGTCTTTAAAATATTCAAGGCATTTTTCATCGTTTTCATTAATAAGTAATGTTGTAAAAAACGGATCAAATACATCTTTGAAAGGGATGTATGTTAATTGACCATTTAAATATTCGAAAGCCATAAACTGATTTCCATCTCCCACAATATCATCTGTTAGGACAATATAATTATTGGGTTTTATTTTATAGATAGACAAAATCCAGCTTCCGTCAACAACTCCAATGTGCAACGTGTTAGGTTGTATAAGTGCAATACTGGAAAAATGATCTCTTGATGGGAGTGTATAATTGTTTTGTTGTATTTTTTTTACATATTCGATTCTGTCTTCTTTTTTCCATTCCCAGCTTCCCATCGAACTGTCCGGTACTAGAGTTAGGATATTCAGCAGGTTTTTATGCTCGAGATAATTTATTTTTAAAGTATCAGGCTTTGCTATGTCATTGTTTCCTGTTTCTACTTTTACAGTGTCTTGTGCTTTTTGATTTGTAATTTTTGATTCGTCTTTTTCTTCATTCTTTTTACAGGAGAACAAAAACAGAATTAAGAGTGATAATAGTATTCTTTTCATTTGATTTTTCTCTTTGATTATAAGATTAATAGTCCCCGTCCTCACGTTCTTTTTCATATTCAGAAGTAAAAACACCACTTACTTGTTCGCTGTATTTTTCTACCCATTTTTTATAGTAATACTGAACATGCAAAACATTGTTTTTAAGTGTAATTTTTGAAAAGGGCTTTCCAATTTGCGGAATATCTTTTAATCCAAAAGTCTCATCTGTGCCATTGTCAAATTTGCAGTCCATCTCTCTTGACCAGATCATTTCAAATTGGGTATCACTTATTCTTCGAACAGGATAATTGTAAACGCATTGACCATGATATTCAAAAGCCAGAGAAGTCTTTCCAATATTGAGTGCAACCATACCATTTTCCCACCTTCCGGTAAAATCATTTGTTTGCTGAAAACTTTCGACAAAACTATCATAATCAAAACCTTCCAGATAGGATATTTTCCATTCGTTGTTTTCTTTTACAGCTTTAATATTATATACAATGCCATCGCCCCAGCTCCAATTGTAAAAGGCTTTGTTGTTTTCTATGGAAAGGTGCATGATCCAGATTTTATCCAAAAAATGATTGGGCGTATCCTGGCAATTACACCAGGGACTTGCTCCGGAACCAAACGGCGGGAGTTCGCCAACATTCCATTTTAAAGCTCCGCTTTTAAATTCACTGTCAATTTTTAGTGCAATTTTATTATAGTTAGCAATAAAATCTTTTGAAAATAAATGCGTGTTTTCGAGCTCTTTGACTCTGGCTTTATGAAGATTCATATCGATTCCGTTATAAATGCTGTCGACATTTTTACCTTCAATAGGGCTAAAATCGCTGCCGGTATTTTTCTCTTCCACCCATTTATAAAGTTTTTTTGTGAGTGCTAATAAAGCAATACTATCATTTTTGGAATCTGTTAAATTGGTTGTTTCTTCAACTGTATTATTCTCTTTTTTCTGAGGTTGTTTGTCTTTTTTGCAGCTTATAAATAGTAGTAACAAGCATAAAAGTAAAATTAGTTTCTTCATTTTTTAATTGGTCAGTAATTTTTTAATCAACACAATTTGTCCCAGATGATAATAGCTGTGTTCAATCATGGCGTCGATATTTCTTTCGTAACTTCCATACTTTTCATTCACAAAATACTGATTTAGCTCTTCGTCAGACATTTGTTCAACAAAAGAGGCAAATTCTTCGGTTGCATTCCAGAATCGAGTCAGAAATATGTTCCAGTCTTCTTGTGAAGAAATAGGAGGAAAGTCAAAACTAAACTTATCTTTTATGTCGAGTGTTCCGCCTTTAAAGACATTGTTTATTCCTTCAATATAATAATGAATATGCTGTGCCAGAAGTGCAATCGTATTTAGATTTTGAATCGGAGTAACAGCAATTTTCCAATCCAGATTCTGCAGTTGATCTTTGTAATTGGTGTTAGCAATCCAGGTTCCGTTTAAAATAGTTTCTCTAAAACGATTGGCAATTTCCGGTGCATTTTTCATTTTTCAATATTTTAGAATTTACAAAATTGGAAAAATTTATTCCTGCTGTATCCAGTCGTATTTTCCGTTTTTCAGATAAATAATACCGCCACCGCAGCTTTCTTCTGCATGAATAAAGATTCCGTCATTTGGGAGTTTTATTTTATCTTCTTCCTTAATTTCTTCATCGCCCATAATTTCGCCGTCATCGTTTACATTGTTCCAGACAATTTCTCCTTTCGGTGCTTTCTCGAATATTCCGGCCCAATCAATTTCGTCAAATCCCTGATTTAAAACATTATGTCCTAAACCAAGATAATCTGTTCTTTTTCCGTTTTCGTAAGTTATCCTTAAACCGCTTTTATCACTGTTTGTACTTCTTACAATTTCTACGGTTTCATTTTTTCCGTCTCCGTCCAAATCACATACAATTTGGTTGATTTTATGTTTTTTAGAAATTATTATTGTATCAGTTTCTGCAACTTTAGTTTCGGGTTCTGGCGCAATTTGGATGGTATCTTTTTGAGTAACCTGAGGAGTTTCAGTTTTTGTTTCGTTTTTACAGGAAACAGCAATTAAAGATAAGAGGAGTAAAATTCTGATTTTCATTATTTCATTATTTTGGCTTGGAAAAATTTTAAAGAAGCTAATATAAAAAAATACGTACAGAATTTAAAGCATTTGTATTTTAACTTTTAATGAAGTTTAAATGTATTTCAGCCACCAATGTTGATTTTCAGCTTTGTGTTTTCCAAACCATTTACAAGGTTTGTAAAGCAACGCTAATACAAAAATCCAAATTAGATAAACTGTCCAAATAGGGAAACCGCTTTCTATGTCTTTAGGTCTTCCAAAAGTTCCCGTTGTAAATTCAAATTGCGAAAAGCTGAAACCTTGTGCAAAAAGCATAACAAGCGTGAGAATATGAATGATATAAAAATGAATTACAAAATAAAACAAAGGGACTTTTCCATAAACCAAAGTCACTTTCTGAATTCTATTTGAGAAGTTTTCAGCAAAGGCAAGCAGTAAAAACATAATACCTAAAGTAACCAGACAGAACAGGAGTGAAGGCGGATATTTAGTTACATTCATAAAAGATAGAAAGGTAAAAACAGCATCTTTTTGCGTTGTCCACAAAGCAGGATCTCCATAAATATTTACAAAACGAATTATGGTAAACAATGTCAAAGCGCTCAAACCGATTTTAATGAATAGTTTTTTTCTTTTCTCTTCAGCCAATACAAAGAATTTTCCTGTTGCGAAACCAACCAGCATTATGCCTAACCATGGAATTGGCGGATATCCCATAATAAAAGCTCTTCCTGAAAACGGAAACACAACCGGACTAAAAAGTGGCGCTAAAACAGCTTTAAGAACAGAATTTTCGGCAAAAGGAATAAGCGGTAGAAGATTGTGGAAAAAGAGTATTAAGAGTCCAATAATACTTAAAGTTTGAGTGCGGATTTTGAGTAAAAAACTTAAAACGATAAATCCAAAACCTATTGCGGCTATGACTTCAAACAAAAGAGAATGAAAACCAATATCGAAGAATAAACCAAAATTGACAACAGTAAATTCAAGTAAAAGCAACCAAAGACCTCTTTTGAATAAAAATGCTCTCGTTTCGGCTAAATTATTTTTGTTTTGAAGCGAAAGATAAACCGAAGTTCCAGCCAGAAAAATAAATGTTGGCGCACACAAATGAGTAATAAAACGAGTAAAAAACAACAAAGGGGAAGTAGTCGATAAATCGGTTGGACTTTGCGTAATCGAATCAACATGCATCAAATCCCGAACATGATCGAGAGCCATAATAATCATTACGATTCCTCGAACAATGTCTATGGATGGCTGTCGTTTCATGGATTTGATTTTTAAATGCTTAAGGGTAAATTTAATGAATTGTTTTTTAAGTAGTTGTAATCAGTAACTAAATGTAAAACTAGTTTAGGAAGTAACATAAATTGCCTCCAGCTTTAGCTGGAGGTATGTGGGGAAAACGAAAACGGCTTTAGCCAAACTTATAAAGTTTTTGGCTAAAGCCGTTTTTGAAAGACTTTTATTGACATCCGGCTAAAGCTGGAGGCAATTTATATTTTACTTATTTTATTCTGTTTTTCACTTGATATACAATCTCCCAAAAAATAATTGCAATAAGAGCATTAGCAAATATTGCAGTTTTAATCTGATAAGGATCGTAATTAACCAAAAGATGTAAATTGGTAAATTGTAACGCTAAAAATAAAGACAAAGCAGCAATTCCAACAGCAAGTATGATATTTAAAAGCGGTTTCCATTTTAATGCTAAAAAAGCATAAATAAGATTAAAAAGAGCAAATCCGCAACCTAAAGTAATGTAAGGATCTGTCTTTAATTTTTGGCCTATAGAAAGAAAAAATGTAGTCGAAGTTAGGTATAAGAAGAATAAGATGGAGTAAAGCAGGATTCGTATTTGTGGTTTCATTTTAAATTATTTTTATTGAGCAAAATTAAGCATTTAAAATGAAGAGCCGATTAGGTTTTACTCCAAAATAGCCTCTACTTTAGCTTCAGACTTCTTTTTTAGCGGACTGTCTGCTTTCAAACTCCAAATTACTAAAAATTTTCCCTTGGCAATATACTCTTCCGGATGTTCATCGGTTGGTTCGCCAGCTTTTCCCCAAAGCAAACCTTGTAGAAATCGATCGCCTTTGAATACGTGATCAAATTCAAAATACATGATAGAGCCTTTATCTCCTTTATTTTTAAAACTTTGAATGGCTTTACTTTTTACCGTTCCAACAATATTGCTGTAAGTTTCAATATCAGTATAAAAATTACATGCCTGAGGCGTTACACAAATATTACCGTCGTTTGCAATATAACCTTTTGGGATTTCTTTTGGCTTTAGTTTTAAATCTGATAGAGTTTGGCTGAATGAATTGGTTGCAAATAATAGGAAAAGTGTTGATAGTAGAATTGTAGGTTTCATTGGATTTGGGGTTTGATTTGGTATGCTAAAATAGAATTTTTATTTGAGTTTTAAACGTCGGTTTTATATCCATTTAGTAAAACCTATCAGTCTAAAAAGGTATCAAAATATAAAAACATTTTGGCTAAAAATATTAGACTAAAGGCAAGAAAAACTAAGGAAAAAAATAAAAAGAACTTGTTTTTAAAAACGCTAAGAAATGCAAAAAATAAATAGCCAAAAATAACACTAGTAACGATGTATAGCATTTTCAGGAACTCTAAAGCATCTGCGTCAATCACAATGTATTCTCCATCATTGATAGTATATGGCGTAATAAAATAACTGCATAAAAAAAGAAAAACTCCAATAAAAAATAATATTCTTATTATGATTCTCATAGTTAACTAATAGGATTGTAATGACAGTGAATTAAAAGATTAATTTTTAATATTTAATTTGATGAAAAGATCTAGTATTTTTGAAGAAGTGAAGGTTTACTTTTTATGTTTTCGTTTGATCCGAACGTTAGCTTTATTGTTTGAAATGATTTGACTGGATATTACAGATTCTTGTAAACATTCCTGATAAAGTTTTTCAAGCCATTTTTCAAAAAGATCAATTAAAACAAAAAACAATTCTTCTGAAGGATTTTCCGGCTGACGCTTTTTCTCCATAAAACCTACTCCAATATTATGAGATATACCATTATTATTAATAACAAAATGTTGATCGCCGAAGTCTTCCATAACCCCATCTACATAATTATGTTTTAATACGAGATGATCAAGGTTCATTATTTCAGAAATTATATTTTTAATTTCAAAAGGTATTTCGCATTCAAATTGTTTTTCAAATTTATACCGATTTTTTGTATAAAAGTCTATCTCAACTTTACATTCATAAATGATATCTATATAAATTCCAGCTCTTAACAATCGTTGAGTCCAGCCATCATAATGATCATAAGAAAGAATATAATCTTGATGTAATTTGAAATATCCTGTTGCCGGGTCTATCCTGCGTATGTTAAGTACTTCAAAGTTCATTTGTTTAGGTATTAAATATTTTTTTTTGTTTTGATTACGTAAAGTTTATAAACAATCTTGTCAATTTCGACGAAGGAGAAATCTTCGTAAGTAACTCTACAAAGATTGGAAACATTATTCAAATAAATAATTCAAAAAATCTAAATCAGGATTAATAGTTTTTATTAGTTCGATTTTTTTTTCTCTTCGCCAGTCTTTTATTTCTTTTTCACGAGCAATTGCTTCTTGTATCCAAGTGAACTTTTCATAGTATAGCAAATATGTTGTATTGTATTTTGATGTAAAAGTTTTGCTTCCAGTTGTATTATTTCCTTTATGCTGGCTTAAACGGATTCTTAAATTATTTGTGACTCCTGTGTAGAAAACGGTTTTGTATTTATTCGTGAGAATGTATATATACTAAGTATGATAGCCTTCTTGATGTATCATTTTTTTTGGCTAAAGATAAAATTTATTTAAGTTTTTTCTTTCTTTTTGTCTTTTGTTTTTGATATGCTTTGTGGAGCTACTTACGAAGATTTCTCCTTACGTCGAAATGACAAAACTGTGTGGTTACTTTCTCTGGTTTCTTGTCTTTGTGATGATAAGTTA
Source organism: Flavobacterium crocinum (assembly GCF_003122385.1). Classification (NCBI taxonomy): domain Bacteria; kingdom Pseudomonadati; phylum Bacteroidota; class Flavobacteriia; order Flavobacteriales; family Flavobacteriaceae; genus Flavobacterium; species Flavobacterium crocinum. The sequence goes on from NZ_CP029255.1 coordinate 2,661,039, forward strand.
TATACTTTGTAGAGTTACTTGCGAAGATTTATTTCGTCTGTTCGCTGTATTTTGAATGACAAAAAAAGCGGATAAAAAAATCCCGCCTCAATTAAGAAACGGGATTAGGTTGATATTCCTTTTTTTTCTATTGTTAAACCGCAGCAGCAACTTCTTCTGGTAACGGAATTTGATTTTTAAGTAAATCTTCGAAAGTTTCGGCTTGACGAATCAAGATTCCTTTTCCGTCTTTCCAAAGTACTTCGGCTGGTTTGTATCTTGAATTGTAGTTGGATGACATTGAGAAACAGTATGCTCCGGCATTTCTAAATTCTAAAATGTCACCTTCTGTGATTTCTGCAATTCTACGGTTGTTAGCAAAAGTATCAGTCTCACAAATGTATCCTACAACAGAATAAAAACGCTCTTTTCCTTTCGGGTTAGAAATGTTTTCAATATGATGTGAAGATCCGTAAAACATTGGACGGATTAAATGGTTGAAACCACTGTCGATTCCGGCGAAAACTGTTGAGGTTGTTTGTTTTACTACGTTTACTTTTACTAAGAAATGACCTGCTTCGCTTACCAAGAATTTTCCTGGTTCGAAAATCAATGTTAAATCTCTTCCATATTCAGTACAGAAAGCATTAAATCTTTTTGATAATTTTTTACCTAATTCTTCGATGTCTGTTTCGATATCGTCTTTTTTGTAAGGAACTTTGAATCCGCTTCCGAAATCTAAGAATTGTAGATCTTTGAAATGTTTTGCCGTGTCGAACAAGATTTCAGCAGCATACAAGAATACTTCGATATCTAAAATATCAGATCCTGTGTGCATGTGAATTCCAACAATACTCATTTTTGTATTTTCAACAATTCGCAAGATATGCGGAATCTGGTGAACAGAAATTCCGAATTTACTATCGATATGTCCAACAGAAATATTTGCATTTCCTCCCGCCATTACGTGTGGGTTGATACGGATGCATACCGGAATATTAGGATGTCTCGTTCCGAATTGCTCTAAAATAGATAAATTGTCGATATTGATTTGTACACCCATTGCGGCAACTTCTTCGATTTCTTCAAGAGAAACGCCGTTTGGTGTAAAGAAAATTCTTTCGGGTTCATAGCCAGCATGAAGTCCTAACAAAACTTCCTGAATTGATACAGTGTCTAAGCCAGACCCCATGTTCTTTAATAACTGAAGAATCGCAACATTAGACAATGCCTTCATGGCGTAATTAACTCTTAAGTTTTCTACCTTAGAGAAAGCTTTAGTTAATCGGTTGTACTGAGATTGGATTTTTTCGGCATCGTAAACATACAATGGACTTCCAAATTGGTCTGCTAACTGCAGTAAATCTTTTGCTTGCATTTTTAAATCATTTTGGGCAAAGTTATTACTCTTTTGTGTATCAACAAATAAATTGTAGAAAAATAACAAATTGTAACAAATTGTTTGTTTTTAAACAAAAAGTTGCTGTTTTTGGAATTTTGTAACATAGTAGGAGGTTCAAAGGGACAGAGAGACAAAGATACAAAGGTTTTTCGCTACGAATTCACTAATTTAACTTATCCTTAAATACTGCTGGAATTGTTTTTTGCCACAGATTAAAATGATTTGCACAGATTATTTTTTGTTAGCCACGAATTGCACAAATTTACACGAATTTTTCTCTTCTCTTTGGTTTCTATATTCAAATATAGCCCGTGGTTTCAACCACGGGGACGCAATATATGATTGCGTCCAATCCGTACGTTTCCCGTGGTTGAAACCACGGGCTATGTTTTGAGCATTTTGTGAAAATTCAAAATTAAAAATTCGTGTAAATTTGTGCAATTCGTGGCTAACAAAAAAATCCATTTAATCTGTGAAATCTGTGGCTAAAAAAAACAAAACCCCTGAATTATTAATTCAAGGGTTTGTTGGTAGTATGTGTTGTATTTTTGTTTAGTTTTTATAGGCTAGGAAGATCTCCTTTTCCTTTAGTAGGCAAGTTTGTAGATCCCATAAGGAATAAATCTACCTCTCTTGCAGCTTCGCGACCTTCTGAAATAGCCCATACGATTAATGATTGTCCACGACGCATATCTCCAGCTGTGAAGATATGAGGAACGTTTGTCTGATAGTTGTGCGCTTTGTAGTTGCTTCTCATATCAGTTTCGATTCCTAATTGTTCGCTTAACGTTTTCTCCGGACCTGTAAATCCAAGAGCCAATAAAGCTAAATCGCAAGGCCAGATTTTCTCTGAACCTTCTTTTTCGATTAATTCTGGACGCTGACCTGGAGTCATTTTCCATTGCACCTCAACCGTTTTTAATCCAGTTAATTCACCTTTATCATTAGAAATGAATTCTTTAGTATTGATCAACCAGTTTCTGTCGCAACCTTCTTCGTGAGAAGAAGATGTTTTTAACTGCAACGGCCAGAAAGGCCAAGGAGTTGATTCGCTTCTTCCAACTGGAGGTTTTGGTAAAATCTCAAAGTTGGTTACCGATTTAGCTCCGTGTCTGTTTGAAGTTCCGATACAGTCAGAACCCGTATCTCCACCACCAATAACGATTACGTCTTTTCCAGTTGCTTTAACTTGGTCTGGAATTGATTCTCCGTATAAAACTTTAGTTTGCTGTGTTAAGAAATCCATTGCCTGAACAACGCCTTTGCTTTCGATTCCTTTAGTCGGCAAGCTTCTTCTTTCAGTTGCTCCTCCGCATAAAACGATAGAATCGAATTGGTTTAATTCTTCAACACTGAAATTAACTCCAACATTTACATTTGTTTTAAAAGTGATTCCTTCTGCTTCAAGAATTGCTACACGACGGTCGATAATTCCTTTTTCTAATTTGAAATTTGGAATTCCGTAACGTAATAAACCTCCAATTGCGTTGTCTCTTTCAAAAACAGTAACGGTGTGACCCGCTCTGTTTAATTGTTGAGCAGCTGCAAGACCTGCAGGTCCAGAACCAATAACAGCAACTGTTTTTCCAGTTCTTGTTTTTGGTGCTTGTGGTTTAATCCATCCTTCTGCGAAACCTCTTTCAACGATGCTTTTTTCGATGTTTTCGATAGAAACCGGATCTTTGATGATTCCTAATACACATGATTTTTCACATGGAGCAGGACATAAACGTCCTGTAAATTCAGGAAAGTTGTTAGTAGATTGTAAAATCTCTAACGCGCTCTGCCATTCTTCCTGATGCACCATGTCGTTGAAGTCAGGAATTAAATTTCCTAACGGACAACCACTGTGGCAAAAAGGAATTCCACAGTCCATACATCTTGATCCTTGTTCTTTTAATTTATCTTTTGGTACCGGAATAGTAAACTCATTGTAGTTGGCAACACGCTCAGCTACTGCTAAATTACTTTCATCGGCTCTGTTATATTCTTTAAATCCGCCTATTTTACCCATGACTTTTTAATTAAATCTAAATGATAAATTCTAAAGTTCTAATTTTTTTAACCGCAAAGAGCGCAAGGTCTTTTTTGCTTTTTTGAGTGTTTTAAGTTCGCAAAGCTTTGCGGTTAAGTTTTAATCTAAAATCTGAACTCTAAAATCTAAAATCATTTATCCCGCTATTAATTCTTCTATTTGTTTTTCTTCTGCAATTCGTTTTAATGCTTTTTTGTAATCTGTTGGCATTACTTTTACGAAGTGCTGTTGTTCATTTTCCCAGTCTGCTAAAATTCTTTTTGCTAATGGACTGCTAGTGTACAATGAATGGTTTTTGATTAGTTTTCTTAGTTTAGTAACGTCCTCTTCTTCCATCGGATCGAATGCAACCATTTCCATGTTACATACTGTCGAATCGAATTTCTTTTTCGGATCGTAAATGTAAGCTACACCACCGCTCATACCAGCAGCAAAGTTTCTTCCAGTTTTTCCTAAAACTACAACTGTACCACCTGTCATGTACTCGCATCCGTGATCTCCAATTCCTTCTACAACTGCTGTTGCTCCAGAGTTTCTCACACAGAAACGTTCTCCTGCGATACCATTAATATAAGCCTCTCCGGTAATAGCTCCGTAAAGGGCAACGTTCCCAATAATGATGTTGTCTTCAGGTTTGAAAGTTGCAGTAGGAGGTACTTTTACAATTAGTTTTCCTCCAGAAAGACCTTTTCCTAAGTAATCATTACAGTTTCCGTGAATTTTAAATGACAATCCGTTTGTTGCAAATGCACCAAAACTTTGTCCGGCAGAACCTTCAAAATCAACTAAAATAGTGTCAGCTGGTAATCCTTGTGCGCCATAAATTTTTGAGATTTCGTTACTCAAAATTGCACCTACAGAACGGTCTGTATTTTTGATTTTGAATGTAACTCTCGTTTTCTCTTTTCTATAGATAGACGGAATAGCTTCTTTGATGATATCGAAATCCAATACATTTTCAAGAGCGTGGTCCTGAGTTGTTGTATTATGATTTGGAACCGTTTTAGCTTTTTCCGGTTTGTATAAAATAGCCGATAAATCTAAACCATTAGCTTTATAATGTTTGATAGCTTTGTCTACGTTTAATTTTTGAGACTGACCTACCATTTCTTTTAAAGTTCTAAAACCTAACTGCGCCATGATTTCTCTTAACTCCTCAGCAATAAAATACATGAAGTTGATTACGTGCTCTGGAGTTCCTTTGAAATTTTTTCTCAATTCCGGATCCTGTGTTGCAATACCAACCGGACAAGTATTTAAGTGACAAGCTCTCATCATGATACATCCGGAAGCTACAAGCGGAGCCGTTGCAAATCCGAATTCTTCTGCACCTAATAAAGCAGCGATAGCTACGTCACGACCTGTTTTTAATTGTCCGTCACATTCTAAAACTACACGGCTTCTTAAGTCGTTCAAGATAAGTGTCTGTTGAGCTTCAGCTAAACCAAGTTCCCATGGGATACCTGTGTGCTGTAAAGATGTTAATGGAGCAGCTCCAGTTCCTCCGTCATAACCTGAAATCAGGATAACGTCAGCTTTTGCTTTGGCAACACCGGCAGCGATAGTTCCAACTCCAACTTCAGAAACTAATTTCACGTTGATACGAGCTTCACGGTTTGCGTTTTTCAAATCGTAAATCAACTGAGATAAATCCTCAATTGAGTAAATATCGTGGTGAGGAGGAGGCGAAATCAAACCTACATAAGGCGTAGAGTTTCTGGTTTCAGCAATCCAAGGCACCACTTTTTCTCCAGGTAACTGTCCACCTTCTCCAGGTTTTGCTCCCTGAGCCATTTTGATTTGGATTTCTTTAGCGTTTGTCAAATAGTTGATCGAAACACCAAAACGTCCCGAAGCAACTTGTTTGATGGCAGAGTTTCTAGAATCTCCGTTAATTTCTTTCTGGAAACGTTTCGGATCTTCTCCACCTTCTCCAGAGTTACTTTTTCCACCAATTCTGTTCATTGCAATCGCTAAATTCTCGTGTGCTTCTCTGGAAATAGATCCGTAAGACATTGCACCCGTTTTGAATTTCTTAACGATTTCTGTCCAAGGTTCCACTTCATCAATAGAAATTGGATCCAAATTATTGAATTCAAATAAACCTCTAATCGTCATTAAGTTTGAGCTTTGCTCGTTTACAGCATTTGCGTATTCTTTATAGCTTTCTGGGCTGTTTAAACGAACTGCCTGTTGTAATTTAGAAATCGTAGTTGGGTTAAACATGTGTTTTTCTCCACCACGTCTCCATCTGTAAATACCTCCAATTTCAAGAGAAAGCAAGTTTGCGATTTTTGAATTTGGGAAAGCTTTTTGGAAACGTTTTTTCACTTCTTTTTCAACTTCCATTAAACCAATACCTTCAATTCTTGATGGCGTGTAAGGGAAGTATTTTGATGTAAATGTTTTGTTTAGACCTAAAATCTCGAAAATCTGAGCAGCTCTGTACGAATGTAAAGTAGAGATACCAATTTTGTTCATGATTTTCACGATTCCTTTTGCAATTGCTTTATTATAATTTACAACTGCATAATCTGCTTTTACTTTTGTAATAAAACCTTTTTCAACCTGATCGTGAATGATTTCGTTTACCATGTAAGGGTTGATCGCACTTGCACCATATCCGAATAATAAAGCAAAATGATGAGGTTCGCGTGGTTCCGCAGATTCGATAATGATTCCGAATTTAGAACGAACCTGTAAAATATTCAATGAGTGGTGAATGTAAGAACAAGCCAATAACATAGGAATTGGAGCTAATTCTTCGCTTACACCTCTATCAGATAAGATGATGATGTTGCATCCTTCTTCAACTGCTTTAAAAGTAGCCTGAACGCATTTTTCAAGAGCACGCTCTAGACCGTTAACTCCTTTTTCTATTTTGTATAAAGTAGAAATGGTAGCCGATTTGAAATCTGCGTGATCAATATTTCTGATTTTATCCAAATCCTCATTAGAAATAACCGGATTCTGGATTTTCAGTTTTTTACATTGCTTAGATTCAATTTCGAAAATATTGAAATCTCCTCCAATTGCTAAACTGATGTCTGTAATGATTTCTTCACGAATACCATCCAAAGGCGGGTTAGTAACCTGAGCAAACAATTGTTTGAAGTAATTGTACAACAACTGAGGCTGATCTGATAAAACTGCCAAAGGCGTATCGTTACCCATAGAGCTGATTGCTTCAGCTCCGTCGCTACCCATTGGGTTGATGATCGTTTTTAAATCTTCAATAGTATAACCAAACAAACGCTGTCTTGTTAAGAAATCTAATTTTTCAACAGGAGTAGGGTTGTTGGTGTAAGGAACGCTAGCCAAAGGCAATAAGTTTTCGTCAACCCATTGCTGGTAAGGACGTTTTGTAACTATCGCTTTTTTAACTTCTTCGTCTTCGATGATACGACCTTCATTCATATCAACCAGGAACATTTTTCCTGGCTCCAAACGTCCGTGCTGAATTACATCTTCCGGATCGATATCTAATACACCAATTTCAGATGACATAATTACGAAGCCGCTTTTCGTTAAAGTATAACGAGAAGGACGTAAACCATTTCTGTCTAGTAAAGCTCCAATTACGTTACCATCTGTAAACGGAATAGAAGCAGGACCATCCCAAGGCTCCATGATACAAGCATTGTACTCATAGAAAGCTCTTTTCTCCGGAGACATTGTCTGGTGTTTTTCCCAAGCTTCAGGAACTACCATCATCATTGCCTCTGGAAGCGAACGACCAGTCATTAATAAAAGTTCAACCACCATATCCATAGAAGCAGAATCTGATTTTCCTTCTAAGATAATTGGGAATAATTTTTTAATATCATCGCCAAAAACAGCACTTTGCATAAGCTCTTCACGAGCACGCATACGGCTTACGTTTCCACGAAGTGTGTTAATCTCACCATTGTGACACATGTATCTAAACGGTTGAGCAAGATCCCAAGAAGGGAATGTATTAGTAGAGAAACGCTGGTGTACAAGTGCAAGACGAGTTACCAGGTCCGGATCTTTCAAATCTATATAATAACGGCTGATGTCTTCCGGCATCAATAGACCTTTATATATAATAGTAGTTGTCGATAAACTAGTAAAATAAAACATGTGGCTTTCAGAAGTTTTAGATCCTCTTACGGCATGTTCAGCTATTTTTCTAGCTGCAAAAAGTTTTGCATTAAATTCATTTTCAGTTAAATCCTGTCCGTTTTTAGAAACGAAAACTTGTTTAATTGTTGGTTCTTTTTCTGCGGCGATTTCACCTAAATTTTCAACATCAACAGGCACATCTCTCCAACCTAAGATCTTTAAGTTCTGATCTTTAATAGTTGCTTCAAATGCATTGATACAAAAAGAAACCTGGTTTTTGCTTTTTGGTAAAAAAACCATTCCTACTGCATACTCACGAGCTTCAGGGATTTCAAAGTCACAAACTTTCTTAAAGAAATCATGAGGAATGTCGAATAAAATTCCCGCTCCGTCCCCAGTTCTTCCATCAGAACTAACGGCACCACGATGTTCCAATTTAATTAAGATGTCTAATGCTTTATGAATAATATCATTTGATTTAATACCATTCAAATTACAAATAAATCCCGCACCACAATTGTCGTGTTCAAATTCAGGCAGATAAAGCCCTTGTTCTTTAACTTTCATTCTTGATATTTTTTCTACAAAAATAAAGATTTCGTTAAACATAATGTAGTGAAATTATGCTTTTGCTTTCATTTTTGTTGTAATATTAGAAAATGGGTTCTTAATTATTAATAATATTATATAAAGCAGCCCGAATTGCTAAAAATATAATTACTCTTAAAATATATTAGGAAAAATCGTCGGCAGGCCAATAAATCCAGTGAATTTTTTGTTAAATATCAAACGTTTTACGCGGTTTGTGTTAACATTAACAAATTATTCGGTTAACGATTTGTTTGCATTGATAAATTCTCAACGCTTAATACCTATATATAACATTTATTTAATTGAAAAAGATTTTCCTATTAAGTTGTTATTTGTTACTTTTGTCGCACTTTTATTCTGAAATAAATTCAGAACCAGACAAATTCTATATTATGAACATACACGAATATCAAGGAAAAGAAATTTTAGCGAGTTACGGAGTACGCGTACAACGCGGAATTGTGGCTAACAATGCGGTTGAAGCTGTAGCTGCTGCAAAACAATTAACTGCCGAAACTGGTACAGGATGGCACGTAATAAAAGCACAAATTCACGCAGGTGGTCGTGGAAAAGGTGGTGGAGTTAAGCTGGCAAAAAACTTACAACAAGTTGAAGAGTTAGCTGAACAAATCATCGGAATGCAATTGATTACACCTCAGACTCCGCCAGAAGGAAAAAAGGTAAACAAAGTTTTAGTTGCTGAAGATGTTTACTATCCTGGAGAAAGCGAAACTTCTGAATTTTATGTTTCTGTTTTATTGAATAGAGGTACTGGACGCAACATGATCATGTATTCTACTGAGGGTGGAATGGATATTGAAGAAGTTGCTGAGCACACTCCACACTTAATCTTTACTGAAGAAATCGATCCTTCTGTAGGATTACAAGGTTTCCAGGCTAGAAGAATTGCTTTCAATTTAGGTCTTTCTGGAAACGCTTTCAAAGAAATGGTGAAATTCATCGACGCACTTTACAATGCTTACATTGGTTCTGATGCTTCTATGTTCGAAATCAACCCAGTTCTTAAAACTTCTGATAACAAAATCTTAGCTGTTGATGCTAAAGTTAACATCGACGATAACGCTTTATACAGACAACCAAAATATGCTGAAATGAGAGATATCCGTGAGGAGAATCCAATCGAAGTTGAAGCTAAAGAAGTTGGTCTTAACTATGTTGACCTTGACGGTACTGTAGGATGTATGGTAAACGGAGCTGGTCTTGCAATGGCAACAATGGACTTAATTAAATATGCTGGTTTTGAGCCTGCTAACTTCCTTGACGTAGGAGGAACTGCTGACGCAAAACGTGTTGAAACTGCTTTCAGAATTATCCTGAAAGATCCAAACGTAAAAGCTATTTTAATTAACATCTTCGGAGGTATCGTTCGTTGTGACCGTGTTGCTCAAGGTGTTGTTGACGCTTACAAAAACATGGGAGACGCTATCAATGTGCCAATTATCGTTCGTTTGCAAGGAACAAATGCTGAAATTGCAAAAGAATTAATTGACAACTCTGGTATGCCAATCTTATCTGCAGTTCAATTCCAAGAAGCTGCTGACCAAGTTAAAGCTGCTCTTTCTTAATTAAAATAAGAAATCAATTTATATAGAAAATCCATTCCGAAAGGAGTGGATTTTTTTTGCAGTCAATTTAACCGTAAAGCACGCAAGGATTTTTTTTACATATAAGAATCTATATAAGCGCAAAGTTCGCAAAGCTATATGGATAAAGCTTTGCGAACTTTGCGGTTGTATACATATTATTTGGTAGAAATCCTTGCGTGCTTTGCGGTAAAAAAAGCCCTATTTCAAAACAGTTGATAAGTCCACAATTTCAAATGTAGGATCATGTGCTATAAATTCTCTAATCAATGCAGCATGACCAGCGCCGACTAGAATCATTATTTTATTATCTGTACTTTCAGTCAATTTCTGAATTAAAGAATACATGTACAAGTTTCTTTTGTACCAATTTGAAACTAAAGAAGCTCCGGTAAAATCATCTGGGTTACCAGCTCTGTTGGCTACTTCCAAATACCATTGGATATTTCTATTTTCTGCTTGTTTTGTATTGTAATACAACATGAGTTCTTGTAATGAGCTTTTTGCGATTCTTTCATTATGATCTTTTTCATTTCTTTTTTTTGTTTCATCGCTTTTTTTCAATAAATCCTTCTGGTTTGCTTTTTCCATTGACATCAGTAAACTGTCATAAGGGAAAGAAGTATAGAGATTCATTCCGTATAATTTTTTATGATTCAGTTTTTTAGCCGTACGAAGTGCCAGTTGTGTTATTTCGTTTTTGTTATTTTTAAAAAGACTGTCGGTATTTTTATTGTAAAGCTTATCTAAATCGGCTTGTTCGTTAAATTCCCATTCTACAAATATTTTATCTGGACCAAATTTTTTGATTTTGTCACTCATTATTTCGAGTTCTTTTTGGCTTTTATCAGACAAGATATCAAAACTGTTTAGTTTAGCAACATCAAGGCCAGGATTGGCATAATGAAATGTTCCAACCAACAGAATCTGCTTTTTCTTAGTTTGAGCAGATGTCATGTTAAATGTAATAAGAGCTAGTAATACAATAATTTTTTTCATGATTTTTTGTTTTTATGGATAATGTATATCGTAGAGACGCTGCAGTGCGTCTACGCAAAGGTTAATGTTGAGGTTAGAAATAACTATTTCAAAACTGTTGCCAGTTCTACAATTTCAAATTCTGGATCGTGTGCCAGAAATTCTCTTAGCATTGCAGCGTGTCCGGCTCCAAGTAAAACCATTATTTTAGTATCAGTACTTTCGGTTAATTTCTGAACCAAAGAATACATGTAAAGGTTTCTTTTGTACCAATTTGAAACTAAAGAAGCTCCTGTAAAATCGTCTGGATTTCCAGTTCTGTTGGCTACTTCCAAATACCATTGGATATTATCTTCATTAGTTGCTTTTTCATTGTAGTAAAGCATAAGTTCGGTTAAAGAGCTTTTAGCCATTCTTTCATTATTGTCTTTCTGGAACCTTTCTGTTGATTCCGTATTTTTTTTCATTAAATCCTTCTGATTTGCTTTTTCCATTGACATCATTAAACTGTCATAAGGAAAACGAGTACGATAATCAATTCCATACATTTTTTTATGATTCAGTTTTTTAGCAGTACGTAACGCTAACTGAGTAATTTCATTTGTACTATTTTTAAGCAAACTGTCGGTATTTTTATTGTAAAACTGATCTAACTCGGCTTGTTTGCTAAATTTCCATTCTACAAAAATTTTATTCGGACCAAATTTTTTGATTTTGTCACTCATTATTTCGAGTTCCTTTTGGCTTTTCTCAGACATTACATTAAAAGTATTTATCTTGGCAACATCATGACCTGGATTTGAATAATGGAACGTTCCAATTAATAAAATTTGCTTTTTCCTGGTTTGAGCTGAAGCTAAGTTTAATGTAATAATTGTGAGTAATAAGATGATTTTGTGCATGACGTTTTGTTTTTAAATTCATGACAAATGTATTTCGTCTTTTGATCTCTGTTTTTTGTTTTTGATGAACATAGGATTTCATTTTATAAACAGATCAAATTTGCACTGTAATAATTTCATGTAAAGTTTTTGATCGTTCATCCCTAAAAAAGCATGTTTTAAATAAATGTCGTTTTCGATTAAAGGCTTAGTTGTATTTTTGAATTAATTATCAGAAACTATGAAATCAAGAATACCTTTTTACTACCACGTTGTCTTTTTCGTATTGTTATTTCTAACATACATTTTCTGGGATATTGGACTTAATGATCAAAAAATAGAAATTGTGATCAAAGCAATATGTTATGGAATTACGCCAACTCATTTGTTAGCAATATTTTGTATTTACATTCTCAACTTTTATTATTTCTGTGAATGGTTTTTAAACAGGAAGAAATTATTTTTTTATATTTTGACAATTCCAGTTTCGCTATTGCTTTTTGCGGCTGTTCGTTATTTTTTGCAAGAAGTTGTTATGTTTAATATTACCGGAATGCACAACTACTATGAAGAAGCCAGAGAGATAAGTTATTACATAAAAGACAACTTTTTCTTCGGATTACCAGCTGTACTTTTAAGTGCATTGACTTTTTTGTTTTGGCAGTTTCATACTACGCAACATCAAAATCAGGAATTGCTTTTGGAAAACAAAAAAGCCGAATTCCAAATGTTGAAAGCACAAGTTAGTCCGCATTTTTTGTTTAATACACTGAATTCTTTTTATAGTCAGTTGGTTTTAAAAGAAGATGAAATGGCTGATGATATATTAGTGCTTTCCGATTTGCTTCGATATGTGATTACCGAAACGGATAAAGATGAAGTAGTTCTTTCCAAAGAAATTCAGTTTATTCAAAACTATATTCATTTACAGAAAAAAAGGTTTGAAGATCAGTTGTATTTGGATTTTTCTGTTGAAGGCGAATATTCAAATGAAAGGATACTTTCTTCAGCTTTAATTCATTTTGTGGAGAATGTTTTTAAGCATGGAAAATTGAATGATAAAGAAGAGAAAGCTCTTATTTCGATCCAAATAAAAGACGGATTTTTAGAAATTTCAACATTTAATTATAATGTTGAAGGCGAAAATTATTCTTCTACCGGAATCGGCTTTGAGAACCTGACGAAGAGACTAGAATACATGTACAAGGATCAATTTATTCTTGAAAAAACAGAAGAAAATAATACCTTTAAAACCTACTTAAAAATACCACTAAAAAACTAATCTATGGCTTTGAAATGCATTATTGTAGATGATGAACCGCCTGCAACCAGGATATTGGAAAATTATATCGGAAAAGTAAATTTTCTTGAAAAATCCGGAGTTTTTAATGATTCCTTAAAGGCATTAGAATTTCTGAATACCAAAACAGTCGATGTTATTTTTTTGGATATTCAGATGCCTCAATTGACGGGTTTACAACTTTCAAAAATCATTTCGAAAAATATAAAAGTCATTTTTACAACTGCTTATCCGGACTTTGCTTTAGAAGGTTTTGAACTGAATGCAGTCGATTATTTATTGAAACCCATTTCGTTTGAACGTTTTTATCAGGCCGTTTCAAAACTGAATTCTGAACCAAAGACAATCGTTTCAAACCAAACTAATCAACCTGATTTTCTGTTCGTTAAAACGGATGGAAAAAACAAATTCCAGAAAATCTTTTTAAGTGATATTTTGTATGTAGAAAGCCTGCAGAATTATGTTTGTATTCATACCGAAAAACAGCAGATTATTACACATTCTTCATTGAAAAATGTAATCGAATCGCTTCCAGAAAATGATTTTATACAAATTCATAAATCGTATGTTGTTTCTTTGAAACATATTGAATCAACGGATAATTTTTCTGTTTTTGTAAATGGAAAAGAACTGCCGATAGGAGCAACGTTTAAAGATGCCTTTTTTGATAAAATAGAGGAGAATAAGATATAGATTTTAACCGCAAAGTGCGCAAGGATTTTTGGCCAAATATTGTGAATACAAACGCAAAGTTCGCAAAGCTAAACCAATAAGATTTTACGAGTTTTATTTCAGCATAGCCCGTGGTTTCAACCAAGGGTACAAAACGGATATCACGAAATGTATTTCTGGACGTCCCTGCGGTTGAAACCGCGAGCTATATCTGAGAATCAGACCGTAATTAGAACCTTTTTTAAAACACAAAGTTCGCAAAGCTCCATATAGCTTTGCGAACTTTGCGTTTATATTTAGTCTTTTAAGTAAAAAACCTTGCGTTCTTTGCGGTTAAATCCCCAGTTACGATTTTTTCTTATTACCGTTTTTAAAAACCACTTTTTCCACCACAACCGGTTTTCCATTTCCTTTTGGGAATGATTTCTTTTTAGGTTTTCCAGCAGCTGAACCAGATTTTGACGGACTTTTATCACCTCTGTATTTTTCAGAATCTTTAGGGCTCGCTTTAAATTCTGGTCTTTCCTTAGAAGTTTCTCTTTTTGGAATCTCAGCTTTATGTTTTGCTAAAACATCTGTTGGGTTTTTTGGGTTTTCTTTAGTTCCTCTTAAATGAATTACTAATCCGTTTAAGAAGTTTCTTAAAACCTGATCTCCACATTCCATATAATTTGGATGATCTTCGGCTCTGAAAAAAGCACCCAATTCTGATTTTGAAATTCTAAAATCTACTAATTCTAAAATTTCAACTATTTGATCGTCACGGAGCATCAAAGCCACGCGAAGTTTTTTAAGTATATCGTTATTTGTCATTGTTTATTTTTTACAAAGGTACGGTTTAAAAGCAAAAATTTGGAGTATTTTTTTTTGCCACGAATTGCACGAATTTTCACGAATTAAAATTTTAAAATGAATTAATGGAAATTTGTGCAATTGCTTAGCCTGTTTGCTATCGCTCGGGTCGTGGCTATTTTTTATTTAAAACGCCAACCAATTTGTCTAAATCTTCTTTTAAATGGTTGGCTGTAATTACAATTCGATTTAAAGGATCAGCTTCTTTTTTGTATCTGAAGCTGGCGATAATAATGTTTTCCTGTTGTAGTTTTTCTACTAATTCATTGGATAACAAATAAATCAGCGGATAAGTTTTGTCAAATTTCACATTGTTATTTTTATCTAAAATCGAATCAATGTAATTTAAATTATCCAACAGTTTCTGATGCTGTACTTGATAAATTTCTTTAGCCTCAGAAAGTGTCTGTACAAAAGCAGGATTCATTCCTGCGGCGCTGGTAAAAGTTTCCTGTTCTTTTATCTGATTTATGAATTCTGAATCGCCAGCAATAACACCGCCTGTTAATCCAAAAGCTTTTCCTAAAGAAGAAACCATGATTTTTCTTTTAACTGGAAATTGAATTAAAGAATAAATTCCAGATCCATTTTTACCTGTAATTCCTAAAGAATGAGATTCATCAATAATTAAAGTGATTTCTTTGTTTTTTGAAATCTTTTCTAAAAAAGATAAGTCAACAGGTTTTGTTTCAAAAGACGGAACTCCATCGGTTAAAATCGTTACTTTTTCAGGTTTTGAATCTAACAGCCGATCGTTTAATTTTCCGTTTAAGAATACAGGAAAACTATTTTCGGTTTGGATTGCGTTATGAGTATCATTCAAATGGAAAAAACAATCGGTTTGTCTTTTCATTAAATCGATAACCAATTTGCCGGCCAGCATTCCTGAAGAAACGGTTACAGCCTTTTCTGAGCCAATATGAGAAGCCAAAAAGTTTTCACCTTCATCATAAGCTTTTAATTGAATGTTAGCCGTTCTAGAGCTCCCGTAAGTCGTTCCCCAATTCAAAATATTCTGAACTACTAATTCTTGAAATGCTGTATTTGTTGGAAGTCCCAAATAAGCAGTTCCGCCAAAATACAAATATTGTTTTTGGTCAATTTCAATAATGCGATCGGGAAATTTATCGACTATCATTTTTATAAAAGTGTAACTCCAGTTCCGTTTAAATCTGAATAACTTACAACACCGTCTTTTATAGTTACTCCCGTTGCAATATCTTCTGCTAAAAGAAGCGCACCATCCATATCAACATAATCCAATTTGGGAAGTAAATGAGCGATTGCAGAAATTCCAACCGTAGATTCGGTCATACAACCTACCATCGTTTTTAATCCTAATTTTTTAGCTTCTTCAATCATGCGTTTTCCAGGAGTTAAACCACCGCATTTTACCAGTTTCACATTCACACCATGAAAATGATTATGGCATTTGGCAACGTCTTCTTCAATAATACAGCTTTCGTCTGCAATTACAGGAAGAACAGAATGCTTGAAAACCTCTTTATGACCTTCCCAGTTATCCGCTTTCATTGGTTGTTCTAAGAATTCAACACCGAGTTTTTTTAATTCTACAGCATTGTTTATCGTTTCTTCAACACCCCAGCCACAGTTGGCATCAATTCTAAAAATGGCATCAGTGTGTTTGCGAAGTTCTTTTACAATTTCAATATCTTCTTTAGTTCCCAATTTAATTTTATAAATTGGCCATGGAAGTTCCTGCATTTTAGAAACCATTTTATCGATAGAAGCAATTCCGATTGTATAATCCGTCATCGGATTTCTTTCGGTAGTGTAATTCCATAATTCATATAATTTCTTGCCTTTTTTGCGGGCATACAAATCATTGTAAGCCAGATCCAAAGCACATAAAGCAAACATATCGTCTTTTAAATACGGATGAATTTTAGCCCAAAATACTTCTGGAGTTTCGTCTTCGGTATTTTCAATAATGCTTCTTATTTTTTCCAAATCCTGCATCATCATTGGCACCGTTGTATTGTAATACGGATTTGAAGTGGCTTCTCCAAAACCTGAAAAACCATCACTTTGTAATTCAACAATTAAAGAAGGCTGAAAATCAATCGATTCTCTTGAAATCGTAAAAGTGTGCTTTAGTTTGAGATTGTATTCTCTTAAAATTAGTTTCATTTATAGGGATGTTTTTTTTATTTCTAATTAATAACCTAACCAAATTAAAGCTTCAGCAAAATGATCGCGCCAAAGTTTTTCGTTATGTTCTCCGCCTTTTACAATTTTGGTTTTGTCTAAATGAAGGCAATAACAACGTTTTGTATCAAGTAAACGTTTCATTTTGGTTAAATCGTTTACCATGTCGTCACTTTCTTTATCACCACACAAAAAATAGATTTTAGTTTTGATTTTGGATTGCTTTTCGGTGAAAGTATAAATGTCTGGAGAAAACCAAAAAGAAGGTGAAAAAACGCCTGCTTTTCCAAAAACTTCAGGATATTTTAATGCTCCATAATAAGAAACCAAACCACCAAGAGAGCTTCCAAAAAGAATAGTATTTTTTGCTTTTGTTTTGGTTCTGTAATTTTTATCAATATGTGGCTTTAATGTTTTTACAATGAATTCTAAATAATTAACGGCATTTCCTCCTCCATATTTTTCGTTTTTAAAAGGAGTCAGTTCGTCAATTCGTTTTTCATTTCCATGTTCGATTCCAACAACAATTACGGGAGCTTTCAAGCTGTCTAATTTTTCGTCAACATTCCATTCGCCGGAATAAGAAGTTTTAGCATCAAAAAGGTTTTGAGCGTCATGCATGTAAATAACGCTGTATTTCTTTCGAATGTCTTTAGAATAATTTTCCGGAAGATAAATCCAGATTTTTTTTGAAGTATTCAGTTGAGGCGCCTCAATTGTAAAGGTTGATACATTTTTTGAAGCAGTGCTTTGCGCTTTGCCAATAAGAGTAAATAGAAGTAAAACCGCCATGAAAATCCTCTTCATTATCCGTGTTTTGTATTTTTATTTAAAAGCAATATTTTAGCTAAAAATAAGAAATTGATGAATACAGAAGCAGAAAAAAGAAGTTTACTTTTGGAAATGATTACCCTCGCCACTGTAGACGGACATTTGCACAAACGCGAACTAGAATTTTTAAGACTTGTCGCTTTTGAATTGAATATAAGTGACGAAGAGTTTCAGGATTTATTTCATCAAGAAACAAAACCGCTTCCAATATCTTCTGAAATGCAAAGAATTAATCAGTTTTATAGACTGGCTTTATTGATGCATTGTGATGGTGTTTTGCATGAAAGAGAATTCCAGGCCATTCAGCAAATTGCTTTACAGATGGGGTTGAATCTTTCTGCGGTAAAGCGTGTTTTAGAAATGATGAAAAAAGCACCGAATACAGTAATCAACCCAATAGTTTTACTAGAAATTTTTCAGGAACAGCACAATTAAGCCAGCTGTTCCTGTAGTTTTTTAATTTCGTCACGAAGTTTAGCTGCTTGTAAGAAATCTAATTCTTTAGCTGCTTTCTCCATTGTTTTACGCTTTTCGCGAATCATTTTTTCTAGCTCAGCTTTAGATAAATATGCTGTTTCCGGTTCGGCCGCAACAGGAATCGGATGTCCTAATTCGTATTCTACCAATGGATTTTTGGTAAAAGCACTTTCGATTTTTTTGTTTAAAGCTTGCGGAATGATATTATTTTGAACGTTGAAATTAATCTGTTTGGTTCTTCTGTATTCAGTCTCGTCAATCGTTCGTTGCATGCTTGCCGTAATTTTATCAGCATACATAATGGCTTTACCATTTAAATTTCTCGCTGCACGACCAATTGTTTGCGTTAGAGATCTGTGGTTTCTTAAGAACCCTTCTTTATCAGCATCCAAAATAGCAACAAGAGAAACTTCCGGTAAATCCAGACCTTCACGAAGCAAGTTTACTCCAATTAAAACATCAAAAAGACCTTTTCGTAAATCCTGCATGATTTCGATACGCTCTAAAGTATCAACTTCTGAGTGAATATAACGGCATCGAATGCTTACTTTAGTCAAATATTTGGCTAATTCTTCGGCCATTCTTTTGGTCAATGTGGTTACCAAAACTCTTTCGTCCAATTCACATCGAACCTGAATTTCTTCAATCAAATCATCAATCTGATTCAAACTTGGACGAACCTCAATAATTGGATCTAATAAACCGGTTGGACGAATAATCTGTTCCACATAAACACCATCTGTTTTTTGCAATTCATAATCGGCAGGAGTTGCAGAAACATAAATAACCTGATTCTGCAAAGCTTCAAACTCTTCAAATTTTAAAGGTCGGTTGTCCATTGCGGCAGGTAATCTAAATCCGTATTCCACTAAGTTTTCTTTACGGCTTCGGTCACCTCCGTACATGGCATGAACCTGTGAAACGGTTACGTGACTTTCGTCAATAACCATTAAATAATCACTTGGGAAATAATCCAAAAGACAGAAAGGTCTCGTTCCGGCTTCACGTCCATCAAGGTAACGGGAGTAATTTTCAATTCCGGAGCAATAACCCAATTCACGAATCATTTCTAAGTCAAAATTGGTTCTTTCTTCCAGACGTTTCGCTTCGAGATGTTTTCCTATTTCTTTAAAATAATCTACCTGTTTCACCAAATCCTGCTGAATCTGCCAAATAGCGCCTTGTAAAACTTCCGGAGAAGTCACAAACATATTGGCCGGATAAATGGTCAGTCTTTGAAATTTTTCTATTACCTGAGATGTCTTAACATCAAACGATTCTATTTCTTCAATTTCATCGCCAAAAAAGTGTATTCTATAAGCGTCGTCAGCATAACTTGGATAAACTTCAACAGTATCGCCTTTTATTCTAAAAGTTCCAGGATTAAAATCGGCTTCTGTTCTGGCATATAAACTTTGTACCAGACTATGTAGTAATTTAGTTCTCGAAATAACCTGGTCTCGTTTAATTTCGATTACGTTTTTCTGAAATTCAACAGGATTTCCAATACCATACAAACAAGAAACAGAAGCAACAACCAAAACATCACGACGTCCCGAAAGTAGGGAAGAGGTGGTGCTTAAACGCATTTTTTCCAATTCTTCATTGATAGATAAATCTTTTTCAATGAAAACTCCTGTAACCGGCATAAAAGCTTCCGGCTGATAGTAATCGTAGTAAGAAACGAAATACTCCACCGCATTATTGGGGAAAAATTGTTTGAATTCAGAGTACAATTGCGCTGCTAAAGTTTTATTATGAGCCAAAACCAAAGTTGGTCTCTGTACTTCCTGTATCACATTGGCTACGGTAAATGTTTTTCCGGAACCCGTAACTCCTAATAGAGTTTGATATTTTTCTCCGTCGACTACGCCTTGCGCCAATTTCTGTATGGCTTGTGGCTGATCTCCTTTTGGACTGTATTCTGAAGCTACGTGGAAATTCATTTGTTGCTGATGAAAATTAGGTTTGTAAAGATACGAAGTTTAAAAACTGTTTTAAAAATGGTTCGCCACGAATTGCACGAATTAACACTAATTTTTATTTTCTGAAAGAATTATAAAAGTAAATTCGTGTAAATTGGTGCAATTCGTGGCAAAAAAACTCTTATTCTAGAAAATCAATAACCGCATCATTTACCATTTTTGGCTGATCGATAGTTAAAAAATGACCTGCGTCTTTTACGGTTTTTGTTTTACAATTGGATAAATATTTATTGGCTCTTTCTAAACTTTCTTCAGAATTAATGACGTCTTTATCACCAATTAAAACCAAAACGGGATTTGTAATGGATTCTAATTCTTTTTGAGAAAAAGGCATCATTTTAAGCATGCTGGAATTCGATTTTGAATATTTATTGGCCAAATAAAACTGTCTTTTATAAATGACACTGATATTTTCCGGATGAGTAGAAAAAGTCTTTAATGTTTTTCCGAATTTCTTTTCGCTTGGGAAAAGTTTCAACATTAAAGCAGAAGATGTTTTTCCGACTTTATCAATAAATTTAAAAGTCTGCGCGGGACTTAGTAAAACTATTTTGTCTATCGAATTAGGTTTTTCTGTAGCTAATAAAGTAGCAATCCAGCCGCCTCTTGAAGCGCCAATTAGATCAAATTTCTTTAATTTATAATGATCAAAAACTTCATTATAAAAAGCAAGAATATCTTTTGATGAAAGCGATTTTACCGTTAAATTGGATTTATTGGGTTCCATTATAAAATCGATGGCATAAACGCGATGTTTTTTGGTGAAAGCTTTAATATTTGGATACCACATCGTAGAGCTGGCATCCATTCCGTGGAGTAATACCAAATCTTTTCCGTTTTTTGGGCCGGCAATAACTACGTGAGCTGTTCCAAAACTGGTTTTTACATCTTCTTCCGTGTATGGAATGTTCCAAAGTTTTAAAGCCTTATCGTAGGAAGCTTGATATTTTTGTTCTTCGCTTTTGGTTTTAAAGACATAATCTTCAAATTTTACTTTTTTAGAAGCACAACTTGTGATTAAAAATAGCACAATTGCTAAACGAGAATATTGTTTTAACATGGTAATAAAATTCAATTTTAAACTTAAAGTTACGATTATCGTAAGCGGAAAGCGTATCAGAATTTTATTTTAAAGTATCATAATTTTAAGATTGTTCCTTTTTGGAAGTCAGATAATAAATCTGAACAAAAGCTAAAATGGCATTCGGAATAATTACAGGCCAAAGCCACTGATTGAAATCCCGATAATCATTTAAAAATATGCCGTAAATTACAAAACAGATACAGCCAAACATATTAATAAATCGGATTGTTCTAAGATTTTTCAATAAAAAACCTCCAACAATAAAAACAGATGCGAGATAACCAATGTATTCTGCCATGATCTTGATTTTAAATAGTTTACAATAAATGTAGCAAATGCTAATTATAAAATCAAGTTTTGGTTTTGGAAATCAGTAGAATAGAATTTTTTAGAGTGGTGAATGGGAATAGAATTTTTAGTAATGTCTACCAAATTATTTCTTCTTCCATTGTTCAATTTTATCTTTGATTTCAGAATGTGAGTAAGAGTTTCCTTTTTTTATATCTTCTTCGGCAGAAACTAAATCTTTATTATATTTTTTCTAAATAATCCATATCGCGATTATTTAAGTTTTTTAAAGTCCAAGATTTCTGTTCATTTTCATTTAGAAAACTCCAAGCCACAATACGACTCGTTTTCTGTCCCTGTGACATTTCAATTGTTTTTACGGAAACAGCATTAACTTTTTTCAAGATTTTATAAATCGATGCAAGGTTTTCTTGTTTAGAAACCAAAGTTGTAAACCATAAAACCTGCGAAGTATATTTGGCGCTTTCGTAAATCATTTGAGTTATAAATCCGATTTCACCGCCATTACACCATAATTCTGCATTTTGACCGCCAAAGTTTAAAACAGGATTGCCATTTCTTTTCTCTTTCGGATTAAGATTGGAAACTTTTCTTGAAGCACTTTTGTTTGCTTCTTCAGCCGAAGCATGAAAAGGCGGATTACACATCGTGAAAGCAAAACGATCTTCCGGTGTAATAATATTTTTGAAAATAAATCGGGGTTCTGTTTGTTGCTGTAAACTAATAGAATCAATTAAATCCGGATTGGCTTCGATAATTTTACTGCAGTTTTCAATTGACTTTTGATCAATATCTGTTCCGACAAAACTCCATTTGTATATAGAATTTCCTAATATCGGATAGATTAAGTTAGAGCCTGTTCCGATGTCTAAACCTAAAACATATGAAGTTTCAGGAATTTGATTATGGTTGCTTTCCGCTAATAAATCGGCTATATAATGTATGTAATCGGCACGTCCGGGAATTGGCGGACAAAGATAATTTTTAGGAATATCCCAATTTTCCATTCCGTAATACGTTTGAAGCAAAGCTTTATTTAAAGTTTTTACCGCAAGTGGATTGTTGAAATCAACGGTTTTAATTCCGTGTTTGTTTATGGAAACAAAAGCTTTTAATTCAGGACAATTTGAAATAAGTAACTCAAAATCATAACGTGAACGATGAAGATTTCTTGGGTGTAAATTGTCTTTTTGTGAAGTGTTGTCTGCTTTCATTTTTATTGATTTCGATGCAAAGATAGGTATTCCTTTTTTGGTTTTAGAATTCCGCAGGAATGACCAATATTGTAGCAACGGATTTTAATCCGTTGAATTAAGGGTGACGGAAAGAAAAAAGTTCCTTAGGAACGGCTTGTCTTATTGTGGAATATGTATCGAGCCTACGGCTCTTTAATTCTAGGAGGCTATTGTTTAAACCGGATTAAAATCCGGCCCTACAAAATTATTAGAGCCTAATGGCTCTATCTGTTTTTAAGAAAATTCCGTAGGAATGGCAAATATTGTAGCAATGGATTTTAATCCGTTGAAATAAATTGAAGATCTTCAAAAGAGTTCCGTAGGAACGGTTCATTTCTTTAAGTATTTCTAATCAAAACACTCCATTAATAGTAAATCTCCATTTGTATGTGAAATAGTTACAATCCCATCTTTTTCGACAGAATTACTGCTTCCAGTTCTATAACCCATTGTAAGCGTATCGTCGTTTAATTCATATTTTAAATTCGTGGAATAAATTCCGTTTACCACACCAATTGGAATTAATGAAATTGGAGTTTTGGCTGTGTACCATTTCTCAAATTTTGTTGGTAAAAGGAAGATTTTCGAATGATCGTCGAGAATAACAATTTTCAATAAATTACGGTATCGAACGATATTGGTGAGATTTGTAATGGTATGATCAGCACGTTTTCCGGTTGCCCAAACTACATTTACTGCAGGAATTTTTCTTTCGATTAAATAATCAAAAGCTTTTTCTAAATCGGTTTTATCCTGATCTGGTGTATGAACGATTTCGATTGGAAATTGAGAAGTTTTATAGATTTCAGGATCAAATCCACGGTCAAAATCTCCTAACAGTACATCTACTTTTATTCCTAGTTCAATCACTCTTTCTATAGCGGAGTCTAACACAACTACTAAAGGAGACCATTCCAGTAATTGTCCTAATAATTCGGGGTCACAGGCAGCTCCGTTGGCAATTATTAAAGCAGGTTCCTGATCGTCGCGTACAATATGGTGTGAAGACATTTAGAGTTGATTTTAAATATGCCGCAAATGTACGAAAGTTATAGACTTTGACCGGAGATTGGTTTGTTTAATTGATTTTAAAAGCAACCGCATCCACTTCTATCTGCATTTTGTCGAGTGCTAATCTTGGAACCGGGATTAAAGTGCTGGCAGGAAAAGGTTTGTTTTTCCATGTTTTGCTAATTTCCTCTTCCCATATTTTGAGTTTTTCTGCAGAATGGTCAACTATTAAAACAGTAATTTTCATAACATTTTCCGGTTTTAGTTGATAACTATCCAAAACCGTTGTCAGGTTTTTTAAAGCAGTCTGAACTTGTTCTCTAAAGTCTGAACTTAAAATATGGTCTTTTCCCAAGCCGCCGCTCTGACCCGAAATATAAACTAATTCTCCAGGTGTTTTTACAGAAGAAGCATGACTAAAACCATAAGGACTGGGATTAAATAAAGAATCAGGATTTTTGAACGTTTGTCCTTTTGTTTGAAATGTGCAAAAACATAATGCACATATAATTAAATGTTTCATGTTTTAAAAATTAAAATTAAAAAGACAAAGGTTTCGTAATTCTAATTTTTAAAACATTTACATATGTTGAGGTTTTACAATTTTACTGTTTTTGTTTCTATGATTAATCCAGTAGCCTTCTGTGGTAATTAATCTGCCCTAAATGATAAGCTAAATGTGTAGAAAGATGAACGAGAAAAAATCCGGTTGTCATTTCTTTTTCAAAAACAATCTGCGGATAAATAGCTTCTAAATCGGCTTCGTTTAAAGAATCAAGCGAATTGTTTATCACTAAAATTATATCTTCGATTTTTTGGAGTAATTCAGATCTCGGAATATCTTTTAAAGAAAATTCTAAAGGGCGATTTCTTACATATCCCGTTTTTCCGATTTCTGCTCCAATATAGGTATTTAGATTTCCCATCAAATGCAAACAGAGATTTCCTGCCGAATTGGATATGTTTTTATCAATAATCCAAATAGCACTTTCATTTTTGTATGATTCAATCTCAAGTTTTAATGCATTTAAATCCCGATTAAAAAGTGTTTTAAGTGTTTGAATGATCATAATTAATCTCTGTTTTTTATAGGAATCCAGATTTCTTCTTCAGAATCAGGATCGTCTTTTTTGTATTTTTCGTCCATTACAGCAAAATGTGGTCTGTCATCTACAGTATATTCTGAATTGGGCAGCCATTCTGCAAAAATAGTATGATAGGTTTTATGTCCTTCACTGGCGGGACCTTTATGGATAAAAACGGCATACAAGCTATTTGGAATTAACAAAGTTTCCATTTCATCCGGAATGGTATTGAAATCGGTTACTTCAACAGCCGCCCATTTTTGAAAGGTTCTGCCTGAATCAAAATTATCAAAATAGTTTAAAGGAAATACTTCAAGCGAATATAAATTGGCATCCACTTTATTGGTGATTTCTTTTTGCTTTGGCATAAAACTACTCCACAATTGAAACGTTTTATTTTCAATAAAGGACATTTCAATATGTTTTCCGATTAATTTTTTTTCGATTGCGGTTTTAATTTTTGCTTCCATTTTTTATTTAGGATTTATTTTATACTTAACCGAGTAAGTTTCGCAAAGAGAGAAATAACCTAAAGGATAATTATCTTTATTGGTTACATTGACAATATTTCCTTTTACAGTTGCAGGAGGAGACTGAAAAGGACCTCCAACATTACTTCCGGCAACACTGACTAAAATATTCATATAATTATAGTATTGTTTTGAAATTCCGAAATGGGTTATTTCGATTTCATTTCCAACGACTAAATCTTCGTCATCTGAAAGACTGAAAAACTCATTTCCATTAAAGAATTTGTCCTCATCTGCATAAAAGGTTGATTTCACTTTATTAGGATATACATATTTGTACAAATAGAAATTATCTTCATCTGCAGGATCATTGTAAAATGCCTTTATTTCAATATCTTTTCCTGTAAAGCCACCATTGTTATTTTGTTCTATTCGGGTAATAGGCGCTACAGATTGTAAAATTTCACTTGCAATGTATCGGTTTCCTCTGCTAATTACAGTTAGAGTGTATTTTTCTCCAATAACAGGTTTGAAATTAGTACATACATATTGACCGGTTTTCTTAACTTCTATAAAATTAAACTGTTCGTCATGACTGTTTTTTATATAAACAATTGCATTAGATATAGTAGGAATTACGTTTTCAAAATAACCGGTTGTAGTAGTTAATTTTACTAGCTGTTCGTCTCCTTTTTCTCCTTTCTCCCAATTGATAGCTGCTTCAATTACTAATCTTGGCGGCGCTGTATCTAAATCAACATCTACAACTTCCTCACAACTTGTTAGGAAAAGGGATATGAAAAACAAGATTATTAAAGTTACTTTTCTCATAACATGTTTTTTAGAATTTGAAATTATAACTTACTGCCGGAACAATTCCAAAAATAGATAATTGTACTGCTTCATTGGCTCCTGTATCTACATTTTGACGGAAATTAATAGAGGCAGCATTCATTCGGTTGTACAAATTGTAGATACTAAAAACCCATTCGCCTTTCCAGTTTCGGTCTTTATTTTTTCGTGGAGTCAAAGTCGCAGAAACATCTAAATGATGATAGGCAGGAAGTCTGTTTTCGTTTCGTAATCCATAGCTTGGAACGGTAATTCCTAGATATTCATATTGTCCGTTTGGATAAGAAGCCGGCTGCCCGGACTGTAAAGCAAAATTAGCTCCAAAAGACCATTTTTCATTTAGATTATAAGCTGAAGTTATGGCTAAATTATGGGTTTTGTCATAAGCCGAAGCATACCATTGTCCGTTGTTAATTCCTGTTTCTTCAGGCGTTCTGCCCGGAGTTTGCTGTTCAGATTTTGATAAAGTATAAGCAATCCAACCGTTAAATTTGCCTTTGTTTTTCTTTACCATAATTTCGAGACCATAAGATCTCATTTGCCCATTTAATATAACCTGTTCGATTGCGTTATTGGCAATTAAATCGGCTCCATCAATATAATCGAGCCTGTTTTGAATTTCTTTATAGTAGGTTTCTATTTCAAAAGAATAAGCTCCATTATTAATATTTCTAAAATATCCCAGTGCAACCTGATCTGCAAGCTGAGGTTTAATGTAATTGTCACTAGGCATCCAGACATCCAGTGGAGTTGGAGAAGAAGTATTTGAAACTAACTGAAGATACTGAGCCATTCGATTATAACTTGCTTTTATGGCCTGATCCTCATTTAACTGATAAGAAACAGAAAAGCGAGGCTCAAAATTGTCATAACTTTTAATGACTTTGTTTTTGCCAAAATATTTTGTGGAAACGGGAGTGCCTTTTTCATAAATCTGCATATCAGTATTGAAAGTTACGGCCTGATTGTTTTCGTAATAATTAATTGTTGAGGAGCCCAATCTGTAAAACAGGCTATAGCGTAATCCGTAAGAAATATTGATTTTTTTAGAAAGCTGACTTTCGGCATCTAAATAAACAGAAGGTTCAAAAGCATATTTTTTATCCAGTTGATCAGGATTAATTCCGGAATCTTCTCCGTTAGGTTTTATAGTTCCGGGATTAAATTGATAGTAAGTTCCGTTTACACCGTAATTTAGTTTTAATTTATCAGAGAGATAATGTTTAAAGTCGTACTTGATATTGTAGTTTTTAATTCCGGAATCCCAGTTGAAACCTATAAAATTGAGATCAAGTCCGTAATAATAATCACTATAAATTAAGGACAAATTCGCGAATAGCTTATCAGAGTACAAATGGTTCCATCTCAAATTTAGAATCGAATTTCCGTAAGTATTGGTAAAACTTTTATTTAAACTAAAAACATCTCGTCCAAAATAACCGGATAAATATAAGTTGTTGTTATTGTTGAGTTTGTAACTTAATTTAGTGTTCAGATCATAAAAATAAGCAGAGTTGTTTTTGTTTTCTTCAGAGAATTTTAGAAATAAATGAGCATATGAAGCTCTTCCGCCAATTAAGAACGAACCTTTGTCTTTTACAATTGGACCTTCAGCAAGCAAACGACTGGAAATTAATCCAATTCCTCCATTCATATGAAATTCTTTGCTGTTTCCGTCTTTTTGGTAAATATCCAAAACAGAAGAAGCTCTTCCGCCGTAACGTGCCGGAATACCGCCTTTGTACAATTTTAAATCTTTAATGGCGTCTGGATTAAAAACGGAAAAGAAGCCAAATACATGCGATGAATTAAATATCGTAGCTTCGTCTAAAAGAATCAGGTTTTGATCTGCACCTCCGCCACGAACATTGAATCCGGAAGCTCCTTCGCCGGCATTGGTTACACCCGGAAGTAGGAGAATAGATTTTATAACGTCTACTTCACCTAAAACTACCGGCATCTTTTTTATCGTCGAAATAGAGAGTTTGTTGACGCTCATTTCGGGCGACTTAATGTTTACTTTTTCTTTATTGTCTGTAATTACGACTTCCTGAAGTTCTTCGCCCGAACTAATGGAGAAGTTGCTTTTCGTATTTTGGTTTAAAAGAATGGTTTTCTGAATGGTTTGGTAGCCCACATAACTGATTTCAATTTCGTATTCGCCTTTTGGGGCAGAAAGAGAATAAAATCCGTATTCGTTTGTCGTAGTTCCAATTTTCAGATTTGGTATGTAAATATTAACTCCAATTAGAGTTTCGTTGTTTTTGCTATCAATGATTGTACCGCTTAAAGTAAATTTTTCCTGAGAGAAAGAACTAAAAATCGTTAAAATAAAAAGAAAAAATGTGCAGGTATTTTTTGTAATCATTACATTGATTTTGATTTACATAGATAACAATTCTAGCCAAATGTTTTTCTGAAACTACTGTTAAAGATAAGTTAAGATAAAAAAAGGACAACTGTTGAGAGTTGTCCTTATAGTATTTATTGTAGATGCACAGAGTGCGTCTGAATTATTTGATTTTTGCAATAATTGCGTTAAATGTTTCGCTAGGACGCATTGCTTTACTCACTAACTCAGGAGTTGGCTGATAGTAACCTCCAATGTTTTGAGCTTTCCCTTGCGCACTAATTAATTCTGCGTCGATTTTAGCTTCGTTAGCTTCAAATTCAGCAGCAATTGGAGTAAAAATCGCTTTCAATTCAGCATCTTTAGTTTGACCAGCTAAAGCCTGAGCCCAGTAGAATG
Organism: Flavobacterium crocinum; assembly: GCF_003122385.1. Lineage (NCBI taxonomy): Bacteria > Pseudomonadati > Bacteroidota > Flavobacteriia > Flavobacteriales > Flavobacteriaceae > Flavobacterium > Flavobacterium crocinum. The sequence goes on from NZ_CP029255.1 coordinate 2,689,676, forward strand.
CTAAGTAGAAATGAGAACCACGGTTGTCAATTTGTCCTACTTTACGAGCTGGAGATTTATCGTTTGCTAAGAATTTATCGTTAGCCTGATCTAAAGTTTCAGATAAAACAATCGCTTTAGAGTTGTCTAAAGTTTGTCCTAAATGCTCTAAAGAAGCACCAAGAGCTAAAAATTCTCCTAATGAATCCCAACGTAAATAGCCTTCTTCTGTAAATTGCTCAACGTGTTTAGGAGCAGAACCTCCGGCACCAGTTTCGAACAATCCACCACCATTCATTAAAGGAACGATAGAAAGCATTTTTGCAGAAGTTCCTAATTCTAAGATTGGGAATAAATCTGTTAAGTAGTCACGTAAAACGTTTCCTGTTACAGAAATAGTATCTAAACCTTTGATGATTCTGTCTAAAGTAAATTCAGTAGCAGCGATTGGGTTTAAAATACGGATATCTAAGTTTGTAGTATCGTAATCTTTAAGGTATTTTTGAACTTTTACGATCAATTCTCTATCGTGAGCTCTGTTTTCGTCTAACCAGAAAACAGCAGGAGTATCAGATAAACGAGCTCTGTTTACAGCCAATTTAACCCAGTCCTGAATAGGAGCATCTTTTGCCTGGCACATTCTGAAGATATCGTTTGCTTCAACGTTTTGTTCCATTAAAACAGTTCCGTTTGCATCCACAACACGTACAACACCATCACCTTTAATTTGGAAAGTTTTGTCATGAGAACCATATTCTTCTGCTTTTTGAGCCATTAATCCAACGTTAGGAACGCTTCCCATTGTTTTTGGATCAAAAGCACCGTGTTTTTTACAGAAATCGATAGTTGCTGTATAAACACCAGCGTAAGAACGGTCTGGAATAACTGCAAATGTATCTTGTGCTTTTCCTTCTTTGTTCCACATTTGACCAGAAGTACGAATCATTGCTGGCATAGAAGCATCAACAATTACGTCAGAAGGAACGTGTAAGTTTGTAATTCCTTTATCAGAATTAACCATTGCCAAAGCTGGTCCGTTTGCGATAGCTTGATCGATAGCCGCTTCAACTTCTGCCTGCTCAGGTCTTCCTGCAATTTTAGCGTAGATATCACCTAAGCCGTTTCTTGTATCAACATTTAATTCTGCGAATAAAGAAGCGTATTTTTTGAAAACATCTGCAAAATATACTTCAACGATAGCGCCAAAGATAATTGGATCAGAAACTTTCATCATTGTAGCTTTTAAGTGTACAGAAAGTAAAACGCCTGCAGCTTTAGCTTCAGCGATAACATCAGCAGCAAAAGCTTTTAATTTATTTACGCTTAAAACAGAGCTGTCAATAATTTCTCCGGCTTTTAACGGAGTGCTTGCTTTAAGAACAGTTGTAGATCCGTCTTTAGCAACAAATTCGATTTTTACATCATTAGCTTCGTTTACAGTCAATGATTTTTCACTTCCGTAAAAATCACCTCCTGACATAGAAGCCACTTTAGTTTTTGAGTCAGCAGACCAGGCACCCATTGAGTGCGGATTTGCTTTTGCGAAGTTTTTAACTGCTCTTGGAGCTCTACGGTCAGAGTTTCCTTCACGTAAAACTGGGTTTACAGCAGAACCTAATACTTTTGCATATTTTGCTTTAATTTCCTTTTCAGCATCGTTTTGAGGATCTTCCGGGAAATTTGGTACGTTGTATCCGTGTGATTGTAATTCAGCAATAGCCGCTTTTAATTGAGGTACAGATGCCGAAATGTTTGGTAATTTGATGATGTTAGCTTCTGGTTTTGTAGCTAATTGGCCAAGTTCAGCAAGAGCATCACCCGTTTTTTGAGCATCTGTCAATGATTCAGGAAAGTTTGATAAAATTCTTCCTGCTAAAGAGATATCTCTGGTTTCAATAGCGATACCTGCTGTAGAAGTAAATGCCTGCACAATTGGTAACAAAGAATAAGTCGCTAATAATGGCGCCTCATCAGTTAAGGTGTAAAAAATTTTTGAATTCTGTGTCATTTTTTTTTTTTTTTTTTTATAAGCGTGTCGTCAAAAGATGACGATATGAAAAGTATAGTCGGCTCAAAACGAGCGGAGCAAATATAATAAAAACAGCCCGAAATCGGTGTAGTTTTATGGAGAAATACCGGAATTATCAGATTGTTATTTCGTGGTTATTAAATTATCAAATCGATGATTTTGATATTAAAAAATTACGGTTTTGATATTGGCTGAAAAAAAAGGCATAAAAAAACTCGTTTTAAAGTGAATGAAACGAGTTTTTTATAATAAATCAATAAGGATTATCTTTTTTTGTTTTTAATCTTAGCATTTACCAGTAAGTTCTATAAAGCATCGCTTTAAAATACATTAAATGTAATGTCTTAAGTAATAAATGTTAATGAATCATCTATTGTCATTTTTATTGACTACGTTTATAAATCTTCACAGAAAATCAATAAAAAGCATTTGATGCTCCTCATTTAATTCAATGTTATTTTTGTGGAAAGTTTATTGTTTTTATGATTTATTCTATAGGTGTTATACCAGTTGTATATGTGATTGTAAATCTGCCACCTATAACAACATTGTTTGTATTCAATGGTGTTGTACTACTTCCTACTGTACCTCCCGGGGTTTGAAGTATACCAACAATTCGGAATAGATTTCCGTTGTAAGGAACAATGAAACAGGTTGCGGGTGTATAATTTGATCCTGCTGAAGCAAAAGCTGTTTTTACATCTCTAATTGCATAAGTATATTCTGTATTAGAATTGGTAGGTCCACTATATGCAGGGTGTTCTGTTGAATCAAATGAAAATCCAGCTGGCAAGGAAAATAGATAGTCGCCACTTCCGGCTCTTCCTCCAGCTCCATTTGTAGCAGAGTATAGAAAATCAACTTCAAGTTGATTATTGCTTAAAATTCGGTATCGGATAAAATTATTTTGTGTTACAGTTGCCGGAAGCGGACTAATGCCTGGTGATGTAAGAATTGTCAAAGGTACTTTTGCTGAGAAGGGATTGGGAGCCATTGTTTTTAAAACACCATTCGCATCGGCAACTACAACCATGTCTGTTGCTGGTGTAATACTTTGTTGCAACCCTTCAAAACGCACTGGGTTTATTCCTGTAACTGGTGTTACATGTAAGGTATTTAAAGGCGCGGTATTGCCAATTCCTACTTTTATAGCATCAGTCCCTGTCCCGCCTAGTACCATGCTGTTAATTGCAGATACTTTTGCATTATTACCTATAGCTGTAGCGTTGGAAAGTGCATTAGAACTTGCGTTAGCGGCATTACCAATAAATATATTGTTACTACCTGTCGTATTAACCGTCCCGGCGTTAGTACCAATCGCTATATTAAAAGTACCAGATATATTGTTCTGAAGAGGGGAGGCGCCTATACCAATATTTGAAGCACCGCTTGTATTGTTTTGAAGTGAATAAAGACCTATTCCTATATTATTCATAGCATTTGTCTTTGTAAGTGCATAAGCACCAATACCAATATTTCCATTAGATAAATTAGATGCAAGTGCATTATCGCCAATACCAATGTTGGAATATGCTCCATTACCCGGTGTTACAGGAGCTCCAGCCAAACCAGCGTTAACACCGAAATATACGGATGACGTTCCTGGTCCGCCTGTTTGAAATCCTAGCCATCCGGCATGAATATTATTAATTCTGAAATTAAGTGCAGCGTTGTCTGTAGTACCAATAAAATTAGAAGTAGTACTAGTTGGATTAGAAGTAGTACCCACGTTGCCTTTAAGCAACCAGCCGTTGTTTAATGAAGAAGGATTAAGTGTTTTTAAAACTCCGGTTGTAGGATCAGAAACAATTAAATTATCTGTGCCAGAAATACTGTTTTGAAGCCCTGAAATGGCAAATGTATTAGTTGGGCTGGCGTTGATTGTTGTTGTGGGTTGTGTTAATGTGCCACCTAGTTGTATATTCCCATTAGTTGCTGTTAATCCGTTATTAGCGGTAGTAAGAGAATTGGGGTTGATTTGTACTTTTTCGCCGTACATTGTTACAACTGTTTTTGTTTGTGCAGCTAAAAATCCGAATTGGATTAATAAGATCAAACACACTAGTTTTTTCATTTTTTTATTTTTTACAGTGAAGGATTTCTTTTTTGTTTTTATTTTTTTTGCCTTCTAACGACTAGAAATTGACCGCGCAAAATTAGACTAATAAATGGGTGAGCACTGGCCAGTAGACGTCATGTAAATGATAAATTAAGCTAAATGTTGTCTTTGTAAGTTGTTTGTTTTTTAGTTGTTTATGTTTTTGTAGGTTTAATTTTGTAAAAAAAAATGTTTAATTTTGTATCGAGTTGGTCGCAGTTAATAGAAGCCAGATATTTTTTATTCGAAGTTTTATAAAAAAAAAGACTCGTTTCAAATAATATGAAACGAGTCTTTTTATAACAGATTGATAAATGATTATCTTCTTTTATCTTTAATCTTAGCTTTTTTACCAGTAAGTTCTCTGAAGTAGAAAATTCTAGCTCTACGTACAGCACCTTTCTTGTTCACTTCGATTTTTTGTAAAGCTGGTAAGTTTACTGGGAAGATACGCTCAACACCAACAGAACCAGACATTTTACGAATAGTAAAAGTTTCTGTAATTCCAGAACCTCTTCTTTGGATAACAACTCCTTTAAAGAACTGAGTTCTAGTTTTTTCACCCTCTTTAATTTCGTAGAAAACAGTGATTGTGTCTCCAGCTCCGAAATCTGGAAAATCTTTTTTAGCAACGAATTCGTCCTGAACGAATTTTAATAAATCTGCCATGATAATTTAAATTATGGTTTTTATATTAGAGCAACATTCACGGATCTCGCCAGAGGTTGGTCAAATTCGGGTGCAAATGTAGGTAAAAAAAAGCAAATTCCAAATTTTTAAAACTCCAAATTCCAATTTTTTAAAATATTGATAGAGTAGGAGTTAAGTGTAGTTTGTATTGTTCACTTTTTTAGTAATCAGTCTGTTGAGCCAGTTAGTAGTAATTCTGAAAACTGAATACTAAAAAAACTGAACACTGAGTACTATTTGTCTTCCAATAAATCCGGACGTCTGTTTTTTGTATGTTCATACGCCATGTCTTCGCGCCATTTGTCAATTTTTGCTGCATGTCCGCTGGTTAAGACTTCAGGAACTTTCCATCCTTTATAATCGGCAGGTCTTGTGTAGATTGGTCCTGAAAGCATATTGTCCTGAAAACTATCTGTCAAAGCTGAGGTTTCATCACTTAAAACTCCAGGAATCAAACGGATTAATGCATCTGATAATACAATTGCTCCTAATTCTCCTCCAGATAAAACATAATCGCCAATCGAAATTTCCTTAGTAATAAAATGATCTCTGACTCTTTGGTCAACACCTTTATAATGTCCGCATAAAATGATAATATTTTCATACATCGACATTTTATTGGCCATTTTTTGATTCAGCGTTTCACCATCAGGTGACATGTAAATTATTTCGTCGTATTCTCTTTGACTTTTCAAATGTGTAATACAGTCATCAATAGGCTGAATTGTCATTACCATTCCGGCTCCACCGCCAAAAGGGTAATCATCAACGCTTTTTTGACGATTAGTACTGTAATCACGAAGGTTGTGAAAATGAACTTCAACAAGGCCTTTGTCAATAGCACGTTTCATGATTGAGGCCTCAAAAGGGCTTTTTAATAATTCAGGTAAAAGGGTAATAATGTCGATTCGCATTTTCGATTCAATAGTTTTCTTGTTGGCAAAGATACAAAGTTAATTTTTGTCAATTTTCAAAGATTTATAACTCGCTTTCTATCAGTAGAATATAAGATTATACATCTTGATGTGTATTTCGTCGTATAAATTGTGCACTTTATCGGATTTAATATTATAATAAACTTTAACTATGTTTATTTTATAAAATAGTATTAAATTTATAAGAATTTACCACTAAAACCAAAAACTACCAGATTTGCTTATGAAAAAAAAATTACTCTTACTTGTTGTTGCTTTTGTGCAGATTTCATGCTCCAACAGCAATAAAACCAATGAGAAATGGCTTGGAGAGACCAAGCAGAAACTGATAAAGAGCTGGGGACCACCGGTAAGAATACTTCATGATGATCAGGACAATGAGATCCTTCTTTATGCAGATCAGGTTTTTACTAAGGATCATAACGATGATTCAGGAATTGCGGGTCCGTCTTATTGGAAATACGATTATATGTATGTAAATAAAGAAGGAAAAATTTATTTATGGCATAATGAAAAACAAAAATTTCCGCCACAGTCGGTTGACTCAAGGAATTTAGCAGGTGTGAATTCTAAAACGGGCAGATAAAAGTGGTTTATATTTTGTTTGAGAATTACATTAACAAATAAATAGTATTTTTAAAGTATCGCTTTAGAAATACTATTTATATTTTATACCAATGCCTTTACCAAAAATAAAGATACTCGCTATAACAGGCAGTACAAGAAATAATTCAAGTAATTTTAGAATTCTGAACTATATTTCGAATCATTTAAATAATGAATTTAATGTAGAAATTTTTGAGAATTTAGCAGAGTTACCACATTTTAATCCGGATTTGGATACCGAAAATCCTCCACAGGCAATAATTTCATTCAGAAATAAAATCGAACAATCAGATGGTGTTTTGATTTGTACGCCCGAATATGTGTTTAGTCTTCCGGGAAGTCTTAAAAATGCATTGGAATGGTGCGTTTCTACAACTATTTTTTCCAATAAAGAGGTCGGTTTGATAACAGCTTCGGCTTCAGGCGAAATGGCGCATGAACAGCTTTTATTGATTATGAAAACTTTAGAAGCTAAATTTGATGACAATACGCAGCTTTTAATTCAGGGAGTTCGCGGAAAGATTAATGCCGAAGGAGAAATAATAGAAGAAGAGACAAAAGAAGCACTTCAGAACTTTATAAAAAATTTCGAGAATCATTTTTTATGATAAATTTACTTTCTGAAACTTATCTAACCACATGATTACAAGAAGAAATTTTATAGTAACCACAGGTCTTGCCACGACAGCAGTTTTAGCCCGGCCATCATTAGCATTTTCTATGAATAAAAAAGAAATAGGACTTCAATTGTACACGCTTCGTGAAGAACTTCCAAAAGATGTAAAAGCAACTTTAGAGAAAGTAGCCAGGTCAGGATACACAACTGTTGAAACATATGGTTTTTCAACGAAAGATCAATTTTGGGGATTGACTCCAAAAGAATTGAAAAAGATTCTGGAGGATAATAATCTGAAAGCAGTTAGCGGACATTATAATCTTGGAAGTTTTTTATACGATGGAAATACCACAGAACTGATTGCTTCGATTGAGGCAGCGAAAACTTTAAAAAGTGAGTTTTTGACCATTCCATGGGTAGATGAACCATTTAGAAGAAATATAGAAGATTATAAAAAGATTGCCGCCCGTGTAAATGAAGCAGCGTTGATGTGTAAAAAAGCGGGTTTGAAACTGGCTTATCATAACCATGATTTTGAGTTTCAAAAACATGACGGGATTACTGGCTATGAGATCTTGCTAAAAGAAACTGATAAAGATTTGGTTTATTTTGAATTGGATTTATATTGGGTCATTCATTCCGGAAATGATCCTTTAAAATTGTTTAAAGAAAATCCCCGACGTTTTAAAATGTGGCACGTGAAGGATAAAGATAAAAACAATAATGATTTAAATACGGAAGTAGGTTCCGGAACAATCGATTTTAAGCCTTTATTTGCAGCAGCAAAACAATCCGGAATGGTTCATTTTTTTGTAGAGCAGGAAAATAATTTTGCGAGGGATTCTTTTGATTCGATTAAAGAAAGTTGTGATTTTATTTCTAAAAATATACTCTAATTTTATTTCAATCTATGAAGAAAATTCTTTTGGTGTTTCTTGTGATTTTTTGTTCTTGTCAATCTGAGAAAAAAGAAAAAACAAATTCAAAAATACAATTAGCTTCGCAGTCAATATTACCGCCGGAACCTTATTTTACAGATATTAAAGTTAATGATGTAAAGCTTGGAAAACCTGCTTATGGCGATTGGTTGTTTTCTCATAAAGAAAAAGGACAAAGTTTTGAACAATTTGTTCGTACCAAACATGTTGTTCCAACCGAAGAAGAGAATATTATCTATTTGAAACCAATTGGAAAATTTGATTCGTCACAGTTAAAACAGATTGAATTGGTTCGGCAGTATTTGCAAATATTTTTTCAGCTTGAAACTAAAGTTTTGGAAAATGCTTCCAATGATATTATTCCCAATAAAGCCAGACGGATTGGCGATGTTGGACAGGAACAGTTTTTAGCAGGATATATTTTGACTGATGTTTTGAAGGAGGAAAGTCCTGATAAAAGAATTGCATTAATGGCAGTAACTGAAAAGGATTTGTATCCAAAACCAGAATGGAATTATGTTTTTGGTCTGGCATCTTATAGTGAGAAAATAGCAGTGAGTTCGATGTACAGAATGCAAAAAGAAGCAGATTTTAATTTGTGCTTAGAACGATTACTGAAAATTTGCTCGCATGAAATAGGTCATATGTTTGGTTTGCATCATTGTATCGTAGCAAATTGTGTTATGAATGGAACCAATAGTATGACAGAAACAGATTCTAACTCAATAAGATTGTGTTCGCTTTGCCAAAGAAAACTAAATTCGGGAATTGAATACGATAATAGTAAAAGGTTAAAAGAATTAGAAAAATACTTTAAAGAGAATCATTTGACTGATGGGTTAGCTTTGATGCAAAAAGATCTTGAAAAAATTAAAAACAAATAAAAATGAAAACTAGCAAAGAATTTATAAAAGGAGATGAAATAGAGTGGGAAGTAGTAGGTAATGGAATAAAACGTAAAATTCTGGCTTTTGATGATCGCGTAATGATTGTAAATGTTCATTTTGAAAAAGGAGGAATAGGAACTCTGCATGAACATCATCATTCTCAGGCGACATACATTGCAAGCGGGGTTTTTGATGTTACAATTAACGGAGTTACGCAAACTCTAAAAGAAGGCGATAGTTTTTATATCCCGCCTCACGCGATTCATGGAGTTGTCTGTCTGGAAACGGGAATGCTGACAGATGTTTTTAGTCCGGCAAGAGAAGATTTTTTGAATTACTAAACGATTCAGAATCAATTAAAATTTGATGTCGAAATTCTGATCTAATCTTAAAATTAAAAATTTTATAACTTTTTTAAAGTTTCAATTAAGATTAGATCGGTATTTTTGCAGCATGAATTTATCCAAAACAAATGTACTTTTTATGGCAGTTTGCACTGGACTTATAGTTGCAAATCTTTATTACTGCCAGCCTTTGATTGTTTTAATCGCTAACGAATTTAAAATTCCTGAAGCCAATGCCGGAACGATAACCTATCTTACTCAGGCAGGTTATGCAATTGGATTGTTTTTTATGGTGCCGCTTGGTGATAAAATCGAAAGAAAAAGGCAAATTTTAATGACTACTTTTGCAACAGTAATTGCTTTACTGATTGCGGCAACAGCCAAAAGTTTTCTGGTTTTACAGATTGCTTCATTGTTAATCGGAATTACTTCTATTGTGCCGCAGCTTATCTTGCCTTTGGCAGCCTCTATGAGTGCACCTGAGCAGCGAGGAAAAGTGGTCGGAACCATTATGAGCGGATTATTGGTTGGAATTTTGCTTTCGCGAACGTTAAGCGGATTTATTGGTCAGGTTTTAGGCTGGAGATCCATGTTTTATATTGCTGCAGGAATCTGTCTTCTGATCTTTTTTGTGATTCAGAGTAAATTCCCGGTTAATAAACCACAGTTTCAGGGAACTTATGGACAGTTAATCAGATCCTTATTTACGCTTATTAAAACACAGCCGGTTTTAAGAGAAGCAACGGCAATCAATGTTTTCAGTTTTGCTCAGTTTGGCGCTTTCTGGACTACAATGGTTTTATTGCTTTCCGGAGAACCGTTTAACTTTAATAGTGCTACAATCGGTTTATTTGGAATTGTGGGGGCTTCCGGAGCTTTGGCTGCACCTTTAGTTGGAAAACTTGGAGATAAAGGGAATTCCAGAATTGCAGTAGGTTATGGAATTTTATTAGTTTTAATAAGCTTTCTGATTTTTTACTTTTCAATCGAAAGTGTAATCGGAATCGCAATTGGAATTGTATTTATAGATATTGGTATTCAGGGCGTTCACATTTCTAATCAGACACGTGTTTATTCTTTATTGCCCGAAGCCAGAAACAGACTAAATACAGTATTTATGTCACTTACCTTTTTAGGAACCGCGGCAGGATCTGCATACGGATTATTATTATGGAAATTAGGTGGATGGCACGCTGTAACAATTGGCTGTATGGTCTTATCTTTAGTATCATTAACGGTTTACGGACTTACTTATAAATCAAAATCTAAAAGAGAGAAAGCACAAATTGATTAAGAAATTAATTGTAAATTTGCGTTCAATTAAAAAATAACAACAATGGAAAACGGAATATACGCTAAATTCAACACTAGCAAAGGTTCGATTTTAGTTAAACTAACACACGATTTAACACCTGGAACTGTAGGGAACTTTGTGGCTCTTGCAGAAGGAAATATGGAAAATAAAGTAAAACCTCAAGGACAAAAATTCTATGATGGTTTAAACTTCCACAGAGTTATCGCTGATTTTATGATTCAGGGTGGATGTCCTAAAGGAACTGGAACAGGAGATCCAGGATATAAATTTGATGACGAGTTTGTGTCAAGCTTAAAACACGATCGTCCGGGAGTTTTATCTATGGCAAATTCTGGTCCTGGAACTAACGGATCTCAATTCTTCATCACTCACGTACCAACTCCTTGGTTAGACGGAAAGCACACTGTTTTTGGACACGTTGTTGAAGGACAGGATGTTGTTGATGCTGTTGCTCAGGGTGATGCATTAGAATCTGTAGAAATTATCAGAGTAGGAGAAGAAGCTCAAAAATGGAATGCAATCGAAGCTTTCATTTCTTTAAAAGGTGCTAGAATGAAAAGAGAGGCAGCTTTAAAAGCAGAATCTGAAGCAAAAATGGAACAATTAGCTGCTGGTTTTGATAAAACGGAAAGCGGTTTACGTTATAAAATGATTCAAAAAGGGGAAGGTAAAAGAGCTGAAGCTGGTAAAACGGTTTCTGTTCACTACGAAGGGTCTTTAGAAAACGGAAAAGTTTTTGATTCTTCTTACCCACGTAAAAAACCAATCGAATTCAAATTAGGAATTGGACAAGTTATTGAAGGCTGGGACGAAGGTATTGCTTTATTACAAGTTGGAGACAAAGCTCGTTTTGTAATTCCTTCTGATTTAGCTTATGGACCATCTGGTGCAGGTGGAGTTATTCCTCCGCATGCAACTTTGATTTTTGACGTTGAATTAATGGACGTAAAATAAGAATTTAGAAGCAATTTAGTATTGTTTTAAATAGCAATCCCATATACCACGGTATATGGGATTTTTTTATATTTATAAAAAAAACAAAGCTGATGAAAAATATTTTAATCCTTGCAGGGCTTGCATTATTTATGGTTGCCTGTGGTTCTCAAAAAACGGCTGCTGTTGCTTCAACGCCTGCTGAACCTTCTAAAACAGTTGCATTGACACCTGAATTAGAAGCCGGTAAAAGCATGTACGAGAACAATTGTGCAAAATGCCACAAATTGTACGATCCTAAAAAATTTACAAAAGAAGAATGGAGTCCAATTTTGGTGAGAATGGGTAAGAAAGCCAAGCTAGACGAAACTCAATTAGCGTCGGTTACAGATTACATTCATTCGCAATTATAGTTTGTAATTTTGAAAAGCATAAAAAAAACTGTTCGATTGAACAGTTTTTTTATTTTCAGATAGATATAAAAAAAACACCGTCACAGAATGAGGTGTTTAAAAAGTTAAGAATGCGAAACAGCCGAATTGTCTACAGCTACTACTTTTAATGTTTTAATACCAGCCGGCAGTTCCCAATCTACTTCGTCATTTTCTTTAAAACCAATAATAGCTACACTTAACGGCGCCAGAATTGATATTTTAGATTGTTTTACATCTGCAGCAGATGGTAAAACGATTTGAATTTTCATTTGTTTTTTTGCTTTCACATCCTCAATTGTTACTATAGAATTGATTCGGATTACAGAACTGTCCAGTTCGCTTTCTTTGCTAATAACAGCACGATCCAATTCTTGCGAAAGCTGATTAGCTTCTTTAGTATTTGTTGAGTTTTTGCTTTTTAAAATCAATTCTCTTAAAAATTGATAATCTGATTTACAGAAAGTGGGTGTTGGTTTCATATCTACATTGAATTTATTGTTATACTATCTGAGTAATTTTTCTTCTTTTGGATTTATAAAAAAAATGCATTCTGGTCTTTAAAAAAGACAATAATCGAAAATGTTTAAACTGGAAAAAACAAAAAAATATCTGATCAAAAACTGATTTTGTCAAATAAAGAAATGTTTAAGCTTGATATAAATCCTCCGTCAAAAAGAAGAAAACTGAAGTAGACGGAGGCCTAATTAATAAAGGCCTTATTATGTGAAATAATTACAGCAGCAAGCGGCTTTGCAAAGCAAAACGACTTTTCAGAGGCTGTAAATGGCATTTTATTTCCCATAAGGATGATTAAATTGATTTGCAAAGATAGTTAATCTTTTTGAATTTAGTGCGTAATTTACTTCCATTTTATGCCGCAACCCAAACTTGGTTTTTGTGGTTCCTTTAAACTTCTGTTGTAAATTAAGGCATCAATTGCTCCTCTAAGATCGCTTCCGCTAAGCGGAATTCCGTTACCAGGTCTTGAGTCGTCCAATTGTCCACGATAAAATAATTTATCTTGATTATCAAATAAATAAAAATCCGGAGTACAAGCTGCCTGATAAGCTTTTGCTGTTTCCTGGCTTTCATCGTACAGATATGGGAAATCGATTCTGTTTTCCAATGCAAATTCCGTCATTAATTCCGGAGAATCCTGTGGATATTTTACAACATCGTTACTCGAAATAGAAATTACGCCAATTCCCATAACCCGATAATCATTGGCAATCATGACAACTTCCTGTATAACATGATGTACAAACGGACAATGATTGCAGATGAACATAACCAAAGTTCCTTTAGATCCTTTTAAATCTTCAAATGAGAAAGTATCGTTGGAATTGGTGTCTTTTAAATAAAAATCGGGTGCAATTGTGCCTAAAGGAAGCATTGTCGATTCTGTACGTGCCATTTTACTAGAAATTTGATTTTCAAAAATAGCTTTAAAAATCTGTAAATAAAAGCGCACAAGAATAAAAAATATCCAAAGAAGCAGTTAGCTTTTTGGGCTTGCTCTTTGGATACTTTTCTTTATTTTTTAAGAATTTAAAAATTGAAGTAAATCCTCGTTTAGTTTTTCTCTTTCTGTATAAAATAAACCATGTGGAGCGCCTTCATAAACAATGAAGTTATTATCTGCGATGGCATCAGCTGCTTTTTTTGAAGTTAAATCCATTGAAACCACTTTATCATCATCTCCATGAATAATTAAAGTGGGAACTTTTATAGTATTCAGTTCGTCTCTAAAATCGGTTGTATTTAAAGAAGCTGCACATTGTAATGTTGCTCTTGGAGAAGCTGCCGAGCATAAATTTCTATAGTATTCTAACAGAGGGTTGCTTACAGGTTTATTGATGATGTTTACACCAAAAAAGATTTTGCCAAAATTATCCAGAAAACCAATTCTGTCTTCTTTTATGGATGCAGCTGTATTTTCGCTTTTTTCTACTGGTCGTCCATCAGGATTGTCTTCCGTTTTTAGTAGAAACGGAATAATAGATGAAATTAGAGCAGCTTTTGTGATGCTTTTTCCGTGATGTCTGCTAAAGTAACGAACCACTTCGCCACCGCCCATTGAAAAACCAACTAAAGTAGCTTCTTTTAATTCAAGCTGTTCAATAATTTCGCTTAAATCATCTGTAAGAGTGTCAAAGTCATAGCCATCCCAAGGCTGAGACGATTTTCCAAAACCTCTTCTGTCATAAGCGATAACTCTGTAATTGTTCTGAACTAAAAACTCGATTTGATATTCCCACATTTCGTTAGACAAAGGCCAACCGTGAATTAAAATTACTGGTTTTCCTTTTCCATAATCTCTTACATAAAGACGAACATTTTGGGCAGTTTCTATATATTTATCAGTATTGTGCTGTTTTACATCAAAGTCATAATCTCTAAGAGAAGGATTGGCATTCATCAAACTATTTTCCATTTTCTATCTTTTTAATGTTAGTTTTTCTCCATATTCCGTAAAAATAGAAGTGAAAGCCTAAAAAAAGATTATAGAATTAAACGTGATCATTACAAAATTAATAGGTTTGTAAATCTAACAGAATTATAAAAATGGATTTAACCTGGAATGAATTTGAGCGTACCGACATGCGCGTAGGAACTATTTTAGAAGTGAACGATTTCCCTGAAGCAAGAAAACCGGCTTATCAATTGACAATCGATTTTGGTTCAGAAATTGGAATTAGAAAATCATCGGCACAAATTACCAAACGATATCAAAAAGAAGATTTGATAAACCGTCAGATTGTTGCCGTTATCAATTTTCCTAAAAAACAAATTGGAAAATTTATGAGCGAATGTCTGGTTTTGGGTGCAGTAGGAGAGGAAGGAGACGTCGTTTTATTGACTCCGGATTTTAAAATACCTAATGGACTGCGAATTGGATAATGTTCAGTGTTTAGGTTTTTAGTGTTCAGTAGCAATTTTAAACTTTAGTAAACTGAACACTAAAAATCTGAACACTGACTACTTTTTAATGTTCTCAATCAACTTCTGTAATAGGAACTGTCCTTCTTCCCAATATTTTAAATCAGAATCAGAATTAATGTGTCCTTGCTGGCCGATATTTACAAAATCGCTTCCCCATTGTTCAGCGAAGTATTTTTTTCTTTCGAAAGAAGCATAAGGGTCATTTTCGCTTGCTACAACTACCGATGGAAAAGGTAATTTGTAAAGCGGAATCGGAGAGAAGTTTCTCGTACATTCCGGTGTGTGCTGAGGTGAATCAACATCCGCGGGAGCAACTAAAAAAGCCCCGATAATATTCGGATTATTATATTTTTCTGCCCAATGTAAAACCAATGAAACAGCCAGACTATGCGCGACTAAAATGGTTGGTTGGTCTAGTTTTAAAATATTCTCGTTTAAGCGTGCAATCCATTCTTCCCGAATAGGTTCGTCCCAATTGTCCTGTACAACACGAATTGAGTTTTCGAATTTTTCATGCCAAAAGGTCTGCCAGTGTTTTTCTCCAGAATCTCCGAGTCCTGGTATAATTAAAAGTTGTGTCTCCATTGCCGTGGATTTTTATTTAGTGATTATTTTTGATGTTCTTTTAAAATTCGGTTTACTTCATTTACTAATAATGGAAAAGCGGGTTCTGTCATTCCGTGGCCGTAACCATCCAGTTCATAAAGTTTGGTTTCTTTATGTCCGTTCAGTTTCATCATTCTTGCCATATAAGCATTTTCTTCGTAACGCCCCAGCATTTCCAATTCACGGTCTCCGGTAATTAATAACAACGGCGCAGCATCGGCGCGAACATGAAATAAAGGAGCAAAAGGGTCAATTGTGGGTTGTTTTTCCGGAATTCCGTTTTCTCTTCTAATTTCAAAATGTGTGATACATTGCCCACTAAACGGAATAAGTCCGGCAATCTGATTAGCATCAATATTTTCTTTTTGAAGCCATTTTTTGTCTAAACCGATCATCATCGCTAAATATCCTCCGGCAGAATGTCCGGAAACAAAAATAGAAGATTTGTCACCACCGTAACTTGCAATATTATTAAAAGCCCAGGCAACTGCTGCGGCTGCATCTTCAATTGCTTTTGCTGCTTTTGCCTTTGGTGATAGTCTGTAATTTACTCCAATAATTGCAAAGCCTTTATTTTTTAAAGCCTCTGGAATTTCTTTATTTCCACCAGTCAATCCACCGCCGTGAAACCAAATAATGGTAGCGAAATCTTTTTTATTTTTAGGATAATAAATATCGAGTACGCATCTTTCGTTGATATATTTGTCAGATTTGTTTAGGGTTGCATTATAATATTGGATGTTATTTTTCGTTTCGTATTCTAGATTCTGTGCAGAAAGAGAAATTGCAAGGAAGAAGAAACTTAAAAGAATGATTATTTTTTTCATTTAATTAAAGTTGATTTGAAAGTTATGCGTTAAGAGTTATGTGCTGGTAAAAAGTTAAAGTTTAACATTTAACTTATAACTTATAACTCCTAACGTAAAACCTAAATATATAAAAAAAGTCCAAAATGCTGAACAATTTGGACTCTTACTTTATTGTAAAGTTTATTTTGAATTAAATATCATCAAAATCAATATCTGTAAAGCTTGATCTTGAACTTTCAGATTTATCTGAATTATATTCTTTTTTGAAATCTTTTTGATGTCTTTCAGAAATTACTTCTTCGCCTTTGTGGTTCAAAACATAAGAAGTCATTTCCTCTAATATTTCTGCGAAAGCGCCAAAATCTTCTTTGTATAAGTAAATTTTGTGTTTTTTGAAGTGAAATGAACCATCTTCCTCAGTAAACTTTTTGCTTTCGGTAATAGTAATATAGTAATCATCAGCTTTGGTAGCTCTCACATCAAAGAAATAAGTTCTTCTTCCTGCTCGTAATACTTTAGAAAAAATCTCTTCTTTTTCTAACATGTCATTTTCTCTCATAATACGTTCTATCATTTTTGGAATTAATAGTACTCAAAAATCATAAAAAATTATCTATTACGCAACAATTAAAGTAATTCTTTTTCCGAAAGTTGTTTTAAATATAACGACGCATAATAACCCTCCTGATTTATTAATTGATTATGAGAGCCTTGTTGAATAATCTTACCATCTTCAAGTATGATAATTTTGTCTGCATTCTTGGCAGATGACACTCGGTGACTTACAATTATGGTTGTTTTGTCTTTCGAAATCTCAAATAAATTATTCAAGATCATTTCTTCAGTTTCTGTATCGACTGCTGATAAGCAATCGTCAAAAAGTAAGATTGCAGGGTTTTTAATAATGGCTCTTGCAATAGAAACACGCTGTTTCTGACCTCCGGAAAGAGTAATTCCTCTTTCTCCTAAAATAGTGTCATACTGTTTGTTAAAGGCGATAATGTTATCATGAACCACTGCATTTTTGGCTGCTTCATAGACTTCTTCATCCGTTGCATTCTGGTTTCCGAATTTGATATTGTTTTTGATAGTATCCGAAAATAAGAAAGCATCCTGAGGCACAATTCCGATATTGTTTCGAAGATCGTTTAGGTTTAAAGTGCTGATTTCGTTTTCGTCAATTTTTACTTCCCCTTCGGTTACATCATACAATCTTGAAATCAAAGAAAGGATGGTTGATTTTCCGGAACCAGTTTTTCCTAAAATGGCAAGTGTTTCTCCTTTTTTCACTGTAAAAGAAATATTTTTCAGCGCTTCAATATTAGTATCTTTATAAGTAAAGGAAACATTGTCAAAATGAATCGTTCCTTGGATATCGGATGCGTTTTCGTTGTTGTTTTTGATTTCCGGCTCGATTTTCAAAAATTCATTTAAACGTTTTTGAGAAGCTTCTGCTTCCTGAACCATAGAAGAAACCCATCCTAAAGAAGCAACAGGCCAGGTCAGCATGTTTACATATAAAATAAACTCGGCAATAGTTCCGATATTCGGGATACTTCCGTTGATGTACATAACGCCTCCAAAATAAATTACAACCAAATTACTGATTCCAATAAGGGCAATCATTAAAGGGCCAAATAAAGATTGAACTCTTGCCAGGCTT
The DNA here is from genome assembly GCF_003122385.1 of Flavobacterium crocinum. NCBI lineage: Bacteria > Pseudomonadati > Bacteroidota > Flavobacteriia > Flavobacteriales > Flavobacteriaceae > Flavobacterium > Flavobacterium crocinum. The sequence goes on from NZ_CP029255.1 coordinate 2,707,501, forward strand.
AAACTTTTACGTTTGCTTTCTTCGGCAAGATCAACCATATTATTCTGATGCTGATTTTCTAAAGAATACGCTTTGATTACACGGATTCCTGAAAAAATTTCCTGAGTAAAACTGGAAACCTTGGAAAGGTATTGCTGGAAAGTCGTGCTTCGTTTATTGATTTCGGAACTTAGTTTGAAAATGCAGTAAGAAAGAATCGGTAACGGTAATATCGTATATAATGTAAGACGCGGAGATACATTATACATATATAATATAACAATCGCAAAACGGATAGCGGTATTAATAGTGTACATAACTGCCGGTCCAACATACATGCGGACTTTCGAAACATCTTCGCTAATACGGTTCATTAAATCTCCCGTACGGTTTTGTTTATAGAAAGTCTGTGATAGATTTTCATATTGTCTAAAAACTTCATTTTTCAAGTCAAATTCAATATGGCGGGACATTACAATTAAAGTCTGACGCATTAAAAACGTTAAAAAGCCGGCTACAATCGTAGTGCCAATGATTAATAATACGTTATGGATTAAATCCTGACGATAAGCGGAAATTACAATTTCTGATTTTTGGTCTGCAGCAGATAGTTTGTCAAAATTCTCAATAGCATTTAAAGACTTACTGATGAGCTTTGGAGTATATAATGAAAATATTTGTGCGATTATAGTGGTTAAAATTCCAAGTGAAAAACTGTATTTATATTTGATGAAATATTTGTTTAAATAGCTTAATTCTTTCATTTTTTTAAGAAATATGATATTGAATTGATTTGTATTTAAGAATTATTATTAAATAAAATTATAATAATTTGCGATTTAATCAAAACAATTATATTGTGATATTGTTATTTTAAAGATAAAAAATTAGCACTTGTGTATTTTTTAATTATGTTTGGTTTGTCTTTTTGACGAATTCATAATTTTAACCTAATTAATACTAGCGCTATGGATGCAACTTTCGCAACTGGAAAGGAACTTCAAAAAATGGATCCTGTTTTTGGTCAATTATCTTTTGACGATCACGAACAAATTGTATTTTGCAATGACAAAGATACAGGTTTAAAAGCAATTATTGGTATTCATAATTCGGTTATGGGGCCAGCTTTGGGAGGAACCAGAATGTGGAATTATAACACAGAATGGGAAGCTTTAAACGATGTTTTACGTCTTTCCAGAGGTATGACGTTTAAATCTGCCATTACTGGACTTAATATTGGTGGAGGTAAAGCCGTAATTATCGGTGATGCTAAAACACAAAAAACACCTGAATTAATGCGTAAGTTTGGTGAATTCGTTCATTCACTTAGCGGAAGATATATTACTGCAGAGGATGTAGGGATGGAAACTAAAGACATGGATACCGTTAGAGATGTTACACCTTATGTTACGGGTATTTCTGAAGAGAGAGGTGGTTCCGGAAATCCTTCTCCAATTACAGCTTACGGAGTTTATTTAGGTATGAAAGCAGCTGCTAAAAGTCAGTTTGGTACTGATGTTTTGGATGGTAAAAAAGTTTTGGTACAGGGAATTGGACACGTAGGAGAAACTTTGGTTGAGTATTTAACTAAAGAAGGAGCTCAGGTAACGATTTCTGATATTAACGAAGAAAAATTATATCAGGTTGCTTCAAAATATAACGCGACCATTTACACTGGTGAAGATTTATATACAGCAGATGTTGATATCTACGCGCCTTGTGCAATGGGAGCAACAATCAATGATAACACAGTGAACAAAATTAAAGCTAAAGTGATTGCAGGTGCTGCCAACAATCAATTAGCAGACGAAAATGTTCACGGTGCAAGATTGCAGGAAAGAGGAATTTTATACGCTCCGGATTTCTTAATTAACGCGGGTGGAATTATCAATGTTTATGCTGAATTGGCAAACTATGGTAAAGCTGAAATCATGAGTAAAACAGAAAACATCTATAATACAACTTTAGAGATTATAGATTTTGCTGCTAAAAATAATATGACAACAACGCATAAAGCGGCTCTTACAATTGCTCAAAACAGAATTGATCAAAGAAGAATAGAGAACGCGGCGAAGTAATTAAGTGTTCAGTGTTCACTTTTTTTAAGTGTTCAGTCTTAAAGTCTCAGTTTACAGTTTAATCTGTAACTGAGATTTTTTTTGCGAATGTTTGGTACTGCTCACTAAAAACTGCTCACTGACCACTAAATCCTGAAAACTGACTACTAAAAAGGCGACTTTTTTACGAATTAATTTTAGAATACGCTTCAAAAGTTATACTTTTGCAGACTAATTTTTAAATGTTCTTACGAGGTGGTAAATAGAAGACACATACGCGTTAAAGTAATGCAATCCATTTATGCAATGCATCAAAGCGGTTCTGATAATATGGAAAAAGAAGAGAAATTTCTTTTTTACAGCATTGATAATATTCAGGATCTATATCTTATAATGCTTTCTTCATTGATAGAAATTTGTAAAAAAGAAGCCGTTTATTTACATCTGTCAAGTAAAAAACATCTTGCTACTGCAGCAGAACGTAATCCAAATGAAAAATTTGTAAAAAATAAAATTTTTCAACTTCTTGCCGAAAGCAACTCTCTTAGCATCGCTTTAGAAAATCGTAAAATCAACAACTGGTCATTAAACGACGATTATATTATTTTGCTTTTAAATGATGTTAAAGCAAGTGATATCTATAAAAAATACATGTCGAATAATGTCAATACGTTTGAAGAAGACAGGCAATTTATTATTGATTTGTTTGAAAACGTAATTGTTCCGAATGAAAAATTATATGAGTATTTAGAGGATGATAAATTAACGTGGGTTGATGATATTCCAGTTGTAAATACACATATTGTGAAACAATTGAAAGCCATTAAAACAGAAGATTCGGATGATTTTAGAGTGCCTAAATTGTACAAAGATGTTGAGGATAAAGATTTTGCTAAAGATTTGTTTAGAAGAACAATTTTAAATGAAACCGCTTTCGCTAAAGAATACGAAGACAAAACACCAAACTGGGACAGCGATCGTATTGCCGAAATTGATACTATTATCTTAAAAATGGCGATCTGTGAATTTGTTAAATTCCCATCGATTCCTGTAAAAGTAACTCTTAACGAATATTTAGAGATTGCAAAAGAGTATTCTACTCCAAAAAGCAGTATTTTTATCAACGGAATTTTAGATAATCTGGTAAAAGAGCTTACAGCTAATAAAAAGATGCTGAAAACTGGAAGAGGATTAATGTAAAAGTGAAGAAATTCCAATTTTAGAAAAGACAAATTCCAAAAAATATTAATTATAAATCAAAAACAAATTTAAATTATGGAACAATTAACTCAATTTGCGCCATTTCTTTTAATGTTTGTGGTTCTTTATTTTTTCATGATCAGACCACAGCAAAAAAGAGCGAAAAATGAAAAAGAATTCGAAAACAGCCTTAAAGTAGGTGACAAAATAGTGACAAAAAGTGGTTTCCATGGTAAAATTGCTGAATTAGCAGAAACTACTGTTGTAATCGAAACAATGTCAGGAAAATTAAAATTAGAGCGTTCTGCTATTTCTTTAGAATTGAGTGCTGCTTTGAATAAAAAAGCATAAATTTTAAATTACAATATTTTAAAAATCCCAAATTCCAAATAGGAGTTTGGGATTTTTTTTGTCTTGTTTTGTCATCCTGACGAAGGAAGGATCACGCTCGGGAGTCTACAAAGATTTTCTGCCATACTTTGCGGAGTTTCTAGTGTGATCCTTCCTTCGTCAGGATGACAAAAAAAGAAATTCCTTGTCAAAGTTTTAAACTTTGACAAGGAATTTCTTTGTATAGATTGGAATTTGGAATTTTAAAATTTGGAATTTCAATTACCTATATTTATCATTCAGTCCAATATTCTGCAAAATCATTGGAACAACTTTCTCGATTCGGGCAAGTTTTGTTTTTTCCTGTTTAGCCGATTCAATATATTCTAGAAACTCATATTGTTTGTAAGGTTTGAAATTTTCAAAAGCTTCTTTTAAGGCAGGATTTTGTTCCATTTCTTTATTTAGCAATTCAGAAATAATAGCTTCTTTTTTAGCAGGTTTTATTACTTTTCCCTGTTTTTCGTTTTCAATGGCTTCATAAATATATTCTAAAACTTCTTTTTCATTTACTTCCTCTTTAGAAGTAAAACGCCATTGTCTTAAAGATTTTGTTATGTCTTCCTGAGCATTTACCAGTTTCTTTTTAGGGTCTTTCAGGAAAACGCCGTTGAAAAACCAAATGGTAAAATAGTCTTTAAAACCACCAATTCCTACGACATTCTTTTTTCCGTATACATAAACCGGACCGCCCCATTTTGTGGTTTCGGTTAGTTCTGTTTTGTCAAGGATAGCTTTAAGAAGAAGTAATTCTTCTTCCCATTTCTCACTGTACTTCCAAATGCCTTTATTTTCGGATTGATTTCCCAAATTATCTTCTTTTTTTAGTTTTTTCTGGTGCGTCAAAAATACCCGGAATCGCAGTTAATTCAGCAATTTTTACAATTACATCAGTTGCTTTTTGGATGCTTTCTGCCGGTACATATTCGTATTTTCCATGAAAATTATGTCCGCCCGCAAAAATGTTCGGACAAGGTAATCCCATAAAAGATAATTGAGAACCATCAGTTCCACCTCGAATAGGTTTAATGATTGGCTTGATGTTTAATTCTCTCATTGCTTTTTCTGCAATATCAACAATATGTTTTACAGGAAGAACCTTTTCTTTCATATTGAAATATTGGTCTTTTACGATAGGAATTACAATATCTTCACCGAATTTCTTGGCAAATTTCTTATTGAATTTTTTAGCAATTTTATGAATCAGTTCTTTTCGTCTTTCGAATTTCTTTTTGTTGTGATCACGAATAATCAATTCTAAGACAGTTTCTTCGATATTTCCTTTGATATGGTGAACGTGAAAAAAACCTTCGTAACCTTTTGTTTCTTCAGGAGTTTCGCCTTTCGGAAGTTCATTAATGAATTCGTTAGCCAAAAGCATCGAATTGATCATTTTTCCTTTGGCATAACCAGGATGAACGCTTTTTCCTTTAAAAGTAATTTTTGCTCCGGCAGCATTGAAATTTTCATATTCTAATTCACCAATCTGACTTCCATCCATGGTATAAGCCCATTGTGCTCCGAATTTTTCAACATCAAAATGATGTGCTCCGCGTCCGATTTCCTCATCTGGAGTAAAACCGATTCTGATTTTTCCGTGTTTAATTTCCGGATGCTGGATTAAATATTCCATTGCTGAAACAATTTCTGTAATTCCGGCTTTATCATCAGCGCCTAACAAAGTTGTTCCGTCAGTAGTGATGATCGTTTGTCCTTTATATAGTAATAGGTCTTTGAAATAGTTTGGAGACAAAACAATGTTTTTTTCAGCATTCAAAACAATATCTTTTCCGTCGTAATTTTCAACGATTTGCGGTTTCACATTTGCACCGCTGAAATCTGGTGAAGTATCAAAATGAGAAACAAAACCAATTGTAGGAACTTCATGATCTACGTTGCTTGGAAGCGTCGCCATGATATACGCTTTATCATCTATAGTTACTTCTTCAAGTCCGATTGCTTTTAGTTCTTCAACTAATTTATTGGCAAGATTCCATTGTTTTTGAGTACTTGGTGTTGTTTGTGAATTTGGATCTGATTCAGTATCAATTGTTATATAACTGATAAAACGATCTATGATATGTTGCATTTTTTTAGATTTTTAGCAAATATAGAAAAAAATATCTCTCGCGAAATTTAGCTTTAATGATCTGATTCAATAAAAAAAGGGATTCTGTAAAGAATCCCTTTCGAATATTTTAAAGTTGTTAAATACTTTTTACACATCTAAAACCAACATGATTTGCGGCAGATCTGATTTCGCCTTTTCCTCTTGTTCCTACCATATATCGGGTGCAATATTGATCGGTACATAAAAATGAACCGCCTCGGTGTACACGTTTTACTTCTGTTGGATCGTTTGGATCGTAGTAAGCATCAGGACCTTGTGGATTTTTAATTGTTTTACCGCTTTCAGCTAACGATTTGTAATAATCTACACTGTACCAGTCGTTAACCCATTCCCAAACATTTCCCGCCATGTCATATAAACCGTAGGCATTTGGTGCAAATTGAGCTGTCGGAGCAATTCCTTTAAATCCATCTTCTCCTGTATCGCCATCTTTTATAGGAAAGTGTCCCTGATAGATATTAGCCTGAAATTTTCCATTCGGTTTCAATGTATTTCCCCAAGCGTATAAATTTCCTGTTTTTCCACCTCTTGCAGCAAATTCCCATTCAGCTTCAGTCGGAAGTCTTTTTCCTGCCCATTTTGCATAAGCAGCAGCATCTTCGTAAACCACATGAACTACAGGGTATTTTTCTTTTCCTTTAATAGTGCTTTGTGGTCCTTCAGGATGTCTCCAGTCTGCACCGGGTTCATAACGCCACCATTGTAGAAAGTTGTTTAGATTTACTGCCGATGGAGTAGGAGTAAAAACAACAGAGCCTGTAACTAAATCTTCTTCGCTGGCTGTTGGAAATTCCTCTTTAGTCGGTTTTTGCTCTGCAACTGTTACATAACCTGTAGCTTTCACAAATTTTTCAAATTCTTCGTTAGTCACTTCTGTTTTATCCATATAATAACCATCAACATACACACGATGAATTGGAGCTGCATCTTTGGTAACACCTTTAATACTGCATAAACTTTCATCTTCAACATTACTTCCCATGGAGAATTCACCGCCGGGAATCCAAACCATTCCTTCTGGTGTTTTTCCGGTTGGTTTGTTTTTGTTTTCGATGGTTGGTTTAAAAACTGAAGGTTCAGAGGTATTTGGAGTTTCATGACATCCTGCAGCAGCTGCTATTTCTTTTTTAGGCACCATTAATTTGGTATAACTGTAAGCAAGCGAAATGATGGAAATTGTCAGTATAGCAAAAATCCAAAAAGTTTTATTTTTCATGGTTAATAATTTTAATCTGATATTATGGTTGTCAAATAGATGGGATAAAATTATAAAAAATAACTTTTAATAGTATAGTAATTTTATAGAATTAATAAAATTAAAATCATTCTTTCTCAACCTGAACTACTTCATATTTGTCTTTTCCATCTATTTGTACGGGTTGATAATAGGTTTCGCCAAATTTTACATATTTAGCGTCTCCAATAGTTACTTCTTCGCCGCCTTCAGGTAATTTCTCTACAATGGTTCCGGCAGTAGGAGCAACAACGGTGTATTTCCCTCCGTCTTTTTCGTAATAGGTTCCTCCGTAGTAATAATTATTTACCGTTCCTGTATTAACCGTTTCTGCTCCGCTTGGAATATTGTTTACTGTACCGCCAACTGGTGCCGGAACTGCCGTATAACCACCGCTTGTCGAAGTGTACCAAACTCCCTGATCATAATGATATTGTGTGCTTTCTACACTGACCACGATTGCTGTAACTGCTAAAGTTGCCACAAAGAAGCCCCACGGATGCCAAACAGGTCCCCAATAAAAAGGAACATAAGGACGAGGATAATAAGGATGATAACAATTGTATCGGTAACCACCATATACATAAGGCGGACGTACGTAAGGTCTTGGTCCGGGTCTAACGATAGTGTTGCGATTGTTGCGAACATGAACACTATTGTTAACATTAATGTTTACATTATTTCGGTTTCTGTTAACGGTATTGCCGCTTATGTTTGTGTTTCTGTTGCCGGTTCTATTGTTATTGTTTCTATTCCCGGCTGTTGCAGGTCTCGCCGTTTTATTATTGGAGTTGGCTGGTCTTGTTATTTTATTGTTAGAATTAGCCGGTCTGGTTACCTTATTGGCAGAATTAGTTGGTCGTTGTATACCTCCTCCATTTGAGCCAGGTCTTGTGGTTTGTGCGGGTCTTGCGGTTTGCGCAGGTCTTGTATGTGTCGCACCGCCAATGTTGCCGCCTCTGTTTCCTCCTCCGCCTCTGTGAGCAGCACCTCCTCCTCCGAAACGTTGTGCAAAACTATCTGTTGAAATAAGGAAAAATGTTCCAATCAAACACATCAGTGCTGATTTTCTTACTGTTTTGGATATGTTTTTCATTTTCAGTGATTTATATGAATTAAAGTTATAAAAAAAAAATGTCTCGTTTATCGAAATAAAGGAAAAGTTTGTGTGTCCTTTTTTAGTTTTTAGAGTGAAATATCCCACTGAATTCTAAAACGCCAGCCTTGTTCTAATGGCAACGTTTTGTCCTGAAAACTGAAATAACTGACTTCTGAAGTAAGTTTGTTTTTATGTCCTTTAAAAAACCAGTTAAAAGCCAGTGTCGATTCGTCTTGCCGATTTTGTTTAATGGAATAGTCAGGTCTGTAAGCTGCATGTCGTACTGCCATTTCAAGATGTTGTGGCCACCAATGAAAAACATGATGGAAGAAGTATCCGGCCTGAGCGTAATACCCTTTCATGACGGTCATATCATTGTTGTTGTATTTATCTATAATTTCTTTGGTATGCCACTCGCTCTGCCATGAAAAACCACGGTACATAAACGCGGTTTCCAAATTCCACTGATTTACTCTGTATTGTCCGGCTAAACCATTTTCAAATCCGTCAAGCGAACCGCCTCCTGCTTGAGAAAAACGGGTATAAGGACTTCGGTTTGTTATAGCTGAAAAAGCAATAATAGGAGTTAGTTTTTCGTGAAATTCCAAATCACAGCCTTCAAAATCGAGAAACCTTCCTAAGAAATTCCATTGTGCCCTTCCAAAATACATTAAATTATTATCATCATTTGAGGTGCTTCCACGTCCAGTTCCTGTTAAGGCGGCAAACCAATAATTAAAATCGGCGATTCCTTTTCCTTTTAAATGACCGTAAACTTCGGCTCCTAATTGTCTGTCAACTGTAAAAGGTCTATTGATAAGAGATCTTTCTACCATTTGTTGTTCGCCACTGCTGATGAAACGTTCCCGTGTAAACTCAGTTTTCCATTGTCCTACTTTAAAACTCAGAAAATCCCATTTCTCAATCATTAATCTAAAATCGAGCAAGTTGGACTGACTTAATTCGTATTCCCAATAATATTTCAGCCAGGGTTCAAAGGCATGACCACCTATTTTTAATCTCGCTCGATTTATTTTAAAAGTGGTTTTGGCATCCTGACTGTAATCGTCATAAGTTAGAGGATCGGTATCGTAAGGTGTCGAAAAACGAAATTGAAGTCTGCTATGTAATTGGAACAAAAACTTATTGTCATTTGTTCGCAATTCAAATCCTTTATCTCCATATCGGACACTCATTATTTTTGTAGTGTCTTTTTTTACTTCTTCTTGAGAAATTCCTTTTAAACCAATAAATAATATTCCGAACAAAAGAAAATATTTCCAGATCTGTATTTTATTTTGATGGCTAAACATAGGCTTACGGGTTGTATTGTTTTTACTTGCTTTTAAAGCTTATTTTCCTCCAAAGTTTTTTGCAATTCCTAAACCAATTCCCCAGCTGTCATAAGCATTCCATTTGAAGTCATAACTTGTGGTACCGAAAATTTCCCAGCCCTTTGGTAATTCGTACCCATATTCTACGCCCGCGCGAGTTAAGAAGAAGTCTTCTTCTTTGGCAAATTCACCACCAAATCCTAGTAGAAAACTCCAATGTTCATTAGGTTTATAAATTCCCACTAAAGCAGGAGCAATGGGGTAACTTCTTTCAACAGTTTCTTTGTCTTCTCCGCTGGCAAGATTTTTTTCGACTTTAAATTTTTCTATAATAAAGTCGGTATGAAGCCCGATTGCCCATTTTTCTTTGAACTGAAAAGTATAGTCTAGTCCCCATGCAGGAAGACTTAAAACTTCCCGGTTTCCTTCGTCATCGCGGCCTTCGAAAACATGAACATGATTAATAGAAAGTCCTATCTGGTGATGTGGACTAAAGGCTTTTTCTTCACTTTCCTGAGCTTCGATTTTGTTTTGAATGATTAAATAAAAAATGGCTATCAGAAAAAGTGTTTTTTTAAGATGGCTTGTACTAGTCATTGTGATTTAGTTTTAAATCTTTAATAAAAAAGAGGTATTTTATTCACTTTTTTCAGGATAGAAATACCTCTTTAATTTTGTTTTATATAGACTACTCGCTTTTCATAATTCTTAAAGCTTCTTTATTAAGGTCTTCATAGCTTTGTTCGCTAATATCAACACCAACACCTAAGATTTCTCCACCTTTAAAAGTACCTGGTGATTTATATTGATGACTTACAGCGTCACCACTATCGAATCCTACACAAAGACCATCACCAGAAAGTGTGAATTTACCTGGTTGTGTTTTCATAGGGCCTTTGGCTACTTCTTTGCCGTCAATGTATAAATGACCTGTACCAATTTGTTCTCCGTTTTTACCGGTACTTTCTCTCACAAATTCAAATCCTAAGGCATGTTTACCAGGAGTTAAGGTAGAAGATGAAACAAAAGTTTGTTCTGGCTGAATTCCTAAGAAATTATAAACATAGTATAGTTTATTGTCTTTGATGAATAAAGTATGTCCTCCAAAGCGCGATCCATGAGCAAAAACTACTCCCGAAGCTCCCGATTTAATATCTACATCGCCTACAATTTTGAATGAACGACCACGTACATTTACCGCAACACCTTCAGGAACTGCCGATGTGCCTGGATAATATACATATCGGGTTTTTGGCTTTTCTTGTGAAGGACGCTCGGTACCTAAAATTTCAACTGCAGAACGGTCATCTAGTGGTAATACCAAGTTTTTATCAGCTTCGTCAAACCACGCTGCTACTAATTCTTTTAATTTATCTGGATTTTTTTTAGCCAAATTATTAGTTTCGGATCTATCCACAGCTACGTTGTATAGTTCCCAAACATCTTTGTCAAATTTGCCTGTTCCTGTTAGCGGAGCGTGAACAGCAACAGCTTTCCATCCATCTTTCCATATAGCTCTTGTGCCTAACATAGTATAATACTGAACATGTTTTTGTGTTGGTGCATTTGCTTTGGCATCAAATGTATAACGCATAGAAACTCCAGAAAGTGGATATTGGCCAACACCATTAAATGTTTTAGGCATTTCTACTCCACAAATGTCTAAAATAGTTGGCACAATGTCTGTCGAATGGTGGTACTGGTCACGTACTTCACCTCTTGCTTTAATACCTTTTAGCCACGAAATTACTAATGGATCACAAGTTCCTCCGGCATAATTACTATAACGTTTAAACATTTTGTATGGCCCGGTAAATCCTGCGGCCCATCCTGTAGGATAATGTTCGTAAGTGTCTGGTCCTCCCAGTTTATTTAAGTATTTCAAGTTTTCTGATAACTCATCAGGGTAACCATTGAAGAATTTGTTCTCGTTTACTGAGCCAGATGGAGATCCTTCTCCAGAAGCCCCATTATCAGCGGCATAAATAACAACAGTGTTTTCTAATTGGCCTGTTTTTTCCAAATACTCAATTACGCGTCCTACTTGTGCATCTGTATATTCTGAGAAACCAGCATAAACTTCAGCTAGTTTAGAGAATAATTTTTTCTCATCAGCACTTAATTTATCCCATGGTTTTACGTAATCTGCTGGATTAGCAAGATTTGGAGGTAAAAAATTTAGGGGACTATTTTTGGTGTCTTTAGGTAAAATTCCTTTAGCAATCATTCGAGGTAAAACCCAATCGCGGTATGCTTCATAACCACTGTCAAATTTTCCTTTGTATTTAGCAATGTATTCCTCTGGAGCGTGATGCGGTGCATGGTTTGCACCAGGACAGTACCACATATACCATGGTTTTGAAGGGTTAGTCGCTTTTTGATCTTTGATGTATTCAATTGCTTTATCTGCCAAATCTTTAGATAAGTGATAACCTTCTTCTGGAGTGTATGGCGGCTCAATAAAGTGATTGTCTTCTGCTAAGTCTGGATACCATTGATTAGTTTCGCCTCCAATGAAACCATAATAGCGGTCAAATCCCATTTGAGTTGGCCATTGTGATCTAGAGCCACCTGAGGCAACATCTTGCTCAGGAACATTATGATTTTTTCCGATCCAAAAAGTACTCCAGCCTGCCTCTTGTAATACTTGCCCAATTGTCGCACATTGTTTAGGGATACGTGCATTTGCTCCTGGATAACCATCTGCTGTTTCGGTAATAGATGACATACCATTTAAGTGATGATTACGACCTGTTAATAAAGTAGAGCGTGTTGGAGAACATAATGCTGTAGTGTGCCATTGTGTATAAATAATACCGTTATCAGCTAATTTTTGCATTGTTGGCATATTAATACCTCCGCCATAGGGAGACCAAGCGGCTTGCCCTGTGTCATCATATAAAATAAATAGAACATTCGGAGCACCTTCTGGTGCCGATTTTAATGTATAGGGTTTCCAATCGGCTTTAGAATTCCTTACATCAAGTTCAATGACGCCTTTAAAGTTCTCTTTTCGGACTTCTCGTGGATCTGCCTGAGCTATTGATTTTGATACTAAACCAAATGACAGAAATGCCAAGAACAGAAAAAGACTTTTCTTTAAAAATAAGTTTGTACTTGTTCGCATGATTATAATTATTTAGGATTTAATATTTGTTTTATTTTTTGATTGAAAAATCTTAAGTAATTCAAATTTAGATCTTAAGAAAATTGATAAGGTTAAAAACTGACCTAAATAGGTTTCATTTTATAATTTGCAACCAAAAAAAAACTGCTTTTTGAATAATCCCTAGGATTTTTTTAGAATCTTTTTAGTTATAAGCAGTATAATCAAACAAAATAGAATTTATTTGTTTAGGTAAAAAAAGCACCTTTTTAAACTATATTATTTAAATTTGCATCCGAAAAAATAACAACACAACTCTTATGTATAAATTGATAATTCGTCCGATACTTTTTTGGTTTGATCCTGAAGAAGTGCATTACTTTACTTTTTCATTTGTTAAATTCATTTCAAAAATCCCGGGAGTTTCATCAATCATAAGAGCAATCTACGAAGTAAAAGACAGCCGATTAGAAAGAGAAGTTTTCGGAATTAAATTCAAAAATCCCGTTGGACTGGCGGCAGGATTTGATAAAGACGCAAAACTGTATAAAGAATTAGGTGATTTTGGTTTTGGTTTTATCGAAATTGGAACGGTAACACCAGTTGGACAAGAAGGAAATCCGAAAAAACGTTTATTTCGCTTAAAAGAAGATCAGGCAATTATTAACCGAATGGGATTTAATAATGGTGGAGTTCTGGAAGCTGTTGAACGTTTGAAGAAAAATTCAGGGGTTTTAATTGGAGGAAATATAGGAAAGAATAAGGTCACTGACAACGAAGATGCAGTTAAAGACTACATCATTTGTTTTGATGCTTTGTATGATCATGTTGATTATTTTGTTGTAAATGTAAGTTCTCCAAATACGCCAAATTTAAGAGCGTTGCAAGATAAAGAACCTTTAACGGCTTTGTTGCAAACTTTACAGAACAGAAATGTTGAAAAACAAAAAACAAGTACCCTAAAAGTAAAACCAATCTTATTGAAAATTGCTCCGGATCTTACAGATGAGCAATTATTAGATATCATTGATATTGTAAAAACAACTCAGATTGCTGGTGTAATTGCTACCAATACCACAATTTCGAGAGAAGGTTTGCAGTCTTCAAACCAAACAGAGACTGGAGGTTTGTCCGGAAAACCATTGACAAAACGATCTACAGAAGTAATTCGTTTTCTTTCGGAAAAAAGCAATAAAGCTTTCCCGATTATTGGAGTAGGAGGAATTCATTCTGCTGACGATGCCATTGAAAAACTTAATGCAGGTGCAAGTTTAGTGCAATTGTACACTGGTTTTATTTACGAAGGGCCAGCGTTGATAAAAGCTATCAATAAGAAAGTTTTAGGACAATTGTAATAACATTTGAACTAATAATCCGGCAAGAATCGCGATTCCAAAACTGATTAAAGTGCCAATTAAAACATATTCGGTTAATTTTCTGTCTTTTGCTTCTTTTAAATCTCCAAATCTGAAAATAGATTTAGCGGCCAAAAGAAATCCGATGGCTTCAAAATGATTGGTTAGGATAAATCCGAAAACAAACAGACGTTCCAGAATTCCGATATAATTTCCAGCGGCTACTAAGGAATTATCCTGATTATTGAGTTTACTTTCAGGTGCCCATATTGAGATAATTGTTTTGATAAAAATGGATGTTGGTTTGGTAAGCAGTAAAATACCGGTTAAGTAAATCCAAAATACATTTTCCTGCCAAAAAGGAGGGATATTTTTATTTTCATATAAAAGTACAACACCAATCAAAACGAGAATATGAGCAATTTGGTCAACGACAAACCAGGTGCGTTTGTTTTTCTTTTTCTGAAAATTTAATTTGATCAAATCGATAATACCATGCGTTACAGCAATTAAAATCGCATAAGGTATAAATCGGATTTCTCCTGCCAGAATTGCTGCTAGAATTCCATGAAGAATAATATGGATATATAAGTAAATACTTTTATGTTTTTTAGTTTCTTTATCGGTTACCCATGATCCAGGCTGCCATATAAAATCACCTAACAAATGCGCTAAAAGGAGTTTTACGAATAAAATCATAATATTGAGAGTTGTTTTATCTGAGTTCTAAAATATCGATCTAAATGCATGACCAGTTCAAATTGAGCTCGTTTTTGTCTTCTGCTTACGGCTGCCTGATTGATACCTAATTTTTGTCCCAATTCTTCTTGTGAAAGTGTTGGATTTTCTATTGCAACAGCAACAAATTCTGCAGATTGAACCAGCCAGCTGTCCATAAAAGTTGACGCCAGTTGTAACATTAAATTGAGTTTTTCATCAAAATTGGTGTCGCCGGTTCGTAATGCTAAGGTGACTTTCTGTTTTTTTAAGGTTTCAAAAAGTTCACCGGAATGTATAAATGCAGAACCATTACTTTCAGATATTTTTTCGGCATCATGTGTTTTATCTCCAAAACCAATGCTCATTCTGGCATCCGATTTTATGGCTCGCAGACGAGCTTTTATCAAAATAGCAGTAATTAAAGCTTGTTCAGGATTTGAAACTTCAACCTGAAATTCATCACCACGATAGATTTCCCATTGACTTGGCGTAGCGCCAAAAGGAGCTAAGATCCTTTTTAAATCCTCAACCCAATGTTCTGATTCCTGTTGTCGTGAACCAATTATGTCTCCTGTTATTACACTAGTCATAACCAAATATACTTAAAATTATAAAGTTTCTATTACAAATATAAGTAATAAGTTTATTTATTACACTTTTCGGTAATATTTTAACTTATTACATATTTGTGTAATAAAATAAAGTATTACGATATTGAGTAATAATGTCATTCAGTAAAATTCTCTTTTATTTCATTAAAAAAGAAACTAACTTAGCCTTTACAAATGAATACGCTTTGAATAAAGAAATCAAAATCATTGAATGTCCCAGAGATGCCATGCAAGGCATAAGAGATTTTATTCCGACCCAAAATAAAGTTTCCTATATACAGGCTTTGCTTAGAGTAGGTTTTGATACTATTGATTTTGGAAGTTTTGTTTCTCCAAAAGCTATTCCGCAGATGCAGGATACTGCTGCTGTCTTAGAACAACTGGATTTGTCTCAAACCACAAGTAAACTGCTTTCTATTATTGCTAATACACAGGGAGCAGTAACGGCTTCAGAATACGAGCAGATTCAATATCTGGGATTTCCATTTTCTATTTCAGAGAATTTCCAGATGCGTAATACACACAAAACTATTGCAGAATCTTTGGTGACTTTAGAAGAAATTCTGGAAGTGGCCGATAAGAAAAAGAAAGAAGTTGTAACCTATCTTTCAATGGGGTTTGGAAATCCTTACGGAGATCCGTGGAATGTCGAAATTGTAGCAGAGTGGACAGAAAAACTTGCCGGTATGGGAGTAAAAATTCTATCACTTTCGGATACTGTTGGAACTTCTACACCAGAAGTTATTACCTATTTGTTTTCTCATTTAATTCCGAAATATCCGAAAATTGAATTTGGAGCCCATTTGCATACTACACCAGATACTTGGTTTGAAAAAATTGATGCGGCAGCAAAAGCTGGTTGTGTACGTTTTGACGGAGCCATTCAGGGATTTGGAGGCTGTCCGATGGCAACTGATAAACTCACAGGAAACATGCCTACAGAAAAACTGGTTTCTTATTTTACTGCAAACAAAAAATATACTGGTTTAAATTCTTTAAGTTTTGAAAGTGCTTACAATGAAGCTTCAAAATTGTTTGGAAAGTTTCATTAATTAATAGTTATATTTACCTACCTTCGATAAGGATTATAAACATTAAACGTTATATTTAGTGTTGAAATACTATTAGCCATGATACCATATTCTAAACGCAGCCTCTTAAGTGTACTTCTTTGTACTTTTTTATTTTTTTCCTGTTCGAGTGAATTAGATTTTGATCAGATAAAAGATTTAAAATTAGAGCCTGTTGTGGTAGCAAATCTTGCTTACTTCGATATTCCGGCAAATCAGCTTATAGATGACGGAAGCACAAATATTGCCTATGATGTAAGGAATTTTACTGTATTTAGAGATAAGTTTTTTAATGAACGATTAAAAAAAGCAGAATTCGATTTCGAAATCGAAAACACCATTGAACGCACTTTTGCTCTAAACATGCTTTTGATGAATGACCAAAACGAAATCCTGCAAACTATTTCTTACACAGTTCCTGCCTACACAGGAGGTTCCAATGTTATAAAATATCCCACAGAAGTTTTTGAAAATGAGCGTTTGAATCTTTTAAAACAAACTACTAAAATTGGATTCGTAGTTTTAGTAGCTTCAGGCGACCCTTTAAATAGTCAAAGTTTAGGAAATCTAAAATTAAGATCAAGTGCAACAGTTTATTTAGTAATCGAATGAGAAAGTTAAGTCTGATTTTCTTTGCCGTTTTTCAGTTTTCTTGTTTTGCTCAAAATAAAGAAGTACTGTATAATTTTACACAAATTCCACAATCTTTGCTTGTTAATCCAGGTGCAGATGTTTCTTATAAATATTATTTTGGCTTTCCTGTTTTATCCGGAATTTCAGCTAATGTAGGATCGAAAGGTTTTACTGCCTATGATTTATTTGCAGATAATGGTGTAGATTTTAATCAAAAAGTTCGAAACGTACTTAATAATACATCTCGAAACGATAAAGTAATGACCAATCAGCAGTTGGAAATTTTTTCAGGCGGATTTAGAGTAGGAGGCAGAGAAAGCCGTTCTTA
Organism: Flavobacterium crocinum; assembly: GCF_003122385.1. Lineage (NCBI taxonomy): Bacteria > Pseudomonadati > Bacteroidota > Flavobacteriia > Flavobacteriales > Flavobacteriaceae > Flavobacterium > Flavobacterium crocinum. Next base: position 2,724,748 of record NZ_CP029255.1, read on the forward strand.
TGTTTCATTTGGAATGTATCAGGAATTTGATTTTTTTATGTACGTTCCTAAAGATCCTGCCTTACTTGCTTTAAACGGAAACAGAGATTATATCGGCAAATCTTTTAATCTGGGAGATTTAAGTGCCAGAGCTGAGGTACTTTCGGTATTGCATATCGGATATCATAAAAAAATAAACGATAAGTTTGTCTACGGCGGACGTGCTAAAATCTATTCCAGTGGAGCAAATGCAACTTCAACAAAAAATTCAGGATACATTTATACAGGACAGAATGCCGGAACCCCGAATGTTTACAATCAGGTAATTTCTTCTAATTTAGAATTAAAAACTTCCGGTATTGCTAAGTTTACAAAAGACGAATACGACGGAAATGTAGCCAGAGATCTGGTAAATAATACTTTTTTCGGCGGAAGTTTAGGTTTAGGAGTAGATGCCGGAATTACCTATTATATAAAAGATAATTTGCAGCTAACAGCGAGTATAATTGATTTAGGTTTTATAAGACAGTCTAAAGACATTGAAACACTCACTTATAAGGGAACTTATCAATATAACGGTGTAAATCCTGATTTTATGGGTAACGATGATCCGGAAGATGTTTTTGATGAGTTCGAAAAAGCCATTCCACGAGATACATTGTATAATAAATACACGACCTGGCGTCCAACTAAGTTCTATTCTTCTATTCAGTATTCATTTGGAGAAGCCCGACCGGATGATGAATGCAATTGTCGGGGACAAATCAATAAATATTATAAAAATGCGGTAGGTGCACAAATTTTTGCCATGACAACGCCACGACAACCTATAGCAGCATTAACAGCTTTTTACAGAAGAAATATTTTTAGAAAATTAGATGTAAAAGCCACATATACTTTTGATTCGTTCTCGAACAAAAATATTGGTTTAGGACTTGCCGGAACAATCGGAAAAGTAAATATTTATGCACTCGTAAATAATATTCTGGAATATAGAGATGTTTCAAAAGCCAACGGTGTAGCATTTCAGTTCGGAATAAATTTCATCGTTCCGGATTCAGTTGATTAATCAGGAGCTATTCCAGCTGTACATTTCAAGTACTCGAGCCAAAACACTTTTTTTCAAGGCTTAAAAAGAGCTTCCGTTGGTCGCTTTTTTAAACCAGAAAAAAATGTTTTTTGGCTTTTCGTAGCTTTCCATTTCCATCTGGGCTAGGCAACATGATTTTGTAAGACGATTCGTGTAAGGATAAATTTATGAATAACTTAGTATTCAAGTTAGCAATTTATTCACTATATTTGCACGCAATTCAACTAGAAATTGCACCATGATAGCACACAACTCCAAGATTATCGGCGAAGGTTTAACTTACGACGATGTATTATTAGTACCTAACTACTCGAATGTGCTTCCCCGCGAAGTGAGTATCAAATCAAAATTCTCAAGAAACATCACATTAAACGTTCCAATTGTATCTGCTGCTATGGATACAGTTACCGAAAGTGCAATGGCAATTGCTATGGCACAAGAAGGAGGAATCGGTGTTTTACATAAAAATATGACTATCGAACAACAAGCAGGAAAAGTTCGAAAAGTAAAGCGTGCAGAAGCTGGTATGATTATCGATCCGGTAACTTTACCAATGAATTCAACTATCGCTGATGCTAAAAACGCTATGAAAGAATTCGGAATCGGTGGTATTCCAATCGTTGACGAAAATAAAATACTTAAAGGTATTGTGACCAACCGTGACTTACGTTTCGAGAAAAACGGAGCAAGACCAATCGCTGAAGTAATGACAAGCGAAAATTTAGTAACTGTTTCTGAAGGAACTTCTTTAGAGCAGGCTGAGGTGGTTTTACAAGGTCATAAAATCGAAAAATTACCAGTTGTAAACGATAAAAACGAATTAGTTGGTCTAATTACGTTTAGAGATATTACAAAACTGACTCAAAAGCCAATCGCAAACAAAGATTCTTTTGGTCGTTTAAGAGTTGCAGCTGCAATTGGAGTTACCGGAGATGCAGTTCAAAGAGCTGAAGCTTTAGTAAACGCTGGTGTAGATGCGATCATTATCGATACAGCTCACGGACATACCGAAGGTGTAGTGAATACATTAAAAGAAGTAAAAGCAAAATTTCCTCAAATAGACGTAATTGTTGGAAACATCGCAACGCCGGAAGCTGCTAAATATTTAGTAGAAAATGGTGCAGATGGTGTAAAAGTTGGAATCGGACCTGGTTCTATCTGTACTACACGTATCGTTGCAGGTGTTGGTTTTCCTCAGTTTTCAGCAGTTTTAGAAGTTGCTGCAGCGATTAAAGGAACAGGAGTTCCGGTAATTGCAGATGGTGGAATTCGTTATACAGGAGATATTCCTAAAGCTATCGCTGCAGGTGCTGACTGTGTAATGTTAGGTTCATTATTGGCAGGAACAAAAGAATCTCCGGGAGAAACAATCATTTTTGAAGGAAGAAAATTCAAATCTTACCGCGGAATGGGATCTGTTGAAGCAATGCAAACAGGTTCAAAAGATCGTTATTTCCAGGATGTTGAAGACGACGTGAAAAAATTAGTTCCGGAAGGAATCGTTGGACGTGTTCCTTACAAAGGAGAATTAAACGAAAGTATGCTTCAGTTTATTGGTGGTCTTCGTGCAGGTATGGGATACTGTGGTTCAAAAGATATTCCTACTTTACAGGAAACAGGACGTTTCGTAAGAATCACTTCAAGTGGAATTACAGAAAGTCATCCGCATAATGTTACTATTACAAAAGAAGCTCCAAATTATTCTAGATAATTAAGTTTTAATATAAAATGAAAAAGGCGTAAGATTTAATTCTTACGCCTTTTTTTTAAGCTTCGGAGAAGCAAAATATTTATAGTAAGAATGGAAGTTTACAATATAAAAGCTCCAGCGGAGCGACATATTAATTAAGATCTAATATATGTCGCTCCGCTGGAGCTTTTTCAATTTGTTTTTAATATATTTCTATAAATAATTTACCCCGCTGGGGTTTTTTACGTGCAAAATAGCTTTTTAGGCAGTCTTTTTTATAAGTCTTTAAACGTTAGTCCATTCTTGTTTAATTCTTCCAAAAGTTTAGGCAGACTACTTGGTCCAATTCCATGCAGAGACAAAATTTCCCTTTGAGTATATTGAGATAAATCTGCTACAGTTTTAATGTTTTTACTTTCTAAAGCCCTTCTGGCCGGAGCAGATAAAACAGCTAAAAGTCCGAAATCTGGTTTTCGTTCCGCTTCGCAAATTGGGCAGGTAGGACAATCACTGGTTTTAAAATAGTGATGTCCATTTTTACAAGTTCTCTTATTTTTAGAAATAGCTGTCATAACTATAATAAAGCTATGAAATTTATTTTTATTCGTAACGGCTGTTTAAAATATCTTCGGCAACGATATCAGAATGCAGTAGATCTTCCATCTTCTTCGTCATACATTGTGCCTCTAAAGCATAACCAAACATTTTTTGCTCGTAATCAGCGATTGCTTCATCAATGGTTTCAAATTTTCCGTTGGTTAAGTTTTGGGTCAAATGAAAAGCATCAAATAATCCCATATTGACTCCTTCGCCTGCAAATGGTGGCATTAAATGTGCTGCGTCTCCAACAAGAGTAATATTGGAATGCTCTTTCCAGGGTTCTTCCAAAGAAAATAATCGTAAAGGCAGGCCGGAAAATTCTGTAGAAGCAGCGAAGAATTTTTTGTAATCGTTTCCCCAGTTTTTAAAAGTTTCATTTAAAAAAGTAATTACCACTTTGTCATCTTCAAAGTTGATTCCGTGATTTGCAATCCAGTTTTCATCGGCTTTAAAAGAAACGCCAAAATGTAAAGAACCGTCGCGCATAGTATGTGTATAAAACATTTTGTGTTCGCCCATTGCCATCACATTTCCGTTTCCGAATTTAGGTTTGAATTCAGGATAATTCTGATCCGGATTTACAATTTCACCCTGAATAATATAAGTTCCGGAAAGCTGCGGTTCCTGGTCGCTTACAAATTTTCGTGCATTAGATCTTCCGCCATTTGCTACAATTACGAAGTCGGCTGTTACTGTTTTACCGTTTTTGAATTCCAAAACATAATGGTTTTCTGTTTTTTCAAGATTTGTTAACTGACTATCCCAAACAACAGTACCTTCTTTTAGATTATCTAACATAATTTTTCTAAGATCATTTCGGTCAATTTCCGGACGAGAAAAAGCGTTGGTTTCATCAGGCATTTCGTCAGAAGTAATATTTCCATCTATATCAGCCATTTTTTCGCCAGTTGGTCTCGCATATTTATAGAATTCTTCCATTAAACCCGCTTTCTGAATCGCATATTGACCAGAATCAGAATGAATGTCCAGAGTTCCTCCAGAAGTTCGAGCCTGTGCATTACTATCTCTTTCGTAAACCGTGACATCAGCGCCATTTATTTGTAAAATTCGTGCAGTTGTCAATCCAACAGGACCACCACCAATAATGGCAATTTTTTTATTATCTATAATTGAAGTTTTCATTTTATTGAAATTAATATTGTAATTGTATTTTGAATTTGCTCTTCGACTTCGCTCAGAGTGACAAATTATTCTAAAGTTTGGAATTTGTGATTTAGAATTTGTAATTTGAATTATGGAGTAAGTGCTTTTAAAACCAAATTAAAAGCTTCGTTCTTAAGTTCATTAGTAAATACGAAAGGCTTTCCAGACATAGATTTACCTTCTCTGTGAAGTTCTAAAAGAGAGTATAATGAACCATAAGCAATGCTCCAAAAAACTTCGAAAGTAACTGGAATAAGCTCTTTTCTTTCGATAGTAGAAAGGATAAATTGTGACATGGTTTGTTTAAAATCGCCCGTAATTTCTTCAATAATCGCATCCCCATAAGTAGATTGTTTTAAGATTTCAAAACACGTCGCTTCCTGTGTAAAATTAAGAGTGAAATAAATACGATTTTCCCATTGATTTTCAAGTCCATCCTTAAAAGACATTTCAGGAGAAAAACCATCCAGCATTTTGTCAAAGAGTTTCCGGCCAATTTCGATTCCTATTTTTCGAATCAGATCTTCTTTGTCGGAATAATAAATGTAAAGCGTTGCAACAGATATACCGCATTCCTTTGCAAGCCGATTCATTCCAAAACCTTCTACACCTTGTGTAACAATCATTTCAATTGCTTTCTGTTTTACAATTTCTTCTTTATTTATATCTCGTGTTCTCATAATTTTAAATAATTATGCTACAAAGGTATAAAAAATAATAAATGAACGATCGCTTATTTATATTTTTTTTAAGATTCTAAGGAGCTAAGGTTCTGAGATACTAAGTTTTTTTAGACGCAAAGGCTCAAAGCCGCAAAGGGACAAAGATTTTGAAATTGAATTGCCTCCAGCTTTAGCTGGAGGGTTCATAGGAATAAAGTGGAATGGCTTTAGCCAAACAAGCTATGTTTTTTATTAAAAGTGAAACACCTTTGAGCGGCGTGAAAAACTATGTTTCTGTGTGTTCAAAAAAATTAAGCTGAAACAATCGAAATCATTTCAGCTTATCATATAGTTAAGAATATATTTTATAATGTGTTTTTAGGCTCAGCTTCTCTGAGGTTTTGGTTCTCTAAAATCTCTTTCAGGAACGGTTGTGTCTGCGTTTCAATTTCAGATTCTGAAATGTTCAACGCTTTTGGATCGGATGCAAGTTGCAACCAAGGTTTTTGTCCATCAAAATCGTAGCTTCCAAAAACAACAACCGGAGTTCCTTTTACTTTTACATTTTCTTTGTCTTTCAAAATCCATTCATCTGCAAATTTGTAAAGGAATTTAGCATCCTTTTCTAATAAGCGCAAACAAGAATGAGAAGCCGGATAGCCTGGTAATTCATATTGATGAAAACCAACTCCTAATTTATTTTCGATATTAAAATTCCATTTTAATTCCCATTCGTCATTAAATGTGCTGGTTGTTTTTTCTGCTTTCCAATTAGTGAAAAACAATCCGGTTGGAGTAGGGTCTTTTTTTCTTCCCATATTGGTTGGGCCCGTACGAACCAATTCGCCATTTTCATAAGCAGCAAATGTTTGCGTTGGATAAGAAAATAAAATTATTTTAGAAACTTCCTGTAATGCCGAAACATGGACTGGAAAAGGAAGATAATACACTAAATCACCGCTGAAATCAGCAGGAATAACAACTGAATCCAGTTTTTTTAAATTGGCTTTGTCCGTTCTGTTTACGGCATAAACAATATTCATTTTAGTGCTGTCGGCTTCATTTGCTTTCAGCCAGTCTTTGGTCTTTTGAAACTGATAAGAAACTGCTGTTTCAGGTTCTTTGTATTCAACTACTTTTTTAGTGGTTTTATTTTCTGTTATTTCAATAGTATCTGTTTTTTTACAGGAAACCATTAAAACTAATATCAATATAAGTAGGGCGTTTGCGGTGTAATATAACTTTTTCATAGGTAGTTAATTTTATGAAAATAAAGTTATAAATATGATAGCTGAAAAGGGTTACATAATTTTTTGAATTGTTTTCGGGATTTTCATTTAGAGCTTTTAAATTACATTTCTAATTTTAAAGTTTGTCCTTCGACCAATATTCCTTGTGAAGAAGTTATTTTGATTTTTTGATCCATAGTATAGCCAAGTGTTTCTCCATTTTTAAAAGTAACATCACTATCAATTACGTAAGCAATTATATTGGAGATGAAACCATATAATTCTTCAAGTGGTAATTGAGAATTGATAACTTCCATTTCTTGTTTTCCAAATTCCTTTAATCCATAAGTATAAATGCTGTTTCCTTGATCAGAAGTTCTAATTCCAATATAAATCCATAAATGAATTGGAGATTTTTGTTGCTGTAAATCGGGAATGTATTCTAAATACTGCGATTTAGGTATTAATAAGGTTTGACTACCTTGATAAATCCCTAATGAATTTGATGTCGAAAGAATAGAGCATAATAATTTACTTAAAATGGTGAACCTTTCTACCTGACTTTGTTGTCCAGACATCACAGAAACGATAGCATGTCCGTCAAGATTTTTCAAATCTCCTTCAGCTGTCTGCCAGCCATAAGTATATTTAGCAGTTCCTGAGATATCTTCCCAAGGAATGTGTGCTCCTACAAATGCAACAGCTATTAATTCATCATTTATTTTAAAAATCGCTGAATTATCATCTCCAGTGAAATCTGTCACAGATAATCCCCAAAAATCCTTTAGGTTCTGTATTACACTTTCTATACTGTAACGCTCGTTATTTTCGAACATTGGCATAGCAAGTAGTATGTTGCTTTCTGTTTTTTCTGAAGTTCCTTTTTTCTTAAAAAAGTCAAATAATCCCATTATTTAGGTTTTTGGTTAAGTTAATTTATTTAGGTTCAATTAATTTCAAAGTATATTCCAATTGTGTGTCTTTATTTTGCATAAAATCCTCAAAGGTCTGTTTCACTGCATGATCAGGAATAATTCCCCTACCAAAAATCTGATTTGACTTTTCAGGCACATCTTGGTCCAGACTTACAATCGAAAATTGTGTTTTGATTTTAGTGTTTGGCAATTCATATTCAATAGGAGTGTGCCCATTATGTCCAAAATAACCGCCCATGGTTTCTTCGCCAATAACAATTGCTTTTGTGTTTCCGGCAACCAAAGAAGCAAATAATGATCCTGCAGATGCAATTCGTGGACTTATTAATAAATAAATCTGTCCTTTGAAATTGTTTGGATTTGGTTGTAATAACGGATTGAATTTTTCATCCTGATAATATTTCCCATTTTCCAGTCTCGGAAATTCTTCCTTTAATTCATCTTCAAAATCTTTTTTCTCTTCCTGTTTTTTCTGGGGTTCTGTTTCTTCATAAACTAAATATTCTGGAAACGGAATTTCCTGAAAGTTAACGTAAGCTGATGAATTTTCACGATACGATTTTTGTGTTAGATAAGAAAAAGTCAAGATGTCATTCGGATCTGTCCCACCTCCATTATTTCTAACATCAACAATTAAATTTTTTATTTGAGAATTTTTAGAAAGGTATTGGAAACAACTGTCGAGGAATTTTTTATAAATTAAATGCTCTTTATCTTTTGCATTTCTTCCAATTGCAAAAGTATTAATAGTAAGTAACCCGATGTTGGGCGAAATAACTTTAAAAGCATATTTACCTTTTATTGTTCCATATTGCAAACTGTCAATAGGAAGGGAGTGACGTTTTTTGAAATTCTCTTTTCGGGAATCATTAGAAATCCCTGAAACTGTTTTAATTATTTTTTCAGTTTTGTTTGGAAGGGAATATTCTACTACAAATTTCTTCTTAGATCCATATTCCATTTCAAAATATTTAGCGAAAGAACTCCCAATTCCAATTGATTTCCCTGTTATGTTATAACCGTCAGTTGTATAATATTTATGGAAAGAGGAAAGTAGTTTTTTGGTTTTAATTCCGTTTATGCTCAGGATTTGAGAACCTAAAAGAATTTCGTTGTTTTGAAAATTAACAATCAGTTTATCTTCAATTAGTTTAACAGGATAAGGGAAGAAAACATTTCCTGATGAATATTGTTTTTCGAAATCATCGGGAAGTGTAGTGTCATTATGAAGACTTCCTTCGAAGTCCGTTATTTGCAGAATTATTTTGTAGAATTCAATTAATTCTTTGGGTTTGTTTAATTGTTTGAGTGCCCAAGAATAAATGCTGTCAATCTGCTGTTTTGTTCTGTATTTGTAAAGACCGGAATTGGCTTTTTCTCTTATTTCTTTAAAAATAGTAAGATCCTGTTTTAGTTTTTCAGCCGATAATTTTTCATTCTGGGAGAATAATAAAATCGGCAAGCAGAAAAGAAGTACTATTTTTAATTTGAGCATTTTAGATTTTTTAGTGAATCTAAAATACTCAAAAAAAACTTACTTATAGCAAACCTTTAATTTTTGCATGCTGTAACAACATAATAGTTTTAGCATCGGTAATTTCTCGTGATTCAATCATAGCGTATGCCTGATCAAAAGTAAATTCCAAAACTTCAATATTTTCCTGTTCAGCATCCAATCCGCCGCCTTCACTTACTTTCATACTTTCATCGTATTCTCCAACAAAAAGATACAAAATTTCGGTTACAGCACCTGGAGACATGTAGGTTTCAAATACTTTCTCCACTTTAGAGATACGATACCCTGTTTCTTCTTCGGTTTCACGAATAATGGCAGTTTCCGGATTGTCTTTGTCTAAAAGTCCGGCACAGACTTCAATCATCATTCCGTCTTTATTTCCGTTAAGAAAAGTTGGTAAACGAAACTGACGCGTTAAAATGACTGTTTTTTTAGTTGAATTGTATAATAAAATTCCGGCACCATTACCACGGTCATAAACTTCACGAGTGTGAATTTCAGATACGCCATTTTCTTTTTGATAATCGAAAGTAACCCGGTTTAAGATATACCAATTGTCTGATAATAATTTAGTTTCTTTAATTTCAACTTTTGGGTTTTTCATAAATGAAATGATTTGTATAAAAAAAACGCTCTGATTATCAGAGCGTTTAAATGTATTATTTTGTTATTGTTTGCTTTCTGTCTGGTCCAACCGATACAATTTTGATTGGCACTTCGATTTCTTTTTCAATAAACTCAATATATTCTTTTAGCTCAATTGGCAATTGATCGTAAGTTGTCAATCCCGTTAAATCTTGTTTCCATCCTTTAAATTCTTTGTAAACCGGAGTAACATTTTCCGGTTCAATGTTGTAAGGGAAGTGAGAAATGTTTTGTCCTTTGTAGTTGTACTCTGTACAAACTTTTAGAGTTTCAAATCCAGAAAGAACGTCACCTTTCATCATCATTAATTGTGTAACTCCATTAACCTGAACAGCATATTTCAAAGCTACTAAGTCTAACCATCCGCAACGTCTTTGTCTTCCTGTTACAGAACCAAATTCGTTTCCAACTCTTGCCATTGTAGCACCCACTTCGTCAAAAAGTTCAGTTGGGAAAGGTCCGCTACCAACACGAGTCACATAAGCTTTAAAAATTCCGTAAACTTCTTTGATTTTGTTAGGAGCAATTCCTAAACCAGTACAAGCTCCTGCTGCAGTAGTATTTGATGAAGTTACAAAAGGATAAGTTCCAAAATCAACATCTAATAAAGATCCCTGAGCACCTTCACAAAGAATAGATTTTCCAGCTTTTTGAGCCTGGTGCATGTATTCTTCACTATCAATAAAATCTAATTTTTTCAATTCTTCGATAGCTTCAAAGAATTCTTTTTCTAGTTCCGCTAAGTTGTATTGAATATTAACATCGTAAAAAGCAATCATCGCTTCGTGTTTGTCAGCCAAAGCTCTGTAACGCTCTTTGAAATCTTCTAATTCGATATCTCCAACACGTAAACCATTTCTACCCGTTTTATCCATATAAGTTGGTCCAATTCCTTTAAGAGTAGAACCAATTTTAGCTTTTCCTTTAGATGCTTCAGAAGCAGCGTCAAGTAAACGGTGAGTTGGTAAAATTAAATGTGCTTTTCTTGAAATGATTAATTTACTTTTTATATCAAGGTTGAATTTCTCCAAACCTTCAATTTCTTTTTGAAAAACTACCGGATCAATTACAACACCATTTCCGATGATATTTACTGAGTTTTTATGAAAAATTCCAGAAGGGATAGTTCTAAGTACGTGTTTAATTCCGTCAAATTCTAATGTATGTCCTGCGTTTGGTCCTCCTTGAAAACGTGCAATAATATCATAATTTGAGGTAAGAACATCTACAATTTTTCCTTTACCTTCATCTCCCCATTGTAATCCTAGTAATAAATCTACGGTCATTCTTTTTTAATTTGCGTTGGGACAGTCTAAGCCATCCTACTGATTATGTAGTTAATTTTCTTTTTTTTGTCTTTTTTGAAAAAGTCTGATTTTTCAGACTATGAATTCGAATTCTGCTTTTTGTTTCCGTAGAAATAAAGCGAATGATTTGTAATTTCGATATCAAATATTTCTTCGATCGTTTTTTTGATCGTTTGAATTCTTGGGTCGCAAAATTCAATTACTTCTCCAGAATCAGTCATGATAATGTGATCGTGCTGTTTGTCGAAATAAGACTTTTCGTAGTAAGCCTGATTTTGCCCAAATTGATGCTTTCTAACCAAAGCGCAGTCTAACAATAACTCAATCGTGTTGTATAAAGTAGCTCTACTCACACGATAGTTTTTGTTTTTCATTTTGATATACAGATTTTCGATGTCAAAATGTTCCTCGCTGTCGTAAATTTCCTGAAGTATAGCATAACGCTCAGGAGTTTTGCGATGCCCTTTTTGCTCAAGATACATTGTAAAAACGTTTTTTACAATTTCTTGATTTCTAGTGTTGTCAGTTGAAATGAGTGTCATATCCGGCAAAGATAAATTTTTATTTTCAATCAATAAAAGTTTCGGGTTTAAAGTTTAGTTATAAATCCCTTATAGATAGGTTAAAAAGTTAGGTTCTATATTCTCTTGTGACCTTGTCAACACCGTCGATTTTCTTAATTGCATTGATCATTTTCTTTAAAATGGTATTATTTTTTACAATTACTGCAATCTGGCCGTGAAAAATTCCGGCATCGGTACTCAACGAAATGCTCTGAATATTTACACTCATGTTGTTTGAAATTACTCGCGTTAATTGGTTGGTAAGTCCTAAAACGTCCATTCCGGTAATATTGATAATGGCTTTGAATTCTTCCTGAGAAGAGTCAATCCATTTGGCACTCATAATTCGGTACGCATAATTGGACTGCATTCCAATTGCGTTTGGACAATCTTTTTTATGTACTTTAATACCTTCGTTGATAGTCACAAAACCAAATACATCATCACCTGGAATTGGATTACAGCATTGCGATAACTTATAATCCAGCTTGTCATGTTCTGTTCCAAAAACCAGCATGTCGTAATTACTGCTGATAACTGGTTTATGAATGTCCTCGGCTGCAGTAGTGTCTTTGTTTCGCTTAATTTTATTTTTAAAGAAATTGATAAACGAATTGCTTTTCTGAGCAGCATAGTCTTTCAACTGCTGGTTTTCAATCGCACCAATTCCAACTCGGTAAAATAAATCTAAACTTGTTTTTAGTTTGAAGAAGTTGACTAATTCATTGGTTACTTGTTCGTTAAAAGTGACTTTTAAGTGTTTTAATTTTCTAACAAGTAATTCTTTTCCTTCTTCTGCAATCTTTTTAGTATTCTCGTTGAGAACGTTCTTGATTTTATTTTTCGCTCTCGAAGTCGTTACATATTCTAACCAGTTGACTGTTGGTTTTTGGTTTGGAGATGTAATAACTTCAACCTGATCACCACTTTTCAGTTCGTAGTTTAATGGGACTAAGCGGCCATTAACACGGGTTCCTCTGGTTTTGATTCCGATTTCAGAGTGAATGCTGAAAGCAAAATCGAGAGAAGTTGCACCTTTTGGTAAAGATTTGATTTCTCCTTTTGGGGTAAAAACAAAGATTTCTTTAGAATATAAATTCATTTTAAAATCTTCAACAAAATCTACCGCATTGGTTTCAGGATTTTCTAATGCTTCGCGAAGTAAATTCAGCCAAACATCTAAACCGCTTTCTTCTGTTGCTCCATTTTTGTATTTGTAATGAGCAGCATAACCTTTTTCGGCAATTTCATCCATACGTTCGCTTCGAACCTGAACTTCAACCCAACGTCCTTTTGGTCCCATAACGGTAATATGAAGTGCTTCATAACCAGTTGATTTTGGAGAAGAAATCCAGTCACGTAAACGGCTCGGACTCGGTCTGTAATGATCTGTTACAATCGAATAGATTTTCCAGGCGATAAATTTTTCGTCATGCGGATCAGCTTTATACACAATTCGAAGCGCAAATTTGTCGTACACTTCATCGAAGGTTACGTTTTGAGCACGCATTTTTCTTCGAATCGAATAGATAGATTTTGGTCGGCCTTTGATAATGTAATCAACGCCTTCATTATCTAAAGATTTCTTCAGAACATCCGATATATCCTTAATGTAAGCATCTTGTTCTTCTTTTGTTTCACGAATTTTGCTTACAATATCATTATAAATGGCAGGTTCGGTATATTTTAAACCTAAATCTTCCAGTTTGGTTTTAATGTTGTAAAGCCCCAAACGATGGGCAAGAGGCGCGTAAATGTATAATGTTTCAGATGCAATTTTGGTCTGTTTATATTCCGCCATCGAATCCATAGTCTGCATATTATGAAGACGATCGGCCAGTTTAATTAAAATTACACGAACATCATCATTCAGTGTCAGAATCATTTTTCTGAAATTCTCCGCCTGCATTGACGCATTTAAGTCTTTTTGAACTAAGGAAATTTTAGTAAGACCTTCAACCAATTGCGCAACTTTCGGATTAAATAAGCGTTCAATATCTTCAACTGTAATGGGAGTGTCTTCTACAACATCGTGAAGTAAGGCCGCAGCGATAGAGGTTGCACCCAGACCAATTTCTGAGGCAACAATTTTTGCAACTGCAATTGGATGAAAGATATAGGCTTCTCCCGACTTACGTCTTTGTTCTTTGTGAGCATCAACGGCAACGTCAAATGCTTTCCGAATTAATTTTTTGTCAGTAGGGCTTAAAGTTTGGTAACTTATTCGAAGTAATTCCTTGTATTCGTGAGCAATAGCTTTGTTTTCTTTTTCGATATCTATTTCTGTCATAACGGCATAGTTCAAGTACTAAAAATAAGAATTAGTTTGAATATACACAAGGCTTTATGATTGCTGATTTTTTCAGAAATAAATTCCAATTTTTAAATTCCAAATATCAGTGTCAATATCAAAAATCAATATCAATTAAAATGATCTAAAGCACTCTAAACAAGTAAAGAGAAGCAAATTTCAAAAAAGGAGCACAGCGACTTTTAGAAAATCTAAAATCTAAAATCTAAAATCTAAAATCTAAAATCTAAAATCTAAAATCTAAAATCTAAAATCTAAAATCTAAAATCTAAAATCTAAAATCTAAAATCTAAAATCTAAAATCAGAAACCTCTTTGTCTTTTCGCCTCAAAAATCAAAATAGCGGCAGCAACAGAAACGTTCATGCTGTCAATTTCTCCCTGCATTGGGATGATGATGTTTTGTGTTGCTTCGTCACGCCATTGTTGCGTTAAACCAGTTGCTTCTGTGCCTACAACCAACGCGGTTGGAGTGGTGAAATTTTGAGTATGATAGGAAGTTGAATTCTGTAAAGTAGCGCTGTAGAAATTAATTTTTTTTTCTTTTAAAAAGGCAATAATTTCTTCAGTGGTTCCCGTTGCAATCTGATTGGTAAAAAGGCAACCAACACTGGAACGCACAATGTTTGGATTGTATAAATCGCTTTTTGGATTGGCGATTAAAACAGCATCTAAATTAGCTGCATCGGCAGTACGTAAAACAGCACCAATATTCCCTGGTTTTTCTAAAGATTCAACTACAAGAATTAATGGATTATCTGATAATTTTAAATCTGATAATTTTAAAGATTTGGTTTTGGCTACAGCCAAAATACCTTCGGTTGTATCACGATAAGCCAGTTTTTGATAAACTTCTTTATTGATTTCTATCAGTTGAAAGGAATTCTGAATTAGTTTATTGATTTCGTTTTCAGTGACTAATTCAGGTAAAAATAAAACAGTTTCTATTTCATAACCGCCTTTAATAGCTAATGAAATTTCACGTTGGCCTTCAATCAAAAATGTTCCGGTTTGTTTTCTGGCTTTGGCTTTTTCTTGTAGTAAAACCAAAGATTTTATAAACGGATTTTGAACTGAAGTAATTTGTTTCATTTTTTTTAAGCGACTAAGATTCTAAGGTGCTAAGGTACTGAGTTTTTTTCTTCCTGCAAGGTTTTTAAAACCTTGTAGGTTTACTGAAAAAAGGTTAGCCACGAATTTCACGAATTTTCACGAATTTTTTTCATAGATAAGAAAGAAAAACAATTCGTGAAAATTCGTGAAATTCGTGGCTAACAATAAATAGTTACTCCTCTGTAGAATTGTTTTCTTCTAAAAGAGCAGTTTCTTCAGCAGGTTTTGTTACTATTTGGTCTTTTTCTCCAAAAAGGAATTTCTTAATTGCGGCAAAAGCAGCGATAATCCCAATTACAATAAACTTTCCGAATTTTGCTAAAACAGCGAAGAATCCAACTTTTGCTAATACTTTTCCGGCCACTAAACCGCCAATTGTCCAGGCTGCAACGGTGTCTGTGTCTGCATCAAAATCAAGATATTTATGTCCGTCATTGAATTCAACACTTTTGATGATTCCCGGAATACTTGCTTTTACTTCTTCCAATTGATCTACACCAGCAACAGCCGAAATATTGTACATTCCTTTTCTACCTAAAACTCTTAAATCGTAATTTAAAGTATGATTTTTATCAGCACCAAATTGTAATTCTTTTGCCCAGTGCAATACTTTTAGATTGTTATCATAAAATGGTTTAGATGCCCATCCAATTAATTGAACCTCAGGATAGCCTGCCGTTTTTCTTTCGGCATTTGCGGCAGCAACATCTTCTTTCATAGTTTTAAGAAGATCGTCGTAATCAATATCGTCGGCATCATCATCTTTTACATAGCCATCACCCTGATAGCTGATTACAAACATCCAGCTGTCTGCATGTGTAACACCTTTTCCGTCAGGAACAAGCGAACCTAATATGGATTTGTCTTCAGGATTTCCCCATAAATTAGTCAGCACATTTTGAGTTTGCTCAGCATTTAAAAATTTAAATCCCTTTGGGACATTCAGAACTCCGTTTCCTTCAGTAAGTGTAATTTTTCCGGATTCGTAATGAAAAGATTTGTCAATTTTGTCATAATATGCCTTAAGTGTATCTGGTTCACTTGCAGATAATTTAGTAATCGAAATCGTCCATAACAAGACAAATAATAATGTTTTTTTCATTGGATTGGTTTAAACGGTTAATTATTTTGGTTTATTGGTTACTTAAAATAGCTCTGAAATCTCTTTCTCAACAGGATGATTGGTTTTGAAATTATATCCCATTAGTTTCGCTAAAGTCTGCGCAAACTGTTTTTGATAAAGTTGAGATTCGGTTTTAATCTCTCCTTTAGGTGCAATTTCCGGGCCCATTGCGGCAAACCAGATTTCAGATGCTCCCGGAACGTCAGAACCGTGATCTGTCCATTGCGCTTTTATTTTGTCACCACGTCCGTGATCTACGGTTATGAAAAGAGTGGTTTTATTTTTATACTGAGGATCATTCTGAATAAAATTCCAGATTTCCTGAATCCATTTGTCAACCTGATTTGCCGCATCAAGATACGAACGGTATTGTGCATGATGCGCCCATTCATCGGTTTCACCGTATGCAATATAAAGTACTTTTGGCTTTTTATTTTTCAGTTCATCTAAAGCCTGATAATGGGTAAAAACATCCAGACATTCATCCATATGAAAGGGTTTGTATGAATTGTCACGCATTTCATTTAATAAGTTTTGAGCTGCAGTTGGTTTGTTTCCTCCGACTTTATCAAAAGAAGAAATTACAGGAAATCCGCTTCTTTCTTCATTTAAAATTCGGTCAAAAGCATCCCAGGCACCAAAAGCAGCAACTTTTCCTTTTAGCTTGGATTGCTGATTTAAAAACTCGAGAACGTTTACATTCGGATTGGGTTTGTAGCTATTTGAATTGACTTTCAAATCCACATTTCCAGTCATGATTTCGCTATAACCGGGATAACTAAACCAATACGGATTAGCAACATCGACTTTATTTCCTAAATCTCTATTGCCATAAATCTGTCCTTTCGAAACGATTTCAGTCCAGAAAAAAGGCATGAGTTTTTTGCGGGCTTCTTTAACATCGACATCAGCGTATTTTTTATAAATGTAAGCGCTGTCTCCCTGATTGAATTTTTTGTTATTGGCAATTGCAGGATCAATTCCTTTAAAAACTTCCTGCCATCTAAAACCATCAGTAGTGATAATGATGATGTTTTCTGTTTTTTGAGCTATGGATTTAAGACTCAGTAGAATGATCAGAATAAAAAAAGCTTTTTTCATTACTTATTAATTTGAAATAGAATTCAAAACTAAGTAATTTAATAAAGCAATTTTTACGTGATAACGTAATGTAACTATAAATTAATAGACGGAGAAAAAAATCAGATTATTAAAATGAGGGACAACTAGTCCGCTTAAATTTTACAACTTTTACAAAATCCCTCTCGACTTAATTTCTAAATATTTATTAATTGCGTCAAGCGTAAGATTTTCAGGTTGTGTCAAAACGGAATGGATTCCGTATTTCTTTAATTCATTCACAATTAAACGTTTTTCAAACATGAATTTTTCGGCAATCACTTTATCGTAAACTTCCTGAATTGTGGTTGTTTTTTTATTGATGATGGAGTTTAATTCTGTATTTTGGAAGAAAACCACAACCAGTAAATGGCTTTTTGCAATTCCTTTTAAATAAGGCAACTGACGATTTAAACCATCCATGGTTTCAAAATTGGTATACAGAATAATCAAACTTCTCTGATTGATGTTCTTTTTGATATCAACATACAAACGACTATAATCGCTTTCGAAGAAATTTGTTTTTATATTGTATAAAGTCTCCAGAATTTTTTGCATCTGCGAACCTCTTCTTTCTGCAAAAACTCTGTTTTCGACTTTTTTAGAAAAGGCAAAAAGTCCGGCTTTATCTTGCTTTTTTAGAATAACATTAGATAAAACCAAAGACGAATTAATAGCATAATCCAGTAAACTCAAACCATCAAAAGGCATTTGCATAACACGTCCTTTATCAATTGCCATATAGACAGATTGTGATTTTTCGTCCTGAAACTGATTAACCATCAAAGAATTTCTTTTTGCGGTTGCTTTCCAGTTTAAGGTTCTCAAATCATCACCCTGAACATATTCTTTAATTTGTTCAAATTCCATTGTATGTCCTATTCGGCGTATTTTTTTAATTCCGTATTGAAACAAATTGTTTGAAAAAGCAAGTAAATCGTATTTTCTTAACTGAATGTAAGAGGGATAAGTTGGAACCATTTGGTCTTTATCAAAAGTAAATCTTCTGGAAATTAATCTCAACGGAGAAGAAACATAGACATTTAAGGTGCCAAAATGATATTCTCCACGCTCTGTTGGACGAAGTTCATAACTGATTTCTTTTTGTGTGGAAGCTTTAATCGATTTTATGATTTTAAAATCACGAACCTGAAACTGAAACGGAATTTCATCAATTATCTTAACCAAAACTGGAAAATTGTAGTGGTTTTTTAAATTAATTTTGATCGGATTTAAATCTCCATTCGATAATTTTTCAGGTGTAATTCGTTCTGCTTCCAGTCCGGTTTTGGCGACGTAGAGAATTAAAAGATCAAGAACTAAAAATGTACCTAAAGCCAAAACAATCAGCCAGACCGCATTATATATGTTTGGAAAAATAAAAGCACAAACAAATAATCCTATTATGCCAATTAGCACATAGAAGAAGAAATTATTCAGATATAGACTTTTTATGAATTTCAAGTTTTAAATGTTTTTAGTTCCTGCGAGGTTTTCAAAACCTTGTAGGTATGAATTACTTAGAATGAAAAAATACCTACGAGGTTTTGAAAACCTCGCAGGAGATAAAAAATTATCTTGGAATTTCTACAGTTTCGATAATCTGTTTAATGATTTCAGAGCTTGTAATTCCTTCCATTTCACGTTCAGGCGTTACAATAACACGGTGCTGTAAAACCGGAATTGCAGCTTCTTTAATATCCTCGGGAGTAACAAAATCACGTCCTCGGATTGCGGCAAAACCTTTGGCAGCGTTCAAAATTGCAATCGACGCACGAGGCGAAGCTCCTAAATACAAAAAGGCATTTTCTCTTGTGTTTACTACAATTCTGGCAATGTACTCCAATAAATTTTGTTCTACTCTGATTTGTTTTACTAAGCCTTGATATTCTTTAATTTCTTCAGAAGAAAGGATTGTTTTTATCGCATCCAGTTTGCCATGATCCTGTAAAGAATGCTCTCTTTGAATGATTAAAATTTCTTCATTCAATTTTGGATAATCAACAGTTATTTTGAAAAGAAAACGGTCTAATTGCGCTTCCGGAAGGCGATAAGTTCCTTCCTGTTCAATTGGGTTTTGTGTTGCAATTACCAAAAATGGAGCTTCTAATTGGTAACCGGATCCGTCAATTGTAATTTGGCGTTCTTCCATTACTTCAAAAAGTGCCGCTTGCGTTTTTGCCGGGGCACGGTTGATTTCGTCAATTAAAATTAAATTAGAAAAGATTGGTCCTTTTTTGAATTCAAACTCAGAACTTTTCAGATTAAATATCGAAGTTCCTAAAATATCTGAAGGCATTAAATCCGGTGTGAACTGAATTCTGCTAAAACCAATATTTAAAGTTTTAGACAATAATTTGGCAGTAATCGTTTTAGCAACACCCGGAACTCCTTCCAAAAGAACGTGTCCGTTTGATAAAATAGCGACCAAAAGCTGATCCACCATTTTATGCTGCCCGACAATTACAGTTTCGATCTCTTTTTTTATCGTGTTTACATGTTCTAAAAGAGGTCCGAGATTGATTCGGGTTTCAAAATTCACATTTTCGTTTGTGATTTCACCTGATGTTGTATTGATATCGTCCATAATTGGTGTGTTTTGTTTTTTTAGCCACAGATTTAAAGGATTAAAAAAGGATTTTAGCAAAATGTAATAATCTGCATTAATCTTTTAAATCTGTAGCAAATATTTCTAGTTAATGTAAAATCTTTTCTATTGCTGTATTTATTTTAATCAAATCTTCTTCAAGACTTCCGTGATAACTATTTCTGTGATCGTTGATTAGTCTCACGAGATCTTCAATATCCTTTTCATCTTTTCCTGTTTTATAATGCAATTTCTTGATAAATTCTTCATCTAATTTTGAAGTATCAATCAAATAATCGGTTCTGATTTTTTCTAAGAAATAGATAATTTTTTTGTCAATAATATTGGTATGATCGCCTTCCTGATAATATAAATTCCCAATGGTTTTGGTGAAATCGACAGTCAGATTCTGTAAAGGTTTTATAATTGGCACAATACGTTGTTTGCGTTTTGCATTAAAAATCATAAAAATAAAAATACCTAAAAGTCCTAATAACCAAGCCGATTTCAAAGCCGGCTGACTGAAAATATAACGCAGTGGAGAATTTGAAATTCTTTTGTCATTTAAGCTTTTATTATACCAGAAAATATTTCCTTTTGTAAAATACGAGAGTACATTTTCCGCATATTGATAATGATCTTTTTTTAGCAGATTGTAATTAGTAAATGCCACAGGCTGTGTGTGTAAGTACAAAAAGCCGTTTTTGTACGGAACTTCAATAAAGTTAATTTGTCTTTTATTTTTAGCACTGTTTTGATAACCTAAAACTTTTGTATTTAGCGTATCTATTTTAGAAAAATAGTCACTTAGACCTGTATTGAAAGTATATTTTTTTGAGCTAACATTTTTATTGGCCATCCAGACAGAAACATTTTCAGAAGGCATAAAATCGGTTTGCAATTCAATTTTCAAAGAATCTAATAAGACTTTCGGGAATGCGCGCATGCTCAAAAACGCTTTGTTCCCATGCGAAACAAAATACAAAACCTCTTTCATAGATTGTTCATCAATATTATTGGCCTCAGAAATATTGATAAAAGTACCTTTAATTTTATAAGTTTCTACATTTTCATTACCATCATATTGAGAATCTAAATACTCATATGGTGTCTGATTGGAGATTTTTTCTACTTTCTGATTCTTAAAAAAATCTTTGATTTCGTGATCGAAAATATATAATCCAAACGGAATTTTATCATTTACAGAATAAGTAGGAGTCCAGTCAATAGGTTTTGGTTTTCCTTTGTCTGTCAGCAGTACTAAACCGAATATGAAAACGAGAATAGCAATGTATATTTTAACATTTTTATCCATTGCCAAACATTTTTAGAGCATTCTTAAATCTATTTTCGGTCTTTCTGAACACAATATCATCAATTTCAAATTCGCCGTACCAAATGTAATTATACAAATAAGAAAGATACATAAATTCTTCTTTATGAGCAGGTTGCTGTAACTCGTATAAATAATCTGAGTTTGTTTTTTCGATATCCCATTCGATATAATTACGCTGTGCCATCACTTTTAAAAGCCATAGATAATAATAACGGACAGCGATTCTCTTTTCGCCCGCTTCGATACTTTCTTTTATTAGTTTCTCGAAATCTAAAAGATGAATATTTTTCTCAGCATCAGAATAAAAAATAGTTTTTTTATTGGCACTTTTTCCAAAAATCCATCTTCCTTCCTGTTTAGTCAGAGCTTTTGCAATGAAATAGATTAATGCCACAATAATCAAAACCATTAAAACTCTGAATAGAATAACAACGAAGTCGAGTGAGCTTTTAACACTTTTAAAATTGAACATTTTTGCAAACAGGTTTGCCAGCCAGTGCTTAAAATGATCCCACCAGTTTTTTTCAGGTTCTTTATATTCGTATACAAATTCAGGATCAGTATATTTTTTCTTGAAATTTTTATCGAAATGTTTAGCTGTAACAGGTCTGGAATCAATTTGAATATCCTTTTCCGTATATTTAATTGTACTGATTTTTGGCGGATCTATAGGTATAACAAGAGAGTCCTGAGCTTTAGAAACACAGCAGCAAAAAAGAAAAGATAAAATAAAAAAGAATCTTGTCATTACTTGGTCTTACAATTTTTCGGCGGTTAAAGAATGCATTTTTTTGTGTACAATGAAAGGATAAACCAGGTAATAAAATGAAATAATGGCAAGTGTAAATAAAATGATAAAAATACTTAGCCAATTGGGCATATCGATAGAATAACGTGTAATAAAACCTTCCAGAAATCCGGCACTTATAGTAAACGGAAAAGTACTCAGGAAAATTTTGAAACTGTTTTTGAAACCAATTTTAAAAGAGTTTAATCTGGAGAATGTTTTAGGAAAAAGAATAGAAGCTCCTAAAATAAATCCTGCAGTAGTTTCGATTACAATTGCAAAAATCTCCATAGAACCATGAATCCAGATACCGCGAACGCTTTTCCAGAAAACATTTTGTTCATAAAAGAAATATTGGAAAGAACCCAACATAATACAGTTTTGAAGAAAAATATAAAAAGTGCCTATTCCTGCAAAAATGCCATTAAAATAACATTTTGCCCCTACAAAAAGATTATTTACAGTAATACCAATAAAGCTTCCCCAGTTACTTCCTGAACCGTATACGGCCATAGGATTGCCTTTTTTGATGTTTTCTAAAGTCATATTTACATAATCATCTCCCAAAATCAAACGAACAAAATCGGCATCATAACGGGCTGAAAGTACTCCAATCCCAACGGTTACAAAAAATAAAGCAAAAGCATAAATAAGATATCTTCTGTACTCGTAAACCAGTAAAGGCACATCGATTTTAAAGAAATCAATAAACTGATTACTGTCGGTACGTTTGGTTTTATAAATTTTCTGATAAATCTGAGAAGCCAGATGATTTAAATAAATAACCGTTTTACTTTTAGGGTAATACGTTTGGGCATACGCTAAGTCATTCATCATTTGAATGTACAAATTAGCTAATTCATCAGGATTTTTTTTAGCTTTACCGAAAATTGCCAGCTCGAATTCGAGCCATTTTTCTTTGTTTTGTTTTATAAAAGCGATTTCTCTCATTGTAGGCTAAAATATAAAATATGTCAGAATTATCTATTAATACGACACAAAATGTCAAAATAAATTTTATCGCCGCAAATGTGGGCGAACGAATAGGGGCTTTTTTCATTGATATTGCTATCATTGTCTCCTATATTTACACTATTTCTTTGGTTATTTTTGACTGGCTTCGGGTGGAACGTTTGATGTTTAATCTGGACGGATGGTCCAAAGGGGCTATTTATTTAATTATATATTCGCCCGTTATTGTCTATTCGCTGGTTTTAGAAAGTGTTTTTGAAGGACAGTCGTTTGGAAAAAAACTGATAAAAATTAAAGTCGTAAAAATTGATGGTTATCAGGCAGGTTTTGGAGATTATTTAATTCGCTGGTTTTTTAGAGTAATCGATTTTTTTAGTTTTTTCGGACTTCCGGGACTGGTAAGTGTGATTACAAGTAAGAAATCGCAACGCTTGGGTGATATGGCAGCGGGAACGGCGGTTATTACTTTAAAAAACAGAATTAATATCAGTCATACTATTTTGGAAGAAATAGGCGATTCGTATGTGCCAACGTATCCTTTAGTCATAAAACTTTCAGATAATGATATGAGGATTATTAAAGAAACTTATCAAAGGGCCAAAGCCCAAAATGATCATGAAATCATTTATAAACTGGTAGCCAAAATAGAAAGTGTAACAGGTATTAAAAATCAGTCAGGAGATAACAGTGATTTTATACGAGTAATTTTAAAAGATTACAATTTCTATACACAACATATGTAGCAGCCTGCAGGAAGAAGAATTGAAAATGTTTTTCAATTTGAAATTATAATTTTTATATTTAACTGATTATTAGTTTTTAAGATGGGAAATTAAACTTCAAAAACATGAAAAATAGAAAACTCTTCCTTGTTGTTTTAATGTTGTTTGCATTTATTTTTAGTTTCGCTCAGAGCGGAAAAAAGTTAGATAAAATAATAAAAAGAGATTATCAGATTATTGAATGTACTATTTCAAAAATGTCTGATTCCACTGTAGAATACTCGCTTCCCGGTGAAACATTGCAAATTTCGCTTGACGTTTCTAAGATTGCCAGAATTGAATTTGCCAGCGGAAGATCACAGAATTTTGATGTTAGTTCGGGAAATACTTCTGCATCATCGGGTACTTCAGAATTTGTTTCGTCCGAAATGAAAACCAATACCATAGCAGTGCTTCCGGTTCCATACCTAAATTCAGATACACAGGAAAGTTCTGAAGAAATGGCAAAATTTGCCCAAAATGATCTTTACAATAAACTTCTCGATAAATCTTCCAATATTCTTCCGTTAACGGTTCAGGATTTAAGAACTACAAATAGTTTGTTGCATAAGGCAGGAATAGATTATAAAAATATTGATGAAACACCAATTGCTGATTTAGAAAAAATACTTGGTGTAGATAATATTATTGCCGTAAAAGTTTCCTATAACATAAATTCCGGAACTACAGCAACTACTTATAACAGCGGAAATGCCAAGGTAAGCAACGATAATAAGAAAGTGAAAACCAATGATATTTCGACTACCACTTCTAGTCAGCAGCTTTATTACTATTATACTGTTTATTTTGATATGTATAAAAATACCACCAAAATATACTCACAAACACGAAAACCATTTTTGGCAGTAAAAGACAGCTGGATGGAGTCTGTTACATATTTATTAAAAAGAAGTCCGATTTATGTTAAAAAATAATTTAGAAAAACAAAATGGAAAAATTCAAATCTAAAATTGACTTATGGCTGGCATTGCTGTTAATTATAATTTTTGGGTTTGCATTGATACAGTTTGCTTATGTTAAAAATTGGATAGGTTTTTCTTTTATGTTTTGTATCAGCGCTTTCATTATACATATGTTTGCTACTACTTTTTATACAATCGAAAGAGACAAACTGCGAATAAAATGTGGCTTTCTTATTGATTTTTCGATTGATATTAAAAATATAAAAAGTATTTCTCAAACGTTCAATGTTATAAGTTCGCCAGCGCTTTCATTGGACAGATTAGAAATTATATATGGAAAAAACAATTCGATACTAATTTCCCCAAAAGATAAAAAAGGATTTTTAGAAGTAATAAAAAGAGTAAATCCTGAAATAGAAATAGTATTAAAAAAATAGGAAGAATACTAAAATCTCTGCACCTTTGTACCTTTACATCTTTGTAATTTAAAAGAAAAATGTTTCATTTACTTGATATTATTGGGACAATGGCGTTTGCTATGTCCGGCGCTTTAACGGCAATGCATAAAAAACTTGATCCGTTTGGGGTTTTTATTATTGCTTTTGTGACAGCGGTAGGAGGCGGAACGCTGCGAGATGTCCTTATTGGAAGAACTCCCGTTGGCTGGATGCGAGATATGCAGTATGTTTACGTGATTATTTTGGGTTTTTTCCTGGCGATTCTTTTTAGAAAAAGCTTTGATAAACTAAGAACTTCCTTGTTTCTATTTGATACGATTGGTCTTGGCGTCTTTACTTTAATTGGTTTGGAAAGAGGGATTTTAACGGGACTTCATCCTGCCATTTGCATTGCTTTGGGAACAATGACAGCTTGTTTTGGAGGCGTAATCAGAGATATTTTGTGTAATGAAATTCCGAACGTTTTTAGGGAAGAAATTTACGCTACAATCTGTATTTTTGGCGGAATCATTTTTTTTGGTTTAAGAAAATTAAATCTGAATGACGATATTTTATATCTCGTTACTTCACTTGTAATTATTATAATTCGTTTGATGGCAGTAAAATACAAATGGCATTTAAAAGCATTCGATCATAAATAATCGGGAAATGAGAAAGTATACCATAAAAAAATACAATCATGATTATTTTTCGATCTGGAACGATTTTATTGATCAGTCAAAAAATGGTACTTTTTTGTTTCATCGTGATTTTATGGAATATCATAAAGATCGTTTTGAAGATTTTTCGCTTTTAATATTTGAAGAGGAAAAACTAAAAGCCATTCTTCCTACCAATATAAAAGGAAATATAGTTTATTCTCATCAGGGACTTACGTACGGCGGATTGGTTTTTTCTTCTAAACTGAATGCCGAAAAAGTAGAATTGATTCTGGATGAAATTTTACTTTTTTTGAGAGGAAATAAGATTGAAACTTTTTATTATAAACCAATTTCTGATTTTTATTTTTCTAGCGGAAATAAAGAAACAGAGTTTTTTTTATTGAAAAGAGGAGCGGTTTTAGAACGAAAAGAAATGAATTTGGCGGTTAATTTGTCGGTTCCATTAAAAATTTCTAGAAGTAAATTAAAGCACTTTAGAAGAATTGAAAATCTTGACTTGGATATAATTGAAGAAGAAGACTTTAATCCATTTTGGGAAAAAGTTCTTGAACCCAGATTGCTAGAAAAGCACAATGCTAAACCAGTTCATTCCAAAGAAGAAATGGCATTTTTAAAGTCTAAATTTCCGAAGAATATAAAACAGTATTCTGCTTACAGAAACGATGAAATTATTGCTGGTATAACCATTTTTGAAACTAAAAATGTAGTAAAATCACAATACGGGGCAACTTCAAAAATCGGGGAAGAGTTTAGAGCGCTTGATTTTTTATTCATCAATCTCATTCATAAATACAAGCGAAAAGGGAAACATTTCTTCGATATGGGAATTGTAAATTCAGATACCGAAGATTATAACGCAGGACTTTTAAAACAAAAAGAAGAATTAGGCTGTACGGTTTACAGTCAGGATTTTTATAAAATTGAAATCAAGTGATACCATTTCTAGATCTAAAAAAAATAAACGAACCGTATGAAACTGCTTTTCAGGAAAAACTGAAAACGGTTTTAAATAACGGCTGGTATATTTTAGGAAAAGAAGGGGAAACATTTGAAAAAGCTTTCGCTGAATATTGCAAATCCAAATATTGTATTGGAGTAGCAAACGGATTGGATGCTTTAATTCTTATTTTTAAAGGCTATATCGCTTTAGGGAAATTGCAAAAAGGCGATGAAGTTATCGTTCCTGCGAATACTTATATTGCCAGTATTTTAGCCATCTTACAGGCAGATTTGGTTCCGGTTTTAGTCGAGCCAAGATTAGAAACTTACAATTTAAATCCGGATTTAATTGAAGAAAAAATTATTTCAAAAACAAAAGCAATTTTAGCTGTTCATCTCTACGGACAATTGGCTGAAATGGAAAGTATTTCTCAAATTGCACAAAAAAACAATTTAATCATAGTTGAAGATTGTGCTCAATCACACGGAGCAATTAGTAATCTAAAATCTACAATCTATAATCTAAAATCAGCGTCAGCATTTAGTTTTTATCCAGGAAAAAATCTTGGTTGTCTGGGTGACGGTGGTGCCATTACAACAAACGATGCTGAATTGGCAAAAATACTTTTCTCACTAAGAAATTATGGTTCCGAAAAAAAATATCAGAACGAATATGTTGGCGTAAATTCGAGATTAGACGAATTGCAGGCAGGTTTTTTAAACTTGAAATTACCCAATTTAGATGTAGATAATCAGAAAAGAAGAATTATTGCAAAGCGTTATTTATCCGAAGTAAAAAACGATAAAATAACATTGCCGTTTTGGGATTTTTCAGAGATTCATGTTTTTCATTTGTTTGTTATTCGAACAAAAAACAGAGAAAAGTTGCAAGAATATCTAACCCAGAATAATATTCAAACCTTAATTCATTATCCAATTCCTCCGCACAAACAAAAAGCTTTTCCGGATTGGAATCATTTATCTTTTCCTATTACCGAAAAGATTCATAATGAAGTTTTGAGTTTACCAATGAGTCCTGTTTTAACGGAATCGGAAGTAGATTTTATTATCGAAATTTTAAATCAGTACTAATTTGAATTTCTATAAAAAAATAATTCAAACCAGTTTGTTTAAGATTACTTCTTTAAACAGTTTAAGTGTTGCATTAAAAATCGGAATTGGGTTAATTACTTCCAAAATATTAGCCGTTTTTGTTGGCCCGGGCGGAATGGCTTTGGTTGGAAATCTTCGTAATTTTTTAACTTCATTAGAAAATATTTCAACCTTAGGTTTCCAAAACGGAATTGTGAAATATGTAGCCGAAAATGAAAAAAGCCAAGCAGAATTTCAAAAAATAATAACGACCGTTTTTATAAGTTTAATTGTTGTCGCTTTTCTTTTAAGCTGTATTTTATTCTTTGCAGCCGATTATTGGAATAACAGAATTTTTGGAAATAATAAGGAGTACTTAGTAGTTTTTGAAGTTGTGGCTTTGGTTTTACCGTTTTACGCTGTGTCGATTTTTTTTGTTGCTGTAATTAATGGTTTGGGTAAATTCCAGAAAGTAATCTGGATTAATATCATCGGGAATACAATTGGGTTGTTGGTTTCGGTTTTTATGATTTTTGAGTACAAAACCATTGGCGCTTTGCTGGCTATTGTAATTGCGCCGGCGTTATTGTTTTTGGTCACATTTTATCTAATTCAAAAAGAGATTAAAGTTTTTCAAATCATAAAACTTCATTTATTTGATTTTCAGGTTTTAAAAAATCTTTCGTCATATTCCTTAATGGCTTTGGTTTCATCCGTTTTTGGACCTTTGGTATTTCTTGCTATTCGAAATCACATTATGCAGGATTTAGGAGTTGTACAGGCCGGATACTGGGAAACCATGACACGAATTTCTTCTTATTATCTGTTGTTTGTCAGCACAATTCTAACAGTTTATTTTTTGCCTAAATTAGCAAAAGCATCAACAAATGAAGAAACCAAAAGTATTTTTTGGCAATATTATAAATTTATTTTGCCGCTTTTTGTTGTGGCTTTAACGGTGCTTTATTTTTGCCGATATTTTACTGTACAATTGCTTTTTAGTAAAGAATTTTTGCCTGTAACCAATTTGTTTTTATGGCAGCTTTTAGGAGATATTTTTAAAGTCTGCTCACTCATTTTAGGTTATCAGTTTTTTGCCAAAAAATTGACTTCGGCTTTTATCATTACAGAATTATTTTCTCTGTTGCTTTTATATTTTGCAAGCTTGTTTAGTATTAAAACATTCCAGATCGAAGGAGTGGTAATAGCTTATGCTTTTCAAAATTTAATTTACCTAATTGTACTGTCTGTATATTTTAGAAAAAGTCTTTTTTAGTTATTATTCCACTTTTCCATATATTGCTGAGCAATTTTTATATAATGATGTTCTCTTTCAATAAAAGCTCTCGCACTTTTTCCAATAGCAACAATTGCTGTAGGATTTTCAATTAAAAAAGACAATTCGTTGACCAGATAATCAACATCCGGAATTGCATTGATACAGATTTTTTGAGAAAGATTGTAATGTGACATAAATTCATTTTCGGCATTCGTAAAAACAACTTTCCCTTTTGCCATAGATTCCAACGCATTGTAACCCTGATCATATCCGTAAATTTGGTCTAATAAAATATGCGAACGATTGTACAAATTGATATATTCGGAATACGGAACACTGCGAACAGTGATTATTTCTACTTTTTCAGCATATTTTTCGTGAATAATTTCTAAAGCTTTTTCAAAGTAATCATTTCCTTTTTTTAGATAATTGTCATTATTGATACCATGAAAAATAATGATTTTATCCTCAATATTGATTGGTTCAAATTGAAGTTTATCAATGTTTATGGGGTTCGGAATTAATCCCAAATATTTATTATTTGCTTGTAACGGAAGATGATAATCTAAATCGGAAGCAATAATTCCGTTGCAGTTTTTATAAATAAACTGATGAAGTTTCAAAAATGATTTACGGCGAAATTTTAAAACATTCGCAAAAGATTTTTCGTCAATTTTGTTGTTTAGATATAACTGAATTACAGATTTAAAAAAAGGATTTTCAAAACAATATTTCACATTCAGATAATCGAACCCGCAACTTAGCAAAAAAAGCTTTTGATTGTTTTTTAAAAGACTGGAAATGATCTTTTTTTCAAAATAAGGAAGACAATAAAAACTATTTTCGTTAATCAACTGAACGACATCAAAACCGGAACATTTTTCTTCGAATTTCAGGTATTGACGATAAGTTAAATAAGAGCTGATATCAAATCCAGTCAATTTATAAACGGCAACTTTTATCTTTTTAAGAAAACCGCTGTCCCATTTTTTTTGAATCGGATAATCGACAGGAAAATTTTTAAAACCGTCATTCTGACCAATAATAAAAACATCATGGCCTAATGCAAGCAAACCATCTTTTAAAGAATTGTGCAGATGACTGTATTCTCCTACCAGTAAAATTTTCATTTATATGTATATTTGACAAATATATTTACTTTTTTGGTCAAAACATGAATAAAAAGAAAGTTGCAATAATTTCAAATTCTTTAGGAAAAGGAGGAGCAGAACGTTTTGCAGCTTTATTGACTTTTATGTTGGAAGATTCTGATTTCGAAGTGCATTCTATTATTGTAAATGACGTTGTAGATTACTCGTTTACAGGAAATTTGTTCAATTTGGAAAAAGAAAGTTCTCGATATTCTTTTCTTTTTAGAAAACTAAAAAAAGGGATTTTACTTCGTCGCTATTTAGTTCAGAATAATATAGAAATTGTAATTGATAGCAGAAGCAGAAACGTCTTGTTTAGAGAATTGATTACAAGATTTATTTATCGAGGTCTAAAAATTAATTATATCATTCACAGTTATAATTTTCAGAATTATTTTCCTGCTTCAAAATTTTGGTCAAGAATCATTTATAAAAATGTAGAAGTTTTAATTTGTGTTTCAAAAGCAATCGAACAGAAAGTAAATCAGCTTTACAAGCTTAAAAATACAGTCACGATTTATAATCCGTTTTTTATTGAAAAAAAAGAACTTGAAAAAGTTTTGGAACCTCAAAATGTCATTTTATTTTTTGGAAGATTTGACGAAAAAGTGAAAAATTTTACCTTGATGCTGGAAGCTTTTTCAGATTCTAAAATTTATCTCAAAGATTATAAACTTCACCTAATGGGTTCCGGAAATGATGTAGATTTTATTCAGCAGAAAATTGGAGATTTGAATTTGCAGGATTATGTTGAAATTCTTCCTTTTAAACAAAATCCGTATAACGAAGTTCGTGAAGCAAAATTTACACTATTGACAAGTCATTATGAAGGTTTTCCCATGTCTGTTGTAGAATCTTTGGCTTTAGGAACTCCGGTTGTGGCGGTCGATTGTAATTCCGGACCGGGAGAAATTATTCAAAATGAATTTAATGGTCTGCTTGTTGAAAATTATAATAAAGAAGCATTGGCATTGGCAATAAATAGATTTGCGGATGACGACGAATTATATCATTTTTGTAAAAAGAATGCTGCTGAAAGTGTACAACATTTGTCTTTAAAAAATATTTCTGAACAATGGAAAACTCTTCTAATCAATCAAAAATAAATACTGTTTCGGATATTCGTTTGATCGAAATTCCGAAGATTCAAGATCGAAGAGGTAATCTTTCAGTTGTTGAAGGAGATACCATTCCGTTTGTTTCCAAAAGGGTTTATTATCTGTATGATGTTCCAAGCGGAAGTAAGAGAGGCGGGCACGCACATATTGAGCAACAAGAATTTTTAATTTCTTTAAGCGGTAGTTTTGATGTGGTTTTAAAAGATGGAAAAAACACAAAAACGGTGACTTTAAATAAGCCCAATATGGGTTTGCTTATTGTTTCAGGTATTTGGCGTGAGCTTAAAAATTTCTCTTCCGGAAGTGTTTGTCTGGTCTTGTCTTCGGGTGAATTTAGCGAAGAAGATTATATCAGAGAATATAAAAATTTCAGGTTATTTAAAAACAGATGAACCTAATCCTAAATTAGCAAGTATAGTTTTTACTTTAATTAGAAAAACCAAAGAAAAAGCGGGAAGGCGCAGTAAAAAACGTTTTTTGAAGCCTAAATCTTTCAGGTCAATTGGCTGGTAATATTTAGTAAAAAGCTCTTTCTCTCCGGCTATTTTACTTTTTACGGCTAATGAAAATCGGTTTAAATCGAGAAGTTTTTTCAAGTCAGGATTGTTCTTTTCTATTGCTTCATATTTCGAAAAATCCATTTTCTCTTTGATCAGTTTTTTATTTTTCGAAAGGCTTTCCGAGTCGTAAACATAACGCGCTAATATTTTCCACGAAAAAACTACGGGGTAAATAAGTCCAATTCTAATCCATAAATCGGTATCCTGACCACTTTTTATTTTGGTGTCAAAATTTCCGGCTTCCTTAAAAACAGTTTTATGAAAAACAGCACACGAAGTACAAAGAACAGTTTCTTTTAAACTGGCTTTGAAATAATTTACAATTTCAGTTTTGTTATCAGATTTTGAGATAGAATATTGTGCTGGAATTGTTTTTTTTGAAGTATCAAATTCAATGGCAGCTGAAAAAACTTTTTGTTCCGGAAATGCCTGAATATTATTAAACATCGTTTCTAAAAACGTTGGATACCAATAATCATCTGCGTCAAGAAAAGTTATGAAATCAGAAGAAGCTTTTTCGATTCCGTAATTTCTTGCCGTTGAAGCGCCTTCGTTTTTTTTGCTGTAATATTGAATTCTCGAATCTTTAAACTGCAGTATTTTTTCTTCGCTTTTGTCGGTAGAACCATCGTTTACAATAATGATTTCAAAATCCTGAAAAGTTTGATCCAGAATACTTTGTATCGTATTGCCGATAAAATTTTCTTTATTGTAAAGTGGAATTATGATAGAGAAAAAAGCCATTTAGTTGTCTCGAAAAAAGTTTAAAACTATGCACTTTAGTACATTTCGCAAAAAAAGTTTTAACCGCAAATATAGTTATGAATAGTTTTTTTTTGCCACGAATTTCACGAATTGACACTAATTATTTTTCTTTATCAATTTCACAAATTAAAAAATTCGTGAGATTGCAGTATAATAGACAAAGTTTGGATTAGTGTAATTTGTGGCTAGATTAAGGTTTTGTTTTACACTGGTTTATTTTGATTTTAAAGAGCTGAAATACCCCAATTTATAAATATCAAACAGAAAGAGTGAAGGATTTTTCGAAACTAAATTTCGTTCTATTTTTGATTTTAATTTTCGAAAAACAAAATAAAATACAGAAAACAGTTTTGTCATTTTTAGCAGTTCAAATGAGGCAATAATTCTGCTTTCATTTGTTGAGATCTTATTTTCTTTATTTAGAAATGCCAGATTTTCTATAGCAGTTTTCGTTTTATCCAAAAACACAATCGAAGTTTCCAGATTTAAATGAAAGACAGGATTTTCGATATGTTTTATTTCAATATTATTAGATTTTAAAACAGCAAAAAAGAGTAAATCTTCATAACCATATTGCGTTATGGTTTCATCAAAAGGAAAACGAATTACAATTTCTTTTTTGATTAATAAATTGGAAGCCAAAGCCGATTCAGGCGGATTCTGATTTCTTTGAGAAATACTTAATGCTTCTCTGTTTTTACCATAAATCCAGCGTAAGAGAAATTCTTCGGTTGGTTTTTTATCTTCATATAAAATTCCGCCAAAAACTACTTTTGGATTGTTTTTTAATGCTGAAATATAATTCAAAATAAAATCGTGATGTACAGGAATTGTATCGGCATCTAAAAAAAGCAGGTTTTCAAAAATTGCTTTTTGTGCCAATACACTTCGAATCGCACTTCGTCCGATATTTTTTTCTAAAATAGAAAAGGAGCAGTTTTTAAATTGATTAATTCTTTGGTTTTCAATTAAAAACTCTTGCGAAGCATCGTCCAAACAGATAATCTCAAAAGGAATGTCACAATCCGAAATTTGATTATACAGGATTTCTACAAGCTTAAAAATATTGTAATTGTAAACCGGAATTAAAACGGAAAGCATTACACGCTTCTTTGCACCACTTCGAAGATTCTTTCATCTTCGCATTTCAATGTTTTAGAAGGGAATTTCATCAATAAAGCATAATCGTGTGTTGCCATGATAATGGTTTTTCCGTTGGCATTGATGGTTTTTAATACTTCTAAAACTTCAGAGCTCGTTTGCGGATCAAGATTTCCGGTTGGTTCGTCTGCCAAAATAAATTCCGGATCATTAAGCAGTGCTCTTGCAATAGCGACACGTTGTTGTTCACCACCCGAAAGCTGGTGAGGCATTTTGTTCAGGAAGTTGATCATTCCAACTTTATTCAAAACTTCATCGATTTTATGTTCCATTGCTTCCTTTTCTGTCCAACCGGTTGCTTTAAGTACAAAAAGCATATTGTCTTTTATGGAACGGTCCGGTAGCAGTTTGAAATCCTGAAATACAATTCCGATTTTACGTCTCAGGTACGGAATGTCTTTTTCTTTTAAAGTTGCCAAATCAAATTCAACAATATGTCCTTCTCCTTCAATTAGCGGTAAATCAGCATATAAGGTTTTTAAGAAGCTACTTTTTCCGGAACCTGTTTTCCCGATTATGTAGATAAATTCACCGTGATTAACATCCAAATTAATGTGAGAGATAATTTTTCTTCCTTCTTGATATATAGTGACTTCTTTAAGAGATAGTACGGTTTGTGACATAATATAATTGATTTGATTGGTAAAAGTAATAAGTTAACGGTTCTATTCAAAATAAATTTCAATCAATTCTGTGAGAAATTTCAAAAATTGAAAATACTTTCAGGCAGCAAGAAAAAATGGAATAATAGTTGTGAAGGAGAAAATTTCATTTTAGAAAGTTTGAGAACCAATCTTTTGGAGTTTTCGAGCAGCAAAAATCACAGCAGTTTAAATTTTTGTTCATAATAAAACGACAAAACGTTTCGTTATAAACCGTATAAAATGATACATTTGAATACTAAATATTACTAAAATGCGTAAACTTTCCTGGTTCTTTTTATTCCAAATCATCCTTTTATCGACGACAGTTTCGGCACAAAAATCAGCTATATATACTTACGATTTAAAGGATTTTGACAAAGCACTGGCTTTATATAATGATAAACAATATGCTTCGGCACAGCTTATTTTTGAGCATGTTAAAAATACTGAAGTTACTGAAGAAGTAAGGTCAGACTGTGCGTTTTACATTGCCAATTGTGCGATAAGAACCAACAAAGCAAATGCTGATGCATTGGTTGAAAAATTCGTTAGCGATTACCCGACCAGCACCAAACAAAATCAGGCTTACATTGAAGCTGCGCAATTTTTCTTCGAGCAGGGAAATTATCCAAAAGCATTGCAATGGTTTGACAAAGTAGACGAAAGTTACATGAGTAAAGCGGAATCGGATAAATTCAACTTTATGAAAGGATACAGCTATTTTAATGCTAAAAAGAAAAAAGAAGCGACAAACTATTTTAATAAAGTGGTAAACTCTAAAGAATATGGTTCTCAGGCCAAATATTACTTAGGATTTATGGCTTATGAAGGCGACGATTATAAAGAAGCAACCAAATATTTTGATGAGGTTTCGGGCGAAGAAAAATACAAAGAGAAACTTTCGTACTATCAGGCTGACATGAACTTTAAATTAGGAAATTTTCAAAAAGCAATTGATTTAGGTCAGACAGCAATGGCTAAATCAAATGAAATGGAAAAATCGGAATTGAATAAAATCATTGGAGAAAGTTATTTCAACTTAAAACAATACGAAAAAGCGATTCCTTATTTAGAAAAATATGCAGGTAAAAAAGGAAAATGGAACAATACCGATTTTTATCAGTTAGGATATGCTTATTATGAGCAAAAAAACTATGAAAAAGCCATTTCTCAATTCAACAAAATTATAGAAGGAAAAGATTTCGTTGCACAAAATGCTTACTATCATTTAGGTTTAAGTTATTTGAATATCGGAAAAAAACAAGAAGCTTTAAATGCTTTTAAAAATGCTTCTGAAATGGATTTTAATGCACAGATTCAGGAAGATGCGGCTTTAAATTATGCTAAATTAAGTTACGATATTGGAAATGCTTATCAGGCTGTTCCTGGAATTTTATTGGATTTCCTTAAAAAATATCCAAATAATTCAAGCCGTGCAGAGGTAGAAAAATTATTGGTAGATTCATATATTTCTTCTAAAAACTACAAAGAAGCTTTAGCATTATTAGAAAAAAACAGAACTGCAGAGAATAAAGCGGCGTACCAAAAAGTATTATTTTACCGCGGAGTAGAGTTGTACAATGAATCAAATTATCAGGAAGCCGGTAAAATGTTTAAAAGCGCTATCAGCGAACAAAAAACGCCTGAATTTACAGCTCGTGCCACTTTCTGGAAAGCAGAAACAGAATATCTAAATGATGATATGCAGAATGCTTTGTTAACCTACAAGCAATTTGCAGGAATGTCTGCTGCAAAAGCTACAGACGAATACAAAA
Source organism: Flavobacterium crocinum (assembly GCF_003122385.1). NCBI lineage: Bacteria > Pseudomonadati > Bacteroidota > Flavobacteriia > Flavobacteriales > Flavobacteriaceae > Flavobacterium > Flavobacterium crocinum. Next base: position 2,760,763 of record NZ_CP029255.1, read on the forward strand.
ATATTAATTACAATATTGGTTATACTTACTTTAAGTTAAAAGAATACGATCAGGCGGCAAATTCTTTTCAGGCTCAGATTGATAATTCTCCTTCAGATAAAGTACGTTTAAACGATTCTTATTTGCGTTTAGGAGACTGTCGTTTTGTAACTTCAAAATATAGTGCAGCAAACGAGGCTTACGGAAAAGCAATTGCTGCAAAAGGTGTTGATGCAGATTATGCTCAATTCCAAAAAGCACTTTCTTACGGATTTATGTCTAACAATGGAAAGAAAGTCGATGAATTAAATAACTTTCTTCAGATATACAAAAAATCATCTTATCGTGATGACGCTTTGTTCGAATTAGGAAATACTTACGTTGCAGAAAAGAAAAATGATCAGGCTTTGAAAACATACGATCAGTTAATTTCAGAATTCCAAAACGGATCTTTTACTTCAAAAGCAATCTTAAAACAAGGTTTGATTTACTACAACTCAGACCGCGATCAGCAGGCTTTAACGAAATTCAAAAAAGTGGCGGCAGAGTTTCCAAAAACTCCGGAAGCTTTAGAAGCTGTTGCAACGGCAAGATTGATTTATGTTGATTCCGGAAAAGTTGACGAATATGCAACCTGGGTTCGTACTTTAGATTTTGTTGAAGTTTCAGATGCTGAATTGGATAATGATACTTATGATGCGGCTTTCAAACAATACAGTCAAAACAACAGTAAAGCTGCGATTACAGGATTTGCAGGTTATGTGAGTAAATTCCCGACTGGTTTACACGCTTTAGAAGCTAATTTTTATCTAGGACAACTTTATTATGCAGAAGGTTCTGAAACAAAATCAACATCAAATTATCAATATGTTGCAGATCAGCCAAGAAATGAATTTACAGAGCAGGCTTTAAACAGACTGGCTCAGATTTATTTAAAAGCGAAAGATTGCGACAAATCAATTCCGGTTTTAAAACGTTTGGAAAGCGAAGCAGATTATCCTCAAAATAAAACTTTCGCACAGGCAAACCTGATGAAATGTTATTATGATAAAAAAGATTATGATAACTCAGTTATTGCTGCTGATAAAGTTTTAGAAAATCCAAAATCGGATGCAGGCGTAAAAGCCGATGCGCAGATTATTGTGGCGCGTGCGGCAATTCAAACCGGAAATGAAGATAAAGCTAAAACAGCTTACGCTAAATTATTGAGTACTTCTAAAGGAGAATTAGCGGCTGAAGCTTTGTATTATGATGCTTATTTTAAAACAAAAGAAGGGAAGTATGATGCTTCGAATACAGCAGTTCAGAAATTAGCTAAAAGTTATTCTGCTTATAAATATTACGGAGCAAAAGGTTTGGTGCTAATGGCGAAAAACTTCTACGGATTAAAAGACAGTTATCAGGCAACTTATATTTTGGATAACGTAATCAACAATTTTACAGATTATCCGGATGTTGTAGAAGAAGCGAAAAAAGAATTAAGTGCTATTAAAGCTGAGGAGTCAAAAACGAATTCATCGATTAATAGATAGGAATGAAGAGAATAGAAAAAAGAATATAGAAAAAAGAATATAGAAAATAGAGAAAAGAGGTGGAATGAATCAAAGATTGGAAAGTCTATTCTCTATTTTCTGTGTTCTATTTTCTAAAAAATACAAAAATTAGAAAGTCTATTCTCTATATTCTATGTTCCGTTTTAAAAAAAAAAGAAAAAAATGAGTTTACCCTTTTATATAGTTGATGTTTTTGCAGATAAAAAATATGCCGGAAATCAATTGGCGGTTTTTTTGGATGCAGAGAAATTAAGTTCGCAGGAAATGCAGCAGATAGCTCGCGAAATTAATTTTGCAGAGAGTACATTCATCACAAAATTAGATAAAGAAAATAATAAAGCAGAGATTAGAATATTTACTCCGGCTCATGAAATGCAGTTTGCGGGACATCCGATAATTGGAACTTCTTGGGTTTTGATGAATAAGATATTCGAAAATGCTCCGTCAGAAATAAAATTAGAAGTTCCGATTGGACCAATCGCAATTCACAAAACTGAGGATTTGATTTGGTTAAAAGCAGCACAACCAAAGTTTTGGGATGTTTTTGCAAAAGAAGATTTTCCGTTTTTCAGCAACTTAACAATTGATGATTTTGATAATCAATATTTAATACAGGAAGTTACTACGGGAAGTGCATTTGTAATTGTTCCGTTAAATAGCAAAAGGGCTTTAGAAAATCTGGTTTTAGATAAAGATAAAACCGACAAATGGCTTAAACAGCATTGTAAAACCGATCATAGAGGACTGTATTTTTACAGTTTCGAAGATTCGAAGCTAGCGACGAGAATGTTATGTGTAGAAAATAATCAATTAGTTGAAGATGCTGCAACAGGAAGCGCCAGTACCTGTTTGCAGGCGTATCTTTTAAAATATCATTCTCCTGAAATTGAAGTGACAAACCATCAGGGAGATTACATGGGGCGTCCGTCTGAAATCTATTTTAAAGGGAAACTGGAAAATGATCAGTTTAATATTAAAATTGGAGGAAAAGCTCAGTTTGTAGCCAAAGGGGAGTGGGAAGCTTGATTTTTTTAATAAAGCAAAGAGAATAGAAAATAGAACAAAGAAAATAGATTTAGAATATAGAAAGAGAACAAAGAGTTTTTAGATAAGAATTAAGAAATAGCATAAGTCTATTCTCTATATTCTTTTCTCTATCCTCTTTAAAAAGAAGAAATATGAAATTAAATTGCCAGTATAAAATTATCGTTTTACTAGTATTATTTGTAGGTCAGTTTTCGATTGCGCAAGTTAAGAAAAATGAAAGTATCGGAACTGAAACTGTAAACGTTGTAAAACCGTATTCGCCGACTATTTCAGACGCTTTTAAAGTAAAAGAAAATCCTTCGCTTGACGATAGTGGAAATCAGCAGAAAGAAGTAATTAAATATAGTATTTTGTCTGTTCCTGTGGCTTCGACTTTTACGCCTTCTAAAGGAAAAGCGGAAGGAGTTGAAAAAGCTAAAAAAGAGAGATTATTTAATAATTACGCAACTTTGGGTGTTGGGAATTACAGCACTTTGAATGCGGAGTTATTTGTAAATCAGGATTTAGGAAATAATGATTATGTGGCAGGAATGTTTCGTCATCATTCTTCACAGGGCGGAATTAAAGATGTAGAGTTAAATGATGAATTTTACGACACATCAATTAATGTAGGTTATGGTCAGAATAACAGGGATAACAACTGGAATGTTGATTTAGGATATCAAAACCAAATCTACAACTGGTACGGGCTTCCGGCAGATTTTGGTTCAACAATTCCAGCACAGCGTTATGATTTAATAAACAGCATCAATCCAGATCATTCTTACAATACAATCTGGCTGGGAGGAAATGCTGAATTTACAGAAAGTATTTTTAGCAATCTTGCTGCAAAATTTACTCACTTTTCAGACAGTTATTCTTCATCAGAAAACAGATTTTTTGTAAAGCCGACTTTTACTGTTGATGTAATGGATCAGGCAATTAAAACAAATGTAATTGTAGATCATGTAAGCGGTTCTTTTAAAAACAATTATTTACAGGATAATACGGAAGCTGTCAAATACGGTTTTACAAATGTTGGAATCGAGCCAAGTTTTGTTATTCATGAAAATGACTGGACTTTAGAATTAGGAGCTGGAGTTTTCTACAGCGGAGATACGGAAAATAGTGGGAATAAATTTTATTTGTATCCAAAAGTAAATGCTTCTTATAAACTGGTTGGCGATTTAATGATTTTTTATACTGGAGTAGACGGAGGTTTAAAGCAGAATTCGTATGCTGATTTTGTGACTGAAAATCCGTTCTTGTCTCCAACTTTAAACATGCGTCCTTCAAGTACACAGTATAATGTTTTTGCAGGTTTGAAAGGAAAACTGGCAAACAATGTAAATTATAATTTGACGGGTTCTTATATGAACGAAAAAGACAAAGCTTTGTTTAGAGCAAATGATTATACAGAAGTAATTACAAATGAAGATTATGCTTTTGGAAACTCATTTGGTGTCGTGTATGAAGATATTAGAACATTACGTTTTTACGCAGAATTAAAAGCTGATTTTTCTCAAAATGTAACTTTTGGAATCAACGGAACTTTTAATAGTTACAATACTGATAACGTTGTTGAAGCATGGAATTTGCCAACCATGAAATTAAGTTCAACTTTAGACGTTAATATTACAAAGCAGTGGTATGCGGGATTAAATGTGTTTTATGTGGGAGAAAGAAAAGATATGCAATCCAATACTTCTCTTATGACAGACCCGGAAGTGATTACATTAAAAAGTTATTTTGACGCTAATGCTCATGTTGGGTATAAATTCAGCGACCGCTTAACATTTTTCTTAAAAACGAATAATATTGGAAATCAGGCTTATCAGAAATGGTTGAATTATCCGGTGCAGGGATTCCAGATTTTAGGAGGAGCAAATTATAAATTTGATTTTTAAAGGTTAACAGCCACGAAGGCACTAAGGTGCAAAGTTTTTTTGCCACAAAAGTACCAGGGCACAAAAACATTTTAAATGAAAGTGCCTTTTTTTTTCAGCCATGAACTCATGAATTTTTTGGAGTAGATTCGTGAATTCGTGGCTGTTTTTTTAATTTTATAAAATGGAAATTAAACTACGTCAGGAGAATAAAAACGATTTTGAAAGTGTTTTTCACTTGATAGAAAAAGCTTTTGAGAAAGAAGAATACAGCGATCATAAAGAGCAATTTCTGGTAGAAAGATTAAGAAAATCTGAAGCATTTATTCCGGAGTTGTCTATTGTTGCCGAAAGTGAAGGCAAAATCGTTGGACATATTTTATTTACTAAATTAAAAGTTGTAAATGATGCTGATTCATTTGAGTCGTTAGCCTTGGCACCGGTTTCAGTTTTGCCGGAGTTTCAGGGAAAAGGAATTGGGGCAAAGCTTATTCTTTATGGACATGAAATAGCAAAAGAATTAGGATGTAAATCTGTTATTTTGCTAGGACATCAGGATTATTATCCAAGATTCGGATATGAACTCTGTGAAAAATACAATATCAAAATGCCGTTTGATGTGCCGGCTGAAAATTGTATGGCAATAGCGCTGACAGAAAATGGTTTAAAAGGAATAAGCGGAGAGGTAGTTTATCCAAAAGAATTTTTCGAATAAGATTAGAAAAAAAATCACTTATCTTAGCGCCTTAGTGCCTTTGTGGCAAAACAAAAAAACTTAGCCACTTAGAATCTTAGCATCTTTAAAAAAATGACTTTCAAAGAAAAAATATACACGTACTACATACAAATGGTTCAGGACAGAATAGATGTTTTTAAAGACATGATTTCCGGCTTGACCGAAGATTCAAAAAACGACGCAAAAGGTTCTGCCGGCGACAAACATGAAACCGCTTTGTCAATGATGCATATTGAACAGGAGAAGTTGACAAACAAACTAAAAGAAGCGATTGAACAAAAAAGCATTTTAGATAAAATTGATCCGCTCAAAACTACTGAAAATATAGTTTTGGGAAGTTTGGTAAAAGCGAATGGAATTTATTTGTATGTAAGTGTTGCACTTCCTAAAATTGCAATTGACGGAATTAATGTTATTGCGCTTTCTCCGCAATCTCCTTTAGGAAATCATTTAATGGGGAATAAAACCGGATTTGAGTTTGAAATTAATAAGACGCATTATACGATTCAAAGTGTTGAGTAATCTTATTTACTAAGTCTGGAACTTTTCCAAAGTTTTAAACTTTGACAAAGTTGAATTAACCTCATTTTTTGTCATTCTGAGGAACGAAGAATCTTCGTAAGTAACTCGCCAACGTGTATCGCCAATCTTTATAGAGCTTCTCGCGAGGATTCTTCGTTCCTCAGAATGACAAGATTGAGAGTAAACTTTGCTTAAAAAATAATTCCAGAACAATTTTTTGCCTTCTCTTTACGAATTTTTCATCCATAATGAAATAACTCAAAAATTAATTCAAAAAATCATTCTAAACTTTCAATTTTAAAGCAGTTTTTGACTCTAAATTAAAATTTTTAAGTTTGAAGCTTATTTTTACTTCTAAATTTTACATTTTATATGTAAAAAGATTGTTTTGATTAATAATTGTAATTGATATTGTAGTTTGTGTTTTTCAATTGTAACTAATACTGCATCTTTGCCTTATCAAATTAAAAACTTAAAAATTAAAATATAGAATATTATGTGTGGAATTGTATGTGCCTTTGATCTTAAACAAAAAGCCGAAGCGTTAAGACCTCAAGTATTAGAAATGTCAAAAATCATTCGTCACCGCGGACCAGATTGGAGCGGAATTTACAGCAATGATAAAGCAATTCTTTCTCACGAGCGTTTGGCAATTGTAGATCCAGCTTCAGGAAAACAACCGTTATTTACAGAAGATAAAAAATTGGTTTTAGCTGCAAATGGTGAAATTTACAATCACAGAGATTTGCGTAAACAATTTGAAGGAAAATATAACTTTCAGACAGAAAGTGACTGTGAAGTGATTTTAGCGCTTTACAGAGAAAAAGGAGTTGATTTTGTTGACGAATTAAACGGAATCTTCGGATTTGCAATTTACGATGTAGATAAAGATGAGTATTTCGTAGCTCGTGACCACATGGGAATTATTCCATTATACATTGGATGGGATCAACACGGAACTTTCTACGTAGCTTCTGAATTAAAAGCATTAGAAGGATATTGTACAAAAATCGAATTATTCCCTCCAGGGCATTATTTATCAAGTAAAGATGGTGAATTTGTACAATGGTACAAAAGAGACTGGACAGAATACGATGCAGTTAAAGATAACGAAACAAGTATTCCGGAAATCAGAAAAGCACTTGAAGCAGCGGTTCACAGACAATTAATGAGTGACGTTCCTTATGGAGTTTTACTTTCAGGAGGTTTAGATTCTTCTATTACTTCAGCTGTAGCTAAAAAATTCGCTCAAAAAAGAATTGAATCAGATGATACTACAGATGCATGGTATCCGCAATTACACTCTTTCTCAGTTGGTTTGGAAGGTTCTCCGGATTTAGCTGCGGCAAGAAAAGTAGCAGATCATATTGGAACGATTCACCACGAAATCAAATTTACAATTCAGGAAGGTTTAGATGCTGTTCGTGATGTAATTTACAACTTAGAAACGTATGATGTAACTACAGTAAGAGCTTCAACTCCAATGTGGTTAATGGCGAGAGTAATCAAATCAATGGGAATCAAAATGGTTCTTTCAGGAGAAGGTGCAGATGAACTTTTTGGAGGATATTTATATTTCCACAAAGCGCCAAACGCTAAAGAATTCCACGAAGAAAACGTTCGTAAATTAGGAAAACTTCACATGTACGACTGTTTACGTGCAAACAAAAGTTTAGCGGCTTGGGGAATCGAAGGTCGTGTACCGTTCTTAGATAAAGAATTTATGGATGTGGCAATGCGTATCAACCCGCAAGATAAAATGATCAACAAAGAACATCCGATGGAAAAATGGGTTGTTCGTAAAGCTTTTGAAGATATGCTTCCGGAAAGTGTGGCGTGGAGACAAAAAGAGCAGTTTTCTGACGGAGTAGGATATAGCTGGATTGATACTTTGAAAGAAGTGGTAGCCAGAGAAGTTTCGGATGAGCAATTAGCAAATGCTAGATTTAAATTCCCATTACAGACGCCAACTTCAAAAGAAGAGTATTACTATCGTTCAATTTTTACAGAACATTTCCCAAGTGATGCAGCAGCATTATGCGTGCCTCAGGAAGCAAGTGTAGCTTGTAGTACAAAAATTGCTTTGGAGTGGGATGAAGCTTTCAAAAACATGAACGATCCATCTGGAAGAGCAGTAGCTAGTGTTCACGATGATGCTTATGTGAAAGCGTAAAACAACGAGTTTAATTTTTAGAATTAGTATATATATTGCCGAAAGACGTTCTTGCAAAAGAACGTCTTTCTTGTCTAAAATTGTTAAATTCTAGATTTCAGCTCTTTATAAAAAGTTTTTGGCAATTAGTAAGTTTACTTTTTTTATATTTGGCATTCTCCGAAATAAAATTAAATCCCCAAAGATTTTAATATGGAAAGTATTAGGAAAGCAAAAAATAATCTTTAGTTTTGCTTTTAGTGAAAATTTTTAATGATTTTTTAATGTACAGCTTACTTGAGTTTTGTACAATACAATATAATAATAAATAGAATAGTATGTCTGGATTGTTAGCCGTAATTGGTAAAGGAAAAGACCCCAAGCTTGTAAAAGAACTTTCAGAAAGAATGTCTTATCGCGGACCTGATGAAAGTGATGTTCATATTATGGAAAATGGCAGTATACTTTGTCATGAAAGTCTTTCAATCATTGATCTTAATTCTGGAAAACAACCAATTCAGGGAACAAATAAAGCCTGGATGGTTCACGACGGTGAAATTTACAATTATAAAGAACTCAAAGAAACGGTTTTAAAACACCATACTTTTAGAACAGAATCAGATTCGGAAGTAATTGTGCATCTTTATGAAGAGTTTGGTTATGATTTCTGTAACAAACTGGATGGAGATTTTGCTTTCGTTGTAATCGATGGCGATAAATATATTGCAGGCCGTGACCCAATTGGTGTGAAACCCTTATATTATGGTTTGGATGAAAGAGGACGCATTTATTTTTCTTCAGAAATGAAATCTATTGCAGATCAGTGTAAATCATTTTCTACTTTTCCTCCGGGGCATTATTATACAGCAAAAACGGGTTTTATAAAATATTACCGTCCGGAGTACGAAGATCATAAAAATGCAGATCAGCCTTTAGATCTAAATGTAGTTCGTCAGAGTTTAATTGATGCTACAAGTAAGCGTTTATTGGCTAATGTTCCTGTTGGAGTGATACTTTCGGGAGGATTGGATTCATCTTTAACTTCTGCTATTACTGCTCGTGCATTAAAAGAAAAAGGGCAGAAATTACATTCTTTCTCTATTGGTTTAGATGCGGATTCTCCGGATAATATTGTAGCGCGAAAAGCAGCTGAATTTTTAGGAACAGAACATCATGAAATTCATTTTTCTGTAGAAGAAGGAGTTCAGATTTTAGAAAAAGTAATTTATCATATCGAAACGTATGATATTATTTCAGTAAGATCAGGCGTTCCAATGTATTTGTTGTCTAAAGCTATTGCGGAACAAGGTGTTAAAGTAATTTTATCTGGAGAAGGAGCCGATGAGGTTTTTGGAGGGCATTTGTATTTTAGAAATGCACCTTCGGCAGAAGAATTTCAGGATGAAACCATAGAAAGAGTTCAGAAATTGTTTACGGCAGATTTGCTTCGTGCAGATAAAACCACAATGGCACACGGACTAGAAGTGAGATTCCCGTTTTTGGATACTACATTTTTAGATACGAATATCCGAATCAAAACAGAAGAAAAACAGCCTAAAACATACGATGGAATTGAAAAATACATTTTAAGAAAGGCCTTCGATACACCGGAAGATCCTTATCTGCCGTCAGAAGTTTTATGGCGTCAAAAAGAACAATTTTCAGATGGAGTAGGTTACAATTGGGTTGATGAATTAATCGAATATTGTGCTTCGCAGGTAACAGATGAGCAGTTAGCGGGTGCAAATGCAGAATTTCCATATAATTCACCAACAACAAAAGAAGCGTACTTATATCGTTCGATTTTTCATAAATACTATCCGCAGGTCAGTGCGGCTCAAACAGTGCGTAAATGGATACCGAAATGGCAGGAAAACCTGGATCCAAGTGGGAGAGCAAATGCTGCACACCTGAAAGGAAATTTCGAAAATGTAAAAGCTGGAGCAGCTGTTTAAATAAAATTCCAATCTTTGAAATCCCAAATTCCAATATTAGGAATGTAAATATCAAAAAGCCGAAATACATTCAAATGTAGTTTCGGCTTTTTAGTTTTATGTATTTCTTATTTGGGAATTTTAATTGACGTTTCGAGTTTGTAGTTTTTTCATTTTTGGAATTTCAAAGATTGAAATTTTTAAGCTTTCGTAATTATTTCCTGTTTTGGAATTGGGGATTTTAAAGATTGGAATTTTAAAACTTTCGCATTATTTCCAGTTTTGGAATTTGGAATTTGAAAAATTGGAATTTAAACTAAGGTTTTGGTTTTATTTTTAGGTTTTTCAGACAATTGTGTTAATAACTTAACTGCTTTAAGTGGTATTTTACTGGGTATATAGCCTGCGTTTTCATATATTTGCCTGTTAGACAATAATTACATTTATTAGAATAAATTATATGAGCGAAGAAATCAAGAAGAACAATTATTCAGCAGATAGTATTCAGGCATTAGAGGGGATGGAGCACGTAAGAATGCGTCCATCGATGTATATTGGAGATGTAGGGGTTCGAGGACTGCATCATTTAGTTTATGAGGTTGTTGATAACTCTATTGATGAGGCCATGGGAGGTCATTGTGATTCGATTAGTGTTTCAATTAATGAAGACGGCTCTGTTACAGTTGAAGATAACGGACGTGGTATCCCGGTTGATTTACATAAAAAAGAAGGAGTTTCCGCACTTGAGGTTGTAATGACTAAAATTGGTGCGGGAGGTAAGTTTGATAAAGATTCTTATAAAGTGTCCGGAGGTCTTCACGGTGTGGGGGTTTCTGTGGTAAATGCACTTTCGGTTCATATGAAATCTACTGTATTTAGAGAAGGTAAGATTTATGAGCAGGAATACGAAAGAGGAAAAGCTTTGTATCCGGTAAAACAAATTGGAGAAACAGAGAAAAGAGGGACACGCCAGACTTTCTTCCCGGATGATACTATCTTTCAGCAAACAACAGAGTTTTCTTATGATACTTTATCAGCTCGTATGCGTGAGCTTTCTTTCTTAAACAAAGGAATTACAATCACGTTTACAGATAAGAGAGAAGTTGATGATAAAGGTGAATTTAAAAGTGAAGTATTTCATTCTGATGAAGGGCTTAAAGAATATATTCGCTATTTAGATGGTAACCGTGAGCCAATCGTTTCTCATGTTATCAGTATGGATAATGACAAAGGTGAAATTCCGGTTGAGGTTGCCTTGATTTATAATACAAGTTATACAGAGAATATTTTCTCTTACGTAAATAATATCAATACTCACGAAGGAGGAACGCATTTACAGGGTTTTAGAAGTGGTTTGACAAGAACACTTAAAAAATATGCGGATGCTTCTGGTTTATTGGATAAATTAAAATTCGAAATTGCCGGAGATGACTTCCGTGAAGGATTAACAGCGATTATTTCGGTAAAAGTTTCTGAGCCTCAGTTCGAAGGTCAAACGAAAACTAAGCTTGGAAATAGAGAAGTGGTTTCTCCGGTTTCTCAGGCTGTTGGAGAAATGCTGGAGAATTATTTGGAAGAAAATCCAAATGATGCGAAGTTGATTATTCAAAAAGTAATTTTAGCGGCTCAGGCACGTCACGCAGCGAAAAAGGCGCGTGAAATGGTACAGCGTAAAACCGTTATGGGTGGCGGCGGATTACCAGGGAAATTATCTGACTGTTCAGAGCAGGATCCGGCAAGATGTGAGGTTTACTTAGTCGAGGGAGATTCGGCTGGTGGAACAGCAAAACAAGGACGTGATCGTAACTTTCAGGCGATTTTGCCATTACGTGGTAAGATTCTGAACGTTGAAAAAGCAATGCATCATAAAGTATTCGAAAACGAAGAGATCAGAAATATTTTTACAGCTTTAGGAGTAACAGTTGGAACTGCTGAAGATAGTAAGGCGTTAAATCTTGAAAAACTAAGATATCATAAGGTAATCATCATGTGTGATGCCGATGTCGATGGTAGTCACATTTCTACCTTAATATTAACGTTCTTCTTCCGTTTCATGAAAGAGCTTATTGAAGAAGGCCACGTTTACATTGCAGCACCACCTTTATACTTAGTTAAGAAAGGGAACAAAAAGGAATATGCTTGGAATGATGTACAGCGTGATCAGGCGAACGAAAGAATGGGAGGAAGTGCCAATATTCAACGTTATAAAGGTCTTGGAGAGATGAACGCGGAGCAATTATGGGAAACTACAATGGATCCAAATTTCAGAACTTTACGTCAGGTAAATATTGATAGTCTGGCAGAAGCTGACCAGGTTTTCTCTATGTTAATGGGTGATGAAGTACCGCCTCGTAGAGAGTTTATCGAGAAAAATGCAGTTTATGCAAATATTGATGCATAAAATGAAAAATTAATAATTTCAATTCGTTTAATTGTTTAAATTTACTAGACAATTAAACGAATTGTCTTTTTAAAGAATAGGCAATATTAATAACCGATAAAGTATAAAATATGAAAGTTACCATTGTAGGAGCAGGAAATGTTGGAGCTACATGTGCAGATGTTATTTCTTATAGAGGAATTGCTAGCGAAGTAGTATTGTTGGATATTAAAGAAGGTTTTGCAGAAGGTAAAGCGTTGGATATTACACAATGTGCTACAAATACTGGTTTTAATACTAAAGTATCTGGTGTAACCAACGATTATTCTAAAACTGCAGGAAGTGATGTAGTAGTTATTACATCAGGTATTCCAAGAAAGCCCGGAATGACAAGAGAAGAGTTGATAGGTATAAATGCAGGAATTGTAAAAACAGTTGCTGAAAATGTACTAAAGTATTCTCCAGATACAATTATTGTCGTAGTGTCAAATCCAATGGACACGATGACCTATTTGGCTTTAAAAGCGACAGGTCTTCCAAAGAACAGAATTATAGGAATGGGCGGGGCTCTGGATAGCTCACGTTTTAGAACTTATCTTTCTTTAGCTCTGGATAGACCTGCAAATGATATTTCTGCAATGGTAATAGGAGGGCATGGTGATACCACTATGATTCCGTTAACACGTCTGGCATCTTATAACGGGATTCCGGTAACTCAGTTTTTATCTGAAGAAGTGCTTCAAAAAGTGGCAGCAGATACAATGGTAGGAGGGGCAACTTTAACAGGTTTGCTTGGGACTTCGGCTTGGTATGCTCCGGGAGCTTCAGTTGCTTATTTAGTAGATAGTATTTTGAATGATCAAAAGAAAATGATTGCGTGCTCCGTCTTTGTAGAAGGAGAATATGGTCAAAACGATATATGTATAGGAGTACCTTGTATAATAGGTAAAAATGGAGTGGAAGAAATTGTAGATATTAAATTAAATGATCACGAAAAAGCATTATTTACGAAAAGTGCAGATGCGGTTCGTAGCATGAATGAGGCTTTAAAAGCGATTTTAGTGTAATAAAAAACGAAATAAAAGAAAAAGGCTGCACTTTTGCAGCTTTTTTTTTGAGATTAATTAATAAATTAATTGGTTAATATTTTCGTTAATTATATATTTGCTCGGTTTAAAAAAAAATTGGTAATTCGTGATCTCGTATTTTTGTTTTAAAAAATCATGTCAGGGCTTATTTTATGGGACTTTAAAACAAAAACAAAAATAAAACATAATTAATTTTTAGTAATAATGCAGAATAAAGGACTTATTAAATTTTTCGCAATTCTATTTGCATTGGTAAGTATTTACCAACTATCATTCACTTTTGTGGCAAATGGTGTCAAAAGTGAAGCTAAAGCTTTTGCAGGAGATAATCCTGACAAAGAGCTGAAATATTTAGATTCTATTGGTAAAGAAAAAGTATTAAATCTTGGGTTTACTGATTTCACTTATAATGAAGTGAAAAACAAACAACTTAATAAAGGTCTTGACTTAGAAGGGGGAATCAACGTAATTCTTCAAATTTCTATTAAAGATGTATTAAAAGGTTTAGCTAATAATTCTAAAAATCCGGTATTTAATAAATCATTAGCTGATGCATCTGCAAATTTAGAAGGAAACAAAACATATTTAAATAAGTTCTTCGAAGCTTTTGAGGCAAATTCAAAAGGAAGTGTAAAATTGGCATCGCCAGATATTTTTGCTAACAGAAGTCTTCAGGGAGACGGTGGAGTAGATTTTCAAATGTCAGATGCTCAGGTTCAGAAGGTTATCAAAAGAAAAGTTGATGAGTCTGTAGAAAGTGCTTTTAAAGTATTAAGAGAGCGTATCGACAAATTTGGAGTTACTCAGCCAAACATCCAGAAATTAGGAGAAACAGGAAGAATCTTAGTTGAGCTTCCAGGTGCTAAGGATGTTGACAGAATTAAAAAATTATTAGGTGGAAAAGCGCAATTAGAGTTTTGGGAAACTTATAAAATTGAAGAAATCGGAAACTTCTTAGTTGCGGCTAACGAAGCTTTAAAGAAAACTGAAGTTAAGAAAACTGAAACTAAAACTGTTGCTAAAGATTCATTGAATGCTTTATTGACAGATGATGCTAAAGATTCTACTGCAGCTAAAAAAGGAAACAATCCTTTATTTGACAAAATTATCGGTCAGGGTGGTGGACCAGTTTTGGGTTATTTTGCACCAAAAGATACAGCAGCAATCAATGCTTATTTTAAAAGACCAGACATTAGAGTTTTATTGGCTGCTGACCAACATTATGCAAAATTTGTTTGGAGTAAACCAACTACAATAAAAGATCAAAAAGCAAAAGATTTAGCAAGTGCTAAAGATATTGAAGTTGTTGAATTATATGCTTTAAAAGGAAACAGAGACAATAACCCAGCAATGAGTGGTGGTGTTGTAACTGATGCAAAAGATACTTTTGACCAAATGGGTAAACCTGCAGTTTCTATGCAGATGAACAGCCAGGGTGCTAAAGTTTGGGAAGAATTAACAGGAAGAGCATTCGCTCAGAAAAGTTATATAGCTATTGTTCTTGATGACATCGTATATTCTGCACCTGGTGTTACAAGTGGTCCAATCGCTGGAGGAAGATCTGAAATTACAGGTTCTTTTGATGTTGCTGAAACTAAAGATTTAGCTAACGTATTAAACGCAGGTAAATTACCGGCTTCTGCAGATATTATTCAGTCAACTGTTGTTGGTCCATCTTTAGGACAAGCTGCTATTGATGCAGGTACAATTTCTTCTGTATTAGGATTCTTATTAGTTTGTGTTTGGATGGTATTCTATTATGGTAAAGCGGGTTGGTATGCAAACCTTGCGTTATTATTGAACTTACTATTCTTATTCGGAATTATGGCAAGTTTTGGTTTTGTTCTTACATTACCAGGTATTGCAGGTATCGTACTTACATTAGGTACTGCGGTAGATGCTAACATTATTATTTACGAAAGAGCAAAAGAGGAATTGCGTGAAGGAAAATCTCTTTCCGAAGCTGTTCAAGCTTCTTACGGATGGCACGGTGCAATGCGTTCTATTATTGATGCTAACGTTACTCACGTTTTAACTGGAGCTATCTTGTTTATCTTTGGTACGGGTCCAATCAAAGGTTTTGCATTAACGTTATTAATTGGTATCGTAACTTCATTGTTTACTTCTATCTTTATCGCTAGAATTTTTATCGACAGAAATATTTTAGGAAAAGCAGATTTAACTTTCTCTACAAACATTACTAAAAACTGGTTTACTAATTTCCACTTTGACTTTATTAAAGTTAAAAAATTCACTTATATCTTCTCTTCTATTGTAACTGTAGTAAGTTTAGTTTCTATCTTCTTCGTTAACGGATTAGATGAAGGTGTGGATTTTGTTGGAGGTAGAACTTTCCAAGTTAAATTTGAAAAAGCTGTTGATGCTACTGCGGTTTCAGATGAATTGTCTGCAGCTTTTGGTACTCCGGTTGAAGCTAAAATTTTAGGTGATGATGATCAATTAAAAATCACAACTAAATATAAAATTAAAGAAGATGGTGTAGCTATCGATGAGGAAGTAAACCAAAAATTATATGCTGCTTTGCAGAAATATTTCCCAAATACTACTTACGATAAATTCATCAACTCTTACAATGGTAAAACTGTTGGAGTATTGCAGGCTTCTAAAGTAGGAGCTTCTATCTCTGAGGATATCAAAACAAACTCATACTGGGCAGTACTTGGTGCAATGGCGGTTATTTTCTTATACTTAATGGTATCTTTCCGTAAGTGGCAATATTCATTAGGTGCGATTGCAGCTGTTGCGCATGACGTAATCTTTGTATTAGGAGTTTATTCATTATGCTACAAATTCATGCCTTTCCACATGGAAATGGATCAGCACTTTATTGCTGCGATCTTGACTGTAATTGGTTACTCAATGAACGATACTGTAATTGTATTTGACAGGGTGAGAGAGTTTATCATAGGAAACCGTAAAGGAAGTTTTGAAGATATCGTAAATGCTTCTATTAATACTACATTATCAAGAACATTGAATACTTCATTAATGATGATCATTGTATTATTAACAATGTTTATCTTCGGTGGAGAATCTATTAGAGGATTTATCTTCGCAATGTTAATCGGTATTATTGTGGGGACTTACTCTTCATTATTTATCGCAACTCCTGTATTGGTTGATACGATTTCAAGTGATGAGAAACACACAATTGAAGACAAACACAATAAGGCATAATTAAACCTTATTTCTAATAATAGAAAAGATCCAGTGAAAACTGGATCTTTTTTTTATGTTTGTATTTCTGATCTAAAACTAGTTTATGAGGGGAAAGCTAAGACTATTAATTGTTTTGTTATTTGTGTTTTTAAAGGTTAAAGCACAGCATGATTATAGTAATTACAGAGTTGGTTTGAATTATGGTTTTGGTAGCGAGTTCAATAATACTGATTATACTTTTACCAATCATTTTTACAAAGCTCAGTTGTATTATAAGATTAAAGAATCTAAAAATTTTCAATATGAGATATTAATTCAGCCTGAAGTTAATTTTGGAAAGCATCAACTGCTGAATTTGTATTTTGTAAAACCTGAAACACCAGATTTTGAACAAAAACGAATTGAATACATGAAATTGAAAGATGTTCACGAATATGTGCTGAATATTGGTTTTGTAGTTAGAAAACCATTTGGCAAAATATATTCATGTTATCTTTTAGGAAGCGTAGGTCCAATGATTACGGATAAGGAAACAGAGCGAATGTCTAAAGGTTTTGCTTTTGCGGATGTTTTAGCGGTTGGTTTTACGGTTGATTATCAGAAGTTGAGGTTTGATGTGCGTCCTTCTTTAAGGCATGTTTCTAATGCCGGTTTAGGAAGTTCAAACGCTGGCTATAATAAAAGAAATATCGAATTTGGTATTTCGTATCAATTATAAAAAGAAAACGCCCAATATTAAAGATATTGGGCATTTTTTATATTGATTAACGTTTTTTATGATTCTGCCAAAGGATTTCTCTGTGCTCTAATGATAAAGAAAAGTCCAATGATGATAAATGGAATACTTAACCATTGTCCTGTAGAGAAATATCCTAAATTCTCTTCGATACCTCCTTGACTTTGTTTTACAAATTCAACAATAAAACGTACGACGAATAAAAGCACTAAAAATAATCCGAATAAATATCCTGATTTAAGTCTGGTATTGGTTTTCCAGTATAGGAAATATAAAATAGCAAATACAAAAATATAAGAGAAAGCCTCATATAATTGTGCAGGATGTCTCGCAGGAACTTCAGCCAATAAATTCGCAAACTTTGGATTGGTTGCAATGGCATTATAAGCTTCTTTTGGATCGGCAATTCCGGTTTTTTGTACTGCTTCATTTTTACTGAATGCATCATGTAAAAAACGAATTCCAAATGCTGAGGTTGTTTCGTTTCCAATGATTTCTGAATTAAAGAAGTTTCCAAGACGAACAAAAATAGCACCACTTGCAACTGGAATAACAATACGATCTAAAATCCATAAAAGCGGACGTTTTAAGATTTTTTTACTGTAATAGTACATTGCAACAATAATAGAAATTGCTGCTCCGTGGCTTGCTAATCCCTGAAAGCCTGTAAATTCAAATTTTGGATCGAATCTGAATGGAAGGAAAATTTCCAATAAATGATTTCTGAAATACTCCCAATCGTAAAAGAAGACATGACCTAAACGCGCTCCAATTAAAGTCGCAAGAACCGTCCATACAAATAAAGAATCCAGTTTTTCAAGTGATTCATTTTCTCTCTGGAAAATCTTTTTCATTAAAAACCATCCTAAAAGAAAAGCAATTACGAACATTAAGCTGTAAAAGCGAATCATAAAAAATCCCAGATTAATTCCTTCTGAAGGATTCCAAACAAAATTTAAGGCGTGTGTCATGTAAAATGTTTTATATATTGTAAAAATAAATATTTAATGTAAAGTACCGCTTTGTAAAAGGTTAATGTTTGTGATTGCATTTCTTTTCCGGTACAGGATCGTAACCGCTTCTTCCCCAGGGATGACAACTTAAAATACGTTTAATTCCTAAAAATCCGCCATAAAATAATCCATGAGTCTGTAATGCCTGAATCATGTAGGTAGAGCAGGTAGGTTCGAATCTGCAAGATGCCGGAGTAAACGGAGAAATTGCAGTTTGATAAAAACGTACCAACAATACAAATGGATATATGAGGATTTTGGATAACATTTTTTTTAGTATTCAGTGATCAGTTTTTTAGTATTCAGCGCTTGGTGTTTGTTTGGTCAAAAGTTTAAGCCTTAACACTAAAACACTGAATACTGAACACTTGTTTTTATTGTATGCTAAATGATGTTCCTTCTTTTCCGTCTTTAAGCTGAATTCCTAAAGAGATTAACTGGTCTCTGATTTGATCAGAAAGAGCAAAGTTTTTATCTGCTCTTGCCTGATTTCTCATTCCGATAAGCATATTAACTACACCTTCCAGTTTATCATTGTCTCCATCAGCATTTTTCTCGTCAATAAGGCCTAAAACATCCAATACAAATGCGTTTACTGCAGTTGTAAAATCTGCTAAATCAGCTGTGGAAATCGTTTCTTTACCATCTTTTAATAAATTGATATAACGAACAGCTTCAAACAACTGAGCAATTAAAATAGGCGTGTTGAAGTCATCGTTCATCGCATCGTAGCAAAGTTGCTTCCACGTTGCGAAATCAATAGAACTAGTATTTCCTGCTGTAATATTTGGTAAGGCATCAACAGCTTCCATTAATCTTTTGTATCCTTTTTCGGCAGCAACAATAGCATCATCAGAAAAATCTAAAATACTTCTGTAATGTGCCTGAAGCATAAAGAAACGAGTTACAGAAGCCGAAAATGGTTTACTTAAAATGTTATTATCGCCACTAAGGATTTCTCCTGGAAGAATATTATTTCCAGTTGATTTAGCCATTTTCTTCCCGTTTAAAGTCAGCATGTTGGCGTGCATCCAGTAATTTACCGGAGCCTGACCGGTGCAGGCTTCGTTTTGTGCAATTTCGCATTCGTGATGTGGGAATTTTAAATCCATTCCACCTCCGTGAATATCAAAATGATTCCCCAGATATTTAGTGCTCATTGCAGTACATTCAAGGTGCCAGCCAGGAAAACCATCACTCCAGGGCGAAGGCCATCTCATAATATGTTCCGGTTCTGCTTTTTTCCAAAGTGCAAAATCCTGCGGATTTCTTTTATCAGACTGTCCGTCAAGATCACGTGTATTTGCCAGCATATCATCGATATTTCGACCGCTTAGGATGCCGTAATTATTAGTTTCGTTGTATTTTACAACATCAAAATATACAGATCCGTTAGCAACATACCCGATGCCTTTATCAATTATTTTTTTGATGATTTCAATCTGTTCAATAATATGTCCAGTAGCAGTTGGTTCAATACTTGGAGGCAAGAAGTTGAAAGCTTTGAGAATATTATGAAAATCGACAGTATAGCGCTGTACTACTTCCATAGGTTCTAATTGCTCCAAACGCGCTTTTTTAGCAATTTTATCTTCACCTTCATCCACATCATCCACGATATGTCCAACATCTGTAATGTTTCGTACATAACGCACTTTATAATCCAAATGAAGAAAATATCTGAAGATTACGTCAAAAGACATAAAAGTTCTCACATTTCCTAAGTGAACATTACTATATACTGTAGGTCCACAAACATACATTCCAACATTTCCATCATGGATGGGTTTGAAATCTTCTTTTTCACCAGATAGTGAATTGTATATTTTTAAGGGTTGACTGCTATATAGTGGCATATTTTTAACTTAAAATGTTTGTTTTTAGGAGCTAATTCTGCTATCCGCTGTATCTTTTATGGCGAACCCCGCCATAAAAGGATGCCGCTTCTATCAGGGCTAGATCATAAATATAATAGAAATAATCGTAAAAAATTAGAATTGAGTATCTAGTTTAATATAATCAAGAAATTCTCTTTTTGTTTGCGGATCTTTGAATTTTCCTCCAAATTCAGAAGTTACTGTACTGCTTTCGATATCTTTAATTCCGCGAGAGTTTACGCAAAGGTGTTTTGCATCGATAACGCAGGCAACATCTTCTGTTCCTAAAGCTTTTTGAAGTTCCTGAACAATCTGCATTGTCAAACGTTCTTGTACCTGAGGTCTTTTAGCATAATATTCAACAATACGGTTCATTTTGGATAAACCAATAACTCTTCCGCTTGAAATGTAAGCTACATGTGCGCGTCCGATGATTGGTAATAAGTGGTGTTCGCAAGTAGAATAAACAGTGATGTTTTTCTCTACCAGCATTTCGCCGTATTTGTAGTTGTTGTCAAAAGTAGAAGCTTTTGGTTGTTTTGCAGGATTTAAACCTCCAAAGATCTCTTTTACAAACATTTTAGCAACTCTGTTTGGAGTTCCTTTAATGCTATCGTCGGTCAAATCCATTCCAAGAGTTTGCAGAATGTTTTCGACATCTTTTTTTATTTTTTCTATTTTTTCTTCGTCAGTGATATCAAAAGCATCTGCTCTTAAAGGGTTTTTTGCATTACTGCTGAAGTGACTGTCACCAATTTCGTCTAAAAAATCTTCGTTATTTATCATTAAAAACTACTATTATAATGGGTATATCTTTTTAAGGCGGTAAAGATAATTAATAAATGGGAAACCTTTTCTATGGTTTTTACGATTTAATTGTTCCTTTTTGGATATAATTTAAAATTGTTTCAAAATACAAAAGACAATAACGAAAATGGTTATTGTCTTTTGAGTATTTAAGTTTTATTGTTTTTTATCTGTTATTGTAAACTTGTAAAGCTTCTTTTAAGATATTTACGGCTGTAATTAAATCCTGCTTATTTAAAACATAAGCAATACGAACCTGATTTAATCCCATTCCCGGAGTCGAATAAAATCCTTTTGCAGGAGCAATCATAACAGTTTCTCCGTTAAGATTATAACTTTCTAAAAGCCATTGTGCAAAATCATCAGAGTTTTCTATTGGTAATTCTGCAATACAATAAAAAGCTCCTTTTGGTTTCGTTACAATAACTCCGTCAATTTTATTTAATTCTGCAATCAAAGTGTTGCGACGTTCTTTGTATTCTGCAATAACTTCATCAAAATAACTTTGCGGCGTATCTATAGCAGCTTCGCAGGCAATTTGTTCAATGGTTGGCGGACTTAAACGCGCTTGGGCAAATTTCATTACTGTTGCTAAAACTTCTTTGTTTTTAGTAACCAAACAGCCAATTCTCGCGCCACACATACTGTAACGTTTAGAAACAGAATCTACCATGATCACGTTTTGCTGTACATCTTCAAGATTCATTACAGAAAAATGCACATCATCGCCATCGTATAAAAATTCGCGATATACTTCATCAGCAATTAAATACAAGTCATGCTTTTTGATTAAGCTGGCCAGTTGTTTAATTTCTGCTTCAGAATATAAATATCCAGTCGGATTTCCAGGGTTGCAAATCAGAATGGCTTTTGTTTTTGGTGTAATTAGTTTTTCAACTTCTTCAATACCTGGCAATGCAAAAGCAGTTTCGATAGTAGAAACTAAGGGAACTACAGTCGCACTTGTTGAAGATGCAAAGGCATGATAATTAGCATAAAAAGGTTCCGGGATAATAATTTCGTCTCCTGGATCTGTAATTGTGGCCAGCGCAAATAGTAAGGCTTCAGAACCACCAGTAGTTACAATGATGTCTTCTGTGTTAACGTTTACATTTTGGCGCTGGTAAAATTGTGCTAATTTTTTTCTATAGCTTTCATATCCGGCAGACGGACTGTATTCTATAAGAGTCAAATCAATATTTTTTACCGCCTCGATGGCCACTTCCGGTGTCTTGATATCCGGTTGACCAATGTTTAAGTGATACACTTTGTGTCCTTTTTTCTTTGCTAAATCTGCAAAAGGAGCCAGCTTGCGTATCGGAGATTCAGGCATGTTTCTGCCTTTGTGTGAAATTGTTGGCATGAGTATAAATTATTGAAGTGCAAATTTGCATTTTTTTTTCCAATTTAACGTAAACAATACGAGTACTTGTAAAAATGTAACAATAATAAATATATTTAGTAATTTTATAATAAAATATTGTCAATGAAAAAATATATAGTATTGTTTTTTGGGTTATTCTTACCTTTTTTGCTTTTTGGACAAGGCGATTTTTTATTACAGAACAATGCAACAAAGGCGACAGTGCCATTCAAATTCATTAATAACCTTATTTTTATTCCCATAAAAGTAAATGGAGTAGAACTTAATTTTCTTTTAGATTCCGGTGTTGAAGAAACTATTTTATTCAGCATGGAAGAAAAGCAGGAAGTGAGTTTTAACAATGTTGAAAAAATTAAACTACGAGGATTAGGAAGCGAAGAAGAAATTGAAGGTCTGAAATCAACCAAAAATATTCTGGAAACACATGGGCTAAAATCAAGTGACCATATGGTTTTTATTATTTTGGATCAAAGTTTTAATTTATCTTCTCATATAGGAATTCCGGTGAATGGAATTATCGGACATAAATTCTTTAAAAATTATTTGGTAGAAATCAATTATCAAAAAAAGAGAATTGTTGTTCATACCAAAAATGATAAATTTCAGGAGAAACTGGACAAGAAATTTAAAAAGATTCCGATAACGATAGAAAGATCAAAACCTTATTTGTTAACGATGGCAACAGTTAATAATGTGCAAATTCCGGCAAAATTACTTATCGATATTGGAAACAGTGATGCCTTCTGGGTTTTTGAAAATAGTAAAATAAAACTTCCGGATAAAAACTTTCCCGATTTTTTGGGAAAAGGATTTAGCGGAGACATTGAAGGGCACAGAGCCAAAATCGATAAATTTTCTATTGATGAATTTGACTTTAAAAAACCTATTGTGTCATTTCCGGATTCGATTTCCATTCGAAACGTTAAGATGGTTCCGGGGCGTATTGGTTCGGTAGGAGGAGAAGTGCTTAAACGCTTTACTTTGGTTTTAAATTATAAAGAGAAAGAACTGTATTTAAGGAAAAACAGCAAATTTTCAGAACCTTTTACCTATAATAAAAGTGGTATAACCATTCAGCACAACGGATTGCAATGGGTGCAGGAAACCGTACACTTAGAAACAGTTCGGGTAGCTTCTACAATTGATGAAATACAGGAAAGAGATAAAAACAATAACAATAATTTCAAATATAAGTTTGCCCTTAAACCTGTGTACGAAATTGTCAATGTACGCAAAAACTCTGCTGCAGAAAAATGCGGTTTGCGTAAAGGAGATATTATTGTAAGTATAAATCACGTTCAACCCTATAAATACAGTCTGCAACAGATTAATAACCTCCTGAAATCAGAAGAAGACATCTGGATAAATTTAGAAGTAGAAAGAAACAGTTTGATTTTGAAATTTAGGTTTAAACTTGAAGACGAATTGTAGGAAATATTTAACTACAATTCATTAATATTTACTGTAAAAGTATGTTTTATGTCGTTGTATTGCAGGAATAGCTTTTTTTTGTGAAAATTAGTTTGTTAAAAATTAGTTTTCAGGTTAAATATTTTCTTATGTTTAACAAAAATTTAATCTATGGCAAAAAACTACATTAAGGATCTACATTTTGTAGTGTTTTTTATTTTTTTAAGCTTTTTTTCCGAAAATCTTACTGCACAATGCGCTGGAACTGATTCGCAAAAAGTGATTTGTGATATCGAGAATCCGGTTTATCAATATGTGAATTTATTTGACTTATTGGGAGGTTCTCCAGTTCCCGGCGGAACATGGATAGGAAGTAGCCAGCAAGGTCTGAATGCTTCTACCGGTATTTTGAATGCCCAGCTTATACGTGGTGGTGGAACTTACCGTTATACTTACACAGCTCCGGCAACTTCAGGATGTACAGGTAGCAAAGCTGTGGTGACACTTATAATAGGTGCATACGTTGGAGTTGGATCCGAAGCAACCATTTGTAACGAAGATGATACCTTTAATCTTTTTACGGCTTTTGACAGTAAAGTTATGGGACCACATACAAACGGGACATGGACAACTGATACTGGACAACCCGCAACAGCATCAATAAAAGTTGGAGAGTTCAAAACAAAAACGACTCTTCATTTTATATATACCGTACCGGCAGTACTTGCATGTTCTCCAAATGAGAAATCGACTAATGTAGAAGTAACGATTTTAATAGCTCCAAAAGCAGGAAAACCGGAAGACTTAACTTTATGCGGTACTACTGATCTGGCAGGATATACTAACTTAGATCTAAATGACCAGCTTACAGATGAAGATAAAGGAGGTACATGGACGGGTCTGGGATTAACTTCTGCAACAGATCATAATATTAATCTTCAGGAAGTGTTTGATACAAATGGACCAGGGGAATATAGTTATACTTATAGGGTTTTAGCAGTTCCTGATAACTTTATATGTGAGGATAAAGAAGCTACAGTAGTAATAACTCTTGAAAAACGACTTGATTTTACCGGAGCTACAATTACAGTAGATAAAGATATATGTGAATCTGAGATTGCAACAGCTAGATATACAGCAAGAATTACACAGGGGTCTGATAATATTCCTAATGGTGAATATAATGTTTCATTTACGGTTTCGGGACCTTCATCAGGATCACAAACTATTACCGGAAATTTTGTAAATGGTGTATTAAGTTTTCCAATCAGCTCATCGTATTTCAGACAAGTTGGGAAATTTACGATTACTGTTACCGGAATTGTTTCCACTTCAAGTAAAAAATCCTGTACCGATATATTTAGTCCATTTGCAACAGATTTGAATGTTTATCCATTGCCAAGTTTAAATGGAGCAGTGCTGACTGCTGATCCTGTTTGTCAAAATGATACAGCCTTAATTCATGTAAATGCTTCTCAGTTATCTGATGGAATTTATAGTATTACTTATAATTTATATGGAGATAATTTATCGATGGCTGAAACCGCAATTTTGACTGTCGCAGGAAATAAAGGTACTTTTGAAATTCCTGGAAATTTAAATGCAAGAAACGGATTAACAGTAATTAATATTATAAGTATCACTAACATTACAAATCCTTCACCACAATGTAGTAACTCCGCAAATGTAATAGGCAATCTTACTGTAAATCCTTTACCAAATGTTACAGCGGTAAAAATAACAGTAAATGACGATTGTTTAAATGAACAGTTTACTGGTAGAATTTCAGGATTAGGAAATCTGACAAATGTAACATTTACTTATACGATTTCAGGAAGTAATTCATCGACCATACAAACAGTTTCTTTAGTAGTTACAAACGGAAACGCCAGTTTTCCAATTCCTTTAGCTTTGTTACAGAATTCCGGTTCAACCACAATTTCAGGAGTGAGTCTTACTAATAATGTGACGGGCTGTCAAAATACACTTCAAAATGTTTCTGATAATTTTTTAGTCAATCCTATTCCGGTTCCTCCAACAGTAAATCCGCTGTCATTTTGTAAAGAAGAGGAAGCCACGGTTGCAAATTTAGTTCCAAACGGAAATCAGTATAAATGGTATAATTCTCCAACGGCAACAACGGCACTTGCAAGTACGGTTTTATTACAATCAGGCGATTATTTTGTTAGAGAAACTTCTGCTGCAGGTTGTACTTCAGAAGCCGCTATGGTTGTGGTTGCTATCAATGATTCGCCTGCGCCGGTATTAAATTCAGATGGACAAAATTTCTGTGGGTTAAAAAATCCTACTATTGCAGATTTATCCAATAATACAAATGTGCCTTCAACTGTGGTCTGGTACGATGCACCTAATAATGGAAATTTGCTATCGGCAACGACTCCTTTAATAGAGCAAGGCAGATATTACGGATTTAATTTTCCGGGTACAGATTGTTTTTCTTCAGAATATATTGAAGTCACAGTCACATTAACCGATTGCGATAATGTACCAAATGATTTTTTTGTTCCTGATGGATTTTCTCCAAACGGAGATGGTGTGAATGACTCTTTTGTGATAAAAGATATAGAGTTTTTATATCCAAACTATACACTTGAAATTTTTAACAGATACGGAAATGGTATGTATAAAGGAGATAAAAATAAACCAGCCTGGGATGGTATGAACTACGAAAAAAGCGGTATTGCTGGCGGTGTTGCACCCAACGGAGTTTATTTTTATGTGCTTCATTTTAATAAAGACAATAAGCCACCGAAACAAGGCCGTCTTTATTTGAATCGATAAATCTCTTTTTTATATTTTAAATATATTTTTAAATGAAAAAAATACTACTCATTATAAATTTCCTTTTCTGTTTATCCATTGCTGCGCAGCAAGATCCGGAATACACACATTATATGTACAATATGAGTGTTGTAAATCCAGCGTATGCAACAGGCGTGCCTGCTATGATGAATTTTGGAGGATTGTACAGAACACAATGGGTTGGCGCTTATGGAGCGCCAAAAACATTTACCTTTTTTGGGCATAGCGCCATTACAGATAAAATTGAGGCTGGAATCTCATTTATTTCAGATGATATTGGTGATGGTGCTAAAAAAGAAAACAATGTTTACGCTGATTTTGCATACGTTTTAAAATTAGCCGGAAAAAATAAACTTTCATTAGGTTTAAAAGCAGGATTTTCGTCTATGACGAGCAATTTTAATGGCTTTCGTTTTACAGATCCCCAAACAGATTTTGCTTTTTCAGAAAATATAAATGCTACAAAACCGAATATTGGAGTTGGAGCTTATTACTTTAGAGACAATCTGTATGTCGGATTATCTGTACCCAATTTGTTGAAATCGAAATATATTCAGGAAAAAGCGGGAATTAATGCATTTGGTTCTGAAGAAATACATACTTTTTTAACTGCAGGTTATGTTTTTCAGCTGAATGATATGTTGAAATTAAAACCTGCATTTATGTCCAAATTTGTCAAAGGTGCACCGATAACTTTAGATGTTACGGCAAATGTTTTGTACAACGAAAAGTTTGAATTTGGTGCCGCTTACAGAATAGACGATTCTGGCAGTGCATTGTTCAATATAAATGTAACGCCTACTTTGAGAGTGGGTTATGCCTACGATTATACGCTGACAAATTTCGGACAGTTCAATTCAGGAACGCATGAAATCATGTTGTTGTTTGATTTGGATTTATTAGGAAAAGGATTTGACAAATCACCAAGATTCTTCTAAGATGAAAAATATGAAAAAACTACTCGTTATTGTATTCGTATTTTCAATACAGTTTATAAACGCTCAGGATCAGGAACTGATCAGAGCAAAGAAATTCTTTGACAAAACTTACTATACTGAAGCTATTATTTTATATCAAAAATTGGCAGATGAAAGACCTTCACAAGAAGTCATTAAAAATCTGGCAGATTCTTATTTCTATACTAATGACTTAGTAAAAGCACAGCGTTATTATCGTCTTTTATTGAAAAACTACAGTAATAACCTCGATAGAGAATATTATTTTAGATATGCGCAGACTTTAAAAGCAACCAATAGTTATGATGATGCTAATGCTGTTTTAAAGGAATATTACTCAAAATCAGTAAATGCAGAAGATCTTCCAAATTTTGAAAAAGAGATTAAGACACTGGAAAATGTTTCGGCAATCGGAAAACGTTTTGAGATCAAAAATCTGGCAATAAATACTCCGAACTCTGAATTTGGTGCAGTAAAATATAATGATAATTTGGTTTTTGCGGGCGTTAAATTGAAACCGAATCTGTTTGATAAAAAATACAAATGGGATAATGAAACTTATTTAAATCTGGTAAAAATTCCACTGAAAAACAGTAATTCTTCAGATTCAATTGTTCAGTATTTTGCTAAAGAATTAAAGACAGGAATGCACGAATCAAACGCTGTTTTTACAAAAGATGGCAAAACGATTTATTTTACCAGAAACAATTCTAAAAACGGAAAGAAAAAGAGAGACGATAAAAAAATCTCCAATCTTCAGATTTTTAAAGCCGAACTCGTTAATGGAAAATGGACAAATGTTGTTTCTCTTCCATTCAATAGTCCGAATTATTCAACAGAACATCCAGCTTTAAGCGCTGACGAAAAAGTATTGTATTTTGCTTCGGATATGCCGGGTTCATTGGGATCTTTTGATATTTATTCGGTCAATATTAATAGAGGTGCATTTGATACGCCAAGGAATTTAGGTCCGGAAATTAATACAAGTAAGAGAGAACAATTTCCTTTTGTTTCTGCAGATAATAAACTTTATTTTTCTTCGGATGGACATTTAGGTTACGGATCTTTGGATGTTTTTGTTTCTGAAATTAATGGAAATGAATATTCAAAACCAGTTAACATCGGATTACCATTAAATTCAAATTCAGACGATTTTGCTTTTAACATTGATTCAAATACGAAAGAAGGTTTTTTTGCATCAAATAGAGAAGGAGGAAAAGGAGGCGATGATATTTATCAATTCAAAGAAATTAAAGATTTAATTGTAGAAGATTGTAAACAGTTTATTGCAGGAACTATCACAGATGTAGATACTAAACTGGCTCTGGAAAACGCAACTGTAATTCTGCAGGATTCAGAAAATAAAACGCTGCATACTATTACAACTGCTGCGGATGGAAAATTCAGTTTTACTGTGCCTTGTGAATCTTCTTATAAAGTTTCTGCTTTCAAAGAAAAATATACCAATGAGTCAAAAACACTGACTTTAGATAAAACAAGAGATAAAGTAAATGATGCTTCATTAGCTTTAAAATCTTTAGAAGCAATCAAGCAGGAAGAAAAAGAAAAAGCTGAAAAGAAAAGACAACAGGAAATTATTATTGAAGAAGAAAATAAGAAAAAAGCAGAACTTGTTGCGATTGAATTAAAACAAAAAGAGAAAAAAGCCAAAGAAGCAGAAATAGCAGCTGCTGAGGTTAAAAAACAGGAAAAAGTAAAAGAGATTTTAGCGCAGGAAAAAGATGTGATAAAAGATAAAGACCGTCTGATCATTAAAACGGATCCAATTTATTTTGATTATAATATGTGGTATATCCGTAAAGAATCAAAAGTAGTTTTGGGAAGAGTAGTGGAGTTGATGAAGAAATATCCGGGAATGGCAATCGAAATTGGATCTCATACAGATTCCAGAGGAAATGCAAAATTCAATGAAGATTTATCTCAGAAAAGAGCCAATTCAACCAGAGAGTTTATCATTCAATCCGGTATCGATTCCAAAAGAGTCACAGCAAAAGGCTACGGAGAATCGGTGCCAATTATAAAGTGTAAAACAGATGATGCCTGTTCTGAAGAAGATCATGAATTAAACAGAAGATCGGAATTTGTAATTAAGAATTTATAATTTTCCAGGAATAGTAAACCCTACAGATTTTAAAACCTGTCGGGTTTTATTTTTTTACAGAAAAATTTTGCCAAAATCTTTTTGTTGATTTTTTTTTAGCTAATTTTATAGAATAACCCTGAAATAAAATATTGGAATATGAAGAATCTAGTTTTACCTTGTTTGTTAGTAATTGGCTTAGGATTTCAAAGTTGTAAAAATGAAGAAAAACAAAAAGAAGCCGCAGCTGCAAAAGCAGATGCAGAAACAGTTGTAGGTACAGAATGTTATAAAGCAATCTACGAAAAAGACACCCTTGATTTGAAACTGAATACTTTGAAAAATGGAAAATTATCCGGTGAAATGGTGATGAAAGTAGCACCTTCGACAGTTAGAACCGGCGAAGTAGCAGGAGAATTCCACGGAGATACTTTATTTGTAGATTATACTTTTACAGATTCTGCTACTAAAAATACTACGTTTAAAAACCCAATGGCATTGTTGAAACGTGACAAACAACTTATTTTAGGAAACGGAACTATGCAGACAACAATGGGAGTTACTTATCTTGTGAAAGACAAACCAATTGACTTTGAAAAAGTAAAATATAAATTTGATGCAGTTGAATGTGCTGCGAAATAAGATGTAAAATGATTGAAGTTTTACAGATAAAAATAAAAAGCCGTTTCTAATAGAAGAAACGGCTTTTATAATTTATAAATCTAGTTTTTTACAAAACTTCACCTTTAATTTTAAGAGCGACACGTCCGTCAGGATAATTTACTGCATTTGTTTCAACAGTAATAGTTTTACGAATTGGCCCTGAAACCATATTGTATTTAACATCAATTTTTCCTTTTTTGCCCGGCTGAATTGCTGCCGATGGTTTTGTTACGATGATAGAACTTACTGTAGATTCTGCACCTGTAATTAATAAAGGAGCGTCTCCGGTATTAGTAAATTCAAAGGAACGAAGTCCATTGTCACCTTTAGAAATCTTTCCATAATCAATTGTATTGTCCGGGGCTGCAAATTCAATTTTTGGGCCATTTTGTGCATAACTTATTGCGCTAAACAATAAGACTGCAATAAAAGAGGCTGCATTTTTCATATGAAATCGTTTTTTAATTGTAAGTAAATATACATTCTTTTAATTAACACACAAATTATTATTTCTCTTTTTATAGTCTACTTAATTATTTACTTTTGCTGTCGGTAATAAATACAAAAACTGAACCAAAGTTTCGTTTATTTGTTTAACTGTTTAATCGTTTAACCGATTGGGATTGAGTTTAGCTACTAAAATTTCAAAAAGTAATGATTAAACGAATTAACGATTAAACGGATCGACAAAAAATAAACGATTAAACATATATAAATGACAATTCCAGCACAATTTGACGCTAAAGCGATCGAGAACAAATGGTATGATTACTGGATGAAAAACAACTATTTTCATTCAGAACCTGATCATAGAACACCTTATACAATTGTAATCCCGCCGCCAAACGTCACTGGAGTCCTTCACATGGGACATATGTTGAACAATACGATTCAGGATGTTTTAATTCGTCGTGCACGTTTAAAAGGATTCAACGCTTGTTGGGTTCCGGGGACGGATCACGCATCGATTGCTACAGAAGCAAAAGTGGTAGCGAAACTAAAAGCAGAAGGAATCAACAAAAATGATTTAACTCGCGAAGAATTCCTAAAACACGCTTGGGAATGGACAGATAAATACGGAGGAACAATCCTGGAACAACTTAAGAAATTAGGAGCTTCATGCGATTGGGAACGCACTAAATTTACAATGGATCCGGATATGTCAGCTTCTGTAATTAAATCGTTTGTTGATTTATACAACAAAGGATTAATATACAGAGGATACCGCATGGTAAACTGGGATCCGGAAGCCAAAACTACGCTTTCTGATGAAGAAGTTATTTACGAAGAACAACAAGGAAAATTATTTTTCTTAAAATATAAAATTGAAGGAACTGAGGAGTTTTTGACCATTGCCACAACGCGTCCGGAAACTATTTTTGGAGATACTGCCATCTGTATCAATCCGAACGATGAACGTTTTACACATTTAAAAGGTAAAAAAGCTATCGTTCCTATTTGTGGTCGTGTAATCCCAATTATCGAAGATGAATATGTTGATGTAGAATTCGGAACAGGATGTTTGAAAGTTACGCCTGCTCACGATATGAACGATAAAACTCTTGGAGAAAAACACAATCTTGAAATCGTTGATATTTTTAATGAAGATGCTACGTTGAATAGCTTCGGATTGCATTACCAAGGAAAAGACCGTTTTGTAGTTCGTACTGAAATTGCAAAAGAACTGGAAGAAATCGGCGCTTTGGCGAAGACCGAAATCCATTTAAATAAAGTAGGAACTTCTGAAAGAACTAAAGCCGTAATCGAGCCAAGATTATCAGACCAATGGTTCCTGAAAATGGACGATTTGGTAAAACCAGCTATTAAATCGGTTTTAGAAACTGGTGACATTAAATTACATCCAAAACGTTTCGAAAACACTTATGCACACTGGTTAAACAACATTCGCGACTGGAATATTTCTCGCCAATTATGGTGGGGACAACAAATTCCGGCTTATTATTACGGAGACGGAAAAGAAGATTTCGTAGTTGCAGAAAACATCGAAGATGCTTTGGTTTTAGCAAAGGAAAGAACGAATAACTCAGAACTTACAACTTCTAACCTTACTCAAGATGTTGATGCATTAGATACATGGTTTTCGTCATGGTTATGGCCAATGTCTGTTTTTGGAGGAATTATGGATCCGGAAAGTCCAGATTTCAAATATTATTATCCAACAAACGACTTGGTAACAGGTCCGGATATTTTATTTTTCTGGGTTGCGAGAATGATTATTGCAGGTTACGAATATGCAGGCGAAAAACCATTTACAAACGTATATTTGACAGGTTTAGTTCGTGATAAACAACGTCGTAAAATGTCTAAATCATTAGGGAATTCTCCTGATCCTTTAGATTTGATCGATGCTTTTGGAGCCGATGGTGTTCGTGTAGGATTGCTTTTAAGCGCTTCTGCAGGAAACGATATTATGTTTGATGAGGAATTATGTAATCAAGGAAAAGCGTTTTCAAACAAGATTTGGAATGCCTTTAAATTGATTAAAGGATGGGAAGTTTCTGAAACTATCGCACAACCAGAATCTTCAAAAGTGGCAATCGAATGGTACGAAGCAAAATTACAGCAGACTTTAGTTGATATTGAAGATAATTTTGAGAAATACAGAATTTCAGATTCATTAATGGCGATTTATAAATTGGTTTGGGATGATTTCTGTTCTTGGTTCTTGGAAATGATTAAACCAGCGTACCAACAGCCAATTGACAGCGTAACTTTCGCGAAAGCAATCGAAATGTTAGAAAGTAATTTGAAGTTACTTCACCCATTTATGCCTTTCTTGACAGAGGAAATCTGGCAGTTAATTGCAGAAAGAACTCCGGAAGAAGCTCTAATCGTTTCGACTTGGCCAGAATTAAAACCGTTTGATGCTAAATTAATTGCTGATTTTGAAAACTCAATTGAAGTAATTTCTGGAATCAGAACAATCAGAAAAGACAAAAATATTCCGTTTAAAGATGCAATCGAATTAAAAGGAATCAATAGCGAAAATCTTTCGACTTATTTTGATTCAGTTGTAACGAAATTAGGAAATGTTTCTGCTTTCGAATATGTTTCTGAAAAAGTAGACGGCGCCTTATCTTTCCGTGTAAAATCAAATGAATATTTCATTCCGATTACAGGAAATATCGATATTGAAGCAGAAATTGCAAAACTGACAGAAGAATTAAATTACACAAAAGGATTCCTGAAATCTGTTGAAGCAAAACTTTCAAACGAGAAATTCGTAAACGGAGCTCCGGAGAAAGTTCTTAATTTAGAAAAACAAAAACAAGCTGATGCTTTAGCAAAAATTGCTACAATTGAGCAGAGTTTGGCTGGTTTGAAATAAAATCTAGAATTTCTATTAATTTATAGAATTAAACCCGACAGGTTTTAAAATCTGTCGGGTTTGTTGTTTTTCAGCGTATTATTTGTCATCCTGACGAAGGAAGGATCACACTAGAAATTCCGTAAAGAATTTCTCCAATCTTTGTCGAGTTTCTAGTGTGATTCCTCGTTCCTCGGAATGACAAAAGCCTCGCCTTTTTCTTGATAACCAATCAAATTCATTGTTTTTTAAGCTCCAATTTTTCTCAAAAAATAGTTGCTATTTTTTGATTTTTATATTCCAAAAAGATATAATTTTAATACGATTTTACGCTATCTAAATTTTCTTTTTCAAATGAAAAAAATCTTATTTTTTGTATTTATTTTGACTCTTTTTTTCTCTTGTTCCAACAAAATTGACAACGTTGAGAAATCTTTTTATTACTGGAAAAGCAACAGCTGGAGCCTGAATTCAAGGGAAAGCCAGGTTTTAAAAGATTTAAAAGTCAGGAAATTATACATTAAGTTTTTTGAGATTGATCATAATGAAGCTTATGGGGATTTTCCTGTTTCCAAAACGTCTTTGCGTTTTTATCAAAAGGAAGATTTTTTAATTGTTCCAACAGTATATATTAAAAACGAGGTTTTTAAAAATACGAATAGGGAAAGGATGGATACACTGGCCAATAATGTTGCTTTTTTGATTAATAAATATGCAAATGAAAGATTTGAAGGAGCTATCATGACGAAAGAATTTCAAATGGATTGTGACTGGACTTTGACAACAAAGGATAATTATTTTTATTTTTTGAAGAAATTAAAGGCCGTTTCCAAAAAAGAAATTAGCTGTACCTTAAGATTATATCCTTATAAATATCCCGAAAAAATGGGTATTCCTCCTGTAGACAAGGCGACTTTAATGTGTTATAATTTGATAAATCCATTATGGAATCATTCAAAAAACTCCATTTTAGATATCGAAGAATTAAAACTATATCTCAATAAAAAACGAAAATATCCCTTGCATTTAGATATTGCACTTCCAACTTATTCCTGGATGCAGGTGTATAAAAATGATCATTTTTATAAAGTGATTTATGATGGACAGAAAGAGATTTTAAAATCTTTGAAAGAAATTAAACCTTTATGGTATGAAGTCACAAAAGATACAGTAGTTGATGATTTTTATTTAAGAATTGGAGATAAGATTAAATATGAAAATCTGACTTCAGAGAAAATTAATGAAGCCATCAAAGTAATTAAAAAAAATGTAGACTTTGATACGAACACTACAGTAACATTATTTCATTTAGACGAAGAACAATTAAGTAATTACAGCAATGAAGAACTTTCTGGGTTTTATACTAATTTTAGTAAGTAGTAGCATTTTTGCTTGTGGTTTTTATCCGTTTGGAGAAGAAATCCGATATTCATTTTTTAATCCTTCCAATTTTAATTACTATTCTTATTCAGAATTTAATTATTCTTATAATTCATTCTATCCAAATACAGACGGAGTGTATCCGCAAGGTTCAATTAACGAGAATGAAAACCTTTGGATGAAATATTGTCGTCATAAAGTTTCTATCGAAGCTATACGAAGCATTTTATATAATTTTAATGAAGAAGAGATTAATGAAAAATCTTCGAATGAAATGCTTCTGTATTTTTATAAAACTAAAAATTTAGAGGCTGTAAATTATTTGAAATTTGCTAAAACCTGCGAACCTCTTAATGGAATGTATGGCGATCCATGGGAAAAAAAGGAAGGAGCTACAATGCCAAAGAGAAAAGATCTTATCAATAAAGCAGTAGCGATTTCTAAAAAGGTTAAAGATAAAGAAATCAAATTACGATATACTTTTTTGGCTCTTAGACTGGCTTATTATAATAATGATTTGGAACAAATCAAATCATTGTATGATACTATTTTTAAACAACAAAAAAAGAAAGATATACTGAATTACTGGAGTTTATATTTTAGGACATTTGCCGAAACCGATAAAGCCTTAGCAAATTTTTATGCTGCACAGGTTTTTGTAAAAGCCCCGGATAAGCGCTTTATGATTTCTCAGGTATTTAACTCTAAAATTTCATTGGAAGATGTTTTAAAGTATGCTAAAAATGATGAAGAAAGAGCCAATGTTTACTTTTTAACAGGTGTAAAAAAGAGCGATCAAGCCTTGTTTTGTTTGGAGAAAGTCTATCAATACAATCCAAAATTTGAAGGCCTTTCTTTTTTGTTGCTGAGAGAAATTAATAAAATTGAGGATTGGGTATTTACACCTTATTATTCTTTATTTAATCCAGCAGTTTCAAAATATGATTATTGGTCAGACGATGCAAATAATTCGATAAAAGATGTTTTAAATAGAGTTGAAAATGATAGGGTTTATGCTGGAAAAGTGTTGCAATTTGTAAGTAATGTAAAACTTAAAAAAATCAATGACCCAATTTTATGGAAGTTAGGAAAGTCTTATTTATCTTTTGTAGCAAAAAACAACCAAAGCTGTTTGAATGAAATTGCCGTTTTAGAAAAGGAAATTTCGAAAACAGATCCTCTTTATAATCAAATAAAAATTATAAAAGCATTAGCCTTAACTGCCAATCAGGAAAAAGGAAAAGCTGTTATTTTAGATGCAGTAAAACCAATTCTGCTTGAAAATCAAAAAAACAGAAAATTTTTATTTGCTATTGGAAGGGAATTAGAATACAAACAGAATACATTGGATGCCGCTTTTTTATATTCAAAGCTCAATGAAGTTGTGACAGAGCCTCGTGATTATTCTGAAAATAATACAGCGGTTTGGAAAACTTTAAAAAACAAAAGCAATTCGTATAGAGATTTTTATTCTGATTATTTCGAATATATAGATGTGATTTATTCGCCAGAACAAGTACGGGAAATAGTAGAACAGATTGAAAATAAAAGAGAGAATCTAGATTCATTTTCAGAATGGAAGCAAAGCTATCTTAAAAAAGAAATTTCAAGATTATACGATTTGATTGGAACAAAATACATCCGTCAGAACAATCTCAAACTAGCCTCTGAATATTTTGAAAAATTGGATATCGACGAAGTTGCCAGTTACGCAGATTGTCTTTGGGAAAAGCCAAATTGCAAAGAATCAGATATGTTTGATGCAAATCCGTTTTTTGTTCTTAAATATACTCCTGAGTTTATTAAGCAACAAAAGTCCTTCAAATTAAATAAAAGAAGCATTACGGAACATTTGATATTATATCTTAATAAAGCTTCTAATCCGAAAGAAGTCAATAAGGACTATTATTATTTTTTGGCTGCGAACGCTTATTATAATATGACGCAAAATGGAAATTCATGGATGATGCGCCGTTACAATTGGCATCATTATGTTGATGATACTCCTTTTGAAGATGAGAAAGAATATTTTCAGGGTAATTTAGCACAGCAATATTATCTTTTAGCGTTAAAGCATGCTAAAACAGATAAGTTTAAAGCCTTATGCCTGAGAATGATAGGAAGGTGCGAAAAAAACAAATTGCAATATCAATATCCTGATGATTACGATAGCAAAATTGAAAATTATGATGATTTTCTTTTAAGTAAAAATAAATACTATCAGGATTTAAAATCAAAATATGCAGATGATTATGTCGATCTTATGTCTGACTGTAGTTCTTTTGAAGAATATTTTAAGGCGAGAAGATAGATTTGCTAAATAAATGATTAAACCTAACAGGTTTTAAAACCTGTTAGGTTTTTTTATACGCAATATTTACTTTTTCTTCTTCAAAACCCAAAACAAAGGATAAGAAATAATCGTAATAGCAACAATAATTATAAAACTTTTTGGATCGCTGTAAATGAATCCTGCAAGTATTGAGATAGAAAATATAATAGCTATTATAGTTGCCCACGGATACCAAAAAGAACGATAAGGTCTTGGTAAATCCGGTTCTGAAGTTCTAAGTTTTAAAAGTGAATAATACGCCAGTCCCCAAACAATTATAGAGATAAAAGCGGCAAAGGAAAATAATACTTCAAAAGAACCAATACAGATTAAAAACAAACTGAAAAGCGACGAAACCAAAAGTGCGACAATCGGTGTTCCGCCTTTATTGACTTGTGTTCCCTGTTTGATGAAAAACCCGTCACGGCTTAATCCGTAAAGAATTCTTGGCGGAATCATCATAAAAGCATTTAAAATACTGATTAAAGAAAAAATAGAAATTACGGTTACGATTTTTGCTCCGCTGTCTCCAAAAATAATTTTAGCAACATCGGCAGCCGCAAGATTTGATTTGGCTAATGTTTCAATTGGCAATACATGAAAGAATGCTGCATTTACCAAAATGTAAATAGCTACAACAAGTAAAACGCCACTGTATAAAGATTTCGGAATGTTTTTGCCTGGATCATCATTTTCTTCAGCAAAAAAACAAACAGCGTTCCAGCCATTATAAGTTCCAATTATGAGCTGTAATGATTTGAAAAAGCCAAATAAAAGTCCGATTTGGAAGATAGAACTATCAGTTTTGATTGGTGCTATTTCAACACCCGAATACATAAAACAGGCAACAACCAAAGCAACAAAACAAATCACTTTCAATAAACTGGTAATCTGTTGAATTACACTTCCGTTTTTTACTCCACTTAAATGTAGTAAAACAAAAGCAACAAGTATTGAAATTGACATTACAGTAGAATAATTAGCCAGTCCGGGAAACAAAATAATAGTGTATTCACTAATCACTATACAGTAAAAGGCAGGTGGAATTGCATTGACAATATAATCGTACCAGCCAGAAAGAAAGCCGGCATATTCTCCCAAAGCTCTTTTGATATAATTATAAGATCCACCGGCTTTTGGTAACATTGTTGCCAATTCAGAATATGAATTAGCTCCTAACAAAACATACAAACCTCCAAAAAGCCAGGAAGCAAGAATAAGCCAGTAATTGTTTAATAAACCTGCAATGGACCCCGGAGTGCGTAAAATTCCAACTCCAATAGTTCCGCCAATTAATACCGCAATGTTAAAACTTAATCCAAGTGTCTTTTTTAATTGGTTTTGTTTGGAATCTGGCATATTTGAGTTAATGGTTAAAGTGGTGTTCAGAGACAAAAGTACTTATAAATAAAGAACATTTTTTAACAAAATAAAAAACCTCACCTTTTGCAAGATGAGGTTTGAATTTTCAAAAAAAAAAATCTAGAAGAATACTAATTCAATATTTTTAGAATTTATAACGCAAACTTGTCATAACCTGACGAGGCGCTATTGGGTTCACACTGTAATTTTCGTGAACAGTATAATTTAATTCATTTGTGATGTTTGATAATCTGCATAAGATAGAGAATTTTCTCCATTCGTAACCAAGAGAAGCATCTACAGTAACATATCCTTCTAATGGAATATCACGATCTCTGATAGTGATAATGTAAGCAGGATCCGGCTTTGGATTAGTTGGAGTTGGTGTAACAGCTGTCCATAAATAATCATCATTCCAACCTCCGGTACGATCACCAATATAGTTTCCGATAGCTCCAAAAGTTACTCCTTTAAATAACCCGTCAGGTATTTTGTAGAAAAAGCTCAGATTGGCTGTGTTTCTTGGTGTTCTTGCTAAAACATCTCCCACAACAAGACTTCCGTTTGTCCCTGATGATTTAGATACTTTGGTTTCATTAAAGCTATAACCAGCCATAATGTTTAGTCCTTCAACAGGGTTGGCAGTAATATCAATCTCAACACCTTTTCCTTTCGTAGCTCCAACTAATTCTTTAATATTGGTGTTTGTATTTTGTGTAACACCATCTGCCAAATAAGGAGCGGTTTGTGCTAAATTATTATTTGTAATTTGATAAACCGTAACGTTTGTACTCAAAAGACCATTCCAGAAATCTTTTTTCACACCCACTTCATACTGATCTATAATAGATGGATCTAAAGGTTTTGAATCGACTGTTGTTCCTGTGTTTGGAGTAAAAGAGTTAGAATAACTTGCAAACAATGATAAATCTTTAGTAGGCTGTACAACCAATCCGGCTTTAGGTGAAAAAGCTTTATTTATTGCTTTTGCTCCTGTTACAGGTATTGCATTTTCGTAAGTAGTTGTAATGACATTTACATTATTCTTTTTCTCTATAACTTCTTTTGTAGTGGTAGCTTCGCTTTCTTGCCATGACCAGCGTAATCCTGCCAGAACTTTTATATATTTATTTATTGAAACTAAATCTTGAAAATAGGCTCCAAAACGTTGAGTTTCTGTATTTGTTAATTGAGTAGTTCTTGTTGGATAAGGAATAAGAGTACTTTGCGTGCTATAATCGTAAGTATATAAGTTTATAGCAGTAGCTTCTGTTGTTAAAAGGTCTGCAGGTTTTCCAGGAGCATAGAATCCAAAAGTATAACTAGGAGCAATAGAATTTTCATAATCAACTCCTGTAAATATTTGGTGTTTAATTGATCCTGTATTAAAATTTCCCTGAAGACTTAATTGATCACCAAAAATGTTTTCAGCAGCATCTGATTTTGTTAAGCCTCGTTTCCAGTTTCCGTTGGCGTCAATTGTACTTAATTGTGCAGTAGAAGTTTGTGCTCTTCTATAATATTGATAAGAAGAATTAAAATTTAATTTCCAGTTTTTATTAAACTCGTGATTAAATAACATGGATGCACTGGAAGATTTAGTATTGGCAGTTGACCAAAGTGCTCCGAAAAATTCGTTACGAGGCAGGTCTAAGATAGTCTTTCCATAAATTCCTGTTCCGAAATCCGGAGTCCAGTCGGCACTTAAATAATCTCCTTGTAAAGTAATTTGGGTTTTATCTGAAAGATGGAATAAAAAGGAAGGATTCACATAAATACGTTCGTTTTTAACATAATCTCTGAAGCTTTCAGAGTTTTCATAAGATCCTGTAAAACGGTATGCAATAGATTTATTTAAAGGGCCATAAAAATCAATAGAAGGTTTGTAATAAGCATAACTTCCTAATTGCATAGATACTTCGCCACCCTGAGTAAATTTTGGTGTTTTAGTAACCAAATTCATGATTCCTCCCGGAGCTACATTTCCATACAATAAAGCAGAACCTCCTTTTAAGAATTCTACCTTCTCTAAAGAAGAAACTTCAGGAATTGACCCAGCATTATAGCGGAAACCGTTTTTAAACATATTGTTGGCACTCATATCATAACCTCTAGAAAAGAAAGATTCCTGAGCGCCACCACGAGCAGATCCTACATAAACACCATTCAGATTTTTTACAACTTCACTTAGTCGGATCGCTTGCTGTTGTTCTATAATTTCGCTGCCAACGATTTGTACACTTTGTGGCAAGTCCATTACTTTAATTCCGGAACGGGCAGCCTCAATTGGTTTTTTAGGTTTATTTGCGGTGATTAAAACTTCATTAAGAGTTTCTCCTTTTTTATTTTTTACAGTATCGGTGACTGATGAAGTAGTTTCCCTACCTGAATAATCCTGACCGTAAGAGGCAAAGCTCAATAATCCTAATGCTAATAGTAAATTATATTTCATGGTATTTATTTAGATTCAATAAAAATTATCGAGTACAAATATAAATACACATCTTCTTTAACATGAAATTATGACATGGTTTTCTTGCTTAAACATTGCTTAGTTTTTTCTTAAGATTTGCTTAAGAATTTTCTAATGATATTTTAATTTTGTATTAATGTTCAAAAAAAAACCTTGCCGCCAAGCAAGGTTTTTTCAATTGAAATTAAATCTAAGAATATATTTTTTTATAGAATTATTTTACAACGATTTGATAAGTTGCCATTTTCCAGATTTCATCGTATTTTTTACCGTTGTGTTCTCCGGAAGCTTTATCAGTGTGAGCATATTCTACCATATAGTTTCCAGACCAGATTGGAGTAAAAGAGAATTCTCCTTTATAATTTGTCCATAATTCTTTTTCCCATCCGTTTGGAGCGATTACTTTAATTTTGGCTTCTTTGGCAATAGCTCCGTCATAAGAAGCAACTCCTGTAATTTTGGTATCTTTTTTAGCTACATCTGCATTTTCTGAGAAAACAGCAATTTTATTAGTGTTTGATGCAATTGTATTTCCGGCAGTTTTGTTTCCAACAACAACAGTTGCGCTAGAGTTGTAATCCAATTTCATAGTACCATAAACATCTTTTACAGTATGCTGCATTACAATAGTGTAAACTCCGTCTTCAGTAGGGGTAAAGAATGCTTGATATTTATTGTCTAATGCTTTAGAAGTAAGTTTTGTCTCTTTTTTTGAAGGAGAAATAACAATTAAAGTAAAATCTTTTAAATCAGAAAACCATTTATCGGCTTTTGTAATATCATTATCAGAGAACTCTCCAAAGTAAATAGAAATTTCCTGAGCTTTTCCTTTTGTTCCGGTTGCTTTAGTTTCAATCCAAAGTGCGTGAGCAAAAATTTGTGGTGCAGCAAAAAGCATTAAAAATAAAAAAGTTAATGTTTTTAGAGTATTTGATTTCATACGATCAAGTTTAAAATTAGTAGAATGATATTTTTTACAAACATAAGTCTTATTTAGAATAATTAAAAATAAAAACATATAAAAAAGCCCCGAAGCCAAATATATTCTTTGGATTTCGGGGCTTTTTTGTGATTTAAATTTTATTTAGAATTTATAAGCAAAACTTGCTACAACATTTCTTGGTTTTTGCGGATTTACTGTAGACCATCCACCATTGAAATAATCTTTATTTGTGATGTTGTTTACATTTAAGCTTATACGAAATTTAGTTACATTATAAAAAACAGAACCATTAACCACTGTATAAGAAGGAAGAATAAACTTGCCGGTTACTTCACTATCTAAAATAGCATTATCACTGGCATAATTTCCTCCAAAACCCAGTCCGAAGTTTTCTAAAGTTCCTTCATCAAATTTATAGGTTGCCCAAAGGTTTACTAAGTTTTTCGGGCCAGCCCAGAACGGTCTTTTTCCCTGATCCAGCCAGACATTGTTTTCGTCTCCTTTGGTAATTTTACTATCATTATAACTATATCCCGCAATAATGCTTAAACCTTTTATTGGTGCAGCGTTCAGATCAAATTCAAAACCTTTACTTCTTGCTTCGCCACCTTGTGCACTGTACATTGGATTACTGGTTACCAAGTTGGCTACATTAATATCATAATAACTTGCAGTTGCTGTTAATTTATTTGAAAACAAATCTGCTTTTACTCCCGCTTCTAACTGATTGGCGTGTTCCGGTTCAAAAGTCTTTGAGCCTATAAAATTACCATCGTTATCATATAATGCACTTGGAGCAATATTTCTGAATCCATTCATGTAATTAGCAAAAACAGATAACTGATCCTGAATTGGCTGATAAACAATTCCAAATTTTGGCGATAATGCTGTTTGATTGTAATTGTCTGTATCGGTTTTAATATTTCCCTCAGTATCAAAATAATCTACTCTTAAACTTGCCATTACTAATAATTTAGAAGTAATGTTTAATAAATCTGAAGCATAAGCACTATAAGTTGCATCCTTAGAGTTGTAATCCGGACCGGCTTCTCCCGCTAATA
This sequence comes from Flavobacterium crocinum, assembly GCF_003122385.1. NCBI lineage: Bacteria > Pseudomonadati > Bacteroidota > Flavobacteriia > Flavobacteriales > Flavobacteriaceae > Flavobacterium > Flavobacterium crocinum. The sequence continues at coordinate 2,803,848 of NZ_CP029255.1, forward strand.
ATTGATCTACAGAAGTCTGACTAAGATTATAAGGATTATCAGGATCTAATTGTCTTACTTCTCCCTGAGCCGTAACATTATATAATTTTCCATAGCCGGAACCTCCGAACATTACATTTCTGTCAAAATAATCTAAACCAACAACTAAGCGATTTCGCATATTTCCAATTCTGAAATCACCAATAAAGTTTTGCTGAATGTCGGTTGTAGCCGTTTGAGAATTTTCTTTTGTAATCCAAAAACCAAAATCCCGGTTTCCGTCTTCGTTGTCATAAATGTATGAGTAATACCCTTTTGATTTGGTTGAAGTTCTGGATAAAACAGTTTGTGATGTCCATTGATCAGAAATTTTATAGGTCATTTGTCCCTGTAGATTAAATCTCGGATTTTTCATTGGAAGATCATTGCTGTAAAAAGATAAGCTGGTATCGTAATTTAAATCGGCTAAATCTGTAAATTGTAATTTAGCATCTCTCCCTAAAAACAACATCGATGGCGTTGTTTTTTCTTCTGACATAAATTCGGTGTTAATCAGGAAAGATAATTTATTGTTTACTTTATAAGACAGGGAAGGAGCTACAAAGACTGAAGTACGGAATCCTGCATCCTGAAAACTATTTTCAGTTTGGTAGGCTGCATTTATTCTAAAAAGTACATCATTATTATCATCTAAAGGCGTATTAAAATCTGCTGTAACTCTGTTTAAACCAAAACTTCCCGCCAGATACGAAATCTCACCTCCAAAACCACTGTAAGGTTTTTTGGTAACGGTATTGATAAGTCCGCCGTAGCTCACTAAACTACTTCCAAATAAAGTTCCGGAAGGCCCCTTAATAACTTCAATTCGTTCAATGTTGGCAGGATCTAATGTACCGCTGGTCAAGCCCGGAAGTCCATTTACGATGTTGGCCTGAACTTCAAAACCACGAAGGGAATAATAAGAACCTCCATCGCCGCCACGACCTGTAGATTCCCATAATTTTTGAATTCCGGGAACATTTTTCAGAGCATCTTCATAATTAGTAATAGCCTGTTCTTTCATTAATTCAGAAGAAACTATATTGTAGACTTGCGGATTTTCAACATTTTTAAGGGGCATTTTCGAAACATAAGTACTTTGTTTTGGAAATGCTTTTCCTCTGTTATTGGTAATGATAACTTCTTTTAATTGTTTGTTTGAAACAGTAAGTTGTAAATTTAGAGTTGCGGTTTCATTCGCTGTAACATTTACTTGTTGTTCTAATGTTTCATATCCGGATAGTGAAACTTGTAAAATATAACTGTTGGGTTTTACACGATTAAATTCAAATGCACCTTCTTCATTACTAACGGTGCCATATTTTGAACCTTTAAGAATGATATTTACTCCAACAGCATTTTCACCGTCAGATGTAGTGATTGTTCCTTTTATTTTGCCAAAGTTTTGCTGGGCAAAAAGATTACAACTAAAGAATAGCAGTAAGCAAATTTTGGTAAGAATCTGTTTAATGCCCGGATTTGAATAATTCATGGTATTTCTTTTTTTTGGATTAATTTTGAACTTGTTATTTAGAACAAATAAAAAGAAAGCAAAAGTAGAAATTCTAATATCCTTACCAACAATTATTATCTTTTATTATCAGTAGCAGTTTTCTTTTTTTTTGTTATTTCTTCCCCACCAGATTAAAAAACCTGTAATTGGTAAACTTGCACAGATTAGGCTGGCAAAAAAAGCGAGAACTTTACCTGGAAATCCGAGAATACTGCCTACATGTAAGTCGTAATTTATAAATCGGAACTTTTCGCCATTGCTTTTGTCTTTGTACTTTATCGTTCTAAGTGGTTTTGCAGTATATTGGTCGTAATCTGTAGCTGTATCATCAAAGCGGCTTTTGTATCTGATAAAGGTATTGTAAGTTGCAAGTGAATCCGTTTCTTTTGGAAGAAACAGATAATAACTTTTGGCTTCGGGATGCGATTGTTTTACAGAGGTGTAAATTTTGTCAAGCGGTCTGTTTTTGGTAAATTGAGTAGTATCTGAAACTACTTTTTCTCTTTTAAATGTTTTTCCTCCATTCAATAACCATTGAACCCCTTTATCATAAGATTGAAATGCCCAAACCAATCCTGTAAGGGCAATTAGTAACGCAAAAAGCATGGAATAAAACCCAAGAATATTATGTAAATCGTAGTTTTTGCGTTTCCATTTTGTGCTGTTTTTCCATTGAAACCAAAAACGTTGTTTGGCAGCTTGCTTATTTTTTGGCCACCAAAGAATAAGTCCCGTAATTAAAGAAATGATAAAGATAATAGTGGCTGTTCCTGTAATGGGATCTCCAATTTTACTGTTGAGACATAATGTCTGATGCAGCATTCGGACAAAGACAAAAAACTCGAAGTTTACATTTTCCTGTTTTTTAACTACACCAGTGTAAGGATCGACATAAAGATAAGTGCTTTGGTACTGGTTCCAATACCAAAAAGCATCTGGATTTAATTCCTCATAAAACCAAACAATTACGGTGCGGTCGTCTTCATTCAGTATTCGACATCCTGAAATAGATTCTTTTGGATTTTTGTTGGCTTTTTTAGCGATTTCTATGATTTGGCTGAGAGGCAGTTTTTTTTCTTTTACCTGATCTACGTAATAGTAATCATGAACAATAGGACGTAATTCTTCCTCAAAAGAATATAGACATCCGGTTATGCCTAATATAACTACAATTAGTCCGGAAGCTAGCCCCAGCCATAAGTGAATTTTAAGAATGAGTTTTTTAAATGTCATAGAAATAACTCTAAAAATGGGTATAATTAAAATGACGCCTCAATTTTTTAAATTGAGGCGTCATTTTAAGTGTGTTATATTTTAAAACTTAATTGTTAAGTTAGCTAAGATATTGGCTGGTGCCATTGAAGAACCCCAGAAATCCCAGTATTTTTCGTTTGTAATATTGTTGAATTTTAAACCTAATCTCCATGTTGGTTTTTCATAATATACAGTTGCATTATAAACAGTGTAAGAAGGCATATAAACCAAATTATTTGCTGTAAAGTAGTTTTTGTCGATATAGTTGGCACCTGCACCAATACCTAATCCTTTCAATTTATTTTGGAAAGTATAAGTCGTCCAGAAGTTTACTACATTTTCAGGAGAACTTGTTGCTTTTTTTCCTTCGATAGTAGAATCAGAAGCTCTTACGATACGGTTGTCATTATATGCATATCCACTTACAATGCTTAATCCGTTAAATGGAGTTGCCATTAATTCAAAATCTACTCCTTTGCTTACCTGTTTTCCATCCTGGATGGTATATCCGGCATCAACTCTTGTCGCATTATCAATAGTAATGTTGTAGTAACTAATAGAACCGCTTAATTTTTTGTTAGACGTTTCTGCTTTTAAACCTCCTTCATATTGTACCGCATAAATTGGATCCAAAACTAATAAGGTTTGATCGGGTTGTGTTACAGGCGCCATATTCTGGAAACCGTTCATATAATTTGCAAATACAGCAACCTGACTTTTTACAATTTCATATACTAATCCAAATTTTGGAGAAAGTGCTGTCTGGCTGTAACCTTCAACTGTTCCTACTTTGGCTCTTTCAAAATTATCCAGGCGCAAGCTTAACATTGCAGAGAACTTGTCTGTGAAATTCACCACATCACAAACATAAGCGCTAATTGTTTTTTGGTCAGCAACAGGAGAAGTTGTCAGGTTAAGACCGGCATCAACTGCTTTTCTTCTGATAGGAGTAAAAGGAGTTGTAACATCAATATTATCAAGTGTAAAAGTTGATCCGCCTGAGAAGTTTGAAGTATAAATTCTGTAGTTTGCACCGGCAAGGAATTTATGTTTGATGCTCCCTGTAGAAAACTGTCCGTTAATGTTTTCCTGAATATTAGTATAGTTATTAAAGATTGGTCCCCAAAGTCCAACTCTTCTGGCTACCTGTGTTGGAGAACTCCAGACAGCATAACTTTGGTAACTGCGCTCTACATCTTCACCTACAAAAGAAAATACAGTTGTAGATTTCCAGTTTTCAGATATTTGATATTCAGCTTGTCCAAAGAATTTAGTAGCCGTTGATTTGGCATCATTATCATCATGGAACATAGATTTTTTGTAGTCGATTTGAAGTTGGCTTGGATTTGTTATTCCAGAATTTGCGTCATAAGTATTATAAGTACGTCTGGTGTTGTTAACATTATAAAGCTCTGCATCGAAGTTAAAAGTAAGTTTGTCCGATGCTTTGTAAGTTAAGCTGGGAGCAAAAAGAAGCGTATTGTTGAAACCATAATCAAGGAAGCTTTTTTCTCTGTGAACTCCCATATTAATTCTGAATAAAACTGTTTTTTCCTGATTTAAAGGAGTGTTAACATCTACAGTTAATCGGTTTAAATTGTAGCTTCCTGTTGTGTAAGATACTTCAGCAGCAGGGGTTTCAAAAGGCTTTTTGGTAACAAGATTCACAACACCTCCAAAAGAAGATACTGAAGAACCAAATAAAGTTCCGGAAGGACCTTTCAGGATTTCAATACGTTCTACGTTACCAAGATCAACAGAAGAACGTCCGGAAACGGTTTCCATTCCGTTACGTGCATTAACACCAATAGAGAATCCTCTGAAAATCATTCCAACTCCACCAGATGGATAACTGATTGATACAACTCCAGGTGCATTCATAACAGCACCTTTAATATCTACAGAAATCTGCTGCAGTAAAAGCTCTTTTTGAATTACACTATAAACCTGTGGGTTTTCAATATTGGTTAAAGGCATTCTGGCAACATAATCTGTTTTTTTAGATAGAATGCTTTTTTTACTGTTTACGACAACTTCTTTTAATTCTTTGTCAGAAACTTTTAATTGTAAATTAATAGTTGAGGTTTCGCTTTCTGTTACGATTACTTCGCTTTCTGAAGTCTCATAACCAGTTAAAGAAACTTGTAAAGTATAAGTGTTTGGTTTTACTCTGTTGAATTCGAAATTTCCATTTTCATCAGAAACAGTCCAGTATTTTGAGTTTTTTAAAATCACATTAACTCCAGCTGCTAATTCGCCGTCTGAAGTGGTAATGGTTCCTTTAATTTTTCCATTTTGTTGGGCAGATACGATTAAGAACGAAAAGACAAAACTAATTGTTAAGAGAAAACGTAACGTTTTCGGATTAAAATATTTCATTGGTTGTATATTGGTTTATAAATACATTTTTATTTAGAACAAATAAAAACAATGCAAATGTATAGATTATATTTTCTTTGACAAATATTATTTTTAAGGATTTACTAAGCATTTGTTAAGAATATTTTAAGAAAAGAAAGAATAATCTTTAGGTTTTAATTGAAAAAGAAATTCAAGTTTATGTGAAAAAAGAAAAAAGTAGAATGCTTCCCCTAAAAAAAGCCTTAATTTTGCAGTCAGAAAAACAATTTCATGATTTTATCTTTCTTTAAAAAAATTCAAAATACTCCGAGAGGATATCGTATTGCCAATACAGTCTTTTTCTTTCTTTCAGGTTTTGGATATTCTTCGTGGGTTTCACGAATTCCACATATACAGGCTCAATTGCATTTATCTGAAGCTCAATTTGGAGCTGTTTTGTTTGCCTTTCCGATTGGATTAATGTTGACAATGCCTTTTACAGGAAAACTTTTAAACAAATACAGCAGTCGTTACATAATGCTTTTGGGAGCAATTATGTTCAATATTGTATTGTCTCTGCCCGGATTGGTGGCCTTTGTCTGGCAATTGGTTATTGTGCTTTTAATTTTTGGTGCCTCTCGTAATATTTTCAATTTATCGATTAATGCGCAGTCTTTAGAGGTTCAGAAATTATATCCAAAATCTATTATTACCCGTTTTCATGCGGTTTGGAGTATTGCCGTTTTTTCAGGTGCAGGCTTAGGTTATGTAATGGTGACACAAAAAATTGCGCCCTCGCATCATTTGTTGGGAGTGAGTGTTTTTATGCTGGCACTTACTGCTTGTTTTTATCCGATGAGTATTCATAATGAGCCGGTTCCGGTTAAGAAGAAATTTTTCTCAATGCCGGAAAAAAATCTGGTAAAGTTCGCCTTGATTTGTTTTGTTTCTATGGCATGCGAAAACACAATGTACGACTGGAGCGGAATTTACTTTGAAAACATCCTAAAAGCTTCTCCAAAATTAACAAGTGCGGCCTTTGTATTTTTCGCATCAGCAGTTACGTTGGGACGTATATTTGGAGATTATGGTGTAATGAAATTTGGAACTAAAAAAATCCTGCTTTATAGTGGAATCCTGATTACAATAGGTTTCGGAATCTGTTTTATTCTGCCTTATGCTTATCCAACTATTTTTGGCTATGTTTTAATCGGATTTGGAGTTTCTTGTGTGGTTCCATTAGTGTTTAGTATTGCGGGTAGATCTTCAAAATTAAGTAGTGGTTCAGCCTTGACTTCTATTTCTACAATTGGTTATTTAGGGTTTTTACTAGTTCCGCCAATGGTAGGCTTTATCTCCGAATATCTGAGTATGAAATGGGCATTTTTAATTATGGCGCTTCTAGGTACGCTTATGATTTTTATGGTGAATAAGATTGGGGAGAATGAATAAGAAAGTTGCTAAGTTTTTTGCCGCTAAGACACTAAGGCACAGAGTTTTTTTGTAAAAAAAGCTTAAGATGAAAGCTCTAGAAATTTCTTTAGGGACGAATTTTTGCAAGTTCCAGGTAGTTTTTGGATAATTTATTGATTAAACATGCAATGAGGCAAAAGTTCCGTAGGAACGAAAAAGATATTGTAGCAACGGATTTTAATCCGTTGGAGACCAATAATGAAGATCCGTAAAGTTCCGTAGGAACGATTCATGTTAATCTTTTGTTTGTATTAGAATCATCGCTTTTTCATTACAAATCTTTCAGTATTTGGCTTACCTTTTTTCAAACCGGAAATTTCTGCGATTAATGAATCTTTTGCTACTAAATTGTAAATGATTTTGTTTGGATAATCGTGTTTTGGATTTTCAAAAACAATTTGATTATCTGTTGCTGAGGTCATTTCGAAACTTACAGGTAATTCCTGATTTTGTCCCGGAACGGTTACGATATAAGATAGTTTTCCGTTTGTTTCTTCAAGACGAACGTGTTCTCCAAAAACCGTATCTTTTTCTTCCCCTACAACAAAATAGGATTCTCCAAGATAAACCGAATCATTTTCTTTTTTCCAGCGTTCCGTAAGTTCGCCTTCCGGTGATTTATTTCCCCATTCGCCAATAAACCATTCTGCTTTGGCAAGATTTGGATATGTTTTTACTGGAGCTTCTGTTTTAATTTCTTTTTTACAAGAGAATAAAACTGTAAATGCTAGAATTACTGGAAATAAAGCTGCTTTTTTCATGATTTATATATAAAACATTCATTCAATTCAAATTTAGGATAAATCTTTGGTTTTTAGTTTTTTGAATTGTTTTATAATGAATAAAACAAATTATTTGCGTTCTTAATCTATGCCATATATTGATCGAACCTACGGCTCTTCTGAAAAAACAACTTTCCAAATTAACTGGACTGAAGTCCAGCCCTACAAAATTAGTAGAACCTATGGTTCTTTTTTCAAGATTTAGAATTCCGCAGGAATAAATTTTTTTGTAGCAACTGAAGTCCAGCCTTACAAAATTAGTAGAACCTATGGTTCTTTTTTCAAGATTTAGAATTCCGCAGGAATAAATTTTTTTGTAGCAACTGAAGTGCAGCCCTACAAAATTGGTAGAACCTAAGGTTCTTTTTTCAAGATTTAGAATTCCGTAGGAATAAATTATTTTGTAGCAACTGAAGTGCAGCCCTACAAAATTGGTAGAACCTAAGGTTCTTTTTCAAGATTTAGAATTCCGTAGGAATAATTTTTTTTGTAGCAACTGAAGTCCGGCCTTACAAAATTGGTAGAACCTATGGTTCTTTTTCAAGATTTAAAATTCCGTAGGAATAAATTATTTTGTAGCGACTGAAGTGCAGCCCTACGAAATTGGTAGAACCTATGGTTCTTTTTTCAAGATTTAGAATTCCGTAGGAATAAATTATTTTGTAGCAACGGATTTTAATCCGTTGAAGAATAGATCTACGGAGAATGAAAAGTTCCGTAGGAACGGCACATTTATATAACTACTTCTTCGTCATCACAAACTTCTCAGAACTCGGTTTTCCATTCAAATTCCCGTAAATTTCAGCTGTCAAACTATTATTAGCTCCTTTTGTATAAGTAATTTTTTGAGGATAATCGTGTTTCGCGTTTTCAAAAACCAATTGTTTATCCGATTCAGCTGTAGCAGGGAAGAAAACAGGTTTATCGTCATTTTGTCCTCTTACGGTTGCTTTATAAGTTAAAGTTTCTCCAAGTTGAGCCAAAATAATAGTTTCAAAATGAAGCGTATCTTTTCCTTTTATAAAATAAGAAGAAGCACTGAAAGTACTGTCATTTAGTTTTTGCCAGTTTTCGCTTAAAACACCTTCGGGAGTAGTATTTTCCCAATTTCCGATTAACCAGTCGGCTAGTTTGATTTTATCTTTTTCTACAGATTCTTTTTTCTGGCAGGAAGCGAAAGCAATTATAAGTGTAATAAGAGTAATTTTCTGAAACATATTTTATACGGTTTTGATTGTACTAATGTATGAAAAAAATGTTTGCCACAAATTACACGAATTTCCACAAATTTTTCTTTGAAAATTGGAATGATATTTTTGCCACAGATAAAGATTAAAATGATTTTATTTCACGCAGATTTTGCAGATGTAAGCAGATATTCGCAGATTTATATAATTTAAATCCAAATTTAATCTGCCAGAATCTGCAAAATCTGCTTGAAATAAATTTGTGGAAATTCGTGTAATTTGTGGCTAAATAACTTAAACACTTTCTTGTAAAATAGAATACACCAATTCCTTAGTAGGTTTTTGATCCTGTAGTTTGGCTCTTACTTCATCAAAAGTAACTTTAAAATCACAACCTGATTTATATTCAGAACAGCCGTAAGCAGTTTTTCCTTTTAAGATAGTTCCTTTTTTACATTTAGGACAGGTTAAAGAATCTGATGTTTCTTCTTTTGCAGTCGTTTTAGTAACTGTTTTTTTCGGTTCTAATTTGAGTTTGTAATTTTCCTCAAAACGAATCAGGCCTTCAACTGTTCCGGCTTCAGTTTTAAAGCCTTTTATATTGACTGTTGAACCTTTTTGAAGTAATCGTAAATACTGAGGTTCTGTAATTTTTTTATCATGAAAAACATAAGGAAGTACAAAGTCACAACCCGATTTATATTCACTACATCCAAAAGCCGATTTTCCTTTTATAAAGTTTCCTTTCTGGCATTTCGGACAGGTTTCAGCCAAAATTCCTGAAGTTTTCTTTTTCTCTGCTTTAACAACAGGTTTCTGAATTGATGCTGCGTAAGAGATATTCGCGCGGGTAGTCTCACTTCGGACTTCGTAAACCAAAGCTTCAACCATTTTTTTCATGTTTCGAATAAAAGCAGAAGCTGTGTAAGTACCTTTTTCAATGTCTTTCAGTTGTTTTTCCCAGGATCCCGTAAGTTCTGCCGATTTAATCAATTCATTTTGAATCGTATCAATTAGCTGAATTCCGGCTATAGTGGGTAAAATCTGTTTTTTATTACGAACAATATACTGGCGCTTAAAAAGGGTTTCGATAATATTAGCGCGAGTTGAAGGACGACCGATTCCGTTTTCTTTCATCAATTCGCGTAAATCTTCGTCATCAACTTGTTTTCCTGCCGTTTCCATTGCTCTAAGCAAAGTCGCTTCGGTATAATAATTAGGTGGTTTGGTTTCTTTTTGAAGGAAAGAAGGTTCATGCGGGCCTCTTTCGCCCACGGTAAAACTCGGCAGTAAATCAGGTTCTTTTTCTTTCGCATTCGGATCTTCAAAAACAACACGGAAACCTTTTTTCAGAATTTCTTTTCCTGTGGCTTTAAAGGTCACATCGGCTGCTTTTCCAATAACTGTTGTGTTGGCAACAAGACAATCATCATAAAAAACGGCAAGAAAGCGTTTTACAATAATATCATAAACCTGCTGCTGATTATGAGGCAGATTAATTTCGATTCCCGTTGGAATAATAGCGTGGTGATCGGTTACTTTTTTATCATTGAAAACCTTTGGCGATTTTTTGATTTTTTTTCCTAAAAGTGGTCCGGTCAAATGACTGTAATTCGTCAGTTTTTGCAGAATTCCGGGTACTTTTGGGTAAATATCTCCCGGTAAAAAAGTCGTATCAACTCTCGGATAAGTAATCGCTTTCTGCTCGTATAAAGTCTGGGCAATTTTAAGTGTTTCTTCTGCCGAAAATCCGAATTTCTGATTGCAATAAACTTGTAATCCTGTTAAATCAAAGAGTTTTGGAGCATATTCGTTTCCGTTCTTTTTATCGACTGAAACTATTTCAAAATCACTTTCTTTGACTTTTTCAGCTAGAATTTCTCCGTCTTCTTTTTTCAGAAAACGACCTTCTTCATAACTGAAAAGTGTTTCTCTGTATAAAGTCTGCAATTCCCAATACGGTTGAGGTTTAAAGTTTTCGATTTCTTTAAATCGTTCTACAACCATTGCCAATGTTGGTGTCTGTACACGTCCAATTGACAAAACCTGTTTGTAACCGCCATGTTTTACGGTATACAAACGCGTTGCATTCATTCCTAAAAGCCAGTCGCCAATCGCTCTTGAAAATCCGGCGTAGAATAAATTATCGTAATTTTCAGAAGGTTTCAGGTTGTCAAAACCTTCTTTAATAGCTTCTGTTGTAAGTGACGAAATCCATAGACGTTTGATTTCGCCTTTGTAATGCGCTTCGTTCATTACCCAACGCTGGATTAATTCTCCTTCTTGTCCGGCATCCCCACAGTTGATGACCAATTCGGCTTTTTCGAAAAGGGTTTTTATAATTTTAAACTGTTTCTGGATTCCCGAATTCTGAACCACTTTGGTTTCGAATTTTTCAGGAAGCATGGGTAGATTGTTCAAATCCCAGCTTTTCCAGTGCGGTTTGTAATCGTTGGGTTCTTTTAAGGTACATAAATGCCCGAAAGTGTAAGTCACGGCATAACCGTTGCCTTCGTAATATCCGTCGTGTTTGGTATTGGCGCCCAAAACGGATGCAATTTCACGTGCTACACTTGGTTTCTCAGCAATACAGACCTTCATTTTTTCCTTTTCTTATTCGTGGAGCGAAGTTAGGATTTTTATAAGAAAGTTGCTAAGATTTTAAGGCACTAAGATGCTAAGTTTTTTCATTTCTTAGTAAAATTAGGTTTCTAAGGAGTTGTTTAGTTTTAATTTATAGAGCAACAAAAAAACATAAGATAATTGCTTCAAAATATTGAATTTTAAAACATTAAAATAATTATATTCGTTTAACCAAAAACGATTGCGATGAGTGTAAGACAAGCATCTACGATAAATGAGGTTATTCAGATAATGGATGAAATCATTGAAACATCAAAATTGGAGCAAAGTCCAATGGGTTTATTTGCAATGTTATACCGTGAAGTTACGGTAAGAATAAAGCAGGGAATCTCCGATGATTCTTTTCAAAATGGCGAACGAATGGAAAAACTGGACGTTATTTTTGCCAATCGTTACATCAAAGCCTATTATCAATACAAAGCCAATGAAAAGCCTTCTGAATGCTGGGCATTTTCTTTTGAACAGGCAGAAAAATTCTGGCCTATTGTAATTCAGCATTTGTTGCTTGGAATGAATGCGCACATCAATCTGGATTTAGGAATAGCGGCTGCAGAAGTCAGTACAGCAGAAAATATAGGAGATTTAAAATCCGATTTTGATAAAATAAATACCATACTCAGTAGTTTAGTGGCAGGTGTAGAGAAATGTTTAATTAAAATATGGCCAACTCTTACTTTTTTACTAAAGTTAACAGGTAAGGCCGATAATTTCTTTATTGATTTTAGTATGGAAACGGCCAGAAACGGTGCCTGGAAATTTGCCAATGAATTCGTTCTGCTTCCGGAAAACCAAATCAACAGTTGTATACTGGAAAGGGATGCCAGAATTACAGAAATCGCTCGTCTGGTTTCAAATCCAGGTTATTATGTTAGCACTATTTTTAAATTTATTCGCTTATTTGAAAGAGGATCTGTAGCTCAAAAAATAATTGATTTGCGTATAATGGAAGAAAAAAATATGGAATGCGTTACAGTGTAATTTCAAAAAATGCAGTTAATCAAAATACCATTTGGTTGGAAAAGTAAGTTTAAATTCCGGTTTTATGATGGCAAGTTCACGGCATTTTTTTTCGAAATCAGTTTTATTGAACGGACCAAAAACAGGTTTGTCCTGAAAACCACTTTCTGTTCTTTCGATAATGTAATAATTGATTATATTTCGATTTATCTCTTTTGTAGAGTTTCCCACAAGCGGATGCTGTTTTGAATAAATATATTTTGAATCATAGCCTACTGCAAAAACATAAGCAGGAACCAGAGTTTCTCCTTTCTTTAAAGATCGGGATTCGTACAGATCAATCCACAGCGTTTCGTAATCATCTACAATAGCATCACTTCCGTAATCATATAAACCAAAACAGGAGGTGAATACAATTGATAGAAAAATTATAAAAATAATTTTTTTCATGAATAGTAATTTACAAGACAAAATTTCACATACTTTGTTTAAATAACTTATCAGATCAGGCGGGTAGATGAGGGGAGTTTATTCTGTTTTGGATTCTTTTTTTAGAATTAGTAATTGTATGATTAACAGAATAAGAGAAATCTGAAAATACAAACCAATGATGGCATTGTTTCTTTCACTCTGCAATAACTTTTCATTATTGAGGAAAATTTCATCGTTCAGTCTGTTCTTCAATACTTTTATGGTTTTGTTTTTTTTATGATAAACAAGCGAAATAGTATTATCGGCTAAAGCATATTTAGTATGGTAGGCATTAGTTAAATAATCATTCTGACAGGCTATTTGTTTTTGAGTTTTAGAGTCTTTTAAATGTCCCTTAATAGTAGTATAAGTACATCGGGATGCAGAAGTTCCGGAAGATTTTTCCTGTTCTGTAAAAACGGTATCTATTACAAATAAATCATTTTGTAGATACTTTTCAGGATTGTATAGCGCTTTCAGGTTTTCAAAGGGCTCAGCAATGCTTTTTAATGGATTTCCTTCTATGCAACCGTGAACAAATTGTGAAATAACAAAAATTAAACTAATTACCAGATGAACCAGCAAAAAGTATTTCATGGCTTTGTTTTTCCTGAAAAAAGGATGTTTTTTTCGTTTCATTCTGCTTTGCGAAAGGACTGTTTAAACTTTAAAAACATCAATTCCTTTCATCCAGAAAATTCCCGATTCTAAAAACTTAAGTTTTGTCTGAACTATTTTATCGCTTTTATCTCTCGGATTTTTAGTAACAAATCTTGCAGCCGAATTATTGAAATCTAGAGTATACTTTTCGTTCAGATCTTCTTTTTTATCAACAGAAAAAGTAATCACATTATCTTTTGCGCTCCATTTTCCTTTTCCGTATTTGTTGACTTCAGGAGGAACTCCGCCCTGCATTTTGGAATAGGAGTGAAATTCAAATGTTCCATCGGGATTTAGAGTCAGTTTGTATTCAATTTCATGTTTTCCTTTTTCAGAAAGGGAACGTGTATAATCGCCTGCAAATGAACTAGATTGAGCAGATGATGCCAGGAAATTGAAAATTAAAAGTAAAGTGGTTAAAATTAGTTTCATTGGTTTTGTTTTTTTTGAGTGTTTTCTGGCCTGTTTAGGAGCTTTCTCAAAATTAATTGGTTTGAAACAGAATTCCTTACGGGAAACCGTATTCCCAAAACTTTAATTAATAACTCAAATTGACTGGAAATATTTTGTGAGGTTTTTCTTTTTGAATATTCTTTTACTATTTTCGTTAAAAATTAAATTCATGGAAAAACTAATTCAAGGTTTTGAAGTATGGCTGTTGTTATGGCAGTTATTTTTTTTGATACTTTTTGGATTTATACTTTACTTTTTTTACAGACTTTTAAAAAAAGTAATGAAATAAATAAAACCAAAATTCCGAAACTATTCGGGGTTTTTATTTTTGTAAGAAATAAAATGTATCTTGCAGGCTAAGATTATTGCAATAATGGAAACCGCCAATTTTTATTTAATAAACAGCTGTTTGATGTGCTTAATGTACACCTTATTGTATTTACATGATGATGCTTTCTTAAAAAGTTCGAAAGACTTTATTCCTTTAGCCCTGTCATAACTCTGGACAGGGAATTTTCATTACAGACAGTTCGTTTTAATTTTAACCTCCACTTTTCATTCAGGATTAGGTATCACTGAATCAGAAAGGACTGCGGGATATTCAGTGATGAGTTGTATATCAAAATGAGATGGAAAGGGAAGCAAACCAAAAAGTCATGTCACAAAGTATTATTTTAACAACAGGAACATACGATTTAATTAAGGATCATGTAAGAAGAAAAAAAGTAACGCCACACGAAGAAGAACTTTTATTGAATCAGCTAAAACACGCCACTCAGGTGTTAAGAAGAAATCTGCCTGAAGATATAGTTTCAGTAAACCGAAAAGTAACGTATAAAGACCATATCAAAGATGAAGAAAAAACAATTCTTTTGGTTGGTCCCGAAAAAGTAAAAGTAAGCAAAAACAAAATTTCTGTTCTCTCAGATGAAGGTATTGCAATGATTGGTTACAAAGTAGGCGATGTTGTAGAATGGCCCGCTAAAAAGGGTAATTTGAAACTGGAAATTTTAAATGTAGAGGCGGAGAATTAATAACGTTTTCCGCTTTGGAATAAATAAAAACATCCCGGAAAGGTTTTACTTTTTTGGGATGTTTTTTTTAAGGGACTATTCTCCATTTGATATTTCAAATAGTTTTATAAATTTTATCTCGAAATTTTTCCTCTTATAATACATTCTTAAATTAGAAATCGCACCAATAAATACTATAAACAAATTGAATATAATCCAAACTGATAAAGGTGGTTTTTCGATAATAAATATAATATTGAATAGAAGAAATGCGATAAAAGGAAAATACCGAATCCAGTAATATCCAAATTGAATAGGAATTATTTCGTATGAGATTTCGGTTTGGTTTAGATTTTTAGATTTAATCTTCCCTTTTAAAATATAGGGTAGAGGAAACAATATTGCATTTGAAGTTATTTTAAAATTATTTTCACCGAATGTTCCATAAAATAATTTGTTTTTTTCTCCAATCATATTAAATGCATGAAGAGGTGTTCCGCTAATTTTTGGATTGCCTATTTTAGTATTTGCTTTCAGTCTTGCTCTGAATTCTTGAATACCGATTTGTGATATCATTTTGTTTAATTATTAATCATAGGATTCAAATTCTCATCTTTATTTCTTAAATCCAGTCCGCCTTCGTAAACCGATTTCAGATTGATCAAATAAAAATGCCAGCCATTGGAACAACCCAGTCTGATGTACTTTTTGGAGTTATCGTCTGTTGGAATATTATGATGACGAAGTTCGACTATGGTATAATCTTCTTTTTCACTCAATTTTATATCTACCAAGCAATTCCCTTCAAACGTAAATTGCAAAAAATCTTTTCCGTTGGCAGAAATGATTTTTCCTTTCATGGCATCATCATACAAATACCAAAGCCATTCATAAGAACAATTTTCAGAAACATTTTGGTTTTTAACAATTGGTTGTTTATTCACATCAAAAAAAGAAACCTTTTCCAGAAACCATTTTTCGAGTTCATTCGCAGTTGTCCAGGCATTATAAATGTCACTTATTTTAGCTTTAACAGCTATTTTTTTGGTGAAAGAAGTCCAGTCGAAGTTTTCCATGGTTTAGTTTTTTAATTATTATAGCAGAAGTAAGTTTTAATGAAATGTTTTTAGTTTCTATTTACTTCTTCTTAAACTTATATTCCCGTTTATTACTTTTCGGATTAAGATCTACAAATTCATAATCTTCAAAATCTGCGAAACGGGTTTTAAAGAACCCGCCGGCTTTTTCTACCGACCAGGTTTTAGGATAATAAAAACCATCAAATTCTACGTTTTCAAGATGCAGTTTAAAATCATATTTAAATTCGTAGTTGCCAACATAAGTCAAAGCAATTTTTCCGGACCAGTCAATATCAAAACGGTTTGGAGTTGTAGGAGTAATTTGAATACGATGATTGGCACAGCTGTCGTGTCCTAATAAATAAATCCCGAAAGCAACATCATCATAATCATAATCGTCGTCTAGCGGGAAAGTGTCTGCGAGTAAAGCTTCTTTTATAAGATCATTAAAAGAGACTTTTTCAGATTTGGTATTGATTTTAATTCCATTATCGCCCCAAAAAGTCGAAGACATGGTACAGCGATGAAAATTTTCCCAGACTCCTTTAGCATCCCAGTCGCTTTCAGCATCTTCATCCTCTTCGTCATTTAGGTTTGTGTCATCTTCAGCGTAATAATTTTCTGTTTTTAAATGAAAATCAAACCAAATAGATTCGTCTTCTTCGATTCTGCCGCTCCATTCAAATTCTTCTAAAGCGTGACCGTTTGGATATGGATTTCCTAAAAAATAAATTCTGTTGGGTGTATTCATGTCTTTTGGATTTTCTAAAGACTAAAGATAGAAACAAAACGTATTCTTACAAATTTTTCTGGAATCTTCTAGTTTTTTTGCTTTTAGTTGGACTGTTTGAGTTAGAGGGATTTTATAAGAACACTTCCTAAATCGAAGTAATATAAAAGCCAAAAGCTACATAGAAATATGTAGCTTTTGTTTTAATGATTCGTATCGTGTTCTATTGTTGCGGGCACGGATTGCAAATCTGCGCTATCGGGATTTACTTTTAAAACTTGTGTAATTTTATTCACAAAGTAAAGTATCAAAATCTACATGAAGCTGATTTGTATCTTTATCAATATTAACCCAATTAAAGCTTTTTAAAATATAAGCATTTCCTCCATCAATTTGAACCCATTCATCTATTCCTTTGGCAGCATTTGTCAAATCGTTTTTAGCTGTCATTCCGATAGGAGCGACAAAACTTCTGCCTTTTGTTAAATATTTGCAATTACTTGTCTCTATTTCTGATTGCGTTATGTATTTTGATTTTGTTAAAGTAGGAAGCGAATTGTGTACTTGAAGTGGAGACATGGTAGTACAAGAAGTAAGAAATAAAATTACGCCAATAAGGTTTAGCTTAAGTAGTTTATTCATTTTAGATAGATTTAGTTATTTAAAATAAGATATTTCGTCTAGCTTTTTTGAACTCAAATAATTTGCCAATTCTATCTTTTATCAAAAAAAATCTCCTAGAGTGCGCCATTCGTGTAAGCGAGGAGGGCAGGGGTATACAATTTTTAAACAAAGTTTCAGACTATATCCTGTACATTATCTCTAATGGCTACAATAAGTTCTGGATAATTTTCAAAATGATCAGGGCTGATTAATAATTCTTCTCCATTTTCAAGATACACTGTACTTTCAAAATAACCCGTAGTAATTTGTCCGGCTTTAGTATAAGATCCCTGAATACGTTTTGTTTGAACTTTTGTAATGGAAGAAAAAGGGATGAAATCTACTTTTGACGAAGCTAAAGTTGTTCTTTTTATTCCTTTTTCTGTAATCGTAATTTCATTAATCAGGCTAAGTTGATTAATGTGAAAAAAGATACTCAATGCTAAACAGATAACCGATACTATAGTTACTTTAAAATCCTCCGTACGAAAACTATCAAAAAAATAAGACAGGCAAAACAGATCAAAGATCAAGAAAAGTATGTTTATTTTAATCAAAAATAATGTTCGAAATTTTGAATGTATTTCCATTAAATAAAGAATGTTTCAACGTAACGATTTACAAATCCTTAATTAATTCACTTGGATGAATTTTTAAAGCTTTTGCAATTTTAAATAAAGTTCCAATTCTCATTTCCTGTGAGCCTTTAATGTATTTTCTTAGATTTTCTACATCCATTTCAGCATCATTAGCAACTTCTCTTGGTTTTAATTTATTACTATTAATCTCCTCTTTAATCTTTATTCCCAGTTCTTTCACAACTTCTGGTAACTCGGTTTTTCTTTCTTTTTTCATAGAAATGAAATTACAAGTAATAGATTGTTTTAGCAGGATTATAAAAAATCGATTGTTTTCAACCGATTTTTTATATATTTGTTTTGAATTGTAAATTAAATCTTATATAAAATGGAAGTGCAAAATGAAGAAAAAGGGGAAGCATTACTAGAATTAATAACGAAATCAAACTATTTTACCAAACTAAAACCACAGCATAAAAAAGACGATTCGTTTACGATACCGCTAAAAGTATCTTCGTATAACGAATTAAACATGATGGTTTCAGATTTGCTTAAAGCCAGTATTATTTTAATTAATCCTGAAGCCAAAAGTTTTTCCGGTTTTACAAAAGACCAAAATATCAACGTAATGACTTTACTTGAAATCGCTCTGCAACTTTTACCTGAAGAAGAAATGGAATTGCTGGATGATTTGCATAAGGTTTATATGGAGGGGGATTTGTGAAAAAAGAAAAAGCGTAAATGTTAAGACGTTTGCGCTTTTTCTTTTTTTGATAAAAAAACAGGGGCTTAATTTACTTTAGTCCATCCTGCATTTTCAATTTCATTTCCAAAAATGTTGTTGCTTTCAACTTTTTTGATTTTTTTTTGAGTTTTTAAATCTTCAGCTAGTGTGGTGAGACATTTTCCAATTTGCAAATGAACATTTCTAAATGAATTATCTTCGTAGCTGTTTAAAAAAATGACATAATCATTTTCAAATTTTTTCGAAAAGTGTCTGATGAATTCATGCGAATCGAATTCATTAGGCAATTCTTTTTACTATTAGTTCTTTTATCGAATCTAAGTTTTTGATAAAAAAGGATTTAATTTTCATAATTAATATTTTTTATAATTTATATCTTATATAGTACGATAAAAAAAAATTAACATAAATTGAGCCAAGTGCAAATGTTTCTTTGTTAGCACGAACATTTCTCTCTTGCTAGCAAAGTTTTTTAGATTGATTTAGCTTTCATTCACGAATGGGACGCTCGCACCAGCGGAGGAAAATGAAAAACAGTATGTTAAAATCATAAGTACATTTCGTCTTCTCTATTTTTTTCGTTTTCTATTTCCTTATCAATATAATTTAATCTTGCATTAGCCCAAGATCGAACAGTTTCAAATTTATGATTGGATAAAAATTTAAAAATTTCTTTTTTTGCTTCTAAAAGTGGAATTATTGAACCAGTCCATGAGTACGACCCCATATTTGCACTAAAACTTCTAATTACTTCTTCAATATCTCCAAAATTATCCAGTAATTTGATTGCTAATGGGTTTAAGGTATTATAGTTAGTATTGTTATCAGCGTAAATGGGTATTAATTGAGCTAATCTTTCTGGGGCTATGTTTCTTTTTTCTTCTGCCCAATCAAAAATGACATCTATTTTTCCGCTGAACAATAAACCAGTTTTTCTGCCGACTCCACCTATGTAAGACCCTAATATATGTTTTAATCCATAGAATTTATTATAATTTTCATCGGTTGCAATTAAACTCTTGCTCAAATCATTCCAAATAAAATCGAAATATTTTACTATAAGAACGTTATATATTTTTTGTACTTCATTGTCTAAATGATAACTTCTTTCCCAAGAGATGCTACTAATTATAGTTGCATTTATAAATCGTGCTAAATCAGGTTGATTTTCAATATCTAATATTTTTATTAATAATTGGGAAATTTTATAGTCACTAAAGTTTAATTCCGTTCCAAATTCAATAATAAGTTTTTTTGAATAATTCAATAATTCAGGCTCTGGGTTTTCGGAGTTGTATACATTGCTAAAGATTGATTCGATAATAAATGAATACGATTTTTTATTTTTTACCAGAAGATTTTTGTAAAATTTTAACTTTACTTCAATGGGGGCAGTTGAAAGTGCTTGATTGTATGTATATTTATATAATTCATAAATCATCTGCTCGTCATGATCAATTAAATTTAATAAATAATCAAAATAATTATGCCCATCTGAGTCATGGCTTATAAAGTAAAATAATGACTTTTGCAGAGAATAATTTTGAAAGATTTTTTCATAAATTGTTCTTTTTTCTGCTATACTATTGCCGCTTATAAAACCTTCGAATAATGAGTAATTTCGTTGTTCACTAACAGTTTTTTCTAAGGAATCAAGTGATAAATCAACGAATTCAATCTTTTGATTTGATTCTAATAATTCAAAGAGCTTCCGACCAAAATAAAATGTATAATCTGGTTTGGATGAGTAAAAAACAGGTAAGTAAACATTCCAAGAATAATTGTTTTTTAAAAATTCATTAGCTAAATTCTCAAAGTATTCTATGTATTTATTAAATGAGTCACTTCTAAAATCTATATCAAGATAGAAGTGATTATGAGCATTAATAAATCTACTTTTAAAATCGTTTTTGGAAAGCTTGGTTATGTAAAAATTGATTTTATCTA
Source organism: Flavobacterium crocinum (assembly GCF_003122385.1). NCBI lineage: Bacteria > Pseudomonadati > Bacteroidota > Flavobacteriia > Flavobacteriales > Flavobacteriaceae > Flavobacterium > Flavobacterium crocinum. The sequence goes on from NZ_CP029255.1 coordinate 2,824,354, forward strand.
AATCATCATTAATTAAATATTGTATGTCGTATTTTCTTATTTGTTTTAGAGCTAAAAGTCCTTGATCAAAATCCCATTTTTTTATTTCAAAAATTGTTTCTAAATACCTTTTTAATATGTTGAAACATCCGAATCTCACTAATGAACGTGATGATTCTAAAATTATAGAGATACATTTTTCAGAAATCCAATCGTTATTATGTATTGGCTCAATTATTAAATCCAATATTTCTTGCCAATAGATATATATTTCTTGGTTAGAAGGTTCATAATCTTTTAATTTGATTTTACCTTGTTCCTCTGCGCCCATTATTCTTGAAAAATGAGATGAGTCTAAAGCAGATTTAATAGCAGCGAATGCTATTTTTTTAGAATTTTTATCCTCAAAATCAAATGCCCACTTAAGTACATAAAATCGATCTTTCAAATTTGCTGAAGTACCGGGTAATAAAATCTTAAACAAATGGATAAATTCTCCTGTTGAATTGTTTGACCAACTTTCGTTTTCAGCCAAAGCGAATAGAAATAGAGTTTTTGTACTTTGCTTAAAAGTTCTTTTGTCGAAACATAATTTTCCTAAAGACCAAACTAAATTTCTTCTACCTTCTTCAATTTTTAGTAATTCGCTTCTTTGCATTTCACTAAAAATATTCCAAAGGGTGTTGGAAGTCGCTACTGGATTCACTTCAACAAATGAGCGAAAGAGGCGTGAACCCAGTTCTGTATTTAAAACTTTCGCATTATAAAAAGGGCCAAATTCACTAACCAATTTGTCTGTAATTTCTACTGCTTTTGTATTGAAATTTAGATATTTCATACGTTTTGCAAATGAATCAGATATACTTTTTTTATGTTCATCTTCTTCAATGCTAGAAAGATATGTTATAATGTCCGACATTTTTTGAGGACTGCAAGTTTCAAGCCATTCTGTTGCTAATTGCATAGCGAAAGGGAATGGTCTCATACTAATATATCTTCCTCTTCTTTCAAAGATTTCTCTTTTCAAAAAGTGGTTGCAAGTTTCAGTAAATTTAGTAATAAGAACACTATTGTCTTGAATATCAACACTTGTTAAATCTTTGTTTTTTGCAATGTACTCTAGCTCTTTTCTAACTTCATCTTCGAAGCCTATATGATTAAATAATGAACATGACCGTAAAATATTTCTATTCTCAGAATCATTTCCCTTTTCTCCCAATAACCGGTCTAATAATTCCTTGTCATCTAATTTTCCTGTGATAGGATTTCCTTCTCTATCACTATCTGTTAAAAGTTTAACCATTAAAGGTATTCCTTGGGAAAACTCTTTTATTTTTTCAGTATTATCTTTGGATAAATATGAAAAGTCCTCTTCAATTATTTCAGTAACTACATCTGTTAGATTTTCTTGTTGAAGATGTAAATAATTTATACTTGAGTGTTTGCCTGATTCTAATTCTTCAGGGTTTGAGTCAATTGTTATTAAAAAAAGATTATTATTTGATTTCTTTAGAAGGTTTAATAAAATTCTATGATTAGATATCTCACAATTATCTAATATAATTATCTTATCTTCATTATTACTTTGAAGGTTGATGACATATTGTGTTAAATCTAATGAGGATTTCTCTTTAAAATCATAATATAGTACTCGACTTGATAATATCAAACTTTCGTGATTTTCCTCCACAGGTCTAAACATTTCGAATAAAATTCTTGTTTTGCCAAGACCAGAAAGGCCTATTAATCTGATAGTTTCTTTTTTTTGTTTAATAGAATTAACTATTATAGTTTTTAATTTATTTATATAATCATTTTGATGAAATCTTTGAGAGGAATCAAATTCTAAATTCCAATCATTCCAGTTTTTAAAAGGTCTATATTTTTCTTTCTGATTTTTTAGTATATATAAAGTTGTTTCTTCAATTTTGCTAACAATTGTTTTTACCAGCTGACTTTTTATATCATCACTGTTTTTACTTTTTTTATTGTAAGTATATTCTATAGGGAATCTTAAATGTCTGATATCAAATGTAACATTTGAATTGTCTTTGCTGGGTGATCCATAAAATGAATTAAGAATTCCAATTATTCTTTCTGGGCCAACAGCATCATATGCTATTCCATATTCTATCAAAACATTATCATTGTGGGCTGGTTTATATTTTTGATTTTCAAATGTTTTTTTTAAAAACTTAATAAAGCATGAGGTATGATTGACAATTGATAAATCTGCAATAAAAATATCGCAATTCGGAATTCTTTCATCCATTATTTTATTTGGAATAGATGGGGATCCAGATAGTCCTCTAGTGCCTTCTTGAATTATATAATTTATACTTTTTAGGTTTTCTCTGTGTTCTAATTCATTGACAGCTTCGTGTAAGCATGTTAATATGAAATCTTTATTATATTTTGCTTCGGTGCTAAGTTGCCAAGAAAAAAAAATTTTTATTTGCATTTTTTATAGAATAAAATTAGAATCTTATCGCCTAATTTGGAGAGGTTGTTTGTGGAACTGTTTTGCCTAGAATTAAAGTTAAAAACACAAAACTAATTATTAACTGTATTATTGTTATGTGGTAACTTGTTGTTGTGTGAGGTGTTACGTTTGGATATTCTGCTGTTAATGAATTAGCGCAACTAAACCACATGGCGTCTATACTGCTAGATTTATTCTGAAGCCATGTAAACTCGCTATTATATGGGAAACGAAATAAGTAAGCAAAGCAAAGATTAGAAAAACCTATTGATAAAATTAATGTTATAAATCTGCGTCTTACTCTGTCTATAAGAAAAGATTCGGTGTTCATAGCTTGCTTGTCCCAAATATGATGATAAAAGTAGGTATATAGATTTGTAAAAATTAAATACCAAGTAAATATAGTAAAGTAAATATTCGTTAATCCAATCTTCATTGCATACAAAATTAAGAGCCACTTTAATAAAATAAAAAAATCCACGACATATCTTTCAACTGTCGATTTTTTATCGTTATTGCTATTACGAAAAAAAGAATAGACGGCTATGAATTTTAAAAATTCTACAATTGAAATATATTTTAAGTTTTCTATTAAAAATTTTGATATTATGTAGATGGGACCGTTTTTCATATAAATATTTTTTGAATTGTAATTAAATTGTAAAACTTTATTAGTAACAAAAATTAAACAAACATCGTCTTTATTTAAAATTAATTAGTAGGTAAAAACACCTGATTTTTATAATTTTTTTGATAAAGCTAAACTCTTTAAATTCAAATTCATTACGGAAAACCGTAAACCATATCATAAAAAACAAAACACCTAGCCCTGATAGCAGCGGCATCCTTTTTAGGCAAACGAAAAAGATCTTATTAAAGCCGTAAACCTTCTGCCTAAAAAGATATAGCGGATAGCAGGAATTAGCTCCTAAAAACCATCCTAATTCCACGAAACATTCAACTTAAATCCCTCAAAAAATAACCACTAGAAAAATCAATAAAAATTTTGTAATTTTGCCGTCCAATAAAAGGAATTAGAAAATGTTAGATAGACTTCAATATGTAAAGCAGCGTTTTGATGAGATTTCGGATTTGATTATTCAGCCGGATGTTATTTCTGATCAAAAACGTTACAAACAGCTTAACCAGGAATACAAAGGGATAAAAGCTCTGGTTGAAAAGAGAGAAGAGTACATCATAGTTTTAGCCAACATCGACGAAGCAAACGAAATTATTGCTGACGGAAGTGATGCTGAAATGGTGGAAATGGCCAAAATGCAGTTGGATGAAGCAAAAGAACGCCTGCCGGAATTGGAGGAGGAAATCAAATTCATGCTGATTCCTAAAGATCCTGAAGACGCGAAAAACGTTATGGTGGAGATCCGCGCCGGAACGGGTGGGGACGAAGCGAGTATTTTTGCAGGAGATTTATTCAGAATGTACACGAAATACTGTGAAACACAAGGATGGAGAACATCTGTTGTAGATATGAACGAAGGAACTTCCGGAGGTTTCAAAGAGGTTATTTTTGAAGTTACTGGAGAAGATGTGTACGGAACTTTGAAGTTTGAAGCTGGTGTGCACCGTGTACAGCGTGTACCTCAGACCGAAACTCAGGGACGTGTACATACATCGGCTGCAACGGTTATGGTATTGCCGGAAGCAGAGGAATTTGATGTTCAGGTAGATATGAACGATGTTCGTGTCGATTTCTTCTGTTCGTCAGGACCTGGTGGGCAGTCGGTAAATACTACGAAATCGGCTGTACGTTTAACGCACATTCCGACAGGATTGGTGGCGCAATGTCAGGATGAGAAATCACAGCACAAGAATAAAGATAAAGCTTTAATGGTATTACGTTCTCGTTTGTACGAAATGGAATTGGCCAAAAAGCAGGAAGAAGATGCTAAAAAACGTAGTTCTCAGGTAAGTTCCGGAGACCGTTCGGCTAAGATTCGTACGTACAACTATGCACAAGGACGTGTAACCGATCACCGTGTTGGTTTAACACTTTACGATTTGGGAAACATCATGAACGGTGATATCCATAAAATTGTTTCTGAGCTTCAGTTGGTTAATAACATGGAGAAATTGAAGGAAGCTTCGGAAGTTTACTAACATGAACTTCTTAGGTTCTGAGATGCTAAGATACTAAGGGACTAAGTTTTCCCTTTAAACATATAATTAAGCCGAACTTGCGTTCGGCTTTTTTTTGGAAAAAACTGCCAATCTTTGTGGAGTTTCTAGTGTGATCTTTCCTTCGTCAAGATGACAAAAAAGAATAAAAGCGTATTGATTGAAAACATAGCCAGTGGTTTCAACCACTGGAACGCAAAGTGTATATCCGCCAAATTCGCTAAATCTGCGAGAAACAACACGGCCAATCTTTGTAGAGTTTCTTGCGGAGATTCCTCCTTCGTCGGAATGACATATATTGTGGTAATTCGTAGAAAGGAAAAAAACTTTATAATCTGCTGTCCCGATAGCTATCAGAAGCGGAAACAAAAATTGCCAATCTTTGTGGAGCTTCTAGTGTGATCTTTCCTGCGTCAAGATGACAAAAAAGAATAAAAAGCGTATCGATTGAAAAGATAGCCAGTGGTTTTAACCACTGGGACACAAAGTATAATATTTGAGTATATATTTTGGAAATCTGCAAAATCTGCAAAATCTGTGAGAAACAAAATGGCCAATCTTTGTGGAGTTTCTAGTGTGATCTTTCCTTCGTCAAGATGACAAAAAAGAATAAAAGCGTATTGATTGAAAAGATAGCCAGTGGTTTCAACCACTGGAACGCTAGTATAATATTTGAGTATATATTTTGGAAATCTGCAAAATCTGCAAAATCTGCGAGAAACAAAATGGCCAATCTTTATGGAGTTTCTAGTGTGATCTTTCCTTCGTCAAGATGACAAAAAAGAATAAAAAGCGTATTGATTGAAAAGATAGCCAGTGGTTTCAACCGCTGGGACACAAAGTATAATATTTGAGTATATATTTTGGAAATCTGCAAAATCTGCGAGAAACAAAACGGCCAATCTTTGTGGAGTTTCTAGTGTGATCTTTCCTTCGTCAAGATGACAAAATAGGAGAGAAAACTTTGCGACTCTGTAACTCTGTACCTTTTAGAAAAAAAAGTTATTTTTTTAAGAAATTAATGTAAAGTTTTAAATCATTTAAAAATTAGTATTACTATTTTTTTTAGGTTTAAATTAAGGACAATACTACAGTAGGTAAGTAAGCGGTAAGATTTATAAGAAGTTTTAGTAAAACTTAGAATCTTAGAACCTTAGTCTCTCAGCATCTCAAAAAAAACTTCACGAATCGATAGATTCATGAAGTTTTTTTTTAACATTTTTTGTTTCATATTTGTTGCACCAAACCAACCAATCTAAATTTTATTTATGAAGAAAACTTTACTTTTCTGTTGCTTCTTAGGAAGCATTTTTTATTCGCACGCACAGTCTTATTTTGGTTTTCGGGACGACAATTATGCCGGGATTCAGGGCGTATTGTTTAATCCGTCTGCAGTTGTAGATTCTAAGTACAGATCTGACGTTACGATTTTTTCTGCCAGTGGGACAGGGCAGAACGATTTGTACGGAGTAAATGTCCTGGATGTTTTAGACGGAGATTACGATCTGGACGTTGATGCGAGCAAAAACTTCAAAAGCAATAACAGAGGAAACTTAAATCTGGATGTTCTGGGGCCTTCTTTTACGCTTAATATTACGCCTGTACACAGTATTGCGCTTTTTTCACGTGTTCGCAGTATAACCAATATGGTAGGTGTAAATGGTGAACTTGTAGATGAGGTCAATAAAGATCTTGATGTTTCGAACAGCTTTTTAATTTCAGGCGGAAATCCGAACGGAGTTACGAATTCGTGGGCCGAAATTGGCGCTTCTTATGGAACAGTTTTGTTAGACCGTGATGATCATTTTGTAAAAGGCGGAATTACCTTAAAATACCTAATGGCTGGCGCAAACGGTTATATTAACGGAAGTGATATTAGTGTGGCTTTCAATAAAAACGCTGTTAATCCGGCGTTGAGTGAATATTATTCAACCGGAACTTTAAGAACCGCTGCAAGTTATGATTACGAAAACGGAGACAAGATGAAATTCGATCCGTCTTCAGCCGGAGTAGGCGTAGATCTTGGTTTTACTTATGAATATCGTACCAATTGTCATACTTGTATTGGAAACCGTTATAAATTTAAAGCAGCAGCTTCGGTAACGGATATTGGAAGTCTGAACTACAAAAACATTACGGAGAACACCTATAATTTAAACGGAAGAGTAACGCAGCAGGATATTGATGATGCCGAAGATATTTTCGAATTCTTTGATCAAAATTATACTAAAACATCCTCTAAAAAAGCGGTTAAAGCCAATCTGCCAACAGCATTACATACCAATTTTGACTGGAATATCGACAATAGATTTTACTTGAATTTAAGCGGTGATTTCAGTTTGGTTAATGCCAACAAAGTCAACAGAACAACTATCGCGAATTCGGTTACATTTACGCCAAGATATGAGACAAGACAGTTTAGTTTTTATCTTCCGGTAACGTATATGGAATACAGCGGAACTCAAATCGGAACTGGTTTCAGAGCTGGCCCAATTTTTATTGGTTCAGGAACTTTGGTTTCAAACCTGTTTTCAAACAGTTCTAAAGGAGCTAACGTTTATGTTGGTTTGAAATTGCCGATTTATCAGAATTATAACTAAGGATCTGAGTTGCTAAGATTCTAAGATACTGAGATTCTAAGTTTTTTTAAGTTCTGCGAACTTTTTTAATTAAAAAACGGTCTGTTTCACTTGTGAAACAGACCGTTTTATTTAAAGGCCAGATTGCTTTTAACTATGAATTAGGGTTTTACTAAATTTCGATTTATCGAAATAAAAAACTCAGCATCTTAGCATCTTAGAACCTTAGCAACTTTAAAATATAGTGAAGGTCACATCTTCATTAACCGCTCCCCCAAAAGCGTATAATGAAAGTTAGACACCTAAAAATACTCTTGTGTATTCAAAACATTTATATAGGTTCGAGTAAACGTATACACCATTTTTTAATACTATTTCGCTTAACTTTTCCATAATACATAAATTTAGTTTGACAAATTACTCTTGCGATGTTTAATACTGTGATGAATATTCCTCTTCTTCAGAAGTTTCATGCGAAGATTCGTTTTGTGGTTTAGAAACCAAATTGGTAACGATAAGCTGAACAATTGAGCCTAAAATGCCTTTGAACATGGTATCGCCTTTTCCGACTATAAATCGTTTAGCCAGATATCCAATTCCGATACTGATGGCCGATTGTGCTAGATGGCTTTTAAAACCTACTGTCTCGTTAATTTCCTCAACAGTATTTCGAATTAAATTGATTGGTTTTAAATTCTCTTTCAAATCATCGATATGATCTTTTATAGCACACCATTCATTGTCCTGACGAACTTCTAATTCTTGTATTTTTTGATTTAATTGATCAATATTGATAATAGCCTCCATAGGTTAGTTTTTTGTATTAATAAATTAAATCTCTATTTCGTTTCTTTCAGAATACTTGAAATAATAGTATTCCCAATTGGTGTTTTTATGATTTTATGGTGTGATTTGACCACGATTATTGCAACTATTAAATAAAATAATGCCATAATAAAAAAACCATAGTAATACTCTCCAAGCTCTTTACCAATCCATAAACTGATCCCTACATTTAAAAACAAGGTAAAAAATGCAACAACAATCCCGATTGCTATCTTTGATGCTAATGATGAAACACCATCAGCAACTGAACACACTGTTTTTAGTTTTAGTAATTCTAAACTTGTTTTAGCATAGTTTTCAGCTTTTTCATAAAGATTAAGATCCTCGTTTGTTGTTGCATTTGGTTCCATGATATAGGGTTTTATGGTTTGAAAAAATCACTAATTTGATTAGCTTTTAGTAGTTTGATTTTACTGCTTTAGCATCGTCTTTCAGTGTATTGAAATCGTCTTTAACCTGAGCTAGTTTAGATTTCCCATCTTCGATAATATCTTTACCGTTTGATTTAATTGTGCTTACAATACCGTCAAACTTTGTTTTAATGTTATCTCCGTAATCTTTTGATTTATCTTTGATTTTTTTTCTTGTGTTTGAACCTTTATCCGGTGCGAATAAAACTCCTATTGCTGCTCCCGCCGCTGCGGCTCCTAAAATTCCTAAAATTGTTGTGCTAGTTTTCATAATAATTAATTTTAAATTGGATTAATATTTATAATTTGTTGATTTAAATTTTTAAATTTCCCGACCTTTAATAAGTCTGAGAAGTACTGCGATAATGGCGATTACTAAAAGAATATGGATAATGCTTCCGAAACTGTAAACAAAGAACCCTAAAGCCCAAAGTATAACCAGAATCACCGCGATTGTATATAATAAGTTAGACATGGTTTTTTTATTTTAGAGGTTAATAATTAATTTCTCTTTTTAATTCAGTTTATACGAAAGGTATAAAGTCAAATTGCTGTTTCTAACATCTGGAAATGTATAGGTTGTTCCTCCAATAGATCTTTCTTTACCGACTGTTGTTAAGCCATAGTTATAGCGTACACCAAGGCTAATTGGATCGAAATCAACTCCAACACCTGCAGCTATACCAGCATCAAATTTGTTAAGATCATCTGTGTCAATAGCTTCATCAAATGCGATATCCCCATCTCCAGTAACTTTAGAGCTTACTAAATATGATGCATATCCACCTGCTTGTAGATTAAAGTTTTTAGTAATATTTACTCTTACTAAAAGAGGAAGTTCAATATAGTTTAATCTAAATTTTGCATTTCCTTCTATGACATTGTTGTATTCTAATTCAGCTCCTTTCGTAGTGAATAAAAGTTCTGGTTGAATCGCTACAAAATCTGAAACGGGAAGGGTAGCATAAAATCCTGCATTAAAACCGTACAAAACGTTTTTGTCATTAACATCATCTCCGCTATCAATTAGGTTTGACATGTTGAATCCTCCTTTTACACCGAATTCGGTATTTACATTATTGTCCTGAGCGTGCAGCGTTCCAAATGTTGCTGCTAAAAAAAGTGTTAAGGCGCATAAAAAATTGGCTTGTAATTTCATAGTAAAAAATTTAGTTAATAGATAGATAATAGGCGTTTATACATTTTGTTTTCTTATTCTTTCTGTCTCTCTTAAGAGCTTGTATTGTTCAGGCAAATATCTCAGGACTAGTTCCAGAATCTGTTTATCGTTTGTTTCTCTGGAAATGGTTTCAAATAATTCAATCTGGTTGCCTAAAGCGTCTTTCATGGCGTTTAAGTAGACATCGTTAAATTCGCTGCCTTTTGCATCAATGAGGTTGTACAGGTCTCTTTTGTGTGTGGCATTTATTTCAGTAATGACAATGAGCTTCATGGCGGCCATTTTTGATATTTCGTCCAAAATCTGATTTTCCTGATTCTCGATTCTTTTTCCTAATTCCTGAACGATAGCGTCTGAACTTTTTTGTTGTGCAATTTGACTTTTAGAAATAATTGATTTACTCGCATTTGCCGTCGAAATAAAGAAATAGGTTTCTGTCTCTTCTTTTTCTGTTATCACAAAAGCCTGATTCTTTAAAGAATTTTCTATCGGATTAATCTTTCTGCATGACGTCATGCATAATACTAATACGAACAAGAAAAAGACTTTTAAAACAGAAGCTTTTAAGGGGGGAATTGCTTTCATTGTTATTTCCTCAAGTATTACATTACAAAGATGCTAACGAATGAAAGATTTTGCTTTACAGCATAAAAACGAAACGTTATATAATTCCCATAACGAGATTATTTAATTGGTTTACCCTTTGTAATTCAGGGGTTTGATTCGTTTTTGTTTGGCGTAAAAAAAAAAGAAACCACAGATTTTTCTATGATTTCTTTTATTATTTTGAATATAAAGTGCAGATTTTTTTTCTTACAATTTCTTAAAGCTTTTTTCAGATTTCTAATCCGGAAGAAAAACGGTGAATTCAGAACCTTTTCCAAGAGTACTATCAGCAAGAATATGGCCTTTGTGATTCTCGACAATTTTTTTACAAATTGCCAGTCCAATTCCGGTTCCGGGATAATCTGTTTTAGAATGCAACCTTTGGAAAAGAATAAAAATAGTTTCCTTAAACTGAGGGTCAAATCCCATTCCGTTGTCGGTGAAAGTTATTTTGTGAAATTTCTTGACAGATTGTTCCAGTACTTCGGGATAATCTGCAGAGTTTACCTTTTCGCTTGTAATTGAAATTTCAGGTTCAATTCCGGGCTGACTGTATTTTAATGAATTTCCAATTAAATTAATAAACAGTTGTTCGATCTGATATGGAATTACCGAAAGTTTAGGAAGCTTATTGGTTTTGATAACCGCTTTCTTTTCTTCGATAACTTCTGCCAGCTCGGATTCGGCATTGTCCAAAAGTTCGTTCAGGTTTATTTTAATGAATTCTTTTTTGGTTGTATTGGTTCTCGAAAATAAAAGAAGATCATCAATCAAAACACGCATTCTTTTTGCTGAACTTTCAATTTTACTGATGTAATTTTTGGCACTGTCAGACATAACGGCTTTATCAGCATCTGAAACTCTCGAGATAAAAGTCTGGATTTTTCTAAGCGGTTCCTGTAAATCGTGACTTGCAACGTGATTGAAAGAAGCCAGCTCTTTATTGCTTTTTTCCAGTTCTTTATTTCGTTCCTGAAGTTCGATATTTAACAAATGCTCGTCTGTGATGTCAAAATTAATTCCAAGCAAAATTTTACTTCCCTGTTGATCGGTTACAATTTTAGCAGTTGTTTTAAAATAACGCACTTCATGATTAGGACGGACAATTTTATAATAAACAAACGGAAGTTGTTTTCTCTCCACAATTCCGTCCATATAATTAGCAAATGTTTCTTTATCGTCGGGATGAACAAATTTTAAAAGTGTCGCTTTATTAGGAACAAAAGAGTTTGGCTCGTGTCCTAGAAGACGATATTGATTATCTGAATAATCAATTTTATCCGAATCCAGATCCCATTGCCAGGTGCTGAAATTACCAATGCTTTCCGATTCGGCAATTAAGCCGCTGGAAATTAAAAGTCTTTTATTGAAAATTTTTAAGCGTTCAAAATCACGACTGATTTGTCTATAAGCCAATAAAATAAAACATAAAGCAACCAGAAACAATGAAATAGAAAAAAGCGGACTTAAAGAAATTTCAGAATCGTATATTTTAAGTCTTGTTTTTAGAAAAGTTTTTTCGATATCATTCATTTCATCAACCTTAAAACGAATGTTTTCCATTAAGATTCGTCCACCAAACATATGATTGTCGAGTTTTCTTTTGTCATACGTTTTAGGATCACTGTATTTTAAACAGTTTTCAAAAGAAACAAATCGCTGGGTGATGAGTTTGAATAATTTTTGAAGATTTTCCTGTTGCTGCGGATTATCAGCAGTCAGTTTTTTTAAAGTAATAAAAGAAGTGTTTACTTTATCTCTCGAATAAATGTAAGGAGTAAGAAAACGGGCATTACGAGTTATGATATAACCTCGCTGGCCCGTTTCTGCATCTTTTATCGCCGACATTAGTCGTTCGAGCTGAATGTTTATTTCATAAGTATGCATAACCACTTTGCTTGATTCATTCAAGTCCTGATTATGCTTATAAGCAATTGAAGAAAGAAATAACAGAATGAAAACTGCGATTACAAAAATAACTCTCAAAGAGTTTGAAGAATTAAAATTTGGTATCCACTTCATTTATGTGTGCTTATTTTAGTCGCAGCAAGAAATTATCACGGTTAAGTCCTGAAGTATGATAATGCCAGTTTACGGTCACGACCTCATTAATTATTTTTTTAAGCGTATTAAAATCGCTTGGTTTTTTGATATAAATATTGGCACCCTGAATAAAAGTATCTTCAATGTCTTCTTCAGATGAAGAAGTAGAATAGATCGCAATAATTATATCTTTTAAATGCTCTGTTTTCTTGATTTCAATCAAACATTCTTTACCTGTTTTTTTAGGCATGTTCAAATCCAGAAACAAAATATCGGGAAGTTTATTGTCTGTGTTTAATAAATGATCCATCAGCTGCATTCCGTCATGAACAAAACTTACATTTGTCTGAATTTTGATTTCCTCAAAAGCATCTTTGAAGAAAAGACGGTCATCTTCATCATCGTCGGCTAATAAAATGTGTAATGCGTTTTTTTGCATTTGATCGTGGTATTTGGGTTTTTATTTTAAATTTTCTCTTCGTTTCTTGATAATTCTCTGAAAAGCAGACGGAGTAATTCCGGTTGTGTTTTTAAACTGCGTACTCAAATGGGCAACACTCGAGTAGTTTAGTAAAAAGGCAATTTCGGTCAGACTCATTTCATTGATAATAATCAATTGTTTTGCTCTTTCAATTTTCTGTAAAATAATAAAGTTTTCAATAGAAGAATAGGTTACTTCTGAGAAAACATTAGATAAATAACCATAGCTGTGGTTTAACTTTTCGGCCAAAAACACAGAACTTTTATAATTATTACTGTCGTCCATAAAAACAAGTTCAATAATTGCATCTTTAATCTTTTGGACCAAAACACTTTTCTGATTTTCAACTACTTCAAAACCGCATGGAGCTAATTTAGTTTTTAAATTATCCAGTGCTTCGGCATCTATATTGTCTTCAATCTCGATTTCTCCAAATCCCAGAGTAGTAAAATTAATATTATTTTGTTCCAGATTTTGTTTCAAATAAAGAGAGCAAATTGTATTTATGTCGAACTTTATAAATAGTTTCATTTTATAGAAATTTGGTTAAAGATACTTATTTTATTTGGTGTTTTTGCTTAAAAAAAGCTTAGAATTACAAGTTAAATGCATTTTAAAATAAAATTATCAAAAAAATACCGCCTAATATTTTTACTAGACGGTATTTTCCCGGTTGAGTTGTAAGGATTTACAAATCTGACAGGATTTTGTGGAATTCTTCTTTAGTTTTCCCCAATTTTTGCTGAAGTCTTCCGTACATTTCGTCTTCTTTTCCTTCAGCAAACATCAAATCATCATCTGTTAATTCAGCATATTTTTGCTTTAATTTTCCTTTTAACTCGTTCCAGTTTCCTTTTATTTCAGTAGTATTCATGATGTTTTTTTGTTTGAAATTATTGTATTGTAAAATTGCAAATTAAAAAACAGGATCATGTTACATTTATTTTAATAACTGTTGTATAATTTTCATTTCAATTAAAAATTGAGAATTAAAAAATTAAACCTGACAGTGCAGATTAAACCTGATAGCGTCTTAAAATCCACGCCATTTTTTCGTGTTCCTGAAGCAATCCTGTAACAAAATCGGCAGAACCGGCATCGTTGGTTTCGTTTTCAAAAACAGGAATATAACCTCTGAATTCCGTTACTAGTTGTTCGTGGTTTTCTAAAAGTTCAGACAACATATGTTTTTGCGAAGCATATTCTTTAGGAGATTCTTTAAGAGTAGAATTTTCAATAAACTCTTTCATGGTGCCAATTGTTTTTTCGCCCAGTTGATTGATTCTTTCGGCAACTTCGTCGATTTGGGCTTCAAGAATTCGGTATTGTTCTTCAAACAGCTTATGTAATTCCATAAAGCTGTTTCCAGAAATATTCCAGTGAAATTTTCTGGTTTTTACATATAAAGTCATTTCGTTAGATAAAATCGTGGCTAATATTGCAGCACTCTTTTTTAGGTTTTTTGATGTAATTCCGATATTAGGGCTCATAATTGTCTGTATTAAAGGTTTTCTCAAAGATACCTTCAAGCTATAATTTTCTCTTACACAATTTTTTACAGATGTTACAGAAATTCAATGTTAATTAGGAAATTAGATAATGTTGTGAAACCTGAAACCTGAAACTTGAGACTTGAAACCAACAATATTATTTGTAATTTTGCCGCACAAGCAAAACACAATATGACAACACAACAACTACACGAACAAATTCTTCAAAAAAAATCATTTTTATGCGTTGGTTTAGATCCGGATCTTGCTAAAATGCCACAGCATTTATTAGAATCAGAAGATCCAATTTTTGAATTTAATAAAGCGATAATCGATGCTACTCATGATTTGACTGTTGGTTACAAACCGAATACAGCATTTTTTGAAGCATACGGAATAAAAGGATGGATGTCTTTGCAAAAAACAATCAATTACATCAACGAAAATTATCCTGATATTTTTACCATTGCAGATGCAAAACGTGGTGATATCGGCAATACCTCAAGCATGTATGCCAAAGCTTTTTTTGAAGATTTGAATTTTGATAGTGTAACAGTTGCTCCTTACATGGGAAAAGATTCTGTTGAGCCTTTCTTGGCTTTCGAAAATAAACATACCATCATGCTGGCTTTAACTTCTAATGAAGGTGCTTTCGATTTTCAGACTTTAAATACTAATGGAAAAGAATTGTACAAACAGGTTTTGGAAACTTCTAAAACCTGGAAAAACAGCGAAAATCTGATGTATGTTGTTGGTGCAACAAAAGCCGAATATTTTACCGAAATCAGAAAAATTGTTCCGGATAGTTTTTTATTAGTTCCGGGAATTGGTGCTCAGGGCGGCAGTTTGTCTGAAGTTTGTAAATACGGAATGAATGATAAAGTAGGTCTTTTAGTAAATTCTGCAAGAGCGATCATCTACGCTTCTAAAGGAACTGATTTTGCTGAAAAGGCCAGAGAAGAGGCTTTGAAAGTGCAACAAGAAATGGAAGAGATTATTAATTCCAAAGCATAATAATTTTAAATAGATTAACCGCAAAGTTCGCTAAGGTTTTTCGCAAGGTTCCCAAAGAAAAAACTTTGTGTTCTTAGCGTAAATCTTTGCGAACTTTGCGGTAAAAAAAAAAACAATCTAAACTCATGAAACAATTTCAAGACCAATTAGGAACGATTCATTCTTTTGAAACAACTCCAAAAAGAATTGTTTCGCTGGTTCCTTCCCAAACAGAATTATTGTATGATTTAGGTTTAGAAGATAAAATTATCGGAATAACGAAGTTTTGTGTCCATCCGTTTCATTTTAAGTCTACCAAAAAGATTGTCGGTGGAACAAAGAAAATTCATTTTGAAAAAATCAAATTGCTGCAGCCGGATATTATCATTTGTAATAAAGAAGAGAATACCGAAGAAATTGTGAATCAGTTAAAAGAAATCTGTCCGGTTTGGGTTACGAATATTGTTTCAATCGAAGACAATTTTCAAATGATTTCAGATTTCGGACAATTATTCAATTGCAGAACCGAAGCTCAAAAGTGGAACAACAAATTGACTTTCGCTTTAAGCGATTTCAAAAATTACATAAAAGAGATTAAGGAAAAGAAAGCAGCTTATTTTATCTGGAAAGACCCATATATGGTTGCCGGAAAGGATACGTATATAAATGAGCTGTTAAAACTTAATCATTTTAAAAACATCTACGAAGACAAAGGCCGTTATCCTGAAATCGAATTAAGGAAAATGCGTTTGGAAGGCGATCCGGATATTGTTTTCTTGTCATCAGAACCGTATCCTTTTAAAGAAGAAGATGCTTTCGAAATCGGAAGATTTACGCATCATGCCAAGACTATTTTCGTAGACGGCGAAATGTTCTCCTGGCATGGAAGCCGATTATCAAAGGCTTTTTCTTATTTTAAATTGTTACAGGAAAGACTTAAAAATTAGTTTCAGGTTTTCTTTGTCTCAGGTTTCAGGTTAGCTTTAGAGTGCTTTGATTTAACCGCAAAGAGCGCAAAGAATTACGCAAAGTTCGCAAAGTTTTTTACACAAAGCTTTGCTAACTTTGCGCTTTTTGTAAAGCCTTTAAATAAAAAACTTTGCGCTCTTTGCGGTTAAATTATGTTCAAAGTAAGGTGACCTGAAATCTTAAGCTTGAAACAAAGCAAACCAAATTTTTATAAAAAAGAATGCCGACATCTCAAAGACGCCGGCATTATTTAACTAACCAAAACCAAAATAATAAATAACCAGTTTATTACATTACAAAGATCCGACATAAATCAATGTAGTGCTGTTAAGATCTTGTTATTACTTTGTTGGATATAAGTTAATGTCTAAAATTTAAAAATCCCAAAATTTTCAAAATCCAAATTCCAAACTTGTTTAAATTGGAATTAGGATTTTTTTTATTGGAATTTAATCAAAAAATAATGCCGGCTCCTCGAAGACGCCGGCATTATTTAACTAACCAAAACCAAAATAATAAATAACCAGTTTATTACATTACAAAGGTCATACATAAATCGATGTATTGCTGTTAAGATCTTGTTATACTTTGTTGGATATAAGTTAATGTCTTAATTTAATTCCAATATTTAAAATTCCAAATTCCAATTTTTGCTATATGTGGCTAAGATTGGAATTTGGAATTTTTTATTTAAGTTATTTAAATTTATTTGGAATTTAATATAAAAAAGAATGCCGGCTCCTCGAAGAAGCCGGCATCATTTAACTAACCAAAACCAAAATAATAAATAACCAGTTTATTACATTACAAAGGTCATACATAAATCGATGTAATGCTGTTAAGGTTTTGTTATTACTTTGTTGGACATACGTTAAGATTTTTAAATACCCGATTTTGAGCTTTTTGCAACAATAAATAACTTTTGATTATTAAAATATAGTGCCAATCAATTTTGTTTATGAATATGGTAAGGATAAGTTTGTATATTTGGTAAAACATTAAAAATCAGCATTATGGATTCGAGTAAAAAATTAACAACTGCTACAGGAACTCCCGTTCCGGACAATCAAAACATTCAGACTGCAGGTCCTCGCGGACCCGTTTTATTACAGGATTTTTGGTTTTTAGAAAAGATGGCGCATTTTGACCGCGAAGTGATTCCCGAAAGAAGAATGCATGCCAAAGGATCTGGTGCGTATGGAACTTTTACCGTAACGCACGATATTACAAAATATACCAGAGCCGATATCTTTTCTGAGATAGGAAAAAAGACTGAAATGTTTGCCCGATTTTCGACAGTAGCGGGAGAAAGAGGTGCGGCAGATGCGGAAAGAGATATTAGAGGCTTTGCCTTGAAATTCTATACCAACGAAGGAAACTGGGATTTGGTAGGAAACAATACTCCGGTATTCTTTTTTCGCGACCCAATGAAATTTCCAGATCTGAACCATGCTGTAAAACGTGATCCAAAAACCAATTTAAGAAGTGCTGATAATAATTGGGACTTTTGGACACTATTACCGGAAGCTTTACATCAGGTTACCATTGTAATGAGCGACAGAGGAATTCCGAAATCTTACAGACAAATGCACGGATTTGGAAGTCATACTTTTAGTTTTATAAACAGACAAAATGAAAGGCATTATGTAAAATTTCATTTTGTAACCCAACAAGGTATTGACAATCTTTCTGATGAAGAAGCAGCAAAACTAGTTGGAGGCGACCGCGAAAGCCACCAAAGAGATTTGTTTGATGCTATTGAAGAAGGAAACTTCCCAAAATGGAAAATGTTTGTTCAGATTATGACAGAGGAACAAGCAGAGAATTATCGTTTTCATCCTTTCGATCTGACTAAAGTTTGGTTGAAAAAAGATTTCCCATTGATTCCTGTGGGAGAATTTGAACTAAACAAAAATCCGGAAAATTATTTTGCCGAAGTAGAACAGGCAGCTTTTAATCCGGCGCATGTGGTTCCGGGAATTAGTTTTTCTCCAGATAAAATGCTTCAGGCACGTTTGTTCTCTTACGGAGATGCACACCGATATCGTTTAGGAGTTAATAATTTCCAGATTCCGGTAAATGCATCAAGATGCCCGTATAATACTTTTCACAGAGACGGAGCAATGCGCGTTGATGGAAATAACGGTTCTAAAAAACATTACGAACCAAATAGCTTTGGCGAAATGCAGGAACAACCGGAATTTAAAGAACCGCCTTTAAAACTTCATGGCGATGCCTGGGCACATAATTTCAGGGATGATGATAATGATTATTTCTCTCAACCTGGATTATTGTTCAACTTGTTAACTCCAGAGAAAAAACAACTGTTATTCAAAAATACTGCAGCCCAAGTTGGTGGTGCACAAAAATTTATTCAGGTTCGCCACATCAGAAATTGCTTTAAAGCCGATCCTGCATACGGAGAAGGTGTAGCAAATGCTCTTGGAATGACGATGCCAGAAGTAGATGCCTTTGACGATCCGAGATTGGCGATTGTGGTTAGATAAAAAGGTTCAAAGGTTCAGAGAGGCAAAGGAACAAAGGTTTCTCTTAGAGTTTTAAAAACAAACCCGACAGGTTTTAAAAACCTGTCGGATTTGTTTGTTTTAAGGATGAGAATCATTTCAAAAAGAAAACCTTTGAGCCTTTGTCCCTTTGTCTCTTTGTACCTTAAAAAACTAAGAAAAAACCACCGTTTTGTTGCTATAAACCATTGTTTTTCGTTGAGAATGTAATTTTATAGCTCTTGCTAAAACGATTCTTTCCAAATCTCGTCCTTTCATGATAAAATCTTCTACAGAGTGAATATGCGAAACTCTTGCAATATCCTGTTCGATAATCGGACCTTCGTCCAGTTCTTCGGTTACGTAATGACTTGTGGCACCAATAATTTTTACACCGCGTTTAAAAGCAGAATGATAAGGCTTAGCTCCCGGGAAAGCAGGTAAAAACGAGTGATGAATATTGATGATTCTGTTTTCGTAAAGTGAAATCAGTTTTGGAGTGATAATTTGCATATAGCGCGCTAAAACAATAAAATCAATGTGGTACCTTTTTAATAACTCAATTTGTTTGGCTTCGCCTTCTTCTTTATTGTCTTTAGTAAAAGGAACAACGTGAAACGGAATGTCAAATTTTTCAGCTATTGATCTTAAATCATTATGGTTGCTTATAATAACCGGAATTTCGATATTCAATTCACCGGCACTATAGCGACCCAAAATATCAAAAAGACAATGATCATATTTAGAAACAAACAATGCCATTTTAGGTTTTTGTTCCTGACTGTACAAATCCCAGGACATATCAAATTTTGATGCAAGCGTTTGGTCAAAGTCTTCTTTAAAGCTTTCAATTGTAATTTCAGAATTGGCAAATTCACATTCCAATCGCATAAAAAATACATTTTGCTCCACATCAACATGTTGGTCGATGTAGGTAATGTTTCCGCCTACTTTAGCAATAAAAGTAGTTACGGAAGCGATAATGTTTTTCTGGTCTTTACAGTGAATTAAAATGGTTATTTTTTGCATTCTTATATAATTGGTTATTTTGGTTAGTGACAAAGTTACAAAGGTTCAAAGTAGCAAAGGCTGCTCTGAACCTTTGTCACTCTGTCTCTTTGAATCTTTAGGAAAAATTATTTTCCATCCTGCATAGCAAAAACCTTTTGTAATAAAGGTGTTGTTCTGGCAGAAATATCATTTCTTATTTCTTTTTCTTCCACAGCAATCATTTTAAAAACACCTGCCAAAGCCTGATTTGTTGTATAATCAGTCAAATCCGGATTTACTTTTTTTACTAATGGAATAGTGTTGTATTTTGTGATAATGTTTTTCCAGACTACATCGGCGCCTACTTTTTCAAAAGAACTTTTAATCACAGGATTAAATTTACCATACAAAGCTGTTGTTGTACTATTTTGCAAATAACTAGTTGCAGCGCTGTCGTTTCCTAAAAGGATGTTTTTAGCATCTGTAAAACTCATGTTTTTAACCGCAGAAACAAAAATAGGAGTTGCTTCTTTCACAGCATCTTCAGCAGCACGGTTCAGCATTTTGATTCCTTCATCAGCCAGTGAGCTTAAACCTACTTTGCGTAGTGTTGCATCTACTTTTTGTAATTCTTCCGGCATTAATATTTTTACAACTTCATTTTTATAGAATCCGTCAACAGCAGTTAATTTGCTTACTTGTTCTGTGATTCCTTTGTTTAAAGCTTCCTTCAATCCTGAAGCAATATCTACAGTTCCTGTTGTTGGAATCTGAGATGCTATCTGAGGCAATTGATTTAAAGTCTGTTGTACCTGTGCGCAAGACGTTAGAGAAAATGTAACGGCTAATAGAAAAATCTTTTTCATTATTGGGGTTTTATTTAAGTTTCAAAAATAGTACTTATTCAAAAATAAAGCCACAATTTTATATGTTAGACCGCAACATTTTGTGTTAGAATTAACAAAATATCCCCAGTCTCAAAGATAAGTAGGTCAAAGGGATAGTATAAGGTTGATTTTAGGACAATATTTCCTAATTAGGATCTTTTTTTATACAATCGTTGATGCTGTTTTTAGAGCAGTTTTTATTTGTAAGATAATCGGGTTTGCGGATTGTAAACGGGTTTGTTTGTATTTAAATCCTTTAAAATAGTATCCGTATAATCTTTACCTCCTTTAATTAGATAAAAAAGCGATTTTGCCACATAAACCGGCCCATACGGAAATATGCGCCAACCCGCAGAAAGGTTGATAAAGAAATGTTTTAAAGCATATTTGAAAGTACTCTCATTCGGACGAATAAAATAAATATTGGATTCTTTAATTCTTTTGACCATTTTGGACAGAATAAAAGGAAAAATGATAAACTTTCCTCCCTGTTGGATTAAGACGTTTATTTCAAACATTGTTAGGCCTTCAATATTATTTGTTTTCATAATAGTTAATTTTTTAAATATTATAAATCAGTGGTATAATTGGAGTGCAAAGATCTTGAGATCCGGAAAGAGTTGTTGCCTGTAAAAGGTTTTAAAATAATGAGTTAAGACTTTTTTTTGGCGGTAATTTAGAAAAAAAAAGTGAGAATTTATCAAAATTGATAAATTCTCACTACACTTGAATTGAATTATTTTTATTGAGCAGCAATGGCACTTTCGCCAGTTAACTCTTTATCTTTTTCGTATACATCCTGAAAGAAACCAATTTCCCCATTTTCATTAACTAATGAAGTAAAATAAGTAATGTAAATAGGTACTTTTTTAGATAATTTGAAACTGCTTTCTACTTTTCCTTCCATTGCTTTATCAATTTTAGCTTGTGTCCATTCCGGATAATCTTTAAGCATAGCAACAGCTAATTCTTTAGCCATTTTTACATTAATGCAACCATGGCTAAATGTTCTTTTTTCAAAATCAAATAATGTTTTAGAAGGTGTATCGTGCATGTAAATATCATCAGAATTTGGGAACATGAATTTTACCAACCCTAAAGAATTATCCGGACCTGGTTTTTGTCTTACTTGTCCGTTTACCATTTCCATATTTTTCTCTGCTAAATAATTTGGATCTGATGCAATTTTAGATCGTAATTCATTTTGAACAATGCTTTGTGGAACGGTCCAATAAGGACTAAAAACGATTCTGTCAATTTCACCATTGAAAATGGTAGTTTTAGTTAAAGGAGCTCCAACAAAAACAGGTGAATTTAACTGTACTTTTCCATTTTTAACGTATACCATTTCATACGAAGGCACATTGACCAAAACATATTCGTCGCTTGCCGCAATTTGAGATGCAATGGCGCGGCATCTTTCCATATTCAGTTTTAAAGTTTCCATTTTCTCAGAAAGCGGAATATTCATTTCTTTAATATGTTCTTCTGCAAGAATATAGTTTGGTTTAAATCCGTTACGGACTTTGTATTTCATTACAGCATCCATCAGTTCACGGTCGTAAACATCACTTTTAGAATCCTGTTTTAAATCGCCTAATAGATACAAACGATTTCTAACCTGAGCAATAGTGCTGGAAACAGCGTCCGGGCGTAACTCTTTATAAGGAGATTCAGCAGGAACAATTGGTTTCCATTTATGTGAACGGTCTAGTTTTTTGTATTTTTTCAATACATCTTCCAATTTATAATATTGGTCGTATTCTACTTTGGCATCAAGATTCGCAGTAGCAGATGATTCTTCGATAGTACTGTAGTTCAAAAAATCTTTCAACATGTCATTGTAGGACAATTTTTTCTTGTCTGTATTGCTTTTTTTAGTGTACAAAACATACATTGAACTTAAAAGCATGTCAGCATCCGTTTTAGATGGATTGTTTTCTAACGAATCATCAAAAAGTTTGTCAATTTCATTTTGGTAAGGAAATACTAAATCATTAGTTTTTTTTGCTTTTTCATATAATACAGAACCAAATTCATTGATTTCGTCTTCATCAAACCAAATCGTTCCAAGAGTTCTGGTTCTGTATAATGACATTACATCTGATTTGTATTTTTTTAAATCAGCATACCTTTTAAAAAAGTCATTCGCTTTTTCAGCGTTTGCAAGATCTGTATCGTTGAAAACGGTTGTGTGGTTTGAAGTTTTTTTATGGGAAAAATTGCTGTTTTCAAGTGTATTGAAAGAAGATATAAAGAAACTCAAACCCAAAATTGCGGTGAATGAATAAAATGTTTTCATTTTTTTTAATTTTTACGTTATTACTTTTTTTGATGGTAAGCTTTGGTAAAAATTTGGGGGCTTTTCTACATTGCTAAATTACTTTAGAGCGCCTTAAAACATGTTTCCTGATTTTATTTAAATGTTGCGAAATTGCCATGTCTTTTAGCTTTCTTTAACTATATCAATTAGTTACGTAATTTGTTACCCTTGTAGTTCACGAAATCGATTTATTTTTGTTAAGATAAGCTTAGAGTAAGGATCGAATATTAAAATATTTTGTAAATTGCCTCCATAAAATTATCATATTCATAAAATGGAACAACAAATACCATATATTCCTAAAAATAAAGTAAGAATTGTCACTGCAGCTTCACTTTTCGACGGACATGATGCCGCCATCAATATTATGCGCCGTATTATCCAGTCAACAGGAGTTGAGGTTATTCATCTTGGTCACGACAGAAGTGTTGAAGAAGTGGTCAATACCGCCATTCAGGAAGATGCCAATGCTATTGCGATGACTTCTTATCAGGGCGGTCATAATGAATACTTTAAATATATGTATGATTTGCTTCACGAAAAAGGAGCGGGACATATTAAAATCTTCGGAGGTGGAGGTGGTGTAATTCTGCCAAGCGAAATCGAAGAATTGCACGAATATGGTATTACAAGAATTTATTCTCCGGATGATGGCCGTTCTCTTGGTTTACAAGGAATGATTAATGATTTGGTGCAACGTGCCGATTTTCCTATCGGAGATAAATTAAACGGAGAAATCGATCATATCGAAAATAAAATTCCTACCGCAATTGCGCGTTTGATTTCGGCAGCAGAAAATTTCCCTGAAATTGCAAAACCTGTTTTTGATAAAATCCACGAAAGCAATTCCGATTCTAAAATTCCGGTTTTAGGAATTACAGGAACGGGTGGAGCAGGAAAATCATCTTTGGTGGATGAATTGGTTCGTCGTTTTTTAATTGATTTCCCGGAAAAAACAATCGGATTAATTTCTGTCGATCCTTCGAAAAGAAAAACGGGAGGAGCGCTTTTAGGAGACAGAATCCGAATGAATGCTATTAATAATCCTCGTGTGTATATGCGTTCGCTGGCAACACGTCAGTCGAATTTGGCTTTGTCTAAATATGTAGCCGAAGCGATTCAGGTTTTAAAAGCAGCAAAATACGATTTGATTATTCTGGAAACTTCAGGAATTGGTCAGTCTGATACGGAGATTATGGATCATTCTGATGTATCCTTATATGTAATGACACCAGAATTTGGAGCGGCAACACAATTGGAAAAAATTGACATGCTTGATTTTGCCGATTTAGTAGCTTTAAATAAATTCGATAAACGCGGCGCTTTAGACGCGTTACGTGATGTAAAAAAACAATATCAAAGAAACCATAATCTTTGGGATAAAAGTCCAGACGAAATGCCAGTTTTTGGAACAATTGCTTCGCAGTTTAACGATCCGGGAATGAACACGCTTTACAAAGCGATTATGGATAAAGTAGTTGAAAAAACGGCTTCAGATTTGAAATCGACTTTTGAAATCACAAAAGAAATGAGCGAGAAAATCTTCGTGATTCCGCCACACAGAACGCGTTATTTATCTGAAATTGCAGAGAATAACAGATCTTATGATGAAATAGCACTTTCACAACAAAAGGTAGCTCAGAAATTATACGGAATTTTCAAAACTATCGAATCGGTTTCTGGAAAAGTGCCTCAAATCAATAAAGCTGGAATTGACGATTCAACTGTTTTACCAAGTGGAATTCAAGAGCACGACGAAAACAGAATCTTTTTAAATCTTTTACTGAATCAGTTTGATAAAGTAAAAATGGATTTAGATCCGTACAATTGGGAAATTATTCTGAATTGGGATGAAAAAGTAGCGAAATACAAAAATCCGGTTTACTCGTTTAAAGTTCGTGATAAAGAAATCAAGATTGCAACGCATTCTGAAAGCCTATCACATTTACAGATTCCGAAAATTGCTTTACCAAAATATGAAGGTTGGGGCGATATCTTGCGTTGGAATTTACAGGAAAATGTTCCGGGAGAATTTCCTTTTGCTTCAGGACTGTATCCTTTTAAACGTGAAGGCGAAGATCCGTCAAGAATGTTTGCAGGCGAGGGCGGACCAGAAAGAACTAACAAACGTTTTCATTATGTAAGTGCGGGAATGCCTGCAAAACGTCTTTCAACAGCTTTTGACAGTGTAACTTTATATGGAAACGATCCAGATTTACGTCCGGATATTTACGGAAAAATCGGAAATGCGGGAGTTTCAATCTGCTGTTTAGATGATGCCAAAAAACTATATTCAGGTTTCGATTTGGTTCATGCCTTGACTTCGGTAAGTATGACCATTAATGGGCCTGCGCCAATGTTGTTAGGTTTCTTTATGAATGCGGCAATCGATCAGCAATGTGAGATTTACATCAAAGCAAATGATTTAGAAAAAGAAGTTGAAGCGAAAATCAACAAATTATACAAAGAAAAAGGAATCGAAAGACCAAGATACCAAGGCGATTTGCCAGACGGAAACAACGGTTTAGGATTAATGCTTTTAGGAGTTACAGGCGATGAGGTTTTACCTTTAATAGTTTATAATGAAATAAAAGCCAAAACATTATCGCAAGTTCGTGGAACGGTTCAGGCTGATATTTTAAAAGAAGATCAGGCGCAGAATACTTGTATTTTCTCAACCGAATTTGCGTTGCGTTTAATGGGCGACGTTCAGGAATATTTTATTGCTAAAAACGTTCGTAATTTCTATTCGGTTTCGATTTCAGGATATCATATTGCCGAGGCGGGCGCAAACCCAATTACACAATTGGCCTTTACGCTTTCAAATGGTTTCACTTACGTGGAATATTATTTGAGCCGCGGAATGAACATCAACGATTTTGGTCCAAATTTATCGTTCTTCTTCTCAAACGGAGTAGATCCGGAATATTCAGTAATTGGTCGTGTGGCGCGTAAAATTTGGGCAAAAGCCATGAAAAACAAATATGGAGCCAACGAAAGAGCACAAATGCTGAAATATCATATTCAGACTTCTGGGCGTTCGTTACACGCGCAGGAAATTGATTTCAATGATATCAGAACGACATTACAAGCTTTGTATGCGATTTATGACAACTGTAATTCATTGCACACCAATGCTTACGACGAAGCGATTACAACGCCAACAGAAGAATCAGTGCGTAGAGCAATGGCCATTCAGCTGATTATTAATAAAGAATTAGGATTAGCCAAAAACGAAAATCCAATTCAAGGTTCCTTCATTATCGAAGAATTAACTGATTTGGTAGAAGCTGCGGTTCTTCAAGAATTCGACAGAATTACAGAAAGAGGAGGAGTTTTAGGTGCAATGGAAACGATGTACCAGCGTTCTAAAATTCAGGAAGAAAGTTTGTATTACGAAACCTTAAAACACAACGGTGATTTCCCAATTGTGGGTGTAAATACTTTTCTAAGTTCAAAAGGTTCGCCAACGGTAATTCCGGCTGAGGTTATTCGTGCCACAGAAGAAGAAAAACAATATCAAATTACGATGTTGGATAACTTGCATAATTTCCACGAAGCAAAAGTAAACGAGCATTTAAATACGTTACAGCAAGCCGCTATTAAAAACGAAAACTTATTCGACCATTTAATGGAAGCTACAAAGGTTTGTTCTTTAGGGCAGATTACTTCGGCTTTGTTTGAGGTTGGTGGGCAGTATAGAAGGAATATGTAAAGTGATACATTTTTGAATGTCCTAAATTATCGGACGTTTAATCAATATGGAAGCCTCTCGGAAATGAGAGGTTTTTTCATATAATATGTCTTTCAGTTTAAGGACCTTCTAAAAAGGCCAAAGGCCTAAAAGCATTTTAGCATTGGGCAAAGCCCAATGTCTATCACAGGTTTTGATAAGAAAGCCCTGAAAGGGCGTAAGCCATTACATAACGAGTATAGCTATCGCCCTTTCAGGGCTTCGAGTTGCATTGAGTTTTATGTAATAGGGGAGCGGGGTGTTCTCTAATAGGGCGTTGCCCTATTTTGGAGCTGGTAGCCTTTCAGGCTTTTTTATGCGAGATTTTTTAGCACTAGACCTTTCGTTCGCTCGTGCTAGGAAATAACAAAAATTCTATTATCAAATATAGCCCGTGGTTTCAACCACGGGTACACAATCCAGATAGGACAATATCACGTTCCCGTGGTTGAAACCACGGGCTATGTGTATACCGTTTGGAAAAAAAATCACTCAAAAATCTCCCCAACATAACCCAAAAACTCCATTTCATCCATAGGAAACAAATGCAAAACCGTTTCTAAAATAAGAGAAACATTAATAGCAGAACTATTATCTTTCTTAGAAAAGTTATGCATGTCATTGTCAAGGGCGAGAATACATAATTTTAATAAATCGGTAATAAGACAGCCGAGTTCTAAATAATTGACCACTTTAAATTGTGCAGTATAAGAATTGCCTTCATTGGTTGGTTGTAGCGTTGTAAAATACTGGGTGGTTAATTTTTGCAATTTTTTTAAAGTTTCGGTTTCGTTGGCTTTCATGATAATGTGTTTCTAGTTAGTATTTTGTTTTTTACTTCACAATTTGGCTTTTATAAAATTATTATACGAAAAATTGTACTTTTGTTTGGTTGGACGAAGAAAGAAATAGAATTTCACTGTACCAAATCATTTTTATCTGTATCGTACGGCAAAAAAATCTGTTTTTTACATTTTACGAATTTTGACACTTTATTATTATCTTTGAATTATGAGCACACTAACAAAACCAAATCATATTGGGCGAAAAATAAGCCGTATTCGCGAACTTCGTGATATGAAACAGGAAGCTTTGGCACAGGCTTTAGGAACAAACCAGCAGGCGATTTCGGCTATGGAAAACAGCGAAACTATTGATGATGAAAAATTGGTTGAGGTGGCAAAAGCACTTGGTGTAACGGTTGAAGCGATTAAGAATTTTTCAGACGAAGCGGCAATTAATTATTTCAATAGTTTTAATGAAGCGGTTCATAATAGTCATTTTGGAAATAATAATCATTGTACTTTCAATCCATTGGATAAATTAATGGAAACTGTGGAAGAAAATAAAAAGCTTTACGAGCGTTTGCTTCAGTCGGAAAAAGATAAAATCGAATATTTGGAAAAATTGCTAAAGGAAAAATAGTAGTTTTACAGAAATATAAAGCATCCACTACGGATGCTTTTCTCATTTAAAGAAAAACAGCTAACGGTTGAAAATAGTATTAGAAAATAAAGGAATAAAAACAGATCTTTTTTATATACCACCTTTTACTTTGTATGAAGGGGAAATAATTGTTTTGTATTTGCACAACGGAAAACATTTATACGATACGGAGATTTTTCTCAGAGATATTTTTTGTGGCAAGATTAAACATGAAAATGTGACTTTGTATAGAAAAATGACTTTTGTTGAGGACTTTAAAAGATCTTACTTTAGGGATACTTTTTTTCCTTTAACAGTAAAAAGATACCTTAAGAAAAACGCAAATCGTAAGAGTCCATTGTATAAAAAAATATTTGAAGATAAGTGGAAATGGATAACGCCCGAAACAAAATTAGAGAAAATTCCAGGAACGCCTAAAAAGCTTTTAACTTTATATGCAGCTCTTTCAAAAACGAAAGATATTGTATTTGACCTGGGAGCTTTGGATGATGAAGGTTATGAGTATTCTTTTAAAGCAATAGAAGGAATTTTAAAACAAGATGGAGGTTCGGCAATTTTACCGCATTGCTTTGATAATATGGAAGAATGTGCACCTAAAATTATAACTTTAGAATGGAATACAGGTCATCCTCCACCGGAAAATGAATTTCATTTTAATTTTTAAATGTAAAAGTAGTTAATCCACGAATGAGACGCTTGAGTCAGCAAAATGAAACAAGTATAATATGTCTTTCAATTTAAGAATCTTCCAAAAGGCCAAAGGCCTAAAAGCATTTTAGCATTGGGCTTTGCCCAATGTCTGTAATAAGCCTCAATAGGAAAGCCCTGAAAGGGCGTAAGCAATTAGATAACGAGAATGGCTATCACCCTTTCAGGGCTTCGAGTTGTGATGGGTTTTGTGTACTAGGGTGTTTGGGGTGTTCTCTAATAGGGCGTTGCCCTATTTTGGAGCTGTTAGCCTTTCAGGCTTTTTTTATGAGGGCTTTTAAGAATCTAAACCTCTTAATAAATTTTATAAAAAAAAAAGCAGTTCTCCTGGTAAAAGAACTGCTTTTTGACTTTTTCTTTGGGGACAAAAAAGGCTTAGCGACGGAAAGATGGACTGTGGTTAACAGTTTCTTCTAACTTCACTGCCTTTACTTTTTTTGCAGCAACTTTAATTTCGTGTTTCGAAACTTTGTCGTTTGCTTTTACTTCCAGAACATAAGTTCCGGCAGGAAAACTTTCTAAACTAATCGTTTTAGAAACTTCCAACTTGTTTGCTGCAGACTCTCCAGCATAAAGTAAATTGTGATTCTCATCATAGATAGAGAAAGATGAATTCTCAACAGTGTCTAAAGTAAAGCTCATTACTTTTCCGTTTCCTGTTTTAATGTTTAGAATAAAATCACCTTTTCCATCAATGGCATAGGTAAAAACAGTCGCTAAAAAAAAGGCAGCAACTAAACCGGCTTTGGTAAATTTTGTCATGTTTTTTTTAAATGTTAATTACTAAATGTGGAACGAGCAAAACTACAAATAGAAATTCAATTTTTAGCAATAAAAAGCCGTTTTCAAACACTTAAGTTGCTGAATTTTAAACTTTTTTGAGTTTTGTTTGAACTATGTACGTAAATACTGGGCTCGCGGTTTTTTGCTTTTTGATATTTTTTTAAAGTTTTTTTGAGCTTTAAAACGCAATCGTTTGAATTAGTAAGAATATATTTTCAGGACATTATTTTGTGTGAAAAATACATTTTATATAAAACAAAAAAAAAACAGCTCCATAACCAACAATGAGCTGTTTTCTTTTCTTCAAACAATAAAATATTTTAATCTTTTAACCTTATTTTATACCTTTTATATGGAGTATAAAATTTTAACGTGCAGCCACGCTTGAATTTTTAGCAAAACCTGCTTTGTAAACAGAAGAAATTGCAGTTCTTGATAATGAAGCATTATCATCGATTGTGATTTCGTATTTTGCTTTTTTAATATTGTCTTCAATCTCTAAGAAATAAGTTCCTTCCGGAAATTCTTCCAGGCTGAAAGTTCTCAAGATTCCTTCTTTGCCAGTAGCACTTTCAGAATAAATAAGAGTTCCTTCTTTGTCATAAATGGCTAAGTTCGCTTTCTGTGTTTTGTTAAGTGCGAAAGTGATCAGTTTTCCATTAGCTTTCAATACATGAAGATTAAATTCTCCATTTCCATCAATTGCGTAAGTGCTAATTCCTGTGAAAAGCAACGCCGCCGCTAAACTCAATTTTGCAATCTTTTTCATGGTACTTAGTTTTTAAATTAATAGTTCTAATTCTCTGATGCTAAATTACTTATGATATACATGAAAAAGCGCAACTGTATTTTCCGATTTCTATGCTATATTCTCATTTACGAAACCGTTATAGGTTAAAACTTGAATTATTTTTAACGTTTTTGTTAATTCAGTTATTATTTTTTAATGTTTTGCTTGATTTTGAATTTACTTTGGGTTAAGAATTTATTTACATATAAGATTGTGTAGTTTAACCGCAAAGTACGCTAAGATTTACGCAAAGCACACTAAGAATTATTATGGCAGAGGTTTAAAAAAAAAACGAAAAAGTTCGCAAAGCTTTGAGAAAAAAACTTTGCGAACTTTGCGTAAATCTTAGCGTCTTTGCGGTTAAAAATAAAAAAAAAACAGCTCAGTAACCACAAAGAGCTGTTTTTAAAACTTTTGAAAGTTTTTTAACTTACTAACTATCTAACCTCACTTTTTATACTGTATGAGAGTATAAAAACTTTTTTAGCGTACTGCTACGCTAGTATTTTTAAAATCTGATTTGTAAACAGAAGAAACTGCTTTTTGAGATAAAACAGTAACGGTGTCTGTTACAGCGATTTCATATTTTGCTTTTTTTGTATTGTCTTCAATTTCTAAAAAGTAAATTCCTTCCGGGAATTCTTCTAAACTGAAAGTTCTTAAGATTCCTTCTTTGCCTGAAGCAGTTTCAGAATAAATAAGAGATCCGTCTTTATCATATATAGATAAGTAGGCTTTTTGAGTCTGATTAAGACCAAAACTGATTAATTTTCCATTAGATTTGATAACATGAAGATTAAAATCTTCCGCTCCATCAATTGCGTAAGTGCTTATTCCAGAAAAAAGCAACGCAGCTACTAAACTCATTTTTGCAATCTTTTTCATAATACTTAGTTTTTAAATTAATTAGTTCTAATTCTCTGATGCTAAATTACTTCTGTTGTAAGTAAAAAAACGCAACTATATTTTCCTATTTATATGCTATATTTTCATTTACGAAACCGTTATATGTTAAAATTTGAGTTATTTTTTATCGTTTTGGCTAATTCGGTTATTATTTTTCAACGTTTTTCTTGATTTTTACTTCACATTGAATTAAAGATTTGTTTGCAAATTGTAGGAAATTTTTAAGTTGCTGGGATTCTAAGATGCTAAGGTTCTAAGTTTTTTAATTGTATTGTGTGTTTATACCGCAAAGATGCGCAAAGAAAAAAACGCAGAGATTCGCAAAGCTTAAAATAACTTTGCGAATCTCTGCGAAAAAACTTTGTGAATCTTTGTGTAATAAACTCTAATAAACTTTAGAGCAAAAAAAAACGGCTCAGTAACCACAAAGAGCCGTTTTTAAAACTTTTGAAAGTTTTTAACTTACTAACTATCTAACCTCACTTTTTATACTGTATTAGAGTATAAAATTTTAAGTGCCGTGAAGAATTGCACTTAACCTTACTATTTTCTTAGTAAAGAGAAGTAGTTCCTTTTGAAGACAAAATAGAACTTTTCGCATTTACAGTAATATCGTATTTTACTTTTTTGTAATTATCAGCAACTTCTAAAATATATTTTCCTTCTGGAAATTCTTCTAAACTGAAAGTTCTTAAAATTCCTTCTTTACCGGAAGCATTTTCAGAATAAAGAACGTTACCATTAGTATCATATATACTGATAACTGCTTTTTGTAATTGATTAATTCCAAAAGCAATTACCTTGCCATTTCCTTTTAATACATGAAGATTTAATGCTTCATTTCCATCAATTGCATAAGTACTCATTCCTGTTAGAAGTACTGCACATACTAAACTTAATTTAATAATCTTTTTCATATTCTGTAGTATTTAAATTCTTAGTTCATTTCTCTGAGGCAAAGTTATGGTAGCAGTTGTGTTATTTTAACATCTATATTTTCCAATTTATGTGCTGTATTCTCATTTACGAAACCGTTATAGGTTAAAATTTGATTTAAATCTTATGTTTTTGTTAATTTGATTGTTTTTCTTCAAAGTTTTGTAATAATTGAATACTTCTTAAAATTTCCGTTTTTCTTACAAAATTTACCATATTTATATTTATTCGGGTTTTAAATAAGATTATTGAAAAAAATATAGAGAAAAAAAATGAGACGTGAAAAAAAAGCGGGTTTTGATATGAATTTTTCAGTGTTAAGAACGTTATTTTAATGTAAAATTCGCATTTACGAAACCGTTGTAGGTTAAAAATTAGATTATTTTAGGTGTTTTTGTTAAATTTGCTATTATTTTTTAAAGAAATTATCATGAAGACAATTGCCCCAGCTCTTGAAGTGATAACTAATTCATACGGAAGTTCTTTTACCTATACCAAACACGCCGAAAAGACCAATAGTAAAGCTCATTTATGGCATTATCATCCAGAGATTGAGTTGGTTTATGTAAATGGCGGGGCAGGAAAAAGACAAATAGGAAGCCATGTTTCTTATTATACCAATGGTAGTTTACTTTTAATAGGAGCCAATTTGCCCCATTGCGGATTTACAAATGAAAATACGGGAAATACAAACGAAACCGTAATTCATATTAAACCTGAATTTTTAGGCAACGATTTTTTTATCGCTCCGGAAATGAAAAAGGTTCAGAATATTTTAAAACAAGCTAAAGGCGGAATCGCTTTTGGTGGTGAAACGAAAAAGAGAATAGGAAAGAAAATCGAAATGATGGAAAATGAACCGCCATTTCAAAGATTGCTTACTCTTTTAGGAATTTTGGATGAATTAGATTCTTCTACAGAATCAACAATATTAAATGCTGATGGTTTTTCATTAGAACTGCAGACACAGGATAACGATCGTATGAATGTGGTTTTTAATTTTGTTAAGGATCATTTTCAGGAATCTATTTCGATAGACGAAGTTTCGAGTCTGGTAAGTATGACGACACCTTCTTTTTGTCGTTATTTTAAAAAGATTTCCAACAAAACATTTACGGAGTTTGTAAATGAATACCGTTTGGTGCATGCTTCTAAACTTTTGGCAGAACAGCCAATGAGTATTAACGAAGTTTGCTACGAAAGCGGATTTAATAATTTCAGTCACTTCAGTAAATCGTTTAAACAATATACAGGTAAAAGCGCATCGCAATACCGTCATGAGCATAAGATAATAATAAGTTAATTTTTTTGCCACGACCCGAGCGATAGCAAACAGGCAAAGCAATTACACGAATTAGCACGAATTGAAATTTATAGTTTGTGAATAGAAATTAAATCCAATCGGTCAAAACTGGTTGGATTTTTTTTATGACTTTTATTTAGTTGCGGAAAGTGATTTAAATAAATTAGTGGAAATTAGTGGCATAAAAAAGCAGGTCGGATTTTTGATATATTCTATTCTGAAAAAAAAGTATATTTACAAACCCTAATCAGAAAAATAGATCGAAATGAAGAAATTTAAAATACTGTTGTCTGCATTTTTGCTTTGTCTTACCACCATGACATACGCAGCAAAAGTAGATACTTTACAAATTGCCAGCACCGCTATGGGAAAAACCTATAAAGCAGCGGTAGTTTTACCAAATTCTTATGCTAAAAGCAAAACCGCTTTTCCAGTAATGTACTTACTGCACGGAGCTTACGGGCATTTTAGCGATTGGCTAAAAAATACTCCCAACAAAAAACTGGTTCACAATCTGGCAGATCAATACAATATGATCATTGTAATGCCGGAAGGAGAGACTTTTAGTTTTTATATAGACAGTCCGGTAAACAAGGAAAGTCAGTTTGAGACTTTTATTACCCAGGAAGTAATTCAGAAAGTAGATAAAACGTATAAAACAATTGCCAATAAAAACGGAAGAGTTATTACGGGACTTTCTATGGGCGGACACGGTGCTTTGTACTTGTCGGCCAGACATCCTGATTTGTTTTGTGCAGCCGGAAGTATGAGTGGAGCGGTAGATATGAGTACAATGCTGAACAGAGATTCTTCGGCTCAGGTTGTAAAATTAATGCAGCCGGTTTTTGGAGATAAAAGCGGTAATACAGAATTATACGAGCAAAATTCAGTTTTGAGAATGGCGGATAAAATTAAAGCCAACAAACTTCCTTTGATTATAGATTGTGGTGTAGACGATTTTTTAATTGAGCCAAACAGAGAATTGCACAGAAGGTTGGTTTATAACAGGGTAGATCATGATTATACCGAACGCCCCGGAGCACACACTTGGGATTATTGGGAAAATTCACTTCCGTATCACGTTTTGTTTTTCAATAAAATATTGCTTAAAAATCAGGTAACTGCAAAAAAATAAAGTCTTTTTTACTCTAAAATAAGCTCATTTACTTTTTTTGGTTTAATTTTTGGAATACCTTTATAGTATAATCCTTAAAAAAAATAAAATTATGAAAAAGATACTTACACTATTCGCTGTTGTTGGACTAATAGCGTTTTCGAGTTGTGAAGGGCCAGAAGGGCCTCCGGGAGAGCCAGGACCAGCTGCAGAGGTTTTTCAGGTTAAAGGTGTGAATTTTACTTCAGCAAATGATTATAATCCTATAATTGATTTGAATCCATCGATTTTTTCTTCTGATATGGTATTGGTATATAGACAAGATGGAAATGCTGGAGGGGCTCCCGTTTGGAAAATGGCACCAGAATTATATTATCTTCCTAACGGATCATTAGATTTTGGTTATAACTTTAATTTTACAGTTAATGATGTTAGTATTTATATGGATGGAAATGATTTAGAAAGTGTTTTAAGTGGATTTAGATTGAATCAGACATTTAGAATTGTAATTATTCCAGGATATTTGACAGGTACAGCTAAGTCAGTTAATAAGCCAGATTTCTCAGATTACCATGCGGTAATTGCAAAATATGGTATTGATGATAGTAAAGTAAAAGAAGTAAAAGTTAAATAATTTTGTAACTAACATAAAAAAAAAGGAAATCGCAAGATTTCCTTTTTTTATGAATATATGTTTGAGAATAATTATTCTTCGCTTGACGAATCATTTAAAACTTTTTCTTCTCCAAATTTTAGGGAGACCAAAATTCCAACTAAGAGAGATAAAGCAATAAACCCTAAAGAAGCCCATTCCGGAACGTGGAAGAAATCATGTAAAAGCATTTTTAATCCTACGAAAGCTAAAATAGCCACTAAACTGTATTCTAAATAACTGAATTTTGCCAGCATATTAGCCAGGAAGAAATACATAGAACGCAATCCAAGAATCGCAAAAATATTAGAACTGAATACTAAAAACGGATCTTTGGTAATAGCAAGAATTGCTGGAACGCTGTCTACAGCAAATAAAACGTCCATCACTTCAATTACAATTAAAGCTACAAATAATGGAGTGGCTGCTTTTTTTGCAGTTTTGGTGGAAATGAAAAATTTCTCACCATCCATTTCTGATGTAATCGGCATCACTTTTCCTAATGTTTTGTAAACAAAAGAATCTTTTGGGTGAAAATCTTCTTCCTCTCCGGAAAAAAGCATTTTTATAGCAGTAAATATTAAGAAAGCTCCAAAAAGGTAAGTTGTCCAAGTGAATTTGTTAATCAGCATAACGCCAAAGAAAATCATTAAACCACGAAAAACTATGGCTCCTAATATTCCCCAGAATAGTACACGATGTTGGTATTTCTGCGGAATTTTGAATGAAGCAAAAATGATTGCAATTACAAAAATGTTGTCGACACTTAAAGAAAGTTCAATTAAATAACCTGTTATAAATTTCATTGAAGCCGCCATTGGTTGCAGTTTGTCGGGATTTTCGATATAATCCGTTGTGTACAGCCAATAAATTACTCCTGAGAATAAAAAAGATAAAGTAACCCAAACAAGAGTCCATTTGCTGGCTTCTTTAGTACTAATAATATGTGGTGTTTTGTTGAATACACCAAGATCTAAAGCAAGAATAAAAATTACAGCAAGTAAAAAGAGTGACCAGACTATCATAAATTGTTTTTTTTAAATGATATACAAAGATAAGTTTTGAACTTTAACTTAAAAATTAAATTTAGTTTTAAAGTTAAGTAATGTTTGTTATTTGTAAAATGTTAATTGTTATGAAGTTATGAGGTTTTTTGAAGAAAGTATGGAGTTGTTCTGTTGTTAAGTTTATCAAATTTCACTCTTAATCTTGTCATTCCGAGGAACGAGGAATCACACTCGGGATTCGACAAAGATTGACGACATTCTGTGTAGAGTTTCTAGTGTGATTGCTTCGCCGGTTCGCTATCGCTCGTGCCCTCGTTCCTCAGGAATGACAAACAGTGCGGTTGGGTCGGATTAAAAGGCATAAAAAAAGTGCCAACAAATAATGCCGGCACTTTTAGAATATATTGTAAGCTTTAAATTATAGCGCTGATTTAACAGTTTTGATAATTCTTGCAGCAATTTTGTAAGGGTCTCCGTTTGAAGCTGGTCTTCTGTCTTCCAACCATCCTTTCCATCCTTTTTGAACAGTCATTAAAGGAATTCTGATAGAACATCCTCTGTCTGAAACTCCATAAGAGAAATCGTGGATAGAAGCAGTTTCGTGCTTACCAGTTAAACGTTGGTCGTTGTAAGCTCCGTAAACCGCGATGTGCTCAGCAGTAACAGGACGGAAAGCTTCGCAAATTCTTTCGTAAGTTGCTTGGTCTCCACATGTTCTTAATACTTCGTTAGAGAAGTTAGCGTGCATTCCAGAACCATTCCAGTCAGTATCTCCTAGTGGTTTTGGGTGATATTCAATATAGTAACCATATTTCTCAGTCAAACGATCTAATAAGTAACGAGCAACCCAGATTTCGTCTCCGGCTTTTTTAGCTCCTTTAGCGAATAATTGGAATTCCCATTGTCCACAAGCAACCTCTTGGTTGATTCCTTCAAAGTTGATTCCTGCAGCGATACATAAATCAGCGTGCTCTTCAACTAATTTTCTACCGTGTGTGTTTTTTCCACCTACTGAACAGTAGTACATCCCTTGTGGAGCAGGGTATCCTCCAACTGGGAAACCAAGTGGAAGTTGTGTTTTAGTATCCATGATGAAATACTCTTGCTCAAATCCGAACCAGAAATCATCATTATCATCATCAATTGTGGCTCTACCGTTAGATGGGTGTGGTGTTCCGTCAGCATACATAACTTCAGACATTACTAACCATCCATTAATACGTGTTGGATCTGGATAGATTGCAACAGGAACTAATAAACAGTCAGAAGATCCACCTTCAGCTTGTTTTGTTGACGAACCGTCAAATGACCAATTTCCAAGTTCTTCTAATGTTCCTTTGAAATTTTCGTGCTCTTCAACTTTAGTTTTACTTCTAAGATTTTGAGTTGGTTCATATCCGTCTAACCAAATGTACTCTAACTTAATTTTAGCCATAATAATATAAATTTATTTTTTTTGTTTTTTCGCTGGGTCAAATATAGATTTATTTTTTTAGTCCTAAAAATTAGGGGGCTATTTTGTTTTAGGAAGTACTATTTTTTAGAGAAGCGCAATTTTGTTAGGGGTATATTTTTAAAAAAGTAATTTTTAACGCTGTAAAAAAATAAATTCGTAAAAAAAACGTACTGTTTTTGAATTTTTGGGTTAAGGAATTGTGAAAAAATGTTTATTTAATGGAGAGTATTGAGGTATTTTGTTATATTTCTTTACAACGGCTTCATTATTCTTTAAAAAAGGGGAGTTATATTGAAAAATCCTTTTGTTAAATTCTCTGTTTTTAGTTTAAAACAGGGATTTTATTTGTTTATATTTGCAGATCATTTTTTATATGAAAAATAATACGAATTTTTAAAATTATAATCATGTCAACATTACGTTTCCAAGCCCTAAAAGAAGCTTCAAACAGAAAGCCGGTACATTTTGAAGAAATTGACAGAAAGTCCAGCCTTTTTGGTTCAAATGTGTTTAACGAAAAAGCAATGAAGCAGTACTTAACTCCCGATGCTTTTAAAGGAGTTAGAGATGCTATTCAGCACGGAACTAAAATAGACAGAAAGATGGCAGATTATATTGCCATGGGAATGAAAGAGTGGGCTCTTGCAAAAGGAGTTACTCATTATACGCACTGGTTTCAGCCTTTAACAGGAACTACAGCAGAAAAACACGATGCTTTTTTTGAAACTTCTTATGACGGAAGTGATCCTGTAGAGAAATTTGGCGGTGCACAATTAGTACAACAGGAACCGGATGCTTCAAGTTTTCCTAACGGAGGAATCAGAAATACATTCGAAGCAAGAGGTTATACAGCTTGGGATCCAACTTCACCAGCCTTTATATATGGTACTACTTTATGTATTCCGACTGTTTTTATCGCTTACACAGGTGAAGCTTTAGATAATAAAATACCTTTATTAAGAGCGTTGTCTGCAATTGATGAAGCAGCTACAGAAGTTTGCCGTTATTTTGATAAAAACGTAAAAAAGGTCACTGCTACTTTAGGTTGGGAACAGGAATATTTCTTGATTGATAAAGCGTTGGCAAATTCTCGTCCTGACTTGATGATGACAGGAAGAACTTTATTAGGACATACTTCTGCAAAAGGACAACAATTAGACGATCACTATTTCGGATCGATTCCAACTCGTGCGCTTACTTATATGAGAGATTTAGAGCAGGAATGTATGCTGTTAGGAATTCCTGTAAAAACACGTCATAATGAAGTTGCGCCGAATCAGTTTGAGTTAGCTCCGATTTTTGAAGAAACGAATTTAGCGGTTGATCACAACTCTTTATTAATGGATGTAATGCAGAGAGTGGCAGAGCGTCATGATTTTAAAGTATTATTTCATGAAAAACCATTTAAAGGTGTAAACGGATCCGGAAAACACAATAACTGGTCGTTGGCAACAGATACTGGAGTTAACTTGTTGAGTCCAAGCAAAACGCCAATGAGCAATTTACAGTTTTTGACTTTCTTTATTAATACGATTAAAGCAGTTAATGATAACGAAACGTTGTTAAGAGCATCTATTGCAACTGCAAGTAACGATCATAGGCTAGGAGCAAACGAAGCGCCGCCAGCGATTATGTCTGTTTTCATCGGAGCGCAGTTGACTAAAGTTTTGTCTGAGTTAGAAAGCGTAACCACTGGAAAATTATCTCCAGAAGAAAAAACAGATCTTAAGCTAAACGTAGTTGGAAAAATTCCAGACGTATTATTAGATAACACAGATCGCAACAGAACTTCACCTTTTGCTTTTACAGGAAATAAATGGGAATTTAGAGCTGTTGGTTCAAATTCAAACTGTTCCAATGCAATGACAACTTTAAATGCTATTGTTGCCAAACAGTTAATCGACTTTAAAAACGAAGTAGAAAATCTTATTGAAAATAAAGACATGAAGAAAGATGATGCAATCTTTAATGTCTTAAGAGAATACATCAAACAATCTAAAAAAATCCTTTTTGAAGGCGACGGTTATAGCGAAGCTTGGGAAAAAGAAGCGGCTAAAAGAGGCTTAAGTAACTTTAAAACAACTCCCGAAGCGATTAAAGCTAAAGTTTCGAAACAAGCTTTGGACTTATTTGCTGAACTAGGAATCTTTAATCATGTTGAAGCGGAAGCACGTTACGAAATTGAATTAGAAGAATACACTAAAAAAATCCAGATTGAAGGAAGAGTTTTAGGTGATATTTCTAGAAACCACGTAATCCCGACAGCCATTCGTTACCAAAATACATTAATTGAAAATGTAAAAGGTTTGAAAGAAATCTTTGGAAAAGAGTTTGAAACTCTTGCAAGTGAGCAGATTGTTTTAATTAAAGAAATCTCAGGTCATATTGAAGGAATCAATTCTAAAGTATTGGCAATGACAAACGAAAGAAAGAAAGCCAATCAATTGACAGATGCTCAAAAAATGGCAGAAGCGTATTGCAATAAAGTGAAACCGTATTTTGATGAAATTCGTAATCACTGTGATAAATTGGAATTATTAGTAGATGATGAAAGCTGGACATTGACTAAATACAGAGAGTTATTGTTTATGAAATAATCTTCTATTTCATTGTATTAAAGCCTGTTTCCATGCGTGACAGGCTTTTTGTTTTTACTAATTTGAAAAAATAGAAAGTAAATTCCTGTTTTTATTTTTCGAGAATTTCGAAGTTCATCGGGATAGTCTTACAGTTTGTCGAAAAGATGCTAAGTTGTTGAAAATATGTGGGTTTGCTTAGTTGCTGTTTTAATAAGTTTTCTAATTTTGGTTATGATTTTGAGACTAAATCAATTATTTCAAAGCAGTTTTGAAAAGATAAAAATAACAAGCCAAAAGCTTCATAACCAATTTTATTTAGGGAAATCGGCGGAAGAACCCATTCTGCCGATTTTTTTTATGAATCAAATAATCGAATAAGTCAAAGAATTAAAAAAAGGGATTATCTTTGCACCACATCAACACAAACTAATTTTCATGAGTTCAGATTCTAGCAAAAGGTACGCGCAAAGAGGTGTTTCGGCATCAAAAGAAGATGTACACAACGCCATTAAAAATATTGACAAAGGTTTATTTCCGCAGGCTTTCTGCAAAATTGTTCCCGATTATTTAACGCAAGATGCAGAGCACTGTTTGATTATGCATGCTGACGGAGCAGGAACAAAATCATCTTTGGCTTATATGTATTGGAAAGAAACTGGAGATCTTTCAGTTTGGAAAGGAATTGCTCAGGACGCTTTAATCATGAATATTGATGATTTATTATGTGTTGGAGCAACTGATAATATCTTGCTCTCTTCGACTATTGGAAGAAATAAAAATTTAATCCCAGCTGAAGTTATCTCAGCAATCATCAACGGAACAGAAGAATTAATCAACGAATTAAAATCGTTTGGTGTTACGATTCATTCAACAGGTGGAGAAACAGCAGACGTTGGAGATGTAGTTCGTACTATTATCGTAGATTCTACAGTAACAGCTCGTATGAAACGTTCTGATGTGGTAGATAATGCAAATATTAAAGCAGGTGACGTAATTGTAGGTTTGGCATCTTTTGGACAGGCGACTTACGAAAAAGGATATAACGGTGGAATGGGAAGTAACGGATTAACATCGGCACGTCATGATGTTTTCGGAAAATATTTGGCTAAAAAATACCCTGAAAGTTATGATGCTGCCGTTCCGGAAGAATTAATTTATTCGGGACAGGTTAATTTAACGGATGAAGTAGAAAACAGTCCAATTAATGCAGGTCAGTTGGTACTTTCTCCAACCAGAACTTATGCTCCAATTATCAAGAAAATTTTAGATAAATATACTCCGGAAGATATTCATGGAATGGTACACTGCAGCGGAGGAGCGCAGACAAAAATTCTTCATTTTGTAAAAGACTTACATGTAATTAAAGATAATTTGTTTCCGGTTCCGCCATTGTTTAAATTAATTCAGGAACAGTCCAAAACAGACTGGAAAGAAATGTATCAGGTTTTTAACTGTGGTCACAGAATGGAATTGTATGTTCCTGAAAACATTGCACAAGATATTATTGAAATTTCAAAATCATTCAATGTAGATGCACAAATCGTAGGTAGAGTAGAAGCTTCTGATTCTAAAAAGCTTACTATTACGAGCGAATACGGAACATTCAATTATTAATTTTTAAGATACAAAGAGGCAAAGGTTCAAAGTTACAAAGGTTTGATCTTTTGTTTGAAATAATCCAAGAGACACACAAAAGTGTGTCTCTATTTATAAATTGTAGAATTATGTACGAATTACTTTTTTGGAGATATCTGGACGAAATTTACCTGAACAATCAGGAAGTTTATGAAGCACTTGTTGAAAAACAAGAAGTGGAGGGTCTGGCTGTTCTTCAAATTGAAGTAATCGTAAACAGAATCAATTCTGTTTTTTCAGACTGGGAAAGAGTAGACGAAAACAGCTGGAAAAATCAAAAAGGAAAAGGTGCATTTCAAGTTATTACAACTCCGCAAAGTGTAAAAATTGATTGTTACGGAACAGAAGGAAAAACCATGAATAAACTAGTAGATATCATGGAAGAGTTCAAATGTCCGCTTTACGATCCGCAGGTTCCGGAACGTTATGATGAAATGAATGAATAATTATTAATGGTGAGCCATTAATTAATAATTCACCATTCACCATTAAGATTTATCCGTCTTTCAAAAGTAAATTCTGTTCTTTTCTCAGTTTTACTACTAACTGATCAATATACGTTTTTATTTTCTGCGGAAGCGAATTCCAATTTTGATCTTTTTTAAAACTTCTGCAATAATCCAGGTCGCATTCGACTGCCCGAATTACATATTTTTTGTTCTTGTAAACCGTAATAATTTTGACGCGTCTTATTTCACCATATTCCGTTTTACTTCCATATACAATAACAGGATCAATATAACCATCTCCATCAAGATCTTTTGTACTGCAGTATTTTGTCCAAAACCAAATAGTAGTTTCTTTTGGATCGTAATCTTCTAATAAATCATTAATTCGCCATTTTTCAAGAAAACCTCCGTGATCATTTACTACACAAACGGCCTGTATTTTGGTATTTAAAGTATCTTTTTTAGAGATTATTTTTTGATTTTCGGCTAAAACCAATTCAAAAACACCACCTTTATCCTGATATTCAAAAGCTTTGTAAATAGGGAAATCAGTTGCGTTTTCAAGTTCTCTTTCGTGGATTTCCTGTTTATTTAATTTATAACTCTCAATTTTTTGAGAGAAAAGGAATGTCGAATAAAAAGAAAGAAAAATTAAGATATATTTTTTCATGTTTGGCGATATACTTTTAGTACATCAAAGATATTTAAAACCTTTTGAGCAGCATCAAAAATATGTTTTTTAAAAACAGTTTTTGTCGTACTTTTCTAGATTAAAACAAAAAATAA
The DNA here is from genome assembly GCF_003122385.1 of Flavobacterium crocinum. NCBI lineage: Bacteria > Pseudomonadati > Bacteroidota > Flavobacteriia > Flavobacteriales > Flavobacteriaceae > Flavobacterium > Flavobacterium crocinum. The sequence goes on from NZ_CP029255.1 coordinate 2,867,535, forward strand.
GAAGAACGATAAAATGATTACAAGTAACCATAGAAATTTTCTTTTTGGAATATCTCTTTTGATGTTTGGTTTTACTCCTGTGATAAACGCACAAAAGAAAGTAAGTGAAAAACGAAACCTGATTCAGTACGTTGATCCGATGATTGGAACGGCAAAAATGGGACATACTTATCCGGGTGCAACAGTGCCTTTTGGAAGCGTTCAGTTAAGTCCGGAAACAGATACCATTGCGTATAGTTTAAACGGAAAGTACAATGGAGACGTTTACAAATATTGTGCAGGATATCAATATGAAGATAAAACAATCGTAGGCTTTAGTCACACCCATTTTAGCGGAACAGGACATTCTGATTTAGGCGATTTTTTAATCATGCCGACAACGGGAAAATTACAATTAAATCCGGGTGTTGCTTCAAAACCTTTGTCAGGTTATAGATCGGCATTTTCACATTCTACTGAAAAAGCAGAACCAGCTTATTACAGTGTTTTTTTAGAAGATCATAAAATCAAAGCTGAATTGACGGCTACAACCCGCGTGGGAATGCATCAATACACCTTTCCGAAGTCGGATGAAGCGCACATTATTTTAGATTTAACTTCCGGAATTTACAATTATGATAAAAAGAATGTGTGGACTTTTGTTCGGGTAGAAAACGATACTTTAATTACGGGATATCGCCAGACCAATGGATGGGCAAGAACCCGAACTGTTTATTTTGCCATGTCTTTTAGTAAACCAATCAAAAGCTACGGACAGGCAGCGCAGGAAAAAAGCGTATACAGAGGTTTTTGGGGAAGATTTGATCAAACCAGGAATTTCCCTGAAATGGCAGGGCAAAACTTAAAATTGTTCTTTGATTTTGATACCAGTGAAGGAGAAAAAATTAAGATCAAAATGGCTTTGTCTCCGGTGAGTTCGGCAGGAGCTTTAGAAAATATGAAAAAAGAAACTCCGGATTGGGATTTCGAAAAAGTAAAAAAACAAAGTCAGGAAATCTGGAATAATGAGTTGAATAAAATTCAGGTAGAAACGATTCAAAAAGAAGATTTGGTTAATTTCTATACTGCGTTGTATCATGCATTTCTCGGCCCTACAGAATACATGGATTTAGACCGAAATTATAAAGGTTTAGACATGAATGTTCATAAAGCAGAAAACTTTACCAATTATACCAGTTATTCGCTTTGGGATACTTATCGCGCTTTGCATCCTTTCTTTAATATTGTACAGCCAAAACGAAATGCCGATATGGTAAGTTCGATGCTGGCACATTCCGATCAGAGTGTTCATAAAATGCTGCCAATCTGGTCGCATTATGCCAATGAAAACTGGTGCATGATTGGCTATCATTCGGTTTCGGTTGTGGCAGATGCCATCGTAAAAGGCAATATCAGTTTTGATGCAGAAAAAGCGCTTCAGGCTTGTGTCAATACGGCAAAAGTACCTTATTATGACGGACTGGAATATTATATGAAACAAGGTTACGTCCCGGAAGATAAAAACGGAGCTTCGGTTTCTAAAACTTTAGAATATGCTTACGATGACTGGGCAATTGCGCAAGCGGCGAAGAAACTTGGAAAAACAGATATTTATAATGAATTCATTAAAAGAGCTGAAAACTATAAAAATGTTTATGATGCGAAAACTGGTTTTATGCGTCCAAAATTAGCTGATGGAACTTTTAAAAAAGAGTTTGATCCTCTTGATACGCACGGACAAGGTTTTATTGAAGGAAATTCATGGAATTACAGTTTGTACGTGCCATATAATCCATCAGAAATGATTAAGATGATGAGAGGAAACGATCAGTTTAAAGTTCGTTTAGACTCGTTATTCAATATGCATCTTCCGGATAAATATTTTGAAAATACAGAAGACATTACCAGAGACGGAATCATTGGAAATTACGTTCACGGCAACGAGCCTTCTCACCATGTTGTGTATTTGTACAATTGGACAGATTCTCCCTGGAAAGCACAGGATAAAATCAGAATGATTTTGAAAAAAATGTACCGCAATGGAGCAGATGGTTTAGGCGGAAACGACGATTTTGGACAAATGAGCGCCTGGTATATTTTCAGCAGATTAGGATTTTATCCTGTTGCACCGGGTTCTGATGAATATGCTTTAGGAAGTCCGCTGGTAAAAAAAGGCGTTTTCAATTTAGAAAACGGAAAAAACTTTGAAGTTGAAACAGTAAACCAATCTGATAAAAATGTATTTGTGAGCAAAGTTTTGCTGAATGGAAAACCTTTAGACAGACCATTTTTAAAACATGCAGATGTGATGAATGGCGGAAAGATTGTGTTTTATATGACTAATAAGCCTAATAAAAAGAAATATTAGATGCTAAGATTCTAAGGGACTAAGAAGCTAAGTTTTTTACAAACCTAATAAATGCCGCGCTGAGCGAAGTCAAAGGGTTTTTATAACGAAAAAAGGCTTTGACTTCGCTCAACTTGACAAGAGTGTACCATTAAATTCGAGAAAATTTGTGTAATTCGTGGCAGAACAATAAAAAACTTTACGAAATTTGCCCTTTAAATAAAGACAAGTAAATATGAAAATAAATTTAAAATCAGGAATTGATAAACTGCTTTTCGGAATGAAGCAGAATGATGTAACAGCGGCTCTAGGAAAACCTGATAAAAACTATAAAGACGAAGATGAAAACGTGATTTTTGTGTACAATGCACTAAAAGCACGATTGACTTTTTATCAGGAAGAAGATTTTAGATTAGGTTACATCGTAGCTTCAAGTAATAATCTGGAAGTTTTCGGATTCAAATTAATCGGAAGAAAAATTGCTGACGTAAAGAAAGATCTGGCAACAAAAGGAATAACAAAATACAATCAGGAAACTTTTGATACTTTTGAAAACTACTTTAACGAAGACAACTGGTTTATTCTGCAAACAGAATTTGATGAGGTTGTAAAATTCGAAATTGGAGCTATCATCAATAATAAAGATGAATTTGACTGGAAATTTCCTTTGAAGAAATAAGCATAAAAAAACCGACAAGTAATTGTCGGTTTTTTTATGTCTTAAAAAGAAATTATCCTTTTAACCATGCATTTCTAAGTTTCTCTTTTGAAGGATCAACAACTTTAAAAGTTTCAGCTTCTTCAAATGGTAATTTTACAGTTCCTTTTATAGTTTCTTCTTTTGTACCACGTTTAATTTTCAAAGTGATTGGATCATTATCTTTCCAGTTTTCACTTTCAGTAATCAAATCATAAATGTTATCTAAATTGTATGATTTGTTGTTTACTGTTAAAATTTTATCACCACCTTTTAAATTCAGATTTTTGAAGAATTCAATTGATTCTGACTCAGGACGAACAGCAATTTCTTTTGTTGCTTTATCTATTGTGATATTTGGAATCTGTCCTTTAATGAATGGATTTCCGGCTTTTTTCTCAGTTGCTTTTCCTACGCCAACTTTTGCTAAATAGAAATCATAAGGAATTGGAGTTGTTCCTGCGACATATTTGTTTAAGAATTCCCCAACTTCAGGATATGTTAATGAAGTGATTTTTGCGAAAAGTTCATCATCATTAAATGGTTTTTCAACACCATATTCGTTAGATAATTTATGCATTAAATCTAAAATACCTCTTTCGCCGTTGCTTTTCTCTCTGATGATAATATCAATACACATCCCGATTAAAGCTCCTTTTTGATATACATTTAAGTATTGATCTTTATAAGGCTGTTCCAATACATTTTTACTCATAACAGTAAACGACATCGTATCATTTAATTGTTTAGCCTGCTCAATTTTATCAGCAATACGAGTATAGAATTCAGCTTCATCGATCAAACCCTGATTGATTTGGAAAAGGTTTGCGAAGTATTCAGTAACACCTTCATACATCCATAAATGCTCAGACATTTTTGGTGCATTATAATCAAAAAACTGAATTTCTTTTGAGTGAATTGTTAACGGTGTTACTATATGGAAGAATTCGTGAGAAACTACATCTTTCATTGTTTCTACCAATTTTTCCTTAGGCATAGATTCCGGTAAAACAACCGTTGTTGCAGTTGGATGTTCTAAAGCTCCAAAACCATGTGCATCGTCTTTTGCCATACTTGATAAATATACTAAAACGCTATATTTTTTAGTTGCATTTACTGGTCCTAAGAAGTTTTTTTGAGCAGTCATCATCGTTTTCATTTCCGGTGTGATGCTTTCTGCAGTATATTTTCCTGTTGGAGAATAAACGGCGATCAGAATATCCATTCCATTTACATTAAACGTAGTGTAATCCGGTTTAGCATACATAATCGGATTTTCTACTAAAACCGCATAACGAGGAGTTTTAAATACGTCTGATGTGTTGCTTGCATCTTCGTCTGTCATAGAAGTTGCTCCCCAAAGTGTTTCAGGATGCGTAATGGTAACTTTGTAAGGAACATCTAATTTGTCTTGAAAATAACCTACAAAACCATGTGTATTGACCATGAAGTTTTTACCGGCATCAATGTTTGTTCCAGCAGGAGAGAAAACATCGTCGTTTCCAAATCCGGTTCCTTTTTCAGTATCGAAAGTATCGTTTACTAAATAAGTAATTTTTTTTAAAGTTTTTGCATTGGAGATTGACCAAGAATTATCGTCAATTCTTTTTACGGTAAGCGGATTTCCTTTGGCATCAAAAGCTTTGAAATCTTCAGAGTATTTTCCGTAGTTGTCTGTAGAATAAGTTCCCGGAACAGTTTTAGGAATACTGTAAACAATTTCGTCTGTCTTAATGGCTGGCGGAGTAACAGTAACTAAAACTTTGTCGTCTTTTACGTCAGTTAAATTAATGTTCACTTCTACCGTATTGCTTTTAGCGGCTCCAGTGCTACCTGTTTTACAGCTCCAAAAGGTTACCGCCAGAGCTAAGGTGTAAAGTATTTTCTTCATTTGTCTATGTTTAGTTAATTGTATTTGACACAAAAAGTATCGAAAAGTTACTAAAAAATCACATTAAATTTAAAAATAAAAAAAAGCTCCTGAAAACAAGAGCTTTAAATTTTTAGTCAAATTTATTTTTTATATAATATTTTCCATCCAAATCTTCATCAAAATCATCTATTTTTATCGGTTTTGGTTTTGGTTTGTTTGCAACTGCCTTCTTTTTCCACATCTCAAATTTTTCAAGAGGCATTTTCTTCTTCATGATTTCCAAGACTTCTTTTTCTGCTAATCCAAATTCTTTTTTTATAATTTCAAATGGATTTCTTTCTTCTAAAGCTAACGAAACAAGTTTTTCAGTTTGTTCCGGAGTCAATTCTTTGCGGCTACTCTTTTTCATCTCGTGAAAATTAATTCAAAATAGGGTGTTAATTATTAATAGATTGATTTTCAATTTCTGTATCAATATTAAAAAAAAAAATAATAGGTTGGTTAAGTAAAGTCTACTTTTTTTACTGATTTTAACTGTTTTTGAAAGATCGTGATTTTTGAAATGGTATTTTTAGCAGATTCTTTAACTCGTTATTTTCCTCAGATTTCATATGAGTATCTACGCCATAAATTAGTTTTTCTTTTGGCAAAGTGGTAAAAGTGCCAAAAAGCCTGTCCCAAATCGAGAAAATATTTCCATAATTGCTATCGGTATAAGGAAGCACATAATGATGATGTACTTTGTGCATATTTGGCGAAACGATGAAATAGCTCAGGAAAGTATCCAGTTTTTCAGGAAGAGCAATATTGGCATGATTAAACTGTGATGCGACTACAGATAATGACTGATAAAGAAAAACCATCCACATGGGCGCGCCAACGATTAAAACACCTACGGTGGTAAAAACAAATCGAATAACACTTTCGCCCGGGTGATGTCTGTTAGCAGTCGTAGTGTCAATCCAAGTATCGGTATGATGCACCAGATGAAACTGCCATAAATATTTGAATTTATGTTCTACATAATGTGCCAGATAAGCACCAATTAAATCAAGAAGTAATAAACCTAATACGGTGTAAAGCCAGATTGGCATTGGAGAAATCCATTGTAAAAGACCAAAATGATTTTCGATTGTCCATTCGGCTGTTCTGATTAAGATAAATGCTAAAACAAAATTGACCACAATGGTCGTGAAAGTAAAAAAGAAGTTTATCCCGGCATGTGGCCATTTTTTGTACTCCATTCTGAATAAAGGAAAAGCGTTTTCAATCAGCCAGAAAATGGTGATGCCGCCAACTAGAATAAGGCTTCTGTGGGTAGACGGAATTGTACTGAAATAAGCTATGATATCATTCATAATTCAACAGTGTTTTTATTCAAAAATAAATATTTTGACAATACTATATCGATATCGTTGGTGATTTTTTATAGAAAAGTTTGTTGTATTATAGAGGCTCGATTTCAAAAAATAAATAAGGCATAGTAAATCTACTATGCCTTATTTAATATTGTTATTTAGGTGAAAGTGTTTTTTAGTTATGCTTCTGCATGATTTTGTAACAGCGTTTTATAAATAAAACCGGCAACTACGGCTCCAAGAATAGGGGCGACCCAAAACAGCCAAACTTGAGATAAAGGTTCTCCGCCTACAAAAATAGCCTGAGATAAAGATCTGGCCGGGTTTACAGAAGTATTAGTAATTGGAATGCTGATTAAATGAATTAATGTCAAGGCTAAACCAATAGCAATTCCTGCAAATCTTCCGTTGGCAAATTTATCTGTAGCGCCCAGAATGACTAAAAGGAAAAATAAAGTAAGAACAAATTCTGCAATGAAAGCAGATTGTAAAGAATAACCATCTGGAGAAAATGCGCCAAAACCATTTGATGCAAAAGCTCCGGCTTTAGTATTATCAATCGCAAAACCGGCTTTTCCGGAAGCTATTGTGTACAAAGTTCCCGCTGCAGCTGCAGCTCCAACACATTGTGCAACAATATACGGAATAAGGTCTTTGGCTGGAAATCTTCCTCCTGCCCACAAACCAAAGGAAACAGCGGGATTGAAATGACCGCCTGAAATATGACCAACAGCATAAGCCATTGTAAGTACTGTTAAACCAAATGCCAATGCAACTCCGGCGAATCCTATTGCTAAATTAGGAATTCCTGCTGCAAATATGGCACTTCCGCAACCACCAAAAACAAGCCAGTAAGTCCCAAAAAACTCTGCAAATAATTTTTTCATAATAAAATAATTTAATGGTTAATGAATGTTAGTATAAATATTGGTAAGCCCAATAAATCAAAACTAATTGTAAGGGCAAACGTACAAATAAAATCCATCTTGGTAAACCAAAACCTGCTTTTTTATTTTGAAGCATATACACATTTGCCGGGAATACCGCTATTAACAAAGCTATAATTCCCCAGGCAGCAAAACTTCTCGTAAAAGGCAGGGTTAGGAGGATGCCTAAAATTATTTCGGCAGCTCCACTTAAAATATTTATTAATTTGGGGTTCTTAAATGCGGGTGGAATGATTTTAATATACATTCCAGGTTTTCTAAAATGATTAATACCTGCCATTATATAAAGCAAAGCCATTAAATATAAATGCCAGGGTAGAATCATGATATCTAATTGTTTATCACGAATTTATAAAAAAATTAACAATTATTGCATTACAGGAATGTTTTTTTTGAGAAAGTAAATTTAGGGTTATTTTTTTCGCTTGAAATTTACATTCATAATAATTATGGCAAGAATGATTAAGATGATTCCAATCCATTGAGAGAAAACAACTTTCTCTTTTAAAAGTACAAATGCCATCATAACAGAAACAGGTAGTTCTAATGCAGAAACGATACTTCCTAATCCTATACCCGTAAGAGGAAAGCCAAGATTCATCAACATTGGCGGGATGATGGTGCCGAACAGCGATAATACGATTCCCCATTTTAGAAAAATTTCGAGATTAAAGGTTGTTTCCTGAGTTGCTAATGCAAATGAAAAAACAATAATGGAACCGCCTAAAAGCATATAAAGACTTCTTTGTGCTGATGAAATTTCCGTTGCCACACGATTGGCCGTAAACATAGTTGTAGTAAAAGAAGCTGCTGCTAATATTCCCCAAACTAAACCACGCCAGTCTAATGTAATCTCATTTTTCATGATATTTGTGGCTAAAACAGTTCCGAAAAGGACAATGAATACAGCAATGACCTTTTGCTTAGAAGGTAGTTTTTTTTCTAAAATCATTTCCAGTAAAACTCCCATCCAGACAGTTTGCATTAATAAAACGATTCCGATAGAAACAGGAATGTATTTTACAGCGAGATAGTAAAAAAGACTTGTCATTCCTAGTGAAGTTCCGGCAAGCATAAGGCTGAAAATATTTTTTGGAGTAGCTTTTACAGCTTTATTTTTATTTTTTATTCTCTGAAAAAGATTGATTAAAAGTATACCTGTAATTCCATAAATAAATTGTGAAGTCGTTACTTCTGCAGTGGTATATCCTTCAGAATAGGCCATTTTTACAAAAGTAGCCAGCATTCCGTATGTTGTAGCACCTAAAGCAACCAGAAAAACACCTTTTAATACATTGTTTTGAGACGTCATAATTTATTTGTTTTTAAAAAATTTAAGCCGGCAAAGGTAAGCTATTTTGGTTAGGATTCTATCGTACTATGTTGAGAATAGTGATTTATTATTAATCAAATTGAATTTTGAGGCTTTGAATTGTGAATTCTTTAAAAAGAGAAAAGACCATCAAAAATGAATTTGATGGTCTTTTTATATTTTTTGAAGATATGATTTTTCTCTTCTAAATTATTAAGGCTGTTTTTGATAAGTTTCGATTTCAAAAACCAAAGTAGCATTTGGAGGAATTACACCACCGGCACCTTTTTCTCCATAAGCAAGGTTAGAAGGAAGGAAGAAAATAGCTTTTTCTCCATCAGTCATCATATCAAGGGCTTCAATAAAACCAGGAATCATTCCGTCTTTTTTACCTACTGTAAAAGGAAATGCTTTGTAACCACCTTGTGTATCTCTGTTAGCATCGTATTTTCCGTAAGCTTTTGCTACTCCAGCCATACTGCTGTCAAAAAGAGTTCCGTCCTCAAAATATCCGGCGTAGTGGAAATAGATCGTTGATCCTTCTGCGCCTTTAACTCCGGTTCCTTTTTGAGTGATAACATATTTTAAACCAGATGGAGTTGCAGTTGCTTTTGCTTTTGTTGCTGTAAAATAAGCTGCTTTTTGTGCCACTACTTTTTTAGCTTCTTCTTTTTTCAGTTCACCTTGTTTCATTTCATCGCTAAAAACTTTTACAGCATCAAATTTCTTTGCAGCTGCGCCTTTACGGGTGATAGTGATTTTAGTCATGATATCGTCCTGAACAATTTTATTTACATTGTCCATTCCTGAAACTACGTGTCCAAAAATAGTGTGTTTTCCGTTTAACCACGGAGTGTCTTTATGAGTGATAAAAAACTGGCTTCCGTTTGTTGCAGGGCCTGAATTAGCCATTGCTAAAACACCGCCTTTCTCGAATTTCAGTTCTGCTACAAATTCATCTTTAAAAGAATAACCCGGATCTCCGGCTCCCGTTCCTTGAGGATCACCGCCCTGAATCATAAAATCGTTAATCACTCTGTGGAATTTTAAACCATCATAAAAAGGTTTTCCTTTTAAACGCTCTACTTTTACGTAAGGGTTTTTCCCTTCAGCCAAAGTGATAAAATTAGCCACTGTTACAGGAGCTTTTGTATATTCTAATGAAACTACAATGTCTCCTTTTGAAGTAGAAATTGTTGCAAAAATTCCGTCTCCCGGATTTGTAGCCGGTTTCGCTGCAGGTTTTGCAGCTGTTGTTGTTTTAGCTTTAGTAGCAGGTTTTGCAGCAGGCTTTTTTGTCTGTGCCTGAATATTTACTACTGCTAAGCAGAATAAAAATAAGAATTTAAATTTCATTACTTTTTTAGATTTAAGTATATGATTATTACCCTTTTTATGGTTTTTCCAATAATTGAACTTCGAAGATAATATTTGCGTTTGGTGGAATTACTCCTCCTGCACCAGTTTCTCCGTATGCTAAATGTGATGGAATAAAAAGAATTGCTTTGTCTCCAAAAGAAAGTTGCTCAAGACCTTCAATAAAGCCAGGAATCAAACCGCTTTTGCTTCCGGCTGTAAAAGGAATTGGGCTATATGCTTTTGCTTCTGCTCTTGCAGGATCAAATTTTCCAAATTGTTTTGCAACATCTTCAGAACTGGTGTCAAATAAAGTTCCGTCTTCAAGAAAACCAGCGTAAGCAACATATACTTGTTTTCCGGCAGCAGGTTTTTGACCAGAACTTTTTTCAGTAATCACATATTGTAAACCACTTGCTGTTTTAGTTGCTTTTGCTTTTTCAGAAGCGTAGTAAGCTACTTTTTCTTTTTGAACAGCAGCATATTTACTTTGTTCTTTTGCGATATCTACGAAGTAATCGTGGAATACTTTTACAGCATCAAACTTTTTAGCCGCTTCTCCATTTCTGATGATAGTTACGGCAACAATATTGTCGCCCTGAACTACTTTGTTTACCACTTCCTGTGTTTTTTGATCGACAACATGACCAAAAATAGTGTGTTTGTTGTCTAACCAAGGAGTTTCAACATGTGTAATAAAAAATTGACTGCTATTGGTTCCCGGTCCATTGTTTGCCATTGCCAAAACACCCGCTTTGTCAAATTTTAAATCTGAAAATTCATCTTTAAATTTGTATCCTGTATCTCCGGAACCTGTTCCTAATGGATCACCGGTTTGAATCATGAAATTTTCGATAACTCTATGGAATTTTAAACCATCAAAAAACGGTTTCTTTTTTAGGTTTTCGTGTGTTACAAATTCATTTTTTCCTTCAGCCAGAGTTATAAAGTTGGCTACAGTTATCGGAGCTTTTTTATAATCTAATTCAACAATGATATGACCTTTGTTTGTTTCGATATCGGCATATAAACCGTCTGGCAGATTACTATGATCGTTTTTACAAGAATAAAATGAGCTAACGGCTATTAGTAATAATAAAATACTCTTTTTCATTTTAAGATATTATTTTTATTGAGTTAATGTGTCTTTTTTCGCAGTATTTGCAGGTTTTGGCGCTGCAGGTTTTGGTGTTACGGTTTTAGGAGTTTGCGTTCCTGATACGGCTTTTTGTGCCGCTGGATCCGGTACAAAATTTCTAAGTGTAACCGTAACAATTAAAGATTCGTTTGGACCAATTTTTTTGTTATCTCCATGATAGCCATAAGCACTGTGTGATGGAAATAAGAAAGTAACAGTCTCATTTTTATGCATTCTTTTGATTCCATCGCGAAGTCCCATCATGATGTCTTGTTTGTCGACATAATAGGTTTGTGGACCAAGATCAGAATCAGAGTAAATGATATTGCCTTTTATATCTTTTACTTCCATATTAAAGTAAGCGATATCTCCTTTTCTCGGAGCTGCAGTTTCTGCTTCGTTTCTTTCTTCGTAATTAAACCAGTATCCTTTTGGAGTAGCGTAGTATTTTACTTTCGGATTGCTTTTGATGATTTTTTTAATGACTTCTTCTTCATTAGCCACTAATTTTTTATTACGGTCAGCAGATTTTTTCATGAATGTTCCTGAAGCTCTCGAAATAGGTCTTCTGGCTTCCTCAGGATGCTTACAGCTGATGAGCAGAACAGCAAAAAGTAAGCTGTAAATAGTAAGTTTTAGGTTGTTCATGATTGGGCTATAATTTTAGTTTTGTTACTAAATCTTCAAATTTCTTTACCGTTTCTTCCATCGAAGTTTCAGATCTTCCCCCGGCTGCATTGCTGTGACCTCCGCCATTAAAGTGATCTCTTGCAAACTGATTTACATCAAAACCTCCTTGTGAACGGAATGAAATCTTGATAATTCCTTCGTCTTTATTTTCGATAAAAATAGCAGTAAAAACAATATCTTTTATACTTAAACCATAATTAACAATTCCTTCAGTATCACCTTTAACATAATTAAAAGAATCCAGTTCTTCCTGAGTAAGTGTCGTATAAGAAGTTTTATGTTCTTCAAAAATCTTCATGTTTTGCAAAGCACGGCCTAATAACTGTAATCTGCTGAAAGAACTATTATCATATAATAATACCGGAATCTCTGTGTTTTCTACTCCAAGATCTATTAATTCTGCTATAATTCTATGCGTATTTCCTGTTGTTCCCGGAAAACGAAACGAACCCGAATCAGTTAAGATTCCAGTGTAAATACAAGTGGCGATGGTTTTATCAATATCTTCTTTTTTATTTAAGAAATTGATAAAGTTGTAAACCATTTCACAAGTAGATCCGTACGATGTATCAGAATATGTATAAGCTGCATAATCATCAGGTTTTTGATGATGATCAATCATTATAAACGGAGCAGTAAGCTTTTTTAGTGTGTGCTCCATCATTTCGCCCGTACGATGAAATGCATTAAAATCAAGAGTAAAAATTAACTCAGCTTCTTCTAAAATTTTGGTACAGTTTTCAGCGTCTTTTTCAAATATTTTGACTGTCTCTGATCCCGGAAGCCAGGCTAGAAAGTTGGGGAAATCATTCGGCGCAATAACAGTTGCCTGATGATTGTTTTTTATTAAAAAATGGTATAAACCTAACGTAGAACCCATTGCATCACCATCTGGTCCTCTGTGCGGAATGATGACAATTTTCTTTGGGGTTTCGAGTAATGACTGAATCGCCTGAATGTCTTGTATTTTCATAGTTTGCGAATTTACATTTTTTAATGTAATGCTGAAAATAATTTTAGTATTCGCTTGGAGTGGTAGGTGCTCAGATTTTTAGTATTCAGTTGAGTTTTATAGGTATTTAGAACAGTTTTGCATTGGAAATTAATTTTGTGTATTAAGTTTGAACGCTGATGAAACGGATTTTTTATTCTAGATTTTCAAATTCCGTAGGAATGCTCATTTTGTAGCAACGGATTTTAATCCGTTGGAAATAATTAGGTTCTATGTTTAAGTTCCGTAGGAACGATACATATTTAGATTGGAATTTGGAATTTCAAAATTCAAAAATTGGAATTTAATCTCTGATACAACTTATATTTCGCTCCTTTTACAATCTGTGATTTATAAATACCAACAGAACCAGAAGAAAAATAAGCAATTGTACAGCCAATAGCGATGAATAATCCTGGAGCAATTCCGAATAATTCCATTCCCATAATGGTGCAGGCGATAGGAGTGTGGGTTGCACCGGAGAAAACCGAAACAAATCCAATTCCTGCTAAAAGTGCAATTGGCATTGGAATTAGAATCGATAAAGCACTTCCCAATGTAGCTCCGACAAAGAATAACGGTGTTACTTCTCCACCTTTAAATCCGGCTCCCAAAGTGAATCCTGTAAATAGGATTTTTAACAGAAAATCATACCATTCGCTTGGATTCGAAAAAGAATCAACAATTACAGGAACTCCCAATCCGGAAAATTTTGTAAATCCAAGGCCCGCGATTGCAATGGCTAAAACTACGCCGCCAATTACAGGACGAAGCGGAGGATATTTAATGTTTTTAGAAAAAAGAGAACCCCAAAAATGTGTGCTTCTTGAAAATAGTAAAGCCGTAAAACCAGATAAAATTCCAACAATAAATGTAAAAACAATATTGTTTAAACTTAATTCAGGAACAGCAGGAATACTGTAATGTGTATGCTTTATTTTCCAAAATTCTACAGTAAAATAAGCAGCGTAAGCAACTAAAAATGAAAAGAAAATGCTTTTAAAATTGATTTTGCTGAAATACAAAACTTCCAAAGCAAAAATAGCTCCTGCTAAAGGCGTTCCAAATACAGAAGCAAAACCCGCACTGATTCCCAGTATGATTAAAATTTTACGTTCTGAATTATCGAGTTTGAAGATTTTTGTGAATTGATCGGCAATTGCGCCGCCCATTTGAACAGCAGTTCCTTCACGACCTGCAGATCCTCCAAATAAATGCGTAAGCAAAGTTCCCAAAAGTACTAAAGGAGCCATTTTGAACGGAATGACTTTCTTTGGTGTCTCGTATTCTTCGAGCAGTAAATTATTGCCTTTTACCACAGATTCTCCCCAATAATAATAACTCGCTCCAACCAGAAATCCACCCAAAGGTAAAAGCCAGATAATCCAATCGTGATGAATTCTAAACTGTGTTACCCATTCTAAAGAAACTAAGAAAAAAGCAGAGACAGATCCTGAAAATATACCAATTAAAGCACAGATAAGAATCCATTTTGGAAGGGAAAGCAGGTATTGTTTTGTGTTTTGGGAAGTCATTAATGAATTCTAAAAGTTTGCCACGAATTTCACGAATTTTCACGAATTAAAAGAAAAAAAATCATTTTAAATCTATTATCTGTGGCAAAAGAAAAACAATTAGTGGAAATTCGTGAAATTTGTGGCAAAAAAACTTTACTATACTACAGCAGTAAATTCGATTTCTACCAAATATTCAGGTGCAACTAATTTACTGATTCCGTAGAATCCTGTAGTTGGTTTTACATCTTTAAAGAAAGCAGAGTGCGCTCTGGCAACTTCTTCAAAAGTAGAAACGTCTGTTGTGAAAATTCTAGTTCTGATAACATCTTTCATACCTACATTTAAATCTTCTAAAACTTTTTCAACTCGCTCTAAAATGTTATAAGTTTGAGCATAAGCGTCATCTGCCTTTACTTTTTCGCCGTCTACTATAGCTACAGTTCCGGAAACTTCGATGATATTTCCAATTCTTACAGCACGACAGTATCCCATTTTGTCTTCCCAAGGAGATCCCGTTAAGATATTTTCTCTTTTCATTTTTTATATTTTGCGAATTTGTTCATTGATTTTTAAAAGCAAATTCAGGTTAATTAAGATGTTGCAATTTAAGAATTATGCTTCGGGCAATCATTAAAAAAAGCTTGAAATCAGAGTGGAAATCAAGCTTTTTTGTGATATTAAAATGTTATTCAATATTCTTTTCCTCGTATAAACGAAGCTTATTATGTGCTGTATTTAAGCTATGTTGTAAAGCTTCTATTTTATTTAATAAATGAGCTATAGCATCTATTCCTTCCAGATTAATTTTGAGATCGTAATGCATACGAATCATTTTTTCGACCGTTGGAAGTTGTTCCGGTTCCAGAAATTCATCATTTTCTTTGGTGATAATTTGTATTAGACCAAAATTATTAAGTTCGGTTATAAAAGTGTTTTCGATTTCGTGATATAAACAAAACTGTTTTATCTGGATTAGGTTTTTACTTTTCATGATTTCTTAGTTTTGCCAGTTCTTCAAATAGTTCTTTTTCTTTATCTGATAATTTTGTTGGAAGTTTTATGGAGTAGGTGATGTATAAATCGCCAAATTCATTTTCTTTTTTATATACCGGAAAACCTTTTCCTTTTAGTTTAACCTTCGTTCCCGGCTGAGTTTCTGCCGGAACTTTAATTTTTACTTTTCCGTCAAAAGTATTGATATGAGTTTCACCACCTAAAATAGCTGTGTAAAGATCAAGTGGAGCATCGGCATACAAATTATTCCCTTCGCGTTTGAAATCAGAATTATTTGCAATTATAAAAGTAATGTATAAATCACCATTTTGTCCGCCATTTACTCCGGGACCACCATGATTAGGAATTTTAATAACCTGACCATTTTCAACACCTGCAGGAATTGTGATTCTGATATTTTTACCGTTAACCGTTAAGTTTTGTTTATGTGTTGTATAAGCCGCTTTAAGGTCTAGTTCTAATTCGGCATTAAAATCCTGACCTCTGTATTTGGATTGTGATCTACTGCTTCTGCCTCCGCCATACATGGAATTGAAGAAATCAGAAAAATCACTTCCGGAGAAATCACCTCCTTCAAAACCTGAAAAGTCGCCTCCGGAATATTGAGATCTGCTTTGTTGTCTGTTTTGTTGCTGATTCGGATCGTAACCGGCTTTTTCAAATTCGTCGGCATGTTTCCAGTCTTTTCCGTATTTATCGTATTTTTTTCGATTTTCGGGATTGCTTAAAACTTCATTAGCTTCATTGATTTCCTTGAATTTTTTTTCAGCCTCTTTATCATTGGGGTTTAAATCCGGATGATATTTTCGAGCCAGTTTTCGATATGCTTTTTTGATATCTGCTTCAGTTGCAGATTTTGTAACATCCAATACTTTATAATAATCGATATAATCCATTTTGCTAAGATTTATAAATGGCACAATAAAGTCTTGAAGTTAAGAATAAGTTGCTAATTATCAAAATACTGAATCCGTTTTAAAAGTTAAAAAATACTGATTTTGAAAAGAATTTTGGAATTTGGAATTTTACAATTTTGATTATTATTTTTTATAAAGGAAAAAATTCTGGCAGGTTTTTTGATTCCAAAAATTAGCTTAATTTAATGTTATAAAAGTCCTAAAGTTGCAGCGCCTAATTAAATTATACTATTTTTGTGATGCTGGACTTTTGGTTTTATAGTAATAATAAAAGCCGATTCGATAATATTAATTCAATGAAGCACATTTTATTTTTCATATTATTTTTTACTGCTTTGTCAGTATCTGCCCAAGGTGAATTTAATTCTAAATTCAAAGCTATTCCTGCTCCAAAGTTCAGTGCAAAACCTAAAAAAACGCCAATTCCAGAAGTAAAAGATCCTCAGGCAGAGGTTAGTGATATTCCGGGTATTAAAACTCCAAATGTTTTTGAAAACACCACTATAACTCCCAAATCTAAATTTCAGATTGGAGAAGAAAAAAGCAAATTTACCATGTCTACCGAAACTGATTTTGCTAATCCCGGCGATCGTTATGTAGCAAAAATGGAAAAAGATCTGGACAAAGCTTTAAAAGATGCCGGTTTAAGAGAAGGTCGTGGCGTTTTGGTCAAGAAAAATATATCGCTAGGGGATTTTAAAACCAAATCAGAATATTTCATTGTTAAATTCCGTGATTTTGGAGCCATTGATGGAGATTTAGTGAAAGTGTCTTCAAATGATTATGTAATTAGAGACCGACTTTTATTAGATTCTAATTATCAATCGGTAAAAATAAATCTTGCTCAGGGTTTCAATAAATTAGATTTTGAGGCTTTAAATATCGGTACACTTGGTGGTAATACTGCAGAAATACAAGTGTTTGACGATAAAGGGAATATGGTTACAAGTGATTATTGGGATAATCTGGCGGCAGGTTTTAAGGCGTCTATTGTGGTGACGAAAGAATGATTTTTTTGAGTTGTTAAGGTTCTGAGATACTAAGTTTTTTTGAAACTTAAACACAAATAAAAAATGAGGTTCTATGTTTAGAACCTCATTTTTTATACAATCTGATTAGAAATCTCAGTATCTTAGTATCTTAGAAAGGATCTGCAGTAACTCTAAATTTCATATCTGCTTTTACAGTAACATCTTTTGTTAAAGTTTCTTTTAGGGTTACCTGAGTTCTGATTTTGTAACTGTCGGCTTTAATGTATTGATCAAGTCTTTTATCTGTACAGATCAAATCGATTGAATTAGTTGAAACATTAATATTGTCCTGATAAGCCAATTCAATTTCATCAGAATTTGTGGTTGAAATATAGATGTGAACTGATTTTAAAAACGTAAACGTTTTGTCAGAGGGATCAGATATAGATAATTTCAGAGATCTGATTTTCACATCTTTTACTAAACTCGCTTTTGTTTTGTTGTTCTCAAATTCAGCCGAAGAATTGGTTGTAACTTCCGGAGTGATTATTTCCGAAGGCAGATTGATTGGAGAAGTACTCTGGATTTTAATCGAAGCTGAATTAGAAATGTTAAAGCTTAACAAATCATCAACCGTGTTACAGGAGCTTAAAAAAATTGACAAGAAAACTGTCAAGACAATAAATTTTGATTTCATAGTTAAATTTAAATGGGTTTTTCGATAGATACGAAATAATTGGGGGTTTGGATTTTTCTTTTTAAGATTCTTAGTTTCTAAGGTGATAAGATGCTAAGTTTTTTTAGATTTTGAAATATAAAATATCAGAATCTTAGATGCTTAGAATCTTAGCATGTTTTGATTTTAAAAAAAATCAAAAATCAATTTTTGAATTTCGAATATAAAAAGTACTTTTGCGCATGCAACACAACGTACTTATTTTAGATTTCGGGTCGCAATATACTCAGCTTATTGCGCGTAGAGTTCGCGAATTAAATATATTCTGCGAAATTTTTCCTTACAATCACATTCCAAGTGATTTATCAAGTTATAAAGCCGTAATTTTAGGAGGAAGCCCTTTCTCTGTTAGAGGTGAAGATGCTCCACATCCTGATTTATCGCAAATTAGAGGTAAAATGCCTTTACTTGCTGTTTGTTACGGAGCTCAGTATTTAGCGCATTTCAGCGGTGGAGAAGTAGCCGCTTCAAACACAAGAGAATACGGTAGAGCAAACTTATCTTATATTAAAGAAGCTGAAACTTTCTTTGACGGAGTTTCAGAAAACAGCCAGGTTTGGATGAGCCATAGCGATAGTATCAAAGCGCTTCCAACAAATGCTGTAAAATTAGCAAGCACGCATGATGTAGAATACGCAGCTTACAAAATTGAAGGCGAAACTACTTATGCAATTCAATACCACCCGGAAGTTTACCATTCAACAGATGGAAAAAAAATGCTGGAAAACTTCTTAGTAAAAATTGCTGAAGTTCCTCAAAACTTTACTCCAAATGCTTTCGTTGATGAAATGGTAGCTGAATTAAAAGAGAAATTAGGAAACGACAAAGTGGTTCTTGGTTTATCTGGAGGAGTAGATTCTACGGTAGCGGCAGTTTTATTAAACAAAGCAATCGGACAAAACTTATATTGCATCTTCGTTAACAACGGACTTTTACGTAAAAATGAATTCCAAAATGTATTAGATCAATACAAAGGAATGGGATTAAATGTAAAAGGAGTTGACGCTGGAGATCGTTTCCTTGGCGAATTAGCAGGAATCAGCGACCCAGAAACCAAACGTAAAACAATTGGTCGTGTATTTATCGAAGTTTTTGATGATGAATCACACTTATTAGAAGATGTAAAATGGTTGGCTCAGGGAACAATTTACCCAGACGTAATTGAATCTGTTTCGGTAAAAGGACCATCTGCAACTATTAAATCGCATCATAACGTGGGCGGATTGCCGGATTATATGAAATTAAAAATTGTAGAACCGCTTAGAATGTTGTTTAAAGACGAAGTTCGTAGAGTTGGTGCTACATTAGGAATAGATCCTGAATTATTAGGAAGACACCCTTTCCCGGGGCCAGGATTATCAATTAGAATTTTAGGAGATATTACTCCGGAGAAAGTTAGAATTTTACAAGATGTAGATTCTGTATTTATTGAAGGATTAAAATCTTGGGGATTATACGATAAAGTTTGGCAGGCTGGAGCAATTTTGCTTCCTGTAAACTCTGTTGGGGTTATGGGCGATGAGCGTACGTACGAAAAAGTAGTAGCGCTTAGAGCTGTAGAATCAACAGATGGTATGACTGCTGACTGGGTTCATTTACCTTACGATTTCTTGATGAAAGTATCCAACGATATTATCAATAAGGTAAAAGGCGTGAATCGTGTTGTTTACGATATTAGTTCAAAACCACCAGCAACAATTGAGTGGGAATAGTAGCATATTTTAAAATTAAGGTCTTACATTTGTAAGGCCTTAATTTTTTATAACCTACTATTTATGAGAGAACTTTTAATAATTTCTCTTGTCTTTATTTTGTCTTTTAACAAAATAATTGCGCAAGATTCAATTATCGAGCACAAGATTCAAAAAGGTGAAACCGCTTATTTTATTGCCCAAAAGTATAAGGTTTCTTTAGATGAGATTTACAAACTCAACCCCGAATCGCAAAACGGAATCAAGGATAATCAAGTTTTAAAGATTCCGGTTCATTCCTCCCAACAAATTAGTACAGAAAAGCAGCAAACTCATATTGTTGCACCAAAAGAAACACTGTTTGGTTTATCAAAACAATATCATGTTTCGTTAGAAGCCATTCAAAATGCCAATCAGGAAATTCTTGCCGGTGGACTCCAAATTGGTCAGGAATTAATTATTCCTCAAAATTCAGATCATTTCTCCAAACAAGAAATTGTTGTTTCTTCAAAAGCAACACATCAGGTTCTGGCAAAAGAATCTTTATTTAGTATTGCCAGACAGTATAATGTTTCGGTTCAGGATTTGGAAAATCTTAATAAAGATATTTTGATTAATGGCTTACAAATTGGCCAGGCAATTTCAATTCCAAACAAAAGAAAAACTATTGATGGAAGAGTTCGTGTTATCAATCAGGAAACGGTTTTTCATGTTGTTGAGCCAAAGGAAACCAAGTTTTCGATTGCAAAGAAATACGGAATTTCAATTGATCAGTTAGAATCTCAAAACCCAGAAATTGTAAACGGATTAATTGTTGGAAATAAATTAGCCATCAATACAAAAGGAATTCAGCCCGCAAACGAAAGTGAAGAATTAATGTTGGCTTTGGCCGAAAAACAAGTTGTTGTTGAGAAAACTAAAGCCAAAACGGTTGAAATTGAAGATTTAAAAGATCGTTTGGTTGTTCAGAAAGAAATGAACCAGAAAATCATTAAGATTAACGATTTAAAAGTGAATCTGAATGATATGAATGGCTCTAAAGAAAATTCGGTTGAAAAACTTCGTCTGGTTTTAGAAGCCAATAAAAATGTTCAGGATGTTTTAATGGTAAAATTGGATTCGCTTGTTGTTGCCATGAACAATGATTTGAAAGAATTAAAGCGAATGGATATTTTGAATGTAGAAGAATCAAAAAGATTGGAGAAACAATCTTCTGAAGGAATCAATAAAACTAATGAATTATCGTCTCAATTGAAAAAAGAATTGGCAGAAAACAGAAAAGTGTATGCCGGTTTGATGAATAAAGTAGAGAAAATTGCCGTTGAAGAAAATCAGGAATACAAAAAGAAAATCCGCGAAAGCGAGAAAAAAACGAATACAGAACCTTTACAGCAACGTTTATCTTTAGAAGAAATTAAACGTTATAAAATAGAGCAGGAGAAAGGCGATGCGCAAAATCAGCTTTTAATTGCTAAGATTGATTCCTTAGACAATCAGAAAAAAATTGAAGTAAAAAGACACATCAGCAAAGCTTCTTATTACAGTATGGAAGCTCGAAAATTTGATGATAAACTGGCTTTGGTTAAACTGAAAAAATATCAGGATGAAGCAGTCAAAAAACGGAAGAAAGAGAATACTGTAGAAAATTCAAAAACAATTTCACTGGAAGAAATGAAACAGGAATTGAAAGACAATCCGTTAAGACCTGATAAAACAGTAAAAGTAGAAGTTTATGATAATCTTAGAGAAGTTTCGAATGGGTATTACTTAGTTTTGGGTATATTTACAGACGCAGTTGACCGAGATAAGCTTATTATGAAACTCATTGATTCTGGCGATTTTAATGCTAGTTTCTTCTTCAATATCAATAGCCTTTCGTACTATGTTTACAGTGATAAATTCGAAAACATGGAAGAAGTGCTTTATAAATGCAAGAAAAAAGAAGAAGATGAGTTATATAAAGAAATCGTAATTGCCAAAGCAGAAATCGACTTGAGGTGATTTTGAGATGAGTTTACAAACGGCCCGAATTTTGCTTCGGAGTAGATCTGTGAGATATTTTTGAATTAGAAATTAAATTGTTTTAAGCCATATTATGAAATACTATTTAACATTATTATCCCTTGTATTCTTTATTAGTTCAAGTGCTTTTTCACAAGAAAAAGTGGTGAAATATAAAGTGTCAAGCGGTGAAACTATTAATCAGATTGCACAGAAATTTAAGGTTACACCTTATGATATTTACAAACTTAATCCGGATGCCAGAACAGGAATAAGCCCAAATACAGTTTTGTTGATTCCAACAGCGGCTGGAGAAGCGAAAAAAGAAGTTGCTGAAACTAAAGCTGCCGTTTCTTCAGGAAAAGATATTATTCATGAAGTACAACCGAAAGAAACATTCTACAGCATTGAGCATAAATATGGAATTTCTGATGAAGCGTTAAAAGCAGCAAATCCATTTTTAGAGAAAACAGGAGTTCAGATTGGACAAAAACTGGTAATTCCTGCGAAAGGATCAGCTCCTAAAACAGCAGCTAAACCGACTGGAAAAGAAAAAGGAATTGAAAAATATGTTTATCATGACGTGCAGCCAAAAGAAACAAAATTTGGTATTGCAAAACAGTACAATATGTCTGTTGCGGAGTTAGAGAAAAAAAATCCGGATATCGTTACGAATTTGCCGGTTGGTTACAGATTAACAATAAAAGGAACTGCTCCAAAAACAGAAAGTACTCTGGCAGAAACAGCTAAACCTGCTGAGAATAAAAAGCCGGCGGAAACTTCGAAAAAGGCGGTTACTTACATGGATTATCAGGTTAAACCAAAAGAAACTTTGTACAGTTTGTCCAGAACTTTTCATTTGACTCAGGATGAATTAACAGCGCTTAATCCATCACTTTCTGAAGGTGTAAAAGAAGGAATGGTTTTAAAAGTTCCAACAGGATATTTAGCTCCGGTTGCGATTGTTACAGCACAAGTACCTGCAGAAAAACCAGTTGAAACTTCAGTTAACCGACCATCAGAAAGTAGTGGTGGCGGAATTAAGATTATTGATAAAGTAAAATCAACTGAGAACGATAATGTAGAAATTGTAGAATTGACTAAAAAGAGAGGAGCTAATGAGCGTAAAAAAGTAGCTTTACTACTTCCTTTTAATTTGGCTAAAGTGCAAAGTGATACTTCCGGAACAGCTAACAGAATTAAAAATGATAAGTTCTTAAATATGACTTTAGATTTTTATTCCGGAGCTATGATGGCAATCGATTCTGCTAAAACTTTGAAATTGCCAATTGATGTTACGATTTATGATTCTCAGGAAACTAAAACAACATCTAATGTTTCTGGTTTGATTTCTAAACTTCAGGATGCAGATGCCGTAATTGGACCATTCTATCAAAGTAATGCAGAAGCGGCAGCAAATTCACTTCGTTTGTATAATGTGCCGGTAATTTCACCATTATCAAAAGATATCGCAAATCCAATTGATAATTTATATCAGACTATCCCGGCAAACGATGTGATTAGAAATTCAGTTTTTGATTATATGCGATCTAAAAACGGAAATATTGTAGCAGTAGTAGATAAGAAAAAAGAGTCGGTTATCAATTATATCAGACAAAATCAAAAAGGAGTAGCATTTGCATCCCTGACTGAAACCGGTGGTTTGGACGTAGCTAATTTAAAAAGTCTGTTAATTCCCGGACGAATGAATTATGTTGTAATGGAAACTGGAAATACTGCGATGGTTAAAACGACAATAAAGGCTTTACTTGATTCTCAGAAAACCTGTCAGGTACAGCTTGTAATTCTGGAGCCAAACAGCACATTGGATACAGATGAAATTAGTTTTGATAACTTGGTAAAACTAAAATTGATGTATCCGTCTGTAACTCGCGAAAGTGATGAACAATCTGTTTTAATTTATGAAAAACAATATCGTCTGAAAAACAAAGCCAATCCAACGACTTACGCAACAAGAGGATTTGATGTGACGTTTGACACGATGATGCGTTTGGTACAAGGAAAAACATTTCAGGAAACCGCTGACTTAATGACCACACAACAAGTAGATAATAAATTTCAATATTACAGAAAAGAAGACGGCGGACACGCTAACAAAGGTGTTTACATCTTATATTACGATAGTGACTTAACTTTAAAAGTAGCAAATTAATGACATCAAAAGTAACCTATTTAGGCGATTTAAGAACAAGTTCAATTCACGTGCAGTCAGGCAGCGAAATCATTTCTGATGCACCATTAGATAACAACGGAAAAGGAGAAGCGTTTTCTCCAACAGATACTGTCGCCAATGCTTTAGCAAGCTGTATGATGACGATTATGGGAATTAAAGCCCGTGATTTAGAAGTTGATTTTGTAGGTTCAACTGCAGAAGTAACAAAGATCATGAATGCAGAACCAAGAAGAATTGGTGCAATCGAAATTGTTTTTAATATGAAAAGCAATGCTGATGAAAAAAGCAGAACAATTCTGGAACGTGCAGCAATGACTTGTCCAGTGTTTTTAAGTTTAAGCAGTGAAATTGAAAAGAAAATTAGTTTTAACTGGAATTAATTTTTAATAAATAAAAAAAGAGGCTGTCTGCAAAGGCAGCCTCTTTTTTTTTATAAGCTTCTGAGAAGCGAAATATTAATAGCAAAGAATAGACATGATTGAAATTCTATAAATATTTTGCCCGCTGGGCTTTTAAAGCGATTTCTTTTTTTAGGAATGGTCTAAAACAGACAAGAGAGCAACATCTACTTTGCTCTCTTGTCCCTTTCTAACTAACCAATAATTATTCTGAAAATTCTAATTTTTTCAATTTGTTCCATCCGCCTCGAGTGAAATCTGGAATTTCAACAGGAGCAGAATTATTGTCTAATGAAATTTCGGTTAATGAACCCAGACAAGACCATTCAGCCAAATCGTAAACATCCATATCTAATGGAAGTCCTTTTTGCAGACAGTGAATTAAACGGTAATCCATAATGAAATCCATTCCGCCGTGACCGCCCACTTTTTTAGCCTGTTCCTCGATTCCTTTTGCAATTGGATGTTTGTATTTTTCCATTAAAGCTTTTTTTACTTCTTCCGGAACAAAAGAGTGGGCACTTAATTTTTCATGATTTGGTTTAACATCATCACCAAGTTCTTTTCCATCTAAAGCATAACCTTCTAACGGATATTTATTCGCAAAACCTTTTGTACCGCTCAATTGGTACATTCTGCTGTAAGGACGAGGAGAAGTAACATCATGCTGTATCTGGATTGTTTTCCCGTTTTCAGTACGAATCATCGTCATAGTATGATCTCCATTTCTAAAATCTTTGATTTCTTTTCCTGATTTTTCTTTGATATAAGCTGGATTTCCAACTGCTTTGGTATCCATAGAAACCAGGAAATTCATTTTGTCTCCACGGTGAATGTTTAAAGCCTGACAAGCCGGCCCCATTCCGTGAGTTGCATAAACATCACCACGGTGTTTGATGTTGTAATCCATTCTCCAATTGTTCCAGTATTCTCCCCAAAATGGTTGTAACCCATGAATGTATGAACCTTCGGCATGAAGAATTTCTCCAAAAACACCTTGCTGCGCCATATTTAAAGTAGTTAATTCAAAGAAATCATAAACGCAGTTTTCTAATTGCATGCAGTGTTTGCGAGTCTTTTCAGAAGTATCGATCAGTTCCCAGATTTCGTTCATGGTTAAAGCTCCCGGAACTTCAATAGCAACATGTTTACCATCTTTCATCGCCTGAACTCCAATAACAGCATGATGAAGCCAATCTGTAGCTACATAAACTAAATCTACATTTGGTAAAGCGGTAACTTTTCTCCAGGCATTTTCGTCTCCGTAAAATTCCTGAGCTTTAGGAAAACCAGCTTTTGTTAGAATTTCATTAGACTTTGCAGTGTTTTCTTGTGTCATATCGCATAATGCCACAATTTCAACACCCGGAATATGTGTCATACGTTCTACAGCTCCGGGACCACGCATTCCTAGTCCGATAAAAGCAACACGAACCGTAGGAATCGCCGGCGCCGCTAAACGTAAAACATCGGTCTGACCTTTAGCACGTGCAGGAGTTTTTGTCTTTATCATTTGAGCAGATGCAAATGTTCCCCACAACATAATGCATGTGGCTAAAATGAATTTTAAATTACTGGTTTTCATAGTTAATTTGTTTTAAATGTTTTGATAGTTTTTCAACTATCGGAAATACTGAATTTTTTATTTTTTTACCATTAAGAAATAAGTTCATAAAGTCTGGCTTAAATTGCTTATTCTCTTAATGGTAAAAAGAAAATTAAGCTTGATTTTGAAAATGTATTACTGTAAATTATTAAAATCTATTTCTGGCTTCTTATTGTTGAGTGGTCTGGTAAAGTTAGTTTTTGGCATTGTATAATTATTAAAAAAGCCTCCATTTTTTAAGTAGAAAGAGTTGTTTTCTGTTCCGCCTGCGAAATCCATTCGGTATTCTTTAGCTCCTGTATTATCATTCGTAAATCTGG
The DNA here is from genome assembly GCF_003122385.1 of Flavobacterium crocinum. NCBI lineage: Bacteria > Pseudomonadati > Bacteroidota > Flavobacteriia > Flavobacteriales > Flavobacteriaceae > Flavobacterium > Flavobacterium crocinum. Next base: position 2,893,588 of record NZ_CP029255.1, read on the forward strand.
CAGTATTAAGTTCTGTCCATTTACCTTTTTCATCACAAATCCATTGATTATTGAAGAAAACTGTACGAGAATAATCACCTTGTTCCGGAATAAAATTTTCTAAAAATGAATGAAATCTCTTTAAATAAGTATTCGTTTCGGGACGACTGAAACTGGCAATCAGCATCCATTTATTCTCTTCCGGAGCGAAAAAGTAAGCGGTGTAAGTGGTTGTATTATTTCCGTTTGGTGTACCTTTTAGCAGGAATTTGTAAGTTGTGCCTGCTTTCCAATTGTACTTTAAATAGCTTTGTCCGCCGGAACCTTCATTACCAAATTCTCCTGTATGTACATTTTCTCCTTTTTTGAGCATTTGGATTTTATGTGATTCTGGAATACTGGCTGGATCATCTGTATTGAACGGACTCCAAACCGAAAATAAAACTCTTCTTTCAGTTGCTGAATTGACCTGAATTCCGAAATAGCCTTCGCCAAAACCATTTGCCATAAAATAAGAACCAATTTTATCTTCGTTTTCAGGAACCGTCATTTCGTTATAAAACCATTCAGCATTAATGTTCTCAGGAATAGCATAATTTAGGTGGACAGAGGGACCTCGGCGTCCCCAATGATAAAAATTACCTTCGTTGTTGGGAACAAAAGAGATTTTTCCGTCATAATCTGCGCTGGAAATTTTTAATCTGTCCATAGACGGAAAACGATCACCATTTTTACTAATTCCTTTTATTTTTAATGCCACATAACCTTCTTGATTGATTTTCCAGTTTCCAATTAAAACAGCTTTTTTAGAAGTAGTGAAAGTTATTTTTTTTGTTTCATTAAGAATGGAAAATTCAACTTCAGATTTTCCGAAAACTTCAACTGATTCTTCAACGGAAATTTGGAAAGTTCCCGGTTTAAAAATTCTGAAATAAACAGTAAAAGTTTCATTAGAATCCTTCCAGTTTTCGATTCCATTATCTGTAATATTGCTTTCCTCTAAATGTTTAGAACTATAAGCATTTCCTGCTAACGGTAAAGAAATAGAGGTTTTAGGATTTTCGATTGTGTTATTTTCTGAATTTGTTTCACTGTGATCAGCACAGGAAAAAGAAGCGAGGGAAAATGCTAAAATAAGATGGAGTAAATTTTTCATCAGTAAGTTTTGAATGATTAACTTTTTTAAACCTCTCTAATCTTTACAATTAGAGAGGCTGTTAAAAACAATAAACAAATCTAAAACGATTATGGGTTTTGGGTCAAAGTTCCCGGATATGCATTAATTTCTGATTGCGGAATGTATTGCACGACTCTTAAACTTGTTGCAGGCACATCATTCATAGGCAAATGCGGACCTGGATAACGTCGCGTCATAGTTTGCCCATTTCGATATACATCATAACCACGGTGCGCTTCAAAAGCCAATTCCAATTGACGTTCTTCATCGATTCTCTGCACAGCATTTGTACTGTTTAAAGAAGTGTAACTGCCACCAATAATGGCTCTTTCGCGAACAATATTCAAATTAGTCAAAGCATTGCTGTAATCGCCTTTTTTAGCATAAGCTTCAGCAAGATTTAAATACATTTCTGCTAATCGTGAAATAATAGGAGAGTGCAAGTGAGAATCATTATCCTGAAGCGAACATTTGGTAATATAATACATTGGATAAACACGGTTTAAAAGCATCATATAATCCTTTTCACCCGTATACGTTTTTCCTTCATAGACAATCGAATATTGATTTTCTGCAGCATTTACAGTAGTCAAATTGTAATTTGTAGTACCGATAGTAATATAGAATGAACCATCAGGATTACGTTTTAGAGGTTGTTGCATATAATTATATCCAGTTTGAGTTCCTCCGGTATTATAAACATCATATATAAAACGGAAAGCTTCTGTTTTGTTTCCTGCAGCATCTGTAGCATATTGCGGATCAATAAAAGCCCAGCGTGCGTCATTTTTTCCTCCGGCTTTGCGAAGTAAATCTAAATATTTAGCGCTGGCATACATTTCGCCCCAGCCTTGTCCTTGAATGTTGGCATACATACCACCAATTCCATAATAGTGATCATAGCCCGAAAATTCAGAAGCAACTTGTTTTACAGCAAAAATAGTTTCGGTTTGTTCTGGAGCGTCGGGAGCATATGTATTGTACTTCATGAAACTATTACGACTCAACATGCTGTAACGCCCGCTAGCAATTACCTTGTTTGAATATTCGATAGACTGCGTTGCATATTCCTGATTTGGCGTTTCATAAGTGCCGCTCATGTATAAGTAGATTCTGGAAAGCATTGCCTGCGCAGCTTCTTTAGTCGCATAAGCAGCGGTTTTCCCTTCATTCATTAAAGATTCCGCTTTTTTCAAGTCATTTATAGCTTGCGCATAAGTATCTTTTACAGTAGAACGATCTGGCAATGTTAAATTGTCTAAATCGGCTGGCAGACCATTTACAATTGGAACTCCTAGATTGGTTTCAGGAGATTGCGCATAAGGTCTTCCATACGTTTTGCATAGGTAGAAATAAATCATACCTCTTAAATAATAGGCTTCTCCTAATTGCTGATCTACAGCATCGCTTTCTCCTTCTTTAATAATTTTAATTAAATCACTTGACTGCGAAATAATTTTATAGCTATTGTTCCAAAAAACAGATAAACGTCCGTTATTGGTCACATGCTGATAGGATATGAAAGAGTAGAAAGAATCTGTAGAAGTTCCTCTAATCATAATATTATCGCCAGGATATTCTCCAACTCTGTGCATTACATCAGACCAGCCTTTAAGCTGTGCATAACAACCATTTAATAAAACTTCGATAGAAGCCTCTTTATCTTCCTGAATTTTATCTTGTGTATAGGAATTAAAAGGTTCTCTGTCTAACTCACATGAAGACAGGAAACTAATTGCTGTAAATAATAGAAATATCTTTTTCATGATTTTGTTTTTAAAGAGTTAAGTTAAGTCCTAATACCACTTTTCTTGTTGAAGGATAGACCTGTGTAGCAACACCGGTAATGGCACCATTAATTGGTGGGATTTCAGGATCAACACCAGAATAATGTGTAATAGTGAATAAATTTTCTCCAGCGATGTACAATCTTAAATTTGAAATGTAAAGACTCTCGATTGGCATATTGTAGCCTAAAGTCACACTTCTCATTTTAAGGTAAGTTCCAGTTTCTAAGAAACGGGAAGAAGCTTTGTTGGAGTTGCTTGGGTTGTTGTAGATAGCCTGTGGATGCGTTGCAATATCTCCGGGTTTTTCCCAACGGCTCCAGCCACTGTGTAAATTCATTTGATTACGGTCTGTATAAGCTCCATCTGAATCAAATTCAGCTCTTGCATAGTTGTAAATTTCTCCGCCAACAGAATAACTGAATATCGCTGCAAAATCGAAATTTTTATAATTTAGATTAGTAGAAAAACCTCCAAAAAAGTCCGGAGTATAAGCGCTAATTACTTTTTGATTTTTAGAAGCAGCTGCATAATCGTAAGTTTTCACACGCGCTCCGTTTGCATCTGTTGTCATCCATTGTGGTTTTCCGTTTTCGGGATCAACGCCAGCCCATTCGGTAAGGTACCAGCTATCAACATCCAATCCTGGTGTGAGCAATTTATTAGCAGAACCTGCAATACCGCTTCCGTCACCAACAATAATTTGTGTTTTACCACCGTAAAGACTGGTTACTTTATTTTTGTTTGTTCCAATGTTGGCATCAACAGACCATTTAAAGTTGTCGTTTTTAATGATGTCTACATTTATAGAAGCTTCAAAACCTCTATTGTTTACCGCTCCAACGTTTCTCCAAATACTGGTTACTCCAATTACGCCCGGAAGTGGTACTTGGTATAAAAGATCAGAAGTGTTTTTATTATAATAATCTAAAGTAATGTTCACACGATTAAACAATCCAATATCCAATCCGATATCTCCTGTGTATGTTTTTTCCCAGCTTAAATCCGGATTACCCAATTGCGAAATTAAAGCGCCAGGATTTTCATTGTAACTTTGAGAGAAAGAATACAAAGGCAGATGCCCGTATAAGCTGTTAGGTCTGTTTCCTACTGAACCATAACTTGCTTTCAATTTTAGGTTATGAATAAAATCGGCATGGAAAAAGCTTTCTTTATGAATGTTCCAACCGCCGCTTACAGAAAAGAAATTTCCGTATTGTGCATTTTTACCAAAGTTGGAAGCACCGTCACGACGAAAAGAAACCTGTGCCAAATAACGGTCATCATAAGAATAATTTATATTCGATAATAAAGACTGAACGGCCCATTGTGCTCTTCCTCCGCCTACTTTTTCAGGAACCGCCGCTGCATCTGCAACAATAATTCCCGGCGGAATTCCGGTCGCGATTCCGTTACTATATTTAGAGTTGTATTCGTTCCATTCATAACCTGCAACAGCATTAAAACTATGTTTATCAAAAGTTTTATTAAATCTTAAAAGCTGGTTGCTGTAAACTCTGTTATAATTACTAAAATAATCTTCAATTCTTCCTTTCACCGCTTCTCCTGAAGAAGATCTCGGATCTGAGTAATACGTTGAGGTATAACTTCCGAAAATATAATTATTAACCGAAGCAAAAGTCAACCAGTCTGTAAATTTAATGTCGAAATCCATGTTGGCACGAACAGTATAACTTTCAGATTCACCATAATTCCACTGTAAATCGTACAGATAATTAGAACCTGTTGTATTTACCCAAGTTGGGTTTGGAGCATTTCCAACCAAAGTTCCATCTTCTAAATATGGACTATCCCAAGGCATGTTTCCGTACAACGCGCCTACAGAATGCTGTTGGTCAAATGTAGTTTCTTTAGTTAAATTGATTTGAGGACGTAAAGTAAACCAATTACTTGGCTTGTACTCAAATTTCATTAAACCATTGTATTTTTTATATTCATATCCTTTTATGGCTCCGGTTTCGTCATAATAGCCAAGAGAAACATAACTTTTAAAATTATCACCGCCTCCGCTGATCGATAAATTATAATCGTTTGCTATTCCTGTTTTACTGCCGTTATCCCACCAATCATAGTTTTTGTTTCGCAGTTCAGGAGTCCACCACCAAACATTTTGGAAATCTTCTTTGTTAGCAAAAGAATCATATAAATCATATAATTCTGCGCCGTTCATAATGTCAAAATTTCCGTTGTTGATTGTTGTCATTGCAGTTCTTGCAGAAAAACTAATGGCAGGTTTGCCTTTTTTACCGCTTTTTGTAGTTACTACGATAACTCCGTTTGCTCCCTGCGAACCATAAACGGCTGTAGATGCAGCATCTTTAAGAACAGTAAGAGTTTCGATATCGGCTGGGTTCATATTTCCAGAGCTGTTTCCAACAATAACGCCGTCAATAACCCAAAGTGGATCAGTGCTTCCGTTTACCGTTGTTCTACCGCGGATAATAATTTTTCCAACAGATCCAGGCTGTCCTCCGCCTGTATTCACAAAAACACCGGTTGCTTTTCCTGCCAGCATATTTTCTACTGCTGGAGTTGTAACGTCAACGATTTTTTTGTTGTCTAAAGTTTGAAGAGATCCTGTTAAACTTTCCTTTTTCACTTTGCTGTATCCAACAACGACTACTTCGTCCATTTGTTGGCCAGCTTCTTTCATAGTGATTTTTAAAGAAGAATTTCCAGCTGGTACTTCCTGTTCCTGCATTCCAAGGAATGAAAATACTAATATGGTTGAAGCGCTTGGCACTTCTATGGCAAAACTTCCATCCATATCGGTTTGAACACCAGTTTTACTTCCTTTAATCACAACATTAACTCCAGGGATCGGAGTTCCTTTTTCATCTACTACTTTTCCTTTTACAATTTTTTGAAATGCCAATAAACTGGTTTTGTTTGAAGCATTTTCATTAATTGGTGCTGCAGAAGCGGCTTGAATACTTAATGTCAGCAATGAAAATAATGCCGTTTTTAAGCTTTTTTCAAGTACTGAATGCATTCTAAAAGTTCGAGACTTTTTGGCGAATACTTTTTTCATACTCTGGTTAGGTTTTGGTTAATAATTGAGTTTTTTGGTATTGTTGATTACATATTAAAATTTCAGTTTTGTTGACTTTTTTAGGCTAAAAGTGATCAAAAAAGGATAAGAATTTCAACGCTAAAATTGTAATTGTTCGACGAAACTATAGATTAAAAAATTATAAAACAAGAAAAAACAGAAAAAATGTGCTCGAACACACAAAATTTATGTTCTCGAGCACATAAAATTGTGTTACTGATTTTTTTTCTGATAAAAAGTTGTTGATTTTCTAAAATAAAATGTAAAAAGGACAGTTGTCAGATTTAATCGTATTCTTAGCGGGAAGTTTTTATTTTTATGGAATATAAAGTGCTTTTATTTTTTAATAAGAATTTCGCAATTGTTTAATTGTAAAGCTAAGAATTAATCAAGTATTTTTAAAAGTAAAATATATAAGTTTTTTCTTAATCTAATTTTTTTATTGAAGAAATAAAGAAAATCAAAATTAGATTTTCCGAAAAAGTTTGTCTTATTTAGCGTTTTTAAAATGAGTTAATAATGATTATTTTTTAAAAGTTAAAAACGGAGTTATGAAAGCACTTTTTTCCACTTTTAAAAATTAAGCTAAAAACCTTAAAAATGAGTTCAGATCTAAAAGTCTATAAAGTTAGTTTCGTTAAACAAAATGAAATAGTAAATATTGAAAATTTGAATCCTGATTTTTGGGAAAAAGCAAATTGTCTGACTGACTTTTGTTCGCCTTGGAAAACAGAATCTTTTTCTAAAATTGAGTTTAGAGCACGATGGGATTTGGATTATTTGTATTTTAATTTTCAAGTTTTCGATTCAGAAGTCTATACCGACAGAAAAGACAATTCTACAGATAGTATCTGCAATTCAGATCGAGTAGAACTGTTTTTTAGGAAAGATGACAAACTAAGTCCGTATTATTGTTTAGAAATGGATATAGATACTCGTATTCTTGACTTTGAAGCCTATCCCAAATGGAACTTTGATTATGATTGGAAATGGCCTAAAGGACATTTAGAAATATATTCGTTTAAAAATCAGGATTCGTTTATTGTTCAAGGAAAAATAAGTACGGCTTCCTTAAAGTCTTTGGGCTTGCTTCAGGACAATATTATTGAAACAGGTGTTTACCGAGCTAAATTTTCACAGAATGAAAATTTAGAATACGAACCTACCTGGATTACCTGGGTTAATCCTGATACAGAGAGTCCAAATTTTCATATTGCCTCTTCATTTGGACAATTTATTCTTGAACAGTAATTCTTGAAATAAATTAATAGATATAAAAATCGGCATTTTCGACATTAATAATGTCAATTGGAAGTAAAATGGTTTCGGGAATTTCTTTGCTGTATAAGAAATGTTCTGCTAATGTGCTTACCCCTAAATACGCTTGTCTTTTCTGGTTTTGGTGAATTAAAAAATGCAATAATCCCTGATTTAAATAGCTGACATTTTTTTCAATTAAATCGTAACCAATCAAAGCAATTTTTTTATTCTTTAAATCCGAAAGAGTCGTTGCAATTTGGTATGCTTTTGAAGTAGTAATAAAAATGCCTTTCAAATTCGGATTTTCTTCAAGGAAATTTAAAAATTTACTTTCAACATTTGGATGTTTTAATTTTAATGTAGTCAGTGAAAAATTATTCAGTTTCTTTTCTTCAAAATAACTTCTGAAACCTTTTTCTTTTTCCTGCATGTGAACTGCATTCTTTAAGCTTTCGTCGATATGCACAATCGCAATTTGTCCTTCAGTTGAAATTAGGTTCATCAAACTTGCAGCTACACGGCCGCTTTTGTAAAGATCTTGTCCAACAAAACATTTAACAGTATTAGATTCAATCTGATTATTGAAAGTGTTGACCATGATGCCGGATTCTTCATAAACCTTAACAGCATCAATTGTTTCTTTATGAAATACAGGAGCAATTAGAACAGCATCAGGTTCAAGATTTAGCACCACATCATTAGCATTTACAAAAGACTTTTTGCTTTCAGGATTAAAATATTGAATGGTAATGTTAACGCTGTAAGGTTTAAATTCCTTTACCGCATCTTGAATTCCGATCACACAAGGAAGCCAGTACGAGTCTATTTCCGGATCGGGAAGTAGCACACAGATTTTATAAATCTTGGTATTTTTTAAGTTTCTGGCAATTAAATTAGGTTCGTAATCAATAACATTTAAAACCTCATTAATTTTTTCCAGCGCAGCAGGAGAAACCTTCCCTCTGTTGTGCAGCACACGATCTACGGTTCCTTTAGAAACCCCAGCCATTTGCGCAATATCCTTGATTGTGTACTTTTTATCCATATAAGCAAATATAGAAACTTTGGTCAAATAAAAGTAAAAAACTTATAATGTTTCAAGCGTGTGCTCGAGAACATTATTTTAGTGTGTTCGAGCACATTTTTTAATTTTTACTTGTTTTATCAAAATATAATCTATAGTTTCGTACAATCAAAAAACAAAATCAAAGTAAATTTACTAACCAAAATATACTTTAAAACACTGTTTTCTAGTATTTTAATATCATGTTTTTAAATGAAGAAAATTATTGCTTCAGCGCCTGGTCGAACATGTCTTTTTGGAGATCATCAAGATTACCTGGGACTGCCTGTTATAGCTTGTGCCATAAATCGAAATATTAAGCTAATAGCAAAGGAAAATCAAACGAATACTTTTGTTCTTAATATGGTCGATATTAATGAGATACGAGTTATAGGTATAGATGCTTCTTTCGAAAAATTAGAACCACGTGATTATTTTGCTTCTGCGCTGCGTGTTTTACGAAGATATGGATGCAAACCTACTGTAGGTTATACTATTACAATTACGGGAGATATTCCAATTAATTCAGGGACTTCAAGTTCATCGGCTTTATTAATGGCATGGATTCGTTTTCTGATAGAAGCTTTTGGAATCGATCATGAGGTAACTCCCGAATTTCTTTCAAAATTAGGCTACGAGTCTGAAGTTTTGGAACATGGTGAGCCTGGCGGAATGATGGATCATTTTAGTATTGGAGTCGGAAATATAGTTTACATTAATACTAAAGAGCCTTTTTCTGTTAAGATTATTGGAAAAAAGTTAGATGGCTTGATAACCGGAGTTTCCGGTGTTCCTAAAGAAACTATCGGATTGCTGGGCGAATTAAAAGGAAATGCTTTAATGGCGATAGATATTGTAAAACAAAATTATCCCGATTTTGATTTGAATGCCTCAGTAGTTAGTGATTTGGATAAATACAGAAACTGTCTTCCGGATCGCTTGATTCCTTATTTTGAAGCTGCAATCAAAAATTACCATTATACAAAAGAAGCTTTGAAGGAGTTTGAAAAACCAGTTTTAGATCTGCGAAAAATTGGTGCTTTGATGAATAATCATCATGAAGTTTTAAGGGATTTGCTAAAAATAACTGTTCCAAGAATTGATGCTATGATTAATGCTGCTCTTAAAGCAGGAGCTTACGGTGCAAAAATTGTAGGTTCCGGCGGAGGTGGAAGTATTGTAGTTGTTGCAGATCCTAAGAAAGAAGAAACTGTAATAGAAGCGATATTAAATGCGGGTGCTAAAGAAGCTTATGCGGTTAGTGTGGATCCCGGAGTTCGAATAATTGATAATATTGAAAATTAAAATACAATGCATGATAATTTAGTGATTCTGGCCGGTGGAGCTTCGTCCCGTATGAAAAAAGAAGCGATTTTAGATAATTTGTCTCCGGAAGAAATTGCTCAGGCAAATGAAAGAAGTAAAGGTTTGATTGGTGTCGGTTCAAGCGGAAGACCTCTTGTGGATTATCTTTTATGGAATGCCAAAAAAGCAGGTTATAAAAATATTTACATTATAATAGGGGAGCAAGGTGACTTGTTTAAAGAGTTTTATGGAAGTCAGATGAAAAATAATGATTTTCATGGATTAAATATTTCATTTGCTATTCAGTATATTCCGGAAGGGAGAGTAAAACCATTTGGAACTGCCGATGCCTTGTTTCAGGCTGTAGAACAATATCCGGAACTGAACTCTCAGTTTTATTCCGTTTGCAACAGTGATAATTTGTATTCTGCAGAAGCTTTGCGTGCTTTAAGAGAAACCGAAAGCCCAAATGCATTCATAAGTTATGATCGAGATGCAATGGATTTTCCGGCAGAACGTATTTCACGTTTTGCAATTGCAAAATTAGATCAGAACAATCAGTTGCTTGATATCTTAGAAAAGCCTTCAGAAGATGTTTTGGAACAATATAAGGATGCAGAGGGAAAGATACGTGTAAGTATGAATGCTTTTAAATTTAATGGTAAAACATTATACACTCATTTAAAGAATTGTCCTGTACATCCGGAACGTGATGAAAAGGAATTGCCAACGGTGCTTTTAAACTCTGTTAAAGAAAATCCGCAAACTACGCTCGGAATTCCGTTTTCGGAACATGTTCCAGACTTAACTGCTAAAGAAGATATTGCCGATGTAAAAGCATATTTGGCAAAATATTACCCTGATTTAAACTGGAATAGCAAAAATTAACAAAATTTTCATATCTAAATTAGAAATTAAAGAAATTTAATGTACTACTTTTGTTTTGCAAAAAAAATGCAGATATTTGCATAAATTACGCATGAGTAATTAAAGCGTTGATTCTAATTTAGATTTTGAAAGAATTCAATCTATAACTAATCAACCCAAAAATTATGACAAACATTCAAAGTACAATACAGCTGGAAAGAAAGAACACCCTTGTTCCGATGGTGATTTTAACTTTATTGTTTTTTATTCTAGGATTTGTAACCTGGCTGAACGGACCGTTAATTCCGTTTTTTGAATTGGCTTGCGAATTAACCTCTTCTCAAGCGTATTTTGTGACTTTCGCATTCTATATTGCTTATTTTGTAATGGCAGTTCCTTCCTCTTATATTATTGAAAAAGTAGGATATAAGAACGGAATTTCTTTAGGATTATTAATAATTGCGGCTGGAGCTTTTATGTTTTATCCGGCAGCTTCAAGCCGAACATTTGTTTTCTTTTTACTGGCATTATTTGTAATGGGAACTGGTTTAGCAGTTTTGCAGACAGCCTCAAATCCTTATGTTGTGGTAATTGGACCAAGAGAAAGTGCCGCAGCAAGAATCAGTGTTTTAGGAATTGCAAATAAACTGGCCGGATTCGTTGCGCCAATTGTACTTACTGTTTTGGTTTTGTCTAATATGCAGGACTTTACAGCTGAAAAAATTGCTCTGATGGATGAAGCTGCTAAAACAAACGCTCTAAATTCTCTTGCATTGCAATTGCAAAGGCCGTATCTTTATATGGGATTGATTATTACGGTTTTAGCTGTGTTAGTAAAATTTTCTCCTTTACCGGAAATTGATTTGGATGAAGAAGGAAATGTTTCTAATCTGAGTATTTTCCAGCAAATCAAAAATGCATTCAGACATCCTCAGTTGGTATTAGGAGTAATTACTTTGATGCTCTATTTGTCTGCTGAAGTTTTAGCCGGAGATTCTATCGGAGGATTCGGGAAGCAACTTGGAGTGTATGGAGAAGAAGGAAATTTTTATCTTAAATTAACTTCGTTTACTATGTCGGCAATGGTTGTAGGTTATGTGCTAGGAATAGTGTTAATTCCCAAATATGTATCGCAAGTGACGGCATTAAAAGCTTCAGGGATTCTGGGGATAATATTGGTTTTGATCATTGTTTTGATTTCATCAAAAGTAACAATTGCATTCGCGGGAATTCAAAATATGCCAGTTGTAATTCTTCTGGTAGCACTTTTAGGATTAGCCAATGCACTGTGCTGGCCGGCAATCTGGCCAATGGCATTGCAGGATTTAGGCGGATATACAAAGATTGGTAGTGCCATTTTAATTATGGGGATTATCGGTGGGGCTGTTTTTCCATTGTTTTATGGAATGATTACCGAAAGCATCAATTCGTCAATTATTGCAAAAAATATGCAAAATGTTTCAAGAAGTGGTAATCAGATAGCTTATTTGATGTTATTACCCTCTTATATAATGATATTGTTTTATGCTGTAAAAGGGCATAAATACAGGAAATGGAAAAGTTGAACAAAAAATAAAAATTAATATATCATGTTAAAAAGTAAAATCGACAAAGCAACAGGTTTCGAAAAACGATTCGAAAACATAAATACGGTTGTTTTTGAAAACTCAACAGAAGCTTCAAAAGAAGTAGCGCAGGAAATTGCAGCTTTAATCAAAGAAAAACAAAAAGAAGGAAAACCTTGTATTTTAGGTTTGGCTACTGGTTCTTCTCCAAAAGGATTATATGCTGAGTTAGTGCGTTTGCACAAAGAAGAAGGTTTGAGTTTTAAAAACGTAATCAGTTTTAATTTGGATGAATACTATCCAATGGAACCAAACTCAATCAATAGTTATGTTCGTTTCATGAAAGAACTTTTGTTTGATCATGTCGATATTTTGCCTGAGAACGCCCACGTTCCGGACGGACTTTTAACAAAAGAACAAATTGCAGACTACTGTCACGAATATGAAGCTAAAATCGAAGCTTTAGGAGGAATCGATTTACAGATTCTTGGAATTGGAGGCAACGGACATATTGGTTTTAACGAATCTGGTTCACTTCAAAACTCTAAAACTCGTTTAGTGGCTTTAGATCATATTACAAGAGTTGCTGCAAGTAAAGATTTCTTTGGTTTGAATAATACACCAAGAACAGCTATTACACTTGGAGTTAAAAAAATCATGGAAGCAAAAAGAGTAATCTTATTGGCTTGGGGTGAAGGGAAAGCAAATATTGTAAAAAAATCTGTTGAAGATGAGGTTACAAACCGTGTTCCTGCTTCTTTCCTGCAAGAGCACAACAATGCAGTTTTTATTTTAGATAAAGAAGCTTCTTCAAAATTAACGAGAGTTAATAAACCTTGGTTGGTTGAGAAAATTGTTTGGACAGATAAATTGACTCGAAAAGCAGTTTTAGGATTGGCATTAGATCTTAAAAAGCCAATTTTAATGCTTACAGATGCAGATTATATCGAAAACGGTATGAGCGATTTGTTAGCAGATTCTGGTCCGGCTTACGATACTAATATTAAGATTTTTAATAAATTACAAAATACGATCACAGGTTGGCCAGGTGGAAAACCAAATTCAGACGATACGCATCGTCCTGAAAGAGCGGAACCGGCTAAAAAACGTGTGTTGCTTTTTAGTCCGCACCCTGATGATGATATTATCAGTATGGGAGGAACCTTTATGCGTTTGCAGGAGCAAGGGCACGAAGTACATGTTGCTTACCAGACTTCCGGAAATATTGCGGTTGCAGACGACGAGGCATTACGTTTTGCAAGATTCGTAATTGATTACAACGAGAAATTCGGAATCAAAAGCGAAGAAGCAGATAATATTTACAAAAAAGCCGAAGCATTTTTACAGAACAAAAAGAATAGTGAAATTGATATTCCAGAGGTTCGTTACATCAAAGGTTTAATTAGAAAAGGAGAAGCGAGAGCGACAAGTTATTTTGTTGGTCTTCCGGATTCTCAAATTCACTTTATGGAATTGCCTTTCTATGAAACAGGAACAATCGAGAAAAAACCAATTGGACCGGAAGATATTCAGTTGACAGTTGATTTAATCGAAAAAATTAAACCACACCAAATTTATGCAGCTGGAGATTTAGCAGATCCGCACGGAACACACAAAGTTTGTTTGGATGCTATTTTTGAAGCAGTAAAAGTTTTAAAACCAAAAGAATTCATGAACGACTGTTGGTTATGGTTATACCGTGGAGCTTGGCAGGAATGGGGAATTGACGAAGTTGAAATGGCGGTTCCAATGAGCCCTGATCAGGTTTTAGCAAAACGTCACGGAATCTTCAAACACCAGTCTCAAAAAGACGGAGTTGTTTTCCAGGGAACAGATGCAAGAGAGTTCTGGCAGAGAGCAGAAGACAGAAACCGTGAAACAGCAGAATTGTATCACCAATTAGGTTTGGCAACTTATGCTGCGATGGAAGCTTTCGTGAGATGGCATTACTAAAAAGTTGCTAAGGTTCTGAGATGCTAAGATTCTAAGTTTTTTTTTCTTGGTCTCTTGGAAATCAGTAATTAATCATAAATAATATTTTTGAAGCAGGAAGAGGGAATTATATAAGTTCTTTTTTCTTGCTTCTTTTTTTTTTGAGTTTCTAAGTTGTTGAGATACTGAGATGCTAAGTTTTTTTAATCTGTGTGAATCATTTTAATCTGTGGCAAAAGAAAAATAAGTAATAGCTTTGCATAGCGAAGCAAGTCCAGAAGTCTACTTTCTATATTCTAGCTTCTTTTCTCTTAAAAAAATGGATCAGGACAAAAAACAACTCATAAAATTAGCCCATACCAAAATGCCTTTCGGAAAATACGAAGGAAAATATTTAATTGATTTACCGGAATATTATGTGGTTTGGTATCATAATAAAGGTTTTCCAAAAGGAGAGTTGGGTCAGCAATTGCAATTAATTTACGAATTAAAATTGAATGGCTTAGAAGAACTGATTCGAAATATAAAGAAACAATATCCAAAGCCTTAAAATAATTAGATAATGGGAAAATTAGAAAATTAGAAAATGTTTTAGATAGATAATATTAAAATATTGTTTTAAAGTGAATTTAATTCAATGTTTTCTAATTATCACTTATCTATTTCTTAAATTTTCTAATTGATACATTTTCTAATTTTCTAATTAGCAAATTGTCTAATTAAATTTGTACTTTTGCCAAGTTTTTTACACAACTACTTACAAACAAACAACAGAATGAATCAAACAAAATATATTTTTGTTACAGGAGGTGTGACCTCTTCATTAGGAAAAGGGATTATCGCGGCATCTTTGGCAAAATTGTTACAAGGAAGAGGATACCGCACAACTATTCAGAAATTTGATCCATACATTAACGTAGATCCGGGGACACTAAACCCGTACGAGCACGGAGAATGTTATGTAACAGATGACGGGGCTGAAACTGACTTAGACTTAGGACACTACGAGCGTTTCTTAAATGTTCCTACTTCTCAGGCTAATAACGTTACTACAGGGAGAGTGTATCTTTCGGTTATTGAAAAAGAAAGAAGAGGAGAATTTTTGGGAAAAACAGTTCAGGTTGTTCCTCACATCACAAACGAAATCAAAGACAGAATGCAATTGCTGGGTAAATCCGGCGATTACGATATTGTTATTACTGAAATTGGTGGAACTGTTGGTGATATCGAATCTCTACCTTATATAGAATCTGTTCGTCAGTTGGTTTGGGAGTTAGGAGAAAATAACGGAATCGTTATTCATTTAACTTTAGTTCCTTATTTGGCTGCTGCTGGTGAGTTGAAAACAAAACCAACACAGCACTCTGTTAAAACTTTAATGGAAAGTGGTATTAAAGCAGATATTTTGGTTTGTAGAACGGAGCATGAATTGTCTCAGGAATTACGCCAGAAATTAGCTTTATTCTGTAATGTTAAAAAAGAAGCGGTTATTCAGTCAATCGATGCTTCTACTATATATGAAGTGCCAAATTTAATGCTTGAAGAAGGATTAGATGTTGTGGCTTTAAAGAAATTGGATTTACCTAAAAAAGCATCTCCGGATCTTAAAAACTGGAATACTTTCTTGAAAAGATTAAAAAGTCCAAAACAAACTGTAAACATTGGTTTGGTTGGAAAATATGTGGAAATGCAAGATTGTTACAAATCTATTTTAGAGGCGTTTATTCATGCAGGAGCTGCAAATGAAACTAAAGTAAACGTAATTTCAATTCACTCAGAGCATATTAATGCAGAGAATGTGGAAGAGAAATTAGGAACGCTTGACGGAGTTTTAGTTGCTCCGGGCTTTGGGGAAAGAGGTATTGAAGGAAAAATCGAAGCAGTTCGTTTTGTACGTGAAAACAACATTCCTTTCTTCGGAATTTGTTTAGGAATGCAGATGTCTGTTATCGAATATTCCAGAAATATTTTAGGTTATAAAGAAGCGAATTCTACAGAGATGAACGATAAAACGCCTCATCCTGTTGTGAATTTAATGGAAGAGCAGAAAAACGTAACCGATAAAGGTGGTACAATGCGTTTGGGTGCTTGGAAATGTGATATTAAGCCAGATACTTTAGCTTATAAAATTTACGGAGAAAAAACTATTTCGGAGCGTCACCGTCACCGTTATGAGTATAACAATAAATATGCAGATGAACTGCAAAAAGCAGGTTTAAAAGCTTCTGGAGTAAATCCTGATACAGGTTTAGTTGAGATCGTTGAGCTTGAAAACCACCCATTTTTTATTGGGGTACAATACCATCCGGAATACAAAAGTACAGTTGCAAATCCGCACCCTATTTTCGTAAACTTTGTGGCAGCTGCAGTAAATGCGCATAAAAAATAATAATTAATTCTAAGAAGATGTAACTTTTGAGTCTGACTCATAACTAATAACTTCAAACGAATAACTTTTTTAATTTAATAATGGAAGAAAAAAAATTAGACCTCAATTCGATCATTGGTTTTGTATTGATATTCGGAATTTTGATTTGGATTTTTTATCAAAATCAACCTTCTGAGAAAGAAATTGCTGCTGAAAAAGCCAAGAAAGAATTAGTTGCTAAACAAGAAGCACAAGCAAAAGCTGAAAAGGCTAAAACTGCATCATTACCTGCTGTAGATGTAACTCCCGGAGATACATTGCAGCTGGCTCAATTGCAAAAAACTTTAGGAGGATTTGCTTATTCTGCAACGCTTCCTTCTGCAAAAGAAACTTTTACTACAATCGAAAACGAAAAGCTTAAGCTTAAAATCGCTAATAAAGGTGGTTATATTGTTGAAGCGACTTTGAAAGAATTTGAAAAGTTTAAAAAAGGTTCCGGACAGTTAGTTGAGTTAATTAAAAACAACAACTCAAACTTAAATTTACAACTTCTTACTACAGATAACAGAACGCTTAATTCTAAGGATTTGTATTTTGAACCAACATTAGAAAAAATTGGTGCAGACCAGGTTTTGTCTATGCGTTTAAAAGCAGGTGCAAATGAATTTTTAGAGTATAAATATATTTTGAGGCCAAATGATTATTTAGTTGGTTTTGATATTCGTTCTCAAGGTTTGAACAGAGTTTTGAATTCGGCTAAGCCAGTTGATTTGCAATGGGATTTAAAAACATACAGAAACGAGAAAAGTGTTTCTTATGAGAATCGTTTTGCTCAACTTGATTTTAAATACGAAGAATCAAAATACAATAATGTAAGTTCACATGGGCAGGGAAAAGAAGAAACTCCTGCTAAAGTTAGCTTTGTGGCTTTTAAACAGCATTTCTTTGCTACAATTTTGTCTACAGAAAAACCGTTTGAGACTTCAAAATTACAGTCCGATGATTTAGTTAAAGATGAAAAAATCGATACTGTTTTTACAAAACAGTTTAGAGCAAATTTACCTTTAGCGTTTACAAATGGTGAGATCGATTACAAAATGAATTTGTATATGGGTCCTGTTGACTATAAAACATTAAAAGCTTACGATAAAAACTTTGATAAAATCATTCCATTAGGATGGGGGATTTTTGGGTGGATTAACAAATTCATCTTTATTCCATTATTCGGATTCTTAAGTTCAACTATTGGATTGTCTTTAGGAATTGCGATTATCATTTTTACGATTATCATCAAATTGGCAATGTCGCCAATTACCTATAAATCATTCTTGTCTCAGGCTAAAATGAAAGTTTTAAGACCTGATATTGCAGAGTTGGGAGAGAAATTCAAAAAGGACCCAATGAAGAAACAACAGGAAACTATGAAACTGTACAACAAAGCAGGAGTAAACCCAATGGCAGGATGTATCCCGGCATTGATTCAGCTTCCTTTTATGTATGCTTCATTCCAGTTTTTCCCTGCAGCGTTTGAATTGAGACAAAAAAGTTTCTTATGGGCAGACGATTTATCCTCTTTTGACTCTGTTGTAAAACTACCATTTAACATTCCATTGTATGGAGATCATATCAGTTTGTTTCCAATTTTGGCAGCAATCGCGATTTTCTTCTACATGAAAATGACTTCAGGAGATCAGCAAATGGCGGCTCCTCAACAAGAAGGTATGCCGGATATGGCAAAAATGATGAAAATCATGATTTATGTTTCACCATTAATGATGTTAATTTTCTTCAATAGCTACGGTGCGGGATTGAGTTTGTATAACTTTATTTCAAACTTAATTACTATCGGAATTATGTTTGTAATTAAAAACTACATTGTTGACAGCGAAAAAATTCACGCTCAGATTCAGGAAAATAAACTGAAAGAGCCTAAGAAACCAAGTAAGTTCCAACAACGTCTCCAGGAAGTGATGGAACAACAGGAAGCTGCAAAAGCTCAAAATAAAAAGAAATAATTCTAAATAAAAAAATCTCGATTTATCGGGATTTTTTTTTGCCAGTATAATTTATAATTCAGATTTTCGTTAAGCTTAAAAAATATATTATGATCTCTAAAAAAATCATTCTTGGATTACTGTTTTTAAATGCATTGATTTCAAACGCACAAACCGAAGTTAATAAAGTCGATGCAGCCGGAAAAAAAGACGGACTTTGGAAAGGTACTTATGCCGAATCGAAACGACCTCGATATGAAGGAACTTTTAATCACGGAAAAGAAACAGGTCTTTTTAAGTTTTTTGATGATACTAAAAAAGGAGATGTAATTGCTACAAGAGATTTTAGTGCTAATGATGGCAGTTCTTATACTATTTTTTATGACCAAAATAAAAATAAGGTAAGCGAAGGAAAAGAAGTTGGAAAAGCAAGAGAAGGGGAATGGAAATATTATCATAAGGCTTCTAAGGCTTTAATGTCTGTAGAAAATTATAAGAATGGTAAACTGGAAGGGATAAAAACAGTTTATTATCCTAATGAAAAACTGGCAGAAGAGATGATGTATAGAAATGGTTTAAAAGAAGGAGTTTATAAAAAGATGGGGCAGGATGGAACTCTTCTGGAAGAATCTACCTTTAAAAATAATGAATATAACGGCGATGCTGTTTTTTATGATTCGGATGCTTCTGTTGCTTCGAAAGGTAAATTTATAAATGGCAAAAAAGCAGGAATCTGGCAGTTTTATCAGAAAGGCAAGCTGATAAAAGAAGTGAACATGAGCGATCCTAAAAACACTAACAAAGCTTCTGAAAAAGGACCTGTACCTAAAAAATAATAAGAGATACAGCTCTGATTTTCATCGATTAAAAAACAAAAAGGTAAAGAATAAATTGTTTACATTTGAGTAGCCAATTTATTCTGATCTATGGATTTAAACGAACTTTTAGGACGATTTCTACTGCTGTTTTTTTCGATTTTGGTTTTGTATTTTTTCTCCAACAGAAAGGATAATGCAACCATAAATCCGTTAATGGTTATTGTTGGGCTCTGTACTTTTTCGCTTTGTTATCTTTTTACAAAAATTGAAATAGGAGTCGGAATTGGGTTTGGCTTATTTGCTATTTTTTCGATACTTCGTTTTAGAACACAATCGTTTACTGTAAATGCTATAATCTTTCTTTTTGCGACGATTACGTTATCGATTTTAGATATCATGTATCCGTTTGAAAAGATTGAATTGCTGCTGTTTTTTCAAATAATCATTATTGGTTTTTATATTTTGGCTTCGATTATTGTCAACAAAAAAGCTTCAAAATATCTTAATTCAGTTGATGTGAAAATTCCGCTTGACGAGAACTTTTCTTTAAATCAGGAATTCATTCGAAAAACAATTCAGCAGAAAATTAAAATTGAAGAATTTGATTTTAAAATTGTCTTAATTAATACAACAGCAAACGAAATAGATTTGTTGGTTTTCTATTAATCGTTAAAAGGGCGAACTTGCTTAATATACAAATCTCTTTTCTCGCCCACGATTTTAAATTCGATGTCAACAGGATGAAATTGGTTTTTACGCCAGTAACGATACATTTTTTCTTCGATTTTTCTACTCACGTTAAAAATGTTGCTCATTTCTTTTCTGCTCAATAAAGGCTCATTATTATTCAAATTAGAATTTGAAGTGTAATCAATATCAAAATCAGTATCATCCTTTCCGTCGTTAAAATGATAAGCCACAAATTGCTCGCAGATTTCGCCTTTTTCCGGTTTTACAACAGAGTTTTCTCCTTTTTGAACATTGACAGTGATTCCCGGAAAATTTTGTCTAAAAAGGTTTTTAGTAATAATAACACCATTAGCCAATTCATCAGGAAAAGAACGATGTACCAAAACCCCCATGGCAATATTTTGCTGATCGATACCAAAAAGTTCTCTTTCGTTGTACGAAGCTTCATTCCAGACACTTGCCCAAACTTGTTTGATTGCTTTTTCAAAAGTTTTGATAGAATCTCCTAAAATCCCTGTTTTAGAATCGTATAATCCGGCTCCGTTAAAATCATCCAAATCTTCAGCATTGGTTGAAGATCGGAATCTAAAGTTTTTAAATTTAGCTTCTTTAAAAGCTAAATTCAATTTTGAAATTAATTCAGGATTAACAGGTTCTTTTTTAATGGCTTCCCTGATTTTTTTTAGTTGATTATTAATCCAAATTGTAGAATCTTTTTTCGGAAAAGCTAAAAGTTCAGCTATTAAAGGGGAAATTGATTTTTTCTGAATGTGTTGTGTATAAAAATAAAACGGAATAGCATGTGCATTTTCGGGAACTTTAAACGGAATCTCTTTTGAAATCGCAATTAAGTATGCCATATTTTGTGCTTTAGAGCCAATATAATTGACTCCTTTTTTTGGAATTTGAGATAAATCAACCAATTCAGTTATAGTGTTGTCAATGATTAGTTTTTTCTTTTTTCCAATCGTTTTTGTTGTGATTTTTTTGGTTGTCTCTTTAATGTAAAAAGTATCGACGGCAATTTTTAGTTCTACTTTTTTAGAAAGTAATCTCTTGATATTGTTGTCTTTTTCAATATCGGTATAAGCCATAATCGGAATCTTTCTGTTTTTTCCTAAAAGAACCAAATGACTTAAAGGTGTCTGAAGTTCATTAACAATAATACCCCTTACATTCGGAAGAATATCCGGTGTTCCGTTCAAAATAATGATTTCATCGGGATTCGGTTTTGTAGTTTCTAATTCTTTGAGATTGTATTTTTTAAGGATTCCTATATTAGTTCCCCTAACCACTTCCTGATATTTAATTTCTCCGAATATATAATCTGATTTTACGCACGGAATTTTAAATTTCTGCTGCTGAAACCATTCCATCATCTCAGGATTGTTCAGGTAGAATTTTAATTTTCCTCCAATAAAAGTAGAATTTTTGACCAGGTTAAAGAAACGTTCAATCATTATAATGGGCATATGATCGGAAGCTGCGAGTTCGAAGATCCATTTATCCGTTCCTTTAATATGGTTTAGATTTCCGAGAAGAAAATCTCTGTCTTTTTCATTGTTGCTGTAATTTCGATTATTAAAAATTTCTAAATCCGGAGTGTAGCCTAAATAATTAACAGCAAAATCATAGTGCAGTAAAATTAAACTACTGTTGAAATAATACATTTTTTGTTTTCGAAGGACATAAATCACTTTTACTGATTCAATATTCGAGAATTTATCAGACAGAGGTTTACCTTTAAATGCTTTGTAAGCCTCATAATCAGGTAAAGAAGACACAAATCGTTGTGCATTTAATGTTGTCAGGATAAACAAGAAAAATAAGCTGTAAATGTATTTTTTCATGCTTTTAGAATTGATAATTAAATGTAATCAAAAAAGTGATAAGTTTTATCTACTGCGGGATTGCTTAAAGTAATGCAAACCTTTGTGAATTTTTCTTTTATTTGGCGTACCTTTGCGACCTTAAAAAATCAAACATTTCAAAATGAAACGAGTAGTTGTTGGACTTTCCGGTGGAGTAGATTCTAGTGTTGCGGCTTATTTATTGCAGCAACAGGGATACGAAGTAATTGGCCTTTTTATGAAAAACTGGCACGATGATTCGGTTACTATTTCTAATGAATGTCCTTGGCTGGAAGACAGTAACGATGCTTTGCTTGTTGCTGAAAAACTGGGAATACCGTTTCAAACTGTTGATTTGAGTGAAGAATACAAAGAAAAAATCGTGGACTATATGTTTAACGAATACGAAAAAGGAAGAACTCCAAATCCTGACGTGCTTTGTAACCGCGAAATCAAATTTGATGTGTTTATGAAAATCGCTTTGAGTCTTGGTGCGGATTATGTTGCAACGGGACATTACTGTCAAAAAAGCGAAATTGAAGTAGACGGAAAAACGGTTTATCAATTGATTGCCGGAAACGACGTTAATAAAGATCAGTCTTATTTCTTATGTCAGTTGTCGCAAGAACAATTATCAAAAGCCTTGTTTCCGATCGGAGCTTTAACAAAACCTGAAGTACGTGAAATCGCTGCTGAAATGGAATTGGTTACAGCCGAAAAGAAAGATTCACAAGGATTGTGTTTTATAGGTAAAGTTCGTCTTCCCGAGTTCTTACAGCAAAAATTGCAGCCTAAAGAAGGTAAAATTGTTCAGGTGGACAAAAACGATCCGATTTATGCTGTTGAAAAAACTACAGATCTTTCTTTGGAAGAAGGATTAAAATTAGAATCTCAAAAATTAGAATATATTCCAACTATGGGAAAAGTAGTTGGTAAACATCAGGGTGCGCATTATTTTACAGTGGGGCAAAGAAAAGGTCTGAATGTAGGAGGAACAACAGATCCTTTATTTGTAATTGCAACAGATGTTGAAACTAATACAATCTACACAGGTTTATCAAGTCAGCACCCGGGATTATTCAAAAAAGCGCTTTTTGTTGGAGAATCTGAAGTACACTGGATCAGAGAAGATTTGATATTAAAAGCAGGTGAAAAAATGGAAGTAATGGCTAGAATTCGTTACCGTCAGCCTTTGCAAAAAGCAGTTTTACATCAGTTTGAAGACGGAATGTATGTAGAATTTGAAGAACCGCAATCTGCCATTACAGAAGGACAATTTGTTGCCTGGTATTTAGGAAATGAATTAGTTGGTTCGGGAGTAATTTCTTAGCTTTATACTTTATTTGGAAGAGATTCCATAAAAGTATACTATGAGATATAACTTTACTTTACTTTTCATACTTCTTTCATTTACGGTATTTGGACAAGAAGAAGCTTGGGTTTATTTTAATGCTAAACCTAATGCGCAATTGTTCTTTAATAATCCACTTACGGAACTTTCTCAGAAAGCTTTAGATCGAAGAACTAATCAAAATATAGCTTTGGATGTTACCGATGCACCTTTGGAAATTTCATACGTTGACCAAATTAAAGCAAGCACGGGAATAACCGTTATGGCACAATCTAAATGGCTGAATGCGCTTCATATTAGAGGTTCGCAGGCGAATATTAATGCTTTAAAAACTTTATCTTTTGTACAAAAAGTAGAATTTGCAGACAGAACTTTAAACACTGCAAACACTACAGGAAAAAAAGTTTCTGAAACTGCAATTAGTCAGACGAAAAAACAATCGCAAACTACTATTGATTATGCTTATGGTAATTCTGCCAATCAAATCCAAATGTTGAATGGGCAGGTTTTGCATCAGCAGAATTATACCGGAGAAGGAAAAATTATTGCTGTTTTAGATGCGGGATTTCCAGGTGTGAATACGGCTCAGCCCTTTGAAAATCTTAGAAATAACAATAAAATTCTGGGAGGTTACGATTATACTACCCGAAATGCTAATTTTTATACCGGAGGCGATCATGGAACGAAGGTGCTTTCTACAATGGGAGGATACAAAGATAATGCCTTGATAGGAACGGCTCCCAATGCTTCTTATTATCTTTTTATTACAGAAATTGATACTCAGGAGAATCCTCTTGAAGAATCGCTTTGGGTAGAAGCAGCGGAGAAAGCAGATGCTTTGGGTGTTGATATTATCACGACTTCGCTGGGGTATTTTCTTTATCGTGATGAAGTTAGGTACAATCATACTTACAGCGATATGAACGGAATTACTACTTTTGTTTCGCGTGGTGCTGAAGTAGCTTTTAGTAAAGGAATTTTGGTTTTAGCTTCAGCAGGAAATGAAGGTACCGAAGTCGAGAAACATATTGGTTCTCCTGCTGATGCTGTTTCTGTTTTAGCAATTGGTTCTGTTACTGCATCTAAGGTCAAAGCGGCATCTAGCTCAATTGGTCCAAGTTACGATCACAGAATAAAGCCGGAAGTTATGGCGCAGGGAGCTTCGGCAGTGGTTTCAGATCCGAATGGAACTATTGGTGTTGCGAGCGGAACTTCTTTTTCGTGTCCAATTATGGCTGGAATGGCAGCATGTTTATGGCAGGCATTTCCAACAAAAACAAACAAAGAAATCAGACAAATGATTTTAGCTTCTGCTGATCGATATTCTAATCCGGATAATAATTACGGTTACGGAATCCCAAATTTTGGAGCGACCTTAAGTGTAGACGATTTTATCGCAGAAACTGCTTTTTCGGTTTATCCAAATCCGGTAAAAAATACAGTTACTTTTTCTTTTTTAAATGAAAGTAATACGGCTTCTGTAATAATTTATTCGGTATTAGGTCAGAAATTAATGGAAGAAAAAATAAATAATTCGAATCCCGTTCTTTCTTTACAGACTTTACAAAGCGGTCTTTACTTTTATAGTTTTGATGCCGAAAAACTGCATAAAACAGGAAAGATAATCAAGCAATAATTTTCTTAATGAATAAAATCACGCAACTTTTTAATATAAAATATCCAATCATTCAAGGCGGAATGATTTGGAACAGCGGTTATAAATTAGCTTCAGCGGTAAGTAATGCTGGGGGTTTAGGGCTTATTGGTGCAGGTTCGATGTATCCGGAAGTTTTGAGAGAGCACATTCAAAAATGTAAAAAAGCGACCGACAAACCTTTCGGAGTCAATATTCCAATGTTGTATCCTAATATTCAGGAAATCATGGATATCGTGGTTGAAGAAGGCGTAAAAATTGTTTTTACTTCAGCAGGAAATCCTAAAACCTGGACTTCATTTTTAAAAGAAAAAGGAATAACAGTTGTACATGTGGTAAGTAGTAGTGTTTTTGCTTTAAAAGCACAAGAAGCGGGTGTAGATGCCGTTGTAGCGGAAGGTTTTGAAGCCGGAGGTCATAACGGACGTGAAGAAACCACCACGATAACTTTAATTCCAATGGTGAAAGAAAAGATTAAAATTCCATTAATAGCCGCAGGAGGAATTGCAACTGGAAGAGGAATGCTGGCTGCAATGGTTTTGGGAGCCGATGGCGTTCAGGTCGGAAGTCGATTTGCAGCTTCTTTAGAATCTTCGGCACACAATAATTTTAAAGAAACAATAGTTAATACTCAGGAAGGAGGCACTCAATTGACATTGAAAGAATTAGCTCCTGTTCGATTGGTGAAAAATAAGTTTTATAATGATGTTCAGGCTTTATATGAAAAATGTCCGTCTAAAGAAGATTTGATTCAGCTTTTGGGAAGAGCGAGAGCCAAAAAAGGAATGTTCGAGGGAGATTTGGAAGAAGGAGAATTGGAAATTGGACAAATTGCCGGGCTTATTCATGAAATTTTACCAGTAGAAGAAATTGTTCAACAAATGATGTCAGATTTTAAAGCAGCTTGCGAAGAAAAGGCTACATTTGAGTTTTAATTACTGCAAGAAATATTTATGAATTCTATACGCACTTTTATTTTATTACTTTTTATAGGTTTTGGTCTTCAAAAGGTTCAAAGTCAGTCTTACCATTTTAAAACTTCCGGTTTTAGTGTCTTGCAGAAAAATGAAAGAGGGAAATGGGGCGAATGGTCTAACCTTGAATTAGTAAATCTTTCAGTTGTTTTAGATACAGACAAACATAGAATTGTAGTGTATTCGCAGGAAATTCAGCTTTTTAATATTTTGGATTATATCGAACGTGAAGAAAATGATACCGATATTGTGTATTCCTTTATGTGTAAGGATAATGATGGAAGAGAATGTAAGCTCTCCATTATTACACGCAAAAAACAAGACTTTCGGAAACAGCTTTACATAAACTATGACAACCATATCATAGTTTATAATATTATTACGGTTTAGAATTAAGTCTCTAAGAGACTAAGCTTCTGAGATCTTAAGTTTTTTTAGCTAATGGATGTGTTTTAGGCTTAAAAATAATAAACCCGACTGGTTTTAAAAACAGTCGGGTTTACTGTATTAGTATAGGTGAAACTTAGAATCTTAGCATCTCAGAATCTTAGTTATCTTAGAATCTATAAAGAGTCTATATCCTTAATAAACTCATCATATTCTAAGTAAAACATTTCAAGAGCATGCATGTTTTCGTTAAAAAAATCAAAAATAATATCCCAGGTGTTTTTGTTACTGAAACCAACACCTGTTTTTTCGACCCAAATTCTACTGATGGTTTTGCCACTTTCTAAAGTGTAATTTTTTTCGAAAACCAGATCTTTAATGAATTCTTCTTCCAGAATACTTTTTAGAGCTTCCAGTTTTTCAAAATAAGCAGTTCTTTTTTCGTCGCTTCGGTGTTCAATATCGATTAAAACCTGTGCTTTTTTATTGTCCACATAAAATTTAAAAGAAAAGTCTTTTATTTTCGTATCATAAAGAACCCATTTTCTTGGATATTTTTCTGCAAAAGCTACCCAAAATTCTCGTTTAATTCTTTGTGATTCTTCTCTGCTGTACATTTTTTAAGGCTTTAATTTTAGAAAACTTGCGGTACTGCGTTTTCTGGAGTATATTTATGTTTTATTTGAAAGTACAAAAATAAGGTTTGATTATGAATTTTCAAGATTTTTTGAAATATGTTCCCAATATAATTCCAGTAAAACTGCCAGCAGTAGAATCACACTTGAAAATGGCACCGAAAGAACGTATTGAAGGTTTAAAAAATCTTGATATAAATGCATTGAATCCCAGAATGGCAGGAGTAATGATGTTGTTTTATCCCAAACAGGAAAAAACACATCTGATTTTGATTGTTCGAAATACATACGAAGGAGTTCATTCAGCACAAATTGCTTTTCCGGGAGGGAAGTTTGAAAAAGACGATTTCAATTTTGAAAATACCGCTCTGAGAGAGACTCATGAAGAAGTTGGAATTGAAAGGGAAAAAATAGAAGTCATTAAAAGTTTTTCAGCCATGTATATTCCGCCAAGTAATTTTCTGGTGCATCCTTTTTTAGGAATTGCGAAAGAAGAACTTTCATTTTATCCTGATATAAGAGAAGTTGCGGGGATTATTGAACTGCCTTTATCTGTTTTTTTGAATGATGAAATTATTATCGAAGCCAGATTATCAACTTCTTATGGTGCTAATATTTTAGTTCCGGCATTTAATATTCAAAATCATGTGGTCTGGGGAGCAACGGCAATGATTTTGAGCGAATTGAGAGATGTCCTGAAAATGACATTTGAAAAAGGCATATGAAAATGTTTATTTAACAATTTGATATTCATTTGGATAACTTTATTTCCTTGAAAATGTTTAAAACTATTGCTAAAAGAATAATTTTTGTATGTTTGCGACCTAACAAAAAATAAGATACAATTAGTTATGGGATTGTTTAAACGAAATCCTTTTGGGCATATATTATTCATCAAGAAATGGTTAATCCGAATCTTGGGCGCTATGACGCATAGAAGATATAGAGGTTTTAATGAATTACAGATTGAAGGATCTGAAATCATTAAATCGCTTCCAGATACTAATGTATTATTCATTTCAAATCACCAGACCTATTTTGCAGACGTTGTGGCGATGTTTCATGTCTTTAACGCAAGTTTAAGCGGACGTCAGGATACCATTAAAAACATTGGCTATTTATGGCAGCCTAAAATGAATATTTATTATGTTGCTGCAAAAGAAACGATGCAGGCTGGTTTATTGCCTAGAATTCTGGCATACGTTGGAGCCATTACCGTTGAACGAACATGGCGTGCAAAAGGAGTGGATGTTACAGAAAAAAGAGAAGTAAATCCAAACGATACTGAAAATATTAAAATCGCTCTTGCAGACGGTTGGGTTATCACTTTTCCGCAGGGAACTACAAAGTCATTTAAACCAGTTCGTAAAGGTACAGCTCATATCATCAAACAGCATAAACCAATCGTTATACCAATTGTAATTGATGGTTTTCGCAGATCTTTTGATAAAAAAGGATTGCGTTTAAAAAAGAAAAACATACTTCAATCCTTTATTATAAAAGAACCTCTTCAAATTGATTATGAAAATGATACAATTGATGAAATTGTAGAAAAAGTTGAATACGCAATCGAACAACATCCGTCATTTTTAAAAGTAATTCCGGCTGAAGAAATAAAAGCTCAGGAAGAACTGAACAAAATGAGACAATGGGATTACTAGAAATTTTAGATTTCTGATTTTAGATATTAGATTTTTTTCAAAATTGTCAGGCTGAGCTAAGCCTCGTTTGCAAGGGGTGTGTATCCGGCTAAAAAAAAAACTTAGAATCTAAGCAACTTAGAACCTTAGTATCTTAGAAATCTATCTTCTTCAACTCTTTATAATTTGCGTACAATCTTCTCAAAAGTGTTCCGTAAAGTACTCTGTAAAAGCACCAGAACAATCCAAAGAAGCCTAAAATTACAAGGAATAAAATACCAATTGTAACAAACATAGCTTTTCCGTTCATGGCTAATTTGTCTCTGAGAAATTCCATATCCGGATTGTAAACAAAGGCGACAAAGAAACTTAAAATAGCCGTAATAACAATCATTCCTAAATTATACCAAACATAATACTGAACTGTTTTTCGGGTCTTTAAAATAGCACTCATTAAAGATTTTGTAGCAATTGTGGTCGAAATAGTTCTGTAGTTTTTATAGAAGATATAAACGAAAATTAAAACTACAATATAATTAAAGTAGGTAAGAAACTCTAAAGCCGTAACAATTTCAGGATGATTTATTTTGCGTAAAACATCATCTGTGTTTATAAATATATTAGAAAAAGTCCAAAACGAAATTTCCAAAATACTGATAATCAAAATCCATTTTACAATAGAAGATGACTTTCTGTGAATCATCTTGTAGATTTCATTTTCAGAAATTTGTTGAAAAGAACCTGAGTTCTTTTGCCAGTCTTTTTTTAGTAAATCCAGTTCTTTCATAATAATTTTTAAGGATTTAGTATTTTTTTAAGTTTCCCTTTAATTCTGTTCATTTTCACGCGCGCATTCACTTCGCTGATTCCTAAGGTTTCAGCTATTTCCTGATAATCTTTGTCTTCTAAATACATAAAAACTAATGCTTTCTCGATGTCGTTGAGTTGGTAAACTGCTTTATACATCAATTTTATTTGTTCCTCTTCTTCGTAATTGTAATCAACATCTTTTACAAAATGTTGATGGTTTTCATAATCTACGGTAGAAATAGTTCTTTTGGTTTTGCGGTATAAGGTAATTGCGGTATTTAAAGCCACACGATAAGTCCAGGTAGAAAATTTACTGTCCCCTCTAAATTTTGGATAAGCTTTCCAAAGTTGGATCGTAATTTCCTGAAATAAATCTTTATGAGCATCTTCGCCAGCAGTATATAATCTACAAATCTTGTGGATTATATTCTGATTTGCCTGCAATTGCGCAACAAATGACTGTTCTAGATTTTCGCTCATATTTGTATTAGTAGTTATGAAATCATTTTTGTTACAGTTGTATCAAAGTTTTCTCGTTTTATAATAATTAATCATTAAATCTATAAACTTGCTGTAACTTTCCATCCCGTCTTTCTGATTGTTTGATTTTAAGAAATTATCATAAACGAAATGAAAACCTTCATCGATAAAAGTGTCGTATTTTTTCCAGAAATCTTGACTTTCCTGATAATTTTTTAAGATTCCGGGATGTATTTGTTTTTTGAATTTGTCAAAAACTTTTTCGTTTTTAAATTTCCAGATTCCTAAGCAATAACGTAAAGCAAAACTATATCCGGAATATTGATAATATAAATTTTCGTTCTTTACAGAAGCTAAAACACCAATAAAATTGCATTCATTTTCGCTTGCGTAGCCAATTTGATGTGCCATTTCATGTGAGGTAGTAACAGGGAAATTATACATTGGAAGTAAATAGTTTATCTGTGCTTCATTTGTAAACGGATTTAAATAACCTCCAAATCCCATATAAGTTAAAGGCACGCTGAATAGGGACTTTTTTACGCTTAAAGGTTCATATTTGAAATAGGGATATTCGTTTGCCAAATTATCATAACCATTCAAAATCATATCAAAAGATTCTTTTTGAGTATATGGAAAGACAATTTTTTCATTTTTGTTTTTTGTAATTGCAAACTGAATTTCATTTGTTTTTGCAATTAATCTTTTTGTAAAAACATATAAATCGGCATCAGAATATTCTCGTTTGATTTCCATTTTTTCAAAAAGTGGCTTTCTATAATAATTGAAAGCCCAAAGTAGATGAAAGAAAAAGTAAAAAACTGAAATTTTGCTCAGGATTTTTAGAATATGATCTTTCCAGTCTGTTTTCCATGTTTTTCTAATTTTCCAAAACCATCCAATTATACTTAAAATTAGTAAGGCATAAATGCAATCGCCAACTGAAAAAGGGATTTTGCCTATAGCTACTCTTGAGAAATGCGAAATTCTTAGAAAAAGATTGTTGCTGTAAAAACCTTCGACATAATCCGGAAAATATCTCAGGATTCGTAAAAAGATAATCTGAACTAAAAGGAATAGGGGAAGAATATATTTTGATTTCACAATTTTGGTTTTGTATAAAAATAATAATTAAAAAATGGGTTGATATTATTTTTTGTAAATTTGTTATTCAATAATAAGGAAAAAATGACACAAATTACTTTAAATATTCCAGATAATGAATTGTCTTTCTTTATGCAGTTAATTGAGAAATTTAATTACGAAACTGTTATTAATGAATTTTCTGTAACTGAAGAAATGAAAAATTTATTAGATGAAAGAAGATCAACTTCAGAAGTGGGCAATTTTCTTCCTTGGGATGAAGCAAAAAAACAATTACGATTTAAATGTGAAAAATGATTTTTAATCTTGTAATTGAACCAAGAGCGATTCTTGATATTCAAGATGCAATTGATTATTATGACTCTAAACGAGTTGGTTTGGGTGAGCACTTTTATGAAATAGTTGATGAATATTTAAACATATTAGCTAGTAACCCTTTTTTTTGAAATTAGATATAAGGATTATCGTGCTCTTCCAATTAGAAAATTCCCATTTATTATCTTTTATTTTATTGATGAAGAAATTAAAACAGTATATATTATGTCTGTTTTTAATACGTCATTAAATCCTTCTAAATATCCTCTGTAAAGTTATTTCATTTTATATTGAAATTCCTGATTTAATTAGATTTAGTGTAAAACAACTTTAGAGCCATTATAATTTGTGCTAATTAGTGAAATTCGTGGCAGAAATAGCATTTAAACTTTGTAACTTTGAAGCTCTTAATTGTTAAACATCAAACAAAATATAATGAGTCAGGAAATAAGAAATCTGGAACCAAAAGCACTTTGGAATAAATTTGCAGATTTAAATGAAGTTCCGCGTCCATCTAAAAAAGAAGAACGTGTGATTGAGTTTATGAAAAACTTTGGAAACAGTTTAGGTCTGGAAACTTTCGAAGATGAAATCAGAAACGTAATCATCAGAAAACCGGCAACTCCGGGAATGGAAAATCGTAAACCGATTGTTATGCAAGGACATTTGGATATGGTGCATCAGAAAAATGCAGATACTGTTTTCGATTTTGATACGCAAGGAATCGATATGTATGTTGATGGTGACTGGGTTCGTGCCAGAGGAACTACTCTTGGTGCTGACAACGGACTTGGAGTAGCGACTATTATGGCGATTTTAGAAAGCACAGCTATTCCGCATCCTGCAATTGAGGCTTTGTTTACAATTGATGAAGAAACTGGAATGACAGGAGCTTTAAATCTTAAAGGAGGAATTCTTCAAGGTCAGATTTTATTGAATTTAGATACTGAAGAAGACGATGAAATTGATATTGGATGTGCAGGAGGAATAGATGTAACCGCTACAAGAACCTATCATGAGGAAGAAGTTCCGGAAGGTTCTGTTGGATATACAATCACAGTCAAAGGATTAAACGGAGGACATTCAGGAATGGATATTCATAAAGGTTTAGGAAACGCCAACAAAATTATGAACCGTTTATTGTTTGACGGATTTGAAAACTTTGGTTTACAGGTTGTTGAAATAAACGGAGGAAGTCTTCGAAATGCAATTCCGAGAGAAAGCGTTGCCAAAGTAATCATTTCTCAAATGTTTGACGAAGCTTATGTGTATGATATGCAGGAAATTATTTCTGATATCAAAGCAGAGTATAAAACAACTGAACCCAACCTGACTATTGAAATCGTAAAAGGAGATTTACCTGAAAAAGTAATGGATCTTGGCGTTCAGGAAGGGATTATCAGAGCAATTTATGCAGCTCAAAATGGAGTGTATAAAATGAGCGCTGATATGGCTGATTTGGTTGAAACTTCAAATAATATTGCTCGTGTTGTTGTTAAAGACGGAGAAATTTTAGTTGGATGTTTAACACGTTCTTCTGTTGAATCTTCAAAATTTGATTTGGCTAATTCTTTGCGTTCGGCTTTCGAATTAGTTGGATGTGAAGTAGAACTTTCGGGTTCTTATCCGGGATGGACACCAAATGTAAATTCTGAAATTTTAGAAGTTTTAAAAGAGATTTACGAAAAACAAAATGGGGAGCAGCCTAAAGTTGTAGCTTGTCACGCTGGTTTAGAATGCGGAATTTTAGGAACAAATTATCCGGATATGGATATGATTTCTTTTGGACCAACTATTCACGGAGCGCATTCTCCGGACGAAAGAGCGAGTATTTCTTCTGCTCAGAAATACTGGAAATTTGTATTGGAGATTTTAGAGAATATTCCAGTTAGGAGTTAAGTGGTCAGTGGTCAGTTTTTTTAGTGATCAGCATTTGAAAAGTATTCAGTGATCAGTTTTTTTAGTGATCAGTATATTATAAAAAAGAAAAGCTATCAATATTGATAGCTTTTCTTTTTTATAATAAATGGTAAAATTTCTAGATAATACTGAATACTAAAAACTGACCACTGAATACTTGTTTTAATTTCGTTTCAAGACCTTGTATTGCTCATAACAAGCGCTAATTGCATCCATGATCTGAAGATCGTTTGCTGTTTGGATAAAAGAATCAGAATAATTACAGCGGTGCATAATTTCAGGGATTTCATCTTTGCTGATACCTAATAATACCGCAACTGTTTCACGATCGTATTTCGATTCTAAAAGCGTTCTTACAGTATCGTCCTTTTTCATTTCCTTCAGCTTCTTGAGTTCTTTACCATTTTTTCCAAAGAAATTATAAAGCATATCGGCGGGGTTAAAGATGGATCCTAAAACTTTACCAAATGCATTTGGAGCATATTCTCCGGCTTCATAACCTTGAGTAAGGCCTGAAATACTGTAACGATAATTTTCTTTTGTTGGAATTAATTTAGAATCAATTTCAAGATATCCTGTTAAGGTAAAAGGAGCAATAATAACTTCTTCCAGAGCAATCGCTTTTTCGGTAAGCTGAATGCGGGTTACTTTGTTTTTGATCCAGTCATTTGTAACTCTGATTCTTAGAGATTGAAAACCAAGAATAGAAAAATGCAGTGTATCATTGACCTGAACGTCGATTTCAAAATACCCTTTTTCGTCAGATTTTGCACCGCGAACTTTATTGGTGTTGATAACGTTTACGCCTACAAGAGGCTGTTTGCTGTTGTCGTTGATAATGTAACCTGAAACTCTTTGAGGAACTGTTGGCTGCGTGTCTTGCGCAAAACCAATATTGGCCATAAGAATAAAAAAGAAAACTGCGAAATATTTCATATCCTGATTTAAAGCACTAAAAGTAGTAAATAGGGATTAAATATCTCGTAGTCTTGGAATTTAATTATAAGAAAATTAACAAAGACCACAATATTGCTTTTTTATATTAAATAAAACGGATGTGAAAGATTACTTTATCATGTTTTTGGATTATAAACTCATTTGAGAACTACAAAATTCCTGGTATAAAAAAATCCCAAATTCCAGATAAGTTTGGAATTCGGGATTTTGTATTTGAGAAATTGAATGATTAATCTCTTCTTGATCTTCTTGGTCTTGAGCTGTCGCCAAAGTTTTCTGAACGTCTTGGAGCTCTGTCAGAACCACCATTTTCGTTTCTTGGAGCAGAACTTCTAAAGCCACCTTCTCTTCTTGGAGCAGATGAATTTCTGTCGCTTCTAAAACCACCTTCGCGTGAACCTCCGTCTCTTGAAGAATTTCTATCACTTCTAAATCCGCCTTCACGTCTTGGAGCAAAGTTTCCGTCTCTTCTTCCAGAATCACGTCTTCCTCCACGGTTGTTGTGGTCACGTCTTCCTCCGCCGTCATTTTTAGAAATTTCAACATTGATACGACGACCTTCTAATTGTACGTTGTTTAAAACGTCCATTACTTTGTCAGTATGCTGTGGATCAGTGTTAAAGAAAGAGAATCCTTCTTTTACATCAACTTTAAAGATATCATCACGACCTAAATCTAATGTTTCTTTTAAGTAATCTTTTAATGACATCCAGTCAAAGTTATCTCTGGAACCGATGTTTACAAAATAACGAACTGCACCATTATTATTGAACTCTCTTGGTTCAGAATCACTTCTTTCACGTCTTTCGCCACCAGAAACAGAAATGTCTCTGTTCTTTTTGTAATAAGCGATGAAACGGTTAAATTCTACCGAAACCATTTTCTTGATCAATTCTTCTTTAGATAAATCTTCAAGAACATTGTTGATTGCTGGTAAATAGTTGTCAATTTCGTGATCAACCTCAGTATCTTTAATTTTGTTTGCTAAGTGTAATAACTGAATTTCGCAGATTTCGATTCCGGAAGGAATAGATTTTTCTTCGAATTTTTGTTTGATGATTCTTTCGATAGAAGAAATTTTACGTAATTCACTTTTTGTAACGATTACAATAGAAGTACCTAATTTTCCAGCTCTACCAGTACGACCTGAACGGTGGTTGTAAGTTTCAATCTCATCAGGTAATTGGTAGTTTACAACGTGAGTTACGTTATCAACGTCAATACCACGAGCAGCAACGTCAGTAGCAACAAGCATCTGAATTTGTCTTCCACGGAACGATTTCATTACACCGTCACGTTGTGCCTGAGATAAATCTCCGTGTAACGCAGCAGCGCTATATCCATCTTCAATTAACTTCTCAGCAATAGCCTGAGTGTCTCTTTTTGTACGACAGAAAACTACAGAGAAAATATCCGGATTAGCATCAGCTAAACGTTTTAAAGCTTCGTAACGGTCACGAGCATTAACTAAATAAAATTCGTGAGAAACTGTAGATGAACCAGAGTTTTTAGCTCCTACAGTAATTTCTAGAGGATCGCTCATGAATTGTTTTGCAATTCTTGCAACCTCTTGCGGCATAGTTGCAGAAAACAACCATGTGCTTTTTTCATCTGGAGTATCTGATAAAATAGATACGATATCATCATAGAATCCCATGTTTAACATTTCGTCAGCCTCATCAAGAATACAGTAATCTATATTTTTAATGTTTACCAGACCTCTGTTAATCATGTCTTGCATTCTTCCTGGAGTTGCCACAATAATTTGTGCACCTCTCTTTATTTCTCTTGCTTGTTCTGTTATACTAGCTCCTCCGTAAACTGCTACCACATTAATACCTTTTTCGTATTTAGAGTAGTTTTTAAGTTCGTTAGTAATCTGTAAACATAACTCGCGTGTTGGCGATAAAACTAATGCTTGTGTATTTCTGTTGTCGGCATCAATTTTTTGAATTAGCGGAAAACCGAAAGCTGCCGTTTTCCCTGTCCCTGTCTGAGCCAACGCAACCATATCCGTGTCTTTTTCCAATAATAGGGGAATCGCCTTTTCCTGTACCTCTGACGGATTTTCAAATCCTAGATCTAAAATCGCCTTCAGTAACGATTCATTTAATCCTAATTGTTCAAATTTATTCATATGTGTTTTTAAAATAGGGTGCAAAATTACTGTTAATTATTCAGATAAACTAATGCAATTTCAAGAATTATGTATTTGTTATGATTTGATTATCAAAAAGTTACGATTTATGTAAAATGATTTTTTGCAAGAAATCGCGAATTCGCCCCAAAAACACGTCTTAAAATGTAAAATTTAAGTATTAAAATGTTGTATTTTAAACAATTATTTTGTGGCGTTCAGGAAATCAATTAGTTGCTGAACCGCTTTTCCGCGATGACCTATTGCATTTTTTGTCTCCAATGGCAGTTCTGCAAAGGTTTTGTCGAAATTTTCAGGTTTGAAAATCGGGTCGTATCCAAAACCGTTTGTTCCTGTTTTGGTTTCTGTAATTTCTCCTTTTGCAATTCCTGTGAATAAATATTGTTTTCCGTCCAGATTTAAAGTGATAACGGTTTTGAACTGAGCGTTTCTGCTTTCTTCATTTTTTAAAGCTTCCAGAAGTTTATTCATATTATCATCGGCATTTTTTTGTTCGCCGGCATATCTCGCAGAATAAACTCCGGGTTCACCGTTTAAAGCCTGAACTTCTAAGCCGGTGTCGTCTGCAAAACAGTTGTAACCAAATTTTTGTGTTACATAATCGGCTTTTAAAATCGCATTTCCTTCTATGGTATCAGCGGTTTCAGGAATATCTTCAAAACAATTAATGTCTTCTAAACTTAATATTTTAATGCTTTCAGGAAGCATACTTTGAATTTCGGCTATTTTATTTTTGTTGTTTGAAGCGAAAACGAGTTTCATAGCATTAAGTGTTTAAATGATTTTCAACACAAATTTAGAATTCTTATATTTGATATGTTGCCTAAAAATGAAATAAATGCAATTATCTGTACTCTATAAAAAAATCCTGCCTTTTGTAAAACCTTACAGAAAAATGGTAATTGCTACTTTACTGCTTACATTTTTAGGATCTTTTGCAGCGCAGGTTAATGCAGTAATCTTAAAATATACTGTCGATACAATTAATAATTTGATGGTTGCGCATGAGCCTTTATCAAAAGGTTTTCATCTTTTAGGGATTATTAGTATTGTTTTGCTAGTCAAGGAATTGGTGAATTCTGTTGTTCAGTTTGGCCAGAAATTTTATGGTGAAAAACTCCGTATTTTTATTGCTCGTGATATTTCTCAAACCATAGTAGAAAAAATTCTAAGCTACAGAATGGAATTTTATACTTCTGATGAAAATGAAAGCGGGAAACTGCAAACCAGAATTGATGCCGGAATCAGCAGTTTGACACGATTAGTCCAAAACTTTTTTATTGATATTCTTCCCTTATTTGCTAATGCTTTTGTGGCTTTGGTTATTATGTTTTATGCCAATGTTTATGTCGGCTTGGTAAGCTTATGTATTATTCCGATTTACTTTTATATTAGCCAATTGCAAGCAACAAGATTAAGCGGATTCAGAAGAAGAATGCGTAATTATCGGGAAACTAAAAATAACGGAATCATAAGTTTAATCGAATCAATAACGGTGATTAAATCTTTTGTACGCGAATCTACAGAAGCGGATCGACATGAAAAGATTCAGTTTGAAATGACCGAGAATCAACTGGAAACCCGTAAAACCAGTTTTATTTTTGAAAGTATTAAAAGTTTTGTGGAACAGATTGGAGTTGTAATCATCATAATCCTGACCGCTTATTTTGTATTGAATAATCAAATGACCATTGGGGCAATTATGTTTCATATTATGTTGTTTAATAATGTTTCGTCGCCAATTCGTCAATTACATCGAATTTATGATGAAGTAAACGATGCCTTAATTTATTCTGAAGGTTTCTTTGATATTCTGGAAGCAGAAAAAGAAGTGGAGACTAGCGGTAATTATATCCCCGAAAAAATTATCGGATTAATCGAAGTCAAAAATGTTGATTTTGTTTATCCAAACGGAACTCAGGCATTGTACGATATAAATTTTACGGTTAAACCGAATGAAACTTCTGCTCTGGTCGGATTAAGTGGTGCCGGGAAAAGTACTATTATTAATTTACTGGATAAATTTTATCTGCCATCGTCAGGTCAGATTTTGCTGGATGGAGTGGATTTAGCAGATTACAATACCGATTTTCTGCGTAAAAACATCGGTTTGGTTCTACAGAAAAACCACATTTTTAAAGGAACGGTTGCAGAGAATATTTTATACGGAAAACCTGAAGCTTCTCAGAAAGAAGTTATCGAAGCAGCAAAACAAGCCTACATTCATGAACAGGTAATACAGTTACCAAAGGGGTACGATTCGGATGCACATTTACTTTCGGGCGGACAGCAACAACGAATTGCCATTGCAAGGCTTTTTCTTAAGAATCCACCCATCATTTTTCTGGATGAACCAACAGCAAGTTTAGATGCTATTGCTACCGAGCAGATTAAAAAATCTTTAGATGCCATAAAAAAAGACAGAACCGTTATTATCATTTCGCATAGTATTTCTCAAATAATCGATGCGTCCAATATCATTGTTTTAGAAAAAGGAAGATGTGTCGAAAAAGGAACTCATGATGAATTGTACGATAATAAAGGAACCTATTATCAAATATTTATGGCAATGGCCAATAGTTTAAATATTGATAAAATCACACAGACTTTCGATTAAGAAAATTCGAAGTAAATCTTTCTACAATAAAAGCAGTTAGTATTCCAAAAGTATAGGCAATAATATCCGACCATAAAAATCCCTGACCTAACACGTATCTTCCAAAAAGAGTTTTTCTAAGTTTTATTATCCATTCGCTCTGGTATAATTGCAAAAATTCAATGCCATAACAAATCAACAGAGAAAGCAATGCAATTAAGAAAGTATTTTTAAACGGAAGAAATATTCGAACTAAAAAATAAATCATTACAGCATATAAAAAATCGCCTATCCATAATGGAATGAAAGAGATTTTTCTTGAAAGGATTCCGAGGAAAATGATGAAGAAGAAAATTATGGTGTAGTAGATTCTTAGTTTTTTCAAGTTTAGAAGGGATTTGGTTAAAAGCAAATTTATATGAAATTTTTAAAACAAATTAAGTCTTGTTTGTCATTCCGAGGAACGAGGAATCACACTCGTGATTCGACAAAGATTGGCGATTCTCCTTGCGGAGTTTCTAGTATGATTGCTTCGCCAGTTCGTTATCACTCGTGTCCTCGTTCCTCGGAATGACAAACGAAACCAAAAATCCTAAAACAAGGTAATCAATAATCCAATTCTAGGCATCTAAAAATACAAAACCCAAATCGATTTACTTTATTTCCTAAATTTATCGATTAAACAAACTATCGACCACATGTATACAAGATTTTTTACGCTACTTACTGCTTTGTTTCTTTTAGGAAATCAAGGTTATTCTCAAAAAAACAAAACGTTTAATATTACAAAACAGTTGGAATATTGTGCAGAACAAGCTTCTAAAACATTAAAAGTAATTCCAAACGACGGAACTTCACCAAGAACAGTTCCAAACGGAAGTAAAGAATGGAAATTTGTTGGCTACAAAGACTGGACAAGCGGATTCTGGCCTGGCGAATTGTGGTTTTTATATGAAGCAACAAAAGATAAAAAATGGGAAAAAGAAGCCGATAAATTCAGTCGTTTTTTAACGCCTTTGTCTGTCAGCAAAGCCGGAGATCACGATTTAGGTTTTCAGGTTTTTAATAGTTTCGGAAACGGATACAGATTGACTAAAAATCCGGAATACAAAGAAATTATCCTAAAAACTGCTGATACTTTGGCAACACTTTTTAATCCTAAAGTAGGAACAATTCAGTCCTGGCCTCATAATAAAATGGGCGGTCATAATACTATTATTGATAATATGATGAATTTGGAATTATTGTTTTGGGCTTCAAAAAATGGCGGAAATAAAAAGTTATACGATATTGCCGTAAAACATGCCGAAACGACAATGGCGAATCATTTTAGACCGGATAATACTTCTTATCACGTGATCATTTATGATTTTGAAACTGGTAAAAAAATAAAAGGAAGAACTGCTCAGGGGTACAGTGATGACAGTATGTGGGCTAGAGGACAAGCTTGGGCAATTTATGGATTTACAATGACGTACAGAGAAACTAAAGATTTTAAGTTTTTAGATTTTGCTCATAAATTAGCAAGAGTGTATTTGGATAGATTGACCACAGAAGATTTAATTCCGTATTGGGATTTCAATGCGCCAAATATTCCAAACGAACCAAGAGATGCTTCGGCCGCAGCCATTGTTTCTTCGGCACTTTTAGAGTTAAGTGCTTATACAAAAGACAAGAATTTGAAAAATGAGTATCTGACAAAAGCGAAAAAAATGATTGCTTCACTTTCAGATCATTATCAGAGTCATGACGTTAATTCGGCATTCTTATTACATTCAACTGGACATAAACCCGCGAACAGTGAGATCGATTGTTCTATAAATTACGCAGATTATTACTATCTTGAGGCATTATTAAGACTTCAGAAATTAAAATAAAAAAATTATGATCAAGAAAATAAGCCAAATTGCCTTTGCATTAACGATGGTATTAATGCTTGTAAGCTGTAAAAATACCAAGCAAAAGCTTCAGGAATATGTTGTAACTTATAATAAAACAATTGCTCCAGGTTTTAGGGCAGATGATGTAACGCTTACAACTGCCAGAGGTTATATAAATGATGATAAAATCGAACTGCGATTTGAAACCAATTTAGAGCAAAATGAAGCCAATAAGTCAGCGGCTGTAATTTCTTTTCCAAAATTGATAAAACAAATGCTTGACAAGGATCAGATTCCAAGACAATTAATTGAAGAAGGAGTTCAGTTTGATGTTTATTTTCTTGCTGATGATAATACCGTTTTAGATAAAGAGATTCTAAAAGGAGAATCACTGAAAGATTTTTTAAAATAAAATAATCGTTTTTACTCGCTTTAATTCTTACATAATGAAAGTCTCTTTAAATCAAGTTTAAGGAGACTTTTTTGTATTTGCCGTTTAGTGTTAACTGTGAAATAAACCTTTTTATTCTTACAAATTCCCTGTTTTTATTCTTGTAAATGATTTGTATTCAAACGATTAAGAGTTAGTTTTTGTCGATTAAATGTTGTTTTTATATTATAAATTAGTTATGTTTGAGTTAAAAAATAACTATAAAACCAATAATTTATGAAAAAAATTACCCAAATCGCATTTGCGTTCGCTTTTGCATTATTTTTAATTAGTTGTAAAAATACCAAACAGAAAATTCAGGAACATGTGAGTACTTACAATAATTCTTCTTCTATAAAAGGTCATGGAATTACAAGTACAGCCGCAAAAGCTTTCCTGAATGACAACAAAATTGAAATTAGAATCGAAACAAACTTAGAAGAAACAGACGAAAACATGAGAGCCTACAAAGAGTCGTTTCCTGACTTGTTGAGAGAAATGATCAAGAATAATCAAATCTCTACTGAATTAATCAATGAAGGAGTTTCTTTTGATGTTTATTTCTTAGCTTATAATAATGCTATTTTAGCACAACAATTAGTAAATAAAGAAGAATTGGCAGTTTTAGAAGGAACTGCTGAACCAAATAAAGAAACAGCAAAATTGTAATTAAAATTGACTTTAAAAAAGCCTCTTCAGAATTTTGAAGAGGCTTTTTTTATTTAAGAGAACTGAGTAACATTTTTCAAATTATCAGGGAAATACATGTCTGATAAATTGGCAAATTCGTCACCTCGCATAAAAATATTAATATCCACATCGGCAAAACTGTTTTTGCCGGCTGCAGCTAAAAGTTCATTGGCAGAATGAAGTGTGTTTTTATGAAAATGATAAACTCTTTCAGATTTATCGGTTACAACCAAACCTTTCATCAGCATTTTGTTTTGAGTCGCAACTCCTGTTGGACATTCGTTATTATGGCAACGAAGTGCCTGGATACAGCCTAAAGAAAACATAAATCCTCTTGCGCTGTTGCACATGTCTGCACCAAGAGCTACGGCATGTAAAATAGAATAACCAGAAATAATTTTTCCACTTCCGATAATGCGCATTTTATCACGAATTCCTAAACGAACCAATGTTTGATTAACAAAAATCAATGCCGGTTCAAAAGGCATTCCAACACCATCGGCAAATTCTAAAGGAGCGGCACCTGTTCCACCTTCAGCACCGTCAACTGTAATGAAATCCGGGTAAATATCTTCATTAATCATTTCCTGACAGATGTTTTCAAATTCTGCGGTATTTCCAATACAAAGTTTAAAACCAATTGGTTTTCCGTTTGATAAATCACGAAGCTGTTTTATAAAATGAATTAATCCTTTCGCATCAGAAAAAGCATGATGTCCGGGAGGAGAAAGAATCATAGTGTGAGGAACAACTCCTCTAATTTTAGCAATCTGCTCCGTATTTTTAGCAGCTGGTAATACTCCGCCGTGACCAGGTTTTGCACCTTGAGAAAGTTTGATTTCAATCATTTTTACATTGGGAAGATTTGCCTTTTCTGCAAAATTTTCCGGACTAAAATTTCCTTCTGCATCACGGCATCCAAAATAGCCTGTACCAATTTGCCAGGTAATATCTCCACCTCCGGCAAGATGAAATTCCGTTAGTCCGCCTTCTCCTGTATTTTGGTAGAAATTCCCTTTTTTAGCACCAATATTAATGGCACGAACTGCATGTTCACTCAATGAACCAAAACTCATTGCAGAAACATTAAATAAAGAAGCAGAATAAGGTTGTTTGCAATCTTTTCCGCCAACCAATACGCGAGGCAATTCCTCGTTTACTTTTGCCGGAAAAATAGAATGTTTTATTCCTTCGTAGTTTTCGGTATTTAAATTTAATTGAGTTCCAAAAGGAGTGCTAGAATCAATGTTTTTAGCTCTTTGGTAAACCAGGGAACGCTGATTTCTGGAGAAAGGTTTTCCGTCTGTAGATCTTTCTATAAAATATTGCTGAATTTCCGGGGCAATCATTTCGAATAAATATCGGAAATAACCCAAGACTGGGAAGTTTCTTAAAATAGCATGTTTTTCCTGAGAGGCATTGTAAGCGCCTACAATTAGCAAAAGCGGAATAATAAAAACGAGTAAATAACCTCGCCCAGTGTAATAATAAATTGCAAGAACAATTAGAAACAATAAGAATCCGTAAATAAAGAATTTCTTTCTCATGTTTTTAAAGAATTAAAAGGTAATAAATGCTATAATTTAGTTGAATCTTAAACGTACATAAACGTGTTTGATTCCTTTTTTGTCCGATTCTCTTTCATCAATTTCCAGAATATCAGTCAAAGATTTCAACATTGGTGTGAGCTTAGAAAAACCATAATTTCGGGGGTCAAATTCAGGTTTTTTCTTTACGATTAAGTTTCCAACGTCTCCAAGAAAAGCCCAGCCGTCATCATCTTCGATATCTTCGATTGTGGCTTCGATAAGTTCAATGGTTTGTTTGTCAATTTTGTGTAATGCTTTTTCAGCAGGTTTTTCGACAGGTTTTTTGGTATCCGCAGCCGCGACTTTTGGTTTTTTCTTTTGAGTGGCTCCATCCAAAACTTCAATGTAAATAAATCGGTCGCAGGCTACAATAAAAGAACTTGGAGTTTTCTTTTCTCCAATTCCGATTACTTTCATCCCTGATTCGCGGAGTCTAATAGCAAGACGAGTAAAATCACTATCGCTCGAAACAATGCAGAATCCATCTAGTTTTCCCGAATAAAGCAAATCCATTGCATCAATAATCAAAGCAGAATCTGAAGAGTTTTTTCCAACTGTGTAACTGTACTGTTGAATAGGAGTAATAGCATGCTCCAATAAAACACCTTTCCAGCCGTTTGCATTTGGTTTGGTCCAATCGGCATAAATTCTTTTGGTGGTTGGAGTTCCAAGCTTTGCAATTTCTTCCATCATGCCTTTTACATTACTATACGGAACATTATCGGCATCGATAAGAACAGCTAGTTTTAAATCTTTCGAGTTGCTTAAAGCCATTATTTTTAAATTAGGTAATTATTACTCTCAAAGTTAGAATTAAAATTGGTTTTTATAAAAGTAAAGGGAGGAATAAGTCATTTTTTAATCACTAATTAGTTTCATTATAAATAAGATTTGTAAGCTTTAAAATTAATTAAAGATAAATTTGTCTTTTATGTAAAACCTCTATATCTTTGTAAAGAATTAATTGATGAATGTATGTTTTCAAAAGCGTGTGAGTACGGAATTAGAGCTTCTATTTTTATTGCAACCAAATCTTCTAAAGGAATTAGGGTTGGAATAAAAGATGTTGCGAAAGAAATTGATTCTCCAGAACCCTTTACGGCCAAGATCATGCAGATTTTGACCAAAAACGGAATCATTCATTCGGCAAAAGGAGTAGGA
Organism: Flavobacterium crocinum; assembly: GCF_003122385.1. Taxonomy (NCBI): domain Bacteria; kingdom Pseudomonadati; phylum Bacteroidota; class Flavobacteriia; order Flavobacteriales; family Flavobacteriaceae; genus Flavobacterium; species Flavobacterium crocinum. The sequence continues at coordinate 2,938,047 of NZ_CP029255.1, forward strand.
GGTGGTTTCGAGGTTTCAAGCGAAGCTGTAAAATCAATAAAATTAATCCAGATTGTGGATGCAATTGACGGAAATAAAATTTACAGTGGTTGTGGGATTGGACTAAAAGAATGTTCTGAAGAGCATCCTTGTCCCATACATCATGAATTTAAAAAAATAAGAGGCCTGCTTTTAGAAATGCTGACTAAAACAACTTTAGAACAGCTGGCATCAGATGTAAAATCAGGCGATTTCTTCCTAAAAACATTAAATACAAACGATTAACATTTAATAAATTATCTTAAAAATGAATACAAAAACCAAAATTTCAGTACTAATCTTAATGGGATTTTTAGCAGTTACTTCTTGCGGTAAAAAAGAAACAGCTCCGGCTGATCAGACAGAAACAACTGAACCGTCTACAGAAGGAGAAGCGGCTCCGGTAACATCAACTGAAGAAAATGTATTAGTTATTGAAGGAAATGACCAAATGCAGTTTAATACCAATGAATTGAAAGCCGTTGCCGGAAAACCAATCAAATTGACTTTAAAGCATGTCGGAAAAATTCCAAAAGAAGCGATGGGGCATAATTTAGTGATTCTTCAGGAAGGAACAGACCAAGCTGCCTTTGCCTTAAAAGCAAATGACGCAAAAGCAACTGATTATATTCCTGAATCTGAAAAAGCTTCTGTAATCGCTCACACTAAATTGTTAGGTGGAGGCGAAGAAGATACAATCGAATTTACAATTGATAAAAAAGGTTCTTATCCATTTATCTGCTCTTTCCCTGGTCACGTAGCCATGATGAAAGGTGTACTAATTGTTGAGTAAATAACAAAGACTCCAAATACTGGAATAGGTTTGGAGTTTTTTTAAACACTAATAAAAGATAAAATTATCTTTTATTGAATAGAAAAAAGATGAAAAGAGAAAAAAAATTATGGATTGTTTTTGCATTGGTAATGAGTATCTCATTTGCAGTGCTGGGCTATTATGGATATGAAATTTATCAGCAGGCACCTCCGGTTCCTAAAGAGATTGTTTCAGATTCCGGAAAAGTTATTTTTAGCGAAAGCGAAATTAAAGACGGACAAAATATCTGGCAGAGTATAGGAGGCCAGGAAGTGGGATCGATCTGGGGACATGGTGCTTATGTGGCCCCGGACTGGACCGCTGATTGGCTGCACAGAGAAGCTGTTTTTATACTGGATATTTATGCACAAAAAGATTTTAATAAAAAGTATGCCGAATTAGATGCTGAAAAACAGTCGGCTTTGAAAGTTAGATTGCAGCAAGATTTAAGAACAAATCGATACAATTCTGAAACTGGAGTGCTCACAATTTCTGAAAATCGAGTTGCTGCAATAGAAAATTTAAGCCAATACTATAAAGGTCTTTTTACAAATGATCCTCAATTTGATAAACTGAGAAGCGACTATGCGATTCCGAAAAATTCTATCACAGATGTTGAAAGAATGCATAAAATGAATGCGTTTTTCTTTTGGGCAACCTGGGCTACAGTTACGAATCGTCCAGATAATAACATTTCGTATACACACAACTGGCCATCAGACGAATTGGTTGGAAATACGGCAACAACTGAACTTTTGGCCTGGTCTGGAGTAAGTATTATTTTGTTGATTTTAAGTGTCGGCATCTTAGTTTTTTATCATGCAAAATCAGGTGAAGAAGAAGAATTTCCGCTTCCAAAAGAAGATCCGATTATCAAGCATGGCAAAACAAAATCAATGGGTTTGGTTGTCAAATACTTTTGGATTGTGAGTTTATTGATGGTTCTGCAAATGGTTTTCGGAATCATAACGGCGCATTACGGTGTCGAAGGAAATGGTTTGTACGGAATTCCAATTGATCAGATTTTACCTTATGCTGTTACGCGTACTTGGCACACACAATTGGCCATTTTCTGGATTGCAACGGCTTGGCTGGCAACGGGATTATATATTGCTCCGGCAGTTTCGGGCAAAGACCCTAAATTTCAATGTTTTGGAATTAACTTTTTGTTTGTCGCTTTACTAATTATTGTTTTAGGTTCAATGGCTGGACAATGGTTTGGTGTAATGCAGAAACTGAATTTAGTTCAAAATTTCTGGTTTGGACATCAAGGTTACGAATATGTTGATTTGGGTCGTTTCTGGCAGATTTTTCTTTTAGTGGGATTGTTTTTATGGCTGGCATTAATGATCCGTCCATTACTTCCGGTTTTGAAGAAAAAAACAGAAGAGAAAAACTTAATCATTTTGTTCCTGGTTTCTTGTACTGCCATTGCCATGTTCTACGGAGCGGGATTAATGTGGGGAAGACAAACCAATTTAGCCATCGCAGAATATTGGAGATGGTGGGTTGTGCATCTTTGGGTGGAAGGTTTCTTTGAAGTATTTGCAACGGTTGTAATTGCGTTTTTGTTTGTTCGTTTGGGATTATTAAAAACGAAAACTGCAACTTTAAATGTTCTTTTTGCGACGATTATTTTCATGTCTGGAGGAATTTTAGGGACATTCCATCATTTGTATTTCTCGGGAACACCAACGGCGATTATGGCACTTGGAGCTACTTTCAGTGCTTTAGAAGTTGTGCCTTTAACTTTAATCGGATTTGAAGCCTATCAAAACTATAAACTCTCAAAATCAACACAATGGATTGCCGATTACAAATGGCCAATCTACTTTATGATTTCTGTAGCTTTTTGGAATTTCCTCGGAGCGGGAATCTTTGGATTCATCATTAATCCGCCAATTGCATTGTACTATGTTCAGGGATTAAATACAACACCTTTACACGGGCATACCGCTTTATTTGGAGTGTACGGAATGCTTGGAATTGGTTTGGTATTATTTGTATTGAGAAGCTTATATCGAAACGTAAGCTGGAATAATAAACTGCTTAAAATTACTTTCTGGTCTTTAAATATTGGTTTATTCCTGATGGCAATTCTGAGTTTGCTTCCTATCGGAGTTTGGCAGGCAATTGAAAGCATCAATCACGGAATGTGGTACGCTCGTTCATCAGAATTAATGCAACAACCAGCAATGATTACGCTGAAATGGCTTCGTGCCATTGGAGACTCAATCTTCGGAATCGGATTTATTACAATGGCCTGGTTTGTATTTGAACTGACATTAAAAAACAAAAAATAAAAACATATTTAAATATAAGAATCATGGAAAATTTAAAAAACAAAACAATAGGATCGTTTGTGGCTGAGGATTTTAGAACTGCTGCCGTTTTCTCCAAATACAGAATAGATTTTTGTTGTAAAGGAAACCGAACTGTAACAGAAGTCTGTGAAAAACAAAATATCGATGCCGATACTTTATTGGAGAATGTTCTGCAAATTACACAATCAGAAAACAACGGAAGCATCGATTTTAATTCCTGGCCTTTAGATTTACTGGCAGATTATATTGAGAAAACGCATCATCGTTATGTAGAAGAAAAAACGAATGTTTTATTGCCGTTTTTAGATAAATTGTGCAAAGTTCATGGAGCCAATCATCCTGAATTATTCAAGATTAATGAATTATTTATTGGCTGTGCGGGTGAATTGTCACAGCACATGAAAAAAGAAGAATTGATATTGTTTCCTTTTGTAAAAAGAATGATAAAAACGAAAGAATCAGACGGGATTTTACACCAGCCTTCTTTCGGAACCGTTTCAAATCCGATTGCGATGATGATGCACGAACACGATAATGAAGGCGAACGTTTTAGAGCAATTGCCGAATTGACCAATAATTACACGCCACCAGCAGACGCTTGTACGACTTACAGAGTGACTTTTGCGATGTTGAAAGAGTTTGAGGCAGATTTACACAAACACATTCATTTGGAAAATAACATCTTATTTCCAAAAGCAGTCGTTTTAGAAAAAGACTTTGTTGAAGCAGAATAAAGGTTAATTTTATTAATTCGAAAAGCACCGATAGCCTATCTGATAAATGATAATTATCGGTGTTTTTTATTTCAAGAAATGTTATTTTTTAACGAATTGAGTTTTACTAAAAAAAACACATAGAAATATAGATTTTAACAAACTTAAAAGACGATTTTAGAAAATCTAGATTTTTACACATAGCTATGTGTATTCATGCAAGTGAAACGCCTTTTAAATGCTTGCAAAATCTATGTCCCTATGTGTTTAAATAAAATTTATTCATTTATGAATTCTCAAAAAACCTGGATACTCTGCTGTTTTTTTAATTTTCTGATTGCGTGCGTTTTCGGATTATTAATGCGGTTTATATATTTGTTTCCATTAGATTTTTTAAACTATAGTTTTTTGCTTCATGCGCATTCTCATGTTGCTATGTTAGGCTGGGTTTATATGATTGTTTATGTTTTGGTCGTTCATTTTTTTATTCCGAAAGAAAAAAGACAGAAACCGATTTACAATCGTTTATTCTGGCTGACAGAATTTTCAGTTATAGGAATGATGATTGCTTTTCCAATTCAGGGATATGCTTTGTTTTCGATCATATTTTCAACGATACATATTTTGCTGAGTTATGTTTTTTGCCGTTTGGTTTGGAAAGATTGTTCTAAAGATAAATCTCCATCGAAAAGACTTTTATTGGTTTCCATTTTATTTATGATTTTATCGACATGTAGTGTCTGGTGTCTTGGTCCGGCCGTAAGTATGTTAGGAAAACAAAGTACTTTTTATCAGATTGCGATTCAGTTTTTCCTTCATTTTCAATTTAATGGCTGGTTTGTATTGGCGATTTTAGCTTTATTTTTAAAACAATTTCAAAATAAAATCGATGAAGTGAAATTTAAGAAGTTTTATTTGCTAATAATTATTTCTACATTATTAACGGTTACTTTCCCAATACGGTGGTTTGTCGAAAATAATGTTTTGAATTATATCAATGGTTTAGGAGTTTTGATTCAATTAGTAGCTTTTCTCTATTTTTATAAAATGCTAAAACCTCAAATTAGTCATTTTAAAAGTAATTTAGATAAAACCACAAAAATGGTTTATAGTCTGGCATTGTGCTCTTTGATTTTGAAAATCGGAATTCAATTGCTTACTATTTTTCCAAATTTGGCCGAGGTTTCACATCAAATTAGAAACTTTGTAATTGGTTTTATTCATTTAACCACTTTAGGAATCATAACGGGGTTTTTGTTTGGAATTTTACTGCAAAATAAAATACTTTCTGTTAATTCTTCAATATTAAAAATAGGAGTGAAGTGCTTTATTTTTGGATATATTTTTACAGAGATTTTATTGTTTTTGCAAGGTTGGTTTTTGTTTTTTGAAGAAGGAACAATCCCTGGATATTTTCAAAGTATTTTGATATTGAGTATTCTTTTGGTTTTGGGATTGGTTTTAATGATGGTATCTGTAATAAATTTTCGTTCCAATAATTCCCGTAAATAAATTCCCGAGGAACGATATATTTATAGAATATTATTAATTAAGTAAAAATGAAAAATTTCATTTAGAAGTTTTTCCTGCAAGGTTTCAAAAACCTTACAGGTATCTGGATATGTAAAAATAAATACCTATGAGGTTTTTGAAACCTTGCAGGAATTAAAACTGTTTAGAAATTATCAATTCAATCATTGAGTAAGTATATAAATAAAAAACAAGAGCTGATTTTTTCCAAAATCAAACTCTTGTTTCTTACTAATTAACCTATTTAATTTACTTTCTTTTAAAATACATAGAGAGCTATGAGTTAAAATCTAGATTTTTTTAAATTATCTGTGTAGTTTTTCTGAAATCTATGTTTCTATGTGTTTTAAAATAAATCCGCTAAATTTTCCCTGCTTCCTGATTTATTACTTCGATAGTTTTTTCATTATTTACACCCAAACCTTCCTGCTGAAAAATCAATTCTCCTTCGGGATTAAACACACTGATAATATTCGAATGCGAAAAATCAATAGGAGATATTTTTTTATAATTAACAGCCAAAACTGCTGCAAACTCACGTGTGTTTTCTTCTGTTGAACGAAGGAAAATCCACGGAGCCTGATTCATTTGATTTTCAATCGCAAAAGATTTTAATCTTTCAGGCGTATCTGTTTTTGGGTCTATACTTACCAGGATTAATTTTACATTTTGTTTGTACTTTTTATTCAATTTGGATTCAATGTCACGCATATCGGCAACTAATCTTGGACATGCAGCTTTACAGCTTGTGTAAATCATTACCATTACGAGAACATTTCCTCTGAGTGATTTTAACTCAATATTATTTCCATCTTGAGTTGTCCATTTTGAAGGCAGATTGTAAATAGATAAATCACTGATTTCTTTTGTTGTTTCTGCTTTGTTTTCTGCTTTTATGTCGGCCTTTTTACAACTGTAAAAAGATAAGGCAAGAGCAAGAAATACAATTGTTATTTTTTTCATTTCAAACTAATTTAAATTAGATTTTTGGTTTTGTTGTGCTTGCGCATCTAAAGCCAAGATTTCTTGTAGAATATTGTGCTTTCAAACTTCCTCTGAAGGCGTATCGCATAAAAGCGGCATAATCCATTAAATCGGATGCATTAACTGAGGCGCCTCCACAGAAAAGGTTTTTATCGCTGCTTTTATCTTTTCTGGATTCGCCAGATAAAAAAATACTGTTGAAATCAGATGTCCATTCCCAGACTAAACCGTGCATATCATAAACGCCCCAATAATTCTTGAATGTTTTACCAATTTCATTTTCGTAAGTTCTCGATTTCTCGTACCAGGATAAAATATATTCGTTGAATTCTTTTTTGGTTCGGGCATCTATTTTTTTGGTGTCGGCCATTGCTACATATTCCCATTCGTCCATTGTGGCTAATCGTTTGCCTTCACATTCACAGTATTTTTTAGCAGCAAACCAAGAAACACTTGTAACTGGCGAATTTGGTTTTGCGTTTCCAAAATCAAAATCGTTTATCCAATAAGAGAGATAACTTTTGTCAGCAAAAATTCCTTTTATTTTTGATTTTCGATAGGAAGGATTTTTTTTGACAAACTCTAAAAACTGACTGTTAGTTACAGGATAAACATCTATATAAAATGACTTCACAACTACAGGATTTTTGGAAACAGCTCCATAAAGAGGGACAAAAGATCCCTCTTTAATGAAAGCCATTCCTTTTTCCTGCGCTTTCATGACACTAAACACAGAGAAAAAGAGAGTTAGTATGAAAATGTATTTTTTCATGCTGTTTGTTTGCTGTTTATCTTAATGCTTTTACCATTTCTGGTGTAACTTCTGTTTTATTATTTCCCCAGCTGTTATAAATGTAGGTCAGTACATTTGCGATTTCATCATCAGATAAATTCTGGGAAGGCATAACGTTGTTGTATTTTTTGCCATTAACGGTTACTTCTCCGGTTAAACCATGCAGAATTGTTTTAATAGCACGTTTAGAATCGGCATTTAGATAATCTGATTTTGCCAAAGGAGGAAAAGTACTCGGAATTCCTTGCCCTTCAGATTGATGACAGGCGAAACAAGTAGTTCCAAAAATTTCTTTACCAATATTAATTTTCTCGGTAACTGTTCGTTTTGGAATTGTAGTTTTTGCAGTTGGTCCACCGGGCATTTTCTGAATCGTTCCGCCTTCAGGCAGATAAATACCTTCCTGAATGGTTCCGGAATAAATGTTTTTGTTCTCTTTTCCTTCTACTTTCAACATTCCCAATGCCCCTTTATTAAATGCTCTGAAAATAGAATGATCTACCAAAATAAAAGTTCCGGGAGTTTCTACTTTAAAATCGACAATTGCAGCACCGCCGGCAGGAATAAGAGTCGTTTGTACATTTTTGTTAACCATGCTTCCGCCTTCAACGTGTACATTGTCAAATATTTCACCAATTACATGGAAAGAAGAAACTAAATTTGGACCGCCGTTTCCAACAAATAAACGAACCGTTTCACCAACTTTTGCAGTTAATTCATTTCCGTTTGTTAACGAACCTACTTTTCCGTTAAATACAACATAATCAGGTGTTTCTTTTACTGCTTTGTTCATGTCAAACGGCTGAAGACCTTTGGCTCCATATTCACCCTGAGTGTAAAAATCGCCCTGCATTACATAGTATTCTTTATCGACAGTAGGAAGTCCGCCTTCTGGTTCAACCAAAATCAAGCCGTACATACCATTTGCAATGTGCATCCCAACAGGAGCTGTAGCGCAGTGATATACATACAATCCGGGATTGATTACTTTAAAGCTAAAAACTTTTTCATGTCCCGGCGCTACGAGAGAAGAAGTCGCTCCACCACCTGGACCAGTTACAGCATGTAAATCGATGTTGTGAGGCAGTTTATTGTCAGGATGGTTTTTTAAGTGAAATTCAACTTCGTCGCCAACACGCGTTCTGATAAAACTTCCGGGAACAGAACCTCCAAATGTCCAATATGTATATTTTACACCATCGGTCATAGTGCCTTCCTGTTCCTTGATTTCCATGTTTAATTTCAATTTCATGGCGGTTCTGTTTCCAACTGGTTTTGGAACATGAGGAGGCGATGTAAGCTCAGCTTCCATTTCGCCTTCAGTCATAATATCGGCGTAATTATGTGCTTCCTCTTTTTTGCAGCTTCCTAATAAAAGAAGCATAAAAAACGAACAAAATAGTATGCTCATTTTGATTAAAAATTTAGTATTTCTTTTCATATTATCTGGGTTTTGTTTTCGTTTTAAATACTAGTCAAAAATAAAAGACAATTTTATCTTTTATTATGATAAAAATCATGTTTACAGATAATTTTAGCGCTTTTTCAGGGAATTATTTAAAGGGTAAATCTTGTTAAAAAAAACGTATTGATATTTTTTTAATAAAAATAAATGACACTCTGAATTTTAGAATAATAATGATTATTTTTGCTCGCTGATTAAGTTAAAAAAATTACTACACTATATTATGGTAAAAGATTTATTCGAAAGAATTCAGGACAATAAAGGACCTTTAGGAAAATGGGCTTCTCAGGCAGAAGGTTATTATGTTTTCCCAAAGTTAGAAGGAGAGTTGGGTCCAAGAATGCAATTTCACGGAAAAAATATTTTAAACTGGAGTTTAAATGATTATTTAGGTTTAGCAAATCATCCTGAAGTTCGTCAGGCAGATACAGATGCGGCAATTCAGTTTGGTGCAGCTTATCCAATGGGAGCTCGTATGATGTCTGGACACACTACGTATCACGAACAATTAGAAAATGAATTGGCTGAGTTCGTAATGAAAGAATCTGCTTATTTATTGAATTTTGGTTACCAGGGAATGGTGTCTATCATTGATGCTTTGGTTACTAAAAATGATATTATTGTTTATGATGTTGATTCACATGCCTGTATCATTGATGGTGTTCGTTTGCACATGGGTAAACGTTTCACATACAAACACAATGATTTGGAAAGTATGGAGAAAAACTTGCAGCGTGCTACTAAAATGGCTGAAGAAACCGGAGGAGGAATTTTATTCATCACTGAAGGGGTTTTCGGAATGCGTGGTCAGCAAGGAAAATTAAAAGAAATTGTTGCTTTAAAACAAAAATACAATTTCAGATTATTAGTTGATGATGCACACGGTTTTGGAACACTTGGTAAAACAGGAGCCGGAGCAGGTGAGGAGCAGGGAGTTCAGGATCAAATTGATGTTTACTTTTCTACTTTTGCAAAATCTATGGCTAATATTGGTGCTTTCGTAGCAGCTAATAAAACAGTTATTGATTACTTAAAATACAATTTACGTTCTCAAATGTTTGCAAAAGCATTACCAATGATTCAGACAATCGGTTCATTGAAACGTTTAGAATTATTGCGTCAGTCTTCTGCAATTAAAGATAAACTTTGGGAAAATGTAAATGCATTACAAAGCGGTCTTAAAGAAAAAGGATTCAATATTGGAGATACTAATACTTGTATTACACCGGTTTACCTGGAAGGAAGTATTCCTGAAGCTATGGTAATGGTAAACGATTTAAGAGAAAACTATGGTATTTTCCTTTCTATTGTTGTATATCCTGTTATTCCAAAAGGAATTATTTTATTACGAATGATTCCAACAGCTTCTCATACATTATCAGATATCGAAGAGACATTAACAGCTTTTGAAGCAATTCGTGAGAAATTAACAAACGGAACTTACAAAGAAATTGCAGAACGTACAACAGTAGACGTTTCGTAATTATTTTTAGAATAAATTTTCCCACATGGGAATTATGTAAAAAATCCATTCTATCTAAGAATGGATTTTTTTTTATTTGAGGTAATTTTATTTCATAATCAACAAAATAAAAAAAAGACAAGTATGAAAAAAGTTATCACTATAACGACCCTGATTTTAATAGTTCTTTCTTCCTGTAAAAAAGAAACTACTACAACAGAGCCGGTACAAATTACTCCAAGCCCGCCAAAAGAAGCCGAAATTGTAGAACCTGCCGGAGATCAATGTTATGCCTGGAGATCGAACGGAAGTGTAATAGAAATGAGTTTTAATGTAAACTCCCATCAGGAAGTAAACGGAAAATTAAGCTATAATATAGTAGGAAAAGATAAAAATGAAGGAAGCTTAATTGGAAACATGAAAGGAGATACTTTAATTGCCGATTATACGTTTATGTCTGAAGGAGTTTCTTCTATTAGAGAAGTAGCTTTTCTGCAAAAAGACGGTGCTTTTATTGAAGGATATGGTGATGTCGTGGAAGCAAACGGGAAATTCTCCTTTAAAGATAAAAGCAAATTAAAATTTGATGCAAAAAATACTTTATCAAAAGTAGATTGCAAAGTGGAATAAAAAATAAATGAAAGTGACTATGAAGTTAAAAACCATTCGTTTGGGGGCGAATGGTTTTTTTATTTTTATAATTGTAAGAAGCTACTGAACACTAAAGAAATACTGTTCACAGAACATTAAAAATTAAAGATTCTTCAAATAAGTTTTTCTCTGACAATGAATAATTGGGTCAAAGTTTTTCCAAAGTAAATGAATCGCGTTGTTCTCTAATAGCTCCGGTGTTCTAATGCAGTTTTGAATTCCTTTTTCAGAAAACGTTTTATAATATTCATCAAAAATAATTGCTGTAACCCCTTTGTTTTGATATTCGGGATGAACTCCGATGAGGTAAAAAACAACGTCTTTACTGTGTTTTCTGGCTTTCAATAATTGTAAAAAGCCAAACGGAAATAATTTTCCTTTTATTTTTTGTAAAGCTTCTGTGAAACTGGGCATTACAATGCTGAAAGCAACTAATTTATCATCCTTATCTACGATAAATTTGATGTATTCAGGGTTAATAAAGCTAATGTACTTCTTTTTAAAATATTCTTTCTGAACATCCGAAATAGCGACAAACGAAGCCAGGTTTGCGTACGTTTCATTAAATAAATCAAACATTTTGTCTACATGAGGCATAATATCTTTTGTTTTAGTAAAAGTAAGAGCCTTAAGTTCATAACGTTTCTTTATTAAAATTGTCGCTTTTTGGAAAAACTCAGGTTTTACATTCGAAAATGGAAATATACTTTCGATATATTGTTTTTCTACCTGAAATCCTAACTGTTCTAAATGTGTTACATAATAAGGATGATTGTACCAGGTAATCATGGTTCCAACCTGATCGTAACCTTCTGTTAAAAGACCCACTTTATCCAGATTAGAGAATCCCATTGGACCTTCGGCGTGTTCTAAATTATGTTTTCTTCCTAATTCATACACTTTTTCTAATAGAGCTTTGGTAACTTCAATATCATCAATTACATCAAACCATCCAAAACGGACTTTTCTCTTATGCTGATTGTTAACTTCAGACCAGTTGATAATTGCAGTAATACGTCCAACAATTTTATTGTCTTTGTATGCCAGATAAAAGTATGCTTCAGCATTGTCAAAAGCAGGATTTTTTGTTTTGTCAAAAGATTCCAATTCATCTGAAATGATTGGCGGTACCCAATACGGATTGTCCTTATATACAGAGAAAGGGAATTTAATGTATTCGGTTAATTCTTTTTTGCTTTTGGCTTCTTTAATTGTAATCATTAATGTGATATTGATGTCCCTTTTAGGAGGGTTTGTTTATTAAATTTTATTCATATTTGGCTTTTCGCCTTCTTTCTTTTTCTTGGTAATCAACACTTTTTTCGTTGTCAGGGTTCTTTTTAGCTCTGGCATCGTTTTTAGCTTCTATTACTTTTTCTTTATACCATCCGTCGTAACGCCATGATATTCCAACTCCTCCATACAAAACAGAAGGTGTGTTTTTAAAGTTAGTACTTATAGAAGCATCAACCTGCATATTTGAGGACAGAAGAAAAGCTGCGCCTCCGCGAATAATCGAATCGCTGTAGAAGTCGCTTTTATAGCCTTGATTTTCAACAAAACCGGACCATTTATCATTAAATCCGTGCGTCAAAGTTAATACATATCCGTAACTTGGGTAATCTGTACCGATATAATCGGCAATAATATTAGTAACAAAAACCCAAGATCCTCCACCTAAGATGTTTTGAGTAATCAGGGAAACTTTAGGAGAAATAGCACCATCCGGAGAAAAATAATAGGGATTATTGGCTCCGACAAAATTAGCTCCTGCAAAAACAGAAACCGCCGGAATCAATTCGCGCCACTGGAAATTACGATTGGCTTTGTAGCTGTAAATATTAACCTCTCTTTTATAATTTTTATAAGGATCATAAATTAGATATTTTGCTCCTAAAACAGTTTGCTTAAAGTTGTTTTTCTTATAACTGGTATAAGGAGTGTCGTAATTTGCCATTTGATATTGTACATCAAATATAAATTCTAATTGTTCTAAAAAAGCACCGTAACGAAGTGTAAAGTCGGTACCTAAGCCGCTGGCATCGTAATCTAATAAATCGTGTTTTTCTTTAATGCCGTAAAAGCCAAGTTCACCTTGAATTACAGATTTTCCAACGCTGTAAGCTGACATGGTTTCGCCTGGGCGATTAGAATTAATGACATCAGTATATTGCGCAAAAAACAGTTGTGGAATAAAAAAAAGTACCGGGGCGAGTAAGTTTTTAATTTTAAACATATAATTTTTTTTGGGTTAAAATATAATAACGCATATCAAATGTACATATTTTATTATTTATTTAAGATTCATATTTTATTTTTAAACAATGGATTTATTAATTTTGAAAAAAAATTATAGTTATGCAAGAAGCATCATTTTCAGGTTTAAGATTTATTATTGGGATTATTGCCTTTTATTATATTTTTAAATTTTTGGCTAGAATCTTTTTGCCGGTATTGGTAAAAAAAGCTGTTGAAAACGCGAGCGAAAATTTTCAGAGACAACAACAATATAATCAGCAATATAATCAAAGTAACTCCTGGCAAAATACAAGCAGAAATAATAATGATGAAATAATCATTAATACTGCCAATGCTAAACACCCGCGCGAAACCAAAAAAGTGGGAGAGTATGTGGATTACGAAGAAATAGATTAGATTTGTGTCCTGAAAAATTAGGATTCATTTTAACCCAAACCACCCAAAATTGAAAATAGTAAATAAGTTCTATCCGCACGCCCTTGTTATATTGGGCTTTATTCTTGTTTCATTAATTTATTTTTATCCAGTTCTACAGGGAAAACAAATTTTCCAGTCAGATATTGCTCAATATACCGGAATGGCAAAAGAGCAAAATGACTTTAGAGCAATGGAAAATGCAGAACCATATTGGACAAATTCTGCTTTTGGTGGTATGCCGACTTATCAGCTTGGTGCAAATTATCCATACGATTTTGTTGGTAAAATAGATGATGTACTGCGTTTTCTGCCTCGTCCTGCAGATTACTTATTTTTATATTTTCTTGGTTTTTATGGTCTGTTACTGGTTTTAAAGACAGATCCGTTAAAGGCTTTTATTGGCGCCATTGCATTTGGTTTTTCAACTTATATGATCATTATTTTAGGAGTTGGTCATAATGCCAAAGCGCATGCCATTGCCTATATGCCATTGGTAATTGCCGGATTTATACTGGTTTTTCAGAAAAAATATATTTGGGGAGGTCTGCTCACCATGTTTGCCGTGGCGTTAGAGGTTAATGCCAATCACTTCCAAATGACCTATTATTTATTGATTTTCTTATTGATACTTTCAGGTTATTACGCTTTTGAATTTATTAAAAATAAAGAATATAAGCCTCTTTTGGTTTCTATTGGAACTCTTGCGGTTGCCGGAATTTTTGCGATTGGGGCAAATGCAGGAAATTTATTGGCTACAAGTGAGTATGCAAAATATAGTATCAGAGATAAAAGCGAATTAACTTTTAACCCTGACGGATCTAAGAATGAAACCACTGCCTCTATGACAACCGACTATATTACCGAATATAGTTATGGTATTGCAGAAAGTCTCAATCTTATAGCTCCAAGAATTTTTGGAGGTTCAAGCCACGAAAATGTGGGAACGGATAGCCGTATGTATGAATTCATGCTGGAAAAAGGAGTTCCGGAAAGTCAGGCGAAAGATTTTGTATCCGGAATGCCAACTTACTGGGGAGATCAGCCAATTGTTTCTGCGCCGGCTTATATTGGTGCAGTAGTCTTCTTTTTGGCAGTTTTAGCTTTGTTTATTGACGAAAGAAAAATCAAATATGTATTCTTAACGGGAGCACTTTTTACACTGGTACTTTCGTGGGGTAAAAACTTCTCATTATTGACCAACTTTTTCATAGAGTATGTGCCAATGTATGATAAGTTTAGAGCTGTTTCTTCTATTCAGGTGATTTTAGAATTGTGCTTTCCGGTTTTAGCTGTTATGGGATTACAATCCTTTTTTAAAGCTAAGGATGAACCAAAATTACAACAGAAAGCATTAGTTCAAACAGGAGTTTTTGGTTTAGGGATTCTTGTCATTTTATTAATAGCTAAAGGCTTTTTTCATTTTACAGGAACAAGCGACCAGTATTTTTTACAAAGCTACGGCCCAGATTTCGTCGATGCTTTGAAAGAAGACAGAATGACAATGTACTATGCTGATTTATTAAGATCAGGATTTTTAATCGTAGTAACTTTTGCCATTCTTTGGATGTTCGTTAAAAATAAACTTTCACAAACTACAACATTAATTATTGTTGGGATTGTAATGATTTTTGATTTGTTTTTTGTGGACAAGAAATATGTTTCGGCAAAAGATTTTGTTAGCCCGGTTCAGATTGCAGCTCCTTTTCAGGAAACACCAGCTGATTCTCAGATATTAAAAGATACTTCTGTTTATCGTGTTTTTGATCTTCAGGGACAATTGCAGGGAAGATCTTCTTATTTCCATAAAACAATTGGAGGTTACAGTGCTGTAAGACCAAGAAGAATGCAGCAATTATATGATTATCAAATTGCTAAAAACAATTTTGAAGTGCTTAATATGTTAAATGTTAAGTATGTGATTCAGACAGATAGTACAGGAGCTCCTATGCCAATTGTTAATCCGGATGCAAACGGAAATGCATGGTTTGTAAGTTCAGTAAAACTGGTAAACAAACCGGATGATGTAATGAAAGCGTTAAATACTTTAGATACAAAAAAAGTAGCTGTCTTTAATGTTCATGAACATGAAGCTAAATTCCCGAACGCTCGTTTAAAGAAACCTTGGGATGCATCAGGAACAATTAAAGTGGTAGAGTATAAGCCTAATTACATTAAATACAAATCGGATAATGAAAAAGACGGTTTAGCTGTTTTTTCTGAAATGTACTATAAAAATGGCTGGAATGCTTATATCGATGGTAAACTGACAGATCATTTCCCAGTTGATTATGTTTTAAGAGCAATGGAAATTCCAGGAGGAAAACACACAATTGAGTTTAAATTTGAGCCACAGGTTATTAAAACCGGAGGAACTATTACTTTGATTAGCTCAATTGGAATGTTGATTCTATTGATTGGTGGGCTTTATTTTGAGAATAGAAAAAGAGGTTAAAATAGTAAAAGTAATTTTGTAAATTTGACTTAATATTTTTTTGAAAAATGAAAACAACGACATTAAATAATGCTCATCCTTCTGTTATGGAAGCAAGATATATCGAAGAGATAAAAAAGATGACACCACAAAAGCGTTTTGAAAAATTGATGGCTATTATTGAAATTTCGTATCTTTTGAAAACTGCAAAAAAAATATCAAAATAATTCAATGGATAGTCAAATAGTAGAAATTTGGAAATACTTCTCTTTGAATAAAGTTAAATATTTGACTATAGGCGGATTTGCTGTGAATATATATGGCTATGGACGAAATACTGGAGACATAGATATTTTTATAGAAGATTCAATCGACAACAGGAAAAATTTAAGACAAGCCTTAAAAGATTCAGGAATTGGGGATTTTGAGAATATAAATACAATGCAATTTATTCCTGGCTGGACGGATATTACATTGAATTTTAATTTGCGATTGGATATTATGACTTCAGTAAAAGGATTAGAAAATAATACTTTTGAACAACTTTTAGAAAAAGCATACATTGTAGAAATTAATGAAATTCCAGTTTATTTTTTAGATTATGAAAGCTTAATTACTGCAAAAAAAGCTGCTAACAGACCCAAGGATCAATTGGATATTGAAGAGCTTGAAAAATTAAATAGAGATTTATAATTCAATATTGCAAAATTCTAAAATTGAAATCAGAAAAACTTCTTATTATAACTTATTATTGGCCTCCAGCTGGCGGACCAGGTGTACAGCGTTGGTTGAAATTTGTTAAATATCTTCCTGAATTTGATATACAGCCAATTGTCTATGTTCCAGAAAACCCGACTTACCCAATTGTCGATGAAGGTTTAGTTAGCGAGATATCAGATAAAGTAACTGTTCTAAAAAATAAAATATGGGAGCCTTATCAATTGGCTTCTATTTTTTCAAAAAATAAAACTAAAAAAATCAGTTCCGGAATTTTTCCTCAAAAGAAAAAGCAGGCTTTTTTGGATAAAATTTTTCTTTGGGTTCGAGGAAATCTTTTTATTCCGGATGCTCGTGTTTTTTGGGTAAAACCTTCTGTTGCCCATTTGGAAAAATACATTCAGGAAAATAATATTGATACAATTGTAACTTCAGGACCGCCGCATAGTCTGCATTTAATTGGTTTAGAATTACAAAAGAAATTAAACGTAAAATGGTTTGCCGATTTCCGTGATCCATGGACTACGATTGGTTATCATAAAGCACTTCGTTTGTCTTCTTATGCCGAGAAAAAACATAAAAGCTTAGAACATAAAGTTTTAAATTCTGCTGACGAAATTATTGTAACCAGTAAAACCACAAAAACAGAATTTGAAGCTATTACCAATAAACCGATTACGGTTATTACAAATGGCTATGATGTTGAAACTGTCGAAAAACAAACTTTAGACAGTAAATTTACTCTGGCGCATATTGGTTCATTTCTTTCAGACAGAAATCCACCTTTTTTATGGGAAGTTTTGGTGGAGTTGCTTCAGGAAGTGCCGGAATTTAAATTACACTTAGAAATTAAATTGATTGGAGCTGTAAGTCAGGAAGTTTTAGATGCTATTCAGGAACATCAGTTAAAGGAGTATTTAAATTTAGTTGGATACGTTTCTCATAAAGAAGCTGTTGCGCACCAAAGAAAGTCTCAGGTTTTGCTTTTAATTGAGATTAATTCTGAAGATACTAAAAGTATTATTCCCGGAAAATTATTCGAATATATGGTCTCGAACCGTCCGATAATCGCAATTGGGCCGCAGGGTTCTGACTTTGCAGATATCGTAACACAAACCAATACAGGAGTATTTTTTGATTATTCTGAAAAAGCGAAGTTAAAAAGTGTAATTTTGGACTTTTTTAATCAGTTTTTGGATGGGAAATTACAGTCGCACGGAATTGGACTGCAGCAATATTCCAGAAAAAATCTAACCAAACAGTTGGCACAGCTGATTAAAGGATAATTATTTAAAAATCAAAATTCTACAATTTAAACTCAAGAAATGGGTATTGTCTTAAATCAGTCTTTTAAAAACACTATAATTACATACATTGGTTTTGGTATCGGAGCCATAAATACATTATATCTTTACCCGGTTTTTCTTGGTGCAACGTATTACGCTTTAACAAATTATATTACTTCTGCTGCAAACGTAATTATGCCTTTGTTTGCAATTGGAATGCAGAATACATTAGTCAAATTTTATTCACAATATAAAACCGAAGAAGAAAGAGAGCAGTTCCTTTCTTTTACGGCCTTATTTCCAATTCTGATGTGTATTCCGTTAGGGCTGATCGGAATTTTTTTCTATGATGATATAACAGATTTTGTTTCCAAAGAAAATCCTGTCGTACGTGAATTTATGCTGTTAATTCCTTTTATCGGAATCTGTATGGCGTATTTTGAAATTTTTTATGCGTGGGCGAGAGTACACATGCATTCGGTTTTCGGAAATTTTATAAAAGAAGTGGGATTAAGATTGCTTTCGACTTTAGCTTTAATCGGTTTATATTTTAAATGGATTAGTTTAGTCGAGTTTGTGTATGTTACGGCAGCGATTTATTTTTTAGCTTTCTTAGTGACAATGTTTTATGCATTTTACATTAAGAAGCCAAATTTCCAGATTACAATACCGGAAAATGTAAAAAGCGTAATGGAGTATACTTTTTATATAATTCTTTCGGGAAGTGTTGCCAATTTGCTTTTAGATGGAGATAAATTGATGCTGAATCAATACATGAAGATTGAAAATATCGCTTATTATTCTGTAGCGACTTATATTGCTCTTGTAATTTCGGTGCCAAGCCGTGCTATGCATCAGATTGTGTATCCTATTACTGCTAAATTAATGCATGAAAACAAACATGACGAATTAAATCAGTTGTATAAAAAAACGTCTATTAATCTTCAAATTGTGGGCGGATTTGTGATGCTTTGCATTTTTGTAAACATTAATCAATTATACGAATTGGTTCCAAAAGAATACAGTGGTGGTATTTCTGTTGTATTTATGATCGGCCTTTCTAAATATTTTGATTTAATTTTAGGAAATAACAATGCCATTATCTTTAATACGAAATATTACAGAATGGTATTGTATTTAGGGTTAATGCTGGTTGTTTTAACTGTGATTTTAAATATGATTTTTATTCCGATTTTTGGAATATTTGGTTCTGCATTTGCAACGCTTTTATCAATTACTTTATACAGTTTGGCAAAACTGCTTTTTGTAGTAAAGAAACTTCATTTATATCCTTTTACAAAACAAACGATTTATTCAATGCTTTTGACTTTTGCATTGTTTTTAGTCTTTTATTTCTGGGAATTTCCATTTTTCCAATTGATAAGTATTGCTTTAAAATCGGTTTTGGTGACTATTTTGTATTTGTATCTGAATTATAAGTTTAAAATTTCACCGGATATTAATGGTGTTATTAATTCTATTTTTAAGAAAATAGGTATAAAAATTTAAATTATTGCCGTAGGAAAAATAAAAGAAATATAAAAACGTAACTTTTTTGTTTTTATATTTGTTAGAAAGGATAACTAATTTATTTCTAGCTGAATATGAAAATAAAAGTACTTAGGTTATTAGTTTTTTTTCCTGTTTTATTCTCAATTTCTTTATTGGGTCAAACCAATAAGTTGAAAACGGCAGATAGTACCACTGTAAAAATACCTCTCAAAGGTTATCCGGTAAGTCCTTTTAAAGACACATTATTTTATGTATATAACAATGTAGGGTCGTTTTCTGCAAAAGAACGTGCTGAATATATTTCCCATAAAATAAAAAGACTTTACAATGAATCTTTTTTTGAGAAAGATTCCATCAAAATTATTCCCTCTGAAGTTTCGGAAGATATTGTATATAAGAGTGATTTGATAATTATGTCGGTTTTGGATTCAGATGGAAATGCAGAACATCAAACAAAATCTTTTATTGCACAACGTAATTTAAAAATGATTAGAAGTGCCGTAATTTATCAAAATGAAAACTACTCTCAGCTTCCTAAACGTTTTGGCTACACAGCATTGTTAATTCTTATTATTGGACTAATATTATTTCTGGTAGGTAAAGTTTTCAATTTCATTAAGAAGTACATTGTAAAAAATAAAGCAAGATATTTTAAGGGAGTTAATTATAATAATATTAAGATATTATCTCCGGAAAGACAGCAAATTTTATTTTTAAGGTTTTTTGGTTTTGTCAAAATTGCGACACTTATCCTTATTGTTTATTTATCACTTCCGGTTTTATTCAGCATCTTTCCGGCTACAAAAGAATATACTACAACATTGCTCAGATGGATTTTGACTCCGGCAAAATCAGCTTTTATGGGATTTGTTGGTTTTCTGCCCAGTTTGTTTACGATAATTGTAATTGTAATAATTTTTAAATATTCTTTAAAAATCATAAAATTTTTCTTTGATGAAATAAAATCGGAAAATATAAAAATAGATGGATTTTACAGCGATTGGGCACTTCCGACATTTAATATTATAAGATTGTTAATGTACGCTTTTATGCTGGTAATTATTTTTCCGTATCTGCCAGGTTCAGATTCTCCCATATTTAAAGGAGTTTCTGTATTTGTGGGAGTATTATTTTCGCTGGGTTCTTCCAATGCAATTGCTAATATGGTGGCGGGATTGGTAATAACTTATATGCGTCCTTTTAAGATTGGTGATTATATTAAAATTGGAGAGGTAAGCGGAGAGGTTATAGAAAAAACGGCTTTGGTTACCCGAATAAGAACTCCTAAATTTGAAGATATCACTATTCCAAATTCGACGGTTTTATCCAGTACATCGACAAATTATTCAGCAAATACAAAACATTCTACAGATGGTTTGCTGATTCACACTACAGTAACAATTGGTTATGATGTTCCGTGGAAAGATATTTACTCCGCCTTAATAGAAGCTGCTTTAAATACCGAAATGATAGAAAAAGAACCTAAACCATTTGTTTTACAAACCAGTTTAGATGATTTTTATGTTTCTTATCAGATTAACGTTTATACTAAAGAACCAACTAAACAACCCAGAATTTATTCTTCTCTTCATCAAAACATTCAAGATTCATTTAATGCAGCAGGAATCGAAATTATGTCGCCACATTATAATGCTTTAAGAGATGGAAATACAACAACAATTCCGCCGGATTACTTAAAGGAAGATTATGAAGCTCCCACTTTTAATTTGAAGAACAAAAGTTAAGAAATTAAAAAATTGCTATTAAATAATAAATTTTAACAGTTAAATATTTTGTAATTAATTAGATAAAAATTAACTTTAGACTGAAAATTTGATACTACTTACAAGAATTTGCAGAATTATTTCTAACAAAATCACTAAATGTAGGTATTTTTTTATTTTTTAAGTTTGATTACTTTTGCAATAAATTGTGCAAGAAAAAGTTTATGGATTAATGTAGTATAGAATAATTATGAAAGACAATCATCTCAGCCAGGAACAAAGCATGCAAGTATTTTCAAATATGATATCAAACAAAGTTCATAATGGATTTACTTTAGAAGAAAGAAACGATGAATTCCTTTTCGCTGTCTTATCTAAAGGAGGGAAAGTAGTTAATCACAGTTTAAATTTCATGATTTTTTGTTTAACTCTGGGTTTATGGTCATTTGCTTGGCTGTATTTAACTTTTGAGGCATCAAAACAAAAAAAGATTTTAGTAGCTATCGATGAAGATGGTCTTCCTTTTGAGGAAAGATGCTTGGTAGCGTAAAGAAAAAAACAGAAATAAAATAAGAAAAGCCATAAATACAAACTAATCAATTGTATTTATGGCTTTAATTTTTTAATGTTTTTGTTTTATAATTTATCTTTTAAATAAACTCCGGTTACAGATTCTTTAACTTTGACAATATCTTCCGGAGTTCCGGAGGCAAGTAAATGCCCGCCGTTTTCTCCTCCTTCTGGGCCGAGATCTAAAATCCAGTCAGCACATTTTATTAAATCGAGATTATGTTCAATTACAATGATCGAATGTCCCTTTTCTATCAAAGCATCAAAAGAAGCTAAAAGTTTTTTAATGTCATGAAAATGAAGTCCGGTTGTTGGTTCATCAAATACAAATAATGCTTTATCTTTTGTTGCTCCTTTAACAAGGAATGATGCCAATTTAATACGCTGTGCTTCACCACCCGAAAGAGTAGAAGAGGACTGTCCTAATTGAACATATCCTAAACCAACATCCTGAAGAGGTTGTAATTTTTGTGTGATCTTAGATTGTTTGTTTTTTTCGAAGAAAGCAATTGCATCATCAATCGTCATCGTAAGGACATCGTTAATGTTTTGATTGTCAAAAGTAACTTCTAAAATCTCTTTTTTGAAACGTTTTCCGCCACAAGTTTCGCATGGAAGAGAAACATCGGCCATAAACACCATTTCGACGTTTATAGAGCCTTCTCCTTTACAAGTTTCGCATCTTCCTCCGTCAACATTAAAAGAGAAATGTTTGGCCTGATAACCTCTTATTTTGGATAATTTTTCTTTTGCATACAAATCTCTAATGTCGTCATACGCTTTGATGTAAGTTACAGGATTCGATCTTGAACTTCTTCCAATCGGATTCTGATCCACATATTCGATATGTTTGATTTGAGAAAAAGAACCTTTCAGCTCACTGAATTGTCCTGCTTTTTCGGCAGCACTTTCCAGTTTTTTTTGCATTGCCGGAAACAGTATTTTCTTAATCAAAGTACTTTTTCCACTTCCGGAAACTCCGGTAACAACCGTTAAGACATCTAAAGGAAAAGTAACATCAATATTTTTTAAATTGTTTTCGCGTGCGCCAACGATATCAATATGATTTTTAAATTTTCTTCTTTTTTTCGGAACAGAAATTTCCAGATTTCCATTAAGATATTGGGAAGTCAAGGAATCTGATTTTAGAATTTCATTATAAGTTCCTTGCGCGACCAGTTTTCCTCCAAAAGTTCCGGCTTCAGGACCAATATCAATAATCATGTCAGCCGCTTTCATAATATCCTCGTCGTGTTCTACAACAATTACAGTATTTCCTAAATCACGAAGAGAAAGCAATACTTTAATTAGTCTTTCTGAATCTTTCGGATGCAGACCAATACTCGGTTCATCCAAAATATACATGGATCCAACCAAACTGCTTCCAAGTGAAGTCGCTAGATTAATACGTTGTGATTCACCTCCGGAAAGCGTAGCAGAGTTTCTGTTTAAAGTAAGATAATCTAATCCGACTTCACTCAAAAATGATAAACGGTTATTGATTTCGATCATTAAACGTTTTGCAATCTGCTGTTCGTAAACGTTTAACTCGATGTTTTTAAAGAAAGTAACCAAATGTTTTATTGGAAGGTCAACCAGATCTGAAACTGTTTTTCCGTTGATTTTTACGTAAGATGCTTCTTCGCGTAAACGTTTGCCTTTACAGACATGACATTTAGTTTTACCACGGTAACGTGATAACATGACACGGTTCTGAATTTTATAATTTTTCTCTTCTAATTCTTTAAAGAAATCATTTAAACCTTGAAAATACTGATTTCCGGTCCAGATTAAATCTTTCTGTTCTTCCGTTAACTGAAAATAAGGTTTGTGAATTGGGAAATCGAATTTATAAGCATGTTTTACAAATTCGTCTTTATACCAGCTCATACTTTCGCCACGCCAAGGATAAATAGCACTTTCAAAAACTGATAAAGAAGTATTTGGAACAACCAGATCTGCATCAATCCCAATAATATTTCCATAACCTTCACAAGCTGGACAAGCTCCGTATGGATTATTAAAACTAAATAAATGAACATTTGGCTCTAAGAAAGTGATTCCGTCCAATTCAAAATTATTCGAATAAGAAAATCTTTTTTCAGCATTTAATTCCTGTAAATAACAAATACCTTTTCCCTCGAAAAAAGCAGTCTGTACAGCATCGGCAAGTCGATTGTAGAATTCTTCTTCCTCTTTAACAACAATACGGTCAATAATCAGTAAAATATCCTTATTGTCAAACTGGTGTAAATCTGAAGCCGAAAATTCATCCAGACGAACCATTTCATTATCAACCAAAATACGGGCAAAACCTTGCTGTAAAAGAATTTTCAGTTTGTCTTCCAGTTGTCTTCCTTCTTCAAGATGAATAGGAGCAAGCAAAAGCCATCTGCTGTCGATTGGCAGGGTTTTAACATCAGCAATAACATCTGTTACGGTATTCTTTTTAACCTCTTGCCCGGAAACAGGAGAGTAAGTTCGTCCGATTCGGGCAAAAAGAAGTTTGATGTAATCATAAATCTCTGTTGATGTGCCAACAGTAGAGCGAGCATTGGTTGTATTTACTTTTTGCTCAATAGCAATTGCAGGAGCAATTCCTTTAATATATTCCACTTTTGGTTTATCTAAACGGCCTAAAAACTGACGTGCATAAGAAGATAAACTTTCCACGTAACGTCTTTGTCCTTCGGCATATAAAGTATCAAATGCTAAACTCGATTTTCCAGATCCGGAAAGCCCTGTAATGACAACCAGTTTATTTCTCGGAATGACCACATCTACATTTTTTAAGTTATGTACTTGTGCTCCTTTTATTATAATATTTGATTTTGGGTCTATTTTAGAAAGATCAATTTGCATAAAAAAGTCAATTTTTACAAAAGTAATCAATTTTGAATTGGATTTTGTTAAGGAGATAGTTCCAAATTTTAACTATTTTATCTTAATTTCAATACAGTATGTGTAAGTTTTTGTTTTCTAAAAATGCTTTCTTTTTTGAGGAATTGAACATTGTTTTTAATTAAATGAAAAAAAAAGTACTGTTTTAAAATTGATTAAATGAAGAAAAAGTTGTAATTTAAATTTATAATTTAAGGATTTAATGAACCGTTCATCGATTAATTTTAACGTTTGAGGGCCTATTTTTAAAGGGATTTAGCTAGTTTTCATTTTGTAGATTTTTAGCTTTTTCTGTGTAAAATTTAAGTTTATTTTACTTTAATAAATGTTTTTCTTAGAATTATTAGCGATTTTATTTGCTTTTTAAAACATTTATTTGTTAAATTTGGTCGCAATATTAACACAACTCAAAAAAAGATTCGCCTATATAAAAAAACTACTTTTTAGAAAATTACTCCAAATTTTAAAATTAAAACTAAAAAGGTAGAATTATGGCTGATCTGCATACTCCAGATGCTCTATTAGTGAAAAATTATGTTGAAGGTAGTGAAGCTGCTCTTGCAACATTAATAAAGAGGCACGAATCTAAGATATATGGTTTCATATATTCAAAGATTGCTGATAGAGACATTTCAAATGATATTTTTCAGGATACATTTATTAAAGTAATTAAAACTTTAAAAAGCAACTCTTACAACGAAGAAGGTAAATTCCTGCCTTGGGTAATGCGAATTTCTCATAACCTGATTGTGGATCACTTCCGTAAAACTAAAAAAATGCCAATGTACAGAGAAACCGAAGAATTTTCGATTTTCTCTATCATGTCAGACGATACTTTGACAATAGAAGGCAAAATGATCGTAGATCAGGTAGAGCTCGATTTAAAAAAGCTGATTGAAGAACTTCCGGATGATCAAAAAGAAGTTTTGGTAATGCGTATGTATCAGGATATGAGTTTCAAAGAAATCTCAGAAATTACTGGTGTAAGCATTAACACAGCGTTAGGAAGAATGCGTTATGCGTTAATGAATTTGAGAAAAATAATTGATAAACATCAAATTATTTTAACCAACTAATAATATTATGGTAATAAGCTCGTTATACTATTATAAAACATTTGATAGTATGGCAAAAATTTACTCAAAAAAAGCATTAGCTTCTAAAAATCTTAAACCAAATAAAGAAGTAGTTTCTTTTATTTTAAACTATTCTCAAGCTTTGACTGTTGTCAAAATTGAAGAGAAAAGTTTCGAGATTATAGCTAATTAAACAGCCCCACTACTTAATGTCGGATGTTTAGTAAAGTAAACCAAATGGTCGTTTTGGTTGAAAAGCTCACTGTTTGTCTGTGTACGAACAGTGAGCTTTTTTTATGTAAAAATATTCTTTAATTTATCTCGTTTTCTGCTAAATCGGATAATCTTTGTCTGATATAATTTTTTATAAGTTTTTTATATCACTTTTTTTGAGTTTTGTTAAAATTTAATATTTTGACTCGATTTTGCGTGTTTATTTAGTTTTTAATTCTATTTTAGTTAAAAACTAATTTTTTATTCATTAAAAATAGCTTTATCGCGTATTTTTTGTATTGTTGTATTTGAACGTAATTCCAATTAAAATTAGTAATAAATTAAAAATTAAATACTTAACCCAAAACCAGATTATTTATGAAGAAAAACTACCCTGCTTTATTTTGTTAAGTTTGAAATCTATTTGATTTTATGCAAAAGTTATTTGTACCAGAAGATATTTTTTGCAGATCATATAGTTACTGAAGGTAATTTTTATACCAGTTTTAATTATCTCTTGTGACTGAAAAGAAATAAATGAAAATCAATTAACCAATCCAAAACTTAACCGCAAAATGAAAGAGAACATTAAAATGCTATGCTGTTTGTTAGTGATAAGCGTAAGCGTGTTTGCCCAAAAAGACAAAATTAAAGAAGCACAATCTTTGTTTGACAAAGGAAAAAGCGAAGAATCTTTAGCAATTTTGACCAAAACAGAATATCTAATCCTTAATGCCCCAGATGAAGACAAATCCGATTACTATTTCTTAAAAGGAAATGTTTTAAAAGACCTAGCCTTAAAAAATATTGATGCTGCAAATAACTTTACTTTGGCAGCTCAGTCTTATCAGGATGTATTTTTGTATGAAAATGAATCCGGTAAATTTAAATCTACTGTTAAGGCGAATATTGCTTTAAAAGACATGAAAGCCGGACTTGTAAATGGTGCCATGGCAGATTTTAAAGCCGGTAAATTCAAAGAAAGCTCAGAGAAAAGCTATAAGGTATATTTGTTTGATAAAAAAGATACCTTGAATCTGTACAATGCCGCATCTTCGGCATTAAACGGAAAAGATTATAATACTGCGATTACTTATTATGAATTGCTTAAAAAGATCAATTACTCTGGAAAAGGGGTTTTGTATCTAGCAACAAATAAGAAAACAAAAGAAGAGGATGCTTTTCTTTCTCCAAAAGCTCGAGAATATGCTATTCAACAGGGAACTTATGAAAAACCGAGAACAGAATCGGTTCCTTCCAAGAAAATAGAAGTCAACAGTAATTTAGCGTATTCTTATCTTGAAAATAAAAATTATCCAAAAGCAGAGGCAGTATATAATTATGTTTTAGAATTAAATCCTAATAATATCGATGCCTATATTAATCTGGCTTATTTGAAATTGCAAATCAAAAAAGATTTAGCCGATGAAATAGCAGAATTAGGAACTTCTAAAGCAGAAATGCAGAAATACGATAAGTTAAGTGCTAAAAAAGACGATGTTACCAGAAGTGCAATTCCATATTTAAAGAAAGTATTGGCTATTGAACCCAAAAATCAGGATGCAACAAAAGTACTATTAGGAGTTTACAGATCTCTTGATATGACTGCTGAATATAATGCTTTGAAAGCAGGAATGTAGTTTTTTTTAAGTTACAAAGTTGCAAAGAGGCAGAGGCACAAAGTTTTTCTTTGTGCCTTATTTTTTTGAAGTTTTTTCTAGTTCCTCAATCAGAGATTTTTTTCCGACTGTTTTAGTAATAATATCTTTTTCCAGATTCCATCCGCGTGCAGGTGAATATTCACGTCCGTACCAAATAATCTGTAGATGTAAATCGTTCCATAAATCTCTTGGAAATAATCTTTTGGCATCTTTTTCGGTTTGCGCTACATTTTTTCCATTCGATAAATTCCATCTGTACATTAATCTGTGAATATGCGTATCAACCGGAAAAGCAGGAACTCCAAAAGCCTGTGACATTACTACACTTGCCGTTTTATGACCAACAGCAGGCAAAGCTTCAAGAGCTTCAAAACTTTGAGGAACTTCTCCGTTATGTTTTTCAATCAAAATTTCAGACAAACCATGAATCCCTTTAGATTTCATTGGCGATAAACCGCAAGGACGAATAATTTCCTTGATTTCCTCAACAGACATTTTAACCATATCATATGGATTATCTGCTTTTGCAAATAATAATGGCGTAATTTGATTGACACGAACATCTGTACATTGTGCAGATAATAAAACCGCAATCAAAAGTGTATAAGGATCTTTATGGTCAAGAGGAACAGGTATAGTAGGGTAGAGTTCTTTTAATTTGTCAATAACAAATTGCACACGAGATTCTTTATTCATTTTAGTCTTTTTAATCCCGTAAAAATAGTATAATTTTGATGATGTGCCTAATCCAGCTTTCCGTTTCAACTCCTCATTGTGCTAGTAACATTTTTAAGTATTTAAAAGAGCTTCCGTTGGTCGCTTTTTAAATACAAAAAATGTAAACTACCACAATTCCGGGGTTTTCACTTCAATCTGGGGCATGAAAAAGTAAAGGGTTATAAGTTATAAGTTAAGGGAGATAAGTTAAGAGTGAAAAAAAAATCTAAAATCTATTCTCTGTATTCTATATTCTTTAAAAAAAATCTAAAATACACAATCTAAAATCTAAAATAAAAATATGACAACATTAAAAGCAGGAGATAAAGCGCCCAATTTTTCAGGAACAGATCAAGACGGAAAAACACATAAATTGGCAGATTATGCAGGGAAAAAACTAGTAGTTTTCTTTTATCCAAAGGCAAGCACACCAGGCTGTACGGCTGAAGCTTGTGATTTAAGAGATAATTTTCACCGTTTTCAGGCTAATAATTATGAACTTTTAGGAGTAAGTGCAGACAGTGCAAAAGCACAAATTAAGTTTAAAGATAAGTATGAATTGCCTTTTCCGTTAATCGCAGACGAAGATAAATCGGTTATAAACGCTTTTGGAGTTTGGGGACCAAAGAAATTCATGGGAAAAGAATACGATGGAATTCACAGAACCACTTTTGTAATCGATGAAAAAGGAATTATCGAAGAAGTAATTGAAAACGTAAAAACAAAAGAACACGCTTCGCAGATTTTGAAATAGTTGCTTGTTGTTTCAGGTTTCAAGTTGAAAGACTTTGTGAGTAAGTTTTACCGCAAAGCTCGCTAAGATATACGCAAGGTCCGCAAAGCTTTATATTGATTAAGCTTTGCGGACTTTACTTTTTTGAAATCTTTCTTGTCAAAAAAAAAACTTAGCGTGCTTTGTGTTAAAAATTCGTTCAGTTTAGAACTTGAAACCTCAAACAAAGAAAACTTGAAACAATAAAAAAAAGCCTCAATAAAGAGGCTTTTTGTATTATATATTTTGTTCTAATTCTTTCTGCGGATGATATCCAAAAAGATGATGTTCTTTGATGATTTCAGGAATTCCAGGAGGAAGCATTGGTTCCCAGCCTTTTTTTCCTTGGTTGATCATTTTTAGAACTTCTCTAGAGAATACATCAAGAATAGTTGGATCATAATCTTCGATATCAACTACTTTTCCGTTGAATTTAAAGAATTTGTACAATTCTTTCATTCTAGGATGAACTTTTAAGTTGTTTGAATTCATTAATTCGCCATTTTCATCCAACATTGGATACAAGAAAACTTTCATATCGCGATAGAATAATTTTCCGAAAGCTTCCAGAATCCCACCACTTAAATGACGGTAATATTTCTCGTCAAAAATATCAACAAGGTTATTTACGCCCATTGCTAGTCCCATACGAGCTTTAGTATAGTTGGCGAAGTATTCAACCACTTTGTAATATTCCTGGAAATTTGAAATCATTACGGTTTGTCCTAACGAACAAAGTAATTCAGCTCTATCCATAAAGTCACGTTCGTCAATTTCACCATCAGAGCGTAAGTTTGAAAGTGTAATTTCAAAAACAACTAGTGTATTGTTTTTCTCAACCTTATTTTCTTTAAGAAACATCTCTAATGACTTCTCATACATGTCCATGTTTACTTTTGTAACCGGACGGAAACTTCCTCTTAAAGCCAAAAGGTTCTTTTTGTATAAGATTGCTGCAGGTAAAATGTTTTTTCCTTCCGGATTAAACATTACGGCATCTGTCATTCCGTTTTTAACCAATTGTAAACTCATCAAACGGTTGTCAACGTCAGCAAAACGTGGGCCTGAAAAGTTAATGGTGTCGATTTCTAATTGATCTTTGTCTAAGTGATCGTATAAGTAACGAAGTAATCGTTTGGGATCGTTGTATTTGTAAAAAGCACCGTAAATTAAGTTAACCCCTAAAATTCCAAGTGTTTCTTGTTGTAATCTGGCGTCGGTCTCTTTAAAACGAATGTGAAGAATAATTTCGTTATAAGCTTCGTCCGGCTCAATTTGGTATCGAATTCCAACCCAGCCGTGACCTTTAAATTGTTTGGCAAAATCGATTGTGGCTACTGTATTGGCGTAACTGAAAAACAATTTTGTTGGGTGTTTTTCTCTGCTCAAACGCTCTTCGATAATCTGACCTTCGTGTGTTAGCATTTTTTTCAAACGCTCTTCGGTAACATATCTTCCGTCGTTTTCTGCACCATAAACGGCATCACTAAAATCTTTATCATAGGCAGACATCGCTTTTGCTATCGTTCCTGATGAACCTCCGGATCTGAAAAAATGTCTAACTGTCTCTTGTCCAGCGCCAATTTCAGCAAATGTTCCGTAAATATTCTCGTTTAAATTAATGCGTAAAGCTTTGTCTTTTATAGAAGGAATCTGTTCGATGACCTTGTCACCTTTGAGTTTTATTTCTGTACCCATTTTGTTTTAAATAGATTTGTTACAAAGTTAGTAAATTAGGAGTCTAATGAAAGAGAAATAAGCTATTTTTGTAAAAAAATTAAGTTCAATTGAAGGTTTATTTTTTAGGTACAGGTACTTCTCAGGGCATTCCGATTATCGGGATCGATCATCCAGTTTGTAAAAGCACTGATGCTAAGGATAAAAGGCTTCGTGTATCCATCTGGATTACATGGGACGATCATTCTTATGTAATAGATTGCGGCCCTGATTTCAGACAGCAGATGCTTTCCTGCGGATGCCGAAAACTGGATGCAATTCTATTCACACATGAGCATGCAGATCATACGGCTGGGTTAGACGATATTCGTCCTTTTAATTTCAGGCAAGGTGAAATTCCGATTTACGGACATCAGCGTGTTTTGGATAATTTAAGACGTCGTTTCGATTATGTTTTCGAAACCGTTAATAAATATCCGGGAGCACCAAGCGTAAAAACGATCGAGGTTGAAAACAATGTTCCGTTTGCAGTTGGAGATAAAATGGCTATTCCGGTAAATGTAATGCATGGCGAATTACAGGTTTTTGGCTATAGAATAGATGATTTTGCCTATTTGACAGATGTAAAAACAATCGATTCAACTGAAACAGAAAAGCTTAAAGGTTTAAAAGTTTTGGTTGTAAATGCTTTACGTGTAGAACCTCATGACACACATTTTAACCTTCAGGAAGCACTTGATTTTATAAACCTTATTAAGCCTGAAAAAGCTTATTTAACACACATCAGCCACGTTTTAGGTTTTCACGAAGAAGTACAGAAACAACTTCCGGAAAATGTTTTTCTGGCTTACGATAATTTAGAAATTACCATTTAATTATACCACACAATGAAAAAATCCTTAATGCTTTATCTTTTTATTTTAGCAGTTTTAATGAATGTTTTTACCTATGCGTTCTACAGCGGAGAGGTGAAATTTGCGCAAGATAGATATGATAAAACGACTAAGAAGCTTAGAGATAGCATTAATCTGGTGAAAACACAATTAGCTGAAGCTGATTATTTTTCTTTAGAGCATAACGAGAATGCTCAAAATTACTTTGATAACAGCGCTTCTGGCGGAAAAGTAATTCTATACGAAAAACTAATTCCGGTTGTAACTGAAAAGCTATTAGATTTCAATTCAAATCCAAAAGGAAATCCGTACACGGGACAAGATCAGATTGGACCGACTAAATTTATCATCAATAAAGTAAAAATTTTAAATCACAGATGGATTATTGCTGATTATAGTAATGGTGAACTTTGGGGAGAAGTCTTATTAAAATACTTTGTTGATAACGACGATAACATTACCTTTGAAGTAAATCAAACTTGGTTATATCAAAAATAGGATTTTATAATCCTATTTTTTTTGCTCAATTTAAAATTACAGAATTATGAAAAAGATGTTTTTGTTTTTGATTGTTGCAGGTGTATTTTCTTGTGGAAAAAAAGTTTCTCAGGAAAATAAAGAAAATAATAGCATTCCAAAAGAGTCTCAAAAAGAAACTGTTGTGGGTGCAGATTCGGATGAGCATGGCTGTAAAGCTTCTGCAGGTTATACTTGGTCAGAGTTGAAAAAAGAATGTATCCGGGTTTTTGAAAATAGCACAAGATTGAATCATGCCGATGACGGAAAAACGTATTCTACGGTCTCTTATGTGATTTTTGATGGAAATAAAGCAGAACTTTTCTTGGATACTCAAAAAGAATCCATCATTTTAGAAAGAAAATCAGAAGGAGATTCGTGGGTTAACGGAGATTGGCAGTTAATTTCTTGGAAAGGCTATGTTTTGAAGAAAGCTGGTAAGATTCTTTATACAGGAGAATAATTTTTTAGTATTCAGTGTTCAGAATTTTAGTGTTCAGCACAGTTTAGATTTTAAAACTGAATAGCAAAATTCTGAACACTGAATACTTACATAAATCAATATTTTAGATCTGACAATTCTATTTGAAATTTAACTTTAGCTTTCAAAGCAGTAAAAACTTTAATTAAAGTTTCCAAAGTCACATTTCCGGCATTACTTTCTAGTTTTGATATTTGTGCTTTTTGAACGCCAATAAGTTTTCCAAGTTCTTCCTGAGTCAAATTGCGTTGTTTTCGGGTTTGTTTGATTGCGTTACCAATTAAGTCCATTTGTAAATCGTACTCAAACTGATCTCTGTTTGGAGTTCCAATTTTGCCTACGATTTCGTCTGTTACTTGATCTAAAGTATATGTCTTCATTTGTTTAAGCTTAATTTTTATCTTTTTCTTTAAAATAATTGAATCTGATATTTTTTGCCCGTTCGATTTCGTTATCAGGAACTTTAATTTGTTTTTTTATAAAACCGTGAGTTGAAATAACAAGAGTATTTTGTGAATTTGTTTTATCCCAAAATGATAATAATCGATATTGGTTTCCCTGATATAAAGTTCTAAATTCCCAAATCTCATCATTTAACTTTTTAAAAAGTTCGGGATCATTTTTTGTTTGTGATTTTCTAATATTATAAATTATTTTTTCTGAATGTTGTGGTTTTAATTTTTTTAGAAAATTAAAAGCTTCTTCCAGAAAGATAATATCAAAATTTTTATCCATTCTTTCGTATACAAAAATACCCAAAAGTTTCCTTTTAAAGATACTTTTGGGTATTTAATTATTTTAATCATTTTCTGTAAATCAAAAAACTTATTTGCAGGACTAAAATACAATATTATATTTAAAAGAAAGAAAAATCTTCTTTTTAAAAAAAAAATTACAAAGCTAGCCAATTCTTAAAATCAAAGAAATTCTGTGGAGCAACTCCATGTCCAACTGGATATTCTTTATAAGTAACCGGAATATTTAATTTTTCTAAAACCGCAGGAGTTTTTCTCGCCCATTCAATTGGAATAACCTGATCTACAGTTCCGTGTGAAGCGAAAAATTTTAAGGTTTTGAAATCGTTATTTTCAAAACCTTCTTTGATGATTTCTTCATTAAAATAACCGCTCATTGCAACCACTCTCTGAATTTTTTCAGGATAAGAAAGAGCTGTTGCATAACTTAAAATAGATCCTTGGCTGAATCCGATTAAAGTCACATTTTTGGCATCAATTGGATAATTTGCTACTAATTCGTCAATAAAATTAGCGATGATGTCTCTTGAAGTTTTGGCTTGTTCGTTATCAGAAAACTTGTTTTGATCGGCATCGAAATTAATAGCGTACCAAGCGTAAGCTCCATATTGTAAATCGTAAGGTGCTCTTGCAGAAATGATATAATAATTATCAGGAAGTTCAGAGGCAAAAGAGAATAAATCGGCTTCATTGCTTCCGTATCCGTGCAACAACAATAAAAGCGGATTTTGATCTAAAATTACTTTTGGTTCTCTTATTTTATATTCTAATGATAGATTCATTTTTTTAGTATTCAGTGTTCAGATTTATTGGTGTTCAGTTTGAGCTTTGTCAAAGTTTCAAACTTTGACAAAGTTTTATAGTGTCCAGTTTTGGAATTTGGAATTTTAAAACTTGAAATTTTAAAAATTACCCAATTTTTTTAAACCATTTTTGAAATAACTCTCCCACTAACGGAATCGGTCTCATTTGTCCTTGTATGGCATTAAAAATTCCGAAAGTCCAAAGGATTGAAATACAGATCCACATTGGGAAAGTGATATAAAAGCTATCGAAATTACTAACGATTGCTCCAAAAGAAATAAAGGTTAAAGACAATCCTAAAGCCTGGCGGATATGAAAAGAAGCAAAACTGTTTTTGTTTTCAGAATTCATGCTCATGGCAATCAAAACACCAACAATCAGAATATAACTGGTAATGGCGATTGGTTTTCCTTCTTCGACTGAATTATTCATTGTATTATTTTGTAACAAGTTGATTTTGATTAAAAATTCCGTACACAGAACCTTTTATTTCCGTTCCTAAGAAAGCAGAATTTTTAGATTTTGAAAGAATGTTTTCTTTTGTAAAAGTTGATTTGTGTTCAAGTGTAAAAAGTGTCAAATTGGCTTTTGCACCTTCTTCGATTGTATTGTTTTCAAGACCGAAAATAGCTCTTGCTGAAGTTAGTTTTGCAATTACAGTTTCTAATGGTAAAACGGTTAATAATGCTCCAAAAGCACTTTCTAATCCAATCGTTCCGTTTTTGGCTGTATCAAATTCCATTTTTTTGAATTCAATGTCAATCGGATTATGATCTGAAGTAATCGTGTCAATTGTTCCGTCAGCAACTCCGTTTAAAAGAGCTTGTCTGTCTACTTCTGTGCGTAGTGGCGGAGTAACTTTAAAACGCGTATCAAATCCGTCCAGTTTTTCATCTGTTAAAACTAAGTGATGAACAGAAGCACTGCAGGTTACATTTAGCCCTTTAGCTTTAGCTTCTCTAATCAATTCAACCGATTTTGCTGTAGAAATCGTTGGAATATGAAGTTTACCGCCTGTATATTCTAATAAAAATAAGTTTCTTGAGATTTGCAATTCTTCAGCAAGATTTGGAATTCCTTTTAGACCTAATCTGGTAGAAACAATTCCTTCGTTTGCGACACCATTTCCTTTTATGTTTGGATCCTGTGAATAAGCAATTACCAAACCATCAAAATCCTGTACATATTGTAAAGCGATTTTCAGGATATTGGCGTTGTCAATACTTTTGTTGTAATCTCCAAAAGCGATTGCACCAGCATTTTTCATGTCAAAAAGCTCTGCCATATCTTTTCCTTCACTTGCTTTTGTTAAAGCGCCGATTGGAAAAATTTCTGTTGCAAAACCATTTGCTTTATTTTTTACAAAACTTACCTGAGATTGATTGTCAATAATTGGTAAAGAATTAGGCTGTAAACCAATTGCTGTAAATCCGCTTTTTGCCGCAACATTTAATCCGTTTGCAATGGTTTCTCTGTCTTCGTAACCTGGTTCTCCAAGCGAAACACTACTGTCAAACCAGCCCTGAGAAACGTGAAGATCATCAAATCGTACCACTTCAGCATCGTCGTTTGGAAGCGAAACGCCTATTTTTTCTATTAAACCATCTGCAATTAAAAGATCAACGGTCTGATTGTGAAACGGACTTTTAGAGTCGATAATTTTGGCGCTTTTGATGATTATTTTCATATGTAGAGAAATTTATTTTTTATTAAAAGATTCCGCTTTGTCATTTCGACGAAGGAGAAATCTCACTAGATATTCCATTCCAAATGTTCTCAGCATGTGTGATTTCTCCTTCGTCGAAATGACATACTAAACGAATAATTTGAAAATTATTTCACAAATTTTATAATTGCCATTTCTAATGCTAAAAATAACAGTGCAAAGATAACAAACCATTTCCAAATTTGGCTGTCAGTTCGCTCAGTTTGTAAGGTGTTAAAAATGGTTGATATAGTATCGGCAGTTTTGAAATCTGAAACTAAATTGGTGTTTACCTGACTCAAATCGCTTTCGGTTCTGTTGTAATTAAAACTAATATTTTCGACCCATTCTTTTTTATCGAAAATTCCGTAATTGCCAGCCGTTTCAGGAAAATCATTAAAAGTTAATTTTACTTTGTTGTTTAAAATCTGCTGAACCGGAATAAAAGAATCTTCATTTCCTTTTACTTCCAAAATAGCATCTTTAGTCAGTAAAACATCCACGAAATAAGGCTGATTATTTCCAATGGTTAAAGCATTTAAACCTGTTTTCTGATTGTTCTGTGCTATTTTATAAAAAAGAGGAACAATCAGCGGAGATTGCTGAAAATTCGAATTAGTGCTGTTTATTGGCGCTGTAAAAACCGTTATTCCTGCAACCTGATTCTGAACAGCAGTAACAAATGGTATCTGATCTTCAAACGAAAGAACAGCAGGATAAGAGCTTGAAACCGCAAATGAACTGTTTGCTTTTGGATATTGGAAATTCGAAATTTTGTTTTCAAAAACGCCTGAAAACAGAGGGTGATCGAAGTTGATTTTAGTAATTAATTTGCTGTTGGTTTCCAAATTTCCGAATTGAACTTTTCCGAAATTCGCCAAGAAAGTATTCAAATTAGAAAGCGAACTTTTTTCATTAGGAATTACAACCAAATTTCCACCTTTAGAAACAAATGCTTTTAAAGTGGTCTGTAATGCTTGCGGAATTTCAGTTAATTCATTTAAAATAATAGTATTCTGTTTCTCTAAACTATTGTAATCCAAAGAACTGATAGGATAATTATGATAATTGAATTCAGCAGGAGTATAAATTCTGGATAAAAAATTAGCTTTTTCAGGTTCACCAATACTAATTACGTTTGTTTTTTTGTTTTTAGAAATGCTGAAAAACAATTTATTGTCATAAGTCAAACCATTATCTTCAATTGTTACATAGCCGTGAAATGCTTCTTTCGGAATCGTGAAATTGATTTTCTTTTTCTTTGTGTCAAAATTGACAATCGTTTTGGCAATCAGTTTGTTTTGATTGTATAAAGCGGTTGAAACAGGTTTGAAATCTTCTCCATAAGCGGATAAGTTTATGCCAATTTCATAGAAATTTTCTAAAGTCTGATTGATGTAAACGCTGTCAATTGAAACGTTGTTTTTCTGTTCTGCTTTTGGAACTATGAAGTATGGTTTTTCTTCAAAATCTAAATTTTGAATATCCTTTTCTTTCAGACCAACTGCATCAGTGATAATGACAATATCTTTTTTATGTGCCGATTTATGCGCTTTGATTTTAGCGGTAATGGCTGAAAGATCAAATGGAGAAGCGCTGTATTTTAAATTTTGTAAAGCACTTTTTGAAGATTTAATATCGGTATTCCAAAAAATTTCGGTGTTGGTTAAAAGTGAAAATTGTGTGTTTTCCGGAGTGTTTTCCAATAATTCCTGAACCGCTCTTTTTAGTAATTCGCCTTTTTTTCCTTTTGCCTGCATACTGAATGAATTATCCAGAACAATATACATTTCGTTTGAAGCATTTTTACTGTCAATAGCTTCAAAAAACGGTTGTGCAAAGGCTAAGATGATGCAGGTTAGCAATAATAAACGAGTGGCTAATAAAAGTCTTTTTTTGATTTTAGAACTTTTACGAGTCTGAACGGCAAGTTCTTTTAAGAATCGAACATTAGTAAAATAGGAAGTTTTAAAACGTCTTAATTGAAATAAGTGAACCAAAATTGGAACGATCAATAAAAACAGAAAGTATAGAATTTCGGGATGTTTAAAATGCATTCTGGCTTCGATTTACTTCACTACGTTTTGTTTTTCGCGAAGATGCTGGTCAAAAATACGAATTAAAAATTATTTTAAACCATATAAGTTCATGTAAGAAATTATAAATACATTGCATACCCCAGGAAAAAAATATAAATGAAACCATATAAGTTTATATGAGGGATTATAAGTATTATGCAGAGGAGTCAAAAGGAAAGTAATAAGCTCATATGATTAATTACAAGTTGAATTCTAAAAACTAAAATGAACTTATATAACTTATATGGTTAGTAAAAAAATGTAACTTTTGTAATTTCTTTTGTAACAAAGATGCTGTATCAAAACCATATTATTGCTTATTTTAGCTGATTCAAAAAAACAAACTATGAAAAAAATATATCTAGTCTTATTTTCGGCCTTATCACTGACCATGGTAAATGCCCAAAATAAATTCAATTTATTAGTTGGAACTTATACTAATAAATGCCAAAGCAACGGAATTTACGTTTACGAATTTAATGCTTCTACCGGCGATTTCAAACTGAAAAATTCTTCAGAAAATGTAATTAGCCCAAGTTATTTATCGGTTTCTGCAGACAATAAATTTATATATGCGGTAAACGAAAACGGGAATCAAAGTGCTGTAAGTGCCTTTGGTTATGATTCGGCTTCCGGGAAAGTTAAATTTTTAAATTCAAATGCTTCTCTTGGAGCAGATCCTTGCCATTTAATTAATGATGATAAAAATGTGATTGTTGCCAATTATTCTGGCGGAAATATTGTTGTTTTTAAGAAAAATGCAGACGGAAGCATTACAGAAGTACAGCAATTAATTCAGCACGAAGGTAAAGGACCCAACGCAGCGCGTCAGGAAAAAGCACACGTACATATGGTGATGTTTTCTCCGGATAAAAAGTTTGTTCTGTCAAATGATTTAGGATTAGATAAAGTATTTATTTATAAATACAATCCAACTTCTAAGAACGAAATGCTGACTTTAAAAGGAAGTGTTGATGTAAAACCAGGAAGTGGTCCAAGACATTTGACTTTCAGTAAGGATGGAAAATTTGTATATCTGGTTCAGGAATTAAACGGAACACTAACAACGTTAAGCTACGATAAAACAGGAAATCTAAAAGTGGTTGCAGAAACAAGTATTCTTCCAAAAGGTTTTACAGGCGGAACAGGAGCAGCTGCAATCAAAACTTCTCCTGATGGAAACTTCTTATATGTTTCAGACCGTGTAGATGCAAACTCTATTTCTGTTTATAAAATCCAGAAAGATGGCTCTTTAGAATTGGTAGAGCAACAAAGCACTTTAGGAAAAGGTCCAAGAGATTTCGCGATTGATCCAACAGGAAATTATCTTTTAGTTGGTCATCAGTACACAAACGACATAATTATTTTTAAAAGAGATAAAACAACAGGAAAACTTACTGATACTGGAAAAAGAATTGAGTTGTGTTCTCCGGTTGGACTTTTATTTACGAAGATTTAGTAAAAAAGATGCTAAAATGCTAAGCGACTAAGTAAAAAAAAGCTCAAAGTTTAATGTTGAACTTTTGAGCTTTTTTTATTTTTTAACATTAAGAAAAAAACTTAGTGTCTCAGTATCTTAGAATCTCAGCATCTAAAAAAAAATTACTTGTTATCTTTTTTCTTCTTAGCTCTTGTTTTCAGCATATTTCTGTTTACAGAACCGTGAGTCTTCTTTTTAGTTTTTGATGGCCCTCCAAGATTGATTTTTTGGTTCTTTTTAGATTTTTCATGAAAAGCACCATCACCTTCCAGTTTGGGTTTCTTCAACAAAAATTTTCTTGGTAATTTATCTTTTTCTGCTTCAATAAGTTTTTCTGAAATTTCAACTTCTTCAGGGAAATCCGCAATATCAAGCTCCAGATCCATTAAA
Organism: Flavobacterium crocinum; assembly: GCF_003122385.1. Classification (NCBI taxonomy): domain Bacteria; kingdom Pseudomonadati; phylum Bacteroidota; class Flavobacteriia; order Flavobacteriales; family Flavobacteriaceae; genus Flavobacterium; species Flavobacterium crocinum. Next base: position 2,977,836 of record NZ_CP029255.1, read on the forward strand.
AGTTCAGTTTCTATTTTGAATTCTTCTTCTCTCGGAGTAACAAAGCTAATTGCTGTTCCTCTAGCATCTGCACGACCTGTACGACCAATTCTGTGCATGTACAGCTCAGGTTCTTCAGGAAGTTCAAAGTTAATTACGTGTGTAATATTAGAAATGTCCAAACCTCTTGCCATAACGTCTGTCGTAATTAAGCCGCGAAGATTTCCTTCCTGAAATTCGGCCATTGTACTCAGACGATAATTTTGAGATTTGTTAGAGTGAATAACACCAAATTGTCCTTCAAAAAGCTCATCAATACGATTGAAAAGCATATCTGAAATCTTTTTGTTGTTTACGAAAACCAGAATACGGCTCATGCTTTCATCGGTTTCCAATAAATGTTTTAACAGATTTACTTTTGTATTGAAGTTCGGAACGTTATACGTGATTTGAGTAATTTTTTCAAGAGGAGTTCCTGATGGTGCCAATGTTACTTCTTCAGGAAATTCGAAATAATCATTTAAAATATCATCAACTTCATCTGTCATCGTTGCAGAGAACAAAATATTTTGACGTTTGGTTTTCATCATCGCAAAAAGCGAAGTCAGCTGTGGTCTGAAACCTAAATTTAGCATTTCGTCAAACTCGTCAATAACCAGTTTTTGTGTTTCATCAAAACGAACAACTGCATCAAGTGCTAAGTCCATTGTTCTTCCAGGTGTCCCCACTAAAATGTCTACACCTTCATAAACCGCTTTTTTTTGTGTATTGATGTTTACACCACCATAAATACCAAGTGTCTGAACGGACATATATTTTGTCAGTTTCTCAACTTCTTCCACAACCTGAACTACTAATTCACGCGTTGGAACCAGAATTACAATTTTTGGAGTATTGGTATGAGTAAACTTGTAAAGTTTTAAAAGAGGCAGTAAATAAGCAAATGTCTTACCGGTTCCGGTTTGTGCAATTCCCATCATATCACGTCCAGACATGATTACAGAAAAAGATTTTTCCTGAATAGGAGTAGGCGTAACAAATCCTAATTCGTCAACTGCTTTTTGTAATGATTTTGGAAGATTAAATTTTTCGAAAGTGCTCATTTGCTTTAAATTTTGTGCAAATGTACGTTAAAATGATGGTTAGAACACAAGATTTTTCGAATCATCTAAAATTTTGTTTGTTTAATTGTTTGATTTTCAGTTTTTAAAATGTTTTTATTCTTGTTTAAAAGTATCTACTGTGTTAAAATGATCTGGAGATTTTTTTAATATTTTTGAAAAAACAAGAAAAAGAAAGTTAATAGATTAAACAAGATGGCAACATATTCACAAACCAATATAAAATGTAATGATGTTCAAACTGTAGCAACCGAGCTAAAGAAATATCTACTAATTGGAAGAGAAAAATGGCTTGATACTAGAAAACCATGGTTTTATAATGTGCCACACGATGAAAATTCTTTTAATGGTGATAATTTAACGATAGTAGTCTCAAAAATCGAAAGTGAGGATTGGGTTGAAGTTGAGTTTGATTTTCAGTTTGGAGTTTATTTTTTTGATGAAATTTTGAAGTTAATTTCAAAAAATCTCAATACTGAGATTTTGTTAGCTTACTATCAATCGACTAGTGGTCAAGGTCGGCTAGCGAAATTTAAAAATGGGAGATTGGAATTGTCCTATTATGAAAAGTATCGTTATGAAGTTACTCCTGGAGATGATTCTTATACTTTAAAATCCAATTATGTAGCAGACAATTTTGGAGTTTCTGGCTCAAGTATCGAATTGCTTAAAAATGCAAAATTAGAAGATGAATCTCTAATAATTGATTACGATTTAATAAATGAATTTTATAAAGCAGAAGGCTGGAAAGGGGATTCAGATAAAAATATATTTTCTGATTGGGACTACTTGCATCTAGAGCAATTAAAAAAATAATTGCCAGTTTAAAAACCTAAAACCCTTCAAAAACCCCCAAACCAAACAAAGCAAAATCATATTTTACAGGATCTTTAGCATCCATTTCTCTTAATTTGGTGTCCAATTCCAGTAACGCTTTGGCATCGTTTTGCTTTCGCGAAAGAATACCAAGTTTGCGGGCAACATTTCCGGAATGAACATCCAAAGGACAAGATAATACAGAAGGAGAAATAGTTTTCCAAATCCCTAAATCGACTCCTTTTGCGTCCTGACGAACCATCCATCGCAGGTACATGTTTATTCTTTTTGCTGCGGAATTATTTAATGGATCTGAAATGTGTTTTTGAGTTCGGGCTAAATGATCTGTTTCAAAAAAGATCTTTTTGAATTCACTGATGCTTTTTTGTAAACTATCTTTTTCCTGATTTTTAGCAAAGACATTTTCTAAACCGTTGTGGTTTTGGTAGATGTTTTTTAAGCCTTTTATAAAACCTGCAAAATCATGACCGTTGAAAGTTCTGTGAACAAACGTCTCCAGTTTGGCTAAATCTTCATCAGAATGCGACATAACGAAATCGTATGGGGTATTTCCCATTAATTCCATCATTTTATGCGAATTCTTGATAATCATTTTACGATTTCCCCAAGCAATAGAAGCGCTGAGAAAACCGGCAATTTCAATGTCTTCTTTTTGAGTAAAAAGATGCGGAATCTGAACGGGATCACTTTCTATAAAATCCTGATTATTATATTGAATGACTTTTTCGTCTAGAAATTCTTTTAATTCTGTACTATTCATTTTTAGTAAGTTGTTTGGAGTAGAATCCGTCTTTTAAATTGTTAGTCCACATTTGCGGAATAATGTGATAATATTTTTCGAAATAATCCAACTGCTGCTTGTCAACACAAGGAAGATTTCCATCGCCGTTAGCCCAGAAAAAGTCATTTTCTACTGGCGAATTATATTTTAAATTTCCTAATTGAATACTTTCAAAAGCAGTATTACTTTTCGAATTTTGATAAGGAAAAATACTGTTTTCTATCGAAAAATTACTGATTTTCAGCATGAATTTATGATTGGAAAAACGGTTAAGATTTACAGAGAAAAGCAAAGCAATGCAAGTGGGAAAAATGGATAGAATCAAAAAATATTGGATCGTTTTTTTTCCTGAGAAAATACTTGCGAAGCAAAAGAGAGAAAAGAACAATATAAAATTCATAAAGAATCGATACTGCGGAGAAGTTAATCCTAATAAAATCAATTGTAAGATCATTACAAAGTAAAGAATCCAGAGCGCTTTTTTGTTTTGGTATTTATAAATGAAAAAGGGCACAATTATGACTAAAAGTATACTTATTTTATTAAAGAGACCATTTAGTTTCGGCATTGAAAGCCAATGCAAAAATAATTGTGATACAGTCATTCCGTTATATTGTTCTGCAGTTATAAAAAAGCCATATGACTTAACTTGTTCGTAATAAAAGCTTTCTATTATATTAGGAATTGCATAATCAGTTGTAAAAACAGTGATTTTAGAGGGGAAAATTGGCGATCCACAGATTATCATGTTTTTAACGATGAAAAGTATACCTGTTAAAATCGTTACTGTGGCAGGTTTTATAAGTTCTTTAGAAAGAGATTTAAAATGAAAGACTAGCAGAGTAATTGGAATTATTGCAAATGTTAGAGTGGTGTTTTTTATATAAAGAATAAAGAGAACCAATAGTACAATAAGATTGAAAATTTCTGAAGTCATATTTTTCAAATTTTCTAAGAAATAGAAAAATAAAATGAAAGAAAAAATGTATACAGGAATATCCGGAGAAGGCGCACTGATAAACTGAAAAAAGAAAAGATTACATAAAGGGATCAGCCCAACAAACAGATAATTTTTGTTATTGTTTTTGAAATATTCGTCTAATTTCTGAAGAGAAAAAATGTTTCCCAAAAGCAAGCAAAAACCGCTTAAATCATTGAATTTTGGATATAAAAAAGAGAAATTAAAAACACTTTGGGTAATATGCCATCCGCTGGTTTGTCCTAAAAAAAGATGAAGATTTGCAAGTCCTTTTACAAAACCATATTCATTAAGCCATTTTATAGTTTGAATATAGTAAGATTCATTATCAATTACAAAAGGAATGGATGCGCATTGAGCTAAAATCAGAAAAGTGATAAGGATTAAAATAGCTTTTATTGTTTTTTGCAATTGAAGAAATTCAAGCCAGAATAATCTATAAATTTTGGTTATTGACTGACTAAATTTTAGAAGTAATAAAATATTTGTAATCAATAAGAAAATATGAAATTCTATATTAATTCTTCCAAAAATGGCCCAAATACTGGCTAAAATTGTTGCTAAAAATAATCCAAGGATAGAAGTAATGATAAAATTTTTGTTTTTTAAATCAAGAATTTTATTCGTCAGAAAACCTAAATTTATGGTTGTAAAAAGAATATATATCCAGCTGAATATAATTAAAACCATATTAGGAAATAATTTGTCCGTCTGACATTACTAACTTTCGGTCGGCCATATTAGCCAATTCTTCATTATGGGTAACAATAACAAAAGTCTGCCCGAATTCGTCTCTAAGCTGAAAGAATAACTGGTGCAGATTTTCTGCTGAATGTGTATCCAGATTTCCGGAAGGTTCATCTGCAAAAATGACATCCGGTTTGTTAATTAAGGCTCTCGCCACTGCAACACGCTGTTGTTCTCCACCGGAAAGTTCGCTTGGTTTGTGATTGATACGATGGGAAAGCCCCAGGAAATGGAGCAGTTTTTTAGCTTCGGCTTCGGTTTCTGATGTTTTTTTGCCTGCAATGTAAGCTGGAATACAAACATTCTCTAAAGCCGTAAACTCAGGCAAAAGCTGATGAAACTGAAAAATAAAACCTAAATTAAGATTTCGGAAATCAGATAATATTCTGTCTTGCTTACTTTTCTTTTTGAAATAGCGGTTGTAGTAAAAAAGCATTGTAATTATAGGCAAGAACAAAGTTATGCTTGCCACTAATCTAAGCGTGTCATCAAAAATTTTAGTTCTAAAAAATAATAAATAAATTGCTAAAAGCACAATATAAACAGATCCTGTCCAGGTAATTATTTTGAAAGTTTTTTCTTCTCTAGAATTATCATTTTTAATGTCTTGCAGTTCCAAAACATTTTTGCCATTTATGGTTAAAGAAGAATCCGGCGCATAATCCGGTTTGTCTAAAGTTCCAAGAATTTGCAGTAAGGTAGTTTTACCAGCTCCAGAAGCACCAACAATAGAAACAATTTCACCTTTCTTAATATGTAAATCAACTCCTTTTAAAACTTCAAGTTTATCGTAAAATTTATGTATGTTTTTTGCGTGTATCATTTAGTGAAACTGTTTTTACAAAGAAACGAAGTTTATCATCAATATCAAATTCTTGGATTTAAATTCCAAATTAGAAAATTCCAAATTCCAATATCAATTTCAAAAATCAATGTTAATTTAAAATAATCTAAAAGACACTAAGTAATAGACAAGCAAATTTCAAATAAGGAGCGCAGCGACTTTTAGGAAATCTAAAATCTAAAATCTAAAATCTAAAATCTAAAATCTAAAATCTAAAATCTAAAATCTAAAATCTAAAATCTAAAATCTAAAATCTAAAATCTAAAATCTAAAATCTAAAATCTAAAATTAAATAGGTACGTTTCTTGATATGGGAATTTAGAAATTAAATTTAATAATGAAATAATATAGTTTCGTGAATTATCTTTAATTTCGATTAACTTAAAAGTGAATGTGTTATGCAAGATTTAGAAGTTGCAGAAGATAACAGAATGTCAAAATTAATCATTGGTTTAATTTTGGACGCAGTAGGTATGTTGACCTATTCTGTTTTTGGATTAGGAGAATTGGGAGATGTAATCTGGGCACCTATTGCAGGGATTATAATGACGAGAATGTATAGAGGAAGAGTAGGGAAGGTTGCAGGTTTTTTGACTTTTCTTGAAGAAATATTGCCCTTTACAGATGTTATTCCGTCATTTACGCTGACATGGATTTATACTTACTTTTTCCAAAGGAAATAAAAAAAGCGGTTCTTTAAAAAAAAACCGCCTTTTCAGAATTACTAATTTATTGAACTATAATTTTTTTGACATATTGTGTTTTTTTGGTTTGTGGATTTATGACTTTGATTATAAAAACACCTTTAGAACGTAACTGAATATTTTCCTGAGTATTTCCTTTAATTTTTTGTTTTAATAATTCTTTCCCTGAAATATCATAAATTTTAAGATCTGAAATTTCGGTTTCTTCATTATCAATGTAAACTGAAAATGATCCGTTGCTTGGAATTGGCCAAACATTAAAAGAATTATTTGCCGTTTTAATTATTTCTTCGGTACCTAAATTTACAGTTTGTCCGCTTACAATATTTACTTTACGTTTCATTGTTCCTCCTTCTGAATCTGTTACAGTAAAATCAAAAGAACACAATCCGTTTGAAGCAGGTGTAAAGGCTACTGTGTCTGTGTTGAGTGTTGCATTTCCGTTTACTACATTTGAAATTGTATAAGAAACACCACTGGTAAAACCTCTTGATAATTTCTGGATATTAATATCAATTTTAGTGCCTTCAGGAGATTCATAACGTGGTAATGCCATCCATTGCAGGTATTTGTCCAGATTTGTGTATCCGTCCTGATCTGTATCAGCATTTGCATCTGAAAAATCGCCAATTGCAGAGTTTACATTTGTTCCGATTATAGTTTCCCACCAGTTTGGAAGTCCGTCCTGGTCAGTATCCCAGTTCGCGTCTCTCACCACAGTTGGATAAGATTCAAATCCGCCAACATCAGATTCGTTATCAGGAAATCCGGGTTTACCAGTTACACTTCCAACAGCAGAATAAGTCCCGTTTAAAGTTTCTGTTATGATTCGTTGATCGTGAAGATCAAATTCGGGTTGTGTGCATCCAACATCTGAAAGCACAATTTTGTATGCATTTTTAGCCGACTGCGTAGTTACATAAGATGGAAAAAACGGTGCATTTACAAAGTTTTCATAAGAAACCGTATTCCCTGAAACTTTTCGTCCTATAGTCTGGTTGTTTTCGTCAAAGTAGCCGGGCATTACGTTTCCGTTAAAATAGCATTGTTGCATACCAGTTCCCACACCTTCATTTTGTTGGTTAAAAGCAACAAATATTTTAGATCCGGCACCCGGTTTATAGTAATTGTTTACAAAATTCACTTCTTTTGTTCCTCCGTCGGTTGTTCTTCCTCCCCAATTGTAAACGACATTATTGGTAATATCCATTTTTCCTGTATAAGCACCGCTTCCGTCTAATCCGCCTCCAAGACTCCAGTTACGTCCGTAACAATGCGCTAACAGATTATGATGAAAACTTCCGATATCACCTCCAATTGTTGCTGCATAACCGTGTTCTGTGCCTGCAGGATAGTTTTGGTGATTAGCAGCATTTAAAGCCTCAGAAATTAATGTTCTTTGTAAGGTTATGTTTTTTCCGGATCTCGAGCTGAAAGATTCGTCAATTGTCCAGCTGATAGAGCAGTGGTCAATAATACTGTTATCGGCACCGGTAAGTCCCATTCCGTCATAAGTTGGGCCTGCTCCAACGCGCACTCGTAAATTTTGTACAACAGCATCATTTCCGGTTATTCCAAAAGGAGCAGAGCGAATACAAATTCCTTTTCCAGGTGCCGTTTGTCCTGCAACTGTTACATAAGGCTGACTTAAAACCAAACGGGATTGTAGCTGAATTACTCCGGATGTATTAAAAACAATTGTTCTTGGGCCAATATCATTGGTGATAGCCTCGCGGAAACTTCCCGGACCGCTGTCATTCAAATTAGTTACGGCTACTACTTTTCCGCCACGACCTCCGCGTGCAAATCGTCCATATCCTTCGGCATCCGGAAAAGCAAGTTGTGCAGGTCGAAAACGCCAGACATTTCCTTTTTCTACTCCGTTTGCTAAAACTTCATCTACACGCCAGTAATAAGTTGCTCCGGTATATAATCCGTTTACTTGAAATGAAGTGCTGGTTAATGCCTGATTGCCTTTAAATTCTGGTGAAGAAGGTGTTGCACTATCAACAGCTGCCTGATCTGTTCCGAAATAAATGTTGTGCGTAACAGCATTTGCCGCCGCTGTCCATTGCAATAATTTTCCTCCTGAAGTCAGTTCAACATGTTCGTCATTCTGTTTTGGATTCGGATTTGTTGCCTGATAGAAAATGTTTGGGGTATTTAGTTCAAAGCCATTTAAAATGAAATTTTTGACATTTTCTGTTCCCGAAGTTTCTGCAGCCATTAGAATAACGACATCATTTCCTGTTGTGGCCTGAAATTTTAAATAAGTAGATTTAGCATCGGCAGTTTTTGTTGCACGTACGGATGGAATTAAATTGTCAACAACAAGAGTTCCGTCAACAGAAATATCAATCGGACTGAAATTATTTCCCGTCGGACTATCAACATTATTAAAGAAGCCTAAAAATGTATGTTCACCTGCGGCTAATCCGCTTATTCTAAGTTCAATTTGTGCCCCTAAGTTTGCCGTTGTGCCTTTTACAGTAAGTCCGTCGCAAACTAATCTTGCGTAATAAGGGGCCTGAATTCCTGCTTTGTACCAATTGGTTCCTAATGCATCACCATTGGCTCCAACTCGGGTAACTGTAAAAGTTACGCCATTTTCGGTATAAGTACTGGTATTTCCTGAGGCGATAACCCAGGCAGTATAATCGGGGTCATTTACTTCAGTTTTTGGTCTTCCTGATTGATCAAAGTCGATTTTAACTATTGGATTTTGGGCAAAAATCTTTGTTATTGGCGCAATGAGACAGAGGATTGTCGCCATTACGGACAGTTTTAAGTAATTTTTCAGCATGTCAATTGTGGTTTGGTTAGTAAGTAAATAATCTTAGTTATAGTGTTTTAAATATTTGAAATTCAGTGTTTAAAACATTTTTAGCTATTGTAAAGTTTGTTATTACACAAAATAAAACTATCCTGCACCATCCTGTTCTGTATGCTGTTTTCTTAGTAAATCAGTATTAAAAAAATGAAGTATGTTTTTTTAATGCTAAAATTTTAAAATCTTTGTATTTGATAAATAAAGGGATTGCTAATAATGATGAGGGGTTAGAAATGCAAAATTTCTAAAAATGAATGAAAGTAAAATAAATGGTAAAATAGGATTAAGAAGAAGTCTTAACCAGAACGGTTTGTTCTAAAAAGTAGAAAATAACGGAATAGAAGCGTTAATCTTTGAAAAGGAATCCAAGTCCCATTCTTTTAAGCATTTTCTTTTCGAAATTCCAGAAGAAACGGAATTGTCCAAAAATAGTTCCAATAGCAACTAGTAAAACCTGGTAGACAGGAAGAATAATTAATAAACGAATAAGGGTAAACCAAACAGAGCCTAAATCTTCTTTGTGAATTCCTACCCAGTCACAAAAAGGTCTGGAAATCCATGCAGATGCCGATCCGGTGATGGCAAAAACAATAAGTATAATGATGGCTTGTAGGTTGGAGGTAATTCCCCAGCGTTTTTTGAATTTATTCATTGTTATTTGTAATGATTACAAATATAACATATTATCTGGAAGGAACATTACCCCAAAGCTTTTGTTTGTAGGTATTTTGAAAATAAATCATGTAATTGTAAATTAAGTAATTTACTTCATATCCGTAATGAATGTCAGGGCGATAATCGATACTCATTTCGTATAAATTTGGATTATAACGTTGTGGTTGTAAAACACGGTTATTCCATTCCGTTACATACAAATAGTTTTTGTTTTCCAGATAAGCCAAAGAATAATAATTACGCGGAAGAGCCCTGGATGCAAGCCAGGTATTGAAGCCATTATCAATTATAATAACCTCGTATTCTAATGAATCGTTTGCAATCCTGATTGTATCCCCTTGCTTTTTGTTTGGTACATTGTCATTGCTTGCAATCTTTTGCGATGTTGTTGAGCATGCAATTATTGTAGCTAAAACAATTAATATGGAAATACATTTTTTCATGTCCTAAATTTACAAATAAATGATTGGAAAAAGTTAAGAATTAACTTTTTTTAAGATACTAAGATACTAAGATACTAAGATACTAAGATACTAAGATACTAAGATACTAAGATACTAAGATACTAAGATACTAAGATACTGAGATACTAAGATACTGAGATACTAAGATACTGAGATACTGAGATGCTGAGATGGTGAGGTTTTTAAATTGATAAAAAAAAGCTGTCTCAAAAGACAGCCTTTTAGTATTTAATTTTTAAAAGCGTAGCAAGAAAGTCTTAGAATCTCAGTATCTTAGAGCCTTAGCTTCTCAAAAACTTTATTTACTTCCAAACAATTTTCCAATAAATCCGGCGATTCCTCCTTTGCTTTTAGTAACCACTAAAACATCGGCTACATCAACCTTTCCGTCATTGTTTTGGTCTAATCCGAATTGCATTCCGTATTTGGAAATAGTGTCCATTATTCCTGAAGCTTGTCCGCTGTTTCCGGATATTGAGTTGATGATATCAGAAATCTGAAAACTGCTGTCATTTGGATCTTTAGCTTTATTAACCAGAGAGCTTAAAATCTGCGGGATTAAATTAGATGCCACTCCGCTTGAATCTGCACTGCTAAGTCCGAATTTTTGACCAAGACTTCCGCTCAATTGTTGCTGAATTTGCTGTACAACAGGATTCGAACTGTCAATAGAAGAATTTCCGTTAAATAATCCGGCAATTTGATCAGTTCCGCCTTCAGAAACAATTTTTTTTAATCCTTCGAAGATTGAGTTACTGGTTTCGCTGATTACAGCTTCATTATGTTCGTTTGGAACAGCGCTGTTGTTTACCACTGCATTGCTTCCATATTGTTGTACTAATTGGGTTAATTGTTCAAACATGATTTTTAGGATTTAGATTAGAACTCAAATTTAAACAAAAAAAGAAAGGGATTTATTAAACGATGTTAATAAATCCCTTGCAAGTAATTTAATTATAGTTAATTAGCTTAACAAAGTGATAATTTGCGATGCTAATTCTGTACCAATTCTGTCTTGTGCTTCTCCTGTAGCAGCTCCAATATGCGGAGTCAAAGAAATTTTAGAATGCATTAAAATTGCCATTTCCGGTTTTGGTTCATTTTCGAAAACGTCTAGTCCTGCAAAAGCAACTTTTCCTGAATCTAAAGCTTTTACTAAAGCTACTTCATCGATAACGCCACCACGAGCACAGTTAACGATTCCGACTCCATCTTTAAGGATTTCAAATTCTTTTTCTCCAATGATGTATCCGTTTTGAGCAGGAACGTGAAGTGTGATGAAATCAGCTTCTTTGAATAAAGATTCTAAAGATTGAGAAACAATTTTAGTTGTAATTGATTGTCCGTCGAAAAATTCAACTTTTACATCAACTTCAGGAATAAAACTATCAGCAGCGATCACTTTCATGCCTAAACCAAGAGCCATTTTTGCTGTAGCCTGACCGATACGACCGATACCAACAATACCAAGAGTTTTACCTCTTAATTCAGTTCCGTTAGCATAGGCTTTTTTCAAACCGTCAAAGTTTGTATCTCCTTCAAGAGGCATGTTTCTGTTAGAGTCATGTAAAAAACGTACACCATTGAATAAGTGTCCGAATACTAATTCAGCAACAGATTCTGAAGATGAAGCAGGAGTATTGATTACATGGATTCCTTTGCTTTTTGCGTAATCAACATCAATATTGTCCATACCAACACCACCGCGTCCAATGATTTTAATTCCAGGACAAGCATCGATAATGTCTTTACGAACTTTAGTTGCACTACGAACTAAAATTACGTCAATGTTGTTTTCGTTTATATAGTTAGCTACTTGTTCCTGAGCTACTTTTGTAGTGATAACTTCAAAACCACCTTTTTCTAAGGCTAGAATTCCACTTTTAGAAATTCCGTCATTTGCTAATACTTTCATTGTATGTATTTTGTTTGTTTGGTTAATCATTTAATTGATTAAACCAATTTTAATTTTTTCTTTTTTTGTACTGTAAACTATGACTGCGACTGAAAACTAAACTTTAGTTTCCAATGCTTTCATTACATCAACCAAAACCTGAACGCTTTCGATTGGCATAGCGTTGTAGATAGAAGCTCTGTAACCACCAACAGAACGGTGTCCTGGCAATCCTGAAATATTTGCTTCTTTCCATAAAGCATCAAAAGTAGCTGTATGATCCGGATTGTTTAATAAGAAAGTTACATTCATATTAGAACGGTCTTCTACTGCAGCAGCGCCTTTAAATAATGGGTTTCTGTCGATTTCAGCATAAAGTAATTCTGCTTTAGCATTGTTTAATTTTTCAACAGCAGCGATTCCACCTTTTTCTTTAATCCATTGTAAAGTTAAAAGAGAAACGTAAACAGAGAAAACCGGAGGAGTATTGTACATACTTTCAGCTTTGATATGTTTAGCGTAATCTAACATACTTGGAATTGTTCTTCCGTTTTTGCCTAAGATTTCTTCTTTAACCACAACTAAAGTCGTTCCAGCTGGCCCCATGTTTTTTTGAGCTCCGGCATAGATTAAGTCGAATTTAGAGAAATCTAATTCACGTGAAAAAATATCAGAACTCATGTCGCAAACAACCGGAATGTTAGTTGCCGGGAATTCTTTCATTTGAGTTCCAAAAATGGTATTGTTGCTTGTGCAGTGGAAATAATCAGCATCAGCTGGAATTTCGTAACCTTTTGGAATATGTGTATAATTGTCATCTTTTGAAGAAGCGACAACAATAGTTTCACCGAAAAGTTTAGCTTCTTTTATCGCTGCGGTTGCCCACGTTCCTGAATCTAAATAAGCTGCTTTTCCGTTTTCTTTTAATAAATTATAAGGTGCCATTAAGAATGCTGTACTTGCACCGCCTTGTAAAAATAAAGCCTGATAACCTTTTCCCTGAAGTCCTAATAATTCTAAAGCAAGGGAACGAGCTTCCTCCATAACTGCAACGAAATCTTTACTTCGGTGCGAGATTTCAAGGATAGATAAACCTGAATCATTAAAATTTAAAATTGCTTTTGATGCCTTCTCAAAAACTTCCTGAGGTAAAATACTTGGTCCTGCGCTGTAGTTGTGTTTTTTCATGGTTGTTGTTAATAGTCGAAAATTTTAAAGACGCAAATTTCGTCAATAAGAGCCGAAAAAGCGTTAAAATATTCGAAATAATTAAACAATTTATTACTTTGTTGTTAACAAAAACGTTATAGTATCGACATTATCTGCGTAATCCCACAATTGCGGTTTTTGCGTTTCTCCAAATGCGATGCTGTCTGAAGTAAAATTACTGCTTACAATACACTGAATTTGTTCTGAATCGTTCTGTAAACGTTTTTTAAGTTCTTCGGGATTTTCGTAGTACTCATAAAAAACGCTCGAGATAGGCGAGGCGTAGCTTGAGTCCTCTTTTATAGTCAGAAAACCGTTGTCTAATAACTTGAAGTTACTCATTAAAAACACCGCTTTATTATAGTCGTAATTGTTGGCGTATTTTTCATAATGAATAACATCCTGATATTTGAATATAGCCTGAAAAAAGGCGTCAAATGAGTAGTCTTTTGGAACAAAAAGTTTCGAAATATTACGGCATCCTAAACCAAAATATCTAAATATATCTTCTCCTAAATTTTCTAATTCTTCAGTAGATTCTTTTCCGGTTAAAACTGCTGCTGAATTTCTGTTTTTACGAATAATTGAAGGTTTGTCTTTAAAATAATATTCAAAATAACGTGCTGTGTTGTTGCTTCCGGTTGCAATTACGGCGTCAAAATTTTCCAGTTTTCCTTCTACGAAAGTGATTCTGTCTTTTAAACTTTCATCAACAGCAATTAAATATTTTGCTAAAAAAGGTAGCAAATGCTGATCGTTTGATGATGTTTTAATTAAAGCTTTGTTGCCCGTTATTAAAACAGATAAAAAATCATGGAAGCCCACAAGTGGAATATTTCCGGCTAAAATCAAAGCAACCGTTTTTTCTTTTTTATCGGTTTGAGCAAATTCTGCTGTATATTTTGAAAGCCATTTTTCGAGGTTTTCTTCCGTTAAAGCTTCTGCCCAGGATTGTATTGAAAAATAAACTTGTTCTGGCGTATACCATCCATTATGAGATTGTGATAAATGAATTAGTTTTTCAAAATCGTCAAAAAAGATATCGTTATATAAAACGCTGGATTTTTGTATGGATCCTGTTTCGGAGAATTGACTTAAAAAATTTCCTAATTCAACAAAAACACTTTTTTTTGTTTCTAATGTCATAATGTTTGTTTATGAATTGTTTTGATTGTAATTTTGCACAAAAATAAGCATAATTAAGTCGAAAGTCAAAAGTCATCAAATCAAAAGCTATTCTTGTTTTTGTTTTGACTTTAGAACTTTAAGACTTTTAACTTTAAGACTAATATACGATGGCAATTATTATAACTGACGAATGCATCAACTGTGGGGCTTGTGAACCTGAGTGCCCAAATACAGCAATATATGAAGGAGCAGATGATTGGAGATATAAAGACGGAACTAGTCTTTCCGGAACAATAGTTTTACCTGACGGAACAGAGATTGATGCTGATGAAGCTCAAACTCCAATTTCTGATGAGGTTTACTATATTGTACCTGGAAAGTGTACAGAATGTAAAGGTTTCCATGATGAACCACAATGTGCTGCGGTTTGTCCGGTTGACTGTTGTGTTCCGGATGATAATCATGTGGAAGATGAAGAAACTTTATTAGAAAGACAGGCGTTCTTACATAATGAATAAGAATAACTGTTGATTTGAATATAATCCTGAGCTAAAAACTCAGGATTTTTTTTTACCCTGATATCAGGTATTTCTAAAAGTTAGTTTATTGATAACGAATGTTTTATTTTTTAGCTATTGCTTAATTGTTAAAAAAATAATACTTTAGTTAAAAAATTAACAATGCCTATGAAGAGATTGCTACTTTTATTTATTGTTTTACTCAGTACTTTAAGTGTATTTGCACAAAGCGAGGAATATTCTGTTCTTGTAAAAGATATAGAAACGCTGCAGCCAATAGAAAATGCAACTGTCGTAGTTTTAAAAACCAAACAGGTTTTGATGACAAATGAAGACGGGAAAGTCACTTTTGTTCTAAGTGGCGGTTCTAATGTACAGGTATCTGAAATGAATTATGAGAATCTGACAGTTCGTTGGGCTGCATTAAAAGAAAGTGAATTTGTTGTTTACTTAAAAAACAAAAAAGAAAACCTGGACGAAGTGGTTGTTTCTCAGGAAAATCTTCAAAAAACACTTCAGAGAATAGTTTCTAATTCCAAACAAAAAATAAGTGTTTCGCATCGTTTGAAAGTCTATGTACGTGAGTTTTTCATGCTAGATAATCAATATTCTTATTATAATGACGGTTTGGTGAATTTTCAATTCAATAAAAATAATACCACAACTTTATTGGTAGAACAAAATCGTTCTTATGGTTTGCTGGAAGCAGACGTAAGTGCCGATTTAATGGGATATAATTTGAATAACATCATGGAGAATTATTCGAATTTTAAATATTTTGAACCGCTGCTTGATGCTAAAGCAAAGAAAGAATATGATTTTACGGTTAAAGGGCATTCGAAAAATAAGGATTATTATGTAATGTCTGTTAATCCACTGGATAAGGCGAAAGACGCAGTAGATAATTTTGAAATCATTTACGATCCGGTGAAAAAGATTATTTTAGAATTCACAATTTCAGTACCTCCGGTAAGTCTGGATAAAATAGAAGAAAAGACAGGAGTGGGAGATAAAAATATTACGAAGTCTTTTATAAATGTAAATTTTCGTCTGGACGGAAACGATTATTATCTCTTGAGTTCAAATGAAGAAATTGCCTATACTTTGATTCAGAAAGAAAAGTCTAAAAATATTCAGGTAAGAAATAGTTTTATTACAACTGGTTTTAATAAACAAAATTTCACTTATAACGAAAGTGATGTTTTTAAAGAAAAATCTCTTTTCAATAAAAAGAATAAAATCTTAACGAATTACTGGGATATATCCGGTTTTACAGCTACCGATGAAGAAAAAGCGATCATAGCCTCTTTAGAATTTAAATTGTAATTAAATAAACAGAAAAAAAATCCTGAACTCAAATTGTTCAGGATTTTTTGTTTTTTGAAAATTAAGCAAACGTAAAATCTTTTGCAGGATTAAAAATTAAATCCAAGTCTTGCATAGTAATAAGCACCATTGAATCCCATTTGAACAGCGTCCCAGTAACCTCCGGCTTCCACCCAGTCATCTTGCTGATCAGGATAGATATTGAATAAGTTATTGGCACCAATGCTTATTTTAGTTGATTTGGAAACTTTAAAGCCTAAAGTTAAATCGGTAACGATTTTGGCGCCGTAAGTATCTGTGGCAGCCTTTTTTTGATTGGCAAATACCTGAGCATCTGTTTCAGAAGGATCTGTTCTGTAGTCTTCAGGATCTTCATCCATTTGATAATCCAGTAATTTAACTTCGCTAAATCTTGTGAAGGCTAATCCGGCATCAAACCATTTTCTTCCGTAATTTAGGTTTAAACCAAATTTATTTGGCGGTGCTGAAGCTAATAAGAAAGCGCGGTCACGTTCTCCAAAAAATGTTTTTTCGTCTAAATCGCCATTTTTTACTTTATCAATTTTCATATGGTTGATGTTTCCTACTAAGGTTGCACCAAGTCTGTTTTCGTTAATTGTTTTTTTCCAGGCCAGAACAATGTCCATTCCTGTTGTTTTTGTATCCACACCATTTACGAAAAACTGAGCTTTGTCTACATTCATTCCTAAAGCTGTTGCATCAAAGTATCCTGTCAATACAATTCTGTCTTTGACATTAATTAAATATCCGTCAACTGTAGCTGTAAAATCGCCAAAACTTGCTGTAAAACCTAAAGAGGCGTTTACTGCTTTTTCTTCGTTTAGTTTCTGGATTCCAAAAGCTTTTGTGATTTCGCTGTCATTTGGAGCCAGTAAAACTTCTGTAGCACCAGCCGAACTAAAGTTTGTAAAACGTAAATTATAGTAAATCTGTGCTAAAGAAGGCGCACGGAAACCGGTGCTTACAGATCCTCTTAAATTGATTTTATCGGTTAATTTAAGTCTGGAAGCTAATTTACCGTTTACAGTGCTTCCAAAATCACTGTAGTTTTCATAACGTACCGCACCGCTCACCATCCAGGCTTCTGTAACATCTAATTCTGCATCAGTATATAAAGAGAAGTTTGTACGACTTTTGTTTACTTCATTAGCAGGGCTGTATCCCGGAAAACCTTGAGAACCTCCTGGTCTTGGAATTGTTGGTGAAGAGTCCGGATCGGTTGGATCGTAATCAGGATTTGGAACTGTTGGAGCACTTTGTGTGGTAGGATCTGTGATTGGAACTCCATTTGTATCATAAGTAGCATAAGAGCCTTCTTCTCCTGCAAAAATCTCAAATTGTTCTACTCTGAATTCGGCTCCAAATGCCAGATTTAAGCCGCCAAGTATGTCTCCATAATTTTTCGATACATCAAGATTGGTTGTGTTTTGAAGTAAACTGTGTCCTCCTGCATCAAATTCCGTAGGTGATTTTTCCTCCAGTGAAGCATTCAGTGTGCCTTTTATATCATAATGAAATTTATTTTTTCCTAAGGTATTGCTAAAATCCCATTTCCATCCTCCTGAAGTTTCCGTTCTAATTCCTGCTGCGATGGAATTATCGTTTATTTTAGAGGTAATTCTAGGGGTAAATCCGCCGGGATAAATAGCTTCTACAACTCTTTCACCATCATTTCTGGTAAAAGCATAAGCATCAGTATCTCTAAAATTACTTCCTCCAAAAGCGTAAAATTGAGTTTTCTCAGAAATTGGAACAGCAAGATTTACAAATAAATTAACTCCCTGAATTTCGGCTTCACCAAATCCTTTTCTGAAATCAAAACCTGGTCGTAACGTTTTGTTCTTATTTAAAAATTCTCCTGTAACATTTACAAATCCGCCTTTTGTTCCTATAGGAGTTCCATAGTTAGCAGATACTTTTAACGAACCTCCGTCAAAATCCTGGTTTTTACCATATGAATTTCCATATCCTTTTTGATCTAATCTGTAACCTTTAGTATTTGCTGTTCCTTCAGGAAAATCTCCTTTAGCATCAGTATTAAAAGCTCCGTAAGTTATGGCACCGGTAAATTCTTTTACATTGTCATTTGTAACAATATTTATAACACCTGCAATGGCATCAGAGCCATACTGGGCTGCAGCACCGTCTCTTAATATTTCAATTCTTTTGATAGATGCAGCCGGAATAGCATTTAAATCTGTACCGGTGTTACCGCGGCCACGAGTTCCGAATAAATTGATAAGAGAGGATTGATGTCTTCTTTTTCCGTTAATTAAAACCAAAGTCTGATCAGGTCCCATTCCTCTGAGTGATGCCGGGTCAACATGGTCGGCTCCGTCAGAACCCGATTGTTTATTGGCATTGAACGAAGGGGCGACATATTGTAAAAGTTCATTAATTTCGAGTTTACCACTTTGTGTAGTGACATCTTTTACATTGATTACATCAATTGGTACAGCAGAGTTTACCACTGTTCTTTTGGCATTTCGGGAACCAACTACAACAACGTCATTTAATATTTGGCCATCGCTCTCGCTTAATATAATGTCTAATTTATCTCCGGAAACAACTTTTTCGACCGTTGAAAATCCCATGTAGCTAAATACTAATGTGGTGTTTTCTTTTACTTTTATTCTAAAACTGCCCTCAAAATCAGTAGAAACACCATTGGAAGTTCCCTTTTCGACAATATTGACCCCCGGAAGTGGATTTCCGGCTTTGTCTTTTACAAGACCCGAGACTTCTTTTTGTGCAAAGAGAAATGCTGAATTCAGCAGAAATAGTAATAATGCAATCTTTTTCATGGTTATTGGTTTTTTGGTTTGTTTTTTGTTAATCAGTTTTATAAAAGTAATGTTTTTTAACAAAAAATTAGTAAAATGTTTAAAAATTTACTTGCATATGTCTAAAATTATATTATTAAACATTTTTACTTCGTGTAAGAGCTATTAAATCTTATATTTGCAAAATTTTAAAGCCAAAAAATATCATTTTGGCAGAAATAAGAAAAACGGATAAAATCATAATACATTAAATTACAATGTTTAATGTTTTTAGGCTCAAAGAAAAAGCCGAATAAAATAAATAGAAACAAACAGATGAAAGCAGGAATTGTAGGATTACCAAATGTTGGAAAATCAACATTATTTAATTGTTTATCTAATGCAAAAGCGCAGAGTGCAAACTTTCCGTTTTGTACAATCGAGCCAAATATTGGTGTTGTAAACGTTCCGGATCCAAGAATCAATAAATTAGAAGAATTAGTAAAACCAGAGCGTGTTCAAATGGCAACTGTAGATATCGTAGATATTGCAGGTTTGGTAAAAGGAGCAAGTAAAGGTGAAGGTCTTGGAAACCAGTTTTTAGGAAACATTAGAGAGTGTAATGCTATTATTCACGTTTTACGTTGTTTTGACAATGATAATATTGTACATGTTGACGGTAACGTAAACCCAATTCGTGACAAAGAAACTATTGATATCGAATTGCAGTTAAAAGATTTAGAAACAATCGAAAAACGTTTAGAAAAAGTAAAACGTGCTGCAAAAACAGGAAATAAAGAAGCTCAGGCTGAAGAAGCTTTATTAAACAGAATTAGAGAAGCTCTTTTGCAGGCAAAATCTGCAAGAACGATTGTTCCTCAAAATAATGATGAAGAGGTTCTAATGGAATCTTTTCAGTTAATTACAGCAAAACCGGTCTTATACGTTTGTAATGTTGACGAAAGTTCTGCAGTTAACGGAAACAAATATGTTGATCAGGTTCGTGAATTAGTAAAAGATGAAGATGCTGAGGTTATTGTACTTTCAGTAGGAGCAGAGGCTGATATTACAGAATTAGAAAGCTACGAAGAGCGTCAGGTTTTCCTTGAAGATATGGGACTAGAAGAGCCGGGAGCATCAGTGTTAATTCGTGCAGCTTACAAATTGTTAAAACAACAAACTTATTTTACAGCTGGTGTAAAAGAAGTTCGTGCCTGGACAATCAATATTGGGGCAACTGCGCCACAAGCAGCAGGAGTTATCCATACTGATTTCGAAAAAGGTTTCATCCGTGCTGAGGTTATTTCATACGATGATTACGTTCAATACGGTTCTGAGGCAAAAGCAAAAGAAGCCGGGAAATTCAAAGTAGAAGGAAAAGAGTATATTGTTAAAGATGGTGATGTAATGCATTTCCGTTTTAACGTTTAATCTTTTTTTAGAAATTAGAAAATAGAATAAAAAAAATAGATAAAACTGCTGAAGTGATTCAGCAGTTTTTTTTTATGTTCAAAATGTAAAACACACCGTTTGTCATTTCGACTGAAAGGAGAAATCACACTCGTGAATCTGCAAAGAGAATCTTCAATCTTTGTCGAGTTTCTAGTGTGATTTCTCCTTTCAGTCGAAATGACAAATTAGTGCGCTTTCGCGAAAGCGAATCTGTAAAATCCGTGTTCTATTTTCACAGTTGAAAATTTTTGGCTTAAAAATTGGTTACACAAAAAATAACCAATTACTAATCTAAAATCAACCAATTAAAATGCTAAAAAAATCATTCAAAATTTTCGGCTGGACACTTTTCGGAATCTTTAGCTTTCTTGCTTTGTACATTTCTTCTGTTTTAATTATTTCGAAGATTACCGTCAACTCAGATATTGTAAAAGTTGAAGAGCAAAACGCAATTCCAATTTACATTCTTTCAAACGGAGTTCATACTGATATTGTAGTTCCAATAAAAAATGAGATTAAAGACTGGCGAAACGAAATCCGGTTCAATCAGACCCAATCCAAAGACTCGTTAATGAATTTTATCGCTTTTGGCTGGGGAGACAAAGGTTTTTATTTGGACACACCCGAATGGTCAGATCTAAAAGCGAGTACAGCTCTAAAAGCCGCATTTGGTGTGAGTTCTTCCGCAATGCATACTACATTTTTTAAACAATTAAGAGAAGGTGATGACTGCAAACGTATTTTGGTTTCAAAAGAAAACTATCAAAATTTAGTCAATTATATCTCAAATAGTTTTAATGATCCTGTACATCCAGAATGGATTCAAGGTCATAGTTATGGTAAAAAAGATGCGTTCTACGAAGCAAAAGGAAGTTACAGTCTTTTTTATACCTGCAATACCTGGGCAAATAACGCTTTAAAAGCTGCCAATCAAAAAGCAAGTTTGTGGACGGTTTATGATAAAGGGATTTTTTACCATTACAAATAACAGTCCGTCAAAAAAAAAAATTTCCGCTAGGAATATCTCATTGGTAGATATATGGGAAAAATATAAAATTCCAATAAAAAACAAGAATCCCGGATTTTTCATTATTGCGTAAATTTGAGTGAATATCAAAAAATCAGCAGATGAAAAATAAAAATATTTTCTCGAAAGTATGGTATTTATTAAAAACCACATTTTTTGAATTTAATGACGATAACGCTATTAAATTAAGTGCTGCATTGTCTTATTATACCATTTTTGCATTGCCTCCATTATTGATTATTATCATTACGATTTGTGGTGTCTTTTTTGGGGAAGAGGCAGTTACGGGTCAGTTATACGGTCAGATCAATAGATTGGTAGGAAATAATGCTGCTGTGCAAATTCAGGAGGCAATCAAGAATGTTCAATTATCAGATAGTAATGTTTTTGTAACTGTATTTGGTATTGTGATGCTTTTAATTGGAGCATCGGGAGTTTTTGCGGAAATTCAGAGTTCTATCAATTATATTTGGGGATTAAGAGCAAAACCAAATAAAGGGCTGAAAAAGTTTATTCAAAACAGATTAATGTCTTTTTCTATGATTGTTTCGGTTGGATTTTTAATGATTGTCAGTTTGATGGTCAATGCAATATTAGATCTTTTAAATGCGCGCTTGAAATTGTATTTTCCTGATACTACAGTGTATCTTTTTTATGTGGTGAATCTTCTAATTGTTTTTGCCAGCATTACATTGCTTTTTGCTATTATATTCCGAACTTTACCTGACGGAATCATTAAATGGAAAGATGCTTTTATTGGAGCATCTAGTACTGCGATTTTATTCATGATAGGTAAATTTGCAATTGGTCTGTATTTAGGAAACTCTACTGTTGCAAGTGTTTACGGTGCAGCAGGTTCTGTAATTATAATTTTGGTTTGGGTATATTATTCAGCTATTATTTTATATTTTGGAGCAGAATTTACTAAAGTCTATGCGAAAGCCTTCGGTGGAAGTATTTCGCCAAATGATTATTCTGTAGAAATACAAAAAGAGATTTTTGAGATTGAAAATTAATATTAAACCATATAAGTAATATAAGTAATATAAGTAATATAAGTAATATAAGTAATATAAGTAATATAAGTAATATAAGTAATATAAGTAATATAAGTAATATAAGTAATATAAGTTCATTTAATTCACTTTGAGTAAAAAACTTAAATTCTCTTATATTACTTATATGGTTTAAAAAAAACAAATACCACATATGAAAATAGTAGCCTTTGGAGGAAGTAACAGCAAGCAGTCAATCAACAAACGTTTAGCGACTTATGCATCTAGTTTATTTGAAAATGCAGATGTAGAGGTTTTAGATCTTAATGATTTTGCAATGCCTGTATTCAGCGTTGATTTAGAGAAAGAAATAGGACAGCATAAAACAGCGCAATCATTTTTGAATAAACTTAAAGAAGCTGATATTTTAGTAGTTTCAATGGCAGAAAATAACGGAAATTATTCTGTTGCTTTTAAAAATGTTTTCGACTGGAGTTCCCGAATTGAAAAAGATGTTTTTCAGCACAAACCAATGTTATTGTTAGCCACTTCGCCAGGTGGTAGAGGAGGCGCGTCTGTTTTAGGAATTGCACAAAATCTTTTCCCTCGTTATGGCGCAGAAATTAAAGGAAGTTTCTCATTGCCAGCATTTGGCTCGAATTTTGATTTACAGGAAAATAAAATCTCTAACGCTGAGTTAGATCAGGAACTGAAAGATATTATTAAATCAAATTTTTAAATGCCACAAAAAAAGATTGCCCTTATTTTCCTTTTATTAAATCTTCTTTTTATCAATTTTACTTTTTCTCAAAAGATAAGTGAAGTCGATAAAATAGTTGCGAAATACCCGAAAAGTTTTGATACGACTGAAAAATTAGCCGACAGAATCGAAAAAGATTTTGATTCGGATTATGATCGTGCACGTGCTATTTACAGCTGGATTGCTTTTAACATTAGATATGATTATAATGCTTATTTGAATCCGCCAAGAACGCAGGGTTTCAGTTATTCTTCTGAAGCTGAAAAACAGCGAAAAATCAAACAGATCAACGATAATTTAATTCAAAAAGCTTTTAAATCTAAAAAAGCAGTTTGCGAAGGGTTTACAGCTTTGTATCAGCATTTGGCTTCTTTGATGGATATTAAATGCGAAATAATTCGTGGCGATTCTAAAATTTCAGTTAGAGATATTGGTAGAAAAACGACTTCTTCCAATCATGCATGGAATATGGTTTTGATTGATAAAAAATGGCGATTAATTGATGTGACCTGGGGGCAAGGCTATTATGACAGCAGTAAAGGCAGAATGATAAACGATTTTAATCCTGCTTATTTTGATACAGATCCAGATTATTTCTTTGCGAAGCACTTCCCAGATTCAGGTTCTTATTTAGGAAACAGATTGAGTAAAGAAGATTTCTTAAATGGTCCGTTAATCTACAATACAACAATTGAAAAAGACTATAAAATCAAATCTCCGGATTCTGGAATAATTGAAGCCGGAAATGGTGATAAAATTACTTTTGAAATCAAAAATATCTCAAAATCTAATCAGGTTTTCTATGTCAATAGAAAGAATCAGGCTGTAAAGGTTCAAAATCCAAAAGAGAAACGAGGAGGTTTAGAGTTTCAGATTCTAATTGATAGCAACATAGGTGATTACATAACTGTTTTTGTAGATGGCAATAGTGTTGTTTCTTTTAAAATTGTTTCGAAATAATATTTAGATTCGAGATTTTCTTCTTTTGTTAAAATTGCCGTATCTTAGCAAGAATGATCCGAATTTGAGCATTATGGAAACAACTTTTCTGAAATCAATCTTAGATAATGATTTCTATAAATTTACGATGCAGCATGCTGTAATTAAACTTTTTCCGAAAGCAAAAGTTCGTTACGGATTTATAAACAGAGGAAAACATATATTTCCGGAAGGATTTGCAGATTTACTTCGAAATTCTGTTAATGCTTTGGCTGATCTTCGTTTAACAAAAGAAGAGAAAAATTATCTGGCACACTATTGTCCTTATCTTGATCCTACTTATTTAGATTTTCTTCAGGGATATAGTTTTGATCCTTCTGAAGTGCAGATTAGTCAGGAAGGTTCAGAAATAAAAGTTACAGTTGAAGGATTTTGGTACCGAACCATTTTATGGGAAGTGCCTTTAATGGCTTTGATTTCGGAGCTTTTTTACAAGGCAAATCATTTGATTCGCCTGAATGATGAAGCGATTAAATCACTTACCAAAGAAAAAATCGACAATTACAATACATTAGGAGTTTCTATTCTGGAATTTGGTACAAGACGACGTCATTCTTATGAAGTGCATGATTTGATAAATGAAACGCTGCGAACAAATGGAGGACATAGCTTTATTGGAACCAGTAATGTACATTTTGCAATGGTTAATAACCGAAGACCTTTAGGGACACATGCACACGAATGGTTTATGTTTCATGCAGCGCAGTATGGTTTTCAAATGGCAAATTTTGTGAGTCTTGAAAACTGGACAAAAGTTTATGGTGGCGATCTGGGAATTGCTTTAACAGATACCTACACTACAGAGATATTCTTCAATCAGTTTGATAAAAAATATTCTAAGCTTTTTGACGGTGTTCGCCATGATAGCGGTGACCCGATTGAATTTGCTCAAAAAGTGATTTCGCATTATACCAAAATGGGAATTGATCCAAAATCGAAAGCTATTGTTTTTTCAGATTCTTTAAATTATGATAAGGTAAAAGCGATAGTCGATTTTTGCAAGGATAAAATAAAAATGTCATTTGGGATTGGTACAAACTTCACAAATGATGTTGGCCTTCCTGCTATGAATATGGTGATCAAATTAACCGATACAAAACCTGATAATATACATTGGCAAGGAGTGGTAAAACTTTCAGACGAAAAAAACAAAAATACGGGAACGCCCGAAATGATTGCTTTGGCGAAAGAAGTGCTGGGAATCAAATAGTGTTTTTTGCTGAAAAAGCAGTTTTTGTATAATTTTATTATCCGATTTATTTTAAAATCAGTTTAAATAGATTTATAACTGTTATTATTCATAACAAAAAAGAAATACACTTTCATTTTTTGTTAAGAAATGGTACATTAGCAAAAAATCCTAAATTCATTTATGCTAGAGCAAAATCAATACAACGAAGATAATATTCGTTCACTCGATTGGAAGGAACATATTCGTATGCGTCCGGGTATGTACATCGGGAAATTAGGGGACGGATCATCACCGGATGATGGTATTTATATTCTTTTAAAAGAGGTTTTAGACAACTGTATCGATGAGTTCGTTATGGGTGCCGGTAAAACTATCGAAGTATCTATAAAAGATAAAACAGTTTCTGTTCGTGATTACGGACGTGGAATTCCGTTAGGAAAAGTAGTAGACGTAGTTTCTAAAATGAACACAGGAGGAAAGTACGATTCTAAAGCTTTCCAGAAATCAGTTGGTTTGAACGGTGTCGGAACAAAAGCGGTAAATGCACTTTCTACATTTTTCCGTGTAGAATCGGTTCGTGATGAGAAACAGAAAGGAGCGGAGTTTTCGGCAGGAAATTTAGTTTTGGAAGAAGATGTAATTGAGACAACCAAACGTAAAGGAACGAAAGTAATTTTTACCCCGGATGAAACGATTTTTAAAAATTATAAATTTCGTTTAGAATATGTGGTGAAAATGGTCAAAAACTATTGTTACTTAAACAATGGATTGACTATTATTTTTAATGGAGAAAAATACTATTCAGAAAACGGACTTCGTGATTTATTAGAAGAAACGATCAATGAAGAAGATTTAGAATATCCAATTATCCATTTAAAAGACCATGATATTGAAGTTGCGCTTACACACAGTAAAACGCAATATAGCGAAGAATATCACTCTTTTGTTAATGGACAGAACACAACGCAGGGAGGAACGCACTTAGCGGCCTATCGTGAAGCGGTTGTAAAAACAATTCGTGAGTTTTACAATAAGAATTTCGATGCATCAGACGTTCGTAAATCGATTGTGAGTGCGATTAGTATTAAAGTGATGGAACCAGTTTTTGAGTCTCAGACCAAAACAAAATTAGGTTCTACCGATATGGGTTCTGATGATGGAACACCGGCGGTATCTGTTCGTACTTTCGTAAATGATTTTATCAAAACGAAACTGGATAATTATCTTCATAAAAATCCAACAACTGCGGATGCTTTGTTACGAAAAATTCTTCAGGCAGAACGTGAACGTAAAGAATTATCAGGAATTAGAAAACTGGCAACAGATCGTGCTAAAAAAGCGAATCTTCACAACAAAAAATTAAGAGATTGCCGCGCACATCTTCCTGATACGAAAAACCCAAGAAACTTAGAAAGCACACTTTTTATTACTGAGGGAGATTCGGCTTCCGGATCGATTACAAAGTCGCGTGATGTGAATACACAAGCAGTTTTCAGTTTGCGTGGTAAACCTTTGAATTCATACGGAATGACAAAGAAAATTGTGTATGAAAACGAAGAATTCAATTTATTGCAAGCAGCGCTTGATATCGAAGACGGATTAGAAAAATTACGTTACAACAACATCGTAATTGCAACCGATGCCGATGTCGACGGAATGCACATTCGTTTGCTTTTAATTACGTTTTTCCTTCAGTTTTTCCCTGAATTAATCAAAGAAGGACATTTGTATATTTTACAAACCCCACTTTTCAGGGTTAGAAACAAAAAAGAAACAATTTATTGTTATTCTGAAGAAGAAAGAAAAGATGCCATCGAAAAACTAAAACCAAAACCGGAAATCACCCGATTTAAAGGTTTGGGAGAGATCTCGCCAGATGAGTTCAAAAATTTTATTGGAGACACGATTCGTCTTGATCCAGTTATGATGGATAAACATACTTCGATTGAGCAATTGTTATCTTTCTACATGGGGAAAAATACTCCAGATAGACAAGAGTTTATTATCAAGAACTTGAAGGTGGAGATTGATGAGCTTGAGGAGGCTTAAAAATAAATTAAAAGTATAGTGCCAAACGGTCTTCAAAATAAAGTCATTTTTCAGCAAGTTGCCGAGTTATTACAAAATGCCCGACAACAGGTTTTGCGTACCGTAAATTCAACAATGACCATTACCTATTTTGAAATTGGTAGAATTATTGTTGAAGAAGAACAAAATGGAAAAGATAGGGCTGAATATGGCAAGCAACTTTTAAAAGGACTTTCTCAACAATTGACTAAAGAGTTTGGAAAAGGGTTTTCTATTGATGTTTTAGAAAGGATTAGAAAGTTTTATTTGATTTATTCAAAATCCGCGACACTGTTGCGGATTTTAGAAATAAAGAATTCCGCGACACTGTCTCGGAATTCTGAAGAGAAGATTTCGCAGACATCATCTGCGGAATTCGAGAAACTAGATTATGAAACTTTGTCTTCATTTTTCAAATTGAGTTTCAGTCATTATGTTTTTTTAATGCGAATTGATGATGAAAAAGAAAGACGTTTTTATAAAATCGAAGCTGAAAAACACAATTGGAGTGTTAGAGAATTGAAACGTCAGTATGATACGGCACTTTATACAAGATTAGCTTTAAGTAGAGATAAAGAAGGTATCTTAAAACTTTCAGAACAAGGCCAAATAATTGAAAAGCCGAAAGATATTATTAAAGATCCTTATATCCTTGAGTTTTTAGGGTTGCCAGAATTATATCAATATTCTGAATCACAATTAGAAGAAGAAATCATCAATAAACTGGAGCAGTTTTTATTAGAATTGGGTCACGGTTTTACTTTTGTTGCAAGACAGGAAAGAATTAGTTTTGATGATAAACATTTCAGGATTGACTTGGTTTTTTATAATAGAATATTAAGATGTTTTGTACTTATTGATTTGAAAATAGGAGAATTAAAACATCAGGATTTAGGGCAGATGCAAATGTATGTCAACTATTATGACAGAGAAATGCGTTTGGAAGAGGAAAATAAAACTATCGGAATTGTACTTTGTCAAAATAAAAGTGAAGCTGTTGTGAAATATACTTTACCAGAAAACAATGAACAGATTTTTGCCAGTAAATATAAAACTGTTTTACCAAGTGTTGAAGCTTTAAAAGAACTATTAGAAAGTAATAAAATGTAATGAATGAAGAGAATCTTACTTTTATTAATTATTTTAGGTATGATTTCTTGTAAAAAAGAAAATACAGATTCTTCAATCGTAATTGAGAAAACTGTAGTGAGTAAATCAAAAAGTGAAATAGCCAAAATAAGAGATTTTCCTTTGAAGGATTTATCCAAAGTTGAGATTTTGTCTTATGAAGACCGAATGCGATGGGATAGAAAAATTACGAAAAAAGATAATAAATATTCAAAAGATCTGGTTGTTGATTATAAATTGAATTTCGACAGTACGAAAGTTAAAGAAAGAGTAGTATTAAATTCAATATTAAAAACAGAATTACTGGAATTAATGTCTCAAGATAGTTGTAAATTAGAAAATTTACCAAGAGATTGTTATATGCCAAGGCATATGATACTTTTCAGAGATCAGAAAAATAGAATAATTGGTTACAAAGAGCTTTGTTTGTCATGTAAAGGTTTTAGAGAGTCGAAAAATCTAGAAAATTACAATGGCTTTTGCTTTAGTCAAATGGAAGAGCTTTTTATAAAAGCAGGAATCAAATATTTAGACGAAGACTACGAATAAAATAAATAGGTTACTGAAATAAATTCAGCATAAAAAATGAAAGACGAAGAAGACGATAACATAATTCCAAACGGCGACGAGAATAATCAGGATGAAAATCTGGATAACATTCAGGATGGCGATGATGATGTGATTGATGGAGAGGGAAAAAATTTTGAAGGAGCACATTTTTACGAAAATCAGGAGGAAGAAGGAGAAGATGTTATTACGAAGGTAACGGGAATGTATAAAGACTGGTTCCTGGATTATGCTTCGTATGTAATTCTGGAACGTGCAGTTCCTGCTATCGAGGACGGATTCAAACCGGTTCAGCGTCGTATTATGCACTCTTTGAAAGAGTTGGATGACGGTCGTTATAACAAAGTTGCCAATGTTGTTGGTCACACTATGCAGTATCACCCACACGGAGATGCTAGTATTGGTGACGCCATGGTTCAAATTGGCCAGAAAGATTTATTGATTGATTGCCAAGGAAACTGGGGTAATATTTTAACGGGCGATGGAGCGGCAGCTTCGCGTTATATTGAGGCACGTTTATCTAAATTTGCTTTGGAGGTTTTGTATTCTCCAAAAATTACTGATTGGGGTGTTTCGTATGATGGTCGTCGTGCCGAACCAAACAATCTTCCAGTAAAATTCCCGTTGCTTTTAGCCCAAGGAGCCGAAGGTATTGCGGTTGGACTTTCTACAAAAGTACTTCCTCATAACTTCAATGAGTTAATTGATGCTTCGATCAAGATTTTAAAAGGAAAAGCTTTTACGCTTTATCCTGATTTCATGACTGCTGGTATTGCCGACGTTTCGAATTATAACGACGGAATGCGTGGCGGACGTGTGCGTGTGCGTGCTAAAATTTCGCAATTAGACAAAAATACCTTGGTAATTACGCAGATTCCGTTTTCTACCAATACATCAAGTTTGATTGACAGCATTTTGAAAGCCAATGAAAAAGGTAAAATCAAAATCAAGAAAATTGAAGATAACACTGCAGCCGATGTTGAGATCTTAATCCATCTTTTTCCAGGCGTTTCTCCAGATAAAACAATCGATGCTTTATTTGCTTTTACAGCCTGTGAAACTTCTGTAGCGCCTTTAGGTTGTGTAATTGAAGATAATAAGCCGTTGTTTATTGGAGTTTCTGAAATGTTGAAAATTTCAACACATAGAACGGTCGATTTGCTTCGTCAGGAATTGGAAATTCAACTTGAAGAATTAAAAAATAAGTGGCATTTTTCTACTTTAGAAAAAATCTTCATTCGTGAAGAAATGTATATAGACTTCAAATTATACGGAGATAGAGAATCACTTTATAAATATTTATACGATCGTTTTGAGCCTTTCAAAAAATCATTCGTTAGAGAAATCAATGATGACGATTTACAGCGTTTGACTCAAATCCCAATGATTCGTATTACACGTTTCGACTCTGATAAAGCTGATGATTTAATTGCGAAATTGGAAGACGAAATGAAAGAAGTAGAGCATAATCTGGAACATTTAACAGATTTTGCAATTGCTTACTTTACCAAATTAAAAGAGAAATACGGAAAAGGACGTGAACGTCAAACAGAACTTCGTGTTTTTGATAACGTTGAGGCTACAAAAGTAGTTTTAAGAAACACAAAACTATACGTAAACCGTGAAGAAGGTTTCGTTGGAACGAGTTTAAAGAAAGATGAATATGTAGGCGATTGTTCTGATATTGATGATGTTATCGTATTTTTACGAGACGGAACATTAATGATTACAAAAGTAGATGCCAAAACATTTATTGGAAAAGATATTATACACGCCGCCGTTTTTGATAAAAACGATAAACGTACCATTTACAATATGATGTACCGCGATGGTAAATCAGGGCCGTCTTATATCAAACGTTTTAATGTTACTGGTGTAACACGTGATAAAGCTTACGATTTAACAAATGGTACAAACGGTTCTCAGGTAGTTTATTTTTCACATAATCCAAATGGAGAAGCTGAGGTAGTCACTATTTTACTGCGTCAGGTGGGAACGATTAAGAAACTGAAATTCGATATTGATTTTGCGAAATTAGCAATAAAAGGACGTGGTTCTAAAGGAAACTTAGTAACCAAATATCCAATCAAAAAAATTGAATTAAAGGAGAAAGGTATTTCAACTTTACTGCCAAGAAAAGTTTGGTTTGACGATACTGTAAAACGTTTAAATGTAGATGCAAGAGGAGAATTATTAGGCGAGTTTAAACCAACAGATAAAATCTTAATTATTAGTCAGTCAGGAAAATTAAAGGTTATTATTCCAGAGTTATCAACTCACTTTGATGAAGATATGATTGTACTGGAAAAATGGAAACCTAAAAAACCAATTTCTGCGATTTACTACGATGGAGAAAAAGAGCGTTATTTTCTGAAACGTTTCCTTGTAGAAAATGAAGGAAAAGAAGAAAGTTTTATTACAGATCATCCAAATTCGCAGTTGGAGATTGTTTCAACAGATTATCGTCCAGTTGCGCAATTGGTTTTTGCTAAAGTAAAAGGCGTCCAAAAAGATGATTTACATATAGATGTTGAAGATTTTATAGCGGTAAAAGGTTTCAAAGCGTTAGGAAATCAATTAACAACAGATAAGCTAAAACAAGTAAACTTATTAGATCCGCTTCCTTATGAAGAACCGGTAGAAGAAGTTCCAGAAAGACCTGAAATATCAGAAGATGATCCTGTAGAAACAGAATTAGATGATGATGGCCAGATTGGTTTGGTTTTAGAATAAAAAAGTAAAAACGCTAAGAATTATTTCTTAGCGTTTTTTTATAGTTTAAATATTGGAAGACTTAAATTTTAAACACATAAAAACATAGTTTTTGAATCTCGATTAAAGACATCTCACTTGCATTAATACACATAGATTTGTATTGTATGATTTTTAATTGTCAGAAATGATTAACTAGTCTTTAATCCATTTCACCTCATTATTTTCAATAAGAACAGAAACAGTATCTCCATTTTGTATCTCACCAGAAATTATTTTTTTAGCAAGAGGTCTTCTCAAATGGCTTCTTATAATGCTCTTTATTGGTCTGGCTCCATAGTGGGCATTAAAACCATTTTCGGCAAGATAAAGTTTAGTTTCCATTGGAATGTTGACCGAAATATTGATGTTTTTCAATAAATCTGTAAACTCTTTTTTAAGGTGTATTTCAAAGATTTTTAAGGCATTCTCTTTATTGATAGGGGCAAAAGGTACTATTTCAGTTAGACGCCCTAAAAACTCAGGTCGAAAATAATTTCCCATAATTTCCATTAAAGAATTTGAACTTGGAATTTCGCTATTGTTAAAAGTGCTTACAATATAATCAGCTCCAATGTTTGAAGTGAAAAGAACAATAGCATTTGAGAAATCACCTTCTTTTCCTAATCTATCGTGTAGTTTTCCTTCGTCCATAATCTGGAGGAAAATATCAAAAACAGAAGGATGTGCTTTTTCTATTTCATCGAATAAAACAATAGAGTAAGGTTTCTCTCGAATCTTGTTTATTAGTACTCCTCCAGCATCATAACCAATGTATCCCGGCGGGGAACCAAGCAGTAAAGCAACCGAATGTTCTTCTTTAAATTCGGACATATCAAATCGGATAATCGCATTTTCATCCTCAAAAAGAAAGTCGGCTAAAGATTTTGCTAATTCTGTTTTTCCAGTACCTGTCGGGCCGAGGAAAAAAAAGGAAGCAATCGGCTGTCCTGCTTTGCTTAATCCTGATCTCGATTCCAAAATAGAACCCGAAACAGTTGCAATACAATGATCTTGTCCAATAACTCTTAAACTTAAAGTCTCTTCAATTTTATTTAGTTTTCCAATCTCCTCATTCTTTAGTTTACCAGTAGGAATCCCCGTTTTCTTAGATATTATAAGTGATAAATCTATCGGTTCAATATGAGAACGTTTGTCTAGTGCTTTTACTTCGAGATTACTTATTATGTTTTCAATATCTTTTATAATAGATTCTGAAGTTTCAAATTTCTTGTTCGTATTTTCCTCTTCACTAGTTATTAAAAATGTGGTTTTATTTATTAAGTCAGTGAAAAACCAGTTGCATTCTTTGATTAACTGTTCTTCTGATAGTTCTAAATCGTTATTTTTTAAAATCTTAAGTTTATCAAGAATCGATTGTTTTTCCTTTAAAAAAGTTTCTCCCGACGTTTTTAGAACAGACATCGTATGATCAATGAGGTTTATAGCGGATTCTGGAAGGCTTTTCTCTTTTAAATATCTTCTTGAAAGTCTTATAGATTCTAAAATAGTTTCATCGTCAATCTGTATTTTATGATGTTCCTGATAGATTTTTATAGCTTCACGAATCATTCGGAATAAATTTTCATCATTTGACTCTTCCATTTTTACAATTTCAAACATTCCTGAAAGTCCCTGTTCTTTTTCAATTCTTTTCGAAAATTCATCAATTGTTGTCGTGGCAATAATATTTAAACCTTTTGACATTTCACTCTTTAGAATATTAGACACGCCGGAATTACCATCGTTTTTGTCCAGTAAAGTATGAATTTCTTCAATAATAAGAA
This sequence comes from Flavobacterium crocinum, assembly GCF_003122385.1. Classification (NCBI taxonomy): domain Bacteria; kingdom Pseudomonadati; phylum Bacteroidota; class Flavobacteriia; order Flavobacteriales; family Flavobacteriaceae; genus Flavobacterium; species Flavobacterium crocinum. Next base: position 3,011,380 of record NZ_CP029255.1, read on the forward strand.
TGGCTTTTGGAAATTGCTGTAATTCCTGAATACAGTTCTTTAAACGGTCCTCAATTTCACCTTTATATGATGCTCCAGCAATAAGTGAAGACAAATCAAGTTCAAAAAGTTGTGTTTTATTTAAGACTTCTGAAATCTGATTATCTATTATATTTTGAATTAAAGTATTAATAAGGATTGTTTTTCCCACTCCGTGATCGCCAATTAGTAATACATTTGGTTTGGAAAAACGGCACAGAATTTCTTTGATCGTATTTAACTCCGTTTCACGTGCAATTGCTAGAATTCGTTTCTTCTTCTTTTCGATATTTCTATGAATGCAATATTTATTCAAAAAGCCTTTTTTTATTTCCTGTTTGGAAATAATTTCATTTTGTGGAATTGTTTCTTTTTCTTCCAAAAGCTCATTTCTAGAAATTGGATAAGATTTCATCTGATCAAAACTAAAACCCACGCCGGGAGAACTTAAAGCAATAATAATAGCATACAGACTTATTTCATCTTCATTTAGCGCAATCCTTACAGATTCGGCTTCTTTTATAATATCATCAATCAAATCACTAGGTTCAGCATCGAGAACATTAGTCGTTTTTGGTTCTTCTTCTATTCGAACTTCAGCCCATTCATCCAGATAATAAACATCTTTTCCCATTGCTTCCAGACGTTTTAAAAGCGATAAGTCTCTATTTAAAATTGCTTTTAAGAGATGTGGTGCAGAATAGAATTTATTGAAGTTATTCTTGGCTATTTTTTTAGCGATTTCAAAAGCAGTCAGTAATTCTGTACTGAAGATATTTTCTTGTTCCATAGTAATTAATCTTTAACCCAGATCATATATTTTTTTACTTTATAATTGATAGACATTCCTTTAATGCAGTTATTGGTCTTATCTTTATTAAGACGGATTGATTCTATTTTTATTTTTTTTCCTTTAATACCGGAACAAAGCTGTGCGAATGTCAATAGGTCTTTATCATTTTTAACGACGGGAACTTCAAGGTCATCACATAAAAAATCAGTAAAATCATCTTTTACTTTACTGCCTTCGGCGACTTTGTTTAATAAAATTTCGAATTGATCTTCAGATATTTTGGGAGCTTTTTTGATGTTTTCAATAGAATCTTTTTGTGTTTTGGCTCTTGGCGCTACAGGAACATATTGTAGCATATCTTCGAGCGGATCTTTTTTTACAGAACCTCTTGGTAAAGAGAAAGACTCTGCATTCTTTTCATAAACATAGGAAGTCACATCCAATGGATTTGTTTTTTTTATTACTCTCGGATGCACATAAATCACTTTTTTGGCCACACGGCTAAAATCACCATTAATAACAAGAGTTATAGTCTTTTCTCCTGGAGTTGAAAATGTATAAACAGGATTTGAAGAGTTTTCGATAACGCCTCTGCCTTCGCCAAATCCCCATTCCCATGTTTTGGCTTCTGAAGAAATAGAACTGAAATAAGTAGGCTGACCTACAGTAATAGTTTTAGAAGCAATGATTTGGGGAGTTCCTAATTTGTCGAGAAGATATTTGTCTGTCAAAACCAGTTCTCGAGTATGGGTGCATTCACCATTTATGGTAAGTGTTACAATATATTTTCCGGGGTTCTTGTAAGTATGAAAAGTATGTCTACGAATATCCGCAGTTGATCCGTCTCCAAAATCCCATTTCCACGATTTTGCATTATGAGTTCGGTCATAAAATTCGATAGGTTCTTCACTTTGCGAATGATCAGATAATATATAGTACTTAACATCATCACAATCGACATGTTTAAAAAATTGTATTAGAAAAGATACAATTGCTATAAGTAGAATAATACTAAAAAAAAGTACAATTCTGTTGTCTATTTTTTTAATCTTCATTTTGGCAGGTATATATGACAAAGACAAAAATAGGGTTATTTATTTTAATTTTATATGTAAAATCTTATAAAAAATTAAAATAATATTTTATATTTGTAAATATATACCTATTTAGTGTCGCTGGTTGCAAAATGAGAAATACCACTTCAATCTCATTTTCCAGTTGTAAAGAATCTAATTCGGACATTCAATTTTCTAAACATTAATACTAAAAAATGAAGCAGTTATTTGTTCTGTTGCTTGTTGCGATATGCTTAGGATGTACAGGGAAAAAGTACATTTCACAAATTCCTTTTAAGTACAATTACTCATTAGAGTTACTGAAAAAGGAATCAGAGATGGAAGAAAAAGGTTTAAAGAATAAAACCATAGTAAATGATAATTCTGAGAATCTAAGTGATGAAGTTTTGTATCTGAAGGAAAAATATTCAATTGTACTGGCTGTTATGCCCAATAAGATCACAAATTATAAGCTTTATTCTTATTTCGATTCCTGGATTAACACTCCTTATAAAGAGAAAAGTTTTTCTAAAAGGGGAATTGATTGTTCTTATTTTTTGCAGTCTCTGTACAGTGATGTTTATAAGGTAACGTTACCCAAAGATCCGGCAGGAATGTGGAAATCGAAATCCATTCAGATTTTTACAGGCCGTACGTTTTTGGCAGAGGGAGATTTAGTTTTTTTCAGGTATGACAAAGATCATCCGATTTCTGATGTGGCTTTATACCTGCACAACGACAGAATTTTAGCCTGTACAGATAAAGGATTAGGGATTTATAATTTTAATGATGAATATTTTCAATTGCGTTACATAGGAGCGGGACGAATAAATGAAGACACAAGAAAAAAATAAAAAAAGTCTGGAAAATCTGGTTCAGGAAATTGAGAGTATTTCGTATGATATCAGGGCAGAAATTATTGCTAATGAACTTATTGAGAATAATGAAGTTTTGCCTGATGAAATTACAATCTCCAATCAGGGACAATTTTCAAGAGCTTTTAGGAGTGATGTTTTAGGAGCTGTAATTCAGGACGATAATTATGTTCGGCAAGATTATATAACGTTGCTTTTGTCACGAGACAGTATGTATGATGCGCTTCCGGAAGGCATTGTTCATAGTCTCAGCGAGAATAATGCTGACAAATCTGTCAGGCAAATGATTAAAGAACACAAACACCAGAAAAAACAGGAAAATGAGGCTCGGAGTTTTTTTAATCCTTTTGAAAATGAAATTTTTCATTACCGAACAAAAATTGAAAGTGTCGAGAGAGGTTTTTTATACAAGTTAAACGGCAGTAAGCCACTTGATTTTTTCTATGATTTTTGGGGATTATCAAAGAATTATCCTCCGGTTTTAGTGGCAAAGTTTATTCAGTTACTGCCTTATGCTTATAAAATTGTTGGCGATATCGATTTGTCCTGTCGCTGTCTGGAGACTATTATTGAAGAGAAAGTAACCTATACAAGTACAAGTTCTAAAGAATATGATGAAGAAAACGAACAGATTAATTTAGGAGAAAACAGGTTAGGAGTCGATTTTATCTGCGGGAACAAATACATGGATTATTCAATGAACCTGACCATATCAATTGGCCCAATTGTAAATAATTCCTTTGAGAGTTATTTGCATAACGGATCGATAAAAAGATTTATAGATTGTTTTTACGAACACTTCTTTCCAATGGAAGTAGAGCCCAAAACAATACTAATACTAAATCACGAAACAGAAAAATTTGATTTTAATAAACAGCCTGTATTAGGATATACAACACGAATTTAAAATGGTAAAAAAACATTTATTAGCACTTATTGATGTAAAGCTTATTGTATTTATAGTGGTTGTGATAGCCCTATGCTGTATTCTGACATTACTATTTAGTGATAAGGTAAAGGAGTTTTCTACTCAATACAAAAAACAGTTTTACATCTATGTTTTCTCTTTTGCCCTCATTTATGCTTTGGTGGCTTTCTTGGGGTATAATAAACTATTCAATGAACTTTCAGATGAGTTTTTGTTTTATCAAATAGCCACATTGTTATTTGGTGTTTTGCATGTTTGGCTTTATCGTTGGCATTTTAAAGAGTTTAATACCAAAAGTGTTGCTATAGAACTTTTGTTTACCATATTGGTAATGCTGTATTCAAGTGTGCTGTTCGCCATTATTTACACGGCATTAAACGGAATCGAAATGACCTTTATAATGTGTTCTCATTTTATTGTATTTATTGTTCCTACAGGAGTTTATATCGTTTTTGAATATATGATGCAGATACCGCCTCGAAAATTCATTACCTGGACTCCAAAAGTATCTTACAAGCCAATAGAAGGTGTAGAAATGGAGGGGATTTTATTAATAACCCTTTTAATCAGAAAAGAAGAAAGCAACGAAGAATATGCTTCGATTCGAACTCAGGCACCTTTAAAAGTCGATTTCGGTAGATTGTTTTTTCTGACAATTACTGGGTACAACAAATACAATCAAAACGATCAAATCGAACTGAAACAGCCAAACGGACAAAACTATAACTGGGTTTTCTATTTACAGCCCAAATGGTATGAAAAAACCAAATATGTAGATGCAGGTTATTATGTAGGGCTTAACGGAATTACTGAAAATTCAGTGGTAATCTGCCAGCGGGAGGCAGAAAAAAATGAAAAACCCCAAAAAGAGAAAAAACCAGATCAGAAAGTGTATGGGATTGAATCGCATAATGAAGGAGCAGATCAAGAAAAGATTGACGAGTTGAAAGAGCCTGAAAGGAAAGGAGCAATAAAATAGTTAAATGATGAATGACTCAATGAACAACTCTGAAAATCAATATTCTCGTTATGAAATTCAAAAAGGCGACACTTTAGAAAGCATTGCTCAAAAGCTAAATATTGAAATTGATGATTTAAGGCAATATCATAATGCCCGCAGTAAAATAGAGGACTGTCTTGCCGGCGAACTGCGAAGCCATTTGAAGTTTTTGATTGTATCTAATAAAAAAGAAGATGTAATTCATGAAGAAAAGAAACAACAGGTTCTCTTTATAAGTCAGGATTATGTACTGCCTTTTCAGCCTTTTGAGTTAAATCATCAATACAATGTTTTATGTACGATTCAAAAAGGAGAAAAAATACAAACGGTAGAACAAAATTTTAATTTAAGAAGATTAAGACCAGACAGCAAACAAGAAGATTATCATTTTATTCAGATCGATAAAATTTCTAAAGTATTGATTGATGGAAAAGCAGTAGATACAAGAGCTTATAAAGTAGCTGAAAAAACAGGAGCGCTTTTGTATCCTTTACGAATTGTAGTAAATAAATACGGAAAATGGGAAAACTTAAACAGCTATGATAAATTAAAACAACGATGGGCAAATCAAAAAGAAGAGATAAAAGCTTCTTTTGATGGAGCAGTTTATGAATCACTGGCTAATGATATAGCCAATAAAATTACAGATAATAATGCATTAGTAAAACATATCTCCGGCGATTGGTTTTTAAGAGCTTTTTTTAATGGAATTCATATGGCGTACACTCGAAAATTTGAAATCGAGAAGAAATTGTTTTTTCCTGCAATTGCAGAGGTTGAGGATATAGAATTTTCGATTATTCAAAAAGTGAATCCTTATCTGAATGAATTAAATCTGATAGAAATATCACAGACAGGAGAATCTGAAAATGAGCATGTAGAAGAATACTATTTTGCAAAGTATTATTTGAATCCAAACAATTATATAATAGAACATTTATCAATAGAATGTGATTTAGTTGATATGGATCGAAAGATTAAAATAGAAGTTAAAAATTTAAACGATAGTAAAATCATTTTAGATTCTGGAATTTCACTTTTAGTATAAAATAAAGAAATAAGTTATGAGCGATAAATATGTTGTAGTACACGGTGCGACCTGTAAATGCAGGTTTAGTAAGGATTCTAAGGCTACCGATATTTTGCAGGTAAAATCACAAAAAAAGCATTTTGCCAATGATAAAGGAGCCAATAAAAAACTTATTGCAACTACTAAAGAATTAGGGCAGACTTTGCAAAAAGGTACTTTTGGAAATTGTTTAAACCAGCCTTTGGGAAATAATCAATATCAGGTTTGCATTCCTGATTTTAGTAATTGGAGTAAGCCCCATGATAAAGTAACGTTAAGCAATCAAGGAAAAATATTGATAGAAGATAGTAAAGCTACCTGTAAAAAGGGTTTGCCAGATTGCATAGAGATTACTAAACACGGACAAATAGCAGAAGTAGGAAAACAACAAATGCAAAAGGCAGACCGTGATGTAATAAAACAAATAAACCCGCTTTTAAGTCTTGAAGATTTAGAAGATAATCAACTTTTATGTTCTTAGATATTGAAAAGATATGGCAAAAGTGAAAATATACGGTAAATCCAATCCAGTAGTAGGAGTAAAAGAATATTACTCTATACATGAATTATTTGGAAATAGTATTTCGGTACAACCTATTCCTGCAAATTTAAATACAATACCAGATGATCAAATTAAATGGAGTATCTGGACGTTTAATGGCAGTTCTTGGACAAAAAAGGAAGCCAAGAACAAAACAGGAGCAATAGTAGATTACACCTTTTTTCAGGATAGTCTAAATATAAAGGGAATACGAATAAAAGTAGATGCAAATGGAGAAATAGCTGTTCTTGACATAAAAACACAAAAAGCAGTAGAAAGCAAAATACTGTTTGTTGAACTTCTTGACAGCAATGGCAAAAAACCAGAAAAATTATTTTCTTACGGGCAAAGTATAACAGCTCGTGTCCATTGTGTAAATATGGAAAGATTTCCTGTCACAGTTACGTTATGGGAAGATGACGGAGGAAAGACAGCCAATAAAAATACAGATATTACTATTGACGTTCAAAAAGGATATGTTCTAAATGGCAAAGCCGATGTAACATTTTATCTTGATCCAAAAAATGTATGGCTTGCCAATGTTAAACAAGCTCCCGGAGATACAAATGAGGGAGCATTTCATGAATATTATGTTACGGCTGAGCTTTATGAAAAAGTTTCAAAACCTAGTAAAAATATTAATGTAATAAATCCTGATTATAAAAAGGATCCGTTTTCGAAAGCATCCCCTGCAGAAAAAAAAGGCCCTTCTAAAAAAGAGCAGAAAAAAGAAATTCCTAAGACTGACCAAAAAGTTCGCGATTATGAGGAACAGAAAATTGTGGTACAAACTACTGTAAGTTATGATCCTGAGCAGGAATTTATTAATAGTCTAATGATGGTTAATGTTGGGGATCCTATTTGGAATAAAGATCATAAGAAAGGAGGTTGTGATAATTGTGTAGCAGAAGTAAAGGTTGATCAACTTCAACCAATATTTCCTGATGCAGATTTTTCTGTTTTAGAAAAAGTAGCGAATACCTATACAAAGTATATGAAAGAATTTGGAATGGATACTTGTTGGAATAAAGCCCATTTTTTTGCGCAGGCTATAGTAGAAAGTGGAAGCAAACTAGTACTTCATGAAGGAGAAAGTATGAATTATTTAGCTGATGATTTATATTTAGGAAGATGGGATCCAGAAAAGAAAAAATACAATATTATTTTGTCATATTTTAAAACTCATAAAGATGAAGCCTATAAATATGGAAGACTTGAAGAAATAAAAAATAATAAAAAAATAATAACTCAAAAAGCTAACCCGGAAATGATTGCTAATTTGGGTTATGGTCCTAACTCTAACAAAGGAAGAGAGCTTGGAAATACTAAGTCTACCGATGGTTGGAATTTTAGAGGAAAAGGCTTAATTCAGCTGACTGGTAGATCTGCATATGAATTCGCAAACACTTACACAAAGAAAGAAGGTGCAGATATAATTTCTAATTCTGATCTTGTATCTAAAAATGTTTCTATAGCAGTTCTTTCATCTATGGCATTTTGGAAATGGAAAAATATTGCTCCAATTGCAAATGGGAATAAGGATACTAAGAATGTTTGTAAAAAAGTTGGTAAAAATGTAACTCTTGCTAATGGAAAAACTAATCATGATGAAAAACAAGTTGCATTTAAAAATAGTACTTCTGTAATATTTAATGTTAAAGATTGTAAATATGGAAAAGTGCAAAATGATCCTATACCAGGAAAAGCGCCATGGATGCCATTTGCATTAAAAGAAATTGGTCAAAAAGCTATTTTGGGAAGTGAAAACAATTCTAGAATTACAGAATATTTTAATGCATCTACAAATGGTAAAGGGCTTAATGAAGGAACAAATTGGTGTGGAGCTTTTGCAAGTTGGTGTTTTACCCAAGCTGGATACACACCACCGGCATTGTCATGTAGAGCAGCAATGTGGCAATTTTGGAAACAAGATAAACCTATATACGGATCAGCAGCAGTAATAGATTGGAATGACAATCAATTGGCAAAAGAGAATGGAAAGAATGGTGCTGTAGGAGGGGATGGTCACATTACTTTTGTAGTAGGTATCAGCGAAGATGGTAAACATTATTACTGTGTGGGCGGAAATCAAGGAGGTGCTAAAGGTGCCAGAACAGTAAAAATTTCTAAGTATTCAAAAAAAGATATTGATTGGTTCGTTATACCACCTAATTACATACCAACTAATGAAGAATATAAATTAAAGGTTATGAATAGCGAAGCTGATTTAGATACTGCTAGTTCAACGAGAACTTAAAAAAATAAAAAATGAAATCATTAAAATTATTAGCTATTTTATTATTGTTTGGAGTTTGTTCATGCCAAAATAAAGTAGAAAAGGATAAAATAGAAGCGATGGGAAACAACAATTTAAAAGAATTATTAGAAAAACAAATAAAAGCAGGATATGCTACTGAAAAAAATGAAACTGATTATCCTAATTATAATTTTAATGAAATTGATCTGAATTTATCAAGTGAATTACTAAAAGAATATCTAGTAAAAAATGGTTACAAAATTCCAGATAATGAAGTTTTTAATGAATTAGTTAGTAAAATTTTTAAGAGAAATCTTGATTACAATTCGCCTAAAAAAAATGTTTATTTGAATTTTACTAATCCTTGTGATAGGGAAATTAAATTTTTGAAAAATAATTCAGAAGAATTACAAGATAAATCTTTTTATATAAATAAGAATGGAAACTTTATTACTGAATTGTTTTCAATTCCTGAAATTTTGGATTATCAAAAAGTATATCCAGAAGTAACTGTTCTAGAAGATAATTTATCTTCTAATACCGATGATGTTAAAATATATAAATGGAGTTCTTTAAAGAGTCTATCAAAAACGAGAGAGCAAAATTTAAGAGTTCTTTTATCAAGAAATAAGTTTTTATTCAATAATAGTAAAGCTGATTTAATTTGGCTTCTTTCAAATGATAAAGATTTTTTGATTGATTTGGTTGTGAAATTTGGTTTTGATAAAGAAAAAACAATTAATAAAATTGTTTTAGAAGAATTATATAGTTTAAATAAAAAACAAAATCCAATTCAAGTAGAAAAAATTGGTGATTTGTTTTTTTCGAAAAACTGTGATAATACATTTGACATAAGATATGGTTTGCTAGATTTTGTAAAAGAAAATACAAATGAAAAAGATAACAGGTTCATTTATGCATTATCTGATTATGCTTCAATGTTATATAATGGTGATTTAAATAAGATATTTGATAAAGATCCTTCTAAAGTTTTTAATAATACGGAGAAAGCGCATATTGTGGCATTAATTGCATCAATTGAAAACCCAGCTAAACAAAAATTCAAATATAAAAGCAATGCTTTATGGAATAATGAATCGACAACAATCGAAGATTTGTCAGTTTCTTATCCAGAAGTAATTGATTTGATTATTAAGAATAATTATTTTGGGATAAATAATTTAAAGGAAATAATTGATAATCTTGGTAGTGATGAATAAAAAAAACTATTCCTCCCCCGCTCCCGCACGAATCCTTTCGTGGCATTATGCGGGTAAATTCTAGTTTTAAAAAGGTTTATTATATTAAAATGAGTAGAAATTGATAGATGAAAGAATTTGTTTGTGGAAATCTTTTTATTTGTAATTAAAATCTTCTCCCAAAATACCACACCAAAAAACAATTTCCAAAAACAAATAAACACTAATTATTAGCCGACGCTAATAATTACCTAAAACCTTATGTAATCCAATTACATGAGGCATTTTGCTATGGAGTAAACTAAAAAAATAAAAGAATAAAAATCATGATAGAAAAATTAAGTCATTTTCCTGTAAACTGGATAGACGGAATGAAAATCAATAAAAGTCATTTTTTGGCCATGCAGGACAATGTTTCTGAGTTGGTCAATGATGCGGTTGGAATTCATACTACACCTATAAGTTACGGTTTACTGGATTCGGGAAATCATAGTAAAGAATCAACCAAAATCACTTTAGGAATTGATAATCACAAACTGTTGCGAGTTCGTGTAGAAGAATGCCACGCCATTACACCAAACGGTTCCAGAATCGAAATCAGTAAAGCCAATACAGACACACTGGATCTCCAGGTTCCGTACCCAGAAGATACTTATGAAATAAAAGAAGGAGAATCGATAGAATTGCTGGCTTGTATTTCAGTTAATTCTAAAAAAAGAATTCCGTTTGGGGAACCTGATCCAGATGAGGTGCCACCAAGATATCCGTTTACACAGCCGGAATACAAACTTCATTTAATCAAAGCAGAAGAGTTTCGTTCAGGAATTGGTTATGGCGGTTTTTATCTCGCAATCGGGAAAATTCTAATTGGAGATACTACAGTTTTGGATGAAAACTATATTCCTGCCTCGGTTACCGTTAGTTGTCACTCCAAACTAGCCGACATGCAGGCAGAAATTGCAAGATCATTTGGTCAGATTGAGATTTATTCTGTACAGATTTCCCAGAAAATCAATCGATTCCAGCAAACTGGTGTTCTGGCTCAAACCGTAATGCAGTTGTCGGATAATACCAGTTATTTCTTGGGGAATTGTCTAACGCAGTTTCGTTGGTTTTCGTTGCATCAGCATCCAGCTTCAATGTTGAGCACGGTAGTCTCTTTCGCTCGGGTGATGAAGAACTTTATCGATTCAAAAGCTGGAGCAGGAAAAGAAGAGCTCCTAAACTATTTTGCCGAATGGTGCGATTTATCGCAGGGAGATTTGGAGGTGCTTTTTACCACATTAATAAATACAAACTACGACCATGTTCATATCGACAAAACAGCAACAATGACTATGAATTTTCTTTTCAAAATAGAAAAGCTCTTTGATACTTTGAGTAAACTGGATTACATCGGAAAGAAAAAAGAAAACATCGAATTATTCGTTGCCGAAACAGAGAAAAAAGACATTGTTCACAATCCGAAAAGACATGGTTTTTTCATGAAAGACTAATTAAAAAGTAAATATAAACTATGGAAGTACTAAACAAAAAAGAACGACAGAAAGCTTTTTACGCCTTTTTAGCAGCATTTTTCATCACTTTTTTTATCATGTTTCTGGCTGTTTCCTTTAACCTATATCTGCCAACAGCAGAGAATAAATTATTGAAAGCAGAAAATGAAATGATGAAAAGAGAGTATGATTATCAGACCAATTTTTCAATCAAAATTGACAGTGTTAGAATGACAATCGACTCTATCAACTCGCCCAAAGTCGACAATGATTTCCAACAGCGTCTCGCTAATGTTATGGTCGCCAATATTTATCAAAAAATCCCAAAAGATTCCACAGAAAATAAAAAGTTATACAACAATATCATTTTGGCTTACAAGAATATTATCGATTATAAAAAGCAAATCAGAAGTCTTACGCACAATGCACACTTGATAGACAGTTTAAACCAGTCAGCAAAAACATATAAGGAAGAGCTGGAGAAAGTAAGCAGGGATTTAGATGTGTGCCGTCAGATTTATCAGAATCAATAATAAACAGAGTAAAATATAATAACCATTAAAACTTAGAATTATGTTGTCAAATTATGGAATTGGAGGAAACGAAGTAAAACTGGATGCAGATGAAGCAATCATTGCAATACCGCAAAACAGAACACTTGTAGCGCAAAAGTTAACAGTTGATGCGCCAATTAAACCGGAATTGGTTGAAGGCATTACAAACGTCGAAAAGGCTTTTGAACATTTTAAGCCAGAAGTAAAAGTAAATTTCGAAAATGCTGATGGAGCTACAAAAGTAGAAGCTCTGAAATTTAAAAATTTAGGAGATTTTGGAATGAAAGGAATTACAGCTCAAAGCAGTTTTTTATCTGATTTGGAAACAGAAAAAGACCAGTACCAAAAAATCATCCGCCAGTTAAAAACAAATAAAATTCTGAAAGGAGCTTTAGAAGATCCGGAAGCTAAAAAAGCTTTGTTGGAAAGCCTTGGAACATTGATTAATGAATTAAAAGAAAACAAATAATTAAAAGAGAAAGAGATATGTCAAATAAACAAGTACAGCAAAATACTGAAGATACTGTCGTTTTGGAACGTAAAGTATCTGGAAATTCAATTGAAAAAAATGTAGAGAAATTAGCCAAATATGGCGGATTTGACTTGTTAGAAATGGCGATTGAAGGCGTTCAAAATCTAAATCCTGACAGAAAAGCGAGAAGAAAAATCTTTCTTGGAGAGGTAAATAAGAGCAAAGAAAGAGAAACTTTAAAAAAGACTTTGGAGTTATGGTCTTCTATTTTAAGTAATAACGAAGCTTTGACCGATATGGTAGCGCAATGCGAAGATAAATGTAAAGAGTCTGAAGCTCTATTAAAAAAGAACTTAGCCAAAGCAGTTGAAGATACAAGAGAAATCGAAGCGGCTTACAGAACAGTTGCCTTATTCTTTAAAAACACAGAAACGGATAAAGTTAAAAACATTACGATTGTAAACGCCGATATCGAACAGTTAAAAGATTTGGATAACACTCGTTTTATTGATGCCATTCATGCAGAATTGGTCGATAATTATGATCGTTTAGATCTTAAAAACAACTACGGAATTTTGGTAATTCCTGGATATTTAGGATCCAATAAAGTAATAGAAAAATGGGCAAAAATCGCGCATGAAAACAAAGTAATGCTGGTTACAGATTTTGAACATTTGGACGAACCGGATGATGTTATGGAAATGTTCGATGCTGCTTCATTAACGGGTGGAGATGTTTATCGCTCTAATGTTATCATGACTTGCAACTGGTTGGTAGGGCGTGGCAGATTTGATCAAATTGGAGAAAATGATGATCTACACATTGCGCCATCTGCTGCATTAGCTGGAAAAATCTACAAAACATTAATGTCACAGGTTACGGCAGGTAAAAAGTTTGGAGGAATTAATGAAGTTGACGGCGTTAAGTTTGATCTTAAGAAAAGTGAAATTGCCAATCTGGAGAATCTTGGTTTAGTGCCAATGGTTAACGAATATGGAAAAGTAATGGCTTTTTCTGCTAAAACATTATTCAGTGGAGACAATCTTGGGCTTCAGACGTATTCTGTAGTTCGTGTGTTTGATTACGTAACAAAAGTATTGATGGATTTCCTTAACCGTCGTGCCTTTGAAAACTTTACAGCCAAGACGCGTAAAGAAATCATGAATCAAATTGTGGCTTTCCTTGATGGAATCACTGGGCCAGATAAATTAATCGAAAACTTTGAGATTCGAAGATTCGAACAAGATCCTATTCAAAAAGACAGAATTTATATGGACATTCACATGAAACCTTATTTTCCTGCTAAAAACTTCCTTATAAAAATGGATGGACACAAAGGAGATGATGGAACAGAATGGGATACGGATTACGAACAAAAGTAATTTTTTAATAAAGAAGAAAAGGAAACACATTTTAGTGTTTCCTTTTTAAACCAAACATTGATTTTTTGACCGATCAAACCAAATGATTCAAATACATGAAAGCATTTCAAATATTACTTTTTATCGTATTATTTTCAAATTCATATACTCTTTTGGGACAGAAGATAAATCCGATAGACACCTTAAATTGTCCTATTTCGCAAAATGAATTGCTACTGGATAAAAAGAGTTTTGCGAGTGCACCGCCAATTTTGCTGCGGGTTTTTAATGAAGATTTTGAGTACGCTGTTTTTCAGCTCGGAAAGCGAAAAGGAAAAATATATTTATACTTTAAAATTTTTACTGATAATGTATGTGTCAAACAAAAACAACCCTTGGCGCTTTATTTCAAATCGGGAGATAAGTACATTTTGAAGAACTCTTTTGCGGTTAATTGTGATGGAACGGCAGCTTTGCAGTTGAAGAGAAGAGATATTAAAAAGATGATGGAAAATAATATTAACTCAATCAAATTCTTTACACTAAAAAAGGATTATGAGTTTAGTCCCAATAGTAAAGACAATAAGCAAATTAAAGAATATTTGAACTGTCTGAAGTTATACAAAGTAAGAAAGCAATAACAATAACAATTTCAAAAATCAATTTCAATATCAATATCAAAAGGTAATTATAATATTAGAAATCAATGACAATACATAATTAGAAGTCAAAAATTGAAAATCGCATTGCTATTGAATTTTGAAATTGTAATTGAATTAAAAAATTAAACTATGCCAATACCTGAATTAAATCTTTCGCTGGGACTTACAGATAATGATGGTTCTGTTTTTTATGCGGGAAGCGGAGAAGGAAAAGTAATTGTTAGAACAGATTCAGCTTTAAAACAACATACAATTGATATCGTAATTTCTGAAAAACAGGTAGGAACGGTAAACCTTAAAACGAATATAGGTTCAAATCAAATTCCAACAGAAATAGAAATTCCCACTTATCAAATGATTGTGACAGATGATAAGACCAATGAAAAAGAAGTGTATCGGGTAACTCGTGACACCTATTTTTTTAAAGAACAAACAATCAAAAAAGGTTTTTGGAGTTTTTTGGGCTTGAAATTTTTAGAAGCTAAAAATTTCCTTTTCGAAAATATAGCTTTTGAACCTTTAACAGAAACCATCGAGACTTTTGATATCTCGAATTATAGAAAATTGAATCAAGAGGAATTAAGTTATACTTTTCAAAATCAAGGAAAAAGAATTCAGGTTTTTGCTGGTGATATTAATACACTCGAGATAGAAAAAAATACAAGCTGTTTTGTAATTGTAGATGAAAAAAAAGGCCAGCGTTTTATAGGCGACATTTTATATCGTGAAAAATTCTTAAAACTGACTCCAAAAGTAAAACTGCATATCGTAAAAAGAAAAGCAGTAACAAATACCATAGAGACCAATAAGCAAGGGCAAATTGAAAAGCTGATTTATATTTAAAAAACAATAGGATGAAAGGAGCCTTTTATAAACTGCCAATAGATTTTAATGCTATAATTCAAAAGAGAGAATTAGAAAAAACATCTATAGAACACTCCATTGCCCAGCAGATAATTTTGCTGGCCACCACCACATTTGGAGAATGTAAGTTTGATGAAACTTTTGGTTCTCGAATCTGGGAAATAGATTTAGATTTGTTAATGAATGAAAACACTTTAAAAGAGAATATTTCAAAAACTATGAAACAATCTTTACTCCTGCATGAAAACCGAATTAATGTAAATGAATTGCAAATTGAATTGTCTGAGACAAAATATTGGGTTGATAATGTTAGCAGGACAAAAAAAAGAGTGGATATTATTATTACAGCCACTATCAAGAGCACCAATAGGGGCTTTGATTTTAGAGGTTACTTTTTTGTAGGGCCATTATCTTATAAATAAAATATTTTTATAAGTTTTATTTTATAAATAAATCATTTAATGTAAGAAATAAATTATATATTTACAAAATGATTAAATAAATTAATAACTAAAAATTTTTATTATGTCGTTTTTAACATCATTGACAGTAGCAGGAAAAGAGTACAAAGTTCTAAATGTAAGTTATGACTTGGCTCAGGAAACAGACGCTTCAGGACGTCCATCTACAGTAACACGTGGAGGAAGAATTATGATTGAAGTAGAGTCAACAGGAAGTACAGAATTGTTTGAGTGGATGACTAACAATTTCGAAAGAAAAGACGGGTCGGTAAAATTCATTAAACGCGATTCTAATGCTACCTTAAAAGAGCTGAAGTTTACAGAAGCTTATATGGTTAAATATAAAGAGAACTTTGACCATAACAGTGACAATCCGTTAACGGAAACTTTTATGATTTCTGCTCGTAAGATTTCAATGGGCGGTGGCGAGTTTGATAATGCCTGGGTATAATACTTAAAGACTTTATCAAACTAGATCAAGCTTGAAAACTATTAAAGGAAGTCTTTTCGAAGGACTTCCTTTTTTATTAAAAACCAAAATTTACTAAACAAAAAACAACCGCAAAATGAGCTTTTTATCAAAATTATATGTAGACGGAAAAGAGTACAATGTTCTTGAATTCAATATCAATTTTAAAAAAGATATCGATACAGCTAGTAAACCTACAGGAAATCCTAAGGGAGGAATTATCAATATGACTATTGAGGCAACTAATGACAGTCTTTTTTTGTCATGGATGCTCAATGGGGATTTGGCTAAAGACGGAAAAATTGTTTTTTACAGAAGAGATGCCTTAAGCAAAATGAAGGAATTAGTATTCGAAAAAGCATTTTGTATTAATTATTACGAAGAATTTACAAGTACAACCGAGATACCTATGAAAATTGCAATGGAATTGGTATGTAAGACTTTGACTTTTGGAGATGCCAAATTTTTAAATAATTGGATTGAATTAGATTAAAAACCAAAAAAAAGAAATCATGTCAAAATTTTCAGAACAAGTTCATATTTCTATCAATACCTTCGATAAAAATGTTATTTATTACAATTTACAGCTGGAGCAGAAAATGGCCGACCACCATTATTTTTCTTTCGACTGGCAGTATACCGGTAAAACCATAATTGAACCCGAAGACCAGGCAAAAGCAATAAGCAGGTATGTGGGCAGTGAAGTGATTTTTACCTTCAAAGTCAACGGAATGAAAGTAATGTCTAAAGGAATCATTACAAAGCTTGTTTCTGTTGATCTACACGGAAGCCCTGCGGGACTTCGTGTTTTGGGAATAAGCCACACAGTGGTGCTCGACGATATGAAAAAATCAAGAATTTTTCTCGATAAAAGCCTGAAAGATATCGCCCTTGAGATTTTTGCCGAGGAAGGTTCGGGAGAATTCTACCAGCGTGAAGTCGTTGCGCCGACTTACACCAAAGCTTTTTCATTTAAACCGCAGTATAATGAAAGCAGTTTTGATTTTATGAAACGGCTTTCTGCCCGTTATGGCCAGTGGTTTTATTTTGACGGAATGCGCATGCAGTTCGGCCAGACCAAAGCCAGCAAAGTAGTACTCATTAACGGTTCATCCCTTCATAATTATACTATTGAAGCCAGTTTGTTTTCGCATAAAACCTCGTTTGGAGGTTATGATTATAAAAACGCTGGAATCATAAGAAATTCTGCAGCAAAAGCCAAAGGAGGAAGTGGAGACCGGTTTGCTGTTTCAATGGGATGGAATCAGGGATCTATTGCGGCGCAGGATTTAAGCGTTGGAGCCTACACCAATAATGCACAGAAAAAAGAAGAAATAGACGAAATGGTCAGGCTGCAGACTGCAGGCAGGGATGCCAACAGTGTTTTCTACAGCGGAACATCTTATTTCCCTATTGGTGTAGGAGAAGTTTTTACGATCAAGAATAAAACGGTTGAACACAAATTAGTAGCGGTGGAAGTCACGCACCTTTCCAACACTAACGGTAATTACAGCTGCAGGTTCAAAGCCATCCCATCTGATGTTGCGGCACCGCATTACACCAATGTCGAAGCCTTTGCTCTGGCAGACAGCCAGCCGGCAAAAGTTATTGACAACAACGACCCCGAAGGGCTTGGCAGAGTAAAAGTGGCCTACTACTGGAACGGCTGGGGAAATGAAAGCGACTGGATGCGAATGATACAGCCCCATTCTGGAAACGGAAAAGGCTTCTATTTTATTCCTGAAATTGGAGAGGAAGTTTTGGTGGGCTTTGAAGGAGGAAATGTTGAACGCCCTTTTGTCATGGGAACACAATATAATGGACAGGCAAATTCCGGTTACAACACACCAAAAAATGATTTGAAAGTTTTACAGACCAGAAGTGGTAACAGAATAATTTCCGATGACGCTACAGGCGATATTACAATTGAAAGCCAGAAAGGTCAGACAATAGCAGTTGTTCATGGTGATGGCAATATAAGATTTAAGGCTCCTAAAAATATTGAGTTGGAAGCAGGAGAAGATATTATTCTCAATGCAGGGCAAAATATGCGCACCAATGTCGGGCTTAATAAAACCGATACTATTGGAGGGGATTATACAGAAAAAATAACAGGCTCAAAATATCTTACAATAGGATTTAACTTCATGCTTGCTGTTGTAGGAAGCATGACTGAATGGATAAAAGGAAATAAAGAAACAGAAAGCAAAGATATTAAAGAAAGAGCTAAAGAAATATTAGTAAACAGTACTGAAGAAAACATCACAATGCTGGGAGCAAAAAATGTAAACAATCATAGCGGCGAGACCTCTAAAAACGGATAATTATGAGTAAAATAACTATTGTAGAAGGAAAACTAACCAAAACTGCAACAGGCAATATTGAAATACGTGCCACAGAAGGAGATTTGACGATTGCTGCGGCGAAACATAATATCCAGTATGGAAAAGAAGGTATGAATTATCATGATTACGAACCTCTGCATCCTGACGATTCGCTTTCTAATGAAAAAACAGTACGGCTAAACTTATTTTTTGACGGAACACAAAATAATAAAACTAACACAGAAGCAGGAAAAGAACATGAAAACTCCAACCATCTAGACGACAGTTATACCAATGATTATTCTAATGTAGCCCGAGGTTATGATGCTGTAGACCCAAATGCAGAAAACCAAATTAGGATTTATATAGAAGGAATTGGTACGGAAGATTTGGAAAGTGAAACTATTTTTTTTGGAAATATGCCTGACAACTCAGGAATTCCTATGGGAGAAGGAGAACGAGGAGTTAAAGCCAAAGTAACCAAAGCTTGTTTCTTGGCAGGAGAAAAATTGCAAAAATATGCGAAAAAAGTTACGACACTTGAGGTCAATGTATATGGTTTCAGTAGAGGAGCAACTGCAGCAAGGCATTTTCTGCATGTGGCGAACACACCAACGACAAGCAATACACCAATGTTAAGTAGCGAGACAACCGTTATGCCACCTTATGGTCTCCGGGGAGCAACTTATACTAAAACAGAAAAAAACGATGCACTGGTGCAGCAACATGGCTTTTTTGGAGCCTGTCTGGCAGCTCAGGAATTTGTTCCTGATGAAATTATTTTCAGATTTGTGGGGCTTTACGACACTGTTGCGGCCTATGGAGTCAATCATAGGGGTGTGTCGGTCTTTGGAATCGATATCATCGATAACGATACTAAACAGTTAGGATTAGATGCAGTAAAAAAAGCTTCTTTTGTTTTGCAGTTTGCCGCCGATGACGAACATCGTGACAATTTTGATTTAACTAATATTGACAGTGCCGGTATAAACGGCATAGAAATTACCCTGCCGGGAGTGCACTCTGATATTGGGGGTTGTTATGTAGAGAACGATTCAGAAACCGTTGATCTTTTTTATGAACGTTACTTTAATCGGGAATGCGAAAAATTTAAGCAGATACTCATTGAAGAGGGATGGTACAATCCCGATCAACTGCATATCATACATTCTTATACGACCGATTTTACCCAGGCAGTGCCAAAAGAGTATGATGATAATCCAGCAGGCTATTACGGCTTGGTGGGTATAAAAAAAGCGATTCACAACAGCTACGATAAGGTAGCACTCAATCAAATGTTTCATTACTCTAAACAATTTGATGTGATTTATAAAACTTTAAATGTGAATGATCATAAAATACAAGATCCATTTTTAATTGATGTAAACAAGCAATTAGTGCATTATATTAATACCTGTACACGCTTAAGAAATCAATATTTCAAAAGTTTTAAAGAAGGAGAAAATATTGTAAAAGAATATTTAGCCGAAGTAAAAAAAATACGATATCAAGATTTTATTGATCTAAAGGATTTAAAAAAACTGAGAAGAGAATACCTGCATTGGTCTGCCAGCGCTACAAAATTTGGGTTAGGTCCTAGATTAGGCGGCATAAAAATAGCAACCCAAAGAACCCGTAACATACAAAATGGATAGGCTGCTTAAAATTGGATCCAGTGTACTGTTCCTATTGCTTTTTATTCAAATAATACGATGCGAAATGAAAAAAAACTTACCAGAGTTTGGTGTAGAGATATGCTCTCCAAATAACAAATATGATGTAACTCCTATTTACGATACCATAAAAACCTTAGAAGGAGTTGCTGCAGGTCTGCCTTATGGCAGTTCTTCCGGTCGATGGGGCGATTCAGGATCTACTTGGACAAAACAGCACGGCACTCCTGTTGGAGCTGATATTGTTTATTATTCCCGATACGAAGATGTTTTTTATCGTTTAAATGTCGATTTTCCTATTGATACTATTAAAGATTATATGGAAAGGGCCTATGCAAGAATTGATGATGCAAACGGAGAAACAGAGGAATACAAAAGACTGGGCAGAGACCACAAATCTTCCAATGGAAAATCTTATGACAGTTTCAGTGATCTTGTTTTTGGTTTTGCTCCCAAAGGTATGGTGGTGGTGTGGCTCAATTTTGGCATTACACGCATCGAGCTTGGAAGATATCAGGCAGAGATATTAACAGATAGGGCTGTAATAGAAAAAACAAGGCAAAAATATTTGGCTAAGTACAGATTAAGTTCAGATCGATATGATGAAGCAGCTAAAGAATATTTTCTTGAAGATGCCAGTCCAGCAAAATGGGACAATTACCGTTGCCGTTACCATTGGCGTCCAATTATAAGTTCAGAAAATCCTGATTTGAAACTTATTGGTTTCCAGAGTTCTTATTATAACGGCGAAATAGAATGTATGCTTCGTCCCTGGATAAACCATCCTGTTTACAAAGAAAGAGCTGTTCCGTTTGAAATTAATATAGTCTGGATGACCGGCAAAAAGGATGAAGAAAAAAAACAGGCATTTTTATATTTCAATTGGCAGAAAGTAAACGAGGTTTTTCAAAGTTCAGGAGACAGAATTGATATGCAGGTCAAGATATCGAAAGAAAATACATTGGAACTTATGGTAAACGACCAGTCTTTTGTGGCAGACAGTATAAGGGTATTTGACTGGTCTCCAAGTATGTTGTCTGGGAGGATGTATAAAAATGTGAAGTAAAAAAATAATGAAAAATATTAACCATATTAATTCTGCTATTAACATTAAATTGTCTTTCCCAGACATCTAAATTAAATTTAGAGAAAACTTATTTATTGTTTCGTAAATCAAATCCTAATCCTGAAAAAGTCAAGCTAATTGATTATTTGATAATGCAACATAGCGTAATGGATGAAATGGAAAAGCCCCGCTCCCGCACGAATCCTTTCGTGTGGCGATAAGCTGATTAAGTCTGATTTACTTTGCAAAACTTTACTTTTAAAAAAGTAAGTAAAATTTAGATTAAGCAGAAACTTACCACACTAAGGGATTCGTGCGGGAGCGGGGAAAAACTCTTAATTTAATGACATTACGCGCGAGCATCCCACTCGTAAACGCAATCTAAATCAATTTTATAAACTATTTTAAGAACACTAAAGCATAAAACTTTCATGAAATTAAATTTTCTCTTTATAGTTCTATTATTTTCCAGTTATACTCACACAAAAATTTCAGGTTATGTTAGAGATTTTGATAATAATAAACCAGTAAGTAATGTGCTGATTAGTATTAATAATAGTAAGACACAAACTGACAGTTTGGGTTATTTTAGTTTGGATGTAAATTCTAATTCTAGTTGTGTTTTAAAACTAAAAAAAGAGGGTTATGCAGTCAAAAAAATAATTAGAAAACCATATGCATTAGAAAATAAAAAGAATGATAAAGCAGACAAAAATGCAATCTATATGTTTAAAAATGAAAGTGATTTTTCTAATAAAAAGAACCAATAAATAATGCGACAAGAGAGAATAAAAGACAGAGTACTGAAAAGAGCAGCAAGAGCTTGGGGATTTTCGGATGTTCAAATAGAAAATTCGTTTGATCCTGTAGTAACGATGTTACTGAATGCATTAGCCTATGAACTGGAAAAAGTGGCTCATGAACTGGAGGATTCAAAAACAAGAATTGTCGAAAGGGTACTGGAAATTATGTTTCCGGAAGTAGTTTCAGGAGCAAAACCCGCTAAAGCAATCATGCACGCTATTCCCCTAGAAAATAAGAGTATTATTTCTTTAAGCAGTCAGATGTTGGTAAATAAAAGGATTCACAATATTTACAATCCGCTTGAACCTATAAATAAAGAAGTGGTGTTTTCGCCAACTTTAGAAGTCAAGTTAGCAGCATGTGAAATCAAATACATTGCTTATGAGAGAAATCTATATCGCATTTCTAATCTTTTTTATAAAGATGCTGTTCGGGATTATCATAATTTACTTTCAGCAGGTGAAATTGTATTAGGGATAGAATTAAATGATCAGAATATTGAAGATTTAGAAGATTTGATGTTTTACGCAGATGTTAAGAACATTCATCAAAAAGAAGTTTTTTATTACTATTTAAAACAGATGAGGTGCTTTTATGATAATCTTGAGATACAGGTTGAAGAAGGATACAATGTTCCTTTTGAGCACTTGGATATCGAAAATATTATCAATCGCAATTATACCAACCTTAGCGGTATAATGCAGGAAGTAAATGAGTTTTATTCGGATCACTTTTATACGTTAAAAGGAGAATTAAAATATAAACCTATTAAAGATTATGGTCGGGAATATTCTTGTTTTGAAGAAGTTACGAAAGAAAATGGAAAGCATATTATTTGGGTAAAGTTGGTTTTTCCTGAATCGCTGGTACCTCAAATTATAGATAATATTTCATTTGTAGTAAATTGCTTTCCAGTAATCAATAAAAGAAAGCATACAATCAGGAAATCTCTTGACGGTTTCTTGTCTTATGTAGCACTCGAAACGGGTAATAATATCTATTTAGATTTAGATTCTGTTATTGATTCATCTGAGGATCACTACGAAATAAAAGAGTTTAATGAAGGTGTTTTAGAAGAGGGCTGTGCGGTTTTAAGAACAGGTGGAGTATCACGATTTGATTCGAGAAGTGCTTCCGAATTACTCCAAAATGTTCTAGATCTTCTAAAGGATGAGAGTTCCTCTTTTGCTGGTATTGGCAATGATTTTATGAATAGTTCTTTGGTCGAAATCAACCAACTGCTGGCTTCTGTTCAGCAACAAGCCAAGGAAAAGGATTTTTCTAAAACTAATGATCCTTATTTAATGATTAAACCCAAAAATGATGGATCTGATGGAAAAAACTTTGCCATAAACTATTGGTCAACCTGTGCCGAAGAAGGAAATGATATAAAGGCAGGTACAATGTTAGAATGCAAAGACACCTTTTTTATAAGTAAAGACGTGACCCTAATGACCAACACAGTTGGAGGTGTAAATAAACAGACCAATAAAGACAGAATCCTCGCATATAGAAATGCCTTATTAACCCGTGGCAGGATTGTAACCTTTGCCGATATTAAAGCTTTTGGGTTTAATCATTTTAAAGGTTCGATAGATGATATTCGAATTGAAAAAGGAACTCGAAAAGAAATTTCTGTAAAAGCAGGTTTCAGTCGCACAGTCGATGTTTTCATAAAAACTAATCCCGACGAAAGAAAATTACTCTCAGATTCTGAATGGAATTATATGTGTGAAAGCTTTTTGAAAAACCTTAAAAGTAAATCCTCAAATGTATATCCATATCGCATGTTTATAGATTAGAAATAAAAAACGCCGAAAAATATACTTTTCGGCGTTTTTGTTGAATTGAGGTTTTATTTTGGTTTTACTGGTATTTTTTATCCGTAAGCGTTTTCATAAAAGCAACAAGCGCTTTTTCTTCTTTGACAGTTAAATTCAGTTTATCGAAAGGAAGTGTTTGATTTTCTACTTCATAACCTAATCCTTGACCACCACCTTTATTGTAGAAAGAAACGACTTCTTCCAGAGTTTTAAAAACTCCATTGTGCATATACGGAGCTGTAACAGCCGAATTTCTAACCGTTGGCGTTTTAAAAGCGCCAACCAATTGTGCCATTTGATTGTATATATAACGTCCTTTGTCTGGACTTAATTTCTTTCCAGAAGCTTCGTTAGGAGTTCCAATAACTTCGTGTTCGGTTTTGGAATAACTTGGCGGAACCGTTCCGTTAAATAAAGGTGTAAAATGGCAAGTAGCACATTTTGCCTTTCCCATAAACAGATTCATTCCTTCAATTTCTTCGTTGTTTAAGGCATTTTTGTTTCCACGCATGTATTCATCAAATCTCGAATCGAAAGCATTTAAAGAACGTACATAACTGGCAATGGCGTTTTGAATCTGCCAGGCTTCAGGTTTTGATGTTTTTGGATAGGCTTTTTTAAAGAGTTTTAGATATTCTTTGTCTTGCTGGATTTTAGCGTGAATATTTTCCATTGAACCATGCATTTCATCTTTATTCTGAATCACATCAACACTCTGTTTTTCTAAATCCAATTGGCGCATATCCCAAAATTGGGCATTCTGCAGAGAGGCATAGGTTAGAGTAGGAGTATTTCGTGGTAAATTCATTCCAGTCAAGGATACGTTGGTTTTTAAACCATCTGTAAAAGCCTTTTCAGGGTTATGACAGGTTGCACAGCTTCTGTCATTGTTTTTAGAAAGGCTTTTATCATAGAACAATTTCTCGCCTAAAACCGCTTTTTCTTTGCTGAAATTATATTCTTTAGAAAGTACAAAGGCATTTACATCAAAAGCATCTTTGTCAAATAAGGTTTCAATAGTTGGTTTTAACGGACTGCTTTTTTTTACATTTTTTATGTTTTGCTCTTTCTGAAAAGTTTTCAGTTTTCTTGAAATCGGATTTAGATATTCGCTTATAAAAACTGCGCGGTTGAAAGCATTAAAGTTGTTATTTTCTTTACAATACTTTTGAGCTTTTTGAGTCATATTTTTTATTGCAGCTACTGATTTATTATTAGCATTAATCTTCTCAAGAGATTCAGGAATTGAGATTAAACTTTCTCCGGCTTCCGGAATTGAAGACTGTAAAATCGGACTGTCAAAACCTGTAATTCCTAAAGCAATAACTCTGAAAACATTCTGCTGAATAGCATCTAAAACATAATCGTCACTAATCGTAATGACTTCAAAAGTACTTTTAAGCTGTTTAATATTCGCTGTAAAAATATTCAATTCGCGTATTAAATCTTCTTTGTTTTTGCTTTCATATTCCGGATAAATCATTTCTTCCATTACCTGAAAACCATGAGGTTCAAAAGATCTGTTTTCTTCCAGTTCCATTTCGTCCAAAGCAGGGCCATTCATAAATCGGGCAGTTTCGGGAACAAAATATTCAATTGCCCATTCGACTTTTTTGTAAGCTAAACGGGATTTTTTGAATTGTTCTAAAATTTCTTTTTGGGATGCATTTTCATTTACCAATTTTTGAAATTGAATAATTTCATTATTGAGTTTGGTCAAATGAATAAGTAAATCTTGTTTGATAGTTGCTTTTGAAGTTTCATTTTCTTTACAGGAAAAGAACAAACATAGCATTAGAAATAAAAAAGAAAAGTGCTTTAATTTCATAATAGTATTATAATAGCAACAACCCTTATCGAAAATAAGGGTTGTTTTAATGATTTGAATGAAATTATTATCGTTGTACGTTTCTAATAATTACAGTTTGTCCGCCCTCTTTGTTCGTTTGAGTTCCTGAGCCATCAGCATTTTTAAATGCATCGCTCTGCCAAGTATGAGGGTGAATATTTACCGTGAAAGTATCCGGAACACCAATGATGTCAGAAATGTCTTCCATAGCACCAAATTCCCAGCTTCCAAATCTCATTTCGCCAGTTTGGTTGTACAAAGTATTCCAGGCTGTATCCGTTCTTTTGTGGTTCATGTTTAACCACGGTTTGTTTTGTTTTGAAGCGATGCTGTACTGCCAGATGTACGAATCGTGTTTAGCATCTGCATAATAACTGTCTCCATCTTCCTGAATGTAAACGTAGTTTTCAGTTACGCATAAGTTATCCGGATTGATGATTCCTGTTCCAGGAGTACTGTCACCTTCAACGGCTAATTCTAAAGTTCCTTTTAACGGATTTGAAGCGTCTAATTTTAGTTTATAAACTCTTCCCCACATCGTATATCCGTCAACAGGAGCATTGTTTGTTGCCTGACCTGTTGCAGTAAAGTATATTTCTCTGTTGTTGTTTGCACTTCCTTTTCTGTAATCTACGTCTTCAACTCTTGAAAAACGAATTGCTTTTAAGTCATTAACCGTTGTATTGATTACAGCTCCGGTTAAGTTTTTAGCGTTTGGAATTTCCACAAATTCTACCGGATAAGAATTGTTTAATGTTATCGTTGTCTCAACCTGATTTCCATCAGTTCTTTTTAAAGCATATAACTTTCCGTTAGATAAATCTCCAACTGTACTCACATACATAATCAACTGACCAGCACTTACGTGTGAAGTTGCATACGATTGGTCTTCACCAATTAAAATAACTGTTTTTCCTGGATAAGCCTCTTTAGGAAGCGGAACAGCATTTTCCATACTTGCTTTTCCTAAAGCTGGTAAAACTCTGTCAGTTCTTGCTTTGTCTGAAGATAATCCAAGTGGGTTAATTCCGTGAACCATACTTTCCTGACCGCTTTCTCCTGCAGTTAAAAACATAGGACCAAATCCGTGAATTTCGGGAGTTGCTAAAGTTGCAGAACACAAACGTGTTAAACCTCCAACACCATCAACGATATAATCACCTTTTACCGGTTTGAAAGTTTTGTCTAAATATACTCTTGAAACCGATTGAAGGATTTCGTGGTTTGTAATCATGATGTAACCATCTCCATTTGGATCTTTCATTAATCCGGCACCGTCTGGCTGTGCTCCGTAAACGAATGAAGGAGATTGAGGTAAAACATCAGAACTCGCAATTAAAGTACTGATTTTTAAATTTTCAAATCCGCTCATTGCGTAAACAAACGCAGGAACTTTTGATTGTGAGGTAAAATCGATGCTGGTATTTACATCGTTTTTCGAATCTTTGTCATCATTTTGACAGCTTACTAAGGAAAGGCTTGCTATTCCAAATAAAGCAATAGATTTAAGAAGATTAGTTTTCATAATTGTTTTGTGTTTTTTTTGATAGAACAAAGCTATCTTTCCAAAACAAAATACAGGTTATGTTAATTTTTTCTTAATGCTAATAATTGTAAGTCTTGTATTATGAAATAGTAAATTAAAGGTTGTGAATGTAAATTTAAGACTCTTAAAAAAATCTTAAAGTGGTTTAAAGAGCTGATTTAGATTGGTTGCTTTCTTCTCTTTCAGTTTTTTAACAATCTTAAGAAAAGCAATTGCCGTGATATAAGCATCGCCCAAAGCAGTATGTCTGTCTTTTTTTGAAATGTCAAATTTATCGGCTAAATCATCTAAAGTGTAATGATCTTTACGTTCAAATAAATGCGACTGAATCAAAGTCTTTTTATATAAATAAGCAGTGTCTAAAGTTTTATTGGTTAACTGCGGAAGTCCGTTTCTTTCTAAAGCTTTATTAATCATGGTAACATCAAAAATAGTATGATGTGCAATAATTATCGAATCTCCCAGAAACTCTAAAAACTGTTGTAAAGCTTCTAGTTCTGTGGGGCGTTTTACAAGCAGATCTTTTAAAATACCATGAATTTGTGCCGTAGTTTTGTCATAATGTTCTTGTTCAAGATAGACTTCAAAGCTATTCTGAACATTAATAATTCCGTTTTGAAGAATTAGTGCACCAATGCATAAAATTCGGTCATTATCATAATCAAAACCTGTCGTTTCGGTATCTAAAACCACAAAACGAGTTTCTTCAATCGTGATATTTTCATCAAACAGATTGTTTTCTTCTTTTTTCCAAAAATTGAATAAGCTCATGATTATACCAGATTTGAGATATTAAAACGTACGGAGATTAATTCCTGAAGCTCTTTAATAGTTTTAAAAGTACGTTTCAGTTTAATTTTTTCCATTTTCGTCAAAGATTCCAATTCGATGAATTGTCCGGAATCATGATGTAATAATCCTTGTTTGGTTCTAAATTTCAATAAAGCTTTAAACGAATACGAACACGATAAATACAATTCTCTGTTATTAGGTTCCAGTTCAGCCAATTTTTCAAAACGTTCTGCCGTATTACTTATTCCTTTTACCGAATGAGATAAAATTAAAAGACGGGCGGCGTCGGTTAAAGGCATTAAAGCTCTTCGTTTAATGTCAAAGTTGTCTTTGTTAGCACCGTCTTGTTCCACCAAAAATTGTCTAAAGAAACCAGTAGGAGAAGGACTTTGCAAAGCACCACTCACCAAATGCATATAAAAAATCGGATTTGCTTTTACGTTTTCAAATATCGAATCAGATAATTCGTTAACGATTTCAGAATCGCCGTAAGTTTTACTATAATCAAAGAAAATGAACGAAAGTAAAACCTCATTTTTACCAGGATTTGTAATCCAATGATGTACTTGAGCTTTCCAGTCGTCAAGGCTCATACACCATTTAGGACTTGATGCCATCATATCTGCAGGGCAGTAATCGTAGCCAATTTCGAAAAGACCTTTATTCACAAGTCCGGCAAATTTCAGGAAATATATTCTGGTTTCATCCCTAAAAACTTCGTTTACATTTTCATATACAATTGCATTATCCTGATCGGTATGAAGCATTTGTTCACCACGTCCCTGACTTCCAAGTGCCAGCCAGGCAAATTTTACAGGAGGCGGACTGCTCATTTTTTCTATACAAATTTCGATAACTCGGGTAGTACAGGCTTCATTCAATTCGGTAATGATTTTGGTAATCAAAGTCATTGGAATATTCTGATCCAGATAACCCTGAAGCAACTGCATGATTTGATTGCGAATTGGTTTTATTTCCTTAATTTTTTTGGTGCGTTTTAGCGCTTTTATCAAAACGGCAGGATTGTTTCCGAGCGCCACCATAACGTCGTGTTTCGATAAAATTCCGACTGCTTTGGTATTTACCGTTCCGTCTTTCGTTAAACATAAATGACTGATGTTGCTTTTCATCATCGCCATTTGCGCTTCGGTAACCGTCATTTTTTTAGGATAGGTAATAACGGGTTTTGTCATTATCGTTTCGGCAGTTGTCGTAATCGGAAAATCGCCGGTAACAATTTTATTTCGAAGATCTTTATCAGTTAAAATACCAATTGGAAGCATTTCATCTACAATTAAAATCGCTCCAACTTTCTTTTTATTCATAATCTTGGCAATTTCCTTAACTGTTGTTGAAGGACTGCAGGTTACGATTTTTTTAGAATATTTTATCGGCGTTAAATCAAAGGAATGATTGTTAGAATGCAGATTTTCATTCAACAGATCATCACCATATAATTTGTCTTTATGAATGTCAGAATACGGATTTCTTGTATTAGAAGCATAACTTTCAATCAGGAAATTACCAACATTTCGGTTTTCTAATGCGTAAGGTTTAAAAACCGCAATTGGAATAGCGTATAAAATACTTTCTTCATGCGCCACTGCTTCCATTATATAATTTTCCTGTGCCAAAAGAGGGCGAAGACCAAAAATATCGCCTTCATCACACATGTCCAAAACGGTATTTTTAGTGCTTTTTTTCAGGGCAACCGCACCTTTGTGTACGACATAAAACGAATCGTGTGTTTTGTCATTTTCGGCAAAAATCACTGAATCTTTTTCTTTATATATAATTGAAATCTGTTCAGACAGTTTTTCTAAATCTTTCTGGTGCAAAAAATTAAACGGCGGATATCCTTTTAAAAAGTCGGCAACTCTCTGCGAAATGGTATTTTTCATGTGGGCTGGATTAAAGTCCTAAAGTACTATTTAAAATAGAAATGTAAAAGAAACACGTTTGTTTTTTGAGTGACAAAGGGACAGAGATACAAAGTGACAAAGGTTTAATCGTAGAGTTTGTCATCCCAAGGAACGAGGGATCTCCACAAGTAACTCCACAAAGTATTTCAATCATTAAAAATTTAAAGCTCCGTAAAATGGAGCTTTAAATTTTTATAAAATCAAGAATTATTCAACTCTATGAACAGTACCACGTTGTTTTTCTTCAGAACCAACCAAGCCAAATTCAAAAGTATAAGAATCTTTAGAAGTATTTAAAATCTTCATGCTGATGGCTTTTTCCTCTGCCATATTTTTTGGATGTTTTTTCTGTAGCACATATTCGCAGTCACTTACCCAGCGAATGGTTGCTGTGTCTGTTTTTCCTTCAAAAGTTTCGATTTCGATATCGTCTTTGCGTTCAAAAAAAGTCGTTTTTTTAACGCCGTTTACTTCTGTTTCAAATTTGAATTTTCCGGTTTTAAAATCTTTGCAGTTGTGTTCTGTATTATAACACGAAACTAAAGTTAGAACAGGAAATAAGAATAGTATTTTTTTCATTTTAATTAAGGTTGTTTTTTAGGAGCTAATCCCGCTTTCCATTTCAATCTTTTTATTTTTAAAGAAAAAATAAAAAGGATTTCCATTGCAATCGGGGCTAGGGCATTAGGATAACAAGAAACACTTGTATTATAATTTAGACTTTTTGAATATAAAATTCTTTGAGTTTTTTAGATTCTTTCACTTCTTCTCTCATTTCCTCTTTAGATTCACTATTTAAAGATTTAGGCCAAATATGAAAACCTCCTTTTGTCATTGCTAGAGCTTTTTGAAAAATATTTGACGAAAAATCAGCAAAAAAACTCAAGTCTTCAGGATTATCCCAAACTCCCCAAATGCCGTTTTCGTCTATATCTCCAGCATAATTAATGATATGTGTTGGATAAGTTTTGACCATTTTAAGTTTAAAATGTTCCAAATTATAAGAACCGTTCCATCGAAATGAGTCCACATCATCAATTCCGGAACCCGTAACAATTGAATTCGCAAAACCTAGTTCAATAGACATTTTATGTTGTGAAGGGGAATTGGAATAGCAATAAAATCCTTCCCATTCGCCACTAGGCAGAAAATGATGCGTTTCGTTATCTTTTGATTTCATATTTGAAAATATGTTATTTTAAGCGTTTAAGCTCATCATCGGTAAAGTTCTTGATTTCTTTTTCTTTGGCAAACTTTTCAGCATTATAATTTCCGGATTTATTCTTTGGAATTGATAAACTATTCCACTCGCTGTTTTTTAATTGTTTGGCATAAAAAACAATCTGACCAACATGATACGGATAATGCGCCAATTGACGATTGATAGCTTCAATTACCGTATGACCTTCATTTCTAATATAAATAATATCCGAAAGCTGTTCGGGTTTTAAACTTTCTAAAGCATTTTCGAGGCAATCCCAGCCTTTGTTCCAGACTTCCAGAACTTCTTCTTTAGATTGTAAATCGTTTTCAAATTCGGCATCGCGGTTTCGCCATTCTTTTTCTCCATCAGAAGTTAAGAAATCTGTCCATCGCGAAAGCATATTTCCTGAAATATGTTTTATAATGGTTGCAATGCTGTTGGTATCATCATTAAACGAAACAAAAAGCTGTGAAGGCTCAAGCTGATCGATAGCTTTTTCTCCAAGCATTTTATAATACAAAAATTGCTTTTTGACACTTTCTAAATAAGATTCATCCGTTTTCATGGTTTAAAGATTTTAGATTATATGACAGCTTTGTTTTCAGAAACCAATATTTTTCCCCAGTCATTTAATTTCCAGAGTATTTCGACTAATTGTTTTCCTGTTTCAGTAAGTGAATATTCTACTCTTGGCGGGAGTTCATTAAACGATTGTTTTATCAAAATACCATCTTCGACCATTTCGTTTAATTGCAGGTTTAAAACGCGTCGATCGACTTTTGCAATGCCTTTTAAAAATTCGCTTGGTCTTTTTTTACCTTCATTGATCTGCCATACAATAGGAATTTTCCATTTTCCGCTAATGGTGTTTACAGCAATTTCTAATGGACAAATTTTATTTTCAGTACTTCGTTCCTTTGTTTGCATAAAATTGACTTTTACATCCCTATGGGATAAAAATATGCGGTATTGCCAGTGTTATCAGGCTTTCCGATATTTACAAAAATAATCAAAATTTGAGTCGAATAAATGATTTGGCCAATCAAATTGAAAGAGAATGAAAGAAGAAAAACGAAAAGGAGCAAGATCGATAAAAGATATTCCCGCAGTTATTTTGGAACAACTCAATAAAGGCGAAATTGAGACAGCAAATCTGGTAGAATGGCTTGCGGTAAATCAAACTAAGCTTCTGGAAAATGTTTTGAAAGAGTCTGATCGAATGGAATATCTGGAACCTATTTTAACAGATATAAGAAATTTGAAAAAGCAAACAGTAAATACTATAAATGAAGCAATAGGAACAGGATTATTAACGGAATCAATTCTTAATAAGGATATTGATATATTTTCAATAATTTCAAAACACAAATCGGATTTGGTGCGATGTTGGTCTGCATATGTAATTGGAAAAAATCCTGAATTGACAATTGAAGAAGTTTTAGAACAAATTAAATTCCTGTCAGCTGACAAACATTTTGGTGTCAGAGAAATTTCATGGCTGGCAGTTCGTTCCAGTATTATAAAGAACTTAGAGAAAAGCCTTGAAATATTATTAAGTTGGACTTCCAGTGAAGATGAAAATATCAGACGTTTTGCAACTGAATCAATAAGACCAAGAGGAGTTTGGTGCGAACATATTGAACAATTGAAAAAAGAACCGGAATTAGGTTTAAAGATTTTAAATGCTTTAAAATCGGATCCTTCAAAATACGTTCAGGATAGTGTAGGGAACTGGCTTAATGATGCCAGTAAAACGAGGCCGGATTTTGTAAAAGATCTATGTGAAAAATGGAAAACTGAAAGTCCCACAAAAGAAACACTTTACATTGTTAAAAAGGCATTGCGAACAATTGAAAAATAGTTTTTTGTTTTTAGCCACTAATTGCACGAATTTTCACGAATTACATTTTTCTTTTAAAAATCATTTAGCTATAATTTGCGTAAATTCGTGCAATTCGTGGCAACTTTTAAACAATTTTAATATCATATTTATCTAAAAGCCCCACAATTCCCTCTGTCGAAAATTGCGCTTTTTTCATCGGATTGAATTCGGGATCGATTTTATAATTGTAAGCCGTTTTGAAATTGACTCCGGCTAGTTGTGTTTCGTTAAAAATAGCACCGTCAAGATCGCAATTATCAAAAACAGAACTCGTTAAGTTGGTTCCAATAAAAGTGACTTCTCTAACGGAAGAATTGATAAACTTGGTTTTAGGCATTTTTTTATTCGAAAACAAAGCATAATCCAATGCACAATCTTCAAAATAAACCTGAAATAAGAAATCGTCACATTCGTTAAAAGCGATTCCAAGAAGTTTGCAGTTTTTAAAAGTAACATTCTTTAAACTCGTTCCAGCCAAACTTGTCATAGACAAATTACAGTCGATAAATTCACAGTCTAAAAAAGTATTAGAGCTAAAATTACTGTTGGAAAAATCACAGTTTTTAAACACACAATCTTCAAACTCCCGATTGTTTATTTTTTTGTCGATGTAAACAACTTTTTCGAATGTTTTCTGAATGTGAATTAGACTTTCCATTTTTTATAAAGTATTATATTTTGAAAATATTCTTTCTCTAGCTTGGTCTTCAGTATAGAACTTTCCATCCTTAATAGCTGTAATGGAATTTTCTAAATCTAAATTACAAGAATCAACAGAATCAATACTAGGATAATGAATAGACTCAAGAAGTTTTTTTAGCTTTTTAATAGTTCGGGGATTTTTTATTTTATCAATTTCTTGATGAATCCATTTAATATCTTCTTCCATATTTAAAAAAGATTTAAAATTAGTCATTAAATATACCTTTCATAATAATTTTCAATCCTAAAAAGATTAAAAACATAGAGGCGAGGCAAGCCACAATTCCAATTCCTAAAACAAGGTAATGCCAGTTGGTATGCTGATTCATAAAAGCATTATAAATCATTGATGGCCCCAAAAACATCAAAGGCAGAGCGCCTGTTAAATATTTCACTCCTTTTCTTAATAATTCTTTATTTGTTGCCATGTTTTTAGTTTCAAGTTGCTGGACTTGTATTTAACCGCAAAGTTCGCAAAGTTTTTTTACATTGAAAACTTTAAATAAAACACAAAGTTCGCAAAGCTTAAGAAAAAACATTGCGAACCTTGCGTAAATCTTGGCGAACCTTGCGGTTAAACTACCAAGTAGTAAAATTCTTTACTTATTATAATTATCAACAGCATTTCTCACGCTGCCGTATTTTTTTAATAATTCTGAAGCTTCTTCGTAAGAAACGGGAATTTCTCCCATAATCATCTTAACACCACGATCGACCAGTTTAATATTGCTCAATTGCATATCGACCATTTTGTTTCCTCTTACTTTTCCAAGCTGAATCATTGCTGCAGTCGAAATCATATTCAAAACTAATTTTTGGGCAGTTCCAGCTTTCATTCGGGAACTTCCTGTAATAAATTCAGGGCCAACTACTACTTCAATTGGAAACTGAGCCGTCAATGCCAGCGGACTTCCTTCATTACAAGTAATACAGCCGGTAATAATATTATTTTGATTACATGCCTCCAAACCGCTGATTACATAAGGAGTAGTTCCGGAAGCGGCAATTCCAATTACAACATCATTGGAATCAATTTTATGATTTTGTAGATCAATCCACGCATTTGTGGTGCTGTCTTCTGCATTTTCTACTGCACGTCTTATGGCTGTATCGCCACCTGCAATTATACCATTTACCAAATCGAAAGGAACACCAAATGTAGGTGGACATTCTGATGCATCAACAACACCAAGTCGGCCGGAAGTTCCTGCTCCAATATAAAATAATCGGCCTCCTAATTTTAATTTAGAGACGATTTGCGGAATTAAAGCTTCTATTTGTGGCAAGGCTTTTTCTACCGCATAAGGAACGGTTTTATCTTCTTGATTAATGTTTGACAACAATTCATGAACAGACATTTTTTCTAAATGTTCATATTTTGAAGATTGTTCCGTAGTTTTCGTAAATGTCATTTTATCGTTATTTAGACGCGTCAAAATTAATATATTTTATCTCAATCTTGCAAAGTTCAAAGGTTTATAATCTTGATTTTATTTCTTTTTTTGTTATTAAAGACGATTTTTTTAACTCATTGTTACACCAACTAAAATATTATATTTGTTTATTATTTTAACTAAATAAATGGACAAATTAGATTTATTACAGGGAATAGCTAGAATTTCGGTTTTTGTTTCTTTGTTACTTGCCTTTTTTTTGCTCACTGTAAAAACTGAAAACAAACTTGCAAACAGGCTGTTTGCTTTCTTTTTTATTGCTTCGGCGATTGATCTCAGCGGATTTTTTATGTATCTGTATACGGAAGGTCATAGAAGTTTAGAAATTTTCAGATCCACTTTCTGTTTGTTTGGGATGCCTTTATTTTATCTTTATGTATTAGCGGTCTGTTATTCTGATTTTAAGTTAAAATGGAAGCATTTATGGCATGCATTGCCTTTTGTTGTTGTCAATTTAATTTTTATTCCGAGAATTTATATGCGTATTAATGACGGAAGTTTTATGGGCATTCTCAATCAAATGTCCGAGATTTATTTTATTCAGGTTTTAATTGAATTTCAATATGCCTTTTATATCATCAGTGTATTTTTAATTTTGAAGAAATACAAAGAAATCTATTTGGAAAATTATACTAATGCAAGTGTTTCAACTTATAAATGGCTTTTTCAGATGACTTGTGTTTTTCTTGGAGCTCATTCTATTGTATTTCTAAAAAACATAATTCGTTATAGTGGATTTAGGGAAGTCTTTCTTTGGGCAAACGTTTTGGTTGGAAGTATTGCCCTGATTATAACTTGCTGGTTTATCATGAAGGCCCTGAATCATCCGGAACTTTTTAGAGGAGTTAATTCTACGCTTAAACTTACAAAAGATATTTTGCCGGAAGTGGAAGAAAAACCAGAATCGGTAAATGTGCAGCATGATTTGATTGCTGCTCAGATTATTTCATTAAAACAATATATGAGTGAAAAAGAACCATTTTTGGATCCGTCACTTACGATACAAGAATTAGGAAATCAAATTAATATTACGGCCCGGGATCTGTCTGTTCTGATTAATCATCATATGAACCAGCACTTTTTTGATTTTGTGAATGAATATCGTATTCAGAAAGCCATGACTATTTTGAAAGATCCGTCTAAAAATGAGTTTACAGTTTTGGAAATCTTGTACGAAGTTGGTTTTAATTCCAAATCATCATTTAATACATCTTTTAAAAAATATACTAATTTAACTCCGACAGCTTACCGAAACGCTTCATAATAAAGGGTTTGTAAAAAGTCGTACTTCATACTCAATAAAGTCGAACCAATTTCCGAAAGAGAAAATGGTTCGACTTTTTTTTCTCGGTCGAAATCCGAAAATTTCTAAGGCAACTTTGCTTCAAATTAATCGAAACAAGTTTAAAATTAGAAATCATGAAAAAAGCAACCCTTCTTATCTTTTTAGTATTGCCTTTATTTTGTTTGGCACAATCATTTAAGTTAAAAGGAAAAATAACCAGCGAAAAAATGTCATTAGAATGGGCAGATATTTCGATCTCCAGTTTGGAAGGAAAAATTATTGACGGTACAACAACCAAACAAGATGGCACTTTTGAAATGAACATTAAAAAAGGTTCTTATAAAATTGGCATTAGTCTTTTAGGATTTACAGATTATGAAAAAGAAGTTGTAATTGAAAACGACACAGATTTAGGAATAATTATTCTAAAAGAAAGTGCAACTAATTTAGTAGAAGTAGTTGTTCAGTCTAAAAAGAAAACGATCGAACAGAAAACAGACCGCTTGGTTTACAATCTGGAAAATAATGTGACTACAGTTGGCGGAGATGCTTTGAGCGCCATTAATACAGCACCGGGAGTTGTGGTAAAAAATGATGTGATAACTATATTAGGAAAAGGAACTTCAAGAGTCATGATCGACGGAAGAATTATCGAGTTAACTGGAGAAGAATTGAATAATTATTTAAAATCAATTTCATCAGGAGATATTAAAAATATTGAGATTATCAGCAATCCGCCGGCTAAATACGAAGCCGAAGGTACTGGAGGATTAATCAATATTATTATGAAAAAAGGCGTTCGTGATTCCTGGAAAAATACAACTACAGTTTCTTACGATCAGAACAAATACGGAATTGGAACTTTGAGAAACAATTTTTTCTATAATAAAAATAAGTTCCGATTTTCTGCAAGTACCAATGGGAAAACTGGTTATAAAAATTCTGAAGAAAATTTAGAAATGTACTTTCCTGATGGCCTTTCTACGATGAAAGCCGTTACAAAAGTGAAAGATGAAAATTTTTCAGGAAAATTGGCTTTAGATTATGATCTTTCAAAACGTACGACTATTGGTTTTCAGTTTTTGAATGACAGAAATAATCCGGATTTTAAATCGGATATCAGAATTGATAAATATGACACTCAAAATAAGCTGGATAATGTTACACTGAATGACAGTTATACCGATAAAGGATCAAAAAATCAGACTTATAATGTTCATTTGATAACCAAATTAGATTCTTTGAACCGAAAATTGTCTTTTGATGCTGATTATTTCAATTACAATTCCAAGTTTGACAGAGCTTTTACAGCCAACAATTATACGCCTGAAATGCTATTTGTTGATGTGAATCAGTCCGGACGAAATATTTCGAATCAGGCTATTGATAACTGGAGTTTTAAGGCCGATATGGAACATCCTTTACAAGCTTTAAATCTATCTTACGGAGCTAAAGTAAGTTTTATAAACAGTGAAAGCGATGTTTTGTATTACAACACAATTTCCGGAACTCCGGAATTGGATCCAACTCAGTCGAACCGATTTAAATACACTGAAAATAATCAGGCGGTTTATATTAACGGAAACAAAAAAATCAATGAGAAATGGAATTTTCAGGCTGGATTAAGACTTGAAAATACACAGACAAACGGATTCTCTGAAACTTTAAATCAGGAAACGATAAACAATTATTTGAAATTATTTCCAACATTTTATGCTTCTTATCAGAAAAATGAAAACAATAATTTTAGTCTGAATTATGGAAAAAGAATCAACCGACCACGTTTTGATTTACTGAATCCGTTTAAGGTTTATATTAACAGTAACAGTTATTCTGAGGGAAATCCGTTTTTAAGACCTTCGTTTAGTGATAATTTTGAGTTGTCTCATTCCTATAAAGAAGTTTTAAGAACCAGCGTTTTTGTAAATCTTGTTACGAACGGTTACGGCGTTTTGTTTACTTCAAATCCGGAAACGAATACGCAGATTGTAACACGCGAAAACTATTTTAAAAATTTAAACTATGGCATTGGAGAAAGTTATTCGGCAAGTTTTACAGATTGGTGGTCAAGCGAAAACACCTTGTACTTTTTAGGAGCTAAAACAGAATTTATAAAAGACATCAATGCAACGCCTTCTAATAGTTTACAAGTAGATTTTTCGACAAACAACACTTTTGTTTTAGGAAAAACAACAAAACTTCAAATTGATTTTAGTTACAGTACGCCTTTCAAAAGCGGTTTATATGAAGTTGGATATGTGTCGAGTTTTGATATTGGTTTCAAACAGGATTTATTTAATAAATCGATGCAGATTGCTTTTCTGGCAAATGATATTTTTAATACCGGTTATCTAAAAGATTTTACTTCGGTTGTAAATGGTGTAAAACAAGTTTATAGTCAAAACGAAAGCAGTCGATTTGTACGATTGTCTATGATTTATAATTTTGGAAACAAAAAAATCAACGTGAAAGAACGTGCTTTTGGAAATCAGGACGAGAAGAAGAGAACGGGGAATTAAATTAGATAATTAGATAATGATTCGTTTCCTAACAGGTTTTAAAAACCTGTTAGGTATTTTTTATACGTTTTTTCGCGTGAGGGATAGGAGCAATCCGCCGCGGCGGAGCGGATAGCCCGACCGAATTTGCGAAAGGCGCACATAAGCGGTTTGTTAAATAGCGCCTTTTGTAAATTTGGGCACGCCCAAATTATAAAAAGAACGCCAATAAAATTCCGAGAACAATCATGGATACTTTGGCAATGTTGAATTTGTGTCCTTCACTGCTTTCAAAGATAATTGTAGAGGATATATGAAATAGAATTCCGATTACAATGGCTGTAATTTCGGTGTAATAATCGTTTAAAAAGGATAAATATTCGGAAGCAATTGTTCCAAGTGGCGTCATAATGGCAAAAACCAGCATGAAGGCAAAAATGGCTTTTTTGTTTAAATCGGCATTGATGAAAAATGTCGTTAAAATAACCGCAATCGGTAAATGATGAATCGCAATTCCGATGGCTAAATCATGATGATGACTTACCGGAAATCCTTCCAAAAAGGCATGAATGCATAAACTAATAAACAGAAGCCAAGGAATCTGCGACATTTTTGCATGTCCGTGAACGTGTCCGTGTTCGGCTCCTTTGGAGAAAAATTCTAAAATGATTTGGAATAAAATTCCGATCATAATAAAGACTCCAATTTTATGATTGTGAGAAGCATAAACTTCCGGAAGTAAATGCATCACAGTTAAAGACAACAGAAAAGAACCGCTAAAGGCCAGCAGTAATTTTAAATTGGTTTTGTTATTTGGTTTAATAAACAAAGCCACACTATATCCTAAAAGTACAGAAAGTAAGGGGAGTAGATAGTTCATCTTTTTTGTTTAATTGTTTAATCGTTTTTTAGTCAATTTGTTTTAAGAAATTGACGATTTAACGATTAAAGCTATTTAAAAATCATGATTAATCTTTCACTTTCAGTTTTATGGAATTTTTTGAGTTTGTAATCTCCGAAAATGTCCAGAAGGTAAATACCTGCTTCATCCATTAAATCCTGAAAATCTTTTAAAGTTAAGGCTTTTACTTTTTCTGTAAAATGATATTTTCTGCCTTGGTCTTCAAAATCAATTTGTTTGAAAATATGTCCATCTTCAACGTATCTTTTAATATGGAAATCAATTTCGTCAACGGTTTTGGTTTCTTCGGGAACCAGATTTTCGATTACGTTGGCTACATTCATGAAATCGATAACAGCAAAACCATATTCTGAAAGACTTTCTTTTATTGCTTTTAAAGTAGTCAGGTTATCATCGTCGTTTTCGAAATAACCGAAGCTGGTAAATAAATTGAAAATAGCATCGAACTTCTCTTCAAACGGTTCACGCATATCGTGAACTTTAAAGTGCAGGGTTTCGTTGCTGTTTTTGCTGGCTTCTGTAATGCTGTTTTCAGACAAATCGGCACCTAAAACATCATACCCCAACTGATTTAAATAGATAGAATGACGACCTTTTCCGCAGGCCAAATCCAATACTTTTGCTTTTTCAGGCAAGTTAAGATAGTGCGTTAAATTGTCCATGAAAATCTGAGCTTCACGATAATTACGATCCTTGTAAAGAATATGGTAATAAGGTGTATCAAACCATGAAGAATACCAGTTTTGATTGTCACCTTCTTGATTCGGAATTGATTCGTTATGCGTTACAGACATTTATTCTATTTCAATTAATTTAAAGTCCGGCAAATTTAGTGTATTTTTGCCGAAAAATAACTATTTAGCAACGATACATTGTTGCATTATGTGAAGATGCAGGTTTGGCATCTTTTAAATTTTAGTTTTTTTTAATTTAAAAGAAAAGATGGAAGAAAATTTTAAAATGATTGCCAAATGTTTTTTTGGCTTTGAAGAAATATTAGAAAAAGAATTACGTACACTTGGAGCTCAGGATGTTGAAAAAGGAGTGAGAATGGTGAGTTTTAAAGGAGATAAAGGTTTTATGTACAAAGCCAATTTATCTTTGCGTACGGCTCTTAAAGTTTTGAAACCAATTTATTCTTTTAGAGCAAACAATGAACAGGCATTATACAAAGGAATTTCCGGTTTAAACTGGTCTAAATACTTAAATGCCAATCAGACTTTTGTAATTGATACCACTGTGCATTCTACTTATTTCAATCATTCTGAATTTGTTTCTCAAAAATGCAAAGATGCTATCGTAGATCAGTTTAGAGAAAGAACGGGACAACGCC
This sequence comes from Flavobacterium crocinum, assembly GCF_003122385.1. Lineage (NCBI taxonomy): Bacteria > Pseudomonadati > Bacteroidota > Flavobacteriia > Flavobacteriales > Flavobacteriaceae > Flavobacterium > Flavobacterium crocinum. The sequence continues at coordinate 3,052,533 of NZ_CP029255.1, forward strand.
CAAGTATTGATAAACAATATCCGGATTTACGAATTAATATTCATATCGATAAAGATCAGGTTTCTGTAGCTTTAGATACTTCTGGTGCTTCACTTCATCAGCGTGGTTACAGAACGGCTACTAATATTGCGCCTATTAATGAGGTTTTGGCAGCAGGAATTCTTTTATTGTCTGGATGGGATGGACAAAGTCATTTTCTAGATCCAATGTGCGGTTCCGGAACTTTTTTGGCTGAAGCAGCAATGATTGCCTGCAATATTCCGGCAAACATCAACAGAAAAGAATTTGCTTTTGAAAAATGGAAAGACTGGGACAATGATTTATTTGATAAAATCATTGACAGTTTAATGAAAAAGACAAGAGAGTTTCATTACACTATAAAAGGTTTTGATAAAGCGCCAAGTGCTGTAAGCAAAGCAAAAGATAATATTAGAAATGCTAATTTGGAAGATTATGTGACTATTCGTGAAGATAACTTTTTTGACAGCGAAAAAGAAACGGAAGGAAAACTTCATATTGTTTTCAACCCGCCGTATGATGAGCGTTTAGATATTCATATGGAGAGATTCTATGCTAATATTGGTGATACTTTAAAGAAAAATTATCCTGGTACAAACGCCTGGTTTATTACAGCAAATCTGGAAGCTTTAAAATTCGTAGGATTAAAACCTTCAAGAAAAATCAAACTTTTTAACGCAAGTTTAGAAGCACGTTTGGTTAAGTACGAAATGTACGAAGGAAGCAAGAGAACGAAATTTCAGGTTTCTGAGTAGTTAAAAAGATACAAAGTGACAAAGATACAAAGTGGCAAAAATTGAAGGTAAATCTTTGGAGCTTCAGCACAAAAACAGACCTTTTAAAGGAATATTAAGAAATACAATTTGATTTGTTCAAATAAACAAAGTTTATAGATCAACAAAAGAAAACCTTTGTCGCTCTGGAACTTTGTCACTTTGAACCTTAAAAAAAAGAAAAAAATGTCAAAACTACAAGTAAGAGCTTTTTTATATCAATTAGGATGTTTCGCAGTCCTGTTTTTAGCGTTCCGATTTTTAATCGCCGCTTACACTGGTTTAACCGGAATCTGGATTCCATTGACTGCTTTTGTAATTGGAACTATTATTGGACCGAAATTTCAGGCAGCAAGAACTAAAGACGGAGAGAAGCTTTTTATGAAATGGATTTTTATAAAAGGAATCAAAGAAATAGGATAATTAAAACCCAATATAATTTATGAGGAAAATTGGACTTATCGGTGGCATCAGTTGGGTTTCGACATCAGATTATTATACTTTAATCAATAAAGGAATAAATGAAAAACTCGGCGGATTGAATTTCTCCGAATGTCTGATTTACTCGTTTAATTATGCCGATATCAAAAAGAATAACGATGCCAATGATTGGGATTCGACTTTTGAAATGCTTTTTAAAGGATGTGAATTTCTAAAATCGGGCGGAGCAGAAGCGATTATTTTATGTGCCAATACAATGCATTTAATTGCTGATAAACTTCAGAAAGCAATTGATATTCCAATAATTCATATTGCAGAGGTGACAGCCACAGCGATTCAGAAAAAAGAAATTAAAAAAGTTGGTTTATTAGGAACCAAGTTTACGATGGAACTAGATTTCTTTACAGATAAACTTTCTCAAAAAGGAATCGAAGCCCTAATTCCAGAATCTGAAGAAGATAAAGATTTTGTTCATTGGACTATTTTTGAAGAATTAGGACGTGGAATTGTTACTGAAGAAACTAAGAAACGTTGTCTTGAAATTGCCAATAAGCTGATTAAAAATGGTGCAGAAGGAATAATTCTGGGCTGTACCGAAATTCCTTTAGTAATAAAAAAAGGAGATTTAAGTGTTCCAATTTTCGACACCACTTTAATACATACACAAGCAGCAATTGAATTTCAATTATCATAATTGTAAGTTGCTAAGGTTCTAAGATACTAAGTTTCTAAGGTTTTAAGTTTACATTTCTTAGAAGAAATGCCTTAACAACATAAAAAAAGCGAAAAATTCAAGTTGAATTTTTCGCTTTTTTTAAATCTTAGCACCTTAGTGTCTTAGAATCTCAGCATCTTAAAAAAAACTATTTCTTCTTAGGAGCTGCTTTCTTTTCAGAAGCCATTATTTTCTTTTTATAAATAGGAATAAAATAAGAAACCGTATAATTAAATCCAACTCCAAAACTACCGTCATAAGTTCTGTTGAATCCTGGAATATAAAGATTGTCAAATCCGCTTGGTTTTTTATTAGTTGCCAGAAGTTTTAACTGAACACCAAAACCAACAAAAAGATTATCAAAAACCTCAGCTTTTAATCCCATAACAACTTCCAGCCAGCTTGCTGTAAGTCCGCTATATTTTTGATTTGCAATTACAGAAGGCTGCTCACCCCAATAAGGATTCGGGTTGTAGATTTTATAGCTGTTCAAATCCTGGCTGAAGGCACTAAAACCACCACGCATTCCAATTGTGATTTGATTTTCCATGTCAAGCCAGTTTTCATAAAAATTATAATCAAATCCGGCTTTTAAGTAGCTTCCTGCAGCAGATGAATTTAATCTGTCATCATCTGTAGTTTTGTTTTCATACCCTAATTCTGCTGCCAGATAATATTTTTTTGTAAGTCTCCAGTCTCCAACAAATTCAACTCCTTTGTAATCTTTGTCATAAAGTCCTCGTGTAAGTTTGTACAAGTCAACACCAACGCGAAGGCCATAACGGTCGGTTTTAATTACACTATCTTTTATGACTTCCTGAATTGCAGGTTTTGCAGTTTCAGTTTTTGGTTTAGCAGCAGGTGTTTCCTGAGCTTGTAACGAAAACACTGACAACAAAAAGCAAAAACTAATAAACGATGTTAATGTGTGTTTCATCTTCAGATACAATGTTTCGGTTTAATACAGTAATATTTAGAATCCAGTTAGAGCCATCATTATCGGTGCGAACTACTGAACCTGTAGGGGCTAATGTAAAGTTTGTTTTAAAACCACATGCTCTTGAAACATAAATATTCTCACGAGTATATCTAAATGTCAGGATATCAGTGTTTCTGCTTGTAGACGAAGCGTTATAAGTAAACTCATAAGTTGTGGTGTCAGAATCTGTTCTTAACGGAATTGAAACTTTGCTTGTATTTACATAATATTGCGTACTATCCGTTGCAGCTTCATTAAAAATGATTGGATTTTCCTCGTCCTGACCTTTTACGGTCATATTAATAACAGAAGATGGAGTTGTAGGATCTATATCTTTATAAAATGTAATAACAACCCTTGGTGTAGTTGGGGTATTAGCATCGCAAATATCATCTTTCTCACAACTTGATAAGCCAAAAGTAAAGAGCAGTAAAAGTGAAACGAGTTTTTTCATGTATTTTTTATCGAAGTTCTAAAAGTACAACATTTTCAACGTGATGTGTCTGCGGGAACATATCTACAGGGCGTACACGCGTCACTTTGTATTTTCCATCCATTAAAGCCAGATCACGAGCCTGAGTTGCAGAATTACAGCTTACATAAACCACTCTTTTGGGAGCAATTTTTAAGATTTGTTCTACTACATCTTTATGCATTCCATCACGAGGAGGATCTGTAATAATAACATCAGGTTTCCCGTGCTGTGCAATAAAGGCTTCGTTGAAAACGACTTTCATGTCTCCAACAAAAAACTCACAATTGGTAATATTATTGCGTTCTGCATTGGCTTTAGCGTCAAGAATTGCTTCCGGTACGCTTTCAACACCAATTACTTTTTTTGCTTTTTTAGAAACGAATTGTGCAATTGTTCCAGTTCCGGTATACAAATCGTAAACGGTTTCGTTTCCTGTAAGGTCAGCAAAATCTCTTGTGATTTTGTATAATTCATATGCCTGATCTGAATTGGTCTGGTAGAAAGATTTCGCATTAATGCTAAACTTCAAACCTTCCATTTCTTCTAAAATATAATCTCTTCCTTTGTAAAGAATAACATCCTGATCGTAAATGGTATCATTTTGTTTTCCGTTTACAACATATTGTAATGAAGTAATCTGAGGGAATTTTTCGTGTAAATGATTCAGGATTAGTTCTCTGTTTTCTTTGTCGTCTTCAAAGAACTGAATTAAAACCATAATTTCTCCTGTAGAAACAGTACGAATCATTACAGTTCTTAATAATCCGGAATGTTCTCTAGGATTAAAAAAAGCTAAATTATGCTCGTTTGCAAAAGCACGTATTTCATTACGAATTGCATTTGAAGGGTCTTCCTGTAAATGACATTTGTTGATGTCAAGAATTTTGTCCCACATTTTTGGAATATGAAATCCTAAAGCATTTCTGTTTCCTAAATCTTCAGTGCTTCCAATTTCTTTTTCGGTTAGCCATCGGCTGTTTGAAAAAGAGAATTCCATTTTATTTCTATAGAAAAACTGTTTCTCAGAACCCAAAATATCTTCGAATTCAGGAAGTTCAATTTTTCCTATTCTTTGTAAATGATTTTTAACTTCGTTTTGTTTGAATGCCAGCTGCTGGCTGTATTTCATATTTTGCCATTTGCAACCACCACATACACCAAAATGTTCACAAATAGGATCTACTCTGTAATCTGATAATTCATGAAACTTTACGGCTTTACCTTCGTAATAGGCTTTTCTTTTTTTGAATGTTTGTACGTCAACCACATCTCCAGGCACTACATTCGGAATAAAGATAACTTTTCCGTCTGGTGCTTTGGCTACCGAAACTCCTTTTGCACCAGCATCAAGAACCTGAATCTGATGAAAGACAACTTTGTCTGTATTTTTTCTTCCCATAGCGCAAAAATAAGCCTTTGAAAACTTTTACAAATTTAATTTTAAAAAATTTTTAGAAATTCATCGAAAAATTAGTTTAATAGCAGATAAACATTAATTTTGTTTTGTAAGAAAACCCAATAAAATTACAAGTTTAACCTACTATTTACTGTTACCTTTTCATGAAGTTGTACCACAAGCTCTCACAGATCAGCTTTCTTAAAAAAAGTTATGCTTTTAAGTTCCTTTTTGTTGCTTTTATCGGTATTCATATTCCTTTAATTGGTATTTTATTTTTTGTATTGTATTTTAAGCACAGTATTTCACCTACCTCTATTTTGGTATTCTCGTTAATCATGACTTTGCTGGCTACAGGAATAACGCTTTTGGTTTTAAACAAATTGATTACACCTATAAAAAAAGCGTCAAAAGCATTGGATGATTATCGAAGTTCAAGAAAAATGTCTGTTCTGCCAACAGAGTATACAGACGAAGCAGGATTGCTTTTGTGCAATATTCAGGAATCCATTTATGAAGCGGAAAGTTTTATCAACGAAAAACAGGATTTGGTTTATATGCTTTCGCATGATTTGAAAAATTTTGCAGGAAATCCGCAAGGACTGGCTAAATTGATTATAAGCGAAAACCCTTCTGAATCTGTTACAAATCTGGCAGAATTAATCTGTGAATCGACTAATCTGCAGTTCAGATATATTGAGAACTTTATTAAACTGCTGAAAGAGCAGGATGAAGTAGTCAAAATAAATCCGGAAATTAAAACGGTTCTCTTTCCTAATATTCTTCCATTTATCAATGAACAGGTCGAACAGCGTTTGTTTGATAAAAATATAAAGCTGAATTTGATGCTTGAATGTGTTGAAGCGAAACTTAAAATTGACGAAGGTCTACTGATTCAGGTTTTGGTTAATTTAATCAGCAACGCTGTAAAATTCTCTTATTTCGACAGTGAAATTAAAGTCCGAATTTATTCTGAAGATTCTAAATTGATTTTAACGGTAAAAGACAACGGAATCGGTTTTGATAAACACCAAATCGAAGAATTATTTAAGAAATTCACCAAAATGAGCCGATTGGGAACCGCAAATGAAGGTTCAACCGGAATTGGTTTGTATTTGTGCAAAAAAATCATAGAACGTAACAAAGGCCGACTGACCGCATCAAGTGACGGTAAAAATAGAGGTGCCGAGTTCAGAATTGAATTTGATATTTAAGAAAAAAGGTTACTAAGATTTTAAAATCTCAGTAACCTTAATATTTTTATTGCGGTTTAGTATTGCCGTAGATTAAAGTTGGTTTTTCATCTACACACTTTATACCTGTTGGTGGAGGCATCATAACACAATCTGATGTATAATAAACTCCCCATTTTGCATCAAACTTTCCTTGAGCTTCACGGTATTGGTCAATTTTTTTTCGAAAAATATCTGCATCAACTGCTTTGTTATAGATCATATATCCTGAGCAGTTTGATGGAGAGTATTTCATAAACGACCATTCGTCTGGATTAGTACAGGATTTTGAGTTAACTTGAGAATAATCAATAATTTCCTGATACATTTTATCAAGTCTGGCTTGTTCTTCTTCACGTGTACTTTCATCTTTACTGCAAGAGATAGTCGTCATGCAGATTGCAAGCAGAAAAAAGGATAATTTTTTCATAATTTATGGTTTATTGGTTAGTATTTTATAACTAGATACAATAAACCATAAATGGTTGCGTGTTTATGAAAGAAAAAACTTAGAAATAATTACCAAAGCTGATGAACAGCAGGTTTTATAAGGTCATTATAAATTTTATTCATTTCCGAAATCTGTTCTGTAGTCAATTTAGGAGCATCATAAACCGATAAATTCGATAAAACATGATTTACTTTTGAAGCGCCCGGAATAATACAGCTTACTTCGTTAAAACTTAAAATCCACTGTAGTGCAATGGGGGCAAGATTTTCTGTCCCCGGAAACAATGCTTTTAATGCTTCAACGGCTTTTAAACCTAAATCATAATCAATTCCGGAGAAAGTTTCCCCTTTGTCAAAAGCTTCTCCATTACGATTGAAATTACGGTGATCCTGAGGGTCAAAAGTTGTTTTTTCACTAAAAGTGCCCGTTAAAAGTCCGCTTGCTAATGGAACTCTGGCAATAATTCCGATATCTTTCTTTTTAGCTTCAGAGAAAAACAACTCAGAAGGACGCTGACGGAAAAGATTGAAGATAATCTGAACCGTTGTTACATTCGAATATTCAATTGCTTTTAAAGCTTCTTCTACTTTTTCAACACTAACTCCCAGATTTTGTATTTTTCCGTGTTCTTTTAATCGGTCAAAAAGTTCAAATATTTCCGGACGATAATATACTTCTGTCGGCGGACAGTGTAGCTGAATTAAATCCAACGTTTCTAAGCCGGTTCTTTTTAAACTGTCTTCGACAAATTTCTGAAGTACTTTCGGTGTATAACCTTCATTTAGGTGCGGGTTGATCTGGCGTCCGCATTTTGTAGCAACATAAATACGTTCTGATCGGGAACGCACCACACGTCCAACAGCAGTTTCGCTTAATCCGTTTTCGTAAACATCGGCAGTATCAATAAAGTTTACGCCATTGTCTATGGCAGTATTCAAAAGCTCGTCAGCCGTTTTATCATCAAAACCTGATCCCCATTTTCCTCCAACCTGCCAGGTGCCAAGAGAGATTTCAGAGATATTAAAGTTTGTTTTTCCTAGTTTTCTGTAGTTCATTTTTTTCTTTTTAGTTACAAAGGTTCAAAGCGACAAAGTAACAAAGTGACAAAGGTTTTCTGTAAAAGCACGACAGCGCGTCTTTTATGAGGCGTTTTTTTAAACTTTGTAACTTTGTGCCTTTGTAACTTTGTACCTTTTTTAATCAAATAAATCCGAAGACAAGTAACGATCACCTCTGTCGCAGATAACAGCAACTACAACTCCTGATTCTAGTTTTTCGGCAATTTTTAGGGCTACGGCAACAGAACCTCCACTGCTCATTCCTGCAAAAACCCCTTCTTCAAGGGCTAATCTTTTAGTCATAGCGCGTGCTTCTTCTTCGCTTACATCTACAACCGTATCTACTTTAGAAGCATCAAAAATTTTCGGAAGATATTCTTGTGGCCATTTACGAATTCCCGGGATTTGTGAACCGTCGCTTGGCTGTGCGCCTACAATTTGAATATTTGGATTCTTTTCTTTTAGGTAAGTCGAAGTTCCAATAATAGTTCCTGTAGTTCCCATTGCCGATACAAAGTGAGTTACAGTTCCCTCAGTGTCATTCCATATTTCCGGGCCAGTTGTTTTGTAATGAGCTTTCCAGTTGTCATCATTAGCAAACTGATTTAGCATTAAATAACCACCTTGAGCCACTTTTTTATCCGCATAATCACGTGAGCCAATAATTCCTTCGCTGGCAGGTGTCAAAATTACCGTAGCGCCATAAGCACGCATAGTCTGAGTACGTTCTTTTGTTGAGTCTTCGGGTAAAACCAATTCGATTTCAATTCCAAATAATTGGGCAATCATGGCAAGAGCAATTCCGGTATTACCACTGGTTGCTTCAATTAATTTATCTCCTTTTTTGATTTCGCCTCTTTCTAAAGCAGCAGCAATCATATTGTATGCAGCTCTGTCTTTTACGCTTCCTCCAGGATTGTTTCCTTCAAGTTTAAGTAAAAGTTTTACATTTTTATTTTTAACCAAATTGACGGTTTCCATCAAAGGAGTATTTCCAATTAGGTTTAATAATTTCTGTGGACCCATTTTATTTTTTTTCTTTTATTTTAACTTCAGTTGTAGTGGTGTTTAAGACAATAGAGTCTTCAGGAATAGATTTAGTGACCCATGCATTTCCTCCAACAACACTATTCTTTCCAATTACAGTTTCGCCTCCCAAAATGGTGGCATTAGCATAAATACAAACATTAGCTTCAACTGTTGGGTGTCTTTTTGCATTTTTCATTTCTTTACTTACGCTTAATGCTCCCAGTGTAACACCCTGATAGATTTTTACGTGTTTTTTAATTACAGTTGTTTCGCCAATTACAATTCCTGTAGCGTGATCAATAAAGAATGGCGAAGCGATGTCGGCACCGGCATGAATATCTGTTCCTGTGATTCTGTGTGCATATTCGCTCATCAGTCGGGAGAAAAGAAGTAAGTCCAAATGGTACAATTCGTGACTTAATCTGTAAATCGCAATGGCATAAAAGCCAGGATATCCCAAATAAACTTCATCAATACTGTTTGAAGCAGGGTCATTTTCTAAAATATATTCGGCATCCTGATTCAACTTCTCCAAAACTCCGGGAAGTTTTTCCAGAAATCGATCCCAAATCGATTCGCATAGATTTTCCGGTTTTTTGCACGCCAAAACAGCAATTTCCTTAAAGCGAAACTCAAGTTCATCAATACTGTCTTCTAAGGCGGCATTAGAATCAAAAAGAGTGTAGAAAAGCTTTTCTGTAAAGTCTTCTGTCTTGGTTTTAATGCCGTAATTAATATGTGAATGGCTCTTTAAAGCCCTTATATTTTGTATGATAGTGTCTTTTGTCACAATGGTAAAAATGAATGAATAATTTTGGAACGTTAAAAGTAAGGCGTTTTTTGGAAATAAAGTCACGATTTAACCAAAGAAATTTTCTTTAGAAAGGCTCATTTGTGATAAAAAAGGAATTAGAAACAGTTCTTTTTTATGTAATTCTTAAGAAGTTAATTACGTAAATTAGCTTTCAAAACAAATTGAAATGAAAAACAGCCAGACATTTAAAAGTGCGATTTCAGGGCTTTCTTTTGCAGAGAATGAGAAGGTATGCGGTAAATCTATTCATGATCCTATTTTAGGTTTAATTAAAAAGGAATTTCCGGATTTTAATGATGACGATTGTATTGCGGTAAACGAATTAAATCTGTATCGTCAAAAATATATATCAAATTATCTTTCAACGGAAATTAGTGAACTTTCGGCAATGGAGAAAAATGTTATTTCTTCATTAAAAGAAGATAAATCCATTGTAAGTATTGTAGAAGATGAAGAAGAAACCCGAAACTTAGGACAAAGAGTGGCTGATAAAGTAGCTGATTTTGGTGGAAGCTGGACCTTTATAATTTCATTTGTCATTTTTATAACCATCTGGATTGGTTCCAATGTTTTCATCTTTTTGAATAAAGGGTTTGATCCTTATCCATTTATTCTCCTAAATTTAATTCTGTCCTGTGTGGCCGCTTTACAGGCTCCTGTAATTATGATGAGTCAAAACCGTCAGGAAGAAAAAGACCGAAATCGCGCTAAAAAAGATTATATGATTAATTTAAAATCGGAATTAGAAATCAGAATGATTCACGATAAAATTGATCATTTAATTATGCATCAGCAACAGGAATTAATCGAAATTCAGAAAGTGCAAATCGAAATGATGAATGATATTTTGGATCAGATTAAGAAATAAATGTTGTTTAAATTTTAAAATTCCAAGTCTCAAATTCCAAATTCCAACATTCCGAAAAAAAGCGTCAGCTTTTTTTTGGTTAAAATCTAAAATCTAAAATCTAAAATCTAAAATCTAAAATCTAAAATCTAAAATCTAAAATCTAAAATCTAAAATCTAAAATCTAAAATCTAAAATCTAAAATCTAAAAATAAAAGTGTTTGAAGTAATATCCGCCAATCATAAAAACAAGATTTACGAGTGCCATTTGCCAGAATAACTTTTTATATTTTTTTGATTTGTTGAAAAGATGAAATGCACCAAAAGCAAAAAGCAAAAGACAGGAATAAATTGCCGGATACATTTTGAAAGCCGCTAAAAATTCTCCCTGAAAAAGTAAGAATAATGATCGCTGAAAACCACAGCCGAGACACTCAAAACCGAAGAAGGTTTTAAAGAGACAAGGAATCATGTATTTCTCAAGAGTCATAGCAGATCTTTTTGCAATTTTACTAAAAAAATATGAGAAAGGTTTGAAGAAGAGTAGAAGTACTACTCTAAAGTTTTATATTTTTGAAATCTTAAAAATTGAATTAATGAAAGCTTTTAAAATAATAATAATGATTCTTGCGATTTCGGTGGCATTTTATGAGCAGGCTTCAGAAGAAAAAAATATCTATATCACGATTGTTGCAATTGTAGTTTTCATGATCGGAATGATGCAGCTGAGTGCCAAAACACCAAGTAAAAATAACGATAAAGAAGAGTAAGATGCTGGTAAAAGGAGATAAGGTTTCTGTACTGGATGAAGCCATAAACGGAACTGTTGTTTCGGTCAAAAATAAAGAAGTTTTAATAGAAACAGAAGACGGATTCATGATGACATTTTTAGTCAACGAGTTGCTTAAAATTCAGGAATCCAGTGATTTAATGAATTCTATTAAAAGAGTTGATTTAGATGAAGCTTCAAGAGATAAAATTGAACCTAAACCAAGAAGTTTTGTCAAAGAAAAGAAGGATAAACGTGATGTTGGTGTTCCGGAATTTGATTTGCATATTGAAAAACTGGTTCCTAATAAACGAGGAATGTCTAATTATGATATTCTGACATTACAGACAGAAACAGCAAAAAGACATATCGAATTTGCGATTCGAAATCGCATTCCAAAAATCGTTTTCATCCATGGTGTTGGTGAAGGAATTTTAAAAGCCGAACTGGATTTTTTATTAGGGCGTTATGACGGAATCGATTTTCAGGATGCCAATTATCAGAAATATGGTCTGGGAGCAACCGAAGTTTATTTTAGACAAAACAATAAATAAAGTAAAGTTACACCATCTTAAAAAGGTCATTTTTAAGCATAAAAAAACGTCTGTTTTCGAAGCTGATTTTAATACTAAATCAAATGAAAAACAGACGCTTTTTTTGTAAGAATTTAAAAGAAGCCTTTCTTATAAAAAATCTTGCTTATTGAGCAATTTCTAATCTTCCTAAATTGAAAGTTGTTGGAAGTTTAAAACTACTTTTGCCTTTAAGCATAGTTACATTTTTTAAAGTGATTTCGTGGAAATAATTACCTGCAACCAATGTAGTGGTTACTTCTATTATACCGCTAGTACCATCAACACCATCCTGTCCGGACCAGTCTTCTGCAATCGATGGATTTGTTGGGGTAGTAGCGCTGCAAAAATAGTCTGCGCTAAAAGAACCTGTATCTTTTCCTACGCTTCTGTAATATACTTTGTTTACAATTGCGTTATTTTTGGTTGCACCTATCAATCCGGTTCTGGGTTGTCCGGCAGGAGTAACTTCATTTTTTATTAAATCACTGTCAATATTGTCAATCGAAATATAAAAGGAAGCACTGTAATTGTATACTCTGTTTAAATTATTATTGGTACATCTACCAGCAATTTCAGTATTAAAAGCCAAACTGGCAGGAACGTCCATTGTGGTACTAATTGTCCCAAACGGGTAAGTCGGATAAGTCTGTGGTTTTGAATTGGAAATATCAAAAGTAATGTTTGTAAAGCTAATGTTGTGATTGTAACCGGTAAGTTTTGTACTTCCGTCAGTTGCCGGAACCTGTTCTTTTTGTGTAGTTGTAATTGTAATTTTTCCCGAAGTAGCAATCCATTCATCTACCACTTTTGGTTTGCTGGGAGGGATGATTCCGCATATGTTATCTGATACTACTGCACCGTCATAAGATCTGTATATAGCACGATAAGCTCCATTTCCTCCGGTAGGAATATCATAGTCATAAGTTCCCGGTTCGCTTTTTAAGCCGGCACCTTCTGGCATTTGAAGTAAGAAAGCTTCCTGAGACTTTAATTTATACATTAAGTTGGGGTTATCAGTACAGCTTGTAGGCTCTACAGTGCTAAAGTCAATTTCCTGAACAGTTAAGTCTCCATCATCACATCCATTCAGTAAAAAAGCAAATAATATAAGGGAAGCGTATTTTTTCATTGTAAAATTTATTTGCGTCAAAAATAGTGAAAAAAATGGCAATTGATATTTAAGATTTGACAATTCATATTTCTTAACTTTGTACCAATGAAAAAAGTATATCTAGATAATGCCTCCACTACGGCAATGCGTCCCGAAGTAATTCAGGAAATGACCAAAGTTATGTTGGAGGATTTTGGTAACCCATCGTCTACCCACAGTTTTGGACGTAATGCTAAAACAATATTAGAACTTTCAAGAAAGAGTATTGCGAAGCATTTAAATTGTAGTGCTCAGGAAATTATTTTTACTTCCGGAGGAACTGAAGCAGATAACTGGATTCTGCGTTCTGCAGTTGAAGATTTAAAAGTAGAAAGAATTATCACTTCAAAAATTGAGCATCACGCTGTTTTGCATACCGTTTGGGCGCTTAAAGAAGAATATAATATAGAGGTTGAGTATGTAAATGTAAATCCGGACGGAAGTTTGGATTTAACACATTTATCCAATTTATTGTCTGATGAGAAAAAGACATTGGTAAGTTTAATGCATGTTAATAATGAAACGGGTACTATTTTAGATTTAGACAGAGTTGGACTTATTTGTAAGCAGTATAATGCTTTATTTCATTCTGATACTGTTCAGTCTGTTGGGAAAACTGAAATTGATTTGCAAAAAACTCCTGTTGACTTTATTCTGGCTAGCGCACATAAATTTCACGGCCCAAAAGGAATTGGATTCGCTTTTGTTAGAAAAAATTTAGGTCTACAACCGTTGCTTTTTGGAGGTGAACAGGAAAAAGGACTTCGTGCAGGAACTGAAGCAGTACATCAAATCGCCGGAATGGCAAAAGCTTTGTCTATTTCGTATGAAAAATTAGAGGAAGAAAGAGCTTATATTTCGGATATAAAAAAGTATTTTATTGAGCAGTTAGAAATTCATTTTCCGGATTTTAGAATTAACGGAAAAAAAGAGGATTTCTATAATATCATCAACATTATTTTGCCTTTTTCATCAGACAAAACCTCAATGCTTTTGTTTAGTCTGGATATGAAAGGAATAGCGGTTTCAAGAGGAAGTGCTTGTCAGTCGGGAAGTATTAAACCTTCTCATGTTTTAAACGAAATGCTTTCAGAAGCCGATTTAAAACTGCCAAATCTCCGAATTTCGTTCAGTCATTATAATACCAAAGAAGATATTGACTGGCTTATTGAGAGTTTGAAAACGGTCTAAGTATCTAAGATACTAAGGTTCTAAGTTTTTTTTAACCGCAGAGTGCACAAAGAATTACGCAAAGGGCGCTAAGTTTTTTTCAGTGCCATTAAAATAAAAAAGTTCGCAAAGTTTTTTTGATAAAACTTTGCGAACTTTTTTAAAATTTATTTAAATTCTCTATAAAATCTTCTTTGCTTACTCTGCATAATTCTTTGTGTACTTTGCGGTAAAAACTATACTCAACCAAAAAAAGCTATTTACGGATTACTTTTACCTGCGAATCATTGGTTAATTTGATAATAGTAGATGATTTTCCGTTGATTTTATCCTGATTTAATTTCACTACATAATCAACTCCGTTTATAATTTCCGGACTAATATCTTTAAAGCTTTGAGGTGTTGGTTGTCCTGAAATATTAGCAGAAGTCGAAACCAAAGGCTTTTTCATTCTTTCCATCAATTTGTAACAGAAAGGTTCTTTTACCAAACGAACGCCCAAAGATCTGTCTGCCGCAATAATGTTTGATGCAACATTTCTAGCATCATCCAAAATTAAAGTCGTTGGTTTTTCAGATAAATCAATAATCTGCCAGGCAACTTCTGGTATGTTTTTAAAAACATTGTACATCATTTTCTCGCTGTTCATTAAAACAATCATACTTTGCGTTTCTGCACGTTGCTTTAATTTATAGATTTTTGCAACGGCTTCGGCATTGGTAGCATCGCATCCAATTCCCCAAACGGTATCTGTCGGGTACAGAATAATTCCGCCTTCTTTGATGACTTCGTATGCGTTTATTATTTCTTCATTCATTGTAAAAAGGAATATAATTGTTCTGCAAAAATAATCTTTATAGTTGGTAAAAAATGTAAATTTAATTTACAATAATCTGCTTTTTGTAATTTATAAGATTATTTTTGTGGCATAAGTAAACAATATAAGGAAAATACCAGAATTGTTTTTCTATAGACAGATTAATCTTAAAATACCACATGAACAAAGAAATAGTGAAAGTAATCATTCCGGTTTACAAGGAATATTTTGGAGAACTTGAAGAAAAATCGTTTTTACAATGTTGTAAAATTTTAAAAGATTATGAAATTGTAATTGTACACCCGGAAGGTTTAAACTGTTCTTATCTTTCGGATAAATGCGAGAGCTTAACTTTTAAAAGTTTTTCTAAACATTATTTCGCAACTATAAATGGGTACAATGAGTTGTTATTGTCACCGGTTTTTTACGAAAGCTTTTTAGATTCTGAATACATTTTAATTTATCAGTTAGATGCCTTTGTATTTAGAGATGATTTATTAAAATGGTGTCAAAAAGGATACGATTATATTGGCGCACCATGGATTGCTACTTCTACAGATTCTTTTGGTATGAATATATTCAATAAAGTGGCAAGATTATTTCGTTCTAAAAAGAAAAATGAGCGTGAGCAGACTTTCTTTAAAGTAGGGAATGGAGGTTTTTCACTACGTAAAATAGCTAGTCATTATACCATTTCAAAAGAGCAGCAGAGCTTTATTTCTGAGGTTTTAAATGCAAAAGAAAAGAAAATCTATGCAATAGAAGATGTGTTCTGGTCTTTGAAAGCTATTGAATTTAATCCTGATTTTAAAATTCCGGACTATAAAGAAGCTGTTTTCTTTGCTATAGACAGAAAACCAAACTTAGCAATGAAATTAACGAATAATGAACTTCCATTTGGTTGTCATGCGATTAACAAACCTAAAGTGATTGATTTTTGGAAACCAATAATTGATCAGTATTAAGAATGTTTTTATAAAAAGTATAATAGTTTTTTCGCATTATATTGAGACTATGATTTTCCTTAACTAATTTATAGGAGTTACTTTTTAGTGTTTCTTGTAAGGTTGGGTTTGAAAGTACTTCGATAGCTCTGTCAGACAACGTTTCTGAGTCTTTTAGTGATGCCAAAAATCCTGTTTTTCCATCTGTAATAACTTCCGGAATACCTCCTGCTTTGGTTGATATAACGGGAATATTACAAGCAAAAGCTTCGTAAATTGTTAAAGGTAGTCCTTCAGTTATTGAAGTTGACAGGAATAAATCAAACTCAGGTAATAAATCAATTGTATTTCTAAAACCAGTGAAAAAAAGATCTTTTTCTAATTCATTTGAAATGGCATAATTGATTAAGTCGGTCTTCAAAGGTCCGTCTCCAATGATTATGAATTTTATTGGATTTGAAGTTTTGTTTTTAGCTTTAATCTTTTTTGCAGTATCAATAAAAGTATAAATATCCTTTTGATTGGTAAGTCCGGCAATGTTACCTACTATTTTGGTTTCAGGAGAAAAATTAAATTCTTTATGTAACAGATTTTGGTTTGTCTTTTTCGAAAATTGATCTACATCGATGGCATCATATATTGTTAGTAATCGATTTTTGTCTGAGATGATTTTGTCAAAAATAGATTCAACAGCTTTAGATACACAAATAATTTTATGAATCCTTGGATGTGAATATTTGTATCTATTCAAAAATTTGTCTTTGATTTTATTATTTCTTTTTCTGCTAAGAACCAATAAAATTGATTTGTCTAAAAATTTTAAAGCGATTAAAGCAGCATTTAAAGCTGAAGAATCATGAATGTGTAATATGTTTATAGATTCTTGATTACAAATTTTGACAATAGCACGAGCAAGATTAAATAATTTAAATTTGTTCTTATTGTATGTAAATAGATTGGCTTGATCATTTTTGCAAATTGAAGCTAAAACTGCGTCTTCCGGACATAATATATATTGCTTTACATTTTTTTCATCTTTCAGAAGTTTATATACAGTATACATTTGTGCATCGCCACCTCTTAGTTCAGTGATAGATGTGACATTTAATATTTTCATTTCTTAAATTTAATTACACTGCAAAAATATAAGAAAAATACTATATCAAGAATAAATATGATGTTTTTATTATTGTATGAAAGCATTTAGTTATTTTTGAACTCTAAAAAATACAGATCTTTATTATGCCATTAAGAATTAGCGGAAAATTTGAGCAAGACCAGAATTATGTAGAGGAAATCATAAGTAATTTTAGTTCTTCAGGTGAGCTTTTTGGAAATGGAGACCGTAATAAAATTAAATTATTTGATTTGAATGGAAAAACCATTAATATCAAATCATTTAAGATTCCGAATATTGTAAATAAAATTGCTTACAAGTATTTTAGAAAATCAAAAGCAAGACGTTCTTTTGAATATGCTACAATTCTTTTAGAAAAAGGAATTGGAACACCTGAACCAATTGCATTTTTAGAAAACTTCAATTTTATTGGATTAAGAGACAGTTATTATGTGAGTGAACATTTAGTAACCGAATTGACGTATAGAGAATTAGTTGAGATTCCTGATTATCCCGATCATGATGCTATTTTGCGCCAGTTTACTGCTTTTTGTTTTGAGCTTCATGAAAAAGGTGTAGAATTCTTAGATCATTCACCTGGAAATACACTTATAAAAAAAATAGCTGAAAATAAATATGATTTCTTTTTGGTTGATCTAAACCGAATGAATTTTCATGATAATATGAGTTTTGAACAGCGAATGAATAATTTTAGCCGTTTAACGCCTAAGAAAGAAATGCTTGCTGTTATGAGTAACGAATATTCTAAATTCTATAAAGAGAAAAGTGAAACTGAAATTTTTGAAAAAATGTGGCAGGCAACTACAGATTTTCAGGAAAGTTTTGCAAAGAAAAAGAGACTCAAAAAGAAACTTAAATTCTGGAAAAAAGCCTAAATTATAGAATTCGGTTCTTGATTTTTTTTAGTTCTTTAAAACGTTCAAAAACACTCAGGGCATTAAGGTAACAAATTATTATCCCTTTTTTACCATCAAGAAAACCAAGGCGAATAACGTATTGGTGTACAAATTGATATAGAGGACGGATATAAAAATGAAAAAAGTTAGGATTAGTATCTTTTGCTAATTCTTCCTGTGCTTTTAATTTTCCGTAAAAAAACATTTTTTGTTTATAATCATCAAACGTGGAGTAGGAAAAGTGAATTAATTTATTTTTTAATTTTCCTGTTTCTCCATTTATAATTAGTTTTTCATGAACGATTTTTTCATGATTATAAAAGGCATTTTCTTTTTTAAACAGTCGAATAATTTTGTCAGTCTGCCAACCGCTAAAACGCAATCTTTTGTGGTTAAACATAAAAATACGGTTCATAAAGAAAGCTACAATTTTACTATCCTGATTGATGACCAATTCGATTTCTTTTTTCAGTTCGGGAGTCAGTCTTTCATCGGCATCAATAAAAAGAATCCATGAATTTGAAGCGAGGCTTAATGCGAAATTACGTTGAGCGGCAAAATTTTCAAAAGTATGCTGGACAGCTTTAACGTTTTTGAAAGAAGAAGCAATCTCAAAAGTCTGATCAGAACTAAAAGAATCTACAACAATAATTTCATTGGCAAATGAAAGATTTTCCAAAACAGAATGAATGTTTTGTTCCTCATTATGTGTAATGATTAAAGCCGTTAGAAGTTGTTTTTCTGATGAAATCATGCAGACTAATTAAAAGCGTTTTGTTTTAAAAATGATTTGATTCGATTTTCAAAAAACTCAGGAGAGAATTTTTGATACAAATCTAAAGACTCCTTTTTGAGCATTTTTTCTGTTTTGTTTTCAAATAGTTCCGGTTTGTAATCTTTAAGATGTACAGAAAGATGATGAATTCCGTCTTCAAATGTGGCCCATATTTTCTTTTCAATCCATGGAGAAAAAATAATAAAAGAAGGTTTGTCTAATGCTTTAGCCATGTTTATTGCCCCGCCGTCATTTCCGATAATGGCATCACATTGATTTACCAAACCGATAAAAGATCTTAAATCTCCACCTAATAAATCAAAATAAATTTTGTTTTGAGTTGAAGGTTTACAAGCGTTATAAACGGTTTTAGCTTCTTCTAGTTGTTTTGGAAAATAGTTAAATAAGATATTTACATCGGCGTTATCTGCGACGTAATCGACAACTTTAGACATAAATTCTAAAGGATATGTTTTTAGTTTTTCACTTCCCAAAAGACTGATCATGATTGTTTTTCTATCTTTTCTTACCTGATGTTTGTCAAATAAAGCTAAGGCTTCCTGATTCTCTTTTTCAGAAACAAATAATTTAGGAATTGGATTAATTTCTGTCTGAAGATGTAGTGGTTCTAATAAAGAAATTCTTCTCTCAATTGCAAGTCCGAGATTGGTTTTTGGAAAGGGTTCAAATGGAACATTATCGGTATACAAGAAAGTTCTGCCAGGTTTTTTATATGAAATTTTTCTTTTGGCATTACTCAGCAAGACCAAAACCCAGCTTTCTAATTTTGAATAAGCATCAATTAAGATATCGTAATTTTCTTTTCGAAGTTGCAGTCCCAATTTTAAAAGCTCTTTTTTACTATTTCGATGTTTTTCCTCAAATAAAATGATATTGTCAATACTTGAATTTCCTTCTAAAACCGGAGTTGTGGATGCATAAACCAAATAATCGATCTGAGCATCGGGATAAGTAGTTTTAAGGTTGTTGCAAATAATACTGCTGACTAAAACATCGCCAATCATTTTTTGCTGAATTACAAGTATCTTCATTTAAAATCGTGTGTTGTATTAATGGACTACAAATTGAAGCAAAAAAAATCCAAATTCCAATCATTTTACAGAAAGGAATTTGGATTTTTAAAAATTGAAAATTTCTATTACTAATCTCTGTTAAACTGCAACATCGTATTCGCGAAGTGCATTGTTTAAAGAAGTTTTTAAATCTGTAGAAGGTTTACGCGTACCAATGATTAAAGCACAAGGAACCTGATATTCTCCGGCAGCGAATTTTTTAGTATAACTTCCGGGAATAACTACCGAACGTGCAGGAACGAAACCTTTCATTTCTACTGGCTCATCACCTGTAACATCAATAATTTTGGTAGATGCAGTTAAACATACGTTAGCGCCAAGAACAGCTTCTTTACCAACATGAACCCCTTCAACAACGATACAACGAGATCCAATGAAAGCACCGTCTTCGATAATTACGGGAGCAGCTTGTAATGGCTCCAAAACACCACCAATACCAACACCACCACTTAAGTGAACGTTTTTACCAATTTGTGCACAGCTTCCAACAGTAGCCCAGGTATCTACCATAGTTCCTTCGTCAACATAAGCACCAATGTTTACATAACTTGGCATTAAAATAACACCACTGGAAATGTAAGCGCCATAACGAGCAACAGCATTTGGAACTACACGAATTCCTTTTGCAGCATAATCTCTTTTTAGTAACATTTTATCGTGATATTCGAAAATACCAGATTCCCATGTTTCCATTTTTTGAATTGGGAAATACATTACAACTGCTTTCTTAACCCATTCGTTTACCTGCCATTTGTCACCAACTGGTTCAGCAACACGTAATTTTCCTGCGTCTACCAATTCGATAACTTCTCTAATGGCATCTGTTGTTGTAGTTTCTTGTAATAAAGCTCTATTTTCCCAAGCTTGTTCGATTATAGTCTGTAAAGAATTCATACGTTTAAATTTTTGGCAAAGATAACGTATTTGTAGAAATGCAAAAAAGCAAAACGACTCGAAAATGTTACAGACTTAACTTTTTGTTTCTTATTTGTAAAGTCTGTAAAGTTTTAGAATTTCGATTTTGGGATTTGGAATTTGGATTTTGGAATTTGGAATTTTCTTTTAAACTACCACTAAAAGTTTTTTTTATGTCAAAATATGACAAAAATCAGATTTTCTATTTTTTCTTCTCTCTAATTTCGCATCATTGAAAAACATTCCATTCAATACATTAATCATATAAGCAGTAAAATATGAATCAAGAAAATCAACTTCAGAACAGAGTCATAATTGACAAAGAGGTAACCTGGGATAAAACTCAGGTCATTATGAGTAAAACAAACGCATTTGGTATAATAGAGTATGCCAACGAAGTATTTGTAGACGTTTGTGGTTATGAAGATTACGAATTAATGGGGCAGCCGCATAATATTATACGTCATCCGGATATGCCAAAAGTTATTTTTAAAGTGCTTTGGGAAAATCTGAAGCAGGGAAAAAATTTTCATGCGATTGTAAAAAATCTGGCGAAATCAGGAAGGTATTATTGGGTAATTACCGACTTTGAAATTGCAAGAGATGAAAATGATGTGATCGTAAATTATTTTGGTCGCAGACAGGCTGTGCCGCAAGAAGTAATTGCAATGCATATTGAACCCTTGTATAAAAAGTTATTGCAAATTGAAGCAGCAAGCGGAGTTGAATTCAGTGAAAAATACCTGATCGGATTTTTGGAAGAAAAGAAGAGAAGTTATGTTGAATATATTAAGGAGCTGATTTACGAACACGAAAAAGCGCAGTCTAAATTTGCGAATTATGTGGAGGAAGAGGATGTAGAAGAAGAGCATAGAGGCTTTTTTAGCCGATTGTTTGGAAGATAAATTTGAGTTATTTTTTAGGTTTGAATATTTGGATAAAGTCCGTTCTGATTTTTTCAGGGCGGATTTTTTTTATGGAATCTAAAGAGTAAGCTGATTATTTGTAACTCTGTCATTAAAAGACTGTATGTAAGCTTTTATAAATTTCTCGGCTTCTTTAACTTTTGCCGGATTTTGACTCATTAGATTGTTTTTTAATAAAGTATCTTTTTTCCAATTATAGAAACCAATAGTTTGGTTGTTTGCAAATACCAAATAAAAATCGTCATTGATATAATGATAAGTGCCTCCAAGATAATAGACTACAAAATTATCTTTTGATTTATAACTTTTTCCAAAACTCACCATTTCTGTTTTTATGTTCAGGTAATCCAGTATACTTGGCATAATATCAATCTGCTGGAAATTTTTATCACTAAGGCCAGTGAGTTTTGGATTTGACGGGTCAAAAAATAATATTGGAATCCTGAATTTTCCAATGTTTGTTTGATCAGATTCTCTGTCTCCTTCAGCTGAAGTGTGATCTGCTGAAATAACAAAAAGTGTATTATTATACCATTGTTGTTTTTTTGCAGTTTTAAAAAATTTCATTAGTGAATAATCGGTGTAGGCAATGCTTTCCTGTATTCGAGTGGTTCCTTTAGGAAATTTTCCAATGTACTTTTTAGGAATTGTATAAGGATTGTGAGAAGAAATAGTGAATAAAGAGCTAAAAAATGGCTGTTTGAAAGAAGAAAGTCTCGAGGAGTAAAATTGTAAAAATTCTTCATCAAAAATGCCCCATTTTCCATCAAAAGAATCAGGACCCTGATATTGGTCTTTGCCAAAATATTGGTCAAAACCGGCAACTTTTGCATATTGATCAAAATTCTGACTTCCGTTAAATGCACCATGAAAAAAAGAGGTATTATAGCCTTCTTTCTTTAGAATTTTTGGAAGCCCGTTTATTTTGTTTAAAGAATAACTTGAAGAGATAAACGAATTATTCATTAAACTTGGTATGCTGGAAAGTATAGACGGAACTGCATCTATGGAGACTTTTCCGTTGGCAAATCCGTTTTTAAAATAATATGATTTTGTAATAAGGGAGTCTAAAAAAGGAGTTTGTCCACGTCCAATGTTTTCATTTCCAAAACTCTCCAAAATTAAAACAACAACATTTTTTTTAGTTGGCATTTCAGTGGGGTTTAATGAAATGAGAGGGTTGTAAATTGATTTTAATTCTGTAGCATTATAATATTTGGTGTAATCGAGATCATTTTTTTGTGCTAAGGTTTTTAGGATTGTAAAAGGTGTGTTTAAAACCAGCCCCGTGTTTGTTAGTGCGCTATATTTTATTCCATCAACAATTCGGATTGGTTTTTTTTGAAGACCTCCACGACCTAATATTAATAAACAAGCTAAAATAATTGTAAAAAGAAGATATTTTTTCGAATAGTCTTTTGTTGTTAATTTTTTACGAAATGAATTGTTGCTGAAGTCAGGAATAATTTTCCAAAATAGAATACTAAGGATTATGAAAATAAGTGCGATATACCAAAACTCCTGTAAAAAAGAGGGAATAAGTCCCAGAATTTCATTTCTCATTCCTTTTGCGGTAATCATGGCAAAAGTGCTTCTTCTGCCTGTAAATCGGTAATAAATGATATCGATAAAATTAGTTGCAATAAATAGTAGGTTGATACTGAAAAAACTAATTTTCAGGATACGCTGATAAGTATTATTGTATTTGAAATTACCGGGGATTAAATGTGCGATTAAAAAAATAATGTTGATATAACTAACTGCAGCAAAATCGAATATCAAACCACCTATAAAAGTATCTAAGGTAAAAGAACCTAGTAATTTGGAATTTATAAAATAAAATAAAAACCGGCTCAATTGATAAATTAAAATAATGAGCAGATATCTTTTAAAAAACAGGGAAACATTTTTTTTGAAGTTATTCATCTTAATTATATACTTTTCGGCAGTCTTTTGTTTCTTAATGCGAAAAAAAGAGAGCAGTAAAAATTTGCGCAAAAGAAGCGAAGTCTAATTTTGCCAAGTCCCTCTAAAAGTTTTTTTTACAGCATAATAAGTTTTTTTTAAGAGGCCAGAAGATAAGAGGGGAATAAGATATTGCAATGTAAACAAGGTATATGTCTTCAAAATAATATGACATCTGAGTATTTTGAAGTAAATTTGCTAAAAACTCAAAACATGCCAAGAATACTCTCTATAGACTACGGACAAAAACGTACCGGAATTGCAGTAACAGACGAAATGCAAATTATAGCATCAGGTTTGACTACTATTCCGACACATACTTTGACAGACTTTTTAAAAGATTATTTTTCAAAAGAAAATGTAGAAGCAGTATTAATCGGCGAACCTAAGCAAATGAACGGACAGCCTTCAGGAAGTGCTTCTGTAATTAATGGATTTGCAAAGCATTTTTCGAATGTTTTTCCGGATATGAAAGTAATTAGGGTAGATGAGCGTTTTACATCCAAAATGGCATTTCAGACCATGATCGACAGCGGGTTAAGTAAAAAACAGCGTCAGAACAAAGGTTTGATTGACGAAATTTCGGCTACAATTTTGCTTCAGGATTATCTTTCTTCAAAAAAATAACACTCTTCGTCGTATTTTTTATTTATAATTTAATGGTTTTTAGAAAATCCTAACTTTTATCTTGTAAAAATTAGTTTTTTTTGCAATTAAAAAAGTACCTTTGCACTTTAAATAAAAATACTGTTATGCCTGACGAAACCATACGTTCAAATAGTGATGTAGTACTCATTGGAGCTGGAATTATGAGTGCCACTCTAGGAGTAATTTTGAAAGAATTACAACCTGATATAAAAATTGAAATTTACGAAAGATTAGATGTTGCAGCAGCTGAAAGTTCAGATGCCTGGAACAATGCCGGAACCGGACATTCTGCTTTTTGTGAACTCAATTATACTCCAGAAAAGGCAGACGGCAGTATCGATCCTAAAAAAGCAATAAGTATTGCTGAATCATTTGAGATTTCGCGCCAGTTTTGGTCTTACCTAGTGCAGCAAAACAAAGTGCCTTCTCCTGAAAATTTTATTAAAAGCGTACCTCATATGAGTTTTGTGTGGGGAGATAAAAACGTAAATTATTTAAAAAAGAGATTTGAAGCGCTTCAGAGCAATCCAATCTTCGCTGACATGACTTTCAGTACCGATTTTGAGCAGCTACAAAAATGGATGCCGCTGGTAATGGAAGGACGTAACGCTGATGAAAATTTAGCAGCAACACATATGGAAATTGGTACCGATGTTAATTTTGGTGCTTTAACCAGAAGTATGTTCAACTACTTAGAAAAACTTGACGGTGTTACTCTATACTTCAATCACGAAGTTAAAAAACTAAGACAACGTGAAGACAAATCATGGAGAATCAAAATTACAGATTTGTCAACAGGTCAAAAACGTAAAGCGTATACTAAATTTGTATTTATCGGTGCTGGTGGTGGTTCTTTACCTTTATTAGAAAAAGCAAATGTTCCGGAAGGAAATGGTTATGGAGGTTTTCCGGTAAGCGGGCAATGGCTGAAATGTACCAATCCGGAAGTAATTGCAAAACACCAGGCAAAAGTGTACGGAAAAGCAAGCGTTGGAGCACCTCCAATGTCTGTTCCTCATATCGATACCCGTGTAATTGATGGTGAAAAAGCATTGCTTTTTGGTCCATTTGCAGGATTTTCAACTCGTTTCTTAAAAAATGGTTCTTATTTAGATTTGCCAATGTCGATTAAGCGTAACAACTTAATTCCGATGTTAGCTGCAGGATATCATAATATTCCGTTGACTAAATATTTGATCGAACAGGTTCGTCAGTCTCCAAAGGACAGAATGAAAGCTTTACGCGAATATTTGCCAACTGCACGTTCTAAAGACTGGAAATTGGAGAAAGCAGGACAACGCGTTCAGGTAATCAAAAAAGATGAAAAAGAGGGTGGAATTTTAGAATTTGGTACAGAAGTAATCAACACACACGATGGAACTTTAGCAGTTTTATTAGGTGCTTCGCCGGGAGCTTCTACTGCGGTAGGAATTATGGTGGATTTGATTAGCAGATGTTTTACTAATCAGATTAAAACACCGGAATGGGAAGCAAAATTAAAAATAATGATTCCTTCTTACGGTCAGACTTTAAATGATAAACCAGAGCTTTTAGCAGAGCTTAGAAAACATACAGCAGAAGTTTTGAAGATAAAATAAACTTCTCTTAAATAGTGAATTAAACAACAAATCCGGATGAATTAATCCGGATTTGTTGCTTTTAGATCGGTTGTGTTTTTCAGGATTTTTTCTGCTAGATTACTCATCCAGATTAACTGCTCAATAACCATTGAAGCTTCCTGCATTTTGGCCTGACGGGTTTCTTTGTCCAATTCATCGTCTTCAGCTAATCGGGTAAAGTTTCTTCTTTTTAATTCTTCAAATTGTAGGGTCACATCTTCTTTTTCAAAAAAAGTATCAGTTAAAATGGTTTCATTTCTTAAAACAGCAATAGAATGATCCAAATTGGCCAAAATCGTTTTGATGATATAATTAAAAGAATCCGAAGCAGATGTAGTCTGATGTGACTGAATATAAGTTGATAGTGAAGCTAAAGCAGATAGTAAGGAGTGATTTAGAACCACTAATTTATTAACCAAAGGCATTGTTTTTTGTTTCGATTTTGGTTCCTGCATCATACGTTGAAAAGAAGTCATTAGATTTCCAATTTCTACAAAGGCATTTTTTCTGGCCAATCTGTAAGCTGTTGGAACTTCTCCTTTTTTATTATAAAAATCGGCAATCTCTTTTAAGTAGTTTCTATTCGCTCGAATAGAGTTTTCGATATGAATTGGCGTATTGATAAACTCCCATGCCGGCCATAAAAACTGGTTGGCAATAAAGGCTAAAATTGCTCCGGCAAGTGAATCTAAAATTCTGAATTGTATAACTTCGTTGATGTTTGGGGTTAGAATGCCATAAATAAAAACGACATACATGGTTACAAAAGTAGCGCTGATTTTATAGTTGATTTGTGTAAACGAAATCCCTAAAAGCATACAGATTATAGAGAAGATACTAAGCGCGACATGATTTTGGATTAAAGATACAATTCCGAATGCTAAAATCCCTCCCAAAACAGTTCCGAACATTCTATGATACGATCGCTCTTTTGTCAATCCGTAACCTGGACGCATGATGACCACTATCGTGAGTAGAATCCAATAAACATTCTGAAAGGGAAGTATCTGTCCAATAAAAAAACCAATTAAAATTGTGATGGTTAATCGTAACGAATGCCTGAAAATAGAAGAAGAATAAGATAAATTCTCAATTAAAGTTCGAAGCGGATAATATTGAGGAGTCAAGAATTTCTCCAGTTCTTTATCTTTGTCTTTCAGTTTATAAGATTGCATGGCCAAAGAAAGCGCACGCTGAATAATTTTGATTTTACCAACCTGATTTTTGGCATATTTCAGCATATTGGTCAGCATCAAAACACCTTCGGCAGCTTCGTCTTTTCCTAATGTTTTTTCATAATCAAAAATGGCAAATTCTAAAGCGTCCAATTCGTTTTTTAAATCTTGTTTGTCAACGTAAACACTAATATGATTTACATTTTTAGATAGTTTTTTTAATGTCGAAGCCAGTTTGTAAGCAACATTTTGATAGGTTCTTAAAACGTCAGGATGTTTAGCAAATTTCTCGTGAAGTTTACTGTGGTCAAAAGAAGTATAAAGGGCGAGTTCCTGAATTTCGACCAAAGTAATAAAAACCAAAAGCATTTTTCGGTTCTGACTTGTGGTTCCGGAAGCATTTTGGTTTCCAATGAGCATTTTTCTTAAATCCTCATGAATAAGATTTAACTCAACCTGAACAGCCAATTGTTTTTCGATAATGGCTCTTCTATTCGCTTCGGGACTCCATAAGTCACCTCTTAGTTTTAAATATTTAGCGGTAAGCTTTATACCTTCAGCAATTTGTAACTCAACATATTTATAAGGTTGTACAAAATGAAATACAAGCGAAACGATTAGATATAAAATCCCTCCAATAAATATAAATCCTGAATATTCGAATGCTTCCCAGCCTTCATGCAAATGTCCAAATGAAAGCGAAATAGATAATAAAGCTGAGAATGAAATTAAAGTTGCACGCTGTCCGTAAACCGAAATCATAGAACAGGCAAACAATAGAATTCCTAAAAAAGGATAAAATAACAGCGGATAAGGATAGGCCAGATTGACCAGAAGATTTACACCGGAAACAATAAATGAAGCAGCAATTAATCCTTTTATTTTATGAATTAAAGAACTCGGTATATCACTGGGATAGGTATAAAAAGCTCCTAAAGCGATTGTAAAACCAATTTCAAAATGACCTAAAAAATTTAAAACTAAAACAGGTACAACAGAAGCAATAGTTACTTTAGAAGCATTCAGGAAAGATGTGCTGTTTGTAAATTTTGAAATTTTATCAATCATAAAGAGCCGTTTATTAGCAAAGTTAAGAATTGTACCAGTGATTTTGGCATAATTATAGCTGAGATTTTTAGCGGTTAGGAAAAAATATGAGATAAAATTGTAATAGAATTATTCATTGACTATTTTTTACTATTTTTGCCAGCTGAAATATCAGAACTTTACTTCTGTTTTTTCAGCACCTAAAAACAAAAATAAAAACAAATGATTTTACCAATTGTAGGATACGGTGATCCTGTTTTAAGAAAAGTAGGGCAGGACATTACGCCGGAATATCCAAACCTAAAAGAAACGATCGCAAATATGTACGAGACGATGTATAATGCGTACGGAGTTGGGCTTGCGGCACCGCAGGTTGGACTGCCAATTCGTTTGTTTGTTATTGATACAACACCTTTTAGTGATGATGAGGATCTTCCTTCAGAGGAACAAAAAGATTTGAAAGGGTTTAAAAAGACTTTCATCAATGCTAAAATCGTAAAAGAAGAAGGAGAAGAGTGGGGTTTTAATGAAGGATGTTTGAGTATTCCGGATGTGCGTGAAGATGTTTACAGAAAACCAACTGTAACAATAGAATACTGTGAAGAAGATTTTGTAATGAAAACTGAAGTGTTTGATGGTTTAATTGCAAGAGTAATTCAGCACGAGTATGACCATATTGAGGGGATTTTATTTACAGATAAAATTTCGTCTCTTAAAAAACGTTTAATCCAAAAGAAACTTAAAAATATTACTGAAGGTAAAACGTTTCAGGAATATAGAATGAAGTTTTTTGCGGCCAAAAAAGGAAGATAAGTTTTCTAAAAAGATTTAGAAACAAAAAATAAATCAAATTCTTAATACAAAATTTAATAAAATGAATTTAACGAAAATTTTAGCCATTTCAGGAAAACCAGGTTTATACGAATTGAAAGTTCAAACTCGTACAGGTTTTGTGGCGGAATCATTAATTGATGGGAAGAAGATTACTGTAAATCTAAAAAGCAATGTAAGTTTATTGTCTGAAATTTCGATTTATACTTATGAAGGTGAAAAACCGTTAACTGAAGTAATGCAGCAAATTGCCGTTAAAGAGAACAAAGGACAAGCGATTTCTCATAAAGAAGATAATGCTACTTTAGCTGCTTATTTCAAAGAAATTCTTCCAACTTATGACGAAGAAAGAGTATATCCATCTGACATCAAAAAAGTATTAAGCTGGTACAACACGCTTCAGGCTAAAGGTTTGGTAACAGATTTAGCTCCGGCTGCTGAAGAGCCAAAAGAAGAAGCTCCGGTTGCTGAAGAAAAACCTAAAAAAGCTCCGGCTGCTAAAAAAGCAAAAGCGAAAAAAGAAGAATAGTATATTTTCTTTATATAATAAATGAATCCTGTTGAGATGTTTCTTGACAGGATTTTTTAATTTTACAGAATCGGGATTTAAATTCAAAAGATTTCATAAAATGAATAGAGAAAACCAGTTAAAAGCGTTTGAAAGACTACTAAACATCATGGATGAACTTCGTGAACAATGTCCGTGGGACAAAAAACAAACCCTGCAGACATTAAGACATTTAACAATCGAAGAAACTTACGAACTGGGAGATGCTATTCTGGATAATGATTTAAATGAAGTTAAAAAAGAATTAGGTGATTTACTCTTGCATATTGTTTTTTATGCTAAAATAGGCAGTGAAACAAACGATTTTGATATTGCTGATGTCTGCAATGAAATCTGTGATAAGCTCATTCATCGTCATCCTCATATTTATGGAGATGTAAAAGTAGAGAATGAAGAAGAAGTCAAACAAAACTGGGAGAAATTAAAACTAAAAGAAGGAAAGAAATCCGTTTTGGAAGGCGTTCCAAAAAGTCTTCCGGCTTTAGTAAAAGCGAGCAGAATTCAGGACAAAGTAAAGGGTGTAGGTTTTGACTGGGAAGAACCTCATCAGGTTTGGGATAAAGTACAAGAGGAATTGCAAGAACTGCAAGACGAAGTCAAATCCGGAAATCAGGATAAAATTGAAGACGAATTTGGAGACGTTTTGTTTTCTATGATTAATTATGCCCGATTTTTAAAAGTAAATCCAGAAGACGCATTAGAAAGAACCAATAAAAAATTCATTAAACGATTTCAATACTTAGAAAGTAAAGCAGGCGAATTAGGAAAATCTTTATCAGATATGACGCTTAGCGAAATGGATGTTTTTTGGAATGAAGCCAAAAAGCTTTAATTTTCGGCTAGTTTCTTTAAAGCACGAACATTTTTAAGCATAATCTTTTTACCAACCAATTC
This sequence comes from Flavobacterium crocinum, assembly GCF_003122385.1. Classification (NCBI taxonomy): domain Bacteria; kingdom Pseudomonadati; phylum Bacteroidota; class Flavobacteriia; order Flavobacteriales; family Flavobacteriaceae; genus Flavobacterium; species Flavobacterium crocinum. The sequence continues at coordinate 3,082,677 of NZ_CP029255.1, forward strand.
AATCAATTCTGATTTGTTAAAATCAGATAATAAACGAATGCAGCTTTCGGTTGCAGTACCAATAATTCCTGCAAGTTCTTCTCTTGTCAGTTGAACTTTCAGGGTTTTATCTGTATCTTCTCCAAAAGCTTCGTGTAATTGAAGTAAAGTTTCAGCCAGTCTTTGTTTCACAGTTTTCTGAACCAAAGCAATTTTCTCGTTTTCAGATTCTTTTAAATCTTCGCAGACAGACTGCATCATATTTAAAGAAAACTGATTGTTGCTGTTAAAGAAATTGATGATTTCGGCTTTCGGAATAAAACAAACTTCCATGTCTGCAATCGCTTTGGCTGTTAAGTTTGCCGGTTCATTGCTAATCATTGAACGTTGGCCAAGAAGTTCTCCGGATTTTACCAATTTTACAATTTGGTCTTTTCCGTTTGCACTCAATTTGGAGAGTTTACCAACACCGTCTTTCACACAAAATACTCCATTGGTTACTTCGCCTTCTTCAAAAATGGCTTCTCCTTTTTTAATTTTGTAAGTGGTTTTACTGCTGGCTAATTTTATAACTTCTTCTTTGTTAAGGGCTTTTAAAGAGCTAAGCTGGCGTACAATGCATTGATCACATTTATTCATGACAATATTTGTTTGGGACAAAATTAAAAATATTTAAGAGTTTTAGCCATTATTATATCGTAAAATTATTATAAATTAGAATTGTTGCTATTTTGAATGCTCTTAATCAGGTTTAATTAGAATTCAATTTAGGTATAACATGACAATTATCATCTTAATAATTGTGCTTTAATTGGAAATTTGTGGCAAATAAAAACAAGTTTATGAGGGAGCAAAGTTGTTTTCATTGTGGTTTAACTATTGAACAAAATGAAGAAATTGATTTTGATGATAAAAAGTTTTGTTGTGCCGGCTGTAAAACAGTGTATGAAATTTTCAGCAGCAACAATTTAACCTCTTATTATGATTTCGAAAAATCGCCTGGTGCCACACCACAGGACATTGCAGGGAAATACGATTTTTTAGATAATGAAGCCATACTTTCAAAAGTATTGGAGTTTCAGGAAGGAAACACGGCTATTGTTTCTTTAAATATTCCGCATATCCATTGCAGTTCTTGTATTTGGATTTTAGAAAACCTAAACCGATTACAGCCTGGAATTAGCATTTCTCAGGTTAATTTCCATGAAAAAAGAGTTCGAATTACGTTCAATTCAGATACTGTTTCTTTAAAAGAAATCGTGTATCTGTTGAGCTCAATTGGTTACGAACCTTACATCAGTTTAGAAAATTATGAAACTGGAAAAACAAAAGTTGACAGAAGTTTAACCTATAAATTGGGTGTTGCCTTTTTCTGTTTTGGAAATATCATGCTGCTTTCGTTTCCGGAATATTTCGAAATGAAGGAATTCTGGTTAGATAGCTACAAACCGTTTTTCAGATTATTGATATTTCTTTTAGCACTGCCAAGTTTCTTATATTCTGCAAGCGGCTATTATATTTCGGCTTATCACAGCATTCGAACAAGAATGTTAAATATCGATATTCCAATTGCGTTGGGGATTATTGTGATGTTTGTTCGAAGTACTTACGATATGCTTATGGATCACGGACCTGGTTTCTTTGACAGTTTAGCCAGTTTGGTGTTCTTTATGCTTTTAGGGAAAATGTTCCAAACTAAAACCTATAGTTTTTTGAGTTTTGAAAGAGATTTTAAATCTTATTTTCCAATTGCTGTTACCAAAATCAATAAAGATGCTTCAGAAGATAATGTTGCGATTTACGATGTTGTAAAAGGAGATCGTTTATTGATTCGTAATCAGGAATTAATCCCGGTTGATGGTATTTTAATCAGTGAAAGCGCCGATATTGATTATAGTTTCGTGACCGGAGAAGCTATTCCAATTACCAAAAAATCAGGAGATAAGGTTTTTGCTGGCGGGAAACAGATTGGAAAAGTAATCGAAATGGAAGTTTTGCATTCGGTTTCCCAAAGTTATTTAACTCAATTGTGGAGTAACGAAATCTTTCAGAAAAAAGTAGATCAAAAACACAAGACCATTACAGATGCAATAAGCCGTTATTTTACCCCTATTTTATTGCTAATTGCATTTGCTGGTTTTGGTTATTGGATTTCTATCGATGCTAATATTGCTTTTAATGTTTTTACAGCGGTTTTAATTGTGGCTTGTCCATGTGCATTGGCACTTACAGCTCCGTTTACTTTTGGTAATATTTTGAGAATTTTAGGAAAGAAGAAATTCTATCTCAAAAATGCTGTTGTTATTGAACAATTAGCCAAAGTTGACACGATTGTTTTCGATAAAACAGGAACCATTACAACCAATAAAAAATCAAATATTTTATATGAAGGAAATTTTATTTCTGATGAAAAAAGTATTTTGATTAAGAATGTTTTACGTGCGTCAAATCATCCGTTGAGCCGAATGTTGTATGATTTTCTACCCGAAACAAAAAGAGTTAACGTTTCTGAATTTCAGGAGATTACAGGGAAAGGAATTTTGGCTGTTGCCGAAAATAAAGAAATTAAAATTGGTTCTGGACAATTTGTGGATAATTTGGTTTCTGATGGTTCAGAAATTGAAAAAACAGCTTTACATATTAAAATTGATAGAGTTTATTTCGGAAAATTTGTTTTCCAAAACCAATATAGGGAAGGACTGGAAACACTTTTTTCAAAACTGAATAAAGACTACGAAATCAAAGTGCTTTCCGGAGATAATGATGGAGAAAGAGCCAATCTTGAAGCCATTCTCCCTAAAAACACTGAATTAGTATTCAATCAAAAACCAGATCAGAAACTCGAATTCATAAAAAAACTGCAGGAGAAAGGAAAGAATGTCATGATGGTTGGAGACGGTTTGAACGATGCCGGAGCTTTGGCACAAAGTAATGTCGGAATTTCGATTTCGGAGAATGTAAATGTCTTTTCACCGGCTTGCGATGCTATTTTAGACGCTTCTGAATTTTCACGTTTAGACTACTTTTTAAAGCTTTCACATAAGGCGATTTTTATCATCAAGATGAGTTTTGGTTTATCATTGCTCTACAACGTTATTGGATTGGCATTTGCGGTCACAGGAAACCTTCTTCCGCTTGTTGCTGCGATCATTATGCCGTTGAGTACAATTACCATAGTCAGTTTCGTTACTTTTATGTCTAACTATTTCAGTAATAGTAATTTAGAATAGTTTTAAATAATTCAAAAGATATTTTTTTTATTTTTATTATTCTTCTCTGAGCATGATAATTATCATATTTTAAACGCCGATTGCCTAGTAATTTTGTTAACATAAATTTACGGTATGAGTGTTATTTATCTTTTAATTTCAGTAAGTATTTTCGTAGCAATTTGTTTCTTCATTGCTTTCATTATTGCTGTCAAATCTGGCCAGTACGACGACGATTATACACCTTCAGTCAGAATTCTTTTTGACGATGAGACCAAAATTATTTCCCAAAATAATAATTCACCAATCGAAGAAAAACAAGTATAATTATGGAAATGGAACAGTTTTATTACGACAACAAAATTGTAAAAAAATTCATTTACGCCACAATACTCTTTGGAGTTGTGGGTATGTTAGTGGGGCTTACCCTTGCGGTAATGTACCTTTTTCCCAACATCACAGATGGGATCTCGTGGCTTAGCTACGGCCGTTTAAGACCATTACACACCAACGCTGTTATTTTTGCCTTTGTGGGTAATGCCTTCTTTGCCGGAATGTATTATTCTATGCAGAGATTATTAAAAGCCAGAATGTTTAGTGATTTTTTAAGTAATCTTCATTTCTGGGGCTGGCAGTTGATTATTGTGGCTGCTGCAATTACACTTCCGTTAGGTTATACTTCTTCTAAAGAATATGCAGAATTAGAATGGCCAATCGATATTGCAATTGCTTTAATCTGGGTGGTAATGGGAATCAACATGATTGGTACCATGTTACGCCGTAGAGAGCGTCACTTGTACGTAGCAATCTGGTTTTATCTGGCAACATTTGTAACAGTAGCAGTATTACACATTTTTAACAATATCGAAATTCCAGTTTCCGGTTTAAAAAGTTATTCTGTTTATGCTGGGGTTCAGGATGCATTAGTACAATGGTGGTACGGACATAACGCGGTTGCATTTTTCCTAACTACTCCGTTTTTAGGATTGATGTACTATTTTGTACCAAAGATTGCCAACAGACCTGTTTATTCTTATAGATTATCAATTATCCACTTTTGGTCTTTAATCTTTATCTATATCTGGGCGGGGCCTCACCACTTATTATATTCTGCATTGCCAAACTGGGCACAGAATTTAGGAGTAGCTTTCTCAGTAATGTTAATTGCTCCATCTTGGGGAGGTATGATTAATGGACTTTTAACGCTAAGAGGTGCTTGGGATAAAGTTCGTGAAGAACCAGTTTTAAAATTCTTTGTAGTAGCAATTACAGGATACGGAATGGCAACGTTTGAAGGGCCGATGCTTTCTCTTAAAAATGTAAATGCTATTGCACACTATACAGACTGGATCGTAGCCCACGTACACGTTGGAGCTTTAGCTTGGAATGGTTTTATGTCATTTGCGATTATATATTGGTTGATTCCACGAATGACAAAAACAGATTTGTTCTCTAAGAAATTGGCAAACTTCCATTTCTGGATTGGTACTTTAGGGATTATCGTTTATACAATTCCGTTATATGTAGCTGGTTTTCAACAAGCTTCTATGTGGAAACAATTTAATCCAGATGGAACTTTAACTTACGGTAACTTCCTTGAAACCGTAACGGCTATTATGCCAATGTATTGGATGAGAGCTATTGGTGGTACTTTGTACTTAGTAGGTATGCTGACATTGGTTTATAACATCATAATGACAGTTAGACAAGGTTCGCCAGTGGAAGACGAATTAGCTCAGGCTCCTGCTTTACAAAGAATCAGCAGCGGAAGAGTAAGAGGAGAGAAATTCCACTCTTGGTTAGAAAGAAAACCAATCCAATTGACAATTCTGGCTACAATCGCCATTTTAATTGGAGGTATCATTCAGATTGTACCAACGATTATGGTAAAATCAAATATCCCGACAATTTCAAGTGTAAAACCATATACGCCGTTAGAATTGGAAGGACGTGATTTATACATCAGAGAAGGTTGTGTGGGTTGTCACTCACAGTCAGTTCGTCCATTTAGAAGTGAAGTAGAACGTTATGGAGTGCAGTCAAAAGCTGGAGAATTTGTTTACGATCATCCATTCTTGTGGGGATCAAAACGTACAGGTCCGGATTTATTAAGAGTTGGTGGTAAATACAATGATAACTGGCACTTTAATCATATGTGGAATCCGCAAAGTACATCTGCCGGATCAATTATGCCAGGTTACAAATGGTTATTTGACAACAAACCTCTTGATATTTCTCTAACACAAAAGAAAATGCAGGCTATGATTACTTTAGGTGTACCATATACTCCTGAAGATGTTGCGAATGCTGAGAAAACTTTAAGAACTCAGGCTGTTAAAATAGAGAAGAGTTTAGAAAGCGATCCTGACTTTGTAAAAAGTTATGAAGACAGCAAGAAAAAAGCGGCTGCAAAAGGAGAGCAATTCGTTCCAATGAACGAAAGAGAAATCGTTGCTTTGATTGCCTACATTCAAAGACTTGGTACTGATATTAAAGTAAAAGAAACGAAATAACAGCATTATGTTCGAACAAATAAAACACAATATGGAAACAATATCGGGTGTAGAATTATACCCGATTATTTCCCTCTTGATTTTCTTCTTCTTCTTTGTAGGATTAGGCTTTTGGGTATTCTCTTATAGAAAAGACAAAATTCAGGAAATGAGTAGTATTCCTTTAGATGAAGGGCTTGTTGTAATTACAAAAGAGATATAAAAATGAAAAAATTTTTCCCAGTATATGTTAGAGTACCGTTGATTTTCTTCATCGTATTCGGTTTGATGGAGTATTTCGTAGACTCAGGTGACAGAGCAGCATTTATAAAATACCCAATGGTGTCGCTGTTTTTATTTGTCTTCTTGTTCATTTTAATTGCAATTGAGATTACGCTTAGTGCTGTAAATCGTGTCATGTATCAATTAATGACACCAGAAGAAAAAGCGAAAAAAGAATTTGAAGAAAGTTTAAGCTTAAAAGAAAGCACTTGGTTTAAAAACTTGATGCAAAAGCTGACCAAAACATCACCAATTGAAAAAGAAGGTGAGCTTTTAATGGATCATGATTATGACGGAATCAAAGAGCTTGACAACAATTTACCGCCTTGGTGGGTCTATTTATTCTATATCTGTATCATTTTCGGAGTTATTTATGTAGTTCGTTATGATGTTTTAGGAGCCGATAATCAGGAAATGGAACTGAAAAAAGAAATGGCTCAGGCAAAAATTGATGTGGAAGAGTATCTGAAAACTGCTCCAGATTTAATGGATGAAAAAACAGTTGTTTTGCTTACAGATGATGCAAGTTTAGCGGCAGGAAAAGAAATCTTCACCACAAACTGTGTAGCCTGCCACAGAGCAGATGCAGGAGGACAAATCGGACCAAACCTAACAGATGACCGTTGGATTTTAGGAGGAGGAATTAAAAATCTTTTCCACACGATTACAAACGGAGGCCGAGATGGTAAAGGTATGATTTCATGGAAAGGAACCTTAAAGCCAAAAGAAATTCAGAAAGTAGCAAGTTACATTCTGTCATTACAAGGAAGTAATCCAAAAGATCCAAAAGAACCGGAAGGAGAAGTTTGGGTTGATGACAGTGCTCCCAAAACAGATGCAGGAGCAGCTATACCTACTAAAGATACCACAACAGTAAAAAAATAATTAGAATACAAATATCATGTCAAATTTACCAGACGAAGCGTTTAGAGATACCATTGGAACTATAGATGAAGGTGGTAAACGGAAATTTATCTTTCCTAAAAAACCGTCTGGTAAATTTTACGATTACAGAAAAATTGTAAGTTACCTTTTACTCGCAATTCTATTTATAAATCCGTTTATTAAAGTAAACGGAAACCAATTTATGATGTTCAATATTCTGGAACGTCGTTTTAATATTTTTGGTTTTCCTTTCTGGCCACAGGATTTTTATCTCTTCGTAATTTCAATGCTTGTAGGCGTTGTATTTGTTATCCTATTTACAGTCGTTTTCGGAAGGATTTTTTGCGGCTGGATTTGCCCGCAGACTATTTTTCTGGAGTTGGTTTTCCGTCGTATCGAATATTGGATTGATGGAGATCGCGGTTCACAAAGCCGTTTGGCAAGAATGGAATGGAATGGTGAGAAAATTAGAAAAAGACTTCTTAAATGGACTATTTTCTTCCTGATTTCTTTTCTTATTGCCAATGTGTTTCTAGCTTATCTAGTTGGAAGTGATACTTTGTTTGTAATGATAAAAGAAGGTCCTGTTAAAGAAGCAAGTAACTTTATTGCGCTTCTTATTTTCACAGGTATTTTTTACTTTGTTTTTGTATGGTTTCGTGAACAGGTTTGTATTATTGCCTGTCCGTATGGAAGATTACAAGGCGTTCTTTTAGACAATAAATCGATTAATGTGGCTTATGATTTTGTGCGAGGAGAAAAAGAAGAAGGCCGTGCAAAATTCAATAAGAAAGAAGACCGTGCCTTAACAGGAAAAGGGGATTGTATTGATTGTCTTCAATGTGTTCACGTTTGCCCGATGGGAATTGATATTAGAAACGGAACGCAGTTAGAATGTACTAACTGTACCGCTTGTATCGACGAATGTGATCATATAATGGAATCGGTAGGATTGCCAAAAGGTCTTATTCGCTACGCTTCTGAAGACGAAATTGCTAAAAAAGAGCCTTTCAGATTTACGGCTAGAATGAAAGGATATACAGCAGTGCTCTTTATTTTATTAAGTATTTTTGTTGGAATGCTGTTTTTAAGAACTGATGTTCAGGCAGTTGTTCTGCGTTTACCGGGACAATTATTCCAGCATAACGGAGATAAAATCAGTAATGTTTACACTTATAAGATTGTAAACAAAACCATGAAAGATTACAATGATATTCATTTTGAGCTAATCGATCAGAAAGGTGAAATTAAGAATGTCGCAAAAAGACATTTTAAAGTTGCAAAAGAGGGAATTTCTCAAGGAACATTATTTATAGAAATTAATGAAGTTTTATTAGAAAGTGATAAAACAAAAGTAAAAATAGGAGTTTACAATGGTTCTGAACTCATAGAAACAACAACAACAAATTTCTTAGGACCACGCAGTTTTAATTAAAAATTTACCACTATGAAAATTAATTGGGGTACCGGAATCGTCATTGCATTTGGACTGTTTATGACATTTATTTTATATTTTGTTTTTGAAGTACAGTCAAATTCGAAATACGATAATGATTTGGTTGTCGAAGAATACTATAAACACGACACTCATTTTCAGGAAGAAATGGCGAGAATTCAAAACGCACACGATTTACAGCACAAACCATTAATCAAATATACAAATAGTGGAGTAGCTGTAACTTTTCCAGCCGGATTTGAAAGCGATAAAGTACAAGGGAATATTTTGTTGTATCGTCCTTCAAATAAAAAGTTTGACTTTAATACCAAAATTGCTTTAACAAACTCTTCTATCATTATTCCTCATAAAAAATTAATAAAAGGACGCTGGGATGTCAATATGGAATGGCAGTACGAAGGCAAAAAATATTTAACCAAAGAAGTGATTTACGTCAATTAATTTAGGTTCTAAAGATTTGATCCGCTAGGATCAATTCATCAGTAGAAAAAAAATATCCATAGATAAAATGTCCTGTAGGGACAAGTTATGAGGATTTGCAATTAAAAATTAATTAATATGTTGTTTTCAGCATTCATATTAGGACTTATCAGTAGTCTGCACTGTGTCGGCATGTGCGGACCAATTGCCATGATGCTTCCTGTTGACAGACAAAATGAAGCCAAAAAAGTAACACAGATTTTGACGTATCATTTGGGAAGATTGACCGCTTATGCGATAATCGGATTGATTTTTGGATTACTAGGAAGAGGTTTTTTCCTTGCGGGATTACAACAGAAAATGTCCATCATTATTGGGGTAATCATGATCATTGTGGTTTTGATTCCAGAGAAAAAATTTGCGAATTATAATTTTTCAAAACCGGTTTATAGAATTATTTCTAAAATTAAATCAAACCTCGGAGCTCAATTTAAAAACAGGAGTTATAAATCTCTTTTTACAATTGGTCTGCTAAATGGATTTCTTCCATGCGGAATGGTTTATGTAGCGCTGTTTGGAGCAATCGCTATGCAAAGTGCCAGTTTTGGTGTTTTGTATATGCTCTTATTCGGAATTGGAACTATACCGTTGATGACAATTGTAGTATATGTGGATTCATTACTAAAATTGCCTTTCAGAAATAAAATCCAAAAGGCAATTCCTTATGTTGCTGTAATTATTGGAGTTTTGTTTATTCTTAGAGGATTAGGACTTGGAATTCCATATATTTCTCCTTCTAATGTGAGTTTATTTGTACAGCAGACTCCTAACTGTCATTAGAGATTATAAGTTAAAGAACTTATGTTTTTATAAAATATGATGAATTAAATTTTGTTTTATTCTTCAGTTAAGAAATTTGAAATTAGCTTATTAATCTCAGGAATTTTATTTTTCATTACGTCCCAAACAATAGTATAATTTACTCCCATGTAGTCGTGGATAAGTCTATCTCGCATGCCAGCCATATTTTTCCATTGAATAGAATCATTATCAGCTTTAAAATCCGAAGGGATTTTTTTGGTAGCTTCTCCAATGATTTCTAAACTTCGCACGACTGCACGTTTTAGAGTTTCATCTTTAAGAAAATCTTCAAATGATAAATTTTTGCTGACAGATAAGATATACGTACATTCGTCTTGAATGTGTCTAAGATATTCTGTAGTATCTTTAGACATATTGAACTTCGTTTAAAATTTTGGAACCAATGTATGGACTTAAACCATTTTTAGTAACAACTTCGATTTTCTCATTTTTGAATAGGTTCTCAAAGAAGTCATAAACCGCCATGTAATTATCAAAGTTTTCTTTGTCAGGTTCAAAATCAATCAATAAATCTATATCACTTTCAAAAGATTGTTCATCCCGAATATAAGAACCAAACAAACCAACATTTCGAATACCGAATTTAGAAAGTTTCTGCTTATTCGATTTCAGAGTTTTTAATATGTTGTCTTTTGTTGTCATGATAACTTTTTTCAAATATACAAAAGATTGTCTATAGAAGTTAGATTTTCAAAAGTTTACCTGTTCTTTCAGGTGGCATGATTATTTAAACAGTCATCGAAAACAAGTTCGTTTCCGGTGACTTTCTTTTTAGATGTAAATCGAATGCCATACAAATATTACGCACAAAAGGCCTTCCTGCTTCTGTGATTTTAATTGAATTTTCTTCAATAACAATTAAACCATCATTTTCTATTTCTTGTAAAGCAATTAAAACTTCAGGAAGTTCTATGAAATTTAAAGATTCTTTTGTCCAGGAAGTCTGAAGTTCGCAGGTTAAATTCAGAATGTGTTTTCTAATGATTAAATCTTCTTCATTTAAAATATGACCTTTAACAACAGGTAATTTATCCCATTCCAATAATTGATAATAATCTTCCAGATTTTTAGTGTTCTGAGCAAAACTATACCAGCTGTCACTGATTGAAGAAACACCTAAACCAATCATAACTTGTGTTTTAGAAGCGCTGTATCCCATGAAATTTCGATGTAATTTACCATTGTGGGCTGCTTTGTATAAACTATCAGCTTCTAAGGCAAAATGATCCATTCCAATCTCATGATAACCGTTTTGCGAAAGCAGTTTTTTTCCAATTTCATAAAGCTGTCTTTTTTCGGCATCTTTTGGCAGGTTTTCATCATTAAAACCGCGTTGACCGTTACCCTTTATCCAGGGAACATGAGCATAGCTGTAAAAAGCCAATCGGTCTGGTTTTAAAGAGTTGGTTTTTTCAACTGTATCAATAACATCTTCAATAGTCTGAAACGGAAGCCCGAAAATAATATCATGACCTATAGAGCTGTAACCAATTTCTTTGGCCCAAAAAGTTACTTTAGCAACATTATGAAAAGGCTGAATTCGGTTAATTGCTTTCTGAACTGTAGCAGAATAATCCTGAACACCGAAACTTACTCGGCGAAAGCCTAATTCATATAATTTTTTTAATTGTTCATGGGTAGTGTTATTGGGGTGTCCTTCAAAACTAAATTCATGATTTTCTGCTTTTATAGCATAGCTGAAAATTCCATTGATTAGTAATTCCAGATTTTCTTTCGAAAAAAAAGTTGGTGTTCCGCCTCCTAAATGTATTTCTTTAATAACAGGTTTTTCAGGAAGTATTTTACAGTATAAATGCCACTCTTTTAAAAGTGCTTTAATATACGTTTCTTCAACAGAATGGTTTTTGGTAATTCGTTTGTTGCATCCGCAGAAAGTACACATGCTTTCGCAGAAAGGCAGATGAATATATAAACTAATTCCGTTTTTTGAATTGCTTTCAGAGAATGATTTTTGTAAGGAAGTGATCCATTTTTCAGTTGTGAAATCAGCTTCATTCCAATACGGAACGGTAGGATAGCTTGTGTATCTTGGACCTGGGACATTGTATTTTTGTGTCAAAGAGATTTTCATAATGACGGATTTAGTTTACCTCAAAATTAAAACTTCGTTGAACGGGATAAAATGACAAATATCATATAAAATACAAAAAAAAGAGGCTCAAAATTTGAACCTCTTTAGCTGAATTAAATAACTAACGTGATATAGAATCTTGGATGATTTTAAGCCATTTTTTCGCAAACTGATGATCTTGATACACGCTTATTTGTTTGATGCGGTCATCATCAAAATCATAGAATGGAATTATTATCTTTTTAGATGTTTCTTTGTCCAGAAATTCGAAATCAATTTTAATGATTGTATTTGAATGTGCGTCTGTTGTTGGAATTAATTTACAGGAATCAATAGTGTTTAAATCCACATAAATTGATTCTTGCTGGTTTGGATTGAAATTCATTAAAATGAACTTCTTGTTTTTCTGATCTAGAGTCAAAGTTTTATTATTAATTGATTCTGTCAGATCAAAACTTTCCGGATTAGACGGATTGAATCTCTTCTTTATATTTAAAATTCTTGATTTACTGGCAGCGCTTGAGCGAGCAGAAAAATATACCGGAATTGCGACAATAATTAAAATCACAATACCCATAATGGTTGTTGTAGTTTCCATAATGTTTTTAATGAAATAAATAAAATGATATACACCGGCTCCGTTAGAAAGCGGTTATAGATTGAAGAATAAATCTTCGGCCGAAATCAAGTTTATTTACCAGAAAAAATGGAAAGCGTAAAGTATGACTGAAACTTTTTTACTTTGAGTAGTGAAAAGCTTAGTATATGCTAAAGTAGTTGTAACAGTTTGGTGCTGTGGGATAAGAGGTAAAAACGAATCCAGACATTTTAATATCCCGGATGAAGCGGTTTTAATATTTGCTGCAAATTGATAATTGCCTTGCGGCTGAATAAATGCAGAAGAATCTCCTGTCTCTTTACAGAAATTTGAATCCGTTTTCTGTGTTTCATTTAGGTGCACAGAAGCTGTGTCTGCCTGATAAGCAAACAAACCTGCAATCAAAAGTGCAATAAAGATAACGGTTTTACGAATCCAATTCATGTCGGCGAATTTAAGTCATAAAACACAATTAATGAAATTTTATAGAATTAATTAACAAACAAAAATTATCCCCAGATTTTTTTAATTAAAAACTGGGGATTTTATAAGTTTATTGTTGCATTTTAAAGTAATAGTCTGCAGAATGTTTACCACTTCCATAAAACAGAAAGAAGATACAGACTAACAAAACCACTACAGCTAAAAGTAAGCTTTCGGAGTGCATTTTTCCCATAAAATTTACAAGAACAGCACCAAATAGGATAGGTAATTGAGCGGCAATTGCCCAACGAGTTAATAGTCCGAAAATAATCATTATACCACCAATCATATGAGCAGGAGCAATGTAATGCAGCATAAACATTCCTCCTCCAAATTTGTCAATAGGGGAAATTAAATCATGCAGGTACTGAATATTGGTGACAAACGAGACACCTTTCATAAATAAAAATCCACCCAAAACAATACGTACTAGATCAACCGGTAAATAAGTGTGCGAGTTCGCCCATTTATTCAAACTTTTTACATTTTCCATGATGTCGTGTGATTAAAAATTGTATACTAAGTTACTAATTTTTAATGAGATGTGTATTTTTAACAACTTGAAAATGAGTTTTTTGCTTTTTATTTAACGTATTATTGAGAATTTCCAAATCGTTAAACCTGAATAACGCCCAAATTAAATGGTTTTTGAATAGGAGCGTGGTTCGCAGCTTCGATTCCCATTGAGATCCAGGTTCTGGTATCTAACGGATCAATAATAGCATCTGTCCATAATCTTGAAGCAGCATAATAAGGTGAAGTCTGCTCGTCGTAACGTGCTTTTATCTTATTGAAAAGTTCAGTTTCTTTTTCTTCATCAACAACTTCACCTTTTGCTTTAAGCGAAGAAGCCTCAATTTGTGCTAAAACTTTTGCAGCCTGAGTTCCGCCCATAACAGCAAGTTCTGCGCTTGGCCAGGCAAAAATTAGTCTTGGATCATAAGCTTTTCCGCACATGGCATAGTTTCCTGCTCCATAAGAATTTCCAACAATAACGGTGAATTTTGGTACAACAGAATTACTTACAGCGTTTACCATTTTAGCACCGTCTTTAATGATTCCTCCGTGCTCAGATTTTGAACCAACCATAAATCCGGTAACATCTTGAAGAAACACAAGTGGAATTTTTTTCTGGTTGCAATTGGCAATAAATCGGGTTGCTTTATCAGCACTGTCAGAATAAATTACACCGCCAAACTGCATTTCGCCTTTTTTGGTTTTAACTACTTTACGCTGATTAGCCACGATTCCCACGGCCCAACCGTCAATTCTGGCATAACCAGTAATTAGAGATTGTCCATAACCTTCTTTGTAAGCTTCAAATTCTGAATTATCAACCAGACGTTTGATGATTTCCATCATATCATATTGTTCGGTTCTCGCTTTTGGAAGAATTCCATAAATGTCGTTGGGTTCTAAAGCTGGTTTTTCTGCTTTAATTCGGCTGTAGCCTGCTTTATCAAAATCACCAATTTTATCTACTATATTTTTGATTTTGTCCAAAGCATCTTTATCATCTTTAGCTTTGTAATCAGTAACTCCTGAAATTTCACAGTGTGTTGTAGCGCCTCCTAAAGTTTCATTATCAATAGTTTCGCCAATAGCAGCTTTTACCAAATAACTTCCGGCAAGGAAAATACTTCCTGTTTTATCTACAATCAAAGCTTCGTCGCTCATAATTGGGAGATAAGCGCCACCTGCAACACAACTTCCCATAACGGCTGCAATTTGTGTAATTCCCATACTGCTCATTTGGGCATTGTTTCTAAAGATACGTCCAAAATGTTCTTTATCAGGGAAAATTTCATCCTGCATTGGCAGATAAACTCCTGCGCTGTCTACAAGATAAATAATAGGAAGTCTGTTTTCTATGGCAATTTCCTGCGCACGAAGATTTTTCTTTCCGGTAATCGGAAACCACGCACCGGCTTTTACAGTGGCATCGTTGGCAACTACGATGCATTGTTTTCCTTTGATATAACCAATTTTTACCACAACTCCTCCTGAGGGACAGCCGCCATGTTCCGGATACATTCCTTCGCCTGCAAAACCACCAATTTCAATACTTTTAGAATTTTCATCCAATAAATAAGCGATTCTTTCACGCGCCGTCATTTTGCCTTCGGCGTGCAGTTTTTCGATACGTTTTTCGCCTCCGCCTAATTTTACTCTAGCAAATTTTTGTTTTAATTCAGAAAGGAGCAGTTTATTGTGATCTTCGTTTTTATTGAAGTTTAAATCCATGATATAGTATTGATTTTACAAAATAGTGTTGGCTAATTTACAAAATCAATTGAAATAAATGAGTGACTTTAGGAATTAAGAAATACTTTGTAAATGTTTATCTGATGTATTTTTCAAAATAGGTAGTAAAAGCATAAATCAATTATTTTTTCTTTATTTTGCTATTTCATACTAATCAGTATTTTTTATGTCAAAAGCGGCAAATACAAGACTTACAATTCTGCATAAAGCATTTGAATTGATTTATACGAAAGGTTACCAAACTACAAGTATTGATGAAATCATTGCGACTACACAAGTAACAAAAGGTGCTTTTTATTACCATTTTAAAACTAAAGATGAAATGGGAGTTGCTATAATTGAAGAAATTCTAAAGCCAACCATGCAGGAACATTTTATACAACCAACAGACGCTTCTCAAAATCCAATTGAGGATTTTTACAATATGATTTCGTATTTATTGCTGGAAGATCCTTTTCTACAAGTAAAATATGGTTGTCCGGTTGGAAATCTTACTCAGGAAATGACGCCATGGAATAACAAGTTTAGTGAAGCTTTAGCAGAATTAGTCGATTTATGGAAAAGGACCATTATAAATTCAATTGAAAAAGGAAAAGAATCAGGTTTAATTCGTAAAGACGTTGTGGGCGAACAAGTAGCATTTTTTATCTTATCGGGCTATTGGGGAATACGAAATTTCGGAAAACTCCAAAATGATAATTCGTCTTATCTGGTTTATTTAAAAGAACTTAAGAGTTATTTAAATGGCTTGAGATAAAATTATTTTTCAAAAACATACTACTTAGTATGTTTTTGAATATATTTGCATTGTCTAAATCAAAAAACAATGTATCAAACACTTTTAACTGGTCATTCTTTTATGCGATGGCTCGTATTGGTAAGCTTATTTTATTCTATTTTTATTGCTTATCGTGGTTATTCTCAAAAACTTTCTTTTACCAGGAAAGATAATTTGTTACGTCACTGGACAGCTACAATTGCCCATATCCAGCTTCTTTTTGGAATATTGGTTTATCTGCAAAGTCCGATTGTGAAATATTTTTGGAGAAATTATAAAGATGGATTTCAAAATCTGGATGCTTCATTTTTTGGACTAATTCACATTTTTTTGATGTTAGTTGCTATAATCATCATCACAATTGGTTCCGCTTTAGCGAAAAGAAAACTTTCAGATCAACAGAAATTCAAAGCGATGTTAGTTTGGTTTTCTATTGCCTTAATCATCATTTTTATTGCCATTCCATGGCCATTTTCACCTCTTGCCAACAGACCTTATTTTAGATAATTATGAAAAATTTACTTCAAACAAATACTGGACGTTTAAGAATTATTGGATTTCTTGAAGGCACATCACTTTTGATTTTACTTTTTATAGCAATGCCAATGAAATATATTTTTGAAATACCGTTTCTGACAAGGCCAGTTGGAACGATTCACGGAGCCTTATTTTTACTTTTTATTTTCAATACGTTAAGCGTAGGAGTTGAGCAGAACTGGAAGTTCAGACATACCACATGGAAAGTGCTTTTGGCGTGTGTAATTCCTTTTGGAACTTTTTATATTGATTCCAGGATTTTAAGTAAAATTCAAAATTAGTAAAACTATGATTTTTGTATTCAGAACAAACGTGGACAGCGTTTCTAAAGTGAAGAAAGTTGCACCAAAACTAAATCGATTATTTCCAAATTCAAAGTGGAATTTTGATCTTGAAGACTGCGATAATATTCTAAGATTTGAATGTAAAGACGATATTATCGAAAAGGTTATTTTTTTGATGAAAGTAATTGGCTTTGAATGTGAAGCATTATAAAAAAAACATCCGAAGAAACGGATGTTTTTTTTATATAAATTAGAGTTGAATTATTTTTTAGTAGCGCAAACCATTCGTTTTAGAATCGCCCATTGTTTTAAGGCGTCACGAGCTTCAACAGCAGGATAACCCAGCATTGTTTTTCCGGCAGGAACGTCTCCGGTTACACCAGATCCCGCACCAATTACAACGCCGTCGCCAATAGTAGTATGATCTTTTATTGAGGCACTTCCGCCAATAATAACACCATTTCCTAAAGTAACAGAACCTGCTAACCCGCTATTTCCTGCCATAATACAGAACTTTCCGAGTTTACTGTTATGTCCAATCTGAACCAAATTATCAATTTTACAGCCATCTCCAAGAATTGTAGAACTGAATTTTCCACGATCAACACAGGAATTTGCTCCAATTTCAACTCCATTACCAATAATTACATTCCCAATTTGTGGAATTTTCACCAATCCTTTTTCAGTACAAGGTCGAAACCCGAAACCATCTGCGCCAATAGTTGCATTTGGATGGATAATACAGTCATTTCCAATATGGCAACGTTCACGGATAACTGTTCCAGACCAAATAATAGTATTTATTCCGACAGTTGATTCGTCTAAAATAGTAACGTTAGGATAAATTACCGCATAAGCACCAATTTCGGCTTTTGGGCCAATATAACAGCCGGCACCAATTTTAGCGCCTTCGCCAATAATCGCAGTTTCATCTATAATGGCGGTTTTATGAATGTCATTACGAAAGATTGGAGTTGGCTGGGCAAAAAGGGCAAGAATCTGTGACATTGCCAAATCGGCATTTTTTACTTTTATAAAAGCGCGATTTTCTCCAGGTTCAATTGAAATATCTTCGTTTACGATAGCAATGGAAGCATTTGATGCCGACCAATATTTTTCGTATTTTTTATTTCCAATAAATGAAATTTCTGAAGTTGTTGCTTTTTCTAATTGTTCTGTTGCCGTAATGCTTTGTGAAGTACTGCCATAAATTACGCCATTAATAACTTCATTAATTTCTTGAATTGAATAGGATCTCATTGACAAATTTTATCGACTAGGGTTATTTTTTGTCAAATAAAATGAATTACATTTTAATTACCTAATTAAATTTTTGAGTTTCTTAATAAAAAAATAAAATAATGATATAATTTTTGAAAAATTAACATTTAAAATATTAATTTAATGAGAGTTTTTGATAAATTGACTGGCTGTAACTTAGGTTTTGAGTAAAATCAGTTCAAAATTTAGAAGAAAAAATAAATCATTTAATTGTTAAGTGATGGCTTACATTTGTTTTGTTAAATCGCTTAATTTTTGATAGTTATAAAAAAAAGCGATTCGCTTTTTAACGAATCGCTTTCTGTAAATTATTCTTTAATTTTTGATAAAGAAACTGCGTTGATGCAGTAACGTAAACCGCTTGGCGGAGGTCCATCAGGGAAAATGTGTCCTAAATGTGCATCGCATACATTGCAAACAACCTCAACCCGAACCATTCCGTAGGATCTGTCAGCATGATAAGCGATAGCGTTTTCTTTAATCGGTTGTGTAAAAGAGGGCCAGCCTGTTCCTGATTCGAATTTTTCACTCGCGTCAAAAAGAACTGTTCCGCAGCATTTGCACTCATAAATTCCAGGATCAAATAAACTACACAATTCAGAACTAAAGGATCTTTCTGTTCCTTTTAAACGTGTTACCTGAAATTCCTCGGGAGTTAAGATTTGTTTCCATTCTTCCTCCGTTTTTTCGACTCTCTTTTCAGGAGCCGGATTTCCTTTATTTGTAAAATGAATTACATCTGCCCATTTTATCATAACTTTTGTTTTTTTGTTTCAAGTTTCAGGTTGACTGAACACTAAAAAACTGACCACTGAATACTATTCTTCCTCTTTTTGTCCCATCATCATCAGATAGGCTTTTAAGAAAGGATCGATATTTCCGTTCATTACACCGTCAACATCGCTGGTTTCATATCCTGTACGAACGTCTTTTACTAATTTATAAGGCTGCATTACATAATTACGAATCTGCGAGCCCCATTCGATTTTCATTTTTCCGGCTTCAATATCGGCGCGTTGTGCTTGTTGTTTCTTTAACTCAATTTCATACAATTGAGAACGAAGCATTTGCATAGCACGTTGTCTGTTATCCTGTTGAGAACGTGTTTCAGAACACTGAATCTGGATTCCGGTTGGTTTGTGAACCAATTGAACCTTAGTTTCAACCTTGTTTACGTTTTGTCCTCCCGCACCACTCGAACGAGAAGTGGTAATCTCAATATCAGCAGGATTAATGTCGATTTCGATACTGTCATCAACAAGCGGATAAACATAAACGGAAACGAAAGATGTATGACGTTTCGCATTGCTGTCAAAAGGAGAGATTCTTACTAAACGGTGAACACCATTTTCTCCTTTTAAATAACCAAAAGAATAATCACCTTCAAATTCTAAAGTTACCGTTTTGATTCCGGCAACATCACCTTCCTGAAAGTTAAGTTCTTTTATTTTGTAGCCATAACTTTCGCCCCACATCATATACATACGCATAAGCATTCCTGCCCAGTCGCAGCTTTCCGTTCCACCGGCTCCTGCAGTAATTTGTACTACGGCACTTAAACTGTCACCTTCATCAGAAAGCATATTTTTGAACTCAATGTTTTCAATATGCGATTGCGCCGCGTTATATTGTTCATCCAGTTCATCAACGGTAAGTTCGCCTTCTTTGTAGAAATCATAAGCCAGCTGTAATTCTTCTGTAAGAGAAACGGCTTTGTCATAATCTTCAATCCATTTTTTCTTGTTTCGAAGATTTTTTACAATGTTTTCGGCTTCTTTCGGATTGTTCCAAAAATCAGGTGCAAAAGTTTTTTCTTCTTCGTTGGCAATTTCGATTAGCTTGGCATCAACGTCAAAGATACCTCCTCAACGCACCAAGGCGCTCCACAATACCTTTTACTTGTTCGGCTGTTGTCATAAATTAATTAATAGGATTTATATGTTTTTTATCAAAATTACGTTAATTTGGTCTATAGAAACAAGTGAGTTAAATTTTACTAAAACTTGCTGAGAATAACTATAAGTAATACGTAATTTTGCATACAAAAATAAGATATAGTTTTTAGAATATGGAAATAAATTTAATCAGCGATACCATAACAAAGCCTACTTATGAAATGCTGCAGTATATGTTTAACGCTCATGTTGGCGATGATGTATACAAACAGGACCCTACGGTGATTGAATTGGAGAACAGAACAGCAGAGTTTTTTGGTATGGAAGCTGGGCTTTTTTTTCCGTCTGGAACTATGGCAAATCAGACTGCGATTAAATTGCATACACAGCCAGGTGAGCAGTTAATTGCAGATAAATATGCCCATGTTTATCATTATGAAGGAGGAGGTGTTTCTTTCAACAGCGGTGTTTCCTGCTGTTTAGTAGATGGAAACCGAGGCATGATAACAGCAGCGCAAGTTAAAGCAGCGATAAACGACCCTGAATTTTATCATAGTCCCTTAACCAGTTTGGTTTGTGTTGAAAATACAACCAATAAAGGTGGTGGTGCTTGTTATGAATTAGATGATTTAAGAGAAATAAAAAAAGTTTGTGACGCCAATAATTTGAAATTTCATCTTGACGGTGCCAGAATCTGGAATGCTTTAGTGGCAAAAAGACAAAATCCGAAAGAATTTGGAGCTATTTTCGATACTATTTCCGTTTGCCTGTCTAAAGGCCTTGGAGCTCCAATTGGTTCTGTATTGCTTGGGAGTAAAGATGATATTCGCAGAGCGTTGAGAATCAGGAAGATATTAGGTGGAGGGATGCGTCAGGTAGGATATTTGGCGGCTGCAGGATTGTATGCTTTAGCTCATAATATTGAAAGACTGGCAGAAGATCATCGCAGAGCAAAAGAGATTGCTAAAATATTAAGTACAAAGCAATGGATTGCATCTATTGAACCTGTTGAAACCAATATTTTAATTTTTTCATTGGCTGAAGGTTATAGTGACCAATTATTGATTGAAAAATTAAAACAGAAAAATATACTTATAAGTTCTTTAGGACATAATAAGCTTAGAATTGTAACGCATTTGGATTACAAAGAAGTAATGCATACTTATGTGTTAGAAACACTTTCGAAGTTTTAGAGAAAGTGACAAAGTTACAAAGGTTCAGAGTAACAAAGCTTGAAAAAAGACGCATATTGCGTCTTTTTTTGTTTTTTGAGTAAGAGAGAAGAAACCTTTGTCTCTTTGTAACTCTGTATCTTTGCCTCTTATTTAAACAAATTATCCATTCCAGGAATAGATGGCATATCCATTCTCGCAACGGCATCTAATTCTCTTTCGTTAACGTTGGTTGCTTTTTCGATTGCTTTATTTAGAGTCACGATCAAATAGTCTTCCAACTGTTCTTTATCTTCCATTAAAGAATCGTCGATAGAGATTGATTTTATTTTTCTGCTGGCAGTAATAGTCACTTTCAGTAATCCGTCTGCGCTTTGTTCATCAATCAAAACAGTATCTAAGCGCTTTTTAGTATCTTCAATTTTTTGTTGGGTTTCTTTAAGTTTACCCATCATTCCCATTAAATCCATTTTTGTTGATTTTTTAAATTATTTTCAGACAAAATTAGTATATTGCTGTGTTAATTCAATAGAATATTTTATGAAAAAATTAATTTGGTTCTATTGCGTTTGTGCTATTTTTGCGTCTTTATTTTTAAAAATTAATGCTCAGTCAATGCAAAATGATATATCGGCTCCAAAGGCCAAAATAATTCCAAAAACATTAAAAAAACACAAAGAATCCAGAATTGACAACTATTTCTGGCTGAACGACAGAGAAAATTCAGAAGTAATTGATTATCTCAATCAGGAAAATGCTTACTATGAAGATATGACTTCTCATACAAAATCTTTAAAAGATAATTTGTTTGAAGAAATGAAAGGAAGGATTAAAGAAGATGATTCTTCGGTTCCATATTTTTATAATGGATATTTCTATATTACCCGTTTTGAAACAGGACAGGATTATCCCATTTTTGCCAGAAAAAAAGGTAGTCTTTCTGCAGAAGAAGAAATTCTTTTTAATTGTAACGAAATGGCAAAAGGACATGCTTATTTTAAATTAGGAGGATTAAGTATTAGTCCCGATAATAAATTTGCAAGCTTTGGAGTGGATATCGTTGGAAGAAGAATTTATACCATTCAGGTTAAAAATTTAGAAACCGGCGAAATTTTAGCAGATAAAATAGAGAATGTTACAGGAGCTTCAGTTTGGGCAAATGATAACAATACTATTTTTTATGTGAGACAGGATCAGGTAACTCTCAGAGCTGATAAAGTTTTTAGACATAAACTAAATACAGCGTCTGAAAAAGATGTTTTGGTTTTTGATGAGGTGGATGATACTTTTAATGTATCGATCAGCAAAGAAAAATCAAGAAAATATATTGTTATTGGTTCTGGAAGTACTTTGACAACTGAATACAGAATTTTAAATTCGAATAATCCGGATGGAGAATTTGTTGTTTTTCAGCCTCGTGTTCGCGGATTAGAATATAGTATTTCGCATTACGAAGATTCGTTTTATATTTTAACGAATAAAGATAAGGCGACCAATTTTAAATTAATGAAAACGCCTGAAGATAAAACAGGAAAGAAAAACTGGGTAGATCTTATTCCGCACAGAGAAGATGTTTTATTGGAAGATATTGAAATATTTAAAAATTATTTAGTTGTAGAAGAACGTTCCAACGGATTGAATCATATTCGCATTATGCCATGGAATGAGGAACCGGATTATTATCTTCCATTTGGCAGTGAAACGTATAATGCTTACACGACAACAAATGTTGATTTTGATACCGATATCCTACGTTACAGTTATCAGTCATTGGCAACGCCATCTTCTATAATTGATTTTAATATGAAAACTAAAACCAAAGAAATCCTGAAAGAGCAGGAAGTTTTGGGTGGAAAGTTTGATAAAAATAATTACATAGAAGAAAGAGTATGGGCAACAGCCAGAGATGGTATAAAAGTGCCTATTTCAATGGTTTATAAAAAAGGATTGGAGAAAAACGGTAAAAATCCATTATTACTTTATGCATATGGTTCGTACGGAATAACTATGGATACGTATTTCTCTTCCACAAGATTATCGCTTTTGGATCGCGGATTTGTTTATGCTATTGCGCATATTCGCGGAGGAGAAGATTTAGGAAGACAATGGTATGAAGACGGAAAACTGTTAAAAAAGAAAAATACCTTTACAGATTTCATTGATTGCTCTAAATTTGTAATAGACCAAAAGTACACTTCTTCGGAACATTTATATGCAGAAGGAGGATCGGCAGGAGGTCTTTTAATGGGAGTAATTGTAAATGAAGCTCCGGAATTATATAATGGAGTCATAGCTCAGGTGCCTTTTGTAGACGTAATTACCACAATGCTGGATGACAGCATTCCGCTTACAACTGGAGAGTATGATGAATGGGGGAACCCAAACAAAAAAGAATATTATGATTATATGTTATCCTATTCACCTTATGATAATGTAAAAGCACAGGAATATCCTAACATGTACGTATCTACGGGATTACACGATTCGCAGGTACAGTATTGGGAGCCAGCTAAATGGGTTGCAAAATTGAGAGATCTAAAAACAAATGATAAACTTTTATTTTTAGATACCAACATGGATGCAGGTCATGGCGGGGCTTCGGGACGTTTTGAGGCTTTGAAAGACTTAGCAAAAGAATTTAGTTTTTTGTTAGATTTAGAAAAAATTAAAAGCTAATTAGATTTTTTTTGTTAAATTTGCAACCTATCAAGGTTAATTAAAAATGCCCTTGATTAACTATTTTTTTATGAAAGAAGAAATAACCGCTTATAATAATGTTTTAGAGTTAATAGGTAACACCCCGCTTATTAAACTAAATAAAATCACCGAAGAGTTAGAAGGAAATTTCTACGCAAAGGTAGAAGCTTTCAATCCAGGTCATTCCTCAAAAGATAGAATCGCATTATATATTATTGAAGAAGCCGAGAAAAGAGGAATTCTATCACCGGGAGATACCATTATAGAAACCACATCCGGAAATACGGGATTTAGTTTAGCAATGGTAAGCATTATTAAAGGTTACAATTGTATTTTAGCAGTAAGTTCAAAATCATCCAAAGATAAAATTGACATGCTGCGTAGTTTAGGAGCTAAAGTATATGTCTGTCCGGCTCACGTTTCTGCAGATGATGAAAGATCATACTATAATGTAGCAAAACGTTTACACGAAGAAACAAAAGGATCAGTTTACATTAATCAATATTTTAACCAATTGAATATTGATGCTCACTACAACACTACAGGTCCGGAGATTTGGGAACAAACAAAAGGACAAATCACACACTTAATTGCTTGCAGCGGAACAGGAGGAACTATCTCAGGAACTGCAAAATTCTTAAAAGAAAAAAATCCAAATATTAGAATCCTCGGAGTTGATGCTTTTGGATCTGTATTGAAAAAATACCACGAAACAAAAGAATTTGACAGCAAAGAAATTTATCCATACCGTATAGAAGGTTTAGGTAAAAATTTAATTCCGTCTGCTACAGATTTTGATATTATTGATAAATTCATGAAAGTAACTGACGAAGAAAGTGCACACTCAGCAAGGGAAATCACTCGTAAAGAAGGTTTATTTGTTGGATATACTTCCGGGGCAGTAATGCAGGCTATTAAACAATACGCTGAAGAAGGCGAATTTACAAAAGACAGTAATATTATCGCTATTTTCCCGGATCACGGTTCTCGTTACATGAGTAAAGTATTCAGCGATGACTGGATGAACGAGCAAGGTTTCTTTGACAGCGTTAATGAAGAAGAAGCTCAAAAAATTGAATTCGTAAAGTAATTAAGTTACTTTTTTAAATATCAAACTCCATTCGTATTTGCGAATGGAGTTTTTTTATGGTCTAAATTTAAAATAAGACACTAGGTGTTTTATTAAAATAACGTATTTATACGTAAGAAATTAGTAAGTTGATTAAATTTTGACTTGTATTTTAGTAATATCGTTAAAAGTGTAAAAATGTATTTTGAAGATAGAAAATGTCCGAAATTGTTTATTTTAACGAGTATTTCTGTAGGTTGTCGGAAATATTTCCGCTCCAATTCATAATAATCTAGTTTAGCAGTGTTAAAATAACCTTAGTTGTTTAATCCCTAAAATCTATTATTATGAAAAAATTACTACTCACAGTTTTGTTTGTAAGTTATTTGAATGTTAGTGCTCAAACACCGATTCAGGAATTTAACTTTAATGGTACTTTAAATAATACCGCCAATACCACTTCATTTATGGGAATCGATAATTTCGTTGCTGACAGGGCAGGGGAAGCAAGAGGTGCCCAACGATTAAATAATAAAGCTCTGGAGGCTGTGATAGACAATCTGCCTCAGGGTAAGAACGCCAGAACAGTTAGTATCTGGGTTAAATTTAATGATATTGCTACGGCTAACTATATTTGGGGTTATGGAAATGCCTATAATGCGCAATATTGCGGTTTATTACAGCAAGGAACTTCTTCTTCTAACTCCGATTTGAGTTTAGCTGCATGGGGTGCTTCAAATGATGTGATTGTATCTACTCCGTTAGAAAAATATGTTTGGTATAATTACACGATTACTTATGAAGGAGCAACTTCTAAAATTTATCGTGACGGAAAGTTATTGAAATACCTTGAAGGTATGACAAGAGCTACAAATGGAAATATTTTCAGATTAGGTGAAATTAATACTACTATTGGAATTAATGCAGATATTGATGATCTGAAAATCTATAATGTAGCTTTGACAGCAGAGCAGGTAAATGATCTTTATGAAAAAGGAAAACCTGTTGTGGCTATGGCAAGTGCACCAACAATGGAATTAAAGACTTCTAAAACTGTTGTTGCAAACGGGAAAACAGCTACTAAAACAACCAGTAGTAAAATAATAACTTCAAGTGATGTTACTGGTTCAGTAAAAAATATTGAAGTGTATTCGCAAGGACAAAAAATAGAAGGGAGTAATGCATTAAATATTAATGACTTACCAGAGGGAACTTATCTTTTAAAAGTTACCAGTTCTCCGGCTAAAAAAATTACTTCAAAATAAGAGCTTTTACTTAGTTTTTAATATTTGTTAGTTTTCAACATTGCGCAAGCAATAAATTTTTTGAAATAGTAAAAAAGCCTTCTGGAATACAGAAGGCTTTTTATTGATTATCTTTTTTTCTGCTGGCCGGGAGCATATTCTCTTGCGCTTTTGCTTCCAGAAGCTTTTTTTGCCTGTCCTGGTGGGATTTTCTTGGTTGTAGTTGCTGGTCTGGTAGTATGCGTGTGCGTACTACAGCTGATAACGCTTAATACTAAAAATAAAAGTACTAAAGCAATAACCGCAATTTTAGTGAATTTTGATGTCTGCATTTGGGGTAATTGTTAATTAAATTTACAAGTCAAAAATATAATTTTTAGTACACAATACCTTAAATAATAGTCTGAAAAGCTGGTTTTTGAAAATTTGTGAGAATTATGTATTTATGTGTAGGAATTTCTTGGTAATGCTGAATTAAAATTATAGATTTAACAAAATTTATAAAAATACAATTAGGATTTTAATAAGCTGAAGTATTGTGGTTTAAATTGTTCCAAAAAGAGGAATTTCATTCTGATACATTAAAAATATACTTTTAATATCTTTTATACATGAAAAAATTATTACTCTCTTTAATGTTTGTAAGTTTTTTGAATACTAATGCGCAAAATCCGGTGCAGGAATTTACTTTTAACGGGAACATGAATAGTACAGATAATACTATTTCATTTTTAGGAACTCCAGTTTTTGTAAATGACAGAATGGGAAGTCCTAAAAGTGCTTTACGTCTTACTAATAAAGCGTATCAGGCAGTAGTAGGAGATCTTCCTCAAGACAATAAACCAAAGACTTTTTCTGTCTGGGTTAAATTCAATGCGGTTACTACGGCAAATTATATTTTTGGATATGGTACGGCGGTCAACGGACAATATTTTGGATTGATCCAACAACCAGCTGTTTCAGGTAATTCCGATTTAAGTTTGGTAGGCTGGGGAGATGCAAACAATGTAGTAGTGTCTGTGCCTCTTGTAAAAGAGACTTGGTATTTTTATAGTGTTACTTACGATGGAAATGTATCAAAAATATATCGTAATGGAGAACTGCTAAAATCTGTAGAAGGCATGCAGCGTTCTGCAAAAGGATATATTTTAAATATTGGAAAACTAAATACGGCAACCAGTATTAATGCCGATATTGACGATCTTAGATTATACAGTGTAGCGATGACAGATGAGCAGGTTAAAGAGGCTTATAACAGTTCAAAACCGGCCACACCGGAACCACAAGTTTCTGCACCAGTAAAAAAGACAGCAGCGCCTGTAAAAACTCTGGTTCAAGCTCCGGCATCCGTTGCTGTTTCTTCAAATGAAGTTAATAAAACAAACGGAAAGAACATCGAGGTTTTTTCACAAGGTAAAAAACTAATCGGTACCGATGCATCTAATATCAATGATTTGCCCGAAGGAACTTATTTGATTAAAGTGACTAATGGTACTCCTCAAAAATAGCTAGTGATTTCTATACTGAAAAGCCTTCTGGATTAATTCAGAAGGCTTTTTTTTAGATTGATCGCTGAATTGCTATAAAAAGAACTACTAGTCCTAATTATAGCGCATCTTGTGATTTTTGAGGTTTACATGAAACTATTTATTGTTTAATCTTAATTTTAATTTTAATTTTTCAAAGTAAGGTAAGTATTCATTAGTCATTGAAGTAAGAAGAGATTCTACATATGAAAGTTTTTTTGTCATAATCTGTATCATTGCATAATTTTAGGAACTTTTAGATTACCCAATATTTAACTTCTTTAGGAATAAGTTCTAGAAAATTATCTTGATTTTCTATAAAAGAACCTTTCCATTCTTTCATAATTCTATTTTCTATTGCCTGATCAAAATAATTGCTATAAAGCTCTTTGTTGTCAAAGTCGATGTATAAACTCGGAAGATAATTATTGTAAGTGGTTTTAACTAAATTGGAGAACTCAGTTTCATATGCTGCATTTACATTTTCAAATTCAATCTTTAGTGGTTCTATTTCTTGTAAATAAGTATTGTTTAAAATATCATTTTCCCAATCAT
Source organism: Flavobacterium crocinum (assembly GCF_003122385.1). NCBI lineage: Bacteria > Pseudomonadati > Bacteroidota > Flavobacteriia > Flavobacteriales > Flavobacteriaceae > Flavobacterium > Flavobacterium crocinum. The sequence goes on from NZ_CP029255.1 coordinate 3,110,758, forward strand.
CTAAAAGCCACCAGCAATTTTCTCCGAAATAAATCGATGCTTTATTATCTAATTTGATAATTACGAATATTCCACCCTGAAATTTATTAAAATAAGAACTCATCTGTTTTGTAATTTTAGTATATCAATGTTGGCTAGTCTGGTTTAATTTAAATAGTATTATGAGGTTGATTGTAATCAGCTATTTGAGATTGAATTTATTTAAGAAATTAGTTTGCTTTTAGTTGATTACAGATTTTCTAATTTTTCAGTTAATTCATTAAATAAGTTAGCGTATGGTTTATACTTTACAGGATCTACTATTACTGCATTTTCAGCTACAGTTACAAGATAATTTTTATAATCATTGTAATTTGAATTAGAGCATAGCTTCATTATGATTAATTTTTTGAAATTTCCCATACCCGGAAAATAATTATTTACCTCTTCCTCGGGAACTATATCAATAATTTCATCATTAATGTATTGTATATTACTATATATATCCCAGAATGGAATAAAATGCTGATTGATTATTTCTTTGTAATGGTTGCATAATTTATCCAGTATTTCTTTGTTTGTGGATAAATCATAATCCTTAAACTGTTTAAATGAATCCCATATTGAGCTAAAATTTGAAATTGTAAATTCATTAAACCAAATTGTAGGATGTAATTGATTTAAATGTAAATCATGTTTTGAAATTAATTCTATTAACAAATTTTCTACAAAATTTACTCCAACCCAACAGTGAAACCCACCATTTACAATTTTATGATCAGGATAGGTGAGTTCTCCCAGACCTACAAATATTTCATGTTTATATCCATTTGTATTATTATGAAAATATAAAGCATCTTCATTTATTTTTATCTTAAATCTTGAAAATTCGGGAAAGTTATGAGTTATAAAAGCAGTTATATAATCATTTACAAAATTTAATTTTTCATTCATTTATCTGTATTTTTAGACTTTTAGTATTGTGTCTCCAAAATTTCTATTAACTCCTTAAATAAATTATATTCAGAGTTCCATTCCTTACTATTTTTCATTTCTTTTTCCTCTTTTGCATAAGTATTTAATAACCATTCTTTATAAGATTCGTAATTCTGATTTTTACAGATTCGCATAATAATAAGCTTTTTAAAATGTAAATCTCCTACCCCAAAGTAATCACCTAATTTCATTTGATCTACTTTATTGATAATTTCATCATTAATGTATTGGATATTACTATACTTCCCCCAGAATGGAATAAAATGCTGATTGATTATTTCTTTGTAATGGTCACATAATTTATCCAGTATTTCTTTGTTTGTAGCTAAATCATAATCCTTAAACTGTTTAAATGAATCCCATATTGGGCTAAAATTTGGAATTGTAAATTCATTAAACCAAATTGTAGGATGTAATTGATTTAAATGTAAATCATGTTTTGAAATTAATTCCATTAACAAATTTTCTACAAAATTTACTCCAACCCAACAGTGAAACCCACCATTTACAATTTTATGATCAGGATAGGTGAGTTCTCCCAGACCTACAAATATTTCATGTTTATATCCATTTGTATTATTATGAAAATATAAAGCATCTTCGTTCATTTTGATCTTAAATCTTGAAAATTCGGGAAAGTTGCTTGACATAAAATCAGCTATATAATCATTTACAAAATTTAATTTTTCACTCATTTATTTGTTTTTTTATCTACTCAATACTCTTACTGGTTTTGAGTTGATGATTTTTGAAGTTTGGTTTTTTCTTATGTTAGCAAGATTGGGTTTTAGTTATTACTGTTTTTGTAATCTCAAGCTGGCATGAGAATTTCACTCATAAAAACTGGAGTTCAAATATAAAATCCGGACATTTTCTATTTTTCATAAACTCCATAAATAAAAAAGCTTTCCGGAGCATAACTGCCACGAGTACAGTAAATGACAATTAGATCGTCGTTTTCTGAAATTTGAAAATGTTCTGTGTTGTAAGTTTCCGTACCGGAATAATAAATTCCGTCTACTTCTCTTATTTGAAGATTATATTTTGAAGATAACGATTCAAGTTCTTCCTTGCTGTAGAATCTGAAAGTAGATAACACTTTTACATTTTCTTTAATAATATAAATTCTTTTGTTGTTTAATTCTACATACGAATTACTCCAGATCGCATAATCTTCAGAAGACAGCCAATCATGATATTGATGAGTTACTTTGTGTAGTTTTAAGCCGTCAAAAAAAATATAATTATGAGATTCTAAATTGCTTTTTAAATCCTGTTTATCTAATGCTAAGTGTGCATGATCATCTAAATAAATTTTTAGTTTTTTAATTGCGTCATAAATTTCTTCAGTCGAAACTTCACCAATACATTTCCACTGATCATAAGTGTCAATAATCAGAGATGTTTCCTTTTTAGATTCAATAATATAGACCTCAAAGCCAAAATCATATTCTGCTAACTCTCCTGATCTTACTTTTTTTAGGCTTTTTATGATTTCTATTAAATATTCAGAACTGCAGGATCCTAGCTCATTCAGTTCTTCAAATTCTCCTTTAAAAGCAAACAAATGCTTTCCTGTTTCACTTTTATAAAATTCGTATTCAAGCATTTTTATTGTTTTTTTTGGAGGAATAGGATTTGTTACATTATCTTCTGTTATCTGGTATTTTATTGTTTTCTCAAAACTAATTGGGTCTTCATCTGACTCAAAAGTTTTTATTAGAAATCCCATTTTTTCCAGTTTATCAAGATCATCAACACCGTAACCGTTCCAGCCAGTTGGAATATCATATTTGTGGGGAAGAGATTCTCCATTTATTTCAAGTGATTGACCTGGCAGTAAATAAGTCCATTCAGAAAAAAACACTAATTCTTTTGATCCCAGTTCTTCACTTGCTTTTTTAAGCGTCTGTTTAAATTTTTCGAATTCAATATTATCTAGTGCCATTGTAGTTCTGTGTTTTTGGAATACCAATCTTTGATTGTATCTGAGTATTTAACTAATTTTTTTGATTTTTTTACTCAAATAGTAACCATCTCAACTATGAATGTAAAAAATCATTTTATTTTAAAATAAGTACTTCTAAATTCTCCTTCTTTTTTTTGAAGTAATTCCATTTGCAATTCATTTGTTTGATACTGTTGTCCTCTGTAAATCCACCGAAAGATATCAGGATAAATTGATTCGTTAATCATTTTACTTTTCTTAATCATTTTCTGCACTTCTAAGTCATAAACAAAGCAGTTGTTTGAAAAAGCCTGAATAACTTGTATTTGTTTTGAATTAATAAAAAAGGCCCATTCAATATCAATCTCTTTTTCAAACTTTACTCTTGTTTTTTGTAAAGTTGTAAGATTCGTAACGGTTAAGCTTCTTTGATTAATTAAAAGATGATTTTCTTCATAAAAAAAGCTTCCGACCAATCTGTCCCGAATTGTGTTGCCGTTTTCTCTAAAATAAATTGCTAAACTTGTTTTATTAAAGTTTAAAATATCTACTAAAATAAGACCCGAATAAGGAATAAATACAAAGTTTTTCTCCGGATGTTCCGTTTCAATTTTTTCATTGATAAATAGTTGGATTTTTTCTTCTGAAAAGAATTCCAGCGTTTTATCAACTCCATTTATCAAAACACCATAATATACAATTTCCTGACCTCTGTTAGGTTCTTCCCAGCCTTTGTAAACAAATTCTATTTTTTTGTTTTCTGTTTTGAAGCCGTTTGGTTTATCAATCTTTGTCAGTTGTATCATTATCTGGTTTTGGAAAGTTTAATTGAAGTTTTAATTAAAAAGTTATTCGTGTTTTTGTGCTTCCCATCGGCCCAATTGTTTTCTTTTTTCAATTTGATGCAATGCTAATGCTTTTATTTCTTCATCTTCAGATTGGGAAATAGTTTCTAAAGCGTCAAAATTGTAGGGTTCGGGTTGTGCACCAATAGCGTAGATGATTTTACGAATATAAGGATATTTAAGATCTTCATCATACTTATAAAACTCAGGAAGAGAAGAAAACGCCTGCATTAGATATTTTATGTTTTCTTTATCCTGATTAAACCAATCCTGGAAAGATCTAATTATCGATTCGTGATCATGATGCCAATTCTCTACTAAAAAGAATTGCAGTAATTTCATAAATTCATTATCCGACATGGAAATTGGAAATCTCCATAATATTGCATTAAATCTATTATTGAATACAGAATCAGTTTTTGATTCCAGAAGTAACTGTTTCAACTCTTCAAAATTTGCTCTGTAAGGGAAAATAGGAAACAATTCTTCTCTGCTAATTCTGAAGTTTTTATGCAAAATTTCCCAGTCTTTTTCTGAAACCTCTATCATTTTTTAATTTATTATTTGCTACTGATTTTTATAAAAAAAAGAAAACCCTCTGAAATTTCAGAAGGCTTTCCCGTTTTTTTAGCTTAATACACTAATTACTACGAATAAAACAACTAATAATATTATCGCGTATCTTGTGATTTTTGAAGTTTGCATGTGTTTTTAATTTTAGTTTTTCAAAGATATAGTATTCCTTGTTTTATCAAAACTTAAAGTCTAATTTCTCAATCCAATACACTTTTATTTTAAATTGTGCTTCAACTGATAAATAGTTTTGTTATGAATTTTTATATTCTCCATAGTATAAATTTTCACCTCTTTCATCTGTCATTTTGTAGAAATAATCTTTCTCGCTTAAATAATAGTAATATTTGTCCCAAGGTGTTTCGATATTCTTGTTTTTTTCGAAATAGAAGTTAATTAATTCTAATATTGCTTTTCTGTCAAAGTCTTCGTCTTGATAGTTTTTCAGCAGTTCATGTTCCTCATGATTATTAATAATGTTGTGAAGGATGAGCAGTTGTTCTTTAAAGTTATTTTCTCCAAAAAGAACAATCGAGTTTTCTAAATTTGAACCTAGTGCTTCAGGAAAGGAAAATATTGGAGTATAAATTACATAATATTCGGTTCTTGGAGTTTCATCTTCTTCAATTTTGCAATGAGGTAATGTTTGAGTATCTATATGCATAAAGCTTTTGTATTTTTATTTTAAAAATTATTTCTTTTGTCAATAAAAGGATTTTTCATATCACTAATAAAAGCTTAAAAACAAAAAAAGCTCCGAAAAAATCCAGAGCTTTTATATTATATCATAAATAAGAAATTATTCTTCTTTCATCGTATGATAAACGTTCATAACGTCATCATCTTCTTCGATTTTCTCGATTAATTTTTCAACGTCTGCGATTTGAGCTTCAGTCAATTCTTTTGTGATTTGCGGAATACGTTCGAAACCAGAAGATAAAATTTCAAGACCTCTGTTTTCTAATTCTTTCTGTAAAGCACCAAAACTTCCAAAAGGAGCGTAGATTAAGATTCCGTCTTCGTCCTCAAAAACCTCTTCAGCACCAAAATCGATTAATTCTAACTCTAATTCTTCAGCATCAAGACCATTATTAGCAATTCTGAAGTTACAAGTATGATCAAACATAAATTCAACAGAACCCTGAGTTCCCATTGTTCCGTTGCATTTGTTGAAGTAGCTTCTAATGTTGGCAACCGTTCTGTTATTGTTGTCAGAAGCAGTTTCAATTAAGATTGCAATTCCGTGAGGAGCGTAACCTTCAAACAAAATTTCTTTATAGTTGGCAGTATCTTTATTACTTGCGTTTTTAATTGCGCGCTCCACATTGTCTTTCGGCATGTTGGCCGCTTTCGCATTTTGTATAACAGCTCTTAATCTGGAATTAGCGTCTGGGTTTGGACCACCTTCTTTAACAGCCATTACGATATCTTTACCAATTCTGGTAAATGTTTTGGCCATTGCTGACCAACGTTTCATTTTTCTTCCTTTTCTAAATTCGAATGCTCTTCCCATTTCTAATTTTTAGTTTTGTGATGCAAAAATACGGTTATTCCTTATTTTTTCCAAAAACAAAATGGCTCTTTTTTTTGATTCATGTTTCATGTTTCAAGCTGAATGGCTTGTGTTGAATTTAACCGCAAAGTACGCTAAGATTTACGCAAAGCACACAAAGAAATTTTTAAATTAAGCTTTATAAAATCCAAAAGTTCGCAAAGCTATATGAATAAAGCTTTGCGAACCTTGCGTAAATCTTAGCGTACTTTGCGGTTAAACCTGAAACATGGAAACAAACCCTTTACTTACTCATTCCATTAAATTCGTTAATAATGTTTACAGCTTCATTAAGATACGGATTTGTTTTGAGATTGTCCATTTGGTATTGATTGATGGTTTTGTCATTGGGATAAGCACCCAGTAAAAGCTGATTTACACTAGAGTTGTAAACATCCAGCGGATTATTTTCATCATTAAAAGTATTGATTTCTGTCCAAAGTGCATTCAGAGTCTTTTTTTGTTTAAAAACGGCATCTAAAGTCATTGGAACTTCAGCTTTAGGTGTATTCACTAAATGGTCAATTTTAAGATTGATTTTTTTAATGTTCTTAAAAAAATAATTGTCAGAAAGTCTTGCAGAACTATTTTTAGCGATTTTATCAATCAGGTTTCGTTTAACATAGGTTTTGTATTTCAGGAAAGGCTGAAGACTGTCATTTTTAATCGCAGTCGGAAAATCACTTTCTTTCTGGTAAATGTCCTCATAAAATTCCGGCAGTACAACATCAGGTGTCACACCAACATATTGATGGCTTTTCCCGGTAATTCTGTAGAATTTATTGATAGTGATTTTTAAGAAATCGGAATTTTTTTCTTCGTCAAGCGGAAGAATAGTTTGCATAGTTGCTTTTCCAAGCGTACTGCTTCCTAATAATAAGGCACGGTTATAATCCTGCATAATAGAAGAGAAAAACTCACTTGCAGATGCCGTGTTACTATTAATTAAAACCACAATTGGACCTCTGTAAATAACGCCTTTAAAAGGATCTGTAATTACAGATTTCTCCTGACGATTATCCACCACAATCGAAAGTGGACCGTAATCAACAAACATTCCCGCAAGTTTGATGGCTTCTTCCATAGAACCGCCACCGTTATCAATTAAATCAATAACGAGTCCTTTTATGTTGTCTCTTTCCAGTTTTATCACTTCTCTCGCAACATCATCAGCACAACCTTTTCGTCCTTTACCATCTAAATCGGCATAAAAACTTGGAATTTTGATATAACCAATTTTACTGTCTTTCCCGATTATAAAACTAAAAACAGAATTCTCTTCGTCTTTCATCACTTGTTTTTCGATGTACACATCGAAACTTTTTCCCGAATTTCGTTTCAGAGTAAGTGTGATATGTTTGTTGGCTTCAGACAAAATCATAGTTGAGATAGACTCCAAAGACGCACACGAAACCTGAAGTGTCTCTTTTTGGTTGGAAATAGAAATAATCTGATCGCCTTTTTTTACTTGTCCCGTTTGATAAGCAGGGCCATTTGGATCAACCTCATCAATAATAATTTCGTTTTTATCATTTAAATTCACCGTCATTCCCAGTGATAAATGTTCCTTAGATAAAGAAGCCATAAAGCTGTTTTTACCATCATCACTAAAATAAGCTGTGTGAGGATCAAAATACGTACAAAAGAAATTGTACAGTTTCTCTTCCTGTTTAGTGTCAGTATCCAGTAAAGTGGTAAAACGACATATTTCGTTGTTTAGAATTTTATTCTTAGAAATTTGTTCAATTGATTTGAAATTTGCCTTAATAGAATCCAAATTATCACTCATTTCAGCAATATCATCCAAAATTTGATAACGCAGTTTTTTAACCCATACTTTTTCCAAATCCTCTTTCTTCAGATAAAAAGCAAAAGATTTTTTATAAAAACGAATCGTATCTTTTTTGGCATAATCAATTGGGAGCGTCTGAATTTTTTCCAGAACTTTTTTGGTTCGCAAAAGACCGTTAACATAAACCGCTTTAATATCAGTCAGAAAATTGCAGTCATTCTTTAAGATTAAATCATCTAGGTTATAACGGTATTTCTGTGCCAGTTCATCGTATTCGCTTTTATAAAAGATATTACGAGAAGGATCCAGTTCGTTGATGAGGTTGTCAAAAACAAACACAGAGAGACTGTCGTCAACAGGTTTGGGTCTAAGATGTTCAGCTTGAATAAGCGCATTTATTTTGTTTACTATTTCACAAGTTTCTGCGCTGTTCTGACCAAAAGATAGCGTTGATGCCAGCAAAAAAAGGAGTAGTGAAATCTTTTTCATAAACGGAAATTCAGTGTTCATGATTAAAGTTACACTAATTTTTTTAGAATTAATAGTATTTTATTGAAATATCGACGACCAATGGTTTTTCTCTTTGAAATGCATATATCACTGGTTTCATCAGTATATTTTGAGTATAGGGCAAAAAAAAATGCATTACAAACGTAATGCATTCTTATTGTATGTTTTAAAAAATTATTTCTTGTAAAAAGGTAGTTTTACCACTTTAGCTGGAACATCATTTTTCCTGATTCTAATAAAAATATCACTGTCAACAGCACTGTTAGCAACCGTTACATATCCTAAACCGATCCCTTTGTTCATAGAAGGCGACATCGTTCCGGAAGTTACAATTCCGATTACTTCGCCAGAAGCGTCCACAATTTCGTAATCGTGTCTTGGCACTGCGCGTTCCTGCATTTCAAAAGCAACTAACTTTCTTGTAACTCCCGCTTCTTTTTGTTTTTTAAGCGCTTCAGAATTAGTAAAATCTTTAGTGAATTTTGTAATCCATCCTAAACCTGCCTCAAGCGGAGAAGTAGTATCGTTAATATCATTTCCGTATAAACAGAATCCCATTTCCAAACGTAAAGTATCACGGGCAGCAAGACCAATTGGTTTAATTCCGAATGCCTCACCAGCTTCAAAAACTTTATTCCAAACCTGTTCTACCTCATCATTTTTGCAGTAAATTTCAAATCCGCCAGAACCTGTATAACCGGTAGCCGAAATAATTACATGCTCAATTCCGGCAAAATCCCCTACTTCAAAATGGTAATAAGGAATTGCAGCTAAATTTACAGAACTTAAAGCCTGCATAGCCTCAACTGCTTTTGGTCCCTGAATTGCCAGTAATGAATAATCATCAGAAAGGTTTTTCATTTCAACACCCAAATCGTTATGAGACGAAATCCAGTTCCAGTCTTTTTCAATGTTAGAAGCATTTACAACCAGTAAATATTGCTCCTCTTTCATTTTATAAATAATCAAATCATCCACAATGCCACCTTCGTTATTAGGAAGACAAGAATATTGCGCTCTTCCAATAGTCAAAGTCGAAGCATCATTTGAAGTCACTTTCTGAATCAAAGCCAAAGCATTTGGACCTGTTAACAAAAATTCACCCATATGCGAAACGTCAAAAACGCCCACACTATTACGAACCGTTTCATGTTCAGCATTAACCCCTTCATAAGTAATAGGCATGTTATAACCAGCAAAAGGAAGCATTTTTGCTCCTAAACCTTCATGTATGTGCGTAAGCGCAGTATTTTTCATTGTGTTGTTTTATAAAATTGTTCTGCAAATCTATTCAAAAAATATCGATTTCGAATACCTTAAATTATAAATTTCGCAATAATTAGGAGCTATTCCAGCTTTTCGTTACAAGTCCTCATAAAAAAAGCAAAGTTTCTAATGTTCTAAAAAGAGCTTCCGTTGGTCGCTTTTTTAGAACAAGAAACTTTTGCTTTTTTTACTCCGGGCTTTCCACTGCAAACGAAGTTCACTGAACTCCTATTAAAAATAAAAACATAGTGAAGTAATCTGGGCTAGAAACTCACCGTTCAAAAGATAGATTCATGATTTCAATTTTTTATGTAATTTTAGTCTAAAATCATGCTTTTTGAAGTTTAGCTATGTTTATTGAAACAAGTGAAACGCCTTTATACGCAAAATAAAACTATGATTCTATGTGTTTAAAAATTAACAGCAACAACTAAAAGAAGCTAAATGAAGTCTCCGTATTTAATCACAAAAGAAGAAATCTTAAAAATTTACAAACCTGTAAATCCACACGCACATAAAGGAACACAAGGCCACGCCGTGATTATCGCCGGAAGCTACGGAAAAGTAGGAGCAGCCATTTTGGCATCAAAATCTTGCCTAAAATCGGGCTGCGGACTCGTAACAACTTTTATACCTAAATGTGGTTATCAAATCCTTCAGATTTCGATTCCTGAAGTAATGACCGTTACAGACGAAAACACCAATTTCATTACCAATATCCATTTACCATTAATTCCCCAAGCCATAGGAATAGGGCCGGGATTAGGAAAAGAACTCGGAACACAAAAAGCTTTATTTGAATTTTTAAGAGTAAATAAATCACCTTTAGTTCTCGATGCCGATGCCTTAAACATTATTTCAGAAAATTTATCATGGCTGGAATTAGTTCCCGAAGACACCATTTTAACACCTCATCCAAAAGAATTAGAACGCTTAATAGGCAAATGGAATTCAGAATCCGAAAAATTCCAAAAAACAATCTCTTTTTCAGAAAAATACAAAGTAATCATGGTCATGAAAGGCGCACCAACATTCATTATCAACAGAAATTCAGTTTACGAAAACACCACAGGAAACGCAGCACTTGCAACAGCAGGAAGCGGCGACACTTTAACCGGAATTCTGACAAGTCTTTTAGCACAAGGTTACGAACCCAAATACGCCTCAAAATTCGGAGTTTATCTCCACGGTTTAACAGCAGATCTTGCTTTGCCCAAAACGGGTTATGAGTCTTTTACAGCTGCTACGATTATTAAGTACTTAGGAAAAGCGTTTTTGGAATTAGATAATTAGAAAATGTGATAATTAGATAATTGCATACAGTTTGTCGTTTGTCATCCTGAGTAACGAAGGATCACACGAGTAATTCCGCACAGTGGTCATAAAATAATTCGCCAATCTTTGTCGAGCTTCTAGTTTGATCCTTCGTTCCTCAGGATGACAAAAAAGAGAATGAATCTGAAAAAAACTTTGAGACTCTGCGACTTTGCGAGATTAAAAAACTCTGCGAACCTTGCGTAAACCTTTGCGTGCTTTGCGGTTAAAATCATTAAGTTTGTAACATCAAAGATTAGAAACTTAGCAACTCAGTTTCTTAGCATCTTAGAATCTTTAAAAAAATGAAAAACAACTTCGATCTTAGAACAGTAAATGTCATGCGTTACATAACGCCACTGCGTGAAGGTGGATCTTTACCCGCTTTGGCAGAAGCTGATGACGACTTTAAATACGTATTAAAATTCAGGGGAGCCGGACACGGCGTAAAAGCCCTTATAGCCGAATTAGTTGGCGGACAAATTGCAAAAGCCTTAAAATTACAATTGCCGGAATTGGTTTTCGCCAATCTCGATGAAGCTTTCGGAAGAACAGAAGCCGACGAGGAAATTCAGGATTTATTACAAGGAAGCCAGGGATTAAATCTGGCGCTTCATTTTTTATCAGGCGCTATTACTTTTGATCCTGCGGTAACCACTGTAGATGCTAAACTGGCTTCTCAGATTGTTTGGCTGGACGCTTATATTACCAATGTTGACCGAACTTTCAAAAATACCAATATGCTGATCTGGCATAAAGAATTATGGCTGATTGATCACGGAGCTTGTTTGTATTTTCATCATTCCTGGAACAACTGGGAACAGCATGCCAAAAGTCCGTTTGCGTTGATAAAAGATCACGTTTTACTGCCTCAGGCTTCACTTTTAAAAGAAGTCGATGCTGAGTTTAAAGCCATTTTAACGCCAGAAATTTTAGAAGAAATTGTAAATACAATTCCAGTTGATTGGCTTGAATGGGAAGACGCAGACGAAACTCCTGAAGCATTGCGAAATGTGTACCTGCAGTTTTTAAAAACAAGATTAGAGAATTCAGAAATATTTGTAAATCAGGCTCAAAATGCAAGATAACCACTTATACGAATATGCTGTGATTCGTGTTGTGCCAAGGGTAGAACGCGAAGAATTCCTGAATATCGGAATCATTTTGTTTTGCAAAAAAGCCAAATTTATAAAAGTACTTTTTCATCTCAATAAAGAAAAAATCCAAGCCCTTTCTACCGATTTTGATATCGAACAATTAGAATGCAACCTTACGTCATTAGTTAAAATAGCAAATGGAGCCAAAGACGGCGGTCCAATTGCGGAGTTTGAGATTCCAGAACGTTTTCGCTGGTTAACCGCAATTAGAAGTTCTGCGATCCAAACCTCAAGACCTCATCCAGGCTTGAGTCAGGACTTGGAGAAAACCATTCAGCGTTTGTTTGAGGAATTGGTACTTTAAGAAAGGTTCAGTGTTTTTTAACCGCAAAGTTCGCTAAGAATTACGCTAAGGTTCGCAAAGATGTTATGCTATGCTTTGCGAACTTTTGCGTTTTATTAAAATTAAAATCATTGCGTTCTTTGCGGTTAAATAAAAACCACGAACTACATCGAAATGCAATCCGTGGTTCTAACTAAAAACTAACTTACTTTTTATTCTAATTCAATTTAAAAAGAGCCACAAACATTCCCACCTAAAGTAGGTCCTGCATTTGCAGAAATATCAGCTTTAACAGCAGTTTTGTTCAATTTTATAATAGAATAAGGCGGCGTAAAAGCAGTACCGCTTCCGGCCTGAGTTCCTGTTACACTTGTAAATACATTATCAGTGGATGTAACGGCTGTAAAACCTGTCATTAAATCAATTGGATTTTTTACCCCTTCAAAAACGTTGCTTTCTACACGGATGTCGGCTTCAAAACCTGCCGCAATACATTTATTGCTTACGGTGCTGTTAAAGAAACTGTTTACAATGTGTACTTTTCCAAAACGCACTCTAGGCATTCTTTCTTTACAACCCGGAGCCCACCAGCATCTTGCAAAAGTGATTCTTAATTTTCCGCGGTCAGCAGTTGCACCGTCACTTGAACCAATCAAGTTAGAAAACCTATGATCGTCCGTTCCGCCGGAACCTCCTGCTTTTGGTGGTTTTAGATAATGAAACTTAGAATAGGTAACTGAAATATAATCTGATTTGTTTTTGATGTCAAAGTTCCCGTCAACACCATCTCTGAATTCGCAGTGATCCACCCAAACATTGGTACATTCGTCCAAAATAGCATTGTCCCAACCATCAGTGTCATAAGCGCCCGGACCTTCAAAAATCAAATTTCGGATAATGATGTTTTTACATCTTTTGATATTGATGATTCCCGAAGCATCTTTCGTCTGATTTGTTGAAACCAATTTGGCTCCGTTTGCACCGTAAATGGTTTTACCAGTCTGATCCTGAAAAGATAATCTTGTAGTAACAGTAATCGTTCCGGAAACTTTGATGACTTTTACAGCAGTGTTCTCAATAGCCGATTTCAATTGCGCATAAGTCGTAACAGTAGTTTCGGCTGAAGAACCTCCTCCGGTTGTTCCCCCGTTTTGCGAAGCCCAGCCTGGAACCTCTGCGCAGTTTCCAATTTTAGCAGTTGAATTGGTTGAAGCAGTTTCGGCAATGACTTCATTTGTGGTTTCGATTTTAGCTTCTGTCTTGGAAGCAATTTCTTCAGAGTTACATGCCGTAAATCCGAAAGCCAATGTTAGTATTAACATTGAAAGTTTTGATTTTAAGTTCATAATTAAAGTTTGGTTATTTAAAAAGTTAACAACGCAAAACTCAGAATTATCTGTAGGAAAAAAATTGAACAAGTTCAAACTTTTGTAAAAAAATCTATTAAATGTATTTTTTTAACAGTTGTAAATTTACAAAAATGCATAAATAGTGTATTTTTACGTAATCGATTACATTATTTAAGCCCTTAATTAATAATGGATTGAGTAACCACTTTTATTCCTTAAACAAAAAACCACAAAATGTACGACCTACTACGAAAAAACATTGAAAGGAAAGTTCCGCTCACCGATGAAGAGTGGAACATCATTGCTTCTAAAGCAGAACTTGTAAAACTAAAGAAAAATCAGTTTCTGCAGATCCAGGATTCACATAACAGTTATGAGGGATTTATTTTGAAAGGATCATTTAAGACCTACATCGTAAACGAAAACGGAACAGAAACCGTAATTTTCTTTTCGTTTGAAGACGAATGGATGTGTGACCTGGAAAGTTTTTATCATCAAAAACCAACGACTTACAACATCAAAGCCATTGAAGACAGCGAAATTTTGGTTATCAGTAAAATGAGAAAAGCGCAATTGTTTGCAGAAATCCCAAAGATTATGCAGTTTCATGTGCTCATGATTGAACGCGCAAATGTCGCCATTCAGCAAAGACTTTTAGACGTTTTAAACAAAACCTCAAAACAGCGTTATCTGGATTTTATAGAACGATATCCTCAAAAAGTAAGTTCGATAAATAACAAGAATCTGTCATCATATTTGGGCGTTTCTCATGAGTTTTTATCGAAAATTAAAAGAGCGGTTTCTTGATTATTTAGAGGTTCAAAGGTTCAGAGAGACAAAGAGACAAAGGTTTTTTCACGCAGATTTTTCATAAATCTGCTTAGATCTGCAAAATCTGCGTGAAACAAAATATCTTAACACATTAATGGCAAAAAAAAGTTTACATTCTTTTTAGATAAAGTTCCATCTAATATGTCATTTCGAGGAACGAGAAATCTCCGTAAGTAACTCCGCAAAGTATATCGCCAATCTTTGTCGAGCTTCTCGCGGAGATTTGCTTCACCTGTTCGCTATCGCTCGGGTCTCCTTCGTCGAAATGACATACTGTGTGGTTACTTCGTTAAAAAACTTTGAGACTTTGCCGAGATTAAAAAAACTTAGTGTCTTAGCGTCTTCGTGGCAAAATAACTTTAAGACTTTGCGAGATTAAAAAAAACTTAGTGCCTTAGCGTCTTCGTGGCAAAACGAAACCTTAGAGCCTTTTTTCTAAATAGATAAACTCCAAAGGCTCTTCAGAAACCGTAATATGAATACCGCTTTCAGGAAAAGCTTCTCTTTTGCCTGTATCCACATAACCATGGCGTTTGTACCAGGCAATAAGTTCTTCCCGAACCGAAATAACGGTCATAATAATACTCGATAACCCTAAAGATTTCGCATGATTTTCGGCTTCAGCCAAAAGTTTTTTTCCGATTCCGCTGTTTTGAAGTTCCGGTGAAACCGTCAGCATTCCTAAATACAATCGGTTTTCTTTTTCAACCAATAAAACCGAACCAATTATGGTATTGTTTTCGGTAAATTTCAAAATGGTATTTTTCGGATCCAGAAAAATTTGGGTCATTTCCTGTTCGTCAGTTCTTTTTCCTTCCAGTAAATGAGCTTCAGTTGTCCAGCCTTTTTTAGAAGATTCTCCTCTGTAGGCTGAGTTGATTAAGATTGTTAATGCCGGAATGTCTTCAAGTGATGCTTTTGTAATCATGGTAAGCGTTCTGTGAATATAAGATGTGTTTTAACCTAATTATTTCCAGTTTTAATTGGAGAAACAAAATTACATTAGAAAAATGGCTTTCAGCAGAATTATCGTTTAATATTCTTTGGTTTTCGATTTAGCAAATAACAGTAGGTAAGATGAGAGGATAAAACTAATGCCAAGCCAATGTTCCAATAAATCTCAAAGTAGGCAAAAGCATTATACAAACAAAAAATAGAATTTTTGACTTCATCTACAATTTGAAAATGCAGAGGAAAAACAAATAAAAAAAGCATTAGAAAAATAGATAGAACAGTAAGTCGCCCATATTTTATTTTATAAAAGTCAACTACTGCATAAGATAGTATTTGCATGACTAATATAATTAGAAAAAATCCTTCCATGATTCTCTTTTAGTTTTAAGGTACGATTAGATTTTTTGTACATTCAAAAATTTATTAAATGTAAGGAAATATTTAAATGAAAAATATTGAAATTTGTATAGAACACAAAATCAATAAAGTATGAGCAGAATACACTTATTTGAATTTGAAGATCAACAATGGCTTCCAGAGTTTATTAGAAATTATATGACCGATTTTCTACAGTTTCTTTCGAATAAAACTGCCATGTATAAAGGCATTGTTCCGATAATTGAAAAAGGATTAAAAGAAAGCCGGACGAATCTAATTGTAGATTTAGCTTCAGGTGGAGGAGGCGGATTGATTTGGCTCAATAACGAATTACGAAAAAACAAGCCCGATTTAAAAATCCTGCTGACAGATTATTTTCCCAATATTCCTGCATTCGAACACACTCAAAAACAAGCCGATAATTTCGAATTTATCAAAACGCCTGTCGATGCCAGAAATGTTCCCGAAAACCTAAAAGGATTACGAACACAATTTTTATCTTTTCACCATTTTAAACCGAAAGATGCACAGCAGATTTTGCAAAATGCAATCGATACAAATAGTTCAATAGCGATTTTTGAAGGGCAGGAGAGAAGTGTTCCGAGTATCGTTGCTATGATCCTTTCGCCATTTAGTGTTTTGCTGACAACGCCTTTTATTCGTCCGTTTAAAATGGGTAGAATTATTTTTACGTATCTAATTCCAATTGTGCCGATTTTGGTTTTTTGGGATGGTGTGGTTTCTTCATTAAGAACCTATTCTGTGGAAGAAATGAACGAATTGATTTCTAAATTAGAAAACAAAGAAAGTTTTAATTGGGAAGTTGGGAAAGTAAAGTCCGGGCCTGCAAAGATTTTGTATTTGTTGGGGACTAAAAAATGAATTGCCTCCAGCTTTAGCTGGGGGAACAAAATTATGTTAGAAAATGGCTTTAACCTAATCTAGTTTCATTAGAATTATTTTTACTTAAGTCTTCGAAAAATTGTATAGGATCATTTAAAAATCTTGTAGCATTTGAGGCTTTAATACTTTTGAAAATATCCTCTAAATTTGGTTGAAAAATTTCTCCTTTTAAGTCAATTAAAATGAAATGATTTTTTTTACAAAGACTTAAAATAGATTGCAAAACGTCAGTAATGTTGGAAGCTTTTCTAAGATCAATTCGAAATTGAAAACTTTCAATTTTCGATTTATCATCACTTAAACAAATACAGGCGTCATTATCTTCATCATTATTTCCATTTCCTTTCCAGTTTAAACAAGTTTCATTACCCCAATTTGCTTTAGGAATAATTTGATCAAATTCAGAAATTATAGAAGGAATGTTGCCATTAAAATTGTTCCAAAAAGAATCAGTCTCTGGCAAATATTCTGTTTTGTTATTTTTAAAAATACATTCGTAATTACTATCAATTGAATCTTCTGGAACTACGAGTAAAAGATATTGCCAAATTGCCATTTTTGTTTTGAGATTAATTATTATTCAAATATTCCCCAAATACGTTTGTCGTCAACAATCGCATTTGGATTCTCTTTTATTCTTTCTGAAAAAAGATCAAAGCTTCCATAATTGCTTCTCATTTTATAAACAATTAATTTGCCGGCATCATTTATAATTATTTTCCAAACTCTTCTTTCGTTTATTTTAACAGCTGTTCTTCTGACTTCAGTAATCTTAGACAACGAATGTTTTACTACAGGATCTTTTCTCGTTATTTTATACAAATAGTTTTCGTCAAAATAAAAAACAGAACGGTTTAGGAAAAAATATTCTAAACCATATAAAATCATAACTGGACGAGCCGATATTCTTGTTAATGTACTAAGATCCAGATTTGTTCTTTTCTTAAATTCATTTGCTCTTTTTTCTTGGATGTAATCTTTAAAAGACAGGATTCTTTTATAATTTAAAATTGCCAAAACAAGCAGAGCTAAAACAACAATAATTTTAATGTTCATGTAAACGGTAAATTGAAGATTGAAATATTCGAATCAAACATAATGAAACTATTTAGTTTTATAAAGGCAAAACACAAATTCCGACTAAAAAATTGAAACACAGTTTTGTAAAGATGTTGTATTTGTTGGGAACTAAAAAATGAATTGCCTACGGCTTTAGCTGTAGGAGTAAAGTTGTATTAGAAAATGGCTTTAGCCAAAACTATTGCGGTCTTTGGCTAAAGCCTAATTTAGCATGAGAATAACAAAACTCCAGCTAAAGCTGGAGGCAACTTATTTTAATATTGTAAATAAATATTGGTTTGTTTAATTGTAAGTTTGACAAACAATAGTTTATAAAGATTATGAAAAGCGTATCTTACAAAAACAGTTCTGTTTTTTACAGAAATTAATTTTCGTTTAAGAATTTTAAATATCTTTGAATTATGAGTACAGCAATAAAACCAAAACATATCGGCAGAAATATAAGCCGTATCAGAGAGCTTAAAGATATGAAACAAGAAGCACTCGCACAGGCCATAGGAACAAATCAGCAGGCAATTTCGGCTATTGAAAACAGCGAAACGGTTGACGAACAAAAACTAATTGAGATAGCAAAAGCTCTTGGGGTTTCTGTAGAAGCAATTAAAAACTTTTCGGAAGAAGCGGTTTTTAATTATTTTAATACTTTTAATGATACTGTTTCAAATAGTAGTTTTGGACAAGCAGCAAATAATAATTATGAATGTACTTTTAATCCTTTAGATAAAGTTGTTGAACTTTACGAACGTTTAGTGCAAGCTGAAAAAGATAAAGTAGAGTATTTGGAGAAGTTGTTGAATGGGAAATAATCGTTTTTTGAAGATATATTAAATTGAAAAGAGACCTTTGATGAGGTCTCTTTTTTTTGTTCTATTGCTAGCGCGAGCGTCTCGCTCGTGCCCGTTTCAATTGGGTTTTTAAATTTCTTTGTGTTCATGAGCGAGACGCTCGCGCTAGCGGGGGAATCTAATCTGTTTTTAAAATATTGTAAATAATATATCCGTTATCTGTAAGAGTAACCCTGAAACTGTTTTCAGTTTTTTCTCTATTTATAAGCTTTTTTGATACTAAAGAACTTAATGTCTTGGTGGGTAGATTTGTATATCTAATAACCTGCCCCGATTCGCTGATAGTTAGGCCTTCTAAAGAACTTATTTCATCTCTAGTCAAATTTTCTACAATATTTAAAATCTCCTTACGACTTTTGGTTGACAAATTCTTTATTCTATTATTGAACTTATTCATTAGTTCCTGTTTTTCTAAAAACTTGGAGTACTCTATTAGATTCAGTTGATCTGTATCGCTTTCGCTTAGATCTATCTTTACATTTGAATTTGCAAGTTTAAGCGAATTATTAAGTTCATCAATAGTCCTTTTGTTCGAATCATTTATTTGTTTAATACTTTCCTGAAGGCTTTCATTTTGTTGTTTTAACGACTCGATCTGGTTCAGTAATTCTTGAATTTCCTTATTTCCTGATTCTGCATTTTTTAATAAAAACTCTTCCCTGGCAACATTAGTTTTTTGTTTCACTAGATGTTTTTCTGATTCGTAACGTTTTGTTACTCTTTTATCTTGTGTTGGTGCTAGATCATTTTCAATTTGCAACATTATTTTAGGAATTAACACGGTATAAAATGTTGCTAATACTAAAGGCCAAAATATAGCCCAAAAGTTACAGTACTCATGGTTAATTACTATTATTTTATTTTCAATAGACGCATTAGAAAAAACTAATAGTAAAATAGGGCGCCAGTTATAAATTATAAACGACCATAAAAATGCTCCTGATATTGGTGTTTTTAATCTTTCTTTAGCGGTGTCTATTAAATCCTTTATTAGGTCTGTTAATGCCATTGGTTTGTTTTAGTTAAAACAAACATACTAAAAATAAGGAATTATTCATACAACTGTAATGTCAATTATAATCCTAAAACTTCTTAGTGAATAGATATTGAATAAATCAATATAATTATAAAAGGAATTGAAATTGTATGTAAAAACTATAAAAATTATATATTATAGTTTAATAGGATTTTTTGAACTGAAAAAAAGTGCGATGGGATTCCTTTTGATGTGAATCGAAGCTTTGTTTCAGTGCTCTTATTTTTCAAATATAGGTTTTTTAAATTATATTTATAAACTTATTATAACGAGTTTTTTTATTTTGATGAAGAAATCAATCTAGAGATTTTTGAATGACTTTGTCAAAAAAAAAGACCTTAAATTAATTTCCTCCGTTAGCAATAGCGAAGTAGAACTTGAGCTATTATCGGAGAAGTATTAGATATTAAAACGGTAAGTCATCATCTTCATTTTCTAAATTTTCTATTTTCTTTTTAGCAAATTTTTTCTCATGATATGAATTTAGAAAAAGTCCGATTGTAGAAAAAGAATTGATAATTAAATAAACATAAATAGAATCTTCTATTAATAAATCATCTTTTGTTTTTCCATGAAAAATAGTTTTTTCACTCCTTAATTTTTCTATTGATTGGCTTATGGAAAGTAGTGAAGTGCAAATTGTTTTTGCTTCAACAGGAAAATTATCGTCATTAAGTCTAAACTCTTTTATTATTATTTGTACAAGTTTATAAAGAGTTTCTGAACCCGTAGTTTTTGTGCTTAATCTTTCATCCTTTAGTATTTCTTTTATTAAACTTTCAAAAGCTGAATTAATTAATCCAATTGCTAAACCAGGATCTGATTCTGTATTTTTTATTGCCTTTAAAAATGTCTCGTAAACATTTTCATATTTCTCTTTTATTTCATTTTTAAAAGTTGGAATAATAGGAATAAAGTCAGGTGTGTCGACTCCCAAATCAATTGCAATTTTTAATAAATCACTGCCATTCATTGAATGTAAAGTTGATAGTAAATCGATATTGCCGTTTACTTCAGTATTAATAGTGAAATTTTCCCACCTATCGTTAAAATTATATCCTTCGGAACTTTGATGCCATTTTTTTATATAAAATAAAACATTTTTGTAGCTCTTAAATTCTTCCCATATCTTTTCTTGAACTGAATTTATCAGTTTCATTTGATATTTTGGAGATATTAATTCGTTCATTTAATTTCAGTTTCTTATTCTCAAATATATGTATTTTTTCTTGCCAATTTTTAAAATTTCTGTCGAGTAATAAAAATGATATTATTCTTTAAAATGATTAAGAATATAAATATTCATAAAAAAAACGACTGAAATAAATCTCAGTCGTTTTGTAATATGATAATAATAGATGGTTATCCCAAAAAAGCCTTTAACTCCTCATAACTCCCAATCTTTACACTCACTTTCTCCTCATTAATTACACTCTCAATTTGAGCAGGAATAGGAAGTGTAATTCCTAATGCAGGCTCCACAACATCTAAAAATTTAATAGGATGCGCTGTTTCTAAGAAAATACCAATGGCATTTGGGTGTTTTTCTAGTTCTTTTTTCAAACCTAAATAACCAACAGCACCGTGTGGTTCTGCGATATAACCATCTGTGTTGTAGATTTTCTTTAGCGCTTCAAGAGTTTCTTCATCCGTATAACTATAAGAAGAAAAGTCTTTTTCGAAAGCTTTTAAATCGTTGTTGTACAATTCCTGAATCCTGATAAAGTTGCTTGGGTTTCCAACGTCCATGGCGTTAGAAATTGTTGCTTTAGAAGGTTTCGGGTCGTATTTTCCGTTTTCTAAGAATCTTGGCACGGTGTCGTTTACGTTTGTAGACGCTACAAAATGCTCAATTGGCAAACCTAATTTCTTAGCCATAATTCCGGCGCAGATATTACCGAAGTTTCCGCTTGGGCAAGAGAAAACTAAAGGTTTGTTTTGGCTTTTCAACGCTTTGTAAGCAAAGAAGAAATAAAACATTTGCGGTAACCAGCGCGCAATATTAATAGAGTTTGCCGAAGTCAGGTTTTTATGCGCTAAAGTTTCATCTAAAAATGCTTTTTTCACCATATCCTGACAATCGTCAAAAACACCGTCAACTTCCAATGCTTTAATGTTTTGCCCTAAAGTAGTCAATTGTTTTTCCTGAATATCGCTCACTTTTCCTGAAGGATATAAAATCACAACATCAACACCGTCAACGCCTAAAAATCCGCTGGCAACGGCTCCGCCTGTATCTCCGGAAGTCGCTACTAAAACCGTGTTTTTAGCGTCTTTTTTATCTTTATTAAAATAACCCAAACAACGCGACATAAAACGCGCTCCAACGTCTTTAAATGCCATTGTTGGTCCGTGGAATAATTCTAACGAATAGATTCCGTTTTCGACTTTCACAACCGGAAAATCAAAAACTAAAGTTTCGGCAATGATTTCTTTTAATTTATCTGCAGGTATTTCATCGCCAACGAATTGTTTGATCGCTTCAAAAGCGATTTCTTCGTGGCTTAAACTTTCGATTTTATCAAAAAAAGAAGGATCAAGCGGTGTAATACTTTCCGGGAAATATAATCCTTTGTCAGTGGCTAATCCTTGTATAACAGCTTCCTGAAAAGAAACTTTTGGGGCATTATGGTTTAAACTGTAGTATTTCATTTCTAAATTTTAGATTTTAGATTTTAGATTTTAGATTTTTTGGAGGGTAGATTCCAAATGCTAAAATTCCAAATTCCAATGGTTTGTGTTTATTTAACCGCAAAGAGCGCAAGGAATTGGTTTCTTTTGAAAACGCAGAGTTCGCAAAGCTTTGTGGTTATTTAAATATTGTTTTTTATTCTAATAGTTAATTAAGCGTATTTTTTGTCATTTCGAGGAACGAGAAATCGCACTCGGAAATCCGCATAGAAATTCGCCAATCTTAGTCGACAAACTAGTGTGATTCCTCGTTCCTCGGAATGACAAACTTTATCTGATATTCTTTTTACTTAATACATTTCACATTTTACAAAATGCGAACACCATCTGGATTAATTTTCGAGACGTGAATTTCATACGGTAAATTCATTTTTTCGTAAACGTCGCTCATGGCTTTTGCAATTTTTTCGGCGGTTTCTTTTCCTTTACTTAAAGCGAAAATCGACGGGCCGGAACCTGAAATTCCGGAACCTAAAGCACCGTTTTCATAAGCCGTTTGTTTGATTTGATCGAATCCTGGAATTAAAACGCTTCTTACCGGTTCAACGATTTCGTCGTGAAGCGATCTTCCAATTAAATCATAATCTTTGGTATAAAGACCTGCAACCAATCCGCCTACATTTCCCCATTGCATGATGGCGCTTTTTAGGGAAACGTTTTGTTTTAAAACCGAACGGGCATCAGATGTTTTTAACTCAATTTGAGGATGAACAACCGTTGCGTATAATTCCTCCGGACTGTCAATTCTGATAATATCCAAAGGCGAATAACTTCTAACCAACGTAAAAGCACCTAAAAGGGCAGGAGCAACGTTGTCGGCATGCGCGTTTCCGCTGGCTAATTTTTCGCCCTGCATCGCAAACTGAACCAAATCTTTACGGGAATATGGTCTTCCCAATAATTCATTAATTCCGAAAACCGCTCCGGCAGAACTTGCTGCACTGCTTCCGATTCCGCTTCCGGCTTTGATATGTTTATAAATTTCGATTTCGAATCCGAAGTCCAGTTCATCTAAGGTTTCCAGCATCGCCAAAGCCGCAACTCCGGAAACGTTTTTTTCGGTTTCCAAAGGCAAATCAGCACCGACAATTTTAGTGATTCGAACTCCTTTTTGATCGACTTTTCGAACAATCATTTCATCGCCCGCATTGTCTAAGCAAAGTCCGAGTACGTCAAATCCGCAGGAGAGATTGGCAATTGTAGCGGGACAGAATAATTTTATTTCTTTCATTTTTTTGGTTTTTGCCACGAAGGCACAAAGTCACAAAGTTTATTTTTATAGTTTCTGAGATACTAAGTTTCTAAGATGCTAAGTATAAAAAAAACTTAGAAACTTAGCGTCTTAGTGTCTTAGCGGCTAAACATTACCTATACGAATAACGTCTGCAAAAATTCCTGACGCTGTTACTGCTGCTCCGGCACCGGCTCCTTTGATCAATAAAGGCTGATCTACGTAACGATCTGTGTAGAACAATACGATATTGTCTTTTCCTTCTAGATTGTAGAAAGGATGATCTTTTGGAATGAATTGCAGACCAACACTTGCTTTTCCGTTTTCGAATTGCGCTACGTATTTCAATCTCGAATCTTTGGCTAAAGCTTCGTTATAAATGCCTTCAAAATGAGAAGCGTGTTTGATTAACGAAGCAAAAAAGTCTTCATTGTTTGTTGTTGCTAGACATTCTGCAGGTAAAAACGATTCGTTTGCAATGGCGTCAATATCCATTTCGTAACCGCTTTCGCGAATTAGGATTAAGATTTTACGTGCTACGTCGATTCCGCTTAAGTCAATTTTTGGATCTGGTTCTGTGAATCCCTGCACTCCGGCTTCTTTTACCACATCGTGGAAAGAATTGTCTTTATCAAAATTGTTGAAAATAAAGTTCAAACTTCCTGATAAAACCGCCTGAATTTTATGCACTTTATCTCCGGATGCAATCAGATTTTTTACCGTATCTATAATTGGCAATCCCGCACCAACATTCGTTTCAAATAAAAACGGAGCATTATATTGACGAGATAAGCTTTTTAGTTTTTTATAATTGTCGTAAGCAGATGAACAAGCAATTTTATTACAAGTTACAACGGCAATACTTTCTTTTAAGAATTTTTCGTAAGCTTCAGAAACCGTTGCGTTTGCTGTAATATCAATAAAAATACTGTTACGTAAATTCAGTTCTTTTGCTTTTTTGATGAATTCTTCAATACTTGCTGTTTCACCTTCTGCTAAAGCCGAATCCCAATTTTTTAAAGAAATTCCGTCTTCGTCAAAAAGCATTTTTCTTGAATTAGATAAAGCAATTACGCGAACATTAATCTTCAAATTATCCTTTAAGAATTTCTTTTGGCTGTGAATCTGTTCGATGAATTTTTCTCCCACATTTCCAACACCCATTACGAATAAATTCAGCTGTTTTGTGTTTTCTTCGAAGAAGTTTTCGTGCAATGTATTCAGTGCTTTTTTAACATCTCTTTCGTTGATTACAGTTGAAATGTTTCTTTCAGAAGCACCTTGTGCAATCGCACGAATGTTTACGTTATTTTTTCCTAAAGTACTGAACATTCTTCCACTTAAACCTTGGTGGTTTTTCATGTTTTCGCCAACCAAAGCAATAATGCAAAGATCTTTTTCTACATAACAAGGATCGATTTTATTCTGAGAAATTTCGATTTCAAAAGCGCTATTGATCGCAGCTTCGGCATTATCGGCATCCGAATTTAAAATTCCGATACAAATGGAATGCTCAGAAGAAGCCTGAGTAATAAAAATGACGTTGATTTTTTCCTGAGACAATACTTCAAACAAACGTCTTGATGAACCTGCAACTCCAATCATTCCAGGACCTTCAAGAGTCAAAAGCGAAATATTATCGATATGACTGATTCCTTTTACAACAGTATCTTTGGAAAGAACAGTATCAGAAATTAAAGTTCCTGCCGCTTCAGGTTCAAAAGTGTTTTTGATTAAAATTGGAATGTTTTTTCTTAAAACCGGCTGAATTGTCGGCGGATACAAAACTTTAGCACCAAAATGTGACAACTCCATCGCTTCCTGATACGAAATGTTCGCAATTGGTTGTGCCTGTTTTACAATTTTTGGGTTGGCAGTAAACATTCCGTTTACGTCAGTCCAGATTTCCAATTGTGCTGCATCTAAAGCTCCGGCAATAATTGCAGCAGTGTAATCAGATCCGCCACGTCCTAAAGTTGAGGTAATTCCGTCTAAAGTCTGAGCAATAAATCCGGGTAAAATATTGATTCTGGATTTGTTTTCAGCAAAATATTCCTGAATTAGTTTATTCGAAACTTCAAAATTAACAGTTGCTTTTCCGAAGTTATTATCAGTTTTGATCAATTCACGGCTGTCTTTGTAAACAGCATCTTTGTCAATTTGCTGATATGCCTGAGCAATAATAAATGAAGAAAGCAATTCTCCAAAACTTAAAATAGTATCAGCAGTTCTTGGAGATAATTCCCCTAAAAGGAAGCAGCCGTCTAATAAAGTTTCTAAATGATTAATGATTCTTTTTACATGACTTAATAAACTGCTTTGCTCGCTTACCGGAATCAGTTCTTTAAGTGTGTCAAGGTGTTTTTTCTCGATTTCGGCAACAACTTCTCTAAAGCTTTCGTCGTTTGCTGCTGCTTTCGCTGCTGCAGACTGCAATAAATCGGTTACTTTACTTAAAGCTGAAACAACTACAACTAATTGATCTTGTTTTGCTTTTTG
Organism: Flavobacterium crocinum; assembly: GCF_003122385.1. Lineage (NCBI taxonomy): Bacteria > Pseudomonadati > Bacteroidota > Flavobacteriia > Flavobacteriales > Flavobacteriaceae > Flavobacterium > Flavobacterium crocinum. Next base: position 3,136,770 of record NZ_CP029255.1, read on the forward strand.
ATTAACAATGTCAAGAACGAGTTTTATATTTTGAGCATTGGCCACCGAAGTTCCGCCAAATTTTAATACTTTCATTTTGTGATATTTTTTCTTTTTATGCAAATATTTTTATGTATCCAATACCTTTCTTCTTTTTAGAAAAAAGTATAGATAACCCGGATTATATGTAAAAATGTATACCCCTAAGGGGTAGTAATTGTTGTAGTAGAAATAATGGTAGCAGCAATTGCAACTCTGGTTGGAGTTGTCATTGTAGATTGATATTTTGCGCTGTTACTTTTCATTTTTGATTTTTCAAAAGTACTGATTTTTATAAAAGTTAAAAACCTAAAAAGCCTTTTTGCGAATATTTTAATAATTTAAATCCCAATAATTCAATATTGAGCATTTGTTAATATTCAATATCCTAAATTGAGGTTTTGACATATTTGACCTATTGTTTTTGGTAAATTAAATATTGGTAAAGAGTTGAATTTTAATCAAAAGATATTAAAAAGCATTCAAAACCGAGAGTTTTGATGAGAAAGATAAATTGAAAGCGATCCATAGGATTTAATGAATTTTTAATTATTGTGATAAATTGTTGCTTTTTAATGTGGATTTGTTGAATTTTGACGTCTCAAAATTAAAAAACATCATGAGAGATATCCATTATATTAGTACTGACACCATAACTTTAGAAACCTTACAAGAGATTTTAGCCAATAATAAAATGTTGGAATTATCGGAAGAAGCTAAGGTAAACGTACAGAAATGCCGTGATTATTTAGATAAAAAAATGGAGTCGCATACGGCGCCAATTTATGGTATCAATACTGGTTTTGGTTCACTTTACAGTGTGAAAATCTCAAATGAGAATTTGTCTAAGCTACAGGAAAACTTAGTAAAATCTCACGCTTGCGGAACTGGAGAAGAAGTTCCGTCAGAAATTGTAAAGATGATGCTTTTGCTTAAAATTCAGTCTTTAAGTTACGGACATTCCGGAGTTCAATTGAAGACTTTAGAGCGTTTAGTTGATTTTTATAATAATGATATCCTTCCGATAATTTATACTCAGGGTTCGCTTGGAGCTTCAGGAGATTTAGCGCCTTTAGCTCATATGTCATTGCCTTTAATTGGAGAAGGAGTGGTGCTTTTTGAAGGAAAAAAAACAGCGTCAGCCGAAGTTTTAAAACACTTTAACTGGGACCCCATTGTTTTACAGTCAAAAGAAGGTTTGGCTTTACTAAACGGAACACAATTTATGAGTGCTTATGGAGCTCATATTTTAATTAAAGCCTATAAATATTCGTATTTGGCAGATTTAATCGGAACTATTTCCTTGGAAGGTTTTGATGGAAGAATTGAGCCATTTAATGAATTGATTCATTATATACGTCCACACAAAGGGCAAATCGTGACGGCACAACGAATTACTGAGTTCTTAGAAGGAAGCGAAATTATCGCTCAGGAAAAGAAACATGTTCAGGATCCCTATTCTTTCCGTTGCATGCCTCAGGTTCACGGAGCTTCAAAAGATGCCATTGATTATGTTCGAAAAGTATTCAAAACAGAAATCAATTCGGTTACAGATAATCCGAATATATTTATAGAAGCTGATCAGATTATTTCTGGAGGGAATTTCCACGGACAGCCTTTAGCTTTAGCTTTAGATTTTATGGCAATTGCTTTAGCAGAATTGGGAAGCATTTCTGAAAGAAGAACCTATCAGTTAATTTCAGGATTGCGCAATCTTCCAGCCTTTTTGGTTGATAATCCAGGATTGAATTCCGGATTTATGATTCCGCAGTACACAGCCGCTAGTATTGCAAGTCAGAACAAGCAATTAGCTACTCCGGCGAGTATTGACAGTATTGTTTCGAGTAACGGACAAGAAGATCATGTGAGCATGGGAGCCAACGGAGCGACAAAAGCCTTACGGATTTTAGATAATTTAGAGCGTATTCTGGCCATCGAATTACTAAATGCTTCTCAGGCAATTGCGTATCGCGAGCCACTAAAATCAAGCGATTTTATCGAAATGTTCTTAAGCAGTTACAGAGAAGTTGTGCCTTTGGTAAAAGAAGACCGAATCTTACATAATGACATAGAAAACACGGTGTTATTCCTTGAGAGTTTCCAAATAGAAAACGATTTGTTAACAATGGCTTAACATTGCAAAATATTATTGAAGTAATTTTGCACTATCAAAAATAAAACAATGTCAATAAACAGTATTTTCCAATTTTTAGTGCCGAAAGACAAAAAATTCTTTCCACTTTTTGAAGAGGCTTCAAGTAATTTAATTGAATTAGCTTCTAACTTACACGAAGCTGTAAATTTACCATTAAAAGAAAGAGAAATTCTTTTTCAAAAGATTGACGAATTAGAACAAAAGGGAGAAGACATTACCCGTCAGACTAACCTTGAGTTAAGCAGAAACTTTATTACTCCATTTGATAGAGAAGATATTCACACGTTAATTACTTCAATTGACAACGTTGCAGATTATCTTCACGGTGCATCTAGCCGTATGAGATTGTATCAGGTTGATAAGATTACAAAATCGATCAGAAAGATGACAGAAATCAACCTTGAGGCTTGTCAAAACATTGACAGCGCTGTAAAAGAGTTGAGAAACTTACAGAATTTTAAAGTTATTAAAGATGCGTGTGCCAGAATTAACAAACTGGAAAACAAATCGGATAACGTTTATAACAAAGCAGTTTTTGAAATTTTTGAAAACGAAACAGACGCTAAAAATATTATTAAGTATAAAGAGGTGTTATCTGTTTTAGAATCAGCAACAGACAAATGTAAGAGTGTTGCGAACATACTAGAATCTATTTCTGTAAAACATTCTTAATTCAATTTTTCATTCTGAAGTTATAATTTTATGACGCTACTTATATTAATTATAGTACTTGCCTTAATTTTTGATTACATCAATGGTTTTCATGATGCGGCAAATGCTATAGCGACTGTTGTTGCAACAAAGGTTTTGACACCTTTTCAGGCGGTTGTCTGGGCAGCATTTTTTAACTTTCTGGCGTATTGGGTTTTTGGATTTGGTGTTGCGGATACTGTTGCTAAAACAGCGCATACTATGGAAATTAACCTTGTGGTAATTTTAGCCGGAGTTATTGCGGCAATTTGCTGGAACTTATTAACCTGGTGGTTAGGAATCCCTTCAAGTTCTTCACATACCTTAATTGGAGGTTTTGCCGGAGCAGCTGTAGCACATGCCATTGCGGTTCACGGTTTTTCTGGTTATGTTGGAGAAGACGGAGCAACTCATTACTGGTACGAAATTGTAAGCTGGTATAAGGCTGGTAAAGACGGTGGAATGCCCTCGGGGGTTCTTATCATTATTGCTTTTATCGTTTTAGCGCCCCTTTTAGGAGTTATTGCATCTTATTTGATTTCGATCTGGTTGCTTAATGCTTCACGCAAAAGTATTGGACCAAAAATCTTTACTGTAGCTTTGATGCTTGCGACTATTTGGTTCGTTTATGCTCAGATGGTTTCTTATGAAGAAATTGTAGAGCATGGAAAACCTCGTTTTGAATCTCATTTTTGGAGTGTAGTATTTGATTCTCATAATATTAAATGGTTCTTAGTTGCTTTTATTGTTTTAACTGTTAGTGCATTCTGCTTGATATTCAGTAGTTTGAATTTACATCAGGCTGATGCGGCTTTAAAGAAAATGCAGTTATTATCTTCTGCAGCTTTTAGTTTAGGTCACGGAGGTAACGATTCTCAAAAAGTAATGGGGATTATTGCAGCGGCTGTTGCAGTATATATTAATACAAATCCTGGTGTTCACATGGATGCCTGGTTAGATGTTGTTTTGCCAAATGATGATGCAGGTATTAAAGGTGTAATGCCAAGTTGGATTCCGTTGGCATGTTATTCTGCAATTGCTGCAGGAACTTTAAGTGGAGGATGGAAGATTGTAAAAACAATGGGTTCTAAAATTACTAAAGTAAGTTCGTTTGAAGGTGTTGCAGCTGAAACAGCTGGAGCTCTGACACTTTACTTTACAGAACACTTAAAAATTCCGGTAAGTACAACGCATACTATTACAGGATCTATCATTGGTGTTGGATTAACAAAGCGTGTTTCTGCTGTAAGATGGGGAGTAACAGTAAGTTTAATCTGGGCTTGGATTTTAACTATTCCAATTTCAGCTATATTAGCGGGTATCGTTTACTTTATTCTAAGTGTATTTATTTCGTAATGTGATTATTGAAAAATGTGAGATAAAATCACATTTTGATTAAATAATAAAAAAGCCGATTTCTTGAAATCGGCTTTTTTGTGCTCTTTTGAAAATCATAAATTCTGTAAGTTTTTACGATTGTGTTTTCGTTTGTAATGCGTCTGTTTAAGATGTTTTTGATCTGCAGAAATGATACTGATTGTTCCATCAATTTCTAACATAGCAAGCTTAATGTCTGTAAGATGTTCTAAACCATGTTCACGCGCAGCTTCTTTTAATTCGTCGTGTGAAATATCTAATCTGCTTAAAGTTTTAAAATCAAGTTTTCCGTCGTGAATTAGGACTTCAGGTTTATCAAGTAATAAATTGCTTAAAGTTTTAGAGTTGCGGGTTAATTTTTTAATGGCAAAGTTGATTACAAATAAAACCAATGCCGCGACTAATCCGCCAAGAAGACTGGTGTCCGGACCAACCATTGCATTTTGAACAGAATTGCTAATTAATAAAATCAGAATAATATCGGCAGTGTTTAATTGTGAAAGTTCTTTTTTGCCGAATACTCGTAAAGCTATTGTCATGAAAAAATAGACTGCAACGCTTCTGATAATTATGTCTAAGTAAGGAAAATGCATCGTTTTATTCTTTTTTTGTTTTATTAAAGTTAAATAAAAAAGCTTTGCCAAAGTTTTAAACTTCGACAAAGCTTCTGAATTATGAATAAGGAATTAAGTTTAAATGAATTTAATTACAGTTTAAAATTCTTTTCAATCGCTCTAATCATTTCTCCGGCAACATCTTTGTTGGTTGCGCCTTCGATGCCTTCAAGACCTGGGGAAGAGTTTACTTCTAATAATAACGGACCTTTTGAAGAACGAATAATATCAACACCGGCCACTTTTAAATCCATTGCTTTTGCGGCTTTAATAGCGATCTTTTTTTCTTCAGCAGTCACTTTGATTACAGATGCAGTTCCGCCAAGATGAATATTAGCTCTGAATTCGCCTGGCATGGCTTCACGCTGAATTGCGGCAACCACTTTTCCGTCAATCACAAAACAACGAATATCTTTTCCGTTAGCCTCTTTGATGAATTCCTGAACTAAGATATTAGCATTTAAACTTTTAAAAGCATTGATAACACTTTCTGCAGCTTTTTTGGTTTCGGCTAAAACGACACCTTTTCCTTGTGTTCCTTCTAATAATTTTACAATTAAAGGTGAACCGCCTACCATTTTAATTAGATTGTCTGTATCGAGCGGAGAATTGGCAAATCCGGTCGTTGGAATATCAATTCCGCTATTCAATAATAATTGCAGTGAATACAATTTATCACGAGATTGTGTAATTGCTGTCGCCGAATTCAAAACAAAAACCTTCAAAGCTTCAAACTGACGCGTTAAAGCACAGCCATAAAAAGTAATGCTCGGTCTGATTCTTGGAATAATAGCATCAAATTCGTTAAGGATTTTTCCGCCTCTGTAATGAATTTCAGGTTTTTTTGCGTCCAGTTTCATGTAGCATTCCTTTATGTTCAGGAAATGCATTTCGTGTCCGCGCATTTCGCCGGCTTCCATGATTCTTTTGTTGCTGTATAGTTCAGGATTACTGGCTAAAAGACCAATTCGTAAACCTGTTTTTGCTTTTTCTGAATTTTGATATAATTCTTTAAGAGATTCCGGAGTAGGTTGGCCTAAGAGATATTTTTGTTCCGGATCAACCAAAACCCTTCCGCTCATCGCTTCACGCCCTAAAAGCATTCTAAATCCCATAGAATCGCGATTAGTTAAAGTCATTTCGATTGGCCATTTAGTGTCGCCAATTTTTAAGCTGGTCTGAATTACATAACGATGTTCTCTAAAACCGCTTGAACTTTTTACGATTCGTTTGTCAACCAAAGGTGCTTCACAATGAATAATGGTTTTAATATTATTCTGAATTGGATTAATATCAAATTTAACCCAATTGGCATCATTTTTTATAAAAGGAGCTATGTTTAGAGCGTGCATTGCCGAAGTTTTAGCGCCGGAATCAACACGAGCCTTGATTGTCGGGATTCCAAGTTCTGGAAATGAGCACCATTCTTCACTGCCTAAAATGACTTTGTTTTGAAGCATATGTTTTTATTTAGTTTTATGATCTGTTGGTTGTAATTATTTTAAACACATAGAAACATAGTATTTGAAACTGGATAAAAGGCGTTTCACTTGCATAAATTCACATAGTTTGTTATGTGTTAGAAACTAGTTTCTTTTGATTTTCCTTTCTTTAGTAAAGTAAAAATCTATGTTTCTATGTGTTTAAATGTTTTTTTTAATTTCACTACCCAACAGGTTTTGTTTTAGAATTTAAATTCAAAAATAGCTATTTGCTTTTACTAAAGATAGTGATTTCTTTAAAAAAAATACCCGTTATGTTATGAAAACGTAACGGGTAAGTTATTTCTGTTATAAATTTTAACTAATTTACTGATTTGTCGGCTCTTCGGCTTTGTGAATTTCTACTGATAATTCTTGTGAATCATCTTTTAAGTCCATTAAGATTTCATCTCCGGAATGAATTTTCGAAGTGATGATTTCTTCTGCTAACAAATCTTCAACGTATTTCTGAATTGCTCTTTTTAATGGTCTCGCTCCAAATTGTTTATCAAAACCTTTTTCAGCAATAAATGCTTTGGCTTTGTCTGTTAAGCTTAATTTGTAACCTAACTCTGCAATACGAGAATATAGTTTTTTCAATTCGATTTCGATAATCAAGTCGATATCAGCTTTTTCTAAAGCATTAAATACAATTACGTCATCAATTCTGTTTAAGAACTCAGGAGCAAAAGTTTTCTTCAATGCATTTTCGATAATACTTTTTGAATTTTCATCAGCCTGAGCTGTTCTTGCAGCAGTACCAAATCCAACTCCTTGTCCAAAATCTTTCAATTGGCGTGCACCAACGTTAGATGTCATAATAATGATGGTATTTTTAAAGTCAATTTTACGACCTAAACTATCAGTTAAATATCCATCATCTAAAACCTGAAGCATCATATTGAATACATCCGGGTGTGCTTTTTCAATCTCGTCTAAAAGAACTACACAGTAAGGTTTTCTGCGAACTTTTTCAGTCAATTGACCGCCTTCTTCGTACCCGACATATCCCGGAGGCGCTCCAACTAAACGAGAAATCGCAAATTTCTCCATGTATTCACTCATATCGATACGAACTAAAGCATCTTCAGAGTCAAATAATTCTTTTGCTAATACTTTTGCTAATTGCGTTTTACCAACACCAGTCTGACCTAAGAAAATGAATGAACCAATTGGTTTGTTCGGATCTTTAAGTCCGGCTCTGTTACGTTGAATAGAACGTGCAATTTTAAGAACGGCATCATTTTGACCAATTACTTTGTTCTGAATTAATTCAGGCAATTGAGCCAATTTGTTGCTTTCTGTTTGTGCAATTCTGTTTACAGGAATTCCAGTCATCATCGAAACAACATCGGCTACGTTATCTTCTGTAACTTCAATTCTGTTGTTTTTAGAATCTTCTTCCCATTGTTCTTGTGCTAGAGCAAGGTCTTTTTCGATACGTTTTTCATCATCACGAAGTTTTGCTGCCTCTTCATATTTTTGTTTTTTAACAACCATATTTTTAAGCTCACGAACTTCTTCTAACTGACGCTCTAAATCCAGAATTTGTTTTGGAACATCAATATTGGTAATGTGTACGCGTGATCCTGCTTCATCCATTGCATCAATAGCTTTGTCCGGTAAGAAACGCTCAGACATATATCTGTTGGTTAACTTAACACAAGCTTCAATAGCTTCCGGAGTATAAGTCACATTGTGGTGATCTTCGTATTTATCTTTTACGTTGTTCAAAATAGCGATTGTTTCTTCAACAGAAGTTGGTTCTACAATTACTTTTTGGAAACGTCTTTCTAAAGCACCATCTTTTTCAATATACTGTCTATACTCATCAAGAGTAGTAGCACCAATACATTGAATTTCTCCTCTTGCTAAAGCAGGTTTGAACATATTGGAAGCATCAAGTGAACCTGTTGCTCCGCCGGCACCTACAATAGTGTGGATCTCATCAATAAAAAGAATAATATCATCGTTTTTTTCAAGCTCGTTCATCACGGCTTTCATTCTTTCTTCAAACTGTCCTCTGTATTTAGTTCCGGCAACTAAACTGGCTAAATCTAAAGTAACAACACGTTTGTGGAAAAGGATACGGGATACTTTCTTTTGAATAATACGTAAGGCAAGTCCTTCTGCGATAGCAGATTTACCAACCCCAGGTTCTCCAATAAGAAGTGGATTATTCTTTTTTCTACGGCTTAGAATTTGCGAAACACGTTCAATTTCTTTTTCGCGTCCCACAACTGGATCTAGTTTCCCTTCTTCAGCCATTTCTGTTAAATCTCTCCCAAAATTATCCAATACCGGAGTCTTGGATTTTTTGTTTGACTTATTGGCGGGATTATTAAAACTACTTTCTTTTAGACTGTCATCTTGTCCTGAATCGTCATTGTACGATTCGTTTCTTGGCAAGTTTTCTAAGAATTCTTCTTCGTTTGGAGTCATATTTAAATACTGTTCTTTAGCTACGTCATAATCAATTTTTAGTTTATTCAGCAGCTTGGTTGTTGGATCGTTTTCGTTGCGCAAGATACATAATAGCAGGTGTGCCGTGCTTATTGATGAACTTTGAAATACTTTTGCTTCAAGAAAAGTGGTCTTCAGGGCTCTTTCGGCCTGTCGGGTAAGATGAAGGTTTTTCTTTTCTGCATTTACTTCAACGCTCAGGTTGGCAGGGCTAAGTATTTCTACTTTCCTACGTAAATGATCTAAATCGACAGCCAGGTTATTAAGTATATGAATAGCTTTTCCGTTACCATCTCTTAAAATACCCAGCATGAGATGTTCTGTACCAATAAAGTCGTGGCCTAAACGTAATGCCTCTTCTTTACTGTACGTAATAACATCTTTTACTCTTGGTGAAAAATTATCATCCATAATATATAATTGGTATTGTAAATTTAGTGAATTACTGTTTTAAAAACAAAAACCGTACCTGTCAAGATCTCCTGACAGCTAATAGACGAAAAAAAAGAGAATAAAAGCGTTAAAAAACGCTTAATTTATTAACTAAAAGCCAAAATAAAGTTGTTAATAAATCATTTAAATAAGTGTAAGGAAATAGCTGAAAAAATTTTAAAAAAACGTATCTTGGCACGCTTTGAAACTATTATAATTATTTAATATAACAACTTATGTCTGAAGGAGAAAAGTTAATTCCTATTAACATTGAAGATGAAATGAAATCAGCTTACATCGATTATTCGATGTCAGTAATTGTATCAAGAGCACTTCCTGATGTTAGAGATGGCTTGAAACCAGTGCATCGAAGAGTTCTTTATGGAATGTATGATTTGGGAGTAACTTCAAGATCTGCCCATAAAAAATCTGCAAGAATCGTGGGAGAGGTTCTGGGTAAGTACCACCCGCACGGAGATACCTCTGTTTATGACGCAATGGTTCGTATGGCTCAGGAGTGGAGTATGCGATATTTATTAGTTGATGGTCAAGGTAACTTTGGATCTGTCGATGGAGATAGTCCGGCAGCAATGCGTTATACTGAGGCCAGAATGCGCAAAATTTCTGAGGAAATTATGGCAGATATCGAAAAAGAAACTGTTGATTTTCAGCTAAACTTTGACGATACTTTATATGAACCAAAAGTAATGCCTACAAAAGTTCCGACTTTATTAGTAAATGGAGCAACAGGTATTGCAGTTGGTATGGCAACCAATATGCCACCACACAATTTAACTGAAGTTATCAATGGTACTTTAGCGTACTTAGATAATAACGATATTGAAGTTGACGAATTAATGACACATATTAAAGCGCCAGATTTTCCAACTGGTGGTGTAATATATGGTTATGAAGGTGTTCGTGAAGCTTTTAAAACGGGTAGAGGCCGTATTGTAATGCGTGCGAAAGTTGGTTTTGAAGAGGTTGATGGAAGAGAATGTATCATTGTAACTGAAATTCCTTATCAGGTTAACAAAGCCGAGATGATCAAACGTACGGCTGATCTAGTTAACGAGAAAAAAATAGAAGGTATTGCTAATATCCGTGATGAATCGGATAGGACAGGTATGCGTATCGTTTATATTTTAAAACGTGATGCTACGCCAAACGTGGTTTTAAATACTTTATATAAGTATACTCAATTGCAATCTTCTTTTAGTGTAAATAATATTGCATTAGTAAAAGGACGTCCTCAATTATTGAATCTGAAAGATATGATTCATTATTTCATTGAGCACCGTCACGATGTAGTAGTAAGAAGAACGCAGTTTGAATTGCGTAAAGCAGAAGAAAGAGCGCATATTTTAGAAGGTTTAATTATTGCTTCTGATAATATTGATGAAGTAATTGCGTTAATTAGAGGATCTAAAAATACTGATGAGGCAAGAGAGAAATTAATCGAAAGATTTAAATTGTCAGATATTCAGGCTCGTGCGATTGTTGAGATGCGTTTACGTCAGTTAACAGGTCTGGAGCAGGATAAATTAAGAGCTGAATTTGACGAATTAATGAAGTTAATTGAGCATTTGAAAGCTTTATTAGCAGATGTTAATTTAAGAACTGACTTAATTAAAGAAGAACTTACTGAAATCCGTGATAAATATGGAGATGATCGTCGTTCTCAAATCGAATATTCTGGTGGTGATGTAAGTATTGAGGATTTAATTGCTGACGAAAGTGTGGTTATTACAATTTCACATGCAGGTTATATCAAACGTACAAACTTATCAGAATATAAAACTCAAAATAGAGGTGGGGTTGGGCAGAAGAGTGCCGGAACAAGAGATCAGGATTTCTTGGAGCACATGTTCGTAGCTACAAACCACCAATATATGATGTTCTTTACACAGAAAGGAAAATGTTTCTGGATGCGTGTTTATGAAATTCCTGAAGGTAGTAAAACAGCAAAAGGTAGAGCAATTCAGAATCTTGTAAATATTGAAAGCGATGATAAAGTAAAAGCTTTTATTTGCACACAAGACTTAAAAGATAAAGATTACATCAATACACATAACCTTGTAATGGTTACTAAAAAAGGCCAGGTGAAGAAAACTTCTTTAGAGAAATATTCTAAACCGAGAGCAAATGGTGTAGCAGCTATTACTATTAAAGAAGGAGATGAATTAATCGGAGCACAGTTAACGAACGGAGAAAGCCAAATTATTATGGCTGTGAAGTCTGGTAAATTGGTTCGTTTTGAGGAAACTAAAACGCGTCCGATGGGAAGAACGGCTTCAGGAGTTCGTGGTATTACTTTAAAAGATGATTCGGATGAAGTAATCGGAATGGTAACTGTTGATAAAAATGATATTACGGAATCTCAGATTTTAGTAGTAACTGAAAACGGATACGGAAAACGTACCAAATTAGTTGACGAAGACGGAGAAGATGTATATAGAATTACAAACCGTGGAGGTAAAGGGGTTAAAACGCTTAACATTACTGAAAAAACAGGTAAATTGATTTCTATCAATGCTGTAACTGACGCGGATGATTTAATGATTATCAATAAATCCGGATTGACAATTAGAATGGCAATTGATGATTTACGTGTTATGGGACGTGCAACTCAGGGTGTCAGATTGATTAATCTTAAAGGGAAAGATTCTATCGCCGCCGTTACAAAAGTAATGAAAGATGATGCTGAAGAAGTAGTTGTGGATGAAGATGGAAACGTGATTGAGTCCGGAATTGAAAGAGTTAAACCGGATTTGGAAGTTTTGGAAGATGATGGACCTGTAGAAGACGATGATGATTCTGATGATGAAGTAATTGATGATGAAGAGGATGCCGAAGAAGAGGAGTCTGAAGAATAATTAAAATAGAATAAAAAGAAATTTAAATACAAATAAATATCACTATGAAAAGTAAATATGTAATACTTGCTTCAGCATTATTGATCTCTATGGCTTCTTTTGCACAAAAAGATCAGATTAAAGGTGCTGAAAAAGCTTTAAAAGGAGGAGATGCTCAGGGAGCAATTACAATTTTAAATGATGCTGAAAATATGGTTGCAAATGCTAAAGATACAGAGCAGGCGCAATTTTATTTTGTAAAAGGAAATGCTTATTTAGAGCTTGCTGATAAAAAAGTAGAAGAAAGCAAAAACTTAACTGCTGCAGCTGAAAGTTACAAGAAATTAATTGAGATTGAAAAAACTTCAGGAAAACAGAAGTATTCAACTCAGGCAGCGACTTCTATTAGCAGTATCAAAGCAAAATTGATTAACTCTGCTATTGCAGATACTCAGTCAAACAAAAATGTTGAAGGAGCAAAAAAATTATATGATGCTTATGCTTTAGACAGAAATGATACAATTAACTTGTATTATGCGGCTTCAACAGCGGTAAATGCACAAGATTTTGATCTTGCTTTGCCAATGTATGAGGAATTGAAAAAACTGAACTACTCTGGAAAAGGGACTTTGTTTTTAGCTTCAAATAAAGCGAGTGGTAACGAAGATAACTTTGCTAATGCTAAAGAAAGAGATATGGCTGTAAAATTAGGTACTCACGAAAAACCTAAAACAGAAGCTATTCCTTCAAAAAGAGGTGAAATCTACAAAAACTTAGCTTTGATCTTAGTTCAAAAAGGACGTACTGAAGAGGCTAAAAAAGCAATCGCAGATGCAAGAAAAGCAAATCCGGAAGATACTTCTTTAATCTTAACTGAAGCTAATTTATATCTTGAGACTAAAGATTTTGATATGTACAAAAAATTAGTTGGTGAGGCTTTAGAGAAAGATCCAAACAATGCTGATTTAGTATTCAACTTAGGAGTAATTAGTTCAGGTGCAAAAAACAATGCAGACGCTGAGAAATATTACTTAAAAGCGATTGAAATTAATCCTAACTATACAAATGCTTATTTAAATCTTGCTGCATTAAAATTAGAAGCAGAAAAACCGATCATTGATGAAATGAATAAATTAGGTACTTCTGCGAAAGATATGAAACGTTACGATGTTTTAAAAGCACAAAGAGAAAATGTTTTTAAAGGTGTAATTCCTTACCTTAAAAAAGCAAATGAGTTAGATCCTAAAAACGAAGATGTTTCTAAAACATTATTAGGGGTTTACAGTGCTCTTGAAATGACAGCTGAAGCTAAAGCATTAAAAGCTAAAATGTAATAGGCTTTCGTTATAAATAGAAAAAACCATTCGCTGCGGCGAATGGTTTTTTTTATGCTTAATTTTTTTTAGCTAATTAATTCAGCTGATAATGTAATTGTGGTATTTAATAATTTAGAAATCGGACAGATTTCTTTTGCTTTATTGGCTGTAGCTGTAAATTCCTCTGCAGAAATTGATGGAACTTTTCCTTTTAGGTCTAAATGGATTAAAGTTATAGAACCATCTTCAAAGGTTACTGTCGCTTCTGTAGTTAAATCATCTGCAGTGAATCCTGCTTCGTTTAATAAAAAGCTTAATTGCATGGTAAAACAGCCGGAATGAGCTGCTGCAACTAATTCTTCCGGGTTTGTACCAACACCGTCAGCGAATCTTGTTTTAAAAGAGAGTTGAGCATTATCTAAAGTGGTACTTTGAGTACTAATAGTTCCTGTTCCTTCCATACCGGTTCCTTTCCAGTTGGCGTGTGCTTTTCTTGTAAATTTCATTTGTGTGGTATTAAAATTAATAAAATGTTGTTATTGGTTTGATTATCAAATGATAATGTGGTAAATCAAATATAATCAATATTTTACAGAATTGTTTTATAGAGTTTAACCAGAATGTTAAGTTTTTTCGATTGGTATGAATTTTATACCCAAAGCACGCAAGGTTTTTTTTATTACATTGTTCAGGTCAATAAAAAGTTCGCAAAGCTTTGTGCAGATCAAGCTTTGCGAACTTTACTTTTTCTATAAGGTGCAAATGAAAAAATCTTGCGTGCTTTGCGATATAGAAAAAGCATTCAAACAAAAAAAAGGTGTAATGAATATCTCTCACTACACCTTTATATAATTTGTTTTAACTCAGATCTATTCCTGACCTAAATTTCTTAATTGTTTCAGTTTGTCTTTCCAAACCTCAAGACTTTCTTTGTGAATTGCAATGTTTTTGCGTACTTCTGTGACAATAGAATTCTCTTTTTTAGCGTTTTTCGTATTAGCAAAAAACTGAATATTGTTCTCTAATTGGAAAATTTCATTTTGAACCTCTTCAATTTTACGCATAATAAAGATTTTTTCGTTATCTAATTTACGAGTATCATTGCTATCTGATAAAGAATCAATACGATTTGCAAAACGCATCATTTCAGATTCTTTTTTGCTTAGGCTTAATTTTTCAAAAAGAGCATCCAGGATTTTATTGAATTTTCCTTCGATATGACGTCTTGAAAAAGGCACTTTTCCAAATCCTTTCCAGGTTTCTATATGTGCTTTTATGCCATCCAAATCTGTTTTGTGATCTCCTGTTAACTGAAAAGCTCTTAGAACTTCCAAATATGCTTTTTTGTTGTCAAAAGCAGCTACTTCTTCGCTGTTTTCTTCAGATTTGTGTTCTTTTAATTTATCAAAATAATGATTGCAGGCATCTTTAAACTCTTTCCAGATTTTGTCTGAATATTTTTTAGGAACGTGCCCGATTTGTTTCCATTCTTCCTGAATTTGTTTCATTACAGGAGTTGTCGCCTGAAAATCGGTGCTTTCCTGTAATTCTTTTGCTTTAGCTACAAGAGCAAGTTTTTTATTTAAATTGTCATTTTGATCTTTCTTGATATCCTTATAGAAAGAATTTTTAAATGCATTGAAATTTCTAACGGCAGTTTTAAATGCAGCCCAGGTTTCCTCGTTAACCTCAGACGGGACTTTTCCTGCTGCAAAAAACTCATTTCTTAAGTCTTCTACTTTTTGAATTTGCACCAGCCATTGAGAGTGAGAGTTTACTTTTTCAGTACCTAAAACAGCTATTTTAGAAATGATTTCTTTTTTAATTTCAAGATTCTGCTGTTCGTTTGCTCTTTGGTTTTCGAACAATACTTCTCTTTTGTCGTGTATTTTTTTTGTTAATTCACTAAATTGATTCCAGATTGTATCACGGTGTTCTTTAGAAACCGGTCCAATATCTTCTTTCCAGATTCGGTGTAAATCCTGTAATTCACGGAACGCCTTATTTACGTCAGCATCATTTGCAAGCTCTTCAACACGTGCGATTATTTTTTGTTTTAACTCTAAGTTGTGTTTAAAATCTAAATCTCTTGCCTCGCGGTCTAAATGAAGATAATCGTAGAAATTTTCTACATGAAAATGATAATTATTCCAAACGTGATTGTATTTGTCTTTTGGAATTGCACCTGCATTTTTCCATCTTTCTCTTAATTCATTGAAATGTTTAAGAGTGTCTTTTATATTTTCCTGAGGATTAATCAGTTCTTTTAATTCTTCAACAATAGCCAGACGGGTATCTAAATTCGTTTTTAAATTAGTCTGTAAATGTTTAAAATGAGTATTTTTTTTATCTCTAAAAACATTATAATATTCGTCGAATTTTAATTTTAAAGGCAGGTGATATTCAAATTCTTCATTTGGATCCGTGTTAGAAGCCAGAAATTCTTCTTTCTTTTCCTCCAAAAGATGATGATATTGCAGCAAGAAAGCTTTTTTGATTTCTTCAATATGGTCTTTTACCGACATTACTTTGTCTGTATTGACCAATTTCTTTAATTCATCTACAAGAGCATCCAGAGAGAATGTATTGTAGTCCTGCATTGGAATATCATGACGTTCTTTTAAAGTCTCGTCTTCACTTTCTGCAGCATTAGAATTTGTGATAACATCTAATGCTTCCTGATGAGCATTTTCGGTGTCATCTGATAAGTTTTCAGTTTCTAAGGCTGAATTTTCAACTAAAGTTTCAGGATTAGATGTTTCAATTGCATCATTTGCTGTAGAATCATTGATCTCGATTCCTGATTTTCCGTCTGCATCATGCAGGTTATCATTCTTTTCTTCTAACATCTTTAAAATGTATAAGGTTTTTATTTTAAACAGAGCGAAAGATAGTAAAGGTGTTTCTAAATACAAAATAAATCGCTTGATTATGCTGTATTTTAAGACGAAATTCCTATTCTTTAAGCTTATTCACTATTATGTTGAATGGCTTTTGATTGAATAACTGAGGTATCCATAAATTCAAAATCTGCATTCTTTTTTTGATTATTACTGTAAAAATATAAATTAGTAAGGTTCTATTGATTTTTTTCTTTGACTAGAAAAGAATCAAAACCCCCATTTCAATTCCGAAATTGTAGGTTCTGTTTGCGCCAAATCCTGCGCTTGGATGTATGTAAACTAAATTTGTCGGGGTAATTTTTCGTCCAAATTCTACGAAAGCATTGTTTTGAAAACCTTCGATCATAGAATTATATCTAAAAGCGACATCTCCTGCGACCCAATTTTTTCCAAAAAAGTGAAGTACTACATTTTCAAAAACAGTCACACTGATGTCGTTTCGATCATTTTGACCAGCAAAACTTCCTTGATATTCTAGAGTTGACAGCCATAGGAATTTTTTTTCAAATAAATATTTTCCATAAATTACTGCGGGCATTGCAACCCATTTTCCAGTTCCAAAATTTGGATCTGCTGCAGTATTGGCATACACTCTTGCTCTTACTGCAATTCCGTTTGTATTTTTCATATAAGGAATATAACTTATTCCCATACCGACGTCTCCAATTGCTGTTTTGTTAATGGAGCTGGTATTTGCTGAAATTAATGGAAGATCAAAGCGTAAATTCCAGGCTTTGTTTCCAATTGGAAGCAGAACACGTAATTGAGTAGTGTTAAATGATCCATTATCGGTATCTAAATACTCATCAAAAAATATAATTGTCTTAAGAAAATAGTGATAACGAGGCTCAGAGAAAGGACTTTGTAGGGTATCATTTTCCTGAGCTGAAAGTAGATTGTTAAATAAAAAAAATAAAATGCTAAGTAATTGTATTTTTCTCATAACCATCTGTTAATAAGTGATTTAAAAATACAAAAAATACATTAACATTTTATTTTTTACTTCTTTTTATTTGTTCCAGATTTTCCACGCTTTTTCTGCCTGATAAATCAGCATGTCGTGACCGTTTTTTATCACAGCACCTCTTTCTTTTGCTAATTTTAGAAAAGTAGTTTCGGCCGGATTGTAAATTAAGTCGTAAGCAATATGTTTTTCTGTAAAAAACTCATACGGCAGGTTTGGACAGGCGTCAATGTTCGGACTTGTTCCAACTGGCGTACAATTGATTATGATTTGAAAATTGTCAAAAGTTGTAGCGTTGATCAAATCGTAATCGATAATATTTTCTTTGGCTTCTCTGGAAACAAAAGTATAGGGAATGCCTAATTCATCAAGAGCAAAAGCAACACCTTTAGAAGCGCCTCCAGTTCCCAAGATTAGGGCTTTTTTATGATGGGGCTCTAAAAGTGGTTCTAATGACTTTTTGAATCCGTAATAATCAGTATTGTAACCTTTTAATTTACCATTTTTAGTAAATTTTATAGTATTAACAGCACCAATTAAAGTAGCTTTTCGCGATAGTTTATCTAAGAAAGGAATAACTTGTTCTTTATACGGAATAGTAACATTTAAACCCTTTAAATCCGGGTTGTTTTTAATTAATTCGGTGAAATAATTAATTTCCGAAATGTCAAAATTCTCGTAGCTGTTACCAGCAAAGACTTCATTGTTAAATTTTTCTGTAAAATAACCTTTTGAAAAAGAGTAGCTAATGTTGCGCCCCAATAATCCAAAACGTCTTCTTAATAAAATATCAACCATTATTATTTACGATGTTTTTCTATATAATTTTTAACTGTTTTCTTTGACCATACAACCGGAAATAAATCTTCAATTAAGATGTAATTATCAAAATTAAGACGTAATCCATTGCTTAAGTGGAACTTCGCTTTTGTGGTGTCTTGAATCATAAAGTACAATCCAGCCAAACGATATTCGATTTCGTTTTCTTCAGGAAAATATTCTGACGCTTGTAACAAAGTCTGAATAGCACTTTCGAATTCTCCTAAAAACTGTAGAATATCAACCCAGTACAACCAGGTATCTAACGCATAATCTCCAAACTCAACCGCTTTTCTAAAACCGAATTCGGCTTCTTCAAAGAAATTCATGTGTTTGTTGATTGTCGCATATCTTTTCCAGTACAAACGATTTTGATTGTCGATTGCCAAAGCTTTATTGACAAAAAACAATGCTTTTTGATAGTTTTTCTGGCGAAGATGAAAATCGGTTATGGCAATCCAGCCTTTGTCTAAAAGTGGATCTTCATGAACAGTCTGGTTATAATATTGAATCGCTTTCGCTAAATTCCCTAGTTTCTCATAACATTTACCAATTCGAAGCAAGGCATAAGATGTTGCATCGTCTAATTCGATGGTTCTGTTATAGCTTTCAATCGCTTCATTATATTTTTTCAGACGTTCATAAGCTTTTGCTTTTTCCATAAAAGCGCCTAAGAATTCGTCATCAATCAACGTTGCATAATCAAATGCACGAATAGCATTTTCATATTCTTTTACGCCATAATGAAGACGTCCAAGCTGATGCCATGCAATTTCGCTGTACGGATTTCGGTTAATATATTCGTTAAGATATACAATAGCTTCCTGATTTTGATCTAAAAATTCAAAACAGTATACCACGTTATAAAGAGCAGATTGATCTTCTAAATCTTCTTCAAGACATTTAATAAAATTCTCTTTTGCCAGCTCGAGATTATCCATAAAAAGATATTCCATTCCAATCAAATTATACACATCAGCATAATCATCAGTGTATTGCAACGCGATTTTTAACAGTTCAACTGCTTTTTCGTGTTGATCTCTTTTAGAACAGATATTGGCTTTTTGGATGTAGATTTCCTCGTTGTTAGGTTCAATTGCGTACAACTCATTCAGAAGCTTTTCAGCCAGATCGAGTTTATCATCATAAACCAGCATTTCTACTTGTACTAATTTTAAGCCTGTAGATTTTGGATGCTGATCTAATGCAAGTTTTAAGGCCTTTTTTGCTAAATTAGCCTTACCTATGTCTAAATAATGAAGAATGATTTCTTCGAATTCTTCAGAATCAAAAAAGAGTACTTTGTTCGTTTTTAACATCGACTCAAATTTGGATAGGGATAGGTTATAATCTTCTTCTTCGTTGCTTAATTGCATACTTCGTGTATTTGAAATTAGCCTGATATAAATTTAGGCAACCATATAATTGTTGTAAGGATAAGAAATTAATTGTTTTGAACAATTTAATTAACAATATATAGCGTTTTTTATTCTGTTTTGGGAAGAAATCTCTTTTATTATCAAGAGATTAGCTTCAGTTTTGTCTTTTTTCTGTTAATGCTGAAAAGTTTCATCAAAATATAGAGCAAGTTGAAACCAATGTCATGTTAATTAGAGTGTATGAAAATTAGGATGGTTTTTATTTCGTATTCTTTTTCATTATTTCATCCATAACCTCTAAAATAATCGCGCAGCCTTCTCTAATTTCCTCTTCTGAAATAGTTAAAGGAGGTGTAATTCGTATAGCACATCCTTCAAATAAAAGCCAAAATAAGATCAATCCTTTGTCCTGACAACTTAAAATGACTTCGTTGGTAATTTCAGCAGATTCTGTCATTGCTGCGAGCATTAATCCTTTTCCTCTAACTTCTGTTATCAAAGGATGTACCAAAAGCGATCTGAAGAGTTTTTCCTTCTCCAGCGTTTCTGCCATTAAATTTGTTTCAGTTAATTCCTGCAAAGTAGCTAAACAGGCTGACGCAATGACAGGGTGACCTCCAAAAGTAGTAATATGACCTAATTTTGGGTTTTCGGTTAAAAGATCCATTCTTTCTGCAGATGCTGTAAAAGCTCCAACAGGCATTCCACCGCCCATTCCTTTACCCATTACGACAATGTCGGGAACGACATCGTAATTCTGAAAACCAAAGAGTTTTCCTGTTCTTCCAAAACCTGGCTGGATTTCGTCTACAATCATTAAAGCGCCAACTTCTTCACAGCGTTTTTTTACCTTTTGTAAAAAATTGTTTTCCGGCTGAATAAAACCGGCACCGCCCTGAATAGTTTCTAAAAGAATGGCTGCTGTTCGGGTTGTTATCTTTTGTAAATCTTCTTCGTTATTGAAAGTAATAAAATCGACATCCGGAAGCAATGGTCTAAAGGCTTGTTTGCGTTCTTCAAATCCCATAACACTCATCGATCCCATCGTGTTTCCGTGATAAGCATTATGACATGAAATGAGCTGACTTCTCCCAGTAGTTCTTTTGGCCAATTTTAAAGCGCCTTCAATAGCTTCCGTACCCGAATTAACTAAATACGTTTTGTTAAGTGATTCAGGCAGGAGCGAAGCCATCATTTTACAATATTGAACAGCTGGACTCTGCGAATATTCTCCATAAACCATTACGTGAGAATATTTATCCAGTTGGTCTTTTATTGCCTGATTTACTCTTGGATGCTGATGCCCAAGTGTACAAGCTGAAACTCCGGCAACGAAATCTAAATATTTTTTATCGTTTGTGTCGTATATGTATGAACCAATGGCGTGCGAAACTTCCATTCCTAAAGGATAAGGAGAAGTTTGTGCCTGGTATTTTATAAAATCTGGATTCATTTTTTTTAAGCTTCTAAGTTGCTGAGATGCTGAGATACTAAGATTTTTAGGTTAATCGTAATCACACTTTTCAGTCTTAAGAATAACTGAAAACTGTTACTGTGACTGAAAACTATTTTTTCTTAGGTGTTATTGCAGGTTTAACAGCGGGTTTCTTTTTGTCGTAATCTAAAGTTTCCTTTCTGACTTTCATTGGGACATTTTTCCCTTTTTCCTCTTCTTCTTTCCCTTGCTGAATTAGTTTTTCGTTCATTTCATTTTCTTCTGCGGTGAAAATATCGTCTTTGGATTTGATACGTTCGTCACCGCGCCAGACCATTCCTCGAAGTTTACGGGCATTTTCGGGAAGTTCATCTTCCGGAAACATATCGCCATCAACATTGTTGAAAAGGGTAAGAGTCTCAATTTTATTGTCTTCCAGAATCAAATTGATTTTACTGCTTACGCTTTTATCAATTCCTACGAGTTCGTTCTGATCATTCCGACTGTAATAAATGACTTCGGTGTTTTTGATTATGTCAACATAATGGAGTTTACCGTCCCGAAATTTTCCAAATAGATTGAGTCCCTTGACTTGATTATATCCAGTTCCAAGTGTATCTTTTGAGATGAGGAAAGTGTTATTTAAAACTTTTAACGAATCTATCTTTCGTGTGGTTTTATCGCCAATCAGATGCATGATATCGCCGGTAATCTGGCTTTCTCCATTCCAAATAATCGGGTTTCCAATTAATTTGGTTAAGGCAATTTTAGAATCAGAATGTATAGAATCACATTTACCGCTCATGTCAATTTTAAAGAAACGTACATTTTTATACGCTCTCAAAATTCTTTCGCCTTCTTTTCCGGTAACCATTAATTTCTGTCCGTGAATGTAAACCGAGTCATTTTCAACTAAATTGATTGCAACGGCTCTTTTGGTTACAAACATGGAATCTTTTAGTTTGAAAAGTTCTGCATAATGCCCTTTTACAATTCCTTTATTAATAGAATCTGTAATCTTGACATTTCGCGTCGCCGATGCAAATTCGGTATTTCGGTTGTAAAACAAACTATCGCCTTCTATACGCCGATCATCATATTTTATATACGATTTTCTCAGAAAATGGGCTAAGTTTTTCTTTGTGTCGTAAAAACCTTTTTCGGTATAAATATAATTTTCTTTACTTGTAATAGTAGAAGGTCCAAGAAGATAAGTATGACCTGAATTGCTGTAATAATCCAAATGATTGGATTTGATTACATATTTAGGATTTGTAATAACTACTTCAGTCAGGAACTGGAATTTCTTTTGTTCGGCATAATATCTTCCAGATTTACTCACTAGAGTATTGTCCTTGTTTACAATAGTTCCTTTAGTGTTGTAGAAAGCTTCCTGAACATTTCGGTCAAAGTTAATCGTATCAGTTCGCAATGTAGCATCTGGCGAGGTTAAAACAGCATCTCCTGTTGCAAAAGCCTTTTTCGCATTCCCGCTATATTCTGCATATTTACTGTTTAAGAATAAAGTGTCTCCCTGTACTAATTGTACATTTCCAAATGCTTTTAAATAATTCTCTTTTTGAAAAAAGTAAGCTTTATTACACGTAAGCACAACTCCGTCATGGTTTATTTTTACATTTCCGGTTAGCAAAAGAGCATCCGGAGCATTAACCTGATCTACATCAGAATAATCAGCATTCTCAATGATGATTGTTTTCGGAGTTTGAGCAGTTTTTTTTGCTTGCGCGAAAGTGAATTTGACGCTTAAAAAAGACAGACAAGTAAATATGAAAAAGAGTGATTTCTTCAACTGATTAAATTTTTGTCAAATTTATAAAAAAGGTTAGAACCTCTGGCGGATATTAGCATTAATTTATAATAAGTCTTCAACACGCAAATTGGGAAAATCGAGAGTATTTATTTTTTCAACAAAACAACGAACTCTCACGTTGTAGTTGGCTTATTTCGATTTTAAAACGGTATAAAGCCTATTAATCTTGTTCGGAGTTTTAAAAAATGAGCTACATTTAGAAAATTGTTTTTTGAGCCTTTAGAGGTTTTTAGAAAATTATAAGCTATATTTAGATTAACCCATTATATGATTAGCAAAAGATTAATTACAGCCGGAATTACATTAACTGTACTGTTTTCGGCATGTAAAACACAAGATTTAAAAATGAGTACAGCAAAAGAAGATACTACAACAGAAAAGAAAGTTGTAGTTTATCAAGTTTTTACACGCCTGTTTGGAAATAAAAATAAAACAAATAAACCCTGGGGAACCATAGAAGAGAATGGAGTTGGAAAGTTTAATGATTTTACAGATAAAGCACTTCACGAAATAAAAGATTTAGGAGTTACCTATATTTGGTATACTGGTGTACCTCATCATGCTTTGGTGCGTGATTATACAGCGTATGGAATTTCAAATGATGATCCCGAAGTAGTAAAAGGAAGAGCAGGTTCTCCTTATGCGGTAAAAGATTATTATAACGTAAATCCAGATCTGGCTGTTGATCCAGCCAAACGCCTTGAAGAATTTGAAGCTTTGATAAAGCGTACTCATAACGCAGGTTTAAAAGTACTTATTGATATTGTTCCAAATCATATTGCGAGAAAATATGAAGGAAAATCAAATCCAGCTGGTGTAAAAGATTTTGGTGCAGATGATGATGCTTCTTTAGAATATAAACGAGATAATAATTTCTATTATATTCCAAAGGAACATTTTGAAATTCCGGATGGCGATATTCCGTTAAACGGAGAAAAAAATCCGCTTGTTGATGGGAAATTTGATGAAAATCCTGCAAAATGGACAGGAAATGGTTCGCGTAAAGTAAAACCGGATCAAAATGACTGGTACGAAACAGTTAAAGTGAATTATGGTGTTCGTCCTGACGGAAGCAAAGATTTTCCTGAACTTCCATCTGGATTTGATCAGAAATCATATCAAGAACATTTTGCTTTCTGGCAGGATAAAGACCTACCGGATTCCTGGAAGAAGTTCAGAGATATTGCTTTGTACTGGACAGCAAAAGGAGTGGACGGATTTCGTTATGATATGGCCGAAATGGTGCCGTATGAATTTTGGAGTTATATGAACTCTTCAATTAAAATGAAGAATCCAGATGCATTTTTACTGGCAGAAGTCTATAATCCGAATGAGTATCGCAATTACATTCGTTTAGGAAAAATGGATTATTTGTATGATAAAGTGGAAACTTACGATAAACTGAAAGATATTATTCGTGGAAAATCGTCTCCTGATGAATTAAATGATATACAAAATCGAATGACGGATATTGAGCATCATATGCTTCATTTTTTAGATAATCATGACGAACAACGTTTGGCAAGTTCTGAGTTTGCAGGAACTCCCGAACGAGGAAAACCACTAATGGTAGTTTCGGCAACAATAAGTACATCGCCAACAATGGTTTATTTTGGACAAGAAGTAGGAGAGGCCGGAAATGAAGATGCGGGTTTTGGAAAACCTACTCGAACTTCAATTTTTGATTATATCGGAGTTCCAAATCATCAACGTTGGATGAATGAAGGTAAGTTTGATGGAGGACAATTATCTGATTCAGAAAAAAATCTGCGTGATTTTTACAAACGATTACTGAGTTTTACAATAAACAGCAGTGCTTTAATGGGAAGTTTTGAAGAAATTCAAGCTATAAATCGTCAAAATTCGAATTATGATGCATTGTTGTATTCTTATGTTCGTTGGTCAGAAAAACAAAAACTGATTGTAATTGCTAATTTCTCTTCAGAAAAAGAAAGTGAATTTGAATTAAAAATTCCGTCAACTCTTATTTCAAAATGGAATCTTAAGGATGGTTCTTACGTACTTATAGATAAATTATATTCAGTCAGTAAAACTTATCTTACCGTTAAAAATGGTGAAGGTTCTGCAAGAGTAAAAATCAAACCTTCTGAATCATTTATTTATGAAGTAAACTAAAATGAAGTAAAATAAAAGAAAACTTGCTTAGAACTAATTAAGGTTTAAGCAAGTTTTTTGTTTTTAAACTTCTTTTAAAAGCGAAAGGATTTCTTTGATTGAAAATTGAGCACCACAAACAAATTCGTCAGACGCTCCATAATAAACAGTCAGCGTATCGCCGTCAGGTTCTATAACATGACCATTTGTAAATACCACATTTCCAAAAAAGCCACTTAATTCGTAATCCGTTGTCGGAAACATAATAGGAGTTTCAGTTCTTGAAATGACTTTTGCAGGATTTTCTACATCTAATAGAAAAGCCCCCAGACAATATTGATGCGCTTCATTTGCTCCATGATAAATTTCGAGCCAGCCTTTTTCTGTTTTAATGGGTGCTGCACCGGCACCAACTCTTTTACTGTCCCAATTTCCTTTTCTGGTTTTGATGATACATTTATGATTTCCCCAATGAATGCCATCAGGAGATGAAGCAATCCAAATATAATTTCCGCCAATATCTACACTGCTTGGTCGGTGCAAAGCATAAAATAAACCATTTATTTTTTCTTCAAAAATGGCACAATCCTTATTGTGAGGAGGAAATATCATTCCGTGTTTTTCAAAAGTTTTCCAGTCGGTTGTGGTTCGCAAACCAACTCCGACACCATTATTGGAAACGGAAGTAAAAGTCAGATAATATTTTCCTTCAATTAAAGAAACACGGCAATCTTCTATTCCGAAGGTTTCTAGTATGCCTTCGCCAACTAAAAGAGGGTGATTTTTAGGCTCGTAGAAATGTTTTCCATCTTCGCTGCAGAGTAAACGAATATGAGATAAGGTTGTTAAATAATCAATCCCCTGATAATTGATAACACGTGCATCTGTTGCGATTAGTTCTGGATGATCTTTTAGAATTTCTATAATTTCAATTAAACCATTTTCTGTTAGTATTGGAAAAGAAATACTATTTTCAGCTTGTTTTGGTCTCTCAGCAACTCTTACGGCCAGCCAGATTTTATTTTCAAATCGAAAAACTCCCGGATTTAAAAGACAGGTGATTTCTAATCCTTCTCTGCTTGCGGATAAATCTGATGGAGACAATAATGGGTTTTCTAAAAAACGATTGGCAATATCTTTCATGTTATTCGTGTTTAGAGTTACCCTTAAGGTATAAAAAAAAGCTGATACTTTATTTGGTATCAGCTTTTTGTTTTATACTTTTTTGACCTTTTTAAGTGCTTCGACATAATATTCGTTCACTTTTTCCCAATTAATATGGTCGTAAAAAGCGTCAATATAACTTCCTTTTCTGTTTTGATAATCCAGATAATAGGCATGTTCCCAAAGATCGATTCCTAAAATTGGTGTTCCTGGAATCAGAGCATTTTTCATTAAAGGATTGTCCTGATCTTCTGTTGTGGTAATTTGTAATTTCCCATAACGATCCACAACCAGCCAAACCCATCCAGAACCAAATTGTTTTTCGGATTGTGCTTTAAACTGATTCGTTAAATTATTAAAAGAGCCAAATTCTTTACTAATAGAGCCGGCAAGAGTATCTTTTGGAGTTTGCTCTTTTGGAGTTAAGACATTAAAGTAAAGCGTATGATTGTAATATCCTCCCGCGTTTTGACGAAGTTTAGCATTATTTAAATCCATCTTTTTCAAAATATCCTCAATCGGCATATTTTCGAACTCTGTCGATACAATCTCTTTATTAAAATTGTTGGTGTAAGAAAGATAGTGTTTGGAATAATGCGTTTCCATAGTCAAAGATCTTATCGCTGGCGAAAGACCATCGTACGCAAATGGTAATTTTGTCATTTCAAAAGAACCCGGATCGGCTTTGACATCATTAGGCGAACCTATAGTGATTTTCTCTTCTTTTGTTGGAAGAGGAACCTCAACTACTTCAGTAAGCTTATCTTCTTTACAGGAAAATAATAGTAAAAATGAAGCTAAAGCAGTACATAAAACAACGTTTTTCTTCATAATGTTATTTATTTTGATGTTAACGAATTAATGATCTCGATGTAATTTTCTTTTGCTTCATCAACAGACATATGACTAATCTGCATCCAGGCATTGGTTTTGAAAGCGTCTCTCAAATCAAAATTTTCAGATTGATTATAGACAGCTGTACCAAAGGTAGCTTGTTTGTAAAAAGCATAAAGTCTTAGCTGCACATCTTGCGGCAGTGAAGCCTGAGTCATTGTCATGGCAATTTCTACGGCTTCCGCAAAGCGAATATCTAAATCTTTTTCAGTCATTTATGCTTTTGTAGCAATAATTGTTTTTCCGCCAATTGCTTTCTGATTCAATTCAACGTTGATTGGTGTACCTAAAGGTAAAAATAAATCTACTCTTGATCCAAATTTAATAAAACCGGCATCAGTTCCCTGAACAACCTGCATTCCTTCTTTGGCGTAGTTTACGATTCTACGAGCTAAAGCTCCTGCAATTTGTCTGTATAAAACAGCACCAAAAGTTTCATTTTCAATTACTACGGTAGTTCTTTCGTTTTCTTCACTTGCTTTTGGATGCCAGGCAACAAGGAATTTACCAGGGTGATATTTACTGAACTTAATGATGCCATCCATTGCATAACGTGTTACATGCACATTGATTGGTGACATAAAAATCGAAACCTGTAAACGTTTATCTTTAAAGTATTCTCCTTCATAAACTTCTTCAATAACCACAACTTTTCCATCAACAGGAGCCAGAATGTGATCACTGTTTCTTACTGCAATTCTTTTAGGATTTCTAAAGAATTGTAAAATAATGATCAAAATCAAAACCGCCGCAAATTGAACAAGCATTCTAAGCCATGCAATATCAATGAATTTATCAGCAATTAAAAGTACAGCTACAGTAAATACAGTACCTAGTAAAATGGACGGGCCTCCCTCTTTATGAAACATAATATAAAATTTGATAAAATAAAAATATAATTGGTGCTACAAATATAACACTATCTAATCGATCTAGAATACCTCCGTGGCCCGGCATGATGGAACCACTGTCTTTTACACCCGCAATTCTTTTAAATTTGGATTCAATCAGATCCCCGATAGTACCAAAAATACTAACGATTAAAGCAATTATTGTCCAGATTAAAATAGACATATTGCTGAATTCAGGTTTTGGCTGAATGTAAAATTTAGAGATCAAAAAACCGGCGAATGCAGCAAAAACAACACCACCCAGAAACCCCTCGACTGTTTTTTTGGGAGAAACACGTTCAAATAATTTATGTTTTCCCATTGATTTTCCGACCAAATACGCAAAAGTATCGTTGGTCCATATTAAAACAAATAACCCAATTATAATTTTTGGATTATAATCGTTTGTTCCAAATGAAATTTTAACGATAAAGATAAACGGAAGTGTGATGTATCCTAATAAATAAAGATATTTAGAAGAAGTGCTTATTTTTTGAACAGAGTCATAAAATAAAAAAATGATGCATTTAATGGAGACAACAATAGTAATAGCCAGAAGAATTAAATCCAGCTGTTTAATATTGGTTTCTAAACTTATGTTCGAATTAAAAGAATCATTAATATACTTGCTAGTTTGTTTGTTGTAATGACTAATGAGAATTGTTATGGTGTAAATTAATAGACCAAAGAGAATAGAAAATACCTTATTGAGATTTACAATATTCGAAAATTCATAAATCGTGATGATTAGGAAAACTCCAAAAAGGATAATAAAGCTTTCAGTAGAAAACAGTATCGAACTTAATAATAGAGCGATATAAACAGCACCAGAAATGGTTCTCTTCAGCGTTTCGTTCATCTTAAAGGTCTTCTAAAAGCAATAAATAAAGGTTCTTGGCAACACTTCCGTATTGGGTAAAGTCTTCTTCTTTTGCTTTTTCGAAATATTTTATTGTAGTAATATTTGTAGGTATATCTCTGTCGTACTTGCGTTTTATAGCACTCAACCCATCGCTCTTCATTGGAAGAATCTGGCTTGTTGTGGCAATGATAACAATATTTGCTGGTAATTCGTTTGGTTTATTTTGTCGAATTTGTTTAGATGAAAATAAAATTGAACCTTCGTCGGCGATAAGATTTTCGCAGCTGGCTAATAAGAATCTTGGATTTGAAGGTGCAATATAGAATAATTTGTTTTCTTCTAATAAGCCAAAAAGAGACGGTTCATAGCATAAAGCCTCTTTTTCAAACCAGTCATTTTCCTCTAATATGTTTTCAAACTGTTCTGTAACTTCACTTTTGTTTTCACAATACAGGAATTTACCTCCATTTTTTTTGAAATTGAAAATAAATTGCTCATCTAAAGATAAATGACTGTTCTGCGCAGAGCTACCTGCATATTCGCTTTCGTTCTCTTCATCAGAAGGGGCTTCACTCGAGCCAAATATTTTTTTGAAAAAATTCATTTTTTATATGAAATACTTTACATGTTAATTGAAAACGTTCAAAGATAAAAAAATCTTAATTCAAAAGGGTGTTTTGAATTAAGATTTTGAAAAATTATTACGTATTTCGTAATTATTTATGAAACTACTTCCTCAAGATTTTTGTCAAAAGTTCGTTTTCCAAATATATTTTCTAAGTCATCTTTAAAGATTACTTCTTTTTCAATCAGAATATCAGCAAGTTGATTTAACTTGTCTTTGTTTTCTTCTAATATCTGAATTGCTCTCTGGTATTGACCTTCGATTAATTCTGAAATTTCAGCATCAATAATTTTTGCTGTTTCATCAGAATACGGTTTAGAGAAATTGTATTCGCTTTGTCCCGTTGAATCGTAATACGTAACGTTTCCGATTTTATCGTTTAATCCGTAGATCGTTACCATTGCACGCGCCTGACGGGTTACTTTTTCCAAATCGCTTAATGCTCCGGTAGAAATTCTGTCAAAAGTTACTTTTTCAGCAGCTCTACCACCCATTGTAGCACACATTTCGTCTAACATCTGATCTGTTCTCACGATTTGTCTTTCTTCGGGTAAGTACCATGCAGCTCCTAAGCTTTGACCACGAGGAACAATTGTTACTTTAATAAGCGGTGCAGCATGCTCTAACATCCAGCTAACAGTAGCGTGACCAGCTTCGTGAATTGCAATTGCTCTTTTCTCTTCTGGAGTGATGATTTTGTTTTTCTTTTCTAAACCACCGATAATTCTATCTACAGCATCAAGGAAATCTTGTCTGTCAACTGCTGGTTTGTTATTACGTGCAGCAATAAGCGCAGCTTCGTTACAAACGTTAGCGATATCAGCTCCGGAGAAACCAGGTGTTTGTTTTGCTAAGAAATCTAAGTCAAGACCTTCTACTTTTTTGATAGGAGCCAAGTGTACTTTAAAGATTTCAGCTCTTTCTCTAATGTCTGGTAAGTCAACAAAAATTTGTCTGTCAAAACGTCCGGCACGCATTAAAGCTTTGTCTAAAACATCAGCTCTGTTGGTTGCAGCTAATACAATTACGTTAGAATTTGTACCAAAACCATCCATTTCTGTTAGTAATTGGTTCAAAGTGTTTTCTCTTTCGTCATTTCCGCCAGACATATTGCTTTTTCCTCTCGCTCTACCAACAGCATCGATTTCATCGATGAAAATGATAGCAGGAGATTTCTCTTTTGCTTGTTTGAATAAATCACGAACACGTGAAGCACCAACTCCAACAAACATTTCAACGAAATCAGAACCTGACAAAGAGAAGAATGGTACCTGAGCTTCACCAGCAACAGCTTTTGCTAATAAGGTTTTACCAGTTCCCGGAGGGCCTACCAATAAAGCTCCTTTTGGAATTTTACCTCCAAGATTAGTGTATTTTTCCGGATTTTTAAGAAATTCAACAATTTCCTGAATTTCTTCTTTAGCACCTTCCAGACCTGCAACATCTTTAAATGTTGTTTTGATGTCTGTTTTTTCATCGAATAATTTAGCTTTTGATTTTCCGATATTGAAAATCTGTCCGCCTCCGCCAGCACCTCCGCCAGACATTTTACGCATAATGAAAATCCATACACCCACAATGATGATGATAGGTAGTAAGCTGATTAAAATATCGCTCCAGTTATTTTTTTGAAGGAAGTTGAAATCTTTTAATTTTCCTTCGCTAACTGCTTTCTCTAATTTAGTCTGAAAAATTTGATCATTACCAATTTCCAAAGTATAATGTGGGCCTTTGTTTGGTTGTTTGAAAATATCTTCAGCTACTTTTTTATTAGCCGGGTCTTTAAGAGCCGCAGCATTTAAATATACTTCAGCCTCAGCTTTGTTGAATACAATAACTTTGTCAATCTGGCCTTTTTCTAAAAGTGTATTGAATTTAGAAGAAGTTAATTGAGCTGGTTCGCTTAAGCTCGATCCTCCTGTGGCAAAACTTATGAATAAAAAAACTAAAAGTATTGCGGTGTATATTAACCAAGGACTTATTTTAAATTTATTCGGATTTGGATTATTATCTTTAGCCATTTAGTGAAAGTTTCTTTAGTATTTGTTTTCGATTGTAGTGATCTTGGCATCGCCCCAAAGGCTTTCGATGTTGTAATACTCGCGAATATGTTTCTGGAAAACGTGTACCACAATGTGTACATAATCCATTAAAACCCATTCTGCATTATCTGTACCTTCTACGTGCCAAGGTTTATCTTTTAAGTCTTTTGATACTGTTTTTTGAATTGAGTTTACGATGGCGTTAACTTGGGTGTTGGAACTACCGTTGCAAATTACAAAATAGTCGCATACAGCTGTATCTATTTCTCTTAAGTCAAGAATATCGATATCATTTCCTTTTACTTCCTCAATCCCTTTGATTATGTTCGCCAGTAGAACATCATTATTAATCGTCTTTTTCGCCATGAATTATTTTATATGTGAATTTGTAAAGTTACCAAATTTTGTGATTATTTTTGAACCTTAACAAAATATTAAATTAAGATATTTAAATTATTTAATGAGACTAATCAAACTCGATGCCATAGATTCGACAAATGACTTCTTAAAAGCCTTATCAAGTCAGGATGAACTGGAGAATTTTACAACGGTAACAGCTGAAAATCAGACAAAAGGCAAGGGACAAGTTGGAGGTGTATGGAAGTCTGAAGCCGGTAAGAACTTAACTATGAGCGTTTTGGTTAAAGATTTTCTGTTTAATAACGATGACGTTTTTAATTTGAGTATTGCTGTTTCTCTGGCTGTTTCAGAGGTTTTAAAAATGTTAAATATTCCTGATATTTGTATTAAATGGCCAAACGACATTCTGTCATACAATAAGAAAATAGTTGGCATACTTATCGAAAACACTATCAAAAGTGATGGCAGAATAGTGTCAGTTGTCGGAATCGGAATTAATGTCAATCAAACTGATTTTAACGAATTGCCAACAGCTTCTTCTATGTCAGTAATTTCAGGTCAATCTTTCGATAAAGAAGAGTTGACAGTTTTAATCGTAGAAAAGTTAAAAGAGAAAATTCAATTGTGGAATACCTCAGAAAAAACTTTTTGGGACGATTATTTTAATTTTCTATTTAAAAAAGGAATTCCAACAGCGTTTAGAGATAATAGTAACCGGGATTTTATGGGAATTATTCAGGGCGTTTCTCCAATAGGAAAACTACAGGTTTTGCTAGAAAATGATTCGATTGCCGAATTTGAGATTAAGGAAGTTAAAATGCTTTACTAAGATGCTAAGGTTCTGAGGTGCTAAGATGCTAAGCTTTTTTTTGCCACAAAGGCGCTAAGACGCAAAGTTTATGATAAAATTAATCTGCTTAAATCTTTTTAAATCTGCGTGAAAAAATCTGCGAGTTTACGGAAAAAAATCTGCTCAATCAGCCAAATCTGCGTGAGATATAAAAAAACTTTGTGCCATAGTGCCTTCGTGGCAAAAACAAAAAAAAGCCTGATCGTTAAATCAGACTTTCATTTATAATTCACCATTAATAATTCACCATTATTAAAGTTTGTTCATATTGTTTGCTAAAGTTTCAATAAACTTACTGATAGGACCTTTAACCATCATGGCCATCATAGCATTGAATTCTCCTTCAAAGAACAACTGAACCGCACTTTCTGACTCAGAAACAGTATCAATATTTGAAGTTAGTGTAAACGGAAGTTTATCACTTGCAGCACCCAAAACGATTTTGTTTGGAGCCACTTTATCTTTCATTTTCAATTTGATTTCCGGCATGCCTTTTAATCCAAAAATAAAAGCATCTTCGCCAGTCACTTCAAATTTAGCGATGTTATCCGGCATTAGTTTTTCGAAATTCTTAACATCAGTCAGTTGGTCGAATAAATCCTGAGCTGATTTCTGAACAGTAACTTTTGGACTTTCTAAGTTCATATTGTTTTTTGTTTTTTTATTTTTTACCGCAAATGTTTTACCGCAAATGTTTTTTTACCGCAAAGGACGCAAGGTCTTTTTTTGTTTTACTTTGACTTTATTTAAGTTCGCAAAGCTGAAACTTTGAAATAAATTCCAAAATAAGAGCAGTGCTACTTTTAGAAAATCTAAAATCTATTCCTGTCCCCACGTTGATGGACTTTCGTTCCATTCCAGTAAAGTCGATTGCTGATCTTCTGTAATGTATTGTTTTTGAACTGCTAAGTCTAATAAGTTTTCGTAGTTGCTTAAAGTAAATAAATCAATATTCGCTTCTTTAAAATTTTCTTCAGCAACACCAAAACCGTAAGTAAAGATTGCTGCCATTCCTTTAATATTTGCACCTTCACTTCTTAAAGCTTCAACAGCCATCAAACTGCTTTTTCCAGTACTAATTAAATCTTCAACAACAACAACATTTTGTCCTTTTTGTAAAAAACCTTCTACTTGGTTTTGTCTACCATGTTTTTTTGGCTCTGGACGTACATATACGAACGGAAGACCTAAACTTTCGGCAACCAAAATTCCAACTCCAATGGCTCCGGTAGCAACGCCGGCGATTACATCAGGTTTTCCAAATTGTTTTTCGATGTTTTTGGCAAATTCATCACGAACATAGTTTCTGATGCTCGGAAATGAAAGAATTAACCTATTATCACAGTAAATAGGAGATTTCCAACCAGAAGCCCATGTAAAAGGATTTTCGGGATTCAATTTAATTGCATTTATTTGCAAAAGCAATTCGGCTGTTTTTTCGGCAGTATCTTTATTAAAAATCATAGTACAAATGTATAAAGTTTTTGTAAACGACAAACCACTTTTTTTGACAAATGAAATCTCAAAGGAAACAGATTTTCAATTGTTCTTGTTGGAGAGTATTGATATCGAACAGCTTATCATAAAAATTTTTCAGAATAAAATTCAAAAAGCGATTCTATATCATCCAGATGAAAGTGAAATAATGAAAACCCTAAAAGCCAAAATTCCTGTGAATAAAGCGGGCGGAGGCTTTGTCTATAATAAGAAAGGTGAGGTTCTGTTTATCTTTAGAAACGGAAAATGGGACTTACCTAAAGGCGGAATAGAGAAGGGAGAAGACATTGAAACGACCGCTATGCGCGAAGTCGAAGAAGAAACCGGAGTTAATCAGTTAAGGATAACCAATAAACTTCAGAAAACCTATCATATCTTTAAACGTAACGGAAAATACAAACTCAAAATCACGCATTGGTTCGAAATGTTCTCAGATTTTGAAGGAACACCACACGGACAATTAGAAGAAGGAATCGAAAAAGTAGCCTGGTTAAACCCGGAACAAATCAAAGAAGCACTTAAAAACTCCTACGAAAACATCAAATTATTATTCGAAGAAGATAAAAGCGTTCCGGTAGATTTCAAGACCAAAAAAGAAAACTTAGAATCTTAAAAAAAACTTAGAACCTTAGCATCTCAGAATCTCAGTATCTCAGTATCTTAGATTAGGGCGTGCCACCAATAAAAAAAAGACCCAATCAACTTTGCGTTCATTGGGTCTTTTTTTTATTGCTGTCGGGCTTTCGCCGCTACTTCGGTAGCTTGGCTCTATCCCTCACGCGGGCAATCGGTTTCAAAAGAACTTTTTAGATTATTTAGTCATTCTAATTTAAGAGTTATTACCACTTAGATTTGTCAAAAGATTATCTTCATTAAAAACGGCATTAATAATATTTCCGTTTTTTTCTGCTTTAACTTCATTTCCGTTTGAAGTCAGTTCGTAACCTTTTTGAGATAAATAATTGGTAAAAGCATTTTTGTGATTCTGAATCTCAAATGTTGAAATCAGTTCCGGAAAAACCGTTAAAATTCTGGAGAATTCTTCGCTTTCAACTTTATCAATTATATCAGATTTAATGGTAACGACCATCGTTCCCTGACCGTAATTGCCGAGATAATAACCGCTTCCGTCAAACATTTCAGTAGCAATCATTCCAATTAAATGTAAATCGTTAGGTACGGCGTCAAATTTACCAACGGTCAGTAAATCGATATTATTTTCTTCGCCGTATTGTTTTAATATAAGCGCCTGTTTCATAACAGATTCTGCATAACCACCCGCTTTATTTTCCCAAAGCCAAAGCCAGGTTTCAGAAGAATGCGAAAAAGATCCTAAAACCTGCATTGGAAATGTAAGATTCTCTCCAAAAGTTATTTCTTCACTGTCCATATTCACATTCCAGGAAAGTCCGCCGGTTACATCATAAAGATTTCTTTGTTTTTCTAAAGCCAAAGCGCCATATTTTTCTAAAAAATCATTCTCAGAAGTAAAGTGTTTGCTGTTATTTTGTTGATTAGTAGTTGAAGCTGTATTTTCTTCTTTCTTTTTAAAAAGATTGTTGAATAGTCCCATTTTGTTATGATTTTTTAGAATTTTAAAATTGATGTTTTCAAATATAAGACTTTTGAAATAAGTGAGAAAAATAGTAGTTAAATATAAAAGTTGTATAACAGACTATTTTTTAAAAATGAACTCCTGATGCCATTTCAAATATTCAATTTTAGGAGAATTTTGTAATGGTTTTCTAAAAGAAAGATCTGAAGTATGACATTTTACACTTTGTTTTAGTTTTTTAGAAACCAGAACATCGTTTTCGTTTAGGGTTATAAAACCTTTATCAAAGAGCTTATCATGCATAATGCACAAAAGAATACAATTTTCTAACTCTAAACGTTTTGTTTTGTCAACACTCCAGGGAACAATATGACTCGCAATTAATAATTCGGGTTGATCAATTTCGCAAAAAGCACATTTATGATTGTAATTTTCCAGCAAATATTCTTTTAAAACATCCTGATATACTCTTACTTTAACCGTTGCATTTTTGTCAGTATCCTTTTTATTCGGATTTATTGGTTTTCTTTCAATCAGATTTTTAGCTTCACGTATGGTTTCGATAAAATTTTCAATAAGTTGTCTTGCCTTTTCATCTAAAACCGAAATGTTATCGTAGTTTTTACCAAGCAAACCTTTGTGTTCGTTTCTGATATTAAAATGATGCAGAATATCCATCGTAACATATCCGCCTCCGTTTGCGTTTGCAGGAATACCCAAAATCTCCCTTTGTATGGATCTGTGGCTTTGTTTGTTGACCAAATAAGCATACAAAACTTTAAAGAGGGTATAATCGTCAATATTTTTATTTCTCATTATCCGGGTTTGATTGTTACTGAAGTTTTCAAATATATGATTTTTGGAATAAGTAAGAAAAGTATTAAGTGTAATTTGTTTTGCTTTTGGATAAAAAATGAATTGCGTCCAGCTTTAGCTGGATGATAAAATTTTAAGAAAGAAAAAGGCTTTAGCCAAATCTGTGAAAGTTTGGCTAAAGCCTTTTTCAATTCGTACTTTGTTCCCCTGGCTAAAGCCAGGGGCTATTGAAATTACTTTGAGATTTGTTAGAAACAAGATTTTATTTAAGCTCATTGTAATTTTCTATAAAACTAGAAAGTCTTGTTTCGTCGATTGAAAAATCTTCTTTAATGATATTATATTTAGCGAAGACAAAAATTAAATCATTTCGTCCTATAATTTTTTTGTTTGAAAATTGTTTCCCGGATGGAAGGAAAGTTATAATACTAGAGAATTTTCCATCTCCAATGGAAGTAATTTCACCTTTTATAATTTCTTTATTGCTTAAGTTTAAAATTATAAAGTTATTTCCCTCTTTGGTATAATTGTATGCGTGTTTATTATTTAAAACAATTTTATTCGTTTCAAAAGCAATGGCTTGTATTATTTGTTCTTCATTTTTTTGAGCAAATAATGTACTGTTAGAAAATATAATCGTTAGAAAAAGAATGATAAGTTTTAGAATTTTCATAATTGGTTTTTATTAGATCGTATTTTGTTTTAGTTAATTTTCGAGAAAGTTCGGCACACAAAGCTTTGCGTTCTTATCAGAAGCCAAACCCAATCAAATCCAAAAAAATCTTAGCGTTCTTTGCGTTAAAAAATATGCGCTATCAAAAAAACTAAAGCAATCGATAAACAGGATACTGCATATGCGCCTTTTCATAATAAACAGAATGTTTGTAAATCCAATCCAACTGCGCTTCGGCGTTTGTCGCGAAAGCAGAATCATTTTGTTTTTTAGCTTCTAATTCTGCTTTCAAAGATGGGTTTTCTTTTAAAAGTTGTCCAGCCGTATCTTCAAAAATATATTCAGAATAATGTTCTTTTTGCTGTAAAATAGGATCGAAGAAATTCCAGTTAAAAAACGAATCAACGCCTTCTGGTTCAAAAGCTTCTAGAAGATATTTTACACCTTTTTGGTTGGTTGGAATAATGTAATCTCCTTTGGCGAAAGCCATTTTAATGATTTTAGACGTTACTGTTGTATTTCTATGTAAATAATGTCCTTCGTATGCAGACGGAACCGTTTTAAAATCCGCAATTCTGTAGCTTTCAACTTCTATAATGGTGTCGTTTTTAATTTGTTTAAGCGAGATATTATTGTTTTTCAAAAGCTCAATAATATTCCAATAACCTCTTGGAATAATATACGCCGTTGGAATCACCACTTCTTTAGCCGATTTAAATTCTTTAATGTACGGAACGTCTTTTTTATAAGGTTTTGTTCTGTCATAATACAAACGATTTCCGGTTGTAGCTTCGCTTTTTTTGTAACCTGCTTCATATCCTAAAAACGAAAAAGTAGTTGCTTTTGTACTGTCTAATTCCCATTTTAAAGTATAGGATTTTTTAGGCTGATACTGCTCTAAATTCTTTACTCTTAAATCCTTTAGCTTTTGGTAATTCGAATCGGTAAAATCCAAAGTCGATTTCATGTATTCATAAGTCATTTTTACACGTTCGGCATATTTTTTCAGCATGTGGGTTTCAACTACAAAACCAATCGTATTAAACAGCGAAGTATAACCCGTTGTATATCGTGGACTGTCTACAAACTGACCGAAACCTTTGTCGGGAGTATCTTTAAACGAATCGACATAAGGTGTAGTTTCAATTTTCTTTTTCTGAAGATCTTTTACCAAAGCTGGCATCATTTCGTTATTCATAAAATCGCCTAAAACTTTCCCTAGTTTATTGTGCTCTGTCATGATATAAGTCAGTTTGTATTGGTAATCAGAACCATTACTCACATGATTGTCAATAAAAACATCAGCATTTATTTTTTGGAAAATCTCAATAAAACTTTTAGTATTTCGCGTATCCGATTTCATCATATCACGATTCAAATCATAGTTTCTCGCATTTCCTCTAAAACCATAAATTTCTGGACCGTCCTGATTGGCGCGCGTTGTCGAATTTCGGTTTAAAGCCCCGCCAATATTGTAGACAGGAATCGTAACCAAAACAGTGTTTTTTGGCGCTTTCATTTTCCCTGTCACTAAATCTCTGTAAAATTGCATTGTAGCGTCGATTCCATCTGGTTCTCCTGCGTGGATTCCGTTATTTACAAATAGAACCGCTTTGGTTTCCTGAATTTTGTCAAAATCGAATTCCTTATCAGGATTAAAGGTAATCATGTGCAAAGGTTCGCCGGAATCCGTCAGTCCCATTTCTTTTATTTGAATCGTCGGAAAATCATTCGCCAGCATTTTCCAATAAGCAATCGTTTCCTGATAAGAAGCCGATTGATTACCATTTCCTTTCTCAAAAAACGTATCGTATTTTTTATTGTTTTGCGCAGTAATAGTTATAGTTAGAAGTGAGAAGAGAAATGTAAAAAGTTTCATGGTTTTGGTTTTTAAAGGAATCAAATATAGAGAAATTTAGATTTAAAAAGTTAGCCACGAATTTCACGAATTAACACGAATTGATTAGTGGAAATTTGTGCAATTTGTGGCAAAAAACATTTTCTCGCGACTGAAAACTGTAACTGTGACTGTAAACTGAATACTAAAAACTCTACACTGCCAACTATTTTATCTACTTTTGCAAAATGAACAAAAAACACCATTCCAACGATATACTTTCCAATTTAGGAATCGAAAACCTAAACGAAATGCAGGAAACTGCAAAAGAGGTCATTCTTCACGATAATAACACTTTATTGCTTTCTCCAACAGGATCTGGAAAAACACTGGCGTTTTTGCTTCCTGTTTTGGAATTATTGCAGCCTGAGATTTTATCGGTACAGTGTTTAATTTTGGTTCCGTCACGTGAATTGGGGCTTCAGATTGAGCAGGTTTGGAAAAAAATGGGAACGCCATACAAAGTCAATATTTGTTACGGCGGACATTCAATTGACACTGAAATTAAAAATTTAAGCAATCCTCCCGCAGTTTTAATTGGAACACCTGGAAGAATTGCAGATCATATTGACAGAGAAACTTTCAGAACAGATAAAATTCAGACTTTGATTTTAGATGAGTTTGATAAATCGCTTCAATTGGGATTTCATGAGCAGATGTCTTTTATCATCGGGAGATTACCGAAAGTCAATAAAAGAGTTTTAGTTTCTGCTACATCCGATATTGAGATTCCGAAATACACCAAAGTTGTAAATCCGACTGTTTTAGATTTTATTCCAGAAGAAGAGGAAAAAGAAAACCTTTCGATGAAAATGGTGCTTTCGCCAGCTAAAGATAAATTACAGAGTTTGTTCAATTTAATTTGTTCATTGAAATCAGAATCGGCTATTATTTTCTGTAACCATCGTGATGCTGCAGAGCGTATTAGTGATACTTTAAACGAAAAAGGAATCTATTCTGTGTATTATCATGGTGGTATGGATCAGGAAGAGCGGGAGCGTGCTTTAATTCAGTTTAGAAACGGAAGTGTAACCTATTTAGTGACAACCGATTTGGCAGCCAGAGGTTTGGATATTCCGGAAATGAAACACGTTATTCATTATCACTTACCTTTAAAAGAAGACGAATTTACGCATAGAAACGGACGTACAGCTCGTATGCAGGCAACGGGAACTGCATATATTATCATTCATGAAAGTGAAAAACAATTGGACTACATTGATTATGAAATGGATGTTTTGGATGTTGAAGGAAATATTTCGCTGCCAAAACCACCACAATTTCAGACTATCTACATCAGTGGCGGGAAGAAAACAAAACTGAATAAATTCGATATTGTTGGTTTCTTTTCTCAAAAAGGAAAACTGGAAAAAGACGATTTAGGTTTAATTGAAGTAAAAGATTTTGTTTCGTTTGCGGCAGTTAAATACAATAAAGTAAAAGACCTTTTGAAAAATATCAAGGACGAAAAGATGAAAGGCAAGAAGTTTAAAATTGAAGTTGCCCGAAATGTCATCAAAAAAGTAGAAGAAGAGAAAAGAGCTAAGTATTGATTTTAGATAATTAAGAGGATAGATACGAGAAGCAAGATGTAGTATGAAGATTGGAATTTGTAATTTTAATTTTTGTTGTTTATTTTATTGTATTTCAATAGTTTAGAGTTGTGTGGCTAAGTTTTACAATTTTATGTTAAAAAAATAACGAATTGATAGGTGTTTTTTCAATATTTCTATGTTTTTTTGTGTTCGTAAAATTGTAACCCCAAATACTATATGAAAAAGATTATTACTCTTGCCGCATTGTTTTTTACTTTTATTTCGTTTGCACAGGTTAAGGTACTAGAAACAGTTCCTGTAGAAAAATTAGGAAAAGTAAATAATAATTACATTCAGAAAATTGGTGACGAATACACTGTGTATTACACTATCGTTCAAAGTGATGATGATTCGACTTTGAGAAAATTTTCATTCAAAAACATCGATAATGCTTATAACTCTTTATACAACATTATCATGGGCGGATTTACAGCTTCTCCGTTGTACGATATCAAATTAGAGTTACCTAACAACTACATTTGGTTACACTACACAGGAAATGTTGTTCCGGACAAGGCTACAGTTCAGTTTATGGTTTCTGGTAAAGAAAGAGATGCTGCAACAAACAACGTTTCTGAGCCATTCGTAAAAGATCAAATCAATAAATTATTCCAAAAATAATTTTCTAAGAGAATAATATTTAAAAAGCCCGTTCATAAACTGAACGGGCTTTTTTTGTGTTTCAAGTCTCAGGTTTTAAGTTGATAAACTTTGTCTTTAAATTTTACCGCAAAGGGCGCTAAGTTTTTTTATTTGTGAGGCTTTTAAAAAGCGCAAAGTTCGCAAAGCTTTGCGCTAACAAAACCCTTGCGAACTTCGCGTAAATCTTTGCGTGCTTTGCGGTTAAGACTAAAATCTTAGAATCTTAGTAACTTAGAACCTCAGCATCTTTTAAATTAAATCTTTTTCACATACTGTGTAATAATCACAATTTGCTGTCCATCAACTTTTCCCTCAATATATTCAGCGTTTTCGTGGTCTAAACGAATGTTTCTCACAGCGGTTCCTTGTTTGGCAACCATGCTCGATCCTTTTACTTTAAGATCTTTGATTAAAACAACAGAATCTCCGTGTTGTAGTACTACGCCGTTACTGTCACGGTGAACCAGTTTATTTTCGTCATCTTCACCTTCTCCGGTTGCTTTTGCCCATTCGAGAATATCTTCTTCCAGATACATCATGTCTAATAATTCCTGAGGCCATCCGGCAGCGCGCATACGGCTTAACATTCTCCAGGCCACAACCTGAACCGGAATATTTTCGTTCCACATGCTGTCATTAAGGCATCTCCAGTGATTTAAATCGACGTTGTCCGGATTTTCAATTTGGTCAATACAGGTATTACAGGCTAATATAGCTTCATCAATTCCGCCTTTTTTTGTTGGCAGTACCTGATAAACTTTTAAATTCTCTTCAGCACCACAAAGCTCGCATTTACCGCCACTTCGTTTGCTCAATTCTCTTTCGATACTCATTTTTTGGTGTTTATTTTAAAAATGCGAAATTACTTATAATTTACTTCGCTTGCAAGTTTATGCTCAGGTTTAAAAATTATTGGAACCGTTGGATAATTGTAATTTTTTGAAGCACAAATCTATGTATTTCAAGAACCTTTTTTTTAGGTTATTTTTCTTTTACTCTAACGGCTTTCGGAACCAATTGTTCATATTCTCCTCCATGACGCAATACATCACGGACAATGCTTGAACTGATAAAAGAGGTACTTGCAGCAGTCAACAAGAAAACGGTTTCTATTTTCGAGAGTTTTCTGTTGGTGTGTGCAATGGCTTTTTCGAATTCGAAATCAGCCGGGTTGCGAAGACCTCTTAAAATGAAATTGGCTTTTTCTTTTTTAGCTAAATCAATTGTTAATCCTTCATAAGTAATCACCGAAACTTTTGGTTCGTCTTTGAAAGTTTCTTCAATAAAACGTTTTCTTTCTTCTAATGAAAACATGTATTTTTTTTCGGCATTGACACCAATTGCAATTACAATTTCATCAAATAAAGGAATTCCTCTTTTGATAATGTCTTCGTGTCCAAGTGTAATAGGGTCAAATGATCCCGGGAATATAGCTTTTCGCATTTTATTTTCTTTTTAAGGTTCAAAGCTACAAAGACGCAAAGGCGCAAAGTTTTTAGAAATTAATCGAAGCTTTGTTTGAGGTTTATATGTTAGGTTATTCTTTTGGTGTTGATTGCTTCTACCCATTCATCTTTTTTGCAGATTTCACAGTTTGCTGTTCCTATTGTTACTTCTTGCGTATGACCACAGAAAGAACAGGCATAGATTCCATCAGCGGGAATAAATTTGCTTTTTGCGTTAAATAAGGAAGGTAAAATGGGTAAGCCGTGTTTTACTTTTTCGTCCGGATAATAAAAGACACTGATTTCGCCGCTGGTTTCTATAAAAGCGTGTTTTACCTGTCCTAAATGCTCAATTGATTTGATACGCAGTTCTGCAAAAAACTCATCTTGTGCTAAGCTTTCTTTCCTAAAACTGGATATTGAGAATTTCCCATCATTAATTAAACATTCGGTCTTGCCTTCTATAAATTCTTCAAACTTTTTGCTTTTGCCTGTCAGCCAGGTTACGGTTCTGTACAAAATAATAATTACTGTAAAAACAATGGCAGCAGGGACTATCCCGACATCTTCATAAAACATTGGATCGCCCGCAGCAGAGCCTAATGCAATAATAATTACAGTTTCAAAAATTGACAATTGTTTGACACCTCTTTTTCCTGCCAGTTTTAAAGTCAGTAATAAAATCGTAAACATTACTGTTGAACGGAATATTACTTCCAGAATAAACGTTTCCGGTAAGCTGTTAAAAAAGAGTCTGTCCCATTCAAAGATTTGTTTCATTTTTTTTCTTTAGAGGTTCAAAAGTGCAGAGTTACAAAGGTTCAAAGGTTATTATCAGATCGCTAAATCTGACAGTTGTAAAAAATAAGGTGCTAAAACCTTAGAATCTTAGCACCTTAGTATCTTAGTGACTTATTTTAAAGCTAACTCAATTGCGTTTGTAAACAAATCTTCCAGAGAAATCCCTGCTGCTTTTGCTTGCTGCGGAATCAAACTTTCTGTTGTTAAACCTGGAATAGTATTCATTTCAAGCATATGAGGTTCGTCATTTACGATAATGAATTCGCTTCTTGAGAACCCTTTCATTTTTAAAACTTCGTAAGCACGTTTTGCTGTATCTGCTACTTTTTTAGTTAGTTCGTCAGAGATTCTTGCTGGCGTGATTTCTTGTGATTTTCCTTCGTATTTTGCTTCGTAATCAAAGAAATCATTGTCTGAAACGATTTCTGTAATTGGAAGAACTTTAATTTCGCCTTGGTAATTGATTACACCTACAGAAACCTCA
Organism: Flavobacterium crocinum; assembly: GCF_003122385.1. Lineage (NCBI taxonomy): Bacteria > Pseudomonadati > Bacteroidota > Flavobacteriia > Flavobacteriales > Flavobacteriaceae > Flavobacterium > Flavobacterium crocinum. The sequence continues at coordinate 3,180,709 of NZ_CP029255.1, forward strand.
GTTCCGTCAAGGAAACTCTCGATGATGATTTCGTTGTCTTCTTTGTAAGCTACTTCAATTGCAATTGGAAGTTCAGCCTCAGTTTTTACTTTTGAAATTCCGAAACTTGAACCTGCTTTGTTTGGTTTTACGAAACATGGCAATCCTACTTTTTTAACGATTTCAGCTGTATTGATTTCGTCTCCTTTGTTCAAATAGTAAGAAACCGCAGTTTTGATTCCGTATGGTTTTAAAACTGATAATAAATCTCTTTTATTGAATGTCAGAGCCGATTGATAATAATCGCAAGAAGATTGTGGCATGCCGATTAATTCAAAATAAGCCTGCATTAATCCGTCTTCACCAGGAGTTCCGTGTATAGCATTGAAAACACAGTCAAAAGTGATTTTTTCGCCGTTTACCGTTACAGAAAAGTCATTTCGATCAATTGGGAATTCGGCATCTTTATCGTCTACATAAACCCATTTTTCTTTAAAAATATGGATTCGGAATCCGTTGTATTTTGTTTTATCAAGATATTGATACACGACATTCCCGCTGATTAATGATATTTTGTATTCGCTGGAATAGCCGCCCATGATGATGGCAATGTTTTTCATGTTTTTGTTTCAGGTTTTAATTTGTTTCAAGTTTCAGGTTTAGCGAAAAATCGTTTAAATCTGTTTTGAAACTTTATTTGATATATGATTTTTAAATAAATAACGTTCTTATGAAACCGAGAGTTCTAGCCCTGATAGAAGCGGCATCCTTTTGTGCCGGGGTTCGGCGCAAAAGATACAGCGGATAGCAGGAAACAGCTCCAGAAAATTGAAATGAGGAATTTAAAAAAATCCATATTCCAAAGTTCTTTGTTTTAAACAAAATTATCATTTTTTTTGAAACGAAATACTTTATCTTTGTCGCTATTAAAAATAAATTTATGAGTTTACGAAAGTATTTAACAAGCCGAGTTTTTTTCTTGCAATTGCTTGCGGCCGCAGCCATTATCGCGGCAATTGGTTATTTATTTATGCATTGGTTGACTTTTACGACCGATCATGGACACGAAATCGAGGTTCCGAATTTGTCTAAATTAACTGAGGAGCAAGTTGAAAATAAATTGGACGAATTGGATTTGGACTACGTTCTATTGGATAGTGTTGATTACAGAAGTGAATACCCAAAATATAGTGTTGTAGAGCAGGATCCGCTTCCTGGAACAATGGTAAAAGTGGGAAGAAAGATTTATATTAAGATTAATGCGTCAGGTTTTTCTTCTGTTAAAATTCCTGATTTAATTGAAAAAACATATCGTGAAGCGGTACCAACGTTAAAAGCGTTAGGACTTGAGCCGGGAACAATTACGTATATTCCGAACCTTGGAAAAGATATGGTTTTGGAAATGCGTTTAAAAGGCAGAAATTTAAAAGTAGGAGACCGTGTTTTGAAAGCGTCTAAAATCGATTTGGTTTTAGGTGACGGAAAAGCAAGTTATGTAGATGATAGCCAGGCAGACAGTACTGCAGTGCCTGTAGAAACCCCACAAGATGAACAATAATATTGAAGAAAATTTAGATCTGGAAGACGAATTATTTGAGCATTACAGATTTGAAGTTCCAAAAGGTCAGGCGTTTTTGCGTATTGACAAATATTTAATGTATTTGATTCCGAATGCCACGCGAAATAAAATTCAGAATGCGGCAACGAACGGAAATATCTTTGTCAATGATATTCCGGTAAAATCAAATTATAAAGTAAAACCTTTTGATGTGATAACCGTGATGTTGTCGCATCCTCCATTTGAAAACCATATTCTTCCTGAGGATATTCCGTTGAATATTGTTTATGAAGATGATGCTCTTTTATTGATTAATAAAGAACCAGGAATGGTTGTGCATCCAGGTCACGGAAATTATACCGGAACTTTGGTAAATGCTTTGGCGCATCATTTTGATAATTTGCCAATGAATAGCAGCGAACGTCCAGGTTTGGTGCACCGAATTGATAAAGATACTTCCGGACTTTTGGTTGTTGCCAAAACGGAAGCTGCTATGACGCATTTGGCAAAACAGTTTGAAGCTAAAACCACCGAAAGAGAATATATTGCTTTGGTTTGGGGAAATGTTGCTCAAGAAAGTGGTACAATTGAAGGAAACCTTGCCAGACATTTAAAAGACCGTATGCAAATGGCAGTTTTTGATGATCCTGAAATTGGAAAACCTGCTATTACGCATTATAAAGTTTTGGAACGTTTTGGTTATGTGACTTTGATTTCTTGTAAACTGGAAACTGGAAGAACACATCAGATTCGTGCACACATGAAGCATATTGGTCATCCGTTATTTAATGATGAACGTTATGGTGGTCATTTGATTTTGAAAGGAACGACTTTTACGAAATACAAACAGTTTATCGAAAATTGTTTTAAAGCTTTACCTCGTCAGGCACTTCATGCGAAAACGCTTGGATTTGTTCACCCAAATACGGGAGAAATGATGCGTTTTGATACGGAATTGCCAGACGATTTTAAAGAGTGTATCGAAAAATGGCGTAATTATGTGAAATCGCATAATACTGACGATGAGAATTAATTTTTTAGAAAATAGAGAATAGATTAAAGAATATAGAAAAAGCTCCTTTTTTGGAGCTTTTTTGTTTTTACCATAATTTTTCGTTGCAATTTTCTGTAGAGACGCACCGCAGTGCGTCTAACGTATTGTGAATATTCGTTGCGGAGACGCACTGCAGTGCGCCTCTACGGATATGCTTTGTGTTAGAATATTAACAAGGGATATTTTGTCCCTATTAATTTAATTATTATAGTGATTTGATTGCTAAATCGGTTATTTTAACTTCTCCGTTGGTTATGAAACCTAGTTTTCCTTTTTGGCTTAGATTGCTTTTTTCAAGAGAACATTCTAACGTTGTTTTATTATCTACAGAAAAGAATAATTGATTGTTTAAGACTTTAATTTTTACATTATACCATTTGTTGTTTTCTAATTGCATTGGTTTTCTAAACAATGTTTTCCCACCTCTTTTGCCATACGAATCGTCTTTTTTATCATAGACACCGTCTCCAATTACTATGTTCTGGTCAATTTGGTATAAGTAAGTTCTAATGTATTTTCCTTTATTTAAATTGAGCATGATTTCAAATAAGGATTCTTCAATCATGTTGACTTTAAAATCGATTTCATAATTTTTGGGAAGTCGTTTTTTAGATTCCATTACTCCCCAATGCAACGGTACTCCATGTCCGATTAAGGTATCTTTTTTCAGAAACCATTCATTTAAATCGCAATGTGATTTGAATTGAGAAGCTTTGGTGATTTTATATTCTTTTTTTGCTGTTGAAATGGCGCTGGAACATGAAATCAAGATTAGTTGTAAAAGAAGAAATACTGTAAATTTTGTTTTCATTTAATTTAATTCGGAATGATATTTTATTTGTCCAGTTGAGCCTGTTTCAGATGGTAGAAGTTCGAATACTGAAGTAGGAGCAAGGCCTTGTTCAATTCTATGTGAAACATACAGAATAGAAACGTTTGTTTCTTGTTTAATAGTATTGATTAACTGAATTACCAAATCTACATTTTCGTCGTCTAAGCCTTCTACGGGTTCGTCTAAAATTAATAATGGCGGGTGTTTTAAAACGGCACGAACAATTAATCCAACTCTTTGCTGACCGATTGAAAGATCAATGAAACGTTTTTTACGCAAATGTGTCATTTCGATTACTTCCAGCCATTGCGTCACGATATTTTTTTGGTGTGTTGTAGGTTCTGTATAAAGTCCGATTTGGTCAAAGAAACCTGAAAGAATCATTTGTTCCAAAGTATGACCTTTCTGAAACAAATCCATCATGGCAGTCGTATAAATGCCGATTTGTTTTTTGATGTCCCAAACGCTTTCTCCGGTTCCTTTTTTTCTTCCGAATAAAAATAAATTTTGTCCAAAACCTTTTGGGTTATCTCCTGTAATTAAGGATAAAATAGTGCTTTTTCCGGAACCGTTTGGACCAATTAACTGCCAGAATTCTCCTTGTTTGATGGTCCATGAAATGTTGTCGAGAATTTTTCTATCGTCATAACTTACCGAAACATTTTCCATTCTGATTAATTCATTGTCAGGAAAAGTATGGACTTCGGTTGCTTTTGGAATTGCAGTTGTATTTAAGGTTTTGAAATGATTTTCGCTTTTTACGAATGGATGCAGTTCAAATGTATTGTCTTTGATCTGTGCTTTGTTGGGAACAAATTCTAATACATCAACTGTACGGTTTAAAAGCTGAATAATGGCAATATCATTCGTCAGATCTTTTAATGAGTCGGCTAAAATTACTCTTGACGCCTGATCTAAATGGTCGAACGGATTATCGAAAATGATAAAATCCGGTTTTTGATTGATACAGTATTTTAAAAACTCTTTTTTGCGTTCGCCTGAAGAAAACGTTCTGAGTTGTCTGTTTGAAGTAGTTGAAGCTTCTACGCTGTCGTATTGAAATTCTTTTTCGATGAATTTTTCGATTGCAATATCAGAAAACAGTATTCCTTTTTGAGTGTTAAAAATGGCTAATTCTCCATTTGCTTCGCCGTTTAATATGTTGTCTATTAGCTTTTTTTTATTTACCTGATTAGATAAAAGTATATCCCAGTGTTGCATTGTAATTTTTATTTATATTATTTTTTTGCCACAGATTTCACAGATTAAAGTGATTTTTTTAGCCACGAATTTTCACAAATTTTCACAAATTTTTTATTAATTATAATTCGTGAAAATTTGTGTAATTCGTGGCAACGCATTTTTTTAATCTATTAATCCCGATAGACATCGGGAGTGGCTAAATATTATTTTATTCTAATTTTTTTGTTACCATTTCGCGGTCATTTCTGGACCATTCGCTCCACGATCCGACATATAATTTCGGAATTGGAAGTCTTGCATAATCCATTGCTAATAGGGTGTGACAAGCTGTAACTCCAGATCCGCAATGTACGATTATGTTTTCGTCTTTTTTATCTCCAATTACGGATTTGTATTTTTGAGCTAATTCTTCAGCAGATTTAAAGAATCCGTTTTCATCCAAATTTTCAGTTAGCGGAACATTTATTGCGCCGGGAATATGTCCGGCGATTAAATCCAGCGGTTCTGTCAGTCCATCAAACCTGTTTTTATCCCGAACATCAATGACAAGATTTTGATCGTTTTTACGTGCTTTTTCGACTTCTTCAATATCAGCTAGTGGTAATTGCCATTCTTTAATCGGGTAAGTTGTTTTTGAGAATGTTTCAGTCCCCGAATTAGTTGGAAAGCCATTTTGTAATGCTGTTTGATAACCACCATTTAATACCTGAATTCTTTCGTGTCCTACAGCACGCATCATCCACCAGAATCGTGCAGCGAAATTAGAACCATTTTTATCATCATAAACAATGATATGCTCAGATGGCAAAATTCCCAAATTTGAAAGAGTTTCTGCAAATTGCTCTATAGTTGGTAACGGATGTCTTCCTCCATTTGCAGGATTTTCTGGAACTAAAGCCAAATCCAGATTTAAATCTACAAAACGGGCGCCTTTTAGATGTTCTTTCTGATAAACGTCAAAAGCATTCGAACCCCCTCTGGCATCAATTAAAATGATTTCAGAAAGATTTAGCTTGTATAATTCTTCAGCAGAAATTATTGGAGAAATAGAAGTTGACATTTTATTGTTTTTTTGAATTACCGAGCCAAAGCAATGCATTCAGAATCATTTGACTTTGTGTTTTGTTTTCAAAGGTGTACGATAATGTTTTGTTGGTTTTGCCTTCATAATCAATATCATTGTGTCCCATGTTTACGTACAACATTTTGTATTTTTTATTAGCCCACACAACCGGATAATAACCACTGTGCCAGATTTCATGTTGTTTTGGTCCTGTTCCTAAGGGAAAACTGGATTCGTCGATAGCTAGTAAAATCTCGATATCAGGATTTTTAGTTAAATCATTAGACCAGCGATACCATTCGTTTGGAGCGGAACTGAAAGTCTTTGGCAGATTTTTAGTAACAGGATGCTGATTTTCCACTCGTAAAACTGCCGAAGTAGGTCTCCAGGTATTACTGCCATATTCGCCGGATCCCAAAAAAGTATTGTGGTACCAGTTCCAATCCTGATTGTAACTTGAGTTATTCAAAGCAAAAGCAGCAAAATGAAATCCGATAAAACCACCGCCATTTTCCATATATTTCTGAAAAGCTTCGCGCTGTTCTTTCTTTTCAGGACGTGTGTCCAGAAATAAAACGACTTTGTATTGGGCTAAAAATTTCGCGTTTAGATTATCCCAATTGCTGGTTGAATCGTATTGAAAATGATTTTCTTCTGCCAGTTTGGGAAACCATTTATTGGCTTCGTGAACAAAGCTGATGTGTGCCTGATCGTTTTTGGCGGTATAAAAAGCAATAACTTTAAATTTTGGTTTTTCGTTTTTATTTTGAGAAAAGCCAAAGAAAGAAATGGCTAACATAAAAATGAAAATAATTCTCTTGATAGTGGTTTGAAGGTTTTGGTTAGAAATAGTCATCAAAGTAATACAGATTAGCTTGGAATTTTTTCGATCAAAATTTCATTTTCAGCTTTGTCAAAATAAGTGCAGGTCATTTCGACAATATCTACACGCCATTTTGCAATTCCACATTGTGCGCAATGATTACAGAAAGTCATATAATCGGTTTCGCCATGCTGATGTTTTACCAGATTTTCTATAAAAAGTTCTTTATTTGGAAAATTGGCTACTTTTATTTCAGGGTATTTTTCTTCGGCTTCAGCGGTATAATTATTTAAGCCGTAATAAACAACACTTCCATCGTGAACATAAGTGTCATATCCTTTAACGCCTAAAATGATTAAGTCCTGAATATAATTTGGAAAATCTGCTCCAGTTTTTACTTTAGCATGTGCTTCTTTTATTTGATCTATTGTAAACATATTTATATAGTTTTAGGTTAGGTTTTTTTGCCATTAATTACTCGAATTTCCACGAATTAAACTTTTGCCACAGATTAAAAAGATTAAAATGATTTAATCTGTGTTAATCTTTTTAATCTGTGGCAAAATCAAAAAGAAATTCGTGCAAATTCGTGTAATTCGTGGCAAACAAAAAAAATATTATTTCAAAAATACGATTAATGATTTTATAAACGGATCAAAAGATTCAATATGTGGTAAATGTCCGGTATTTGGAATTTCTACCAGTTTTGAATTCGGAATTGCCTTTTGTGTTTTTTTGCCCAATTCGGCATAATTCCCCATTGTTTTCTTAATTTCTGCTGAAACTAAAGGTTTTCCTAAAGCCGTTTTGTCTCTTGTTCCAATGATTAAAAGCGTCGGACTTTTAATATTTTTAAATTCATATAAAACAGGCTGCGTAAAAATCATATCATACAAAAGAGCAGAGTTCCATGCCACACGATCATAATTCGGAGCAGTTGTCCAGCCTGCTCCTAGTTCTGCCCATTTTTGATAATCGGCATTCCATTTTCCGTCATAATAATTGGCCATTTGGTATTTTTTGATGCCCTCGTAATTTTGTTTCAATTCCGATTCGTACCACCAGTCAACAGGTTTGTACGGAACAATTAGTTTCCAGTCTTCCAAACCAATTGGGTTTTCTAAAACTAATTTTTCTGTAGTTTCAGGATATAATAATGCAAAACGCGTTGCGAGCATTCCACCCATTGAATGACCTAAAACAGTCGTTTTTTGGATTCCTAAATGATCTAAAAGCTGTTTGGTGTTTTGGGCTAACTGCTGAAAAGTATATTGGAAATTATCCGGTTTTGTCGATTTTCCAAAACCAATCTGATCCGGAACAATGACACGAAATCCTTCTTTTGTTAAGGCTTTTATCGTCGTTTCCCAATAAGCGCCATTGAAATTTTTTCCGTGAAGCAGTACAATATTTTTATTATTGTAATTGCTTGGTTTGATATCCATATAAGCCATTTTAAGTGCTTGGCGCTGATTGCTTAACTCTAAAAACTGGACAGGAAAAGGATATTCGTAATTGGTTAAATTAATGTCTAATTGCTTGATTTTCTGTTCTTGTGCCAAACAAAAAACGGGCAATAAAAGTATGAAGAGTTTTAAGTTTTTCATTTCAAAACGGTTTTTTATTAAGAGATATAAAATTACCGCTATGCATTTTTAAAACCAAAAAATACATTCTTAAAGTTATTACAAAAAAGCGATTGAGTTAATAATTAAGCCATTACAGCAATAATGTTGAGGGCAACTCTTCCGAGGTCTTTATCTCCCGTAATTTCTACTTTTTCAAGCACATCAATTGGTGACATTCCTTTAGAAAATAAAAGCCATGCATCCTGCGGATTAATTTTTACCGTTGCAGTCGTTTCGCCTTCAAAAGAATTAATAAATTCCCAGTTGTTTTCTTTTTTAATGATGTTCCATTCCCCGCCAATTTCTGATGTAACAATCAGTTTCACAATTGTGTTTATTGGAGCTTTTGTATTCCTGTAAGTATGCGGTAACGCCTGCATAAAGATCTCGATAAATGGATGGAATAATTCTTTAGTCATTAAAGCTGGTTTTCCAACCGCATCTCTAATTTGTTGCTGATGCAGAAATTTTTCGGTGTATTCTCTAGCAATATGAAACCAGTTTAACGAAGTTTCCTGTCCCGCCCAAGCCACAGAAAATATCGCATCTTCAAACGGATTTAATGTTTGTAAATGTTCCGAATATTCTTTTCCGGTGCTCTCCAGTAAACTAATTAATACGGTTGGACTTAGTCTTTTTGTAGCGTTCGTCCAAGTCATATTCAGCTGATTTAGGAAATCGACCAAATCTTGGTATGAAGTAATGTTTTCTGGATTTTCTCCAAAATACCGATCTCTGGAAATCGATAATCCTCTTAAATTTCCATCTAATAAATGAGATGCAACATCTTTAACTTTCCATTTTTTTGCTACAGTTTGGGCACTCCATTCTTCTTCTGTTAATGATTTTAAAAGATCGATTAATAAAGTATCCAGAATAGGGAAGAGGTGTAAAGTCTGAATTGGAATTATTTCTGAAGATTTCATTTATTTTATTTTTGATCAGGGATTTTGAAATCGCTATTTTTTAAAGTTACAACGCGCTGTGGGTATGGAATATCAATATTATTTTCGTCAAATCTTTTTTTGATGCTTTGCAGTAAATCACAATACATTACAAAACCGTCTGTAGAATTTTTTGCCCAAGCCCAAGCTTTTAGATTGACGCTTGAATCGGCTAAAGCCACTACGCGTGCAACTACCAAAGGAGTTTTTTCTTTTTTGGCTTCAGCAGTTCGGGTATCAATAAAAAGGGGATGTTTGGCTATTTCATCTTTCATTATCTCCAATGCTTTTTCCATGTCAGAATCGTAACCGATCCCAATTTCGATTATTTTACAGCATTTGGTATCATGCATATTGGTATTGACAATAATCTGTGCACTGATTACAGAATTCGGGATTATAATTCGGTTGTTTTCGGCATCTTTCAAAACAACCTGTCGCAGATTTATATCTTCAACGGTTCCAACAAAATTATTGATAGTAATTTTATCATTGATTTTAAAAGGTTTAAAAATCACTAAAAAAATACCGCTTACAATGTTACTCAAAGCTTGTTGAGAAGCCAGACCGGCAACAAGAGAAATAACACCGGCACCCGCTAAAAAGGAATGCCCAATGATTTTAAATTCAGGAATCTGAATCAACGCAAAAGCAAATCCCAGAATGTAAATTATCGTTATAATTAAATGTTTTAGGAACTTGAAACCAGTCGCATCATACTCTTTATTGGTTTCTTTTTTATATAAAAAATAACGAAGTACACGATCTGTAATTGCGCCAAGAATGATTGTAATTATTGCAATTATTGCTATAAAAATACCTATTCTGAAATCTTTTATATAATCAATCATAATTTCTGATTTTGAGAAAAAAAATCCAAAAAACAAATGATAGAATATTGCTTTTTGGATTTTATAAAGTTAAGATAAAAATCTACCTGTTGTGTGAAATTAATTGAAACACATAGAGACATAGATTTTTGCATTCACCAAAGGCATTTCACTCCTAATAAAACACATAGCTATGTGTTAGAAACTAGTTTCTTTTGATTTCCTTTTTTAGATAAAAACAGAACTATGTTTCTATGTGTTTAATTAACCGCCATCAAATTAAAAATATTAGTGTTTTAGAGCCCTACAAAATCATCGCTTTTAGGGAAAATACTCAATGCCTGAATCGCAATTTCAGGAGTTGGAGAAGCCAGTTTACGCAGTTTAGTGTCCATCCAGGCTCCGTCAACCGTAATAGTTGCACAAAGTGTATCGTCTTCTCTTCTAAACTCATGAATTATTGACCAGCGCGAAGCATCGGCTTTCATTTTTGAGGTTTTGGTGTGAATGAAGATTTTATCCGAAAGTTTTAATTCTTTTCTAAAAACACATTCTTCTCTAAATAAAACAGGTCCAAAACCTTGTGTCTGCATTACTTTTAAAGTTAATCCTAATTCCTCAAGGATTTCGATACGATGCTGTGCACCAAAATCGTAATATGCACTGTGACGAACGTGAAAATTAGGGTCAAGATCTGACCAGCGAAAAGATATTTCTTTTGTAAATGAAGCCATTTTGTAATTGTAATTTTAATTTGAAACCGAAATTACGAATAAAAATCAATCGTTTTTTCAATTGATTATTTTTTTGATTTTTTAATGATTTTAAAATTATTTATGAAATGTAATTTTAGATGGTCAGCTTCGATTGAATTTTCTTTTGTTTTGAAAGAACAAGTAAAGAATCCGCAATTGTTTTTGTTTCTTGGGGTGAAAAATTTGGGCTAAAATATTTAATGTAAGAAAGTAATTCGTCTAGACCTAGGATTTTTACAAATTGGAATTGTTCCTTTGGAGAAATGTTTGTAAAAACAATAATATTTTTGAGAGGTATTTTTCTATTGCCCCAGTGTTGTCTCGTTAAATTCCAAGCTGATTTGTTCATTTGGCTTTCGAGTAATTTGTATAAACCGAAGTTAGTTCTAAGAATTTGTGCAACAGGAGATCTTAAATCTAAATTTTCTATAGAATCATTGCTCCAATTTTTTGTTTCAATTATAAAAATACCAAAAGAAGAAATCAAAAGGTGGTCAATTTGAATGGATTTAATAAAATCTCCTTTGTTTTTTAAAGGAACTTCAAATGTGTAGCAAAAATCATTTATTAATACGTAGTCATCAGATAGTTTCTTAAGGATATTTTCTACTTTATGTTCACCAATTGCTCCGTAAATTGTATTATTTAATTTTTTAATGGTTTCGGTTTTTCTTTCCAGTTTTTGTAAATCTTGAAAACTACTTTGATCTACGACATTTTGAAAGTTTTCTGAAATGTAATTCAGATGTTCTTTCTTTTTTGAAAAGTATTTTTTTTGCTTGATATTTAAAGATTTTAATTTTGATAGGAAAAACAAATTGAACAAACCAAAATTGTGCATTAATTATAAGATTGTTCAAATAGTCTTTTATAGTAGGAATTATTTTGTTGTTGGTTTTTGGAAGCTCCTCAATTTCTCGATTTAAATCATCAAGTTTTTGTCTTAATTGTTGTTTATAATTAATGACTTTTTGTGGTATAGAAATTTCTAATTCTGAAAGTTCATTTTCTAAACAATTAATTTCATCAGTTACTATCTTTTTATGCTCTGATACGATTTTTTGTTTTTTGAAATTATAATTTTTTTGGAAATCGATTAATTCATTTAAAGAACTAAATTCATCAATATTGTTATTGATTAATTCGAATTGTATATTATACAGGCATCCAATTGTATTATAAGTTAGACACATATTTTTTAGATTAATTACAATTTCATCTTTGATAATTCAATCTCTAGTTTGTCAAAATTTTCTTCATTTTTATCTACAACATAAGGTTTAAGTTTTTGACATTCTTCCTTTGTTTCAAAAAGCATTTTAAAAACGACTTTTGTCTCATTTTCAGAAAGAGCATCAAAGGTTGCTAATATTTGAAAAAGTGGTTTAGAATGGCGTTTCCAGGCAATAAGATTCGGTTTTTCTATTTTGATGAATTCGACATCGTTTTCATAGTTTCCTTTTTCAGAACCGTGCATAGTGAATTTCCATATTCCGCCTTCGCGAAAGTCAAACTCATGAAAAGTATTGGTGAAACCATTCGGTCCCCACCAATTTTTTAAATGTTTAGGCTCGCTCCAGGCTTTAAAAACAAGTTCTTGCGAAAAATTTAAAACTCGTGTCGTAACAATTTCTGAATCTGGCGTTGTGGAAAGGATTTCTGAAGTCATTTTTTTATTCTTGAGGTTCTTCAAAGTTGTCGTAATAGGTAAAATCCTTGGCGATTTTTCCGTTTTCAATTGTAAAAATGGTGCAGATCGGCAATTCAAATTTGGATTTATCGGGAGCAGTTCCGGTAGAAACAAACTCTACGATAATATGTTTTTCGCCCGAAAGATAAATTTGCAGGATTTTATCATGAACATCCGGAAACATATCACTCAGTTCTGTATATTTTGTGATGATTTGCTGATGCGATTGTTTTACAATTCCGTTTCCGAGAGAAGGATCTTTAAAATCGGCATTTTCAACATACATTTCTGCCATTTCTTTCCATTTGTGCTGATTAAAAAGCTTGAAATATTCTTTAACTAGTTTTTCATTTTCGGATGAAGATACTGGATTCATTTTTTCAGATTTTGCATTATTACAGGAGTAAAAGGAGATGAAAATAATAAGAACGATAAAACTGTTTTTCATATCAGTTATTTTTAGAATAATAGAAAACTAATTTAGTAATTGTTTTTCAATTTGTTGATTTTCAGTGTCTTTTTTCTGTTTTTCTTTTTTATTTAATGTTCTGACAATCCACGGAAGTGTAAGTCCTTGTCCAATTAGAGTAAAAAGAACAACAGCAACAGAAATAAAAATTATGGCATTTCTTTCCGGAAACGGAGTTCCGTCTTTAAGAAATCTGGGAAGTCCAATAGCGATCGCAAGCGATACAATACCGCGCATTCCTGACCAGCCTAAGATGATACTATTTTTGAAATCGAGAAGCGCATCTTCGCTGATTTTTCTTTTTCCTTTTCTAATTTTTTCAAAACCTTTCTGAAGATTAATTCTCTGAAGAAATATTCTAACAAATCGAATCAGTAAAGCGACAATCGTAATGATGAAGGCATAACCAATGTAAGGAACTAACATATCATTTTCAATATCTTTCAGTACATATCTAAAATTAAGTCCGATTAAAATAAAGATCAATCCGTTTAATAAAAAGATAATAATGTCCCAAAGGTTTCGTGAGCTGTTTTTTAAGCTTTCAGGAAAGATTTTTTTGCTAAAACGAGCGATCGCCAGACCAGAAATCACTACCGCTATTACTCCTGAAACATGAAGATGTTCTGCAATTAAATAAGTAACAAAAGGCATTAAAAGCATAAAACTAATCGTGACATTTGAATTTTTATGTACTTTTTTCAAAATGACAGCCAGAATTTTTGACATCACAAAACCGACTAAAAATCCGCCTCCCAATAATAAAATAAACTGCAATGTTGCCTGCCAGATTACAAAAGCAGATCCCATTACGGCCGCAACTGCAAACCGATAAGCAACCAGAGCGGAAGCATCGTTTATCAAACTTTCGCCTTCCAATATTGTTATGGTTTTATGCGAAATATCAAGTCCTTTTGTAATGCTTATTGCAGCAACAGCATCGGTTGCAGAAAGAATTGCTCCCAAGACAAAGGCGAGAGGCCAGGTTATATTCGGGATTAAATAATGGGCGACAACAGCAATCCAAAAGGTGGTAAGAAAAACCAATGTAATTGCTAAAGTGCTGATGGTGCTGATGTTTGTTTTAAAATCTTTGGGCGAAATATTAAACGAAGCATCATACAATAACGGAGGAAGGAAAAGAAGAAAAATAATTTCAGGATTAATTTCTATTTCATTCATTGTTGGAATAAAACCAATTCCAACTCCTACAATTACAAGCAGAATAGGATATGGTAATTTGGCTTTATCAGCAAAGGCAGATAATCCGATAACAATGGTGAGTATAAATATAATGATGCTGTAGTTTTCCATTTTAAAGTAGGAAGATTCTTAAGATGGATTATTGTCTTCATTAAAAAACTCAGTAATAGCAGTATTTTCAAATGAATGTATTTTCTTTTTTGTTGGAGTAGTGGAAGATGTTGTAGGTTCATCTTCTTTCATGGTATTGGTTTCGGTTTCGGTTATTTCTCCTTTTTCAAAATCATAGGTAAGTCCGGAGCGACCTCCGGCGCCGCTATAGTAAGCCTCCATATAACTCAAAACAAGATCTTTTCCAACATATTTAAATGTAGTTAATAGAGTGCCACTTGGCCCCATTCCGTATAGATTTATAAGCAGTTTGCCTTTTTCAATACTTATGTCTTCTGTGTCATAGAGTTTAAAATCGTATTCATTGTATTCTGAAGGCATGACTACATCAGAAACTTTGTCTAAACGATAGGACTTGTCTGTATTTTGCAAAAGAATCAACATTGGTCTTTTGGCAGTTTTTACATCTTTATGTTTCAATACTATAGCAATGTCTTCTAATCCATCGTTGTTTAAATCTCCTTGAGCATCATACTCAATTTCATAAATACCAAGTTTTGGAAGAAAATCTTCTGCTTTTTTTCCGGTTTCAGGATAGGTTATATCTGCTTCTTCGGGATCATTTTCTTCATATTCTTCGCCATTTTCTTCAAATTCTTTATTTGCCGGAAGACTGTCGATAACAACAACATTGTCTGATGTAGTTTTAGCATCTTTTTTACAAGATTGTATTGTAAAAACAAGGAAAAGAGATAGCGTATATAAGATTCTGTTTTTCATTAATATGGGCTTTTAGTATTTTTCAAATATAAATTATTCCTGTAAGATTTATAAGAGTAAATGTCTATTAGTTTTCAGTTAGCTGTTTTTCTAAATTTTGAATATCAGAACCACCGCTAAGTTTTTTATTTAAGACAGTTCCGTTTTCATCAACAAGAAAATGCCACGGAATGGCAAGTGACTGACTGCCGAATATATTTCGTAAATCGTCGTCTAATTTTTTATTAGCTCTTACATGATATCCTTCTAAGTTGTAAAAATGTGCCATATCACGCCATTGTTTATCCTTGCTTTCTTTGTCTATTGAAATGTAAACCATGGTAATGTTTTTGGATTTCAACAATTCATATAATTTCGGATTGTCTTTAAATTCTTCTTTACAGGGACCACACCAGGTTGCCCAAACGTCAATATAAAATGGTTTTCCGTTTAGATTTTTTACCAAATCTTTTACGGAGTTTATTTCGGCAGTATTTTCTACAAATTTTACCTTCTCATTTAAAGGTTCTTCTTTTTTCTTGTGGAAAGAAATAATCGGAATAATTACGGGTTCAAGAAAATGAGTGTAAGAACTGGAAGGATATTCTTTTTTGAATTGTTCAAAAAGTTTTATTAGTTCCTGTTCGTAGTTATTATTGATTGCTTCGTAATAAATATAAGCTGCGAAATAATATTCTAACTGCAAGCCGGATAAATGTTTTTTTGCATTATCAATATTATGTGTATGAATTTGTCCTTGTTTATGGAATTCTGAAAGGATTGCGGTATTTATATTATCCAGAATTAATTCATTATATCGTAAATAATTTTCTGTATAAAAATAAAACCACGGAGATTTTAAAAGTTCAGGATTGATTACCGGATTAGATTTGAAAATTGCCGACCAGAGTTCTGTGTATTGCGTTTTATTTAAAGTATTCTTATTTTGAGATTCATTTAAATAATTAATAAAAGCCAGACTTCCCTGCGCTCCTTTATAGAAATAATTTCTGTCTGTTTCAACGAGACGATAGAAATCTTTGGAAATAATCTTCTCTTTCAAAAGATTTTTAAATCCTTGTAGTTCATTTATTCTGCTTTCTTCCAGTTTTTGTTTGATTACAGTTGGAACACTGTCTTTGCTGTATTTTCTGGATTCGAGTTCAAAATGTCCTCCCACTATCATGCTTCTGTTTGGAATCTGATTGTATAATAGCTGCCCTTTTGCATTTTTAGATTCGACAGTAAATGGATTTTTAGCATCTTCAGTGTTAATATGAACTTTATAAGTCATGCCGGGCTCAATTATTAAAGTTCCGTATGATTTGTATTTATAAGATAAATCAATAAAACAGGTTTGATTCAGTTTGATATTGATTTGAAAATTGCCTGAAGAATCCGGCTGGACAGAATCTGTAAAACCGAAATAATCAATTCCGCCGATTGGCAAAGTATATTCTAATACTTCAGGAATTTTTCCGTTAATACTTCCTAAGATTTGAATACTGTTTTTTGTCTGGCACATAACCAATTTTGGAAACAGAAGAAATAAAACTAAAGGGAACCATTTCATTTTTTTTCAATTTTAACGATTTTTAAAGTATCTCAAATATATATTTTTTGTGAGAAATTAAGAAGTATAATTGGGTTAATAAGTAAATAATGACATGTAAAACAGCTATATGCCAAGAATGTCAGGTTCTAAAAATGTCATGTTGGCAGATGAATTTTAGGCCCAGACCGTAAAACTGACAAATTACTTTGGTTTTTTATATTGGCACAAAGATTGACTTATGCCACCTGAGTTATAAAATTAAATCAAAAATTAAATATATAAAAAATGGGTAAAATAATCGGAATTGACTTAGGTACGACGAACTCTTGTGTTTCTGTAATGGAAGGTAACGAAGCAGTTGTTATCCCTAACGCAGAAGGAAAAAGAACTACACCATCTATCATCGCTTTTGTTGAAGGTGGAGAAATTAAAGTAGGTGATCCTGCAAAAAGACAAGCAGTAACGAATCCTACAAAAACGATTGCTTCTATTAAACGTTTTATGGGACACACTTTTGCTGAAACTCAAGATGAGGCAAAAAGAGTTCCTTACAGTGTTGTAAAAGGTGACAACAATACGCCACGTGTGGATATTGACGGTCGTTTATACACTGCTCAAGAATTGTCTGCTATGACACTTCAAAAAATGAAAAAAACTGCTGAAGACTATTTAGGTCAAACAGTAACTGAGGCAGTTATTACTGTTCCTGCATACTTTAACGATGCTCAGCGTCAAGCTACTAAAGAAGCTGGAGAAATCGCTGGTCTTAAAGTTATGCGTATCATCAACGAGCCAACTGCTGCTGCACTTGCTTACGGATTAGATAAAAAAGGAACTGATCAAAAAATTGCTGTTTACGATTTAGGTGGAGGTACTTTTGATATCTCTGTTCTTGAATTAGGAGACGGTGTATTTGAAGTATTATCTACAAATGGTGATACTCACTTAGGTGGTGATGATTTTGACCAAGTTATTATTGACTGGTTAGCTGACGAATTCAAAACTGAAGAAGGTATTGATTTACGTTTAGATCCAATGTCATTACAGCGTTTGAAAGAAGCTGCTGAAAAAGCTAAGATTGAATTATCATCTTCTGCTGAAACTGAAATCAACTTGCCTTACGTAACTGCTACTGCTTCTGGACCAAAACACTTAGTGAAAAAATTATCTAGAGCTAAATTTGAGCAATTATCTGTTTCTTTAGTAAAACGTTCTATGGAGCCAGTTGCTAAAGCATTAAAAGATGCAGGTTTATCTACATCTGATATCGACGAAGTAATCCTTGTTGGAGGTTCTACTCGTATGCCAAGAATCGCTGACGAAGTTGAAAAATTCTTCGGTAAAAAAGCTTCTAAAGGTGTTAACCCTGATGAGGTTGTTGCTATTGGAGCTGCTATTCAAGGTGGAGTTTTATCTGGAGATGTAAAAGATGTATTGTTACTTGACGTAACTCCTCTTTCTTTAGGTATCGAAACTATGGGTGGTGTATTGACTAAATTAATCGAGTCTAACACAACTATCCCAACTAAAAAATCTCAAGTATTCTCTACTGCTGCTGATTCTCAACCATCTGTTGAAATCCACGTATTACAAGGAGAAAGAGCAATGGCTGCTGATAACAAAACTATCGGTCGTTTCCACTTAGATGGTATTCCACCAGCACCAAGAGGAGTTCCTCAAATCGAAGTAACTTTCGATATCGATGCTAATGGTATCATCAAAGTTTCTGCAACTGATAAAGGAACTGGAAAATCTCACGATATCCGTATCGAAGCTTCTTCTGGATTAACAGCTGAAGAAATCGAAAAAATGAAAAAAGATGCTGAAGCTAACGCTGATGCTGACAGAATTGCAAAAGAAAGAGCTGAGAAATTGAACGAAGCTGACAGTACTATTTTCCAAACTGAATCTCAATTGAAAGAGTTAGGAGATAAATTGACAGACGATCAAAAAACAGCTATCGAATACGCTTTAACTGAATTGAGAATGGCTCACCAATCTCAGGATCTTGACGCAATCCAAAAAGGATTAGACAATGTTAATGCAGCTTGGAAAACAGCTACAGAAGCAATGTACGCTCAAGGTGGTGAAGGACAACAAGCTGCTCCACAACAAGAGCAGTCTTCTGGAGACAATGTTGAAGACGTTGAATTCGAAGAGGTAAAATAATTCTTTAGTATTAAGTACTTAGTACAAAGTATTAAGATAGAAAACCGAGTCATTTCTGACTCGGTTTTTTTATGGATATTATTTATATTATTAAACCCGACAGATTTTCAAAACCTGTCGGGTTTAATTTAGTATAAATGCAGTAAAAGATTACTTTTTAATATCAGGACATTTTGTTAAATCTTTCTGAGCAAAATGATAAATGTCATTTCTTCTTCGAATTCTTTTTCGTAATATTACTATTGTAAAATTTCCAGAATGAGAAAGATCAAATACAAGAAAGGACGCAAGCTGCAACACATTACATTAGAGTATACAGGAACACACAAAGAGCACGAAACCGAAATGCAGCTTTTTGTATATGACGATAATGATGTTGTTGAATATGACAAGTTTACGGTTTTAGCTTTAAATTCTTGTTTTGATTATACTAAAAACAATTGGTTAAATGTTCATGGCTTAAATGATATTGGATTGCTTAAAACAATTGGAGCACATTTTAAGTTTGATGACTTTCTTTTAGCGGATATCTTAAATACGACTAAAAGAACCAAATTAGAAGAACAGCAAAACATTTTATTTTTCAATATAAAATCCCTTTTACCTTCTGAATATTCAGATAATATCAGCGTTGAGCAGATCAGTTTTATTCTGAAAGAAGGAATTCTGATTTCGTTTCAGGAAAAGCGAAGTGATTTCTTTACGCACATTCGCGAGCGCCTTCGTACACATGCCGGAATTGTGCGAACTAAAAAAGTAGATTACCTCTTGTATTTACTTTTAGATGCCGTTATGGAAAATTTCTATATCACATTGGAAGATGAAGAAGACAAGGTAGAAGAATTAATCAATCAGACCAAAAAAGATGCTAAACCAATTATTTTAGAGAAAATTGAAAATCATCGCGATAATTTAAATTTCCTTAAACGTTCCATTGTTCCACTTAGAGATTCACTTTATTATTTGAAAACCAAGAAAGATGATGATGACGAAAATGGTTTAATTCAGAAAGAAACCTTCAATTTTTTTATAAGACTTCACCAAAAAAGTTTAGAGCTTTTAGAGCAGATAGAATCGGATATGAGTGCGTTGGAAAGTGCTTCTAATTTCTATTTTTCAGAACAAAGCCGAAAAATGAATGAAATTATGAAAACGCTGACCATAATTTCGGCCATCTTTATTCCGCTTACCTTTATTGTCGGAGTTTACGGAATGAACTTTGAATACATGCCGGAACTCAAAATGAGAAATGGCTATTTTGTGGTTATGGGCATTATGTTTTTACTGGTCATAGCCTTGATTGTTTATTTCAAAAAAAGACGCTGGTTTTAACGTTTATTTCAGTGAAGGAAGCAATGATTTCTATTAAATTTGTTATTTAGAATAAATATAAATAATTATGAGTAAAGCAATATATATAGCCACTAGTGATCACAATAGTGGTAAGTCAATTATTACACTCGGTTTAATGAGTATCTTAATTGGTAAAACAGCCAAAGTAGGATATTTTAGACCTATAATTGAAGATTTTGTTGATGGTGAAGTAGACAATCATATTGAGACTGTTTTGTCGTATTTTAATCTTGATATTCAATTTGAAGACGCTTATGCGATTACTAAAAGCCGATTAATCAAAAAAAAGAATAAAGGAAAAATAGGTGAGGTCCTGGATTTGATTATTGAAAAATATAAAAAGCTCGAAGAACGTTTTGATTTCGTTTTAGTTGAAGGAACGAGTTTCACGGGAGAAGGAACTTCCATTGAATTGGATCTGAATGTTTTAATTGCTAAAAATCTGGGAATTCCAACAATTATTATCGGTTCAGGAGTTGGAAAAACTTTAGAAGAATTGTTGGACAGCTTATATTTGGTTTACGACTCATTTAAAGTAAAAGAGGTGGAGGTTTTATCGGTTTTTGCCAATAAGGTTCAACCGGAAAATATAGAACTGGTAACTAAAAGCCTGCAAAAAAGCCTTCCGCCAAATGTTTTAATTAATACCATTCCGCTCATATCAAGTTTGAATAATCCAACGATGCAGGAAATTGTAAACGAATTGGATGCAAAAGTTCTGTTTGGAGAAAATTATCTGAATAACGAAATCGGTCATTACAGTGTGGGAGCGATGCAGTTGCATAATTATTTGGTTCATCTGCATAATAATGCTTTAGTTATTACTCCTGGAGATCGCTCAGATATCATTTTGGGAGCTTTACAGGCTAATGAATCGGCTAATTATCCAACGATTTCAGGAATTATCCTAACCGGAAATATAGTTCCCGAAGAAAGTATTTTAAAGCTTATTGAAGGACTTTCTGCCATTGTGCCGATTATTGCTGTAGATGGTGGGACTTATCATATTACAAACAAAATTGGATCTATTAAATCAGAGATTTATGCCAACAACACGCATAAGATTGAAACCTCAATAACTACTTTCGAGAAATATGTTAACAATGATGCCTTATCGGAAAGATTAATCACTTTCCAGGCGGAAGGTATGACGCCGAAAATGTTTCAGTACAACATGGTTAAAAGAGCCAAACAGCACCGAAAACATATTGTACTGCCGGAAGGAAATGACGATCGAATTATTACGGCCGCGTCAAGATTATTGGACATGGATGTAGTCGATATTTCGATTATTGGAGATAAAAAACAAATAGAAAATAAGGTTGTAGAACTTGGAATTACATTTGATTTTTCTAAAGTAAATATCATCAATCCGATAGAATCTGAATTTTATGAGGATTATGCGAATACGTATTATGAGCTCAGAAAAGCCAAAAACGTTAGTATCACTATGGCAAGGGATTTAATGGAAGATGTATCGTATTTTGGAACGATGATGGTGTACAAAGGCCACGCAGACGGAATGGTTTCGGGAGCGGCTCATACGACACAGCATACAATTTTACCAGCGCTTCAATTCATTAAAACCAAACCAAACTCATCTGTAGTTTCTTCCGTTTTCTTTATGTGTTTAGAAGATCGTGTTTCTGTTTTTGGAGATTGCGCTATTAATCCAAACCCAACTGCAGAACAATTGGCAGAAATCGCCATTTCATCAGCAGAATCAAGTGCTGCTTTTGGAATTGAACCAAAAATTGCTATGCTTTCTTACTCTTCAGGAGCTTCTGGAAAAGGAGATGAAGTAGATAAAGTGAGAACAGCAACAGCTATCGTAAAAGAAAAAAGACCTGATTTAAAGATTGAAGGCCCAATTCAATATGATGCAGCAGTAGATTTGAGTGTTGGAAAAAGCAAAATGCCGGATTCTGAAGTGGCAGGGCAGGCAAGTGTATTAATTTTCCCTGATTTAAATACCGGAAATAATACTTATAAAGCTGTTCAGAGAGAAACCGGAGCTTTGGCAATCGGCCCAATGCTTCAAGGTTTAAACAAACCTGTAAACGATTTAAGCCGTGGTTGTACTGTAGATGATATTATCAATACAGTAGTAATTACAGCAATTCAGGCGCAAGGAATGTAAATTCAATTAAAAATTAAAAAACAGAACGCGGATGAGACAGATTTGCTATCACGAAAACGCAGATTTATACAGATTTTATTTTGATGAAATGAAAAATCCTTTTTTAATCCGGGTTTTTATCAAGTAAATCCGGGTCATCAGCGTACTAATCTCAATAATAAAAAATTAAAGATTTCTGTTTTCAAGATTAAAACAAAACTTAGTGACTTAGCGCCTTTGTGGCAAAAACATAAAAAATGAAAATACTTATAATAAACTCAGGAAGTTCCTCAATTAAATATCAATTAATGGTTATGCCGACAAACGAAGTAATTTGCAGTGGTATGATTGACAGAATTGGTTTAGAAACTTCAAATATAACTTTTAAAACAGCTTCAAATTCATTTGAAGAAATATTGCCAATTCCAACGCATAAGGTAGGTTTGCAGAAAGTCTCGGATTTACTTTTAGATCCTGAAAAAGGAGTAATCAAAACAACTTCAGAAATTGCTGCAGTTGGACACAGAGTAGTTCACGGAGGAAGTTATTTTTCTGATACAACAATTATTACCGAAGAAGTAAAAGACAAAATCAAAGAGCTTTCAGAATTAGCTCCTTTACATAATCCGGCACATTTGGTCGGAATAAATGTGGCTGAGGAAATCTTTTCAGATGCCAAGCAAGTCGCTGTTTTTGATACCGCTTTTCATCAGACCATTCCGGTTGAAGCACATAAATATGCGATCCCTAATTTTCTTTTAACAGAACATAAAGTCCGTGTTTATGGTTTTCATGGAACAAGTCATAAATACGTCTCAGAAAAAGCAATTAGCTATTTAGAAAAGAATTCAAAAATCATTACCATTCATTTAGGAAACGGATGTAGTATGAGCGCTGTAAAAGACGGAAAAAGTATTGATACCACAATGGGATTTTCGCCTTCAAACGGCTTAATTATGGGAACTCGCGCAGGAGATATTGATCAGTCGGTTATCTTTTATATGGTAAAAAGTTTAGGATATACGCCAGATGAGGTGAATTCAATTCTATTGAAACAAAGTGGTATGCTTGGTTTAACAGGTTACAGCGATTTAAGAGATATTGAATCGAAAGCGCAGGAAGGAAACAAAGATTGTGAGTTGGCCTTATTGATGAATGCTTACAGAATCAGAAAAACAATTGGTGCTTATGCAGCTGCTTTAAACGGATTGGATGCCATTATTTTTACTGCAGGAATTGGAGAGAATTCTTCTTTCATGCGTAATTTAATTTGTACCGATATGGATTATTTCGGAATTCAAATTGACAAGGAAAAAAATCAAATTCGCTCTAAAGAATTGAGAGAAATCAATACAGAAAAATCTGTTGTAAAAGTTTTGGTTGTGCCAACAGATGAAGAGTATGAAATTGCAAATCAGGTTTTTCAATTGCTGGAGAATTAGTAAAACTTTGACCAAATCATAATTTAAATATTTTAAAAAAAGCTTTCCATTAGATGGCAATAACAAAAATTGCGCTTACAAAAGAAGATATTCAATTAGTAAAAAATAAAATAAAAGCTAATTCTGCCATTAGAATTTCAATTTCAGGCTTTTCGCTTTTGGTTCTTCTAATTATTTATTTAGCTGTTGATTGTGATACGTCAAATTCAACTTTTTATCATTTCCGGATTGCAATAATTGTAATAAACGCTTTTCTTCTTTTAGGTTCGCTTAGAGATGCTAATTTATACAACGATTTAAGAGAAAAACAGAAATATGCAGGAACTGTAAAAGTGAAGAAAAAAGTGTATTCCTATGATAGAGAAAACAATTATGAAAATTATCAGATTTATTTTGATGAATGGAAGATTGGAGATAAATCGTTTAAAAAAGAATTTTGGAACGATATAGAGGAAGGCGATGAATTTTATGTTGAACAAGCGGCAAACTCTGCCTTGGTTTTAAAACTTGATAAAGAGAATATAGATTTTAGAATAGGATTAGTCTTGTAAATATTACGTAACTATTTTATTTCTAGTTGATAGTAAGAAAAAGCTTCCCGCACGGAAGCTTTTTTAGTTTTCGGTAATTAAATTTTTGTGAGTATCTTTGAATATAAATCCGAACATCTTGAAATCGATACTTTTTAAATCCTTTTTCTTCTTTTTCATCGCTTTACAACTTCAGGCACAAGAATTACTTCCATTTGTAGAAAATTACAGCAAATCTGATTATCAGGGTGATAATCAAATCTGGAATGTTGCTCAGGGTAATGATGATGCCATGTATTTTGCCAATAACCATTATTTGCTTCGTTACGATGGCGTAAAATGGGAAAAATATACACTTCCAAACAAAACCATTATTCGCTCTATTTTGATTGAGGGCGACAAAATCTATTCCGGATCTTATAAAGAATTTGGCTATTGGTACAGAAAAGACGGAACGATGCATTATGTTTCAATCACCAAAAATCTGAGATTATTTGATGAAAGAGATAATGAAGAGATCTGGAAAATTTTCAGGTTTAACGGTTCGCTTTATTTCCAATCTTTCAACGATGTTTTTATTTATAACGGAAAAACAATCAAGAAAATTAAATTCCCATTTCTTATTTCGTACTGTTTTGCAGTAGATAAAAATCTGTATGTCGCTTCTGTTCAGGATGGAATTTTTAAAATGAATGATAAATACATTTCAAATCCAAAAGGATGGAATGTTCTTAAAAAAACAGTCGTTCATGCCATAGAAAAGTACCAAAATAAGACCTATATATTTACCCAGAAAAAAGGTGTTTTTGTTGTGGACCAAAATGGTCTTAAAAGTTGGGACAATCCGATAAACGAAACTTTAAAATCGGCTACGATAAATGTGGCTAAATTTATAAAAGGAGAAAAATTAGTCATTGGAACCGGAAACCGGGGCATTATTATTTTAGACCTAAAAAACAATTCCTATAAAAATATTGAACGTGACAATGTTTTAATGAATAATTCAGTCCTGAGTTTAGGATTTGATAAGGAAAATGATCTTTGGGTTGGTTTAGATAACGGAATTGCACATGTTGAGGTCAATTCGCCAATTTCTTTCTTTTATGATAATTCAGGACTTTTAGGTTCAGTTTATTCTGTAGCAACTATTAATAAAGGGTATTTAATTGCGTCCAATCATGGAATTTTTGAATACAGTTCGGGGAAATTTAATATGATGCCCAATACGCAAGGGCAGGGCTGGAATATTTCTTTAATAGACGGGAAATATATTATTGGTCATAATGACGGGACTTTCTCATATGAAAATGGTTTGCTGACAAAAATAAACGGAGTCAGTGGAGGCTGGAATATGTCAAAAAGCAGTATTAATGATACTTATTTTCAATCGACCTACAGTGGAATTTTAGTTTACAATAATCCGTCTGATCTTTCCCATTATAAAATTATTAAAGATCTGGCGAAACCTATAAAATATGTAGCGCAGAATAAAAAGAATGAAATTTGGGCTGCAGATAATTACCGTGGATTATATCGTGTTGTATTAGACGATAATTATAATACTTTGAAAGTTGAAAATGTCACGCAGCAAAGTAAAATAATAAACGATTTTGGTATCAAGATTTTTGAGTTCAAAAAGGAAATCCTTTTTCTGATTAATAATGTTTGGTACACTTATAATTCGATTGCGGGTAAACTGGAAGAAAACGAATTGTTTAATGAAAGTTTTAAAAACGTAACGGATATTATTTCTATAGATGAAGACCATTTTATGGTTTTACAAAATGGAATCTTGTACCATATTTATGTTGAAGGAAATAAATTCATCTGGAACATCATTCAGGAGAAATATTATAAAGGGAAACTCATCAATGAAAATTTAAGAATTTTTAAAAAAGACAATTATTACTTGTTTAATCTGGATGACGGATTTATTTCGCTTAAACTAAAATATGAGAATAAACAAAATTCTAAAATAGAAATAGAAGCATTTAGCAATGATGTCTTAGTTCCAAATGAATCGAAAATTAAATTCAATACCGAATTAAGAATAAATGCCATTTCCGGAATTTACGGAGCCAGTAAACCAAATCTGTTTTATAAACTGGATAAAGGAAAAGATTTTATTCCGATTTCTGACGGATTGATAATTCTCAATAATTTAAGCAGCGGTAATCATACTGTAGAAATCTTTAAACATGACGGGGCAACATATGAAAAAGTTTCTCATTATAAATTTAAAGTTGCAGAACCCTGGTATTTCTCATTTTGGATGATTCTGCTTTATTTATTTGTAATTGCAGCAGTTTTATTTTTTTATTACAGATGGAATAAATTTCGATACACGCAAAAATTAAAATTACAGGCTGAAGAATTAAAACATCAGAGAGAAATTCTGGAAATGGAATTGAAAAAAGAAAACGAACTTAATCTTCAGGAATACGAAAAACATATTTTAGAATTAGAACTGCAAAGTAAATCTTCTGAAGTGGCCGGCAAATCTTTGTCTATTGCGAAGCAGACAGAAATGATTGATAAAATTCAGGGAATTCTGGAAACAGAAAAAGATTTTTCTAAACTGAAAAGTGAAATCAGGAAAGCGATTAAGATTAATGAAGTAAATAAACACGAATGGGAAATATTTGAAACCAATTTAAATCAGATCCACAATGAGTTTATTATAAATCTTTCTAAAAAATATCCGCACTTAACTCCAAAAGATATCAAGCTGTGTGTTTATCTTAAAATGAACCTTTCTTCTAAGGAAATTGCTCCTATGATGAACATCTCTTTTAGAGGTGTAGAACTGCACAGATATCGTCTAAGAAAGAAGTTAAACCTTAATCAGGACGAAAACCTGTCAAAGTTTTTATTAAGTCTGTAAGATTTGATTTTATTTTTTGCAGATATTATATTTTTGGATATCTATTATTACATAATTCTAATACATCATTACTACATCATAACGTTATGTTAAAGAAAATTTGGTAATGCTTATTTTGTTGATAATCAATTGTATAATCTTAAAATTTAACATAATGATGTAGCTGTGTTGTAGTGGTATTTGATGTACTACAACGTTGTAATTGTTTAATTTGGCTCTACTAACTTAAACGATTACGTACTGTATGAAAAATTTTATTTTTAGCTTTTTAGCACTCTTGTTGCTGCCTACATATATGGTGGGGCAGGCACAAGCAATTAAAGGGAAAGTAGTAGACAGTAGCGGAATGGGAGTTCCTGGAGCCATTATTAGTGCTTCAGAATCCAGAGCTTCTGCTGATGCTGACTTCGATGGTAATTTTACCATTAATGCTAAAGTTGGGGAAATCTTAAAAATCTCTATGCTTGGTTTTGATGCTGTTTCTGTTCCGGCAACAGCAGGTCAAATGACTATTACATTAAAAGAAGCAGGTGATACTGCTTTAAAAGAAGTAGTTGTTATTGGTTATGGTACCAGAAAGAAAATTGATAATACTTCAGCAATTACTTCATTAAAAGCAGAAGATGTTACAAGAACTAAGGTCTTAAATGCTTCTCAGGCTATTCAGGGTAAAGCAGCAGGGGTTCAGGTAACTTCTTCAGATGCTCCGGGAAGTACTCCTTCTGTAGTTATTAGAGGTTTAGGTACTGCATTAGGAGGAAGAAATCCTCTGTATATTGTTGATGGTATGCCAACGGAAAACATCAATAATATTAATACTAATGATATTACTTCTTATGAAATCCTTAAAGATGCTTCTTCTCTTGCCATTTATGGTACCAGAGCAGCAAACGGGGTTATCATTATTACTACTAAAAAAGGTAAAGGAGACAAAGTTTCTGTAGAAGTTGAAAGCTTTGGCGGTATCAGAACGCCACTTAAAAAAGTGAAAATGGCTGATGCTAATCAATATGCAAGCTATACTAACGCAGCTTTAGGAACAAACAGATTTTCTACAAACCAGCCTGTTAATACAAATTGGTTTGATGAAATTACAAGAACGGGTACTTATACTCAAAATAATATTTCTATTTCTGGGGCTACAGAAAATGTGAAATACTTCTTTAGTGCAGGTAACTATCAGGAAAAAGCGATTTTGAACGGTTTGGATTACAGCCGTACAAGTTTTAGAAATAACAATGAGTTTAAACTTTCTAAAAAAATCACTTTAAACCAGAACTTTAGCTTTACAGCAGCTAATTCTACACCAAAACCATTAAGTGCCTTTACAAATGCTTACAAACAGTCCTCAATTGTTCCTGTGCATTTTGCAAATGGTCAGTATGGTGCGCCTTTTGCAGATGCAAGCGGAGTAGCAAGTCCAACAGGTACTTCATTCAACAATGTTGGTAATCCTGTAGCACAATTAGATTTTTATGATGAACAACAAAGAAGTATCACACTTCAGGGTGGTTTAAAATTAGATTATGAAATCTTAGAAGGTTTAAAGTTCACTTCACAATTTAATGGTGAATACTACACCTGGAAAAACTACAATTTCGAGGATACTAAAAATGTTTGGTTAGCGGCTAATCCAACTCGTAAAGATGGAGATTATTCAAGTACAGATCCTATCAATTTATTGACTAGAGGTAGAGAGCAGTATTTTAACTGGAACTTATCTAACTATTTAACTTACAATAAAGTATTTGCTAAAATTCATGATGTGGAGTTAACTGCAGGTATTGAAACTTCTGTTAAAGGTCCAAGAGAAAAACTAGTAATTACAAGAAAAAATGTAAGTCCTGATTCTAACTATTGGTCTCTATATAATTCTACAGAATCAAAAGGTGTAGATTATTCTGGTACAGTTACAAACTTACAGGATATTGTGTTCAATGAGAGTAAATTAGCTTCTTATTTTGGACGTTTACAATACAAATTAATGGACAGATACTTAGTAACCGGTACTATTAGACGTGACGGATCTTCAAACTTTGCAAAAGATTACCGTTGGGGAACTTTCCCATCTGTAGGTCTTGGATGGATTATGACTAAAGAAAGTTTCTTGTCAGATATTAAAGGAGTTGATTTAATTAAATTAAGAGGTAGCTGGGGTAAATTAGGAAACCAAAATGTACCATTAAACAGCCAGAGTTATAATTCTGGATTAAACAGTTATTTAGGAGGTTCAATTTTATATGAAGGATCAAGCATTACCTCTCAAATTGATCCAGCTTTAACATGGGAAATTACAGAAGAGTCTTCTGCGGGTATTGATTTCGAATTTTTAGACAGCAGGTTAAAAGGATCATTTGATGTTTATAACAAAAACACAGACAATGTAATTTTATATGTAAAACCTTATCCAACTTCAGGAATCACAACAGCTTCTCCTTCTCACGTGGGTGAAGTTTCAAACAAAGGTTATGAAATCTCTTTACGTTGGGATGATAAAATTACTGAAGATTTAAGCTACTGGGTTGGAGGTAACTTCTCTCACAACAAAAATGAACTTACTAGTTTAAAAGATGTTTCGTTATCTCAAGTTATTGGAGGTAATTTAGGAAATGGTCAGGATACTAAATTGTTATACAACAACTCTGTTGGTCAGCCATTAGGTAGTTTTTACCTTTATGAATATGCAGGTGTAGATCCAGCAAATGGAAATATGCTTTATTATAATGCTGCAGGAAATAAAGTAACTCAGGATGCTTTATCTGCAACAGAAGATAAAAAATATGTAGGTTCGATTTTACCAAAAGTAAACTATGGAGTTTCTTTAGGATTAGTTTACAAAAACATTGATTTCTCTGTTGATGGATATGGTACTGGTGGAGCTAAAGTTTACAATGGTAAAAAAGCACAGCGTTTTGGAGGTGAAAACATCGAAGCTTCTATGACAAGCAATTATTGGACACCAACAAATACAACAGCACCAAATCCAAGACCATTTAATACTGTTCCTGTTGCTTCAACTTATTATATGGAGTCAGGTGATTTCTTTAGAATCAACAACATTACTGTAGGATATAAACTTCCTTTAAGCGGTGATCAATTTATTAGTTCTTGCAGAATTTATCTTAATGCAATCAACCCATTCATTACACAGAAATTTTCTGGATTCTCTCCTGAGCTAAATGCAGATGGAGATCCTTATAAACTTCAAGGTATTGAATTGGATGCTTATCCAACATTAAGATCATTTGTAATTGGTGCTAATTTAAAATTTTAATATTATGAAAAAGATATATATATCAATCTTCGTTTTAGCAGCATTTACTTTTACTGGATGTGCTGATGATTACCTAGATGTTAAACAAACAGAAACTATTTCTACAGATGATATCGAATTGTTTAACAATGACAACGGAGCAAAAACTTTTGTGACTTCAATCTACAGTAAGTTCTTAGACTGGGATATGAGCTCATTTGGATGGATTGGATTAGCAAGTATTACTTCTGATGATGCCGATAAAGGTTCAACTCCAAGTGATACCGGTACAGATAAAGATGTTTTGGATGCCTTAACTTATAACGCTTCTAATCCATCTGCAGAAAGTACTTTTAATGCAAATTATGATGGAATCAACAGATGCAATCAAGCATTAGAAATTTTACCTAAACTAGATAAAGCTGATCCTGCTTTAAGAGAAAGATTAATGGCAGAAGCTAAATTCTTAAGAGCTTTCATGTATTTTACTTTAGTAAAATGTTATGGAGGTGTGCCAATTGTAGATCACATTTCAAAAATTCCATTATCAGCAGAAGATAAAGCAATGCAGTTAACTCGTAAAACAGCTGCTGAGGTTTATGCTTTTATTGAAAAAGATTTAACTGAAGCTGCTGCAGTTTTACCAAATAAATCGCAGTATGCTGATGCTGAAAAAGCAAGAGCATCAAAAGGAGCGGCTTATGCTTTATTAGCAAAAGTGAGTTTATATCAGAAAAAATGGCAGGCTGTTGTAGATAACTGTAATCTGGTTACAGGATATATCATTTCTCCTGATTATGCTAAAATGTTCAGATTAGAAGGAGAAAATGATGGAGAATCTATTTTTGAAATCAATGGTGTTGGTTCAGTTCCAGCTCGTGGAATTCAGGGATATTCTAATACTCAGGGTGTTCGTGATGCATGGGGATGGGGATTCAATCAGCCTTCTCAAAGTTTAGTAGATGCTTACGAAGCTGGAGATGTTAGAAAAGATGCGACTATCATTTTTAGAGGTACAACTTTATATGATGGAAGAGTAATTCCAGTGATTAGTGCAGATGACCCTAATCCTAGATACAACTTTAAAGCCTATTCTTCTGCTTATACAAGTGCTTGGGAAACAGATGCTAATATTAAATACTTAAGATATGCTGAGGTATTATTAATGAAAGCGGAAGCCTTAAATGAATTAGGTCAGACTTCAGAAGCAATTCCGTTGTTAAACGTAATCAGACACAGAGCAGGTTTAGGCGATACTCCGGCAACTTCTCAGGCAGCAGTTCGAACTGCAATCTGGAAAGAAAGAAGAGTGGAATTGGCTTTTGAATTTGACAGATTCTTTGATTTGGTTAGAACGGGTCAGGCAAAAGATGCTTTTGCAGCCGATAAGAGCACGTTCTTCCCTAACGGAAGAGTATTTACGGTAGGTAAAAACGAATTATTCCCAATTCCGGCATCATTTATTTTAGTTGCTGAGGGAATGTCTTCTCAAAATCCTGGATATAATTAATATTCTTAAAATCACTTCCTTCTGGTTTCCAGGAGGAAGTGATTATTTATTACAATCTCAAAATCTTAATAATGATTAGAATTTCAGTTTTATTTTTAGCTTTTACTTTTTTTGGTTGTGGCAATACAGATAAATCAAAAAAGGATGTACAGGGAAATACTTCTGTTGTTGCTGCATTAACAGATGAACAACTTTTAGATGTTGTTCAAAAACAAACTTTTAAATACTTCTGGGATTATGCTGAACCCAATTCGGGATTAGCCAGAGAACGTTATCATCCGGACGGAAATTATCCAGAAAATGATTCTAATATTGTTACAACAGGAGGTTCTGGTTTTGGTTTAATGGCACTTGTCTCGGGAATGTCTCAAGGATACATTACAAAAGAGCAAGGAGTTGAAAGATTGAACAAAATTGCAGATTTTTTAGGCAAAGCAGATCGTTTTCATGGAGCATGGTCACATTGGATTGACGGAAATACAGGAAAAGTAAAACCTTTTGGAACCAAGGATAACGGCGGTGATTTGGTCGAAACCTCATTTTTGGTTGCAGGAATGATTACAGTTCGTGAATATCTTAAAGATGGTTCTGAAAGTGAAAAAGCAGTTGCTCAAAAATTTGATGCACTTTGGAAAGGAGTAGACTGGCAATGGTACACAAATAACAAAAATGTTTTATATTGGCACTGGTCTCCAAGTTATGCCTGGCAGATGGACTTTCCTCTCCAAGGATATAATGAATGCCTGATTACTTATGTAATGGCGGCATCTTCGCCAACTCATGCAATTGATGCCAAAGCGTATCATGAAGGATGGGCAAGAGGTGGCGAAATAGTTTCTTCAAAAATAAAATACAATCTGCCTTTAATTTTAAAGCATAATGGGGCAGAAGAATTTGGTGGCCCATTATTCTGGGCGCATTATTCTTATGTTGGTTTAGATCCAAATCAATTAAGCGATAAATATGCTAACTATTGGGATTTAAATGTAAATCAGACCAAAATCAATTATCAGTATTGTGTTGAAAACCCTAATAAAATTCCAGGATATGGTCCGGAATATTGGGGATTAACAGCTTCTTATTCCAGAAATCCTGACGGTTCTATTGGATATAATGCCCACATGCCAAGTAATGATCAGGGTGTGATTTCGCCTACTGCAGCAATTAGCTCGATTGTTTATACGCCAAAAGAGTCTATGACTTTTATTCGCAATTTATACGAAAATCATAAAAAAGAAGCCTGGGGCGATGCAGGATTCTATGATGCACTTAGTTTAGGAAATAAATGGGTTGCAAAACGTTATCTGGCAATTGATCAGGGACCTGAAGTGGTTATGATCGAAAATTACAGAACAGGTTTATTATGGAAATTATTCATGAATGCCCCTGAAGTAAAACAAGGTTTAACAAAACTTGGATTTAAATCAGGGAAATACG
The DNA here is from genome assembly GCF_003122385.1 of Flavobacterium crocinum. Lineage (NCBI taxonomy): Bacteria > Pseudomonadati > Bacteroidota > Flavobacteriia > Flavobacteriales > Flavobacteriaceae > Flavobacterium > Flavobacterium crocinum. The sequence goes on from NZ_CP029255.1 coordinate 3,213,862, forward strand.
GGATTTAATAAATAACATGAAATACAAATTAGCCTTTTTATCTCTTTTGATTTCTCTGCTTGGCTTTAGCCAAAGTGAAACTACAGGAAAAATTAACACAGTCATAATGGCGAAGTACGAGCTCGGTTATGTCTTGCATAAACCTGCGAATACAAAAGAAAAAAAGCCCTTGATTGTTTTTATTTCCGGAGATGGAGAAAAAGGGACTGACCTTGAAAAAGTGAAAATCAATGGTCCTTTAAAATATTTAAAGACCCATCAGTTAGATGCATACGTCCTGGCTCCGCAATGTAAGTCAGATGAAGATTGGGATATCGAATCGATTTACCAGCTGATTGTAAAAGTTCAGAAGGAAAACAAAATTGATTCAGAAAGAATATATGTTACTGGTTTGAGCTCAGGAGGTTGGGCTTCTTGGAAATTGGCTTTTACACATCCGGATCTATTTGCAGCAAACGTACCTGTCGCTGGTTTTGTAGATTTAATTCAGTTAGAGCACGCTTGTGAAATAGCCAATATTCCAACCAGAATCTACCACGGATTGTTAGACGATGTGGTAAATGTTGATTATGCAATCACGATTTACAAAGAATTGAAAAAGTGCAATGCAAAAGATGTAAAGCTGACCATTTTTGATGATGCGAATCACGACAGCTGGACAAGAGTTTACGATAATCAGGAAATCTACGACTGGATGTTTCAGCAGAAAAAACGAATACAAACAAATAAATAAATTAGAATGAAAAACAAATTAGTCTTACTTTTTTTAGGATGCGCTGTTTTGGGTTATGCTCAAAAAAAGCCAGCTAAAAATACAGTGAAAATTAAACCAAAGTCTGAATTTGTAGCAGAGTTAATGTCAAAAATGACTTTAGACGAGAAATTGGGTCAGTTAAACTTGCCAACATCTGGTGATATTACCACAGGGCAGGCAAACAGCTCAAATGTGGCAAAAAATATTGCTGAAGGTAAAGTGGGCGGTTTGTTCAACATTAAATCAGTTCAAAAAATTAAAGAAGTACAGAAAATTGCGGTTGAAAAAAGCCGTTTAAAAATTCCGTTGCTTTTTGGTATGGACGTTATTCACGGTTACGAAACAACATTCCCAATTCCGTTAGGATTGTCTTGTACCTGGGATATGGCTTTAATTGAAAGAAGTGCGCAAATTGCTGCTAAAGAAGCAAGTGCAGACGGAATCAACTGGACATTTTCTCCAATGGTTGATATTTCTCGTGATCCACGTTGGGGAAGAGTTTCTGAAGGTTCAGGAGAAGATCCGTACTTAGGAAGCCAAATTGCAAAAGCAATGGTTAACGGATATCAACAACATGACCTTTCTAAAAACAATTCAATCTTAGCTTGTGTTAAGCACTTCGCATTATATGGAGCTCCGGAAGCTGGACGTGATTACAACACCGTTGATATGAGTCATATCAGAATGTTCAACGACTATTTTCCTCCTTACAAAGCGGCAGTTGATGCAGGTGTAGGTTCGGTAATGGCTTCTTTCAACGAAGTGGACGGAATCCCTGCAACTGGAAACAAATGGTTAATGACAGATGTTTTAAGAAAACAATGGGGTTTTAAAGGTTTTGTTGTAACCGATTTTACAGGAATTCCTGAAATGATCGAACACGGAATGGGAAATCTTCAAGATGTTTCTGCTTTGGCATTGAACGCTGGAGTTGAAATGGATATGGTTGGAGAAGGTTTCTTAGGAACTTTGAAAAAATCTTTGGATGAAAAAAGAGTTTCTATGGAAACAATCGACAACGCTGTAAAATTGATTTTAGAAGCAAAATATGATTTAGGATTATTCCAGGATCCATATAAATATTGTGACGAGAAAAGAGCAAAAACGGAGATTTTTACAATAGACAGCAGAAAAGAAGCACGTCAAATTGCTTCACAATCATTGGTATTGTTGAAAAACCAAAACCAATTATTGCCACTTAAAAAATCAGGTACAATTGGTTTAATTGGACCATTAGCAGATGCGAAAGAAAACATGCCGGGAACCTGGAGCGTGGCTACAAAAATGGAAAATGCTGTTTCATTATTAAGAGGAATTAAAGAAGTTGCCGGAGCAGGAACGAAAGTTTTATATGCAAAAGGAAGTAACTTAGATTACGATGAAACTTTTGAAACAAACGCAACTATGTTCGGGAAAACATTACATCGTGATGCTCGTTCAAAAGAGGAAATGTTAGCAGAAGCTTTAAAAGTAGCAGAACAGTCAGATGTAATTGTGGCAGCTTTAGGAGAATCTGCAGAAATGAGCGGAGAATCAAGCAGCCGTACAAACTTAGAAATTCCACAAGCTCAAAAAGATTTATTAAACGCTTTATTGAAAACAGGAAAACCGGTTGTATTAGTTTTATTTGACGGACGTCCGTTAGTAATTACAGACGAAGAAAAAACAGTTCCAGCAATTTTAAATGCTTGGTTCGCAGGTACAGAAGCAGGTTACGCTATCGCTGATGTTTTATTTGGAGATGTAAATCCATCTGGAAAATTGACTTCAACTTTCCCAAGAAGCGTTGGACAATTGCCAATTTACTACGCACACAAAAATACTGGAAGACCACTTTCTAATACAGAAGGGAAATTCGAAAAATTCAGATCAAATTATATTGACGAAAGAAATGAGCCTTTATTCCCATTCGGATTTGGTTTAAGCTACACCACTTTTGATTATTCAAACTTGAAAATTTCTTCAGATAAAATGAATTCGACTGGAAAATTAAAAGTAACAGTTGATGTAACGAATACTGGAAATTTTGACGGAAAAGAAACGGTTCAATTATACATTAGAGACTTAGTTGGTTCTGTAACAAGACCAGTGAGAGAATTGAAAGGTTTCCAAAAAATAGCGCTTAAAAAAGGCGAAAAACAAACAGTAAGTTTTGATATTACTGTAGAGGATTTAAAGTTTTATAACTCTGATTTACAATTTGTAGCAGAGCCTGGGCAGTTTGATATTTTCATTGGAGGTAATTCAAATGCCGATAAGAAAGTTAGTTTTGAGTTAACTAAATAGTTGGTTTATTGATTAGTAATTAGCCCTTCGCGTGTTTGGTTAGCGAAGGGCTTTTTTTCTGAAATAAAAAATCAATTTTAAAAAAGGAATGAAATGAAGAATTTTAAAATAGTAAGTTCATTAGTTTTTGTACTTGTTTTTTCTTTGTGTAATGCACAGAAAAATGCCATTGTAGCACATCGTGGTGCATGGAAAAAGAATAATCTCCCGGAAAATTCTATTGCATCATTAAGACATGCAATTGACTTAAAATTGCCAGGTTCCGAATTTGATGTTTGGAGAACCGCTGATGATTCGCTTGTAATCAATCATGATGCACATTACAATAAACTGCTTATTGAAGAAACGAATTACGCAGATTTGATAAAATTTAAACTTTCAAACGGAGAAAAACTTCCAACGCTGCACGAATATATTTCAGAAGGAAAAAGAAATAATAAACATACACTTTTAGTCTGCGAAATAAAACCATCAGAAATCAGTAAAGAAAGAGGACAAAAAACGGGTGTAGCAGCAGTCGAAACCATTAAAAAATTAAAAGCCAATAAAAATACCTGCTACATCAGTTTTGATTATGATATTCTAAAAGCAATTAGAAAAGTAGATGCTAAAACTTCATTGCAATATTTAGAAGGAAATAAATCTCCAAAAGAAGTTAAAGCAGATTATATCAATGGTGTCGATTATCATTATTCAGTCTTTCAAAAACATCCGGAATGGATTCAGGAAGCAAAGGATAATAAAGTCCTTCTGAATGCCTGGACTGTAAATGAAGCCGCAGATATGGATTGGATTATAGACCACAAATTCAATTACATTACGACAAACGAGCCCGAACTTTTAAGTGAAAGATTAAAAATAAAAAAATAATCCACAGCTTGCTAACATCAATCAAACAATGAAAAAAAGATATAAACTGTCTGCATTGCCAATTTTATTTGTGATTCTTTTTAGTCACAGTCTTTTGGCACAAAAATTAGGTAAAACAGAATGGTTTGATCCTAATAAACCTGCAACTACGTATTGTAATCCAATTAATATTGGTTACAATTATACCACTCACAATCACAATGGAATTCCGGAATCACGTCGTTCAAGCGCCGATCCGGTTATTATAACTTACAAAGGAGAATATTATTTATTTGCGACGAATCAGGCAGGTTTTTTTTGGAGCAAAGACATGTCAGACTGGAATTTTGTTTACGGAAGTTTTCAAAGACAGCCCGGAGACGACGACCAATGTGCGCCAGCAGCATGGGTTGTAAATGACACCTTATTTTACGTTGGTTCAACCTGGAAAAGAGATCATCCAATCTGGAAAACAGCCGATCCAAAATCAGGAAGATGGACACGTCATGTAGACAAAGCAATGCTTCCAACCTGGGATCCAGCGATTTTTCAGGATGATGACAAAAAAGTATATATGTATTATGGTTCAAGCGGAAAGCTTCCTTTAGTAGGTGTTGAGGTGGATTATAACACATGGCTTCCAAAAGGGAATCAGACTGATTATGCTACATTATATAAAGCTACAGAAGTAGAAGATATTCAAAAACCGTATGGTCAAATTAAAGAAGTTGCCATTTTAGATCCTTCTTCTCACGGTTGGGAGCGTTTTGGACCAAATAATGATATGGAACCTGCGCCTTGGGGTAATTTCATTGAAGGAGCCTGGATGACGAAACACAATGGGAAGTATTATATGCAATATGGAGCGCCGGCAACCGAATTTAAAGGTTATGCAAATGGAGTTCACGTAGGAGATAATCCATTAGGGCCTTTTACCTATCAAAAACATAATCCAATGTCTTATAAACCGGGCGGATTTGTAATTGGTGCGGGACACGGAAACACTTTCGCAGATAACTATGGAAATTATTGGAACACCGGAACTTGTAAAATATCAATCAAAGATCGTTTTGAACGTCGTATCGATATGTTTCCTGCCGGATTTGATAAAGATGATGTGATGTATTCTATAACTTCTTACGGAGATTTTCCAATTGTATTGCCAACAAGTAATCGCGATCAGACAAAAGGCGCTTCATCCGGATGGATGTTGCTTTCATATAAAAAGCCTGTAACGGTTTCTTCTTCTGAAGAATGTATGGAAGTGGAAACGCATAGAATGGATAACGGAGGCAAAAAAGTGTACGAGAAATTCTGTTACGGACCAGAAAACCTTACAGATGAAAATATTCAGACGTATTGGTCAGCTAAAACCAGTAATCCGGGCGAATGGCTTCAAATGGATTTAGGAAGATCAATGGAAATAAAGGCGCTGCAGATTAATTACGCAGATCATAAAGCGACGCAGTACAACAAAGCAATGGATATTTATTATCAGTATAAAATATTCATGTCTGATGATGCACAAAACTGGACTTTGGTAGTCGATAAATCAAAAAACGATAAAGATGCGCCTCATGATTATGTAGAATTGACAAAGCCATTTAAAGCGCGTTATATTAAAATGGAAAATATCCACAACGCTTCAGGTTTATTTGCCATTTCAGATTTCAGAGTTTTTGGAAACGGATTAGCTTCAAAACCAAAAGCTGTAACTTCATTTAAAGTAGACAGAAACAAAGCAGATTCCAGAAATGCTATGATTTCCTGGAAAAAGCAAAATGATGCAATAGGCTATAACATTTACTACGGAATTACTCCTGATAAACTATACAACAGTATTATGGTTTATGGCGACAATACATACGATTTTAGAGGTTTAGATAAAGGAACAAAATATTATTTCACAATTGAGCCATTTAATGAAAATGGTATTGGTACAAAAAATAAGATTATCGAAGTAAAATAGTTTTTATTTTATAATAATTTAAAAGCTCCGATTACAAATTACTGAATTTGTAATCGGAGCTTTTTTTTGAGAAAAGGTTGAAGAAAATATCCTTTTCCTGTAAAGAATTTTGTTCCTTTGTGAATATGCCAAAGGCAGAATAAACTCCAAAATTACTATAGAAACTATGAAAAAAACGATTCTTTTAACTGCTCTAGTTTTAAACGGATTGCTGTCATCTGCCCAGACAAATGACGAAAAAAACATCAAATTATTTTACAAAAAAGCTTTAACAGAAGCAAAATGTTACACCTGGCTAGAATATTTATCCAATGATATTGGAGCTCGTTTATCTGGTTCAAAAGGTGCTGCAGAAGCAGTAGAATATACCAAAAGACAATTAGAAGCATTAGGTTTAGATAAAGTTTATCTTCAGGAAGTAATGGTTCCGCACTGGGTTCGAGGCGAAAAAGAAACAGCATATATTCTGGATGGAAAAGTAAAAACTACTGTGCCAATCTGTGCTTTAGGAGCTTCTATTGCGACTCCAAAAACCGGTATTACAGCTGAAGTAATCGAAGTTCAGGGAATAAAAGAATTAAACGAATTGGGTGCTGATAAAGTAAAAGGCAAAATTGTTTTTTACAATAGACCAATGAACCCTGAAAACATTGAAACTTTTACCTCTTACGGAGCTTGTGTCGATCAAAGATACGCAGGAGCTAAAGAAGCAGCTAAATTAGGAGCAGTAGGATCAATAGTGCGTTCAATGGGACTTCGTTTAGACGATTTTCCTCATACTGGAAACCAAAGCTATGGCGATTTACCAAAAGAACAATATATTCCAACAGCGGCAATCAGTACAAATGGAGCGGAATTATTGAGTAAATCTTTAAAAGCAAATCCGACTTTAAAATTTTATTTCAAACAATCATGTGAGACTTTACCAGATGCTTTGTCTTATAATGTAATTGGAGAATTAACAGGAACTGTAAATCCTGACAACATTATGGTTGTTGGAGGACACTTAGATTCCTGGGATTTAGCTGATGGTTCTCATGACGATGGGGCAGGAGTAGTGCAGAGTATGGAGGTAATCAGAATTCTTAAGAATTTAAATTACAAACCTAAAAATACGATTAGAGTTGTTTTATTTATGAATGAAGAAAACGGCGGAAGAGGCGGTGCTAAATATGAAGAAGTTTCAAAACAAAAGAACGAAAACCACATTTTTGCTTTAGAAAGTGATTCAGGCGGATTTTCTCCAAGAGGATTTTCTATTGAGGCAGACGATGCAAACTTGAAAAAAATACAAGGATTTAAAGACTTTTTTGAGCCTTATTTAGTACATAGTTTTACAATCGGCCATGCTGGTTCAGATATCAGTCATTTAACGTCTAAAGCGATTGTAAAAGCAGGTTTAAAACCAGATTCACAACGTTATTTTGATTACCACCACGCAGCAAATGATAAATTTGATGCTATCAACAAAAGAGAGTTAGAATTGGGTGCTGCAACGATGACTTCTTTGATGTATTTAATTGACCAAAACGGAATCGAATTGCCAAAAGCAAATTAAGATTTTTGGAATCGATATAGAAATAGGCTGTCATTTTTTGACAGCCTATTTTTTTATAAAAAAGATGAAACGTTGTTTGTATAAAAATTCCGTAGGAATGATTCATATTGTAGCAACGGATTTCAATCCATTGTGAGATTATGTAGGTTACAAAAAGTTCCATAGGAACGATCCATATAATAATCAATTTTTCATCACAATTAAATAATACAAATAGGTTATTGGAATATTAGAAAGCAATAATAAAATCTTAATTCCAATTTCTTTTCGCTGTTTTGGTAAATGAATGAATCTATCGCTCAAATGAACAAACATGATGAGGTTTACAATTATTGCAAATAAAGCAAACGGCCATGCAATAACAAGAACATTGGAACTTTCATTCGAAATAATATATAAACTAAACAATGCAGTTGTAATTACAAAAGAACCAATAGCAAGTTCAATAGATTGATTTTCTTTGAATGATTTATTATCAATTGTTTTCATAGAAATTAAATTTTAAAAGTTTGCTGAATAGACTGAACCGGAACTAAAAGCATTTTCGAAAAGTCCAGATAATGAAACGAAAGTGCTTTTTTTCCTTTTTTATATTGTTGAATAAAGTATTTCATACGTTTAGGATAAAAAATAGTTCCGGTTAAAATAACCATATACAAATACAAACTTCTTTTTCCGTTTCCGAAGAGGTAATACTGCATTCCGATTTCTTCATAAACCGAAACACCTGTATTAGTCAAAACATGAATAATGTCGTGATCTTCCAGTTTTTCCTGAATATCAAAATGATTGTTATAAAGAAAATTTCCCAAACCTAGTCCTAAACTTTCTTGCGGATAATCCAACAATTTAGTTTTATCAATTTTCCAAGGTTCATTTTTCTTGAAATATTTTTGATACGGTTTTTTAGAAGATTCATAAAGTTTTTCAATCAAATAATCTCTCATACATTATATTTTAAAAAGTTCTTTGAAATTCAAAGTTAATTGATAAATAAAAAGGCCAGCAATAATAAATCAACTGGCTTTTGTGATTTAGTATGTGTCTATGACAGTTTTTAATAAACTGGAATCGGCAAGGTCAGAAGGGGCAACGACTTTCTCATCCAGCGGAATATCATTACCATAACGTTCTTTTAATATTTTTTGGACTCTTGAATCTGTCAAATTAAAATCCTTTAATTCCCTTAGTTTTGATAATTCAATACCGGCAGCATTTTTATAAATCTTCCAAACCAGTTCAGAACAATAAATTCGATTATCTGTCCATTCAAAATAAGCATCATATTCTTTGCCATCAAACTGCTGGCTGTAGTCTTTCATTTTTTGCAAAACTTCCGGTTTTAAAACAGCATCATTTTTTAATCTTTTAACCACATATTTATTGTCTCTTCCATGTTTGATCCAATCTTCAAGCGGTGTTAGTTTCACAGGCTGAACGGCTTCAAAAACAAACCATTTTCCGTCAATATCATAAATAATGCCGCAATGCGAAAACTTAGAATTCGTTGCAATACGAACCGCCTCACATTGTTTAGATTCAGAAGTCTGAAAAATTACATCACCATCTTTGTATTTACTAACCACTGGCTTTTCCTGTTTAATTCCAGTAAACGGATTATTTGGAAAAACTTTTAGACTAATAAACAAAGCACACCCAAAACTGATGACGAATGTGATCAACGGAAATAAAAATTTCTTACTTTTCATAACATGATAATTAAAGTACTTTGAGTTACAAAGTAAATGATAAAAAAAATAGCTGCCAAATAAAATGACAGCTATTTTTCTAAATATATTTTTCAACAGCAATTAGATTCTGAAAATACCTCCAACAGCAATAATTCGTTGAAAATAAGTAAAGTGCTGAGACGCTTTATCTTCGTTGCTTATTGTAGTTTTAATATCCGGCATGTTAATGTAACCACCTTTTAACTCTCCCTGTACATAGAAGTGTTTGAAAAAAGTGATGTTAAGACCCGCTTTTGCAGAAACACCATAACCGGAAACATGAAAATCATCGTGACGTTCTTTACCTAAAATCGTAGTATTAGTTTTTGGATATAAAACACCGGCACCAATACCTTCGGTTAAGTTAATCTGTACTTTATCAATATTTGGTAAGCCAAACCATTTAGAAATATCATCAAATCTGGCAACTTCAGTATTAATGTAGTTCAAACCATCTGTATGCTCATACATCAAAAAAGCAGGACCGTTTGTATTTATTTCACCATTACCATAACCACCTTCTTTAGCTCCTCCCTGAGACATATCCACAGGAGTATTGTTGTAATTACCATTGTAAATTGATGCAGGATCATCTGAAGGCAAATTAATGTTTCCAGTAACATTTGCAATCTGATTTTGCGACATTACATATTTCATATGGTCTACACCAATGGTTACACTGTAATGATCACTAAAAAAGTAACCCAATCTCAGGTTAGTCTGAGGAATTGTCATATTTGCAGGATTGATATAATCAACATGCCATCCTTTCGGTTTGTCATGCGCTCTCATATCTTCAACTGTAAAGTCGTAACCATTACCTCTGAAACGTACATCAGATTTGGAGTAACTTTCTCTGTTTCCGCCCCACATTACAAAGAATTTCCCTTTGTTGTGTGCAGCGTATTTTTGTACCGGTATTTCTTCCTGAGCAAATGTGTTTAATGAAACACAAGCTAGTAAGAAAAATAAAATTTTTGTTTTCAAAGAACTTAATGTATTATAAAATTAAAATGCGTTAATTGTTTTTCTAATAGCCACCAACTTGTTCATTAAACCTTCAAAATAGTCTAAGTGTAACATGTTAGCGCCATCACTTTTTGCATTTGCAGGATCAAAATGCGTTTCAATAAAGATTCCGTCCACACCAACTGCAATACCGGCTTTAGCGACTGTTTCAATCATATCAGGTCTTCCGCCTGTAACACCGGCAGTCTGATTAGGTTGTTGTAAAGAATGTGTAACATCCAAAACCGTAGAAGCATATTGCTGCATAGTAGGAATACCTCTAAAATCAACAATCATATCCTGATAGCCAAACATAGTACCGCGATCTGTAACCATAACATTTTCGTTATTACAGTCTAATACTTTTTGAACCGCGTGTTTCATACTTTCCGGACTCATAAATTGCCCTTTTTTCAAGTTTACCGTTTTTCCTGTATTAGCAGCTGCCACAACAAGATCAGTTTGACGCACTAAGAAAGCAGGAATTTGAAGAACATCTACATATTGAGCTGCCATATCAGCATCTTCGTTAGTATGAATATCGGTAACAGTCGGAACATGAAAAGTTTCTGAAACTTTTCTTAAGATTTTTAAAGCCTTTTCGTCACCAATTCCGGAGAAACTGTCAATTCTGGAACGGTTTGCTTTTTTGAAAGATCCTTTAAAGACATAAGGAATCTGAAGATTGTCGGTAATACCAACTAATTTTTCAGCAATTCTAAGCGCCATCTCTTCTCCTTCAATAGCGCAAGGTCCCGCCAATAAAAAGAAATTCCCGCTGTCAGTATGCTTAATTTGTGGAATATGTTGTATGTTCATAATATGATTTTTTGACAGTGCAAAGGTAGTCATGATTTATGAGTTTGAGATTAAGATTTAAGATTATTTTATGAAGCTATTCCTGCTATCCGCTTCAAACAAGGTTCACTGAACTCCGCTTAAAATAAATTACTTGTGAGGAAATCATTTTTCTCTAAAACTTTTTTTCCAATGTCTGTTCAGGAGCTTCCTTCGGTCGCTCTGCCCAGCCAGGAAAAAATAAGTTTTAGAGAAAAATGATTTCCGCTTCTATCAGGGCTAGGCTTTTGTGGAATTACGAAAATGAATCTAAAATCATAGCTGTTTATTCGGCGACAATATTAGGATATCAAAAGAAAGAAGTAAATGACATTTATCATGTTTTATGATTTTCCATTATAACTGATTAGGAGTTATTACTTTTAATAGAATTTAGAAAAATTAAGTTAAATTGTTAATCTCAGAAGATCTTTTGGATAGAATATAAACCCTCCAAAAATAGATTTGGCCAATAAAAAACAAAATATTCAAACAAATATTGATAAAAACTACAACTCGGATACGATTTATAATATCTTCAGAGCTGAATGAAATTAGCTCATAAAGACTAATTCTTCCAATAAATAGTACAGGAATTGTAAATAAAAGATAAATAGCAAAACTCTTTAAAGCAATCTGATTCTGGATTTTATAAAGTTTCCATGAACAAATTACAGTTGCAATAAGGGCAAGAAACTTAATTGAATTAGAAAGTATTTGTCCGGGAATAATAGTAGTATGCCAACCAGGAATTATTGATGATGAAAAATCAGAATTAATGCAGAGAACAGCAATATGATATGGAAAAAAAAAGAGGCATAAAAGGATCATAATTTTAAAAGTAGCCTTAGTTCTCATCATAATTAATTATTTATAATAGATTTTGCTGACTTTTCGTTTTTTAGTTTGATAATTTTTTCAAATGTTAAATCATTCAAAGCAAGTTCTTTTTCAATTCTAAGGATTTCATATTTATTTTGTCTAATAAAGTCGCATAAATCCAGCGTATCGTTTTGTTTTGTTATGACATTTGATCTTCTCCAGTTTTTCGAAATTATACCGAATGTTTGATTTTGTTTATTTATGATTAAATCTCCATTTTGAGATTCAAAGTAAGCTTCTTGCAAATCACCATAGTGATCTTCAATTTCCATTAAATACAATCCCAACGTGATGAATCCTGCACAGAAAAGTAATAGCATTGAAAAGATAAGGAATGTTTTTCTTAACATGTTTATTGTTTCAGTCTCAATCCCATAGGAACCATCAAAATCCCTTTTTCATAAACATTCAAATAAAGTTTAACAGGCTTTTTTTGTCCTTCCCATTTCAATTCGTAAACATTTAAAAATCCAGCGCCCATATTGCTTCTTTTGGTCGGAAACGGACAACAGGTTTCTAATTTTGTATACGTAATTTTTTCACCGCCCGGTCCGGCAAGAGCATTTAGAAAACGGGTTTCATTTAATGTTTCACTGTTTGTATTCTGGAAAAAGATGTTTACAGGATAATCCGGATCGTAACCATATTTTTTGTCTTTGGCAAACTGAGTAATCACAAATGTATTGTCTTTTTTCAGAACCAAATCAGGAGCGCTATCATCTACATTTTTTAAGGTTGATTTTGTGCTAACGCAGGAAGAAAAGGTAATTAATAAAACAATAAAAAGAGTTATTTTTTTCATGATAATGCTATAAACTTATGATTCTTTTATTTTTTTTGGGTTTAGTTTTAAAATACCAAGTACAATCAGATATTGTGCCAGAAGGTAGGTTAGCATTATAAAAAAGGAACTTTTTGGAATTGGATCATAAAATTTATTTACAGCCAAAATACTATCTGAAACAACAAAGAAAAAAGCTCCTAAACAGACTAATATATTTCCGGGTCTTTGCCAAACCAACAATCCGTTAAAAGCAAATAAAAGCATAATTGAAATTACAGTCGCGTAAATAGAAACCGGAATTTCAAGATCGCCTAAATGTGGCATTAAAACCGAAACCATTCCGATTAAGTAAGTTGCAATTAAAACACTTCCAATTACAAAAAAGGTTTTGTTTTGTTTTTTTCGAACTCTGTTTTGTTTGTTAAACAAAATGCAATACAGAATATGCGCCATTAAAAAAGATACCAGGCCTATTATAAAATAAATTTCTCCAAGGTCAGTAAAAAGCAGAATAACATCTCCAATCCAGGAAAATAAAAGTGCAATCAATAAAGTATTCTGCGTTGGAAATTTTCTGTAGAAATAAGCTCCAAAACCAAGAATTGGTATTAAAATGGGTTTCAAAAAAAGGTCGAAACGTTCATAACCAAACGCGAGAATGGCCAGATACATAAGGCTGAACGCTATGTAAATTTTAAAAAATGAAGAGTTTCTCATAATAGGGGATTATGAATTATATATGGGTTTTGGTTGGTTTTTAAATTCAAAACTAACAAAATATACTGTTGCTATAAATGATAGTATTAAATATGTAAAAATAATATAATTACCAATTGGAATTACATTATTTAAGCCAAACCAGTCTCCAGAATAGCTTATAATGCAGATTACGATTCCCAATCGTAAAATCTCCCACAAAACAGAAAACCTGCTTTTATCCATTAATTCGGTGTAACTGTATATGGTTACAAAAATAAAAAAGCCATAGACAAAGATATTTGGCAGCCCGATTTTAGCGATATTATCAAACAAAAAACTTACGAATAATAAAGTAATCAACATCTGTATAACAGACCAGTAAATCAATCTCTGAGAATTCTGCCTTCCATATTTTTCAAAATCAAAAACATTTTCAATTTTATTGACCGGATATTTTTCATCAAAGTTTTCAGGACGCCATCCTGTTGGTTTAAACCAAATGGTTAATTTATCTTTCCATTTTGGAGCACGCCAGGCATCTTTTATCAATAAAGTTAAATGCTGAAAATTAATCTTAATTGGATTCCAGGTATTGGCAGGTCTTGTGATTCCAAAAACTGGCGGAACATCATCCAATTCTTCCTGAAAAGTGCCAAAAAGTTTATCCCAAAAAATAAAAATCTGTGAATGGTTTTTATCCAGATATTCCGGATTAATGGCATGATGTACGCGATGATGTGATGGAGTAACGAGAATATGCTCCACAAATCCCATTTTTTTAATATGCTTGGTATGATACCAAAATTGCAGAAATAAATGAATAGGAAGTGTTATCGCAATTACCGAAGCCGGAACACCTAGTAAAGCAGCCGGAATCAACAGAAAAGTAAATAAATTAACCAAACTCGCAATAGGCTGACGCAGTGCACAGGCCAAGTTAAATTCTTCACTGCTGTGATGAATAGCATGTTTGTTCCAAAGAAAATTAATTTGATGTGCTAATCGATGACTCCAATAACCATAGAAATCAATTACAAAAAAAGCAATAAAGTAGGAGAGGACATTAACCTCTAAATGTTGTAGCGCGATTTTTGAAACCAGCCATTCGTAGGAAAGAAAAGTAATACTGAGACCCAAAACATCTTTTACAGAATTAGTAATTCCGGAACTAATACTGGATACACTGTCAATAAGAGGTGCCGTATCATTTTTAGTGTAGATGCCGTATATTTTTTCGATGATAATTAAAGTCAAAAAAACAGGCATTGCAATAATCAATATCTTTCCATATTCCTCCATAAAAAAAGCATTCTATTTCATTCAAATATAGAATAAAATAGAATGCTTTTTAAAATATTTTCAATTAGACAATTTCAGCGCTAAGTCCGGCTTCTAAAAGTTGCGTACATTGCGGTTTCAATTTGTCAATAGGTCCTGTTTTTACGGTACATTTCCCGTTGTAATGAACAATTAAAGAACATTGCTCAGCTTGTTCGGCTGTGTGGCTGCAAACGCGCATAAGAGTGTCAATTACGTGATCAAAAGTGTTTACATCATCGTTGTAAACGATAATTTCGTTATTGAAACCCGTTGCTTCTTTCTCGCGAATTCTTTCTCTAACTTTTTCTTTAGTACTCATTTTGTTTAAGTTTTTGTACTGATTTGATTATCAATATCTAATTTACGTATTTTAATGATACCCAGTTGTTTCTCTGAAGCTTTTTAACATAAGTTAAACCTTTCTCAACGCATGAAGCATCAATAAACGGAATGTCTTCTTCGTAAAAACCGCTGAATAATATAATTCCTTTTGGGTTCAAAGCATCAACATAAGTCTGCATATCGTTCAACAAAATATTTCTGTTGATGTTAGCGATAATTAAATCGTATTTTTTACCTGTCAATAAAGCAGCATCGCCTTCATAAACGCTAATGTGTTTGCAATTATTGCGTTCTGCATTTTCAATAGAATTCAGATAACACCAGTTATCAATATCAATAGCGTCAATAGGTTCAGCACCTTTCATTTCAGCTAAAATTGCCAAAATCGCAGTGCCACATCCCATATCAAGAGTTTTAAGACCTTTAACATCCATTTCCAGTAAATGCTGAATCATCATGTGAGTAGTTTCATGATGTCCGGTTCCAAAACTCATTTTTGGTTCAATTACAATATCAAATTCAGCATCAGTTTTTTCATGAAAAGGAGCGCGAACATGGCATTTTCCGTCAACATCAATCGGTTCAAAATTCTTTTCCCATTCCTCGTTCCAGTTTACCTGATCGATTTCTTCAATAGTATATTCAATTTTAAACTCTTCTGATTGTAAAATATAAATATCATCCAGAATATTCTCATCCCATAAATCTTTCTTCACAAAAGCTGAAATTCCATTTTCCGTTTCTGTAAAACTTTCAAATGCTTTTTCGCCCAATTCTGCCACTAAAATTTCCGAACCCAATTCTTTTGGCTCAATAGTAAAATGATATCCTAAATAGATGTTTGACATAAATAAAAATTTTTGCAAAGGTAACAATACAAAGTAAAAGTTGCTTGAAAATCTACAAGAACATTGATAATTTAAGAATAATTTAAAACAAAAAAGTGTTCGCACCAGCGAACACTTTTTAATATGTAGAATTTCAAAATCTAAAATCTAAAATCTAAAATCTAAAATCTAAAATCTAAAATCTAAAATTAGATAGCTGTAACGATTGCTAAGAAATCATCAGCTTTTAAAGCAGCACCTCCAATTAAACCACCGTCAACGTCTGGTTTAGAGAAAATTTCTTTAGCGTTTTCTGGTTTTACAGAACCACCGTATAAAATAGAAACTTCATCAGCGATTTCAGCTCCAAAAGCTTTACGGATCGTTTCTCTGATGAATTCGTGCATTTCTTGTGCTTGTTCTGGTGAAGCAGTTTCTCCAGTTCCGATAGCCCAAACTGGTTCGTAAGCTAAAACAATTTTAGACCAAGACTCTTTTGCAATATGGAAAACACCATCACGTAATTGATTTTCAACAATGTTAAAGTGATTATCAGACTGGCGGTCTTTTAATTCTTCTCCGAAGCAGAAAATAACAGTCATATCATGTTTTAAAGCTGTATCTACTTTGTTTGCGATTAAAGCATCTGTTTCGTGGAAAATAGCTCTACGCTCAGAGTGACCTAAAATTACAGTGTTAACACCAATACTAGTTAACATATCAGCAGAAATTTCTCCTGTAAACGCACCGCCTTCTGCCTGGTGAACGTTTTGAGCAGAAACTCCGATAGTGGTATTTTTTAATTTTGCAGCAGCAGCTTGTAAGTTTACAAATGTTGGAGCTACAATTACTTGTGCATTTGTTTTAGCTGGAATTTTAGCTACTAATTCATTTAATAATTCTTCAGTCTGCGCAGCATTTTTATGCATTTTCCAGTTTCCTGCAACAATCGATTTTCTCATTTTTGGTAGTTTTATTATTTTTTAATTTTTTGTTTTTGAAGCAGTCAAAATTGTAATTGAATTTTGACATTGAAATTGTAATTTGAAATTGTTATTGAAAATTATTTCAACGATTTTAAAGTTTCGTCGATTTTAGCAAAATCAGTTTCGATAGCACGGTAAAGCACAATTTTACCTGTTTTATCTACAACAATGTATCTTGGAATCCAGTCTAAATCAATTGCTTTCCCGAAAAGACCTTTCATTCCGTCATTCATCATGTAATGATCACCTTTGTTTAATTCGTGTTTTTCGATTCCGGCTTTCCATTTATCAGCCGTTTTATCAGCCGAAATGAATAAGTAAGATACATCAGGATTATTAGCTTGTAATTCTTTTAATTTTGGCATTGCTTTTACGCAATCACCACACCAGGAAGCCCAAACTTCAATCACTAAAGTTTTTCCTTTGTATTTTTTTAAGATGTTTTTAAAGGTAGTTTGGCTATCATCTGTTCCTAATAATTTTTCGGCTAAAGCTTCTTTCGAAAAAGCTGTTTTTTGAGCTTGAGAGCAAGAAAAGGTAATAAATGCAATTACTACTAAAGCAATTTGTTTCATATGTAAAATAAATTATTTTTAAAATTAAGTACTGAATTCACAAAGTTAAACAAACAATTTGAAAGCCAAATGGAGATTAACAAAATTTGAAGACTCGTTTGTTTTGTAACAATAAGTTAAATTTCGGTTAGAAAAACGAGAATGAAATCGTAATAGTAGAGGAGAAATTTGAATGATTTTCTAAACTTTACTTTTCGAATCAGAAAAAAAGATTGATTTTTTGATTTAAGGAATAAAATTGAGAGTAAAAAAACGTCAGATTTCAATAAAAAAGTCTCCAAATAAATGGAATTATTTGAAGACTTAATAAGCTATATTTTGCACAATTTTTATTTCAAATCTTAATTTCCATTTGCCCATTTTTTACTTGGAGTAATCCATTCATCTAAAGCTTTATATAAAAAGCCATGTTTAAGATTGGTATTCAATTCAATTTCCTTAAAATGATTGACTTTAAGTTTTGAAGTCTCTTTGCGTTTGACTGCCGAAACGCCATAAATATCTGATTTTTCGTAAATAGTTAGAATGTTTCCGCAGAAATTAATATCCGGAATTTCTTTTATGTCAACATCTCTGAAACATCCAATAAAAACAAAATTCATATCCGGATTGGCCACAAAAGTCGAAACGTATTGTGCAATATAACCGCCTTTTGAAGTTCCGATTACGGTAATTTTATTTGGAGCAATTCCTTGTTTAAGAAGCTTTTTGATTTGTTTTGTTATCTTTTCGGCGTAGTCGTATGCATTCGTGTTTTTCTTTCTGATTTCGCTGTAGACAATGAAACCGTCTTTTCGTAAAGAAGCTAAAATTTCATTGTATTCAGCTTTTCCATATTCCGGATGTGAAACATCCAAAGGATTTTCTTCTATAAACTTATTATGAAGGAAAAAGATATAACGTTGGTCTTTTTTTAATGTTTCGGATTGGCCAGAACTTGTTTGAATTAAGAAAACAATTAGTAAAAAGGTCAGGAATGACTTTGAGATTTGTTTCATGCGAGGATTATTTTTGCATAAAAAAAGCCCAATTTTAAAAGGACTTTTTATTAGATAATTATTGTGGCTTAAATTATAGATTTACTTTAAAAGTTAGCTTGCTAACTTCTTCTTGTTTTTTTGATTCGATAATTTTTAAATCATCTAATTTTTTATCAATCTTTATTTGCGAATTAATTGAAGGACTTTTTTTCTCAGTAGAATCTTTTTTTATTGTAGTTTTCATAATTCTTTTCTTTTAATAATAAAACCAAAATAATCTTCATTTGATTTGAAAGGAACACTGGTAATATGTCCAAATTCATTCATTAATGCTCCAAAGATAATGAAAGTTTCGGATAATTCTTCTAAATTGATTGAGATAGCTCTTCTGTATAAACGGGTTCTTCCAAGTGTACTACCTTTAAAAAAGACCAATTTTTCAGGATATTTTTCTGTAAAAATGTAAACTGATTTAGCAACTGTTGCTAAAATTATATTTCTATCTCCATTGTTTGTTATTATAGAATCATCTATAGTATATTTTTTCTGAGTATGATTGTAAATCAAATCTCCAAATGCTAAATTGTATATTTCATCAGATTGAGTTGCGCTAAAAATTATCACTTTTTTTATTTCTCCATTTGAACCAATACTTTTAAATTCAAACATTGTTGTTTCTGTATTTCTATACAGATCGTACTGTAAATGTTTCATTCTTCTAATTTGACTTGTAAAAGAATAAAATTAACGTAAAAAAAAAGCTACAAACAAATTGTAGCTTTTTCATTAATCTTAACTTAATATCTATAATTTCAAATCATCAACATCGTTGTAATGTACTTTTTGAACAATAGTTCCGTTTTGAACTACCACAATACTTGGATTCGCTCTTTCAACGGTTTTTAAAGCTGTTCCATCGCAGAAATAGAATTCAGTATTCAAGTTATATTGTTTTTTAGCTTTTGCTATTTCATCTGCTCCAGAAGCAGTCATTCCAATCACTTTGTATCCTTTAGCTTTTGCATCAGCACTTACTTTTGCTAATTTTTTCATTCCTTCTGGATTGGATAGATTCAAATCGTAAGTTACAAAAATTAATAGTTTTGGCTCTTTTAATAGCTCTTCTTTGTAATCAGAATCATCTTTTGTCATGGTGAAATCATGAATTGGAGGAATGTAACCTTCAGAAATCACCTTGTCTTTTCGGTCAACAAATGTTGCACCTTCTGGGATATTCATTAAATCTTTCTCCGTAAATTCTTTTTCAACACCGTTTACTTTATAGATGAAAATCATTTCTACAACCGATTTTGGAGCACCTTCCGGAATTTCCATTCCTTTCTCAATGTTGGTTCCTACTTTATAAGGACGGAAATCTTTTATCGGATTGTGATTTAAAACCCAAACCGCCATAAATACACAAAGAATAATGCTGATTAATACCACGATATTGGTAATCATTTTTGAAAATAACGGTTTTACTAATTTCTTGTTGATGAATAAAATCAGAATAAAGAAAAGTAAAACAACATCTTTTGTGAAAGACTGCCAAGGTGTTAAGTGTAAAGCATCTCCAAAACAGCCACAATCTTTTACAACATCAAAATAAGCAGAGTAGAAGGTAAGGAATGTAAAGAAAACTATTAAAAGCAATAACGCCCAAATCGTTAATTTTGATTTGTAACCCACTAAAAGCATTACGCCTAATACAACTTCCAGAATTACCAAAAAGATAGCTAATCCTAAAGCCAAAGGCTCTAAAAATGGCATATTGAAAACTGGTTCGCTAAAATATTCTGTTAATTTATAAGAGAAACCAACTGGATCATTTAGCTTGATTAATCCAGAAATGATAAATAGGACGCCGACAAATAATCGGGAGAATTGGGTAATAATGTTTTTCATGGCAAATATTTAAATTTAAAAATTCAATAAAAAAATCCCAAATTCCAATCTTACTTGGATTTTGGAATTAAAAATATTGGATTTTATTTGTTTATTGGATTTAAAATTAAGGCAAAAACGGAGTAATTAATCATATCCTGATAATTCGCATCAATTCCTTCAGAAACTATTGTTTTTCCTTTGTTGTCTTCAATTTGTTTTACTCGAAGCAACTTCTGCAAAATCAAATCGGTTAAAGAGCTTACACGCATGTCGCGCCACGCTTCTCCATAATCGTGATTTTTGGCTTCCATCAAATCTTTAGTCAGTTTTACTTTAGCATCATATAATTCAGTTGCTTTTTCAACGTCCAAATCAGGCTGATCCACAACGCCTAATTCTAACTGAATCAGAGCCATAATAGAATAATTGATGATTCCGATAAATTCTCCTTTTTCATCTTCATCCACTTTACGGACTTCATTTTCCTGTAAACTTCTAATTCTTTGTGCTTTTATAAAAATCTGGTCAGTCAGTGACGGTAGTCTCAAAATTCTCCATGCGCTGCCATAATCTGTCATTTTATTGATAAACAACGTACGGCAAACCGCGATAACATTATCAAACTCTTCGGAAGTATTCTTCATTTATATGCTGTATATTTGCTAAAATTTCTTCAAAAATAAGGATAATTTTTTAAGAGTTTCAAGTTTCAGGTTTTCTTTGTTTCAAGTTTTTTCTAAACAAATTGTTAACGCTGCGAACTTGAAACTGAAAAAATGTTTCAGGTTTCAGGTTTCAAGTTCCCAAACTTGCGTAATCTGCATGAACTTGGAACTTTAAACAAATAAAACTTGAAACCAAATGTTTATTAACTGCAAAGGCGAACTTATAGATTTAACGATTCCAAAAGTGATGGGAATCTTGAATGTAACGCCAAATTCTTTCTTTGACGGAGGAAAATATAAAAAAGAAGACGAAATTATTTCACAAGTTGATAAAATGCTTTCTGAAGGAGCTACATTTATCGATATTGGTGCTTATTCCAGTAAACCAAGTGCCGAATTTGTTTCAGAGCAAGAAGAAATCGACCGAATTGTTCCCGCAATCGAATTGATTTTAAAGCATTTTCCAGAAGCATTATTATCCATTGATACTTTTAGAGCTGAAGTTGCCAAAGCGAGTATAGAAAGCGGTGCGGCAATGATAAATGATATTGCAGCCGGCGAATTGGACGATAAAATGTTTGATGTTATTGCAAAATATAATGTGCCTTACATTATGATGCACATGCGAGGTAATCCGCAGACGATGCAAAGTTTGACGCAATATGAGGATATTGTAAAAGAAATGCTTTTTTATTTTTCTGAAAAAGTGCAACAAGCAAGAGCTTTAGGAATCAACGATTTGATTTTGGATCCTGGTTTCGGTTTTGCCAAAACAACCGATCAGAATTATGAGGTAATGCAGAAAATGGAGCTTTTTAATCTTTTAGATTTACCGGTTTTAGTTGGCATTTCAAGAAAATCAATGATTTATAAGACATTAGATATTACACCGCAGGAAGCTTTAAACGGAACAACTTTTTTGAATACAATTGCTTTGATGAAAGGGGCAAAAATTCTTCGTGTTCATGATGTGAAGGAAGCTGTGGAATGTGTTACTTTGTTTAATAAAATGAGTTTATAATAATATTTAAGCAATCGTTTTGTCATTCCGAGGAACGAGGAATCACACTAGTGTTTCCTCACAGAATGTCGCCAATCTTTGTCGAGTTTCGAGTGTGATTCCTCGTTCCTCCTTTAGATTTGTTTTTTGAAATTTAAGTAGATTTATGATTGAGAAAGGAAGCAAAAGTAAACTATTCGTTCCTCTGAGCTTGAGACTCATATCCTGATTAAGACTTTAGCTTCCCTTTCATCAAAGACTCAGATAGAAATTTGGGCTTGAGACCCGTTATTAAGGAGTTGAGCTTATGATGAATTTCTCAAATCATTTGTTGAATCGTAAAAACAAAGTTATGAAAAACATTATTATCGGAATTGATATCAGCAAAAAGACTTTAGATATCTGCGTAAAAGAAGAGGCTATTAATTATTTTACTATTGAAAATGAAATTAATGACATTACTCGTTTTTTTAAAAGATATGCTAAAGAAAATGTAATTCTGGCAATGGAAAATACAGGCAGATACAACTGGAATATCTTTGAAGCATTGGAAAAATTTAACTTTAAGGTTTATGTTATATCAGCTCTGCATATCAAAAAAAGCATTGGTCTTGTCAGAGGGAAAAATGATAAAATCGATGCACTGCGTATCTGCAGTTTCATTGAGAAAAATTATCAGGAGAACAGAGAATGGAAGCCGAGCTCCTCTTCTATAAAAAAAATAAAAATACTATTGACAGAAAGAGCTTTAAGAATAAAAATCAAAAAACAGCTTATGGTTCAGCAGCATGACTACAAATTAATGAAAGGTATTGGGCTGGATAAAGAGTTAAAAAACTTAAACATCAAACTTATTAAAAGTATTGAGGCACAAATTATGATTATTGAAAATGATATTGAAGCTATAATCCTAAAGAATGAAAATCTAAACCACCAGCAGAAATTGATAAAATCTGTTCCTGGAGTGGGTCAAGTTTTATCTTGGACATTATTATCTAAAACAGAAGGTTTTACAGTTATAACTGATCCAAGAAAAATGGCATGCTACAGCGGAGTTGTGCCTTTTGATTTTCAATCTGGAACATCATTAAAAAAAAGGCCCGGAGTATCAATGCTTGCTGATAAAAACCTAAAGACTGTTTTACACATGGCCGCAATGAGTGCAATTAGACTTGATAATGACTTAAGAAAATATTACATCCGAAAAGTTGATGAAGGAAAAAACAAAATGAGTGTTTTAAACGCTGTGAGAAACAAAATAATTCATCGAGTTTTTGCGGTAATAAAAAATCAAACCTCTTATCAAAAAGATTTGGTTTTATCATAGAAATCGGAATGACAAACGTTGTGTTAATTCTTTGGGTAAAAAATAAATATGATGAAATACTTCACTTTAATTATCGCTTTTCTTCTTTTTTCCTGCGGAAAAAAAGAAGATGTTTTACTTCCAAAATCAAATGTTACAATTGTAAAAGATGTACAAGATCATTCGCCTGTTTATATCTTTTTTAAAACAGAAGGAAAAGACACCATTGCTGACTTAAACCGAAAAAGCGCGATCATTTCGACCAATTGGATTCTGAATATAGACAAACGTCTTCCGTTAAAATCAGTGATTCCGCAGGTAATGAAAATGCAGGATAAGAAGCGAAATGAAAAAATGCATCAAAATGAAGAATCTGAAAATTATTATTCCTATGCAGATTCAATAGGGAAGAATTTAGCTTTTCTGCCTTTCACTAAAGTGTTTTATAAAATGGAAAGACCTTCCAAAGGAAGTTTTGTAGTTTACTTTAAAAAAGGCAAACAACAGGTTTTTATGATGAATAAGGAAATAAAAATAACAGAAATATTAAAACAATTTTACAGTATAAAATTTGAAAGAGTACCGGATTTAGTGTTTTTATTTGATAAGAATATGAGTTACGAAGAATATCTCCAATATAAAATTCTACTGCAAAAAGAAGTGACTTACAATCTCGATAAACTTCCTGTAGAATACATTTTTTAACCTAGAACCTGAAACAAAAAAAACTATTGATGATGATAAGGTTCGTTTCGTAAAATGGTAAATCCACGGTACAATTGTTCGATAAAAAACAAACGAACCATTTGATGTGAAAACGTCATCAGCGAAAGCGACACTTTTCCCTGTGCTTTTTTATAAACGGTTTCAGAAAACCCATACGGACCGCCAATTACGAAAACTAAAGTTTTAACGCCTGAATTCATTTTCTTTTGTAATTCTTCAGAGAAACCAACGCTTGAGAATGTTTTTCCGTTTTCATCCAATAAAATTAATTGGTCGGTTGGGGAAAGTTTCGATAAAATCAATTCGCCTTCTTTTTCCTTTTGCTGACTTTCAGATAAATTTTTTACGTTTTTGATATCGGGAATAATCTCCAGATCAAATTTGATGTAAAAGGACAAACGTTTGGTGTAATCGTCAATCAAAGTCTGAAGCGATTTATTATCTGTTTTGCCTATGGCGATGAGTTTGATATTCATTGTTTTGTTTTCTTTTTTGCCACGACCCGAGCGATAGCGAACGGACGAAGTAATTGCTCGAATTGGCACGAATTTAATTTAAACACATAGAGACATAGTTTCTCTTTGTCTGTAAAAGGCGTTTCACTTGCATCAATGCACATAGCTTCAATTGTAATCTATGTGTTAAAATCTAGATTTTTTCTAAATTCTTATATTCCTAATTTACTTTAAAATCTATGTTTCTATGTGTTTAATTTTTTTAGCACAAAGCATAGCTATTATTTTTTATTCTCAAAAACGGTTTCGAAATGTTCTACAATTGGAAAAGGTTCGTAATAATGATGTAAAATCTTTTTCCATTCCAAATGCGCTTCAGAAGTTCTGAAACCTATTGTGTGATCTTCAAGCGTATTCCAGTCCACCAGTAAAAGATATTTGTTTTCAACTTCAAGACATTTTTCCAGACGATGTCCTAAATAACCATCGATTGATGAAATATATTGACTTGCTTTTGCAAAATCAGCTTCAAATTGAGAGGCTAATTCTGGTTTTACATAAAGAAATGCTGCTTCTAAAATCATATTTAAATGAATTTTATCTGCTTGATCTGCTAAATCTGCGGGAGAAAATTATACTCTCGCAGATTTAGCAGATTCAGCAGATTTTATTTTTACATTTTGGTTAAAAATAATCTGTAATTATCAGCTTAAATCTGTTTAAAATCTGCGTGAAACTTTCGCATAGATTGAACATTTTTAGTTTTTAGAAAACTTCGCTTCAAAAGTTTTAAAACGATTGTCTAAATCTTTAATCAATTGTTTTTTAACCGATGCGTCCTGAATAAAACTGTAATTAATACTGTTGTAAACGTATTTTTTTATCGTTTCATAATTCACGTCAGGATATCTTTTTGCCAATAAAACATATTGTTCGGTCATATTGCTTCTTAAAATTCCCGCATCGTCTGTACTAATTACAATTGGCACATTAAAATCTTTGTAAAGCGTAAACGGATGCCTGTTTTCTTTTACTTTTAAAATGAATTCATTGCTCGCTAAATTGATTTCAATTGGAATGTTTTTTTGAGCCATATATTTCAATAAATCATACGAATTGGCTTCGTAAGCCATATCAACTCCGTGACCGATTCTGTTAGCGCCTGCAACGTAAACAGCATCGTTAATATGCCATGTTAGTTCTTCTGGCTGAACCAAACCTAAAGTCAATTCACCAGCGTGAAGCGTATATTTTACGTCAGGAAATTTAGAGTGGCAATATTTAAACATCACCATATGAAGCCAATAGTCCTTCATAGAAGTTTCCCCATGTTCTGGAGAAACAATATTTACACCTGCAGTCAATTTACTTTCGCTTGACGAAATAAAAGCAATCACCAGATTTTTAAATAAATCTACCGGTTCCATAAAACGCAATACGAAGTTTTGATAACGCATCGTGAATTTTTCATCATCCATTTTTAAATCTTTGTGAAGTTTTGCAATGAAATTAGTATTGAAATCTTCGGCGTATTTTTTGGCGTCTTTTTTCTGAAGTGATTTATACAATTCATCTAAAAGTTTCAGAACAGCGCTTTCATCTTTTTGAGCAGAAGCTAAGCGAAGTTTTGTATTGAAATCAGTTAAGTCAGAAACATTCATATCACAAGGAATTGTCGATAATTGTGTTTCGATATAAGAAACATTTTCTGCAATGGCCCGTTTTTTTAATTCTAACATTCCTTCTGCAAAATGACCTTGAATTGTAGGCTCAAACTTTTGAAAAGAATCAAAAAACTGATCATCAGAAGGAACAGAACCGTTATAATCTTTAACCGACCAGGTCTGCATGATTTGTTGTTCGTAATACTCTAATTTTCCTTTATTTTTAAGAGAGGAGAAGTTTTCCCAGTTTCCATTTTCAGGTTTGGTTTTAGAAACGGCCATAGTTTGTAAATTCAGATAAAAGTCTTCTGAAATAGCTCTTTCTAAAAGAGGTTCTGCATAAACGGATCCTGAAAAATGGTGGTGTAAATCGCCTCCTTTTGGCATTTGTTGAAAAAAAGCTGTTAAGAGCGCTTCATTATTTCTGATTTTTTCTAGATAACTCTCAGCCGTCTGAGAAAAGCCGATTTGTGCTATAAAAAAGCAGAAAATTGTAATTATTCTTGTCATACTCTAAGATTAAATTACGCGCAAATATAGGAATTTCTGCGGAAATTTGAAAACCGAATTTCGTTACGTTGAATTTAACCGCAAAGAACGCAAGGTTTTTTTTCAAGCTTAACTTAATAGTAACGCAAAGTTCGCAAAGCTTTGTCTAAAAAATCTTTGCGAACTTTGCGTAATTCTTTGCGCGCTTTGCGGTTTAAAAAAACTCAGAACCTTAGCCCCTTCAAGAAAAAAGTACATCACGAATTTCCTCAACCTTATCAAAAACACTTTTTGCAAAAGGACAAAGCGGAATAATTTTTACATTATTAGCTCTGGCATAATCTACAGCGGCTAAAACTAATTTTTTACCAACACCTTTTCCGTTAAAATCAGGACTTACTTCTGTATGATCAATTATAAATTTGGAATCTCCCGCCCAGGTATACGTCATTTTCCCTGCTTCTTTTCCATCTTCTACGGCTTCAAAATAGCCTCTTCTTGTATCGTTTATTTGTTGAATTTCCATGATTTTTATATTAGTGTAGTTTTGATTTCGATTGAATGTGTCAATGTTTTATGGATTGGACAGCTGTTTGCAATCGTTTCTAATCTTTGTCTTTGTTCGTCATTAATTTCGCCAATTACTTCGATTTTTCGTGTAAATACCGAAACACCTCTTTCAGAATCCCTTTCAAAATCAATTTTGGCATTGATTTCAGAAACGTCCCATTGTTTGCGATTGATATACATTCGCAAAGTAATCACGGTGCAGGAAGCCAATGAAGCGGCTAAAAGTTCTGTCGGATTTAAGCCTAAATTTTTTCCGCCCAATTCCTGAGGTTCATCAGAAATTAAAACATTATCGCTGGCTGATTTTATTTCTGTACGATACAAACGAGTATCTATTTTTGCTGAGATTGTATCCATAAATTATTTGATTCTTGGTTCAGGTAATGGCACAAATTCTGTTTCTCCGGGAACTTTTGGGAAAGTTTGTTCTGTCCAGTCTTTTTTAGCTTTTTCGATGAGGTTTTTATCTGAAGAAACGAAGTTCCAAAAGATAAAATGTTCTTCCGGAAACGGCTCTCCACCAAAAATATAAACAGTAGAGTTTTCAGCAATTTCAAATTCACAAAGAGAAGCTTCAGTTGTAATTAAAATTTGTCTTGGATCGTATGTATGTTCGCCGTTTTTAATACTTCCTTCTAAAATGTACAAACCGCTTTCGCCAAATAAATCCTTTCCGATATTGATTTTCTTAGCTTCTTTACTTTTTATTTCAATAAAATAAAGCGGACTATAAACAGGAACCGGAGATTTTTTGCCAAAAGCTTCACCGGCAATTAATTTGTATGAAACGCCATCTTCTTCCCAGGCTGGAATATCATCTGCTTCAACGTGAGTAAAATTGGGTTCCATTTGCTCCAATTCTTTTGGAAGCGCTACCCAAATTTGTAATCCGTGAAGCATTTTATCTGAATGTCTTAAATATTCAGGAGTTCTTTCGGAATGTACGATTCCTTTTCCAGCAGTCATCCAGTTTACAGCGCCTGGTTTTATTTCCAATTCTGTTCCTAAACTGTCGCGGTGCATAATGCTTCCTTCAAACAAAAATGTAAGCGTTGAAAGTCCAATATGCGGATGTGGCGGAACATCCATATTTTCATGATCACTTAAATGTGCAGGTCCCATATGGTCGATAAATACAAATGGCCCGACAGCTCTTTTTTCACGGAAAGGCAATAAACGACCTACCATAAAGTTGCCAATATTGGCAGCGCGTTCTTCGATAATTAAACTGATATTTGACATGTGGTATTATTTGATTTGAAAACAAAATTACAGTTGTGATAGAAATCTGTAACTTAATTTAGATTAAGAAAGCTTGTTTTTTGTATTTATAAAAATAAGGAAAATCGTTGAGTATGTATTAGTTTTAAATACAAGATTTAAGGATTTTAATGTATATGTATTTTGTAGTCAGTATTTTAATGTTGTTTTGTTATTTGACTATTTCGATTTGTGTATATAAAAATACTTTTGCAGGCTCTGGATTTCCTTTTGTTGAAAAACCTTTTGGAATTCCAAGTTTCTTTTTAAAATGCCCTTTCACTTTTAATTTTAAGGGCAAAGTTCTTCCGTCCCAAATTTGATCAGCATCCAATAATTTGTCATTGGCTCTCTCGAGATAAATGTTCTTTTTATTGTTTCTATTCTCTATCTTCCATTGTGCACAAGGACAGCTTATGGCTGAATAATAAACAATTAAAGTCTCTTCGTTTTTAGTTTGAGAGCTGAAAATAAAAACAGAAAGAATTAAGTATAATATAAATCTAAGTTTAATCATTAATTTTCTCAGATGCCACATAAGTTTTGGGTTAAGTTAATTAGTGAGTTCAAATTCTAAAACTTCACTTTCTGTTCCGTTAATTATAATCGATAATTGATGAATTCCAGTATAAAAAACTCTTGTTGTAATTAACTTAAAAGACTGATTTCTTTCAATCTTAATCATTTGATTCGGATGATAGATTTTCTCACTGATTTTAAAGACTTTTTTTGCCAGATGCCCTTTTGCTTTTTTGTAATGAACAGCGTATTCTAAACGAACCGTTTTTGGTTCTTCGTTTTTATTGTTTAAATGAAATTGAAACTGAAGATAATTGCCAATTTTTACAGTCGGTGTTTTAATTTCGAAAGACGAAAGTTCAATATTACTGCTTTCTAAACCATAATGACTCAGGATTTCAGGATGACCTTGTTTCAATAAAGTTCGGGATCCGTGTTTGATAATTCCGTCAGTTTCTTTACTGTGACCTTTCCATCTCGAAGCAATTTCAAGTACAATGTGCGGATTATCTTTGGCAATATCATTTAAATTATTGGCAACGCTTCGGCGGACATATTCTGAAGAATCATTTTTCAGGTTTTCCAGAATGAGAAGGATAGAAGAAGGATCTTTTTTCAGGAACGGAATTGCCATTGCCCACGGTAATCTCGGGCGTGAACCTTCACTCGCTAAACGACGGACGTGATGATTTTCGTGAAGAGACCATTTTATCATTTCGTTTATCATTTGTTCTTTGTATTTTAAAATGAATGGACGAACGGCAAACTCACAGCTTATAAACTGCGTAATGGAAACAAAGGCTTTTGCTGAAGTTTTAAAATCGTCTAAACCATACATCTCAATGTAATCGGCAAAGAAAATAAAAGCCAGATTGCTGTCTGCAAAGTTGTTTTTTATTAAATTTCCTATGATTTTATCGATCAATGAAACGGCTTCAGGAAAATTTTGAGGCATAAACTGATGAAATACAACTGTTGTATGTTTCATTCTTTCTTTCCATTCTTTTTGAGGAAAATCACCTTCAAAAATGGCTTCAATAAATCTTTGCTTGTCAAACTCCGGATGTACTTCGGCGACAGCCTGACTAAATTTTTCGTAAAAAGAAACC
The DNA here is from genome assembly GCF_003122385.1 of Flavobacterium crocinum. NCBI lineage: Bacteria > Pseudomonadati > Bacteroidota > Flavobacteriia > Flavobacteriales > Flavobacteriaceae > Flavobacterium > Flavobacterium crocinum. Next base: position 3,243,898 of record NZ_CP029255.1, read on the forward strand.
GAATAAATATCTTTAATTAATCCCATGATTTTTGTTTGAATAAACCTCAAAGATATTTAATTGATCGCTTATTAAGAGATTAAGTTTTGTTAAGAATTGTAACTTTATTTTTCATACTATCTTAATGGTTAAAAAAGAGATGTTTAATATTTTTAATTGTTGAAGCAAATTTTATTCGGAAAATTTAAACACATAGAAACATAGATTTTATATTTAGTGCAACAAAGAATTTAGAAAAAATCTAGATTTTAACACATAGATTATAATTGAAGCTATGTGCTTTGATGTAAGTGAAACGCCTCTTAAAGTCAAAGTAAAACTATGTTTCTATGTGTTTAAAAAAAGATGCATTTTCTAGATTATTAAAGTCAGAATTTAAGTTAATAATAAACTTTTCGCAGGAAGTAAACTTTTAATTCCATAAAATAAGTTCTAATTTAGCGTATTATTAAAAATAAGGAAATGATAAGTAAAGTTCAGTTTCAATCAGAATTACAGCTTTTGATAAGCAATGCCATTAGAGAAGATGTTGGTACCGGAGATTATAGTTCACTGGCCTGTATTCCTGATACGGCTCATGGTCAGGCAAAATTATTAGTAAAAGATCAGGGAATTATTGCCGGTGTTGAACTTGCTAAAATGATATTTGAATACGTAGATCCTAAGCTAAAAGTGAAAACGTATATCGAAGACGGAACTCATGTAGAATACGGAGAAGTAGTTTTTGAAGTTTCAGGAAGTTCGCAATCTATTCTAAAAGCCGAAAGAGTAGTTTTAAATACGATGCAGAGAATGTCAGCAATTGCTACTAAAACGAATCAATATGCACAGCTTTTAGAAGGAACCGGAGCTAAAATTCTGGATACTCGAAAAACAACACCGAATTTTAGAGTAGCAGAAAAATGGGCAGTAAAAATTGGTGGAGGAGAAAATCACCGTTTTGCCTTGTATGATATGGTAATGTTAAAAGACAATCATATTGATTTTGCTGGTGGCATTACTCGTGCTATTGCTAAAACAAAAGAATACTTAAAGGCAAATAATCTCGATTTAAAGATTATTGTAGAAGCTCGTAATTTGGATGAAATTAGAGAGATTTTACAAAGTGAAGGCGTGCACAGAATTTTAATTGACAACTTTAATTACGAAGACACCAAAGAAGCCGTAAAACTGATTGGATCCAAATGTCAGACAGAATCTTCAGGGAATATCAACGAAAAAACTATTCGTGAATATGCTTTGTGTGGCGTAAATTATATTTCGTCAGGAGCTTTAACGCATTCCGTTTACAATATGGATTTGAGTTTGAAAGCTTTTTAGGGAAGTTATGAGTTTTGAGTTATAAGTTATGAGTTAATTTTGGTAATCTAAAATCTAAACTCAACAATCTAAAATCAAAAAAATATGTCGCAAGAGATAGAAGCTCGGATTGAGAAATTGCCTGTAATACGGAATTTGGCCCGACTTTTAAAAACAATAAAGTTACCTTGGTTAGAAGGTTTTTCGCTATATGATCTGCTTGAAATGTACACTTTGGGAATTCTTGAAGGAGCATTTTCGTATCATGCCAGTGCGGTTTCTTTTAGCTTTTTTATGGCTTTATTTCCTTTTGCACTGTTTATTCTGAACTTAATTCCGTTTATTCCAATCGATAATTTTCAGGAAGATTTTTTGCAGTTTGTCCAGCAGAGTGTGCCTCCAAATACGTACGATGCTATTAGCAAAATCATCAGCGATATTTTGAATAATAGTCACTCTGGATTATTATCATCGGGTTTTTTGCTTTCTATTTTTTTGATGGCAAATGGTATTAACGGAATTCTAAGTGGTTTCGAATCTTCTAAACACGTTTTTGATAAAAGAGGTTTTTTTAGGCAATATTTGGTAGCTTTAGCTATTTCACTTGTTATGACAGTTATACTATTTGTAACTGTAGCAACAATAGTAGTATTTGAGGTTTTTATTCAAAAAACAATTATTCAGGATGTTTTGAGTGATCGTATACCGCTGATTATTTTAGGACGATATTTGTTTGTTGTTTTAATGATTTTGATAACATCTTCGATATTATTGCGTTATGGTACAAAACAGTACAATAAAGTATCTTTTATAAGCATCGGTTCTGTTTTTACGACTATCTTAATTGTTATATCTTCGTTCTTTTTTGGAATTTGGGTTATAAAATTCTCAAAATATAACGAACTTTATGGTTCAATTGGAACATTATTAATTCTAATGTTTTATATTTGGATAAACTGTATGATTCTGCTTTTAGGGTTCGAATTGAATGCTTCTATCAGAAAATTAAAACAAAAAAAAGAAAAATAATATGAAAAATTTGATGCTAACTATCGGAGTGTTCTTCTTTGCGCTGACCATGCAAAGCCAAAGTGTAATTGGAAAATGGAAAACAATTGATGACGAAACCGGCGAAGCAAAATCTGTTGTAGAGATTTACGAGAAATCAGGAAAAATATACGGGAAGATTGTGGATATACTTCGCGAAAGCCATAAAAAAGATGTTTGTGTAAAATGTGATGGTGCTGAAAAGAATAAGCCAATTTTAGGAATGGTTATTATGAACGGTCTTAAAAAAGACGGTTCTGAATACAACGGAGGAACAATTTTGGATCCAACAACGGGTAAAAAATACAAATGTTATATTTCGTTAGAATCTGCTGATAAATTGAAACTTCGCGGTTATGTGGGAATTTCTTTGATGGGAAGAACGCAATACTGGACACGAGTAAAAAATTAATCAAAACAATACATGCGAAAATTAGCTTCGATAATTTTACTTTTAGCAATCGTTTCAAATACTTTTGGGCAATCTAAGAATTCGCCATTACAAATAAGTCATCTTCCGGGTGACTTTTATGTTTATAGGACTTTTAATGATTATAAAGGAAACAAGATTTCTGCCAATGCTTTATATTTGGTAACAGATAAAGGCGTTGTGGTTTTTGACGCGCCTTGGGATAAAACACAGTTTCAGCCGTTATTGGATTCTATCAAAGCAAAACATAATAAAGATGTTGTTATGCTTTTTGCAACGCATTCTCATGAAGATCGTGCAGGAGGATTTGATTTCTACAAGAAAAAAGGAATCAAAACGTATTCAATAAAACTGACCGACGATATTCTGAAAAAAAACAAAGAGCCAAGAGCAAAATTTATAATTCCCACTGATACAACATTTACAGTTGGTCAGCATAAATTTGAAGTTTATTATCCTGGAAAAGGTCATGCTGCGGATAATGTTGTAGTTTGGTTTGGTAAAGAAAAAGTACTTTATGGAGGCTGTTTTGTTAAAAGTGCCGATGCGCAGGATTTAGGTTATTTAGGTGATTCTGATGTAAAAGAATGGAAAGTATCTATAGGGAAAGTCAAAGCGAAATTTAAGAATCCAAAGTTCATTATTCCGGGCCATGAAGACTGGAAAAACATTGAATCTCTGAATCATACTTTAAAATTGGTTGATGAATATTTAGCTCAAAAATCTTTCGAGAAAAAGTAAATTTTATAAATCTCAGTGGTGTATAATTAGAGCCTAAAAATAGTTTAATTTTGTAATTGTAATTATTAAGAAAAATCGAAATGACAGTAACAGATAAAAATATACTTGAAACTTATTCAAACTTATTTGAAGGGCTTAGTTTTTCTAATAAAATCGAACTTATAGAACGACTTACAAAATCTTTAAAAAGCAATAAATCAAAAGAGAATAATTTTTATAAATCTTTTGGAGCTTTTGCATCTGATAAATCTGCAGAGGAAATTGTTTCAGAAATAAAATCTAATAGAAAATTTAAGGACAAAGAAATTAAGTTTTAATGGGATATTTATTAGATACAAGTATTTGTGTATTCTTTTTAAGAGGAAAACTTAATCTTGATAAAATGGTGAAACAAGTAGGTTTAGAAAATTGTTATATTTCTGAGATAACAGTTGCTGAACTTCGCTTTGGTGCTGAAAACAGTGATGATCCAATAAAGTCTAATAAAGCAGTTGACGTTTTTCTGAGAGGATTAACAATACTTCCAATTTTTGGGTCAATTAAGAGATATGCAATTGAGAAAGTCAGACTTAGAAAAATTGGAAAACCTATAAATGATGAATTTGATCTTTTGATTGGAGTAACTGCAGTTGAGAATCAATTAATTTTGGTTACAGATAATACTAAGGATTTTAAACTTTTAGACGGAATTAAAATGGAAAATTGGTTTGAAAGAAATTAAACATTATCAGTTCAAATTAATTCTTCAATCTTTTTAAAATTTCTACATGTTTTTTATCGAAGTTATTTTACCGCTTTCCTTAGCAAAAACTTTTACATATCGTGTTTCTGAGGCCGAATTCCATTTTATTAAAAAAGGAATGCGCGTAGCAGTGCCTTTTGGTAAAAGCAAAATTTATACGGCACTTGTATTAGATGTGCATGAAAATGCGCCAACACTATATGAAGCCAAAGAAATTCATCAGATTTTAGACGAAAAACCAATCGCAACCGAAACTCAGATAAAACACTGGCTTTGGGTGGCGAATTATTATATGTGTGGTATTGGTGACGTGTATCGTGGTGCTTTTCCAAGCGGATTATTATTGGAAAGTGAAACAGTCGTTTCGCATAAACCAGATATTTTGGTAAATGATTCTGAACTTTCAGATGATGAATTCCTGATTTATGAAGCACTCCAGCATCAAAGCTCGCTTACAGTTCATGAAATTGCTTCGATTTTAAATAAGAAAAACATACTTCCGGTTCTGCAGAAATTAATAGCGAGAGATATTATTTTTTTAGAAGAAGAAATCAAAGAAAGCTATAAGCCTAAGTTGGTTCGTTATGTGAAATTACATTCTAAGTACGAATCGGATAATGGACTGGCAGAATTACTTGAAACTTTAAAAAATGCCAATAAACAAAGAGAGATTGTTTTGGCTTATTTTCAGCTTAGTGCTTCAGAAAAGAAGCCAATTACTGTTAAGAAATTGACTGAAGTTTCGGGATCAACTTCTACCGTTGTAAAAGCTTTAATAGAAAAGGAAATCTTTGAAGAATATTATTTGCAACAGGATCGTGTTTCATTTAATGGAGAAAAATCAGAAAAAGAACTTCAGTTAAGTGAGGCGCAGGAGAAAGCTTTTCTGGAAATTAAAGAAAGTTTAGCAGAGAAAGAAGTTTGTCTGTTGCATGGTGTTACTTCGAGCGGAAAAACAGAAATCTACATTAAGTTAATTGAAGAATATTTAGAGACAGGAAAACAAGTTTTATATCTGCTTCCGGAAATTGCTCTTACAACGCAATTGGTTTCCAGATTACGTCTCCATTTTGGAGATAAAGTGGCTGTTTTTCATTCCAAATACAGCAATAATGAAAGGGTTGAGGTTTGGAGACAAACGCTTGAAAACTCTCCCAAAGCACAAATTGTAATAGGAGCAAGATCGGCTTTATTTTTGCCTTTTAACGATTTAGGATTGTTGGTTATTGATGAAGAACACGAACAGACCTTTAAACAGACCGATCCTGCGCCAAGGTATCATGCGAGAGATGCTGCAATAGTTTTAGCTAATTTTCATAATGCCAAAGTATTATTAGGTTCTGCAACTCCAAGTATCGAAACCTATTTTAATACAAAGAGTGATAAATACGGTTTGGTTACGCTTTCAGAACGTTATAAAAATGTCCGTCTTCCTGAAATTATTTTAGTCGATTTAAAAGACAAGTATTTTAGAAAAAGAATGACAGGCCATTTTAGTGATGTTTTGACTGAAGAAATTGCTGAGGCTTTATCGTTGGGAGAGCAGGTAATTTTGTTTCAAAACAGAAGAGGATATTCTCCTGTAATAGAATGTATGACTTGCGGACATGTTCCGCACTGCCAGCAATGTGATGTGAGTTTGACTTATCATAAACATAAAAATCAATTACGTTGTCATTATTGTGGTTATTCTATTGCTAAACCAACTAATTGCCATAATTGTTCCAGTATTGATTTAACAACAAAAGGATTTGGAACTGAACAAATAGAACAGGAGTTATCTTCCATTTTTCCAAAGGCTAAAATTGGAAGAATGGATCAGGATACAACCCGGGGTAAATTTGGTTTTGAAAAAATTATCGATACTTTTAAAAATAGGGAGATTGATGTTTTGGTTGGAACGCAGATGCTGGCAAAAGGCTTGGATTTTGATAATGTGAGTCTGGTTGGAATTATGAATGCAGATAATATGTTGCACCATCCTGATTTCAGAGCTTTTGAACGCAGTTTTCAAATGATGACGCAGGTTGCAGGAAGAGCAGGAAGATCTGAAAAACAAGGAAAAGTAGTGATTCAGACTTACAATCCAAATCATAATACCATTCAGCAGGTTACCAACCATAATTATATAGGTATGTATAAGGAGCAGTTATACGATCGTCAAATCTATAAATACCCACCTTATTTCAGAATTATAAAACTGACTTTGAAACATCGTGATTACGATAAACTTAAAGAAGGTTCTATGTGGCTGTATCAGGTTTTGAGCCAGAACTTAGGGATTCCGGTTTTAGGGCCGGAAGAGCCTGCAATAAGCAGAATTAGAAATGAATATATTAGAAGTATCTTAATTAAGATTCCTCACAATCAGCATTTAGGGAATACAAAAAAAACTATCCAGAAAATGCTGAATAGTTTTGAAGCTGTGGCTCAGTACAGAGCTATAAAAGTTGTTGTTAATGTAGATTTTTATTAACTGTAATTAAGAAGGAGTAGAAAGTGCTTTTACTAAATCTTCTTTTTTATTGCGGCTTAAAGGTATTTTTGTAATACCTATTTCGGCAAATTTACTATTAAAACGTTCTACCTTATCTATATTAATAATGTATGATTTGTGAACACGAATGAATTTGTCTTTTGATAAATCATTCTCAAAAGATTTCATTGTAGATAACACTAAGTTGCTGTCGTCTTCTGTTACGACTCTCACATAATCACCAAAAGCCTCAATCCATTTTATTTTTGAAGTGAAGATTTTAAGCTTTTTTAAATTACTTTTGATGAAGATATGTTCGCCTTCTTCTTCTTTGACATCTTTTTTAAGCAAATGCATATCGATTGCTCTTTTGACTGAAGCATTGAAACGGTCAACAGCAATTGGCTTCTGAAGATAATCAGTAGCATCGTAATCAAAAGCTTTTAAAGCATATTCTGCTTTAGAAGTGATAAATATAATTTGCGGTTTTGATTTTAGTCCGTCAAGGAAATCAAAACCATTGATAACAGGCATTTCTATATCAAGAAATATTAGGTCAATATTATTTAAGGAGATACAACTTTTTGCTTCAATTGCATTGGAAAAGTCACCAATTAAATGCAGGCCTGGGTGATTATTAACCAATTTGGCAATAATTGTCCTCTGTATAGAACTATCATCTACAACAACACAATTTAGTTTCATAACATGTCAATTTAAAATAAATTCAGGATAGCAGTAGTAAATGTATTGTTTTTTTTGGAAAAAAAACTAAAATGAACGCATATTTTTTGCATTATGACGAATAAAAGAAAAAAAGAGTTGTTTATTTAAATTTAATGATTACTTTTGCACCCAATTTTAACAAATAAATATTGTATTTATGAATCATTATGAAACTGTTTTCATTTTAAATCCCGTTTTATCTGAGGTTCAGGTGAAGGAAACAGTAACGAAATTTGAAGAATTTCTTACTAGTAGAGGAGCTGAAATGGTATCGAAAGAGGATTGGGGTCTTAAAAAAATGGCTTACGAAATCCAAAACAAAAAAAGTGGTTTTTACCATTTATTCGAATTCAAAGTAGCTGGAGAAGTTCTTTTAGCTTTTGAAACTGAATTCAGACGTGATGAAAGAGTTATGCGTTTCTTAACTGTAAGTTTAGATAAACATGCTATTTCATGGGCGGAGAGAAGAAGAGCTAAATTAAAATCTACTAAAGCGTAATTATTATGTCTACAATTGAGCAATCTGCAAAAGGAAAAAAAGACGGAGATATCAGATATTTAACGCCTTTAAACATTGAAACTAACAAAACTAAAAAGTATTGCCGTTTCAAAAAATCTGGAATCAAATACATCGATTATAAAGATGCTGATTTCTTATTGAAATTTGTTAATGAGCAAGGAAAAATTCTTCCTCGTCGTTTAACTGGAACTTCATTAAAATACCAAAGAAAAGTTTCTGTAGCTGTAAAAAGAGCTCGTCACTTAGCTTTAATGCCATACGTGGCCGATTTATTAAAATAATTAAAAACTCTAGTCGCTGGTTTCTGTTACCTCAGAACCTAACTTCTAAAATATAAGGACAACAACATGGAACTTATTTTAAAACAAGACGTACAAAACTTAGGATTTAAAGATGATGTAGTATCTGTAAAACCTGGTTACGGTCGTAACTTTTTAATTCCTCAGGGATTTGCAATTTTAGCAACTCCTTCTGCTAAAAAAGTTTTAGCTGAAAACCTAAAACAAAGAGCACACAAAGAAGCTAAAATTGTTGCTGATGCTAAATCTTTAGCTGAAGCTATTAAAGCTCTTGAAATTAAAATTAGCGCAAAAGCTGGTGGAGAGAAACTTTTTGGTTCTATCACTAACATTGATATCGCTGAAGCTTTAGAGAAATCTGGAAATGCTATCGATAGAAAATTCATCACTAGCGGTATCGTTAAACGTACTGGAAAATACAATGCAAGCATCCGTTTACACAGAGATGTAATCGTTGAATTACCATACGAAATCGTTGCTGAAAAGTAATAGTTTTATTCGCTATATAAAAATCCCGATGAAAATCGGGATTTTTTTGTTTTATCTAATTTTAGAATTTTTTGTACTCCAATAAATCTAAAATCTAAAATCTAAAAATTAATGAAATACGCAAGACTAACAAAAGAGCAGTTTGATGAATTGCATGCTGAATTTGCAAGTTTTTTAGCCACTCAGGCAATAGATAGAAAAGAATGGGAAGAGCTTAAAGAGAATAAGCCAGAAGTAGCAGAACAGGAGCTGGATGTGTTCTCAGATCTGATTTGGGAAGGAGTATTGTCCAGAGCAGAGTATTTAGAGCATTTTTCGAAAAATCATATCTTTTTGTTTCATTGTTTTGATGCTTACATACAATCAATTGTTTTAAAATCTCTTTCTGCTGAAACTGATTTTTTAACTAAAGAAGGACTTCAGTGGTTAAGTGATAATATGTTTACAGATAATATTGAAATGAAAGTAGGCAAGAAGGTATTTGCTGACGAAAGAAATACTTCGATTTTTGAATTGATTAAACAAGGAGCATTTTTAAGCGACGGACAATTATTTAATCAAATTAATACCATTATTGAGTCGTAATTAGTCTTACGGCATTTTTTAAAAGGCAAACAGTTTAATGTTAATTGTTTGCCTTTTTTATTGTTTTTTAACTTTTGTTTAAGTTTGTTTTGATTTTCTTCCAGGTATTTCTACGTGTTTCCTTCTAATTTTTCAAAGTTTTGGCAAATTGTTTTCGAGTGTGCTTTTTTTAGTGCATTTGGTCTGGATTACGGATAATTTTGTCGATAAAATTTTATTTAATGTAGGATTATACTTTGTTTTTTGATATTTAACATTTTTTGTTGAACTTTTATTTAAGAAAATTTTTACCGCTTAATTTTGTTAAAATAGTAGGTTTTTCTGATGTTTTCGAGGCTTGTTAAAATTTGGTTTTGGATTTAAGAGAAAAATTATAGGAATTTTATCCTTGTTTTCTGTTTTGGATTTTTTTAATTTTAATATAGAAAAGTTAAACAAAGTTTTGTTTGTACTTTTTTCCAAAACCAAATTATAACCTATAATAAGTCTGCGTATGGAATTGACAATTACTTTTATCAATTTTATTTTAGCTTTATTTTTTGTTCTATTAAGCTTAATTCATCTCAATGATGGATATAATCGTTATTCGATTTCTAAAATTATTTTTTTACCCAAAGTTTTATTTTTCAAGCTTTTGTTTTTTGTGGATCCTGCTCGGCGGATTTATGAAAAACAGCAAAGCTGTTTGTGCTGATATAAACGAGTTCAGATCTTAGGTTTTATTCTTGAGTATTTTGAGAAAGACTAATCAACTTTCTTTAAAAAATTGAACCTAACTATATAAAAGAGAATTTCCCCAATTCTACGTCAACTAAAAATTTTCATTATGAAAATTAGACCTGCAACAAATCACTCCTCTGAGAAAATTGACTACAATCAATTTTTCTCGCAAAAGACTGAACAATTTTTACCTCAGAGAGGTAAGGTTTGTTCTCTGGCATATTTTGCTATGCCGAATTCAACATAATATTTTTTTAACGAAACTTAATTAGCAGACCTTATCTTAGGTTTAAAGATTTTGTTTTAACTGTTTGATTTTTAATTGATTGTTTAATTGCGTAGGTGCGTGCACTTACTGCAAGAGGTGTTTTATTGTCCATTTTCTAATCTTCCAAATTATGAAAAAAAACTTTACTTTTTGTAATCTCAAGTATCAAATGAGATTATTAGGACTTTTAACTTTATTCTTTTTATGCAATAATGCATTCTCTCAGACTATTTGTAGACCTGTGTCTCAGACCAATAGTACAGGAGGAGGGCTTTTGTGTTTAGGAGTAGATGTTAATAGTCCTGCCAACGCTTACGATAGCGCTGGCTTATCCACGTATGCGACCTTAACAAATGGTGTTGCGGTTCTTGGGTGTTTTGCAGAAGAAACATTGACTTTAAACCAAACAGCCCGGGCGGGTGACCAAGTTGCAATATATTTTGGTACAGGTAACGGATTGCTTGATTTAACTTTGTTATCAAGTGCAACGGTTCAAGCTAAAAATTCTGGGACTAATGTAGGTTCGAGTGTAGCTTTAAACAGTCCGCTTTTAAATTTAAATTTATTAAGCGGTAATACTGTTGCTGTTGCAAAATTTCCTATCACAGGTGATACCAACCAAATTCAAATTCAAGTTGGAGGTGGTTTGATAGCTCTTTTGACAAGTTTGAGGCTTTATGATGTTAGGTTAGAATTTGCGCAACCAACTGTAACGGGTGGTTTATCACAAACTGTTTGTGCCGGAATTCCAACTACTCTTACCGCAACACCCGCGGCAGGTACTACGTTGGCATGGTATAGTTCTGAGTTTTCTACCACAGCTTTAGCAGTAGGAAATACCTATACTACTCCTGCTTTAACATCAAATACTACATATTATATAGGAATAACCAGAGCTGCGGGTTGCGAAGGAAATGTTCGTGTGCCTGTGGTTTTAAATGTTTCTAATCCAGTTGCTCCGGCAATTAGCAATGTTGGTCTTAATGTTTGTTCTACTGGGGCGACCCAGCAAACGACTTTATCGGTTTTAAATCCGGTACCAGGTACAACTTATTCATGGTATGCTACAGCAACTGCTACAACTGCATTAGCAACAGGAAATACTTATTCGCCAACAGTTCCTTTGGGAACTACTTCATTTTATGTAGGAGCTTCTATTGGAAGTTGTGTTAGTTCCCGTACTCAGGTTAATGTTGCTTCGACAGCGGTACCAGCTACACCTACTGTTCTTACTCAAAGTGTGACTATACAATCTGGTCAGAATGCAACGTTAAACGCAACGACTTCTGAAGCAGGAGTACAATTAAATTGGTATGAAAATGCTACAGGCGGAACGGCGGTTGCGACAAATACAGCTACTTTTATTACACCAATTTTAACAGCGACTAAAACTTATTATGTTGAAGCACAGAGTCCAAATGGGAATTGTGTTAGTGCAACTAGAGTACCGGTTACTGTAACGGTTCAGCCATCAGCTTTAGGAGGATGTCTTGAAGCCAGTAGTCAGTCAACTACTCAAGTTGGTATATGTTTATTGTGTAATGCTACTAACTTAAATAATTCTGTAGATGGCAATCCTGCAACAGCTGCGACTTTAAGTGTTCCAGTGGGAGTTGCAGCATCAATACAGCAGACATTGCAATTTAACAATCCTGGAAAAGCAGGAGATATTGTTGATGTGGATCTTGAATTGCCAGGAGGTTTAGCCGATCTTACTTTATTAGGTGCTGTGAGTTTAGCAACTTATAATGGTGCAACCTATAATAATGATAGAGTAGCAATAACAAATCCTTTAATCACTTTACAATTATTATCTGGAAATCGCTTTAGAGCAAGTGTTACTGCCGGAGCTAATTTTGATCGTGTAGAAATTAGATTAGGAGCTGTGGCAGCCGTTTTATCAAGAGTCGATATTTATCAGGCAACTTATAGATATAAAGCACCAACTGTAACTGGGAATACAACAATTTGTAGTGGACAAACAGCTACATTAACAGCAGCTCTTGCTGTTGGTGAAACGGTTAATTGGTATAGTGCAGCTACTGGCGGAACTTCATTAGCTTCTACTGCAGCATTTACTACTCCTGTTTTAACAGCTTCAACTACTTATTATGTTCAAGTAACAAGAAATGGTTGTGTGAATAGTGAAAGAAACCCTGTTCAGGTTTCAGTAGATATTCCGGTAAATCCTATTGTTACTTTTTCTCCATCGACAATTTGTAGCGGACAATCTACGACTATAACTGTGCAGGCTCCGGTTGCTGGTACTACTTATAATTGGTATGATGCTGCTACTGGTGGAAATTTAGTATTTACGGGTAATTCATTTACAACTCCTGCTTTGTCGGTAAATACAGATTATTTTGTAGAAGCCGCTATTGGTGCTTGTGTTTCATCAGTACGTACACCAGTTAATTTACTTGTTAGTCCAGTGCCTGCAACACCAACATTTGCATCATCAGAATTAATTATTCATTCTGGGCAAACAATTACATTGGCGGTTCAAAATCCAGCAGGTGGTGTTCGATACAATTGGTACGATGTGCCAACAGGTGGTGCTTCGATTGCTTTTAATACAGCAACTTATACTCCTAGTCCAGCATTAACTGCTAATAAAACCTATTATGTTGAAGCTGTAAATGTTTTAACAGATTGTGCTAATTCTGTAAGAGGTGTAATTAATGTTACTGTAATTGCGAATACGAGCACTTGTTTACAAGCAGGTACAGAAATCTCTTCAAATGATGGTTTATTGTGCGTTTTATGTACGCCTACCAATCCAGGTTTCGCCGTTGATGGTAACATTAACACATTTTCACAACTTAGCGTACCAATTGGTGTGGGAGCTTATCTTCAACAGCAGTTGATTTTTGGAAATCCAGGACAGACGGGTGATATTATTGATGTTGATTTAGAAGTTCCTGGTGGCCTTCTTGATATTAGCGTTTTGTCTAATATTACTTTAGCGACTTACAATGGAGCAACTTATAATAATGACAGGATAGCAATAAATAATAACTTATTAAATATTCAATTATTATCCGGAAATAAATTTAAAGCAAGTTTTGTTGCAACAGCCCCATTTGATCGTGTTGAAGTTAGATTAGGAGGAACAGCAACATTATTAAGTAATTTATATATTTATCAGGCTGCATATCGATATCCAAATGCTACAATTACAGGAGCTGCAGCACCAATTTGTGCTGGACAAACAGCTAATTTATCTGTAACTCCAGTACCAGGAGAAATTTTTGAATGGTACGATTCTGCAACTGGCGGAAATCCTGTAACAGTGAATCCAACAGGACCATTAACAGCTACAACAACATACTACTTGCAATCAACACGTGGAACTTGTGTGAACAGTTTACGTCAAGCAGTTACGGTAAATGTCTTGCCAATTCCAACAGCGGCAAATATTGCAATAACAAGTCCAGTTGAAGCTACTTGTACAGGAACCGCTGTTTTAACTCCATCTTCTGCTATTGCGGGAGCTCAATTTAAATATTATACAGATCAGAATAAATCTCAGGAAATTGTAAATGGAACTACAATTGGAACGGTAACATTTGCAAAAGATGCTAATGGAGTGCTTAGTATTTCAGGTTTAGCTAGCGGAACTAATTATAATTATTTTATCTCTGCTGTTAATGGGGGTACTTGCGAAAACGTGAATGGTGATTTAAAACAAGTAACTATTAACTCTCCTTCAACAACGTCTTTAACGCTTATCACTACTCCTTTGCAAGCTTGTGGAAGCGCTAATTTGGCTAACGCAATCACTAATTTTGATTCAACCGTTACTTATACTTTTTATGATCCTTCAAATAATGTAATGACAGCAGATGCTGCAGCAAATGTAACAGTAAGTGGTATTTATTCTATAGAAGCACAGAGTCCTACAAGCACTTGTCCGTCAGCTAAGCAGTTTGTGACCGTGACAATTAATGAAGTGCCAACTCTAGTGGTAACTAATCCGCAAGAATCTGTAAATGTTGGAACTGATGTTGTATTAAATGCTACTTCTACAGGAACCATTACATGGTTTAATCCGCAAGGAGTTGCAATTGCAGGCCCTCCGTTTACAACTGGACCGTTAAATGTTCCGGGAGTTTACACTTATACTGCTGTAGCAACTATTGGGACTTGTACTACTACCACAACTAAAATAATCAATGTAATAGACCTTACAAGTTGTCAAAACTTAACAGAACGAGTTTATGCTACAGGACAAACGAAAGGTTCTATAATTACAGGGGATGTTTCAAATGAACCAAATGCGGTCGATGGAAACCCTCAGACATTTTCAACAATCACGACAGGTTTAGGACTTTTAGGTATTGGGACAACGTGGCAAAATTTAACTTGGTCAACAACTATTGCTAAAGGAACTCCGGTTACTGTAAAATTAGGTTCTGAATACAGTTTATTAGCTGTTGGTCAGAATTTATCAGTAGTAGGGACAAGAAATGGCAATCTTATTGGTACGGGACAGCCAGTATCAGGATCATTATTAAATTTACTTTCAGGAGATAATACTTATGAGTTTACATTTGTTCCTTCAGATGCTTCCGGTCCACAAGATTATGATGGCATTCGTATTGTATCTTCTTCAGTTTTAAGTGTTGCTCAAAATACAAAAGTCTTTGATGCTCATTATAATAAACCAGTTACTGCTGTAACTTGTACTCCAGGAGATATTCAGGATATTTTTTATGGTGCAACAGATATAAATCTTCCTGTGGGGGCAGCAACTGCTTTAATAGGAGTAAGTGATGCTTGGAATGTTGCTGATAATGACGTAACAACTTTTGCTACAATGTACAGTGGAGTTGGAGTTGCGGCAGCTGCAGATTTAACGGTGCAATTTAAAACACCATCTGTTATTAGCGATACTTTAAGAATTGTGGTTTCAAAACCAGGAACTCTTTTAAGCGTGAATCTGCTTACAGGATTTTCAGTTCAACGTTATTTAGGAAATGTAGCAGTTGGTGCTCCAATTCAAAACACTAGTACTTTATTAAGCATAAAATTATTGCCAGGAAATACATTGGCAATGGTACTAGTATCTTCTCCAACAGAAATTTATGATAGAGTTAGAATCCGTTTAGGAGGTGTTGCTGGAGTGTTAGATTTCTTAAGAGTTCATACTGTAGAAAGAACAGCTAATACCACAGTTATTGGTGCAGATCCGCAGAATAAAATTACGGTCTGTCCAGGAACCGAGATTGAACTTCAAATTCCCGAAGTCGCTTGTTCGACTTATCGATGGTATGACGCAGAGACAGGAGGAAATTTAGTGGCTACTGGACCTACTTTTACAGTGCCGGATAATTTAACAACAGGTATTTACAGATATTATGTGCAGCCAGTAAGATATGGTTGTGAAAATTATGCAAGAGGTGAAGTAACTGTTGAGGTAAAAGCTTCTTCTCCGGTAAATGCTTTAACAGATATTACGCTAAATGGAGGAACTGCCACATCAATTTGTTCTCCTTTCGGAACAGTAACTCTGGCTACTGGTTTAAGTGGAACACCAGTTTTAACTAATCCGGTTTACCACTGGTATAGCCTTAATGGAGCAACTCATCAGTTGATTCCGGGTGAGACGACAGCACAATTAGTTGTAAACGGACTAGCTCCCGGAACTTACACTTATTATGTTGGAGTAAGTTCTGATCAATTCTGTGAGACTACAGAAGCAAATAGAAAACAAATTACGTTTACTATTCTGCCTCCTTCAACAATGAATAATATTTTGGTAGATGATGTAACAGTTTGTCATAGTACACCTGCATCATTAACACCAACTGCACCTTCATTAAGTAGTGCGGTGTTTACATGGTATTTAGATGCTAATAAAACACAACCAATTACTAATGGTTCTGTTATAGCAGGAGTAACTTATGTAATTGATGCTGCAGGTGTATTAACGGCTACAGGATTAACAAAAGCACAGAGTCCAATTACGTATTATGTGGCTGTTTCAAGTACTAATACTTGTGAGAATCTTGCGGGTACTCTACAAGATGCAGTAATCATGATTAGCGATCCCAATACGCCAACTACAACAGATACAACACAAGATTTCTGTTTAGAAGATAATCCAACAATTGCAAGCATTCAGGTAAATGAAACTAATGTTGTCTGGTATAATGTAGCAACAGGCGGAACGCCACTGGCATCAACTGCGGCTTTATCAAGCGGTATTTATTATGCGGCAGCGACAGATGCGATTACAGGTTGTGAGAGTAGTGTAAGGCTAGCTATTACAATTTCAGTTAATGATCCTGGAACTCCAACCACAACAGATACAACACAAGATTTCTGTTTAGTAAATACTCCGACATTTGCAAGTATTCAGACAAATGAAACTAATGTAGTCTGGTATGCAACTGCAACAGGCGGAACAGCAATTCCGGCAGCAACAGCTTTAACAAGCGGAACTTACTATGCTGCATTATTAGATGCAACAACAGGTTGTGAAAGTTTAGTGAGATTACAAGTTGCGGTAAGTGTAACAGATCCTGCAACACCGACAACAACAGATACAACACAAGATTTCTGTTTAGTAAATGCTCCAACTTTTGCTAGTATTCAGACAAACGAAACCAATGTAGTTTGGTATGATGTTCCAACAGGTGGAACAGCAATTGCATCGACAACAGCTTTGACAAGCGGAATATACTATGCTGCATTATTGGATGCGACAACAGGGTGTGAAAGTTCAGTGAGATTAGCTGTAACGATTACAGTTTCTGATCCTGGAACGCCAACAACAACAGATGCAACACAAGATTTCTGTTTAGTAAATGCTCCAACATTTGCAAGTATTCAAACAAATGAAACAAATATAGTTTGGTATGATGCTCCAACAGGCGGAACGGCAATTCCTTCTGCAACAGCTTTAACAAGTGGAACATATTATGCAGCTTTAACAGATGCAGCTACAGGTTGCGAAAGTGCAACAAGATTGATGGTTGCGGTTACTGTTTCAGATCCTGGAACTCCAACAACAACAGATACAACACAAGATTTCTGTTTAGTAAATACTCCGACATTTGCAAGTATTCAGACAAACGAAACTAACGTAGTTTGGTATACAACAGCAACAGGTGGAACAGCAATTCCTGCTACAACAGCCTTAACAAGCGGAACATACTATGCTGCATTATTAGATGCAACAACAGGATGTGAAAGTGCTACCAGACTAATGGTTGCAGTTACTGTATCAGATCCTGGAACACCAACCACAACAGATGCAACACAAGATTTCTGTTTAGTAAATGCTCCAACTTTTGCAAGTATTCAGACAAACGAAACCAATGTAGTTTGGTATGATGCTCCAACAGGTGGAACAGCAATTGCATCGACAACAGCTTTAACAAGCGGTACATATTATGCTGCATTATTAGATGCAACAACAAGTTGTGAAAGTGCAACAAGATTGATGGTTGCGATTACTGTTTCAGATCCTGGTACTCCAACCACCACAGATGCAACACAGGATTTCTGTTTAGTAAATGCTCCAACATTTGCGAGTATTCAAACAAACGAAACTAATGTAGTTTGGTATGCAACAGCAACAGGCGGAACATCAATTCCGGCTACGACAGCTTTGACAAGTGGAACATACTATGCAGCTTTAACAGATGCAGGGACAGGTTGTGAAAGCGCTACCAGATTGATGGTTGCCGTTACAGTTTCAGATCCTGGAACACCAACTACGACAGATACCACACAAGATTTCTGTTTAGTAAATGCTCCGACATTTGCGAGTATTCAAACCAACGAAACGAATGTGGTTTGGTATAATGCTGCAACAGGAGGAACAGCAATTCCTTCAACAACAACACTAACAAGTGGAACATATTACGCATCATTATTGGATGCTACGACAGGTTGTGAAAGTTTAGTGAGATTGCAAGTTGCAGTAAGCGTAACAGATCCTGCAACACCGACAACAGCAGATACAACACAGGATTTCTGTTTAGTAAATGCTCCAACATTTGCAAGTATTCAGACTAATGAAACAAATGTGGTTTGGTATAATGTTGCAACTGGAGGAACAGCAATTCCATCTGCAACAGCTTTAACAAGCGGAACCTATTATGCTGCATTATTAGATGCTGTAACTGGTTGTGAAAGTTCAGTGAGACTAGTTGTAACAATTACAGTTTCAGATCCTGGAACTCCAACTACTGTAGATGCAACACAAGATTTCTGTTTAGTAAATGCTCCAACATTTGCGAGTATTCAAACAAACGAAACTAATGTAGTTTGGTATGCAACAGCAACAGGTGGAACAGCAATTCCGGCTACGACAGCCTTAACAAGTGGAACATATTATGCAGCTTTAACAGATGCAACAACAGGTTGTGAAAGTGCAACAAGATTAATGGTTGCAGTTACAGTTTCAGATCCTGGAACTCCAACTACTGCAGATGCAACACAAGATTTTTGTTTAGTAAATGCTCCGACATTTGCAAGTATTCAGACAAACGAAACTAATGTAGTTTGGTATGCAACAGCAACAGGCGGAACAGCAATTCCTGCAACAACAGCTTTAACAAGCGGAACCTATTACGCTGCGTTATTAGATGCAACGACAGGTTGCCAAAGTTCAGTAAGATTACAAGTTGCGGTGAGTGTAACAGATCCTGCTACACCAACAACAAATGCAGCAACACAAACTTTCTGTTCCGGAACAAACCCAACAGTTGCTAATATTCAGGTAAATGAAAGCAATGTAGTTTGGTATACAACACAAACTGGTGGAACTGTTTTAGCTTCAACAGCTGCATTAACAACAGCTACTTATTTTGGAGCTATAAAAGATCCGGTAACAGGTTGTGAAAGTAGTGTAAGATTACAAGTAGCAGTTACAGTTGGAAATACTATAAATCCAACAACTAACAATGCAACACAAACTTTCTGTTCTACTTCTGCTCCTACAATAGCTAACATTCAGGTAAACGAAAGTAATGTAACCTGGTATACAGCAGCTACAGGAGGAACAGCACTACCAGCAGGTACATTATTAATGTCCGGAGTTTATTACGGAAATATTGTTGATGCGGCAACAGCTTGTGAAAGTACAACTCGTTTACAAGTAACTGTTACAGTTGTCAACCCAAGTGCGACACCAACGACTAATAACGCTACTCAAAATTTCTGTACGCTTAATTCGCCAACAGTTGCTAATATTCAAGTAAATGAAGCAAATGTAGTTTGGTATACCACAGCAACAGGAGGAACAGCACTTGCGGCTACAACTGCACTTACAACAGGTATTTATTATGGAGCGGTTTCTAGTGCAATTGGTTGTGAAAATCCGGTTAGACTTGCGGTTACCGTAAATGTAAATGCTCCTGGAGTAATTACAACTCCAAGAACAGCTCAGACGTTCTGTTTGTCAGCTTTGCCAACATTAGCTAGTATTTTAGTAAATGAAGCAAATGTGGTTTGGTATACTACAGCAACTGGAGGAACACCATTAGCTACTAATACACCGCTTACAGCAACAACATATTATGCTGGAGCTTTGGCTAACACAACTAATGGTTGTGATAACGGACCAAGATTAGCGATAACTGTTTCGTTTGAAAATGATGCGGCTTATCAAATTGCAACAACAGATGATACTCCTTGTGTATTCAAAGGGGTGACATATTCAATTGCAAATGGAAAATCGGATTATGTATGGACTATTAACGGAGGTACAATTGTAACCGGAGGAGGTTCTGCAGATGGATCTGTTACAGTTTCCTGGTCAGACGTAGGCCCTGGAACAGTTAGCGTTACTTATACCAATACTTGTGATGAAAGAACAACCAAAACATTAAATGTTAGTGTAACAAGCTGTTCAGATTTAACAATCACTCATACAGTTGATAATCCAACTCCAAATTTTGGTGATCAGGTGACCTTTACGATTACGGTTAACAATGTTGGAGAAGGTGATTTCATAAATACTATTGTAAGTGATCTACTTCCAAGCGGTTTAGAATTAGTTAGCTCATCTGCTACATCGGGAACATACGATCCAAATACACAGCTTTGGACAATTCCTAGACTAAATGCAGGACAAAGCGTGGTATTGACAATCGTTGCACAAGTATTGCCTAATGGAAATTATACCGTCGTTGCAACAGTTGAAACTTCAACTCCTTTAGATGTTGATCCATCAAATAATTCAGCTTCAGTTACATTAGAACCAATTTGTTTGACAGTTTACAATGAGTTTACGCCAAATAATGACGGAAAAAATGATCTGTTCAGAATTGATTGTATCGAATCTTATCCAAACAATGAGTTGAAAGTATTTAACAGATACGGAGCATTAGTGTACAGTAAAACGCACTATGAAAATGATTGGGACGGAACAGCAAATGTATCCGGAGTTATTAATAGAGGGGATATGTTGCCAACAGGTACTTATTTTTATGTGATCACCATTGGAGATGGAACGGTTAAAAAAGGCTGGTTGTCTATTATGAGATAATCCACTTCTATTAATCATCTAATTAACTAAACTAAATAAGTATCGTTATGAAACTATATATAAAATCACTAGAAACATATTTCGTTTTAATATGTTCTTTTATTACGGTTTGTGCGACAGCGCAACAGGATCCTCAGTATACACAGTATATGTATAATACTATGGCGGTAAATCCAGCTTATGCTGGATCTACCGGAACCATAGAAGCAGCACTTTTATATCGTTCTCAGTGGATTGGAATTGATGGCGCTCCGGAAACGCAGTCTTTCTCAATTCATTCACCACTTAGAAACGAAAAAATCGGATTAGGATTAAGTGTTGTTAATGATAAAATTGGACCTTCTGATGAATTATATTTTGATGGAAACTTCTCTTATTCATTGCCTTTAGGATATGAAAAAAGACTTGCTTTTGGTTTAAAAGCCGGAGCAAGAATGCTGAACATCGATTGGTCAAAAGGAAGGTATTATGATAAAGATGATGTTTTGTTAAATCAGAACATTAACAATCAAATGAAATTAGCGGTTGGAGCGGGAATTTACTATTACACAGATAAATGGTATGTAGGGCTTTCAGTTCCAAGTTTTATTAGAAATGATTACTACGATGATGTTCAGGAATCTATAGATTATGATCGTCTGCATTACTTTTTAATGGGAGGTTATGTTTTTGATTTGAATCCAAATTTGAAATTCAAACCTGCATTTTTAGTAAAAGCAGTAAGCGGAGCACCACTTACAGCAGATATATCAGCAAATTTTATGATTCAGGAAAAATTTGTCATAGGAGGAGCATATCGAACAGATGATTCTGTGAGTATACTGGCAGGTTTTCAAATTGCACCAAGTTTTTATCTCGGATATGCATTTGATTACACTGTAAGTCAATTGAATAAATACAATGATGGTTCTCATGAGATCATCTTGCGTTATCAATTCGTGAAAAATCAAAGCAAAATCAAATCTCCTCGATTCTTCTAAAACTAAAACCTATGAGAAAACTATATATCCTGAGTTTAATTTTGAGCGTTACGTTTAGTTTCGCTCAAAAAACTAATTTGAAGCAGGCCGACGCGTTGTTTAGAAACTTCGCTTATCTGGATGCTTCCAAAGCTTATGAGGAATGTTTGCAAAACATCAAAAATCCGTCAGCTCAGACCCTGAAAAATGCTGCCGATTCCTATTATTTCATTTCAGATTCCAGAAATGCATTAAAATGGTATCGAAAACTATATGAAGCACAAGGAAACAACCTAACTGATATTTACTATCTGCGTTATATACAATCGATGAAAGCCGTTATGGATTATGACGAGGCAGATAGAGTTACTAAGGAATATTTAGATAAAAAAGGAGATAAAAAAGAGATCAATCGTTATGTTGCTCAAAAGCAATATATGGATAGTTTAGCAAAAGCAAAACCTCTTTACACCATCAAAAATTTAGATATCAATACTAGTAAATCAGATTTTGGAGCTACTTTTTTCAAAGATCAGGTTGTGTTTTCTTCGGCTCGTGATACCACGAAGTTTAGCGAAAAACTCTATACCTGGAACAATCAGCCTTTTTTGAGCTTGTATTTAGCTGAAAGAAACCCTGCTGATGGAAGTCTGTTCAACGAAACTGTTTTTTTGCCAAACGTAATGACAAAATATCATGAAGCAACAGCTAGTTTTGATAGTCAGGGAAAAACCATTTATTATTCAACAAATATTGTAAAGAAAAATAAATTGGTCGTGGATGAAGCTAAAGTCAATAATTTTCAAATTATTAAAGGGTCAGTTGTTGATAATAAACTAGAAAATCCGGAGAAAGTATTTTTTGACAATGATGATTATTCAGTTGGACATCCTTCTATTAGTGAAGACGGACAATGGCTTTTCTTCGCCTCAGATATGCCGGGCGGATTTGGAGAAACGGACTTGTATGTAGTAAAAATTGCCGGCGACGGAACAATGAGTTCTCCGTTAAATTTAGGTCCAACGATCAATACAATTGGTAACGAAGTATTTCCATTTTATCAAAACGGAGTTTTATACTTCTCCTCTGATGGGCATTATGGAATGGGAGATTTAGATGTTTACGAAAGTAAATTTCTTCCTGATGGAAACTTTACCGTTCCCAGAAATTTAGGAGCACCTGTAAACAGTAACAAAGACGATTTTTCTTTTGTAATTAACAAAGCAGATACATACGGTTATTTTTCTTCTAACAGAGCGGGAGGAAAAGGAGATGATGATATTTATTCTTTTGTAAAAGGAAAACCGGTATGTAATCAAAGTATTTCCGGGATTGCTGTAGATCGTAAAACTAAAAAACCTTTGACGGATGTAACAATACTAGCATATAATTCTTTTAGTGAAGTTTTAGGTGAAACTAAAACAAATTTTGATGGGAAATATGCAATAGAAGTTCCTTGTAATAAAATGGTAAAAATGATTGCAGCAAAACCAAATTATAGCAGTGATGAAAAAACGGTTGAAACAACTGGCAATAACGGTGGAGAAATTACAAATGTAAATTTTGAATTAAGCAATTATGATGACTTAGTTGTCAAAAAACAAGGAGTAGAAAAAGTAGATGTAAACCCAATTTATTTTGACTACGATAAATATGATATTACTCCTAAAGCAATTGAAGAATTGACTAAAGTAGTTTTCATTATGCAGAAGTTTCCAAACATCAGAATCAAAATTGAATCACACACAGATTCTCGAGGGAAAGATTCTTATAATTTGAAATTGTCTGACAATAGAGCTAAATCGACTCGAGATTATATCTTGTCACAAGGTATTGATCCTTCTCGTATTGAAAGTGCAATTGGTTATGGCGAAAGCCGACTAATCAATAAATGTAAAAATGGTGTAAAATGTACAGAAGAAGAACACGTTTTAAATAGACGTTCGGATTTTATCATTATTCAAAAATAGTTTTATATTTGTGCTGTAATTGTTTGATTATCAGTTTAAAAATATATAACGTCGAAACCATTTGGAAGTTGGTTTTTTTAATTCTTTTTTAAGAATAATGGACAAGGAGAAAATCAGGCTGCATGAACTTGCAGTCTGATTTTTGATTTTTTAAAACTTTCATATTTTATGCTTTTGAACAAAAAATGTTCTAATTTTGATATTCAGTTTATCACTATTATAATTTACAGAATTTTATGAGCATTCAAGAGACTATTCAAACATTACGAAATGAACTTAACCAACACAATTACAACTATTATGTGTTAGACAATGCCACAATTTCTGATTATGATTTTGATATAAAACTGAAAGAACTTCAGGATTTAGAAAATAAACATCCGGAGTTTTTTGATGAAAATTCGCCAACACAAAGAGTAGGCGGAGCTGTTACAAAAAATTTTAAAACAGTTGCGCATCAATACAGAATGTATTCATTAGATAATTCTTATTCTAAAGAAGATCTTTTGGATTGGGAAAATCGTATTCAAAGAGTTTTAGGAAATGTGAATTTGCAATATACATGTGAATTAAAATATGACGGAGCCTCAATCAGTATTACTTACGAAAACGGAAAATTGGTTCAGGCCCTAACTCGTGGTGACGGTTTTCAGGGCGATGAGGTAACAACAAATATTAAAACTATAAAGTCGGTTCCTTTACATTTAAAAGGTAATTATCCTGATAAATTTGACATTCGAGGAGAAATTATCCTGCCTTTTAAAGGTTTTGAAAAAATGAATCAGGAATTAATCGAAATAGGTGAGACGCCTTATTCAAATCCT
Source organism: Flavobacterium crocinum (assembly GCF_003122385.1). Classification (NCBI taxonomy): domain Bacteria; kingdom Pseudomonadati; phylum Bacteroidota; class Flavobacteriia; order Flavobacteriales; family Flavobacteriaceae; genus Flavobacterium; species Flavobacterium crocinum. Next base: position 3,268,497 of record NZ_CP029255.1, read on the forward strand.
AGAAACACGGCTTCAGGAAGTTTAAAACTTCAAGATAGTGCTGAGGTTGCAAAACGTCCATTGGAATGTTTGTTGTATTTTGTTACAGGAAATAATTTACCGTTTAAATCTCAGTTCGAAGGTTTGGAATCAGCGAGAAGCTGGGGATTTAAAGTACCAAATGAAGCCAAATTAGTCAATAATATGAATGAAGTTTTTGACTTTATCGACTATTGGGACGTACATCGTCATAATCTTCCTTATGAAACAGATGGTGTTGTTATAAAAGTAAATAGCATTCAGCATCAGGAAGAGTTAGGTTATACTGCAAAATCGCCGCGTTGGGCAATAGCCTATAAATTTAAGTCGGAGCAGGTTTCCACTAAATTAAAATCAATTTCTTATCAGGTGGGTAGAACTGGAGCTATTACGCCTGTTGCCAATTTAGAACCTGTACAGCTCGCGGGAACGATTGTAAAAAGAGCCTCTCTTCACAATGCAGATCAGATTGAGAAACTGGATATTAGAATAAATGATACTGTTTTTGTAGAAAAAGGAGGAGAAATTATCCCAAAAATTATTGCAGTAGATTTAGAAAAACGTCCTGAAAATTCAGAACCAACACATTATATTTCTTATTGTCCTGAATGTCATACGGAATTGGTTAGAAATGTTGGAGAAGCGAATCATTATTGTCCAAATTTTTATGGATGTCCTCCGCAGATTATCGGAAGAATTCAGCATTATATTTCCAGAAAAGCGATGGATATCGAAGGTCTTGGCGGAGAAACCGTTGCCTTGCTATTCAAGAATGGTTTAGTTCATAATTATGCTGATTTATACGAATTGAAAGTAGAAGACATTCTGCATTTAGAAAGAATGGCTCAGAAATCGGCTGAAAATCTGGTGAATGGCGTTCAGAAATCAAAAGAAATTCCTTTTGGAAGTGTATTATTTGCATTAGGAATTCGATTTGTCGGAGAAACAGTAGCTAAAAAATTAGCGAAACATTATAAAAATATAGACGCTTTAAGCCAAGCTTCTTTAATGGATTTAATTTTAGTTGATGAAATTGGTGAAAGAATTGCAAAAAGCGTTATCGAATTCTTTGAAAACGAAGAAAATAAAATCATTATAGAACGTCTAAAAAGTTACGGAATACAATTTCAAATTGTAGAAAAAATCAACCCAAATGCTACCGAGAAATTTATTGGTAAAACTTTTGTAGTTTCAGGAGTTTTCAGCCAATTTTCAAGAGATGAATTAAAGAAAGCGATAGAAGATAATGGGGGGAAAGTAGGAAGTTCTATTTCTGCAAAAACCGACTTTGTCGTTGCGGGAGATAATATGGGGCCGGCTAAATTAGAAAAAGCAACTAAATTAAATATACCTATATTATCGGAAGAAGATTTTATAAACAAATTAAATGAAAGCGAATAAACCGTCGTTAATTTTGTTTTTTTTCGCCTTGTTGTGTACCATCATTTTTGATTGGGCACAACAGGACTTTTTTGCGACTTATGCCAAAGCGATTGTGCTCCCTGCTATTTTTATTTACTTTTTAATCAGTAGTGAATTTCAAATTGGAAAAACCGAGGGAGTAATTTTCTTTTTCTGCTTTATCGGACAAGTTTACGATTTAATGGATATCGAAACTTCAGAACTTGGAGGAGTTATCTGTTTTTTGATTGTTTATCTTCTAATTATAAAAATATTTATCGCTGAACATGATAGAATAAAATTGACAAAACGGGACATTTTACCAATTTCCATAGTGGTAGTTTTTATCGTCTATTTGTTGATTTCTGTTTTGAGTTTACAGCTTGATAATATGAAGAAATTCAACTTGCTGTATACTTTTTATGGTATTGTTTTAAGTATAATGAGTTATTTCTGTTTTGTAAGTTATATCACAAAAGGAACTCATATCACACTATTAATGTCTTTAATGGCAATAAGCTACATTTTCTCAGACATCTTTTATATTTTCAACGAATATTTCTCGTATTCTATCGTTTTGGTTTTAATAAGAGATGTAACTCAAATTCTGGCTTATTTCTTTATGGTAGAATACTTTTTAGAAAAAGCCAGAATTCAAAAGAAACCTATACAACAATAGTTGTTCCTTGGTTGGTATGAGCTTTGTCTTTATCAAAGTAAAAGTCAATACGACCTAAATTGATTCCGTAGCATCCCACTTGATTTACCAGAACATCTTTACCGGCTTTGTTCTTTACAACAGTTGGCTTGTCTAAGAAAGTGTGAGTATGTCCTCCAATAATCAAATCAATATCCTGAGTTTGCTCAGCAAATTTCAAATCACTGATTTTTTCAGGATCATCTTTGTATTTATAACCTAAATGCGAAAGACAAATTACCAAATCACATTTTTGTTCGTGTTTTAAAAGTTTGGTCATATCGTGAGCGATTTCAACAGGATTGTTATAAACCGTTTCTAAATATAATTTTTTATCTACTAATCCTTGTAATTCAATTCCAACACCAAAAACGCCAACTTTAATCCCGTTTTTATTGAAGATTTTATAAGGCTTCACATGTCCGTCCATAACGGTATTTTTGAAATCGTAATTGGAGTTGATGAAATCAAAAGTAGCGTGCGGAAGTTGAGCATATAATCCATCCAAACCATTGTCAAAATCATGATTTCCAATAGTTGAAGCATCATATTTCATCATACTCATTAATTTGAACTCCAATTCGCCTCCGTAATAATTGAAATAAGGAGTTCCCTGAAAAATGTCACCAGCGTCTAATAAAAGAACATTTGGATTTTCTTTACGAATGCTTTCAATTAAAGTAGCACGACGAGAAACCCCGCCTTTATTAGGATTACGCGGATCATCAGCAGGAAAAGGATCGATATGACTGTGCACATCGTTAGTATGTAGAATAGTTAAATGTTTAATATCGTTAGTTCCAAAACTGCTCAAAGACAATCCTAAACTTAGTAGGGCAGTACTTGCTGCTGTTTTTTCGATAAACTCTCTTCTTTTCATTTTGTATATTTTTTTGCCTAAGCTATGTAGTTTGATATTTTTTGCTACTAATTTCACAAATCAACACGAATTATTTTTCTGTAGTTTTAAATTTGTGCAAATTGGTGTAATTTGTGGCAGACTTTTTATTCTTCAGTAATTCTAACGTTTTTGGGAGCTACAACAGTGTCAACTTCTTTAAAATAATCAATCAGAACATTTCTAAGTTTATAGTTTAAATCGAATTTTTCAGTTCCTTTCGCGAAAAAAGTCATGCTGTCGCCACCATTTGCCAAATAGTCATTCGTAGCAACATAATACGTTTTATTAAGATCAAGCGGTTTTTCTTGTACCATAATATTTTTTGCAGTATTGTCTTTAGCAATTGTAAAAGTCATTCCGGACAAAGGCTGAGGTTTTTTCTCTTTTATAATATAAGCAGCAATATCTAAAATTTGCTCCCCCTTTAAAGCAATAACAACCAAGTTGTTTTCAAAAGGCATAATTTCAAAAGCCGTTCTTGTGGTTACGTTTCCTTTTGGAAGAATAGCGCGAATACCACCGTGATTTAAAAGACATAAATCAATATCCTTTTTCTCACGGGCTTTAAAGACAAGATTTCCTCTTTGTAAACATACATCGGCCAATAGACTTCCAATGCTTGTCTGCCATTTTCCGGTACTCTTATCTAGTGTTTCCGGACAATAAGCCAGAACATTGTCCAAATCCTGATTAATATGATCGCGATAAGGCTTTATGAAAGCTTCAATTGTTGTCGTTTCGCCTGCTTTTTCAGTAACTGGGAGTTGTTTTCCTTCAATTTTGTTTAGGTTGTAGTTCTTCGGGCTACAAGAGAATATTGAAAAAAGTGTTAAGAATATAACAAAAAGTTTTAAAAATCCGTTATACTTTTTTAGTTTTACCATTTTAAATGCAACTTAAATAATTAATTTTGTAATCTGGTAAAAGTACTATGTTTTTGAATTATATAAAGGAATTTTTTGTAAAAAAATCATTAAAAAATAACTTGAGTAATCAAAAAAATCCGGACTTTTCAAAGAATGTTCAAACGATTGGTTTGTTGGTAGATGAAAGTAATTCAAGTCATTCTGAAACGCTTGTAAAAGAATTAATGCTTCAGGGAATTGCTTTAGAAAACATAAAAATTGTTGCTTACAACAGTAAATTCAGGAAACAAGAAACGTATTTACGACCTACTTTTGGCAAAAGTCATATTAGTTGGAATGGAGAAATAAAAGAAAGTTTTTTGAATGATTTTGTAAATTCAAAATTTGATCTTTTATTGAGTTATTATAATGAAGAAAATAAATTCTTGATGATGCTGACCAGTAAATCAAATGCTAAATTTAAAGTTGGATTTGCTTCTGTAGATAATAGTTTGAATCGTTTGATGATTAATACGGAATTAGAAAACTATAAACTTTTCGTGTCGGAATTGTTTAGGTATTTAAAAAATATAAAATAAACTATAATTAAAATATGCAATCATTAATAGGAACTGGAGTTGCACTTGTAACACCATTTAAAAAAGATTTTTCAGTTGACATCGAGGCTTTACACCGAATTGTAAACTTCTCTATCGATGGAGGAGTTGAATATCTTGTTGTTATGGGGACAACAGCAGAAAATGCTACCCTTACATCAGAAGAAAAAGAATTGGTAATAAAGACAGTAATCGATGTAAATAAGGGAAGATTGCCTCTGGTTTTAGGAGTTGGAGGGAATAATACTATGCAGATTGTTGAAGAATTAAAAACAAGAGATTTTTCTGCTTTTGAAGCGATATTATCTGTTTCGCCATATTATAATAAACCAACACAGGAAGGAATTTATCAGCATTTTAAAGCAATTGCTGAAGCTTCTCCGATTCCGGTAATTTTATATAATGTACCGGGAAGAACATCAAGCAACATGCTTCCGTCCACTGTGGTGCGTTTAGCTAATGATTTTGAAAATGTAGTAGCTATTAAAGAAGCTGCCGGAGACATGGCACAAGCAATGCAGATTATTAAAAATGCACCAAAAGATTTTCTGGTAATTTCAGGAGATGATATGTTGGCATTACCAATCGTTTTAGCGGGTGGAGCAGGCGTAATTTCTGTAATTGGTCAAGGTTTTCCTAAAGAATTTTCAGAAATGATTCGTTTAGGATTAAACAAAAAAGTGGCAGATGCATTCAAAACACATTACTTTTTGTCAGACAGTATCGATATGATTTTTGAGCAGGGTAATCCGGCAGGAATCAAACAAATCTTCCAGGCTCTTGGAATTGCTGAGAATACTGTTCGTCTTCCATTAGTTTCTGTAGATGATTCTTTAGCAGAGCGACTAAATGAGTTTGTAAAAAACAGCATTAAATAATTGTTAAAGTGTTAGTATTTTAAGATACTAAAAAATTATTTTGCAGTCGCTAAATTAATAACTAAATTTGCCACCGAAACTTCGGTGTGATTTTGTTTTGGCAAGATGTCTGAGAAATCATAATAAAAGTAAATAAATGAAGAAAATAGTATCATTATTAATTGTTGTTGCCCTTTTTGCTTCTTGTGGAGAATATCAAAAAGCTTTAAAAAATGAAGATGTTGCAGCTAAATTTGAGATGGCAACTAAAATGTATGATGCTGGTAAATATAACAAAGCAATTCGTCTTTTTGAGCAGTTAGCGCCTTCTTACAGAGGAAAACCTCAGGCAGAAAAATTGTTTTATATGTTTTCTCAATCGTATTACAAAACAAAACAATACTATTTAGCTGGTTACCAGTTTGAAAGTTTTGTTTCAGGTTATCCACGAAGTGAGAAAGTACAGGAAGCAGCTTTTTTAGGTGCTTACAGTTATTCGAAGTTGGCTCCTGTTTACAGTTTAGATCAAACAGATACTGTAAAAGCATTAGAAAAGTTACAGGCTTTTATTGATAATTATCCAAATTCTGAATATTTGGCTCAGGCAAATGAGACAGTTCAGATGTTAAATGGTAAATTAGAGAAAAAAGCATACGAAAATGCAAAAGGATATAATACCATTTCAGATTATAAATCAGCTTTAGTGGCATTTGATAATTTTATCGCTGATTTTCCTGGAACACCATTTAAAGAAGATGCGTTGTTTTATAAATATGATTCAGCATATCAATTGGCAATTAATAGTGTGCCTTCAAAAATGGAAGAGCGTTTGAATGTTGCAAAAGTTGCTTATGCTAACTTAATCAAGTTTAAAAGCGATACAAAATACAAAGCAAAAGCGGAAGAAATGAACGCCAGAGTTGAAACAGATTTACAAAAATTTACTAAATAAATAAAAGTCATGGATTTAAAAAAGACGAATGCTCCTGTTAACACAATAACTTACAACAAAACAGTTATTGAAGAACCAACAGGAAATGTGTATGAGGCAATTACCATTATGGCTAAAAGAGCAAATCAAATTAATTCAGAGATTAAAAAAGAATTGACTGAAAAATTAGAAGAGTTTGCTACTTATAATGATAGTCTGGAAGAGGTTTTTGAAAATAAAGAGCAAATCGAAGTTTCTAAATTCTACGAAAAATTACCAAAACCACACGCTTTAGCTGTTCAGGAATGGTTAGACGGTAAAACTTACCACAGAAGTTCAAACAAATAATAGTACAATGTCAGTTTTAAACGGGAAAAAGGTTTTACTGGGAGTTTCCGGTGGAATCGCAGCGTATAAAACGGCTTCTTTAGTACGACTTTTTATAAAAGCAGGTGCACATGTCCAAGTGATCATGACACCTGCTTCTAAGGATTTTGTAACACCACTTACATTATCTACCTTATCAAAAAATCCGGTACATTCAAGTTTCTTTAATCAGGATGATGAAGAAGCAGTTTGGAACAATCACGTAGAGTTGGCTTTATGGGCTGATATTATGTTAATTGCTCCTGCAACTGCTAATACGTTGTCTAAAATGACTACAGGAAACTGCGATAATCTTTTAATCGCGGCCTATTTATCTGCTAAATGTCCAGTTTACTTTGCGCCTGCAATGGATTTGGATATGTATAAACATCCTTCAACAGTATCTAGTTTTAATTCTTTAAAGCAGTTTGGAAATACTATGATTCCTGCCGAAGCCGGAGAATTGGCTAGTGGTTTGTCTGGAGAAGGCCGAATGGCTGAACCGGAAAATATTATTGCTTTTCTGGAAGCCGATTTGGAAAGTAAACTGCCTTTAAAAGGAAAAAAAATACTAGTTACAGCCGGACCAACATACGAAGCAATAGATCCTGTACGTTTTATAGGAAATCATTCTTCCGGAAAAATGGGGTTTGACATTGCTAATGAAGCGGCAAATTTAGGTGCCGAAGTTTTTTTAATTGCGGGCCCAACGCATTTGAAGGTTAAAAATGCTTCCGTAAAAGTGGTAGATGTTATTTCTGCTCAGGAAATGTATGATGCTTGTCATTTGTATTTTAATGATGTTGATGCAGCGATTGCAGCAGCAGCTGTTGCAGATTACAGACCAAAAGTTGTAGCTTCTCAAAAGATTAAAAAATCAGATGCTGAGTTTTCTATAGAGCTTGAAAAGACGAAAGATATTTTGTCTTCATTGGGAGCTATCAAAAAAAATCAGTTTTTAATTGGATTTGCCTTAGAAACAGAAAATGAAATTGAAAATGCTAAGTTGAAAATTCAGAAAAAAAACTTAGATTTGATTGTTTTAAATTCCTTACAAGATAAAGGAGCAGGTTTTAAAAAAGAAACCAATAAAGTAACCTTTATTGATAAAAATTTTGAAATCGAACCAATGGAATTAAAATCAAAAGAATCGGTAGCGGCTGATATTCTCAATAAAGTTATTCTGCATTTTTCAAAAGACTAAATTTAGAATACACGCCGAAAATACAAACTGGAAACAATTTGTGTTTATAAAATTAAATATTTAGAAGAGTATGAGTAAGATAGTTACACTATTAGTATTTTTAAGCTTTGGTTTTGTACAAGGGCAACAGCTAAACTGTACAGTAACTATCAATACAGAAAGACTTACTAATCCAAATAATCAGGTTTTTAAAACGCTTCAGACTTCTTTGTCTGAGTTTGTTAATAAAACAGACTGGACAGGAGCTCCTTTAAAACAAAACGAAAGGATTAACTGTTCGATGTATATCACTTTATCATCAAACAGTTCGGATCAGTTTACAGGAACTATTCAGGTGCAGTCGTCCAGATTGATTTTTAATTCTACATATTCCTCTCCAATTTTAAATTATAACGATAAAGATTTTAATTTCAGATATACAGAATATGAGCCTTTATTGTTTAATCCAACTACTTACGATTCGAATTTAGTTTCGGTTATTTCTTTTTACTGTTATGTAATTTTGGGTATGGATGCTGATAGTTTTCAAATGGGAGCAGGGAATCAATATCTACAAACAGCGCAAAATATTGCCAATGTTGCACAACAGGGCGGATTTAAAGGCTGGAATCAGTCAGACGGACTTCAGAATCGTTACTATTTAATAAATGATATGATTGCTCCAACTTACAGTGATCTGCGTCAGACCATGTATGCTTATCATTCAGGATTGGATGGTATGACTGTAGATTTAAAGGCATCTAAAGAAAAAATAAAATCGGCATTAATGCTTATTGGAAAGTTAAATTCGGTTAAACCAAATGCTTTTATAACCCGGGTTTTCTTTGATGCAAAATCAGATGAAATTGTATCTATTTTTTCTGGCGGTCCAAGTATAACAATTACTGATTTAACGGATGTACTGAATAAAGTTTCGCCGTTAAATTCTACCAAATGGTCACAGATTAAGTATTAATTCTGTATTTCGTTAAAACAACATCTTCTTTAACTTTTATTTTTACAAAATTGCCCTATGATTACGTCACTGTCAATTAAAAATTATGCACTTATCGAAAAACTGGCTATAGATTTTTCTAAAGGTTTTTCTATAATAACAGGTGAGACAGGAGCTGGAAAATCAATTATTTTGGGTGCAATTGGTCTTGTTTTGGGAAAAAGAGCTGATCTTACTTCATTAAAAAATAAAGAAGAAAAATGCGTGATTGAGGCACAGTTTGAAATTTCTAAATACAATCTGAAAGAGTTTTTTGAGGCTAATGATTTAGATTATGAAGATGAAACAATCATTAGACGTGAAATTCTTCCTTCGGGAAAATCTCGTGCCTTTATAAATGATAGTCCAGTAAATCTTCAGGAATTACAAGATTTAAGTTTGTATTTAATTGATATTCATTCGCAACAACAAACTCAGGAATTGTCAGATGAAAGTGTTCAATTTAAGATTATTGATGCCATTGCTAATAATTCGGATATTATTTCAGAGTATCAAAAGCTTTTAAGATCCTATAAATCCGATAAGTCAAAATGGAATGCTTTACTTAAGAAGCAAAGTGATGCGGGTAAAGAACAGGAATACAATACATTTTTATTAAATGAATTGGTTGCTGCGCAGTTAAAATCCGGCGAGCAGGGGGAATTAGAAGCGTATTATGAAAAACTGAATAATGTTGAAATAATCAAGGAATCTCTTGATAAATCATTGGCAATAGCTAATGAAGAACAGTTTGGCGTATTTCATAATTTAAATGAAATTAAAAATGCACTTCAAAAAGTGGCTCCGTTTTCACCGGAATATCAGAGTTTATTTGAAAGGATATCCAGTTTAACGATTGAATTTGATGATGTATCTAAAGAATTAGAAAATTGTTCGGAAAAATTATTGAACGATCCTGTACAACTAGAATTAATAAATCAAAAATTACAGTTGATTTATAATCTTCAGAAAAAACATCAGACAGATTCTGTTGATGGTTTATTGCAGATTCAGGCGGATTTAGGAAATACTTTACTGGAGTTGGATAATATGGATGAAGAAATAGCTTCTTTGTCTAAAATTATTGAACAAAAAGCAGGAGAATTAGATAGTTATGCAAATCAAATTCATGAGAATAGGATTAATGCAATTCCGAAGCTTTCAGAGCAGTTAATTTCAATTTTAGAAACTTTAGGAATGCCGAATGTTCGTTTTAAAATGGAATTAACGCCTTCTGAAACCTATTTTCAAAACGGAAAAGACGAATTGCAATTTTTATTTTCTGCAAATAAAGGAACTGATTTTGGTTTATTGAAAAAAGTGGCTTCAGGCGGGGAAATGTCTCGTATTATGCTGGCTGTAAAAGCAATTTTGGCTAAATATTCAAAATTACCAACTTTAATATTTGATGAAATTGATACAGGAGTTTCAGGTGAAATTGCGATTAGAATGGGAGAGATTATGAAAGAAATGAGTAATACCATGCAGATTTTTGCTATTACGCATTTGCCTCAAATTGCGGCAAAAGGCGATTCTCATTTTAAAGTTTCTAAATCAACAGTTGGAGAGGATACATTATCAGAATTGAAATTGCTTTCACAAGAAGACCGAATCTTAGAAATTGCCCAAATGTTATCGGGAGCTAATGTCTCAGATTCAGCATTGAATCACGCAAAACAATTATTGAATTAAAATACCACAATGGAAAGTCTAAGTTTTTACGAAAATCAGTTTATAAAAGCCGATGCATTAATTTCTGAAGGAAATTCAGCAGATGCAAAAGAACTTTTAGAAGAAATTTTAGCACAGTATCCTGATTTTGGAAAAGCACATAATCATTTAGGCTGGATTTATTATAATAAATTAAGTGATTATGAAAGAGGAATTTATCATTATAAACTGGCTATAAAATTCGATCCTAAATATGCTGCTCCTTATTTGAATTATACTTATTTGTTAATTGATATTGGCAGATATACAGAAGCAAAGCAGCATATTGATTTTACGCTCTCCAGTCTGGAAAATGCAGATAACTCTACTTATAATAGTGAATTAGGCAGAATGGCAGAGTATGAAGGTCAATACAGAGAAGCTTATCATTACTATAGAGAGGCAAAGAAAAATGCTTTAAACCCAAATTTTATTGACAATATGAATGCTAATATGAAAAGGGTTAAGGATAAAATGTCTATTTTTGAAAAATTAAAACTGAAATTGAAATAATACAAAAAAAATAATTGCAAGATGATTATAGAACCTAGAATGAGAGGATTTATTTGTTTGACTGCCCACCCAACGGGAGCTGAGCAAAATGTAAAAAATCAAATCGAATACGTAAAATCGAAAGGAGAAATTGCCGGACCTAAAAAAGTTTTGGTTATTGGTGCTTCTACAGGTTTTGGGTTGGCTTCAAGAATTACTAGTGCTTTTGGTTCTGATGCTGCTACAATTGGAGTGTTTTTTGAGAAACCGCCGGTTGAAGGAAAAACAGCTTCTCCGGGATGGTACAATTCTGCAGCATTTGAAAAAGAAGCTCACAAAGCGGGTTTATATGCAAAAAGTATCAATGGAGATGCATTTTCAAACGAAATAAAAAGAGAAACTTTAGATTTAATTAAAGCAGATTTAGGGCAAGTTGACCTTGTAATTTATAGTTTAGCTTCGCCAGTTCGTACAAATCCTAATACAGGAGTTACGCATCGTTCGGTTTTAAAACCAATTGGACAAACTTTTACAAACAAAACAGTTGATTTTCACACAGGAAAAGTTTCAGAGGTTTCTATTGCACCGGCAAACGAGGAAGATATTGAAAATACTGTTGCAGTTATGGGAGGTGAAGACTGGGCAATGTGGATTGATGCTTTAAAAAATGAAAATTTATTAGCAGAAGGCGCTACAACAGTTGCTTATTCTTATATCGGACCATCATTAACTGAAGCTGTTTACCGTAAAGGAACTATTGGTCGTGCAAAAGACCACTTAGAAGCTACGGCATTTACAATTGGAGATTCTTTAAAATCTATTGGTGGTAAGGCTTATGTTTCTGTAAACAAAGCTTTAGTAACACAAGCAAGTTCTGCAATTCCGGTAATTCCATTATACATTTCTCTTTTATACAAAATCATGAAAGAAGAAGGAATTCATGAAGGTTGTATCGAGCAAATTCAGCGTTTATTCCAGGATAGATTATACAATGGTTCTGAAGTTCCTGTGGACGAAAAAGGAAGAATCAGAATTGATGACTGGGAAATGCGTGAAGATGTTCAGGATAAAGTAGCAAAACTTTGGTTGGAAGCTACTACTGAAACTCTACCGGAAATTGGAGATTTAGCAGGATACAGAAGTGATTTCTTGAACTTATTCGGTTTTGAATTTGCTGGTGTTGACTACAATGCAGAAGCAAACGAAGTTGTTGAAATAGAAAGTATCAAATAACATATTTTACTTCTGGTAAAACAAGAAACCATCAATCGAAAGTTGATGGTTTTTTTGTTAATATACCCTATCTTTGTTAAAATTTTAAATAATAAAAAATTATCCCTTAATAACCGCACACTCTGCTATGATTTTTTCTTTAATTATACCCGTGTATAATCGCCCTGATGAAGTTGATGAGCTTTTGGAAAGTCTCTCAAAATCTGATTATAATGAAGCTTTTGAAATTGTTCTTGTCGAAGATGGATCTTCAGTTCCATGCCGAGATGTGGTGATGAATTATCAAGGAAAATTAAACATTTCCTATTATTTTAAAGAAAATTCAGGTCCTGGAGATTCCAGAAATTTTGGAATGCAGAGGGCTAGGGGAGACTATTTTGTCATTTTTGACTCCGATTGTATCATTCCGCCCAATTATTTGACAGAAGTACGTAAAGAATTAGATAAGCAATATGTGGACTGTTTTGGAGGTCCTGACAGGGCGCTGGATAGTTTTTCAAATATTCAGAAAGCAATCAATTTTGCAATGACATCATTTCTTACAACAGGAGGAATTAGAGGTGGTTCTGAAAAAATAAACAAATTCCAGCCACGTAGTTTTAATATGGGGATTTCTAAAAAAGCTTTTGAAGCTTCGAAAGGTTTTGGAAACATTCATCCGGGTGAAGACCCGGATTTATCAATTCGTTTATGGAATTTGGGGTTTGAAACAAGACTGTTTTCAGAGGCTTATGTGTATCATAAACGAAGAATAGATTGGGAAAAATTCTCTATTCAGGTAAAGAAATTCGGGATAGCAAGGCCTATTTTAAATAGTTGGTATCCAGAACATAATAAGCTTACTTTCTTCTTTCCAACCTTTTTTATCTTAGGTTTATTATTAGCTTTTTTATTGTTAATTTTCAATATTGATATTTTATTACAATTATATTTCGTATATTTCGTTATAATTTTTCTTACAGCAAGTATTCAGAATAAAAGCATCAAAATTGGATATCTCTCTGTAATAGCAGTCTGGAAACAATTCTACGGTTACGGAACAGGATTTTTAGAATCTTTTATAAAAATAATTCTATTAAAAAAGAAACCTCAGGAAGCTTTTCCACGTATGTTTTTTAAAGTCTAAGAAATGACAAAGGTTATTGGTCTTACAGGAGGAATTGGCAGTGGTAAAACAACTATTGCAAACTATTTTCAGGAAATGGGTGTTCCTGTTTACATAGCAGATGACGGAGCGAAAAGAGTAATGCAGTCTGGTTCGATTCTTGATGAAGTTAAATTAGAGTTTGGCCAAAACATTTTTGATGGTGAAGTTTTAAATCGGGCAAAATTAGCCCAGATAGTTTTTAATGATAAAGAAAAATTAGCGAAATTAAATGCTATTGTGCATCCGGCAGTAAAAAGAGATTTTGAGTCCTGGCTGTTACAATACAAAAAATTGGATTACGTTATTTATGAAGCAGCAATTCTCTTCGAAAGCGGACGTTATAAAGAGTGTGACGTCATTATAACCGTTACGGCTCCACAGGAAGTGCGAATTGAAAGAGTTATACAACGCGATAAAACGACAAGAGAACAAGTTTTAAGCAGAATGAAAATGCAGTGGAATGATGAAAAACGAATTTCTAAGAGCAATTTCGTGATTAATAACAATAATCTTAAAATTGCTAAGGAAGAAGTTGTTAAAATTCTTAAAATTTTAAATATAAAACAAAATCAGTCTTAAATGTTAATATTTGGTTAATGTATTATTTAGTATATTGTTAAAATATTAATTTTGTTTCGATGAATAAATTATTTTTTAGAATACTTGTTTTATTGATGAGTTTGTCCTTAATCGGGATAATTCTGGTTCAAGTATTTTGGTTCAATTCTTCGTTCAAGAATAATGAAGAGCAATTTAAATACCACGTTACTCAAGTAATTGGAAATGTTGCAGATAAGCTGGAACAACAAGAAGAGTACAGTTTCTACGACAAATACAACCGTATTAAAGACAGTACGGGGAAAATTCCGAAAAAAGAAGATTTACTGGAAGTACTTTATGTACAAAGAAACCCAAAGACGAATAAAACAATTGTTTATTCTAGTACTTTGACATCTGAAGATTATGATATCAATGGTTCGGTTTTTGATAAAAAATTCAGTAGTGAGCGCTTTAAAAATTTCAGTTCAAGAAGAGTTACTGAAGTTTACAACAATTACAAGGGTATTGATAATAATAATTTAGGACAAAGTATTATTCCGGATCTTAGAGAAGAAAAATCCGGAAGTTTAGATATTTTAAATAAAGTTCAGCAGCAAATTCAATATAAAGACATTGCCGCTTTAACTCCAATCGAAGGAAGAGTTACAAAAGATAAGCTTTATAAATTATTGAAAAAGGAGCTGGAAGAATACGAGGTTAAAACAAAGTTTGAATTTGCAATATATGGCAATGGAATTCCAACTAAGATTAAATCTGACGGGTTTCATTCTTTAGATAAAGAGGCAACCTATAGTATTCCGGTTTTTACGGATAATGAAGGAAATAGTAAGTATGAATTATCGGTTACATTTCCGCACAAAAAGAAGTTCTTATTGTCTGAATTGTTGAGTATTACTATACTGTCGATAGTTTTTACATTAATTATAATTGTTGCCTACACGAGTGCCTTAAATCAATTACTGCGTCAAAAACATATTTCTGAAATCAAAACAGATTTTATAAATAATATGACACATGAGTTTAAGACTCCAATTGCAACCATAAATCTAGCATTAGATGCTATTAGAAGTCCTAAAGTTATTGAAGATAAAGAAAAGGTTTATCGCTATCTTCAAATGATTAGGGATGAAAATAAGAGAATGCATGCTCAGGTTGAAAATGTACTTCGTATCTCTAAACTGGAAAAAAGAGAACTTGATATTACAAAGGAACCTACTGTAGTGACTGATATAATTGATGATGCAATTGAGCACGTAAACTTAATATTAGAAGACAGACAAGGTACAGTTGAAAGGCATTATGATGCAGCAAGAACAACAGTTTTAATTAACGAAGTTCATTTCACTAATGTATTGGTCAATATTTTAGAAAATGCAATAAAATATTCTCCGGATACGCCTAAGATTGAAATCTTTACTGAAAATATCAAGGACATGATCTTGATAAAAGTAAAAGATCACGGATTAGGAATGAGTAAGATAGCTCAAAAGCGAGTTTTTGAAAAGTTCTATAGAGAACATACAGGAGATTTGCATAACGTAAAAGGTCACGGTTTAGGTTTGGCCTATGTAAAAAGAATTGTAGAAGACCATAACGGTCAAGTATATGTAGAAAGCGAAAAAGGAAAAGGTAGCACCTTTATAATAAAAATACCATTAATAAATTAAAATATGGAAAATACTAACAAAAGAATACTTTTAGTAGAAGATGACCTAAATTTTGGGGCGGTTCTTAAAGATTATCTAATGTTAAATGACTTTGAAGTTACTTTAGCTAAAAACGGTATGGAAGGTTTCGAAAAATTCAAGAAAGATGTATACGATTTATGTATTCTTGATGTAATGATGCCTTATAAAGATGGTTACACTTTGGCCAAAGAAATTAGAGAGAAGAACAGTGAAGTGCCAATTATCTTTTTAACAGCAAAATCTATGAAAGAAGATGTGTTAAAAGGTTACAAAGCTGGCGCAGATGACTATTTAAATAAACCTTTTGATTCAGAAGTTCTTTTAATGAAAATTAAAGCTATCATTCAAAGAAAATCTGCTGATACGAAAGCGGAACAAGTACAATTTGAGTTTAATATTGGTAAATTCCACCTAAATTCAAAATTAAGATTCTTGACTTACCAGGATGAAGAGCCAATTAAATTGTCTCCAAAGGAAAATGAATTGCTTAAAATGCTTATTCTTCATGAAAATGACTTAATGCCAAGAGAATTAGCTTTAACGAAAATCTGGAGAGATGACAACTACTTTACTTCAAGAAGTATGGATGTTTACATCGCTAAATTGAGAAAATACCTGAAATCTGATGAAGATGTTGAAATCTTAAACATCCATGGAGAAGGGTTCAGATTAGTAGTAAAAAGCAAAGTTACTGAATAATTGAAATTCACTTTATAAAAGTATAAGCTCTGAGAAATCAGGGCTTTTTTTATGTTTGTTTAGAAGCTTTTACCCAATCTTGCCATTTCGACGAAGGAGAAATCTTAGCAAGTAACTCTACAAAGATTGGATTCCAGTTGGAGAATTACTTTCATATTTTATGTTTTAAAAAGCAAAAAAAATAGTTAACTTTTTTTAAGTGTAATTTGTTGATTTGTAATAATATATGTTGTTTGTTTTGAAAAAAGTAAAATTTTGCAAAGCTCTTTTTGATGAATTTTCTTAAAATAAATTTGGAAAATCAAAAAAGAATTCACAATATTTGCACACGAAAAAAATAATAACCCTTTAAAAACGAAGAAATAATGTTTGTACTTACATTGACATCACAAAGCTTCACACCAAACGGATTTGGTGCAGCGCTTCTTCGTGGCTTATTTCAATCTTAGAAATACTTTTTTAGATATATAAAAAGCCCGAAGACATTTAGTTTCGGGCTTTTTTTATTCTAGACACTTCAAAATTTTCCCGAAAAACATTTAGCATTTATCCGAAAGGATAGAAAATTTCGCATGTTTATTTCATTTTGATCTCTTTTAGATTTCAAGTTGATTTATTCTGCACAACAACGATATAAAAAAAATCATGGGAAATAAATTATCTGGAAAAGACCTGATTAAATTGGGTTTTCCAAAGAACAATTCAATAAACATTGCCTTAGGGCAGATAAACAGATATAGAAAAAGAGAAAAAAAAGAATCTATTCTAACAGAAGCAAAAGATGTTTTGCTTAATCCTGAAAAGTACGAAGGAAACGGAACTTGGGGAAAGGTAGCTGAAGGTTTGATTAAGCCTGTTCAAGTAAGAATGCATCAGCTTAAAAATACTAGAGCACCGTTTAAAATTTTTGGAGAAAATGAAATCGACGATCAGGCAAAATTTCAATTGTATGATTCGTTGAAACTGCCAGTTTCGGTTGCGGGAGCTTTAATGCCGGACGCACATTCAGGTTATGGATTACCGATCGGCGGTGTTTTGGCGACAGATAATGCTGTAATTCCGTATGGAGTTGGTGTTGATATTGGATGCCGAATGAGTCTTTCGATTTTTGATTTGCCAGCTTCTCATTTTAAGGGAAAAGAGCATCAGTTGGAAGCAATTTTAAAAGACAATACAAAGTTCGGAATGTATGAAACGCACGCTTCTCGTGTAGATCATGAGGTGTTTTACAATAGTGGATTTCGAGATATTCCGTTATTGAAAAATCTTCTTCCAAAAGCCTATAAACAATTAGGAACATCTGGCGGAGGAAATCATTTTGTAGAATTTGGAATTGCTAAAATCGATAATCCTGAGAACGAATGGAAATTGGAAAAAGGCGAATATTTTGCTGTTCTTTCACACAGCGGTTCTCGTGGATTGGGTGCAAATATTGCGAAGCATTATACGTATTTGGCAACAAAACAATGTCCATTACCAAAGAATGTCCAACATTTGGCTTGGTTGGATTTGAATACGCATGATGGTCAGGAATATTGGCTGGCGATGAATTTAGCTGGAGAATATGCCAAAGCCTGCCATGATGATATTCACAGACGAATTGCCAAAGCAATTGGAAAAAGAGTAGTAATAACGATTGAAAATCATCACAATTTTGCCTGGAAAGAAATGGTAAATGGTCAGGAATGTATTGTGCACAGAAAAGGTGCAACACCTGCAGGAGAAGGGCAATTAGGAATTATTCCGGGTTCGATGACCGCACCAGGTTTTATTGTAAAAGGTAAAGGAAATCCAGAAAGTTTGAATTCTGCTTCGCATGGTGCGGGACGTTTGTTTTCGAGAGCGAAATGCAAAAGTACTTTTACGCAAAGCGAAATCAAAAAGGTTTTGAAAGCCAATGATGTAACCTTGATAGGAGGAAATATTGATGAAGCGCCGATGGCCTACAAAGACATTACAAAAGTAATGGCAAACCAAACTGAATTAGTGGACGTGTTGGGAACTTTCACGCCAAAAATTGTTAGAATGGACCGCTAAAAAGAGAGATTTGAAAATGGAAAGAATAATTCAGATAACGGCTGGTCGCGGACCTGCAGAATGCACTTGGGTTGTCGCCCAAGTGCTTAAAAAAGTTTTGGATGAAGCGCACGAACAGAATTTAGAAACAGTTTTACTGCAAAGAGAAGTTGGCCAAGAAAACGGAACAGTTGAAACTGCATCGATTTCTGTTAAAGGAAAAAATGCAGATCAGTTTGTGAAATCGTGGATCGGAACCATTCAATGGATTGGGCAAAGTCAGTTTAGGAAAATGCACAAACGTAAAAACTGGTTTATTGGAATTTTTGAAATTGAACAGCAGAAAAATGCGTCAGTTTCAGAAAATGATATTCAGTATCAGGCTATGCGAAGTTCCGGCGCTGGTGGTCAGCATGTGAATAAAGTAAGTTCGGCAATTCGGGCAACACATATTCCGACTGGAATTGCGGTTGTTGCTATGGACAGTCGTTCGCAACATCAAAACAAAAAACTGGCAACAGAAAGATTATTAAAAAAACTAGAAGACGAGAAACTGGTTCAGCTTAAAAATCACGTGGGCAAACAATGGGAAAATCAGCTCAATATTGAGCGTGGAAATCCGGTAAGAGTGTTTACTGGAAGTGATTTTAAAAAGGATAAAGCAGCGAAAAGCTACAAAGGAACTCGTCAGAAATTAAAAAACGATTTACGAAATGAAAACAACTGATAAATACCTTTTTCAGGCCTTGGATAATTATCCGTTTTGGCTGGAAGGAACAATAGAATCTTTAGATTACGCTTTTTCTTATGATGATAAAAATACAATGGTTTTATGTTTGTACGGAAGAATTCAGGCAGAACAATTAATGAACTATGAAGAGGCGAAATCTTATTTTCAACAAGCTTTATCGATTAATATTCATGCTCTTGAAGTGTATCCGTATTATTTAAAGACATTGATTTTAAATGAAGATTATGAAGAAGCACGAAAACTGATTGATTTTGCCTTAACGGTAAAAGGAATTAATAAATCAGAGATTTATGTCAAGAAAGCCATTCTTTTAGAAGCACAAAATGAGTTTAAAAAAGCATTAAATGAAATTAAAAATGCAAAAATTCATTTATTGCAATTCAATTATGAATCTGATATTGCAGATGTTGAGAAGAGAATTGAGAATAAAATTGATTTGCTTAAAAAGAAGAAAAAGAAAACTAAAAAAGATTCTAAAAAGAAATCGAAATGATTTTGATAAAAAAAACGATGCAATTTGCATCGTTTTTTTTTAGTATGGGTTCCTGCAAGGTTTTCAAAACCTTGTAGGTTTGTTATTTAAATTCTAATATTTTATACCTACAAGGTTTTGGAAACCTTGCAGGATGGGATTGCAGTTTACTTCCAATGCAACTCCAAAGCAAAACAGGTCTTTTCGTCTTTTGTAATGCTGAATGTTGCTGTGGTATGATCGTCGTCTTCGCTTTCATGAATTACAACATTATCTTGTAATGAAAGCTCTTTCATGAAATTCATTTCAAAGCTTTTAACTTCTTGTTTTAGGATTCTTTTTGGATCAACGTGATCCAAACACCATTCCAGATATTTTACGTTATTGACGTGATTTACAATATCTAAATCGGATAAATAAACTGTTTTTTCAAAAACCGCTTCTTTTTCGTGGTTGATATTTATTTTAGAAAAACCTTCTTCAGTAGCTCTGTTTTCAGGGAATAATTCGAAATGTTCATAAGGAAGAGCCAAAGCTTCGGGGCGACGTGCCAGTGTATTGAAAACAGCCCAATACGTTTCACAGCCCACTATTTTTTTTCCGTTTACATACATTTCTAAGGCACGAACAGAACGTGAATTTTCTAAGCTGTTAATCCATGTTTTTACGGTTACAACATCTTGCCATTTTGGTAAAGCGTGGACTTCAACGCGCATTCGGCTTAAAACCCAGGCTTGATGAAATTCCTGCATATCATAAAAGCTGATTCCTCCAACTTCAGAATGTGCAGCGGCGGTTAATTGTAAAATATTACACAAATCGGTATATTTTAGGAATCCGGTTGGCGTGCATTGTGTGAAATTGATTTCCCAGTCTTTGCTTAAAACTGATGTGAAATTCGGAGATATTGGCATTTTGTGATTTTAGATTTTAGATTGCTGATTTTAGATTTTTACCTCAGAGAATAAAATATGGAAGAAAGAATATAGACTTTTTACTTTAGAAGATTTTCTATGTAAACTATAATTTCTTTTCTATCTGTTGCGTAATCAAACCATTTTGTATTTTCGTTTCGTTTGAACCATGTTAATTGTCTTTTGGAAAATCGTCTTGTGTTTTTTTTGATCTCTTCTACAGCAAAAGGCAAAGTGAATTCTTCATCAAAATAACTAAATAATTCTCTATAACCGACGGTTTGGAGCGCATTTAACGCTTTATTAGGATACAAAGCTTTTGCCTCTTCAAGTAATCCTTCGTTCATCATAATATCAACACGTTGGTTGATTCTGTTGTAAATGATTTCTCTGTCTGCATCTAAACCAATTAAAATAGGAGTGAAGTCTCTATTGTTTTTCTTCTGATTTAAAAAAGAAGAATACGGTTTTTGAGCTCCAATACAAACTTCTACAAAACGCATCATTCGTTGTGGGTTTTGTAAAGTCTGCGGGTTTTCTAAAGCTATTTTTTGATAATATTCGGGATCTAAACTTTTCAATTGTTCTTGAAGATATTCAATTCCTAGTTTTTCGTAATTTGAATTTACTTTAGAACGAACTTCGGGATCTATTTCGGGGAATTCGTCGAAACCTTTTAAAATTGCATCTACGTATAATCCTGAACCGCCAATAAGAATTGCAAAATCATTGTTTTGAAATAATTCTTCGATTTTGGCTAAGGCTTCTTTTTCGTAATCGCCAACAGTGTAATTCTCAAAAATCGATTTGTTTTGAATGAAATGATGTTTTGCTGAATTGAGTTCTTCCTGACTTGGAACTGCGGTTCCGATGGTCATTTCTTTGAAGAATTGGCGACTGTCGCACGAAACGATTTCGCATTTAAAATGTTGTGCCAAAGCGATACTCAAGGCTGTTTTGCCTATCGCTGTTGGTCCGACAATGGTAATTAGATATTTCATAGTTTTTAGCCCAGATGGAAATGGAAACCCCGGACTTGTATTTGTTTAATTTTTTTGGCGTAAAAGAGCGACCAACGGAAGCTCCTTTTATGCCTTAAAAAATTACAAATATAAGGAGGAGTTGGAATGTACAGCTGGATTAGCTTCTAAAAATTAATTATTTGGTAATTCGGTTCCGCATTCATAACAATATTTAGCGTTATCGAAGTGAACTTGAGACTGGCATTTTCGACATGTTTTTTTCCCGCTTACAGTACTGTTTCTCATACTGCTTTTGGCGAATTCGGCAGTTACAATTCCGGTTGGAACCGCGATGATTCCATACCCTAAAATCATTACAAAAGCGGCAATGAATTGTCCAAGAGGAGTTTGTGGAGAAATATCTCCATAACCGACTGTTGTTAAGGTAACTATTGTCCAATAAATTCCCATTGGAATACTTGTAAATCCAGATTCTCTGCCTTCAACCAGATACATAATTGTTCCAATTATGACGGTACTGATTAATACAAAATAAATGAAGACTAGAATTTTTTCTTTACTGGCTTCTATTGCTTCTTTTAGTTGCAGGGATTGATGGTTGATTTGTGGAATATGCAAAATTTTGAATAAACGAAGAAAACGCAATGCTCTCACGATTGATAAAATACTTGCACCAGGGAAAAAGATGGACAAATACATGGGCAAAACGGCAAGCAAATCGATGATTCCGTAAAAACTGAAAACGTATTTAACGGGTTTTTGAATGGAAATAATTCTCAATATATACTCGATGGTGAAAAATACGGTGATTATCCATTCGCAAATCAATAATTGTTCATGATATTTAGAACTGACTCCTTCGACAGTATCAAGCATTATTAAAAGAACGCTCAATAAGATTAAACCCAGCAATACTAAATCGAACATTCTTCCTAATATGGTGTTAGTGCCATATAGAACGATTTTGACTTTTTCCCTGAAGATTTCGTATTGTGATTTTTTGTTTTTCATATCCTTAAAGATAATGAAAGTTTGGTTTTGTTAAAAATGAAGTATTTTTAGCGATTTGCTTTTACGGATATAGCTTTGAATGATATTCTTTACGTCGCGATTGTGTTGCATTGGAACCAAAATATTTTTCAGGATATCAATATTGGTGATTTGATAATTCAGATCATAATACGCATAACCTTTGTAGATTCCGTTTTCAATCAGGATTGCACTTCGTTCGTTTACATTTCTTCCTCTGTCTACCAGAATCATGCTTTTGTTTTCGAAACTATTTTCTGAGATGAATTGCTGTACTCTTAAATTGTAAATTTCGGGAGTCACTTTGCCAATGCAGGCACCGTCACATTCTTTGATTGTGTATTGAAAGCACTCTTTTTTGGTTTGATATAAACCGGTCAGTTTTTGACACAAATGGTACTTTGCTGTAATTTTAAAAAGCGCATTTTTGCCTTCCTGCAATGATGCGTAAGAAGTAATTTCTTTTTTACGTCCGTCTGCTTTTTCTAATTTTAAATTGATATAACCGTTTGAATCTTTTTCGGCATATAATGCAAAAGGGAAAACTGATTTTTTTTGTGAGCGATTGTATCGGGGACGATTGATTTTGACTTCCTGACTTTCTTTTAAAAGCGCTATTAGCTCGCTTCCGGTTTCGTCATACGTAATCGTAAAGACTTCGGCCTGAATTCTTTTGCTTTTAGTGGTAATTCCAGTAAAGTGCTGATTGACTCTTTTTTTAATGTTTTGGCTTTTGCCAATGTAAATTAAAGTTCCGTCTTCCTTGTAGATGTAATATACTCCAGTTTTAGCCGGCATTTGATTTAAAATATCTAAGAATTTTGGAGAAATTCCTTTTTCTACTTCGAGTTTTATAAAATCCTTTACGATGGTTTTTTCGACATCTTTTTCTAAAAGCATTTTGAAAAGCTTAGTTGTAGCCATAGCGTCTCCGCTGGCACGATGTCTGTCTGCCATTGGAATTCCTAATGAACGCACCAATTTTCCTAAACTGTAAGAGGGTTGTTCTGGAATTAACTTTTTAGCTAATTCTACAGTACAGAGTGTTTTGGCTTCAAAATCGTAGCCTAAACGTCTGAATTCTGTACGTAGGATTCTATAGTCAAATGAAGCATTGTGAGCTACAATTACGCAATCTGTGGTGATTTCTATAATACGTTTGGCTACTTCATAAAACTTTGGAGCAGAACGCAACATGGCATTATTTATCCCGGTCAGTTTTACTACGAAGGGCTGAATCGGAATTTCAGGATTGACAAGGCTAATGAATTGATCAACTACTTCATGTCCATCAAATTTATAGATGGCGATTTCGGTAATTCCTTCTTCATTAAATTGTCCTCCGGTGGTTTCTATGTCAAGTATTGCGTACAAATTCAGTATTCAGTGTTCAGATTCGATTGAAATCGAAATTAGTGTTCAGTTTTTCTGTAAAGACACAAATGCTTCCTTACGATTGTGGTTTAAAAAATTATCTTCCTCCAAAAATATTACTTCCAATGCGAACCATTGTGCTTCCGCATTCTATTGCTAGTTTATAATCTCCGGACATTCCCATTGATATAGTATTCAGTTGGCAGTTTTCAGTTTTCAGTTCTTTTATCGAATCAAAAATCGATTTTAAATGGGTAAATTCTTTTTTAATTTGGTTTTGGTCTTCTGTGAAGGTTGCCATTCCCATTAAACCTAAGATACGAATATTTTTCAAGTCTTTGAACTCCGAAGAAGTTAAAAGTTCATTTAATTCGTTTTCGTCCAAACCAAATTTGGATTCTTCTTCGGCAATATAAATTTGAAGAAGACAATCTATAGTTCTATTATTTTTTAAAGCTTGTTTGTTGATTTCCTGTAATAATTTCAAACTGTCAACGCCGTGAATTAAATTCACATAAGGCGCCATAAATTTGACTTTATTCGACTGAACATGACCAATCATATGCCATTGAATGTCTTTTGGCATTTGCTCCCATTTTTCAGTCATTTCCTGAATTTTGTTTTCTCCAAAAATGCGCTGACCAGCTTCGTAAGCCTGCATCAAATCGGATACAGGTTTTGTTTTTGAAACGGCAACTAGAGTTACGTGCTCAGGTAAAGTAGCTTTAATTGTATTTAAATTCGATTGAATCGACATAATAATTCTTTTTATAAAAACTGCTTAGAGATTTTCTCAGCCTTTTTGTTTTCGCTATAATCATAAAATCCTGCACCAGATTTTACTCCCAGTTTTCCAGCTCTCACCATATTTACTAAAAGTGGACAAGGAGCATATTTAGGATTTTTGAATCCATCGTACATTACATTTAAAATGGCAAGACAAACATCAAGACCAATAAAATCGGCTAATTGTAATGGTCCCATTGGATGCCCCATTCCTAATTTCATAACGGTGTCAATTTCGTAAACACCAGCAACTTTATTGTATAACGTTTCGATTGCTTCGTTTAGCATTGGCATTAAAATTCTGTTTGCTACGAAACCTGGATAATCGTTTACTTCAACAGGAACTTTACCTAATTTTTCAGCTAAATCCATTATGATTTTGGTTACTTCATCGCTCGTATTATAGCCTCGAATGATTTCAACCAATTTCATAATTGGTACCGGATTCATAAAATGCATTCCGATAACACGCTCAGGATGTGCTACAACAGCTCCGATTTGTGTAATTGATATAGAAGAAGTATTAGTTGCTAAAATCGTATTATGAGAACAGTATTCGTTTAATTGTTTGAAAATGTTCAGTTTTAATTCAACGTTTTCAGTTGCTGCTTCTACAACTAAATCAACGCCAACAAGACCATCTTTTAAATCTGTATAAGTAATAATATTAGTGATTGTTTTCGCAACATCTTCCTGAGTGATTGTTCCTTTTGCAAGCATACGCTCCAAATTGCCTGCAATAGTTGCCATTCCTTTATCTAATGATTTTTCTGAAACGTCGATTAATTTTACGGTGAATCCGCTTTGTGCAAAAGTATGGGCAATTCCGTTACCCATTGTTCCTGCGCCAATTACAGCTATTGTTTTCATTTTTTGCTAGATATTTTTTTATGATTTAGCCACGAAATCACCAATTAATTCGTGAATTCGTGGCTAATTATTTTGATTTTTTTTCTAATTATTTATCGAAACACTCAATAATTTGATACGCCACGCGCAATGCGTCTGTAGCTTGTTCAAGTGTAACAACTGGAGTTGTATTATTGTTAATGGCATCTGCAAACGAATTTAATTCGTCTAAGATAGCATTGTTTTGTTCCACATCTGGATTGGTGAAATAGATTTGTTTTTTTACGCCTTCTGCATTCTGCAAAATCATATCAAAATCTCCAGGAACTTCAGGTGCGTCTTTCATACGAACGACTTCACATTTTTTCTCTAAAAAGTCAACTGAGATGTAGGCATCTTTTTGAAAGAAACGAGATTTTCGCATGTTTTTCATTGAAATTCTGCTGGCTGTTAAATTGGCAACACAACCATTTTCGAATTCGATTCTGGCGTTGGCTATATCAGGCGTTTCACTAATAACCGAAACGCCACTTGCGTTTATACTTTTAACTTTAGATTTTACAACGCTTAAAATTGCATCGATATCATGAATCATTAAATCTAAAACTACAGGAACGTCTGTACCACGTGGGTTAAACTCTGCCAAACGATGCGTTTCTATAAACATCGGGTTTTCGATCATTTCTTTTGTAGCGATAAAAGCAGGGTTAAAGCGCTCTACGTGACCAACTTGTCCTTTTACGTTGTATTCATTTGCTAAAGCAATAATTTCTTCGGCTTCTTCAACTGTATTGGCAATTGGTTTTTCAATAAAGATATGTTTTCCTGATTTGATGGCAACTTTAGCGCATTTGTAGTGCGAAAGCGTAGGAGTAACAATGTCAATCACGTCGACAGCGTGAATAAGTTTTGCAATTGTGCTGAAATTTTTATAGCCAAATTCTTTTGAGATTCTTTCGGCATTTTCTTGATTTTCGTCGTAAAATCCAACTAATTCGTATTTGTCAGATTGTTGTAATAAGCGTAAATGTATTTTACCAAGATGACCAGCACCTAAAACTCCTACTTTTAACATGAGAATGTATTTTAAACAAAAATATAATTTATTTGTTTACCGTGAAAATGAATTTATGGAATTGTGAATTGTGAGTTGGAAGTTATGAGTTGGAAGTTATGAGTGATGAGTTATTGATAGTGCTTTACGATTTTTAACCCCTAACCCATAACTTTTAACCTTTAACCTTTTTTAATTTAAAATCAATATTTGAAATCCTGTTTTCTTTCTTATTTTTGCGAAAATAAAACCTACCCATTTTGAAAGACACTGCCAAACATCAAGGACTTCGTAATCAATTAGTAACTACTTTAGAGCAAAAAGGAATTACTGATAAAAACGTTCTGGATGCGATAAAAAAAATCCCAAGACACCTTTTTTTGAATTCTAGTTTTGAAGATTTCGCTTATCAGGATAAGGCTTTTCCTATTGGTGCAGGCCAAACTATTTCGCAACCTTACACTGTTGCTTTCCAATCTCAGCTTTTAGAAGTGCAGAAAGAACATAAAGTTTTGGAAATTGGAACGGGTTCTGGATATCAAACTGCCGTTTTGTTTCATCTTGGAGCAAAAGTTTATACGGTAGAAAGACAAAAGGAATTGTTTAAACAGACTTCTATTTTGTTTCCGAAATTAAATATCCGTCCAAAACATGTTTCTTTTGGAGACGGTTATAAAGGTCTTCCAAATTTTGCGCCTTTTGACAGCATAATAGTTACAGCGGGTGCGCCTTTTATTCCACAGCCATTAATGGCACAATTGAAAATAGGAGGAAGACTCGTTATTCCATTGGGAGAAGATGTTCAGATTATGACTTTGTTAATTAGAAAAAATGAAACGCAATTCGAAAAACATGAGTTTGGAGAGTTTCGATTTGTTCCTTTGTTAGAAGATAAAAACTAATGAGAAAGCCCGTTTTGAACGGGCTTTTTTATTGGGTAAGAATTGAAATATATCTTTCCAGACTTTCTTTTTCTTTTTGAGCGATAAACAGAAAAAAATCTTCTTTGTCTTTTTTAGTTTGAGCAATTTCTAAAGACTGGTAATATTGCATACGAGTTTCGTAATCACCTTTTATATTAGCAATTGGATATCCTTTTTGCATTAAAATTAAATTCATAATTAATCGCGAAGTTCTTCCGTTTCCATCAATAAAGGGATGAATTGTAGCTAAACGTTCGTGCATTTCTGCCGCTAGAATAATAGGATGTAGTTTGTTTTTATTGATTTCATACCAAACAAAATATTCTTCCATTTCCTGTGGAACTATTAAAGGTTGTGAAGGCATGTGACTGCTTCCCTGAATCATAACCTGAACTTTTCTGTAACGTCCTGCATCTTCGGGAATAATTCCTCGTAAAACTAGATTATGAATAGATAAAAGATCTCGTTCGTTTAAAGAGTTGTTTTTATTTATTAAATCTTTAATAAAACCAATTGCTTCCTGATGATTTATAGCTTCAAGATGTTCCCGCATGCTTTTTCCGGAGATCGTCAAACCTTCATTGATGACCATATCTGTTTCACGAAGTGTCATTGTATTTCCTTCAATTCGATTGCTTTCAAAAGTATATTCCAATTCTAAAGCCTGTTTTATTTTAAAGCTGTCATACTCGCGGTAAGAATTTAACTTTTCTTTTAAGGCATCAATTTCTTTTAGAATTTTTTCTAATGAAGTAGATAATTTAAGATTTGAAACTGTTTTGTTGTATTTGATTTCATCTTCAGCAACTTTTAAAGCTTTTAAGGCGAGTTCATCATCGCCAATTTCATAAAGAATCTTTTCTTTAAGCCAGGCGATCATTAAAGTTTCATAATCAATTTCTAAAAGCTGAGACAGCTTAATAACCTGTTCCTTAGTTGGTTTTCTGGTTCCTGATTCGAATTTGCTGATCAATGCCTGATCAATATCTGCAAGTTGCGCCAATTCACGAGTTTTTAAACCTTTTTGCTCTCTGGCATTTTTAAGAAGTGATTTCATTTTAATGAAAATTTTTGTCTTGACAAATTTAGTCAATTTTTAAAGTGTAAAAAAAGCAACCATTAAATGTTGCTTTGAGGATTTTATTTTGGAGGTAAAGAACCGTCTTTTCTCATTTCTTTTACAACGGCCTGCATAATTGCATCGACAGTTTGTCCCAAATCTGTAACGTACTCGGATTTTGTAGTTCCTGTCCAGATTAATTTGTTTTCTTTTAATGAAAAAATATTGGTTTCAACCATGTAAGATGTAGTTTCCTGATAATAACCCGGATCATAAAATGCAGGAGAATACATTCCGTACCAGTTTCCAAAACCATATCCGTACATTCCGGTATACATTCCGTCAAAACCTCCATAATACATTCCGGTGTAAGTTCCGGGAACATAATTGGTTTCTTTGTCTTTGCTTACAAGTCTCATTGTGATTACTCCGTCAAAATTTTCATCCTGAAGAATTTTTAACTTTTGTTCTTTTGTAAGGTCTTTGGTTGTTTCGTTTAAGTACTGATAAGAAGTTCTGAAAATTGGATGATTTGCGGCTATTCGGTTTTCTGTAACTCTTCTGGAGGCTTCATCTTTTACTAAAGCGACAACCAAAACCTTTTTGAAATTTTCCTGAGCAACAGTTATTTTTGGATCTCTCCAGCTGTTAACAATGGAAGTGTTGCTGCCACAACTTGAAAATATAACTACAGCGAAAAATAAAAGTAAAGACTTTTTCATATTTTACAGTTAAATTGGTTATAAGTAAAAATAACGATAAAATATTAATAATTAAGGTTTTGTGTGAAAAATAAAAAAGCTTTTAGTTAAAAGCTTTTTTAATACGATCTAAATCTCGTTTGGTATCTTGTTCTTTTAAAGATTCTCGTTTGTCATAGTTTTTCTTTCCTCTGCAAAGGCCAATTTGCAATTTTGCTAAACCTTTTTCATTGGTGAATAATTTCAAAGGAACGATTGTAAGTCCCTTTGCCTGTACATTCTTATGAAGCGTTTTCAATTCCTTTTTGTTTAAAAGAAGTTTTCGTTCGCTTCTTGACTTATGATTGAATTGATTTCCAAAAGAATACTCTTCTATATAAGTATTAATGGCAAAAAGCTCCATACCACTGAATTCGCAAAAGCTTTCTGTGATATTGGCTTTTCCTAAACGTATCGATTTGATTTCGGTACCAGCTAAAACAATTCCAGCTGTATAGGTATCGATTATTTCGTAATCAAATCGAGCTCTTTTATTTAATATATTGACTGATTTTAACATGTGTGCAAATGTAAGACAAAATTGAAAAACTTACGACGGCTAAGATAATTAAAGTTTTATTCTAATCTATGATTTTAATCATCCGAGACAAAAATGCTTCCTTTTAAGTTTGCTTCATAATTTCAAAAACAAATTTAAAATGAAAAAAATTGTAACGCTGGTTAGCATCGTGCTAATTAGCTTGTCTGCTAAAGCACAAGAAACGAGTCAGGGATTAAAAGGGGCTTGGTTTGCTACTTCTCAATTTGGTTACCAACAAACAAAAACGGCAGATGCTAAAAATACCACTTTATCAGTATTGCCAATTGTCGGAACGTTTGTAACTCCATCTGTAGCTGTTGGAGCGGGAGTTGGATACATTAATATTAAAGCAGATTCTGATGCGGGCACTGCTGCTAAAACAGATTTGTTTGTTGCACAGCCTTTAGTTAGAAAGTATTGGAATATTGCAGGTTCACTTTATTTCTTCGGACAATTAGCGGTGCCGGTTATTACTGGTAAAGAGAAAGAAAGTGAATTAAAAGTAACTCAAATTGGTGTGTCTATGTCAGGAGGTTTTGATTATTTTGTAACTAAAAATTTCTCAGTTGAGTTTTCTTATGACTTAGCTAACTTCACATCGACTACAATTGATCCTAAAACGGGAGATAAAACTACAGTAACTAATTTTGGTTTGGCACACGTAGCCAATGTGGATCCGTTTTACAATACTGCTTTGGCAGGAAGTAATCCTAATCTAACTTCTCCGGTTTCGGTTGGATTTAAATTCATATTCTAATTTATTCTTTATTTGATTACTGTAAAATTCAATTTAGTAATTTTGCAAAAAGAAAGACCGTACTTTTTAAGTACGGTCTTTTTGATATAATTTAAAAAAGTATAAAATGCAAAATCAGTCTAAAGATCCGTTACATGGAATCACGCTTCAAAAAATTTTAGAAACCTTAGTTGATTATTATGGTTTTGATACTTTGGGAGAATTAATTCCAATTAAATGTTTCAATTCAAATCCAAGTGTGAAATCAAGTCTTACTTTTTTAAGAAAAACAGATTGGGCTAGAAAGAAAGTGGAGGAACTTTATATTAAAACACTTCCTAAGTTATAATTTATAAGAAATCATAACTCCTCCTCGATATGGAAGCCATTCACCGCTTTTATTATAATTAGGCGCTTTCTCGTATCTGCCTGGCGTTCCGTCATTGTAATAACCGTGATAGAATCCTTGGTGCCATCCGCCTCCAACAAAAAAGTCAAGCACGAATTTGTCGTTTAGTTTTAAGTTGTAACCTACGGTTGCTCCAATTCTGTAACCAAAACCATCTTCATAACGATTGCTATCCCAGTAATTCCATTTTTGCAGTTCGTATTTATCTGCACCTATATGCGCACCGGCATAAAAACCATTGTATTTTTCTTTAAAATGATAGCGAATTTCTGGGGTCACAGTGATAAACTTCATCGGATGATGCCCATCAAAGGATTCCCAAAAAGAAGCCATTATATCTGCACTAAAAGTTGTTTTTTCTCCAATACTTGTTTCGATCCCAATATTAGGAATTGCGAGTAATGCAGTCGCTCCGTTAAATTTAACAAAAGTCTGACTTTGTAATTGAACTGATAAAAGAAGAACGGTAAGGGCAAATATTTTTTTCATGGTATTTTTATCGGAGAAAATAATTTTTCGGCACAAATATAACGCAAGTAAACCGTTACTATTGCCGATTAACCTACTTTTAACAAGATTATTTTTTATCAGAATTGAAGGCTGTTCTTTAGTTGTTTAACAATGAGTAGATTACTTTGTCCAGAAATTTACCATCATAGAAATCAGATTCTTTAAAATGAGCTTCTTTAACAAAACCGCATTTTTGTAAAACTTTTTCAGAAGCATAATTTTCAGGGTCTATTACGGCTTCAATTGAGTGAAGTTTTAGTTCTTCAAAGCCATATTTAGTAAGCCTCTTTACTGCCTCAGGAACAAATCCTTTTCCATGAAATTCAGGTAAAATCATATAGCCAATTTCAGCTCTATAGTTTTCCGGTTGTAATCTGTAAAATCCTATGAATCCAAATAATTTTGGATCATCTTTAAGTCTTATTGCCCAGTT
Source organism: Flavobacterium crocinum (assembly GCF_003122385.1). Classification (NCBI taxonomy): domain Bacteria; kingdom Pseudomonadati; phylum Bacteroidota; class Flavobacteriia; order Flavobacteriales; family Flavobacteriaceae; genus Flavobacterium; species Flavobacterium crocinum. The sequence goes on from NZ_CP029255.1 coordinate 3,300,417, forward strand.
AATTCCTTTGTTGGTATCGATTGCCTCTTTTATTATTTTAATATGCTCCAATGCATCATCAGTATTTTTTGCCAGTGGCCTTGGAATATATTTCATTATCTCAGGATTAGAACGTAATGCGAAAATTTCGTTTAGGTCTTCTTCTGTAATTTTGTTTAATATCAAACGCTCAGTTTCGATAATGGGAAATGGAGAAAAATTAAATTCTAACATCCTGATTAAAGTATTGTAATGCTAAATTCAGCAGTAAAATTTTTACTTTCATCCAAAATCAAAATCCCTTCTTTTTGGTGTAAATCCCCTGTGTTTTCATCAGTATCAGAATAACCCAACCAAGGTTCAATGCAAATGAAAGGTGCATTTTCTTTTGTCCAGATTCCTAAACTTGGAAAGTTCTGATAGTCTACTTTTGTATAAGGTTTTGAGTTTTTTAGGATAGTTAATGATTTTGAATTTAATGTTTTAAAAATCAAAGCGTCGTTTTTAAACAATTCATAATTTAAAGGAACCACATTGTTACTTGTTTCTAATATTTTAGTTTTAGAAGAAATCAAATCATTTTCTAATAGATAGTATTTTAGCTCTTCTTCTTTTTCAAATTGAAGCGCATAATCATCAAAATTACCTGGTAATGCGATTGCAGGGTGAGCACCAATTGAAAAAGGCATTTGTTTGTTGCCTTTATTAACTACGTTGTATTTTAAGATTAGTGAATTTTCGTTAAGAGTATAAATAAGCTGTAACTCAAATTCGAAAGGATATTTTTCTAGAGTTTCTTCAGAAGATTTTAAAGAAAAAACGGCGCTGTTTTCGGTTTTATCTAGTAATGCAAATTCCATATCACGGGCAAACCCATGTCTTGGTAATTGATATTCTTTACCATTTATAATGTAAGTGTTATTTTTTAATGTTCCGACAATAGGAAAAAGAACAGGGGAGTGTTTACCCCAGAAATCCGGATTTCCTTCCCAGATATATTCCTTGTTTTGATTGTCTTTTATAGAAAATAACTCAGCTCCTGCATGTTTGATAGAAGCGCTTAGTTTTGAATTTGAGATTGTTGTAGTCAAAATATCAAGTATAAAATGATTGCTTTTTTAAGTGATGTAAATATATTTTATAAAATTTAGTTTTTAATAAAATGCATCAAATTATTTTATTGATAAAATTTTGCTAAAATTGAATTTATCTTTGGAAATTTCTCTATCAATAGCTTTTTTTTTCATTAATTTGCTACATAAACAGCTAAAAAATATGAAAAAGCAATGTGCAAAAGCCATTTTAACCGCGGCTTTATTTTTTGGGATTTCAGCGGTCTGGGCGCAGCAAACTCCGTCAGCGACAGCAGCAAATCCGGTAAACAATTACAATTATCATGATGCCTTTGGTCCGCATTTTTATACAAAAAACGGAACATCAACGCGTACAGCAAGCGGTCAGCCGGGAATTGAATACTGGCAAAACAGAGCCGATTACCAAATTACAGCAAAACTAAATGGAACTACGAATGAGATTGTAGGTACAGATGAAATTACATATACTAATAATAGTCCGGATAAATTAGGTTTTTTGTGGCTGAATTTAGATCAGAATTTATTTAAAGAGGATTCCAGAGGAAATGCTGTTGTACCATTGACGGGAAGCCGTAACGGAGCACAAGGACAGGTTTTTGATGGCGGAAACAAAATTAAATCAGTAAAAGTGATTTCTGTTGGAAAAAAGAAAACAGAAGTTGAAGCAAAATACGTTGTTACAGACACCAGAATGCAGATTTTCCTTCCGGAAGAATTGGCTGCAAAAGGAGGAACTGTAAAAGTTAAAATAGAGTTCTCTTTCATTGCGCCATTTGAAGGTTCTGACAGAATGGGAGTTTTGGAAACTAAAAACGGAAAAATATTTACGATTGCACAATGGTACCCGCGTATGTGTGTGTACGATGATGTAAGAGGATGGAACACAGCTCCTTATTTAGGTGCTTCTGAGTTTTACTTGGAATATGGAGATTTTGATGTGAAATTAACTGTTCCCGGAAATCAGTATGTTGTGGCATCAGGAGAATTGATTAACGGTCAGGAAGTGTTTTCTGCTGATCAGTTGAAAAAGTATAAAGAGGCATCTAATAGCGATCAAACGGTAACAATTCGTTCTGCTGAAGAGGTAGCTGCTACAGCAAATGCAAACGCAGGAACTGAAAAAACATGGCATTATAAAATCAAAAATGCACGTGATTTCTCTTGGGCATCATCTGCAGCTTTTATCTTAGACGGAGCTAAAATTAATCTCCCAAGTGGTAAAAAATCTTTAGCATTATCTGCGTATCCGGTTGAAAGTGCAGGAAGAGATGGTTATGGACGTTCTACAGAATATGTAAAAGCTTCAATCGAACATTATTCTAAACAATGGTTTGAATATCCTTATCCTGCAGCGACAAATGTTGCTGGAAACGAAGGAGGGATGGAATATCCTGGAATCGTTTTCTGCGGATGGAAATCTAAAGGAGCCGATTTATGGGGAGTGACAGATCACGAATTTGGTCATATTTGGTTCCCAATGATTGTAGGTTCAAACGAAAGATTGTTTGGATGGATGGACGAAGGTTTCAATACTTTTATCAATTCATTAAGCACAGCTGCATTCAATAATGGTGAATACAAAGAACCGGCTGCTAATTTACACGAAGAAGCAGAATCTTTTACCCGTCCTGATTTAGAAACAATCATGAGTTCGCCCGATAATATGAAAGAGGCTAATATTGGAATGTTATGTTACTTTAAACCAAGTGCCGGATTAATTATTTTAAGAGAGCAGATTTTAGGAAAAGAGCGTTTTGATAATGCTTTTAGAACTTACATCGATCGTTGGGCTTACAAACATCCACAACCGGACGATTTCTTTAGAACTATAGAAAATGTAGCCGGAGAGGATTTAAGCTGGTTCTGGAGAAGCTGGTATGTAAACAACTGGAGATTCGATCAGGGAATCAATTCTATTAAATATGTAAAAAACGATCCTAAAAAAGGAGTTGTAATTACAGTTGAGAACTTTGATAAAATGCCAATGCCAATTGTTTTGGATGTTAAAACAAAAAGCGGAAAAGTAACAAGAGTTAATCTTCCTGTAGAAATCTGGCAACGTAACAACAGCTGGTCTTTCAAACACAATTCAACAGAAGAAATTGAAAGTATAACTTTGGATCCGGATAATGCTTTCCCGGATAATAATGAATCAAATAATGTTTGGACAGCTGCAAAAGGTAAGATAGAAAAAGATATTATTTTGGATGGATATGTAGGTAGCTATGTTACTTCAAGATCTCCTTTGACAATTGAATTGACAGAAAAAAATAGTGTTCTAAATGCAGAACTTCCAAACTATCCAAAATTTGCTTTAGCTCCGGTTACAGGCGAAAAAGACACTTTCGAATCACAAAGAGCTGGATTAAAATTCAAATTTAACGAAGCTAAAACAGGTTTCGATATGATTCTTTTAGGGAATAATCAAGTAATCCCTTTTACGAAGAAGTAAAAAGTTTAAAATATAAAGAGTTTAAAACCCGATAATTAGAGATAATTATTGGGTTTTGTTTTTTAATGTATTAACAAAACGCAAAAAAAATGTTAGAATTTTAATTTTTTGTTTTGTAAATAAAAAAAAGATGTACTTTTGCACCGATGAATAAAATAAGTTTACATATAACTTCTTTGTCACGGACAAACTCACCGATTACTTCTCCCGAAGTACGGACACTAGCTCTATAGTGTTCACTGAGTTTTATAGCCGTATATTTATTCATATCCCTTTTTCATTTTGAAATCACATAATTTGTCCATTGGACAAACATATCCTAAAAGTATTTATTATTTTGTAAATTTTCTTGATCAAGTTTTTGATTTTGAGAGTGTTACTTCTATTTTGCTTAATTTTATTGGATTCAATTCTGGATTTCAAGCCAAACAATATTCTTTAATTTTTAACGCTAAACTTCAATTATTGAAATGAAGATCTCTATTGTTGTTACCCAGGAAGAACACTTCAAATTCGCACAGGAAATTTGCGATACGATAGAATCATCTGCCTTGTTGAGAGGTACGGGGATTGCTAAAAGAACTCCTGAGTACATTCAGAAAAAAATGTCGAATGGTGATGCAATGATTGCTCTGGCAGACGGGAAATTTGCAGGTTTTTGTTATATCGAAAGCTGGGAACACGGAAAGTTTGTAGCGCATTCGGGATTAATTGTACATCCTGATTACAGAAGTTTAGGATTGGCAAAAAAGATAAAATCAAAAGTTTTTGATTATTCTTTGAAAAGATACCCGGATGCTAAAATATTCGGAATTACAACCGGTTTAGCGGTTATGAAAATTAACTCTGAACTAGGTTATAAACCAGTTCCATTCTCAGAATTAACAACCGATCCAAGTTTTTGGGCGGGCTGTAAAACCTGTACTAATTTTGAAATCCTACAAAGCAAACAAAACAAAATGTGCCTTTGTACGGGAATGTTGTACGACCCAAAAGAAAAACAAAAAACACCGCCGAGACATCCTTTCAATGAGGCTGTTTTAAGCAGACTTAAAAAAATCAAACAGGCTTTATTCTTAAATAAAATATTGTCATTTATTTTTTTATTCAAAATTTAATCAGAAAGAAATCTCAAACTGCTACATACGAAAGTATTAGCCTAAATTATAAAAAATGAAAAAAGTAGTATTAGCTTATAGCGGAGGATTAGATACCTCGTATTGTTTGAAATATTTAAAAAACGAAAAAGGATACGAAGTTCACACTGTTCTTGTTGACACAGGAGGATTTTCTGCTGAAGAATTAACAGCTATTGAAAAAAGAGCTTATGAGTTAGGAAGTGCTCAACATGCCAACTTAACAATTTTAGACAAATATTACGATAAAGCAATAAAATATTTGATTTTCGGAAACGTATTAAAGAACAATACATATCCATTATCAGTAAGTGCAGAGCGTGTTTTCCAGGCAATTGAAGCTATAAAATATGCGAAAAAAGTAGGAGCAACTGCTATCGCACACGGAAGTACCGGTGCAGGAAATGACCAAATTCGTTTCGACTTGATTTTCCAAACTATTGCTCCGGAAATCGAAATTATTACTCCAATTAGAGATTTAAAATTATCAAGACAAGAAGAAGTTGATTATTTAGCTCAAAACGGAGTTCATTATTCTTGGGAAAAAGCACAATATTCTATCAATAAAGGACTTTGGGGAACTAGTGTTGGAGGAAAAGAAACTCTAACTTCAGGTCAGCCATTGCCAAGTGAAGCGTATCCTTCGCAGTTGCAAAAAGAAGGAGAAGAAAAAGTAACGCTTCATTTTGAACAAGGAGAATTAGTTGGTTTAAATGGAAAAACAGATAAACCTTCAAACAATATTGTGGCTCTTGAAAAACTGGCAAGTGCTTATGCAATTGGTAGAGATATTCACGTTGGAGATACTATTATCGGGATCAAAGGAAGAGTTGGTTTTGAAGCTGCTGCACCATTAATTATTATCAAAGCACACCATTTATTAGAGAAACATACTCTTGGAAAATGGCAGCAATACTGGAAAGAACAATTAGGAAACTGGTACGGAATGTTATTCCACGAAGGTCAGTTCTTAGATCCGGTTATGAGAAACATCGAAACTTTCTTGCAAGACACTCAAAAAACAGTAAACGGAACGGTAACAGTTTCATTAAAACCATATCATTTCTCACTTGATGGAATCGAATCTGAAAATGATTTAATGAACACAGGTTTCGGTCAATACGGTGAAATGAATAATGCTTGGACATCTGACGATGCAAAAGGATTTATCAAGATTTTAGGAAATGCACAAAACATATTCTCATCTGTAAACAAATTAGATCATGATTAATGTCGGAATTATTGGTGGTTCGGGCTACACAGCCGGCGAACTCATCAGAATTTTAATGTATCATCCAAAAGTAAACATTGATTTTGTTTACAGTACAACAAACGCTGGGAAACCGCTTTCTGTAGCGCACCACGATTTGATGGGCGATATCGAAATGAATTTCACAGCCGAAATCAATCCAAATGTGAATGTTGTTTTCTTGTGCTTGGGTCACGGAAAATCGATTTCATTTTTGAAAGAAAATCAGTTTGCAAGTCATACTAAAATCATTGATTTAGGAAATGATTTCAGATTGAATAAGGATGCTCATTTTGAAGGAAAAGATTTTGTTTACGGATTGCCTGAAATCAATAAAGCCGAAATCAAAAAAACAAATTATATCGCCAATCCGGGTTGTTTTGCAACGGCTATTCAATTGGCATTATTACCTTTAGCAAAACACAATTTGCTGAATAATGATGTTCATATTAATGCAACAACTGGAAGCACGGGAGCAGGAGTAAGTCTTTCTGAAACTTCTCATTTCAGCTGGAGAAACAACAATATGTCACATTACAAAGCTTTTGAACACCAGCATTTAGGTGAGATTTCAGAAAGTCTGGTTCAGTTGCAAGATGATTTTGACAGCGAATTGCTTTTTATTCCGAACAGAGGAGATTTTCCAAGAGGGATTTTTGCAACTTTATATACGTTATGTGATGATAGTTTGGAACAATTAGTAGCGAAATACGAGGAGTTCTATAAAAATGAGCCTTTTGTAACCGTTACTACAACAAACATCAACATGAAACAAGTGGTGCAAACGAACAAATGTATCATTAGTTTATTGAAAAAAGGAAACCGGGTTTTAATAACATCAATTATAGATAACTTAACCAAAGGTGCTTCGGGACAAGCGATTCAAAACATGAATTTAATGTTCGGTTTAGAAGAAACCACAGGTTTACATTTGAAACCAAGCGGATTTTAATTATAAAAGTTATGAGTTATAAGTTATTGGTTAAGCGGTATATAGCTGCTTATATTTAAAAACTTCTAACTCCTATTATAAATAACTTTTTCCAGAGTTAAAAAGTTATAAGCAGTTTAAAGTCTGCTAAATAACTCTTAACTCTTAACAAATAACCTTTTAACTTTAAAAAAGAAATGAACTTATTCAACGTTTACCCATTATACGACATCACTCCAGTAAAAGCAGTAGATTGTACCATTATTGACGACAAAGGAGTAGAATATTTAGATTTATACAGCGGACATGGTGTGATTTCTATCGGACACACACAGCCGGATTATGTAGCAAAACTTAAAAATCAAATAGACAATTTAGGATTTTATTCTAATGCCATTCAGAATCCTTTACAGGTTGAATTGGCTCAGAAGTTAGGAAAGCTTTCTGGTCTTGAAGATTACGAATTGTTTTTATGCAGTTCTGGAGCTGAAGCAAACGAAAATGCTTTAAAGTTAGCTTCTTTCCACAACGGTAAATCAAGAGTGGTAGCTTTTGATAACTCTTTCCACGGAAGAACTTCTGCAGCAGTCGCCGTTACAGATAACAAAAAAATTGTTGCGCCAATAAATGCACAGCAAGAAGTAACGTTTTTGCCACTAAACCAAATTGAATTAGTTGAAGCTGAATTAGCTAAAGGCGATGTTACAGCAGTAATTATCGAAGGAATTCAAGGAGTTGGAGGTTTAGATCAAGGAACAACAGAATTTTTTCAAGCGTTAGAAAAAGCGTGTAAAAAACATGACGTTGTTTTGATTTTAGATGAAGTACAATCAGGATACGGAAGAAGCGGAAAATTCTTCGCTTTCCAACATCACGGAATCAACGCTGATATTATTTCAGTTGCAAAAGGAATGGGGAACGGTTTTCCTGTTGGAGCGATCTTAATTTCTCCAAAATTCGAAGCAAGTTTCGGATTATTAGGAACTACTTTCGGCGGAAGCCATTTGTCTTGCGCAGCAGGAATTGCAGTTTTAGATGTAATCGAAAAACTAGATTTACAAAAAAATGTAAACGAAGTTTATGAATATTTCTTAGAAAAAATCAAAGAAGTTGAGGGAATCAAACAAGTAAAAGGAAAAGGATTAATGCTTGGAGTGGAGTTTGATTTTGATGTTGCGGCTTTAAGAAAGAAATTAATCATCGAAAAACACATTTTTACAGGAAGCGCCAACAATAAAAATCTGTTAAGAATTTTACCGCCTTTAACTGTCAAAAAAGCAGATATAGATACGTTTGTAAAAGCTTTAAAAGAAAGTTTGGAAGAATTAAAAAACTAAACACACGATATCCTAACAGGTTTCCAAAACCTGTTAGGTATGTAAAAATAAACTTGGAAATATTCAAGGATCAAACCTAAGAGGTTTTGGAAACCTGTTAGGATGAATAAAGTTTCGATAAAAAAGAAACAACCAAAAAACAACCAACCCACTTGAAATTATGAAACCATTAGCAATTGAAACACGTAACGCGGTTTTGCGGACTATGGCAAAGCTGGTCGAGCAAGAGCGGAATGAGATAATCCTAACTAATCAGGAAGATCTTGCCGATTATGACGGCTCAGATTTAGCGATGGAAGAACGCTTAAAAGTAGATGATAAAAAAGTCGACGAGATGATTTTATCATTAAATCAATTGGCTTCACAGGAAGACCCCGTTGGCGTTGAGCGTTTTCATTTCACACATGATAATGGAATAAAAGTCATTAATAAAACAGCTGCTTTCGGAACGATTTTAATTATTTACGAATCTCGTCCTGACGTTACAATCGAAGCCGGCGGAATTGCCTTTAAATCCGGAAATAAGATTTTATTAAAAGGAGGAAAAGAGTCTTTAAAATCAAATTTAAAAATTGTAAGTCTTTGGCACAAAGCTTTAGAAGAAAACGGAGTTTCAAAAGACTGGGTGGAATATCTGAATTATAACAGAACAGAAACTCAGGCTTTTTTAGAAAAACCAACTCAAAAAGTCGATTTAATAGTTCCAAGAGGCGGAGAAAAATTAATTGAGTTTGTAAAAGCACACGCAACCTGTCCCGTAATCGTAAGCGGACGCGGGAATAATTTTGTTTACGTTCATGAAAAAGCAGATACTGATTTGGCTTTGAAAGTGATTTTGAATGCTAAGACTGCGAAAATATCAGCTTGCAATGCTTTGGATAAAGTTTTAATCGATTCTAAACTCCCAAATTTTGAAGGTTTCACCGCTATGCTGATTGAAGCTTTGCTAGAAGCAAAAGTCGAAGTTATTGTGGATAAATCTTTAGAGAATTTTGAAAATACCAAAACCCTTGAAAACGAAGATATTTGGTACGAAGAATTTCTAGATTATAAAATTGTAATCGGAACAATCGATTCTAAGGAACATGCCATTGATATGATTAATAAATATTGTGGAGGACATTCAGCAGCAATTATTACAAGAGATAATGAAGTCGCACAGCAATTTATGGAATCAATAGATGCTGCGGCAGTTTACCAAAATGCGTCAACTCGTTTTACAGACGGAGGACAATTCGGTCTTGGAGGAGAATTAGCAATAAGCACAGATAAATTGCATCAACGTGGCCCAATTGGACTTCAGCATTTGGTAACCAATAAATGGTACGTTTACGGAGAAGGACAGATAAGATAATTGTAGATTTTAGAGTTTAGATTATTGGAATTTGGAATTTATTTATTAGAATTTATTTATAGATAAAGCTTTGCGAACTTGGCGTTTGTAAACATAACGTATATCAAAAAACCTTGCGCACTTTGCGGTTAAAAAAATCGCAGCAAAACAACAAAAATGGGTAAGAAACGGATTTTATTAAAAATAGGAAGTAATACTTTAACCAAAGAAACCAATCATATTTCGCGGGGAAAGATTGAAGACCTTGGAATTCAGATTGCGGCTTTAAACGACGAATATGAGTTTATCATAGTTAGTTCAGGAGCAATTGCGGCAGCAAAGCAATTTGTAAAACTGGATAATCAGGATAAAGATGTTTTTGTAAAACAAGCTTTAGCTTCAATCGGACAACCACATTTAATGCGGATTTACAATGAAAATTTCAAAGATTTAGGTTTAAATACGTCACAGTGTTTGCTTTCTTATTCTGATTTTGAAAAAGAACAGACCAAAAAGAACATTGTAAATACCATTAATGTTTTAGTCAAAAACAATTACATTCCGATTATCAATGAAAATGATACCGTTGCTACAGATGAGATTCGGTTTGGAGATAACGATAAATTAGCGGCTTTGACGGCCGTTCTTTTAAATGTTGATATTCTGATAATTGCGACCAACACAAACGGAATTTATACGAAAGAATCAATTCATGATGAAGTTCCTCAAACAATTAAATTGGTAAATGATTTAAAATCGCTGGAAAAAGAAATCGGAGATTCAAAATCATCACACGGAACAGGAGGAATGCAATCTAAAATAGAAGCGGCCGCAATTTCAAAAGCAGCAAATATTGAAACCTGGATTGTGAATGGATTAAATGATAATTTTATTCTAAAGGCATTAAAAAACGAAATTCCTTTTACTAGGATTGTGTAATAAAGAACGCGGATGAAACGGATTCGCTATCGCGAAGACGCGGATTAAGACGGATTTTATATTTAGTTTTAAAATTTATGTAGTATATTTCATTCAAATATGTTTTTTATGAAATTATTACATCAAGAGTTAACCGAAGTAATTATCAAAACTTTTTATGAAGTTTATAATGAGTTGGGATATGGATTTTTAGAAAGAGTTTATCAAAATTCATTGTATTTAGAATTAAAGAATAAAGGACTTAATGTTGAAGCGCAGAAGAAAATCGTTGTTTATTATAAAGGAATTAAAGTTGGCGAATATTATGCAGATTTAGTAGTAGAAGATTTAATTATATTAGAATTAAAAGCAGCTGATTGTATAGTAGCAGAATTTGAAAATCAAATTTTAAACTATTTGCGTGGTACGGATTGTGAAGTAGGTTTACTTCTAAATTTTGGAACAAAACCAGAATTTCGAAGAAAGATTTTGAAAACAGCAAAAAAGTAAGAATATAAAAAATCCGTCTCAATCCGCGTCTTCGCGATAGCGAATCAGTATAATCAGCGTATAATTTTAGACATCACAAAATAAAAATAAAAACAAAGGCAAAACAAATGAACTATATCTCAATAAAAGAAATCAACTCATTATCAAAATGGGTAAAACAAGCGATTAAAATCAAAAAGAATCCGCTTAAAAATCAAAGTTTAGGAAAAAATAAAACTCTTGGAATGTTATTCTTCAATCCAAGTTTAAGAACGCGTTTGAGTACTCAAAAAGCGGCAATGAACTTAGGAATGAACGTTATGGTAATGAATTTTACTAACGAAGGATGGACATTAGAATTCGAAGATGGAGCTGTAATGAATTCCGGTGCTTCAGAACACATCAAAGAAGCAGCAGAAGTGGTTTCGCAATACTGTGATATCATTGCAATTCGTGCTTTTGCAGGTTTGGTTGATAAAGAAAAAGATTATCAGGAAACTGTAATTTCAGGATTTTTGAAATATGCTACAGTGCCAATTGTAAACATGGAAAGTGCTATTCGTCACCCATTACAGTCGTTGGCAGATGCAATTACAATGGAAGAATTCAAACCTAGACACAAAAACAAACCAAAAGTAGTTCTTTCGTGGGCGCCGCATCCAAAAGCATTGCCACAGGCAGTTGCCAATTCATTCGTAGAAATGATGCAGATGCAAAAAGATATGGATTTTGTAATTACACATCCAGAAGGTTATGAGCTTAGCCCAGAAATCACAAAAGACTGCACAATCGAATACAACCAAGATAAGGCTTTTGAAAATGCTGATTTCGTTTATGTAAAAAACTGGAGTAATTTCAACGATTACGGAAAAGTAACCAATAGTGATCCAAATTGGACAGTTACAGCCGAAAAAATGGCTTTAACCAACAACGGAAAATTCATGCACTGTCTTCCGGTTCGTCGTAACGTAATTGTAAGCGACGAAGTCCTAGACGGAGAAAATTCAATCGTAATCGAACAAGCGAATAATAGAACGTATTCAGCACAATTAGTTTTACAAAAGATTTTGAAGAAATTGTAAATTAAAGTGACAAAGACACAAAGTTGCAAAGTGACAGAGGCTTAAACCTTGTAAAAAAACTTTGCAACTTTGTCACTTTGTCTCTCTGAACCTTAAAGATAATGAACGTATCAGTAATCAAAATAGGTGGAAACATCATCGACAATCCGGCAGAATTAGAACAATTCTTAACCGATTTTTCTAAAATAGAAGGCTATAAAGTTTTAGTTCACGGAGGTGGAAAATCGGCTACAAAAATGGCGCAGAGTATTGGTTTAGTTCCGCAAATGATTGACGGACGTCGAATTACAGATGCTCCAATGCTTGATGTTGTTGTGATGATTTACGCAGGTCAAATCAACAAACATATTGTAGCGCAGTTACAGGCTAAAGATAATAATGCCATTGGTTTTTCTGGTGCTGACGGAAATTTGATTCAGTCCACAAAAAGAAACCACCCAACAATCGATTACGGATTTGTAGGCGACGTAAAACAAGTAAACACGAAGTTGCTAGCTACTTTGTTAGAAGCTGGAGTTGTTCCTGTTTTCTGTGCCATCACACACGATAAAAACGGACAATTGTTAAACACTAACGCTGATACAATTGCAAGTGAACTATCAATTGCTTTATCTGAAGTTTTTGATGTTACGTTGACATATTGTTTTGAAAAACAAGGCGTTTTACAAGATTCTGAAGACGATTCATCTGTAATTACTGAAATCAATGAAGTTTTATATCATAAACTAAAAGAAGAAAAAGTAATCCATTCCGGAATGATTCCAAAATTGGATAACTGTTTCAATAGTTTGTCAAGAGGCGTGCAGAAAATCAAAATTGGACATCACAAAATGCTCCAAAATTCAGATATTCCGCATACAACGATTACGTTGTAAAGATATAGCCACGAATTGGCACTAATTTTTTTCTGTTTAAAAAAGAGAAAATAATTTTTAAAATACATGAAAAAGTTCATTTTGATTTTTAATCTCTAACAAAAAGATAATTTGTGAAAATTCGTGTAATTAGTGGCAAAAAAACAGCACTGCGCAGTGCTTTTAAATATTAATTTAAGAAATTTGCGCAAATTAAAAATGTCGCATATTATTTTAATTAAGAAAGTTAAAGCTTAAAAAAACTTAGCGACTTAGCGCCTTTGTGGCAAGAGCACAACAAAATGAAAAATATAGATACGCTTACCCAAGAAGCAATTAGTTTATTAAAAAGCCTAATCGAAACCCCTTCATTTTCAAGTGAAGAAGATCAGACGGCTCTTTTAATCGAAAATTGGTTCAATCAGAATGAAATTCCATTCAAGAGAGAAAATAACAATGTGTGGGCTTTCAACAAATATTTCGACGAAAACAAACCAACACTTTTATTAAATTCACATCATGATACGGTTCGACCAAATCAGGCGTACACCAACGATCCGTTCAAAGCGATTGAAAAAGACGGAAAACTATTCGGTTTAGGAAGCAATGATGCAGGAGGCTGTTTAGTTTCGTTACTGGCAACTTTTGTACATTTCTACGAACATCAAAACCTTTCTCACAATATTGTAATCGTGGCTTCTGCTGAAGAAGAAAGCAGTGGAAAAAATGGTCTAAATAGCGTTTTAAAAAGCTTACCAGAACTAGATTGTGCCATTGTTGGAGAACCAACTTTAATGCAATTAGCAGTTGCAGAAAAAGGTCTTTTAGTTTTAGATGTAAAAGTAAAAGGAACGGCAAGCCACGCCGCACATCAAAACGACGACAATGCATTATACAAATCAATTCCGGTAATGGAATGGTTTAAAAACTATAAATTCGACAAAATCTCAGACGTTTTAGGACCTGTAAAAATGACCGTGACGCAGATTAATGCAGGAAAACAACATAATGTTGTGCCATCAGAATGTGATTTGGTTGTGGATATTCGTGTAACAGACCGTTACACAAATGCTGAAATTTTAGAAGTGGTTAAAGCAAATGTAAATGCCGAAGTAACACCAAGATCAATGCATTTAAATGCATCATCAATTCCAATTGAGCACGGTTTGGTTCAGGCCGGAATTGCTTTGGGAAGAACAACATATGGTTCGCCAACACTTTCAGATCAATCCGTTTTAAGCTGTCAGTCTTTGAAATTAGGACCAGGAGAAACATTACGTTCGCATTCAGCCGATGAATTTATTTTTGTAAATGAAATTGTAGAAGGGGTCGATTTGTATATCAAAATACTAACCGATTTCTTTAAATTATAATAATATCGAAGACAAACCTAACAGGTTTTTAAAACCTGTTAGGTTTCTTCCGAAATATAAACGACCTATGAAACTTTGGGAAAAAGGAATACCAACAGATAAACAAATTGAACAATTCACAGTAGGAAACGATCGTGAACTGGATTTAGTTTTGGCAAAATATGACGCTTTAGGTTCAATTGCACACGCCAAAATGTTAGGGCAAATTGGCTTATTAACTTCAGAAGAAACAACATCTTTAGTTGATGCTTTAAACGAAATTATTGCTGATATTGTAGTAGGTAATTTTGAAATCGAAGACAGTTTTGAAGACGTGCATTCTAAAATCGAATATCTTCTAACCGTAAAACTAGGTGATGCAGGAAAGAAAATCCACACGGCTCGTTCTCGTAACGATCAGGTTTTAGTAGATGTAAATTTATATCTTAAAGACGTTGTAAAAGAGTTAAAAGAACAAGTAAAAACACTTTTTGACTTAATGATGGAATCGGCAGAAAAACACCAAAACGTTTTATTGCCTGGTTATACACATTTGCAAATCGCGATGCCGTCTTCTTTCGGAATGTGGTTTTCTGCTTATGCCGAAACTTTGATTGATGACATTACTATGCTGAATGCGGCCTTGAAAATTGTAGATCAAAATCCGTTAGGTTCTGCTGCAGGTTACGGAAGCTCTTTTCCTATTAACAGGACATTTACAACACAAGAATTAGGTTTTGAAACTTTAAAATACAATTCGGTTGCAGCTCAAATGAGCCGTGGTAAATCAGAGAAAACAGTTGCTTTTGCAATGAGTAGTGTTGCAGCCACGTTAGCTAAATTTTCAATGGATGTCTGTTTATATATGAGTCAGAATTTCGATTTTATTGGTCTTCCTGCGCATCTTACAACAGGTTCAAGCATTATGCCTCATAAAAAAAATCCGGATGTTTTTGAGTTAATCAGAGGGAAATGCAACAAGATTCAGGCGCTTCCATACGAAATCACTTTAATTACAAATAATCTTCCAAGCGGTTATCACAGAGATTTACAGCTTTTAAAAGAAGGTTTGTTTCCGGCGATTCAAACTTTAAAATCTTGTTTAGATATTGCAATTTTCTCAATAAAAGATATTACGGTAAAAGATCATATTTTAGAAGATAAAAAATACGATTATTTGTTTACTGTAGATACTTTAAACGAAATGGTTGTGGCAGGAATGCCGTTTAGAGACGCTTACAAAGCTGTTGCCGAACAATTAGAAGCGGGAACGTATAAGTCTCCAAAAGAAACCAAACACACGCACGAAGGCAGTATTAATAATTTATGCTTAGATGCAATAAAAGATAAAATGAAAGCTGCTTTTTAAGCTTTTTCCAAAAAAGAAAAACCGATTTGTAATTCAACAAATCGGTTTTTTTTATATGTTTTTAATCCTTAATTAGCTTTTGTTACTGCAGTTTGTAGATACTATACCACTAGAACTTACTTGTAATGTTGCTCCGGCACCGCAAGATGTATTAGAAACAAATTCCTCCACTTTTCCTAAAGGAATTACAGAATAGATATAAGAAGGTTTACTTACTTTTATTCCAAAATCCATTGGCTCTTTACGACAATGATCAAATACAATTCCAACTGTACCACCGTCTGTACTTATGTAATCTTTAAAGACTTTTTCAACGTTAGCAAAATCACTTCCTTCAACATAACAAGTTGAATTTTTGGTTCCACCGCCTAATCCAATAGCCACAGAACCAGATTCTGATGTTTTGTATAGACAGTTTAAAATATGAATTTCTGCATTTCTAACGCGCGGCATTCTTTGTCTGCATCCCTGTGCCCAATAACAGTTTTTGAAAGTGATGCTGTAATGACCATCAGAAGGTGCATCAGTCTTGGAAGATCCAACTAAGTTTGAAAATCTGTGATCGTCAGCTCCGCCAGTTCCTCCGGCTTTAGGTGTTTTGAGATAAGTAAACTTGCACCAGGAAATCGTAACATTATCTGCAGCTCCTTTGTTATCAAAATTGCCGTCCATTCCATCTTGAAATTCGCAATGATCTACCCAGATATTTGTAGCTTCCGAAGTTAAATTATCGTGTCCGTCAACGTCATATGAACCGGGGCCTTCAAAGATCAAATTTCGAATGATGATGTTATTTGAGCCAGATTTTAGATTTAAAATTCCTGAATTCGAAGCAGTTTGATCAAGATTAACCAATCTGGCACCCGGAAGCCCAATTATTGTTTTGTCATTGATTGCTAAACTAGTATAGGAGCAGTTTATAGTTCCGGAAACTAAAATTACCTGTGGCGTTTTAAGTTTCAGTTTTGCTGTTAAATCTGCGAGAGTTGAGACTGTTACCGGAACAGCATTTCCTCCGCCGGTAGCAGAAGCCCCAAATCCTTCCGAAGAGCTCATAAAATAATTTTGAGCAAAAAGAAAAGAACATGGAATAAGAAGTGCTAATAAAATAAGCTTTGTTTTCATTTGTGGTTTTTGTGTGGCTTAATAGTTAATGTAATCGATTGCACAAATGTAAAAGTTTCAGATTAATTTCAAATTAATTTATCAATTTTTTATGTTTTAAAGTTTTGATTATAAGAATTATAAGTGTTGTTTTTACACTATTTAAAAGCTTTTTTTTGAGAAAATAAAATGAAACAAACAAATACAGTAGTTGAATCTGATGGATTAAAAGAGAAAATTCATACTAAATACATATATTTGAATATAAGTTTAAATTAATCAAATGAAGAAATTTAATGAGCAGGCGACTGCAGACCTATTTGAAAAAGGTTTGATTACAGAAAATCAGTTTGAAGAAGTTAAAGCATATCGAAGTTTGAATATCTTTTCAGTAAACGCAGAATTAAAACTGTTTCTTTATCTATCGGTTATATTGTTTACTTCAGGAATCGGAATTTTGATTTATGAAAATATTGATTCTATCGGACATATTGCAATTCTCTCACTTCTTTTAATTGTAACTGTAGTTTGTTTTTTCTATTGTTTTAAAAACTCAAATGGCTTTCAGAAAACCGAAACACAATTTGATCATCCTGTTTTAGAATATCTGGTTTTGCTGGCTAATATTTTGACATGCATTTTTATTGGTTATCTACAATTTCAATACAAACCTTTTGGAGAACATTACGGATTGGCAACATTGGTGCCCACAATAGTAAGTTTCTTTTGCGCTTATTATTTTGATAATAGAAGCGTGCTAACTATTGCTGTTACCGGTTTAGCGGCTTATATAGGACTTTCTGTTACGCCTCAGGATTTATTAAACAACAATGATTTTTATGCTAGTGAGAGTTTGAGCTATTCTGCTGTTGTGCTAGGGATCTTATTGATATTGTGGACAATCTACAGTAATCGAATTGTATTAAAAACACATTTCAGTTTAATCTTCCTGACTTTTGCCTTGCATATTATCAGTATCGCATCGATCAGTAATTTATTAAATCATTATAATTTAATCTGGCTGGTTTTTGCTGTTGTTTTAGCAGGATCTACTTTTTACTTTTATAAAATTAGTTATGAATTGAAAGCAATGTCTCTATATGTTTTTATGATTGTTTACGGTTATATCGGAGCAAATATAGTTTTGTTCAGACTTTTTGAAAATGTTGATTTCTCTGATATTTGGGAATTGTTTTTTTTCTTATTGCCGGCTTATTTTATAGGCTCCATTGTAATGTTCATTAAATTAATTAAAAATTTTCATAAAGAAATAGCAGAATGATAGTGTACGAAAAAAAAATACTGGATAATGAAATCTTAATTAATGAAGCTGATACTTTATATAAAGGAGGTTTTATAAGTAAGGATCAAAAGAAATTTGTAAAAAAAGAATTACCAGCTTTTAGAAGTCAGGATAACATTTTGGTTAGAATTGGATTCTTTTTGTTAGGAAGTATGTTATATAGTTCAATTTGCGGTGCAATTTCTATTATCGGAATGAATGCAGAGAATGCTTATTTTCAAATCTGCTGTTATATTTTTGCCGCTGTTGGCTTTTTAGTTTCAGAGCTTTTGGCAAAACAAAATTATCGTAATCACGGATTGGATGATGCTTTTATATTAGGAGCTACTTTAAACGTAGGATTTGCTATTGGAATTACGACAGACGGATCTCAATCTGTGATAGCTTTTTTTATGGCAATATCCGCAATTTACATGTTTATGAGATACCTGCATCTGCTTTCAATGCTTGTTTTCTGTATAACTGTAACTTCATTTTTATTTTTTCTGATGTTTGAATTAGGTGATATAGGAAGAGCTATTCTGCCGTTTATTGCCATGATTTTTGCAGCTATTTTATATTTTTTGACAAGTAAATTAATCAGTAAGCTAAAAGAAAGTTACTATTATTATGGACTTTTATTAGCTAATAGCTTTTGTTTGGTATTGTTTTATCTTTCCTGTAATTATTTGGTAGTAAGAGAGCTTTCAGAAGAACTTTTAGGAACAGAAGTGAAACCAGGTGCCGATATTCCGTTTGCTTTTTTCTTTTATGCCTTTACTTTTGTGGTTCCAATTTTATATTTAGTTCAGGCTTTAAGAACAAAAGACAGAATTATGCTTTGGGTAAGTTTTCTGGGAATCGGATTTTCAATCTATACCATTCGATTTTATTATGCAGTTCTTCCAATAGAATTGGCATTAACTTTAGGCGGACTTGTTTTATTCGCAATAGCTTATTTCTCAATCAGAAAATTAAAAGAAAAAGAGAGCGGTTTAACATTCAAACCAGACAGAATTAATCATTCGGATGCTATTTTAAATGCAGAAGCTTTAGTAGTAGCTTCAACTTTCGGAATGAAACCGGAAGTAAAACCGCAAGATTCTCCAATGGAATTTGGAGGCGGAGGATTTAGCGGTGGAGGATCTGGCGAGAGTTTTTAAATTATTTTGCCACAGATTAAAGGATTAAAATGATTTTCTAATCTTGGTTAAGTTGCCACGAATTACACGAATTTTCACGAATTGATTTGTGTAAATTCGTGTAATTTGTGGCTTAAGAAATCATTTTAATCCTTTAATCTGTGGCAGAAAAAAAACTATACTTTGCTTTTTAATGCTTCAGCATCGATATCGCTGTGCGAAACATCGTAAATAGCTTTTCCATTTTTAATTAAAATCAATTGTGGCGATTCGTGATAAACTCCGAATCTGCTGGCAATTTCGTTCGAAATATCACGGTGCGCAATCAAATCTAAAAAGTAAGCATCTACAACTCCTTCAAGATCAAATTCTCTTTCAAATTGTTTTAGCGCCATGCGGCTAATACTGCATCTTGTGCTGTGCTTAAAAATTACAACTGGTTTCTCATTTGAGATTGCTTCAATTTCCATTAACTGAAGCATATCTGTTAATTCTGTCCAGTTAACTTTACTTTTTGGGGCTTCTGAGTTCTCTGAACTTCCGAAGATTGAATTAAAAAAACTCATATTTGGCTTGTTTTGTGACTTTTTGACAGCTAAATCTGATAAAAATCATGATTTTTAAGTCATTTTGTCTTTATTTTTAATGTGGAATATATTTTGTCTATTTCAATGCAAAGTTAGATTATTTGAATTAAAAATGTACTTCAATAAATCGTAACTTTAATCTTATAGAATATTAAACACATAAAATCAATCAAATTATAAAAATATGAACATAAATAAATTTACTATTAAATCGCAGGAAGCCATTCAGTTGTCACAGCAATTAGCACAACGAAATGGCCAGCAGCAAATTGAAAATGAACACATTTTCAAAGCCATTTTTGAAGTGGACGAAAACGTAGCACCATTTATTCTGAAAAAACTAAATGTAAACGTTCCGTTGTTCCTTCAAATTTTGGACAGTACAATTCAGAGTTTTCCAAAAGTTTCCGGAGGAGATGTAATGCTTTCCAGAGATGCGAACAAAGCTTTAAATGAAGCCGAAATTATTGCACAAAAAATGAACGACGAATACGTTTCGATCGAGCATTTAATTTTAGCCATTTTTGATTCAAAAAGCAAAGTTTCCCAAATCTTAAAAGATCAGGGAGTTACCGGAAAAGGTTTAAAAGCAGCAATCGAAGAATTAAGAAAAGGCGAAAGAGTAACATCGGCTTCAGCTGAAGAAACTTATAATTCGTTAAATAAATTCGCTAAAAACTTAAACGAATTAGCAAGAACAGGAAAACTAGATCCAGTTATCGGTCGTGACGAAGAAATTCGTCGTGTATTGCAGATTCTGACTCGTAGAACAAAAAATAACCCAATGTTAATTGGAGAACCTGGAGTTGGTAAAACCGCAATTGCAGAAGGTTTAGCGCACAGAATTGTAGATGGAGACGTTCCGGAAAACTTAAAAGATAAAATCGTTTTCTCGCTTGATATGGGAGCTTTGATTGCCGGAGCAAAATACAAAGGAGAATTTGAAGAGCGTTTGAAATCGGTTGTAAAAGAAGTTACAGCTGCTGATGGAGATATTGTTCTTTTTATTGACGAGATTCATACGCTTGTAGGAGCGGGTGGAGGAGAAGGTGCAATGGATGCTGCTAATATCCTGAAACCAGCTTTGGCTCGTGGAGAATTAAGAGCAATTGGTGCAACAACTTTAGATGAATATCAAAAATATTTTGAAAAAGATAAAGCACTCGAAAGACGTTTCCAAAAAGTATTAATCGATGAGCCAGATACAGAAAGTGCCATTTCGATTTTACGTGGTATCAAAGAGAAATACGAAACACACCATAAAGTTCAAATTAAAGACGAAGCAATTATTGCAGCAGTTGAACTTTCACAACGTTATATTACGAATCGTTTCTTGCCAGATAAAGCAATTGACTTAATGGATGAAGCGGCTTCTAAACTGCGTATGGAAATCAATTCAAAACCAGAAGAATTAGATGTTTTGGATCGTAAAATCATGCAGTTGGAAATCGAAATTGAAGCTATCAAACGTGAAAAAGAAGAAAGCAAGCTGAAAATTTTAGGGATGGAATTGGCCAACCTAAAAGAAGAACGAAACGAAATCTATGCAAAATGGAAACAGGAAAAAGATATCGTTGACGGAATTCAGGCTGTAAAACACGAAATAGAAGACTTTAAATACGAAGCAGAACGTGCAGAACGTGAAGGCGATTACGGAAAAGTAGCCGAAATCCGTTACGGAAAAATAAAAGAAGCACAGGAACGTCAAGAAACTTTGCAGAAACAATTGCTAGAATTCCAATCTGGAAATTCTTTAATCAAGGAAGAAGTTACTAGGGAAGATATCGCAGAAGTTGTAGCAAAATGGACAGGAATTCCGGTTACCAAAATGCTTCAGACAGAAAGAGAAAAACTATTGCATTTGGAAGACGAATTGCATAAACGTGTGGTAGGACAGGAAGAAGCGATAGAAGCAGTGAGTGACGCCGTTCGTAGAAGCCGCGCCGGTTTACAGGATATGAAAAAACCTGTTGGTTCATTCTTATTCTTAGGAACAACCGGAGTTGGTAAAACAGAATTGGCAAAAGCTTTAGCAGAATATCTTTTTGATGACGAAAATGCCATGACTCGTATCGATATGAGTGAATACCAAGAACGTCACAGTGTAAGCCGTTTGGTTGGTGCGCCTCCAGGATATGTTGGTTATGATGAAGGAGGTCAGTTGACAGAAGCTGTTCGTAGAAAACCATATTCTGTAGTGCTTTTAGACGAGATCGAAAAAGCGCATCCGGATACATTTAATATTTTGTTGCAGGTTCTGGACGAAGGACGTTTAACAGACAACAAAGGACGTTTGGCCGATTTCAGAAATACGATTATTATTATGACCTCAAATATGGGAAGTAATATTATTCAGGAGAAATTTGAAAACCTAAAAGGAAGTGTTGAAGCAGCAACAGAAGCGGCTAAAAACGAAGTTCTGGGATTATTAAAACAAACGGTTCGACCTGAGTTTATCAACCGTATCGACGAAATTGTAATGTTTACACCGCTTACGGTAGAGAATATTTCAAGAATTGTAAGTTTACAGTTAAAAAGCGTTACTAAAATGCTGGCGCTGCAAGGTATTACAATGGATGCAACTCCGGAAGCTATTGCTTACTTGGCAGACAAAGGTTACGATCCGCACTTTGGAGCCAGACCAGTGAAACGTGTGGTTCAAAGAGAAGTGTTAAATCAATTATCAAAAGAAATTTTGGCAGGAAACATAACAACAGACAGCATCATTTTATTAGATGCTTTCGATGGCAATTTGGTCTTTAGAAACCAGACAGCTAAATAATTTTTTTCATGTTAATCTTAAGAAAAGCATCAGTCGAAAGACTGGTGCTTTTTTTGTATTATTTCAAATTTACTTTTTTGATTTATTTTGTAAGAAAATATCATATATTTGATTCGAAAAAATATTAAATCTGATATGAAAAGAAAACAAAAGGCATTTTTACATTTATTTCTTGTTAGTATTTCATTTGTAAGTAATTTATACTCTCAAGAAAGTATTGTAGTTGCAGGTGGAAAAGGTACAGGTAATGGCGGAGCATCCAGTTATTCAGTGGGACAGATTGTCAATATGCAATTAAGAGGAAGTGGCGGATCAGCACAAGAAGGGGTGCAACAGCCTTATGAAATCACAACTTTAGGTAATGATCAATTCGATGAAATTAATTTAGTAATGATTGCTTTTCCAAATCCTGTTATTGATGAGCTGAATCTTACTGTTTTCAATAATAAATTCGAATCGTTGTCTTATAACTTAATTGATACAAATGGAAAAATACTATCAAAAGATTTGAACATTACTTTATCAGAAACTAAAGTCTCTATGTATGGACTACCACATGGAGTCTATTTTCTAAAAGTAATTAACAATTCGAAAACAATAAAAACTTTTAAAATTATCAAAAAGTAGAAATCTAAAAAACGCAAAAAAGATTTATGAAAAAAATTACTCTGGGATTACTTTTATTGAGTTCTTTTACCATTTTATTTGCTCAAGCCCCGCAAAAGATGAATTATCAATCTGTAATTCGTAAAAAAGACAGTACATTACTTGCAAATACCATAGTTGGTATAAAGACCAGTATTTTGCTAGGTTCGGCAACTGGAAATAGTTCTTACGTTGAAACTCAAAATATAAGAACAAGCGTTAATGGATTAGCAACAATGGAAATAGGAGGTGGGAATCCAGTTTTAGGTACCTTTTCCGGAATAGATTGGGGAGCAGGACCTCACTTTATAAAAACAGAAATTGATCCGACAGGAGGAACTAATTATACCATTAGTGGTACAAGTCAGCTTTTAAGCGTTCCTTATGCATTATATGCTGGAAGTAGCGCCAATAAAGGAAAAACTAGTATCATCTTAACTGGCAGTATCACGGATGCAGAAGCTGTAGAGCAAATAAAAGCTCAAATAGGCCTTTATACAGAAAATGTTTATGTTACTAATGCATCAAACCTAACAACCTTAGACTTAAGTGAAGCTAAAAATTTAATAAATTTAATTATACAGGACAATGCAAATTTGGCTTCTATAAAAGTAGATAATCTGACTGAGGTTTATGGAGATTTAGAAATCGAAAACAATGCAAAATTGAGTTCGCTTACATTTCCTGTTTTAAAAGCCTTATATGGATATGATACTAGTATATTAAACAATGCAGCATTAAAAAAAATTTCTTTTCCATTGTTGACTACTGCAAGGGGTATTGATTTTAGCTATAATGCTTCACTTAATTCGATTGATATACCATTATTAGCTTCGTTACATATTTCTCAGTCAAATACCGTTTTTTCACATAACGCATTACCTAGTTCACAAATTAATTTGATTTTGAGTAGATTGTTAAATGTATCTCCTTCAAGTGGGAAATACATTGATCTTTCGCAGCAAAATCCGTCAGCAGTACCAACTGGCCAAGGGATTCTGGATAAGGCAACTTTAATAAGTAGAGGTAATAGTGTCTCTACTGATTAATTAAAAAAAAAGTAGTTAATTAAATAAAAAAAAAGCATCAGTCTTTTGACTGATGCTTTTTTTATGCCTAAATTCTATAACTTTTAATTCAAGTTCTATAACAATTCATTTGTAAAAAATATTCAATTTTAAAATCTATAGAAATCAGCAAATTATTAATTAAAAAATCAAAATCATGAACAATATATTCAGAGGATTACTTGCAGGATACGGTGCTAAAAAGTTAGGTGGAGGATGTTTCGGAACTATCTTAGTTTTCATCATTTTATGGGTTCTGTTAGGACAATGCAGCTAAAAAGCACAATACAGAAAAATAGGAATAAAATTCATAAATTTTGATGGCTAATTATTGGGCAGATTAAGGCAAAATGTCTAGATTCGCATCACTAAAAATAAATTTAAAAAAATGGGTTCAGGTTTTTTCGCCTTATTAGATGATATCGCAGCAATTATGGATGATGTTGCAGTAATGAGTAAAGTTGCTGCAAAAAAAACAGCTGGAATTTTGGGTGATGACTTAGCCGTAAATGCAGAAAAAGCTTCCGGATTTGCGTCTTCAAGAGAATTGCCGGTTTTGTGGGCAATCAGTAAAGGCTCGCTGTTGAATAAAATCATTATTCTTCCAATTGCATTCTTATTGAGTGCCTTTTTTCCAATTGCAATTATAGTAATTTTAGTTTTAGGGGGACTTTTTTTAGCATACGAAGGAGCCGAAAAAATTTATGAATTTATTTTTCCTCACGAGCACGAAGAATCTGAAGGAATTACAGATGAAGTTCTTACAGAAGAACAAATTTTAGTAATTGAAAAAGAAAAAGTAAAGTCAGCAATTATTACAGATTTTATTCTTTCAGTCGAAATTGTAATTATCGCTTTAGGAACTGTAATCGGCAAACCATTGTTATCACAGATTATCACAGTTTCTATTATTGCAGTTATCGCTACAGTTGGAGTTTACGGAATCGTAGCGCTTATTGTTCGTATGGACGAAGTAGGTTTCAAAATGATTCAGCACAGTAAAAAAGAGAAAAGTCTTTTAAAAAGTGTTGGAAATATATTGGTTCAAGCATTGCCAAAAGTAATTAAAGCGTTGACCGTTATTGGAACCATTGCCTTAATTTTGGTTGCAGGAGGTTTATTCGTTCATAATATTGAATTTTTCCACCATCTTTTACCAAATTTCCCATCTATTATAAAAGAGTTTGCTATTGGACTTGTAATTGGTTTTATCGTTCTTGCGATAGTAAATCTTTTCAAAAAGCTGTTTAAGAAAAAGGAAGCTTAATCAGGAATTTTACAATATTTTAAATAAAAAAACATCAGTTAACGCTGGTGTTTTTTTGTTTTTGGAGCAGATCGATTCATTTTCAAAAGAACGTTTTGTCCCGCTATCCACTATATCTTTTTCCTGCTAAAGGAGCAGGAAAAAGGATGCCGTTTCTATCGGGGCTAGGCTAGAAGATTTTTATTTTCATAAGAAATAACAGTATTTTTTGAATATTTTTTTATTAAATAATGTGTTGATTTATAATTGTTTAATCTTTTGTTGGAACTTTTTAACATTTTTTATAAGCAACCATTGCAACCAAGACACGTCTTCATAGTAATTAACAATTAATTATTATTTTATATGAAAAGTTTTAGATTAAAATCAGTTTTGGTAGTATTATTTTTATCAATTGCATTTGTTTCATGCAGTAATGACGACGATGAAAAAACTCCAGTTGTAACTACAAAAGCTGCTTTAGTAACAGAAATTAAAGGACCGGCAACAGGAAAAGTAAATGACGAATTAAGCTATGATGTAACTTACACGGTTGATAATGCTTGCGCAGAATTCGATAAAATCTCAGAAGTAACAATTGGAGATGTAAAGGGATTACAGGTAATTGCAAAATATCCATCAGAAGTTTGTACACAGCAGGTTCCTGAGCCTAAAAAGACAGTTTACAAATTCAAAGCAACTGCAAAAGGAACTATCGAAATTAAATTCAAAAAATCAGAAACTGAATTCTTGACTCAGAAAGTTGTAATCGAATAGCAACTAATTTAGTTGATATTTTTTTAGGTTGATAAGCCATTTTGCAAAGATTTAGTTTTTAAATCGATGTGAAATGGTTTTCTTTTTTGACTTTAAAAAGTGAACGAAAATCTCTATCTTTGAAAGATCAAAAAAAGTATGATTATGGGAGCTTTAGAGTTGAGAGAAAGTGTGTTAGAATATATTAATACTGCCGATGAACGTCTTTTAAAAGTGGTTAAAGCAGTTATTGAAAGTTATCAAGAAGAAGAAATAGTGGCGTTTTCTGTAGAAGGAAAACCAGTCACTAGAAGTGAATACAAAGCTCAACTGGCTGATATCAAATTGGAAATTGAAAGAGGAGAGTATACTTCACAAGAAGATTTAGAGAAAGAAGCTGAAAACTGGTAATGGATAAGTTTTTAAAAGTTATTTGGACTAATACGGCCAAAAATTAGCTGAAAACAATTGATAATTACTATAAAGAGAAATCTATTCAAGGTGCAAATAATATTAAAAATGAAATCTTAGATGCCACTAAAAAAATACGTTTTGGTGAGCAATATCAAAAAGATGAAATTGAGCCTGAATATCGGAGAATTATAATAAGGGACAATAAAATTTTGTATCTTGAAGTGGATGGTGTGATTTATATTTCTAAAATATTTTCTACAAAACGAGATAGTATAAAACAATTATGAAAGAGCTTTAAAGCTCTTTTTTTATATCTGAGTTAAGTAAATTAAACTCGCTTTGCCATTCCTTTAAAAAGTATTATTTTTGCACTCTAAATTTTATGTCATGCCGAAAAGAAAATATAAAATATCAGTAATTCAGTTAAATCTGAATGATGTTGCTGAAAATAATCTTAAGAAATGTATCAGTTGGGTAAGAGATGCTGCAAGTCAGGGAGCAGAGGTAATCTTACTTCCGGAACTATATAGCAGTCATTATTTCTGCCAAAGCGAAGATGTAGATAATTTTGCATTAGCAGAACCTTTATATAGCACTTCATTTATTGCTTTCAGCGAATTGGCAAAAGAATTAGGAGTAGTAATTATTGTTCCTTTCTTCGAAAAAAGGATGGCTGGAATCTATCATAATAGTGCGTATATCATCGATACAGATGGTACAGAAGCTGGTTTATACCGTAAAATGCACATTCCGGACGATCCGCATTTCTATGAGAAATTCTATTTCACTCCGGGAGATTTAGGTTTCCAGGCAATAGAAACTAAAAAAGGAACTGTTGGAACTTTAATCTGCTGGGATCAATGGTATCCGGAAGCTGCGAGAATTACAGCTTTAAAAGGTGCTGAGGTTTTATTCTACCCAACAGCTATCGGATGGCATCCTAAGGAAAAAGAGCAGTACGGAGAAAATCAGTACGGTGCTTGGATGAATGTAATGAAAGGTCATGCTGTTGCAAATGGTGTTTTCGTTGCAGCGGCGAATCGAATTGGTTTAGAAAAATATATTGAAGGAACTGAAGGAATTCAATTCTGGGGAGCATCATTTATTGCCGGGCCTCAAGGAGAAATTTTAGCTCAGGCTTCTCATGATAAAGAAGAAATCTTAATCGCTGAGGTTGATTTAGATCTTCAGGAAAATGTTCGTCAAAACTGGCCGTTTTTCAGAGACCGAAGAATTGATGCTTTTGGAGATATTACAAAAAGAGCAATCGACAAATAATTTTTTTTAAAAATATATGAAAGAGCTATCTCAAAATGAACTGCCCCCAAAAAGTTAGACACTATTTGGGGGCAGTTCATTTGAATAGCTCTTTTTCTCGTTTTTAGCTTTATATGGATTACTTCACCTGGAAAGTAACTCTTCTCACGATTTGACGTGCCTCTTTAGAGTTCTTGTTAACAGAAGTATCTTCTCCGTTAGCAATTACATTCAATCTTGAAGCGTCTATTCCTGCATTTACTGCTACCTTTTTCACAGCTTCCGCTCTTTTTCTAGACAATTCAGTATTGTAGTTTGTGTTTCCAATTTCGTCAGCATAACCAATAATATCAGCTGATTTTCCTGGATTATTTTTCAAATATTTCACTAAGAAATCAACACCGGATAAAGAAGCGTTTGTTGGTTTAGATGAATTAAAGTCGAAATAAACATTTACATAACCTCCATTGATTAATTCTTCAACAGTGTTGTTTGTAGCTGTTCCGGCTCCTTTTTTCTCATACGTTTTGTCTAAGTAGCTTTCCAACTCATCCGGCACACCATTTTGATTCGTATCAATAGATTGTCCTTTAGTGTTAACAGCAACTCCTGCAATAGTGTTTGGTTCTAAATCGTATAAATCCGCAACTCCGTCTTTGTCTGAATCGATCAGACCAGTTTCAACTAAGTCCACTCTTCTTTCCAATTCACTAATTCTGTCTTCTTCACCAACCCAGTCAGCATGTCTTTCGTGTTTACCTAAGTAGAATGTTAGACCAACAGAAGCGTTTAATAAAACTCCGTCAAAAGAACCTGTAGTAGTGTTACCCATTCCGTCGAAGTTCCAGTTTTGTCTTCCGTTTACAATTCCTGTAAGGTCACCAGTTAAAGCTACACGATTACTTAATTTGATTTGTCCCGTTAAACCGGCAATTCCGTGCGCCATGTAATCTTGTCCGCCAAATCCTGTTTCAGTACTAATTTGCGAAACTCCAAAACCTCCATGTGCCAAAAGACCAATTGTGTTTGTCCAAGTTTCAAAATTTAAAGCACGTCCCACATTCACAACTCCTTGTAAACTCGCTCTTACGTAACGGCTTTCAAAATCTGGAGTATTTTTTTTCTCTTTAAATTGATCGTATCCAACATCCAATTTCAAACCAAACTTAGGGCTAAACATATATCTTACACCTAAATCTCCGTGAAAGAAGTTGGCAGATTCTGTAGTGTAACCTGGAGTCATAGCTCTCGTTGGTTTGTTAACACCACCATTAAGTTCTATCGACCATTTATTGAATTCCTGATCTACACTTGGTTTGGTAGAAGTGGTAGCCATATTTTGTGCGCCAGCGGCAAAGGATAGTAATAATAAAGAGGCTGATACTAATTTCTTTTTCATGATATCAAAAATTAAATTGTTTTTATTTTAAACTCATGACAAAATTAGAGCACGTATTGTAGAAACGCGTTCTATATCTGGTTACATAATTCCCATGTTTTAGCTTATAATTATGAAAATTAGTTAATTAAGTATCAATAAAAAGCAAAAAAAGAGCAAAATTTAGTTTTTGCTCTTTTTAAAATTTTGATAATTTTATGATTATTTCAAATCTGGCTGGTAAATTTTTACC
Source organism: Flavobacterium crocinum (assembly GCF_003122385.1). Taxonomy (NCBI): domain Bacteria; kingdom Pseudomonadati; phylum Bacteroidota; class Flavobacteriia; order Flavobacteriales; family Flavobacteriaceae; genus Flavobacterium; species Flavobacterium crocinum. Next base: position 3,329,905 of record NZ_CP029255.1, read on the forward strand.
GTTCCGTCGCCTTCACTGCTTACTACTAACAAACTTCTTTTAGTTGGACTTTTAGAAGCCGGAATAAATAATAATCCTTCTGGAGCATCTCCTGTTTTTACTGTTTGTAAATATTGCGGAGAGTTTGGATTTGTTACGTCATAAGTTAAAAATGCATCAGATCTTTCTAAACCAACGAAAAGAATATTCTGAGTTCCCATTTTGGCTACATATACCGCTTCTGGCTCAGAACCTTTATCGTCACTTCTTTTGTCATCATAAAGTCCCAGTTCGTTAGATTTTTTATCAAGATCATTTTTACTGTCGTAAACAATTTTTCCTGTGTTTCCATTCCAGATTGAGAAAGATCTCGCACCAAAACTTACCATTTCGTCTAAATCACCGTCACCATCAGTGTCACCCATATCTGCAACAAGATTTAATCTTCCGTAATTAGCGTCAAGTTTCATATTAGTTGCATCAGGAAAAACTGTAGCATCAAGTTTTAAGCTTTTCATTCTTTTAACGTCAGTATATGCAGTATATTCCCTTGCATCTCCTTCATTAGCAGTAACAAAATAAGGAACATTGTTGGCTGAGAAATGGCTGATTGCATCTGGCATAAATAGACCTTTTACTTTCCATGGATTGAAGGCGATTTTATCGTCACTATCGCTAATATCAATTGCATTTTCGGCAGTATTGTAATCTTTTAAACCTAAAGGATAAATAGCTGTAATCGTTTTAGAAGTTAAATCAACTTTTGCGACACCATTATTTTCCTGTAAAGTTACCCAGGCCGTTTTGGAATCATCTGAAATAGTAATGTATTCTGGTTCGATATCCTGAGCAAAGCTTTTAGCAAATTTAGAAATTCTGAATCCATCTTTTGCTAAAGCTGCTGCCTGACTTGCGAAAGAAGCAAAATCTAAAGTAGTTACTGTGTAAGTACTTGTTTCAATAATAGAAATAGTTCCGTTTGGATCTTGTGAATAATCTGTATTTGGTTCACCTTCGTTGGCTGTTATAATATATTTTCCATCCGGAGAAAAAGTAACCATATCAGGTAATGCACCAACCGTAACTTGTTTGATTAAACTATAATCAGAAGTATTGAAAACAGCAACTTTTCCGTTAGCTTGTTTGTTTGTTGTTGATTCCAGAGCAACAGCCAGCTTTCCGTCAAAAGCAGAAACGCTGTTTGCGGCTCCTTCGTAAGTACTCAAATCGATTTTTCCAATTTTCATTGGTTTTGTTGGATCTGTGATATCAATAACATCAATTTGATTGACACCGCTGTTATTTACCGTAAATAATCTTTTTGTTTTTTCGCAGTAAGCTGAAATTTCTGCTGCAGCTTCACCACCAATTGTAATAGAACCAATTTCTTTAAAAGTTGCCGGGTTTTCGCTTACCGTAACCTCTGGTTCGTTGTTTGAATTTTCATCATTATTACAGCTTGCCATAATAAAAAAAGCTGCTAATAAAGAGATAGATAATTTTTTCATGTGTTAGTTTTTAGTTTTGGCAAAAGTAATTAGCGTCTTTCTGTCGAATATTAAGAACATATTATATAATCTTTAACTTAAATTTTGCAGGATATTTATTGTGAAATAAAAGATGATTTTCGTTCAAATGTTTTATAATCCTAACGAATGCTTATCTTTGCACTTTCTAAATTAGAACCTGTTTATGTCAACAAATAATAGAAGATTTCCAGCAGAATGGGAAAAACAACAAGGAATTGTATTGTGTTTTCCGCATAATGGCAACGATTGGCCGGGAAAATACGAAGCTGTTCAATGGGCTTTTGTAGAATTTATAAAAAAGGTAGCCACTTTTGAAACTGTTTTTTTGGTTGTAGCCGATGAGAAACTGAAAGAAAAAGTTGCCGATATGCTTGAAAGAGCTCGTGTAAATCTTGAAAACGTTTCTTATATCATTCATAAAACCAACAGAAGCTGGATGCGTGACTCAGGGCCAATTATTGTTAGAAATGGTTTAAAAAGAGAAGCCTTAAATTTCAATTTTAATGGATGGGCGAAATATAAAAACTATCAGTTAGATAAATTCGTTCCGGGAAAAGTGGCCGATTTTATTGATGTTCCTTTAACTCAGGTAATGTATAAAGGAAAACCGGTAATTGTAGAAGGTGGTGCTATTGATGTAAATGGAAAAGGAACTTTACTGACTTCTGAAGAATGTTTAATGCATCCAACAATTCAAGTTCGTAACGCTGGCTTTACCAAAGAAGATTACGAAGCTGTTTTCAAAGAATATCTTGGGGTAACCAATGTAATTTGGTTAGGAGATGGAATCGAAGGAGATGATACACACGGTCATATCGACGATTTATGCCGATTTGTAAATGAAGATACCATTGTGACGATTGTAGAAACGGATAAAAACGATTCAAACTACAAACCATTACAGGACAACTTGAAACGTTTGCAAAATGCAAAATTAGAAAACGGAAAATCTCCTGTTATTGTGGCGCTTCCGATGCCAAAACGAGTTGATTTCGAAGATTTAAGATTACCGGCTAGTTATGCTAATTTCTTAATCCTGAATAATTGCGTTTTAGTACCAACATTCAACGATAGTAATGATCGTGTAGCATTGAATATTTTAGCAGAATGTTTCCCAGACCGAGAGGTTATTGGAATCAGTTGTATTGATTTCATCTGGGGATTTGGAACTTTACATTGTTTAAGTCAGCAGATTCCTGCATAAAAATAGTAGCTACAGCTTATAAAGTAATCGTTTTGATTTTTTTAATCTGTGATAGAATTGTCAAATACACAGAGGTTCTCTTGTGTTATTTAAGCTGTCACCAAAAGTGGCAGTTTTTTTTTGTTGTATATTTAACAGACGGATTTGCTGTGTGTCCCAACATCCTTCTTATATTCGTATGTTCAATAATGCAGAAATGCAGATTTAATTTTTTATGAAGAAAATATTTTTTATCCTTTCCGTGCTTTCTTCCGGAGTTCTTTTTTCACAGTCTGATTTGCAAGAAAAAACTGAGCTTACATTTGCGACCTACAATGTAAGCATGGAATCTGATAATTATTCTCCAAAAGGCGCAATGGGAAAATCGGAGCAGATACTGATTACTCAACTGAATTCAGGGCATAATGCTCAAATTAAAAATATTGCCCAGATTATTCAGACTGTTAGGCCAGATGTTATTTTGTTAAACGAATTTGATTATATTAAAGATCCTGAACTTGGTGTAAAGGCATTTATTAAAAATTATTTGAATTTGAGTCAGGGTGGAGCCACTGCCATTGATTATCCTTACTACTATTATTCAACGGTTAATACTGGTCAACCAAGTCCTTATGATTTGAACAATGATGGAAAGTTCAGTAATTTTGGAAATGATGCATGGGCATTTGGTATGTATCCTGGTCAATATGGGATGATGCTTTTGTCTAAATATCCTATTGATGTTAACGCGATTCGTACTTTTCAACATTTTAAATGGAAAGATATGCCGGGAGCATTGCTTACTAAAAAAGCAGATGGATCGGATTGGTATAGTAAGAAGGCATGGAAGGAATTTCCTCTATCTTCAAAATCTCATTGGGATCTTCCTGTACAGATTGGTAATGAAACAGTTCATATTTTGGCCAGTCATCCAACTCCTCCGACCTTTGATGGTGCTGAGGATCGTAATGGAAAAAGAAATCATGATGAAATCCGATTCTGGAAAGACTATATTTCAGACAATTCTGCTTCGTATATTTATGATGATAAAGGTATAAAAGGCGGTTTGTCTCCGAATTCTCGATTCGTTATATTGGGCGATCAAAACGCTTCATCAGTTGAGGGCGACGCTATTAGAGAAGGTATAAAGTCTTTAGTAGATGATCCGAAAATTAATAGCGACTTTACACCTGCTAGTAAAGGTGGTGCTGAATTTAGCCCTGAAAATTCTTTTGGAATCAATCATACTGCGTTTTGGAGAATGCGCGCTGATTATGTATTGCCATCCAAACTTGGTTTTAAAGTCATCAACAGTGGAGTGTTCTGGCCTGCAAAAGGTGAGCCAATGTCAGAATTAGTTGAAAAACGGGAATCAAGTTCTGATCATCGTTTGGTTTGGGTAAAGGCGATTCTAGAATAAACAATTTTTTATTTCAGTTTTTAGAGATTTAGATATATAGAAAACAAAAAACCTTGGCGATAACCAAGGTTTTTTGTTTTCTATATATCTTCAGATGATTCTTTATCTGCTCTTCATTGTCTGATAAACGGAGGTAATAATTGACTTGAAACTTCTCCAAAACCAATTCTTACTTCAGCATTTTCACAGAAACCTCTAATGATTACGGTATCATTATCTTCTATAAATTTACGTTCACCTCCGCCATTTAATTTCAACGGATTTTTTCCACCCCAGGTCAATTCCAGCATAGAACCGAAACTGTCAGGAGTTGGACCAGAAATAGTTCCAGAACCCATCATGTCACCAGAATTTACGCGGCATCCGTTTGAAGTATGATGTGCTAATTGCTGACTCATTGACCAGTATAGGTATTTGAAATTTGATTTCGAAATAACCGTTTCTTCTTGATCTTCAGGTTTTAATGAAACTTCTAAATGAATGTCAAAAGCTTTTTTACCTTTCGTTTGTAAGTAAGGAAGTGGTGTTGGATCTTGTTTTGGGCCCTTAGTTCTAAAAGGTTCCAAAGCATCCATAGTCACAATCCACGGTGAAATTGAAGTTGCAAAGTTTTTTGCTAAGAATGGTCCAAGAGGCACATATTCCCATTTTTGAATGTCGCGAGCGCTCCAGTCATTCAATAAAACCATTCCGAAAATATAGTCCTCAGCTTCGTAAGTTGGGATGTTTTCTCCCATTACATTGACATCAGTTGTAATGAAAGCAGTTTCCAATTCAAAATCGACTAAACGTGACGCGCCAAAAACAGGTGTTTCATGTCCTGCTGGCAGCGTTTGTCCCATTGGTCTGTGAACCGGAATTCCAGAAGGTACAATTGTAGAACTTCTTCCATGATATCCAACCGGAATATGAAGCCAGTTTGGCAATAAAGCATTTTCTGGATCACGGAACATTTTACCTACGTTTGTAGCGTGTTCTCTGCTCGAATAGAAGTCAGTGTAATCGCCAATCAAAACTGGCAATTGCATCTCTACATCTTCGATTTTAAATATAACAATATCTCGGTGTTTTGTTGAATCTCTAAGCTGCGGATTATTAATATCAAAGATTTCTGCGATACGATTTCGAACCAAACGCCATGTTTTTTTTCCGTCAGAAATAAAATCATTCAGCGTGTCCTGCATAAACATATCATCTGTTAAATCTATTCCCTCAAAATAGTTTAATTGTTGTAAAGCCCCTAAATCTATAGCATAATCGCCAATTCGTGTTCCCACTGTAACGACATTTTCTTTGGTAAGAAACACGCCGAAAGGAATATTCTGAATAGGGAAGTCGCTATTTTCTGGCACTTCTAACCATGATTTTCTACTGGTATCGTTGGCGGTTATAGGCATGTTAGATGTTAATTAGTTTGTTGAAAAAATACATGTCAAATATATCATAATCTAACAGTACAACAAACGTTTTTTTGTATTTTTGCGTGAAATTAACGAAAAACAAAAAAATGCAACGCGACGAACAAATTTTTGATCTTATCCAAGAGGAAAAAGAAAGACAAATTCACGGACTAGAGCTTATTGCTTCAGAGAATTTTGTAAGTGATGAAGTAATGCAGGCAGCTGGGTCTGTTTTAACTAATAAATATGCTGAGGGATATCCTGGCAAAAGATACTACGGCGGTTGTGAAGTAGTTGACGTTATTGAGCAAATTGCTATTGACAGAGCTAAAGAATTATTTGGTGCTGAATATGCAAACGTACAGCCTCACTCTGGTTCTCAGGCTAACACTGCTGTGTACCACGCTTGTTTGAATCCTGGTGATACTATTTTAGGTTTTGACTTATCTCACGGTGGTCACTTAACTCACGGTTCTCCAGTAAACTTTTCAGGACGTTTATACCGTCCGGTTTTTTACGGAGTAGATGCTGAAACTGGTCGCTTAGATTATGATAAAATTCAGGAAATTGCAACTAAAGAACAGCCAAAATTAATTATCGCAGGAGCTTCTGCTTATTCTCGCGATATGGATTTTGCTCGTTTCAGACAAATTGCTGACAGCGTAGGAGCAATCTTATTTGCTGATATTTCTCACCCGGCAGGTCTTATTGCAAAAGGATTATTAAGTGATCCAATTCCACATTGCCATATTGTTTCTACAACAACTCACAAAACATTAAGAGGACCACGTGGAGGTCTAATCTTAATGGGGAAAGACTTCCCAAATCCACAAGGATTAACAACTCCAAAAGGAGAAATCAGAATGATGTCCTCTTTATTAGACTTAGCTGTTTTCCCTGGAAACCAAGGAGGTCCTTTAATGCACATTATCGCTGCTAAAGCGGTTGCTTTTGGTGAAGCATTAAAAGATGAGTTTTTTACTTACGCAATGCAATTGCAAAAAAATGCAAATGCAATGGCGGATGCTTTCGTAAAAAGAGGTTACAACATTATCTCTGGCGGAACTGACAACCACATGATGCTTATTGACTTAAGAAATAAAAATATTTCTGGTAAAGAAGCTGAAAATGCATTAGTAAAAGCTGAAATTACAGTAAACAAAAACATGGTTCCATTTGACGATAAATCTCCATTTATCACTTCTGGTATTCGTGTTGGAACAGCTGCAATCACAACTCGTGGTTTAGTTGAAAAAGATATGGAAACTATCGTAGCTTTAATCGATAAAGTTCTTACTGATCATACAAATGAAGATCTTATCGAAGAAGTTGCTGAAGAAGTAAACGAATTAATGAGCGAAAGACCAATTTTTGCGTATTAATTAAGATAAGTCTTAAAGTTTTTAAAATCGAAAGTCAAAAGTCTTATTTTTGACTTTCGATTTTTGCTTTTAAGACTAATAACTTTTAACTCATAACTTTTAGAAATGGGCGTATTAAGATTACAATTGCCAACCGACCCAAGATGGGTAAATATTGTTGAGAAAAATATAGAAGAAATTCTAACCGATCACGCTTGGTGCGAGCAGAAAGCAGCAACAAACGCAATTACAATTATTACAAACAATCCTGAACATCAGGATTTGGTTCAGGATTTATTGGCTTTAGTAAAAGAAGAAGTTGATCATTTTGAGCAAGTGCATAATATCATCATCAAAAGAGGATTGAAATTAGGACGTGAGCGTAAAGACGAGTATGTAAACGAACTATACCAATACATGAAAAGAAGCGGAGATGGAAGCCGTGTTTCTGGACTTGTAGAAAGACTTCTTTTTTCTGCAATGATTGAAGCCAGAAGCTGTGAACGCTTTAAAGTGCTTTCTGAAAATATTCAGGATGAAGAATTGTCTGTTTTTTACAGAGAATTAATGGAAAGCGAAGCAGGACATTATACCACTTTCATTACTTACGCTCGTAAATACGGAGTTGGAATTGATGTTGAAAAACGTTGGAGAGAATGGTTGGCATTCGAAGAATCAATTATTACCAATTACGGGAAAAACGAAACGATTCACGGGTAGTTTTTTTAGTGGTCAGTGGTCAGGTTTTTTAGTGTTCAGTATCATTAGCAGTTCTCAGTTTTTAGATTTGTAAGACTGAGTGAAGTCGAAGTCCACGCAAAAGACAGAAAAAAATCCGCTTTAAATCCGCTTTAAATCCGCATTTTCGCGAAAGCGAATCACTTTTATCTACGTTAAATTTTTTAAGTTTATATAATCTAAAATCTAAAGTCTGCAATCTAAAATTCCCTATATTTGAGAGTAACCAAAAACTCGAACTATGAGAATAGAAATGGACTTAAAATTAGGATTTAAAGACGTAATGTTTAGACCTAAAAGATCAACGCTAAAAAGCAGATCAGAAGTTTCCTTAGAACAAAATTTCAAGTTTTTGCATAGTACTGCAAGTTGGACAGGAATTCCAATAATGGGTGCTAATATGGATACAGTTGGTACCTTTGAAATGGCAAAAGTTTTAGCAAAAGAAAAGCTTTTTACAGCAATTCATAAACATTATTCTCTTGAAGAGTGGAATGCATTTCTTCAAAACGCAACTCCGGATATTTACGATTATATCGCAGTCAGTACAGGAACTGGAAAAGAAGATTTTGATAAAATTGGAGAAATAATAACTGCAAATCCATTATTAAAATTCATTTGTATTGATGTTGCCAATGGTTATTCAGAACATTTTGTCCAGTTTCTAAAGAAAACCAGAAAACAATATCCAGACAAAATCATTATTGCCGGAAATGTTGTGACTGGTGAAATGACTGAAGAACTTTTATTAGCTGGTGCTGATATAGTAAAAGTCGGAATTGGCCCAGGTTCTGTTTGTACCACACGAGTAAAAACGGGTGTTGGTTATCCGCAGTTATCTGCAATTATAGAATGTGCCGACGCAGCTCACGGTTTAGGCGGACATATTATAAGCGATGGTGGTTGTACAACTCCGGGAGATGTTGCCAAAGCTTTTGGTGCAGGAGCTGATTTCGTGATGTTAGGCGGAATGCTTGCAGGTCACTCCGAAAGTGGCGGAGAACTAATTGAAGTGAAAGGCGAAAAATTCAAACAATTTTATGGAATGAGTTCTAAAACTGCAATGGACAAGCATTCTGGAGGAGTTGCAGAATATAGAGCAAGTGAAGGAAAAACAGTTCAGGTTCCGTTTAAAGGAGATGTGATTCACACTGTTTTAGATATTTTAGGTGGCATTAGAAGCACTTGTACTTACGTTGGAGCCTCAAGATTAAAAGAATTAACAAAACGAACGACTTTCATCCGCGTAAGCGAACAGGAAAATCAGGTTTTTACAAAATAATATGATTAAAATTACCGAAGCATCAATTGATAATATTGTTAAAATTCAAGAGATTGCACATATAACCTGGCCAATTACGTATGGCGAAATTTTGACTTCAGAACAATTAGAGTATATGTTAGATCTCATTTATTCTAATGAAGCGCTATCAAAACAAATTCAGAATAAAGAACAATTATTTTATTTGGTTTCAGATTCTGAATCAGTAATTGGTTTTATAGGAATTGAACATAATTATAAAAACGAAGCCATTACCAAAATCCATAAAATCTATCTTTTGCCAGAAACACAAGGAAAAGGATATGGCAAAACAGTTTTTGAATCTATTGAAAAACTGGCTTTAGAAAACAATTCAAATGAACTTTTATTAAATGTAAACCGTTTCAATACCGCTTTAAATTTCTATAAAAAGCTAGGTTTCGAAATTAAAGAAACCGTTGATATAGAAATTGGAAATGGGTATTTGATGGAGGATTATGTAATGGGGAAAAATATTTAAAAAAGGTAGTTCTTTCGCGCAATCTTGTCATTTCGACGAAGGAGAAATCTTCGTAAGAAACTCTACAAAGATTGGCTTTTCGTTGCGGAGTTACTCGTGGAGATTTCTCCTTCGTCGAAATGACAAACTTTATGTGTATACTTTGTAGAAATACTAGTGTGATCCTTCGTTCCTCCTTTAGATTTGTTTTTTGAAATTTAAGTAGATTTATGATTGAGAAAGGAAGCAAAAGTAAACTATTCGTTCAGGATGACAAACTGTACGCTTTTTAGTCGATTAAGACACAATCACATCATGTGTAAACAATAGTCCTTTCACTTCATTCAAAGAAAAAACAGCTTTCTTCAGTTTCGTTTTAGAAGGATCAATAGTATAATTGAAACTTGTTTTAAAATCGGCTTTATTGGCGATGGCTTTGTTAAATTCGGAACGGTATAAATCGCAATTGTCAAAAACTACACTGGTTAAATCTGTTGCCATAAAATCTACAGCAATTAAACTGCAATTGATAAATGGAGTTCCTTTTAGTTTTAAAGTATAAAACTTCGAAAAATCGAGAATACAGTCATTAAAATGTACTTCAAAAATTAGTTTGTCGCACATGGCGAAATTCACTTCTTTAATTTCGCATCGATTAAAAGTGACTGTTCTCAAAGCGACGTAATTAATCTTTGCTTCACTAAAAATACAATCATTAAAAACACAGTCAATAAAAGTAACGGCTAGAAAAGTGCAGGCAGAGAAGTTGCAATCATTAAATACGCAACCTTCGAAGTCTTTAAAATTAAGATCGTCTTTGGTGTAAATAATCGTATTGTATTCTTTATCAAGAAAATATTCGCTTTCTTTTTTCAACTCTTTCCAGTAATTATTTGAGGGTGAAAAGGTACTAATTTACCATAAAATAAATAGAACTAATCCTAAATCATTTTGATTCTAATTCTATTTTTAATGCTTAAAATGCTGTAGCTTTACGCTTATTTTTAAGTCAAAATTGATCAATTTTATTATATGGAACCAACAAGAAAGGAACATGATTTTTTAGGAGAATTAGAAATTCCGAATCATTTATACTACGGAATCCAGACTTTTAGAGCTGTAGAAAACTTCAATATTACCGGAATTCCCATTTCAAAAGAACCTCTATTTATCAAAGCTTTGGGTTATGTAAAAAAAAGCCGCGGCAATGGCAAATAAAGACTGCGGTGCAATCGATCCTAAAATTGCAGAAGCAATCTGTTATGGAAGCGATCAGGTTATTGCAGGGAAGTTTGATCAGGAATTTGTGAGCGATTTGATTCAGGGCGGAGCGGGAACCTCGGTAAATATGAATGCTAACGAAGTTATAGCAAATATTGGTCTGGAATATTTAGGTCATAAAAAAGGAGAATACAATTTTCTTCACCCAAATAATCATGTAAACTGTTCACAATCTACAAACGATGCTTATCCATCGGCTTTTAGAATTGCTTTGTATTTGAAAATGGAAAGTTTTATTAAAACTTTTGCAGGTTTAGAAGTTGCTTTCGCTAAAAAAGGAGAAGAATTTAAGGATGTCCTGAAAATGGGAAGAACGCAGTTGCAAGATGCCGTTCCAATGACGTTAGGACAGGAATTTAAAGCTTATGCGACTACTATTGGAGAAGATATCCAACGCTTGAAAAATGCTCAGGAATTATTGTTGGAAATCAATATGGGGGCAACGGCAATTGGTACAAAAGTAAATGCGCCCGAAGGTTATCCAGAAATTTGTGTAAAATATTTAGCAGATGAGGTTGGAATTCCGTTAACGCTTTCGCCAGATTTAATCGAAGCAACGGTTGATACAGGAGCTTATGTTCAGATTATGGGAACTTTAAAACGTTCTGCGGTTAAGATTTCTAAAATATGTAACGATTTACGTTTGTTGAGTTCCGGACCAAGAACAGGTTTAAACGAAATTAATCTTCCTGCACGTCAGCCGGGTTCTTCTATTATGCCGGGAAAGGTGAACCCAGTAATTCCAGAAGTAGTAAACCAGACTTGTTTTTATGTAATTGGTCAGGATTTAACAGTTACAATGGCAGCAGAGGCAGGTCAATTGCAATTGAATGTAATGGAACCAGTTATTGCTTTTGCCATGTTTACGTCATTAGATTATCTTTCTAATGCCATTCAGACTTTAATTGATAAATGTATTGTTGGAATTACAGCAAATGTTGATCATTGCTACAATATGGTAATGAATAGTATCGGAATCGTAACACAATTAAACCCAATTATTGGTTACGAAGAAAGTGCCAGTATTGCTGGAGAAGCTTTAAAAACAGGTAAAAGCGTACATCAAATTGCTGTTTTGGAAAGAAAGCTGATTACTCAGAAAAAATGGGATGAAATCTATTCTTTAGAGAATTTAATTCATCCAAAATTTATCACAAAGTAATTTTAGATATAAAATTTATAATAACAAGCCGTTAAGAAATTAACGGCTTGTTTTGTTTGTTTTAAAAATAGTATTATGTAAAGTATTGAAAATGAGTTATATTTACATGAGGTTTGAGTCTTGGATTATATAAAATTAAAACTTTACAAGTGTGGAATTTTTAAAAAACACAAATTTTAAGCGTACATTAAAAGTAGCCATTTTACTTTTTATTATTCCGTTATTTCTAAATGCTCAAACCGAAATAGAATCTCAAAATAAGGAAGAATGTTCTCCTAAAACTATTTTAGAACTTTTTAAGAAGAAAGATTCTGTTTACGTTGTAAAACCTACTAAAAATGATTTTTTTCTTGTAATTCCGGCCATTGGCTCTCAGCCTGCTACGGGATTTTTCTTTGGTGGTGTTGCACAATATACTTTCAAAGGAAAACAGGAAAACGACAAATATTCTGTAGCCAATCTTGGAATTCTTTATACCCTGAAAAAACAATGGATGATTAACGTTAAGAATAATATTCTGCTAAAGAATAATAAAATATTTCTAAGCGGAGATTATCGGTTTTATATTTTTTCACAACCGAATTACGGATTGGGAACAGCTATTATTCCGCCTCGAAGAGATCGTCCAGATGGTTTCAGTATTGATTCTATTGCACAATCCATGGATTACAATTATTTCAAGTTTCATCAAACGGCTTCTTTTGAGGTACGAAAGAATTTTTATGTCGGCGGAGGCATAAACATTGATTGGTACACTAATATAAAAGATAAAGAACTGGATGTTGAGAATGGAAATCTAACCTATCATTACAATTACAGTCAATTGCATGGTTTTGATAATTTAGAATATTTCCTCACTGGAGTCAGCTTGAATATGGTTTATGATTCTCGTGACAATCAGGTCAATTCTTCTCGCGGTTGGTTTGCGAATCTCAACTATCGCTTTAATCCGGTTTTATTTCACAATCAAAAATATAGCAATGTTTTGTATGCAGAATACAGGCATTTTATCCCGCTTTCGCGAAAGAATGATCGTTATATTCTGGGAATCTGGACTTACGGACAATTTGTAACCAGAGGTGATGTCCCGTATTTAAATCTTCCGGCTATCGGTTGGGATCAGCGAAGCAGGAGTGGAGAAGGTTACACTCAGGGTTTATTTAGAGGAAACGGATTAATTTATCTTTCAACGGAATTCCGTTTTCCAATTACTTGTAATCAAATGTTTAGCGGAACGATTTTTACCAATTTTGTAACTGCAAGTAATGCAGACAATAATACAGGACTTTTTCATTCCGTTCAGCCTGCCGCAGGAGTTGGATTCAGAATATTAATTGACAAAAAAACAAGAACCAATCTCGTTGCCGATTATGCCTGGGGAAATAATTCCAGAGGATTTTATCTAAATGCAGGTGAAGTTTTTTAATGTAAAACTTTTCAATTTGAGCCAGACGCAACATTAAATTTAAATTTTAAAAATTAAGAATCACAAGCATTTATCTAAAATAAATAGGAATAAGCAGGCTATTTGGCATGCTTTTTTATTTAATGTCCTAATTGTTCATAATTAAATCATAATTTCTATCCGTAATAAGTACTATTTTTAAAACTCAATCCTTATTTTTGTTGTATATACAAATTCCTATGAAGTTACTAATAGTCGAAGATGAGCCAAATCTATTATCAATTCTGCGTAAAGGATTTGCTGAAAATAATAATGAAGTTAGTGTAGCTCTTGACGGTAAGACCGCTTTGGAGATGATTCATAATTATACTTTTGACGTTGTAGTTTTAGATGTAATGCTTCCAGATATTAATGGAATCGAGATTTGCAGAAGACTTCGTGCCAGCAAGAATTTTGTTCCCATTTTATTGCTTACTGCTTTAGGAACTTCAGAAAACATTGTAACTGGCCTTAATGCCGGTGCCGATGATTATTTGGTAAAACCTTTTAAATTTGGAGAACTAGATGCCCGAGTGAATGCACTTTACAGAAGATCACATCAGGAAACTGAAAAAATTGATACTATCGTTATTGGTGATTTAGAGATAAACGGACGTGCCAAATCAGTAAAAAGAGGAGCTGATAGCATTATTCTCACCGCAAAAGAGTTTAAACTATTATATTATTTGGCAAAAAATATGGGAAGAATCGTTTCTCGTGACCAAATTTTAGATAATGTTTGGGATATTAATTTTGACATGAATACCAATGTTGTGGATGTATATATCACTTATTTAAGAAGAAAAATCGATAAGCCTTACGATACCAAACTTATTCATACTATGAAAGGTTTGGGCTATGTTATAAAGCCATAAAATGGATATTAGAAAAAAAATTACTTTTAACTACGTTGCCCTTTCTACCTTTAGTACGTCATTATTGTGCATTATTGTGTTTTTCTTGTTTAGGGAAAATAACAGATACCACTTCTTAAAACGTTTAGATGATAGGTCGAAAATTGTAGCGTCTATTCATTTTCAAAAAGATCCTGAGAAAATAAAATATTATAAAAATCTTCAAAAAAACGGTCTTGAAGAACTAATTGAGGAGGAAGAATATGTATTAAAAATCAACAGTCATAATTCTTTTGATTATAATACAAATCTAAATCTTCCGAATACTTTTTACACTAACATTTTAAGTACAGGAAAAGATTCTTACGAAAAAGATAATAAATATTATCTAGGCCAGATTTTTCAGGAAAACGGACAAAGATATATTGTTATTGTAGGAGCCAGAGACCGAAAAGGAAAAGATACAACGGTTTACATTGTCAAAATTATGCTTTTTGGAGGCATCGGTTTTGTGATTCTGGCTTTCCTTTTAGGGCGTTTTCTAGCAAAACGTGTTATTAATCCTGTTGCCCGCATTACAAAAGAAGTAAAAAGAATTAGTGCTTCTAACCTTCACAATCGTTTGCCCGAAGTTGAAAATTCTGACGAAATATCGGATTTGACCAATACCTTTAATAATATGTTGGATCGACTGGAAACTTCTTTCGAAATTCAGGCCAACTTTATTAATAATGCTTCGCACGAATTAAAAACACCAATAACGACCATTATTGCCGAAGCAGAAATTATGCTTCTTAAAGAACGTGCTGTAGAAGAATATGTAGAATCATTAGAAAATATATATAGCCAGGCTTCTCGCTTAGGAAACTTAACAGAAAGTCTTTTAAAGTTAACTCAAACAGGTTACGACGGACAAAAACAAGTTTCGGATGTTGCGAGAATAGACGAACTATTGTTGGATGTAAAATCGGATTTAGATAAGATTTATCCAGATAATCGGGTTAGCATTATAATTAATATTGCTCCAAAAGAGTCTAATCTGCTTTTGCTTCCATGTAACAAACCTTTATTAGAATTAGCGATTAATAATATCATTACAAACGGCGTAAAATATTCAGATAACAATGAAGTGTTTGTAAATCTTTCAGCAAATGATGAAATGATCAAAATTACGATCAACGATATTGGTATCGGAATCCCACCGGAAGATATTCCTCATTTATACGAACCTTTCTTTAGAGGGAAAATTGCAACTAAATATATTGGTTATGGTTTAGGACTTCCTTTAGCTTCCAAAATTATCAGAATGCATGAAGGAGAATTACAGGTTCAATCGGAGCAAAATAAGGGTACAATCGTAACGATTATCTTCAAAAAAAGAAACATTAAAAAATCTAATGTTTAATCTTAGGAAATTCTAATTTTAGATTAAGAAGCGTCTAATTCATTGATTGTTAATTTGTAAGTATAAACTAAACGATTATACTTATGAAAAACTTTCTTATACCTACGACTTTAAAAGATGATACAATTTCGGCTGTTAAATCTGCGGTGAATCAGTCGAAAGATACTGAATCAGAAATTATATTAGTATTAGTTTCAGAAGCGCCGGATACCTTTTCATCTTCCAGTTTTTTACGCGAAATGAGGTCAGGACTTACTAAAAGTCAGGAAGAGGTTTTGGAAACCTGCAGATACATTATCGACCATACTCCAAATGCAAAACTGAAAGTTCACAACCAATACGGACTTTCGGCACCTATTTTAAAACGCCTTATAGAAGCTTTTTCTGTAAAGTTAGTTATCCTTACGCATTCCTATAAACAGGAAGCCAAAAAAATCCATCAATATTTTGTGCAGCTGGCGGGAAATCAAAAATGTCCAATTCTGCATTTAAGTACAGAAATTAATAAAGAAGTTTTCAGTAAAGCTCTTTATGTAGAAAATTCAACAGCCAATATTCACGTAAAAGATGTACAGCAGTATTTAAGCGAGAATTTCTCTTTTGAAATTGTAAGCCAGACAGCCAATTTCGAAGATAACTACGAGAATGTTGCTCCATTTTTATCAGAAGCCATTTCAAAGCATAACATAGACATGCTTGTAGAAACTAGAAAAGGCGAAAAAATCAAATTTAAAAAAGTAAAAAAAGAAAATGTCAATGAGAAATTGGGACTTCCAGTGCTCTCATTGTATGAAGAAATAGTTTAGTTCTTAGTACCTAGTCCCTAGTTATTTGTCTTTATAATTAATTGACATTTACTAAGGACTAGGTACTAAGAACTAATTACTAAACAGCTGCAATATTAATTTAAAACCGAAAATATGTTATTAAAGAAAAGAATACCAATGAAGTACGTTCTCGGGAAAATTAAAGTAGAAATTGCTTTAGTGTTGGCTTATACCGTACTATTTGAAATATTTCATCACTATTTTATAAACCTTCCCGTAGATATTCCAATCGCAATTCCGACAATGATTGGAACCATTATTTCCCTATTATTAGCTTTTAAGTCGAATCAGGCTTATGACAGATGGTGGGAAGCCCGAATTGTTTGGGGAGCGGTTGTAAACGATTCCAGAACCTTAATCCGTCAGGTTTTGACGTTTTATAAAGATCCCGATTTTTCTGTTGAAGCTAGTGAATTCAAAGAGAATTTTGCGAAAAGGCAGATTGCGTGGTGTTATAGCTTAGGAGAATCTCTAAGAAAGAGAGATGCCATAAAACCGCTTGAAGGCTTGATGAGCGAAGAAGAAATTAGGTACATTAAAAATCATCAAAATGTTCCAAATGCTATTTTGATGTTGCATGCAAGAGATTTGCGAAATGCAAAAAACGAAAAGAAAATCAATATGTATCAGCAGGTTGAGATTGATAATACGTTGTCCAGACTTTGTGATGAAATGGGAAAATGTGAAAGAATTAAAAATACCATCTTTCCAACAACTTACAGTATGTATATCAGATTGACTTTATGTCTTTTCATTTTGTTATTGCCTTTTGGTCTGACAAGTGTGTTAAGCTGGTTCGCGATTCCGTTAATTACAGCAATTGGTGCTGCTTTCTTTTTGATCGAAAGAATGGCAATTCATTTGCAGGATCCATTCGAAAACAGAGCAACCGATACACCGGTTACGGCTATTGCAAATACGATAGAAAAAAATATCAAGCAAATGCTGAATGAATATCAAAGCGAATTTGATATTCTGAATGAATTTCACTTAGTAGATGAACCTAAGAAAGTCGAAAAAGACGCTTACTTTGTCTTATAACTATTTAATTTTGGTCTTCTTTTAATTGTTGGCTGGACAGTGTGTAGTTGCGCTGTCCAGTTTTTTTGTTTGATTGCTAAATTCACAAGTATTTTAAATATAGCCAGTGGTTTCAACCACTGACGCAATCAATATCAAAATCTTCTATATGTCCTCGCGGTTAAAACGGGATGTTTATTTATGCGTTTTACAATTGTTTTGCCAACCTTCCCAAAGTCTGAATAGCAGTTCTCAATTCATTCGACCAAGGCAATCCAAAACTCAATCGCATACAGTTTGAAAATTGATCCTGAAGCGAAAAAATTCTTCCTGGCGCAATGCTGATATTGTGTTTTAAAGCCAAATGATAAAACGCGGCAGTATCAATTTTTTTATCCATTTCAACCCAAAGAAAAAAGCCGCCTTGTGGCTGACTTACCTTCGTTCCAGCTGGAAAAGATTCTAAAACAGTATTGATATAATTGGTACAGTTTCGATTTAAAATCTGGCGAATTTTACGAAGGTGGTTTTCATAACGGCCGTTTTTCAAAAAATCTCCCACCACTTCATGAGTGATAGTTGTATTGGAAATAGTATGATATAATTTAGTTCGCAGAATTTCTTTTTTGAATTTCCCTGGAGAAACCCATCCCACACGATAACCAGGCGCTAAAGATTTAGAAACCGAACTGCAACAAAGCACTATCCCACTTTCGTCGTAGGTTTTGCAATTGGTTGGTCGGCTGGTACCAAAGTACAAATCGCCGTGAATATCATCTTCAATTAAGGGAACATTATAAAAATCCATTAAACGGACAATTTCTATTTTATGTTCGTTTGGCATCATACTACCTGATGGATTGCTAAAATTACTCATTAAAACACAAGCTTTTACTTTATTAGTAGCTAATGTCTTTTTTACGGCTTCTAACTCAATTCCTGTCGTCATATTAGTTGGAAGTTCCATAACATATAAACCTAGAGATCTTGCTAATTGTAAAATCCCAAAATAAACAGGACTTTCAGTAATAATAGTATCTCCGGGTTTCGTCAAAGTCAATAAACAGTCTGAAATGGCAGAAATACAACCAGGCGTTGTAATAATATCATCTTCGGTCAAAGAACCGCCCCAAGTAAACGACCAACGGGCAATTTCTTTGCGCAGATTACTATTTCCTTGAATTTCTTCGTAACTCGTTCCACTGTTGGGTAACTGACGCATTGCCTGAACCATTCCTTTATTCAGCTTTGCAATTGGTAGTAATTCATTTGAAGGAAAACCAAGCGAAAGCATCGTCAGGTCTTTTTTACGCATATCACCGTAAACCAAATCGACCAAATCTTCACGCTCTATATTTTCAAGCGTTAAAACAGGTGTGCTTGCCGATGGTTCTGAAATGGTTCGCGCCGAAATATTACTGACATAATAACCGGATTGCGGACGAGATTCTATCAGAGCACGACTTTCAACTTCATAATACGCTTTGCTGACTGTGCTCATGCTGTAACCCGTTTCTGCACATACTTCTCTAATGGAAGGTAGTTTGTCGCCAACGTTTAAAAGACCAGATTTAATCTGTTTTTCGATTCGGTCAGCAAATTGGAGATATAAGTAATTGGAGTTTTTCATCAGAAAAAAATAAAACTGTTATGGTGCAATTTACAAAAACTGTATCTGTATTGCTGTTTTATTTTTTAGAAATTTGCTTCATCAAAAGAAAACAATTCAAAACAGTGTTTTTGTGAAAACAACAAAGTATTATATAGCGGCAATAATTGCCTTTACTACATGGGGACTTTTCAGTTTGGTTTTAAGACCAATTCATGAATATCCGTCATTGGATATATTGTTTTTCCGTGTTTTCAGCTGTAGTATTTTGATGATTTTGATTGCTGTTTTATTTAAAAGAAAAAAAATAAAAGAGACTATAGAAATTTTTAAAGCTTTACCGAAAGCCGAAAAAAGAAAATCAGTTTTACTGAATATTGGCGGGAGCGCTTTTTTAATGGGAAATTGGTTTACTTATATTTATGTAATGAACCACGTAAGCGTTAAAGCAACTTCTCTGGCTTATTTAGTCTGTCCAATTTTGACCACATTATTAGCTTATTTCATATTAAGAGAAAAATTATCCAAAACGCAGTGGATTTCTGTCGGATTAAGTATTTCAGGCTGTATGTTATTGTCTTATGCGGCTATTATGGATATGGTTTTCAGTATCATTATCGGATTAACTTATGCGGCTTATTTAGTGAGTCAGCGTGCCAATAAAGGATTTGATAAATTTATTGTACTAACGTTTCATATTACCTTGGCAGGATTAGTATTATTACCTTTTTATCCGGTTTTTGGGGGACCGGTACCAACGGAATTTAAGTTTTATCTCTGCATTGAGACCATTGCAATTATGTTTACGATAATTCCGTTGTTTTTAAATTTATACGCACTTTCGGGAATCAACTCTTCGACAGTGGGAATGCTTTTAAACATTAATCCAATGATTGCATTTGGGTTAGCGGCCTTTTTCTTCAAAGAGAATATCACATCTCTGCAGATTACGGCTTACGGAATCATTTTTATAGCAGTGTTGGTTTTTAATTCACATCATATTTTTGCCATCAAGCAAAAAATGACCGCAATATCCAAAGGTTCATAATCTGAGTTTTCATATTTTTTATTGGTTTAAAATCGAAAATTACAAGAATCTTAACAGGATGTTTAAACAGGAATGATTATTTTTCATTCCTGTTTTTTTATGCAGTTAAATGAATAAAGCCACAGATTACACAGATTAAAAGGATTATTTCTTTGTGCAAAAAAAATAGCCACGAATTACACGAATTTTCACGAATTATTTTTTTAAATCTAAAATGAAAATTTGCGAAAATTCGTGTAATTCGTGGCGAAAAAAAATCCTTTTAATCTGTGTGATCTGTGGCAAAAAAAAATATTAAAACCGAATACCATTCATATGAAAGCTACCAAACTTCAAGCCTTTACGCCATTATTTTATTTAGTGTGGTCAGATGATTTACTGACGCAGAAAGAATTTGCAACACTAAAAGAGTTTATAAATTCGCTAACTGTTTTGTCAGAAGAAGAAAAGGGATATTTACTATCTAAAGTGGATATTTCTAATCCGCCTTCGCGAAATGAACTCACCCAATGGAAATCGGATATTGAAAAAAGCATTCAGGATACTTCTTCAATCAAATCAATTTTTGATATTGCAAAAGCACTATCAGCAAATGAATTGGATTTATCACCAATCGAATCTGATTTTAAAAAACTGGAAAATGATTTAGGGATTTTAGGAGAAGAAGCCCTTCAAAACTTCAAAACCAAAGCTGGTTCTTTTACAGCCGATTCGCATACCAACGCTACTTTTGATATTCAGAAAATCACCAAAATTTTAAACGGAAAAGAGGCTGCAATAATTGAAAGAGTAAAATCAGTCATTTCAAGACCTGAATTTGCTTATGAAACTTCTACAGATATCAATGTTTTTAGACAAACTGTTTATAAGTGGTGTAAAATTTTAGCCGATGAAAATCTCGGAAATATGGCTTATCCAAAACAATATGGAGGAGGAGAAAACATAGCCGATTATTTTGCGATTATGGAAACGCTGAGCTATCACGATTTAAGTTTGGTCATTAAATTTGGTGTTCAGTTTGGGTTGTGGGGAATGAGTGTACAATCTTTAGGAACCGAAAAACATTATGCTAAATATTTAAAAGATATTGGTTCGCTGAAACTCCCTGGCTGTTTTGCTATGACCGAAACACATCATGGATCGAATGTAAAAGGTTTAGAAACCACAGCAACATATAATCCTAACAATCAGACTTTTACGATTCATACTCCGAATAAAAATGCTCAGAAAGAATATATTGGAAACGCAGCAGTTCACGGTCAAAAAGCAACTGTATTTGCAAAACTAATTATAGACGGACATGATTATGGGGTGAATGCTTTTGTTGTGCCTTTACGCGATCCAGATGGAAATGTGGTAAACGGTGTCACAATTGGGGACTGCGGTCATAAAATGGGATTAAACGGAGTAGATAACGGAACCATCAGTTTTGATAATGTGGTAATTCCGAAAGAGGATATGCTGGATCGTTTTGCTTCTGTAAACGAAAAAGGAGAATTTGAAAGCCCGATTCCGAGTGATAATCGTAGATTTTTTACCATGTTAGGAACTTTGGTTGGAGGAAGAATCGGAATTCCGCGTTCGGCTTTGGCGGCAGCGAAATCAGGTTTGACAATTGCCATTCGCTACAGCGATCAACGAAGGCAATTTGGACCGGAAGGCGGATCAGAAGTTCCGATTTTAAATTACAGAATGCATCAGCGCAGATTATTGCCTCATTTAGCTAAAACGTACGCAGTTCATTTTGCATTGCAATATTTAACGAATAGATTTTTAAATAGAACCGAAGCCGAAATGCAGGAAATCGAAGCTTTGGCTGCCGGAATGAAATCGTATTCAACCTGGAGCACAAGAGATATTTTACAGGAATGTCGTGAAGCATGTGGCGGAAAAGGCTATTTGTCTGAAAACAGAATCGATGCTTTAAAAAATGATACTGAAATTTATACCACTTTTGAAGGAGATAATACCGTTTTAATGCAATTGGTTGCTAAAAACCGATTATCTGAATTTAGAAAATCATTTGGTGAAATGGGCTCTTTGGGAATAATCAATTATGTTTATGAAAATGCTAAAACAGCAATTACAGAAAAAAATCCAATTGCGACTAGAAGAACAGACGATGAGCATTTGTTAGACAGCGAATTTCATCTTCAGGCTTTCGTTCACAGAGAAAAAACAATTTTGGCGTCGGCTGCGAGACGTATCAAAAAACTGGTTGATGGCGGTTTAGAAGCTTATGATGCTTTTAATGTCGTACAGCATCAAATGATTGATGTGGCTCAGGCTTATTTGGAAAGAGTGGTTTTGGAACAGTTTCAAATAGCAATTAAATCGATTGAAGACGAAGAATCAAAATCGATTTTGACGAAGCAGTGTCAATTGTATGCGCTTTCGCAGATAGAAAAAAATAAAGCATGGTATTTGGAAGATGGTTATATGGAAGCTGTTAAAACCAAAGCGGTTCGTAAAATCGTAAATCAGCTTTGTTGGAATATTCGTCCGGATGCAGTGGCATTGGTAAATGCATTTGATATTCCGGAAAGCTGTTTAGCGGCGCCGATTGCAGTTTAAATGATATAGTTCTGAAAGAGAGCTTTGTCAAACTTCAAACTTTGACAAAGCTTTTGTCTTTTAATAAATTAATTATAACAAATATGCTTTGTTGTTGTTTTTATTTATAACAAAACAAAAAAGCCCCTCCATTTAAGTACATTTTTACCCTAATCAAAAAAATCAGTTTTTATATTTTCGCTTTGTTATATTTGTAGTTCCTTTATATTGAATCGACTTGAAAAATTTTTACTTATTTCTAATCTTTTTTATTGTAAACTTTCCTGTTTTTGCATTGGGAAGTACTGATGATATTCTAAAACAACTAAACGAAGCAATAAAAAACAAACAGGACTATGTAAAAATAAAGGAAGAAAGAATTCTTAATTTCAAGAAGATAAAATCAGATAATCTTACTAAAGAACAAGAATATAATTTTAATAAAACACTTTATTTAGAGTATCAAAAATTAAATTCAGATTCGGCTATTCAATATGTAAAGAAGAATATTAAGATTGCAGAAAAACTTCAAAACAAAGAACTTTTAGATTTAGCACAGCTACAATTAGTAACGCTTTATTCTTCATCAGGAAAATATCGTGAGTCCGAAGCAATTTTAAAAAGTATTAATAAAAAGACACTTTCAGCTTCATTACTACCCAATTATTATATTTCGTATCGTGAATTTTTTGAGCACTACGCAGCCAATAGTGATAATCGGGAATACAGAATACAGATTGGAAAATATCGTGATTCCTTATTAGGTATTTTAAATCCGAATACGCTGGATTATCAAATCAACAGAATCCAGCAGGATATTTTCATCCACAGAAAATACAAAGAACCGGAAAAGCAGTTACTTTCTTTATTAAGCAAAACAAAAGAAGAAAGTCCAAACTACGCCATGATTACCTATTTATTGGGTAAAATTGCAGAAGCCACACATCAGTTAGAAAACAGAAAAAAATATTATGCGCTTTCTGCTACTTCAGATATTAAAAATGCCAATAAAGACAATGCTTCCTTACAAGAATTAGCACTGGTTTTTTATGAAATCGGTGATGTTGATATGGCTTATAAATTGACACAATCGGCAATTGAAGACGCATTGTATTGCAATGTTCAGTTTAGAACGTTGTTGATGTCAGAAGTATATTCGATTATCAACACGGTTTATTTAGAGCGTGAAAAACAACGAAAAAGCGAGTTGCAGATTTATTTGCTTTGTATCAGCCTTTTGTCTTTGTTTTTATTAGTAGCCATTATTTATGTCTACAAGCAAATGAAAAAGGTTTCGCGAATTCGAACAGAATTATATGAAACCAGTCAGAAACTGGCTGAATTGAACAAAGATATTACCGAAACCAACAATCAGTTACAGCAAAGTAATCTGCAATTGTCTGAGTCTAATTTAGTTAAAGAAGAATATATAGCACATTTTTTCAATTTGTGTTCTACTTACATCAACAAACTGGAGAATTACCGAATAATTTTAAATAAAAAAGCGACAGCAAAACAGTTTGATGAAATTTATAAAATCTTAAAATCAACAACTTTGGTTGATAATGAGTTAGAAGAACTCTACAAGAACTTTGACATTATCTTTTTAAACTTATATCCAACATTCGTAAAAGATTTCAATGCCTTATTAATTCCGGAAGAACAGATTGTCCTAAAACAAAACGAATTACTCAATACTGAACTTCGAATCTTTGCCTTAATCAGACTTGGAATTACGGACAGTGTTAAAATTGCCGCATTTTTACGTTACTCTTTAAGCACAATTTACAACTATAGAACCCGGGCTAGAAATAAGGCCGTAGTTTCCCGAAATGATTTCGAAGAAATGGTGATGAAAATCGGTTCTTTAGCCTTGAAAGTATAAATATTTATTTTAAATCTACTACTTTTTTTAATAGTTAATTTTTGTTAAGTATTTGTAAGTCAGTATTTTATTTTTTTAGCTTACTACTTTTTTCTATCTAAAAATGTATCGTGTACGATAACGTTTTAGTTTTACAATATGATAATAAAAGTTTTTTCCAGAAACCACTATACTATCTAAATAACCTAATGCTTTAATAAATTTATATTATGTTTAAAAACGTTAAAACAGTTCTTGTTTTACTTTTATTAAGTTCTGTGGGTTTAAATGCCCAAAACAAAGTTCCAGTTTATCTGGATGATAAAAAGCCAATTGAAGAAAGAGTAGAAGATGCGCTTTCGCGAATGACCACCGCAGAAAAGATCGCTATGATTCATGCTCAGTCAAAATTTAGTTCTCCTGGAGTACCTCGTTTGGGAATTCCTGAAAACTGGATGACAGACGGACCACACGGAATTCGTACCGAAGTAAAATGGGACGAATGGGATCAGGCCGGATGGACAAATGATTCTTGTACTGCTTTTCCAGCTTTAACAGCGCTTTCTGCAACGTGGAATAAAGAACTAGCTTCTTTATACGGAAAATCAATTGGACAAGAAGCACGTTACCGTAACAAAAACGTATTATTAGGTCCTGGAGTGAATATCTACAGAAGTCCATTAAACGGACGTAACTTCGAGTATATGGGAGAAGATCCGTTTTTGACTTCAAAAATGGTTGTTCCTTATATTAAAGGAGTTCAGTCCAACGGAGTTGCAGCTTGTGTAAAACACTTTGCCTTAAACAATCAGGAAGAAAATCGTAACACAGTAAATGTGGTAGTTGATGATCGTGCTTTGTACGAAATCTACCTTCCTGCTTTTAAAGCGGCTGTTCAGGATGGAGATGTGTGGGCAATTATGGGAGCTTACAATAAATACAAAGGACAGCAATGTTGCCATAATGAGTATTTGTTAAACGATATTCTTCGTGGAGAATGGGGCTTCAAAGGTGTTGTAGTTTCAGATTGGGGAGGTGTTCATGATACAAAACAAGCTATTTTTAATGGTTTGGATATGGAATTTGGTTCCTGGACAAACGGTCTTTCCTGGGGAACAAGTAATGCTTATGATAACTATTATTTAGCAAAACCATATTCAGAAATGATCAGAAAAGGAGAAGTTGGAACAAAAGAATTAGATGAAAAAGTACGTCGCGTTCTGCGTTTATCTTTCTTAACTACCATGAATAAAAATCGCCCTTTCGGATCTTTTGGTACAGAAGAACATGCTTTGGCCGGCCGTAAAATTGCTGAAGAAGGAATTGTATTGCTTCAAAACAAAAACAATGTACTGCCAATCAATCTTTCTAAAACAAAAAAGATTGCAGTAATTGGAGAAAACGCCATCAAAATGATGACTGTTGGTGGAGGAAGTTCTTCATTAAAAGCAAGATATGAAATTACGCCACTTGAAGGATTAAAAAGCAGAATCGGAAATCAGGCCGAAATTGTTTACGCAAGAGGTTATGTTGGAGATCCAACAAGTAATTATAACGGAGTTGTGGCTAAAGTAAGTTTAGAAGACAAACGTTCTCCGGCTGAATTAAGTGCTGAAGCTCTTAAAGTAGCTAAAGATGCAGATATCGTTCTTTTTATTGGTGGTTTGAATAAAAGTGACAATCAGGATGCGGAAGGACACGATCGTAAAGAACTGAATCTTCCATACGGTCAGGATAAATTAATTTCTGATTTGGCAAAAGTGAATAAAAACATCGTTTTTGTAAATATTTCAGGAAATGCTGTTGCAATGCCGTGGGTTAACGAAGTTCCGGGAATTGTACAAGGATGGTTCTTAGGTACAGAAGCAGGAAATGCATTAGCTAATGTTTTAGTTGGAGATGTAAATCCGTCAGGAAAATTATCTTTCACTTTCCCTGTAAAATTATCAGATAACGGAGCTCATGCTTTAGGAGAATTTCCAGGTAAAGAAGAAGTGAAATACAACGAAGGAATTTTTGTAGGTTACCGTTGGGCAGACAAACAAAAAATCAAACCATTATTCTCTTTCGGACACGGTTTAAGCTACACTACTTTTGCTTATGGAAAAGTGACTGCTGATAAAAAACAAATTAATGCCGGTGATCAAATTACATTTTCTGTAAATGTAAAAAATACAGGAAGCAGAGAAGGAGCAGAAGTAGTACAATTGTATATTACTGATGCAAAATCTTCTTTACCACGTCCGGTAAAAGAGTTAAAAGGATTTGAAAAAGTATCACTTAAAGCTGGAGAAGAAAAAACAGTAACTTTTACAATCGATAAAACGGCTTTGAGTTTCTTTGACGATAAAAAACATGACTGGGTTGCAGAACCTGGTGATTTCGAAGCAGCTATTGGTGCTTCATCAACAGATATAAAATCTAAAGTGGGATTCTCACTTAAATAAGTTTTTATTTCTAAAAATTGGTTGGTTTGTAAAGCTGCAAGTGTAAAAATTTGCAGCTTTGCTTTTGTCTTAAAAAAGTTAAAGGTTAGGAGTAAAATGTAGAAGTTTTACTTTTGATAAATTAAGAATCAAATAAAATGAAACGAATATTATTTTTTACAATTGGTTTGTTTTTGTGCCAAAATATTCCCGCACAAACTCTCAATAAAATGCAATGGTTTAATGAGCCTGAAAAATGGGAAATTAAAAACAATGCTTTAATCATGAATGTTACTGCAAATAGTGACTATTGGCGTATTTCGCATTACGGATTTACGGTTGATGATGCTCCTTTTTATTACGCCACTTACGGAGGTGAATTTGAAGCTAAAGTAAAATTGACAGGAAATTACATTGCCCGCTTTGACCAAATGGGGTTAATGATTCGTATCGACGAAAAAAACTACATTAAAACAGGCGTTGAGTTTGTTGATGGAAAATTCAATGTAAGTACCGTTGTAACACATGATAAAAGCGACTGGAGCGTAACCACTTTAGAAAAAGCACCGCCATTTATCTGGATTAAAGCTGTACGACGATTAGATGCCGTTGAGGTATTTTATTCTTTTGATGATAAAAACTATATCATGACCAGAAACGCACCTTTGCAAGACAATACGCCTGTTATGGTTGGTTTAATGGCAGCTTCTCCTGACGGAAAAGGATTTGAAGCTAAATTCGAAAATTTCTCTGTAAAACATCTTCCAGATCAGAGAAGATCCGAATGGCTAAAAAATCATCAATAGAATTAATTCCAAAAACTTACACTATACTAAAAACTTAACCAAAACTAAATATAAATGAGTTCAATTTCATCTGATATTACACCAAAAAAGCACTACGAAATTTTAGATGGTCTGCGCGGAGTTGCAGCTATTTTAGTTGTTGCTTTTCATATTTTTGAAGCTTTTGCCGGAGGAAACCGTTTCAAACAAATTATCAATCACGGATATTTAGCCGTTGATTTCTTTTTTCTTTTGTCGGGATTTGTTGTTGCTTACGCATATGACGATCGCTGGGCAAAAATGACGCAATGGGAATTTTACAAACGTCGATTGATCCGTTTACAGCCAATGGTTGTTTTAGGAATGATCATAGGCGCTATTTTTTATTATTTTCAGGCATCTGACATATTGTTTCCAATGATTGCTGATATGGCTGTCTGGAAAGTTATTTTGACCATGATTGTTGGTTTTACATTATTACCAATTCCGCCTTCACTAGAAATTAGAGGTTGGGGAGAAATGCATCCTTTAAATGGTCCTGCCTGGTCACTTTTCTTCGAATATATTGCAAACATCCTGTACGCCTTGATCTTTCGTAAATTTTCGAATAAAGTTATGTCAGTTTTCGTACTGATATTTGCCGGACTGTTAATCAATTATACTGTTTTTGGACCAAAAGGAGATGTAATTGGTGGTTGGTCGCTGAATTTAGAGCAGCTGAATGTTGGTTTTACACGTTTATTATACCCGTTTTTTGCCGGTGTTTTATTATGCCGTTTAGGAAAATTAATTCACGTAAAAAATGCTTTCTGGATTTGCAGTATTTTGATTAGTATCGTTTTGGCTTTGCCAAGATTTGGAGATGAGAACAACCTTTGGATGAATGGTTTATACGAATCATTCTGTATTATTGTTATGTTTCCTCTTATTGTTGCCATTGGAGCAGGAGGAGAAATTAAAAATGAAGTTTCTCTAAAAATCTGTAAAGCTTTAGGAGACATTTCATATCCAATTTATATCACACATTATCCATTAATTTATTGGTTTACAGCTTGGGTTGTTGATAATAAAGTTTCTATGGAAAATGGTTATCTGGAAGGAATTGGAGTTTTAATCGCAAGTATCGTACTGGCTTTCGTATGTTTAAAATTATATGATGAACCAGTGAGAAAATGGTTGGTAAATAAGTTTCAGAAAAGGTCTTAATAAGGTACAAAGTAACAAAGTGACAAAGGTGCAAAGTTTTTATGCTTTGTCCCTTTGTATCTCTGTAACTTTGCTTCTCAATAAAAATATTGAATTTCTAAATTTTGTTAGTTATAGATATTCAGGAAGGGATGAAATTTAAAATTTCATCCCTTTGTTTTTTAGATAATAAAATGAAAATGACTAAGTTTAAATGAAAATTATTGAAAAGTTTAAAGATATTGTTGGATATGACTATCTTCACCTGTATTAATTTCAAAAATAGCACACGGATGGTACTGATTCGCTATCGCGAAGACACGGATTAAGACGGATTTTTTTTAATTAATCTGTATGAAATCCGTTTTAATCTGCGTTTTTACGAACTAAATCTATTTTATCTGTGCAGCGAATAATCATATTATTGAATGTAGAGAGGCACCGCAGTGCGTCTAAAATTAAAACCGCAAAATGTAAATAAGAAATGGCAAGATTAGATGAAACGCACAAAATGCCCATTTTTCAAAAGGCAGAGCAGATTTTAAAGTTAACTGAAGGTTTAGTTCAGATTATTCCAGTTGAGAATGAGTTTTTACAGGAGACTACAGTTCGGTTTATGTTGGAAAATGCCATGATTATTCCTGCTAAAATTGCCGGAGCAGAAGCTGGTGATTTGTATGATCTTAGAATGGAAAATGCAGCAATTATTAGAAAAGCAGCGAGAGAGTTATATGTGCAGGCAGGAAGTCTTCGTTATGAGGATGGAATTACAGATACTGATTATATTTATCTGTTGCGAAACACAATTGAAGAATTCCGTTTTTTGTTTATTGATTGGGTGGCGAGTTTTGATGTTTGGAATTATATAAAAGACAGTTGGGGATTATTTAATCCGCCTGGTGTAAATGCACATGATAAAGATCCAGATGAAGATATCCCGTTTGATCCAAACGATTTTTTAAATTCAGATGATGATGATGATTTATAAACATAAGGGATAAGCGAGTAAGTTTATCCCTTTGCTTTTTCGTAACCAAAGTAAAACCTTTGTTTCTCAGTTACTTTGCCACTTTGACCCTAAAAACCTAAACTAACTCATAAAAGTTCCTTTTTCCAATCTTAATTTTGGTTTCTTTTAAAAGTGGAATCAATTCGTACGGATTTAAAATTTTCTCCTGATTAATCTGAACGGCACCACTTTCAATTAACCGTCTGTTTGCCGATTTTGTAATATCATTTTTAATTAACGAACAAAGGTCAATTAAGGAAATTTGATTGGATTCATTTTTTAAAGAAGAAATCATAACCGAAACAAAAGACTTCGTTTCCTGATTTTTATTTTGAAACTGATTAACAAAAAAATCTTCGGCTTTATCTGCACTGTTTTGATCATGGTATTGCGTAATGATGTTTTTTGCAATTAACTTTTTAATGTTCATCGGATTTTCCAGTTCCAGTCTTTTCTTTATTTCCAGTTTCTCCTTGAATGAAAAATCGGTTGTTAATTCCAGAAATTCCAAAATAAGATCATCCGGAATTGACATTGTTTTGCCAAACATTTCATTTGGCTCATCAATTAAACCAATGGTATTGTGAAGCGATTTACTCATCTTTTCTTTTCCGTCAAGACCTTTCAGCAAAGGCATACACATTACAATTTGTGCGGCCATTTTAAAATTTTCCTGCAATTGTCTTCCCATTGTGCAATTAAATAACTGATCGGTACCACCCATTTCAATATCAGCATTGATTTTTACTGAATCAAATCCCTGCAGGATTGGGTAAACCAATTCGTGCATGGCGATTGGCGTGTTTTCTGTAAAACGTTTGTTAAAATCATTTCTGTGCAGTAATTGAGCAACCGTAACATTGGACATAATCTGGATGATCTCAGAAAAAGAAAGTGCATCAAGCCAATCAGAATTAAAAACGATTAGCGCTTTTTCTACATCAATAATCTTTGATAATTGCGAAATGTATGTTGCGGCATTGTGTTCTACTTCTTTCGCATTTAATGGTTTTCTGCTTTTGTTTTTACCAGTTGGATCGCCAATCTGTGCAGTAAAACTTCCCACTACAATCACAATTTGATGCCCCAAATCCTGAAATTGTTTTAGCTTTTTCAAGACAACAGCATGTCCTAAATGCAAATCAGGCGCTGTGGGATCAAAACCCAGTTTGATAATTAGTTTTCTGTTTTCTTTTGCAGCCTGATTTAATTTTTCTTCCAAACCATTTTCGGGAAGAAAGATGGCAGTGTTTTCTTTAAGTTTTTGAATTGTTTCCATTTTTTTGAAAATAAAAAAGCCCGGACAAAATGCCCGGGCTTTAAGGTTTATATAATTTATCTATTTAATTTACAGTTGTGAATACGTTGAATTATATGCATAGCCTTTCCGAGCAGATAGTATTGCATAATAATAAGTGCTGAAAAATGGAAGACGTAATATGCTGTTCAAGAATTTCATGACTGCAAAGATAAAATTTTTAATTGTAAATTTTAAAATTATTCTGAACCCCATTCTTCAGAAGCTCACAAAAACTTTTTTATTGAATCTTTCAAAAATCATTAAATCTCTTAATTTTGTCTTTATCATATTTTAAAAAAAACAGGATGAATTTAGAAATATTTAAAGATAGACTTTTGAATTTACAACCTTCCTTAAGTGATTTATTATCAGAAGGATATAGTCAATATGGTGCTCTAGATATTTTAAATAATGAATATATACTCAAACCAAAAGAAGTACAAAATCATTATGATTCATTATTGTTAGATTTTATAAATAATTATGATTTACAATTTTTTAGAGTTAGGAATATTTTTTTTGATGATATTTTGAGATATCTTAAAGGATATTTATTGATAGCGGGAATTGATGGTGGATATTTGGGACTGGACGAAAGTACGGGATATATTTATATAATTTATGCCGATGAAATAGATAATATTAATACGCTGTTTGTTGAAAATGAAGAACAGTTTTTTGAAATTTTATTAATATTCGCTGAATATTCTAGTATAGGTTCTGAAGATGAAATTGAAAAATATTTGGAGCGCTGTGAAAATGTTTGCTTGTTAGGAAGTTATGATTACTTCTTTTGATTTTTTATTAACGTAAAGATAAAAAGGGATAAACAATTAAGTTTATCCCTTTTGTATTTAAAAGCAAAGTTTAGTAGAAAACCTCTGTCCCTTTGAACCTTTGCCACTTTGTACCTTAAAAAAAACTTACTCTAAAACCAATTGTCCTAAAGCTTCTTTGCTAAAGCCTTTTAGCTCATCAGTTTTCCCTGCTTTGATTTTAGCCACCCAATTCGGATCAGATAAAAGCGGTCTTCCAACGGCAACCAAATCAAAATCGCCTCTGTCGAAACGTCTGTTTAATTCTTCTAAAGAAGTCGGCTGAGAGCTTTCTCCCGCAAAAGCACCGAAGAAATCACCGGAAAGCCCAACTGAACCTACTGTAATTGTTGGTGCTCCCGTTACTTTTTTAGCCCAACCAGCAAAGTTTAAATCAGAATCTTCAAATTCAGGTTCCCAGAATCTGCGTTGAGAAGCGTGTATAATATCAACACCGGCATCTACAAGAGGAGTAAGCCAGGCTTCTAATTCCTGCGGATTTTTAGCCAGTTTATAATTGTAATCAGAAGGTTTGAATTGAGAAAAACGCATAATAACTGCAAAATCATTTCCAACTTGTTTTCTGATTTCTTTGATTACTTCAATAGCAAAACGATTACGTTCCGGCAATGTTTTGCCACCGTAAATATCTTCACGTAAATTGGTTTCAGCTCTAAAGAATTGATCAATTAAATAACCGTGCGCACCGTGAATTTCAATTGTATCAAAACCTAATCTTTTGGCATCAGCGGCAGCTTTACCAAATGCAAGAATAGTATCTTCGATATCTTTTTCAGACATGGCAACACCATTTCTGAAATCAGGACGATTCAATCCCGACGGACCTTCGAAAGGAACTGGTGGAACCCATCCTGAATGATGGTTGTCCATAATTCCCATATGCCAGATTTGCGGTCCCATTTGTCCGCCTGCTGCATGAACTTCTTCGATCACTTTTTTCCAGCCATTTAAAGCTAAATCGCCATAAAAATGAGGAACATTTGCATCATTTGATGATGAAGGTCTGTTAATTACAGTTCCTTCAGATAAAATTAAACCAACTTCACCTTCCGCTCTTTTTTGATAGTAAGCGGCTACTTCGTCAGTTGGAACTCCATTAGGAGAAAAAGAGCGCGTCATTGGCGCCATTACGATTCTGTTTTTCAGGTTTAACGTTTTTAAGTTAAACGGAGAAAAAAGGTTGTTTGTACTCATAGTAATTTTACAAATTAGATTGAATTAATTTACTAAGTGCTTCAAAGGCACCTTCGTTGCGTTTATAGTAAGTCCATTGTCCCACACGCTTGGCTTCGATAAAACCGGCGCGTTGTAAAATAGACAGATATTCTGAAACTGTCGATTGTGTTAAACCAGCCTTCGCCTGAATCTGACCCACACAAACTCCGTGTTCAAATCCGGCATGTTCCAGCTGACCGGGAAAATTAATTTCCGGTTCTTTTAACCATTCCAGCATTTGTAGTCTGGACTTGTTAGATAAAGCTTTAAAAATTTCTATTGTTTCCATGGTGCAAATATATCGACTTTTCCCGATATACCAATTAAGAGAAATTTATTTAGCATAATTTTATGATTGAGGAAAGAGAAAATGCTGAGATGCTTAGAATTTTAGTAAAGAAAATTTATATTTGTTTTTGTATTCTATTCTCATTTTATGTCATTTCGACGAAGGAGAAATCACACTCGTAAATCGACAAAGATTGACGACATACTTTGCGGAATTTCTAGTGTGATTTCTCCTTCGTCGAAAAATGACAAACAATGCGGTTATAGCAAAATTTAATTACCCTCAAATCAAATTAAACTTAAATTATGAAAAAACCGCTACTCATTTTAGCATTTTTATGTTGTGTAATAACCAATTCAAAAGCACAAGTTGTAGGTGTTGATGTTGGCGACATCGCTCCAGAAATTGACCTTCCGGATACAAAAGGAGAAAAAGTTGCACTTTCTTCTTTAAGAGGTTCCTTAGTTTTAGTAGACTTTTGGGCTTCGTGGTGTGGGCCTTGTATTAAAGAACAGCCTTTATTACTAAAATTGCATAATGCTTATCCAGACAAATTATCTGTTTATGGAGTTTCAATGGATACCAAAAAACCATTGTGGACTGGAGCCATTGCAAAAGGGAAATTACCGTGGACAAACGTAAGTGACTTAAAATACTGGCAGTCTCCGGTTGTAGGAGATTATATGTTACAATCGGTTCCTTTAAACTTTTTGGTTGATAAAAATGGCATTATATTAGCTAAAAATATTCATGGAAAAGCGCTTGAAGATATGGTGAAAAGTATTTTGGAATAAACAGTTGTTGATTCAAAGAGGTATTTTGTCATCGGCAATAATAATTAAATAATTAAGATTATGATTAAAAAGACACTTTTAGCAGTATTGGTTTTGGTTTCGCTTAAATCCAATTCACAGACACTGGAAACAGTTTCAAAAATGAAATTGAATTATCAGAAATGTTTGGATAAAGGAAACAATATGAGTGGTTGTTCCATAAATTATTACAATCAATCCGATAGTTTGCTAAATGTGGTTTATAAAAATCTGAAAGAGAAAATAAGTTCCAAAGAACAATCAAAATTGAAAAAAGAACAATTAGAGTGGCTTAAAAAAAGAGATGTATATTTTGAAAAAGTCTATTCGGATACTAAAAAAGAAGGACATTTTATTGAAGGAACCCGAGACTTTGAAATGGTCGTTTTTGATGAAAAAGCCAATTTTGTTTTCGGACGAGTAAAAGAACTGATTAAGAGAAATTAGATTTTTGATGGTCAGTTTTTAACCAAAATAAAAAGCCCAATTGATTGCAATTGGGCTTTTCTCTTTTTAAGACTCTTTGATTGGTTTTTTAACCCCGCCAAAACTCGTTTTCAGCATTTCTCTAATCTGAAATTGAGTTTTGTTTCCCGATGCACTTTTCCACTCTTTAAGATCAAAAATATGAATCTGATCTGCGTAAGGATTTGTTAGAAATGAAATTCTGGAAATCGCATATTTATAATATTTCAATTCATGAGATACATGTCGGTTTGGAACGACTATCAGAATATTTTCCCATTTCAGGAAATCCTTTGCAACATCACTTCTTTCTGTTAATCCTAAAGATTCAAAAAAAGCAACAATCTTTTGATCATTAAGCTCGCTAATCTTATGATCCAGGGTTTTAAATTTACTGTGGAGTCTATTTTCGTTTATAATAGTACTCATAATAATTCTTGCTTTTTTTATGATTTTAAGATAAAGTTACATCAAAAGAAAATTATTCTTGAATCTTAAGCCATTAGATTCATTCTAAATTTTAAAGGCCTGTTTAGAAGCATTATTATGAATGAGTTATCAGCTTTTGATAAAATACTATTAATCTCTTTATATTAAAAAACTTATTTTTATGGCTATTTGATTTACTAACAACCGCTTTTATGAAAACCACTTCTGTTGCAAAAACTTTACTTTCATTTTTTCTGTTATTATCGTTTTGGGTTTCAGCTCAGAAATCGGAAAGAGAATTAATTTTAATTGATAAAGACTGGCGATTTTCGTTTGGACATTTATATGATACAGAAAAAGATTTTGGACATGCTACAGGCTATTTTTCTTATTTAACCAAAACAGGTTTTGGAGATGGACCTGCAGCAAAAGATTTTGACGACCGGGCATGGAGAAAATTGGATCTTCCTCACGATTGGGCGGTTGAACAGCCTTTTAGCGAAAGCGCCAGTTTTAGTCATGGATTTAAGGCAGCAGGTAAAAATTATCCTGAAAAAAGCATTGGCTGGTACAGAAAGAAAATCAATATTCCGGAAAGTGATTTAGGTAAGATTATATCCATAAAATTTGATGGTGTTTTTAGAAATTCCAAAGTATTTTTTAATGGATTTTATCTCGGAACAGAACAAAGCGGTTATAACGGTTTTGAATACGATGTAACGGCTTATGTCAATTATGGTGGAGAAAATACAATCGTTGTCCGTGCCGATGCTTCTATGGAAGAAGGCTGGTTTTATGAGGGAGCAGGGATTTACAGACATGTGTATTTACAGAAAACAAATCCGATTCATGTTAAGGCAAATGGAACTTATGTCACTTCTGAATTGAAAAATAATGATGCAGAAATAACGGCAGAAGTTTCTATGGAAAATAAAGGGAATTTTACAGGATCGTTAGAAGTTATTCAAACTATTTTTGATGGTTCGAACAAACAGATTGTGACAAATTCTGAAAAAGTTACTGCGCCTGAATTTTATAAAACAGCAACTTTTACTTCAAAACTAAATGTAAAAAATCCACTTTTGTGGGATATTGATACTCCAAATTTATATCGTTTGGTTGCTCAAATTCAGCAAAATGGAAAAGTAATTGACAGTTATGAAACTACTTTTGGAATCAGAACCATTAAGTTTGATGCTGAAAATGGTTTTTTCCTTAACGGAAAACCTTTAAAACTGAAAGGAACCAACAATCATCAAGATCATGCAGGAATTGGTACGGCATTGCCAGATGAAATTCAGTATTATAGAATTAAAAAGCTCAAAGAAATGGGTTCAAATGCGTATCGTTGTTCGCATCATCCACCGACTCCTGAATTATTGAAAGCTTGTGACGAATTAGGAATGTTGGTGATTGATGAAACCCGTTTAATGGGAATTAACGATTATCATTTAAATGATTTACAGCGAATGATGGAACGTGACCGAAATCATCCCAGTATTTTCTGCTGGTCGGTTGGAAATGAAGAATGGAATATTGAAGGAGGTATTGTAGGTGAAAGAATTACCAATGTAATGCAGAATTTTGCCAAAAGTATCGATCCGACAAGACCAGTAACAGTTGGAATTAGCAGTGGATTTAAAAGTGGGATTTCGTCTGTAGTTGAAATTATGGGTTATAATTATCTTGGAAACGGAGATATTGATGCACATAGAAATCAGTTTAAAAATCAGCCCGGAATGGGAACGGAGGAAGGTTCTACGTTTGCAACCCGAGGGATTTATTTTACAGACGATGCCAAACATTACCAAAGTGCTTATGACAAAAAGCCAAGACCGACTTTTTACAGTATAGAAGAAGGCTGGAAGTTTTATTCGGAACGTCCTTATCTGGCCGGAATGTTTATTTGGACGGGTTTTGATTATCGAGGAGAACCAACGCCTTATGGCTGGCCATCGGTAACTTCGTATTTCGGAATGATGGATGTCTGCGGTTTTCCTAAAGACAATGTTTTTTATCTGAAATCCTGGTGGGGAAAAGAACCTGTTTTGCATCTATTACCGCATTGGAACTGGAATGGAATGGAAGGCACAGCAATTGATGTCTGGGCGTATTCAAATTGCGATGAAGTGGAACTTTTCCTAAACAAAAAGAGCCTTGGAAAAAAGAAAATGGAACAAAACGGCCATTTAGAATGGAAAGTAAATTATACGCCGGGAACTTTAGAAGCCGTAGGTTATAAAAACGGTAAAAAAGTACTGACTGAAATTCAGAAAACCACAGGAAAAGCCGAAAATATAAAATTGTCTTTGGATAAAGAAAATGTTGTAAAAGGAAATGTTTCTGTAGTTACAGTTGAAGTTACAGATAAAAATGGCTTACATGTTCCCATCGCAAACGATGAAATCGAATTTGCGATAAAGGGCGGTAAAATTTTAGGCGTAGGAAATGGTAATCCAACTTCACTAGAAAACGATCAGTTTATAGATGATTTGGCTTTGGTTTCGATAACGAATTTTCAGGAACAAAAAGGAACAACTTCGGTTTTGCCTCAGCAATTATCAAATTACCCGGAAAGTGAATGGATAACTGCTTTTAAAGACCGTGATTACAAAAAACAAGCGTCAAGTTATATTTATAGAGGGGAATTTGAATTGAAAAATAATTCGGTTAAAAATACGGTAAGTTTCTTCTACAAGAAAATAGGTGTAGAAACCGTTGTTTTTGTAAACGGAACTAAAGTAGAACCAAGTAAAGAAGATGCTCAAAAATATACTTTTAATACAGCGATTTTAAAAGAAGGAAAAAATACGATTCATATAGTAGCAACGCCTTTGCTAAAAGTAAAAGACTGGGACGTTATGAATACAGACCCTGGAGTTATTCAGATTATAACTCCAGCAGAGCCTTGGAAAAGAAAGCTTTTTAATGGTTATGCCCAAATCATTATCCAAAAAGAGGATAATGCCAAAGAAGTTATTTTATCCGCTTCCGCGAAAGGATTAAGAACCGGAAGCTTGAAGAATTAATTTTTAACCGCAAGGAGCGCTAAGATTTACGCAAAGCACGCAAAAAAAGAACAATAGAATCTCGCAAAGTCGCTAAGACGCAGAGTTTTCCAATTTCTTTGCGTCTTAGCGACTTTGCGAGATCATTTTCTTCTATAAAAAAAAACTTGCGAACCTTGCGTAAATCTTAGCGCTCCTTGCGGTTAAACCTGAAACTTAAAACCTGAAACAAAAATAAACCAAAATAATATTGTTTGATTTTCATAACTTTGCAAAATGAATAATCAGACAGAAACTCAGAATTGCGATTTTACTTCAGATTTAAAAATGAAGGGATTTAAAGTGTATCCTATAAATGGGGATTTTAGTAAAGTTCCCGTTTACAGCCGAAGAGACTTTTATAAAATCTGCATCAATACCAGTAAAAGCCTTATACAATACGCCGACCGTGGAATAGAAACCGACGGAAGTATCTTGTTTTTTGGTAATCCGATTATTCCATATTCCTGGGAAACGCTTTCTGAGACTTATGAAGGTTATGCCTGTGTTTTTACAGAAGAATTCCTGAGAGCAAATGACCGTTCTGAAACCTTGCAGGAATCGCCTTTGTTTAAAATAGGAGGAACGCCAATTTTTTCTTTAAACGCTGAGCAAAAGGTTTTTATAGACTCATTATTCCAAAAAATGATTCAGGAATATGAAACCGATTATGTTTTTAAAGACGATTTGATGCGCAGTTATGTCAATTTGATTATTCACGAATCTATGAAGATGCAGCCTTCTGAGAATTTCTTCAAACATAAAAATGCCTCTTCGAGAATTACCTCTTTGTTCCTAGAATTATTAGAAAGACAATTTCCGATAGAAACCAAAAATGAGCCATTAACATTAAAGACACCGCAGGATTACGCGCAAAGTCTAGCCGTTCATGTCAATCATTTAAATCGTTCTGTGAAAGAAATTACAGGAAGACCAACAACAGCTCATATTACAGACCGAATTATAAACGAAGCCAAAGCATTATTACAGCATACCGATTGGAGTATTTCTGATATCGGTTATTCACTTGGATTTGAATATCCGAGTTATTTTAACAACTATTTTAAAAGGCTTACTGGAACGGTTCCAAAATCACTTCGTATGTAAATTGTTTCAATTTCATAATTTTTTGTTTGAATATTGTTATTTTTCAGAAGCATTGTTAGCCTAATTTTGCCTCTGAAATTACAGTATTAATCATTTATCAGCTTTTAACGGACTAAATAACTACTTCATAAAGCGTCTTCTAGCTTTCTCCAATTTAGTTTCCTGATTCTGATAATTCCTAAAACCGAAAAAATTATGAAAAACTCTGAAATGAATTAACAACTCTATTTTCTAAAGCGAGATTCAGCTTTTAGAATATTTTACACCAACTGGAAGGGAAATTAACCAAACAGTGAATTTATACATTATACAAAAAAGAATAATGGTTTATTCTTAACGTTTTGGTAATGAATAATATATAAGTTTAAAATAAAATCAAACTCAAAAAATAAGTAAATTTATGTCAACAAATTATTCAGCCGTTATCGAAGAAGGAAAAGTCCCGAACACCTATATGACGGGTGACGTTTCCTATAAAAAACAAACCAGTGATATTCATCCAGAAAACACTGTTGTAAAGGAAGTGACTTTCGAGCCTTGCGCAAGAAGTAATTGGCATAGTAATGCAGGCTTGCATATGCTGATTGCAAAAGAAGGAAGTGGTTATTATCAGGAAAGAGGAAGTGCAGTGAGAATGCTTAAAAAAGATGAAGTCGTGACTATTTTACCAGGTATAGAACACTGGTACGGTGCCACTCCGTTTGAGAAATTCTCTTATGTAGCCATTATTACAGAAGTAGATAAAGGTCACGGCGTTTGGATGGAACCCGTAACCGATGGAGAGTATTTTCTCTTAAGTAGTTTCTAGTAAAGTTGCTAAGGTTCTAAGATACTGAGATTCTAAGTTTTTTTGCTTGATGCATAAATCTCGCAAAGTCGAGAAGTCGCAGAGTTTTATTTTCTTGCGTGCTTTGCGTAAACTTTTGCGCTCTTTGCGGTTAAACCTGAAACCTGAAACAAAAAAACTAAACAAATTATAAAAAAAAATGGAAACAAAAAGCATTAAAGCCTTTGGTACAGAAGCAGCCGAAGCACCCTTACAAACCTTAGATATTCAAAGAAGAGCAGTACAGGCACACGATGTTGAAATCGAAATTTTATACTGCGGAATCTGTCACTCAGACTTACATACAGCTAGAAACGAATGGCATGGAACCATTTATCCGATTGTTCCCGGACATGAAATTGTGGGTCGTATTACAAAAATAGGAGAACATGTAAAAGGTTTCAAAGTTGGCGATCTGGCAGGAGTAGGTTGTATGGTAGATTCTTGCAGAGAATGCGAACATTGTAAAAATGATCAGGAGCAGTTCTGTGACGAAGGAAATATTCAGACATTTAATTCGCCAGACAAACATTTAGGAGGACAAACTTACGGAGGTTATTCTCAGAGTATTACAGTTGATGAAAGCTTCGTTCTGCACATTTCAGACAAATTAAATCTTGCTGCTGTAGCGCCACTATTGTGTGCAGGAATCACAACTTATTCACCATTAAAACACTGGAAAGTAGGACCTGGTCAAAAAGTAGGAATCGTTGGAATTGGAGGTCTTGGACATATGGGAATCAAAATAGCAAAAGCTATGGGAGCTCACGTTGTGGTTTTTACGACTTCATTATCTAAAACCGATGATGCCAAACGTCTTGGAGCAGATGAGGTTGTATTATCTACAGACGAAACACAAATGGCAAAACATGCCAGAAGTTTAAACTTTATTTTAGACTGCGTTTCTGCTGAACACAATATCGATGCTTATTTAAATTTACTAAAAGTTGATGGAACACTTACACTTGTTGGTGCGCCGATGGAGCCGCTTCCTGTAACCTCTTTCAGTTTGATTTTAGGAAGAAGAAGTTTCTCAGGCTCACTAATTGGAGGAATTAAAGAAACTCAGGAAATGCTTGATTTCTGTGCAGAGCACAACATTACATCAGATGTAGAAGTAATTGGCGTAAATGATGTGAATGATGCCTACGAAAGATTATTAAAAGGAGACGTTAAATATCGATTTGTGATTGATATGGAGTCTTTGAAATAGGTTCAAAGTGACAAAGTAACAAAGGTTCAGAGGCTTTTCTTTAAGAAATTTTTGAGCTTTTGTCAAACCAATAAAAAAGAATTTAAAACTAGGTTTAATGTGACAGGGATTTAAACTTGCAAAGGTTTTTATTAAGAAACCTTTGCAACTCTGTCCCTTTGCACCTTTGTACCTAAAAAAAGAAAAAAAATGCAAACACGTAAACTAGGAAATAGCGGTCTGGAAGTCTCAGCACTGGGACTGGGCTGTATGGGAATGAGTTTTGGATATGGTCCTGCTCATGACAAAAATGAAATGATCAGTCTTTTGCGTTCATCGTATGAAAAAGGAATTACTTTTTTTGATACTGCAGAATGTTACGGACCTTTTTTGAATGAAGAGTTGCTGGGTGAGGCTTTAGCGCCTTTTCGCGATAAAATTGTAATTGCAACTAAATTCGGTTTTTTGGAAGGAGATTCTAAAAAAGGATTAGACAGCCGTCCGGAATGGATTAGAAAAAGTATTGAAGGCTCATTAAAAAGATTGAATACTGATGTAATTGATTTGTATTATCAACATCGTGTAGATCCGAATGTTCCAATCGAGGATGTTGCAGGAACTATCAAAAATTTAATTCAGGAAGGAAAAGTGAAACATTTCGGACTTTCAGAAGCTGGCGCAGAAAGTATTCGTCGTGCGCATGCGATTCAGCCTGTTACAGCCTTGCAGAGTGAATATTCACTTTGGTGGAGAACACCGGAAGAAGAAATTTTCCCAACCTTAGAAGAACTCGGAATTGGATTTGTGCCTTTCAGTCCGTTGGGAAGAGGTTTTCTAACCGCAAAAATTGATGAAAATACGCGATTTGACAGTACAGATTTTAGAAATTCACTGCCACGTTTTGCTCCTGAAGCAAGAAAAACAAATCAGGCTTTTGTTGATTTATTAGGAAAAATGGCTGCTGACAGAGGAGTAACAAACGCACAAATGGCATTGGCATGGAATCTGGCTCAAAAACCATGGATCGTTCCGATTCCAGGAACAACCAAACTGCATCGCTTAGAAGAAAATCTTGGTGCACTAAATTTGCAGCTTTCAGCACAAGACCTTAAAGAAATTGATGAAGCAGCTTCCAAAATAACAATTGAAGGAGCAAGATATCCGGAACAGTTGCAGAAGATAGCTGGGAAATAAATTTCAGAGATACTTAGACTCTAAGATGCTAAGCTACTAAGTTTCAAAAAACAACCCCCTTAAGCAATTCAACTCTTAAGGGGGTTTTTAGCGAAGATTTGAGGGGTTTAGAACTAAATTGTGAAAAAAATCTACTCAAACTCCGCTGCTTAAAATAAAATAAATAACCAATTAAATTTATTTTACTTTTTATCCAGATTTTGCTTCAATAGTTTTGCATGCTCTAGATGTGCTGTTAAACCCGCAATATTGTTAGATGCCCACGTTTTTACATCTTCGTCTACCGCATTTTTAGAGGCGTCTTGAAGTTTATTAATTGCTTTTTCGTGACCATCGATCATCATATCTGCGAATTTTTTATCAAAATCTACACCTGATTTTTCGTTTAGCTTTTTATATTCCTCTTGACCTTCTTCTGTTAGCGAAGTTGGTAAAGTAAAGTTTTTTGCTTTCGCTAAAGCGCTTACCTCTGAAGCTGATTTGGTATGCTCATCAACAAGCATTTTACCAAATTTTTTCACTTCCGGATTGGTACTTTTACTTTGTGCCAGTTTTCCTATTTCGATTTCAGCCAAATTGATTTCAGCCTGATCTACTAAAAATTCAGAATCATCTTCTTTACTGTCTATAGAATCAAATTTAGCCTCGTTTGCATCTTCTGCAACTTCTTTTGGGTCTTCTTGTTTGGTTTCGTTTTTACAAGATTGAAGGAATATAATAATTAATCCTGCTCCTAAAATGGCTTTTCCGGCTAATAATAACTTTTTCATGATTGTATGGTTTAAATGTTATGATGTAAAATTATTGAGAAGCTGTAAGAAAATTTTACAGGATTTTTGAAGATTGTTATATTATTTAGATGAAAAAGTTTGTAATATATTTATATTAGCAGATACAGATATTTAGAGATATTGGGTAAATTAAAAGAGGTGACTGTTATTGATTTATGAGAAGTATTTATATTTTTGTAAGAATTTTCTTTTTTTTTTGAGTTTTTTGTCTCTGCATTAATTTTTTCTCTCCACTTGGTTTAGAGAGAAAGCTATCGAAGCAGCTTTAAGTTAGGGAGAACTGCAAAAACTTCCAAATAATGCCAATATCACACATTGGGAAAAAGAGGAAGCATGTTTAGTAGACTGTTTATAATTGAATTTACTTGTTCTGATTCACAGATAATAAAATGGATGCAGGAAAGTAAAGGATTTAAAAATAATAAACCGATAAAAGAAGATGCACCTTCATATATGAGATTCATCCCAAAAAAGGTGCTTATGGCGGAAAAATTAAGATTAAGGGAAATAGAGTTTTAATTGATATGAATTGGAGTTAATTAAAATTATTTATGGAAATCAGATCGAAATTTAGAAAGTTATTTTGGGTAAGAATTGGAATCGGTTTTTTACTTTTTATTTTTACATTATATCTATGCTTAAATAGTATTTCTCAATATTCACAACTTAGTAAAAACCCTGTTTTTATAGTATCGTCTGTGTTTTTGCTATTATTCTTTTTTGCAGCATTGGATTTAATTAATGTTTTCAAACTAATCGTTACAGATCAGGAAATCGAAAGAATATTTGTCCTATCTGGACGTAAAGAAAAAATTCCTTTCACGTCTATTACTAGTTTGAAAAATAAAAAAATAAGGATGCAAACTAAATCAGGTCATCTTACAGATGGTTATACTTTTACTATTTTGGAATTAGATGACAATAATATCATAATAATTTCACCTGATAATTTTTCCAATTATAAAGAGATTATGTCAGCTATTAGAAGCAAACTGGAATAAATATGATAATTTGATTTTTATAGCTTTTGCGAAAGAATCCCGCCATTACAATGAGCGGGATTTTTTTATATCCAGCCTTTCACAATTCCCATCCCACAAATATGAAATTTCCAACAAAAATTCTGTAACGAAATTCTTTCGCTTTCGGATGAACTTTGTATTATAAGATTTTAAAAATACAAACCATTAAAATTTAAAGTCATGCCAAATCCTAGAATTAAAAATGAAGAGCAATATGAAGCGTTGGTAAAAAAAGGATACAGCAAAGAAAAATCTGCTCGTATTGCCAATACGCCGGATGCAGGAAAGAAAGGTGGAAAAGCGAAACCTTATGAAGAATGGACAAAAGAAGAGCTTCAAAAACAAGCTT
Source organism: Flavobacterium crocinum (assembly GCF_003122385.1). Taxonomy (NCBI): domain Bacteria; kingdom Pseudomonadati; phylum Bacteroidota; class Flavobacteriia; order Flavobacteriales; family Flavobacteriaceae; genus Flavobacterium; species Flavobacterium crocinum. The sequence goes on from NZ_CP029255.1 coordinate 3,374,621, forward strand.
CTAGAGTCGGAATCAAAGGAAGATCTTATATGAACAAAAAAGGACTTATAGAGTCTCTTAGAAATAATTAAAATTCAATTCATTTTATCGATGTGATAAAAATACAAATACCATGAACGCAGCAAGAAAAGAATTATTAATGAACCAGCTGATAAAAGCGCCACATTTAGTGATCGAAAAACTAGATCTGGAGTATATAAATGACAATCAGCTGACGATTGTACGCTGCCGCGAAGGTGAAGATTTTGTCTATAAAAAGAATGGACGAAATGTCAAATCGAAATCGGAATTGAAAAGAATAAAAAGTTTGGTTTTACCTCCAGCATGGGAAAATGTTCGTATTGCCGATTGCACAAACGGACATTTACAGGCAGTAGGAGTAGACGATAAAAAAAGAAAACAATATCGTTATCATCCAAAATGGAATTTGATTCGGAATCAAACCAAATTTTATAAAATAGCCGAATTTGGCGCTAAACTTCCATCGATCAGAAAACAAGTTGATATTGATTTGGAAAAGAAAGAATGGTCGAAAGAAAAAGTTACAGCTTTGGTAATTAGGTTAATGGAGGAAACGCATATTAGAATCGGAAACGAGAAATATGCCAAAGACAATAAATCATACGGACTTTCTACTTTAAGAAAACGCCACATCAATATCAATAAAAATTCGCTTCGGTTTGAGTTTATCGGTAAAAAAGGAAAACTACATACGATTACAACCCGAAACAAAAAATTGATAAAACTCGTAAGCCGATGTGAAGAAATTCCGGGTTGGGAAGTTTTTAAATATTACGACAAAAACGGCGAAAAGAAAGTATTGGACAGCCACATGGTTAATGAATATCTCCATGAAATTTCAGGTGAATATTTCAGTGCAAAAGATTTTAGAACCTGGGCAGCGTCGATTATATTTTTTGAAAGTTTGATGGAATTAGGAGTTACTTCTGATGAAAAAGAGATCAAACAAAATGTTATAACAGCCTTTGACTTAACCGCTGAAGCATTAGGAAATACAAGAAAAGTCTGCAAAGATTATTATGTGCATCCGCTTTTAATTTCAACTTACGAAGATGGAACTATTCAGAAGTATTTTGATAAAGTAAAGAAAAGCCGAAGTACAAAGAAATATTTTTCAAGAACAGAAACCGCGTTTTCTGAATTGATTCAGAATTATCAAATCGATTTGGAATCACCGTGTCAATAATATGGAGTTACTGCATCTCTCTAAAAGCTTAAAAGGTTGACATACAAACAAAAATCATTATTAACTAAAAAACTATTATTATGTTACGTTGGACAGTCATTTTTATTATTCTAGCCATAGTGGCGGGAATATTTGGTTTTGGCGGAATTGCCGCTGGAGCAGCTAGTATTGCTAAAATTTTATTCTTCATATTTTTAGTATTATTTATTATCTCGTTAATCTCAGGAAGATCAAGAGTATAAAGAAGAATATCAGTAAATAAAGAACAAACTACAACGGCACATTTATTTCGATAATGTGTCGTTTGTGGTTTCAATAAAGAAAAAATATCAATCATGGGAACAAAAAGCGGTGCTTATCAGGATGTTTATATCAAAAGAGATGATGAGATGGTAAGCCTTAAAAATGATGTAACAGACTTTTGCGAAAAATACATTAAACCGGTTCATCCTAAAAATTGGGATTGGTCGGTTCGTGATTTTGAGAATCCTAAAAATGATCCCACTATTGCTGAAGCAAGAGCAATTGCGAACGTAGTTTTTAAAGATTTAAATAGTAAAAAAACAGATGTTGATCTTTCGACTATGAATAATGTGCATGCCATAAGAGCCTATTTGGATCCAAAAAGTAAACACGAAGCTTTTAATATGGAAGAATTTGCTTTTGCCTTAAAAGTAGAATTAGAACATGGCAGGGTAAAAGATGTTAATGTAACCAACAATCATCCTTTTTTAACCGCGATGATTGCATTGGCACACATGACCGAAAGTTTGACTTATTATAAAAGATTAAAAGTGATGGAAGCTGAGGGCGAAATCTATGAAATTGTGCGAAAGTTGGAAACTTCTCCAACAGGAAAAGAGCAATGGTATATAGAATTAGGCAAAGCAGAACAGGAACTTAATGAAGCGAGAGCAGGTCTGGCAGAACGCCTGGCGCGAATGGACGATATCCCGGTATTAAAAATTATTGGCGATTAATTAAATTTTAAACTCAAAAAGCCGTTAAGAATTTTTCTTAACGGCTTTTTTAATTGTTTAGTAGAACCTTCTTTGGTCTTCCTTTGTAAATTTATTTTTTTTCTTTGGACGTTGCACATCGTCTTCGACATAATTGTTGTTTTCATAATCTTCATCATCGTCGATGTCTTCTAAAACATCTTCGGTTTCATTAAAGTCATTTTCGAATGTATCAGCAGGATTGTCAAATTCGTCGTTTTCAACTTCATCATCTAAATCCTCTTCGATGTATTCCTCTTCGTCATCAAACTCATCGTCAAATTCTTCTCCTTCTTCCAAAACCACTTCATAGACATCGTCATCGGTATCTTCCAAATCTCTGTCATTATGAAAATCGTCATTTAAATCATCCAAATCATCATCATCATAACCATTAATTTTTTCATCAGGATTTGGTTTATTCGGATTATGGCCGTCTCGAACAGTATAACCTCGCTCTGCATCTTCAGCATTACTACTTTGGGTTCTCTCCGTATTTAAGTCATAAAGTTCCTCATTCATGACAGTGTTTCTGTCTGAAGTATTTGGATTTCCCGGATCTTTAGGAAAAGGGCTGTTTCTTTTATCTTTAGTATCCATGATATTCAATTTTAGTAATTTATATTTTCAAATTTAAGTCTGAATGACTTAGAAATTATTATACGATTGTTTGATGTAATTGTATAATTAACAGATGCTTAGAATGAAATTTAAAGAAGGAATCATATAACCAGTCTGATTTTTCAGTAGGTAATTTTATCATCTTATTAATCATAAAAATTATTACCATGAAAACTACAGAGAATACTACGAATAGTAAAAAAGCCACTGCAAATGAAACAACGCCTAGAGGCGTTACAAAACCAAAATCGAATGCAGCTTCTGGACTTACAGAATTATTTGAAGATGGCTTAAAAGATATCTATTGGGCAGAAAAAGCTTTGACCAAAGCATTGCCAACAATGGTTAAAAATGCTTCTTCAGTAGAATTGAAAGATGCAATTGACAATCATTTAACCGAAACCGAAGAACAAATTACTCGTCTAGAGGAAGTTTTTAAAATTCTAGGCAAAAAAGCCACAGCTAAAAAATGTGATGCAATGGAAGGTCTTATTGAAGAAGCCAAAGGAATGCTGGAAGAAACCGAAATTGGCGTAGTGCGCGATGCCGCAATTATTGCCGCGAGCCAAAAAATTGAGCATTATGAAATTGCGACATACGGTACATTGAGACAATTTGCCGAAACTTTAGGATTGCCGGAAGCTGCGACACTTTTAGAGCAGACACTCGATGAAGAAAAAGGTGCAGATAAAATTCTAACAGAGGTTGCCGTAAATGCAGTGAATCTTGAAGCTGCCGAAATTGAGTAAAAAATAAAATATATTTATAAGTGCAGTTTTCGGACTGCACTTTTTTATACAAACCTAAAGAAAATTATATGCCCGAAGGTCCTTCCATAGTGATTTTAAAAGAAGATGTGCAGCAATTTACCGGAAATAAAATCATTTCTGTTTCCGGAAATGCGAGTATTGATATTTCCCGACTAAAAGATAAAACGATTAATACCTTCAAAACCTGGGGTAAACATTTTTTAATTTGTTTTGATTCTTTTACCGTTAAAATTCATATGCTGATGTTTGGCACTTATAGAGTTAACGAACGTAAAGAATCAACGCCGCGTTTAAGTCTGGTTTTTGAAGATGGAGAACTCAATTTCTACACCTGTTCCGTTAAATTCTTAGAAGGGGATATTAATTCTCATTATGATTGGAGTGTCGATGTAATGAATGAAAGCTGGAATCCAAAAAAGGCGCAAGTCAGTTTAGAAAAAATGCCGGATAAAACGATTTGTGATGTAATCCTGGATCAAAACATTTTTGCGGGAGTAGGGAATATCATTAAAAATGAAGTATTGTACCGCTGCTACGTTCACCCCGAATCTATAATTGGAAAAATTCCGCCAAATGAAATCAGTCAGATCATTGCCGAATGTTCGATTTATAGTTTTGAATTTTTGTATTGGAAAAAGAAATTTGAACTCAAACAACATTGGGAAGCTTACACCAAAAGTGTTTGTATGAGATGTAATCTGCCATTTCACAAAAAACAGACTGGAGACCGAAAACGCAGAAGTTTTTTCTGTTCCAATTGTCAAGAATTATACATATGAAAAATCAAGTTTTAATAGGTTGCTCGAGTTATTATAACAGCTTTTGGAAAAAAGTATTTTATCCGCAGACTTTGCCATCAAAAGAATGGTTTAATTTTTACTGCCAGCATTTTGATACTTATGAATTTAATGGCAGTTTTTATAAGTTTCCAACTCTTAAGATTTTTCAAAATTGGTATGATAAATCGCCTGACTTTTTTTTGTTTTCTATTAAAGTCCCAAAAGAAATTACGCATATCAAAAAACTTCAAGACTGTGAAAATCTTTTAAATGACTTTTATACTATTTGTAAAAATGGAATGAAGGATAAACTGGGAGCAATTTTGTTTCAATTTCCGCCTAGTTATGCTTTTAGTAAAGAAAAATTGAATAGTATAATTGACATTTTGAATTACGACTTTCAAAATGTAATTGAATTCAGACATGAAAGCTGGTGGAATGTAGAAGTCTGGAATTCTTTTAAAGAAAACAACATTACATTCTGCAGTGTGAGTCATCCCAATCTTCCACAGACTATCTTTAAAGATTTTCCTTTATTGTATATTAGATTTCACGGAATTCCCAAAATGTTTCATTCCAGTTATTCTACTGATGAGTTAACTGATATAAATAGTAATATTGATTCTACAAAGAAGGGATTTGTTTATTTTAATAATACAGCAAGTGAGGCTGGTATTTTGAATGCATTAGAATTAAAACGAATGAATGTTTAATTTTAGCTTAGGTGTTATGGAGCGCAAAGTTCGCTAAGAATACGCAAAGTCCACAAAGATTTTTTGAGAAATAGGTAAAAACCTCAAAGTCCGCAAAGCTTTTTTAATAAAACTTTGCGGACTTTAAGTTTTAAATATTTAGCCACTGATTAAAAAGATTATTAGGATTTTTTGAAATCTTTGTAATCCTTTAATCTGTGGCTAAAAAAAACTTTGCTCCCGATAGCTATCGGGATTGCGTATTCTTTGCGAACTTTACGGTTAAACCAACCCCACGATTAAAGTTTCAAAGTACCTTCAATTCCGTCATCCATTGTCTTTCCAGTAACAAAGGCGGCGGTCATTTTAGCAATAGCAACCATTTTACCGTTTTTGTTATTCCAATAATAACCGTCTTCCGGTACTACTTTGATTACACTTAAATTTGGATCGTCTTCGCCCCCAGGCATCCAGACTTTTACAATCGGACTCCATAATTCTTTAATCGTTTCTCGATCATACGAAATACTTGCCGTTCCATGTAATGTGAGGAATTTGTCGTGCGGTTCAGAAAAGAAAATTTCCACCGTTGGATTTAATGAAATTTCAGCATTTTGACTACTGTTTCGATCCGATAAAAACCAAAGTTGTCCTAAATCGTCTATTTTCTGCACAGACATTGGTCTTGATTGTAATCTATATTCATTGTATGTACAAAACATACAGGTTTTAATATGTTCTGCCAGATCTTTAATTTTATCGACAGCAAATTCGTCTGTAAGGTCTTTATGATCTCCCATGATGTTGTATTTTAAGTTTGTATTTGTCTAATAATTAATGAAATGTAAAGTTGGGATTTTTAATTTCTTTCTTATTATATAATAAAACATAGAAATTATGAGATTCCAATTTGAGATATTGTAGGAATTTAATTCAAAATTGGGCTTACCCCAAAAAAATACCCTATATTTGGAATGATTAAAATTTACACGCGAAAATACCATGGCTGATTACACTATATTATATACTGACGATGATGAAGATGATATCAGCATTTTTACAGACGCAGTAGATTCGATATCAAGAGAAATTAAATTACAGACCTATAGTGGAGGAGATAAACTGCTAAGCGCCATATTTAATCCGCCATCAACCCCTTATGTAGTTTTTCTAGATTTGAATATGCCAGGAAAAAATGGATTCGATGTTTTAGAAGAGCTTAGAAATTCCGACTATAAAAAAGATATTCCGGTTGTAATTTATTCTACTTCGAGCGAACCTGGAATCATTGAGAAATGCCGAGCTTTGGGAGCAAATGCCTTTATAACAAAACCGATTTTGATGAGTGATATTATCAAATCAATAGAACTAGCTATTCAGATTGAGTGGGATAAATTTATTCCAACCAAATCTAATTTTGTTTTCAAATTTTAATTTTTTACGATAAATCAGGGATAAAAACATTAAAAGTTGATCCTTTGTCTTTTTCGCTGGAAACGGTGACGAAACCTTTATGGTTTTCAACAATTTTCTTGACAATTGCAAGACCAATTCCAGTGCCTTTAAATTCGCTTTCGGTATTTAAACGCTGAAATACCTCAAAGATTTTTTCTTTGTATTCCATATCAAAACCAATTCCGTTATCCGAAACTTTCAGATGGTGATAGATTTTATCCTTAAATTCGGCATTTGGAATAGCACTTCCATTTACTTCTGTAACTGAGATTTGCACTCTTGGTGGAATACCGTTTCTAGAGAATTTTAAAGCATTTTCTACTAAATTGTGTAATAGTTGTCTGAATTGAAACTGAATCAATACAGCTTCTCCCAAATCATGGAATTCTACTTTAGCTTTCTTTTCTTCAATTTTTTCTGAGAAATCGCTGATTACTTCATCCAAAATGTCATTTATATTTACAGTTGTAAAAACACGATCGGCAGAATTTGCGCGGGAATAGGTCAATAAATCTTGTATAAGCGTCTGCATTTTTCTTGCCGATATTTCAATTCTAGACAAATAGGTTTTGGCATTCGCCGAAATATTCTGATCATCCAATTCGTTTAATCGGCTGGCGAAAGTTTGTATTTTTCTTAAAGGCTCCTGAAGATCATGACTTGAAATATAGGCGAAAGACTGCAGTTCAATATTCATATTGACTAAATCCCGATTTTGAATTTCGAGTTGAGTCGTACGATCAATAATTTGTTCTTCCAGTTGGTTGGTAAAGTTTTTTTGATCTTCGATATCAGTACTGGTTCCAACCCACATCGAAATTTTACCAAATTCATCTAATTGAGCGACTGCACGGCTTAGTTGCCAACGATATTCACCGTCATAACGCTTAAAACGATGTACAAAAAGAAAATCATGACCTGTTTTAACCGATTCCATCCAAAGTTTGACATTTTCTTCGCGATCGTCAGGATGTACGACTTGAAGCCATCCATTTTTTTCAATTTCATTTTTAGAATAACCGCAGTAATTATAAAAAGTTTCATTAAAATAATTCAGATTTCCAATTGCATCACTTGTCCAGATAAGCTGTGGAATAGAGTCGGCAAGGAGTCTGAATTTCTTCTCGCTTTTTTCCAAAACCTGCTGATTGTTTTTCTCGACCGTAATATCCATTACAGTTCCAATCATTTTGGCAGGTTCTTTATTTTCATCAAAAAACACTTTTCCGTGTACTTTTATCCAGCTGATGGTATTGTCTAATTTTAAAATACGGGCTTCATATCTGTAAATACTCGTTTTGAAAGCTTTGGCTAAAGCTTCTTCTATAATAGGTTCATCTTCTGGAAGAATTCGGCTTCTGATATCCTGATGTTCTAGTTTTTTATCTTTTTCAAAACCAAAAAGATCCAGTAAATTATCACTATAAATTAATTTTCTGGTTTGAAGATCCAAATCCCACATGGCAATTTCTCCAATTTCGGCAGCCAATCGGACTCTTTCTTCAGCAGTTTCCAGTTTTTTTCTGGCTTTTACTTTATTCGTAACATCATTAACAGTAACCATCACGCCCGATGATTTTCCATTTTTTTCGTAAAGCGGTGTGTATTCGTAATCTAAGTAGAATTTTTTGAGTTTTCCTTTAATATCAACATAAGCAATAGCTTCGTTTTCACGAATGGTTTTTCCATTATGAAGCACTTCATTTAATAATTCAGGATATTTTTGAGTGACTAGTTCTGGAAAAACTTCTATCAGCGGTTTTCCAATGACGTCTTTTTCTTCTTTCTGCCAAATGCTATAAATCATGGTCGTATTGGCCATTTCAATAATGTGATCATTTCCTCTAAAGATTGCCATTGCAATTGGAGATTCCATAACTATATTTCGAAAAGCCTTTTCACTTTCGGTCAAAAGATGCCTTCCTTTTACTTCTTCAGTTACTTCATAAGCTACGACAATAACTCCGGTAATAATGTCACTTTCTTTTAATGGATAAAAAACCAGATTAAAATAACCCAATTCTTCACTATTATAGCGGTTTAATGTCACAGGAAGTTCATCCGTATAATAAGGTACTCCTGTTTCAAAAACATTTTTTAATAAAGGAAAAACAGTCTCCTTAGCTTCTGGAACCGAATCAAAAATGGGTTTGTCGATTACATCACTTTCATTTTTATCAATAATATGAAGGTAAGTCGCATTCGCCATTTCTAAAACCAGATCTTCTCCCTTTAGAATACCAATTCCAAGTGGAAGCTGTTTTACGGTATTTCTGAAACGTTTTTCGCTTTCTTCGACAGTATGACGTGCATTGACCTGAGGTGTAACATCATTGGCAATAGCCAAAATACCAGATATTTCGCCGTTAGATTCCTTTAAGGCTTCATAAGTCACATTGATAAAATGGGTTAAAATATTGCCTTTTCGGTATAATTTCACAGGTAGTTCCTGAGCAGTAAAAGTTTCTCCTGTAGTGTAAACTTCTCTTAAAATTTCTTCCAATCCCTGATCGCGAACTTCAGGAAGTGCATCAAAAACGGGTTTATGAAGAACTTCTTCTTCCTTTTTTTCCCAAATTTCGAGCATTAGTTTATTGGCGATTTCAATAGTATGATTTGAACCTCTAAAAATACACATCGCGTTGGGAGCCTGTAAAATGCTGTTTAAGTAACGTTCATTGCTTTCTTTGAGCTTTTGGTTGGTTAAAACCTTATCTGTAGTTTCATTACAGATTACCAATACTCCCGAAGTTTTTCCTTCCTCATCATTTACAGGACTGTAGCTGAAAGTCCAATAAACGTCTTCCATTTTACCGTTTCTATAAATGGGTAACAATTGATCTTCGTGCCAGGTTGCTTCGCTTTGAGTCAACACCTGATTGATTAAAGGTTGAATAAAATCCCAAATTTCCGACCAGAAATCGGCTCCTTTTTCTCCGAGTATTGCAGGATGTTTGCCATCGTTTCCTAAACTTGGACGATAGGCATCATTATAAAAACAAATATGATCTGGACCCCAAAACAAAAACATTGGAAATTTAGAATTTAATAAAATCCCCAAAGTAGTACGAAGACTTTGAGGCCAAAATTCTACTGGTCCAATGGGTGTTTTGCTCCAATCTTTGGCTCGGGTAAGTTCTCCCATTTCTCCTCCATTTGCCAAAAAATCATAATTGTTATTCATTAAAAAGGGTATTTGTCGTCTTGTAATAATTCTAAAGTTCGCATAAAAAAATCTTACTCAGAGTAAGGCATGGTTAAAATTAATAAAAAATAAAATGAGTTTTTCTATGATTTTTGAATGAGCTACGATTAAAATCGTTAGAGTTAATTTTATCGCTTTTCAATACGGAAATTTGATAAACAGATTAAAATAAAAGTTATGAAACGAGAATATTCAAAACACGAAACCGACTATATAAAAGCATATCAGGACCAAGGATATACCGTTACTTATTTATTTGAAAACGATCAATTAATTGATGCAGAAACTAAAATTGAATACAAACCTGAAGATATTTTTATTGTAGCACATCAGCGCTATGAAGGAATGAGCGATCCGGACGATATGTCAATTTTATATGTAATCGAAACAAAAGATAACAGAAAAGGAACTCATTTATTAGGTTATGGCCCCACAGCGGATTTAGAAGAAGCTGAATTCTTTAAAGATATCCCAAAAGCCAATTATTCTAAAAATGCCGACATAAACGAACTTACATAAAGAGGTAAAAATAGATTGATATTTTTATTTTGCTGATGAGCAGTTGTTTCAAATTTATTTGAGGCAGCTGCTTTTTTTGAGTTATAGAGTGGCAAAGTTGCAAAGAGGCAAAGGTTTATTTAGTTGGCGTAATTTCTTTATGCATAAAGCACTTAGAAGTAAAATCTTTGTCACTTTGTCACTTTGAACCTTTGTACCTCGCAAAATAATAATTATGAAATATCTCTCCGAAATTGTATAAGGAATTGATTGACAAGATAAACGAAATTTGAAGTATACAAATTAAGATAAAAACCAAAGTTAGTTTTTGTACGTAAATAATTACTAATCAGTTGTTCAACCAAAAACCTTATAATGAAGAAACTTTACATAAATACTGGAGGATTTGATGCTGTTTTTAATAATTTTAAAGATAGTTTTGGCGGTAAATTAACAATTTCTGCCAATGAATATAAATTGACTTTTAAATCAAGATGGGCAAAAGGAAGTATTTCTGGTGTTCGTTTTGAGAAAGAAATGACTTATCTCAATTTTGATTTTACTTTTATCGAAGATGTTAATTTAAGTATTGAATCTAATCCGTTTTCACCAGTATTTTTTGTGTATTGTGAGAAAGGGAACATAAACCATAGTTTCGGCGCAAATGGCGATTTGAAAGGTTTAAAGAAAAAACAGTCAGGAATTATGAGTAATTCTTCATCCATCAATAGTGTATTGTATTTTGACAGTCACAAACACATTCAATTTTCTTTAATTGGTATGCCTACAACGGTATATAATCAAGAAACTGATTTTGTTTCTCAAGTCAAAAAAATATTTACAAATGAGTCGGGTAATTACATTTATATTGGAACTGAAAATCATAAAATTGAACAGAAATTTGAGGAATTAAAAGCAATTCCGAAAAGAGGAACAGTTCGTTATTTGATGATGAGAAATATTCTAAGACAAGTTCTACAATTGGAGATAGCGCAACACAGTTACAACTATTTAAGCACATTTAATCCGATTTTACATTTTGCTTCCAAACAAATAACAGAAATTAAAAAACTTTCTACTTTAAGTGTTTCGACTGTAATAATGCCTTTGCAGATGATTCGTAGAACATTACAGTCGCGAACACTCAAGCAAAAATATCAGTTAGAATTAAAATCGTACAACCAGAAATTAGCTAGCTAAAAAGCCTGACATATACTTCAAAAAAAACTGCTCATTTGAGCAGTTTTTTTTCTTTAAGATTCTAAGATTCTGAGGTACTGAGATTCTAAGTTTTTCTATTTGTTTTACGTATTTTTTGTCATCCTGAGGAACGAAGGATCACACAAGGAACTCCGCAAGGTATGGCAGACAATCTTTGTCGAATCTCGCATGTGATCCTTCGTTCCTCAGGAGGACAAGATTGTGTATGAGCTTTACTTTTTTAGAAGGTTTTGATAGTAAAATATTTATAAATCAATAGAAAATCTGCTAAATCTGCTAAATCTGCGTGAGATACTTTAGAACGCTATTCTTTTTCGTAATGAAGAATAAAATATACCATAATAAGATTCAAACAAAGTGAAATTCCATTAGTGATAATGATTGGCCAGTCACTTTTCAAAATGCCGTAAATAATCCATATCGCAATTCCAAAAGTAAGAATGCCAAACATTTTAAGAGAAATCTCTTTTACTTTTTTGGTTTTCCAAACTTTCAAAATCTGCGGAATCGTGGAGATGGTAATACAAGCTCCAGCAAAAAGTCCAATGATGTCTATATAGTTCATTTTTTTTTAGATTCTAAGGTTCTGAGATACTAAGATGCTAAGATGCTGAAATTCTATTACTCTGAGATTTTTTCATTCGTTGCCCGTATTTTTGTCATCCTGAGGAACGAAGGATCACACAAGAAACTCCACAAAGTATAGCGGACAATTTTTATCGATTCTCGCGTGTGATCCTTCGTTCCTCAGGATGACAAGATTGTGGAAAAACTGTACTTTTCATGAAGACTCAGATGATAAAAAAATCTGCTAAAATCTGCCAAATCTGCGTGAAACAAAACTTAGCGACTTAGCGAGGTTAAAAAACTCTGTGACCCTTGCGTAAATCTTTGTGCTCTTTGCGGTTAAAAAAACTACGCACCAACCAATTCACCACCATTAATATGAATAAACTGTCCTGTAATATAACTGCTGTCTTCACATGCCAGAAAAACATACGCAGGTGCAACTTCAGAAGGTTGTCCGGCTCTTTCCATCGGATTATCTTTTCCAAAATCAGATAATTTATCAAAAGTTGCCACGATAAGCGGTGTCCAGATTGGTCCGGGTGCAACACCGTTTACCCGTATTTTTCGTTTTGCCAGCATTCCAGAAAGCGATCTGGTAAAACTGACAATTGCACCTTTTGTACTGGCATAATCTGCCAAATGTTCACTTCCGCGAAAAGCAGTTACAGAAGTCGTATTGATAATCACATCACCTTCTTTTAAAAACGGAAGTGCGGCTTGTGTAATATAGAAATACGGATAAATATTGGTTTCAAAAGTCTTATGAAGATTGGCAGTGGTAATCTTTTCCAATTCTTTTTCGGGAAATTGCACTGCAGCGTTGTTCACTATAATATTGATGTTCTTAAAAGTAGAATGACATTTTTTAATCGCCGATTTGCAGAATTTTTCATCCTTTAAATCACCGCTTATCAAAAGGCATTGCTGGCCTTCTTTTTCTATCATTTCTTTAGTTTCGCGCGCATCTTTATCTTCTTTTAAATAAACAATGGCAATATTGGCACCTTCTCTGGCAAAATGAACAGCTACGCTTCGTCCAATGCCACTGTCACCGCCGGTTATAAAAGCGGTTTTTCCTAATAGTTTTCCGCTTCCAACATAATTTTCTCTAATGATCTCTGGTTCCGGTTTCATCATATGTTCGTTGCCAGGGAGATTTTGTTTTTGTTCGGGGAATGTTTTTGTCTTCGTCATAATCTTTCTCTTTTATACATCTTAAATTTAATTCAGAACTAAAAATGGGGTTGTCCTAAAAGATATTTTGTTTGCCTCAATAAAAATAAAATTATGTTTTTTGTATGAAAATACGGTTGTTTTGCAAAGATGTTAAAATAACACAAAATTTCTAATGCTTTATTATAGTACTCTATCACTAAAAAGACAATCAAAAGTGGGAATTTTGTAACTATTTTTGATTTAGATAAAAATGCCCCCGGTTATTTTTTTATACATTTGAGAATTTCCGCATAGTTTTTAAGAGTTACTTCTGTAATTTCATAAAAAAATAAGAAAATTTTTATAATAATTTAAATTCAACAGTTTTGATTCATAACAGATTTAGTTTTAAGAGGGCATGGTATTAATTGTAGATGATATACGGGCCAATATTATTGCCTTAAAGAAAACATTAGAACTGCATAATATCGATGTCGATAGTGCTGAATCTGGAGAAGAAGCTTTAAAGAAAATTCTAAAAACAGATTATTGCCTGATTATAATGGACGTTCAGATGCCGGGACTTGACGGATTTGAAGTCGTTAAAATCCTTTCTGGTAATCAGCGCACCAAAGATATTCCGGTGATATTTCTTTCGGCTCTTAATACCGAGAAGAAATATATCTTTAAAGGATATGAAACCGGGGCAGTAGAATACATTACAAAACCGGTCGATTCTGATTTGTTGATTTTAAAAGTCAAAACCTTCATTAAAATCTACGAGCAACAGAACGAGCTCAAAATAATGAAAGACCTGCTTTCTAAAGAAATCAAAATTAGAAAAGAAGCGCAGGACAATCTTGAAATTAAAATTGCGGAAAGAACTAAAGAACTGGTTCAGAAAAATGAAGAACTGGAACTTCGAAATCACGAATTACAGCAGTTTTCCTGGGTCGTCTCGCACGATTTGAATGAACCTATACGAAAGATTCAGATTTTCATCAAAATTATAAAAGATCTTTATTTAAAAACCGACGATAAAGCAATCGATTATGTCAACCGAACCATAAAATCGGCTGAGAGAATGCAGACCTTAATTACCGATCTTCTGGCTTATTCCAGACTTTCGGCTCAGGTAAAACCAGAAAGAACAGATTTAAATGAGGTTTTACAAGAAGTATTATCCGATTTTGATTATTTGATCGAGAACAAAAATGCGACTATCAAAACCAATGAACTTCCAACAGTAGACAGTATTCCGAGTCAGATGCGTCAGGTTTTTCAAAATCTGATTGGTAATGCATTGAAATTTTCCGGTAGCGAAGAAAAGCCGATAATCGAAATTACATCAGAAACAATTCTTGAAAAATCATTTGACAGTCCCACATCTCCTGAAGGTAATTTTTGCAGAATTACCGTAAAGGATAACGGAATTGGTTTTGACGAAATTTATCTCGACAGAATTTTTATTATCTTTCAGAGCTTAAACGATCGCCAGACTTACGAAGGAACCGGAATCGGACTTGCAATTGCAAAAAAAATAATTGAAAAACATAACGGATTAATAACAGCTAAAAGTGAAGTAGGACAAGGCGCAAGCTTTATTATTATACTTCCTTTAAAATACAAACTAAAATAATTTAGAAATATATGAATGGTAATTTTAAAAGAAATTTACTAATTAGTTCCCTGGTTTCACTATTTGTACTCACTATTAGTTCTGTTGCTTCTTTTATTAGTATTAAAAGTTTACTAAACAGCAATTTTTGGGTAAACCATACCCAGGATGTAATTTATAATCTAAATGAGGGTTCATCGATTATCACAGAAGCCCAAACCAGCATGCGAGGGTATCTGCTTACGGGCGATGAACAGTTTGTAGACCGTTTTAATGAATCTGAAACAAAATCGAATAATTATTTTGACAAATTAGATGAACTTACATCTGATAATGCTTCTCAGAGAAAAATGCTTGATGAGCTAAGGTCTAAACGATCCGGCTTCTTTAAATACCTTAATAATCAAATCGTAAAAAAGCGTTTAAGCAAAGAAACACTCATCTTTGATTTGAATGAAGGCCGAAACATGATGAATGAAATTCGGGCAATCATCAAAAAAGTCGAAAATACAGAGCAGAAACTTTTAGAAGAACGTAATGCCAATTCAGAACGTTACGGGACTTACAGTTTAATTCTGATTGTTATTGCTTTCTTTATTGCATTTATTATTTCGATTGTGTTTCTGATTAGAATTCTCAAAGATTACAATGAAAGATCAGCATTACAACGTGAGCTTGAAAGAAAAGATAAAGAAATTGCAGAAAGATTAGAAGTTATCGGTGGAATTGCCATCCAGATTTCAAAAGGCAATTATGATGTTCAGATTGATGACCGAAAAGCCGATACATTGGGAACTTTAGGAGAATCGATTCATGAAATGAGGGATTCTTTAAAAACCTCTTTTGAACTTTTATCTCAAAAAGAATGGCTCCAAACAGGTGTCGCCACTTTGAATGATAAAATGCTGGGCGAAAAAACGATTCAGAAACTGGCAAAAGATGTCATCGAATTTCTGTGTCAATACACTAACAGCAGTGCAGGGGTTTTATATGTAATAGATGGTGAAGAACTTATCGTTACCGGAGGATATAGTTATATACCGAGCAAAAACAGAGAAAGAATCAAAAAAGGAGAAGGGCTTATTGGGCAGGCTATTGTTTCCGGAAAAATGCTGGAATTAAAATCACTTTCTCCAGACGATATACAGATCAATTATGCTTTGGGTGAAATTAAACCAACTCATGTTGTGGCACTTCCGTTAACAGATTTTAAAGTAGAAGGTGCAGTAGAATTAGCCAGCATTTATGGTTTCTCTGTATTGCAACTGGAGTTTTTAAATATGGTTTCCAATAATATCGGAATTGCTTTAAAAGCAACTCAAAACCGAAAAAGAGTGATGGAACTGCTGGAAGAAACCAAATCACAGTCGGAAGAACTTCAGATTCAGCACAGCGAACTGGAAGCTATTAATGCCGAATTGGAAGCTCAAACCGAAAAATTACAAGCTTCTGAAGAAGAACTTCGCGTACAGCAGGAGGAATTGGAACAAACGAACGAAGAGCTTTCAGAAAGAAGTGTTTTATTAGAAGAAAAAAATACTGAAATTCAGAAAAAATCAGAAGCTCTTGAATTAACAACACGCTACAAATCAGAGTTTTTGGCGAATATGTCGCACGAATTAAGAACGCCGTTAAACTCTATTTTATTATTGAGCCGTTTGTTGTCTGAAAACAACAACAAAAACATGAACAATGAAGAAATTGAGTTTGCAAAAGTAATTCAGAGTTCTGGTAACAGTTTATTGGGATTGATTGATGAAATCCTTGATTTGTCTAAGATTGAAGCCGGTAAAATGGATTTGGAATTCCTGGATGTTTCAACTAAAGAAATTACAGACAACCTGCATAATTTATTTTATTTAGTAGCGAAAGAAAAAGGGATCAACTTTGAAATCATCGCTAAAGATGCGCCAATTGTCATTAAAACAGACAAAATGCGTTTGGAGCAGATCCTGAAAAACCTGATTTCAAACGCTATTAAATTTACAGAAAAAGGAACCGTTTCCCTTGAAATCAAAGTAGATACAGACGATGATAAAATTATTTGTTTTATTGTAAAAGATACAGGAATCGGAATTCCGGTTGAAAAACAGCCGTTAATTTTCGAAGCTTTCCAACAAGCCGATGGTTCAACAAAACGTAAATATGGCGGAACAGGTTTGGGATTGTCAATCAGTCGTGAATTAGCGAAATTGTTAAGAGGAGAAATTATCCTGCATAGTAAAGTAAACGAAGGAAGTACTTTTACCTTATGTCTTCCTGTTTTAGGATTTGCCATCAATAAAGTTTCAGTTAATAAAATTCCGCATGTCGAAGAAATTGAAGTTGAAACTGAAAACGAAGAAGCAAGGCCAAAATACATCAGCGAAGTAATTCCTGCAGAAATCGAAGACGACCGTGATTCGATTACAGAAGGCGATAAAGTGATTCTGATCGTAGAAGACGATATCAATTTCGCAAAATCATTACTGGCTTTTACACAGAAAAAAGGATATAAAGGAGTAGTAGCCGTAAGAGGAGATTATGCCCTGAATTTTGCCCTGATTTACAGACCAATCGGAATTTTGCTGGATATCGAACTTCCGGTTAAGAGTGGCTGGCAGGTTTTAGAAGAATTAAAAAATCATACGCATACCAAGCATATTTCGGTGCACATTATGTCTTCGCATAAACTGAAACAGGAAAGTTTGTTAAAAGGAGCCGTAGATTTCTTAGACAAACCAGTTGCTTTCGATAAAATTCCGGATGTTTTTAAACGTATTGAACATATTATCAATAAAGAATCTCAAAAGGTTTTAATCATTGAGGATAATCCACAGCATGCTAAAGCACTGGCGTATTTCCTGGAAACGTATAATATCAATTCAGAAATAAAAAGTGATGTTTCAGAAGGATTATCTGTTCTGACTGATAAAGATGTAGATTGTGTAATTCTCGATATGGGAATTCCGGACAAACAAGCTTACGAAATTCTGGATGGTGTAAAGAAAAGCCCGGGATTAGAGAATCTTCCGGTAATCGTATTTACAGGAAAAAGTTTGTCTATTAAAGAAGAATTGAAGATTAAGAAATATGCCGATTCTATTATTGTGAAAACAGCGCATTCGTACCAAAGAATGCTCGATGAGGTTTCGCTTTTCCTTCATTTGGTAGAAAACAAGAAAGAAGGAAACGGTAAAAAAGAGAGTACTAAAAAACTGAATTCTTTAAATAATATTTTGTTTGAGAAAAAAGTATTGATTGTGGATGATGACGTTCGTAATATTTATTCGCTTTCTAAAGCCTTAGAAGCGTTTAAAATGAATGTTATTACAGCATTTGACGGTAAAGAGGCCATTAAAATTCTGGACGAAAACCCAGATACAGATGTTGTATTGTTAGATATGATGATGCCAAATATGGATGGTTATGAAACAGCTGAAAAGATAAGGGCTAATCCTAAATTCCTTAACTTAGCGGTAATTGCCGTAACAGCCAAAGCAATGACCGGAGACAGGGAAAAATGTATTAAGGCGGGAGCTTCAGATTACATTACAAAACCGGTAGATGTCGATCAGTTGTTATCATTGCTTCGAGTTTGGTTATACGATAAAATCTAATCTTTAAAAATACTGTAAATGGAAAAGAAAAAGGTATTGATTGTAGATGATGATTCCAGAAATATCTTTGCATTAGTAAACACTTTGAAAGCAAGGTCTTTTGAGTGTTTATCTTGTTTAAGTGCAGAAGAAGCTTTAAAAATATTAAAAAATGACAGTTCGATTGATGCTGTTTTAATGGATATGATGATGCCGGAAATGGACGGTTATGAAGCCATTCCGCTTATAAAAGCCATTCCGTCACAAGAGAATACTTTTGTCGTTGCCGTAACGGCGCAGGCAATGACAGGAGATAGAGAAAAATGTTTAGAGGCTGGAGCAGATGCATACATCTCAAAACCCGTAGATGTTGATAAATTACTTCAAATCCTGGGAGAAATTTAAATGAATTATGATTGAAGATATTGAACTGGAAACGCTTATAAATGAAGTTTATGAATATTATGGTTTTGATTTTGGAAGCTATTCCAGGGCTTCACTTAAAAGACGCGTAAACCGGGTTTTTTATTTAGATGGATTTAAGCATTTTCATGAGTTTTTATCAAGAGTCAGAACAGACGAGGAGTATTGCAAAAGAATGATTGATGAGATTACGGTAAACGTGACAGAGATGTTCCGTGATCCGTCTTTTTATATGACACTCCGAAAAGAGATTCTGCCCTTATTGGGAACCAAACCGTTTATCAGAATTTGGCATGCGGGCTGTTCGACCGGCGAAGAAGTCTATTCGATGGCCATCATGCTTAAAGAATTAGGATTACTGCATAAATCAATATTATATGCAACAGACATTAATGCATCTGTTTTAGAAACGGCGAAAAGCGGTATTTTCCCGCTCAGGATGATAAAAGATTATGCCGACAATTACCGCGATTCCGGAGGGCAGGAAGATTTCTCCGATTATTACATCGCCAATTATGGTTTTGCTAAATTCAATGAAAGTCTTTCTGAAAAAATGGTTTTCTCACAGCATAACCTGGTTTCAGATACTTCTTTTAATGAGTTTGATCTTATTATGTGTCGTAATGTCCTGATTTATTTTGATAATAATTTGCAGAAAAGAGTTATAAATCTTTTTGATGATAGTTTGGCCATGCTTGGTTTTATAGCACTTGGAACAAAAGAAACAATTAAATATTCTATCTCTCCAACCAAATATAAACAGTTTGATAAAGAGAAAATATGGAGGAAAATAAAATAATAAAACATTGTAAAGTAGTTATCATTGGAGGTTCTGCAGGAAGTTTACAGGCATTATTAAATATTCTGCCTTTTGTAGAAAATCCTGTTTCCTTTGCCATTGTAATTGTGGTGCACAGAAAAAATTCAGACGAACAAACCCTGGAAGATTTAATTGCCTTAAGATCAAAAGTAAATGTAAAAGAAGTTGAAGATAAAGTGAAGTTGAAAACCGGATTCATCTATATTGCGCCTTCCAATTATCATTTATTATTTGAAAAAGACGAAACCCTTTCGTTGGATACTTCAGAAAAAATAAATTACAGCAGACCAAGCATCGATGTTTCTTTTGAATCGGCTGCCGAAATTTACGGCTCAGAATTAATTGGGATTTTATTGTCCGGATCTAATTCTGACGGAACCGTTGGAATAAAAGCCATTAAGCAAGCAGGAGGAACGACTGTGGTTCAAAATCCGCTTTCAGCAGAAATGTCTTTCATGCCGAATAATGCTATTTTGCACACCTCACCGGATTTTATTTTAAAGACAGAAGAAATTTTGGAGTTTATAAAAGAAATAAATCAGGAAACTGCTTAGAGAAGTTTATTTTTTAAACACATAGAAACATAGATTTCCTTTGTCTATAAAGGCGTTTCACTTGCATTAATACACATAGAGCTATGTGTTAGAAACTGGTTTCTTTCTTATTTTCTTTCGTAAAAACAAAAAAAACTATGTTTCTATGTGCTTATAAGTAGATCGAAAGTATATAGAACAAACTATTTTATTTTTCATCTTCAGGCAAAATAACCTTATTCATTTCTGCATCTTTTTCTGCTCTTCTTTGTGCGGCTTTTCCTTTTCCAATAGGAATTCCGGCAGTTAAGTACAAAGATCGGTTGTAGACATTTGGCCCATCTCCTTTCATCACAGGAACTAAACCATAATAATATTGAATAGTAATATTTAATCCGTTTCCGACATTCATATGATAACCTGTTCCCAGAGCAATTCCGGCATCAATGACACGGATTTCGTCTCTTATTTTTTTCTTATAAGTAACATCATTTTTATTGATTTCATTTGTAAACTCATCAAAAGCAGAGGCCAGAAGTCCTAATTGCGGTCCTGTTTTTACATAAATTCTGTTTTTAAATTGGTATTTAATTAAAATTGGAACATTAAAATACCGGATTTCCCTATTTACGGTTCCGCCTTCAAAAGTATTATCAAGATTTTCATCGTCTAAAGAATAAACCGGAATATGTCGCGCACCCATTGGCGATTTCACTATTACACCAGTATTAATCATCCATGCTGGATTTTTTTTGGAACGAATATCAAAATAAAAACCAAGATTGAATCCCGGATTCATTCCAGAGCTTTCCAAATTAGAAATATCCGAAAGATTGATGCCGCCTTCCAGACCAAATTCGAGAAAAGGAGAATTCAGTTTATCTCCAAAAATCAAGGATATCAAAACCTGAGATTTTGCCTGATTCATAAAGAATAAAGCGAGAAATATAAATAAACCTTTTTTCATAAAATCGGTTTTTATAGTCCAAAACGATATTGAAGACCTCCTAAAAACTGCGTACGACTTCCTAAGAAACCGGCTTCAAATCTAAACATGATATGTTTATTGTATTGATACTGTGTTCCCATGATAAAGTTCCACATATCTTTTGGCGCTTTTTGAAGTGAATATTGCACTGATGAAGATCCTGCAGTACTTAAAGCACCATCTAAATGAGCCAAAAAAGTGCTTGCTCGGTCTAAGGCACGATCTGCAGTTTCGTGTTTTGCTTTATTTACAGGATTTGCCTGTTGTGCAGGAGTCAAACCGTTCCACCAATTGTCAACTTTGGTTTGATTTTCATCTACTTTTGCGAGTCCGTCATCTACTTTTTGCTGTGCATTGCTGAGGTCAAAAATATCAGACAAAGGAATATTTCCGTTAGTATCACCTGAAATATGCACTCTGAATGCGCCAACCCAAACCGCAATGTTTTGTTCCGGTTTATGAAACTTAAAAGTTTTACCTAATCTTGGGCCAAAAACATACGAAAAAGCAGGTTTGTCCAGCGAACTAATATCGGTCCAGGCCATATTCATATCCAGTGCCAGCCAGCCACCGCCAATTCCGATGGTTGGTGTCATACCCAAACCAAAAGTGGTGGCATTAAAATTGGCTTTAGTACTAAAAGAAGCCACTTGCGACCAATTGTTATCGGCATCGGGAACCCAGATTCCCGCATTGATTTTGGTTGCAGTATTGGCTTTTCCAAAAATTCCGTAAATATTTAAAAAAGGAAGAAGCCAGATATCTGGTCGGATGGTTAAGGCACCCGCTTCTACAGAAGATTTATCAAAACGAACAATTTCATCCAGATTAAATTGAGGACCATTATTAAAACCAACATTAAGATCACTGATATTAATTTGCGAATCCTGCCAAAAATAATTTATGGATAATCCGGCAGAATAAGGGAGTTTATATCCTTTTTGAGCTACTTTTTCTCCCCAGATAGGCAGTGCATATGGATATTCTTCGATTTTGAGACTGTCTTTTAATTGCTGATTTTTTTCTCCTACGATTTTGTCAGTGTAAACCTGACCAAAAAATTGAACACTAAATAATAAGAAAAAGGCTGATATTAGTTTTTTACATTTCATTGATTAAAGTATTAAATAATTAATAAAACTGCGTAAAATAAATATGTCTGTGTATTCTTAAAATATAATCAGGCTGTTAATTTTTGTTCCTTAGGCGTAGATTTTTGAAGTGAAAAAGATGTTAATTAATGTTAAAGTTAACTAAATTTTCTTTTATTAAATAAAAAAATAGAAGAAATATGGTTGGTTATCAGTTGATTATGTTTTTTTTGAAAACGAAAACAATAAATTAGTATTTTTACACTCATGAAATGGATAGCAATTGTAATGTCAATTTATTTGATAGCACTTTCAAATATGCCCTGTGCAGATATGGAAGTGAATAGTGCTATGCATAAAACAGCACAATTTGCATCAGAAGACAATCATTCGCATGATAAAGAGAATGATTTATGTTCGCCATTTTGTGCCTGTAACTGTTGTGGTGCTCAGGTTTTAAGTTATCAGACTCCTGTAAATTTTGAATTTCCTGTGCCTTACAGTATAATTTCTATTTCTTTACCAAGTTACCAATCTGTTTTTATTTCCGATTTCTACGGAAGTATTTGGCAACCCCCTCAATTAGCATAATGATTGTGCCCATCCTGTAAAACGGAAAATGGGCAGGAGAGTTGTGGATATTCCACATGTTTACAGACAATTTAATTGTCTCATTTCTCATGTCATTATATATTTCAAATGCTAGATAAAATCATTCAGTTTAGTATACGAAACAAATTCGTCATACTATTATTTACCCTTGTTTTAATAGCTTGGGGAAGCTATTCGCTTAAAAAATTACCACTAGATGCCCTTCCCGATGTAACCAATAATCAGGTGCAGATTATTACGACCGCACCAACATTGGCAAGTCAGGAAGTCGAGCAGTTAATTACCTATCCGCTGGAACGAGCCGTAAAAACAGTGCCGGATATTATAGAACTCCGCAGTATTTCCCGTTTCGGATTATCGGTGGTAACCGTTGTTTTCGAAGATGATGTTGATATTTACTGGGCGCGTGAACAAATTTTCCAACGCTTAAAACAAGCCGAAGAAAACATTCCGGATTATGTAAATTCTCCGGAACTGGCACCAATTTCAACAGGTTTAGGTGAGATTTACCAATACGATGTTTACGCCAAAAAAGGCTATGAAAACAAATACAGCGCTGTAGAATTAAGAACTATCCAGGATTGGATTATTATTCCACAATTGCAGGGAATTCGCGGTGTTGCCGATGTAAGCGCCTGGGGTGGAAAATTGAAACAATATGAAATCGCTGTAAACCCCAATATGCTCAATAGTCTGGGGGTTACGATTACTGAAATTTTTGACGCTTTAGAAAAAAACAATCAAAATACAGGTGGTGCTTATATCGAAAAAGACCAATATACCTATTTTATCCGCGGTGTCGGAATGGCAAAAGGCGTAAAAGATCTTGAAAATGTCGTAGTAAAAAATCGGAACGGTTCTCCCGTTTTGGTTCGTAATGTGGCACAGGTTCGAGAGGGCGTGGCATTGCGTTACGGTGCTTCTACCAAAGACGGAAAAGGAGAAATTGTTTCCGGAATGGTTTTAATGTTGAAAGGAGAAAATTCCAGCGCTGTTGTAAAAAGAGTGCATGAAAAAATGGAACAAATAAACAAAAGCCTTCCGGAAGGCGTGGTTGCCGAAGCCTTTATCGACAGAGGAAAACTCGTTGACAATTCCATCAAAACCGTCGCAAAGAACCTTTTAGAAGGGGCTTTAATTGTAATTTTTGTACTAATCTTATTTCTGGGAAATCTTCGTGCCGGATTAATTGTCGCTTCTGTTATTCCGTTGGCGATGCTGTTTGCCGTTATTTTAATGAATGCTTTTGGTGTAAGCGGAAACCTAATGAGTCTCGGGGCAATAGATTTCGGAATCATAGTCGATGGTGCCGTGATTATCGTAGAAGCCACGATGCATCATCTGCAGAAAATCAAAAATAAAAAAGAGCTGACTCAGGAAGAAATGGATGCTGAGGTTTATAATTCGGCTTCCAAAATCAGGAACAGTGCGGCTTTTGGAGAAATCATCATTTTAATTGTGTATCTGCCAATTCTGGCTTTGATTGGAACGGAAGGAAAAATGTTTAAGCCAATGGCTATGACGGTTGGTTTTGCCATTATTGGCGCTTTTATTCTTTCGCTCACTTATATTCCAATGATGAGTGCTTTGTTTCTTTCTAAAAAAACAGAGCATAAAGAAAATTTTAGTGACCGAATGATTGCGTGGTTGGAAAACCGCTATACCCCTTTGCTGAATAAAGCTTTAGACTTTAAAAAAGTGGTACTTGCAACTGCAATTGGATTATTTGCTTTCGCATTCATTATTTTCCAAAATATGGGAGGCGAATTTATTCCGACTATTGAAGAAGGAGATTTGGCAATAAACGCCACTATTATGACGGGAAGTTCGCTTA
Source organism: Flavobacterium crocinum (assembly GCF_003122385.1). Lineage (NCBI taxonomy): Bacteria > Pseudomonadati > Bacteroidota > Flavobacteriia > Flavobacteriales > Flavobacteriaceae > Flavobacterium > Flavobacterium crocinum. The sequence goes on from NZ_CP029255.1 coordinate 3,399,289, forward strand.
CGCAGATGGTCGAAACTACTACAAAATACGAGCAGATTCTAAAAGCTAAATTTCCTGAAATAAAAACGATTGTAACCAAAATCGGAAGCGGTGAAATTCCGACCGATCCTATGCCAATTGAAAGCGGGGATTTGATTATTGTTTTAAAAGACAAAAAAGAATGGAAAGGCAAATACCATAATTGGGAAGAATTGGCCAACGCCATGAAAGAAGAAATGGAAGTGATTCCGGGTGCTAATATTGAGATTTCGCAGCCCATTCAGATGCGTTTTAACGAATTAATGACAGGAAGCCGGTCTGATATTGCCATTAAGATTTTTGGCGACGATTTGGAAATACTGGACGCTAAAGCAACAGAACTAATTTCAAAAATTAAAGGAATAGAAGGAATTGGCGATTTAAAAGCAGATAAAGTAACAGGTTTACCACAAATTACGGTAAAATACGATTACGACAAAATCGCGCTTTACGGATTGAATATTTCTGATATCAATCAAATTATCCGTTCGTCTTTTGCTGGTGAAAGCGCAGGAAAAATCTATGATGAAAGCAAAAGATTTGATGTTGTGGTAAGAATGGATGAAAACAATCGCGCCGATATTACTGATGTAAGCAATTTGTTTATCCCGCTTCCAAACGGACAGCAAGTGCCTCTATCTCAGGTAGCTTCTGTTGAATATGAGCAGGGTCCTGTACAGGTAATCCGCGAAGACGGTAAACGAAGAATTACCGTTGGATTAAATGTCCGTGGAAGAGATATTAAAAGTGTGGTGGAAGAAATTCAGGCTAAACTGGATAAAAGTTTTAAACTTCCTGCGGGTTATTATGTCACTTATGGCGGACAGTTTGAGAATTTAATTGAAGCTTCCAAAAGACTTTCAGTTGCTTTGCCTATTGCTTTAGGACTCATTTTAGTACTGCTTTATTTTACTTTCAAAAGTGTCAAACAAGCTTTATTGATTTTTAGTGCGATTCCGTTATCGGCAATTGGGGGCGTTTTTGCGCTTTCGCTGAGAGGAATGCCGTTTAGTATTTCGGCTGGAATTGGTTTTATCGCTTTGTTCGGAATTGCAGTTCTCAACGGAATTGTATTGATTTCGTATTTCAACCAATTGAAAACGGAAGGAATTGCAGATCCGTTTCAACGAATTCTAATCGGAACTAAAACCAGATTGCGTCCCGTTTTAATGACAGCTGCTGTTGCTTCTTTAGGATTTATGCCTATGGCTTTATCCACAAGCGGAGGGGCAGAAGTACAAAAACCTCTGGCAACCGTAGTAATCGGCGGATTGGTCTCAGCAACTTTATTAACCTTAATCGTTTTACCGATTTTGTATTTAATGTTGGAGCGTGGGTTTAACCGCAAAGATTTAATTAGTAAATGAGAGTTAATGTGAAATAATTCTCCCGCAGATTTAGCAGATTAAACAGATTTTTTTTGATTCTTTTTAGATAAATCTGCCAGATCTGCGGAATCAGCGGGAGATAAAAAATAAAAGTAATTTTTCACGCAGATTTAGCAGATTAGGCAGATCTAAAAGTGAGAAAAAAAATCTCCAAAATCAGCAAAATCAGCGGGAGATAAAAAATAAAAGTAATTTTTCACGCAGATTTAGCAGATTAGGCATATCTAATAGTGAGAAAAAAAATCTCCAAAAGCAGCAAAATCTGCAAGAGAAAAATTTAAAAGAAAATGAAAAAAATATTATATAATTCAAGAAAATTAACCTTTGCGAACTTCGCGCTTCCTTTGCGAACTTTGCGGTTAATTGCATTTCTATTGGCAAGCACAGCAGCATTTGCCCAGCAATCTATTAGCTTGGAAAAAGCAATAGAACTTGCCAAATCAAACAATATCGACTTAAAAATAGCCGATAAAGAAATCGAGAAACAAACTGTTTTAAAGAAAGCCGCTTTCCAGCCCGATCCGCTTCAGGTACAGTATCAGGGCGGGCAGTTCAACAGTGTCGATTTTGATCATAATGTTTCGGTACAGCAGTTTTTTCCGTTGGGAAATATTACAAAAGCCAACAGACAGCTACAGGAAGAACTGGCAAAACTGGCCGAAAAACGAAAAGCTTTATCTTCTTATGAAATAGAAAAAGCGGTGACATTAGCGTATTACCAATATCTGTACGGCGTTTCGATTCAGAAGTTAAACTCAGAACTAAATGAGATTTATACCAAATTCTTAAAAAATGCCGAACTCCGATTTAAAACCGGAGAAAGTGGGAATATTGAAGTGATTTCTGCGAAAGCAAAAGTCAAAGAAATCGAAACTCAGAAAGCGCAGTTAGAATACGATTTGGCGATTTACCAGAAACAGCTTCAGTTTTTTATTCAGACCAATGAAAATATTGTTCCTGATCAAAATACGGCATTGCAATATGTTTTTGTCCAAAATCAGGAAAATTCAAAAGCAGAAAACTTGATGACAGAATTCTATCAGCAGCAAATTTCTGTTTATCAAAAAGAAGTTGGGACTTTTAAAGCTTTGCGTACACCAAAAGTGGGACTGGGATATTTTGCCCAAACCATTAATACAGAATCTTTGTTTCAGGGTTTTACGGCTGGATTACAGATTCCGTTGTTTGGAGGTGTAAATACGACGAAAGCCAAAGCGGCAGAAATTGGCGTTTCTCAGTCGCAATTGGCTTTAGATAAAAACAAAATGATCCTGAATCTGCAAAGAGAAGAATTGCAAAACAACTTCCGGAAACAGCAGAAAAATTTAGATTATTATCAAAATGAAGGTTTGCAATATGCGAATCAAATTATTGAAACGGCGCAGAAAAGTTATGCCAATGGCGATATGAGTTATTGGTCGTATATCAGTTTTTTAAATCAGGCAATTGACATTAAAAAACAATACGCCGAAGCCACACACAGCTACAATCAAAGTGCAATCGAACTCCAATTCCCAACCATCAAAAACAATTAATCATGAAAAATATATTTAAAAGTTTAGCCAAGGATTTAACCGCAAAGCACGCAAAGACAAAGTGCAAAGTTCGCAAGGGAATTAAACTTAGCGTCCTTTGCGTAATCTTTGCGCTCTTTGCGGTTAATTTAAGTTGCAATGAAAAGAAAGCAGAAGAAACCCCCGATGAAGAAAAGACGAGTACAGAAGTGGCCCTGAAAGAATCTCAATATAAAACGATAGGCATTGAAACAGGATTTGTAGAAGACCGAAATCTCAATAAAGTCATTAAAGCCAATGGTTACACCACAGTTCCGCCACAAAACTCAGCTGAGGTTTCGACTTTAATTGGCGGAACGGTAAAAGATATTTATGTTCTCGAAGGAACTTTTGTCAATAAAGGAAAAGTTTTGGCAACAATCCAAAATCTGGAAGTGATCGAAATGCAGGAAGAATATCAGTCGGCAACGGCCAATGTTGAATATTTGCAGTTGGAATACAATCGCCAAAAGACGCTGAGCGACGAAAATGTAAATCCAAGAAAGATATTTCAGGAGGTAAAAGCCAAGTTAGCAGCCGAAAGAGCACGTGCTCAGGCAGCAAAAAATAAACTCGATGCTTTGCATGTTCCGGCAAAAGGGAAAACATCTTTGGTTCCAATTGTAGCACCTATAAATGGTTATGTAGGGAAAATAAATATTGCCAAAGGCGCTTTTGCCAATACGGGAGTTTCTTTGTTTGAAGTGGTTGACAACAGTCAGATGCATTTGGATTTAAATGTCTATGAAAAAGATCTGGCATCTATTTCTATTGGTCAGGTAATTGATTTTGTATTGACGAATCAGTCCAATAAATCCATTAAAGGAAAGATTTTCGGAATCAATAAATCTTTTTCTAACGAAAGTAAAACGGTAGCCGTACACGCCAAAATTGACCCAGCCGATGCCAAAGGACTAATTCCAGGAATGTATGTTTCGGCCAATATTAATATTACCAATGCAACAGTTCCGGCACTTCCTAAAGATGCCGTTGTAAAAAATGCCGATAAATATTTTGTTTTTGTTCAGGAAGAAGGACACGCAGAAGAAAAACACGAACATAAGGAAGGCGAAAAAGAAGAAGCCCACGAAAAAGAAATTCATTTTAAAGCTGTTGAAATAATTCCGGGAACTACAGATTTAGGTTTTACAGAAATTAAGTTTGTGGATAAGATAGACCCGCAGGCGAAAATTGTTACTAAAGGCGCTTTTTATTTGTTGTCTGCTATGAAGGGCGGGGGAGAGCATTCGCATTAGAAAGTGGTTTACCACTAAGGCGCTAAGACGCTAAGTTTTTATTGAATAATTTCACAAAGGATTGTAGTTTTTGCTCATAGAACTTAGCAAATTATTGCCAGATTGTAACATAGCACTATGATGCAATATATTCACTTTATGTTTCCCGTGGTTAAAACCACGGATTATGTTTAGAGCCTTAGAGATCAGCTGATTTTAGAACGAACAGAAAGCTAAATTTTTAAACATAAAAAAAGCTGTAAATTTTTAGTTTACAGCTTTTTTTATGTTTAAAAATCTTAAGGAATATTTTTATACCAAATATAATCCTCTGGCCAGCCGCCTCCAAATTTACTCAATCCAGAGCCAGTTAAATTACGTCCGGTCATTTTTACAATAAAATAGTAGGTTTTATTAACCGTGCCACTATTTTGAATTATAAGATTATCATTCATTAGTCCATTCTTTGCATTTGGATAAAGTGCAGCTCCCATTAAATTACCGCTTGTTAAAATATCGGTAGTTGGTGCCATCGTAGTACTGCTATTGCTGAAAGTAGCATTTGTCCATAAAAACTCATCTGTATTTGCGAAGGCAGGAGTTCCGCTTCTACTTAATAACATATGTACTGTAATAAGCCATTTTCCTGGTGGTAATGTTATACTGCTTTTTGTATAATACCACGTGTTAAGTGATGTAATAGGTATATTGACTCCTGTAGAAGACAATGTCGCGACGTTCATTTTACTAGTAGGCATTTGCCAAGATCCAACTCCATTAGCATCTGAAGTAAGAATATAGTTTAAGTTTTCTGTGCCGTCCTGAAGCTGTAATGCTCCTGAAGTACTTTTGTTAAGAATTAATTTAGCGGTAGAGCCTCCTGTGGGTACATCAGTAGTCCCAACTAATAATTTGCCATCAGCAGTAACTCTGTTTTTTTCTGCACCATATAATATGGTAACAAAATCGTTATTATCTGTAGTACCAATAAAATTGGTTGCGGCATTTGTATTTGCATTGCCAGAAGTTAACCAAGCCTGATCAGGAGAATTTAATGAATACCAACGACTACCGTCATTATAATATATTCCCTCAGTAACCTTTGTATCACCACTTCCTAGAGTATTAGTGTTGTACACAAACATTCCAGCGGTATGTGCTGTTAATGGTGAAGGATTGTCAGTAGATAATAGGACTACTCTAGGTAGTAATAAACCTTTATTTGTATTTTCTGTTCCAGTTGTATTTAAATCTAATACGGCATCCTGGAGAGGGCTGTTTGTTGGCATACCTACCTGAGTCTTACCTTCCATAATAGACAGCAGTGTAAAAAGGATTGCCAATACGACATTTTTTTTCATACTTTAATTTTTAGTTCAGAACTATTTTTGTTTTCAAAAAAAATTTAGATAGTTTAAAAAGGGATTAGTTTATTTTTTGAATTATAATATAGCTATAACTACTACTAGAAATACCAGAAATATAGTTAGTTGTTGAAACATTATTATTAGTCATATTGCCAATACAGAAATAATAATCCTTATTCACGTTTGATGTGTTTTGAATTATTAAATCTCCCAGTAGATTATAATCATGAGACAGAGCGGTTGATATTCCTGAGACATAAGGGGAGCTAGAAAGAACATCTGCACTTGGAGCTATCGTAGTACTGCTGTCGCTAAATATTCCCCTTAACCAGTTCGTTTCATTAGTGCCCATCCAACTAAATGGGCTAACAAGAAAATTTACATTTAAAAGCCATTTACCAGGAGGAAGTGTTATCTTATTATTAGTATAAGCCCAGGATGAAGTCATGGTACTAGGGAATATTTTTGGATTTGGCTCCATTGTGGGTAAAACATTCGAAAGATAAAGTGACGGGGCAGTCCATTTACCTATACCATTTGCATCAGAGGTAAACACTTTACCTTCATTCATTAAACCTAGCCCTTCTGTAGCATCTTTTATCATCAAACCACCAGCTACAGTACCGTTATTAATAATCAATTTTGCATTAGAGCCACCTGAGGGTGTAACGGCTGTATTAATTAAAAGCTTGCCAGTTGTAGTTACACGTAATCTTTCTATATTGTTAGTTCTGGTCACAAAATCTGTATTATCAGTTGTTCCAATAAAATTTAAAGAATTTGTATTGGAATTACCTGTTAAACTCCAAGGTAAAAAGGCAGAACTTGAAATAAGAACCCAGTTACTACCATTGTTATAGTAAATACCTTCCACAACTTGTTTATCGCCTGAACCATTGGCGACAGTATTATATACCATCATTCCAGCAATATGAGCAGACAAAGGGGTTGCAGCATCTGTTGAACTAAGACTAACTCTGGGCAATGCCAAGCCTTGTATAGTACTCCCAGAAATATTATTTAGATCTAGTACAGCATTAGTATCAGGATTGTTGTTGGACATCCCTATTTGGGCAAATAAATTTGTTTGGCAAAAGACCAATATGATAAAAAATAATAGTAAATATGGTTTCATTATTTTTACTTTTAATGTTATAAATAATTCTTGAATTATTTTTGACGTATTTAATAAATTCGTTCTACAATAAGTTTGTTTTCGGGTCCCGCAGCAGGAAAATTGATAGTCATATTAACTCGGGAATTTGTACCATACCAAGCCCAATAATAATAAGTTTTATCACTGGCAGTTGTGTTTTCGAGTATAATATGCCCCTCTATCATTCCATATAAACTGTTAGGAGGAAACATATTCCTCATTTTTAGAATTTGTGAGGTATTGGTAGTACTCGTACTAGAAGTTGAGCTTTCAGAAAAATAAGAAACAATTGAGCCGCAGGAATCTGCAGCGGAATAAGTTCCATCTGTTTTTTTCATAATTAAGTTAAGTTTGCATAGCCATTTACCTGGTGGTAAGGTCAAACTGCAACCTGTATATACATAACCATTACCTCCAGGAACTGTATTTAGGGCAACACCGCCACCAGCAGGTACAAAATTAGGATACAATACTTCGGCAGAAGGTTTGTCCTGCCATGTAGCTAAACCATTACTATTAGAGGTTAATATCTTTCCCGTACCTTGAGTACCATCAATTAGTTGTATAGCGCCAGCAGTTCCATTTTTTACAGCCATTGCTGTCGCACTACCACCTGTTAAAGGATAACTTGTTCCTATTAAATAATTATTAAAAATACGGGTAGCTTCAACATTATTAGTTCGTGTGATAAGTGGATAAGACCAATTTAAGGAACCGATTTTGTTTGTACCAGCAACAGTACCACTATTACCAGTAGTTGACCAAAACGTATTTTCTGGGTTTTCTAAAATCCATTGGCTCCCATCATTGTAGTAAATACCAGGTATTACTTGATTTGTAGAGGATCCAGTGATTGTAGTTTTAGTAGTATTGTACACTTTCATTCCTTTAATATGTGTACTTAAAGGAGCAGGACTATTTGTAGCGGTTAAAGCTACTTTTGGCAATAACAACCCTTTTGTATTTGTCCCGTCTGAATTGTTTAAATCTAAGACCGCATCTTTGTTCGGGTTGTTAGTCGTCATCCCTACCTGAGAATATGTGACTGTTGCCGTGAACCATAAGAATAATGTCAGCATTACATGCGTTTTCATAAATTTTTAAATAAAGTTTGTTAGTAAATGTTTTATGTTTCCTAAAAAGGAAAATTTATTTGCAATTTGTTTTGATTTGGGGCAAAAAAGGCTTTCAGTTTGTTTTCTGAAGTGGTATTAGAAACAGTCTAAATAAAAGGCTTATAGTTTTTTAATTTGGTTTTGTCTTGTTTATGAGACAGATTAATTAAAACTCAATCTTATTCATGAAAATTTATTGCAAAATTAGGCGTGCAATTAGAGGGTTTTTACCCTAAAAAGTTTTATTTGTATTAACTTAAGTTTTTTTAATGTTTAAAGTATATTTTTAATATAGTGCAGCAGGAGCGAAGCCGGAACAGCAATTTGTTTTTTATTACATGTTATGCCGGAGTGGGGTAGCTGTGTGGAGTTACTTACGGCCTTCCTTACTTTGTCAGGATGAAAAATTGGAACGTTTAATTCTTTACTAAAAAAAAAACTTAGCGACTTAGCGTCTTTGTGGCATGAAACTTTACAACAAAAACTGTAAATTTAGGGCATAATTAAAACCAGGTTTCAGAGAAACATAAACCTGAAACCGGAAACCTGAAATTCTATAAATGATACATCAAGATAAAGAAGTAAAAAATATAAAAAGCAAACCCAAATCTTCCTGCTGCTGCTCTCACGATGAGCCTGTACATACTGAAAATGATGGGCACGACCACGGTCATGATCACGAACATAACACGGAAAGAAGCTGGTTTAAATTGTTTCTTCCTGCCATAATTTCCTTTGTTCTATTACTCATAGGAATCGTTTTTGATAATTATGTGCCACAGAGCTGGTTTACTGGATATGTCAGAGCGATCTGGTATGCAATTGCCTATCTTCCGGTTGGGCTTCCTGTTTTAAAAGAAGCTTACGAAAGTATTGTGAAAGGCGATGTTTTCTCTGAGTTCTTCCTAATGTGTATTGCTACAATTGGAGCTTTTGCGATTGGAGAATATCCGGAAGGTGTTGCAGTGATGCTGTTTTATACGATTGGAGAAACTTTTCAGGGAATGGCAGTTACCCGGGCAAAATCAAGTATTAAAAACTTGTTGGACCAGCGTCCGGATGAGGTACATATTTTAGAAAATAATACTGCCGTAAAAGTTAAGGCCAAAGAAGTTCAGATTGGTGCAGTTATTCAGCTGAAAGCGGGCGAAAAACTAGGTTTGGATGGTGAATTATTATCCGATTCGGCTTCGTTTAATACAGCAGCTTTAACAGGAGAAAGTAAACCCGATACGAAAAAGAAAGGCGAAACGGTTCTGGCGGGAATGATAAACGGAAATACCATTGCAGAAATAAAAGTAACTACGGCTTATAATGACAGTAAATTGTCTAAAATTCTGGAACTGGTTCAAAATGCCACAACCAAAAAAGCGCCTGCGGAATTGTTTATTCGAAAGTTTGCTAAAATCTATACGCCAATTGTAGTATATCTGGCGATTGCCATTTGCCTGGTTCCCATGCTTTTTGTAGATCATTATGTCTTTTCAGACTGGTTGTACAGAGCTTTGGTTTTTCTGGTAATTTCCTGTCCTTGTGCGTTGGTGATCAGTATTCCGTTAGGTTATTTTGGCGGAATTGGAGCTGCGAGTAAAAACGGAATTCTGTTTAAAGGCAGTAATTTTCTAGACAGTATTTCAACGATTCAGAATGTGGTGGTGGACAAAACGGGAACCATGACCGAAGGTGTTTTTAAAGTCCAGGAAGTTGTTGTAAAACCGGAGTTTGATAAAGAAGAAATACTGAAACTGGTGAATGCTTTAGAAAGCCGAAGCACACATCCTGTTGCTACTGCAATTCATAATCATGTAGGACAAATTGATCCTTCGGTAGAACTGAAAGACATTGAAGAAATTTCCGGACACGGATTAAAAGCTTCTTATAATGGAAAAGATTTGCATGTTGGGAATTTTAAACTTCTCGATAAATTTAATATTCCATATAATATTGATCCTTCGTCAATAGTTTACACCACGATTGCCATTGCGTATGATGGAAAATTTGCAGGTTATTTAACCATTGCAGACGAAATTAAAGAAGATGCAAAAGAAACCGTTTCTAAACTGAAATCGTTGGGAGTAAAATTAACGATGTTGAGCGGAGATAAAACCAATGTGGTTCAGTTTGTAGCTGATAAACTAGGAATAACAAAAGCTTTTGGAGATTTGCTTCCGGAAGATAAAGTCAAGAAAGTAAACGAAATTAAAGCAAAAAACGAAACGATTGCTTTTGTGGGTGATGGCGTAAACGATGCACCGGTAATTGCTTTAAGTACCGTTGGGATTGCCATGGGAGGTTTAGGAAGCGACGCCGCAATCGAAACCGCCGATGTCGTAATTCAGGACGATAAACCAAGTAAAATTGCCATGGCGATTAACATTGGAAAACAAACCAAAAAGATTGTCTGGCAGAATATTATTCTGGCTTTTGTCGTAAAAGCTTTTGTATTAATTCTAGGTGCCGGCGGACTTGCCACAATGTGGGAAGCTGTTTTTGCAGACGTTGGTGTGGCGTTGTTGGCGATTTTGAATGCGGTTAGAATTCAGAAGATGAGGTTTTAAAATATAGATGCCCAATTCAAATAAATGAATTGGGCTTTATTTTTCAAGTCTGGTTTATTTTTTCAAATGTTTCTGCTCTTGAATTTCTCCATTTCCAAAAGACCAATTTTCAAGACCGTTATTCTCCAAAAGGATAATAATGACATTGTTGATTGGAATTGGTGTAGTCGAGGCAATTCTTATCGCAATTTGATGGTACAATTTCTTCTTTTGTTCTAAAGTTCTTCCTTGTCCTGCAGTTATCTGAACATAGATTATTTCATCAGAATGTGGAATTCCAAGGTAATTTTCAGGATATTTTATTTGATGGTTTTCTAATTCTTCAATTACATGAAAATAATCGGCTAAAGGAATATTAAATTCCTGGATTAAAGACTGATGAACGGATTCTGAAATGTTATTTTTTGTTTCCAGTGAAAGTTTTTTCGGAAGACTGATACGTACGAATGGCATTTTGGCTATTTTTAAATTAGTTGTTTAACGGAGGGCAATCTTTCAATAAAAATAAGAAATTTTAAAACTTTAGATCAAAACTATTTCCATTGTTTTGTAATCGAATTTCGGTTTTGTTGCTCTCAGAAGGCGTTTGTGTTGGATACCAATTTCGATTAGGCCTTACCATAATCAATAGACCTTCATCGTTGCCAATTGCTGCAAAAGCTTCACTATTGGTGTTTTTAGAAAAGAAATTTAGCCCATGTTTTTCAATTAATTGTTTTCCTAATTCTAATGGATTTTCATTTACGATTCCGATTTCACTTATATTTAAAATAGATTTAGAACTGAATGCTGAGGTCTCCGAATTATGGAGATCATGTCTGGCAATGAATTCTAATAAATTCCCGTTGTTATCATAAAAATAGATAGCATGGGCATTCCAGTTCTCAAAATTGGTTATAACATTTTGATCTTCAATTACAATTAAATCTGTTTTGTTACGACACCATTCAATGGCTTCATCCAGTTTGTTTTCCGGAATATTAAAGGCGAAATGATAAATAGATTTGAAATCCGGTTCTTCAATGAATTTCAGGATGGAATTTCCTGCCTGGATACTAACTGAATTTATGGTTTTTTCTATGACGGGCAGCTCCAGAATATCCTGATAAAAAGCAGTTGTTTTTTGAATATTGGGGGTCTGAATCTGTATGTGTTCTAATTTCATAATGTTTATTTTTTTTGAAGAATGAATACTTCTGTTTGTTTCAGACAAATTTAAAAAAGGAAGGCTTTCTTTGGATTGCTAATGAATTCTAAGCTTCAATAAAAGTATAATGAAAAAGTATGGAAGAATTTTACTTTATAAAAAAAAGCCCTTTTCAAAAATGAAAAGGGCTTGCATGATTTGCAAAATAATTGTGGCAAAATATAAATTATTTTTAACTAAACTATTTCGGCATTTCCGGAATGATGATTCTTCTTGTCGGCGTACTTAAAGTTTCTATGAAAGCCAATAAATCACTGATTTCTTCTTTACTCAAATCTAATTTTCTAAGCATCGGATCTGATTTTGGAATCAAAGAATCTCTGGCAGTTCCCAGATATTTTTTCTGAACAGGAGAAGGATTACCTAAATTGTACAATTCCACCACATCCAATAAAGTAGGGAAGTGTCCGTGATGCATCCAGGGTTTTGTATTTACTACTTCTCGTAAAGTGGGTGTTCTGAATTTGCCGATATCTTTTACATCTTTAGTCACATTATAACGGCCGAAATCTTCATTTTTGGTTCCGAATAAAGTCTGCCCGTCGTTATGAAACTGATTATCGCTAAAATATGGCGTGTTATGACAGTTGATGCATTGCGCTTTGGTTCTGAATAAATGAAGTCCTTTTACCTGCTGATCGGTATAAATCTCTGATTTTCCGCTTACAAACTGGTCAAATTTACTTTTCGGACTATTGATTGATCTTTCGAAAGTGGCAATAGCATATTGAATTCTTTCTAAAGTCACTTTTTTATCTCCAAAAGCGGCCGTAAACAACGAATTGTAGCCTTTAATTTTGGCAATTTTATCCACAGCAATCGTCAATTTTTCATTCATTTCTAACGGATCAGCAACAGGAAACTGCGCCTGATCTTCAAGACTTGAAGCGCGCCCATCCCAAAATAGGGAAGTGGCATAAGCCGAATTTAGAATTGTCATAGAATTACGTTTTCCCGTCTGGCGATCGTGTCCAAATGAACGCGTTAAATTATCTGTCCATCCCAATTCTGGATTATGACAGGAAGCGCAGGCAATTTGGCCGCTTCGCGATAGTCTTGGGTCAAAAAACAAAATCTTACCCAGACTCTCTTTTTCCTTGGAATAGGGATTATAAGCAGGATAAGGCACCGCAGGAAGTACGCCAATATCCTGAAATTTAGATTTATCAATACTTTCATGCAGTTCAGCGGCTGGCCATTTTGAAGCATCTCCGCTGGAATACAGTTTTCGTAACTCTTGAATATCAATATAATCGGAGCCTTCGGCTGTTTTGTACGCCGATAATCCGAGCAGGAATAAGATTGGTAAGATTAATTTTTTCAACTCTTTTGTTTTTTTGTTTTTTTGATTTGTTTGAAGTTTCAGGTTTCAGGTTTAAAGTTGCAGCAGAACGTGAAACCTGAAACTTGAAACTTGAAACCTGAAACATTTTTTTTATGCCAAAAGCTTTGTCAAAGTTTAAAACTTTGACAAAGCTTGAAAAGTTCCAGACTGTCAACTGCGACTGAACACTAAAATCTGTACACTGAACACTAAAGCGTAACTTCTTTAGGACATGAAATACTTAAAGCAGCCGGTTTAGGATATGTTCTATTATTATACATTCTATATTGCGTAGAAACAGTTCCTCCAAACAGTTTGTCGTTTGTTAATTTTAATTCAAATGAGATTTCATACAAACCAGCACTGATTTCTTTATAGGTTCCTTCTCCTGAAATAGCTATGACATGAGTATTTGTAGCACTAGATCCAATTGTAATATCCTGCGGAATTACTAATACAGTTCCTTCAGTTTTGCTTGTTCCGTTTGCTGGGAAAAATTCTAAAGCCGAAGTGATATTAAATCCAGGCGAAATGGCTGCCGAGTTACTTTCGTTAGAAAACCATCTTTTTAAACCAAAAGAATTTACAGTATTGGTTCCGGTTGCGACATTAAATCCAATTTTAAATGCATCATGATACACATCATCATTTGGATTTGCCGTTCCTTTATCGCTGTACAAAATAGCATTTTCATTGTCTTTTGTTACTACAACTGGAAAAGTCAAAGCATTAAAAGTCTGCCAAGAACAAGCACCGTTGACACTGAACCAATGTTCACCATAAGTTAAGTAAAAAGCATTTGTTGGATCTGTAAATTTAGATGCCGGGTTTGCTTGAATATCTCTTGGTGATTTTATTGGTTTAACGATAGTTAGGTTGATACTTCCTGTTGCATTGTAATTAGGCGTATTTACTAAGGTAATTTTAGATTCATAACGTGCATCATCATTTTGAATATCTTCTAGTAAAGTTAAATGATAGGTAATTGAGCTTCTGTTATCTCCATAATCGTCATGAGTCAAAGAATACTCGAAACCATTTTGAAATTTAAAGATCGAGACTTTTTCAATTTCTTCAGGAAAGAATCCATTTGGGAAATTCACTTTAAAATCGATAGTTTCGCCAACTTCACCTTTTACAATAAGCTGGTTTACAGGGAATGTATAGTTTGTTGTAATTGCTGCCAAATCAATTTTGAAAGTATCATTTGGATATGCCGAATTCTGATTTCCAATATGAATATCCGGATCAGATACAGTTTCCAATTTTAAACTAATACTTTGATTTGCAGACCATCTTTTATCAAAAGAAACAAAAATGGTATCAGTTAATTTACTTCCTTCAAATACTAATTGATTTACTGGATTTACAGTAAAACTTTCGTTATCTCCAGTTGAAGAAACCGCACTGAAATTTGCGGTTACCGGACTTTTTAACGCACGAGTAGTTAAAGCAACCGGAATTTTTAGTGTTTTTACAGAACTATTTGTATATGTGGACTGAGGTACTAAAACAGAATTTACCATAGGATATTCTAACGGAATATTATTGCTGTTTACCAAGAAGTTAAATCTTAAATACGGGTCAATCTCAGAGCCAAGTTTGTAATCATCTTTTGAGCAAGAAGCCAAAAGTAATGTTGCTGATAATATGCTGAATATCTTAATAGGATTCATTTTGCTGTAAGTTTTCATTAAGATTAATATTGGATTGTGGTATTGGAAGTACAAATTTTAGAGATGGATATGTCATACCGCAGTTTGTAGAAATACACCCGTCATTTCTTGAAATATCTTTGTGATTACGAATTAGATCAAAAAACAAGTGTCCTTCAAAACAAAGTTCTTTTCTTCTTTCTAAAAGTATTTCTTCTTTTAGGTTTGAAGTGTTTGTAAGTAAAGTGGCATTAGCACGCGCACGAATTGTATTGATGTCTTGCATTGCAATTGCAGACTGATTGTTTTCTAGCGCTGCTTCGGCACGAATTAAATACATTTCGCTAAGTCTAAATGCTACATAACCAGCATTATCTTGAAATTTTCTTGTAAAATTGTATGGACGAGGAGTTAACAGCCCATTTCCTAAAGTTTGAAGATTAACCGTTAGAAATAATTGCTTTCTGATGTCATTATTCTCATAAAGGTTTACAAGATCATTTGAAGCAACATATTTTGCGTAAGTGTTTGAATTGTAACCAAAATAATTTGACATTGAAGTTGATGCTGTATTTTCGGCATCTTTTGGAATTGAAAACTCTAGCAAAGCCTCAGAAACGGGAAGATCTGGCTGCGCCCATTGTGCAATATAATTTTCAGAACTCATTAATTGAAATCCCGAATTTGTAATTACATCATTTGCTGTTTCATAGGCATTTGTCCAGTCTCTTTTGTACAAATAAACTCTAGCTAATAGTGCTTTTGTATTGTTTCTGTTAAAATAAGAATAAGTCGGTCCAGCCATTGAAGGATTATCGGAGTAATTGTCTATAGCCGATTTAAGGTCTTCAATAATAAGTGAATAAGTAACCGAAAGCGTTTCTCTCTTTGGATATTTGAGTCCCGCTTTTATGGATTCTTTATTATACACAATACCCAAATGTGAAGCATCTGAAGTATAAGAATAGTTTTGGCAATAAACTTGCGATAACAAAAAGTGGGCATAAGCCCTTATGGTTAAAGCTTCAGCTATTATCTGTTTTTTTTCGGAATCAGTTGCATCACTTAATTTAGGCGTATATTCTAAAAGTAAATTAGCCTGATTAATGATACTGTAATTGCCACTGTAAAAACTAACAAAATTACTTGTTTCTGCAGTATCTTCAAAAGAATATACTTCTCTTATGTTTACTCCTGATGTAATCTGTCCAGCACTATTTCCAGATGAGGTAGGCGTAAATTTTAGATTTCCGCCTTGTAAATCAGAATAAACAGCAAAACGTTCCCCTCTCACATTGGCTTCTACATCGCGGTAAAGTCCTTTTAAAGCGATTAAAACCCCTTCTTTATTTTGCAGAAGTTCATCTATGGATGTTTGTGTTCCTGGCTCTTGTTCCAGAAAATCACTACAGCTTTGTAATGAAAAAATCAGAATTATTATTGTTATGTATTTTAAATATTTCATCGTTTTAAAATTTTGCATTTACACCAAGCGAAATTGTTCTTGCCTGTGGATAGATAAAACTAAACTCTCGAATTCCATTCATTCCTTTTGGACTTTTTTCTTTGTACCAGTACAATACATTTGTAGCATCAGCAAAAACGGCAAGTGAGTCTAGAAAGATATTTTTGATGGGTACATTATAACTCAAGTTAATATTGCTTAATCTTACATAAGTAGCATCATAAACATATTTACTCAAATTTGCGGTAACAGGTACAATCGTTACAGCAGCGTATGGAACTACATCTCCTGGATTTCTCCAGTGACTATATGCATTTACTGAAAGATTTCTGTTTGAAGTATTCGAATATTTATCAATTACAGCATCTGATGCAAAGAAATCACCCCCTAATTGAAAATCTCCTCTAAAAGTTAATGCAAGATTTTTGTAAAAAGTAAAGCTATTATAGAATCCGCCATAAGCTTTTGCTTGAGTATCTCCAATTGGTTCCCAATCAGCTATAGTAAATAAAGATTTGTAAGTTGCAAGATCATAAACTTGTCCATTTTTTGTAACTAAATCTCTTCCTGTTGCAGGATCAACGCCTACCCAGTTTATTCCCCAAACTGTAGTTGAACTGTAGCCAATTTTTTGGGCTAAAGCTAGTTCGGCTGTAGAAAAATCGCTTCCTAAACCTTTTAAGGCAGTCACTTTACTATCAACAGTAGAAATATTAAAAGCGGTAGTCCACTTGAAATTATCATTTTTTATCCATTTAATTCGAGTTTGAAATTCTAATCCTTGATTATACATGCTTGCAGCATTTAATTGCATAGAATTGTAACCAGTTTCAGTAGGAATATCTCTTGTAGTAATCATATCGCTTTTGTTGTCACGATAGTATTCAAGTGTAAATTCAATTCTGTTAAAGATATTGAAGTCAATTCCAGCATTGAATTTTGTGTTCTTTTCCCAACCTAAATTTCCGTTTGGTGCGTAACCTGGAGTTGCGCCTGTACCGCCATTATAGTTGTTTTGAACATAATTGTATAATCCTTTTGAACGATATGAACCAATTCTAGAATTTCCTGTTGTACCGTAGCTTGTTTTTAATTTTAAGAAATTCACCCAGCAATTATTGTTAAAAAAGCTTTCATTACTTATAATCCAGCTTGCTCCGGCGCCTCCATTATTGGCTACATCATTATCATCTCCAAAAACAGAACTTTGGTCACGGCGGAAATTAACTAACAAATAGTAACGTTTTTTATAATTATAATTGACTTGTGAAAACAAAGAAACTCTTGAATTATAACTAATTTCATTTCCATAAGTTTGGTTGCTTGTAGATTCATCCACATTAGGAGTTAGCGGATTATCATCTCGCATTGCATTAGAGACAGGATTTATAACATTTGGATTTACGAAACCTATTCCAGATTGATAGTGAAAATCGGTTTTATCTTCAGAAAGTTCAAAACCAACAACACCGTCAATGGTATGATTTTCATTAAGTTGTTTATCAAATAAAGCTTGGCCCTGCCAGTTCCATTTCGTTGCATTTCTTTGATTCAAAAGACGTCGTCCCCATCTTGGATAAGTAATATTATCTAAGACAAAAGTTCCTGTAAATTGACCGCTTTCGTTCTCAGCAGAAAAATAACGATCCTGGTCTTTATCAACATAATCCATTCCGAAAAGAGTAGAGAATTTCAAGAAATTATTCAGCTTATACGAAATACCAAGACTTCCTAAAATACCATACGTATTGGCTACATTTTTATTTTGCTCTATTGCCGCTAAAGGATTTCCTCTCGTCATACCGCTGACTCCTAGATAAGAATAAGAACCATCAGCGTTGTACGGAGACAGAGTAGGGAGGTAAGCAAAAGAATAAAAAATATTTGGAGCATCTTTCTGGATATAACTAGGGTTCAGCATTAAACTAATATCTAATTTTCCAGAGCTATATCCTAGATTAATTCCCGCATTCAATTGTTTGGTACTGTTTCCCATTTGCGGTTCATCAATTTTTGTATAGCTGATATTGGTTCGGTATGAAATTTTTGATGTAGAACCAGAAACATTAAAATTATATTTATTAAAAATCCCTGACTTGTTTAAAAGTCCAAACCAATCTGTATTTACACCATTATAAGTAAGCGGCGCAGTTCCTGGAGAAGTATTTTTCAAAAATTCATTTCGTAGCTCTGTGTACTGCTCGCCATTAAGATATTTAATCTGGTTAATTGCAGAAGAAATCCCCAGCTGATTAGAGAAACCAAATTGAGTTTTTCCTTTTTTCCCTTTTTTAGTGGTAATTAAAATTACTCCATTTGCTCCGTCTGCACCATAAATTCCAACGGCGGCGGCATCTTTAAGAACCGATATTGTTTCGATAGTTTCTGGCGCAATTTTCATTAAAGGATTTCCGAAGCTTTCAGTAAAATCTCCGTTACCACTAAAATAGGCACTGTCAATACCATATTCTTCGCCCATAATTACTCCATCAATAATGATAAGAGGCTGACTAGAAGTTCCTGTACGAGCTCCTGTTAAAGAAGGTAAAGTACCCTGTCCGCGGATGTTAATTTTGACTGGCCCACCAACTCCAGAAGTATTTTCTACCATAACACCTGCAATCTGTCCCGTAATCATTTTGTCTACACTTTCGGAAGCTTGTTCAACAGCAATGTCTTTAGCTTGCAAAGTTGAGATACTGCCCACAATTTCTTCTTTCAGTTTTTTAGTTCCGTATGAAGAAGTGATTACAACCTGATCCAATTCGTCACTAACTTCCTTAAGATAAAAAACAAAATCTTTTTTATAACCAGCGGTTTGAGTCTGCGTTTCCATTCCTAAAAAGCCAACTTCAAGAACCTGATCTTTAATGTTATTTCCTTTTAGTTCATAAGCAAATTTCCCGTTATAGTCCGTTATAGCGCCCATTCCGGTGCCTTTTATGCGAATTGTTGCTCCCGGAAGCGGCTGTCTGTCTTTTGCGCTGTAAACGGTTCCTTTTATAATTCGATCGGTTTCCTGAACATCCGAATTAGATTGGTCAACGGGCGTTGCATCTGTCAATAAAACCTGCTTTTTCTGAATATAGTAGGAGATATTCGTGCCTTTTAATAACTTTTTTAGAGTAGTTTCTAACGAAGCATTATCAACATCTATATCGGTTAACTGCTCTGCATCTATTTTTTTAGCATTATAAATGATTCTAAAATCAGATTGCGCTTCAATAGATTTGATAATTTGGCTTATAGGTTTGTTTTTGACATGTAATGTAATGGTTTTGTTTTGCGCAAAACCTTTAAAACTGGATATAAGGAGGGCTAAGAAAAACAGAATTTTTCTTAAGTTATTGGGTATCATTAAAGTCATGTTTTATTTAGTTGTGGAAAATAGGTGTAATGGTAATTGTTTTTTGTTCAATAGAATAATTAAAAGGCGTGTCACGTTTTAGAAGATCTAAAATGTTCTCGACACTAGACTCACTGATTTTAATTGAGCCGGTAAAATTCTGTTTGGCCAAAACAGCATTTTCGTTGATGATTTCAACGTCGTAGGTGCGCTCAATTATTTTTGTAATCGTAGAAAATGGGGTGTTGTTGAAGGCAAGTTCACCTTGTGTCCAGGCTTCGTAAAAAGAAGTATCAACGTTTTTCGTTGTAATTTTCTTAGACTGATTCTGCCATATAGCCATTTGGGAAGGCTTTAGCAAAACAGTGTTTAAAGGATTTTCTTTTTCAGACATTTTAATGCTTCCTTCGACCAAAACACTGCTCAAGGTTTTGTCTTCAGGGTAAGCACTTACATTGAAACGCGTTCCAAGAACTTCAATTTCAACCTGATCTGAATGTACAATAAACGGATGCTGCTTGTCTTTAGCAACTTCAAAAAATGCTTCACCGGTTAAATAAACATTTCTTTTTCCGTTTATTCCAAATTGTTCGGGATATCGTAAAGTAGTTCCTGAATTTAAACTTACCAGAGTTCCGTCTGAAAGTTTAAGTTTGAATGTTTTTCCGTACGGAACTTTTAGGGTATTGTATAAAACGTCTTTGTCTTGAACTTTTCCAAAATAAACAATCTGATCCGGAAATTTTCTGGCAACCAGTTCTCCTTTATCATTTACTAATGTATTCAGATTTTTTTTGGTGAAAAATTCCAAACGTCCATCGCCTAATTCCAGAACAACTTCTTTTGAAACAGCTGTTCTTTCATTAAAATAAAAAGCCAGTTTTCCTAAACCAAATAAAACAACAAGAATGGCCGCGTATTTAAAATACGTTCTTATTTTATTTTTTGGTTTTAATGCCACTACTGGAACTTCACGTGAAATAGTTCCGGAAAGCGCGGTTAAGGCCCAGGTCTTTTTTAAAGATATAAATTGCTTTTTGTTTTCTTCTGAGGCTTCAATCCATTCAAAAAGTTGCTGTACTTCTTGTTCTGAAGCTTCATTAGATAAGTATTTATAAATTATTTCCGATGTCATAAATGCGTTTTTATACTTCTCGCTATTGTTAGTACACTTCAGAATTAAAATACCCTACCTTTTATTCTTAATTATTATAAATAAGGATAAAAATTAAAAATAAATAATCGGATAATTTGGTCTTCAAAATCTTTAAAGCCTTTGTCATATGGGCTTCTACGGCTTTTAAAGTCACTTCCATTTCTTCTGCGATTTCTGCATTTTTTTTATTCTCGAAGCGTTTTTTTATAAAAACTTCGCGGGTTTTTGGAGGCAGTTCGCTGATGGATTCCTGAATAATGCGTTCTAATTCTGTTAATTCCAGAGTGTCAAATTGAAGAGAATTTAAAACTTCAATATCCAATTCTCTTTCTTTGTGGTTAAGGAGGTCATTCCTGAATTTATCTTTCACTTTATTGTGGCGAATTAAATTCAGGCATTTAGATTTGGCGTAGGTAAACAAGAAAGCCTGAATTCCATTAAGAGATTCAACATTTTCTTTGTTCTGCCATAAGTGGAGCAGGGCTTCCTGAGCTAGATTTTCAGCTTCGTCCTGATCATAAATAAACTGAACGCTGAAAGATTGGATTCTCCTAAAGTATTTGTCGTAAAAAAAAGTATAAGCAGTCTCGTCGCCTTCCTTAAAGGAATGGAAAAGATTTAATTCGAAACTGTTATTTTGGTTCATTAAACGAAATTTACTTAGAAAAAGCAATATTAAGTAAATTTTAAAAACTACTTGTATCTGCTAAGAAAGCGGCAAATATAAAAGTTTATTTATATTAATTCTAAATAAAATAAAATTAATGAATGTTTGAAGAAATTTTATTCAGAATAGGTTTATTTTAGAGTAATTCGTATGATACGTTGGGCTGATTTTACCGCAAAGGTCGCAAGGTTTTTTTGATAAGGTGGATGTTCTCTAAACGCAAAAGTTCGCAAAGCTTTATGTAGAAACTTTGCGAACTTTGTATTTGAAGAATATAATTTAAAAACTTAGTGACCTTTGCGTAAACCTTTGCGCTCTTTGCGGTTAAAAAAAACTTTCGAACTTATTTTTTTGCTACAGATTAAAAGGATTAAAAATGATTTAAACCTGTGCTAATCTGTGAAATCTGTGACTAAATAAATTTAAAATGCAGATTGAAATTCATTGTGTTGATTTTACCGCAAAGAGCGCAAGGTTTTTTGATATGCTGGGTTTTATAGGAATGCAAAAGTTCGCAAAGCTTTGTGTAAAACTTTGCGAACTTAATTTTTAGCCACAGATTAATGGATTAAAATGATTTAAATCTGTGCTAATCTGTGAAATCTGTGGCTAAAAAAATAGACAGGACATAAATTCATTGTGTTGATTTTACCGCAAAGTTCGCAAGGTTTTTTGACAAGCTGAGGTTTATAAAAACACAAAAGTTCGCAAAGCTTTGTGTGAAAAACTTTGCGAACTTTCATAACAAAGTTTATCCGTGTAGCTTTAAAAAAAAAACTTTGCGACCTTTGCGTTAACCTTTGCGACCTTTGCGGTTAAAAAAAAACTTTGCGGTTAAAAATAAGCTTTGTTGTTAAAATTCCTCCATCCAAAGCCAATCAATATTAAAATAAAAAGTAATAACGGTAAAAATGCTTTTAAAAAGCTGATTTCGGTCGAATCTTTAAATGTTTCAATTTTATAATTCTCCCATTTTTGTTGATCAACGGCTTCGTTATCAAATATTTTAGGATAAAAATGCAGACGAAGTTTTTCATGAAATTGCGTTGTTTCTTTTAAAAACAAAAGCTGGTTACGTAAATCCGATTTCGCAATATCGTTTAACTGAATCTGAGTATGAAGCGTTGGAATAAATTGTGCAATCAATTCGCTGGCACGGTTTCGCTGTTCCAATTTAGCGTACAATTCCTTAGACTGCACTGCCGATTCGTCGTCGCCCATTTGCTGCATGGCAAAATACCAAAGCCAGCAGAATTCTTTATCTGCTGGAATCTTATACTCCCGAAACTGAGGATAATGTTTATAAAATTTTTCCATCGTTTCATTTTTATCCATGTCCCACTTTTCATGATAGGCATTTCGCTGTTGTATAGTGAGCTCCAGCGCTTCAGGAATTTTATATTTATTTACAATAAATGCATTAATTCCGGCAGGAACAATAATGATTAAAAACAGCCAAATTGTAAGTAGTGAAACGGCATTAAAATTAGAATGCATTTGCAGGGAAACAATGAAAAAACAAACCGCAAACCAAAATAATATGTATAGAATTCCAATTCCGTAGAAAATAAAAAAAGACTGATCCAACGGAATATTTAAGAACAAAACAGCAGTAAATAGCAAAACCGTAAACAAAGCCATCAAACTCAAAATCCTTACATAAAATAACTGCAAGATGTATTTGAAAGTATTCTGACTCTGTGTTGCCACAATTTTCCAAGTACCGCTTTCTTTTTCTTCTGAAATTACATTATAAGAGAAAGCAATAATCAGAAGCGGAAATAAATAAACCAGTACAAAACTAAAATCAATATTTCCGGACAAAAGATTGTTTGGATTATTGAGTTCTGCATCGTATTTCTGACCTTCTAAACCGCGAATCGTCACATTTTGAATAGAAGGATTAACATCGCGTTGGCCAATGGCTAAACTGTTTATAGGTAATGTATTATTGACCAAAGAAAACTTGATATAATACAATAAAAGACCGATTTCGTCTTTATGAAACGCCGCATTTCTGGCAATATGTTCTTTTTGATAAATGGCAGCTTCCTGAATGTTCTTTTCTTGTTTATCCTGAAACTGGTTTCCAATTAAAAGACTGATAAAACCGATACATAACAGAAAAAGCAATCCAATTTTAGTCCCTTTTGATCGAATGAAATTTTTAAATAATAATGATAACATAATTAGATGGCTTTAAGTTTATGTGATGCGATTCTAATCAAAATAAAAAGCACCGCAATCCAGAGCAGAATTGAAATGATAGAGACGATTTCGTTTTTAAGAACCGTTCCGATTTTTTCAGGTTCATAATGAAATTCTTCTACTTCAGCCCAATGTTCTTTTCCAATAATTTTTGGCTCATCCGATTTTGTATTGCTGATATATTTGATCTGCAAAGCGTTCATTTTCTGTGCCATTGCGTAACGATAATCTTCGGCTTGTTTCTGAAAATCAATGTACGATTCGTAATCGGTATTCGACAATCCCATTGATAAATTTTTGATGGCGATATAAGGATTTAGAAAAGAAACCGTCTTAGAAAAGCTATTTTGTTTTTTGTAAATCTTTAAAAGTTCGGCTAAATGTTCGTTGTAAATTCTGGAACTTATTTTTTCGCCTTCGGTCATAATGTATCCCGAATAATTGAACGGAAGTTTCTGTACCGAATCGACTTTATAAGCCAAAAGCAAAGAATCTTTGATTTTTTTATAATGCGGATCATTTGGGTTATGACTGTCGCCTTCTTTTAAAATATCTTTTTCGATATCACTGGTAAACTGGATTTTAGAAGGCGCTTCATAAATATAAGCACCAATTGCCTGCGTCGTTCTTGGCAGAATAATAGTAAATAACAGCCAAATTCCAATAAGCGTAATTAATGCTTTTTTGGAAGTTTTGCTTACCGCAGAAATCAAAACCGCAATCACACAGAAGAATAGGAGATAAGCCAAATGAAAAAAGATAAACAAAAGCATTTTTATCGTTTCGTCTGCCGTAATAGAAAAGTTTTGTAAAAAGAGCCAGACCAAAACTAAAATAATAATGGTTGGAACAAAAAGAAGCATAATAACGCTTGCAATTCCTAAAGTTTTTCCAATTAAAAGCTGTTTCCAATTGATTCCCTGAGTTAATAGAATTTTTAAAGTGCCGTTTTCACGTTCGTAAGCAATGGCATTAAAACCTAAAAAGAAAATAAGAAGCGGTAATAAAACCTGTAGAACCATAGCAATACTGATTTCTCCAAAACGAAGCATACTGTTTGAAAAACCAGCTTCAGAGAAATTGGCAGTATTTTGTTTGTGCGCTTCAAGAAAAATAGCATTTCCAAAGAAAGGTTCCATTCCGAATTCGAAAACACTCAAAGGCGTACTTTTTCTAAAGGCAAAATTGCCGTAATGTGCCATTCTATGCGGATTTTTATCTGGATTTTTTAACCAGTCTTCTCTCGATTCATGCTGGTATTTTTCGCTCGTTTCATTTTGGGTTTTGTAATTGTCCCAGCCTGTAAAAGCCGCATATAAAAGCAAAATGCCAATGATAGCCGTTATGATATAGATAGCAGAATTTTTAAAAATAGATTTTCTAAAATGTCTGGCTATCAGTATTTCTGATTGTAATATTTTCATATCAATTAAAATCTATAAGTTACGGTAAGATTTACGTTTCGCGGACTTCCCGGAAACAATCTCAAATAATTTTGTGCGCCCAGCCAGTAGGTTTTATTTAGAAGATTTCCAGCGTTTAAGGCAATCTGCATATTGCTTCCGTTTGGTTTGTAATAAATAGCGGCATCAAAAATGGTAAAATCTGGAAGCGTAAAATCTCTAGTAAACCAAGGTACTTTACTGCTTTGATACTGTATTCCAAAACCAATTCCAAAATCATCTAAAACAGAATCTGAATTAAAGTTGTAGCGTGTCCAAAGATTAGCGCTGTTTTTTGGCGTATTTTGCTTTCTCTGTCCAATTAATGCAGCATTGGCGTCATTGGTAATTTCGGCATCAATATAACTGTAAGAAGCATTTACCTGCCAGTCTGGAGTAATATATCCTGCCAGATCACATTCAAAACCACGGCTTCTTTCAGAACCTCTTGTAACCAGTAAGTCAGGGTTTACAGGATCATTGGCATTCATCAAAATATTACGCTGATTGATTTCGTAAACCGCAGCGTTAAAACTTACGGAATTATTTAGAAAAACCGCTTTTACTCCAAACTCTTTTAAATCACTTTCCAGCGGTTTAAACAAACTTCCGCCGGGCAGACTTCCCGTTTGAGGCATTAAAGTAACAGTATTAGACTGTGGTTGATAACCTTCAAGATAAGTAGTGTAAACATTTATGGCATCGTTCACGGTATACGTAATGCCGATTCTAGGAAGTAATGCTGTCTTTTTAACTGTTAATTCATTATTGGTTTCATAATTTGTAATGTCTTCAAACCATTCGTTTCTTAATCCCAACAAAAAAATGAATTTATTCCACTGAATCTGATCCTGAATATAAATGGCATTTGTTGTCGTTAATGCCGACGGAAGCGCCGTACGAACATTTAAAACATAGTCCTGCGTATTTCTTAAAGCATACGACGGATTGTTTAAATCGAAGAAATTGACGTTTGGTTTGGGTAAAACAATACCATTTACAGTTACCGTTTGATAATTAGAAGAATTTGCAGGAACAAAAGTATTTGCAACAGTTCCATCATTTAACAAATAACCTCTCGCTGCATTTTGTCCGCCTCCTTTGTTTTTATTCCAGCTGCTGAGATCGTAACCTGTCAATAGTTTGTGATTGAGTTTTCCGGTTTTGAAATCAAAATTAAAATAGGTGCTTAGATTATCTATGTCCCAATATTGCTGGCGCTGTACATATTGCATCATAGCAAGACTTGTCACAGGCTGATTATTCATATCAACTGCAAAAGTATTCGTGGTGCGGTGTTCCTGAAGATCTTCTGTCCAGGTCTGTTTCATATACGAAACGTTGAATCCCACTTTCGAAGAAAACTTATGAGCAAAATTGGTCATCAAAATCATTTCTTTTGATTTGAAAAAATCTCCTGAAGCTCCTAAATTTAGACTGATTGGTGTTTTGTTTAAATCCGTTTTTCCGGCAACAGCGCCAAAAATAGGCTGTCCGCGGTCTAAAACTCCAGTCATGTTACTCAAAATCAATTCGGTATTGATTGCCGTTTTTTCATTTGGAATATAACTGAAGGAAGGCGAAAACAGGAACGATTTATTGTTCACCAAATCACGATACGATTTTGCTTCCTGGTACGCTCCGTTTACACGATATAAAAGCGTTTTGGATTCGTTTAAAGGCCCTGTAAAATCTAAGGTCCCGCGTAAAGTGCTAAAACTTCCAACAGAAAAACTGACTTCTTTTCGATCTGTTGCCAAAGGTTTTTTTGTCACCATATTGATACTTCCACCTGGATCAACAGATGAAAATGTGGCACTAGAGGGGCCTTTGATTACTTCAACACGTTCAATATTACTCGTTAAGGGCTGTAGAAAATAATATTGTCTGGTTCGCATTCCGTTGATAATCTGGCCTTCTTCGTTCTGGCTGATGCCTCGAATGGTATATTGATTATAATAACTAGCCGGAATTACGCCACTTGCCATTTTTACGACATCTGCGAGATAAATAGCTCCTTTGTCAGCAATTAACTCTTTGGTAATGCTGGAAGTAGACTGCGGAATATCTTTGTTTAATGTCGCCGTTTTAGTTGCTGAAAAGGAATAGTCGCTGTTATACTTTCGCGTTGAGCGACCAATAATTTCAACAGTCTGTAATTCATTTCTTTTAGATTCCAATTCCAAAGAATCCTTAGAAATGCTGTCTCTTACTTTTCCGCCGTTTTGTGCTTTTACAACAGAAATGGTACTTACTATAAACAGTAAAGAAAGTGTATTTTTCATTTGATTCTAAACGGTTTGTAAATACAAATCTTCCAGTTCGTTAGCCGAAATTTTATCTGCTTCGATCACTGTTACAAGATTTCCCTGTTTCATAATTCCGATATGCGAAGCGACTTCCCGCGCTCTGAAAATATCGTGGGTTGCCATTAAAATAGCCGTTCCGTCTGCCGAAAGTTCTTTTAAAATCTGAGAGAATTCGTTGGAAGCTTTTGGATCTAAACCGCTTGTAGGTTCGTCCAGTAAAAGCACTTTGGCTTTTTTTGCAATAGCAATCGCAATTCCCACTTTTTGACGCATTCCTTTAGAGTATCCGCCTAAATTTTGATCGTGCGCTTTAACTTGCAAACCCGCTTTGTTCAGGAAATAAGTCAGTTCTCCTTTAGAATATTTAAAGCCGGCAAGTGAAGAGAAAAATTTAAGGTTTTCTAAACCTGTTAAATTGGGGTAAAGCATTACAGTTTCTGGAATGTAAGCGACAAATTCTTTAGTCGTTTTTGCGTTTAAAGTAACCGGAATATTATTGATGGTTAAAGTTCCTTCGGAAGGTTCTATAAAACCTAGAAATAAATTAATTGTAGTCGTTTTTCCAGCGCCATTTTGCCCTAAAAGAGCAAATATTTCGCCTTCTTTAATCGTTAAATTTAGGGCATTCAAAGCAGTATAATCACCATATTTTTTGGTGAGGTTTTCAGCTGTCAACATATTTTTGTATTTGGATTTAAGTTTTAATAAAAGGGGTTCTTGAAGCGTTTTAGTGCATCAAAAGAATTTGAGATATAAAATTGAGGTTTACAGCGGTCTATTCGCGAAAGCGTAAATACATTGCTTTCCCTTTTCAATCAAACAGAATGAAAAGAGAGCTTTTAAAATGAAAAACTCAAAGTAAACTTAGAATAGAACAGGAGGCGCCCTTAAAGCAAATAAACTGCCTTTAAAGAAAGTTGAAACCGATTTGGTATAAACAAATACAGGTTTGATTTCAATTTGTATTTTCTGAAAAATAACAGCGTCAAATGTATTTGGAATGTAAGTGCTGAATGTAAAATGACAAATATGGCATTTGGTATCTACATCGTGGCTGTGGGTAATTTCCTTTTGATTGGCACTGGTGTGATGCTCGCAGGGCTTTTCTGAAAGCTCTTTAAAAACATGTTCATACGAATGTACAGTCTGAAATAGCATTGCGGACAATACTATAATAGACATTAGGAAATTGATAATTAAAAATCTCTTCTTCATTCCAAATAAACAGCTGATTTTTTAGTGATATTAAAAACGCAACAGTGTTGCAAAGATAGATATCTCATTTTGAAATACTGTAAAACCAACTTTATTTTTTTGGAAAGTTTATTCGTAAACCCTTATTTTACGCCCGTTTTACAGGTTACTGTATAACAATTGTAAAGTGTGAAAGTCAGAAGAACCGTCGAAATATTTATGCAAAACTTCCTGAAAAATCGGTTCGACATTCTGTACACTCGCAAATAAAGTCATCGAAGATTTTAGGTTTTCGATATCATCATTCACAAATATTTCGTCGACTGTTTCTTCTTTTTTGATTAATTCGGATGTGATTTCAACCAAATGTTTTCCTAAAATAGGATGTTCCAGAAAAGCAATTGCTTCATCGGCATTTTTGATTTCGTAGAATTTAGAAGTATCACTGGAACCCATTCCTTTTATTTGAGGAAATACAAACCACATCCAGGGAGATTCCTTTTTACCATTTTTAATTTCGTCCAGAGCAGTCAGATATAATTTGTTCTGCGCATCTAAAAAACGAAGCAGTTCATTGTTGTTGTAGGCCATTACTTACTGATATTTTTGGGGGCTATCAGGTGATAAATCTACTGAAAATATATTTACTTGTATAGTATGAAATTCTTTTTTTTAACAGTGTTTTCAACCAAAAAGTTACAAAAGAATTATGGGGAATTTGAGGCTAAATTCTAACAAAATAGATTATATATTATAAGAGCAGTTTTTCGATAATAATTATGCTTTAACAGAAAAAATCGTACTAATAATTGATTTTTATGTTATAAAATATAGTTTTAATTCGTAATTCTGTTATGATTTTCCTATTTTTACTTAAAGAGCATTCATGGAATTGCTAAATTAAATTAAAATTTGAGTTGATATTCAATACTTTAATATCAATTTTTCTAACGAGCAAAATTCGCTCACTTAAAAAACAAATGCTTATGAAAATAGGATTAATCGGATTCGGAAAAACTGGAAAATCAGTAGCTTCAATATTATTAGAAAATAAAAATTTCTGTTTGGAATGGGTTTTAAGACAAAGTACCGTTTTAGAACACAGATCGGTTCCGGAATTTTTTGGAGTACAGTCAGACGAACCCGGCTTAATCTATTCTAGTTCCAAAACTTCTGTAGATGAATTACTGGAAAAACATCCTGTTGACGTTATTATTGATTTTTCGTCTAGTGAAGGGATTTATACTTATGGAGAAGTGGCAGCGAAAAAAAATGTCAAAATCATTTCGGCTATTTCGCATTATAAAGACAAGGAATTGGAGTTTTTGAAGAAACTGTCTAAGAAAACAACCGTATTTTGGTCGCCTAATATTACTTTAGGCGTTAATTTTTTATTATTTGCTTCTAAATTTTTAAAGAAAATAGCGCCTTGGGTTGATATTGAAGTAAATGAAGAACATTTTAAAACTAAACAGGGAACTTCTGGAACGGCTGTAAAAATTGCGGAAGCTTTGGATGTGGATAAAGAAAATATCAATTCAGTTAGAGCGGGCGGAATTGTCGGAAAACATGAAGTTATTTTCGGATTTCCTTTTCAGACCGTGCGTTTAATTCACGAATCGATTTCGAGAGAAGCTTTTGGAAACGGAGTTATTTTTGTAGCTGAAAACATTAAAGAGAAGGAAAAGGGATTGTACAATTTTGAAGATATTTTGACGCCTTATTTTACTGTTTAATTTGCCAGAAAGACGCTAAGACGCAAAGTTTTTTTTCTCTGAAAGAGTGTAAATGGTTGTCTTCCTGAGCGAAGTCGAAGGATATGCACAACTTAGAATCTCGCAAAGACGCAAAGTCGCAAAGTTTTTAATAAAAATAAACCATATAAGTTATATAAGTTCAATTAAGCCAAAACTTAAAATTACTTATATAACTTATATGGTTTAAAAGACTTTGCGACTTTGCGTCTTTGCGAGAAATTCTCTCCGAATAATTATTATTTCCTAAAAGTCAAAGCTTTCATATATTCCAAATTCATTCTGGCAATAGAGAGAACCGAAATTCCCTGTGGACATTCAATTTCACAGGCTCTTGTATCGGAACAATTACCAAAACCTTGAAGATCCATTTGTTTGACCATGTTAAGAGCACGTTTGGGAGCTTCTACTTTTCCTTGTGGAAGCAATGCTAAATGCGTAATTTTTGCACCTACAAACAAAGCAGCACTGGCATTTTTACAGGAAGCTACGCAGGCGCCGCATCCAATACAGGCGGCAGCATCGAAAGCTTCTTCTGCGGTTTCATAAGAAATAGGAATACTGTTGGCTTCGGGTGCTTGTCCGGTCGAAGCTCCAATAAAACCTCCCGAAGCGATAATAGTATCAAAAGCTTTTCGGTCAATTTTTAAATCGCGTAAAACTGGAAAAGCTTTGGCACGAAAGGGTTCAATATAAATCGTATCACCATCTTTAAAACTTCGCATATGAAGCTGACAGGTTGTGGTATTTCTTAAAGGGCCATGTGCTCTTCCGTTAATCATAACAC
Organism: Flavobacterium crocinum; assembly: GCF_003122385.1. Lineage (NCBI taxonomy): Bacteria > Pseudomonadati > Bacteroidota > Flavobacteriia > Flavobacteriales > Flavobacteriaceae > Flavobacterium > Flavobacterium crocinum. Next base: position 3,430,193 of record NZ_CP029255.1, read on the forward strand.
CGCATTGCCCGCAGATTCCTTCCCGGCAATCGTGATCGAATTCGATAACTCGTTCGCCTTGCTGAATTAGATTTTCGTTTAAGAGATCCAACATTTCAAGAAAAGACATATGTTCTGAAACTCCATCAATTTCATAATCTGTCATTTCTCCTTTTGATGAAGCGTCAAACTGCCGCCAAATTTTTAGATAAAGTTTCATGGTACTTATGTTTGTTGTTGCCCTTAGTTCTTTATAACTCTTAATCCTTAACTCCTAACTTATTTATAACTTCTAACCGCAAGTTCCACCGCTTCGAAGACTAGAGGTTCTTTATGGAGTTCCGGTTCTTTATTTTGTCCTTTCCATTCCCAAGCCGAGACGTAACAGAATTCTTCATCATTTCTTACGGCTTCTCCATCTGGAGTTTGGTATTCTTCTCTGAAATGGGCACCGCAGGATTCTTCACGTTGTAAGGCATCATAGCACATTAATTCGGCTAATTCTATGTAATCGGCAATTCTTCCGGCTTTTTCCAGTTCACTGTTTAAAGTATTATCGCCTGTAATTCTGAGGTCTTTTTCAAATGAAGCTTTTAATTCTCTAATTTCAATTATGGCTTCTTCAAGATTTTTTCTGCTTCTGGAAAGACCGCATTTTTCGTAGAGAAGGCGACCGATTTTTTTATGAAAGTAATCTGCAGAAAGTGTTCCGTTAGTATGTAGAAAACGATCCAATTGTCTTCTAACAGCATTTTCAGCTTCTTCAAAAGCGTGATGATCTATATCAAATTTTGTGGCATTTAATTCGCCGGCCAAATAATTTGGAATCGTGTAAGGAGCAATAAAATAACCGTCAACACAAGCTTGAAGCAGTGAATTTGCCCCAAGACGATTGGCGCCGTGATCGGCAAAATTAGCTTCTCCTAAAGCAAATAAACCTGGAATTGTGGTCATTAATTCATAATCGACCCAAAGTCCGCCCATTGTAAAATGTGCAGAAGGAGAAATAAGCATAGGTTCTTTATAAGCATTTATTCCTGTAATCTTTTCATACATGGTAAAAAGATTACTGTATTTGGCTTCAATTGTATCTTTTCCCTGCGCTTTGATAGCATCTGAAAAATCTAAATAAATAGCATTTTTCATTGGTCCAACGCCATGTCCGGCATCGATTCTTTCTTTGGCGGCACGGGAAGAAATATCTCTTGGCGCCAGATTTCCAAACGAAGGATAACGACGTTCTAAATAATAATCTCGTTCTTCTTCGGGGATCGAATTGGCATTTCTGTCATCATTTGCTCTTTTTGGAACCCAGATGCGTCCGTCATTTCGAAGCGATTCCGACATTAAAGTCAATTTGGACTGATTTTCTCCATGTTGCGGAAGTGAAGTAGGATGAAACTGAATCCAGCTCACACCAGCCATAAAAGCCCCTTTTTTGTGCGCTCTCCAGACGGCAGAACTGTTGCAGCCCATGGCGAGAGTAGATAAATAATATACTTTTCCGTAACCACCCGAAGCCAGTACAACAGCATCGGCAGAATGACGTTCTAGTTTTCCTGTTTCGAGATTTCGTGCGATTATACCTTTGGCTTTGCCATCAATAACAACTAATTCCAGCATTTCATGGCGAGTGTAAAGCTTTATTTTCCCTAAGGAAACCTGTCTTTCAAGAGCCTGATAAGCTCCTAATAAAAGCTGTTGTCCCGTTTGACCACGAGCATAAAAAGTTCTGGAAACCTGAACCCCACCAAAAGAACGATTGTTGAGATAACCTGCATATTCTCTCGCAAAAGGAACACCTTGTGCAACTGCATGATCGATAAGATGGGCTGAACATTCGGCTAGACGATAAACATTGGCTTCTCTGGATCTAAAATCGCCACCTTTAATGGTATCGTAAAACATTCTGAAAGTGCTGTCTCCGTCGTTTTTATAGTTTTTAGCAGCATTTACACCGCCTTGTGCAGCGACAGAATGTGCGCGTCTGGGAGAGTCCTGAAAACAAAAAGACTTAATATTATAACCTTGTTCTGCCAGGGATGCCGCGCATGAAGCGCCTGCAAGACCTGTACCAACGACTATAATATTAAGTTTTTTTCGATTTGCCGGATTTACCAGTTTAGCTTTCGCTTTATAAGTATTCCATTTTTCTGAAAGTGGTCCTTCGGGTATTTTTGATTCCATCATTTTTATTGTTTTTAAAATGAATTGATACAAAACTTTAAAAGAAAACTAAATTTAATATAAAATATTGATAATTAGTTGTTTTTGTATGATTTTATTTAGCCTAAAATGAACTTTAAGTATATTTTAGTTGTTTGCAGTAAAACCAGTTTTAACTAATAGGCATAAAAAAAATCTGCGGTATCTGCCAAATCTGCGAGCAAAATTTACTCCCGCAGATTTGGCAGATACCGCAGATTTATAAAATTAAATCGAAATGCTTTGAAAAGTATAGAGAATTATTTCTCGATTATCATTGTAACACCTTGTCCGCCTGCGGCACAGATTGAGATTAGGCCTTTCCCAGATCCTTTTTCGTTAAGAAGTTTTGCCATTACCCCAATAATTCTTCCTCCGGTGGCTGCAAACGGATGCGCGGCTGCAAGGCTGCTTCCTTTTACATTTAGTTTTTCTCTGTCAATAGCGCCTAAAGTTTTCTTTAAACCAATAGATTCGCTTAGTTTTGGGCTTTCCCATATTTTTAAAGTGGCTAAAACCTGAGCGGCAAAAGCTTCGTGAATTTCATAATAGTCAAAATCCTGAAGATTTAAACCTGCTTTTTCGAGCATTCTGGAAACGGCAAACAAAGGAGCCAATAAAAGATTTTGCTGATTTTTAACGTATTCAATTGCTGCAATTTCTGCAAATGTAATGTACGCCAGAATAGGAAGTCCGTTTTCTTTTGCCCATTCTTCACTGGCTAAAAGGATGCACGAAGCGCCATCTGTAAGAGGAGTAGAGTTTCCTGCTGTCAAAGTACCGTTAACTTTGTCGAAAGCGGGTTTTAGCTTGGCTAATTTTTCTATTGTAGAATCTCTTCTCAGATTATTATCTTTTTCTAATCCGTTAAAAGGAGTAATCATATCATCAAAGAAACCTTCGTCATACGCTTTTGCCATATTCAGATGACTTTTTAATGCGAATTCGTCTTGTTCCTCTCTTGAGATTTTATAGTGTTTTGCAGTAATTTCAGTGTGTCCACCCATTGAAAGTCCGGTTTGAGATTCTTCATTTTTAGGAACCAGTGGACTTAAATCTGATGGACGAAGTTTTAAAAAAGTTTTAATCTTTCCGCCTAAAGATTTGGCTTGTCTGGCTTCTAATAAAATTTTTCGAAGTTTTTCACTTACCGCAATTGGCATATCACTGATAGAATCTACACCGCCTGCAATTCCAGAATCAATTTGTCCTAAAGCAATTTTATTAGCAATATAAACAGCGCTTTCAATTCCGGTATCACACGCCTGTTGTAAATCACAGGCTGGAGTTGCAGGATCTAGGCTCGTTTTCATTACGCATTCGCGGATTAAGTTATTGTCGTAAGTATGTTTTATTACAGCACCGCCGGCAACTTCGCCTAATAATTTTCCTTTTAAATGGTATTTATCAATAAGACCATTTAAGGCAGCTGTCATCATTTCTTTGTTTCCAACATTGGCGTAAGCGGTATTGGCACGGGCAAAAGGAATTCTATTATAGCCTACGATAGCTACTTTTCTTATGGTATCAGATTTCATATCAGTAATTTATTGGATTAATCTGTTTTTGGTTTTTTGAGATATAAAGATAGAAAGAGAATTTTGTTTAGAAGTTAATATAGATTAATATTATCAGGAAATGACTTAGAAATAGTATGGCAACTTATTATTTTCTGGTTAATTAATTTCAAATTGTTATATTTATTTAGAATGATTAAGAATAATTTGGAAAACCGAATATTTGAATTTACTTTTGCGCAGCAATTTAAAATCAAACCAAAATGAAAATAATTTTTAGTAAGAGAGTTTACTTTTTTGCTCTTCTTTTGTGTTCCTTAAACATGATGGCGCAGGAGTTTGGAAAAGTAGCCGGAAAAATTTCTTTAAGTGGTAACACTGCCGCAGAAAATATTTCTGTAACTCTAAAAGGAACAAAATATTCAGATGTTACAACCGTTTCAGGACAATATGAAATTACAAGAGTAAAACCGGGTAGTTATACCATTGTAGTTCGTGCAGTTGGAATTTCTCCGGTTGAAGCGAATATTGTTGTAACGGCAAAACAAACTACAACCAAAAACTTTGCTTTAAACGAAAGTCAGGAGGATCTTCAGGAAGTTGTCATTACAAAAAACAAATACAAGCAGGATAAACCTTCGATGTCATTGCGTCTTCAGACTCCGGTTTTAGAGATTCCTCAAAACGTGCAGATTGTAAGTGGACAAACCTTAAAAGATCAACAGATTACAAGTATGAGTGACGGAGTTATTCGTAACGTGAGTGGTGCTGTACGTCTGGAACACTGGGGCGATTTATATACTAATATTACAATGCGTGGTTCTCAAATTCAGGCTTTTAGAAATGGTTTTAATGTAGTTTCTTCTTACTGGGGACCATTAACAGAAGATATGAGTTTTGTAGATCATATAGAGTTTGTAAAAGGACCGGCAGGTTTTATGCTTTCCAGCGGAGATCCAAGCGGATTGTATAATGTGGTAACTAAAAAGCCAACAGGAGTGACAAAAGGTGAGGTGAGTGCTATAGTAGGAAGCTACGATTTCTATAGGGTAAGTTTAGATCTTGATGGGAAATTAGACAAAAAAGGAAAATTATTATATCGTTTTAACGGAGCTGCACAAAAGAAAGGTTCGTTCCGTCCTTACGAACATAATGACCGCTATGTAATTGCACCGGTAATTTCATACCAATTTGATGACAAAACAAAATTGACATTTGAATACAACTTTCAATATGCAAATATGACTGAGGTTGGTTCTTATTATGTATTTGGACCAAAAGCAGGCGGATATGCTACTATGCCACGTAATTTCACTATGACAGCGCCAGGTTTGCCGGATACCAATATTCAGGATCATAGTGGTTATTTACAATTTGAACACAAATTTGATGACAACTGGAAATTGACAGCTCAGACTTCTTATTTCAAATACATCCAGCAAGGATACAGTTCGTGGCCATCTGCTGTAGGTCCGTCAACAACGGCTAATGGACCTATTGGTAATGGAGATATTATTAGAAATGTAGGTATCTGGGATGCAGATAGTAATATGTTTTTAGGGCAGATTTTTGTAAACGGTAAATTTAATACAGGATCTGTAAGTCATAAAATTTTAGGAGGAATAGATTTGGGAGATAAAGATTATATGGCAGATTGGGGACAATCTCATGACCTTGATACCGCTGCTAATCCTTTTAATATTTTTAATCCAAATTACGGAACTCCTTCGAATGGTTTCCCGCAATTTGATCATGATACGCCTCTTAGTCAAAGAGCAGGAGGACTTTATGGGTCAGAATATGCTGCTGGTTATATTCAGGATGAGCTTGGATTTTTTCAAAACAGATTAAGAGTAACACTTGCAGCACGATATACCTGGATTAAAATGACCAGCAGTTATCAAGATCCTCAAGAAGACAGTCATATTACTCCTCGTGCAGGTGTTAGTTATTCTATTACTAAAGACTTCGCAGTTTACGGATTGTATGATCAGGCTTTTTTACCTCAATCTGCCGAAGTTACAAATGGTAAATTGAGACCGTTAACTGGTAATAATTTAGAATTTGGTGTCAAAAAAGATTGGTTTGACGGTGCATGGAATACGAGTTTATCAGCTTATAGAATTATAAAGAAAAATGAATTAACAGCAGATCCAAATAGTACTCCTCAAAAACCGTTATCTATGATTTTGGGAGAAAAAAGAGCTCAGGGTATTGAATTTGACTTAAGAGGAAAAATATTTGACGGACTTAATCTTATAGCAAATTACGCCTTTACTGAATCTGTTGTAACCGAATCTAATGTAACTGGTATTAATGTGGGAGCTATTGTTCCCGGATATTCAAAACATACAGCAAATGCGTGGCTGAATTACACTGTTCAATCTGGTAAAGTAAAAGGATTAGGAGCTTCAATTGGGGGAACTTTCCTTGACGGACGCCAAACTGATACATGGGGTGAAGGTCTTGAAAAATTACCAACTTATTTTAAATTGGACGGAGGTCTATCTTACGAAATCGGAAAGGTAAAAGTTACAGCAAATGTATTTAATATTCTGGATAAATATCTTTACAGTGGTTCTTACTACGAGTGGCTGCAAGCTTATTACTGGCAGGCAGAAGCAGGTAGAAACTTTAGAGTGGGTGTGACTTACAAATTCTAGTTTTTTTTAGTTACAAAGTTGCAAAGAAACAAAGGTTCAGAGTTTTTTTTTGAATTACCTCCAGTTTTAACTGAAGGTGACCAATAAAGATTGAAAAAGGCTTTAGTCAAACTTTATTAGTTTGGCTAAAGCCTTTTCTATTTTCTTCTCTTTTTTTCATCCGGCTAAAGCTGGACGCTATTCGATTGTTGAGATAATAAAGAATCATTTTGAATCTGCGTGAAAAATTTAATTACAAACATTATTAAAATTGAAATAAATAAAAAAATCCTTTTAATCTGTGTAATCTGTGGCAAAAGACTATCCCTTTCTAATCAGTGGAATCAATTTTGTTCCAATTAATTCTATGGCGCTCATCAATTGTTTATGTGTTAGTCCTGCGTTGTCCATTTGAAAAGTAAAACGATCCACACCTCCAAGGGCTTCACTGTGACGAAGGATTTTCTCAGCGGCTCGTTCTGGGCTTCCGACAATTAAAACTCCTAAATCATCTATTAATCCGTCAAATTTGCCTTTTGTTACCGGCGGCCAGCCTCTTTCGTATCCTAGTTTCGTCCACAATTCGGCATAACCGGGATAGTATTCTTCGACTGCTTTTTCTGTCGTTGTTCCGACATATCCAGGTGAATGCAATCCGACTTTTAATTCGTTCGGTTTAAAGCCAGCGGCTTTTCCGGCTTCCCGATATAAATCTATCAAAGGTTTAAATCGATGTGTTTGTCCACCTATGACAGCAACCATCAACGGAAGACCAAGCGAACCTGCTCTTATAAAAGATTCCGGAGTACCGCCAACACCAAGCCAAATCGGTAATTTCTCTTGTAGTGCTCTTGGATAAACAGGAAGATCATTTAGTTCCGGACGGAATTTACCTTTCCAGGTTACAAATTCATTATCTCTAATTTGAAGAAGCAATTCTAGTTTTTCTTTAAAAAGAGCATCATAATCTCTCAAATCATATCCAAAAAGCGGATAGGCTTCAATAGCAGAACCTCTTCCGACAACAATTTCGGTTCTTCCTTTAGAAATCAAATCCAAAGTCGCAAAACTTTGATAAACGCGGACAGGATCTGCTGCGCTTAAAACGGTTACAGCACTTGATAAACGTATGCTTTTTGTTCTAGCTGCAGCTGCGCTCAAAATAACAGCTGTAGCAGAATCCAGAAACTCTTTTTTATGATGTTCTCCAATTCCGAAAACATCAAGACCAGCCTGATCTGCAAATTCGATTCTTTGCAATAACTGCTCCATAGCATCAACACTACTAAGAGTATTGTTGTCGCCGTACATTGCCGAAGCAAAACTGTCTATTCCTATTTCCATGTTTTAAATTTCAATGTCAATATCAATTTCAATGTCAAAGTTTAAATCTAAAATCTACATTCTAAAATCTAAAATTACTAATGTGAAAAGCCGAATGAAATACTAATAATTATAATAATGATTACAATCAATGTAATCCCAACATATAAATAATCTTTCTCCAGTAAAAATGAAAAAAGAGATAGTAAAACACGTAAGACCGGAGTTAAGAAAAGGAAAATAATTCCGGTAAAAATTAGCGATGCTCCATCTCCGCTAATGGTTCCGTTATAAACTGCAGCGATTACTTCAAATATATTTCGGTCATTTTCTGTAAAAACAGAATAATCTTCAATTTGGCTTCCGTGGTTCATTAGATAAACGATTCCACCGATAAAAGCGACTGATAACGAAATCCAGACACCATAGCGAAGTAAATTCCCGATGATGGTTTGAAAGTCTTTTTCTCCAAATTTTTCTTCTTGTACCATATTAGATTTTTCCATTTAGTCCGTTATAAATCATATTTACAGCCAAAACAAAAATCAGGCACGCAAAAAATATTCTCAATTTCTTCGGGTTTGTTCGCACTAATATTTTGGCACCAGCCATAGCTCCAAACAAAACGCCAATTACGACAGGCATACAGATTCCAGGCTCGATATATCCTTTTTGAATATAAATTACAGAACTTGCCATTGCGGTAACTCCCATCATAAAATTACTGGTTGTTGTAGATACTTTAAACGGAACTCGCATAATGTTATCCATCGCAATTACTTTAAAAGCACCGGAACCAATTCCGAGTAAACCCGACATCATTCCCGCAACGCCCATCATACTGAAACCTCCAATTACATTTTTGGTTCCGTATTTTACAACTTCGCCGTCGTGAGTAGGGTAAGTTCCTTCTAATTTTAATTTTTTAGCCAATGGACTTGACTCTAAAACGATATGTTCTTCTTTTTTACGAAGAGAATTGATTGCCGAGAAAATCAAGGTTAGTCCAAATAAAACTGCAATAAACGAAGTAGGAGCAATGGTAGAAAGTAGAGCACCGCAAACCGCACCAATTGTAGTTGCGATTTCGAGAAAAATTCCCATTCTCATATTAGTAATTCCTTCTTTAACGTAAGCAGCAGCGGAGCCGGAAGAAGTTGCAATTACCGAAACCAAAGCGGCTCCAATAGCATAATGAATATCGACTCCAAGAATAATAGTAAGAAGCGGAATAATTATAATTCCACCTCCTAAGCCTGATAATGAACCGATAAAGCCTGCAAGAAAGGCTCCCAAAATCATAATCAGGGTAAAGGTAAGTATTGTCATTTAAAGTGTGTTTTTGTATTTGCTAATTTACGAATACAAATTTGTTCGAAACAGCTTTATGACCTTAAATATACCTTAAAAATATTTTGTTGTTTTGGGTTTATGTTTTTTAGTTGACTGGAAACTTTGTCAAAGTTTAAAACTTTGACAAAGTTAAGTAGAGCAAAAATTAGATGCGATTGTCAACCGCGAAAGCTGTTTTTCCAATATTAGCAAGCAAAAGTGCCGCAGCAACGCTAGTCCAGACTGAATAATCAAAAGGTGCTTTTACAGAAACAGAAACGGCCATTGCGAAACCGAAAAAGAATAATAAAAAAGCGGTTCCTAAGGCGGCAATTCGGGTTTTAAAGCCAAATAATAATAGCAGACTTAATATAACTTCAAAAAAAGTTGCAGCGGCACCCAGAATTTCAGCAGTAGATTTGTTTGTATAAGGATTTAAAGTGTTGGTGTAAACTACAAAATTTTCCCAATTTCCCCAAGCGACTCCGTTTGAGCCTGGTGCTCCCCAGATTCCAAATCGATCAGCTACAGCTGAAAGCATGGTGATCGCTAATACTATTCTTAAAATTAAACCTGCTTCTAATATTGTTATGTTTTTCATTCTGATTTATACTTTTTATTTCAATTTTCTCCAGCAAATTTTCTCCAAAAGAGATAGAAATTGCGGAGTTATTTTTTTATAACGACAGAATTATCGTCAAATTGTTTAAAATATCCGATAAAATGTATAAAAAAGGAATGTGTCAAAAAACAGCTCTTTAGATTATATAGAAATTTATAAAGATTGTTTTATCAGCAGTGCCCCAGCGGGGCAGAATATTTATAGAATATCAATATAACAAATGACAAAAGCTCCGGAGGAGTGACATTTTTTTATACGATCCATAATAGATGTCGCTCCTCCGGAGCTTATTGTTGTAGCCGTTTATTCTTCTCTATAAATATGTCGCTCCTCCGGAGCTTTGCATTTGATCTTTTATTGTTTTCTATAAATATGTCGCTTCTCTGAAGCTTACTAAAAAGAGCTCTTGGGATTTGGAAATTTATAAAGATTATTTTATCAGCAGTGCCCCAGCGGGGCAAAATATTTATAGAATTTCAATATAACAAATGATAAAAGCTCCAGAGGAGCGACATATATTATAGAAATATGTCGCTTCTCTAAAGCTTACAAAAAAAGAAGCTTTCCTTTTGAGAAAACTTCTTTTTCAATTTGTTTTGAAATTCTTATTTAAGTGTCGTTTTGATCACAATTGCGGCTTGTTGTACAGCTGTCTGAATAGCAGGTACATTTGCTATCGGGTTTAAAAGTCCGTAATCGTGAATCAAACCGTTGTATCTTGTTAAGGTAACAGGAACTCCAGCTTCATTAAGCTTTCTGGCATAAGCTTCGCCTTCGTCTCTTAAAACATCATTTTCAGCAGTTTGTACCAGAGCAGGAGGTAAGTCTTTTAATTCTGCTAAACTAGCTTGTAATGGAGAAGCATATTTTTCTGTTCTTTTAGCAGTATCAGGTAAATAGTTGTCCCAAAACCATTTCATCATGTTTTTAGTTAAGAAACGTCCGTTGGCATATAAATTATAAGATTCAGTTTCAAAATTAGCATCGGTTACAGGCCATAATAAAACTTGTAATTTAATATGTGGGCCTTTTTTATCTTTAGCCATTAAAGTAATCGCAGCCGTCATGTTGCCGCCCACGCTGTTTCCAACAACCGCAAGGTTTTTACTGTCTACGCCAATTTCTTTTCCGTTTTCGGCTACCCATTGTGTTGCAGCATAAATTTCGTTAATCGCAACTGGATATTTAGCTTCTGGAGAAGGAGTATAATCTGGGAAAACTGCCACTGCACCGCTTTCTACAACCAAATCTCTTACTAATCTTCTATGTGTTGGATAATCTCCTAAAACCCATCCGCCACCGTGAATAAAGATAAATACTGGGGCATTTGCTTTTGCTCCTTTAGGTTTTGTAATATGAATTTTTACTTTTAAGCCGTTTTGAGAAATTACTTTTTCAGTTTCTTCGATGCCAGAATAGTCTACTTCAACCGATTTCTGAGCGCCAACTAAAACATTTCTTGCATCTGCTACAGATAACTGTTCTAATGGTTTTCCGTCACCTGAATTTAATGCATTTAAAAAGCTGCGGACCTCTGTAAAGATTTCTGGGTCATTTTGTCCTTTATATGGTCTTTCTTGTGCCATAGCTATTGTATTTAGAGTTAATAATGTAACTATAAATATACCTCTTTGTATTGATTGTATTGTTTTCATAATGTATGTTATTTGTTATAAGATTTTGATGTTTAGTTGATTAAATTTGCCTGTAAAACAATTTCGAAAGAAAAAGCCTGACTCACCGGACACGTTTTTTCGGCGCCCTGAGCGATTTTTAAAAACTCTTCTTCAGAAATTCCCGGAACTTTAGCGTTTAGCACTAAAAGAGATTGCGTAATCTTTCCGTCGTTTAAAGTAATAGTAGATTGAGTAGCTAATTCGTCAACTGTGAAACCTGCTGTAGTTAAGTCTAAGCTTAATTTCATAGTAAAACAGCCAGCGTGGGCAGCGGCTAATAATTCTTCAGGATTAGTTCCGATACCGTCTGAGAAACGGCTGTTGAAAGAATATTGAGTTTGATTTAATACGGTACTGTCTGTGGTAAGAGTTCCTTTTCCGGTTTTAATGTCACCGTTCCAAACGGCTTGTGCTTTACGTTTCATATCTTTATTGTTTTATCATTTATAATTTGATAGGACAAAGATATTGCGGTAATAAGCCTATGAAAATGGATAAAAGTCTATTCTAATTGTACATTTTTCCCTTGAAGGTATTTTTTCTTGAAATTCGATGGAGTGTCGCCGACTTTATTGGTAAAAAGTCGGTTAAAATAGGCCGGATCTTCGTATCCGAGTTGGTAGGCAATCTCTTTTACGCTTAATGCAGAATAACCTAAAAGCCTTTTAGCTTCCAGAATAATACGGTCTTTTATAATATCGTTAGGCTGTGTCAGCTCTAAACGATTGAATTTATTTGAAAGTGTTTTCGGAGCAACGCCCAAAATATCGGCATAATCGGCAACGGTATGTTTGGTTCTGAAATGAATTTCGACCAATCGGCTAAAATCCCTGAAGAAATCCATTTCTTTTGAAGGTTCATCATTTAAAATACCCAATTGCTGAATTTTCCAGATTCGGGTTGCTTTAATAATAAGTTGTTTCAAATACGTTCGAATCATTTCTTCCTGCGAAGAATCGGGAGAAACAAACTCTTCCTGAATCTGATTGAAAATGCCTTCAATAAATAAAACCTCTTTATCTGGCAAAGTGGTCATCGGCATTTCGAATATATTATTGAATAACAATCCGTCGCAGGCTACTTCGGCATCGTGAATTTGTACGCAATAAAAATCACGATTGTAGTACATAAAATAACCCTGCTTTTTTCCTTCCTCATTAATCTGCAGATATTGATTGCTGTTGATGAAAAAAAGGGAAGGACTTTTGGTTTGGTATTGTTTAAAATCAATTGTAACCAAGTAATCTTCCGGAAGATATAATACCTTAATGTAGGCTTTGTATTCGTCACTATTAATTTCTTCTACGGTTTCCGCATCCAGAGTCAGAAATCCCAGTTTTTTATAATTAGATTCAAATACAGTATTAAGGCTCATTGTAGTTTGTTTTGGATTTTAAATTTAATGATTTTCTTTAGCGAAAGCAGAATTATGAATTACCAATTTGAAGATGTTCCAGTTTTTTGCCAACCAGAGTTTTTTCGCCCACAATTTTAAATCCGAGTTTCAGATAAAGATTCTTTGCCAGCGGATTATCTTCTTCTACTAATAATCCTAAAGTTTGTTTGTTTTGATGTACATATTCATTAATGAGAAAAACCAGCAGTTTAGAACCAATTCCTTTTCCCTGATGATTTGGATTTACGCCTAATGAATCAATGTAAAATTCTCCCGCTCGTGTTTCAAACTCGGGATTAAATTCCGGATTATAATGTGCCCTGACATATTCTACAATTGGATTTCGTAAAGCTTCTATATCAGAACCATTGTAAATATTAACTGCTCCAATGATTTCGCTATTTTCCTCAGCCACAAAACAATTTTGATAAGAGTATTGATTGTTTTCTCTTTCGATGAAATATTCCAGAAAGTCTTTAGCGGAAGCGTAATCTTTCTTAGCCAAAAACTTATAGACAATATCTTCCATTGCTAATAATAATATAGGTGCAATATATTTGGAATCTGATTTTTTGGCTTTTCTGATATTCATATTTGGAAATTTTGATAAAACAAATTTAGAGTTTTATTTAAACACATAGAAGCTTAGCTTTCACCATTGCTGTTTTACTCTCAATCTTGTCATCCTGACGAAGGAAGGATCTTCGTAAGTAGCTCCACATAGTGAATCGCCAATCTTTGTAGAGTTTCTTGCGGAGATCCTTCCTTCGTCAGGATGACAAACTGTGCGGGTTTTGTGTGAAAATCTAGTTGGTTAATATATTTTTCACGCAGATTTTGCAGATTTCAGCAGATTAAAAAAAGATCTGCTAAAATCCTTTTAAATCTGCGTGAACCAAAAAAAACTTAGCCTCTCAGCAACTTAGCCTCTTAGTATCTTTGAAAAAAATATACAAATTTAGTCCCAATATATACCAACATTAAGACCGGGACAGCAATTATCTTTGTTACTATATTTTAAACCAAAATTTAAAAGAGATGAAAGCAATAGGATTTAAAACCTCATTATCTATAGAAGAAAAAGACAGTTTTATTGAATTTGAAACTGCGAAACCAATACCCGGAGCACACGATTTATTAGTGAAAATCGATGCCATTTCAGTAAATCCGGTTGATTTTAAAATTCGCCAGAGCGCTGCAAAAGATACCGTTTTGGAAACTCCGAAAATTATCGGCTGGGATGCAGTCGGAATCGTGCAGTCGGTAGGGGAGAAAGTCACTTTGTTTGAAGTAGGTGACTTGGTGTATTATGCCGGAGATATTACCAAACAAGGAAGTAATGCTGAATATCAGATTATTGACGAACGAATTGTCGGCAGAAAACCAAAATCATTGAGCGTTGAAGAATCGGCAGTAATTCCGTTAACGGCTTTAACTGCCTGGGAAATTTTGTTTGACCGAATCAGAATTAATGCAGAGAAAGACAAAGGAAAATCCATCTTAATTATTGGAGGTGCAGGCGGAGTAGGTTCGATTGCGATTCAGCTGGCGAAGAAAATCGCAGGATTAACGGTTATTGCAACTGCATCGCGCCCTGAAACTATTGATTGGTGTAAACAACAGGGAGCTGATTTTGTTGTAAATCATAAAGATTTAGTGACTTCGGTAAGAGAAGCAGGTTTCCAAAATGTTGATTTTATTCTGGATTTTGTTGATACCAATGCGTATTGGGATACAATGGTTGAACTGATTAAACCACAGGGACATATCGCTTCAATTACCGGAAGTGCTGAACCTGTTGTTTTAAATAAACTGAAAAGCAAAAGCGTTTCTTTTTCTTGGGAATTGATGTACACACGTTCCATGTACCAAACAGAAGATATGATTGAACAACATAATATTCTCAATATTGTTGCTGATTTGTTGGACGATGGTTTATTGAAAACGACCTTGAATTTAACGTTAGATGGACTTACAGCTAATAATCTAAAGAAAGCACATCAACTTTTAGAATCAGGAAAAACGATTGGAAAAATTGCTGTTAAATTCTAAAAAGTTCTCTTTTTAAGGTTTTCTATTTGTTGAAAAATGCATTGAATGTAATTTAAAACACATAGAAACATAGTCTTAGCAATTGTGTAAAGGCATTTTATTTGCATTAATACACATAGCAAACTATGTGTTAGAAACTAGTTTCTTTCTCTATCCTTTTTTTAGACAAACAAATAACTATGTTTCTATGTGTTTAAATATATTTTACATTCAATTAATTATTTAGAATAATTTTAAATAGTATTATTTGAATCACAACAATTTTTGTATTTTAGCCGAATTACAAGCCTAATTTGTATTTCATTTTTTTAAACCCAAAACAAAATTGTTATGATTTCAAAAAACACAGACCTTGGATTATTACTAATAAGAATCAGCATTGGAGGCTTAATGCTTTTCCACGGTATTGCAAAACTGATGCACGGAATTTCTTTCCTTGTAGACAATATGGGCGCATTTGGATATGCTGTTTATATTGGCGAAGTTTTAGCTCCAATTGCTATTTTACTAGGTTTCCGTACCAGAATTGCAGCGGTTCTTCTTGCTATTACCTGTATTGTAGCGATTGCAGTGGCACACGCTCAGGATATTTTTTCGATTAGCGAACACGGAGGATATGCTTTAGAATTATTAATGCTTTACTTTTTTGGTGCCGTTGCTCTGTTTTTTACAGGGGCAGGAAAATATGCTGTTTCTAAAAATAATAAATGGGACTAGTTTAATTCATTTTACAAATAACAAAAGCTCTAAATTTCGATTTAGAGCTTTTTTGTTTCAAGCGTGAAAAATTGTATTATAAAGATTTATACACAAAATTGAGAATCTTTGCGAACTTTAAAATAAAATGAACTACCTAAACCTTGCGTCCTTTGCGAAAATCTTTTGCGAACTTTGCGTTACAAAAAAGTAACTTCTATCGGATAAAATCACATTTTCACCGAGCAGATACTATGTTCTGCCGATCACAATTTTAATTAATATACTCCCGATATACTTTTGGTTCAAATTAAAACCTTAAAAATCAAAAATATGTCACCATTATCACCGCTTATCTGGATTTTAGTTATTTCGCCACTTTTAGTATTGGCCCATTTTAAAACCGAAAAATCAAACCTTAAATACGTTGCTTTTTTTATTCTTTATTTTCTTGGCGATATATATTTACAGCAATACGGAAAGATATTATTACCGCTCGAATCGCTTGGTTTAAAGTTCAATTGGTCGGGAAAAATCCTGAGTTTAGTTTTAGGTTTGATTATTATCTTTTCAGTTTCCAAAGAAGAAAGAATTAATATTGGATTTACATCTAAAACCAATTCAAAAGCACGATTAAAGTTTGGATTACTGTTTTTTCTGGGATTTACCTTATTTGATGTTATTTTTAAAATGATCTTATTTCCAAAAGGCGAATCGTTCGATTTAGAAACTTTCCTTTTTCAGGCTACAATGCCAGGATTAACAGAAGAAATTGCTTTTAGAGGAATTTTGTTATGGCTTTTAAACAAAGCTTTTGCACCAAAATGGAATTATCGCGGAATCGAATTCGGCTGGTCGTTTGTTATTGTAACTGTTTTATTTGGAGTAGGACACGGAATGGTTTTAGACCAGGATTTGCATTTAAAGTTTGACCTTGTCACGATCATTTATCTTACACTGATTTCGTCTTTAAGCGTAGGTGTTTTGAGATGTTTTTCAGGGAATCTGATTTATTCTATTTTGGGGCATAACGCCATTAATTTGATCAACGCTTTAATTAGAATTTTATAATTTTTGTGTGGATCATTTTTAAACACATAGAAACATAGTCATTTGTTTGTCTAAAAAAGAATAGAGAAAGAAACTAGTTTTTCACACATAGATGCACTTAAAGATAATGAAGCTTTGTCAAAGTTTAAAACTTTGACAAAGCTCTGTACGCAATACTATGTGTATTTTAAACAAGTGAAACGCTTTTAACCTAAAAGAAAACTATGTTTCTATGTGTTTAATATTATACCAACAAGAAAAAAATAAATTATATTTGAAACTGCTTTACAATTGTACTACATGCCAAATACCACAACTGCCTCGGGCTATTTTTTAGATAAAGTAGCGTCCTTAAACTTTGATCAGTTTTTGACCAAAAGAAATCGGGTTTTACTGCACATTTTAATGTGGCTTGGATTTTCTGTTTTACTGTTTTTGAGTTATGTAATCGGTTATCATTTGGTGTATTTTGATGCTCTTTTACTTACTGTCAGAATGGCTTTGGTCAATATTATTGTTTTTTATATGCTGTTTTATCTTTTGCTTCCAAAGATTTTCTCGGGAAGCAAAACCAGAATTATAGTGTTTTTAATATTGGTTTTTCCGATTTCGATTTTTGTATGGATGGCTTCTACGTACTTTATTTCCCTTTTGTATTATGCTTTGGGACTTGAAGTTGATTTTGGAGAATTAAAAGGCGTTATCAAAATGAGTGCAGAACAGACTTTTCTTGAAGCTGTTTCTTTAAAAAGAATGCTTTCGCAGACAATCATTATTATTTCATTGCTTTCTCCTTTTTGTTTTGCTAAAATTTTGGTTGAAATTGTAAAACTGTACCACAAGAAATTTCAGGTAGAGAAAGAAAAGATGGCATTGGAAATTCAGAATATTCAAATGGAAAAAGATTTTCTAAAGGCACAGTTAAACCCGCATTTTTTATTCAATACACTAAATAATCTTTATGGTTTGACGGTTAGAAAAGACAATCTCGCTCCGGAAATTATTCTGAACCTTTCGGATATTATGAGTTATACTTTGTATGAATCGAATACTGAAATCGTTCGTTTAGAAAAAGAGCTGGATTTTATTAAAAATTACATCGCATTAGAAAAAATGCGTTATGCTGATGAAGCCAATATTCAGGTTGATATTGAAGGAGAAAATCAAACTGCAGGACTTTTTATCGCACCGTTATTGACTTTTACTTTCATAGAAAATGCCTTTAAGTACGGATTAAAAAGTACTCAAAATGCTTTTGTGAAACTCGATATTAAAATTAAAAACAACACCTTTTGGTTCAGTTTAGAGAATGATTTTGATGAAAGTTTCACAACGGATAATTTCGGCGGAATAGGAGTAGAGAACGCTCGTAAACGTTTGGAATTATTGTACCCAAATCAATATGAATTAGAAATTAAAAGACTGGAAAAATCCTTTAAAGTCGATCTAAAAATAGTTTTAAGAAAGTAATGGAAAAGTTGAAATGCATAATCGTTGATGACGAACCAATTGCAAGAGATATTATCGAATCTTTTATTGCCGAAGTTCCGTTTTTAGAATTAAAAGCTTCTTTTGGAGAACCTGCAAAAGCTTTAATGTACTTGCACGAAAATACAATTGATATTGTGTTTAGCGATATTGAAATGCCTAAATTCACTGGTTTAGAACTGGTACAATCACTTACGAATCCACCTGTGATTATTTTTATAACGGCGCACCGCAATTTTGCTTTAGAAGGATTTGAAACAGGCGCATCAGATTATCTTTTAAAACCCGTTCGTTTTGATCGTTTTTTGAAAGCGGTAAATCGTGCCAAAGAATATCTTTCGCTAAAGAAAACGACTTCTGTACACCAAATCAATCCAGACCGTATTTTTATTAAATCGGAAGGAAAACTGATTAAGATTTTATTAAATGAAATCCTTTATGTAGAAGCGCAGGGCGATTATCTGAAATTTGTTATTAACGGAGGATCTTACACTACTTTAGGAACACTTAAATCAATGGAAGAGGTATTGAAACTCCCAATGTTCTTTCGCGTTCAACGTTCTTTTATTCTAAATCTGGAAGCGGTCAGAAGCTTAAATGGAAATATGATTGAATTGATTGATGGTAAAAATATTTCTGTGGCTTTGAAT
The DNA here is from genome assembly GCF_003122385.1 of Flavobacterium crocinum. NCBI lineage: Bacteria > Pseudomonadati > Bacteroidota > Flavobacteriia > Flavobacteriales > Flavobacteriaceae > Flavobacterium > Flavobacterium crocinum. Next base: position 3,448,821 of record NZ_CP029255.1, read on the forward strand.
AAAAAGGAGGAATTGTATTTGTTGTTGGGAATTAGATAATTTTTTTTAACCGCAATCCCGATAACTATCGGGAGCAAAGGATTTTAGCAAAGAAACGCAGGTTTTTTGAGTTATATTTTATTTTAAAGGTTACGGAGAGGTAACTAAAAAGTCCTATTTTCAAACATAGCCCGCGGTTTCAACCGCGTGGACGTCCAGCATTACGTTGTGTGATATGCGTTGTGTTCCTGCGGTTGAAACCGCAGGCTATATTTATAAAAGACTCTCGAATTAGTCAATTGATCAATTACTCTCATTATCTAATTTTCTAATTGACACATTATCCCATTATCTATTCGTTTGAATATAATCCGATGGCGACATATTAAAATGCTTTTGGAAATTTCGACCAAAACTCGTTTGTGATTTGTAACCTACCATTTCTGCTATTTCGTACATTTTATAATTTTCATTCAATAATAATTCCGCGGCACGTTTTAAGCGTACGATATTGATGAGTTCGTTCGGACTTAGATTCGTGATATCTTTGATTTTTCGGTATAAGGTCGAACGGCTCATATTCATGATTTCGGCAAGCGATTCTACACTCAAATCCTGATCGGTAATGTTTTTCAGGATTTCGTCGTCGAGTTTTTTCAGGAATTTTTCATCCGTTTTATTGTGTGCGATGCTTTTAATGTGTGAAAGCGGTGAACTTGCATAATAATTCATAATCTGTCTTCGGTTTTCGATCAGATTATTGGCCTGCACTTTTAAGTAATCCATAGAAAATGGTTTCGCGATATAAGCATCGGCACCCACTTCAAGTCCGTCAATTTGTGATTTCAGTGAGTTTTTAGCCGTCAATAAAATAACCGGAATATGACTCGTTTCCAGATTGGTTTTGATGGTTTTACACATCGTAATTCCGTCCATAACGGGCATCGAAACATCGGAAATTACGAGTTGAATGTTTTCGTTATGAATAATTTTTAGTGCTTCTTCGCCGTTTTCAGCCTTTAAAATAGCGTAAGTTCCAGCCAATTCAGTAGTAATAAAACTCAAAAGATCTTCATTATCTTCTACAACTAAAATCTGTGCTTTTTCGTTTTTGACTTCAACAGTCTCTTTTGGGATTTCGGTTTCTTCTTCCTCTTTTTTAGAATAGGCATAAAGCATAAATTCCTGTTCCTGATGTAAGGGAACGGTCAATTCAAAAATGTTATAATCTAAATCTTCAACTAATTTCAAATTTCCGTTATGCAATTGTGCCAGCGAATGCGCTAGCGAAAGCCCAATTCCAGTTCCCGAAGCTGTACTGCTGTCATCCACTCTAAAGAAAGGCTCGAAAATTTTATCTTTTAAATGAATCGGAATCACATTTCCGTCATTTTTTACAATTAGAGTCAGTTTCTTTTCATCTCGAAACAAAGAAATGATGACTTTTTCGTTTGAGTATTTGATAGCATTATTGATGAGATTGCTCAAAATCTTTTTGAAAGCTTCTTTGTCTACAAAAGCAAAAATATCTTTTTCGCCCAATTCCAATTCAAACTGAAGTCCCCGTTCTTCAATTAACTGACTGAATCTTAGATGAAAATTTCGAACCATCGACGAAATATTGGCCTCGACAAAAGTCAGTTTCAATCCGCCAATTTCCGATTTCCTAAAATCAAGTAATTCGTTAACCAATTTCAATAAGCGGGAAGTATTTTTTTTCATAATCGAAAGATGCTGAGGTACTTCTTTCGATTCGTATTCCATGCCTAAAAGTTTTTCTAAAGGTCCTTTTATTAAAGTCAAAGGCGTTCTGATCTCATGTGCTACATTCGTAAAAAAATCAATTTTAGCCTGATAGATTTCTTTTTCTTTTTCGTCATTCAGATGTTTGATTTTGCGATTATTCTTAATCTGAGTCAGATTTTGAGAATAACGAATGATGTAATAAAACCCGGCACAGATTAATATGAAATAAAGAATATAAGCCAAAGTACTGGCATAAAACGGCGGTAGAATCGTGATTTTCAATTTTACTTCTTTGCTCCAAACGCCAAAACTATTCAGCGATTTCACTTTAAAAACATAATCGCCAGGCGCCAGTTCTGTAAAGAAAACTTTATTGTTTCTACCCAAATAAACCCAGTCATTATTGACATTTTCCAGCTGATACCAATATTCGGTCAATTCGGGAGCAGTATAATTTAGTGAAGCAAACTCTAGATTAAAAGACGACTGACTGTTATTTAGCTTTAATTCATCAAGAAACGAAATAGACTGTTCAATAGGCGAGTCGGGACTATTTACTTCAATGTCCTTATTGTTAATTTGAAGATTCGTGATGTATATAAAAGGAGTGTATTTGTTCTTTGTAAAATGCTTCGGATTAAAACTGATCATTCCGTTGAGGTTTCCAAAATACATATCGCCGTTTGCATCTTTAAAAGCCGAATTGTAATTGAACTGATCGCTCAATAAACCATTTGCAGTGGTAAAAATCTTGATAGTTTTATGGTCCGGGCCAAATTTTACTAAACCTTTAGAAGTTGTCAGCCATAAATTCTTAGCATCGTCTTCTAAAATGGAATAGAAAACGTTGCTCGGCATTCCGTTTTTGGTGGTAAACTTGGTAAAAGTATGTTTTTTACGATCCACCAGATTTAAACCGTTTTCAGTCGCAATCCATAAATTTTTGGAACTGTCTTCAAAAATAGCATTCATGGTATTGTTGCTGATTCCGTTTGGATTTTTATAATCATACGTAAAAACCTCTTTCTTTTTGGTCTTCGGATTATAAAACAATAAACCATCGCGATAACTTCCTGCCCAAAGATTACCGTCGCTGTCTTCTTTAAAATTGGTATAATGAAAAGTTTCAGGGAAGAATTTCAGGATTTCAAAATTATCGGCCTGTTCATTATATCGGTAAAGGCCAGATGTAGTCACGACAATCAGATCGTTATTTTTCATTTCATAAAAAGAAAAAATAAAGTTGCTGTGCAGACCGCTTCCGTCATTAGCACTGTAATGTTTCAAAACTCTGCCGGAATTTCGATCCAAAACATCTAAACCATGCTCAAAAGTTCCGATCCAGATTTTGTCTTTTCTGGGCATTAAAGCATGAATATTATAATAAGAAACCGGATAAAAAGTAAATTGCTGTGTTTTTGGATTAAAGCGATTTACGCCCGCATCTTCTGTTCCAATCCATAAATCGCCATGATCGTCTTTATGAATTTCCCTGACAGCGCTTCCACTAATGGAATTTTGGCCTTTCTGCGGAAAGTATTTTTTAAACTGTGTATATTGTTTTTGATGATAATTGACACCGCCAAAATAAGTTCCAATCCAAACGCCGTTTTCCTTATCAATCAGAATAGAGTAGGCCGCATTATCTGAAATTGCGTATGGATCGTTGTAATTCTTTTTAAGATTTACAGCCGTTTTTGTTTTTAAATTGTAAACATAAACCCCGGATTCGCTGGCAATCCAAAGTTCATCATTTCCTCTTTTCTTAAACTGACGTACAAAAACGGGATCTTTAATATCAAATTTTAACTCGTTTGTTGTTTTGTCTTTTCGATTGTAAATCAGAACACCGTCATCCTGTGTTCCAATTACGATGTTTTCCGGATCAACAGCATAAATTACCGTAATTCTGAAATTAGCTTTATTGGCAGGAGGAATGAGTGTGATATTTTCAAAAGAATGATTTTCTTCTGAATAATGATAGATTTTATTTAAGGAAGAAGCCCAGATTTCGCCTTTGTAATCTCTCGTAATAGAAGTAGAAACAAAATATTTGTTCGGATTAAAAGTGGTCGTTTCTTTACTATTTGGTGCATATCGATACAAAATGTTGCCGGAAATGAACCAAATGTTGCCTTTTTGATCGTGATTGATATCATTGATACGATCATTAATAGCCTCATTTAGTATAGAATAGCGATCCTGCTTTTTATCATAATGGTACAAACCTTTATCAGTCCCAACCCAAATCGTACCATTATTTTCATGAAGAGACTGAATATAATTGCTCCCAAGGCTGTGAATCGGATCTCCGTTACTTCTGTACGTTTTAAAGCGATACCCATCAAAACGGTTTAAACCATCTTTAGTTCCAAACCACATAAAACCGTCATCATCTTGTAATGAGGTTAGTACAGTATTGTTAGAAAGTCCTTCTTCGACCTGAAAATGTTTAAAATAATATTCCTGAGCATTCGAAAAATGTATCGAAAAAATGCTCAAAAATAAAAAAAGAAAGAATTTACGCATAAGGTTGTTTTTTAGACTAAAATCAATGTTTCTGCATATCGTCTCAATATTCTACAAAATGTTGCAAGGCTTGTTAATATTGACCTTTTTTGTACAATTTGAATCATTTGCGAGAGATATTGACACAAATGAAGCATTTTATTTTGAATAAAAAGCGCCTAATTTGAATTTTCAAATAAACGATATTGATAAAATTTTAAGGTTAAAAATATACTATCAATAAAATAAAGTTTGAAAAACCTAACCATTAACAATTTTGAAACAAAATGAACAATTTATTACGAGAAGACAATATTGATTCTTTACTTGTTCGGCTTCCGGACGATTAAAAAAACAATATTTCATCAACCAAACCACAAAAAGAAATAAAACTATCTAAAATGCAAAAATCAATGAAAACAAAGCTCACTCACTTTTTAACGAAGAGATATTACCTCTTAGTTTTCTTTAGTTTATTACTGCAGCCCGCTTTTGCCCAACAGATTACTGTTACGGGAAAAGTAACAGCCGCATCGGGAGAATCGATTCCTTTTGCAAATGTTTTAATAAAAGGAACACAAAATGGTACCGCTACAGATTTTGACGGAAGCTTCAAAATTGCAGTCGGCGGGAATCAAACATTAGTTTTCAGCTCGCAAGGCTACAAAACGACAGAAGTTGCAGTTAACAATAGAACTTCAATCAATATTACTTTAGAAGAAGATGCCATGAAACTCAACGAGATTGTTGTGGTAGGTTATGGATCTCAGCAAAAGAAAGACCTTACCGGAGCTGTTTCCTTGGTTAAACCGGAAGAAATTCAAAAACGTCAGGTTACTACAGTGGCAGACGGATTGCAAGGTTTAGTTACAGGGGTTAAAGTTCGCGGTGGCGGACGTCCCGGGCAGGAAGCGAATATAGAGATTCGTGGACTTAAAAATCTTCAAAGTACTAATCCGCTTTATGTAATTGATGGATTAGTTACTACTGCCAACAGAGATTTTAACCCAAATGATATTGAAAGTATTCAGGTTTTAAAAGATGCTTCGGCAGCCGCTATCTACGGTTCAAGAGCTGCAAATGGTGTAATTATTATTACTACTAAAAAAGGGAAAAAAGGACCGCTGCAAGTTGAAGTTTCTGCAAAAAGCAGTTTTCAAATCATGCCTCGTTACGATTTAATGGGAACGGAGGAGTTTGCCAAATGGAACAATATGGCGTATGATAACGCTGGATTACCAAGACAGAACTTAAACATGGCAGTAAATACGGATTGGCAGGATGCTACATTCAGAACTGGAATGATTCAGGACTATAACGCTAGTTTTTCTGGAGGAAACGAAAATTCTACTTTCTTTATGTCTGGAAATTATTTTGGAAATGAGGGAACTGTTGTGGGAACCGATTTTGACAGAATTTCATTCCGTGTCAATTCAAGCGGTACAAAGGGAATTTTCAGTATTGGAGAAAATTTAGCGATCAGTAATTCTAAAACAGATGAAATGTCTGGAAACCCAATTATTGATGTTTATAGAATGACGCCTACAATTCCGCTTTACGATCCTTCAAATCCAGGAGGATATGGTTACGGGAAACAAGGTGTTGCAGACACTTTTGGTACAAATCCTTTGGCAATTGCTGACTTTGCTAACACTACAAACGAAAACTTCAGAATTAGAGGAAACATCTGGTCTGAATTAAAATTTGCTCCTTGGCTGAAATATCGTTTCAATTTTGGTTACGAGACCAGTTTTGATTCTTATAAATTCATGAGAAAAGTTGGGAACTGGACTTTAAACCAACCGATCGATCCATCTCAGACAGATCAGAATAAAGGAAGATCACAGACTACATTGTTCGAAAATACTTTGACTTTCAAAAAAGAATTTGGAAAACATGATGTAACAGTTTTAGTTGGTCAGACTTTTCAAAAGGACAGGTACGATCAGATTTATGGAACAAAGAGAAATCTCCCAATGAATTCCGGAACTGGACAGTATTATGAAGTTTTAAATCAGGGAGATTCGCCGGTAGTTGGTGGTTTTATCAACGAAGCTGCTCTTGCATCTTATTTAGGAAGAATTGAATATAACTATGACAATCGCTATTTATTAAATGCTGTTTTAAGACGTGACGGATCATCAAGATTTAGTGATGCAAATAAATGGGGTAATTTTCCTTCTGTTTCAGCAGGATGGAGAGTAAGCAACGAATCTTTCTTTAAATCTGAATTCATTAAAGATTTAAAATTGAGAGCGAGTTATGGAGAATTAGGTTCTGGAAATATTGGGTACTATGAGTACAAAAGCTTCGTAAACAATTTTGGAGCTATTGTGTTAGGTAACGATCAGAATTTGTTTTCTTCTGCTGCTCAGGTGAAATTATCGAATTCACAGCTGCGTTGGGAAAAATTAAAACAAACCAATTTTGGATTAGATTTAGCGGTTTTAAATAATGATTTACGTTTTACAGCTGATTATTTTATTGCCAGGACAGATGATGTATTGTTTGGTTTCCCAATTTTATTGACAACAGGAAATGATGGCGGAAATCCAATTTCTAATGCCGCAACTGTGGAAAATAAAGGTCTTGAATTGGAATTGGCTTACAGCAAAAAAATCAACGATTTTTCTTTTAATGCTTCAATCAACTTTACCAAAGTAAATAACAAACTGGTTTCGTTAGGAAATGGTCAAAATGAAAACATTTCCGGAAACACTATCACAAGAGCAGGAATGCCAGTAGGAATGTGGTATGTATTGCAGACAGATGGATTATTTCAAAACCAGCAGGAGATTGATAATTACAAAAATGCTAATGGTCAGGTGATTATGCCAAATGCTGTTCCTGGAGATATTCGTTTTAAGGATGTAAATGGAGACGGGCAAATTACAAGTACAGATAAAGCTATTGTGGGAAGTCCGTGGCCGGAATTTGAAATGGGTTTAAATGCAGGAGCAGAATACAAAGGTTTTGACTTTTCTATGAACTGGATCGCTTCACACGGTGCAACGGTTTACAATGGATTTAGAAGTGTTGTCGACAGATTTGATGATAACAGTAATTATAGAGCTGGTATTCAGCCTTGGACACCAGAAAATCCTAATACCGATTTTCCTAGAGTAACAAAAGGTTCTACACTAAATTCAAGAGGAGACAGTGATCGTTTCTTAGAAAACGGAGATTTTATCAGATTAAAATACATCGGATTTGGATATAATTTGCCTGAAAGTGTCTTAAAGAATTCAGGTATTACAAGAGCGAGATTGACGTTATCAGCGCAAAACATTCTTACCATTACAAAATACAAAGGTTTAGATCCTGAATTTACAAATGGTAATATTTTCGAAAGAGGTGTAGATAATGGTGCTTTCCCAAATCTTAAAACGTACTCACTTGGTGTTGATTTTAGCTTTTAATTAAAAAAATAGCATAATGAAAAAAATAATTATACTAACCGCAGCTTTTCTAGGTCTTGTTTTTACTGCTTGTGAAAACGAACTAGACCTGAACAGCCCTAATGATATAACAGTTGACCAATATTGGAAAACTGAAAGTGATGCACAAGCTGGTGTAAACTCCATTTATGCCATGTTTTACAAAGATGGTCTTTGGGCAAGATGGATGTATTTTCGTTTAGACCTGACTTCTGATGAAGGTTATAGTGTGAGTCCGTGGACGGAATTGGCAGACTGGACGAGATTCAATTATATCAATTATAATTTTTGGGAAGGAAATGCTGTAACATGGAGAGACAGCTATAAAGCGATTTTTAGATGCAACCAAGTTTTAGCGAATGTTCCAAATATCACTTTCCAAAATGAAGATGATAAAAAGAAAATCATTGCTCAGGCTAAGTTTTTCAGAGCCTTACATTACTATTATTTAGCAGTGATCTGGGAAGATGTTCCATTGGTTTTAGATCCTTCCACACCAGCAGATTTGCCACAGCAAAAAAAGGTGGATGAAATCTGGGCTCAGGTTGAAAAAGATTTAAATGAGTCTTTTGAAGATTTACCAGCAAAATGGGGAGCAGATCAGACAGGAAGACCTGATAAAGGAGCCGCAAAAGCATTTTTAGCAAAATTATACATGCAACAAAGAAAATGGTCTGATGCGAAAACAGCTCTTGAATATTTAATAACAGGCCCTGGAGCAAGATACAGTTTGGTGGCTAACTACAGAGACAATTTTACAGACGTTAATGAAAACAACAGCGAATCTGTTTTTGAAATCCAGTTTGGAGATCAAAGAAAAGGAGGAACTGACGAAGCACAAAATGCAGCAGTTTCCAGTAACCGTTGTCAGTTTTTTGCGCCAAGAGGAATTGGATGGTCTGATGGACAAGCTCGTTTTTGGTTAGTAAATGCTTTCAAAGAAGAAAAAAATAAAGATGGCAATCTGGACATTCGTTTGAGATGGACATTGTACTACCCGCAGTTATTGGCTGATTTTGGAGACAAAACCTATAACAGAAACTGGGAATGGAACAATAATGAAGCCTGGTTCAGAAAAGGAAGCCGTGATTATTACAGAGATAATGAAGACTACTACAGCCAGGTAAATTACAGATTGGTTCGTTATGGTGATATTTTATTGCGCTATGCCGAAGTTTTAAACGAATTAGGAAGTACTGCCGAAGCTTATCAATATGTTGATCAGGTAAGAGCTCGTGTAAATATGAATCCTTTAGCAACAGCGCATCCTGAAATTGGAAATGATCATGACAAGTTTCTGGAGCGTTTGAAAATGGAAAGAGTTTTAGAATTATGTGGAGAGAGTGTTCGCTGGGAAGATCTAAAACGTTGGGGAGATTTAAATACTCAGGCTGCTGTTGATAAAATTGCGCTTCGTGATTCAGATTTTAAAAACTTCAAAGTGGGGAAAAATCACAGAATGCCAATTCCGCAAAGCGATGTAGATAATAATCCAAATCTGGAGCAAAACTCAGGATATTAAAAAAGAATTTTTGAGGGAATCAGATTCGAAAGTCTGATTCCCTTATCATAAAGAACGATTGTTCAAAAAAAACAAAATTGTAATGAAGAAAGTAAAATTGGGTCTGACAGTATTGTTGGCAGGATTGGTATTGCTAAGCTGCAACAACAAAAAGAATACTTCTGAAGAAAGTAAAAAAGAAACCACTTCGGTTGAAAAAAGAGAAATCTGGACAAAAGATCAGGCCAATAAATGGTATGCAGAACAGCCTTGGTTGGTTGGGGCAAATTATTCTCCCAGCACAGCTATAAATCAGTTAGAGATGTGGCAGGAAGGTACTTTTGATCCCAAAAGAATTGACCAGGAGTTAGGCTGGGCAGAAAATTTAGGCATGAATGTTATGCGTGTCTATCTGCACGACTTATTGCATGAACAAGATGCAGAAGGGCTTTATAAACGTATGGACCAATTTTTAGAAATTGCAGATAAACATCATATCAAAACGCTTTTCGTATTATTTGATTCCTGCTGGGATCCGTTTCCTGTTTTAGGAAAACAAAGAGCTCCAAAACCGCACACGCACAATTCGGGCTGGGTGCAGGCTCCGGGACAAAAAGCGCTTCAGGATAAAACTCAATATCCTCGTTTAGAGAAATATGTAAAAGAAACGGTAGCTCATTTTAAAGATGACAACCGTATTTTAGGCTGGGATGTGTGGAATGAGCCGGATAATATGACAGGGCCTTCGTATGAAAAAGTAGAAATCAAAAACAAAGTCGATTTGATTCTGCCACTTTTAAAAGATGTTTTTGCCTGGGCGAGAGAAAGCAATCCGTCACAGCCATTAACTTCAGGAGTTTGGGTTGGAGACTGGAGCGACGAAGCTAAAATGAAACCAATGCACAAAATGCAGATTGAGCAGTCGGATATTGTTTCTTTCCACAATTACGATAAACCAGCAGATTTTGAAAGAGTGGTAAAACAATTACAGCGTTACGGAAAACCATTGATTTGTACAGAATACATGGCTAGACCAAACGGAAGCACCTTCGAAGGATTTTTACCATTGGCTAGAAAATACAATGTCGGTATGATCAACTGGGGATTTGTTGATGGAAAAACACAAACCAAATACGCTTGGGACAGCTGGACAAAAACATACACAGCAGAACCAAAATTATGGTTTCACGATGTTTTGCATACAGACGGAACGCCATATATTCAAGCAGAAACAGATTTGATTAAGAAAATGACTGCTGAGGCGAATAAAAAATAGTTTTAAGCCACAGATTGCACAGATTAAAAGGATTAAGTCCGTGTTAAAAAAATCAAACACATATAAACATAGATTTTGAAATTATTAAAAAGAATGTAAAAGAAACTAGTTTCTACACATAGTTCTCGCGTATTTTGTCATTCCGAGGAACGAGGAATCTCCGCAAGTAACTCCGTAGCGAATTTCCAATCTTTGTCGAATCCCTAGTGTGATTTCTCGTTCCTCCTTTAGATTTGTTTTTTGAAATTTAAGTAGATTTATGATTGAGAAAGGAAGCAAAAGTAAACTATTCGTTCCTCTGAGCTTGAGACTCATATCCTGATTAAGACTTTAGCTTCCCTTTCATCAAAGACTCAGATAGAAATTTGGGCTTGAGACCCGTTATTAAGGAGTTGAGCTTATGATGAATTTCTCAAATCATTTGTTGAATCGTAAAAACAAAGTTATGAAAAACATTATTATCGGAATTGATATCAGCAAAAAGACTTTAGATATCTGCGTAAAAGAAGAGGCTATTAATTATTTTACTATTGAAAATGAAATTAATGACATTACTCGTTTTTTTAAAAGATATGCTAAAGAAAATGTAATTCTGGCAATGGAAAATACAGGCAGATACAACTGGAATATCTTTGAAGCATTGGAAAAATTTAACTTTAAGGTTTATGTTATATCAGCTCTGCATATCAAAAAAAGCATTGGTCTTGTCAGAGGGAAAAATGATAAAATCGATGCACTGCGTATCTGCAGTTTCATTGAGAAAAATTATCAGGAGAACAGAGAATGGAAGCCGAGCTCCTCTTCTATAAAAAAAATAAAAATACTATTGACAGAAAGAGCTTTAAGAATAAAAATCAAAAAACAGCTTATGGTTCAGCAGCATGACTACAAATTAATGAAAGGTATTGGGCTGGATAAAGAGTTAAAAAACTTAAACATCAAACTTATTAAAAGTATTGAGGCACAAATTATGATTATTGAAAATGATATTGAAGCTATAATCCTAAAGAATGAAAATCTAAACCACCAGCAGAAATTGATAAAATCTGTTCCTGGAGTGGGTCAAGTTTTATCTTGGACATTATTATCTAAAACAGAAGGTTTTACAGTTATAACTGATCCAAGAAAAATGGCATGCTACAGCGGAGTTGTGCCTTTTGATTTTCAATCTGGAACATCATTAAAAAAAAGGCCCGGAGTATCAATGCTTGCTGATAAAAACCTAAAGACTGTTTTACACATGGCCGCAATGAGTGCAATTAGACTTGATAATGACTTAAGAAAATATTACATCCGAAAAGTTGATGAAGGAAAAAACAAAATGAGTGTTTTAAACGCTGTGAGAAACAAAATAATTCATCGAGTTTTTGCGGTAATAAAAAATCAAACCTCTTATCAAAAAGATTTGGTTTTATCATAGAAATCGGAATGACAAGATTGTGAAAACTATGTTTATTAATGCAAGTGAAACGCCTTTACGGGCAAAGTAAATCTATATTTCTATGTGTTTAAATTTTAAGCACAAAGATTAAATCATTTCTAATCCTTTTAATCTGTGGCAAAAACATTTTAAATTTTTAGCAACATGAAAAAAAATACAATAAAAAAGCTTTTCCTGACGATGGCAATTGTTGTTGGGTTTTCAGCAAATGCCCAACAACCAGACCCACCTGGACAAGTTAAAGGAAACGAAAAACCAAAAAACGAAGCCTATTTGTTTGCTCACATGACGCATAACGATTACGGCAGATTGTATTATTCTGTAAGTTTGGATGGATTGCATTGGGAAAACCTAAACAATGGAAAACGCGTTTTTGAAGAATACAAAGGACATCCTGATATCTGCAAAGGCCCAGACGGAAAATATTACATCGCAGGAAATACAGGGGACGATGCGAAAAGCATCAATATCTGGGTTTCGGATGATTTAATTACCTGGAAAAAACATTCCGATTATACGCCTGATTTAAAAAGCACGCCGGATTATTCGAATGCTTTACAACGAATTGGAGCGCCAAAATTATATTACGACAAAGATTCTCAAAAGTTCCTTATGACATGGCATACACCACATTTGGAAGGAACCAAAGAAGATGGTGAACGTTATTGGGCAAGTCAGCGAACATTGTATGTTTTGTCTAAAGATTTAAAAACTTTCGAGGGGCCACCAAACCGTTTATTTGATTGGGATATGGGAACCATCGATGTTTTTATTCGTAAAGTCGGCGATTCCTACTACGCCGTAATTAAAGATGAAACGTATCCAACTTTGTATTGGACAACAGGTAAAACTATTAGAATTGCCAAATCCAAAAATCTTTTAGGACCTTATTCTTTGCCCCAGCAATCTATCAGTCCAAACTTCAGAGAAGCGCCAATGTTGATTCCTTCTCCTGATGATAAAATATGGTATATGTATTACGAACAATATCCGGGAGTTTCGTACGGATTATCTATCGCAGATAACCTAAACGGACCTTGGTTTCAAGCCTCAGGCTACACTTTTTTCTCGGATTGGGACAAATACAGCCTCCCGGAAAAAGTGCGCCACGGCTGCATGATTACAATCTCTAAAAAAGAATACGACAGTTTGGTGAAGAAATTCGGCCTTACGAAGAAGTTATAAGTTATAAGTTAAGGGTTAAGAGTTAGAGGTTGGGTGAGATAATTTATTCTTTTTTCATTAAAAAAAAGAATAACAATTTTTAGTTGGCGTATAACGCATAACGCATAACGCATAACGCATAACAAATAACTCTTAACTCAAAAATACGGTTAGTTAAGTTAGTTTAGTTCAGTAATTATCGGGCTTATGTGGAGATGAGCCCGGTAATTCATTTTCAAATTAGAAAACACTACGGCATCATTTTCAATTGAAAAGTGTCTAAAATATATACAGCATGAAAAGAAAAAGTATCGTTTTTATAGCCTTATTATCTGTTTTGATGGTAAACGCGCAATGGAAACCACAAGGCGATAAAATCAAAACGAAATGGGCAGAGCAGGTTGACCCGAATAAAACGCTGCCAGAATATCCCCGTCCGATTATGGAGCGAAACCAATGGAGGAATCTGAATGGTTTGTGGAATTACAGCATTCAGGAATTTGGCAAAACAGCGCCTTCAAAATATGACGGGCAAATTTTGGTTCCGTTTGCGGCTGAATCAAGCCTTTCTGGGGTAATGAAAGAAGTTGGTTCTAAAAATGAACTTTGGTACGGAACCAGTTTTTCTATAGAATCGGGTTGGAATGGCAAAAACATTCTTTTGCATTTTGGCGCTGTGGACTGGAAAACAGAAGTTTTTGTGAATGATGTAAAAGTCGGTTCGCATACTGGAGGTTATACGCCGTTTTCATTTGACATTACACCATTTATTCAGAAAGGAAAAAATCAAAAATTAGTTGTGAAAGTTTGGGATCCATCAAATGACGGGCCTCAGCCAAGAGGAAAACAGGTTAAAAATCCGGAAGGAATCTGGTACACTCCTGTTACCGGAATCTGGCAGACAGTTTGGATTGAGCCTGTAAATGCTAAAAATATTACGGAATTAAAAACAACTCCAAATATCGATCAAAATACCATCAGTATTAAAGCTGAGGTTAGCGGAGCAGAAAAAGGAGATTTAGTAGAAATTTCTGTTTTTGATAACGGAAAAGAAATTGCCAAAGAAAAAGCGGTTGTGGGCGAAAGTAATGATATTGTTTTGAATGCACCAAAATTATGGTCGCCGGAAAATCCGTTTTTGTATCAGACTAAAATTCGTTTAATCAGCAAAAATAAGATTGTCGATGAGGTAAAAAGTTACTTCGCAATGCGAAAAATTTCATCTAAAAGAGATGAAAACGGAATCATGAGAATGCAGCTAAACAACAAAGATTATTTCCAGTTCGGACCTTTAGACCAAGGCTGGTGGCCTGACGGATTATATACAGCGCCAACCGATGAAGCTTTGAAATATGATATTGTTAAAACCAAAGAATTAGGTTTTAATATGATTCGCAAACATGTAAAAGTAGAGCCGGAACGCTGGTACACCCATTGTGATCAGTTGGGAATTTTGGTTTGGCAGGATATGCCAAGCGGAGACGATCAGCCGGTTTGGCAGAATAGAAAGTATTTTGAAGGAACAGAATTACAGCGTTCAGCAAAGTCCGAAGAAATCTACAGAAAAGAATGGAGAGAGATTATGGGTCATTTGTATTCTTATCCAAGTATTGTGGTTTGGGTTCCGTTTAACGAAGCCTGGGGACAATTTAAAACCGTTGAAATAACAGAATGGACAAAGAATCATGATCCAAGCCGTTTGATAAATTCGGCGAGTGGAGGAAATCATTTCCAAACTGGAGATATTTTGGATTTGCATAATTATCCGGGACCAGAAATGTATTTGTATGATGCCAGAAGAGTTACGGTGCTGGGAGAATACGGCGGAATCGGTTTGCCGCTTGAAGGGCATCTTTGGAGAGCAAATGACAATTGGGGTTACATCAAATTTAAAAATGCAGGTGAAGTTACCGCCGAATACATAAAGTACGCGGAAATGCTTCGAAAATACGTTAAAACGGGATTCTCGGCGGCAGTCTACACTCAAACAACCGATGTTGAAGGCGAAGTAAACGGTTTTATGACTTACGATCGTAAAGTTGACAAAATGGATTTCAAGGCTGTAAATAAAGTCAATACAGAAGTTATAAATGCTTTGAATCAAAAATGATTTTTCCCTCTCGCAGATTTGGCAGATTTAGCGGATAAAATAATCTGCACGATCTGCCAAATCTGCGGGAAAAATTCAAATAAAAAAACTAAAATGAAAAAATACCTATTTCTTTTCCTGTTCACGACAATAAGTTTTGCGCAGCAAAAAACATTTACAAACCCAATACTGCCATCGGGAGCAGATCCTTACAGTACATACTATAAGGGCTATTATTACTACACTAATACCTTGGGAAATAAACTCGTTTTATGGAAAACAAAAGACTTGTCGGATATTAAAAATGCCGAAAGCAAAGTAATTTGGACGCCACCAAAAAATACGAATTACTCAGCAGAAATCTGGGCTCCGGAGTTTCATGTCATTAACGGGAAATGGTATTGTTATTTTGCGGCAGATAATGGCGATAACAACAATCACAGGATGTATGTTCTGGAAAACAAGTCTTCAGATCCGTTTAAAGGAAATTTTGAATTTAAAGGCAAAATCGCAGCCAAAACCGATAAATGGGCAATTGACGGAAATGTTTTTGAATATAAAAAACAATTGTACATGATTTGGGCAGGCTGGGAAGGGGACACCAACGGCCAGCAGAATATTTACATTGCTAAGATGAAAAATCCGCTGGAAATTGACGGTGACCGAGTTATGATTTCTACACCAACATTTGGCTGGGAAACGCACGGTGCTTTGCATGATGATGTGAATCCGCCTCAGGTAAATGTGAACGAAGGTCCGCAGTTTTTAGAAAGAAATGGTAAAATTTTCATTGTATTTTCTGCAAGCGGATGTTGGACAGATTTCTACGCTTTGGGATTATTAACGTTTAATGACGGAGATAATTTATTAGATCCAAATTCCTGGAAAAAATCACCTGAGCCCATCTTCAGGCAATCAGAGAAGAATAAAGTTTATGCACCGGGACATAATTCATTTTTTAAATCTCCGGACGGAAAAGAAGACTGGATTTTATATCACGCCAATTCCAATTCGGGAGAAGGTTGCGGCAATAAAAGATCGCCAAGAATGCAGAAAATAAGCTGGGATGCCAATGGTTTTCCGGTTTTAGGGGAACCGGTAAGCGCAGAAACAAAACTGGCAATTCCGTCAAAGTAATAGCAACCTTTTAAAATTCGATAAATGAAAAATATTCAGATTGCTGCAGTTGCAATACTAGCACTTTTGCAATTCAATTGTAAAGACAATAAAAAAGAAAATCCATTTTCAAAAGAAACCTCTGAAATTACCACAGATTCAGTTAAAACAGTTTTAGAAACTAAAAATTTTGACACCATAATCGATGGTAAAAAAGTCGGTTTATACTGGATCGAAAACAAAGGAATAAAAGCGGCTTTTACCAACTATGGCGGGCGATTGGTAGGTTTATGGGTTAATGATAAAAACGGAAAACCAACTGATGTCGTGGTTGGAATGAATAGTGTAAAAGGCTTTAAAACGTCAACTGAGCCTTATTTTGGCGCTACAATCGGAAGAGTAGGCAACAGAGTTGCATTAGGGAGGTTTACACTGGAAGGAAAGCAATATCAAATTCCGTTAAACAATGGAAAAAATGCGTTACACGGCGGTGTGAAGGGATTTCAGGATGTAGTTTGGAATGCCGAAAAGACAAACGAAAATACTTTGGTTTTTACTTATGTTTCGCCAGACGGTGAGCAGGGTTTTCCCGGAAATTTAAATGTAAAAGTAACTTATACGCTTACAGACGATAATGCCGTAAGAATGGAATACGAAGCGACAACGGATAAAACTACCATTGTGAACTTAACCAATCATGCCTTTTTTAACTTAAACGGAGAAGGAAGCGGCACAATTTTAAATCACGAATTGCAGATTTACGGAGATAAATTTACACCAGTTGACGAAGGTTTAATTCCGAGCGGAGAACTAAAATTGGTAAAAAATACTCCTTTTGATTTTACTGCTAAGCATACAATTGGTGAAAGAATAGAAACTAAAGACGAACAATTGAAATTTGGGAAAGGCTATGATCATAATTATGTCCTTAACTCTAATAAAAAGAACGGATTTGTTCACGCCGCAACAATTAAAGGAGATATTTCAGGTGTTACTTTAGATGTTTATACAAAAGAGCCTGGACTACAGTTTTATAGCGGAAATTTCATGCAGTGTAAAAACATCTTTAAATCAGGTGCTAAAGACGACTTTAGAACTGCCTTTGCTCTTGAAACACAGCATTTTCCAGATGCTCCAAATCAACCGAAATTCCCTCAAATCACATTGAAAGCAGGAGAGAAGTATCATACGGTATCTTTGTATCAATTTTCATCTCAAAAGTGATAATTTGGGAGTTAAAATTCAGGAGTTAAAAACCTTTTTTAAAGGAAAATTTTAGAACTCCTTTTTTCGAAATGAAATACATTTTTTTTTGGGATAAAATGTTAATTTTTGTGTGAATTTCTATTATAGAGGTTTTCTATAGTTAACTATTAACTAATTGATTTTTAGTTTTTAAATTAAATTAATTAAATAAAAAGTTTAATAATGATAATGAAAAAATATTTTAGCTTATTTGCACTGCTTTGTGTCTTTGTTTGTTGTTCTCAGGAGAAAGAAACAAGCAAAAAAGCAGGTTCAAAAGAGTCTCCGATTCTGTTAGCAGATCCGACTATTTTTTTCGATAACGGAATTTATTATTTGTACGGAACCACAACCGGAGAAACCCCGTTAAACGGAGAAGGATTTTTGGTCTACACTTCAACCGATTTAAAAAAATGGAAAGGTCTCGTTGGTGCACAAAATGGTTTGGCGTTGAAAAAAGGAGATGCTTTTGGAACTAAAGGTTTTTGGGCGCCACAGGTTTTTAAATACAACAATAAATTCTATATGATTTACACTGCCGATGAAAATATTGCTATAGCAAGCAGTGAAAATCCGTTAGGGCCATTTAAAAGCGATTTAAAGGCTCCAATGTTTGATTTGGGGAATCAGATCGATCCGTTTGTTTTCGTTGATCAGGACGGCAAAAAATACCTTTATCACGTGCGTTTGATTAATGGTAATCGAATCTTTGTTGCAGAATTGAAAGATGACCTGTCAGGAATTAAAGAAGAGACACTAAAAGAATGTATTTCCGGTATGCTCCCTTGGGAAAATACTCAGAATGTATCCTGGCCAGTTACAGAAGGCCCCACGGTACTAAAACACAACGATTTGTATTACATGATTTATTCAGCAAACGATTTTAGAAATCCGGATTATGCAGTAGGTTATGCAACTGCGAAAAGTCCTTATGGTCCTTGGGAGAAAGCAGCAGATAGTCCAATCATTAGTAAAAAAGACGTTGGAATAAATGGAGTAGGTCACGGTGATGTTTTTTATGATAAAAATGGAAAAATGAAATATGTTTTGCATACTCATTTTAGCAATAATGGTGTTTCTCCAAGAAAAGCAGGAATTATCGATATTGATTTTGAAGGAACTAAAATCAAAGCAAACGCTAAAAGTTTTGTTTTGCTGCAAGAATAAAAGCTTTGTGATTTTAGTAGTTAATAACGCGAAAAGAGATGCCAAAAGCATCTCTTTTTTATTGCAGAACAAAGGGTTTTAAAAGAGATCTCATTTTAAGTATTGTCTATCTCGGCTCAGATTCGTACATTGTTCAAAAATAAAAATCATGAGTCAGAAGATAGAAGATTTAATTCCGCACAGAGCCCCATTCTTGTTTGTGGATGAAATTATCTCGTATACAACCGAAACAATCGTTGGTTTAAAGACGTTTACAGAAAAAGATGTCTGGCTTCAGGGAAGCTTTCCCGAATTTAGTTTTGTTCCGGGAACTATTTTAATTGAGGCTATGGCGCAAGTCGGCGGTGCGGGAGTGAAGCTTTTGGGTGTTGCCGACGGTGTTTTTGGTTTAGTAAGCTTAGATAACGTTGAGTTTTTTGCCGGAGTTGAATTCAAAAAACTGGTAAAATTTGTGGTAAAAAATATTCGCTTAAGCGAGAAAATTATCAAACAGGCAGGAGAAGCTTTTGTTGATGATAAATTGGTTCTAAAAGGCGAATGGTTGTGTGTTAAACTTCAATAAGTAGAAAATTGAGTACGATCGAATTCATAACAAGACTTGTAGTAGCTGCAATTGCGGGCTTAATAATTGGTTTTGAAAGACAATGGCATCACAAAGAAACGGGATTAAAAACCAATACACTTGTAGCCATTGGTGCAGCTGCTTTTGTACTGCTTTCAATCAAAGTTGCAGAAACTGAAGCGAATATTGACGTTACCCGTATTACTGCTCAGGTGGTAATGGGAGTTGGATTTTTAGGTGCGGGAGTTATCTTTCGCGAAGGCGATAATGTACACGGACTAAATTCGGCGGCTACAATATGGTGCAGTGCTGCAATTGGAAGTATTGCGGCTTCAGGTTATTTTCTGGAAGCTTTAATTTGTACATTGTTGGTAATAGCAATTAATACCATTATAGAACCTATTGAAAATTGGCTGAAAAACAGAAAAGGTTAGATTTTTTAAAATCTCAATACTGAAATTCCAAATTCCAATACTAAAATTATTTCATCTGTTCTCTCGAGTCCAAATTCTAAATTCATTTTTAGATTATAAAATCTGAAGTTACATCTTCGTGATGATGAATTCGCTTCTTCGGTTCATTTGATGTTGTGTATATGTACAAGGAACTCCGTTTGAGCAATTATTGATTAGTTGTGTTTCTCCGTAACCAATGGCGCTTTCGATTCTTTCTGCTGCAACTCCCTGCGAAATTAGATAATCTCTTGTGGCTTTTGCTCTTCTGTCAGACAGTTCTAAGTTGTATTGATCGTTGGCTCGGGAATCTGTATGAGATTCAATTTTGATGACTACATTGTTGTACTGATGCATTAAGAGAACGACTTTATTTAGTTCTATTGCAGCATCATAGCGAATATCTGATTTGTCTAAATCAAAGAAAATAATGCCGATTTTTATTTTTAAGACACCATTTTCACGAGCGATTAAAGCTGGATCTAAACCAATTAAGGCTTCGGTTTTTCCGGAACTGTTTGCTGTTACAATAGCCTTAGTATTGCTGTTATAATTCTCTTTTGAGACTTCAACGGTATAAGCAGTATTACAATTTACATTGTTGTTAAAATCGTATTTTCCGTCCAGCTGCGAAACAGTTTCGGCTACTTTTATTCCGTTGGCATTTTTTAAAGTTACCATTGCACCAGAAATTCTATTGTTGGAAATAGCATCAAAAACATAACCGCTTATAGCTTGGTTGCACGATCTTTCGAAAGCGTAAATATCATCATCGCCTTTTCCTGTTTTTCTGTTGGAACAAACAAAACCTTTATTGGTTGCTTCGTTAACGATATAACCAAAATCGTCCCGATTACTGTTTAATGGCGCGCCTAAGTTTGCAGGAATATCAAAAATACCATCATTTATTCGACTTTCAAAAACATCGAGACCTCCTAAACCCAAAAATCCATCAGATGAAAAATAGAGTGCCTGATCGGTAATGTAGGGAAACATTTCGCGTCCGGTTGTGTTTATTTTCTCTCCCAAATTTTTTGGCGTTGAAAATTGATTATTGCCTAAAATATCTACTACGAAAATATCTGTAGAACCAATTGTACCCGGCATATCCGAAACAAAATAGAGCTTTTTACCATCTTTACTTACCGAAGGATGTCCAACAGAATAATTATCGCTGTTAAAAGGCAGTTCTTTTATGTCTTTCCAGGAAACCGTACCATTACTGTTTTCTGTTGCTGTAGCAGAAAAAATTTTGAGATTATTGATGCCTTTGCTGTCGCGTTTTAGTTTTCCGTTGTAATTGTTTCGGGTAAAATAAATCGTTTTTTCATCGGGAGAAAAGGCAATACAGGCTTCATGATACTTTGTGGTAATATCTTTTCCAAAACGCTCTTTAAAAGTAACATTAGACTGTGTTTCGCTTATTTTTCCCAATTGCATATTTAAGTATGGCTGATCATTCCATCCGTATTTATTTGTTTTCCAATACGAAGAATCGACAGTAGTAGAGTAGACCAGATCGCCTTTGTAATACATCGGACCAAAATCAGAATAGGCAGAATTGATTTCGAGATTTTCAAGAAGAAAAGAAGGTTTTATATTTTCGATATCTTCTAAAGTGACATTTTTAAGAGAAAAGTTTTTTGCTCTCGCATCGGTTGATTTTTGTTTTTCGGCGAAAGCCTTCATCCATTTTTTTGCCAGTTCATAGTTTTGAATTCCCTGTAAGGACTGTGCATAACGAAATAGATATTCGGCAGAAACCTCGTTTGGATATTCAGCAATCAGTTTTCCATACCATTTTGAGGCACTTGTCATTTTGGTATTAAAATAATAGGCATCTCCAAGACGCTGCATTATTTCTTTTGAAGTATCTCCATTGCTGATTGAAAGCTCATAGGATTTTGAAGCTTCAACATAATACATCTTATCAAAAAGAGCATCGGCAGTTTTGTTTTTGGTTTGTGAATAAATCAGCTGTACAACCAATAATGCGAGTATAGTAATTGTTCTTTTCATAGACTATCCGTATTAGAAGAATCTTGGTGATTTTAATCCTTTTTTGCGTGAAACCAGTTCAAAACGAAGCATGATTTCATGCGTGCCACTGTTGTAGTTCTGCAATGCTGTTGTGGTATAATCATAAGCATATCCAGCCATAATCATTGGAGTGATTTGGATTCCAATAAGTCCGCTTACCGAATCCGAAGTACGGTAAGAAGCTCCCAGTGTTAATGCATTGTTGAACATAAAATTGGCAGAGAAATCGGCAATAAGAGGAGCGCCGGCAACATATTTGACCAAAACGGCAGGTTTAAATTTAGTATGTGCGGAAAGATCAAAAACAATTCCTCCAATAAGATACAAGTGCATTCTTTCGTTAACCAGATCATCGGCAATATCATCGTAAGTATAACGCTCTCGGGTCATAAAATTAGGAACAGAAAGTCCGATATAATCTCGTTCGCCGTGCCAGTATAATCCGGCTCCGACAACGGGAAGGAATTTGTTCGTAATATTTTCGCGAAATTGTACATCGGGATCTTTATGGCTTCCTTTGGACCAATCGATATTGATCACGCGTCCGCCTCCTTTTATTCCAAATGAAAGTTTATGAGATTCACCGGATTTTATGGTATAAGAGAAATTGGCATCTAAGTATTGTTCTTCTGTTGGTCCGATTTCTTCATTTACAATCGAAATTCCAAGGCCGACATTTTTGCCGACCGGCGTATCCAGTGTAAAACTTTGAGTATCTGGCGCGCCTTCAAGACCAACCCATTGTGTTCTGTAAATTCCTGTTATTGCCAAGTGCCCCAGCGACCCCGCATAAGCAGAGTTTACCGTGAGTGTATTGTACATGTACTGCGTATATTGCGGGTCTTGCTGTGCAAAGGCTCCATATACCGAGAATAGAGTGAGTAGCGCGAAAACCTTTTTTATATTTTTAATCATAGCCAATTTATTTTGGTTAATCCTATTCTTAAATTTTTGTTTTTCCGTATGAATTTATTTCAGATAAAGCCATCCGGAGGTTTTTTTAGATCCATCTCCTAAATCAAGAATATAGAAATAGGTGCCTTCAGGAAGTGTTTTTGAAGAATTTTCTTCTTTACCATCCCAGGTATTATTGTAGCCTTTTTTATAGTAAACCAGATTACCCCAACGGTTAAAGATCTCGAGTTGATTGTCTGGATATCTGTCAATGCAATCAATGTAGAAGAAGTCGTTCTGACCGTCATCATTTGGTGAAAACTCGTTGTAAATTTTCAGACAGTTTGGTGAAACAGTAGCGCTGTCCTGATTATTTGTCGAATTGGTATCAATCTGATCCAGTTTTGTTAAATGAGCTGTATTCAGATAATCATTAAAATCAATAACCTTGACAGTAAGAGTCAGTGTTTGTAAAGTTCCGGTGTTGATCGACGGAATATTCCAAATTCCTGTTTTAGGATCATACGTTCCTGATGTTACAGTTGAACTTACGAATGAATATCCTTTTGGCAACACATCCTGAACTTCTACATTTGTGGCAGTTAAATTACCGAGATTTTCAGCAGTTATCGTAAAAGTTACCTGAGTATCCATTGGAACATCTGTTTTATCTACTTCTTTGTTGATGGCAATATCAGTAGAAGGGATGTTGATGGATTCAGAATCTTCGTCGTCTTCACTTTGATCTCCATTATCGTTATTTGGCGTTGAATCCGGATCAAACTGGTTGCTCGCTGTAACCTGGGTTATATTGACATAATCGACACTTTCCAGCCCAAGCGGATTGGCAACAGTGGCTTGATAAGTCAATGTGATTCCGCCTACAGGAACGGTTAAGTTTACCCATTTGATGGTATTCAGACTAAAAATACCGCCATTGTTAATGCTCGAAATATTCTTGTAACCAAGCGGAATAATGTCCTCAACTGCTACTCCTGTTGCGGTACTTGGTCCTTCATTGTTAAGCTGTAGCGTAAATGTTACGACTTCATTTACGTTTGCGTTTTTATTGCTGACCGTTTTTTCCAGACTTAAATCGGCTACGGCAACATTGATGGTTAAGCTGTCGTAATCGTCTTCTGTTATAACACCGTTATTTGGAGTTGAATCCGGATCGGGCAGGTTGCTGGCAATGACTTCAGTTACATTTGTATATTCATTTGCAGTTCCCGATGGCGGATTGACGCGAGTGTAGATATCAACCGACTGATCGGTTCCGTTAGCAATATTACCAACATTCCAAACTCCTGTAATATAATTATACAAACCGCTGGTTGGACTGCTGGTTAAATAAGTAAATCCGGCCGGAAGCAAATCTTTAACCATCACGCCACTTGCATTGGCAGGACCATCATTTTTGACTGTAACAGTAAAAATAACGGTTGCTCCAACATCATAAACATTATTTTGGTTTAATGCCGTTTTAGTGATCGATAAATCTGCCATCACGATAACTGGCGTAACCGAAATACTATCATAATCATCTTCTGTAGTCACTCCATTTCCAGGAGTACTATCAGGGTCAAATTGATCCGAAGTCATCACCTCGGCAATATTTAAGTATTCATCTGGTGTACCGGTTGGGCTTTTGACGTTAACATTTAGCAATAAGGTATGACTGTTTCCAGGCAGAATAATTCCCGGATTCCATTCGCCGGTGGCACGGTCATAGGCTCCCGAAGTAGAATTATAAAATATATATTCATATCCGGAAGGAAGAATATCTTTTACCGTAACTCCTGTAGCAATACTCGGACCTGAGTTGGTTACTGTAATAGAAAATGTAATTTGTGATCCCACGTTTGGTGTTAGAATATTGTTAATTACTCTTTTTTCAATAGAAAGGTCAGCTACAGCAGGGACAGGAGTTAACAGTACAGAACTAATATCGTCTTCTCCGCTAACATTATTATTTGGCGTTGAATCGGGATCCAGTTCATTTGAAGCATAAACTTCAGCTACATTTTGATAAACTCCGGTCGTATTAACTTTTGCGCCTATCAATAAAGATTCTGAAGCTCCGTTTGGAATGGTTCCAATATCCCAAATTCCTGTTGTATTATAGTATTGTCCGGCTGTCGAACTGTAAACTACATATTCGTAACCGCTTGGTAAAAGGTCTTTAACCTGTACACCTGTCGCGTTTTGCGGACCGCTGTTTGTTACGGTAATTTCAAAAGTAATTGTAGCTCCAAATATTGGACTCAAATTACCTCCAACGACGGCTTTTACCAGAGAGAGATCGGCCATAGGGACTACTGGTGAAGTTGAAACACTTGCATAATCGTCTTCTGTAGTAACTCCGTTATTTGGTGTTGAATTTGGATCCGGAAGACTGCTGGCAGTAACTTCTGCAGTATTTAAGTAATTTCCAGTCGCATTTACAATAGCGGTTAACTGTAGTGTCTGAGAATCTCCATTTACTAAAGAACCAATAATCCACTTTCCTGTAGTGTTGTTGTAAGTTCCTTTTGTTGCCGTAAAACCACTAAAGGTATATCCAGATGGCAATAAATCGGTAACTTCAACTCCAGTAGCATTTTGTGGACCATTATTAGAAATGACAATCTCAAAAGTTACCGATGAGCCTATTAACGGTGTAGCATTATTTACTGTTTTAGTTAAAGATAAATCTGCCGATTGTCCTAAAGGAGCTGTTGTAGCTGTTCCGTAATCGTTCTCAGTTGGAACTCCATTGTTTGGTGTTGAGTTTGGATCCGGTAAACTGCTGGCGGTTACTTCGGCAGTATTTACGTAATTTCCTGTCGGATTCACAATAGCAGTTATTCTTAAGACTTGCGAATCTCCATTTAAGAACGAACCAATTGTCCATTTTCCGGTTACGGCATTGTAAAGACCTTTTGTTGCGCTGTAATTCACAAAAGTATATCCAGTAGGAAGTAAGTCTGTTATTTCAACTCCGGTTGTGTTCTGCGGACCATTATTAGTTGTAATTATTTCAAAAATAACAGGAGAACCGACTAATGGTGTTGGATTATTTACTGTTTTAGTTAAAGCTAAATCTGCTGCCTGAGCATTTGCAGTAACTGTTGCTGTTGCATAATCATCTTCTGTAGTAACACCGTTGTTTGGAGTCGAGTCAGGATCGGGTAGTGCGC
Source organism: Flavobacterium crocinum (assembly GCF_003122385.1). Lineage (NCBI taxonomy): Bacteria > Pseudomonadati > Bacteroidota > Flavobacteriia > Flavobacteriales > Flavobacteriaceae > Flavobacterium > Flavobacterium crocinum. The sequence goes on from NZ_CP029255.1 coordinate 3,474,617, forward strand.
TTGCGGTTACTTCTGCTACGTTTAGATAATTCCCTGTTGGATTTACTACTGCGAAAATTTGTAATGTTTCTGATTTTCCGTTAATCAAATTACCAATCGTCCATAAACCTGTTGTTGGATTATAAGTTCCTGTAGAAATAGTAAAATTCGAATAGGTATAACCGTTTGGAAGTAAATCGGTAACAGTTACACCTGAAGTATCCTGTGGACCGTTATTGGTTACAACTACTTCAAAAGTAATCAATGAACCAACCAACGGATTAGCATTGTTAACGGTTTTAGTTAAAGATAAATCTGCGGATTGTGCTGTTGGTGTTATCGTAGCTGTTGCATAATCATTTTCTGTAGGAACACCATTGTTTGGAGTTGAGTTTGGATCAGGAAGATTCGCTGCGGTAACTTCTGCAATATTTAAATAATCTCCTGAGGCATTTACTAACGCAGTAACTTGTAAGGTTTCGGATTCTCCATTAGCCAAATTGCCAATATTCCATAAACCTGTTATTGAATTATAAGTTCCCGTAGAAACAGTGAAGCTGCTAAAGGTATAACCAGAAGGCAATAAATCGGTTATTTGAACACCTGTGTTGTCTTGCGGTCCATTATTGGTTACAACAACTGCAAAAGTCACAGGAGATCCGGCTAATGGAGTACTATTGTTTACTGTTTTAGTCAATGACAGGTCAGAGGATTGCGCTGTAGGCGTTGTAGTAACTTCTGCATAATCGTCTTCTGTTGTGATTCCGTTATTAGGAGTAGAATCAGGATCAGGCTGACTGCTGGCTGTTATTTCGGCGCTATTCGTATAATTTCCTGTTGCATTGACTAAGGCTGTTATCTGTAAAGTATGATTTGATGCAATTGGCATGTTTCCAATTGTCCAAATTCCTGTTACCGCATCATAACTTCCGGCTGTTGCCGTGTAAGATACATAATTGTAACCGGTAGGAAGTAAATCAGTTACTGCTACATTATCAGTTGCTTGCGGCCCGGCGTTGTTTATCTGAAGACTAAAAGTTACCTGAGAGCCTACAAGCGGAGTAGTATTATTTACAGTTTTAGTTAATGATAAATCGGACGAGGTTGCAATTGGTGTTGTTGTAGCTTCAGCGTAGTCGTCTTCTGTTGTGATTCCGTTATTAGGAGTAGAATCAGGATCAGGCTGACTGCTGGCTGTTATTTCGGCAGTATTGGTATAATTTCCTGTTGCATTGACTAAGGCAGTAATTTGTAAAGTATGATTTGATGCAATTGGCATACTTCCGATAGTCCAAACTCCTGTTGCTACATCATAACTTCCGGCTGTTGCCGTGTAAGATTGATAAGTGTAGCCTGAAGGTAATAAATCGGTCACTGCAACATTGTCTGTTGCTTGTGGTCCCGCATTGTTTACCTGAAGGTTGAAAATTACTTGTGAACCTACAAGTGGAGTAGCATTATTTACTGTTTTAGTTAATGATAAATCGGATGAGGTTGCAATTGGTGTTGTTGTAGCTTCAGCGTAGTCGTCTTCTGTTGTGATTCCGTTATTAGGAGTAGAATCAGGATCAGGCTGACTGCTGGCTGTTATTTCGGCGCTATTCGTATAATTTCCTGTTGCATTGACTAAGGCTGTTATCTGTAAAGTATAAGAATCTGAAATCGGCATGTTTCCAACATCCCAAATTCCGTTTGCAGGAATATAACTTCCTGTTGTTGCGCTGTACGACACATAAGTATAGCCCGAAGGAAGTAAGTCGGTAACAATAACGCCGTTTGCTTCCTGAGGTCCAGAGTTTGTTACCTGAATACTAAATGTTACTAAAGAACCTACAAGCGGCGTCGGATTGCTTACTGTTTTAGTTAAAGATAAATCAGCTGAGGTTGGAACCGGAACTGTTGTAGCTTCCGCGTAATCATCTTCTGTTGTGATTCCGTTATTTGGAGTAGAATTCGGATCCGGAAGATTTGCTCCCGTAATTTCAGCAGTATTAGTGTAATCACCAGTTGGATTTACTCTTGCTACAATTTGTAGTGTTTCTGAATCACCGGTTACTAAATTACCCACATTCCAAATTCCCGTCGTAGTGTCGTAAGTTCCTGTAGAAACTGTAAAGCCTGTAAAAGTATAGCCTGACGGAAGAACATCTGTTGCCTGAACGCCAAAGTTATCCTGTGGGCCATTATTGGTTACAACAATTTCAAAAGTAACAAGTGAACCTACCAAAGGAGCTGAAGTATTCACCGTTTTAGTCAAAGACAAATCTGAAGATTGCTGGATAGGAATAGTGGTAGCGGTTCCATAATCATCTTCTGTCGGAATTCCGTTGTTTGGAGTCGAATCAGGATCAGGATTATCACTATTGGTCACTTCAGCAACATTGTTGTAATCACCAGTAGGGTTTACAATTGCATTGATTTGTAATGTTTCAGATTCACTACTTTCTAATATATCTAAAGTCCATAAACCGGTAGTACTGTCATAAGTTCCACTTGTTGCATTAAAGCTGGTAAAAGTATAACCGGAAGGTAATAAATCGGTTACCTGAACAAGAGCAGTATCCTGAGGCCCGCTATTTGTGGTTATAATGGTAAATGTTACGATAGAACCAACTAATGGAGCAGGATTACTGACTGTTTTAGTCAAAGATAAGTCTGCGGATGGAGGTATAGGAGTTACAACAGCATTATCTTCATCATCTTCACTCTGATCTCCGTCATCATTGTTTGGCGTACTGTCGGGATCAGGAAGATTACTGGCTGTAACTTGTGTTACATTGAGATAATCGCCTGAAGGAAGTACTTTAACATCCAAAATAAGAGATTCTGAAACCCCAACATCAACTGTACCAACATTCCAGACTCCTGTAGTACTGTCGTATAAACCGGCAGAAGAACTGTAATTTACATATTGAAAACCAGAAGGCAGTAAATCGGTTACCTGAACTCCTGTTGCATTGTTAGGTCCGTCATTTTTAATGATAAGTTCAAAGGAAATCTGACTACCTACTACAGGACTGGTATTGCCTGCCACAACATTTTTAACTAATGATAAGTCAGCAGAAGGGCCTATAAAAGTGATTTCGGCATTATCCTGATCATCTTCAGAAGCTACATTGTTGTTTGGAGTAGAATCCGGGTCTGGTAAATCACTGGCTGTTATTTGTGCAATGTTCAGATAATTTCCCAACGGATTAACAAGTGCACTGAAAGTTAAGTTAATATTTGAGTTTGCCGGCAAGTATAAATCTTTCCATTCTAAAGTAGCAGTTGCAACCTGATAAGTACCTCCGGTTGAAACTGATCCCGGAATGAGTGTGTAGCCAACCGGAATTACATCCTGAACATCAACACCGGTTGCATTTCCGGGGCCTCTGTTTAATACATTTAAAGTGAAATCTACTTGTTGTCCAGCTGCAGCAGAAGTTGGCGTTACGCTTTTTGTTAGTTCTAAATCAGCTTGTTTTAGCGAAACAGTTGCACTGGCCATGTCATCTTCTGGTAATCCGTTTCCGGGTGTACTGTCAGGATCAAGCTGTTTTGCAGTTTCGACTTCTGCGATATTGATGTAGTCATTTACGTTTGAAACAACATTCACTTTGGCTGTAATCTGTAAGGCAAGCGAATTTCCGTTATTCAGATTTCCAACATTCCAGATTCCTGTAGTACTATTGTATTTTCCGGCGCCATTATCACTTACATAAGTATAGCCTGGAGGCAATTGATCTGAAACTGTAATTCCTGTGGCATTATTAGGTCCGCTATTGGTAACTCTAATGGTAAATATAACATTATCGTTAATACTTACTGTTGCAGGGGAAACTGTTTTTTGTAAAGATAAATCGGCAACGTCTAATATTATTGACGCATCGTCCTGATCGTCTTCAGTAGCTATGTTATTGTTTGGCGTGCTATCAGGATCAAATTGGTCAGAAGCAATGATTTCGGCATTATTTACATAGTTTCCTGTAGTTTTGATAACAGCCTGAAAAGTCAGATTTACTCTGCCTCCAACAGGAACGGTAAGATTGTTCCACGTTACAGTATTGTCACCTACATTGTAAATTCCAGCGAGATTCACAGATCCCGGTACTATAGTATAGCCCGACGGAATATAATCACGGACAGAAACTCCTGTAGCATTTACAGTGCCGCCTAAAGAGTTATTATTGAAAATTTGAAGGTTGAATGTTACTACATCTCCGGCGCTTCCTGTAACAGGATTAACTGTTTTAGTCAATTCAAGATCGGCCACAGATAAAATGGTTAAATTCATAGTGTCTGATGAAACGGCGCAATTTCCGTTACTTACTGTCCATTCTAAAACATATATTCCGGAAACTGTTCCCGTTACTGTAGTAGTTGGAGATGTTGCATCTGTAAAACCTACAATACTTGGCCCCGAAACCTGAGTCCATTCTCCTGTACCAACTATAGGTGTACTGGCGTTCATATTTACAGGTGAGAATTGAGGAATAATCTGATTAGGACCTGCATTTGCCGTAGAAGGTAAATCATAAATAGTAATAATAACCCTATCCTCAGAAATACATCCCGTTGTTGCAATAGTCCAGCTAAACTCATAAGTTCCGGCGATTAATTGTAATATTAATGAATTTGGATTGTTTGGTGATGCTATTGTAGCAGTATTTGGTCCCGAAATCTGAGTCCATGTTCCTATACCAATAACTGGTGCATTGGCAGCCATAGTTACAGAAGCTGTATCACATAATTCCTGATCAGGTCCTGCATTTGCTACAGTTGGAGGATCATCGTTAAAAGTTATATCTACAGTATCTGAAGAAGGCTGGCATAGAGATGGACTCGTAAAAGGGCCATTTGTAACCGTCCATGCTAAAGTATAAGTTCCTAAAACAGTAACATTTGAAAGCGTTGTAACCGGACTGTTAGGGCTATCTATTACAGCCGAGGCTCCCGCAGGCTGGTTAGTAATAGTCCATGTTCCAATTCCAACAGTTGGAGCTGTTGCTGCTGTCTGATAAGTAGTTTGACAGGCCACAGCATCATCTGGTCCTGCGTTGGCAGTGCTTGGCGCTTCATTCATTACAATTCGAACCACATCTGATAATGTTCTGCAAGACTGACTTTCGAAAACCCATTCTAAAACATAAAGACCTGGAACAGTTAAGTTTGACAGCGTGCTTGTTGGTGAATTGGGAGTATTGATTGTTGCTACACTTCCTGTAGGTTGATAAACAAATCGCCATTCTGCTGTTGTTACATCTACTGGCGGACTATTTCCAGCTAAAGTGGTGGTTCCTGCAACATCAGAAATGCAAAGTGTTTGGTCTGGCCCTGCATCGGGATCAATACTTGCACCGCTGAAAATAGAAATATTTACCAAATCAGATGAACCAGGACAAGTACTGCCATCAGGAAATGTTGTAGAAGTCGTGGTATAAGTAAAAACATAATTGTTCCCAGGAACTACAGTAGCATTTGCAATATAACTGTTGGAAGGTGATTGCGTTATGGTCACATCTGCAGGATTTCCGGTAGTACTGGTAAGTGTCCAGGTTCCGGTTGAGTTTTCATTTCCTTTTAATTGAACACTGCTTACATCGCAATAAGACTGATCTGTTCCCGCATTTGCAGTTGGAGTTACGACAACAATCATATCATCAAAAGAACCTGAACATAAAAAGATACTTTTAGCTGTTATCGTCCATCTAAAAGTGTAAGTACCGGTTACAAGTCCATTAATTACAGTATTAGGATTAGAAGGATCGACAATTGTTGGCTGGTTTGGCGCACCTGTCAAAACAGACCATTGACCTGCTTCAAAAAAACTATCATAAGTACTTCCTGCCATTGTTACACTTGTATTATTACATACATTTTGATCGGGTCCTGCAACAGCCTGATGAGGTGGAATTCCTATTGTTAAATTGACATCATCAAAAGCTTCACCGCAGACTTCCGCATCTACCGTCCATCTAAATATATAATAACCGCTATAGGTAAAGGTAAATACAGCATTGGGATCATGTATATCGCTAATAGTATAGCTTCCAACGCCCGAAATTCTGGTCCAGGTTCCAACAGCACCGCTGCTTGCCGTTGCGGCCATTGTTATTGTATTGCCGCAAATTTCCTGGTCTGGGCCTGCGTTTGCCGCTGGTGGCGTATCAGCAATGGTAACAGATACGTCACTTGTATTTGGTGCGCAAAGCCTGGTTATGGATTGAATAGCCCAGGTAAAAACATAAGTTCCATTGCCTGGGACAGTTACTAAAGTATTAGGATCACTGGAATCTGCGAAAACGACTCCGGCAGATGGAGTAACAGACCATAGACCAATTTCAAAAACCCCCGGAGTATTACCACTGAGATTAAAAGATATAGTACCGGCAGGATAACAAGCATCCGAACCTGCATCGGACGTCGATGAGGCTGTAGAATTGTTGGTTATAATGGTGACTGTGTCTGATATTGCCGAACTACAAGATGGGCCAGGATGCAGGTAGGATACAGTCCATTGTAATTCATATTGAGATGTATTTGTAATAAAACCTGTTGCTACAGCATTGGGATCATTCACATTTGAAAATGAAATCGTATTAGGTCCCGAAATCTGGCTCCAAGTACCAATTTCACCGCTCTGAACAGGTGTTGCAGCAAGTGTTACTTGAGAATTTGCGCAAACGACTTCATTGGGGCCTGCATCTGTTGTTCCCAAAGTGCTGTCAGAAACATAAATAGTGACGGTTGAAATAGAAAAACCACAAGTAGCACCACCGCCTTTTGTAATATATTCAAAAACATAAGTTCCCGGAATGAGACCTGTTACCTGAGTATCTACGGCAAAATTATCGGCAATTGTTGCCTCATTCGGACCACTAAGCTGACTCCAAAAATGCATTCCGTCTCCAGTGATAACACCGGATAACATTGTACTCGTATCACCGCAGGGTAAACTAACGTCGGATCCTGCATTTGAAGGTGTCGGATCTCCTGAAACTATAATATTTAAGGTATCAAAACCATAATCACAACCAATGGGAAGTGTTCCGTTTTGACTTCTGATAAATTCAACCGTATATTCCCCCGATTCGGTAAGGGTTAAGGTTAATGAATTGCCGACATTTTGCAATGCAGTTGGAAAAGGTGCCAATGGAGAAGTACTTGGACCACTTACGATTCGATATTGATTTACTCCTGTTCCAGTAACGGTAAGCGGAATTGTAAACACCGTTGCGTTACAGCTTCCTGCAATATCATTACCATTATTGGCTATAATAGTTCTGGTCGCCCCATTGTACTGAATATTGTAATCTTTGGTAAAAACACAGCCTGTGTTACTGTTGGTTAGCGTATATCTGAATTTATAAGGATCACCAGAATCTGAAATACCAGTTATTAATGTTGTCGGATTTGTGGGTGATACGATTGTCGCAGTAGCTCCGCTAATTTGTGTCCATTGAACGGTTTCTCCTGCATACAAAGGAGTTTGCGCTACTAAAGTGACTTGAGTAATGGTATTATCGCAAAAGAAAATATCTTCATCACCACCAGGAAGAGTTGTCACATCCTGCGTTGCAGCAGGAACATTAATAACAACTAAATCATTGCCCGAGGCACAAGGCCCTGTAACAGTCCATCTAAAGGTATAAGTTCCCTGAACAAGGTTAGAAACCTGTGTATTGTTTGAACCCGGACTTCCAATCGTTGGTGTGTTGGGGCCACTTACAAAGGTCCATTGACCATTTTGTCCGTTAAGACCGCAACCTCCATAAGCTCCGGTAAGATTCGTAGATTGTGTTGTGGTATAACAATTACTTAAAGTTTGATCCGGGCCTGCAGAAACTGGCGTAACACCACCATAATTCGTTACTGTAATTTGAGAAGTTGTTCTACAACGTTGTCCCGGAGCATATTCGGGACCTTCAATAACCCATTGCAAGGTAGTGGTTCCGCAGCTTGTTGCCGGAAGATTTATAGTTGAGGTTGGTAAATTAGGAAAATTAATAACAACTCCGGCATTATTAGCGCCCACTATTTCCCAATAGCCTGTTTCTCCTGTGTTTTGAGGAGCATTTGCGGTAATAGACAGATTTCCGGAACTGTTTGGACAACTCGTAATATTTCCGCCTGCGTTGGCAATTGTAATGGGTTGCACATTGACAACCTTATCCTGATAGGCTAAAATTCCGTCACCACAGGTTGCGCTATATCTAAAGATATAGGTGTTTCCTCCTGTATAGCCAGTTATAATGGTGCTTGGACTATTTGGAGTATCAATAACAACTGCCGGGCCTGAAATTTGTGTCCATAATACATTGCCTATAATAGGAGAAGGATTATTTCCGGTTAAAACCAATGCATCGGTTTCGCAAATGGTGACGTTAAGTACTCCGGCATTTACGGTACAATTTTGAGCACCTATTTTACTAATATGTAAAACCAATAAAATAAATGCTAAAAAGAGCTTTTTGGAAAAATTTCTAAAAATCGGGGAAACGTAAAATTGAGCCATAAGCAATCAGAATAAAAAAGGTGGATGCTGATATTTTTGAAAGCAACCTTATATTAATAAATTGGGTTATGTATTAATTCGGAGTGAGGTTAAGAAAAAACTATGGGGTACTTCAAAATTAACGAATGTAGGCTATAAGGTTAGCTGTTTCGATGTTGCATATTATAAAATGAAACAAGAAAACAGGTATTGAAACATATTAAAAGTAAGAAATAACGCATGTTTAAATATTCCAGATAGCATTTCGTCGATTTTAAATGAAGATTCGTTTAAAATGGTTTTAAATAAAAATGCAGGACAATAGTATTATTTTGTAGCTTAGTATCATTACAAAACCTAATTAGTATATTAATCTTAAAACTAGAATGTTATGATTTCAAAAAACACAGACTTTGGATTGTTAGTATTGCGTATTAGTATTGGAGGCTTAATGCTTTTTCATGGCGTATCAAAAATTTTGCACGGAATTTCATTTCTTGTCGAAAATATGGGAGCATTTGCGTATGCTGTTTATATTGGAGAAGTTTTGGCACCGTTAGCCATTTTATTAGGATGGAGAACCAGAATCGCATCGGTTATTTTAGCAATCAATTGTATTGTGGCCATTGCTGTGGCGCATTCACAAACCATTTTTTCAATCGGAGAACAAGGCGGTTATGCAAATGAGTTAATAACACTTTATCTTTTAGGTGCAATTGCGTTATTTTTTACAGGCGCCGGAAAATATGCAATCTCAAGTAGTAATAAATGGGATTGATTCTAATATAAAATGAAACAAAAAGCTCTAAATCTGTTGATTTAGAGCTTTTTTAAAATAATATATTTTTAACAGAAGACTTCTCTGTGTTTTATTAGAAGTGAAACGCCTTTCTGAACAAAGCAAAAATATGTTTCCATGTGTTTAAAAAATCAGTTTCAAAGAAAATTAAAAAGCTTCGCCAATTCTAAAATAAACGCCCCAGTCTCCTTTACCAACCGCGCCGTCCAGTCCTACATTAAATTTTGATTTTTTAAAAGGATTATAACGATAACCAATTCCGGCGCCGGGATACATTTTCCAATCAAAACTTGGAGTATCTGAACCGTATAGTGTAGCAAGACCGGCAAAACCAACCAAACCCATTTTGCCAAAGTTATAACGATATTCTCCCTGAATATCCATTAAACCTGCACCTCTGTATTTTCCTTCGGAATAACCACGAATATCTACGCCACCAATAGTGCTCTGTTGTTCGAAAGCTACATTTCCGAGTCCGAATTTTCCATAAAAACGAGCAGCAATAACATCCTTGTTATTACGGGTTGGGAAATAGGTATTGGCTTGAAAAGCAATTCTGTTCGAAGCCAGTTCATTGTCTAAAAAACTGGGATAAGTAGACCAGTCCAGTTTTATTTTATATCCTCTTGTCGGATAATAGACGGCATCTCGGGTATCATATAATAAATTTACAACCAAAGCATTACTGTGCGAAACCGAAGAAGGAGAAATGTCCTCTTCATAAGTGGTATTGTAATGAGCAAAAGTATAAGACAAGCCACCATAAAATTTTCCGATTATTTTTCGCTGACCACCAATGCTTAAAATAGTGGTTTTGGTTCCGTAGTCATAAAAATCAGGCTGATCAGTATCGTCAACATAGAATTGGGAATTCTGATTTCCGTTAAAAAAGAAGAGTTTCAACCGCCATTTGTCCTGATCCAAATACCATTTATTAAAGAAAGCCAAAACATAAGACTTATTAGTGGTGGAAATAGCCGACATTCCGGATAATGATTTAGGAGAAATGCTGTCGCTTTGATTGACTTTATACATCATCATCGGAATTGCACCAAACATAAATTCGAGATTTCGATTATAACTAAGGTAAGGCATTACCCGTAATTCTATTTTCTTTTCTTTTGCTTTCTTCGAAACAGAATCGTTAGCTTTTTGCCCGAAAGTAAAAGATATAAATCCAGATAAAAAGAATAGGAGTAGAGAATGCTTCATTTTGTATTTTTTTGAGTGAAACTTTTATTCAGGCTCTAAAATATCTGAAATCATCTTTTTCGATACTCGTAAATTTAATTAAAATAAGTGTAAGTTGTTGAAAATAAGTTGCTTTTAGTTTTGGATGTTCTTTTGGAAGATTAAAACCAATCTTTCCAGCGCTTCTTCAGCATGCAATTGTTCGCTATTTTCCAAAGTTTCTTTTGTAGCTTTTGAAGCTCTTTCCAGCATTCGTCTTTCAAAAGCTGAAATAGCAGTTTTGAGATCATTAAATTGATTACTGGTTAGAAAATCTGCCAGTTCAAGAGCATCAAATAGGGCCAAATTAGCGCCTTTACCTGCAAAAGGAGGCATTCTGTGTGCAGCATCACCAATCATAGTCACATTATTTTGAGTTTTCCAGAACTGATTCACTGGAAAATAATATTGCGGACGTGGTATAAAATGCAATTCATTTGCCGTAAAAAGTTCGTCCCACTGTAAATTCCAGTCTTTATAAACTTTCTTAAACCATTCAAAAACCGCTTCTTTATTCTTAAAATCTAAATTTCCTTCCAAAATCCACCTTTCGGGAATTTTACTACTCAGCAGAAACATTAATGAACCGTCGCCTTTACTGCCATACATTAAAGTTTGCTCATTGCCAAAAGCGAGTACTTTTCCACCCTTGGAAAATTCGAAAAGATTTGGAGCATTTTCTTTAGCATTATAAATAGTGCCTTCAATTAAAGTAATTCCCGAATAAATTGGTTTTTCAGTACTTATATAAGGACGAACTTTAGAATTTGCTCCATCGGCAGCAATGACTAAATCCGCAAAAGCTGTTGAACCGTTTTTAAAATGAAGCCTCCAGCCAGTGTTTTCTTTCTCCATAAAATCAAACTGACTGTTCCAAACTATTGTTTCACTCAAAAGTGAGTTTAAGAGAATATTTCTAAGTTCAGATCGATCAATTTCCGGTCGTGGTTTTGAGATTGCGTCAAGCGAATTTCTAGCAGTAGTTGAAGCTTTCGGTATTTTCTTTTCTTGAACAGCGTGCTCATCAAATAGTAATTCAAAATCTTTACTTACAATTCGGGCTTTGCTGGCATTCTGTCGAACATTCGCATAAAATTCGTCAAGTAAATCAGCTTTTATAATAGCTTTCAAACCTGAATCCTCATGCAGATCAAGCGGAGATCCTTGTACACGAACTTCTTTATTAACGTCTCTTTCATAAACCTTTATATCGATGTTTTTTATCTGTAAAAGTCGGGCTAAGGTTAAACCTCCCATTCCGCCGCCAATAACGGCGACTTGTTTATTTTGTAAAAGCATAGTTTTTATTTTTAAATCTATGCAGTAAAATTATTTTGATGAAAGAGCAGATAATAGTATAAATCGGTCGTTTTTGTTCTGAAACAATTCTTTTGGAAGTGAACCTGAGATTTTCTTGACTTCTTTAATAAAATGAGTCTGATCAGAAAAGTTTTCTTCGGGAAACAATTTTCCTTTCGCAATATGTTCCAGTGAAGCCCTAAAACGAAGAATAGAACAAAACGTTTTTAACGAAATCCCGAAATACTGATTAAAATAACGGTTAATTTGTCGGCTGCTCCAGCCTGAATGTTCTGCCAATTCATTGACAGTCATTGCTCCATTGGTTTCGTAGATGAGGTTGAATAGTTTCTGTTTTCGGTTATCGATTTCTTTGACTAATAAGGATTCTATCTTTAGTGAAGCTTTTTCGCAGAACAATTCAAAATTTTCTAAATCCTTTGCTTTAAAATCCCAAAAATCATTTTCAAGTCTTTTTACTTCATTTAAGAGTGTTGCAATAGATTCCTGAAAAACATATTCTACTGCAGGAAGTTTAAAGCTAATAACAAAAGTTTTACTTCTGGCAGGAATTTTTCCTTTTTCGTATTGATGGGTTCCTAAACCTAAAAGTCTAATGCTAAAACAATCTTCCTCAGATTGAAATAAAGATAGATCAATTCTCCCGTCCGGAAGACCAATTGTTTCTATAGTTTCATCCGATTTATTGTGCATACACCAAAAACTATCTACAAATGCAGAAAGTTTTTTGCTTGGCTGTTTTGATTTGTATGCTAAATCGGTATGCATTTTCAATTATTTAAAGTTAAATTATACAAATTAAAAAACATTTTTTAAAGTTTGATTGTGCTTAAAAAGCTTGTAATAGCATTTTTAAATGTAGTAAAAATCGTGATTAAAAACTTAACATTGGGTAATTGTTTGATTTTTAAACGTTTATGTTTTGTTTTTAAGGCAGATGAAAAACTTAACATTGGCGAATGTGTTTTTCAGTTTATCTTTGTTTATTATTTTTTGATGTTAATTTAATGATTTAATAACATTAAAAATTAGTTTATTACAAAGTAAATTTAATCAATTTCTTAAAATTAACAGAATAATGGCAAAAGAAGTGCTTACTAATGAAGTCGATCAAGAGGTGGAAGTTGCTCCGGTAATCTCTACTGATGAAAACGAACAAATTGATGCTCCAGTTTCAGAGACAGAATCAGCTGTGACTGATGCTCCGGAATCAAAACCAAAACCAAAAAGAGCTCCAAGAAAAACAGTCGAAAAAGAGACTGTTGTTGTTGAGGAACAAGAAAAAACAGAAGAAGTTGAAGAGATTGTTTCGTCTGAAATAGAAGAAGAGACAGTGGAAGAGGATAAAGAGGAATCTAAAAAGAAAAGTAAAAAGATGAAAGAAAAAGAAAAAAAGCAATTAGCTGAGAAAAAAGAAAAACTGAAAAAGAAAAAAGCAGTAGCTAAGAGAAAAGAAAAGGCGAAAGACAAAAAGAAAGAGAAAGCGAAAAAAGCGAAACTTAAAGCAAAAGCAAAGAAAAAAGACAAAGCTAAAAAAGCAAAAGACAAAGCAAAAGCGAAAAAAATTGCTAAGAAAAAAGCAAAAAGAGCTAAAGCAAAAAAGAATAAGAAAAAATAGTTTACAATTAAATAGGATAACAAAACTATTTATAACAAAAGTGCCTCTAACTGGAGGCACTTTTTGTTTTTCTCTTTATCATGAGCATGTCGATTTTTTGAAGAAATTCAGGATCAAACTGAGAATAGGCTCTCAATCTGTATTTTTCATCTCTCATTTTCATAACCAAACGTATTTTCTGCACCATCAGCCAAATAGGTTCGTATCTTTTGTGGCCAAGTAAATATTGAATTTTAAGAATAGACATTTTTCGATGCGATAAAGTCATCAATTCTATACAAATCATCCAGTATCTGATTGGCAGATTTGAATTTTCCATTACGGTTCCGGATCGTAAACTAATACGGTTGCGGCATTTTCGACACTGAAATTTTAAATCGTTTTGTCTAAAAGAATGGGTATCATGACCACACTTTTTACAAATGATTCCATTTTGTATGCGTTGATTTTTCAGCTCTTCAATACAAGTAGCTTCGTCATGATATTTTTCGAAATACGCGCGTAATTCCATCGGGTGATTTGGGGGATCATTTGTTTGTCGAAATATAAAATATTTTTAAATAAATGAAACCCTTTTGTCTAAAAAAATAAAGAGGAATATTCAATTTGAATATTCCTCTTTAAGGGGCAAAATCTATTATAATTTTGCGACAATTTCTTTTTTGTATTTATTTAAAATAGATTTTGTCATACCTAAATTTGCTTTAGTTGAATCTACTGCTAAATAAATAAAGTATTCCTGGTTGTCTGACACATCGATAATATGAATTTGAGAACTTAATGTAATCATGATATTATCAATCACTTGCCCGTCTAATTTTAATGCCTTAATAGCATTCATTTTTGCTTTTACTACTTCCAGATTGTAAGCTGATGCTAATTCTGGGTCAAAATCTGCAACAGCAGACTGCGAATAATAAGACATACCGCTTGCAATTTCGGCTACCGAAACCGCGATGAACCCCGGAACGTTCTTTTTTAGGTCTTCACCAAATTGAGTTAAAAAATCAGACATAGTGTTAGAATTTTAATGTGTTGTAAATAGTATTGAATTGTTTTGGATTCTACAAAATTAGTTATACAATATTATTTAATTATCCGCTTTTTATACCTTTTTTTTAGGTAGACACTAAAATTAACAATCTCAGATTTGAATCCTGTTTTGGTTTTTTTGAATTTGGATTAATTACTGGTTCAAAATGAAATATTTAAAAGAAAAATGCCTCTGAAAAGCTTATTCAGCAATTTCAGAAGCATTTTTAACAAAGTGAAAAAATATAATTTTTTACTTGATTTCTGTTATAAATTCGTCTTGCGGTGTTCTTACTTTTTTCAAGTTTACCAACCAGTCGCCTGCTTCGTCTCTGTAACCAAGAGGAAGAATTAGAACACTTTTAAGTCCTTGCTCGTTTAATCCTAAAAGTTTGTCTACTTCTGCCGGAACAAAACCTTCCATTGGAGTTGCATCTACTTTTTGCTCGGCAGCAGCAGCAACTGCAGTTCCTAATGAGATATAAGCTTGTCTCGCGGCGTGATTGGCATGCCATTCCTGGCCAAGAGGTTCGTACATCCCCCAAAGTCTTTGTTTGTATTCGTCCATTGCGCTTGCAGGAATTCCTCTTTCTGCAGTTGTTCTTTCAAATACAGCAGAAATTCTTTCTAAACTGTAACCATCCCAAGCCGCCCAAATCAAAACGTGAGAAGCATCAGTAATTTGACTTTGGTCAAAACTTACCGCTCTAATTTTCTCTTTTAAATCCTGATTTGTAACAACAAAAATTTTATAAGGCTGTAATCCGGACGAAGACGGAGCTAGTTTTGCAGCTTCCAGAATATAATCAACTTTTTCCTGCGGAACTACTTGTCCATTCATTTTTTTTGTAGCGTAACGCCAATTTAGTGCTTCTATTAAGGCCATTTTTTTCTATTGATTAAAATTATAATTCAAATGTAAAAACTTTAAGTGTATTTTTGTCATCCAATTACCAAAAGTAACTGTAACATCGAGGTAACTAACAGACACAGTATGATAAAAGAGGCTTTACACGATAAAAACACATGCAATCAAAGATTATTGGCAGTTCAGGATGCGATGGATGTGCTAAACGGAAGATGGAAAATTGCCATAATCGCTTCGTTATGTTTTAATACTTTAAGATTCACAGATCTTTTACGCGAAGTGGAAGGAATTTCGGGTAAAATGCTGAGCAGGGAATTAAAGAATCTGGAAGAAAACCAATTGGTTACGAGAACAGTTTTAAATACACAGCCCATTACCGTTGAGTATGAGCTTACCGAATACGGACATACCTTAAAAGAAGTAATAGATTCTCTGGCTAAATGGGGAACAAACCACCGAAAAAAGATTACTGGCAGAGAGTAAATTGAAAAAAGGTTTTAATTTTAATATACACAGTTAGATTTTAAAATCTCATTTTATCTGCTAATCTGCTAAATCTGCGAGCTAAAAATTTTTCCCGCAGATTTTGCTGATTCGGCGGATATTTTAAAAGCTAAACTTAGCCTTTCAATTCTAAGGCCCTTTGAAAAAAGCCTTGACGCGTTAGGTTTTCTTCAGCCTCTTCAATGGCTTTTAAGAGATTGTTCTGAGTATTCGTAATTTCATTAAGCGCTTTGGACATAATTTCCCAAACCGGCTGCATTTTTACTACTAATTCTTTCCCTTTTGCCGTTAACACAATCAGTCTTTTGCGTTCATCGAGTTTGTCTTTTTTAGAACTGGTGATTTTTTGCTTTTCTAATTCCTTTAATAAACTGATTGTGGAAGGATGGCTGTAACCAATTTCATTGGCAATTTCGACCACACCCAGCATTTCTTTTACATGCAAAGTATAAATTACAGGAAACCATTTTGGTTCAAAATCAATATTATTATAAGCATAAATCTGCGCGCCGTCTTTGCGTAACTGTTCGCTCAAACGCTGCAATCGGGTAGATATGGCAAGTATGCCGATTTCGTCAATTATATTCATTTTGTTGGTTTTAAAGTCAATTGGCAGAATACATTATCAGGTTTCATTAATGGAAAATCATTTGGAAGTGCCTCTTTTGGAATTGTGATGAAACCATTCTTTTCATAAAAACGCAATGCTGCCTGTAAGATAGAAACCGTTCCTAAATATAAGTTTTTAACTCCGTTTTTCTGGCTGTAAGCAATCAATTCTTCCAGTAATTTCTGGGCAATACCAAATTCTTTTCCTCTAAATTCTTTCCTGACAAACATTTTTCTAATAGCACCAGCTTCATCGTTAAATTTAACCAAAGCAATAGTTCCCACTAATTTATCGTCTATAAATGCGCCGAGAAAAGTCCCGCCAGGTTTAAAATAGAAATTCTCAATATCCAATAAATCCGGCTGGTCTTCTAAAGTCACAGGAACATTAAATTCTTTTTGCTGAATGTTTAATATTAAGTCTACAATCTCTTTTTCGTACTCGTTTTGTATAGGCTGAATTTGCATTTTATTTCTAATAATTAAATATGAGTACAAAACTACGTAGTTGACTACATATATCCAAATAAAAAACTGCTGAAGACAGCAGTTTTAAGTGTTTTTTATGATTTTTAAAGTTTAGCTATGTGTTTTATTAAAAATGAAACGCCTTCTATAAAGCTATAAAATCTATGTTTCTATGTGTTTAAAAAAGATTATTCTTTAACCAAAACAATAACAGCCTTATAACCAGTTCCTACATTCCATTCGCTTGACGAAATAACATTGCCTTTGTCATCATAAACCTTAAATTCGGCTGTGTTTGGAGAAGCAAAACCTTCGTTTAACGCTTCAATATCAATCTTGTTGATTCCTTTTTCGAGATTTATTTTCACGCTTTTAAAATCGCCAGTTAGAAAAACTTCTGGTTCAATTACTTTATCATTTAAATATACTTTTACTTTATCGCCATCAACAAAAGCAGCATCACGATACATAATAGTAGAAGTAACCGCAGTAGTGTTGAAGTTTCCTAAAAACTGGTTTCTTCTGTAAAAAATGCCTTCAACATTTGCTTCCTGTTTGTATCTATTGGTGTCTTTAAAAAGATCATCCGGATTCACCTGCAACGGTGCTGGTTTTTCTACAGGTGCCGGCGGATTTTCTTTCGGAGCTGTTTCTTTAGGTGGCACAACTTCTTTTTTTTCAGCATCTTTTGGTGGAATGGCTTTGAATTTATTGTTTAATTCCTGAGCGTAAATCTGCGCTGAGAAACAAGTAATGGCAGTTATCAAAAATATTTTTTTCATGTTTTATATTATTAATCTAGGGATATTGATTTTTAAAAAGATTAGACTTATTCGATCTTTATATATAAACATTTTATAAAAGCAATTATTGCCTTCTTAAGTATTTTTTGTCTAAAAATTAACGTATTTGATTGGTTTTTGTAAATTGATTTTTTGTTTTTAAAATAATGATTTTCAATGTTTTATATTTATATTTGAATAGATAAAAAACAAATTGTTATGAAATTGAGTGTTACCTTTTTTCTTCTGGCAATTGGCATGTTTGCTCAGGAAAGCAGAATCAATACTAATCTTCGTAAAAAGATTGAAGATTATAATACTTCTTTTGCCGCTTCTTTCATTAACGGAAAAACAGAAGATTTGTTAAAAGCATATACAGACGAATCGATTTTGATGCCGGAACACAGCAGGCAGAGAATCGGCAAAAAAGAGATTGTTGATTTTTATAAGCAATGGAAAACTCAGGCCGTCATTACTTCCTATCAAAAAGAAATTGTTGACCTGCAAGATTTTGGAAATTATATTCTTGAAATTGGAACTTTTAATGAAGATCTCAATGTTAAAGAACAAAAGCCTTATAGCTATTCTGGAAAATATATGGTTTTGTGGAAGAAATCTTCCATGACAATTGCGTCGGAAATATGGGGATCCAACACTTATTTTGACGATAAACTGATTCCGGAAATTGATGATAGTGCCGTTTCTCCAACTCAGGAAGATACAGCTTCGGATAAGCTTACACTGGAAGTAAAAGAACGAAATAATAAAATTAAAGAAATGGTTCAAAAAAGGCTAGGAGAGGAGCATGCTAAAATGTTCCTGCCAAATGCGATGTATTTAACGTATTACACGCCAATCCTTTCAGGAGAAAAAGAGATAACGCCTTATTTTGCAGAACATGAAAAGCCTGGAACTTTAGTCATTGAAGAGATTTCAATTAAAACATCAGGAATTATTTTTGCACAAAAAGCAATTGTAGAATTCGGTTTTTACAGCGTAGATTGGAAAGATGGTGACAGCAAAGGCAATGTAAAAGGAAAAAGCATGAATGTCTGGCAAAAGAATGATAGTGGAGAATTAATGCTTTTTAGACAAATGGTAAATCATGATTAATTGAAATAAGTAATATCAAAAGTTTAGTTTTTTGATTAAGAGATATTTGTAAAAAGAAATAGATAATAATATACCCAGTGTACCAAATGAAAATCTTCCAATACACAAATGGATAATTGTTTAATTATATATAAACTATAATTCTAAACAAAGATATCATGAAAACTTGTCAAGTCACATTCAGGAAAGTTTTGCTTCTGCAAAGGAAAATCAGGAAACAATTGTAGAAAATAAAATTGAGAACATATAAGAAGTTGTTAACAAAGATAAATCTGAACAAAAAGAAAAACCGTCTGAATAAGACGGTTTTATCGAAACTTTTTAGATTTATCTTCGTTTTGGTAATGAGCTAAAACAGAAAACACTTCATGAACTAAACTTTCTGAAGTGAATGTTTCCTGTTTGGTTTTCCAAACAATATTTTTCTCAGTATCAAAATCAAATTTACATTTATAACTTT
Source organism: Flavobacterium crocinum (assembly GCF_003122385.1). Classification (NCBI taxonomy): domain Bacteria; kingdom Pseudomonadati; phylum Bacteroidota; class Flavobacteriia; order Flavobacteriales; family Flavobacteriaceae; genus Flavobacterium; species Flavobacterium crocinum. The sequence continues at coordinate 3,493,875 of NZ_CP029255.1, forward strand.
TAAATCTTTTCGGTTCCTCCCCAGGAAAATATCCGCCATTGTGATTGAGATATCCTTTAAAAAATTCTAATTCTACTTCACCGTGTTTTGCCGTATTACTGTAATTTCCTATTATTGATAATCTTGCCGCAAATCCATTACAGTTAACAATTATAGAATCTCTATAAGGTCCGGTATGAGTGAAATTGAAAAAAGTATTTTCGTTATAAAATTCAATTTTTTCTTTTATAGAATCATAAATTTTCCCAATCTCACTCTTAAAAATTTGAGCACCTTCGCGAGAATCTAATAATCTGTCTAATTCATTATTTAAAGATTCCTTTCTTTCTAATTCTTTTGCTAAATCTAATATTGGATCAATGTTAATGTTGTTTTCGAAGTCCGGGATTTCTCCTAACTTAGGTTTTTCAATTAAAGGTTTTCCATATATGATTTTTGACAATTCATACAATTTATTAATGTATTCTTTATCATTAACCATGTCATGGTATAACTTAGATTTCAAATGAATAGGAGAAGATATCTGCAAATTTCCTTCTCTTAAGATAGGAATGAATTTTATTTGTGAAATTGGTGAAGCGAAAATCTCTTGTGATATAATTGAAGTTTCGAATCCAACTCCTCTTTCTCTATTTTCTGCTTTTAATTTATAATTTGGTGTAAGAATGACAAGAACTTTATCAGCTTCTGTAATTGATGTTTCCATAAAATGAGTCAACTCCTTTCCAGCGCTTAATTCATATTGGTCTAGTATTACATCAACTCCAAACTTAGACATCAAATCATTCGCTAATGTTTGTACCCAATCTTGATGCTCTTGACCATCCCAAGAATACGATATAAATACTTTTTCTCTCTTTGACATGATTCAAATTAAATTACATTGGTTATTCATTTTTCCACTTTTCATAAAGTTTTTTCGTGTTCCAAAATCTAGATGAAACACCAAAACATTCACTATAATTATCTACAGCATCGAATAAAATATCCCTGTATTCTGTTTTCCAATCTCTGTCTGAAAGATAATTATGAATAATACAATATGACAAGCGGTCTAATGCGTTTAAATAGTTTTCACGAGCAACTTTTATCTTATCTTGAAATAATTCTAATGTGTCTTCACTTAGTTGTTTCTCTGAAGAATTTATATCTATTCCATATTGACGTAAATCAAAATTACAGCGATCTAAGTTTTCTTTACGCCTATTCATTTCACTTTCTAATTCCAAAACAGTCATTAAAGTGCTATTTTTTTGACCTTCTGCAAGATTTTTAAGTTGGAGCTTTACTTGTTTAATTTGATACCACGCAACCCATAAAACACCTCCAGAAATAAAAGCGGAGAACATTGCTGATATTGCGCTGATCCAGTCTGTAATTGAAGGATAAATCATTTATTCAATTTTGCCATTAATAATTCCATAACTACTTTAGCTTTATTTGAATTAGAAATAGAGTTTTGATGATCTTGAGATTTTGTTTCATAATCATTCTGATGCATTTTAAAGTAAGTCATCATTTCAGGAATTGACACACCTGATAACTTTAAAATTGGAATAATTTGATCTAGAATAGAATTTATTTCTATTGGAGAATCGGCTGATTTAAGTTTTTCAAAATACTGACGAATAATATCTTCTTTCATATAAAAGGAAATTTTTAAAAAGCAATTTAAGATTAAAAATGTCTCAATTATTAATCAATTTATAAGAGTTTTCAACAAAATTATAACCATATAATAGTTACATTAAAATGTAGCCAGCAAAAATAACCGCCTCAAATAAGACGGTTATATTATTATCAAGAAATATTAGCAAAAGCCCCAGAGGGGGCAAAATATTTATAGAATTCCAATGAGACAAATGAAAAAAGCTCCAGCGGAGCGACATATATTATAAATTGTAAAAAATATGTCGCTCCGCTGGAGCTTTAGATTGTGGATGTCTATTTTTTTCTATAAATATTTCGCTTCTCCGAAGATTGAAAAAAAAATATATCTTTTGAGACTGTCTTTCTTCTGAAGATCTTTTTAATTTAGATTATTGTCAGCAAAATTCTTGCAATATTCTTTTATAAGATTTCTAACGTTTCTAAATTGTTCTTCTATTTCAGAATCTGTTCCCGTTGCTTTGGCAGGATCGGGAAAATTGTAATGAAATTTTTGTGCCTTAGTTGGAAAAAACGGACATCTTTCTTTGGCATTGTCACAAACCGTAATAACATAATCAAAATCAATATTATAGTATTCGTCAATGTTATTTGAAGTGTGATTCAAAATGTCAATTCCGTCTTCTTTCATGATAGCAATTGCTTTCGGATTTACACCATGAGTTTCTACTCCGGCACTGTAAACGATTGCTTTATTACCTGCAAAATGTTTCATATAACCTTCTGCAATCTGGCTTCTGCAACTATTTCCTGTGCATAATATTAGTATTTTCTTTTCCATAATTTAAACGAACAGCCAAATGATATTGATGATGCAGAATTTTGGATCGAATCCAAAAATAAGCTGTAAGACCATAACAGAGCTGGTAATAATAATTGGTTTTTTATATTGAATAATTTTGGCTTTCATTGCTTAACAGCATCCTGAATCTGGCGTACAGCAAGAACTGTTATTTTCCAGTCCTCTGAGAACTATTTTTTGTTTTTCAGCTGGAATCCCACATGAATCCTGGGCTAAACAAGCTGTTGTTTTGTTTTTAAGAACAAAGTTTTTTCCGTTAAAATCCAAATCATATTTCCCGATGGTTTGGTTTTGGTATTCCACTTCGATTTCAAGATTTTTAATACCCAGTTTATCTTCAGAAAGCTGAATAATATGAAGTAATTTATTCGGTTTTAAACGATGTTCAAAATCGTCAGCATTCCAAAGCTGAAAGTTTACCACTTCTTCATTCCTAATTACACCACCGCAATCAATAAAATTTTTAGTAATCATTCCGACTTCCGTTACATGGAAATGTTCCGGGACAAAAGTTCCATTTTCCAATTGAAATTCAACATTCTCTAATGTTGGTAAAATCTGTTTTATTTCTGCTAATTTCATGTTCTTTTATTTATTTGTTAATTGCAATATTACGATATATGTTTTCAAAAAAAATGCCTTAACAGCATTCTGATTTTGAAAGAGTTTGGGTGATGTTTAAAAAATAAGCATTTAAAATTTCTATAGCTTTTTCATCAATACAGTAACATATAGAATTCCCTGAAATATTTCCTTTAATGATTCCGGCATTTTTAAGTTCTTTTAAATGCTGGGAAACGGTTGGCTGTGCCAGTGGAAGTTCGTTTACGATATCACCGCAAATGCATTCGTTTACTTTAAGCAAATATTCTAAAATGGCAATTCTAGCTGGATGGCCTAAAGCTTTAGCAATAATTGCGATCTGGTTTTGTGCATCTGTAAAATGTTCTGTTTTAGTAGCTCCCATTTTTTATTAATTTAATATTGCAATATTACGATTATGTATTTAATAACACATATTATTTAAGTTAAATTTTTGCTATTGGAAATTAATGTACTATCAATATATTTGTATACTAACTCTATAGGATAAATATTTAAATGCTTTCAAAAGACATTATTAGAACATTTTCATTCTTATTTATTTTTGCTGGATTAGGCAATCCTGCAAAAGCACAGCATAGTGACACTATATCAAAGCAGTTTTTAATGAATATAGAAATTCGTCCAAGAGCAGAATATACTTCAAACTATATATTACCCCCTAACGATTCCATTGATCCTTAATTTCTACATCACACAGCGAAATAGAATTTCTCTTCAATATTCCCAAGAAAAATGGCTTGTAAAATCGGATTTGCAGGAAATTCATCTTTGGGATCAAGAAAATGCCAATTCTAAAGTGGGCAGTATTAATTTTTATCAGTTGTTTTTAGAAACCAAATTTAGAGGTGTAAATTTTCGTTTAGGAAGGCAAAGTATTTTATTAGATAATGGCAGATTATTTTCTGATGCACCTTGGGCACAACAAGGAAGAGCACACGAAGGAATACGAATCATGAAATATTCGAAACACTTTGCTAATGATCTATTTTTGTTGTTTACACGAAATTACAATACCAGTTTTGAAGTAGCTTATTCTCCAGTTGCTTCAAACAGATATAAGTATATGCTCATGTATAATTTTAGTTATAATTCGAATAAAAATTTCTCTTTCAATTCGGTAAATACAATCGATTTCTTAGAAAAAGCAAATTCAGAAACCTTGTATGCACGTGCAACAGCAGGAGGAAGAGTCGAATTTAAAAAGAATCATTGGTATTATACCTTAAACAGCTATTTACAATTGGGACAAAATCTGAAAGGACAGCATTTGCTGGCGTATTATTTTCAGCCTGAAGTTAAATTGTCTTTACAAAATTCGACTTGGCGTTTAGGAGCGGAAATAATTAGTGGTAGCAATACCAAATTAGCTCCTGACTGCTCAGGAGATTTTGATGTTTTATATGGTGTAACTTGGAAATTTAACGGAAATATGAATTTCTTTACCCGTTTTCCAGCAGATGTTGGCGGAAAAGGTTTATTAAATCCTTATTTATTTGCAACATTTCCATTGAATGCAAGATTATCAGTTCGTTCAGATTTTCATCTTTTTTATACGCAATATCCATTAATGAGGCTTAATCAAGAAATGTCAAGATTCCTCGGATTTGAAAATGATTTTTCTTTAAAATATGCTCCTATAAAAGAATTGGAAATTAATACAGCATTTTCTTTTTATAAATCTACAGATTCTATGAAGCTTCTTCCGAAAGTGCAGGATGATAATAAGTTATCTTTTTGGAGTTATGTAATGATTTCTTACTCTTTTAATGCAGTTAATTGGAGAAAAGGAAGAAAAGAATGACTTAAAAAACGTTATTTTAAAAGACTTAAAATTTCATGAAAATCCAAATACAATAAATTAAACCCATTTTTATAAAGATAGTTATATCTTTGCGACTGATTTTGGTCTGTTTTTTCATCAGAAAAAATAGTTAAAAGGGAATCAGGTGCAAATCCTGAACAGACCCGCTACTGTAAGTTCTACACAAAGTCTTTAAATATTACTAATGCCATTGTTCGTTGTTTCGGATGAGAAGGCCGTTTAAAGATAGAATAAGTCAGGAGACCTGCCACGATCACATAGTTTAAAACTTTCGTGGTATGAAGTTGATGACAAAGATAATGACCAGCTGTTTTGCAGCGGGGTCAATTCTACGTTTATGTAATTACTACATCACAGAAAGTTGATTTAATTCAATTGTGATGTATAATTTGAAAAAAACTTTACTAACTGTTTTTATTTTAAGTCTTCCTTTTTGGCTTCATGCACAAACGGAGAAAGATAGCTCGCGTGTTTTAAAAGAAGTTATTTTAAAAGGAAAACCGTATCAGGAAGTGATTCCTGTGCAAAGTCTCTCGGGCGTTCTGCTCGAAAAAATGGCGAGTCATAATGTGGCCGATGCGCTTCGTTATTTTGCCGGAACTCAAATTAAAGATTATGGTGGCGTCGGCGGACTTAAAACGGTGGATGTTCGTAATATGGGAACACATCATGTCGGTGTTTTTTATGACGGAATCCAGCTTGGAAATGCCCAAAACGGAGTTACGGATCTTGGAAAATATTCGCTTGACGATATGGAATCGCTTACGATGTACAATGGTCAAAAAAGCGAAATTTTCCAGTCTGCTAAAGATTTTGCTTCGGCTTCAGCCATTTACTTAAAAACAAAACGTCCTGTTTTTGCTGGCGATAAAAAGACAAATTTATTGGTTCGGTATAAAACGATGTCCATCAATTATCACGATCCGAGTTTTAGATGGGAACAGAAACTGAGCGACAAGGTGAGTATGAGTGTGAGTTCAGAATACATCAAATCTAACGGGCAGTATAAATTTAGATACAAAAGAAAAAATCTGGACGGATCAACTGCTTACGATACCACAGCCACAAGATGGAACAGCGATATTGAAGCACTTCGGTTTGAATCTGGTGTTTACGGAAAAATCAACAATGGCTCCTGGGATGCGAAAGTGTATTATTATGATTCGGAAAGAGGTGCGCCCGGAGCTATTGTAGAAAACAAATTCAGAGACGGTTTCCGGCAGTTTGACAAGAATTTTTTCGGACAGGCATTTTTAGTAAAAGACGTTTCGGAAAAGTATAAATTTCAATTAAAAGGAAAATTTGCTTACGATTACACGCATTACATTGCAAGAGATACAACGAATGTTTTAGGAGAAACTGTAACGGAAGGTGTTCAGTCTGATGACAGCTATTACCAGCAGGAAACTTATTTTTCGGCAGTCAATATGTACAGCATTTTACCTACTTGGGATGTTTCGCTTTCAACCGATTTTCAATACAATAAATTAAACGCAACGAGAAGAGGAATCCAGACACAGTTTTCTTTTCCAGAGCGTTATACCGCATTGGTTTCTTTGGCAACGTCCTATCGATATGAAGGTTTTAAAGTTTTAGGAAATGTACTCGCAACAAGAGTTATCGAAGAAGTAAAATACAACGCCAAAGCGCCCAACAAAACTGAATTTACTCCCGCATTATTCCTCGGTTATACTCCTTTCAAAAAATACGATTTTAATCTGAGAGCGTTTGCCAAACGTATTTTCAGAATGCCCACTTTTAATGATTTGTATTATACGATGGTTGGTTCAAGTACTTTACGACCAGAATATATGAATCAGTACGATGTTGGTTTTACTTATAATTTTCCTGTAAAAGAAAGTTTTCTGGATAAATTTTCGATTCAGGCAGATGGCTATTATACGTATACAAAAGATAAAATTGTTGCGGCGCCTACAGGAAATTTATTCCGCTGGATGATGACGAATATTGGTCAGGTAAAAGGAAAAGGAATTGAAACCGTTGTAAATTTAGGTACACATATCCACAAAGTAAATCTGGATGCCAATTTGACTTATACCTATTCTCAAAGTCAGGATTTTACAAAGGTTTCGGGTTTACAAATGTCTTCTTACGGCGATCAGATTCCATACACGCCTTGGCACAGCGGATCTGGAATTCTGAATGCGGGTTATGAATCGTGGAATTTCAATTACAGTTTTATATACGTTGGAAAACGCTACAACGGAAACGTCAACAATATCAAAGTAAACGAAGTACAGCCTTGGTACACACACGATCTGGCGGTTCAAAAATCTTTCCTCCTCAATAAATACAAATTAAATGCAACGGTAGAAGTCAATAATGCCTTCAATCAGCAATACGAAGTGATTTACAATTATCCAATGCCGGGCAGAACGTTCAAATTTATAATTGGTTTTGAGTTATGAAAAAGGGTTTTATAAAAATAATAATTAGCTTATTTACAGCTATAGTATTGGTTTCCTGCAGGGAAGATGAAACAATATTTCTGTCTTCAGATACCAATGTTGCCGTGCCGACAACTGATGGCAATATTGAAGGTTTTTATCTGCTGAATGAAGGGAATATGGGAATGAACCGCGCCAGCATCGACGTTTTCAATTACAGAACAGGAAATTATACCACCGATGTTTATTCAGAACGAAATCCTTCAGTTGTAAAAGAATTAGGCGATGTTGGAAACGATATTCAAATCTATGGCAATAAGGTTTATGCGGTCATCAATGTCTCCAACAAAGTAGAAGTTTTAGAAAAATGGACGGCAAAAAGAATCAAAAAAATTGATATTCCAAACTGTCGTTATGTTACTTTTTACAAAGACAAGGCTTATGTAAGTTCCTATTCAGGCCCGGTTGCCATTAATCCGAATGCAGAAATTGGTTTTGTTGCCGAAATCGATACGACTTCTTTAGAAATAAAAAGAAAAGTGACTGTTGGTTATCAACCGGAACAAATGGTGGTGCATAACGGAAAATTGTATGTAGCGAATTCAGGCGGTTATCGTGTTCCAAATTACGATCGAACCGTTTCGGTAATTGATTTAGAGACTTTCACAGAAATCAAAAAAATAGATGTCGGTATTAATTTGTACAGCATGGAGATTGACAGCCGTGGCGATATTTATGTGAGTTCACGAGGCGATTATTACAATACACAGCCCAATCTTTTTGTGATTGATACCAAAACAGACGAAAAGAAAATGCAACTCGATATTCCGGCTTTGGGAATGTGTCTGGTTGATGATCTGCTTTATTATTATAGTGTTTCGTGGAGTTATCTCACGAACAGCAATAAGATTACGTACGGAATTTTAGATACTAAAACCAAAAAGATAATCAGCGATAAAATCATTACGGATGGAACCGAGAAAAAAATCATGATTCCGTATGGACTTCAGGTTAATCCCGAAACCAAAGAAATCTATATAACCGATGCTCAAAATTATGTCGTAACAGGCTACATCTACTGTTTTACGCCGGACGGCCGATTAAAATGGAAAACTACAGCAGGAAATATTCCTGCGCATATTGCTTTTATAACCAAAAAATAAAGATATGAATCAGAGATTTTTAAAGTATTGTCATGTATTAACGCTCGCTTTTTTTGTCATTTCACTTGCAAATTGTTCAGGCGGAGATAATGACAATCCGGATTCTGGAGGAGAATCGGTAACGAACGAATTTAAAACCACGCGTTTTTCAATTATTAGTTTGAGTGCTAAAGCAACTGTCAGTGCAGAAGCCTTGTACAATTGGACAGTTGAAAATGTTTCTTCAGAAAATTATTCTTTGGTCAATACAACTTCGAAAGAAGCTTTATTTGCTTCAACTGCTGAAGGAAAGTATGAATTTAAAGTTGTTATTACAGATAAAGGAACAACTAAGACTCAAAAAGTGACTGTAATTGTGACTGCTGAAAGTAAAGAATTAAAAACGTTTATTTCTAAAGTATTCGAATTTAAACCAGCTCCGGGACAATTTGTAAATGATCTTCCTGTGGCTAATGACGGAGACTCGGCTGATAGAATTTTGACAAGAGCCAATTCGTATTTGGCAAAGAAAAACGGTGATCTTATTTCGCTTGGCGCTTTTGGCGGTTATGTTGTTTTTGGTTTTGACCATAGTATTGTAAACCTAAAAGGGAAACGTGATTTTAGGGTTTTGGGAAATGCTTTTTGGGCAGATGCCAATCCGAATCCGAATGCGGAATTGCGTGGCGGAAGCAGTGAAGCGGGAATTATAATGGTTTCTTATGATAAAAACAAAAACGGACTTCCGGATGACGAATGGTACGAAATTGAAGGCGCAGGCCACAAAATGGAAAAAACAATTCGCAACTATGAAATAACGTATTACAGACCAGATCCTAATAAAATTCCAGTTCCGGGCGGTGGAACGGGAACGGTAACTTTTACCGATTTGGAATACATCTACTGGAAAGACAATCAAGGGAAAGATGGTTATCTGGCGCAGAATAATGCTTACAATCATTCTTTAGAATATTGGCCAAAATGGCTGAAAGGTGAAGCTTCAATTACTTTCAAAGGAACAAGATTACCAGACAATGCCGTGGATGAAAGCGGTAATGGAAGCTATTTTGTACAATATGCTTTTTTATACGGTTATGCCGATAATGCCCCAAATAATGATGACGACTCTGCAATCGATATTGATTGGGCAATAGACAGCGCGGGAAAAAAAGTACAGCTTCCGGCAATAGATTTTGTAAAAGTGTATAACGGACTCAATCAGCAGGCGGGCTGGCTCGGCGAAACTTCAACCGAAATCATGGGAGCAACTGATCTGCATCTTTCAGGAGAAAATATTCCAACGAGATAATTTTAACTAGTATCAAATCAAATTATTATAATCAATTTATGAAAAAAAATGTTACCCGATTTTTATTGCTGGCATTTGCGTTCACCTTTATTGGATGCAGCAGTGATGACAAAGATGAGAACGCTAACGTAATCGACATTACGCTTCAGGAAAAATATGAAACGTCAACCTTTACGGTTTTAGATATCACAGCTTCGGATGCCGGTGCGACTGCTAAATACGAATGGATTATGACAAAAAATCCAGTAAATCAGGTAACGGATTCGATTGTTGGAACTGCCAAAGATCTTCGATTTACAGCTATTTATGCTGGTTCTTATGAATTTACATTGAACGTAACAGCAGAAAACAAAAAAGGAAGTAAAAGTACAATTGTAACAGTTGTTAACGAGGCTTCAAATTTCAATCCGTACATCACCCGAATTTTTGATTTTGATCCTGCACCGGGAATGTTTGCCAATGATATTTATAAAGACGGAAATACTAAAGAAGAGGTAGTAAAAACAGCTTTAGGAAGAATCAACGAAACCAATGTGGGTTATTTATTAGACTTAGGCGGTTTTGGAGGCTCTATTACTGTTGGGTTTGACCATACGGTTGTGAATGTTCCGGGAACAAGTGATTTTAGAGTATATGGAGGAGATGTTTCAAATCCGACAGCTACAAAAGCCAATCCGCCGGCACCGGGATTAATTTTTGTGGCTTACGATAAAAATAAAAACGGAAAACCAGATGCAGACGAATGGTACGAAATAGCAGGAAGTCAGCATGCAAAATCGACTACAGTTAAAAACTTCAAAGTTACTTATAACAAAAAAGCGGCCGGGGAACCTTTGGTAACTTCAAGTGCTCTTTGGACAGATTATGAACACGTTTATTGCGAAAACAGTAAAGGAGATAAATATTATCTGGCAAGACCAAGAGGTAAAAAAGAGTTTTATCCGTTATGGGCAACTCAAACTTCAGTGAGTTATGAAGGATTAAAATTGGATGTGGATTTTAAAACAGCACGTGCAGGTCAAACAACTTTATGGTATTCAACACCTCCGGAATGGGGTTACGTAAATGCCGTAAATCCGGATATCGATATTGACTGGGCGGTAGATAAAAACGGAAATAAAGCCAATCTTCCAGGGATTGATTTTATAAAAGTAGTGAACTGCGTAAGCGAGCCAATGGGACTTTGCCAGCAGCAATCTTCTATGGCAACGGTATTTGCGGGTGCAGGTGACCTTCATATCTTAAAAAAATACAATCTAAAACAAGCTAATAAATAAGACCATGAAAAAGTATTTAAAGTATAGTTTGTTGCTAATCACTCTTGTTAGCTTTTTTTCCTGCAGCAGCGACGATTCAAAACAAGAAGAAGTTACAGAACCAGTTAAAGATCCTGTTATTACAATTAAACTGGCTTCAGAATTTGCGATACAGCAATATAATGTGGGAGAAATTGCTCCGGAAGTAACTATTGAAAACGCAGAAGGAAAAACTCCTGTTTATCAATGGTCTATTAAAGTAACGGGTAAAGATGGTGTAACAAAAGATTCTATCATTGGCGACAGCAAAAACTTATTATTTATCACACCAAAAACTGCTAATTGTGTAGTGGATTTTAAAGTAACAGTAGATAAAATTGTGAAAGAAGCTTCAGCTAAAGTTACGGTTTCAGGAACTGGAAAAACGTATACTGCAAAAGCCTTAAAGCTAATAGATTATTTGCCTGCACCAAATTATGCTATGGGAAGTTACGCAACAAAAGAGGAATCTTTACAAGCAACTCAAACAAGTTTAAATGAAGGTGGCTCTGTTAATTTGGGGACTTTCGGCGGTTATATCATTACCACTTTTGATCATACCGTGGTGAATACTTATGGAAAACGTGATTTTACGGTTTTAATGGCAGCCGGAACTGCTTCAGTTAAATATTCTCCAGTAAGTATTGCGGTAGCTTATGATGCCAATAAAAACGGAATTGCAGATGAAAATGAATGGTATGAAATTGCAGGAAGTGAATACTATAAATCTACAACAGTTAAAAATTATGAGCTAACATACAAGAAGCCTAATGAAGCTGCAATTCCAGTAACGGGAACATTAAGCTGGCAGTACGACACTGCTTATCTTCCTTGGACGGATAACAAAAATGCTTCTGGTAACATTACAAGAACCAATACTAGAAGAAGAAATAATTACTATCCGGCATGGGTTGGCGACTCTTACACTTTGAAAGGAACAAAAATATTTATACCAACAAAAGATGTAAGCGATGGGGCTGGTACAAGTTACAATGTCGGCACTTTTGATTGGGGTTACGGCGGTATCAAAGATCCTTCAATAGATATTTCCTGGGCTGTAGATAAAGACGGTAAAAAAGTGCATCTGCCCGGAGTTGATTTTGTAAAAGTGTATGTACCAACATTTACTGCTTTAGGATCAAGTGATTTGTTGATCAGTATTTTTCAAGAAGTTTCAGATTTGAATTTTCCGAAATAATAAAAAGGAATATTAACCCTAAATTTTATAAATAATGAAAAAAGTAGTTTATTTTTTGACCTTGGGTCTTGCACTCGGATTTTCATCCTGTAGCAACGATGATGTTATTTTAAGCGACGAAAGAGCTAATTTGGTAGTTAGCAATTCTTCAAAAACAGCCAAAACCGCTGTAACTGATCCTTCTATTGGAACCACCACAACGCTTAATCTAACTAGTACTTTGTTAAACAGCGGTATTACAACAACTGGCGGAAAATATTGGGAAAACACTTATGTGGCAAACACGAATCTAAATGTAGATATTTTTACATTTTCGCATACTGGGACATCTGCGGGTTACAATTACTGGGACGGATTTATTGTTTCTAACGTAAATGATATTACAGATTACGGTTCTGGTTCTGGTCCTGGCGGATCAGATGGCTAGGTGCCTCACCAATGGGGAACTATGGCAGGAAGCGGTTTTGCAACTTCTACGACAACTACGCCTGGAACTCCGGGAACTTCCGGTGATCCTTATATTGTAGCGTATTGGTCAAGTTATTTGGATCCTGTTTCTCCGGAAGGAACAACTTTTAGTGAATCTGGTTTTTCTAACTGGATTAAAATTGGAGATACTGGAATATATTCAGTTGAAGGCTTGAAAATCAATATGCATCCATGGCCGTATTACGGTTGTTTAAATGGAGACGGATTTGCACAGCCTTTTGCTTCAGGAGATCATTTTGAATTGTTAATTTATGGTGTTGACGAAAATGGAATCATTACAGATCCGGTAACACAAACTTTAGCAGATTATACAGGATCTTCTTTGGTTATGCCAACGGGCTGGGTAAGTGTTGCAGCAAATAAACTTCAGGCTTTAGGAAATGTTCAGTATTTGGTTTTCCAAATGGCTTCAACAGATTCTGATCCAATGTACGGGATGAATACTGCTGCGTATTTCTGTTTGGATAAACTTTCTGTTAAGAGAGTTTACTAACTTCTAAAAGTGTAATAAAAAAGAAAACCCCTTTGCTATTCTGCAGAGGGGTTTTTGCTTAAAAGTTCCTTATATTTACTCGTTAAACAATTGAATTATGAAAGCATTGGTAATTGGCGCAACAGGCTCTACAGGAAAAGAGCTGGTTGATAAACTTTTAGAAGATCAGGATTATACTTCGGTTTCTGTTTTTGTGAGACGTTCTTTTGGAAAATCCCATCCAAAGCTTACGGAACACATTGTAGATTTTTCAGATCCAAATTCATTTCAAAATTTAATTACCGGAGATGTACTTTTTTCCTGCATCGGAACAACCTTAAAAGATGCCGGTTCAAAAGAAAAACAATGGAAGATTGATTATGATATTCCTGCCGATTTTTCAGAAATTGCCGTTAAAAATCAGGTTAAATCTCTTGTTTTGGTTTCTTCTTATGGCGCTTCAGCTAAAAGCAATGTTTTTTATTCTAAAATGAAAGGAGAACTCGAAGAATATTTAGCGAAACTGAATTTTCCTCAATATATTATTTTCAGGCCTGGACCTTTAATTCGGGAAAATACAGATCGTTTGGGAGAAAAAATCTCCATTAAAATTATTAAAGTCTTTAATTCCGTCGGGCTTTTTAAAAATTTAAAACCTATAACAACTGAATTTCTGGCAGAAAAATTGGCGAAAGCACCGAAAGTAATTTCGTCGGGAACTACAAGATTAGAACTTAAAAGTATTTTAAAACTTTAGAAAACAATAATCAAAAAACAACTCTATAAAACTTAGATTGTTGTGTTTTTTCTTTATAACATCAAAAGTTATAATTCAGGTTCTACTTCTGAATAAACCTTGATCTAAATATTATCAATCCAAACTGTAATAATTAAGTCACATTTGGCATAATAATACAATAAACTCAGGGTGTTTTAAGGGCTTTTATATCAAATTAGCTTAACTTTGCACACTTTCTCCAAATTGACAAAATGAATAGTAATTTCCCAGTTCCAGAAAACGAATTACAACGTTTAGCTGCTCTAAAACGTTACAATATACTCGATACTCTTCCTGATAACGCCTTTGATGATGCTACAAAATTAGTTTCGTTCATCTGTGGTGTTCCAATTGCTCATATTTCCTTTATTGATGAAAGCAGACAATGGTTTAAATCGGAAATTGGAATCGGCGTGACTGAAGTACCGAGAGAAATTAGTTTCTGTCAATATACGATTATGGAATCGGAAATGGTTGAAATCAATGACACACATTTAAACGAAAGATTTAAAGATGATCCAAACGTTACAGGAGGGTTTAATGTGAGATTCTATGCAGGAGTTCCGCTTACGACACCGGACGGATTTAATATTGGAACGCTATGTGCAATAGATCATATTTCTAAAGAACTTAATGAAAGCCAAAGAAACGCACTTTCTCTTGTTGCTAAACACGTTATGGCGCAATTGGAAATTGGAACAAAAAATATTCAGTTAGATGCCCAAAGAAAAATTGCAGAAAAAGCAGTTATGGCACGTGATAGTTTCCTGGCTAATATGAGTCACGAAATCAGAACGCCTTTAAATGCAATAATTGGTTTTACAGATCTTTTGGCACAAACTCAATTAGATGATGTACAGAAAGATTATATTGATAGTGTTCAGATTGCCGGCGAAAACCTGTTGTTGATTGTAAATGATATTCTGGATCTTTCCAAATTGGAATCAGGAAGTTTGGCAATTGAGGCAGAACCTTTTAATCTAAAAAAGACCTTAAAACACGTTTATAATCTACTAAAAGTAAAAGTGCAGAAAGAGGTTGAGTTCAACTTATTTCTAGATGCAGAACTGCCAGATATGGTTATTGGTGATCAAGGAAGGTTGAATCAGATTTTAGTAAATCTTATTGGAAACTCTCTCAAATTTACAAGCGAAGGTGAAGTAATCGTCGCGGTAAAAAAGATGGAAGAAACGGAAGATGATATCACTTTCAAATTTTTTGTCAGAGATACGGGAATTGGAATCGAAAAGAGCAAACATAAAACGGTTTTTGAACGTTTTACGCAAGGAGAAGAAAGTACTACCAGAACCTATGGAGGAACTGGTTTAGGATTGAATATTGTAAAAGAATTGGTAGAGTTACAGAATGGTGAAATTCATTTAAAAAGTGAATTAAACAAAGGTTCTGAGTTTTATTTTATACTTAAATATAAAAAATCTAAGGCTGTAGAATCTTCTGCCAAACCGCTTTCACAAAATAACTTAGGAAAACTTAAGATTTTGCTTTGTGAAGACAATGTACTGAATCAGAAATTAGCTAAAAGTGTGATAAGCAGTTTTGGTTTTGATTTGGATATCGCTCAAAATGGAGACGAAGGCATCGAGCTTTTATCTCAAAACGAATATGATTTGGTTCTAATGGATTTGCAAATGCCTGTAAAAGACGGTTACCAGACAACAGAATATATTCGCAACGAAATGAATTCTAACATTCCAATTATCGCTATGACAGCGCATTCTTTAGTAGGAGAGCAGGAGCGTTGTTATAAAGTAGGCATGAATGCTTACGTACCAAAACCTTTTAAACAAGTCACTCTTTTAAAAACAATTAAAACAGTATTGAATCAGGATAATGATACTCCGAAACGATATATTGATATGTCTTTTCTGGACGAAATGTCCTCTGGTGATCAGGAATTTAAGAAAGAGATGACCAATCTTTTTATAGAAAAAATTCCGGTTCAGGTTGAGCAATTAGAAAAGGCATTTAAGGTTGAAAATCATGATGCAGTAAAAAAGATTGCCCATAATATGAAATCAAGCTTAGATATTTTTATGCTGGAAGATCTTAGTGAATATGCTACTGTTATCGAAGAACAAGCCTCGACTGGAAAATTTACAAGCGAAACGGCAGATAAAGTCAATCTGCTGCATTGCGGAGTGATTGAGGTAGTAAAAATTCTAAAAGAGCTATGATAAAAGAGAAATAAGCCCTAGCTTTACATATATATGCAATAATTAAAGTTTGCCCCCCCAAGTTAAAATTTTAAAAAAATGAGAATTATTTTAGCCGAAGATAATGATATCCTACGCAAATCGTTATCTTTTTTCTTAGAATCAAAAGGATTTACAGTTGATCAGTTTTCTGATGGAAAAGATGCCTTAGATGCAATCGAAACCAATAATTACGATTTAATTCTCACGGATATCAATATGCCGGGTAAAAGTGGCATGGAAATTACCCAATATGTGAGACAAACCATTAATTCGGAAACTCCGATTATTATACTGACTTCTTCGGGGGTTGAACAAACAGAACTGGACTCTTTTGATATTGGTGCAAATGAATTTATTGCAAAGCCTGTAAGTCCTGCCGTGCTTTTAGTACGAATTAATAAACTACTAAAAACACAGTTCTGATGAAGTATATCTATTATTCCATAGTATTGCTGTTTATTTCTTCCATTGCTATTGGACAGGAAGTTAATGCAGAAGAAATTTTAGCTAACACAAAACGTGAGGTTGAAAAAGGAAATTACGATAAAGCCTTATCCTTGATTGAACCTTTGCGTGCTAAATTTCCTCAGGATGAAGATATCCAAACTTATACAGCTCGCATTTACAGCTGGAAAAAAGACTATAAAACGGCGATAAAGATTTTGTCTCCAATGACAGACAGAGTGAATCCAAATCAGGAAGCTTTACAGGCAATCATCAATGTTTATTTTTGGACGGAACAATATGAAAAATGTGTCGTTTATTGTGATAAATATTTGGTGTTGGATGCAAAATCTCTTGAAGTTTTAAAAATAAAAGCAACTTGTCTTGAAAAACTAAACCGTGATCAGGAAGCTTTGGAATTAATAGAAAAATCTGCTTATATAGATAACAGCACACAAGCTTTTAAAGGAATTCGAACGCTTATTGGACACAAATCTAAAAATGCGGTATCGGTTTCTTATTTAAATGTTTCGACTTCAGAACCGGGACAATCTCCGTTTCATTATGGTTATGTGGAGTATTCTCATAAATTCAATAAATCTGCCATTGTAGGTCGTGCCAATGTAGGAAATGTGAGTAACGATACACAAGCCTTATTTGAAGCCGATTTCTATCAGACCTTTTCTAACAAAAGTTATTTGTATGCAAACGGAGGTATTTCTACAGGAGAAACAATATTTCCTGTCGCAAAAGCAGGTTTGGAATACTATTTCAAACCACATAAAAAGTTTGATTATTCGCTTGGTGCACGTTTTATGCATTTTGAATCAGATGATATTACACTGCTTACAGGACAATTGGCTTATACAGCAGGAACATATACCGTTGCTTACAGACCGTATTACGATACCTCAAACGAATTATTTTCTCATGTTTTAAGTCTTCAGAAAGTAAACGAAGAAAAAGAAAGTCTGATACGATTTGAACTTCAATACGGAAATGTTCCGTATTTGTATCTCTACAATAATTTTACGACTCCATTAAAAGCCTATAGAGCCGGAATTCAATATCAGCATCGTCTTGGAGAATCTTTTTTTGTACGTCCAATATTCCTTTATGAAAGAGAGGAATACATACCGGGTGAATACAGAAACAGATTCAATGTTCAGTTAATTGTGACCAAACGTTTTTAATATGGAAGAAATTTGGGAACTCTATAAAAACGGTAAGTGGGTAGTTTCTTTTCTTACATTCTCGATCTACTTTTTCGTAGCGGCTTCTTTTACTCTGTATTTATACATTGTAGCAAGTCGAAGTAGAAAAATCAGAAAAGAAAGACTTCGAATTGAATACAATACAGAGATTGAAAGACTAATGGCATCGGTTATTTTTGAAGATGCTTCATTTTCAGACATCAAAAAAAACAAAAATTTCCTCGTATTATTTGATACTTCATTTTTTAGAGAAGTCTTGACAGAATCTCTGATCAATCTACATAAAAATTATGAAGGAGTGTATGCGCAGAAGCTGGAACAGTTTTATAATGAATCAGGATTGATACAGGATTCTTTCAAAAAACTAAAAAGTATAAAATGGGAAGTGAAATGCAAAGGGATTACAGAACTTGCAGAATTTAATATTTCCAATGCTTTTGATAGTATAATTGCTTATTCTAAAGCAAGAAATAAAACTTTAAAAATTACAGCCATAAATGCTTGCATTAAGCTTGCCGGAACTCAGAGTATTGTGTATCTCATAGAACATTCTGATCCAATTGATGACTGGACTCAGCTTAATATTATCGGGGCTTTTAAAAAACACGACATTGGCGACACGGAGGGAGTTGAGCTATTATTAGAATCAAAAAATACAACCGTTGTCACACTTGGATTAAAGCTGATAAAAGAATTGAAACTGACGCAGAAAATTCCTTTTGTAGCACAATTGATTGCCAAAGCTCCCAATACTACAATAAAGTACGAAGCGCAAAGTATTTTGCAGACTCTAACAGTTTAATTTATTAAGGAATGACTTTTTTTACTGACGAATTAATATGGTTTCTGGACGCTTACATACTCCTTATTTTGGGGTATGCCATACTCATTATGTCTTCCTATTTAGTACTGGCTTATCTTTCTACAAAAGAGTTAAGAGGGTATCTGAAGAAAAACAGTTTTGTAGATTATGATGTACTCTTAACGAGCGAATTTGCGCCAAAACTTTCACTAATAGCGCCTGCTTATAACGAAGGTTTAACGATTGAAGAAAATGTAAAATCGTTATTGTCTCTTAATTACAATAATTACCAGGCGATTGTGGTGAATGATGGAAGTAAGGATAATTCGATGGAAATCCTGATAAATACGTACGATTTGGTTTTGTCTCAACGTGAATTTCATCCTCAAATTGAAACCAAAAAGATAAAAGGAATTTATGTTTCGAGAAATGCCGCATACAAAAAACTGATTGTTGTCGATAAAGAAAATGGAGGTAAAGCCGATGCACTGAATGTGGGACTTAATATTGCCGAAAATCCCTTTGTAGTTTGCATTGACGTAGATTGTATTCTGGATAAAGATTCTCTTTTAAAACTGGCTAAACCCTTTTTAGAATCTCACGGAAAACGCATTATAGCGACGGGTGGAGTAGTTAGAATAGCCAATCAGTGTATTATCAAAAACGGTCGTTTGGTTGAGGTTAATATTCCGGATCGCATGCTGCCGAGAATTCAGGTTTTAGAGTACCTGAGAGCTTTTCTTTT
Organism: Flavobacterium crocinum; assembly: GCF_003122385.1. Classification (NCBI taxonomy): domain Bacteria; kingdom Pseudomonadati; phylum Bacteroidota; class Flavobacteriia; order Flavobacteriales; family Flavobacteriaceae; genus Flavobacterium; species Flavobacterium crocinum. The sequence continues at coordinate 3,513,285 of NZ_CP029255.1, forward strand.
AGGAAGAATGGCCTGGGGAAGGTTGGACGGATTGCTATTAATCAGTGGAGCTTTTGGTGCATTTGATAAAGAAATCGCCATATTGGCTGGCGGATACAGCACAAAAACCGTGGGTGAAGATATGGAGCTTATCGTAAGAATGAGACGCTATATGCTTGAAAATAAATTACCGTATGCTGTAAGTTATATACCGGATCCGCTTTGCTGGACAGAAGCTCCTGAAGATTTTAAAATTTTTAAGAAGCAACGTAGTCGCTGGATGAGAGGAACTATTGAGACTTTGAGTTTCCATAAAAAGATGTTTATGAATCCAAAATATAAACTATTGGGAATGCTGAGCGTTCCATATTGGACTTTGTTTGAATTCCTGGCGCCCGGAATCGAATTTATTGGTCTGGTAATAACAATTTTATTTATAATATTTGGTTTACTCAATTGGCATTTCTTTATATTGCTCTTATTGTTTGTTTACACTTTTGCCGTTTTCTTTTCGGTTATCGCTTTGTTCAGCGAAGAGAAAACCTATCATAAATACCCAAAACAAGCCGATTTCTTTAAACTTTTAATGGCGGCTTTTATCGAGCCTATTTATTTTCATCCGCTAACGGTTTATGCTGCTTTAGTGGGATACAAAGAAAAAATCATGGGAACCAAAGGCTGGGGCGAAATGACCAGAAAAGGATTTACCAAGAAGTAGGTGGGAAGTTAGAAGTTAAAAGTTAAAAGTTAGAAGTTAAAAGTTAGAAGTTAAAAGTTAAAAGTTAAAAGTTAGAAGTTAAAAGTTAGAAGTTAAAAGTTAAAAGTTAGAAGTTAAAAGTTAGAAGTTAAAAGTTAGAAGTTAAAAGTTAGAAGTTAAAAGTTAAAAGTTAGAAGTTATGAGTTAGAAGTTAAAAGTTAGAAGTTATGAGTTAGGAGTTTGACATTGACATTGACATTGATTTTTGACACTGACATTGACATTGATTTTTGAAAAATATAAAAAAAGCGTTCGCAACATCGAACGCTTTTTTAGTTTTAATCCTTTTAAAAATTTACTCGTATTTTAAATAACGTAAAACATCTACTTTTGTGGCATGATAAGCTCGCGAAAGAACTACTGCCAGCGTTAAAACTAATAAAGCAGTAAAGCCAATTAGAAACGGAGAAATAGAAATAGAAACCCTGTAAGCAAAATTCTCCAGCCATTTGCTTAACAGATAATAGGCAGGAAATAAAGCAATAACAAATCCTAAAACACTAAAAAGAACATACTGTTTGCAAAGTTCTTTCAACAAAACAATGGTTTCGGCACCAAGCGTTTTTCGAATAGCAATTTCTTTCATACGTCTTTCGATCGAGTAAGAAGCCAGAGCAAATAATCCAATAAGAGCTATAATAATAACAATGGCGTTTAGTAACGAGAAAAGATTTTTTTGTTTTACATAACTGCTATACGATCTTTCGTATTGTTTGTCTGCAAAATCATATTCAAAAGGATAATCCGGATCAATTTTCTTTGTCCATAAATTCTCTATTGAAGCAATAGTCTCAGGCATAGTTTTGGAATCAGCTGTGACATAAATATTGTTCACAAGACTGCTGAACCATTTCACACTTTTAAAATGAAATATGGTTACAGGAGGTATCGCTTCGCCGGGATTTCCAATATTAAAATCTTTTACAACTCCTACTATAATGGCTTCTTTCCCGTCCCAGTTTATTTTTTTTCCTATTGGATCTTTTTCATTCATTAATTTTAAAGCAGTTTCATTGATCAGCATAGAACTAATCGTATCTTGAGCATATTGAGGATTTAAGTAGCGTCCTTTTACCAGTTTTATTTTAAGCATTTCAAGAAGTCCAAAATCTACAGGAATATTATTGCCATCGATATTGATATCTTTATAATGATATGAAATGACAGATTTTGCGCCACCTCCCATAACAAAACCGCCGCCAGCGACTTGTTTAACGCCTTTTATGCGGAGCAATTGATTTTTGATAACATCGTACTTATCACACTGATTTTTGGTGCTAATTTTTTCACCGTAAATATTTCGATAAGAAATACTTAGGATTTGGTTTCCATTAAAGCCTAAATCCTTCGAATTCATATAATCAATCTGCTGATTTACAATATAAGATCCAATAATAAAGAAAGCAGCCACAGCAAATTGAAATATCAGCATTCCGTTTCTAAGCCATACACCATTTTTACTTCGCGCAAAATTGCCTCTTAAGACTTTTAAAACCTCAAAATTGGCAACATAATACGCCGGAAATATCCCCGCAACAATTACAGTTACAATAAAAATACCAATTAACTGTAAATAGAATTGTCCGCTTTGTAATTCTAGTTGTTTTTCTAAAAAAACATTATAATACGGAAGTGAAAGTTCGACAATGACTAACGATATGAGAATTGAAAACAATAAAATTATGGCTGTTTCCAGAATAAACTGCTGGATGATATTCCCTTTGGATGCACCAATAACTTTTCGAACTCCTATTTCTTTAGCTCTTTTTACCGCATTTGCCGTAGCAGAATTAACATAATTGACGATAGAAAGTATCAGAATTAAGACAGACAAACCTACAAAAATTAACAAAAGCTGATAATTTCCATTACTTTCTACAAGACCTCCGGTTTTGGTATGCAAACGAATGGAAGATAAAGGTTCTAAATGTGGTTTTACTTCTCCGAATTTCTTAATAAGTTCCTCTGGTGTAATGCCTTGAAATTTGGCATGGGGAACCGTCATATTATCATAGTAAACCTGAGAAAGAGTTTTAGTAACTAAAGCAGCATCAGTTGGATTTTTTAGCTTTAGCAAAAGAATAAGTTGAAAATTTCCCCATTGCTGAATGGTATTTTTAATTCTTACATCCATAAAATTGACTACACAGGAAGGATTAAAAATCGATTTTTTATCCAGTTTGTAAACGCCCCGAACAATCAAAATCTGGTCTTTCATAAATATTTTTTTTCCTAGTGCACTTTCTTTCCCAAAAAGCTGTACAGCAAGATCTTCAGACAAGGAAATACTGTTTCCGTCGGCTAAACTTGTTTTAGGGTTTCCTTCTGTAAATTGATAAGGGAAATAGTCAAAAAAGTTTCCTTGTGCGATAAGGACTTTGTCATTTTGTATTTTTTTATCATTAAAACGAATGATTTCATTGTCGTAATTTCCGTTAACATAACAAAAAGAAGTGACTTCCGGACTTGCATTTTTTATGGCAGCGCCAATTGGTGCGGAGCTGGAAGCCCAGTAAGTTGTAGGATCCATTTGATTGGCAACCAGAAAAACATTGTCTTTATTTGGATTCCACTGATCATAAGAATGTTCATCATTCCAATATAAAACCGCAAAAATTAAACCTGCGATTCCAATACTCAAACCTAAAACATTCAAAGCCGTAAAGAACTTGTTGTTTTTGATATGGTATATAAATATGTTGATATAGTTTTTAAGCATATTATTCGGTTTTTAGATATTGTAAAACATCAACTTTTGTAGCCTGATAGGTTCTGGATAAGACTACAATTAAGGTTAAGAATAATAAAACGGCGAAGCCAATTAAGAACGGATAAATTGAAATATCAATTCTAAAAACGAAGTCTTCGAGCCATTTATTCAATAAATAGTAAGCAGGAAACAATGCCAGCAAGAAACCGATTAAACAAAATATAACATATTGTTTAGAAAGTTCTTTCAGTAAAACATGCGTTTCTGCGCCTAGTGTTTTTCGGATAGCGATTTCCTTCATTCTGCTTTGAATGGAGTAGGAAGCTAAAGCGAAAAGTCCGAACAATGCAATCAGAATAACGATCACATTTAACAAAGAAAAAAGGTTTCTCTGATTGATAAAATCTTTATAGGTTCTGGCGTAAGCCTTGTCTACAAAATCATACTTAAAAGGGAAATCGGCGTCTATATTTTTTCTCCAGAATTTTTCAAGATTCGGAATCGTATTGGCCATTTCGACCGGATTTACTTTAACAAAAATTCGGGAAACATTAATATTCATCCAGTCTATAGTTTTCAGATGAAAAAAGAGCATTGGCGGAATTTTGGCTTTTGGTCCCCAGAGATTGAAATCTTTTACAATTCCAATAATTTTTAATTTACGGTCATTCCAGTTTACAATTTTCCCAATCGGATTTTTATCGTTGATTATTTTCAACGCCGTTTCATTAATTAAAACAGAACTTATAGTATCTGAGGCAATTTTTTTATCAAAATAGCGGCCTTCAGTCAACTTGATTTTCAGCATTTCGAGCATTCCGTAATCAATAGCCATATTCTGGCTTTGAATGTTTTTATCATGATAATTAAAGGTCGAAGACGAAGTTCCGCCACCATCAAAAGAAAAAGCACCTGTACTTACTTCTGAAACTCCTTTAATCTTAACGATTTCCTGTTTAAGCGTTTCATATTTGGTATATAGGCTTTTAAGGGCTATAGTGTCATTAAAGTCTATCTGTGGTTTTTTATAATTTATTTCCAAAACCTGATCACCTTTAAAACCTAAATCTCTATTGTTTAAAAATTGTACCTGATCGTAAACGATATAAGATCCTATGATAAAAAAAGAAGCAATAGAAAATTGTAAAATTAACATTCCGTTTCGGAGCCAGATGCCACTTTTACTTCTTTCAAAGTTTCCTTTCAATACCTTTGAAGCTTCAAAATTAGAAACGTATAGCGCCGGAAGTATTCCTGCAACAATTACAGTCACAATAAAAATAATCAAGAGCTCACAAAAAAAGGAAGTTCCGCTAAGGCTCAGTTGTTTCTCAAGAAAATTGTTGTAAAAAGGCAGTGATAATTCGACAATAACCAGAGATAATAATATAGAAAAAGTGGTGATGATAAAAGTCTCAAAAATAAACTGCCATACAATATTACTTTTTGATGCTCCCGCAATTTTTCTAATGCCGACTTCCTTAGCTCTTTTAATGGCATTTGCCGTTGCGAGATTGATGTAATTAAAAAGCGATAAGATTAAAATCAGTACCGATAATCCCATCATGATTAGCAAAAAATCATAATTGCCTTCGCCTTCCGCATAACCATCAACAAGTCCATGTAACCTTGCATCTTTAAGCGGATCTAAAAATATTTTCATATTTTCGGCCCCATTTTTTTTCTCCCATTGAGCAATGGTCAAACCTTCTTCTCTTGCCCATCGCACTGTACGGTTTTTGTACAACAGATCGCTCATTTTGGCAGCGACTTTATCTTTGTCAGCAGGATTTTTTAGCTTTAATAATAAGCCTAAATTAAAATTACTCCAGTTATCCCTTTCCTTAGGAATTCTTTCTGCTATAAAATTGATAACAGCTTCCGGTGCCATTGAAGATTTTCCGGGAATAGTGTAAACGCCCATTACGATAAGTTTTCTGTCCTGATATCGAATGGTTTTTCCGAGTACATTTACATTTCCAAATAGTTTTAGAGCTGTTTCTTTAGATATTGCAATACAAGTTTCGTCTTTTATGGCCGTTTTAGCATTTCCTTTAATAAAATGAAAAGGAAACATATCAAAGAACGCCTTTTGAGCATCAATTACATTAAAAATGGCTTTTTTGTCGTTGCATTGCAGTAATTTCTGAGCATACCACATATCCAGATAACAATAACTTTCCAGTTCTTTAAAATCGGTTTTAAAATAATCTTCAAAGGTTAAGACATTCGTTACCCATAAATTGGTTTCGCTGACCTTGCTTAAAGATTGAAAAACGACTTCTTTATTAGGATTCCATTCATTGTAACTTTGTTCGTCGTTCCAATACAAAATGGAAAAGATCAAACCGGCAATTCCTATACTGAGGCCTAAAATATTCAAGCCTGTAAAAAGTTTGTTGTTCTTTAGATGAAAAATAAAAGTATTAATCCAGTTTTGCAGCATAATTCTAGTTTTTAGCCGTTACCAGAACATCAACATTTCTGTGGTTTACTTTTTCAGAAAGGATCATTCCGTCTTTCATTAAAATAGTTTTTTGTGAAAATGAAGCGTCGTAATCAGAATGCGTGACCATTAGAATTGTCGAACCGCTGGCATGAAGATCCGTTAGCAATTCCATAACCTCATTTCCGTTTTTGCTGTCCAGATTTCCGGTAGGTTCATCGGCCAGAATAATTTTGGGATTATTGATTAAGGCTCTCGCAACAGCCACACGTTGTTGTTGACCACCCGAAAGTTGTTGTGGAAAATGTTTCAGGCGATGAGAGATTCCTAATATTTTGGCAATTTCGTTTACTCTGGATTTTCTTTCAGCAGACGGAACATTACTGTAAATCAAAGGAAGTTCAATATTGTCGAAAACCGATAATTCATCAATCAGATTGAAATTTTGAAAAATGAATCCGATGTTTTCTTTTCTCGCTGCTGATTTTGCTTTTTCTTTTAAACCAACCATTTCCTGATCGAGCAGTTTATAACTTCCGTCCGAAGCACTGTCCAGAAGTCCGATAATGTTCAATAAAGTTGATTTCCCGCTTCCCGAAGGTCCCATAATCGAAACAAAATCGCCTTGATTGATAGTTAATGAGATTTCGCTTAAAGCTCTTGTTTCTAATTCTTCAGTTCTAAATACTTTTGAAAGTTTTTGAATTGTAATCATAATTTGACTGTTTGTTTTTTGATTGATTTTCTTTTTAAAATTTTATGCCTTCGGAAATGAAAGAAACAAGTCTGAAAATTAAGATAATTTCGATGTAATTTGTACTTAATTATTTTGTTATTTTTACTTCCAAAAGGCTTTAATAATTAATGATTTACCAGTTCTAATGTGATTTTCGTGCCAGTAATTTAAAGACTGTAAAAGCTTAATTTTTAATGATTTATTTATCGAAAAAATATTCGACTGTCCATTAATGGACACCTTTCGTCCAAAACCGAACAACAATGAAAAAAACAAACGCATCGATTTTAATCATAGACGATCAGGAAGACATTCTTTTTGCGTCGAAAGTGTACCTGAAAAAGTATTTTGAAAACATTTTTACGCTCAATAATCCGAAAAATATTGTCGAATTACTGGCAAAAAATACCATCGATGTCGTTTTGTTGGATATGAATTACAGAATTGGTTTTGAAGATGGGAGAGAAGGTTTGTATTTATTAAAAGAAATTAAAACGCTTTCGCCAAAAACGGTTGTGATTTTAATGACAGCTTTTGGAAAAGTAGAAACTGCCGTTGAAGGGTTAAAATCGGGTGCTTTTGATTATATATTAAAACCCTGGGAAAACAAAAAACTTCTGGAATCGGTAAAACAAGCTGTTGACAAAGCCCGAAAAGAACAGAAAAAGGTTAAAGAAGTTGAAATTAAAAATGACTTTTTTATCGGAAATTCTGAAGCCATTAAAAAAGCCTATTCTCTTGCCGACAAAGTTGCCAAAACAGATGCGAATGTTTTAATTCTGGGTGAAAACGGAACAGGAAAGTTTGTTTTGGCACATCATATTTATTCGCAGTCCGAACGAAAAGAAAAGCCTTTTATCGCAGTCGATTTAGGATCTTTAAATGCTAATATTTTCGAAAGCGAATTATTCGGTTATGCCAAAGGCGCTTTTACAGATGCGAAAATTGATACACCGGGACGTTTTGAAATGGCGCAGAACGGAACTATTTTTTTGGATGAAATCGGAAATGTACCGCTTCAATTGCAATCCAAACTCCTTCAGGTTATTCAGACCAAAACCGTAACAAGATTAGGAGAAACCAAAATCAGACCTTTAAATGTTCGCATTCTAACCGCAACCAATCTGAATCTGAAAGAAGAAGTAGCCGATAAAAACTTCCGTGAAGACTTGTATTATCGCATTAATACGATGGAAATTGTTTTGCCTCCTTTACGTGAAAGAAATGAAGATAAAATTCCGCTGGCAGAATATCTTCTGGATAAAATGATTGAAAAATACGGAAGAGATGAAATTACATTTGATTCTAAAGTATTGGAACAACTAGAAAAACACGCCTGGAACGGAAATATCCGCGAAATGGAAAATAAAATAGAACGCGCTGTGATTCTGTGTGAAAACAATAAAATCACAGTTTCTGATCTGGATTTGGAGATCGTTACACCTTATGAAGACAGTTCTGATGATATTCAGCTTAGTGCCGTCGAAAAGTCAACGGTCGAAAAAGCACTTCTTAAAAACAATAATAATATTAGTAAAACGGCAGAAGAACTGGGACTTTCCAGAGGAGCCTTGTACCGCCGTTTAGAAAAATACAATATCAACATCAGCTAATATGTTTAAGACATTACAAACTTATAAACTGCTTTTTCTGCGCTTAATACTCATTGTTGCAGGAATTGAACTTTCGATTTATTTCTTTAAAATCAGATTATTGTTTACAGGCATTTTCGGACTCTGTATCGTTTTTCTGATTGTTCGCGAGATGTATTTTTATGTTCGGAATTTTGTTCTGATTTACGATAAAACGATTGCTTCGATTTTGCAGAACGATTTTTCTTCTGATTTTTCGAAGCACAGATTCAATAGAAGTTATAATGATTTATTTCAGTTGTATGAAACTTTGAAAAATAAGGAAAACGAGCAAATTTCTAAAGACATTATTTATCGTTCGATTTTAAATAATATCGAAACAGCAGTTGTTATTTTACAAAAACAGGAAAATGAATGGAGCATATTTTTAATGAACGATTATTTTTCCAATCATTTTAATGTGCCGAAAGTTTCCAAATGGAAATATTTAAAAAATCAATTGCCTGCTTTATGCGAAATTATAGAAGAAGATGATTTTCATGAAGTTAAAACCTCTATAGATATTAGTATTAACAAGCAAAGCAGACAGACATTTGTTTTGCAGGCTTCACGTACCGAAATTTTTGAACAGGATTATTTTATTGTTTTATTAGATTCGATTCAGAATGTGGTGGAGAAAAAAGAAAAAGATGCCTGGATTAATTTGATGAAAGTAATCTCGCATGAGCTTTTAAATTCTATAACGCCAATTCGTTCTATTTGTCAGAACCTGCAGGATTTGGTAGAGCAGGATTCACTTTCAACGGAAGATCTGGAAGACATCAAAACCAGTGTCGAAACAATGTTGAGACGAAGCGATCATTTACAGAAATTTGTAGAAGGATATCGAAAACTTGCCATGCTTCCATCTCCAAAAAAGGAAAAAATTGAACTGCAGTATTTGATAGAAAATGTACTTCAAATCATGAATCCACTATTGCGAAAAGATAATATTGAAGTCATAAATTCAATTACACATAATTACTTAATCAATGTCGATCAACAACAACTGGAACAAGTACTAATTAATTTACTGACGAATTCCATTAATGCATTGAGTCAAAACGATCAGAAACAGATTTTTATTTCGGCTGAAGCCAAAGAAAACCGTTTCTTTATAAAGATTACCGACAACGGAAAAGGAATAGAAAAAGAGATTGAAGACAAAATTTTCCTTCCCTTTTTTACCACTCGAAATGAAGGTGCGGGAATTGGTTTAACGCTTTCTAAAAACATTGTAGAAGCGCACGGAGGTTATATTCTCAACAAAAATGAAAAAGGGAAAACTACTTTTGAGATTTGTTTGGTTGAGGATATAAATTAGGAAAACTTAAAATTTTTAAACACATAGGAACATAGATTTTAGAACGGTAAAAGGCGTTTCACTTGCATAAATGCACATAGGCTATGTGTTAATGACTAGTCATTTTCTTTTATTCTTAGCAAGTAAAGCAAGGACAAAAAATCTATGTTTCTATGTGTTTAAAAAAAAATTAATCCAAATCGGTTTTCAAAACCGCACCGGTACTGGCATTAGTTACAAGAGCACGATATTGACCAAGCCATTTTGAATTTAAAGGTTTTTTCAAAGGTTTGAAAGCTTCTTTTCTGGCTTTGATTTCTTCATCGGTCAAATTAACAGACAAAATATACTGATCCACATCGATATGAATTTCGTCTCCATCTTTAACCAGACCAATCATTCCGCCTTCGGCAGCTTCTGGCGAAACGTGTCCTATAGAAGCGCCTCTGGTTGCACCGCTGAATCTTCCGTCGGTAATTAACGCTACAGAACTTCCTAATCCCATTCCCATAATTAAACTGGTAGGAGAGAGCATTTCCTGCATTCCGGGTCCGCCTTTTGGTCCTTCGTAACGAATAACGACTACATTTCCCGCTTTGACTTTTCCCATCATAATTCCGGCAATCGCATCGGCCTGACCGTCAAAACAAACGGCTTTTCCGGTAAAAACTCTTCCGCCTGTAAGTCCGGCGGTCTTAATAACGGCACCTTGTTCGGCAAGATTTCCGTATAGAATTGCCAGTCCGCCCACATTACTGTACGGATTGTCTATTGTATGAATGATGTTGGTATCTTTGATTTCGGCATTAGCAATTTTCTCCAATATTGTTTCTCCGCTTATCGTTAAATTATCCAATAAAACACCAGAACCTCTTTTGTTCATTTCTTTCATAACTGCATTTACACCACCGGCTCGATTGATATCTTCCATGTGAACCGTGCTTAAACTTGGCGAAATTTTGGCAATATGAGAAATGTTTCCGGAAATCGTATTAATGTCTTTCAGCTTAAAATCGACATTCGCTTCGTTTGCAATCGCAAGCATGTGTAAAACGGTATTACTGCTTCCGCCCATTGCCATATCAACAGCAAAAGCATTTCTTACGGCATTTTCGTTTAAGATGTTTTTCAGTTTGAATTTCTCAATTTCCTGCTGATCTTTTGCAATAGCACAAATTCTTCTCGCAGCTTCACGATACAATTGTTCACGTTCCGGAGTTTGTGCCAAAATAGTTCCGTTTCCGGGTAGCGCAATTCCCATCGCTTCCATCAATGTATTCATGGAGTTTGCTGTAAACATTCCGGAACAGCTTCCACCGCTTGGGCAGGCATTACATTCAATATCGTACAATTCTTCGTCTGATATTTTTCCAGCTTCGTGTTTTCCAACTGCTTCAAAAGCAGTAGCCAAATCGATTGCCGTACCATTTTTGGTGTAGCCTTTTGACATTGGCCCGCCACTCACAAAAATTGTTGGAACATCAACTCTAAGCGCGCCCATGATCATTCCAGGAACAATTTTATCACAATTTGGAATAGCAATCATAGCATCCAGTTTGTGTGCATTCATAACGCTTTCGATTGAATTGGCGATAATTTCACGACTCGGAAGCGAATAAAGCATTCCGTCGTGTCCCATTGCAATTCCGTCATCAATTCCGATCGTATTAAATTCGAATGGAACACAACCATTGGCACGAATTTCTTCTTTAATAATTTCGGATACTTTGTTTAGGAAAAAATGTCCAGGAATAATTTCGATAAAAGAATTGGCAACGCCGATAAATGGTTTCCCAAAATCTTCATTTTTTAAGCCTGTAGCACGCAATAAGGATCTGTGAGGAGTTCGCTGAACCCCTTTTTTTACTTCATCACTTCTCATGATAAAAATGTTTTTTAATAGTTTTTTTTTTTTTGATAGTTAACAGATCATAATTAAATCTGTGATTTTATTCTGCTTAAGGTTTCGGGAGAAACGTTAAGGTAGGCCGCAAGATTGGCGTTTGATAATCTTTGGACGAGTTCGGGGTTGTTTTTAAGAAGATTTCTATAACGTTCAGCAGCATTTTGAGTGAGTAAACTGCTGAGTTTAGAAGTGATAACGGTCAGACCGTATTCCAGAATATAGATATACATTTTATCCCATTGCGGAATAGTGTTTCTAAGTCTGAAAAAATCATCATAAGCAATCGCCAGAAGTTCTGAGTTTTCTACGGTTTCTATGTATTCTGCACTGGGCTCTCGTGAAATAAAACTTACGATTGAGGTTAAAAAAGTGCCTTCAAAAGCCATAAAACGGGTTGCAATGCTATGGTCTTCAGTACTATAATATAAACGCAGACATCCTTTTTTAATAAAAAATATTTTGTCTGCAACGGCACCTCTTTTCAGCAGTTGTTCATTTTTCTTTACTTGTATTAATTTAAAGCAGGAAAGAATGGTTTCAAGCTCCTCATTTCTTAATTCTATTTTGCTTTTAATTAAAGTCTCAAGTTCACTTATCATCGTTCCTTTTTTAATCAAATTCAAAATTAAAGTTAATCTCTCAGAAAAACATTGACGAATGTCAAAATCGTATAAATTAAGCAGACTTTAACTTAAAATGTTAAGGGCTATTTTTTATTTTAGAACTACTGTTTTTTGTTTAAATTTGTGAAAAGAGCTTTAGCAAATAAGGCTCATAAACCACACAACATTTTACAATGAGTACACATACGAATTCTGCAATAGCTTCAGATTTTCTTCATAATCTAAAAACACAAACCGCTGATTCTCATCAAAAACTGGAAGAGCTTTCGGTATCAAAATCGATTATGTCTCCGGATATGAAGCTGGAAGAATATACCCATTATTTAAGTTTAATGCACGATGTTCATAACGATACTGAGGCCGTTATTTTTCCTTTTTTTGCGGATCTTTTGGAAGACTTAGAACAAAGAAGAAAGAAACATCTTATAGAAGACGACCTTTTATTTTTAAATTATAAAAAAGCAGATTTTGCTAAAATTTTTCATAAACAGGAAATGTCAGTTCCTTTTGCACTTGGCGTTTTGTACGTTGTAGAAGGCTCCACTTTAGGCGGAAGATTTATTCTGAAAAACGTTTCAAAATACCCAGAACTTTCAGGCGAAAAAGGTGTTTCTTATTTTAATGGTTATGGTGAAAAAACAGGAAGTTTCTGGAAAGCTTTCCTAAGTTTTCTATCAGAATACGAACAAAAGCACGAATGCGGAGAGGAGATTATTGAAGGAGCAGTATTTGCTTTTGATAGTATTTATAAACATTTTGAGGACAGGTAAAGACAATGAAGATTAGGGACATAGTTAACCGTGATATCGTTACGCTAACCAACTGCGAACATGAACCTATCCATATACCAGGGCAAATTCAGCCTCATGGTTTTTTATTGGGTATAACACAGGAGTGGAAAATAGATTTCTGTACAGAAAATATTGCCTCATATTTTGATGTTACCCATAATCAGGTTTTAGGAAAAGATTTTTCTGCAGTTTTTGGCTTAATTGCTGAACAAGAAATATTAGCGTATATCAAAGGTGATGAAGTTCAGGATGCCTTTCCCCTTGAGATAGAACTGCTTGGAAAACTTTTTCAAATTAATATTCATCTAAGCGATGGCATTTATGTTCTTGAAGCTGAATTGTTGTTTGCTGATCAGGAAAAATTGGCAGATGCTTACAAACAGACCATCCAGTTTGTGAGTCAGATGAACAAAACCAAATCGCTTAAGGATTTGTGCGCACTTGTAGCGCAGGGTACTCGTGAGATTACAGGTTACGATCGTGTAATGATTTATCGTTTTGACGAGCAATATAACGGAGAAGTATTTGCTGAAGATTGCCGTGATGATTTAGAACCATTTTTAGGATTGCACTATCCTCATACCGATATTCCTGCTCAGGCTCGTGATTTGTATATCAAAAATCAGCTTCGATTGATTGTTGATATCAATTATGTGCCGGTTCCCATTTTTACAGTAGACGATAAGGAAGGAAAAAATCTGGATTTAAGCCTTTCGATTTTAAGAAGTACTTCGCCAATTCATGTCGAATATCTTAAAAATATTGGTGTTGGTGCAACATTGACAATATCACTCATTCATCACGGCAAATTATGGGGATTAATTGCCTGTCATCATTACTGTGAAAAAAATATTTCGCCGGAAATCAGATTGGCAGCCAAACTACAAGGACAGTTTATTACTTCTCAAATTGATATCAGACAGTCGAATGATGAGTATATCAATGCGCAGAAAACCATTTTAGCATTAGAACAATTAACAAGTATTGATCTTCCTGTCGTTAAAGAATCTTTAGAGAGAATTATTGAGACACCGCAATTATTAGAGATTTCTAATGCTTCTGGTGTTGCAATACTATCTAGAAATAAAATTTTTAAAACTGGCATAACACCAGCTGATAAAGAGATTTTAAGTCTGATTGAAAAAATAATAAATAAGACTAAATCTGAAATTTTCTATAGTAATAAAATCAGCGACCATTTTCCAGAGTTTGCCGAAAATACTAATTTAGCTGGAATTATTTATCATTCACTTGGCAATAATGGCCACGTTTTGTGGTTCAGACCTGAAACCGTTTCGGAAATAAACTGGGGTGGAGATCCAGAAAAAAGCATTATCAAAGACAGTAACGGACTTCATCCAAGAAATTCTTTCAACATCTGGAAACAGATCGTCAAAAATCAAAGCAGTCCTTGGAAACAGTACGAAATTAATGCTGCTTCACAGTATGCACATACTTTGCAAAGCCAGCTGATTTTAATTATGCTTAGTGAAGAAGAAGAAAAATACCGTAATCAAAGTGAATTGTTGAAGGAAACCAACTCGGAACTAGAAAATATCAATTGGATTAGTACACATGATTTGCAGGAACCGCTGCGTAAAATTCAGCTGATTACTTCTAAAATGCTTGGTGAACTTGATGCAATTTCTAAAGAATCTATTTCTAATTCTTTACATCGTGTCTCAAAATCGGCTAATCGAATGAGCGGTTTATTGGAAGATATTCTGAAATATACCCGCATAAAAAATACAAGAGATACATTGCATGAAGTAGATTTAAATAAAATTTTGAAATCTACGATTAAAGAAATGCACGAAAGCATCACAGAAAGTAATGCCACAATTGAGTATGAAAATCTTCCCGAAGTTCATGCCATTGACTTTTTAATGCGACAGCTGTTTATTAATATCATTCAGAATTCATTAAAATATGCTTCACCCGACAGAAAGCCAAAGATTATTATAACGGCTTCTCAGGAGCCTGTTTTAATACACGATAGATATAAAGTATATTGCCATTGGGTTCGTTTTTCGGATAACGGTATTGGTTTTGAACCTCAATACGCTGAATCCATCTTTAAAGTTTTTACCAGACTTCATCCGCAGGAACAATACACCGGTTCGGGTATTGGATTGGCATTATGTAAAAAAATTATGCAGGCAGTAGGTGGTGATATTTGTGCAGAAGGAAAACCAAATCAAGGAACAGATATTATCATCTATTTTCCTTGCGATCCTGAAGATACGCTTACTACTTTGTAGATTTTTTTTTACGCAGATTCAGCAGATTTAAGCAGATATGTTCGATTTTTATTTTTATTGAATCTACTAAATCCGCTTAAATCTGCTAGAATCTGCGTGAAATATATTTCAACTCCTTTTAGTCAAAATCCTAAGTTTAGGACTTTTAAAATTGACTTCAGAAATAATTGTTCCTGCAAAAATAAGGCTTCCGCCCAAAAGCAAACGCCACGAAAGATCTTCTCCCAGTATAAAAAAAGCACCGATTGCTCCAAAAACAGGTTCAAATAAATAAATCACTGCAACACGTTCTGCAGATAAATAACGCTGTGAAATATTAGAAACAGTATACATATAAGCTGTAGAAAACAAAGCGCAGTAAATAACGCCCATCCAAAACGTGTCATTTTGCGGCAGCCAAACTGCTTTTGAATCTGTAAGTGCAATACAAAAAGTAAATAAAGCACAAAACGCAAACATAGGAACAATAGAATATAAAAGGTTTTTTGTAGCTGAATGTTTTTCAACAGCAATCAAATAAACCGCAAAACCAAACGATCCTGCAATAGTAAACAAATCACCAACGTTTACAGTAAATTTATCTTGTATGGCGATAACAAATAAACCCGTTAAAGCGGTAAAAGCGGCAATCCAGATTTTTAGAGAAGCATTGGTCTTATAAATTCCCAATTTCATTAACGGAATAATAATAACGGTCAATCCTGCAATAAAAGAACACTGTGAAGCATCAGTATATTTAAGTCCGATTGTTTGTAAATGAATACCTAAAAACATCGGGACAGCTAAAATAAATCCAGTCTTAACAGCTTGTAGATTGGTGTCCTTAACGTATTTCCAAAAAATAATAGAAAGTACAATTACAGCCAGTAAGAAACGGTAGAATAGGAAAGTGGCAGGAGAATAATTTCCAATCGCCAGTTTAGTAACTGAATAGGAAATACCCCAAAAGGCTGTTCCTATGATTAATAAGATTAGTAAAAGCTGTTTTTGTTTCATTTGGATTTATGTGGCTTTTTGTTATTATTTTTAAAATTTTCCTCAATCTTGTCATTCTGACGAAGGAAGAATCTTCACAAGAAACTCCGCAATCAGGATCGACAATCTTTGTAGAGCCACTTACGGAGATTCTTCCTTCGTCAGAATGACAAGATTGTGGGGACTGTGTGTAAAAAAATGATTTCAATAGTTTTGTCAAAGTTTCAAACTTTGACAAAGTTCTGCGGATAGTTTGTCATTCCTGTAAACTACACGCTTAAATTTAGTTGCATAGTTTATAAAACCTTTTTCATCAATAAATCAGTTTGTTCATCGTCGCCCAGACGGAAGATGTGTGTATCAAATTGAATGAAACCATTTTTAGTGTAAAAGCTCACCGCTCTAAAATTCTTTTCCCAAACCCCTAGCCAGATGTAAGTTGGTTTCAGTTCTTTTGCTGTTTCTAATGCTTGTGCATAAAGTGCCTGTGCCACCTTTTTACCATGAAATTCTTTCGCAACATAAATACGTTCAATTTCAAGCGCATCATCAGCTTGTTTCTCAGTTTGCGCGTTGCTGGTATTTAGTTTTAAATAACCAATCACTTTATTTTCTAAAACAGCTAAATAGAAATATGAATTTGGATTATTCAGTTCTGCTGTTAGTTTTTCATCAGCGAAACTTTCTTCCAGGTATTTAATCATATTTTCTTCGCTGTTCACTTCTGCGAATGTTTCTGAAAAAGTTTGTCTTCCAATTACTTGAAGTTCATTTAAATCTTTTACAGTAGCTTTTTTTATTTCTAATGAATTCATTTTTTATTCTTTAATGAATGAGAACTTATTTTTCTCTGCTATGTTATGCGCAATTAATTTTAAACACATAGAAACATAGATTTTACTGACGTTAAAAGGCGTTTCACTTGTTTTAAATTCACATAGTTTAGCTATGTGTGGCAACTTGTTTCTTTTGATTTCTTTTTAGACACAAAAAAACTATGTTTTTATGTGCTTAATTTTTTTGATGCTTTTAATAGGTTTTTGTCTTCTAATAAATGCGTAAATTGCATCAATGGATTTACAGCAAATTAAATATTTTTTAGCCTTATCTCGTGAACTTCATTTTTGGAACACTGCCGGAAAAATGAATATCACACAGTCAGCCTTGAGCCGTCAGATTCAGTCTTTGGAGAATCAGCTTGGTATTCAGTTGTTTGAACGAAACAAACGTAATGTCAAACTCACAGCTGCCGGCCAGTTTCTAAAAGAAAAATGGGAAGTAGAACTCAACAAACTGGAGTTCATTCATCAATCGGCGCGACAGATTCAGTTGGGCGAGAGCGGTACGATTACCATTGCACATCCAGATTCTATATCTGCTTCGCTTATGCCTGATATTTTATCCCGTATTTCTGATGCTTTTCCTAAACTGAAAATCAAACTGGTTCAGGTATTGTATGAAAATCAGCAGGAATATCTTCGCAATTATAAAATTGATTTAGCGATTACCAGAGATATTAATACTGCAAAAGATATTCATTCTGAAAAAATCCATACCGATCATCTGGCTATTGTTGTACCCGAAAATCATCCGTATCGTACACCTGAAGATCTGACAAAAGAAACTCTTGCTTCGCAGAAATTCATATTGCCAACAAACGATGAAGGCAGCAGTTACAGCGATTTGATTCAGCGGTTATTCAATTCTTTTGAAGACGCTCCAGAGGTTTATCTTCACTCTGAATTTGGATCAGCTATTATTGCTTTGGTTCGAAAAGGCCTCGGAATTGCTATTCTTCCAGATTCTTACGTTTACCATGAAATTTTAGGAATCCGATTTATCAAATTACCATTAGAAACCGATTTGTATATTAATTGGAGAATAGAAGACCATAATCCTGTATTAGCCAATGTTTTAAAACTGATTATTCCATAATCTCTAAGCTCTCAACATAGAGATATGCGGTATTCCATCTTCATCATACACTTCTCCTTGTTCTGCAAATCCCAATGACTGATAGAATTTGGATAAATGATACTGTGCACTAATCCGAATCGGTCCTTTTCCAAATTTTTCTTCACAGCCGGCAATCGAAGCTTCCATTAATTTTACTCCTAAACCTAATCCACGATGCGTTTGGGCAATTACAACTCTTCCTATCGAAATTTCTTCATAAGATATGCCTTTAGGGAGCAAGCGGGTAACGCCTGCCAATTCATTATCAACATAATATAGTAAATGAAAACCTTTCTGGTCTTTGTTATCTAAATCCTGATAAGGACAGTTTTGTTCTACCACAAAAACTTCGCTTCTTAAACGAAGCATAGCATACATTTCGTGATTGGTTAATTCGTCAAATGATTTAATGGAATGGCTGAATGTCATGTTTTAATTAATCTTTATTTGATGACAAAGATAGAAGAGAGAATAATGTGATAAAATGCTATTTTTTTATCATGTGATGCTTAAAGTGCATTAAAAGGTTGGCGGGTTTTCCGTGCAGTTTGTCATTCTGAGGAACGAAGAATCACACTAGAAACTCCGCAAAGAAAATCGCCAATCTTTGTCGAATCCCGAGTCTGATTTGCTTCACCTATTCGCTATCGCTCGGGTCTCGTTCCTCGGAATGACAAACTGTGTGGCGATTATAAGTTAAACATACAGAAACAGAAAAAAAAATAGGTGTGAAAACTTGTTTTCTTGGCCTTCTTTTTTAAGTTTCTTCTATTAAAAAAAGTCTATGTTTCTATGTGTTTAAAAGAAAAAATCAATGAGAAACCGCCTTTAATCCCACAATAGAACCAACCAAAGTAGCTAAGAAGAACAATCTCCAGAAAGCAGCAGGTTCTTTAAAGATAAAAATGCCAACTAAGACTGTTCCAACAGCTCCAATTCCTGTCCAGACTGCATAAGCCGTTCCTAGTGGCAATGTTTCAGTCGCTTTCATTAATAAAAGCATACTAACAGTTAGCGATATGAAGAAACCAATATACCAATAGTACATTTCGGTTCCTGTAGTTGTTTTTGCTTTTCCAAGACATGATGCGAAGGCTACTTCAAAAAGCCCTGCAATGATTAGAATAATCCAGTTCATAGAGTTAAATTTTATCGTGCAAAGTTCCTCTTTGAAACGCAGAAAAAATTTAACAAATGATAAAAAATGAGATTATTTTAATCTGCTTTGGTCAACAGATAAATCTACTTTAATCTGCTTGAATCTGTGCAAATCTGCGTGAAAAAAAAATTAACTCAAAAATGTTTCACGCAGATTTTAAAAGATTTAAGCAGATTTGTTCAGATTGTAATATAGTCTAAAAGGGGGGAATTAAAAGAAGGTTCTCAAAAAGGTTATTTCAATTCTGCACGAATTCTGCTGAGGCTGACTTGAGTAATACCAAGATAAGAGGCAATATGTCCTAACTGAACTCTTTGAAGCAGTTCAGGATGATCTTTCATCAATTCCAGGTAACGTTCGGAAGCATTTTTGAATTGTTTCGAAATCAGTCGCTCTTCTGTTTTAATTAATTCTTTTTCGGCAAATTTTCTGCCCCAGTTGGCAATATGAACGTCTTGTTCGAATAGTTTTCGAAGATTCTCTGTTTTTAATTCATACAATTCGCAGTCTTCCAAAAGTTCTATGCTTTCATATCCTGGCTGTTCCTCCACATAACTTTTCATCGAAAGTACTGTTTCACCTTCTTTTCCAAACCAAAATGTAACTTCGTTATCACGATCTACAAATGCTCTTACTAATCCTTTTTTTATGAGATAAATATTCGATTCTACTTTATTGGCTTTTAGTAAAATATGTCCTTTCGGGAAAGCAATTTCTATGACATTGTTTTGCAGCGCAAGTCGGGATTGTTCTGGCAGTTTATAGATGTTGTCAAGAATAGTGGAAATATCCATCTGAGCTATTTTAGGAATTTGGAATAAAGGTAAGTGTTGTAATGCGGAACAGAAAATTTCATTCAAAAAAAAATCCCATCCGTTGGGGGCGGATGGGATATAAAATTGTCAGCAGAAAGAGTTGAATTAAAAAGATGCAAACAATTTTTGACCAATATATAAACTAATTAATTCCGCCTCCTAAAGCTTTGTAAAGCAACACCTGAGAGTTTGCATTTTTCAGCTGAATATCTACAAAATCAAGTTCTGCCTGCAGTTTGTTTTTCTGTGCATTAATGATTTCAAGATAATTGGCATAACCACTTAAATACAAATCGTTCGAAACATTTACTGCAATTTCTAAATGATCAATTTCGTTGGTTTTATATTTCAAAACCTCTTCAAATGCTTCATTTCTATGCAGTAAAGCGCTCAATTCGTTATAAGCTGTCGTCACCGCATTTTGATATTGAAGAAAAGAAATCTCTTGTTTTCTGTTCGAAACGTAATATTCTTGTTTGATTTGTCCTTTATTAAAAACGGGAGCCGTTAATCCGCCCAGAATTTGCCAGGCAAAAGATCCTGCATCAAAAATAGTATTGAAAGAAAATGAGTTGAAACCTGCATAACCGCCCAAATTTACAGTAGGAAAGAAAGCTGCTCTTGCAGATTTTGCATCGGCATTGCTGGCTAATAATTCGAAATATGCTTCAGAAACATCCGGTCTTTTGTGAATAATTGAATCCACGCTTATTTTCTGATTTAAAACATCCAAATGTCCGGCTAAGAAATCACTGCTTCTGTCGATTTTACCGCCATATTGTCCCAAAAGTGTCAATAAAGCTTTTTCCGTTTGATCAATGCTTAATTTTAGTTCCGAAGCTTCGGCATGAATATTATTATTCTGTGCATTAAACTGTTGTACAGCCAATTCTGTAGCCTTTCCGACAGATCTTTGAGCAGAAACAATGTCTAATGCTCTTTCCTGAGTTTTTAGATTGTCTTCATAAATTGCTGCTTGTTTGTCTAAAGCGATTAATTTAAAATACAAATCGGCAATATCACTTAAAAGTCTGGTCTGTAAAAGTCTCATTCCTTGTTGTGAAGCAAAGAAACGTTGCTGCGCGGCTTTTTTACGATTGCTAAGTTTTCCCCAGATATCAGCTTCCCAAGACACTTTTCCGCCTAAGAATAGGTTAGGAGTGACGTCTTCATTGATTCTTTGTTTTTCGGTAATATTCTGCGAAAAGTTGGTATCGTAATTTCCAACACCGTCCATCGTATATTTTCCGTAATGCGTTCCCGAAACGTCAGCTGCAAGATCTAAAGAGGGAAGAAGAGCCATTTTCGCTACTTTTAAATGTGAATTGGCGATTAGAATTCTTTCCTGCATAATTAAATAATCAGGATTTTGAGCTACGGCTTTTTTTAATAACTGATCCAGTTTTGGGTCCTTAAAATAGGTTTCCGCTTTCAGCGGAATAAAAGGTTTTGAAGTATCAGAAGTTCGTTTAGCATCAAATTGCTCCGGTAGTTTTGCAGCAGTCAGCTTATCACTGACTTTAGGTGCAGAACATGCCGTTAAAAGAAGCGTTCCTGTTAGAACCAAAGCACTAATCTTATTCTGATTTAAAATTTTATATGGATTTAATATCTCTTTCATTGTTTAAATTTATTTATCAATCCTTGATGTGAAATTTTTATGAAACACATAGAAACATAGATTTTTCTTTCTGGAAAAGGGAGTAGAAAGAAACTAGTTTCTAATACATAGTCCCGATAGCTATCATGATTCTATGTGTTTAAAAAATTACGCATTAAGATTTGCTCATTCGTTTTTCAAGTTTGGCAAATACGATGTAAAGTCCCGGAATAATCACCAAACCAAACACAGTTCCAATCAGCATTCCGCCCGCAGCGGCCGTACCAATAGAACGGTTACCCACGGCACCTGCACCTGTGGCGATACATAACGGAATCAATCCTGAAATAAAAGCAAAAGAAGTCATCAAAATAGGTCTGAAACGAAGTCTTGCTCCTTCAATTGCTGCCTCGACAATATCACGTCCGATTTTGTTCTGAGCCATTGCAAATTCTACAATCAGAATGGCATTTTTGGCTAGCAGACCAATCAGCATGACGAGTGCAACCTGAGCATAAATATTGTTGTCTAAACCAACGGCAACTAATGCCAGATAGGAACCAAAAACTCCCACAGGAAGACTTAATAATACTGGGAAAGGAAGCAGTAAACTTTCATATTGTGCCGCAAGCAATAAGTATACAAAGAGTATACAAAGCGCAAAAATGTAAATCGTTTGGTTACCAGACAGAATCTCTTCACGCGTCATACCGGACCATTCGACTTCAAAACGGCTTGGGAGTTTTTCGGCTGCAATTCTTTCTACAGCCGCAATAGCTTCTCCAGAGCTAAAACCTTCGGCTGGTTCTCCATTAATCATAGCCGACATGTACATATTGTAACGCGTTAAAACCTCAGGCCCGTAAACTCTTTCTAAACGAATAAAGGTAGAGAACGGAACCATTTCGCCAGCTTCATTTTTTAGATAC
Source organism: Flavobacterium crocinum (assembly GCF_003122385.1). Taxonomy (NCBI): domain Bacteria; kingdom Pseudomonadati; phylum Bacteroidota; class Flavobacteriia; order Flavobacteriales; family Flavobacteriaceae; genus Flavobacterium; species Flavobacterium crocinum. The sequence goes on from NZ_CP029255.1 coordinate 3,535,862, forward strand.
ATATCCAAAATGCTTTCCGGATTTCTTCTAAATTGCGGACTGGCCTGAACCATTACTTTATACATCTGTGAGAAACGAATAAAATTGGTTGCATAAAAGGAACCCAGCATGGTTTGTAAAGTTGACATTGCATTATCTACAGAAATTCCTTTTTTAGCAGCCAAATCATAATCAATATGAATTAAATACTGTGGGAAAGTGGCATCAAAGCTGGTAAAAGAGTTCTGTATTTCTGGCGAAGCATTTAATTCTTTAATGAAGTTTTTAGTCACTTCATCCGTATTCGTAATACTTCCTCCGGATTTATCCAATAATCGAAGCTCAAAACCGCTTGTATTACCAAAACCAGGAACGGTTGGCGGTGCAAAAATCTCGATTTGAGCATCGGTAATTCCTTTTGTTTTTTCGCCAAGCTGAGCGATAAAATCGTTTACTGATATATCACGATCACTCCAGTCTTTTAAGTTGATCATTCCCATACCGTACGATGCTCCGGCAATTTCAGTTACAATGCTGTATCCGGCAAGAGTCGTAACATTATCAACTCCTTTAATTCCTTTTGCAATTTTGGTTACTTCGTCTAAGACTTTTTCGGTACGTTCAACAGTTGCTCCTTGTGGCGTTGTAACACTCACATAAACCATTCCCTGATCTTCAGACGGAATAAATCCTGAAGGCAAAAACTTGCTTGTTCCCCAAGTCAGAAAACAAAACAGCACTAATAATCCAATAGTTACAGACCCTCGGTCAGCAAATTTTACTAATACTTTAATGTATTTTGAAGTAACATTATCAAACCAATGATTGAATCTGTGGAAGAAACGATCGATTAACGATTTCTTTTCTTTGTTTGGATTATGTGCTTTCAGCATAATGGCACAAAGGGCAGGAGTAAGTGTTAGCGCGTTAACTCCCGAAATCACGATACTAATGGCCATTGTTAAAGAGAATTGCCTGTAGAAAACCCCAACTGGGCCACTCAAAAACGCTACCGGAATAAATACCGCAGCCATTACAATGGTAATTGCAATAACAGCTCCTGTGATTTCTTTCATGGCGCTGATTGTAGCGTCCATTGGCGACATATGTTCTTCGGAAATTTTAACGTGAACGGCTTCAACGACGACAATGGCGTTATCGACTACAATTCCGATAGAAAGTACTAAGGCGAAAAGTGTCAATAAGTTGATCGAGAATCCCATCATCGACATAAAAGTAAATGAACCAATAAGCGCGACAGGAACTGCTAATACTGGAATTAATGTCGATCTCCAATCCTGCAGGAAGATGAAAACCACAAAGGCTACCAGAATAAAAGCTTCAATTAATGTTCGGATTACTTCATGAATAGAAGCGTCAAGAAAACGCGAAACGTCATAAGCAATATTAAATTCCATTCCCGGAGGAAAAGATGAATCTTTCAATTCAGCCATTTTTGCTTTTACGCTTGCAATTACTTCAGAGGCGTTAGAGCCCGGACGCTGTTTCAACATGATCGAAGCAGAAGGTTTTCCGTCGGTTTTAGAAACCATTCCGTAGCTCATGGCACCGAATTCGATTACCGCAATGTCTTTCAATCTTAAAATTGTTCCGTCTGAATTAGCTCTTAAAGTGATTTCTTCGTATTGTTTAGGATCGAAGAATTTTCCGCCATACTTAATCACATATTGCAACTGATTATTCAATTGTCCCGAACCTTCGCCGACTTTACCCGGCGCGGCAGAAATATTTTGTTTTTGAAGCGAACTAATTACTTCGTTTGCTGAAATATTGTACGAAAGCATCTTTTGCGGATCCAGCCAGACACGCATCGAATATTCTTTTTGTCCCATGATTTCGGCACGACCGACACCATCAATACGTTTTAATTCCTGAAGAATATTAATATCCGTAAAGTTGAAGATAAACTGCTCGTCCTGAGTTTTGTCGGTACTTGTAATATTTAAGTACATCAACATACTGTTTACCTCTTTTTCTGTAGTAACTCCGGCACGAATTACCTCTTCGGGAAGTTCATCTAAAATTGTTGTTACACGATTCTGAACGTTTACGGCTGCCAGATCGGGATCGGTTCCTACTTCAAAGAAAACCTGAATAAGTGTTAAACCATCATTGGAAGTTACGGTTGACATATACGTCATTCCCGGTACACCATTAATAGCTCTTTCTAATGGAAGTGCAACGGCATCTGCTGAAACTTCTGCGTTGGCACCTGTATATTTTGCTGTTACAGTAACAGACGGTGGTACAATGTCGGGGAATTGTGTTATGGGAAGCTGGAACAACGCCAGTAATCCCAAAAGTACTATCATAACCGAGATGATTAATGACAATATTTTTCTTTTGATAAATAACTCTATCATTGGATTTTTTTTAGATAAATAATTAAATAACTGATGATTAGCCTAAAATCTACATTTGTTTAATGTTGATTTTATCTCCATCTCTCAACGATTGAGTTCCTTCTTGTACAATTAGGTCGTTTGATTTCAACCCTTCGTCAAGAATATAAACATCGTCCAAAGTGCTGGAAATGGTAATGTTTGTCATTTTAACTACTCCATCTTTATTTACACGATAAACGTATTGTTTATCCTGAATAGAAAATACCGCTTTTTGTGGTATAAGAATAACATCTTTTTTAGGCTCTGTAATAATTAGTTTTCCAGATGTCCCGTGTTTGATAAATCCTTGCGGATTATGAAATTTTGCTTTGTACTGAATTGAACCGGTTTGTCTGTCGATTTCTCCGTCGGCAGTTCTCAGTTCTCCTTTTTGATCGTAAACCATTCCATTTGGTAATACCAGTTTGATATCTCCTTGCTGGTTAAGGGTTTTATCCTCCATCATTTGGAAGTAAGTATTCTCAGGTATAGAGAAGTAAGCGTAAACATCGTCCAACTGAGAAACGGTGGTAAGTAAAGAACCGTTTTCAATAAGGCTGCCTTCTTTAAAAGGAATTCTATCAATTGTACCATCAAATGGTGCACGAATGGTAGTAAAGTTAATCTGCTGATCGATGGCTTTTTTTTCTGCCGCAGCATGAGCCAATTTTGCAGAAGCGGCCTCATGTTTGGCTTTAGATAATTCTAATTCTTTGTCGGCAATTACTTTTTTATTAAAGAGGGTTTGAGCTTGTTCCAATTCTACAGTTGCGATTCTTAAATCGGCTTTTGCACTTTTAAAAACGGCTTCGGCTTTTAGGAGTTGTATCTGAAGTTCGACATCGCTTATTTTAAATAAGATTTGTCCTTTTTTTACTTTTTGTCCTTCGCTTACATACACTTTGTCTAGTAAACCAGGAATTCTCACATGTATTTCTACATTATTTTTGGCATGTACGTCGGCAACAAATTTGCTCGAAACTACAGTGTCTTTTAGGGTAACTTTATAAACAGGAAGTGTTTTAATATCTCCTGAATTCTTTTTTGATTTATCGCCGCACGAGACCAAAACGAACAGAGATAAAGAAAACAATAGGAATGTATTTTTATAGATATTCATAATTAGATTTGTAAAATTTAGATAAAATTGGTGTTCTTCCTTGTGTATTTACAGGAAGTTTGAATGATTTTGGATAAAATAAACAGAAATGTTTTTGGAGACTTTCTGTTTTTGAAGCATCGTTTTTAGGGAATGTTTTCATAACCGAATCCCTCATTTAGGCAAACGAAAGATTCGTTCAGAATGATTCTGAAAACATAAAAACACTAATAAATTACAATCTAGAATAATTGATACAAATGGAGATGGGTATGTCTTTGTATCTGGTATATCGAAGCTATACCATAGATTAAGCTCTTTTTATAAAGCTTGAAGTTGATTAAATTACTAAAATAAGGAGCCCTGATGGTACTTTGTTCTAAAGTAGTAGCTCTTCCTTTAATCTTCTTTTTAACTATACAATGAAGATCAATAGTTTTTGAAGTCGAAAAATCCGAAGAAAAGTGCAAAACATCATCTGCCTCCACACTATCCAGCGTAATACAAGGATTCAGTTCAGTAGGTAGCGTATACGTTTCGGTGCCTCTGAAAAAACAAAGCAGCGAAAGTAAAACGATATATATGAACTTACCAGGTTTCATTTACAGTCAAACAGTGATTAATTTTGTTGCCCTAAAAATTTAGGTTTAAACTTGTGTATAGTGCGTCAAATATACTATTTTGAAAAGTAAGGATTCTTAAAATTTTCTAAAAACAGCTTAAAATTAAAGGTTTGTTAATTATCGAAGTTGATTTTTAGGGTTTTGATTTTTTAAGAGGTTTATAATTAGACTTTGTAAATGGAGATTTGATATTTTATAAAAATTTACTACCAGTTTTATTCAGTATCATTTAATTTCTTCTTGTATTCGTTTGATATTCTGCTTAATTCATCCAGAATTTTTTCAGTTGAAATATCTATATTAAAGTTGTCCAGAATTTTTGCCGGATCATGCTTCTCCTGAAAATAAACAAAATCTTTATTAAAAAAAGCGCAGACTTTCCCCATTAAATGAAAATCGATTTTTTTGGCTTTTCCATTTTCAATTTTTGACAATTCGCTTTGTGAAATGTCTAATTCTACAGCCAATTGGTCTTGTGTTAAATTTCTTGACTCTCTTAATTTTTTGATTTTGAATCCGATATCCATAATGAACATGTTTTAAAAGGCGATTAGTTAAAAACGAATATATAATATTTTGTTTTAATTAACAATATTAAACTTATATAAATATGTTTGTTTGGTGAAAAAATCTTTCATTTTAAAATAAAAATGGTGATAATAAATACTAAAAAAATAACTGTTTAATTATGAAAAAGATAGTCTTAATATTATTGTTTTTGCCTTTTTGTATTCAGGCACAAAGCAAAGTTTTGTTTACTTATGATACTGCAGGAAATCAAATTGTCAGACAAATTTGTATTAATTGTTTAACAGGAAAGAAGGATCTGTCTCAAGAAGAAATAATAGCTTTAAAAGAAGAGAATAGAGAAAAGTTGTCACCCGAAGAAAATTTTTCCTTTTATCCAAACCCAGTTCAGGAAGAACTTTATTTATTCTGGACTCCAACAACTTCTGATACTCCAAATTCCATTCAGGTATATTCCATTAATGGACAATTACTTTATACTACAACTGCTATTTTGAACAATAGTAGCTACCATATCATTCCTTTTAGTAATTATTCTACTGGTGTTTACCTGGTGCGTATAAATTATCCTTTAAAATCTTCAAGATCTATCAAAATAATTAAAAACTAAATTTTATGAAGCAATATTATTCTTATCTGTTTTTATTGATTTTTAATATAGTATTAGGGCAGAATTTTACTGATACTAAAGGAGAATTACAAATTTCGGATTCTGGTACAGCAGTGTATAATTTAGCAATTGCTATGCCTCCTTCAATTCAGAATGTTGCGCCTGTCATAAATTTGACATACAGCAGTGGAGTGAGAGGGGGCATAGCTGGACAGGGCTGGAGTATCAACAGTATTTCTGCAATTTCAAGAATAGCAACACGTGTTGATATTGATGGGTTTGTAGATGGTGTTGATTTTGATTCTAACGATAAGTTAGCACTTGACGGACAACGTTTACTTTTAAAAACAGGAGTATACTGGGCAAACGGGTCAACTTATGAAACGGAATTTAAAAGTAATTTAAGAATTGAGCTTAAAATTGAAAATGGCTTTCTGTTTTTTGTTGTTACTGCCCCTGATGGCTCCCGTACATGGTATGCCAGCAGAGGGGCAGGAACTTACGAAAATGCAGTTTCGGTAAATGCCTGGTATATTGTTCATTTTGAAGATGCAAATGGAAATGAAATTAACTATAATTACAGTAATGTAACTTATAATGGCACTAATCAGCTTTACATTAAAACAATAGATTTTAGCGGAAATTCATCAGCAGGAATCGCTTTTCAAAATCAAATAGAGTTTAACTATAAAGGCAGTAGTAGGATAGAAAGAGACTTTATTAAAGGTTCTGCTATTTATGCTACACAAATTCTTGATAATGTAATGGTTCGTACCAACGGCAATCTTTTCAGGAAATACCAGTTGCAACATCAGACCGATTCAAGTTTAGGTTATCAGCGAATAAGTAGTATTCAGGAAATCAATGGTTCAGGTGAGTTATCAAATCCGGTTACCTTTACTTATAACAATACGGCAGAAACTTTAACCAGAATAGAAAAAGAGTACACTAGTACATTAGCTTTTGATAAGGCCAATATAGCAGGAGATTTTGATGGAGATGGGAGATTGGACTTTGTTGCGGACAAAAAAATTTATACAAACTTGTTTACAGGCAACACAGGCAACACAGGTATAAATTTCCCAACAATTAGACCAACTCTAATATTTCCGGCAACCATAAAGCAAGACTACAAAATAAATCAATTTCAGTCCATTATCGAGCCTGTTGCAAGCAATACACAAATTCAGTTTATAGCATATAACATTGTTGATAGTAATTTAAATTATACAGGTTTAACTTCTTCCATTATCCAAACAATTGCTTTTGATAATACTATCTTTATTGATCCTTCGTATATGGATGAAGATGATAGTTACGTTCCTCCCATAGCCCCTCCACAAGCCTTTAGAAACAATGAATATTTACCAGGGGATTTTGACGGAGATGGCATTTCAGAAGTATTGATATTATCTAAGGATGAACGGTTAGTTTGGGAAATATATATTAATTCAAGCGGTTATTCTGAGGGGGGGTATTGGAGGCTTTATTCCAATACAGATAGCGATTATAGGAGGGAGGTCAGATTGGCTTATCTCTCTACAGGTGCGTCAAAGGTGTTGGAGGGAGATTCCTATTATATCCGTGCAACAGGAAAACGATATGTTGCTGATTTCAATGGCGATGGAAAATCGGATATCATAAATATAAATCAGTATGGACAGTATTCTATTGTTGAAATAAATAAGCTGTCAACAGGAGGAACAGAAGTAAATAGAATTGGCTATGGAACTCTTTCCAATTATTCCCATACAAAGCAAATCCTTTTTGGAGACTTTAATGGTGACGGTAAAACAGATATTATGCTGCCGACCTCAGAAGGGGCTGAAGGGCAAACCGAATGGAATATTTATTATGCGAATCCGAAACCAAACGGCGGGGATTTTTTCTTTAAAGAAACATTAAATATTGTAGAATACAGGCCAGATACAGGTTCCTATTATAATACTCAAAGACATTGGAGCAATTATTATGCAATTGACATCAATGGAGATGGTAAATCTGATTTGGTAAGGGTTTGGCGCAAATATTTTAAGGCAAGCTGGACTATTAACAATCATGATACCCAGTGGAGAGTTACTGGCTTTACAAATAATATTGGTAAAACTGGTGCATCTGGTTTTCCATTAACATATGATTCGGGACAGTATGAATCGAATTCACCAGACATTCCTATTCCAATCGTCTCAAATTACAAGTATGAAGGTAGTAACAGTGAATTGGTTGTTGTTCGAGGTCATTACAACAAAATTGAATATTACCAATTCGGCAAAAACGTGGATACTGATAACCGATTAAAGTCAGTATCGGAGGCTGGAGGTAATGTAGTACAGGCTATTGATTATCTGCCTATGGTGGCATCAAATGGAGGTATAAGTAATAACTCTGCAGATTTTTATTCTGCCTCATCATATGGTTTAAGTTATCCATTTATCACATTAATAAAAAATGAAAACAGTTATTTGGTTTCTCGCTTAACTGCAACTACAAATGGAATTTCTAAATATCAGGAGTTTAAATATAGAAATTATGTTTCGAATTACAATTGTGGAACTATTGGATTTGAACAAACAGCACGTAGCAGTTGGTATTTAAGTCCGTCTGATACTAAAATATGGTCAATTAATACATATGGATCTGGAAGTAAAGGATATATTTATTCTACCTTTACTCATACGGATAATAATAATATTTTTAGTTTTTTACCAAGTATATTTATTTCAGAAAAATATTATAATTATACGGATTATAGTGATGGATACATTATCAATTATCGTTTAGATGATGTCTATACTTATGACAAAATTTCTGGTGTTTATACTTTCGAAAATTTTTTATATGACCCTAATGATTATGGTTTGGTAACAACCAAAACCTCTGAATCATTTCTAAATAATACGCTTCAAAGTAAAACAATCACAAACACTTCTTATGATAATAATCCTAATGGAACGGGAACGAATTATTATATTGGACGTCCTAATGAAATCAGTACATCCACAACTTATGGTGGTGAAATGCGAACTTCTGAAGAAAAATTGTTCTACACAAATGGAAATGTAACACATACTGAGAAAAAAGGAAATAATACCTATGCTGTTGTAGAGGATATGACTTATGATGCAGTTGGCAATTTGTTAACCAAGACTATTAGTGCTCCAAATGCTCCAGTCGTTCCAACACCCAGAACGATTACTGACGAATATGATACCTCGAAAAGGTTTGTAATCAAAAAGACCGATCATCAAGGATATGTTTCATATTTAAACTATAATGCCTTAGGGCAGGTAACTTACAGTAAAAACCACTTAAATGTTATCAGTACTACTGGTTATGACAATTGGGGGAAATTAATAAGTGTGTCGACGGAAAATACTTCGGCTACACCAATTACTTCAAATATTGTTTATTCAAAATTATCTAATGGAGGTTATACTGTCACATCTACAAATAATCTGGGTGAAAAAACAATAACGGAATATGATGTTTTGGGTAGAAAAGTGGTAAACTCAGTTCAGGGATTTGCGACAAACAGTTTATTGTCAACCAAAATCGTTTACGATGCTTTAGGCAGAAAAAAACAGGAAAGTGAACCATACGCCACTTCTCCGACTTTATGGACAACTTATCAATATGATTATTTAAACCGCCCCGTTTCCATTACATCACCTACAGGAAAGATACAAAGTTTTACCTATTCTGGAGTTACTACAACTTCTGATGATGATGGTAAAAGTACTACTGTTACTGTAGATGCTGTTGGTAATAAGGTGCAGACTACTGATGAAGGGGGGACAGTTAGTTTCACTTATTTTGCTAATGGAAGTCTGAAAGAATCTAATTTTGAAGGTCATAAAATAACCAATACAATTGATGGTTGGGGGAATAAGACTTCAACAACAGATCCTAATGCAGGAACTTATACCTACTCGTACGATGCTTTTGGGCAAATGTTGCAGCAAACAACACCTAAAGGTACGACAACATACACATATGATAACACAGGAAGATTATTAGAGAAAAAAGAATTAGGTGATTATACTAATAGTACACTAACTTATTCTTATGATATGGCTACAAATTTAGTTACGTCAACCACTTTTGTGAATGCTCAGGAAAATAATACAACCACTACTAATACTTTTTCTTATGATAACTACCATCGATTAACCACTAAAACAGAATCTAATTCGTATGCTACCTTTGTTAGTTCCTGCTCTTATGATAATCTTGGAAGATTGGATACCGAGACGAAAAGTGCTAGTGCAGGAGGTAAAAGCAGTGCTCGTACTACCCGTAACACCTACCAAAATGGTTATCATTGGCAAATTATCGACGTATCAACCGCACAAATACTTTGGCAGGCCAATTCATTCAATGAAAGAGGACAGTTACTTACTGCCAGTTTAGGAAACGGAATAGGTATATCTAACAGTTATGATCAATATGGTTACGTAACTCATAATAGATTTGATAAAACGGGGTCTTCTCCAATAAACATCCTGACTTTAACAAATGATTTTGAGCCTAAACGTGGTAATTTAAACAGTCGTTCCAATTCATTATATGGATGGAGCGAAACGTTTTCTTATGATAATTTAGATCGCTTGATTAGCAATAGTATAACCGATTCATTCCTGAAAAATAGTTTTGATACGACCGATACAGAAGGTTATGTTTCTGTTGGAGGTTCAACAGTTAGTTCATCAGGAGGTACTTTGTCTGTAGTGGGTGCAGCCCAGGATTCAGGTGTAAAGAAAGAACTGATAACGGGTGCCAGAACAGGAAATCAAGTTTTCTTAAATTTAAGTATCGTTAGAGCTGTTGGTGCAGATATATTAAATGTTTATATAGAAGAAGTAAACCCGACAACGGGAGCAGCGACCAAATATTTAAAGACAACAAATGCTGCAAGTGGCACGATTAATATTTCGCATACAGTAGTTCAAAACGGAATGGTTAATTTAAAAATTGAAAAAACGACCAATTCTGCAATGAATGTCTTTTTACTTGACAATGTAACGGCTACCAAAAAATATACAGTAGCACAACAGTATGACAATAAAGGACGTATTACCGCAAACCAAACAGGAACTTATCAATATGGTGATACCAACAAAAAATACCAAAACACGGCAATTACCATTCAAGATGATTATTTGGCATATTACACGAATAGATTTAACCAAAATATTCAATACAATGCCTTTAAAGCACCTTATGAAATAGAAGAAACGGGTATCGATAAAATTCATTTTGCATACAATCAGGATAATAATCGTTCGATGATGTTTTATGGTAGTCTGGATACAAACATACACTTGCGCCCTTTGCGCAAATATTATTCGGCAGATGGTTCTATGGAAGTAAAACAAAACCTCACAACTGGTGCTGTAGAGTTTATTACCTATATTGGTGGAGATGGATATACTGCTCCTGTCATACTAAAAAGCGATGGTAACACACAGAATTTTTTATATTTACATCGTGATTATCAGGGCAGTATTTTAGCGATTACCGATAATAACGGGACAGTTCTCGAAAAACGTTTGTTTGATGCCTGGGGATTGGCATTAAAAGTACAAAATGGAAGTGGTCAGGCTATAGCGCAAGGTTCATGGCTTTTGGATAGAGGCTATACAGGTCACGAGCACTTACAAAGTGTTGGATTAATAAATATGAACGGAAGGATTTACGATCCTTTACTGCATCGTTTCTTACAGCCGGACAATTTTGTACAGCAACCCGATAATACCCAAAATTACAACCGTTATGCATACGTTCTTAATAACCCTTTAAAATACACAGATCCGACTGGAGAAGCTTATGAATTAGGGATTGCGGTTGGTATTGGAGTTGCTATAGCAGCATTAACTTACACTCTTACCGCCGTACTTGCTGATGTTCCTTTTACACTGGGAGGACTTGCAAAAGCTACTTTTATAGGGGCCGCCAGCTCTGCCGTAACTTTTGGTATTGGTAGTGCAGTTGGAACCATTGGTAACTTTTATGTAAGGACGGCTGTTGGAGCCTTGGCACATGGCACTTTCCAAGGTAGTATGACTGCGATTTCAGGAGGCAAGTTTTGGAGTGGCTTTGCTGCTGGAGCTTTGAGTAGTATTGCAGCTAGTGCGTGGAGTGGTGGCGGAGAAAATAGTAATTATCATGGAGCTGGCAGATTTGCTAATTCAGATGTAGGTATGATTGCATTCGGCACAGTTTCAGGTGGTGTTGGTGCACGACTTACGGGAGGAAATTTTTGGCAGGGAGCTGTTACAGGTCTTGTTGTTTCTGGATTGAATCATTACATGCATAAGATAAAGGAAAGTAGAACTTTACGACAAAAGATCGAAAAGGGTGGACTAAATCCAGATGCTAAACCAGAAATGACTTCTGAATTTATTACTGAAACATTGAATCTAAAAGTGGATGGTCTTCAGGCTTCTTATGAGGCAGGTGGTAAACCAAGTTTTATATTTTCTGATGGAAATAGTGAGAATGTAGCCGAACATAATTTGTCAAGTAGTAATAGAATAACTATATATGAAAAAAATGCTAAATCGATATATCGTTTGGCAAGTTCATTATTTCATGAGTACAGACATGCTTACCAAATTGTGACTAATTTTTATTCAAGAGCTCAAAGTATTTATGGACCCTTGGGACCAGAAGGTACTTATTCTAAATTGAGGTCTTTAATAGAATGGGATGCATACAATTATCAAATAAATGTTGGTGGTGAAGTTGATGGTTTTATTTTTGGACAGAGAGATCAAATGAAAAAATATTTTGAAGGTAAATAAATTTAATTAATATGAGACCATACTTTATTTTTCTAATTTTGTTTATTTATTCTTGTTCCAATAGCGAAAATAATGTTGAATTAGAAATAGTTTCTACCAAAATAGTGTTTTCAAAACTTGACAATGGCAAGAAAAAAAATATTATTAGTTATAAAATTACCAATAATACTTCCTGCGATTATTATTTTAATGCATACAGCCTTTCAAAGTTAACATGGAAGATAAAAGGTTTACAGCCCAGTAATGTTTTCTTTCAAATTATGGATGAAAACGGTAATCATGCTGAATATAACCACAAGGAATATTTGCCGGCTGAAGAATTTATTGCCTGTAAACAAATAAATTATAACAGAGAAGAGAAGGAGATAAAAGAATTAAACTATTCGATTTCTCCAGATTATAAAAATTTAATAGACAAAAATAATTTTTTACTCAAACAAGGCGAATCTAAATATTTTGAAATTCTGTACTATTTTCCAGATTCAAATTATTCATCAGTAAATCTTGACAAGAACAAAAGATATCTTTTTAAAATATTGATTTATAGTGATAGCACAAATTATAAGAAGTTTTTATCTAGACCAATACTTAAAACAATTGATGAAAATGATTATAAAGTTTATCACGGAATAATTGAAAGTAAGAATACTGTCCCTATAGAGTTTGTTGAATGATATTCTTATTATAAATGAAGGTAGGTATTATATAATATTATAAGTTAGTTATCATTCCCACATGAATATCCCGGCTCCCGCACGAATCCTTTCGTGTGGCATTATGGAATTGAGTCGATGTTTAAAATGACTTAATGCTTAAAAAAAATGAGCAGGAATTACAAACTTTATAATTCTGTCTGTTTAACCAGAACGTACCACACGAAAGGATTCGTGCGGTAGCGGGGGGAGGAAATTTTTGGCAAGGGGCGGTAACAGGTCTTGTTGTTTCTGGGTTGAATCATTATGTTCATAAAATTGAAGACATGTATGCAAAACGTAAGTTTGATAAAGAGATTGATAATGTATACGGCAGTAAAGCAGATACTGCGGCACCCGCAAATAATACAACATTGGAAGAAATGAAAAATAGTTTGCCTACTTTGAAAAACTTACACGCAAAAACTGGATATGCTAAATTAGAATCATCAGAACTTTACAGTGTTGGTGCAGCAGAAGCAAAAACATTTGCATATGATACAGATAATTATACAAAAGCAAATTCCGTTTTTTACAGATCTTCTTTTAGTTCATATAGAAACTTGGCTCACAATATGCTTCACGAATTTGGACACGGTGTTCATTATTTTAATGGAGATTATTATAGATATTTGAAGGGTGGTAATCGTACTGATAAACAATTGCAAAATTGGAAAGAGCAATATGCATTCAAATTTGCTTTTGACAATGGTGGGCTTCCTTATCAAAATAACGCTTGGTATCTAATAAACAAATAAAACTCCATTATGAAAAATATAAAAACAACCTTCATCTTGATGCTTTTGGGTTTTAAACTATTTGCTCAAATAGATTTTCCCCAAGATGTTATCACAAAAAACAGTATAGTTAAGGCCTCGAAATATTTAGTCATATCAAAAAATAATCCAAATTATTATAAAAAACCTGTTGGGTTAATGCTACAGTCAGAAAGTCTATTTAACATTAAAGGTCAACTCATTAGTACTTTTAGTCAAAATGGTGCTGATGCATCCCATTCAGATCCAAAAGATTTAAGGCAATATTATTTTTATAAAGATGATAAAATTGTAAGAATGTCTAGAGTTGATTTTGATTCAACATCAGTCGAATATTTATATTTTGATAAAAGGAATTTAATCTTGAAAACTAAGACTAATGATAAAAATGAAAGAATCGGATTGGAACTAATTTACAATGATGCTAATAATGCTAAAGAGTTAAAAAAAATAGAAATTGATTTTCACAATACAACTGAGTTAAATAATTCTCTTTATATATACAAATCAAATATTACTTATTCTAAAAACATAAAGAAATCAAAAGACTCAAGAAAATTATTTACCATATCAAAAGAGCAATTAAATATTTTAAAAACCTCAATCGAAATAGAAAAAATTGAAAATGAATTGCGTGCAATTGAAAAAAGTTCCGCTATTGGTGTTGTGAATTTTGAAACATTATATATTTACAACCAACAAAAGCAATTAATTAAAGAAGTGTCGAGAGACAGTAAAATAGAATATACTTATAATAAAAATGGATTACTAATAAGTTGTAATAATAAGAATAAACAATATAGTTTTATTTCAAAGTTTGTTTATTCTAAGGAGTGAAAGATGATTTGATAGTTTCTGGGATGAATCATTTCGCTCATCAAATGGATAATAACAATATGTTTGATGATGATTACCAACAAGGGAAATCTATGGAGGAGATGTTAAGTAAAAAACTTGTTGGCATGAAGATAGGCAGTTCTATAAAAGGAGATGAGTTAGATTTTTTGGACAAAAATGCTTCAATAGGTATAAAGTCTATAACAAGAGTGTCAGAAATTAAATTTACTATAAAAGCTACAACTATAGGAAGCTGGAAAGGTATAGAAGATAACGCATATCTAACTATAGAACCTAATAAAACAATAACAGGTAAATATTTTGATAGAGGTGTAAAGACAATAAAAGGTTATAAAGTAACGCAATATAATACACCGCCAATGCAGATAGGAAATAGCAAAACAAATTCTTATATTATTAATGGAAATAACGCTTATTATCAAAAAACTTCTAATACTATTTCATCATGGGATTTAAGGAAATGATTAACAGGTATATATTGATTGTAATTATTCCAATATTTACTGTCGTTTTATATTATACATTTATATATTCAGGACTATTTTTAATTTTAGATAGTTTATCAAATATTTTATCAGAGTTGATATTTAAAAGGAAAGATAAACCGTTTACTATTTTTGATAGTATAATAATTAATTATATTACAACTGCTATATTCTTTATTCTCATCTTAATATTTTGTATTTATAAGTATAGAAATGAAAAGAAAATGTTTATTGGTTTTTGGCTTTCGGTTTTTTTAATGATTGTTTTGTTATTAAAATACCTATTACTTTTATTGTAGTTAGTAACTTTTGGCACGGTGCCATTGCGGGATTATTTATTTCTGGGTTGAATCATGTTGCGCATAAAGCTAAAAGTACATTTAAGGTTTATGACGATGATGGGGATTATATCGGTAAAATTAAGGTATTGAAATATAATTTAGACGAAAATGGACTTGAAATAGAATTAGGTTTTAAAAGTGCTTCATCTAAATATTCAGATTATAATTGGGTCCAAACAGTTAGTACAAATTACAATGGTGATTTAGGGAGGATATGGTAAGTGGAGGTATAATGATCCGACTGGACTTGATAAAGATGATAATTCACCTTTCTACTACATAAAATCAGAAATGAGTGGCGTTAAAAATGTCGATGGATATTCACTAACATTTTACGACCATCCAAATAGAATTCCAAGAGGGTTTAATATTTACTGGAGAGCGGAACTTTCTTTAGCAGGTAAAATAGGAGGAGTATATCACGAAATCACTACATTAAAGTATGGATTTAATGTGTCTGCAGCAGGAAGTTATAGTATTCAGCCATTGTTTATCAATTCCTTATCACAACACTTATAAATGGTTAAAAAAATAACATATGAAAATTTTATTATATATCAAATTAGTTTTTTTGCTTTTGATTGCTTGTAATAATAATTCTAAAAAAACAGAAGAGATGGAAAAATTTAATATAAAAATTACTTTTATAGGCGATATTGACAAGTCTTTGCCTATTTTGAATTTTTTCGATTCTTGTGAAGAAACTTTTAAGTTATCTAATTACAATTATAAACTAAATTATGATTCCTATCTTGAGTTAAAAAAGGAAATTCAAAAGCAAGATTCGAAAATAAAAGAAAACACTTCTTTAATTTATATTTTATTTAATAAAAAACAATATTATTTAGATAAGGAAAGTAGTATTCAATTTATTTCTAAACTTTTAGATGTTACAATGTATAAGAATAATGAACAACTAAAGAACCAACTTAATCTTTACTTAAAGGTTCTTAAAAGGAGCTAAATTTTTAAGATTTTAGATTATCAAGCCAATTATTTATCGGCTTGATAATATCTGGGTTGAATCATTTTATGCATAAAATGAGCGAAGAGAGAGTTGATAGTGAAGTAGATGTTTTACTTGATACAGAAGGAGCTTTAGGACATGGACACATGGCCATGCTTGCTGGGAATGACGAAAAAGGTTGGAGATTTGTGTCAAAAGAAGGTAGAGCAGTAGATAATAGTGCTGATGGTCAAGATGGAAATATGTATATAGGGGGTAAATCAGCTGTCTTAGACCTTCCATACCCAACAAAAGCTCTAGTTCTTTCAGAGCACCCTGTTTATGACAGACTTTTAACTTATAAGACTACTTATAGTAATGCAATGAGAGCAATTAATGAAACCTATCGATCTGCAAATTCTTATTATCATGTTATTTTAGCTAACTGCGGACATGCTGTGGCAGATGGATTAAGTGCTATAGGTTATTATTCAGGATCTGCGATGGAGCCGAAAGTAAGATACGAACAAATATTAAGATACAACAACAACAACAACAACAATCATACCCCCTGCTCCCGCACGAATCCTTTCGTGTGGCATTATGGAATGAGTTGGAGTTAGTATCACTAAACGTTAAAAAGTATGAGGAAAATTGTAAATTTCGTAATACTGTTTGATGTTAACTAAGACTCCATCAAAAAAGGATACTTGTGGGAGTTGGGATAAAATATATTTGTACTCTTCTCCAAAATAAAGACAGTTATTTGACTGTCTTTATTGTTTTTTAGGATTTTAGAAAGAATGGAGTATTTTAAGGTTAAGAAATACAATTTTGTCTTATAGTTTTTAAAATAAAACTTTTAAGGTTTTTTGTTTTAGATAAAAAGATGCATTTTTAAAATAATTATCAGAAGACTCAAAAAAGGAACAAAGATATTTGATTCAAAATTAACAGGATGTTGTAAAGGCTACAGATAGTATAATTTAAAATTAGCTCATTTCTAATAAACTGATTTATTTAGATCGAAAATGAAAACAATTTAAACACACAAAAATATAATGACAAAACTAAATTTCATGAAAAAAATAAGTATTACATTCATGTTTATGCTTTCTCTGGCTGCATTTTCGCAACAATTAACCTATAAAAATGGTCGCATTTTTAATTCTGAGAATAAAAAATTATCCAATGCTGAAATAAAAGAATTATTAGCTCCGACTCCTGAACTTTTATCTGAATATAAGTCTGGAAGAAGCAAGGCTTCGGTAGGAGGTTTTATGTTAGGGCTTGGTCTTGGTTTTATTGTCGCTGATTTGGCAACAGGAGCAACACAAGATAAAGTATATCCTTCAGCTTTTACTTATTTGGGAGTAGCTTCAACATTAATTTCAATTCCGGTAATATCTGGTCATTCTAAAAAAATTAAATCTGCAGTAGATGGTTATAATGAATCTTTACAGGTAAAAAAAACAGTATTTACTATTGAGAGTATAAACATTCTTACAAATCAAAATGGGGTCGGTTTGTGCGCTTCATTTTAAATTACTATAATTTTGCTTTATATAGTTCCTTGATTACCTGTTCCTGCACGAACCCTTTTCTGTGGCACTATTTATAAAAACAGTTAGAAATGATAAGAAATGGGTTATATGCCAGGCATAAGAAAATATACTGCAAATTTTGGGAAGCAGATAATATGTATGTTTTACAAACGGATTATAATGAGGAACTATTAAGTAAAGGTTTTAAAAAATATGATGATATAGAATTAAAAAATAAAGTATATAAAGAAGTCACTTTTAATGATATCGAAAGTGCTTTTGAAGTAAGTACATATTGTACATACAAAGGTTTTAAATTTTTCATTGAGGATATATTAGATACAGGATTTTATAGAATTAGACCATTAGCAGAAGCACAAATTCATTTTAAAGATTATGATCGTCATGGCTATGATCCTGTTTATGAGGTTGAAGAAATTGAACTGGAAGAAAAATGGGAAGAAAGAACACCCATAGATGAATTTGTTTTTGATGTAGAACCAATTGTTATATTAAAATAATTCGGCATGTAGACCTTCCGGCTCTTGCATTTTCTTAATGGCTGCCAACAAGACATATTTAGAGGAAGAATTTTTAATTTTTTTTAGAATATCTGTTTTGAGAAGAAATATCTCTACTTTAGTTAAACAGAAAATACAAAATCAGAAAAGATGTTAAATCATTATAAAGAAGTTATTGCAAAGGCCTACAATGCTTTCAACGAAAGAAATATAGAAAACTGTTTATCTACAATGCAGGAAGATGTACAATGGTCGAAAGCCTGGGAAGGCGGTTATATTAGCGGTCATGAAGAAATCAGACAATACTGGACCAGACAATGGGCTGAAATTAATGCAAAAGTTGAACCTGTTGGTTTTGTAGAAAGAGACAACGGAAGTCTGGAAGTTCTGGTACAGCAAAATGTAAAAGATCTTCAAGGAAGTTTAATCTTTGACGGATTGGTAAAACATGTTTATACTTTTGAAGATGGTTTGATAAAGACAATGAATATTGAGTTGGTAGAGAATTGATTGCATAAAAGATTTTATATCTGAATAATTCTAATCCACAATACTAGCTGAAGACTTAATCTGTAAATCAGCATGTTGCCAAGCATTATCAAAATCAGTTTTAATTTTTAAAGCCTCTTTTTGTTTTTTTTGCAAAGTTAAAGCATTATAAAGTCCGATTAATGCAAAACCATTTTTGGGTAAAGTTTTTAAATCTTGTTTGTAGATTTTTTCAGCTTCATTGTATTTTCCGGCATTAAGTAAAACAGCACCTAAATAATGTCTCACAGAGAAAAACCAGTCAGGCGGTTCGTTGTAATTTAGATGATCTTCGATTTCTATAGCTTTATTTAAAAATGAAATGGATTGCTCTAAATTATTCTTTTTCGCTTCAATTGCGCCCGAAAGTACATTGGATGCAATCTGAACAAGATCGTATGTTGTATTGATATTCCAGATAGTAATTTCTTTCAAAGATTTATCTTGGACTAAAATGTTGAGCGAAGTCAGTTGCTTTTCGGCATTAGCCAAATCATTTTTTCCCAAATAAGCCATTCCTTTTGCATAATGCCAGATTACCTTTGGATAAACAATATCGTCTTTAGGTTCCGGAAGCGCCATAATCTTGTCCCACATGGAGAATTTTACCGCTATGTAATACGGAATGCTGTAATAATGTTGTAAGGTTCCCCAGCCAGACTCCCGCATGATTTTTGGCGAAATATGTTCTTGCAGTTTCAACGCCGATTCCCAAGCCAATTTTGACTTTCCTTCTAAAGCTGCGGTTGCCGTTAAAAAATGATAATTATGCGGATAATAAGCAAGAGGATATGCGCCTTGTGCATGACAGACAGTGGTGTAAAGACTATCAACTCTAATGGCTTCAATGTTTGAAAGTGTTCCCTCATGATAATCTCCCGTGCGAATGTATATATGTGAAGGCATATGAACCAAATGACCGGAACCCGGAACCAGAGTTTCCAGTAATTTAGCGCTTTGCATAGCTTTTTCAGGATAGGCAGAAGATTCTAAAGCATGTACTAAATAGTGATGTGCTCCTGGATGTTTCGGATTTTTTTTAATGAGTTCGTTTAAAACCATAAGTATTTCCGGAGTCCATTTTTTTGGTATTTCTGTATCTTTTTCATACAAATCCCAAGGATGTAAATTCATTAAAGATTCGGCATAAAGCGTTCCGATATCCGGATCTGAAGGAAATTGATTGTAAACTTTTTTCATCGCTTCGGAGTAAGCAATATCAAGAGGCTTTCTGTCAGATGGAGGCTTGGCTGCGTATCGTACCGTTAACGCATCTATCATTGCTTTTTCTTTTGGGGAACATTTGGCAGAAAGTTTTTTTGCTTTTTGAACTGCCTCATATGCTCTTTGGAAATTATCTTCTTCCATTCCGCCATTATAATTTGGACCTAAAACATAAGCAAATCCCCAATAAGCCATGGCACAATTTGGGTCTAAACGACTTGCTTCATAAAAAGACCGCGCGGCCTCGGCATGATTAAATCCATACGCAAGCATTAATCCTTGATTGAAATATTCCTGCACTTCTGGATTATTGGTGGAAATTTTAAAAGACACACCTTCTAAGCCTTTAAATTTAGGTGCTTTTTTGTTTTGTGTGTACCAATCTTTATCATTGGTTTGGGGTACAAAACAGCTTTTTACGGCATTTACTTTATCAACTGATTTGGGTTCAGTGTTTTTATCTTTACAACAAGTCAAAAGAAGAAAAACAGCTATTAGAGAGTAATTATATTTCATTGCAAAATGGATTTGAAATTATATAATCAGTGTAAAAGCTTTTAAGAACAAAATGGAGGTGTATAGTATAAGATGCTGAATAGGAGTATATTAAAAACAAAATTAAATAAAAAAGAATTATGTTTTGTAAATAATTGCTTTTCAGTACTATACACTTTTTTGAACAAGATTTTAGATTTCACGCAGATTTTGCAGATTTAAACAGATTTAAGTAGATTATATTATAGAAAATCTGCTGAATCTGCCTAAATCTTTTTTAAATCTGCGTGAAAAAAATTAAGGTCTATACTTTTCAGCATAGACCTTATGGATATTTTATAAAAACAATTTCTTAGTTTGTTCCAGCAGCCACTTTATCTACCAAAAACAATAATTCACCCGAAACCGGTTTAATCAATTGCATTGGATATAAAGTCGGATTGTATTCGCCAGTTGTAACCTCTTTTAAAGCGTTGATTTTCTTTTCTCCAAAAGCGACTACAACAATTTTTTCGGCTTTGTTGATTAACGGAGCCGTAAGCGTAATACGATACATTTTCTGCGGAGCTAAATAATAAGCATCAACCCATTTGGTTTGCTCTTGCAAAACTGCTTCGCCCGGAAAAAGAGAAGCCGTATGTCCGTCGTCTCCCATGCCTAATAAAATCAAATCAAATTTACCTTCTTCGCCTAAAACAGTTTTGATAGACTTTTCGTATTCCACTGCATAAGCTTCCGGTGTAACGCCATCTTTGTACATTTCAAAA
This sequence comes from Flavobacterium crocinum, assembly GCF_003122385.1. Classification (NCBI taxonomy): domain Bacteria; kingdom Pseudomonadati; phylum Bacteroidota; class Flavobacteriia; order Flavobacteriales; family Flavobacteriaceae; genus Flavobacterium; species Flavobacterium crocinum. The sequence goes on from NZ_CP029255.1 coordinate 3,557,086, forward strand.
ATGTTTTCCTGCGGAATAGGAACGTGGCTTAATAAAGTCGAATAAGACATTTTAGCATTGCTTAAATCATCATTAAGTGGAACCCAGCGTTCATCACCCCAAAAAATATAAACTTTGCTCCAGTCGATTTTATTTTTGTAAGCATCAGAAGCCAATAATTTATAGATTCCTGCCGGAGAAGAGCCTCCTGTAAGAACTGCTGTAAATTTGCCTTTAGAAGCAATGGCTTTCTGAGCCAATTCTGTAAAAAGATCTGCTGCTTTAGTATTTATTTCGTCTGTGTTATTGTATACTTGTACCATTTAAAACTTCTTCTTTTTTAACATTTTGTGTGTTCGGAATCCATTTGTGTCCCTGACGGGCCAATAATTCATCAGCTTCTTCGGGTCCCCAGCTTCCCGCTTTGTAATTAGGGAAATTAGTTGGTGCAGTTGTTTTCCATACTTGTTGAATTGTATCAATTGCATCCCATGCTTCTTCTACCTGATCCCAACGCATAAATAGAGTAGGATCGCCTAGTAGAGCATCTGCCAATAAGGTTTCATAAGCTTCGGGCGACATTGTTGAACAAGCAAAATAGTCAAATACCATTTCTGCTGGTCTTAACGACATTGATAAACCAGGTTTTTTGGTCATAAACTGCAGTTTAATGTCCATCGAAGGCTGGATATTGATAATTAATCTGTTTGGTGTGCTTCCTTCTTTTCCATAAGAAAATGAAGAATGCGGAACCGGTTTAAACTGGATAATAATAGAAGATTGTTTTTCTTCCATTCTTTTTCCGGAACGCAAGTAGAACGGAATTCCCTGCCATCTCCAGTTGTCCAGATAAATTTTCATTGCGACATATGTTTCTGTATTAGAATCCGGTGCAATTCCTTTATCCTGACGGTAGCCTGGTACTGGTTTCCCGTTAATTGTTCCCGCATCGTACTGACCTCTTACAATGTAGTGATCTACTTCTTCAGGTTTGATTCGGCGAATTGATTTTAAAACATCTGCTTTACGATTTCTAATGTCGTCCGCTGCTAACGAAGCAGGCGCTTCCATAGCTGTCATACATAGAATCTGAAACAAATGGTTCTGGATCATATCTTTTAAGGCTCCGACACCTTCATAGAATCCGCCTCGTTCTTCAACGCCGACTTCTTCTGCTACGGTAATCTGAACAAAATCAATGAAATTGCGACTCCATAATGGCTCGAACATAGAATTTCCAAAACGGAAAGCCAAAATATTCTGAACGGTTTCTTTTCCTAAATAGTGATCGATTCTGTAAATCTGCTCTTCTTTGAAAGTCTGCGAAAGCATTTCATTCAGCCCAATTGCAGAGGCTTTATCGTAACCAAATGGTTTTTCAATAATAATTCGGTCTTGTTTAGCATTTGCCGCAAGGCCGATTTTTTTAATATTGCTCGAAATCGTTGAAATAAACGAAGGCGTAATCGAAAGATAGAAAAGACGATTGGCACGTTCACCAAAAGCCAGATCAAAATTGTTGATTTTTTCGTTTAACCCAATGTATGATTCTTCTTTGTCAATATCCAGACTGTGATAGGTTATGTGATTAAGAAACTTTTCTGTTTCTGCATCTGACATCCCTTTTTTTCTGGAAAAAGTATTTAGGTTTTCTAAAACATAACTGCGGAATTCTTCATCGCTTTTTTGAGCTCTACCAAGCGCAATAATCTGAAACTTCTCAGACATACGGCCATCGAGGTACAGATTTTGAAATGCGGGAAAGAGCTTTCTTTTGGCTAAGTCTCCGGTTCCTCCAAAAATTACAATAATAGTTGGATTCATTTTTTTATTTTTAGTCATTGTGTGTGGTTGTGTTGTTTTTTTTAGTTTGCTTATTCAGCCCATTGTGTATGGAAAACGCCTTCTTTATCGATACGCTCATAAGTATGCGCACCAAAGAAATCACGTTGTGCCTGAATTAAATTGGTTGGCAAATTAGCAGATCTGTAAGCATCAAAATAAGCCAGCGAGTTCATTAATCCTGAAATTGGTAATCCTTTTTGCACCGCAAATTGAATCACGGCACGCATTCCTGCCTGGTTTTGGGTTAATTTTGAAGCAATTCCATTGTCCAGTAATAAGTTTGGTAAATCTGATTTTGCTACATATGCCTTTCTGAAATCTTCTAAAATAGTCGCACGAATAATGCATCCGCCACGCCAGATTTTAGCAACCGTTTCCAGATTTAATCCATAGTTGTATTCTTTAGAAGCCGTGTGAAGCTGAGCTAAACCTTGAGCGTAAGTAACTACAATAGAAAAGTATAAAGCCGATTTCAAAGCAGCAATTGCTTCGCTTGTATTAATATCGCTAGGATTAGATTCCCAAACTAATTTTTGAGCAGCTTCAATTCTTTCCGGTTTGGTTTTAGACATATCGCGCATGTTAACCGCTGCGTCGATAGTTGGAACGGGAACTTGTAAATCCATTGCATTTTGCGAAGTCCATTTTCCTGTACCTTTTGATCTTGCCCAATCCGAAATTTTATTGATAAGAAGGCTTCCGTCTTCGTCTTGTTGTTTCAGGATTTTTCCGGTGATTTCAATCAAATAAGATCTTAAATCATCGGTTTGGTTCCATTCTTCAAAAGTTTTCTGAATCGTTTCATCATCCAAGTTATAACCTCTTTTCATTAAGTCATAAATCTCAGAAATCAACTGCATGATTCCGTATTCGATTCCGTTGTGAACCATTTTTACATAGTTACCTGCCGAACCGTTTCCTAAATATTCAACGCAAGGTTCACCTTCCACTTTTGCAGCAATTGCTTCAAAAATTGGACGCAGTCTTTCGTATGCTTTTTGATCTCCTCCCGGCATCATAGCAGGACCGAAACGAGCTCCTTTTTCTCCTCCGGAAATTCCCATTCCGAAGAAGTGGATTCCTTTTTCAGACAATTCTAAGAATCTTCTGTCTGTATCTGTAAAATAAGTGTTTCCACCGTCGATTATGATGTCTCCTTTATCTAAATGAGGCAGTAAGCTTGCAATAGCGCTGTCAACTGGTTTTCCCGCAGGAACCAATATCATAATCGCTCTTGGCTGTTGAATAAGCTCCACAAAATGTTTTACATCTGTTGTAGCTTCAATAGTGTGATTGGCATCGGCTTCTTGTTGAAGAGAGTTGACTTTTTCTGTGTCTAAGTCTAAACCTGCAGCCGCAAAGTTATGGCTGGCGATATTTAAAAGTAAGTTACGGCCCATTACACCGAGTCCTACAATTCCAAAATCAAATTTGCTCATAGTTTTCAATTAACTAAATTATTAGAAGAAATGTTTTGCAGCAAAAAGTAAGAGAAAGTATGGTAATTCTTTTTCATTCAATGTTTTGCAACAAAACAATGGTTATTTTAATCTTACATTTCAAAATGTAGACCGCTAAGTTAGAGAAAAATGATGAAAAACGAGGGGTAAAATCGTTCACTTTTGGTGTTTATTGTGATACTTTTATAGGTGTTGAAAATACACTTATAAGACTGTTTTTGAACTATATCGTTGTAATTGATGAAATGGTTTTTTCAATTCCAGAGTGCCTTAAACTTTGTCAAAGTTTCGAACTTTGACAAAGTTGAATTCGTGGAGAATATTTTTTAAATACATAGTCACGAAGCTTCGGGATAGTTTTTTGGAACGCTTAAAAAAGGCATTTCATTTTTAATAATTAACATCGTCTCAATCTTTACCAAAGTTTTGAACTTTGACAAAGGTTAATTTATGACTGTTTATATTTCTCTCGCAGATTTTGCAGATCAAAAAAATCTGCTTTATCAGCTAAATCTGCGAGAGGATATTTTAAACGCAAACTTATGTATTAAAAAAATCAAGGATAAATCATCAAAAACATAAAAGCAAACAAATTCACTAAAAGCACAACGCCATAGACAATATTCGATTTTCCTTTGCTAAGAGAAAGCATTACGGTAAAAACAGATAAAGCCAAAAGTACAATAGATTTTATATCGAGTCCCAATACAATGGGCATTCCCATAATAATACAAACTGTGGCAACACTCGGAATTGTTAATCCGATACTGGCCAGGGCAGAACCTAAAGCTAAATTCAAACTTGTCTGCAATCTGTTTTTTCTGGCCGCAATAATAGCCGCAATGGCTTCGGGTAATAAAATGATAATCGCGATAATAACTCCAACTAATGATTTAGGAAGATTATAGCCTATAATAATAGTTTCAATTGTAGGCGAGAGCGTTTTGGCTAATAAAACCACAATTCCTAAACTGACTAAAAGAAAAACAAGACTGGTATAAAATGTTTTATTATTGATTTCTATTGGATGTGTTTTCGATTCATCTTCATTCGTTCCGTTCGTTAGAAAATATTGACGGTAACCTTTTGTCTGTGCAAATAAAAAAGAGCCGTAAATAACCAGACAGGCAATAGAAGCAAAGATTAATTGAGGTGTTGAGTAATAAGAACCGTGAACACTTTCGGTAAATGTAGGAAACACTAAAGTAAAGACAATAATAGAAATCAATGAAACCAAACCAATAGTTACCGAGGAAGTGGAGAAATTCTGTTCGTAATGTTTGATACTTCCAATAAGAAGACACAATCCGATAATACCATTTAAAATCAGCATTGTCGCAGCATAAACGGTATCTCTGGCTAAAGAAGCAGCTTCAGAACCTTCAGAAAGCATTAAAGAGACAATTATAGAAACTTCAATTACAGTAATAGAAATAGCCAAAATTATGGTTCCGTAAGGTTCTCCCACGCGTTCTGCAATGATTTCAGAATGATGAACGGCTGACATTACACTAAGAATAAGCAATATACTCGCAGCAATTTGAAAAACAGTGCTGTCTTTTATCAGTCCGCTAAATAGGAGAGCCCATGATAGGATAGGGATAATGATGGTCCATTGTAATAATTGTTTCATTTTTTGTAGTTTTTAAAATTGATAACCATAATGCCGATAGGGCCAACAGAATCGGCTTTTGTCTTTTCTGTAAGATAGGATTTTTATAGCTAAAAATCATAAAAAACTACATTTTTAAGCACTTTTTAAGTTTTTTACATTATGCTTTTATTATTCTTTAGTCAAAATGTTGTTGTGCTTTTAAGAGCTCTCGATGATTTAATTTTGGTGCTAATTTTTTAATTGAGGCTATGTGTATTTCTCCCGCAGATTCAGCTGATCAAGCAGATTTTTTTTGACTTGTATAATCTGCAAAATCTGCGAAATCTGCAGGAGAATATTTTAAGAGTTTCGAATTATTTCTTCGCGATGCGATTTTCCCCATTTTATCATTTCTTCGATTACAGGACCAAAAGATTTACAATATGGTGTTGATTCGTATTTAACCTGAATTTCAGCATCGCGGTCTTCAGTTCTTTTAATGAGCATATTGAGTTCCATTTCTTTCAATTCTCTCGAAAGCATGCGCGTTGTAATTCCAGGAATACTGCGTTCGATTTCCCTGAAACGATTGTTTCCGTTGCAAATGGAGTTTATAATCGGCAGTCGCCATTTACCGCCCAAAACATGTAAAGTGTCCTGAAGTGCCTGTACTTCTTCTTTCTGGTTTCTTTCCATAACAAAACAGCATTAGTTAGAAAAATTTTCTGGTTACAAAGTTATACCATAAATCTAAAATAATGAAAAAAAAGAGTTTAATATGAAACGAAATCTAAGCTTGAATAATGCTTAGGATAGTTTTCGGAATTTCAGCAAAAGCTTCAAATGAATACGGTTTAATCAGATACGCTTTTACACCCAGATCATCGCATTTTTCTTTATAAGACGGATTAATGCTTGTTGAATACACAAAACACGGAATGTTTTTTAATTCATTAGTATTCAAAATCTGTTGTAAAGCTTCGATACCGTCAATAATAGGCATATTGATATCGGTAAGAATAACATCGGGATTTTCGTTAGAAGGATTTTTGAGATAATTCAGCAATTCTTCGCCATTGGCAACAAGGCTGACTTTGCTAAAATTGGGATTATTGGTAAAAGTTTCTGTGATAACATCGGCGTCGTCCATGTCATCTTCGGCAATTATGATATGTAAGTTGTACTTTTGTGGCATTTTATACGATTGGGAAGTAAAGGTTAAATGTTGTGCCTTCGTTCAATGTGCTTTCAACGGTAATGATTCCGGAATGGTTTTCCATAATCTTTTTACAGATTGCGAGACCAATACCGTTTCCTGAATATTCATTTCGGGCATGCAGACGCTGAAAAATGATAAAGATTTTGAGCAAGTGGTTTTCTTCCATTCCAATACCATTATCTTTAATCTGCACTTTTACAAATTTAGCGTTTTGATTTGGTATTTCAGCATCTAAATTTTCTTCCTGCGAAATTTCTATCATGGGAGCAATATTGGCTTTGCTGTATTTGATCGCATTTGAAATAAGATTCGAAAAAAGCTGTCTCATCTGTACTCTGGAAGCTTTGATTATGGGTAGTTTTCCAGTTTTGATATGTGCTTTTTTATCTGCTATTACAACTTCAAAATCCTCAATAACCTGAGCAATTATAGTTTCCAGATTTATTTCGGTACGTTCTTCCTGCGCCGTATGGGACGAATATTGAACCAAATCATCGACAAGTGAATTCAAACGCAAGGCCGATAATTTCATGACGTTAATGGCTTTTGCGTCGGCTTCTTTAAAATAACTTCCGTCAATCCTGCTGGTGTTCATTACGATTTTCCGCAGCGGTTCTTTTAAATCGTGCGAGATCACATGAATAAATTCTTCCAGATTGCGATTGGTTTTATTCAACTCATGTATTTTTTCTTCTAGTTCTTTCTGATGGCGAATTAAAGCTTCTTCGTGCTTTTTCTTCTCCGTCAAATCTGTAATTACAATACCAATTGCTTCTACGGCAGGTTCAAGGTCAGTTAAGGCAATATAAGCTGGAAAAGTCTGTTTTTCGTTCTCCGATTTAAAAAGAATTTCATGCGTTGTGATGCCGTATCGTAATGCTTCAATTAACGAAACAAACTGTTCAGGATTCACAAAATATTCATTCAGGTAATTCCCTATTATTTTTTCTGATTGAATGCCGACTAGTTTCGAAAAATATTCATTGCAATACAGTATAAGTCCCTTTCTGGTAATACTTAATGCGCCCTGGCCAAATTTTTCAATAAGAAGACGATAGGTGTAATCGGCAGTTTCCAGAGAATAAATCTCGGGAACTCCGTTACTGCTTACCACAAGCGCATCTACATCTCCTTGTTTTATGGCATTAACAATGCTGTTTGATTCATAAAGTTCTTCCTTTAATGATTCAATTTCTGCTAATAAATCGGCTATATCTTTTTTATTCTCCTTCAAATTACTGGCTTAAATTAAGTATGTATAATACTTTTTCTTTGTCTGATAAATCGCCCAGAATAATCCTTTTAGGTTCCGGCTGTGTTTTTATCAATGTCGGAATGGCTACAATTTGATGAATTACAGCTTGTTCTTTATCACGACTGATATCGACAATTTCTAATTCATAATTGTCCGTGAGATAGGTGTCGCAGATTTTGCGTATATTTTCGATTGCATGTCCTGATTTAACAGACATACCGGAAACAAAAAGTGTAAACTTATGTTTGGTTGTACTAGTGCCATCAGATGAATCTTCCATGATTAAGAGTTTATAGGTTTGATGTTAAGCCCTACAAGCACTCTTTCTTCATTAGAAAGGTCACCTATAATTTTACGAATAGGCTCGGGAAATTTACGCACCAAAGTAGGTACGGCCAAAATCTGATCGCCTTCTGCCAATTGCGGATTCTTCAGTAAATCGATAATCTCGATGCTGTATTTTCCTTTTAAATGTTCCTCGGCATACTTCTTTATGTTTTCGAGTGCCTTGATCGATTTTGGCGTTTGCCCTGCTATATAAAGCAATAATTGCCATTCGGCTACTTCTTTTTTCATTTGATTTATTTTTTCTTAGAAGACAGTTTTTCCTGCAATTCTTCTGTTGCTTTAAGGATACTCAGTTCTTCTTCTGCCGATTCAAATTCATTTCTTAAAGCTTCAATATTAGCTTCAAGAACTTTGCGTTTACGTTCAATTTCCCTGTCTTTTCTGCTGATTTCGTTTTGAAGCTTAATGTCAGACATGGTTTTTTTGAATTGATAAGATTGTCTTGCGGCACCAGTTAAAATCCCTTGTGGGCCTAATTCTACATCCAGTAATTCAATTCCGTTACTTGTTATGATAAATTCTCTCACTTGGTTAGAATGTCCCATTCCGCGGGCTTTAATAATAAAAATTCCGCGGTTTCTTTCGCCAATTCCCTCCATATCACGAACTGTAATCCAGGTATCAACCAATGACGAAACCGATTCTTCTGCCAGATCTGGTCTAAAATTATCCGTCTGTTTGTTTAATGACGTAAACATAGCCGTAATATTATTGGCTTTCAGCATATCGATTAATCGAACCAGCATAGAGCGGACTTCATGTTCGCTTCCTACGGAAATAAGATTACTGATCGGGTCAATAATAATTGTAGTAGGCTCAAACTCTTTGATTAATTTTCTAAGCGTAAGCAAATGCAGTTCCAGACCATTCAATGACGGACGGGAAGAATGAATTTGCAAAATGCCTTTCTTGATGTGTTTTTCCAGATCAATTCCGATTGATCTCATGTTGCGCACCAATTGATGTGGTGATTCCTCAAAAGCGAAATAAATCGTTCTTTCGTTCTTTTCGCATTGTTCATTGGCAAAATAACAGGCAACTGTTGTTTTAGCCGTTCCTGCCGTTCCGGAAACCAAAATGTTGCTGCCGCGATAAAACCCGCCGCCATGAAACATTTCGTTGAGTCCGGGAACACCTGTAGAAATAATATCTGACGAAACTTCGTTATCCAATTTCAAAGAAGTAATCGGAAGTACGGAAATTCCATCTTCATCAATTAAAAACGGATATTCGTTCGTTCCATGTGTTGAACCTCGGTATTTTACAATTCGAAGCCTTCTGGTGGAAACCTGTTCAATGACACGATGATCGAGAACGATTACACAGTCCGAAACGTATTCTTCCAAGCCTTGACGGGTTAGTGTAGCCTCGCCGCGTTCTCCCGTAATAACGGCAGTTACGCCTTTGGTTTTAAGCCAATGGAATAATCTTCGTAATTCTGCCCGTAAAATAGCCTGATTGTCCAAACCAGCAAACAGCGATTCAATGGTATCCAATACAACACGAGTGGCTTTTATAGAATCGATGGCGTGTCCTAAACGAATAAATAAGCCGTCCAGATCATATTCGCCTGCTTCTTCAATTTCCGATCTTTCCACACGGACGTGATCTACAACCAGTTTTTTATCTTTTTTAAGCTGTTCTAAATCAAAGCCTAATGATTTAACATTTAGCGTAAGATCGTCCGAAGGTTCTTCAAAAGACATGAAAACTCCAGGTTCGTCATATTCTGTAATCCCTTTAATAAGGAATTGCATCGATAATAATGTTTTGCCGCATCCAGCGCCACCGCAGATTAAGGTTGGTCGTCCTTGCGGAAATCCTCCTTCCGTAATCTCGTCTAGTCCGTCGACTCCAGTAGGAGTTTTTGGAAATATAAAACTATGTGATTTTGTTTTTTCTTGCACGATAATAAAATTCAGTATTACTCAAATATACCTTTTTCTTCAGAATTTTCAATGAATTCTTATTAAGATTTAACAGGCGTTTAATGAAGTTTTAAAAATAAATTAAGAAAAATGAGTTGTAAATCTGAATAAATCGAAGAATTTTAACTAAAAAAACAAAAAATACGAACTTTATATTTAACATAAAAAACTAGCTTTTGCATAAAACTGATTTTTGGGTACCTTTTTAATGTTAAAATGTACTTCTGGTATACTCTGTGATACTGGTTACAAAGTTATACCATTTTGGATTTACCTTTGTCTCATTAATTTAAAAAACATATAAAATGGACGATTTAAAAAATAAAGTGGCAGTCATAACGGGCGGCAACAGCGGAATAGGATATGCTACAGCCCAATTATTAAAAGAGCAAGGTGCTAACGTAATTATTACAGGAAGAAGGAAAGAAGCCATAGAAAAAGCTGCTTTAGGACTAGGCGTTACAGCCATTACAGCAGATCAATCAAATATTTCGGATATCGAAAAACTGGCAGAACAAGTAAAAACCGATTTTGGTTCAGTTGATATTTTGTTTATTAATGCCGGAATTGCGGGCTTGGGAACAATTGAACAAACTACAGAAGAGTTGTACGACAATATTATGAATGTGAACTTAAAAGGCGCTTTTTTCACTTTAAGCAAATTCATCCCGATTCTGAAAGAGGGTGCTTCGGTGGTATTTCTTTCTTCGAATACTGCGAGTATGCCGGGGCCGGGATCTTCGGTTTATTCGGCGAGTAAAACCGCTTTGAATTCGTTTATGAGATCGGCAGCTTTAGAATTAGCGCCAAGAAAGATTCGTGTGAATTCCGTTAGTCCGGGGCCAACTCAAACCGAAGTCATGAACAAAGTTGGTTTGGACGAAACCACCGTAAAAGGCATTATGGATGTTGTAGTAGAAAAAGTGCCACTAAAACAAATGGGAAGGGCAGAAGATGTGGCAAAAATGGTTTCGAATTTAAGCAGTGAAGCTGCAGTTTTTATGACCGGTGCTGATGTTATTATGGATGGCGGAATGGTTTTGGCTTAAATCAAAATCAACTCTTAATTAAGTAAAAAGAAAAAGCGATCGGTTAGGTGATCGCTTTTTTGTTTCAAATTAGTTTACTTTGAAAAAAACTTCATTTAGGAATGATAAACTCAATATGCTCCAAAAACTACTCCATTTGAATTTACAGCATTCCCTTAATCCATTTTGTTAATGTACGATAAATTGTATAGTATGGATTCAATTTTCTATGAAAAAGATGATAATTATTTTCATTCTAAATAATTTACGCTTTTAGAGCACTTTGTCAAATTTTCAAACTTTGACAAAGTTTTCACTGTAAAAACTCAACAACTTAGTACCTTAGCATCTAAGTATCTTAGCACCTCAAAAGAATGACCATTCAACAGTTAAAATATATTGTTGCTTTAGACGAAGAACGCCATTTTGCAAGAGCGGCCGAAGTTTGTATGGTAACACAGCCAGGCCTTACGATTCAGTTAAAAAATCTGGAAGAAGAAATCGGAATCAAGATTTTTGATCGAAACAGAGTTCCGTTAACGCCAACTGTTTTAGGAATTGAAATTATCAATAAAGCCAAAAAGATTCTTCGTGAAGTCGATGAAATTCGTGATTTTGTAATCAACGAAAAAAATCTTTTGGAAGGAGAGTTGAAACTTGGCATTATTTCCACTTTGTCACCTTATTTGATTCCGCTTTTTATTCAGGCTATGAAAGAAGCGGCGCCAAAAGTGCATTTTATTATTAAAGAAGGTTATACCGGACATTTAATGAAAGATCTGGAAACAGGTGCTATCGATGTAGCGATTATGGCAACCCCAACAGGAAATCCAAATTTAATTGAGCATGTTGTTTTTAAAGAGCCTTTTGTAGCCTATTTAAATCAGACGCATCCAATGGCGAATGAAGAATTTTACGAAATGCAGCCCGGCGACAAAACCGAATTATTGCTCCTGCATCACGAATACTGCTACAACGCGCAATTGCTCGATATCTGCGGACTAAAAACATCCGACAAAATAAAAGAGCAGTTTACCTACGATATCAATTCTATAGAAACCTTAAAAAATCTGGTTCGCGCCCATTTAGGATTTGCGATTATTCCAAAGCTTTCTACTTTAAACGAAACGGGCGCACTTTTTAAACCTTTTAAAGAACCCGTTCCCGTAAGAGAAATCAGCCTAGTAGTTTCGGATTCTTTCTCTAAGAAATTATTGCTCGAAAAAATGAACGAAGCTATCTGGAACTGCCTTCCCGAATCGCTCAAAAAAGATTTTAGTTACAGAAAAATCCGCTGGAACGATTCTCCTTATTTTATTAAAGAGGTTAGCAAGTATCGTTAAAAATTCCAATATTAAAAATTCCAAATTCCAAGTTATACAGTAATTGGAATTTGGAATTTTTATTTGAAATTTCTCCTAATTCATTGGAATTTGGAATTTAAAATATTGGAATTTAATTTTTAGATGCTTCAACAATCACATTGGCAACTTTCTCCGGCTGAGAAATAAACACCACATGGCTTCCTTTAATTTCAGTGATTTTAGTGTTCGAACGTTTGTACATTGCGTGCTGAATGCTCGGAACAATACTTTTATCCTCAGTTGCTACAATTCCGTACGAAGGTTTAGTTCTCCAGGCTGCTTTTGTAATTGGAGTTAAAAAACCTTGAGCATAAAAAGCACCTTGCGAAGCAAACATAAAGTCAGCATCTTCTTTGCTTAAATCTCCTGCAAAACCAGCGTGGAATTTTGCTTTATCATAATACGCGATTCCTTTATCGTCTGGATTCAATACGCCATTTTCAGGAGCTGGAGGTGCAGTTTGCAACCATTGAACCGAATTTTCGCCATTATCAGGCTGTAAAGCCGCAACGTAAACCAATGCCGCTACTTTCGGGTGATTTCCCGCTTCAGTGATTACAGTTCCTCCCCAAGAATGTCCAACTAAAATTGTTGGTCCGTCTTGTTTGTCCAAAGCCAAATTGGTTGCTTTTACATCATCTTCCAAAGAGCTCAACGGATTCTGAACGATCGTTACATTATAGCCTTTTTTAGTTAGAGCCTGATACAAACCTTTCCACCCCGAACCGTCTGCAAAAGCACCGTGTACCAATACTACGTTTTTAATTTTTGGAGCTGTTTTTTGTGCGTTTACCTGAACTGATGTCAATAATAAACTAAAGATCATTGCTGCGAATGCTAAATAGCTTTTATATAGTGTTTTCATTTTTATTTTAGATTATAGATTATAGATTTTAGAATTAAAACAAATTCCAATTTTGAAATCCCAAATTCCAATTTTCCACCGAGAGTTGGAATTTGGACTCGAGCGATAGCAAACAGGGGAAGCAATTCTCCGCAAGAAACTCCACAAAGATTTGGAATTTGGAATTTAAAAGAATTGGAATTTAACTAAGTGTAACAGATAAAGTAATCTCCGTATTCAGCAATTTAGAAATAGGACAAATTTCTTTTGCTTTTTGAGCAGTTTGCTGAAAATCTTCTGCAGAAATTCCAGGAACTTTTCCTGTAAGTTCTAAAGCAATTAAAGTGATAGTTCCGTCTTCAAAAGTTACTTTAGCGGTTGTGTCTAAATCTTCTGGAACAAAACCAGCTTCAGACAATAAAAAGCTTAACTGCATGGTAAAACAGCCAGAATGTGCTGCTGCGATTAATTCTTCAGGGTTGGTTCCAACACCTTGCTCAAAACGTGTTTTAAAAGACAATTGTGCATTATCTAAAGTGGTGCTTTGTGTACTAATGGTTCCTTTTCCTTCCATTCCTGTACCTTTCCAGTTTGCGTTTGCTCTTCTTGTAAATTTCATGATTGCTAATTTTTTAAAGTTATTTTTTAAGATGTTCAAATCGTTTCTTTGATTTTGATGAGACAAAGGTATAGGGAAGGTATTTATTAATCAAATTAATAATTTTTAGTAGTTATAAAAATAATTTATAATTATTGATTGAGATAGGTGTATGATATAAAAGGTCGTCTAAGAATAAAATGGGAAACAAGAGATCATGCTAAAATGTTTTCCTATTTAAGACTTTATACTGCCGTTTTATGGTGGGAACCGATATTATTATGGACAGGGAATAAACTTTGGATGATCGTTATAGTTACTTTGAAAATAAAAAAAGCTTGCTGGAAATGCAGGCTCTTTATTTTGATTTCTTAGGAATTATATTTATTCTTCCCAGATAATACTTAAAGCTTGATTTTTATAAGGTATACAATGTTCTAAAAATTTTCTATTTGTATCGGAATTTGATACATTCTGAAACCAATCTATAGCCCATACTTCTTGAGTTTTTTCATATCTCTTTTGTTTGTTGAAATATTCTCCCATTGCAGTTTGTTCTGGAATTTTATACTTATTGTAAAGAATTGATTTAAAAGGAAAATCCTCACTAGTCCAATACCATTTTATCTTATTGTCTTCTCCAAAGATTATTAAAATAGGATGAGTTCCAATATCAGCAAATTTAATAGCTGTAGATGTTAAACTTGTTTGGTATTTTTTTGCCAATTGATCTAATAATAAAAAACTAAATTTTTTCTTAAAACAATCTTTTCGAAAACGTTCTTTTGGCATAAGTAAAGAAGAGGCAAAATAATCAGCTTCCCATTCTACATATTTGTCTGATGAAAAATTAGTAAAAGAACTATGAGCTGGCACTAAACCAGATGAAAGGGCATTTCGATGTTCATCAATAAAATAATGCCCTAGCTCATGTGCAAATGTAAACCTACATCGAACAGTATGAGAATGTTTTAATCTATCTATATTCAAATAAATATGAAACTTACTGTTTAGATGTTCAATCATTCCATCGAAATATTGCTCATAATTTCCATAACAGAAAGAAATAGAATTTTTAGTTGCGATATATTCAGGATTTATTACATTATCTGGACAATAAGAATTTGCAATAAATTCTGCTAAATCTGATAATTCCTTTTTTCGATGTAGCGATAAATATTTATTCATTATTTTTTCTATCTTCTCGCATTTTTTTTAATATTTCTGAAGACAATTGTTTTCCATCTCTGGCAGCTTGGGCTAAATTATCAGAATATGGATTTTTCTCCTGTAAAATATCTATTTTGTTTATAATCCCTTTTTTAAGAATATTAATAGGATCGTCCCATTCTTTTGGTTGGATGGCCTCAATATCCTTTTTGTATTTTTTTTCAAATTCAATTACACTTTCCTCATCAGTTGGGAATATATATCCTTGAGATCGAATTACTTTTATTAATTTATTATGTTTGCTCATTTAGAGATTGTGTTTGCGTTTCCCAGTTTGCTATTAAAATGCTCAATTATTTTTTTTGTACATCTACTTTTAATAGCTTTAATATTATCTCTAGTGGTATTATGAACTTTGCAAAGCCAATCCAAAGTTTCAGAAGGGGTATTTTTTCCTTCTTCATAAAATTCATAGAGAGTAAGTAAAATAGCCTTGTCTCTTTCTTTGAATGAATTTAGTACTTCATCCAAGATTGTTCTCATTTGAGAAAGTTCGACATTTTCTTCAATTTCAATTTCGGGCGGATTAAAAATTTGTTCTTCATCATCAATAATTTTTAAATGATTTTCTTTTATTTCTATTTTTAGTAAGTCTTTCAGATTATTTTTTGCAATAGTAGCTAAGTAAGCTTTAAAACGAGCATCAGTAATAATATCTGTGTGAGAGTCATCTATTTGGAACAACAACGGATTCTCATAGATTTTCAGAAAGGTATTATTTACAATATCATCAATAATATCATCTCTTAAAAAAGTATATTTTTTCTTTGCTTCAAACACCACCTTATATAGGTATTTTGAATATTCTCTATAAAATGTCACAAATGAATTTTGCGCATCTGATGGAAACTCCCCTTTATAAGAGAAATTCATAAGCATATCTTCTATTTCACTTTTTCTCAATTTATTGAATGTTTATATTAATATATACTTAAAACAGTGACAGTATTCAGCAATTTTTAATTTAGATAATGCTTTGTCACTGAATCTTGTATATGTAAATATAAGAAGTTTAATAATACAAAATATTAGAAAGGAGGTGTAAAATCATGGCTAAAGACTCAGACGGAAAGAAATTCAATAGAATTCCTGCATATACGAAAGTTGTTGACGGGAAAAAGATAGAGGTTAAAGAACATATTAGAAGTAACAGAAGTGATAGTAAAGGTAAGAAATAGAGCTATCAAACATAACCAATAATTCCACTCCGATTTTGTAAGGAGTGGAATTATAAAAAATTAAATAAAATGAAAAAATATAAGAAAAATTTTAATGGACATTTTAATGTCACAAAATCAACAGAACACGTAAATATTTTATTGGGAAGTGATTTGGAGCTTTTTATTGACCCATACAATATTGCTAATAATTTGCAGAATAAAGTAGCTAAAAAAGTATACTTAAGAAGTAAGTCATTTTTAGAGAATTTGAATAGAACTTACATTGTTCCTAATGATAGAATAAATGGACTTGCTTTTCTATCACATTTGCAGGAAGCAAATGAGTATGGATTTGGATATTCTAAGACTAATAAAGGAAAGGGAATTGGGTTCACTAAGGCTGAAGTAATTTTCGATTCATTAAGTAATAATCTTTTCGCAAGAGGAGGGGCATCTATAACAAATGAAGCGCATAATGTTTTGTTATTGGTGAAAGGAATTGGAGCTGATAATATGTCTGATACCTTGGCAAATGTTTGCAGAGATATTTTTGCTGATTTCACTTATGAGCAATGTATATTACATAACATTCCAACTTCAAAAGTTCAAATTGAATATTTTGATTCCACTAGAAATTGTTGGATGTTTAAAGACGCTAATCTTCCATCATTCGCAGGAAAAAAAATCATATTGGTTCCTAAATTTTTGATAGGAGGAGAAAGAGCTTACACTAATGCATTTAATTGGTTTATATCTAGTAATTATTTGTCTAAAGAAATTCTAGCAGGAACATTAAGGGTTAATGGCTCAAAAGGATTCATAAATAGACTAAAAAATGGTACCAGAAGAGCGATTATTAAAAATATTAATAAACATTTCAAAAAACCTAAAGGAGAGTTGGTTGATTTCGTTAAAAAATATAATGGTTCTCTTTTAGAATTTCAAACTCACATTAAAAATAATTTCCCAAATATTAGCGATGAACAATTATTACTAATGTTAAGTTAATTTGGATATGTTCAAAGAAGTTAATATTTAAAAAGTCCAACATTTTAGTATGTTGGACTTTTTAATACCATCCAGAAAGTTGAAGATAGCATCTTTTTTCCATCATAGGATTGTCAGGTGGATTCCACCATTTTGCTAGAGACAGTCTTATTAATGTCCCAGCAGGAATATTACCAATAGGGGGAACTTCTCCTTTATAAGGCATTTTTTTATTTCTTTTTAAAAAGCTATTATAATTGTAATTATAACAAGGCTTTCCAAAATTATCTCCTAAAATTAAATCTTTATCAGTTTGCCAAAAACCAACACTGTTTATGGGAAGATCATTAGGATCATTTAAGAAACCTCTTCCATTGTTCCATTTTAATTTAAAATCGTAAACATCATTTAGATCACCTTTCCAGATTTTACAATTATTTAAAATATACTGATTTGGGTTCACCGTATCAATATGTGTTTTGGAAATAACTTGAACATCTTCTATATGTGGAGGTACACCAGGAGTTGGTTTGTATGTAATGTTCCAAATCTGACCAACCTTAAAAGGAGTGTTAAATGGTTGATAGCCACCATTTAAATCCATAAGACGTAAATATTTATTTGTGGTAATTTCAATTCCTCCTATGCAGAAGTAGTCTCCCCATTTTGTTTTTGCCACGATTAGTACATTCATACATTACAAGTGATTAATAATTAAGTTAAATTCATTTTTTATTTTTTCTGTAATTAAAGATCTATGACAAGCACTTGAGTTTTCTTCTACACAAAACAAAACTATTTTTGAAGAATTTTGTTCTTGAAGATTGTTTATAAAGTGTTGGAAATCAAACTTGTTTAAGACTGTGCTTTTGTATGCATTTTTAAAAGAGCTGTCGAGTTCTTCACGACTTTGTTTTAGCTCATTTTTTTTTAGATCAGCTTTCTTTTGTAAATTCCTAATTTCATTAGTTGGAGCTAAATCTAATTGATGAATATATTTTATTTTTAATAAGGATAATTTTTCTTGTAATTTATTGCTATTGACAAATGAATACTTTGAACCTCTGACACCTCTTCTTTGTCTTACATCAATAAAAGTATCAATTTTATTTTCAATAAGTTTTTTAAAGAAAATATCTTCAGTTGAATTGTAAACACCAATAGTATAAATTTTCATAAGTTTTAATATTTCTTTTTAGATGTTAAAGGTTCATCTCCAAATAGATTTGTTAAATTTTTACCTTGCATGAATTCGTTCATCACTTTTGCTTGATCTTTAATTAAACTCGAATCAATAATATGATTAACAGAAATATTGTATTTTAATAATTCTTGACCTATCAATTTACTTCTGTGACAGGTTTCAGGCTTAGTTTCACTACACATTAATGCTATTATCATTTTTTCATGATTTGCTTCAACTATTGTATTTATTCCTGTTTTAAAAAAATCCTTTTCTTTTACTTTTTCGTAATCGACCTTTCCTTTTACGTAGCAAGTTATATCATTAGGAAGCCCACCTAAAAAATCACCAGCATATATATATGTTACACCATTCTGTGTAAGTTCAGCTTCTAATGAATCCTTATTGAAATGCGGATTAAATTTAGAATATGGTTTCGATCTTACATCGAATAAAAACTCTATTTTATAGGCGAGTAACTCTTCGATGAATTTTTTCAAAGTTTTGTTTCCATGTCCAATAGAATATATTGTGCTGCGGTTCATATTATTTCTAATTAAATTGAATATCACAAATATAAAAACCATTATTGTGATGTTCAGTTAAATTAATCTTTAATTTGAATACATATCATAAGTTTCATTTTTAATCCCAAAGCAAATATTATTTTTTAGTAAATAATATTTTTATGGAAATCCGTAATTTTTAAATAAAAATATTTAAGGCAAGTATATTGTTATTTAAATAAATAAAAAAGAGTATTTATACGGATAATAAAAAACAAAACCCTCAATCTCCAAAAAGACCAAGGGTTTTAATTTTTCAAAAAAGACTTACTCCAAATCCAGATAAGGATCTAAAATTTCGGCTAGTTCATTGAGCCAATAGAAGCTGTCTCCAAGTTTGGCAGCGTTTAGCTGAATGTTTTCTTGATCGTTTAGAACGCCCAATGCGAGGGTTAGATTTACCTGTCTAATGGCTCTCGCCATATCGAGTGGGTCAATTCTGTCGTTGAAGAAATTCATTAGACCGATTTCGGCTTCTTTTGAAAGGGTTTTGGTACTCATAACTCTGTAATTTAGGAAATATAAAACCCATGTAGCTTAGGTGTCCTACGCTTACAGAAGCGTTACGGTTGTTTCCAATGCCGCCACCATACCACATGGGCAAGAAGTTTTTTAAGTATCATATTTCTGTAATTTAGGAAGCGCAAATATATTAAAAAACAACTTGGTTTTATAATCTAAAAAGTAATACAATTCTTAAATATTAATTTCCCGAAAACTTCCTTTTGAAACCGAGTGCCTTAGCCCCGATAGTAGCGGCATCCTTTTGTGGTGGGGTTCACCACAAAAGATATAGCGGATAGCGGGAATCAGCTCCTTATTAATATCAATACTTCATTTTAGCTCACTTTAATTATGACAGAATAGAATCTTAAATCAGGAAAAGAAGAATCATTGAGGTATTTATTTGGTTTCAAATTATAATGTGAAACAAAGTAAGCGGCTGATTTTTAGTTTTATTTATGCGTTGAATTTAATTTTATACGAACAATTTAATAAGACGATCGAATAAAAGTTTTCAATGAATAATCTAACCTTAAAATTTATGAGAAATGCTTTTCTACTACTTGCAGTTTGTTTGAGTACGGTTTTGTTCTCCTGCAAAAAAGATAAAGAGACAGAGCAGTCGGGTTCTGAAGCTGTAAAGTCTGATACTGCCGATACGACCTTAATTGCAGATCGTGGTTGGCCTCGTGAAGCCGAAAATAATAGTACAAAACTGGTTTATTATCAGCCTCAGGTTGACGACTGGAAAGATTTTAAAGAGATTACCGCTAGAGTGGCTTTTTCGCTGACTCCAAAAGACGGAAAACAGGTTTTGGGCGTGGCTTCTCTAAAAGCGGAAACGTTGGTAGACAAAGACAACCGAAGCGCTTTTATTAAAAATCTTCAGGTAACCGATATCCGTTTTCCTGCTCTGGACAAAAAGAAAGTGCCAGAAATGGAAAAGCTCTTTAAAGAAACATTGCCTAAAAGCGGAGATCCTATTTCGGTAGATCGTATTTTGGCAGATTTGAGTCATACCAAAAGTCCGTCTAAGGGAATCGCGTCTAAAAATGATCCTCCGACCATTTTTTACAGTACAAACCCAGCTATTTTGCTTATTGTGCAGGGAGAACCGGTTTTGGTGCCTGTAGAAAAAACGGATATTCAATATGTGGTCAATACCAATTGGGATTTGTTTTTGGATAAAACTACAAAAGATTATTACCTGTTGGTAGAGAATATTTGGCTGACTTCGAAAGATGTGGCAGGCAAATGGACAAAAACAACCAAGTTACCTTCGGGGTTAAGCAACCTGCCTTCGGGACAGAATTTTGATGATGTTAAAAAAATGATTCCGCCTCCATCTTCTGGCGTAGCTCCAGAGATTTTCTACAGCAATAAACCGGCTGAATTGATTGCCGTAAATGGAAGTCCGAAATTTGAGAAAATTCCGGGAACGAAATTGTTATACATAGACAACACCGAAAATGACGTTTTTGCCGACGAAAATAAAGGGCAGTATTATGTGTTATTGTCCGGAAGATGGTTTAAGTCTAAAGATTTGACAGGGCCTTGGTCGTATGCAGGAAATAGTCTTCCGGCTGATTTTGCTAAAATTCCGAAAGATTCTCCGCGTGCCAATGTATTGTCGTCGGTGCCTGGAACACAGGAAGCGAATGATGCTGTAATGCTGGCACAAGTTCCAACAACGGCTATTTTGAAGAAATCGGACGCTGAAGCCAAAGTAAAAGTATCGTATGATGGCGGAACACCTCAGTTTAAACCTATTGAGGGAACGAAAATGCAATATGCAAGCAATACGCAAGAAAAGATTATAAAAGTGGGCGATTTGTATTATTTGTGTTTTCAGGCGGTTTGGTTTATGTCGACAAGTCCGAACGGGCCTTGGAAAACCTGCGATTCTGTTCCGAAAGAAATTTATACGATTCCGCCAAGTTCGCCGGTGTATAATGTTACGTATGTTACGCAAACCACAACCGATACAACTGTTGAAAGCAGTTCGACAGCGGGTTATTTGGGCGCTTTTATTATTGGTGCTACGTTTGGCGCTATATTATCGTATGGTACAGGATGGTATTATCCGCCTTATATGTATTACGGCGGACTGTATCCAATTTATCGTCCGTGGCCTTATGCATACGGAGGCGGTGCAGTTTACAATCCGTGGACGGGCGGTTATGCTGCAGGAAGACGTGTTTACGGACCTTATGGTGCAGCGGGAACTTCGGCTTGGTATAATCCTGCAACAGGAAGATACGGACGTTCTGCAAGTGTGCAAGGCTGGTATGGCGGGCGCACGGCAGCAAGCACATATAATCCGTGGACGGGAAATTATGCGAGAACCAATCAAGGGCATAATGCGTATGCACAATGGGGACATTCGGCTGCGACAAACGGAAATCAATGGGCACAGACAGGACATATCACAACCCGACGCGGAACGGCAATTGGTTATGAAACTTCGGGCGGAAATAAAGGTGTAATCACCCACAGAAGAGGCGGAGGAACTACAATTCATACCAATAATAATGTTTATGCCGGTCACGACGGACATATTTATAAAAAAGATGCGAACGGAAACTGGAGCCATTACAATAACGGAAACGGCGGCTGGACACAAGCGGGAACTCTAGGTTCGTCCAAAAAATCGGGTGAGGGAATTCAGAATAGAGCTAACCAAGGACTTGGGACTAATGGATCTGGAGAACGAATTCAGCGCGATAATAAAGGTCTTGGTGCAAATGGAGCAGGAGAACGTATGCAGCGCGACAATCAAAATTTAGGTGGTGAAACCCGAATGGGTGACGGAATGCGAGATAATTTCCCTAAAGCAGATCAAACGCTTGGACAACCTAATAAACCGCTTGGTGAAGCTGGACGTCCAGATGTTACAAGAGACCTCGATCGCTCGGCTATTTCCAGAGATCGCGGTGAAATGCAAACCCGAAATTTCCAAAATATCCAAAGAAGCGGCGGTGGATTTAACGGTGGCGGTTTCAGAGGCGGCGGAGGCTTTAGAGGAAGAAGATAAAAGCGAAGGTTATTTTTAATTCAAAAGATCAGGATGGTGTAAAATGCTAATCCTGATTTTTTTTTGCTCGTTTTTTGCCACAAGGCGCTAAGGCACCAAGTTTTCTTTTTAAAGTTTTGCGAATTTTTATTTTTTTGCCAAAGATTTCACAGATTAAAAAATCCTTTTAATCCTTATAATCTGTGGCAAAAAATAAACACAAAGCTTTGCGTTCTTTGCGTTTTTATAAAGATCCTGTAAGCAAAAAAACTTGCGTGCTTTGCGGTTAAACCTCAAACATTTTACCTCTCACAAATCACAACTCACGTGCTGTCCAGTTCACCTTAGAGTTTGTCCGTTTCACCTATTTTCTGATTTCGTAAGAAGGGTTATCGAAATACTTTTGACTAAGAAATTAACAGAAAACAACTATTTAAAACTAGAAATTATGGAAACGAAAAAACAAAAAACATGGGTTATAGTCGCAATTATCGTTTTAGGAATCATTGCCTTTTTGGTTCCGAATCAGATTGCGGCGCAAGGAGTAAAACGCATCGATTTGCAAAAACATGATTTAAGTACTTCGGGAAAAGAAATGGTGCAAGCAAGAATCGATTTTGACGGACATTCGGCTTTTGGGAAACATTCTCATCCAGGCGAAGAAGTCATTTACGTCGTTGAAGGTTCGCTGGAATATCAGATCGAAGGCGAAAAACCTGTAACACTAAAAGCAGGCGAGGTACTTTTTATTCCAGCAGGTGTGGTGCACTCGGCTAAAAATAATACCAATGCTAAGGCTTCGGAACTGGCAACTTATATCGTTGAAAAAGGAAAACCTATTTTGACTATGAAGAAATAGTTTCAAGTTGAAATGCGGGTAGTTTTTTAACGCAAAGAGTGCAAAGGATTCGCAGAGAACACAAAGATTCTTTTGAGTTGAAACTAAGTTTCTTTTAAGTTCACAAAGCTGTATAAATAAAACTTTGCGACTTCGCGACTTTGCGCGATTAAAAAGCCCAAGATTAACACAAAGCTTTGCGAACTTAATGTCTATCGACATTCTCCTTAAACAAAACTTCTTGTTCTCTGCGAATCCTTTGCGCTCTTTGCGTTAAAAATGATCTCAAATTAAAGCCTGTCCATTTCACCCTCAACTTTGTCCACTTCACCTTTTTTTGCCTTTTAAAACAGGCGTTGTCAAGATACCTTTGACAAAGAAATTAACTGATAATCAACTAATCAAAAAATAAAAATTATGAAAACACTATTCAATATTCTAATCGCTATTCTTTTTATGAATGTAGCTTTCACTCAAGCTCAAACTTCACAACAAAAAACAATTGAAGTAAGCAGCTCTTTAGGAACTTTAAAACAAATTAATGCTGGATTATTAAACGTGGGGTATACAGAAGCAGGTCCGTCAAACGGAACTCCGGTAATCTTGCTTCACGGCTGGCCTTACGATATTCACAGTTACAATGAAGTTGTTCCGATTTTGGTTTCAAAAGGCTATCACGTTTTTACGCCTTACCTACGCGGATTTGGAACAACAACTTTCCTTTCAAAAGATACTTTCAGAAACGGTCAGCAGGCGGCTTTGGCGAGTGATATTATTGCTTTTATGGATGCGCTGAAAATTGATAAAGCTGTTATTGGCGGATTTGATTGGGGAGCGAGAACGGCTGTGGCAGTATCGGCGCTTTGGCCGGAACGTGTAAAAGGTTTGGTTTCGGTAAGCGGTTATATCGTAGTGAATTTGGAAGCGAACTTAAAACCGCTTTCGCCAACGGCTGAATTAGGATGGTGGTACCAATATTATTTCGCAACCGAAAGAGGAAAACAAGGTTACGCTCAAAACACCTACGATTTTAATAGACTAATCTGGAAAATAGCTTCTCCGTTATGGAACTTCGATAAAGCAACTTACGATCAAACAGCGCAATCTTTTGACAATCCCGATCATGTAGCAATTGTGATTCACAATTACAGATGGAGACAATCGCTTGAAGCAGGTGAAACAAAATACGATAATTTGGAAAAACGTTTGGCGTCAAGACCAGAAATTAAAGTTCCAAGCATTACAATAGGAAGTGATTTTGACGGCGCTTTCGCGGATGGAAAAGCTTATGCAAGCAAATTCACAGGGAAATACGAGCACAGAATTTTAAAAGGAATTGGGCACAACGTGCCACAGGAAGATCCAAAAGCATTTGCTCAGGCAATAATAGATGTATCTAAATAAATTCCAAATTCCAAATTCCAAAATTCAAAATTCAAAATTCAATATCAATTACAATATCAATATCAAAAATCAATATCAATTAAAATAATTAAAAATCAACAATTTAAAATTTGAAAACATGAACACAAAAGTTTTATACACAGGAAAAACACATACGACAGGTGGTAGAGAAGGAGCTTCTCAAAGTTCGGATGAACAATTGAATATTAAATTAAGTTCGCCGGGATCTTCGCGTACGGGGACAAATCCGGAGCAGTTGTTTGCTGCGGGATGGTCGGCTTGTTTTATTGGAGCTTTAGGGCTTGCTGCTGCTAAATTCGGTGTGAGAATTCCAGCTGAAACTGCTGTAGATGCAGAGGTAGATTTATGTGTCGAAGAGGGAGAATATTTTCTTCAGGCAAGACTAAATATCAGTCTTCCGGGCTTGGATTTGGAAACTGCTGAGAAACTGGCTTCTCAGGCGCATCAGACTTGTCCTTATTCTAAAATGACAAGAGGGAATATAAACGTTGAGATTAACATTCTTTAATTTCTAAATTGCTTAACCTGCAAGGTTTTCCAAACCTTGTAGGTTTATTATAGGTTAAAATATTTAAAAAAAATACCTACAAGGTTTGGAAAACTTTGCAGGAGAGAAAATAGAAATTATGAAAAAGATAAAATTATTAACTGGTTTTTTAATGCTGTTTCTTTTGGTTGGAAATGGTGTTTTCAGTCAGAACGCAGATAAAAAAGGTTTTGCGCTTTTGGAGTTGTATACTTCAGAAGGCTGTTCGAGTTGTCCACCAGCAGATGAATTGCTGGGAAAAATTCAGAGCGAATACCATGATAAAAACGTTTTTGTATTGGCCTATCACGTTGATTATTGGGATAAACAGGGTTGGAAAGATATTTTTAGCAATGCCGATTTTACCAAAAGACAATACGATTATGCTCAGTTTATGGGAAAAGAACCAATTTATACGCCTCAGGTGATCATTAACGGAAAAACAGATTATATCGGTTCGCAGGAAACGAGTTTACGAAACGGAATTAAATCGGCACTTTCGAAACCTGCTTTGGTTGATTTGAGTTTAGAAACTGCTCAAAACTCCAATATACTTTCAGTACAGTACAATGTGGAAAGCGCTTCAAAAAATAGCCGTTTATTGCTTGCAATTGTGCAGAAAGAAGCAAAAAGCAATGTTAGAAGAGGGGAGAATGCGAATCGGGTTTTATCGCATTATCAAATTGTACGTCAATTGCAGACTGTTAGTTTGAATAAAGCTAAGAAAGGAACGGTTACAATTTCTCTTCCTAAAAATTATAATGCACAAGGATTTGAGGTTATTGGCTTCGTTCAAGATGCGGATTCCGGTGTTGTTTTGGGAGTTAAAAGGGCTTGATTTTTTTGTTTCACGCAGATTTGAAAAGGATTTTAGCAGATTTTGCAGATTTTTTTTAATCTCGCAATCCCGATAGCTATCGGGAGCAGAGGCGCCAAGTTTTTATTCTCATTTTTTGTCATTTCGAGGAACGAGAAATCACACTAGAAATTCCACACAGTACGTCGCCAATCTTTGTCGAATCCCGAGTGTGATTTCTCGTTCGAAAATGACAAACTGTACGGGAACTGGAACAATAAAATCTGCGCGCATCTGCTAAAATCCTATAAAATCTGCGTGAAATCTTTTTCAAATAAACCTATCTTTGACTATAAACTACAACTATGGAAAAACCAAAACGTTTTCAGGTTTCGCTCAAAGTAATTTGGGGGAGTTCGATTGCTCTGGCGATTCTGGCTTCGATTCCTAAATTATTCGATGCCGGATCAACACCTGGAGATATTGTGATAAATTCTTCAATTACACTGTTGTTTTCCCTATTTATATGGTATTACAACATTTACAGTTTACCGAAATTTTCTTCGAACAAAACAACCAAAAGTCTCTTTAACTGGAAACTTTTACTGAGTGTCGTATTAGGAATTTTATTAATGGTAATTCTGGTTATCGCGCATCAGGAATTGTTTCAGGTTTCTAAAATGGATGCGCCGATTATGTTCGAACTTCGCGGAGTTTTGATTAATTTGATTGTGTATATGTTTTTGCATCTGCTTTTTCAAAACTATCAAACACAACAAATGGGAGTTGAATTGGAACGCACAAAAGCCGTTAATCTTGGCGCTCAGTACGAATTGCTGAAACAGCAGATCAATCCACATTTTCTTTTTAATAGTTTGAATACTTTAAAATCGATGGTGGATATGAACGACGAAAATAGTTCCGATTTTATTCTGAAATTATCCGATTTTTACCGATTTACCTTAGAAAGCCGAAAATTGGATTTGATTCCGCTTCGAGAAGAAATTCAGATTCTCGATTCGTATGTTTATCTTTTAAAAGCCCGTTTTGAAGACGGTTTTGTTTTGGAAAATGAAATCGAAGAAAAACAATACGAATCGGTTATTCCGCCTTTTGCTTTGCAGTTGTTGATAGAAAACTGCATCAAACACAATGTCGTTTCTCTAGACAAACCTTTAAAAATTAAGCTTTACAGTGAAAAAGATTTTCTGGTAATCGAAAATCCGATTCAGTTGAAGAGAGGTGCTATAGTTTCTACAGGCGTTGGACTGGATAATATCAACCAGCGTTTTATGCATTTGGTGCACAAAGAAATCGAAATTGACAAAAACGAAACCACTTTTAAAGTAAAAATACCACTTATTTATGACCATCGTAATAATTGAAGATGAAGTAAAAACGGCCAAAGCCCTTGGCCAGCTTATTCTGAGCATCAGACCTGATGTTCAGATTTTGTCGTATATACAAAGTATTGACGGTGCTGTGAGTTATCTTTTAGAAAACGATCAGCCCGATTTGATTTTTATGGATATACAGCTTGCAGACGGCCAATGTTTTGAGATTTTTAAGAATGTTGAGGTTTTGTCACCTGTTATTTTCTGCACCGCTTTTGATGATTATGCGATTGAAGCCTTTAAGTCAAACGGAATTGATTATGTTTTAAAACCTTTTTCGAGAGAAAGTATTTCGCAAGCTTTGAAGAAAGCAGGAGAACTGAAAAACTTCTTCCAAAGAAATAAAAAAGCAATGCCTGACTTTGATTATTTGCTGACGCGAAATGGCGAAAATAAAGGGAAAAGCAGTTTTTTGGTTTTCAAAAACAATAAATATCAAACGGTTTTAACGGAGAATATTGCGTTTTTTTATATCAAAAATGAAACGCCAACAATTATGACCTTAGATAAAAATGAATATCCGTTAACGCAGTCTTTAGATGATATTCATAAGCTTTTATCACCAATTCAGTTTTTTAGGGTTAACAGACAGTATTTGGTTAATTTTTCGGCTATAAGAGAAGCAGAACATTATTTCTCGAGAAAGATATTGGTAAAATTAAGTGTTTCCACGGAAGAAAAAATATTGGTCGGAAAAGAAAAAGCAACAGCATTTTTGAGCTGGCTGGAAAATAGGTAGTAGAAAATAGAAAATAGAAAATAGAGAATAGAGAATAGAGAATAGAGAATAGAGAAGTATAGCCAATTAATTCATCGTTATTCAGATAAATTAATTGGCTTGATTTTATAATCCTGGAAACATAAAACAGCTAATAAAAAACAAAGCTGATAAAATAAAACAGAGAATGAGAATGACTTTTTTCATTGGAGATATTTAAAGTGAAATAAATTTGTAAAAGAGCTGTCTCAAAAAGGACAGCTTTTTTTGTAAGCTTCAGAGAAGCGAAATATTTATAGAGAAAACAAATACGACGTTTGTAATGTAAAGCTTCGGAGAAGCGAAATATTTATAGCAATGAATAAACATTTACAATATAAAGCTCCGGAGGAGTGACATATTTATATTATATTCCCCGCTGGAGCTTTTGTATTTGTTTTTATTGGAGTTCTATAAATATTTATTCCGCTGGAATATATGTTGCAGTATATAATTTCCTATACAAAGCATAAGTAACGCTGACCATTACAAAGGCAATTATAGCATCAGTTGCAGCGCCAAAACCTAAGACTGCTATTTTTGAAAAGAAAGCAAAAATGATGTCGAAAAATACGCCTGCGAAAACCCATTCTTTCAATCGCAATAATTTATTCGGAATTAAAAGTGTAATTACTCCAGCTACTTTAAAAACGCCTAAGATGTAGATAAAATGTGCAGGATAACCCAATTGTTGTGTAATTCCCCAAACCAATGGATTATTTGTTAATTCGAAGAAACCGCTTGCGCCAAACCATAAAGAAGTTAATACTGCGCCTGTCCAATAGATAATTTTTGTTGTTTTTGAGTTCATAATTTTGATATTTAAAGTTATTTAACGGTACAAATGTGCGTTGAAAGCCTTAAAAACGAAATCAGAAACTTGTTGAAACGGACAAACTTTGAGGCGAACTGGACAGGTTGCGGGGCGGTGTTTTTTAACGTAAAGTGCGCTAGGGTTTTTTTATATAAATGCTGGACATTTTAAGTTCGCAAAGCTTTGTCTTTTATAACCTCGCAAAGTCGCGGAGTCGCAAAGGATTTTATTTTTAAAGCCACAGATTATTAGGATTAAAAGGATTTTGTTTCACGCAGATTTAGCAGATTTCATTTTAATTATTTAAAAATCTGCACCGATCTGCTTAAATCATTTTAAATCTGCGTGAAATAGAACTTTGCGAGATTAATAAACTACAATATTAGCACACAACGCTTTGCGAACTTAAAAACACAATCTAAGGAAAAAAAACTTAGCGCACTTTGCGTTAAAAAAACTAAGCACACATTTCAGCAATTAAAGCCTGCATGAGTTCACTAGCTTTATGATGTTGCAAATTACCAGTGTTTTGTCCAGACCAAAAACTCACCATATCGGTTCTTCCTTGTGCGAGTGCAGCCACTTTTAAAGGTGCAATTAATTTGGTTTGAAGCGGAAATGGCAATACTTCGGTTTCAAAAGGGACAGCGTCGGAAATGGTATTGCTGATCATTCTGCCCATTCTTCCTGTCAATGACTTAGAAACTGTTGTAGGTACATTTGGATTAGTGAAAAGCATTTCTTTATGAATGGGAGCGGCACCAGATTCATCCGTTACCATAAAAGCGGTTCCCAATTGTACCGCATCGGCTCCTAGAGTCATAGCAGCTTTTATCCCTTTTGCGTCAATAATTCCTCCTGCGGCGATTATTGGCGTTTTGGTTTTGGCTTTTAATTGTTGTAGAAGAGTGAATAAACCTGTAAAAGAATCTTGAGCTGGCTTTAAGAATGATGGTCTATGACCTCCGGCTTCAAATCCTGCAGCGATAATGGCGTCCACTTTGGCATCTTCAAGAGCAAGCGCTTCTTCTAAAGTTGTTGCAGCTCCAATCGTTTTGATTCCGAGTTTTCGGCTTTCTTGAAGTATTTCTTTGGAAGGAATTCCGAAAATGAAACTAAAAACAGCGGGCTTCAATTCAAATAAAACTTCTACCTGTTTTTCGAATTTAGAAGGAATATCAGAAGAAAGATCAGGAAGCGGAATTCCCAGTTCATCAAAATAAGGTTTAAAAAGCAGTTTGATTTTTTCCAGTTTTTCAGGAGCATAATTAATCAGGCTTTTATCGACATCATTTACCCATAAATTGATGTTATATGGTTTAGATGTGGCTTTTTTGATTTCTTTTCCTGCTTCGCAAATTTCGTCTGGAGTTAAGGTATAAGCGCCATAACTTCCTAATCCGCCGGCATTACTTACGGCAGCCAATAAAGCGGCAGTTGAAAAACCGCCGCCCATCGGACCTTGTAAAATTGGATACTCAATACCTAGTAATTTCGTTATTTTGGTTGAATTCCACATTGTATATTAATTTACTTTAGTTGCTAATTTATTACTGATAACCCATTTACCATCAACAACAATAAGGCTTAATAAATCATAGTAGTCAAATTCAAATATCGGAACCTGAACTTTTGCTACAGCCGTATTATTGATAATTTCTAAAGATAAAATTTTCATTTTAAATTCTTCTCCAAGTTCTTTTGGACTTTTACGATTTTTTACTCCTTCCAGATATTGGTTTACCGTTTTAAAATGGGTTTCACCATTTAGATCGAAACCAACAATTGCCTGCGGATGAAAAACACTTTGCAGTAAAGGAACATCTCCGTTGTAAATTCCGTTAAAGTAATTCATGAGTACAGCTGTAATCAGTGGTGCATTTGTACCGAAACTTTCCATGATTTAATTTCTTTATGATTATTGAATGCTGTGTCCGGCAACGTGACCGCCATCTAAATTAATGATT
This sequence comes from Flavobacterium crocinum, assembly GCF_003122385.1. Taxonomy (NCBI): domain Bacteria; kingdom Pseudomonadati; phylum Bacteroidota; class Flavobacteriia; order Flavobacteriales; family Flavobacteriaceae; genus Flavobacterium; species Flavobacterium crocinum. Next base: position 3,587,708 of record NZ_CP029255.1, read on the forward strand.
TCTCCTGTTACAAAATTGCTTTCGGCCAAATAAAACGCCAATTGTGCGACATCGCTGGTTTCTCCAATACGATTTAATAAATGAAGTCCTGCTAAACTGTCGGCATCATCTACACCCGTTTTAGCCTGAAGCGGAGTTCTAATGATTCCGGGAGCTATGGCATTTACCCGAATATTATTTTTACCAAATTCTGCTGCCAGTTGTTTAGTAAGAGCGTGAATGCCACCTTTACTGGAAATAGGTGCAGTAGCAGGAAATCCTTCAATTGCGTGATCTACTAAAACTGTTCCGATGTTGATGATGGAACCTTCGCCTTGTCGCAACATTTGTTTTACTGCTGCTTGACTGGTAAAAAAAGTTCCTTTTAAATTAATGTTTAAAAAACGATCCAAGTCTTCTTCTTCGACCTCTACGAATGATTTTGGCTGAAAAATTCCTGCGTTGTTTATTAAAACATCTACACTTCCAAAACGTTCTAAGGCAGTTTCGACTAATTTTTTTCCTGTTGCAATAAGACTGACATCGCCGTGTACCATTGCCAATTGGTTTTTATGACCTAATTCGTCAAAAGTTTTTTGCAGATTGCCCAGATTAGCTGAGTTGATGACTACATTGTAGCCTTTTTCTAAAAATAATTGAGCGGTTGTTTTACCGATACCTGTAGAGGCACCGGTAATTATAATTGTTTTCATTTTTTCTGATTCTTAAAAGTTATTTTTTTCTTTGAGCGGTAATGCCTTTTTCACGCAATACCGAAACCTGTTCTCCTGCAAATCCCCAATCGTCTAATTCTATTTCCTGAATGACAATATGTGTCAGATTGGGATCTTTGTCTAAAACTTCAGTGATGAGTTCTGTAATACCAGAAATCAACTGTTGTTTTTGTTCTCTGGTAACGCCTTCTCTCGTTAATTCAATTTTTACGTATGGCATAATTTCTAAGTATTAAGCAAGTTTTGCTGCAAGGTTAACGTCAAGTTCAAATTCGTTGTAGATTAAAGTATCACCTAGATTGGTGAAGAAATTTCCAGAACGGAATTTCATATCGTATTTAGTGCGGTCAATAATGATTTTACCAGAAGCTTTCAATTCATCGTTATTGGTTTTTACTTTTAAATTGAAACCAATTGGATGTGTAATCGCTTTAATCGTAAGATTGCCTTCAATAAAATAATCTGATTCCGTTTGTTTAGAAACAGTTGTAATGTCCAAAAATGCGGTTTGAAATTTGTCTGTAGAAAAGAAATCATCAGAAGCCAAATGCCCTGCAAACTGCTGATTGGTTGCTGGATCTGTAACGTCCAGAATTGCAATAGAAGTAGTGTCAATTACGACATTTCCTCCAATCAATTCATCATTAGAAAAAGTAAAATTGCCTTCTTTAATATTGATTGTTCCGTTGTGTTGTCCGGTAACTTTTTTTCCAATCCAGTTTACTTGACTTTGTGTGTTTGAAATTTTAAAATTTTGAGTTTCCATTATGTTGTACTTTTAAATTGTTATTAATTTACAGTACAAAGTAATGGCGGTTTTAGAAGTTCATTACGTGATGTAGATCACATTCGTTAATGTGGTTTGGAAGCGTTATATAATCGACTTAAAGTTTCTCTCGAAACACCGAGATAAGCCGCAATTAAATGTTTGGGAACAGTATTGTATAAAGCAGGGTAGAGAGCCAGCAGTTCTTCGTATCTCGTTTTGGTATTATTATTCATAAAAGAAAGCAGTCTTTTCTGAGAAGCCACATAGCCGCGATTGGTTCTCCATCTAAAAAAATGTTCTACTTCGTGTATTTCTCTACAGATTTTCTCTCGATCATTATTGGAAAGAGAAAGAATTTCGACATCCGTAATGCAATCTACATTAATTGTTGCTTTGGTTTTGTTGTAAAGTGCCGCGTAATCAGATGCCCACCAGGTTGGCATTGCAAACTGCAGAATGTACATTTTTACTTCATCATTCACATAAAAAGATTTTAGACAGCCCGAAACCACAAAATATTCTTTATCGACCTGTTGTTCTTCACTAATAATGGTTTGTCCTTTTTTGTACGTTTCTGTTTTAAAATGCGAAAAGAAATACTCAAACTGCTCATCAGTCAGGGTGGCAATTTTAGAGACGTGTTCTTTTAAAAGGTTTTTAGCATCCATTTAGTAAAGATTTTATGGAAAGTAAAAATACTAAATATTGAAAAGATGGAAATGCTATAATTTGGAATGGTTTTAAAATACTAAAGAAATAAGTAAAGCCTGTTTTTTCAGTAATGAAATTTTACGGTTGAGTGCTAAAAAATGATCTTTCGGTGATTTAAAAATTTAAACAGCTGTTTAATTTGCCAATTTTGCCCAAACAAAGTTTAATTACTATTATATGATTTCACAACTAACTATAATCGCCGCGACCAATTTTTCTGCAATTGCCAACAATGCTGTAAATTATGCTGCCGGACTTGCAAAAGCGACAGGTGCAAAACTGGTTTTGTTTAATTCTTTCTCTTTGAGTGTGCATAGTGCAAACTCGCATATAACTGCAGATGCTATGCAGAAACAAATTGAAAAAGCAATTTTCAGACTGGAAAGCTTAGCTAAAGAAACAGCCAGTTCTTTTAAAATTGAAACATCTGCCATTTGTACTTATTCTTTTTTGGAAGATGAATTGCCAAGAATTATTGAACAGACAAAAGCAGATGTTGTAGTGATGGGAATGGCGGAACGTTCTTTTGAGCAGGAATTATTGGGAAATTCGACTACAACAGCAATTAAAAATCTTCATATTCCCGTATTGGCAGTTCCTCAAAATGCAAGTTTTCTAAATATAAAAAAGGTATTGTATGCCTGTGACAGCTTAAGTTTTTCAGCAATTAAAAAATTCAGCTGGATTAAAAATGCTTTGGGTGATTTTGGATCTGAAATCGAATTTTTCAGTGTAGACGAAAAATTGGATGACCTGAGAGAAGAGCAACACAGAATTTTAATGAATTCGAATATTGAAAAAGAATTTGAAGATGTTAAATATTTGTATAAAAGTGTAAGATCGAATGCTGTAATTAACGAAATAAAGAAAGAAATTAAAAACTATGAAGCCGATCTTTTGATTATGGTGCCGCAAAAATATGGTTTTTGGGATTCTTTAGTCCACAGAAGTAAAACAAGAATTCTGGCAGCCGGACTTGATATTCCTTTATTGTCGTTTCCGAATTATTAGAAATTAATTTGATTTTAAAAATATGATATAAAAATTACAAGGTTTTTTTGAAGAAATTTTATCAAAATAAATTTTAACAGATTTTTTTTGATTTTAGGGATTCTACAATTTTTAGCGCTTGTTGCCCGATATCAGAATTATATTTTAACATTTTAGCCAGTTTTGTTAATTATTCTTAATTACCTGCTTGTTTAAGATATTTTTAAATTAATTTTGTGGCACTCTAAAAACTTAAATGAAGATAATTTTTTTATCCAAAAGGCAACAGCTTTAATTGGGAATTATATACAAACTTAAACGCATTGTATGATTTTAAAAGTAAAATAAATTAAGATTTTATACTAGGTAACACCGAGAAAAACTTTGTGTGGGATTTTAATTTATTTTAATTGGATTTTATATAATGGTTGAGTTTGTTAGGTTTTTTAAACCATAATTGCTCAAAAAAGGGTATTGTCAGGCAGATTTAATCCGCTTTTTAATGGTTGCTGTTATAGTTTCCTGGTTTCAGTTCTTTAAAGTATTTTGTAAGTTCAGGATATGATGAAGAATTGTTTAAAAGAAGAAAAAAGTATAAGCATTGGGTTCTAAGAGAACAAAGCTTAAAAAAACAAAAAAAAAATGAGCGCAGTAATTACAGCTATAGGTGGTTTCGTACCATCCTCAATCCTGACGAATAAAAAGATTTCAGAAACGGTTGATACATCGGAGGAATGGATCATCAAAAGAACTGGAATTAAAGAACGAAGAATCGCAGACGACGATACGGCAACTTCTGATCTTGCCGCTGCTGCGATTGAAAACCTAATCGAAAATTATAATGTAGACCGCGGAGAAATTGAAGCTTTGCTTGTAGCAACAGCAACTCCCGATCATATTTTGGCACCGACAGCCAGTATTGTATGCGAGAAAAGCAGACTTACAAATGCCTTCGGAATTGACATGAATGCAGCCTGCAGCGGATTTTTATACGCGCTGGAAATGGGAGCAAACATGATCGAAAGTGGCCGCTATAAAAAACTAATCATCGTTGGAGCAGATAAAATGAGCTCCATCGTAGATTATGAAGATCGTAATACCTGTATTCTTTTTGGAGACGGTGCAGGAGCCGTTTTATTAGAAAAAACAGAATCTGATTACGGTTTGATGAAAACCATTCTGAAAACAGACGGAAGCGGTGTTTCTTCTTTGGCTGTACCAGCCGGAGGTTCCAGAAATCCAACTTCAATGCAAAGTCTTTTACACAGAACACATTATTTAAAACAAGACGGAGCCTTTGTATTTAAAAGAGCCGTTGCAGCTATGAGTCAGGTTTCTCAGGATGCTTTGACGAAAAATGAATTAGAAGCTGACCAAATTGACTGGGTAGTTCCGCATCAGGCTAATTTGAGAATTATTACCGCTGTAGGCGAAAGCTTAGGTATTGATTTTGAAAAAGTAAAAGTAAATATTGATCGTTACGGAAATACAACCTCTGCGACAGTTCCTTTATGTTTATGGGATTTCAAAGATGATTTTAAAGAAGGTCAAAATTTATTGATTACCACTTTTGGTGCAGGATTTTCGTGGGGAGCTACTTGTTTGAAATGGGGAGTCATGCGCGAAAAAAAAACAGTTCAAAAAACTAAAGATTCGAAAGTAGAAGAAGTTCTGGTTGCACACTAAATTGGACCGTGCAGATTTTCGATTCGGAATAGAGATGATTAATGGGAAGACAGAAACACAATAAAAAATCAGGGAAGAACTTTTTCTACAAATATTACAGAGTTATAGTAATTCCTGCGGTTTTTTTAGTGTATTTGTCTTCTTATTACTTCTTAAATCCATATAGGAATTTTGAAGAAGAAAGTTTACTGGATTTGGATCAGACTTTTGATATTTTTATCATTTTACTGTACTGCGCCATACTTACAGAGCTGACCCTTTTTGTTGGCAGAAAATTAAACAACTATATACGCTGGGAACAAAATCCCTTTTTTAGAGCAATTGCACAGTTTATTTGTTTAATTGCCGGAAACATACTTTTAAATTACTTTTTTTCCTGGCTTTGGGATTATTTATATCCTTGTACAGCCTTAGAAGAAAATGATTTAGTTACCATTTGGCAGTCCAAAATTATGGCTGCCATTATTTCTCTCTTTATTAGTGCCATACATACCGGTATATTTCTGTTAAACCGTTGGCGTTTAAATTCAATAGAAACAGCCGAATTGAAAATTAAAGCTTCTGAACTTCAGGAAGCTGTTACCCGTTCCAAACTGGAATCCTTAAAAATGCAGTTAGATCCGCATTTTGTTTTCAATAATTTCAGTACGCTGACAGAGTTGATTTATGAAGATCAAAAAGAAGCCGCTTCGTTTTTGGAAAATATTACCAGAGTGTATCGTTACATGATTTCAAATTCGAATAAAGATACTATCACAGTAAAAGAAGAAATTGAATTTCTAAACGCTTATTTTTATTTACTAAAGAAAAGACTGGGAGATAAAATTGACTTAAAAATTGATATTGATTCTTCTAGTTTATCACTGCATTTACCGCCTTTAACGTTGCAGTTATTGGTCGAAAATGCGGTAAAACACAATATGGCTACTTTGGCCAATCCGCTTACTATTTCTGTTTTTTCTGATTCAAAAGACATTATTGTCAGAAACAATCTCCAACGAACAGCTGGAAAGAGTCTGGTTTCTACCGGAATTGGGAATAAAAATATTGAATTTCGTTATAAAATTTTATCGGAAAGAATGCCGGTTTTTAAAGAAACAAACGGCTCTTATGAAGTACGTCTACCATTAATTGAAGTATTATGAAAATTTTAATTGTAGAAGATGAAAGTATTAATGCCAGCCGTTTAAAAAGACTGCTGGAAGAGCTGGAACCCAATTGTGAAATCTTAGCGATTATAGATACCGTTGTTGATACGGTTGCATGGCTGAAATCGAATCCTGCGCCTGATTTAATTACACTGGATATTCGTTTAGCAGACGGACTAAGCTTTTCTATTTTTGATGAAATCAATATTAGCTGTCCGGTTATTTTTACTACGGCTTATGACGAATATGCTATTCGTGCGTTCAAAGTCAATAGTATTGATTATTTGATGAAACCCATTGATAAAGGGGAATTGGAATTTGCTTTAACAAAATTCAAATCTTTATCTAAAAATGAAGCTGAAAGCAGTGTAACCAACTTAACCGGAATTTTAAAAGAACTTATTCATAAACCCATTTACAGATTACGTTTCTTAGTAACCTATCGAGATGGTTATAAAAGTGTAGATGTTTCTGATATTGACTTCATTTATTCGGAGTTTAAAACCAGTAATTTATTTCTAAAATCGGGTACAATTATCTCGATTCCACAAACGATGGAAGAACTGGAGCAGGAATTAGATCCTAATATCTTTTTCAGAGCCAACAGACAATTCTTCATTCGTGCAGAGAGCATTAAATCTATTGCGAACTACTTCAACGCAAAACTAAAAATCCAACTTAAACTAGATCCCGAACGCGAAGTGATCATTAGTCGCGAGAAGACACCGTTTTTCAAACAGTGGATGGATAGATGAAAAGATGCTAAGGTTCTGAGATGCTAAGATGCTAAGTTTTTTAGATAAAGGGACAAAGTAACAAAGGGACATAGGTTTTTTCTTTTCTGGCGAAAAAACTATATAGACTATTTGTGAAAATTCATTCCTATTTTTTTAAGTCTAGTATGTTATTTCGACCGTAGGGAGAAATCTCCGCAAGTAGCTCTACAAAGTTCGGCAATTCAGTTTGCGGAGTTTCTTGAAGATCCTTCCTTCGTCCTTTAGATTTGTTTTTTGAAATTTAAGTAGATTTATGATTGAGAAAGGAAGCAAAAGTAAACTATTCGTTCCTCTGAGCTTGAGACTCATATCCTGATTAAGACTTTAGCTTCCCTTTCATCAAAGACTCAGATAGAAATTTGGGCTTGAGACCCGTTATTAAGGAGTTGAGCTTATGATGAATTTCTCAAATCATTTGTTGAATCGTAAAAACAAAGTTATGAAAAACATTATTATCGGAATTGATATCAGCAAAAAGACTTTAGATATCTGCGTAAAAGAAGAGGCTATTAATTATTTTACTATTGAAAATGAAATTAATGACATTACTCGTTTTTTTAAAAGATATGCTAAAGAAAATGTAATTCTGGCAATGGAAAATACAGGCAGATACAACTGGAATATCTTTGAAGCATTGGAAAAATTTAACTTTAAGGTTTATGTTATATCAGCTCTGCATATCAAAAAAAGCATTGGTCTTGTCAGAGGGAAAAATGATAAAATCGATGCACTGCGTATCTGCAGTTTCATTGAGAAAAATTATCAGGAGAACAGAGAATGGAAGCCGAGCTCCTCTTCTATAAAAAAAATAAAAATACTATTGACAGAAAGAGCTTTAAGAATAAAAATCAAAAAACAGCTTATGGTTCAGCAGCATGACTACAAATTAATGAAAGGTATTGGGCTGGATAAAGAGTTAAAAAACTTAAACATCAAACTTATTAAAAGTATTGAGGCACAAATTATGATTATTGAAAATGATATTGAAGCTATAATCCTAAAGAATGAAAATCTAAACCACCAGCAGAAATTGATAAAATCTGTTCCTGGAGTGGGTCAAGTTTTATCTTGGACATTATTATCTAAAACAGAAGGTTTTACAGTTATAACTGATCCAAGAAAAATGGCATGCTACAGCGGAGTTGTGCCTTTTGATTTTCAATCTGGAACATCATTAAAAAAAAGGCCCGGAGTATCAATGCTTGCTGATAAAAACCTAAAGACTGTTTTACACATGGCCGCAATGAGTGCAATTAGACTTGATAATGACTTAAGAAAATATTACATCCGAAAAGTTGATGAAGGAAAAAACAAAATGAGTGTTTTAAACGCTGTGAGAAACAAAATAATTCATCGAGTTTTTGCGGTAATAAAAAATCAAACCTCTTATCAAAAAGATTTGGTTTTATCATAGAAATCAGGATGACAAACAGTGCGTAAAAAATCCTTTTTAATCCTTTAATCTGTGGCAAAAAAACTTTGTAGAGCTGCTTGCGGAGATCCTTCCTCCGTCAGGATGACAAACAGTGCGTAAAAAATCCTTTTTAATCCTTTAATCTGTGGCAAAAAAACTTTGTAGAGCTGCTTGCGGAGATCCTTCCTCCGTCAGGATGACAAACCGTGCGTAAAATTAATCTGTAGCAAAAAAAAACTTTGCGACTCTGTGCCTTTGCGAGATTAAATCTGCACAATCTGCAAGAAAAAAAATCTTTTTTAATTCTTTATAATCAGTGGCAGAAAATTTAATTAGCGAAAATTCGTGAATTCGTGGCTAAAAAACTTCGTGCCCTAGCGTCTTTGCGGCAAAAACACCCCGTACGTTTCAGTATCAAAAAATGTCGTTTGGGTAAGATTCTCCAAAAAAAAAGCGGTTTTGAGCTGTTATTTTGCGCCCAAATATGAGGTAATTCATTTAAAAATGAAAAGTAAAATGACAAAACAGTTTTTTCAAAATAACGCAGCAATTGGCAGGATTGCAGTTTTATTGATTATAATTTCTTTTTCTTCCTGCGGGAAAAGTGCCGATGCGCAAATGGCGCCTCCAAAACCGGAAGTTGACTTTCTACAAACCAATTCAGCTGACGGAGCAGTAGAGAAAAAATATCCCGGAACAGTCGAAGGTACTGTAAACGTTGATATAAAAGCTCAGGTATCAGGATATCTTGAAGCCATTTATGTTAAAGAAGGAGAATATGTAAATAAAGGACAATCTCTTTTTAAAATCAAAGGCGATGTGTATACAGAACAAGTAAACAACAGCCGTGCAGCTTACAAAAGTGCTTTGGCAAACTTAGCCAATGCTAAACTGGAAGTAGAAAAAATTAAACCGCTTGTGGATGGAAAAGTTTTTTCGGACATGCAGTTAAAAACAGCGCAGGCCAATTACGAAGCCGCAACCGCACAAGTAGCACAGGCTAAAGCCGCTTTAGGATCATCTCAGTTAAATGCCGATTTCTCTTTGATTAAAGCTCCTGTAAGCGGCTATATTAGCCGTATTCCGAATCGTATCGGAAACTTAGTTACCCCAAACGACGCTGTTCCCTTAACTACGCTTTCTGAAATCAACAACGTATTTGTGTATTTCTCATTAACAGAAGCTGATTATTTAGCTTTTTCTAAAGATTCAAAAGCCAATCAAACCGTAAGTTTAATTATGGCAGATGACAGCGAATACGATCAAAAAGGAAAACTGGAGGTAGCGAGTGGAAACATTGATCGTTCGACCGGAACAATTGCTTTAAAAGCCATTTTTCCAAATCCGAAAAAAATATTGCGTTCAGGCGGTTCTGCCCGAATTGTATTAAACAAAAGTTTATCTTCTGTAATGACAGTTCCAATGGCTAGCGTAAAAGATATTCAGGATAAATTCTTTGTTTTTGTTTTGAAAGACGGCAATAAAGTCGCTATGGTTCCAATTGAAATTGCAGGAAGCGCCGGAGCAGATTACTTTGTGAAATCAGGCTTGAAATCGGGTGACAAAGTGGCTTTGAATTCTATCGATGTACTTTATGATAGTATGGAAGTCGTTCCAAAAATCGCTGCTAAAAACTTAAGCAGCAAATAATTTTTGATTTTTAATATAAATAACATTTTCCATGTTAAAAAATATAATAGACAGGCCGGTATTGGCCACAGTTATCTCTATTGTACTGGTAATATTGGGGATCATTGGTCTTACAAGATTATCGGTAACAAGATTTCCAGATATTTCGCCTCCAACGGTTATGGTGAGCGGTTCCTATCCGGGAGGAAACAGTGAAACCGTTATTCGTTCGGTGGTTACGCCATTGGAAGAACAGATTAACGGAGTTGAGAATATGCAGTACATTAAATCGACTGCGAGTAATGACGGATCTTTTTCAATCAGCGTTATTTTTAAGCAGGGTATAGATCCGGATCAGGCTGCGGTAAACGTGCAGAACAGAGTACAGCAGGCAACACCGAAACTGCCTCAGGAAGTAGTTCGTATGGGACTTACGACTTCCAAGCAGCAGAATAGCATGATCGTTATTTTCAACTTATATACAGATGATAATAGCAAATATGACGAGCTGTTTTTACAGAATTATGCGAATATCAATCTTGTACCACAGATGAAACGTGTTCCAGGTGTTGGACAGGTTCAAATTTTTGGTCAGAAAGATTATTCGATGCGTATCTGGCTGGATCCTCGAAAAATGGCGAATGCAGGTTTAGTTCCTTCAGATGTGACACAGGCGATTGCAGAACAAAGTTTAGAATCGGCTCCAGGGAAATTGGGAGAAGAATCAAAAGCAGCTTTAGAATATGTAATTCGTTACAAAGGAAAAAAGAACAAACCGGAACAGTATGAAAATATTGTGGTTAAAAATAACGGAAGTAATGTTCTAAGATTAAAAGATGTTGCGAGAGTTGAATTTGGTTCAATTTCTTATAGCGGAGACAACAAATCGAATAGTAAAAATGCGGTTACGATGGCAATTTTACAGACTTCGGGTTCCAATGCAAACGATATTGAAATCGGAATCAACAAAGAAGTGGAAAGATTATCTAAATCTTTTCCTCCGGGTATTAAATACGTTAATGTAATGAGTACCAAAGAAAGATTGGACGAAGCAACAGGACAGGTAAAGTCGACTTTGTTTGAAGCTTTTATTCTGGTATTTATTGTCGTATTTATATTCCTTCAGGACATTCGCTCAACGATTATTCCAGCAATTGCAGTGCCGGTAGCCATTGTGGGAACGTTTTTCTTTTTATTGGTTTTTGGATTCACCATTAATATTTTAACGCTTTTTGCTTTGGTACTGGCCATTGGAATTGTGGTCGATGATGCGATTGTGGTCGTCGAAGCCGTTCACAGTAAAATGGAAGAAGACGAAGGAATTTCGGCTAAAGAAGCTACTCACGGCGCAATGGCAGAAATTACAGGAGCGGTTATTTCGATCACTTTGGTGATGTCGGCGGTATTTATTCCAATTGGATTTATGACCGGATCTTCGGGGATTTTCTACAAACAATTTGCTTATACATTAGCTATTGCGATTATTATTTCGGCTGTAAATGCCCTGACGTTAACTCCTGCATTATGTGCGCTTTTGCTAAAGAATCACGGAGATAAACATGGCAATCATGACCATAAAACGAGTTTTAAGGACCGATTTTTCGTTGGTTTTAATACGAGTTTCAACAACTTAACAGGAAGATACATTAAAGGGGTTCGTTTCCTTATTGGAAGAAAATGGATTGCAGCAGGATTGGTTACAGGAATATCAGCTTTAGCGGTTTACATGATGATGTCTACTCCAAAAAGTTTCGTTCCGTTAGAAGATGACGGATTTATGGTGTACAGTTTATCAATGCCACCAGGAACAGCTTTGGACAGAACAACCGCTGTAATTCAAAGAATGGAAAAAGAATTATCCGGAATTGAAGCTATTGATGTTAATACCAGTATTACCGGTTTCAACATATTAAGCAACAGTGCGAGTACGGCTTACGGTTTAGGATTTATCAAATTAAAACCTAAAAAAGTAAGAGGCCCTGTAAAGGATATTGAAGAAATCATGAATATCGTAAACGGCAAATTAGCTAAAATCAAAGAAGGTTCAATCATGGTTTTCAGAATGCCTCCTGTTGAAGGATTTGGTGTAACGAGTGGTGCCGAAATTGTGTTACAAGACAGAATGGCGAGAAGTCCGGAAGCTTTAAAAGCAATGTCGGATAAAGTAATAGGACAAATTATGCAGCAGCCGGGAGTGCAGTATGCCTATACTACTTTTAGAGCCGATTATCCACAATTGGAATTAGAAGTTGATGAAGATAAAGCCCGTCAAATGGGAGTAAATATCAAAGAACTTTTAGGTAATATCCAAACGTATTTTGCCGGAGATCAGTCGTCAGATTTTACCCGATTTGGTAAGTTTTACAGAGTGAATGTAAAAGCAGACGGAATTTTTAGAATGGATCAGGATGCGTTTAACGAAATTTTTGTTCGAAATAATGAAATGCAGATGGTTCCTGTAAAATCAATCGTGAAATTCCATAAAGTATACGGTCCGGAATCGGTAAACCGATATAACCTTTATAATTCTGTTAATATTACAGCAATGGCATTACCGGGTTACAGTAATGGTCAGATTATGGGGAATTTAGAAACCATGTTAGACAAACTTCCGGCTGATTATAGTTACGAATGGACAGGTTTAAGTTTGGAAGAAAAAGCCGGAGGAAACCAAACGGTTGCCATTTTCGGATTATGTCTCTTGTTTGTATTCTTTTTACTGGCAGCACAATACGAAAGTTACTTATTGCCATTAGCAGTATTGCTTTCTATTCCGGCAGGTATTTTAGGTGCATTTGCCGGAGTTAAAGCCGTTGGTTTGGATAATAACATTTACGTTCAGGTTGGTTTAATCATGCTCGTTGGATTGCTCGCTAAAAATGCCATTTTGATTGTGGAATTTGCGCTTCAAAGACGTTTAGCCGGATTAAGCATTGTCGAAGCCGCGATTGAGGGGGCAAGATCAAGGTTACGACCAATTATCATGACTTCATTGGCCTTTATTGTCGGAATGATTCCGTTGATGTTTGCTTCGGGAGGAACTGCAGTTGGTAACCGATCTATTAGTGTCAGCGCAGCTGTAGGAATGTTAAGCGGTGTTATTTTGGGAATTTTTGTAATTCCGCTGCTGTTTATTGTGTTCCAGTATTTACAAGAAAAAGTATCTGGAAAGAAGATTGCAGCACAAGTTCAAACTATAAAAGAATAATAATGAAAATACTATATAAGATTGGAATTGTTTTACTTATCGGAACGATCATGACATCGTGTGTGGTAGGAAAAAAATATTCCCGTGAAGATTTAAAAGCTCCGGAAAAATACCGTGAAGAAATTGCGGTTACCGGAGATACGATTTTACTTCCGTGGAAAAGCTATTATAAAGATCCTTTGTTGGTTAATTTGATTGAAAAAGCCCTCGTTAAAAACAACGAGGTGCTTATTGCAATGAAAAGTATGGAACAACTTGACCTTAGTTACAAACAAGCCAAGTTGTCCTTACTTCCAACACTTGATTTTGATGCAGGAGCCAGCCGCGCTTATCAATCCAAAAACTCTTTAAACGGCTCGTTAAGTGCTCAGTTTATCGGGAAAGATTATATGGACGATTACAGCGCTAACCTTCGTATGTCTTGGGAAGTAGATATTTGGGGAAAAGCAGCCATGCAGAAACGTGATGCAAAAGCAGCTTATTTTGCTCAGAAAGAAAACCTTTCGGCATTAAAAACCCGAATTATTGTTCAGGTAGCACAAGCTTATTATAATCTTTTAGGTTTGGATGAACAGCTGAAAATTGCAGAGAAAAACATCGAATTGAGCACAAGTACTTTAGATATGATGAAATTGCAGTACAATTCGGGATCTATTAGTTCTTTGGCTGTAAACCAAACGGAAGCTCAGAAAAAAACGGCTGAATTATTAGTACCATTAGCGAAAGCGAATATTGCCGTTCAGGAAAATGCTTTACAGATTTTATGCGGTGAATATCCAAACAGTATAGAACGTGCCGGAAATATTGATGCTGCAGAAATAAATGTAGTGTTTCCAACAGGAATTCCGGTTTCACTTTTAAGCCGAAGACCAGATGTAAAAGCCAGCGAATATGCGGTAATGTCTGCAACAGCAAAAACGGGCTTGGCAAAAGCAGCCATGTATCCGACTTTAAGCTTAAATCCGTCAATTGGAGTGAATTCATTTGAATTTGATAAATGGTTTGATTTTCCGGGATCGGTCACCAAAAATATCGCTGCAAACCTTGCTCAGCCAATTTTTAGAAAAAAAGCATTGAGTACAGCTTACAAAGTAGCAGTTTTAGAGCAGGAAAAAGCAGAAGTTCAGTTTAAACAGTCTTTTATAACAGCTGTCGGAGAAGTAAACGATGCGATGTCGAGACTGAAATATACTGATGAAAGAATTGTTTTAGCCAAAGAAAAAGCACAATCTCTGGACAAAGCCACTTCTGATGCATCTTTACTTTACAAAAGTGGTATGGCCAATTATTTAGAAGTCATAACGGCTCAGAATAGTTCACTTCAAAATGATTTGGATGTGGTAACTATAAAACTCGAAAAACTAAATGCAGCCATTAATCTTTATCGCGCCTTAGGAGGCGGAGTAGAGTAAAAACTCCTGATTTATTACAATTCGCCATCACTGTAAGGAAACTTCAGAGGTGGTGAATTTGTATTTTAATTGATTTTGAATTAGTGAAATGGACAAAATTACTTTTACCCGTTCAGAACTTTATGGTTTAGTTTGGAAGTTCCCACTTGTACAAATTGCAAAACACTATGAAATTTCTACGATGGGAATAAAAAATGCCTGTGCTAAACTGGAAATTCCGCTGCCCAAAAACAAACATTGGACTAGGCCGGAATACAAACGTATGAATATTCCAAAATTGGCTTTCAATTATAAAGTACACAATGAAATCAGTATTTTAAAAAAAAGATACGAGATGCAGTTTAGAACTGCTTCCAAACCAACACCTTTGCAAGAACTGGCTGGAAAATAAAAAGTGATGAGAACGCACCTTTGCAAGTTCCTAAAATGCTGAAAAAGCCTGTTGCTATTGTAACAGCAACAGAAAAGCATTGGATTAACAAAGCCTTAAACGATGGAATTTATGAACCTAAATCTAAAGTTTTGGACTTAAATGTTTCTGTTGATAGTGTAAACAGGGCTTTGCTATTTATGGATGCTTTTATAAAATTGATAGAATACCGTGGTCATAAATTTGGAAAAAGTGAAGACGGTTTTGATACTGTTTTTTTCAGCAACGGAATTGAAATTAAAGTAGATTTAAGAGAAGCTTTAAAACGAATTACAGCAAACGGTTTAAGAGAAACTACAGAATATGTTTTTACAGGCGATTTTATTTTTAGAGTTTCAAGAGAATCGGATAAAAAAGAATGGCGAGACGGACGTATTTCTTTAGAAGATAATCTGGCAATCATTACAGCCAAATTAGAATTAATGGCAATGGAAGAATAATATAACCTGCTGAAATTAATCACATTCAGCAGGTTTTTTTATTTAATTGATTTCCTTTTTTAAAAACAGTTGTTTTGCAGGAAGATTTTCAGCTACAGTTCCAGAATAATTAAATGCTGAATATCCCATTTCAATTAAATTTTCTCTCAAAATCAAGTCAGATTCAAAGATTTTTACCCAAATAAAATCGTGTTTTCTTTGTCTGGCGATTTCTTCAACGCGATTAAAAAGAAGCTGAATTTCTTCAGCACTAAAATGTACGATATGTTCAATGCAGATTGGTTTTGAAGCTTCGATTTTTTCATTAAATATTCGGTTGGAATTCAATTGAAGAAAAGAAGACGGAATTTCATTTTCATGAATCCTTAAAACTTCTATATTAAAATCATTTTGGACTTTAAAAAGTTCCGGAATAGAAAGATATTCAGAAACATATTGTTCTCCGATAATTTTCGAAAGAAATAAATCAGAGTAGAATTTTTTGGCTTTAGCTTCCATATCGGTAGCTGTATCCAGTATTATAACTACAAATTGTGCTTTTTTAGACATGTTTTCAGGTATTGAATTTCCATACAAAGCTGCGGTTATTTGTTTGGTAAGAAAAGGGAAAGAAGTCTGAAATGTTGGTCAGAAAGTCGGTTTTCTAGATACTGTTTCGATATTCTAAAGGAGAAATTTGTGTATAATTTTTAAAGAATTTTCCAAAAACAGACTGGTTGGAAAAATGTAAAGTATCGCTTATTTGATTAATGGTTAAAGATTTATTCTGAAGCAGTACTTTGGCTTCTAAAATAATCATTTCGTCAATCCATTCACGAGTCGTTTTACCGCTGTTGTTTTTAATCACTTCTGAAAGGTATTTTCGTGTCACATTTAGGTTTTCTGCATAATACGACGGAGAACGATGTTGGATAAAATCTTTTACCAAAAGTTCTTTAAATCTTTCAAACAGCGGATTCTGACTTTCCTTTTGCGGCAGATTTTGTTTCATCGAATCCAGTTCGAATATCAAAACATACAAATAACTTCGAAGAATAGAAGCCTGATGAAAATGATCTGTTCGAAGATTTTCCTGAATTAAACTAAAAAGTTGTTCGAATTTGGTTCTGTTTTTTTTCTCCAAAGGAAATACATGCATTTCGCTGTTTTCGAAAAAATCATATTGAGAAAGAAAAAAGACATTCGTTTGGGTTTCGAGAAAAAACTTTGGTTTAAAAAAGATAATATCCATTAAAATTTCCTCGCTGTTTTTGCTGAAACTTCGAATCACATTTGGCCCAAGTGCGAGCATTGCCGGAGCTTCAATTACAATTTTATCCAATCGCGTCTGTAATACAATGCTACCTTTTTTTAGAAATTCAATGGCATAACTTTCAGCCCGATACGGAATATCAATGTACGGATGTTCTTCGATCTGTACATAAAAATAATCTTTGTGATCATTTTCGTCTGTAAACAGACTTTTATGATGCTCGAGTGAATAAGTATCGATTTTGCTCATTTTCTATGGAGCTTTTTTGGAAGTTTAATTTCTCAAATATAAGGAAAATTACGTGTTTTATGGAGAAATGAGCCGTTCCGATGGAACTCATTTGATTGCGTTCAATTTATTTCAACGGATTGAAATCCGTTGCTACAATATTGTTCATTCCTACGGAATTCTTTTGATTTTGGATAATTCATTTCAATGGATTCCACCGTTACCATATTTTCCAATCTACGGAATTTGGTTAAATAGTTTTCCAGTTTTTAATTAAGAATCTAAAAGAGCCGTTAGGCTCGAGCCATTTTGTAGGGCTGGATTTTAATCCAGTTAAAACAAAGTATGTCCCAAATATAAAGAGCCGTAGGTTCGATACATATTTTGCAGTTGTTACAATATTTTTCCATTCCTACGGAATTCATTTCCACAAAAGCCAGTTTGTTTTTACGATCATTTGTTCCGTAGGAACATTTCATCGGTAGAATAAATGATGGTGATGATTGTTTTACGTTCCGTAGGAACGTTTGAAATTTTGTAAAAAAACGTATAAATTAAACGTTCCTACGGAACGAAAATCTGGGATGTCTATATTTTTTTCTACCAACGAAACATTCCTACGGAATGATGATTGGAATTAGAAATGATAAATTTTAATTAGTGATAAATGTAAATGATTAAAGTTGCTACACTATTTTTTTCATTCCTACTGAATTTGATTAAACCATTCAATTAGATTTTAAATAGATACATAAAGAGCCTTTAGGCTCGAACCATTTTGTAGGGCTGGATTTTAATCCAGTTAAAACAAATTATGTCCCAAATATAAAGAGCCGTAGGTTCGATTCATAGTTTACAAAGCATTTCAATAAAGCTCATTAAAGTATTGTGTAAAAGCAATAAAGGCTGTCTTGTGGACAGCCTTTAAAAACTAATTAAAATAAAAAAAATAAAAAAATCGATAAGAATATTTTAAACCCTGAAACTAAAAATGGATTTAAAATTGATTCTTACTTTGCTTTCATAAGCACTTGTACGCTGTTGGATTTTTTCAAAGCATTTACTGTAAATTCTTTTAAATCTTTTGCAGTAATGGTGCTTAGTGTATTTTTAAGAAGTTCAATATCAAGAGGTGTTTCGTCATTACGAACATAAGAAGTCAACGCACTCAGCCAGTAACTATTCTCTTTAATTTGTTCCTGATGATTTTTGATTATAGATTGTTTAATGTCTTCCAGCATATTCGCAGGAATGTTTTCTGTTTGTACTCTTGTTAGTTCTGTATGAACAATTTTTACCAATGCATCTGCTTTATCTGGATTACAGTCAAAATTGATTTCTAATGAAAATAATGGAGTAGGAGACTGTGATAAGTTTGCTCCAACCTGAACACCGTAACTGCCGCCTTCTTCTTCACGAATGGTTTCCAGATAACGTTTGGTCAGCCATTCTGAAACCATATAACTTAAGATTTTGTTCTTTTTAGAATAGGTTACGTCTTTGTTTTCCAAATGAAGATAAACCGTTGTTTTTGGCGTATCCATTGTTCTGAAGATTGTTTTGTCCGTTTTTCCGTCTTTCATAAAAATTTTATGATCAACATATTTTTCTATTTGTTGAGTTGACGGAAGATTTCCTAAATAGGTATTAATTAAAGCGATGTCTTTTTCTGAAATATTTCCAACAAATAAGAAAGTAAAATCTCCTGCATTAGAAAAACGTTCGGTATAGAATTTCTTCGCTTTATTCAGATCAAAAGCATTGATGAAATCCTGATTCAATAACCAATTGCGTTTGCTGTAATTGGTGTTTAAAACCGAAATCGTATCGCTTAACGCTTTTTCGTTGCTGTTGTGAGCATTATTCAGTTTGTTTTGGTACTGTTCTTTGATTTTATCAAAAGTATTCGCATCAAATCTCGGATGCTGGAAATAAAGATAAGTCAGCTGCAATAAAGTCGTTAAAGATTCTTTGTTACTGCTTCCGTTAAAACCTTCGTACAAAGCTCCAATATACGGACTCACACTAGCCGTTTGACCAGCCAGTTTCTTTTTTAAATCGGTAAACTTATAATCGCCTAAACCAGAATAAGACGCTACAGCCGTTGCAATTTGTGTTGAAGGAAGATCCTGCCACTCAGCTAAGGAATTTCCTCCTGCACTGTAAGCAGAAAACAAAATCTGGTCTTTGCTTAAGGTTGTTGGATAAATAATCACTTTTGCTCCGTTTGCCAAAGTATATTGTTTCGCATTCGCGAATGCTTTAATGTCGCTTGTTTTTGCAATTGCCTTTTCCTTCAAATCATCTTTCACTAAAGAAGCCGTTAATTCTTCTTCTTTGTAAGGTTCTAATTTGCTGTTTGAAATGGTTTTCATCGCATTCCAATAGTCGTTTGCTTCAGGAAATTTCGTTGCAGCATCTTCCGGAGCAGAAACCGATAAGATTAAGTTTTGTTTTGGTTCCAAAGCTCTAAAAGCAGTATTAATTTGTTGTAATGTTACTTTATCTAAGAAACTGTTCATCCATTTGTATTCCTCATCCATTGTCATAACGGGATTGGCTTCTAAGAAATACATTTGAAATTGTTCTGCCCAGGATCCGTTGCTGATTTTGTCTTTATTTGCCAGACGATTGTCATAACTGCTGCGCATTTTGGTTTTCAAACGATCTAGTTCCTGTTGTGTAAATCCGTTTTGAATGGCTCTTTCATATTCTTTGTAGGCTTCTGAAAAAGCTTCTAAAAATTTGCCTTTTTTAGGTGTGATATTCAATGAAAATTTACTGTCTAATCTGGAAAGATTATTGTTTGAAACTCCAAAAGATAAACCAGCCGTTTCATTGTTGATGATGTATTCTCCAAAACGAGTATTCATTAACTGCATCGCAAGACTTTCCTGCATGCTTTTGGTCATTTCAGCTTCATCTTGCACCAAAGGTTTTGGAATAGTGTACGAAAGTGAAATCCCCGAACGCTGTAATTCTTTATCCGTTGCGAGAACATAACGGTTTTCTTTTTGTACCGGAATTTTTTCGTATTCTCTTTTGTTGATTTTCTTTGGAGTAGGTATCGAACCGAAAATCTCTTTAACCCTTTTCTCAATTGAAACCACATCGATATCCCCGACAATCACGACAGCCTGATTTTGTGGTTGATACCATTTTTTATAATAATCTCTTAAAACCTGATATTTGAAATTATTGATAACATTCAAATCTCCAATTACATTTCGTTTTGCATATTTAGAACCTTGAAAAACTACTTTGTCAATTTTTTCTCCTGCTCTGTAATCTGCATTTCTTCTGGTGCGCCATTCTTCACGAATAACGCCTCTTTCTGCATCAATTTCATTATTTGCTAAAAGCAGAGAACCTGACCAATCATGTAATACATACATGCAAGAATCTAATAAAGTTTTGTTGTCAGCCGGAACATTACTGATGTTGTAAACGGTTTCGTCATAAGCGGTGTAAGCATTGATGTCTTTTCCGAAAGAAACACCTTGCTTTTCCAACATATTGATGATTCCTTTTCCTTTAAAGTGTTCTGTCCCGTTAAAAGCCATGTGTTCCAGAAAATGCGCTAATCCGTCCTGATCATCATTTTCCAAAATGGCTCCAACATTTTGTACGAAATAAAAATCGGCTCTGTCTTTTGGCCATTCGTTGTGAAGGATAAAGTATTGCATTCCGTTAGGAAGCGTTCCGTGTGCCACTTCTTTGGGCAATGGAAAAGTAGTTTTAAACTGCGCCGAAACCTGAGTTAAACCCAAGAGAAGAAAATGTGCTAAAATTAATTTTACTTTCATTTTTGATCGTTATTGTTCTTTTTTTGATTGAATTTTAGTTGGAATAGGGTATAAGAAGTCCCTGCTGTTCATTTGAAAATATTCAAAAACAGTTGTGATGGAACACGGATAAAACTGATTCGCCTTGCGAAAACGCGGATTTACACAGATTTAAAAAAAATCCGTTTTATCCGTGTCTTCGCGATAGCGAATCAGTAAAATCCGCGTCTAATTTTTAAGTGTTAAATTACATCCAGTCTGGTTTTGCTGCACCTTTTAAGTAGTAATCAAAATACTGTTGCATTTTGAGTGTCCAGTCTTTTCTGTTGGCGGTATCGTCTAAAGTATGTCCTTCTTTTTTGTAGTTGACCAACAAAGCAGGTTTTCCTAAGCGGCGAAGCGCAAAGAATAAAGATTGTCCTTCCTGATAAGGAACTGCGCGGTCATTATCATTATGGAAAATCAAAATTGGTGTTTTGATGTTTTTCGCAGAAAATAAAGGCGAATTTTTGATGTATCCGTCCAAATTATCATGCATTGAACTTCCCATACGGTATTGATCGGCTTCGTATTTAAACATGGTCGAAATACCATTCGATCTCATAACAGGATAGTTGGCAGTAAAGTTGCTTACGCCTGAACCTACAATTGCACAAGTGAAAAGATCTGTTTTAGTGGTTAAGAAAGAAGTTTCGTAACCGCCAAAACTATGTCCCTGAATTCCGATTTTACCTTTTTCAGTAATACCGTTTGCGATTAAATATTCAACACCGCTCATAACATCGTTGTAAACACTATTGCCGACATCGCCGTAAACATAATGCACGTCTGGTTGAAAAACGATATAACCTTGACTTAAATAACTTGGAATATTAATATTCGAAGAACTTACTTCCGGTTGTTGATAGGTAGTAAAATCTGTAGTGTGTTTTTCATAAAAATGAACAATTACAGGATATGTTTTTTTGCTGTCGTAATGGTCCGGAAGATATAAGTTTCCTTGATTTTCTTTTCCGTTAAAGCTTTTCCAGGTCAATACTTTTGCAGTTCCCCAAGCATAGTCTTTCTGTTGTGGATTAATATCTGTCATTTTAGATTGTGATCCAAAAGTAGAAGTTCCCCACCATAAATCCGGGAAAATGGTGTAGCTTGATTTTGAAAATAAAACACTTGAATTATCTCCGGAAACGGCTTCAATTCGTACGCTATAATCTGGATTTGCAAATATTTTTGCTACCGAATTATTGTTATTTAATTGGAAAACTCCGTTGGATTTGTGATCGAAATCAAAACCAACTAAAGTAACTGTTTTTTTCTGATCCAAATTGCCTATAAAACCTTGTTCTCCGTATCGAAGTTCCACTTTGTTTTTTCTTCCGTAACCTTGTGTCAGCGAATAAGCCTTTTTTTGATTCGTAAGATCAATAGCCCACAAATCAAACTGATCATACAAAACAACTGTATTTCCGTTGTTTAACCAGCCCGCAATTCCATAAGCTGTATTAGCCGATTTCATGTCTACATTATCATCTGAAATTGGGAAAGGAATCTGTGAACTGATGTTTTTAAACTGCATAGAAGCAGGGTCAAAAACAGTCCATACTTTTTCTTTTTCGTCATAATAAACAGCAAAACTTCCCTGTGGATTCCAAGTTGGATTTCCAAAAACGCCAGTCAGTACTTTGGTCGATTTTCCTGTTGTGGCATCAATCCAATATATATCGTTGCGTTCGTTAAAAGTCCAGTCGGTTTCTACTGCATACGGTTTTTTATCAATCGCAAAAACACCTTTGTAATTTCCGGATTCCGGAATTAAAACCTGATCAAATTCGCCTGTTGACGCAACTTTAATCACTTTTTTGTCTTGGATATCATAAATGAATTTCTGTTCGCTCGGAAGCGTTTTAGAACTTCTCAAAAGTTCCTGTCTGCGTTCCATAGTTCCCTGATTGGATCTCCAAATTTCTACATTTGATTTTGCAATCTGAGTATTTTCAGGACGTTTATTTGAGTTTACTAATAACGTAATAAAACGAGTATTTTCGTTTAAACCATAAGCCGTTTTTGAAATCGAAAAATTAGAATCGTTTAGAGCAATTTCATCATAATTGAATACGACTTTGGTTGAATTGTTATTCAGATTAAAATAATAAACGATATTAAAATCGGAGCTGTTGTTTCCTTTTAAAGTAAAACTACCGCCGTTTTCTTTATCATTTAATTGAAAATCGCCAAAATCAGAAGCTTTTCCGCTGTAAATAGTTTCTTGTTTTCCGCCAATTGCTCCGTGTTTTAGAAAAACCTGATCTTTTTCAATTTGCACATAAACAATCGATTTGTTTTTTAAAAAACGAGAAGATTTGATATTGTTTACAAAAGTACTGTCGTTGCTTTCTAAATTATAACAAACCAAACGCTGTAAAAAGATTGCTCCTTTTGGTGATTCAGGACGAGTGTAATATAAGAAGTCGGTTCCTTCAAGTGGATTGGTGTAATGCTTGCTTTTCCAAAGTTTTTTAACTCCTGTTTTTAAATTTTGCAAAAGCGTACTATCATTTTTACTGTACTGAATCCAGTCTTTTTTTCCGATGAATTTTAAATCATTAATGTCATTTAAAACCAAACGTTTTCCCTTTGGAGTTTCCTGAATAAAGATCTGTTTTTTGTTTTCTTTTTCCTCATCCTGAAAAACGGTGCTGTAAGACATCCATTTTCCGTTATATGATAAAGCTTTGCTGTTGATTCTTTGCCAGGATTGGTAAGCCGATTCGTCTACTGCTTTTTTCTGTGCAGATAAACTATGTACACTCAAAGCGAGTGTACATAGTAAAACTATTTTTTTCATATTTTTTTGATTTTCAAAAAGCAATTATTCGTTTTTCAAAGTATTGATAACGTTGGTAAGTTCGTCCACTAATTGTCCTGGATTTCCAGAATATCCTTCAGATGTAAAACGGATTTTTCCATCTTTGATCACTACTTTTCTAGGGATACCGCTTGAATTAAAAATTTTAGCATATTGGCTGAAAGAAGCATTGTTTGTACCACCTCCTTTTTTGACTAAATCAAAGTGGGTATTGATTTTTAATCCTTTTTCTTTTAGATAAGCCAAAGCTTCTTTTTTGTAGCCTTCTTTCGTTTCCTGAGTGCTGATAAAATAAATTTCAACTTGTTTGTCTTCTTTGAAGTTGTTTACCAATTGCTGCATAGCCGGAAATGCTTTTTTACAAGGCCCGCACCAGGTTGCCCAGAAATCAATTACGATAATTTTACCGCTGTTTAAAGCCAAATCTTTAGTTTTTCCGTCAGCTGATTGCACTTTAATTGCAGGAGCAGCGATGTCAATCAGGGCGATTTTTTCTTCCGCTTTCTTTTCTTTTTTCAATTGCTCTAAATAAGCAGGGAAATCAGCTTCTTTTTTGCCTTCTTTTAAAAAGA
Source organism: Flavobacterium crocinum (assembly GCF_003122385.1). Classification (NCBI taxonomy): domain Bacteria; kingdom Pseudomonadati; phylum Bacteroidota; class Flavobacteriia; order Flavobacteriales; family Flavobacteriaceae; genus Flavobacterium; species Flavobacterium crocinum. The sequence goes on from NZ_CP029255.1 coordinate 3,611,737, forward strand.
TTTCTTTTAGTTTAGCTGTTGCACCTTCTGATAGAGTATTGGCTCTTGCCGCATTTTTCAAAACTTCAATAATTGGTTTGTTGAATGCCTCTAAAGCTTTGATGTGAATATCGTTGATACTTGCTTTTTCGTAACGTTTTTCAAATGGCAGTAAAGCAAATGTTTCCAAAACTTCTTTATACTTTTTCAAAATATCGTACATACGAATCTGAATTACCAATTCGTTATTAAGCTGCGTTTTTGCATTTTCTGTTGCCTGATTTGGCGACCAGTAAAGTTCGGACATATAAGACATGTCGTTTACTTTTTGCTGCATCTGCTCAATCATTGGCACTGCCATAGTTTCGATTATGGCAGGATCAACTACTTTTAAGTATAATGCTTTCGAAATATTCTGGTGGTAAGCATCATTTAAATTAGCAAAATTCATTGTTGGAATTATAGCTAAAATACTTTTGTAATCTTTCGTTTCGAAATAGTAGCCAAACTGTATTTTTACTATGTTATCGTAAAAATATTTTTGATGTGGCGGTACTTCTGAATTGTTAGGGAAATCAGCTAAAAACTGGTTCATTATTTTGTTTCTTTCCGTTGCATCTGCAGTTGGCATAATTTTTTGGTACGCTTTGAATCTTACATGGCTTCCTTTGGGAAATTGTTTTTCGATTACTGCTTCAAGAGAATCTGCCTTTGTTTTATTTTTTAAATCGAACAAATAAATGTGGTGCACTTTTGTGTACACTTCTTCAGGAAGTCCCTTCATATTCTTTGTAAAGTCGGCTAAAAATTTGCTTCCCAATTCCTGAAACTTTTCAGGTTTTTGTTTTTTCAATACATCGAAGTACGTGTCAAAAAACTCAGGAAATCGGTCTCCATGATCTTTTACTTCTTTTTTAAGCCAATATTCTGTAGCATCTCCATCAATAGAAAAATCTTTGAAGTAACCGCCAAACTGACCGTTAAAGTCTTTGTTTCTAAAAGTTGCCCAAGCTAAATCTGCACCCGGCATTTTTACTTTTGGTTCTTTAAAAGCCACCAGCATATATCCTGTATCCTGATTAGTATCGGTAACTAATCCATTTTCGGTATTACCGTAGAATTTGAAAGCCATAAAAGCACAGTTTTTTGGAACTGTAAAATCGGCGCTGTAAACAGCGCCATTTTTTTTCATTTTAAGGTCTTCAATTTCCCATCTGTAATCATTGAAAACATAAGCATAACCGCTGATATTTTTCACGTTTTCTAATGGTCCGCCTTTTGGATCATACGTCATGCTGAAAGATGCTCCAGGAATCGGAATGTCCACCATTCCTTGTAACCTGGATTTAACTTCCTGACTGGTAACCTGTAAGGTAAAGGCGCAGAACGCCAATACCAATAATTTGATATTTTTAATTTTTGTAAACATTGTACGTTTTTTTTATTTCCCTAACTCAGGGTTTAGATCGATATAATTTTGATTGATTGGGAATACATAACCGTCACTGTTTGGTGCAAGAGTATAAGTTTGTCCTTTAAAAACTCGGGTATATGTTTTTTGATAGGCAGGATCCAGATTTAATCTTCTTTGATCGAACCAGCGGAATCCTCTTCCGATTAATTCTTTTTGTCTTTCTGTTAAAACTAAATCTAAAGCCTCTTTGTTTGTTGTCGCGCTAACAGTATACGCTGTTCCCGATTTAAAACGTTTTGCTCTAAGAATATTTAGATAATTAACTGCTTCAGTAATTTTTCCAGATCTTGCGTAACATTCCGCTGCAATTAAATACATTTCAGGAACAGAGACACCAACATTAATTCCGTTTGTGGGGCTATAAGTATTCATCGCATAAGCTCTTCCTGTGAAAGTAGGATAGAAGCTGGTTCCAGGAACAGTATAATAATTGTAGCGTAAATCATCAGTTCCAAAACTATTTAAAAGTTCTGTTGATAATGGTGCACCGTTATAACCAAAAAGCAACGTTTTTGAAAATATAACCTCAGGATTCTGAATCAAAACAGGGTAGCTATATGCTGTGGCTAATGATTTAAAATCAATTAAGCCATTTTGCATTTGCAGCGCTTTTTCTGCATTTTCAAGACTTAAATTATATTGTCCCATTAATAGATAGGTTCTGGCAAGCAACGCGTAAACAGCTCTTTTAGATGGTAATACATTGAAATCCGGAGAATCCTGAATATTATTTTCCAACGCGCTTTTTAAATCAGCTATAATCTGATCGTAAACTTGCCCAACTGTACTTCTGTCCAGAGATGAAAACAATTCAGGTTTTAATAATAGCGGAACTGCTTTTTCTGAATTAGCAGAAGTCGGATCAAACTGCGGTCCATAAGTGTTTACCAGTTGTAAATAAGCGAATGCTCTGTGAACAAAAGCTTCAGCATAGATTTCTTTTTTTTCTGCTTCGGTTCCTTTTTCACTAGCCATTACCCCCTCTAGAATTACATTACTGTAATATACTGTTTTATATAATCCTATCCAGTCTGAATCGCCTTGTGAAGGATCATAAATTCTGTCCTGCCAAGTATAACTGTTAGCCCAAATGGTATTAACTCCATTTTGATATGTTGTTGGAAATTCGACATCAGCATTTGCTAAAAGGTAAATTCCTCCGGATGCTGTCAAGTTTGTATAATTATTAGCCAGGCCTCTGTAATCAGAAGTGTATTTTAAAACTCTGTTGTTTCCAACTGGCTCTACTTCAACATAATCTCTACATGAGTTTAATAAAAGTAGCGGAAGCAATATATATATAGTGGATTTAAGAAATTTCATAAGTCTATTTTTTAAAATTAAAAACTGCAATTAAACTGTAAAGTATAGTTACGCTGCGGTGGAAGCGTATTATAGTTATTGTTTGACAGATATTGCGGATCGATTCCTAAATCATTTTTAACCCATAATAATCCTAAATTTCGAGCTGCAAAATTGAAGTTTAACGACTTTATAAACGTGTTTTCAATCCATTTTGACGGAACATTGTAACCCAAAGAGATTTGCTGTAATCTAATATTGTCTGCAGGAAGTACGTTTATGTCTGCCATTTGATAACGATTTAAACTATTATAATTGATGTTTGCAAGTCCAGGAACATTTGTAGAAACTTCATCGCCAGCTTGTCTCCATCTTTGAGCCACCAATTCGTCTTTAGCAACCGCTCCATATTGAAGTCCAGAATAAGAAGGGTAATTTTGTAAAACGGTATTTCTAAATACATGACCAGCATAGTACGTAATTTGAACACCTAATCTGAAGTTTTTATATGAGAAATCATTCATAAATCCTCCAAAATAAGGCGCAAAAGTAGTTCCCATTTTTTTCAGGTCATGTATATCAATATTAGCGATACCTTGTGATGAACTTACCGTTGTACCATCTTTTTTATACACAGTAGATTGTCCTGTCGCATCTAAACCGGCCCAATGGTATGCGTAGATAGTTCCAATTGAATTTCCTAAAATAGGCTGCGAACCTAAATATTGATTGGCAGTCGTAACAGTATAGCGAGAATCAGTTACTTCATTTGTATTATAAGAGAAGTTTAAACTGCTGTTCCATTTAAATGCTGTGTTTACAATTGCTCCAGACAAACTAACATCAACACCATGTCCTTTTAGTGAAGCGGTATTATAATTCAAATAAGCCCAGCCTGTCGTTGGATTAAAAGGTACGTTGGCTAAAATGTTATCTGTTTTTTTAGAATAAAAATCAACAGCACCTCTTAAACGATTATTAAAAAATCCGTAGTCTAAAGCAAAGTTTAAAGTTTTAGTTATTTCCCACGTAATATCTGGATTTTGTGGTAATGAAATAGAAGCTGTTGGTAAGTTCGTATTATAATCTATTGAACCTACGCTGATTATAGCACTTTTACTTCCAAAACCTCCACCTGGAGCAGTTCCTCCTATACCGTATGTAACTCTAAATGCTAAGTCGCTTAACCAATTGGCATTTCTTAAGAAAGATTCTTTATTAATATCCCATTTTCCACCTACAGACCAGAAAGGCTTGGCTCTGTCTTTTCTTGAAGCTCCTAATAAATTAACATCATCAAAACGAGCACTTCCTGAAATATGATATCGGTTCATAAAATCATAAGAAGCTAAACTGTAGTAAGACAAAAAGCGGTCTCTATATCTACTGATACTATTATCCGAGCTTCCTATCATGCTTTGCCATCCGTAGATAGTAGTATAATATACTGTTGGATTTACTGTTGCTCCAGAATTTGTATCTAAATCATAACCGTAATATCTCTGCGTAGAACCTTCTCTGCGTTCTTCTCTGGTCTCACCACCAGCAAGGAAGTGCAAGCTATTATTATCATTAAAGTTCTTATTGATATTCATTTGAAAACGCATACTTACCGATTCATTTGATGAAGTGGTGTTGTATAAATAAGAACCAACCGGTATTCCATAAACTAATTTGCCAGCCGTATTAGAAGAGGTGGCCATATTAATCATGTTTCTCGTATAGTAGCTGTCTAACTCACTCAATGACTTCGTTTTATTTCCTATTGAAGTATACACTCCAGAAGCTTCGAAGTTTAACCAATCGGTAGCTTTTGCTATTAAACTAGCGTTCAATCGGATGTTTCCTCCTTTGGTTACTACATTAGAGTAGTTTAACTCATCTAAGTAGTTGTAAGTCCATGGTAAATAACCTTTTGCTTCATATTTTTGTGCCACATTAGGTCTGAAGGCAATATAACGATCAATACCATTCCCGTTACCATCAGCAATCATATCATAAGGACGTAAAGCAAATTCTGATACATTAGATAATGCTTCATTCGCTGTATTGTTTACCTGAAAATTGGAGTTTACGTAGTTTACTCCCGTGTTTAATTTCAAAAAGCTTTTAAGCTGAAAAGAATTATTTAAAGTTAAATTATACGATTCAGATTTATTGCCTCTCATTGCCGCTTCATCGTTATTATAACCTAAAGACAAATAATAAGTACTTTTATCAGACCCTCCGCTTACAGACAAATCATATTGTCTGGTAATGGAGCTTCTTAATAAATATTTATTGATTTGTCCTAAATTATCATTTTGTGCCAGCTGGTTTAATAATTGATCTCTTTGCGCCAAAGAAATTTCACCTCTTTGCTGTCTGAACATAATTTCCTGAGCAGCACTAGGATTTTTATCATTACCGGAACCAATGGAATTATTAATATTATCTGCTACAAATCCTCCTGTTACTAAATCTTTTTCATAATCAATATATTGAGCAGTATTCATAACACGAAGTTTGCTTAAATCGATTCTTTCACCAATAGAAGTACTGCTGTTGAAATTGATAATTGGATCTCCTTTTTTACCTTTTTTAGTTATGACCACAATTACACCGTTGGCAGCACGCGCACCCCAAATTGAAGATGCTGCTGCATCTTTTAAAACAGTGATACTTTCTACGTCATCAGGATTTACATAACTTAAGATAGAAGATCCAGGCACGCCTCTTTTACTAAAAGCAAAATCTTCAGGCTGAGGAAAACCATCAATTACAACTAATGGCTGTCCCGTACCACCGTAATTATTAGTTCCTCGTACAGAAATAGAACCTGTTCTGGGATCAACTCGTACGCCGGCCATTTTTCCTTCTATTCTGGACTGAATGTCAACTGTTGGAACTTCTGCCAGTTCTTTGGCACCAATCACTTCAAAAGATCCTGTAACTCTTTCTTTTGGAAGGTCGGTATATCCGTTAGAAGCTACAATTTCTACAGAATGAAGTTCCATTACATCCGGAACAAGTGTTATATCAATTACTCTTTTATTGTTGACTGCAACTGTAACGGTTTTGAAACCTAACGAACTGAAAACAATAGTATCATTTGGAGCAACTCTCATTCGGTAATCACCTTCTTTTCTGGTGATATCCCAGGTTTGTTTTCCTCTTAAGACAACGTTTACACCAATAAGTGGTGCACCTTTTTTATCGGTTACTTTACCGGTTAATTCGTATTCCAGTTGTTCTGCTTTCTTTTTATTTTTTTTGACAACAACTTGTTTATCAATAATATCAAAAGTAAGATTGTTGCTTCTTAAAGCATTATTTAAAATTTCTTCTAAAGTCGCATCTTTGTCCAATGTAATCGTATTGGCCGATTTTAGCACATCATCATTATAGAAGAAGACATAGTTAGTCTGTTTTTCTAAAGTAGAAAATACCTCGGTTAGTGGCGTGTTCTTGAAACGAACATGTATTTTATTTTGTCCTAAAGAAGGGTTCGCATATAAACTACACATACTTATCCAAATAAATGCAGTAACAGATCTCATAAGCAGCAGATATAGGTAATAGTGGTATCGTCCAGAAAAATACTTTTCTGAATTATGTTTTTTATTCATAATTTTGTTTTGAATTTAAGAGATAGTCAATTAGCGTTGACTACAGTTCTACAATGCCAAAAGATGGTTCCAACATCTTTTGGTTTTTTTTTGGTTAGTTTTTACAAATAAGGTTGATATGTTTATTTCTGGTCTTATATCATAGGCTTTGGTGGTTTTAGAATTGATTTTTTTATTTATTTAATTGTAATAGTTCTTTGGTTTGCGTTAACAGTACAGTTGTTGTTGGTAATACTCGCTAAAGTACTTGCCAGATTATTTAAATTTTCATTTAAAGCAAAAGATCCGGAATAATTAGCGTCGAGGTTTAAATCGGATCCTTTGATAAATTCAATTTTATAATATTTTGAAAGTTTGCCTAAAATGGTATTCAAAGACTGGCTTTTGAAAGTAAAATAACCTTCTCTCCAGGATAAGATAGAAGCAACATCTTTTCGTTCTACTTTAAGCTGTTTTTGATCTTTATTGATGGTAGCAATCATTCCAGGCGTTAAATCTTCCTGAATTTCTTTATTGCTTAACAATCCTTTTTTGTTGTAGGTAATTCGAACTTTTCCTTGTAATAAAGCAGTTTGAACCGTTTCGTCTTCAGGATATGAACTCACATTGAAAACAGTTCCCAGTACTCGAACATTACATTCTTTTGTTTTTACGAAAAAAGGCTTGGCTTTGTTATGCGCAACATCAAAAGCCGCTTCACCAGTTAAATAAACTTCACGAATCGATCCGTCAAATTGAGTAGGATAGATTAAGGACGAACCCGAATTCAGCCAAACGGTTGTCCCGTCGGTTAAAACGATTTGTGTTCTTTTTCCGTAAGGAACCCTAACCGTATTAAAAGAAGCGCTGTTGGAGTTGGTATTGATAGCTTGTTCTCCAACCGTAACTTTTTGGCCATTTTTTCCGTAACTAATGATTGAGCTGTCTTGTACAGCAATAGTCTTCTGATCTTGCAGCACAAGAGAGATATCCTCTAAGTCTGCATTAGATTCTGTTGTTAATCCTTTTTCAGCAAAAAGCTCTAAATCGGTTTTAGGTTTGCTTACTGGAGTTCGGTTCAGAAACAATCCGGCTAAAAGTGCAACGCTCGCAGCAGCAGAAAAGGCGATTAATCTTTTCTTTTTTCGGCGTCCGGCTTCTTTTTGTTCCAGCTCGATTAAACCATGACGAATTTGACTCTTTAAAGAATCTTTTTCATCGTTCGATATTTTATTAAAATTAATTTGCAAGGCGATGTTTTTATGGGGTATATAATACTAAGAGAACCACTCTTGTAAAACATAGACATAAAAAATAACCTTTTTTTAAAGTTTTTTTCGAAGTTCTTTCAAACACCTGTATATCAGTGTTCTGCAGGACTCGATAGAAATACCTAAAATAGATGCAATTTCTTCATAAGGTTTGTCTTCGTTAAATCTGTAGAATAAAGCTTTGCGCTGTTTATCGGTAAGTTCTTCCATTGCAAAAGCCAGTCTGGAGTTCAGCGCTTGATGGTTTTCTTCCTCAATTAAAGTGTCTTCAAAAGAAAGTTCTTTTAGTATAACCGAATCATAGTCAGTACTTAAAGAGAATGTTTTTTGTGCAGATTTATGCTTTTTTAAAACATTTCGCTGTGTGATTTTAAACAAATACGATTTTACATTTACGCTTTCGGCAAGACCGCTTCGGTATTTGTAAATGTCTAAAAAGACGTCATGAATAGCGTCTTTAGCAATAGAAGTTTCGTTAGTATATTGTAAAGCAAAAGTAAGCAAAACATCAGCGTAACTATCATACAGCTTTTCAAAGGCGGAAATATCACCTTTTTTAATCTGCTGCCATAATAAAATATCTGATGTGGTATTCTCCATTTAAGGAATAAAATTGTTGTTGATTTTTGAGCAAATCTATAACTTTTATCAGTTGATTAAATAATATTTCGAATATTTCGCATCATTTTGAAGATTTTGGTCAAAATAATGGCGATAATTTTGTTAAAATAAGTTTAGGGAAATAGTGTTAATATTTGCTTGAAAGAAAAAGAGTTCATCCTAACAAATAATCTTTTTCTTAACATTTCTACAAAGTAAAAATAAACTCAAAACCAGTCCAACACATTCAATATCTTTAAACTAAATACCTTTAAATTAAAAAAGTATAAGCCTTTACGCTACTTCATTATTATTTTGAAGATAAGTAATAAAAGCCAAAGGAGAGACACCTGTAATTTTTTTGAATGTAATCGTAAATCGGCTGTGTGATGCAAAACCTGCCTGATCGGCAAGATAACTAATTTTATATTTCAAATAAGCAGGATCATTTTTTAAACGGTCCACGATATAATCGATTCGTAACTCATTAATATAGCCAGCAAAATCTTTTGATTTATGTTTGTTTATAACATAAGAAAGATAACGATGGTTGATATTCAATTCTGAAGCGACTGAATTAAGCGACAACGTTTTGTTAAGATAAGAAAGGGAACTTTCAAATTCTTTTATTTTTTCTAAAATAGCTTTTTCAGTTGCTTCAGGCATGTATTCTTTTGAAGCATCTTTTTTGATTTCTGTCTCATTTTCTTCAATTGTGTCGACTTTGCTGTTTTTTATAAAAGCTTTGATTTTTTTATGATCCTGTTTTCTTTTATAGGCATAAAGTGCGACGGTAATAAACACTGTAAACAGACAAATACCAATAATAATCAGTTTATGTTTTTGATACTCAGACTGACTCTGCAAATGACTTTTTCGTATAGATCGGATTAAATCATCAGCAATCACTTTTTTATTGTCATTATCAGCTTTGGTTAGTTTTAAGTTCTTTTCATTATAAGAAATGTACTTTTTAGAATCGGTCTTTTTGTAAAACTCCATAAAAGAATTGTAAACCTCTTGTTTCAGGGCTGAGTAATCTGATTTTTCTGCAACCTCTTCGGCTTTTTTATAATAGGATAAAGCCTTCTTGTAATTTTTCATTTCAACATACACATTTGCTATTCCATTATAAATAAACCCCTTTAACGGATTGTCATAAGACAAAGATTCCTGAAGTTCTTTTTCGGCTTTTTCATAATGATACAAAGCAGAATCTCCCTTTTTCAGTTCCAGATAATTTCGGGCTATCAGTTCGTCATTGATCGCAATTTGATAATTTTTATCACTAACAGAAGCCGCTTTTTCAAATAACTGAATTCCTTTTTTAAGATGTAAAATCGCTTTTGAATAGTTAGAATCCAGCAACTCATAACAAGCCAGTTCCTGAGATAAATTTCCCTGAAATCGGTACATTTCGCTTTCGTCTTTGATTTTTTTACTGATAGAAACGGCTTTATTCAGGTAGATTTTTCCGGTTTCATATATTTCACTTTCACGATAAAGTGAAGCCATGAAGCCATATATTTTAGCCAAAGTCGCAAAGTCTTTCCCTTTAAGTGCTAAACTATCCGCTTGTTTTAGGGCGTTAATAGCCTCGTTATTAATTCCATACTGATATAAAATATGCGCTTTGAGCATACGGGTTTTTATTTTATCCGGATTGTTTTTGGCAAGAGTATATAAATAATCGGTATTGCTTAATGCCTTTTTTGGATTGGAACTCAATAAAACCTGATAGGTTTCAGTATAAATACGGTCAAAAGCATCTTGGGAATGACCAAAATAAAAAGAAAGAAAAAAGGTAAGGAGGAGAGTATTTTTGAGTTGCATGTGGTATTTAGTGATAATTTAGAACGATCAGTTTTATATTAAAAATATATATACTGCTCTTTTAATATAATTTTAGTATAGTAAAAGGGAAATGTAGGTATAATTTTTCAAAATCCGGTTGGGTATTTGTTTTCTTAACAACATTAAATTTTTATGTGTGATTAGTCTTTAATATTTGCATCAAATAGATGAAGTTTGACCTGTAAGCGGGATTTTAAATCTCCAAAACCGGATTGCTTTTTAAAGCGTTTTAATTCAGTTTGTTATGTCTTTTTTGTTGGAGAAATATTTTACTTATTGCGTAATTGGTAAAGAAATCTGGCATTTTTCCCTCTTTCAAATGACTAGTTTCGCTTCTAAGTTTTTGAATACAAAAGTTTAATTTTTGTTGTGAAACTTTTTTTGTTGGGCTGCTGGTTTCGTTAAAGGCTGCACAATTTCCCTCATTTTTTATTTCCTTAAATACATTAAGACAATCCTGTCATGGCAGGCTCTAGAGGGGTCCGGAGTTTATTTGCTTTTAATGTATAAAATCGATTTGAGTAGAACTTGAGCATCTGAAACCAGCAGTTTAAAAAAAATGATATAAAAGTAATTTACCGTAATGAAAAGAAAATATACAAAATCGGCATTATTGTTAATAGACATACAAAATGATTACTTCTATAAAGGAAAAATGGAATTTAAAGGAAGTTATGAAGTTGTTGCAAGAGCTAAGAAAATTTTGGATTCTTTTAGAAAGAAAAGAAAAACCGTTATTCATATACAGCATATAGCAGTCAAAAAGAATGCGACCCACTTTATTTCGGGAACTTATGGGGCAGAAATATATGAAGAAGTAACCCCGAAAGAGAACGAAACGATAATTGTAAAAAATACTCCCAACGGGTTTATTGATACCGGTTTATTTGAATACTTAAAAAACAATCAGATCGAAAATCTGACCATTGTTGGAATGCTGGACAATATGTCAAATGATCCCACAGTAAGAACCGCAAAAGATTTAGGCTTTAACGTTCAGTTGTGGGAAGATCAAAAAGCAAATCTTAGCGTTGTTTAAATAACGCCGGATATTGGAACAAACTTTTTTTGAAAGGTAAAAGTGCTGTTATTCAGTTTCAAAATGATCCAATTCATAAGTATCTGATTCAGGATTGGTTTCTTCAATTTTATCATCCCAGTGTCCCCAGTCTCCCTGATACGATTTTACAAATATAAGTTCATCATTTTCTCCTTTGTGTACGCGTGTTGTACATAAAAAAGTTTTAGCAGTTTTAATTGTTGCAGGAGTTTCCATGGTCGTAAAGTTATTAAGTTAAGTAATTTCAAAAGTAAAGAAGGACTAATCAAACCAGTTATATAATAAAAGCAAAATGTTGTTGAATTATCATGTAACCGGTTTATTATCAATTTATTTGTGAAGTTGTGTTTACTGTTTTTTTGACTTTATACTGCTTTCAAAATGAAAATTTTATGTGTGATATGGATATAAAAACTAAGTTTTAGTTAAAAGAAATATAAAAATGATGTACTTTTGCCCTCAAAATAATTAACAAGCAGTTGAAAAGGTTAATCATCATAGTACTTTCCATTTTAATTTTGTCGCCATCATTTGGCAGCTTGTTCGTTTATGCTTCCTTCAAAATCAATCAGGAAGAAATTGCAAAAACGATTTGTGTACAACGCAAACAAGTCTTTAATAACTGTAACGGTCGATGCGAACTTCAAAAAAGCATCAAAAAATATTCTGATAACGAAAAGAAAATGCAGGACAGCCTAAAAGAAAAATTAGAGCTTGTTTATGTGCAGAATACTGCTGAAGTTGTTATTAATGCACTTCCAGTTATCGAATCAAAAGAAAATACTTCTGTTTTGTTTGAAAAGAAACCAATCCGGGCTTCTAATCTTACTTTTCATCCTCCGCTCGTATAATTCGGGATCACTTTTCTGTTTTTAAATCTGATGGCATTGTTCTTTTTTTGAATGATGCAAATAGGGTGTGATATTTTTATATTACCTAAATATTTTGAATATCCCGAAAATTACCTTCAGACAATTGGATAAGGTTTCTTATCAGCACTTTTTTCATACAGAAAAGTTGATCTTACTGCTGTAATTGAGATGCTGTAAACACATTTTCAATTTAAAACACCATTAAAATTTCACGGCATTTGAACTTTCCTGAACGGATTGTTTTGTGCTGCATTTTAAAACGTTTTTTCTAACATTCATTACAAATGAAATCTTTTAAAATTTTAGCTGTTGCACTATTGGGTGTAATTGCTTCCTGTACAATTGACAAGACAGATTATGAAGCTGAGATTGGTTCTCAGGTTCCGGAATATTACGAGTTCAAAGAAGCCGTTTCCTTAACCAGCGGCAACTATAAAATTAGCATCGAAGCTTTAAACGGAACATTCTATAAAGGCTATAATGAACTTCATTTTAAAGTGATCAATACACAAAACAATCAAAGTGTAAATGCCTCTGAAGTTACTTTTTTGCCAATATTAAGCACTAACGGAAATACAAGTTCTTGTCCGCATGAATACAATGTTTCCTATGATGCGACTAATAAATATTTCACCGGCTACAGTGTTTTTACCAGCGAAACAGCAGTTTCAAACAGCTGGAAATTATATATAAGTTTTAAAGTAGACAATCAGAAATATGAAATCAATAAAGATATTTTGGTTGAAAAACAGAGCAATAAAAACCTAAATATGACCACTTTTACAGGAAAAGATAACGAACAATATGTAATTGCGTTAATTTCTCCGCAGAAACCAAAAGTGGCCGAAAATCCATTGGTCGCAGGTATTTACAAATACAATAAACCAACCACTCCGGCAGGAACTTTTCCGGATCCTGCTCAGTTTTCGTATTCAGAAGTAAGTGGTTACACTTTAAAATTGGATCCAAGAATGCCGGAACCTTCAATGGGAAATCATTCTTCGCCAAACAATCAGGATTTGACACAGCAAAATGATGGTTTGTATCATGGTGTTGTCAATTATACCATGACAGGAAACTGGACTTTGAATTTAATCCTAATGAATCAAAACGGATTGATTTTAAAGGGAACTGTTGTTCCAACCGATTTTACGCCCGGAGTAGAAGGTGTGAAAAGTGAATTATTTATTGATACTTTATTCTAACAGCATGAAATATATCATAATGTTTCTTTTTTTAGGAATGTCGATAATGGCTCAAAATCATCATGCACATCACGACAGCATTAAAAATTTAGAAGAAGTTCAGGTAAAAAACGCAACCAAGAAGAAAATTGAAACCCAAATGAAAATGGCGGTTTCAGTTGATGAATTTTTGTCGTCGGCAGATAATATCAGTTTTATTAAACGCGGTGCGTATGCATGGGAACCGCTGTTGAACAATATGAGTACAGAACGTTCTACAGTGACCATCGACGGAATGCACATTTTTGGCGCTTGTACCGATAAAATGGATCCGATTACATCTTATGTAGAGAGTAATAATCTTGCGGCAATTGATATAAAATCGGGGCAGGAAGGAAGTTTACACGGTTCTACGATTGCCGGAAGTATCGATTTAAAAAGAAAAAGCACAGCGTTTGGTCTGGCAAAAAAATGGAACGGCGCTTACCAAAGCGGTTTCGAATTCAATAATAAACAATTTTTCAATCTTGGAAACGTAGCTTATTCTGGTGAAAAATTTGTTGCTGAGGGAAGTATTTCGTACCGAAAAGCAGCTGATTATTTTGATGGAAATGATAATGAGGTAAAACATTCGCAATATAAAAAGTTCAATACATCATTAGGGTTTGCTTATAAAACAAGTGATTTATCTGCTGTAAGAGTAGACGCGATTTTTGATATGGCAAAAGATGTAGGTTATCCGGCTTTGCCAATGGATTTATCGCTTTCACGTGCCTTAATTACTTCAGCTTCGTACAAACAATTATTCGAAGACGGATTGGTAAAAGTGATTGATTCTAAGATTTATTTCAATGCAATCGAACATTATATGGACGATACGACGCGACCAGAAAATCTGGTTCACATGGATATGCCGGGCTGGAGCACCACTTACGGTCTGGTTTCGAAAGCCAATTTGAAAAAGAATAGTTATTCCTCAGAAATACAATTGAATGCTTATGATAATTTATCGATTGCAGAAATGAGAATGTATCCGCAGGACAGAAACGAAAGAACCATGTTTGCTTACAGCTGGCCGTGGGTTACGACTCGTTTTGCGGGACTTTCGATGAATAACTCCTGGGAGCTTTCAGAGATAAGTCAGGTCAATGTAGGCGGTTCTTTGGGAATCAATTACAATTATTCCAAATATGTAGAATTCAACTGGATTTTTCATCCCGGAGCATCTCAGGAAAAAACGAGATTTCTGCCAAGCTTACACGCAGGTTATAATCTAAATATCGATCAGTTTAATTTTTCTGTCGGAACAGGTTACGGGCACAGAGCGCCTTCTGTTTCTGAAGGTTACGGTTATTACATTTACAATAGTTTTGACCGTTACGATTATATCGGAAATCCTGATTTGAAAAATGAAATTTCGTATGAAGGAAATGCATCGGCAGGTTTTAAAAACGAAAGATTAAGCATTCAGGGTAAACTGAATTATTTCTATATCGAAAACTATATTATTGGTAGAATCCTAAGTATGGGAAGTCCGATGAATTATCAGTCGGTTGGTGTAAAAGGATATACATCATTAGATTATGCAACACTTTTAAATATGTCGATGAATGTGAGTTACGATATTTTAGAGCATTTGCATTGGAATGGTACTGTAACATACGCTCGCGGAATGGATAATAACGGAGGAAATCTGCCTTTTATTCGTCCGTTGAGTTATTTGACATCCCTTCATTTCATGCACAAAAATTTTGGAATCCAGACTTCTGTAAATGGCGATTTCGAACAGCTTAATTATAGTCCGGAATACGGAGAAGACCAAACACCGGCGTATGTAATCTGGAATCTTTCAGCCAATTATTCTTTTAAAATCAATAAAGTAAAAGCTGTGATTCAGGCCGGAGCCGAGAATTTATTAAATGAATATTACAGCACTTATGCAGACTGGGGAAATATTCCAAGAATGGGTCGTAATATTTTTACTTCTTTAAAATTGAATTTCTAAGAAAATGAAAAAGGTTTTTAGTTTCACAATGATAATGCTGCTACTGCTGGTTTCTTTCCAGCAGGCATTGATTATTGTACACTTTAAACTCAATCAGAAAAGTATAGAAAAAGAATTTTGCGTCAATAAGGCAAAACCCGAATTACAATGTCACGGGAAATGTCATTTAAAGAAAGAACTTGAAAAATCGGATCCTAACAGTGATTTAGAATTAACGAGTATCAGTAAAAACATTGACATTATTTTGAATTCGGAAATTGAATTTACAATCAATATCGTAAAAGAAATAAATTCCAAAAAAGTATTGATTTATAAAGAAACAGGGCAAACAGAACCTTGTATCGAAATTTTTGTACCGCCGCCTATTTTGTTGATTGATTCCCCTCAATTAAAATTATTTACAGTTAGAATGGAAAAAGATGTACCAAAATCATCTTTTTAGGCATAATTAATTACAAAAATTTAAATATCACAAAATGCAAAATTTGAAAAAATACCTTTTATTATCAATTACCGCTTTGGCTTTTGTATCATGTTCAGACAATGATGACAATCCGGTTGCGAACAATGTAACGTTGGAATTCAATAATACATTCAAAAATACCACGATTGTTTTAGGAAATGCGGCTTCGACTTCGGCTACGACTAATACTTCGGCTGCAGGACAAGTACACCATTTTTCGGAACTGAAATATGTAATCAGTAATATTCGTTTGGTAAAAGACAATGGAGATGAAGTACCATACAATGTAAACGATTTGGACAAAGGCGCAACAGTAATCGACCAGGCTAAAACAGCTTCTTTGAGTTATGTTTTAAGCAATGTGCCTTCTGCAACTTACAAGCAGATTAAATTTGGTTTAGGAATCAAAGCGGAGCAAAATACTTTAGATCAGGTTAGATTTCCTAATTTCTATGCTTTAGCTGGTGCAAATGATACTGCCATGATGTGGGAATGGGGAAGCGGTTACCGTTTTACCAAAATTGAAGGTTTTTATGATACTGATAATAAAACCATGTCAATCCATACAGGAAGTACAGTTGAAGGGACTAAAGATGTTCCGTCAAGTTATACGCAGGGAGTAAACGCTTATAGAGATATTACTTTAAACCTGACTACAAATGCTGTTGTTGGAAGTAAAGCTCCAAAAATCAAAATTCAGGCAGATTTTGACAAAATGTTAAGCGGAAAATCAAATACCATTACGTTATCAACAGGAACAGGAATGAACGATAATGCAACTCCAAACGTTCATACGGCTGCTCAAATGGTAAAATTTGTAGATAATTTGGGAGGAAACGGATCAAGCGATATTACAGGAATGTTTTCTGTGACTGCTGTAGAAAACTAAAAAATGGCACGCAGATAAAACGGATTTACTTCGTAAAGCCACGGATAAATACAGATTATTTTAAAATCCGTTCAAATCCGCGTTTTCGCGATAGCGAATCCGTTTAATCCGTGTCCTATTTACAGAGCTGTTTAAACGGTTCAATTTTAAAATTCATTTAAAATGAAAAAAATACTAGGTTTCGTAATAGCAATATTGTTTCTGACTTCCTGTAATAGCGAAGATTCGGAAATGCTGGCTATTGAAAATCCTGAAATTGATTTGAATATTCCGTCTGGTTTTCCTGAACTAAACGCTTTTGTAAGTCAGAACAAACCGACTCAATACGGAGTGGAATTAGGAGGAAAACTGTTTTCGGATAAACGATTCAGTGCAGACAATACGATTTCGTGTTCCAGCTGTCATATTCAGGAAAATGCTTTTACAGATCAGAAAATACAGGCAGTCGGAATTGAAGGCAGAATCGGACTTCGAAATACACCGTCGATTCAGAATTTGGCTTTTATGAAGTTTTACAATTGGGATGGAAGCAAATTACAGCTTGAAAATCAGCCTTTAGTACCCATTATCACGCATGAAGAAATGGATTCCTCGATTTTAGAAGTAATGGGTAAAATTAAGGATGATGCTGTTTATAAAGATTTGTTCAGAAAAGCTTTTGGAGATGAAACCATTACACCTGAAAGAATCTACAAAAGTATTGCACAGTTTGAATATACGCTGATTTCTGCCAACAGTAAATACGATAAAGTAAAACGTAAAGAAGTTTCTTTTTCAGAAAGTGAATTAAAAGGCTATCAAACTTTTCAGCAGAAATGTGCAAGCTGTCATGCAGGAGAATTGTTTACCGATCAGAGTTTTAGAAATATTGGTTTTCCCCTAAATACAGATACCAACGAAGCCGGACGCGCCAGAGTAACAGGAATTGTTGCCGATTTTATGAGTTTCCGAGTTCCAACTTTAAGAAACATTGAATACACAGCTCCGTATGGAAGTTTTGGACAGTTTCCAACTTTGAAATCTGTTTTGGATTATTTTGATAATGGCGTTTTAGACGCTGATAATTTGGATCCGATTTTGAAAGAGAATGGAAAAAGAATTCCGTTGACAGAAGAGGAAAAAGTAAATCTGATTGCTTTTATGAAGACCTTGAGCGATATACAATTTGTAAAGAAATAAAAAAACATATTTCTAAAATGAAATTGACAAAAGCTAAACTGGAAAGTTTAGCTTTTTTTTTGCCTTTTAGATTAAAAGTTTGTTGCAGATTATAATTTGAAACCTAATTGTTACCATAAAAAGATTGGGATTTGCAGATGCATTATAAATTTGAGTATCGTTTTATAAGTATAATCATCTAATAATCAATTTTATGAAAAAAATAGTTTTATACCATGTTTTATTATTGTTCATAATTAGTGGATGCAAAAAAGATTCTGAAACAAAAGAAAATACGAACACGGAAACTGTTTCTAATTCTGAACAATATGAATTTGTTGGTGGTTATCCGACAGAAGCTACAATCAAAAAAGCCTATGATGATGCTGATCTTACGCGTGCCATACAAGCTTATAAATTTTTCTACCCAACTGTTTCAGGAGAAGGATTAGTTAAAGGAAATGATAGTATTAAGATTAAGCCCAACAGCTCATTTGGTACTTTGGATACCAAACCAGGACAAATTGGATTTACCTTGAATTCAGACACACCTTACGGACCAATTCCAATTGATTTGTCAAAGGGACCAATGGTAATTGATATTCCGAAAGGTCCGCTGATTGTTGTTGCCATGGATGTTAACCAGCGATGGGTAGCAGATATGGGGATTCCAGGACCTGATGCAGGAAATGGAGGAAAACATTTGCTCCTTTTACCAGATTATAAAGGCGTTGTACCTGCTTCCGGATATCATGTCTGGAAATCATCTTCAAATAACTTAACTGTTGGAATTCGTTCACTTCCAGTTGGCGGTGATGTTAAAGCGGCTATGGATCGAATTAAGACGGTAAAAGTATATCCATTAAATAAACCTGCAGACTGGAAAGAACCAAACTGGCTTGAATTAACCGATAAGCCTCAAAATACAACACCTGTTGCGTGGGAGAACAATTTCAAATATTGGGAAAATCTAAACGATGTCATTCAGCGTGAACCAGTTTTTGAAGGCTATAGAAATTATTACGGAGAACTTGCCGTGTTAGGAATAAAAAAAGGACAGCCTTTTAAACCTGATACAAGAATGAAAGCAATTCTTGAAAAAGCAGCAAAAATTGCCAATGCTCAAATGAGAGTACAATCTTTTGCCGATCGCCGTCCAGACCGAATTGTATGGAAAGACCGTCAATGGGAATGGGTAGCACTTCGATTTGAGGATGGAGATTTTAACACTACTGACTATGTAGATCTCGACGGTCGTGAAACTTGGTTTTATCAGGCAATTGGGGCTTCTCCTTCAATGTTTAGAAGAAAAGAAGGTTTTGGATCCTTATACTGGCTTGGACTTAAAGATAATACAGGTAAATATGTAGATGGAGGGAAAAACTATAAGTTGACTATTCCAACACCAGTTCCTGCCAAATTATTCTGGTCTATTACTATCTATGATGCAGAAACCCGCAGTCAAGTTCTTACAGATCAAAACAAAGCCGCTTTACGTTCACTATTTGAATTAAAAGATAAAATAGGTGGAAAAAGCATTGATTTATTTTTTGGTCCAAAAGCTCCTGCAGGTAAAGAAGGGCAATGGATAAAAACACTGCCAAACAAAGGCTGGTTTGCTTATATCCGTATTTATGGACCAGAGGTTGCTGCTTTTAACGGAACCTGGAAACCAGGTGATTTTGAAGAAGTAAAATAATTTGTTTATTCTTTACGACGCACAAAAAAATCCCCATCTATACGCCTGCAAAGTTTTATATGCCATTTTTCAACTCATTTTTTAATCAATTAAATTTAAAAATCATGAAAAAAAATGTCTTACAATTAATTTTTGCGTGTTTGTTTTGCCTGAGTTTTATTGGCTTAATGAATGCCCAAACAAAGAAGAAACCAAATATCATTATGGTAATCTCAGATGATACAGGATGGGGAGATTTAGGCGTATATGGCGGTGGCGTAGGTCGTGGAATGCCAACTCCAAACTTAGATCGAATGGCCAAGGAAGGAATGCAGTTCTGGTCTTTTTATGGACAGCCAAGCTGTACGCCAGGAAGAGCCGCCATGATTACAGGAAGAATTCCGAATCGAAGCGGAATGACAACAGTTGCTTTTCAAGGGCAAGGTGGCGGACTTCCAGCTGCTGAATGGACTTTGGCTTCTGTATTAAAAAAAGCAAATTACAAAACCTATTTTTCAGGAAAATGGCATTTAGGAGAAGCAGATTACGCCATGCCGATTGCGCACGGTTTTGATAAAATGCAGAATGTTGTTCTCTATCATTTAAATGCTTACACTTATTGTTTTCCTTCGTGGAATCCAGATATGGCTCCAGAAATATCTGCTTTTATCAAGAAATCAACAAAAGGGATTTTAGAAGGAGAAGCTGGGAAACCAGCACGTGACACAGGTCCAGTTACAGAAGAAAATATTGCGGAGCTGGATATTAATATGGTGGATAATAATTTAAAACAGCTTGATGAATATGGTAAATCAAAAGATCCGTTTTTTATGTGCATCAATTTTGCTAAAAACCATCAGCCAAATTTACCATCCAAACAATTTGCAGGGAAATCACCAGCAAAAAGTAAATATGGTGATGCCGTTGTAGAAATGGATTATAATGTAGGCCGCATTATGGATAAAATTCGCTCACTTGGAATTGCAGATAATACAATTGTGATTTATACAGTTGATAATGGAGCTTGGCAAGATGTGCATCCAGATGCGGGATATACCCCTTTTAGAGGTTCTAAAGGAACGGATAGAGAAGGTGGCAGCCGAGTTCCTGCTATTGCTTGGTGGCCGGGACAAATTGAAGCAGGAAGCGTGAGCCATGATATTGTAGGTGGTTTGGATTTGATGGCAACATTTGCAGCTCTTGCAGGTGTAGAATTGCCTAAAAATGATAGAGAAGGAAAACCTATGGTTTTTGACAGCTACGATATGTCGAATGTTTTATTCAAAAAAGGAAAACCACTTCGTGACAGATGGTTTTATTTTACAGAAAACGAACTATCTCCTGGGGCAGTACGCATAGGAAAATGGAAAGCTGTATTTAATACAAGAGGTGATAATGGAGCGCAGGCAGGAAGCGATACACCAGGACAACAATTAGGTTGGAGAGGCGATCAGACTTATATAGCAACTGTTCCTGCGGTTTATGATTTATGGCAGGATCCACAGGAACGTTATGATCTTTTCATGAATAGTTTTACAGAGAAAACGTGGACGATGGTTGTTTTCGATCAAGTTATTATGGAACTTATGAAAACTTATGCAGCAACTCCTCCAAGACCACAGCAAAGTGGTTCTTATGGCGGACCAATGGAAATTGGAAGATATAGAACTATCGAGCAGGCGAAACAATTACTAAACAGTAAAGAATTGACACTGCCTCCTTTGAGTGTCGATCCTAAACAATAGAAATAAGTGTTTTAAATTTAGTAAGCTGAAAACCCCTAAAATTATTTGATTTTTAGGGGTTTTCTTGTGAGTTAATTACCTCTCAATAAATTAATGCTGACCGTTGCAGTATCCGCATCTGGAAATCGTTTAAAAACCGATTGATCGGGAAACAATCCAGCTTCTGAAGCGATTTTATTAAAAACATCAATCTCAACAATATATTGATCAGAAAAACCATGAGTAGCATCGTAAGCCGTAGCGGCAGTTTTTCCTAAATTTTCGGCAGTTAATTTTGGATTTATGGTATGTAGTTCTATTAATAACAATCCAAATTTATGTACATAAGGTGACCATTTTTTCAAATGCTCTAACAAATTATCTTCAACCAAATTATTGCTGATTCTTTTTCCTTTTGATGCAAAAGCGCCACTAGAAGTACTGATTCTGTCTTGGTTAATAATTTCAGGTTCTGTCCAAATTCGATTGTGATCTAGAAATGTTCTTACGTTCAAAAGATCTTTTAAATCGATATTGTAATTTTCTTTTAAATCCTTTGATAAAACATCGGGTCTTCCAATATCTCCCCAAATTACTTTTGCCCAAATATCTGCTTTGATAAGATTGGCTCTTGTAACTTTTAATGCAGTTTGGTTATAATCGGCACCAACTAGAAATAATGGATATTCATCGAGCATTTTACCTCGCAAAGTTTGTCGGTCAATTACTTCAAAAACATGCTGTAAAAAAGCACCGTTCCCGCATCCCATATCTAGAATTCCTTTTGGTTGTTTTTCAATTGGGAGATTAAAAAGTTTGATGAGAATTTCATCTACTACTTTGAAATACGTATCGTGAGCACCTCCGCTTCCCCAAACATTCATTTCGCGATCCACGTGAATTTCTGTTTCGCCTTCAGCAGTTTGTAAGATATCAGGATTACCAAAAAGCAACTCATCCATTTTAGCAAAAGTAGGAAGATAAGAAACTGTAACGCCATAAGCGCTGGCTCTTTTGGCAAAATACAAACCTGCTTCAGTAAACTGATAATTGCCGTTTTTTTCTAAAAACCATCCCAAATGAACAAAAAAGTCTAAAATCTTTTTAAAGTTTTCGGGCGATTTATGAAACTCTTCCGGACGGAAAGAAGTTTCCATAAAGTATTTATGAAACATTCCGTTCATCGCCAGACGAACAATGGTTGGGCCAATTAAATAGCCTTCAATATGTTTTAAAATCTGATTCTGAATTTCATTAGTTAAAGAATCATTTGAAAGTGTAATTCCGTATCCCTTTTTATATTTTTCAAAAATAAGATCGAGTTTTTCAAAAGGTTTATCATCAAATTGCCTCGGATGAAATTGTGTAGATAATTTCAGTAAATCTACCACATCTTCGTATAGATAAAATAACGAAAAAGCCGTTTTGGTTTTCTCGTTTACCCCAATTGTAATTTCCTGTGTTTGATTATTGACTTTATATTCCAGAAAACCCTGTGAAGCCAAAAGTCGTAAACCAATATTCAGATAGCCTTCATTGGCTTTGAAAGCATTTGTAAGTTCTGATAATGAAAGTTGTTTTTTCTCTAAAATAAACTCTAAAACTGATTTTTTCTTAAGCGCTATTGCAACTGGAGCAGTAACTAAACCGTCGAGATGCCTGAAAATGGAACTTAAAAGTTGTGATTTATCGCTCATAGTGTAAGAGTGAAGGTTTAGTTTAAAAATAGTGAAAATTTTTGAAACTAGCCGTATTCAAGTTTGCTACAGAGGAGCAAAATATTTATAGCAAATTAAATCACAGGGAGAACAAAGCTCTAACGGAGCGATATATTTTCAAGACTTCATTTTTTGTCACGCTATTATTTTCAAAAATAGCCCGTGGTTTCAACCACGGGGACACAATCAAAATAAAAATCCGTTTCCCGTGGTTGAAACCACGGGCTATGTTTATGTAGAGTATTTGAAATATTAACTAATTTATATTCCTCTAAACAATTCTGCCATTTCAACATTGAAAATCTTAATTAGTTTGTGCACTCTGGTGTTGTTGCAAAAATGTTTTTTTCATCATTATTATCAAACATAGCCTTTGGTTTCAACCACAGGGACACAATGGAAAAAGATACGTTTCCCGTGGTTGAAACCACGGGTTATGTTTATGCAGATTGTGTTAACGAGATATTCAAACTTGCGAAAGAAATTATGTTTCGAACGAAAAAAAACAGTCAAATATGACTGGATATATACGTTTCTCTTTTTTCAATTCCTCACCAATAAATTTGTTAAAAAATAAAGCTATGGAAATGATTGAAAATCTATAAAATCTTAAAAAATTAACTGCTCTATATTTAAATACTTTGAAACCTGTGTCTAAAGAAAAGAACATATATGAAGCAAAAATCAAATTGTCAAGTTATACCGAATTGATTTCTATAATCACACAAATGCTAAAGTCATGCATTTTGGTTCTGGAATTAAATGCAAATAAAGATTCAGATATTGCTTTAATGCTGGAAATGGTATTACAATTACTTCCTGTAGATGAATTTGAATTACTGGATAGAATAAGTGAAATTGCAAAAGTTGAGAGTTTGGATGAATAAGAGGAAAAGCAAAATATTTCAAAAAGCTATTCCAAATTGAAATCCTGTGGTAAATGAAGCGGGATGATCGTTGCCAAAACGAATAGGAAGTGGCACAGCAGCATAATAGCTCACACTATTTGTTTTGATTAATGTTTTATTGAATACAGGTGTAAAACCGTATCTTCCATTACTGTCGAAGGCGACTCGTCCTGCAAAACTATATCCTTTTCCCAAAGCAACTAGAATTCCAGGATGAAATAATAAACTTGTCGTTTTACTAGATCCGTTATCGTCTTTAATGTTCGGAACAATTTCAAACGAGAAACCTATTTTACTGTTTTTCCAAATGTTGATTCCAGTAGGAAATGATACAGCATAATAATCTCTAAAATTAACGGCAGTTTCATCTCTGCTTACAGTAACAATTGGATGCATAATACCAAAATAACCTGTAATTTTTGGGTAAGTAGTTTGAGAAAAAGTAAAGGAACTAAAAAGCAGTAATAAAAAAAGAAAGGTGTATCGAAACATGGAGTTTTGTTTTATTGGTTGTAAAAACAAAATTAGCTCCCTGTGTTTTCCCTAAATAGAACGCTTTTTACGTTTTTGTATAAGGATTACTTTTTACGGATTTTTCTGCGATAGGCGGAAGGATTATTTCCAGTATGTGCCTTAAAAATCCTCGTGAAATGACTTTGATCAGAAAAACCAGTCATATAGGCAATTTCAGTGAGTGTGTACGAAGAACTTTCAATTAGATTTATAGCTTTCTCAATGCGTTGTTTTCGAACATATTCGCCAAAATTTAGATCTTCAAAATGTTTAGAAAATTCTCTTGATAAATAGGAAGGATTTAGGTCAAGTTCGCTTGATATTTTTTTTAGGTCAAGAGTAAATTGTGCATCAATCTGATCTTGTATAATTTCTTTAAGATCTTTAACCCATGAAGGAGTTTTGGCATTGCTTTTTTTATCTTTTAAAAACTTATTGTAAACTTCATGAAGAAGATTTTCAAAAGGACTGTTTTGTAGATGTTTTTGCTGATACAAATGAGTTGCCCAGCTGTAAAGAGCATCATAAAGCAGTATTCCCGTTTCCAGGAGTTTGTAATCATCAGTAATATTATACGAAAGTCCGGCAGATATTGCCCAAAGTCCAGCCGATTCTTTGGCGATTTCATGACGATCTGTATCCGCTCCGCGTACGATGTCGGCAATAATGAATAGGGCGGGATCTTTGATTTCATGTTTTTTTTACGAAATAATCAAAAGTGCATTGTTCTTCATAATGCGTGTATTCTACATCCGGAATATCAAACGGAACAGCATTTAATTCTTTTGCTTTTTCTAAAACCTGATCATAAGGTACATATATAAATTCTGCATCAGAATCTATAAATTTCTTGATCAGCCAAGGGCAGGCGATTCGATCTATTTTAGGTCTTTCTCTAGTTATCCATTTCATTATGGAAAATTTTAATCACTG
This sequence comes from Flavobacterium crocinum, assembly GCF_003122385.1. Lineage (NCBI taxonomy): Bacteria > Pseudomonadati > Bacteroidota > Flavobacteriia > Flavobacteriales > Flavobacteriaceae > Flavobacterium > Flavobacterium crocinum. The sequence goes on from NZ_CP029255.1 coordinate 3,636,909, forward strand.
CTAATGTACATTTTATCTTTAATTATTTTGTTTTTCCGAAACACTTAATGATGAGTTTCCTTAATTTTATACTTCAATAACCAAAACAAAATCAAAGAAGTATGGAACCAGCAATAGAAGCATTTCTAAATTCCGTCAAGAAAATATGTCCTAAAATGACTGATGACGAGTTGGCTCTATATGCTACAAAACTTACTATTGAAGAGTTTCAGAAAAAAGATTATTTTCTTCAGTTTGGCCAGGTACAAAAGAGCATTGGTTTTATTGCAAACGGATTGGTGCGGTCTTATTTTATAGATAAAGACGGAGATGAAATTACAGTAGGTTTTTATGCCGAAGGCGATTACGCTACACATTATTCTGCCTTTATAGAACAACAGCCCAGTAAATATTACATTCAATGTTTAGAACCAACAGTTATGGTATGTCTCTCTCACGAAAACATGCAGTGGGTTTATGATAACATTCCTAACATGGAAAGATACGGAAGATTGATTGCGGGCGAAATTCTAAAACGCCAGCAGGAACGCATTGAAAGTTTTATATTTCAAACCGCTGAAGAACGTTATCTTGACTTTATAAAGCATCATTCCGGGATGTTCAACAGGATTTCTATATCACATCTTTGCAGTTTTTTGGGTATTGAAAGACAAACACTTACCCGAATCCGACAAAAAATAGCGCATCAATAATTTTGACACATTTGTGTCAGGAACACCTTTGTGATATTTAAAATCTTTGCAGTGTCAAATTAAATGATACTGTAATGAAAACGAATATCTTACTTATACTTGGACATCCTTCTCAAAATTCTTTTTGTAATGCATTGCTTAATGCTTATAAAAAAGGTGTAGAACGTACAGGAGCAATCTGTAAAACAATTTATATATCAGAATTAGATTTTGATGTCAATCTTGCCGACGGATATAAAACCGGCGAAAAACTACAACTAGAAGACGATCTCGTTGAAGCTCAAAAACTCATTTTGTGGGCAGATCACGTTGTTCTGGCTTTCCCAAACTGGTGGGGATTTATGCCTGCTATTACAAAAGGATTCATAGACAGAATCCTGCTTCCTGATTTTGCATTCAAACATCATTCAGGAAAAATATTCCCCGAAAAACTTCTAAAAGGAAAAAGCTTAAGGCTTTTAGTTACGATGGACACACCGAAATGGTGGTTCTATCTGATCTATCGTGCTTCTCAATATCAGATACTTAAAAATATAGTTTTTGGTTACGTTGGTTTCAATCCAATCCAATTTTCCACTTTCGGATTTATGAGAAAATCAACTGACGAACAACGCAGTAAATGGCTTAAAAAAGTCGAACAATTAGGAACACAACTTAAATAATTACAATTAAAAATCACCCATCATGAAAAATGTAGCAAAAGGGCCAAAAACAGCTCACATCAATCCTAAAAAAGGATTCAAAATTCACTTATTGGTATTTGCATTAACCGTTCCGGTACTTTGGTTAACCTGCTTATTGACAGATCAAACGTATTTATGGCCGCTTTGGCAGAATGCTGCCTGGACAGTAGGAGTATTATTTCACTATTTAGGCGTTTATGTTTTTAAAAGTAAAACAGCAATTCCAAGACTTTTGACAGCTGTATTTGCCTTTACTTCATTCTCTGCATTTGCATCTTGTTCAGGCACGAATGAAGACAATAACGGAAAGCCACAAACCTATGTTTTAGTACATGGCGCATGGCAGGCTCCTTACGTTTGGGATGAGGTAAAAGCGAATTTAATTAAAAACGGAAATAGCGTAATTGTAGTCGAACTTCCGGGACATGGAAAAGACAATACGCCGGCTCAAAATTTATCATTAAATTTATATCGTGATAAAGTTATTGAAGCGATTTCTAAAGTAGAAGGAAAAGTTATTTTAGTAGGGCACAGTATGGGCGGAATGGTCGTTACGGCCGTTGCAGAAAGTATTCCGACTAAAATTAGAAGACTAGTTTACATTGGTGCTTTTTTACCTTCATCTGGCGAGGCTATTGCCGATATTGCCAAAACCGACCCAGATTCGCAGTTAGGACCCAACCTAATTGAAGCTGCGAACCATTTGACTCTTGATGTCAAATCTGATGAATTAACCCGTTTGTTTATTAATGATGGCACAGCTGCGGCCAAACAAAAAGTAATCGATAATTATCGCGCTGAACCTGCAATTCCGTTCTCTAACGCCGTTACACTAACTCACAATTTTGCAAGTGTAGAGAAAGTATACATCAAAACACTTCAGGATATTGTCATTTCGCCAAGACTGCAAGATCAAATGGTTTCTAAAGCCGGAATCAAAACGATTTACGAAATCAACAGCAGTCATTCTCCTTTTTTATCACAGCCAAAAGCAGTTTCTGATGTATTGATTCAAATAGGAAAACAACTTTAAAAATCAATTATCATGGGAATGAAAACCAAAAAGGCAATTTCAAAAAGAATGCTGGGCGTTTTTACCGTTCTCTTTATGAACGGCTCTTTAGCTACACCACAAATTGCTGATGAGAATCAGGAAATAGTTGCAAAAATGACACGCTATGAAGTTAAAAAAGAAAGTCAGGAGAAATTCCAAAAAGCGGTTGCTGATTATGTGAAGAAATCCATATCAAATGGAAACAATATCATGTCTGAAGCTTATTTTGAGCAGGAGGATCATGCGATTATCTGGCTTTTTGAACGATGGAAAAACCAGAGCGAACTGGAGAAATTCGAGAAAAACTTTCCTCAGTTAATTTCGTTAGCGAAAACGGAACTCGTAAATCCTACACGAATTAGCTATGTAAAAGATTTAGAACCTTTAACTAAAAAACAGTGGCGTAAAACCAGTAAAAAAGGAGAGGAGCAATTAACTATTATGTTGTTTGTAGATGCTAAAAAAGGGACAGAAAACAACTTTATAGAAGTCTATCACGAAGCCATGCCCAAATTTAGAAGTGAGCCCGGCGTTGTAACGTATCAATTATCACAGTTAAAAGAAGATTCTTCTCAGTTTGTGACTTTCGAAAAATTCAGGAACAAAGAAGCATTTCAATATCATCTCGATTTTCCGCCCATTCAACCGGTAATAGACTATCTGAATACAAGTATTAAAAAACAGCCTTTTCAGGACGGAATTCATAATCTCATTGAATTTGCGCCGCTTACCAGAGAATAAAAATAAATTAAAAAATTAAACCTGATAAAAATGAAAACAATAAATAAAATGATTGCTGCAGGTATAGCCACTGTATTTGCAGTATTGAGTGTAGAAGGACAAATAACAGTAAAAACAAAAGAAATGAAATCAGCAACAACTAGAGAATTTGAGATTGTAAACCAATTAGGAACCCAGTCAGCAGTAGTCAATATGCCGGTTACCAAATTATTAAATGCTCCCGGCAATGAAGCTTTGAGAGATTTTTTCTTTACACCGGTAAAAGATAAATCGGCACTAAAAGGGAAAAAAATTGCCGTTATCGTAGCCGACGGATTTGAAGAAATTGAATTAACAGGGCCCGTTTGGTATTTTAAAGAATTAGGAGCTCAGGTTGATATAGTAGCGCCAAAATACAATCCGGCACCGGAAAGATATGGTTTGGTTTATCCGGAAATGTCTAAAACCCATGTAATGGCAATTCAATACTTACAACCTGTCGGCTGGATTAAATTTGACCGTACAGCAGATCAGATTAAAGTAAGTGATTATGATGCGGTATTTATTCCGGGAGGCGCTTGGAATCCCGATAATCTTCGTTATGACAAGGATGTTATTAAGTTCATCCAGGATTTTAATAAAACAGGAAAACTAATTGCAGCAATCTGTCACGCTCCGGTTGTATTGGCTTCTGCAGATATTTTGAAAGGGAGAAAACTTACCGGTTACTGGAACATTCAGGTCGATTTGAAAAATGCAGGTGGAAATGTGGTAGAACAAAGCGTAGTTACCGATGCCAATATCATTACAAGCCGTCATCCGATTGATGTAGCCGATTTTTCAAGAGCGGTTGAAAGTTGGTTGGTGAAGAAATAAGTTTATTGAATACAGGCTGTTAATATTCCCCGGATGTTTGATCACGTTCGGGGAATACTTGTTTGATAGGGAGTGATTTATATTCTAAAATTGGCTATTTTTATAAAGAAAATTAATCCAATGATGGAATTGCCAAAACCGCCTTTTTACAAGAAGCACAGTTTGATTTTAAAAGCCGTTATTGCTGGCGGAATCATAGGTCTTTTATATACCGCAATTATAGATTCAGGTTCAGAGAATATAGGTTTGAAATTGGTTTTAGGATTGATTATCGGAATTTCTTTTGGATTAGTTGTGGTTACTTTCGAAAAGTATTTTACTTATTTAGATCAATATTCTTTTATTAAGGCGATATTGCTTAAAGCTGTAATTTACAGTATTAGCATTTTGATTTTCTTATTGTTTTTTGTGGTTTTATTTACCTGTATTTTAGAGCATATTGCTTTAGAAGAAGCTTTTAAGCGATATATTTCTGAACGTCTAGTTGGTGATTTCATTTTTTCGTTTGTTGCTTCGGTGTTTTTGATTCTTTTCTTAGAAATAAGCAGTTTGTTGAGTGCAGGATTTTTTTATAATTATTTCACCGGAAAATACCATCAACCGATTCAGGAAGAGCGTATTTTTATGTTTGTTGATGTCAAATCTTCTACCACGCTGGCAGAACAATTAGGAGATATTTTGTACAGCAGATTATTGCAGGATTTGTTTAGTGATTTTACTGATGCAATTTTGGCTTCACGAGCCGAAATCTATCAATACGCCGGAGATGAAATTATTTTAACATGGAAATTATCTTCCGGAATCAAAGAAAACCGTTGTCTTTACTGTTTTTATATGCTAAAAGAAAGTATAAAAAAGCGAGAAGATTATTATCTAAAAACTTATAAAACGGTTCCTAAATTTAAAGCTGGAATGCACATTGGAACTGCAGTAACAACTTGGGTCGGAAAAGTAAAAAAGGAAATTGTATATCACGGAGATCTTTTAAATACCACTTCCAGAATTCAGTGTAAATGCAACGAACTGAATCACGATTTTATAATTTCTGAGCCAATGAAAAATGCCGTTTTAGAAGACGAATCTATTCGATATGTTCAGCAGGGAGAAATTGCATTAAGAGGAAAAGCAAAACCTTTACAGCTTTTTACAGTCGATTTTAAAATTTAAATGGAATTATTCTTTAACTAAGAAAGAGTTATAACGAATTCATTTTTAGGTCGTAGTAGTGGTTTTGAGAGGATAATTTTCAAGTAAAATCAATTTTTGTTATTTTTCTAAAAGTTAAAAGTAAAGAAGTAAAAAAACTATGAATTGATTTTTATAGATTTGTAAACTCTCTTTTATTCACCGCTAAAGATTATTGGAGAAAAATTAAAAAACAAATTCAATGAAGTCTGCCAGGTTATTATTTATCTTTTTACTATTTGTTTGTTCGAACTCTTATTCTCAATTAAGTTCACAAAAAATATTCGAAAGTTTTAAGCAGGGAGAGCGCACCAATTGTTCATCAATTGCTTTTATTAAAGCTTCTTTAAACGTTTACGGATTAGACAATCTCTTTGTTACAGATACTGTAAACGATAAACTTTTTAAAATAACTTTAAAAAACAACGCATCATTTGACCTTAAAAATGAGGAATTGGACAGAGCCAGAATTTCTGCCGGTTTTGTGTATATTAAAGACAATTGCGATACCGAAAAAATAACGGATTATGCGGTTTTAACGTATGCGGTTATGGCCAAATACAAACAGATTATCGATAGAGAATCTACTTTTGATAAAGCGTTAGAGGATTTGGAAGATGGCACCGTTTATACGCCGACAATCTACAAATACTTAGGTTTTTCAGTAGGAAAACAGGTTCAGAAATTAAAAAGAGAATCCGGAAGTGAATATTGCGGTGTTGTTGCCTGGTCAAAAGCTCATGCCGTTTTTGTATGTGAGGAGTTTATGGATTATTACGGCAATAAAAAAAGCATTTGGATAAAATACCCGGGACGTTTTAGAATTATAAAATCATAAAGTGGATTGTTTTGCTTATTTTAAAGTAAGAAAATAAAGATGTTAAATTCAGTAAATTCTGATAATAATATTAATTGTTAAAATTTTCTCAAAAAAAGAAATTAATAAACTTGTAAATTAAGTTAAAATACATATTTTTGTCGTCGAACAACACCCAAATCAAATTCATAACATGAAAAAGATAATTTTACTAAGTTTCCTTTTCTTATTGGCAACTGAGGCTGTTTCAGCTCAAGCGAAAAATGCTCCAAGAAGTATTATCAGTACAACAGCGTTAATCCGTAAATACCATGATCAAAAAGAATTAAGTGGTATGCAAAAAGGAGAACTATTAGAATTGTATATTGAGCGTATTAAAGTATTAGTAAAAACTCTTCCTTACATCGCTTTGGTTACTAAACCAGGTGTTACTATGGCTGATTTAGGTATTCCGGACGATGGAGATCACAAAAAAATCTTAGACAATCAGGCAGTGGGTACAACAACTTTCTTAGATACTACAGTGGAGTTCCAAAGAAAGATGATGCCTTACTCTGATAAAGGAAATTTAATCGCTGCGATTTTATTCTACGAAAACACATTAAAATCACTACACGAATTCAATGATTTGAACGAAATGTAAGATTTACAAACAATATTAAAAAACTCCAAAGTCAAAGATTTTGGAGTTTTTTTATTTTATAGTAATTTGATAGCCGTTGAGCGTTAATTGTGCAGTTTGTTATTCCAGAACGAAAAAGCTTCATGAGTAACTCTGTAAAGATTTTTTTTTAAATATTGCCCGTGGTTTCAACCACGGGGAACACAATATAGATAACACGTCTCCCGTGGTTGAAACCACAGGCTATTTTAGACAAAAGGGGGGATATTGAAACTAGACAATTGCTATTGAAATTGCCATTGAAATTGCCATTGAAATTGTCATTGTCATTGAAATTGCCATTACTCATTTCTCTTAAGACATTTTCCTCTTGGTTCATTACCTTCATAAAGGGCAATGTCGGAATGCAGGAATTCAGCGGCAGCGGCAGAATCTTTTACTTTAGAAGCACTTCTTTCAATCATTTCTGATTCAAACTGGGTCAAAGCACTTTCTCTCACGCCTTTTTCTTTCCAGTGTATTGGAGATTTACAGCCTTTTGCAATTTCGCGGGCGAGTGAAAGTGCGTCTAATAATGCCTGATTGGCGCCCTGACCTTTAAACGGACTCATAGGATGTGCTGCATCTCCAATTAGCGTAACGGGTCCTGCATTTTCCAGTAATTCTTTATTGATTAATTCGCGATCATAAACAGGATAGCCTGAAATCTGTGCGTCTTGTGTTGCGGCTAATATTTGCGGAATAGGGTCGTGCCATTGCGTTCTTCGGCAAGCTTCTTCTTTTAAGGCTTTTGTTCCTTTTGCGCTTAATTCTTTCGCTTCTTCTTCAGACATTGGAAAACTAAGCTGCCACATAATTGAATTGGATGTATAAGGCATCATATAAATTCGTTCGTTACCATTGGCAGTCTGAAAAACTGTAGCAGAATCTAATAAAGGACTATCAGTATTTTCTAAAGCCTTTAAAGGGCAAATTCCTAAAATTACAATACATCCTAAATAACGTAAAGGCGTATTTTCTTCTCCGATCAAAAGCCTGCGAACCGAACTTCGGATACCATCTGCACCGACCAGAATATCTGCTTTTGCATTTTTTATTTCTCCATCAATCTGAAAACACAAATCAATGCCTTTATCTGATGCTTTAAAATCTAATAATTGATGTCCCCATTGCACTGTATCATTGCTTTCAAGTTGTTTTAACAAAGCCTGACGTAAAGACTGTCTGGAAATGTGAATATTGGTACGTTTGGGTAAAGTATTTAGGTCATTTTCGAGCCATTTTCTAAAACCCCATTCTGCAATTATTTTTCCTTCTGTATTGTGAACAATATGTTTGGTTGAAACAACTCCGTCCTCTAGAGTTGTAATTCCAAATCCTTCCATTGCTTTACTGGCTTGCTGTAAAGTTAGTCCGTAACCCTGAGAACGGGCATTAAAGTCAAAATCGCGTTCAAAAAGTGTAAAAGGAATTCTGCGATGCAAACAGGCAACCGCGAGAGCAACACCACCAATTCCGGCGCCAATAATGGCAACATGAGGAAAATTTTCAACATCTGGTTTAGGATAAGTTTCAGAAGCAGTTAATCCTGATCCGTTACAGTTTGTACAAGTGTACAATGGAGCTTTAGGACGAACCGGAAAAGTTTCTGTTTTGTCTGATTTTTCAAACTGATCGAGGGCTTTTTCGTAATTAAGCCGTATTTTTTTGTTGATTCTTCGGCTTTTTTTACCACGTCCCTGGCATTCCTTACAAATAGTCCACATATTCTATTTTCTGTATTTTTATTCTAAAAATGGAAGAACAGGAAACTATTCTTTTGATGCCGCTAAATTAATTAAATTATTTTAATAGGATTTAGGATGAAAAGAATGATTATCGAAAACGTTTGATTCCTGATAAGCTGCTGAATTTATCATTTAGATTTGTTTTAAACTAAAAATTGTACTGCGTCATCTTTTAGCTTTTAACATAAAAAATGTTTAATATTGCCTTTTTGATTAGCAACCCTTCAATTTAATGTCTGTTTATAACGAATATACTGATGATTTCTTATTAAATCTTCTAAAAGAAGATAATCAGTTGGCGTATACAGAAATTTTTGAGCGATATTCTAAACTTTTAATCAATCATGCTTACAAAATTCTTGAAAATCAGGATGAAGCAAATGATGTAGTGCAGGAAGTCTTTCTTTCTATCTGGAATAAACGTCGGGAATTAAACATTACAGGTTCACTTTCTTCCTACTTATACAAGGCTGTAAAAAACAGAGTCCTCAATCATATCGCACATGAAAAGGTAGTTTTGCGTTATGCCGACTCCATCTCCAACTTTATTGAAGAAGATTATGTTTTTGCCGATTCTAATCTTCGCGAAAAAGAATTAGAAGCTATTATTGCTAAAGAAATTGCTTTGCTTCCTGAAAAAATGCGCGAAGTTTTTCTGTTAAGAAAGGTGGAAGAGCTTTCGTATGATGAAATTGCACTTCAATTGAATATTACGGATAAAACAGCCAAGCAACAAGTGTATAATTCGCTTAAAATCCTTCGCGAAAAGCTAAAATCAATGATGAATCTTTTTGTTTGGTAAATTATATTCATGCTTTTTGTTAATTTTTTTGAATGATTTTTATTTTTCTAACTTGTTCATTAATAAATAGAAAGCTAACGTTTTTATCAATTTGTTAAAGATATAATAATGTTTTTTTAATTTTTTTTTGTTTTTGTCTATGACAAAAGCCCTTTCTAACTGTCTTACTATTAAACAAGACAAAATTTCGTGTTGTAATTATGAACAAAACCCAAATCTCAGAATTGCTTAAAAAATATCAGGAAGGTACTTTATCTAATGAAGATAGAGATAAACTGGACGCCTGGTATCTGCATAAAGCTTCTAACAGCAACTTACAGCTTAATGAATATGAGCTGGAAGATAGTTATCAGCTTTTAAAATCGAAATTACTGCTGCAGGAAGAAACTAAAGTAGTCCGTCTTTGGCCTCGCATAGCTGTTGCTGCTTCAATTGCTGTAGTATTAGGTACAGGAATTTTTTATTTTACCCAACCCAAAGAACAAAAAGTTCAGGTTGCTGTAAAACCACAGGAAATTGCTCCCGGAGGTACAAGAGGAATATTGACACTTTCGAATGGAAAACAAATTGTGCTTTCTGAAATTACGGCAAAAGATACTATTGCTCAGGAAGGAAAAGAAGACGAAGTTACCATTAAGATGAATGCTAATGGAGAAATTACTTATATCATAAATCCGAATGCAGCAGGAGGTAAAGATGATAATTCATTCAACACACTTTCGACTCCAACAGGAGGGCAGTACAATATTGTTTTGGCAGACGGAACCAAAGTTTTCCTAAATGCGGTTTCATCAATTAAATACCCAACACAGTTTAACGGAGACAAGAGAGTGGTTGAGCTGGAAGGAGAAGCTTATTTTGAAGTAGCCAAAAACAAAAACAAACCTTTTATTGTAAAATCGGATAACCAATCTATTGAAGTATTGGGAACGCATTTTAATGTTCATTCTTATAGTAATGAATCGGTTGTTAAAACTACTTTATTAGAAGGAAGTGTAGCGGTTACGCATAAAAATCAAAAATCAATATTGAAACCAGGACAGCAGTCTGACGTATCGGAGAGTTTTTCTAAAATTAAAGTGAGAGAAGTAGATACGGAAGAAGCGGTTGCCTGGAAAAATGGTCGTTTCAAATTTGACAATGCTGATTTGAAAACTGTAATGAAACAGCTGGAACGTTGGTACGGAATTAAAGTTGAATATCACGGCGATGTCTCTGATGTTCGTTTTAGTGGCGGTACGTTTAGAAATAAAAATTTATCCGAAGTATTAAAAGTACTTGAGTTTAGTAATATCAAATTTAAGGTTGAAGGAAAAACAGTTATTGTATATCCCTAAATTTTAAGTTTACCCGAATATACTGAGACTATAAACTAAAAAACCAGAAGCAGTTGCGATGCTCCTGGTTGTTATAAAAGTGTATAGCCAGTATAAGTTGTCCACCTATTGTTTAACTATAACCAATGTAAATGTATGAAATTAAATTTACAACCAAAAAAACCTTACAAAAATCTTGGAGAAAAGATTCCCAGATTTAATTTTTCCAATTATTTAAATGTTTTTGCTGTGCTTTTTATGCTGTTTTGCAGTTTTTCAGCGCAGGCACAAAATGTTACGATTAATTTTAAAGACGCATCACTTGAAACGGTACTGAAAGAAGTGGCAAAACAAGCGAATTACGAAGTTTTGTACACGCAAAAAATGCTAAAAGATGCTAAGCCAGTTACTATTAACGTTAAGAATTCTACATTAAAAGAAGCTTTAAATAAAATTTTCAGCGGTCAGAATTTAAAATACAATTTGGCTAATCAGACGATTGTTGTAGCAGCTTCCTCAAAAGAAAAAACAGAAAGCTTGGGAAACGAGCAAATCCGCGTAAGCGGAAAAGTTACAAATAATAAAAATGAGCCATTTCCTGGTGTTACTGTAACTTTATCAGGGACAAATAGAACAAGCATAACCGATTTTGATGGTGGTTTTATTTTTGACAATGTACCTTCTAACGGAATTTTGGAATGTTCAGGATTAACAATTGAAACCAAGTCTATTGCTATTAATGGCCGAAATACTTTTACGATTATTGTTGAAGACAAAATTGCGGCTATGAAAGAAGTAGTCGTTACTGGTTATCAGACTATTGCTAGAAGTAATTTTACTGGTGCAATTTCTAAAATTGATGAGAAAACGTTAAACGAAAACATCAACTCCAATTTATCAGGTGCGATAGAAGGACGTGTTGCGGGTTTGATGTTTCAAAAGAATCCAAGCGGCATTGGTTCAGATCAGCCTATATTAAGAGGTATTGGTACTTTTTCATCTGATCAAGTTGGCTACAGTCCGCTTGTGGTAATAGATGGTTTGCCAACAGAGTTGACTTTAGATGAAATTAATCCGTATGATATTGAAAGTGTGGATGTTCTTAAAGATGCTGCAGCGGCTTCTATTTATGGTTCAAGAGCGGCAAATGGTATTATTGTTTTAACAACTAAAAAAGGAAATGGTAAATTAAAAGTTACGATCAACTCTGATTTCTTTATTTCAGATAAACCGAATCTTAGAGATATGAACTACGCTTCAACCAGCGATATGATTGACTTTGAGCAAGCGGTTTACAATAGAGAAAGAGCCAGATTTGCTGATACAGCTACCATGTTTAGCAGTTATGGAGATATTGGAAACAGCAATCCTAAATATTATAGTCCGCTTTATCAGTTAAATAGGAATCTGGAAGAGGGGAAAATAGACAATGCAACTTATAGCAGTACTCTAGCACAATGGAGAAAGAACGATTATAATAAAGATTATCGTGATAATGTTTGGCAGAAAGAATTCAGACAGCGTTACAATGTTGCATTTTCAGGTAGTACCACGAAGCAGAATACTTATGTGTCACTTAATTATGATAAATCATTAGGTCGTATTAAATACAATGAAGGTCGTAATTTTAATCTTTATGCTAAAAGCAGTTTTCAGGTAAACAACTGGTTAAATGCTACTTTTGGAGTAAATGGAACTTATAGTAATGATGATGTTACGGAATTTGATCTTGGCAATTATGATATTCAAAAAAGATACGAGCGTATTACAGACGATAACGGAAATTTAGTACAATCGTCATTTGCATCAATTAGAGACGGTTTTACTTCTGGTGGCGCTCTTAATCCGGCCATGGTCGAAAAATTAGCTGGTTTAAGTGGTTTTAAATCAACGAATTTTAATGTTTTAGATGCACTTAGAGAAGGTATTGAAGAACAAAATTCATTGAGTTTAAGAACCTTCGCTAATATAAAAGCAAAATTATGGAAAGGTTTAAGTTATAGTACACAATTTCAGTACGAAGTAAGAAAAAATGACAAGGAACAGTATCTTGATGTTAATTCTTATAGAATGCGTTCTGCAATCAATGCGCTAACGGGTTATAATCCAACTACAAATGCATACACTTATGTTGACGGTTTCTCAACCGGAGGAAGATATATGCAGACAAGTTCTCAAGCAAGTAATTATTCTTTTAGAAATCAATTAGATTTTAATCAAGAATTTGCAGAAGGCAAACACTCTGTTAATGCTTTGGTTGGTACTGAAATGCGCGAAACTTTCGTTCCAAGATCTATCGAACAATTGCGATATGGTTATGATCCTGTTACACTTAGTTCTGCAGTATTAAATAATCTTGCACTAAGCCAGACAGGAGTTTCTAGCTATATATTTGGCAGCAACAGAACGTTGGCGGCTTTGGGACGAACGCAGAAGGAAATATTACACCGTTACTTTTCAATTTTTAGTACTGCAAGTTATACGTATTTATCTAAATATAACATTACAGGAAGTTATCGTGTTGATAAAGCCGATTTGTTTGGAGTGGATCCAAAATACAAAAACCGCCCATTATGGTCTGCAGGTTTAGGATGGAACATCAGCAATGAAGATTTTATGAAAGAAGTAAAATGGGTAAGTATGCTGAAATTGAGATCTACTTATGGTATTAACGGAAACGTAGATCAAAGCACTACACCTTATATAACTGCTACGAGAAGAAATGATAACTTATATCAGTCTTTACAATATACCAATATCACTGCTCAGCCTAATCCAATGTTGAGATGGGAAAAAACACAAAGTACCAATATTGGTGTAGATTATAGTTTGTTCCGTGCTAAATTAAATGGTACTATTGATGTGTATCGTAAATATAGCAGCGATTTATTAGCAACTACAGATCTTGATCCTACTGTTGGAGCATTGTCAAGAAGAATCAATGCTGGAGCACTGTTGAATAAAGGTATAGAATTTAGCGCTGGTTCTGAATGGTATAATAATGGCAGTTTCCGTATTAATTCGAATTTGGTTTTTGCCTTCAATAAAACGACAGTTAAAAAAGTAACAAGAGCTGAAGCTAGAGCTTCTGAATACGTTTCTTCGCCAAGTAATTACTTTTTAGAAGGTGAATTGTTCAATAGTTTATATGCTTACCAATATGGAGGAATGGTAAATGGTTACCCTTATGTTTTGGATGAAAGTGGAAATCCATCGATTACTTTTGATGCTAATGGAAATCCAGTTTCGACAAGCATAAAAACAATTACTAATCCAGATGCTTTAGTAAATATGGGAACTTTAATGCCAACTTACACAGGTTCATTGTCACAGCGTTTTTCATATAAACAATTCGATTTAAACTTCTTGTTTGTTTTCTCTGGAGGAAATGTAATGCGTAAAGAAACTATCGATATGAGTTCTGATGCTGTAAACCTTTCTGGTATCACAGACCGTTACACTGACACAAACAAAAATGGAAATACTCGTTTATTTGTAGATTTTGACGAAAGTGTTAGAAATTATGCACCAACTATAAGCAGTCAATGGAGATATTCAACTGCAAATGTTGTAGATGGCGATTATATTAAACTAAGAAACATTTCATTAGGATATAATATTCCAAAAGCTTTTGCAACTCGAATGAATATTACATCGGCAAAATTTACTTTTCAAATGAATAATATCTGGTATTGGAGTGCTGCTGGAAATCGTATTGATCCTGAAGTTTATACAGCTAATTCTGGTACACGTAATTTACCATTGCCAAAAACATACCTATTTGGTTTTAATCTTACTCTTTAAAAAAATGAAAAAGATATATATAACACTGCTTTCTTTAATGATGCTAACAGTGTCATCATGTGATGATTATACAGACATAACACCTAAAGGAGCTTTAGTAATTGAAACACCACAGCAATTTCTTGAATTGGTCTCACTTCCTGGACGCGGTTATCCAATCAACAACTTTCAATACTTGTCAGATGATCAATGGATGAGAGAAGCCAATGTAATTGGTAGAACCCCAAACATCGATATTCTTAATTTTACTTTTGATGAAAGTGTTGATCGAGTTTCGTTATTAACAGGTTCTAGTTTTTACAATCAAGCCTATAGTTATATCAACAGATGGAATACTATTATTTCATTAGTAGATAATAGCAAAGGAGATGAAAACATCAAAAGGTTAGCAAAAGCTGAAGCTAAAATTTACAGAGCCTACGATCACTTTTTATTAGTAAACACTTACGCAAAAGGTTACGATCCGAACACTGCTGCTACAGATGGCGGAATCTGTATTATGGACAAATTTGATCTGGAAGCACAGCCTTCAAAATCTACAGTTGCCCAGGTATATGATTTTATTCAAAGAGATATTGAAGATGCATTACCGTATCTTCAGGAAAAACCTGTTGATGTTTATCATCCGTCTTTAGCATTTGCTTATGCATTTAAGGCTAAAGTACATTTGTTTAAACGTGAAATCGCACAGGCTCAGGCAGCAGCAGAAAAATCATTAAGTTACAACAATCAAATTTTTGATATGGTAGCTTATAACAAACAAGGAGGACCAACTGCAGTTGCTGTTCCGGCTGCCAATAATGTAGAAGTTTTGAGTTATATGTATATGACAGGGTATAATGAAATGAACTTTGGACAGCTTTATGTCATTAGCCCGGAATTGAGAACTTTATTTGGTACTAATGATGCACGTTTCAATTTATTTTTCAATACAACCAGTACAACAAATCTTGATCAAGGTTCAGGCACAGCTTATTGGGGAACACAATACACCAGGTTTTTCTATCCGACAGTGGGTATGAAAACAACAGAAGTGTATTTGATTTTGGCAGAATGTTATGCCAGAGATAATAAACTAAGCGAGGCAGTTGGCGTGTTAAATACCTTAAGAGCAAAACGTATTCTTTCGGGTACTGTCGATTTAACTGTTCCGGCTACCAGAAAAGAAACAATGCAATTAGTGATTAATGAAAGAAGAAAAGAATTGCTTTTAGGTTTTAACCGCTTTTTTGATTTGAAACGATTAAATACGGAAACAGAATACGCAAAAACGGTTACAAGAGTATTCCCAATCGTGAATAAAACGGTTCCTCAAAAAACATATACGTTACAGCCAAACTCTCGATTGTATATTATTCCATTTCCTTTGTCTGCTTTGCAAAAGAACCCAAAATTGACTTTAAATACAGACGAAAAACTTCCATTTTAATTGAGATGAAGAAATTATTTATAGTGCTAATCATGCTGTCTTTCGGACAGCATGATTTTGCTCAAACTCCAGAGAAAAAAGCCGACAGCACCAGCACGCAGCCAAAAGGCATGCAGGCTTATAACAAAGTTATCACAGATAAAGCCAAGAATAAAGCAGGTCTTTTTACGGTAAGTCAGGTAGATACCAAATATTATTTTCAAATTCCGGATAGCTTATTCAACAGGTATATGCTTGTGGTAACCCGATTTCTTTCTACTCCGGAAGGAATGGGCGTTTTTGGTGGAGAAAAAGCCAACGAACAGACTATTTATTTTGAAAAAGGAGCCAACAACACGGTTTATTTAAGATCACTGCAATACAGACAAGATGTTCGTTCTGCCGATTCAATGCTGGCAAAAGCATTGGCAGGAAGTAACGAAAATCCGATTGTAGCCGCTTTTCCGATTAAAACAACGAATCCTGATACAAAAGAAGTCGTAATCGATGTAACGGATGTTTTTAAGAAAGACAATCCAATGTTTGCTATTGACAGTAAAGAGAAAACAGAGAAAAAATTAACTTCTCTTGCAGACGACAAATCTTTTATTGAAAATATAGATACTTATCCAATCAATATTGAGGTAAAAACAACAAAAACTTATACCAGTTCTACAGCAAGCAGCGGCAATATAACATTACGTTTGAATACTTCAATTGTACTGCTTCCAAAAACGCCTATGCGTAAACGTTTTTTTGATGAAAGAGTGGGGTATTTTGCTAACAAATATGTTCTGTTTGATGATGATGAACAACGTGCTCAAACAAAATATATTATTCAGCGCTATCGTCTGGAGCCTAAAGATAAAGACATCAAAAAATACCTAAACGGCGAATTGGTTGAACCTAAAAAACAAATCGTTTATTATATCGATCCGGCAACACCAAAAAAATGGAGACCTTACTTAATTGCCGGAATCAACGATTGGCAGAAAGCTTTTGAAGCAGCAGGTTTTAAAAATGCTATTGTAGGGAAAGAATGGCCGGAAAATGATCCGACGATGAGTCTGGAAGATGCACGCTATTCGGTAGTACGTTATTATGCTTCTGAAACACCAAATGCTTACGGACCAAGAATTAGTGATCCAAGAAGTGGTGAAATTATTGAAAGTCACGTAGGCTGGTATCATAATGTGATGAAATTAGTGCAAAGATGGTATATGATTCAGGCCGGACCATTAGACGCAAGAGCCCGAAAAATGCATTTGGATGATGAATTAATGGGACAATTAATTCGTTTCGTTTCTTCTCACGAAATTGGTCATACAATTGGTCTTCGCCATAATATGGGGGCAAGCAGTACAACTCCGGTAGAAAAATTAAGAGATAAAAAATGGGTTGAAGCCAATGGACATACGGTTTCGATTATGGATTATGCCCGATTCAATTATGTAGCACAACCGGAAGATAATATCAGTCCAAAAGGAATTTATCCACGAATTGGAATCTACGATAAATGGGCCGTAAAATGGGGTTATGGTTATTATTCAAAAGCTAAAGATGAGTTTGAAGAAGAAAAAATTCTTGCCAAACTAACCACAGATAGTTTGACGGCTAATCCAAAATTATGGTTTGGTGGAGAAGGAAAAGACGAAGATCCAAGAAGTCAAAAAGAAGATATTGGCGACGATTCTGTTTTGGCAAGTGATTATGGAATTAAAAACCTAAAACGTGTAGTTCCAAATCTTATTGAATGGACATATCAGCCAAATGATGCTTATAATAATTTAGAAGATATGCATAAAGCGGTGGTATCGCAATATAGCCGCTATTTATATCACGTGCTAAAAAATATTGGAAGTAATTACATTACTAAACGTACTGTTGATGAAAAAGGAACAGTTTATCAACCGGTTCCAAAAGCAAAAGTAAAAGCAGCGATTGATTATGTAGGAAGACAATTGTTTGTAGCACCGCTTTGGATGTATCCTCAGGAAATCGATCAGCTTGTTGGTTTGAAAACTTCAGAGCAAATTTCAGATCAGCAGAATCAGGTGTTGAATATGTTGTTGAGTTCAGGAATGCTTTATAACATCAGTCAAAAAGCAATTCAGTTTGAAGGCGCTTATACGGTTCCGGAATTCTTAAACGATTTGCAGCAGACGGTTTGGGTAAAATTTAGCGGTGACGAAAAACAGGATTTTTACAGAAGAAGTTTACAGCGTGGTTACATTGAAAAAATGGGAATGTTGTTATTACCAAAAGAGACAGAACCTGGAAAAGCATTAAATGCTGCACAGAGAAGTGATGTGAGATTATACGGTAAACAACATTTGGTTAAAGTAAGAGCAGAGGTTGTCAAATTAATGAGTACTTCAACAGGAATAAACAAAGATCATTTCGAAGCAATTTTAATCGAAATTGACAAAATAAATACAAAATTAAATTCAACTACAACGATATGAAAAAATTATTAGTTATCGCATTCATTTTTATTAGTGGTTTCACTCAGGCGCAGGTAACTTCAAAAGAAGAAGTAACTCCGGAATTGGTTCAAAAAAGAGAAGAACAAAAAAAGGAAATTACAGCAAATTATCTAGCTTTAAAAAACAGTCTTATTACTTCTGATAGTCTTTCTGTTGTAAAAAACGCTGAAGCTTTAAAGAATTCTTTAAAGAACTTCAAATTTAAAAAGCTGACTTTAGATCAGATGAATGCAGCGACAACAACAAGAAAAGCAATTTCAGATTTAGCAGCTGAAATGGCAGCAACTAAAAACATTAATAAACAGCGCAAAATTTTTGAAACACTTTCTGTGAAATACTGGGATGTAGCTTCAAAATTCAAAGCTGCTGATGCGACATTATATCTACAGGCTTGTCCAATGACAGGCGCTGTGTGGACAAGTGATAGTAAGGAAATTAAGAATCCTTATTATCCAAAAAATATGCTGACTTGTGGAGAAGTAAAAGCAAGTTTGTAGTTTTTTTTAATTTGAATTAGTTTGATAAATACGGTGTTCTGACTGAAGCCGTATTTGTCGTTTCTACTATATTTTTCTTTAATGCTTTTTATAAAGCATTGAAAAAATCAAAATGCCAAGCCGAAAGGTTTGGCTTTTTTTTATGGCTATTTTTTAGACTTCAGATTTTTCTTTAAAGATATTTTTTCATTTTTAAAAACATTTAAAACGGTTAAAAAGCATTTAAAATGGACTTTTTATCAATCGAAATTCCTTCTGTTTAGTAAAATTCTTATTAAGGAGCAAAAACTATTATTGTTTTTAATTTGTTGTTTATCAATTGTTTATAATTTCTTTATCGTTTTCGTTAACAAATTTTTTGTAAAAAATTAGCATTAATACTTTCATATTAAAATTTTTAACATACTTTTGTTCTATCAAATTAGTAGAGTTTAAAAATACCGCACAATGAAGACTAGTAAAAATATTTCACTTTCAAACCAACAGAAACCTTTTAGCTGTTTCAGTGTCATGTGCAGCTTCTGTTAAAAGTCTTCAATTCCCAATTCCAAAACAAATTTTTATTAGAGTGAACCTTAGCAATAGGGCAGATCTTGTATAGGCCAATCGAAATAATAATAACCAAAAAAAGAAGAAAAAAATGAAAAAACGAATGTGTAGCCGGTAAAACAATATACCATTCCTGTTGTCGCAGAAATGGTCGAGCTTAAAAAAAATATACATCTCTAAAAGGAAGCGACAACAGATTTATTCTGTTTACTGGAATCCTTGATTTATTAAACTAAAAAGAACTAATGAAAAAAATATTAAATAGATATATTGGATTATGTGTTTTATTGATTTCCATCGGTGCCATGGCTCAGGAAAAGCAGCCACTAATCCAGTCAAAAATTGGTGGTACCGTTATTGATGCCGTTACAAAAGAACCTATTATTGGAGCATCGATAGTAATTAAGGGAACTACACATGGCGTTCAAACCGATTTTGATGGTAAGTTTTACTTCCAAACCGGACAAAAACTGCCTTATACTGTAGTTGTAAGTTATCTGGGTTACAAAAAAAGAGAATTTGTAATTAATGAAAACTCCGTTGTGATTGATCTTACTGAAGAACAAAATCAATTATCAGAAGTAGTCGTTACGGCACTTGGTATTTCAAAAGAAAAGAAATCTTTAGGATATACAACTCAGGCACTTAAAAACAAAGACATTGCAGAGACAAAAGAAACAAACTTCTTAAACAGTCTTAGCGGAAAATTAGCCGGAGTTCGTATTACAAACTCTCAGGGAGATATGGGATCTTCCCGTATTATCATTCGTGGGGAAACTTCTATTGCAGGAAACAACCAGCCTTTGTTTGTGGTGGATGGAGTTCCTGTAGATAACTCACAATTAGGAAGTGTTGGAGGCGCAACTCGTGACTTTAAAAATGCTATTGCCGATTTGAATCCAAACGATATTGAAACCTTAACAGTATTGAAAGGACCAAACGCGGCGGCTCTTTACGGATCACGTGCGGCACATGGAGTTGTTTTGATTACGACTAAATCGGGAAAAAGCCAAAAAGGATTGGGAATTACTGTAAATTCAGGTATCACAATTTCTCAGGTAGCGACTTTACCTAGTTTTCAAAACTCATACGGACAAGGGTCAAACGGAAGATTTAGTTTTGTTGACGGAAAAGGAGGCGGAGTAAATGATGGTGTTGATGAAAGCTGGGGACCAAGAATGGATGGACGTCTTATTCCACAATTCTTCTCGAATGGTGAGGCAGTACCTTTCGTGGCGCATCCAAATAATGTAAAAGACTTTTTCAATACTGGTGTTACGTATGACAATAGTATTTCTGTGGCAAAATCAGATGAAAAATCAGATTTCCGTTTAGGAGTAAACAATCAAAAACAATTGGGAACTGTTCCTAATAGTGAAGTAAACAAAACCAACTTTACAATTAATTCAAATTACCAAATTTCTAAAAGTATTAAAGTAGGAGTTACAGGTAACTATATTACAACTAATGCTCCAGCGTTGCCAGGTGGACCACAAGGGAATCGTGCTGCAGGTGTAATGCTTCAGTTTTTATGGTTCGGTCGTCAGGTTGATATTAATGAGCTTCAAAATAACAGAAATGTGAACTGGAACAACAGTTATTACAGCAACCCTTATTGGAATGCATATTATAATACCACAAGTCAGCAGCGTAACCGTTTTATTGGAGATGTGCATTTGGATGCTAAATTGGCTGAAGGTCTTAATTTTAGATTCCGTACAGGAGTAGATTACTATAATGACCGTAGAAAATATACGATCAAATATGGTACAAATGGAACACCATTTGGATCTTATGCTGAAGATGCTTACACGGTAAACGAACAAAATACAGAAGGTATTTTTACTTATACTAAAAAACTGAATGATGATTTTAGTTTAGATGCTCTTGCCGGATTCAATATCCGTAATCACAGCGATGCAAACAACTACCAAAAAGCGCCACGTTTAGCAGTACCGGATTTATATACTTTGACGAATTCAAGAGACCCTTTGACATCATCAAATACATTATCAAGATTGAGAGTATATAGTGCTTATGCTTCTGCACAATTAGGATACAAAAATTATGCGTATTTGAACGTAACAGCGCGTAACGATTGGTCATCTACATTACCAAGCAACAATCGTTCTTATTTTTATCCATCTATTAATGGAAGTTTAGTTTTGTCTGAGGTATTAAATCTAAAAAGCAATACACTTGATTTCTTAAAATTACGTGGTGGTTGGTCTGAAGTAGGTAATGATGCAGATCCGTATCAATTAGCAACAGTTTATAATTTCCAGACAGCATTTGATGGAAATCCAATTCAAACTTCTTCACAAAGAAAATTGAATGAGAATTTAAAACCAGAAACTACACGTTCAACGGAGATTGGTTTAGAGGCTACTTTCTGGAAAAACAGATTGCATTTTGATGTGGCTTATTATAACACAAACAGTTTTGACCAGATTTTGGAAATTAAAACTACAGCTTCAAGCGGATACAATTCACAGTTAATCAACGCTGGAAAAGTAAACAACAGAGGTTTGGAAATTCAGTTGGATGGAACTCCAATTCAGACTGAAAACTTTAAGTGGAATATTGGAGCAAATTACTCCAGAAACAGAAGTAAGGTGGAGATTTTGGATTATGCAAAACAAATTCAAAACTATACAATTGGTACATCGGGAGGTGTTGATGTATTGGCATCTGTAGGACAAGCTTATGGAGCTCTTTACGGAACAGCGTATTTACGTGATGCGAGCGGAAACATCGTAGTAGGATCAAATGGATTACCAAAAGCAGATCCAACAAAGAAAGTTTTAGGGCATTATACTCCGGATTATTTAGCGGGTGTTACCAATACTTTGACATACAAAAATCTTGAATTATCAGTTTTGGTTGATGCTAGTGTAGGAGGAGAAATTTTCTCAGGAACCAACAGGACAGGAACTTATACAGGAGTATTGGCTTCAACGCTTCCGGGACGTGGTGCTGAAAATGGTGGTTTAACTTACTATTTGGATGGTACAACAAAAACTCAGGTTCCAAACGGAACTACAGCATACGATGATGGTATGATTTTTAAAGGAGTTTATGAGAATGGAACTCCAAACACGACAATACTTAGTGCTCAGGAATATTATAAAGCATCATACAACATTAGCGAAGCTTATATTTACAGTTCCACTTTTGTGAAAATGAGAGAAATTAAACTGGCTTACAATTTCAATAAGTCATTTGCCAGAAAACTGGGATTAGAAGGAGCAAGTATTACTGCTGTTGGCCGTAACTTATTCTTTATCTACAAAGATGCGCCAAATATTGACCCTGAAACGGCTTTCAATACTGGAAATGCACAAGGTTTGGAAAGTTTATCTCTTCCAACAACAAGAAATTTCAGTCTTAATGTTAATCTTAAATTCTAAAAACTCGAAATCATGCTAAAAAAGCTATCATATATAATCTTATTTGGATTGACACTGACCTCGTGCAGTGATACTTTGGATGATATCAATAAAAATCCAAATGCAACCGAAACACCATTGGCGCCTTATTTGTTAACAGGAAGTTTAAAACAAGGAGCTGACTTATACTGGGGTTCAGATAATAATTTTAACTCCTCTTTGTTATTCGTACAGCATTGGGCTAAAATCCAATATACGGAACCGGACAGATACGATGTTTCAAACACTTCATTCACTTCTTTGTGGAATACAGGTTACGCAACCTTAATTACAGATTTGAATACAATTATCAATTTTCCGGACGCACAGGCGAATTCAAACTACAAAGGGATTGCTTTAACGCTTCGTTCATGGACATTTTTATTGTTGACAGACGCTTACGGAAGTATTCCGTATAAAGAAGCAGGACAAAAAGTAACACCAGCCTATAATACTCAAAAAGAAATATATACGGGTTTACTTGAAGATTTAGCAAAAGCGCAGTCTTTATTAGGTACAACAAACGGAACTGTAACAGGAGATTTGGTTTACAAAGGAGATATTGCAAAATGGAAAAGATTCGTGAATTCACTTCGTCTTAGAATTGCTTTACGAATTTCAGATAAAGAACCGGTATTGGCGAAACAGGCAGCTATTGATGCAACGAGTGATTCAGCCGGAGTTTTGAGTAGTAATAACGATACTTTTAAGTTTACCTATATTGCTTCGCCTCAGCAAAATCCGGCTTCGGCATGGTTTGAAACTCGTGATGATTTCCGTATTTCAAAAACAATGGTAGATAAATTAAAAGAGTTTTCAGATCCGCGTTTACCGGTTTATGCGCAATTGCCGTCAGATGCAAGTGTTGGTACCTATGTTGGAGGTGGTAATGGATTATCAAACAATGATGCTAACAATCAGGGTTTTGCTAAAACATCGAAACCTGGAACTTATTTCCTTACTTCGACATCACCTGCTGTAATTTATTCTTATTCTGAAGTATTGTTTAATCTTGCTGAAGCAGCTGCTCGCGGATTTATTTCCGGAGATGCAGAGACACTTTATAAAAATGCCATTACAGCATCATTCAATCAATTTGGAATTACTGATGCAACAGTAATTTCGAACTACCTGAATCAGACAAGTGTAAAATACGATGCATCCAATTATGCTAAATCTATTGGTACACAAAAATGGATTGCATTCTTCGGACAAGGTTTGGATGCTTTTACAGAATGGAGAAGATTAGATTTCCCGGTTTTGACAGCTGGACCTAATACCGTTTTGGACGGAAAAATACCATCTCGCTTTTTCTATCCGGGAACAGAACAGTCATTAAATGGAGTTAACTACCAAAATGCACTAACGGATCAGGGAAAAGATTTGCTGACAACAAAATTATGGTTTGATGCCAAATAATCGGTTTTTTGTTTTTTCGCTAGAATAAAAATTGATTTTAAAAGAAAGAAAAATCTTAGTCAATAACCCCGTATCGCCCTAATGATACGGGGTTATTTATTTCTAATTTGTATATTTGCGATGGAATAAAAAATATTCTAAGTATATAAATGCACAAATTAGTACCTCTGGATCCCAAAACCATTTTTCTTCTTTATTTCTGGGGGAATTTGTTTGTGTGCATTCTTATTTTCAGTTATTCCTTATCGTATGCTTCGACAGAAAACAGAAAAAAATTAAATACGTTTGGATTTGGAAAAATATTGCTGACGTTAGGCTGGGTATTTATTTTTTTAAGAAACATAGTTCCGGATTTTATTTCTATCAATTTAGGTAATACAGTTATTCTTTTAGGATGCTGTTATGAAACGATAGCCATAATCTCAATGAACAAAACCAAGTTTAACAAACGGTATAGGATTCAAACCGGTTTAACAATTACAGCTATACTGGCTTTTAATATTGTCACATTTTCAGGAGGCACAATTAGTACCCGCATTATCATTATGTCTCTTGGAATATTTGCGATTTACCTGCCTCCAACAATTGGATATTTTAGAGAAAAAGCAACCAATTTGTTCCGTATATTTTATCTTCTTTGTTATGTTTCTTTCGAGATTTTAATTTTTATGAGAGCGGTTTATACTTATGTTTTTCCGCAAAAGAATTTCTTCAGGCAGAGTGCTTTTGATAGTTTATACAGTATTGGCTTGTTTTTACTGACTCTTATTGGAACAATTGGATTTTTATTATTGGTGAAAGAAAAACAAGATCTCAAAATACAGAAATTACTAAAAGACAAGAATTTATTCTTTTCTATAATTGCCCATGATTTAAAAGGACCATTAGGTTCATCACTTGCCTTGTCAGAAATTCTATCTCAGGAGATCGATACTTACAGTCGGGAAGAAATTAAGGAAATTACAGAATTGCTTCATGACTCCAATAAAAACATTTATAAACTACTAGAGAACCTATTGAACTGGTCCAGAATGCAGACCGGAATGATCGAATACAATCCGAAAATGACAGAATTAAACAGTCTGATCGAGGAAAATGTAAAACTTAATAAAAATACGGCATTAAATAAAAACATCGATTTAAGATTCGAATCAACAGAAATTATCAGTGCAATGCTGGATAAAGATATGATTGATACTGTTCTAAGAAACCTTTTAACCAATGCCATTAAATTTACAGAACAGCAGGGCGAAATTGTAGTCAGTCTTCAGAAAGTAAACAAAAAAGCAGAAGTATCCATCAGAGATAACGGAATCGGAATTCCTCTTAACATACAGGAAAAGCTTTTTAAAATCAATGAAAAAGTAATCCAGAAAGGAACAGAAAACGAAATAGGAAACGGCTTAGGATTACTGCTTTGCCACGAATTTATAAAGAAACACCACGGGGAAATCTGGGCAGAAAGTAAACTGGGAATAGGAAGTACTTTTAAGTTTATATTGCCTTTAGAAAATAGAGAATAGAAGCTAGTTTATACTTTTTTGTTTCAAGCAGATTTATGGCAGATCTGCGATTATCTGCTGAAATCTTTTTAAATCTGCGTGAAACAATTTTTTACAGCATTCTAAATTAAAGATAAATCTGCTGTATAAACTCTTCCGTAGAAGAAAGTACATGTCCATAATTAGGAAAATTAGTTTCGACGGTTGCCTTAATTTCTTCCCAGTTAAAAGCACCGATTCCATCTTTAATTAAAGTCACGTGATAACCTAATTCAACGCCAAATCTTGCTGTAGAATCGATACAGGTATTAGCTCTCATTCCCGCCAAAACGATCTGATCAATATTATGTTGTCTTAAAAGAAAATCCAGATCGGTATTGGCAAATCCGCTGGCAGTCCAGTGATTTTGAGCAAGAAGATCACCTTCCTGCATCATTAAATCAGGATGAAATTCGGCACCCCAGGAACCTTTTTCAAACAAGGTAATATTCTTGCTTCCTGAGTGCGACGGAGCCATAAATTTCCAGTTTAAGTAATCATCTTTCTGCGTATGTCGATGCGGAGCATATACAATTAGTATTTTCTTTTTCCTTGCTGCAGCCAGCAGCTTTTTGATATTTTGAACTACTCCGTTTCCCTCAACGGTTTCCTGGGTTACAGGATATAATTTTCCTCCTTCAGAAAGAAAATCATTAAAAGGATCGATTAATACAATCGCTGTTTTTTGAAGTTGATACAAGCTCATAATGCTAAAGATTTAATTTGTTTCAAAATGGATTCTAATAATATGCCAGTCCCTTTTTTCTTTATCTGCTTAGGTTTTTTGAACTCGTGATAAAAATTATCTGCGATATATGATGAATTTGCGAAATATAGTGAATATGATAATCAGTTTTGATTGTATTTTACTGATATTTAGTAAATTAGTTGTTTAGCACGCTTCTTGTATTTTATTTTTCACTATCAGATCGGCTAAAATAAAGCGTGTTTTTTTCTTAAAAATAATTCACGTCTTCCAAATTTGATTTTCGATACAGTTTAATAAAACTGGATTATACTATGATTATAAAAAGCTGTTTACTAATTAAATATCAATTTTATGACAAAATCAAAATCTATTATTCTTGTTCACGGAAACTTTGTAAACGATGTCAGTTGGGCAAAGTGGAAAGAACGATATGAACAGAAAGGCTATACGGTTTACACGCCTGCCAATCCTGGTCACGAAGGAAATCCTTCAGATTTAAGAAAAACAGTTCACCCTGATCTTACTAAAACCGGTTTTATTGATGTAGTAAATAATATCGCAAAACTAGCTGACAGCCTTCCTGAAAAACCGCTTATTATTGGACATTCGATGGCAGGAATGGCGGCAATGAAGCTATTAGAACTAAACAAAGCAGCAGCAGCAGTAAGTATTGATGGTGCGCCACCCAAAAATGTATTTCCACCTTTTGCAACATTAAAATCGGTGCTTCCTGCTTTCGGATTCTTTTCTTCTAGTAAATATTTCATGGGAAGTCGCGAATGGTATGACAAATGCTTTTTTAACACCTTGCAACATAGAGACAGAGCCAAAGCATTTGATACTATTGCCGTACCCGAAAGTTATAAAGTGAGTCGCGAATTGGTTTTAAACTCTTTTTCGAATATTGACTTCAGAAAACCGCACAAACCAATTTTATTTATTGGAGGCGCCAGCGATGCTATTTTTCCGGCATCACTTACAACAACACTGGCTCGAAAATACAAAGACAAAAACAGTCAGGTAGACTTGAAAATTTTCCCTGGTAAAAGTCACTTTATCTGCGGTGAACCGGGGTGGGAAGCAGTAGCAGATTATATTTTAGAATGGTATGAAAATCTATAGTAACAATTAAAAAGAAATAAAAATGGCTAAAATTAAAGTAAAAGACGGAACAGAGATTTATTACAAAGACTGGGGTACAGGTACACCGATTTTTTTTCATCACGGCTGGCCTTTGTCGGCAGATGACTGGGACGCACAAATGTTATTTTTCCTGGATAAAGGATTTAGAGTTATTGCACATGACAGAAGAGGTCACGGAAGATCTACTCAGACTTATACAGGAAATGAAATGGACACATACGCAGCAGATGTTGCAGAATTGACCGAATTTTTAGACTTGAAAGATGCTATACATATTGGACATTCAACAGGAGGCGGAGAAGCGATTCATTATGCTGCAAAATATGGTAAAGGCCGTGTTTCAAAAGTAATCCTGATTAGTGCTGTAACTCCATACATGATTAAAGATGCTAATAATCCGGAAGGAGTTCCAATCGAAGTTTTTGATGATATTCGTTTTAATACCGCAAATAACCGACAGCAGTTTTATCAGGATATTACTTTTCCGTTTTATGGTTACAACAGGGAAGGAGCCAATATCAAAAAAGGAATTCAGGACAATTGGTGGCGCCAGGGAATGAATGGAGGAATTAAAGCGCATTACGATTGTATAAAAGCATTCTCTGAAACCGATTTTACCGAAGATTTAAAAAGTGTTGATTTTCCCGTATTGATACTTCACGGAGAAGACGATCAAATTGTGCCTTATAATGTAACGGCATTGCGGGCAATAAAACTCTTAAAGAACGGAAAAATAATTACATATCCAGGGCTTTGCCACGGTATTCCAACAACTGATGCAGATCGAGTAAACGCCGATATTTTGGATTTTATTAAGTAATTTGAAATAGTAAAATTACTTTTAGATAAAAAATAATAAGCTGTCTAAAAAGGGCAGCTTTTTTATTAGCTTCGGAGAAGCGCAATATTTATAGAATCGTATTAGTATCGACAGCAAAGCTCCAACGGAGCGACATATTTTTTCAATTTTTATTATATGTCGCTCCGCTGGAGCTTTATATTGTAAAATTCTATTTTTTGTTATAAATATCGCGCTTCTCCGAAGCGTTTTTTTTCTAATACTTTTGATGAAAGCTCTTTGTTTTTACAGGTTTTTATCTTTTAAAGCCTGAGGATATTTATTGCTCGTATGTACAATCATTTCTCCAAATAAAGTATTGGCCCAGGCAAACCATTTTCGGGTAAATTTGGTTACATCGTCTTTATGAAAAGATTCGTGCATAAATCCCGTATCAGCATTGGTTTTAATCAAAGTACTGATACAGTTTTTAATTTCTGTTTCATCAATACTGGTAATGGCTCTTAAAACAATACTCATGGGCCAGATGGTATCTACACCTGTATGCGGGCCTCCAATACCTTCTCCGGCTTTTCCTCTATAGAAAAACGGATTATTTTCAGACAAAACAACTTTTCTGGTATTAAGATATAATGGATCATCCGGAGCAATTGTACCCAAATAAGGAAGTGATAATAAAGACGGAACATTGGCATCGTCCATCATATGAAAACTTCCGTAACCATTTACTTCGAAAGCAATAATTTTTCCAAATTGCGGATGATTTATAATTCCGTGTTCGTTTAATCCTTTTTGAACCTGCTCTCTAAGTTCTTTCGCCTGATTAACAATGTCGTTGTCTTTTAAAGCCGGAAGTGAGAAAATCTCAATCAGATAACCTAATATTTCAATCGCAAACATATTACTTGGAATCAGATAGCCAAAAAGCGTAGAATCGTCACTTGGTCTGAAAGTCGAAACAATTAATCCGCACGGTTTGACAGGATATCCGTAACCCGACAAGGGAACGCCGTCTGTAGCCCATGCCGTTTGGCGCTGAAAGCTGTAAGGTCCTCCTTTGCCATCCATACGTTGTTGTTCTTTGAACGTTTTTAGCACGAGTTTCATGGCTTCTTTCCAATGGCTGTCAAACATAGAAATATCTCCGGTTTCTTTCCAATAACCATGAGCCAGACGAACAGGATAACACAAACTGTCGATTTCCCATTTTCGTTCATGAATTCCGGGTTTCATGTCTGTTAAATCATTTTTCCATTCACTTTCCTTATTGAAATCTTTGTAAAATGCATTAGCATAAGGATCTAAAATGATGCATTTTGCCTGACGATTTATAACACCTTTTACCAATTCGGCCAGTTTTGGATCTTGTTTTACAAAAGGAATATAAGGCCAAATCTGCGCGGTACTGTCTCGAAGCCACATCGCGTCGATATCTCCCGTGATTACATACGTATCAGGTTTACCGTCTATTACTTCAAATTCCACTGTAGTGTCGAGTGTATTTGGAAAACAGTTTTCAAAAATCCACGCCAGTTCCGGATTTACAATTTGTTTTTTAACTTTTACGATAGCAGCCTCAATTGCTTTACTGGTAAATTTACGTTCGGCCAAAGGTGGTCTCTGGGATACAAAATCCTTTAAAGGAAATTCAAAAGCATCGGAATTAAATCCAAAAGCTTCTGACTGAATAGCCAATAAACCCGCCGAAAAGATGCCGGCATTTTTGATAAATTTTCTGCGAGACTGCATATTTTTTGTTTTAGAAATGGTTTAGTATAGTTTAAAGATAATCGAAACTTAATTACACTAAATAAATAATCTTTTTCTTCATTTTATTTAAAATTAGACAAATGACATTTAAAGCGCTTTAAACAACCTTTCAAAAGATAGAAATACTGCTATAAGTCTTCAAAATCATCTCTAAGACCTTTTCCGGATTTAATCAAAGCAATACGTGGACTTTTGATCAATTCGATAAGTCCGTTTTCTATTAAAGATTTTGCTAAAGAATCAATTTCAGTTTCCTGTGCTGTAACTTCAAATATGGTATAATCCCTTTCCAGACTTCTGTATTGTGGATTATGCTTTTGCAATAATTGTTGAACACTGTCATTAGTTACTTTATGGGTTAAAACTTTAAATAAAGTGGTCTGAGTATATACTATTTCAGCATTTGTACTGAAATAACATTTGTAAACATCAATAATTTTCTCGATTTGCAAGGTTAAATTTCTCACCGTTTCAAAAGTTTCTGTTACAACAATTGTAAATCTGTACATACTATTAATTTCACAAAGAGAGATATTAAAACTTTCAAAGCTGATTTTTCTTCTCGAAAAAATAACAGCTGTTTTATTGACTAGTCCCATTTGATCTTCTGTGTAAAATGTTAAGGTGTATTGCTCTTTCATTGGATGTTTAATGCTTTTTTATTAGTAATTTATTTTTAGATTTTTAGTGAAGAAATTTCGGTTAGAATAAAAAAAAACCTTTCTCAGCACTATGAGAAAGGTTTCTATTAGACAATACAATCCTGACTCATCACGAGAGATGAATGATAATAATGCTAATAATAATGATTGCTGTGTTTTTCATGTCAGTTCTAAACGAAAAAACCTCCCTTTAAGGGAGGTTTTAAAAATTGTACTTTAATACTTTATATAAAATTCCCTTTACTAATATCTGTCGATAATAATAGCGTTGATAATAATAAGGGAAATAATTGTATTGTTCATTTTGTTCTTTTGTGAGGGGCAAATATATTGTTTTTTCTCAAATAATCTTTTTAATTTCTGTTTTTATGAAGGAAAGATTCAATAGGTTGGTTTCGTAAAAATAAGTTTAAATTTTTAAATTGAACAAATGACGATTGTTTGCAGCTTTGGTTTTAATCAGATAAGAAATCATTTAAGAATTTTCTGAAGATATATTTTTCATTCAAATTTTTGATAAAATATGTGAAAGTTTAAAATGTAGATTTTCAATAATTTACATGAAAAGCTTTTTAAATTTAACAAATTAGTTTAAAATTATAATCTATTAATTCTATAGAATTTATATAAATTTGTAGAATGAAATATATTTGTAGTGTAGTATATTTTGCAAATCAGATGATTTTTATGGACAAAAAGAGCTAAAAGAGACATTTGGATTTTAAGACTTTAAATTTTTTATATAGAATCTTATGTTAAATTTTAGATTGTTGTTTTTTGAATATATCTTGAAATCTGTGAATGTTAAATGTTAAAAATGTCATATAATCTTACATTATGTATTAAAAGTGTAATTTTTACTTAATTTTGTTTTTTAATAAATCATATGATTTTTTATTAAATTAAATATCAAATTCGTAAGAAAGGCACTATTTAATGGGATTGCAGGATATTATTTCAATTTCTACCAAAGCTAAAGAAGCAAATATATATTTCTGATTGAAGGTACTTTGTTCGCCAATTAACAATTTATCTGTGTTAGCATTTAAAATGACGATTAAAATATTCTTTACCAGTCAGTTTCTTAATAAACAGAAAGGTAAAGAAGAATAAAAACTTGATTTTTTTAAGACTTCAAAACGAAGGATATGAAAGTGCATTCTTTAACATTAAAAGAATATAAAAGCGTTTTTAATACGCTCTATCCTTCGCTGTGCTTATTTTCCAACAAATATATTGAGAATATAGAAGTATCAAAAGATGTAGTTCAGGAAGTTTTTATTAAAATTTGGGAAGATAAAATTGAGTTTCATGATGATACTGCGATCAAATCTTATTTATATACTGCTGTAAAGAACCGTTCCCTTGATTATTTAAAAAGCAAACATTACAAAGTAACGGACTCTATTGGTGAAACTGATTTTGCCCAGATGGAGACCGATCCGTTTTTTTTAAGAGAAGTTGTTATTTCCGAAACTTCCATGCTTATTGAGAAGGCGGTTAATACCTTACCTGCAAAATGTGCCCAGATTATTAGATTGAGCATTAAAGGATTAAGTAATACTGAAATTTCAGAAGAATTAGGCATTTCTTTAAATACCATTAAAACACAAAAGAAAATTGCCTACAAGCGTTTAAAACCCCTTTTAAAAGATTGTTTCTTCATTATTGCATTTGTATTCGAGATTAGAAACTGATGCTTATTAAGCATTAATTTTTACTTACGATTGTCATAAATGCATATTATTTTACAATAGGTTAAAAAAAATATATTTTTTTTCATCCTCTTTTTCACCCCCCTTTTTCTTTTTATCGTCTTAGCATTATAAACAAATTATAAGATGTCTATTTTTAGTGAAATAATTGACCTTTCCGGTCGTACTGCTTCCTCCATTTTAAAACGGGACAAACCGGATGATCTTGCTGATTCTGATTTTTTTTCAGATTTGGACAAAGAATATATAATGAAACATCTTACTGATGAAAAACTGTTGAAAGAACGTGCTGTTTTATTGCAGCAAATTAATAAGAAAGAAGACTGGAAAGCGATTCAGAGTAAAATTGACGTTCCTGTTAAGAAATTAGCTTTCTGGAAATATACTGCTGCTGCCGCAGTTCTTGTTTTGGGATTAGCTGTTTATTTTTCTAAAAATCATTTAAATGAAAAACAGCCGGACAAAATTGTCGAAACCAAATTGGATATTAATCCGGGAACAGACAAAGCGATTTTGGTTCTCGCAAACGGAAAGCAGGTAGCTTTGGGCAAAGGTTCAGTATATAACTCAGCAGGTGTGCATAGTAATGGTACCGAAATTATTTATAAAAATAACAAATCAGCTAAAAATACAGTTGCTTACAATTATTTAACGATACCACGAGGCGGACAGTTTTTTATCAAATTAGCAGACGGCACTAAGGTTTGGCTGAATTCAGAATCAAAATTAAAATTTCCTGTAAGTTTTAAAGACGGAGAACTGCGTCAGGTTGAGCTGGTGTATGGTGAGGCTTATTTTGATGTTTCACCAAGCACAGCACACAAAGGTTCGCATTTTAATGTGGTAACTCAAAACCAGAATATAGAAGTTCTGGGAACCGAATTCAATATTAAAGCTTATCAGGATAGCCCAGCCATTTATACAACGCTTGTAGAAGGTAAAGTACACTTGTCAGGATCGTTTGATTCTACGATTCTAAAACCGGGAGACCAGTCGGTATTACAAAATAATAATATACAGGTGGCAGCTGTTGATGTATTTAATGAAGTATCATGGAAAGAAGGAATTTTCAGCTTTCAGGAAATGCCTTTAAAAGACATTATGAAAGTACTGGAAAGATGGTACGACATCAAAACGGAGTTTAGAAATAAAGCGATAGAAAACAACACTTTTAATGGAATATTAGATAAAAACCAAAAAATAGAGGAAATTTTAAACATAATTAGTAACACAAACAAGATACCGTATGAAATAAACCAAAAGACTGTAATTTTTAAGTAAGAAAGGAATTATAAGCGGATAAAAAAGGGAAAAGTGGTTAGTGGGTCGAAGTACAAACCATCTTTTCCCGTGATAGGACTTATAATTAATTCAGCATTAACTAATAAACCAAAACCAAAATTATGAAAATTAAAATTATTAAAGCTGCTTTCTCTAAAAGAAAAAGCATATCAACTTTAATCATGCGAACTATTATTCTTTTTCTTTCTCTGGCACTTTTCAGTTTTACCCCATCAGAACTGTTGTCCCAAAATGTAAAAATTGTGATTAAGCATGACCAAAAAGCGACTGTAGACGAAATCTTTGAACTCATAAAAAAACAAACTCAATACAGGTTTGTATACCGTTCGGATATGTTTGATAATCTGCCGGAGATTGAGCTTGAAAAAGGAACTTTAAGTGTGAATACCCTTTTAGAAAAAAGCCTTTCCAAAGGAAAATTTAAATATGAAGTAGTCGCTAATAATACTATAATTATTAAGGAAATTACGGCTCCAAAGACACACACTGTTGAATCTTTAGAAATAACAGGAAAAGTAACGGATGTAAACGGACAGCCAATTCCCGGAATTACGGTTTACGTTTCGAGCTATAAACCAACCAGTACAGGAAGTAACAAAAACTTCGTAATCAGAGGAACTACAACTGATTTTGACGGAACTTTTAGTATTACAGCCGAAGTAGGATATTACATTGTAGCAAGCGGTGTGGGATTTCAGTTGTTTACGGAAGAAATAACCAAAAACAAAACCACCTATACGATTGTACTTAAAGAAGAAATTAGTGCGCTCGAAGAAGTACTGGTTGTGGGCTACGGAACCACGAAAAAGAAAGATCTTACAGGTTCAGTAGGTTCTATTACTGCAGAAGATATCCAGCAGATTAAAACGCAGACGATCGATAATGCTTTGATTGGAAAAATCCCGGGCGTTAACGTACAGAGCAGAGGCGGTGCGCCTGGAAGCAGTTCTTCTGTTAGCATTCGCGGTTTAACACAAATTAGAGGGGATAACCAGCCTTTATATGTCATTGACGGAACACCAATTTCTATTACACCAAACTCCGAGAGTTTAGGGTTAATTAATTACGGTTCAAGAGAAAACCCGCTTTTGGCAATTAATCCGGACGATGTAGAACGTATTGATGTTTTGAAAGATGCCTCTGCCGCAGCAATTTATGGTTCAAGGGCTGCAAGCGGGGTTATTATTGTAACTACCAAAAGAGGTAAGAGAAATCAGGCACCCAGATTCTCTTTTAATGCGGCAAGTACATTTCAAAATCCGGTGAAAACGTATGATTATTTGTCAGCAGCAGATTATATTAAGTTTTCTTCCGAAAAAGCACAGCAGCTCTTAAATCTTTATCCACAGTCATCCTGGACGTCTTTTCCTAAACAATATGCCATAGTAAACAGCCCGGGCACTTATTTCGGAAAAGCAAATACCAACTGGCAGGATTTAATTACCAATAAAAATGCCTTATGGACACAATACAGCTTTAATGTAAGTGGGGGAAGTGATAGAGTAAATTATATGATGTCTGCCGGAATTTCTGACCAGCAGGGAGTGATGATCGAAAATGATTTTAAACGTTATACTTTTAGCACCAATCTGGATATTAATGTTACCAATTCTTTCAAAGTCGGCGGATCTGTAAATTACAATTATTCCGTAAATAAAAATAAAGGATTTAGTTCTCTTGCTCTTGGAAGTTTCAGACCGGATCTTCCGGCGTATAATGAAGATGGCTCTTATTCAACTTATGCAGGTGACTTTGGAAAACAGTATACGCCTTTAGGAGAAGGAATGCAGACCAGAAAAAAGGCACTTTCCAAAAATTTGATCGGTTCTGTTTATGGGGAAGTTGAAATTATAAAGGGACTTAAATTTAAATCTCAGTTAAATGCTTCCGTAAATTCCGATGAATCTAATAAGTTTGGTACTTCAAAAAGTTCCAATTCTTTATTTCAGGCAAAGTACTATAGCAGACCAGGTGCTACACTCGATATACAGCATAATGAAGGATGGACAACAGCTTTTGAAAATACATTAAGCTACAATAAAACAATAAGTGAAAACCACAGAATTGATGCTGTTGCCGGTGTTTCCTGGAACCACACCCGTTATGATGCTGATGCACAGCATTACCGTGGTTTTCCGGATGATAATACTTTAATTGATATTAATTCTTCTAATTTTAGAGACGGTGTTGAAAGTGAAAGTATAGAACAGGGACTTAACTCTATTTTTGGAAGGGTAAACTACAGCTACAAATCGAAATATCTGGCAACCTTTACAGCCAGACGGGACGGATCAACCAAGTTTGGACCAGATAGCCGTTATGGATTTTTCCCATCAGCAGCGTTGGCCTGGAACATGCATAATGAAGATTTCTTAAAAGATGTATCTTTTATCAACCAGTTAAAATTAAGAGCTTCATTAGGAAAAACAGGTTCTGAT
This sequence comes from Flavobacterium crocinum, assembly GCF_003122385.1. NCBI lineage: Bacteria > Pseudomonadati > Bacteroidota > Flavobacteriia > Flavobacteriales > Flavobacteriaceae > Flavobacterium > Flavobacterium crocinum. Next base: position 3,673,133 of record NZ_CP029255.1, read on the forward strand.
AATCTTCCGTCTTTTACCTATTTGGCTTATTATCAGTCATTAGAAAACGGAGATTCTTTTTATGACGGAAAAAACGGTATAGCCGTTACCGGAGTTCCTAATTCTAACATTAGATGGGAAACAACCAAGCAGCTGGACTTAGGGGTCGATTTTAGTTTATTTAATAACAGGATTGCAGGAGAAGTGGTGTACTTTAAAAAAAATACTTCGGGAATCATCTTACTTACATCGCTTCCGTATGAAACAGGATCAATCAGCTGGAATACCAATGTGGCAGATGTATCCAATAAAGGCTGGGAGTTTTTAATTGGCGTAGATATTTTTAGAACTAAAAATTTCAAATGGAATTCTTCGTTCAATATTTCAGCCATAAAAAACAATGTTGATAATCTATACGGCGGAAGTGCAGGCTCTCAGACCGTTATTCAGGGCCAGCCGCTTGGTGTTATTACAGGGTATAAGGTAGTGAAGATTGCACAGACACAGGCGGAAATCAATGCCTTGAATACTTCAGCCGGTGGTGTTTATCAAAGCTCTCTGACACAGCCGGGCGATTATATTTTTAAAGATATTAACGGCGACGGAAAAATTACTACTGCAGACCGTGGCCCAATTGGAGATATCAACCCCAATTATTTTGGAGGCTGGAACAATATAGCAACATACAAAAATTGGGATTTCAGTATGAACTGGAACTTTTCTCAGGGCGCTCAGAGACAGTACGATAAAATTTCTAATCTTTATTCTATAAATGCTATTTCGAACCCTACTCCTGAGGCTTTTCAGACATGGACACCAACTTACACAGATGCCCCGTATGCAAGATACGGATCTCCATCAAACGGTTATACACCAACTTCAAGATCCGTTGTAGATGCTTCCTATATTAAATTACGTTCGGTTTCTATAGGATATAGTGTGCCATCGAGTTTATTTAAAAATACAGGTTTAAGTAAAGTAAGACTATCCCTGAGCGGTAATAATTTAATCACGATTACTAGTTATCCGGGACTTGATCCGGAAGATGTTGTTATGAGTTCTTTTGCCAACAGGTCAACAGGATTTACCTATGACAGAGGAAACTCTTATCCCAACATTAAGACTTTTACCTGTTCTCTAAATGTTACTTTCTAGTTCACAGTAAATAATTGTAAAAAAGACAGAAATGAAAAATTTAAAATATATATACCTGGGTTTAGTAAGTGCTGCAATGTTTACCGCTGCTTCCTGCCAGTTAACAGAAGATTTAGACAATTACAAACCGGCTTATGTCTTGGAAGCAGACACGGCAATTAACAGCGAAACGTCAGCAGAATTAGCACTGACAGGTGCTTATGCCACATTTAGGCAAAAAAGCTCGGGAGGTGCCTTTCCGATATTTTACTTAGTGCCGGATATTATGAGCGGTTACAGTAATAACGGTTCATACAGTACTGGACCCGAACCATTAGGCTGGGCGACAAATAATCCGCTTGCCACCGGAGCCAATGATACAAAAAATATCTACGGAGGATTGTATGATTTAATCAATCGTACCAACTGGCTTATCGAAAAAGTAACCGCATTAGAGGATAACGTTTTTAGTACTCCAGGAAGAAAAAAGGAGATTTTGGCCGAAGCTAAAATTTTAAGAGCGCTGGGGCATTTTTACCTGCTTCGTACTTTTGGACAATTTTATGATGTGAAATCAGAATACGGAATTTTAATTAGAACAAAGCCGGTAAAAAATTCAGAAATCAGTCCAAGAAATACAGTGGCGGAAACCTATACTGCTATAATTGCTGACTTAGACGAAGGAATTGCAAATGCCCCGGATCTTAGAAGTAAAAAATACACCAATAAAACCTTTGCCAAAGGCTTAAAAGCAAGAGTACTATTGTATAAAGGGGATTATACCAACGCAGCCGCTTTGTGTCAGGAGATTATTACCACTTCAGGTTCAAACTTTAAACTCGAACCTACTTACGGAGCCATTTTCGACCATCATGATTCGGATGCTGTTTTTAACAGTTCAGAAATTTTATTTGGTACGGCAGGAGAATCAGATGCAGGAGTTGGAATAGGTAATTTTTATAGCGGAAGCACAGCCAATATTTCACAGGTTTATAAAAATGCTATTGCAGGAAGTATAACGGTTGGATCCCAGTCTATTGCATATGATGCTGCCAGGACTTCTATTTTTATAACCAACGTGTCCTACGGAGGGTATTATACCACAAAATATACGTCTTATTTTACCACAGGAACAAACGAAATGTTTTATCATATGCGTATGGCAGAAGTGTATTTGATTTTAGCCGAGGCCAGTGCAAGAGCCAATAATGCTGTAACTCCGGAAGCACTTTTAGCTATTAATACTATTAGAAAGAGAGCAGGAGCTGTAACAACGGGCGGAAATGGCTTTGAAACCTATCCCAATACGATTTCTTTACCTCAGTTTTTAACGGCAGTTCGCTATGAAAAGTTAGCCGAATTGTATGCTGAAGGCGGTGAAAACTGGTTTGATTTAATCAGATATGATTATGCTGACGGATTTGGTACCGGATTTAAAGTATCTGATGTAAAAGCATCGGCTACGAATTCAGATAAATTTATTCTGCCCATTCCAACAGAATCTATAGATGCGGGTAATCATGTCATTAAACAAAACCCATCCTATTAAACTTTAAAAATAAAGGTCAGAGAAGTGATTTTTCCTCTATATAACTTCTCTGATCTTGTATTTCATTTCGAATAGTAAAACATACGAATTCACTTATTTTTTTATAAGTGAACGGCCGGACTTATGTCTTTGACTGAGACAGTTTCAATGAAAATAATTTAATAACAACTAATCTTTAATTAACAACAAATGAAAAAAATCGCAATTGTACTAATAATGCTATGGGGGCTTCCAAAGCTCAGTGCCCAAGGAATTTCCTTTGAGCACAGCACTTTCAAAGAAGTACTGGCAAAAGCCAAAGCAGAAAAAAAGCTGGTTTTTATGGATTGTTTTACAACCTGGTGCGGCCCTTGTAAAATGATGGCAAAAGAAATCTTTCCACAGCAGAACGTTGGAGACTACATGAATGCCAATTTTGTAAGCATCAAAATGGATATGGAAAAAGGGGAAGGCATCGAATTGACAAAAACATACGATGTAAATGCTTATCCAACACTGCTTTTTATGGATTCCGACGGTAAAGTGGTACACAGAGCGACAGGAGCAGATAAAGCAGAAGATTTTATTGAGCAGGCCAAAATTGCTTTTGATCCTTCAAAACAGTTAGACAATCTTGATAAACAATATCAGTCTGGCAAACGTGATCTTGCTTTTTTGTCACAGTACGTAAGAGCTTTATATGCCGCTTACAAATTGGATGTTATTGAAAAAGTGGGTAAAGAAGTTATTCCGGTAATGAAACCGCAACAGTATTCCACAGAAGATGGTTTCACGGTTATTGCACATGTTGGACTTGATTATAAAAGCAAAGTCTACAATTACATAATTAAAAATAAAAAAGTATTTATTGACAAACCTTATATTGGAAAAGAGGATTTTTATTACGTAGTTGGTCAGGCAGTATCAAAATACCTGGTTGGTATTGCAACAAAAAAAACACTTCCGGAATTAGACAAAGCGATTGCAGAAACTGAAAAAGATTATGTTTCTCCACAGCAAAGTGAGGATAAAACATACTATTACGGTCGGTATTATCTAGCTCAAAAGCAATACGATAAATGGTTTGACTTGAATAAAAAACAAGCAGACGAAGCCTTTGCAAAAAACAAGAAAGAAGCATTGTCGGCCTATATTAATACAGCTTACAGCGTAGCTGTTAATCCTGATTTAGAAAAAGCAGGATTAGAAGAAAAAGCAATTACAATGATTGAAAATGTGAAAAATGCAGATCCGGAATTCCTTGCTGTAAACTTTTGCTTAGCAAATCTGTACCTGAAAACTAAAAATAAAGAAAAAGCTTTGGAAAACATTAACGCCTATATCAAAAAATCTGCAGATAAAGGAGAGGAACCCAATACAAGAGTCCTTGCCCTGAAAACACAAATCGAAAATTTATAAAACACAATCATGAAACATTTAAGTATATTAACAATAACGCTTTTGGGTCTGCTTTTCATTGCGTTAAATTTTAAAGCAGCAGCACAGCAAAAATTTCATATTGATGGTACAATTACAGGTTTGACCAATGGTAAAATCTATACGTATAAAAATAATGAAGTGGTACCGATAGAAGTAAAAAACGGTAAGTTTCAGATTGAAAATGAAATGGACGAACCGGTTTATAATCTCAGTGTTACAAAAGATGCTGAGGTTAATCACAGTGACCGGAGAACTTTTATGTTTGTTTGTGTAGAGCCTGGAACACAGACCTTAAAATTAGATTATTCAGATTTTAGAAAAGGTATTTTGAAAGGATCAAAAACTCAGGACGACAGTTATAGATATGACGCTGATCAGGACAAGATCAAGAACAAATACAAAAAAGGGTTTGATAAGTTAGAAGCTCTTCGTAAAAAATATGACGATGCCGTGGCTGCTAAAAAAGATGAAAAAACGACAGACGCAATCAACAATGAAATCGATGATGCAAAGGAACTTTTAGAACCTGCTTACAAAGAAATGACGGCTGCTACACTGAAATTTATTAAAGATAATCCTGAGTCTTATTTTAGTATGAGCACGTTGTTGTATTATCTAAGCGGAATGACTTATGAGGAAGCTAAGAATTATTATGACAGTTTTAATCCGTTGTATAAAAATACTAAAATGGCAAATCAGTTAGCAGCTGAAATAGAAAAAATGAAGAAAGGTATTCCAGGCACTCCGGCAGCAACTTTTAATACCAAAGACATTAATGGTAATCCATTAAAACTGGATGATTTTAAAGGAAAATATGTGCTGATCGATTTTTGGGCTTCCTGGTGTATACCATGTCGAAAAGGAAATCCGCATTTATTGAAACTGTATGCCCAATATAAACCAAAAGGACTGGAAATCTTAGGTGTTTCTGATGACGACAGCGAACAGGATAAATGGAAAAAAGCGGTTGAAAAAGACGGGATAGGAGTTTGGCACCACATTTTAAGAGGGCTGCAGTATAAGAAAGGAACTTACGAAAGAATCAATATCGATCAGGACATCAGTGAAAGTTACAATATTCAGGCGTTACCAACCAAAATTTTAGTAGATCCAAACGGAATTATCGTGGCCCGATATAGCGAAGAAGATGAAGCAAAAATGGATGAAGATTTAGCTGCTATTTTTAAAGCTAAATAAAGAAAAGTAGAAACTTAAATAGATCTAAATGAAAATACTAAATATCATAAAAACAGCAGTTTTATGTCTGCTGTTTCAAAGTTTTACAAACGAATGTGAAGCACAGGGAAAATATAAAATAGACGGAACCGTAACCGGACTTAAGGAAGGAAAAATCTATGTGCTGAATGGAAACAAAAAAGATTCAGTCAAGGTTTCTAAAGGAAAGTTTCAGATCAACGGCAAAATAGAAGATCCTGTAGAATACATTGTGATTGCAAAAACTTTAGACCAAAGAAAAATGAATGAAAAATATGCATCATTTTATATAGAAGCGGTGCCTATGACAGTGCAAATTAATTATGCAGACTTATCATCCGCTAAATTAAAAGGTTCTAAAACACAGGACGATATTTATAAATATAATGCCGGTATCGAAAAGATAAAATCAAAATATAAAAAAGAATTGGATCAGTTTGATGCCGTCAGAAAAAAGTATGATGATGCCCGTACTGCTAAAAAAAGCGAAGAAGTCCTGGAAGCAATTAAAAACGAAGACAGTGATGCAAGAGACCGTTTGGAACCAATGAATAAAGAATGCGAAAAGGCCGCTTTCCAATTTATGAAAGACAATCCGAAATCCTATTACAGTATGTATTTATTAAGATCAAATTCCAGAAATTTAAAGTACGATGAAGCAAAAGCATTTTATGACAGTTTTAATCCCTTATACAAAAAAGGAGAATTGGCGAAATATCTGGAAAAAGAAATCGAAAATATGAAAAAAGGCATTCCGGGTGCTTTGGCAGGACCTTTTAATACCAAAGATATTAACGGAAATCCTATAAAACTGGATGATTTTAAAGGAAAATATGTGCTGATCGATTTTTGGGCTTCCTGGTGTGTACCCTGTAGAAAAGGAAATCCGCATTTGTTGAAATTGTATGCCGAGTATAAACCAAAAGGCTTAGAAATCTTAGGCGTTTCTGATGATGACAGAGATCACGACAAATGGAAAAAGGCGGTTGAAAAAGACGGAATAGGAGTTTGGAAACATGTTCTTCGAGGTCTTCAGTTTAAAGAAGGAACACATGAAAAAATCAATATTGACCAGGACATTGACGAAGGTTATAACATTCATGTACTGCCTACCAAAATTTTAGTGGGTCCCAACGGAATTATCGTGGCCCGATATGATGGCGAAGAAGATGAAGCCAAAATGGATGAAGATTTAAAGAAAATTTTCACAAATAAATAGTGCTGAGATTTAACTGCCCGGATAGCTTTTCGGGCAGGTAAATACGGCTCATAAAAATTACACAATGAAAAAAATAGTTTCGATCCTGCTGCTGTTCTATGTAATAGGCAGTAATGCACAAATATACAATCCGGTAAAATGGACTACAAGTGTTGTAAAAATATCAGAATCAGAATACGAGCTTATAGCGAAAGCCTCCATAGAAAAAGGCTGGCATTTGTATTCGCAGACTGTTCCGGAAGAAGGACCTCTACCAACTAAATTTTCTTTTGACGGTAAAGGCGAATATCTCAAAAAAGGAAACACCAAAGAAGAAGAAGGTCATGTGGTTAGCGATCCCATTTACGGAATGAAAATTAAATATTTCGAGAATAAGACCATTTTTAAACAGCGTATTAAGATTAAGGACAAAGTACCTAAACAAATTAATGCAAATGTAGAATTTATGGCTTGTGATGATAGCAAATGTCTGCCGCCTAAACAAGTAGAACTGATTTTTAAGATTAAATAAAAAAACGTTTTATGAAAAAAGTATTGTATTTAGTCGCTCTTTTAACCATGACGCTGAGTTTTGGACAAAAGGCAGGGCCGGTAGTATGGAAGACTGTTGTGCAAAAAATCTCTGACACAGAATATATTCTGGCAGCAGAAGCAACGATTCCTTCAGACTGTCATTTGTATTCGCAAAATGTTCCCGGAAAGAGTACAGCGGCCACAACTTTTATGTTTGATGACAGCGAAGGCGGTTTTAGTCTTCTTGGCAATACAACAGAAAATGAAGGTAAAATAATCGAAGATCCTGTTTTAAAAATTAAAGCAAAAGTCTTTGAAAAGAAAGCCGTTTTTAAACAAAAAATAATGGTTTCAAAGAAGTTAAATTCGATCAATGCTTTTGTTGACTTTACAGCGGGAAATTCAACTGCTTTAGCGGTTCAGGATGCTGAACTGGTTTTTGATCTGAATAAAGCAACACAATTTCAAAAAGAAACGGCTGAGGGATCAAATAATAAGGATCAAAAAGGACTTCTGGCCATTTTTATTATTTCGTTTTTATCCGGTTTCGCAGCCTTGCTGACGCCCTGCGTTTTTCCAATGATTCCTATGACCGTTAGTTTCTTTACCAAACAAAGTAAAACCAAAGCGGCGGGGATTAGAAACGCAGTAATCTATGGAATTTCCATAATTATTATTTATGTTTTACTCGGTTCACTTGTAACGGCTGTTTTTGGAGCAGATTCTCTCAATGCCCTTTCAACAAACGTTTGGTTCAATCTGATATTCTTTGTATTATTAGTTGTTTTTGCTATATCATTTCTGGGGGCTTTTGAAATTGTACTTCCTGGCAGACTGGCCAATAAAGTGGATTCTCAGGCAGACAGAGGAGGATTAATTGGCATCTTTTTTATGGCTCTGGCTTTGGCCGTTGTTTCATTTTCATGCACCGGGCCAATTGTCGGGACACTATTAGTTCAGGCGGCTTCAAAAGGCGGAATAGCTCCAATTGCCGGAATGTTGGGTTTTTCTATGGCTATTGCACTTCCGTTTTCCCTATTTGCCGCTTTTCCGGGCTGGTTAAATGCACTGCCAAAATCGGGAGGATGGCTCAATACAGTAAAAGTAGTACTTGGATTTTTGGAACTGGCGCTGGCGTTTAAATTCCTGTCCAATGCAGATTTGGTACTGCAGCTTCACTTTCTGGAGAGAGAAGTCTTTGTAGCAGTATGGATTGCGGTTTTCGGAGCTCTGGCCTTTTATTTATTCGGAAAAATTACGCTTCCTCACGATGCTCCGCTGAATCATATTTCAGTAGGCAGACTCGGACTGGGACTTTTGGTTTTAACCTTTACCATTTATTTAATTCCCGGACTTTTGGGAGCACCTTTAAAATTAATCAGCGGATTTCCTCCACCGGTGCATTACAGTGAATCTCCCGACGGAATGGGAACTTCAAAAAGTACAGTTTCAACAGCAGAAGCAACTTTGCCGGATGGTGCGGAAACAGGACCTCATAATATAGTTACCTTTCATGATTATGAAACAGGAATGGCTTATGCCAAAAAACAAAATAAACCAGTACTTCTCGATTTTACAGGATATGCCTGTGTGAATTGCAGAAAAATGGAAGAGAAAGTATGGCCTGATGAAAGTATTTTAAAACATTTAAAAAATGATGTGGTCGTAATTTCCTTGTATGTTGATGATAAAAGAGAACTTTCTGAAGAAGAAAAGATTATCTCAAAAATTACAGGAGAGAAGTTGGAATACGCAGGTCAGAAATGGAGCGAATTTCAAATTTTGAAATATAAAACCAATGCACAACCTTATTATGTTCTGATCGATCATGACGGAAAAGCCCTTAATACCCCAACAGCTTACAATTCGGATATTGATTTTTACAACGACTGGCTGGAGCAGGGAATTAAGAATTTTAAATCATTGTAAAGGTTTTTCTGTGTTTCATTTTTTTATTTTGAATTATTAAACAAAAAACAATTTAGTAGAAAAACCAAATAAAAGAGCTGTGAAAACGGCTCTTTTTAACTCTGATTAAAAATCCGGAATGACTTAAATTTCGCAGACATTATGAAACCACTGAAACTATTTAAGAAATACTGGCGTGAGCAATTGTGCTTTAAAAAATTCAATAGTAAAGAATTATCAGTAATGATAGCAAAGGACTCTTCGCTTATTGTGAAAATCTATTTTAAGAAAACTAAAAAATATCAATTAAAAATGAAAAAATCCATCCTTCTGGGCTGCTACTTATTGTTATTCTGTACACTTGTTTCTGCACAGAACACAGCAGTTAATTTTAAGAAAATAAAAGAATTAGGCGGAATAGAGGAATATTTGTACCAGCCAAACGGCATGAGCGTTTTGCTTTTGCAGGACAACGCTTCGCCAGTTGCAACAGTGCAGATTGTTTACCGTGTAGGTTCTAAACACGAAGTTTTAGGAAATACAGGATCAACGCATCTTTTGGAGCATTTAATGTTCAAAGGAACACCAACTTTCAACAAAAAGAACGGAAATACAATTACCGATGTTTTACAAAATACAGGAGCACAATTAAACGCCACAACCTGGTACGATCGTACGAACTATTTTGAAACACTGCCAAGCGATAAAATCGAACTGGCATTGCAGATCGAAGCTGACAGAATGCGAAATTCTTTATTATTAAAAGAAGATAAAGAAGCCGAAATGACGGTGGTGCGCAACGAATTTGAAAGAGGAGAAAACAACCCAAACAGTTTATTAGACAAGGAAATCTGGGCTTCGGCATATATTGCACATCCTTATCATCATTCCACAATCGGATGGAAATCGGATATTGAAAAAGCACCAATTGAAGTTTTAAAGAATTTCTATAATACCTATTACTGGCCAGATAATGCAACTTTAACCATTATTGGAGATTTTAAAAAAGACAACGTTTTTGAACTGATTGAAAAGTATTTTGGAAAAATCACAAAAGCGCCTCACGTAATGCCTCAGCCTTATACAGAAGAACCTCAACAATATGGTCCGCGTAAAATTGTGGTTAGAAAGCCTGGTGAATTGGGCGTTGTAAATAAAGCTTATAAAATTCCAGGCGCACTAAATGAAGATATGCCTGCCTTGAATATTTTAGCAGAAATTATTAGTTCCGGAGCTTCCTCAATTTTGAATAAAACATTTGTGGATACTCAAATGGGAATTTACGCTTATGCCAATGCGACAAACTTTAAAGAAGTAGGATTATTTACTATAGGCGTAGGATTTCCAGCGAGTTCAAAACACGAAGATATTGATGCTAAAATCAGCGAGGTGGTGGCTAAAATCCAAAAAGAGGGTGTAACTCAGGATGAGGTAAACAGAGTAGTAGCCAATATAAGTGCACAGACTGTTTTAGCCCGTGATGGTTCAGGTGTAATTGCATCAGAATTAAATGAAGCTATTGCCTCCGGCGACTGGACAGATTATGTAACGGGTGTTGAACGTTTGAAAAAAGTAACCCCTGCAGATGTGCTTTGTGTTGCCAATAAATATCTGGTGGAAGATCAGAGCACAACAGGTTATTTTATTCCGAAACAGTCTGGAAATCAAAATCAGGATACTGCAAAAGCAAACAACTTTATTCCTGAAAACGCCCCGTTTTATTACAGACATCCAAAAGTGGAACATACAGGCGAAGAAACAGCTTCAACTATTTCATCAGAACAAAAAAATACAATGAAAACTGCTTTTGATGATACCGTAATCGAGAAAACAGCTTCAGCTTATCAAAGAGAAAAAGTTTCGGGAATTGATGTGGTTTCTGTAAAAACTTCAGCTAAAGATTTTGTGACTGTTGCAGCGAGTATTTCATTAGGAAATTATGCAAGTGAGACTAAAAATGATATTATTCCAGCTTTGACAGCTTCGATGCTTTCAAAAGGAACAACGTTGAATGATAAGTTTAAATTCTCAGAAAAACTACAGAAATTAGGAGTGACTTTAAATGTAAATGCTTCGACTTTCAAAGTAAATATCGGGTTTAAGTGTTTGAAAAAAGATCTGGATCAGGTTATTGCTTTATTGGCTGAAGAATTGAGAACTCCTTTGTTTGATGCTAAAGAATTCGAAAATTTAAAGCAGCAGTTTATTGGGAATACACAACAGAGTTTAAATGATCCGGGAGAAAGGGGAGGTATCGCTTTATCTCAGTCTATTTATCCAAAAAACAATCCGAATTACAGTTTAAGCGTTGAAGAAAATATCGAAAATATCAAAAAAGCGACTTTAGAGGAAGTAAAAGCTTTCCATAAAAAATATTTTGGTACTGCATCAATGCGATTGGTTATTGTGGGAGATACAGACGGAGCGAATCTAAATTCATCTTTAAAAAAATCATTCAAAAACTGGAATGGCGGAGTATCAGAAAAGTTAAAATTTGAAGAAGCTTCAAAATCAAATTCAAAAGCAGAAGTAGTGACCATTCCGGAGAAACCAAGTGCCGAATTATTCATAGGACAATTTACAGGTTTAAAAAGAGCCGATGTAGATTATATTCCGTTCTACATTGGAAACTACACATTGGGAGCCGGATTTGCAGGACGTTTAATGCAGACTGTCCGTGATAACGATGGATTGACTTATAATATTTCATCGGGAATTGGAGGAAATATTGAAACGGGAGGTTACTGGTATGTAAACGCTTCTTTCAATCCTAATTTATTCCAAAAAGGTCTTGACGCTACAATGGTTCAGGTGAATAAATGGGTTAAAGACGGAATTACAAAAGAAGAACTGGAAAACAAGAAAACCAATTTAATTGGAAGTTTTAAAGTCGGAATGTCAACCACTAGCGGAATGGCAAGAACGATTTTAAATTTTATCGAAAGAGGTTTAGAACCAAATTATATTGACCAATATCCAAAAGACATTGAAAAAGCCACTTTACAGCAGGTAAATGATGCGATTAAAAAGTATGTTAAGCTGGATAAAATGATCATTATTAAATCAGGTTCTCTTGACCAAAGTGGGAATCCTTTGAAATAAATGTTCAGTGGTCTTTAGTGTTCAGTGTACAGGTTTTTAGTGATCAGTTTGAAAAAAACAACTTTGACAAAGTTTGACAGAACTGAACACTAAAAACCTGAACACTGAATACTTAAAAAAAAGCTTCATTCATAAAATCCTCCAGCCCCGATTCTTCCAGTATTTCAATTGAAAATTCTCCGAAACGTTTGGGTAACCAGATGATTCGTACACCACTTGGAGAATTGAGTTGTTCTTTGGATAAAGGATTTCCATTTTCATCTTCCGGCTGAAGACCGGAATCCGTTAATTCGTCATAAACTGCTTCTATGTCCGGAGTTGAATAGCAATGACGGTAAATAGTTCCTTCGCCTTTGCTGTCCAGAAGATTTTTGAGATTTCCCGTAAAAGGTTGTACAAGCATGAATTTTTCCTGTCCAATTTTTACAACGACATACGTCACATGAAGATCGTCTCTTTGCCAGACAAACTTTTTTGAGATTTCTGCCTTGAGTATTTTGGAATAATAATCGCAGGCAGTTTGAAGATCTTTTACTAAAATATCGATATGACTAAATTTTAAGTCCATTTATAATTTAAATATAGTGGTGTATAATTTGGAATAAGATATAGACTTATTGGGGATTTGTAAATTTGATGTTATGCAAATCAAGCGTGTCGGCTTTTTGTGTGTTCATCTCGTATACAATTTCTATTTCATTTTCAGATACAAATTTTATATCCTTACCACATCCATGGGCACAGGATTCTACAATAACAGGAAAGTACAAACTTTTATTCTTGTCATATGCAATAATGTTATGGCGAAAATAGGAAACAATTTTAAAATCGGCATTTTCAATTACTTGGTCGTCATCGTAAAGACCATTAAATTTAAAGAGATCTTCAGTGTAATAAGTACTTGTAATAGTAAAGGAAGCTGAAGTTTCTCCATCTTCATGAGTATTATCTTTATACCATTTTTGTTCAAAATTTTTATAATAGTTAATGTCCTTTTCTTTTTCTGCTGGCTTGTATATCCATTTGCTTTTAGACGCAAACTGATATAATTCAGTATAGACTTTCGTATTAGATTCCAGGATTTTATCTTTTGTAAAATCACCATCAATAAAATCACCGGATCTTAAAGTATACTCTCCAATATATCCTAATTTGTAAAAATTTAAATTATTGGTATTAATCATAATATAGCTTAGATATGATGAGGGATCTCCGTTACCCATAGGAGATTCTTTTAATGCAAATAAGAAATAATCTGTGCCCTGGATTTTTTTTCTTAAAAAATGAGGATCAACGTTGATGTAATTAAATTCACTTATCAGTAAAGTATCCTGTTGAACAATTTTCAGGTTTTTATATTTTGAAACAATTATTGTGATTTTATCCGCACCAAGACTAAATTTATCTTCATCACCCGCTCCATTAGCAGATATTTTAATTACTTCAGTATTGTTTTCATTGCTAAAAGTGAATAAAGTGACAATTGGATCATCAGTTGCTATTTTGGTATTTTGATGTTCGTTTTCTTTATGAATTGTTTTTTCATCTTTTTTACAAGAATAAAAAGTGATTAGAACGAAAAAAAATACGGTTAGTCTGGTATTAAAAGTGCTCAATTAATCTTTAAGTTTTAGGTTATAAACGAAGATAAAATTTATTTTTTATTCTAAAACACATAAATATTAAATCCTTAATAAATGCACTCAATAATGATGCGTATATTTGGGATAATAAAATAACAAGAAGTGTAATCTATGAAAAAAATAGGATTTTTATCGTTTGGACATTGGGCCAATCATCCTTCCTATAAGGCTCGTACAGCAAGTGATACATTGCTTCAATCTATAGATTTAGCTGTTGCCGCAGAAGAAATCGGGATAGATGGCGCCTATTTTCGTGTGCATCATTTTGCACGACAATTAGCATCACCATTTCCTTTACTTTCGGCGATTGGTGCCAAAACAGAGAAAATTGAGATTGGAACAGGAGTAATCGATATGCGTTACGAGAATCCTTTATACATGGTAGAAGATGCCGGTGCAGCCGACATCATTTCAGAAGGACGTTTGCAATTAGGAATCAGCAGAGGATCGCCGGAACAAGTTATAGACGGCTGGGGATATTTTGGATATAAACCGGAAGAGGGAGAAACTGACGCCGATATGGGACGTAAAAAAGCTTTGGAATTTTTGGATAAACTGAGCGGAGAAGGATTTGCAGAACCCAATCCGTATCCAATGTTTCCAAATCCACCGGGTTTATTGCGTCTTGAACCACATTCAGAAGGATTGCGAGAGCGTATCTGGTGGGGTGCAGCATCAAATGCAACTGCTATTTGGGCTGCAGAAAACGGAATGCACCTGCAAAGTTCTACTTTGAAGTTTGACGAAAACGGAAAACCATTCCACATTCAGCAGGCAGAACAAATCAGATTGTATAAAGAAGCCTGGAAAAAAGCCGGACATGATCGAGAAGCCAGAGTTTCTGTAAGCCGATCCATATTTGCCTTAGTCAATGATCAGGATAAATTCTATTTTGGAGATCAGGGCAAAGCAGCTGATAGTTTTGGTTATATCGAAAGTGATAAACGTGCTATCTTTGGAAGAGGATACGCAGCGGAACCGGAAACACTAATAAAACAGTTGGCCGAGGATGAGGCAATTCAGGAAGCAGACACGTTATTGCTTACAATTCCAAATACTTTGGGAGTAGAGTATAATGTTCATATATTGTCTTCTATCTTAAAATATATTGCACCGGAACTTGGTTGGCGTTAAGTTTTTAAAAATATAAAAGACGATTTTTATAATCGTCTTTTATATTTTATTGGGTTTACTAACATATTTATTTCCTTTAATAAAAAAGCGCCACGGTAAAAGCGCATCTTCCTGGGCATACGCAACACCAACACGCGGAGTGGCACCAATTTCTTCTTCATCATATCGAATACCATGATCTTCAATCCAGATTTCGTCTCCTGTTAAATCTTTTTTATTAAAAGAAGAATCAATTCCCAAAGCCTTTGCTGCGGAACCGGGACCAGCTGAAATAGCAACTTTTGAAGAAGACATATTTCTCCTTTCTTCCATAATTTCTTTACCTTCAAAAGGCTCAATTGCTCTTATTAAAATAGCATGCGGTTCACCTTCAACAGAAGTTACAATATTGAAAAGGTAATGAATGCCATAACATAAATAAACATAAGAAACCCCACCATTAGTATACATGGTTTCAGTCCGGTTCGTTCGTCTGCCGCCGTATGCATGAGAAGCTTTGTCCTGTATACCAAAATAAGCTTCCGTTTCTACAATAATACCGCTTGTTATTTTTCCGTCAATTTGAGTATAAAGAAGTTTTCCTAAAAGATCTTTGGCCAGAAAAAGTACATCTGGATTTAGATAATAGGAAAAAGGCAATTTATAAGGGGATTTTTGCAGATTTTCTATCATTGTAAAATTAGAAATTTAATTAAATTTAGAGAGTAAAGATAGCATTTGAATGAAATTGACTTTTAAAAAGGCTAATAATTTAAATGAGAATGTTTAAATTTAACTTAATTCAATCAAAAGAGCTTTAAAAAACAGATAAAGCTTTTTATTGACATTTTAAGATATTGCAGAAAAAACAAATATGTTGGAGAAAACAGAAGAAAAAAAAGAACAAAATGCCGTACATCTTTTACCCTGGGTTACTGCAATAGCTATGTTTATTCAGTCTTTGGATGGAACTATTCTCAATACTTCTTTGCCTTCTATAGCAAAAGATATGGGATACTCTCCAACAGAAATGCATTCTGTAATTGTTACTTACACATTAACACTCGCGATGTTCATACCGTTGTCGGGCTGGCTGGCAGATAAATTTGGCACCCGAACCATGTTTATGATTGCGGTTTTTTTATTTGTAACAGGTTCTTTGTTTTGTGCTTTGTCTGTTGATTTGCAAAGTTTTAATTTGGCTCGTGTCTTACAAGCTATTGGAGCATCCATGATGGTTCCAATTGCAAGGCTGGCTATTTTGTATCAATATCCAAAAAGCGA
Source organism: Flavobacterium crocinum (assembly GCF_003122385.1). NCBI lineage: Bacteria > Pseudomonadati > Bacteroidota > Flavobacteriia > Flavobacteriales > Flavobacteriaceae > Flavobacterium > Flavobacterium crocinum. The sequence goes on from NZ_CP029255.1 coordinate 3,689,211, forward strand.
ACTTTTAAAAACTATGAACTTTATTACTGTTTTTGGGCTTTTAGGAATGGTGGCGGGGCCAAGCCTGGGCGGATTTCTTTCCGATAATTTGTCCTGGCACTGGATCTTTTTAGTGAACGTTCCAATTGGTCTTATTGGAATTTCTATGGCCTATAAAATTATGCCCAATTTTAAACATGCAGTTGGAAGATTTGATTTTAGAGGATTGGTATATTTTAGTTTAGCCCTAATATTCATTACAATGGTTCTCGAACTCATCGCAAGTGGAAGAACTCATATGATGGTCATTTTAGGATTACTTTTTCTTTCCGGTTTATTATCACTTTTCTATTATATCCATTATAAAAGAACCGAAAAACCTATTATAGATTTAAGGCTTCTAAATATCCGAACGTTGAAAATAGGTTTAAAAGGAAGTTTGATAACAAGACTTGGAATTGGCGGATTGCCCTTATTATTGCCTTTAATGCTGCAAACCAGTTTTGGTTATTCAGCTTCGGTATCCGGTTTGCTTTTGCTTCCGTCTGCTTTGTCCAACGTGGCAGTTAAACCTTTTATGGTAAGTATTATAAAATTCTTTGGCTACAGAACCGTTTTAATCAGTAATACTATAATGCTGGGATTAATATTGATAGTCTTAGGCTTTGTTACCAAAGAAACACCGTTGCCTTATTATATTATACTTATGGTTTTTTATGGCGCTTTTACATCCATTCAAATGTCGGCCATGAACACCATAACATTATCTGATCTGGATCAGGATACGGCTAGTGGAGGAAATACAATGCTGGTTATCATGCAGCAATTATCAGTAAGTTTTGGAGTTTCTGTGGCAAGTTTAGTATTGTCTTTATTTCAGTCCGGAATATTTGAACTAAATACAGCAAAAGCCTTTCAGTATACTTTTATAGTTCTTGCTGTTTTTACCATTTTGTCCAGTATCACTTTCTCCAGATTAAGTAAAACGGATGGAGCAGGTTATATGTAATTTTATGAATTAAAATAACTCCAGCTGATTTGGATTGTTCGGTTTATTTTTAGGCGGTTTGGCATCTCCAAAAACGGTCCTTCCTCCGTATTTATAAGATTCCGCTCTTTCTTTCTCAATTAAGGCATCAAGATTAGTGTTAGGTGTAAAGCTTTGTTCTGCTTTTCTTGAGATTTCGGATAGCTTTTTAATGGCATCGATTTTATCAGAGTTCCCAATTTTGGCACGGTTGATAGCACGTTGTAAAGTATCAATAGTTTCATCATAGATTTTTACAGGAACCGGAAACGGATGTCCGTCTTTTCCTCCGTGCGCAAAGGAGAAACGTGCAGGATCTTCAAATCGGGTAGGAGTACCGTAAATGACTTCACTTACTAATGCTAAAGACTGTAGCGCTCTTGGTCCCATTCCTTTTAAAAGCAGCAATTCTTCGAAATCCTCAGGTTTATTTTCGTGAGTTGTCCACAGCATGGCACCGAGCCTTTTCATATTAACATCTTCCAGTCTCACATCATGATGAGCTGGCATAGTAAGATGCTGCATTTCTTTTATAATTTTAAAAGGAGATTCTTTTACTAATTCTAAAATACCTTCCCGTGATTTTTCAGCAGCCTGAGCGGTAAGATTTAAGATCTTACCTTGATTTTCTCCATAAATAAAAGTATGAGGTTCATTGATAAATGATTTCAAATCCTGCGAATGCCAATGATATCTTCGGGCTGTTTTGGAGTGAGGATTCATTCCCTGTTGTATCACTGCCCATTGGCCTTTGTTATCTACAATAAAATTATGCTGATACAATTGAAATCCGTCCTGAATGGCTGTGTTGTCTACTTTAGCGGTTAATTTGCTGCAGTTTGCAAGATTATTTCCGTCCAGACCGGTTTTGTCTCCCACAAATAAAAGTTCCTGGGGAGTTAAAAGAGAATTTTTGCCTTTACCGCCGCAAATGTAAATTCCAAGTTCTTTTGAATGCGGATTAACAGATTTTTTTAATGCTCCAAGTACAGATGTTGTAATTCCGGAAGAGTGCCAGTCCATTCCCATAACCGCACCAAAACTCTGAAACCAGAAAGGATTACTTAGCTTGCTGATTACTTCGGATGTAGAAAATTCCAAAGCAATTGTTTCCACAATAGCCAAACCAAGTTTAGACATTCGCTCAGAAAGCCAGAGCGGAACTTGTCCATAATGTAAAGGAAGATCTGCTGTACCGGAACGCTTCATGTGATTGTTGTGTTTCTACAAAATTAAGTAAAAAAAAATCCCATTTGAATTGAAATGGGATTGTAAGTTTGATAAAGCATATAAATTATAATTAATGCAGGCAATTTTGTCCTATAATATTCAAAATATTGTTAGTAAGTATTTTTATTAATAAATAGCATAAACTTCTCATTTTGAAAAACCTTCTTCTCATTTTGATAGGTAATTAGAGCATCAATAAAATTGGATTATTGTTTAAGTTATTGGTAGCTAGTTTGTTGTGCGTGTTTTTAGGCTTTTGGCATGTATTTTGGCTTAAGTGAATGGAAATTAATACGCTAAAAAATAATATGAAAACAAATAAAACAAGAAGCAGAGAAATTACGAAGCAATATGTATCAACAAAATCCGGAAAGAATAAAGACAAGGTGATAAATGTAATGGTATTTAGTATAGTCTTTTTTATTGCCATTTTACTGATATCACAAATTGTTTAAAATGAGAATGGTGATACAAAGAAAACGGAACTAACAAAGTTTAGATAAAATCATTATGAAAATTATAAACCCCGTAATAAATCCTGATATAAACCTGAGTAAAAAAAGCTTTTTTTCTGTTTTACCTCAAAATCATATCATACTTTCAGCTGTTGAAGAAAAAACAACTCCGATTGATTTTACTATCGAAAAAGCCCGATCTGTACATAGTTTCTGGATAAGAGAAATATGCGAAGTAACCTTATCATCCGCGATTGCGAGAGGAACAGGTATTTCGAAACGTTCCCCGGAACTGCTCGAAACTAAAATGAACAAGGGGGAAGCCGTTATTGCATTTGCTTCTGATGGTAGATGGGCCGGTTTTTCGTTTATTTCTTCATGGAAAGACGGACAGTTTGTTTCAAATTCAGGACTTATTATTGCGCCTGAATTTCGTCATACCGGTCTTGCAAAAAAAATCAAAAACAAAATATTTGAACTGAGTCGGGAAAAGTATCCAAATGCTAAAATATTCAGTTTAACTTCCGGACTTGCTGTAATGAAAATGAATCATGAATTAGGATTTGAACCTGTTACGTTTTCAGAATTACCTTCAGATGAATTGTTCTGGGAAAGTTGTAATTCATGTATAAATTGTTCGATACTAAAAAGTAAAGAAAGAAAAAATTGTTTGTGTACCGCTATGCTTTATGATTCTGAACAAAAAATGGATACAGTCTGAATTTTTTTGATTTAATCATCCTTATAATTTTTTTAATTGTTTTCTTAATTCTTTAATTGTTTTTTTTTGCTCTTTAATGCGTTCTTCATATTGCTCAGTTATTTTTTTTGATAGTTGAGTTAAAATCGCATTAGATAATTTTTCTATTAGAGTTATTTCAGAATTTAAGTTTTCATTTTCTAAGAGCTCTTTCGGTTCAATTTTAAAGATTTCTGAAATTTTAAGAATGTGAGATGCCCAAGAATGATTTTCACCACTTTCCATTCTTGCATAAGCAGACTGGGAGATATCAAGATAATCAGCTATTTCTTCTTGTGATAGTCCTTTGCTTTTTCGTAGTTTTTTAAGTTTTATGCCTACATCTATATTCATAGTTTATAAAATTAAAGTTATAATATAATTAATAGAGGACTGATTCAGATTAATATACTCATTTTATAATATTTTTTTTCTGGGTAAAAATACCCGCATAAAGAGTAATATAAAGCTTACAATTTTAATAGTTTTGTTACTCTAACTACATATAAAGTTAAATTCTGACTAACTGTTTAATTGTTTTCAGGATTAATCTTTATATGAATTATAAGATTTGGATTATTTTTTTTTGGAAAGTATTTTTAAGACATAATTACAGTCTACAACTGGAAAAGTTATAATTCACTTAAAATAAAGACTCATAAATATTGAATTGTGATTTAGTACTTAAGACTCTTTATTTTTTATTTTAAGTATTCATATTGTATTTTATCAACAAAAAATGTAAATATTATGAAAAAAGAGAAAAAAACTTTAGAATCTTTTGCTTTAAGTAAACAGGCAATTTCAAAACTTCAAATGGAAACTGTTGAAGGAGGTGTGGAAGATGGTTTGACTTACTTATTTCCAGGTTGTCATACTCATCCTAAACTTTGTATTATCAACATGACCAATGATCGATATTGTCAGAATGTTACCGTTGTTGGGTGTAGTCCGATCGGTCCAACTATGGAATGTACTGTCGCTTAATTAATTTTAATATTTTATGAACTGGTGTTTACACCAGTTCATATTTGTATTATGAAGAAAATTTTTTATTTGATATTTGCCATATCAAGTTTATTAAGGTCACAAGAGATAAATTCGGAATATAATCTAGATTTTGAAAAACTTACTTTAGAAGGAATGCCTCAAGATTGGTTTGAATGGGGTAGTTTGTCTTGCGCTGTTGATACTGTTAATAAAATTTCTGGTAGATACTCTATTTCTATTACATCAACAGATAAAACTAAGTTTGGTTCTGTAGCTTATTCGTTACCGACTTATTTAAAAGGTAAGGAAATAACATTGGAAGGATTTATCAAGACTAAAAATGTTATAGGACAAGTAGGTCTGCTTTTAAGAATTGATAAGAATAATGATGCAATAGAGTTTGATAACATGTCTCTTAGTCCAGTAACAGGAACTACAGATTGGAAAAAGTATAAAATTACCAAGCCTTTGCATAATGGTGCAGATGCAGTATATGTGGGAGGCATAATATCAGGAACGGGTAAAGTATGGTTTGATAATTTCAATGTTCTTATTGATGGAGAAAGTATACTTGATTATTCAGAGAAAGTTTTATCACTCAATAACCCTGATAATGATACAAGGTTTAGCAATGGATCTAATTTTTATCTTGACAGCCCTTCAAAGAAACAGATTGATAATCTTGAGAAGTTGGGGATTTTGTGGGGATTTTTAAAATATAAAAGTCCTTACGTTGCTCAGGGAAACTATAATTTTGATTATGAACTTCTTGAGAAGCTAGCCTTTATAGATAATGATAGTTTTGAATATGATTTAGAAAAATGGAAAGAAAGTTTAATGAACACTCCTCCATATTTGGGATCACATTACTATTTAGACTTTATGAAATTTAGTTTGAATCCGATATTTGAAAATGAGGTAGTATTTCCTAATATGAAATTTAACGATGATGGTCTTAAACTTATAGCTTTATTTAGATATTGGGCATGTATAGAATATCTTTTTCCTTATAAAGATATGACAGATTCTGGCTGGAAAGGGATTTTGAGTAAATATATACCAAAATTTTTAGCTGCTGATGATGAGCTGTCTTATAAGTTGTTACTCATTGAATTATTTAAAGAAACAGGAGACTCACATGCCGCTCTATATGATCTAGGGAAATGTATAGATGAATATTTTGGTTTATACGAAGCACCTATTGAAATTAAATTTATTGAAAATCAGGTTGTTGTTTCTAATTTTAGAGGTGTTGACGGAGTTAAGTTAGGGGATGAGGTTATTGCATTTGATAATGAAGATATTATTAATAGAATTGCCCGTATTAAAAAATACACTATTGCTTCGAATGGTGCATCCGAAAACAGAGATGTATTGAGAAAACTTTTATGCACCAACAAGGATAATGTTATAATACGTTTTAAAAGGAAAAATGAGATTTATGAGGTAAAGGTTAAAACGGGAAGTATAAAATATTTTGTTGATAATAAACCTTCGCACATGGAGCTTGCTGAAGATGTGGGATACATATATCCAGCAAGTCTTAAAAGGAATGAAATTACAGAAATTATTAAAAAATACAAGAATAAAAAAGGATTGATTTTTGATTTTAGATGTTATCCAAGTGATAATATAGTATATACTGCATCAGAACTTTTACTTCCGGCTAGAAAAGAATTTGCACAGTTTACAGCTACGGATCTTCAGAATCTAGGGCAGTTTAGGTTCAAAAATACTGCTTCAACTGGGCATGAAAACCCTGATTATTATAAAGGTAAGGTTGTAGTGTTGATAGATGAGCAGACGCAAAGTAATGCGGAGTTTACAGTTATGGCCTTTCAGGTAATTCCTAATGTAAAAATTATAGGTAGCCAGACAGCAGGTGCAGATGGAGATGTCTCAAAAATTATTCTACCTGGAAATATTTATACCATGATGTCAGGAATAGGTGTATACTATCCAAATTACGGTCCAACACAGCGAATAGGTATCATACCTGATATTAAAGTTTTTCCAACAAAAAAGGGGATTATGCAAAATAAAGATGAGATTTTAGAACGTGCTCTTTTGTATATAAAATATAATAATTAGAAGGTGGATATTAATAATGAATTACATAAAATTCTTCAATCGGTAAATAATCATATTAATAAAGAATACATTGAGGTAGAGCATCTTGGTATTTTATCGGGGCTTTCAGGAGCAGCATTATTTCAGTTTTATTACTCAGCATATACAAACGATAATTCTGATAATACTACAGGAATAGATATAATAGGATACTGTATACAGAAAATTAACAATGGTTATGGATATCCTACTTACTGCGGAGGAATAGCTGGTTTTACGTGGATGCTGCAACATCTTAGCGAGCAGAATTTAATTGACCTGAAAGGAATTAATCTTAAAGATTTCGAACCTTATCTTTACAATTGTATGCTTGAAGATATTAAGATTGCTAACTATGACTATCTTCACGGTGCAACTGGATATGCACTTTATTTTCTCGAACGTTTTAAAGTTTCAGATTCAGTAAACGACCATTTTTATAAATCTTACATTATCGATTTTATTCATTTTCTTGAAGAAAATTCTGTTGTGCATAACGGGGGGATTATATGGCTCACTAAAGATCATGATAATAAAGGAGGGCAAAATTATAACTTAGGGCTGGCTCATGGAGTAGCAAGTATTATAGGGATTTTGTTAAGACTTTCAGGATTTGAAGATTTTAAAGAAAAGTCTGAAAAACTGTTAAAAAAAGCTGTAACAGCGTTAATAAAACAAATGAATGATATAGCATTATCAGATTCCTATTTTGCTAGTTTAGTACCATTTGGAAGTGCTGACTATTCTAAGAATAGCAGATTGGCATGGTGTTATGGCGATCTTGGAATAGGTTTACAATTACTTTACTACTCTAAAATTATAAATGATAAAAATCTCAATCTACAGGCAAAATCTGTATTGAAGCATTGTGCTTCAAGAAGAAGTTATGATAAAACCCTGATTTTAGATGCAACAGTTTGTCATGGAGCGTTTGGAGTTGCATTGATGTTTAACAATGCTTTTAGGAATACTCTTGATTTAACTTTTTTAGAAGCTCGTGATTATTGGCTACGTTTTGGTATTCAATTGTGGGAGAATAAAGACAAGATTACAGAAGTGCATTCAGTTGCTTTTGGAGATGATAAAATTTCAGTTTTAAATGGCATGGCAGGAATTGGACTTGCTATAATTAGTTGTATATCAGATTTAAATCAATGGGAAAGCTCCTTAATGCTTCATCAGTATGAATAATAAATTTCCTTATAAAAATTTTCCAAGTTATATACTTAGAGCTCCTTTACTGTCTTTTACAGAGTTTGAAAAACTTACAAGAGATTTTGAGATAAATAATGATGAACTGAAAAAACTTTGTAATTCTTCAGTTGTTAAAGAAGCTATTTTTTTAGCAAGTGTTCCCTTATATAAAGAGATGGAAAAATGGCTTGGTGGCTTGGATATGCCACAGAAAAAAGTGGAGAAGCTTAAAGAATCACTTCTTAAATATATATCGAGAATGTGCAGTAGATGCACTCCTTTCGGACTTTTTGCTGGTGTGGCAGTAGGAAAATTTGAAGACATTTCTGAAATTGAATTTAATGAGCCGCAATTTAATGGTCGCACAACTCGTTTAGATATGAATTATCTTGTTTGGCTTTCACAAAAAATAGCTGTAATTCATGATATTAAAAGAGAATTAAAGTACTTTCCTAATAATAGTATTTATAGGGTTGGTAATAAAATCCGTTATATTGAGTATAATTATCTAAATAATAAACGTCTTCATCAAATTTCGGAAGTAGATTGTACCAACTATCTGGATGAAATCATAAATAGAGCTACTGAGGGTGTCTTACTTAATGATTTAGTGCTAATACTTTGTAAATATGGTGCAGAGAAAAATCAAGCTACAGAGTTTATAGAAGAACTTATCAAAAATCAGCTGCTTTTTAGCGAACTAGAGCCTAGTATTTCAGGTCCAGATATGCTAAAACAGATTTTATCAGTTTTAGAAAAAATGGATAAAGCTGAATTTACCACTGAGAAATTAAGACAAATAAGATTATCATTAAACAGACTCGATCGTAAGTTTTTTAATGATATCAAAAGTTATCAGGATTTAAAGAAACTTATTGAAGATTTTATTGGTAATCCTATAGGAGATGAGAATCTTTTACAAACAGATTTTCTGCTTAAACCAGTTCGGAATACTCTTGATACGAAAGTAATCAAAAGTATATTTAAGGCTTTTACAATCTTAAATAAGCTTACACCTGTTCATGAAAACAGTACTTTGTCACAATTCAAACATGCTTTCATTAGAAGATATGGTGATCGTGAGGTTAACCTTACTCATGCTCTGGATAATGAAATAGGAATTGGATACGTTCAAAATGGTTTTAATGCTGATATAAATCCTCTACTTGATAACCTTAGTTTTTTCAAAAAACAAAATAAAGGCAATGTAAATTGGACAAATATTCAACTTTATTTTGTAACCCTGATTCAAAAAGTTAATAATGAGCAAAATATTATTAAATTAACTAAAAATGATTTTAACGATCTCGAAGTGGACTGGAATGATTTTGCTGACACTGTTTCTTTTTGTGTTGAAGTAATTTATGAAGACGGAATCTCAAAAATTAAGTTAGGACATGGAGCTTCTCTTGGTGCAGCTGATATGCTTGGACGCTTTTCTCACTTGGGTGATGAACTAGAGAGTTATGTTAAAGAAGTGATTAAGGTTGAATCGAATTTAAAAAAGGAATATACTATTGCCGAGGTAGTTCATCTGCCTGAATCACGAGTTGGCAACGTTTTGATGCGTCCTGACTTTAGAGAGTTTGAGATTCCTTATCTCGCTAGATCTATTAAAGAGACGGAAAAGCAAATTAAAATAGAAGATTTGATGGTTTCGGTTAAAGATGATAGTTTGGTACTAAGATGTAGGCGAACCAATAGATTTATTTTTCCAAGACTAACTACTGCTCATAATTATGCAGCTAATTCGTTACCTATTTATCATTTTTTGTCAGATTTTAAAAATCAGGATACACGTTACGGCGTAAATTTAGATTTAAATCCTCTTCACACTATTTTTGATTTTATACCCAGAATAGAATATGAGGAGATAATATTGCATGAAGCATCGTGGCTTATTAAAAAAGAACATATAGAAGAAACATTTGATATGGAGAATAATGATGAGGCTGTGTTTAATTATGTAAAGAAACTGAGAACGAAGTTTAATCTTCCAAAATTTGTTCTGCTAAATGAGGGAAATAGTAAAATTCTAGTAAATCTCGAGAATATAAATTCCATTAAAATACTTTTAAATATAGTTAAAAGCAAAGAAAGTTTTCAGATTAGTGAATTTTTGTATAAAAAAGACAGTATAGTACGCAGAAATAAAGAGAAATTTACAAATGAAATAATAATTGGACTTTACAAGGACCAAAGTTAAAAGCAACGGTTATGCAGAGAGATTTTATAACTGGTGATAGTTGGGTATACTTTAAAATCTATACTGGTTACCAAACATCTGAGAAGATACTAATAGATATTATTAGACCAGCAGCTGATTTTTTGATTACTGAAAAAATTATTGATAAATGGTTTTTTGTAAGGTATAGTGATCCTGATTATCATTTGAGAGTTCGTTTTGAATGTACTAAAAAGGAAGATTATTTTAAGGTGATTTCTTTTCTTCATAATCCTCTGAAAGAAGAAATAGATAAAGGAACTATTTGGAATATACAGTTAGATACTTATAAACGGGAATTAGAGCGGTACGCTGAGGAAACGATACTATTGAGCGAAGAATTATTTTTTCATGAAAGTCTACTGATAACTGATTTTATAAAAAACATAAATCAGACGAAGGATGAAGAATTACGGTGGCTTCTTGCTTTAGTTTTAATTGATAATCATTTGGAGGTATTTTCACTTACTATGGAGGAAAAATTTAGATTTATGAAAAAATTAAAAGATAATTTTCATAATGAGTTTACTACTTCAAAGATGCTCAAAAAACAAATCAGTGAAAGATATAGAAAAGAAAAAAATAAAATAAAGCATTTTTTTGATCAAGTCAATGATTCAGAATCAGATAATTCTATTAATAAAACATTAATAAAATACAATGATAGTATAAAACTGACAATAAACAATATTTCAGATATAATATCAGTAAAATCAAGTCTGGAAAATGAATTGCTGTATATGACTTATATTCATATGTCAATGAATAGATTGTTTAAATCATATAACCGTAGGCATGAGCTTGTCTGTTACGATTTTCTTTATAATTTTTATTCATTTTGTGTTCATTCGGGAAAGAATGTGAAGAGCGAAAAGATATACTCAAAACCTTAAAAGAATAGAGTAAAAATACAAAATATAAACTATTTTGAAGACTGCTATATCCAATAAAGCAAAAGTAAAAAAAACGCTAAAACCTAAGTTTTAGCGTTTTCGATTAAGTTATATCAATTTTACAAAGCATCCCATGAAGCACTTGGATAATAAATTGAACTTGTAACAGGAGCTTTCCAGTATTCCTGACTTCCACCACGGAAAGTATGCAAACTCACAGCATTTACATTTCGTTTAGCATCATTAGTTACCCAGCGAATTTTCTCGTTCAGTATTTCTGTACCATTTACGTAATACTTCACATAGCCATCAGTATTTGAACCAGTATTTAGCTTAACAGATATCTGACAGTTGTAAGTTACGTTTTCCTGTATGTAATATTTTTTTCCAAAATCGTTACCATATTGTCCCGGCTGATCTCTGTAATATACATATGGCTGAAGATAAGCGCCGCTTCCTTTTGCACTGTTTGATCCATTTGGACAATACCACATAAATCTGGCACTGCCACCATTACCGTCCCAACCCGGATCACCGCCTGTATTCTGGTCGCCAATTAAGATACCATATCCACATTTGCCGCCTCGGCTCCAGTAAAATCCAGAATTAAATCTCATCTGAAACCAAACGGTATAAAGATTACCCGACCAAACACCATACGATGTACACAAACCGCCCGGACAAGATAGTGTATTGGTTTGTAATGTAATGGTTCTGGCTCCGGTACTTCCTTTTGCTGTAATACTGCCCGCAACAGCATCTTTGTTAACATTTTGTGCAGCGTCTTTATCGACATTTTGTTGTTGCTCTTTGTTAACGCTTTGTGGTTCGTTTAACTCATGTTCCTTTTCACAAGCATTCAACATTAAAGCTGACATAAATAGTAGGCTTGTTAATTTGAAGATTCTTTTCATTTTTTGAAATTTTAAGGTTAATAAATTGATAGTTAGTAAATAACAATTAGTGGTTACGTTATTTACATCGTAAAATTGATTATTAATTATTTAGAACAGGAGAAATAAAGTCCGTTTTTACGTACATAAAAATCCAGCCTATATATTTTGAGTATATTTTTTTGAGGGATAGTATTAGGAATCAAAAAACGATTATTAACATAAGTTTAAAAGATACATCCTTTATAAATCCACCATTTTGGCGTAAATTGTATGTTATTAAAATATATAATTATGAAAGCAGTACGTTATTTTGGACATAAAGATGTAAGAGTAGTGAATGATTTAGAAAAACCGGTTCCCAAAGGTGATGAGGTTTTACTAAAAATAGGTGGAGCAGGTGTCTGCCACTCTGATTTACACATTATTGATGAAGGAACTATTGGAAATCTTGTGTTTACTCTCGGACATGAAAATGCCGGATGGATTGAAGCTGTGGGAGACACAGTAAAAGATTATAAAAAAGGGGATGCGGTCTTAGTTTACGGACCTTGGGGATGCGGACATTGCAAACCGTGTCAGCAATCAAAAGAAAATTATTGTGACCACCAAAGTGAATTGGGCTATGGCGGCGGACTTGGACTTAATGGCGGTATGGCAGAGTATATGTTGGTTCCGTCTTCAAGATTATTAGTTCCAATTTTTGATCTGGATCCTGTTATTGCCGCTCCATTAACTGATGCAGCGCTCACACCATATTCTGCTATAAAAAGATCTCTCCCTAAACTTATGCCCGATGAATATGTTGTGGTAATTGGAGTAGGCGGACTTGGACACGTTGCCATACAGATTTTAAGAGAAACATCCGGTGCTGCAATAATTGCCTGTGATGTAACAGATGAGAAATTGGCTTTCGCCAAAGAATTAGGTGCAGCTCATACTGTGAATTCTAAAGATCCGGATGCTGCTGAACAAATTTTAAAAATTACAGGACTTAAAAAAGCTAAAGTTATTTTGGATTTCGTAGGTGCAACTCCAACAATTGAATTGGGTACAAAAGTAGTTGGAATGGACGGAGATCTCACCATAGTAGGTCTTGGCGGAGGATATTACCAATACAGTATGAACGGACTTCCTTTTGGAGTAACCATGACCAATCCGTATTGGGGATCCCGTACTGAATTAATGGAAGTTGTTGGTCTGGCAAGACAGAAAAAAATACATATCGAAATTGAGAAATTTGACCTGGAACAAGCAAATGAAGTTTATGACAGAATGCGCCACGGACAAATTAAAGGCCGAGCTGTATTAGTTCCTTAAATTAAATAAAACTGCTATAAATAGAAGAAGGTGCCATTATAAGCGGCACCTTTTTTAATTGACTGATTCTTTTCTCAAGAATTAGTTTTTATCTTTTGTAATGTTGTCGGAGAAAATCCAAATTGTTTTTTAAATGCAAAAGAAAAGTGTGATAAATTCTCAAATCCTGTTTCATAATATACTTCAACAGGTTTTTTATTTTTTTCGGTAAGCTGATAATAAGCTAATTCCAATCTTTTTTTAGTTAACCAACGTTGAGGTGTAATACTAAAAGCTTTATGAAAATCCCTTTTAAAAGTAGTCAGGCTTCGGCCAGTTAAATATCCGAATTTTTCTAAAGACATATTGAACATAAAATTCTTTTCCATAAAACTGATTAGATCAATTTTATAAGGTTCATCGAAGTTGGCTAAAATAGAGCCAATATCTTTATCAATTGCTGAAAGGATTGTAATGGCTTCTGTAATTTTCAATGATGCAATATTTTCAGGAAAGTTCTCCTGCATTTCAAAATAAGGAATAAGTGAAGCCAGACAGCTTTCCAGCAATGGATGTTTATGAAAACTGAAAATTTTTGAAACCGTATTTTTTTGTTTAATACTTTCCTGATTGTAAAATGCTCTAAGTCTTTCGGCTGACAAATGCATAGCCACCGCTTTATGTGGCAACCCGTCTTTTGGAATATTGATAATGGTTGCCAGTTGATTTCTCGGAATCAAAAAAGTACTTCCGGGACCAAATACAAAGCTTTCGTCTGCCTGAATAATTTTGGTTTCACCGGAAATTAACCACACAAGTAAATGATCAGTAAATGCTGCTTCTGTCTTAAAAAGCTTTCCGGTATAATTTGAAAGTTTAATTTCGGGATTTATGTAATTTACCTGATAGTCCATAATGCTTGTGTGGTATAAAGATACAAATATTAGTTAAGATCGAATTGGATTCCTGTCATCTGTTCACTTAATTCCCATAAACGTTTTGCCTTTTTTTCGTCAAGCGAATAAGGCTTAATGCCCCCAATTATTGCCGTATTCGGACTTAAGGAAGCAATATCCACGTTTTCGCAATAAACACCGCCAATATTATTAAGCAGTTTACTTGTAGCAGCCCAAACTGTTGTGGCGGCACCTTGCGGAATCGTTTTTAACGACGCAGCAACTTCAGGAAATATATTTCCTTCAGCATCACAATAACCTAATTTCTGAAATAAATCGATTGGTGCTTCTCTTGCTAATTCTGTTTCACCAACAGCTCCGGGGCATAAAGAATAGCTTCGAACATTAAAATCTTTTGCACGATTATCAAATTCCATAGAGAAAAGATTAACGGCTGTTTTGGATTGACCATAACCCAGTAAAGTTTCATACTCGCGGTTTAAGAAGTTAGGATCTTCAAAATTAAAATCAGAAAACTGATGCCCGCCCGACGAGACATTTACGACTCTTGCTCCGTTTGCTTTTTTTAGTGCCGGCCATAATTTAGCTGTAAGCTGAAACAAAGCCAGATAATTAGTAGCCAATTGTGATTCAAACCCACGATCATCTCTTCGTAACGGAACCCACATGATACCGGCATTATTAATGAGTAAATGTAGTAGTTGGTTTGATTGCATAAATTTTTGAGCAAAAGAATCAATAGAATCAGGATTCATTAAATCCATTTCTTCTATGATAATATTGGGAATTCCGTTTAGATTTCTCTTCGCTTTTTCAACATCTCTTGCCGGTACAATTACAGTTGCGCCAGCTTCTGACAGTGTTCTAACTGTTTCCAGACCAATGCCTGTATTTCCTCCTGTTACAATTGCAGTTTTTCCGGTAAGATCAATTCCCTTAATTACTTCATTGGTCGTTGATTTGGCATTAAATCCTGAATTTGTCGGCTGTTGTAATGCCCCATAATAATTATTCTGTTCCATTTTTTTAATTTTTAAATTATTTGATGAAACAAAATTAGAGGGAATGAAAGATGCCAACTTTGTTTAAACGTCCTAATAAACTTTGTTTAAACGTCCGTGATGAAAAAGGTATTGAAGCCGAGTTATTTCTTTTTTAAATAAAGTCTGTTTTTAAGGGGGAAATAACCATGAAATCAGGTATTGTTTTCTCTATTTAGCGTCAGTAAATTTGTTCTAATAAAAGAAATTACAATGAAAGTTAACGGAATAAAAGTTTTTTTTATGACCAAATCAACATTTAAAAAAAATAAAATAACAAGTCTTATGAAACAATTTTTCAGCATATTAGTTTTGACTTTATTATTTTTTGGCTGTTCAAGTGATGATAATGGATCAGATAATTCAGGATCTGATTATTTTTTTAAAGCAACCTTAGACGGGCGAAAAATAGATTTTTACGATGTAAATTTTCAAGGCGGTGGTAACGATAATCGATTTGAGCATATTACAGTAGGAGGATTTGAAGAACCTTATCCAAATAAAGTTGGCGAGTTAATACCACCTTCTTTAGATTTTGAAATATGGAGAACAGGAGGAGATATCAAAGCAGGTACTTATTCAACGCCTACAGAACCGGAAATGGTAGCGCGTTATGCTGTTCAGACTACAAACGGAACTATTGTTTACAGCACTAGTACGGCAGATGATGTTTTTACGTTGAAAATCGAATCCATTAGTAAAAATGGCATTAAAGGCACATTTTCCGGAAAGGTTCGAAATTTAGATTCAGGTGTGGCAATAGAAATTACAGAAGGGACATTTAATCTTCCTTATGAAGATATAATTAATACCACAAAATAAGAGATTCCAAATGATAAAAAATATTTTTCCCCCAATTATAGTATTATAAATATGAAATTAAATATGCTTGCTTTTGCAGTGATGCTACTTCCATTTATTGCAATCAGTCAAAAAGCAATAGAACCTGGTAATAAGGATATTAATACCAAATATATTAAACCTGGAAAATATCTTTATACTGTGTATTACGTAAAAGGTCAAGAATGGAAAAATATGGGAGCTTTGACCTATGATATTACATTGGCTAATAATCAATTAACTTTAAATAATACTTTTACTCCAAAAGATAATGGACAGCCAACCCCACGAATAAGTACAGCCGATGCTCTAACGCTTAAAGCCATTAGCTATTCTGATGAAACCAAGAATGCTAAACTAAATCTTAATTTTGGCGGAACAATTACAGGGAATTATTATTCAAAGAAAACCAAAAAGGATAAAAAGCTGAAACTTAATCCTAAGGAAGATTTTTTTGACTTCAACTGGACGGATCACTTAATTGGAACGCTGCCATTAGATGTTGGATATAAAGCCCGTTTTCCTCAATTTTATTATAATGACGGATCAGATGTTTTAGTGGAATATTACACTATAAAAGAAGTAAAAAGTTTTGTTTATAATTCACCAAGAACCGGTAAGCATGAAACGTGGCTTGTTTCAGTTTTAGAAGAAAGTACTAAAGGGGTTTACAATTATATCATAGACAAGAAAGACCGTCGTTTATGGCAGCGTGAAATGTCTATGGCCAACGGAATGTGGGAAATCACTGTTAATGAGGAACTGGATTATCAGCCTATTAAAAATAAATTTGATAAAGAAGCAGTGGCAAGACAAATTTCTGGCGGTAACAGTGTTATAATTGGTACAGCTTACGCAAGATCAGATTCTGGTAAGAAATTAGGAGGTTTAGTGAATACGGCCAAGAAACAATTTGCACCAAAAGGTACTGAGATTACACTTTTTCCAAGTTCAGCTTATTATGAGGAATGGGTAGAAGTCAACAAGAAAATCCGCAAACAGAAAAAAATGCCAGAAGTTCCTTTGGATAGTGATTTTGGATATTCTATCAAAAAATCCAAAGTGTATGACGATCAGGGACATTTTGAGTTTGCCGATTTAATGCCAGGAACCTATATAGTAATGGTAAGTTTTGACTTTTCTAATTCTTATAACTATTCATACGTATCAGGTTATACCAATTATTATAATTATTATGGTTATCAAGGTTCTACAACAAATTATGGAACAGCGAGACAAAATTACACAGATAAAGCCAATATTGAAAAACGCGTTAGCATTGATAAAGATGGCGAGAAAAAGGAAATTAACTTAAAAGAAATTTAATAAAAGAAGCCGTGTCAATGAAAAGTTTGATACGGCTTTTTAGGTTTTATAAAAGTATATAAGCGATTACATTAAAAAGAAAGTTATCATAATCCATTATATTTATAAATGGCAATTTTTTCCCCGTTAGATGTAAATCGATTGCCTTCGTGTTAGTAACAATTTGTTCTTTTTTTGCGTCTTAAAAAGACTCTAATAATTTTAACACCAGTAGGTTGTGTTAAAATATTTTTTTGAATCAATAAAACACTTAAATTTATTTTTTTTAGAAATAGATTGTAAAAAACAAACTGGCATGGATAGAGCTATACAATTACAGATCCGCAAGGAACTTGACGGACGCCAGCAGCAAAACATTATTAAACTAAAAGGCAGCCTTATCTCAAGAGGCTATACTGATATCATCCATATTTTAGATAAGGATGAGGAATTTCATATTAATTTTTTTGAAACCTCTGCAGATAAAAGAGGGGAAGTACAAGAATATATTAATGCCTTTTTAAATAAAGAAAATCTGCTGGATGCTGCTGCAGTAGTATCGTCAAGATGAATGCATAAATTTTAAGATTAATCAAATATCTGATAGTTCTGTTAGAATGAGTTTACTGCTATTTTTTGCTAAATAGAAAAAGGCCTAAACTTATTCCTATTCCGGCAAATAATGCCAGCTTAAGATCTGATACTCCTTTTGCAGAAGGATTCCCGTAAACCCTAAGCGGTTCTTTTGATTTATTTAAAACATTTCCGGGATTGTTCAATTTTTCATCATTGAATTTCATTTTCGTACGCACAACTGCAGATGCTGCGTTGATGAGTATCTTTGGAAGCAATTTATAAGTGTTTGTGATGGCGGCAGACTTAAAATCAGGAAATAATTCTTTTCTTGGATTTTTTGCGAGTTCTACTATTTTCGCTGCAGTATCACGAGGATCAGATGCTATAAAAGGGATAGTCATATCAAAACCGGAATACTTGGCAGAATGCAGGTTTCCAGTGGAGTTTTGTAGCTGCGGATAAAGATTACAGATATGAATATGTCTTCGGTTTGATATTTCCCCCTGTAAACATTCCATCATACCTCTAATTCCATATTTGCTCGCAGAATAAACAGCGCTGTAAGGTGCAGGCATAAAACCGCCTATTGATATATTGTTAATTAAAATCCCTTCATTTTGTTCTTTAAAAATTTTGATGGCATTGTAAGCCTCATGCATATAACCAAACAAATTAGTTTTAATAACCTGCTGATGGATTTCTAACGGAATTTCTTCAAATTTTCCGCTCGCCATGACGCCCGCATTGTTTACCCAGATATCAATTTTCCCTCCTAATATCATTGCTGCGGCAACTATTTTTTCTACATCTTCGGCAATAGACATATCAGCAGATACACCAACGGCAACAACCCCGAGATCACGACAGAATTTAACGGTTTCATCAATCCCTTTTTGTCCTCTGGCGGCTATAACTACATTACATCCTTCTCTGGCAAAAGCTTCGGCTGCAGCCCTGCCAACACCACTGCTTGCACCTGTAATAACAACATTTTTCCCTTTAAGGCTCTTTTCTATTGTGGCAATATCTTTCATGATTCTATTCAATTATATGATTAAGCTTATTATATGTTAGAATTGTTTGAAACATTTTTGAATGTTACAATATAACTTTTTTCATTGGTTCGGCTTGAGATACTTTTTGTGATATATTTTTTCTCCGAAGTTCTTGAACTAAGGATTCTGTTCTTCTGATTTGAAAAATTCATAGTACAAAATTTAATGATGAAAAATTGCGAATTAGCAGTCATAAAATTATACTAAACCAATTCGATACTGTTATATAATTTTAGTTGTTAATTGTTTAATTATTAGGTTTTTATAATGATGTGTAACTGGAAATTTTATAAAATAAGATTGAAATTAAATAGGTGTAACCCTCCAGACATTTGTAATTTTATTCTTAGTTAAAATATTTATAATCAAAATAATAAAGTTATGGCAGAAATAAAAATCGAGAAGAAAAAGCCTTTATGGCCGTGGATTGTAGCAATCCTGTTAATCTCGGCAGTTGCGTACTACGTTTTTATAAAAGACGATGAATCGAGAACTGACATGAGCATAGAAACCGAAAACGCTGTGAGCACAGATACAACAGCAAATTAGAAAAGAATATAATACATATATAAAAGAAACTACTATGGAAACTAAGGAAAGAAATTTATACCGACTGGATGAACTTCCTGATTATAAAATCGCTTCAAACTATTCTGATGTAAGAGGATGGAAAATAGTCGACTCAGACAACCACACTATAGGAACTATTGATAATCTATGGGTGAATAAAGATATGCAACGTGTTATTTATCTCGATGTCAAAGTGGATAAAAAACTGATAGAGGATAGCCGTAAAGAAGTACACGATGCAATTGCTTACGATAATGGTAAAGAGTTTGTTTATAAAGATGGAGACAGTCATATCATTATACCCATAGGATCTGTAAACATAAATAAAGATACCAAAATTGTGATGGCCAACGGAATAGGATATGATACATTTCGAAATACAAGCAGGTACAACAGACAAGATAGTTTTGACAGGGAATATGAAAGAAACGTATTAAGATCCTATTATCCTGCTGATGATTCCGGATTTAATTACGATGATGATAATTTTTATAAACGCAAAGAGTTTGATAATCGTTAATCAGCAGTTTTCTGTCACATAACTGTTTAAGCAATAAAAAGGATTAATTATGGAAACGGAAATTATAGAATTAGAGAAAAAGTACTGGCAGGGAATGGAAAATCACGAATATGAAACAGTAAAGAATCTAACTTATTTTCCCTGTATAGTTGCCGGTAAAAATGGTGTTCACAGTGTGGATGAAGCCAGTTTTAAAAAAATGTTTGAATCCGGAGACGGAGATAAAATAAAAGTCCTGGGTTTCTCAAATGTCAAATCCCAATTACTCACAAGAGAAACTGCTATAACAGCTTATATAATAGAATTGTTGGATGTAAAACAAAATAAACCAATGAAATGTGCTTGTACTTCCACCTGGATAAAAGAAAATAAACAATGGTTTTGTGTTCTTCATACCGAAGCGGAATTGTCTGCATAATAATGTTCAAATCAATTAGAAATAAACTTAATATTGATTTTTTAATAAAATGCATTTGAAGTGTTTCTTAAATAATAGATGACCGGCGGGATTGTCTGGAACGGTGTGTGTGGAAATTTAGTTAATTAGAATACTTTTCAGGTACCGGCCGGCTGTCGAAAAACTCCATAGTTTTGCTATGGAGTTTT
This sequence comes from Flavobacterium crocinum, assembly GCF_003122385.1. Lineage (NCBI taxonomy): Bacteria > Pseudomonadati > Bacteroidota > Flavobacteriia > Flavobacteriales > Flavobacteriaceae > Flavobacterium > Flavobacterium crocinum. The sequence goes on from NZ_CP029255.1 coordinate 3,709,672, forward strand.
TTTTATGAGATTTAAATTTCGGGACATTTCTTGTTCATTTTGGCATTAAAAAAAACTAACTAAAATTGTTATTTTTGAGTTAATATTACTTTCAGTAACTATCAATAGTTCTTAAATCTCTATTTTTAAAACTTAAAAATACGCCTCCAAAAATGATTAAGAAGTTTTTAAAAAAAGCGGCAATTGTTATTGCAACTCTATTTTTGCTTTTAGTAATAGTCCTGACCATTGTTCCTTATTTTTTTAAAGATGAAATAACGCAAAAGATAGAAAGTATAGCCAATGAAAAGCTGGATGCAGAAGTTCGTTTTGATGAAATTGGACTTTCTGCTTTCAAACATTTTCCGGCAATCATTCTGTATGCTAAAAATGTAACTATAGTAAACAAAAAAGCGCAATTTACTTCATCAAATGTCGTAAAGGCAGAAACGGCAGCTGTTGGGGTCAATTTTTATAGTTTACTAAAAGGCAAAATAGTATTAGATGCAGTTTATTTGGATGATGCCAATTTAAATCTCGAAATAGATGCCAAAGGTCATGCCAACTTTAATATTGTTAAACCTTCTAAAGCTCCTGTAGATACTACTCAAACCGAGTTTAAGATAAAGAAAGTCGTTATCAACAAAACGAATATTGTGTATAATGATAAAAGTACTCTTTTAAAATTCAGAGTTCAGGATCTTAACTATAAAGGAACCGGAGATTTAAGTGCCGATTTTTTTGACCTAAATTCTAATGTAAAAATAAAGACGTTCGATTTTAGTGTGGCCGGAGTCGATTATGTGCGCAGTAAACCCATAAATGCTGAAATTGTAACTTACATAGATACAAAAGCACTGAAGTTTAAATTTCAACGAAATGCTATTCGGATTAAAAATTTCCCTTTTTCGTTTAATGGTTATTTTGCTTTCATAAAAGGCGGTTATGATTTTGATCTGCGAATGCTTTCTAAAAATTCTACTTTAGAAGAGATGCTGTCACTGGTACCACCAGCTTATGATCAGTGGCGTGAACAAATGACGATTACGGGAAACATTAATTTTGGAATTTTTGCACGTGGAAAATACATGCAGGATCAATCGGAAAAACCGGTTGTTTCGGCAGATTTGCAAATTAACAGCGGAACTATTGCTTACAAAAAAATTAAAGAACCGGTAAAAGACATCAATATTTCTGCCAAAGCTCTGGTTAGAGATTTAGATATCAATAAATTAAAATTTGATTTAGACAACCTTTCTTTTAATCTGGATAAAAAGAGAACGGTAATTAATTTCCATTCAGAAGGTTTTAAAAAACTAAAAATTAAAACCCTTATCAAAGCTAATTTAGATGCCGCGAAATTTAAAGAAGCACTAAATCTCAACGATAATGATATTCGCGGAGACATTGCTGTTGATTTAAAAGCCGACGGAACATTTTTAAGAGATTTAGGATTTAGTCCGCGTTTGAATAAAATAGATACTATCATTAAAAGTATTCCGAAGTTTCAGCTAAACGTCAGCTTAAAAAATGGCTATTTAAAAAATCCTAAAACACCAGACGCAATAAAAAATGTTAATCTGAATCTGAATCTAATAGCCAAAGACAGTATTTTACGTAACATTTCCGGTAAAGTGACCAATTTGAATGCAGAAGCGCTGGGCAACTTTATTCATGGACAATTCGAACTGCATAAATTATATCCTTTTACGGTAGATACTGAATTAGAATCTAAAATTAACTTAGCGACTGTACATCAATTTTATCCTTTGGATAGTTTGGAAGTTAAGGGAGATTTAAATTTAAAAGTGAGCATGCACGGGGTTTTAAACCGTAAACAGAAAAAATATCCGTCATCAAAAACCATTGTAAATATTAAAAACGGCTATTTAAAGTCACTTAAATTTCCTAATATTCCAATTGAGAATATAAATGTAAGTGCTGCTGTAACCAGTACTAAAGGTACGGGAGAAGATTTAAATGTAAAATTACAGCCGGCAGAATTTGTTTTGGCAGGATCACCTTTTAAAGTACAAGGCGAGGTCAATAATCTTTATGATTTGGTGTATAATATTAAAACGCAGGGAACTTTGGATGTTGGTAAACTAACACAGATATTCCCGATTAAGGATGTTACTGTTTCAGGAATAATTCAGACCAATCTTATTGCAAAAGGTTCTAAGAAAGATTTAGACGCTAAAAATTATGACAACATCAAAAATGGTGGAAAACTCGAAGCCAGGAATTTAGTAATCAAGAGTGCGATGTTTCCGGAGCCGTTTCAGGTTTCTAAGGGAACCTTTAAGTTTTTTAAAGATAAAATGCGTTTTGAGGAAATCAGTGCCACTTATGGTAAATCTGATATTGTTTTAAATGGGTATATCCATAATGTTTTGCGATATCTTTTTAATAGAAAGTACTTGCAGCAATCGAATGAAAAGCTTAAAGCGGATATTGAGCTTTCCAGCAATCATATTAATGCCAATGAGTTTTTTGACATGATTGCAAAATATACCGATCAGAAAGCGGAAGAAGAAGCCGCGCAAAAAACAGATTCTACTGTTGTGACTACTATTAATAAAAGCGGTGGTGATAAAAATAAAAACTTCGTAATTCGAATTCCAAGAACAGCCGATTTAAAGATCTCTGCAAAGGTTAATGATTTAGAATTTGATACGTATAAGATTAATGATTTTGTTGGAAACCTTGTTGTGAACGAGCGCAAAGTTCAGGTAACTCAGGCGGCTTTTAATATGGCGGGCACCAAAATAGAAATGACGGGAGATTATAAAGCCCAGCATCGTTTATTGGCGAAATATAATGCAAATTTTAAAGCCAGTAATTTTGATATTCAGCGTGCTTATAAAGAGATCCCGATTTTTGCAGAATTGGTTTCTATGGCTAAAGATGCCTACGGTTTGGTCTCGGTTGATTATCAGCTTGGAGGAAGTATTGACCGAAACATGGATATTGATTTTAAATCTATTGATGGAGAAGGAACACTGACTCTGGAAGATATTAAATTTAAAAACTTTAAACTTTTAAATCATGTAGCCAAAAAAGCAGATGCAGCCGATTTAGAAAAAGCTTCCTTTAATAAAATCGCCATTCATTCGACTATTAAAAATAACGTCATGACAATTACGCCGACCACTATGAAAATGGCTGGTTTTAGAGGCAAACTGGAAGGCCAGGTTACAATGGATGGAAAAATTAATGTTGGATTTCGATTAGGACTTCCGCCAATGGGACTTATTAATATTCCGATGAAAATTACAGGTACAGCCGAAGATTTTGAAATTTCTACGGGTAAGTTTAAAGAGGACACCAGTTTTGCAGAAGAAAGCGAATTGAAGAATTTACCACCTTCAGAACGCAGAAGATCCAGACAAAGAGATTCGATAAATACACCGGTTGTAAATGCTAAAAAGATTGATACGTTGAAATAATCTGTTTTTATGTGTGATTTAAAAATTCTACAAAACAAAAAAGGAGACCAATTGTAAACAGGTCCCCTTTTCCAAAAATAAAAATAAAAACTATTAGTTCCAGCCGCCTCCTAATGCTCTGTAAACATTAACAAAAGCATTCATTTGCTGTTTTTTGGTTTCAATAAGTTCAAATTTAGATTCTAAAGCATCTTTCTGAGTTAGCAAAACTTCCATATAATCTGCTCTCGCAGAACTGAAAAGGTTATTGGATATTTGCACAGACTCGTTTAAAGCCTGAACCTGTTTTGACTTCAAATCATAACTTTGTGCTGTATTTTGAATTTTAGAAAGCTGATTCGCAACTTCAACATAAGCGTTTACCAAAGTTCTTTCATAATTGTAAACTGCCTGAATTTGTTTGGCGCTTGCAGTAAGATAGCTTGCCTTAATAGCATTTCGGTTAATTAAAGGAGCAACCAAATCACCCGCAATGGAATACAATAAAGATTCTGGTGATGTCAGCAAATATTTGGTATTAAAAGCCTCATATCCAATTCCGGCTGAAATTCCAAGTGAAGGATAGAATTGTGCTTTCGCTGATTTTATATCCAGTTTTGCGGCGATTAATTCCATTTCTGCTTTTTTGATATCCGGACGATTTTCCAGAAGCTGGGAGGGTATTCCGGCATGAACATCCGCAGGAGCTATAGTACTGAAAGTATCGCTGTTCCTTGCAATTTTCTGAGGAAAACGACCCAATAAAAAATTGATTTTATTTTCGGTTTCTGTAATCTGTTGTTGAATGTCAAACTGCAGACTTTGCGTACTTAAAATCTGAGCTTCAAATCTGCGTACCGCCAGTTCATTAACTCTGGCAGCTTCTTTTTGAATTTTTACAATTCTTAATGCATTAGACTGAATATCAATATTTTGTTTGATAATTTCCAGTTGATTGTCCAAAGCCAAAAGTTCATAATACGATTCTGCTATTTCTGCAATCAGATTGGTAACTACAAAATTCTTTCCTTCAATAGAACCTAAATAACGATTCAAAGCTGCTTTTTTAGCATTATGAAGTTTGTTCCAAATATCTATTTCCCAGCTTGATGTAAGCGCAAAGCGAAAATTTGGAAGCGGATCCGGTGTTTCTTTACCAGGCATAATTTCTGTTGTAGCTTCACCTGAGCCTGTGCTTGTATATCTTCCGGATTTAGTTACATCAGCACCGGCACTAAAACCTACAAACGGCAGGTATTCTCCTTTTCTGGCTTTTACTTCACTTTTTGCAATTTCGATTTCCTGAAGTGTAATGTTTAACTCCTGATTATTTTTCAGTGCAATATCAATCAAACTGTTCAGGTTTTCATCCGTAAAATAAGTTTTCCATTTTACTTTTCCGGTATTGAGCGTGTCTAAACTGTTATTAGCGTAAGTTTCGGGTACTGTTTTGTTTTCATTTTTTTCTACTATAGCAGGAGTTTTACAGCCAACGATAGAGAGTAATACGCAGGCGATGCCTGCGTATTTTATATTTCTGTTATTCTTCATTTTCATCTATTTGATTGTTTTTCGAAAAATCATCTACATGATGCATAAATTCATCAGACAATGAACTTTCTTCTTCTCCTTTAATTAGTTTTCTGCCTTCGGCCATCGAACCAAAGATGTAGTAAAGTCCCGGAACGATAATCACACCGAAAATAGTCCCGAAAAGCATTCCTCCAAGCGCAGAACCTCCAATAGTTCTGTTACCAATTGCACCGGCACCTGAAGCAAAAATCAAAGGAATTAAACCGGCAATAAAAGCAAATGACGTCATTAAGATTGGTCTGAAACGTACTTTTGCACCTTCAATAGCCGCTTCGAGTATTGTAGCGCCCTGCTGATGCTTGAGCACCGCAAATTCAACTATCAGTACGGCATTTTTTCCCAGCAGTCCGACAAGCATGATTAGTCCGATTTGCGCATAAATATCGTTTTGTAATCCCATCATTTGAAGAATTACAAAAGAGCCTAAAATTCCAACAGGAATAGATAAAATTACAGACAGCGGAATAATAAAGCTTTCGTATTGTGCAGCAAGAACAAAATACACGAATGCCAATACAACAAGGAAGATGTAAAGTGATTCATTTCCTTTTGCGGCTTCATCATAAGATAAACCTTCCCAGGCAATATCATAGCCTTTTGGAAGTGTCTTAAGAGCGGTTTCCTGCACGGCTTTAATGGCATCTGCAGTGGTGTATCCTTTTGCAGGTTGCCCCTGAATAGCTGCAGAGTTGTACATATTGTATCGCGTTACCTCATTTGGTCCCTGCGTTTTCTTAAGCGTCATAAAAGCAGAGTAGGGTACCATTTCACCATGATCATTTTTTACAAAAAGATTCAGTACATCTGAAGGAAGTCTTCTGAATTTTGGATCAGACTGTACATACAATTTAAAGAAACGCCCGAATTTGATGAATCCTTGTTCGTAAGTACTTCCGATTAAAATATTCAGGTTTTCCATGGCTTTACCAATAGAAACTCCTTTTTGCATCGCCAAATCATTATTAATTTCCAGTTCATACTGTGGATAATTGGCAGCGAAGAAAGTAAACAAACCCGAAAGCTCTTTACGTTTCCCTAATTCAGTCATAAATTGTTTGTTGATTTTATCGAATTCCTGATAATTGGTACTCGTCGTTTTGTCTAGTAAACGCATAGAGAAACCTCCTGAAGAACCAAATCCCGGAATTGCAGGCGGTTCAAAAAATTCCACAACAGCTCCCAGATTTTTTGATTTCTTCTCCAGTTCTTCCATGATTTCTGTTACAGAATGTTTTCTGTCAGACCATGATTTTAAGTTAATCAGACAGGTTCCTGCATTAGATCCTCGACCTTCAGTCATAATTTCATAACCTGCCAATGATGAAACCGATTCAACTCCTTCAACGCTTTCGCAGATTTTCTGTAATTTTTGTGCTACCTGATTGGTTCTTTCCAAAGTAGCTCCCGGTGGTGTCTGAATAATTCCGTAAATAGTTCCCTGATCTTCACTTGGAATAAATCCGGAAGGCAATACCTGATTTTCTACAAAAATAAAAGCACAGAATGCAATCAGGATTCCAAAAGTCAATACACGCCTGCTTACAATTGATTTTAGAACTGTCACATATTTTCCGGTAAGTCTTTCAAACCAAGCATTAAAAGCATCTAAAGATTTTGTCAATATGTTTCCTTTTTTCTCTTTTCCATGATTGTTTTTCAAAAGGATAGCACAGAGAACAGGAGTAAGGGTCAAAGCTACAATTGCGGAGATAATAATCGAACTGGACATAGTAACCGAGAACTGTCTGTAAAAAGTTCCCACCGGTCCTGACATGAACGAAACAGGAATAAACACAGATACCATTACGGCAGTAATAGCGATAATAGCACCTCCAATTTCGCCCAATACCAGTTTCACTGCATGATAAGGCGTAATATGCGGAAATTCTTCAAACTTGGCATGGACGGCCTCCACGACGACAATGGCATTATCTACCACGATACCGATCGCTAATACCAAAGAGAATAAAGTCACCAAATTGATAGACATTCCAAAAAGCTGAATCACAAAGAAAGCGCCAACCAAAGAAACCGGAACAGCAATAATTGGGATTAAAGTCGAACGCCAGTCACCTAAAAATATAAATACCACTAAAGCAACCAGGATGAAGGCGTCTCTCAAAGTATGTACTACCTGATCGATAGAAGCATCCAGGAACTGCGAAACGTCATAACTGATTTTATAATCCATTCCTGGCGGGAAGCTGCCTTTCATTTCTTCCAGTTTTGCTTTAACGGCATTGATTACATCGCTGGCATTACTTCCGTAATTTTGTTTTAATACAATTGCTGCAGAAGGATGTCCATCCAGATTCGAGTAAATATCAAAGAATTCACTTCCTAATTCTACTTTTGCAATATCTTTCAGGCGAATACTTTCTCCTTCAGAATTGGCACGTACAATAACATTTTCATATTCTTTAGGCTCGTCGTATCGTCCTTTGTAAGTCAGTACATATTCTAAGGACTGTGCTGCAATTCCGGAACTTTGTCCCAGTCGTCCGGGACGACCAATAATACTTTGTTCCTGAAGCGCTTCCATAACTTCTTCAACAGAAATTTTATAAGCTCTCATTCTGTCAGGATTCAGCCATACACGCATTGCATATTTACGGCTTCCTAGTATTTGCGTTCTCGCAACCCCTTTTACACGGCTGATTTCGGGAATCATTTTTACATCGGCATAGTTGTAGAGAAACTTCTCATCCATGCTTTTGTTTTTCGAATAAAGGTTCACATACATCAACATACTAGGCTGAATAGGAGTAATTACAACTCCTTCTCGTTGAACCAGTTCAGGTAATAATGGCATTACCTGATCGACTCTTGTTTTAACCCTGATTACGGCTTCATTAGGATCGGTTCCCGGTTCAAATATTATTCTGAGTGTTGCTTCTCCGGCACTTGTAGCATCTGTTGCCATGTAACGGACACCTTCTGTACCGTTAAGAGAATTTTCTAAAGTAATTAAGGTAGATTTCACCAATACATCGGCACTTGCTCCGGGATACGCAATAAAGATATTTACAGTGGTGGGCGCAATTTGTGGAAATTGCGATATAGGAAGCTGTTTGATGGACAGCGTACCTAGAAAGACAATTATAATCGAAATTATAATTGCAAATACGGGTCTATGTATAAATTTATTAAACATTGCTTCTTTTTTTAGATTCGGTTATTCTGCATATAGCTCTAAATTGGACATAACCGATTGAGGTTTTACCACTTCGTAGTCTATTTTGTCATTTTCTTTCACAAGACGAAGTCCCTCTAAAAGTATTTTATCATTGATTGATAAACCTTCTTTAATAACAAATAAATGTGGCATTTCGGCAGCAATAACCACCTCTCTTGATTTTACAGTATTGTTTTTGTCAATTACGTAAACATATTTTTTATCTAAAACCTCGAAAGTTGCTTTCTGAGGTATCAGCATGGCATTTTTCAGTTCAATCGGCATTTGGATACTTCCGGTTTCGCCATGTCTTAATAATCTTTTTGGATTAGGAAAAACGGCTCTAAATGGAATGTTTCCGGTTTCATTATCGAAATCAGCTTCGATAGTTTCAACCACTCCGGAATAAGGGAATTTTTTGTTATTGGCCATCAAAAGATTGACTTTCATTTTGCCGCTTTTTTCAGCCTTTTCCTGATAATCCAGATATTCAGATTCCGGAACATTATAATATACCCACATCGAACTGTTGTCTGCCAGTTCTGTCAGCAATTCTCCTTCATCAACCAAACTTCCCTGACGCACATGAAATTTGTCTATAATACCGTCAAAAGGCGCTCTGATTTCTGTAAACTGAAGATGCACTTTGCTTAAAGCCAGTTCGGCGTCTGCTTTTTCCAGTTTTGCTTTTGCCATTGCCAGTTCGTTTGGCGAAACCACTTTTTCATCGGCTAATTTTTTTGCATTTTGGTATTCAATCGCGCTGAAACTTACTTCTGCTTTCGATTTTTTCATTTCTGCTTCGTAAAGTGCAGGCATAATTTTAAATAACAGCTGACCTTTTTTTACCATTTGTCCTTCGTCAACATAGATTTTTTCGAGATAACCGCGTTCCTGAGCTCTTATCTCGATATGTTGGATGGAATGTATCTGCGATACGTAATCTTTTGTAATTGTAGTATCTCTTTCGATTGGAGTTGTAACCACAAATTTGGTTTTTTCTTCTTTTTCTTCTTCTTTTTTGGAGTTACAGCCAGCAAAAACTAAGGCGCACAAACTCATGATCATGAAAATTCTTTTCATAATTATTTCAGCGTTAAAATGTAATTTATTTTTGATTTTTAAATGAAAGGTCTTTGGGAACAGACCATAGAAGTTCCTATCCGTCTATTTTCTAACAAGTAGAAGATTAGAGGATAAAACAATAAAGTAACCAGCTGTTTATAAAAGACAGCAGGGGTTAAAAATCAAATTCTGAAAACCTGAAATAACAGATATACTTTGTTATAAAGTAAACTGAAAATTTTGCAGTCATCTACTTTTTGAGTAAAAGCAGTTGTCGCAACTGTAAATAGATTGTTGCAGTGAAAAATTAAAAAGTAATTGCTTTTAATAAGCTGTTTTTCGGCTGTAGAAAAATTTTCTTCGTTTTCCTCGTTATCAAACAGACACATCTTTCTTTTAAAACATTCAAATGAACGTCCGCGATTGATATTATTTTGATTTTGAATAGTACTGATAAGAGTACAGAACGAGAACTTTTTGTAAGTAACAATATTTTGGTGTGCATAAGTGTTGCCATATCCGTTTAAAAGAATGACAATTGAAAGTATAAGTTTAGCGCACCAATTTTTCATAAGAGTCACAAATTTATATAAACAATGTCATATAAACAACGCAGATCATTTATAAATCAAAGGAAATATTATTTTGATAACAAACCCTTTCTCTAATTTAGAATCTTGTTTTTTTTCGGGAAGATAAAGATAATAAGTTAATAAACTCAGTTATTGTGTTTTAAATACAGGATTTTGGGATTAGTTTCCATCTTGGATTGGCATATTCAATCTGTTGTAAACAATTAAATAGTATTAAAAGAAACACACATTTTATTTAAAATATAATATTTACTTTTAGTAATTGATTTACTGACTAACTAACACAAAAAATCATGAATTCTCAAAACCAAAAAAATGAAATAAACCGACGTAGATTTCTACAAAACAGTGCAAAATTTGTAGCTGCCGGAATGTATTTAGGTGTATTTGGTATGCCTGAATTATTTGGAAATGTGCTAACAGAAGATAAAGCTTCACAAGGTATTCCGGATGTTAAACTGAATAATGGTTTAAAAATGCCTTTACTAGGATTTGGAACCTACGGACTCCGCGGAGAATTGTGTCAACAATCTGTTGCAGATGCGATAGCATCAGGTTATCGTCTTATTGATACGGCAAAAGTATATGGAAATGAAGAGGAAGTAGGCAAAGCAATAAAACAAAGTGGCATTGACCGAAAGCAACTTTTTGTAACTTCAAAACTATGGGTTGATGATGCCGGTTATGAAAATGCTAAAAAAGGTTTTGAAGAAACACTTAGAAAATTAGGATTGGAATATCTGGATTTGTACCTGATACATCGCCCAAGAGGAGATGTGAAAGGATCCTGGAAAGCCATGGAGGAACTTTATAATCAAGGAAAAATAAAAGCTATTGGTATTAGTAATTTCGATTCCGCTCAAATGGCAGATCTTTTGTCTTATGCCAAAATAAAACCAGCTGTGAATCAGATTGAAACTCATGCTTATTTTCAACAAATCAATGATTATAATGTGCTCAAAAAACATAATATCCAGATGCAGGCATGGGCGCCTTTTGCAGAAGGACGCAATGGACTTTTTACAAACGAAGTTTTAACTCAGATTGCTAAAAAATACGGCAAAACCACGGCTCAAGTTAGTTTAAGATGGCATTATCAGCGCGGTATTGTGGCTATTCCAAGATCTTCGCAAAAAGGACATATTATAGAAAATCTCGATATTTTTGATTTTAAACTGGATACTGCCGATCTAAAAGCGATTGAAAAGCTTGACTTAAATAAAACGCAGTTTCCGGAATGGAGTTAAGGTTAAGTGTGATATATTCCTTTTTTAATTTATCTTCGCTGTTTATACATTTGTGAGTACATTCCACTCACTTAAAAATCTAATTTGTGAAAAAAGAACATGAAAATGTAGAAGAAAGTCAGCTTAAACGCGGGCTGACTAATCGCCACATTCAGTTAATTGCTTTAGGAGGATCAATAGGAACAGGCCTTTTCCTTGGTATTGGTCCGGCAGCCGTATTAGCGGGTCCATCAGTTATTTTGGGATACGCAATTGCTGGAATTATCGCCTTTTTTATTATGAGACAACTCGGTGAAATGGTTGTCGAAGAACCTGTTTCAGGAAGTTTCAGCTATTTTGCTTATAAATATTGCGGTTCTTTTGCAGGTTTTGCATCGGGCTGGAATTATTGGATTTTGTATATTTTAGTGAGTATGGCTGAACTTACAGCCATTGGGGTTTATGTGCAGTTCTGGTGGCCCGAAATTCCGCTGTGGACATCCAGTTTATTTTTCTTTCTGGTAATTAATGCTTTGAATTTTGCATCCGTAAAAGTTTATGGAGAAACAGAATTTTGGTTTTCAATTATAAAAGTGGTTGCTATTATTGCTATGATTCTTTTTGGTACTTACTTATTGGTAAGTGGAACAGGAGGAGAACAGGCCACTATTCATAATTTATATAATGATGGAGGTTTCTTTCCAAAAGGGATCTTTGAAAAAACAGCAACTGGAGATTTTCAAGGTTTATTGTCAGCTATGGCGCTGATTATGTTTTCTTTTGGAGGATTAGAACTAATTGGAATTACCGCAGCTGAGGCAGAAAATCCGGAAAAAAACATTCCAAAAGCAACCAATCAGGTTATCTATAGAATCCTGATATTTTATGTGGGAGCATTGGTTATTCTATTTGCTTTATCACCCTGGAGACAAATCACTACAGACAGCAGTCCGTTTGTGATGGTTTTTCAAAACTTAAACGGAATGGAATTTGAGCTGTTTGGCAACAAAATATACTTTACGCGTCTTATTGCCAATGTGCTTAATTTAATTGTTTTAACTGCCGCTTTATCTGTATATAACAGTAGTGTTTACAGCAATTCACGCATGTTATTCGGTTTAGCAGATCAGGGTAGTGCGCCTCAATTTTTAAAGAAGCTAAACAAACAATCGGTGCCTGTAAATGCTATTTTAATTTCTTCTTGTTTTGCCGCAATCTGTATATTAATCAATAAAGTGATTCCTGAAGAGGCTTTTAGTATTTTAATGTCTTTAGTAGTTTCCTGCTTAGTGATCAACTGGGTTATGATTTCGTATACACATCTGCAATTTAGACGTACAAAAGACAGAGAAAATATAAAAACCAAGTTCGCATCTATATTTTATCCGGTAAGCAATTATATCTGTTTTGTGTTTTTACTGGGTATTTTATCCATTATGTGGATGACGAATATGAAAGTATCCGTAGAATTAATTCCTATTTGGCTGGGTATTTTGTTTGTGTTTTATAAAATTTTTAAAACAAATAAATAAAGAGTTTTTACTGTATAGTGGAAATTTTTTTAACACATAAAAACATAGCTTTTGTTTATCTAAAAAAGGGAGTAAAAGAAACTAGTTTCTAACACATATTTTTCTCTGTATTTTATTAAAAGTGAAACGACTTTACCAAAAAGAAAACCTATGTTTCTATGTGTTTAAAAATAATGATCCCAACAATTTATCCTACAATTTTTACCATGAGCAATACATTTTCTGATAGCAACCAAATTGGAGTAGTTTCTACTTTCTCTGATCTTGTGCATACCCATTTCAAAGGAGAAATGAATGCACTTTGCTGGTACAGAACTTTGGATGGTGATTTTAAAGAGATTGTAGAAAAGTTATCTTTAAAAGAAAATATAACAGAAGTTTCTACTGAAGATCTAATCGCGCTTCAACTCTCAGAAAAAGGTAAAACAGCAAGAGAAATAATTTTAAACGATTTACAATTATTAACTGATTTTGGCGCTTCACCTTCTCTTAATTTGCTGAAATGCTATGAACGTGATGATGAATTCGATTTCATCTCTACTGATGTGTATTCGTTTCATGTAGATCGTTCGCCTATTGCAACAGATACTTTTTTATGTACCTATCACGGAGCAGCAAGTGATATTGTTGCTAATTCTCAGACAGAACAAAAGATTCTGATTCCGGAAATTCGGACAAAGTTAAAAGAACTACATGATGGACCAGACGAAGAATTCGAAGACTTTTTAAAAGAGAATTTTTTCGATTTGCATTATCAGCTTCATGAAAATGCAGAACCTGTTAATTTAGGATTAGGACATCTGTGGCGACTGGCTGTAGATCATCCAAAACAAGAAGTCTTACCTTGTGTTCATAGAGCACCAGTAGAAAATGATGGAGAATATCGGTTGTTGTTGATTTGTTAATGAAAACTAATTACGTATATTTGATATATGAACAAACAGGCACCTTTTTCAGTATGTGGAGAATCATTGTCAGCTCCAATGCATATTTGTGGTTTTTTCGATTCGAGAGAACAACAATATGAAGTAATTATCCCTTATATTTTGGAGGGATTGGAAGCGAATGATAAAGTCATTAACATCCTCGAAGGAAACCGTCATGGTGAGCATTGTCGCTGTTTGACTGATAACGGAGTATCGATTACTGAAAAACTGCTTAGCGGTCAATTGGAAGTTCTGGCTTCTGAAAACACTTATATAAATGGTGGTAAGTTTGTTGCAGATGAAATGTATGATTTGCTGGAAAAGTCTTTATTATCATCTTCAAGAGCGGGGTATGATAGTGTTAGAGCGTGTGGTGATATGGTGTGGGCACTCAAAAACCTGCCAGGAACAGACGAACTGTTAGAATATGAAGCCAGACTGAATCTACTAACTCCAAAACATTCTTGTTCCTTAATTTGTATGTACGATATCAGTAGCTTTAACGAAAGTACACTTAAAGATATATTGCTTACACATCCTTACGTAATCAAAGATGGAAAGATTAGCAAAAATCCATTATATGTTGAGCCTTCGGCATTACTTTCTAGTCTTTCAGATTTGCGGTCAGGTTCGGTAAAATCTTAAATATTTGTCATTTATTTTTTGTTAGGTCAATCGTAAAGATTTATCTCCGCAACGATAGTCCGGATTTGCAACCGTGCACGCAAATATTGGTTAGTTCTCTTTGTAAATATAAAAAAGCACATTAATTTGTGTAACTTTTGTTTTAATGATTTGTTTTATGTCTTACTGATGTGGACATGGATTGTCAATCCGTGCAAGCGGGTTTCATTGCAAAATGTATCGTTCCTACGGAACTTTATTAAAAGGCGTTAATTGATTTCAACGGATTGAAATCCGTTGCTACAATATTTGTTGTTCCTCTGGAACTTTTGTGAGCTACTATTTATTACTTGAAAGAGATAAAACCCATTGGTAGAATATATTTTCATTGATAAGGAATTTTTTAATATTAGGCAATAACCTTTTCGTTGTTTAAGAAGAGCCATTGGCTCGATATATTTCGTAGGGCCGGATTTTAATCCGGTTAAATAATATGCGCGTCCCTCATTTAGAGAGCCATAGGCTCGGACCATAATATCAATACTATATTTCGCAAATTAAAAAAGAGACTCTAAAGTCTCTTTCAAAAATTAATAAATCCTTATAAACAATCATTTCCCAATCAATTTCTCAAGCTTCGCCATCATCTCATCTTTCTCCTTCAACATCCTTTCATACAAAGCAATTTTTTCATCATATAATTGAACAATCTTATCAACGGGTTTCATTGTAAAATGTATCGTTCCTACGGAACTTTATTAAAAGGCGTTAATTGATTTCAACGGATTGAAATCCGTTGCTACAATATTTGTTGTTCCTCTGGAACTTTTGTGAGCTACTATTTATTACTTGAAAGAGATAAAACCCATTGGTAGAATATATTTTCATTGATAAGGAATTTTTTAATATTAGGCAATAACCTTTTCGTTGTTTAAGAAGAGCCATTGGCTCGATATATTTCGTAGGGCCTCCCGATAGCTATCGGGATTAATCCGGTTAAATAAGGAGGTGGTTCCCTAATTTAGAGAGTAATAGGCTCGGCTCATATTAACCATGCAATATTGGTAAACAAAGTAAGATACCCGAAAGTCTCTTTCTATCATAAAATATCTTTTTTATTTAAATTTTAAAACGGATTCTTTTTAGGATTAAGTGTTTGTTTTATAATAAGTTGTATTTTTTTTAGATAAATATCCTATAATATGGTTTCATTTTATAATTTGAAACCTAATTGACTTCGCATTTTTACCGAAAATTAGTTTTGTAAGATAACTTTGGATGGAAATAAGGCCTTAATTCAATCCCTAATTCATTTTCTATTAACTAACGGGCTTTAATAATAACTCCATTATTACAAACTAAAATTAAAAATTATGAAAAAGTATCATTTATTAGTTGTCTTTTTTTTGTTTTCACTGGCGGTGTCGGCACAAGGCAGCCAGTCGTTTTTGCTTAATCTGTACGGAGGATATACTTTTTCCGACAGAGTGGATTTTGACTCTTCCTACGCTAAGGTAGAAGATGGTTTTGAGTATGGAATAGGTCTGGAATATTTTATAATGGATAATGCTTCGGTAGAGTTAAAATATAACAGACTGGATACCAATATGCCTTTGTATACAAAAGTTCCTTTAAACGAAGGCAGCATTTCTCCTGGAACTCAGGTTAATGCCGGAGATGATAAAGGTGCGATTAATTACATACTGGCAGATTATACCTATTATTTTGGTTCAAGCTCTCAGAAGGCACTTCCTTTTCTTGGTGCGGGTGCGGGGGTAGCCATACTGGAAACACCAAGGAGTGGCAATGGAACGTATTTTGCCTGGGAGATTAAAGGTGGTGTGAAAGTAAAAACCAATTCGCCATTGTCTATTAATCTTCATGCTTATCTACAGTCTATGTCTGCAGCGGTTGGATATGATTATTACTGGGACTATTATTGGGGTCCTGTGGCCGTTAATGATTATGTTTCAACATTTCAGTTTGGACTTGGGTTTTCTTTAAGTTATAATTTCAGTAAATAATCACTGCTGTATTAAACTTTTAAAAAGGGCCATAGAAGTTGGTACAAATAGTAATTTATTTTGAATGTTAATCGCGTATAGAGAAAGACAGGTATTTTTTATATCTGTCTTTTTTATGGGATTTTCGAAAAATAGAAACTGATCTTTTGGTTTGTCAAGGAATGAAAAAACAACATGATAAAAGTCATAGCTAAGATTGAAACATCTTAGTACTATTGTTATCATTTTTTCCTCAAAAAATCAAAAATAACAATTATGATAAAATTCTTCGTTTCTGTTTTTCTGTTTAGCAGCAGCTTGGCATTGGCACAAAACTCAAATCTTACAGTTAGCGTTTCTAATTTAAAAGATAATACAGGAGTATTAGTTGCAGAATTATATAATTCTAAAGAGACCTTTCTGAAAAAGACATACAAAACGGGTTCATCCTCAATAAAATCAAATGCTGCATTAGTTCATTTTGCAGGAATTCCAAACGGTGAATATACCGTTTTGGTTTATCAGGACAAGAATAGTAATGGCAAACTGGACAAATATTTTATAGGAATGCCAAAAGAACCGGTAGCGTGCTCAAATAATGCAAAAGGATTTATGGGACCACCTAAATATGAAGACGCAAAATTTAATGTAGCTGCACCCGAGACAAAAATTTATATCAAGATGAGTACTGCTCATTAAAAATAGTTTATTGGAAAAATAAACAGAAAGCTTATGGAAATGGGGGAGTTCTAAAGGAAAAGGTTAAGCTGTTTTTCTTTTCTGCCGTTTTCGTTTTTCCAACCTATACACGATTGAAAATGGTAATGCGTTATAAGTCAGTATTTTTTTAATATATTTATTCAGCGAAATAGATATTTAATGAAGACAGAATACTAGTGCATATTGTAATTCAAAAGAAAATGAAAACAATTGTTTTACTTTTTACATTTTTAATAAACTTAAGTGTTTACAGCCAGTCTAACGGATTTGAGAAGGATCTGGACAATCTTTTTAAAAATAATTTTTCAGAGAAAACCCCTGGATGTTCTGTTCTCATATCGCAAAATGGCGAAGTGGTTTACAAAAAAGCTTTTGGCTGCGCGAACTTAGAATTAAATGTTCCTTTAGAATCTAAATCGGTTTTTAGTATTGCTTCCATTACAAAACAATTTACTGCCGTATCTATACTTCAGCTGGTTGAAAAAGGAAAAATAGATCTCGATGATCCTTTGGAAAAGTACATTGAAAGTTTCAAGGGCAAAAATATTCGAATTCATCATCTTTTGTCACATACTTCAGGACTTAAAGATTATTTGCAAGTTGAGACAAATCAAAAATTTGGTGAGAGAATGGACTACACACCAATAGAATTAATTAGTGTATTCGAAAAATTACCTCTGGAGTTTGAACCCGGAACAGCATATAAATATTGTAATTCAGATTATATACTTTTAGGTTTTATTATCGAAAAGGTAAGCGGTCTGAAATATGCCGATTATTTAAAAAAGAATATTTTTGAGCCTTTAAAGATGGAGCATACTTATTATGACAGTGACGAAAATATTATTCCAAATCGTGTTTCAGGATATTTTAAAGACGGGGATAACTATAAAAAAGCAGAATTCTGGAGCGCAACAATAGGCTATTCAGCCGGAGGGCTTCTTTCTGATACAGCTGATTTGGAGAAATGGAATAATGGATTGATGTCTTATAGTATTTTAAGTAAAGAGCTGTTGAATCAGGCCGTTAGTTCTTATAAACTTAAAGATGGCACGCTTGTCAATTATGGTTTTGGGTGGAATATCAACAGTGATAATCCTATTAAAAAAATAGATCACGGCGGTAATAAAAATGGCTTTACGTCTTATGCAGGTTATTTTCCTGAAAAAAATCTTTATGTAGTATTACTTTTTAATTCCGAAGATGCTCCCAGAGATGAACTTTCAATTCGGGTACCCGAAATTATGATAGGAAAATCATTTCAGACAAAAATAGCCTTAACAGATGAAAATCTTAAAAAATATATAGGGAAATATCAGCTGGTTTCGGATCCGGGCAGAACTATTACTATTACAAAAGAAAAAACGGGATTGGTTGCCGCTATTTCGGGTCAGGGTAAATTTAATCTTATTTTCCAGT
The DNA here is from genome assembly GCF_003122385.1 of Flavobacterium crocinum. Lineage (NCBI taxonomy): Bacteria > Pseudomonadati > Bacteroidota > Flavobacteriia > Flavobacteriales > Flavobacteriaceae > Flavobacterium > Flavobacterium crocinum. The sequence continues at coordinate 3,727,955 of NZ_CP029255.1, forward strand.
CTCAGACTCAGTTTCAGTTCTCTAATTTATTAGATGCACATTGTGAATTCAGGCTTTCCGGTGAAAATACAGAGAGTATCATTGTAAAGCAAAACGGTACATTCGAATGGAGAAAGATTCGTTGATAATTTTAAAATGTAAAATATTACACTTTAAAATATTGCAAAAAAAAGGCCAGAACCTGTAAAAGTGTTCCAGCCTTAAAGAATCAATTATTATGCAGTAACAGTGCTTATAGCTTCTTTTAATGCTTTAGCGGCAGCAGCCGGATCAGCAGCACCATAAATAGCACCACCTGCTACAGCTACAGTTGCACCAGCTGAAACAACATCTTTTATGGTATCGATATTTACACCGCCCGCAACAGAAAAAGGAACTTTTGCTTCTCTTCCTTCACCGATAAGTGTTTGTACAGAATATCCAGGTAAAGCCTGCTCGTCCAGACCTGCGTGTAGTTCCACAAAAGCTACTCCAAAAGCGGTAACTTCTTTAGCTCTTTGTACTCTGTCTTTTACTCCAATAGTATCAACAACAACTTTTCTGTCGTATTTTTTTGCTGCTTCTATAGCACCTTTAATAGTAGCGTCGTCAACAGTTCCCATTACGGTAACAAGATCAGCACCTGCTTTAAAAGCCATTTCTGCTTCCAAAGCTCCGGTATCTGCCGTTTTCATATCAGCAAAAACCAATTTATCCGGGAAAGCTGCTTTCATAGCTGTTACAACGCTAAGACCTTCGGCTTTAATAAGAGGCGTACCCAATTCTATAATATCAACGTAAGGCGCTACTTTTCCGGCAAGTTCTAATGCTGCTTCTGTAGTAAGTAAATCAATTGCAACTTGTAATTTTGTCATGTCTAAAATGTTTAAAAAGTAAAAAAAAGTTATTCCAGATTAGCGTGTTTAGGCCAAAGGTCTTCTTTGGTTAAACCAGATTCCTGCCAAAGGCTCATAAAAATGCTCTCCAGTATTAATAATGTAAATTGTTCAAAAAGGCTTCCTGCATATTGTTGAGAAACAGAAACACCAAAGTCTGTTTTAGTTGCAGCGTTAATAAGTAGTATACTATCTGCTATTTCTGCCAGTTTGCTTTTTGAGTCGGCTGTAATGGCGACAACTGCAACATTTTGTTTTTTTGCCTTTTCTGCTGCGGAGATCACAGTAGAAGTGGTGCCGGATCCAGATGCTAAAATAAGCAGGTCGTTCTCAAGAATAGCGGGAGTAGTGGTTTCGCCTGCCACATATACGTTGTACCCCAGGTGCATAAAACGCATAGCAGCCATTTTTAAGGCAAGTCCGCTTCTGCCGGCCGCCATAAAAAAGATTCTGTTGGCCAATTTAATTTTGTTCACCAATGCATCAATTTCCTGAGGATTGATCTGATCTGCCAATTTTAGGTTTTCTTCTAAAATGGTCTTAAGATTTTGGTTTATCAAGCTATTGTTGTTCATATTTTGTATTTAAAAATAAGCGTATAAATGCCTGCTGTCTTTCTCAAAAAAACAGTGCAAAGGCAAGTAGAATAAATAATGATACTATTGAATAGTACCAGATTAATAGGCAGATGAGTGCAATGAAAAAAAAGATCTGCGCTGCTTATATAGTAATAGGGATTTATACATTTTTGCATCAGTAGTATTTACTGTTGCAAAAGTAGAGCAGGGAAAAAGGAGGATGTTATAAAAACGGGACTATGCGATATAAATTTGCGCCGTTTTTAATAAAAATAGAAAATAGAAAATAGAAAATAGAGAATAGAGAATAGAGAATAGATTATGCGTTATAAATCTGTGAGAGTTCGTTTTGAAGTTCGGTTGGGGTTTCTTTAAGTTTTGATTTCACAAACTTATTCAAAGCGGATGGAGAGCTGAAACCAAGATTAAATGCGATTTCTTTATGAGAAAGGTCGGAGAACAGAAGCTGTCTTTTGATTTCTTTTAAAATCCTGTTATGAATGGCATTAATAGCCGTTTCACTACAGTGCTTCTTGGTTATTTCATTGAGTTTTTTAGGCGTTATACCGAGTCTTTCTGCATAATACTGCACTGTTCGTTGGTTTTTAAACTCTTCGTTAAGCAGTTTTTTAAAAGCAATATAAACATGCTGATTCGTTTTTTGATGCAATATTGGGTGCTGGCCGTGAATAGATTCAATAAGTCCCAATAAAAATATTTTGATGTAAAAGCGCGCCTGTTCTTTTTTGACCAGTGTTGGACTATTGTAAATCGTTTGAATGCTTTCTACAAGTGTCAAAGCATGTTGAAATTCTTCTGTATTCAGCGCGTTACAGTTAAGATTCGCTGATAAATTGACGTTATAAGGACTTAATTCATTTTTCAATATGTCAGAGCAGAATAAAACTTCTTCGAACAAAATAATTTTAGCTTTCAGATCGCTGTCTGGATTGGAGATGAAGTTAATTTGGTCTGGGAATACAATTGATATTTTCTCTGATTTTAGATTAAAAACATTATCCTCAATATGAATATCAATTTTTCCTTTTTCTACTATTAGAATAAAAAAGTGATCATTTTTGTGTGGATTCAGATATTCGTTAATGTTTGAATTGTCTATGTCAAAAACTCTGAAAGAGAGATTTTTGTCTTCTTTTTTTTGAATATTTTGTTTAAGGTTGAATCTTTTTAAATCCATTTGACGAGAAATGTTTTATAGTGTGTTTTAATATTTCTTTCTAAAAAAATATCCATCCGGAAGTTGTAAAAGTGGTATTTTAAAGAAATCTGCAAATTTAAGAAAACCTATTGTTTTAATGTTCTAAATCATGAAAATAGAAGTCAAAATAGTTTTCGTTCTAAGATATAAGGATGAGATCTTGATAATTTGTAGAAATCTTTTTTGATTTGATTTTAAGTTTTTAAAGTTAAAGCTCTGAATGTTATGCTTTTGTATAAATAAAAAAGGAGACGACTATTTAATAGTTGTTTCCTTCAACATACATGGCTATACACCTACAAAATTGAGAGAAAAGTAACCTTATTTCTTAAAATTATCAATTCCTGTTTAAGTAAATAGTGGTTGGGTACTAATTAATAACGCTTTTATATCAGAGAAAAAATAGATGTCTTTTTACCATCAACTGTCATTTTCTTTTTGCAATTCTTTTATGATTTCCTGAATGCTGCAGTGTAATATATTTAGATAGTCGGCAGTTTCAGCAGTGAATTCTTTTTTGCGGGCCTGTTCTTCTATAAAAGAGAGTTCTGTGCTTAGGCCTTTTAGCAGGAACAGATGCAACCATACCTGAAGCTGTTCGGCAGTTTGCAATACTATTCTGAAATCATTTCGGTAAACGGCTTGTTGTAGTTCTTTTAGTTCGGAAGGAGCTTTCTGGATAAACTGAGAAGTCACTTCTTTTTTCCAGCCGGGTTTTATAAGGTCAGTTTGTTCAATTGCAGATAAATCAGCTTTGGGCGCAATAAAAGGACGTCGCTCTTTTTTTAATGCTTGTTTAATTGCTTCGAGAAGTTCGTGCTGCTTAAAAGGTTTTGGTACATAACCGTCCATTCCGGCATTCAGACAGCGGTGTTGTTCACCGGCAAGAGAATGTGCGGTCATAGCTATAATAGGAATTTCATTTTTGAGTTCATTACGAATATAATGCGTAGTTTGATAACCGTCACGAACAGGCATTTGAAGATCCATTAATATTAAATCATAGCGGTTTTCAGAAAGTAGTTCAATTCCCTGATCTCCATTCTCGGCAGTATCAATTTCAAATCCGAATCCTTCAATGACATTCTGCGTGAGTTTCTGGTTGAGACGATTGTCTTCCAGCAGTAGTATTTTAAGCCTGCCAAGGTCGTTTACAGGAAGTATTTTGGGTTTCTTTTTCTCATTAGTCGGTTTCTTGTAAGCAGCTGTGAAATAAAATTCTGATCCTGCTCCTTCACGGCTCTTAACCTGTATTCTGGAATTGTGCAGTTCTACTAATTCTTTGACAATACTCAACCCCAGACCAGTTCCTCCAAATTTTCTGGTAATGTCTTCCTGAGCTTGTGTAAATCGTTCGAAGATGCTTTCCAGGTGCTCTTTGGGAATTCCGATTCCAGTATCTTTAACCGAGAACCGTATCAGATAATCATGTTCTGTTTCTCCTTTATTTTTAACAGATATAGTTACTTCTCCTTCGGTAGTAAATTTAAGTGCATTTCCTGCCAGATTTACCATTATCTGATTCAGCCTTCCCTGATCGCCTGTGATAATTTCAGGCAGTTCAGCATCCAGAAACAGGTTGAATTCGACACCATGGGCAACTTTTACCTTTAGAAGATCATAAACATGGCGGAGCGACTTCTTTAAATTGAAAGGTTGTAATTCAAGTGAAAGTCCGCCTGATTCAATTTTGGAAAGATCCAGTATATCATTAACGATGAGCAGAAGATTATCTCCGGCCGTTTGTACATCCTGTACGAAAACACGCTGCTGTTTATCAAGGCGGGTTCCTGCCAGAAGCTCAGTAAATCCAATAACCGCATTAAGGGGCGTTCTGATTTCGTGACTCATGTTGGCCAAAAAAGATTCTTTAGCTATTATGGCACTTTCAGCAATTTTTTTCTGTCCGAGTAGTTCATTATTTTTTATTCCAAGTTCAAGGGTTGTAATAACATGTCGTGCTACGATATGAAGCGCTCTTCTTTGACTTTCATTAAGCGTTCTGGGTTCATGATCAGCAGCGCATAAAACCCCAACGGCATAGCCTTCCGGAGTAATTAAAGGCATTCCTGCATAAAACCTGATTTTGAGGCCGCCTTTAACGTCAGGATCATCTTTAAAACGTTCACTGAGCAGCGTATCGTGGATTTCGACCAGAGAAGAATCCATTATAGTAAAACGGCTAAAAGTAATCTCGCGAGGAACAGGAGAAAACCCAAGACCAATTTCAGATTTGAACCATTGGCGGTTTTCGTCTATAAAAGCTATATATGCAATGGGTACACTACAGATATAGGATACCAAAGAAGTGGCATCATCAAAAGCATGTCCCGGAAGAGTCTCCAGCATATTGCTGTAACGCTTTAAAATTTCTAGACGTTCGGATTCAGTATGAGGCATGGATAAAGGGGCATTTCTCATGACAGGTAGATTAAACCTTAAATTTATAAAATCATTTCATTTTAGATTTATATTTTTATGCGGTATTTCTTATATAATTTACAGGTAGTGTATGAATTGCATGTTTTTATTTTTTTGTATAAGAAGTTTATTCCTAATTGGTACTTACTGTATAAATTTAAATTTGAGGAGGTAACTATGTACTCAAAAGTTAGATATATAAAACCAGTGTGTTGGTAAAAAAAAAACTCTTATTGATTGGAAATGAGCATCATTGAAAAAATGTCTCTTTTTTGTCCACCCTAATAAATAGGATGAGTTACGAAGATATCTTTAGTTTTGAAGTTAAATTGAGTGCCCCCTTTAATTTTAGTCCTCGATAAAACAAATAAACTTAATCCTACTTGAAAAAAATCTACTTACCGTTGTTTTCAATGTGCTTCGGCTCATCTGTAATCTATCAAAATTCCAATATTTCATTTCTTGAAAATAGTGGAGATTGTCTGACGTTTTTTCAAACTTCTGAGAAGACATTGAGTTTTTTTAAAGAAAAATTTCTAACGATAATCAGACAGTCAGTCTTTAATGAAAAAGCTACTTTCTCATTAAATATCTTAAAAAGTTACAGCTTAAATGAAGGCTGTAAAAACAGTTTCAAAATTACCCAAACTATATAAATCAATTTTATTACTTACTTTTTTATGGAAAAAAACTACTTATTGATTTTAAAGTTTTTAGTTTTTGTATGGCATTTTTGTCTGCAGAAAATGAAAGCTCTTTGGCTTTTTAAAAAGCAACCCAATTTAACAAGATACACGTTTGTAACTTGTTTCTTTTTATTTACTGTTTTATTGCAATCTCAAACAATAAAATATGTAACAGTAAACGGTTCCGGAAATAAAGACGGAAGTTCCTGGAGTAACGCTTCGGAGAACTTACAGAAAATGATTAGTTCATCAGAGAGTGGTACCCAAATATGGATTGCCAGAGGGACATATACTCCTAAAGTAGCTTTGGCGCCTAACGGCAGTGCACAGGACAGGAATAACACTTTTGGACTAAAAAAAGGTGTACAATTATATGGTGGTTTTATTGGTAATGAAAACAGTCTTTTACAGAGAAATATTACAGCAAATGAAACTATTCTTAGCGGAAATTTGGGTGGTGGAAATTTTGCACACCATGTGATACTTATTTATGCTCTTGAAGAAAATGAGAATTACTACTTAAACGGACTAACCATTAGTGATGGTAAGGCTGATTCATTAGAGTATTATAAAATATCTACAGAAACTAAGAAGAATTCTATTAACGATAATATCAAAGATAAATATCCGGATTGGTTTGTTTCGATGACAGAAAGCCCTTATTATAGTTATGCTTCGTTAGGTTTGCAACTTGCAGGATTTAGTGGCTTGCCTAGTATAGCTTCAATACCGGGAGGTGACATGGTAACAACGGAAATACTTAATACATCCTACCCTAAAAGTAATGGTGGGGCTATATACAACATAAAAGGGGTTTTAACATTAGAAAACGTAACCTTTAAAAATAATCAAGGTATAATTGGTGGGGCAATATGTTTACAGGAAGGTGCTCGAGCCACTTTTACTAACTGTATATTTTCTAATAATACAGCAACAGATAATGGAGGTGCAATTAGCAACAGCGACAGTTATTTGACTATTACAGGAGGAAATTTTAATACTAACAGTGCGCCTCTAGGGGGAGCTATTTCTGATTTAGATGGAAAATTTTTAAATCTAAGTAATGTAACATTTAGTAATAATCAAGCCTACACCACTAAAATTGGTGATGGATATGGAGGAGCTATTTACATTGAAAAAGTGAACAAGGATAATTCGTCATCAAGAATTATCAATAATTGTACTTTTAGCAATAACAGTGCGGAAGTTGCAGGTGTTCTTTATGCTGATGAAAATATTACTAATCTTAAAATTACAAATTCTACATTTAATGATAACAATGCTGTGATGACAGCAACTAACACACTCGCTGGAGGTGGAGGAGCTATTATGCTTCGCCGAGTTATAAATGCAGAAGTAACATCAAATAATTTTAGCAATAATAAAGCTTCAAAAAGTATAGGAGGAGTATTCTTATTGGTCGAAGCAAATGGAGTTAAATTTTCAGATAATACATTTTCAGGAAATGCGTCTTTGTTAGGAGGTGCTTTATCTTCACTTCAGAATAAAAATACTATTACTTTAACAGGAAATACATTTACAGGAAATAGTGCTACAGTGACAAGTAACTATGATGCTTCCGGATTAGGAGGTGCCATAGTGTCTATCAACGATAATAACATTAAAATCTCTGATAACATATTTACAGGAAATACTGCTGCGAAACAAGGAGGAGCAATAAATTTCGAAACAAATACGGTTAATTCTGTTGTTAGTAATAATACTTTCAAAACCAATAGTTCTACTATGTATGGAGGAGCAATATTTGCTAATGCTTCTGACAATAGTACTACTAAGCTAACAATAAACGGTAATAATTTCGAAGGTAACAGTTCTACTGAAAGAGGTGGGGGAATATTCTTAAATCAAGGTTCAATTGCAACTGATATATCCAATAATTCATTTATAGGAAATAAATCCTTTATAGGTGCTGTTGTAGATATCGAAAGTTCTGCAAAAAACCAATTTTTCAGTAATACGGTCAGAGGCAATGTTGGAAGCACAAATAATCAAAATGAATCGGGGAGTATAATTGCCACTATTAATGGGGTAAATAAATTCTATAATAATGTTTTTACCGGAAATGAAAGTTTTACAGCTGTTTTTTATGATAATTCAACTGTTGACTTTGTAAATAATACTATTTGGAACGAAAAGTTAGCGTATGGTATTTATATGTTTAGTAAAAACATTAAGCTTTATAATAATATTCTAGAAGAGCTTGGAGGGACAAGTACTTCAGCTGATGTTCAAAATAATGCTTTCAGGTATGATACTCCGAATAATTTTGTCACTAAAAAGAATAATATTCGTGAAACTAACCCGTATTTTGCTGATGTTGCTACTTTTAATTTTAATCTGACAGGTTGTAGTTCTATAATCAATAAAGGAAATAACGCATTATATTTAGCCGAATATTCCAGCACAGATTATTTAGGAAAGAACAGAAAAGTAAATACGATTGATATTGGGGCTTATGAAAATGAATTAGGCGCTTCCGGTAAAACAGCGCCAACAGTTGCTTCAACACAAGCTTTTTGTAATGAAGCTATTGTAAACGATTTAAAAGCAACAGGATCAAACATAAAATGGTACAGCCAGGCTTCAGGAGGAACTCAATTAGCGAGCAATACATCTTTAGTTTCGGGTACTACCTATTATGCAAGTCAGACTGTTAACGGTTGTGAGAGCGACAGAGCAAGTGTTACGGTATCTATAAGTTCTACTGAGGCACCAACAGCACAATCTCCACAAAACTTTATTATTGGTCAGCCAGGATCTAAAATTGTGGTAAATGGAAGTAATTTAAAATGGTATACACAAGAAAAAGATGGTACAGCATTAACAATGCCGCCTTCTTTAAATATGTCATCTGAAAATTCTGCTACTTATTGGGTTAGCCAGACCAATGCTAATAATTGCGAAAGTATTAGAACTAAAATAGTTGTAAATGTAACCAAGATACCTCTTACAATTAAAGCTATTAATAAGGTAAAAGTATTTGATGGAAATGTTTATGGAAATGGTAATTATACGGTAACATATTCTGGTTTTGAGTCTGGTGATAGTCAGGCAAATAGTATTTCCGGAACTCTTGCTTTTTCAGGTGATGCCGTTACTGCAACTGAGCCGGGTATCTATAAAATTATTCCTCAGGGTATTACCTCTACTAAATACACTGTTTTGTATGATGAAGGAACGTTAGAAATTAAATCGAATTTAATTTTAAATGATAACATTTTATATGTAAAACAAAACGGAAACGGAGATGGTACTTCATGGAATAGTGCCTTAAGCAATTTGGAAGTGGCTTTAACAAAAGCTTCTAATATTAACTCCGTACATACAGATGATAATGATCCTAAAAAGGTTAAAAAAATATTTGTAGCTAAGGGAACTTATCAATTGGCTTCAGGAAAATCATATATAATGCCTAAGAATGTAGAAATATATGGTGGATTTGATCCTGATAATGCTATTACAAACCTAACACATCAACGTATTACCGGTAATTTGAATGATGGAAGTATTTTAAAAGGAAATAATGCATCGGTTATTAAAAATGATGATAATAGCTTAACCGGCAATGCTCTTTTAAACGGTTTTACCATTACTGGCGGTAATGCAACTAATGGAGGTGGTATCTACAATAAAAAAGTAACAGCAAAATTTGAAAACTGCATTATAAGATCAAATAATGCTACTACAAATGGAGGTGCTGTTTATAATGAAAATGCTAATACAACATGGATTAACTGTTTGATTGTTAGTAATACAGCTCCAAACGGTGCGTCTTTGTACAACAATGCATCGTTGCCAACACTTCTTAATGCTACGATAGCTGATAATACAGGTGCACAAGGAGCAGCATTGTATAATGCAAATGGTTCTTCTGCAAGAATTGTAAATACAGTTAGTGTAAAAAATAATACAGATATTGTTAATAATACCAGTAATCCTACTTATGAAAATAGTTTAATTCAGGGGGTATTTGGTTTTACTGGCACAACTACGATTTTTGATGCAAATTATTCGTTATTAACGAATAGTGCAGCTCTAAATGCCGGTAAAAATAATGTGGTTAACCTTGTTTTACCAGCTAAAGATTTAAAAGGCAAATCCCGTATTATTGATACTACTGTGGATATAGGAGCTTTTGAGAGAAATAAAGTTCAAACCATAACAGCGGCTGCTCTTACAAAAAAATACGGAGATGAGCCATTTACACACGGTACAGCATCAAGCGGATTACCATTAGAATATACCTCTGGTAATACTTCTATTGCTATAATAGAAAACGGAAAAATTAAGCCCGTAGGTACCGGAACAGCAACTATAACCCTAAAACAATCAGGAAATGACAGCGAATATGATGCTGCATCTCCAATAGACTTCATATTAACTGTAAATAAAGCAGCATTAACTGTAACAGCAGATAATAAATTATTTTTCGAAAATGGTTCTGTATTTAAAGACTTTTCTGTGAATTATACTGGGTTTGTTCTAGGAGATACTCCAAGTACAGCTTTGGTGGGTGCAATAGCTTATAGCGGTACAGCTGTAACTGCAACCACTATAGGTAACTACGTTATAACTCCCTCTGGATTAACATCTTTAAATTATAATATTACTTACAATAATGGTAGGCTAACAATTGAGTCTGATGTTCAATTAACAGATGGTACAATATACGTTAGAAAAGGAAGTGCTGGAAAAGGGACTTCTTGGGATGATGCATTAGGAGAAGTTGCTGAGGGATTAAAATTAGCACACTCACTTAACACTAGTACTAGACCAAATGTTACTAAGGCTAATAAAATATATGTGGCTAAAGGGACTTATGCTCCAAAATACAGTCCTAAAGACAGTGCTAACTTTGCGGATGAAGATACAGACAATAGTTTTTTATTAGTAGATGGTGTAAAAATTTATGGAGGTTTTGATGGATCTATTGCTAATGAAAGCATATCCAACAGACAAATTCAAAAGAATAAAACTATTTTAGATAGTTATAATCCAGTAACACAAAATAGAGTACATCACATTGTTATTGCTTCTAACTCTACAGGAGACAACGAAATAGATGGATTTACCATTATGAATGGTGCGGGAGGCTTTGGATCATGGATGGGGGCCGGTGCGACAATGACCATAAAGGGTAAGCCAATTACCCAGGCATTTGGTTCAGCTATTCGTGTACACAGTTCTAACCTTAATATAAAAAACTGTATTATTACTGGAAATTCCTCTGGTAACCAAGCAGGTGCTATGTATATAACGGATGTGTCAAATGTATCTGTTTTTAATACGCTTTTTTATAATAATACCGCAGATCATTATGGGGCATTAGGTACCTCTATGATGATATTAGAAGCTAATGTGAAAATTTATAATTCTACTTTTGGAGATTCGCAGAATGCATTTCAAATTGTTACTGATCATGCCAATGCTAATTTGCAAGTATATAACTCAATATTTAGATATTTCGCTGATCCTAATCATAATGATATAAAAAAATCGAAAGGAACAATTACCGTTAATAACTCCTTTCTACCTAATGCAGAAACTTTTTATAGTAGTAATGGCTTTGTGTTAGCCAATAACATCTATAATGTAGACCCTGGTTTTATTGATGTTAACACTAATAATTTTGCTTTAAAAACAAGCTCTGTAGTTGTCGATAAAGGAGACAATTCGTTTTATAACACCGCTATTTATCATGATAAAGATATTGCAGATGATAAACGTGTTCAGAATAGTACAATAGACATGGGATGCTTTGAATCTAAGCTACCTCAAACTATTACAACATCTGATTTAACCAAAAATTATGGAGATTCAGATTTTGTTAATGCAGCTGTAACAGTAAATACTGGCTTACCGTTAACTTATACCAAAAGTAGTAACACTACTGTTGCTGCTATTGTAGATGGTAAAATTCATGCACAAAATACAGGTACAACTACAATTACTGTTGCCGTAGCAGGTAATGAAACTTATGCTCCAACAGAAAAAACCTTTGTTTTAACTGTAGCAAAAGCAAACTTAACTGTAAAAGCAAACGATAAGACTAAACTTGCTAATAATTTAGCAATGACAAATGCGGATTATGATGTAAGTTATACTGGTTTTGTTAACGGTGATGATCGTTCTAAGCTGACAGGATCATTAGTATACTCAGGTAATGCTATAGGTAAAACAGATGTTGGTATATATACAGACGGGATAATTCCAGGTGGTTTATCTTCCAATAATTATAATTTTATTTACACTGCAGGAACTTTAAAAATACTACCTAATACTACATTAACAAATAACACACTATATGTAAAACAAGGTAATGTTGGTGGTGATGGTTCTTCATGGCAATTAGCGTTAAACGATTTGTCATTAGCTTTACGTTATGCTACCATTTTGAATAACAATACACCAAACACTGTCAATAAAATTTATGTTGCTAAAGGTACTTATACACCAAAATATAGTGCAAGAGATAACTCCAACTTTATTAATGAAGGAAGAGACAACAGTTTCTTACTATTAGACGGCGTAAAACTATATGGAGGTTTTGACGGGAATATTGCTGATGAAGCTATAACTGACAGACGCATTCAGGAGAATAAAACGATTTTGGATGGTCAATCTACAATTAACCATATTATTACAGTTTCTAATTCAACAGGTAATAACGAGATAGATGGTTTTGCTATCTTAAAAGGTGCGGCGGCAAGTGCAGCACAAGGTTCTGAAGGAAATGTGACTGTTAATGGAAAATCTATTACCAGAGAATATGGTGGAGGAATACGTGTACACAGTTCTAACGTTATTGTAAAAAACTGTACTATTGCAGAAAATTCTTCAGGTTTTAGAGCTGGTGGTATGTATATTACAGATAATTCTAATGTTTCAATATACAATACACTCTTTTACGGTAATTTAGCTTATAACGCTGGAGCACAAGGAACTTCAATAGCAATAAATGATGCCATTGTAAAAATTGTGAATACTACTTTTGGAGATAACATCAGTAATTCAGCTCATATTTTTACTAATGGTACTTCAAACTTAGAAGTATTCAATTCTGCTTTTAGAGATATTTCGGGTAACAATGACATAAATAGAACAGGAGGGACAGTTACAGTTAAGAATTCTTTACTGTCTAAAGCTCAGTCTGTATACGCTTCAATGGCATTAGCCAATAATTTTTATGCACAACCAGTTGATTTTGTTGATGCAAATGCAAATAACTTTGCTTTAAAAACAACTTCTCCAGCAATCAACAAAGGAGATAATGCACTGTATAATACACTAATTGGAGGTAATAAAGATATTGCAAATAACAATCGTATTCAGAGTACTACAATAGATATGGGATGTTATGAGTCCAAAATATTACAAACTATTGTTGTCGATGATATCACCAAAAAATATACAGATGCTGAATTTGTAACAGGAACTGCATCAAGTGGTCTGTCGCCAATTACCTATAGTAGTGATAATAAAAATATAGCATACATTACAAAAGATAATAAAATTCAGATCACAGGGGTTGGTCAAGCTACAATAACAGTTGCTCAAAATGGGAATGAAATCTATGCTCCGGCAACTAAAACCTTTAAACTTACGGTTGGAAAAGGAGACTTTACTGCCACTTTAAACACGCAAACATATACTTATGATGGTACTGCAAAATATCTGAATGTTTCAGCTTTACCGGCAGGGGCAAGTGTGTCTTATGAAGGGAATGGACAAATAAATGCAGGAGACTATACTGTTAAAGCAATTATTAACGGAGGTGAATATTATAATGATATTACATTGTCTAATACACTTAAAATTAATAAAAAGAACCTTTCAGGTATTTCATTTCCGTCAAATACATTTACTTATGATGGTTTTGATAAACATCCTGAAGTATCGGGAACTTTACCTGAAGGTGTAAGTGTGGTTTATTCAAACACTCAAAAGAATGCTGGTTTTTATAGCAATGTAAAAGCTGCAATTTCAGGTTCAAATTACAATGTACTTGAATTATTTACTTCTATGACTATTAATAAAGGAGATCTTCCGGGCGCACTGTTTTTATTAGAAAAAGAAGAAATTTATGATGGTACTCCTAAACGATTATCGCTTGACGGAATACTTCCTGATGGTGCTACAGTAAGTTATACCAATAATGATAATATCAATGTTGGGACTTATAATGTTACAGTTAATATTAACGGAGGCGTAAATTATAATAACAAACAGCTTAATGCCAAATTAACAATTTTAAAAGGCAACTTAACGGATAATTTCGTTTTAGCATCTAACACTTTTGTTTATGATGGCAGCGAAAAATCATTAGCTATTCAGGGTACTCTTCCTAATCAGGTGTCTGTAAGTTATACAAATAACAACAAAACAGATGTTGGTACTTATAGAGTTTATGCTGTATTAAGCAAACCAAATTATAACGATAAAACAGTAGAAGCCGATTTAATTATAGAACCAAAAACGATAAATGCTAAAGTAAAAGGTGAAATATCAAAAGTTTATAATGGTTCTGCTGTCGTAGCATTAAATGCCGATAATTTTACTTTAGAAGGTGTTGTTGACGGTGACAATGTAGTATTGGATAATCCTGCTGCCGGTGATTTAGATAATAAAAATGTGGGAGAAAATAAATCAGTTACAATTAATGGTTTAAAGTTATCCGGAACCGATTCTAAAAACTACACATTAAACGCTACCTCTTTAGTGGCTAATATAGGTATCGTTAAGTCTAAAAAAATTGAGGCTTCATTAAAAGGAAACATAACCAAAACTTTTGACGGAACAACTGATGCTGTTTTATCAAATAGTAATTTTGATCTTAGCGGAGTTTTAGAAAATGAAGTTGTGACCTTAAACCATCCGTCTTTAGGAGCGTATGATACAAAAGATGTTGGAAAAAATAAAACGGTTACAGTTAACAATCTGACAATTGGAGGAAATGATGTTTCAAATTATACATTAAACGCTCAAACAACTTCGGCTCAAATAGGTGAAATTGCTATTAAAGCAATTACAGTTACGGCTAATGTTGCACAAGCCAAAGTGTATGGCGATATTGAACCTGTTTTAAGCTACACTGTAACTCCTGGTTTAATAAGTGGAGATTCGTTTACAGGAACTTTGGAAAGAACAACAGGAGAAGATGTAGCAACTTATGCAATTGCACAAGGAACATTAAGTGCAGGAACCAATTATAGTATTACCTATGTACCAGCAAATTTTGCTATAAAGGCAAAACCAATTACTGTAACAGCTGATGCTTCTCAAACAAAAGTGTATGGTGCAGCAGATCCAATTTTTACTTATTCGGTTTCACCGAGTTTAGTCGGAAATGATACTTTCTCAGGTGTTTTAAATAGAGCAACCGGAGAGAATATTGGAAATTATGCTATTGGACAAGGAACGTTGACTGCAGGTAATAATTATGCCATTACTTATATTGGTAAAAACTTTGTAATTACTGGAAAGACAATTACAGTTACTGCTGATTCGCAAACTAAAGTATATGGAGAAGATGATTCAGCTTTAACCTATTCATTTGCACCAGCTTTAGAAAGTGGAGATTCATTCACAGGAACTTTATCAAGAGATTCAGCAGAAAATATTGGTAAATATGCTATTACAAAAGGAAGTTTGAGTGCAGGTTCTAATTATACCATTAATTATATAGATGGAGATTACACGATTACACCAAAACCTATCACAGTAACGGCTAATGCTTCTCAAAAGAAAGTTTACGGAACAACAGATCCAGCTCTTGGTTATTCGGTTTCACCAGCTTTAGTAGGAAATGATACTTTTAAAGGAGCTTTATCCCGAGAAGTTGGACAGAATATCGGAACTTATGCTATCAACCAAGGAGACTTGAGCGCCGGATCTAATTACACAATGACTTTTGAAAGTAAAGATTTTGAAATTACACCAAAAGAAATCACTGTAACTGCCGATGCTTCACAAGTAAAAGTCTATGGCGATATTGATCCTGTTTTAACTTATACTTCAAGTGAAGCTTTGGTAACGGGAGATACTTTTAACGGAAGTTTAAGCAGAGTAAGTGGCGAGGATGTTGGAACTTATAACTATACTATTGGAAGTTTATCAGCAGGATCGAACTATATTGTAACTTTGGTTGGTTCAGACAGCTTTGGTATTACGGCAAAACCAATTACCGTAACAGCTTATGATTCTCAAACTAAAGTTTACGGAACATTGGATCCGGCTCTTACTTATTTAGTTTCACCGAGTTTAGTCGGAAATGATACTTTCTCAGGTCTTTTAGAAAGAAGAATAGGAGAGAATGTTGGAACTTATGCTATCGGACAAGGAACGTTGAATGCAGGTAACAATTATGCTATTACATACATAGGCAAAGATTTTGAAATTACAGCCAAAGCAATTGCGGTTACAGCTGCTTCACAAACTAAAGTTTATGGAGAAGATGATTCAGCTTTGACCTATTCATTCGTACCAGCTTTAGAAAACGGAGATTCATTTACAGGAAATTTATCCAGAGTTTTGGGAGAAAACATTGGTAATTATGCAATAGGACAAGGGACTTTGAGTGCAGGATCTAATTACACTATTAATTATGTAGGTAAAGATTATAGAATCACAGCCAAACCTATCACAGTAACGGCTAATGCTTCTCAAAAGAAAGTTTATGGTTCAGTTGATCCGGCTTTTAGTTATTCGGTTTCACCAAATTTAATTGGAAACGATAGTTTCACAGGAGCTTTAGAAAGAGCAACGGGAGAAAATGTTGGTTCTTACGCTATCAAACAAGGAGATTTGAGCGCCGGATCTAATTATACAATGACTTTTGAGAGTAAAGATTTTGAAATTACACCAAAAGCAATCACTGTAACTGCCGATGCTTCACAAGCAAAAGTATATGGCGATGTTGATCCTGTTTTAACTTATACTTCAAGTGAAGCTTTGTTAACTGGAAATACTTTTACAGGAAGCTTAATGAGAGTAAATGGTGAAAACGTTGGAACTTATAAATATACTATTGGTAATTTATCAGCAGGAGCCAACTATAGTATAACTTTGATTGGTTCAGACAGCTTTGGTATTACTGCGAAACCAATTACCGTAATGGCTGATGCTTCTCAAACCAAAGTATACGGAACAGTAAATCCTGTTTTGACTTATTCGGTTTCACCAGCTTTAGTTGGAAATGATACTTTCTCAGGTACTTTAGATAGAGCAATTGGAGAGAATGTAGGATCTTATGCAATAGGACAAGGAACCTTGACTGCAGGTAACAATTATGTCATTACCTATACGGGCAAAGACTTTGAAATTACCAAAGCAGATCAGGTAATTACGTGGAATCAAACGTTAGTTTCGAATTGTGATGGAGCAACTACAACTGTGTTAACGGCTATTTCAAATAGTGGATTACCAATAAATTATGCTTCTTCTAATGAGAATGTGGTAACGATTTCTAATGATCAATTAATCTTTAACAATCCTGGTTCAGGAACTATTACAGCTTCTCAGGCAGGTAATAACAATTACAATGCGGCTGAAAATATAACATTACCAGTTTTAAATAGCCAGCCAAATTTAATTAAGCAACAGTTTGACAATGTTATTTTCTTTGACAACAGCTCAAAAGAATTTAAGTCCTATACGTGGTACAAAGACGGAGTTCTGGTCGCAGGTCAAACTTTGCAATATTATAAAGAAGTTGGAGGTTTAAACGGAACATATTACGCAGTTGCAACAAAACTAGACGGAACGGTAATAACTTCTTGTCCATTAACCATATCATCAACAGGAATAATTGAGACAGTTAGAATTTATCCTAATCCAGTTAAAGCTAATGGTAGTTACCAATTGATTACCAATTTAGATGCTGCTAAAATGATAAATGCCCGCGTTGAGGTATTTGGAATAAGTGGATCATTGGTAGATCAAAAAACAACCAATGAAAACGAGACTACTTTACTGGCTCCGGCTGTTGAAGGTATCTATATTGTAAGGATGACTTTAGCAAACGGTAAAACATTTACAAAAAACCTTTTAGTGAAAAACTAAATAATGAAAGAGTATGAAGTCCCCATTATTTATAAATGGGGATGGATTATTCTGGTAAAATATAACATGTATGAAATTTAATAGTAAACATATATTAGGATTTATATTAATGCTGTTTTCTACAGTTGCAACTGCTCAGTTTTACGTAGGTGTACAAACAGGAGCTGCTAATCTTGAAAGCGATGTAGCAGGAACAGTAGCCGAAACAAAAATGGGAGGAGCTGTAAAAGCAGGATATATTTATTCCTTTACAAAAAATATCGGAATTGGATCAGGAGTAGAATTTTCGCAATATAAGCAAAATGTATCTTTGGTCTCTTCTTCTACAACACTGACAAATTATGAAGTAGATGCTTCCGGTTCGGCATTTATTTATAACGTAACTACCAGTAATTACAAAGAAAAACAAACATTGCAAGCCCTTCAAATTCCGCTTTTTCTTCAATTTAAAATGAACATTAATAAAGGGATTGATTTTAATTTCAGAGGAGGAGTAAAGTATTTTTTACCTGTTAGTTATAAAATAAAAGCGACAGCAGATAATGTAACCGGTACAGCTTATTATCCTGATTTTAATTTGTCAATTGATGATTTACCTGAATATGGAATAGGGCAGGAAAGCAGTTATTCTGCATCAGGAGAATACGAAACAAAGGGAATTTTAATGAGTTCTTTTGAATTGGGATTTACATTCGATATAACAAAAAAGAATGCTCTGTATGTAGCCATGTTTGTCGAAAACGGATACGGAACGATACTTGATCAAAAAAATAATCAGTCTTACGTAGGTTTTAATCCGACGTCTACAAACAATAGAAAAGCAAATGGTTTATACAGCACAGAACAGAATGCTAAAATTACACCGGCAGCATTTGGTTTGACATTAGGGTGGAATTTTAAATAAAATGATAAAGTCAAGGTAAAGTCAAAATTACAGAAATTTATTCCATCCGACATTTACCGATAATTAAGATTTAAGTAATCTAACATAAAAAACAACTTTCGGGTTGTTTTTTTGTTTTCAAAATATATTAAAGAAAAAAACTGCCCAACCTCGTGTTATAAGTGGCTGTAAAGCATGAAACAACTGTTAAAGTAGTTTTATGTTAATTTTTTTATAAAATAAAATCTATATTTTTTTAATTTAGCGCTTCAATAAGCCCAGTTTCCAAAATGACTTTCTGTACAAAAAAAATTAGACTCTTTTTTGTGTTATGTGCCTTTGTTTTTTTTACAAAATTACAAGCTCAAAAAGTAGGCTCTCCATTAGGAGGCTTAATAACTAATATAGAATCTGCAGTAACCAAAGAAGATAATCCTAAGAAAAAAGACACTTTAGAATTAAAAAAAAGACTGGCTTTTTTAAAAGAATCATCCGATAAAAAAAATAATATTTTATATCATGCGCTGTTAGCAAATGGATATTCTGTTTTTTTTGACAGGATAAACAGAAAAAGTGAGTATTATTATTTGAAATCTATTGAAGAAGCTAAAAAAAGTAATGATTTAAGTCTTAAAATCTGGACACAGATAAACTACTCAAAGTACTTGTATTTTTATTGCCAGATAGATAAACTTCTTCCTATCGTTCTCAAAACAATGGAAGAAAGTAATCAGATTGATGCTTCAGAAATGATTTTACCAGCAGAGACTTTTCAATTTTTTGGCTGGATAATGCTTACTGTAGAAGATAGTTCAGCTATCAGTTTTTTAAAGAAATCAATGCAGTACATACAAGAATCATCTCCTGAATCTGCAAGTGTTTTAAATGCAATAGGCAACTGTTATTTCAAAAATAAAGATTTTACAAATGCAATGCTTTATTTTGATAAATCTGAAGCTATGGCATTAAAAATAAAAGATACGATAAGATATGCTAAAGTATTAGGAGATAAAGCACTTGTTTATGATGAAAAAGGTGAAGTAAATACGGCTCTCCATCTTTTAAAACAGGATATAGCATATTCTCAGAAATTCAAAAATGAAAAAAATGAGATGTATGCTTCCATATTATTAGCAAAAATTCTGCTGAAATTAAACAATAAAAACGAAGCCGAAAAAATACTGGAAAGAGCTGAGGAAATTGCCGGTACTAAATCATACTACAGAAGTTCATTAAAAGAAATAATAGAATTAAAGCTGCTGCTTTTAAACGGGGCAAATGTTCAAAAGGAATTGATCTTAAGGAGACAGCTTAAACAGCTTGATGAGTATTTACTTAAAACAAACGGTAATGCCGTATTAAAGCGATCCAACTGGCTTATTCAAAAAAAGAAATACGAAAGCGAAACTAAAGAAATCCGATTACAATTAGAACAGGGAGAAAGAATTAGAAATATCGGTATTTTGATTTTGATCTCAACAATACTGTCAAGTGGAGTAGCTTACACTTTTTTAGCTAAAAGACTAGAAGCAAAAGCAGAAAAGTTTGAAGAATATGAAAGTGATCGTTTGGCATTTGAAGAAAAACTCAAAAATGCAAGTTCTAATATGAATAGCTATGCAGAGAATCTTCAAAGTAAAGAAAAACAGATTGCAATTTTAGAAGATGAACTGGAGGAAATTAAAAGTTCTGCTGCAAAACACATAGATGAAGAAAAAGATAAACTTCGGGAAATGCTCAGTTCTCATCTTATGACAGATGAAAACTGGAGCGCTTTTAAACAAGAGTTTATAAAACAGCACAGTTCTTTTTATAATACTATAATGGAAAATTTTCCTGAGTTAAAAGAATCGAATCTTAAAATAATAATGCTTCAAAAACTAAATCTAAACAATTATGAGATGTCTAACTTGTTAGGCGTTACAGTAGATGCAGTCAAAAAAAGCAAGCAGCGATTAAAGAAAAAATTAGGCGATAAATATGATCTCTTGTTTGAAATGATAGATTATAATAGCTAAATGTATCAAATGTATTGGTCGACAATTATTACATAAAACATTTATAGATTATCAATGAATGGTATTAGTATCGAATAGCCCGAAGGCTGGTTTATTTGAGAAAAAAGATATTTGATTTAAAAGAAAAAAAAAGAATCTGTCCTGTTGGGCAGATTCTTTTTAAGTTTATAATAGCAATGTATTTGTTATCTCAATCTTCCAACAAATATTAAACTACCACCAATTGCTTCAGAAACAGCTTCAAATTCAGCAGCTCCTTTTTGCTTTAAAAGACTGAATTTACCATCAGGAGCAGTGATATTACCATAATATTCTACACCATCAATTGTACCAACTGTATAAACAGTACCATATTTTTCAAAAGAAGTAAAAGGCTCAACTTTTAGCGTTTTTAAATCTACAAGTGCAAATTTCGTTGGAGCATTGTACCAGTCAGCTGGTTTTGCCGGTGGCGTAAAAGTATTGTCAAGATACTGTGCAAGAGCTTTATCTCCATGTACATAAGCAACTACGTTTACTGAATGTGCATTTAGAGGTGCTTTTAAATCTACGAAAAAGTTAGGATCAAATGTTCCGTTAGGATTTACCTTTAAAAGTGCGCCCGCAGGAGGAGCACTAGTTACAGTACTGTAATCCAGTGACAGAGATGTAGCACGTGAAGGTCTGTAGTACAAAGTACCATCATTTCCTTTTGCAAACGTATCATAACCCATTGACATACGAGTATCTTTAACATAAGTAACCACTTTTGAAGCGATATCAAAAACCGCAATTTGAGCATATTGTGGAAACTTATTAAAATCAGTTGGTGTTGCCGCTACAGGTAAAATGATTTTTTTTGCAGAAGTCACATAGCTCATGTAAGTAGATGTTTTAACATCAGCATCGTTGCTTAATGGTAATGGAGTAACAGTTATAGTTTCAGTTATAGTCATAGTTGCCGGATTGAACTTAATAATTTTTCCATCATTTAAAGCGAAAAAATAAGCTTCTGTTTCAGATACGAAAGCAGGTGGTCCAAAAGTACCGCTTACACCAGTGCCGGCAAGACTTAAAGCGTCTGCACTCGAAATTTTCATATCATTACTTACATTGTATTTGGTTAAAGTCGAAGCCGTACCATTCCAAACGTAAGGATGTTCGCCATAAGAATAGATTGTTGCACCCGGACCAATCTCAGTCATCGTTTTGTAATCAAGAGTAGAAGGGAATTTATCATATGCTCCTAAATAAAAAACCCTTCCTGAAGGAGTATTTACACGAACTGATGCAATAACAGCCGGATTATTACCCTGACCTTCATCAGTTTTGTTGTCATCTGAACTACATGATGTTAAAGCAAATACCGAACACATTATTGCAGCAACGGTATACTTTGTAAAAAATCGATTTGTTTTCATACTTATCGGTTATATAATTAATTAAAATTGAGTTACTAATTTGATGTTAAATGATCTTCCTGGTTTTTGTACACCAAAAAAGTCATAGTTTTTTTCATTGCTTAAGTTTTGAATTTCTGCAGTTATGGCATATTTTAAACTAGTAAAGCTGCTATGATAAGTCGTGCCAAGATCAAATGTCTGCTGACTTGGGATAACAAATGGATTTACAGAAGCGCTTTCCCAGCTTCTGAAAAATTCATACACATATCTTGCATCAAGAAAAAGAGATAACTTATCCGACTTGCCAATTAGGTTACGAAAAGAATAATTAGCACCTCCATTGGCAAAAAAGTACGGCTGATTAGGTACTCTGTCTCCTTTGTAAGCCGCAAATATTCCTTCGTCTGAATCATTATAAAAGTGCTGGTAGGTACTATTGGCATGAAAGGAAAGTTTATCATTTTTAGAAGTCCAGCTTCCTGAAACTTCAATTCCTTTAGAAGTTGCAGCAAATACATTCTGGAAAGTATTGTTACGGTCTAAGCTCGGCACAAATAAGATTTGATTGTCTATTTTTCTTAAAAAGACATTGGTTTGAACCTGCCAGTTACTTCTCTCATAATTTTCTTTGGACTTAAAGAAAAGCTCAAAATTAACGTTATGGCTTCGCTCCGGTTTTAGGTTCATATTACCTTGTATAAATTGCCCGTCTCCAAATAATTCATCTGTTTGGGGCAAACGTGTAGCGTATTCATAGGTTAATCTGGTAGAAAATTGTTCATTGAATTTAAAACGAAACCCATTTCCAAAACCAAAATAGTTCACGCTTCTGTTTTCTTTGATTACGGAGTTGTTGGAAGGGATTTTCTCTTCAGAATTTACTTTTTGCAGGTAATTTTTAACGAATAAAAGATTCTCTAATTTTTCATTAAATGCATTTATTTTAAAGTCTGCACCATTAACCCATGTAAATAATTCTCTTACAGCGGTCGCTGGATCATATCCGGTAATAAGTCTGTCGTCTCCGGTTTGTTTAGAATAAGTGGGAGCTGAAGTGAAACTTAAGGCATATTGGTTATTGATTTTCCATGAAGCTTTCAAACGGGAAAAAACATCATTATTCCAAGTGTAAGTATCGCTTGGTCCGGTAGATTCTGAAATCTCTCCGCTTACATTTCCGGCAGAACCTTCAATACGTTCGCCATACCAATTGTAGACATAATCAGATACATCTGTAAACTGACGTTCTCTGTAATTGTATCCTGAGACAAAATCTAACATAAAATTTTCACCAAATTCATTGCGATAGGTAAGGACAGTTCCAGCCGATTTGCGATACGTCATGACCTCTCCGTAAGGAACTCCAACCATTAATTGATTGTGTTGAATTTCTTTTGTGTAATCAGTGTAAAAACCTTCGATGCTCAATTGTTTTGCCCAGATTCTGTCTTTAAAACCCGTCATTAACTGTACTCCGAAACCGTCGTATGCATCATGAAATCTTGGTACGGTTACTTTTTTAATCTTACCAAGATTATCAGCAACATCCACATCTACTTTATAATTGTTTTTGGAGGTATCATAAAAACCGCTTCCTTTTATAAAAAATCCGGTCTTTTCATTGTAATTATTAAGTATCAAAGAAGTTCGGTAGGTTCCAAAAGATCCCGCCTGAGCCGAAAAAGAACCACTAAAACCGGATTTAATTCTTGGAGTGATTAAATTAACAGCACCACCAAGAGCATCTGCTCCAAATTCAATTGGAACCACTCCCTTATATACTTCAACACGATCAATTAAATTAACAGGAACCGTCGAAATTCCGAAAGTATAACCGTGATATTCCAACGGAATACCATCTAAGAAGAAACGAATTTGATTGCCTGTTAGTCCATTCATCGAAAAGTTTGTTCTGGAACCTAAACCACCGGTACGCCTAACATTTATACCCTGAGTTTGTGAAAGTACTTCTCCTAAATCTGTCGTTTTAAATTTAGCTTCCCGCATTTCTATTACAGAAACGGCTTGTGCAGTTTCTTCTTTTTTTATTTTTTCAGATTTACTTTTTACTACTACATCATTTAATTTCTCTGCGTTGTTCGATGTTTTTGCTGTTTTTTCTAAAATAATGTCAACAGAAATAGTTTGAGAATTTTCTAAAACAACGGAATGCTTTTTTGAAATGTATTCCTCTGAGCTAACTTCAATAGTATATCTACCATTTACCAGATTTTCTATCTGATAAAATCCGTTAGTATTTGTTTTTGCAATTGTTTCTGTGCCTAAAAGCTGAACAGTAACTCCTGATAATGGACTTCCTGATTCATTACTTACTTTACCTGATATTTTGTTTTGTCCTAGTAAAAATGTCGACGAAAAAATAAAGAGCAACGCTATTTTGAGTTTCATGAAATACGATTAGATTTTGTATTGTTTTTATTTAGAATGAATAAAAACAATACGAAAGTATGAAATTATTTATTAATAATATACTAAGAGTATATAAAAAATGTAATAATGAATCTGATGTGGGTTTGGTAGAATATTTTGTTAAGAAAATGAAGAGAATCAATGAGGTATAATAATATCAAACAAAGTACTGTATGTATTTTTCGTCATTGCTGCTAATTGTTTTATTATATTTGAAATGCTGCATAAACGAAAGGGAAGTTTTTGCATAGACTTATAGTGTACGGTAAATTTGATAGTATTATGAAAATTAAATTTTTTTTGGCTATTTCAATTTTGTGGATAGCAGGTTGTTCCGGACAGGAGGTTTCTTCAAATAAAGTATTTAAAGAGATCGCTCTGGTGAACAGGATAGAATTTGTAAACCCGAAGTATGACCAGCCAAAATTCAGTTGTGGCTTTCTTATAAAATATAACAATGAAACTTTTGCTGTTACAGCAAAACACATACTTAAGATTATTAAGCCGGAAAGTATGAAAACCCTGTCATTGGAAAAAGATATTAAAAATTGGGCATTATACCCATTGAACAATAAATCCGAAATGGTAATTTGTGATAAATTATTAAATGAAAACAATTCGGAGTTATTAGAAGCGAAGTCTACTTACGACAATGACTGGCTAGTTTTTTCCATAAAGCAAAACACTTCCCATATTATACCTTTGGAAATAAGAAATACGCCTTTAATTCAGGGAGAAAAATTATATGTTGTTGGTTGGACCAGAACGATGGAAAACGGACCCCAAAGGGTGTATGAATTTGCATATTATAAAACAATTTCAAATCGCATTTTATTAAAAGATATTCTGGTACCGGAGAAATTTGGTGGACTTAGCGGAGCTCCATTAGTAGATGAAAATGGTTTACTTGTTGGAATTGTCTCAAATGGAACAGTTGATCCGGAGTCAAACAAGAAGTTTTTCTCTCCATGCTCAGTAACGAATTTAGTAACTTTTATTGAAAACAGGAAGTCTGATAAACAATAAGCTATGGTATAAAGCAACAACTATTCAATAATAATTTGTGCGTAATAAATTCAGCCATTCTATCTGATGACAACTATTAATTATTTGTTTTTTTCATGTGAGGATGGCCTACTTTTGTAAAGACGGATTTATTGTAAATACTTTAAATAAAAAAATGAAACGTCAATTAAGCGGTTTATTTTTAGAAGAATAAAAAAAACGCTAAAACCATAGTTTTAACGTTTTTAAAATAGTGATGATTACGGAACAATTTACAAACTACAAATCGTGAAAAATAGAATCTTTCACGATTTGATTTATTTAATTGTTATGGTTTATGAAGAAACTGTCTTAACACATACTGTAAAATACCATCGTTTCTGTAATATTCAATTTCAATCTGTGAATCAAGTCGTGCAATTGCACTGAAGCTAAATACTTCTCCGTTTTCTTTAACGGCAGTAACAGATAGTTCTTTTAACGGACTAATGTCTTCTGCAATTCCTGTAATAGTAAAGGTTTCTCTTCCAGTAAGTCCAAGACTGGCTGCATTTTCACCATTTTTATACTGAAGTGGTAAAACGCCCATTCCCACTAAGTTGCTGCGATGAATTCTTTCGTAGCTTTCTGCTAATACTGCTTTTACACCAAGAAGAAAAGTTCCTTTGGCTGCCCAGTCTCTCGAAGAACCGCTTCCGTATTCTTTTCCGGCAAGGATAATTAAAGGTATTTCTGCTGCTTTATATTTTTTAGAAGCTTCATAAATGCTCAATTCTTCTCCAGTTGGAAGGAAAGTCGTAAAACCGCCTTCTTGTTTGGCTAAAGCATTTTTGATACGAACATTGGCAAAAGTCCCTCTGATCATAACTTCATCATGGCCACGACGCGAACCATAAGAGTTGAAGTCGTTTTTCTCAACTCCTCGGCTTAATAAATAACTTCCTGCTGCAGAGTTTTCTTTAAAAGAACCTGCAGGGGAAATATGATCTGTAGTAACGCTATCTCCTAAAACCAATAAAGTGCGGGCATTTACAATATCTTGTAACGCTTTAGGCTGATCTGGAAGATCTTTAAAAAATGGCGCTTCTTTGATATAAGTCGAATTCTCATCCCATTGGTAAATTTTTTCTTTAGGAATCTGCAATTGTTGCCAAATTTCATTTCCTTCAAATATGGTTGCATAACTTGACTTGAATTGCTCTGGAGTCAGAACATTGCTGAGCATTTGACGGATTTCATCTTCGGCAGGCCATAAATCTTTTAGATAAACGGGCTGTAGATTAGAATCATACGCAAGCGGTTCGTTTACAATGTCAATATCGACTCTTCCTGCTATGGCAAAAATTACGACAAGCATAGGAGACATCAGGAAATTCATTTTAATCTGCGGATGAATTCTGGCTTCAAAATTTCTATTTCCAGAAAGTACAGACGCCAGTACAAGATCATGTTCGTCTGCCGCTTTAGCCACATGCGGAGGAAGCGGGCCTGAGTTTCCAATACAAGAAGTACAGCCATAACCCACAACGTGAAATTTCAAAGCTTCGAGATCTTTTAGTAAATCTGCTTTAATTAAATAATCGGTTACAACTTTGGATCCTGGAGCCAGTGATGTTTTTACCCAGGGTTTTGTATTTACGCCTCTTTCTCTTGCTTTTTTTGCAATTAATCCGGCACCAATCATAAGGAATGGATTAGAAGTATTCGTGCAGGAAGTGATGGCCGCAATAGCCACAGAACCGTCAGATAAAGTAAAACGTTCTGAACCAATAGTGACTTCAACACTTTTACTGCCATTTTCTATTTTTGGATCAATCTGAATTTCTTCCGGAACTGGTTTACTTTCATTTAAAGGCTGAGAACCGCCTTCTGCCAGCCATGTTTTAATTTGTTTTTCCGGTTTTAGATATTTTCTGCCAAAGTTTTTGTCTAAAGCATCAATAAAAGAAGGTTCAAGATTTTTAAGCAGAATTTTATCCTGCGGTCTTTTTGGGCCTGCAATTACAGGTTCAATAGAAGAAAGATCCAACTCTAAAATATGCGTATAGGTAATATTTTCGTCTCCCTTTCTCCACAACAAATTCGCTTTGCAGTAATCTTCAACCAAATGAATCTGCTCCTCCGATCTGCCGCTGAGTTTCATATATTCTAATGTTTTTTCGTCAGTAGGGAAGAAGGTAACGGTACAGCCAAATTCAGGAGACATATTTCCAATGGTTGCGCGATCAGGAACACTTAAATTGTCAAGACCTGGACCAAATACTTCCACAAATTTACCTACTACGCCAAATTTTCTAAGCAGTTCAGCAATGGTCAGTACCATGTCAGTTGAAGTAGAGCCTAGCGGAATTTTCCCCGTCAATTTCAATCCGATTACTTCGGGCATGATGAAATAAATAGGCTGTCCTAAAATTGCCGCTTCGGCTTCAATACCGCCGACACCCCATGCGATAACCCCAATTCCGTTTACCATTGGTGTATGACTGTCCGTTCCAACAAGCGTATCCGGGAAAACTTCTCCGTTGCGTTCTATAACGCCTTTCGATAAATATTCAAGATTAACCTGGTGACAGATTCCCATTCCCGGAGGTACAACGCTGAAGTTGGTAAACGATTCCTGTGCCCATTTTAAAAACTGATATCTTTCGCCATTACGTTTGTATTCTTCGTCCATATTGCGCAGATACGAATATTCGGTTCCAAAGTAATCTACCTGAACAGAATGATCTACAACAAGATCAACAGGAATCAGCGGATTAATCGCATCCGGATTTTTGCCTCTTCTTGCTGCTTCGGCACGTAATGAAGCAATATCAACTACGGCGGGAACACCTGTAAAATCCTGCATTAAAACTCTTGCAGGTTTAAACGGAATATCTTTGTCTGATGCTTCCGGTTTCCAGTTTAATAAGGTTTCAACGTTTTCTTTGGTAATTGCAAAATCATCGAAATTTCGCAAGGCATTTTCCAAAAGAATTCGGATTGAAAAGGGCATTTTTTCGATTTCAAATCCTTGTTGCTGCATTTCAGCAAGACTGTAATAAGAAAACTCCCTGCCAGAAGTTTTTAATACTTTTTTAATCTGGTAAATGTCGTTTTGCATGTTAGTTATAATTAATTAAAAAGATATTGGTAATTCGTTTTTTGAGTTTTTCTAATTTTATCTTTTGACTTTATTTCGTTAAAAAAATAGGTTTTTACGAAATATAGGAAACAAATAAATCTCAGTTTTACGATAGCTTCTTTAGTTCTCACTTTATTAGTATTTAAAGTTAGACAATTAAAAGCATCAATAAAAGTTTTTTAATTTCAATTTGTTGAAATTCAGTGTCTTGTTTTTTATGTTAAATTACACTGGTCTTTTATTGTTGTATAAAACTCCTAAGTAATAATTCAATCAGTATGCCACTCCTATAGCATTATAAAATTATACTGGTTTGATTAATCTCTTTTTCAAAAGTTAGTTTAAAAGTGACCCCATTTTTATTTTCTATAGATAATGTTCCTTCAAGTGTTTCGCTTAAACCTTTGATAAGTGTCATTCCGAAAGAACTGCTATGCTCCAGTTCTGAAATATCGGCAATACCAATTCCATTGTCTGAAATAATAAGAATACAGTAATTTTCTCTGTCATTTAGTAAGGCAATTTTAATCTCGCAATTTTCTTTATCCTTAAAAGCATATTTTATAGAATTGGTCACGACTTCGTTAATAATTAATCCTAAGGCAATAGCTTGCGAAATATCAAGTTCGATAGGATCAATATTTAATTCGAAGTGAATAAATTCTGAATGGAAAGATTCTTTTAAATAATCGACCAGTTCGTTGCAGTATTCGGGCATGTCTATAGTAGACAAGTTGTTCTCCCGATATAATTTTTGGTGAATTAATGACATGGCATAAATTCGGTTTTGACTGTTTTTTATTGTGTTTATTGCCAAATCATCTTTTAAATAATTCGACTGAGAATTTAACAGACTGATTACAGTTTGAAGATTATTTTTCACACGATGATGAATCTCCTTCAAAAGCCATTCTTTCTCTTCAACCAAACGTTGCAGTTTTATATTTTTAAGGTTAATTTCTTTTTCTTTTTGCTCTAATCGGATGTTATTTTTTTGTTTAATTTTTGATCTGTTATATAATAAAATAATAATGACAAGAAGTAAAAACAGAGAGCTTATCGAAATTATATTTAACAGTTTAGAAGTATGTAATTCTCTAATCTGTAGATTGGATTGTTTTTTTAACAACTTTATATTTTGTTCTTTAGCAGTAGTTTCAAACTGAAATTTTAATACTTCATATTCTCTGTTTTTAATAATATCATCCATTGAATCCTGTAGGATGGTGTAATTTTCAAAATGTTTGATAGAGGAGAAATAGTCTCCGTTTAATGAATCAATTTTAAACAGGGAAAGTTCCAAAATACGACGATTAAAGCCTTCTGCATTTTTTTTTGTAATAGCTATAATCCGATCCGTAACTTCCCGTGCTTTTTCCGGTTTATTAATTTTTGTGTAAAACAGGGCCATCATAGAAGAACTGTTGGCAATGTCTTTAATTGTTTCTGATGAAGTTAATTTTTTTGAAAAAAACTCCATTTTCTGATAAGCAAATTCAGCTTCTTTCAATCTTCCCAATCGTTCGTAACAAATGGCTTTTTGCTCATTAAGAATCATATTATCCAGATTATTTTTAGGAGGATATTTTTTAGAGTTGGTTAGTAGATAATTTAAGGCCTCGCTATATTTATCTCGATTCATCAAGGATCGAACAGCGCCAAAAAAACTTTTGTACCACGTACCAGCATTTATTTCCTTTTGATTGAACTCAATACCTTTTTGATAAAATTTGAGTGCATCTTCACAATATCCGGTTTGGTTGTATATATTTCCCAGACGAATGTAAAAGCTGTCAGCAAAAGCATAATCTTTGGTATTTTCCATAGATTTAACGCTTTTCAGAGCATAATATAATGAACTTCTTAAGTTATTGTGGAGCAATTCGATGTATGAAATTGTAGTTTCAGTATATTGCGTATGCAATAAGCCTACCTTTTTTTGCAGTTTTAGACTTGTTAGACATTCTTGTTTGGCAAGTTCCATATTTCCTGTCCAGAAATGCACCGGTATTATTTTCATTAGGGAGACAAGTTCTTTTTCCTTGTCGTCCAGTTTTTTATAAAGCTGCATCGCTTCAGCCAGAATAACTGCTTTTTTAGGATTATCATTTGGCATAAAAGTGCCTTGATTTTCAATTGCTTCAGCTATTAATTTATCTTTTTTAGTTTTTCTGGCAGTTTTAACAAGTTCCGCAAAAATGCTACTGCTTAATTTGGTGTTTTTTGCCTGAAAGTGATATTTTGCTAATAAAAGTTTGGTTTCAAAAATCCATTTCGGAATTTTTGTTTTTTCTGCAATTTTTTGAGCTTTAATGATATATAACAGAGCATTTTGCATATCACTTGTTTTCGTGCCCGCTCTAAAGAGATAAGCATTACTTATTTGTAATGCCAATTTGATCTGTTCAATTGTTTTGAGTCTGGGAAGCAAAAGTTCGGCGCCGCGAATAAAATTATTAGTAATTAAATCATTTCCGGGAAAATAAGTACCGTCATTATAGCCTTCGTCATTAACCAGAGTGTAAGGAATTTTCTGGGCCTTGCAGGCTAAAATCATAGCGCTGTCAATATCGATACTGCCCTGATTAACACTATGAAGATAAATCCCAATGTTTTGGATCAATAAACGGTTCTTTTGCAGTTTTAAATTAGTGGTCTGGTTTTGGCAAAACGAGGTTATAGAAAAAAAATATAGTAAAGTATGGAGTAGTATTTTTTTCATATTTTGACTTGGTTTCTTGCAGTAAAGCTAACACTTTACAAAAAGATATATTCTTCTAAACTTGTACTTTTTTAGACTTTTTTGGATAATTTATCGATACTTAGAACTTAAGGAAAGATCCTTTTTAAACAGTTTTATATAGCAACACATAAAAGCATTAAAAATTGCTTTTATGTGGTGAAGCTGGCTCCGGATTAATTGATTTTAACCAAATTATTTTCGATGGTTTTTCGATGTGCTTCATATTGAGCAGGAAGTTTTAAGTTTTGGCCCAATTCTTCCAAAGGTTCATCTACAGTAAATCCCGGATTGTCAGTAGCAATTTCAAATAAAACACCTCCCGGTTCTCTAAAATATAAAGAGTGGAAATATTGTCTGTCAATCTGAGGTGTAATTGATAATCCATATTCTTCAATTTTGTCACGGAAATGCATTAAAATTTCATCATTTTTTACGCGGAAAGCGACATGATGTACAGTTCCGTTAGCTACATGACCTTTTTTTTCTTCCGGTATTTCTACCAAATCAACAATAGCGGCATTTTCTACAGTAGCTGTAGCGTAACGGAAACGGTTATCTTCCTGACCGATTAATTTATAACCGAATATTTCTGTTAAAACAGCAGCAGTTGGTTTGACGTCTTTTAATGTCAGTGTAACGTTATGAAAACCTTTTGTAGCCACATTTGCCTTTACTTCCTCTGTTTCCCAGGCTTTTCGGTTATCTTCTGTTTCAGATTCGATTAATTCTAATTTTAAACCGTCCGGGTCCTGAAAACTAAGGTATTTTTCTCCAAATTTCTCAGCAGGTTTTTCATAAGTAACCTTGTACTGATCAAAACGTCTCTGCCAGAAATCAAGACTTCCTTTTGGTACAGAATAACCAATTTTTGTAGCCATTCCCGAACCTTCTCTGCCTTGTTGAATCGCAGACCCCCAAGGGAAAAAAGTTAAAATTGTTCCCGCACTTCCAACCTCATCACCAAAGTAAAAGTGATAGGTTCCCGGATCATCGAAGTTTACGGTTTTTTTGATGAAACGTAATCCTAATATTTTAGAATAAAAATTGAAGTTTTGTTTCGCATCACCTGCAATTGCAGTAATATGGTGTAAGCCTAAAATTTTGTTTTCCATGGTATTTTTATATTAAATGGTTTATTGATTTTTCTATTGCAAGTTTACTTCCGATATAGTTCTGAATCGATTAACATAGATTAAGAAATAAAAAGGCATAGAATATTGTGCCATTACTATTACCCAAATAATATTCCAGTTTAAAAAAGGTATTGTTTATGAGAGGTTTGGCGTTTTATCCAATTTTTCATTAATACGATATATCGTAATTTTATGATTTCAATCTGCATATTTAGAAAAGGAATCACAATTTAATAAAGGCTCTTTCTTAAATTTACGGTATAAAATACCGCGAGAATTTTTTATTTATGGAAAAGCCGAATGACCAAACTCCAATTATGATGAACCGATTGCAGGAAAGAGAAAGAGAACAAATGCTAATTATGTCGTTTTGTTCGGAAATCGGTCAGACTTTAACTAAAGAAGAATTAAATGTGGTGATAGGCCAATTGAAAGAACAAATTTTTTTTGATGATTTTATTTTGGCTTCTTCAAATGAAAGTGAAACAGAATATTCTGTTTTCTGTCAATTCCTTCAGAAAGATAAAGACTTAAAAAAATATCCTGTAAATGATGGTTTTTTCGATACTTGTCTGGATTCTGCCGATGCCGTTGTTTTTGATTTAAAAAATCAGAATTCCTTTCCTGAGTTTATTAAGAAAGCAAATGACAGCGGTTTTAAAAACGGAATCGGTATTTCGCTGCCTTATGCTAAAGGAAAAAGCAATGTTCTTTTTATGTTTTTTAAAAGTGCACAGACTTTTAGCAGAGAATCTAACCGAATTATAAGAGGAATTGCAACTCAGTTATCTATAACCATCCAAAACATTGCTCTTAGTGAGAAATATGAAAGTGAAATTGCCGAACTAAAAAAACTCAAGCAAAGTTCTGTTCAAAAAGAAGAAGAAAAAGAAACTTCAAATGAAACTGACTCAGTAGGAATTGTGGGTGACAGCGCCGTAATGAAACAGGTTTCTGAGTTGATTGCTCAAGTTGCGCCCTCACAATCGACCGTTTTGATTTATGGAGAAACAGGAACCGGAAAAGAATTGGTTGCCGATGCAGTACATCGTTTATCGACGGTTTCAAAAAATAGAATCATAAAAGTAAATTGTGCCTCAATTCCGGTAAATCTAATTGAGAGTGAATTGTTCGGACATGAAAAAGGCGCTTTTACCGGAGCAACCGAACAAAGAATTGGAAAATTTGAACAGGCGCAGGATGGTACTATTTTTCTGGATGAAATAGGGGAGTTGCCTTTGGAACTTCAGGGGAAATTGCTTCGTGTGCTTCAGGAAAAACAGATTGAAAGAATTGGAGGAAAAGAGACGATCAAAGTAAATGCAAGGGTAATTGCTGCAACTAACCGTTCATTAGAAAAAGAAGTTGCAGAAGAAAGATTCAGAAGTGATTTGTATTATCGTTTAAATGTGTTTCCAATTTCACTTCCGCCACTTCGGGAACGAAAAGAAGATATTCGGGTTTTAGGAGAATTTTTTCTGGAAAGGCACAGTTTGAAAATAGGGAAGAAGATAAAAGGCTTCTCTAAGAAAGTATTAAACAGCATGATGGTTTATGAATGGCCCGGAAATGTTAGAGAGCTTGAGAATATCATCGAAAGAAGTATTCTGTTTGCAAAAGATGAGCTAATAAAAGAAATCATTCTCCCTGAAATTTATAAACCGAAGTCTTATACTACAGAACCGGATTTTTATATTAAAACTTTACAGGAAGTAGAGAAAGAGCATATTTTGAAAGTGGTAAAAAAATGCAACGGAAGAATTTCCGGACCTCAGGGTGCTGCGATTTTACTGGGACTTCCAAGTACAACTTTAATTTCCAGAATGCATAAATTAGGCATTAAAAAAAAGCATTTTCTGGATTGATTTATTCTTCGACCATATTAATTTTCCCCGAAGAAACAGCCCAATAAATCAATAAAAGCATGCTGATTGCCAAAGCAGCAGCTGGATAGTGAAACGAAATTCCGAAGGCAATTAAATAAGTCGGGAATCCGTATAGATAATTGTTTCTTATTTTTTTGATTGCTGAATTGGTAATGCCGGGACGTAAAAGTTTTTTATTGTTACTGGCAATAAACCAAAGCAGATTATACGAAATATTGATAAGAACAAAAATTCCGGTATAAATAGCAACCGAAATACTGGAAGCTTCTCCTTCGAAAAATCGCGATAAAAGCGCCGTAGGATAAGATACTGCAGTTACAAGAAAAAGAATTAATCCGTTTGAAAACATAATGGCTGTATTGCGACTATAGATTTGTTTGAAAATCTTGTGATGATTGACCCACATAATAAAAATACTGAAAAACGATAGCGTAAAAGCAAGATACGCTGTCCATTCGTTTTTTAAATACGCTAATAATTCAGCACCATTTTTTACAGTTTGTATGTCCGGAGCATGAAGATCCAGTACCAAAAGCGTAATCGCAATGGCAAAAACAGCATCGCTGAAATTTTCTATTCTAATCGTTTCTTTTTCCATTTTTTTTGATTTTTTTAAATCCGAAGAGACAATACTTTTCCAGCCCATAGGTTTCTATGCGCTTATTGATTCAGGAAATGTGACTTCAGTGTTTCTTAATTGTATCCTTGTTTGATACCTAATTTTTTCATTTTTGAGAACAGCGTCTGTGGCTGCATTTTAAGTAATTCTGCTGCTCCGCCCGGGCCGGAAACTTTACCATTGCAGAGTTGAAGAGCATTCATAATATGCTCTTTTTCCATTTCTTCCATAGATTTTAATCCTCCGGATTTCAATTCTAAAGGTTGTTGATTGTGGGATGGAAGATCAAATTTTTCAATTTCACTGGTTTTGGCGAGCAGGACATTTCTTTCAATCAAATGTTCTAATTCGCGAATATTACCCGGCCAGTCGTACTGCATTAATTGTTCTAAAGCAATCGGACTTATGACTGTTACATTTTTACGGGAACTTATCGCATATTTTTTTACAAAATAATAGGCAAGAGCTTCAATGTCTTCTTTGCGTTCCTTGAGGGTTGGAAGTTGTATTGGAAATACATTTAAACGATAATACAAATCCAGTCTGAAACGACCTTCTGCAACTTCTTTTTCTAAGGTTCTGTTGGTTGCGGCAACAATTCGGACATTGACTTTAATGGTTTTATTACCGCCAAGACGCTGAATTTCCTTTTCCTGTAAAACACGCAATAACTTTACCTGTGAATCAAGTGGTAATTCTCCAATTTCGTCCAGAAAAATAGTGCCTTCATGTGCCTGTTCAAATTTTCCGATTCGCATAGAGTTGGCTCCGGTAAAAGCGCCTTTTTCATGCCCAAAAAGTTCTGATTCTATTAGTGAATGGGGCAAAGCAGCACAGTTTACAACCACAATCGGACTGGATTTGCGCCCGGAAAGTTCGTGTATAGAATGTGCGGCTCTTTCTTTCCCGGTTCCGCTTTCTCCTAAAATTAAGACAGAAGTTTCTGCGGGAGCCACAATTTTTATCTTTTCAATGACTTCTTTTAGAAGTGGGCTGCTGCCAATGATTCCGTCTATTTCCTGATTTTCTTCATGGGTATTTTTATCGGTTAATGTTCCTGTTTCCTGATCAAATCTGTATTTAGCAATATCAAGCATTACGATAAGATCTTTTTCGCGAAAAGGCTTCACCATAAAACCATACGGATGTGTTGCTTTAACAGCTTCGAGCGTACTTTGGTTGGTATTGGCAGAAATATAAAGAAAAGGAAGTTGTAACTCCCGAAGTTCCCATGCGAGATCAATTCCGGTTAGACTGCCTTTTAGCATAATGTCCAGCAATACCCAGTCCGGTTTTTTGTCCTCGATTAACTTTCTGGCCTGAACAACCGATGAAGCAATACCGATTATTTGATAGCCCGCTTTAATTAGCATGATTTTTAAATCATTTGCTACAATAAATTCATCTTCAACAATTAGAATTTTCTCCTTCATTACCTTGATTTATATGATTTCAGAACTTTCGTCTATAACTTCAAATTCTGTATTTCTTGTAAACGTAATCGTGATTTTTAACCCATTGTCATTTTTCATCTCAAAATTTCCATCAATTTGATCTGTCAATCCCATCATTAGATTCATTCCGAGAGAATCTCTTTCGGTGTCATGAAAATCTTCCGGAAGCCCAACACCATTGTCTGCTATAATAAGTTTGTAATCATTATTTTCTATTTTTTTCAGACTAATAATGACTTCTCCTTTTCGGTTTGACGGAAAAGCATATTTAATAGCATTATTTATGGCTTCATTTATAATTAGCCCTAACGGAACCGCTTTAGCAACATCAAGACAGACTTTTTCAGTATCGAGTACAAAATGGATTTTGTTATCAGTATTAAAACATTCTTTCATATAACTGATTAACTCATAAATGTACCAGGACATGTCAATATTAGCCAGATTATCAGACTGATATAGTTTTTGATGAATCAAAGACATAGCGTGCATTCTGTGCTGGCTGTTTTGTATCGCCATTAAGGCATCTTCGTTATCGAGATAAGCAGATTGTGTGTTTAATAAACTAATCACAATCTGAAGATTGTTTTTCACACGATGATGAATTTCTTTTAAAAGCCATTCTTTTTCAATGAGCATTTTTTTGTTCAGCTCGTTTTGTTCGTTAATCTGCTGACGCTGTATTTCTAATGCTTCGTTCTTTTTCTTTTTTATTCTGAAGCTATTATACAAAAACGCTAAAAAAAGTATCAGAACAACAACGCTTCCTATAAAAACAGATCGGATTACATTATCTTTCTGAATCTGTATTTGTTGTACTTTCGCCTGTTGTTGCAGTAAATCTATATTTTTATCTTTCTTCTCGCTTTCAAATTCGATCTGAAGACTGTTAATCTGTTTGCTTTTTTCGCCTTTAAAAACAGAATCAGATAAACTTTTATACAGTTGATAATGTTTGATGGCATTCAGATAATCTCCTCTGGAAGAATCGGCTTTAAACCAGATTAAATAACTTTCTGACCGAATTAAATTGTTTCCTGCGCTTGCCGCCAAAGTGTCCAGTCTTTTTACCGTTCTGTAGAAATCATCGTATTTTTTTATTTGATACTGATAAGAAGCAAAACTTCTTAAAATCGCAATGCTGTTTCCGTTTCGATCTGCATTTTTACCATAGAAATCAGCCAGTTTTCTATAGTAAATTGCAGCCGTTGCATTATCATTTAAGATTCTGTAAATATTAAAAAGCAGGTAATTCTCTTTCATGATTCGTTCCATGTTAGAGCTTGGAAATTTTACCTGCATTTCTTTAATCAGTTTAAGAGCATTTTTTTCTTTTTTCTGACGAATAAGCAATGAACAAAGATTTTCTCCGATTGTTCTAACATACTCTGTATCGTTATGTTTTTTAGCAATTTCAAAGGCTTTATACCAGTATTCTTCTGCATCATCATTTTGGCGCAAGTAATAATAAACAAGTCCAACATGATTGTAAATAGAGCTTAACTGTAGTGAAGTATCATTTACGGCAATAGCTGTTTTTTCTGCTAAAAGTGCAAATTTTAAAGACTCTGGATAATTGCCTTTTTGGGTATTTACTTCCGAAAGCAGATTGTAAACACCTTGCAGCTTTTTGTATTTTATTGTTTTATAAAGTGCAAGAGATTCGAGTAAAAACGATTCTGCTTTATCCGGCTGTTCATTTATACTGTATAATTCACCCAGTTCTTTTAAAGTTGTAGCTTGTTTTTCTTTGGCTCCGGCCTTTTTATAAAACTGAATGGCTAGTTTTTTGTATTTGGCTTTTTGTTCAACATCGGCATCATATATAGAGAATTCGGCATAACTTGCTGCCTGCTGCTCTATAAGATTATTTTTTTTAGAATAGGCAATCGCGTTTTTGGTTTTTTCTAATGCATTTTCGATATCGCCTTTTTCTCTGTAAATCTGAGCCCCTAAAAGAATTGATTTTCCTTTCCCGACTTTATACTTTAAACGATCACTTAATAAATTGGCTTGTGTATTGATACGATCTGCATTGTCCAGATCTGCTTTAATTTCGCCTGTTTTATTGAGATAATAGCTGCTTAACCTTAAAAGCAATTCTACTTTTTTAGTATTGTTTTGAGCTTCAGCTATTTTCTTGTTTAATTCGTCAGGGTTTTCAACAGACTGTGCATTTCCTTTTGTGTTTATAAGAAACATTAAAAATGCAAGACAAAGAAAACAGGAGTAATTTTTCAAGTGGTTTAGGGGATTAAATTTCAATTTTTAAAGATACTCTATTATCAGAAAACTGCAACCTGATGTCAATGTTTTTCTAGCTTTCGCGGTGATACCAATAACAAATTATCATGGCTGTACCGGGAATAATTAAAGTTCCTAATCCAAAAAACTTTCCGGCAACTGCTCCTAAAAAACAGCCTGTAAGAAATCCAATAATAGTAACAAGTTGCTTCTTAAAACTTAAAAGCACATCGACATCTTTTAATCCGTTTTTGAGCAGATTTCCAAGATCAAGAGAAGCCTGAGTTACATTTCCTGTCATCATGGTTGTTGGACCGTAAGTTTCTTTGGCGTAAAGCTTTCCAAAAGCATTCTGAAGTCCCATTGCAAATACAGTTGTCATGGCTATAGCATAAACTGTCCATTCAGCTGTATTTTCTAAGTATCCAAAAATGTAAGAAGCAATACCACTTACTGCCAGAATAACACCTTCCCAGCATAAAATAGTGTAATGATTAGCACTTTTTAAAGCAATTCTTCCACCGGTAATGACGGCTAAGATGAAGACGGGGAAAGTAAGCAGTTTTACCCACGCATGAATGTCTGAGCCTTTGATAATCTGATAAGCAAAGACAATAAAGTTACCCGTAACATGAGCTGAAAATATAGAATCCGCCGCGACAAAGGTTACGGTATCGCAATACCCTGCTATCATCGTGAGAAGCAGGGTTACGTACCAAATGTTTTTTTGTATTTCCATAAAATTATTTTTTAGCTTAAGTGTGCTCTAAGCATCCAGGCCATTTTTTCGTGCGTTTCTAAAAGACCAGTGATATAATCACTTGTTCCGGCATCCTGAAGTTCTGAAGCAAAATTATTGATGTTCTCACGCAAATGAATTAAAATGCTTTCGTGATCCACCAATAACTCTTTAATGTAACTGATGCTGTCGTTTTGACCTTTTAATTCTTCTGTTAAATGCGTTAATGCCAGATATTCTTTTAAAGTTCCCGGAGCGTAGTGTCCTAAAGTTCTGATTCTTTCGGCAACTGCATCAACAATTTCGTCAAGTGCTTCGTATTGCTGTTCAAAGAAAAGATGTTTGTTGTAGAAATCCGGACCTTCAACGTTCCAGTGTGCTTTTTTTGTTTTGGTATACAATACAAATTCGTCAGCTAAGACTTTTGTTAATACATCCACTACTGTTGTGATGCTTTCTTGTTTGATTCCGATGTTTGCTTTCATTTTTAAATAAGGTTTAATAAATAATAATCAAGTGAATAGGTTCCTGCTCCAAGTGCAAGCAGCAGTAATAAGGATAAAGTGTACATATAAGGAACGTCACGGACTTCCAGTGAATCTTTTCGGTGTACTACAAAATAACCAATTGCAGTAACACCAATTGTTGGAAGGACAGCCAAACGGGTTCCTAAGCCTAGTATAATAAAAACAGGAACTACAGTATCTGAAAATGTTGCCATT
The DNA here is from genome assembly GCF_003122385.1 of Flavobacterium crocinum. NCBI lineage: Bacteria > Pseudomonadati > Bacteroidota > Flavobacteriia > Flavobacteriales > Flavobacteriaceae > Flavobacterium > Flavobacterium crocinum. Next base: position 3,768,197 of record NZ_CP029255.1, read on the forward strand.
AACCCGTTTAGTTTTTCCGGTAAATGCAGTGGATTCGGAACATGTTCTTTTTGTCCGTTTTCCAATCTGAATTTTTTCATTCCATGTACTCTGAATAGTTCAACAGCCAGCAGTATTCTAAAAACTAAAATTGCTGTATTGTTCAATGTTGATCCTAAATCGGAGTGCAGGATTAGTTTAATAATTTCGTTCATTTTTTCAGTTTAAAATGCAAAACAGGAACAGCCCAAAGCGCCCCAAAATGCGTTATAATTATTTACAGGAACATTGCTCATTCTGGCAACATCGTGATTGTGAGCGTGAACATCACAACTTCCGGAGCAGCTATGAATTTGTGCTGTCAGTTTTGGTTTTGCATCCGCTTTTGCATTTTTTTCTATAGCACTCTGCAAACCGCTTCTAACAGGATATCCGTTGTAAATATTCGTTGGCGACCAATCAGGTAAAATCGGAATGTGAGGCGGTGAGAATGAAGAAAAATCACCATTTGCATAGACAATTTTTCCATCGACAATCGTTAAATCCGATTCGATTTTTTTGATGTCTTCGTCGTCAATTGTAAAATAATCACGATCCAGGACTACTAGATCCGCAAACATTCCTACTTTAATATCTCCTTTTTTAGTCTGTTCCTGAGAAAACCAGGCGCTTCCTCTAGTATAAAGTTCCAAAGCGGTTTGTCTGTTCAATCTCGTTTCATTGTATAATTGTAGACCTCCAACCGTTTTTCCGACCGTCATCCAATACATGGAAACCCACGGATTGTAACTGCTTACTCTGGTAGCATCTGATCCTGCACCAACAGGAACTTCCATTTCAATCATTTTTTTGATTGGCGGTGTGTTTTCTGCTGCTTTTGCTCCATATCGATCCGTAAAATATTCTCCCTGATACGCCATTCTACTTTGAATTGCAATGCCGCCTCCCAGCGCTTTTACACGTTCGATGTTTCTTTCGTCAATAGTTTCCGCATGGTCAAAAATCCAAGGAAGTCCGTTAAAAGGAATTTCTCTGTTGATTTTTTCAAAAACATTCAAAAAGCGCGTAATACTTTCATTATAAGTAGCATGAAGTCTGAACGGCCAGCGGTTTTCTACCAAAAGACGAACAACCTTTTCCAATTCGGCTTCCATGTTTTCAGGAAGATCAGGTCTTGGTTGTAGAAAATCTTCAAAATCAGCTGCAGAAAAAACTAACATTTCGCCCGCTCCATTATGACGATACATATCATCGCCCTGATATAATTTCACGGTATCAATCCAATCTTCAAAATCTTCAAATTCGTGTTTCGGTTTTTGAGTGAAAAGATTATAGGCAATTCGAACCGTTAATTGTTTCTTTTCGTTCAGTTCATTGACCACTTTATAATCGTCCGGAAAATTCTGGAATCCGCCGCCGGCATCAATAACACTGGTAATTCCAAAACGATTCAGTTCTTTCATAAAATGACGTGTCGAATTGATTTGATGTTCATACGAAAGAGTAGGGCCTTTAGCCAAAGTCGAATACAAAATCATAGCATTTGGTGTTGCAATGATCAATCCGGTTGGTTCGCCTTTTGTATCTCTCTCAATATGTCCTCCCGGCGGGGCAGGTGTATTTTTAGTATAACCAACCGCTTTTAAGGCTGCTCTGTTCATAATGGCTCTATCATACAAATGCAAAATAAAAACCGGAGTTTCAGGAGCTATCGCATTGATTTCTTCAAGAGTTGGCATTCTGCGTTCGGCAAACTGAAATTCAGACCAGCCGCCAACCACACGAACCCATTGCGGATTTGGTGTACGATCTACTTGTTCTTTTAGCATTCGGAGCGCATCTGCAAGTGAAGGAACACCATCCCATCGCAATTCTAAATTATAATTCAAACCACCTCGGATCAGGTGAATGTGAGAATCGTTAATTCCGGGAACCACTCTTTTATTTTGAAGATCGATTATTTTAGTTTCTTCAGATGCCAATTCCATAACACTGCTGTCGTTTCCCACAGCAATAAATTTCCCATCTTTTATGGCAACTGCGGTTACGTTTGGTGTTTCGGTGTTGAAACTATGAATTTTACCGTTGAATAGAATTAGATCTGCTTTCATAATTTCGATTATTTAGCGTTCAATTTTGCAATAGCCTCTTTGATTCCCTCGCCGGCAACAGTATAAAAAGCAGGTCCTGCAAGCAGAATAACTTTTGTTAAAGGTTTGTAGTCAGCTAATTTTTTTGCTTTTAGATAAGATTGTGTTCTATAAGCTTCGAATGAACCTAAAACTACATTTGTAGCCACCAAAGCCGTTGGAGAATCAATTCCTGCATCTTTAATATCACTTGCAAAAGAATAGTTGGAAACGCCCAAACGTAAAGCTTCACGCATAGCGGTGCTTCCAACGCTAATCATTAAATCAGGAGTAAATTTGGTGCGGTCTCCCAATCCAATCAGTAATAATTGTTTTGAAGCCAAAGTTCCTTTTGGAGGTGTAATCAATAAAGTTTCAAGAGAATGACCTGTAAATTTTCCGCTTTTACGTAATTCAGTTATAATACCTTTTAAGGCATCGTCTAAATGTACCATTCCGTTTAAATTTGCCGGAAGAGCAGGAGGATTGAAAATATCACCTTCTGTATATTCAAAAACACAAGCAACCTGAAGGTCAGCTTCTGCAGCGGATGGACCCTGAACCAATCCGTTTACGGCAACTCCATCTACTTTTCCCCAGGTAACTGTAGAACCGATTGAAGCTGTTTGTGCAAAGCCATTAAACGAAAATGTTAGGATTAAAAGAAAGAGATAGGAGTATCTGAATTTGTAAATTGAAGTTTTTGTTTTCATTGTTAAGGGTTTAGTATTGTTAAAATTTGAATCCAAGTCGGGTGTTAAAGAAAACACCATCTTTTGAGTTCGGAATAATGTCATTGATAAAAGCACCAGTTTTAAAGTATTGAATACCACTGACTACTGAAATATATTTGTTTACGTTGTACGTGAAATTAGCCAGATAAGCAGTTCCAATATATTTTTCGTCAGAATCGCTTCCGCGAAGGTTCAGCATGCCGCTTGGCCTGTAAACTCCATCTTGAGTTGAGTATCTCCAGTTTAATACCATATCGACCTGCATCTTAAGTTGTGGCAGTAAATCCATCGTAACATAAGGATGAATGTCGATAAGGTTTACGGGGCCAACCTGAGGGCTAAAGCCAAAATAACCTCCTTTTGGATAAAGCGGATTAAACGTCTGAAGATTTCCATTTCCCTGATTTCTATCTCCTGAGATATAGTCATTTCGGAGATTTATCGTAGGTTTAAATTTTGTGTTTTCAAACATATATCCAATGTCGACAGATCCTGTCCAGGCATTAATATCCCCTGAGCCAAAAGTTCCAAATTGATAGGCCGCTTCCAGATTGTATATAAATCCGCCGCCGTATTTCCATAATCTTGTTCCAATTGTATGACGTCTTTCCGGAGCGATTCCTTCTTCAAAAAGCGATTCGTCTCTTCTTATTCCGAGATAATAAACATCGAGATTTCCTGCTTTTGGAAAGATTATTTTAGAATAAGCTCCCCATAGATTGAATTGTTTAGACATTTTATTGTCAAAAACTCCTGTATGAATTGTATCTGCCATCATCGCAAAGGCATCAACAGATACTCTTGAAGAGTTATACATTAATTTGGCTCCTGTAAAATAAAGTCTTGCATTTGGACCTTCTCTAACAGAAATTAATCTTCCGGAACCATAATCTAATTCCTGTCTTCCGGCACGAATGGTTATTTTTTTGTCTTTTTGCTGCCAGACATTTACATCCAGAAACAAATTCTGAACATTTAACTGATCTTCATCAATTCCTCTTGCTCCGTTTACGCGGCCGTCTTCGAGGGCACTTCTTAACTGAGCAAATACTCTAAAGGTTTTTCCTAAATGAATATCGGCATGAAGATCATAACGTTGCAGTAAAAAATTGTTGTGACCAATATTTAATCTTCCCCAATCTTCATTGTTGAAATCAACATATTCATATCGGGCTTCGCCTCCAAGAGACATATAAATATCTTTCTGTTTGTTTAACGGAATGAATTTTAGTTTTTCATAAAAGTTTCTGTTTGAATCTTTTAGAAATTCATAATTTTCATCGTAACGCAAAAGCTTAAAACTTTGAGCTATTGTCGTTGTTCCAATTAAAAGAAAGCATAAAAGAATAATCCGGAAGAATTTGTTTGGCGATATGGATTTTGATGATTCCAACATAATGAAGCGTAAGAGATTTATAATAAAATGAATTAGTCGAATTAGTGTTTCAGCATGTTGTGAGCATAGTGAATTCCTAAACCATAAGAACCACCGTGTTTTTTCATTAAGTTTGTTACCGGAACATAGGTTTCCTGACGCGCCCAGTCTCTTTGCAGTTCTAAGATATATTGAATAGAAGTCACAGGTTGTGCACCTGCCTGGATCATTCTCTGAATAGCACGTTCATGAGCTTCATCACTCACATCACCACACGCATCTGTGATAACATAAACTTCGTAACCTTCTTCAAGTGCTGATAAAGCCGGACCAACGATGCAAACACCTGTCCATAATCCGGCTAAAACTATTTTTTGTTTTTTTGTTCCCGTAATAGCCTTGTAAGCATTTTCATCTTCCCAGGTATTCATTGTAGTACGATCGATATAACCTGAAGTGGCAATTGGATAATATTCTTCGATTTCCGGAAAAACAGGACCCGCAAAACTTTCTTCAAAAACAGTAGTTACAATAGTGGGTACATTAAAAATTTTAGACGCACCACAGATAATAGCAACATTATTACGAAGTTCACTTATTGCAATATTATTGGTTGCAAAAGCCATTTGTCCTTCAAAATCGATTAATACTAATGCATGGTTATCTGGTGATAATAAGTTTACGGATGGTTTCATGATATTTATTTTTTTAGATTTATAATTAGTCAAGCCAATGAAGTGCCAAACATTCATTTTATTGTATAGCAAGACATTGTGCTATTGGGATGCCAAAAGCATTTACGATATTTCGTGATTTTATTAAGCCTTATTCGTTATACAGGAAAAAGTGTAGAAAGTTTCTGTTTGATTTCAGTTCAAATAGAAACCCTTTTTGGAAGATTTAAAACCGTCGGTAAAGGCGTCCCCTTGCAGACAGTTTTTAGTTTCTTTATTAAGAAAAATTATTCTTTGATAAAAGCAAGAATATCTTTATTGATTGTTTCTGCTTCTGTAGTTGGCATACCATGAGGGAAACCAGGATAAGAAATTAGTTTTCCGTTTTTCAAAAGTTTTGCCGCCCTTGGAGCCTGATCGTAAGGAACAATTTGGTCATCTTCTCCGTGAAGTACCAAAACGGGAATGTCTAAACTTTTAAGATCTTCTTTAAAATCGGATTCTGAGAAAGCTTTGATGCCTTCATAATGAGCATAAACAGATCCCATCATGCCCTGACGCCACCAATTGTGTCTAATTCCTTCTTTAATAGTTTGTCCTTCGCGGTTCCATCCGTAAAATGGAATAGGGAAGTCGTAGAAATATTGCGCTTTGTTGAACCCGGTTCCTTGTCTGATTTCATCAAAAACAGCTAAAGGAACACCTTCAGGATTATCTTCGTTTTGAATCATAATAGGTGTTACAGCGCTTATGATTACTGCTTTTGCAATACGTCCTTTTCCGTATTTTGCAGCGTAACGGATTACTTCTCCACCTCCGGTTGAATGTCCTACGTGAATAGCATCTTTTAAATCAAGTGCTTCAGTTAATGCTGCTACGTCTGAAGCGTAAGTTTCCATGTTATTTCCTTCAGAACTTTGACCAGAGCGACCATGTCCGCGACGATCATGTGCAATAACTCTGTATCCTTGTTTTAGAAAAAACATCATCTGTGCATCCCAGTCATCAGATGATAATGGCCATCCGTGGTGAAAAACAATTGGCTGACCTGTTCCCCAATCTTTGTAAAAAATTTCTGTTCCGTCTTGTGCTTTAATAGTGCTCATCTTAATGTGGTTTTGGATTAATAAATGTTTATATATAATTGTTTAAAATTCTGATCGTAATTAAATCTGATTTTGATTCAATTATGTTGTTGTTTTTTTTTACAAACTTAGAACAGGAATGAAAGTTTGTTGATTAATGTAGATTAAGAAAGAAAAAAATCTCTTTTTTATCTTTTTTTTTTTCGAAGTACTGTTTCCATATTTTTTGATTAAGAATATTTTTGGTACAGTATTTTCAAACAATATGCCGTGTATATTAATTCGCTTGTTTGTAAGGCTTTAAGTGTTTTTGAAGTGTTTTTGAATTTACGATATTTCGTAGATTTATTATCCGCTTTTAATAAAAAAGTATTTTAAACAGCATTTTTTTCGAAAGAGGCTGATTTTGGAAAAGGAATAAAATGAAAGTTTTGAATTGTTTTTTTGATATTTAGGGTCGTCAAACTACCCAATTCTACTTCGATGTTTTACAAAACAGTTTCAGTATTTCAGAAAGATTATATGATAACTCCAAAGCATAGCTTTCCCTTTTATTGCTTTGAAAATCCTGATTAGAACAACGATGTTCAGATTGAATTAAGCAATAATTTTATTTCCGTACTTTAAGAAAACATTATTTTGGTTGGTTTTACTGAAGAATTACATTCGTTTTATCTTTTGGTAAATGGCAGGGTCATGTTTTTTTACTTTTATTTTCACGTATTTAGAGGCTGGCATATTACTTTCTTTCACGACATTATTTACAGATACCAATACATTTGTTTCAGGAAAATAAGTTACCGTATTCCGCTCTGGAATCTGATACGAAACGATAAGGAATAAAGGAGCAATTCGTTCGATTCCATCATTGTAATTGAATAAATCTACTTTGTCTCCCGCTTTGAATCCTGCTTTATCAATATCATTTTGATTCATAAAAATAACGCGTCGTTCATTTTTTATTCCTCTGTAGCGATCATCCATGCCGTAAATAGTAGTGTTAAACTGATCATGCGTGCGCGTTGTAGCCATCATGTATTCATCTGCTTCTAATTCGTTATCGGGAATTTCAGTTAAAGTAAATGCCGCACGATCAGCCGATTCTTTGGCTTTAAATTCGCCATGACGAGGAGCATTTGGCAGATAAAAACCACCTTTTTCCCTAACTCTGACATTGTAATTTTCAAAACCCGGAATACAGTTTTCGATTGCGTCTCTCACGGCATCATAACTGCCATGATACAGCAGCCAATTAACAACAGATTTTTCACCAAGCGTTGCCATGGCCATACGGCAGACAATTTGAGTTTCATTTAGGAATTGGTCTGATATGGGTTGAAGTACGCCTTTTGAAGACTGCACAACACCCATAGAATTTTCGGTACTGATAATCTGTATTTCGTTATTTACGATATCCATATCACTTCGGGAAAGCGTTGGCAGTATCAGAGATTCTTTTCCGTGTATTAAATGACCTCTGTTGAGTTTCGTAGATACACAAACCAAAAGTTTCAGTTTTCTAAGTGCTTCAGCAGTATAAGTAGTATCTGGCGCAGCCGATAGAAAATTTCCTCCCATGCAGAACATCACTTTTACTTTCTCTTCATGAATTGCTTTTATAGTTCCAACGACATCATAACCGTGATTTCTTGGTGGATTAAATCCAAAATAAGCTTGCAGACGGTCTAATTGTTCGTTTGTAGGTTTCTCATCAATAAGCATCGTTCGGTTTCCCTGCACATTACTGTGTCCGCGAACCGGACAGACACCGGCGCCGGGTTTTCCAATACTGCCTTTAATCAATAGAATATTGACAATTTCTCTAATCATGTCAACGCCATTTGGCTGTTGTGTAAGTCCCATTCCCCAGCAAATGATAATTCTTTTTTTGAAAGCAATCATTTCTGCAGCTTCAATAATTAATTCTTTAGAAACTCCGGAAAGAAAGGCAAGATGATCTAAATCTAAATTTTCAAATTGTTTCTGGAAATTTTCAAAACCAGTTGTTTTGTCTCTGATGAATTCATGGTCAAAAACTTCCCCCGGATTTTTCTTTTCCAATTCAATTAACAAAAGTTCAATAGCTTTCAGCAAAGCCATATCGCCGTTGATTTTTATGGGAAGAAAAAGATCGGTTAGTTTTCCGCCAGAACCAATTATTCCTTTTATGGCCTGCGGATTATGAAATCCCATTAAACCAGCTTCAGGCAGCGGATTGACAGCAATGATTTTTGCGCCGTTTTTTTTGCCTTTTTCTAAAGCGCTCAGCATTCGGGGTGCATTAGTTCCTGGATTCTGTCCGATTATTATAATAAGATCAGTATCGTAAAAATCTTCTAAAGTAACTGTTCCTTTTCCAATTCCGATTGTAGTTTTCAAAGCAGTTCCGGAAGTTTCGTGGCACATATTAGAGCAATCCGGCATATTATTGGTTCCAAATTCTTTTGCAAAAAGCTGATAAAGAAACGAAGCTTCATTACTGGTTCTTCCCGAAGTATAAAAAGCAGCTTCATTTGGAGATTCTAGTGCATTTAAATGAGAAGCAATTTTTCCAAAAGCATCCTCCCAGGTGATAGGCTGATAATGCGTTCCGCCAACGGGCAAATACACAGGTTCCGTCAATCTTCCCATTTTTCCAATCTGATAATCATCTAACTGAGAAAGACTGTAAACAGAATTTTCTTTGAAGAAAGCAGCAGTAACTTTTTTGGTTGTAGCTTCTTCAGCTAAAGCTTTTGCTCCGTTTTCGCAATATTCACCCAAAGGAGATCGATCGTCATCAGGATCTGGCCACGCACAGCTCGAGCAGTCAAAACCGCCCATTTGATTCATTTTAAACAAAGCTTTTCCGCCTCTAAGAACTGTTTTGTCTTCAATAAGATCACTTACCGCAGCCATCACCGCAGGAACACCGGCTGCCCATTTTTCAACTTTAGTTAATTTAAGTTTAGAAAGCTGGTATGGATTTTCCGCTTCAGGTAATTTATGGGTTAAATCATCTGTATTTTGTTGCTGATCGTTCTTCATTACATTTTGGTTTAATGGCTATTGTGTTACGATTACGGTTTGATTCGATGAATTGTATATGTTCAATCTGTTATCTTTTAGAAATCCTAAAAGAGTGATATTGAATTCTGCTGCAAGTTCGACTGCCAAACTCGACGGAGCGCCAATAGAAGCAATGATAGAAATTCCGGCCATTGCTGCTTTTTGGATTAATTCAAAACTTGCCCTTCCGCTTAGAAGCAAAATATGTTCGTTTAAAGGCAGTGATTGGTTTATTAATGATCTTCCAATTAATTTGTCTAATGCATTGTGTCTTCCAACATCTTCAGTTAAAAGAATCAAATCGCCTTGACTATTAAAAAGTCCCGAAGCATGCAAACCTCCAGTGGATTCAAAATCACTTTGTGCGATTCTTAATTTTTCAGGAAGTTTATAAAAAACGGATGCATCAATAGCAATTTTTGGTCTCACTAAGTTGCTAAAAGGACTTACCGTTTTTATAGACTGAATCGAACTTTTTCCGCATACGCCGCAACTTGAAGTGGTATAGAAATTTCGATCCGTCTGCATTAAATTTGGACTGAAACTCTCCTTAAGATCAACCTGTACAATGTTTTGCTTTTGAGAAACACAATTCGTTTTTAAAGGATAAGCATCCTGAACATCTTCAAAAGAAGTAATAATTCCTTCTGTAAACAGAAAACCTATTGCCAGATCAATATCATTGCCCGGAGTTCGCATCGTAACCGAAATATTTTTTTGAATTCTCTCTGAATCAGAACCATAAGAAAGCCTGATTTCCAAAGGTTCCTCAACGGAAAGTGTGTCTAAAAACGATGAAATCTCGTTGCCGTCTATTCTTTGGACGTTTACGTGTTTGATGGAAACTAATTCCGAATAATTTATTTCCATATTCTGATAATTAAGGTTCTTACGTAAATTTAATTAAAAATTGGTTCAAAATATAGATTTACTCCGTTAAATAGATACTTATCAGTACTCCTTTATTTCACAATTTCACTTATAAGCAGTAACAGATCATCTGCGCCAGCATTAAATTTCCTTCCGTTAACAAAAAAGGAGGGAGTACCATTGACACCGCTCATGACGCCACTTTCAAAATCAGAATCTACTTTTGCAGCCAGTTCCGGTTTTTTAATATCAGCATTAAATTGATAAGGATCTAGTCCCAATTTATCGGCTAATTCTAATAAAAGGGGTTCGCTTAAAACTCTCTGATTTTCGTAGATGGAATCGTGCATTTCCCAAAACTTTCCCTGCAATGCGGCCGCTTCTGCGACAATTGCCGCAGGACGGGCGTATTGGTGCATTTCTGATAATGGAAAATTTCTAAAAACAAATTCTATCCGTTTGCCGTATTTCTTCATCATTTCTTTAAGAACGGGATAAGCTGCCCCGCAATAAGGGCATTGATAATCTCCGTATTCTACGATTACTATTTTAGCATCTTTTTTTCCTTGTATATGATCAGTTTTACTGACCTCTGGTTGTAGTGACATAATTAGTTGGTTTTAAATTTTTTCTAAAGCTTCCAGAATTCCATCAGCTCCGGGATTTACCGCCATTGGTGAGAGATAACTCCATTGTATAATTCCTTCTTTATCAATTACAAATAGAGCACGATTGCATTCGCCTTCGGTCTCATTGTAGACACCGTATTTTTTTGATATTTCTCCTTTCGGTTCAAAATCTGCCAATAAAGGGAAATGCAGATTTCTGGATTGAGAAAAAGCCATGTGACACCATTTGCTATCTACAGAAATACCGAAAATTGCGGCATTGTATTTCTTGAAAAATTTCAGCATTTCATTGTAAAGTGCCATTTGATCGCTGCAAACCGGACTCCAATCGGCTGGATAAAAAGCCAGAATCACATTTTGTCCTTTAAATTCTGATAAAGTGATTTTTTGGTCGGGTGTTGCAAATAGTGTAAAATCCGGGGCAATGTCATTTTTCTTCAGCATAAGATTTATTTTTAAGGTTAAAGTCAGTTATAAGCAATAGCAATGCACAAATATTTAATAATGCAGCGGGCAGAATTAGTGTCCAGTTTTTTAATAATGGAAGCATAAGCGGAACAACTGATGCTCCGAGTAAAAAGCCAATCCATAATAACAAAAGCCGAAGAGCATTCAGTTTATAAAACTTCCGACTGTTTTTATTGCGGGACAGACTTAGCATTGCTGTATTTCTAGCCAGACTATTTAGAGTTCCTGTTACGAAATCGGTATTTATTTTTTGGTCTCCGACTGTTGTTACAATGGTATTCATAACGCCAGTTGAAAATAGAATTATAGGAATCGACAATCCGTTATTTATAGTATAATAATTGGATGCCATTGTATAGACAATCAGAATACCGGAAACAATATAAAATGGCAGTGTCTGAATTTTAGATTCTCGCCATAACGAAATACAGGTTCCCGCGTATATTCCGAAGACAAAACAGCCAATAACACTTAAAGATGAAATAAGTATGTTTAGTTTACCACTTGATAAAGCGATTCCCAGTTGCGTACTGTTTCCGCTGATAAAAGAAACATATACTTTCCATTTAAGAAAACCTGTAGCATCAAGATAACCAGCAATAAATGCCAAAAAAATGGCTAGTTTTTCCTGTGATCTGGTTTGTTCAGACGAATCAATGAACTGTGTTTCGGCAGCCACAATGCTTACTTTTAAGGTTGAATGAATAATTTACTTTTAGGAAATTTTTCGATTTCACCTTTCGCCAAACCAAAATTCGTTACCACCACATCCTTTGGATTTCCTGAAAGCCATTCGCTCAAATCAATAGATTGATAAACACCACTGTTAAATCCGATTAAAATTTTGCAAACGGTATCTCCTGTGTTTTTGATATAATGTCCGGCGCCCATTGGCACATAACCAACGTCTCCTGCGTTGAATTGTTCCGTTACCACTGTACTTTCTGCTAAAAACACAGACATTTCGGCCTGACCGGAAATATAATACTGCCATTCATCAGCGTTTGGATGCCAGTGCATTTCTCTCAAAGCACCAGGTTGTAGTTCTATAATTGATCCTGCCATTGTTGTACTGATAGGAAATTCTTTGCTCGTTACCAATCTTTGCAAACCACCACCCGGAATTATTCTCGGTTGTTGAGAATGCAATGGATAACGGTGTAAATTGGTTAATTCGACATCAGATTCTTCAGGTCTGGAAGCGGCTGTAAAGGATAGTTCATCCGGAACAATTCCGGCAGCAAAATAAGCTTCTTTTTGAGGTAATGCAGCGACTTCTTCAACTGAGATTCCTAAGTTTTGAGCAACAATTTCCGGTGGCATACAGGATACAAAATCGGTTACGCTAAAGGTATGATCTTCAGAAAAATTACCATTATCGAATATTAAAATAAAATGACATTCTTCTGTTCCTGTTGCTTGTATAGAATGTCCGTATCCTTTTGGGAAATACCAAACATCTCCCGGTTCGAAATTATCAGTATAACTTTTGCCATTTGGATGAATAATAGTCGTACGCACAGTTCCTGAAATAACATAAGCCCATTCGGCTGCATTTGCATGCCAGTGCAATTCGCGCATACTTCCGGGTTGTAATCGCATTGAAACTCCTGCAATGCCAATTGAAGCAGGAAAATCTTTTACAGAAGCTCCTCTTGTTGTGCCGCCATCATTGGTGCGTGGTTCTTTTTTTTCCAGTTCGTATTTGAAACTTAATAATTCGGTAGTCATAATAATAGCTTTTGATGATTAATTATATTGGTTTGTAATTCTATTGTAAAGCTATTAAAGATATACGCGGACTATAGTTTGAATTCGTTGGATGGGCAAAATGAGTCGTTGAAACTTTAGGAAATTATTTGGCTTATTAAACTATAATGAGTTTATTTTTTAAGGATTTAAAATCAAAAATCACTGCAATAAACAGTGATTTTTGATTTTATATAATGGATAGACTTTATTATTTATAAAGCCATTTTTTGATCAGTTTGGTATAATTTGGCATTACGACAAATACCATTAAAAAAACGATGATTCCCGAAATTATTAATCCATCAAAGTAATGATTTTGAGGGATTTTCAAAAAGCTTAGAAAGGGGAGTGCCAACAATGGAATTAAAAGTGACAATGGATAAATGGCTGACCAGGTAACAAGGAATTGTTTCCAGCGGACAGGTACTTTAGTCCCTTCATTTTCGGCATTAAAAAGAAAATCCAACCCCGATTTTATTTGGTAATTGTCATTTTTTCTAAATAAAGGATTTGCTTTTTGAATGAGTATTTTTCGATCTTCGGATTCCATCCATAATTTTAGGTTTTCAATAGTATCAAATCGGATAATGACTGTATAAACAAACGTTAAATGCGGAATTGGTCGCACCATCTGCAAGTCAATAAAACCATTTGAATGTTTCGTAATAGGAACAATTTTATCCAGCCATTTTTCATATTCCTGTTCTTTCCCATCCAGAATGTGGTGCGTAATAACAACAGATGCGCCTTGATTTTCCATAGTACTGTTTTTTAGGTTGCGTTTTCTTTTCAGTAATTATTGAACTAATATAATCTTACCTGTATGGCTGCCGTCTTCTAATAGTCGATGTGCATCAGGAGCTTCTGTGAAAGGAAAAGTTTTATAAATTATTGGTTTAAACTGTTTCGATTCGATCAATGGCCAGACGTTTTTTTGTACTTCTTTAGCTAATTGTCTTTTAAAATCATACTCTCTGCTTCTTAATGTACTTCCGGTAATAATTAAACGCTTTAGCATCACTTTCCAAATATCGAGATCTACGTGACTGCCACTTACGGCATTAATATGCACTAATCTGCCTTCGGGTTTTAGGATGTTTACATTTTTACTAAGGTAATTGCCGCCAATCATATCTAAAATAACATCAACACCTTCTTCCTGCAAAACGGTTTCGAAATCCTGAGTTTTGTAATTGATATAAGAATCAGCACCAAGATCAAGGCACTTTTGACCTTTTTCATCAGATCCGACCGTCACAATTACACGCAGTCCTAAAGCATGAGCGATTTGGATTCCTGTAATACCAATTCCGCTGTTACCGCCATGAATCAAAAGAGTTTCTCCAGATTTAAGAGCTCCTCTTTGGAAAACATTTGACCATACTGTAAAAACCGTTTCGGGCAGACTTGCCGCTTCTGCAAAAGTTAATCCTGATGGAATTGGAAGACATTGACCTTCGCGCACGCTGACATATTCTGCATAACCGCCGCCAGCAAGAATAGCACAGACTTTATCACCAACTTTAAAATCGGTAACATCTGGACCGCATTCGACTATAATTCCAGATACTTCTAAACCGGGAATTTCAGATGAAACTCCGGTTGGCGCAGGATAATTGCCTTCACGCTGGAAAATATCAGAACGGTTTAACCCTGCTGCTTTTACTTCTATTAATACTTTGTCTCCGCTTACTTCCGGAGTCGGATATTCTTGTAATTTTAATACATCTGGACCTCCAGATTGCGTTATGACTATTGCTTTCATTTGGTTTTTGATTAATGGTTTTTATTTGGTTGTCCTATTCTTTTCCAGGTAAGTTTATGAATTACCAAATGCGAATTACTCATAAATGGTTTCTCGGTTTCCAGATGCAGTAATCCATCTTTAAAAAGAACTTTCCTGTTTTGTGTCTGATCTCTCCAATTTTCAAAAAGCGAAACATACATGGTATGACTGACTATCTGTTTTTCGTCATCAGTCTTGAAAGGACCGGAGTAGGCCAGATAAGGTTTATTATTTTTTGTATCAGAATGTTCAAAATCAGTATTCATTATTTGTGCCGACATATAGCCGTCACGATTATAAATGATAATGCCTTTTGGTTTGGTTCCCATTGGATTTGTAATCTCTCCACCCTCTAAAGGTACTTCAATCAGTTCAACTAAAGTCCAAGATCCGACTAGTATTTCAAACAAGTTTTTTTTCATAATACTCAAAATAAAAGGAGCGCACATTGGTGCGCTCGATTTCTATGCTATTAAAATGGCTGATTGTATTTTCCAGTTAATGCTTTGTTCTCGATACTTTTAGCAAAATTTGGAGTTTCTTCGTGGTTGTGTGCGTCAGAAGCAGCTTGTCTTGAAGCTGCCGCGCCTGCTAAATCAACACCATGTTCTTTTAGATATTCAAACATTTCCGGAGTGGCAGTTGCGTGAATTTCATTAGTATAAAGACAGGTATTATCATCGATTTTAGTTGCTTTAAGTTCCCATAAAACCTGAACTTTAGTACGTCCGTTTTTAGTGATTGAATCTGAGACAGACAACATACGGCAATAATCCGGACGGTGGACGGTTGCCACATAGTGCTGTACCATTAAAGCGTCGCCAATTGTTTCTACATTAATTGACATCGGCTCGCCTTCATAAGTGCTCGTAATTCCCGCGCCGATATGCTGTGTAGAACAACGTTGGTATTCTGCATCCGGAAGGTTTAAAAGCCAGTCCGCGATATTTACTTTTTCTATTGGAGCATTAATGATAGCTGTAACTGCTGAATGTGATAATGCGTTTTCTTTGGTTTGGATGATTTCCATGATTTTTTGGTTTTAAATGTTTAACTGAAGTAAATTTACCTCCTTAAAACGGTGAAACATCCTACTATTCATCGAATGGGCAAAAGCACTCGTTGAAAAAGCGAAATCAATCGTTTGTTGTTTTTGAAGTTCAAAATGAAGAGCAAAAAAAGACCTCAATTTGAGCAAGCATTGCCAGTGGTTTCAACCACTGGGGAACAATGATACTCATGTTCATTATTAAAACGAAATTATCGGCGCAATAGGAATTCAATACGTTTCCCGAGGTTGAAACCTCGGGCTATATTTTAATGCAGGAATGGAAAAAGATTTCAGTTTTATAAAACATAGCCAGTGGTTTCAACCACTGGAACACAAAGATGATCACATATAAATAATTAAAACACAATTATCATCACAATCTGAATGCCAAGCTTTTCCCGAGATCGAAATCTTGAGCTATGTTCGAAAAACAAAAAGGAACAAATGAAAAAAGAGACTGTCTTTTGGAACAGTCTCTCAATTGAATAATATATAGTAAGATAATTTGTTTTACTAAAAACGAGTTGTTTTCTTATTTATTTTGCAGCAATTCAAAAAGTATTTTAGCTTCTAAAAGGGATGAGTTCAAAATCTTTTCTACATCGTCTAAAAGCTGCTGCAAAATTGTGTTTTGTTCGACAGCCATTTCAAGAATATCGAGTTTTTCTTCTAAAAGAGGCAGTAAGCCCATTATTGCTGCACTAGATTGCAAATCATGCGCTCTGAGTTTTACAATCTTAAAATCCTCATTTCGATAAGCCGTTTTGAGTTGTTCCAAATGCAGCGGTACATTGTCAACAAACTGTTTAGTCACGGTTTGTTCAAACGTTTTGTTTCCACCGCTTACCGATTGCATATACGAAAGATCGATATGCTCAAAAACAGGATTAGATTGTAGAATTTTTGTTGTTTCTGAATTTGATTCTTTTAGTCCAAAATTGGCAATCAGTTTAAAAAGTTCTTCTTCTTTTATTGGTTTTGAGATGTATTCGTCCATGCCTCGGCTCAAACATCTTTCTCTTTCCCCAGGAAGTGCATGTGCCGTCATGGCAATTATCGGAATATCCAGTTTTAAGATTTCTCTAATTTGCTGTACAGCAGTATAGCCATCCATTTGAGGCATTTGCAGATCCATTAACACCAAATCACAATCTTTTTTTCTCAGATATTCAACTGCTTCCAAACCATTAGAAGCCATATCAAAATCAACATTCCATTGTAAAAGCAAGTGTTTCATTAAACTTTGATTGATCGCATTATCATCTACAACCAAAACTCTCAAAGCAGTGTTCGAGATATCTTTAAAATGGCTAATATTTACAATGGGTTTAGAATTAAGCTGTTCTTTAGCAATGCCATATGGAATATGAAAACTAAAAGTGGTTCCTTTTCCTTGTTCACTACATACTTCAATATCACCGTCTTGTAATAAAATTAGCTTTTTTACTATTGATAAACCAAGACCAGTTCCTCCGTAATTTCGGGTTGTAGAGTCTTCACCCTGATTGAATCTTTCGAAGACTTCGTTAAGTTTTTCTTTATCAATTCCAATTCCGGTGTCTGTGATTTTAAAGCCCACAATAACCTGATTTTCATTTTGCAGTTTGTTGTAAACCTCGATGCTTACAGATCCCTGATGGGTAAATTTTATAGCATTTCCAATAAGGTTTACCAATATCTGCGTCAGTCTGGTAGCATCGCCTATCAAAGTATCCGGAATTGAACTATCGACTTTACTGGAAATGGTTAGTTTTTTTTCTTTTACTCTTTCCAGAAAAAGTGTTTCAACTGAATCTAATAGTCCGTTGATACTGAATATTCCTGGCGTGATACGCATCATTCCGGCCTCAATTTTAGATAAATCGAGTATATCATTAATAATGGTCATTAAATTTTCGCCCGAGCGCTGAATTGAAGTCACAAACTCTGCAGAAGTCTCGTCCAAATTCCTTTTCTGTAATAAATTAGTAAAACCTAAAATACCGCTCAAAGGAGTTCTGATTTCATGACTCATATTCGCCAGAAAATTTTCTTTGGTTTGTGCAGCAATCGATGCTTTTTTTTCTGCAATATCCAATTCTTTGATGAGAAAATGCTGTCTTCTGAATTGTCGCATAATATGATATCCAATAACGGCCCCGCTTACAACTAACAAAACCAATAATGAAATGTCATAGAGTTTGGCTCTTTGTCCCATTTCCAAACTTAGATTTCTAAGTTCAACCATGTGCAATTGGCGCTTGTGATAAATTTTTGCTGTAATGTCGGTAATCTCATTAGAAATTATTCTGGCTCTCGGATTTGCTATCGAGCTGTCATCATCCATATTACCAACAGAATCGTAACGATGCAGCAGTTTTCCTTTTGTCACCATTTTATCCTGTGCCAAAACTCCAAGTCTTTGGATTAATTTTTCTTCTTCAGGATCTGAATTATCTACAGACAATGAATCCAGAAAATTTCTAATCTGTCTGATTTTCTGGTCAATCCCTTCGAGATGCGTAGTGTCATTGGTAGCAATAGAAGCCCGAATTCTGCTTTCGACCCCTAAAATATCACGGTCGATTTCTCTTAAATGATTGCTGGAGCGCAGTTCGTTTAAAAGCGTGTTGTTATTTCGTATGAGTTCTTTAGTATTTTGAGCCGAATTAATTTGTACAGCAATCAATAATATGCTGCATAAAATAAAACTACTGATTATAAAATAACTAAAGTGTTTGTTACCCATTACGGTAGACGTATTTATCATAAAATAAGTGTATATGAAATTGTACTATCTTATCAATAAGACAGGATTCTAGTTTACCCGGCAGACAAAAACGAAATGGTATTTAGAAAACATTCATTCTTGTATTGAGCGCTTTTCGGTAAGCATCTGCAACAGGAATAAATTTTTTATTAATCATAATGCCACCATCTTGTAAAGTATCAATTTTACCAATAGAAACGATATAGGAACGATGTACTCTAATGAAATCATCTTTTGGCAGGCGTTCTTCAGCCGTTTTCATTTTACCGTGTATGGCAAACATTTTTTCTTTCGTGTAAAACTTTACATAGTCGCCCATTGCTTCAGCATAAAAAATATCATCCAGTTTTAAGCGTCTTGTAATATTGGAATCTCTAACGAATAAAAACTCTTCTTTGCCAAACTGCACATTCTCTTTTCTGCTTTCAATGATAGATTGCGCTTTACTTACTGCTTGTAAAAATCTTGCAGGCATAATCGGTTTTAGGATATAGTCTGCAATATTCAGTTCAAATGCTTCGAGCGCATATTCTTTTTTAGAAGAGGTGAAGATGATGATGATATCTTTGCCTGAAAGGTTTTTTGTCAACTCGATTCCTGTCATCTCTGGCATTTCGATATCCAAAAAGATCAAATCTACGTGATTTTCCTGTAAATGATGATAAGCCTCAATGGCATTTGAATATTCATTTACAACAGTAAGATTCGGAATTTGTTTCGCCAAATGTGACAAAGTGGTTCTTGCAATATCGTTGTCATCAACAATTAACGCTTTCATGGTATTTGGTTTTTGGTTTAGACAAATATACTTATTCCTTGTTATTTTATCTAAAGTAAGAGCGTATCATCCATGCCATTTCTTCATGAATTTCTATTAAACCCGTAATAAAATCGCTTGATCCGTAATCTTTGTAATCATCAGCAAAAGGAGTAATGTTACCACGGATAAATTCAATAATGCTTTCATGATCTTTTAATAGATCTTTCATAAATCCTAAACCATCGTTTGTCCTTTCGCTATATTCGGTAAGATGTGTAAGTTCAAGATATGATTTTAAGGTTGCTGGTGCATAGTGACCAATTTTACGCATGCGTTCTGCAACACTGTCAATGATTTCATCCAGCTGTTTGTACTGATTTTCGAAGAAAATGTGATTGGCATGAAAATTATCGCCTGTAACATTCCAGTGTGCATTTCTGGTTTTAGTATAAAGTACAAATTCGTCTGCCAGTAGTTTTGCTAATTCATTAGAAACAGCATCTGTGTTTTTTTCTGTAAGGCCAATGGTTGCTTTCATAATTTCAAGTTTTTAAGTTATAAGCACTAAGGCTTGTTTTTCTTTATGTAAAGGTCATTAGAAAACTTCTTTAAGAGAGATGTTTTTAGGTAAACAGGCAAAATGAGTCGTTGAAATGGAATTCTTGTCTTTTGAGGAAATAGTCTGACTGAAAAAAGTATAATCTTTTTATGTCTGCAAATGTTTATGGAAGTTTGCAGCATTAAATGCTGTTTAAATCTTCTCAGCCAAATTCAAATAATTGTGGAAAGTATTAAATCATTTTAAAACAAGATTTTATTTTCCGAAATTGAACAGTAACCAGAAAAAAGTAAAATATCGTAAATCCATAGTCTCTCTTCATTCTTTGTTAAGTTATTGGATGTCGCTGGTTTTAAATTTTTCATAATAATACTCCATGATTCTGTCACAAAAATTATGCAGGATAAAAATGGTATAAATTACTTAGATTTTTATAGCAGAGAAGGTATCAAGTCCACAAGGTTGAACATATACTTTTTCTATAATAATTAACATTTCTAATACTATTAATAAACTTTCGTTATCATTTCATCTATAGGTAAACGAACTTTTTTTGTAGCTGCCATATAGTCTTTTTCAGAATCGCGATAACCTAAAGCGAGGATAACTGTAGTATGCAGTCCTTTCTCTTTCAGCCCCAAAACCTCATCGATAATAGAGGCATTAAATCCTTCGATAGGAGTGGCGTCTACTTTTAATTCTGCTGCAGCGATAAGTGCAGTTCCTAGTGCAATATAAGCCTGTTTAGACGCCCAAATAGCTTTTTGTTCTGTATCGATAGATCCAAAATAGGAATGTAATCCATTTCTAAATCCTGATAAGGCACCAGCATCAAGACCTCTTTGTTTTTCTGTCATTGCCATGTAATTGTCAATATAAGTCGGAGTCATGTCATTGAAGGCAGCAAAAACCAGTAAATGAGAGCATGAGCTAATCTGTTTATTATACGAATCAGCACCTAATTTGTTTTGGATTTCCGCATTGCTTACAACAAAAACACGGTAAGATTGTAAACCGCAAGAAGATGCTGAAAGATTTATAGCCTCTAAGATCTGATCAACTTTTTCTTCTGCTACTTTAATGTTGGAATAAGCTTTTGCGGCGTAGCGCCATTTTAAATTTTCTATTAAGTTCATTACTGTATCTATCTTAAATTTCAGCAAATATAGATTATATTGTTTTGTTTTTCGAGGCTTGAATTGCTATGGGAAACTTCAAATCGGTCCTATTCTGGTTCTCTAAAGAATAATTATCTGTTTTTCCTTATTATTACATTTGTAAAAAGATTATTAATCTTTTAAAGTGAATAAATAAAGAATAATTATCTGATTTTTTTAGTTTTGTAAAATATTAAATCTTTTATTTTCAAATTTGCAGGGTAAAAAAACTAAACCTTGTCATCAGATGAAAGCGAACATACAAGAAGATTTAAGAATAAGCAAAAAGCAAGATGTTGAAAATATCGGGAATACAACCAATAATGATTTTGCATTCACGCTAAAAAGTACATGTTTAGATGAAAACTATCATCCCTCAAGTAAAACGCGTCTGACAACCAATTTTGCCAACTTGGCCAGAGGGGCTAATCGCCAGCAAAACTTGCGCAATGCCTTAAATATGATTAACAATCGGTTCAATGCATTGGCTCATTTGGATAATCCAAAAGGGGATCGTTACCATGTAGAACTTGAAATCCTCACAGTAACAATGAGTATTGATGATAAAAATGGTAGTAACGATCTGCCGATGATTGAAGTTTTAAAAACGAATATTTTTGACCATAAGACTGGCCAGCAAATCGAAGGGGTTGCCGGGAATAATTATTCCTCTTATGTTCGGGATTATGATTTCAGTATTTTATTGATTGAGCACAATAAAAATAAAGCTGCTTTTTCTATTCCTGAAAATTTTGGTGATTTGCACGGAAAACTTTATAAGTGCTTTGTGAATTCAGTCACTTATAAAGAGCACTTTAAGATGTCACCGATTATTTGTTTAAGTGTATCGAGCAACAAAACGTATACTCGCACGGAGTATCAGCATCCGGTTCTGGGCTTTGAATATTTGCAGAGCGAGTATTCTCTGACTGATCAATATTTCTCTAAAATGGGCTTAAAAGTTCGTTTTTTCATGCCTCCGAATAGTGCGGCACCGATGGCTTTTTATCATTCCGGAGATCTGCTTGCTGACTATACGGATCTTGGATTAATCAGCTCTATCAGTACGATGGAGACTTTCCAGAAGATTTATCGCCCTGAAATTTACAATGCAAATTCAGTGGCTGGGACAATCTACCAGCCTAGTCTTAAACACGAAGATTATTCTCTTACCCGCGTGGATTATGACCGCGAAGAGCGTAGCCGACTGGCTGTCGAACAGGGTAAATATGCAGAAGGTCATTTTATCAAACCTTATAGAAATGTTCTGGAGCAGTGGTCTGCTAATTTTACTCTTTAATTGATTACAACGCATTAAAATTATACTATTATGAAGAAGTTATTATTACCAACTTCAATTGTTGGAAGTTTACCTAAACCAGCCTGGCTTGCACCACCAGAAAAACTTTGGTCGCCGTGGAAATTAGAAGGAGAGCAATTGCTTGAAGGAAAACAGGATGCTCTGCGCATTTCTCTGCAGGAACAACAATTGGCAGGTCTGGATATCATTTGTGATGGAGAGCAGACACGCCAGCATTTTGTAACGACTTTTATCGAGCATTTAAGCGGTGTAGATTTTGAAAATCGTAAGACCGTGAAAATTCGTAATCGTTATGACGCTAGTGTTCCGGTAGTTTTAGGTGAGGTTGCACGCCAGAAAGCAGTTTTTGTGGAGGATGCTAAATTTTTACGTAAACAGACTAATAAGCCTATAAAATGGGCATTACCAGGTCCGCTGACAATGGTAGACACCTTGTACGATGACCATTACAAAAGCCGCGAAAAACTGGCATGGGAATTTGCGAAAGCGCTCAATGAAGAAGCAAGAGAACTTCAGGATGCAGGGGTAGATATTATCCAGTTTGATGAACCTGCGTTTAATGTGTTCTTTGATGAAGTAAACGATTGGGGAATGGCAGCCTTAGAAAGAGCCATTGAAGGTTTACACTGCCAGACTGCGGTACATATTTGCTATGGTTATGGAATACAAGCCAATACGGATTGGAAAAAGACATTAGGTTCAGAGTGGCGTCAATACGAAGAAATTTTTCCGAAAATTCAAAAATCTAAAATTGATGTGGTGTCATTAGAATGTCACAACTCCAATGTGCCTTTAGATTTAATGGAATTGGTTCGCGGTAAAAAAGTAATGGTTGGTGCCATTGATGTGGCAACCAATACTATTGAAACACCAGAAGAAGTAGCCGATACGCTGCGTAAAGCTCTTGAGTTTGTAGATGCCGAAAATCTTTACCCTTCTACAAATTGCGGTATGGCTCCTTTGTCCCGAAGTATAGCCAGCGGTAAGTTAAATGCTTTAAGCGCAGGAGCAGAAATTATTCGTAAAGAACTTGGGATTTAGTCATAAATATATTAATAATGAAATCCATGCCTCTACGGAGGAATAATATTTAAAACACATTGAAGAAATTATTAGAAATATTAAAAAAAGCAGGTTTCGACGGTTTCCTGTTAATGATAGCCACCATGATTCTGATGGCTTATTTTTTGCCAAAGCCAGGTATGATCAAAGAACCTATTTCGCTGGAGGAGATTGCAAATGCTGGCGTTTCGTTGATTTTCTTGTTTTATGGGATGCGACTGAGTGTTGAGAAACTAAAAGCCGGACTTTCCAACTGGAAAATGCATATTATAGTTCAGTTGACAACCTTTTTGTTTTTTCCGCTCATTGTTTTGGCATTTCGTCCTTTGTTTGTCAATAACGGCTTCGAGCTGCTTTGGCTGGGTGTATTTTTTCTGGCAGCTTTACCGTCTACAGTATCGTCTTCTGTTGTCATGGTCTCCATCGCCAGGGGAAATATTCCTGCAGCTATTTTCAATGCGAGCATTTCCAGTTTGATAGGAGTAGTGGTTACGCCGCTTTGGGTTGGATTGTTCATAGCTTCCGCAACAGGTGATTTTGATGTTACTGATATCGTAATAAAGTTGGTTCTTCAAGTTTTGCTACCTGTCATCATTGGGATAAGCCTCAATTCCCGATTTGGTGCCATTGCTGAAAAGTATAAGAAACAGCTTAAATATTTCGATCAGGCAGTCATTCTAACGATTATTTACACATCGTTTTGCAAGTCATTCTCCGAACATCTTTTCGAAGGCTTTACCGCCCTTGAACTTGCCGGACTCGCTGTAGGAATGATGGCGTTATTTTTTGCTGTATTCTTTTGTGTCGGACTACTCAGTCGTTTGCTTGGTTTTTCAGTTGAGGACCGTATTACCGTCTTATTCTGCGGGTCTAAAAAGTCATTGGTACACGGCACCGTTATGTCAAAAGTACTCTTTCAACAGAGTACTATTACCGGAATCGTATTGTTGCCTTTAATGCTTTATCATGCCTTACAATTGATTGCCGCCAGCATTATCGCTCAGGGCATGGCTCGACGAAAAGAAGTATAATTTTTGTTTTATGAAATTAAGTACAGGTTATTATGTTTTTAATTTGTTTAAAATAAGAATTTTGTGTTGTTTTTAGTTGTATTTGAAGAATTTTATTCTAATTTAGAAATAAATTAAACCTAATTTAAAGTAAAATATACTATACTATGGAACAAATAGACGATATTGATCTTCAGTTATTAAATATACTTCATGACAATTCTAAATATACAGTAAAAGAACTCGCAAAGATGGTAAATCTTTCGGCATCACCTGTTTTTGAGCGGATTAAAAGATTGGAGAACAATGGTTATATCAAGAAGTATATAGCACTCCTTGATGCAGAAAAATTAAATCGAGGATTTATAGTTTTCTGTAATATCAAGCTTAAACAGCACGATCGTAATATTGGAAATCAGTTTGTTAGTGATATTATGAAGATAGAAGAAATTGTGGAATGTTACAATATATCAGGAGATTATGATTTTTTAATGAAAGTCTTTGCCAGAGATATGAAGCATTATCAGGATTTTGTCTTTAATAAATTGGGATCAGTTGAAAGTATAGGCAGTACCCAAAGTACTTTTGTTATGTCGGAGATAAAAAATTTGTATGGATAGTGAAAAGATGGTTTATTTATTTGAAATAGCGTAAAAAAATCAGCAGTAAAATGTTAGGCTGCAAAGGCTTAAAAATCTACATTTTGGTTTATAAAAAAAGAGAGATAATTAAAAATAGTTGTCTCTCTTTTTAGTCGTTCAATTGAGGTTAAAAAATTGACTTATTTGTTTATGAAATGGTGCTGTTTTTAATACCGTAAATGATTGCATAATATTTATTCTGATTTTTTTAATCATATCCCTAATTGATATTTTATAAAACCTTCCAATGAAATTATAAGATAAAATTAACCGCCTTTTTTTAAATTTAGGTTGCAATTTAAAAGCAAAGATTATGAGATCAATATGGACAGGTTCGGTGAGTTTTGGATTGATAAATATTCCAATTAAAATATTTTCTGCAGTAGAAGAAAGCAGTCTTGATATGGATATGCTGGATAAAAAAGATCATGCCAATATCAAATTCAAACGTGTAAATGAAGATACGGGCAAAGAAGTCGATTTTGCTAATATTGTTAAAGGATATAAGCTCAATGATAAATATGTGATACTCGAAGATGCTGATTTTGAAGCGGCCGACGCCATTAAAACCAAAACTATTGCTATTGAGAGTTTTGTGTTGGAAAGTGAAATACAGAGTATTTATTATGAACAGCCCTATTATCTGGAACCAGACAAAGGAGCAATGAATGCGTACGGGCTTCTTCGGGATGCATTAGAGGCTTCGGGAAAAGTTGGTGTTACTCGTTTTGTTTTACGAAATAAGGAAAGTCTCGCTATTCTTAAACCTTACAAAGATGTTATTGTGCTGAACAGAATCCGGTTTGAACAGGAAATACGATCAACAAGTGAACTAAAACTACCGCCTGTTTCTAAAAAAGCTACCAAAGAAATGGACATGGCCGAAAAGCTTATTGACCAGCTTACGGAAAAATTTGATATTACGGGCTTTAAAGATGAGTACACTGCCAAGCTTTTGGAAATAATAAAAAAGAAAGCCAAAGGAAAAGCCAGCAAAATTTCGCCTAAACTTAAAGTGGTCCACAAGCAGAGCGATGATCTGATGGAAATGCTAAAAGCGAGTTTAGAAACGAAAAAGAAAAAATCATCCTAAAGATGAATCCTGTTTTTCTTCCAGTTTCTTTATAATTCTTTTGATGTTGGCTCCATTGGAAAGTACAGGCTGCCATAAATCTCCTTTTTTTTCAAAACGTTTTAAAACATTTTTTATAGTAAACTGTGAAGGATGTAATTTTTCTGTGATTTCATCCCACTCAAGCGGTGTTGAAACAGTTGCGCCTGGTTTTGGACGGACAGAATAAGGCGCAGCCAGTGTTTGTCCGCGTCTATTTTGAAGATAATCGATATATAATTTTCCTTTTCTCTTTTTTATGCTTCTCTCAGTTGTAGTACTATTCGGTAGTCTTCCCTGAACTTCTCTCGCCAGTAGTTCTCCCAATATTTTAATGGAATCATAATCGTATTTTGCTCCAAGCGGAATGTAAATATGAAGTCCGGTTGCTCCGGAAGTTTTACACAAACATTCGGTTTCCAGTTCGTCCATTACCTGTTTTACCATTTGGGCAGTCTGAACTACAATAGGAAAGTCAGATGCTGTCGCGGGATCCAGATCCATAACCAGCCAGTCAGGATTGTGAATATGTTTAATTGTTGAATTCCAGGGATTCAGTTCGATGCATCCGAGATTGGCCATATACAACAGTGTTTCTTTATTATTGCAGATCAAGTAATCTATATTTTCATTGTTAGATTCTGAATATATTTTTTTTGTATTCAGCCATTTTGGTGTTTTGTCCAGATCAATATCCTTTTGGTAAAAACTGGGTGCATCAATACCGTTCGGAAATCGATTCATTGATTCAGGACGATCTTTTAAATAGGGAAGAATTAGAGCCGAGACTTCATTGTAATATTGTACAATTTCTCCTTTTGTAATCCCGTCTTTTGGAAAATAAATCTTGTTCTGATTGGTTAAATGAAGTATTGTTTTTCCAATTTTCACATCGTAATCATTTTCCGTTTTATGATCTTTCAATTCTTCCATTTTTCCTTCTTTAAGCGTTGTAATTGTATTTTCTGCTTCATTGGATGAAAATTTCACTTCATTTGCTTTTTTATCTATTCTCAGCCCCAGATAAACCGGATGTCTTAAATGCTGATCCTGTGTCCATTCTGAATATTTAACCTGACAGACCAGTTTTGGATTTACCCACTGAATTTTATCCTTTAATGGTACTTTTTCCTCTAATGGTGATATTTCAATAAAATAAGGCTTAAGCTTGTCATAAAGTTCTTTTAAGACCAATTCTGTAAAACCTGTTCCGCATTTACCAATGTATTGCAATTCTTTTCCTTTGTATTGTCCAAGTAGTATTGCTCCAAAGAATTTTCGTGAATTTTTAGGTTCAGTAATACCGATTATAATGGCTTCTTCTATATTCGAAAGTTTTATTTTGAGCCATTCATTGCTTCTTTTTGATGCCAGATAATGACTGTCAGATTTCTTTGCAATAATACCTTCACTTTTATTTTTTCTTGCTTTTTCAAACTGTTCAATTCCGTTTCCAATGGTGTGTTCAGAATAGAAAACATTTGAAAAAGAATATTTGTTGAATAAGATTTTAAGAAGTTCTTTTCTTTCCAGTAAAGATAATTCGTTGAGTTCATTGCCATCTAAATTCAGCAAATCAAAAACATAATACTTTAAATTTCCAATTCCTGTTTTAAGATAATTTTGAAGCATTTGAAAGTCTGTACGGCCGGTAGGATCTTCGACAACAACTTCTCCGTCTAGAACTACGATATGATCAATTTTAGCAAGTTCGTCTGCAATGGGTTTAAATAATAAGTCAAAAGATATTTTGTTACGGCTGAAAAGCTGGGTATTGTCAGGATTTACAACAGCAATTGTGCGGTATCCGTCATATTTATTCTCAAAAATCCACTGCTCATCATTAAAAGGTTTTTCGCTAGTTCCGGCAAGCATGGGTTTAATAAAGTGTGCCGTTTTTAATTTTGCTGAAGGCTTTTTTTTTAATGTTTCAGAATTCTCTTGTTTTTTGGATTTTTCAGCTGCTTTTTTAGAATTTTCCTGAAGCTCTTCCAGAGTTCTTTTGGAAAGGACAGATTTATTTTTTTCCAAAATATCTATATCTGTTGCATATTTATCCTGCTTCTTGATAAGCAGCCATGCATTTTCCTGTTTTCCGTGAAGCTTTACCAGCGAAAATTCACCTTTCAGTTTTTTTCCATTCAATACAAAACTGAGTCTTCCTTTTTGAAGGTCTGTAAGAAATTGCTTTTCGATGTCCTCGGTTTTCTCATCAGAAGTATATGTGCCATTATCCCATACAATTACATTTCCGGCACCGTAATTTCCTTCAGGAATAGTTCCTTCAAAATCTTTATAACTGTACGGATGATCTTCGACCATCATGGCAAGGCGTTTTACTTCCGGATTTAGGGATGGTCCTTTTGGAACTGCCCAGCTTTTAAGAACGCCACCCATTTCAAGCCTGAAATCATAATGCAAGTGAGACGCAGCATGTTTTTGAATTACAAAAATTAATTCGCCTGCCGATTTTACGGGTTTGCCTTTAGGTTCACGGGTTTGCTTAAAATCCCTTTTTTGGTTGTATTTAGAGAGTGACATACGATTTTATTAGAATTGAAAGTGTTAATGTAATGGAGTATAATACTCTTGCAGTGATGGCAAATATCATGTGAGCAAAGAACAGTTGAATATAATAGCCTTTAAAATTTATTTGAGGATTATAATGTGTCATTTCAAAAATAAACATCCAACTGAGAATACCAATTATCCCACTGGCTGCGCCCAAAAGCAGAACGCGGGCCGGAGAAACAAGTTCGGGATAATCCAGCCATAAGAAGTGGTATCCAAGCACAAATAAAAAGCCTATTGCGTAATGAGATATCCAGCCAGATGTTTTTGCTGTTTTTTCAGCAATTTTAATTTTCATCTTATCAATTGCGTAAGCTAATAGAACGGGTTCTTTATATAATTCCCTGAATTTTTTGGACATCGCGTAGCTGAACCACGTCATGGCCGATGTTGCGCCTGCTGATACTAAAAGTATTTGTAAAAGGGTATAGATCACGTTGTGCAGTTTTTAATTATTCTATCAAATTTACAAACTACATGCTTTTTAAATTTATACTATTAAAATCAAGAACTTATATAATTACAAGATAAATTATTGTATTTCAGCTGTTTTAGATGTAAATGTTGTAAAGCTTGATTTTAATTGTGTACGGCTTTTTTTACATGGAAATTTAACTTTGTGGTACTACTTTACAAATTCTCCATGTATTCAGAGAATTCATAATACAATTAAAATCAAAAGAAAAATGAAAGACTCGAAAAAAACAAACCAGAATTATAATGATGGCAAACAGAAAGATTTGGATGTAAACCGATCCAATGCAGACGACCAGTTTTTGACGACCAATCAAGGTGTTAAAATCAACGATAACAATAACTCTTTAAAATCAGGTGAAAGAGGTCCGTCTTTGCTTGAGGATTTTATTTTAAGGGAAAAAATCACCCATTTTGACCATGAACGCATACCGGAACGTATTGTGCATGCAAGAGGGTCTGCAGCGCACGGCTATTTTGAGCTTTACAAAACCATGGGCAATTATACCAAAGCGGGTTTTTTGAATGATACCAGTATTAAAACACCTGTATTTGTGCGTTTCTCTACCGTTGCAGGTTCGCGAGGGTCTACCGATCTCGCAAGAGATGTCCGTGGGTTTGCTGTGAAGTTCTACACTCAGGAAGGTATTTTTGATTTGGTTGGAAACAATATGCCTGTCTTTTTTATTCAGGATGCCATGAAATTTCCTGATCTGATCCATGCTGTGAAAGCCGAACCACATAATGAAATCCCACAAGCAGCATCTGCTCACGATACTTTTTGGGATTTTATTTCTTTGATGCCCGAATCTATGCATATGATTATGTGGGTAATGAGTGACAGGGCTATTCCCAGAAGTCTGCGTATGATGGAAGGTTTTGGAGTTCATACTTTTCGTTTTATCAATGAAAAAAATGAATCTCATTTTGTGAAATTCCATTGGAAACCTAAATTAGGAACTCATGCCGTGGTATGGGATGAAGCCCAGAAAATTTCAGGAAAAAACTCTGATTTTCATAAACTGGACTTATGGCAGGCAATCGAAGATGGTCATTTTCCGGAATGGGAATTAGGTGTTCAGATTATTCCGGAAAGTGATGAGCATAAATTTGATTTCGACCTTTTGGATCCGACCAAACTCGTTCCTGAAGAAATTGTTCCGGTAACCATTATTGGAAAAATGACACTCAATAAAAATCCGGATAATTTCTTTGCTGAAACAGAACAGGTAGCTTTTCATCCGGGGCACATTGTGCCGGGAATTGATTTCACAAATGATCCACTGTTGCAGGGGCGTCTGTTTTCTTATACAGATACCCAACTGTCCAGACTAGGAAGTCCTAATTTTCATGAAATCCCGATCAATCGTACTATAGCACCGAAACACAACCATCAGAGAGACGGACACATGCGCCAGGAAATCGCTGTGGGAAAGGTAAGCTATCATCCTAATTCTCTTGGAGGTGGTTGTCCTTTTCAGGCAAAAATTGACGAAGGAGGTTTTAGCAGTTTTAATGAAAGGATCGATGCACAGAAAATACGAGAAAGAAGTAGCAGCTTTTCGGATCATTTTAGTCAGGCCACATTGTTTTATAATAGCCAGACACCGATCGAGCAGGAACATATCGCAGCTGCCTTATCCTTTGAGCTTGGAAAGTTAGAAACTCCTGCTATCAGGGAAAGAATGCTTGGACTGCTTAATCAGGTAAGTAGTTCATTGGCTGCCAAAGTAAGCAAATCACTTGGGATGACTGTTCCAAAAACACCGGAAAAGCCCCTTAACCATGGCGTGGGAGCCGATGATACTGGAGCGCATGAACCTGTTAAAGTAAAACAAAGCATTGAGAGCTCGGATGCTTTGAGTATACTTAAAAATCCAAATTCATCTAAAACTATCAGCACAAGACAGATTGCTTTTTTATGCACAGACGGAGTTAGCAAAGCATCCGTAAAAACAATGAAAACAGCACTGGAGAATGAAGGTGCAAAGGCAGTAATTATAGCTCCGCATTTAGGAAATATACAAACTGCTGAAGGTTCTGAAATTCCAGTAGACCAGACTTATAAAATTGCTGCCTCTGTTCTTTTTGACGGTGTTTTTATTCCGGCGGGTAAAGGAATACCTGAGCTGTCCAAAATCAGGGAAGTGAAAGAATTCATAAACGATTCGTACAATCACTGCAAGATTATTGCGGCAGAGTCGGAAGGTGCCAAAATACTAAAAGATAAAAATGAAATAGATGACAAGGACGGAGGCATTTTAACCAGCAATTCGATGGGAGATAAAACTTTGGCAGAATCTTTTATAAAAGCACTCGAAAATCACCGTTATTGGGAACGCGAAAAAACACTTTCCTGAATCTAGCTTTAGATAATAATTTTAATAAAATTCGAAACTTACAACTATGAAAACAAATAATCAAAATCAGAATCCTGTAAAGAAAGAGGGAACTGATAATAGAAGAGACACGAGAAAACACGAGTATAAAGATCACGATGAAATTCTAACTAACGATGAAAATTATGACAGTAATACTAACAAGTTTAAAGGAAAAGAGCCCGATTTTGAGGATAGACTCAATAATGAAGAGAAAAAATAGTTAAAAGAAAACGTCCCTGAATATTTTTAGGGACGTTTTTTATTGGTAGAGTTCAAATATTTAATGTTCTTCATACATGAATAAAAATTAGGACATGGCTTTTGATTTATTTGTAGCCCAAATTAATGCTGCACTGATTCCGAGTTGGCAGTTGTAAGAGTTGGATTTCCACTCATTGTTGACGGAAATGTAATTGGTGCAATTGGAGATTGAATTTGTGTGGATATTTTCGTATTGGAATTACTATATTTGTTATCAATATTTTAGGATAAGATGGAAGGAAGAAAAATCTATATCCTTAAGGGAAATGCGAACCATCGTTCAGCTCCGATTAATTCTCTAATAGCACCAACTTTAAGACTGTTTATTTCAAGCATACTAAGAATTTCTTGTGAAAAAATCGAAGCACAAATGTTAGACTGAAAAGACTTGAAAAATCTGCACATTAGGGCAAAAAAAAGAGACAACTATTTAGGTTTTGTGGTACAAAAGTAATCCCAGTTGGAAGATATAAATGATTACTGTACAGAATCTATTATGTTAGAATTTTGAAATAATTGATGGCTCATTTCTTAAGAAATTTTCTGAAATAATTTTTCAGATTAAGAAATTTCTGAGTCGTAAAGTTTTGAATCAAGATATTAGTATACTATTTTATTTGTGTAAGTTTCTTATTATTAGCTGTTTAATAGGTGTTAGTGTCATTTAGATAAAAAAAATGACAAAAGGCACGATATTAATATCTATTAACTTTATAGAGTTTGTGTATATTTGTATTCTTTAATTTGAAGTTTTTAATTAATTTTTAAATGTTTATATTGAGCTGCTAACTAACAGTATAATCTCACATTTATCATTTTTAACTATTTTGAATTTTTAATATTTTCCAACGGCAGAAATGAAAACATTAACATTAAAAGAATATAAATACACATTTGACAGTTTGTATACTAGTTTATGCCTCTTTGCCAATAAGTATGTTGGAAATCTTGAAACCTCAGAAGATTTAGTTCAAGATGTTTTTATCAGGATATGGGAAGAAAAAATTGCCTTTACGAATGACAAAGCTATTAAGTCATATTTATATGTAGCAGTTAAAAATCAGTCTCTCGATTATTTGAAGAGTACTTATGTAAGAACAACTCAATCTTTAGACGCAGAAGACATATCTAAATGGGAAACGGATCAGTTTTTTCATAGCGAAGTAGTTATCTCCGACACCAATCATATATTAGAAAAAGCCATAACATCTTTACCTGAAAAATGTGCTCAAGTTATAAGATTGAGTATGAAAGGAATGAGTAACCCAGAAATTGCTGAGGAACTTGAAATTTCTATAAATACCATTAAACTACAAAAAAAGATTGCCTACAAGCGTTTGCGTCCTTTACTAAAAGATTATTTCTTTTTATTTGCTTTTATAGCCGAATTGAAAAATTAGCTGCATATTGTGCAGTGTTATCTCGTTTTTGTTATGGATATTTAGGTGTTTTTTTTAAAACATTAAAAAAAATATTTTTTTTTTCTATACCCACTTTAGGTTTTTAGTCGTCTTAGTATAAAAAACAAACTAAAATGACGACTTTAAATAAACTTTATAAACTTTCGAGACAGATTGCTCTATCGTTGATCAAAGAAGAAGATCCTAAAGAATTAAAAGAGACGGATCTTTTTGAGCAAAAGTATAAAGATTACATTTTTGAAAACATAAACAGTCCTGAAAAAAGAAGACAGCGACAGTTATTAGCACAACAAGTAAATAAAAAAAGGGCTTGGAAAAATGTCCAAAAAGCCATTGGTGTAGCTAAACCGCCTATATGGAAGTATGTCGCAGCCGCAGTAATTGTCTTAGGAACTCTATTCTATTTTGCTCAGTATAATTCGGTAGGAAAAATTGAAACCACAGTTGCATCTGGTAAACCTGCTATTGCACCAGGTACAGATAAAGCGACCTTACTTTTAGGAAATGGACAAACTATAGTTTTAGGAAACGGAAATACTTATAAGGGTAATGGAGTAGCTGCAAATGATAAATCAGTAACCTACTCAGATAATAATGCATCTATAGAGTACAATTATCTAACCATTCCGCGTGCAGGACAATTCTCTTTATTATTAGCTGATGGAACAAAGGTTAGACTTAACTCTGAAACTCAGCTAAAATTTCCTAATCGTTTTAT
This sequence comes from Flavobacterium crocinum, assembly GCF_003122385.1. NCBI lineage: Bacteria > Pseudomonadati > Bacteroidota > Flavobacteriia > Flavobacteriales > Flavobacteriaceae > Flavobacterium > Flavobacterium crocinum. Next base: position 3,801,973 of record NZ_CP029255.1, read on the forward strand.
CGACGGTAAACCTCGTTTTGTAGAGCTGGTATATGGTGAAGCCTTTTTTGAAGTATCTCCAAGTACAGCTCATAAAGGGGCACACTTCAACGTAAAAACCAAGGGACAAAATGTTGAAGTACTCGGTACCCAATTCAATATCAAAGCCTATAAAGATGAAGAAAATCTAATAACCACCTTAAAAGAGGGGAAGGTTGTTATTGATTACGCTGCTATAAAAGAACAATTAAGCCCTGGAGAACAATCTGTCGTAAATGTAATGGCTTCTTCTTTGAGAATAACCCCTGCAAATCTAGACAGGGAATTAGCTTGGTTGGATGGTCAATTTGTTTTTGATAATTTGACATTAAAGGATATTGTAAAAGTTTTATCCCGATGGTATGATGTGGAATTCATTATAAAAGGGGAAACGATTAAAAATGAAAAATTTAAAGGACAATTCAGCAAAAATCAAAACCTTGAAGTAATACTAGAATTAATTAAAACTACTAACCAAATTAAATCCTATGAAATAAAAGAAAAGACTGTAATTTTTAAATAAATATAAAAAGAGGGAAAGCATATAAACTTTGGCCGGTGTATAACAATCCCCCTTTTTGATTCCCAATGACCAATTATTTTTAATAACCAATCACCATTACAAATTTATGAAAATTAACCAAACCATTTTTCGTCCCTCTTATCGGGATCGATATTTTATTTTTATGATTCGAACCATATTGTTATTTAGCTGCCTCACTGCTTTTAGTATGTCGCCAACAATAGCTTTTTCTCAGAATGAAAAAATTGTGATAAAGAAAGACGTGACAATTAGTGTTAATGAAATATTTGACTTAATTATCCAGCAAACCAATTACAATTTTATCTATTCTCAAGATTTGTTTTTAAATGCACCCAAGGTAAATTTAAAAAAGGGAACAGTTAAAATTTCAGATTTACTTGAAAAGTGTGTTACAGCTAATAAGCTTGAGTTTTCATTAGCTGGAAATAACACTATTGTAATCAAACCTTCTCTTGTAGCAATTCCGCGTAATTCTAATCAGCAAATAGAAATTCAGATATCTGGTATTGTAACAGATGTTAAGGGTTTGGCTATACCGGGAGTAAGTGTAACTTCAAAAAAGACAAAAAATACTGAAGTTACAGACTTGAATGGACAATTTACTATACAAGTTGCTGAAAATGATATTCTTCAATTTTCATATATAGGTTATAAAACTAAAGAAGTTCCAATTAGTAATAGTAGGCAGATTAAAGTAGTTTTAGAAGAAGACGTTACAGAACTTCAGGCAGTAAAAATTGTATCTACTGGAATCTATACCAGAAATAAGGAAAGTTTTACCGGCGCGGCATCTACATTCACTGCCGCAGAATTGAGAACTATAGGAAATCAGAACTTAATTCAAAGTTTAAAAATACTGGATCCTTCATTTGTTCAAATAGATAATATAGCCGCAGGTTCGAATCCGAATATTTTACCGGACGTACAGATCAGGGGAGCTAACAGCTTACCAGGTTTAAGTGGCGAATATGCAAATAACCCCAATTCCCCTTTGTTTATCTTGGATGGGTTTGAGACTACTCTGCAGAAAATTTACGACCTGGATATGAACAGGGTAGCTGCTGTAACGATCCTTAAAGATGCCGCTGCAAAAGCTATTTATGGATCCAGAGCCGCAAACGGAGTTGTTGTAGTTGAAACTAAAAGACCTCAAAAAGGGAAACTGAGAGTAAGCTACACGGGTGATCTAAATGTAACCGCCCCGGATTTGAGCAGTTATCATCTAACCAATGCCGACCAAAAACTTCAGGTAGAATTAAATGCCGGGAGGTATAGTTCTAATTTTTATTATAGTGAACAATTACTCAAAGAGCAATATAATCGAACCTATGCTGAGGTGGCAAGGGGAGTGAACACTTATTGGCTTTCTCAACCCTTAACAACAGCTGTGGGGCATAAAAGTACATTGTCTTTAGAAGGAGGAGATGATAATTTTACTTACGGAGCAGATTTAACATATAACTCCATACCGGGAGTTATGAAAGAATCAGGGCGCAGAACGACTTCGGGCAATATATTTTTATCGTATCGTGTCAGTGATTTTATTTTTAGAAATATTCTGACGGTTACCGGCAATCATGCCTACGATTCTCCTTATGGTTCATTTTCGGAATACACAAGATTAAATCCGTATTGGACACCATATGATGATAATGGCAATATTAAAAAATTATTAGGGCAGTTTAATTCCGGATCTGGAACTCCTGTAAACTATTATAATCCATTATTTAATGCCACGTTAGGAACTAAAAATTTTAGTGATTACATTGATATTACCAATAATTTTCAAGCAGAGTGGACTGTTTCCAAGGCACTTAAAATTGTTGGTCGTATCGGCTATACGCAGATTCATGAAACCAGAGAAGATTTTTATCCTGCCAATCATACCCGCTATGCTGAATATTCGGAAGAAGATTTCTATAGAAGAGGGGATTATACCATAACCGATGGTATAAGCCATTCTATTAAAACAGATCTTACGCTAAATTATTCCAAAACGATCAATAAACACCTTTTTTACCTAAATGCAGGATGGAATTTATATGAAGTGGGAAGCGAAAGCCATGGCGTGCATGCTCAAGGATTTTTAAATGACAGAGTGGATTATATCAATTTTGCAAGACAATATGCTCAAGATGAGCGACCTTCAGGTTCTGATGCTCTTACTCGGGAAACGGGGTTACTTTCTGCATTAAACTATTCATACGACGACCGCTATTTGGCAGATCTTACTTATCGTTTGCAAGGATCCAGCATATTTGGTGCCGATAACCGATGGGGAAGCTTCTGGTCGGTTGGTTTAGGATGGAATATCCATAAAGAAAAATTCTTCAAACAAGATTGGATCACGCAGTTAAAATTACGCACATCTACTGGATATACTGGAAGCCAGAATTTTAATCCCTATCAGGCCATGGCTACTTACAACTATTTTACAGATAGTTATTATGATAATATAGTGGGAGCAAAATTAATAGGTCTGGCAAACGATCAGTTGAAGTGGCAGCAGACGCAAGATTATAACTTTGGTCTGGATTTAGGGTTATGGAGCAAATTATCTTTACGATTTGATTATTACATAAGTCTCACTAACAACCTGCTGACACAGGTAGCCATGCCGGGCTCAGTTGGGTTTAGCACTATTTCAGAAAATTTAGGCGAAATAAGAAATAATGGTGTCGATGCCACTTTAAACTATAAAGTGTGGAGTAATCCTTCCAGTAATAGTTTTGTTAATTTATTTTTAAACGTTGGATCTAATAAAAACAAATTAGTTAAAATTTCAGATGCACTGAACTCAGTTAATGATGAATTAGAAGCAGATAGAGGCACATCTACAAAACCCTTTGTAAGATATCAGGAAGGAAAATCTACTACTGCTATTTGGGCCGTTCGATCTATGGGAATTGATCCTGCTACGGGAAGTGAAATTTTTGTAAAAAAGAATGGAGAGCTAACTTATGTCTGGGATCCAAATGATCAGGTAGCTGTAGGAGAATCTACTCCTAAAGTTCGAGGAAGTTTTGGATTTAATGCACAATACAAAGGTTTTGGTATCAACTGTGCATTTTCGTATCGTCTAGGAGCCCAATATTACAATCAAACATTAGTGGATAGGGTAGAGAATGTGGATATTCAATATAATGTGGATGAACGTGTATTTACTGATACATGGAAAAACCCGGGGGATAATGCTTTTTTTAAAGCAATTGGCCGTACCCCAACCCGAACCAACCCAAGCTCCCGATTTGTTCAGGATCTTGATGAATTACTGTTAAATTCTGTTAATATTTCTTATGATTTTAGAAATAAAAACTTTTTAGAAAAAGCGAGGTTGAGCAGATTAAGAGTTACACTATTTGGCAACGATTTAGCAAGAATGTCAACCATTAGAGCCGAACGAGGATTAGATTTTCCTTTTGCAAGAACGTTTTCTTTTTCTGTCCAGGCATCATTTTAACAGATGCAATATTAACGTATAAAGTTTTAAATCATGAAAGTATATAAAATATTTCCCCAAATAATAGTCTTAACTCTATCGTTAGTTTTGAGTTCTTGTACAGACTGGCTCGATGTTGAACCCAAGTCCCAAGTTCGCGATAGTAATTTATTTTCATCCGAAAGCGGCTTCAAAGAGGCATTGGCAGGCGTTTACACGACTTTGGCCTACGAACCCTTATATGGAAGAGAAATGACCTTCGGTTTAATTGGAGTTTTGGGGGCTGAGTGGGATTTTCAAAGTATTTCTTATGACTTTGATAAAACCTATGATTATAAAAATAGCACTACTTCCTTAAACAGAATTGATGCTATTTGGAATCAAATGTATAATGCAATAGCCAATGACAATAAATTATTAGAAGAAATTGATGCTAAAAAAGGAGTCTTTAGAGATAATAATTTTGACATTATAAAAGGAGAGGCTTTAGCACTAAGAGCATGGATTCATTTTGACCTTCTTCGTGTATTTGGGGCAAGCTATAAGGAAAACCCAAACAAATTGTCTATTCCGTATTTCACAAAAGCGAGTAAGGAAATTGCAACGCAGCTTTCAGTAGATGCCGTAATTACTAATGTTATTAGTGATTTGAACCAAGCAGCAGAGTTATTGAAAAACGATCCTATAGTAACAGGCCGGCAAATTACTATTGCAGATGATAATGGATATTTAATGAATCGTCAGGTGCATTTAAATTATTATGCAGTCAAAGGACTCCTGGCAAGAGTTTATCTCTACAAACATGATCATGCTCAAGCAGTATCGAATGCTATGGAGGTAATAAATTCTGCGAAATTCCCTTGGATTACTCAAAACAGCCTGGTAGATGCAAATAATGCAGACCTTATATTTTCTACAGAACATTTGTTTGCTTTAAATATAGTTCGTATGAATACCATTTACGAAAACTCATTTACCACAACAGGCGGAAGTAATGTTTTTTATATGTTTCCTGCAACCAGAACCGAATATTACGATAGTAACTCAGACGACTACAGATATCTATACTGGTACAGAGCAAACAATGAAGGGAATTATTTTTTAAGAAAGTACGAACAGTTAGAAAGTACAAGCTGGCCGACTGCTTATCGCAATAAAATGCCAATTATCAAATTGTCTGAAATGTACTTTATTGCTGCGGAAGCTCTCAAAGATACAGATATTACAAAGGCTTCAACATTGATTAATGAGGTACGCGTACATAGAGGGCTTAGTGCAATGACTATCGACAGATCTGTATTTGATACTGTTTTATTACAAGAGTTTAGAAAGGATGTTGTAGGCGAAGGACAACTCTTCTTTTTCCATAAAAGATTAAACTCAAGCCGTATTCCTCGTTCGCCGATTAATGATATTATAGCTGTTAAAGGTTACAAATTGCCAATTCCAGTAAGTGAGCTTAATAATGCACCTGGCAGAGTAGATAATCAATAATTAAAAAACACATTTCATCACTATGAAAAATATAACATTTGCAATACTAATCTGCTCCTTGCTATTTATAGGATGTGAAGAGGAACCCAAATCTTTATTTCCTGAAGATTTCAGTGGATTGAACTTATGGTTAGGCACTAATACTATGAAACCAGATAGTTTGGAGTACAACTATGCTTTTAAATCACTAAACAGCGTCGACAGTATAATGTTTTCTGTTAGACTAACTGGATTCTCTAGTACTCAAGACAGAACTTTCAGGTTAAAGCCAATAGGTGGAGATACCACTGCAATTGTAGAAGGAGTGCATTATAAGTTAAAAGACTATGTACTGAAAGCAAATACCTATCAGGATGTCTTTCCTGTTTATATCTATCGCTCTTCTGATTTTAAAAATAAGTCTGCTAAGATTGTTTTTGGCCTTAAAGAAAATGAAAACTTTAAAAAGGGAATTACGGAACGTTCTGATTTAAAAATTGTTTTCAGGGACAAATTTAGTAAACCGGCTCATTGGGATGTAGACCCGCTTCCTTATTACAGGTTATCTACCTTTTTTGGCGTTTACTCTGATGTGAAATTTCAATTTATTACAACAATAATCGGTGAAGCTCCTGTATTCAAAGTTCGTTATACAGGCACGCCTGTTTCTCCTAATGAAATTAGTTATACACGTGCCCAGTATTACCAAAATCGCTGCAAAAGCGAATTAATAAGGTACAATCAAGAGCACAGTCAGCCTTTGAGAGATGAAAATAATGTATTAGTTGTTTTTCCATAATTTTTGGATAAGACTAATTAAAAAAAGTAAAAATGAGAAAAGCAAATATATTTAAGTTGTTAAGCTTCTTATTTCTAATGATTATAATGGTTTCCTGCTATGATGATAAAGGGAATTATGAGTATCAAAAGTTAGATGAAGTAACTATTGATGTTTCTGAAATGGAAACCTCTTATTCTATTTTACGTTATGATACCTTAACGTTGCAGCCTAAAGTAATCTATAAGGGCACACAAGTAAATCCTCAAAATCCTCAGTTTAAGGAATTAAGTTTCAGCTGGGAAATGTATCCTGCTCAGATCAATAGAGATATTCAGGAAAGACATGATTTAGCAACTACTTTGCACCTTCATAAAGAGATTACAGCCAATGAATTAGTTTGGGAGGTGCTTTTTACAGTAACCAATACAAATACAGGAGTAAAAACATTTGCAAAATTTCCTGTGGCTGTCACTCCTTCTTTAGCCGAAGGCTGGATGGTGCTCTATGAAAAAGACGGCAATACAGATGTTGGTTTAATAACTAATAATGAAATTTCTAAAACCGCCACTAATGAACGAGTATATTATGATTTATATGCAAATGCCAATGGAGCTCCAATACCAGGTAAACCAGGCTCACTGATTTATTCACTTGCTAACCTTACAGGAGCTCATGCCTTGTATATTCAAAGTTCTAATGATGCCGTTCGCGTTGATCCCACAACATTTAGAAGTACTGCCGTTTTTAATGATAAATTATTTTGGACGCCTCCAGCGGTAAAAACTCCCGAATTTGTTACTGCAACTATAGCCAGAAAGGAATTTCTAATAAATAACAATCAGCTCCACGTGGTTGATTACACCATTATTGCACCTGGAGACAGAGCGTTTAATGATGCCTTAGCCGGTAGTTATGGAAAATTAGCACCCTGGATGGCCACTGCAACGAGCGCTGCTTTTGATGCCATTTTATATGACCAGACCAATAAGAGGTTTGTAAAAGTGGTTTCCAGAGGCGCAGAAATTATTCCTATTGCAACTGCACAGGCTGCAACGGCAGCATTTGATGTCAATAATGTCGGTTTAGAATTAATCGATTCTGATTTAGGATTCAGCAATTTCGAACATATTCTTATGAAAGATGCTGTTGGCAGTTATTTTTTACTAACCGCAAATTTTATTGGCGGAGAGACCACTACAATTGGACGAGGTAAATATAACATGAGTTTGTGCCCCGAAATAGCTAGTGTTAATGCTATTACCGCAGGGGCATATGGCGAAGTGTTTTACTATAGTTCTCCTAATAATTTATATCAATTTAAATACACGCCTGGCACTACAGATAGACTTTGGGCTCCTCCGGCAGGCGAAAGCATAACTACAATTTCTTTGCAAAAATATTACAATCAGAATAGAGCTACTGGTGTTATATACGATCCTAAGAATTTTTGTAAAATTTTATACATAGCCACTTATAATGAAAGCACAAAAATAGGATCGGTTTATCAAATGGGGGTAAATGAAACCAATGGGGCAATAATAACTGGTACAGAAAAAAAATACACAGGGTTTGGTAAAATTAAAGCCATGGCATGGAAACCATTTATTGTCAGGTAATCCATCTTATCCCGATATGCTACAAAGGTATCGGGATAAAATAATAAGTAATTAATAACAAAAAACAATAAAACTAAATAAATGAAAAAGTTTATAATTTCAGTGATAATGTGTTCTGCTGCAATTGCAGTTAGTGCACAAGATTTTACCATTAAAGGAAAAATTAAAGGACAAGGCAACGAGCAAATAATTGTTCCCGGGCCTGAAGGAGATATTAAAGTACAAGCAAAAAATGATGTATTTGAATTGAGCGGTAAAGCAGCAGATGAGCCTATCGTTACTCAATTAAGAACAAGTTACGATCGCAACATCTATTTAGGTGGAGGTAAAACAGGGATGTATATGCCAGCTCCAGGTTTAGAAATTGTCCTTAGTAAAGGAGCAAATATTACTGTCAATGGTAATGTAGAGGAACTGCATCTGGCGGAAGTAACAGGCGATATCCATAATGACGGTTTTACAAAACTAAGAAAATTACAAGCCAAAAACATAAAAGAAATGATGGCGCTTCAACAGCAATTCACAGAAATACGTATGATGGGTATTAAAGAAGAAACCGAGAAACATATAAAAAAGATGATGGCCAACCGAAAGGCTATTGAAGATGGTAAAAATGCTTTTATTAAAGAAAATCCCGATTTACTTGCCAGTATTTATTACTTAAATCAAACATCCAAAAGTTATTCTGAAAACGAGTTGGAACAGGCATTCAATGCCTTGTCTCCAACATACAAAAATACCAGATATGGTCAGGGTATAAAATCTAAGATCGAGGCCAATAAAATAATAAGTGATGGTGGTGCGATGCCTGATTTTACTAAACCTGATGTAAATGGAAAGCTGGTTAAACTTTCAGATTTTAAAGGAAAATATGTACTGTTAGATTTTTGGGGTAGCTGGTGTGGCCCGTGTCGTGCCGCTAATCCTCATTTAAAAGAATTATATGCTAAATACAAATCGTTAGGTTTTGAAATTTTAGGTGTTGCAAGTGAAAAGGTTCAAAGTCAGACTATAGCTGAAAAAAATTGGAAAGGAGCTATTGAAAAAGATGGCTTAACCTGGACAAATGTTATTAACAACGAAATTAATCTAAAACAGGATGTTGTTGAAATGTATAGTATAGAGGCATATCCTACACAAATTTTATTAGATAAAGAAGGACGATTAGTTAAACGTTGGAAAGGCGCCGGGCACGAAGAACTAGATCAAACATTAAAAGAAATATTTAAACAATAAATAGATATGATACCATTAAAAAAAATATATTCCTTTTATCTAAGTCTTATTCTTTTCTTTTTCGCATCAGCTGTCTTACAGGCACAATCGGAGAAATCAATTGCTGTTTACGGACATGTTCAGAATCTAAACCCGGAGATTTTTAAAAAATACAATAAAATCTGGTTGTATGAAGGAATTGGGAATCAAAGAAAACTTATCGATTCAGCAGTAGTAAATGAGCAGGGAGATTTCAAACTAAAAACGAATAAAAAACAAACGTTATATTCCTTAGATATTTTAAAATGGCAGACCGCATCTTTTTGGGCCGATGCAGATGTAAAAGTTTTGGCTCGTGGTTATGATACGTCTAAATTTAAAATGAAAAATTCTGGTTTTGTTGAGCTGCAAAGTGGTTCTAAAGCAACTCGAATTATTAATGCGGCGGATTACAATCAATATCTTGCTTCCGAAGAAATGAAAATATTGAATGATGAATGGCTTGTGGCAAATCGTACGGCACAGCAAGATTCAACCTGGAGAAAATACATAAAGAGTGACGGGTTTATCAAAAAATCAGGAGAATTTAACAGACTTCGTTTGGAAAAATTTATTGAAGTTAACTCCGATAGCCCGGCCATCGCTTATTTACTGAGTTTGTACCCTACTGATGCCGATAGTGCGTTTTTTGAATCAAACATACAGCAGGCACTTAAAAAATATCCGCAATCCGAAAATCTGAAATATCTGGATAAGGAGTACCAAACCAAAAAAAATATTAGAAATTCATTAAAAAATAAAAGTCAAATACCTGCATTTGCCTATCCTTCTCCTAATGGAGATGTAATTAACATAGAGTCTTTTAAAGGTAAATATGTTCTGATTGACTTTTGGGCAAGCTGGTGCGGTCCCTGCAGAAAAGCTATTCCTGCAGTAAAAGAGCTTTACGCTAAATATAAAGACAAAGGATTCGACGTGCTGAGTGTTTCCGTAGATTCTAATGAAGAGGCATGGCGCAAAGCTATGGCACAAGAAAATATGCCTTGGCCACAAGTGTTAAGTCCTGATAAAGAAAAGACACTAAAAGAATTTATGATTGTGGGTATACCAACCTTATTTTTAATTGACAGAGAAGGTAAAATAATTCAGAAATTTACTGGTTTCAGCGAATCCTTAAAAGACCAGTTAGCTAAAGCAATTGAAAGTGAAAAGTAAAAAAATAGCATTTTTTCTACTGAAAAAAATATTTGTATTGCTGCTGTTAATCCACAGCGTTTTAACAGCACAGAATACAGAAAATCAGAACAAAATCGTCAAAAAAGTTTTAGAACAGTCATATCCTGCAGCTGTAAAACTGTGGGGTATTGATAGTTTAAACTTAAAACAAAACAGCCCGCAGTTTTCGGGTGTCGTGGTGACAAAGGAAGGAATTATTTTAACTGCAGCTCATGCAATTCATCCGGGTAATTTTTACAGGGTACATTTTCCTGATGGAAAAACGGTGAAAGCTAAAGCTATGGGAAGAATGGGAATTAAATCGATGCAGGGGAGACCGGATATAGGAATGCTTAAAATAATTGATCCGGGAGCTTATCCTTTTGCAGAAATGGGCTGGTCTGACAGCATGAGTACTAATAATTTGTGTGTCAGTATAGCTTATCCAACAACACTCAATCAAGATATTCCAACAATACGTGTAGGCAAAATAGCAACAGTACTGGATCCATGGGGATTCATGGTTTCAACCTGCAAAATGGAACCTGGAGATTCTGGAGGTCCGCTTTTTGATAACTTGGGAAGAGTAATTGCAATTCACAGTCGTATAGCTGTAGATGAAGATATTAATTACGAATCGCCTGTCAACCTTTTTAGAGAATATTGGGAATATCTACTACAGCCGGTCAATTATGCGGAACTGCCTTCAGATAAACTGCAGTTTGCACCTGATACTTTAAATAATAAACTTATAGATAATGATAATCTAATTGTTATTCCTCATAACTTAGCTGTAAAAGGGATAGCTGAAATAGTAAGTAAGGCCGATAAGACCAAAGTAATAGCTTTTGGCACTCTCATTAAACCCGAGAATAAAACAGGAAAATTTACATGGATTGTTACCAAAAACAGTCTGCTCACAAGCGCTGTTTTAGTTAAAATTGACGGTAAATTTCACGATACAAAAATTTTTGCCACCAGTATTTCGAATGATTTAGCGTTGCTAAAAATTAATAAAACAAATAAAGAAGAAATTTCCAAAACTAAGGTTGTTGACTCATTTGAAAATCCTGGAACAACCCTTGTCAGTTTTTTAAGTGATAATAAAAATGAATTAAGTTCATTAGGATCTAGAGTCTTTGAATTTAAGACCAAACCTGCTAAAGGTTACTTTGGTGCAGGTGCCAATTTTATTAAAGGAAATATAACTATTACGAGTTTAGGCCCAGATAGTCCAGCAGCAAAAGCAGGTCTCAAGGTACAGGATCAGGTTAAATTTATTAACGGAATTGCTGTTATTAAACCTGAAGATTATGGTAGGGAATTAATGCAGTATGTGGTTGGAGATACTATTTCGATAAAGGGATTAAGAAACGGAGAAGAGTTTGATTATACTGTAGTATTAGGAGAATTTCCTTTAAGTGATCATCCTTCTAATAAATTTCAGGGTGGTAGAAGTGAACGATTTGATAATTTTGAATCTGTTTTTGCCCATGATGCAAAGTTGCAACCTTATCAATGTGGAGGACCTGTTTTTAAAATTGACGGAACTTTTATGGGAATTAATATAGCCCGGTTCAGTCGCACTTGTTCTCTGGCAATACCCGCTGAGGTGATTTTTAATTTTGTGGAATCCTCTTTAAATACTGAAATTTAATTTGCCTTAAAGAAAACGGCTGTCTCACTATATTCCCCCATTGGTTTAGACGAGTATATAATTAAATTTGGCAATGATGAGCTCGATATTGTATTGAGCTCATCCTTTTTAGGTTATGTTTTGTTCTTTCATAATTGTAATAAGCAATAAATTTATTTTTGCTAACGAGTTAATAGTTTTAAAATCAAACACTTTAACTGTACCTAGCGGTTTCCAATTTAATCTTTATATTTGATAATTAAACTAATAAAATGAGCGAAAAAACTAAACCGTATGCCTTAATAACAGGCGCAAGTAAAGGCATTGGAAAATCTATTGCTTATGAATTGGCTGAACAGGGTTATTCACTATTACTTGTTGCAAGAAGTGAAGAGGAATTAAAAGCGCTATCCGATGAACTTGAAGTTAAATACGGCATCAAAGCTTTTATTTTTTCAATTGATCTGTCTACAAGTGGCGCATCACAAAAAGTAACCGATTGGATAAAAATCAGTAATTATCCAGTTGGAGTTCTGATTAATAATGCAGGTTATGGTGTGTGGGGAGATTTTAGCGAGTCTTCTCTAAGTGATCAGCTTGGCATGATGCAGCTTAATATGAATGTAGTTGTAGAACTTTCGCATTTATTAGTACCTATACTTTCACAAGAAAAACAAGCTTACATTTTAAATATTGCGAGTACTGCCGCATACCAGGCTGTACCTACGCTGGCTATTTACTCCGCTACAAAGGCTTTTGTTTTATCGTTTACGCGTGCTTTGCGTTTCGAACTTGCAAAAACTTCAATTTCAGTAACCTGTTTTAGTCCGGGGCCAGTTGATACGGGTTTTGCTGCAAGAGCAGGTTTAAGCGCTTTAAATAAAATGGCTGAAAAGTTTAATATGCAGCCTGATGAAGTTGCAAAGATTGCAGTAAAAGCTATGTTCAACAAAAAATCAGAAGTTATTCCGGGTTTTACCAATATCATTTCGGTGTACGCCAATCGTGTACTGCCAAAGGCATTTATCGAAAAAACTGCAGCTGGGATTTATAAAATTTAAATTTTTTAGAAAAAAAAATAAAAAAATATTCTTTGTAAATGAGAAATTATATTACATTTGCCTAAATATCTACTAATTCTATAGAGTATGTCAAATAAAAGAAATATGTTTAATTTATCTGAAAGCCGAATGCACGCAAACATGCTAATGTTTTGTTGCTGTTGTTGTTGCATGCTGTCGGATAAAATTACAAACACTATTATTTCATTTATTAAATCTATATTATCATGGTATCTTCTTATAAAACCTTTACCCTTACTGAGCAATTAACTAATGAGCAAATTGCCTTTTTTAACGAATATGGCTTTATCCATTTCAAAAAATTTATAAATCCGGAAACTGTTTCATCCATCATTGATGCCTCGAAAGAAGTGGAGCAACATTGGATTGAAAACGATCTTCAAAAAATAAACGGTGTTCCAATTAAATACGGAAAAGATTTAGATGGCTCTGCTATTGTACAGCGTTTTGCTTTTATCAATCAACATCATCAAACCTTAAGCGGTCTTTTACTTGATCCAAGATTTAATGGTTTATTACCATTGGCAGGTGATGGCGCAAGATTAGGAACGGAAGAAAAAGACGGAATGGTTTTTAATCATTACATCAATGGACCGGAAAGCAAGTTTACTAAAATGGGCTGGCATACAGATGGTTTGAGAGATATTTTTTATGGTGCAAAATTGAATCCGATGCTAAATGTGGGTATTCACTTAAGCACTTTAAAACCTGAAAACGGCGGGCTTAAAATTATTCCGGGTACTCACAAGCAAAGTATTTATCAAATGCTTTTCCGTAAAAAATACTTTTTGGATAATAAGCCCGATTCAGAGGAAATTTCCATCAATCCGGAAGCTGGGGATTTAACTATTCACGATGGACGTTTGTGGCACAGAGTTGCAGAATCATCTATTCGTGGTGAAGAAAGTAGAAGAAGAGTTATATATATCCCAATTATAGCAGGAAAGTATGCCCCTAAAAATGAAAACAGTCCAACGGTTTTCTATCAACGTTTTGCAGGTATTGTTAAATAATTATGCTAATTATTATCGCATTTAGTTATCTGGTTAGATCAGGTAAACTAAAAAGTACCACCGATTTTTTTAAAAATACGCAGAGAAGAATAAAAGTAAAAATTGCAAAACTAGAATTGGCAATACTATCTGGGATTCAAATATTGAGCTGATAATGGGAAAAAAAACAAAGGCTGAAGATTATAATATAATCGCACAAAGAACATTTTCAGACCGTAAGCGAACTAATATTTTAAAAAAATCGGAACAGTCAGCAATTGTATTTTTGCTTCCAAAGGTGCCTAAATTCATTTCGCCAAACTTACTCACTTTAATTGGTACACTTGGTTCGGGGTTCGTTTTTTTAGCTTTTGTTTTAGGAACTTATGTAGCAAATTGGTATTTACTTTTTGGTATTATCGGGTTGGCTATAAATTGGCTGGGCGATTCTTTAGACGGAAGATTGGCTTATTATAGAAATATTCCGCGTCGCTGGTATGGTTTTGCGCTCGATATTATTGCTGATTGGATTGGTATTGTACTTATTGGCTTTGGTTACTACATATATGCTGAAAATGACACACAATTAGTAGCCTTTGCTTTTGTTTCATTCTATGGCTGGTCTATAATCATTAGTCAGTTACGTTATAAAATTACAAACCAATACAGTATAGATTCTGGTTTTGTAGGCCCAACTGAACTTAGATTTATTATTGCTTTAATTTTAATCATAGAAGTTTTATTGCACGGATCCATTGCTTATTTGGCTGGCTTAATCACTGTTCTGTTATTTGTGATTAATATTATAGACAGCATAAAACTTTTACAATTGGGTGATTTAAAAGATAAAGACCAAGACTGAAATGTTCAGGAAAGAAGCTGTTTTCACTTTCCTGCGGGCACAAGTTTCTGCATTTTTAGGCGGCCTAACCGATTATGTCCTAATGGTTCTATTAACAGAAGTATTTAAACTGCATTTCAGCTTTTCTATCCTAATCTCTGGAATCGTTGGAGCAATTATCAATTTCAGCATCAATAGATTTTGGGTGTTTAAAAATCAATGTAGTTATAATAGCCGCGTCAATAGTCAGCTTTTTAAATTTGCATTGGTTGTATTGGGAAGCATTTCCTTAAAATCATTCGGCACCCTTGTTTTACAAAAAGTATTTCAAATCGATTACAGAATCGGCAGATTAATCACCGATAGTTTTGTTTCTTATGGATTTAATTACCCGCTGATTAAATATTGGGTTTTTAGAACAAACAAGAAGCAGGATCCAGTCGATTAAAATTAGTTTATAAATGTTTTATCATGAATAAAAGATCATTTAAATATTTTACAAAATCACTTATCGTTATAACGATTCTACTGAATATAATTTCTGGAAATCTGCTGGCACAATCCAAAAATCCTTCACCATTAAATTTTCCAACACCCAAAAACATAGATCATATGCTGTTTTACATTCAGCGGGATCCAAATATAAATACCGCCATTTATGCAGTAAACTATCAGGAAAATGGAAAAATAAATCAGAGCAATCCCATAAAAGCGTACTGGATTCGATATGCTGAGAAAGGAGAGAAAAAAGAGTTTAATTATATGCAACGTAAATTTGCCTACGGAATAGAAAGTAAAACCCTAAATAATGAGGAGTTTGAGCTCTTGTTTGTTTCGTATAAAAAGTTACCCTTAATCTTGAAAAAACTAGATTCAGATCAAAAGTATCATGTTTTTGCAAATGTAAATCAGAAAAAAATACAGGTAGAAAAAATATTTGTACGTATTGAGGGCGGTTCTTTTTGGTTGCCAAATGTAAAATATGCCGAGGTTACTGGAATTGATACTGCCTCAAATAAAACAATTACTGAAAGAATGTTGTTGTAATGAGTTGGCTAAATGACTTTTATATCTAAGTTTAAAATACTAAGACAAAAAAATCCCATTTCGTAAGAAGTGGGATTTTAGTTTTGCGACCCCGACGGGACAAATTTCAACATTTTTTTTGGATGATTTGAAGAAATTGGCTTTCTATATGTAGTGTCTGTCTTCCATTGGCTATGTAAATTTGGTTCAGATGTCCTGTTGGGGATTGAAGGAGATGTGCCTTCAAAAAACAAATCGCTAACCTCTTTTATTAAAACCGCCTTATCTTTTTGTGGCAAAATTAGAGGTAACTTCACCGTCCTACTGATACTCCTATGACAGCAATAGCAAGAACAATTAAAATCAATATAAAAGAGTTATTAAAAGAATTGGAAATACCTAAATTGCAAGAGCCGGAAAATTTTTATTTATCATAAACCTTCAAAACCAATCACAAATGAAAACATTAACCAAAGAAATGCAGGCCGCAATAACTCCTTCCAAGGCTTTAGAGCTTTTAAAAGAAGGAAACCAGAGATTTGTAAGCAACCTGAAAATAAACCGTAATCTTCTGCAGCAGGCCAATGAAACTTCAGACGGACAGCATCCTTTCGCTGTAATTCTGAGCTGTATAGACAGCCGAACTTCTGCCGAATTAATTTTCGACCAGGGACTTGGCGATATTTTCAGTGTGCGTATTGCCGGAAACATTATCAATGAGGACATTTTAGGCAGCATGGAGTTTGGCTGTAAAGTGGCAGGTTCAAAAATAATTGTAGTATTAGGCCATACAAAATGCGGAGCTGTAAAAGGTGCCTGTGACCATGTTGAAATGGGTAACCTCACAGCGCTGCTGACCAAAATAAGACTGGCAGTTGATGATGAAACCCAGACCAAAGAAAACCGCAATTCAGGCAATGCTGCTTTTGTAGAGAATGTGTCTGTCATTAATGTTAAACGTACCGTTTCATCGATAATGCAGCGCAGTCCGATATTGAAAGAAATGATTGAAAACGGAGAAATTGGAATTGTTGGAGGATCACACGACATTACTACAGGTGAAGTGACATTTTTTCCTGAAACTATTAAATTCGGATCGTAAAAAGTAAGGACAGCAGATTCTCTCAATACTGAAAATAAGCAGTGCGAAAAAAGGGCATTCATCGTAGATTAAAATGACATTTTTTCATAGTGAATAATGAAAAAATGTCAGAATTAGCCCCTGGCATATTATTTGTTTTTTTCTTGGTGCACACCTTTGTGCAAGTTCAAAAATTTATTGTATAACAATTTTAAAAATTACTGTTATGAATCTTATTAAAAGAAATGGAGGCCATATGCCGGCTTTCCAACGTTTGTTTTTTGATGATGTTTTTGGCCGCGATCTTTTCAATTGGGAAAACAACAATTTTTCAACCACAAGCACCACACTGCCTTCAGTGAATATTAAGGAAACTGACGAAAATTATGAAGTGGAGGTTGCCGCTCCCGGTATGAGCAAGGATGACTTCAAGGTTACCCTTGATAATGGACAGCTGCTTATTTCTTCGTCTAAACAGGAACATGTAAATCAAGAGGAAGAAAATTACACCCGCAGAGAGTTCAGTTATCAATCTTTCCAGAGAAGTTTTATACTGCCTAAAAATGTAGTGGACGAAGATAGAATTCGTGCCCGTTACGAAAATGGAATTTTACTGCTGTCGATTCCAAAACTGGAACAGGCCAGACAAAAGTCACCAAGGATGATAGAGATTTCTTAAAAATTTTTATCAATTTTTTATTGAAAGCTGCCCCCATAAAGGCAGCTTTCTTGATAATAATTTAAAAATATGCTGTCACAATTATTCTCGGGGATAGCTGTGCTTTCCCTTATTGTCTTATTGTTGATTTTATTGCTTCGACGTTTAAAGCAGCCTTACTTTATCGCTTACATAGCGGCCGGTGTACTTTTAGGTCCTCAGGTATTTAATATTATTCACAAACCTGATGTGATATCAGAACTTGGTGAGATAGGTATCATTATTATGATGTTTTCTATAGGAAGCGAGATTGACCTTCAATACCTCACGCGTAATTTTTACAAGCCGCTGATGATTTCAGTTGTTCAGATTTTGCTTAGTTTTATCTGCATGTATTTTGTAGGATCATATGCAGGATGGGAAATTACAACAATTGTACTGACTGCTTTTACAATCAGCATCAGTAGTTCGGCAATTGTATTTCAGTATCTGACCAGAACAGGCGAAATTAAAAGTCAGCTCGGCATGATTACCTGCGGTGTATTATTAATACAGGATATATTGGTTATACCTATGATACTGGTATTGAATTTTATGTCAGGTGCCGCTGTATCATTAGTCCAATTGATAAAAGTATGCGCAGGAGGTGTATTAATGATTCTTTTTTTGAAAGGGGCTCTGACTAAAAAACTTTTTAAAATTCCGATGCAGAAAGAGATTACTGCTGACCATGAACTGCAGGTTTTTATCGGCTTTAGTATTTGTTTCACAATGGCCTGGATCAGCGGATGGTTTGGCTTGTCTACTGCTTTTGGTGCTTTTGCTTCAGGAATATTGATCGGGCATGATAAGGCAACGCACTGGCTGGGCAGTTCCCTTATTCCTTTTAGGGTATTTTTTATGGCTTTCTTTTTCTTAGCTGTAGGACTACAGTTAGATATTAATTTTTTTATTCAAAATGCAGGTACAATTATATTGATTTCATTTTCAGTACTCTTTATAAGCAGCCTGATCAATACCATTCTTTTTAAACTGACTAAGAACTCCTGGCGAGACAGTTTATATGCAGGGGCACTCTTATCGCAGATAGGGGAATTCAGTTTTATTTTAATGACCATGGCAGCTTCTTTAAAATTAGTAGAAAATTATACGTATCAAATAACATTGGCTGTAATTACTTCAACTATGATGCTGACTACAATCTGGCTTATGATTATTCAGCAGCTAATTTACAGGCTAAAATAGAAAGGAAAGGTTGTTTTTTCTTTTGACCCTGCAGGACTGTAATTTCTTTTTCCGAGAATTGTTTTTTTTATAAGGCCCAAAGAAAAAATATGTCAGTGATGAATTGATTGTGAACGGCCTGTCTAAGATAATATGAAATCCTATTAGCATCATAATTTATACTATGATTGACAGTGTTTGTTTTTTAGGAGCTTTTCCCGCTATACGTTGCGATCTTTTGTGCCTAACGCCGGCGAAAAATGATTTCACTGCACACGAGCGAAGCGAACTGGTGAAGCAGTCAGGCTAGGGCTGCTCAGGTGCCCTTTTTGTCTTGGAGAACTGCAATTCAAAACCAATTGTTGTACTTCTAATCAATAACCAATCACCTTTTTATACTGATGCAATAGAACATAGCCTGCGGCGGCTTTTTAGATTAATAAAAAAACAGAAGGTTATAATAAAAAAGGCGCCAATTGCCTTCAATTGGCGCCTTTTGGCTGTGATGAATTTCAACAAAATTTATGGAAGCTTTGAAGAGATTGGCGTATTATATTTAGTGTCTGTCTTTCATTGGCTTTATAAATTTGGTTTGGATGTCCAGTTACGGATTTGTGGAAAATGTAGCATCAAAAAAATAAAATATTATCCTATTTTTAGTAAAACCGCCTTAGCTTTTTTGTGGTAAAATCAGAAGCTACTCCAATATTTGCATGGTACGATTTTGCCAGAAAAATTAGAATGGTCAAATATTTTGTTTCATTTTATAAGATGAAACGTATTTTTTTTCAATTTGTAAGGGTAAGTGAACTTTTATAAATAATTTTAAATAACGATTTTGATATTTAACTATTTAAAATATTTTTATGAAAAAATCATTTCTATACCTCTCTATGTTTTTATTATTACTGTCTTGTAAAAAAGAACAAAAAGTAATTGATAATAAGAATGTATCTAAAGCTGAAGCATTATCAGATAATGATATTTCAGATGCCTATTTGTATCTGCTTGGGAGAGCATTTGTACTTAGACAACAGCGTCTTGATTTTGAAAAAGAAGGTTTTCAATGGAATAAAATTCAGTATCGCGCACCGGGTGGAGTTAACTGGGCGAATCCAAATTTGGACGTAGTCTATATGGAAGCCTGGATAGCGGTTGATGAGAATAATTATGTTATATTGGAAATTCCTAAAATTGAGGGACGTTATTACACCTGGCATATGCTAAATGGATGGGGAGAAACCATACTTAATATTAACGAGAGAACCTTTCCTCAAAAACCTTACGGTAAATATGCTTTATGCTTGAAAGGCAGTAATCCAAAAATACCGGGTGATGCACTTCGAGTTGATCTTCCCGTGAAAACATCGCGGGTTTTGGCGCGTTTGGAACTAGGTAAAAATGTTCAGGAGGCGGTAATTCTTGAAAAGCAGTTTAAAGTAATTGAAAGCGGTAAACCACAGATAAGGCCATTTTATAAGTTAGCTCACTTTACAAATGATAAATTGCCGGGAGCAGAACTATTTGATGACGCCAGTGGAATTTTAAACAGCGAGCCAGATATTAACAAAGGAATGGAAAATGTACGAGCTAAAGTTAAGGAGGTAGAAAAATTGGTAAAATCAGGAAGTGAAGCTAGAACCAGAGTGGATCAGATAATTAAACAGAAGTCATTAAAGGAGCTTGCTGAATTAATTAAAACGCCCGGAGAAAAACAAAATGGATGGTCGCATCCTGTTGGAATAGGAAATTATGGATCAAACTTTAAAACCCGAACCGTGGTTAATCTGGGAGGAATCTGGGCTAATAATTTACGAGAAGCCATTTACTTTATCAGAACAGGAAATGATGGAAGTGCAGTCTACACTCAGACTTTCGCTAAAAATGAGCTGCCTCAGTCCAAAGTAAAATATTTCTGGTCTGTGATCTGTGTTGACGGAAAAGAGTTTAAGGTGATTCCAAATCCTCTGAAAAGATATCTTTTAAATAATCAATCACCATTAAAATTCAATAATGACGGTTCACTGACTATTATTTATAGCCCTAAAAAACCTCAAAATTTGCCGGAATCCAACTGGATACCGACGCCTGAGGGTAAAAAATACAACCTAACTTTTAGATATTATGGACCATCGCAGGATATAATCGATGGCAGTTATTCTCCGCCGGATTTACTAAAGCAACAAACGTCAAAAATTAATTAACTATAATTATATGATCTCGAGGCTAAGTTAATAAGAGTAGAAAAATATAAAAGAAATTAAACTCACTAGTTCTACTTTATTTTCTTAGGAATCAACAATGATTCAAAGCTAGTCTATGTTAATATGGTAAATGGAAAAAAGGCGCCAATTGTCTTCAATTGACGCCTTTTGGCTTTGTGACGGGGACAGGACAAATTACAACATCATTTTTGGATGATTTGAAGAAATTGGCTTTTTATATGTAATGTCTGTCTTCCATTGGCTTTGTAAATTTGGTTTAGATGTCCCGTCGGGATTCATGGGAAAATCTATTTGATTTCTAAATTGATTAAATGAATATTAGTATTTTTATTATTTCGTATCAGATATATTGTTTGCTCATTTGTGTACGTGAAATAAAAGTTTAATTTTACTTTTTAAACTATACACCTTTTCCTGTTTGTCATTTAAAAAATAATCCTTCCTAATTATTTAGACAAACGCGATTAAAGAATGCATTTTAAATGCTTATTTTTTATTTACAAAACTCAAAATTTCATGTATCAATTTGTAAAATATATTTTGATGCTCATTTTGGCATCTTTAAGTTTAATATCCTGTAAACAAAAACAGGGAGACAAAATTAGAGTTGGTTTCTCACAGGCGATGACGACGGACGATTGGCGCAAGCAAATGAACAGTTCAATAAAAATTGAAGCTTCTTTGCGACCTGAAGTCGATTTGACAATCAAAGACGCCAATAATAATGTCGATAAACAAATCGAAGATATCGAGCGTTTTATTTCTAATAAAGTGGATGTTATTATTGTATCGCCAATTCAGTCCAAACCTTTAACGGCAGTTGTCGAAAAATCAATAAAAGCAGGAATTCCTGTTCTTGTTGTCGATCGAAAAATTGAAGGAGAAAGTTACACAGCTTATCTCGGAGCAGATAATATTGAAATTGGACGAATCGCCGGTCGCTACATTATCTCGCACAGTAAAGCTTCTGGCAATATTATAGAAATTACAGGCGCCAGCGGATCATCTCCGGCTTACGAAAGAACGCTTGGTTTCAATCAGATTATCAACGAGAATAAGCGTTTTAAAATTGTAAATACCATTCAGGGCGATTGGGAAAAAGAATCAGTTAAAGCGCCTTTAAAGGCCATTCTTCTGCAAAATCCAAATGTTGAATATATCTTCGCTCATAACGACAGAATGGCTTTAAGCGCCTGGGAAACTGCTAAAACCCTGGGACTTGAAAAGAAAATAAAGTTTATTGGTGTGGATGCCTTAAACTCCGTAAATGGTGGTATTGAGTTGGTAAAAAGTGGCGTTCTTGATGGAACGATTTTATACCCAACCGGAGGAAACGAGGCTCTAAAACTGGCATTGAAAATGTACAACAAAGAATCGATTTCCAGAAACAATATCTTAAATACGATTGTTATTGATAAAAACAATGCTGAAATTATCGAAAACCAAATGGATAAAGTCGATCAACAGCAATTGGTAATCGAATCACAGCAAGGTGCTATTAAAGTTCAGGAAAGAGAATATGCTTCGCAGAATAATTTGGTAAGATTGCTTAGCTTTTTTCTTGTAATTATTTTGAGCTTAACGATTTACAGTATTTATTCTACAATTTCGATTTCAAAAAAGAAAAAACAATTAGAAAGAATTAATCAAACGGTAATTGACCAAAACAATGAAATTCAGGAAATGGCTCAGATTGCAGCTAAAAGCAACGAAGCAAAACTGAATTTCTTCACCGGACTTTCGCATGAATTTAAAACTCCTATCACTTTAATAATGAGTTATGTGGAATCTTTAATAGAAAATGATAAAATTAAAGGAACTGCATTGATTGACGAAGTTAAATTAATCCATAAAAATTCTAACCGCTTATTGCGATTAATTAATCAATTGTTAGATTTCAGAAAAATCGAAGAGCAAAAATTTACTTTAAGAGCTTCCAATACTAAGATTTACGATTTTACGAATGAAGTCATGATTAATTTCAAAGGTGAAGCTGCGCGCAGAAATATTGATTTTCAGTTAAGCTGTAAAAACAAAAATATGGAACTGTTTATTGATCGCGGTTTAATGGATAAAGTGTATTTTAATTTATTGTCAAATGCGTTTAAATTTACGCCGGATAATGGTAAAATTAGTATTTCAATTGTCGAAAATCAGGATAATACGGTAAAGATACATTTTAAAGATTCCGGAATTGGAATTCCTGACGATGAGCTTTCAAATGTTTTTGATCCATTTTTCAGGGCTTCAAATAATAATAAAAATAGTTCAGGAATTGGTTTGCATTTGTCTAAAGAGTTTGTGCTTTTGCATCAGGGAACTATTGAACTGAAATCTAAACAAGGGAGCGAATTTGTAATTACTTTATTAAAAGGAAACAGTCATTTGCAGCCTAGTGAAATTATTCAGAAAGTCGAAAGCCTGACCAGTATTCCGAATTTAATTACCGATAATTTAAACATAGAACCCGATTTAAAAGAATCAAATACGATTTCAGATTCTGAAAAACATTCGCTGCTAATTATTGAAGACAATGTAGATTTGGTTAATTTTCTAAAAGCAAAACTTTCCAATGAATATGTAGTTTACAATTCTGACGGAAGCGATGCCATTGAAAAAGCATTGGAAATTATTCCGGACATTATTATTTGCGATATTAATTTAGTTGATAAAGATGGTTACGAAATTAGCAAAGAACTAAAGAAAGACCTTCGTTCCTCACATATTCCTATTATAATTCTAACGGCGCAAAGTAACAAAGAATCTGTTTTAAAAGGCTTGCAGAGTGGAGTAGATCAATATTTGACAAAACCTTTTAGCCTTTCAATTCTAAAACAATCTCTATCGAGTTTGCTTTTCAATAGAGAAAAACTACGCTATTATTACACCAATAATATTTACAGAGTTGAACCTGAATCTAAGTTTGGAAATCAGGAACAGTCCTTTATTACCAAAATGAATGACATTATTAAAAAGAATGTTGAGAATCCAAAGTTTTCGGTTGAAGATTTGGCGGATAAATTGGGTGTTTCGAGAGTTCAGCTGTATAGAAAAGTGAAAGCAATTATCGGAATTAATATTAGCGATCATATTAATAATGTCAAATTAGAGAAAGCAGCAGAGCTTTTGAAGTCAAATGACATGAATATTTCTGAAATTGCCTACTCGTTAGGTTTCTCTTCTCCAAACTATTTTTCTACAGCTTTTAAGAATAAATTTGGAATTTCTCCTAAAGAATATAAAACGACCAGCTAATTTGTCTTTGAAATTGTTTCTTTTAAAGTATCAATTTTGAAGGTTATGTAACAAAATCGAAACTACAAGGTTTTCGTAAAAGTTTTTTAATTTGTGTAAAACCTTGTAAATAAAGGCTTTGAGTTTAAAGTGCTAAACTATCAATATTTATAGAAATAAATTGTAACATCATTAAAAATAAGTTGTTTTTTTTGCAGATATCTTAGCAACAAGTTTTTAATACATGTACAATGAATAAGATATTGATTTGGTCTGTTACTGCTGCACTGGCAGGTTTTCTTTTCGGTTTTGATACCGTAGTTATTTCTGGAGCTGATAAACAATTACAGCTTCTGTGGCACTCGTCAGATGCCTTTCATGGTTCAGTTGTTATGGCAATGGCATTATGGGGAACTGTAGTTGGTGCAATCTTTGGAGGAATCCCAACAAATAAAATAGGACGTAAAAAAACGTTGTTCTGGATTGGGATTTTATATTTCGCTTCAGCAATTGGTGCCGCTTTCGCTAATGATCCGTTTGTTTTTGCTGCCTTTAGATTTATTGGAGGTTTAGGAGTTGGTGCTTCTACTATTGCTGCTCCGGCTTATGTATCAGAAATTGCTCCGGCAGACAAAAGAGGAAGATTGGTTGCTTTGTATCAGTTTAATATTGTATTAGGTATTTTAATTGCTTTTATCTCTAATTACTTTTTAAAAGATATTGGAGAAAATGCCTGGAGATGGATGATTGGGGTTCAGGCAATTCCTTCTCTTATCTATATTCTTTTTATTTTGACAATTCCAGAAAGTCCGAGATGGCTTTTGTCTAAAAATCGTGACGAAGAAGCTCGTAGGGTTCTATATAACATTGATCCGTCTGCAAATATTTCAGACTTGATGGACGATTCCCGTGAAAACGGTGTTACGAAACATGAAAATATTTTCATGAAGAAATACCGCTTTCCTTTGATTCTGGCTTTCTTAATTGCCTTTTTCAATCAGTTTTCAGGAATTAATGCATTTCTTTATTATGCGCCAAGAATTTTTGAAGAAGCCGGCTTAGGACAAAATACAGCCTTATTAAGCAGTATCGGAATTGGAGTTACAAATCTTATTTTCACCTTAATTGGTGTGGCATTAATTGACAAATTAGGAAGAAAGTTGTTAATGTACATTGGTTCTGTTGGATATATTATTTCACTCGGACTAGTATCGGCTTCTTTCTATTACAATTGGGGAGGTTTATCAGTTCCTATTTTCCTTTTCCTTTTCATTGCTTCACATGCAATTGGTCAGGGCGCGGTAATTTGGGTTTTTATTTCAGAAATTTTTCCAAATCATATTCGCGCATCTGGACAAGCATTTGGAAGTTCAGTACATTGGGTTTTGGCAGCGATTATTCCGTCTTTAATTCCGATGTTGTTTTCAGAAATCGGACCCGAAGTTGTATTCCTTATTTTTACATTGATGATGGTACTGCAGCTGTTGTTTGTAATTTTTCTGATGCCGGAAACAAAAGGAATCTCTTTAGAAGCTTTAAGCGAAACACTAACTAAAAAAAATAACCACAAAAATGAAATCAAAGAAACATCTGCCGTTAGCTCTTTATAGTGCTGCCTTACTGTCGATAGTAGGATTAAAACCGTCTTCTGCAACTGCACAAACTTCTGCCGTAACTGTATCGAACACCGCGGAAGAACAAATGTATCGCCCAAATTTTCATTTTACGCCAAAAAAAGGTTGGATGAACGATCCTAACGGAATGTTTTTCGCCAATGGATATTATCATTTGTTTTACCAGCATTATCCTGATGGAAATACATGGGGACCAATGCATTGGGGACATGCCATTTCTAAAGATTTAATTAAATGGGAAGAACAGCCAATTGCGCTTTACCCAGATAAAGACAAATATATATTTTCAGGAAGTGCCGTTGTCGACACCCACAACACATCTGGATTAGGAACTGGAAAAGCAGCTCCGATTGTTGCCATTTATACTTTGCATGATATGACAAAGGAAAAAGCAGGCAAAATTGATGTGGAACAGCAGGATATTGCTTTTTCTAATGATAACGGTTTTACATGGCAGAAATTTGAGGAAGGAAATCCTGTCGTGAAAAACCCTGGAATTAGAGATTTTAGAGATCCAAAAGTATCTTGGGATGAAACTCATAAGCAATGGATTATGGCTTTGGCAGCTCAGGATCGAATTCATTTTTACAAATCAGCGAATCTAAAAAACTGGGAATTTGCATCTGAATTTGGAAAAAATATTGGTGCTCATGGAGGTGTTTGGGAATGTCCTGATTTCTTCGAAATAAAAGTAGAAGGTACAAAAGAAACCAAATGGGTTTTAATCGTAAATCTTAATCCGGGCGGACCAAACGGAGGTTCCGGAGTTCAATATTTTGTTGGGGATTTTGATGGCAAAACTTTTACAATGGACACTACTTTTGCTGAAAGAGTAAATAATGAAAAAGCAGTCTGGGCAGATTATGGAAAAGATAATTATGCCGGAGTAACGTGGAATAATGTTCCAACTTCAGACGGAAGAAGACTGTTTATCGGATGGATGTCAAACTGGGATTATGCACAGCAGGTTCCAACAACAACATGGAGAAGCAGTACGACGATTCCGCGCGAATTGAAATTGGTAAAAAAAGGAAACCATTATAATTTGGTTAGCACTCCGGTGAAAGAAATTAATAATTATGTTTCTAAAACCATTAAAACAAAAAGTGCAAACGGTAAGGGAACTTTAAGTTTAATAGAAAATGGTAAAATTGACCTTACTCAGGCAATTTTAAGTTTAGATTTAAAAAACTTAAAACAGGAAGATTACACTTTTACACTTTCAAATACAAATGGAGAATCTTTAAGTTTCGGTTTAAACAACAAAGAAAATTATTTGTTTGTTGATCGTTCTAAAGCCGGTAAAATTGATTTCTCAGATAAGTTTGCTTTACCAGTAAGCAAAGCATTTTTGGAAGGAAGCCAAAAAAGTGCCGCTTTTAAAATTATTCTGGATAAAACCTCAATTGAAATATTCTACAATAATGGCGAAAAAGTGATGACGGAAATCTTTTTTCTAAATAAACCATTCTCAGCTTTATCTATTTCTTCGAAAGAAAAAATAGAGATAAACAATTTTAAAATTCAAGAACTAAATTTTTCTAAAAGTCATTAAAAAAGAATAGCAAAAGCACTTTTTCTTTAGTGAAGAAATGACTGCTAAAGCTTGAAAACATTCGAAAGATTATTCCTTTCTGACCTTTTATGCTTTATTCTGAAATAGATCGGCCACTTAAAATTGGCATTCGAAATACTAACTACGTAATTAACCAATTAAATATAACCAAAACCATTAATTTATGAAAAGTAAGATTATTTATTTTCTATTTTTCTTCTTTCCGATGCTGATGATGACGGCTCAGGAAAACGGAATAAAAGGAACGGTCTTTTCGTCTGATGACGGAATGCCGCTTCCTGGAGCGACAGTAATTATTTCAGGAACCAATACCAGTTCAGTAACTGACTTTGACGGAAATTTTTCCTTGCCGAATGTTGCTCCAGATGCTGTGCTTGTAGTTTCTTTTATAGGATATGCACCGCAATCGATTTCAGTTAAAGGGCAAAAAACAATCAATATAACACTAAAAGTCGACAACAATCAATTGAATGAAGTTGTTGTAACAGGATACTCTAAACAAAAGAAAACAGATATCACAGGCGCAGTTGCCGTTGTAAACATGAAGGAAGTCATGAAACAGCCAGAGCCAAACCCGATCAAAGCTTTACAAGGAAGAATTGCAGGAGTAAAAGTATCGTCGGATGGTTCGCCAAGTGGAGGAAATACAAAAGTGGTGATTCGTGGCGTGGGGACGCTGAACAATACAGATCCGCTTTATGTAATTGACGGAATGCCGACAAAATCCGGAATGCATGAATTAAACCCTAATGATATAGAAACGATTCAGGTTTTGAAAGATGCTTCTTCGGCAAGTATTTACGGTTCCCGAGCTTCAAACGGTGTCATTATCATTACAACCAAAAAAGGAAAAGAAGGTAAAATGAGAATCAATTTCAGTACCTATGCTTCCTTTTCTGATTATTCAAGAAAGCTAGATGTACTAAATGCAAACCAATTTGGGCAGGCGCTTTGGCAGGCCAATATCAACGACGGTTTAAATCCGAATAATAATAATTTACGCTATCAGTTTGACTGGTCGGTTAATAACAATAAACCGCAATTGAATAAAGTTTTAGTTCCGGAATATTTAGATGCAGAACAAACCATAAAAGCATCAAATACAGATTGGTACGATGCAATTTCTCAAACCGGAGTTGCCAATTCTTATGATTTGTCTGTTTCGAATGCTTCTGACAAAGGAAATTATGTTTTCTCTCTGGGTTATTATGGAAATGAAGGTGTTGTAAAAACGACTGATTTTGAAAGAATTTCTGCGAGAATGAACAGTTCTTATAAATATTTTGATGGTAAATTAGTTATCGGAGAAAACTTCAGTTTAAACCGTACCAACGAAGTGACAGATCCAGGTGTTTTAGATCCTGCACTTAGAGCTTTGCCAATTATTCCGGTGCATACTGTAGACGGAATAGGCTGGGGAGGACCGGTTGGAGGAATGAACGACAGACAAAATCCGGTTCGTCTCTTAGAATATAATAAAGACAATAATTACGATTATTTGCGTCTTTTTGGTAACGCTTACGCGGATTTGGAAATCATTAAAAACCTGCACATCAAAACCAGTTTCGGAA
The DNA here is from genome assembly GCF_003122385.1 of Flavobacterium crocinum. NCBI lineage: Bacteria > Pseudomonadati > Bacteroidota > Flavobacteriia > Flavobacteriales > Flavobacteriaceae > Flavobacterium > Flavobacterium crocinum. The sequence goes on from NZ_CP029255.1 coordinate 3,831,054, forward strand.
TGGATTATGGTTTTTACAAAAAACGCACGTTACAAAGAAGCTATAAATCAGGTTATCTGCAAAATGATCAAACGTCTGTTACAATCGACCAATCGATCAGCGACAAATGGACTTGGACGAATACAGCAATTTATAGCTTAAACTTTGGAAAAAGCAATCTGAATTTGATGGCGGGAACGGAGATGTATAAAGACACTTACGATACAAATACATTACGTAAAAATGACTTTTTGATCGAAACGCCGGATTATATGTATCCAGATGCAGGAACGGGAGAATCTTTTACAAGCGGAACTTCGACTGTATATTCTTTGCTTTCTTATTTTGGAAAAGCAGATTACGAGTTTGATAATCGTTATTTGGTTTCGGCTACAATTCGTCGTGATGGTTCTTCTCGTTTTGGAAAAAACAATCAATTCGGAACATTCCCGGCAGTTTCAGCGGGATGGAGAATCAGCAATGAAAATTTCATTAAAAATAGTGCTCCTGTTTTTTCAGACTTAAAATTAAGAGCAGGATGGGGACAAACCGGAAATCAGGAAATCAGTAATACGGCTGTTTATTCGCTTTATCTAGCAAGTTATGCAGGCGGAAGTCCAACTTGGGCAACGTCTTACGGAACAGCTTACGATATTGCAGGAAACGGAAACGGATTACTTCCGTCTGGTTTTATCGCAACGCAATCAGGAAATGATGATTTGAAATGGGAAACGACTACACAAACCAATATTGGTTTGGACTTTGGTTTATTCAAACAAAAATTAAGCGGATCTATAGATTATTATATCAAGAAAACAGATGATATTTTGGTTTTGCCACCTTATTTAGGAGTTATTGGAGAAGGTGGAAATCGTTGGGTAAACGGAGCATCTATGGAAAATAAAGGTTGGGAATTTTCTTTAGGCTATCACGACGAAACTTCATTTGGATTGAAATATGATATTTCTGGAAACATTTCGGCAAACAAAAATAAGATTACAAAATTGCCGGATGAAGTAAAAAACAACTACGGAGGCGACGGATTGGATGATAATATTTTAGGACGTCCAATTAATTCGATGTACGGATATGTTACTGACGGATTATTTACAAGTCAGGATCAGGTTGATAATTCAGCTATTCAGGAAGGAAAAGGACTTGGAAGAATTCGTTACAAAGACTTAAATGGCGACGGAACAATTACGGATAAAGACCGCACGTGGATTGGAAATCCTAATCCGGGATTGTTGTACGGAATCAATTTAAACTTGTCTTATAAAAACTTTGATTTTACCACTTTTTGGGAAGGTGCAACTGACGTTGATGTGATTAACAACACAAAATATCAGACTGATTTTTGGAGTGTTGATGACGTAGGATCAAATAAAGGAACTCGTTTACTGAATGCTTGGTCTTTGGATAATCCAAATTCAACTATTCCGGCACTGACAACAGTTGACAGAAATGCGGAGTCAAGATTTTCAACTTATTATGTAGAAAACGGAAGTTATCTAAAACTGAGAGTTTTACAGTTTGGCTACAGTCTGCCAAAAGATTTACTGAAAAAACTAAGCATGGAAAGTTTCAGGTTTTATATCAGCGGTCAAAATTTATTGATTATTGATGCTAAAAACTTTACGGGAGTTGATCCGGAAAATGCAGGTTTTGGATATCCTCAGCCAACAACTTTTACGGCAGGTCTTAATTTTACTTTATAATAAAAGATTTAAAAATGAAAAAAATATTATATATAGCAGGATTTTTAGCGATAGGTTTCTTCGCTTCCTGTTCCGATTTTTTAGAAAATGATCCGCGTGGCGTTTTGTCAGAAAAAGATATTGTAACGCCTGAGAATGTTGAAGGATTTATGAATGCTGCTTACGCTCAATTAGGAAATGATCATTACGATTCTCCGTATAGTTTATGGCCGTTTGGAAATGTTCGTTCTGATGATGCCTACAAAGGCGGAAGCGGTACAAATGATATCCAAGATTTTCACTTTTTTGAAGTTTCAAATAATATCCGTCCTGATTTTGGAGAGTTGGATAGTTTCTGGTACATCAGTTATGTGGGTGTTTCAAGAGCCAATAAAGCGTTGAAAGCTTTGGAACAAATCTCAGAAGCCGATTATCCATTGAAGAAAACACGTATGGCTGAAATGCGTTTTTTAAGAGGACATTTTTATTTTATGCTGAAAATCATGTTTAGAAATGTGCCTTATATTACCGAAGATGTTCCGGTAGAGGATTATAAAACGATTTCAAACAAAGCACTTTCAAACGAAGAACTTTGGAATAAAATTGCTGAAGATTTTCAGGCTGCAGCCGATAATTTGCCAGATACACAGCCACAAGTGGGGCGTGCAACTAAAAAAGCAGCTTATGCTTATTTGGCAAAAACAAGATTGTACCAAGCGTACACACAGGATGAAACATTCAAAGTTACAGGAATAAACCAGCAGCATCTGCAGGAAGTAATCGTGGCAACAGATAACGTAATTGGAAAAGCAAGTTTGGAGCCTGATTTTGCAAACAACTTCCTGCCGGGAACTTACGAAAACGGAGCAGAATCTATTTTCTCAATTCAGTTTTCTGATAATGATGGAACGCTTTACGGAAGATTGAATTTTTCTGATGTTCTTTCTACGCCACAAGGTTTAGGTTGTTGCGATTTTCATAAACCAAGTCAAAACTTGGTGAATGCTTTTAAAACAGGAGCAAATGGTTTGCCTGAGTTTGACACGTACAACAACGAAGATTTTGATTATAAAAATATTGATGCCAATACAGTTGATCCAAGACTATATCATACCGTTGCGATGCCAGGTTTGCCTTATAAATATGATCCTGAATTTTTATATGTTGAAGCTTGGGTTCGTTCTCCGGGAACGTATGGTTATTTTGCTTCATTAAAAGAAAACGTTGCTCCAAATTGCACTTGTGTCGTAAATATTGATCCGTTTTACGGAAATTCTAAAAATAGAATTCAGATTCGTTATGCTGATGTGATTTTGATGCGTGCAGAAGCTTTGATTGAATTAGGAAGACAATCTGAAGCTTTACCATTAATTAATGAAATCAGAGAAAGAGCAGCGCAAAGTACGGGAAGACTGCCGTATGTGAGTAACTTCAAAATCAATACGTATGTGGATGGAAGCAATTGTAACTGGACACAAGATTTTGCCCGTAAAGCGTTGCGTTGGGAACGTCGTTTAGAATTGGCAATGGAAGGAAGCCGATTCTTCGACCTTGTCCGTTGGGGAATTACTGATCAGGTTATGAATGATTTTTATGCTAAAGAAAAAACAAAACGTACGTATTATCAGGATGCCTTTTTTGATGCGCACAAAGAGGAGTATTGCCCAATTCCGTTGAAGCAAATTAATTTCAGTCAGGGATTGTACAAACAAAATCCAGGTTATTAATCTTTAAAGAATCAGCAATATGAAAAAAGCTTTAAATAAATATTGGACAAAAATGTCTATAGTATTGGCAATGATTTTTATGATTACTGCCTGCGAAAACAGTTTTGAAACTGGCGGATTAGATGTGAGTTCGCCTTCAAATGTACTTTCATTCAAATTAAATGGAGTTTCAGGAAACATTGATCAGGCAACAGGAAAAATTACTGTTGTAATGCCTTACGGATCTGACATAACAGCCATAAAACCGGAAGTTGTTTTTGTCGATGGCGCAACATCAAATCCAGAATTAAATTCGGCGATGAATTTTACAAATCCGGTAAAATTCAGAGTGGTTAATGGTAATTTATACAAAGATTATACTGTCACCACAACCGTTTTAAGCCCAATTAAGAGTTTTACAATTAATGGCGTTGCAGCGACTGTAAACGACATTAGCAAAACCATTAATATGACGCTTCCTGAAAATACAGATTTGACAGCGCTTAAACCCGTAATTGAAGTTACAACGGGTGTAACCATTTCACCAGCTTCAGGAGCAACGGTTGATTTTACAAATGCAGTTACTTTTGTAATAACATCAAACGGAAAAAGCGTTAATTATACAGCAAATGTTGGAGTTCCGGTTACAGGATTAACTGTGGCGTTTTTAGGAACTGCGGCTACAAGATTCGGAATCACAAATATGGATGAAGTTACGGCTTCAAACTGGTTGTTTGATAACTTCCCAGGAGCTAAATATATTTCTTTCGAAAGTATACAAAACGGTGCCGATTTAAGTGATATCGATGTGATTTGGTGGCACTTTGATTCGGCTGCAAATTTACCTTCTGTGGCTTATAATCCTGCGGTTACAAACGCATTGAAAAATTTCAGAACAAATGGCGGAAATTTACTTTTGACTTCATTTGCTTCGCAATATGTTGATGCTTTAGGAATTGTTCCGTTAGGAAAAGGACCGAATAATGTTTTTGGAGATTTTCCTCCAAATGGATTTGTAGACGGTAATTCGTGGGGAATGTCATTCGTTGGTCATGAAGGTCATCCAATTTTCCAAGGCCTAACCACTTTTGAAGCCGGAAAAGCCAATTTATTGCAAAGCGGAACTTTTAGATTAAATCATACGGCTTGGTGGTTTTTACCGGAATGGGGAGGCTACAATAATGGAGAAGGCTGGAGAAACCAAACAGGAGGAACTAATCTGGCAAGTGAAGCCTGGGATAATGAACTGAATGGAAGAGTAACCATTGCAGAATTTCCAAATACAAGCACAAATAAAAATGTAATTGTTATTTCTATGGGGGCTTACGATTGGTACAATGAAACCAATAGCAGCGGAGTACCAAGTCAGGCAAACGAGTTTATTACAAATATCAAACTGCTGACACAAAACAGTATCAATTATCTAGCGGCAAAATAAATCACCTTGAATTTAATTAAAATGAAATATAGAAATATAATCACAATAGCCTCTGTTTTCTTTTCGCTGGTTTCGTGTAGTCAGGATGAAAATTATATTGGAGGTTCTATTTCAGGAGGGAATTCTGAAATTACAAGTGTTTTCCCTGTTCCGCCGGCACAATGGATGGGCACCACTGATCCCTATTACAGTGCAGGTTATACAGGAGATATTATGCCTTTTTTCGATAACGGAAAATTCCATATTTACTTTCTGCATGATGCGCAGAATAAACCTGCCGGAAAAGGATTTCATGATATTCATGAATATCAAAGTACAGATTTGGCACATTTTACTTATGAAGGTCAAACCATTTCGTATGGTACAACCTTAGAACCTGATTTTGCTATTGGCACAGGATCAGTTGTCAAAGTGGGTAATCTTTATTACTTTTATTATACAGGGCACAATGAAAATCCGGCTTTTGTTCAGTCGAATGCGAGAGAAAGTGTATTGTCTGCAACCAGTAGTGATTTGAAGAAATGGACAAAAGTTCCGTCTTTTAAAATTACAGCTCCGGCGGGATATTACAACTATGATTTCAGAGATCCGCATGTGTTTTATAATGATGAATTGAAAAAATATTCAATGTTAGTAAGCACACAGACAGAACCAGGAAGAAAAGCTGTTTTGTTACATTTTACAAGCGCGGACCCTGCATCAGGGAAATGGGATGTTGAAGCTCCAATTTATACCACAACTCCTGAAGATAATTATCTGATGATGGAATGTGCGGATATTTTCAAAATGGGAAGCAATTGGTATTTAATTTTTTCTGAGAATTGGAGCGGAAACAAAGGAACGCATTACAGAATTTCATCATCAATAAACGGTCCTTGGACAAAACCGGAAAATGACAGAATTGACGGAGAATATTTTTATGCAGGAAAAACAGCTTCTGACGGAAATAAAAGATATGTTTTTGGATGGAATGCCAGAAAAACACCTGAAAATGATTTAGGAAATAAGGATTGGGCTGGAAATATGGTTATTCATGAATTGATTCAAAATTCAGATGGAACTTTAGGAACGCAATCACCGAAATCGGTTAAGGATTTATTTTCGAAAAAGAATGCTACTGCAGAAGTAGATGCCATTTCAGCAAATGCAACAGCTAATAATGGAACTTATTCTTTATCTGGAGAAACAGAAAAAGCAATGGTTACTTTTAAAAGCAATGGAAAGAAAGTTAAAATAAAAGCCGAAATCACTTTAGCGAAAGCTAACGGAACAGCCGGATTTGTTTTTCATACCAATGATACAGGAAGTTATTATAAAGTGGTTTTGGATATTGCTAATGGAAAAATAAGCGGTTTTAATTCGGCTTCACAGGAAGTAACGCGTTTGCCATTTGCTTTTCAAATCAATACAAAATACAATGTTGAAATAATTGCTGAAGGAAGTGTTGTCGTAGTTTACATAAACGGAAAAGTAGCGCTCACCAACCGTATTTACGGAAGAGACAAAAACAAATGGGGTTTAATTGCTGAAGGACAAACGAGTACAATCTCAAATCTTCAGATAACCCAGCCTGAATAAGAACAATAATAAAATATTTTAGAATGAATAACGGAAAAAACCTTAAGTCGGTGGCATACGGAGAGGTACTTTGGGATGTTTTTGCCAATGAAAAAAAGATTGGCGGAGCACCATTGAATGTTGCCCTGCGAATGAAAACGCTGGGTTGCGAAGTGGCCATGATAAGCTGTGTAGGCAATGATGAAGACGGGAGAGCAATAAAAGAGCAAGTGAAACAACTGGGACTTGAAACGGATACAATTGTAGTTTCTGAAGATTTTCCAACTGGTTTGGTCAACGTAACTTTAAATGAGCGCGGATCGGCAAGTTATGAAATCAGTTACCCGTCTGCATGGGATAAAATTGAATTGAATGATTTGGCGAGGAATTCAGTTGCTAATGCGGATGTTTTAATTTATGGCAGTTTAGTTTGCCGGGATGACGTTTCAAGGCTTTCACTGGAAGAAATGCTGCAAAAAAAAGTCTATAAGGTTTTTGATGTGAATTTAAGAAAACCGCATTATTCTTATGAAATGCTGGAACGCCTCATGCAATCAGCTGATTTTATAAAGTTTAATGATGAGGAATTATTAGAAATTACTGCTGCTATGTCCTCGCCGTTTACAAGTCTGGAGGACAATATGAATTTTATAGCTGAACGAAGTAAAGTAACTGGAATGTGTGTAACGAGAGGCAAACACGGAGCCTTGCTAATGTGGGAAGGCCGACTTTATGAAAATGAGGGATATCCTGTCGAGGTTGCCGACACGGTAGGTGCTGGAGATTCATTTCTGGCGGCTTTGATAGCTTCATTGTTAAGTGGAAAAGAACCTCAGTATTCAATTGATTTTGCCTGTGCAGTAGGTGCATTAGTAGCTGAATCTCCTGGTGCTAATCCCGAAATTTCACTTTCCAGAATTGAAAAGATGATGTTAAAAATGAAAATTTAACTTTTATGAAATTTAAATGAAATATGAGTTAGTTAAAACAAAATTTTTGCAATTGGCCTTGTTAACAGCAATTTAAATATTCGCTTTTTGAAGTAAAGCCTGATATCTTTTAGATATTAGGCTTTTATCATGATATTATAAAACTTGGAAGCAAATACATGTAGGAGATGTGTTGGATTTTATTTTTTCGGATAAAAATGTCTAAGAATTTGTTTAGGTGTTTTAACAACTTCTTTACTGATTGGGTCAAACCATTTTACTTCTTTTATTACTTCTGCACAACACTCGTTTTTCGAGTTAAAAAAACAGCTTTTAATATTGATTTTATCCGCTAAGTAACAATGCTTCATTTCAACTAAAAAATGTTCTGTAAACATTAGGTTTTTATAGATGATTAATTCATGACTTCCTTCCTGTAAACCTAAATGCATATAATTAAGCTTTTCTTTGGAAAAACCATTGTAAAACAAAAATTGGTATAACAATCTGACAGTATATGAGATATATGCGGTATCTTCCATAACCATATAATCATTTACATCTTCTCCGGTAACAACATAATTTTTACAGATCATTTTAATATAATTTAAGGTTTAAAAAAGAGACCGGCGTAATCAATTTACCGGCCTCCAGAACATTAGTCATGTTTAAAACTCTTTTAAATCTGAATGAATCAGATACTTAAATAGGATTATTTAGCTAATAAAAAATTGTAATTAATCTTTATTTTGTCAGCAATTTTCTTTCTCACAAGACTTGGTATTTCAATATCAAAATCTTCTGGTTTTGCTTCAAATGTGCCAATAGCGGTGACACCGTTTGGAGCTTTTGAAATTTTTACAATCACTGTGACTGCTTTTGTTTTTCCATGAATAGTAAGATCTCCTTTTAGTGTGAAATTTTTAGGAGAACTTGTAATTTTAGAACTATTAAAATCTTCTATTTTACCTTTGAATGTTGCTTTCGGAAATTTTTCAGATTCCATATAATTTTCATTAAAGTGCTCCTCCATTAAAGCTACTTTAAATCGAAAACCTTTTATAAGAACTAAACTCGCAAAATCTCCCGTTGTCTGATCCAGAACTGCTGATACTGATTTACTTTCGGCTGCGACTTCTTCGTAAGAAGGCATTGATGCTTGAAATTTTATATTCCCTGTTTTTGTAATTAGTTTTTGTGCAAATCCACTAGTGTTTGCAATTATAACGAGCAATAATGCAAAGAAATTTATGAATGATTTTTTCATAATAATTAATTTTCTTTTAGACCATCGGTGTTCCATTTCACAATTAGATCAATATTAGCCTGAGCCATTCTGCCGCCTTGAGGCATAAGTCCCTGCTGGCCGCTTTGAAGCTGGATTCTCCCTAATAAACCAGCACTTTCTACGGCAGCTTTTACCTGAGCAAAAGTAGTCAGCGGTCTAAAAGCTGCAGACCTTCCGCTTGAGTGGCAGCTTACACAGTTGGCGTCAATAATAGATTTTACATCTTTATTGTAGGTAACCGCAGTTGTTGGATTTGTTGGTGTAGTAGGTGGTGTTTCGATATCCTCATAGGTGTCAGAATCACTACAGCTTGCAAATACAGCCAATAAAATTGTAAGTAAGATTGTTTTTTTCATGATTTATTGTTTTTAATTGTTAGAATACTCTGTAAAGGTTAAAGCCAAAGAAGAAATCTCCTTTGCCCCAGTCTCCAGAGGCATTAGTAAGGTATCCGCTCTCACTCATAGATTGTGAATTGGTAAAAATTAATTGAAATACGTGTCCGCCAGTTTCTACATCAAGACCTACAGACAACGGATTTTTATAAAAGTCAGGTTTGTCAAAATTGTGCATGTATTCTAAATTGACAGATAACCTTTTCGTGATTTTATAGCGCCCGCCACCGCCAAAAGAAAACTGATTATCTCTTTCGATATCAGGGTTGTAAAGATTTTTGTGTATGAAGGATGGGACTAACTCTAATGAGAATTTTTCACTGATTTTTCTAGATAGTAAAACCTGCTGCACATACGTCATGCGATGCTTAAATTCTAAACCAGGATATTGGTCTTTTTCTAAAAAAGTATTGATATCCGCAACGCTATACCCAACAATATCCAGCGGAAAATTATCATTTTGTCTTGCTACTCGATATTTCAATCCAGTTTCATACATTTTATTTAATGTATGTCTCGAAAGGCTGACAGCTAACCAATCTGTAACACCATAAATTCCCCCAAGTTTTGTGGTTGCATTGTCAAGTCCAAAAAAACTGTCAAAACCATCTTTTACAGTGCCAAAACGATGCGAAACCACAAAATAAAATTCTTTTTTAGCAGGCATTTTGGTGGTCTGTAAGGTTACCAGCTGTAAAGCTTTAAAAGTAGCTGTAGAATAGCTTTCTTCTGTTTGTGTAGAATCAAGACTCTTCAATAAATCATCTTGAGAATAAGCCAGTGTAACTAAAAACAGGCAGAACGGAACTAGAATTTTCTTCATAAATTAATTATTATTTGTTTGGTTTATTTAACAGTGCATTGGTCTATTTTGACTTCCATAAATAGTTCGTCATAACCAATGCATTTGCCTTTAATGGTAGTTTTATTATTCATCATTTTGACTTTCAGTTTTTCTTTAAAAAGACAGAAAATGGTATTTTCAAGTATAATTACAGAGTCGGTTTCTTTGGTAACTTTACCTGTTATTTCAATAGTTTTATTGAGGTATACTGAATCTGATTTTTTAGGATCTGCGTTATAATCTTCAAACAGTTTTTTTGCCGTTATGCTAAAATCTGGCGCTTCAGATGCTATATTTCGGGCTTCTTTAAATACTATTCCATAATAAAAGTAGATTCCGGCAGAAACCATTAACAGTAATACCGCAGTTACAATTGTTATTTTTTTTCTTTTCATATTTTGTTTTTAGTTTTTTTTGATGTGATAATCATTCAGCGCTTTTTTTTAAATAGCTTTTCCATAAACGTCAGGATTATTGGAATTCTCCATTTTCCGTTTATAATGTAAAGAGCATCCATAATGGGCACTATTTCAGATTTGTATTTTGACGTAAATCTGATCTGACGCTTATTATCTGATGCATTTTCTTGTGTATTCATACTTTAAAACTATCTCAAATCAAATGATGATTCTATAGTGAAACAGCCTTAGCGTAGATTACCCTACCAAAGAATTGTAATTTTTTGAAAAAAAAGTAAAAAGGAAGAATGAGAGCTTTAAAATCTTTTGTAGAAACGATATTAAAATGAAACTCTAAAGCTCAGATTTGGAGTTCTTTGCAATGAAAAAGTATCAACTTCTTCTATAGAATTGGTTAAAGAATTAATTCTATAATATTCGCTGATTTCATTTCTTCTGTTAAGAATATTTAGGATTGAGATTCCTATTTTGTATTGAATTCCGTCTGCGGTTTCCCATTTATAAGTTGACGAAAGATTAACCTGAGAAAACATATTCAGATTACTGTCGTTTGGTTTGTTGTAAACCAGTACAGGATCAGAAAGATCAATTTGAGATAAATTTGGAGATGTTTTTGGTCTTCCAGAAGTCCATTTTGTTCCTAAAGCAATCTTGAAATTGTTTTTCTCATAAATTGCCGCCCACGACAAAGTGTGTGTCAACTCAAAGTTGTTTGGAAAACGAGAGTATTCATAATTCGGAAAATTATAATTGTTTTGATTGTAAGTATAACTCAACCACGTAAGAAAGTGATTTATTTTTTTCTGAACCAACATTTCTGTTCCCCAGATTTCATAACCACCTGTAGTTCTAACAAATTCCAGCTGATTCTGGAAACCTTGACTAGGAGTGATTATTCCCGTTACTTTTTTATAAAAGTTTTCGATATCCAAAAGCCAGTCGTTTTTTTTATAAAACAAGTTTAAGGATAACTGTCTGCTCTTTTGAATAGGAATTGTGCCATTATTGGAGATAATCCAGCGTCTTTTTTCTATGCCGAAATAATCTTTCTGAAGATCAATAATCTGCTGGGAATTTTGGCTTTTGAGTTCGCCGAGAAATTCAAAAGTCACACTTTTATTAAGTCCGTAACCCAATTGAACTCTAGGTTCTGCAATATATTTTTTGAATTTTTCAATATAATTAAGCCGCATTCCGCCCTTAAAGTATACTCGAGAAATGGTATCGTTATATTTTCCTTCTAAAATTAAAGCGTGTGTTCTTAAAACGTCTTTTACTTTACGATAAAAATCAGGATTAGTTACCTGTTCTAAATTAGTAATACCAATTTCATTAAATTGATAGCCATCGCTGAAACTAAATTTAGAGTTTAAAATATGATTGTTTTCTAGATTCACGCCATTATTGTTGACTGTATTTTCTTGAATAACAATCTGGTTTTCATAAATTGACTTCTGATCGGCTAGAAGTTCATACGAAGAATTGTAAACATTAATTTTGATGGTGTTGAAGTTATTCCAGTTTCTTCTCCAAGACAAATTTCCGCCATAATTCTGCTGGCGTAAAATATTGTTTTGTGCTTTATTTATATTGTATGAAACAGCACTTTTAGTAACTTCCAAGTTATCTTTTATGGTTATTAAATCCAGTACTATTTGATCTTTAATTCCTATTTTTTGAGCATATTTTATGGTAGCATCATAAAAACCAAATTTTTTATCGCTTTTATAATTAAGATTTTGGTTCTGCGAAAAATCTGTTATGGTAGTGTTTTGAAATACTTTATTGAAATATTCTTTATAAGTAGGAGTTTCTACAAAATCAGTAATCGATTTGCGCGCCGAAATTTCTATATAACTTTTTTTAGAAAGATTATACTTTCCATAAACATCAGCATTAATCATGTTGATTCCCGCGCTGAATGAGTTTTTTTCTGCTTTTTCTGGCGTAGAAGAAATCGCGACTACGCTTGAAACGCTTTCTCCGTAAAAAGCAGAACTTCCGTTTTTATAGATGGAAATCGTATGTCCAAGATTTGGATTAAAAACAGATATTAAACCAAAAAAATGTCCCGTTTGAAACATTCGTATTCCATTCCACAAAAATAAATTCTGATCGTGCGTGCCACCGCGAACATTAATACTTGAGACACTTTCATCGAGACTGTTTACGCCCGGAATCTGCTGCATAGTCTGTAACGCATCGGGTTCAATAAGACCGGGAAGAATTCCAAATTTTTTGGGCTTAATTTCAAGAGATCCATCGGTGTTTTTAGAAATACCCGAAGCTAAAATGGCATTGGTTTTAATTTCGCGCAATTCTGTAATTTCAGGTTGTAATACAATTTGAAGACAATTTTTAGCGTCTGGATTTCCTGCCGTAATTCTCTTTGAGGCAAAACCAACATGACTAATTATAAAAGGGTTTTTATCTTCTTTACTGAATTCAAAATAACCTTCGGAATCAGTTGTAATGTGAGTTTTATTATTTAAACTAACATTAGCATTCTCAATAGGTTTTTTATCGATGCTGGAAAAAACATAGCCGCAAATTATAGAACTTTCATTGTTCTTTTTATAGATATTGATGAACTTGTTTCCTATGTTTTCAAAAGATAAATGAGTTCTTTTTCTTAAATATTCTAGTTTTTGTTCTAATGAAAGTGATTTTTTTGGAGGATTTAATTGGAGACCTTCAATATTATCTTCGGTATAATTAAAACTTACACCATGCTGTTCTTCAATATCAATTATTATTTTTTTAATGGGCATCACTTTTCCTTTGTCCTGAGCAAAAAGATTCAGGGCAAGAAAAAAGAGAAAAAACAAAAAATGAAATTGTTTGGGGCGGAACATTTATTTTTCGTCAAAAATTATTTTGTTGTCAGATACTTTTTTAGCCTCCAAATGATACGTTGTACTAATAATCTGCAAAGCTGTATTTAGATTTTTTGCCGGTAATTTACCTGTAAACAAGGAGATAGTATCTTTTGTATTTAGTTCAATCTTAATATTATATTGTCTTTCTACTTCATCAAGAAGGCTTCTGATATTTTCTTTATAAAAACAAATCTGATCGTTCATCCATTCTGGTTGTAATGCATTTACAGTTCTTTGAATCTGTTTTCCATTTTCAAAACGAACGCTCTGCCCGTGAGTTAATAAAACTTGAATGTTGTTATAATTTACTTTGACACGACCTTCATAGCACACAACGTCGAACCTATTTTTTCTGGCTTTAACGTTAAATTGTGTTCCTAAAACGGTTACTTTTCCGAGATTCGTTTGTACTTCAAATTTTCTGCCTTTTGCGACTTTAAAATAAGCTTCTCCTTTTAGTTCAAGATGTCTGTTTTTATCCCAATTCCACTTTTTATAGTGTATTTCAGAACCTGAATTTAAAACCACTTCAGAATTATCGGGTAATGAAAAAGCAGTCTTTTTTCCAAAATCGGCAGTTTCGGTTTGAGGGACAAAAACTTTCATCGCAAATGTAATTCCGAGAGCCAGCACAAATATGGCGGCAGCTTTAAATGCCCATTTTTTGTAAAGCGGAACTACTTTTGTTACTGTTTTTTTCTGGCTTAAAATGTTAGACAGCATAGCATTTTCATCCAAATCACCTGTTTCAAGATGAGCGGTATAATTTTTTATCTTTTGGTATTTTTCAAAATCGGGGCTTGCCTCAAATTCAGCCAATTCGTCCGGAGACAAATCGTCGTTGAGCCATTTTGCTAATAAGCGATTTTTTTTCATTTTATCGTATTATTTAATTAAAACAATTAGAACTAAATTTACCCTACTTTTTATAAATCAATTTCTTTACGTAAGCTTAACAGAGCCAAATGAATGCGTTTTTCCACAGCCTTTACGCTAATGTTGAGCTCTATGGCGATTTCGCTGTATTTTTTTCCGTCAATTCTGTGCATCAAAAAGGCGGTGCGCTGTTTTTCGTTTAAGTTTTCGATTGCTTTTAAAAGTTTGGCTTGAAATTGTTTTTCCTCCAAGAGATATTCGGGATTTTCGTTTGTTTTGTCTAAACCGCTGAAGTTTTTTTCATATTTCAAAACTACTTTTTGGTGTGCAATTTGATTAAGACTGCTGTTGTTTGCAATCGTATAAAGGTATGATTTTGCTTTTTCTAAAGGTACAGAAGCACAATTCTGCCAAAGCTTTACAAATGCTTCCTGAGTTACATCTTCTGCTTGTTCTGCGTTTCCAAATTTGTAAAAAAGAAAATTCCGAAGTGCTTTTACATGACTTTTGAAGAAAGACGAAAAAATGATTTCATCGCAGGTATTAGATTGGTTTTTATCTGGCATTTAGAGTTTCAGTTTGTAAAGCGCAAAAGTATTTGTTTTTAATGTAAGTAGGGTAAAAGTAAAGATGATTGTTTTATAGAAGAATAAAATGCTATTGGATTTTGATAATTTAGTATAGATGAAAATTATGAACCTTTTGATGTTGGTTCATTAAAAAATAGTTTCTTTTAAAATTTATTTACCTTTGTAAAAACATAAATATGTTCCTTTTGAAAAAATATTTATCAATCGCAGTTTTCCTGTTGTTATTGTTTTCTTGTCAAAGTGAAATAGACGAACAAAACAATAATTCGCAGGGGACAATTACTACTGTTTCTCCGCTCACTACTTATCTGCAAAGAGTTGCTATGGTTAGAACTGTACAAGATAATATGATCGACGGATCGAGCTACTGCACCATAAAACTCCCCTATACTGTTTCAGTAAATAATGAACAGATTGCAGTAAATACCACAGCTGATTATCAGAAAGTTTTGGATAATATCAACGCAAGCAATTATGATGATGATATTGTAAAAATAGATTTTCCTGTAACGATGGTATACTACAATTACATCGAAAAACTTATTCCAAATCAGGCAGATTTTGATTCTTTAATCGATTACTGGAATCTTTATCCAGATCTTTTATCTAAAATCAACGGTCTGAATATCAATTATCCGATAACAATTAACATCTATAACAGCGCGAATCAAGCAGGCAGTTCTCAATCGATAGTAAGTGACCAGGCCTTTTTTAATTTCATTAAAAATTTAAATGAAAGCCAGTACATATCTTTAAAATATCCTATCACAATTGCTGATTACAATAATCAGATAAAAACGATTTCAAATAATCAGGATTTCGAAAATGCTATTAAATATGCCATAGATTATTGCCCAGAAAATAATCTTGTGACACTAGATTTTTCTACAACCATCACAAAAGATTCTTGGGAAATTCCCTATTTTTATGACGGTACTGTTAGGACTTCAAATTACAGTGATTATACATTTGTATTTAAAACCGATCAATCTGTAGTTGCCACCAAAAATGGAGTTTCGGAAACGGGACAGTGGGAAAGTTCAGTCCAAAGCGGAGTTACAGAAGTAAAGATAAGTTTTAGTACTGGAGTGCTTTCTAAATTAAATTTTAACTGGAAGCTTTTTGAATTTAATAATTCTCAGATAAGATTGCGAGATGAAGGTACAACGACAAATTATCTTTACTTTCAGAAAAAACACTAACGGCTTTTTTTCTTTCTTCCCTACCAATAAGAAGTCCTGTAATGGGTAATGTTGCAGCAAATAAGCAAACTAAAAAGGTAAAATTTTTGTTGGATAACCATAGATATTTCCTGTGTGAATTGGGTAAATTAAGCGTCGTATTTTATCGCCATTGCTAAAGGATTCATAAGGTCTTATTTTCAAAAGTTTACCCGTGTATTTGTCAAAATAAGCCATACTTGAAATATTTGGAATAGATTTTTCAAGATTCAATTTAATAACCATAATACTGTTTATGGTATCAGAAGGGATTCTGATCTGTGTATCTTCCTTATCGTGTGATATTTCCATTCAAATCAATTTCGATACCTTTCGATTCCTCCTCACCAAATAAAAAATGGCGCCAATTGAATTCAATTGGCGCCATACTATCTGTTCTTTTTTATTTCCGAGCTTATATATATCAGAATCATATATAGCTAACATATATGAATCATTTAGTGGCAGGAAAAGCTGCAGTCCTTTTAATCCAAAATCTCTCTGGCTGCCAAACTTCCAGTTTCTTTTTTCTAAAAACTGATTATACATGACAAGCGGATTATCCGAAATAATAAAAGGATTTGAGGTTTTATTTTTAATGAGCTTATATTTCAGACCTAAAAGATCTGGCACCAGTAGTTCGGCAGACTTTAGCAAATTCAGTTTGCCTTTATCGGATTGTTGTTCCTGTAATCCTGGAATCATATCGGTAGAAACATTACCTTCACTGATTTTGGATTTAGTATTTGGAAGTTTTTGCTCAAAGTTTTTTAGAATTTTGAAATGAATAGAATTTCGAAGATCCAAAATAATCAGGAAATGCAACATTTTAGAATGATTAGGACTTTGTGGAATAGGCAGTTTTTCTCCTTCCCACATTTCTCTAAAGATTGGCGCAGAATCTGATTCGAGCTTTGCAAGCCACTCTTCAAGCTCGCCATCACTTCCATAAAAATGTTTTCTGCCTAGATGCGAGGATATTTTTACATGACTTTTAAAAACATTCCTATTAGTCTCGAACATGCCGATGGTTTTTCCATTATTCTCAAAGGAGAAGAAACGCTGGAAAAATTGTGGTACGAAGTGCTGTATTTTCGGAATTTGTTTTTTTTGTGCCATTTTGCATTCTCTTTATAAAACAGAATAACTATTGTTATGCTTTGCTTAAATTTAGTAATTAAAAGCTGTGAATACGATATCATTTTAAAAAGAAAAGCTATTGAATTTTAATGGGTTGTATATATTTTTATTATGTATAGCGTTTTACTAGAACAACATGATAACTTTTTTATTAATAAGTTAATGTATAAAAATATTAAGTAGTAAATCTAACCAATATATTATTATATGAAATCAGCCTATTTATACGTTCGTGTAAGTACGGACGAACAAAAAAGAAAAGGATACTCCCTGCCAGAACAGGAGGACAGACTATTGAAGTATTGTAAATATTACGATATCGAAGTCAAAGGAATTTACCGCGAAGATTACTCAGCCAAGAATTTCAATAGGCCAGAATGGAACCGATTGTTTTCAGAAATCAAAAAAAAATCCTCAGGCGAAGACAAAAATATATTATTTATCAAATGGGATCGATTCAGCCGCAATGTTGAATATGCCTACGAAATGATTGGAAAGCTCCGGAAATACAAAACAACAGCAAAGGCTATTGATCAGCCAATTGATTTTTCTGTGCCGGAAAGCACAGTAATGCTGGCTGTGTATTTGGCTGTTCCGGAAGCAGAAAATGCGAGAAGGGCTCAAAACACTTCAAATGGTATTCGTCGGGCGAAGCTGATGGGTAGACATCCTAGTAAGGCACCATTAGGATTTATCAATTTGACAATGATGGATGGTAGGAAAGGTATTGCTCCTAAAGAGCCTGAAGCCGAAATTATAAAATGGGCTTTTTATCAAGTTGCGAGGAACGATCATAAAATATCCAAAATCATTAAAATAGTCAATGAGAAAGGATTGGTATGCTCAAGATCACACTTTTTCAGGATTTTACATAATCCTGTTTATTGCGGGCTTATACCGGTAACACTTGACTCTGGTAATGAGGGAGTGGTAAAAGCATTACACGAACCATTGATTTCTGAGTCATTGTTTAATCAGGTTCAGTCCGTTATTAATACAAGAAGAAGAATTACTGCCAAGAAAGATGATTTACAATCATTATTTTTTCTTAGAAGTTTTTTAATATGCCCTGTTTGTAATCGAAAACTTTGCGGAAGTGTTTCAAAAGGCAGATCAGAAAACTATCCATATTATCATTGTCATAATGGATGTAGAACAAGAATA
The DNA here is from genome assembly GCF_003122385.1 of Flavobacterium crocinum. Lineage (NCBI taxonomy): Bacteria > Pseudomonadati > Bacteroidota > Flavobacteriia > Flavobacteriales > Flavobacteriaceae > Flavobacterium > Flavobacterium crocinum. Next base: position 3,849,175 of record NZ_CP029255.1, read on the forward strand.
AATGCATTATTCCTTAATGACTGCTATTATAACAAGCTTCGAGAATTAATGCTCTCAAAGAATGCAGTTGAATTATTTAAAAAAGTTTTGGAAGATCAGAATATAAAAACACAGAAAGCAAGTTATTTATGCACCCAAAAGGTATTGGAGAGGAAAATAAATGAGGAGGAGCTGACCCTTTCTCGAGGCAGAAAATTATTTATAGCTGGAATATTAAAAATTGATGACTACAACCAATTAAGAAAAGAGAATCAAGTCAGCACTAAAAATCTTAAAAAGGAAGTGCAGGATATTGCCGTTAAATTAAAAGGGATTGATAGAAAAAATCAAATAGAAGAAAAAGCATTAGTTGAAATCTTTCAAAGATTTTCTGAATTTGAGGCTTCAGATAAAAGACATCTTGTTAATCTTATTCCACCCAATAATGTTGATTATAAAACAGGAGATCTAACTTTAGACTTAAATAAAGCATTTTTAAAAATATTATCAAAAAAGAGAAACCGAAAAAACAATAGAAAAAATGAATTTCATTGAGAAGAATGTTTCAATAGAGAAAGCCGTTATTATTCTTTCCAAAAACGGCATTCAGGTAGATGAGAAGGAAGCTAAAATTATTTTGGAATTACTGTATTTAGTATCAAAAAATTACGATAAACCAAAAGAGAAAAAAATCCTATATCCTTAACGGGATTTCGAACCGTCGTTCAGCTTCGATTAAATCTCTGATAGCGCCACTTTAAGACTGTTTATTTCAAACAGACTAAGAATTTCTTGTGAAAAAATCGAACCACAAATATTATGCTGTGAAGGCTTGAAAAATCTACGTATTAGGGCATAAAAAAAGAGACAACTATTTGCTAGTTGTCTCTTTAAGTGATCGACGGGACAAATTTCAACATTTTTTTTGGATGATTTGAGGAAATTGGCTAATTATATTTAGGGTCTGTCTTTGATTGGCTTAAAGAATATGGTTTGAATGTCCTGTTGGGGATTGATTGAAAAATTAAGCAATAGAAATTAAAGAATTGCAGTATCGTTTCTTGCAGTTAGAGTGTTTTGGATGAAAATTGAGATTAGAGCATTTTAAACAGGTTTGAATTTCTTAACTTTGTAAAATGAAAGAGAAGATAATAAGAGAAGTTTCTAAGTTTAATAATGAACTGAAACTGCAAGGATTTAAAGCATTTCAGATAGAAGATGATGGTGCCGAAACCAGAACTTACAGCAGAAAAGAATTTTATAAAATCTGCTTGACAACAGGTAAAAGCAAGATTCATTATTCTGATAAAACCTATGAGCAGGAAGGTACAATTCTCTTTTTTGGAAATCCGCACATTCCATATTCTTGGGAAACAATTTCTACGACTTATATTGGATATACTATTTTGTTTTCAGAAGAGTTTTTTAAGAACTCAGAACGTTCTGAAAGTCTGCAGCAATCTTCTTTTTTTAAAATTGGTGGAACACCAGTTTTGAAAATCACAGAAGAACAAAGAGTTTTTCTTAATACCATTTTTCATAAAATGATTGCGGAACAGGAAAGTGATTATGTTTTTAAAGATGAGCTGATTCGCAATTATATCAGTCTCATTATACATGAATCTTTGAAGATGGAACCTTCTGAAAATTTCGAACGAAATAAGAATGCATCTTCCAGATTGTCCTCTGTATTTTTGGAATTATTGGAAAGACAATTTCCAATTGAAACTACTTCCAAACCACTTCAATTAAGAACAGCCCAATATTATGCCCAACATTTGAATGTGCATGTCAATTACCTGAATCGAGCCGTAAAAGAAGTAACCGGAAAATCAACAACAGCTCATATTACAGAGCGGATTATAACAGAAGCCAAAGCTCTATTGCTCCATACTGATTGGAGTGTTTCTGAAATCGGTTATGCACTTGGGTTTGATTATCCTACTTACTTCAATAATTTCTTCAAAAAAAATACCGGCACTAATCCTTCCGCATTTCGTCTATTGGAAGTTTGAATTTCTTAATCTTTGGTTTGATAATCGTTATTGCCTTGCATAAAGGCAGTCTTACCTTTGTATCTGGTTATTTAATTCAAATATTATGTCAGATCCAAATTCTATTTCCGATGCTGTGCCATTTCAAAAAGATATTTTTGAGAGGCTTTTGGCGGGTGAAACCATACTTCCTAATGATTCGCAAATAGGTAGATTGAGAGAAGAAGTATTCGCTGTGAAAGCATTACTAACTCAGATGAACAATTCTTCAAATCCTGAAGAAATTACGCAGATACTAAGCAGGATTTTAGATAAAGAACTTCAGGATGTTGACGTATTTACTCCTATTTATATCAATTGTGGAAAACACATTACAATTGGTAAAAACGTATTCATCAATTTTGACTGCACCTTTTTGGCATTAGGCGGAATTACCATTGAAGACGACGTTTTAATTGGCCCAAAAGTCAGTCTCATTACCGAAAATCACCCATTAAACCCTGAGGATAGAAAAGGACTAGCTGGAAAACCAATAGTCATCAAAAAAAATGCATGGATTGGTGCCAATGCTACTATTTTGCCTGGCGTAACAATTGGAGAAAATGCAGTTGTCGCAGCAGGAGCAGTAGTTTCTAAAGATGTTCCCGACAATACCATCGTTGGTGGTATTCCTGCAAAATTCATTAAAAATGTTTAACCTTAAAGAGATAATTATGAAACTGAAATCTTTAGTAACAATTATCACTATTCTTTTCGCTTTCTCTTTTTGCAATGCAAGTTGTAGTAATGACAATGAAGCGCTACCAAAACAAAATAATGAGAATGGAAATAATAATAATTCAACAACTAAAATGAAAATTACAATTGGTACAGCAGTTTTTACAGCAACATTGTATGACAACCCAAGTGTAGCTGTATTGAAAGCAATGCTTCCACTTACCATAAATATGACCGAACTAAATGGTAATGAGAAGTATTACGATTTCCCTAGACCGCTTCCAACAAATACTTCAGTTGGAGGAGGTATAAAGGTAGGCGATTTAACGCTTTACGGAAACAATGTGTTGGTGCTTTTTTATAAAAGTTTCAACACTTCCTATAGTTATACAAAACTTGGATATATTGACAATCCTGCAGGACTAGCTACTGAATTGGGTGCGGGAAATGTAGTAGTGAAATTTGAAAATAATTAAAATCAAATCATTATGAAAAATATAAAATTGGAAACGATTCAGAATAAAATGAAAAAAGCATTCGCAATCGCAATATTATTCCTGATAACAGGGCAAATATTTGCACAAAAAGTAAAATCAGATTTAGAAAAAATGAATACATCAAAAGAACATTATACATTCCAACTTAGTGACAAAGTAATACGTCAAAAAGTGAGCTTCAAAAACCGTTACGGCATTACATTAAGTGGCGATTTATACCTTCCGAAAAATGTAGGAGATGAAAAATTGTCTACATTAGCAATCAGTGGACCGTTTGGAGCTGTGAAACAACAATCATCTGGATTATATGCCAACCAAATGGCAGAACGTGGTTTTATAGCTTTGGCTTTCGACCCATCCTATACAGGTGAAAGTGGAGGCGAACCACGAAATTTAGCATCTCCGGAAATCAATACAGAAGATTTCAGTGCTGCGGTTGATTTTTTAGGATTACAAAAAAAGGTGGATAGAAATAAAATTGGTATCATCGGGATTTGTGGTTTTGGCGGGTTTGCTTTAAATGCAACTGCTATTGATAAACGAGTAAAAGCCGTTGCTGCTACAAGTTTGTATGATATGACCAGAGTAATATCAAAAGGATATAATGATTCTGTAACTCCGGAACAGAGAAGTAAAACATTGGAAGCTTTAGGTCAGCAGCGTTGGAAAGATGCCGAAAATGGAAAACGGGCAGATGGTCCAAGAAATTTACCGGAAAAATTGAAAGGCGATGAACCGCAATTTGTAAAAGAATATTTTGATTATTATAGAACACAGCGTGGTTTTCAAGTTAATTCTGTGAACTCAAATGGATCTTGGCTGGTAACCAATCCGATATCTTTTATGAATATGCCAATACTAACTTATGTAAAAGAAATTTCGCCAAGACCAATGCTTTTAATTGCAGGAGAAAATGCGCACTCAAGATATTTTAGTGAAGACATTTTTAAAGTGGCAAATGAACCAAAAGAATTAATAATTGTTCCAAATGCGGTTCACGTTGATTTGTATGACAAAGTGGATGTGATTCCTTTTGATAAGTTAAAAAGTTTCTTTAATAATAATTTGAAATAATATATTAGATGGCGATTTGACACAAAGTCAAATAGGGTGCTGAAAGCAAATTATAAATCTCCAAAGTCAATTGTTTTTTTTTGTTCAGAAAACCTTGAGTTGAGGTTTTCGTCTTGATCCAAACTAACTTTATTAATAGGGTATATGAAAAAAGGCGCCAATTGAATTCAATTGGCGCCATTTGGCTTTGTGACGGGGACAGGACAAATTTCAACATCATTTTTGGATGATTTGAAGAGATTGGCTTTCTATATGTAATGTCTGTCTTTCATTGGCGTTAAAAAATTGGTTCGGATGTCCTGAGTAGGATTGATGCAAAAATTGTAAAAACTCAATTGATCCATCGCATTAAACTGATATATAAATTTACAAAATTTATGCAGGATTTTAAAAGATTGTTTAAGTTAAGGCAGGATTGTCTTTCTTTGGCTGTATGAATTATTTGATTGTTGTTCCACTGGAGCATTTCTATCCTAATTGGTGCTTTTAAATGAGTTTTTCGTAAAAGCAATAAGCCCGAAACAAATCGGGCTTATTGTCTTCAAATTTAATTATAATTCTAAACTTTTGGATGCATCGTAATTAAACTAGTTTTTTGCAAGTTATGCAAGACTTTCTCCTATTCGGAGATGGGTACTGAGAACAACCCTGTTCCAAAGATTGATTGTTATGATGGCCGTTATTATATCTGCTATCTGGCTTTCACTGAAATACTGTAAGGCCTTTGTATAGGTTTCATCCGTTAATCCGTTCTCATGAATTAATGTTATCTCTTCAGTTACCGCGAGCACCACTTTTTCCTCTTCTGTAAAAATGTCCCCAGCTTCTCTCCAAGCACTCAAGAGAAAAATGCGCTGGTTTGACTCGCCGTTTTTAACGGCGTCCTGAGTGTGGATGTTGATGCAGTAGGCACAGCCGTTGATCTGCGAGGCACGTATCTTTATGAGTTCTTTGGCTGTCTTGGATATGGAAATTTTTGAAAGGTAGCTTTCAAGTCCTATCATCGCTTTTAGTGCATCCGGAGCGGCCTGCTTAATGTTAAGTCGTTTTTGCATTGTATTATTCTTTTAAAATTGTTCAATGCAAAATTCAATAATAGGGAAAGGAAAAAACTTAAACTGGTTTAAGAAAGAAGCCTTTTGCGTATTTCGCTCAAGTATTCGGGCGTGAATCCTAGATAGGAAGCGATGAGGTATTGGGGAACACGCTGGATGAATTCGGGGTGGTTTCTGACTGCCTGGAAATAAAACTCTTCCTTAGAGAACGAGAAAAGAAATTTGATGCGTTTCTGTGCGGCTGCATAAGCCCTCTGGTAGACAAAACGGAAATAGCGCTCCATTACCGGAAACTCTTCCAGTAGCTTCTGCTGCTTCTCCAAAGTGATGTAAAGCAATGTTGATTTCTCTACTGCCTGAATATAAAATTCTGTCGCGAGCTGGTTCTCGTAGGCAAAGTTATCGGTAAGCCACCATGTTTCTATGGCAAATTCCGTGGTTTGTTCGGTACCTTTCTCGTTAATATAAAACTTTCTAAGCAGGCCGTCCAAAACAAAATAATGATGACGGCAGATCTGTCCCTCCTTTAGCAGGTTCTCTTTTTTACACGTTTGTTTTATGTCGAAGAATTTTTTGATTTGCTCAAAGTCATTGTCTGATACCTGTGCAAATTTGGCTATATGGTTTTTGAGTATATTGGACATCTGGAGTAAATGACATATTGGTTTTGACTGTTCGGCCAGCTTTTTTAATCGGAATGGCATCGCTGGCAGGCTCTTAAGCAAATATAGCAATAATATACTTAAATACGTTTTGAAATCAGATTTCATTATTTGTCATTAAATAGTAATTGAAAGCAATTTGGAGATTATATAGAGTCAATTTCTATAATATTCTGGGGGTTCGAATCCTGTTAAGTTATCGAATGATAAATTAACTATTTGTATTATTTTTCATCTAAATATACACGCTGAAGCAATTTTTCTATTATTTTAGAGAAAGAAAATAAAAGCAAAAATGACTCAAAGCCACCGTATTTATTAGTGTAAATGAAAAAATGGCGCCAATTGTCTTCAATTGGCGCCATCTGGCTGAGTGACCCCGACGGGACAAATTTCAACATTTTTTTTGGATGATTTGAAGAAATTGGCTTACTACATGTAATGTTTGTCTTTCATTGGCTTTAGAGTTTTGGTTTAGATGTACTGTTGGGGATTGAAGCAAAAATATATTTAGTTTTATGTATTATTTTACCAAAAATAAAAAGAGACAGCCTTAATCTTTTGCAAAAAAAAGATATCAATTCCTTATATTTAAAGTTTTGAGCTGGCAATAAAATGGTAATCAAAATCTCTAATACAATTGACTATTACTATTTTGTCGCATAGTAATTATATAAAAAGCCCTGAAATTTCAGGGCTTAATTGTAATTTATTTTCAGCAAACTACATTTTTGGAAGCAGTACTGCGTCCACTACATGTATGACACCATTAGATTGATTTACATCTGAAATTGTAACTTTAGCTTTATTGCCACTTTCGTCACTAATGTACAAATCTTTTCCATCCATCCAGGCAGTTAGAGTTCCGCCGCTAACTGTTTTTAAAGAAGCTTTTCCTTTACCAGCTTTTATTGCTTTTGCAATATCAGAACTATTCATTTTACCGGCCACTACATGATATGTCAATATAGTTTGTAATGATTTAATATTCTCAGGTTTCAATAATGTTTCAACAGTTCCAGCCGGCAATTTACTAAATGCTTCATTTGTTGGTGCAAAAACAGTAAATGGGCCTTTACCTTGTAAAGTTTCAACTAATCCTGCTGCTTTTACTGCTGCTACCAAGGTGGTATGATCCTTTGAGTTTACCGCATTTTCTATAATATTTTTATTAGGATACATAGCTGCTCCACCAACCATTACTGTTTTTTGTGCAAATGATGTCAATCCAAATCCTAATGCCAGGATTGCTGCTGCTAAAAATTTTCTAGTTTTCATAATTACTTTTTTTAAGTTATAAAGTCATTTACGCTTTAATATTCTTTTTGGTTTTAAAAGAGGTAAAAAAATAAATTAAAATGAATACAAGAGGCGAATTGATATATTAATAATGAAAGCTCCAATATTCCCTATTGTTATTTTAGCATTATTCAGCCCACTCATTAATCCAGTTGCTAACAGTCTGGCACCACTTCTGGTCGTCATTCAAACAGGGAATAGCCAGGAAATTTTCCCCTCCATTTTTCTCAAAATCTTCTTTGGCGCGCATGGCGATTTCTTCGAGCGTTTCTAAACAATCCGAAACGAAAGCAGGTGTTACAACAGCCAGATTTTTAATTCCTTTTGCCGGCATTTTGTCAATTTCAATATCAGTATAAGGCTCTAACCATTTATCTCCCGCCAAACGCGATTGAAATGTCAGACTGTATTTATCTTCGGGAAGCCCTAATAATTTTACAACTTGCCTTGTTGTTTCGTAACATTGGTGACGATAACAGAAATCGTGTGCCGGAGATGGCGCACTGCAACAAGAACCGTCAATTTTACAATGTGATTTTGTAACGTCGGTTTTGCGAATGTGACGCTCTGGAATTCCGTGATAAGAAAACAACAAATGATCATATTCAAAACCAACTAAATGTTTTTGAATTGAATCTGCCAAATTCTTGATGTAATCCGGTTTGTTATAAAATGCCGGAACATCAGTAAATGTAATGTGCGGGAATTTCTTCTTGCGGATTTCTTCGGCCTTTACCAAAATAGTCAAAGTCGAAGCCATTGCATATTGCGGATACAGCGGAAAAAGCAGTACTTCAGTAACGCCTTTATCATGCAATTGCTGGAGTCCTTTCTCGATTGTCATGCTTCCGTAACGCATTGCAAGTTCAACCGGTACATTTACTAAAGTCTGTACTTTTTTCTGCATTCTTTCTGAAAGAACAACTAATGGAGAACCTTCTTCCCACCAGATTTTCGCATAAGCGTGCGCAGATTCTTCTGGCCTTTTTCTTAAAATAATGCCGCGAACCAATAAAACTCTCAATAAATACGGAACATCGATCACGTATTTATCCATTAAAAATTCATCTAAATACGGTTTAACATCTTTTGGTGCGGGACTTTCGGGAGATCCCAAATTTACTAATAATACGCCTTTCATTATCGTTTTTGTTTTAATTTTCCTCAAACTCATTACTTGTTGCTTCTTAAAATTAATCAAATATATTTTTATTTATGCCTTAATCTATAAAAGCGAAACTGTTTTTATGATTGGTATTAATGGACATTATATATCTTTTTGGGGTTGTGGAAAATTTTTTCTTGAATCCCGCAATAAAGTGGCTTCCGGTGCTGTATCCTATTTTCAGCCCGACTTCATTTACATTGTAAGAACCGCTGTCCAATAGTTTTAAGGCGAAATCCATTTTGTAGTCAAACAGAAAACCGTATACCGTATCACCATAAATTTGTTTGAAGCCTGTTTTTAATTTTTTCATATTCAGCCCAATTTCATCTGCCAGCTGCTGCAGTCCTGGCGGTTCGGCCATATTGGCGATAAGTATTTCTCTGGCTTTTTTGATTTTCAGCACGTTATCTTCATCAGTCAAAAATGGACATTGCACTGCGTTTGGATCTTCCATTTTATTGAAATACAGACTCAATAATTCATATGCTTTTCCTTTATAATAAAGGTTCTTTAGGGAAGGATGAAGGCTGTAATGAAACAGCTGGCTCAAAACAACAGCCATAGCAGGACTGATGTACCCTTCGGTATAATACTTTTTTTTCTTCTTATCGGGGCTTAAAATAGAAATATAATCTGCTTGAACGGAAAATAACGAGTGAAATTTATTAATCGAAACAATAACAGAAATCATCCATGAATTTGGAGAAAGTTCTAACTTAAGCAATGACTGATGCTGCAGATTGCACAAAATCAGTGATTTTTCCTCTTTCAATTCTAATGTGCAATGATCCTGACTGGACAAAAAAAATGCATTGCCTTTTAGTGCGAAATGAAACTGTATCAGGCCGGCACCTATTTCGTGCTGTGCAGAAAAAGATTCTGAGCTGTCGTTCTGGAAACGGATAAGGGTAAGGCCGTCCTCAATTTGTATTTCTTCCTCCATTTTTTTGATATAAAAAATTATTGACTTTTCGAGATAGTTTCCAGCTGGTTATTGTTTATTGGCTTCTAAAACTGCGGCAAACTGGATATTTATTTTATTGGAAAGCTTGCTTTTAACCAAATTTGGGATTTCGATATTAAAATCACTGGCATTTACGCTGAAATTACATGAAATGCTGACCCCTGATGGTGATCTGCTTATCTTTGCATCAGTATTTATATCCCTGGATTTACCGTGGAGTTGTAATTTGCCTTTAATGATAAAATCCTTAGCATCTGCGCTTAGGCTTTGAAGATCAAATCCTTCTATCTTTCCTTTAAATATGGCTTTTGGATATTGGTCACTTTCGATGTAATTTTCATTGAAGTGTTCTTCCATTAAGGCAACCTTAAACTGGAAACCTTTCATCAGGGCTAAACTTGCAATCTCTCCTGTTGCTGGATTCAAAACAAAAGTAACATTCCGATTCACTGCTTTAACTTCTTCAAAAGAAGGAACGGAAGCTTCAAAAATGACTTTTGCCGATTTACTGACCATTTTTTCTTGTGATACGCCAATGGCGCAAAGACACAGCATTGCAATAAGTATTGTTTTTTTCATTATTTCGCCTTTATTTTTTTATAAAATCATCCTGTTTTGCGCAGTCTTATTTTAAAACTGCAATAATTTGAATTTTGACTTTATTATCCAGTTTATATTTAATAAGCGCTGGAATCGGAATGTTAAAATCACTTGCATTTATTTCAAAATCAGATATAAGGGTGACTCTGGAACCCGATCTTGTAATTTTTGCATCGGCACTTATATCCTTGGATTTTCCATGCACTTCTAATTTTCCTTTTATGGTGTAATCTTTATAATCTTCAGTTAGATTTTTAATGTCGAATCCTTCTATTTGCCCTCTAAAAATAGCTTTTGGATACTTATTGGTTTCCATGTAATTTTCATTAAAATGTTCTTCCATCAATGCCATTTCAAATTCAAATCCTTTCATTAAAGCCAGACTTGCCACTTCTCCAGTTGCGGGATTCAAAACAAAAGTTACATTGCTGTTAGTTCCTGCAACCGGCTGAAAAGAAGGTACTGAAGCTTCCAGAGTTATTGTTGCAGATTTAGTTACTATTTTTTCCTGTGAAAAAACAATAAAAGAAGCCAATAGCATTGGCATTATTATGATTTTCTTCATGTTGCTGTTATAGATTATTTTTCTAATAATCCATCCTGATTCCATTTTTTTATAATGTCGATAGTAGCTTGAGGCAATCTTGGTCCACCTTGCGGCATTAAGGAACTATCTCCATTTTCTAAAGAAATTCGTGTCAGCAGTCCTCTATTTAAAACTGCATTTTTCACCTGTTCATAAGTAACTAAAGACATTGGCGCGCCATTTTTAGGAACTGCCGCATGGCATACAACACAGTTATTATCAATAATAGATTTTACATTTTGGTTGTATGTTGCCAAACCATTAATTGGTGTAGAGTCAATTAAAGTACTTGGATCATCGTTGGCACAACTTACAAAGATTGAAGCTAATGATGAGATGGCCAGAAGGGTTTTTAAATTCATAAGATTGGTTTTTAGTTATAAATAAATGCATGTTTTTTTTAAGGATCATCAGGCATTTCAAAATCATATACGTTGAAAAGAATAATACAGATTTGGCAAGAGGCATATTTAATGTTTTAAATCCAATAGGTATTTTTTAACGTAGATAATTTGAAATACTAAAAACCAGTTATGAGAAAAAAAATACTAATTACAATTTTCCTTTTTATAATAATCGGAATTTCAACGTACCTCTACCTCTACAAAGGACATAGGGATATAGAATCGGAAACTGCCGATTATGCTGTAACGGTCAGCGGACTGGAGAGAGAGTTTACCTCAAACGACTCTCTGGCTTACATCAAATATCAGGACAAAACAATTGAACTATCTGCACGGGTAACCAGTATCGATAAAGCCGGCAATGGTATTGTTATGGGCGAAAAAGTATTTGTGACATTCAAAGACCGTTTGCCGCAAAATATTATATCCGGGAAAACCCTAAAAATTAAAGGGCGTTTTTTAGGATATGACGAACTGCTCCAGGAATTTAAAATAGACCAATCTTCAGTTGTACACTAATACAAATAACAATTTAAAACTAACCTCATGAAAAACTTTATCCTATTATTTTTTTTATTTCCGCTGTTAACCTTCTCCCAAACCGATTTATTGTCCGGGGTAGAAACTCCTTCTGCAAAAGAAAAAGTGACATCTGCATTCAAAGCCTTAAAAATCGTTAATCTCGAATCTACAAAATTGGCAGCAAAAGGCGATTTGTATTTTGTTGTTGCACACCGATTCGGCTCTATTAAAGATGGCTTTGAAGGTTTCTATGGACTGGATAATGCCAATACGCAGATTAAATTTATTTACGGTCTAACAAATGGACTCAACGTAAGTGCCGCCAGAAGTGAATTTGCTTATGACTTTGCAACAAAATATATGCTGTTTCCTCAAATAAAAGACGGCTTTCCTGTTACTATTGCCGGTTTTAATAGTTTATCTATTAATAACACATTAAAAGAAAGTCTGTATCCGAAACTTCAATTTAAAGACAGGCTGACTTATGTTGCGCAGCTGCTGATTTCAAGAAAATTTTCTGAAAAGCTGTCTTTAGAAATTGTGCCGTCATTCTTTCATCAAAATTTTGTTGAAGATGTAGATCAAAGCAATTCCCAATATGCCATAGGATTTGGAGGGAGGTATAAATTCGCTAAGCGCTGGTCCTTAAATATGGATTATGCGGCGCATTTAAACAGAGCGCCAAATTCACTTTATAAAAATCCGCTGTCTATTGGTTTTGATCTGGAAACGGGCGGACATGTTTTCCAGATGCATTTTACCAGTTCACAGGCAATTGATGAGGCTGGATATCTAGGAAGAACCACTGGCGACTGGACAAAAGGAGATATATTTTTTGGATTTAATCTTGCCAGGGTTTTCTAGTATCTACTTTATAATTAAATTATTAGGTAATTTCTGTATTTAAAATGATTCTAAATTAATCGATTTTCTATTATTTCTAAAACCGCAGCTCTAAAGTACACGTAGATAATTTTAAAACCATAAAAAAATTATGAAGACTAATAAAATAATCAAAAAAGGACTTTTAATTCTGAGCGGCATATTTGTACTGTTTGCCGCGATTTTGCTTTTTCACATTATAACGGCCAAACCGCCCGTTTATGACACCCCAAATCTCCAAGTAAGCAGAATCGATTTTAAATCAGATATTGATTCTCTGCAGGCCAGAAAAATTTGTGCCGACCTTAGAAGCATAAAAGGCCTGACATCAGACTCTATCATCGTTAAAAGAAATGTTGTGGTGTATTTCCACAATAATAAAATTACAAACTCGGAGAAAGTTTTCAACGAGTTGATGGCTAAAGGACGTTACGATGCGCAGCGCTATATTTTACCGGCAAATTTAGCAGACAAAGAAGTCTGCCCAATGAATCAAAATAGTTTGAGCTATAAACTGTCTCAAAAGATAAATCGTTTTTTTAATTAACCCTTTAATACTTTAAATTTATGAAAGTTTATTCAAAACTTACACTTAGTGTACTAATTGCTGCATCGGCAGCTATGATTTCCTGCAGCAGTAATGACGACGAAACCCCAGCACCGGTTAAGGCTTCTATCTACGAGCGTTTAGGCGGAACTAAAATGGTTTCTGATCCTGATAATTCCGGCCAGATGATCGAGCAGGGGCGTTTGAGTTTCCGCAAAGTGGTAAATTCAACTATCGGATTGATTGTTGCTGATATCCAATCGAACGCGTCGGGTAATCTGCAGGCACATTTTGCCCCTTTATTAGCAGAAACTGGAACTACCCAGTCTACCAATATTGCTAAATTATCAGATAACCTTACTGATTTCTTTTCGTTTAATACCGGAGGTACCAATGCTGTAAATACATATTCTGGTTTGAGTATGTCGGCTGCGCATGATCCCGCAAAAAATCCTCGTATGGGAACAAAATCAAGCAATGCAGATTATACGAAATTTGAAGGATATGTTGGAGCTGCGGCCAATGCGAATGGCGTTGCTTCGAATACAGAACTTTATACTGATATTGTTGCTGTTTTAGAATCATTGAGAACTCCTATAGTTCAAAAATAAATTTCTTCTCAAAACGCTGCCTGAAAAAGGCAGCGTTTTATATTTCAATACTATTTGAAGTATATAAATATTTTTCAAAACCTGTTAGTTAGCTTTATAATTCCTGGAAATTATCTAAAACCGCAGTTTAGGTCCATTTATTCCATAGTGATCTAAAAAGCATTTCCGGCGCTGTTATATAAATCTGCAGGCAATAATTTTTGAACCTTTTAAGGAAACCATAAATATGGAAAATTTTAATATGTCCAGATCCTCCACTTTTTATGCATTGGGGTTAAGCTACAAGAAAGCAGATGCAGTTATCAGAGGAAAATTTAGTCTAGATGCTAAATCACAATCTGATTTATTGCTGCAGGCCAAGGCAGAAGGGATAGAATCATTGGTAGTTACTTCTACCTGCAATAGAACTGAAATTTATGGTTTTGCCCATCATCCTTATCAACTCATCAAACTGCTTTGCGAGAACAGCAATGGCTCTGTAGAAGAATTTCGGCAGGCTGCTTATATATATAAGAATGAAGAAGCTGTCAGCCATATGTTCCGGGTAGGAACAGGTTTAGACAGTCAGATTCTGGGTGATTTTGAAATCATCAGCCAGATTAAAACCGCCTTTAACAATAGTAAACGGGAAGGTTTGGTCAATACATTTCTGGACCGGCTGGTAAATACAGTTATTCAGGCGAGCAAAAAAGTTAAAACGGAGACGAAAATTTCTTCTGGTGCAACATCGGTTTCTTTTGCATCAGTGCAGTATATTATCCGAAATGTGGCGGATATTGGAAACAAAAATATTTTGCTGTTCGGAACGGGGAAAATAGGAAGAAATACGTGCGAAAACTTAGTAAAACATACTAAAAACAGCCATATTGCCCTTATAAACAGAACAAAAAACAAAGCCGAATTACTGGCTGGCAAGCTGAATGTTATTGTAAAAGATTATGCTGATTTAAAACAGGAACTGCAGCAGGCCGATGTGCTGGTTGTAGCTACAGGAGCACAAAATCCCACTATTGACAAAACATCGCTTGCTTTACAGAAACCCTTATTGATTCTGGATTTATCCATCCCGCGCAATGTAGATGCCAATGTAGAAGAAATCCCCGGTGTAACTTTAATACATCTGGATGATCTGTCTCAAATTACGGATGACACGCTGGAAAAGAGAAAACAGCATATTCCTGCTGCAGAAGCCATTATTGATGATCTGAAATTAGAACTGAATACCTGGGTGAACGGCCGAAAATGTGCTCCGACTATTCATGCCTTAAAATCCAAGCTAAATGATATTGTATCAGCAGAATTTGCTTTTCAAAAAAGGAAAACAACCCATTTTGATGATGCACAGATGGATTTAATCAGTTCAAGAATTATTCAAAAATTAACAAACCATTTTGCCAGCCATTTAAAAAATGAAAACACTTCAGTGGATCAAAGCATTGAATTCATTGAAAAAGTATTTCAGATAGGACAGCTTGCACCGAATAAGGCTTCTTCACCAATAGAAGAAAAATACAAAATCAATCTGTCATAAATGCTTAATCAGTTTCAGTTTCAAAGCTTACCAGAGTACTGAAACAAGCCATGCAAAAATAGAACCCGTCAGCTGCGGTGCACGCTGCGACGGGCTTGTCCATAAACATAATCTTCCAAAAAATGTTTACTTAATTCTGCATGGGAGTAATCAATTCCTCATTTGGTAAAGTTAGACTAATTAATTTGGTGATAATTACATGATTATTAATTAATTTTATAATCAGCTTTTTTACTATAAATTGCCTCACGTCATTGATCCATGTTATAAAAAAGGCGGGCCGGCGTACCAAACGCTTGAGGAGTAAACTAATTTTCTGCCTCAGCTGAGCAATAATTGATAATCAGAGAGTGAGAGTGGAAAATTCAATAAATGATAAATAGTTAACGATTTAATGGGTTTTCATTATTTCAATTACTAGAAATTTTAAAAAAAGAAGTATGGGGTCTATTCCATTTTTGGCGTTCGAATCCTGTTAACTTTTAACTTACGCTAAGTTTCAATTTATCTTATTTTTCAAGTGAATTTGGAAGATTACTATTTGAAATTGTTGGTCAAAAACAGTTTATAAACATCCTCGAGGGTTAAACGCTAAAAAACGTTAAGCTTAAACTTTTTAATTAAATAAAGTATAAGTCGAAAGTATCTAATTATTGAAAGGATGCTTTAAAATTCTACTTTGGCTGCACAAATTTAAACTATTAACAGAGAAACTATTCAAGTCAAAATTTGACGATGATTTTAGATTTTTTTACTATGGCTAAGGGGTTTGGTTAAAGTTCCGCCAGAGTGCAGATCGAATCCCAAAAAGCGCATATTGAACAGGATCAATATGCGCTTTTTATTTAGGTCTTTTTATGGAATTAGACTTTTCCTAAAGTATAAAGCTGTTCCATTGTAGGTGTGAGGCTTCCCCCTGCAGGTTCCAGCGTGATGCCAAAAGCTTCAGCTGAATCGGTTTGGCTTACAGCGAAGATTTTTTGAGAGTTTTCTTCAAAATTATCCAGCAGACCAATACTTGTCGGTGTAAGCACCGTACTTAGTTTTAAAGACCAAACCTGGTAAACCATTCCTTTTGGAGGGTTTGGCAGACCTGCCGCGTCGATATAAGTCGTTTTTGTTTCTTTGTTCCAGTACACTTTTGCAAATGATGCCGGAGATACTGATTGTCCGCCCAGAGTAACGCTTGTATTTTTAATGTCTCTCACAATGCTCAGATTTTTCTCAGTCTGTTTATTCTGCTGGTCTAAAATAGCATATTCTCTTTCAATTTTATTTTTTTTGCCTCCAGCCTCAGAGACTGCCTGTTTGGATTTTGCCAGTTCTAAAGTCTGATATCCAAAACCTAGCAATAATAATAATGCAGCCGCCCAGCCGAAGTATTGCGGCAGGTTTGATGCTGGTTTTATATCGACAACTTTAGTATGTTTAAGCTCTAAACGCGCTTTTATTTTCTCGAAATTGGCAGCCGAATGGAAAGGTGAGAAGCTTGATGATAAGGCTGAAACAGCTTTTTCTATAGAAATGATTTCACTTTCAATCTCAGGGTTTTTTCTGGCCAGTTCGGCAATTTCCAGGTTCTCTTTTTCTGTCAGCAGGCCGTAAACGTAAAGTTCTAAAATGCCTGATTCAATATATTGCTTATCTTCCATTATATCTTTAAATAATTTCTTAAATCGTTGATACAGTTTCTGTTTTGTGTCTTTACAGTTCCCAAAGGTATAGCTAATTCTTCTGAAGCTTCCTGCTGGGTATATCCCTTAAAGAATAGCAGATCAATAATCTCGATACATTTTGGTTTCAGTTTTTTAACGAACTCCTGAATGCCAATTGCATCTAGTTTATTAGCTAATTTATTACTGTCATCTAACAGATTTACGAAATTATCCGAAGAAAGGTTTTTTTGGGTGTTGTTGAAATTTTTGGATCGCAGCTTGTCAATAGATGTATTCCTTGCAATATTAAGGATCCAGGTGTAGAACCGGCCCTTGCTTTCGCTGTAGCTATCGATGTTTTTCCAGATTTTTACAAAGACTTCCTGCAGGACATCTTCGGCTTCTTCGCGGTTTTTTACCAGAACATTTATGACCGAAAACAAGCTTTTTGAATACATATCATAGAGATGGGTGAAAGCCCTTTCATCTTTTTTGCGGATTAATACCAATAATTCTTCTTGGCTCATAGGATTGGATTTAAAGCTTAAATAAATTTTGATTTCTTAGAAAGTGGTAATGCCGGATAAAGGTAATTTATTTTTTACGTAACTGGCCCAAAAGCAGAAATAAAGGATATCACTTTCAAAATGCCAATTTTCGTGGGGTCATATTAATGATTTTTAGGAGCTCTTCCCGCTATACGTTCCAATCTTTTGCGCCGAACCCCGCCGAAAAAGGATTTCCACTGCTATCGGGGCTAAAAAGTTAAAAAGACAATTCGGAAACAAACCAATTTTTTGCTTTAGTGAAGCAACAGTTATATTTGAAAAAATGAGAGCGGGAAATTCAGTGGCTTTACAAATTTGTTTTAGTTATCCTGTTAAGGATTGATGTAAAATGAAAAAAACAACCTATTTATTGGGTAAGATTGTCGTGACATTGCCACGACAATTGATCTTCAATTATGTCTTGACGGTCGCATTATTATGGTTATGCAATTGTTCTTTATTAGATTAACTTTTTAATGTTAACACCTTGAATTATGTTAAAAAAAAACAGGTGTGAGAGAACCGTTTTAATCCCAAGTATTATAAATAGACAAAGTGGTGTTTTTTGGTAAAGAAAACAAGAACTTTATTTAAGATAAAAACAAAAAAGAGTACTTTTGCGCTCCATAAACAAAACAATAACTTTGAAAAAGTATCTAATCGTATTGCTTGGCTGCATTATTTTAGTGCCATCATTTGGCAGTGTTTTTGTTTATGTATCTTTTAAACTAGAGCAGCAAGAAATTGTAAAAACAATCTGCGTACAGCGAAAAATGGTTTTTAATACCTGTAACGGACGCTGTGAACTTCAAAAAAGTCTAAAGAAATACGACGACAACGAAAAGAAAATGCAGAACAACCTTAAAGAAAAAACAGAGTTGGCTTACATTTTAAACACTTCAAATAAGACTTTCAAATTATTAGAACCTATTGAAATCAAAGCTGGCTTTTCGGCTAGATTCGACAATAAGCCTGTTTCTGTTTTAACAGAGACTTTCCGTCCCCCTTCTCTTTTTATATAAATTATAATTTCCATTGCAATTCCTATTGGAATAATTTTTCATTGTTGTATAACAATGAAAGATTGCTTGCACTTTAATAAAATTACAATTATATAAAAATTACAAAATGAAAAAAGTACTATTTTTTGCGGCAGCTTTGACGGCTTCACTACAAATCTATGCGCAAAAAAAAGACAGCATATCGGGCAAATATACCTTAATGGACGAGGTGATTATTGGAGGAGTCAGAAAGTCCAAAGATGTTTCCAGTGAACTGGCTTCTAAATTGCCACTCAAGAACCTGGAAAATCCTCAGGTGACCGCTTCGGTCTCACCGCAGCTTATTAAAAACAGAAATTTTTTCACTCAAGGCGAAATGCTCAAAAATGCCACAGGTGTTGCGCCCAGCTGGGCAGGAATTTCACCTTATTATTCCATCCGGGGATTTCGTACCCGATCGAGCTTCAGAAATGGCGTAAACGGTTATGTGGCCTCTGATATGGATCCGGCAAACATCGCCCAGTTAGAAGTAATCAAAGGACCAAGCGCTGTAATTTTTGGCGGAGGCGGCGCAACTATGATTACTTTTGGAGGACTAATTAATCGGGTTACCCTAAAACCACAACAGACCACTTTTGCTGACATTACTGTAATGGGCGGATCTTACAATCTGCAACGTGCAACTCTTGATATCAATACACCTCTTGACAAAGATGGAAAGGTTCTTGCCCGTTTAACCGGCGCTTATAACTACAATGATACTTTTCGGGACCAGGGTTTTTCAAAAACATTTTTTTTAGCTCCAAGTATTTCTTATAAAATCAGCGATGATTTAAATATTCAGCTTGATGCCGAAATTTTAAACAAAACCGCTACCAACAATCCGCTTTACCAGGTGGCTTTGGGGACTGCTAAATCAGCAGATGAACTCCATTTGGATTATTACCGTTCTTTCAATGACAACTCACTTACACTCAATAATAAGGCAGTAAATATTTACGGAAAAGTCATTTACAGGCTTTCAGAGAATTGGAAATCGGAAACCAATTTAATTTCAGTCAATAATAAAACTCCGGGCGATTACATCCGATTAAGATTAGATGATAACAGCCAGAATGTGACGCGAAGAGTGTACAGAATGTATCCGGAAAACATTACCAGCCAGCAGATCCAGCAGGATTTTGTGGGGAATTTCAAAATTGGCAGTGTGAAAAACCGGCTGATTGCGGGGGTTGAATACTATCATTATCTCTATGGGATTGCCAGTAAATCTATGAATTTTACTAAAGTTTCAGCTGCTGGGACAGATCCTGAGAATGCTAATTTTAATAATGAATACATTTCCGGTCAATTGGCCTTAAAACCCTATGGAGAGAATTATAAGGCAATTCAGGATCATTATTCCCTATATATTTCAGACGTTATCAACCCTTTGGAGAATTTAAGTGTAATGCTTAGTGCCCGAATCAATTACATCAATAACAAAGGGACTGAGGATTTATTAACAGCGACAACTACCGGGGATTACACACAAACGGCTGTTTCTCCGAAATTGGGAATCAATTACCAGATTATCCCTGAAAGAATAGCATTATTTGCTAATTATATGAATGGTTTTCAGCCGCAGGCACCGCAGTCGGTAAACGGGCAGATGACCAATTTCCAGCCCGTTTATGGAAACCAGTGGGAATCGGGAGTTAAAGTTTCCCTGAAAAAGAACCTGTTGGATGCCGTTTTGAGCTATTATAATATTGATCTAACCAATGCGGTAAGACAAAATCCAAATGATACGGCTTCCTATCTGCAGGATGGCGAGCAGCGCAGTAAAGGTTTTGAAGCAGATTTAGAATCAAATCCGATGAAAGGACTGTTTTTGCATGCTGGTTTTGCTTATAATGACAGTAAACTTATTGTTTCCGATGCACTTACTCAAGGGCTAAGGCCTGTAGATGCCGGTCCCAAACTTTCCGGAACCTGGTACGTGAATTACGCTCCGCAGTCAAAAGCTTTAAATGGCTTTTCATTAGGTATAGGCGGCAGTCATTATGGTAAAGATCTGATGATCAATAATATCAATGGCTCTTTTTATACGAATCCTTATATAGTAATCAACTCGGTGCTGAGTTTTGAGAAAACCCGTTATGTATTTTCGCTTTCTGCCAATAACCTGCTCAACGAACATTATTGGTATGGCGGCCGTGGTATGGTTACTCCGGGAACCCTTCGCCAGGTGATTTTATCTTTGAAATTAAAATTGTAATGCTGTAATTCAGAACTTCCATTGAAAAAAATTACAAAGACCTCATTTAAACTGCACAGCTGCCTCGGATTGTTTTTCGGGGTACTGTATCTGTTTTTTGGAATTTCGGGCGCTTTATTGGTTTTTAAAAAAGAGATTGAGTATTTCAATAATCCGCCAATGCATTGCTGTGTAAAGGGCAGTAAAACCATTTCATTAAACCAGATGTATCATAAAGTCTCTGAGAGGTATCCCCAGGCGCGGCAGATCATGCTGCAGACTTTTCCCAGAAATAGCTGCGACACCTATGAATTTATGATTTTTAATTATCAGGATAATGTCAGCGATAATTATCTCTATTGCTGTATGGTAGACCCTTATTCTGGAAAAATTGTAGCAGAAGGCAGTTTTAGCTCTTTACAATCGCCTTTTTTCCGCTGGCTGTATGCTGCGCATTATTCCCTTTTAATTGATAAACCAGGCAGGCTTATAACGGCCATTGCGGCCATTGCATTAATTTTAAACTTAATTACAGGTGTGATCATTTATCGCAAAAAGATATTTGCTGTACTTGTTTTTAAAGAGAAGTTAAATCGTAAATCTTCCAGAACCCTTTATTCTTCGCTGCACAGGATTATTGGTGTCTGGACCCTGTTGCTTAATTTTATTCTTTTTTTTACAGGTTTCTGGATGAATAAAAGTCTTTTTTTACCTTCTGAATGGGAATTAATTTCTAAGAAAGAACAGAATTATCGGACAAGGGCAAATATTGACCAGGTGATAAAACATGCCTGGGAAATTCCAAATTTCAATCCAATTGCCGTAAAAATAGCTGCTGATAAAAAAACGGATATTATAGTAAGCGGTGAGTTCTCTGATACCCAAAACCCGCTGTATTTTGGTAAAGGCAGCGACGTTTATTATGACAGTGATAACGGAACTTGGATCAAAACCATACGCATTGAAGAAAAATCATTTTCCGACCGGTTTTATTGGATCATGAAACAGCTTCACAGGGGGGATTATGACAGTTTTTGGATAAAAATTTTGTATGTAATTGCCGGATTCAGTCCTGCAATACTTTCTATTACGGGATTTATTCTTTGGAAAAGAAAAGGCAGAAAAGAAATATCTAAAAAACACAAATAATAAAATGCCTGTTTTGTGATTTTAAAACTCGTTTAAATGGGGCTCCTGCTATGAGTTTAAAAATGTTTTTAATGCTCTTACATGCACTAATACGATAATTGAACAAATAGCGTGCAATGCCATTTTCCTTATTATCTAATAGATTTCTAAGGCTAAAATTAAATATAAATTTAAAATTTTTGTTTAATTACTGGATATAAATGTTGAATAAAACGCCCTTGTTTAAATTACCATCAGCGGTTATAATTCCATTATGATTTTCTACAATTTTCTTTACAATAGCCAGACCAATTCCCGTTCCGGGATATTCCTCAATGTGATGGA
This sequence comes from Flavobacterium crocinum, assembly GCF_003122385.1. Taxonomy (NCBI): domain Bacteria; kingdom Pseudomonadati; phylum Bacteroidota; class Flavobacteriia; order Flavobacteriales; family Flavobacteriaceae; genus Flavobacterium; species Flavobacterium crocinum. The sequence goes on from NZ_CP029255.1 coordinate 3,871,183, forward strand.
GTCTTTGAAATATGATAAAGACAGTCTCGTTGTATTGAGCTTCAAAGCCAATTCCATTATCTTTAAAAGTAAGATTCCAATAGTCACAAACCTGCGTACTACCTGGCAGATTAAGCAGCTTGAATTCACTGTACTTAATTATAGTAGATTGTATGGTAATATGAAGTTCAATATCAGGTATAGAGAACTTTAAGGAGTTTGATATCAGGTTATAGATAAGCTGGCGAAATTGGAATGGCCTTATATAGGCAGGCACTAATCCGTTTATTTTAAAAACAGCTTTTTTTTGATCAATTGCATCTGAAAATTCTGATTTAATATCTTCGATTACAGCACTCAAATCACTCACTTCATAGGGATGTTCCAGTACACTCACTTTTGAAAATTCCAGTAAATCTTCAATAAGCTGTCTCATTCTTGTTGCCGAGACATGTATGCGTTTCAAATTGTTTTTTCCCGCCTCAGTCATCGTGTTGATCTCTTTTTCCATTATAATGGAAATGAAAGTCTGAATTTTTCGCAGCGGTTCCTGCAGGTCATGGCTTGAGATAAAATTAAAAGCAAGCAGTTCTTTATTTGCATTCAATAGCTCAATTGCTCTTTTTTCCTTCTCCGCATTTTGGAGTTCGAGTTCCTGATTTGCCTTAAGCAGTGCTGCAGTCTGTATTTTTAGTTTTTCAATAAGCTCTTCTTTCTGAACTAATTCTTCTGCTTCTTTCAGGGCACGATTTATTTTTTGGATCAGGGATGAGAAATTATTTTTGGAAACATAATCCGTAACACCTTCTTTTATAAGCATGACAGCATTTTCTTCCCCAATAGTACCTGAAATTATGACAAAGGGTATATTAAGGCTCCTGTCTTTTACTATTTTAAACGCAGAAACAGCATCAAATGAAGGCAGCGTATAATCTGATAGGATAATATCGGGCAAAAATGTATCAAGAGATTCTTCAAAAACATTTCTTGAATCGACTATTTTTGTTACAAACGACACCCCTGATTTTCTCAAGTGACGGATTCATAAATCTGCATCAGAAGTATTGTCTTCTAATATCAATGCTCTAATATCTTTTTTCATTTACTATAGAATCATAGTTTTAGGAATATAAGTTAAATCCTTAATTAGCAGGCTGGCTCAGGATCATCCAATACATCCCAAGTTCTTTTATTGCATTAAAAAAGTTGTTGCTGTCTACAGGTTTTACAATGTAACTGTTAGCACCAAGACTATAACATTCTGCAATGTCCGGATCTTCCTGGGAAGAGGTAAGAATGACTATTGGAATAGATTTAAGCGCATCATCGCTTTTGACTTTTTCCAATACCTGCATTCCTGACATCTTGGGCATTTTTAAATCCAAGAGAAGAAGTTTGGGATGTAATTTTGGATTTCTCTTTGAATAGATTCCCCTGCAGTACAGAAAATCAAGCGCTTCGGCGCCATCCTTGACATGCAGGAGTTTGTTTGTAAAGCCGCTTTTATTAAGAGCGCGCACGGTCAGCATAGCATCTTCCATGCTGTCTTCGGCAAATAAAATTTCAATATCTTCGTAATCCATTTTTTTTGTTTTTTTAATGTTTAATATTCGGCAGGCTGAAGTAAAATTCAGCACCTTCATCTAGTTTTGATTCTGCCCAAACTGCTCCCGAATGCCGGCTGACAATTTTTTGCACAATCGCCAGTCCAATGCCTGTTCCTTTAAATTCTTCCTGCGAGTGCAGACGCTGGAAAACGCCAAACAATTTATCATAATAAGCCATATCGAATCCTGCACCCCAATCTTTTATACTGTAGATGATTTTGTGGTCTTGCAACGTTGATGCTATTTTGATTTTTATCTCTGGCTTGTATTTTGAATATTTTATAGCATTAGAGATTAGATTGATCCAAACCTGTTTGATCAGTGAGGAATCTCCATTTGCTGGGGCAAGTTCTTCAATTTCAAAAATGGGTGTATTTTCACCTTTTTCAAATGTTATATCATTTATGACTCCATTTACTAGTGAGGTCATATTTATATTGCTAGATGAGACCTCTTTGCGTCCTAATTTGCTGAAAGCAAGCAGGTCATCGATCAATATTCCCATTTTATTGGAGTTGTTGACTATGGCTTGGATGATTTTTTTTCCATCATCATCTATTGAATCTGCATGGTCCTCTATCAGTATTTGTGTATAACCGTTAATCGCCCGAATAGGTGCACGCAGATCATGTGAAACTGAGTAGGAAAATGATCCCAGTTCTTCCTGCGCTTTTTTTAGTTCATCATTAGCCAGGGTCAGTTCACTGCTTCGCTTTTCCTGATAGGCAAGTTCTCTGTTTTTAACTATTAATTCTGCAGCCCTTTTTAGCTTTTCCACTTTTCTTTTCTCTTTCAAAATCTTTTCTGAAGCAAGTTTTTTGTTGGCTATTATAAGTTCAGCAGCACGTTTTTCTTTTTCAATACTCTGAATAGCCAGTTCTTTATTGGCGTTAATTAATTCTTCTGCTCGTTTTTCTTTTTGTTCATTCTGAAAATTTTAATTCTTTATTTGCAATGATTAATTCTGCAGCACGGTCTTCCTTTTCCTTATTTTGAAAAGCAAGTTCTTTATTTGCAATAACTAACTCAGATGATCTTTTTTCCTTTTCCTGAGCTTGGACAGCCAGCTGTAAAAATTGTGTTTTGGAAAGTGTTATGTCTGTTGCTATTTTTAAGACCTTATAAGGTTTCCCTTGAGTATTGAAAATAGGATTATAACTGCCCGAAAACCATATTAATTTGCCGTTTTTCGCCGTCAGGATAAATTCGTCCCTTTGATGAATACCTTTTTTCAGGCTGTTCCAAAAAAACTGATACGCATTTGATTTTGAATAGGAGGGATCAACTAAAAGACTATGATGCTTTCCCAGCAAATCTTTTGCAGTGTAGCCCATAATTTTGAGGAAATTTTTATTGGCATTTAAAATATTGCCATCCATATCGAACTCAACAGATGCGTTTGTGGTGTTTATAGCATTTGTTAGATTTAACAAATACTGTTCATTTGCATCAAGTTGTTCTTTAAGTGCTAAAATTTCAGGTTCTATTTGCTTATTGTGAAATTCGGCTTTAATGCTGTTGCTAAAAGGCTGAACTGCTTTTTTTGATATTTTGATTTTCTGAAGTGGTAACTTTTCTCCTGTGGGATGTACCTTATTCTCTGAATTATTTTCATCAGAAAGCACTACTTCCTTAATACCATTTTTTTCTTTAATGCTCATAGTAAGCGATGTTTTATTTGAAAAATAACGGCAGTAATTTGCTGGAAAAGCACCTATATTTTAATAATTATTTAGAACGTATACCTTGATGGTAAATGAGGTAATTTTTATACTAAGCGAATATAGGTAAATAAAATGGTTATACAAGTTAATATCTTAGGTAGCGGCTATAATGCATATAATTTAGATATTTATTATAATTAGATTAATGGTAATTACAGCTATAAATCTGAACTGGAATTAATGTCAAAAAATTACCATAAATCAAGAGAGAAAAATACCTATAAACTTAGAGTGACTTCGAATCATAGATCAGCTTAGATTAAATCTTTAATAAAGCTACATTAAGACTATTGGGGATTGATGTAAAATGCTTTCTAAACATTGATGAACATATAATAGTAATGTGCAAAGTCATTTGATTTGGATTTTTCTTTTCGAAAAGTATGGAAGCTGAACTCTTGCTGTTCTCACCGATCCTGATGATTAAAAATATGGTGAATGGCAAAACTGGCATAGTGCCTTTAACTTCAGGGATGGATGATGAAATGAGGGAAATTTCTAAAGATCCAGATGTGCAACAGAAACTTAAATTTTCATTTGTTGGCCCTAAGAATACTGTAAAAAAAATGACTTTTATCTTTCCTTAAGCACAATAAAATCAATGAAAGCATAAGTGTTTCAACTATTTTTAATTTTAAAGACAGAATTAAGTTCACCCAGCTTTCACTGAAGTAATGAAAGAAATCAATGGTACTTTTGCAAGTTTAGATCTAACAAATTAAATTCGAGCTGTCCATAAAAATTGTATAAAATACGTGTAAATTTAAGTTAGTTACAAAGGACCTTAATTCTATTGCAATAGTGCTTATTATTTTTGAATAAAAGTCAGTTATAAATATCAATTCCTTTCTGATTTATTTGTAAATTAACATCTGTTTCATGGAAAGGGTTCATTGTACTTAAATTAAGTCATGAACCCTTTTTTTATGAATCTAAATCATTGCAGCCGTTTTAAAACCGATCTGTAAAATAGACTGATTGAATAGCTTTTATGGATTATATTTTAAAATATGAGGTATTGGCTGCTCTTTGAAGATAAAAAAAGAGGCTCCCCAAAGCCTCTTTTAAATTAATGTTTACCATTTCCTTTTCCCTTGCCATTTCCATTATGGTTTCCATTATCATGGTGGCTTTTATCTTTATTGTTTCCTTTTCCTGGCTTTTGTCCTATTGTTTTTTGAGGTTTTCCTTTATAGCCCTTTGCATATTTTACTTTATGGGATTTAAAGCTGTCGTAAGGCCTGTCTCCTCTGTAATCAGTCAGTACTACTTTATATTCATTATAAAGATCATAGTTTCGATAGGCAGAGGGAAGTGATCTGGTTCGCACCCATTTTCCGTTATTGAGATAAACATAATTGGACGTGCTTACATCGTAATAGGTTTCAAGATCCGGCAGATAATAATAACGGGCATCCGCATAACCGGCAGGTCCCCAGGCAGGAGGTGTTCCTATGTTTACATTTACTGATACCTGAGCCTGAGCGTAACCAAATGAAAGGAATAATACCCCGATCAAAAAATATTTTAAAGTTTTCATGATTTTACTTTTAAATTCATTATTATATTTGGATAAAAACAATAAACATGCCGTAAATTCATATCCATTACACTTGTTTGATTATGTGTTATTTATATTTTATGTTGATGCTGATAATATCAGAAGTCATATTGGTAGTTCTGGTATAATGCCCATAACGAATCTCCAGCGTATTCCAATGCTTGAGCCCAAAAATTCCATTAAGAGGTGTGAATTTCATTCCCATCCCAAAGAAACTGCTGTCAAACTTAGACAAATCATAGTTGCTGGTATAATATTCATCAGAAGCGGTGTGTTCGCCGTACGGTTTAAAATATTTCGTTCCTGTCTGTGTATAATACCTGTAGAACGGACTCACAGAAAACGCCTGTGTTAATTTTACAGGAATTTCAAGGTCAGCCGTATGTGCTTTCAGGCTCCAGTCATCGGTATAATATCTGTAATAAGCGCGAATAATTACGTTATCTCCCAAGAAATAACTGGCCCTTATTCCCAATGGGATTTTAAGTCTTGTATCGGGCATTTTTTCCTGATGGACAGAGCCGTCAGCAAAATAAACCCTGTGAAAAGGAAGACTTAAATAGCCATTCTGGCTGATGACGTCCCCTACAAGCATTAGCTGCAGGTTTTTGTTTACAACCTGGGAGTAGCTCAAAGTCCCTGCAAAAGTATTTCTGTTAGCACTTTCATAACCTTCACTTCCCGGAGCACGAAGTTCAACGGGCTCAATTAATTTGAGCTGATCTATAAAGGTCTGGAATTTGGCCGTGAATTCCCCGTTTCTGTCTTTTGTTTTCTGCGAGAAGGCAATATTTCCTCCAAAAGACTGGTAATCAAATTCCGTTGATGATGAAACGCCGATTCCAAGCGTTCTTCCTTTTTCTTCATTTTCCCTAAGGTAGGTCAAAGAAGGGTAGAAGCGGTTGTCTGAAGACGATGCAGATGAATTAGCGCTCAGGTCAATCATATCTGATGAAGCAGAGGTATAATGGTCAATACCGGCTTCAATATCAAAGGTATGCTTGATTCCGGTCTGGCCGTATTTTACCAGCTTAACATCAATGGTATTGGCAATATCAGTTAGATGCTCAGAACCGATTCCACCCGTAACGGCTGAATTGTTTCCGTCTTGTTTATAATAGCTCGAAACCAGATTAACTTCTTCCAATTTTAATTTATTGCTTTTATAACTGGTAGAATCGGCCGGGACATTCTGCGCCCTTGCCTGAAATAATGCCAATAATGCAAATCCTGTAATGAATATTCTTTTCATTTTTTGATCGTATGAAAATTAGTTACAGCCACAGCCGCCGCCGCTTTTTCCTGAATTGGCCCCGGAAGCTCCCTCACGGTAGGATTGAAAACTAAGTTCTGTCTTTTCTATTTTCCTGTTGGAAAGTACCATTTCAGAATCGTTGATTTTTCCTTTCTGGTATTCCTTTACAGAGGTGCAGGATGTGAGAAGAATGCCTGTTAAAGCAATACTGCATAAAAGCACGAGATTTTTTTGCCTTGGCTTTTTCATTTCAGGTTAATGTTTTTAGAAGTGTAAATTTTGTTGTTGTCGTCAATTATAATACAAAATAGATCCGGTATCTGATCTATTAAAAACAAGCCTGCTTTAATCCCCATTACCGCTATAGGAGTTGCCATAGCATCTGCAAATTCTGCATTTGAGGCGATAATGGTCACGCTTTTTATTCCCGATATCGGAAGTCCTGTTTTTGGGTCAATGGTATGCGAATATTTTTTTCCGTTAATGGTCACGAATTTTTCATAATTGCCCGAGGTTGCCACCGCCTTATTTGAGATTTCCATATAGGAGAATGCCGCATTTGGCGAGTCAGGATCAGCCACACCGATGGTCCATTTTTTGCCGTTGGGCTGCAGTCCCCATGCCGAAAGATCTCCGCTGGCATTAATTATGCCGCTCTGTACATTATGTTTTATAAGAATTTGTTTTGCCATCTCGGCAGCATATCCTTTTCCGATACCTCCAAAACCAATCCGCATTCCTTTTTCTTTTAGAAATACTGTTGTATTTTCCCTGTCAAGTATAATATTTCGGTAATCAATAAGGTGTACCATTTTGAGAGCGGTCTGGGCATCAGGAAGACTGGTCATGGATTTGTCAAAATTCCACAGACTTTTGTCGATACTTCCATAAGAAATATCAAATGCACCTTGTGTGATTCTCGAAATTCCGATAGATCTTTCAATAAGATTAAAAACCTCCAAATCTACTTTAACGGGTGCTATTCCTGCGTTATCATTGATCAGATTGGTCTGGCTGTCCTGTTTATAGGTAGTCAAAAGTTTTTCAATCCGTTTGATTTCCTGGGTGGCAAGTGCAATATTCTCATTTCCTGTTTTTTCATTTTCAGCAACAACTGTTATGGTAAAGCTGTTCCCCATGAGTTTTAGGGACTCGGAATATTTTTGGTTTTTAAGCATGTTATTTTCGGCTCTCACAGATCGCTTTTATTTCGGCAGTCCACTGTTCAGGAGTAGATTCGGGTTTTCCATGCCAGGTTTTAAGCACTTTTCCATCGGCATCCAAAAGAAGCGTCAGGGGAAAATTTCCTTCCTTGTTGTATATTTCGGCTAAATCTTCATTTCGTTTAACCTGCTGCGGTGTTCCGATATTTTTCTTTTTCCTTGGAAAATCAGCATTAACAAGTACCAGATTTTCATTTGCCATCTCTGAGAATACCTGGCTTTCAAGATAATCTCTGCGCGTCACAATGCAGGGTCCGCACCAGTCTGAACCCGAGAAGTTGAGCAGTATTAATTCATGTTTTTCTTTTGCTGTTTTTTTTGCATTATTAAAATCAGGTTCCCAGTTAATGGGAAGCACGGTCATTAAAAGCAATAATGTAATTAGTTTCATTTTGCAGTCTGTTTTTAGGTATATACGAAATAACGCATTGCTGCGATTCTTATTTTTTTTAATTGCTTAAGATTCAATTAATTTTTACTCCGGCTTCAGGACTGTTTTTCTTAAGCCGTATGAACCCCGAAAATATAACCGACCAAGGCTGAGGCTGCCATTGCAAAAGTTCCCCAGATGCAGATACGCATTACAGCTTTCAGCGTATGGGATCCCCCGGCCTTAGCGGCCAGCATTCCCGATAATGCCAAAAAGAGTATTGAAAAACCATACTGGTACAATACCATTTCTTTTATGGGAGCGAAAATAGCCACCAGCAGCGGCAGCAAGCCCCCTATGACAAAAGATACAGCTGATGCGAAAGCGGCCATTAAAGGATTAGCCTGGGTAATTTCATTGATTCCGAGCTCATCTCTCGCATGTGTTTGAAGTGCATTATGGGCTGTCAATTCGACTGCAACCTGTTTTGCCAGTTCACTGTTCAGCCCGCGCTTCATATAAATATGGGTCAGTTCCTCAAGCTCTGATTCAGGCATATTTTTAAGTTCCTCTTTCTCGCGGGTAAGATCAGCAGTTTCAACATCAGCCTGAGAGCTTACCGATACGTATTCGCCTGCGGCCATGGACAATGCACCTGCCACTAAACCGGCTGTTGCCGCCAGCAGAATAGGTTCTCTGCTCACGCTTGCAGCTGCCACGCCAATAGCCAGGCTGGTGGTGGATAAAATTCCGTCATTGGCGCCCAGAACTGCTGCCCTCAGCCACCCGCTTCTGGTGATGTAATGATTTTCAGCTTCCATGATTTTTTTGCATTAATTTAACCCAGTCCCGATTTTCAGATATTTTTGGACTGCCTCCAAAATTGGTTTTCAGCAGTTCCCTGATCTGAAATTGTGTCTTGTTCCGGGTGCTGTTTTTCCATTCATTAAAATCGTAAATATGAATCTGCTCTGCATTAGGATTTGCAATAAAAGAGATTCGGGATATGGAATACTTATATTTCTTCAGTTCATTTAAAGTACTGCGGCTGGGAACCACAATAAGTATGTTTTCCCAGTTCAGATAATCTTTAGCAATGTCATCTCTTTGCTCCAGTCCCAGAGACTCAAAGAAGGCTTTAATTTTTTGATTATTTAACCCTTCAATTTTTTTATCTATGTTTTTAAGAGTGTCCGAGAGAATCTCTCTATCCATAACATCCATTTTCATAGGTCTATAATTTCCAAATAAAATTACTTCAAAATACCTTTGGTTATCAGGCTGCTGCCGTTAGAATGATTCTAAATTTTATTCAGGCTTTTATTGCAGGATTAAATTGCAGTAAGTTAGCAGTACAATAACAGTATCGGCTTTTTAAAATGATGCGGCTCCTGGTCATGGCATCAGTAATGAAACATAATGAAATCAGGGTAACTTTTTAAAATTGAATAGGAGAATTAAATTTAACAAAGGAAAGTCTTCATGTATACCATAAATACACAGCTGGCATATTTTAACTGCAGTTTTAATTCTAAAAGGTTAATTCTAAATCTCAAATGGTTCAGACTTGACAAGGCCGATAGTTCCAGTTTAAACGCACTGTGCTTTAATAGTACTGAGCTTGAGCAGTTTCAGGCTTTTATAGGGCAAAATCCACTTAACTTTCCAGGTCAGTCTTTTGTGGAGCCCACTAAAATAGAAGAATTTGTTTTTTTTATAAACGGTAATGTTCCGCAGGGAATATTGTCATTTTACCCTGTTCTTTCAAAAAATGCAGATACAGACACTCATCCTTCAATTCATCAGGTCATGAAAATTGTCCTCACCGATGAAAATTATCAGCCTGCTGCCCATTACACATTGGATTTTGATGTGATTGGCAAGATTGAAATTTACAGGAATGCAAAATAAAAAAAATATGTGTTTATGAAGCTGTCTAATATTATTTTATCAGACAGATTGCTGTTATTTGTAAAATTGCTCTAACGGCGGGAAGTTGTAAATTTCAATTTCTACAGCGTATCGGCTTTTTGTTGTAAAGGAAGGGTCACCGTAAATTCAGCGCCGTTGTCCTTTTCCCCGGCTGCAGTTATTTTACCATTATGCCTTTCGGCAATCTTTCTGCACAGGGCAAGCCCAAGGCCATTTCCCTCGTACTGGTCTTTGGAATGCAGTCTTTCAAATGCCGTAAAAATCTTTTCTGCAAATTCAGCCTCAATTCCAATACCATTATCCTTTATTTTTATCTGTACAAAATCCTGGCCGTCACTATTGATGATGCTGCTTGTTATGATAATCCTTGGAGGCTGGTCCGCTTTGGAAAATTTTAAGGCATTTTGCAGGAGGTTATAGAAAAGCTGGTTAATTAAAATCGGCGCTCCCTGAATCTGTGGAAGATCAGAAGTAACTAAAATAGCACCTTTTTCCCTTATTATGAGCTCAAGGTCTATTTTTATGTCTTCAATAACCTTATTAAGATTAATTGTTTCTATAACCTGTGAAGTTTTGTCAAGGGTGGAATAGGTCAAAATTCCCTCTATGATATTTTCCATTCTCTGGGCAGACTGGCTTACTTTATGAAGGTATTTTTTAGATTTTTCATTAACATTTTCTTCTATGTCATTTCGTAAGAGTGTATTGAAAATTTTAATTTTTCGCAGCGGCTCTCGAAGATCGTGGCTCACTACGCTGGCAAAATGCATCAGATCACGATTGGAACGCGTGAGCTCATTTGTACGGCTTGCGACCTGCTTTTTTAGTTCCTCCTGAAATTCCTTATGCTCGTGTATATCCTGAACAATACCAATGATGGTCTTTGCAGACCCGTCTTTGTCCTTGATAATCTTTCCATTGATTTTAGCCCAGCGGTAGGAGCCGTCATCATTTAAAATCCGCGCCTCATAGCATATTTTTCCCGTTGCCTCCGCCTGCTGATGGGCTTTTTCGCGCGCATGAAGGTCCTCTGGGTGCAGCTTTGCAATTAAATCGTCATTTGTTGTTTCGCTTCCAATCGAGCAGATCGTATTGAAATTTGCTGAAGTCTTGATTTTTTTGGTTTCAAGGTCTATTTCATAACTTCCTATCCCGGAACTTTCTATGGCTATGGTTAATTTTTCATTTGCTTTCAGGGTTTCTTCTTTTGCTTTGTGCAGATCTGTGATGTCAGCGCCGGTGTTAAGCACGCCATAGACTTTTCCATGCTCGTCAAAAAGCGGAATAAAACTATAATTAAAGTAATATTCGGTCATAATTCCCTGCATGACCAGATCTACTTTTCTGCCCACAGCATGAAAAGCTGTTCCGGTTTTAAAAACGCCAAGGGCCTCATCGAGAATCTGCTGGTTTTCAATTTCAGGAACAACACTCAGATAGGTTTTTCCAAGTACATCATTTCCTTTGCCCCATGTTTTGATCATGGCATCATTGGCCAGTGCAATTTCTAAATTATCTCCCACATATACCCCGATGGGAAAGGGAATAGCATCAATTATATTTTGTAGAAGCCCTGGATTTCGGTACATAGCGTTAGGTTTGATTAGTGTTTTGGTCTTTAATGGCGAATATACTGGTTTTTAAAAAGTTTCCTGTTACAGGGATTCCATATTTTTTATCATAATTCCAATAATTGGCAGGTAATCATTTTTATTATTTCTTCTTTGCTATTTTGTTATTGGAAATGCCCCGCTGCTCTCTGCACTTAAAGCGGCTGATCTGCTCACAGCGTTTCTGCAGATGCTTTGTTTTACAATTTTCTACCCTTTTACGCCAAAGTATATAACTGCCGGTTTTGAGTTCCTTCTTCATTAAAGTTTTTACATCAGCTTCCTTAAGAGCAAACTGGTGTTCAATAGCCTCAAAAGGGGTTCTGTCTTCCCATGCCATTTCAATAATGCGGTCCAGGTCACGATCAGCAAACTGCTGTTTTAATTTTTTCATGATTGTATTTTTTGAGGGATTCTCCTTGAAGAATTGAGAAGAGCATAGCTAATTTAGATAAAATAATTTTTATTTTGTTTAATATTTATTTAAAATTGTCAAACAATTGTTATCTTTAAGATACTAAGATAACTTTATGCTAAAACACAGTTTAGCTTTTTTGATAATTAATAAAGAATATCTTATTTTATTGACAATCATAGCACAAACAGTCCTCCCAGCTCTTAAATTTAATCTTAAAAAAATGAAAACTATTGTAATTGTTGGCGGCAGTAAAGGAATAGGGAATGCTGTTTTAATGCAGAATCTGGAAAACTGCCGGATTATCAATATCAGCAGGACAGCTCCTGATATTACCCATCCGAATTTAATTCATTTTGCAATCGATGTGCTCGGGGATCCTTTGCCTGAATTTGAAAGTATGGATGCCCTGGTTTATTGTCCGGGATCTATAAACCTGAAACCCATTCTGGGCTTAAGTCTGGATGATTTCAGAAATGATTTTGAAATTAATGTGGTGGGAGCAGTCAAAGTGATTCAGCATTATCTGCCTGCGTTAAAGAAAGGGGAAAACCCTTCTATTGTTTTATTCAGCAGTGTTGCGGCAAAACTCGGAATGCCTTTTCATGCCAGTATTGCGGCCTCGAAAGCAGCAGTAGAGGGTCTGGTTAAATCGCTCGGCGCCGAGCTTGCCCCGTTAATCCGTATCAATGCTATTGCCCCGACTATTACAGAGACTTCTTTATCAGCATCTATTTTAAGAAACGACAGGATGAAGGAAAATATGAAGGAACGACACCCCTTGAAAAATTATCTAAAACCCGAGGAGGTTGGACGTATGGCTGGCTATCTTATCTCTGAAGATGCAGCATCAATTTCAGGCCAGGTTTTCGCGATGGATTATGGTTTGGTAAGCTTTAAATTGTAAAACAGCTCAGAGATGAAAATTCTTTTAACAGGCGCTACAGGTTATATCGGCAAGAGGCTGCTGCCCTTGCTGCTGGATCACGGAAATGAAGTAATCTGCTGCGTTCGGGATAAAAACAGGTTTTACTTTCCTGAACAATTTGAAAATAAAATACAGGTCATTGAAGCTGATTTTCTGGATCCGGAAAGCCTGAAGAGTATTCCCGATGATATAGACGCGGCCTATTACCTGATCCATTCCATGTCCGGCGCTTCCAATTATGATCAGCTGGAAAGCATTTCGGCACATTATTTTATAGAAAAAATAAACCAGACAAATGCAAAACAGATTATTTACCTCAGCGGAATTGTAAATGATAAGTCATTATCCAAACATTTGTCATCAAGGAAGGCGGTGGAAGATATTTTAAAGACTGCAGCATTGCCCTTAACGGTGCTTCGGGCCGGAATAATAGTAGGATCGGGAAGCGCCTCTTTTGAAATAATACGTGATCTGGTGGATAAACTGCCCCTTATGATTACCCCAAAATGGCTCAATACCAAATGCCAGCCGATTGCCATCAGCGATGTTTTGGAGTTTTTAATCCGCTCGCTGTTAAATCCGGCAGTTTATGGTGAAAGTTTTGATATCGGGGGACCTGATATTTTGACCTACAAGGAAATGCTGCTGGAGTTTGCCAGAGCAAAAAAACTACGGAGATACATTTACACCGTACCGGTGATGACCCCAAAATTATCGTCCTACTGGCTGTATTTTGTGACTTCAACTTCCTTTAAGCTGGCCTCGGCGCTGGTTAGCAGCATGAAAGTGGAAGTCATCTGCCGAGATAACAGGATTAACAGCCTGCTGGGCGTTACACCTATTACTTACCGGCAGGCATTAGAGAGGGCTTTGAAAAAAATCAGTGATGATGATATCATCTCGAGCTGGAAAGACTCCCGTGTCAGCGGACAGTTCAAAGGAAATGTTTCCCAATACCTGAAGGTCCCAAAAAAGGGCTGTTACATTGACAGAAGAAAAAGAGCAGTCATAAACAGGGAATATACAATTGCTCGGATCTGGTCCATAGGAGGAGAGACCGGGTGGTATTACGCCGACTGGCTCTGGGAGCTGCGCGGATTCATCGATAAGGTTTTTGGCGGTGTGGGCACCAGAAGGGGAAGGACGCATAAAACGCAGATACATGCAGGGGATGCACTGGATTTCTGGAGGGTTGTATATGCCGATAAGAAGCAGGGCAAACTGGTTTTGTATGCCGAGATGAAACTTCCGGGCGAAGCCTGGCTGGAATTTAAAATAATCAACAATACCTTATATCAGGCGGCCACTTTTAAACCCCACGGGCTTATGGGAAGACTATACTGGTATGCCGTGCTGCCGTTTCATGGTTTTATATTTGACGGCATGCTTAAAAAACTCATTTAAGGGTTTGTGGATAATGTGAGCTTGGCCTGCGGACTATTTTACAGCTGGGGGTATTGTACTGATATAATGCTGTTTTCAATATCCTGCAGTTTAAAAAGGTTTGTAAAATGAGATCCTGTGAGCATTAATTTTGTACGCCATAATTTCATTTGGGCATTTTTAGTACATTTGGAAATTATAAAACCGCTTCAATATGATAACTGATGAAAATCCGGATGCAGAAAGCCCAAAAGAAAAAGAGCCGGTAAAAATCTTATTGGCCGAGGATGATAAGGACGACCAGGAATTATTCATCGATGCCCTGGAGGCGGCGGATGTTCCCTCTGAGGTAACGGCCCTTGAAAACGGGCAGGAACTCGTGGATACACTCAGAGATAAATCCCAGCCCGATCCGGATATTATTTTTATCGATGTCAATATGCCTGTTAAAGGCGGAAAGCAGGCGCTGGAAGAAATAAAGGGAGACAAAGAGTTAAGGGACATTCCTGCCGTTATGCTCTCCACCTGGGATCATCCTGCAGATATTGAAGACACCTTTGATAAGGGGGCGGACCTATATGTCCAGAAGCCCAATTCTTTTAATGGCTTTGTGTTGGTACTAAAGAAGGTCTTTTTTCTGCACTGGGCCAAAGCTTTATTGGGTCCGGTTAAAAATTTATTTTTTGTTTATGAAAAGAACATCTCCCAGGGAGATTCTTAAGCCCACCTGTGTTATACCTTTATTTTGTCCTTGCGATACTGCTTTAGCCATTTTTCTGGAGAAGCTGGATTTCCTTTGGATCCCCTGATGGGTTTGACTAATGCAGTTTCGAACTTAAATCTGCTAGGTCTTGATTTATATGACTTTGTAGTTCTCAAAAATGCCAAGTGCCACGAATCTGCCTTAAACTTAGAATGGTTAAATATCGCTAAAAGCCGCCTTAACTTTTTGTGGCAAAAAAGGTATCCACTCCAAAGTTTCTAGCTTCAAAAAGCACCACGTGCCTCGATTTTGTCGCAAAACTTTATACTGGTGAAATATTTTAAGATCCACCTTAAGGTACTTATAAAAAAGTATCCACTCCAAAGTAAGTTTTATAATCATAAATCTATTAAATCATTTTTCATAAGAGATAAGTACAAATACCTTATTTTGGGTTCTGTCGCATCTGGGAATAACTTTTATCTTTAGAATTTTAAACCGATCAAAAGATGAATACTAAGGTCATTGTTATCCAAAATACATAATTCTTCAGGCAGTATATTTCAAGCTAAGATTTACACTTAGTTACCGTGATGTTGAAGAACTAATGAAGATTAGAGGAGTCATTGTGGATCATGCGACGATTCAGCGTTGGGTTTACAAGTTTGCACCTTTGCTTGAGGCAGAAATGAAGAAGAGAAAAGGCAGAGTGGGGGAGAGTTGGAGATTGGATGAGACCTACATCAAAGTAAAAGGTATTTGGTGTTATTTATATAAGGCAGTAGATAAATTAGGCAATACGGTTGATTTTCTTTTGACCAGAAAAAGACAAAGAATGAGTGCGCAGTCATTTCTAATTAAAGCAATTAGTAATAACTACAGACCAAGAGTAGTAAACATTGATAAAAGCGGTTCTAATACTGCCGCTATCAAAGTCTATAACAAACGTTCATTCACAAAGATTAAAATCCGGCAGTGTAAATATCTTAACAATATTGTCGAACAGGACCATCGATTTATAAAATGGAGGATACAAAATGGGTTAGGCTTTAAAAGTTTTGAATCGGCAAGACGAACATTGAGCGGAATTGAAGTTGTACATATGCTGAGAAAGAATCAAATGGTTAGACCAGGGATAACTATGTTTAAATCATTCTGTAAATTGGCGGGCTAACTTTTAAATTACTTCAATTTTTATATTTGATTCTGACAGATGCGACAGAACCGGGTTTAATGTTAAAAAACGTTAAAAGATGTGATTTCATTAATTCAATAAATGGAGCTATTAATATTAATATACTTGTAAAATGAAACTACATAACTTAGCATTTAAATGGATAACTTAAATAAGTTTTTAGCAAAATTAAATAATAGTTTTGAGATTATTTAGGTCAAAATTTGATGATTATTTCTGCCGATTTTGATGAAAATAATAAATATTTTTCCACTTATTTATTGTTCTTCCACAGAAGCTAAAAATTGATTTATTTCCCTTGGCGGCGACCAGAATCTTAAAGCCTAAAGCAAAGGTTCTTCTCGTATTTGTCATGCCGTGAAAATTAGCACTCATAAAGTTAGCTTTCAATAAGAAATTCTAAGTGCTATATGGTTCTTTTTTACTCCTTCAGATAAACACTCACCAATCTTTTAGTTGCGAAAAAGGTAGCAACTCCAAAATAGGAACATGACATAATATGGGCTGATTTAATAAATCGCATAAATGGCTAATCTCTCATAGTCTGTAAGTTCAAATCCGATTTTGAGGAAATAAGTTCGTTGCACTTTCTATTTTTTTGTTGCAAATTATAAAATGAAACCTTTTTACCGTTATTCTGTGTGGGTTCTTTCTTTAAATTTATAATTCCTTGCAAATGAGCGGACGCTTAAGCACAAAAAAATCTTTAATCATTTTTTAATCAGTTCTTCCATGACATAACAAATTAATCTCTAGTATAATTATAAATCTCTTATTATGAAAAAAAGAAGACATCTATTATCAATATTGGCGCTCTCGTTATTTACGTGCGCTGCTATTGATGCCCAGACGAAAAAAAGCCCGAACATTATTATTCTGCTGTCAGATGATACAGGATGGGGTGATTTAGGCCCTTATGGTGGAGGGGAAGCCAGAGGCGCAGCCACTCCTAATATCGACCGCATGGCAAACGAAGGAATGCAGTTCTGGTCCTTTTACGGCCAGCCAAGCTGCACACCGGGGAGAGCTGCCCTGATAACCGGAAGAATTCCCAACCGCAGCGGTATGACAACAGTTGCTTTTCCAGGAGATGGAGGGGGGCTTCCAAAAGCCGAATGGACTTTGGCGTCTTTATTGAAACGCAAAAATTACAATACTTTTTTCGCTGGGAAATGGCATCTTGGCGAGGAAGATTATTCTATGCCCATTGCGCAGGGTTTTGATGTGATGAAAAATGTAACATTATATCACTTGAATGCCTACACCTATACGGATCCGGATTGGAATGCGGACATGCCGGATGATATCAGAGCAACGTGGGTTAAAGGGACTAAAGGCGCACTCGAAGGAGAGGCAGGCAAACCTTATAGAGAAGTAAGAAAAATCGATGGAAAAGTGATTCCATTTTTAGATCAGTATACGGAAGAGGAATCCATTAAATGGCTGAAAGAGAATGCTAAAAAGGACAAGCCTTTTTTTATGGAAATTTCTTTTGCCAAAAACCACCAGCCTAACCTGCCTCATCCGGATTATGTGGGGAAATCTGCCGGAAAAAATAAATATGCCGACTGTATTGTCGAACTGGATTCAAGAATAGGCCGCATTATGGACGAGGTGCGCAATCTTGGAATTGCTGAAAACACTTTGGTTATCTACACAGTTGATAACGGCACTTGGCAGGATGTATACCCTGATTGCGGCTATACGCCTTTCAGAGGAACTAAAGGGACAGACCGTGAAGGGGGAAGCCGTATTCCGACCTTGGCTTGGTGGCCAGGGAAAATCAAGGCAAACAGTAAGAACAGTGACATTTTAGGAACACTTGATTTTATGGCAACATTTGCCGCTTTATCAGGACAGGAGCTGCCAACTGTAGACAGGGAAGGAAAACCGACTATTTTTGACAGCTATGATATGTCGCCGGTTTTATTTGGCACAGGCAAATCAAAAAGAAATATGTGGCTTTATTTTACGGAAGACGAATTGGCTCCGGGAGCAATCCGAATTGGTAAATTCAAGGCGGTATTTAATCTGCGTGGCGATGATGGCGCCCATACGGGAGGTCTGGCAGTAGATGCCAATTTAGGGTGGAAAGGGCCAGCAAGTTATGTGGCTACCGTACCGCAGATATTTGATTTATGGGCAGATCCCCAAGAACGCTATGATTTGTTTATGAATAACTTTACCGAGAAGACATGGTTTTTGCCAACTGTTCAAAACATTCTTGCGGATTTTGTCAAAACATATGAAAAATATCCGCCAAGTCCATTGCAGAGCCAAATGTATCCTGGACCAATAACAATCAATGATTACATAATGATGAAAAATGTTCAGGAAAAACTTAAAGCCACAACTACTGCAAAAAGAAGCGGAGGCGGGTGATAAAATATCGGCTGAAGATTGAAAGCTATTATTTGGCTGCCATGAAATATGTGATTTGTTTTAAGAAAGGGCCAGCTATGCTTGCGTATAAGCAGCTGGCTCTTTTTCTAATGCCGTCCCTCAAAGGTTTCTTAGCATGCAGAAGCATATGAAGCAAGCGAGAATGTTTGAGGTTTGGAAATGGCAGGGAAGAGCAAAAAAAGCCTCTCAAATCGTTATGTAGTGCCTTAACTTTAGCTTAATAAAGAAGGGAATGAAAGATTTCAAATTTTTATTAAGGTCATATTTTGACCACGAGCAAAATTAAATCAGATAAGATGAAAAAAGTAAATAATACAGCAGGCCTTAAATTATTCCTTTCCGTTGTTTTGCTGATCGCTGCAGCAGGATGCAAAAAAGAAGGGATTAAAGAAGACAGTACCGCCAAGGAAAAAGCTCCGACAGCCGTCTCAAGCGGTGATCATCTGCCATCATGGAACGATACAAAAGTAAAACAGGACATCATTGCCTATGTAAAAGATGTAACCAATACAGAAAGCCCTAATTTTATACCTGTAAAGGACCGCATCGCAACTTTTGACAATGACGGTACTTTATGGGCTGAACAGCCTTTTTATTTCCAGCTTTTCTTCGCCTTGGATCAGGTCAAAGCCTTAGCTCCCAAACATCTGGAATGGAAGAGCAAGCAGCCTTTTAAAGCAGTGCTGGAAAATAATATGGGGGAACTGATGAAGCAGGGCAAAGCAGGATTGATGCAGATAGTGGCCGTCAGCCATGCGGGAATGTCTACCGATGAATTTGAGGCTAGCGTAGGCAGATGGATCAGCACGGCGAAGCATCCGACAAAGAAAAAACTTTACAGAGAACTCATTTACCAGCCTATGCTTGAATTGGTCAAATATCTGCAGGATAACCAATTCAAAGTATTTATTGTTTCAGGAGGCGGTATTGATTTCATGCGCGCATGGGCTGAGGACGTCTACGGAATCCCAAAAGACCAGATTGTGGGCAGCACACTCCAGGCGAAATATGACTACAACAATGGCAAACCGGTGATAACAAAACTGCCTGCCCTGGATTTTAATGATGACAAAGAGGGAAAACCAGTTGCAATAGAAAAGTATATTGGAAAAAAACCGGTTTTCTCGGCAGGAAATTCAGACGGCGACCTTCAGATGCTGCAGTGGGCGGCTTCCAATAAATACAAGAATTTTGAATTGTATGTCCACCACACAGATTCTATCCGCGAATGGGCATATGACAGAAAATCTCCAGTGGGTACACTCGATAAAGGGCTTGACGAGGGAAAGGCTAAAAATTGGGCTTTTGCGGACATGAAAAAGGATTGGAAAGTGATTTTTCCTGGCAATTAACTAATTAAAATGCAAGCTATGAAATTAAAAATATTTAACCGGGAAGCAGAAGGCTCCAGAGACTATGCTGCGTGATTAGTGATGCTCTTCGCGGGGTGCATTGCTGGGGCTGCGCAGGAAACTGAAGAAAACAAGGAACTGCAGAGCGGTGCCACTTCGGTAAAACTATCGCAGGAAGTGATGAATCCCACCACTTTAGCCAGGCAGCTGCAATTGGAAGAATATGCAATTTTTAAGACTGAGGGACAGGATGGATTCGCACAAAATTTTCGTTTTAGGGGGATAATTCCTTTGAAAGAAGGATTTTTAATAAAAGTGCCGCAGCTGATAAGGGTTATTACTTTTTTAAATACGGCGCCAGACGGCAAAACTGGATTGGGAGATCTGACTTTGAATAGGTTTTTTCTCCTCACCAAGAAAGGCTGGGGGGAGTTTGGTGCGGGATGGAATATTCAGATCCCTACAAGAACCGACGACCAGCTGGGTTCTCCCCAGTGGAGTATCGGGCCGGCTTTCACAGTAATTTTCACGGATCTTTGAAAATGGCAGATGTATTGGATATGGGAAAATTTTTTCTCCATATCTGGAAATGACACGTATGGAGCTTTTGTCAAAGAAGCAATGCTAGTCTCTTTTGCTTTCATTGTTTAGCTGATGGACCAGCCGATCACTTTGCGGTCAAAAAGATCTAGCACCACAGTGAGATACAGCCAGCCTTCTTCTGTTTCTACGTAGGTCATATCAGAAACCCAGACTTCATTATTTCTGCCTGCTTTAAAAATCTGTTCCAATCAGTTTTCGACGACCTTGCTATTGAGGAATGAGTTAGTAGTCCTTTTGTATTTCGATTTTGCAATGCTGCTCAGATGGTTTTCCTTCATGATCTCACCGACAAATTTCCTGGAAACTTTTATCCCGATAGTATCCAATTCTTTAGCAATTCTCGGACTTCCGTATCGGCACTGGCTCCATTGGTAGATTCTAATAATTTCGTTTATGACGAAAGTTTTTCGCTGGGCCCCTGCGGTGGGTATTCTTTTGCGCCATCGGAAAAAACTGCTTTTGTGGATCTGAAAAATCCGGCACATCTTCTCAACGGGAAATTATTTCGAGTTTTCTCTGATGAATTCATATTTCACCCGCCGCTCTTGGAGAAGATATTTTGACACTTTTTTAGGATGTCTCTTTCAATTTCCAGCTCTTTGATCCGTTTTCGCAGTTTAATTAACTCATTTATATGAGATGCTTCAGCTGAGGTTCTTTTAATGTTAAATCTGCCTTCCTGATAGAGCTTTTTCCATTGCTGCAGTGTGCTTGTGCTGATATTGAGCTCTTTTACCACCTCAGAGACGCTTCCGCAGTGGCTGCTCATGGTGGCTTCCAGAATCTTGAAGCCTAAAGTAAAGGTTCTCCTCGTATTTTTCATGCCTGTAAAAATAAGAATTCATAAAGTTAGCTTTCAATAAGAAATTCTAAGTACTGCATCCTACTTTTTTACACTTTCTGATCGATACTGTCTAAGCTTTTAGTCGCGAAAAAGGTAGCAACTCCAATCTTAATTTTTAGTCACAAAAAGGCATCAACTCCAAATTTTTGATTGTAAAAAAGTATATTAAAAGTAAATTATTATTCTAAAAATGTTCGCATCACAATATTGTAATTGTGTCTTCTCTAAATTTGATTTTCCACCTTGTCTTAGTTCAAGGTTTTATAAATCCCAATAAAGCTTCTGTTAATCTATTAAGAATATTTATTTTCTCTAAATTTGCATAAATTTCCAAGAATTTTCGAACATAATGATACGAGTACTACCTATATTCTTACTTTTTACTTCTTTTTTTCTTCATTCTCAATCTTCAACAAAAGAATTGATTGACAGCTTAAATGCTATTGATGATCATGAAAAAAAGGTCAATTTATGTCGAATAATAGCAACTCAATTGCAGTCTACTGACTGGAATAGAGCGATAAAATATATTGAGTTAGCAGAAAGTGAAGCCAAGAAAACAGTAAAGCCAGCAGAAACTTTAGCTGGAATATATACAACTGCCGGAGACCTGTACTATTCAAAAGATGTTTTAGATGTTGCTCTTCAATACTACTTAAAATCATACGATATCTATAAAGAGAAAAACAATGTTCAGGAAATTGCAAATACAGAAAACAATCTTGCCATTGTATATGCTAAAAGTAATAATCAAGAAAAAGCTTTGAAGTTTTTTTCTCATGTTTACAAATATCAAAAAGCGAAGAAGGATTCTGCGAAGCTCGTTAAAATCCTAAATAATATTGGAACAATTTATCTTGATAAAAATGCCGATTCATCATTGCATTATTATCAGAAAGCCCATTTGATTACTACTAAATTAAAGGATAATACTTTGGCCGTATATATTTATACCAATTTAGCAAGGACTTATACTTTAAAAAAGAATCAGAAAAACACAAAATTCTATTTTGAAAAAGCTTTTTCTCTTTTAGATTCAATTACTGACAATTCTCTAAAGTCATTTGTTTACGAATCTTTTTCTGAATATAATTTAAAAGACAGGAGGTTTGAAAATTCTATTGAAAACGCCAAAAAAGCTTTAGGATACAATAAAGAAAAAGCATTTGGTTTTTCAAGCATGCGTTTAAATAAAATACTCTATGAAGCTTATCTAGGTAAAGAAGATTATAAAAATGCAGTACATTATTTTCAGAAATACAACCAGATAAGCGACAGTATCGACATAGAGCAGAAAGCCGTAAATCTTGAACGAATAAGGCTCGAGCAAGATTATAAAGTACGAAGCCAAATTAGATCCTTAGTCGAAGAAAAAACAAGATTTAAATATTATGTTGTTGGATTAATTCTAGTTGTCGGGATTTTGACTTTGATTCTTTTATTAATTCGTTATCGTAACAGAAATATTAAGAATCAATTAGAAAAAGAGAAGCTAAAAGCCAAACAGCAAGAACTAAAACAAAGTCTGGAAGCAAAAAACATGGTTTTGATCGGAAAAGCAATGTCGGAAATACATCGTACAGACAATATCAATGAAATCCTGACAGATCTGAAGAAGATCAAGCTCCAAACGGCCAATAAAGAAATGCAAAATGCGATCGACATAGTTTTAAAACGTCTGGAAAAAGACTTAAATACAGATATCTGGAAGGAATTTGAAATAAGTTTTGAGCAGGTTCATAAATCTTTCTTCGATAAACTTGCAGTTGACTATCCTTCACTAACTCCAAAAGACCGAAGATTATGTGCACTGCTGTATCTTGATTTAACTACAAAAGAAATTTGCCAAATAACAGGACAATCGTACAAATCTATCGAAAGCGCCAGAGCAAGACTTCGCAAAAAGTTTGATTTAACCAACGAGAAAGTAAATCTATCTACTTATTTAACTACGCTAAAACACAACGAGTCATAAAAATAATTTAAAAATTAAGTGTTTGATTTATTGTGTGTTATGTAAAAAAGAATGTTTTTGAAGGGTACTTTTTTTGCCCGCGAATGTTTTTACATAACTCCTTTTTTTTAGCATTTCTGAGTCTCACTTTATATTCGCCGAATCTATTATAAAAAAGGATTGGATGAATACTAAGAAAAAAAAGGAACAGACTAAAAGTCTGGATGAGCTACTGGAAGAAACAAAAACAAAGAAGAGTGCACTCTTAAAAATTCTACAAAAAATTACAAAAGCAAATTCTAATAATCAGCCTCCAGGATGATTTTTAGCATTTGCTTTTGTTGCTTGTTATCAACCCTAAAAAAAAACGTGAGTTTTCATTTAATCAAACAACCTTAATATTAACTTTTAAATTAAAAAAATGAACCAAACCTACTCTAAGCCCAGGTATTTGTTTGTTTTGTTGAGTTTCTTTGTCTTTTCCTTTGGAATGGCTCAGTCGCCTTTGCAAAAAAACAAATCGGCTAATGTGCAAATGGCGATTCAAACGCCAGGAAAAACCACAACAAAGGATCAAGTTTCTAAGAAAACAAGCGATTCAAATGCTTTTCAGGAAGCTGACGCCAATGATCCTCTTCTTCCAAAACAAGAAGATATTAATGGTAAGAAACTTTCACAAAAAGAAAGTGAAGCCGTTAATCAGCAATTTAAGGCAAGCCAAAAGCTTTTTAAACCAAATGCAAGTTCGGCTAAAAGTAAAGCAACTGCCCAGGATAGTATTTTGAAGGTCAAGTCTTTTGCAAAATCTGCAAATTTAACTTCCAGAAATGTTTTTGAAGTTAAAAAAGCCGCTTTTGGGCTAAGCAGTTCAGATAAAATGCAATTGAAATCTGTTTCAGACAAAAATGGCAGAAGTCTGGCTACCTATCAGCAATTGCATAATTCTATTCCTGTAGAAGGAGCTATTTATAAAGTCAGAGAGAACAAAACCAAAATTGATGCTTTTGGGCAAATTACCAGCAAACTTCCTGCTAACAGTTCTTATAAAGTAAATGCTTCTCAAGGGTTAGAATATGCCTTGAAAGATGTAAACGCCAAAGAATATCTTTGGCAAAGCAAAAAATTAAGCTCTTTGGTGAATAAAAAAATAAGCCAAAAACCGCAAGGTGAACTGGTTTACGTAGGGCCAAGTTTTTCTTCTGAATTGAAAGAATATCATTTGGCTTGGAAGTACGATGTTTTTGCAACTAATCCGCAATCGAGCCAAACTATTTACGTTGACGCAAATTCTGGTAAAACAATTTTAAAGATTGATTTAAACAGAGATGTTCGTTCAGCTTCTTCTGCTCCTGTTGATGGCCGAGCAGCTATTGGTAATGGAAAAGCAAGATTTGCAGGAAACGTTACTTTTGGAACGACTCAATATGCTGAAGGTTATAAATTGGAAACTTTAGAGGGTAAATTCAAAGTGCCGATTTATACTTTAAATATGAATCATGCCGAGCATGCATCTGATGAAGTGCTTACAGAATATATTGATGAGGATAACAACTGGAATGATTTATACAACAAAGATCACGATGAAGCGGCGATTGATATTCATTGGGGATTGCAAACAACATTAAACTATTACGAAGAAAAATTTAACCGTAATAGTGTTGATGATAAAGGAATGACCATTTTTGGACTTGCGCATTTAGGAACTCATGTTCAAAATGCATCGTGGACTGGCGGATGGGCACAGTTTGGCGATGGAGATACGCAGCCTTTTGTGAGTTTAGGAATTACGGGTCATGAGATGACACACGCGGTAACGCAATTTTCAGCCGGTTTGATTTATCTTGGAGAATCTGGAGCTATGAATGAATCATTCAGTGATATTTTTGGTATTTCTATTGAGCTGTACGCTGGAAAAGATTCTAAGAATGACATTTGGATGCTGGGTGATGAATTGTACAAACACGGAAGTTTGAGAAGCATGGCAGACCCAAAAGCGGCCGGCCAGCCTGATACTTACGGAGGCGAATTTTGGGCAGATCCTGCAAATACAAGTTATGATAATGGCGGTGTTCACCAAAACAGCGGAATTACCAACTATTGGTATTATCTTTTGGTCGAAGGTGGACAAGGAGTTAATGATCTTGACAATAGCTATACTATTAAAGGCCTTGGTTTAGCTAAAGCAGAGAAAATTGCATATCTAACGCTTACAGAATATTTGTCGCCTTCTTCAAATTTTAGCGACATGCGTCAGGCTTCTTTATTGGTTGCAGAAGATTTGTACGGACTAGGTTCTGAAGAATACAAACAAGTTACCAATGCATGGTATGCAATTGGTGTTGGCGCTGCTTATTCAGATAAACAGCTTTCGCTTGTTTCTGTTCAAGATCCTTCTTTGCCATGTGGGCAATTAAAAGGTGATGAACCTTTTTATGTGACTCTTAAAAATACTGGATCCACTCTAATTAAAGCAAACGAAGTTCTAAATTACAAATTGAGAGCAATGGCAGGTGCTTTAGGCAGACTTATTGAGTTTTATTCTAATGATGGTACAGTTACTTTTGATAAGGATCTAGGTGTTGGAGAAGAAATTACTATCGAAATTAAAGATAATATTCCATATCAGGTGGGAGGTGCCACAAATTACATAGAAGTGAAAATGGATCTTAACCCAATTGCTGAATTTGGCCAAAAAGATGGGTATTCGTTTACTTCACAAATCATAGTTCCAGCAGCTCAAAAAGATTTTGATATTAAAGTAACAAATCTGGAGATTCCGGATTATACAGGTGATGCGCTTACAGCAAATCATACTTTGGCAATTTCGCTATATAATTTAGGCTGTCAGGATATTCCGGCTGGAACTAAGTTAAAAATTGGATATGCAGATACGACTCCGGGAAGTGTTACTGTTTGGAAAGATATTACTTTAGAGACAGACTTTAAAGGAAAATCAGAAATCAAAATTCCATTTGACACAACAGTAGATTTATCAGCAATTGGCTTGCATACGTACGAAGCTTATGTAACATTTGATAAAGATCCCGTTACAGCAAATAACAGTATTTTGAATGCTGCTTACAGTGGTACTGTTACTCAATTCCCATATGTTCAAGGCTTTGAAAGAACTCCTGGAGGATGGAATTCAAAGGCTTTGAGTGAAAACCAGAAATTCATATTTCAGAATTATCCGGCATCATTTAGATCTGTTAAGTCGCAGTATATGTGGGGAATGGTAGACTTTAAAAGCAATGACAGAATGGGACTTAATTCTGATTTCGTTTTAGAATCGCCAATCTTTGATTTTACTAATGTGGTTTCTCCATATGTTGAGTTCGATTTATATTATTTACTGCATAGAACATATGACGGTTTAATTGTTGAATATTCTGAAGATAAAGGCAAAAACTGGAAAAAAGTAACTACAGTTAATTATCCGGAAACAGAACATAACAATGATCTATTTGATGGCGGCTGGTTTACAGGGGTAAATAATAGTCTGAGAAAAGACCCTTATCAAATACGTTTAAATGAACTTGCCGGAAAAAAAGCTGCAATTCGTTTTCGTGTAAAATCTGATGACTATTATGACGGCTTTATAGGAGGATTTATAGATAATATTTTAGTGAAAGACGCACCCTATGATTTAGAAGTAGTATCTGCGAAATTAGACGCTGGTAAATGCGACATCAACAATAATAATGCTGCCGTAAGTATTAAAGTGACTAACAATTTTGCTACAGCTAGCCAGGCCGTAAATGTTACGACTAAAATTCTGGATGCCGCTCAAAATGAAATTTTTTCACAGACAGAAAAGAGAACTTTAGTTTTTGCTAAATTTAAAGATACAATTACGATAAGCGTTCCAAATATCAATTTGAAAACTGAAGGCGAGCATACTGTAGCAGTTTCTGTCTTCCCGGAAGATATGCTGCAAGATGTAAAGCAAGCCAATAATTCCTATGTACTTACATATGACAATTGGAACAATGATGACATGAAAGTATCTGTACTGCCATACAAAATGGATTTTGAAGATGCTTCTAAGTACAAAGGCTGGAGAACTTCTGAAAATAAGGGAGCGGCCGGCTGGAAATACGGAGAGCGTGCCGATTTAGGTTCGCCAGGATGGTTTATTGAGGATCATACTCATTTTATGGCTAGTAATGATGACAAATGCAATTGCGATTCATCGAACGATATGCTGGTTTCGCCTGTATTTGATTTGACAAATTATAAAGAAGCGCATTTATCATTTGACGGTTTTGGAGATCCTCAACAGTGGTCAGATGGGTATGTAAAAGTAAGTACAGACGGAGGTCAGACCTGGAAAGAAGTATTTCACACGCCATATTATGGCGCTTGGTGGGAATATGGTGTTGATTTAACAGAATATGCTGGAAAATCTTGCGTAATGATAGCGTTCCAACACAATGATAATGGATTTTTTGCGAACGGCTTTGCAGTAGATAATATCCAAATCAAAGAAGCTAAATCGAATTTAAGGCCTTCTAATTTAGTCGTTGCAGAAACGGTTTACGAAGATGCACCTTCACATGAATTCAATATAAACCTTCGAAATTCGGCTTACAAAACATTAGATAAATTTACAATTGAATATCAAATTTCTCAAAACGGAACTGCTGTTGGAAAACCTGTTTCTGTTGAAAAAAGCGAGGAAATACTAGTTGGACAAACTATCACATACAAAATAGATGGTTTGCCAAAACTAGCTCCGGGCAAATATGATATTGCTGTAAAAGCATTCACAGCCAATGAGTCTAAAGATCAGGCTCAGGTTTTAAAAGGATCTTTTGAAGTTATTGAAAAAGCACCGGAATTTACTGTTGAAACTTTCTCAACTGTACCAAGCGGTTCATTATTTGGGCAAAAAGGTTTTGTTTCGAGTTTAAGTGATGATAATTATCCATGGAGAGTTGTGGTTAATCCGGACAATGAATATTTGACCGTACCTCAAAAAGATCATACAGGAGATACTGCGGCAAACATGCTTTATAGCCAGCTGGAAGGTTTGTCTTATTACAGCGAGTTGGTTTCTCCAATGTATAAATTAGATGAGAATGCAAGCGCTTTTGAGTTTTATTATGCAATGCAAAGTAATGCTAATGACATTTTCCTTGTCGATATTAAAACGGTAGGAGGTACCTGGACGGAATTATGGAGAACAAACAAAGAAGGTTCTTTTGTTGACACCGAGTGGAAGAAAGTCGATTTGAATATTACTAGATATAAAGGAAAATCAGTAATGTTCCGTTTCAGACACGCTAAGTCAGATGGCTATTCATACATGGTTTTAGATGATTTAAAAGTCTTTAACGAGGCTGTTACAGATGTTTCTATGCAGATTTTATCGCCAAAGGATGTTTGCGGAAACGAAGAATATAAAGTTAAATTGACAAATGAAGGTCAGATTGCTATTAAAGAGAATTCTATTGAGGTAGAAGTAGAATATTTGAATACTTCAGAGAAAATCTCAGAAGCGGTGGCGGCAGGAATTCCAGTGGGAGGAAGTATTGAATATACTTTTAAAACAAAACCAAAATTAATTCAGAATGGTGATTCCCAAGTTTTCAATTTTACAGCAAAATTAGAAAATGACATCATTGCCCAGAATAATACAATTGAGGATTATACCTATCAGGGAGTGGCAGGAGATTTTAAATTATTTGACAATCCATCAGTCCACGGGTACGCAGGAAAAAGCGTTTATCTTAATGCCGAATCTAATTTGTTAATCAGAGAACTTGATGCAACTTCATATAAATGGAGTACGGGAGAAAATACTTCTGCTATCGAAGTAACAAAAGCCGGTGATTATATTGTAACCGCTATTTTGAAAAACGGATGTTCAATTACAGAAAAAGTAAATGTAACATTTGACACTTTTGAATCTGAACTAGTAAGTGGAGATGTTTGTGGGCCAATAGTGGTTTTAAATCCAGGAAAATACAAAGCCTACGAATGGTTCGACGGTTCAACCGATCCAACTTACAGCACAACAGAAAGCGGTGATTATTATGTAACCGTTTACAATGAAAATGGATTAGGTAAAATTTTCAACACAACAATTACAGTTCTTGAAAATATTGCACCTCAAATTGAAGTTGTAGGCGAAAAGAAAATTGCTGCAACGGCTGATGCTCCTGCTTACCAATGGTATTTAAATGGAAGAATCATTCCAAACGCAACTCATAAAACAATTGTGGCAATTTGGGAAGGAATATACAGTCTTCAGACCACAAATAGTAATGGCTGCAGCAGCATGTCAGAACCAATCGATTCTAAAGGTTTGATTATCGGAAAATTAACAAATCCGTTCAGAGTTTTCCCGAATCCGATTGTTGACACGGCAAATATCTTCCTTGCAGAAAATGTTGATGGACAAACACAAATAAAATTGTATGGTATGAATGGTAATGTATTATGGAATAAAAACTATTCTAGCATGCCGTCGACAATAAATATTAGTGAATTACCTGCGGGCGTGTATGTTTTAGATTGTACAGTACAAGGTAAAAAGTACACAACTAAAATTATCAAGAAGTAACAAAATTACAGATAGAAACGGTAACTCTATAAAAATAGAGTTACCATTCTTAAAACCAATTAAATTTTATGAAAAAATCCATGCTAATTATGTGTACACTTATATTGTGTGCGACTGTAACAGCTCAAACCAAAAAGGTCAGACTGGGCGTGAAAGCTGGCTTAAATATTTCCAGTCTTAGTTTTGACGAGAGTGAAATAAACTCTTCAAATAAAAGCGGATTTAATGCTGGTTTAATGGCTGAGATTCCTGTTGCGAAAAAATTTTCTATTCAACCCGAATTAGTATACAGCCAGCAAGGAATGAAGTTTTCTTATGCTGATGCAGAGGTCGAAAATTCGCATTACAAAAGTACCATAAGTTTAAACTACATCAATATTCCGGTGATGTTAAAATATTATGTTGTAAAAGGATTTAGCATTCAGGCAGGACCGCAAATAGGAATACTTTTGAAAGCTAAAAACGAATATCAAGACAATTTTTTAGGATATGAAAATCGTGAAAATCTTAATTTGAAAGACTATACAAATGGAATAGATACTTCTGTAAATTTTGGCTTAGGCTATCAATTTAAAGATAAGTTCTACGCCGATGCAAGATATAATATCTCGTATTCAGATATATTCAAAGAAGCAAATCCGACAGGAAATTACATCATCAACAGCGATATGAAGAATAGAGTTTTTCAGATAACCATTGGTTATTTTTTTAATTAGAGTTAGTACCCTTCATATTTATAGAATCCGCTCATAGAGCGGATTTTTTTATTTGATAGTTTGAAAAATTCAGCACGTGCAAAGAGATTTGTCCATCTAGTTCGAGCTGCCGGGACTATCTTTTTTTCTGATTCAAGGTGCATCTGGTTTATTTTCGAATGTCTTTAAGGTTTATGAATTTGCCTAAGAATTGTCCTGTAAAAAAAAATGTCCTTACTTAATTTTTTTTGAATAGAGAGACATCTTTAACCTTCAGCCGTTCATTGAGCCATTCAGCTAATCGGGCATTATCTGTCTTGCTCAGCTCCGTGCTGCTTCCATATATCACAGCTGTTAAAGTAGTGATGCTGTCCCTTTGATTGATCATTGTACTTTTGGTAATAGAGATTGAGCTGACAGATGGAAATAATGCAGATGTTTCTTTTAATATTTGGCGATTATCAATTTTATTACTTTCGATTTCTTTCTCAAGCTGCATTATTTTGACATCTTTTAGGTTCATCTCATTTTCACTGCCTTTAATCTGATTTAAAATATCTCCTTTTAATGTATTGAAGCGGTCGGTAGTGTCCTGTCGGATTTCTAATTGTGTATCCGAAAGGTATTCATTGCTCTCCAGCTTGGTTTTAAGGTTTTCTATTTCTGAGGGGGAAAAACGTTTAGAAAGAAAGGCCAGCTCAAGATTTTTGGCATTGGCAGTATAGTCTGTTTTTTTATAGACGATCGTATATCCCTTGTCAGTAAATTCATTTTCAATAAATATGTTTATATTTTTTTTAAACTGCTGTTCCTGATAAAGCGAATAGGCAAGGTAGCTGCTTGGCAGGAGCATAATTATTATTAGAAAAACGATAATGTATTTAACGCGTTTCTGACTCTTTTCGTCAACTTGTTTGACAGCTCTATAATTAAGATATTTAATAATTAAAAATGTAGCAATTCCAATAAAGACGCAATTGATGCAATAAAGATAAAATGCCCCTAAAAAAAATGACCATTGCGCTGTTGCAAGACCGTAGCCGGCGGTACAAAGCGGAGGCATTAGGGCAGTTGCAATGGCAACACCGGGGATAGGGTTTCCTTTCTCTGATCTTGTTACGGCAATCACTCCGACAACTCCTCCAAAAAATGCAATAAGGATATCATAAATATTTGGAGAGGTTCGGGCCAGTAATTCCGACTGCACGTCTTTGAAGGGACTGAGATAAAAATAAAGCGTGGAAACTGCAAGGCTTACTGCCGTAGCATTCAGCAGATTTTTAAGTGATTTTTTAAGCAATACAAAATCATAAATACCCAGTGCAAATCCTGCTCCTACTATGGGGCCCATAAGAGGAGATATCAGCATTGCTCCAATTATGACAGCTGTTGAATTAACATTCAGTCCTACTGAGGCTATAATAATGGCACAGGCTAGAATCCAAAGATTGGCACCTTCAAAGGTTATATTCCTTCTTACGGTTTCCAATGTTTTTGCCCTGTCATCTTCTCCTTCCCTTAAATTGAATAAGTCTGTGATTTTTCTCATAATTTTTCTATTGACATTTAAAATATAGATAATGCTTTTTTAAAGGTTTTTAAATATTTAAAATGAATCAGCATAAATATTTAAAAACCAGAAAGATATGCTCTGTTTTGAGCGCTTAAATCAAATTTACACTTTTAGCCGCAAAAAACTATCAAATCTATTTTGAGAGATGTTCAAAAATTGTTTTTAGTTAAGCCAAATATATGGTGAGCGTCCCTTTGATTTTGTTTCATATCCTACAACTTTGTTTCATTTTACAATTTGAAACAATAAACTGGCCCTGATATTCTGGAGTTGGATAAACAAATTTTTATTTTAGCTAGCGTAGGAATTTTAGCTAGCTATTCGGCATTCTTATGTTAATGCTTAAGTTAATTTCTTATAGCTCTTACCAAACATGGGACGCAAACATTTTTGATATTCAACTTAAAGCAAATAAAAGCCAAATTTGCTATTGTCAGAAATCACATTTGGAAATTTTCATGATTTTAAGAAACGTTTTAAATTTTTGCGGAATGTCTCCATGAGAAACCTCATCTTACTAATACTACAAACTTTCAAAGCAAAAATGAGAGAACGAGTTTTTTTTGAAGTGTATAGAAAAGTGCAAAGATAATTGCTGAAAAAAGAGAATAAAATTTCGAAATAGTGCTGCGTTTTTTACTATTATGACTCAAAAAAAAGTAAGCAATTAAATTTTTTCTTGTTGTGAGAGAGTTATAGAATATTAAAAAAAATGAATATTAACCATCTAATGATAATCATATATGAAAAAGATAATTTTAATGGCAGCAGTAAGTTTTTCAATAACAGCTATTTGTCAAAATCAAAAAAAAGGAAGTGAAAAGTATTTAACAGATGCCAGTCAAAAAGAGGCCTCCAAATTTACGAAAGAACTTAATGAGGCTGTATATAAGCAGTTAGCGTTTGATGATAAAACTGCTTTTAAGGATGTTGATAGGGGATTTATTGCCCCCTTAATTAACAATGGGGATATTAAAGACGTAATCAGCGCAACCGAGATGAACTTTATGCAAAATAAGGAAGCGCCTTCTACGGTCAATCCTAGCTTATGGCGCCATGCCCAATTGGTAAATCGAGGTGGTTTGTACAAGGTAATTGATAATATTTATCAAGTGCGGGGGCAGGACTTGGTTAACCTTTGAATAATTGAGACTAACAATGGAATTATCCTATTTGATATTGAATATTCCCCGGAGACTTTGGCAAAGTCAATCGAACTTTATGAAAAAAATCGTGGGAAACGACCGCTAAAAGCTGTTATCATTTCTCACAGCCATGCAGACCATTTTGGAGGAATTGACGGTATATTTAAAGCAGGACTTGCCACTCCTGAAGACTTTTCCAGTGGTCGCATTCCATTGATAGCACCTGAACATTTTGTAGAGGAAGCTGTAAGCGAAAACGTGATGGCTGGTAATGTGATGGCTCGCAGAGCAGGTTATCAATATGGCAATATCCTTGAATCTGGGCCAAAAGGCAAGGTTACCGCTGCTCTTGGAGTAGTTTTGGCAGATGGAGCTTCTGGACTTCCGATTCCTAATAAGCTGATTAAAAAGAATTGGGAAACTGTCGATATTGATGGGGTGAATTTTGAATTCTTTTTAACTCCCCATGCGGAGGCTCCAGCTGAAATGGTGTTTTTTATCAGAAAATGGAAAGCGCTGTCTATGGCCGAGGACCTGAACCATCTGCAGCACAACATCTACACCTTGCGTGGTGCAAAATCGAGAGATGCAAACTTGTGGGCACATTACTTAGGCGAGGTTATTGCCCGATGGGGAGATGAGGTGGAGGTAAACTTTGGACCACACACCTGGCCAGTTTGGGATAATAAAAATGTGATAGAGTATATGAAAACTCAAAGAGATTTGTATCAATCTATTTATAATACAGTATTGCGCTATGCCAATTATGGTTATGGTCCGGATGAAATTGCTGAAGAAGCAAAGTTACCCGATCCGGTATCGAATAGTTGGTATAATCGCCCATATTATGGTCATCTCAAAAATAACCTAAAGGCAACATATATTCTTAATCTCGGGTGGTTTGACGGAAATGCAGCCAAGCTTGCTACCTACCCTGATGATGCAAGAGGGAAGCGTTATGTAGAAGTAATGGGGGGAGAGAGAAAAGTGGTGGATGCTGCGTTTAAATCATTTAACCTAGGCGACTATCGCTTTACTGTTGATTTGCTAAATAATATTGTCGCATACAATGGCGGCAATACAGAAGCAAATTATTTGATGGCTGATGCTTTGGAACAGCTTGGTTATCAGGAAGAAAATGCGCTTTATCGAAACCTTTACCTTTCTTGTGCTTATGAACTAAGGATTGGCGGGAATGTGCCGAATGATCTTAGCACAATTTCGCCAGAGGTTGTCGGGGCATTACCGCCAGAACTGCTTATCTCGTATTTGAGCATGGCAGTTGATCCAAAAAAGGCTTTAGCACTAGGCAATCTAAATATTAACCTTGTAATAAAAGGAGAAGCCAAATTCGGTTTGGAATTGCATAATGGCGTGTTGAATAGCGTATCAGATTACCAAAGTAAAAATCCAATGGCGACACTTGAAATTTCCAAGAGCGATTTGCTTTCTCTTATGACTGGAAAAGTGGAGTTGGACAAGTTAGTATCCGGCGGCAAAGCCAAGATCGGTGGGGATGGAGAAGTACTAAAGAAACTGCGCACTATTTTTGACCTTAACATAAAAAACAATATGAATTTAGTGCTGCCATTGCAGGCGGAGAACAGAATTAAATAATTGTTGTGAAATTTGCTGCTGAGATAAGATCAAGATCGCTGCTTCCAAATTTATCTTTTAGTGCGTTGATATTTGATGCTGCAAATACAATTTCGGCAAATTATTATAAAATAAGTCTTAATTTGAGGTTTTCCGTTAAATTAAGACCTGCCATAATACAATAAAAATAGGTAGCTGTACTTTGTGAAAGCATGTGTTTTTTAAAGATTTCCCTAAAAGAAAAAGCCTTTAAACAATGATGTTTAAAGGCTTTTGGCTTTTAAGTTTTCTTTTGGAACGCCTACTGGCCGAGTTTGCTTTTCATTTTTTGATATATGGATTATAAGCTAGTAATGATTCGAACTTAAGGCTTCAAGTGATTGTTAGACGGTGTTTTCGGTTTTATTTTGAAATAGGTGCGCCGATTCTGCACCTGGAGAAAGGAGCGGTAATTTAGTTGGAGCCTCTTACTGCTGAAGAATATCATAAATGAGAAGGATTATCTCAGGCCCACTACATTGCCTTCAAGCTTTTCAAATTTTTTCAAGCTCTCTTGTCATAGTCATTTTATGTCCGTTATTTAAACTTTTTAGACTGTATTTCCAATAGATATTTTATAAAACCTTCCAGTGAAATTGTAATATTTTTACAGCTGGTGTTTTTTAAATCTAGGATAAAATTTAAAAACGAAGATTATGAGATCAATATGGACAGGTTCGGTGAGTTTTGGATTGATAAATATTCCAATCAAGATCTTTTCAGCAGTAGAACAGAGCAGTCTGGATATGGACATGCTGGATAAAAAGGGGCATGCCGATATCAAATTCAGACGTGCAAATGAAGAAACGGGCAAAGAAGCCGATTTTGCCAAATTTGCAGCGCTTTTTTTAAAAAATTAGCCGTATATTTGCTTTTCACCATACATCAAGACATAATTCTATCGTTTGCCTATTTGCAGAGCCTTATTGATTCTTTAACCATAACTCCTGCAGATTGCCAAGGCCCCCTTGCCTTGGACTGCCCTAAATGTGAAAGCGATGGCACATCAGAATACCCCTAAAATTATTTATCACGCAGATGACGATGAAGACGACAGGCTGCTGTTTTTGGATGCTCTGGAGGATTTAAGCCTTCCTGCTGTGGTCCAGGGCGCCCGCGACGGGCAGGAACTGCTCCATACCCTTGACAAGAACAAGGGCCGCCTGCCTGATATGATTTTTCTGGACATCAATATGCCGATCAAGAACGGATTTGACTGCCTTGCGGAAATCCGCAGAAGGGAGGATGCCCTGAAAGAAGTGAGGATCATTATGCTCTCCACAAGCAAAAGCCCCGATAATATCGAGCTCTGCCATAAGCTCGGCGCTGATTTCTATGCCGTCAAGCCAAGCAGCTTTCAGGGGCTCAAGGACCTTTTGCAGAAAGTATTTGAGATGGACTGGGGAAGCGTGCAGAAAAGCGGCAGCAGATTTCTGCTTGTCTGATATATCAGATAAGGTGCTGTCTGCAGCAAATCATAAATCAATCCATTTTTCGGCAGGTCTTCTACTAGCCGGCTAATGACCTGTTTCTTGAATGCTATTTTCTTCTGCTGGCATAGCTTGTTCTGCTGAAGGATTCTCCTGGGATGCTGCAGAATTCAGTTGCGGCGTTTTTTTCATGAGAAGATAAAAATCCCTCAGGTGCCACCACGCGGGGCATCTCTCCACAGGTCCGCTGAAGTTTCTGATGGTCAAATAGCAGCTCCTTAGGAATACCTGGGTATCGGTGATATTGGCCCACTCGGTAAGTCTTACTTCTTTCGGAGGCGGATTATGCTCAAAATATCTTTTTATCTCTTCAGGGTTCATAGGGCAAAATTAGGCAAAAAGTGATGTCCTGTCAAGGGATGCGGGGGAGCGGAGGCGGGTTTTTGAAGGTGTCGCTTCGCGTTTTTTTCAAGGGGTCTGGCGCACAGAGGACTGGCTGTCTGTTTATTTATTTATTTATTTATTTATTGAAGCGTTTATATGATGTTATTTTTTAGGGCTGGTTTTTAGGTTTAGTTTTTAGAGTTGGTTTTTTTTTTGGAGCTTTTTCCCGCTATTCGCTGCAATCTTCTGCGCCGAACACCGGCGCAGAAGGATTTCCGCTGCTATCGGGGCTAGGGGCAGCTGTATGGTGAGTTTTGTTTTTGGAGAGTTAAATATTGACATCTCTTTGCTTAATTAAAAATTACGAGTTGTCACTTAAAAAAAGAAATGGCACCAATTCTCTTCAATTGGCGCCATTTGGCTTTGTGACCTCTACGGGACAAATTACAATAAATTTTTTGGAAGATTTGAAGAGATTGGCGTACTACATGTAGTGTCTGTCTTTCATTGGCTATATTATTTTGGTTTAGATGTACCGTTGGGGATTGATGTAAAAATTATACAAACTCAATTGATTCATAGCATTAAACAAATATAAATTTACAAATTTTATCAAGGATTAAAAAAAATGTTTTAGTTAGGGTAGGATTGTTTTTCTTCAGCTTTATGAATTACTCTCAGATTTTTTATATTAATGATTTTTAGGAGCGTTTCCAGCTATCAGTACCAATCTTTTGTCTCGATGTAAAAGAATTTGTGTTGCTATTAGGACCAAAAAAATTGATGTATGTTTTGTGATAAATAGAGGAATGTCAGCAATTTGCCGTCTTTCGGAAACATTAAAATGTTTGCTAATTGGTTATCCTAAATAAGTTTTTCGTAAAAGCAATAAGCCCGAAACAAATCGGGCCTATCGTCTTCAAATTTAATTGTAATTCTAAAATTTTTGATGCATCGTAATTAAACTATTTTTTTTTTTTGCAATGTTATGCAAGACTTTCTCCTATACGGAGATGGGTGCTGAGAACAACCCTGTTCCAAAGATTGATTGTAATTACGGCCGTTATTATATCTGCTATCTGGCTTTCACTGAAATACTGCAAGGCCTTTGTATAGGTTTCATCCGTTAATCCATTCTCATGGATTAATGTTATTTCTTCAGTTACAGCAAGAACTGCTTTTTCCTCTTCTGTAAAAATGTCCCCAGCTTCCTTCCAGGCACTCAAGAGAAAAATACGCTGGTTTGACTCGCCGTTTTTAACGGCGTCCTGGGTGTGGATGTTGATGCAGTATGCACAGCCGTTAATCTGCGAGGCACGTATCTTTATGAGTTCTTTGGCTGTCTTGGATATGGAAATCTTTGAAAGGTAGCTTTCAAGGCCGATCATCGCTTTCAGTGCATCTGGAGCGGCCTGCTTAATGTTAAGTCGTTTTTGCATTGTATTATTATTTTTAAATTGTTCCATGCAAAATTGAACAATAAGGAAAGGAAAAAACTTAAACTGGTTTAAGAAAGAAGCCTTTTGCGTATTTCGCTCAAGTATTCGGGTGTGAATCCTAGATAGGAAGCAATCAGGTATTGGGGAACGCGCTGGATGAATTCGGGGTGGTTTCTGACTGCCTGGAAATAAAACTCTTCCTTAGAGAACGAGAAAAGGAATTTAATGCGTTTTTGGGCCGCCGCATATGCCCTCTGGTAAACAAAACGGAAATAGCGCTCCATTACCGGAAACTCTTCCAGCAACTTCTGCTGCTTCTCCAAAGTGATGTAAAGCAATGTTGATTTCTCTACTGCCTGAATATAAAATTCTGTCGCGAGCTGGTTCTCGTAGGCAAAGTTATCGGTAAGCCACCATGTTTCTATGGCAAATTCCGTGGTTTGTTCGGTACCTTTCTCGTTAATATAAAACTTTCTAAGCAGGCCGTCCAAAACAAAATAATGATGCCGGCAGATCTGTCCCTCCTTTAGAAGGTTCTCTTTTTTATAAGTTTCTTTAATGTCGAAGAATTTTTTGATCTGCTCAAAGTCATTGTCTGAGACCTGTGCAAATTTGGCTATATGGTTTTTGAGTATATTGGACATCTGGCGTAAATGACATATTGGTTTTGACTGTTTGGCCAGCTTTTTAATCGGAATGGCATCGCTGGCAGGCTCTTAAGCAAATATAGCAATAATATGCTTAGATACTTTTTGAAATCAGATTTCATTATTTGTCATTGAATAGTAATTGAAAGCAATTTGGAGATTATATAGAGTCACTTTCTATTATATTCTGGGGGTTCGAATCCTGTTAGGTTATCGAGTGGCAAATCGACTATTTGTGCTGTTTTTTATATAGTATATACTTTGATGCAATTTGGCTATTGTTTGAAATAAAGAAAATAAAAGCAAAAATGATTGAAAGTTAGCGTATTTATTAGTGTAGATAAAAAAATGGCGCCAATTGTCTTCAATTGGCGCCATTTGGCTTTCTAGTGACGGGGACAGGACAAATTACAACATCATTTTTGGATGATTTGAAGAAATTGGCTTTCTATATGTAGTGTCTGTCTTCCATTGGCTTTCTGCATTTGGTTTAGATGTCCTGTTGGGGATTGATGCAAAAATTATAAAAACTCAATTGGTTCATGCTGTAAACTAACATACAATTCTACAAATATTAGGGAGGATTTGCGAAAGATTGTTATACTTTACTGTAGAGTTGTCTTTCTTTGGCTCTACGAATTACTGTCTGGAGTTTAAAAATAAATCTTTTTATTTTTTTATATGGTTGGATAAGTCTTCCTTATATCTTATCCAGAAGAAGTAGTGGAATGGTTAGCTAAACTTATTTAATATTGTCATTAAAATTTTATGGTATAATAGTATCAAGTCGAGAGCAAAAATTGCCATGAGTTGGCATAAGTAGAAAACGATACTTAGACCCAATCTTGAGAGTTAAAGTTGTTGATGTTTAAATACTTGTGTCTAAAATGAATAAAATTAAAAAAAATATTGTAGCTTTAAACTGTATAAAAATGGATATTGTTTATTTCTTATTACAGCATATAAGGTTTCGCCAACATCACTGACAGACTTTAACATCTTGCACTTTGGATTTCTATTCATTTTGACATTTTACTAAATATATTTACGTAAATAGTGAAGGAGAAATGATAAAATATGAAATAATAAAATTTGTAACCACTAATAAATTGCTATTATGAAAAACAAGTTTATTCTTTTACTATTAATTTTGTTAAGCTCAGCCTGCACCAAAAAGACCACAGTAAATGAGTCCGAGAACACAACTGCAAGTGACACTGCAATTTCCAATTTTAAGCCCGCAAATATTCAGGAACAGATTCTATATCAGCGCGGAATAGAAGCTGCTATTTGGGGCATGCCGGCAGTAAATTTTCAGCTGATGGCTGATGCTTTTTTTAAAATCAATGGAAAAGACAATCAGGTCGTAATCTGGCCAAAACTGTTGGACTGGAAAAATCAGACTTTGACTCCAAATCCGGACGTGATTTATTTAATGCCCTTTTTCAATACAGAAAAAACAGGACCAGTTGTGCTTGAAATTCCGCCTGCAGATGGTGGCGTATTTAATGGAAGCATTATGACCTATTGGCAGAATTCTCTTGAAGATGTTGGTCCCGGAGGAGTTGATAAAGGCAAGGGAGGGAAATACTTATTTCTTCCTCCAGGCTATGATAGGGGTAAAATCCCGTCGGGGTATATCCCATTACAGTCAGATACTTATAGAGGTTATGCGCTGTTGAGATCCGTTTTGAAGAGCGGCAGTGCTGAGGATGTAGCCGCTGCTGTTGAGTATTCCAAACGTATAAAGGTTTATCCGTTAAGTGAGGCTTCAAAAAATCCAGCGACTGTTTTTGTGGATGCCAGCGAAAAAGTCTTTGACTCAGCTATTCCATATGATATCAGTTTTTATGAATCCTTAAACAGAATTGTACAATCTGAGCCTTGGCTGGAAAGGGACAGGGCCCAGATTGATATTCTAAAAACGGTTGGCATACAACGAGGAAAATCTTTTAATCCTGATGCTAGAACTAAAGAGATTCTTACAGCATCAGTGAAGGCAGCGAGAGAATGGCTGAATGTCAATCTTGAGGCTATGCCTCCTTTTTATAGAGATACACACTGGGTTTTTCCTGCGACGAAAGATTTTGCTGATAATATTAAAAATAACTATGATGTTGCTGAATCCTATCCAGTAGACAACAGGGGCCTTGTATATATGATCATTTTTTTCAGTGCCAAGCATATTGGAGAATCCCAGTATTATCTGATACAGATTGTCGATAAGCAGGGAAATGTTTTAGATGGAAAAAGTTCTTATAAACTCCACGTGCCTGCCAATGTGCCGGTAAAACAATATTGGTCAATGACGGTTTACAATCGTGAAACCCATACTTTCATTAAAAATGCCAAGCGTGTAGGTCGCTCTTCACAGAGTCCCGGGCTTAAAACCAACAGCGACGGTTCTGTAGACCTTTATTTTGGCCCAGAAGCGCCTGAATCCGGCGAATCGAATTGGATTCCAACGGATCCTAAAGGAAAATTTGAAATTTTAGCACGTTTTTACGGTCCTACTCCGAAGCTGTATGATCAGAGCTGGAAATTAAATGACGTTGAAAAAATCAAATAATTAAGGGGTTATTTTTTAAAATTTTAAGGATGAAGAATAAACTGATTTTGATGATTGCAATTCTTGCACTGGCATCCTGCAATCAGAATAAAGGCGATAAAAATGGAGCATTATCTTCTGAAGAAACTAATGCTGATACTGAAGGCAAATTTTCAGATTCACTGCCTCCTGGCCCAGATGTAAATGTGAAGATTACAGAATCTTATGCAAGACAGGTCGCAAGAGATGCCTATTTCTGGGCATGGCCGATGGAAAACATCTATAACCGCCGCCTTGCTTTCAAGCAGTCGCCTAAAGTCGGCCTTATGAATGGCGTACTGCCATTTGCGCCATTAAATTCTTTGGCAATGCTTCATGATTATATCAAGCCTGAGCAGCGCTGGGTAGCCTGTCCGAATCAGGATGTGGTTTATGGAGCGGCCATTGCCGCCCTTGATGAAACTCCGGTTGTAATTCAGGTTCCGGATTTCGGCGAGCGCTTCTGGGTATATCAGGTGGTGGATCTGCGCACAGATGCTTTTGCGCAGCTTGGGAAGATGTATGGCACGAAGCCTGGGTTTTACATGCTGGCGGGTCCCCAATGGAAAGGAAAGGTGCCTAAAGGAATCACTAAAGTATTCTATAGCAAGACAGGAACAGCCTTTATTGTACCTAGAGTTTTTCAGGATGATACGCCCTCAGATAAAAATGCAGTCCAGGCCATAATTAATTCTATTGATGTCTATGCGCTGGATAAATTTGACGGAAAAATGAAACAGCAGGACTGGAGCAGGCTTCCATCCTTAGGTTCGCCGACAAAAGATGGCGGATCTGAAGAAACGAAATGGGTCTTTCCGGATACCTTTTTCGACCAGCTTGCTGTGGTATTGAAAGACGCACCTCCATTACCCGGCGAGGAAGCTCGTTACGCACAGGTACTGGCTGTAATCGAAGCGGCAAAGAAAGATCCTGCATTGAAAAAAGCGATGATTGAGGAAGCCCATAAGGCAGACAAGGAACTGGTTGATCCATTGCTGCAATTCCGCAATTGGGGAATACCTCTTGCAGGGAACTGGACCACTGCCGATAACTGTGCTGCTTTCGGAACGGATTATTTCACACGTACAGCCATAGCAAAATCCAATATACTGGTAAATGCAGGAAAGGAAACAAAATATTTTTATCAGGATCTCGATTCAAAAGGAGTTAGACTGAATGGTT
Organism: Flavobacterium crocinum; assembly: GCF_003122385.1. NCBI lineage: Bacteria > Pseudomonadati > Bacteroidota > Flavobacteriia > Flavobacteriales > Flavobacteriaceae > Flavobacterium > Flavobacterium crocinum. Next base: position 3,913,509 of record NZ_CP029255.1, read on the forward strand.
CTAAACAGTATACCCTGACATTTGCAAAAGGCAACCTCCCGCCTGTAGACGGCTTCTGGTCCCTCACGCTTTATGACGAGTATCACTTTTTCTATCCCAATGCCATAAAACGCTATTCAGTTGGAACCAAAAACAGGGATTTAAAGTATAATGCCGATGGCTCGCTTACCTTATACGTGCAGCATGCGGAGCCGCAAGGGGACAAAAAATCCAATTGGCTGCCGAGTCCTGCAAAAGATTTCTGTTTATATTTCAGATGCTACGGCCCAAAGCAGTCAGTTATTAAAAATCAATGGACGCCTCCGTCTGTAGTAAAAATTTAATTTCAGTTAAAAAGAGAAGATAAAAGAAAAAATTATTTTAAGATTATTGTATAGTAATACAAATAAAAAATGGCGCCAATTGTCTTCAATTGGCGCCATTTGGCGTTGTGACCTCGACAGGATTCAAACCTGTAACCTTCTGAGCCGTAATCAGATGCGCTATTCAGTTGCGCCACGAGGCCTGTTTTTGCTATCATTAAGCTAATTTTTTGTAGCTTTGTTGATTGCTTATTGCGGGTGCAAAGATAGACATAAATGTGAGATAAACAAGGAAAAAATAACAGAAAATTAAAAAAAAATGAAGATTGAAAAGTATATACGTGATATTCAGGGTTTTCCTAAAGAAGGAATTTTGTTTAAAGATATCACGCCACTGCTAATTAACCCCGAAGCAAGAACAAATTGCCTAAAAATTCTGGTTGATTCTTTAGAAGGAAAGAAAATTGATAAAGTTGTGGGGGCAGAATCCCGTGGTTTTTTCTTAGGAATGTTATTAGCTCAGGAATTAAATGCCGGATTTGTTCCAGTGAGAAAACCTAAAAAGCTTCCGTATGAAACAATTTCTGCTTTTTATGAATTAGAATATGGTTCTGATAGTCTGGAAATGCACATAGATGCCATTAAAAAAGGAGATCGCGTATTAATTCATGATGATGTTCTCGCAACTGGCGGAACAGCAAAAGCAGTCTGCGAATTGGTTGAAAAATTAGGAGGCGAAATTGTACAGTGCAATTTCTTAATGGAGTTGACTTTCCTTAACGGAAGAGAAAAAATAAAAGAATATCCTGTTTTTGCTGCATTGACTTATTGATTCAGACCAAAACAATTTTATGCTTAATGGCATAAAGCACTAATCCGATTCGGGTTTTTATTTCAAGTTTGTCAAAAAGTATTTCACGGTAACCGTCAATAGTTTTAGGGCTTAAACACATTTCTGATGCAATTTCTTTATAAGTCATTTCAGTGCAGGCGTGTTTGATAAAGACAATTTCTTTTTCCTTTAAATTGATTTTTTTGTTATCGCTATTTACTTTATTGATGAGCATTCCGGAAACCAATTCGGTGAAATAAAAGCCCTTTTCCATTACACATTCTATCGCTTCTCTAAAAATTTCAGGTGAAGTGTCTTTCAGTAAATAACCTTTGGCGCCGTTGGTAATCATTTTGATAATAATTTCATCATCGTCATTAACCGATAAAGCAATTACTTTCAGGTCTGGTCGGTTTTCTTTCAACCATTTCATAGTACTTAATCCGTCCAAAACAGGCATATTCACATCAAGCAAAATAAGATCAATTTCAGCCAATGTATTTTCTTCAAGATAATCAATAAACACTTTGCCATTTTCAAAACGTTCTATTACTTCATAATCACCAAAACTTTTGATTAAAAGTTCTAAAGACTGGGAAAATAGCAAATGATCATCTACAATTATAATTTTATTTTTTGAGTTAGTTTTCATGGCCTTGAGTTAAAGGGTATTCGATAGTTACACTTGTTCCGGTTTCATCAGAATTCAAAATTAGTCTGGCACCAATTAGCTTGGCTCTCAGTTTCATATTGTTTAAGCCTAAACCCGAATTTGATTTTTTAAGATCATATCCAATTCCGAAATCTTTTAGTTTTAATCTGAAAACCGTCTCGGTAGTTTCGATAAAAACATCAAATAAATCACTTCTGGAATGTTTTAGGCTGTTATGAAGCGCTTCCTGAAAGATTCTGTAAATAATTAATTCATGTTCTTCATTTATCGCTGGTACGGTTCCAATCTGATTTAAATTGTATTTTATTTTTTTAAGTTTCTTAATCCTTTCCAGATCCTGCTGAATGGCTTCCAAGAAATTGTTCTGCAGTAAATTGTCTTTATTGATAATTCGGGACAGAATTCTTAATTCGTCCAGCGATTTGGCTAAAACGGCTTTTAAATCTTTAAGTTCTTCAATATTTACATTTTTATTGCTGATTGAAATATTAAGTTGCATAATGGCGACCGAAATAATCTGACCGATATTATCATGCAGTTCTTTACTGATTTCGGATAAGGTCTGATCTTTTATCTCGATTCTGGTTTTGACTAATTCGGACTGGAAATACAAATCGGCTTCCATTTTCTCAACTACGAAATTGTTTTTCTTCTTTAAAAAATAGAAGAAAATGATAACTAAAACGATAATGAGGGTAAAGAAAACGATACCCAGTGAAATGACTAATAATTGTATTTCTTTTCGCTCCATAGAAATCCGATTATAAAACAGCTGTGTGCCAGAAAATTTAAAATAAACAAAACGAGACTAAAAATAGATTCGTCCTGTTTGATTAAAAACCAGTTTATTGCCAGCATAAATGGTGTAAAAGGAACATGAAATACCAGTATTCCTAAAACATACCAGAAAAAGACCGATTTTTTAAAATTTAATATTTTTTCAGAATTAAAAATCTCAATCAGATATAAACAGGATAATATCAATACTAGTAAAACGCCAATTGCAAAGCTGTAGGTAAAAGAACGATTCATATCGTCTTTAAAATACAGCAGGTTTAAGAAATAAGCAATTATAAATAAGATAAAAAAGACAATTGAGGCAATTCGGTTATTGTGTTTGGTTAATAAGGCTCTTAGAAGTAAAATATAGGCAGAAAAACTGGCAAACATGTAGAAATTGTAAACATAATAATTTAGCAAACCTGTCCATTGCGTAAAATAGTAACCTACAATTTCGGTTATGATTGAAAACCAGATTAAAAGTACTAAAAATTTAGCTTTATTACCAGGAAGTTTTGGCAGTGAAAGTACACCAACGATTCCTGATAATAAAGCCAGATAAATGATATAAGATCTTAAAAATTCAAACATAGATATATTAATATAATAAGCTTGGCGGTCTTCCGATGTTTCCGTAATTCATTGGTTCAAGACTTTGAATATCAGATGAAGCAGCTTCTTGTTTTAAAGCAAAACTTTGAACTTTAGTTGTGCTGTTATCTATCTTTTTTCCGGTTGGAACTAAGAATAAAGTAGTCAATCCTGCTTTTTCGCCATGTTTTTCATCATCAGGATAAACTCCAAAATAAAAACGGATTCCATCTACATTATAACCGTCTTTTGTTCCGTTGGTTTTGATGTAATGAATATAGTTTTCTAATTCTTCCAAAGAGTACCAAATGGCATTTGCATCTTCTTTTTCTGCTTTTTTAGCTGTAAGCGAAGCTCTTTTATTGTTGTAATTCACATTTAACTGTCGGGCAAATTCTTTTGTAATTAACTGACTCGGTTTTGCGGGAGGATTTCTCATAATTAATTATTATTTATTGGTTAAGGATTTAGTTAGCAGTATTTTGACTACTGTTGAGGACAAAATTATCGGAATGCTAAAATTTGGACAAGGGGAAATATACCCTTTTTTCGTTGGGTAAATTTATTTGAAAAAATGGGTTAAAGTGCTGTTACATAATATTTTGTGAAGTAAGAATTTTACATCGTCAGTTTTATGTCAAAAACAGACAGCAAAAAAAATGTAAAACCTTATTAAGTATTTAACTAAAAAATTAAAATTATGTCACAACCAACACCCCTGGGTTATCCTCATGCAGGAGCCGGAACAGTAGAAATTCTATTAGAGAAAGAAGATGGAGCAGATTATGCAGTGCTTTTCTCACCAGATCCTAACAATATGTTATTGAGAGATGCCGGTCTGCCAATGCAGTTTTATTATTATCCAAAAGCGCCACGTTTAGCGAAACATCCTGACGGTAGATTTAAGTTTGCAATGCAGGTTTTTAAATCAGAAGGAGATTCTACCACAGTAATTGGTGCAGAAGGATTAGAAGAAGAGGCAGGAGCTTACACTACCTTAACCAGTACGATTGATTTGCCGGAAGCTTTATTAAAGAAAGCAATTGATAAATTGAAAACGAGACTGAATTCTGATTACAAAAATCATAGAAAATCAACTCTTTTTGGATTGTTTTCTTTCTTAATTGGAGTAGATAAAGATTTTAATACCACTAATGTCAGACCAATTCAGCTCACAGAGAACAATATCGCGATGCATGTTGTGGGCGAAAAATCACCTAATAATCCTTTTGGAGGCGCCAATCCGTGGACATTTAATATTCAGGGAGAAGGAGCTGGAACTACTTTTGGACTTGGTGACAATGCTCTTTCTGTTTTAATGGGAAGAAATAGTGCTTCACTGGTGAAAAATGCATTGGAAATTGGAAGCAACAATCTTGTTGTCGAAAATAACATAAAGTACAAAGCATACATGCCAACTACGGTTATTAAAACAACAATTGATGTTAAAAAAGTGCATACTTATTTTTCTGCTAAAACAAGTGTGAGCTGGTCTTTTGTAGATTTAAACTGGGAACATGAATACGAAAAAATCCTTACGGAAGGTGGTATTACAAGTGAAGTAATAACAGATGACCAATTTTCTAATGAAGAAAAGAAAAAAGTAGAAGATTCGTTACTGCAAAAACAAAGAGAATTTGCTTTTGAAATGGTGAAAAAACAAATATTCGATGCGCCTGAAAAACAATTTACACCGGTTACATCTCCTGAAAAACCAAACGGATTTTTCAGATTGTTTATGGGACTTGGAAGCGTTGGAATGAATCTTAAATCAGGAAGCCAGATTCGTGCGGTTAAATTTACAGATGAAATCAAATTCTCTGCGATTCAGGTTTTGGATTCAAAAATCAGTGGAAATCTGACTCCGTTGACTTTGAAAACCGGAGCAGAGGCAAAAGCAGATTTGAAAAATTATATTACTGAAATTCAGCTAGACGAAGATTTTTCTAAAGTTCAGGTGATTGCTTCTTTAAACGGAGGTTTAATTAAACTGGACAAAGACAGTGATATTGTAAATGATAGTCCGGTAAGTCAGGTTTCTATTGAAGTTGGATATCCGGATTCTAAAGGTAAAATGATTTGGAAAAGTTCCGGAAGAATGATTGCTCCTGAAGGAACTCCGTTTGTAAAAAATACCAACAAGTCCGGAAAAGAAATTGATGCTATTTTCCCTGCAACCTGGAATGATAAATCGAGAGAAAAGAATGCTTTTGTGTTTGATTTTGTAAAAAATAATGGTTCGACTAAAGTTAAAGTTCGTCAGGAAGTAATGTACGAGAAAGACAAGAGAATCAAGCTAAAAGATACAACTCGAGAGTATGAATTTGAAGGAACTAAAATCTTCGTTCCACTTCCAATTCAGAACATGATTAATTATACTTTATCAACAGAAGTGCTTTATGATTGCGATACATTGGAAGTGACTTTAAAGGTAGATAAAATGGCATCTAAAAAGTTCAAATTCACTGTTGATAATTTTGAAGATGCGATTCCGTATAGAGCATGGTACGAGTCGGATTACACGATTAAACCAACAGAGTATAAAGTGAAATATACCTGTAGTGGGAAAATTGGTAAGAAATCTAAAAAGGTTTCTCTTTCTACAGATTACATCAAAATCGATTATCAGGAAGGAGATGTGTTGTTTGAAATTCCAACCGGAACCGATGCTCAAAACGCTGATATCGAAAAAATCAGAGCTCCATTTATGGAATAATTTTTTTGAGACAATTTGCAAAAGGGACGTAATGTCCCTTTTGTTTCATAAGTCACTAATTATTAAACCTAAACGTTATGCCAGATTTAAATACATTTAAGCTCGACGGAACTAAATTGGTTCCCATAAACAGATTTAATCTTGAGCCCGCCAAACCGAGTACTGCTTTTACAACGGTCAATTTGAAAAAAGAAGCAGAATTTAAGGTGATAGAACATCCTATAATCCATTCTATCGACATCAGGCCAATTATTGTAGCGTTTCCTTTTATTGAGAATTATTTCCCGCTTATAGAAGGTGATAAAGCAATTACAGAGAATGATTCCTTTAAGGATTATTTTAAAAATGATATTACGCTATTCTTCCCACATGTTGAAATTGAACCTAATAACGGAACCGTTTTTTATTATGAAAATGTACCGGATAAATCTGGAAATAAAGGCGGGATTTTAGGAAAAGTTACTTTGAAATATAAGCTGAAAGACAAAGTATTACAGACTAATCAAAAAAGTATTACTTTAAATCTAAAAGAAGCGGTTTTAAATCTCAAAGTAAACCATGATTTTGTAAAGGTAAACGGAATTGTTAATATAGCGACACAGGAAATTCAGTTTGATTTAATTGATGAAGCAGTAAAAATTGCGTTCTTAAATTTAGTATCCAACTTAAATGATTTAAAATGCAATATTGATCTTTTTTTTGATTTTAAAGGATATTCTAAAATTAAAAGAAATTTTCTGTTTGCCAGAGATATTTCCGTTTTAAAAAGCGGTACTATTCTGAAAAAAGATTTGACTTCTCCTAAAACAACAATACAGTCTAAAGCAACACTTATTAGTAGTCCGCTAATGGTGAAGGCTAATTTATCCACAACGATAGCTCCAAAGACAGCTATTTCAGAAATACAACGAGAAAATAGTATAAAAGCAGATGTACAGGAAGAATACGTAAAAAGTACTTTTCTGCTTAAAATAAATAAAACCTTAAGTTATCCAATTGGAGCAGATCCGGGAACAAGTTTATATAAGACAATTGGAGGCGGTTTCATCAATATTCCTTTTAACCTGAATGAGGATTTTTCGCAGTTCAAGCAAATCTTTGTAACAGGTTTTAATTTTAGTAAACTTTCCATTTATAAATCGATGGTGCAGCCGAATACTTTTTTGCTGATTTCCAAAGTGTATAGTTTGTCGAAAGATTTAAATACGATGAAACCTTGTATTTCTACCATTTTTCATGCGTATGAAGAAGGAGCGGGAACTTCAGAGGAAATTTCAAAAATCAGTTTTCAGTTTGCGATTGGTCCAAACCTTTCCGATTTTGATTTGGCTAAACTGAAAATCGCTTTGCTTCAGAATAATTTTATTGACGGAGATGTTACAGATTATTTTGATAAAGTGCAGTTTTTGTTTCCAAATGATATTTCGGCTGAATATGAAGTTAGCGGTAACTATTTTTTACAACAATCGGATATTTCAACAGATGGAAAGCACTTTCTCTTTAATCTTTCAACCGAAAATTTATCGGAAGCCAGTATCATGATTAATGCCTTAAATAATACCATTACGCAGTACGCCAATATCAATTTTAAATATAAAGAAATTAAAGATTCCAGCATTATAGAATTGAATATCGAACAAACTATTGGTGAAATCCTGGAAACGCTGATTGATAATACAGCGAAGAAAATTCAAATTAACAATCAGTCTATTTCAAACTGCAAGCTTAATTCGATATTGCTGGTTTACAATCAAAATGCTACTTATCTGAACAGTGTCTTTTTTAAAAATTATCCTCAGCTTATCAGTAATGATACCAAACTTTTAGATTTTTCAGCAGTAAATCCATCTGCTTCGGGTGAATTAAAAGATGCTTTTTTCGATTTTGAAAACATAGAAAATATAAGTTCTGAATTTAATCAGGTTGTTTCGCAGTCAACGGCTTACAACAGATATATTCAAGTTCAGATTAAAAGTCAGACCGCAGCGACAAACAGAATTACGATTGAATTGACGGTACAGGAAACAGGAAGTAAATTTGCAGTTGAACGTTTAAAATCGGAATTCGCGACCTCTATATTGTTCAATTTTATTGTTAAGAATACAGCGGACAATACTACTTTGATTTCATACAAAGTCAATTATTTTGACAAAAACGACAATCTCATCGGTACAAAAAATGAAGTTTTTGATTTCTCAAAAGCATCAATTCTAATCATAAACAAAAAATAATGAGAACAATAAAAGCAGGAGCAAAGTCTCCGGAAGTTTATTATTTGAATGAACTTTTAGCTAAATTAAAATACAATGTAATAGTTTCAGATTATTTTGGAACAGCAACAGATAAAGCAATCAGGGATTTTCAGTCCAAAAACAATCTTGTTGTAGATGGTGTAGTCGGACTAAAAACATGGTCTTCGCTTTTGGAAAAAAGTAAAAATGGTTTTTCGTCTAATTCTAAGTTACTTTCCGAACAAGACTTAATCAATTTCTCGAATCAGTTTAATTTGGAGCTTGCAGTGGTGAAAGCCGTAAACGAAGTAGAAAGCAATGGAAAAGGTTTTCTGATTGACGGACGTCCGAAGATTTTGTTTGAAGGGCATATTTTCTGGAGAGAACTCGAAAAAAGAGGAATTAATCCAAGATCTTATATGAACTCAAATAATCAGGATATTTTGTTTGAAAATTACACGAAGAAATATTATGTAGGAGGAACAGCTGAATACACTCGTCTTGAAAAAGGTAAAAACCTCGGTCAGGACAAAAAAATTATTGACGCAGCAAATAGTTCTGCTTCTTGGGGATTGTTTCAAATTATGGGATTTAATGCAATTCCTATTGGTTACAATAGCATAGATGAATTCGTGGAAAAAATGAATCAAAACGAAGGCGAACATTTAAAAGCTTTTGGGTTATTCTTAGAGAAAAACAATTTAATCACACTTTTAAGAAACAGAAACTGGGCATCATTTGCTTTAAAATACAATGGGCCAGCCTATAAAACGAATAAATATGACGAGAAGCTGATGAAAGCCTATCATAAATATTCAAGATAAATAAAAGTGTTTCAGGTTTGAAGTTTCAAGTTTTACTATGAACATAGTTTTTTTACCGCAAAGAGCGCAAGGTTTTTTTCTATGTAAATGTTAAGAGAGCGTAGAAAAAGTTCGCAAAGCTTTGTGAGCTAATTTTTAAACTTAAACTTCGCGAACCTTTGCGAAAAATCTTTGCGCTCTTTGCGGTAAAACTACACTCAAAGTATAGCAATAACAATGTTTTTTATGTAAACTTTTAATGAAAACATAAAAAAGGTTCGAAAAGCTTTATAAATAAAAACTTTGCGAACCTTTGCGTAAATCTTTGCGCTCTTTGCGGTAAAACTATGTTCAAAGTGTAGTAAACTTTAAACCTGAGACCTGAAACAAAAAAAATTATCTTAAACTAGCACCAAGCTCAGTTTCGAATGTTTGCTGTAATTTAGACATGATTTTATCGATCTGAGAATCAGTTAACGTTTTACTGTTGTCCTGAATTGTAAAGCTTAAAGCATAAGATTTCTTTCCTTCCGGTAATTTGTTACCCTGATAAACATCAAACAAATTAACGTCTTTTAAAAGTGTTTTTTCTGTTTGTTTCGCCAGGTTGAAAATACTTTCGTAAGTTGTACTTTCATCAATTAATAAAGCTAAATCTCTACGAACTTCAGGATATTTAGGGATTTCAGTGTACTTAATTTTTCCTGTAATGATTTTTAAAACCAAATCCCAGTTAAAATCAGCATAATAAACATCTTGTTTGATGCCGAAATGTTTTAAAATAGGCTTTTTAACTACACCCATTTCAACTAAAATATCATTATTGTAAGTAATAGCAGTTCCTTCAGAATAAATATCAGACTGAACCGGAGCATTTGAAATTTTCTCAATTCCTAAACGAGACAAAATTGCTTTTACGTATCCTTTCAACAAGAAGAAATCTGTTGTTTTTTGTGGACTTGTCCAGGTTTCTTTGTTTCTGTTTCCTGAAATTAATAAAGAAAGATGTTTGTGCTCCTCAAATCCGTTTAAGTATTTGTGATATGTTTTTCCGAATTCAAATAACTTTAAATCAGAATTTTTTCTGTTGATGTTGTATGAAACAGCTTCTAAACCAGAGAATAATAAAGACTGACGAAGTGTAGCTAAGTCACTGCTCAACGGATTTAGCATAGAAACATTATGTTCTTCTTTTAATGAAGTTGATAATTTTGCATAAGCTGCTGTTGTCAATGAATTCGCCATCATTTCGTGGAAACCTTGAGAATTCAATTGAGAAGCAATGGTGTTTTGTACTTTATAGTCTTCTGTTCTTGGAGAATTCGCTACAGTTGCATTGAATTTCTTAGAGAAATTAATATTGTTATAACCGTAAACTCTAAGAATTTCTTCAATTACGTCAATTTCTCGTTGTACATCTACACGATAAGCAGGAATAGTTAAGCCTAAACCAGAATCAGATACGCTGTTTACTTTAATATCTAAAGAAACTAAAATCTTTTTGATGGTATCTTTTGAAATTTCCTGACCAATAATTTTAGATACATGGCTAAAATTTAATAAGACAGAGAAATCTTCTACTTTTTTAGGATAAACTTCTACAACATCAGAGGTGATTTTTCCACCAGCTACTTCCTGAATTAAAAGTGCTGCACGTTTTAAAGCATATTCTGTAATGGTCGGATCAATTCCTCTTTCAAATCTAAAAGAAGCATCTGTACTTAATTGATGTCTTTTTGCAGTTTTACGAATGCTAACCGGATCGAAATAAGCACTTTCTAAGAAAATAGTTGTTGTTCCTTCCGAAACTCCAGATTTTTTACCTCCAAAAACTCCAGCAATGCAAAGTGGCCCTTTTTCGTCGCAGATCATTAAATCTTCTTTGTGAAGCGTTCTTTCTACGTCGTCAAGAGTTACAAACTTAGTTCCTTCAGCCACCGTTTTTACAATGATTTTCCCATTGATTTTCGCAGCGTCAAAAGCGTGTAAAGGCTGTCCTAATTCATGAAGCACATAATTAGTAACGTCAACGATATTATTTTTTGGAGTCAGGCCAATAGCTTTTAAGCGATCTTGTAACCAGCTTGGAGATTCGTGAACCGAAATTCCAGAGATAGTTACCCCGCAATATCTTGGAGCTAAATGAGTATCTTCAACATTTACATCAATTTTTAACGTACGCATGTCCACTCTGAAGTTGCTTACAGATGGTGTAATTAACTCTATGTTTACACCGCGTTGCAGCATTCCGGCTCTCAAGTCGCGTGCCGTTCCGTAATGACTCATTGCATCAGCACGGTTAGGTGTTAATCCGATTTCGAAAACCTCATCATTTGCAATTTTGAATACTTCAGAAGCAGGAGTTCCCGGAACTAAATCATCGGCCAAAACCATAATTCCTTCATGGCTTGTTCCTAATCCCAGTTCGTCCTCAGCGCAGATCATTCCGTGACTTTCCTGTCCGCGAATCTTTCCTTTTTTGATGGTAAATTCTGCACCATCTTTATCGTATAAAATAGTTCCGATTGTAGCAACTGGTACTTTTTGTCCTGCAGCGACGTTAGCAGCACCACATACAATTTGTATTGGAGCTTCCAAACCAACATTTACTGTAGTCACTTTCAATCTATCGGCATCGGGGTGTTTTTCGCAAGTCAGAACGTGTCCAACCACAACTCCTTCTAATCCTCCTTTTATAGATTGGTATTTTTCGACAACTTCAACTTCCAAACCAAGATCTGTAAGTAATTCTGAAGTCTGTTCAGATGTCCAATCTGTTTTAATAAATTGTTTTAACCAGTTGTAAGATATTTTCATTGTAACTTTTTTATTCTTAAATCAAGGTTACAAATATAAGGATTGCGTCGTGGAGTAAGAAAAAAATATTTGGTTTTTTCTTGCTGTTTTTTTGTGACTGGAAAATGCTGTCAACTAAGTATTTGATAATTTATCTATTAAAATTTTATTAAATAAATAGTATAAAAGACTAAAAAAATCGAATGTGTAATTTTTGTGCTATAAGATGAATGATTAGTGCTATTCTGTTTCTTTTTATGAGACTAAATTTGGATTAAATCAAAAAAGAATATCTTATGAGTACCACAGCAAAAAGACCTGAATTCAAGGCAAAATACGATAATTATATTGGTGGAAAATTCGTCGCACCAATTAAAGGAGAATATTTTGATGTACTTTCTCCAATTGATGGAAAAGTATTTACAAAAGCAGCACATTCCGGAAAAGAAGATTTAGAACTGGCTGTTGACACGGCTTATGAAGCATTTAAAATCTGGGGAAAAACTTCTGTAACAGAAAGAAGTATTCTGTTAAATAAGATTGCTCAAAAAATTGAAGATAACTTAGAGTATATCGCAATAGTTGAAACGATTGATAACGGAAAACCAATCCGTGAAACGTTGGCGGCAGATATTCCATTGGCAATAGATCACTTTAGATATTTTGCCGGAGTAATCCGTGCCGAAGAAAGTTCTATTGCAGAACTGGATTCGCAAACCGTTTCCATTGCATTAAGTGAACCTCTTGGTGTTGTTGCTCAGATTATTCCATGGAATTTCCCAATCTTAATGGCAGTTTGGAAAATTGCTCCGGCTCTTGCTGCAGGAAACACGATTGTTTTAAAACCGGCAGAAAGTACACCAATTTCTATTATGGTTTTAATGGAATTAATTGGGAATCTTCTTCCTCCGGGAGTTCTGAATATTGTAAATGGTTTTGGGGCAGAATTAGGCCGTCCGTTAGTTACGAATAAAAAAGTGGCTAAAGCAGCATTTACAGGTTCAACTACGACAGGACGTTTGGTAATGCAATATGCGACAGAAAATATTATTCCTGTAACATTAGAACTAGGTGGAAAATCTCCAAATATTTTCTTTCCGTCTGTAGCAGATCATGATGATGATTTCTTTGATAAAGCGGTTGAAGGTGCTGTTTTATTCGCTTTAAACCAAGGAGAAATCTGTACATGCCCTTCCAGATTATTAATTCACGAAGATATTTACGACAAGTTTATTGCGAAAGTAATTGAAAGAACGGAAGCGATTGTAGCAGGAAATCCGTTGGATAAATCGACTATGATTGGTGCTCAGACTTCAATTGTTCAGAAAGAAAAAATAATGTCTTATATCAAATTAGGTAAAGAAGAAGGAGCAGAAGTTTTAACCGGAGGTGATGAAAATAAATTAGGAGGAGAATTGGAAGGTGGCTATTACATTAAACCAACTTTATTTAAAGGTCACAACAAAATGAGAATCTTTCAGGAAGAGATTTTCGGACCTGTTTTGGCGGTAACGACTTTTAAGACTACGGAAGAAGCCATTGAAATCGCAAACGATACCATGTATGGTTTAGGAGCAGGAGTCTGGACTCGTGATGCGCATGAAATTTATCAGGTTCCAAGAGCGATTCAGTCTGGTCGTGTCTGGATTAATCAATACCATTCTTATCCTGCGGGTGCTCCATTTGGCGGATACAAACAATCCGGAATAGGTCGTGAAAACCACAAAATGATGTTGAGTCAATACCGTCAAACCAAAAACATGCTGATTTCTTATGACAAAAAGAAATTAGGTTTCTTCTAAAGAAAGAACAGGACTATCCATTCCTTGTGCTAATTTTTAAAAGGGCACACGGATGATACTGATTCGCTAAAGCGAAGGCAGGGATTGAGACGGATTTTATATTAATCTGAATAAAATCCGTTTTATCAGCGTCATTTAATTATTAGTTCGTTTGGTAGATAGTTCATAAAAAAGAATATAAACCTGAGAATAGAATTTCGATAGATTTTCTATTCTCGTAAACCATAGAATTATGCTTCCAAAAACAATGAAAGCCGCAGTCGTCAGAGAATTTGGATCTCTTTTAAAAATTGAAGAGGTCGAAGTAAAACGCCCAGGCAGAAATGAAATTCTAGTAAAAGTAATTGCAAGCGGTGTATGCCATACCGATTTACATGCTGTAGATGGAGACTGGCCGGTTAAACCTAAAATGCCTTTAATTCCGGGGCACGAAGCTGTTGGTTATGTTGCCGCGGTGGGACAGGATGTTAAAAACGTAAAAGAAGGCGATGCCGTTGGTGTGCCTTGGCTGTATAGCGCTTGTGGTGGCTGTGATCATTGCATTACAGGCTGGGAAACATTATGCGAAAGTCAGCAGAATGGGGGGTACAGTGTTGATGGCGGATTTGCAGAATTTGTTATTGCAGATGCCAGATATGTTGGAATTTTACCTTCGAATGTAAACTTTATCGAAATGGCTCCGATTTTGTGTGCTGGTGTTACTGTTTACAAAGGATTAAAAGAAACGGAGGTTAAACCTGGCGAATGGGTGGCGATTTCTGGAATTGGAGGCTTAGGTCACGTTGCTGTTCAATATGCGAAAGCGATGGGAATGAATGTGGCTGCAATTGATATTGGAGATGATAAATTGGAACTGGCAAAAAAACTAGGTGCCGATTTGGTTGTGAATGCGAAAAATCAAAATCCTGGAGAATTCTTAAAGAAAGAAGTTGGTGGAATGCATGGGGCGTTGATTACCGCAGTTTCTCCAATTGCTTTCAAACAAGGGCTTGAAACATTGAGAAGAAAAGGTACAATGGCATTAAACGGACTTCCTCCAGGCAATTTTGATTTGTCTATTTTCGATACGGTTTTGAATAGAATTACGATTAGAGGTTCAATTGTTGGAACCCGAAAAGACATGAAAGAAGCAATCGAATTTGCAGCGGATGGAAAAGTTAAAGCAACCGTAACAACTTCTAAATTGGAAGATGTAAACACCGTTTTTGATAAAATGAAAAAAGGACAGATTGAAGGAAGAATTGTCCTGGATATCGCAAGTTCTTAAATAGTTGGTTATGTTAAGAGGCTGTTCAATAGTTTTGGACAGCCTTTTCTGATTAAGAAAGATTCGCTTCGGAGAAGCGAAATATTTATAGAAATAGTTTTTAGTATTGATGGTAAAGCTCCAGAGGAGCGACATTTTTTTACAATGCTATTATATTTCGCTCCTCCGGAGCTCCTTTACATAATGTGTTATTGAATTTCTATAAATATCTTGCCTCTCTGAGGCTTGATAAAAAAGCTGAAATATAAATGAAATAAAAGCTGTTTAATCTATTAGCGGGCAGTTTTATTAAATTAAAAAAATTATGATTAAACGTATTGATGCCACAGAAAAAGCAGTTGAACTAATCAATATCCTAAAAGAAAAACACGGAGATTTGATGTTTTATCAGGCAGGAGGATGTTGTGAAGGCACGCAGCCACAATGTTTTGAAAAAGGAGGTTATTATCAGCGTACCGGAGACGTTTGTATTGGTACTGTTGAAGACGTAGAATTTTGGGTAGACAAAGATTTATTCGAATACTGGAAACATGCTCATTTTACTTTGACCGTAATTGATGCATTTGGAGTAGGAGGTTTTTCTCTAGAAACCCCACTAAAAAAGACGTTCCAAATAGAATACAGAATTTTTACTCCCGAAGAAGAAAAAGATTTAGAACCTGTTACTAGGATTGAGTAGAAGTTTTTTGTTTCAAGTTTCAAGTTTTACAAAAACTTAGAAACTTAGCGTCTCAGTATCTTAGTTCCTTAAAAAAACTTTGCGCCTTTGCATCTTTGTCACTTTGTACCTAATTTATAAAAAGTAACTGATACTGTTTTGGTGTAATTCCTTCGTATTTTTTAAATAATCGGATGAAATAATTAGCGTCTTCAAAACCTGCCAGATAACAGACTTCATTAATTTGAAGCGTTGGGTTCTTCAATAAATTTTTAGCACATTTAATTTTTTCATTTAAAATATACTCAATTGGACTCATTCCGAGTTCACGTTTAAAGAAACGATAAAAAGAAGTAGTGCTCATACAGGCTTTTTCGCTAAGCGATTTCAAACTCATATTTTCTTTCAAATTCTGTTTGATGTATTCTGTAACTTCTGTTATTGGATTATTGATTTCATGAAATTTTCCTTCATCTAAAGATTTTACGGTTTGTGTCTGAATAATTCTGATCAGTAATTCTTTTAATGTTAAATCGGCTAAAATATCTTTAGTAATCGAAGTACTCATACATTCTTTGATGAGTTTATTGATGGTTGCCGCCATTTCAACATTATTGTAAAAGAAATAATTCTGGTAGTTTAACTGCCAAAACATATTGTTTCCTTCTTTCGGATATTGTTCGTTTAAGAAGTTTAGAATTTCAGCAATTTTATCCTGATCAATAGCCAATGCCAGACATTGGGTTGGATTATTTTTAGAAGCTTCCGGAAAATCAATTTTCATTTCTACATTCGAAGGAACAATTACAGTTTCTCCAGGCAGATATTCAAATTCAGGATCGTCAAAAAGATGCATAACTTTCTTTCCGCGAAGCATGCTGGTCACAACCAAATCATTAAATTTTAACGGAACCATTTTAGTCGATTCGTAGGTTTCAAACAAATTCAGTTCACAATGATTAAGATTGTAAATTGTTCTGTTCTCCACAAGAGTCTTCAATGATTTTTCTTGTGATAATTGAAGAGGATTAACTAGAAAACGTTGGTTGTTCATTGAAATTTAAGTTTTGGTGAAGACTCTAAATTTAATGAAAAATAGAATATAAAATGGCAGATTTAACGTTTTATTAAATCAATTCTTCTACATGTTTTTTGATGTTTTCTGAGATTTTTTTAGTTGGTAAATCATTTTCATCGTCACCAAAAGGATCTTCAATTTCTTCAGCAATCAACTCTAAACTCGCCAATACATAAAATATAAAAACAACAACTGGAGCAACTAGATAACCTAAGCTAACAGAGTAACCAAACGGCAGTGTCATGGTATAAAAGAAAATGAATTTTTTTATAAAGGCACTGTAAGAGTAGGGAATAGGTGTGTTTTTGATACGTTCACAAGCGCCACAGATATCGGTAAAAGCAACCAATTCATCATTCAAGGTAATTAGTTGATCGCCAGAAATTTTCCCTGCATCATACAAATCATTAATTTTATGATACATGATTCTTTTTAACTGATTTGGCTTGTGTTTGTGCTGGTCGATTTCTAACTCTACATCTTCAAAGAGTTGTTTACTGGTATCTTCATCTTTTAAATGTTTGTGTAAAATGTCAGCGTACATCGGAATGTATTTTCTGAAAAACTTTTGGTCATTTTCGTCTTTTAAAATTGCCGAAAGTTTTATGGCAAAATTACGACTGTTGTTTACCAGTCCGCCCCAAAGTTTACGGCCTTCCCACCAACGGTCATAAGCAGTATTGGTTCTAAAAACAAGTAAAAGGGAAATTACAAAACCAAGCATTCCATGCATAATAGGAAGACTATGGATATAATCATTTTTAGTAACTTTAAAATAATGAAGTTCCAGATAACATACAATTGCAGAATAAATCCCAATAGCAATCATAATTGGGAACAGTTTACGAACTGTATCTGACTTATGAAAATGAAAAATAAAAGTAAACCAGTCTTTGGTATTGTAGGTAATCATTTAAGTTTGTTTTGAAACAAATTTAGCTTAAAAAATAGCTCATTTGTATAAAAAGGAAAAAATATTTTAACTCAAAACAGTATAGTTTTGGATGAAATTTAGAGCCGTGTAATTTACTTATATGTATAAAAAAAAATCTGCTAATCTGCTAAATCTGCGAGAGTAAATTTAGCTCGCAGATTTAGCAGATTAGCAGATACTATATTTTTAAGAAAAACTAGAAACTCATATTTCCTGCTAGTTCTTTTAGTGCAATTTCAGATAACTTAGCCTCATATTGAGCATTACTGTAACGCACTTTAGCATTAACATAATTAAGCTGCGCTGTTCTAAAATCCAGAGTTGTAATGGTTCCGATTCTGAATTTATCCAGTGTGATATCTAAATTTTGCTTGGCAATTGCTTCGTTATCTTCTTCCAGATCAATTAATTCCAGATTGGTTAAATAAGTTTGGAAAGCAGTACTTAATTGTGTGTTCAAAATCATGTTTTGCTGTTCTATTGCAATCTGCGAATTTTCGATCTGCATTTTGGCTACTTTTTCATTTCTGTGCTGATTAAAACCATCAAAAATATTCATGGAAGCATTAAATCCGTAGTTTAAACCTCTGGATGAAGTTTCACTGGTAAAACCTAAACTAGATTGACTTTCAGCAAAATTGTAACCAGTGGTTAGTCTTAACGTCGGATAACGATCCGCTTTTACTTGTTTTAGTTGCAGTTCGGCTATACGTTTATTAATAATTTGCGATTCAAGCGCAGGATTTTGTTTTTGGGCTAATTCCATTAAATCTGCTAAAACCAGTTTATTGTCAACATTCACCTCATCAGTAACTTTGAAATCAATTTTTGGATCACGGGCTAAATATTGGTTTAATAGAATTTTTGCATTCGCATAAGATTCTTTTTGTCTCAGTAATGCAACCTGATCCGAATTTAAATCAACTTGTGCATTTAAAACTTCTAATTTTGAGGCTTTTCCGATACTGAATCTGTTTTTAGCCAAAGTTAATCTCTGATTAGAAATCACAATTGTAGTGTCTAAAGCCGCTAATTGATGTTGTTGTTGTACCAGATCATAATAGGCCGAATTTACCTGTCCTATTTTAACTAAAATAGTTCTTTTAAGTTCGGAGTCTCCTAATTTTTGAAGCTCTTTCAGCTGATCTAACCGCGCAAACATTTTCATACCGTCAAAAACGGTCCAGCCTAAACTAACGCCATAATTTAAACTGTTGTTTTTAGCATTGTTTAATGTAGTTGATGTACCATCCTGACGAACTTGTGTTGAATTCGTAAGGTTGTTATTATCAGTAATATTTGCTGTAGCTGTTGGCAACATTCCGGCATTTCCTATTGTAACGTTTGTTTCGCTTATTTTAGAATTATTTTTTGCGATTTTAATTTCAAAATTATTCTCCAAAGCTATTGTCATAGCTTGTTCAATAGTCAGAACTTCCTGTGCATTCGTTTTAACAATGCAGGTAAAGAGAATTATTAAGGTATAGTATATGTTTTTGATATTCATTTTTATTTTCTTTTGCCAAAGCATCACGAATTTAGAAAAAACAAAACTCGTGATTTTTTGGTTTCTATTTTATACTTTCTCTTTCGTATTCTTCGATACGGTCAAATTCAGGATAGTGTTTTCTGGCTTTCGACCACATTAAATAGATGGCAGGAATTACGAAAAGCGTTAAGGCTAACGAAAAGATTGTTCCCCCAACAATTACAACTCCCATACCAATTCTACTGGTTGACGCGGCTCCAAGTGACATTGCGATAGGAAGTGCTCCCAAAGCAATTGCTAAACTGGTCATTAAAATTGGACGTAAACGTGCTTCTGAAGCTTCTAAAATAGCTTCTAATTTCGGTTTTCCCTGTTCGCGTAACTGATTGGCAAATTCGACAATCAAAATACCATTTTTAGTCACCAGACCAATCAACATTACTGTACCAATCTGGCTGAAAATATTCCAGGTTTGGTTGAATAACCACAATGAGAATAATGCTCCTGCAACCGCCATTGGAACAGTAAGGATAATAATAAAAGGATCAATAAAACTTTCAAATTGCGCAGCAAGAATCAGAAATATTAATAACAGAGCTAATCCAAAGGCAAAAGAAGTATTCGAGCTACTTTCTACGAAATCTCGAGATTCCCCGGCTAAATCGGTTGTGAAACTTTCGTCTAAAACTTTAGCTTTAATTCGGTCCATTTCTTTAATTCCGTCTCCCATACTTTTTCCTGGGGCTAAACCAGCGGCAACAGTTGCCGACATATAACGATTGTTATGATACAATTGTGGCGGATTACTTTGTTCATAAACCTTTACAACGTTATCCATTTGAATCAATTCGCCATTTTTATTTTTTACAAACATCGAAGTTAAGTCCAAAGGCTTAGATCTGTCCTTTTGGTCAAATTGTCCAATTACCTGATATTGTTTTCCATTTTTAATGAAATAGCCAAAACGTTGTCCACTCAAAGAAAGCTGTAAAGTTTGCGCAATATCCAAAATAGAGATTCCTAAACTTTCTGCTTTTGCACGGTCAATTGTTACGTTGACCTCCGGTTTATTGAATTTTAAATTGACATCGGTAGTAGAAAAAACGTCACTTTTAGTTACTTCATTCATAAAAAGCGGAATTTTTTCTCTTAATTTATCAAAGTTTGGAGCCTGAATAATGTACTGAATCGGCAAACCTCCACGCCTGTTTACTGCAATTGTAGGCTGCTGAATTACAGATATTTTAGCATCTGGATATTTTTTTGTCCATTTGTTTAGTTTATCGGCAATATCTTTTTGAGATCTGTGTCTTTCTTCAGGTTCTGTGAGTGAAAGTCTTACGAAACCTGAGTTAGTTGCGGAACCTCCGGAACCTCCGGCAGTAATAACTAAACTTACTTTTTTTTCTGGAATAGAATCATCAACCAATTTTGATATTTCCTGCATGAAGCGGTAGGTATAATCGTAGGAAGAGCCTTCAGGTGTAGTCATACGCATTGTTACAGAGCTTCTGTCGTCATAAGGAGCAGTTTCTTTCGGAAGGATCGTAAAAAACAAATAAATGATTCCAAAACAAGCAATTAGAATAGGGAAGCTTATCCATTTTTTTGCCATAAATTTTGACAAAGCTTCAGCATAATTGCTATTCATTTTTTCAAAGAAAGGTTCAGTTTTAATGTAGAATTTCGATTTCTTTTGCTCTCCGCCTTTCATCAAATAGGCATTTAGCATAGGTGTTAATGTCAATGAAACAAAGGCAGAAATTAATACCGCAGCTCCAATGACGACTCCAAATTCTCTAAATAATCTTCCGACAAATCCTTCTAAGAAAATCACAGGTAAAAATACCGCTGCAAGAGTAACTGAAATCGAAATTACGGCATAAAAAATTTCGTTAGAACCTTTAATCGCGGCTTCAATAGGCGACATTCCTTCTTCTACTTTTTTGAAAATATTTTCAGTCACCACGATTCCGTCATCTACCACCAGACCTGTTGCGAGAACAATAGCTAAAAGTGTCAATACATTAATTGAAAATCCGAAAAGCCACATAATAAAGAATGTAGCAATCAACGAAACAGGAATATCAATTAAAGGTCTGAAAGCAATTGCCCAGTCTCTAAAAAATAAATAAATAATAATAATTACCAATATGATTGAAATTCCTAAAGTTTCGGCAACTTCTAAAACAGATTTTTTAACAAATCTTGTATTATCAAGAGCAATGTTAAGTTTGATATCTTTAGGTAAATCTTTTTTTAAAGCGTCGAATTTTTTGTAAAATTCTGTTGAAATATCTAAGTAATTTGCTCCGGGCATTGGCACAATTGCCATACCAATCATTGGAAGTCCAGAAGACATTAAGGAGGTCTCTATGTTTTCCGGTCCTAATTCGGCACCTCCAATATCACTTAAGCGAACAATTTTATCACCATCTGTACGAATGATAATATTGTTGAATTCTTCCGGTTTAGAGAGGTTTCCAACTGTTTTTACGGTTAATTCGGTATTGTTTCCGGTTAATTTTCCTGAAGGCAATTCTACGTTTTGTGCATTTAATGCTGAACGAACTTCAGCAACCGTACAGCCGTAAGCAGCTAATTTTGCAGGATCGATCCATAAGCGCATGGCGTAACGTTTTTGTCCCCAAATTTGTACGCCGCTCACACCAGGAATAGTTTCTAAGCGTTGAGAAATAACATTTTCGGCGTAATCGCTAAGTTCTAAAGAACTTCTGCTGTCACTTTGAACGGTCATAGAAATAATTGATTCACTGTCTGCATCTGCTTTAGATACGACAGGTGGAGCATCTATGTCCTGAGGAAGATTTCTAATTGCCTGCGAAACCTTATCACGAACATCGTTGGCAGCTTCTTCTAAATCTTTATCTAAATTAAATTCGATTGTAATTGTACTGCTTCCCTGGTTGCTGGAAGATGTAATATTTCTAATTCCGTCAATTGCATTTACAGCTTTTTCAAGAGGTTCAGTAATTTGTGATTCGATAATGTCTGAGTTCGCACCTGTATAATTGGTACGAATCGATACCTGTGCCGGATCGATAGAAGGGAATTCTCTAACGCCCAAAAAAGTATAACCAATAAAACCGAATAGAATAATTAGTAAATTCAGTACAATGGTTAAAACGGGTCTTCTTATACTTGTAGTTGAT
Organism: Flavobacterium crocinum; assembly: GCF_003122385.1. Lineage (NCBI taxonomy): Bacteria > Pseudomonadati > Bacteroidota > Flavobacteriia > Flavobacteriales > Flavobacteriaceae > Flavobacterium > Flavobacterium crocinum. The sequence goes on from NZ_CP029255.1 coordinate 3,935,634, forward strand.
AAACTCATGTTTGATTTTAGATTTTAGAGTTCAGATTTTAGATTTTAGATTTAATGAGATTTAAAACTCTTAACTCATAATCTGTAACTCATAACTCATAATTATTTTACTTTAACTTTAATTGGCGCTTCATTTTTTAATGACATCACACCGCTTGTAATTAAAGTATCTCCGGCTTTTAATCCTGATAAAATTAAGATAGAAGAATCTGTTCTTGTTGTTGCATCAACCATTACTTCTTTGGCTTGACCATTATTAGCAATAAAAACTTTTTTACCATCCTGAATTGGAATAATAGCCTGAGATGGGACTACAATTGCATCTTTAATAATGTTTAAAGGTAATTTAATGTCAGCAAAAGTTCCAGGGAAAAGTTTTCCGTCTGTATTGTCTGCAATGGCACGAATTTGAAGTGTACGTGTCGCAACTGCAACTTCAGGTTCGATTGCATAAATTTTGGCATTGTAAGTTTTAGTAGATCCGGAAACTGTAAAATCGATTACTGAACCTGATTGTACCTGAGAAGCATATTTTTCAGGAATTGAAAAAGTAATTTTTAGTTTACTTGTATTAACCAATTTAGCTACTAAAACTGTCGGTGTAATATAAGTTCCGGGAGAGATATTTCGCAATCCAATTTTTCCGGAAAATGGTGCTCTGACAGAAGTTTTAGAAATTTGCGCTCTGATTAATTGACTTTGTGCCTGAGCAGAAGCATGATCTGCTCTGGCGACATCTGCTTCTTCCTGACTGATAGCTTCTTTTTGAAGTAAAAGTTTAGCTCTTCTTTCATTTTCGGCTGCAAGTCCTTCTTTGGTTACAGCTTGTCTTAATTGTGCTTTTAGTTCAATATCGTTTACTTTCAAAAGAACTTGTCCTTTGGTTACATAAGAACCTTCATTAAAAAATATTCCTTCTACAATTCCTGAAACCTCACTATGAATTTCGACTTGTTCATTGGCTTCTATTGAGCCTGAAAGTGATAAATTATTGTCAAAAGTGGCTGTTTTTATTACAATTCCATTAACAGTTGTTGGAGAATTTTTATCATTAAATTTTTTAGAGTCATCGTTTTTGCTCTTGTTTGATATAATTCTGTAGGTAATAAAACCTCCAATTGCTATAATTAAAAGGGTGTAAATGAGGTGTTTTACTTTCATAAAATTGAGGTGAATATAGTATTTAAGGTTTCTGTTTTTAGTAAGCTTACAAATTTAACTTTTTGACATGAAATCAGATGCTGTTAGCTTTTATTTAACATTTGTATGTACAATGGTTAGTATTTAGACTGAAAAGAGATTAAAAGGTTTAATTAAAGATTAAATTTTTTGATGTAGACAAACAATCATTTTTTTAAGGTTTACAATAGCTTAAGAAGAATTTTACAAAATAGAAGTTTAAGCGAAATAATGCTAAAATTAAATTTTATGCATTTTGTCTGATTTTTTTTGCACTTTATCGATTTTATTTGTAACATTGGTATGTTAAACAAAAACATTGTTTTTCTTGATAATACTGATATGAACTACGGTAGTTATTGTTAAAATTAAGGTTTAGAAGTTGTTTTTTAAGTTTTTTACAGAATATGGTTAATAATTATATTAACAATTGTTTAGTTTTTTTTTGTTAAACTAATATAAAAGATGCTTTATGAAGAAAAATTTACTCCTAACATTATGGTTTACGTTATTACTTCTTGCGATTGGTTATTTATTTTGGCAAAATGAGTTCAAGTACAGTCTTCCAACGCCAATACCTCAAAATTATAAAGCTATAGCAATGGGGTCTAAGATCGAATTAGGAGCCTGTTGTCCATTTAATCAAAAGCCTGTTTTTATACATTTTTTCAATCCCGATTGTCCTTGTTCCCGCTTTAATGTTCCTCATGTTAAGGATTTAATTAAAAAGTACGCCAATCAGGTTAATTTTAAAATTGTAGTGTTAAACAAAGAAAAGAATTTTACAATTGCTGAAATTCAGGAAAAGTTTGATGCTAAGATTCCGGTGTATTTTGAAGAATCAATTGCAAAAAGATGTGGTGTTTTCTCTACACCTCAGGCCGTTTTGCTGGATCCTTCACATAATTTGTATTATCGTGGTAATTACAATAAAACGAGATATTGTACAGATGCCAAAACTAATTACGCTCAAATGGCAATTGATGCTTATTTAAGTGAAAAACACAAACCTTCTTTTGATGCTTTTGCTATGAAAGCATACGGATGTTCGTTACCAAAATGTACCAAATAAATCTATTTCCAAAAATCCAAAAACTAAAACCTATGAAAACAAAAGCTAGCTTAAACGAACAAGATTATCTGCACAGTTTTATGTCTACTATGACTCAGAAGTCAGATACAATTATTAATTATGTTCTTGCCGTATATTTTCTTCTCGGTATAGGACTATCTTTTAAATATGACACTTTCGAAATTGGCGTTGGAGTAGGGACGCTCAATCTTCTGGCCTATTATTCGGCCAAGTTCTTCATTAAGAATTCTAAATTTTATCAGTATGTGTTGTCGGTTGTTTTGGCTATTTTTATGGCACAGTATATTTATCAGATGCATGGTATGTTCGAGATGCATTTTACGGTTTTTATAGCCAGTACGATCTTAATTGTGTATCAAAACTGGAAATTACAAATTCCTTTAACGCTTTTGGTTGTATTACATCACGCAGGTTTGGCGTATCTGCAAAATTTTGTTTATAATGATGCCAACGGACTTCAGGTTTACTTTTCTCAGGTCAACTTTGATTTAGAAACATTAATTATTCACACAGTTTTGGCTGCAGTTGTATTTTTTATGAATGGTTATTGGGCGTATTATTTTAAAGAACACAGTGAAAATCATATTTCAAAAATTTCTGACGAATATGAATTAGAGAATATGAAACTGGCTTCTGCAAAATACAGTTCAATGTCAGCAACAAAAGACTACAACGATTTTATTCACAGAACTACTTTAGATTTAAAACTGCCGGTAAATTCGGTTTTAAAACTTATTGATGTTTCCAAAGGTCATACAGACAATGATAAACTGTTGTCTTATTTGGAAATGATGAGAGAAAGTGCAAAAAAAATTGATGATTTAGTTAATGATATTCATGTCAAATCTACAAACAGCAGAAACTAGCCCTCCTAATTAAATTTTTCCCCAAATATTAATTTTTATAACCCTGTTGTATGTTTAAGTATGATTTGCCTACTGCAGTTCCTACACTGCATAATTTGAAAAAAACTATTGACCATTTTTTAAGCGACACTATAACATTAAATTCAATTGACAAAATTGGAGCCAATTCAGAATTTGCTTCAGAAGTTGCCGATATTCTTAAAGGATACAGAGAGAATTCTCAGGTGTACAATCTCGACTTTCAGTATAAAAGACTAGTTCAGATTATAAACGATATTCATAATCTTAATCTGGTGGTTAATAATGAAATTCCGGAATGGCTTGAGTATGAATTAGGAATTGTATTTCACAAAATCAGAAATATTCTGCTTGCTTTAGAAATTGAATTGAATTAAAAATTATTTAAAGATTCTTTTATGCGCTTAATCGAATTGTAAATTAATTTAAATGTAAAAGCTATGGATACCAGAATTAATCGTCCAACACCTTCAGACAGAGAAGTAGATTGGAACAAGAATAAAGTGCTGCTCAGTAAAACCGATAAGAAAGGAACCATATTATATGCCAATGAGGACTTTATAGATGTTTCTGGTTATGATGAATTTGAACTTGTTGGCCAGCCTCATAATATTGTCAGACATCCCGATATGCCCAAAGTGATTTTTAAATTCTTATGGGACAGTATTAAATCCAGTGAAAACATTCATGTAATTATAAAAAACATGGCCAAAACAGGCCGCTATTATTGGGTAGTTACCGATTTTAAAATTATTGCAGACACCGATGGAGAAATTGTAGGCTTCTTTGGAACCCGAAAATCGGTTCCCAATGATATTATTGTCAAGTTTATTGAGCCTTTATACAAAAAACTTTTACAGATTGAAGAAACGAGTGGCATTCATGCTTCTGAGGAATATCTTGTTGGGTTTTTAGAGGAACGTAGAAAAACTTATATGGAGTATATAGATCATTTAATTGCGACTGGAAAAGACGATAAAAACAAAATAAGCAAAGGTCTTTTCAGTGGTTTATTTGATAAGAGTTCTCCAAAGAAATAAAAATTCCTAAGAATATGCTTCATTGTGTCAATTTGAATATTCAACCCAAATTTGCCCCCCAACAAATCTAAATCGCCTGAATATTTAAAAACTTATTTTAAGTGAGATGCAGTGAAGTGTGTTTTTTTGAGGTACAAAGTAACAGAGTTACAAAGCTTTATAAAGTTACTTAAACCAAGTACTTTGTAACTTTGTCACTCTGAATCTTTGTCCCTTTACGAAATATAATTCCAAATATTTTTCTTCTTAGTCAATTCAATAAAAATGGCTCTTAAAATGGTATTTTCAGGTTTTTGAAGGGCTGAATCTTCTTTTAAGATTTTCATGGCATAATTTCTTGCCAGAGACAGAATTTCTCTGTCTTTAACAATATCAGCTATTTGAAGGTTCAGGACACCGCTTTGCTGTGTTCCCATTAAATCGCCGGGACCGCGAAGTTTAAGATCAACTTCGGCTATTTCAAAACCATCATTGGTCTGAACCATAGTTTCCATTCTGGTTTTACTGTCAGAACTTAATTTATGTCCCGTCATTAAAATACAATAGCTCTGTTCGGCACCACGTCCAACACGTCCGCGCAATTGGTGTAATTGCGAAAGACCAAATCGTTCGGCACTTTCTATAATCATTACACTGGCATTTGGAACATTTACACCAACTTCAATAACTGTTGTAGCCACCATTATGTTGGTTTTTCCTTCAGAAAAACGTTTCATTTCGGCATCTTTATCTGCTGGTTTCATTTTTCCATGCAGGATCGAAATCGAATATTGAGGCAACGGAAAATCCCGGGAAATACTTTCGTAACCGTCCATTAAATCCTTATAATCCATTTTTTCAGATTCCTGAATTAAGGGATAAACGATATAAATTTGTCTTCCTTTTGCAATTTCATCACGAAGAAATTTCCAGACTTTTAATCGATTAGAATCAAAACGATGTACAGTTTGAATTGGTTTTCTTCCGGGAGGCAATTCATCAATTACAGAAATATCCAAATCGCCGTATAAACTCATTGCCAAAGTTCTCGGAATTGGCGTAGCAGTCATGACCAAAACGTGTGGCGGAATCTCATTTTTCTTCCACAATTTAGAGCGTTGTTCTACACCAAAACGATGCTGTTCATCAATTACGGACAGACCTAAATTTTGAAATTTTACTTTATCTTCCAGTAATGCATGAGTTCCAATCAGAATTTTCAGAGTTCCGTTTTCGAGTTCTTCATGGATAATTTTTCTTTCAGAAGTTTTAGTAGAACCCGTCAATATTCTAATATTGATACCAAGCATTTCAGCAAAATGAGATAATCCAAGATAATGCTGATTAGCCAAAATCTCTGTTGGGGCCATTAAACAAGCCTGAAAACCATTGTCAATAGCCAAAAGCATACTCATAAAAGCAACAATCGTTTTTCCGGAACCTACGTCACCTTGCAAAAGACGATTCATTTGGGCATTGCTTCCCATGTCAGTTCTAATTTCTTTGATTACTCTTTTTTGAGCATTGGTTAAATCAAAAGGCAAATGGTTTTTGTAAAATGCATTAAAAAGTTCGCCCACTTTTGTAAATGGATGCCCTTTGATTTTATGTTTTCTAATAAGATTTTTGGTAATTAACTGCAACTGAATAAAGAACAATTCTTCGAACTTCAATCGGAATTGTGCTTTTGCTAAAATATCGGCACTTTTTGGAAAATGAATATTAAATAACGCAGCTCTTTTTGGAATCAGTTTTAATTCTTCGATTAAAGAGGACGGAAAAGTTTCTGTAAAAAGTGCTTGTGTTTCTAGAAACAATTGTTCCATCATTTTATTGATAGTACGATTCGAAATACCTTTGTTTGTTAAAGCTTCTGTAGAAGGATAAACTGGCTGCATTGCTGAACGCAGGCTTCTTTCATGTTCACTCAGTAATTCGATTTCAGGATGAGCCATACTGAATTGACTTCCGTATAAAGAACATTTTCCAAAAATAACCAGAGGTTCGTTTAATTTTAAACTTTCCCTAATCCATTTATGTCCCTGAAACCAATTGAGATCAATTTGTCCGGTATCATCAACAAAACTGGCTACTAAACGTTTTTTGTTTTTAGCAAATTCAACCGTTTTGATGTTGATTATTTTTCCAATAATCTGTACTTCAGAACCTGTATTCTGTAATTCATTAATCTTATAATAACGCGTTCTGTCAATGTATCGATTGGGATAAAAATTGACTAAATCCCCATATTTGTGAATACCCAATTCCTTACGAAGCAACTGACCACGACTGGGGCCAACACCTTTTAAGTATTCAATTGGGGTTTCTAGAAGATTATTAGACATTAAATTATTTTAGATTTTAGATTGTTGATTTTAGATTGTTGATTTTAGATTGGAAAGAGTTGGAATTTGGATTTTTTGAATTGGAATTTAATTAAAAAGCGAAGATAGATTTTAATTAGGAATTTTGAAAATCAATTATAGTGCTTAAGGTTTTGAATATTAAGTTATCATTAAGCTGTAAAAATAAACGCAACCATCTTAAGAAAGATTAATCTTAATAATAGTTAACCTTTAAAAACTATAAAAATGAAAAAAACTGGACTTTTGATTGTAATGTTTGTTTCTTTAATTTCTTGTTCTAGCGACGATTCAAACAATAAAGCGGATGCTGTTGTGACAGACTATTATGGGAAATGGGTGCAATACACAGAGGCTAAGTATGCTAACGACCCTTCTTCAAAACAGTATTCTTATGTATTTAATAAAGATAATACATTTTCAAAAATGAGATCGTATGAAAACATTAATATAACGCTGACAGGAACTTTTGAAACTATAATCAAAGAAGATATAACACGTTTTGTATTAACATATAAGGAGAAAAAGGAAAATTCATTCATTTCAAACTGTACAGGCAGTTTGATTGAAAGTTTTACGTTGGATAAGTCAGGACGTTTGATTGATGATGCCCGTGCATGTGACGCTGCTTTTGTGTTTAAAAAGGCAAATTAAAGCTCGATATATTTAAATTGTAAACTCCGTTGGTTTTCTAACGGAGTTTTTTATTTTTATTCAGTAAAATTATAATAAAAAAAGATATTTGTTAGATTTGTTTAAACATTCAAATTATAAGCCAATATAATGAAAGAAGAAAAAGTTCCTTTTGCCACTATTTTGTTTTCAGGTATTACTTTCAAAGTAATCAATCGATATGAAGCACACGAAATTATTGGAAATCTTACTGATTTTAAAGATCAAAAAATCTATAATGTCTTTGAAGATACCTGGCGTTTTCCGGATTATGAAGAAAATCCAATATTTCTTTTAGCAGAAGAAGATGTAGAAATGGAATCTTTTGAAATGGATTTCAGTACAGAAGAACATCCGGATATTTTTATACTTGGCTTTATTTTTAAAGGGAATTTAAATGTAACCAAATTAATAACCTCTTATGATACCGATAATTCGCCTGCGTTAATCGTATTTGGGGAAACTACCACTGTTAATATTACTTTATTTGGTGGCGTACATTATTTGGGTGGTGGTTTAAAATGTGATGTACTTACAGGAGAATACAACCACGGTGAGCTTTTTGTAAAAGGTGATGTTACAGCCTGGTTAATCTACAGTGATGATATGTGGATGCATTTTGAACGTTTTACGAATGTCCAGTCAATCATTAACGTAAACAGACCAGATGTGTTAATTTGTAGCAATGTAACAGATACAGACGGATCTGTTATTACGGTCGAAAACTACTTTCCGTCAACTCATAAATTATCAGATATTGTAAACGATGATTTTATTGAATATACAAGTTACGGCACAGAAATATTAGGCAATAACTATTTAGAAGTTTTTGCAGCAGGACTTTCTGTTATAGATCATGATAAAGCAGAAAAGTATTTGTACACTGATTTTCGCAATCAGTTTATAGAAATGGTTCAGGTTTTATCTAAAAAAAGCGAAGGCAGAATTCGTGAAAAGCTTTCTGAGACGGAATATCAATATGTTCCTTTTGTTTATGAGGGACTGAATTACAGCCAGATTTCGGAAGAAATAGGAAATGGGTTTAATATTCAAATGAGAGCTTTATGGTGTCATGATAATGAAGAAATTATGCTGATTTTAGAATATCAGGATGAAGAAAGAAATCCAAAATACCAATGGATTAACAACGAAACGGCACCTGGAATAGAAATGTATTGTGTAAAAGCAGCTGCTACAAAAGCTTTTGAAGTTCTTACAGCAGAAAGAGGAGAGGATGATAACGAAGAAGATGAAGATAATACTGAATATGCTGATTATGACAGTAGTTTTTCTTTGCAAGATTTTGCAATTCAGTTTGGTAATTATGCAATACCGGAAGATTTAGTGAAATTGTATGAATTTCAGAAAGAATATGGTTCAGAAACTTATTCGGAATGTTTTGGTTTATTGATGATTAACGATAAAACAGGAATTAAAACCTGGTCTGAAGAAGAAGAATTTTATAACAGTTTTATTGAATTTGCGGGAGCAAATGGTTCTGGAAGTTCCTATGCTTATTGGCTTATTGATGATGATTTAAATAATTGTCCGATAGTTGTTTTTGGTGACGAGGGAGGAATTCATGTTGTAGCAGAGAACATTCGCAAATTAATTCATTTACTGACTCTTGATACAGAAATTTCAGTTGATTTTGATTACTGTTATTTTTATAAAGATGAAGAATATTATAGCGAAAATGAAAATAAAGAAGAATTTCACGAATGGGTTAAAAGAGAATTTAATCTTAACGCAATAGAATCAAATGAAGAAACAGAAGTCATTATAAATGAAGCAAAAGAAAAGTATAAAACAAAGCTAAATGATTTTCTAACCAAGTTTGATATTGAAATAGGAGAAGAAGAGGAATAATCCTAAAAAAGGAATTTTTATCTTTGAAAAAAAATAAAATTAAATGACAACACATTTAGCACTTTTACGCGGAATCAATGTTTCCGGACATAATATGATGAAAATGGATGCTTTGAAAACAATGCTGGAAAATCTGGGTTTTCAAAATATCAGAACTTATCTGCAATCCGGAAATGTTTTTGTAGACAGCGAAGAAGATGCAGCTAAAGTTGGCTTTATGATTAAACAGGAAATTTTTAAAGTTTTTGGACATGAAGTTCCGGTAGTAATGATTACCAAAGAAAATTTAGAATCTTGCTTTGCAAATAGCCCTTTTTTAAAAGAAAAAGATATAGATACTAAAAAACTTTATGTAGCTTTTGTTTCAGCTTCGCTAAAAAAAGAAAACATAAATGATCTTAAAATCAGTCAGTTTAAACCTGATGAAGCCAGTATTGATGAAAACAAAATCTTTATAAAATACGCCGTTGGAGCCGGAAAAACACGTTTTGATCAAAAATATATCGAGAAAAAATTAAATGTAATTGCAACTATTAGAAACTGGAACACCGTGACTAATTTGCTTAATATGTATTCAGAATAATGAAAAAGTACTTTTTAATGTTTTTTGTTTTAATAGCGAGTTTAAGTTCTGCTTCTTATGCTCAAAATACAAAAACAACTGTGGAAGATTTTAATATCTTTTTCGATAAGTTTAATTCGGATTCTAAATTTCAGGTGAGCAGAGTGATTTTTCCTCTAAAATATCAGGTGAATAATGAAGATTTTGAATTGACTGATTATACAATGTCAAAAGATAAATATAAAGTTTTAACCTTAAACAGAAAATCTGATGAAAAGTACTTAAAACGTACATTATCAATTAAAAAGCATAAAGCTACACTTCAGCAACGTGGTCTGGATAATGGAATTTATGTAGATTATATTTTCGAATTAAAAGACAATAAATGGTTTCTAAAAACCTGGATCGATCAATCTACTTAATTAAAGTCTTTTTTAAATATAAAGTATCCATTTTATGTAATGCCCCTTTTTTCATTCCACCTCCAAAAGGCTGCATAAACTGAATGTGTTGTGATTCATAACCTTCTTTATTGACAGGTTCATTAACGGATAAAGTTGGCGCTTCAAAAGCGAAGAAAGTAAATTGGTGATAACGTTTTTCATTCAAAGAAAAATAACCATTTTGGTTACTTAAAGTTTCGCCAACTTTACAATTTTCAATAGGCTGTTTGGTTTCCGCATCGTAAACATAACCTGTAATTTGAGGTCTTTTACATCTGTTAACTAAGCAGCTTTGAAATGAAAAAGAAACGAGAATCAGAGTTATTGCAAAACAAGTTTTAGTATAAACAGTATTCATTATTTTTTAATTAAATCACAATACCAAAACCCAAAATCAAAAGCAGTGTCATCGTTGGTATCGCATGCTGAATTTGACGAATCCTGGCTTTCAGGTTTTTCATATTTTCGATAAACAGTTTCGCCAATTTCAAAATCTATACGTTTCGAAAAAATGGGACCGTCAAATGTAAAAGTATGAAATTCACCATTTTCACCACAGACATCTACATTATCGGGTAAATCATTTATAAAATCCTGATCGATTATTCTGCCCACAAAACTTTTGTCTAAATATTTTTCATTTACGCACACAACAATAGTTTTAAATCCCAGTGAAATAAATTCCTGAATCAAGTCTTTTGTTGCAATTTTCCAAATAGGGAAAAGACCTATGAAATCTAGTCTGGCCAATTGCTTCTCTCGATACAATCGTAAATCTTCCAGAAAAATATCTCCAAATACAGAATATTGTATACCCTGATCTTTTAATGCTGTCAAAGTTTCCATCATTACATTTTCATAAACTTCCATTGTTGGCATTTCGGGAATTTCCATGATTTTTAATGGAATTCCAATGCTTTCGGCTTGTGCCTGCAATAATTCTACGCGAACCCCATGCATGGAAATTCTTTGATATTGCTGGTTTACACTAGTCAGCAAATATTCAATTTTGAAATCGGGATTTTGTAATATTTTAAAAAGAGCCAATGCAGAATCTTTTCCGCTGCTCCAGTTAAATAAGGCTTTTTGGGGTGTAGGCACAATTTTTTATTTTATAATGTAAACTTACAAATTTCATTCTATTTGTTTGTGAAAGGTTTGTAACTTTGGGATTTTAGCCTTTACATTAATTTTATATGAAATACATTTTCCTATTATTTACAGGTTATATTTTTGCCCAGCAAACCCAGAATGTTGATTTCAAATCGGTTTCAGGGCAATTATCTTTAAATCCAAAAGAAAAAACAATTTCCGGTGCCGTTGATTTTCAGTTTGAGGTTTTAAAGGATTGTGACACTATTTCGCTTGACGCTAAAAACATGGATTTTTCTAATGTGAAAATCAATGATAAAGAGGTGATTTTTCTAAACGATACTAAACAATTAAAACTGATCTCTCATTTTGCAAAAGGCGAGAATCATTTGACTTTTAGTTATAAAACAAAACCAAAACAAGCCTTATATTTTGTTGACATTGAAAATAATGAAATACAAATCTGGACACAAGGGCAGGGAAGGTACACGAGCAATTGGTTTCCAAGTTTTGATGATGTGAATGAGAAACTGATTTTCAATTTAGGAATTTCGTTTGATAAGGAATATGAGGTTGTTTCAAATGGGGTTTTAAAGGAGAAAAAAGAAGAAGGTAATTTAACTCATTGGCAATTTAAAATGGAAAAACCAATGAGTTCTTATTTATTAATGCTGGCAATTGGAAAATTTGATAAAAAAGAGTTTAAATCTAAAAGTAGAATTCCGTTGGAGTATTATTATGAGCCAAAAGATTCCAATCGTTTTGAGCCGACTTATCGTTATTCAAAACGAATTTTTGATTTTCTGGAGAAAGAAATCGGAGTTAAATATCCCTGGCAGATTAACCGACAAATTCCGGTTCGTGATTTTCTTTATGCCGGAATGGAAAACACAACCGCGACACTTTTTGCAACTCGTTATGTCGTAGATTCTATTGGTTTCTGTGATCGAAATTACACTAATGTTGATGCTCACGAATTAGCACATCATTGGTTTGGCGATTTAATTACAGCTGAAAGTAGTACGCATCATTGGCTTCAGGAGGGATTTGCGACTTATTTTGCTCTACTGGCAGAAAAAGATATTTATGGAGAAGATTATTTTTATTCTAAATTATACGACACGGCACAGCAAATCAAATTTGCTTCTAGAACCGATACAATTCCGGTTTTAAATCCTAAAGCGAGTTCATTAACATTTTACGAAAAAGGAGCGTGGACTTTGTTTGTTTTGCATGAATCAATTGGTGACAAAGCGTTTAAAAAAGCGATAAAAAGTTATCTGAACAAATACGCTTATAAAACAGTAAACACACAAAATTTCTTTGATGAAATTAAAAAAGTATCTGATTTTGATTTGGAAAAATTTCAAAAAACATGGCTGGAATCAACTGCTTTTGATACACCAACGGCTAATGCTTTGCTGAGTAAAAACAAAACGATTCAAAAAAGACTGGAAATCGATAAATTAAAGAAAACACCTTTAGCGGAGAAAATGGATGTTCTAAAAACTACTTTAGAATCCAATGTTTATCGTTCAGTAAAAGAAGCCGTTATAGATCAATTGGAAAATGAAAAATATGAAGCAAAGAAATCACTTTTGCTTTTAGCATTACAAACCAATGATATTCAGGTTCGTCAGAATGTTGCCGAAACTTTGACTAAAATTCCGGAAGATTTTAGAACAAATTATGAAAGCTTATTGGATGATAAATCTTATCAAACACAGGAAATAGCATTGTATTGGCTTTGGAGAAATTTCCCCAATCACAGAGCAGAATATTTAGATAAATCAAAAAACTGGATTGGATTTAATGATTACAATCTTCGAACTTTATGGCTTTCACTGGCATTATCAACTACAGGTTACAGTATTGATCCTGAATCTCTTATTAACGAATTAATAGCTTTTTCATCTACTAAATACGAAGCGACAACAAGGCAAAATGCTTTAGAAAAATTAATTGCTTTTAAAATAATTAACGATCAGGTTCTGAGTAATTTAGTTGGAGCAACTACACATCATATGTGGCAGTTTTCGAAATTTGGCAGAGATACAATCCGATTTTTATTAAAAAATCCTGAAATGCGTGCTTCATTTAATAGAATTTTGCCTAATTTGAACCCCGATGAAAAATTTCAATTAGATCGTTTGTTGAAAGAGTAGAGAATAGAAAGTGGAGCATAGAAAATAGAGCAAAGAGAATAGATTCAGTAGAAGGTCTATATTGTATTTTCTATATTCTTTTCTCTTAAATAAAATCCAAAAATAAAACCTACATACATTTTATGAGAGCATTGGTTATTTCAGGTGGTGGCAGTAAAGGCGCTTTTGCCGGCGGTGTTGCCCAGTATTTAATAGAAGAAAAAAAGCACGAATACGATTTGTTTTTAGGAACTTCAACAGGAAGTTTATTAATTCCGCATTTAGCTCTCGGTCATATTAAGAAAATACATTCTGTTTATACCAATGTAACGATGGCGAGTATTTTTAATATTTGTCCTTTTGTTGTTAAAAGTAAAGATGGAGTAGATATAGTAACCATAAATCACTTTAATGTTTTACGTCAGTTTTTTAAAGGAAAAAGAACCTTTGGCGAAAGCAAAGGTTTAAAGAAATATATTCAAAATAACTTTTCTCTTTCTGATTTCAACAAACTTAAAAAACTGAAAACCGATGTAATTGTTACAGTAACCAATTTTACCAAAAACGAATCAGAATATAAATCGGTTAAAGATTGCACTTATGAAGAGTTTTGTGAATGGTCCTGGATTTCCAGTAACTATGTTCCGTTTATGAGTTTGGTTGAAAAAAATAATTGTGAATATGGGGACGGAGGATTTTCAAGTTTGGTTCCAATTCGTGAAGCAATTAACAGGGGCGCTACTGAAATTGATGTAATTGTTTTGGAAACAGAAGTAAATACAACCAAAACAGTTATAGGTAAAAATCCGTTTTCATTGATGATTGATTTGTTTCGAATTGCGTTGGATCAGGTTGAAAAACACGATATTGCTATAGGAAAACTTATGGCAACGAATAAGAATGTAAAACTTAACTTATATTATACTCCGATAAAATTAACCGATAACGCTCTTATTTTTAATAAAGATGTTATGAAAGAATGGTGGGAACAGGGGTATGAATATGCTCAGAATAAATCGGAAGTGATGAGTGATAATAAGATATTGATTTGAGAAAAATTGTTGTAATTGTTTGTTTCTTTTTGAGTTTCAGTACATGGAGCCAAAGTTTGTGCAGAACTCAAATTGTGCCAAAAGAGGAATTATTTTCTAAAAATGAAATCAATAAGTATCTGAAATATAATTTTTCAAACTTATGGAAGAAAACAGATAATAATTTGGTTTATGGTATTATTGGAGATAATTATGAAAGAATACTAATTAAATTTACTTCAGTAGAAAAAAGTAAAGAGAAAGCAAACGAGTATTTGATCTCCGGAAAATCAATGGTGAAATCTAATATTTGCACCTTTAAAGGAAAAATAAAGATTCTGGAGATTAATGAACTAAAAGAACCAAAGTTTGGTGTTGATGATGAATACAAAACTGCCGGAATAAAGAAACAAGGTGCTTTGATTGCCATTTATGAGTTTATGGAAGATGAAAAACAAAAAGGTTCAGGCAAGTTTTCCGGAAAATTAGAATCGATATGGTACCTGGATAAAAACGATTTGATTCAGTATAATAATATCGAAATCGATTCAGACAAGTATTTTAATAATGCCTTTACAGGAGTCTGGAAATCAAATAACACTGGAAAAGAAAAAGTATGTAATTGGGGAGATTACAGAGTGCCAAATGTAAATTGTGATTTTGATAAAGGAAGTGCAGAAATAAGTGTTTCCGAAAAATACCAAAAGAATGGCTGGTGGATAAAACCAAAATTAAATTGGTGGTTATAAAAAAAAAGCAGAATTTATATGCATTTCAATAAAATTCTGCCTTTATTATTTAGTACCAAAGTTCAGCTACTTCGCTTTTAATAAAACTTAAAGCAGCATTACTTGGAGATTGTTTTTCTAATAAATCATTCAAAATTACTTCACGTAATTTATCTGCATTTTCGACTTTATCGCTCATAGCAGCTTTACGGATCATTTGGATTGTGGC
The DNA here is from genome assembly GCF_003122385.1 of Flavobacterium crocinum. Taxonomy (NCBI): domain Bacteria; kingdom Pseudomonadati; phylum Bacteroidota; class Flavobacteriia; order Flavobacteriales; family Flavobacteriaceae; genus Flavobacterium; species Flavobacterium crocinum. The sequence continues at coordinate 3,950,941 of NZ_CP029255.1, forward strand.
ATTCTTTGCAGTTGTTATGATTGTCCAGCATTCTTCAGACATATAAATTTGCTGAGTTAAATTGTGCTCAAATTCATTTTCAATTTGTTCGATTAAAAAGTTTTCATAATCGTGTTTATTTTGAGAAATAGGAGCTATTCTAATCAATAATTTAGTCAGATTGATGCGCTCCAAAAACAAAGTCATACGTTCGAAAGCCTGTAAACGTACAGGAAGCGATTCCTTGTGAGCTTGCTTATTTAGTAAAAAAGCACGTTTTCTGTCATTGTTTTTAATGTGCAGTTCGAAAAAACGATATGCTACAAATCCTGTAACTAAAGCTGGTAAAGTATAACTGGCAAGTTCTATAATTTTATTAAAATCCATTGGTGTAATTTTTAAGCAAAAATATACTTTTTGGTGAGAAATCCATTTTAAATTTATAACAATAAACAAAAAGGAAGCTGTACTTTTGCAACTTGTTTTTTAACGTTGGCAAAATATATTTTTAATGGATTCATACATAATACTTTTTCTTTGTTTAGCTGCGTTTGCTGCAGGTTTTATTGATGCAATTGTAGGCGGTGGCGGATTAATTCAAACTCCGATGGGATTAATTTTATTGCCTAATCTTCCAGTTTCTACAGTTATTGGAACGCTAAAAATTCCAGCTTTCAGCGGAACTGCATTTGCTGCTTTTCAGTATTTAAAGAAAGTGGTAATTAAATGGAAATTATTAATCATCATGATGTGTCTGGCAGTTCCTTCCGCATTTTTAGGATCTACTGTTTTAACGCTTGTTAGTAATGATTTCATGAAACCACTGTTATTGGTAGTTTTGTCCTTATTATTTATTTATACTTATGCCAAGAAAAACTTCGGACAGCATGTAGCTAAAGATCATTCCGAAACAACTCAAATAATTTATGCTGTTGTAATTAGTATAATTGTTGGTTTTTATGACGGATTTATTGGTCCGGGAACAGGAAGTTTTTTTGTAGTGGCTTTTATTGCGCTTTTAGGGTTCGATTTTCTTCACGCTTCCGCGAATGCCAAAATGGTTAATCTGGCAACTAATTTTGGTTCAATTTGCCTTTTTATGATAAAAGGGAAAATCATTTGGACAATCGCAATTCCGATGGCAATAAGCAACGGACTTGGCGGATGGCTTGGTGCAAAACTAGCAATCAATAAAGGAAATGGTTTTATTCGAATTTTCTTTTTGATTGTGGTCGTGGGAACTTTAATCCGATTTGCTTATGATGTGTTTTTTAAATAAAAAAACTGCTAAAATTCTATTTTAGCAGTTTTACAGTATTCCCGAAGCGAGAGATTAGTTTTTAATAACTTTGATGATTGAACTTTTGTCGCCAGCGTATATTTTTGTAAAATAAAGACCTGACTGTAAAGTTGTAAAGTCGATTTCTATTTTATTTTTATCGTAGTTTTTATTCGACAAAAGCTGTCCTAGTATGTTGTAAATTTCTATTTTAGTTATGTTTTCAGTGTTTGAAACACTATAAAAATCTTTTACAGGATTTGGGTAAGTAATTAAGTTTGGAAGTTGATTTTCTTTCAAGCCTAATGTGGAAGAATAAACAGTAACAGGAAGCCTATAACCACTCTCCACATTGTTTACAGTTTGAGATGCAAAATAAGTTGTACCATTAACAAGAACTGTTGACGATGGAAGAACTTCTTCGCTCATGCCTTTATTAGTCAATTTGTTATTAATACCGCAATTACTTTGAGTTGAATACCATTTTATATCTGTCCCGTTTATTTTTAGATCAGCTAATGTTTGACCGTTTGTAAAAGGTTGAAAAATTTCTCCTTCAGGATTTACGCTAGTATTAGTATTAGAAAATTTAAAGCGTACAATTCCGTGATTATTTTGATTGTTTACTTTTGTAAAATAACCATAAGAAATTACATCCTCACAGTTCTGAATTTCGAAATTGGATATTGAATTAATGCTAAAGGTTTCTGTACTCAGGAGTTTACCTTCGGAGCTAAGTGTTATTTTTTTATTAGTATTATTTTCAGTTACAGCTAAAATATTTATTGCTCCGTTTTCGTAAAAATCATAATAATACACGTTACTTGTTCCAAAATTATAAGGAGTAAAAGTAGGATCTACAGTTCCATTTGCATTTACACGACTTAGTACATTTGAAACTGTAACAAGAAGCTGACCATTATTAAGCTCTTTTGTTTTGTAGTAACCTTGAGAACTTGGTTTGAAAGAAGTATCTACTACACCATCTTTGTTTATTTTTAAAATTGCGGAGTACGTATATGCATAATTATCCTGTGCAAAGGAAACTAAGAAATTATCGTTACTTAGACTATGTAGTATGTATGGTTTGTGATAGAAGACCGCTTTAAAACTGGAATCTATAGAGCCATCAGTGTTTAAACGAATTAAATTATAAGAGGAATATTTTTCTGTAGTATTTTTGAATATTTTACTTGAACCAATTAGTAAAATTTTACCATCACTAATTTGTTTCATGCCAACAATACTACCTCCTTCAATAGGACTATTAAAGCTAGAGTCAAGACTGCCATCACTGTTGAGTCTAATTATACTTTTCCAGGTATTATTTACTTTTAAACCATCCTCATGAAGTAAAATTACCTTACCGTCTTTTTGTTGAATGAAAATGTATTTATTAGTGATATCTGCATCTATTGTAATCGCCGGATCTAAATTAAAATTGGAATCTAGATCTCCATTTTGTTGAAGTCTGCAAATATTTCGAACGGGAAAATCATTATAGGTTGTAAAATTTCCAACACATAGTATCTTTTGATCGGCTAAAACTTTTGATACAAAAGGATATGTATTAAAATCGTCCCATTGATCAAAAAATAAATTAAATCCAGAATGAGGATTAAAAGTAAGATCTAAACTTCCGTTTTCATTTATTCTATGAATTCCGGATCTGGTTATACCTTGTAGATCTTTAAAATGAGCACTGATGATCATTTTGTTTCCCTGAAAAGAAAATTCTCCTTTATTGAGAAAACCAACAGTGTTTATGTATTTGAAAGTATTATCTGTTTCGCCATTACTTTCTAAACGTATAAAAGTCTCATGATTTAGATCAAGAACAATTTTATTGTCTTTTTGTAAATAAACATTATCAGCTCTCAGAGTTCGGCTGTCCAGAGATTTAAATTCTTTGTCTCTAGTACCATCATTATTCAGTCTTACAATAGAATAAGAAATTGTTTTTCCATTTTCTTTATAATTACAACCTACAGCAATTATTTTTCCGTCCGGTTGTACTGTCACATCCTGAATACTACTGTTGTTTTCTGTTTCAAAACCGTTTGTAACGAAGTTTAATTTTGGATCAATTGTAGCAACAACCTTAAATGTGTTGTCGATTTTTCCGTTTGGCAGTAATCGTATAAGCCCGGAAGCTCCCCTTAAAGCAAAAATATATTTTCCATCACTTTGGATAGCCATTGCATTTGGAGTGTAATCGCTTTTAAAAGTGTTATCAATACTTCCATCTGCATTTAAGCGTACACAGCCTCCAGTGTATTCTCCGTTAACTGTTTGAAAAGAACCGTAAACAATTACTTTTCCATCTTCCTGATAAACAACATTTTTGATGGACATTGTCATTGTTGTAGAAAGAATACCAAATGTAGTAGTAATGAAGTTAGAATTAGCGGTTCCATTTGCATTAAAACCCTTTAGTTTTCCATTATAGTCCAAAGTTAAAAACTGACCATCTGATTTAGCATAGAGTTTTATAGAAGTCCTGGTATAAGAATCGGTTGTATTGAAGTTTTTATCAAGGCTGCCATCTTCATTCAGAAGTAATACATTGTAGTCATAAGAATGTTCAAATACAGTTAGTATTTTCTTATTAGAAAGAACAATTCCCTGACTGCCTATATCTTGTTGATAGGTTCCTGTTTCTTTTTTATTGAATGTCGGATCGATTTCCTGATTTTGGGATGCTAATTTTAGAGTTAATAAAAGAAATACAAATAGGTAGTTTTTTCTCATAAAGATAGATTTTGTTTTTGGTTAGTCAAATGTAGTTTTTATTCCGATAAATCTTATTATTTTAGAAGAAATCTCGATAATATTTAATAACGTAATATTTTATTGTGATAAAAGTGCGGATTGATTGTTTTGTAGCCCCGATTGAGGCGTTATCCTCGTAGCGTAGAGATAAAGCCGAAAGCGGGAATCCATGCTGATAAAAATGCCCAATGTTTGGCTTCATAAAAAACTTAGAACCTTAGCGCCTCAGTATCTTAGGAACTTTCTTTTTTAATTCTTAATTTTGCATAAAAGGAGAAAAATTACATGCAGAAATATATTGACCAGCTCAACGAAGCACAGAGAGCGCCTGTTTTAAAGAAAGACGGGCCAATGATTATTATTGCTGGTGCAGGTTCGGGAAAAACCCGTGTTTTAACAATTAGGATTGCGTATTTGATGGCTCAAGGAATTGATGCTTTCAATATTTTGTCGCTTACTTTTACCAATAAAGCGGCTCGTGAGATGAAACACAGGATTTCGGATATTGTGGGAGCATCCGAAGCAAAAAATCTTTGGATGGGAACTTTTCACTCGATTTTTGCGCGTATTCTTCGCGCAGAATCGGATCATTTAGGTTATCCTTCTAATTTTACTATTTACGATTCTCAGGATTCAGCGAGATTAATTTCTTCGATTATCAAAGAAATGCAGCTGGATCGTGATGTATATAAACCAAAACAAATTTTGGGGCGTATATCTAATTATAAGAACAGTTTGATTACGGTTAAAGCATACTTTAATAATCCGGAATTGGTTGAAGCCGATGCAATGGCAAAAAGACCAAGGTTAGGAGAGATATACCAACAATATGTGGAACGCTGTTTTAAAGCCGGAGCAATGGATTTTGATGATTTATTGTTGAAGACCAATGAATTACTGAATCGTTTTCCAGAAGTTTTAGCTAAATATCAGGACCGTTTTCGTTATATTCTGGTTGATGAGTACCAAGACACGAACCACTCTCAGTATTTGATTGTTAGGGCTTTATCGGACAGATTTCAGAATATTTGTGTGGTTGGAGATGATGCGCAGAGTATCTATGCTTTCCGTGGAGCGAATATCAATAATATTTTGAATTTCCAGAAAGACTATGAAGGGGTTATAATGTTCCGTTTGGAGCAGAATTACCGTTCGACGCGAAATATTGTAGAAGCGGCAAACACCGTGATGGAGCATAATAAAACCAAACTGGATAAAGTGGTTTGGACAGCTAACGAATTTGGACCAAAAATTAAAGTCCACCGAAGTTTAACAGATGCTGAGGAAGGTCGTTTTGTAGCTAGTACGATTTTTGAGCAGAAAATGCAGCATCAGTTGCATAATGGATCTTTTGCAATTTTGTATCGTACCAATGCACAGTCACGTGCAATGGAGGATGCTTTAAGAAAGCGTGATATTCCGTATCGAATTTATGGAGGTTTGTCTTTCTACCAACGCAAAGAGATTAAAGATGTTTTGTGTTATCTGCGTTTGGTTTTGAATCCGAAAGATGAGGAAGCATTAATTCGTGTGATCAATTATCCGGCTCGTGGAATTGGAGATACAACTGTAGAAAAGCTGACTATTGCAGCAAATCACTACAAACGTTCGATTTGGGAAGTAATGGTGAATATTGATAAAATTGATCTGAAATTAAACGCCGGAACGAAAAACAAACTGAAAGACTTTGTGACGATGATTCAGAGTTTTCAGGTAATTGATCAAAATCAGGATGCCTTTTATATTACGGATCACGTTGCTAAGAAAACAGGTTTAGTTCAGGAATTGAAGAAAGATGCGACTCCGGAAGGAATGGCAAAAATTCAGAATATCGAAGAGCTTTTAAACGGTATTAAAGATTTTACAGAAGGACAAAGAGAAATTGACGGAGCAAGAGGAGCACTTTCTGAGTTTATGGAAGATGTGGCTCTTGCAACAGATTTAGATAAAGATACCAATGATGATGATCGTGTAGCATTGATGACCATTCACTTAGCAAAAGGATTGGAGTTTCCTCATGTTTTTGTGGTGGGTATGGAAGAAGATTTGTTTCCGAGTGCCATGAGTATGAGTACAAGAAGTGAATTGGAAGAAGAACGACGTTTGTTTTATGTAGCCTTAACAAGAGCAGAACATCAGGCGTATTTGACTTATGCGCAATCGCGTTACCGTTGGGGAAAACTAACAGATAGTGAACCTTCCAGATTTATTGAAGAGATTGAAGATCAGTATTTGGAATATCTAACTCCTTCTGAAACCAATTATCGTTATAAATCACCAATTGATGGTGATATATTTGGAGATGTTGATAAATCTAAATTGAGATTAAACAAACCTGTTGCAGGAACTCCTCCAAAGAATATTACAGATAATAACCCGAAACCGGATCTTAATATTAGAAAACTAAAACCTGTTACAGGAACTAATCCAAATGCAAGTGCTGCAAATTTATTTGATAACAAATTGACAATTGGGAATATAGTATTGCACGAACGTTTTGGAAAAGGTGAGGTTATTAACCTGGAAGGGGTTGGTGCTGACAGAAAAGCAGAAATAAAATTTGAAGTCGGCGGAATTAAGAAATTGTTGCTAAGATTTGCTAAATTAGATGTGGTAGGATAAAAAAATATTGTTTCAAGTTTCATGTTTCACGTTTGAAGTTATGGAGCTAAAACTTGAAACAAATAAAAACTTGAAACAAAAACAAAAATGGCAGAATTTATAAAAATATATCCGGACAAACCAAGTGAAGCGGCAATTGCAAAAGTGGTAAAAGTGCTTCAGAATGGTGGATTGGTAATTTATCCAACAGATACTGTGTACGGTTTAGGTTGTGATATTACCAATTCGAGAGCATTAGAAAAAATTGCTAAAATTAAAGGTGTGAAACTGGAGAAAGCAAACCTCTCTTTTATTTGCCATGATTTGAGTAATCTTTCAGATTATGTACGCCAGATTAATACTTCGACTTTTAAAATCTTAAAGAGGGCATTGCCTGGGCCTTATACTTTTATTTTACCGGGAAATAATAATCTTCCAAAGGAATTTAAAAAGAAAACAACAGTGGGTATTCGTGTTCCTGATAATAACATTATTTTGGAAATCGTTCGTCAATTGGGAAACCCGGTGGTTTCAACTTCGATTCGTGATGAAGATGATGTAATCGAATATACTACAGATCCGGAATTAATTTTCGAGAAATGGCAGCATCTGGTTGATATGGTAATTGATGGAGGTTACGGAGATAATGTGGGTTCGACTATTATCGATCTTTCTGAACATGAGCCGGTTATTGTAAGGGAAGGAAAAGGTGATATTGATATTTTGTAAATAAATACTTTAATTGTATAAATTTATAAAAATAATGACTAACTTTATTACAGTTAAAATTTAGTTAGTTATCTAAAATACTTTTATTCTTTTGAGAATACAAAAAAGCAGGTCAATTGACCTGCTTTTGTGCTTTTTATGAAATCTGAAACAAGATTATTTAGCCTGCTTTTTCATTTCTTTTTCAATCATATCATAGAATTGATCGATTTTTGGCATAACTACGATACGAGTTCTTCTGTTACGAGCTTTGTTCTCAGCAGAATCATTAGCAACTAATGGTACGTAAGAGCTTCTACCAGCAGCGATTAATTTAGCTGGGTTAACTCCAAGATCGTTTGTTAATACACGAACGATAGAAGTAGAACGTTTTACACTTAAATCCCAGTTGTCTAAGATAATTCCGTTGCTTTTGTATGGAACATCATCAGTATGACCTTCAACCATACATTCGAAATCTGGTTTATCATTTACAACTTTAGCAACTTTAGCTAAAACAGTTTTAGCTTTGTCACTTACGTCGTAGCTTCCGCTTTTGAATAATAATTTATCAGCGATAGAGATAAATACAACTCCTTTTTCAACGTTGATTTCGATGTCCGGATCGTTGATTCCAACTGCTCCTTTTAAGCTTGTAACTAAAGCTAAAGTAACACTGTCTTTTTTAGTTAAAGCGTCTTGAAGTCTAGAGATTTTCAAATCTTTTTCTTTTAAGCTTTCAAGAGATTTTTCCAGGTTTTCAGCACCTTTAGTTGTTAAGATTGTTAAATCTTTAGAACTGTTGATTAAGTCTTGATTATGTTGTTTGTAGCTTTCAGCTGTAGCAGCTAATCCAGCTTTTTCTTCTAAGCACGTGTTTAATTTTACAGTACAAGAGTTTAACAAATCTTGAGTCTCTTTGTTTTTAGCTTCTAATTCCGCGTATTTCTTTTTAGAAACACATGACGTTAGTGCCATTAATACTGATAGTGCGATAACTATTTTTCTCATAAATTTAATTTTAATTAGACTTGATTACAAATTTAGTTTTTAATATTTTGAATACTGTTAAAGATTTCTTTAAATAGGGTCATTTTCTTTATATAATAAAGGAAAACGATGCTTTTTACCATATAGTATTGCTGAATCTGAAATTCTTTTCGTTTCCCGAGATATTTTAAAGATAAGCAATAAAATGAAAAATGTGCCTTTAAAATAGCAAAAGTATGTCCGATTTTACCTTGTGTAAGAAAACGGATACCCGCTATACCGTCTAAAACCATACGAAAAAAAATCACCCAGAATAATCCTCTTTTTGGTAGATTTTTGACGAGCATTAATAATGAATTTCTAAAATTCAGATAGGTTTTTTTAGGATTTCCTTGTTGTAAAGTTGCCCCGCCAACATGGTAAACAACAGACTGATAATTGTATTTTATAATGTGCCCTTCGTTTGCAGCACGCCAGCATAAATCTATTTCTTCCTGATGAGCAAAAAAGCTTTCATCAAAACCTCCTAATTCGTGATAAACATTTTTTCTGATAAAGAAACAAGCGCCAGAAGCCCAGAACAATTCGCTGTTATTGTCGTATTGTCCGTTATCTTTTTCTAAGGTTTCGAAAATTCTTCCTCTACAGAAAGGAAACCCATATTTATCAATAAAACCACCCGCTGCGCCAGCATATTCAAAATATTCTTTGTTTTTAAAGTCAAGAATTTTTGGCTGAATAATAGCAGTTTGTTTTTCGTTCTCGAAAGTTTCTAAAATAGGTTTAAGCCAATTTTCAGTTACTTCAATATCTGAATTTACTAATGCATAAATTTCAGCATCAATATGTTGTAAAGCATCATTATAGCCTTTTGCAAAGCCATGATTACCTGAGTTTTTTACAATTTTAATTGTAGGGAAATTTTGTTGAACAAATTCAACAGAGTTATCTGTAGAATCATTGTCTGCAACGTAAATTGTTGCACCTTCTGAAAACTGAATAACAGATGGTAAAAACTGCTCCAGCAATTTTACTCCGTTCCAATTTAAAATGACAACTGCTATCTTATCCAAAAGTACTTTAATTATTTATTTTTAATGGTTTTCTTTATAGTCAGGCAGGCTTCTCAAAAACTCATATTTTTCGTTTTCAAAATCCATTTGACAATAAAAATGGTTTAGTCCGTTTGTGACATTCAAAAACCGTGCCTGCATTGTCATATTGTAACGGGCAATTTGATCAAAAGTTGCCTGAGAGATTTTAACTTCGGGTGCTTTACATTCTACAAGTATGTGTATTGTGCCATCTGGATTGAATACCACAACATCGTAGCGCTTTCGTAATCCATTGACAGTTAAAACTTTCTCTACATTGATTAAAGATTTGGGATATTTCTTTTCATGCATCAGAAAATGAACGACATGCTGGCGAACCCATTCTTCCGGTGTGAGAATTATAAATTTTTTCCTGATTTCATCAAAAATAGACACTTTATTTTCGTTATTTTTGAATCGGAAACTATAAGCAGGGAAGTTAAGTTTAATCATAAAGCAAAAATAAAAAATAGTTTTTCGTTTCAAACGAATTTGAAACTTTAAACTTGAAACAATAATTAAATGGACGAAGTAATTAAAATTGTCAACGATATTAAAGCCGGAGATATAAAGCCGATTTATTTTTTAATGGGTGAAGAACCTTATTATATAGATAAGTTATCGGAGTATATTGAAGAGAATGTTTTAGCCGAAGAAGAAAAAGGTTTTAATCAGACGGTTTTGTATGGAAGAGATGTTTCTGTAGATGATATTGTTTCAACGGCCAAGCGCTATCCGATGATGGCTGATCGTCAGGTTGTTATTGTAAAAGAAGCTCAGGAATTATCCCGAACAATTGATAAAATTGAATCTTACGTAGATAATCCTATGCAAACCACCGTTTTAGTATTTTGTTATAAATATAAAACGCTTGACAAACGTAAAAAAGTTACTAAGTTACTAGGGCAAAAAGGAGTGGTTTTCGAAAGTAAAAAATTATACGAAAATCAGGTTGGAGACTGGATTAAACGTGTTTTAGCAGGAAAAAAATATACTATTGATCCAAAAGCAAATGCTATGCTTGTGGAGTTTTTGGGAACAGATTTGAGTAAAATTAATAATGAACTGGAAAAACTGCAGATTATTTTGCCGAAAGGCACCATGATTACGGCAGAACATATTGAAGAAAATATTGGTTTTAGTAAAGATTATAATGTTTTTGAACTTCGAAAAGCAATTGGAGAGCGCAATCAGTTGAAAGCTTACAAGATAGCAGATAATTTTGCTCATAACCCAAAAGAATATCCATTAGTTATGACAACCGGATTGGTTTTTGGATTTTTTGTACAACTTTTAAAATATCATGGATTAAAAGATAAAAATCCTAAAAATGTGGCATCGGTTCTTGGAGTGAATCCGTTCTTTTTAAAAGAGTATGATTTGGCTGTGAAAAATTATCCAATGCGAAAGGTAAGTCAGATCGTAGGCGCTTTGCGGGATATCGATATTAAAAGTAAAGGAGTGGGAGCGAATGGTTTACCGCAATCTGATCTCTTAAAAGAAATGCTTTATAAAATATTTAATTAAGCCATTAAAATTCACGATATTTGCGTTTCTGAAAATTTTACTACTTTAAAATTATTACACAATTATGGGAATGAATAAAAATACTGTCTTAGGCTGGGCAACTTTTATAATGGTACTAATGGGATTCTTACTTATAGGTCTCGGGGCTTTTAGATATAGTGATGTTTCAGGCTGGGGATTTGGAGCTGTAGGAGTTGGGTTTTTAGCTAATGCATGGGTTTTTAATGCATTAAAAGGTAGGGTGTAAAATATTCAATGGCAATAACAATTGTAATATCAATAGAAAAATAAATAATTTAAAATTAAAAATAAAAAATGTCAGACGATAAGAAAGTAATTTTCTCAATGCAGAAATTGAGTAAAACCTATCAGGGAGCAGACAAACCAGTACTTAAAAATATTTATTTGAGTTTCTTTTATGGAGCAAAAATTGGTATTTTAGGTCTTAACGGTTCTGGAAAATCTTCTCTTTTAAAAATTATAGCAGGAGTTGATAAAAATTACCAAGGAGATGTAGTTTTTCAGCCAGGTTATACAGTTGGATATTTAGAGCAGGAACCGATTCTTGATGATTCTAAAACCGTTATCGAAATTGTTCGTGAAGGTGCTGCTGAAACTATGGCAGTTTTAGAAGAATACAACCAAATTAATGATTTGTTTGGTCTTGAAGAAAATTATTCAGATCCAGATAAAATGGATAAATTAATGGATCGTCAAGCGGCATTGCAAGATAAAATCGATGCTCTTGGTGCTTGGGAAATCGATACCAAACTTGAAATTGCAATGGATGCGTTGCGTACTCCAGATGGCGATACGCCAATTAAAAATCTTTCTGGGGGTGAGCGTCGTCGTGTAGCTTTATGTCGTTTGTTATTGCAACAACCAGATGTATTGTTATTGGATGAACCTACCAACCACCTTGATGCTGAGTCAGTTCTTTGGTTAGAGCAACATTTAGCGCAATATTCAGGAACTGTAATTGCTGTAACGCACGATAGATATTTCCTTGATAATGTGGCCGGTTGGATTTTAGAGTTAGATAGAGGAGAGGGTATTCCTTGGAAAGGAAATTATTCTTCTTGGTTAGATCAAAAATCAAACCGTATGGCTCAGGAAGAAAAAGTAGCTTCAAAGCGTAGAAAAACTTTAGAACGTGAGTTGGAGTGGGTTCGTCAAGGTGCAAAAGGTCGTCAGACAAAACAAAAAGCGCGTTTACAGAATTACGATAAATTATTAAATGAAGATCAAAAACAACTAGATGAAAATCTAGAGATCTATATCCCGAATGGACCTCGTTTAGGAACAAATGTTATTGAAGCTAAAAATGTGGCAAAAGCATTTGGTGATAAATTACTATATGATAATTTGAATTTTACTTTGCCACAAGCTGGTATTGTTGGAATTATCGGACCAAACGGTGCTGGTAAATCTACTATTTTCAAAATGATTATGGGAGAGCAAGCTACTGATAGTGGAGAATTTACGGTTGGTGAAACAGTAAAAATCGCTTACGTAGATCAGTCTCACGCTAATATTGATCCTAACAAATCTATCTGGGAAAACTTTGCTGACGGTCAGGAGTTGATTATGATGGGAGGAAAGCAAGTGAACTCAAGAGCTTACTTATCACGTTTCAATTTTGGTGGTGGAGAGCAAAACAAAAAAGTATCCATGTTATCGGGTGGTGAGCGTAACCGTTTGCACTTAGCAATGACTTTAAAAGAAGAAGGAAACGTACTTTTGCTGGATGAGCCTACGAATGACCTTGATGTAAATACACTTCGTGCATTGGAAGAAGGTTTGGAAAATTTCGCTGGTTGTGCTGTAATTATTTCTCACGACAGATGGTTCTTAGATAGAATTTGTACGCACATCTTAGCTTTCGAAGGTGATTCTGAAGTTTATTTCTTTGAAGGAAGTTTCACAGAATACGAAGAAAACAAAAAGAAACGTCTTGGTGGTGACTTAACTCCAAAACGTATTAAATACAGAAAATTGATTAGATAATCTTTTTAATTTTCAAATTTTAAAATCCCAAATTCCAATTTCTAGGAGTTTGGGATTTTTTATCTTATGAAGCTTTTCGCTTAGTTTGTCATTTCGACGAAGGAGAAATCTTCGCAAGTAACTCCGCAATCAGAAGCCAATCTTTGTAGAGTTTCTCGTGGAGATTTCTCCTTCGTCGAAATGACAATATCATGGAAATTGAAATTCTGATTTTGGAATTTAAAAAATTGGAATTTTCTACAAAAACTTTGATTTCAATTCCGGAGTAGGAATCATGCAGCTTTCTTTTTTGCCATACCAGTTATATCTGTTTTTGGCAACATAATCGTAAATTCTGTCGCTGATAAAAATAGGCACAATTCTAAAGATTAAAAGTAATTTCCAAAAACCACCAAAATTTTTTGCAATTTCAATTACAGCTGAAGATTTATAAAAATAGGCAGTTCCGGGATTGTATAAAATAATACTGTCCATTTTTGAAAAACCAATTCCGAGGTGTTTGCAAATTTTAACACCTAATTCTGATTGCAATGCAACAAATCTGAAAATATCTTTCTTGTCATGTTTGATAATAAACTGGACAGCAGAATCACAGAGATTGCAAACTCCATCAAAAAGAATTATTTTTTTATCTTTTGGAAGACTTTCCATTAAAAACAGAATTTTAGATTTAATATTTCAAGTTTTAATACGTGTAAAAAGTATTAAAATAGACGAGAAAAACAGATTATGGAGGTTGTATTTTTAAAATCTATTGAATTTTAATTTTTTATAATTTTTACATATCAAAATAGACTTTCATAAATTGATTTTAATGTGTTTTTAAAAAATATCGACCTCTTTTGTTGTTTGTTTTTTTATCGTTTCTTAAATCGCTTTATTTTAATTTTGACTATTTTTTATTTTTTTTTTAGACTAAAAATTGTATTGGCGACTGAAAAAATTATTTTTTAACTGCTTCAACTAATTCAAGTTCATCCAAACTTACTTTTGAAGTAAAAATGCCATAATTTACAGTTGCTTTATTTTTTTCTATCGAATCGATACTTCCAACAGATCTTCCGTCAAGCATTCTAACTCGATCACCTACTTTTAAAATTGGTTTTGGTTTTTCGACAACAGGTTTTAGTTTTTTTTCTTTTTTCTCTTTTCGAATTTCTTCTACTTTTACCTGAACTTCAGCAATAATTTCTTTTTGCTTTTCAACTTTAGCTTTGACTTCTTTTGGAGTCGCTTTTTTACGTTTAGAATTTTCAATCTCAACAATTTTCAAAAATTCACCAATAAGTTCTTTTTTGTTTTTGTTGTTGAAATATTTTTCAGCGATGTCATCAATTTTTTGCCCAATGTAAATTATTTTTTGATTACTGTCATATAATTCCTGATAGCTTTCTAATTTCTGCTGGATTTTAGTATTGATGTTTTCCATCTTTTTACTTTCTTCACGAGCACGAGTTTCTTCTTCTTTTAAATTCAAAGAAGTTTTTTCGAGTTTCGATCTTTCTTTTTGAAGTGTTGCGATTGTTTTATCAAAACGAACTTTTCCAACTTCAATTTTCTTTTTCGCACGATTGATCAATCCAAATGGAATTCCGTTTTTTTGAGCAACTTCAAAAGTAAATGAACTTCCAGCCTGACCCAAAGCTAATTTATACATTGGTTCAAGTGATTTTTCATCAAACATCATATTCGCATTTGTTGCGTATGGTAATTCGTTTGCTAAAATTTTCAGATTAGAATAATGTGTTGTGATAATTCCGAAAGCTTCACGATGATAAAATTCTTCCAGGAAAATTTCAGCCAAAGCTCCTCCCAATTCCGGATCAGAACCTGTACCAAATTCGTCAATTAAAAACATGGTTTTTTTATTACATTTCTTTAAAAAGTAATTCATGTTTTTTAATCGATAACTATATGTACTTAAGTGGTTTTCGATAGATTGGTTATCACCAATGTCAGTTAAGATTCTATCAAACAAGAAAGTTTCACTTCTTTCATGAACTGGAATTAGAATTCCGGATTGTAACATCAATTGTAATAAACCAACTGTTTTTAAGGAAATAGTCTTTCCTCCAGCATTTGGTCCCGAGATTACAATAATTCTATTTTCTTGTTTTAACTCAATTGTTTGTGGATAAGTAACTTCCTTTTTTTGTTTGTTGTTCAAATACAAAATTGGGTGATATGCTTCTCTGAAGAATAATCTTCTTTCTTCCGTAATGGTTGGTAAGATGGCATTAATACGATTTGCATATTTTGCTTTACCGGCAACGACATCTATATCACTTAAAAAATCCTGATATTCAATCAATAAAGGAAGATAAGGACGAATTACATTAGATAGATTTTTTAAAATTCTTGTAATTTCTTCTTTTTCCTCATATTCTAGATTTGCTAATTCACGAGAATATTTTAAAGTGGCTTCCGGTTCGATATAGGCAATACTTCCAGTCTTGGAACTTCCTAAAATAGAACCTTTTACTTTTCGACGATACATTGCCAGAACTGCCAAAACTCTACGATTTTGAACAAAGCTTTCTTTAATATCATCTAAATATCCTAAACTATTATATTGTGTTAAGGCTGAACCAAAACTCTGATTCACTTTTCCGCGAACCAAATTCGTATTCTGGCGAATTCCAGCCAGAGCAGGAGAGGCGTTGTCTTTTATTTCTCCATATTTGTCTACAATAGTATCAATTGCAGTAATGATATCTTTGGTTAATTCTACTCTTGAAGCTCTGGCATTAAGATTAGGATAATAGTCATCGAACTTTTTTAAGAAATTCAGCAAGACATTTGTTGTTGCAGAAAGATTGGCGATTTTTCTAAAACTGCCTACTTCAAGAAAACTGTCTTCAATAGCCAGAAATTTTATTTCATGAGTAATCGCATCAAATCCATGGTTTGGAATTGCGTTATTATTTTGAAAAGAAGATACATATTCTGATGTCTGCATTAAAGACTGCATCAATTCTTCTTTATCTCGGATTGGTTTTATTTGTAAAGCTTTTTCTTTTCCAATATCGGTGTTGCATCCATCAGAAATGGTTTCTAGAACGGTTGGAAATTGTAAGTCTTGTAACGTTTTTTCGGTAATACTGATCATTTAATAACTTTATGAAAGTAAAGGCAAAAGTACAAAAACATTATGATTGAAATCGAAATTTATGTTCGCATAAATATGATTTTTAGTATTAATTTCTGAAATTCGCAAAAAAAAAGTTATGGACGTAAAAATGCATTCTTCTTGGAAACCAGTTTTGAATGAAGAATTTGAAAAACCCTATTTCAATGCTTTAATTGATTTTGTAAAATCAGAATATGCAACAAAAGTTTGTTATCCAAAAGGGAATCAGATTTTTTCGGCTTTTGATCATTGTCATTTTGATCAGGTAAAAGTGGTAATTATTGGACAGGATCCTTACCACGGACCAAACCAGGCCAACGGATTGTGTTTTTCTGTAAATGACGGAATTCCGTTTCCTCCTTCATTATATAATATTTTTAGAGAAATCGAAACCGATTTGGGTAAGCCGTTACCAAAAACCGGAAATTTGGAGCGTTGGGCAGATCAGGGTGTTTTTCTTTTAAATGCTACTTTAACCGTAAGACAGTCTGAAGCCGGAAGCCATCAAGGAAAAGGCTGGGAAAAATTTACAGATGCAGTAATTAAACAAATTTCAGCTGAATCTGAAAATGTTGTGTTTTTACTTTGGGGTGGTTTCGCTCAGAAAAAAGCTTCTTTGATTGATGCATCAAAACATTATATTTTAAAATCGGGACATCCTTCGCCGTTGAGCGCTAATAGAGGTTTTTGGTTTGGAAACAAACACTTTAGCCAGACAAATGAATTCTTAAAATCGAAAGGATTGAAAGAAATTGAGTGGTAAATTTTTTTTAAGTTACAAAGTTTCAGAGTGATAAAGGGGCAAAGGGAAAAACTTTGCTTTTTTTCTCAATTTTGTCATTTCGACTGAAAGGAGAAATCGCACTAGAAGCTCTACAAAGATTGAATTTTACTTTGCGGAAATTCTAGTGCGATTTCTCCTTTCAGTCGAAATGACAGAAAAATTATTTTTTTACAATTTCTTCTAAAACAGCTTTGTTTTCGTAATTCACTACTTTTAAAATAATTGGCTGATTTTTTACTGTTTTTCCTTCAATAATATACAGTTTTCCTTTTTTGAAAGGAACATTGCTTTGGTCAAAATCCACATCTCCGTAAGTTAAGGTATTTTTTACATCAGCAGTATCAACCCATTTTTCGCTTAGGGTTTGAACAGCTTTTTCTGAATATTGAAAAGGTTTTGTTCGAAGATTATTTAAAACTCGGGCATTTGGGAAATAATTGCAACGGGTGTCTTTACCAATAAAAAATCCTGAAACAATAAAACAACCCATAATTAGGCCGATTAAGTAATATGCAAAACGGTGTACGAACTTCATGAAATAATTTTTTTGCAAAGGTACATTAAAGTTCCTTTAAAAAACAAGTAAATTAATATCGTTATCAGGTAAATCGAACCAGTCGCCAATGGCTTTGTTTGTTAGGATTCCGTGATACAGATATATTCCATTTTTAAGTCCTTTGTTGCATCTTATAGCGCTTTCTAAACCACCATCTTCAGCTATCTGATGAAGGTAAGGTGTTAAAATGTTACTTATTGATAATGAAGCAGTTTTGGAATAACGTGATGGGATATTGGGTACACAATAATGTAAAACATTATTTTTTATAAAGGTTGGTTTTTCGTGAGTCGTAACTTCAGAAGTTTCAAAACAACCTCCTGTATCGATACTCACATCAACAATTACAGCGCCTTTTTTCATGTGTTCCACCATAGTTTCGCTTACTACGATTGGGCATCTTTCTTTTCCGCGCATGGCACCAATTGCGACATCACAACGTCTTAAAGCTTTTAAAAGACCTTTTTGTTGTATGGTAGAAGTGAAAATTCGTTGACTTAAATTATTTTGAAGACGACGAAGTTTGGTAATTGAATTGTCAAAAACTTTTACGTTTGCACCTAATCCTATTGCGGTTTTTGCTGCGAATTCGCCAACAGTTCCGGCTCCAAGAATTACAACTTCAGTAGGAGGGACGCCGGTTATATTTCCAAATAAAAGTCCTTTTCCGAATTCATTTGTAATCATTAATTCGGCTGCGATTAGAACAGAAGCAGTTCCTGCAATTTCGCTTAAAGATTTAACGGCAGGGTAAGAGCCATCTTCGTCTTTTATATATTCAAAAGCTAAAGCTGTGATTTTCTTTTTTGCTAATGCTTCAAAGTATTCTTTCTTTTTGGTTTTAAGCTGAATAGCCGAAATGATAGTCGTTTCGGGATTAATCATTTCAATTTCAGCTAATGTAGGCGGTTCTACTTTTAATAAAATAGGACAGCCAAAAACTCTTTTAGTATCTTTTGTGATTTCGGCACCTGCATCTGCATATTCCTTGTCAGTATAGCTTGAACTTTCTCCTGCTCCGGACTCGATCATTACACGGTGTCCTGCATAAGTTAGAGAATTTACCGCGTCAGGAGTAAGACAGATACGACGTTCCTGATAACTGGTTTCCTTAGGAATTCCTATAAATAATTCTCTTTTAAAACGACCAACCTCAAGTTTTTCTTCTTGCGGTATTAATTGTTGTTTTGTAAACGGAGTTAAGGTAATTGACATGGATTGCGCAAAAAATTAAAGGTACAAATTACGTAAAAAGTTTTAAAATTAATGCAAAAATTCTGCTAATACTGTAAATGGGAATGTTAAGAAATTTTTTATACTTCTCAGGCGATAAATTTTTTTTTATATATCGCTCTGTCGCTTTATTCCACAAAGATTCTCAGAGTTGACACAGAGATTCACAAAGATTTTAACTTAGATTCAATTCTCTTTTTCCGTCAGAAAGTAATTTGATATTTATTGTAGAATGTTCTTCTGGAATTAAACTCGCAATTTTTTCTGACCATTCGATAAAACACCAGTTCCCAGAGTATAAGTAATCGTCAACTCCCATATCCAGAGCTTCGGTTTCTTTATTTAATCGGTAAAAATCAAAATGATACACAATTTGATTGTTGCTGGCAGAATACTCGTTAACTAAAGAAAATGTTGGACTGCTGGTTGCGTCCTGAACCCCTAAAGTTTTACATAATTGCTTGATTAATGTAGTTTTTCCAACTCCCATTTCTCCATTAAAGAGGATAATTTTTTTAGGATTTGAATCTATAATTTGCTGTGCAACTTCCTGAATTTGGTCTAATGAAAAAACGATGTTCATTGTTGTTTTATTTTTGCCACGAATTTCACTAATTTTCACGAATTAAAACTTGTTTTCTTGACAAATTATCAAAATAAATTAGTGATAATTTGTGTAATTCGTGGCGATATACTTTTTATTTCGGATTAAATACTAAAAACGGAATAATCATTTCTTCTAATGAAATTCCTCCGTGTTGGTACGTGTTTTTGTAATAACTTACATAATGATTGTAGTTGTTTACATAAGCCAGGAAAAAATCATTTTTAGCAAAAATAAACGAACTACTCATGTTTATTGCAGGAAGTCCAATTGTTTTTGGTTCTTTAACTACATAAACATCTTTTTGCTCGTACGTCAAACTACGACCCGTTTTGTAACGCAAATTTAGACTTGTATTTTTATCTCCCACAACTTTCGACGGATTTTTTACATTAATTGTTCCGTGGTCTGTGGTTAGGATCAATTTAAAGCCTAAAAGCTGTGCTTGTTGAATAATTTCTAATAAAGGAGAATTTTTAAACCAGCTTAAGGTTAATGAGCGATACGCCTTGTCGTCTGAAGCTAATTCTTTTACAACTTCCATTTCGGTTTTAGCATGTGAAAGCATGTCGACGAAATTGTAAACTACCGTTACTAAGTCGTTTCCTTTTAAAGCTTTAAAGTTTTCGGCTAACTTTTTACCTCCTGAATAATTCGTAATTTTAAAATAATCCTCCTTAATGTTTAAGCCTAAACGCTTTAATTGTGCTGAAAGAAATTCTGCTTCATAAAGATTTTTTCCTCCATCTTCCACATCATTTTTCCAATATTGAGGAAACTGCTTTTCCATTTCAACAGGCATTAAACCTGAGAAAATGGAGTTTCTCGCATATTGTGTAGCGGTTGGAAGAATAGAATAATAAGGTACTTCTTTTTCTAATTTGTAATAATTGGCTACAACAGATTCAAAGGCTTTCCATTGATCGTATCTAAGGTTGTCAATTACAACAAAAAGAATTGGTTTTTCCTTCTTTTTAAGTTCAGGGACAACCAGTTCCTTAAATAAGTTGTTAGACATAATAGGTTTGTCAGCCTTTGGCGCAAACCAGTCTTCGTAATTTCGTTCAATAAATTTTCCAAATTGCGAGTTAGCTTCTACTTTTTGAGATTCCAGAATTTCGATCATCGCTGTATCGTTGATGTCTTCCAATTTTAATTCCCAGAACAATAACTTTTTATACAATTCAACCCAATCTTCATAAGAATTGACCATTGCTAATTCCATTGCGATTTTTCTAAATTCTTTCTGGTAATCCAAAGTAGTTTTTTCTGTAATTAATCTCGAATCATCCAGATTCTTTTTTAAGCTTAATAAAATCTGATTCGGATTAACCGGTTTGATTAAGTAGTCGGCGATTTTTGAACCAATGGCTTCTTCCATAATATATTCTTCTTCGCTTTTAGTAATCATAATCATTGGAATGGCAGATTTTTTTTCTTTCATTTCAGAAAGCGTTTCCAAGCCACTCATTCCAGGCATGTTTTCATCCAGAAAAACAATATCGAAATTATCTTCTTCAAATAAAGCAATGGCATCGAGTCCATTATTACAAGTAGTAACTTCGTAGTTTTTCTTTTCCAGAAATAATATGTGGGGCTTTAAAAGATCGATTTCATCATCGACCCAAAGTATTTTGATCTTATCCATAAAGTAAATTAATTTATACTGCAATTTAAAAGTAATAGAACTTAAAAACTATTAAAAATAGTATAAAATTACCAAAGCTGAGCTATGAATTTATTTTAAAAATTAACATTTTTTAATCTATTTTATTGATAATCATTAGAATTTGGACTTTCATTTTTAAATAAAAAACTCCAATCTCTTTATACTTATTTACTTATATTTGTTGACCTAAAAAATATCGCACTAGTGACTCATATCAACAAACTTAAAATATTCAACGATCCTATATATGGCTTTATAACGATTCCGAATGAGCTGGTTTACGATTTAATCCAGCATCCGTATTTTCAGCGTTTACGTAGAATCTCTCAAATGGGATTGTCGTATTTGGTGTATCCGGGAGCGAATCATACTCGTTTTCATCACGCTTTAGGATGTATGCATTTGATGAAAAAAGCAATTGATACGCTTCGTTTTAAAGATGTGGTAATATCTGAAGAAGAAGAAAATGCGCTGTTAATTGCGATTTTGCTTCACGATATTGGGCACGGACCATTTTCTCATGCAATGGAAAGAAGTATTGTGGAAGATGTGCATCACGAGGCTATTTCATTATTATTTATGAATCAGCTGAATGACGAATTTGATGGGAGATTAAGTTTAGCAATTCAGGTATTTAAAGGAGAATATCATAGAAAATTCATGTTGCAGTTGATTTCCAGTCAATTGGATATGGATCGAATGGATTACTTAAAACGTGATAGTTTTTATACAGGAGTTGCAGAAGGAAATGTGAATTCTGAACGTTTGATTCAGATGATGAATGTGGAAAACGATGTTTTGGTTATTGAAGAAAAAGGAATTTATTCTGTAGAAAAATTTCTGCTTTCAAGAAGATTAATGTACTGGCAGGCTTATTTGCATAAAACGAGTTTGGTTGCCGAATTAATTTTGATGAAAGTCCTAAAAAGAGCGAAAGAATTAACATTAAAAGGGGTTAAATTGCCTTGTAGTGAACCTCTTTCGTATTTTATGCATAATAAGGTTACACTTGAAGACTTTGATGCCGAAAATCTGGATTTGTTTTCTCAATTGGACGATTTTGATATTATAAGTGCCTTAAAAGCCTGGCAAAAACATACTGATTTTATACTTTCTACTTTAAGTAAAATGATCATTAACAGAGATTTGTTGAAAATTAAACTAAGTGCAGAAAAGATTCCGGTAGAAGAATCACAATCTTTGAAAGAAGAATTTGCCGAAGCACATCATATTTCGGCAGTAGATGCGGGTTATTTTATTTTTAGAGGAAAAATTAAAAATCAGGCATACAGTAAAGAAGCGGAACCTATCCGAATTCTGAAAAAAGATAAAACAATTGAGGATGTTGTGGAAGCTTCTGATCAGCTGAATTTGAAATCGTTATCAAAATTGGTAACAAAATATTATATCTGTTTCCCAAAACAACTTATCTAAAATTAACATTTAAAACCTATTTTTTATATTTTTGTCGCGATGAAATTTACAGCAGAACAAATAGCAGGAATTTTAGAAGGAGAAGTTGTTGGGAATCCCAATGCAGAAGTTTCTAAACTTTCTAAAATAGAAGAAGGCGATGAGGGGTCGCTAACTTTTTTGGCTAATCCAAAGTATATCAAGTATATATATACAACAAAAGCGACAGTAACAATTGTTAATGACAGCTTTGTTCCCGAACAGGAAATTATTACTACTTTAATAAAAGTAGAAGATGCTTATGCGGCGTTTTCTAAACTTTTACATTTTTATAATCAGGTAAAACTAAATAAAACAGGTATCGAACCTCAGTCTTTTATGTCTGAAGGAACTAAATATGGTGAAAATTTATACCTGGGAAGTTTTAGTTATATAGGACAAAATGTAGTCTTGGGTGATAATGTTAAGATTTATCCAAACAGTTTTATTGGAGATAATGTGGTTATTGGTAATAATGTTTTCATTTTTGCCGGAGCTAAAATTTATTCTGAAACTGTAATTGGCAACAATTGTACTGTTCACTCAGGAGTTATTATTGGTGCTGATGGTTTTGGTTTCGCACCAAATGAAAATGGAGAATATAGTAAAGTACCTCAGATTGGTAATGTTATAATAGAAGATAACGTAGATATTGGTGCAAATACAACGATCGACAGAGCAACTCTTGGATCTACAGTAATCCGAAAAGGAGTTAAATTAGATAATCAGATTCAGATTGCACACAATGTTGAAATTGGAAAAAATACTGTGATTGCTGCTCAAAGTGGTGTAGCAGGTTCAACAAAAATCGGTGAAAACTGTATAATTGGTGGTCAGGTAGGTATCGCAGGTCATTTAACTATAGGGAATAATGTTAGGCTTCAGGCGCAGTCTGGAGTTGCCAGAAACATTAAAGATGATGAAGTTTTGCAAGGAACCCCATCGTTAGGATATAATGATTTTAATAAATCGTATGTTCACTTTAAAAATCTTCCTAAGATAGTGGCCGAAGTTCAAGAATTAAAAAAACAAATAATAAACCCAAAAAATGGAAATAATGGTTAAACAGAAGACCATCAAAAATGAAATTTCACTAACAGGAGTTGGATTGCATACTGGAAAAGAAGTTACAATGACTTTTAAACCTGCTCCCGTTAATAATGGTTTCACTTTTGTAAGAGTAGATTTGCAAGGTCAACCAGTCATTGAGGCTGATGCTAATTATGTTGTTAATACTCAAAGAGGAACAAATCTTGAGAAATTAGGAGTAAAAATTCAAACACCTGAACACGTTTTAGCTGCAGTAGTTGGCTGCGATTTGGATAATATTATTATTGAATTGAATGCCTCTGAACTTCCAATTATGGACGGTTCATCAAAATATTTTGTTGAAGCTATTGAAAAAGCTGGTATTGAAGAACAAGATGCTCAGCGTAATGTTTATGTGGTAAAAGAAGTAATTTCTTTTACAGACGAAGCTACAGGAAGTGAAATCCTGGTTATGCCAAGTGACGAATATCAAGTAACTGCAATGGTTGATTTTGGTACTAAAGTTTTAGGAACTCAAAATGCAACTTTAAAAAGTTTATCAGATTTTAAACAAGAAATTGCAAGTTCAAGAACTTTTAGTTTCTTACATGAGTTAGAATCTTTATTAGAACATGGTCTAATAAAAGGTGGAGATTTAAATAATGCAATCGTTTATGTAGATAAAGAAATCTCTGAATCTACAATGGAAAATCTTAAAAAAGCATTTGGTAAAGACGAAATTTCGGTTAAACCAAATGGTGTTTTAGATAACCTTACTTTACACTATCCAAACGAAGCTGCAAGACATAAATTACTTGATGTAATTGGGGATTTATCTTTGATTGGTGTTCGTATTCAGGGAAAAATTATTGCTAATAAACCAGGTCATTTTGTTAATACGCAATTTGCTAAAAAACTGGCTAAAATTATCAAAATAGAGCAAAGAAATCATGTTCCAACTTATGATTTACATCAGGAACCATTGATGGATATTCATAAAATTATGTCAATGCTGCCTCATAGACCTCCATTTTTGTTAATTGACAGAATTATAGAAATGTCGGATCGTCACGTAGTTGGATTGAAAAATGTGACTATGAACGAGAATTTCTTCGTAGGACACTTTCCGGAAGCTCCGGTTATGCCAGGTGTTTTAATTGTAGAAGCAATGGCACAAACAGGAGGAATCTTAGTTTTAAGTACAGTTCCGGATCCGGAAAACTATTTAACATACTTTATGAAAATTGACAACGTTAAATTTAAACATAAAGTACTGCCGGGAGATACGTTAATTTTCAAATGTGAATTGATTTCTCCAATCAGAAGAGGAATTTGTCATATGCAGGCAAACGCTTATGCAAATGGTAAATTAGTAACTGAGGCAGAATTAATGGCACAAATTGCAAGAAAACAATAATAAATTATCAAATTTATTGTTTAGGTTTGTTGCCTCAATTAGACTATTTTAATTTAAAATATAAAACATAGATGAATCAACCATTAGCATATGTTCATCCTGGCGCGAAAATCGCTAAAAACGTTGTAATCGAACCATTTACAACAATTCACAATAATGTTGTTATTGGTGACGGTACGTGGATTGGTTCGAATGTGACCATCATGGAAGGCGCTCGAATTGGAAAAAATTGTAATATTTTTCCGGGAGCAGTAATTTCAGCTGTGCCACAAGATTTAAAATTTGGAGGAGAAGATTCTCTTGCTATTATTGGAGATAATTGTACTATTAGAGAGTGCGTTACTATAAACAGAGGAACAATTGCTTCAGGACAAACAGTTATTGGAAATAATTGTTTAGTAATGGCTTATGCCCACATTGCACACGATTGCGAAATTGGAAATAATGCAATTATCGTTAATGGAGTCGCTTTGGCTGGTCACGTAGTTGTTGGTAATCATGCAGTTATTGGTGGTTTAGCAGCTATTCACCAATTCATTCATATTGGAGATCACGCCATGATTTCTGGTGGATCTTTGGTTAGAAAAGATGTTCCTCCATACACAAAGGCAGCAAAAGAGCCATTGTCTTATGTTGGAATCAACTCTGTTGGTTTAAGAAGAAGAGGTTTCAGTACTGAAAAAATTAGAGAGATTCAAGAAATCTATAGAATTTTATACCAAAAGAATTATAATACAACTCAAGCTTTAAGTATTATTGAAGCAGAAATGGAAGCGACTCCTGAAAGAGATGAAATTCTTGATTTTATCAGAAATTCTTCTCGAGGAATTATGAAAGGTTATTCTGGGAACTATTAATTGTTTTAGAGTTTAGATTTCTGATTTTAGATTTCTGAACTTTGAACTAAATTTGAATAAATATTAAAAAATGAAGATTGGTTCTTTAGATAAGAATCTAAAATCAATATTCTAAAATCTAAAATAAAAAAAAACAAATGGCATCTACATCAGATATTAGAAACGGATTGTGTATTAAATTTAATCACGATATCTATAAAATCATTGAATTTCTTCACGTAAAACCTGGGAAAGGACCAGCTTTCGTAAGAACAAAACTAAAAAGTTTAACTTCAGGTAAAGTATTAGATAATACTTTCTCTGCAGGTCACAAAATTGATGTTATCCGTGTTGAGACACATACGTTCCAGTATCTGTATCCAGAAGGTGATGAATTTCACTTTATGAATGCTGAAACGTTTGAACAAATTTCTTTAAACAAAAATATTTTGGATGCTCCGGATTTGTTAAAAGAAGGAACAAACGTAATGGTGCAAATCAATACAGAAACAGATTTACCATTATCAGTAGATATGCCTGCATCTGTAATTCTTGAAGTTACTTATGCTGAACCAGGTGTAAAAGGAAATACTGCTACAAATGCAACGAAAAACGCTACTGTAGAAACTGGTGCAAACATCAACGTTCCTTTGTTTATCAATGAAGGAGATAAAATCAAAATCGATACAGCTTCAGGTTCTTACATGGAGCGTGTAAAAGAATAATTTTTTTTAATTAAGATAATTTGACAATGAGTCAGTTAGATAATTTGTGAATCGACATAATTTTGTATATTCATATTCTAATTGACTCATTTTCTAATTGACAGTTTTTTTAATTAAGATAATTTGACAATGAGACAATCAGATAATTTCCGAACTAACACAATTTTGTTTATTGATTTTCTAATTGACTCATTTTCTAATTGACAAATTTTCTAATTATACTATATGAAATTTCAAAAGATTCATTCTTTACAAGAAATTGCAAATTTGCTTAACTGCAAATTTATTGGTGACAAAGACTTCCAGGTTTTAGGCATGAACGAGATACATGTGGTTGAACCAGGTGATATTGTTTTTGTTGACCATCCAAAATACTACGATAAAGCTTTACAATCTGCTGCTACAATTGTTTTGATTAACAAAGAAGTAGAATGCCCGGAAGGTAAAGCACTTCTAATTTCTGATGATCCGTTTAGAGATTTCAATATTTTAACGAGACACTTTAAACCTTTTCAATTTGCAAATGTGGCGATTGCACCTACAGCAGAAATAGGAGAGGGAACTATCATACAACCTAATACTTTTGTTGGTAACCACGTAAAAATTGGAAAGAATTGTTTAATTCATTCTAACGTTTCCATTTATGATTATACAGTCATTGGTGATAACGTAATTATTCACGCAGGAACTATTTTGGGAGCTGATGCTTTTTATTATAAAAAGCGACCAGAAGGTTTTGATCAATTAGTTTCGGGTGGACGAGTAGTTATTGAAGATAATGTTGGTATTGGCGCACTTTGTACAATTGACAAAGGAGTTACTGGAGATACCACTATTGGTGCAGGAACAAAACTAGATAACCAGGTGCATGTTGGTCATGATACTGTTATTGGTAAAAAATGTTTGATAGCTTCGCAGACTGGTATTGCCGGCTGTGTAATTATTGAAGACGAAGTTACGATGTGGGGGCAAGTAGGAACGACAAGCGGTATTACTATTGGAACAAAAGCTGTCGTAATGGGACAAACCGGCGTTACGAAGTCAGTTGAAGGAGGAAAATCCTATTTTGGTACTCCAATTGAAGAATCCAGAGAAAAATTGAAACAATTAGCCAATATTAAGAAGATTCCTGAAATTTTAAGTAAATTGAAGTAATATGTCTATCAAAGAGTTTGTTCAGAAATTTTATAAGTCAGATGCCTTAATTGATAGTGAAATTTTAAAAACATATCTGCATCCTGACGTTACACTGGAATGGAACAGCAGTAAAGGTTTCATTCAAATGGATTATGATTCTATAATAGAGATGGCAAATGATTTGAGCCGTGCTTATGTACGATCAAAGGTTAGAATTAGCCATATTATTAGTGAAGATGATTTAGTATCAGTACGTTACTCTCATTTTGTAAAAACAATAGAAAATCCGAGAGAGGAGATGCTTTTAGCGCATTTTTCAACAATTTGGCAGATTAAAGATGATAAACTTTACAGAGGTTATCAAATGAGTCAATTTTCTTAATATTTTTTTGACAATAAAAGAGGCAAAATACATTACAAAACCTTATTTTTGCAACACAAATTTAAAAACTACATAAAATATATATCATGAGTGTTTTAGTTAATAAAGATTCCAAAATAATTGTTCAGGGATTTACAGGAAGCGAAGGAACTTTCCACGCTTCTCAAATGATTGAGTACGGTACTAATGTTGTTGGAGGTGTTACTCCAGGAAAAGGTGGAACAAGCCACTTAGACCGTCCGGTTTTTAATACAGTAAAAGATGCTGTTGATCAGGCTGGAGCAGATACTTCTATCATTTTCGTTCCGCCAGCTTTTGCTGCTGATGCAATTATGGAAGCTGCTGATGCTGGAATTAAAGTAATTATTGCTATTACAGAAGGAATTCCTGTAGCAGATATGATTAAAGCAAATAATTATGTTAAAGAAAGAAATTCAAGATTAATTGGTCCAAACTGTCCAGGTGTAATTACTCCGGGTGAAGCTAAAGTTGGTATTATGCCAGGTTTCGTTTTCAAAAAAGGAACAGTTGGTATCGTTTCTAAATCAGGAACTTTAACTTACGAAGCTGCTGACCAGGTTGTAAAACAAGGTTTAGGAATCACTACAGCTATTGGTATTGGTGGAGATCCAATCATTGGAACTACAACTAAAGAAGCTGTTGAGTTATTAATGAACGATCCTGAAACTGAAGCTATCATTATGATTGGTGAAATCGGTGGTCAACTTGAAGCTGATGCTGCAAGATGGGTAAAAGCTGATGGTAACCGTAAACCAGTTATTGGATTTATCGCTGGAGAAACTGCTCCTGCTGGTAGAACAATGGGTCACGCAGGTGCTATTGTTGGAGGTTCTGATGATACAGCTGCTGCTAAAAAACAAATCATGAGAGACAACGGAATTCACGTTGTTGATTCACCAGCTGAAATTGGTAAAAAAGTAAAAGAAGTACTTGGATAATCTCCAAATTTCAAAATAATAAATTCCAAAAAAGTCTCAATATCTTGTTGAGACTTTTTTACATTTTAAAAACTGAGCAGTAAATAGAAAAAACTTAGCATCTTAGTTCCTCAGTATCTTAGAAGCAAGAAAAGAAAATATGAGTAAAGAATTAGAAAAATTTAAAGTAAGCAACAGTTTTACTTTTACAGTTGAAGATAGTTTAGAACAAGTTTGCAATGCTCCGGAAGGAAGTTCTGGAATCTTTATTGTTTATGCAGTTGAAGGTGATGCAAAAGAATTGATTATGGTAGGGTCTACTGGAACTGTTCAAAACGACGGAACACTAAAAAGCAAAAATGGCGGTTTGTATGATAAAATCGTAAACGGACATCAGTTTGCAAAAACAGGAAGAAAATATTCATGGCCGGCACAAATGAAATTAGAGAACATTTCTGAACTTGAAGTAGTTTGGTACGAAACTTTTACCGGAGATGTAAAAGCAATTCCAACTGCTGTTGAGGGACAGGTTTTGCAGAATTTCTTAGATGAGAATACTAAATTACCTAGATGGAATGTAGCTTTTTAAAAGCCATTTTCATTTCAAAGTATATTAAAAGCCTTGCTGATTTATTAGTAAGGCTTTTTTTATGAAACTATAGGTTTTGATTTGTTGTTTTTATATATTTAGAATCTAAAAACACCCCAAGTCTATGATGAAAAACTACCTAATTTTATTGATTTTGTGCTTTTTTTCTTCACTAAATGCTCAAATCATAAATTTTCCTGATCCAAATTTTAAGCAAAGATTAGTGAGTATAGACCGCGCTAGTAATAAAGCTAAAGATAAATTTGGAAATTATACTGCAGTAGATTTAAATGGGAACCGTGAAATTGAAGTTTCAGAAGCTGAAAATTTAATATCATTAGATGTTTCTACCGGGAATATTCTTAATTACATAACGAGTCTAGAGGGTATATCAAATTTTAAAAATCTAGTGACCTTAAATTGTAGTATGAATAGTATTGCAAATTTGGATATAAGAAGTTTAACGGTGCTAATGAATTTAAATTGCTCTAATAACAAGATTACATCTTTAAATGTTTCTGGTTTACTTGCCCTTCAGGATATTGATTGCGCATATAATGAACTACAATATTTGGATGTTAGTAATTTAACCGGACTTAAAATATTGAGTTGTTATAAGAATAAATTAAGTTCTATCAATTTGGATGGATGCAGTGAACTTTTCAATTTGAATGTAGAGCTAAATGAACTTACTGTCTTAGATTTAAGTACTATTACTAAATTAGACAGACTTGAATGTGCTTCTAATGAATTATCTTCTTTAAATTTTGACAAATGTCCAAAACTTGGTTATTTGAGTTGTGAGAAAAATTTCTTGACTACATTAAATTTAAGTCATTTAAAAAGACTTATGAGTTTAAAATGCGATTATAATGATGCACTAGTAAGTATTTTTGTAAAAAATGGATATACAGGTGGGGGAAGTCTAACCTTTAATTATTGCCCAAATTTAGAATATATATGTATTGATGAAAATAGTATATCTAGAGTGCAGACTCTAATTAAACAGTATAATTACACAAAATGCAATGTAAATTCCTATTGTACATTTGTTCCAGGAGTTGAGTTTTATACAATTCAAGGTAATAATAAATTAGATTTGTATAATGATGGTTGTGATGCTTCAGATCCGTATATGTCTAGTTTAAAGTACAGTATTTCAAACGGTACTGTTACAGAAGATTTATTTCCAAATAATACAGGCAGTTATAATATTGCGGTTCAGGCAGGCACTTACATCATAACACCTGTTTTGGAAAATCCGGATTATTTCAAAGTTTCGCCTGCTTCTCTTAAATTTACTCTTTCAGCTACAAATAATCTGAATGTACAAGATTTTTGTGTTTCGTTAAAAAGTCCTAAACCAGATCTGGAAATTATCATACTACCTTTGGAGGTAGCTCGACCGGGTTTTGATGTATCTTATAAAATTATTTACAAGAACAAAGGGAATGTTATACAATCGGGTGATGTGATTTTTAGTTTTGATGATGCTATTTTAGACTTGTTGATTGCTAAACCTCAGGTTTACAGTAAAAAAGAAAACCTGTTGTCTTGGAATTTTGTTGATCTTAGGCCGTTAGAAACAAGAGAAATTTTTGTCAATTTAAATTTAAACTCACCAACGGAAACACCACCAGTTGTAAACAATGATATAGTAAAAATTAATGTTTCTATTAATTCTTCACAAATTGATGCAACGCCAAAAGATAATTCTTTTACTGTGAGTCAAACAGTAGTAGGTTCTTTTGATCCAAATGATAAAACCTGTTTAGAAGGGTCCGTTATAACACCTTTATTGATTGGTGATTATGTTCATTTTCTAATTCGTTTTGAAAATACGGGAACGTACTTTGCGGAAAATGTTGTCATAAAGGATTTGATTGATTTATCGCGATTAGATATTTCTACATTAGTTCCAACTGGTGCAAGCCATGATTTTATAACCAAAATTTCAGATAAAAATAAAGTAGAATTTATTTTTGAGAATATAAATCTTCCTTTTGATGATGCTAATAATGATGGTTATATTGCATTTAAAATTAAAACATTGCCTAATTTAAAAGTTGGTGATTCTTTTACGAATGAAGCAAACATTTATTTTGATTATAATTTTCCAATCCTCACTAATAAAACTTTATCTGTTTTTAAGACTACTTTAGGAACTCAGGATTTTACATTTGACGAGTATTTTAAAATTTATCCGAATCCTGTTAGGGATTTTCTAAATATAGAATCAAAAAATGATATGTTAAAAGAATCCGTCAATGTGTATAATGTTTTAGGTCAATTAGTTTTAGCAATTCCAATCGCTGGTAACACCACAAAAATAGATGTCTCAAAATTTCAATCAGGTACTTATTTTTTACAGGTTAAAAGTTTAAAAGGAACTTCAGCTGTAAAGTTTGTGAAAATATAAATTTATAGTTTTATCTATTTGTTGAAAGCCTTACTTAAGTGAGTCTTTTTTTGTTGAAGTGATAATCTATTTTATTTATTCCTAAGTGAGATTCTAAAATTCCAAATTTCATTTAGTATATCAAATTTGTAGGAATTAATGAAAATGCCGCAATCGGTATTTTAAGAGATGAATACATAGAGCTGTTTAGTTAATTAAAATTTAACATATAGTAAATTTAAGATTAAGTAAAAAAAAGACCGCAATTACTGATGAATTTAGAAAAAGCCTTATTTTTTTTGTAATAATTGGGTTTTTATCATTTGCTTTTCTATATTTATCACACAAAAACAAAAAATAATGTTAAAATTTAGTTCATTTTGTATGAATTAGAGCTTCTGTTTGTGTAAAAATCTTGTTTAATTTTTGTTAAAATAAGGTTTGAGAATTAAGAAGTCTTTTCTTAAAAAGAATTAAATAGAAAGTCAATTTTAATTAATGTAATTAATTCGTTTTGTTTTAAAAAGTTTTCCTTTTTTAAATAATTTGATTTTTACGCCTCAAAGTTTCTGCATTATGAGCCACATTTTAAAAAACAAAGTGTTAGACGATTTTATTCTTTGGAATAATTTGAAAAATGGTGATGAAAGATCCTTCTCTTTACTTTTTGAAAAGTATTATAGAGATTTAATCAATTATGGAAATTCGCTTTGTCCATTTGCCGAAAAAGTTCAGGATTGTATTCAGGATGTCTTTGCAGATATCTGGCTTTATCGTGATTCATTGCAGGATAATGTAATAGTAAAAGCTTACCTTCTTTCTAGTGTCAGAAAGAGGATAGCCCGTTTACACGAAAGAGATTATGTATTTAAAAAAGCAACAACTACTGATGTTTTAGAGTTTTTATTTGATTTTTCTATAGAAAATGCTCTTGTTGAAGACGAAGTGACTGCAGAACGTGTTTTGCACTTAAATAAATTATTGAATGATTTACCAGGACGTCAGAAAGAGGCATTGTATCTTCGTTATCATCAAGGTTTAAGTGTTGATCAGATTGCAGAGCTTTTAGATGTCAATTATCAATCTGCAAATAACTTATTACACCGTGGTTTGTTAAGTCTTCGTAAAGAATGGAAGGGAAGTATACCGCTCTTAATCCTTATATCTGCAGGGGTTTTGTAGTTTTTTAAGAAAAAATCAAAAAAAAATCTTAAAATGGTGAGTATATAATATAAAAACTGTCCTCTATGTTTTTGTAACCTTAATAATAAGATGCAAAAACGTAACAATTATATCGAAATAGAAGACTTCTTAGCTAATGAATCTTTTCAATTATGGATTTTATCTAAAGTTGATGAACAAGGCTGGGAAGAATGGACGTTAGAAAACCTCGAAAGGGCAAAATTAGTAGAAGATGCAAGACTTTTACTTTTAGCCATGCGAGTTCCTGATTCTAAATTATCTTCAAACCAGGTTCATGAAGCTTTACAGGAAACCTGGAGAAAAATTGAACAAAGAGAAGCACTTTCTCAAAAAACTTCAAAAATTAAAAAACTAAGAACACAGCGATACTGGATAAGTGGTATTGCGGCAGCTGTTTTGGTTGGAATATTCTCTGTATGGTTTTTCAAAAACGATATTTTACCCAATGATAATGTGGTAACTTATAATGAACTGGTAGAAGAGAATAACGAAGGTTTGGTTGAACAAACTAATAATACCGAAAAATCTCAAATTGTCACTTTATCAGACGGTAGTTCTGTCTTATTACAGCCAAATAGTAAATTAAGTTATCCTAAAATCTTTACCGGAAACGAAAGAAAGGTGTATTTATCCGGCGAAGGTTTCTTTGAAATTAGTAAAAATCCTAAAAAGCCTTTTTTTGTTTACGCTAACGAAATTGTGACACGTGTTGTAGGGACTAGTTTTAGAATTAAAGCTTATCCGGACCAACAGAATGTTGAAGTTCTTGTTCGCACCGGTAAAGTAAGGGTAAAATCTAACGATCTGGCTCGTTCTGTTGAAAACGAAGAAATTGTATTGCTTCCAAATCAGGCAGTAAGATTCGCCCGTAAAGAGTTTATTTTTAATAAAATTACAAATATAACTGCAGATCCTGTTTTGGTAAACAGTGTTACAAATATTGAGCAGTTAAGTTTTGAGTTTACAGATATTCCGGTCGCTCAGATTCTTGAAACAATTGAACAGGCTTATTTAGTAGATATCGATTTTCCTCACGATAAATTAAAAGACTGTCGATTAACCACTTCGTTAAGTGATCAGCCATTGGCAGAAAAGTTAAAAATTATTTGTAAAAGCATTGGTAATGAGACCAGCTATGAAATGAATGGAAATCAAATTGTAATTACTACTTCCGGCTGTAACTAGAACTAGATAATTCAATTAAAAAATAAAATAAAAAAACCAAAATTAAACCGATTGTCTAAAACTAAAAAAAAGAATTAAGTGCCTATGTAAAAAATGAATGCATAAAAAAAGTGCCGAAGATGCTGTAACATTATCGACACTTAAATTTAGTAAATCACTCTCTGTAAAGAGTAATTTATGATGTTTCTTAAAATACACTCGAATAGTATTAATCAAAACAAACCAAAATTATGAAAAAACCTGTTGTCAAGCAACGATTACTTCACCAAATCATGAAAATAACGCTGTTTCAATTTGTGTTAGCACTTATATTTTCAAGTGTCACTTTCGCAAATAATGTAAATGGGCAGAAAAAACTAGATACTAAAGTTACAATTACAGTCGAAAATCTAACTTTAGACAATGCATTATCTAAAATTGAAAAATCTGCTCATGTAAAATTTTCTTACAATTCAAGACTTCCTCAGCTTACGCAAAAGGTTAGTATTGAAGCAAATCAGGAAACTTTATCAAGTATTCTAAGCAGAGTATTAGTACCATTTAATATCACTTTTTCTGAAGTTAGCAATCAGATTGTGCTTCAAAAAAGTGCTGTTAATTCGTTTTCAAATACCAATAATCACGATTCTTTGTTTGAACTGCTAACTTTTGGACCAATCATCAAAGGTAAAGTTACAGATCAGACAGGAAGTCCTCTTCCAGGAGCCACAGTTATGGCAAAAGGAACGAAAACGGCAGTTTTGACCGATTTTGATGGAAATTTCGTGATCGAAATGCCAGCTAACGTAAACCGTTTAGTTATTTCTTACGTTGGTATGGAATCTAAAGAAATTGGTATAGAAAACAATACACCAACTATCGTTTTAACAGAAGCGGGACAAAATCTTAAAGAGGTTGTTATCACAACTGGATATGAAAAAACTTCTAAAAGAACATTTACCGGAGCAATCAGTAAAATTTCTGGTGCTGAATTAAAGGTTGATGGAGTAGTAGACGTAAGTAGAATGATCGAAGGAAAAGCAGCTGGGGTTACTGTACAAAACGTAACAGGATCTTTTGGTTCTACTCCTAAAATTACAGTTCGTGGATCTTCTTCTATTTTTGGAGATACAAAGCCTTTATGGGTTATTGATGGTGTGGTTCAGGAAGATATCATCAACGTAACATTTGCAGATTTAGCTTCTGGTAACTCTGCAACATTATTAAGTTCTGCTGTAGCAGGATTAAATGCAAATGATATTCAAAGTATTGAAATACTTAAAGATGCTTCGGCTACTTCTATCTATGGTTCAAGATCATTAAATGGAGTTGTGGTTGTAACAACTAAACAAGGGCGTAGAGATGCTCCTTTAAAAATTACTTACTCTCTTGAAAATACAGTGAGAGCTGTACCAAGTTATACACAGTATGATGTTTTGAACTCTCAGGAATCAATGAGTGTTTTCCAAGAGATGAGAGAAAAAGGATATTTAACCCAAAGCTCATCGCTAACATCTAGATTTAGTGGTGTTTATGGCATTTTAGCAAAACAGGTTAATCTTTACGAATCTTCAAATGGTTTGTATGGCGTAAAAAACGATCAGCCTTATGTAAATGAATTCTTGAAAAAATACGAATTAGCCAATACAGATTGGTTCAAGGTATTATTCAGACCTGCTATCACTCAAAATCACTCATTAAGTTTTTCAGGTGGAGGAAAGAACAATACTTTTTATGGCTCTTTAGGATATTATACAGATCCAGGATGGACTATAGCGGATAATGTAAAACAATTATCATCAAACTTAAAAGGGACATTCTACATCAATGACAGATTGAATATTACTTTGTCAACACTTGCTTCTGCTCGTGATCAGGAAGCTCCTGGTACTTATGAAAGTAAAAATGATGTTGTATTTGGAAAAGTTACCAGAGATTTTGATATCAATCCTTTCAATTATGTTTTGAGTACAAGTAGAACATTGAGACCTTATGATGAAAATGGGAACTTAGAGTACTACCAAAACAACTGGGCTCCAATGAATATCATTAATGAGTTAAGAAATAATACTTTAGGTATTAAGGTTAAAGATATTCGTTTTCAGGGTGATTTAGAATATAAAATCAATAAAAATTTAACTTATAATTTTACAGGTTCAGCTCGTTATGCTACTACATCGAGAGAGCATAAAATTTATGAAGGTTCAAATGTTGTAGGAGCTTATAATGCTGGGGTGGGAGACAATCCAAATACACAGATTCAAACTGCTAACGTTTTCTTATATCAGAATCCAAATGACTTAACTGCTCCTAAAATTTCAGTATTACCAAATGGAGGATTCTTAAGAAAGTACACTAATGATATGACTTCATACAATGTTAGAAATAGTGTGAATTATAGAAATACATTTAATGATAAACATGAATTAGAAGGTTTCTTTGGAACAGAGTTTAGATCTGTAGATAGAAACAATGACAATTTTACAGCAGCAGGTTTACAATACGAAAAAGGTCTTAGTGCTTTTATTGATCCTAAGTTGATTGAAAAAATGGTTAACGAAGGAAATACATATTACGATTTTGGTGCAGAAAGAGAACGTACTGTTGGTTTCTTCGGAAAAGTGGGTTATACATACGATCGTCGTTATACAGCATCTGTTACAGGACGTTATGATGGTTCTAACAGACAAGGAGATACAGGTTCTTCAAGATGGTTGCCTACTTATACAGTGAGTGGGAAATGGAACATTAAAGAAGAGAAATTCATGAAAGATGTAGAATCTGTAAACAATTTAGCACTTAGAGCATCTTATGGTTTAACTGCAACTGCAGGTCCGGCAACTAACTCTTTAGCGATTTATAAAAGTTATATTACAGATCGTTTCGCAA
This sequence comes from Flavobacterium crocinum, assembly GCF_003122385.1. Taxonomy (NCBI): domain Bacteria; kingdom Pseudomonadati; phylum Bacteroidota; class Flavobacteriia; order Flavobacteriales; family Flavobacteriaceae; genus Flavobacterium; species Flavobacterium crocinum. The sequence continues at coordinate 3,988,033 of NZ_CP029255.1, forward strand.
CAACAGATAGAGAAAATGCAATACGTATTCAGGATTTACAAAACCAGGATTTGACTTGGGAAAAACAATTTGAAACTAATATTGGTGTTGATTTAGGAATGTTTAGAAACAGAGTACAGTTTACAACTGATGTTTACAGACGTAAAGCTTTTGATTTGATTGATTATGTTATTACATCAGGAGTTGGAGGACAGGCTGTAAAAATGGGTAATAATGCTGATATGGAAACAAAAGGTATTGAGGTTGGTTTTACAACTCAAAATATCGTTACACCTGATTTTAAGTGGTCTACAACATTAAATTTCTCTATTTACGATCAAAAAATTACAAAACTAGCGAACAGACCTTCGGCATTCGATTTAATAGCGGGGAATGGAGGGAATACTGTTGGACATCCTAGAAACTCATTGTATTCATATCAGTTTACAGGTTTAAATAATCAAGGATTGCCAACGTTTAAATTACAAGATGGTGCTGAAAGTAACATTACAGATGCTGACTTTCAGGATACTAATGATGTTACGAAATATTTAAAATATGAAGGATCGGTTGAGCCAAATAAATCAATTGGTCTTGCTAATACTTTTACTTACAAAAGCTGGTCTCTTTATGTATTTATTGTAGGATCTGGAGGAAATAAAGTACGATTAAACCCAATATACAGTAACAAATATACTGATCTGACTGTTTTTACAAAAGAATTTGCTAACAGATGGATAAATCCAGGTGATGAAAATTACACTAATGTTCCTGTTATTGCTGATCAATTAATGAATAGAAATATTGGTGATAATAATCTACAGATTGCTTATAACACATACAATTTCTCTGATGTTAGAATTGCTAGTGGCGATTTTGTAAGATTAAAAAACATTTCTCTTGGTTGGGAGTTTCCAAGTGATTTTAAGAGAAAGTTAGGATTAAGTACTTTTAATTTAAAAGGTTCAGCGGTTAATCCATGGTTAATTTATTCAGATAAAAATTTACATGGTCAGGATCCTGAGTTCCGTAATACAGGAGGGGTAGCTTTCCCAATTACAGCACAATATACTTTTGCAATTAACCTTTCATTTTAACAATAAAATTGACTATGAAAAATATAAAAATAACACTATCATTATTATTACTTGTTAGTATTAGTAGTTGCGATGATTTTCTTTCAGAAATACCAGATAACAGAACACAAATAGATACTCCTGAAAAAATTTCAGAATTATTGGTTACAGCTTATCCTATGACCACTTATTTTGAAATTGCAGAGACAATGTCAGATAATATTTTTGATACAGAAGTTAAAACAAATGCTAATATAAGTAATGAACAGAGTTTTAACTGGGAAATGCAGACTCAGATAGATAAAGATACTGAAAATGGATTTTGGACTGGTTCTTATGAGGCAATTGCTGCTGCAAATCAAGCCTTACTTTCAATTGAAAAGCTAGGAAACCCTTCTAGTTTAAATCCTCAAAAAGGGGAAGCATTAATTGCAAGAGCTTATAATCATTTTATGTTGGTTTCTTTCTTTTCAAATCGTTACAATCCCGCAACGGCCGCAACAGATCTAGGAGTACCTTATGTTACAGAACCTGAAACTGCATTGTTAGGACAATACAAGCGAAACACAGTAAAAGAAGTTTTTGATCTTGTAGAAAAAGATCTTCTGGAAGGATTGAAATATGTTACGAATAATTATAAAGAACCTAAATATCATTTTAATGTAAATGCCTCTAAAGCTTTTGCATGTCGTTTTTATCTGATAAAAGGAGATTGGGATAAGGTATTGGAGTATTCTGAAGGACTTGGTTCTAAAACAGATAAAATTAGAAATTATGTTGCTTTTAGTAGCGCTGTTTTTGCTCAGATGCCAATAGAGTATTCTAAAGTAGAACAAGAAACTAATTTATTGGTAAGTTATCCTAATTCTACAGCAAGAAGAGCTGCATCATACAGGTTTGCTTTTCCATCACAAAAAGCGGATGAATTGTTGGGACCACAAACCAATATGTGGGGTAAGCAAAGTTTAATTAGAGCTGATGGTTATTACTATGGAGGTTCAAATGTTTTTATTCATAAACTTTATGAATATTTTAAAGTAACTAATGCTACGGCTGGTATTGGAGAAGCTTACACTTCAACAGTATTATTTAGTAATGATGAAATGTATCTAAATCGTATTGAAGCACTTGTAATGAAAAATAGATTTGCAGAAGTAAACACTGAATTAGGATACTTTTTAGGTACCAGAACTTCCGGCTATAATCCTGCAACAGACATTTTAGATCAAACAAGAGTGACTACAAAATATCCAGTTGTTGCTGATGAATTCACTCCTTTTTATCCACTAAGTGACCTTCAGACTTCTTACATTAAAGCAATTGCTGAAGCGAGAAGAAGAGATTTTATGAGAGAAGGGTTAAGATGGTTCGATATTAAACGTTTCAATCTTGTTGTAGAACATAATACTTTAGAATTTGGTAAAGTGGTTCGAAATAATGTTTTAGTAAAAGACGATAAACGTAGAGCATTACAAATTCCATTAAGAGCTTCAAGTAATGGTATTGAGAAAAATCCTAGATAATTTTAATTAGAAAGTATTATGAAAATAGCAAAAATATATAAAGCGGCATTAATTTCAGGAGTATTACTTCTATCTTCTTGTGCCCATGAAGATCAGCCGAAAGAAAGCTGGTTAGATTTTTCAGTGCCAAATAAAACGGATTTAGATAAATGGCTGGATTCTAGTTTTTTAGATCCTTATAATATTCACGTTTATTATTTATGGAATCAGAATTTGGTAGATAATAATAGATATTTGTATCCACCACAAGGTAATAAAGTGCAGCCAGCTATGGAAGTGGTTAAGAAAATCTGGATTGATAGTTATACTACTATTGGAGGAGCTGATTTTGTTAAAAAGATTGCCCCAAGAGAGTTTGTACTTGTTGGAGGGATAAACTTAAATACAAATGGTACAGTAACATTAGGACTTGCTGAAGCAGGTCAGAAAATTACTCTTTTTCAGGTAGATAATCTTAATAAGAAAAACAGAGCAAACGTAACACAGTTTATTCATACTATTCAGCATGAGTACGTTCATATTTTAAATCAAACAAAACCTTTTGATGAGCAGGCATGGGCAAAAATAACACCATCAGGTTATACAACTAGCTGGTATACTGCGGCAATTGCTACTTCCAGAAACTTAGGTTTCATAACAAGTTATGCCAGATTAAGTATCTATGAAGATTTTGCTGAAACGGCTGCTACAATCCTAACAAGCTCAAAAGCAGAATATGATGCCATTTTAGCAGGTGTAACAGATGCTACAGCAAAAGCAAATCTAAAAGCAAAAGAAGCACTTGTAGTTAAATATTACAAAGATGCTTACAATATTGATTTTTATGCTTTAAGAGATGAAGCTCAAAAAAATACAGATTTTGTAATAAATAATTAAGAGTAATAATTTTTCTAAAAATAGATATTATGAAAGTAAAAAAAATATACAAGTACTTAATGATTTCTTTTGGAGCTTTGCTTTTAGGATCATGTACAAGCACGGAGGTTGATGCGAAATTCGATGAAAACGCAACCGAAAGATTAAGCGGCCGCAAAAAAGAGTTGAATGATTTACTGCTTTCATCTGCGGATGGATGGAAAGCAGTTTACTATACAGATAGTACACAATTAGGAGGATGGACTCATCTATTTAAATTTCTACCTAAAGGAGAAGTAGATATGGCATCAGATTTTACTAAGTCAGATGGAAATACAGATACAGGTATTTACAGAAGCCAGTACGAAATGCAGATGGGAAGTACAGTGAGTTTAGTTTTTACTACACAAAACAGAATACACCTTTTGTCTGATGCAGGAAATTCACCAACGGCAGCGCTTTTGGCAAAAGGATATTTAGGTGATTTCCAGTTTTACTATTATGGGCAAAAAAATGGAGAAATTATTTTTAGAACAAATAGAAATGGACATTTTCTGCGTTTTGTAAAAGCTACTGCTCAGGATTGGACAGATTTAGCGAAGAATAAACCAATGATTAAGAGTTTAAATGGAGATATGTTTAGTCCTTTGTTTAGGTTAATGGAAACAAATGATGGAACCGCTACTCATAAATTTGAATTTGATTACAATACTAATGCTCGTTTTGGAACCGCATATTCTTTGGAGGCAGGTAGTCAGGAAGCGTATGATTTAGCATTTGCATTTACTCCTACAGGAATTGTTTCAAAGTTACCTGTTATTGTTAAAGGTCAGGAACTTACAAATTTTATTTATGATAGTGCTACCAATAATTTTGTTGCAACTGGAACAAATGGGGTTAGCGCAACACTTAAATTTACTAATGCGCCACCAACAGTTACAGATGATTACAAACTGTTATTAAGTGGAAAAGGAAATCCTCAAATAGTAGTGGGGTATATTGCAGCTAACTTAGCTACAGCTCCGACAACTTCAGATTATTTTAGATATTTAGTTAGTAGACTTAATGCAAGTTTAGCGGCTGGTCAATCTCTTTCCAGAATACAAATGTATTTCAATACTGCCGCTAACCAGACATACATTAATTATCAGTTTGTTGGCAAGACTGCTGTAAATCACATTGTGACATCATCAGAAGATCCAGTAAACAAAACTATCATTTTAACAAATCTTGGTTGGGCAACAGGAGCAACTGCTGCAGATGTAGCATTACTAAGAGAGATTGATAATGAATTAACAAACCCAAAAGGTTTATACATTAAAAAAGAGAGTTTTAGAATAACATACTCTAATCCTATTTATACTTTAGCAAGTGCTTCCAGCAGTTTCAGGATGACAACTTACCAATTATAAAATTTTAGTTTTATTTTAATTTTGGTTAAAAGCAGTCCTGATTTACTGGACTGCTTTTTTTCAAAAGAATGTAATCACAAGAAAAAGTAGGTCTTATAATTTTTAAATATTTAGATTATTATGAAAAAGTATATCACTGTGGTTAATATCGTATTTTTTTTATGAGGTATTGTTTATATTTTAATTTCTGTATTTTTTAGAGATTATGTTAGAGGGTATCTTTATTTATCAATCGCAGTTGTAATTCCTTTTATGATTTGGGATTTGATGAAAAAAAGAAAAAAAGATAAGATTGAAGGAACAAAAGATTTATATAATTCAATAAACAGAATGATGATTATGGCTGTAGTTCTTGTAATATTTTTTGTCATCACAAAGCAAAATCATCTATAAGAATTTTAGTTTTATTTTTTTATTTTGGGAAAGACAGCTCATTTATTGAGCTGTTTTTTGTATTTATAAATAAACAGAAATTCTAAACCATTTTTTATACGACAAATTTTATTAAACGCCCAAATACTCTATATTTGTATTTCAAAAAATAAAAACGAATACCTTAATATGAAATTACTAGAAGGAAAAGTTGCAATTATTACTGGTGCAAGCCGTGGAATCGGAAAAGGAATTGCTGAAGTTTTTGCTAAACATGGAGCTAACGTGGCTTTTACATACAGTTCGTCTGCAGCTTCTGCAGAAGCACTGGAAGCAGAATTAAATGCTTTAGGAGTTAAAGCAAAAGGATATCAGTCAAATGCAGCAGATTTTAACGAAGCGCAAACTTTTGTAGATGCTGTTTTAGCAGATTTTGGAACTGTAGATATCTTAATCAACAATGCCGGAATTACAAAAGACAATTTGTTAATGCGTATGTCTGAAGCAGATTTCGACCAGGTAATTGATGTAAACTTGAAATCGGTTTTTAATATGACAAAAGCGATTCAAAAAACATTCTTAAAACAAAGAGCAGGATCAATCATTAATATTAGTTCTGTAGTGGGAGTTTCTGGAAATGCAGGACAAACAAACTATGCAGCCTCTAAAGCTGGTGCAATCGGATTTACAAAATCTGTAGCATTAGAGTTAGGTTCTCGTAACATTCGTTGCAACGCAATCGCTCCAGGTTTTATTGAAACTGAAATGACTGCAAAATTATCTGAAGACGTAGTAAAAGGATGGAGAGAAGGTATTCCATTGAAACGTGGAGGAACTCCGGAAGATGTTGCAAATGCTTGTCTTTTCTTAGCTTCTGATATGAGTGCTTACGTTACCGGACAAGTTCTTAATGTTTGCGGAGGAATGCTTACTTAATAGTTTTCAGTGTTCAGATTTTAGTATTCAGTTTTTCTTTAATTCTTGAATAACTGAACACTTTAACAGTCGTAGTTACGGCTTTTTGAATCTGATCACTAAAAAACTGATTACTGAATACAAAAAAATATGACGACAAACACGATTCTTTTATTATTGCTTTCTTTAGTAATTGCTGGTGGTTTATCGTATTTTCAATATTTTTTCAAAGCCAAAAGTAAATCCAATGTGATTATACTTTTGGCTTTTTTACGTTTCTTAGCCATTTTCGGATTGTTGGTTTTATTGATTAATCCAATAATTTCGAAAAATTCACTTGAAATTACTAAAACACCTTTAGCAATTGTTGTAGATAATTCGAGTTCGATTACGGCTTTAAAATCAGATAAAAAAGCGCTAGAAATATATCAAAAACTGGTTTCAAAACCGGCCTTAAGAGAAAAATTCGAAATTCAATCCTATCAATTTGATAATGATTTTAAAACTTCAGATAAATTTGATTTTAAAGGGAATCAAACCAATTTAGACGAAGCGGCTAAAAATTTAAAGAGCATCAACAAAAATCTGATTTTCCCAACCGTTATTATTACAGATGGAAATCAGACTACAGGAAACGACTATGTTTATAGATTCGATCCTGTCAATAAAGTTTATCCTTTGGTTGTGGGAGATACAACCACTTTTTTCGATTTAAAAATCAATCAGCTTAACGTAAACAAATACGCTTTTCATAAAAATAAATTTCCTGTAGAAGTTTTTCTTCAGTATGCAGGTACAAAAGCTGTAAATGCTGACTTTACAATTACACAAGGAAATTCTGTTGTGGCTAAAGAAAAAGTTTCTTTTTCGCCTTCAAAAAAAACAGCTTCTTTAAATTTGCTTTTGCCTGCAGATAAAGTAGGATTACAAATTTATAAAGCAAATATTCAATCTGTTGCAAAAGAAAAAAACAGCTATAATAACATTAAGAATTTTGCAGTTGAAATAATCGATCAAAAGTCAACTATTGCAATTGTTTCTGCCATTAATCATCCTGATATTGCGGCATTAAAACGTTCCATAGAAGTTAATGCGCAACGTAAAGTAATATTATTTAAACCAAATCAAGTTAACGATTTACAAGATATTTCGGTTTTGGTTTTGTATCAGCCTACAACGGCCTTTAAAGCTATTTTTGACAATAACAAATTAGCAGGAACAAATAAATTTATTATTACAGGAAACAACACCGATTTTAATTTTCTGAATCAACAGCAAAATAATTTGATTTTTAAAATGAGTAATCAGCGAGAAGATTTTCTTTCTGAATTTCACCCCGATTTTAATCTTTTTGCGATTGATAATATTGGTTTTGAAAATTTCCCGCCTTTGCAGAATCCTTTTGGTACCATCAGTACTAATGGAAATGTATCCGTTTTACTTTCGTCAAAAATCAGAAATGTTGCTACAAATGCACCTTTATTGGCTTTCGCCGAAAATCAAGGAAAAAGAACTGCTTTTCTTTTAGGAGAAAACAGTTGGAAATGGCGTTTGCAAAGTCATGTAGATAATCAGTCTTTTGAAAAATATGATGTTTTTATTGATAAAGTTGTACAATATTTAGCTTCATCGGATTCAAAAAAATCTTTGGTTGTAACACATGAAAGTTTTTATAATTCTGGTGAAGAAATTATTATCAATGCGCAGTATTTCAATAAAAACTATGAGTTTGACGAAAAAGCCAGACTTACTATAGGTGTTGTAAATGCTGAAACAAAGCAGACTAAGAATTACGATTTGTTAAAAGGTAGTAATTCGTTTTCAGCCAATTTAGAAGGACTTCCAGCGGGAAAATACAATTTTACTGTAAAAGAATTAAATTCAAATACTTCATACGCAAGTCATTTTGAGATTTTAGATTTTGATATTGAAAAACAATTTGTAAATCCTGATGTTTTAAAATTACAACAATTGGCTTTGCAAACAAATGGAAAAGCTTTCTTTGAAGATCAAGCTGATAATTTGATAAACACACTTTTAGAAAACAAAGAATACAAATCGATTGAAAAAAATATTTCAACTAAAACTCCCATTATTGATTGGATTTGGTTATTAATTTTAATAGCTGTTTTATTGACTACAGAATGGTTTGTTAGAAAGTATAATGGGTTGTTGTAGTTAGTCGCAAAGTTTCAAAGTTAAAAAGATACAAAGGTTTTCAAATTAAGTTAAGTCATCGTGTCATGAATGATATTCAAAATATTTTAGATAGTACATTTCCTTTTGTAGAGAGTTTATTAAAAGAATATGGTGAATTTTATCCATTAGCTTCTGCGATAAATAGTGATGGTAAAGTAGAGCAGATTTTATTAGAAGAAGATGAAGAAATCGATTTTCCCGAATCAGTTTCTGTTTTAGGTGAATTAAAGAAAGAACTACGCTGGAGAAAAAATGATTTTAAAGCTGTTGCAATTTTTTATGATGTTAATTTGAAAGAGAATAACACTTCCGCAATAGCTGTTTCTGTTGAACATGAAAGAGAAAAAGAAGCTTTTATATTTTATTATCCATACCAATTAATTGATGGTAATTTGGTTTATGGAGAATCATGGAAAGTAGTAGCAGAAATGCAGATTTTTGGTAACTAGTTTAAAAAAAATTACTGAATGATAGTTGGAAAATTTGGATAGCATACTCTATAATTTCTGTATACCTTATTTTAATTTCAAAAACCTAAGTTTGTTGAATATGTGCAATCCTTTTAAAAAGAATAAGAAAGAAGACGTTGTTTTAAATAAGTTTAAAAAGCAACTAGAAAGTAAAGGTTTATTAATTGATTCTATTGATGAAGAAGGATTGATTCATATAAATGCAGAGGAATCCGATTTAAAAGTTAGTCTAGAAAATGTCAGACGAAATTATGAGAGAGACTCTGATGATAGCCATATTACTGATTTAGTTGATGTAGTCATTTCACATTTATCAAAGAAAGAAGATTGGGGAAATATCAACGATAAAGTAATTATTCAATTTTTTCCGAATGATTTTGAGTTTGATAATATAGTGCATGAAAAAGTTACTAATGAATTTAGTAAGGTTTTTGCATTAAATCTCAATAATGGTTTTTCATTCATAACTACAGATGATTTGTCAGACTGGAAAATAAATTTTGAAGAATTAAAAAAGCAAGCTGACGTCAATTTAGAAATCCTTCTGGATAAAGCAAAGATTGAATTTGAAGATATTGACAATCATAAATTAGGTATGATTAATATTGAAGAAATAGCGCTTAAAAGTTCATGTCTTTTTTCTCTGAAAATTAAAGATCTAGTTCAAAATACTATTGGTTTTCCCTTTTATGCGGTAATTCCAGTAAGAGACTTTTGTTATATTTTTGCTGAGGAAGATTTTGAATATTTCTCACAACGTCTTGGTTCTGTAGTTCTTGATGAGTATAATGGTTCAGGTTATCCAATTACAACTGAAATATTAAAATTTTCTGAAATGGGAGTTAAAGCTATTGGAAAATATTAAATAACAAATTTTTGCCTAAATGAAAAAGCTACCTCTTTTACTATTTTTACTTTTAGCATCAATTAATAGCATTGGTCAAAATACTGAAAATGCAAGTTCGAATTCAGTAAAAGTGAACCTAACACAATACAGGCAATTTTTTTGGGATAGTTTGCCTAGTCCAGTGGGATGGGTAAATGATTATGAAGGGATTTTTTCTGATACTGAGAAGTTTAAATTGAATAATCTTATAACCAAATTTGAAAAAGCAACTACAATTGAGTTTGGAATTGTAACTATAGATACTGTAAAAACTTCAAGAGATAAATTTGAAGCACTATCGCTTCATATTGCTAAAAATTGGGGTGTTGGTAAGAAAGGAAAAGACAATGGAGTTTTGATTGGGCTTTCGAAAGGCTATAGGAAAATCCGAATTGAACTTGGAAATGGAATTGCTAAGAAATTTTCTGATCAGGAGACAAAAGAGATTATTGAACAGGATTTTATTCCAGAATTTAAAAAAGGAAATTACTACCAAGGAATGCTTAATGGGATTTCAAAATTGATGGAAGTTTTAAGAATAAGAATGAAAGAAGAGTAAATTAAATACTCAAAAAACAAAAAAATGGATTTTAGGCTAAAAGTATTTTACACTGTTGCGCTCCGCCTTAATTTTACTAAAGCGGCAACAGAATTGTATATTACACAGCCGGCAGTTTCCAAACATATTCAGGAACTCGAAGAAACTTATAAAACCAAACTTTTTGAACGTAACGGTTCTAAAATTGCTTTAACTCCTGCTGGGAAGATTCTATTAAAATATACTAAGAGTATTTTTGATATTTACCGCGAAATAGATTTTGAAATGAGTTCTTTCAATAAAGAACGACAAGGTTTATTAAGATTAGGAGCTAGTACAACCATTTCGCAATATGTTATTTCTCCAGTTTTGGCCAATTTTCATCAAAAGCAAAAAGATATAAAAGTCAATTTGTTAAACGGAAATACAGAACAAATTGAAAATGCCCTAATCAATAAAGAAATCGAAATTGGAATTGTAGAAGGGCAGTCAAAAAATCAATCCATAAAATACATTCCGTTTTTAAAAGACGAACTGGTTTTGGTCTGCAACGGCAACAATGCTTTTGTAAAACAAAATGAAATTTCATTAAACGATTTAAAATCAATGAAATTCATAACCCGTGAACGCGGATCTGGAACACTTGAAGTTATAGAATTTGCATTGAAAAAAGCAGGTTTGAAATTTTCAGATTTACAAATAGAAATGCAGTTAGGGAGTACTGAAAGTATAAAATCATACCTGTTAAATTCTGATTGTTTTGCTTTTATGTCTATTCATGCCGTTAGTAAAGAGTTGAAAAATAAAGAATTGATTGTTTTAGATGTGGAGAAACTGTCAATTGAAAGATTCTTTTATATTGCTACTTTAGTTGGAAAATCAGATTCACTATCAGAATTGTTTATTCAAAATTTAGCTAGTCACTATAACTTGAAGTTATAGTCTATTGTAATTTACGATTGGCGTTTTCCGTTTAATCGACGGAACTTTGCAGGGTAATTATCAATTATCCTATTTTGAAAGCAAAACAACAAACATCGGCACATTTATTTGAAATTAACCATTCATTGCAACAGGTACTTTTTGTTGTAGTAATTCTTTTATGTTTGTTTTCAATTATTTCGCCTCCAATAGCTTTACTGTTAGGAGTTTTACTGGTAAACATTTTCGGAAACCCATTTGTAGAATTCAATCATAAAGCGATTACTTTTCTTTTACAGTTTTCGGTAGTCGGTTTAGGATTTGGTATGAATGCTCATAGTGCAGTTTCAGCAGGAAAAGAAGGTTTTGTTCTTACTATAATGTCAATCTTCAGTACTTTAGTTTTTGGTTTTCTTCTTGGAAAATGGCTGCAAACAGAGAAAAAAACATCACATTTAATTTCTTGCGGAACAGCAATTTGTGGAGGAAGCGCCATTGCAGCTATTGCACCTGTAATTAAATCAAATGAAAATCAAACTTCAATTGCTTTGGGAGTAATTTTTATATTGAATTCAATTGCTTTATTTGTTTTCCCTTTTATCGGGCATCAATTAGATTTATCTCAAAAAGATTTTGGCTTATGGTGCGCTATTGCGATTCATGACACTAGTTCTGTTGTAGGAGCAGCAAATAAATATGGGGCAGAAGCTTTACAAGTTGCCACAACTGTAAAATTAGCAAGAGCTTTATGGATTATTCCTATTTCGCTTTTAACGGCTTTTGTTTTTAAAAGTAAGAATTCAAAAATAAAAATTCCTTATTTTATTGGATTATTTATCTTGGCAATGCTTTTAAATACTTATATTCCTTCATTAAATGTTTTTGCTGGACATATAGTTGGCATTGCTAAAATCGGATTGACAATTACTTTATTTTTAATTGGTGCAACTTTAAATTTTGCAACTTTAAAAACGGTAGGAGTAAAGCCTTTGCTTCAAGGTGTGTTTTTATGGATATTTATCGCTGTTTTAGCTTTAGGATCAATTCTTTATTTGAGTTAAACTATTTTACATTTGAAAATTTGGCAACTGGTTTTCCAATCATTTGATATGATTTTCCTTTAAATGAATAACGTCTTTCAATTTCAAAATCAAATTTAGTTTTGGTTTTGGCCATTTCGGCTATCTCTTGAGGAATTGGTGCTTCAAATTCATCTTCTGCTTTTGCATCTTTATTAAAAGTGCCATTGGTGGTGATGATAATATCCCTAAAATGTTTTTTAGCCCCATCATCTACAACTTTGTAAGAGCCTGACCAATTAATACTGGCAACATTAGTCAAGTGGTAAGAAGGGACTTCCATAATAATTTGATATTTTCCATCGAATCCAGCCACAAGGTAGAGATAACCTTCATAAGGTCCGCCAGCTCCACCATTAATATGTGATAATGTAAAAGCAAATTGATCTTCTCCAATTTCTACAATTTTTGGAGTTGGACATTGTGCAAATGCACCAAAAGCGGCAACTGCAGGCTGAAAAGATCTCATTTCCCAAATCTTTCCATTTTTAGCAAATTTAGCTATACCCAGCAAACCACCGGAAAAACGACCCGTTTGTAAACCGTCTTCGTCATGAACAGAATGGTTAAAAGCGATGATTTTAAATTTATTTTCTTTGGAATCAGAATAATCGAGATTGGCTAGAAGTCTTGTGGCAACACCATTCGTATAAGGAAACATTTGATCGCCTTCGACACCATTAACATCTAAAAAAGGAGCAGGTTTACATGTTTTACAAGTCCAGCTTACAAAAGTATTTTTATTAGCAAGATGATATAATTTTCCTGGAAATAGTTTCTGCATTATTCTTTCTTCATTAAAAGGATCAGAAAACCTTAGCGCCCTTTTTGAATTTAGAATAGAGTCACTGACATTTTTGGGATTTATATCATTTTCCTGAGCAAAACAAATAGCTGACAGAAAGAAAATTACATTGAGAAAAGTAAAACGCATGTTTGTGAAATTTAGTCCATTAACAAACTTACGAAAGAAAAATCTTTTTTTGTATGAATTTATGTTACTTAAATGCTTTAAAAACTTCAAAAAAAATAATTTTAATAATCTTGAAAGGTTATTGTTTGAATTATCCATAAATAAGGTAAATTTGCCCCTCTAATAAAAAAACAAAAATGAAAAACTTCAAATCTAATCCAAAACTAATTGCTATTGGTGGTCTAATTATTGGATTTTTTACTTTATCCTGGGGAATTGTCGGACATGAAAGAATTAATAAAGCTGCTGTAATGGCTTTGCCTTATCCGCTTCAGGAGTTCTTTTATAATCATATCGATTTTATTACACAAGAAGCTTCAGTACCGGATATTCGTAAATATGCTTTAAGTTATAAAGATGAAGGGCCAAGACATTATTTTGATATGGAAAATTTTGGTTCTGCCGATAGTTTTCCACAAAATTTAGAAGAAGCTAAGAAAAAATACGATGCTAAATTCTTGAGCGATAACGGAATTTTGCCTTGGTACATTGAAGATATGATGGCAAAGTTAACCAAAGCTTTTAAAGATAAAAACAGAGCAGAGATTTTATTTTTGGCTGCAGATTTAGGTCACTATATTGGTGATGCACACATGCCGTTGCATACTTCTGCTAATCATGATGGACAACTGACAGATCAAAAAGGAATCCATTCTCTTTGGGAAAGCAGACTTCCGGAGTTATTTGCTAAAAATTACAAATTAAATGTTCCTTATGCTCATTATTATGATGACGTTCATAAAGCAATTTGGGATATGATTAATGATACACACAGTTTAGCACAGCCTTTATTGGATATCGATAAAAAACTGAGAACCGCTACGCCGGAAAACCAAGTTTTTAAAATGGATGCTGACGGAAAAGTACTGAAAAGCAAGTATAATACAGCTGTTTTTTCTGACGAGTATGCAAAAAAGCTACACGATCAGTTAAACGGCATGGTAGAAAGTCAAATGAAAAAAGCAATCACAGCAACAGCAAGTTTTTGGTATACGGCATGGGTAAATGCAGGAAAACCAGATTTAAGTACTTTAGATTCTCCCGAAGTAACAAAGAGAAATGCTAAAGCTTTAAAAGAAGATTGGGAACTTTTCCAAAAAGGAGATTTGTTTGGAGTGAAAAATCAGAATGATTAATATTTTTGTTTCAAGTTTAAAGTTTTAGGTTAAACTCAAACCTTAAAAAAACGCCTCAAGTTTATTGTACTTGAGGCGTTTTTTTCTTAGCGAACCTTTGCGTATAACTTAGCGCTCCTTGCGGTTAAACTTAAATCCTTAAACTGATATTCTTTTTTCTTTAATACATAAGAAGCAGATTGATAAAAAGCAATCGTTTCATCAACTAAATCTTTATTTTCTGATTTTAAAGGAATCTGATCGTAATAGATTTGAAATTCAGGTAAAACACTTTCTTTTTTATTCAATTTTAGTTGGAACTGTTTGATCTGTTGTTTTGGAGATAGAATAGTTAGAACATTATCTTTAATTAATCCCAAATCCTGATAAGTAGCAATAAGAGCTCTTGGCTGATAATCGGTTTTAAAAACGTCTTGTCCAAAGAATTTACTTTCGTAATCAAAATGCAGCAATCCGAATAAAGTTGGCATAATATCAATCTGTGACATTAATTGGTTGAATTTTTCAGGTTTAATGTCTGAAGAATAGATTAAAGCAGGAATTCTGTATTTGTCTAATGGAAGTTCCGTTTTTCCAGCGCTTGAAGCGCAGTGATCTGCCACAATTACAAAAACAGTATTTTTAAACCAAGGCTGTTTTTGGGCTTTAGCGAAAAACTGTTTAAGAGCGTAATCAGTATATTTTACACCACCGTCACGAGATTTAATATTTCCGGGAATATCAATTTTGTTGTTTGGATAAGTAAAAGGTCTGTGATTGCTAACTGTCATGATATGATTAAAGAAAGGCTTATTCTGCTTTGCTTCAGAATTCATGATTTTAATTGCCTTATTGTACATATCTTCATCGCAAACTCCCCATACATTCGAAAAAGTAATTTCGTTAGGTTCAAAACTCGATTTATCAATAATCTGATAGCCATTTCCAGAATAAAAATCCTGCATATTGTCAAAGAAAGCATCTCCACCGTACATGAATTTGACATTATAACCTTTTTTAAGAAAAACAGATCCTGTTGAGAATTTATTTTTATTGTCTTCTCTTTTCACTACACTTTCTCCGGCAGTTGGTGGCAAGCATAAAGTTACTGCTTCAAGACCACGAACAGTTCTGTTTCCTGCTGCGTAAGTATTGGTAAACAAAAGACTTTTTTGCGCTAAACTGTCTAAAAATGGCGTTATATTTTGTTTGTTTCCATACGCTTTCATGAAATCTGCACTTAGACTTTCAACTGTAATTAAAACTACATTTTTGTGCTTTTCTATTGAGTCATTGCTAACTTTTTGTAAAGTGTTTTGTCCTGAAATGGCTGGAATCTGCAATTTTAAAAGCGCAAAAGCTTTTTGATCCGGAATAGTTTTGTAGAATTTAAAATAATCCAGTTTATTATTCTGAAATGCCAGATAGAATTTATAAATTCCATTGGACTGCAGTTCATTAACAAAAATATTTTTTGAATTTTCTGTTTTGGCTAAACCCGGAACCGCAAACAGAGAGAAAACAAAAAATGTACAGTAAAGCGCAGTAATTTTTAGTTTTTGAGGAATGTTTGGTATTTCATCAATATAATTTCGTGAATATTTTATAATGAAGTAAGTAATCGTTCCAGTAATAATAAACAATACAGAAAATATTGGAACAACAGGATAAGACTGCATAATGTTTCCTATTACTTCATTGGTATAGATCAGGTAATTAACAGCAATGAAATTGTATTTTACTCCAAATTCATTCCAAAAGAAAAACTCACTGATTGCATTTTGTAAAATCAATAAAACATATAAAAAAATCACAAAAGCAAAAAGCCAGAACCTAATTTTAGTTCTCTGTTTTGGCAGAAAAAGAAATAATGAAAATAAAAAAGTTTTAATAGAAACAAAAATTAATACGATTTTAGGTAAAGCACCACCATATTCATCAAAAATGCTTTTTCCAGACGCGATATAAATTAAAAGTGTAATAAAGCCTCCAAGAATAATATAACCATACGGCTTATTATATTTGGAATTAGAAATAAGAATAAGATATAGCCACAAAAATGACGAAGCCAAAACAAATACAAAAAAATCTGAAATCAAACCTAAACTAAAGATTTTCAGACTTTCAGTAAATGTAAATGAACTTTGAGTAATAGGATGAAAAAGAAGTACTATTCTCAATACGAAACTTACAATAAAGTACAATAGGGCAAGATTGTAAAAAGGCGAAAGTTTTTTGTAAAAAGTCATTATAAATATTTTTTTACAAAATTAGTTTCGATTCATTAACGTGAGATTAAGTTCGACTTTAACCTTACTTAGCATTAACTTAAAGTTTGCTTAAGATATGAGTTTTCTTTATATCTTTATTCTAACAGTCTATCTGTGATTTTTAAAAAATATATCTTTGGTACATAAAAATGAATGCTAATCCTAATAAAATACGATAAATGCATATTTTGATAGTTGAAGACGAACTAGGAATTGTTCAGTTTCTTAAGCAAGGTTTACAGGAAGAAGGTTACCAGGTAACTACAGCAAATGACGGATCTAAAGGTTTTGAACTAGTTCAGGAACAAAAATTTGATCTGATTTTATTAGACTGGATGCTTCCTAAAATAAACGGGCTTGATCTCTGTAAAGCAATTAGAGTTAAAGATCAAGCGACTCCAATCATTTTTTTAACCGCTAAAGACACTGTTCAGGAAACTATTGAAGGTCTGAAAGCAGGAGCAAATGATTATATAAAAAAGCCTTTTAGTTTTGAGGAATTGGTCGAACGTATAAAAGTTCATTTCAGAAACAAAAAACAAACTGAAATTTTAACGCTCGGAACCATTACTATTGATTTGTCAAAACATATTGTTTTAAAAGGAGAAGAGGAAATTTCGCTTACACAGAGAGAATTCGAATTGCTAACGTATTTGATTCAGCATAAAGGAAAAGTCTGCACACGAAATCAGATTTTAAGGGATGTTTGGGAGATAAACTTCGAATATGATACTGGTGTAATTGATGTTTTTATGAATGCTATTCGTAAAAAACTGAACCTTAAAATCGAGGAAGATTATATTAAAACCATCCGTGGCATTGGATATATTGCCAATGATTAAAAACAATGACATCATTATCTTTTAAAAACAGAATTGCTCTAAATTATATTCTAACAACCGGACTTTTGGTTTTGGTAGCTTTTTCGGCTATTTATTTTATTGTAAAGCTTACAGTCTACAACCATATTGATGAAAATTTAAATATCGAGATTCAGGATCATTTAAAGGAAATCAGGATGGAGAAGAAAAAAGTAATCTTTATGGATGTTGAAGAATGGGAGGAACGAGAGCATAATTCGGTTGATGTGAATCCTGTTTTTGTTCAGTTTTTGGATTTGAACAAAAAAATAATTGAAAAATCTCCTAATTTGAAAAATGAAAAGCTGGTTTTTCATATTAAAAAGGAGGATTTTCATCCCTTTGATACTAAATTGTTAGGAAATAAAATTCGTCAGATTCAGGTTCCTCTTCATTTACAGGAGAAGAAAATTGGGTATTTGATTATTGCTATGTCATTATCAGATTCTTCAAAAGTTTTGGAGAATTTGTTGGATACTTTAATGATAGCGTTTCCAATTATTTTATTGTTGCTGTTTTTTTTGGCTCGTTTTTTTGCCGGAAGAAGTATAAAACCAATAAATGAGATCATAAACACCTCAAAAATTATCACAAAAGATAACTTAAAAACAAGGATTGCGCTTCCAAAAACAAGAGATGAATTGTTTACACTTTCTAAAACAATCAATAATTTATTAAACCGAATTGAAGATGCCATAGAGCGTGAAAAACAATTCACTTCAGACGCTTCTCATGAGTTGCGAACACCTTTAACCGTAATTAAAGGAACACTTGAAGTACTTATACGTAAACCAAGAGATAATAAGGAGTACGAGGAAAAAATAAATTATTGTATTAATGAAGTGGATCATCTAAATTCTTTGGTCGATCAACTATTAATGATGGCTCGTTTTGAGAATCAAAAACAGAATATTCGTCAGGAAAATGTTTATTTGAATGCGATCGTTTTGGATGTATTGACTTTGAATTCAGAGAAAATAAAAACCAAAAAACTAAATGTCATTTTAGATGCTACAGAAGAATTTAATATTTATTCTGATAATTATTTGATCGTTACTATTCTTCGAAATATTATTTCAAATGCAATAAAATATTCAAAAGACCAAACTGAAGTCAAGATTTCATTGTCTAGAGAGAACAATAAAATTAATTGTGTTGTTTTAGATCAGGGAATTGGGATTGCAAAAGAGGATTTAGAATCTATTTTGAATCCGTTTTTTAGGTCAGATTCCTTAAATCATTCCGAAATAAAAGGAACAGGACTTGGATTGTTTATTGTAAAACGTATGACAGACTTGCTTCAGGTTAAATTTAAAATAGAAAGTGAAATAGGCAAAGGAACCAAAGTTTTACTGGTTTTTAATGAGTTTGATAATTCGTTAAAGTAATTTAAAAATTAGTAAGCATATAGCAGTCTGAAATGTTTTTTAACAATAAACTATCGTTAAGTTAAAATAAAAATTGCTTTTTAATGAATTTATCTATTATATTTGCAACCGAATCAAAGAAGTAAAAAACAAAACAAATCATGATTTCAATTCAATTACATCATCATCATTTACATTATTGCTCTCAAGCGATGTGTTAATGGTATGCATGTAAATCATCATATTTTAAAACCCGTTTGAGTACATCAAACGGGTTTTTTAATTCTAACTCTCTTTGTACTCAAACTATAAACCCAAAACAAACAACTAAAAAAATGAGTACTTTAAAAATTGCAATTCAAAAATCAGGTCGTTTAAACGAAGACAGTATCCAAATCTTAAAAGACTGCGGAATCTCAATCAACAACGGAATTGACCAGTTAAAAGCAGAAGCTTCCAATTTTCCTCTTGAAGTTTTATATTTAAGAAATTCAGATATTCCGCAATATTTAATTGATGGAGTAGTAGATTTAGCTATTGTTGGCGACAATCTTTTAGTAGAAAAAGGAAAAGGAATTGAAGTAGTTCAAAAACTGGGCTTTTCTAAATGTAAGGTTTCGGTAGCAGTTCCTAAAACATTTGAATACAATTCTGTACAAGATTTAGCAGGTTTAAGAATTGCAACATCTTATCCGAATACAGTTAACGAATATTTTAGTAAATTCGGTTTAACTGTAGATATTCACCAAATTTCAGGTTCTGTGGAAATTGCACCAAATATTGGTCTTGCAGACGCGATTGTAGATATTGTTTCAAGTGGCAGTACTTTGTTTAAAAACAATTTAAAAGAAGTTGAAGTTATCTTAAAAAGTGAAGCGGTTTTAGCTGTTTCTCCAAAAGTTTCTCCGGAAATCCAAAAACACATTGATACTTTGAAATTCAGAATTCAGGCGGTTTTAAGAGCAAGAAATTCTAAATATATTTTGATGAACGTTCCTAATGATAAAATCGATGCAGTTGGAAAAATTCTTCCGGTTTTAAGAAGTTTAACGGTTCTTCCTTTGGCACAAGAAGGTTGGAGCAGTGTTCACTCTGTAATCGATAAAGATACCTTTTGGGATGTAATAGATCAATTGAAAGAAGTAGGAGCAGAAGGAATTTTAGTTTGTCCAATTGAGAAAATGGTACTATAAACAAAAGAAATTCCAATTATAAAAATCCAAATTCCAAAATCAAATTTTAGGCAACAGCTTTGCGAACTTTTTTAGACAAAGCAAATAAAAAAAACCTTGCGCACTTTGCGGTATAAATTTTAGGCAAAGAATTGGAATTTGAGATTTTAAAAAATTGGAATTTAATATAAAATATTATGAATAAAATCAACAATCCAAAACCAGAAACCTGGTCAGATATATTAAAAAGACCAACGCAGACCATTGACGATATTGAGGTTACGGTAAAAGAAATCTTCAGAGAAGTTCAGAAAAAAGGAGATGAAGCTGTAGCAAAATACACTTCAATTTTTGACGGAATTTCATTAGAGAATTACGAAGTAACTTCAGAAGAAATTTCAGAAGCAGTTAATTTGATTCCAAGTGAATTAAAAGAAGCAATTGAATTAGCTAAAAACAATATCTATAAATTTCACAAAGCTCAGAAAACCGATAGAGTTGAAGTTGAAACTATCGAAGGCGTAAATTGCTGGCAGGAAAAAAGACCAATTCAAAAAATTGGTTTATACATTCCAGGCGGAACAGCTCCTTTGTTTTCAACAGTTTTGATGCTGGCAGTTCCTGCAGAAATTGCAGGTTGTAAAGAAATCGTATTGTGTTCTCCTCCTGATAAAAAAGGAAAAATTAATCCTGCAATTCTATACGCTGCGAATTTATGCGGCGTTACTAAAATCCTAAAAGTAGGCGGAATTCAGGCTATTGCCGGAATGACGTTTGGAACGCAATGCATTCCTAAAGTATATAAAATCTTTGGCCCAGGGAATCAGTTTGTGACTGTTGCAAAACAATTAGCAACTCAGTTTGGCGTTGCAATCGATATGCCGGCTGGACCATCAGAGTTGTTGATTGTGGCTGATGATACTGCAGTTCCAGCTTTTGTAGCTTCAGATTTATTATCTCAGGCAGAACACGGAACAGATAGTCAGGTAATATTAGTTTCGACTTCAAAAAAACTGATTGATGAAGTCGAAAAAGAAGTTCAATCACAGTTAGAAGTATTGCCTAGAAAAGCCATTGCTGAAAAAGCAATAGAGAATTCGAAATTAATTTATGTTGAAAACGATCAGACTGCTTTGGATTTAATCAATGAATACGGGCCAGAACACTTTATTATCTGTTCAGAATACGATGATTTCTACTGCAATGGAATCGTAAATGCGGGCTCTGTTTTTATTGGAAATTACACGCCGGAAAGCGCTGGAGATTACGCTTCAGGAACCAATCATACGCTTCCAACAAACGGTTATGCTAAAAATTACAGTGGTGTAAATCTGGATAGTTTTATGAAATCGATGACATTCCAGAAAATATCGGAGAAAGGAATTCAAAATATTGGAAAAGCCATTGAAGCTATGGCTGAAGCCGAAGGATTACAAGCGCATAAAAACGCTGTGACATTACGCCTGCAGTCCTGCGAGGTTTCCAAAACCTCGTAGGTCTAAATAGATTTCCGATTTAGAAGCTTAATAAATAATGCCTACAAGGATTTAGAAACCTTGCAGGAATAAAGAAAATAAAATGAGTACGTTCGATATAAATACAATAACAAGAGAAAACGTAAAATCCTTAAAACCTTATTCTTCCGCGAGAGATGAGTTTGAAGATTTTGATACAGCTGATATGATTTTTTTGGATGCCAATGAAAATCCGTATCAAAATGGGGTAAATCGCTATCCGGATCCACAGCAGAATTCGGTTAAAGCGATTTTAGCTAAAAATAATAACACCAAACAAAGTCAGATTTTGTTAGGAAACGGAAGCGATGAAGTTTTAGATTTACTTTTCAGAGCTTTCTGTGAACCTAAAAAAGACAATATTATTTCGTTACCGCCTACTTATGGAATGTATGGTGTTTTGGCGAATATCAATGCAGTAGAAAATAGAGAAATTCTTTTAACTACAGATTTCCAGCCACAAGTTGAAAAGATTTTAGAAGCAGTTGATGAAAATACGAAAATCATTTTTTTGTGTTCTCCAAACAATCCAACAGGAAATTCATTTTCAGATGAAAGTGTGGTAAAATTACTTCAAAACTTTAAAGGTTTGGTGGTAATTGATGAAGCTTATATTGACTTTTCAGATAAAGAAAGTTGGTTGACAGAAATTGATGAATATCCAAATTTAGTCATTACACAGACACTTTCAAAAGCCTATGGTTTGGCTGGAATTCGTTTAGGAATTTGTTATGCTTCTGAAGAAGTAATTTCAATTCTGAATAAAATTAAACCGCCTTATAACGTAAACGAACTGACACAACAAAGGGCTAAAGAACGTTTAAAAGATTCGGATAAAATAAAACAGGAAATAGCTTCTATTATAAAACAAAGAGAAGATTTAATTAAAGTTTTACTTGACGTGAATTTTGTTGAGAAAATCTATCCGACAGAAGCCAATTTTGTTTTGGTAAAAGTAGATGATGCTAACAAAAGATACGATCAGTTAATCGAAAAAGGCATTGTAATTCGCAACAGAACCACACAGCCTTTATGCGAAAATTGTCTTCGTTTCACAATTGGAACAGAAGAAGAAAATGCTGTTTTAATAAAAGAATTGAAGTTGTTAAACTAAAAAATATTTAGTCGCAGATTATACAGATTAAAATGATTTTTCTGTCGCCACGAATTTCACAAATTAGCACGAATTAAATTAGTGGAAATTCGTGTAATTCGTGGCAAAGAATAAACTCAACAGAAGAAAATCCTTTAAATCTGAGTAATCTGTGGCAAAAAAATAAATTATGAAAAAAGTACTTTTTATCGATCGTGACGGAACGATTGTTTTAGAACCTGAAAATTATCAATTAGACAGCTTAGAAAAGCTGGAGTTTTATCCAAAAGCTTTTCAATATCTGGCTAAAATTGCCAATGAACTAGATTACGAACTAGCAATGGTAACGAATCAGGACGGATTAGGAACAGATAGTTTTCCTGAAAATACCTTTTGGCCAACGCAGAATTTTATTCTGAAAGCTTTTGAAAATGAAGGTGTTGTTTTTGATGAAATCTTTGTTGACAGATCTTTTCCGGAAGAAAATGCACCAACTCGTAAACCTAGAACGGGAATGTTGACAAAGTATTTGAACAATCCCGAATATGATCTAGAAAATTCTTTTGTTTTAGGAGATCGTTTAACTGATGTTGAACTGGCTAAAAATCTTGGTGCAAAAGCCATTTTTATGAATGATACTGATGGAGCAGGAAGCAATGAAATTTCAGCAAAACGTGAAGAATTAGACGAAACAATTGTTTTACAGTCAATGGATTGGAAAACGATTTATGAGTTTTTGAAATTAGAAGCGCGTTCAGCATCGATTACCCGTAAAACAAATGAAACCGATATTTACATCAATCTAAACCTTGACGGAACAGGAAAAAGCAAAATCGATACCGGAATTGCCTTTTTTGACCACATGTTGGATCAAATCTCGCGTCACGGACAAATGGACCTGGAAATCCTTGTAAAAGGCGATTTAGAAGTTGATGAGCACCATACAATCGAAGATACAGCTATTGCTTTAGGAGAAGTTTTCGCGAAAGCGTTAGGAAATAAATTAGGAATTGAGCGCTACGGATTCTGTCTTCCAATGGATGATTGTTTGGCACAAGCTGCAATTGACTTCGGAGGAAGAAACTGGTTAATCTGGGAAACGGAATTCAAACGTGAAATGGTAGGAAAAATGCCAACAGAAATGTTCTATCATTTCTTTAAATCATTTACAGATGGAGCAAAAGCCAATTTAAATATCAAAGCAGAAGGAATCAACGAACATCACAAAATCGAAGCCATTTTTAAAGCTTTCGCGAAAGCCATAAAAGTAGCCGTAAAAAGAGATACTGAAAAAATGATTCTGCCAAGTACCAAAGGTATGTTGTAAAAAAGTTTTACCGCAAAGTACGCAAAGATTTACGCAAAGCACACAAGTTTTTTGCGTTCTTAGCGTAAATCTTTGCGAACCTTGCGGTTAAGAAAAATAGTATTAATGATTTTACATTGAAGAGAAATCTAAAATCTAAAATCTAAAATCTAAAATTAATTTTGAAAATAGTAATTATAAATTACGGAGCAGGAAATATTCAAAGCATTATGTTTGCTATTGAAAGATTGGGTTTTAAAGCTGTTTTGAGTAATGATCCTGAAGAGATTAAATCGGCTGATAAAGTGATTTTTCCTGGTGTAGGCGAAGCAAGTTCTGCAATGAGTAAACTTCGTGAAAGCGGTTTGGATAGTTTAATTCCCGAATTGAAACAACCCGTTTTAGGAATCTGTCTTGGAATGCAGTTAATGTGTAACAAAACAGAGGAAGGAAATACAGAAGGGTTGGGAATTTTTGATGTTGATGTTTTAAAATTCTCCAACAAAGTAAAAGTTCCGCAAATGGGCTGGAATCAGATTTATGATTTAAAGTCAGATTTATTTAAAGAAATTTCAGAAAATGAATTTATGTATTTGGTTCATAGTTTTTATGCGCCAAATTGCGAAGAATCTATTGCTACAACAAATTATGATGTTGAATATGCATCGGCTTTGCAAAAGGATAATTTTTACGGAACTCAGTTTCACCCAGAAAAAAGTGGTGATGTTGGGGAAAAGATTTTGGGTAATTTTCTAAAGCTAAATTCCAATTAATAAAATTCCAAATTCCAATTTGAAATTTCAAAAATCAAAATATCAATTTCAGTTTTAGAATCTAAAATCTAAAATCTAAAATCTGAATTCTAAAATAACAAGAAATGAGAATAATACCAGCCATAGATATCATTGAAGGAAAATGTGTTCGTTTGTCCAAAGGTGATTATGATACCAAAATAATTTACAATGAGAATCCGCTTGAAGTGGCGAAATCATTTGAAGCTCACGGAATTGAATATCTGCATTTAGTAGATTTAGATGGTGCGAAATCAAGTAAAATTGTTAATTATAAAATCTTAGAGCAAATTGCCACACAAACCAGTTTAAAAATTGATTTTGGGGGCGGCTTAAAATCGGATGATGATTTGAGAATTGCTTTTGAAAGCGGTGCAAATCAAATTACAGGTGGAAGTATTGCAGTAAAAAACAGAGCGATTTTCGAAAAATGGATTTCAGAATATGGATCAGATAAAATTATATTAGGAGCTGATGCAAAAGACGAAAAAATTGCGGTTTCTGGTTGGTTAGAAGAATCAAACGAAGATTTAGTGCCGTTTATTCAAGACTATCAGTCAAAAGGAATTCAGTACGTTATATGTACTGATATTGCTAAAGACGGAATGCTTCAAGGCCCAAGTTTTGATTTATACAGCAAAATCTTAGCAGAAGCTAACGGAGTAAAACTAATTGCTTCAGGCGGAATTTCAAGTTTTGATGAACTACCAAAATTAGCTGAATTAGGTTGTGAAGGAACGATAATCGGAAAAGCGATTTACGAAGGAAGAATTACATTAAAGCAACTTGAAAATTATATTTTAAATAAATAGAAATTTCGCAAAGATTCACAAAGCAAAATGCAAAGATTCACAAAATTTTGCGTAGCTCTGAGAATCTTTGCGAATCTCTGTGAAACAACAAAAAAAATGCTTGCAAAAAGAATTATACCTTGCTTAGATATAAAAAACGGAAGAACTGTAAAAGGTGTTAATTTCGTTGACTTACGTGATGCCGGTGATCCGGTAGAATTAGCTGAAATTTATTCGGCAGAAGGCGCAGATGAATTAGTTTTTTTGGATATTTCAGCAACTGAAGAACGACGCAAAACACTGGTAAATATGGTGCGAAGCGTTGCCGAGAAAATCAACATTCCGTTTACTGTTGGTGGTGGGATTTCATCTGTTGAAGACGTCGATGTTCTGTTGAATAACGGAGCTGATAAAGTTTCTATCAATTCATCGGCAGTAAAGAATCCGCAGTTGATAAACGATTTAGCACAGAAATTTGGAAGTCAGTGCGTTGTTGTGGCTATCGATGCCAAACAAATTGACGGACAATGGATAGTGCATTTGGTTGGTGGAAAAGTACCAACGGAACTGAATCTATTTGACTGGGCAGTTGAAGTTGCTGAACGGGGAGCAGGAGAAATTTTGTTCACTTCAATGGATAACGACGGAACCAAAAATGGTTTCGCCAACGAAGCTTTGGCTAAACTTTCCCAATTGGTAAATATTCCAATTATCGCTTCTGGTGGCGCTGGAAATATTCAGCATTTCGTAGATTCGTTTCAAAAAGGAAAAGCGGATGCGGCTTTGGCGGCAAGTGTTTTTCATTTTAAAGAAATTGAAATTAAAGCTTTGAAGCAAGAATTAAGAAATAATAATATAGAAGTTAGAATTTGAGAAGAAATTCAAATTTTTAAAATCCAAGAATCTAAGTTTAGAAATTAATCTAAAATCTGAACTCTAAAATCTAAAATCAACTATGGATATCGATATCAAAAGCGCGCACGGATTGATTCCGGCTATCATTCAGGATTCAGAAACAAAAAATGTTCTGATGCTGGGTTATATGAACGAAGAATCGCTTCAAAAAACAATTGAAACGCAAAAAGTAACTTTTTTCAGTCGTTCCAAACAAAGACTTTGGACAAAAGGTGAGGAGAGTGGCAACTTTTTAAATTTAGTAAGTATCAAAAATGACTGCGATGGCGATACACTTTTGATTCAGGCAAAACCTGTTGGGCCAACTTGTCACACTGGTGCAGATACTTGCTGGCAGGAACCAAATGAGGCGAACTATGGTTTTATTTCTCAATTAGAAAACACGATCAAAACACGCAGAGAAAATGCTGATTCAGAGAAAAGTTATGTAGCTTCTCTATTCGAAAAAGGAATCAATAAAATAGCTCAAAAAGTAGGAGAAGAAGCTGTAGAAGTGGTTATTGAAGCAAAGGATGATAATGATGATTTATTCCTTAGCGAAAGCGCCGATTTACTGTTTCATTACTTGATTTTATTGCAGGCAAAAGGATTTCAATTAAATGATGTTATTGAAGTTTTGAAAAAACGTCAAAAGTAATATTTAGAACAAGTCTTGTCATTTCTGACCGAAGGGAGAAATCGCACTAGAAACTCCGCAAAGTATATCTCCAATCTTTGTCGATTAACTGGTGTGATTTCTCCCTTCGATCGAAATGACAGAAAAATGTATTATTTTAGTATTAAATAATATTGATATGAGATTACTTGTATGCTTGCTTTTATTTTTAGTTTCGACTTTAAACTATGGTTTTAAGAAAAATGTTACCCCATATTCAATAGTTATTTCTAAAGCTGTTTTAATAGTTGATGGAACTATCTCTAAGGTCTCAAAAAACGAATATCAATTTACAATAACTGAATTTGTTAAAGGAAAATCAAACTCAAAAATAAATGTCGTTATTTGGGAAGAATGGTTATGTGATCCTAGAATTAAAGAATTAAAAAAAGGACAGAGATTAATTTTGTTTTTAGAAAAACTGCCAAATGGTATTTTTTATCCAGTTAATGAAAGTACTGGAGAATTATATGTAGATGATAATAGTTTACCAAATATATTTCTTCCTAAGGATTTTTCAAATCCAACAGTTTTAAAGAAAGGTATTGCTATGTTTTTGGAAACCTATACATTTTATGGGAATTTTAATGATAGATTTTATCAAAATATAAATTTTGTACGCAATAAATCTATTTTTGAAGTTTATAAAATGGCAAAAAATAATACAGCTTTTAAGTTTTTAGTTGATAATGCAGAGTATTATAAGCCAAGTGAAGTACTGCAATTTTTCTACTAGATAAGTTAATTATTCCAAAAACTCAAAAACAGCAAATTCTTCCGGCTGATGAAAACCAAACTTTAAACTCTTATAAGGTTGTAAAGCTTGATATTCAATCGTTTTTCCATAATCAATTCTAAAGGCATTTGCTTTCCATTTTGTACCAATTTTAGGTTTTGTAAAGTTCGCATTTCTAATCTTTTCAAGACTTGCGAAGGGAATTTTAATTTCCACAGTATATCCATCTAAATTGATATTGCTAACAGTTTCCATTCCTTTAATGTTAAAGCCTGTTTCTGTTTTCCATCCTCCACATTCAGGGGAAATACATCTTAAAAGCAGATCATAATTTGTCGAAAAGGCATTTACTCCAATCTCAACATAATTTTGTCCGTCTCCGTCGGGATCTATAAAAATTTCCACCAAATCATCAGTATAAAATATTTGTGCATCTTTAGTTTGAGGTTTTCCGACTATATTAGAATCGGTACAATTGTAGGCGATGTACAGATTTTCATCATTCCATAAAAAAGAAACATAAGTATTTTGCAAAGCTTTTTCTCCTGAATTGTGAATGACAAAAGGCCCTAAAAAAGGTTTATCCCAGTCAGATAAATTTCCATCAATTCTTATTGGATTATTGGTTTTATATACAGGAATGTTTTGTGAATTGATAACTATAGAAAACATTATTATTAAAAAGGAAATCAGTTTCTTTAATCTCATACTTATGAAATCTAAAATTTTAAAAGCACTAAAATAGAGAAGAATAATGAATTTGAACGTTGTTTGTTTGTATTGAAATGATAATTTTCTAAAAAACTTGATTCGAATGTTTACATTTGTTGAAGATTAAGCTGGTTTAATTGCCTTATTATTTCAAATTTATAAATAATGAAAAAATACTTCGGTGGCGTAGTTTTCGCCTTTTTGATTGGTTTTACCGCCAATGCTCAGGGACTTTTGAATAAGTCAGAAACTGTTTTTACACATCAGGATACTTTACGCGGAAGCATCACAAAAGAAAGAGCCTGGTGGGATTTAAAATACTATCATCTGAACGTAAAAGTAAATCCTTCTGAAAAATCAATTTCAGGTTCAAACACGGTTCGTTATACTGTTTTAACAGAAAACAACAGAATGCAGATCGACTTGCAACAACCAATGAATATTAAAAAGGTAACTCAGAACGGAAAAGAGCTAAAGTTTGAAAGAGACGGTAATGCTTTCTTCGTTACTTTGAATGAAAAACAGAAAGTGGGCGACACAAAAGATATTATAATTTCATATAGCGGAAAACCAAAAGAAGCGGTAAGAGCGCCATGGGATGGAGGATTTTCATGGAAAAAAGATAAAAATGGAAAAGATTTTATCGCAACATCTTGTCAGGGTTTAGGCGCGAGTGTTTGGTGGCCGTGTAAAGATCATATGTATGATGAAGTGGAAAATATGTTAATCAGTGTAAATGTTCCAGGAGATTTAACTGAAGTTTCTAATGGAAGATTGCAAAGTGTCAAAAAAGAAAAAGACGGAACTAAAACTTTTAATTGGTATGTTTCAAACCCAATTAATAATTATGGTGTAAATATTAATATTGGAGATTATGTAAATTTCTCTGAAGTATTTAAAGGAGAAAAAGGGAACTTGGATTGTAATTATTATGTATTGAGAGATAATTTAGCTTTAGCTAAAGAGCATTTTAAAGATGCTCCGAAAATGCTGAAGGCTTTTGAAAACTGGTTTGGACCATATCCGTTTTATGAAGATAGCTATAAATTAGTGGAAGTGCCGTATTTAGGAATGGAACACCAAAGTTCAGTAACTTATGGAAACCAATACAAACAAGGTTATTTAGGAAAAGATTTAAGCGGAACTGGCTGGGGATTAAAATTTGATTTCATTATTATTCATGAGTCTGGTCACGAATGGTTTGCAAATAATATTACGTATAAAGATATTGCTGATATGTGGATTCATGAGAGTTTTACAAACTACTCTGAAAGTCTTTTTGTGGAATATTATTATGGGAAAGATGCCGGTGCTGAGTATGTTATTGGCTGCAGACAAAATATCGAAAATGATAAACCAATCATCGGACATTATGATGTAAATAATGAAGGTTCAGGTGATATGTATCCAAAAGGAGCAAATATGCTTCATACAATGCGTCAGATTATTAATGATGATGCAAAATGGAAATCTATTCTGAGAGGTTTGAACAAAACATTTTACCATCAGACAGTTACTTCAAAACAAATTGAAGATTATATCAACGAGCAATCAGGAATTAACTTTAACAGAGTTTATGCTCAGTATTTAACCACTACTCAAATTCCGGTTTTTGAATATATGTTTAAAAACGGAACTTTAGGTTATCACTGGACCAATTGCGTTTCGAAATTTGATATGCCTGTAAAAGTTAAAATTAACGGAGTGGAAACCTTGTTGAAACCAACTACAGAATGGCAGTCTGTCAAAACAGAGAATGAAGACAGAAAACTGGAAGTAGATAAAAACTTCTATGTAACAACTTCTAATATTATAGAATAAATTTAAATTCTTTAAAAAGTTCTGACGAATGATTCGTAAATTATTTTTAGTACTAATAAGCATATTTTTAATTTCTTGTATATCTAAAAGAAAAGAGACAAGTGATGTTGTATTAGAGAAAAAAGATTCAGTTGTTGTTCGTCAGGATTTAAAAAAATATTTTGATTCTTGTGGAGTTACTGGCTCAATTGTCATTTATGATAATGTAAAGCATAAATGGATTTTATCTGATAACGTTGATACGAATGTTGAGACATTACCGGCTTCTACTTTTAAAATTGCGAATCTTCTCATTGCACTTGAGACAAAAACAATTAGCAGTGAAAATGATGTCGTAAAATGGGTAGGAACAACAGATACTGTAAAATATGGTTACAGGCCTGAAATCTATCATGATATGACTGTAAAAGAAGCTTTTGAAGTTTCTGCGGGCTGGGTATTTATAGAATTGGCAAAGAAAATTGGCAGAAAAAATTACGAAAAGTATCTAAAGTTATGTCATTACGGAAATGTCAATCTCTCTCAAAAAGACAATGATTTTTGGAATTTTGGTGATTTTGGAATTTCTCCTGTTAATCAGGTTGAGTTTGTAAAAAAGCTATATGATGAAAAGCTGCCTTTTTCAAAGAGAAATATGCAGATTGTAAAAAACGTTATGCTTGGTGAAAAAGGTTCTGGTTATGAAATTCATTCCAAAACAGGATGGACCAGAGAAAAAGGATTTAATATTGGCTGGTGGGTAGGATACATTCAAAAAGAAAATGGAAGTTATTTTTTTGCTACCAGACTTTTACAGAACAGAAATAGTAATAGAGCTGATTTTGGCAGTTGCCGAAAGGATATTACAAAAAAAGTATTTAAGGATTTGAAAATTACGAGTTTTTAGAAATTGTTCTTTAAAAATATAAAACCCGACAGGTTTTTTAAAAACCTGTCGGGTTTGTTTTTTTACACAGAGTTTATTGTGATTTATATCTAACGATTGTTCAGCTTCGCTTTTTCTTTAATTATATCAGCGATTTTTCGGTTTTCAATTTTGCTTTCGAGCCACGAAATGATATCTAAATATAAGAAAGCTCTTTTTTCGTAAGTATTCTTTTCAAGCTCAACAAAACGAGCGTGCATTTTTTTGAATTCTTTCTTGATATCAGCAGGATAAAAGTTATTTAAATTTCTTAGAAACTTAATGATTTCTTTTTGAACTTCATGTAAATCATTCATTTTTAGCAAGAACTTATAGGTACTTTTGAGATGATTTTCTAAATAATAATCTTTTCCTAATTCATAATGTGCAATTAAAGACAACAATCTCGCAAAACACATTAAATCTTCACGCATCGTTAAGTTTTTGTTATTGATTATTTTGTCTAAATAATTGATGCATTCGTTATATTTTTCAACACCAAAATAAATAGAAGCAATTTTATAGAAGAACACCATTTCGTGATGTTCATCAAGATGTTCGCTATGAATTTTAATCTTACTTAAAATTTCAGGAATCAAATATTCGCTTTCTGCAAATGTACCTTCTAAAATATGCAGGTTTAATTTGTTATTATACACGTACAGAAAAGATAACGAGGCAAGATTATCATTCACGGGAAATTTAGGATCTGCAATGGTTTCTTCGAGAAGATTCAGGTATTTCTTGAAATTCGATTTATACTTTAACATATAAAGCGATTCCAGGAAATAATGATTTCCTTTCAAGAAAAACACAGGATTTAGATAAATCATATTAGGATTATCATAAAAAAGCTGAACCCATTTATAAGCGAACTTATAACTGGCTAAGAAATCCTGAACCAGAAAGCTTCGCCAAAGATTAGCGTTATAAAACCAATATTTTTCGCGGAAACCAAATTTGCTTTCATCCAGTTTTGCAATATGTCTGTTGAAATAATCGTCTATATATTTATATTCGGCATCACTTTTTACGTATCCTGTTTTTAGCATTATTCCGTATAATTGAAGTGATAAATTGGAAAGCTTGCTTGAAATAGTGTTACGATAATTTAATTCTTTCGCCTGAACCACTAATTCATCAGCACGCCCCTGAATACTTCGGGTAATATATTGGGATTCGATTAATTTTTCAAATTCAACAATTTCATACGCCATATATTTTTCATCATTTTCAAGCGCCTGTTGTTTGGTCTTGTCTAAAATTTTCAAACTCTGTTTGTACAATCCTTTATTATAAAGAATAACAGCAAAATCCATCTGTTCACGAAGCTGATAACGAATATTCTGGCTCGGAATATTCAATCGGATACTAACTAAAATTTGTTTGTATAAGTATGATTTTAAGTTAGATAACTGAACTTTTTGGATAACGCCACTCTTAAGAATAAGTTTTTCATCATACACTTCAGATTTATCCAAAATATTGAATAATTCGATAAATTTTGTATTTGAACTCGTCTCTAATCGGCTTGCAAAAATTTTAAACTGCCTTTTTTCTGATTTCGAAAGTGATTTGATTAAAACAAATAAGAAATCTTTTTGATGGTTAGCCATTGTAAAAAATAATAATGTAACTTATTGATAATAAGGTATTTAATAAGATATAAATCGTTTTATGAGCAGTATAATTTCATTAAAATGAATTTCATACTGCGATAGTACAATATATATTTGTTATCAAGATGTGAAATTACATTAAATTAATGAATATGAATAGAGAGAAAGTTCAAATTTTTGACACCACTTTGCGAGATGGTGAACAAGTTCCAGGATGCAAGTTAGATACTAAGCAAAAATTAGTTATCGCAGAACGACTAGACAAAATGGGAGTTGACATTATCGAAGCAGGTTTCCCTGTGTCAAGTCCGGGCGATTTTTTATCGGTCTCTGAGATTTGTAAAATTGTAGAAAATGCAACCGTCTGCGGACTAACAAGAGCCGTAAAAAACGACATTGATGTTGCTGCAGCTGCTTTAAAGCATGCTAAGAAACCTAGAATCCATACAGGAATCGGAACTTCAGAATCTCATATACTCCACAAATTACAAACTACACCGGAAGATATTATTGCGAGAGCAAAATATGCGGTAGCTCATGCTAAATCTTATGTTGAAGATGTTGAATTCTACGCAGAAGATGCAGGTAGAACAGATAATGCATTCTTGGCTAAAGTTTGTGAAGAAGTTATCAAATCCGGAGCTACAGTCTTGAATATTCCTGATACAACTGGATATTGTCTTCCAGAAGAGTATGGAGCAAAAATTAAATATTTAAAAGAAAACGTAAAAGGAATCGAAAACGTAATCCTTTCATGTCACTGTCATAATGATTTAGGAATGGCTACTGCAAACTCTATTGCCGGAGCTATCAATGGAGCAAGACAAATTGAATGTACTATTAATGGTATTGGCGAAAGAGCGGGAAATACAGCGCTTGAAGAAGTGGTAATGATTTTCAAACAACACCCTTACTTAAATTTAGATACAAACATCAATACAAGAGAATTAAACGAAATGAGTCGTTTAGTTTCTGAAAGTATGGGAATGATTGTACAGCCAAACAAAGCAATCGTAGGAGCTAATGCTTTTGCACACAGTTCCGGGATTCACCAGGATGGTGTTATCAAAAACAGAGCAACTTACGAGATCATGGATCCGCTTGAAGTTGGTGTAAACGAATCCTCAATTATTTTGACTGCAAGAAGCGGAAGAGCTGCTTTGGCTTACAGAGCTAAAAAAGTAGGTTATGAGCTTACAAAAACTCAATTAGACATTGTATATGTTGAGTTTTTGAAATTCGCAGATATCAAAAAAGAAGTAGTAGATGCAGATATTCATCAAATCATCGAAGCTTCTAAAATTGAAGGAGAATTAATTAGAAGCTAATTAAACAAGAATAGGAACAATATTAGGATTTAAATACATAAAGAACGAGACGTTATGAATTTGAAAATTGCAGTTTTGCCGGGAGACGGAATTGGACCTGAGGTTCTTTTACAAGCAAAAAAAGCTTTATACGCTATTGCTGAAGTTTACAATCATGAATTTGTTTTTGAAGATGCGCTCATGGGAGCAGTTGCAATTGATAAAACAGGAAATCCTTTGCCGGAACAAACACTTAATCTGTGTTTAAATACAGATGCAGTTTTGCTTGGAGCAATTGGCGATCCAAAATATGATAACAATCCAAATGCAAAGGTTCGTCCGGAACAGGGATTATTAAAGCTTCGTAAAGAATTGGGTCTGTTTGCTAACATTCGTCCAATTAAACCTTACAAAGCGTTAATTGAAGCTTCTCCTTTAAAAAGAGAAATTATTGAAGGAGCTGATTTTACAATTTTCAGAGAATTAACTGGTGGTGCTTACTTTGGTGAAAAAACACTGAATGAAGCAGGAACACACGCCTCAGATTTATGTGAATATTCAGAAGAAGAAATTACCAGAATTGCACATTTAGCTTTTAAAGCGGCTCAAAAACGACGCAAAAAGCTAACAATGGTTGATAAAGCAAATGTTTTGGAAACTTCAAGATTGTGGAGAAAAGTAGTTCAGAAAGTGAGCGAGAGTTATCCGGATGTTAAACTTGATTTCTTATTTGTTGACAATGCGGCAATGCAGTTAATTTTAAATCCAAAACAATTTGACGTGATTTTGACTGAAAACTTGTTTGGAGATATTTTATCTGATGAAGCAAGTGTAATTACAGGATCTATTGGTTTATTGCCATCAGTGTCTTTAGGAGAAAAGAATGCTTTGTTTGAACCAATTCACGGATCATATCCTCAGGCAAAGGGAAAAAACATTGCCAATCCGATTGCTTCTATTTTAGCAGCAGCCCTTTTGTTAGAGCATTTCGGGTTAACTAAAGAAGCTAATGTGGTTTATAAAGCAGTAGAAAAAGCAATTGAATACAAGGTAGTTACAGTTGATTTAAAACCAGACTCTAAATTCGGTACAAACGAAGTAGGGGAATTTGTTTCGAATTTTATTTTCAGTAAAGATGATTTACTGTATTTTAATAATGATAATGTAAGTATTGGACAATCTACAATTGTTTAATATTTTTTGTTAAAAAGTGAAGATAATCACAAGAAGTATTTGAAATGTTGAGATTATATTTTTTTAGTTCCAAAGGTTTGTCTACCTTTGTGACACTAAAAAAGTAAATGATGCAAATCTCAATTATTATTATTTCTGTCGTTGTTGTCAATGTGATTCACACATCTGCATCGGGAATGTTATAAATATAATTGAAAAACTATATTACAAACCTTCCAAATACTGGAAGGTTTTTTTTTGAATAAAAAATTAAAAAAAAATAAAACTATAATGGAATTAAATAAGTACAGCAAGACCATCACTCAAGATCAAACACAGCCTGCGGCGCAAGCGATGTTGTACGGAATTGGTTTAACTGAAGAAGATTTGAAAAAAGCACAAGTAGGTATTGTGAGCATGGGTTACGATGGTAACACTTGTAATATGCACTTGAATGATTTAGCAAAAGATGTTAAAAAAGGTGTTTGGGATGCAGATCTTGTCGGACTTATTTTTAATACTATTGGAGTTAGTGACGGAATTTCTAACGGAACAGAAGGGATGCGTTATTCTTTGGTTTCTCGTGATGTAATTGCAGATTCTATTGAAACGGTTGCAGGAGCACAATGGTACGATGGTATTATTGCAATTCCTGGCTGTGATAAAAATATGCCTGGAGCATTGATTGCGATGGGTAGATTAAACCGTCCGGCAATGATGGTTTATGGAGGATCTATTCACTCAGGAAAATGGAAAGGAGAATCTTTAAATATCGTTTCTGCTTTTGAGGCTTTAGGAAAAAAAGTAAAAGGCGAAATTACTCCGGAAGATTTTAAAGGTGTTATTCAAAATGCTTGCCCGGGTGCTGGGGCTTGTGGCGGTATGTATACTGCAAACACAATGTCTTCTGCAATTGAAGCATTAGGAATGAGTATGCCATACAGTTCTTCCAATCCGGCTTTAAGTCAGGAAAAAAGAGATGAATGCGTTGCTGCCGGAGCTGCAATGAGAGTTTTATTAGAAAAAGATATTAAGCCAAGAGATATCATGACTCGCAAAGCTTTCGAAAATGCTATTACAATTGTAGCAGTGTTAGGAGGTTCTACAAATGCAGTTATGCACTTAATCGCAATGGCTCACTCTGTTGGTATCACAATCACTTTGGACGATTTTCAGGCAATTAATGACAGAACTCCTGTTCTTGCTGATATGAAACCAAGTGGCAAATATATGATGGAAGATATTCATGAAGTTGGAGGTATTCCTTCGGTTATGAAATATTTATTAAAAGTAGGACTTATTCATGGTGATTGTTTAACTGTAACAGGAAAAACAGTGGCAGAGAATTTAGCATCTACTCCGGATTTACAAGATGGACAAGAAGTAATCCATGAAATTCAAAAAGCTTTAAAACCAACTGGAAATATTCAGGTATTATACGGGAATCTTGCTTCTGAAGGTGCTGTTGCAAAAATCAGTGGCAAAGAAGGGGAATATTTCGAAGGTCCAGCTGTAGTATTTGAAGGTGAATTTGAAGTAATTCCAGGTCTTCAGGCCGGAAAAATTAAACCAGGTAATGTAGTCGTCATCAGGTATTGCGGACCAAAAGGTGGTCCAGGGATGCCTGAAATGCTGAAACCTACATCTGCTATTATTGGTGCCGGATTAGGAAGCAGTTGTGCTCTGATCACAGACGGTAGGTTCTCTGGAGGTTCGCATGGCTTCGTGGTAGGACACGTTACACCAGAGGCTTATGATGGTGGTGGTATTGCACTAGTACAAGATGGAGATATAATCGCTATCGATGCTGTAAAAAATACAATCGACCTGAAAATATCTGAAGAGGAATTTGCAGCTAGAAAAGCGGCTTGGGTTCAGCCGCCTTTAAAGGTGCAAAGAGGAGTTTTACTTAAATATGCAAGATCGGTTTCTAGTGCATCAACTGGCTGTGTAACCGATAATTAATTTTAAAATAACAATATCAAAAATCAATAGCAATGACAATATCAAAAAGCAATAGCAATAAAAAATAAAAATTTAAAAATCAATTTAAAGTTTAAGATTGAAATTGAATTTTATGATTACCATTGAATTTTGAAATTGAAATTTGACATTGAAAAAACAATATACTATGAAAATATCAGGGGCAGAAGCCGTTATAAGATGTTTGTTAGAAGAAGGAGTAGATTTAATTTATGGTTACCCGGGTGGTGCTATAATGCCGGTTTACGACGAATTATATAAATTTCAGGATCAGTTACACCATGTTTTAGTTCGTCACGAACAAGGTGCAACACATGCAGCTCAGGGTTATGCAAGAGCTACAGGAAAAGTAGGGGTGGCAATTGCTACTTCGGGACCAGGAGCAACTAATTTAGTTACAGGTATTGCCGATGCACAAATTGACTCAACTCCAATGGTGTGTATTACAGGTCAGGTTGGAAGACATTTATTAGGTTCTGATGCTTTTCAGGAGACTGATATTATTGGAATTTCAACTCCGGTTACAAAATGGAATTTTCAGGTAACTGAGGCATCTCAGATTCCAGAAATTATGGCGAAAGCCTTTTATATTGCACGTTCTGGACGTCCAGGTCCAGTATTAGTTGATATTACTAAAAATGCTCAGTTTGATGAGTTTGAATTTAGTTATGAAAAATGTACTGGAATTAGAAGTTATACTCCGGTTCCAAAATTGAATTTAGATAAAGTTGCTGAAGCGGCGGCTTTAATTAATAGTGCTAAAAAACCGCTTATTGTTTTTGGTCAGGGAATTATCTTGGGTCAGGCCGAAGCAGAATTCAAAGCTGTAGTAGAGAAATCAGGAATTCCGGCTGCGTGGACCATTCTAGGTTTGTCAGCATTGCCAACAGATCATCCTTTAAATGTTGGAATGTTAGGAATGCATGGAAATTATGCGCCAAACTTAATGACAAATGAGTGCGATGTATTAATTGCTTTCGGAATGCGTTTTGACGACCGTGTTACTGGAAATCTTAACACTTATGCAAAACAGGCAAAAGTAGTTCACTTTGAAATTGATCCGGCTGAAATTGATAAAAACGTTAAAACAGAAATCGCTGTTTTAGGTGATGTAAAAGAATCTTTAGCTGCTTTATTACCATTGATTGATGCTAAATCGCATGATTTATGGCACAATGAATTCAAAGCTTTAAAAGAAGTTGAATTTAATTCTGTTATTAAAGAAGAATTAAATCCAACAAATGGCAAAGGAATTTCAATGGGTGAAACTGTTGAAATGATTAACAAACATTCAAAAGGTGATGCGATTATTGTTACTGATGTTGGTCAGCACCAAATGTTTGCTTGTCGTTATGCAAAATTCAATTCAACAAAAAGTAATATTACTTCCGGCGGATTAGGAACAATGGGATTTGCTTTACCAGCTGCTATCGGAGCTAAAATGGGTAAACCGGAACGTGAAGTAGTAGCGATTATTGGCGATGGAGGCTTTCAAATGACAATTCAGGAATTGGGTACAATTTTCCAGACTCAGGTTCCGGTTAAGATTGTTATTTTAAATAATGAATTTTTAGGAATGGTACGTCAATGGCAGGAATTGTTCTTTGACAATCGATATGCATCAACAAAAATGATCAATCCAAATTTTGTTGCTATTGCAGAAGGATACCATATTAAATCTAAAAAAGTAACACAACGTGAAGATTTAGACGAAGCAGTTGCAGAAATGCTGGCTTCAAAAGATTCTTACTTCTTAGAAGTCATGGTGGAAAAGGAAAACAATGTTTTCCCTATGATTCCAACAGGAGCATGTGTTTCAGAAATTAGATTAAGCTAAAAAAAGTTTCAAGTTTCAAGTTTCAGGTTTCACGTTCTCACCAGAACTTGAAACCTGGAACCTGAAACAAATAAAACTAAAAAACAAAATGGAAGATAAAACATTTACCATATCGGTATACTCAGAAAATAACGTGGGATTGTTGAACAGAATATCGGGGATATTCTTAAAGCGTCACATTAACATATTAAGTCTAAATGTTTCTGAATCAGAAATAGAGAATGTTTCAAGATTTATCATTGTAGTAAATACAACAGAGAAATGGGTTCAGAATATTGTTGGACAAATTGAAAAACAAATTGAAGTTATAAAAGCATTTTATCATACAGATGAAGAGACTATTTTCCTGGAAAATGCTTTATTTAAAATCGCTTCAAGTTTGTTGTTTGACGAGAAACAAATTCAGAATATCATCAAGGAGAGTCAGGCTACGATTGTAACTGTTTCTCGTGATTTCTTCGTGATTTCGAAATCAGGAAGACGTTCTGAAATTGAAGAACTTTATGCAAAATTCAAACCATACGGAATTATGCAGTTTGTACGTTCAGGAAGAATTTCGGTTTCTAAACAAAAAATGGAAATTTCAAGTTTGTTGGAATCGTTCAAATAAAATTAGTATTAGCTATAAATTAATCAATTATAAAATTTCATTTCATTAAATATTAAAACAAAAATGGCAAATTATTTCAATACATTACCACTTAGATTACAATTAGAACAATTAGGGGTTTGCGAATTTATGGAGCAATCAGAATTTGCAGACGGAATTGCAGCATTAGCTGGAAAGAAAGTTGTGATCGTGGGTTGTGGAGCACAAGGTTTGAATCAAGGATTAAATATGAGAGATTCTGGTTTAGATATTTCTTATGCATTACGTGCAGATGCAATAGCTGAAAAAAGAGCTTCTTATAAAAATGCGACTGAAAATGGTTTCAATGTAGGAACTTATGAAGAATTGATTCCAACTGCAGACTTAGTTTGTAATCTTACACCAGACAAACAACATACAGCTGTGGTAACTGCTATTATGCCATTAATGAAAAAAGATTCTACTTTATCTTATTCTCATGGATTTAACATTGTAGAAGAAGGAATGCAGATTCGTAAAGACATCACTGTAATTATGTGTGCTCCTAAATGTCCAGGTTCTGAAGTACGTGAAGAGTACAAAAGAGGATTTGGAGTTCCAACTCTTATCGCAGTTCACCCGGAAAATGATCCAAACG
This sequence comes from Flavobacterium crocinum, assembly GCF_003122385.1. Taxonomy (NCBI): domain Bacteria; kingdom Pseudomonadati; phylum Bacteroidota; class Flavobacteriia; order Flavobacteriales; family Flavobacteriaceae; genus Flavobacterium; species Flavobacterium crocinum. Next base: position 4,028,397 of record NZ_CP029255.1, read on the forward strand.
GATTTGGTTTAGATCAGGCAAAAGCTTACGCTGTAGCAACTGGAGGTCACAGAGCGGGAGTTTTAAGATCATCTTTCGTAGCTGAAGTAAAATCAGATTTAATGGGAGAGCAAACTATTCTTTGTGGTTTATTGCAAACAGGATCTATTTTGTGTTTCGATAAAATGGTTGAAAAAGGAATCGATGCTGCTTACGCTTCAAAATTAATTCAGTACGGATGGGAAACTATTACTGAAGCTTTGAAACACGGAGGTATCACAAACATGATGGATCGTTTAAACAATCCTTCAAAAATTGAAGCTTACGAATTAGCTGAAGAATTAAAAGATATCATGCGTCCATTATTCCAAAAACACCAAGACGATATCATTTCTGGAGAATTCTCTAGAACTATGATGATTGACTGGGCAAATGATGACGTTAACTTGTTAAAATGGAGAGCTGCAACAGGAGAGACTAACTTCGAAAAAACAGCTCCACAAGAAGCTCCAATCTCAGAGCAAGAATATTTTGACAATGGAGTATTAATGATTGCAATGGTAAAAGCTGGTGTAGAATTAGCTTTCGAAACAATGACAGAAGCTGGTATCATCGAAGAATCTGCTTACTACGAGTCATTACACGAATTGCCATTAATTGCTAACACAATTGCAAGAAAGAAATTATTCGAAATGAACCGCGTAATTTCTGATACAGCTGAATACGGATGTTATTTATTTGATCATGCATGTAAGCCATTATTGACTGAATTCATGAAAAAAGTAGATACTAATATCATAGGAAAACCGTTTTCAACTTCAAATGCAGTTGATAATGCAGTATTAATTGCTGTAAATAGAGAAATTCGTCAACATCCTATCGAAGAAGTGGGAGCTTGGTTGAGAGAGTCTATGACAGCTATGAAGAAAATTGGATAATTAAAAAATTGGGAATTCCCGCAAAATTGGATTTTGCGGGATTTGCACTGTATCAATGATTTGTAATATTTTGAATTAGTAAGCACTTATTAAAGAGAATAGATATAGATGCATATTGCATTCACTTAGCTTCCGCGAGTGTAAGTTAAGTGAAGCTGATCCCTTATATTGGGGTATATTTGAAAAAATATACTTGTTGAAATTTCTGTTTTAATTAATAATGATGCTGCTATTTTCAAAGTAGAGAAAAGTATTGTAAAGCAGTTTACAAGATTAATTGTTATTGAAATTTGTTAAATTAAAAAAGGCATAATATCTATTTATTATGCCTTTTTTTGCCTTTCTATTTTGGTTTAAAAAATAAAATTTTAATTCAAATGCAAATAATTGTCATATTTTATTAAAAAAATGCTTTTTTTTGGTAAAATTTATGAATTAAATTGTTTTAAGAATACATTCAGATTTAATACATTTATAAAAAAATTCAACAACAAAGATGAGCTATTACAAAATTGAAAATTTAGAACAATATTTCAAGCATTACAATAAGTCAATAAGAGAGCCAAGAAAATTTTGGGGAAAAATAGCCGAAGAAAATTTCACATGGTACCAGCAATGGGAAAAAGTAGTTGATTTTAATATGGCTGAAGCTGAAGTAAAATGGTTTACAGATGCTAAAGTTAACATTACCAAAAACTGTATCGACAGACATTTAAGCAAAAGAGGAGACAAAACGGCAATTATTTTTGAGCCAAATGATCCTTCTGAAGAAGCTTTACATATAACGTATAACGAATTATACGAAAGAGTATCGAAAATGGCAAACGTTCTTCGCGAGCAAGGTGTTCGTAAAGGAGACAGAGTTTGTATTTATTTACCAATGATTCCTGAGTTAGCTGTTTCTGTTTTAGCCTGTGCCAGAATTGGAGCAATACATTCAGTTATTTTTGCAGGATTTTCTGCTTCTGCAGTTTCTGCCAGAATTAATGATTGTGAATGTAAAATGGTTATCACATCAGATGGTGGTTATAGAGGAAATAAAACAATTGACTTAAAAGGAATTGTTGATGAAGCTCTTGAAACTTGTCCTTCTGTAACTAAAGTTTTAGTAGCTAAAAGAACTAAGACTGAAGTTAAAATGAAAGAAGGCCGTGATATTTGGTTACAGCCATTATTAAACGCAGCTCTTGACAATAGCGTTGCTGAAATTATGGATGCTGAAGATCCGTTGTTTATCTTGTATACATCAGGATCAACAGGAAAGCCAAAAGGAATGGTGCATACTACAGCTGGTTACATGGTGTACACAGCTTATACTTTTAAAAATGTTTTCAGTTATGAAGAAAATGATATTTTCTGGTGTACAGCAGATATCGGATGGATTACAGGACATTCTTATATATTGTATGGACCATTATTAAATGGTGCGACTACTGTAATTTTTGAAGGAGTTCCATCTTATCCAGATTTCAGTCGTTTTTGGGATATTATCGAAAAACATAAAATTACACAATTCTATACAGCGCCTACAGCAATCCGTTCATTAGCAAAAGAAAGTTTAGATTATATCCAAAAATATCCTCTAAAATCGCTTAAAGTTATTGGATCTGTTGGAGAGCCAATTAACGAAGAAGCCTGGCACTGGTTCAATGACCACGTTGGTGATAAAAGATGTCCGGTTGTGGATACATGGTGGCAGACAGAAACAGGTGGAATTATGATTTCTCCAATTGCTTTTGTAACGCCAACAAAACCAACGTACGCAACATTGCCTTTACCTGGAATTCAGCCAGTATTGATGGATGAAAAACGTAACGAAATTGAAGGTAATCAGGTTGTTGGTAGTTTATGTATTAAATTTCCATGGCCTGGAATTGCCAGAACAATTTGGGGTAATCATGAACGTTATAAAGAAACTTATTTCTCTGCTTTCCCTGGAAAATACTTTACAGGTGACGGAGCTTTAAGAGATGAAGTTGGTTATTACAGAATTACCGGTAGAGTAGATGATGTCGTAATCGTTTCAGGACATAATTTAGGAACTGCTCCAATTGAGGATGCAATTAACGAACACCCTGCTGTAGCAGAATCTGCTATTGTAGGATTCCCTCATGATATTAAAGGAAATGCACTTTATGGTTATGTTATTCTGAAAGAAACCGGAGAGGTTAGAAACAAAGAGAATTTATCTAAAGAGATTAACCAGTATATTGCGGATCACATTGGTCCAATTGCAAAATTAGATAAGATTCAATTCGTTTCAGGTTTGCCAAAAACGCGTTCGGGAAAAATTATGCGTAGAATTTTACGTAAAATAGCTGAAGGAGATTTTTCTAATTTCGGAGATACTTCGACTTTATTGAATCCTGAAGTTGTAGAACAAATTATGAAAGACAGAATTTCTTAATTGAATATAATACTAAATAAAATGCCTCTTAATTTAAGAGGCATTTTATTTATATTTCAAAATTGATAATAGATTTAGCTTTCAGCTATTATGGTATTTTTAAATTAACATCATTTACAAAAACAAGAGATTGATTATTGCTTAAGTTGATTAGTGATAAAATACCATTTTTATTTTCGTTTATTCCGTTTATTTTAAAACAAAATTCATTTCCGTCTTTGTCCCTTAAAGTTATAAATTCGGCTCTGTCATCAGAGTAGTTTTGGCAATTATGTGAAATAGTATATTTATACATCACAGTCATTCTATCCTGATTATAATTATAAACTTTTCCATCCTGAGTAAAATACCATTTTATATTACGGTTTGTGTTTGAAAACCAATTTCCTACAATACGCTGTGATGAAGATTCCTGGTTTTGTGCAAAAACTCCTGAAACAAAGAATGATATTGGCAATATTAATAAGAGCTTTTTCATAGATTTTTGAATTTAAAAATGGATTACATATTTATTTTACTACTAGTATTCATTATAAAAGTACAGTTTTACTCAATCTAAAGAGTTCATGTGCCTGTAATTTTTGTTTAATACTGTGCTTGTTCTATCAAGTATTTAGTTTTATTACAATGATTCAAAAATACTTATTATAATTAATTTCGGTGTCTCTTAAAAGTCTAAATAATGTTGAAATAGGATTTTTGATGGTACCTGTTTTTGTAAATTTTTTACTTCTTCGAAGAAAAAAAAAGGAGCTATTTTAGAAAACAGCTCCTTTTATATTTTATGCGAAATTAAATTTTAAACTTTTCCTAAAGTATAAAGTTGTTCCATTGTTGGAGTTGGACTTCCGCCTGCAGGCTCTAAAGTAATTCCAAAAGCTTCCGCAGAATCGGTTTGGCTTACAGCAAAGATTTTTTGAGTATTTCCTTCAAAATTATCAAGTAAACCAATGCTGGTTGGAGTAAGAACCGGGCTTAATTTTAAAGACCAAACCTGATAAACCATTCCTTTAGGTGGTGTTGGAAGACCTGCGGCATCAATGTAGGTCGTTTTAGTTTGCTGGTTCCAGTATACTTTTGCAAAAGAAGTTGGAGAAACTGCCTGACCGCCAAGAGTAACCCCGGTGTTTTTAATGTCTCTAACAATACTTAAGTTCTTTTCAGTTTGCTTATTCTGCTGATCTAAGAAAGCATATTCCTTTTGAATTTTATTTTTCTCATTTCCAACTGTAGAAATAGCATCTTTTGTTTTAGATAGTTCTAAAGTTTGATATCCTAAACCTAGCAATAACAATACGGCAGCTGCCCAGCCTACATATTGAGACCAGTTTGAAGCTGGTTTCATATCGACTACTTTTCCATGTTTCAATTCCAGACGAGCTTTAATCTTCTCAAAATTCTCAACAGAATGGAAAGGAGAGAAGCTCGATGATAAAGCTATAACAGCTTTTTCTATTGAAATAATTTCCTGATCTACCTCAGGGTTGTTTTTTGCCAGTTCAGCTATTTCCAGATTTTCTTTTTCGCTTAATAAGCCGTAAACGTACAACTCTAGAATTCCTGATTCTATATATTCTTGTGCTTCCATTAGATTTTCAAATAATTACGTAAATCGTTAATACAGTTTCTGTTTTGTGTCTTGATAGTCCCCAGTGGCATTGCCAATTCTTCTGAAGCTTCTTGCTGGGTATATCCTTTAAAGAATAATAAATTAATGATCTCAATACATTTTGGTTTCAGTTTTTTGACAAATTCCTGAATTCCGATTGCATCAAGTTTATTGGTTAATTTATTACTGTCATCTAACAGATTTACGAAATTATCCGAGGAAAGGTTTTTTTGACTGTTATTAAAGTTTTTCGAACGAAGCTTGTCGATTGATGTATTTCGCGCAATATTAAGTATCCAGGTGTAAAATCGGCCTTTACTTTCATTATAAGAATCGATATTTTTCCAGATTTTGACGAAAACATCCTGAAGAACATCTTCTGCTTCTTCTCGATTTTTGATTAAGACGTGTATGACGGCAAATAAGCTTTTAGAGTACATATCGTACAAGTGAGTAAAAGCTTTTTCGTCTTTTTTGTAAATTAAAACTAATAATTCTTCTTGACTCATAGATTTGGATTTTTAGGTTTAAACTTGAAAACTTAGACATTTAGTGGTAACTGTTATAAAGATAATTCATTTTTTTTGGATTTTTTTTATTTTTTTTTGTAGTCCAAACCCTAGATAAATAAAGGGTTTTGAAAAAAACGATGTTTTTTTTTATTTTTTTTAAAACCAAAAACAATCCAATTACGTAAATGATTTTATAAGTAAGAAAAAGATCATAATAATTTGATTCTGAAATAACACACTTTAAAGAGTATATCGAAAGTCGTTCTTAAAAAAACAATATTATGGATAGCAAGCAAATAATAAAAATACTCATCGTCGGATTAACCACTGTATTAGCGATGACCGTTTTTAATGAGAACGACTTTAAAAAAGAATTGACTATTGTAAGACAATTTGAAATTTAGTTGAGATTGAAGAATTTATTATAAATAGATAAACTTTTAAGATTATGGATTTTATAAAAATATTCGATTTACTGGTTTACATTATAGTGTTTATTAAGCTCTATAGACAGTGAACTTTAATAATGTTCTTTAAATTTTTAGATAGAAAAAATAATATAGTTGATGTGCCCGGACTTCCAGATTGAAGACTTTTTAGTATGTCATAACGATTAAGTTAAGATTCAGATAGATACAATATTACAAGCCATTTGAAAATATTTTGAAAAGTGCGTTAGGCATTGGGGGATAAAAAGATTTTCGATATAACCGGGTCATCAACTATAATTTTTGAAGAGATATTTTACTAATAAGAGATTGCATAATAATTAATTCATGGTTTGATTTGTTTGTATGGGGGGAAGCCTAACGTCTGATTAACGTTAGGCTTCATTTTTTATTTAACTTTTGATTAATAAAATTTAAGTTTTAGTGAAATGTATTTTAGTTAATTTTATAAAAAATTATACGATGAAAAATATAGCAATTTTAGTTTGCAGTGCATTATTTATGATGGCCTCGCAAGTTCAGGCTCAAACGAGTCATAAACCTAAAAAAGAAATTATGGTAAAAGAAAACATTTATCAGTTTAAGGTCGAAGATTTATCCGGAGATACTTTTGACTTTGCGTCCTTGAAAGGCAAAAAAATAATGATTGTAAATACAGCTTCAAAATGTGGTTTAACTCCCCAATACAAAGATTTAGAAGCGATTTACAAAGAATATAAAGATAAAGGTTTTGTAATTGTAGGTTTTCCAGCCAATAATTTCGCTTCACAAGAGCCAGGAACAGCAAAAGAAATTGAAAGTTTCTGCCAGCAGAACTACGGTGTAACTTTCCCGATGATGAACAAAGTTTCAGTTAAAGGAAATGATATGTGTGAAGTATATAAATTCTTAACTCAGAAATCTAAAAACGGCTTACAAGATTCTGAAGTAGAATGGAATTTTCAAAAATACTTAATCAACGAAAAAGGGGAATTAGTAAAAGTAATTAAACCCAAAACTTTACCAACAGATCCGGAAGTTATCAATTGGATAAAAAGTTAAAATAACTTTCAAAACAAAAAAAGCCACAAATTTGTGGCTTTTTTGTCATTCTGAGGAACGAAGAATCACATTAGAAACTCGACAAAGATTGGAGAATTACTGAACGGAAATACTAGTGTGATTCTTCGTTCCTCAGAATGACAAAAAAATAAACTTTGCGAACTTTGCGTTTATCTTTGTGTCTTTGCGGTAAAATCACTTCAAAATCAGTTGCATAAAAACCAGATCCAGCCAGTGATCAAATTTATAGCCGACTTCCCGAATTGTTCCGGTTGCTACAAAACCAAATTTTTCATGAAAGGCAATACTTCCGGCATTATCGGCATCAATTGCACCAATCATAACGTGGAAACCTTGCTCTTTGGCTAAACGAATTAATTCTGTTAAAAGTTTAGAGCCAATTCCTTTTCCAATAATATTATCTACTACATAAACAGAATGCTCTACAGTATATTGATAGCCAATCTTTTCGCGAAACTGGCCATAACTCCCAAAACCAACGACTTCGCCATCTAAATCGGCAACCACAACAGGTAGATTTTTAGCCTTTTTATCTTCAAACCATTTTTGTTGCACTTCTAAGGTCTGAATTTCATAGCTATAATTGGCTGTTGTATGTAAAATGGAATGATTTACTATTTTTAATATCTTTTGCAAATCGTTTTCGGTAGCTGATCTTAAAATGATGCTCATTGTGTTTAGGTAATTATTTTTTGTTTAGTTCTGCCAGTAATGCATCTACATCTTTAGAATCCCAGCCCATTTCTTTAGCAAAGGCTTTGGCTTCTTTAGCGTATTCTAAAGCTTTCTTTTTATCTTTTATTTTGTTATAAAGTTTGGCTTCAAGCAAATTTCCATCATAAGAATCATTCAATTCTAAGGAATGATTTACCCAATAAATCGCTTTTTTTAAGCTTTCTGTATCGTTAATATGCTTCAAGTAAGTATTCCCGATATCTTTAAGAAAGCTCGCATCTTTCCAGGCCAATTTCTCAGTATCTTCAAGAGTGACTTTTTTGTAAAAATCCCATTTTTCAGTTCTTTCTGCCAAAGTTAAATCATATTTGAAAACTAATGAATCTGTTTTCTGCAAACGAATCGATTTTGCAACTTCTCTTTGTTTATAATAGTTTACAGTATCTAAATTATCTACTAAAGGACGAAGCAATTCATTAACAATACTTTCAATTTTTCGATCAATTCTACTTTGAGAAGCAACCGCAGCAAACTCTTTTTGATGTTTTAAAACATACTGAAATTCTCTTGATTTAATATCGGTAACACCATTTGCAATAACCCTCCAATTTAGTTCGCTGACCAACTGATTATCAGACTGTGTATTTAAATAGGTATGAGTTGCCGGAGATAATTCTGTTCTGTCTTTTCCTTTCTTTAAAGTATTTAAATAAGTGAAATATTTATCTGAATTACTCGGATCAATCATGAATTCCTTTTCTAAATACGGTAGCTGCATTTTCGGATTTAAAGAATATTTAAGCTCATTTAGAAACTCCGCTTTTTTCATTTCCCCTTTTAAGGCATAAATCAGCGTTTCATTGGCGTCTAAAAATAAAAAAGTTGGAAGTGATTTGGTACTGAATTTAGTCTTTAGCGCAATTCCTTCCTCTTTTTCGATGTTTTTATAAGTACAAACAAAATTTTTGTTCAGAAAATCAATTACGGCAGGATCGCTTAAAACTTCACTTTTCATCAAATTACAATGCGGACACCAATCTGCATAAAGCATCACAAAAAGCGGTTTTCCTTCTTTTTTGGCAGTTTCCAGTGCTGTTTTATACGGAATATCAACAGGAACAAATTGATTTTGAGAATGTACAGTTTGAAAAGTAACAGCTAAAAAGAGTAGTAAAAAGAAACGCATAATTAAGTCAGGCTTTTATTAATAATTCGATTTTACAAATATATCTCCTTTTTTGAGAAAGAGCCTTAATATATTCCTAATTGTAATATAAATAAACTGCGAACTTTGTAACTTTGTAAGCAAGATTAAGAAAAATCAAATTAGTGATTTTCTTTATAAAAGTAATACACGATCAGAATGATTTACCCCAAAATAGCGCTTGCACAAAGCATTATCGAAATTTTATCTGCCAAAGGCATTATCAATATTATTATTTCTCCAGGATCCAGAAATGCCCCTTTAACGATTGGATTTGCTCAAAATCCTAATTTTAAATGTTATAGTATCGCAGACGAAAGATGCGCCGCTTTTTTCGCATTAGGAATCGCACAGCAAACTAAACAACCGACTGCTGTTGTTTGTACTTCAGGATCAGCTTTATTAAATTATTATCCCGCTTTCGCGGAAGCATTCTACAGTGAGATTCCTTTAATTGTAATTTCTGCTGATCGTCCACAGAGCAAAATAGATATTGGTGACGGACAAACGATTCGTCAGCAAAATGTATTTTTGAATCATTCGGTTTTTAATGCTAATCTTACGGAGGAAGCTTCAGAAGAAAATGATTTAAAAATCAATCAGGCGATTGAGGCTGCAATTCTGAAAAAAGGACCTGTACACATTAATGCGCCTTTTGAAGAACCTTTGTATGAAACTACAGAAGAACTTTCGGTTCAACCGAAAATCACCAATTTCATTTCTGGTATCAGCACAAAAAATATAGAAAATAGTGACGAATTTGTTTCTGTTTGGAATAAAGCGAAAAGAAAATTAGTTCTGGTTGGAGTTAATGAAGCGAATACAATTGACAAGGAAATTATAGAAAATTTAGCTTCAGATCCTTCAATTGTGGTACTTACAGAAACAACTTCTAATCTTCATCATCCTAATTTTATTAATAGTATTGATACTTTAATTACACCTTTTGATGATTCTGATTTTAAAGAGTTTAATCCGGAAGTTTTAATCACTTTTGGTGGAATGGTAGTTTCAAAAAGAATTAAAGCTTTTTTACGAAAATACAAACCAGAGCATCATTGGCATATTGATACTTTGCGTGCTTACGATACATTTGGAGCGTTAACGAAACATGTCGAAATGCAGCCAAATGATTTCTTTAAAGATTTACTTTCAAAAACGACATTTGTAGAAAGTGATTATTTTGAAAATATTGATTCTGTATATAAAGAAAGACTGGAAAAGAGAAAAGAATATTTAAGTCAAATTGGTTTTTCAGATTTTAAAGTTTTCGAAAAAGTGATAGAATCGCTTCCTAAAAACAGTCAGCTTCAGGTTAGTAATAGTTCCGCAATTCGTTATGCACAATTAATTGATATTGATGAATCGATTGAAGTTTTCTGCAATCGCGGCACCAGTGGAATTGACGGAAGTACATCTACAGCAATTGGTGCGGCAGTTGGGAATTCAAAACAAAATATTTTTATTACCGGCGATATCAGCTTTTTGTACGACAGTAATGCGCTTTGGAATGCTTATATTCCTAAAAACTTTAAAATTATTTTAGTAAATAATGGAGGAGGAGGAATTTTCAGAATTCTTCCGGGACATCAGGAAAAACCGGTCTTCAATACTTATTTTGAAACTTCGCATCATTTAACTGCAGAACATTTAGCTAAGATGTATCACTGTAATTATTTTGTTGCTAATGATTCAGAAAGCTTAAATACAGGTATAGAATTTCTATATCAAAGTGATGATGCTCCGACAATATTGGAGATTTTTACACCAACAACTGAAAATGATGTTATTCTAAAACAATATTTTAAGAGTTTAAATTAATTCTCTTTACCTATTAGAATTAAATAAAAAGTGTCGTTTTGCGGCACTTTTTATTTTATGTTAAACATTTTTGATTTAACATTTTCAAACTTCGTACCTTTGCATGACAAAACTTAGTTGTATAATCAACTTAGAATATTAAAAAAATGCTTGAAATAGGAAAATACAATACTCTAACTATATTACGTGATACCAAAGTAGGTCTGTTTTTAGGTAATCCTGAAATTGATCCAGAAGGTGTTCACGATGTTTTATTGCCAAATAAATATGTTCCAAAAGAGTTTGAAATCGGAGAAGAATTAATCGTTTTTGTTTATCTGGATCACGAACAACGACCGGTTGCAACCACTTTAGTACCTTATATTTTATTGAATGAATTTGCTCTTTTGCGTGTAAATTATATCAATAATGTTGGGGCTTTTATGGATTGGGGAATGGAAAAAGATATTCTGGTTCCGTTCAAAGAACAAGCCCGTCCAATGGAAAAAGGCAAACGTTATTTGGTTTATTTGTACATGGACAAACAGACTAATCGTTTGGTTGCATCAAGTAAAACCAATCAGTTTTTGAGCAATGACGATTTAACAGTTGAAAAAGGAGAAGAAGTAGATTTAATCGTTTCTCATATTACCGATATGGGAATCAATGTAATTATCAACGAACAACACAAAGGTCTTTTGTACAAAGACGAAGTTTATGATGATTCTATCAGAACTGGTCAAAGATTACGTGGTTATATCAAAAACATTCGTCCTGATAACAAAATTGATGTTGCGCTTCAGGCTCAGGGAGTTGAAAGTATCGAACCGAATGCAGAAAAAATCTTAAGTGAATTAAGAGCAAGCAGAGGTTTTCTAAGGTTAAACGATAATTCCCATCCCGAAGACATCAAGACTGTTTTAAAAATGAGTAAAAAATCATTTAAAAAAGCAATTGGAACCTTATACAAAGAAAGACTTATTGAAATAAAGGAAGACGGAATTTATTTAATAAATTAAATTTCCAATATTTCGAATTCCAAATTACAAAAATAGCTTTAACACAAAGTATTGGAATTTGGAATTTTCATTTTTGGAATTTGCGAAAGTATATATAACACAAAAGGCTGCTCATTACGAGCAGCCTTTTGCTTTTTATTCTAGTTTTAAAAAAAATTGTAATTAAAAAAAAACAGAAATAAAATAATTCGAATCCATCTCAGAATAATAGCTTTACGTATTTTAGAGATTATCCTATTGACGGTATGTCTTTTAAACAATTAATGCAAATATCTTAAAAGCAAAAAGAGAATTTCACGGCTGCTCCATTGGTTTATAAAATAACTTTTAGAAAGTGTGAATTAGTACTTTTTCCTCTTTTCGTTATCCTTTATATACTAATCATAGTTACAATTCTAACCTTTAACCTTAGGTGTTACTTTTTTCTTTTTGAAGTTTCGACAAACACATAAATCATTTGCTCTTTAGTTTGAGGTTTGTTAGTGAAAACCCTAAAAAAATGAGCGACAAATTTTTTAAATTTTCTCAAAAAAATCATTTTTTAGGTTAATAAATCAGTGAAAGAAAATCAATCTGAAATCAAGTAAATAAAATGTATCTCGTTGATTTCTAGGATGTAAAATTAATTATTATTTTTCTAAACTAATGTTAAAAAATGTTATTTTTTGTAAGTAAATACCAATTGTTAACATTGTGTGGCGATTTCGTTAAGACTTAACCCAAATTGAGTAGGTAAAATTGTAAAAATGCCTTATTTTTACCGTATAATTATTTAAACAAAAAAATCAAAATGGATTGGATTACAGCCAGAGAATTTGAAGATATAACTTATAAAAAATGCAATGGAGTAGCGAGAATTGCCTTTAACAGACCAAATGTTAGAAATGCTTTCCGCCCTAAAACCACTTCAGAATTATACCAGGCTTTTTATGATGCACAAGAAGACACTTCAATTGGAGTTGTTTTACTTTCTGCTGAAGGGCCTTCAACAAAAGACGGAGTTTATTCTTTTTGCAGTGGAGGAGACCAAAATGCACGTGGACATCAGGGATATGTAGGAGATGATGGTCAGCACCGTTTAAATATACTGGAAGTACAGCGTTTAATTCGTTTTATGCCTAAAGTTGTTATTGCAGTTGTTCCGGGATGGGCAGTTGGAGGCGGACATAGTTTACACGTAGTTTGCGATATGACACTTGCCAGTAAAGAACATGCTATTTTTAAACAAACAGATGCCGACGTAACTAGTTTTGATGGAGGTTACGGATCTGCTTATTTAGCAAAAATGGTAGGTCAGAAAAAAGCTCGTGAAATCTTTTTCTTAGGTAGAAATTATTCCGCACAGGAAGCTTTTGAAATGGGAATGGTAAATGCCGTAATTCCGCACGACGAATTGGAAGCTACTGCGTACGAATGGGCACAGGAAATTCTTCAAAAGTCGCCAACTTCGATCAAAATGCTAAAATTCGCTATGAACTTAACAGATGACGGTATGGTTGGACAGCAGGTTTTTGCAGGAGAAGCAACTCGTTTAGCTTATATGACAGAAGAAGCAAAAGAAGGAAGAAATGCTTTCTTAGAAAAGAGAAAACCGAACTTTGGGGAAAATAAATGGTTGCCATAATAATTTTAGATTTCTGATTTCAGATATTAGATTTTCAATCTATCTATTTTTAATCAGAATGTAATAATCTAAAATCGACATTCTAAAATCTAAAATTACAATATGAAACATTGGATTGAAGCCGCAAGATTGCGCACATTGCCTTTATCAGTTTCCGGAATTATAGTTGGAAGTATATACGCCTTATCAAATCCAACAGAAACTATTAACACACCGACAGAAGTATTCAGTTGGAAGATTTTTGGTTTCGCACTTTTAACAACATTAGGTTTACAGGTTTTATCCAATTTTGCCAATGATTATGGTGATGGAGTAAAAGGTACTGATAACGCAGATCGGGTAGGACCGCAGCGTGCTATTCAGAGTGGTGTTATTACGCCTCAAGCCATGAAAAAAGCCATTATAATTACTTCTTTACTAACTTTATTGTCTGCCATAATCTTGATTTATTTTGCTTTTGGCAAAGATAACTTTGGATATTCAATTTTCTTTTTACTATTGGGAATTGCTGCAATTGTAGCAGCTATTAAGTATACGGTTGGAAACGGAGCTTATGGTTACAGAGGATTTGGAGATGTATTCGTTTTCATTTTCTTTGGATTGGTCAGTACTTTAGGAGTGAATTTTTTATATGCGAAAGAGGTTGATCCGCTTTTGATTCTGCCAGCCATTTCAATTGGATTATTGAGTGTTGGGGTTTTGAATTTGAACAATATGCGTGATCAGGAATCGGATAAAAAAGCAGGAAAAAATACGATTGTAGTACAAATAGGCGCTGCAAATGCTAAAATTTACCATTATACTTTGATCGTTACAGCAATGCTTTTAGTAGTCGTTTTTGCTATTCTGAGCGATTACAACTTTGATCAATATTTGTTTATATTGGCTTATATTCCTTTAACTAAGCATTTAATTACAGTTTATAAAAATCAGGATCCTAAGTTGTTAGATCCGGAATTAAAAAAACTGGCGTTGAGCACTTTTTTACTTTCAATCCTACTAACCGTTTGTATGATTTCGTTGATTTCGGACATCATTGTGAACTTGTTTTTAGGCGGAAGATAGAAACAACTTTAAACTTAAAATTAGATAAAAATGAAAATCACATATTACGGACATGCTTCTTTGGCAATTGAAGTAGGAGGAAAAAATATTATTGTAGATCCTTTTATTACCGGAAATCCAAAAGCTTCCGGAATTGATATTAATGTAATAAAAGCAGATTATATTTTGGTTACGCATGCACATGGCGATCACGTTTTGGATGTTGAGGCCATTGCAAAAAATACAAATGCAGTGATTGTTTCCAATGCAGAAATTGCAACTTACTACGGAAATAAAGGATTCAATTCACATCCAATGAATCACGGTGGAAGCTGGAAATTTGATTTCGGAAAAGTAAAATATGTAAACGCAATTCATTCCAGCAGTTTTCCTGACGGAACTTACGGTGGAAATCCTGGGGGTTTTGTAATTGAAGGCGAGCATAAAAACATTTACATCGCGGGAGATACCGCTTTAACTTACGACATGAAATTGATTCCGCTTCGTACAGAATTAGATTTAGTAATTCTTCCAATTGGAGATAATTTCACAATGGATGTAGAGGATGCGATTATCGCTTCAGATTTTGTAGAATGTGACAAAATTTTAGGGTATCACTTTGATACTTTCGGTTATATCGAAATTAATCATGAAGAAGCTATTCGTAAATTCTTCGATAAAGGAAAAGATTTGATGCTTTTAGAAATAGGAGAATCAATAGAATTATAATTATCATGCAAAAATGTAGTCGAAAGCAGAAAGTAATCTCGCTTTCGACTACATGTTTTTAAAGCAATCTGCTTCATCAGAAAGTTATTTGGCACAATCTATGTTATTGAAATACTGGAGTTTTTAAAATAAAAATCATTTTAATCTGTGAAATCTGTGGCAATTAAGGCATCCTCACAAAAATCAACTTTCAAAAAAATATTCCTTTCTCTTTTTATTGTGGTTTCTTATAACGTTTTTGCTCAAAAAGACGGTTATTGGGACAAAGAACGAGCAACGACAAAAGAAATTATGGTTCCGGCTCGTGATAGAATCTCTATTGCGACAGAAGATTTGCCGGTTGGAACTACAGAAATCGTTTATCGAATTACACTTTTAGATAAAAATCAGGAAATGGCTAATAGCCTGGTTTCTTTATTAAAAGCAATTCCTGATCCGTCTGGGGTAAGTCAGGGATCGGCTGGTGCGGTTTTCTTAATGTCTAAAATTTCAGGAGACGACCAATGTACCTATTCAATTTTTACCTCAAACGAAAATGCTAAAAAGTACGTTTCTGACGGTAAAATCACGAACGCTTGTTATTCTCAGGCAGAGCCAGTTAGTAAAGACGCAAAACGTTTGTCGGTTAACAAATCATCTTGTTTAAAAGAAAACATCAGTACAATCTGGTTTGGTTTTGAAAGTAAAAACTGGATTTTAAGCCAAAAAGTAGTCTTAGAAGTAGTCCCTTGGGTTGATACTAAGCTGAACCGTGGCTGGAATCAGGATAATAAAAACGAAATCATAAGTTTGTGCAAAACGTCTACAATGGCACAAAAAATGGCTAATTCTGACGATTTTTGCGTTTGTATTTTAAACAAAATCATGAAACAATATCGTTATGATGAGTTTCAGAAACTACTGGCTGTTGAAAAAACAAAAGTGTATAAAGATTTTGGAAATTCTTGTTACAAAGATGCTGATATCTCTAAAAATGTTTTTAATGATTTAAGAAAACAGGCGTCATCTTTAATCAAAACACAAAAATACAATGAAGCGATTCCGAAATTAAACACTATTGTTAACGAAGGAAAAGCAACCGCTTTAGATTACAGTTCTCTGGGATATTGTTATATTCTGACCAAACAATATGCAAAAGCATTAAAAGTACTTCAGGACGGAGAAAAACTGGATGATACGGAACTTATGGTAAAATTGAATTTGGCTCATGTTTATTTGGTAAGCAACGATTACAGCGCTGCTAAAACTATTTATAAAAAATACCAAACACAAAATGTTACTGACAGTTTAAGCTGGATTGAGAAAACAAAACTCGATTTTCAGACCTTTGAAAAAGCAGGTTTGCCTTCAAAAGATTTTGAGAAAATCTTAAAATTATACAACTAAGTTGCTTAAAAAAAACTTAGCCTCTCAGTACCCAATTATTTTAGCATTAAAAAGAAAATGAACGCATCTTATCATAAATATTTATTACAATTTAAAAGGCCATCCGGAACTTCGAGAGGAATTATGACCGAAAAAGAAACCTGGTTTATAATTCTGGAAGAAAATGGTAAAAAAGGAATAGGAGAGTGTGGAATCCTTCGCGGACTAAGCGTCGATGATCGTGATGATTATGAAGAAAAACTAAAATGGGCCTGTGATAATATTCATTTAGGAGAAAAAGCACTTTGGGAAGCTTTATTAGAATTTCCATCCATTCAATTTGGCATTGAAATGGCTTTTTTATCGTTAAAGAGTGAAAATCCATATCTTTTATTTCCTTCAGATTTTACTAACAATGTGAGTTCAATCAATATAAACGGTTTGGTTTGGATGGGAGAATCTGCTTTTATGAAACAGCAAATTGAGGACAAGTTAGCTAATGGATTCAATTGCATAAAACTTAAAATTGGTGCAATCGATTTTGAAAAAGAATTGGAATTATTAGCATTTATAAGAAGTCATTTTTCAGCGGAAGAAATAGAAATTCGTGTTGATGCAAATGGAGCCTTTTCTGTAAGTGAAGCTTTAAATAAATTAATTCAATTAAATCAATTTCAATTACATAGTATTGAACAACCGATAAAAAAAGGAAATGTAAAAGAAATGGCAAGGCTTTGTGAAGAGACACCACTTCCAATTGCATTAGATGAAGAGCTTATTGGTGTATTTTCGTTTGAAGAAAAAGAAAAATTACTGCAAGAAATAAAACCACAATATATTATTTTGAAACCAAGTTTTATTGGAGGTTTTAAAGGAACACAAGAATGGATTTCATTAGCAGATAAATACAATATCGGTTGGTGGATCACTTCAGCTTTAGAAAGTAATATTGGTCTGAATGCAATAGCGCAGTGGACTTTCCTTCAAAATTCAGAAATGCCACAAGGTTTAGGAACCGGTGCATTATATACTAATAATATAGATTGTCCATTAGAAGTCAAAAATGGACGACTTTGGTATAATTTAGACAAAGAGTGGCAAAAGGATTTTTTTTAAGATTCAGAGTGACAAAGTAGCAAAGTGACAAAGTAAAAAAGGTACAGAGTAAAAAAACTTTGTACCTTTTTTTTTGTTATTAATTAAGAAAAGTAAGGGAGACAAAGTTTCAACAAAAGCTAAAAACTCTGCAACTTTGCTACTTTGTCACTCTGAACCTTAAAAAAAATCACTCTTTTCCGCCTAATAGACTATCCTGCCAGTCTTTCAATTCCTGCCATTTTCCCTGGTAAGCCATTAAAGCCTGTTTTGCCCATGTGCTTGGATTGTGTATGGCGTAATTCTCGCCACCTGCATCAAGTATAGATTGTAATTTTTCTGTTGAAGCCTGAGAAAGATCATACCACGTTTTGATTCCGGCATCGTTAAACAAAGCTTCTATTTTTGGTCCGATTCCCTCGACAATTTTCAGGTCATTTTCTTTGATTTTCTTGCCGAGCACCGTTGCTGCCAATTCACTGTTAAATGGAATTACAGTTGGAGCGCTTGCTGCAAACGATTGTGGTGCAGGTTTAGATTTTGCTGCCGCTAAATCTGCTTCTAAAGTTGAAATCCTTCCATTTAGATTTCGGGTATTAGCTTTACAGGCATCCAAATCGGCCTGAAGTGACAATGCAAGAGAATCATCATTTTTCGAATTCATTTTTCCTAGTAAGTAGCCTAAAATTCCACAGATTAGTCCTACTAGTGCAGGTATTAAGATACAAGGTATATTCATGATCGTATGTTTTGATTAATTATTTAATAGTAATTACAGTCCTTCTGTTTGATGCCTTTCCTTCAGAAGTATTATTATCTCCAATTGGCTCATCCGGTCCTTTAGATTGTGTTTCAATCCTTCTGGCATCAATACCATTTTTAGAAAGATAATTTTTAGAAAATTCTGCTCTTTTTTGTCCTAAAACAATGTTTGAATCACGATTTCCAACATTATCAGAATGTCCAACAGCTAAAACAACAGCGTCTTTTACATGTTCGGTATATTTTACAATATCTGCAACTTTTTGTTTTTCAAGAGTCGTTAAAGTTTCTTTGGACTGATTGGTATTAAAATGAAGAATTAACGGATCTGCATTAATTTTACTTTTTAAAGCAGTCCACTCATCAGTTCCTGCACTTGTGGAAGTAGAATCTATAGTGTCAAATGCATAATTTGCGGGACCTAGAAGTGTGTCGGCACTCATTTTCCATTTGCCTATAATTTCTCCTTTGGTGTTGAATTGTTTTTCTGATAATCCTTCAGAGACAAAATAATTTTTGACTTCGTTGGCTCTTGCCAGACCCAGATTCTCAAAATTGGTAGAATTTGTTTCATCTGATGTTGCATAGCCCGTTATCGTTACTTTTTGCTGAGGGTTTGAAACCAGGAATGTCTTTAATTTTTGAATACCACTTATGACAGAATCACTGACAGGTATTATTAAAGTAGCGCTGTTTTTAAGGAACTTGAGATTATCATTTGTCTGATATTCAATTCCAGGACCATTTAGTACAAACGGAACAAAATTAGGCTCCTGAACAGGTGTTGAAACTGTTTTTGGAGTATCATCCGTTGTAATTTTCTCAGAGCAATTGCAGCAGAATTTCAGATATAAAAAAGTACCTAAAATAATGGTTATTGCAATGCCTAATAGATAAAGTGCTTTTTTAGACATAGACGATGAAGTTAAGATTCTATCAAATTTAACTAAAAAAATAACACGTAATGTATTAATAATCAGTTATTTTAAGGTTTTTAGCTTCAAAGTCTATTTTTCAAATTAACAAATTTTTCATTTTTTATCTTTTTAAGGACTTGATTAAAATGAGTAACTTGCATAAAAATAATTTACATTTTAAAATGGTCGAAATAGAAAGAAAATTTCTTGTCAAATCTGACGACTTCAAAAATCAGGCTTTTACTCAGAATAAAATAGCTCAGGGATACTTGAGTTCTGTTCCGGAGCGAACTGTTAGAGTTAGAATTAAAGGGAACAAAGGATTTATAACTATAAAGGGAATAAGTCAAAGTGGCGGTATGTCCCGTTTTGAATGGGAAAATGAAATTCCGCTGGACGAAGCAACAGAACTTTTGAAATTGTGTGAGAAAGGTAAAATCGAAAAAACGCGTTACGAAATAAAATCAGGAATTCATGTGTATGAAGTAGATGAATTTTATGGCGAAAATGAAGGTTTGGTAATGGCTGAAATTGAATTAAATTCTGAAACAGAATCCTTTGAAAAGCCAGACTGGCTTGGTGAAGAAGTTACTAATGATGAAAGATATTACAATGCTTATTTGAGCAAAAATCCTTTTAAAGACTGGCAGAAATAAAATGACAGAATCAAAGTACGACCTTATAATAGTAGGTGGTGGTCCAATCGGACTAGCCTGCGCCATTGAAGCCGAAAAGAAAAATCTGAAGTATTTAATTATAGAAAAAGGTGCGATAGTAAACAGTATTTTTAACTACCCGCTTTATATGACCTTTTTTTCAACTGCCGAAAGATTGGAAATTGGAGATATTCCGTTTAATTGTCTGGCACCAAAGCCCGGGCGTCAGGAAGCTTTAGAATATTACAGAAATATACATCGTTATTTTAAATTCAATATCAATCTTTTTGAAAAAGTTATTGATGTAAAGAAAGATGATAATAGTATTTTTCAAATAAAAACAGACAAACAAGCATATCAATCTAAGAATGTTATAATTGCTACAGGTTTTTATGATATTCCGATTGAGATGAATGTTTTGGGAGAAAATCTGCCTAAAGTTCGTCATTATTACAAGGAAGCGCATGAATATGTTTTTAGAAAAGTTTTAGTTGTAGGAGCAAATAATTCTTCTGTAGATGCTGCACTGGAATGTTGGAGAAAAGGTGCAGATGTTACGATGGTGATTCGAAAAAACGAGATAAATAGCCGTGTAAAATATTGGGTAAAACCGGATATAGAAAACCGTATCGAAGAAGGAAGCATTAAAGCATACTTTCAGTCTAATATAACCGAAATTCGAGAAAACGAAGTTGAAATTGAAACGCCAAATGGTAAAATCACAATCGAAAATGATTTTGTTTTAGCTTTGACAGGTTATAAACCAGATTTGAATTTTCTTGAAAAAATGGGAATCCAGCTTTCTGATGATGAATTAAAAATTCCAGTTTATAATTCAGAAACGATGGAAACCAATGTTGAAGGCTTATTTCTTGCTGGCGTTGTCTGCGGCGGTATGCAGACACACAAATGGTTTATAGAAAATTCAAGAATCCACGCCAATATGATTCTAGATTACATAAGTAGCTCAAAGTAAAAGAGATTTGCCACGGATTACACGAATTCACACAAATTTTATAAACTTAATTAAAATATAAAGTAAAAGAAATTAGTGTGAATTCGTGTAATCCGTGGCAAAAAAAGCTTTTAAGAACTGCAAGAAAGCATTGAACAGCCAACTTTTGTTCTGGCCCAATCCGGACGTTTGGCAAACCATTTTTCCGATTTCGGCTGTTCGGCATAAGGATTTTTTAAAAGCTGAAATAATTCATCTACTAAAGAATAATCTCCTTTATCTGCAGTATCTATTGCCAATTGTGCCATATAATTTCTGAGCACATATTTAGGATTTATTTCATTCATTTTTGAAGCACGTTCTTCATCAGAAAGTGTTTCACTACTCAATCTTTTTAGATAAACAGAAAGCCATTTCTGCCATGCGTCCAAAATTGTATCTTTTATTTCCTGTGGCAAATAAAATGCGTACTCGATCTTTTCAAATGCTTGTTCTACAGAATCTTCTTTTTTAATTTGACTAAGATTTCTAAAAAATATAGTCATATCGGTTTCTGATAATTGTAAAATTTCCTCTAACCCTTTTATGATTTTATTATCAGTATCGCTTGAAGTAAATATTCCTAATTTGCTTAAAAACATAATTTTGTAATCTTCTTCAAAATCAATTATAAATGAATCCAGAATCTTTTCTAAAGGTGCTGCTTCATTAACAAGAGGATAGAGTGCATTTGCTAATTGAAATAAATTCCACTGCGCAACTTGCGGCTGATTTCCGAATCGGTATCTTCTGTTTTGACTGTCTGTTGTATTGGGAGTCCAATCCGGATCGTAATTTTCTAACCAGCCATAAGGGCCGTAATCAATCGTAATTCCGTGAATAGACATATTATCGGTATTCATAACTCCGTGAACAAAACCAACTCTTTGCCAATGCAAAATCATTTTACGCGTAGTATCTGCTACCTCTTGAAAGAATTGAATGTATTGTTCTTTCGGTTCACCTGTAATTTCCGGAAAGTAATGTTTGATTGTATATTCTACAAACTGTTTTAGGTTCTTAAGTTCGTTTCTGGCTGTCAGCATTTCATAACTTCCAAAACGTATGAAAGATGGAGCCACACGACAAACCACCGCGCCTTTTTCATAAGCTGGATTTCCGTTATACAAAATATCACGCAATACCTGATCTCCCGAAAGAATCAAAGAAAGCGATCGCGTAGTGGGAACACCTAAATAATGCATGGCCTCTGCACACAAATATTCTCTAATAGAAGAACGCAAAACGGCTAAACCATCTGCTGTTCTGGAATAAGGCGTTTTTCCAGCTCCTTTTAATTGCAGCGTATAAAACTGATTTTTATTTTCAACTTCGGTTAAATTAATCGCACGACCGTCTCCGAGTTGACCCGCCCAATTTCCAAACTGATGTCCCGCATAACACATTGCATAAGGTTGTGTTTCGGGTAAAATATCTTTTCCTGAAAATACATTTAGGAATTCATCTGACTGAATTTCCTCTTTTGAAATCCCAACTAATTCCGCAACTTCTTCAGAAGCATGTATTAGTTCAGGATTAGAAGGTTTTGTTGGATTTACATACGAAAATAAAGTGTTTTTTACCTGACGAATTTCATTTGTTAATTCCGGATCCGCAGGTAATTCAGCTGTAAATCGATTGTTTATTTTTAAACTTTTCATTTTGTTTTTTTATTTTGCCACAGATTAAATGGATTAAAAGGATTTCTTTCTTTTTTTTGCCGCGAATTACACAAATTAACACGATTTTTTTTTTTTAATTTAACCAAAAATTAGTGTTAATTCGTGGCCAAAAAAAATCTTTTTAATCTTTAAAATCTGTGGCTAAAATTAAATTTAGCTAATTAACATATCAGCGTACATTTTTTTTAGTTTTTGAATTTTCGGATCAATTACTACTTGGCAATATCCAGCTTCCTGATTTTCATTGTAATAATTTTGATGATAATCTTCTGCTTCGTAAAATACTTCAAATGGCTTTAATTGAGTAACAATTGGATCTGCGTAAGCTGGTTGTACTTCCTCAAATACTTTTTCTGCAATTTCTTTTTGTTCTTCATTATGATATAAAATGATAGAACGATACTGCGTTCCGCTATCACCGCCCTGACGATTTAAAGTTGTTGGGTCATGGCTTGTCATGAAAATGAAAATTAAGTCATGATATGAAATTATGTCAGGATTATAAGTGACCTGAATAACTTCTGCATGTCCGGTTCTCCCAGTACAAACTTCACGATAAGCAGGGTTTTTAATAAATCCATCCGAATAACCTGATTTTATTGATTCTATTCCTTTTAAACGCTGAATTACAGCTTCTATACACCAAAAACAACCACCACCAAAGGTGGCTACTGATAAATTTCCCATAAATGAACTTTTTGTTTGTTTATTGTCTATTAATTCGATAGGATATTATGATAATTTGCTAAAAAATAGTTCTTTTAACTAAAGATACCCGACAGGAATGTAATGTTTGAAGTTTGTTATTGATAAATTCGCAATTTTATAAAAAAACGATATATTTGCAGTCAAACACAAGACACAACTAATGAATAGCAAAAATAGTACCATCACCCTTGAAACTTATTTTCAGGAATTTAGACAGAATATTGTCGGCATAAATCAGGAATTTACGTCACCTTATGGCAGAAAATCAATCGTTTATACTGACTGGACTGCCAGCGGAAGATTATATCGTCCTATTGAAGAAAAATTATTGAATGATTTCGGTCCTTTTGTAGCCAATACACATACTGAAACTACTGTTTCCGGTACTGCCATGACAAAAGCCTATCATCATGCCAGACATATTATTAAACGTCATGCGAATGCAAATAATGATGATGTCCTGATTACAGATGGAACGGGAATGACTGGAGTTATCAATAAATTTCAGCGTATTTTGGGCTTGAAAGTTCCTGAGAATTTAAAAAGTTTTACGAATGTCCCAGCAGAAAAGAAACCAATTGTTTTTATTTCTCATATGGAGCATCATTCTAACCAAACTTCATGGCTGGAAACTATTGCTGATGTTGAAATTATTCCGTCTTGTGAAAAAGGACTTTTTAATTTAGAAAATCTTGAAGTTTTATTAGAAAAATATACTGATAGAACGATTAAAATTGCTTCGATTACAGCTTGTTCTAATGTAACAGGATTAAGAACACCTTTTCATGAAGCTGCAAAATTAATGCACCAATATAACGGGGTTTGTTTTGTAGATTTTGCTTGTTCCGGGCCTTATGTAGAAGTAGATATGCACCCTGCTGATCCTGAAGCATATTTGGACGCAGTTTTCATGTCTCCGCATAAATTTTTAGGCGGCCCTGGAACTTCTGGTGTGTTAATTTTCAATAAAAAATTATACAATAATATGATTCCGGATTGTCCTGGTGGTGGAACTGTAAGCTGGACAAATCCTTGGGGAGAACATAAATATATTGACAACATTGAAGATCGTGAAGACGGGGGAACTCCCGGTTTTCTTCAGGTTATTAAGACAGCTTTGGCTATTGAACTTAAAGAAGAAATGGGAATCGAAAACATTATGCAACGCGAGCACGAAATCGTTGATTATGTTTTTAGTGAATTAGAACCTATTGAAAATATCAAGATTTTAGCAGGACAACATAAAGAACGTCTTGGAGTAATTTCGTTTTTTATTGATGATCTTCATTTTAATTTAGGTGTAAAAATCTTAAATGATCGTTTTGGAATCCAGACCAGAGGAGGATGTAGTTGTGCGGGAACTTACGGTCATTATTTATTGCATGTTGATCAGGAGACTTCTAATAAATTGGTTAACGAAATTACAATTGGTGATTTAATCAAAAAACCGGGATGGATTAGAATGTCAATTCACCCGACAACTACTGATAAAGAAATTGCTTTTGTTTGTCAAAGCATTAAAGAACTGGCAGCAAATCATAAAGAATGGGCTTTGGATTATTCTTATGATAAAAACAGAAACGAGTTTATTCATAAAAATGCTACTTCTTTTGAAGATGAATTGGTGGAAAGCTGGTTTAAATCTTAATTTTTTATTGACCGCAAAGACACAAGGATTTACACAAAGTGCGCTAAGGTTATAAAATATAAACCCAATAGTTTTTAAACTATTGGGTTTGTTTTTTCTTATGAAAATGAAAGTTTCTAATTTAGCCCCGATAGAAGTGGAAATCCTTTTACTTTTTTCTTTAAAAAGTAAAAGATTACTTCATCAGTTCGCTATCGCTCATGTGCAACGGATAGCGGGACTGGACGTTATTTAAAACAAGAATATTTCTGCTACTAAAAAAAATTACATAATTAATCTTACTCCGCCAAGATCTGAAACGCGATAGGAAAACTTATTTCCGGGAGAACCTATAAACATAAAGTTTTTTGGAATTTTCCATTTCTGGGAAAGTTCGTCGATTATTTCAGGGCCAAAAACTCCTTGAATTTCTAAGTATTCTATGTCGAGTCCGTCATAAGCTCGGTCTAGAACTTCAAGGTCTTTTTTAAGCGCTTCATTATTAGTGGAGTCGTTTTTGACATGAACAATTTTTAGTTTTTTGGTTGTTTCATTGTCTTCGACATACTGCAAAACTTTGTTCAAAATCGTAATATCATCACCTTTGGTAAAAAATACAAATTCCTGTGAGTTAATTTGCGTGCTTAAATTCTGAAGATAGCGATTGCTTACAATAACCATTTTTCTAAGCGGCAGGTAGAAATACTCTAAGGCTTCAATTAACAATTTAATCAGCATAACGCGATTAAGCATGATTCCGATAAATAGTAGTGCCGGAATCATATATTGCAGAAAAGTGTAGAATGAATTAATATTAAGTTCCATATTTCCTATAAAGGCTGCAATTACAAAACTTACGGCTGCCAAAACTGCTATACCGCGAGCACGTTCCGGTCTTGGAAGTTTTTTTCGTTTATATTTCAAGAGTAAATTCCCAATTCCAAATAAAGCCATAACAGCAAGAAATGAAAAAGTATAAACTCCTGCCAAAGATTCTAAATGCCCACTCGTAGCAAAAAGAACAGAAATACAAAGGATTAAAAAACTGATTACTATTCTGTAATGTGCGCCTCTTTTATTTGTCTTTAGGAAATAATTTGGGAGAATCCGATCTAATGTCATTCGGTTTAAAAGTCCGGAAACACCAACAAATGAGGTTAAAACCGCCCCACAGAGTACCATAACGGCATCAATAGAGATCAGCCAGGCAAGCCAGGCTCCGCCGGTAGTTTGTCCTAAATGCGCTAAAAGGGATTCTTTGTTTTCTCCAACTTCTGTTAACGGAATTACGCTGATTAATAATATGGCAATAAACGGATTAAAGAAACTGACAATTCCCCACATATTTCGAAGTGTTTTAGGAAAAACTCCGTGTTCTTGTTCTTCTACAAAATTGGCAGAACTTTCAAAACCTGAGATTCCTAACATCGCTGCTGAGAATCCTAGAAAAAGTGCCGTTTTGATACTTTCGTATGCAATAGGAGTGTGCCAGTTGATGTGAAAAGTTTCTAAACCATGAGTTAAAACAAACCAAATGGAAGCTAAAACTAACAAGGTTAACGTTCCAATATGTGTCAGGAAAATTATAACGGCTACAAATGCAGATTCTCCAATTCCTAGAATAGCTAAGCCAGTAAATAAAACTAATACAATAACAGTTGCAATAGTAACATTGAGTCCTTCAAAAATTCCATGCAAATAGTGCATTCCTTCTGATGCCGAAATAACTGCCGTTGCCATATAGGATAAGACCGTCAGGGTAGCAGCAATTGAAGCTAATCGTTTTGTTGATGTATTTAACAGAACATTGTAGGCACCACCATTTAATGGAATTGCACCAACAACTTCTCCGTAAATTTTTCTGAAAAGAAATAATACAACAGCTACAATCAGCAGCGAAATCCAGGCATATTGTCCTGCATACAATATTGTCAAAGCAGATACATAAAGGCAGGAAGAAC
Source organism: Flavobacterium crocinum (assembly GCF_003122385.1). Lineage (NCBI taxonomy): Bacteria > Pseudomonadati > Bacteroidota > Flavobacteriia > Flavobacteriales > Flavobacteriaceae > Flavobacterium > Flavobacterium crocinum. Next base: position 4,055,215 of record NZ_CP029255.1, read on the forward strand.
TAATATCATTACCGCAAATAGCAGTGGCCTGCAATTGATTTAATTTTTTGTGTACAATTTCTTTCATCAGTATTTGAGATTTACACTTTTAGTAAAAAACAACAAGTAACAAATAATTATAATCGAGGAAAAAGGGCAGATATTAGTCTAAAAAACGTATTGAAAATTAAAGTTTTTAGTAAAGGTATTATTTTGATTCCTGAAATTTTTGCAGTGATAATAAAGCTTGTTTCTGTACTTTTTTCTGAAAGAAACCTGTCCAGCCAAGTAAATATCCTGTTGGACCAAAAGCTTGTTTGGACCATTTCCAAACATCAAAGTTATCAGTGTGTTTGATGATTAATCCGTCCTGAAAAACAAATTCGGCTCTGATTTTATTGATAACTTTTCTATTTGTTTTACTGAAATTGTAGGTAGCAACCCAATTGGCAGAACCAGTTGAATCATCGGCTTTTACGTTTGAAAATTCAATTTTTAAGTTTCCTTTACTTTTTGAAAGTAACATTTCCCACATTTTTGAAACCTGATCTTCTTTAAGTAAACCAAATGCTGGATCGATAAAGTGAACTTTGGGATGATAACATTCACTCATTGTCTTAGCATCGGCATTTGCAAAAGCGGTATAGAATTTTGTTATTAGGATTTCGTTTAAATTCATAGGAAATTTTTAATGTTAAATATAAGATTTATTAGATTAAAAAATCACTATAAAACACTAATTTCTTTAGCTGTATCAAATGTTTTTTTGCTTTTATCGAATGCTGTTGAGAAATAACTCATTTTATTATAAGCAGTAAAATATCCAGTCTGATTTCCAAAATCATTTGATCCTCCGGCAATTATAAATCTAACGGCATAGATATCGTTCTTTTTTAATTTTAACCATTCTGCCGGAGTAAAATAATAGTAAGAAGTTGTTTTTCCGTCAGTTGATTCTTTTACGTTTTTATCTGTACATGCGATAACATCTGCATTGGCTAAATCTACGTACAAACCACCCGCAATTCGGGCTTTATCATTTGCAGTATCAATTGTAATTTTTAAAATGCCACCTTTATCTGTTTTTGCTATTTGAATTTTGGCTTCACCGGTAAAAGCATATTTTTCACAAATAAAAGTATATTCCTGTGTTGCAGGAAAAGGAGTTGAGCCTTTTACACTTATAGTTTGCTGTGCTTTTGCAAATGTTGAAATAAACAATAATAGAAGAAGGGATAATTTTAAATTCATATTTTTAATTTATTGATTAGCCAATTTAGCATCAAATTTTTCATCCCAGTCCATTGATTTAATGGCCGAAATGAGGTTTTCATCATTTACAAAAACTCTTAATTCTTTGTTTGCAACTTTTTTACTGTATAATGCGTGATAGCGGTAAATTATTTCGTTTTTGGTTTTGTAAACTCCGTCCAGTTTTAAATCAATAAAGCTTCCGTAATACTGTCTAAACCTTTGGCAAGTTTTGGTTAAACGCTCCTCAGTTGTGTTTTCCATTACCGATTTGGTTACTTCAGTTTCGTTAAAAGGTTTAAATTTTGAAGTATTACAAGTTGACAGCACTCTTTTTCCCAGTTCATACGCCTTTTGCTGTTGATTTGCATTTATTTCAGATCCGGAAACTTTCTTTATTTTTAAATCTTCTGTATCTCTGTTTACTGTTTTAGATTTACATCCAATTAATAATAACAAACATATAATCAATCCTGCTTTCTTCATAACTATTTAAGTAATTTTTAATAATAAGTTAGGATCGGGACAATTTTCGATATAAAAATTTAGGTCTTTTGTATTGCAGACACCAGGATAATCTCCTAAGTAATTTTCAATATTGTGTATGATTTGAAAATGGACATGCGGTGCATAATCTCCATTTACTGAGGCTTTTCCTAAGGTCGCAATCTTTTCGCCTTTTTTGAAATAGTCTCCGATCGTTAAGTTTTCTATACTTTCTAACGACAAATGTCCGTATAAAGTATAAAATTTTTGATTTTCTACTTCGTGTTCCAAAATTATAGTCGGACCATAATCTCCCAATCCAATGTTGTTTTTAAAACTATGAACTTTCCCATCCAGTGCTGAAAGTACAGCTGTTCCCGCATTTGTCCATAAATCTAAACCAATATGAATATTTCGTTCCGGTTTTGATTCATTCAGGAAAATGGAACTTCTCTGATATAAAGAACGTCCTTCTATATAACCTCCAAAAGCAACTTTGGCATTTTTTCTTTCCAGATAATTTGTAATATATTTTTCAAAATCATCTGATGTCTCCAGTTTTGCATCGGTTAATTCCTTGTTTGAAACGGAGAGATTAATAGGTGTATATTCTGAAATACAAATTGTTTCATCAATAATTTTAGTAGGTGGTAAGGCGTTTAAAATGGAGGTAAGGGGTCTCATGAAATTAGGCTACTTTATTTATAATTATTATTTCGTTGTGTGTTTCAATTCGTGGTAACATTTTAGTAATAAACAGTTCTGAATTTACTTCAGAAATATATTTTCGATTTCTAACATTATGTGCTTCATCCAAAATCATGGTATTGAATAAAACATAACCATTATCTTTTAATAGGACGCAGATTCTATCCAGAAAAAATTTTTCGAACAAAAAGTTAGGCATGTGTGTGTCTTCAAAAATGTCAATAATAATAAGGTTGTATTTGTCTTTTGTTTTTAGAACAAATTCAAAAGCATCATCAATAACCACTTCCAATTGTTTAATCTGATTCAGGTTGAAATACTGATTTGCAATCTGGATCATTTCGGGATCGATCTCAACACCAGTTATTTTTTCTTTGTATTCAATTTCATCTACTAATGTTTTTACAACGCTTCCACCGGCAACTCCTAATAATAGAATATGATCCATTTTGAGAATATTCTCGTAACCAATATTTCGAAGTCCGTACCTTAATATGCGCTGTAAACTTCCATAGGAATAATTAGTGTTTTGAGTATCTAAAACCAGTTCGCCATTTGCCCACGTAACTTCGATCATTTTGCTTCTTGCCGATTTCTTTTTAAATATTTTTATGGGAATAATGTAACTGAAAAATTTTCGAATCATTTTGTATGCTTTTACTCAAATTTACCATTAAATCTTTTATTTTGCATTAAATAATCAATGTTTAATGAAAAAACTATTATACAAATTCATCTTTTATAAGCTAATGGACTGGAAGATAGTGGGACTGGAAAATGCTGAAGTAAAAAAATGTATACTAGTAGTAATGCCACATACGAGTAATCATGACTTTTATATAGGACTTTTTACTCGTGGAATATCCGGATTGCAGATGAATTTCGTCGCGAAAAAGGAATTATTCCGATTTCCGTTCGGTTTTTATTTTAGAAATGTTGGTGGAGAACCTTTAGATCGTTCCGGCGGATTAAATAAAGTAGATGCTATTGCTGCAATCTTTGAAAGAAAAGAAGTTTTTCGTCTTGCCGTTGCCCCAGAGGGAACCAGAAAAAAAATGAATGAAATCAAAACCGGATTTTATTTTATAGCGCTTAAAGCGAAAGTGCCAATTCTTCCAGTAGCTTTTGACTGGGGCAAAAAAGAAGTAAATCTGGGAGAGCCATTTTATCCAACTGGAAATTATGAAGCCGATTACCAAATCCTGAAAAAACATTATAATGGAGTTTTGGGTAAAATTCCAGAAAATGGAATTAAACTGTAAAATCTGATGTTTTTTCCAAATGCGTGAGAATCGCGTATTTGGAAATTTTCTGGATCAATTTCCAAATACGTGCTAATTTTTCAATTACGAGAAATCAGACTTAAATGTACTTTTTATAAAGATTAGAATTTTGGAATAAAAAATTTAACTGTTGTTTAAAAAAAACGGTTACACTATTAAATTGTTAAAGCTTTCGGGGTTTTATAATTGTAAAAATAAAGATCTTTACTTTTGTCAACTAATCAAAACATAATGAATTTAGAAAATCTTTTTATACAATACAAAGAGCAGAGTATATCTGGGAGATATTTGACGTTAGATCATATTCAGCCCATTTTAGATAGATTAAATACCAATAATCAAGTACAAATAATTGGAAAGTCCGTTTTAGGCGAACCTATTTATAGTTATCAAATTGGTACGGGGCCAACACGAGTGTATTTATGGTCTCAAATGCATGGGAATGAAAGCACTACTACAAAAGCATCATTTGATTTTATCAATTTATTGAATGATGATATTGATTTTGCCAAAAGAATGCTCGACACGTTTACTTTTTATTGGATTCCGATATTAAATCCGGATGGTGCAAGATTATATACGAGAGCAAATGCTAATGAAATTGACTTAAATCGCGACTCACAAGACCTGACTCAGCCGGAAAGTAATATTTTGCGTAAAGTATTTGAAGACTTTAAACCTCATTACTGTTTTAACCTTCATGATCAGCGTACCATTTTTGGAGCAGGAACCGAAGGAAAACCAGCAACAGTTTCTTTTTTAGCGCCTTCCTATAATGAAGAAAGAGAAGTAAATGAGAACAGACAAAAAGCCATAAATATCATCGCAGGGATCAACAAAGTACTTCAGGAATATATTCCAGGACAGGTCGGACGTTTTGATGACTCCTTTAATATTAATTGTATTGGAGACACTTTTCAATATTTAGGAGTTCCAACGATCTTATTTGAAGCAGGACATTATCCGGGCGATTACGACAGAGAAATTACACGTAAATACATATTTTTCGCGTTAATTTTAAGCTTCCAGATCATTTCCGAAAACGATTTAGTAAATAATCGAATTGGTGAATATTTGAATATTTCACAAAATAACGTGGTTTTTTATGATTTTATGTATAAAAATGTCAAAATAAATTATGATGGTATCGAAATTATTACGAATTTTGTCGCACAATACAAAGAAGAATTAATCGAAAATAAGATTCATTTTAATGCTTACATCGCTGAAGTAGGTGAACTGGAAAATTATTTTGGGCATTATGAATATGACGCAAAAGGCGAAGAATATTCGGATGATTTTTCCAGTTTTCCAAAAGTGGGTCAAAAAGCAAATTTTTATTTAAATAAAAATGTTAAATTTGTTAACGGATTAATAAAAAGTTAATTTTTATGTGAATTTCTTGTTTTTTATATATAATTTTATACTTTGTAATAGCAATTAGTAATATTAATTAAACAATTATGAGTAAATTTCGTTTAGATGAAGTAGATCACCAGATTTTAGATATGTTAATAGACAATACGAGAGTTCCGTTTACTGACATTGCAAAAAAATTATTGATATCTGCTGGAACAGTACATGTTAGAGTAAAAAAGATGGAAGACGCAGGTATTATCATGGGGTCTTCTTTAGCTTTAGATTACGATAAATTAGGGTATTCTTTTATTGCTTATGTGGGTGTATTTCTAAATAATACCTCTCAGACAAAATTTGTATTAGAACGAATTAACCAAATTCCATTCGTGACTGTAGCTTCTGTAACTACAGGAAAATTCAATATTTTTTGCAAAATTAGAGCAAAAGATACTAAGCACGCAAAAGAGGTTATCTTCATGATTGATGATATCGATGGTGTTTACAGAACTGAAACTATGATTTCTTTAGAGGAAAGTATAAACGATAAGAAGCGTTTGATGCATACTATTTTCAAAAATATGTAAGAACTTTTCTTGAATGCTATATTAAAATATACCTCAAGTTTATTCTTGGGGTTTTTTTATGACTAATTAACCAACCAACTATAACACGATTATGTATACGTTGCCAAAAATTGAGCGTTTTAATCAAGACGTTCTCTCAAAATACCACATTTATAATAGTGTTTTCATAACATTACCATTTGATTCTATAGATAATACGGGAGTTTTACTTCCTTTATTTACAGAGACTTGCGAAACGGGCTTTAAAAAAGAAGAAACACCAAAAGAAATTTTTGATTTCTTTTCTAATAAATTTTTAAATAACGCATCTGAGACAGAAAAAGTCGACTTAATGTTTCGATTTATTCAATACATTGAACGTCAAATTGTATTGTTTGACGCTATTGAAGACGCTGCTTTTCCAGAAGTAAACAATATGGAAGGACGCGGTTCTTTGCGTGACATTAAAGAAAAGTCAGATGCTAAGGAAAAAGACGATGAATTAGTTGAGTTTTTAGAAAACTTCAACGTTCGTACGGTTTTAACCGCGCATCCAACACAATTTTATCCTGGTCCTGTATTAGGAATTATTAATGATTTAACTGAAGCTATTCGTCAGAATGACTTACTTAAAATTAAACAATTACTTGCGCAGTTAGGAAAAACGCCTTTTATACAGCACGAAAAACCAAATCCTTATGATGAAGCAGTAAGTTTGATCTGGTATTTGGAAAATGTATTTTATGCTACAGCAGGAGAAATTGTGCATTATTTACAAAAAAATATTAATGAAGGAACACCAATCCAAAACCAATTGATAAAACTTGGTTTCTGGCCAGGAGGAGACCGTGACGGAAATCCATTTGTTACTACAGAAATTACACTTAAAGTTGCGGATCGTTTAAGAACTTCAATTTTGAAATGCTATTACATAGAAATGAGAAATTTAAAACGTAAGCTAACTTTCTCTGGTGTAGACACTTTAGTATCCGACCTTGAACATAAACTTTACCGTTCTGTATTCTATTCTAAAGGAGATATTTTCATTACTTTAGAAGAATTATTGACACAGTTAAATACAATTAGAGAGATTATAATCGAAAAGCATCAGTCCTTATATTTAGATGAATTAGAAGCGCTATTGGTTAAAATCAATTTATTTGGATTCCATTTTGCAACTTTAGATATTCGTCAAAATAGTAAAATTCATAATAAAGTATTTAAGGATGTTGTAGACTATTATTTAAACTCTGGTTCTTCAATTTTTCCAACAAATTACTATGACTTGACAGAAGATCAAAAGATTGATGTTTTATCTAAAGTTAAAGGAGATTTAAATCCTGCTGATTTTACAGATGAAATTACAAGATCAACTTTAGAATCTGTTCAGGCTATTAAAACGATTCAGAAAAATAATGGTGAAGAAGGAGCGAACCGTTATATTATTAGTAATAACGAAAGCGCATTGAACGTAATGGAAACTTTCGCCATGATTCGTTTGAATAACTGGGAAAATCCTACGGTAGATATTATTCCGCTTTTTGAATCTGTTGATGATTTACAGAATGCACATTCTATTATGGAGCAGTTATATACTAATCCTGAATATGCTAAGCATTTAAAATCACGAGGAAACGAACAGACTATCATGCTTGGTTTCTCCGACGGTACAAAAGATGGTGGCTATTTAATGGCCAACTGGAGTATTTATCAGGCAAAAATTTCATTGACCGAAATCTCCAGAAAATATGGAATTAAAGCTATTTTCTTTGACGGACGTGGAGGACCACCTGCTCGAGGAGGAGGAAAAACACATAAATTCTATGCCTCTTTAGGGCCAAAAATTGAAAATAACGAAATCCAGATTACGGTTCAGGGACAAACTATTAGTTCTAATTTTGGGACTTTAGATTCTTGCCGTTATAATATTGAAAACTTACTGACTGCAGGAGTTACAAATCAGGTTTTCGGTAAAGATAAAAATGAACTTACTTCAGATGAAACTGAGATTTTAAATCAGTTAGCTGATTTAGGTTATCAAAAATATTTAAGTTTCAAAAATCATCCGAAGTTCATTCCATATTTGGAAAAAATGAGTACGTTGAAATATTACTCTAAAACAAACATTGGAAGCCGTCCATCTAAAAGAAGCAAATCAGAATCTCTTGATTTTGCTGACTTAAGAGCGATTCCTTTCGTAGGCTCATGGAGTCAATTAAAACAAAACGTTCCTGGATTCTTTGGTGTGGGTTCTGCATTAAAACATTTTGAAGAAAGCGGTCAATGGGATAAAGTAAGCGATTTATATCATAATTCCTTATTCTTTAAAACTTTATTGGAGAACAGTATGATGTCATTGGCAAAATCATTCTTGCCTTTAACAGCTTATATGAGCAAAGACCCTGAGTTTGGGGAATTCTGGAATATTATTCACTCGGAGTTTTTAGAAACAAAAAGACTTCTTTTGAAAATTGCAGGGCACAAAACTTTGATGGAAAATTATCCTGATGGTATTGCTTCAATTCAGATTAGAGAGCGTATTGTATTACCTTTATTGACAATTCAACAATATGCTTTATTGAGAATTAATGAATTAAACAAAGCAGAAGTTCCAAACGAAGATTTGATTAAAGTTTACGAGAAAATTGTAACACGATCTCTTTTTGGAAACACTAATGCAAGTAGAAACTCTGCTTAATTAATTAAATTTTACAATATGTACGTTAGCGAAATAGCAGAAAACGAGTATTCAGGTCATTTTGGAACTTATTTGAAACAAGCAGGAGAAGGTAAATTGCTTGAAGAGTTAGAAATTTCTCTTCATGATTTTATTCGATTTGTTCAAAATCTTCCGATGGATAAATTTGACTATCGCTATGCGGAAGGAAAATGGACAATTAAAGAGATTATTCAGCATGTAATTGATACTGAACGTATTTTTGCTTACAGAGCTTTACGTTTTTCAAGAAATGATAAAACGCCTGTGCCAAGTTTTGAAGAACAGGATTATGCTGATAATACAGACGCTAATTCAAGACATCTTCAGGATTTGTTGATGGAACTTTCTGCTGTAAGACATTCCAATTTATTGTTTTATAAAAGTTTGTCAGACGAACAATTGAAAAGAATAGGAACTGCTTCTGGTAATCAAATTTCTGTTCGTGCTTTGGGTTTTATTATAATTGGACATCAAAAACACCATCAAAAAGTTTTTGAAGAGAGATATTTATAAAATTTCAATTTAAAAATAAAGTAAACCCGACAAATTTTTAAAATTGTCGGGTTTATCATTTACTTTAGGGAGTTTCTAGTGTGATCTTTCCTTCGTCAAGATGACAAAACTAATTTCTGTTTTCTCTCCAAAAATGCCAACCCAAATCTTATCTTATCATAGGACATTTTTTCTTCAAAATACTCAAAATAAGGTCTTAATGCGTTCGGATTTTCCAGTTCTATTTGCGCTTTTTCAATAGATTGAATTTCATCTTCTGAAACAAATTGACTTAAATTGATATCATTTCCATCAACGTATAATTTGGCTAAATGAGAAATAATTGTGGTTTCGCCTAAATTTCGTTGTTCAGCAATTTCCTTTACAGAAATTCCACTTTGGAACAACTCTAGTGTTTTAGAGTACGTACTTTCTTTTTTCTCTTTTTTGACTACAGATTTGTTTCTTTCAAATTCTATAATAGCTTTGATAAAATCATCTCCGTATTTCTCCAATTTTGCCTTTCCGACACCTTCCACAGCAAGAAACTCTTCATCACTCATTGGGCGTAAAATTTCCATCTGGCGCAACGATGCATCACTGAAAATAACATAAGCCGGAACTTCTTCTTCTTGTGCAATTTCATAGCGTAGTTTACGAAGTGCTTCAAAAAGAGAATTTTTAACGACTTTAGTTCTAGTTTCTCTAATTTCTGCTTTTTCAATTGTTTTCTTAACAACAGTAGTTAACTTTACTTTTTCGCCTTCAAATAAAACTTTTTTAGCAAAAGGAGTCAGTAATATTTTGTTGTGCTGATGGAAAGCGATTTCGCAATATCCTAAGTTTATAAGCTGAATTAAATATTGATTCCAGTCATACCAGGAAACATCATCGCCAATTCCGTACGTTTTTAGTTCTTGATAATTTTTTTCGTAGATATAGGTATTTCTCGAGCCTCGCAAAAAGTCTATAATTACTGCCAAAGGCTCCGATTCTTTTAAACGTGTGATTGCTGACAAAGCTTTTTGGGCGAGAATCGTCCCATCGAAAAAAGTTGGAGGATTTTTGCAAATATCGCAGTTTCCACAGTTTTCGGTGACAAGTTCTCCAAAATAAGAAAGAAGAATTTTTCTACGACAGCTTACGGCATCAGCATACTGCTTCATACGATCTAATTTTGCCAGCTGAATATCTGCGTTTAATCCTTCAGATGCAAATTTCTGAAGCTGAATCACATCTGCATAACTTTCAAATAAAATAGTTTCTGCCGGAAGGCCATCACGACCAGCCCTCCCAATTTCCTGATAATATCCTTCTATATTTTTAGGAAGATTATAATGGATAACCCAACGAACGTTAGATTTGTCAATTCCCATCCCAAAAGCAATAGTCGCACAAACAACCTGACAATCGTCATTAATAAACTGATCCTGAGTTTTGGCTCGGGTTTCATTATCCAGACCAGCATGATAAGCTTTTGCTGTAATTCCGTTTTTCTTTAATTTCTCTGCAAGCTCTTCAGTTGTTTTGCGACTAAGGCAGTAAATAATTCCGGATTCATTAGGTTTATCTTCAACAAAATCAATTATTTGTTTAACACGATCTAATGCAGGACGAACTTCTAAACTCAGATTTTTTCGATCAAAAGAAGCAATAAACGTTTTAGGCTTTTTTAGATTCAGTTGCTTGGTAATATCTGTACGTGTAGCTTTGTCTGCTGTTGCTGTTAAAGCCAGAACCGGAGTAGAAGGGAAGCGACTTTTTAAATATCCCAAATTGGTGTAGGCAGGTCTGAAATCATGCCCCCAGGATGAAATACAGTGCGCTTCATCAATTGCTATCAGGCTAATAGTTAATTCATTAAAAGCCATGTCCAGATACGAAAGACTTTCCGGAGCAATATAAACTAATTTGAATTTATTAGATTTTAGATTGTCAATATAATACTGCTGTTCTTGTGAAGATTGTGAACTATTGATATAACAAGCGGCTATTCCGTTTGTTTTCAAACTATCAACCTGATCTTTCATTAAAGCAATCAAGGGAGAAATTACAATTGTGATTCCAGGTAATATTAAAGCCGGAAGCTGAAAGCATATCGATTTTCCTCCACCTGTGGGCATAATTGCTAATGTATCTTGTCCCGAAAGTATCGTACTTATTATATTTTCCTGATTTGGTCTGAATTTTTCAAAACCAAAATTTTCTTTTAAAGTTGCGTGTAAAATTTCTGAAGTCATTGGCGTATAATTTTTATGTTGGGTTAATAATTTTAGAAATAATCTTACAAAACATAAAAATATAAATTTTATTTAAAGTTTAATTCAAAATATAAAAAAAGGAACCCAAATAGAGTTCCTTTTATTTATTATAAAGAAAATGAATTAATCTTCATCCTCTTCATCTTCGTCGTAATCAGTATCTGCCTTATCGTTGTCATCATCATCGTCATCATCGTCTCCACCGTCAGAATCTGGTTTATCTTGATTATCATCTTCGTCGTCGTCATCGTCGCTAATATCATCATCAAGATCTAAACCTTTAACTGGTGCAATTGCATCTACATCAACATCTAAATCATCATCTTCATCGTAGTTTTCAATTCTGTCAGCAAGTTTAGTACTAATCTTAACTAAGTAGATAGTGTCCTCAGTACGTACTTCAACAGCCTCAACCAATTCGTTTTTAGCATTTCTAAAACGGATTACATCCGAATCATCGTAACCATCAGGAAATTTTTCAACCAAAAGGTTTAAAATTTCATTGGTAAGTTTAGCGTAGTCTACTATAACTCTTTTCATAAATTATTTTATAAATCTAATAAATATGCGAAAATTAACGGAGCAACGATTGTAGCATCCGACTCAATAATAAATTTAGGGGTCTTGATATCTAATTTACCCCAAGTGATTTTCTCATTTGGAACTGCTCCGGAATAAGATCCATAACTAGTTGTTGAATCAGAAATCTGGCAGAAATAACTCCAAAATGGAACATCGTGCATTTCCATATCCTGGTAAAGCATTGGAACCACACAGATAGGGAAATCACCTGCAATACCACCACCGATTTGGAAGAATCCAATACCGTTTGAACTGTTTTTTGAATACCAATCTGCTAAGAAAGTCATGTACTCAATTCCGGATTTCATGGTTGATGCTTTTAAATCTCCTTTAATTACGTATGAAGCAAAGATATTTCCCATTGTGCTATCTTCCCATCCCGGTACGATAATCGGTAAATTTTTCTCTGCAGCTGCATACATCCAGCTATCTTTTAAATCAATTTCATAATATTCTTCTAGAACACCTGACAACAACATTTTGTACATGAATTCATGCGGAAAATAACGTTCTCCTTTATCGTCTGCGTCTTTCCAAATTTTGTAAATGTGTTTTTGTAAACGACGGAATGCTTCGTGTTCAGGGATACAAGTGTCAGTAACACGGTTTAATCCTCTTTCCAATAAAGCCCATTCGTCTTCAGGAGTTAAGTCACGGTAATTTGGAACTCTTTCGTAGTGAGAATGAGCTACAAGGTTCATGATGTCTTCTTCCAGATTTGCTCCGGTACATGAAATAATATGTACTTTGTCTTGTCTGATTACTTCAGCAAAAATTTTTCCAATTTCTGCTGTACTCATTGCGCCAGCCATACTTACCAGCATCTTTGCACCATCGGCTAATTGCTGCTCGTATGCTTTTGCAGCATCTACTAATGAAGCAGAATTGAAATGCAAATAATGTTTTTCAATAAACTGACTGATTGGTCCTTTCATTTTTTTGTTTTTTTTTGAATTAAAAAGTTTAACCTTTTTGGATGTTAATGCAAATTAAGAATTTTCTAAATATTTTCTTTACTTAATTTGCCGTTTTTTTTACAACTTTTTTTTGTAGCCTAGAATTTTTAATACATCGTCAGAAGTCTGTTGTTCTGAGAAAACTTCTGTTGCCAGAATACCATTTTCATCACGATCTATTAAGATGTGTTTTGGCTGTGGAATCAAACAGTGGTGAAGACCTCCGTATCCTCCAATTGTCTCCTGATAAGCGCCAGTATTAAAGAAACCAATGTAAAGTGGTTTTTCTTTATTGTACTTTGGCAAATAAATGGCATTCATGTTTTGTTCAGAATTGTAATAATCGTCACTATCACAAGTAAGACCTCCCAACAGAACCCGTTCGTAAGTATCATTCCAGCGATTAATAGCCAACATGATAAAACGTTTGTTTATAGCCCAAGTATCTGGTAAAGTAGTAATGAAAGATGAATCAATCATATTCCATTTTTCTCTATCATTTTGTTGTTTTTGATACAAAATCTGATAGATTGCACCACCGCTTTCGCCTACAGTAAAGGATCCAAATTCCGTAAATATATTTGGAACATCTACTTCAGCTTCATCACAAGCAATTTTAATCTGATTGATAATTTCGTCAATCATGTATTGGTAATCATATTCAAAAGCAAGTGAATTTTTAATAGGGAAACCACCGCCAATGTTCAAACCGTCAAGAGTTGGACACTCCTTTTTAAGAGCAATGTACACTTTAATACATTTTACAAGCTCATTCCAGTAATATGATGTATCATTAATTCCGGTATTAATGAAAAAGTGAAGCATTTTAAGCTCTAATTTATCATTCTCCTGAATTTGTTTTTTATAGAAAGAAACAATGTTTTTGTAACCAATTCCTAATCTTGAAGTATAAAACTCAAATTTAGGCTCTTCCTCTGCTGCAATACGAATTCCGATTTTGAATTTACCTTTAATTTCAGCCTGAAGTAAATCTAATTCTTCATAATTATCAATAATTGGAATGGTATTCTTATGTCCGTTATTGATTAATCTCGCAATATTGCTAATATATTCGTCTCTTTTGAAACCGTTACAAATTACATAAGTACTTTTGTTGATTTTTCCGTTTTCTAATAAATTCTCTACAATATTAACATCAAATGCTGATGAAGTTTCGATATGAATATTGTTTTTGAAAGCCTCATTCATGATATATTCAAAATGAGAACTTTTTGTACAGTAGCAATAGTAGTATTTTGCGTCGTACTTATTCTTTTCCATTGATTTTCTGAACCAAGCTTTTGCTTTGTTGATATTTTCAGAAATTTGAGGCAAATAAGTAAACTTTAATGGAGTACCATATTGTTCAACCAATTTCATTAAATCGATGTTATGAAATAAAAGGTTGTCTTTGTTTAATTTAAATTCCTCTTGTGGAAAGTAGTATGTTTGATTTATTAGATCAGAATATTTTGTATTCATTTATTTGTCAAAGTTTTAGAGATTGTAATTGTATTTTAAATTTAGTATTTTTTAGGCTAAATCTTAAATTCAAACTCTAATATTTGCAAATATAATTGGCAGCTTTTCATGCTCCGCTTTTGAACATTGGAAAACATCAAAACAAAACGGACTTTTGCTATTATAAAAACGATCCAACATTCTTAATAAAGAACTGTTGAGGCGGTTTCTGTAAGAGCTGAAATGTCTTCTTTGTTTGTTTGTTTTCATGGGGCAAATGTAAAAAATAAAATATACCAAATGCAACGCTTTCGATTAAAAAAAGTTTAAGATTTATAATCTTGAAACGCGTCCAGAATTAATTTATTTTCAACGGATTGGTTAATTTTTATTTTTCCGATTCCCTCAATTAATGCAAATTGAATTGTACCGTATTCATTTTTTTTGTCGTGAATGAGTAATTCTAAGATCGGATCGATATCATTTTCTTCAAAAATCACATCATCATAAATGCCTTTGATAATGGTTTTGATTTCTCTGTATTCTTGTTCCGTAATTAGATTTTTTTGAAGTGAAATATAACTTTCTAAAATCATTCCGACAGCAATAGCTTCTCCATGTAGCAAAGTTGTTTTTTCTTCACTTTCCAAAAAGTAACTTTCGATAGCATGTCCTAAAGTATGTCCGAAATTCAATGCTTTACGAATGTTTTTTTCAGTTGGATCCTGAATTACGATTTCATTCTTAATTTCAACCGAACGATAAATCAATTGATCTAGTTCATCAAAAACAATCGATTTTAAATCTGAAAACTGTCTCCAGTAAGGTGCGTCATAAATTAAACCGTGTTTCAACATTTCAGCTAATCCGGAACGCATTTCGGTTTGAGGCAAAGTTTCAAGATATTCAGTATCGATTAAAACCATTTGAGGCACATTAATAACGCCGATCTGATTTTTAAGATTTCCTAAGTCAACTCCCGTCTTTCCTCCAACAGAAGCATCCACCATAGACAATAAGGTAGTCGGAACATTAATGAAATCTACACCTCTTTTAAAAGTAGAAGCAACAAAACCTCCTAAATCTGTAACTACACCGCCACCAACATTAATTACAAGTGATTTTCTATCGCCTCCAAGTTCCGTTAAAATATTCCATATCTCGATACAAGTCTCAATATTTTTATTAGCCTCACCAGCTTCAAACTCTATAATTTCGATAGCCAATTCTGTCTCTAAATGCGGAATAAATTTAGGAAGACAATATTCATTGGTTTGATCATCGACAATTATAAATATATTAGAATATTTATTTTCTCTTAAATGTTTATTTAAAGCTTCGTAAGCATTTTGGTTAAAATGTACGAGGTAATTATTGGCTTGAATAGAGTTCATAATTCTTTAATTGATTGAAAACGCAAAAATAAAGCATTTTAAACGAAATAATCTTCAAACTTTGACTCAAATTTGTTTAAAATACAGGCTTATATATCTTAATTTATCTAGATTATAATTAAGCAGGTAAATATTTACTTTATAAATTGGTGTTTTCTGATAATCTTATTAAATATACTTAAAAAAATCGCCCTGTTTTATGAAGAATATTTAAAACACTCTCTATCTTTGCATAAAAACTAAACTTAATGGAAAAAATATTCGATAACACTCAGGTTGCATTCTCACTTAAAAGTGACACAGAACTTGATAGAGCTTATTTTCTTTTTAAAATGATTGACAGTGAACCCTTAGTACGAATTGGTACTGCTGTTACAAATTTTGCTATAAAGGCGCATCTTCCTGTTGAAGGATTAATTCGCGCTACTGTTTTTGATCACTTTTGTGGTGGAGTAAACGAAAACGACTGCTTGACTGTAGTTGATAAAATGTTTACTAAAGGAGTTTCATCTGTTTTGGATTATTCAGTTGAAGGAAAAGAAGAAGAGGAGCAGTTTGATGCAGCTCTGGCAATGACATTAAGAACTGTTGAGTTTGCAAAAGAACGTCTTGCTATTCCATTTGCGGTTTTTAAGCCAACCGGTTTAGGGCGTTTTGAATTATATGAAAAATTAGGAGAGAAACAAACTTTATCACCAGCAGAACAAGCAGAATGGGATAGAGTAGTAGCTCGTTTTGATAAAATCTGTAGTGAAGCTCACAAAAAAGATGTAGCGTTATTGATTGACGGTGAAGAAAGCTGGATGCAGGATGCTGCCGACGATTTAGTTACAGATATGATGCGTAAATACAACAAAGAAAAAGCAATTGTATTTAACACTTTACAGATGTACCGATGGGATCGTTTGGATTATCTAAAAGGTCTGCACGAAATCGCTAAAAATGAAGGTTTCTATATCGGAATGAAGCTGGTTCGTGGTGCTTATATGGAGAAAGAAAACAAAAGAGCGGAGGAAAAAGGATACGTTTCTCCAATCTGTGTTTCTAAGCAAGCTACAGACGATAATTATGATGCTGCTGTTCAATACATGGCAGATCATTTGGAGACGATGTCAATTTTTGCAGGAACCCACAACGAATTAAGTTCTTATAAATTAATGGAAATTTTAGCTCAAAAAGGCATTACTAAAAATGATAACCGAATCTGGTTTGGGCAATTATACGGAATGAGTGATAATATTAGCTACAACTTAGCAGAAAACGGTTATAATGTAGCAAAATATCTGCCATTCGGACCTGTAAAAGATGTTATGCCATACTTGATTCGTCGTGCTGAAGAAAATACTTCAGTTGCTGGACAAACAAGCCGCGAATTATCCATGATTAAAACAGAGCGTAAACGCCGAAAAGGAAAGGAGTAGTTTTTTAGTGTTCAGTTCTTAGTATTCAGTTTACAGTTTACAGTTTACAGTTTACAGTTTACAGTTTACAGTTTACAGTTTACAGTTTACAGTTTACAGTTTACAGTTTACAGTTTACAGTTTACAGTTTACAGTTTACAGTTTACAGTTTACAGTTTACAGTTTACAGTTTACAGTTTACAGTTTACAGTTTACATAAAAAAAAGCTTCAATTTTCATTGAAGCTTTTTTTTATGAATTTCTAAAATTGGGAATTTTCTTTTTAAGAATTACTAAATTGTAAGTTGCTTAAATTCTTGTAAATTCCGTTTTCGAGGTTTATTAATTCCTGATGTGTTCCTTCTTCAGAGATTTTTCCGTTATCTAAAACTAAAATCTTATCAGCATTTCTAATCGTTGAAAGTCTGTGTGCAATGATAATGCTTGTTCTTCCTTCCATTAATACCTCTAAAGCTTCCTGAACCAGTTTTTCGCTTTCACTGTCTAAAGAGGATGTTGCTTCGTCTAGAATCAAAATACTTGGGTTTTTCAGCAAAGCTCTCGCAATAGCAATACGCTGACGCTGTCCGCCTGAAAGTTTTACACCGCGTTCTCCAACTAAAGTTTCGAATTTCTCAGGGAAACCATCAACAAAATTGAAAGCGTTTGCTTGTTTAGCAGCTTGCATAATTTCTTCGTCGGTTGCATCTGGTTTTCCGTAAGCGATATTTTCCTTAATTGTTCCTCCAAACAAAATTACGTCCTGAGGAACAATGCTCATATTTCCTCTAAGGTTTTCTAAATCGTAATCGTAAATATTTTTTCCATCAACCGTGATTTCTCCTGAAATAATATCATAAAAGCGAAGCAAAAGCGAAGATATAGTCGATTTTCCAGCACCACTTGGGCCAACAATTGCAATTTTCTGACCGAATTCGGCTGTGAAATTAACATCTTTTAAAACCTGAACTTCCTGACGTGTTGGATAACTAAACGCGACATTTTTAAAAGTAACGTTTCCTTTAATTTTTTCTTGGGCGCCTTTATATTCCGGGTTGATTTTTTCCGGACTTTCGTCTAATAATTCAAAAACTCTTTCGGTTGCACCAATTGCTTTTTGAATCTGCGCATATAATTCGGCAATTCCTCCAAAAGAAGCTCCAACAAAGGTAGAGTAAAGTACAAATGAAATTAATTGCCCAACACTCATTTCGCCTCCAATACTTAAACGAACACCATACCAAACCACGGCAACAATAGCTCCGAACAAGCAGAAAATGATAAACGAAGCAAAATAACCACGGTATTTACCACCTTTGATAGCCAATTTTACCACATCGTGAATTTTTCCTTTATACCTCGCAATTTCGTACCATTCGTTTGCAAAAGCTTTTACAATGCTGATTCCCTGCATTGTTTCTTCCACGATTACCTGACTTTCGGCAACCTGATCTTGTACCTGTTTGGAATACTTTCTAATGAATCTTCCAAAAATTACGGCCGCAACAGCTACCAAAGGCACTACAGCAAGCATTAATAAAGTAAGTTTAAAACTTTCAGTAGCTAAAAGAATAACACCACCGATAATTAAAATAAACTGACGTAAAAACTCCGCTATTGTTGTTGTTAAAGTATCCTGAATTTGTGTTATATCAGCACTGATTCTACTGTTTAATTCACCAACTCTTTTTTGAGAGAAGAAAGTCATTGGTAATTTTACCAAATTCGTATACAAAGCCAAACGTAAATTTGCCAGTGTATTTTCGGTAAAGTTTACGAATAATGATAATCGAAAGAATGAGAAAAAAGACTGTAAAAACAGAATTACAATTAAACCTAAAGCAATTGTATTTGCCTGGTCGTTATTTTTATTTTTCACACAATCTACAAGCATTCCCATTAACTTAGGAAAGGCGAGGGCAGTAGCGCCTGTTAAAAGCAGAAAAATCAAACCAATGAAGAATTTCCATTTATGATGTCCTGCGTATGTAAAAATTGTTTTTGCTTTATTAAGGGAAGTAGCCGTTATTTTTGATTTTGGTAAATCATTTTCTTTAAATCGTGCCATTAGAAATACTATTTTTTAGGTATGCAAATGTATGACTAAGTCGAATTACTACAAAGGAATATTAAGAATTAGAAGACTCATTTTGGCTTTTTAACGAAATTATAAGAAAATAGTAAAATTTGTTTCTTTTTTAAGAGTTTGAAAAATAGGTTTGTAAAGAAAAAAGTAAAAAAAAGTTTCAGTTATTTTTAAAATATGCTTGCAAATACAAAATCTAGCTGTATATTTGCACTCGCAATCACGAAATGATAGCAACCTAGTAAAATAGGGCGATTAGCTCAGCTGGTTCAGAGCACCTCGTTTACACCGAGGGGGTCGGGGGTTCGAACCCCTCATCGCCCACAAGTTTTTATTGAAATATTAGCAAATATAAAATCTAAAAGTATATTTGCATTGGATATCAGAAATGATAACAACCTAGTAAAATAGGGCGATTAGCTCAGCTGGTTCAGAGCACCTCGTTTACACCGAGGGGGTCGGGGGTTCGAACCCCTCATCGCCCACAAAAGACTCCTTAAGAAATTAAGGATTTTTTTTTGACTTTTTAAAGTCTTAATTTTTATACATTTTGGGGAGATACTCAAGCGGCCAACGAGGGCAGACTGTAAATCTGCTGTGTGAACTTCGCAGGTTCGAATCCTGCTCTCCCCACAAAAAAACAAAACCTGTGAATTTTATGATTTACAGGTTTTTTACTTTTTAGTTAGTTTATTTTTTTTCTATACTTCCGCATTTAATTTCTTTATCCCGAATTTTATAAAAAAGATTTTTTCCTTTTAAAGTAAATTCTGTTCGCAAGATACCATATTGTGTTCCTTCCATCAAACGAAGCGTTACAACATAAAATCCAGTAGATTCTTTCGGCTTAATACTTCTTTTTAATGAAGACGGTTTATCTATATTCTTATCAAAAAAAGACTCTAAATTTGTTAACCCATAATTAAACAAAGGTATTTTATCCAGCGTCATTGTATCAGAAGGAATCAATATTTTATAGTACTTTACAGGTAAAGTTGGAATCTCATATGAGTTTAAAGGAAAATCAATTTTAAAATCAACAGCATCAGGTGTTTTATTGCTTATTCGCGTCCAAAACACAGCATAAATATATTCTTTGCCGTTAGGAGCCTTATATCTCATTCCTCCTTTCGGAAAGCTATTTTGTATTATTAGACTTTTGCTTTCAGAATAAATATACTCATACTTAGTGTAAATGCTTTTATTTTTATTGGTTGAATTTTTTGTACTTTTTACAGAATCCAAAGTTTCTACATTAACAGTATGGAGCCCAGATTTAATGTCTTTTTTACAAGAGAAAAAAGTTATTATTACTAAAACCAGAAGTATTTTTATTGTTTTCATTTTTTAGTTAGGCAGGAAAATGAGTTGATTTATATTTGAGATAATATATCCATTTTTAAAGGCAAATTTACTTTTTATAAAGCTCAACTTTTCGTCCATCAGGATCTGAAACAATAGTCAAAAAGCCAAAGTCAGTTTGTAAAGGTTCTGAAAACATTATGTTGTTATCATTCAATAATTTCAATGTTGCTTCAAAATTATCAATTGCAAAACCTAATCTCGTATTTATCTCTGGTTCGGTTTGATTTTTTGCTAAGGGATAAATTTCCAAAACTAAACTTCCAATTTCTGCCGAATAATGCATAGGGGAGTTCCCGTGTTTATGATAATCAAATTTTAAACCCAGCAAACTGTAAAAGTCAGCAAGACGTTTTTGGTCATTTGTTCGTATTACTAAAAGTCTAATTTCCATTTTTTTTGTAGCGTTTTAAATTTATTTAAAATTTGATTGGCTTTAAATCTTCTCTAATCCCTGATTTTAAACCTGTATAAAAGATACATTGTTTTTTATGCGAGCTTACACTTTATTCATTATGTAACAAATTATTTAAAAAGCTACATATCCTAAATCAATATAATTATAATACAAAAGTACTAACAAATAAAACTTCAGGAATATGAATTTAATACAGTGGCTCTTCTTTATTCTTATTGCACAAATTATCCATGGATTATGCACCTGGAATCTTTATCTAAAAGCAGATAGAAAACCAATAGAGTCATTTATACCAATTTATAATTTAGTAGTATTGATGAAAATTATAAAACGTCCTCGTTGGTGGGTTTTCTTGCTTTTCATTCCCATTATTAACCTGTTAATTATTCCTGTAGTTTGGATCGAGGTTATTAGAAGTTTTGGAAAAAACACTACAAAGGATACTATAATTGTTTTGCTTACATTAGGGTTTTATATTGCTTATTTAAACTATACTTCCAAAAATTGTGTCTATATCGAGAATAGGGATTTAAAACCAAAATCAAAGACAGAAGACACAATTGGCTCTCTATTATTTGCTGTTATTGTTGCGACATTAGTTCATACTTACGTTATACAACCATTTACAATTCCGTCTTCATCTTTAGAGAAAACATTATACACAGGAGACTTTTTATTTGTAAGCAAACTGAATTTTGGAGCCAGAACTCCTATAACAACAATTGCAGTTCCTATGGTTCATGATTCGATTCCTTTATCCGGTCTTAAATCATATGTGTTTAATGATGATTTTTCTAAAAAAGAAACATCGTTTCTAAATAAATTTCAATTACCCTATTTCAGACTTCCGGCAATAGAAAATATAAAGCGTAATGATATTGTGGTTTTTAATCAGCCTGCAGATACTTTAAGTAATATGGATGATTTTCATCCGGATAGAAATTATTACAAGCCAATTGATAAAAAAACGAATTTAGTAAAACGATGTGTCGGTATACCGGGAGATTCATTGGAAATACGTGAAGGATATATTTATATTAATGGTAAAATATCACAATTGCCTAAAAGTGCAAAAGCTCAGTATAATTTTTTGATTGACACTAAAGGACAAGCGATTAGTCAGGATGACCTTGTAAGCAAATATGGTGCAAGAGACGGTTTAAAATATCAAAATGGATATTTTGCAATTACCAATACAGGAGAGTATTTTTTGACATTAACAGATGATGAAGCTAAGTTAATAGCTAAAAATCCTATTGTAAAAGGAGTTAAAAAATATCTGACGCCAAAAGGTGAGGATGGTGGCGTTTTTCCACATATTACGTCTTTAGGCTGGAATGTAGATAATTTCGGACCTATTTATATTCCTAAAAAGGGAAAAACTGTAAAACTTACTATTGAAACATTACCTTTCTATAAACGAATTATAGAAGAATATGAGCACAATACGCTTAAAGTTCAAGGCAAGAAAATTATAATAAACAGAAAATTTGCTAATTCTTATACTTTTAAACAGGATTATTACTGGATGATGGGAGATAATCGTCAGAATTCCCTAGATGCAAGATTTTGGGGATTTGTTCCTTTTGATCACGTAATTGGTAAACCGGTTTTTATTTGGTTTAGCTGGGATAAAAACGGAAAAGGTATCAATAAAGTGAGATGGAATCGTGTTTTTTCTTTTGTAAATGGAAATGGTGAACCTAAATCCTATTTAATACACTTTTTGGGATTAATCCTTATTGGCATGATGATAAACAAAGTGATTAAAAACAGGAAAAAAGTATAAAACATTTAATTTAAAACAAAAACTCCTTAATCCTATAGGGAGTTTTTATGTTTTAAATGCTTGTAGACTATATCCGTTAATTTTGAATAATATACTAAAATATTCGATATCCTAAAATCTTGTTTAGTTTTCAAAAACATTTATGTCCATTGAAAGAACTGATAGACTTCATCATTTTTCTTGTCCCAAAAAAGAAAAATTTCTGCAGAGCCATTTGTAAAATCACTTTCAGAGACACTTCCTATAAAAGTTAAATCAAGATCTTTCAAAATATCTTCCGACTTTTGAAGCCAATTAGGCTCTTCTAATAAGTTATTGATGAGATCATTATCTGATTTTCCTTCATCATTAAACTCAGCAATTACTTCTTCTTTGGTTGTGGTTCGCCCAATAAATAGCTCTGAATAAGAAAAATCAGAATTAATTTTATTAAAAAGCTCGTATTTTTTCTTTGTATACAAGTATTGCATTATTCTTTCATAATAATATGCAGCATCAGGTTTATCAAAATCATTTAGTTGATTTATTATTTTTGCAAGACCTTTAGTAAAAACTCCGTTTTCATCTGAAAATTCCCGAAAACTTTTAGGTTTTAAATAATACTCTAGATTTTCTTGAAAATGATTTTCAATTAAATCATAGGCATTGGGAAGTAAATGAACAAAAGGAAAGTTGGGTTTTCCTAAATAAGAGTATTTATTGCCTTCCAGTTTAAATTTAATACATCTAATATCTTTTCTAAATTCATTAAAAAAGTCATCTTCGTAAGTTCCGGTATCCCAAATTAAAATGAAATGAAATTGTCTGTTTTCGAATTCTGAATGCTTCTCAAACTGAATAGTGGCAAGAGGCAAAAAGATAAATTTTTCTCTTTTGTTGATTATATTTAATGTTTTGTCAAAATCTGGAAATGCAATTATTTCGATTTGTTTATTTATCTTATGCATTCGTTTATTGATTTGGGATTTTTTAAGCTAATATAATAATCATTCTGATAATTTAAAATTTAGATGATAATTGAATTCTTGTAAATCTCCGCAAAAAGCCATAAATTACAATCAAATAAATTATTTATTACGATATGCAACAACAAAAAGACTGGTCAATAGACGAAATTCAGAATACCTGGCAATTGGTTTCAAAACTTCATGACGGACAAAAATATGGTGGAAGTAATGCAGGAGAAAGAGTAGAATACATTAATCATATCGGAAGTGTTGTTTTTGAAGTTTTAAACGCCACTCGTTTAACCGAAAATATGAATGCTGATTTGGCTGTGAAATGTGCTATGCTTCACGATACTATAGAAGATACTGCATTGAATTATGAAAGAGTAAATGATTTATTTGGCAGTGAAGTAGCTTCAGGAGTTTTAGCCTTAACCAAAAATGATGAAATAAAGGATTCTCTGGAAAAAATGCGCGATAGTTTAAGTAGAATAAAACAACAACCAATTGAGGTTTGGGCAGTTAAAATGGCCGACAGAATATGTAATTTATATGAACCTCCTTATTATTGGAATGACGAAAAGAAGCTAAAATATATCGAAGAAGCAGAAGTGATCCACAAAGAGCTGAAAGACGGTAATAAATATTTGGCTGAAAGATTAAAAAATAAAATCCAGGAATACTATCGTTTTTTAAGCACTTCTAACTAAAAACTTTATATTATAAAAAACTCTAAATCTGAATGCATTTGGAGTTTTTTTTATAAATTTTCCTTTGTCAGTCGATCCAGTTCTTTCAATAAAGTTGGCATTCTAAATTCACCATGCATACTTTCAACTTTTTTAAAAGCTTCCTCAAGATCGATTCCGATAGAAGTAAGGTATAACGGTTTCTTGCTATCTCCTCTAAACAGAGCTTTTTTATTTTTTTCTATAGACGCAAAATTTGTTTTTGCAACGCCAATAATTGGAATTTCTTTATTTAGTTTTTCATACAAATAAGCGCCTAAACCGTATTTCAGCTCATCATCTAAATAAACAAAACCATCTACGATAATAGTTTCTACAATTGACAAATCAATTTGATTTAGTAAACTTAAAATACAGGGCAATTCTCTTTTGTAAAACTCACCAGGAATATATTCTTCAACATTATCAATTATTTCTGAGTGAATTTTAAAGTTTTTATTTTCATTCCATTCTGAAAATTCCAGACAAACCGTTTTTGCTTTTTGGTCAAAATAATAGGTATCAAAAGCTAAGATCATATTTTTTAAAAGGCTTATTTACAAAATAGCGAAGATATATTACTTAGAATTAACTTTCCTAAGTTCTGCCAACATTTCATTTAGAAAATTCTATTGTTCTTGATTGTCTTTAAAATAC
Organism: Flavobacterium crocinum; assembly: GCF_003122385.1. Taxonomy (NCBI): domain Bacteria; kingdom Pseudomonadati; phylum Bacteroidota; class Flavobacteriia; order Flavobacteriales; family Flavobacteriaceae; genus Flavobacterium; species Flavobacterium crocinum. Next base: position 4,080,096 of record NZ_CP029255.1, read on the forward strand.
CGTTGGTAGAGTACGCTGCAGTCATTAACATCGGCTATATTTTCTTTATTAAAAGACCAGTCATCTTCGTTTTTAATTGTGATTCCTAAATCATTGCTACAGCTTTGCCAAAGTTCAGAAAACTTCGTCTTTTTATCGGCGCTCAATTTACTGAAATCTGCGTAGACAGAATAACCACGCATCTCTGAATTAAAAAACTTGTAAATTTCATAAACAGGAACTCCGCCCCAGTTTATGGTTTGTCCTTCCGGTAATTTTATTGTAGTCAGTCTTTGCTCACTCATTTTATGATCTTGTTTTCCTGACACAAAAAAGTGCTCGTCATAGGTAAGCGTTGTGCCTTTTGGAACCCTTATTTTTTTAACTATCATTGGTTCTGTTGTAATAAAATAAGGATAATCCGGAGAAGAATTTCCTCCGGTAGGATTCATGTTTCCAACGCATCCAGTCAGAATTAACGCGACTAATGAAGAAAAAGGTTTAAAAATTTTCATATAATACTATTTTATCAACTTGAAAAGCGAATCAACTGTCGAGTCTTTTTGATTAATAATGATCAATTGACTTTTATCACTCAGTAAAGTTTTATTTGCAAATTCCTTGTTTGTATTTACTTTCCACTCTTTTAATTCGGGAAAATCATTTTTCAAAAGCTTGAATTTTTCCGAATTTTCTTTTGATATAATTACAATTTTTGTCAAAGGAGTATTCTTCATTTTGTTTATACTGTTTTCTGTAATTTCCGAATCAAATTCTGTTCTGGAACGATAACGAAACAGCTGATTTATTTTTCTTAAATCGCCTTCATTTTCAGAAATAACATATCTGTAAGTCATTATATTATCTAACTCATTGATCCAATCCGGGAAGTTTTCTTCGTAAAGTTTAATATAAGTATCAATAAAGTTTTTATCCATTGATTTTTTCTGATCGATATATTCTTTAACTAACGGATAAATTTGCTTTGCCATCAGATTGATATATTTTCTATTGTACCAATCTCCGGGATCTGGTTTGCCATCCAATTTTTCGTATACATAGCCATTTCCCAATGCAGTAGCTAAAACTTCATTCATAAGCTGATAGGCGTAATTACTGCATTTTGATTTGTTTTCTTTAAAATAATTGTCAATTTCTGTTTTTACTTCAAATGATTGTTCGTCGTATACAATATGATAAGTTTCGTGCATCATAACACTGAATAAATCTTTATTAGAATTTAAATCAGTTTGTATGGCACTAATAAAATTGTTGCAAAAAGCCTGAGCTGTAAAACCTTTAGAATTTGGTAAAGGATAAAATGCCGCCACAAACGGAATCGCATTATCCCAACTTGAATTATAAAACAAAAGTCCCGTTTCAAAAAAGTCAGTTATATTATTATCCTTTGAATATTTTATGATATCTTCTAATTGCTTTTCAAATTTCCCTTTATTTGGATTGTAAATCAATTCGTTGTAAACATCCGTAAATTCTTCAATACATAAAGACAAATCAGTTAAAGTCTGATTGGGAATAAGACCGGAAGTGCGAAGTTTAAAATCAGTAAGATTATTGGTTTCAATCAGATTTTTTTTCAGGAGATCATTGGTCTGCATATTCTTTTTTGATCCATACGGATATTCATCAAACCGGAAACTATAGTCTACTATCAGTTTATCAAACTTGGAGATTAAGCTTTTGTATTTCTCAGAGTTGTATTTAGATTTTTGAAATTCTGTCTTAAAAACGTTTTCAGGATAATGTTCAGAAAGATTTTCTATAAAAAGATAAACCGCTAACTGTTCAGAATATTTAATAGTAAAAGTTGTTTTTTGTGCGAATGTTAATGATGTTAAAAATAATAAAGCAACTAAAAATGCATTCTTCATATCAGTGTAAAGGTTTTACTGTTTAATTTTTCCCGTTGTATGGCGCAGTCATTTTTTCATTTTTAATATATCGATCAGAAACAGTATCGGTATCAATACCTTTCATTTGGTCTTTTACTTCACGCAACCAACCTTTTTTATCAGGAACATAATAATCGATTAATCTGCCGCCGTGATAGGGATCATAATAATCAACAGTTATAATGAGAGTGTCATATTTTATTTTATAAGAACCTTCTCTTGCAATTTTACCTTTTATAGTAGCATACTTTTGAGCTGTTCTTCCAATTGCGCTCGATTTAGTATTTTTAAATGCAAAATCATATAAAATTAAGGTGTCTTGCGAAGTTTGTTCAGACATGAGCTCTTTTTCATATTTTAAATAAACATCGTATACATTTCCTTTAATTTTTATTGTTTCTATTCGCTTTTCCAGTTTTGGAACGCTTGTGGAAACAGTAGGTTTTATGATGTTTTTAGTACTCTTTTTTTGCTGTGAATGAACTACCGTCAAACTCAAAAACAAGACTAATACCATGAATTCATTTTTCATATTTAAATTCCATTTTTTTATTCAGGCTTATTATTTAACAGAATTCTTCTCAGGCTAATATAAGAAATATCTTTAAAACCCAACTAAAAACTAAATTGCTTAACTTTAACAGACTATCTAATCATATAAAACTAAAAGAGATGAAAACGAAAATGATATGGGCAAATTTGGCCGTAAAGGACATACAAAAAACAATTCAGTTTTATTCCGGTTTAGGATTCAGACAAAACGGGCAAGAAACAGATGAACTGGTAAGTTTTTCTTTTGCTGAGAATAACTTTATAATCAATTTCTTTATTGCCAAAAGACTTGAAAATGCCTTAAAAGGAAAATTGACCAATACTTTAAATGAAAATGAAATTATATTTTCTTTATCTGCCGAAAGTAGGGAAGAAGTTGAACAATGGGTTGAAATAGTTCAAAAAGCAGGCGGAAAAATAATCTCTGAACCTGAAAACTATGAAAAAGGCTATACTTTTACATTTGCGGATCCAGATGGACATAAATTCAATTTTTTGTATTGGCCGGGAATGTGATTTTTTGCCATATGACAAATTTCTATCCAAAACTTATCCCTAACTTTCGTACATGAAAGAATTAGTAGCATACATACTGCAATTTGGCAGTTTAAATCAGCAACAAATTGATTTAATTTTAAGCAAAGCCCAGGAAAGAGAAATTAAAAAAGAAAGTTATTTTTCTGAGGCCGGAAAAGTTTCCGTTGAAGTTGGGTTTATCGTGGAAGGAATTATGAGGGTCTGTTATTACAACAACAAAGGCGAAGAAATCACCAAATATTTTATTGACGAAAACAATCTGGTTGTTGATTTAGAAAGTTTTGAAAACAGTATCTGTTCTTCGGCTTATGTTGAAGCCGTTACCGATTGCAAAATGATTGTTTTTTCTAAAAAAGACTGGGAAGAACTTCTCAATACAATTATTGGATGGGATAAAATCGTTCATAAAATCATCAATAAAGCTTTGATCCTGAAAGTATCCAGAAGAAGTCCATTGGTTTCTGAGGACGCTACAACACGCTATTTATCTTTTATGGAAATGTTTCCTAATGTGATCAATCGAGTTCCACTTTCTTATTTGGCTTCTTATCTTGGGATCACACAATCTTCTTTAAGCCGCATTCGAAAAAATATCCGTTAAAGTTGCTTTTTGCCATTTGGCAAATGTTTTTGTTTTTAATCGATGCAACTTTGTAATCAATAATTTAAAAAAATAAAAAGATGGATTCAGTATTAATTACAGGAGCAAATAGAAGTATAGGTTTAGAAATAGCAAAACAGCTTTCAGAAAAGGGATTATTCGTTTATTTGGGAAGCCGTAACCTTCAAAAAGGGGAGGAAGTTGTAAGTGAACTAACTCAAAATGGATTTAAAAACATAAAAGCCATTCAAATTGATGTCACAAATCAGGAAAGTGTTTTAGAAGCCAAAAATATTGTAGAAAAAGAGCAGGGAAAACTGGATATTCTAATTAATAATGCCGGAATTTTAGGAAATATGCCGCAAGATTCTTCGACAACATCGGTTGAAAATATTCAGAATGTGTTTGACACTAACTTTTTTGGCGTAATAAGAGTTACTCAGACATTTCTTGAACTGCTTAAAAAATCTAAAAATCCAAGAATAAGCAATATTACATCCGGCTTGGGTTCATTAGCATTACACAGTGATCCAACCTGGGAATATTATCCGTTTAAAGCCGTTTCTTATGTTTCATCCAAAACGGCCTTAAATGCCTTTACTGTGACTTTAGCTTATGAATTAAAAGAATTAGGTTTTAAAGTAAACGCTATTGATCCAGGTTATACAGCAACAGATTTTAATCATTTCAATGGACCGGGAAGTGTAGAAAGCGCTTCAGGTTTTATCATTAAACATACCCTAACGGATGAAAATGGTCCAACTGGAAAATTCTTCAGTAATGATATTAAAGATGAAAGCGAAGAAAGTCCGTGGTAAAATAGAATTTTAGCAGAAACAAAACTCCAAAGTCACTCGATTTTGGAGTTTTTATTTTTAAAATCTATCGTTTTAGATTAAATTATGATGAATAAAAATACTTTGGGTATAGTTTTTTAAGCACGTAGAAACATAGTTTCAACAACCGCTTAAAGGCATTTCATTTGCATTAATACACATAGCAAAAATTACGTGTTAGAAACTAGTTTCTTTTTGTTTTCTTTTTAAGATAAGTAAATAACTATGTTTATATGTGTTTAAAAATAACAAAAGACAAAGAGTAATAAAATTTAAAGCCGTAAATTAGTAGCCTGAAAAATTTCAAAAACAAAAAGCATGTCTATTACAACAGAAGCAGAATTAGCCGGAATGAAAAAAGCTAGCGAGGCAGTTGCATTCACTTTAAAAGAAATGAGAAAGTTTGCCAGGGCCGGTATGTCAACCAAAGAATTAGACGACTATGGCGGACAAATATTAAAAAGTTTCGGGGCTAAATCTGCACCTTATGAAACGTATGGTTTTCCGGGATGGACTTGTATTAGCGTTGGGAACGAATTCTGTCACGGAATTCCATCAGATAAAAGAATTTTACAAGAAGGAGACTTAATCAATATTGACGTTTCTGCTGAATTAGACGGTTTTTGGTCAGATAATGGCGGATCATTTGTGATTGGAGAAGATATAAACGAACATCAAAAATTGATTGAAGCGTCTAAACAAATTCTTCATAAAGCAATTCATAATATAAAAGGTGGTGTCCGTATTTCTGATATTGGTTTTATAATTGAAAACGAAGCAAAGAAAAAAGGCTATAAAGTCATTAAAAACCTAACCGGACATGGAGTAGGGAGAAGTCTTCATGAAGCGCCACACGAAATAGCCAATTACAGAGATCGTTTTAATGTGACAAGATTTAAAAAGAATTCAGTTGTAGCCATTGAAACTTTTATTTCGACAACTTCTACTTATGCCGAAACATTGAACGATGGCTGGACAATGATTGGAAATAAAGGTGGTTTTATGGCTCAGCACGAACATACTATTGTCGTGACGGAAGGCAAACCGATTATTTTAACTGAAATGAATGAAATTTGGAATTAGACATTCCATGTAAACTATAAAAAACTCCATTACAAATAATGGAGTTTTTTTGTATTTGCCTTTTCAATTTGATATATCAAACCCTTTTGTCCGTCAAAATCGAATTCTTTTTTATAGGTAAGACCAAGTTTTTCTAAAACTTTTATAGAAGCCATATTTTCGGTTCTGACTTTTCCTACTACAAACTCTAGTTTTAATTTTTCAAATCCATATTGCAGACATGCTTTTGCACTTTCAGTAGCGTAGCCTTTGTTCCAGTATTGCTCAAAGAATCTAAAACCTATATCTGTTTCATCTCTTTCTTTGGTATATTTTAATCCGCACCAGCCAAGAAAATCTTTTGTTGTTTTATCAATAACAGCCCAACGTCCATAACCATTTAGCTTATAATCATTATAATTTTCCAGAAAAAACCTAGCATCCTTAATACTGTCAAATTTTCTGTCTCCGGTATATCTAATCACATTCGGATTCAAATTTAATTCATAAAAAAATCCGGAATCTTCAATAGTCAATTCTCTCAATATAAGACGATTTGTTTGTAGAATTTCCTTCATTTTAAACTCAGATTACTTATCGAATTGTTTATTAAAGTTTGTTACTAATTTTTTATTTGCTTCAATTATTTTCTGAGGAGCAATCATGTTCTTATTAAATATAAAATCATAATTCTCATCCTTCGGTTTAAATTGATTCACTCCATAAGCCACACTATTTGCCGGAATGCTTTTGGTTATAATGGATCCGGCACCAATCACCGAATTCTCTCCAATTACTATTGGTCCTAAAATTTTGGCACCATCAGCAATAATAACATTCCTGGCAATAATTGGATTTCCGACATTTTCCCATTCATGAGTAATTTTATTGTACTTCAAATTAGCACCAATAGAAACATTTTGAAAGATCACTACATTTTCACAGATTTTAGAAGCCACAATTGTACAACCTCGTCCATGATGCGCAAACAAAACACTTCTGTCCATTTCGGCACAATTTATTTCACAGCAATAAAGCTTTTCTAATAAATTACCGGCAATTTCTCGTAAAAGACCGCTTTTTGAATGACAATTTATTTTAACTAATGTATTAAACATATTCTTTTTTAAGCATCAGGTATTTTATTCATAATTAACACTTTACAATTTAGTATTAAATTGGTTCCCAAAGTTCAATTTTATTGCCTTCAGTGTCCATAATATGAACAAACTTTCCATAATCATAAGTTTCTATATCATCGAGAATAGTCACTCCGTTTGCTTTCAGTTTTTCCAAAAGACCTTCAATATTCTGAACTCGATAATTCACCATAAATTCCTTTTTCGAAGGCGAAAAGTATTCATCGCCTTTTTTAAAAGGACACCATTGTGTTGATTCAATTTCTTCCGGATTATCCATATTTCTGGATTCAAAACTTGCAGAGCCCCAATCGTTGATTTCCAGTCCTAAATTTTTAGCATACCAGTCTTTAGATTCTTTCGGATTATCCATAAAAAAGAAAATTCCGCCAAGTCCAGTCACTTTTGGTTCATTAGACTTATCTTTATTTAGTAATTTTTCCATAATAAACTTTTAGAATTGAAATAACTAAGGTAAATTATTTTTCTATACCATCCATTTTATATTCTGTTGTCCATTTAAATAATTTTATAATTTTAAGCTCAAATAAAACTAAATGAGAAATATTCTATTGTTGATAATTTTTGTTTTAGTAGCTAATTGTACTAATAAATCAATTGAGAATAATAAAACTTCTACGAAAGTAATTACTGATTCAAAAGAGGTAAAAAATCCGATAAAGCCTAAAGCAAATGAAATAAAAGAGAATTATACAGAAACAGAAATTTTTACAGACAGCACTAAAATTGCTGAAAAGGGAAAGTACAAAATTGAAATTACACAGACTACAATTGATACCAGTACAACTGTTTCTTTCAAACTCTTTCTAAAGCAAAACAGCAAATGGAAAAATATTCAAAACTATTCTTTAAGAAAAGAAAGCGATGTTCCGTTGATTACAGAAATTGAAGACTTCAATAACGACGGATTCAATGATTTTACAATTCATTATTCAACAGCTGCAAGAGGTGCCAATGATATCAGAAAATTGTTTATTTTTTCAAATAAAGAACATAAATTTATAGAAATAAAAAATTCGGATTTGTATCCTAATCTTCAATATAATAAAAAGCTGAATTGTATTGATGCTTTAAGTGTGTACGCAGGTTCAAGTACAACATTTTTAAAACTCAAAAAAGATCATTTAATTGAATTTGCACGTGTAGATATTATGGATGGAAAAATTGAAATTTATTTGATTGATAAAAATAAAGAAACAAAGCTTCGGTCTGAAACTTATTCGGGCTCAAATGATGAAATGATTAGATTCGTCAATTATAATCCTCTTGAAGAATATAATTAAATAGCTATACAAGAAACTGGTTTTTAACTAAATAAAATCAAAATGAAAAACGACAGAGTATTCAAAATAATATTCGCCAGTGTTTATCCAATGTATATTCAGAAAGCTGAAAAGAAGGGGAGAACCAAAGAAGAAGTAGATACTGTAATTTTATGGTTAACAGGTTATAATGAAGCACAATTTAAAGAACAAATTGAAAAGAAAGCAGATCTGCAGACTTTCTTTGATGAAGCTCCAAAATTAAATCCAAATGCCTCAAAAATTACAGGAGTTATCTGCGGTTATCGTGTGGAGGAAATTGAAGACCCGCTAATGCAGAAGATTCGCTATATGGATAAATTAATAGATGAATTAGCGAAAGGAAAGAAAATGGAAAAGATTCTAAGGGAATAGATAAAACCTCCAAATTTTATGTTTTTGGAGGCTTTACATAATTTTAAACCCTCAGTAAACCACGAAATCCTCTCGCAGCGTAATAAGATTCGGCGCCATTATGATAAACAAAAACGGTATTATATCTAAAATCAGAAAAAATAGCACCTCCCAGTTTTCTTATTTCAGGAGGAGTTAAAATCCAGCTTGATGTTTTCGTGTCAAATTTTCCTAATTTTTGAAGTTGTTTATATTGCTCTTCGTTTAGAATTTCAATTCCCATTTCTTCAGCCATATTTATAGCACTGTTTACGGGTTTGTGTTCTTTTCTTTTCTCTAATGCTTCATGATCATAACAAACACTTCTGCGGCCTTTTGGACTTTCTGGAGAACAATCTGCAAAAAGATATTCTTTTGTTTTTTCGTCACAACCAATAACATCAGGTTCTCCCTCAGTTCTTTCCATTTCATCTAAAGACCATAATTTTTCAGGATTGGCTTTTAATTTGGCTTCTATAGTTTTCCAATCTAAATCTTTATGTCTGTTTATATTTTTCTCAAAACGTTTTTCGAGCGTAGTCAAAATTTCTTCCTGTTCGTTGGCAGTTAATTCTTTTTTCATGACATTCAAATTTTAGTTTGTAAAACATTTTCTATTTGCAGGTCTGTAATACCACGAAATAATCGTTAAAGCAATTAGTAATACCGGCCCAAAAAGTTCCTTTGCACTATCACCAACTGCCAAGTGAGAAACTACAGCCCCTGACATCACAAAGAAAAAACCGGCATAAGCCCATTCTTTTAGTAAACCAAATCTCGGAATTAATATTGCAATCACACCTAAAAGTTTCCATACGCCCAAAAGAGTTAAAAAGTACAGCGGATAACCTAAATGGTTCATCATTTCTGTTTCTTCTTTTATCTGCATTAACTGTACAATTCCTGTTGATACCATTCCTAAAGCCAGCCAAAGCGTGGCAATCCAATAAATAATTTTGTTTCGTTTACTCATGATTTTTTATTTTAATTTAGTTACAATTTCTTCTAGACGGTTATGAGCCATATTTAAACCTTGTGCAAATGGCAGTTTCAATTGATTGGTTCTGTGCTCAATCGATTTGTAAATAATCTGCATGGTAAGCTTACTGGTTTCATTAGTTAGTTTCTCGAATTCTAAAAACTCCAATTGTGGTGCAAAATTGATGTTATCCATTTCAAAAGTGCGTACGATTCTCTCATTTGGAACAAAATCATGAATAACACCATTTGCCTTAAAAACAACATTTCCGTTGGGATCACTCGTTTCAAACTCCCAGGCACCATATTTTTTACTTTCTAATTTAATCACTTTAGTTCCCATCCATTGTGCCACAATTTCAGGTTCTTCATAAGCTTTGAAAAGCAATTCAACAGGAAGATCAAATTCTCTGGTAATAGTGAGATCATGCCTGTTATCTTCGGCATTAATTTTTGTTTTCTTTTCCATGGTTTATTTTTTATAGTTTTTCATAATAGATTCCAGTTTGTTGAAACGATCATCCCACATTTGTCTGAACGGTTCAATGAAGTTGTCAATTTCTTTCATTTTTTGAGGATTTAAATGATAATAGATTTCTCTTCCATTTTGTGTCTGGTGTAATAATTCACATTCATTTAAAATCTGAATATGTTTTGAAATCGTCTGTCTTGACGAATTAAAGTTCTCAGCAATTGCACCAGGTGTCATTGCTTGTACGGCAACCAGACTCAATATAGCTCTTCGGGTCGGGTCGGCTATTGCCTGAAATACATCTCTTCTAATTTCCATTGCGCAGTTATTTGACTGCAAATATAACGAAGTCATTTGACTGCGCAATATTTTTTAGTATTAATTTTAAAAAACAAAACCTTCAAATGGTTAGTTTGAAGGTTTTTATGGAGGATATAATAAACTTTAATTAAAGCTTAATTGTATAAGTCTCATTTGAATATTTACTTTCAGAATAGTTACTTGTTTTCCATCGCAGCATATCCTTAAGATATTCTAACATTGGATTTTCTAAAGATCTTGTGTCGTAGATCTGAGTATAATCTCCTATTTCCCAATCTCTTTGTGCAACTTCCTTAATTTTTGGAAACTTATCTAAAATTCCTGCAGGAATAGTAAAAGGTCTTATACTTAAAGTTCCTACACTTTCTGAGCTGTCAAAATTTAGATAATAGCTAATACTATTACCAGCATATCTATACTTAAAGAACGAAACGGAAGTTTTTAAAAGCTTTTTATCAGAAAAAATTGTTCCGTGTTTAAATGAAAATTTATCACCATTTTTAGTGATGCTTTGCCCGGTAAGTTCTTTTATATTTATTGATAATGGTATTTCCTCTTTATTACTTTTAATGATATTGCTTGTTTTTCCTGTTTTTGCTGAGTAAATTAATGTCCAGTAATCAATAGGCATTTCCTCATTACTACTCACATACCATATACTATTTCCCGTAACAATATCATTAAAAGATCTAATAATATCTCTTCTGTCGGTTTGTTTATTATAAGTATATAAAAACATGTTATTATAAGTATCATTATTGTTGTTTACCTGTACAGATTTGATTTCAGCTATTTTAAAATCACTTTTATTTAATGTAATTACATCACTGCTTGTATAGTTTTCCGTAAGCGTTTTCAAATCTAAATATTTAATATAAGCCTTATTTGTAACACGATCAATAAGGAGAAGCTCTGCACCGTATTCTTTTTCTTCAGGATCATTTCCTTTAGCAAAACTTATATCTGCATAAGTATATCCATTTTCAACTTTAGCCCATTTTAATGGGATGAAAGTAGCATATCCGCTTCGGCTCAGATAAGCTGTGCTCATAAATCCAAACTCATCAGTACCATTTCCTTCTCTTTTACCAAAATCTTCTACTTTAAATTTAAAAGTTTTATTGTCCGTTTCCTGATATTGGTTACTAACTATCGAATTGGTAAAAGTTTGTCCTACATTAATATTTTTGATATGTTGAACAGTTAAGCCATTAACAACTTCAAAATACAAGATATCTATTTTGTCACCATTATATTTTCCTTTTAGATCCCATTTAGTAGAATCTCCTAAACTACCATAATTTAGTAATTCACCTTCCGGAGTATAAGCTGCGAGATATCCTTTAATACTTCCTTTATAGGAATTCCCAAAATTTACAGAAAACATTACGTTTGTCTGTTGTTCGACAGTTGGAGAATCTGCCTCATCATTTTGGCAGCTGAAAAGGAATAGCAGAAAAAAAGTACTTAATAATACTTTAGTGAAGAAATGTTTCATAATTTGGGAATTGTTTTAGGATTAAGTACTCAAATATAGTAATTTTGTATTATTTTGATTACAAAAGCTAAATATTTGTTATAAAAAAGTAATTTTTAATAGTTTTAAAAATATTTAATCAATCCAGTCCCGCAAATTGAAACGGCTTTGCTTCTTTAAAATTAATCAATGATTCACCTGAATAATTCTCATTATTAGCTAAACTTAGTTTTTTAATTTTTCCCTTTTCACTAAAATCAATTTTACTGAATTCCACCCAAATTACATTTGGATTCAATACATTATCAAAATAATAAACCAGATTTTTTTGATCTGCAACGGTTCTCCAACGGGTAGAAGAAATGTTAGGTTCTGTTGGAGAAGCAATTCCAAGTGGCACAGAACAATTTCTGATTACCCCAAATACACTTGCCAAAGCACTTCTTGTATTATCTGTTTTTGGAATCGCATCTATATAATAGGAAGCTCTTACAAAACGATCTGCCGCTCTGTTTGTACCTGGAAGCATTACGGTTCCCGGAATACTTTTCCAATACGTATTGATGGCTAACTGATCATTAAAAATAGGGGAATTGGTCATTGTCACATATTTTCTATCGTGATGAATCACCAGTTTTTCGTTTATATATTCAAAAATAGCATTGTCACCCGAAGCGTCAGAAACTGATAAATGTACGGTCGCAAAGATGTTTGTACCCGGAATATGAGAGGAAGCTACAACAAACTCTTCTTTTTCTAAAGCAGCAACAACCTCAGAGACAGTCGAAAAATTATCTAAGACATATTGGAGCCATAATGAAACCGCTAAACCTTTTACTTTTCCATTCTTTTCAAATTTTGGATATTGAGATTCTACCAGCCATAAAAGATTGCCTACAAGTCCTTTTTCGTTCATTCCGTCAGAAGAAGCAATATCCCACGAACTAGTAATAACACTTCCGTATTTTGATTTCCATTTAACCGAGCTTGTTCCAACTTCACCTGCTCGTTCAATACCACGCGGAAAAATCCAGAGATTGGCAGGGATTTCACTGCGCCAGTCCATTGATCTGGCTGTAATTATGGTACCGTTTAAACCTTCATAAACAACTCTTGTACAAGGGAAAACAGTTTCACTAATTAAAGTAAAAGCAAGTAAAAGCGAGAAAAATTTTTTTCGTGATTTCATGGTATTTTGCATTTTAATTAAACGTTGATCAGTATATAAGGTAGAGGAATAAAAATTTGTAAATAAAATCTTCCTATGCAATTTACATAATTTCTATAATAATTTAACTATCAGTCTAATATCTATCGAAATAAAATTACTTCAGTTAAAAAAGAAGTAACTTAATTTGCAACGAAATCAAAAGATTAGCGCCAGAATAATTCCGGCGCTTTTTGCTTTTTTAAAGTATAATATTTTGTTTTATTCCAATTTCTTCCAAGAAAGATGCATCGTGAGATATAACAATTAATGTTCCTTGATACTCATTGAGTGCAGCAGTAAGAATTTCTATATTCTGAATATCTAGATTGTTTGTTGGTTCATCCAGAATTATTATTTCAGGAGCTTCGTTACTAATAGTTAAACAACATAACAGCAAACGCATTCTTTCACCTCCGCTTAAAGCGAAGCAGGGTTTATCCCAATCGTTTTGGGAGAATAAAAAGCGATTCAGTCTCATTTTAATGTCATGTTCTTCCAAACCACAATCATTAAAACGTTGTGCCTGCTCGTAGATATTTAGATTATTATGCAGAAGAGAATAATCCTGATCAATATAAATTGCTTTTTTCGCCAGGGAGGTAATAATACCGTTTTGGCACTTTAATTCTCCAAGAATAATTTTAATTAAAGTTGTTTTTCCTGAACCATTTAAACCTTTAATACTTAAACGGTCACCGGAAAGAATTTCAAAATTGAGATTTTCTTTCCAAAGCGATTGATTTTCATAGCTAAAATTTAATTCTTCTGCTCTAAAAATCATTTTTCCTTTATGGAATGTGGTATTAGAAAAACCAAACTTCATTTGATCTATTGCCGGTAATGATGAGCGAAGCTGTCTTAAATCATCTGAAATGCCACTGATTTTTTCTGCATGAACATCTTTAAGTTTAGAACTGCTGTTTTCTGCTTTATTTCTCAGCGTATTCATCATAATTCGAGCAACTCCGGACTTTTCCTGTTTCTTTTTTCCTCTGGAATCTAATTTATTCTGACGTTCAATTGTTTCCCGCTCTTTTTCTTTGGCTTTTCTAAGCGCTTTTTCTTTGCTTTGAACATCTTGTTCTAAGGCATTATTTTCTATTTTTTTCTGTTCGCTGTAAAAATCGTAATTACCACCGTATACAGAAATACCATTTTTAGTCATCTCCATGGTTTTATTCAGAAGATTTAAAAGCGTCCTGTCATGGCTAACAATTAATAAAGAGCTTGAAGTAGATTTTATAAATTCGTACAGCAATTTTCTTCCTGCAAAATCCAAATGATTACTGGGTTCGTCCAATAAAACCAAATCGGGTTGATGAATCATAATGCCGGCTAAAAATACTTTTGTTTTCTGACCGCCGCTTAGTGTTCCCATTTTTTGTTCCAGATCAAAATCCTGCAGCTGCCAGTATGATAATGCTTCTGTACAACGCTCTTCGATAGTCCAGTCATCGTTTAATAGCTGAAGATTCTCTTCGGTTACAATTCCTTCAAGTATTTCTTTAAGTGATTTTATTTTGTCCTTTATTTTTAAGGCTTCAGAAATGGTAAAATCATTAAACTGACCAAATAATTGTGGGACAAAATAAGGATCTGAGTTTTGAATAATCTGACCTGAAACAGGCTGTAATTGTCGGGAAATAATTTTCAGTAATGTAGATTTTCCTACGCCGTTATTTCCAACTAAAGCGGTTTTATCGTTTTTATTTACAGTAAAACTGATGTTTTGAAACAGCATGTTTTTATTCTCATGCTGATATGAGATATTTTGAAGAATAAGCATAATTCCTTTCTTTTATAGATAAATAATCAAGTACTGCAGGTTTGCAGTTACTCACTAAATTTTCCGAAAGAAATTATTTTTCACATAGTCTTATTCCTTAATTTGAAGTAGGACAAAGATATTTATTTTAGTTTTAAAAATCAAAAAACCATTCTTATAAGTCTAAGAATGGTTTTTTGATTGATTTTAAGCGTTATGCTTTAAATTTTATCTAGAGTTATTTTAGCTTCTTTGGCATCTAAAATTAATTTATCTTCTGTAATTGTACTTTCACAAGGATATGGTGTCCCAACTTCATCTTTAATAACCAGACTTTTGCCTTTTTTAGTTAAAGCATAGGTGCCATCTGTTATTTCTCGAAGTAAATATCCGGTAACATGTCCGTCTTCAGTAAAAGTGAGCGTTCCGTTTGTTAAAATGGCGTTTTTAGTAGAATCAGACATAGGCGTTTTCGGCTCAATTGCAGTAACTTTCCATGAATTCACCAGCTTATTTCTTTTAGTATGACATGAAACCATTAATAGAACAACAACTGCAATTACGAGGGTAAATAATTTAGAGTTTTTCATGATTATGTGATTAAAAAGTTAAACAGGAAAAAGTTACAAAAAAAAATGACATTAAATTATTAGAAGTCAAATATTTATGAAGATTTTTTTGTTAGTAAAATCACAAAAAAACAAAGCTTTAATTGAGTGTTAAGGCTCCTAATATTTCCTCGTACATAAAAGGTCCGCCAGGATAAGTCGCAGTGTAATCCAGATTCATCCAGACCTGACCGCGTTCATCAATATGATAATGCAGCTTTTTGCCATAACTTTCTTTTACAAAAAGAACATTTTTAATTAAATAATTGACTTTTTCCAGGTCGATCATAGAACCGATTAAAATCTCGGGATAAATATGACCTTTGGTATGAATAAGCCTTGGTGTTCCACCGATAGATCGGATTGCTGCAGCCATTAAAATAGAGTGATCATCGCAATCGCCGGAGAAATAATCAAGAGATTCGCTGGCGGTTGCGATGTAATCACCATCTTTTGGGTCGTTAACGTAATTCCACCGGCTGTTTATTTCTTTAAAAACAGCAAAACACTGAATAATGGTTCTGTAATCTGAATAACCTCTAATTCTTTTAAAATGCTTGTTAGCTGCCATAATAGCAAAATTTCGCACTCTGGGATTCTGATATTCTATTGCATTGATAATTTTCGTTTTATTCGGAAAGGGAAGTAGTTTCGCGACAATAATATCTTGTGGATATGGATTGTCAGACATTGTATAGATCATTGAATTATAGTCTTCTGAAATTTCACTGAAACCATAATTTCCAATAACACTTCCATAAAACAAAACCAATAAATAAACAGCAATGCATAAAATGATAATCGTTCTGAGATACATCAGAAGGAAAAAGATAGCTGCGAAAACAAATATAAAAATAAACACACGATCCAGATTGAATGCCCATTCCAGATCTATAAGGTTTTGATGCAGTATGATGAAAATCGGAATTGTAATCAAAAAACTTAAAATCGAAATAATAATCCTGTCCCACGGTGATTTCACCTGTAGTTTGGATTTTAATCTCGGAAAGTCGATTTTAGGGAATTTCATCATACGAATCAAAAAAGCAGTATTACATTGCTTTTACAGTTTCTACAAAAATACTTTTTTTATCAATAATTCCCAGATCAAATAATTGATTTTGAATTTTATTAAAGGATTTTTCAGTTAAATTTTTCTGTGACCATTGTGTCAGTTTCAGCCACTCTTTTATGTCTGATGCTTTTTGATTAAAAAGCTTCGATAACTTCTTGTCTATTTCTGGAATCTCTTTAAAATCGACTGTAGTTTTATTAATGATATCCAGAATTTTTTCAACCACTTTAGGATTCTTTTTCAGGAATTCATCACGAACTGCAATAATAAAAGATGGCCATGGAGTAGGGCAGTCGTCAATACGTCTGAAAATACCCTGATCAACAAGAGGTTTTGTCATAAAACGCTCCCACATAAAATAGTCTGCTTTCTGATTCGTCAAAGCATCAACAGCGCCATCAATAGTGTTTACGATTTCAAATTCCAGATCATCAGGCTGCCATCCTTGTTCACTTGCATTGACATAAGCCATCAACTGAGATCCTGAACCCACTCTGGAAATTGCTGCTTTTTTGTTCTTCAAATCTTTTAAAGTCTGAAAATCAGATTTCGCAGCAACGTGAATTCCCCAAATCAAAGGTGATTGTACATAGATTTGAACAATTTTGCTCGGATTTCCTGCAGCAATATCCTTTAAGATTCCTTCAGTCAAAATAACCGCTAAATCTGTTTCGCCGTCACGCAGCATTTGGCACATTTTCCCCGTGCCTTCGGGAACATTCCTCCATTGTAAGTCGATGTTCTCTGCTTCAAATTCGCCATTTTCTATACATAGATGCCATGGCAAATTGAAGTGTTCCGGAACACCCGCAATTTTGACAGTTTTCATTTGTTTTAAGTTTAAGTTAAGTTGCCTGCTTGGTATGCGTAATCTTAAGTTTTTTTTAGTTTTTCAGTAAATCCGCTCGGTGTTTTTCCGAAAGACATGGTTCTGCATATTCGATAATTTCCTGTGCTTCATATTCATTTAGCACACTTCTTACCAAAGCATAATCTACATCTTTCACGATTTCTACTGCAAAAAAAGTTTCATTCAATTCTTCCGACAAACAATTTATTGCCTTCAATTTTTCGCGGATGATTTCTTTGTCAAAACCTTTTTCTAAAATAGCAATCTGAACAATTGAATTTCCTGAGTTTTGTATTGTTTTTCTATGCATGAAACGCTCTTCTGTTTCATCATATTCAGCATAAAAAATGTCGTCTGTAGCAATTAATGGTCCGAAAAACGGAATATTATCCAGTTTAAAAAGACCTTTTTCAAGATCTATAATTTCTGCCCACATGGTTTCAGAAACTACTTCGTCCAGATAATCGCTGTAATATTTAAATAGTATTTTTTTATGAGTTTCAGACATTATTCAATTTCGTTTATTATGGCTTTTAATGATGATATTACAATTCGATAACCGTCCGGATCATAGATCATTTTTCCATTTTCTTTCCAAAACGGATTAACAGGTTCTATCGTTTTTATATTATGGTGTGTAAGCTTATTTATTAATTCGTTATAATTGAAAATAGTCTTTGGATAAAGCACTATAATATCATCTTCATCAAAAGAATGACTGGCTTTAACATTGGACTGTGTAAATTCAAAGTGCCAGTCCAAACCTGATTTTCCAATGAAAATTCCGTCATAGTTATTATGTTTTTCAAAGCCGCCCAATAATTCAAAGCCAAGAATATCGACGTAAAAATCTTCAATTTTCTTTAAATCATTAGTATGTCGCGCTACTCTCAAAAACATAATTTAGACCTTTAAAAATTATCTCATTTCCTTATAACAAATTATTCAATTATTTGCCAGCCAATTTATTCAAAGTGTAAGCAATTAATTCGTCTACAGCTTTATAAGGATCTTCACTAAAAGTTCCGGATGCACGATTGGCAATAATTGCATTTAGTGACAATGCATTGTGCCCTAAAAGAGCCGAAAGTCCATAAATCGCTGCTGTTTCCATCTCTAAATTAGTGATTTTAGTTTCATTAAAACTAAAATTATCCATTTTATTATTTAATTCTGCGTCCTGAATATTTAAGCGTAAAACTCTTCCCTGCGGACCGTAAAATCCTCCTGCAGTTGCTGTAATTCCTTTGAATATTCTGTCCGACTCAATTAGTTTTTCTAATTTTTCTGAGCATTGTGTTACATAAGGTTTTCCTTTCTTAGAATCCCAATTAGTGTGTTTCACAAAAGCATCTTCAATTTCAGTAATCGAAACGTCGTCAATTAAGTAGGAGCGAAGCATATTGTCTAATCCTAAACCAAATTTTGACATTACAAAACTGTCAACCGGAATATCTTCCTGTAATGAGCCAGAAGTTCCAATTCTAATAATATTTAGTGAGGTCAAAGTTTGTTTTGGCTCACGTGTTTTCAAATCGATATTGACTAAAGCGTCCAGTTCGTTCAATACAATATCAATATTGTCCGGGCCAATTCCTGTAGATATTACAGAAATTCTTTTGCCTTTGTAATTACCTGTTTGAGTTTTAAATTCTCTTTTTTGAGCTGAATATTCGATTGAATCGAAAAATTGTGTAATTTTTTCAACTCTGTTTTGGTCTCCAACAAAAATAATGTCGTGAGCGATATGTTCCGGACGCAGGTTTAAATGGTAAACACTTCCGTCCGGGTTTAGTATTAATTCTGATGATTGAATCATTTTTTTTTAAGTTGCTAAGGTTCTAAGATATTAAGTCTCTAAGGTTTTTTTGGAATTTGGAATTTTTAAAATTGAAATTTTATAATTCTAACCACCAACACGTTTCGTTTTAAATCCTTTTTCTTTTAAGATCGCCATGATTTTATCGCGGTAATCTCCTTGAATAATGATAGAGTCATCTTTAAAAGTTCCTCCAACACTCAATTTGGTTTTGATTTCTTTAGCTAAGATTTTAAAATCTTCGTCAGATCCTTCGTAACCTTCGATGATCGTTGTTGGTTTTCCTTTTCTCTTTTCAAATTTACAGATCATTGGTTCTTTCTGAACATATAATACATGTTCTTGTTCTTCAGTCTGTTCCGGTTCGTTTGTTTCAATATGATCTGGAAACAAGTTCTTTAATTGATCTTTTAAGTCCATATTTCTTTTATTCTAAAAATAAATTCCAAGTATAAAGATATTTAAAAATTAAATTCCAAACCCCAAGAAAAACCTGGAATTTGGAATTTTTAATTTGGAATTTATTTAAGCTTATTTTTTAATTAAACCTAATTCTACTAAACGTTCATGTAAAAATTCGCCGGCAGAAATATCCTCATATTTCTTTGGATTTTCTTCATCAATACAGTTTTCTAAACAATCCAAACGCATATCGCTTACCGGATGCATAAAAAACGGGATTGAATAACGTGAAGTTCCCCATAATTCTCTCGGCGGATTAACCACCTGGTGAATTGTAGATTTCAATTTGTTATTAGTATGTCTGGATAACATATCTCCAACATTAATTACCAATTCGTCATCTTCTGCAATGGCATCAATCCATTCACCATCATGATTCTGAACTTGTAATCCTTTACCCTGAGCTCCCATTAAAAGCGTAATCAAATTGATGTCTCCGTGAGCTGCTGCACGAATTGCATTTTCCGGTTCAGAAGTAATTGGCGGATAATGAATAGGTCTTAAAATAGAGTTTCCTTCTTTTGCATATTCATCAAAATAAAACTCATCCAGACCTAAATGTAAAGCCAAAGCTCTTAATACATAAACTCCGGTTTTCTCTAGTTTTTGATAAGCCTCTTTACCAACAACATTAAAACGTGGTAATTCAGTCACTTCTACATTGTCAGGATATTCCGAAGCCCATCTGGAATCTGCATCAACATATTGACCAAAATGCCAGAATTCTTTCAAATCTCCTTCTTTGCGTCCTTTAGCATGTTCTTTTCCAAAAGAAACATAACCTCTTTGGCCGCCAATACCAGGGATTTCATATTTATGCTTAGTTTCTATTGGCAAGGCGAAGAAGTTTCTAATTTCGCCATAAAGTTCGTCTACCAACTGATCATCAAGAAAATGACCTTTTAAGGCTACGAAGCCAATGTTTTCAAATGCACTGCCGATTTCATTTACAAATTTTTGTTTACGTTTCGGGTCGTCCGAAAGGAAATCACGTAAGTCTACACTAGGAATGTTTTGCATACTTTACATTTTTTATTTAAAAAAGAAAGGTGTCATAAGCACCTTTCGTTAACAAAGGTAGAGAATATTTTAGAAAATAATCTTAAGCTCAGCCATTAAAAGCGGATTTCTGACTAAAAAAATATTTCAGAATCCAATAAAATTGGCGCAAATTGTTATATTTGAAACACTAAAAAAATAAATAACCACATGCTTTTTTACCGACAAAACCTTACTGACAAACAATTACTAGACTTATATAAAAAATTATTAAAACCACGATTAATCGAAGAAAAGATGCTTATCTTGATTCGACAAGGCAAAGTTTCTAAATGGTTTTCAGGAATTGGGCAGGAGGCAATTGCGGTTGGTGTTACTGCTGTTTTAGATTCTTCTGAATATGTGCTTCCAATGCACCGAAATCTTGGGGTGTTTACTACAAGAGAAATTCCGCTCCACAGACTTTTTTCGCAGTGGCAGGGAAAAGCAAATGGTTTTACAAAAGGCCGTGACAGAAGTTTTCATTTTGGAACTCAAGAATACAATATTATCGGAATGATTTCGCATTTAGGTCCGCAGTTAGGAATTGCTGACGGAATTGCATTAGCTGATAAACTTCAAAATAATAAAAAAGTCACTGCTGTTTTTACCGGAGAAGGCGCAACTAGTGAAGGAGACTTTCATGAAGCTTTAAATATTGCCGCAGTATGGAAACTTCCTGTGATGTTTATTGTCGAAAATAATGGTTACGGACTTTCGACGCCAACAAATGAGCAATATGCCTGCGAAAATCTTGCAGATAAAGGTTTTGGTTACGGAATAGAAAGCTGGATTATTGATGGAAATAATATCCTTGAAGTTTACAACAAACTGTCAAAACTAAAAGAAGAAATGCAGGAGAATCCGCATCCGGTTTTATTAGAATTTAAAACTTTTAGAATGCGCGGTCATGAAGAGGCGAGTGGCACAAAATATGTTCCACAAGAGTTAATGGACCAATGGGAATTGAGAGATCCTGTTATTAATTACCGAAATTATCTTACCGAAATTGGCGTTCTCACAGCTGAATTGGATGGGCAATTTCATGCTGAAATTAAACAGGAAATTGATGAAAACTGGGCAATAGCAAATACCGAACCTGAAATAGAACCAACTTACAGTGGAGAATTAGATGATATTTATGAAGAGTTTCAATATGAAGAATATAGCCATAATTCTGAATCGGAAAATATTCGTTTTATAGATGCCATCCGAAATAGTTTGGAGCAGTCTATGTGGCGTCATAAAAATCTTGTCATTATGGGACAGGATATTGCCGAATATGGCGGTGCTTTTAAAATTACAGATAACTTTGTTGATGCTTTTGGAAAAGACAGAATCCGGAATACTCCAATCTGTGAAAGCGCCGTAGTTTCAACAGGAATGGGATTATCTATAAACGGTTATAAAGCAATCGTAGAAATGCAGTTTGCCGATTTTGTTTCTACAGGATTTAATCCGATTGTAAACTTATTAGCAAAATCGCATTACCGCTGGGGCGAAAAAGCCGACGTAGTAGTTCGTATGCCTTGTGGCGGCGGCACACAGGCAGGACCTTTTCATTCGCAAACCAATGAAGCCTGGTTTACTAAGACCCCAGGTTTAAAAGTAGTTTATCCCGCATTTCCGTATGACGCAAAAGGACTTTTAAATACAGCCATAAACGATCCAAATCCGGTATTGTTTTTTGAACATAAGTTATTATACCGAAGTGTCTATCAGGAAGTTCCTAAAGATTATTACACCATTCCTTTTGGTAAAGCTGCTCTGATAAAAGAAGGGAAGTCGGTTACGATTATTGCATTTGGAGCTCCGGTTCATTGGGCTTTAGACACTTTATCTAAACATCCGGACATTGATGCGGATCTAATCGATTTAAGAACTTTGCAGCCTTTGGATACTGAAACTATTTTCGCTTCGGTTAAAAAGACAGGAAAAGCTATAATTTATCAGGAAGACACCCTTTTTGGCGGAATCGCAAGTGATATTTCAGCTTTAATTATGGAAAATTGTTTTGAGTTTCTTGATGCTCCGGTAAAAAGAGTAGCGAGTTTAGATTCGCCAATTCCGTTTACAAAAGCATTGGAAGATCAGTTTTTACCAAGAAATCGTTTTGAAGAAACTTTATTAGAGTTACTAAGATACTGAGATACTGAGATACTGAGATACTGGGATTTGGAATAAAAACTTAGAATCTTAGTATCTCAGAACCTTAGAATCTTTAAATCAAAACTACCAATCGTTTTCCATCAGCAACTTCCGTATCCCACTTTTCTTCAATATTGATAAGATTTACTGTTTCAATATTCACTTTTAGTTTATTCTGCGAGGCTAAAAGAAACATTTCTGGAAGTATTTCTGAAAACAGTAATTTTACTTCATCTCTTGTCCAGCTTCCTAAACCAGATCCTGAAAGCTGTAAATCAACACTTCTAAGAATTTGTGCAGATAATTGAATATTATCGCCAGACATTGAACCAACAGAAACATATCTGGTTTTATTTGTGAATTTTCCATTTCCTTTTAAAACCGAAAAAATAAGTTCAGCAGAATGTCCCCATAAATAATCAATTACAATATCAATTGGAGTTTCCTGATGAATTTCTTTCAATTGAGAAATAAATGAAGCATCGTCTTGTTTCAAAGAAATAGTTACATCAACGCCTAATTCTTTAAGACTTTCAAAAACCTTCTCATTTCTCCCAGTTACGATTATTTTTTTTGCACCATAGTGTTTTGCAATCTGAATCGCCATTTGTCCGGTAAAACCAGTTGCGCCATTTATTAAAACGGTTTCTCCATGTTTTATTCCTGCTCTAAAACGAAGCGCCATTGCTGATCCTGCCACCGCATTGGGCATTGATGCAGCGATTGCGTCATCAATTTCGTTAGGCAAAACAACCATTCTGTTTTTCTCAACCAAAGCTTTTTCTGCCATTGTTCCGGAAATACCACGGGCATAAACTCTTGTTCCGTTTTCTAAAACGCCAATTCCGTCACTGCCAACTATAAATCCGTTTTGATTTTCTTCTTCCGAAGAATAATGATCTCCACTGGCAATTCCTTTGTCCAAATTGGTAATGGCAACGGCTTTTACCGAAACTAAAACTTCATTTTCATTTGATGAAATTGGTTCTGCAAATTCTGCATATTTTGGTAATTCTCCTTTTTTGTAAACTACTGCTGCTTTCATAATTATTAAATTTTATGAAGCAAAATTACAGAGCCGTTTATGGGCAGACGATAACATTTGTTATCAAATTTTTCTCAAACCATATAAGTTATGTAAGCTAATTTAAGTTTGGCTTGTCAACTATTTTATTTACTAATTTACTTTTTAATCTGCTTAAATGCACAGTTGTTATGCCTAAATAAGAAGCGATATAATGTTGCGGAACACGCAATATAATTTGAGGTCTTTCTTTAATTAAATTAGCATAACGCTCTACAGGGGAATCTTTTATAAACGAAACAAAATATTTCATATAATCAAAAGTACGCTCAAAAAGCTTATTTATTAGACTATCCCTCAATTCTGGAATTTCTTTGATTTCTTCTAAAATTTTATCCAGATCATTTTTATGAATCCACCACAAAACTGAAGACTCAATAGTTTCTATATTTGTCGGACTCGGGAGTTTCTTCATAAAACTTTCGATAGAAGCAACGCTCTCATTTTCAAAAAAGAATTGTGTGGTAAGATCTTTTCCGTTATTGTTAAACCAAACTCTAATACAGCCTTTTTCTATAATGTAGAGTTTTTTTGAAACTTCGTTTTCTTCTAAAAGGGTCGTTTTCGCAGGAACTTCAAGACGATTGAAATAACCGATGTATTCGTTCCATTTTTCATCAGTTGAAGGAAATTTGCTTCGGAATTGGTTGAACATTGATCTATTCTAAAGTTTTACATTATTTTAATCATAACTATATCCTGCTTCAATTGCTAAAATATGAAAGATTACTGGGTTTAAAAATTCTAGATTTTCATCATTTATACTTAAAAATATCTTTGGATTTGAAACCCAATTTTTCTGTTTTAACTGAGAAACTCTATTTTCTTTAAAATAGTAGGAATAATTTCCATTAATAGCGATAAAATAATCTTGTTTTGTATATAATCTTTTGTTACTATCAAAAATTATTCTCGTATCTGTTATTTCTACTATATCCTCTTTAACTAGTTCATTTTGAAATAAAATCTTATAATAAGATTTTATAAGAGTCATTTTGTGTTTCACCTCTAAAAGCAAAACATCATCGTGATTGTAAATTTCTGTAATCCTGTTTGCCCAGTTGGATTTTACCTTAGAATAGAATAAAAGTTCATTATTTTTATAAACGTATAAACTTCGTTTTTTATCTTGAAGAATTTCTATTTCCATTAAAATTACTTAGAATCCGATTCCACTTCAAACAGCTGCACCTGATTCTTCAATCGGTCAATAAGTAAATTCATCATTCGTTTATTTAAGTCAGAGGAATTCTGAATATATGTATTGTATTCATCTACTGTAAAAAGCGCCATTACAATTCCTTTTAAAGAATTTCTAAATTTGATATCTTTTTGAATGGAGTTTTCTATTGTTTGCAGTTTCTTTTCAACGGAGTAAGAATAAAAATCGGGTTTGTTTTTATTTACGTAATTAATGAAAACAGCTATAAATAAATCATTCTGCAATTTTAAAATAGGCCTGATCGTCTGATTTTGAAAGATCTCATCTGGAGAAGATTGAGCACTTACGGTTCCTAAAGTTTCGCCTCTGAATTCTTTTAAAAAAGTGTCTCTATCTTCCATGGGGTTTTGTTTTTAGTTTTCTTTAAAGTTAAAGAAATAATCCCACGGTAAAAACCTATTTTTGTTTTTTTATAAAAATAAAATATGCGCTTATTTCTATTTATCTGTCTTTTAATAGTTTCTTGTAATTCAAAAGAAAATAAAGAAAAATACAATCATAAATTCTATCAGGCTGTAAACAATAAAGATACAGCCGTTTTAGATATTAAAATTAACAACAAACGTTTTTACGGACGCTACGAAATATCTCGTTACGGATATGGAAAAGATTCCGGAGATGTTAGAGGCGATTTGCGAGGCGATACACTTCGTGGTGATTATCATTATATTTCTTTCGGCGGTAACTGGAAAAGAGTTCCTATTGCACTTTTAAAAAAAGACAATAAATTATTTTTAGGAAACGGAGTTATCGGAACGTATTTTAATCTTCCTTGCTTTGTTCCAGATGTTCCTATTGAATATAATAATTCGGAATTTGTTTTTAAAGAAGTGACTAAATAATCTCAAATTCAAAAATTTAACCGCAAAGAACGCAAAGATTTACGCAAGGTTCGCAAAGTTTTTCACACAAAGCTTTGCGAACTTTGCGTTTTTATAAAACCTTGTATAGTAAAAACCTTGCGTTCTTTGCGGTTAAATAAAAAACTAATCAAATTTCCCAATCTTAGAAGGAAGCTCAAATATTTCAAGATCAAAATATTTTACAGAAGCCATTACGTGATCGAAGATATCGGCCATGATGTATTCGTAATTTGCCCAGCGTTTATCACTTGAGAAAACATAAATTTCCAACGGAACTCCATGTGCTGTTGATTGTAATTGACGACACATAATATGCATGTCTTTGTTTAAACCAGGATGATTGACCAGATATTGAATGATATATTTTCGAAACAACCCTAAATTGGTCATATTTCGGCCATTTAGCGAAAGCGTTTTATCAACACCTCTTAAATCGTTATATCTGTCGATTTCGGCTTGTCTGCTGTCGATGTAAGACGTTATCAATTGTACTTTACGTAATTGCTGTAAATCTTCATCATTCAAAAAACGAATTGTACTGCTTTTGATCAAAACATGTCTTTTGATGCGTCTTCCTTCAGATTTCTGCATCCCGCGCCAGTTTTGGAAAGAATCGGAACTTAAAGCATAAGTCGGAATTGTGGTAATGGTATTATCAAAATTTCGAACTTTTACCGTTGTCAAATTAATTTCGATAACATCTCCATCGGCACCAAATTTATCCATTGTAATCCAGTCGCCAATTCGAACCATATCGTTTATGGCAACCTGAACACTCGAAACAAATCCCAAAATTGTATCTCTGAAAATCAAGATAATAATTGCAGAAAGCGTTCCAAGAATAGTTAGTAATTCGCCTTTTTTGATTCCAAATAAAGTCGAAATAATCATGGCAACTCCAAAAATCCAGAGTACGATCATAATAACCTGAACGAAACTATCGATTGGTTTGTCGCTGTATTCCGGTTTTTGTTTTAAATAATCTCTTAAGGAATTAAAAACGGTTCGTACAATCCATAATCCAAGCAAAACAATATAAATCCCAACTATTTTTCCAAAGATTAATTCCCAGTATTCGTATTTATCTAAAATTACTGGAACTGCTTTATAGATAAAGAAAAACGGAATTAAATAAGCGGTATATCTGGTAGTTTTGTTCTGAATTAAATAATCGTCAAACTTTGTTTTGGTACGTTGCGCAAAAATTGCAGTAAGCGTAACGAGAATAAATTTGGCTGCGTAATAAATAACGTAAGCCATTGCTATTAAAATAGCAATGTTAATAATAAGACTGGTATAAGACGCAACATTGCGACTCATTCCCCAGTCTCTGAAAACAGGGTATAAAAAATTAAATATTTTATCCAAAAGCTTATGCATTTGCTTTAGTTTCTAAATATTTTTTCTCGATATAAAAAGTTCCAAACGGAATAAGAGAAGCAACCAGAATAATGGCGAAAGTTTTTAAATCCCAGTTCATTGATTTTTTCAATAAAAAAGCAAGAACAATATATCCGATAAATAGAATTCCGTGAGTCATTCCAAGCGGACGTAATAATGTATGATAAAGTTCAGGATTGTTGTTTTTGATTAGCAACATATTAGCAAACAGAACTAAATAAGAGATTCCCTCTAAGATGGCAGTAACTTTGAAAATCTTGAGCATGTATATATTTTTTTAAGTTTTATGCCAGCAAAATTAAGGATTCTGGATTGATTTTGGAATTTAAAAAATCAAAATTAAATCTGTTCAATACGCTACAAATTGGAATTTGGAATTTAAAAAATTGAAAATTATCTTTACTCTATGAGTAAAAGAGATTTAAAAAAATATTTAGGAGAATTAACCAAAGAACAATTGGAAGAACAACTTATTGAACTTTATGAGAAATTTGCTCCCGTAAAAACCTATTATGACTTTGTTTTTAATCCAAAAGAAGACAAATTACTACAGGAAGCAAAGGTTAAAATCTCCCACGAATATTTCCCTATTAAAAAACCGGGAGCAAGATGGCGTCCAAAAGCCAAAATGCGAAGATCTGTTGCTCAGAAATTAATCAAACATTTTATGACGCTTGGTGTAGATTCTTTCGTTTTGGCAGATATTATGCTTTACAATATTGAAATCGCACAAACGTATTCTTCTCAAAACTATATCAAACAAGAATTATTTTACAAAAGCATGTTAAATTCTTTTGAGCAGGCGATCAATTTTATTGTCTCAAATGGAATTTTTAACGATTTTAAATTGCGAATTAATGCCATTTTGGAAGAAATTGTAACTCAAAAATGGAAAAACAAGTACGATTTTGAGGCCATTTTGGAGAAAATCGACTACTAAAAGCCCTTCTCATAAAAAATCTTAGTTTAAAAAAAACATTTATTTTAAGTTAAAAAAAGATGAATAACTGTTTTTTAGATGTATTTTTGCAAAAATCCAAAAATAAACAATGTCTCAAAACACTTTAGAAATAGAAAGACAAGAGAAGAAAGAACTTTATGCATACCAAAAAGGCGATATTGATGCTATTTTTGATCGTTTAGATAATGCTCCTCCGAAACATCATTTACTGTATCAGCTTCCAACAGGAGGAGGAAAAACAGTAATATTTTCTGAAATCGTTCGCCGCTATTTATCCAACAATGATAAAAAAGTGGTTGTTTTAACGCACCGTATCGAATTATGTAAACAAACATCAAAAATGTTGACTGGTTTTGGCGTTACAAACAAAATAATCAATAGTAAAGTAAAAGAACTTCCAGATCAAAATGATTTTTCTTGTTTTGTGGCAATGGTCGAAACGTTAAAAAACCGTATCAACGATGAAAAACTTCATCTGGACAATATTGGTTTGGTTATTATTGATGAGGCGCATTACAATTCGTTTAGAAAATTATTAAACTCATTCAAAAATGCTTTTATTCTTGGGGTAACAGCAACGCCTTTGAGTTCAAATATAAAATTACCAATGCACCAAAGCTACCACGAGCTTATTGTGGGAGATACTATTGGTTCATTGATTGACAAAGGGTTTTTGGCAAAAGCTACAACGTACAGCTACGATGTTGGGTTGACTTCATTAAAAGTGGGTATCAATGGTGATTATACCGTAAAGTCATCAGATGATTTGTATACCAATACTTTAATGCAGGAAAAACTACTTCATGCCTATACAGAACGTTCTTTAGGTAAGAAAACCTTAATTTTTAATAATGGTATTCATACTTCATTATATGTTTATGAGACTTTTAGAGAAGCTGGTTACGATATTCGACACCTTGACAACACAAGTAGTTCCGAAGAAAGAAAAGACATTTTACAATGGTTTAAAAAGACTCCGGACGCCATTTTGACTTCTGTCGGAATTTTGACCACCGGTTTTGATGAACCAACTGTTGAAACGATTATCTTAAACAGAGCAACAAAATCATTGACTTTGTATTTCCAGATGATTGGACGTGGTTCTCGTAAACTTCCTGGAAAAGATGAATTTACAGTTATTGATTTAGGAAACAATGCCGCACGTTTTGGTTTATGGAGCGATCCTGTAAACTGGCAGCATATCTTTAAATCACCGGAATTTTATTTGGAAAACCTTCGTGATGATCATGAAATTGAAATGTTTTTCAAATACAGTATGCCACCGGAATTACGTGCTAAATTCAGTAAAACTGCAGATGTTAGTTTTGATGTTGATGAAGAACACAAATTAATCATCAAACAGAATTTACGTTCTAAAGTTGTTTTGGATAAATCTTTGGATCAACATGCCGGAATGTGCGTAGACAATACAGAAACACTTCAGGAAGCTAAAATGTTAGCAAAAGAACTGGATGACGATATTGAAGACCGTATCAAACGTTATTCTAAATGTTTGAGCCAATGCAGTAAAAACTACCGCGAATGGCTGGTCGACGATTACAAACAAAGATTAACATTATTAATTGGTAAAAAATATCGTGAGAAAATCATGAATGAGCCGGATTAATAATCTCAATTAATACAAATATTTATATGATCTTTGTCAAAGTTTTAAACTTTGACAAAGATTTTTATTTTCAAGTCATTCCAAAAAAATATTCAAATATTGAGTAATCTGTATCAAATCTAAAATCAGAACTCAAAAATCTAAAATAATTATGTCTAAACCATTCTCTACATTAGGAATTTCAGCTCCCGTTTTAAAAGCTTTAAGCGAGTTAAATATAGTTGAACCAACAGAAATTCAGCAGAAAACTATTCCGTTATTCCTGAATGAAAATCATGATATCGTTGGTTTGGCCAAAACGGGGACAGGAAAAACAGCTGCTTTTGGACTTCCATTATTGCAATTGGCCAATCCAGAATCAACTGATGTTCAGGCTGTTATTTTAGTTCCAACAAGAGAATTAGGACAACAGATTGTTCGAAATTTAGAAGGTTTTGCAAAATATATCCCTAATATATCTATTGCCTCCATTTGTGGAGGAACACCAATAAAACCTCAAATTGAAAGATTAAAAGAAGGAGCTCAGATTGTTGTGGCAACTCCGGGACGTTTAATCGATTTGATTCAGCGAAAAGCAATTGATTTAAAAACTACTGAATATTTAGTTTTAGATGAAGCAGACGAAATGATTGCTATTTTAAAAGATGGTTTAGACGAAATTGTTGCCGAACTTCCTAAAAAACGTCGCACGCTGTTATTTTCGGCAACACTTCCAGGCGCCATTAAACAATTGATTCAAAATTATCTGCACAAAAATGTAGTACAGATAAGTGCCAATATGGAAACCGTTGGAAATGAAGGAATAGATCACGAGTATATTGTAGTTGACCCTATTGAGAAACTGGAAGTTTTGATGCATTTCTTAAATTCAAGAGAAGGAGAAAGAGGAATTATTTTCTGTAAAACAAAAGCTGCTGTCAATAAATTGGCTAAAAATTTGGCGATTAACAAATTTTCTTCAGGAGCACTTCATGGAAGCTTAACGCAGGGAATTCGTGACAGAATAATGGAACAGTTTCGTGAAGGTCATATCAATATTTTGGTTGCAACCGATTTAGCTGCCAGAGGAATAGATGTGAAAGAGATTTCATACGTAATCAATTACCACTTACCCGATACATACGAAAACTATGTGCACAGAAGCGGAAGAACTGCAAGGGCAGGGGCAAAAGGACTTTCTCTGACTGTTTTACAGCAGGAAGAAGTTTTTGAAATTGCCGATTTCGAAAGAGAATTAGGAATCAAATTTTCTGAGTTTAAAAAACCAACTGCAGCGAGTCTTGAAGAAAATAATATGCTTTTATGGGCCAAACAAATCTTCAAAACAAAACCCAATCATGATCTTTCGACCGATTTAAAAACGAAAGTGAAAACCGTTTTTCATCATTTAACGAAAGAAGAACTAATCGAAAAATTAATGGCAAGTTATGTCCTACAGAACAAAATCGATATAGTTGATAAAACAGTTAAAAAATTCAAAAAGTAAATAATATGACTTTTGTCATTGTTTATTAAAGTTGTACTTTTATAAGGAATTATTCTATAATCCTATTAATTACAACCTATATGAAAATAGTCATTATTGGAGGCGGATTTGCAGGAATCAATCTGGCAAAAGAGCTTGTAAATCAGCCTCAAATACAAGTAACCCTTGTAGACAAAAATAATTATAACTTTTTCCCACCACTTATATATCAAGTTGCTACGGCATTTTTAGAGCCTTCGAGCATCAGTTATCCTTTTAGAAAATTTTTCGCAGGAAAAAAGAATCTAAGTTTTCGTTTAGGCGAATTATTATCTGTTTCTCCCGCTGAAAAGAAAATAACCTTAAGCAACGGAGAATTAGAATACGATTATCTTGTTTTTGCCACTGGAGCAGAAACGAGTTATTTTGGTATGGAAAACGTAATGAAAAACGCCATTCCGATGAAAACCTTAAATGATGCCATCGTAATGCGTAATACACTGCTTAAAAACCTTGAAAAAGCCGCTATTTGTAAAGATATGCGTAAAAGACGTAAATTACTTACAATTGTTGTAGCAGGAGGGGGACCGACAGGAGTGGAGGTTTCCGGTATGTTTGCCGAAATGCGTAAAAACATCCTTTTAAAAGAATATCCTGAATTAGACACTTCTGCAAGTAATGTTTATTTGGTTGATGGTGGCGATGCTTTATTAGCACCTATGAGCAAAGAATCTCAAAAAGATACTTTAGAAGCGTTGACTAAATTAGGAGTTGTCGTAAAATTAAATACCAAGGTAGTTGATTATGTTGATGATACTGTAATGTTTGAAAACGGAGAAACCATAAAAACCAAAAACTTAATTTGGGCTGCGGGAGTTTCGGCTAAAATTTTCGAAGGAATTCCAAAAGAAAGTTATGGTCGCGGAAGACGTATGGCAACAGATGAATTCAACAAAGTAAATGGTGTAGATCACATTTATGCAATTGGAGATACTGCCATTACAGCAGGAGATAAAAATTTCCCTGACGGACATCCGCAGGTTGCGCAAGTTGCAATCCAGCAAGGATTAAATCTGGCTAAGAACTTTAAAGCAATGGTTACGAATAAACCACTTAAACCATTTGCTTACAATGACAAAGGATCAATGGCAATTATCGGAAAAGCAAAAGCTGTTGTGGATTTGCCAAGTCCAAAATGGCACTTTAAAGGTTTCTTTGCCTGGATTATTTGGTTGTTTATTCACTTAATTTCTTTGATTACTTATAGAAACAGATTAAATACTTTCTGGAATTGGATGGTGGCTTATTTCGCAAAAGATCAATCTCTTAGAATGATCATCAGACCAGATAAGAAAACACAAAACTAGAATTTTTGAAATTCCAATACTAAAATTCCAAATCCCAAAACTTGAAAAAGTTTATTTTAGTTATAATAAATGAAAAGCCGAAATCTAGTGAACTGCCCCCAAAAAGTTAGACACTATTTGGGGGCATTTTTATGGAAAGAAAAATCAAGTACAATTATGAGTTTAAACTTCGGTGTGTAAATGAAGTTATAAATAAACATCGTTCAGTTAATTCAGTTGCGAATGAAAATAATTTTGACGAGTCAAATCTGAGAAAATGGGTTAAGTTTTACCAGAAGTATGGCAAAGAAGGTCTTTTACCCAGGAAGAATCAGATATACAGTGTCAAGTTTAAGCAAAATGTATTGCTGAAAATTACTAATAAGTCTTTATCTTTGAGAGACGCCTGTCTTGAATTTAATATTTCTAGTGAATCTGTTGTTATTCAATGGCAGAAAAGATATAAAGATCAAGGTATCTTAGGCTTAAAAGATCAACCTAAAGGAAGACCTAAATCTATGAACTTCAAAAGAGCTAAAAAGAAATCAAACAAACCCTTGACAAGAGAAGAAGAACTCTTACTTGAGATAGAATCATTGCGATGTGAAAATGCTCTTTTAAAAAAGTTCAATGCCTTAGTTCAAGCCGAAGAAGCCAAGCAAAACAAAAAGCACAAGCCATAATAGAATTAAGGCATGATTATGATCTGGGCATCATGCTAGATCATATGAATATGGCAAGAAGCAGTTATTATTACTACGAGAAAAAATATCAAGCCAAAGATAAATACAAGGATATTAAAGAGCTGATTGAGCAAATTTACCATCAACATAAAGGTCGATTTGGTTATAGACGTATTACTTTAGAAATAAAAAACAAAGGTATTTTGATTAATCATAAAACGGTGCTCAGGCTAATGAAGATTTTAGGTCTAAAAAGTTTAATTAGGATAAAAAAATACAAATCATATAAAGGAGAACATGGAAAAATAGCTCCCAATATATTGAAACGTAATTTTAAAGCGGTAATGCCTAATCAAAAATGGGCTACAGATGTTACAGAATTTAATGTCTCAGGGAAAAAGCTGTACCTCTCTCCGATAATTGATTTATTTAATGGAGAAATTATAAGTTATGACTTGTCTGAAAGACCCACTTTTAATCAAATCTTATCAATGCTTGAAAGATCTTTTAAAAAAATACCCAATCAAACTAATTTAATATTGCACTCAGATCAAGGATGGCAGTATCAAATGAAACAATATCAGTATCTATTAAAACAAAAAGGAATTAAACAAAGTATGTCCAGAAAAGGGAATTGTCTGGATAACGCTATAATTGAAAATTTCTTTGGAATATTAAAATCTGAACTTTTTCATCTTAAAAAATATAGTTCGATTAACCAATTAAAACAAGAAATAATCGACTATATAGAATATTATAATAATGAAAGAATAAAACTTAATTTAAAAGGAATGAGCCCGATACAATATCGAGCTCACTATTATCAAATTTAATTATAAATTCGTCTAAACTTTTGGGTGCAGTCTATAGGATTTCGGCTTTTTTATAACGCATTCCTTTGGAATTCGGAATTTTAGTATTGGAATTTCTATTTTTTTAATGACCAATCATCACATCATCACTATCAGAGATTGTCACTTTATTTTTGATGAATCGTTTTCCGATATTTAGAATAATAAAGGCCGTAATCGTCGTTGTAGTCATTACAGCAACCATTGGTGCAACAGAGTCTTTTACAAAAACTCCAATTGCAAATGACGCCAAGGCACCTAAACCTAACTGAATAGCTCCCATTAATGCTGAAGCACTTCCGGTATTTTTAGCAAAAGGCGCTAATGTTAATCCAGCGGTGTTTGGATTAGAAATTCCTAAACAAGCTAAAAATAAAAACAACATTCCGATAGTTTCATATAATCCTAATAGATCATTTAGCGCTAAAATCAGAAAAATGATACTAATAACCGATTGCGAAATCAAAGCTCCAAAAATCATTTGTTCGCTTGAAAATCTCTTCAATAAAACAGAATTCAACTGACTTGAACCAATAAAGCTTACTGACATTAAAGCAAAAATCCATCCATAAGTTTTAGCATCAACCTTATAAATATCCATAAAAATTAGTGGAGAAGCAGCCACATAAGAAAACAATCCGGAAAAAGCGATTGCTCCGGTAAAAGCATAAGTATAAAATTGCGGTTCTTTTAAAACAGATATAAAGTTCGTAATAATTGGTTTTGGTTTTAATGAAATAGAAACATCAGGTTTATAGGTATCAGGAAGTCCAATTTGTGATGCGGCCAAAATAACAATTCCCATACACATTAGTATAAAGAATACGGCATGCCAACCCAAATCTTCCGTAACATAACCGCCAATTGTTGGTGCCAGCATCGGCGAAAGTCCAACCACAAGCATTAAAAGAGAAAATACTTTTGGTATATCTTTTACAGGAAATAGATCACGAACCATAGCTACAGAAGCCACAGTTGCAGCACAACTTCCAATTGCCTGAACAAAACGAAGCAGGATAAAAGCATCAATATCAGAAACATAAATACATCCTAAAGATGCTAAAATGTAAACCAGCAAGCCAATAAATAAAGGTTTTTTACGTCCAAAACGATCTAAAAGAGGGCCATAAAGTAATTGTCCGGCAGAAATTCCGATGAAATAACTGGACAAACTCATAGAAACTTTTGCTACAGTTGTGTTTAAATCTTTTGCAATTCCCGAGAAACCAGGTAAATACATATCTATTGAAAAGGG
Source organism: Flavobacterium crocinum (assembly GCF_003122385.1). Taxonomy (NCBI): domain Bacteria; kingdom Pseudomonadati; phylum Bacteroidota; class Flavobacteriia; order Flavobacteriales; family Flavobacteriaceae; genus Flavobacterium; species Flavobacterium crocinum. The sequence continues at coordinate 4,115,411 of NZ_CP029255.1, forward strand.
ACCAAGTGCGGTCAAAGAGCCTAAAATCAGGATCAGTTTAATATATTTTTTTGTTGTCATTTTCTTAAAAAACGGCTTTTAATTTTTTGCAAAGGTAAAGATTTCGTATCTTGTAGTATAACTTGAATGAGTTTATAACAATAAATTAAAGTCTTTACCAGTATTATTTGGTTTAACTATTTATTAATCTTTAAATTAAAATTTATGAGAAAGTACCTTTTACTAGTAACAGTTTTGTGCACAACCATTTCATTTGCCCAAACTATAACATCTAAACAAGAAGATGCAAGCCCGGCGCAATATGAACTTCTTAAAAAAGTAAATCAGTATTATCCTGATATTACTTTGAGTAAATCTGTTACTAATTTTTATGCCGACGGAAACATTATCGATTCACAACAAGAATTTGATTTAAGAGGAACTAAATTTTCCAGTTATAAATTAGGTATTGAACCAGATAACAAAAAAGTTAAATTTGATTATGTTTCAACTGAAGCTGGTCACGTATATGGTGACGTTACGATATTTAACGGAAATGCGCTCAGAACAACTTTTAACGAAAAAACAAACCAGATTGATGTTTCACTAAATGGAAAATCAGTTTATTTGAAAAAATTATAATTTTTTGTTCAGCTTACAAAAGGCATCACAATATTGTGATGCTTTTTTGGTTTATATTTGGTTCTAAATTTTTAATAAAACCGTTTACAATGAAAAAAATTCTTTTTATCGCATTTTTGATCTCTCTAAAATCATTTTCACAGAGTAATAGCTTTTCAGGAACCTGGAGTAACGAGAAATGCAAAGATTGTAAAAAAGAATATATTTTCACAATAAACATTGCACAATCTAATTATGCAATTGTTGGAACTGCAGAAATTACAAGTGAACACAAAGAATTAAACTCGGGAATTTTAGAAGTATCAGGATATGTATATCCACATAATGATAAAGCACAAATTAAACTGAAAGACAAGAACGGAGTTTCTTCAAGTGCTGTATTACTAACAAACGAAAAAGTTTTACAATTTACAAAACGTGGCGGAGCTGATATAGTTCCTAAAGAAGTCATTTTGAATAAATTATACTAATAAAGCTTTCTTGTTTAATTAGTTTTTAAATCATTTGTTCTTTTAATTCCAATCTTCACATAATTTATAAGCAAGACACTGTATTGTAACATATTTTTATTATTTTTGCTAAAATAAATGTAATAAAAAAGTCTCATATATGTTACAGGAAATTATCGCATATAAAAAAGTTGCTACTCAATTGGACGAATTAATAGATAAATCGCCTTACAAAAAAAAGTATATAATAGAGCAACTAGGTTTGTCAAGTCCTACATATTACAGAAAACTTCAAACTCAATCTTTTACAATAGGAGAAATGCTTGTGATTGCAAAAATCCTCGATCCAGTAGAATATAACAAATGGGAATTATTGGAAGAAATCGAACAAGCTAAAGAAGAAATTAGAACCGGAAAAACTATCCCACACAGTGAAATGGTTAAAAGAATAAAAGCAAAAAAGAAAGATAATTTAGAATAAATCTTTGACTTCCTTTTGTCTGTTATCATGAAAAAGCAAAAGCAATATTTTGCCACCAACAACAGTGTAAAATAAGGTTATTTGCTTTACAACTAAAATACTACTAAAATCAAAATCCCTATTATAGAGTCCTAAATGAGGATTTTTTGATATAATATCAATTGTTTTCAATACTTCTTCGTCAAACTTTTCAGCAATTGTCAAAGACCAATTTTCTACTAAATATTCATAATTTTTACTATAAGTCTTTTCAGCTTTCTCCGTCCAAATTACTTCCATAAAACTTTTTTAATGTAAATATAAATCAATTCTAAAAAGAAGAAGGAAAAATTAATACAAAATGTAATTTTTTACTTACTTTAATTTGTCATTCATTTTTTATAATTCTAGGCGAAGAATTTGGTAAGCATGTATAATTTTTTCGTATTTATCGGTAAATTTTTCAAAACATTTTACTTTACGTTATATGAAAAATTTGGTAAAAACGACTTATATTTTAATTTATCTTTTTCAGCGTATTTTTTTTACGCTGTCAGTCTTTTTTGTTTCAATTGTATTGTAGTTTTTACAAATCGAATCTGTATGTTGAGATAACAGTGAGAGAAAATAATAAAGAATATATTACACAATATAGAAAGCCTGATTTTACGAAGCCTTACGGTACAAGCACCACTATCCTTTTTTGACCTATAATTTATATTATGTAAAATAGGAAATTTAAATTTAGATCTTGTCTCATTGCTTTGCTAATTTTAACTAGAGATTACTCTCGTCTTATTAAAACGTTCTAAACAAAAGCTTCGTGAGAATTTAATATTCCGGGATAATTATCAGAAAAAAAAATCTACACGATTCTCAGCGATCCATTTTTATACAACCGAAAGTATAAAAATTACGAGAATCTCATAATTCAAAAAAATTAATCAATTTGTTTTATACTATTTTTAGTATTCATTTCTTAAAGATGATTTCTTAATAGTCTCAGATTTGAAAAAACAATATTTTTATGAATTTATGAGAATCTAATATTTCAAAAAAAATAAATAAATTTGATTTTATGCGATTCTCAGGATTACATGTCGTCAAATCTATTACTAATGATTTAATGTTTTTTAATCTGAAAAAAACCTTTTAACGCCTTATTATCAGTAATTCTTAACATTTCTTTAAAATATACCAGATTCTCATCAAGTTGCTTTCATTGTAAGAGTTTATTTTATTATTTTTACATTGAATACATTAAAAAATTTATCAAAAACGTATGAATACAGTTGCTGAGCATATTGCTGATTTTTTGAAGGAATACAAACCTTTTGATAATTTAACTTTTCAGGAATTATCGGATATTGCTACCAATATTCGTGTCATTAACTTAGAAAAACATGCAGTCTTATTTCAAAATAACGACGCGCTTCATGATAGTTTCTATGTAGTAGCTTCTGGTATAATCAATCTTACAACTATTGCTGATGCTGAAGAAACTATCATAAATAAATGTCACGAAGGAGATATTTTTGGTTTGCGTCCGTTTTTTGCTAAGAATAATTACATGATGACCGCTAAAGCGCGTGAGGAAAGCATTATTTATGCAATCCCAATTGCTGTATTTAGACCATTTGTGGCAAATAATTCGGATGTTTTAAATTTCTTACTAGAGAGTTTTGCGGTTAATTCTCGTCACACAAAAGACAGCGTAAGTTCAAATGGCAAGCTTATTTCTGATGTTGATTATATTGATCAACAGTCAGAAATGCAATATATTCAGTCACTTAATTATAATAATTCCCCATTGACAACTCAGGCTAGTCACATTGTAAAAGATGTTGCTATTTTGATGACCGAATCTATGGTGGATAATATTATAATCTGCGAAAAAAATCACCCGATTGGTATTGTTACCAATGCAGATTTGTCTTCCAAAATTGCAACGGGCCGCTATCCTATTACTGAGACTATTGACAAAATCATGTCGTCTCCGGTTGTAACTGTTTTGGAAAACGTTTCTTTAGCGGAAGCTCAATTATTAATGCTAAAACATAATGTAACTCATCTATGTGTTACTAAGGACGGTACAAGTAAATCGGTTGTAAAAGGAATTATTTCAGAACACGATCTTATTGTTGCTCAAGCTAGTAACCCAGGAGTTTTAATTAAAGAAATCAAGCGCTCTCAGCTTCCGAAAGATTTAAAACAGATTCGTGATCGCTTATCAGATTTGATTCAGAATTCAATCCAAAAAAATATTCCGATTTCACATGTCAGTAATATTGCAAGTGAAATTAATCTGGCTATTATCAAACGTGCCGTAGAGCTTTCAATTTTAGATTTAGGCTCCCCTCCTGCACGATTTGCATGGTTAAGTATTGGTAGTCAGGGACGTAAGGAACAGCTTTTGCTAACAGACCAAGATAGCATTTTGATATTTGAAGATGTAACTCCTGAAAAATACAGAGAAGTAAAAGATTATTTCTTAAGATTAGCCAAAAGAACTACTTCTATCCTAGAAAAAGTAGGTTATGAATATTGCCCAAATGGACACATGGGAAGCAATATGCTTTGGTGTAAATCATTGAGCGACTGGACAAAACAATATAACAGCTGGATGAATACTCCAGGTGAAAACAGTAATGATTTGAGCAGTATTTTCTTTGATTATGAAATTGTTTTTGGAGAACCAAAGATTGAAGAAGCAATTGAAAATGTTATTTTTAAGAATGCTGTAAACAATACATTGTTCTTTGATTTCTTAGGAAATGATGCTTTAAAAAGAAATTCACCTTTAAGCTTCTTCAAAAAATTCATTGTTGAGGAAGAAGGACCGCATAAAGGAAAATTTGATATTAAAACTCGTGCTCTAATGCCTTTGATAGATGGCGCACGTTTATTAATTTTGAATGCAAATATAAAAGGAATACAAAATACCTATTTAAGATTCAAGCAGTTAGCAATAACAGATTCTAAAAATGCTGAAATTTACTTAAGCTGTGCAGAAGCTTTTTTAATACTTTCTAAATTTAGAACTGTTGAAGGTTTAAAAAATGACGACTCTGGTCAATATATTAATTTAAGAGAAATGTCTAAAACAGATAAGGAGAAACTAAAAAATGCTTTAGCCCCAATGAAAGACCTCGAGGAACTAATTAAGAGTAAATTTCAATTGACACAATTCTCATAAAAATATGCTAGACTGGCTTAAAAATATTAATAAAGACTATCCGGAATTCTGGAAAGATTATTTAACAAAATTCGAAACTAAACCTAATAAGTTTGTTGTTTTATCAACAGAAACTTCCGGGTTGAATCCGGATAAAGATGTTATATTATCTCTTGGCGCATTTTCTGTTATTGACGATAGTATAGTTATTAAAGAAAGTTTTGAAACTGTTTTGCTTCAGTACAAATATCTTCAGGATAACGGACTATCTAATGAGTTTATCATTGAAAGTAAAATGATGAAAATGCCCGAACCTGACGCCTTAGAAGCTTTAGTAAATTTTATTGGAAATTCAATTCTAGTTGGACATCATATAAATTTTGATGTCGAAATGCTTAATGCAGCTCTCGAACGTTTAGATTGTGGTCGTTTGAAAAATGAAGCTTTGGATGTTGATGTAATGTATAGAAAACTGACTGACATAAACGATAAACAGTTTTCTTTAGACGATTTGTGTGAAATTTATAAAATTCCAAAAAGCGACAGAAATTCTTCTTCTGAAGATGCGTACAGAATTGGTCTTTTGTTTCTAAAATTAAAATCAAGATTAGGGATTAAATAATATCAAATCTTACACACTACCATTTCAAAATATTTATATTCACTATTAAATCAGAAATAATTAAAACAAAAAAAAGCTCAGTTTAACTGAGCTTTTTTTATACGAATCAATAATTAATTTGGTAATCCTATTTTTTTACTTTTTTAGTCTTATAGTATTTTCTATATTTTGGATAAGTAATTGCACCAATTAAAGAGATTGTTATCAAACAATAATAAATCCAGCTTAAAGAATGTGCTTCTCCACTGGCATACGAGTGTAAACCTACTAAGTGGAAGTTTACTCCGTAATAAGTAAACAAAATTGAAACAAAGGCATACATACTCATTAAGTTAAAGAACCATTTGCCTCTTAATGCCGGAACAAAACGAGCGTGAATTACAAAAGCGTAAATCATAATCGAGATTAAAGCCCAGGTTTCTTTTGGATCCCATCCCCAATAACGTCCCCAGCTTTCGTTTGCCCATTGTCCACCAAGGAAGTTTCCAATCGTTAGCATGATCAAACCAATAGTTAAAGACATTTCGTTAATATAAGTAATCTCTTTAATGTTCAATTCCATTTTAGCTTTGTTTTTCTCTGTTGTGAAGAAAATCAATAGCAACGATACAAAACCTAAAATCATACCTAATGCAGTTGGACCGTAACTACCTACAATAACAGCAACGTGAATCATTAACCAATAAGAATTAAGAACCGGCTGTAAATTTGCAATTTCCGGATCAATCCAGTTTAGGTAGGCTGCCATTAAAATCATAGCCGTAACAAAAGCAGATGAAGCAACTGTTAATTTTGATTTTCTGTCAAAAGCCAATCCGAAAAACATCGTTGACCACGATACATATACAATAGATTCGTAAGCATTACTCCAAGGCGCATGCCCGGAAATATACCAACGTGCTATTAATCCTAATGTATGAAGTACAAATAATAACCCAATTATAATATGGAATGCGTTTATTGCAATACGAAGTCCTCTTTTCTCAAAGAAAATGTTAACAATAATAAAGATGAACATAAAACTTGCTGCTGTAATATACCAATATGATAATTTTTGAAAAACATCATATTTGTTATAAAGAATTTCTGCATCAATTTTTTGCTCGCTCGGCATTACTTTGGCTCCAAATTTCTTTTGAAAACCATGAATGCTTTCTACTAAATTATCTGCTGTATCGAAATTTTTCTCGATAGAACCATTATTCAGAGCACTAAAATATAAAGGTAAAATTTGTTTCACATAAGTAGAATCCATTCCTTTAAATCCGGCTGCTTCACGCTCCATATAGGAAACCCATTTATGATTTGGATCATTTGGAACCGGGAAAATCTTTAGAATGCTTCCGCTTAAAGCAGATTCCATCAAATTTACTTTTTTATCTGTTTCAATGTAATCTTTCTCAAACTGATTTGGATTTGCAGCTTTATAAGCAGCATCTAAATAAGGTGATAATTTATAATTTCCCTGCTCGTCAAAGAATTTTACGAATGGAGCATATTTGTCTTTTGGATCAATACCGATAATCTTGCGGATACTGTCATTTCCGGATTTAATGTAAATTAAAGGAATCTGAATCCAAACCTGAGCATATTGCGTCATCGACAAAAATACCTGATCAGAATTCATGTCGTTATATTTATCACTGTGGCTTACTTTACGAAGTAATTCAGATGAAAACGTATTGATTGGTTTCATTCTTCCTCCGGCATCCTGAATAATCAAACGTCCGAATTTTGCAGCATGTGCTTCCGGAGCTTTATAGATATTCAATAAAGAATCCAACTGCTTTTTACTTGGCGGCGCAGTAACGTGATTAGCGTGATCATTTGGATCTGCAGTATGTGTATGATTATGATCGTGTGAATGAACGTGCGGTGATTGTTGCGCAAAACTGCTCAAACTCAACATTAAAACTAAAATCGTAATTAGTTTTTCTTTTTTCTTTTTAACTGCTTCCAGTTTACGTTTCAAGTCGCCAAAACGAGAATGTTTTGTAAACATAATTGCCATTAGACCTATATATAGCATAAAATATCCAAAATATGTAATGTTGGTTCCCCAGAAATCATGATTTACAGATAAAACAGTTCCTTTTTCATCCGGATCAAATGATGACTGGAAGAAACGATATCCTTTATAGTCCAAAACGTGATTCATAAAAATATCGGCATCAAAAGTTTCCGTAGAATCCTGAACAGTTACTTTGCTTTTAAATGCAGAATAACTTTTTTCAGTTCCAGGATATTTATCGGCTATAAAATCATTTAATCTAACTTTGAATGGTAAAACATAGGCTTTACTTCCAAAAAATACAGAATATTCAATATTGCCAATTTTTACTGTTTTAGGCTCTCCAACTTGTCCTTTAGAACCAAAAACCATTATTTCTTTTTCTTGTCCCTCAGCTTTAACTTTAAGAACCAAAGCATCTGTATGTGATTTTGCTTTGTAGTCATTATTAGATTCATATTCTACTTTTCCTTTCATTGCAGGATCCGGGAATACAATTCTGATATCACCAATACTATATAATGAACGCATCATTAAAGGCTGAACATCGTCTTTAGTTACTTTACCTTTTAATTGATCGGCCATTCTCATGAACTCTCCTTCAAAAGGTGTCTGAATAGTATATTTTTCTCCTTTTGTATTAATATTAATCGCTCCGTCAGTTTGTTTATTTAAAGCAAAAAGTACATTGTGAATATTCTGAACTTCACCTTCTTTTAGGTAATGTTCTTCACGTCCGCCAGAACCGGCTTCAACTAATTTCAGGTACAAAGTTCCGTTTGGATCTTCTTTAACGACTTCCTTTGCTCCCATTATATATCTATCGTAAGAAACTTCAAAAGGAGTTTCGTCAAATTTTCCGGAAACAGTAAAATCATTATTGGTTGCAGGAGATAATAAGAGACTTTTTTCAAAAACTCTTCGTTTCATTTCTCCTTTATATTCACCATCAACAAAAATGGTTAAAAAAGTTTTATCTGAATAAACCTGATTTTCAGCCGCACCTTCGCGAATTGGCATCATTCCTTCATAACTAATGTATCTTGTGATAAAAGCTCCTATAATGATAAAAATAAAGGCTAAGTGAAGTAATAAAGTTGCCCATTTTTCTTTTTTAAGTAATTGGTAACGTTTGATATTTCCGAAGAAGTTAATCACGAAAACCACCATTATCGCTTCAAACCACCAAGTATTGTAAATTAAAATTCTGGCTGTATCGGTATTGTATTTACTTTCGATAAAAGTTCCAATACCCATTGCAAGTGCGAATGCTAAAAAAAGAACGGCCATTAAACGTGTAGAAAACAAAAAAGAGAATATTTTTTTATCCATTTCTTAGGGATTACATTGTATATAAAGTGGCACAAAAGTACTTAAAAATGTTTATTTGAGGCATGTGATATTTGTTAATAAAAACCAAATATATAAAAGGAAAATTCATCAAATTCTCAAAATTGTGAGTTTATTTTTACATAATAATACATTATCTAATTTAAAAATTTAAAGTCATTTATTTGAACAGGTAAATAAAGTAAACTTTAATAGACTTTGGATGTGCCAATTAAAAAACTAAGACTTCACAATCTCTCTCAAAACTTTTCTTTACAAATTATCTTTATAAAAAATAATACTAATTTTGCTTTTATGATTCAGATAACAATAATTGGTTCCGGCAATGTTGCCCAGCATTTAATAAAAGCTTTTGATGAAAGTAAAACTGTAGAAATAAAACAGGTTTTTTCACGAAAGAAAGAAACATTGCTGCATTTAGTCGATTACGAGAAAATTGTTACGGACTTCATTGAAATTCTACCGGCTGACTTGCATATAATTGCTGTTTCAGATAATGCAATTGCTGAAGTTTCAGAACAGCTTCCTTTTAATAATCAGTTTGTAGTTCACACTTCGGGTACGTCTTCAATTGAGCTTTTAGATCCTAAAAATCGTCGTGGTGTTTTTTATCCGCTTCAGACATTTTCAAAGAATAAAGCAATTGATTATTCGATCATTCCATTTTGTCTTGAAGCCGAGAATACAGCCGATTTTAAATTATTGGAATCTATTGCCAAAAGTATTTCTACAGCTGTATATTCTATTAGCTCAGAACAGCGCAAAGCACTTCATGTTGCAGCTGTTTTTGTAAGCAATTTTACGAATCATTTATATTATTTGGGACAAGAAATTTGTGAAGAAAATCAGCTTCCTTTTGCTATATTAAGGCCGCTGATTCAGGAAACAGCAGACAAAATAAATACACTGGACCCAATTGATGCCCAGACTGGCCCTGCTGTACGTCATGATTCGAATACAACAGAAGCTCACATGGCTTTTTTACAAGACGAAAACAAAAAAAATATCTATAAAATCCTAACACAATCTATACAGCATAATGGCAAAAAGTTATAAAGAAATAATGAATGACATCACAACGTTTGTTTTTGATGTAGACGGCGTACTAACAGACAGTTCTGTTTTTGTAACCAATGAAGGTGAAATGTTAAGAACAATGAACATTCGTGATGGATTTGCTTTAAAAGCAGCAATCGAAAGCGGTTACAACGTATGCATTATTTCTGGAGGAAGCAATGAAGGAGTTCGTATTCGTCTTCAAAATTTAGGTATTAAAGATATTTATCTGGGCACTCCTGACAAAGTAAAAACGTTAAAAGAATATACTGAAATTCATAATATTAAGGACGAAAATGTGTTATACATGGGAGATGATATCCCTGATTTTCATGTAATGAAATTAGTAGGACTTCCAACCTGTCCTCAGGATGCCAGTCCTGAAATTAAAAATATCTGCCGCTACATTTCGCATGTAAAAGGTGGAAGAGGCGCCGCAAGAGACGTTATCGAACAAGTAATGAAAGTGCAAGGGAAATGGATGGAATACTTTAACGGAAAACACGACTAAAGTTTTCAGTCGCAGTGACAGTTTTCAGTTAATAAAAAACTCCGTATTTTAGTCCCGATAGCTATCGGGATAGCCACTCAGAACCTTAAAAAATGAAATTCCTAAAACTTATTCGATATAAAAATTTGTTGATGCTGGCTTTTATGCAGCTTCTTTTTCGTTATGCTTTTCTAAAACAGCAGAATATTCCGCTTGCTTTATCAGACTGGCAGTATGGATTATTAGTTTTAAGTACTGTTTTATTAGCCGCAGCTGGTTATGTTATTAATAATATTTATGATGTTGCAACAGATAGTATTAATAAACCTCAGGATGTTGTTGTGGGTAAAGAAATAAGTGAAACTGCAGCCTATAACATTTATATTGGTTTAAATATTTCCGGGGTTGCAATTGGTTTTATTCTATCTAATATTATTCTAAGACCAACTTTCGCATCGCTTTTTATCTTAATCGCTACTCTGTTGTATTTTTATGCTACATCCTTAAAACAAATTATGATTTTAGGGAATTTTGTTGTGGCATTACTTCTTGCGGTGAGTGTATTAATAATTGGTGTTTTTGATATCTTCCCGGCAACCACGGCTGAAAATCAAGCGCAAATGGCTAGTCTTTTTTCTATTTTAATTGACTATGCTCTGTTTGCTTTTATGATTAATTTTATTCGTGAAATTATTAAAGACATTGAAGATGTAAATGGAGATTACAATCAGGGAATGAATACTTTACCAATTGCTATTGGCATAAACAGAGCTGCTAAAATCGCATTGGCTTTTGCTATAATTCCGTTTATTTTATCTGCCCTTTATGTAAATGCCTATTTCATGGAAAACAAGCTTTACATTGCTGTTTTTTATGCTTTTGCAACAGTATTGGCGCCGTTATTATATTTTATAGTAAAAATATTCGATGCCAAATCTCAAAAAGATTTTCATCATTTGAGTACTATTCTAAAATTAATTTTATTCTTCGGAATTTTATCAATCCTGGTTATCGCCTTAAACATCAAATACAATGCTTAAAGAAAAATTAAAGAAATATAAAATCATTCTGGCTTCCGGTTCACCACGCAGACAGCAGTTTTTTAAAGACTTAGATCTTGATTTTGAAATTCGTCTAAAAGATGTTGAAGAGATTTATCCGCCGGAATTAAAAGCTGTTGAGATTACAGATTATCTTGCTGAACTTAAGGCCGCAGCATTTGAAGGAGAATTAAAAGAGAATGAAATCTTAGTGACCAGCGATACCATTGTGTGGCATCAGAATAAAGCTTTAGGCAAACCTAAAAATGCAGAAGAAGCTTTTTCTATGATTAAATCAATGTCTAACACAACTCACGAAGTAATTACTTCTGTTTGTTTTAAAACGAACCACTCTTCTACTCTATTGCATGATATTACGAAAGTAACGTTTAATGATTTGTCTGACGAAGCTATTTTGTATTATATAGAAAACTACAAACCATATGATAAAGCAGGTGCATATGGTATTCAGGAATGGTTTGGTTTTATGGCAGTTGCAAAAGTTGAAGGCTCATATACCAATGTTATGGGACTTCCAACAGCAAAAGTCTATGAATTTTTGACTACATTAGTGTAAAAATTTTATTTATGTTTTCCTTTAAAGAGTATAGCCGCGAAATAATAGCAACCATAATTCTCATTCTGGTATTGATTGTACTTAGAATGGTGATTGCAAAACTGGTTAGAAGTTTTGCAGCTTCAAGTCAGTTATTTGAACATCGTACCAATTTAGTGATTAAGTACATTAATATTTTAATGAATATTTTGGTCACTACAAGTTTAATCGTAATCTGGGGTGTGCAAACTGAAGATATTTTTCTTACTGTTTCTTCTATTGCAACTGTAATTGGTGTTGCTATGTTTGCACAATGGTCCATTTTAAGCAATATTACTTCGGGAATGGTTTTGTTTTTTTCGTTTCCCTTTAGAATTGGAGATACTATAAAAATACACGACAAAGATTTTCCTATCGAAGCAGAAATTGAAGATATCAATACATTTCACGTAAGTTTAAAAACAAAAGAAGGAGAGAAAATTATCTTTCCAAACAATTTATTATTACAAAAAGGAATTTCGATAATTCCTGCAAAATATGAGGAAAGAGAGTTTTTTGACTAAAATCTGAATGGGAATTTTATAACGCCGGAAAAAAAAGCTGGAACGTAAACGAGCAAATTAAGTGTAATATTTGTTTTATAAATTCAGCTTAATTCTAAAACATAATGACTCGGCCAATAACTTTACCTTTTTATGCAAAACTTGCTTTTATACTTGTTACTTTAATTTGTTTTGCCTTTATATTTTGTACCGGAAAAAATATTATTACACCTGTTTTACTTGCTTTTCTTTTTGCGGTTTTATTACTTCCAATTTTTTCTTTTTTCAATGAAAAGCTAAAATTGCCAAGACATCTGGCGGCAATAGTCTGTCTTATTATTTTTCTCTCTTTCATAGTCGGAATTTTAATCTTTATTTCCTATCAGGTCACTTACATGGCAAATGACTTTGAAACCATAAAGAAAAATGCGAATGCTTTTATTATTGAAATTCATAAATTTATAAGAGAAAATTTCCAGGTAAGTATTGGTGATCAGAAGAAGTATCTCGATTCTGTCACGCAGGATTCCGTTAAAACCGGACAAGCAAAACTGGGGTCTTTTATAATCTCTGTAAGTGATGTTCTTTTTGATAGTATGATTATTGTAGTCTACACATTTTTATTTTTAATTTATAAAGAACATTTTAAACTGTTTTTAGCTAAATTAATTAAAAGAGAGAATCATTCTGTTCTTATGGATATACTTTCACAAATTAAAGTTTCGATCAATAATTATATTGTAAGTTTAATTATTGAAATGATTGTTGTTTCGGTACTGACAAGTTTAGGCTTGTGGATTATTGGTATTAAGTATTTTATCTTACTTGGATTAATTACAGGTATTTTAAATCTTATCCCCTACATCGGAATTACAATAGCTGGTATTATAACAATTTTAGCCTCTTTAACCGGATCCGGTGAGACTTCTGTTATTCTGGGAATCCTAATTGTAAATATTATTGTTCAGTTTATCGATAATAATCTTTTAGTACCATTGATTATTAATTCAAAGGTAGAAATCAATGCTTTTGTGTCCATTATGGGAATTATTGTAGGCGGTGCGGCAGCAGGAATTTCAGGAATGTTTTTGGCTATTCCGCTTTTGGCAATTTTAAAAATTATTTTCGACCGTATAGAGTCACTTGCTCCCTGGGGCTATCTCATGGGAAATCATGTGCCACGAAAATTTACATGGCGTAAAAGAAAAGTTGCAACAGAAAATTAAATAGTACGTTATACTATAAAAACCTCCTATTTATTTATTCCTTACATTCATAAATAATAAAACTATTAGAAGAAAACTACCGAATGTCTTTAAATAAAAAAATACTGTTTTTTATTTTGCTTTGCTTTTGCTTACAAAGCGGGTATGGTCAGGTAGATAAAAATAAAAAAGAACCTAAAACCCAAAAAGATACTACCGAAATCTATACCAAGATTCGTAACTATTCTAAAAAAAATAAGTTTACTCAGACGATGCATAAACTATTTTTCAGGTCGAAAAAACCAAAGAAAAAACAAGAGTTACTGGTACCGATAGATTCCACTCATTACGATGGCAAAATTATCCGTAACATCAATATTATCACTCTGGATCCCTTTGGATACTCTGTTGCTGATACTACACAAGTACCTAAAAACTGGGGAGAAAGAATGGGAAACAGGCTGCATTTAAAAACAAAAAAAATAGCCATTAAAAACTTATTATTGTTTAAGAAAAATACGCCTTATAATACTTATAAAGTACTCGAAACAGAACGTTTAATTCGTGCACAACGTTACGTAACTGCAGTCCGAATATCCAATCAGTCTGTTGGGCAGGCTTCAGATTCTGTAGATGTAACCATACGAGTTTTAGATTCCTGGAGTACTATACCCCGATTTTCAATTTCAAGCAGTCAAATGTCAATTGGTTTTAAAGAAAAAGATTTCTTTGGTTCCGGACAACAATTAGAGTACCGTTATACGAACCGCTTTGATGACGGTCGAAATGGTAATGAAGCAACTTATACTGTCCCTAATATTAAGAACACTTATATAGGTACTGTTCTTCATTACAAAATGGACTTAGACAATAATTATATTAAAAGTATTGATGTTGAACGCGACTTTTACTCTCCTCTCACCAAATGGGCAGGCGGTGTTTATATAGATGAATATTACAGAAGAGATACTTTGCAGGCTCCTGATCTTTCATATGCGTATCAGCCAGTAAAATATACTTCTCAGGATGTTTGGGCTGGTCATGCTTACAAAGTGTTTGAAGATGAAAATAAAGCCATCACTAATCTTATTACAACCCTTAGATTTTTAAATAAAAACTACAGCGAAACACCAAGTGAAGTTTATGATCCTGATCATTTTTATTCTGATGAAAAACTAATTCTTAGTGGTATTGGACTTAATACGCGAAAATTTATAAAGGACAGTTATATTTTTAGAAATGGACAAACCGAAGACGTTCCGATTGGCAGGATTTACGGAGTAACCTTTGGTTATCAATATAAAAATACATTTTGGAGACCTTATGTTGGTGCTCAGTTTTCTTTTGGAAATTATTATCGTTTAGGATTTTTAAGTATGAATTTTGAAGCAGGAACATACTTCCATCAGTCTAAAACCTATCAGACTGCCTTTTTATTTGAATCTAATTATTTTACCAAGTTATACAGCATCGGAAGATGGAAACTGCGACAATTCGTAAATCCAAAACTTGTAATTGGAATCAATCGAGACAATATTATTGGTGATGAGTTGAACATTAACGAAATAAATGGTCTTGCCGGTTTTAATTCAGCATTATACGGAACAAGCAAAGCATTATTGTCACTGCAGACACAAACATATTCGCCACATGCTTTATGGGGTTTTCGTTTAAATCCTTTTTTTAATTATTCTATAGCTGTTTTAGGAAATTCAGATGTTGCTATGACAAAAAGTAAGCCTTACTCTAAGATTACCTTAGGACTATTAGTAAGTAATGACTATTTGGTTTTCAGTTCGTTTCAGCTTTCTCTTTCTTATTATCCGAGTATTCCACTACAAGGAGACAATGTGTTCAAAACAAATACTTTTGAAACTACAGATTATGGTCTTCAAAGTTTTGAATTGGCAAAACCTAGAGTTGTCGATTACAGATAATTTTTTTTCTTTTTTTTGAAAAAATCTTTTTCAGACAAAAAGCACTAAAAACCAATATTTTAGACGTTAAACAAAACTAAAAATAAGTCGACGAAATGCATTTTTTACTCGACAAAATACATCTTTATTTTTTTTGGCACAGTATATGAATATCCCTAAACAAGATTAACATTAAAAAAAATAAAAAAAGATGAAAACGATAAAATTAGCAATCGCCGGATTATTTCTAATGGTTGCAAATGCCACGCAAGCACAAGTATCGATAAACGTTAATATAGGAACTCCTCCAGCCTGGGGACCTGCAGGATATACTGAAATGGAATATTATTATCTTCCGGATATACAAGCCTATTACGATGTACGTGCCTCCCAATTTATTTATTTTGGAAGAGGAAAATGGGTAAGAACAACGTACTTGCCAAGACAATACAGAAACTACGATTTGTATGGAGGTTATAAAGTAGTTTTGACAGATTACCACGGTAGAACCCCTTATGTTTACTTTGATCGTCATAAAGTAAAATATTACAAAGGATACCACGGAGCGCCTCAAAGACCATACAAACCAAGACCTGTATATGGCTACAATGATCATAGAGATTATAAACGTTATGATAAACACGACAAGCACGATAAACACCGCGATAGACACGACAATCATCACCACCACGATGACCATGATCATGGACGTGGAAGAAGATAATTCTAAATCACTAGTTTTCAATACAAGAGAGTATCACAAAAAAGATACTCTCTTTTTTTTGCTTTTTTCGTTTTGATTTTTTTTCAAAAGATTGTAACTTTAGTACAAATCACTATTAAACAGGTATTTAAATTGTCTTATTTTAAAAATTAACCTTTGTTTAATGTGATTATGATATATATTTGCACCGAATTTTTAAAACTCAAATCCAAATCTTTATGAAGAAGAATGTTTATTTGCTTTCATTTTTAGCAATGTCCCTTTTAATAGGCTGCGACAGTAACGATGATAATAAAAACAACAATCAATCGTTAGACAACATTACAATTACTTCAGATCAAAACACTTTAAGTCAAAGGCTTGATTACACCAATTCCGGAGTAATTTCGATCGAAAACGGTTCTTTAACAGGGAAATCTGCTGAGAGCACTGTTACTAATTTTCCACTTGTTCAAATTGCAGAGGTAAAACCTCCGGTTGATGCTAACGGAAGAACTTTACAAGCCAGTCATGTTACTGTAAACGGTAATTACGCTTATGTTTCGTATATCACTCGTGGTGATGTTTATTCAGGAGCAATTGACGTAATTGATGTTACTGATCCTTACAAGCCAAAATTAGTTACATCGGCTTTGATTCCAAACACGGATATTACCTCTCTTACTTATACAAATGGAAATTTAATTATTGGAGCAGCAAAAGATATTGACAAAGATCCTTTGCTTAAAAATAATCCTGCCGTAGTTTACAACATGCCTTTAAGCTCTGGCCTTCTTACAGATAAAACTACTGCAAATTACTTAGAAAGCAGAGTTACAACTGATGTGGCTGCTAATACTAATGATTATTATGCAGTTACAGGTGATAATGGAAGTTTATTTAAAATGAACGCTTCAACAAAAGCAATCACAAGCAAAGTTGCTGTAGCAGATTTACGCTCTATCGCTTTAACTTCTGATAAAGTGGTTACTTTAAGTGGTGCTAAAGGAGTTAATATCTACAACCAATCAACACTTGCTTTGCAAAAAAGCTTTACAACTTCTACAGATGTAAGCGGTGCGAAAAGAACAATAGATGTTGACGGAACAAAACTTTTAGTTTCTGAAGGTCCTAATGGTCTTGGTGTTTATGATATTAACAGTGGTTCAAAATTACAAACTATTGCAATTCCAACTGCTGCTGAAGATAACGTTACCAATGCAGTTTCTGTAAATGATGGTTATGCATTTCTTGCTAACGGAGCTTTAGGATTAAACGTTTACCAATCCGGAACTCAGCTTAATTTGTTAGGTTCTTTAGGAATTGCAGGGTCATCAAACTATGTAAAATCAAGTGGTAATTATATCTATGTTGCTAGTGGTACAGGTGGTTTAAAAATTATTAAAATGGAGAAACCAAGTACTACATTTGCAAGTTGTTCTTCATACCCGGTTTACAATCAAGGAAAAGATTTAATTTTAAATTCTAATGATATTAAATCATATCAGGGTGCAACTGCTATTAATTCTGCCATTGTTAATTCAGGAGCTGTATTAACACACTGTGGTTCTATCGCAATTTTGAATAATCTAACTTTAAATAGTGGCGGTACCTTTAACATGAGAGGAAGTTTATCTCAGGGTAAATATCAGCAATCAAACCCAACTCAATTAATTATCAACAGTAATGCAACATTACAAGTAGAAGGTTCTGTTGTAATTTGGGGAGATCTGTTATTAAACAGCGGTGCTAAAATTAATTTCATTGGTACTGGTTCATCTATTACAATCTACGGAAAAGTTACTAAAAATAGTGGTGTAACCATTACAGGAAATTATACTGATACAGAAAACAAATTGAAATAACATTTCGTTTATTTCGAAATCAAAATACAAAAGAGCCGTTAGAACACATCTAACGGCTCTTTTTGTTTTATTCATCCTCAATTAAGGTACAATTATTGTGCGTTAACATTTCATTTAAATAATCTTCCATAAAATAATTAGTATTTTTGGGACAATTCTAAAAACACCTAACACTTATCATGCGAAAAATACAGGTACAAATCATTCTTTTATTTTTTCTAGGTTTTCAGATTTCGTTTGCACAGCAACCACAAAAACCAAATTCAGTTGAAATTTATAATCAAATCAAAAAATTAAACTTTTTAGGTTCAGTATTATATCTTGCTGCTCACCCTGATGATGAAAATACCAGAATGATTTCGTATTTAGCCAATGATATGAATGCAAGAACAGGTTATCTTTCTTTAACTCGCGGTGATGGCGGACAGAATTTAATTGGCCCTCAATTACGCGAATTATTAGGAGTTATTAGAACTCAGGAATTAATTGAAGCCAGAAAAATAGACGGTGGAGAGCAATTTTTCTCTCGTGCCAATGATTTTGGTTTTTCCAAAAATCCAGATGAGACTTTAGATATTTGGGACAAAGATAAAGTCCTGGCCGATGTGGTTTGGACAATCAGAAAATTTCAGCCGGACATTATCATCAACAGATTTGATCATCGTTCACCGGGTACAACACATGGACACCACACCTCTTCTGCAATGTTGAGTGTTGAAAGTTTTAAATTGACAAATGATCCAAAAGTTTATCCGGAACAATTGAAATTTGTAACGCCCTGGCAGGTGAAAAGACAGTTTTTTAATCCGTCCTGGTGGTTTTATGGAAGTCAGGAAAAATTTGACGCAGCCAACAAATCAAAATTCACAAAGTTAGAAACGGGTGTTTATTATACCGGAATTGGAAAATCCAATCAGGAAATTGCTGCTTTAAGCAGAAGCCGTCATCAATCTCAGGGTTTTGGTAGTACCGGAGTTCGTGGTGATGAAACGGAATATCTGGAATTAATTAATGGCGAAGCTCCAAAAGAACGCGATAATTTATTTGACGGAATTGATACAAGCTGGAATCGTGTTAAAAACGGAAAACCAATTGGGAATTTAATTTCATCCATTATTTCAAATTATAATTTCAGTAATCCTTCTGCAAGTATTCCGGATTTGGTGAAAGCCTATTCTATGATAGAAGCTTTGGAGGACATACACTGGAAAACAATCAAAGCAGAGGCTATTAAAAATATTATTGCATCTTGTTCCGGTCTTTATCTTGAAGCGGTTTCAAATGAACAGGAAGCAACGCCGGGAAGCACTATCAGATTAACTCTGGAAGCTATAAATAGATGCACTGTTGATATGCAGTTAGTCAGTATTACAACATTACCCGATAATAAAACAACTGTTCAAAACAGTATTTTGAAAAATAATAACGACCAAAAGATTAATCTTCAGTTACAGCTTCCAAACAATGTAGAATATACGCAGCCGTATTGGTTAAAAGAAAAAGCAACTGTCGGAATGTACACTGTTTCGAATCAGGAAATTATAGGAATTCCTGATATTATCAGAGATACAAAAGTTGTTTTTAATGTAAAGATTGGTGGTGTTGAAATTCCATTTGAAAGAACAGTTGTATATAAATACAATGATGGTGTAAAAGGAGAAATGTATAATTTCCTTGATATTGTGCCGGAAGTTACAACTTCAATCCTGGAAAGAGTTTTGGTTTTTAGAGATACAAAAAGCAAAATGATTCCGGTAAAAGTTCGCGCAGGAAAAGACGGCGTAAAAGGAAATTTACAATTAGAACTGCCAAAAAGCTGGAATGTATCTCCAAAAGAAATTCCATTTACTTTAGACAAAAAAGGAAATGAACAGATTTTTTATTTTGAAGTAACACCACCAGTAAATCCTGAAGAAGTTACTGCAAAAAGTATTGCAACGGTTGATGGTAAACGCTTTGATAAAGATCAGACAATTATTGATTTCCCTCATATTACAAAACAAATGGTTTTAAAACCGGCAGAATCAAAATGCATCAGAATTGATTTAAAGACTTCAGGAGATGCCATTGCTTACATTATGGGTGCGGGTGACGAAGTTCCTGAGAGTTTAAAACAAATGGGGTACAAAGTTTCTATTTTAAAACCTGAAGAAATTACACCTGAAAAATTAGATTCGTTCAGTACTGTAATCACTGGAGTTCGTGCCTACAATACTGTAAACGCATTAGCAAATAAACAAAGTATTCTTTTCAATTTTGTAAAAGGTGGCAAAAACATGATTGTTCAATATAATACAAACGGAAAACTGGTTACAGATAAAATCGCACCTTATCCGTTAAAATTATCGAATGATCGTGTGACGGAAGAAAATGCTAAAATTACTTTCTTAGCGCCAAATCATCCTGTTTTAAATACGCCTAATGAAATCAGTGCAAAAGATTTTGAAGGCTGGACACAAGAACAAGGTTTGTATTATCCAAATGAATATGATCCTGCCTTCACTCCTATTATATCATCACATGACAAAGGAGAATCGGCTAAAGATGGCGCTT
The DNA here is from genome assembly GCF_003122385.1 of Flavobacterium crocinum. NCBI lineage: Bacteria > Pseudomonadati > Bacteroidota > Flavobacteriia > Flavobacteriales > Flavobacteriaceae > Flavobacterium > Flavobacterium crocinum. The sequence goes on from NZ_CP029255.1 coordinate 4,136,025, forward strand.
TATTAGTAGCTCCATACGGAAAAGGATACTATATTTACACAGGTTTAAGTTTCTTTAGAGAATTACCGGAAGGAGTTTCCGGAGCTTATAGATTATTATCTAATATTATTTCGCTAAAACAGCCTCTTGAAGCCCCAAAACAAGACATAAAGCAATAAAATTATGGAAGCTAAAAAACAAAAAAAATGGAAAAAAAGCTATACCTATGTTTTGGTCGCTAATGCAATCTACATTGCTATTTTCTTTTTAATCATGCAATTATATTCTTAACCTATGCAGCTATTTGACTGGATCGTACTTATTGTAACCTTATTATTTATTGTTGGATACGGCTCATGGAAAACCAGAGGGAGTAAAAACGTTGAGGATTTTATCTTAGGAAACAACGAAACACCTTGGTACACTGTCGGTCTTTCTGTTATGGCGACACAAGCCAGTGCGATTACATTTTTGTCTACACCAGGACAAGCGTATCATGACGGAATGGGTTTTGTGCAATTCTATTTCGGATTGCCAATTGCTATGGTTGTGATTTGTTTGACTTTTATTCCGCTTTATCACAAAAGTAAAGTTTTTACGGCCTATGAATTTTTAGAAAAGAGATTTGACGTTAAAACACGTTCTCTTGCAGCTATTTTATTTTTGGTGCAAAGAGGTTTAGGAACTGGATTAACTATTTATGCACCAGCTATTATTTTATCTGCACTTCTTGGATGGAATTTAACTGTAATGAATATCATCATTGGAGTAATGGTAATTATTTATACTTTTTCAGGAGGAACTAAAGCAGTAAACGTAACACAGAAACAGCAGATGTTTGTAATCATGTCAGGAATGTTTATCACTTTTTTCCTGATTCTGCATTACCTGCCAAACGATATGACTTTTAACAGCGCACTTCATATTGCCGGAGCAAATGATAAAATGAATATTGTTGATTTTTCTTTTGATCCTGAAGAAAAATATACGATTTGGAGTGGTATTACAGGAGGTTTTTTTCTTGCTCTTGCCTATTTTGGAACAGATCAATCGCAGGTTGGACGTTACTTGTCCGGAAAATCAGTTCGTGAAAGTCAGATGGGATTGATTATGAACGGTCTTTTAAAAGTTCCAATGCAATTCTTTATTCTTTTGACGGGAGTTATGGTATTTGTGTTTTTTCAGTTCAATCCTGTTCCCTTAAATTTTAATCCGAATAACAAAACAACTATTGAAAAATCAGCATTTAAAGAAGAATATGCTGTACTGGAAAAAAAACTGGAAAAACTTTCTGAAGATAAAAAAGTAATTAATCTTTTGTACATCGACCAGTTGAATCAGGATTATGATAATCCGATTTTACGAAAAGAACTGGTTGCTTTATCCAACAAAGAAAAAGATTTAAGAGACAAAGCAAAAGAAATTATTTCAAGAGCCGATAGTAATGCAGAAACTAATGACAAAGATTATGTATTCTTTCACTTTATCCTAAATTATCTTCCAAAAGGACTTATCGGATTGTTATTAGCCGTTATTCTTTCTGCTGCCATGTCGTCAACGGCGTCAGGACTAACTGCATTAGCTTCTACAACAGCAATTGATATTTACAAACGAAATGTAAAAGGCGAAAAATCCGAAAAGCATTATCTAAACGCAACAAAATTCTTTACTCTTTTCTGGGGAGTTGTGGCTATACTTTTTGCTTGTGTGGGAACTTTGTTTGAAAACTTAATTCAGCTTGTAAATATTATTGGCTCAATATTCTACGGAACTGTTTTGGGAATATTTTTGGTTGCTTTTTATACAAAAAGAGTTCAGGCCAAACCAATGTTTATTAGTGCTATCATTAGTCAATTGACCATTTTTGTAATTTACTATTTTATGGTTTATCATCAGGAAAAATTGGGTTATTTATGGCTGAATTTTATTGGTGCAATCTTGACTATTGTTTTGGCGGTATTGTTACAGTTTTTGTTTTTTAGAGGGAAAAATGACGAAAATGATCTTGTTTTAGAATAAAACATGACTTACAAATTATCATTCATATTATTTCTTTGCTTTTGCTTTTATGTAAACAGTCAAAATAATGATAATAGTAATGTAATTGAAGATCGTTCTATTTCAGCACAGCTTTTTGTAAAATATTTTCGGAATTTAAATCAGGGTGCCGAAATATTTGAAAAATACCCCGCTCTAAAAAGTGGAAAAGTAAAGTTTTGTTCACTTCTTGAATGCATGTACTTAAACGCTTATAAAGAAGAGGATATAAAATTTGCTGCAAAACAAAGATTAATTGGTATTGCGACTCAACTTTATAACGAAGGAACACCTGTTTATTTAATTATGGGGCTGGATAGTTATTTAACAGCTAAAGAAAGAAATCTAAATTTAGAAGATGATAATCATATTGTTTATATTAATTATGGCGAATGTACAAATCCGTCATACTTAAGAGAAGCAGCAGAAATTGTAAACAGACAAACTCATTCTTTGATCAACAAAACTGTTTCAAAATAATCCTTATGCCCCAGCCCTGATGGAAGCGGCATCCTTTTTCTGGCTCCTTTAGCCAGGAAAAGATATAGCGGACAGCAGGAATTAGCTCCTTAAAAATCATGATACTAAATCCAAAAATAATTCTCCTTCAATTGTAATTAAAAAATGCTATTTTAGTCGTACGAAAAATAATCTTAAAAAAGATTAGCCAAAAACAACCTTCAACCAAACCAAAAGTTGTAAATGAAAATTTCAGACGATTTAGAAAAATTATTGCCATTTGGTTATCTTTTCCTAATTTTAATGGGAATACTAAAAGACAGTATTTATTATTATCAATTCGGAATCAATATTTTAAGATATTCCACCATAATGGATGTTTTAATAAGTCCAATAGCTGAATTCACTTCAAATCCAATTATTTTAGGTGCTATAATTACGCTTTTTGTCCTCCATTTTTATCTTCCTAGATATTTGGCTAAAAATAAAGACAAACAATTTGTCAAAAGATCATTTGAACTAAAATCGACTGACGAATTATCTGAAGCAGAAACTAAAAGTTACTACAACGGAATCGCTATCAAATCTCTTGTAATTTTTTTATTATCGTTTTTCTTGGGCTACGGATTAGCTGGTGGCTATTTTGGAACAAAAAAATTAAAAGAAAACAGATTAGAATATAGTTATAAACTTGATTTTAATGAAGGAGAATCAAAAAATGTATTTTTGATTGGGAATAACAGTTTGTACTATTTTTATTTTGTAAAGGGGGACAAAAAAGTAAAAATTACACCTTTGGCCTCTATAAAAAATATTGAGCTTATTGAAAATAAGATGATTGATTAGAATTTTCTACTTTTTTAATTTCCCAAAAAACATTGTTATGAAAGATTTAAAAAAATACAGCAACAAAACTAAAGCTGCTTTTATTCTATTGATAGTGATGCTTTTAATTTTATTGGGAAATTTCAACACGCTTCAAAATTCTAAGAATGTAAACGATAATATTAACGCTATTTATAAAGATCGTTTGGTTGTAGCGCATTATATTTTTCAATATTCCAAACAACTTCATTTTATTAAAGCTGAAGCTGAAAAACTGAATTTGAGCGATAACACCAAAAGAACAGAAATCACCCATACTTTAGATATCGTTCATAACATCGATGATTTGTATGCTAAAACAGTTCTGACAAATAAAGAAAAACAATACTTTGATGCTTTTTTGATTTCCTGTAAAGAAATTAATAATCAGCTTGAGAATAAAAATTGGTCGCAAATTGTTGTTTCTAGTGAAGAAGCTCTAAAAACACTAGAATCTTTATCACATATTCAAATTGAAGAAGGTAAAGCAAAACTTGCTGCTGCCAATGCAATGTACAGTAAAAATAATAGTATCGGTCAATTACAAATTGCTTTGCTTATTATTTTGGGCGGAATAACAGTTTATCTTTTAATTAAAAAAATAAAGAAAACAGTAAAAATTCCTGAGCCGCCTAGTTTGAATTAAAAATTCCAATTTTTTAAATTCCTATAGGAACTTGAAAATTTAACCGCAAAGTACGCAAGTTTCTTTTAATATGCTTGCTTATTAAAAAACGCAAAGTTCGCAAAGCTTTGTCAAAAAAAACTTTGCGAAACTTGCGTAATTCTTTGCGTGCTTTGCGGTTAAAAAAAAATCCCAAAACGAGAAAGCCTTGGAATTTGTAATTTAAAAAATTGAAAAATATAATTCGAAGAATTATTTTATCTGCTCCACTCAGCGATACTGTCTTTGTTCAATTTTACGTAATCTGTATTATTTGCGGCTTCAGCAGCTGCTAACGAAGCTTTTGCAGTTTCAATAGCACCTTTTTTATCACCTTGTTTTGCCTGAATCAAAGATTTTAATCTTGAAACATAATATGGTTTATCAGAACTCATATCCAAAGCTTTGTCTACATAAGTTCTGGCAGTTTCAATATTTCCGTTAGCCTGGAACAAATATTGTGAAGCAGCATAATAATCGTTCCATGTTGGTCCGGCTAAAGCTTTATCGATACTTGCTGTTGCAATTTTAGCTGTAGGAACTTCGAATTTTAGCGCCACGTGAGAGTTTTCCCAAGCCATTTCCAAATATCCAAAGTTAGGATCTAAACTGTTAATTCCAATTGTAAAAGTCTCTACTGGAGTTGGTAAAGCATCTTCTTTTACAGTAGTTTTTAAAGCTACATAAGCATCACTCCAGTTTTCAGGTAATCCCCAGTTATCTGTAGAAAGATAGAAAATAACATCCCAGCTTTCGATTCTAGGCACTGTATAAATAGCGTATTTTCCTTTTTTTAATGTTTTTCCATCAATAACGACATCGTCACCAAAGTTGATTATTGTATTTTCATTAGCTCCAGTTCTCCATAATTTCCCAAATGGAACTAAATTTCCGAAAACAGCTCTTCCTCTGGCACCTGGTCTTGAATAGGTAACTTCAACATCAGTTAAACCAACAGTTTGTTTAATATATCCTTTTGGGCTCGCTTGTGGAGTTTTTACTTGTGCTTCTGATGCTAATGGTGCTAAGATCAGTGCGAAAGCAATAAGTAGTTTTTTCATTATTTTACGTTTTTTATTTTATTCAAATTTACAAATTCAATTACCGAACAAATGTTAAATTTAATATAATTCAGGCTTCGATCTGTGATATTTTCTGAGCATTTAATTCATTAAAATGATCTATAACTAAGTCAGCTTCACTATAATCTTGTAGATTCGAATGCTGACTTCTGTAACCTACACAGTAAATTCCTGCTGCTTTTGCTGCTTTTATTCCGTTTGTGCTATCTTCAATAATAATGCAGTTTTCTTTTGGTGCGATAGATAAAGAAGCCGCATGATTAAATATTGCAGGATTTGGTTTTGACTGAGGAAAATCTTCTCCACTCACAATATGCGTAAAGTATTGGTGAAGGTTGAATCTTGTAAAAACGCGATCAATAGTTACTTTAGATGCTGATGAAGCTAAGATTAATTGTATTCCGTTATGAAATAAATCTTTAATTAAATCCTCTACTCCATCCAAAAGATATAAATCTTCTTTGGTATCAAAAGCGTCATTAAAAATATTTCGTTTTCTTTGAATCAAATCTTCTACTTCCTGCTCTACGGACGGAAAATATCCTTTTAATGCCTGAAATGTATTTCTGGTAGAAAATCCGGTAAATGAAGTGTACATTTCTTCGGGAACTTCTATATTCAATTCTGAAAATTGTAAATAATAAGCATAACGATGAACGGGTTCTGTGTCTACAATAACACCGTCCATATCAAAAATTACTGTTTTAATCATTTTTTTTTTAAGTTTCTAAGATTCTGAGATACTAAGATACTAAGATTCTAAGGTTTCTCTCTTCTGTATTTAACTTTGTCAAAGTTTGCTTTTAGTTGTATTTGTCTAAGATTCAAAACATAAGATTCAGTCTAGCAACTTAAAAAAACTTAGCAACTAAGAATCTTAGCATCTTAGAATCTTATTTAGTAAGCAAATGTCTAATCACTGTTTCTGCTGCATGTAGGCCAAATAATCCTGGCATATAGCTGTTTGTTCCGTAGAAAGACTTTTTAAAGTTTTTTCCGTCGGTTAATTTTAAGCTTTTTTCGTCCTGAATTTCAGAAGAAAAAACCACTTTCAGTTTGTTGATTTTTGCCTCTTTTAAGCGTTTGCGAATTGTTTTCGAAAAGTAACAGTTGATCGTTTTAGAAATGTCTGTCACCTTTACTTTCGAAGCCAACATTTTTCCTCCGGCCCCCATACTGCTGATGATTTTCACTCTTTTGCGTTTAGCAGCAATAATCAGATTTAATTTTGGAGTGATACTGTCAATACAGTCCAAAACATAATCAAATTCTGGAGAAACAATTTCAAAAGCACGTTCCGGAGAAAGAAATTCCTGTACTCTTGTTAAATTTAATTCCGGATTAATATCCATTAAACGATCCCCAACGATCTTAATTTTTGGCTGTCCAACTGTTGAATGTAAAGCAGGCAACTGTCTGTTGATATTGGTAATATCCACAACATCACCATCAACAATTGTCATATTTCCAACTCCTGCTCTAGCTAAAAATTCTGCTGCAAAAGATCCAACTCCGCCCAGTCCTACAACTAAAATATTAGATTTTTGTAAATTTTCCAATCCTTCTTTTGTAAACAAAAGCTCAGCTCTTTCTGTCCATTCTGCCATATATTCTTTTTTTTTCAGGTTTCAAGTTTCATGTTTTCTAACTTTTGAAAACACTTTTATAATTACTTGAAATAAGTTTATTTAATTCTTTTATATTTAATTGTTTGTATACTGAAGCAAGTTTGTAAACTTGCTGAATAGTTTCTTCCATTGTATCTGTTTCAAGAAAAAAACGATCGTTTGGGACACTTTGAAAAACTGTTTTCAAATCAGGATTTTTTATAAGATATTTTCCAAACGAAAGATAAAATCCTGCTGTAATTAATTGTGATGCTATTTGTGCATTTTTCGAAAATCCATGAATGATCATTGGCACAGTCACTTTCAGTCTTTTTTTAGTTTCAATTACTTCCTGATAAGCCGCTACACAATGTATAACCACTGGTTTTTTAAATTTTTCAGCTAAAGCCAATTGTTTCTCAAAAACTGAAATTTGTAAATCCAGCGGCATTTCAATTCTTTTGTCCAAACCGCACTCTCCTATCGCCAGACAATTTTCTGTTTGCAGTTTTTGCTCTATAATTTTCAAATCTTCCTCAATTCGGTTTTCATCAATATACCAGGGATGAATTCCAATAGAATAAAAAGGAATCGTGGAATCAAAATCCGTTGGATATTGATTAACCAGTTCTAAAATATTTTCCTGATTGGTAAACTGATGTGTATGAAGATTAAAGTATTCCATTAATCAAAGGTCTTTACACCTGCTTTAATTTCAATTTTTAAATCATTTTCCAAAGGCACAAGCGGACATGAATACTTATAATTGTAAGCGCAATACGGGTTGTAAGCCCGGTTAAAATCTACAGCTATTGTGTTTCCTTTAGGGATTTCTAAATCAATATAACGACCACCAATGTAACTTTGCTTTCCGGTTGTTAAATCTGAAAATGGTAAAAAAAGATGATTCTTATATTTTTCCTGTACTATAAGTTCTAAACTTTGATAAACGGCAAGCTGAAAAGGTTTTCCGTTTATTTTAAAATTTAAAGTTCCGTATTTGATGTATTTTGGAGTTCGGGTTCCTGAAGTTTTCATTTCAAAAACTTTTCCGCCTTTCGCTTTTACCAAAGTGGCATTCACAAAATAAGTTTCGGAAATAGGAAAAAAGTCTAAACTTTTGAAAGTTTTTAAATCTTCAGCCATCAATGGACTAGTCTTAGGATCAGCATATTCTGCATTCAGTTTCTTCTGAAATTTCAGAGTTTCACTTTTACTGAACTTTTGTTGACTATAGCCAATATTAAAAACCAACAATAAAAGCAGGGCGTTTACAGTTTTCATCTTAGAAATTTTCTGCAAAAATAGTTCAAAAGTAACAAAACAACAACCACTTAACGAGACAAAGTTTGCTAACTTTGTGACGATAATTTATCACATAAAATGCTTAAAAACGCTTTTACCAATTACATCAACAATTTTAGAGGATTTACAAGAGAAGTTTGGATTCTGGCTACCATTACCTTTATCAATCGTGCCGGAACAATGGTGCTGCCTTTTTTGTCTAAATATTTAAAGGAAGATCTTCATTTTACTTATAATCAGGTTGGATGGATTATGGTGGCGTTTGGTTTCGGTTCTATGCTTGGTTCATGGCTTGGGGGTAGACTTTCAGACAAAATTGGTTTTTATAAAATCATGATTTTCAGCTTGTTTACAAGTGGCGTTTCGTTGTTTTTTGTTCAGTACATTACAACATTCTGGGCATTATGTGCTGCAATGTTTGTCTTGATGACGATTGCAGATATGTTTAGACCTGCAATGTTTGTTTCATTAGGAGCGTATGCAAAGCCTGAAAACAGAACCCGTGCACTTACACTTGTTCGTCTAGCCGTGAATCTGGGTTTTGCCGCAGGTCCTGCACTTGGAGGATTAATTATTATGGGGATGGGTTATTCCGGTCTTTTCTGGGTTGATGGAGCTTCATGTATTATTTCGATCTCTATTTTTGCTTTATTGGTAAAAGAAAAGAAAAAAGCAGATCATGTCGATAAAACAGAAAGTGCTGTCGAAGTAAAATCGGTTTTTCATGATAAAATTTTCTGGGTTTTCCTGTTTGTAAGTTTTATTACAGCAATGATTTTCTTTCAATTGTTTACTACTTTACCTTTATATCATAACGAAAAATTTGGCTTAAGCGAATTCCAAACCGGATTATTGATGACACTTAACGGATTATTGATTTTTAGTTTAGAAATGCCGACAGTTGGATTTTTAGAAAGAAAAGCTTTTCCAAAAATCAGAATCATTATTATAGGTTCTTTCATTATGGCGTTGAGTTTCTTTTTATTACTGATTAATTTCTGGGCCGGAATATTGGTTGTTAGTATGGTTTGTATTTCTATCGGAGAAGTATTAACCTTTCCTTTCTCCAATGCTTTTGCGCTTAGCCGTGCACCACGCGGACAAGAAGGCCGTTACATGGCGCTCTATACAATGAGTTTCAGTCTGGCTCATATTATTAGTTCTAAACTTGGTTTTGAAATTATTACCCGTTTCGGTTACCAAATCAATTGGCTTTTTATGGCTTGTATCGGTGTTATTGCAACCGGATGTTGTATTTGGATTAAAAATACTTTGGTTACCCAAAAAACTTCATAGTAACTTTTAACTTTTTAAAATACTATAATTCAATTTATTACATTTAAATTTGAATCGCATTTATGCGTCTTAATTCGAAGATTAACTTAATCTTTAGTTAAATAACTATTTTTATAGTTGCATAACTAAAAAAATAGTTGTAGGTTTGAATTAAAATTAGAGAAGATGCAGAAGTTAACCAACAAAGAAGAAGAAATCATGATGATTTTATGGAAGCTTAAAAAAGCTTTTGTAAAAGAAATTCAAGCGGAGATAACGGAAGACCAGCCACATTACAACACATTGTCTACTATTGTCCGTAATTTGGAAGAAAAAGGATATGTATCGCACAATGCCTTTGGAAATACACATCAATACTTTCCTGTTGTAAAAATAGAAGACTACAGAAAAGGATTTATGAAAACAGCAATCGACAATTACTTTAATAGCTCTTATAAAAGTATGGTTTCATTTTTTGCTAAAGAAGAAAAAATTTCCGCTGACGAGTTGCGTGAAATTCTATCAATGATCGAAAATAAGGACAAAGAAAAATAATTTTCTATGGAAGCAATTTTCATTTATATCGCCAAATCAGCTGTTTTAATGCTTTTATTTTATTGCGTTTACTTTTTTTTATTGCGCAGGGAAACATTTTTTAACAGCAACAGATGGTTCTTGCTGTCTGGTTTGATTATCTCATCAATTTTGCCATTATTAAGTTATACAAAGATTGTGTGGATTGATGCAACTCAAAACTTAAATACGAACATTGAATCGGCTTTATTATCTATTCCGGAAAAACAAAATTCAGACATCAATTGGAATTATGTGATTCTGGCATTTTACGGAATTGGCCTTCTAATTTTTCTTTTAAAATTAGCAATTGATTTTTATAGCTTAAATGCTATCATAAAAGGAAAAAAAGTAAAACAGCAAGCAGATTTTAAATTCATAGATACTCAGGAAAACATTGCGCCTTTCTCTTATTTTGAGTATATCGTTTACAACTCATCATTGTACACAGCTACTGAATTAGAGAATATTATCGAACACGAAAAAGTTCACAGCGATCAAAACCATACTGTAGATGTATTAGTTTCAAGGTTTTTCAGCATCATCTTCTGGTTTAACCCAATAGTTTGGCTTTATAAAAAAGCAATAACTCAAAATCTGGAATTTATAGCAGATAGTGAAGCTTCTAAAAAATTATCAGACAAAAAAGCGTATCAATACACGCTTTTAAAAATAACGGCACACGAAAATTGTGTTGCAATCACCAATCATTTTTATCAATCATTAATCAAAAAACGAATCGTCATGTTAAACAAAAATCAATCAAAAAAGAGGAATTCCTGGAAGTATTATGTAGTAATTCCAGCACTTGCAGCTTTTGTTTTATTATTTCAAATTGAAGTAATAGCTAAAGAAAAACAACAAACGGTAAAGGTTTCAGGGGAAGGTAAATCTGTCGAAGTTTACAAAATCAGTAAAAACTCAACAGATGCAGAGTTAAAAGAAATTAAAGACAAATTAAAATCAATTCATAACATTGATTTTGAAGTTTCTGACATTAAGAGAGATGCTAAAAACAACTTAACTTCGATCAAAGTTGATATTAAAAACGGAAGTCAGCAAACACAATCTATTCAAACTTCGACAGGTGATGTAATTCAGGATTTTGGCGTAATTGTAATCACTGACAAAGAAGGAAAGAAGAAAGTGGGTATTCAAACTTCTGAAGAAGGAAAAGCTAAAGGTTCTAAAGTTGCTGTGAGCAAAAGAATCACCACTTTGAATCTGGAAAAAGATGATTCTGATGCATCTGAAAATTCAAATATCATTATTACTAACAACCAAAACTCTAAAACCAATACCAATGTTAACATTAATTCTTTTACTAGTACAAAAACTGACTCTGATACTAATACAAATATTAGTACTGTTGTAACTACAGACAAAAACAATACTGTTACAACTAAAATAATTACTAAAAAAGATGGTTCTACAATTGCCATTTCCAATTCAACAAAAGGGAAAGTCAAATTAGGAAATCAATTAATTATTGTTGACGGAGAAGAAATGCCTGAGAATTTCGATGTTGAAACTCTGAATGCTAAAGATATTGAAACAATGAGAATCTTCAAAGGAACTGAAGCAATCACAAGATATGGTGATAAAGGGAATAATGGAGTTATTGAAATTCAGACTCGCAAATAAACGATTTAAAAAACTTTCAAAATGCAAAAACTAACCAATAAAGAAGAAGAAATCATGCACATTTTATGGAAGCTTAAAAAAGCTTTTGTAAAAGAAATTCAGGCAGAGATTTTAGAAGATCAGCCGCATTACAATACTTTGTCTACCATAGTTCGTAATCTGGAAGAGAAAGGTTATGTTGCGCACAATGCTTTTGGTAATACACATCAATATTATCCGGCAGTAAGCATAGAAGATTACCGAAAAGGTTTTATGAGTACTGCTATTGACAACTATTTTAACAGCTCTTACAAAAGCATGGTTTCTTTTTTTGCTAAAGAAGAAAAAATTTCAGCAGACGAACTAAGAGAAATTTTGGCTATGATCGAAAATCCAAAAGAAAACAAATAACCTCAATAGTATGGAAGCACTTTTCATTTTTATTCTAAAGTCAAGCGGATTGTTGACAATGTTTTATTTTGCTTACATTTCATTACTGCGAAAAGAAACTTTTTTTAACAGCAGCCGATGGTTTTTAATTGCAGGATTAATAACGGCTGTAGTATTGCCATTTGTTGTGTATACTAAAATTATATGGATTCAGCCGCCTCCTGTTCAGAATCCGGATCCTGTTATTACAGAACAAACGATTAATAGTATTCCTGCTGAAACAAGTAATATTATTTCGTATGAACCTCAATATACTCCAATTGTTACGGAAGAAAAGAGTATCGAAATAGACTGGAATCTAGTTTTAATTGCCGTTTATGGCATTGGTTTTACTGCTTTCATGTTCAAATTTGCACTTGATTTCTACAGTTTGAATTCTGTTCTAAAAGGAAAAAAAGTTGAGCAACAGGAAGATTTTAAGTTTATAGATGTAAATGAAAATATAGCTCCGTTTTCTTATTTCGATTACATAGTGTACAACTCATCACTTTACACTTCAGCCGAATTAGAAAGTATTTTAGAACACGAAAAAGTACACAGCGACCAGAAACATACTATAGATGTTTTAATCTCAAGGATTTTCTGTATTCTATTTTGGTTTAACCCAATAGTATGGCTATACAAAAAGGCAATTTTACAGAATCTTGAATTTATAGCAGACAGTGAAGCTTCTAAGAAAATTGCTGACAAGAAAGCTTATCAATACACGCTTTTAAAAATCACAACACACGAGACTTGTGTTGCAATCACCAATCATTTTTATCAATCATTAATCAAAAAACGAATTGTTATGTTAAACAAAAATCAATCAAACAAAAGGAATTACTGGAAATACTGTGCAGTAGTTCCTGCTCTCGGAGCATTTATTCTTTTATTTCAAATCAAAACCATTGCGCAGGAAAAGAAAGATAATCTAGCTCTTGTTCAAAAAGATACCGTTAAAGACGTAAAAGAAGTTATTAAAATTACTAAAAACACTACAGATCAGGAATTAAAAGACATTACAACAAAACTAAAAACAGATCATAATCTGGAAGTTGAAGTGTCAGATGTAAAAAGAAATTCTGATAAAGAACTAACAGCAATTCAAATTCAGTCAAAATCGGAATCCGGCAAAAAACAAACCATCAAAATTGATGGAAACAAAGCCATAAAAGATTGCGATTTTGTTGTAGAAAGTGATGCAAATGGTTCAAAAACTGTAAATATTATTAGTAATAGTATACCAAGACCTCCGGTAATGGTAAAAAATGAAAGAGTTATAATTCGCAACTATGGAGATTCGGATGTTACGCCTCCAACTCCACCAACACCTCCTGTTTTTCCATCTGGGCCACTACCTGCAGCACCAGCAGTAGACATGTCAAAAATGCCTAAACCTCCTGTTGCGCCAAAAAATCCTTCAGATAAGGTAGCTATGAAAAAGTTCGAAAAAGAAATGGAGGAATTTGAAAAGAAAATGGAAAAATTTCAGCCAAACATAGATGCAATGTCTGCTTATAGTGATGCTGTCAGCGAAATAATGTCCAAGCGTGAAGCAATTTTTGAAAAAGAAATGGAAAAGTACGAACTTGCAATGGAACAGTTCAACGAAAAAATGGGGAAATTCAATTACAATTTCAAGTTCAATTTCGGAGATAATGCAGGCGATTATGAAAAAGACATGAAGCAATATGAGCAAGATATGAAACAATATGAACTTGACATGAAACAACATGCTAAAGATATGAAGCAACACGCCAAAGATATGAAACAGCATGAAAAAGACATGAAAGCTATGGAAAAAGAAAACAAAAAAGCTTAAGATACTTTATTCAAAATTGAAAAACCAGTGCCCAAAAAACACTGGTTTTTCTATATAAAACATTTGTCAAATCTTTAAAATAACAGAAAATGAAACTTAAACTAAAGTTTCCGCTTCTTTTTCCGCTTCTTTGGTTTTCTGTTTTTGCACAGCAAAAAAATACTGAAAAAGACATTTTTGTAGCCATGGACAAAACGGCTTCAATTTTAATGAATAAATCAAAAGCAAATTCAATTTCGATTGGAGTTGTCAAAAATGGTAAAACCTACACACGTCATTATGGTGAAATTGATAAAGGAAAAGAAAATCCTGCGACCAACACCACTGTTTTTGAAGTAGCCTCTATCACTAAATTATTTACTGGACTACTGGCAGCCCAAGCTGTATTGGAAGGAAAATTGAATCCGGATGATGATATTCGAAAATATTTAACGGGTTCGTATCCTAATTTGCAATACAACGGAACTCCTATTACTATTAAAGATCTGGTTTCTTTCAGAACAGGTTTTGCTACCGATCTTCCTAATACTGAAGAATTAAGAAAAAAACGTAATGACAGCAGTTATCTGGCTTTTAAAAAGGTAGATGAAACTTATACACGTGAAAATTTCTTTGGGGATCTTAAAACAATAAAATTGGACACTTTACCGGGGACCAAATTTAAATATAGTAACGGAAGTCTTAATCTGACTGCACATATTTTAGAAAATGTATATCACAAAAGTTATGAAACACTTTTAAATGAAAACATATTTTCTAAGTTAGATATGAAATCAACAGGAATTAATCTTGATTCAGGTATTGTAATCGCTAACGGATATAACTTAAAAGGAGTCTTAATGCCAAAGATTTCAGATAACCTTTGGGGAGCAGCAGGAAGACTAAAAACTACTTTAAGTGATCTTACTAAATTTATTGCATATGAACTAAATACAAAGAATAAAATTGTGCAGGAGTCACAAAGGAATCTTTTAAACAGTTCTACTACCTGGAACGGATATTTTTGGGATTATATTCAGGTAGATGAAAATGGAAAAAACTACTGGAAACATGGCGGAGCATTTGGCACTCAAAACATGCTGGTAATTTACCCTGAAAAACAATTAGGTTTTTCAATTATTGTAAACATTAGCGACGAAAATACTGCCAATGCTTTAGGTGAAGCTGTTATAAAACTTTCAAGTGATTTGTTAAATGACAATAAGAAACAATCTGGTATTTATGGATATAAAATAGTAAATGAAAACATTATTTTTAGATATGAGCATGACAAAACATTAGATCCGGAATTAGTAAAAAGTGTTTCAATAGCAGGATCATTTGATAACTGGAATCCAAATGATGTAAATTTTCAGATGGTAAGAAAGAATGAAAATACTTTCGAACTAACAATTCCTAAATCTCAACTGGAAAAGAATAAAACACATTTATTTAAATTCGTCATAAATAAAACAGGTTGGATGGAAGCACCTAAAAATGCTATCAACAGAGAAACAGATGGCGATCAGAACCTCATTCTTAAAATCTAAATTTTATCTTATTTTGACCTCAAAAGACTTTGTTTCAAACACAAAGTCTTTTTTTATATCTTTGCGCAAACAGATCTACTATGTATAAATTCCTGGCCAAACTCAATAAAATATTGCTGCCCAGTTTTACTAAACAAGGATTAGATATTTCTAAAGCCAAAAAATGGCAGATGGCAATAATTGGATACCGCGCTTATGTAACTAAACGTGCATTAGGCAATTAATACAGATTATCTTTAGTTTATTAAGCAGAAAAAATCTTTTCTGCCAGTGATTTATGAAAAACAGAGAAATAAACCTCCCTCCCGTTCCTGCAGTATTATTAGCAATTATTAGTGTTCAGTGTGGTGCTGCAATTGCAAAAACATTATTTCCGGCAATTGGTGCTGCAGGTACTGCTTCTATGCGTATTGGCATTTCAGCTTTACTTTTATTATTGGCTTACAGACCAAATTTAAAGGCCATTACGCCTGCACAATGGAAAATTGTAATTCCTTATGGCTTGTCTTTAGGTGCCATGAATTTGATATTTTATTTGGCAATAGAAAGAATTCCAATTGGACTGGCTGTTACACTTGAATTTGTAGGGCCTTTGTTATTGGCGATTGCAGGTTCAAAACGTCTCATAGATTATTGCTGGGTTCTGCTTGCTGCAATCGGGATATTATTGATTGCTCCGTGGACAAATGATCGTTTAAATCCTTTTGGAATTTTGTTTGCTCTTTTAGCTGGTGGGTTTTGGGCGGCCTATATAGTCTTAGGAGGTAAAATATCCAAAATTATGAATGGCGGACAAGCAGTTTCAACCGGAATGTTGTTTGCAGCTATATTAATTCTTCCTTTTGGTTTTCTGGAAAATGGATTAACAAATCTGACTCCAAAGTTCTTTGGTATGGGGGTGGCTTTGGCACTTTTATCCAGTGCAATTCCGTTTACTTTAGAAATGAAAGCTTTAGGGCAACTTCCTCCACGAACATTTAGCATTTTAATGAGTCTGGAACCTGCTGCAGCTTCTGTTTGCGCTTTTATCTTTCTACAGGAAAAATTAAATTTTTATGAAATTTTGGCTGTCGTTTGCGTAATAATTGCATCTACAGGAAGTACTTTGACCGCTAAAAGATAAAAGCTCAGAAAGAATCCTGAGCTTTTAAAAGTGTTAGCTTTGTTTTTGATATAATTATTTCTTTGGCATTAGCACAGCGTCAACTACATGAATAACTCCATTGGACTGATTAACGTCTGCAATTGTTACTTTCGATTTATTTCCTTTTTCGTCTGTGATGTACAAGTCCTTACCTTCCATCCAGGCTGTTAACGTACCTCCATTTACTGCTTTTATAGTGGCTTTACCTTTTCCTGCTTTTATCGCTTTTGCAATATCTGCACTACTCCATTTTCCTGCAACAACATGATAAGTCAAAATGTTTTGAAGCATTTTTTTATTTTCGGGTTTTAGTAATGTTTCAACTGTTCCTTTTGGCAATTTATCAAAAGCTTCATTTGTTGGTGCAAAAACTGTAAATGGACCTTTCCCTTTTAAAGTTTCAGCTAAATCTGCCGCTTTTACCGCTGCAACCAATGTGGTATGATCTTTTGAATTAACAGCATTTTCAATAATATTTTTATTCGGATACATGGCTGCTCCACCCACCATTACCGTTTTTTGAGCGAATGATGTAAATCCGAATGCCAAAGCTAAAATTACTGTAGCTAAAATTTTTGTAGTTTTCATAATTAATTTTTTTAAGTTATAAAGTCATTTACGGCGATATAATTGTTTTGGTTTTGCGAAAAATTAAAAGATTGAAAAATAACATTGAAAAAATTGCAATATCTATTGAAAAACAAAGGTTTAATCTTTAAAATTATTTTTGATTATTTTAAAGAAGCAACTGAATTTTGCATTCTTTTTATTATTAAATTTAGATTCAAAACCTATTCACCATGAAAAACCTACCTCAAAAAGTACGAAGTAAAAAACTTAGTTCGCGAGTTGATTTAACAGCAATGGTCAGCGTTTCTTTTTTGCTGATAATATTTTTTATGGTTGCAACCGAATTACGAAAACCAAATGTTGTTGATTTGAGTTTGCCAGAAAAATATAATGATGAAGCATACCGTCACGTTATCACATGTGGCAACGTAGATGTAAATCGCATCATAACCGTTTTATTAGACGATAATAATAAAATAATTACGTATTCAGGTCTCTTCTTTAGTCCTATAAAAGAGCCAACAAAAGTAGGTTATGACAATGATGGTATCCGTAAAATATTGTTAGAAAGAAGTAATTTAATTCGAGAATACTCCGCTGCAATAGGAAGGCCAAAATACGGTCCCATCGTAATTATAAAACCAAGCAAAAAAAGTAATTTCAAAAATTTAGTTGATATTTTAGATGAAATGGCTATTGGAAAAATTGATACTTATGCGATCGTAAATGATTTTACTGAAGAAGAATCTAAATTATTAGCTTCAAATTAAATAATTAATCTTTATGAAAAACCTACCTCAAAAAGTACGAAGTAAAAAACTTAGTTCACGTGTTGATTTAACTGCAATGGTCAGTGTTTCTTTTCTGCTAATTATATTTTTTATGTTGGTTGGAGAATTATCGAAGTCAAAGATTATGGAGTTTGGAAGGCCGGATTGTATCGATGAAGATCAACGTCGAGGATGCTATATGACAGACGAGAATCGAAACATGACAATACTTTTAGATGACAATGACAGAATTATTACTTATACAGGATTATTATTTGTTCCCATTGATTCACCAAAAGAAGTAGGATATGGGAAAAACGGAATTAGAAAAAAAATATTTGAAAGAAATAAAAAAGTATTAGAATATTCTGCTCAGTTAGGCAAGCCAAATAACGGACTTATAGTTGTTATTAAACCAAGTAAAAAATCTAACTACGGGAATTTAGTTGAAATTTTAGACGAAATGAAAATTGCTGGAATTAACACTTATTCTGTTGTTGATGATTTTACTCCGGAAGAAGCTAAATTACTTGCTTCTAATTAAATTCAGCATGAAAATTTCCCGACTTCTCTCGAATGGACAGACTTGACTTGAACCAAATAAAACCTAAAATTATTTAATATAAAAAAGTCCCACATCACTGTGGGACTTTCTATTTATAAAAAAGCTAAGAATTATTTTTTCTCAGTTTTTTCCATTTTAGCTTTTAAAGCAGCTAATACATCATTGTTGTCACCTAAAGTCGCAGCTGGTGCGTTTGTAGATGCAGATGTAGTAGTTTCAGCAGCAGCTTTCACGTTTTTCTCTTCTTCTTCACGGAAGATAGCAGTGTGAGAAGCAACTACTCTTTTGAATTCTTTGTTGAACTCGATTACTTTGAAATCAGCAGTATCGCCTTTTTTCAATTTCTTTCCGTCTTCTTTTTCAAGGTGACGAGTAGGAATGAAAGCAACGATATCATCTCCGAATTCTACAGTAGCCCCTTTGTCAACGATTTCAGAAATCTCTCCATTGTGGATAGTTCCTACAGCGAAAGAATCTTCGTATTGATCCCAAGGATTAGCAGTAGTTTGTTTGTGACCTAAAGATAATTTACGTCCTTCAACATCTAATTCTAATACAACAACATCAAGTTTTTCACCAACATTTACAAACTCAGATGGGTGTTTAATTTTCTTAGTCCAAGAAAGGTCAGAAATGTAGATTAATCCATCAATTCCTTCTTCTAATTCTACGAAAATACCAAAGTTTGTGAAGTTTCTAACGATACCTGTATGTTTAGAACCTACTGGGTATTTAGAAGTAATGTCAGTCCATGGATCTTGAGTCAATTGTTTGATACCTAATGACATCTTACGATCATCTCTGTCAAGAGTTAAGATAACTGCTTCAACAACATCTCCAACTTTCACGAAGTCCTGAGCAGAACGTAAGTGAGTTGACCATGACATTTCAGAAACGTGGATTAAACCTTCAACACCTTCAGCAACTTCGATAAATGCACCGTAATCAGCGATTACAACTACTTTACCTTTTACTTTATCACCAACAGTTAAGTTAGCATCTAAAGCATCCCATGGGTGAGCGTTTAATTGTTTCAATCCTAATTGAATTCTTGTTTTCTCATCATCGAAATCAAGGATTACAACGTTTAATTTTTGGTCTAATTCAAGAACTTCACTTGGGTGGTTGATTCTGCTCCAAGAAAGGTCAGTAATGTGAATTAATCCGTCAACACCACCTAAGTCAATGAACACACCATAAGAAGTAATGTTTTTAACAACACCTTCTAATACTTGTCCTTTTTGTAATTGACCGATGATCTCTTTTTTCTGTACTTCAATATCAGCCTCGATAAGCGCTTTATGAGATACAACAACGTTTTTGAATTCGTGGTTGATTTTTACCACTTTGAATTCCATCATTTTGTTTACATATACATCGTAGTCTCTAATTGGCTTAACGTCAATTTGAGATCCTGGTAAGAACGCCTCGATACCGAATACGTCAACGATCATACCTCCTTTAGTTCTACATTTAACAAAACCGTTAACGATTTCTCCAGTTTCATTAGCTGCAATAACTCTATCCCAAGATTTGATAGTACGTGCTTTTCTGTGAGATAATACTAATTGACCTGTTTTATCCTCACGGATGTCGATTAATACTTCTACTTTGTCACCTACTTTTAAATTTGGGTTGTAACGAAATTCGTTTAAAGAAATAACACCTTCAGATTTAGCATTGATATCAACGATAACGTCTCTATCTGTAATTCTAACTACAACTCCTTCAACTACTTCTTCTTGATCTGTAGCGATGAAAGTTTTTGATACTAGTTCCTCAAACTCTTGCAAGTTTTTCTCATCTACTGCATCGATTCCTTCTTGGAAATTGTGCCAGTTAAAATTTGCTAAAAACTCTTCTTGTGATTTTGTTTGTTCAGACATGCTGATAAAAAAATTTGTATTCTGTTTTTCTCGAGTTTCTCTATGCGATAGAAAATACAGAAGTTGTTTTACATAAATGGTTGATTCCTAATGGAAACTCTTCTCTACCAAAAGGTCTGCAAAATTACTACAAATATTTGGAATTACAAAATATTTTCAGACTGATTATCAGTGATTTTGTTAAGGAGCAGAAGATTTTAGGTTTTTTAAGACGTTCAGTCCCGCTATCCGTTACAATCTTTTGTACCGAACGCCGGCACAAAAGGATTTCCACTTCTATCGGGGCTAGATTAGAACGTTTTGTTTTCATAAGAACCTAGAAAAGCGAAACCCAACAGGTTTTAGAAACCTACTGGGTTTACTATATCCAACTATCTTTGCAAAAGTTTAAAACTTTGACAAAGATTTTATGACACTTGCAAACTTTGATTTTCAATTTTTACATTAAAACTTATTTCTGCCTTTAATGCTTTAAAAACTTTTATAACCGTATCTATTGTTGCGCTATTGGCACTACTTTCCAGTTTTGAAATTTGTGATTTTTTCACACCAACCAATTCACCTAATTGGTTTTGGGTCAGATTTCTTTCTTTTCTAGCAGTTTTAATCATCCTTCCTAATAACTCCATACTAAGTTCGTATTCATATTGATCTCTTTCAGGAGTTCCAATTTTCCCAATAACTTCATCTTTCATTTCAGAAAGCGAATACATCTTTATTTCTTTCTTTGCCATAACTAATATATTTTATTTTCAAAATATTTCATTCTAATTTTATTAGCTTTTTCAATTTCACTTCCAGCCACTTTATCAATCTTTTTTATCAAACCATGAGTTGCAATAACCAAAGTTTTCTTGTTATTAGTTTTGTCCCAAAATTCTAAAAGTCGAATTTGAACTATCGTATACCTAATTCTAAATTCCCAAATGTCATCACTAAGCTTCTTAAATAATCTAGGATCTTGTTTCTTTTCTGCTAAATCAATATGATATAAAATTTTCTCACTAATCTTTGCATCCAATTTTAATATAAATTCCCGCGCTTCTTCTAAAAATTTAGTTTCAAAATATTTCATTCAATTTATACATAACAAAAATACCACAAAGTTTCTATAAATAGAAACTTTGTGGTATTTTTTAATTTTAATTTGTCTTACTTCTTCAACCTCCTAACGTCGAAAAAGATCAAATATTATTTTAATGACTTAAATTCTCAATCTCCTTCGGGTCATGTTTGTGTTTAAATAAAACAGCAAAAGCAATTGCAATCACTAATGCATAAGCCGCAAACGACAACCAGATCGTATGCCAGTCTTTCATTAAAACCGGATTTGAAAAGATTCCATCTGCAGAAATGGAATTTCCTTGTCCTTTTACAAATTCTATCATTTTCTCATTTCCAGCATCAGTTTGTAAAAATCCAGCTAATTCACTGCTATTTACAAACGATTTTGTAAAGAAACGATCAATTGCCCAGCCAGAAGTCAAACTTCCTAAGACTGCTCCTACTCCATTTGTCATCATCATAAACAATCCTTGCGCCGAAGAACGAATTTTAGAATCTGTATTGCTTTCTACAAATAACGAACCCGAAATATTAAAGAAATCAAATGCCATTCCGTATACAATACATGACAAAATAATCATCCATAAACCACCAACAGGATCTCCAAAAGCAAACAATCCAAAACGAAGAACCCAAGCCAGCATACTAATCAGCATAACTTGTTTGATTCCGAAACGTCTTAAGAAAAACGGAATTGCTAATATAAATAACGTCTCAGAAACCTGAGAAATTGACATAATAATAGTCGAATATTTAATCACAAAAGAATCTGCATATTTTGGAAAATGTTTGAACTCATCTAAGAAAACATCTCCATAAGCATTTGTTAACTGAAGCGCTCCTCCTAAAAACATAGAAAAAACAAAAAACAAAGCCATTTTGTAATTTCCAAACAACTTAAACGACTCTAATCCTAAAGTCTCAATCCAGGTTGCATTTTCTTTAATCAAGCGCTGTGGCTCACATTTTGGCAACGTAAAAGCATATAGTCCTAAAATTAAAGCTCCGGCTCCGGCAATATAAAACTGATATTCTGTTGCTTTACTCCCACTTAAATTAGTAATCCACATGGCAACAATAAAACCAATAGTTCCCCAAACACGGATTGGCGGAAAATCTTTTACAATATTTTTATTGTTTAATTTTAACGAAGTATAAGAAATAGAATTACTTAAAGCGATTGTTGGCATATAGCAGCACATTGCTAAAAGCATTACTATAATAAAAGTATCAGGAGTTGAAACTTGAGCTATTCCAAATAAAACAGCTGCATAAAGAATATGAAGAACACCGTACAGTTTTTCAGCATTTACCCATCTGTCGGCAATAATACCTGTAAGTGTAGGCATAAAAAGAGAAGCGATTCCCATGGTTCCAAAAACTAGTCCAAATTGAGTTCCTTCCCAGTTTTTTGTACCAAACCAATAATTTCCAATTGTTATAAGCCAGGCTCCCCAAACAAAAAATTGTAGAAAGCTCATTAAAATCAATCTGTTTTTAATACCCATATAATAAATTTGTCTTTAGTAAAAATGAAGCGGTAAAACTACCATTAAAAATAATATTTGCAAAAAATTATGCTGTTTTAACAACATCATTCACCAATTCCAAAACGGCAGCAAACTGTTCTTCTCTATTTAAGTAAGAATTATCTATTTCAATAGCATCTTCTGCAATAACTAACGGAGAGTCTTCTCTAGTTGAATCTAAATTATCTCTTTCCACTACATTTTTAAGGACTTCTTCATAAGACACATTATCACCTTTTGCTTGTAATTCATCAAAACGTCTTTGTGCGCGGGTTTCAGCGCTGGCAGTCATAAATATTTTAAGTTCGGCATTTGGAAAAACTACAGTACCAATATCTCTTCCGTCCATAACAATGCCTTTGTTTTTTCCCATTTCTTGTTGTTGTTCTACTAATTTTGAACGAACTTCGGAAACAGCCGCTACTTTGCTCACAAAATTAGAAACTTCAATTGTTCTAATTTGTTTCTCTACATTTTCACCATTCAAATACATTTCGGCAAAACCTAATTCAGAATTAAATTTAAATTCCAGCTGAATTTTTGGCAATGCATTAATCAAAGCGTCTTTATCAAAAAAGTCAGATCCAATTAAATTATTCTGCATAGCAAAAAAAGCTACAGCTCTATACATAGCTCCTGTATCTACATATACATATTCCAATTCTTTTGCCAATTGTTTTGCTAAGGTACTTTTACCTGTTGATGAAAATCCATCGATAGCAATAGTAATTTTTTTCAATTTTTTATTTTTAAATGTTTACTCTTATTCAGATTTTCAATACAAACAATAAAGGATTTTATCGTTGTATTACTACTGCAAATGTAGCCATCTTTCTTTTATATCTTACATTATATTATTAAGGAAGATATTTTCTGTATCTAAAAAATAAAACCTTAATACTAAATATTCAACCTATTGAAATTTCAAATTAACTTTAAAGAAAAAAAACTTTTTACTATCTAAAAAACACTTAAGTACTAGATAATAAAAAGTTTATGTCTGTATTTATTTTTTACTACTGAAAATTTATAATTAGACCAAAAAGACTTGTGTTAGCTGCTAATGTATATCTGGAATATGAATAGTTAAATTTCAGCTTATTTAATTTTAGTCCAAAACCTAATGAAACTCCCGAAAAATTGCGTTGTTCATCAACCCGTAATTCTTCTCCTCTTCTAAAATTATAACCTACACGTAAATTAAATGCTCTTTTAGGGAAAAGTTCTACACCAAAAGCAACGTGTCTAAGCGCGTTATTAAAAAATGAAACTTTTTCCGGATTCGTAGAACCATCTATATTGGTTTCTCCCCGATTAGGATTAGAAAAAGAAATATTCCATTGTTGCAGATTTTCTAAGGTAAGATGCCAACGAATTGGCACATGTTCTAATTCCTGTGAAATTCCGGCAACGATTTCAAATGGTAAGTTTTCTTTTATTCCGGAGTACGTGGTAAATTGTGTCCCAATGTTTCGAAATACCAAAGCAAAATTGATATCATTTCTTTCGTCTACATATAAAGCCCCTAAATCAACCGCTCCTCCAATAGAATTGTAACTTTCTAATGAAGATGTAATTAGCTTAGCATTTGCACCAATAAAAAGATTTGTATAAGGAACGTTGTACGCATATCCTACGGTAAGAGCTCCTTCACTTCCTGTAAAGTTAGAGGTTGCCTGTCCGTTTTCATCATAACCTTCAAAAGAACCATAATTGACATAGCTTACACCCGCGTAAAAAGTCTGCAAATGTCTGTCATAAGTGTAAGCGTATGAAGCTGTTCCATAAGATGCTTCCCCGTAATAACTCCCGTAATTTATTGCAAGATGATTATCCATATCCGCATTTATAAGAGCCGGATTAGACATAGCCTGATTAACGTCTTCGTCGTATATCGTTATAATATCTCCTCCCAACGCCGCTTGTCTTGGTGAAGTTGTCAAATTTAAAAATTGATAAGTGTAACGTCCTCCGACCTGTCCGAACGAAGCCGTACAAATCAGTAACAAAAAAAATAAAACGATCTGTTTAAACATGTCTGTGGAACGCTCCTATATGGGTATAACGTAAAGCAAAGATAAAATTATATAGCACCAAAAATGAAATTAGAGGCAATAAAAATTCCAATAAAAAAAATCCAAATTCCATTCTATTTACTTAGAGTTGGAATTTGGAATTTAAAAAAAATTGGAATTTAAAACCAAAGTTTATTTCAGTGTTTTTGCGTTTTTAACACTTTGATCTGTCAAAGCTATTGCTAAAACCTCACTCATTTCCTTTACATAATGAAAAGAAAGTCCTTCTAAATACTCCGCTTTAATTTCATCGATATCGCTTTTGTTTTCGTGACAAAGGATAATTTCTTTGATTCCTGCTCTTTTAGCAGCTAAGATTTTTTCTTTGATTCCGCCAACAGGCAAAACTTTTCCACGTAAAGTGATTTCCCCTGTCATAGCAAGGCTTTTCTTCACCTTTTTCTGAGTCAAAAGAGAAACTAAAGAGGTCAGCATTGCAATACCGGCACTTGGTCCGTCTTTTGGAGTAGCTCCTTCAGGAACATGCAGATGGATATTATATTTTTGAAAAATCTCAGTACTTAAACCTAATTTCTTAGCGTTAGCTTTAATATATTCTAAAGCAATAGTTGCGGATTCTTTCATTACAGTTCCAAGGTTTCCTGTAATGGTCAAAGCTCCTTTTCCTTCTGAAATCAGGGATTCGATAAACAAAATATCACCACCAACACTGGTCCAGGCTAAACCTGTCACCACACCTGCTACATCATTATTTTCATATTTATCACGCTCTAATCTTGGAACACCCAAAATAGCTACAATATCTTCATCTGTAACTTTTTTATTGTATTCTTCTTCCATAGCAACAGATTTTGCAGCATTTCTGATTACCTGTGCAATTTTAGTTTCCAGATTACGAACACCGGATTCTCTTGTATAACCTTCAACGATTTTTTCTAATTGTTTTTTACCAATTGTCAAATCTTTTGCTGTTAATCCGTGGGCTTCTAATTGTTTTGGAAAAAGATGTCTTTTTGCAATCTCCACTTTTTCTTCAATAGTATAACCTGACATCTTGATCACTTCCATTCTGTCACGTAAAGCAGGCTGAATAGCTGCCATATTATTGGAAGTCGCAATAAACATTACTTTTGATAAATCGTATCCCATTTCAAGGAAATTATCATAAAAAGCACTGTTTTGTTCCGGATCTAAAACCTCTAATAAAGCTGAAGATGGATCACCACTATTTCCGCTTGATAATTTATCAATTTCGTCTAAAATAAATACCGGATTTGAAGTTCCAGCTTTTTTCAAACTCTGGATAATTCTTCCTGGCATTGCTCCAATGTAGGTTTTTCTATGTCCGCGAATTTCTGCTTCATCGCGTAATCCACCCAATGAAATACGAACATATTCACGTCCTAAAGCTTCAGCTACTGAACGTCCGATAGAAGTTTTACCAACTCCAGGAGGCCCTGTTAAACAAATAATCGGAGATTTCATATCATTTCGCAATTTTAAAACTGCCAAATGTTCAATCATTCTTTTTTTCACTTCTTCTAATCCAAAGTGATCTTTATCTAAAACTTTCTGTGCAAATTTCAGGTCGAATTTATCTTTAGAGTATTCGCCCCAAGGCAATTCTAAAAACAACTCTAGATAATTTCTTTGAATTCCAAAATCAGGAGACTGAGGATTCATACGACGCATTTTTGACAATTCTTTTTCGAAATGTTTTTGCGTTTTTTCATCCCATTTTTTTGTTTTGGCTTTTAAGCCCATTTCGTCCATCTCCTCTTCCTGAGAAACACCACCCAATTCTTCCTGAATGGTTTTCATTTGCTGATGAAGGAAATATTCACGTTGTTGCTGATCTAAATCGAAACGAACTTTTGACTGAATGTCATTCTTCAGTTCTAATTTCTGAAGTTCAACATTCATATAACGCAACGTTTCTAAAGCACGTTCTTTTAAGCCATTTATCGACAAAAGACCTTGTTTTTCTTTTACAGATAAATTCATATTAGAAGAAACAAAATTGATCAAAAACGACTGGCTTTCAATATTTTTAATGGCAAAAGTCGCTTCAGAAGGAATATTTGGACTTTCTTTAATAATCTGAATCGCTAGTTCTTTTACAGAATCTAAAATAGCTGTAAATTCAGAATCATTCTCATCTGGACGTTCTTCTGCAACTTCTTTGATAGTTGCTGTCATGTATGGTTCTTCGGTAACAACTTCGTCAATTTCAAAACGTTTTTTCCCCTGAAGAATTACAGTGACATTTCCATCAGGCATCTTTAAAACACGTAAAATACGAGCTACGGTTCCTATTTTATGAATATCATCTTTTGATGGATCTTCGTCTTCTTCATTGATTTGAGATACAACACCGATGATTTTACCTCCGGCATTAGCATCATTAATCAGTTTAATAGATTTATCTCTTCCAGCAGAAATTGGTATAACCACTCCAGGAAATAAAACAGTATTACGTAAAGGTAAAATTGGCAGAGAAACAGGAAGCTCTTCATTATTCATTTCTTCTTCGTCTTCCGGAGTTAACAAAGGGATTAATTCTGCTTCTGAATCAAATTCCTGAAGTGACAGATTGTCAATAGTAAGTATTTTATGATTTGACATGATAATATATAAGTCGTTTTGTCATTAAATTTTTAAGTCTGGGTGTAAATAAAGATCTAAAAGCTCAAATTTGCTACAAACTCTTTATTTACAAGACAGGCCATAAAAATAGACAATCATTATGCCAAAACCAAAAAAGACAGCTTGTAAATACTTATAAACTCTTCAAAAGAAGGGAAACATTCAAAATATGTAATTTACTAATCGTACGGAGTATATTTGATATCAAATCTTCCATCTCTAATTTCTGCCGTTTTATTATTGAAACTATCAATGCTATCAAAGAAAAAAGTACCGGAAATTATTAAATTCACTTCATCAATTTTGTTTATTTTCAGCTCGCCGCTGTAGTCTTCAGTTGTTTTAAATGTATAAATGTCAAAGGGGCTGGCACTAGATTTAGGACAGGAATATTCGGCATGAAACAAGCTATTTTTTTCAATTGTAATTGGATAAATTTTACCCTCTTCTATTGGTTTGTCATTATTTAATGATGTTATATAGATATTTTTATGAGTCAATTCGTTTATGGCAAGTATCACCAAATTATAGTCTGACTTAATTTCGCTGCCGATTATTTTCTTTGATTCGTAATATTTTGCTGATAATATGGGCGTTTTGTAGCCAGCACTAAAACCTCCTGAACTTTTAGGCAAAAAAGTCTCTCCATCTGTTTTACATCCGAAAGTATTTTTTCCTTCAGTAGTTATTGAGGGTAGTTTTTGTGTTGTTCCATCATTATCATTTACACAAGACGCCAGAAATAGCAACAGAAATAAAGTAAAAATATTTTTCATAAAAAATTATCTAAAAATTCATTCAAATATATAATTTAAATTCAGGAGTAATTCATTCTTAAATTAAATTTATTAGCTATTTTTTCGAAACAAGATTAAACAAAAAACATTGTCTATCAATTATTTAAAAAGTCATAAATTAGAAAAACGGTAAAAAAACACAGAAAAATTGAAATTATTTTCTGTAAAGTGTAACAAACCCAAATTAGCAAAGTCCTTTATAAAAAACCAAAAGCCATTACTTGAGTCAAAACAACCAAAATATCGAAGAATTAATTGCGCTTTGCAAAAACAACAATCAAAAAGCGCAGTTTGAAATTTACAATCGCTATTGCAAGGCGATGTATAACGTTGCTTATCGTATTGTAAAAGATGAACATTTTGCACAAGACGTCATGCAGGAAGGATTCTTAAAGGCTTTTACAAAAATCAATGACTATAAACAAGAAGTGGCTTTTGGAGCGTGGTTAAAAAAAATAATCATCAATTATAGTATCGATTTTTACAAGAAAAACAATTCTTTTCAAGTTGAAGACATAAGTAAACAACTTTACAAAATCGAAGAAAATGATGGAATTGTTTCTGACAATATCGACTTAAACAATCTGAAAGTAAAACAGGTTCTGGATACTATACTGCAATTAAAAGACAGTTACAGAATGGTTTTGACACTGCTTTACATTGAAGGTTATGATCAGGAAGAAATCTGCGAAATTTTAAGTATTTCTTATGCCAATTGCAGGACAACTCTGAGCAGAGCAAAAGATAGTTTAAGAAAAAGATTGGAAGAAATATAAAATGAATTGGAATTATGAAAAATGAAAAAGACAATTTAGACAAATTATTCAGCAAATTCGAAAATCAATGGGATATTCAGGAGTTAAATCCGGATCATCAAATGGATTTTCTTCAAAAATTAAATCAAAGGGGAAAAACTCCTAAGAAAAAGTATTGGTTTGCAACAGCAATTGCTGCTTCCATTGTCTTAATGATTAGTGTATCACTTTTTTACAAAAACGAAAAGCCAAAAGAATTCAAATTTGCTTCAAAAGAAACTAAACGTACTGATTCTATTTTCAATATCCTGATTGACAATGAACTGGTTAAATTAAAAGAAAAAAGTTCTCCGGAAAACGAACAGATTATTAATGATGCGTTAAATCAAATGAAAACCTTTGACGCAGATTATCAAAAAATCATTAACGAACTACAGAAAAATGGTGAAAACAAGCAGATTATTTATGCTATGATCAGCAATCTGCAAACTAGGATTTCTTTTTTACAAACGGTTCTGCAAAGAATTGAAGACAACGAAAAATTAAAAAACACATCAAATGAGAAAACATTATAACTTACTAATTTTATTCCTTTTAATTCCTTTTCTGGGATTTTCAAATGATGATACTTTTGTTACCAAACAAAAAAACATCAAAAAAACATATATCGTAAACTCAAACGCAGGAATTGACATTGATAACAAATATGGAAATATTTCTGTATCTACGTGGGATGAAGATAAAATTGATTTAGATATTACGATTAAAGTTAACGGTCCAAATGAAAACTGGGTTAACGAACGTTTAAATAGTATTGACGTAGATATTACAGCTCTTAAAAGCCTGGTTTCGGCAGTAACTAATCTTGGTAGTTCTACTTTAAAAAGCAAAGGAAGTAATAACAGCTTTGAAATCAATTATGTTATTAAAATTCCTAAAAACGGCTCTGCAAAACTATTCAATAAATATGGTAATATCTCTACTTTAAACTTAGAAGGAAATTCTAATATAAGTTGTAAATACGGAAAAGTAACGTTAGGCAAACTAAACGGATCCGGTAATCAGATAGAAATTGCTTATTGTCAAAACTCAAGTATTGATTACATCAAAGCAGGAAACATTAATGCGCGATATTCTGGCCTAAAAATTAACAATTCCGGAAATCTAAATTTAAATGCAAGCTACACAGATGTAAATCTTGGAGATGGAGATAATATCAAATATGATTGTAATTACGGAACTTTTAAATTCCAAAAAATAAATTCCTTAAATGGTTCCGGAAACTACTTAACAATTTTTATTGATGAAATTTCGAGCAACTTCACCATGGATACTAATTACAGTAAAATTAGCATTGGAACTCTGAATGAGAAAGCAGGAAATGTAAGTATAAATTCAGGATATACAGATATTTCACTTGGTTACGCTGCTAATTATGCTTTTGATTTTGATATTTCAGCAAGATATTCAAACATTAAGCATGATAATACCTTAGAGATTTCTACTTCTGAAACCAAGAGCAATAGTAAAAGAATTGCTGGTTTTTACAGAAAAAAAGGGCAAAATAAAATTAATATCAATTCAAACTATGGAAACATTTCTTTAGTAAAAAAATAATCATCTAAAAATCAAAGCAATGAAAAAATCAATTTTACTTGTGGCTGTAGCTTCACTTTTTGTAAGCACAATAGTTAACGCACAATGGTCTACTGACAAAAAAACAGTAAAAGGAAATGGTAAAGTGACTACCGAAACGAGAACAACAACTGATTATGATGGCATTAAAATAGCAGGCTTCTTCGATGTAGATTTAATTGCAGGAAAAGAGGGAAAAATTACTGTTAAGGGCGAAGAAAATCTATTGGCTGCAGTAAAAATTGAAGTTGAGGGAAGTGACCTAAAAATTTATGTCGAAAAAGGAACGCAAATTCGTCCAAGTTCAGGTCAGAAAATTCAAATCACGGTTCCGTTTGAGAAAATTTCTGAATTAAGTTTAGCGGGCTCTGGAAATATAAAATCAAAAGATGTTATTAAGAGTGAAAACTTTGCAATTAAATTAGCAGGCTCAGGCAATTTTACTCTACCTGTTGATGCAAATAACTTAGACTTAAGTGTGAGCGGATCAGGAAACATCAATTTAAAAGGAACTGCCGATAAATTTACAACTAAACTTTCGGGCTCAGGAGATATTGATGCTTCTGATTTAAAATCTAAAGTTGTAGATGCAAATGTTTCGGGTTCAGGAAACAGTAAAGTAACTTGTAACGAAAGTATAACAGCAAGAGTTGCGGGTTCCGGCAATATTAAATATATAGGAAATCCTGAAAAGAAAGATGTAAAAGTATCAGGATCGGGAACTATTACAAAAGGTTAATTATAAAAAAAGTATCACGAATTACAAAAACTATCATCAATCAAATAATTACTGCAATTCGTGATACCGGTATTATGAAAGACGTTTCGTTAATTTGAAACGTCTTTTTTATGAACTCTTCTTAAAAGGAAAATTGACGTTATAAAGAAAATTGCTAAAATTACAATTGCCGCTCTCGGACTACCTGTAATCTGGTCAATAATGCCGTAAACACACATTCCGATCACGATTCCGATTTTTTCTGCCACATCATAAAAACTGAAAAACGAAGCAGTATCTTCTGTTTCAGGCAATAACTTTGAATATGTGGAACGTGACAATGCCTGAATTCCTCCCATTACAAATCCGACAATAGTCGCCATGATATAAAAATGAAGTGGCAATGTCATAAAATAAGCCATAGCACAAAATACAGCCCAAATACCGTTAATAAAAATTAAAGTAGGAACATTTCCCCATTTAGCCGAAGCTCTTGAAGTAAGAAGAGCGCCAAAAACAGCTACTATTTGAATTAATAAAATACAAAAAATTAAACCAATTGTACTTTCCTCTTTTGAGGACCATTGAATTTCCTGTGCTCCAAAATAAGTAGCAACCAACATTACAGTTTGTACTGCCATACTTGAAACAAAAAAACCTCCTAAATATCTTCTTAATGGCACATTATCATTCAATAAACCCCAAACCTTTTTTAACTCTTTAAAACCATTAAATACAACATCTTTTGTTAATTTCTGATTCTTTTCTGAACTTCCTTTTGGCAAATAATAATAAGTATACTGACTAAATAAAATCCACCATACGCCTACCATCACAAAAGAATAACGCATAGCTTCCATTCTTGCAGCATCATTTTCAGCTCCCATTATCATCCATAAATTGATTCCCAGTAAAAGAACGCTTCCTATGTATCCCAAAGAATATCCTTTAGCACTAATTCTGTCTTGTTGTTCTTCAAAAGCAATATCCGGAAGATATGAATTATAAAAAACCAAACTTCCCCAATAACCTAATAATCCGAGAAAATAGAATAATAATCCAACATAAATATTATCCAGGTCAAACCAATATAATCCCATACAGGATAAAGCTCCTAAATAACAGAAAAATTTCATGAAAGATTTTTTATTTCCAACGTAATCTGCAATTCCTGATAGTAAAGGCGAAATAAATGATACTACCATAAAAGCAAAAGCTGTAATAAAACTGATTAACGCTGAATTTTTAAGATGCATTCCAAAAACATCAATATAATGATCGCGATCACTAAATAAGGCTTCGTAAAAAATTGGAAATACTGCTGAAGCAATTGTTAAAGTATAAACTGAATTGGCCCAATCATAAAATGCCCAGGCATTTAAAAGTTTCTTATCTCCCTTTTGTAGGTTTTTCATAGAAATGGTTTTGTTAATAGGCTACGAATTTATCTATTTTTTATCATAATCAAATAGAAAATATTTAATTCATACATTATTAAATTATGAACTATGATAAAAATAAAAAAAGCTACTCAACAATGAGTAGCTTTTAGAATTTATATTTTCAAACTTGGTTTTATTTAATCGTACCAACTTTAAGCGCAATAGCTTTTGCCTCCGGAATTAAGGCTTTTATATTCGCAATTCTGGTAGCGTCAGAAGGGTGAGTACTCATGAATTCAGGTGTACCGGATGCACCTGATTTTGCAGCCATTCTACCCCAAAAAGAAACAGCGTCTTCCGGATTGTATCCCGCAATTGCCATTAAAGTCAAACCAATTTTATCAGCCTCACTTTCATTACTTCTGCTAAAGGGAAGCATCACTCCTACTTCTGTTCCCATACCATAAGCCTGTGAAAAAATTTCTCTTGTCTGAGCAGACTTATTGGTCGTTGCAGCATCTAATACTGCTCCACCTATTTGTTGCAATTGAGCAGCACTCATTCTCTGAGCACCGTGATTAGCTAAAGCGTGTGAAACTTCGTGCCCCATTACAGTTGCCAAACCCGATTCATTTTGAGTTATAGGCAGAATTCCGGAATAAACCACAATTTTCCCTCCTGGTAAACACCAGGCATTAACTTCTTTATTATCTACTAATTTGTATTCCCAACGATAATCTTTTAAATATTGTGATTGTCCTAAATATGCTAAATATTTTTCGGCAGCCGCTTTTATTTTATAGCCAACATTTTCGACAAGTTTTGCATCTGCTGTTCCGGTAATCACTTTGTTTTCAGACAAAAAAGTACTGTACTGTTGAAATGAAGTTGGAAACAATTCGCTATTTGAAACAAAATTAAGGTTTTGTTTTCCTGTTATCGGATTTGTTGCACAAGATAAAACAAGACTGCTGAAAACCCCTAAAAACAAATATTTTTTCATAATTCGAGCTATTTTCGAACAAAAATACAATTATTACAAATTATTATTTTATACAATAAGTCAAAAAATTATCAGAATTTTAACTACTCACCAATAATATGAAGCTCATTAAACTCTTTATCAACAATTAAGAATTTATTTGATTCAAAACTTATTTTATCGAATTCGATCTTTTCATTGTCGATTTCGATTTCACTTACCTTAAATGGCAAACCGATTAAGTTAATTTTATACTTGCTATATGGCGTATCATATTTACCTTCTTTGTGCAATTGTATAATTAATTCTTTTTCTTTTCCAATAGTTCTTAATGATAAAAAGCTGTAACGACCTTTTTTATAATCATAACCATCTTGCGCATCTTCATAAACTTGTGATTTTTCTTTACCATGTTTATAATATACGTCCAGCGTTAATTCATCAAACTCTAATTCGCCAACATATTGTTGAACCGGATATTTTGGAATAATAGCGCCTGCTTTTATAAAAACTGGAATTTCATCAAATTTAGTGTCGATCCAGATTTCTCTTCCACCAACAAAAAATTCATTTGTCCAGTAGTTATACCATTCACCTCTGGGAATATACATACGTCTACCTACAGCATTAGGTTCAAGAATTGGACAAACCAAAATCTGGTTTCCAAAGATAAATTCATCATTGCGGTAATGTGTTTGTGTATCATCCTGATCGTAATAAACCAAAGGTTTTAACATTGGAATACCTTCCTCAATATACTGCCAGAACATGGTATACAAATAAGGTAACAACTGATAACGAAGACTAACAAATTTTCTTGTAATATTAATTACTTCCTGATCAAATGACCAAGGCTCCTGATTTCCATGATCTCCGGATGAGTGTGTTCTGCAAAATGGATGAAAAACACCTAACTGAATCCAACGCGCATATAATTCGCCTGTTGGTTGTTCTGCAAAACCTCCAATATCTGAACCTGTGAATCCCATTCCTGAGATTGACATTCTCTGTACCTGAATATTAGCAATCCATAAATGCTCCCATGTAGCCACGTTGTCACCTGTCCAGGATGATGTATAACGTTGAGCTCCAGAATAAGCAGATCTGGTAATTACAAAAGGACGTTTTGGATAAGCAAATCGTTTTACGCCATGATAAGTTGCCCTTGCCATTTGTGTTCCATAAATGTTATGAGCTTTTCTATGACTACAAGGATTTCCGTCATACAGGTGACGAACGTCCATTGGAAAAGTTTTATTTGGAACCTCCATAACAGCAGGTTCATTCATATCATTCCAAACTCCTTTTACACCAATATCTGCAATTAATTCTTTAAATAAACCTGCCCACCATTCTCTTACTGCAGGATTTGTATAATCCGGAAAATTACATTCACCTGGCCAAACTTTACCTTTCATATAAGGGCCGTCTGCTCTTTTACAGAAATAGTCTTTTTCTAAAGCTTCTTTGTAAACCCAATAATCTTTGTCGATTTTGATTCCCGGATCAATGATTACAACTGTTTTAAATCCGTCTTCGGCTAATTCAGTCACCATTTTTTTAGGATCTGGGAAATAATTTTTATTCCATGTAAAACATCTAAAACCATCCATGTAATCAATATCCAGATAAATGGCATCACATGGAATTTGAAGTTCCCTAAATTTCGAAGTAATCTCTTTTACTTTACTTTCCGGATAATAACTCCATTTACACTGATGATATCCTAAAACCCAAAGAGGAGGTAATTCAGGTTTCCCTGTTAAATCCGTATAAGTTGTTACCACATCCTGCATTTGAGGGCCATAAATGAAATAATAATTCATTTCGCCACCCTCTGCCCAGAAACTAGTAATATTTCTTCTTTCCTGACAGAAGTCAAAGAAAGTTCTAAAAGTATTGTCGAAGAATATCCCATAGGATTGTTTGTTGTGCAAGCCAATATAAAACGGAACTACCTTATATAAAGGCTCCTGATCTTTTTGATAAGCATATTGGTCTGTCGCGAAATTTTCAACTCTTTTACCTTTTAGATTCATTTGAGTTGCTTTGTCTCCTAGTCCATAGTAACATTCACCGTCTTTAGAGAATTTACTCATTTTTACGATGTTTCCACCGTATTCGTAGCTTTCTTCCCAATGAAAACCAAGTTCGTCTTCAAGAATTAAAAAATCGTTTAGATCATAAACAGCCAGACGAAGGTCTGCTTTCTGTATTTTGCATTTTACTTTACTGGTTCTGATCTGGAAATAAGTTTCCTCTTCGGTAACTTCGAGAAAATTGTAGCCATGAAGCTGCGTTTTATCAATTGCGTATGAAAAGTCATTGCTAAAATAACCTTTTGTAGTAAAGCGAAATCGAATTAAACTGTCTCTAAGAATGGTAACTTTCAAAATTACTTTATTGTCTGTATGAAAGGAAACAGAATCTCCTTCGTGTTCGTAAGAGACAATTTTTGATGGATATAAATCTCCTTTGTATTCTAATGATGTGTTTGTAATCATATCGCCAATGAATTAATTTTAACAATAATCTCTATTTCAAACATACAAAAAAAGTTACTAAAGCCCTATGAATAAAAGGTTTATTAACGAAAACGTTTTTTCTGACTTAGTCTTAAATTATAGCTTAAAAAATAAAGAAATTGTCAATTTTAGAAGCCTAAAATGACAAAATGGTACTTCTGAAAATAACTGTAAGATTTTTTCTAAACGAAAGAATATACCGTTACGCCCAAAGGCGGCAAAATTAGTTCTACTGAAAAATCTCTCCCATCGTAAGGTATGGAATCTATTTTTGATAGTTTTTTATTGCCTGTACCACTTCCGCCATAAACTGAAGCATCGCTGTTAAAAATCTCTTGTAATTTTCCTGTTCTTGAAACTCCAATTCTGTAATTCTCTCTAACTAATTGAGTAAAATTGCAAACAATAACTAAATCTTCATTTGCATTGTTCCCTTTACGGATATAAGACATTACTGCATTTTGATGATCAGAATAGTTAATCCATTCAAAACCTTCTCCTGAAAATTGCTTTTCATACAAAGCCGGATTCGATTTATACAAATGATTTAGGTCTGTAATCAATTTCTTAATTCCGGAATGAAAATCATATTGTAGTAAATGCCAGTCTAGACTTTGTTCGAAATTCCATTCATTGGTTTGCCCAAATTCGGCTCCCATAAACAATAGTTTTGCTCCTGGATGTGTAAACATGTAGCCGTAAAGCAATCTTAAGTTGGCAAATCGTTGCCATTCATCGCCAGGCATTTTATAGATAAGAGATTTTTTTCCATAAACCACTTCATCATGAGAAAACGGAAGCATGAAATTTTCTGTAAATGCATAAGTCATCGAAAAAGTCAATTCATTCTGATGGTACTTTCTATATACTGTTTCCTTTTCAAAATATTTTAAAGTATCATGCATCCAGCCCATCATCCATTTCATACCAAAACCTAAACCTCCCGCAAAAGTTGGTCTTGAAACCATCGGAAACGAAGTGCTTTCTTCTGCAATAGTCTGAACTCCATTAAAATTAGCGTAAATTACTTCATTAAATTCTTTAAGAAAGCTGATACTGTCTAAATTTTCTCTTCCTCCAAAAATATTGGCTTCCCATTCCCCATCTTTTCTGGAATAATCCAGATACAACATCGAAGCAACGGCATCAACCCGCAAGCCATCAATATGATAATTCTGAAGCCAGAATACAGCATTACTAATTAAAAAAGCTCTAACTTCATTTCTTCCATAATTAAAAACTAAACTCTTCCAATCCGGATGATAACCTTTTCTACGATCCGGATGTTCATATAAATGCGATCCATCAAAATAACCTAAACCATGTGCATCATCCGGAAAATGTGAAGGAACCCAGTCCAGAATCACTCCAATTCCTTCCTGATGTAATCGATCTACCAAAACCATAAAGTCCTGAGGTTTTCCAAAACGGGAAGTTGGAGCAAAATATCCTGTCAGTTGATATCCCCATGATGGATCATAAGGATATTCCATTACTGGCATAAACTCAACATGCGTAAAACCTGTTTCTTTTACATATTTAACTAAATCATCAGCTAATTCCAGATAAGTCAGGAAACGATTGTGATCTGCTCTTCTCCAGGAACCTAAATGTACTTCGTAAACAGAATAAGGTTTATCTAAAGCGTTATAATTCTGACGATTATGCATCCAATTTTCATCTTTCCATTTATAGTCTAAATCCCAAACTACAGAAGCTGTATGCGGCGGTTTTTCACAATAACGCGCAAATGGATCGGCTTTCTCAGTTACAATTCCGTCAATATTCGATTGAATTTTATATTTGTAAAGCGCTCCTTTAGAAATCTCAGGAATAAAGCCTTCCCAGATACCCGAGGAATCCCAGCGAACATTTAAATTATGTTCTCCTTGTGTCCAATAATTAAAATCACCAACAACGGAAACTGACTGTGCTGTTGGAGCCCAAACAGCGAAATAAACGCCTTTTACTCCATTAACTTCAAGTAAATGTGCTCCTAATTTTTCATGTAATTTGAAGTGTTTTCCGGCTTTGAATAAATCTATATCAAAATCGGTAAAAAGCGAATGTGTTATTACTTTAGTCATGTTTGTTATTTAAGGCAATTGGAATTTGGAATTTGGAATTTCTATATTAGATATTCAGTTTCTATTCTATTCTAAAATTATCTGAAAGTGTAACACCTTTTTTAATCACAACAATTCCATCTTTTATACTGTATAGTTCATTGGTAAAATTGTCCAGATGTTTTCCTCCGCTAATATGAACATTATTTCCAATGCGCACATTTTTATCAACCAAAGCATTTTTGATATAACAATTTTCTCCAATTCCAACATGGATTTTATTGATGTTACTTTCATGGTTCAGTTCATCAAGATCCTGATAAAAATCGTTCCCCATTACATAGCAGTTTTCAAGAACTGTCCCTTCACCAATTCTGGAACGGATTCCAATTACAGAACTCTTAATTTCTTTGGCATTTATGATACATCCTTCTGAAATTAAAGATTGATTTATAATCGAATTTCTAAATTTTGAAGGCGGTAACAACCTTGGTCTTGTAAAAATTTTATTCTCATTATCGAATAAATTAAATTCCGGAATATCAGCAGTAAGACCAATATTAGCTTCAAAAAAGGATTCTATATTTCCAATATCCGTCCAATATCCTTCATATTGATAGCTTAAAATTTTATGTTTTCCAACGGCTTGAGGGATAATTTCTTTTCCAAAATCTTTCGTTTCCTGATTTGCCATTAATTCCTCTAACAATGGTTTGTTGAAAATATAAATCCCCATTGAAGCAAGATACTTTTTACCTTTTTCCTGCATTTGTTCACTCACTTCAGATTCCCATTCCGGCAACAATGAAGCATGTGGTTTTTCTATAAAAGCATGAATATTATTTTCATGATCTGTTTTTAAAATTCCAAATTCCGGAGCATCTTTAGCGTTTACGGGTAAAGTTGCAATAGAAATTTCGGCATCCGCCGCAATATGAGCTTCCAGCATTTCATTAAAATCCATTTGATACAGTTGATCTCCGGAAAGAATCAATGCATGGTCAAAATCATGTTTTAAAAAATGCGACATGCACTGCCTTACAGCATCAGCAGTTCCCTGAAACCAGGTTGGATTGTCTGGAGTCTGTTCCGCAGCCAAAATATCAACAAATGACTGACTGAAAATACTAAAATTAAAAGTATTTTTGATATGAGCATTTAAAGATGCAGAGTTAAACTGTGTCAGAACAAATATTTTGAAAATATCTGAATTGATACAATTAGAAATTGGAATATCAACCAAACGATATTTTCCTCCAATCGGGACAGCTGGTTTTGATCTCGTTTCTGTTAAAGGGAATAAACGTGATCCCTGTCCTCCTCCTAAAATAATAGCAACTACATTTTTCTTTTTAAATTTCATTTTTCTCAATTATTAGGTTGTATAATTCGATATATTCTTGGCACACTCTTTCCCAGGAATGATCTGTTGACATTCCTCTTTGAACTACTTTATTGAAATTTGTTTTATCATTATATAAATTAACAGCTCGATTTATAGAATAACAAATGTCTCCAACCGAAGCCTGATCATGGCAAACTCCATTTCCATCATCTCCAAAATCGATAACTGTATCTCGTAAACCTCCAGTTCTTCTCACAATCGGAATTGTACCATATCGCATAGCATACATCTGATTTAAACCACACGGCTCCACTCTTGACGGCATTAAAACATAATCTGAACCTGCATAAATTAAATGTGCTAATTCTTCATTATAACCTATAAAAACATTATAATTTCCTTTATAATCATTTCGCAATTGCGTAAGTTGTAATTCTATTTCAGCATTTCCCGAACCTAATATGAGAATATTAATATCTTCAAAATGTTCCGATAATGCTAAAGCAGAAGCCTGCGGCAACAAATCACCACCTTTTTCTTCAAACAAACGTCCAATAAAACTGAACAATGGTTTTGAAGAATCGAGTTCAAACTGTTCACATAGCTTTTCTTTATTTTTTAACTTTCCTGTTTCAAAATTCTCGATTGAATAATTTTCAGCAATCATCTGATCTTTCAACGGATTCCAGACTTCGAAATCTATTCCGTTCAAAATCCCTTTAGATTTATTACGAACAGATCTAAACAGCTCTTCCAGTCCATTTGCAGAGTAATTAATCTCATTTAAATAACTAGGAGAAACAGTTGTAACGGCATTAGCACATTTTACGCCAACAGCCAATGAATTAATAGAATTATTCCACTCTAACAATCCAACATGTTTCAAATCAAATTCTGGTAAATAATACAATTTATCAAATCCAAACCAGCCCTGATACAATCCGTTATGAATTGTAATAGCCGTTTTTACATCTTTAAGAGTTTCATATTTATAGGCTACCTGAAGTAAAAATGGAACCAAACCGGTATGATGATCATGACAGTTAATAATATCCGGAATTTTATTTCTCGCTATAATCCAGTCTAATGTTGCTATTTGAAAAGATAAAAAACGTTCAATATCATCTTCATAACCGTAAACATTTGGACGATTAAACAAATCATTAATTTCAATAAGATAGAGTTCGTACCCTAACTTATTTGTCTTTTCTTTAAGAACACTAAAAGGAAAATCAAAATTTCCCAATTTTACTGTTGCCCAATGAACACATTCAAAATCATTTTCATTTTTAAATTTTGTATCATAACAAGGAACAACAACTCTCACCAAATGCCCTGCATTGGTTTGATATTTAGGTAATGCTCCTACAACATCAGCCAGCCCGCCAACTTTTGCCATAGGATAACATTCTGCACTAATATGAAAAATCTCCATTTCAGAAATTATTTTGAGATCATTTTTTTAGAAACGATCATTTATATATTACATTTATCTTTTTTAAATTTAGCAAAAAAACAACCAAAGTATTGCTCATAATTAAGTTTTATTGAAATGGCAAAAAAGGCAATTAATCCTATTAAATCATTAAAAATTCCACAGATAATTATAATATCTACCAATATTTGTTCACTTGTATCTAAAAATCTCGCTACTAAATTTGCTGCCAGAATATTTAC
Source organism: Flavobacterium crocinum (assembly GCF_003122385.1). Lineage (NCBI taxonomy): Bacteria > Pseudomonadati > Bacteroidota > Flavobacteriia > Flavobacteriales > Flavobacteriaceae > Flavobacterium > Flavobacterium crocinum. Next base: position 4,177,369 of record NZ_CP029255.1, read on the forward strand.
AACTCCAATAAAACATAAGGTTCCTAAACGTGAACTTGAGATGGATTCTAAAAGCCTTCAAAAGACTATTCACGTTGAAAGTATCAATAAAGATATTATTACCTATCATTATGGTAATAATACTCGAAAGATATTATTAGTTCATGGTTGGTCTGGACGTGGAACCCAATTATTTAAAGTAGCCGATGAATTACTGCATAATGGCTATTCAACTATAAGTTTCGATGCTCCTGCGCATGGAAAATCAAAAGGAACAACAACAATAATGTCTGAATTTATAGCTTCTATTCTGGAAATAGAAACACAATTTGGACCATTTGAAATTGCAATTGGGCATTCTTTAGGAGGCATGTCTGTTTTAAATGCGATTAAAGATGGTTTAAAAGTTAATAAGGCTATTGTTATTGGCAGTGGGGATATTGTACAAGATATTTTAGATGAATTTATTTGTAAGCTGAAGCTAAAAAATGAATTTAGTGACCGATTAAGACTCTTTTTTGAAGATAAATATCAAGTTAAAATGGACGATTTTTCTGCTTATAAAGCTGCGCAAAAAATTGAAATTCCAGTTTTAGTAATACATGATAACGACGATCCGGAAGTACTGGTAAAAGCAGGAATTCATATTCACAAAAACCTAAAAAACGGCTCATTATTTTTAACCGATGGATTAGGTCACAGAAAAATACTTGGAAATCAAAATGTTATCAAAAAGATACTAGAGTTTGTTAAAATTAATTAATTTTACAGATAACTAACTCAATACCAACAACAAATAAAATTATTGTAATGGATTTATTTGGAGAAATTTCGAACTGGGAAATAAAATTAAATCCCATTTTAAAAAAGTATAAAGGAAAAAGTCATCCATTAGAGTATAAAAATACGTACCAGCTTTTAGTAATGGTTGTACTATCAGCTCAGGATTCAGATGCTAATATAAATAAAATTGCTCCTATTTTATTTGAGAAATTTCCAACATTAAAAAGTTTGTCCAAAACTAATTTGGAAACTTTTATTCCATACATTAACAAAGTGCGCAATTATCCAACTAAAGCGCTATGGCTTTTGGATATTGCTAAAACTATTAAAGAAGATAAAGATATTCCTTTGTCGATGTCTGGATTAACGGCACTTAAAGGTGTAGGCAGAAAATCTGCTAATGTTATCATGAGAGAAACCCAACAACCAGCAGAAGGTATCATAGCAGATTTGCATGTGATAAGAGTTGCTCCAAGAATTGGAATTATCAAAGAATCAAAAGACGGAAATAAAGTAGAAAAAGATTTAATGCAGACTTTACCTAAAAAAATCTGGTCGGAAATTGGAATGGCAATTTCTTTTTTAGGTAGGGAAATATGTCGGCCAAAACCAAAATGTGAAGAGTGCCTTCTAAATGATATTTGCTTATATTATTCTATTGAATAGGAGAAAAACTAATTACTATTTCCTTCTTGTATCAATTAAGTAAATTATTTTCCAGTTGTCTTTCTCTTTAAATAGTGTAAAAGTATTTACACCTCTATGACTTAATTTCTCATTTAGATAAAATTCATAAGGAGCCCAAACATGCGCCATTGTTCCATCAATTTGAATATTAAAGTTCAAAATTTTCTCCTGAAATTTCATATTTAAAGGTATCGTCACAATAGACTTATAAAATTCGTTAGTACTTTCATTCGATAGTTTATTTCCTTTTACGGCATTCTCACTAATAGATTGCAAAATCATCTTATCAGCGCAAACTGATTTTAATTTTATTGAATCTCTTTGATGAAATCCTTCAAAAAAAGTTTCAATACTTTTTTGAACATCTTGTTTTTGCGCATTAGAATTAAATCCAAAGAAGAAAAAAAATAGAATTATACATATTCTCATAACAATCTATTTGTAATTAAACTCCAAACTGGGAAAAATGATGATCTAAGTGTTTAGCAAACATATTATTCCATTCTTGTGATGTTAATCTTCCGAAAGAAAGTGATTCTTTCCCTTCAAATTCATTTCCACCTAATTCTTGTGTTTTTAAAATGTATGCAATAAGTCTATTTTTTTCCAAATTAAAATCTTTATCACCTTTTATGATAAATTGCGGAGCTGTACTCAGATTTTTAGAGTAGGGTCTTTCGCTAACAACTTTGTTTTTAGCTAATACTTTTAACAGAAGTCTTATGAATGTATTTGGTTTAGGATGAATATTATCATAAACCATTTCATATGTTACATTACAGTGAGCCAGCATCTGATCGACACTCATTTTCCCCCACAACGGTTGTGAATCTTGTTTAAGCTGATTAATGCGCTTAATAAATTGATCACAATCCTTTTTTAGAAATACATTTTGCATAATTCAGAATTTAATTCAAAAATATTGCGGTAAAAATAGAGAAATTCTGTATAAAATAAGTTTAGATCAAAAAAAACTTCAACTAGCAAAGCTAATTGAAGTTTTAGTACTCAGAGCGGGACTTGAACCCGCACGAACATTGCTGTTCACTGGATTTTAAGTCCAGCGTGTCTACCAATTTCACCATCCGAGCATTATGTGGTACCTCCAGGGATCGAACCAGGGACACATGGATTTTCAGTCCATTGCTCTACCATCTGAGCTAAGGTACCTTTTTTTACTTATAAATAAGTAAAAGTTTGAATAAAAAACCCTGTTCAGTTTGGACAGGGTTTTCAAAAGAAAGGCGACGACATACTCTCCCACAAAACTGCAGTACCATCTGCGCAGGCGGGCTTAACTTCTCTGTTCGGGATGGGAAGAGGTGAGCCCCGCCGCAATAACCACCTTAAGGTTGTTGGTTATTGGTTTGTTGTTTATAGTTTCTCGTTTTAAACGCTTGACTCATAACATATAACCTTTAACCTTCCGCGGTGCGGACAATATTTTAACATACTGAGATAAAGAAACAAATAAGTTTTATTAAGTTTAAGAAAGTTTCCTCCCTCCCTGGTCTGGGACCAGAGAGGGAAAAGTTCGTACATAAGCTTACGGATTATTAGTACTACTCGACTATGACATTACTGCCTTTACATCTATAGCCTATCAACGTGGTCATCTTCCACGATCCTTAAAAGAAATCTCATCTTGTGGTGGGTTTCGCGCTTATATGCTTTCAGCGCTTATCCCTTCCAAACGTAGCTACTCTGCGGTGCCCCTGGCGGGACAACAGATACACTAGAGGTTTGTCCAATTCGGTCCTCTCGTACTAGAATCAGATCCACTCAAATTTCTAACGCCCGCAGTAGATAGAGACCGAACTGTCTCACGACGTTCTGAACCCAGCTCGCGTGCCACTTTAATGGGCGAACAGCCCAACCCTTGGGACCTTCTCCAGCCCCAGGATGTGACGAGCCGACATCGAGGTGCCAAACCCCCCCGTCGATATGAGCTCTTGGGGGAGATCAGCCTGTTATCCCCGGCGTACCTTTTATCCTTTGAGCGATGGCCCTTCCATGCGGAACCACCGGATCACTATGCTCTACTTTCGTACCTGATCGACCTGTATGTCTCTCAGTCAAGCTCCCTTATGCCATTGCACTCTACGCACGGTTACCAAGCGTACTGAGGGAACCTTTAGAAGCCTCCGTTACTCTTTTGGAGGCGACCACCCCAGTCAAACTACCCACCAAGCAATGTCCCCCGCAACGCGGGGTTAGGCCTCAGATAAACAAAGGGTTGTATTTCAACAATGACTCCACAACGCCTGGCGACGCCGCTTCACAGTCTCCAACCTATCCTACACATCATTTATCCAAGGTCAATACTAAGCTATAGTAAAGGTGCACAGGGTCTTTTCGTCCCACTGCGGGTAAACGGCATCTTCACCGTTACTACAATTTCACCGAGCTCATGGCTGAGACAGTGTCCAGATCGTTACACCATTCGTGCAGGTCGGAACTTACCCGACAAGGAATTTCGCTACCTTAGGACCGTTATAGTTACGGCCGCCGTTTACTGGGGCTTCAATTCAATGCTTCTCCGAAGATAACATCTCCTCTTAACCTTCCAGCACCGGGCAGGTGTCAGGCCCTATACTTCATCTTACGATTTTGCAGAGCCCTGTGTTTTTGATAAACAGTCGCCTGGACCTCTTCACTGCGGCCCTGATTGCTCAGGGCGACCTTTCTCCCGAAGTTACAGGTCTATTTTGCCTAATTCCTTAGCCATGAATCTCTCGAGCACCTTAGGATTCTCTCCTCAACTACCTGTGTCGGTTTACGGTACTGGTACTTATTGCCTGAAGTTTAGAGGTTTTTCTTGGAAGCCCTTAGGCGCACTATCTCTTTGTCCGAAGACTCCGAGTACTATCGTATTTCACCAGTTCCTGCGCATTTCACTACAGGACCTATAGCTAGGTACTTCAACGAACTATTCCGTCAGTTCGCGGCGCTTTCATCACTCCGTCACCCCATCACAGCAATAAGTAGTACGGGAATATTAACCCGTTGGCCATCGACTGTCCCTTTCGGGTTCGCCTTAGGACCAGACTAACCCACAGCTGATTAGCATAGCTGTGGAAACCTTAGTTTTTCGGTGTGCGGGTTTCTCGCCCGCATTATCGTTACTTATGCCTACATTTTCTTTTCCAGCCGGTCCAGAATACCTTACGATACACCTTCAACCCTGCTGGAATGCTCCCCTACCACTTACAATTGCTTGCAAATCCATAGCTTCGGTAATATGTTTATGCCCGATTATTATCCATGCTCGTCCGCTCGACTAGTGAGCTGTTACGCACTCTTTAAATGAATGGCTGCTTCCAAGCCAACATCCTAGCTGTCTGGGCAGACAAACCTCGTTCTTTCAACTTAACATATATTTGGGGACCTTAGCTGATGGTCTGGGTTCTTTCCCTCTCGGACTTGGACCTTAGCACCCAAGCCCTCACTGTTATCAATCATTATATAGCATTCGGAGTTTGTCAGGAATTGGTAGGCGGTGAAGCCCCCGCATCCAATCAGTAGCTCTACCTCTATATAACTAAAATAACGCTGCACCTAAATGCATTTCGGGGAGTACGAGCTATTTCCGAGTTTGATTGGCCTTTCACCCCTACCCACAGGTCATCCGAAGACTTTTCAACGTCAACCGGTTCGGTCCTCCACTGTGTGTTACCACAGCTTCAACCTGCCCATGGGTAGATCACACGGTTTCGCGTCTAACACTACTGACTAAAGCGCCCTATTCAGACTCGCTTTCGCTACGGATCCATGTCTTAAACACTTATCCTTGCCAGCAACGTTAACTCGTAGGCTCATTATGCAAAAGGCACGCCGTCACCCCACTTAAGGGCTCCGACCGCTTGTAGGCGTATGGTTTCAGGATCTATTTCACTCCGTTATTCACGGTTCTTTTCACCTTTCCCTCACGGTACTGGTTCACTATCGGTCTCTCAGGAGTATTTAGCCTTAGCGGATGGTCCCGCCAAATTCAGACAGGGTTTCACGTGCCCCGCCCTACTCAGGATACCACTATTCATTACATTTATTACCCATACGGGGCTATCACCCTCTGTGGCCCGACTTTCCAGCCGGTTCCGGTTCTGCATGCATAAAATGTCGTGGTCCTACAACCCCAACTATGCCGTAACATAATTGGTTTGGGCTAATCCGCGTTCGCTCGCCACTACTTACGGAATCACTTTTGTTTTCTTCTCCTCCGCCTACTTAGATGTTTCAGTTCAGCGGGTTTGCCCACCTATCGGTGTACTATGTCTTCAACATAGTGGGTTGCCCCATTCGGATATCTGCGGATCGATCGATGTGTGCTCGTCCCCGCAGCTTTTCGCAGCTTATCACGTCCTTCTTCGCCTCTGAGAGCCTAGGCATTCCCCATACGCCCTTATTTTGCTTATTGTACCAATCTTGTTACTTAAAACAAGACCGTTTTTTTTTGTTTTTGTTACTTATAACAAAAACGCTTTCTACTTTCTTATTATTTTCTTATCTCAATATGTCAATGAACTTTTATCTACTCCTTGGAGCAAATCAGTGGAGAATAACGGAGTCGAACCGTTGACCTCCTGCGTGCAAGGCAGGCGCTCTAGCCAGCTGAGCTAATCCCCCATTTCTTTAGTGATGAGTTATTAGTTATGAGTTATGAATTATTGCTCATAAGGTCTCAACCCCTAAAATTTCCTTTTAATTAAGTCAAATAGTAGTCCCGGGCAGACTCGAACTGCCGACCCCTACATTATCAGTGTAGTACTCTAACCAGCTGAGCTACGAGACTCTGTTTTACTTAATTGTTTATCATTTTTTAAATCAACAGCAAGAGTAATACAATCTAAAATTCCAAACCTGTAGAGTGGCATCTTGTTTCCCATTCGTGCCCTGAGGCTAACAAAATGGGCTCTAGAAAGGAGGTGTTCCAGCCGCACCTTCCGGTACGGCTACCTTGTTACGACTTAGCCCTAGTTACCAGTTTTACCCTAGGCAGCTCCTTGCGGTCACCGACTTCAGGCACCCCCAGCTTCCATGGCTTGACGGGCGGTGTGTACAAGGCCCGGGAACGTATTCACCGGATCATGGCTGATATCCGATTACTAGCGATTCCAGCTTCACGGAGTCGAGTTGCAGACTCCGATCCGAACTGTGACCGGCTTTATAGATTCGCTCCCCCTCGCGAGGTGGCTGCTCTCTGTACCGGCCATTGTAGCACGTGTGTAGCCCAAGGCGTAAGGGCCGTGATGATTTGACGTCATCCCCACCTTCCTCACAGTTTGCACTGGCAGTCTTGTTAGAGTTCCCGACACTACTCGCTGGCAACTAACAACAGGGGTTGCGCTCGTTATAGGACTTAACCTGACACCTCACGGCACGAGCTGACGACAACCATGCAGCACCTTGTAAACTGTCTTGCGAAAGATCTGTTTCCAAATCGGTCAGTCTGCATTTAAGCCTTGGTAAGGTTCCTCGCGTATCATCGAATTAAACCACATGCTCCACCGCTTGTGCGGGCCCCCGTCAATTCCTTTGAGTTTCAAACTTGCGTTCGTACTCCCCAGGTGGGATACTTATCACTTTCGCTTAGCCACTGAAGTTGCCCCCAACAGCTAGTATCCATCGTTTACGGCGTGGACTACCAGGGTATCTAATCCTGTTCGCTACCCACGCTTTCGTCCATCAGCGTCAATCAACCAGTAGTAACCTGCCTTCGCAATTGGTATTCCATGTAATCTCTAAGCATTTCACCGCTACACTACATATTCTAGTTACTTCCTGGTAATTCAAGTCCTGCAGTATCAATGGCCGTTCCATCGTTGAGCGATGGGCTTTCACCACTGACTTACAGGACCGCCTACGGACCCTTTAAACCCAATGATTCCGGATAACGCTTGGATCCTCCGTATTACCGCGGCTGCTGGCACGGAGTTAGCCGATCCTTATTCTTACGATACCGTCAAGCTCCTTCACGAAGGAGTGTTTCTTCTCGTACAAAAGCAGTTTACAATCCATAGGACCGTCATCCTGCACGCGGCATGGCTGGTTCAGGCTTGCGCCCATTGACCAATATTCCTCACTGCTGCCTCCCGTAGGAGTCTGGTCCGTGTCTCAGTACCAGTGTGGGGGATCTCCCTCTCAGGACCCCTACCCATCGTTGCCTTGGTAAGCCGTTACCTTACCAACTAGCTAATGGGACGCATGCTCATCTTTCACCGTTGTGACTTTAATTATAAAGTGATGCCACCCTATAATACCATGAGGTATTAATCCAAATTTCTCTGGGCTATCCCTCTGTGAAAGGTAGATTGCATACGCGTTACGCACCCGTGCGCCGGTCTCTATCTCCGAAGAAATATACCCCTCGACTTGCATGTGTTAAGCCTGCCGCTAGCGTTCATCCTGAGCCAGGATCAAACTCTTCATCGTATATTTTAATATTATATAGTCGATGCCTTATTCCAGTCGGTTTGTCTCGAATCTCTCGATTCTATTACTCTTATTCTATTTTGTCTCGTCTTGTGACGAGACGGCTGTCAATTCAATATGTCTACGAACGTAATTTTGTTTCCTTCGCTTGTTTCTCAAAGCGGGTGCAAAACTAGAAATTCTTTTTGTTTCCTGCAAGAAAAATTTAAAAAAAATTGAAACTTTTTTTTTCGTTTCACTTTTTCAACCTTTCCTTCCAATCCCTCAATGAACTTCCCGTATTTGCGGGGTGCAAATGTAAAAGCATTTTTCAAATCTCACAAGCTTTTCCGAATCTTTTTTTTGAAAATTTCTTTTCTCTCGATCCCTCTTTCCTGTCAGTATTTCTGTGAACGTTTTTCGTTGTTGCGGGTGCAAAAGTAGCACCTTTTTCCGCTTTCGCAAGCTTTTTACCGAACTATTTTTAATCTTTTTTAGACTTATTTCTTAACTTACTCATAACCCCTACTTTACAAAACAAAATTTCCCAACAACAAGTAGGATTTTTCCTCTTTAAGCCATTGATTTGATACTTATTGCCCTTTTCGGATTTCTGTTTTTATGGAATTTTCAAACTTTGATACCGCTTTTTGAAGATAAACCTTCTTATGAAAACGGCTCCACTAGCCCCGATAGAAGCGGAAATCCTTTTTGTGGTGGGGTTCACCACAAAAAGATTGAAGCGGATAGCGGGAAATTGCTACTCAAAATTTAAATCCCAAATCCTGAAACTCCAAATTCCAAATTCCAAATTCCAATCTACAAGGTCTCAAATCCCATCTGTCTTTCATGTCCTTTATACGCATTAGACGCACTGCGGTGCGTCTCTACCGAAAATTGGAATTACACTATTATATATACGTATAAAAAACAAACCCGACAGGTTTTGAAAATCTGGCGGGCTGATATTATTATATTAGTAGAAACTACTTTTTATTTAACTCTTTTGCTCTTTCCTGCCATTTACTAGATAAATCATCATAATCCAGAGGATTTGCCGGTTTTTGATTTGACAATCTTCCTGATTCAAATGCGCGAACTAATATTGTTTCTATTAAATAATCTTCATTTACATCGTACGGTTTGTATTCTGTTTTTAAACTTATATCAAATAAATTAGCGGTTGTATTAGAGACAAAAGCCTTAAATCCGCTTTTTAAAGTTTTGATGAGTTCATAAGTTGTAATACCTGTTTGGCGATGAATCAATTTTACGAGAATCTGACCTTGCTTTCTGGAAAGCTTTTTAAGTCTTTCTTCAAATTCGTTATTTAGATAGTCTTCCACAATTTTAAAATATTTTTTCTTTTCACGACTTGTTTTTAAACGAGCCATTCCGTTGTTCAATGCAGTTAATCTATCTGACGCTAATCTGGCATACGGATAAACTTTATAGACTCTGTTTTGAAGAATCTGAAATTGTTTCATTTCTTCGGCACTCATCTTCTCGCCTTTCGAAATAATTATTTCCGGTAATTGAATAGTATCATTTAAAATAGAGTCCTTTTCAGTTAATATATACCCCATTTGTTCATTCTCTTTTGAAGTAACTTGAGCTTGGCTTGTAAAAGTGAACAGTAAAAGAAATAATATAAGGTTGGTTAGTTTCATTGAATCATAATTTAAATGTAAAATTATATATTTATACACAACTCTAATACCAAATTTATATTTTAGCAAAAAAATATTTTTATGAGCACGAAATCTATCTTAAAAGATACTTCAATAGCATTCCTGGAAAGCTACCTAAATAACGCCTCTCCTACCGGCTACGAAAGTGAAGGGCAAAAACTTTGGATGAACTATTTAAAACCGTATGTCGACACTTTTGTAACAGATACTTACGGAACAGCTGTAGGTGTAATTAATCCTGACGCTCCTTATAAAGTAGTCATTGAAGGCCATGCCGATGAAATTTCGTGGTATGTAAACTATATTACAGAAGATGGTCTTATATATGTGATTAGAAACGGAGGTTCTGATCATCAGATTGCTCCTTCTAAAAGAGTTAATATTCACACAAAAAACGGAATTGTCAAAGGTGTTTTCGGATGGCCGGCAATTCATACTCGTCTGCGCGATAAAGAAGAAGTTCCCAAACTAAGCAATATCTTTATTGATTTAGGATGTGAAAATAAAGAGCAGGTTGAAGCTTTAGGTGTTCATGTGGGATGTGTAATTACTTATCCTGATGAGTTCATGATCTTAAACGAAAATAAATTTGTTTGCCGTGCTATCGATAATAGAATGGGAGGATTTATGATTGCTGAAGTTGCTCGTTTATTACACGAAAATAAAAAGAAGCTTCCTTTTGGTTTATATATCGTCAATTCAGTTCAGGAAGAAATTGGTCTTCGTGGTGCAGAAATGATTGCACAAAGGATAAAACCAAATGTTGCTATTGTAACAGATGTGTGTCACGACACTACTACTCCAATGATAGACAAAAAAGTGGAAGGGGATTTAAAAATGGGCAAAGGACCTGTTATTGGCTATTCTCCTGCAATTCAGAATAAATTACGTGATTTAATTGTAGATACCGCTGCTGAAAAGAATATTCCGTTTCAAAGACACGCCACTTCTCGTGCAACAGGAACAGATACAGATGCCTTTGCTTATAGTAATGGCGGTGTACCTTCTGCATTAATCTCACTGCCTCTTCGTTATATGCATACAACAGTTGAAATGGTTCATAGAGATGATGTGGAAAATGTTATTAAATTGATTTACGAATCTTTACTAAAAATTGAAAACAACGAGACATTCTCTTATTTCAAATAAATACATTCTATAAATGTAAATCTGACTGATCCTAATCAGTCAGATTTACTAAAAATCAGCAGAAATGAAAATATTACTACTCGAAGACGATTTTACTTTATCTAAAGAAATCTCTACATTCTTTACTTCAAAGAGTTTCGAGTGTATTCCATATTATGATGGCTCTTTACTACTTAAAAAATACTTTCCTTACGAATATGATTTGATTGTTCTTGATATTAATGTTCCCGGAGCAAATGGAATTGAGGTTTGCAAAGGTATTCGGGAAACGGATAAAAAAACACCTATAATTATGCTGACTGCTTTCAGTGAAATCGAAGATAAACTATCTTCTTTTGACAGTGGCGCAGATGATTATTTAGTAAAACCATTTCATTTTGACGAACTTTATGCCAGAGTACAATCTTTATTGAGAAGAAAAGATGTTCCTCAAGTAGTTGAAAATAAAATTCTCATTAATGATCTTGAAATTCTTGAAGATGAAATGCAGGTTTTCAGATCTGGAGAAGAAATTAAACTTACTCCAAAAGAATTTAAACTGATTTTAATTTTGGCTCACGCAAAAGGAAAAGTCTTATCAAAACAATTTATTGCCGAAAAACTTTGGGATTATCATATAGAAACCAATCAAAACACTATTGAAGTTTATATTAATTTTCTAAGAAAAAAAATAGACAAAGACCATGAAACCAAACTAATCCGTACAAAAGTTGGTTATGGCTATTACCTAAGCGATCAGGAATGACATTAAAAAATCGGATATCACTATTAGTCAGTTTACTGTTTACCATCCTTTTTGGATTGGCTTCTACGGTGATATTCATTTTGTATTCTAATTATCGAAAAGAAGAATTTCGCGATCGATTAGAAATTAAAGCCTTATCTAATATCAAACTATTGGTTAATGTTAAGCAGGTCGATAATCAGCTTTTAAAAATAATTGATCAAAACTCGATTAATAAATTGTACGATGAAAAAACACTGGTTTTTGATTCTAATTTTAAATTGATTTACAGCAGTATTGATGACGCAAAAATTAATTGGTCTATTGATGATTTAAAGTATCTTAAAAAGAATAAGACCTTTTTTAAACAACAGGGAGATTATGAAGTTTACGGCGTTTTTTATGACACAAACGATAAAGATTTCTATGCATTAATTTCTGCAACAGATGATTACGGAAAAAAGAAATTACTCTTTTTACGGTACACTTTGATTATATCTTACATTTTCTTTACTTGTCTGTGCTGGGTTATTACTTCTTTTACTATAAAAAAAGCGATGAGCCCTTTAAATGCTTTTCATCAGAAAATAAAAAAAATCAATGAAAACAATCTTGACACAAGAATTGAATCTAAAAGCAGTAAAGACGAAATTGACTTAATTGCTCATGAGTTTAATTTTATGATGGATCGTATTGAACTTTCTTATCAAAGACAAAAAGAATTCACCGCACATGCTTCTCACGAATTAAGAACACCTCTTTCGAGAATGACTTCTCAGATTGAAAATGCTATTGCTGATCCTGATGCTAAACCTAAAAATAAATCTTTCTTAAATGCTATATTAACTGATGTTAATCATTTAGGGGAATTAATCAATTCTTTGCTGATACTTTCTAAAATTGATAATCGGGAAGTTGACCATCATGAAGTACAAAGAATAGATGAAATTTTATTTTCTTCAATAGAAAAAATAAATAAGTCTTTTCCAGATTTTGTCATTCTCTTTGAAATGGAAGAAAGCGATGATCTTGATACCGCACTAGAAATTAAAGGAAATAGAAATCTTTTAGAAATAGCTTTAGGCAATATTCTAAAAAATGCCTGTGTTTACTCAGATAACAAGCAAGCTAAAGTAAAAATAAGCACAGATCATTATCATTTAATTGTATCTGTTTCCAATAGTGGAGACACATTAAGCGAAGAAGAACAAAAAAATCTTTTCCAACCCTTTATGCGTGGTAAAAATGCTAAAGGAACATCAGGTTTTGGACTGGGTTTACGAATCGTGCAAAGAATTTTAACATTACACAAAGCAAACATAACTTACTCAATACCAGAAATTAATACGAATTTATTTCAATTATTTTTTAATTTATAAATAATTTTAAGCTATTTTTAAGGTAGATTTTAAGGTCTCTTAAAGCCTGTTGATAGCATATTTGTATAATTAAAAATGGTACAATGAAAAAGTTATTCGCATTGCTGTTATTTGCACTTCTTAATCAAGCTGCAATAGCTCAAAAAACAGTCACTCTTCAAGACTGTGAAAGTCAATTCTTAAAAAAGAATCTTTTTTTACTGGCATCTCAATATAATATAGATGCATCGAAGGCATTAACTATTCAGGCTCGTATTTGGGATAATCCAACGCTTTCGGCCGAATTGAACGCGTACAACCCTGAACGGGACAAATTTTTCGATATTGGAAAAGAAGGTCAGAAAGTTTTTGCCATTGAACAGCTTATTTATCTAGGTGGTAAAAAACGTAACGAAGTAAAACTGGCTCAAACTAATGAAAAACTGGCTGAACTGCAATTCAATGATTTACTTCGTACTCTAAAACTTCAATTACGCAAGAGCTTTTTCACTGTATATTATAATAGTAAAAATCTTGAAAACACAGATAAGCAGCTAGCCCATATCGAGAATCTGATCAATTCTTATTCTATTCAGGCTCAAAAAGGAAATATTCCCTTAAAAGATGTTGTTCGTTTACAATCATTATATCTTAATTTCAAAAACGAAAGATTAGAAGTTATCAATAACAACATCGAAGAACAGGCAAATCTAAAATTACTTTTGAATGAAACTGAAAATGTTGTTCCAATTGTAAACAAAGAGGATTCTGATAAATATTTAAAAATAATAGATTTTGATCTTAAGAGTTTTGAAGAGCAGGCTATTGCAAACAGACCAGATTATTTAGCCAAACAAAAAGAAATTGATGCTAATGAGCTGAATGTAAAATTGCAAAAATCACTTTCAATTCCAGATATTACTCTTGGTGCAAATTACGATCAGCGAAGTGGTGCTTTTAACAATGAGGCTAATTTAACTGTTGGTATTCCTTTACCACTTTGGAATCAGAACAAAGGGAACATTAAGTATGCGAAAACAGTTTTGGAACAATCTAAAATTGAAAAACAAAACTTTGAATTACAGCTAAAAACAGAAATTACTTCAGCCTGGACGAAATGGGATGAATCCAGGCAAAATTACGCTGTAATTAAACCAACTGTAAATTCCGATTTTGAAGCAGTTTATAATGGAATGCTTACCAATTTCCAGAAACGAAATGTGAGCCTTTTAGAATTCACAGATTTCATGGAAAGCTATAACCAAGCAATAATTCAGTTAAACGAATTGAAGAAAAAAGTCGTAATAGCAGGTGAAGAATTAAACAGTACCATCAACAAAGATTTATTTTAAAAAGACATAAAAATGAAACATACATTATTCATAGGAATCGCAATTGTGACTTTATCTCTGACAAGCTGCAAAAAGGAAATAGAAAATCCACAAACCAATACTTCTTTTGTTTTAAGTGATGCAATGCTGAAAACAACTACTACAGCTGCTGCTCAAACCCAACCTTTAAAAAATGAGTTAAGTTTTTACGGAAAAATTACTGCTGATAATAATAAAATGATTGACGTTTACCCTTTAGTTGGAGGAAATGTTATGAAAGTAAACGTTGAGCTTGGTGATTACGTTAAAAAAGGACAAGTTTTAGCTACAATAAAAAGTACTGATGTTGCTGATTTTGAAAAACAATCTATTGATGCTAAAAGTGATTTGTTGGTTGCCAAAAACAATTTAAAAGTAGCTCAGGAATTATTTGATGGTAAATTAAACTCAGAAAGTGATGTTTTACAGGCAAAATCTGAAGTAAACAAAGCACAGTCTCAATTAAGTAAAATTCAGGAAACGTATAAAATTTACAATATCAAAGCCGGATCTATCTACGAAGTAACTGCTCCAATAAGCGGTTTTATCATTCAAAAAAGTATCAATCAGGATATGCTTTTACGTAATGACCGTTCTGAAAACATATTTGATATTGCAGAAATCAGCGAGGTTTGGGCAATGGCAAATATTAATGAAATTGACATCAACAAAGTAAAATTAGGCACAGATGCTTCTGTCACTACTTTAAGTTATCCGGATAAAATATTTCATGGAAAAGTAGACAAAATCTACAACGTAATTGATCCTGAGACTAAAGCAATGCAGGCAAGAATCAAATTAAACAATCCTGACTATATGCTTAAGCCGGATATGAACGCTAATATTAAATTGTCTTTCAATGAAAATCAATCTATGATAGCCGTACCAAGTAAAGCAATTGTGTTTGATAAAAGTAAAAACTTTGTTGTGGTATTTAAAGACCGTAATAATATCGAAACAAGACAAGTTGAAGTCTATAGAGTTGTAGGTGATACTACTTATATTTCAAGTGGTTTGAAAGAAAACGAAAAAGTGATCACAAACAATCAGCTATTTATTTATGGTGCTTTAAATAATTAAGACATGAACAAATTCATAAAAAACATTATTGCTTTTTCTTTAAAGAATAAAGCATTTACCTTCTTTTGGGTCGGATTATTAGCTGTTGCCGGATTTATTTCATTCAAAAACATGCCTATTGACGCTTTTCCCGATGTAACCAATACGCAAATTATTATCATTACGCAATGGAACGGAAAAAGTGCTGAGGAAGTAGAGCGTTTTGTAACGTCGCCTATTGAAATCTCTATGAACTCTGTTCAGAAAAAAACAAGCGTTCGAAGCATTACTATGTTTGGATTATCAGTTATTAAAATCATTTTTGATGATGGTGTAGACGATACCTTTGCCCGTTTTCAGGTAAACAATTTATTAAAAAACGTTTCGCTTCCTGATGATGTTGAACCGGACGTACAGCCACCTTACGGACCAACCGGAGAAATCTTCAGATATATTGTAAAAAGTAACAGTAGAGACAGTCGGGAGTTATTGACTTACCAAAACTGGGTAATTGACAAACAACTTCGTTCCCTTCCTGGAGTTGCAGATTTAAATGTTTTTGGAGGTCAGACCAAAACCTATGAGGTTGGTGTCGATCCAATCAAGCTGGCTAAATATAATATTACACCTTTACAAGTTTACAATGCTGTTAATGCAGGAAACTTAAACGTCGGTGGTGATGTAATAGAGAAAAACGGACAGGCTTTTGTCGTTCGTGGAGTTGGATTATTAAAATCTAAAGAAGATATTGGAAATATTATCGTTGATGACGCCGGAGGAAACCCGATTTTGGTTAAAAATCTTGCTGATGTCTACGAAAGTTCTATGCCGCGAGTGGGACAAACCGGTATAGGAAATAATGACGATGCTGTAGAAGGAATTGTCGTAATGCGAAAAGGCGAGAATCCGCAGGAAACTCTTGCCCTTATAAAAGCAAAAATTAAAGATTTAAATGATAATGTTCTTCCGAAAGACATTAAAATAGAGACTTTTTACGATCGTGATAATTTAATGAATTTCACGACAGAAACCGTAATGCATAATTTATTTGAAGGTATTATTCTGGTTACTGTTGTTGTATTTCTTTTTATGGCCGACTGGCGAACTACTTTTACCGTTTCTATAGTAATTCCGCTTTCACTTTTATTTGCATTCTTATGTTTGAAAATGATGGGAATGAGCGCTAACTTACTGAGTTTAGGTGCTGTCGATTTCGGGATTATTATTGATGGTGCCGTGGTAATGGTTGAAGGATTGTTTGTAGTTCTCGATCATCGGGCACATCAGTTGGGAATGGAGAAATTTAATAAAATTGCCAAGGGAAGTTTGATCAAGAAAACCGGAACGGAAATGGGTAAAGCTATTTTCTTTTCAAAACTGATTATCATTACAGCTTTACTTCCAATTTTCTCGTTTCAGAAAGTAGAAGGAAAAATGTTCTCTCCCCTGGCCTTTACATTAGGTTTTGCATTATTAGGAGCGCTTATTTTTACTTTGACTTTGGTTCCTGTTCTTTCACATATATTATTAAACAAAAATGTAAAAGAAAAACACAATCCGTTTGTGAACTTTTGGGACCGAATTGTTTCTAAAGGTTTTGCCTGGACATTTAAACATAAAGTACAAACCTTAATTGCATCAATCGGATTATTGGCAGCCGTTTTCTTTTCTGCAGGTTTCTTAGGAACTGAATTTTTACCGCAATTAAATGAAGGTGCCTTATGGGTTACAGCAGAATTACCAATGAGTACTTCATTGCCTGAAAGTGTTAAAACTGCTGCAATGATCAGAAAAGATCTCGAAAGTTTTCCGGAAGTAAAAAATGTTTTATCACAAACAGGACGAAGCAATGATGGAACGGATCCAAATGGATTTGGGTTTATCCAGCTTCAGGTTGATTTAAAACCAAAAGCCGACTGGAAACGTAAAATTTCTATGGATGATCTGATTAATGAAATGGATAATAAACTAAAAGTTCATCAGGGAATTACCTATAATTATTCACAACCTGTAATTGATAACGTTGCAGAATCTGTTGCCGGATTTAAGGCTTCTAATGCAGTAAAAATTTATGGAGATGATTTAAATAAATTAGATCAGCTTGCTAATGAAGTTTTAGCGCAAATCAAGGATATTCCGGGTATTAAAGATGCGGGAATTCTTAGAAATGTTGGACAGCCGGAAATTAGTGTAATTCTGGATCGTGAAAAAATGGCTGCTTACGGCGTAACATTAAGTGATGCGCAGGCTGTTTTAGAATTAGCATTTGGAGGAAAAACAGCGACTGAAAAATATGAAGATGAAAAGAAATTTGACGTTCGTGTTCGTTTCTCAAAAGAATACAGAAAAGATGAAAAAGATTTGGAGGAAATTAAAGTTCCAACAATAAGTGGGATCAAAATTCCTTTAAAAGAAATCTGTGACATTAAAACCATTACCGGACCGGCATTTATTTACAGAGATAATACAAAACGTTTTATAGGAGTTAAATTTTCTGTTCGTGATCGTGATTTGGGAAGTACAATTGCAGAAGCGCAGTCAAAAGTGAATAAATTAAAACTTCCTGCAGGTTATACAACAGGATGGACTGGAGAATTTGAAAATCAGGTTCGCGCAAGTGCACGTCTGGCTCAGGTTGTACCTATCAGTTTAATTGGAATTTTTGTACTGTTATTTATTTTGTTTGGAAACTTCAAAGACTCGTTACTTGTTTTAGCAAATGTTCCTTTTGCTATTATTGGAGGTATTATCGCTTTACATCTTACAGGAATGAATTTTGGAATCTCTGCGGGAGTTGGTTTTATTGCTCTTCTAGGAATATGTATTCAGAATGGAGTAATCTTAATATCAGAGTTTCATCACAATCTGAAAGCCAAATTTACGCTCGAAGAATCTATTTTTATGGGAGTTAAAGCCAGAACAAGAGCTGTTGTGATGACAGCGTTAATGGCATCAATTGGATTGTTGCCTGCCGCAATTTCTACTGGAATTGGCTCTGAATCTCAAAAACCTCTTGCGATTGTAATTATAGGTGGACTTATGACAGCAACCGTTTTAACTTTATTGGTATTCCCTATTTTATTCTGGGTATTTAACAGAAAAAAACATGAACCAATAGAATAAAGATTTATTTTTTTAGTTTTTTAAATCAAATTGTTGGATTTAAAAATGAAAAGCATCATTCATTGTAATGGTGCTTTTCTGTTTTACATAAACAAAAAAAAATGACCTTTTGCTCAGAAAGGTCATTTTAACTAACTCAAAACTTTTTAAACTGTATTCTTTTTATCTCAATTCTTTCAAAATTGCTATAGCTTCTGAAGCATTTGATAATTCTGCATATTTTAAAGCAGTGTATCCTTTTTCATTTTTTACATTTGGTCTTGCGCCATTTGCTAATAAAACTTTAAGGATTTCACATTTATTGTAACGTGCTGCAATCATTAAAGGAGTTAAATCTTCAGACATCTGATTCACATCTGCTCCATATTCAATAAACTTTTTAACAGTTTCTAAATCTCCTTTGCTGATAGCAACATTTAAAGGGTTTGCTGCATAACCTGTGTATTCAACAGGGTTTTTAACAGTTGAAACTCCGTTTGAAGCCATTGCTGCATTTCCGAATACAACTAAGGCCAGACCTAAATAAATAATTGATTTTTTCATAATAATTGATTGTTGTTAAATGATTGATGATGATTTTAATTTCCATGTAAAAGTAAAATATTATTTTGTATTATGCATAACAAAGTACTATGTTTTAACTAACCCTTAACAATTACTTAATAAATACATAATTTACTCTCCACAACATTATAAATTTCATGGTTTTGATATAATAGACGCCAGAAAACATAAAATGTTACAATATCAGCAGAAAAAAAATAAAATATCTTTTCTGTTGCTTACAAAGTCTTATGTAAAAGCAGACTAGATTTTTTTAACTTTACTGTAAGAATAAAACTATCTATAATTTTATTCCTGACAAAAATCAAGAAACAAACCTAAAACCAGTAATCATGCTAATTATTAAAAGAATTCTTATCATCTTAATTTTGATTATTTCGATTGTATTAATAGCAGCTTATTTTATGCCTAAAGAATATGCTGTTGAAAGAGAAATCACAATCAACCAGCCTGTTGATAGTATTTTTAAATATGTAAAATCACTAAAAAATCAAAACGAGTTTAGCGTTTGGGCTAATATGGATCCCAAAATGAAATTAAATTACAAAGGCGTTGATGGTACGGTCGGCTCGGTTTCTTCCTGGGAAAGTAATGTGAAAGAGGTTGGTGTTGGCGAACAGGAAATTACTAAAATAACAGAAAACAGACGTATCGATTTTGCTCTACGATTTAAAAAGCCAATGGAAGATACTGCTGTAGGATTTATGTCAACAGAACCTGTTTCTAATAATCAGACAAAAGTGAAGTGGGGAATCAGCGGTATAATTCCGTATCCCACAAACATAATGCTTCCGATGTTAAAAATGGATCAAATGATTGGGAACGATTTACAAAAAGGTCTCGAAAACCTCAAAGCAAAAATGGAAGAATAATTATCTGTCTGATTTAAAAGAGAAAAAAGCATCATTTTATTACGAATGATGCTTTTCTTTTTACATTTTTTTTAAATGCTTTTACTTGAGATTTTTTAAAATCGCAATCGATTCAGCTGACTTTGCATATGTAGCATAATCTAAAGCATTTAGCCCATGGTCATTTTCAATTGAAGGTCTGGCACCATTTGCTAATAAAATTTTTACGATTTCGACATGATTATAACGGGCTGCAAGCATTAACGGTGTCATATTTCTCATAATTTTATTTACATCTGCACCGTATTCAATAATTTTTTTTACACTTTCAAAATCTCCTTTGCATACAGCTACGTGTAACGGAGATGATAAGTAAGTTGAAATTTCAATTTGATTTTTAATTGCTAACTCCTGATTAGAAGCACTTGCAAAATTTGAAAATAAGGCCAGAGCCGTTCCTAAGATAATAACTGTTTTTTTCATGATTGATTGTTTGTTAAATTGATTGATGATTGTGATGATTTATTATTAGACGCATTTACGTGGTAAAACGTTGCATTAAAAGTGAAAAAAAAATGATAAAAACCCTAAGATATCAGGAATCAACAAAAAAACGCGACTCAAATAATTGAATCGCGCTTTTTAAATCGTAAAATTTGTATTATTCTTAGTTTAACTTCTTATTATAAATTTCTTTTAAATCCTTTTCAAAGAAAGTGAAAGGATCGTCATAAAACCTTATAAAGTCTTTCTCACTCACCTGGCCCGGAAATGGCGCGTAAAAGTGAGTTGGACTTGTACTGTCATTACGCCAAACCAATACATAAGCTAATTTTAAATCGTTAGATTTCAATGTTTTTAATAAAACATCTGTCCACCATTTTTCATTCGGAATAGATTCTAAGCCCGTTTCTGTAAATGCTGCTAGTTTTTTCTTCTTTTGACCTAAATTGGATATTATTTCAAGCTTTTTTAATCCTGCTTCTAAATCATATTTCCCGTCACGGCCAAAATCACCGTAATCATCCATTCCGAAAAGATCAACAAATTTATCGCCAGGATAACGTTCTAAATATTCTTGTTCCGAATTAAACTGATTATCAGGAGAAAATGCATAAATAAAATTATGTACACCCAAAGTATCTTTTAAATATGAAACTGTAAACTGCCATACGGCAATAAAATCTTCACGAGCTGTATGCGACTTTCCCCACCAGAACCAATCCCCGTCAAATTCGTGAAACGGTCTGAAAATCATTGGGGAAAGTGTTCCGTCTTTTGCTTTGACTGACTTTGCGAAATCAGCAATTGTTTTTAGAATTTCTTTATATTTTTCATGATAAGAGCCTCCGGGTTTTATTAAAGCTATCGATGCTTTAGAAATTCCATCTTTCCAATAAAAACCACCCTCTGAAGCAGGATTATTAAAATGCCAGGAAACTGTAGTCACTCCTCCTCTTTCGTAAGTATCAATTACATTTTTTCTTAAAGCTTCTTTTTCTTGTTTGATTTGTTCATCGGAACGACCAGAAAAATCACTGAAGTCTATTCCCACAACAGCAGGATGAGAACCTGTAACCGATTTTACATCAGAACGACCGGATTCATTACTCCAGCCATGTCCATACTCTAATGCATGCTGATGTCCAAAAAGAATATTTCTTTTTGAAATAACATTCAAGTTGTAGTATAGATTGTTGGTTTCTTTTGTTGCCTTTTTATCTATTTGTGCAAAAAGAAAATGCCCTGCTGTAATACATACAAATAACAGGGCATTTTTAATCATTATCATTTTCATGGTTTAAACAGTTAGTTTTAAACCCGAAAATTACTATTTAGAAGATAGGTAATCTAATACGTTTTTTTCAATACGTTGATCAATATTGTCAATATCTGCTTTTACAAACTTTTCTCCCAATATATTCTCGTATAATTCGATATATCTTTCAGAAACAGACTCAATATATTCGTCTGTCATATTTGGAATCTGCTGTCCTTCTTGTCCCTGAAAACCATTTTCAATCAACCAACGGCGAACAAATTCTTTAGAAAGTTGTTTTTGCTCCTCTCCTTTTTCTTGTCTTTCCGCATAACCTTCAGCATAAAAATAACGAGAAGAATCCGGCGTATGAATTTCGTCAATCAAAACAATAACTCCGTCTTTAGTTTTTCCGAATTCATATTTCGTATCTACCAAAATTAAACCTCTTTGAGCTGCAATTTCAGTTCCTCTTTGAAATAGAGCGCGAGTATATTTTTCTAAAACTAAATAATCTTCTTCAGAAACAATTCCTTTAGCTAAAATGTCTTCACGGGAAATATCTTCATCATGTGATCCATTATCCGCTTTTGTAGTTGGTGTAATAATTGGTTGCGGAAATTTATCATTTTCTTTTAAACCTTCAGCCATAGCAACACCGCAAATTTGTTTTCTTCCTGCAGCATATTCACGAGCAGCATGTCCTGACAAATAACCACGAATTACCATTTCTACTTTAAAAGGTTCGCATAAATGTCCAACAGCAACGTTTGGATCTGGAGTAGCAATCAGCCAGTTTGGAACAATATCCTGAGTTAATTCCATAAATTTAGTAGCAATCTGATTTAAGATTTGTCCTTTGTATGGAATTCCTTTTGGCAAAACTACATCAAAAGCAGAAAGTCTGTCTGTTGCTACCATTACCAAAAGTTCGTCGTTGATGTTATAAACTTCTCTAACTTTTCCGCGGTAAACTGATTTCTGATTCGGGAAATTAAAATTTGTAGTTGTGATTGTATTACTCATTATCTAGTTGTGTTGTTTTTTATGAATGCAAATTTAAAATTATTTCAGAGAGTTACACCATGAAATTTTAAGATTCAGAAATAAAAAAATCCCTAAACAGAATATTTAGGGATTTTCATTTAAATACAATTCTAAATTAACTTGAAGCTAATTCTTTATCTAAAATTTTTGATGCAATATATTTGGCCACACCATCTTCCGCATTTGTTTTAATAACTTCTAATTCCGGTAGCGTTTCTTTCAAAATTGATGGTGCATTCCCCATAATTAAACCTTTTCCGGCTGCAGCCAACATTTGAACATCATTAAATCCGTCTCCAAAAGAAACAGCTTGTTCAAGCGTATAACCTTCTTTTTCTAATACTTGTTCAATCGCAACGGCTTTATCAATAGATTTATCCATAAATTCTAAACAAGTCGGCAGACTAAAAGCATGATGCAAATGTTCTGAAGAATTAGCCAAAATCGCATCTTTTAGTTTTACTAATTTTTCGTGATCATCGCATGAAAAGAAAATCTTAATAGCTCCAAAATCTTCTAAGTTTTTGTAGTCAACTAATTCCGGACGGTATTTTAATTCTGCCTGGAAAGAATTCAGTCTTTCGTTCCATTTATTGGTTTGCCAAACATTTTCTTTAAATAAAACGACTGTAATAGCAGGGTCAATTTCAACATTTAAAGCGGCTTTTACCACATCGCTATCCAAATTAAAAGCAAAAAGTTCTTCTTTATTTGGCGAGTGAATTCTGGCTCCATTGGAACTAACTAAGTAAACCGGAACTTCAAGTGTTTCAATAATAGCCATTGCATCCAAATGATGACGGCCTGTTGCAACTACAATTAAATAACCCTGATTGTGAAGTTCCTGAAAAATTGATTTAGTATAATCTGAAATTCTGTGTTGTGGGTTGAGTAAAGTTCCATCAAGGTCACTTACTACAACTTTTATATTTTTAAGTTTTGTCATAATTAATTTATCAAATTCGATGATAGGCAAATTTAAGGTTTTAAGCCCGGTTAGACAAAGATTATGAGCTTTGAGCGCTAAAATTGAGGTAAGTTTATTATTTATTTAACTATTAGGTTAAATATTGCTTTATTACTAATTAAATCTTAACAATTCCTGTTTTGTACAAATTTACAGCTTTCTGAATAATCGATTCTATTTGTTCCAAAGGTAAATCAGCATGAGTGTCAAACATCATAATTTTCATTCTGGAACGATTTTCCTGAATGAGAAAAGCTTCATCAAAATGTTTTCCTTCCACAATTCCAATATATGGTTGTTTGAGTTTTTTATGAATCCATAAATAGCAGAACATTTTTCCTTTATAGCAAAAAAACGGCATTCCGTATTTTAGCATGTTTGTAATATCCTGATCTTGTTTTAGAATGATTTCTTTTAATGCCAGAAAGATCCCTTTTACAGGTTCTTCCTGGTTTAAGTAGAAATCGTCTAGCTGTTTCATTTTCTTATCTTTCGAGTTTTGGCAAAAACAATTTTTAAGGTATCAGGACAACCGGAACCTGGTTTTAATTTGTAAACTAAAGTATCATTTTTAATATAAAATCTTTCTTTGTCAAAAATTAAAAAATCGGTATCGTCTTTCGGATTACAATTTGGTATTGTTAAAATTTCTTTTCTTTTTCTAGTTTCAAATGGATTGCAATCTACAAATGGAATCATTCTGTAACAAGTATCGATTTTTGTACTGTTTAATTCAATAAAATCTCCAACTATTTTCCATTTCCCTTTAGATACTAAAGTCCACTGACACCCTGCTCCATTATAATTAAAAGTACTGTCCTTATTAATTTTAATTGTTGCATGACCTGGTACGATATATTCCGTATCGTACCAAGTTCCAACAAATTTATTTACTGGAAATTCCGCTTTTTTACATGAAGCAAAATGAATTAAAACTAAAAAACACAAAACTCTTATCTTCATCGGTTTTTATTTTAAATAGCACTAAAAAAAATATTCGTTTTGCATTTTTCGAAAGAAAAGACACAAAACGAATATTAATAAATGTTAAAACACAATTCACGATTTACATTTAACATTTCACTAAAATTTTATAATTAATCGTGATTCTCAATTTGCTTGTAAGCATCGATTACCTTTTTAACCAATCTGTGGCGAACGATATCTTTATCATCCAGATAAATAATTCCGATACCTTCAATGTCTTTCAAAACCAAAATAGCTTCTTTAAGACCGGAAATAGTTCTTCTTGGTAAATCGACCTGTCCAGGATCACCCGTAATCATAAATTTGGCGTTTTTCCCCATACGGGTCAAAAACATTTTCATTTGTGAGTGGGTTGTATTTTGCGCCTCATCAAGAATTACAAAGGCATTATCAAGCGTTCGTCCACGCATAAACGCTAACGGCGCAATTTGAATAATTCCTTTTAAAATGTAATCTTCGAGTTTTTCATTCGGAAGCATGTCACGCAACGCATCATATAATGGCTGCATATAAGGATCAAGTTTTTCTTTCATATCCCCGGGAAGAAATCCAAGATTTTCTCCGGCTTCGACTGCGGGACGTGTCAGAATGATCCTTTTTACTTCTTTATCTTTTAACATTTTAACCGCCATAGCGACACCGGTATATGTTTTTCCGGTTCCAGCAGGACCAATTGCAAAGACCATATCATTTTTCTTAATGGTATCAACCAGCAATTGCTGATTTGGCGTCATCGCTTTAATAATTTTGCCGCCAACGCCATGAACTAAGATTTTATCATGATCGTAACCTCTTTTTTCTTCCTGGCCATCACTCATAATTACACGTTCAATTACATTATCGTCAATATTATTATAACGCGTAAAATGAAGCATTAATCTTTGAAATCTTTTTTCGAATTCGTCTAAAACTTCTTTTTCGCCAAATGCTTTTAAAGTTGTCCCTCGCGCTACGATTTTAAGCTTTGGGTAATACTTTTTAATGATTTCTAAATGGCTGTCCTGTGCACCCCAAAATTCTTTTGGAGCAATATCTACTAGCTCGATTATTCTTTCGTTCAAATGAAGTTCTTTTTAAATTAAATAATTCAGTTATTATTTTAGGAGTTGTCGGGTTCTTTTTATTAGTCCTGTTAGCAGTGAAAGTTTTCAATTTTTAACGAAACTGAGACCGAGACTGAAAACTGAGACTTGTATAACAGCAACTTAATTTTTAAAACACAATTTGTCTTTTCTTTCTTTCAATTTGCGTTTACTATTATTAGCTTTGCATTTCTCAAATTTAATGAAAATTAGATTTAAATACTATCAATAGTTATAAACAAAAATATGTCAATAATTACCCTTACTACAGACTACGGCTTAAAAGATCACTTTGTGGGCTCGCTGAAGGGTAAAATACTTTCTGAAAATCCAGAGGTTCAGATCATTGACATTTCTCATGACATTGATCCCTTTAATACTGCCGAAGCAAGTTACATCATTGGTGCTTCTTATTTGAGTTTTCCCAAAGGAACAGTTCACCTTATTGGTGTTGATATCGAACGCAATAAAGAGAACCAGCACATCGCGATGCAATGGAACGATCACTACTTTATTTGTGCCGATAACGGAATCCTGAGCATGCTTACACAGAAAATTGTTCCACAGAAAATCGTTGCTATAAATATTCACGATCGTTTCCCGATTGAAGCTACAGATCTGGATATTTTTATTCAGGTTGCTTCTCATTTATCCAAAGGCGGATTATTGAATGTAATTGGAAAGGAAATTACTTCGATAAAAGAAGCTACAGAACTACAACCTGTTGTAGCAGATGACGGAAATTCTGTAAAAGGCAACATTATTTATATCGACCATTTTGGGAATGTTGTCACCAATATTTCCAAAAAACAATTCTTAGAAATTTCACGCGGTCGTCCGTATGAAATTATCATGAAGCCTAAAAGCATCAAAACAATTCTGCCCAATTATTCGGCTATTGCAACTTCTGATAAATATCCGATTAAAACCTATGAGGGAGAAAAACTGGCTATTTTTAATGAAGCAGGATTTCTTGAAATCGCTATTTTTAGGAGCAATCCTTCTAAAGTAGGTTCTGCCAATAGTTTGTTGGGGCTGAATTATCGTGATGTGATTACCATTAAGTTTTCTTGATTTTAGATTGTAGAATTTAAATTATAGATTAATCCTCTCGTAGATTTTGCTGATTGTGCAGATATTATTCAATGCATCATAAACATAGCCCGTGGTTTCAACCACGGGAAACGTGATATTGCATGCGTCCCCGTGGTTGAAACCACGGGCTATATTTGAAAATATTGTGAAAACAGAATTTAAAAATCGACATTTATAATATTTCATTTTTTATTTAAAACAACAATCAAATTTGGTATTTTTGCGCACCTGTAAGACTTTAGGCAATCAAAAAATCTAAAATCAACAGTCTAAAATCTAAAATAATAAGATGTTTGTCCGAATAGTAAAAATGAGTTTTCACGAAGAAAAAATTCCTGATTTTCTGGAGAATTTTGAATCTGTGAAAGATAAAATACGAAATGCAGCAGGAAATCGTTTTTTAGAATTGTATCAGGATAAAAATGACAAATGCATCTTTTTCACTTACAGTTATTGGGAAACCGAAGAAGATTTGGAAAATTACAGAAATTCTGAACTATTTAATACTGTTTGGGATTTTACAAAGAAATTATTCAATGCTAAACCTGAAGCTTGGAGTGTGGATAAACTGGTGAGCTTAAATTAAACCGATTTAACCGCAAAGAACGCAAGTTTTTTCGGAGAAGCTTTATAAAAACGCTAAGTTCGCAAAGCTTTGAGAAAAACTTTGCGAACATTGCGCAAAACTTTGCGTTCTTTGCGGTTAGAAAAAACTTGAAACAAAATATATGAAGTCTATAATTCTAAGAGAAATAAAATCCTTTTTTGGTTCTCCAATCGGCTATTTGGTCATTGCGATTTTCTTAATCAGCAACGGACTGTTTTTATGGGTATTCGAAGGAGATTACAACATACTAAACTCAGGTTATGCCGATTTGACTCCATTTTTCACTTTAGCACCCTGGATTTTAATATTCCTGATTCCAGCCGTAACGATGAGAAGTTTCTCTGACGAAAAAAAACAAGGAACTTTAGAATTGTTATTGACTAAACCTTTATCCATTTGGGAAATTGTAAATGGGAAATTCTTCGGTTCATTTTTACTGATTATTTTAGCGATTATCCCAACGTTGATTTATGTAAAAGTAATTTCAGATTTAGGTTCACCGGAAGGCAATATTGATATGGGAAGCACAATTGGATCTTATTTCGGATTATTGTTTTTAATTGCTTCTTATTCTGCAATTGGAATCTTTACCTCTACCCTTTCAGAAAATCAGATTGTAGCTTTTATTCTTGCTGTTTTCTTATGTTTCTTTCTTTATTTTGGTTTTGAAGGTTTGGCTTCTCTTTTTTCTGATTCTAATAGTTTGATCTCTGTTTTAGGAATGCAAAATCATTTTAAAAGTATGAGTCGTGGTGTTATTGACACACGAGATGTAATTTATTTTTTAAGCATTACCATTGCTTTTTTATCTTTTACTGTTTATCAATTAAAATCTTTTAAAGCGTAATGAAAGCATCTATTAAGCAAAATTTAAAAATATTAGGCATCACTATCTTTATTTTAGTGGTTTTAAATGTACTTGGAACTTTATTTTTTCAGCGTTTTGATTTAACGAAAGACAAACGTTATACCTTATCTCCAACGTCATTAGGAATTGTAAAACAAGTTCAGAATCCGTTATCAATCAAGATTTATATGGCTGGAGAACTTCCGGCTGATTTTAGACGTTTACAACAGGAAACCAAACAATTATTAGAGGAATTTCAAGCTTATAACAAAAATATAGTTTTCGAATTTGTTGATCCTTTAGAAAACGAAGAAGAAAGCGACGAGCTGACAAAATCTCTTTTTCAAAAAGGCTTAACTCCTGTAAACATTACGGTTGACGACAAAGGAAAACAATCGCAAGCAATGGTTTTTCCTTGGGCAATTGCAGTTTATAATGGCAAAGAAGTGAATATTCCGTTATTAAAAAATATAATGGGAGCTTCGACTACACAAAAAGTAATTGGTTCTATTCAGCATTTAGAATATTCTATTGCAGATGCCATCAATAAAGTGACTAAAACCAAACAGAAAAAGGTTGCGATCATAAAAGGAAATGGCGAACTAAGAGAAAGACACATTGCTCAAATGCTGAAGCAGATTCATGAAAGCTATCTAATTGGCCCTTTCACATTAGACTCCGTTGCTAAAAATCCGAATGCTACTTTAAATGAATTGAAGAAATACGATTTAGCCATTATCTCAAAACCAACCGAACGATTCTCTGACGAAGAAAAAGAAGTTCTGGATCAGTTTATTATGAATGGCGGAAAAACGCTTTGGCTTATTGATCAGGTTGCTGCCGATATGGATAGTTTATACAATGATGCGGGAGCGACATTAGCTTATCCAAGAGATTTAAACCTAAATGATATGTTCTTCAAGTATGGATTTAGAATTAATCCTGATTTGATAAAAGACGAACAAGGTACACCGATAAAACTGGCAACCGGCGAACAAGGAAGCGCAACACAATATCAGGATTTTGTATGGAAATTTGCTCCACAGGTTTTCCCAACGAGCCAGCATCCGATTGTAAAAAATCTGGGCGGAATCAAATTTGATTTTGCCAATCCAATTGATACGCTGAAAAACGGAATCAAAAAAACGGTTTTATTACAGTCTTCTCCATATTCTAAAACTATTGGTTCTCCGGCTGAAATCAGCCTGAATATGGTAACGGAGAAAACAACGCCACAGGATTATCTGAATAAAGGAAATCAGAATTTGGCTGTTTTATTAGAAGGAAACTTCCACTCTGCTTTTGAGAATAGAGTTTTACCTTTTAAAGACAATTCATTTACCGTAAAAGGAAAACCAAATAAAATGATTGTTGTTGCCGATGGGGATATTGCGAGAAACCAATTGGACAAAAACAGAATGCCCGTAGAATTAGGTTACGATCAACGAACAGGAAATCTTTATGACAATAAGGACTTTATTATGAATTGTATCAATTACCTGTTGGATGACACTGGACTTATTAACATTAGAAGTAAAGATGTCGAACTGCCTTTATTAGACAAAGAAAAAGTTTATGAAAGTTACAGCATAACCCAATTCATAACTATCGGAGTTCCAATTCTAATTTTATTGGTTTTCGGACTTGTTTTTACCTTTTTGAGAAAAAGAAGATACAGCAAGTAGATGTTAATAAAAAAATGTAATACTTTGGATAGTTTAAGATATATTTGTAATCCGTATATTTAGCCCTTTATTTGCTAAAGCATCCATCAAAAAATAAAATAAAACAGATGAAATTTATAGTATCGAGTTCGTACTTATTAAAACAATTACAAGTTTTAGGTAGTGTAATTAACAGTAACAATACGTTACCAATTTTAGACAACTTTTTATTTGAACTAAACAATAATGAGTTAACAGTTTCGGCTTCAGATCTTGAAACGACTATGTCGGCTACATTATCAATCGATTCTACAAGTAAAGGAAGCGTAGCTGTACCAGCGAAACTTTTACTTGAAATTTTAAAAACTTTCCCTGAGCAACCTTTAACTTTTACTGTTGAAGATAACAACACAGTAGAAATTAGTTCTAACTCTGGTAAATACGCATTAGCTTACGCAGCTGGAGAAGAATTTCCAAAAGCAGTAAGTCTTGAAGATCCATCTGTGACTTTAGTTCCTGCTGAAGTTTTAGCAACAGCGGTAAGCAAAACTATTTTTGCAGCCGGAAATGATGATTTACGTCCGGTAATGTCTGGGGTTTTCTTCCAGTTTTCACCAGAAGGATTAATTTTCGTGGCTACTGATGCTCATAAATTGGTAAAATATTCACGTACAGACGTAAAAGCATCTCAGGTTGCTGATTTTATCATGCCTAAAAAACCTTTAAACATTTTAAAAAGTATTTTAGGTTCTTCTGATGCTGAAGTAAAAATTGAATACAACGATTCAAATGCGACTTTCTCATTTGATAATTATATCTTAATGTGTCGTTTAATCGACGGAAAATACCCAAATTACGAAGCAGTAATTCCAAAAGAAAATCCAAACAAATTAATGATTGACCGTTCTTTATTTTTAAGTTCTGTTAAACGTGTTGCGATTTTCTCTAACAAAACTACACACCAAATTCGTTTGAAAATTGCCGGAGCTGAATTAAACGTTTCTGCAGAAGACATCGATTACTCAAACAAAGCAGAAGAAAGATTGACTTGTGATTATCAGGGAGACGATCTTCAAATTGGTTTCAACTCTCGTTTCCTAACTGAGATGTTAACAAACCTACAATCTGACATGATTATGCTTGAAATGTCATTGCCAAACAGAGCTGGTATTTTAACGCCAGTTGATGGTTTAGAAGAAGGAGAAACAGTTACTATGTTAGTAATGCCTGTAATGTTAAATAGTTAACATTAAAGTTTGTTTCTGTTACAGGGATATTTTTTAGTTTTAAATAAAAGATATATCATTGTAAAAAAAAAGATATCGCTATTAACCAACCATTTTTTATACCTAGAAACCGCAATTCCCATAAAGAGTTGCGGTTTTTTATTTGGGGTTAATTTTGTTTCAGGTTTCAAGTTTTAAGTTGATATGCTTTGTATTTTTAACCGCAAAGCACGCAAGTTTTTTTGATATACGAAATCTATGGAAAACGCGAAGTTCGCAAAGCTTTGTGTAAAAACTTTGCGAACCTTGCGTAAATCTTTGCGACCTTTGCGGTTAAATTAAACATCTAGTATATCAACTTGAAACCTGAAACTTGAAAACCTGAAACAATTTTTTTTCCTTACTTTTGTAATATGAAAATAGAAATTTGGTCGGACATCATGTGTCCGTTTTGTTATATCGGAAAAAGACAGTTGGAAACAGCGCTTGCAGTGTTTCCTAATGACGAATTTGAAATTGAATGGAAAAGCTTTCAGCTGGACCCAACCATTACTTCACAGCCTGATACAGACGTTTACACGTTTTTAGCAGAAAGAAAAGGCATGTCGCTTGAACAATCTAAAGAAATGCATAAAGGAGTCGCAGAACGCGCTAAAAGTGTTGGTTTAGATTATAATTTTGACAAAGCGGTTATTTCTAATTCTTTAAATGCTCACAGAATTATTCAATTGGCTAAAACCAAAAATATGGGCGATCAAATGGAAGAAATTTTCTTCAAAGCTTATTTTACTGATGGCGAAGATTTAAACAACGGTCAAACTTTAATTAAATTAGGAATTCAGGCAGGTTTAGATGAAAATGAAATTAGAGAAGTACTCGAAAGTGAAACTCTATTTATCAAAGAAGTAGAATCAGATATTAAAGAAGCTGGAGAAATTGGTGTTCAAGGTGTCCCATTCTTTGTATTTGATCGTAAATATGCCGTTTCTGGCGCTCAGCCTGTAGAAACATTTGTTAAAACCATTCAGGAAGTTTTAAAATAAACTTCAACACAATAAAAGTTAAAAGCGTGCTGTCTATATCTAAACAGCACGCTTTTATTATTTAGCTTTATGCTAAACTACAAAATTAATGACCTGCTCTACCTTTTGAATCTGTTGATTTTGTTGTAGTGCTTTTTCCTCTAGATCCATTTGTTGATTTTTGAGTTTTTCCAGAATCTTTCATTCCGGATTTCGAATCTTTTCTTGAAGTTTCCATAACATTTAATTTTTTGAAATTAATACATTACAAATTTCGAAAAATGCAGTTTCAGGTGACTTACAGAATTGTAATGGAATATTACAAAATGAAAACTTTCAAATCATGTAACTTTCAAATTAAATCCTATAAAATTTTTAAAGATCTAATTTTCAAATTTGTAGATATATAAAATTGAAATTCTTATTAATTTTAAAACTCAGGATTATGAAAACGAATTCAAAAAATATATTTAACAAAGAAACAATTCAAGCACAATACAAAAAACCGGATCATATTGATACTGCTCATGAAAATGAGGCTATAGATCAGGAATTTACTTCAGGACAAAATTCGGACACCACTTATAAAAACCATTGTATTGGAACTTTCGATGGCTACGAAATCATAGAAAGCGGATTAAATATCGCTGAAGACAATACTCCTTATTCTAATTACGATGAAACTAATCCGTATGATAGTTTTAATCTTGACAATGAAGACGACAGATATTTGTATGTCTAATAAAAAAAGAATACTATGTCTCCGAAGAACGATCAGGAAATTATGAACGAATACTTGTCTAATGAAAGAACTTTATTAGCATGGCTTCGTACTGGGATTGGAATAATGGTTTTCGGATTTGTAGCAGTAAAATTTTCTTTGTTTTTAAAACAGCTTCCGACAAAATATTTAGCAGAAACCCTACCGCCAAACAGCAATTTCACCATCTATTTAGGAATAGGTTTATTAGTTGCCGGAGCATTAACTATTTTACTGTCATACCTTCGTTACATACACACTATCAAACTATTAAAAAAAGGCAAGTATCAATATTCAACTGCAATGCTTACCTTTATTACAATGATGCTGTTTGTGTTGAGCATTTCACTTATCGCCTATTTAATCATCGCGGCAAGTGCTTAAGATAGATTATCTAATTACCCAATTTTCTAATTATCAAATTAAAAAATGAATCCGCCATTACTGCAATTTAACGACAAAGGAATTTACTGCCAACAAGCCGATGTTTACTTGGATCCTTGGCGGCCAGTTACCAACGCGATTATCACACACGGACATTCAGACCATGCGAGATGGGGACATAAAAATTATATCACACATTATTCCAATATTCCTATTATAAAATATCGTTTGGGAGAAATTAATGTCTCTGGCAAAAACTGGAACGAGACTTTTACGATAAACGGAGTGAAATTTTCTTTTCATCCTGCGGGGCATATCATCGGTTCAGCACAAATTAGAGTAGAATACAAAGGTGAAATCTGGGTTTTTACAGGCGATTATAAAACCGAAGATGATGGAATTTCTGTACCTTATGAAGTAGTAAAATGTCATTCTTTTATAACCGAATGTACTTTTGGACTTCCCGCCTTTAAATGGGAACCGCAAGCTGATGTGATGACGGAAATCAATAATTGGTGGACTGAAAATCGTGCAGAAGGAAAAACTTCTGTTCTTTTTGGTTATTCTTTAGGAAAAGCACAACGATTACTAAAATATCTTGATCCAAACATTGGACAGATTTACACTCATGGAGCAATTGAAAATATGACCAATATTGTTCGTCCGATGATTGATCTTCCGCCAACAATTCGAGTCACTTCTGAAACTAAAAAAGAAGATTTATTAGGGAGTATCGTAATTGCTCCGCCAAGCGCACATGGAAGTACCTGGATTAGAAAAATGACTCCTTTTGTAACAGGAACAGCAAGTGGCTGGATGGCTTTTCGAGGAGCAAGACGCAGACGCGCCGTTGATCGTGGTTTTGTTTTAAGTGATCACTGCGACTGGACAGGTTTATTGGAAAGTATCAAAGCAACAGGAGCTGAAAAAGTAATTTGTACTCACGGATATTCAGATATATTTTCCAGATATCTAAGAGAATTAGGTTACGATGCCAGAACGGCAAACACACAATATGAAGGAGAAACAAATGACGTGGAAGAAAGTTAGGGAAGTTAGACATTATGCGATACTTTAAATGAAGCAAAAAAGTTAGACGTTATACGCAAAACGTTGTTCGATACCTAACTCCTTCCCCATAACCCATAACCCATAACCCATAACCCACAACCCACAACCCACAACCCACAACCCACAACCCATAACTCATAATCCATAACCCATAACCCATAACCCATAACCCATAACCCATAACTCATAACTTAAAAAAATGAAAAACTTTGCCGAGCTTATAAAAACCTTAGATAGTTCTAATAAAACATCGGTAAAAGTTGATGCGCTGACCACTTATTTTCTAAAAGCAAGCGACGAAGACAAAGTCTGGACAATCGCCATTCTTTCGCATCGCCGTCCTCCCAGACCTGTTAATACTACTTTACTTCGTTTATGGGCAAACGAAGTAGCAAATATTCCGCTTTGGCTGTTTGAAGAAAGTTATCATATTGTGGGTGATTTAGCCGAAACCATAGCTTTGGTTATTCCAACTACAAAAGAACATTCTGATAAAAGCCTAACCGAATTTCTACAGGAAATCATCGCTTTAAAAAAGAAAACAGATTCGGAGAAAAAAGAATATTTACAAACCAACTGGCTTAATTTAAATTATTATGAACGATTCGTTTTCACAAAGTTAATAACAGGCAGTTTCAGAATTGGTTTAAGTCAGAAATTAATGACTCGGGCGCTTTCTAAAGCGGAGAATATAGACGAAGATACACTCGCTTACAAATTAATGGGCGACTGGAATCCGAATACGATTACGTTTCAGGAATTAATTTTGGATGAAAGAAACAGTGATTATTTATCGAAACCTTATCCATTTTATCTGGCTTATCCAATCGAAGGTGAACTTGAAAATCTTGGTAATCCAGAAGAATGGAGCATCGAACATAAATGGGACGGAATACGATCACAGACTATTATTCGTGATAATGAAATTTATGTTTGGAGCCGTGGAGAAGAATTGGTATCCGATAAATATCCCGAATTTCAATCTTTCATCGGAAATATTCCAAACGGAACTGTTATTGACGGTGAAATTCTTCCTTTTATTGAAAATCAAATTGGAACATTTAATGATTTACAAACCAGAATTGGTCGTAAAAATGTATCGGCTTCTGTTTTAAAAAATACGCCTGTAATTATTAAGGCTTACGATTTATTGGAATGGCAGGGAAATGATATTCGGAATGTACCTTATGAAGAACGTCGTGCTTTGTTGGAAGAATTATTTACTTCTTTAATTGGAAAAGAAATTCCGCTACAGCTATCTGAAAGGTTTCATTTTTCATCTTGGGAAGAAGTCACCAACGAAAGATTAAAATCACGCGAACTCAAAAGCGAAGGTTTAATGCTCAAACGAAAGGATTCTCCTTATTTAGTCGGAAGAAAAAAAGGCGATTGGTGGAAATGGAAAATAGAACCTTTAACCATAGATGCCGTCCTCACCTACGCCATGCGTGGTCATGGAAGACGCTCGAATTTGTTTACCGATTATACTTTTGCCCTTTGGCAGGAAAATGAAAATAAAGAACAAGAGCTCGTCACTTTCGCAAAAGCATATTCTGGTTTAACCGATGCCGAATTTAGAATGGTAGATGATTTTATCAAAAAGAATACTTTGGAACGATTTGGACCTGTAAGAAGTGTTACACCAAAATTAGTTTTTGAAATTGGTTTTGAAGGAATTGCACTTTCCAAAAGACATAAAAGCGGAGTCGCAACCCGTTTTCCGCGAATTTTAAGATGGCGTCACGACAAGAAAATTGAAGAGGCCAATTCTATAGAAGATTTAAAAAATATGATTTCATAAATGAACAGAGAGCAGTTATTTACCATCGCCAATAATTGGTTTGAAAGTCAGGGCTGGAAACCTTTTCCGTTTCAAACTCAGACCTGGACTGCTTTTTTGCAGGGAAAAAACGGTTTGCTAAATGCTCCAACCGGAAGCGGAAAAACGTATGCACTTTGGCTTCCTATCATTTTAAACTACATTAAAGAAAACCCGAATTATAAAACTAAACATACTTCAGGATTAAAAGCAATCTGGATTACACCTCTGCGCTCTTTATCAGTAGAAATCAAACAGGCGGCAGAACGAGTTTTAAATGATTTAGACATTCCAATGACGGTCGGAATTCGTTCGGGAGATACATCTGCGGCAGAACGTGCCAAGCAAAAAAATAAAATGCCAGATTTACTAATTACAACTCCCGAAAGTCTGCAATTGCTTTTGGCAACAAAAGGTTATGCCAATACTTTTAAAAACTGCAGTTCGATTGTAATTGATGAATGGCACGAATTACTTGGAACCAAACGCGGTGTACAGATAGAATTAGCGTTATCAAGATTGAAAACAATCGCAAAAAATATTAGAATCTGGGGAATTTCTGCAACTATCGGTAATTTACAACAAGCTCAGGAAGTTTTACTGGGCATCGATTCGGAAGCTTTCAATAATTCTGTCTTGATTAAAGCCGTAATTCATAAAAAAATAAAAGTGATCTCTATTATTCCGGAAAAAATGGATACTTATCCTTGGCGTGGACATATGGGGTTACATTTGATTGATGAAGTGGCAAAAATTATAAAAGCCAGTAAAACGACTCTAATTTTTACGAATGTTCGTTCGGCTTGCGAAATCTGGTATCAGCGTTTATTAGAACATTATCCTGAATTTGCAGGCGAGATGGCAATGCATCACGGAAGTATCGACAGAGAAACCAGACTTTGGGTTGAAAATGCGATTCGGAATGAAGAATTAAAAGTTGTAGTCTGTACTTCAAGTTTAGATTTGGGTGTTGACTTTGCTCCCGTTGAATCAATTATTCAGGTTGGAGGGCCAAAAGGTGTTGCTCGTTTCATGCAACGTGCGGGACGAAGCGGACATCAGCCAGGAAAAGAAAGCGTTATTTATTTTCTTGCTACTCATGCTATCGAATTGATTGAAGCTTCTGCTTTAAAAAAAGCTGTTGAAAATACTATTATTGAAGATCGCATTCCGTATTTAAACAGCTGGGATGTTTTAGTACAATATCTCAATACGCTCGCAGTTTCAGATGGATTTTACCCTAATGAAATTTTCAAAGAAATTCAGGGAACTTTTAGTTATCAAACTATTACAATCGAAAACTGGAACTGGATTTTAAACTTTATTACACAGGGAAGTCAAAGCCTTCACGTTTATGATGAATTCAAAAAAGTAGAAATTGACGAAAACGGCTGTTATAAAATCAATAATCGAATGACCGCCACGCATCACAGAATGCAGATCGGAACTATTGTGGGAGATGCCGTTATGAATGTAAAATATATGAGTGGCGGTTATATCGGTACGATTGAAGAATGGTTTATTTCGAAATTAAAACCGGGAGATACTTTTATTTTTGCAGGAAAAAAACTGGAATTATTCAAAATCAGAAATATCCAGGTTTTGGTTAAAAAAGCGAGTCCGAAAAAGGAATCTAAAATTGCCAGCTGGATGGGCGGACGTTTGGCGTTATCTTCGCAAATGAGTGAATTATTACGTCAGGAATTGTATCGCGCGAACACAGACAATTTTTCTCCTGAATTAAAAGCATTACAGCCTTTATTCAAAAGACAACGAAAAGAATCTATTGTACCGAGTTCCGATGAATTTTTAATTGAAACTTTTAAAACCAGAGAAGGATTTCATGCCATTTTTTATCCATTTGAAGGACGTTTTGTGCATGAAGCTTTAGCTAGTTTACTGGCATTCAGAATCAGCTTACTGCAATCTATCACATTTTCTCTCGCGTATAACGATTATGGATTTGAATTGCTTTCGGATCAGGAAATTGATATTGAAGCGGTTTTAGATAATAATTTATTTTCAACCGAATATGTGCACCACGATTTACAGAAAAGTTTAAATTCAACCGAAATGGCGCGACGCAAGTTTAGAGATATTGCTGTAATTTCGGGATTGGTTTTTACTGGGTTTCCCGGAAAACTAGTCAAAACAAAACATTTGCAAAGTGGTTCTCAATTGCTGTTCGAAGTATTTAGAGATTTTGAACCTGATAATTTATTATTGCATCAGGCGTATCGTGAAACCTTTGAACATCAGCTGGAAGAAGGACGTTTGATTTTGGCTTTAGAAAGAATTCAAAACCAAAAAATTATTTGGAAACAATGCTTAAAGCCAACTCCATTTAGTTTTCCAATTATAACAGATCGTTTGAGAGAAAAACTTTCAAGCGAAACCTTAGCCGAAAGAATTCAGAAAATGACTGCTTCTTACATGAAATAAACCTTTATGAATATTCAATTAAAAAACGAAAAGTTTATACTTCATCCAACTGGAGCTGTTTTTTGGGAAAGCAAAAAAACAATCATTATTTCTGATGTTCATTTGGGAAAAATAACGCATTTTAGAAAACATGGAATCGCCATTCCGCAAAATGCTGTTTTGGAAAACTTTAGAAAAATCACGGAAGTTCTGGATTATTTTCTTCCTGAAAAAATCATTTTTCTTGGAGATTTATTCCACAGCGCCAAAAATGCAGAATGGAATTTGTTTGAAGAATGGCTTTTCAATCATCAACAAGAAACCTATTTAATTACTGGAAATCATGATATTATTGATGAAAGTCATTATAAAAAAATTGGAGTTATTATGACAGAAATTTTAGAAATTGACGGTTTCTTTTTTACGCATCATCCCACAGAAAAAGAAAACTTATTCAATTTTTCGGGACATATTCATCCCGGAATTGTCTTGCGTGGTTTGGGTTTACAGACTTTAAAGCTTCGTTGTTTCTTTTGTAAACCAAACCAAATCATTCTTCCTGCTTTTGGAGAATTTACAGGAAAGTATTTTCTAAAACCCAATTCAGAAGATACGGTTTATGCTATTGCAGGAAATGAGGTTATTCAAATTAATAAAAAATAACATAACATTCGGATAAATTTAAAATCATATCTAATTAACAATCAATAAATTATACGAATATATTCTCAAAAATAAAAGAATTATCTTTCAAATTTTAAGCTTACATTAGTTGAATTAACTTCTAAAGCTTTGAAAATGAAGAATATTACATCAAAATTTGACAAAGTCCTAAACAATTCTACAACCTACGGAAATGTTAATCACGAACCAGATTCGAGCACAGAAACACAGTTAAACACCCCCGAAAAATCAATGCCGTTTTCAGATCAGATTGGAAACTACCAACGTAATATTGGAATTCCTCTCAAGTCGCATGAAAACAGCAAAATCTATATTGTAGGAAGCGGTATTGCTGGAATGGCTGCTGCTTACTATTTTATTCGAGATGGTCGAATTCCTGCCAAAAACATCACTTTTCTGGAACAGCTTCATATTGATGGTGGTTCACTCGACGGTTCAGGAAATCCCAAAGAAGGTTATATGATTCGTGGCGGTCGTGAAATGGATATGACCTACGAAAATCTATGGGATATTTTTCAGGATATTCCTGCCTTAGAAATGCCTGCTCCCTACACTGTTTTAGATGAATATCGACTAATCAACGATAATGATTCTAATTATTCTAAAGCAAGATTGATTCATAAAAATGGAGAAATTAAAGAT
Organism: Flavobacterium crocinum; assembly: GCF_003122385.1. Taxonomy (NCBI): domain Bacteria; kingdom Pseudomonadati; phylum Bacteroidota; class Flavobacteriia; order Flavobacteriales; family Flavobacteriaceae; genus Flavobacterium; species Flavobacterium crocinum. The sequence goes on from NZ_CP029255.1 coordinate 4,217,202, forward strand.
TTCAGCAAATTTGGTCTGAACAAAAAAGATCAATTGGCAATTGTAAAACTTCTTTTAAAAAGAAAGGACGAATTGGATGATTTGACCATTGAAGATTATTTCAGTGATTCGTTTTTAGAAAGCAATTTCTGGACATTCTGGAGAACAATGTTTGCTTTTGAAAACTGGCATAGTTTATTGGAATTAAAACTCTACATGCACCGTTTTCTACATGCTATCGACGGATTGAATGATTTATCTTCTCTGGTATTTCCGAAGTATAATCAATACGATACTTTTGTTACGCCACTTCGAAAATTCCTTGAAGAGAAAGGCGTAAACATTAAATTTCATACACTGATTAAAGATTTAGTAATTCAAAGTAATACTGAAGGTAAAGTAGTTGAAGGAATTATTACAGAGTATGAAGGCAAAGAAAATAGAACACCAATTGGCAAAGATGATTTTGTAATTGTCACCACTGGTTCCATGACTGAAGATACTTTTTACGGGGACAATAAAACAGCACCGATTATTAAAATTGATAACTCTACAAGCGGTAAAAGTCCGGGATGGATGTTGTGGAAAAACCTAGCTGCTAAATCTCCTATTTTTGGAAAACCCGAAAAATTCTGTACTAATATTGAAAAATCATCCTGGGAATCGGTTACGCTTACCTGCAAACCTTCAGCTTTTGTAGAAAAACTAAAAGAATATTCCGTAAACGACCCGTATTCCGGAAAAACAGTAACAGGAGGAATTATCACCATTACCGATTCTAATTGGTTGATGAGCTTTACCTGCAACAGACAACCCCATTTTCCAGATCAGCCGGACGATATTTTAGTACTTTGGGTTTATGCTTTGTTTATGGACAAACCTGGTAATTATATCAAAAAAGTAATGCCGGAATGTACAGGAGATGAAATCCTAACTGAATTATCTTTTCATTTAGGAATTCTGGACAAACTGGACAATATTATAGAAAATACAATTGTACGAACAGCTTTTATGCCTTACATCACTTCTATGTTTATGCCGAGAGCCAAAGGCGACCGTCCGCGAGTTGTGCCTGATGGATGCAAAAATCTTGGTTTAATCGGTCAGTTTGTTGAAACGAATAATGATGTGGTATTTACAATGGAAAGTTCGATTAGAACGGCTAGAATTGCGGTTTATAAATTATTGAATTTAAACAAGCAGGTTCCCGATATTAATCCGTTACAATATGATATTCGACATTTATTGAAAGCCGTTAGAACACTGAATGACGGAAAAGCATTTTTGGGTGAAGGCATACTGCACAAAGTTTTAAGAGGAACTTATTTTGAACACGTTTTACCGCCAATTGAAGAAGATAAAGAAGAACATGAATCTTTCTTTGCCGAACAGTTTACACGATTTAAAGATTGGATAAAAGGAATAAAAGACTAAAACTCAAAATTTATTCATTTACAACATTTTATCCATCATCATTTAAAGCAATAAATAATATTCCGTAGGAATATCTCATCGGTAAAAAAAGGTTTGTGTTACGTTGTGTCCTGTAGGGACACCTCAATTATGGGAAGAAAATATTCTGCAAATCAATCAGACGTTCTTACGGAACGTTTGTACCCACGCAATATTCTTTTTCTACCGATGAGACATTCCTACGGAATGAAAAATTTTGAATGATTATTTTTTAAATTAGAAACCCCAGTAAATAAATTTACTGGGGTTTCCTGTTTAATACTAAATTTGTAATCAGAAATTAAACATTATTGTTCGTCATTATTCATGGCAGACATCAATAAAGTGTAGGCATTTTTTACGACGATTTTAGAAGAATTATTCAACTCTTTTGAAGTAATCTGACAGAAACCTTCGTTTTTAACTCCAGATTTTACTTCTACCATTTGAAACTGATTATTTCCAAGATCTGTAAAAACAAAAAACTTGCCCTGCCAGCGCACTAAAGCATCTTCAGGAACAGTTAAAGCTTTTTGATTTTCTACTTCAACTTCGGCATTTACAAACAAACCTGGCAAAAGAGCCGGATTATAAGCATTTACTTTACAGATAATTTCAGCCGCACGATCACCATTTAAACTCTGATTAATAAAAGCAATCTTTGCAGGATATTTTTTTGCATCCGAATTATTTGCAAAAGCCATTACCGTCTGACCGATTGATAAAGACGCAACATCTTTTTCAAAAGCATTTAAAGTCAGTACAATATCTCTTTTATCAATCAATTCAAAAAGCATATCGGTTGGATTTACATATTTTCCAAGATTAACGTTTACTCTTGAAACCAAGCCGTTTATAGGCGAAACTACTTTTATGGTTTTGCTTATAGTGTTTACGTTTAATGATTTAGCATTAATTCCTAACAAATGTAATTTCTGCTCCAAAGAAGACATTGTGATGCGCTGTGTTCTCATTTCAGTCGTAATTTGCTCCAAAACTTTATCACTGCTGGCTTTGCTTGCATTAAGCTCTTTCTGTCTTTTATATTCGTTCTGAGCCAGTTCAAATTTTTCTTTTGCCATCAGATAATCCTGTTGCAATTCAATAAACTGCATATCTTCTAAAACGGCTAAAACCTGACCTTTCTGCACATTCATTCCGGCAATCAAATTCGTGCTTTTTACATATCCACCCAACGGAATACTGATACTAATTACACTTTTAGGCGGAACCGTAACGGTACCTTGAAGCTGCAAAACCTCTTTTATGTTTTGAATTGTCGGATTTCCAGTTTGTAAACCTGCATTTTTAACCTGCTCGCTGGTCAATTTTATAATATTAATGCTTTTAGGTTCAGCATTTTTATTTTCTTCATTTTGCTTCTTTCCACAAGAAAACAGTACTAATGCGCCTGCAAACGCTGCTATATATTTTTTCATTTTAAATATTATTAAGATTCTGCAGCGTAATTACTGCTTTGTTATAAGCATTCAATGCGTCCAGATATTCACTTTTGATTGTAATCGCCTGATTCACGACCAAAACCCATTGCAGATAATCAATATCTCCGTTGTAAAGCTGACTGCTTGAAGCTTCGATAATCGTCTGAGCATTTTTCAATCCTTCCTTTTCATAATACTCTAAACTTTCCTGATATTTTTTCACTTCTCGATCAGCATTTTCAATTGTGGTTTTTACCTCAATTTTTGCAGCTTCAGAAAGCGCTTCATAACTTTCATATTCGGCTTTTGCAGCACGTTTGCGTTCAGACTGACTAGTGAAGAAAATTGGAATTGAAAGTCCAGCATTGATATAATTAAATCTTTGTCCACTATCATAATAAACCTCCTGACCTGAAGCATTAGTTTGACTTCCGATAATACTCAAATTATTATAACCTAAAGTAATTTCAGGAAGCAGTTTGGCACTTTCGGTTTTCCATCTCCATTTGGCAGATTCAGATTCGTATTGCGAACGTTGTATAATTGGAAGATTTTCTGTCTTTAGATTTTCAACCAAAGACTGATTTAAAACTGCTTTCAATTTTTCTTTCTTCGGAGTATAAGCTTCTTTATCCTGCAGTACCGAATTAAATAGATTTAAGGCAATTTCGATATCACGATTTACCATTACCAATTGATTGCTGTAAAACTGTCGGGCAGATTGCGAAGCACTTTTTTCTAAAACATTCGCCTCACCTGCTTTAAATCTCAAATCCGATTTCTTTTCCATAATTCGGTAAATCGAATCGGCATAAACTAAAAGTTCTCTTTTACTCTGAAGCCATAAATAATCGTAATAAATATTTCTGACTTTAGTTTTGATTTCCTGCGAAGTCAGCTGTACTTCTGTTTTCGCTTTATTAAAATCTGCCTGAAGTGCTTTTTTCTGGTTGCTGTAAACCGTAGGAAAAGCAAAAGTCTGACTGATTCCAAATCTGGTATCTTTCTGAGCGCTGTTAAACTGTCCGTAATCTGCATCGATTTGCGTCTGTGGCAAATTATAAGCGGTTTTCTGCAAATGACTTTTGGACTGTTCGTTTAATTTAGCCGATTTAACTGTTCTGTTATTCTGAATCGCAATTGAAATCGATTCGTCCAGCGAAATTGGTAATTCTTGTGCATTTGCCATATTACCAATAAAGAAAAGTGCCAATAAAATGGTTAAATTATTCATATGTTTTTTTCTTTTTTTAGAAAATACTTTAGCGTGATAGCTCATCAAATAAATAGCCGGAAGCACAAAAAGCGTTAAAAGTGTAGCTGTTACCAATCCGCCGATTACGACAGTTGCCAACGGACGCTGTACCTCTGCTCCTGCTCCGTTACTTAATGCCATTGGAAGAAATCCTAACGAAGCAACTGCAGCTGTCATTAAAACAGGTCTTAATCTGTTTTTGGTGCCTAAAATGATAATATCAAAAGGATCTGTGATTTCGCCGTGTTTTTGGATTCGATTGAATTCGGATATCAATACGATTCCGTTCAATACAGCTACACCAAAAAGTGCAATAAAACCAACTCCAGCCGAAATACTAAAAGGCATATCTCGAATCACTAATGCAAATACACCACCAATTGCAGATAGCGGAATAGCTGTAAAAATGATAATTCCTTCTTTAAATGATCTAAAAGCAAAATATAGTAAAGCGAAAATCATCAATAAAGCGGCAGGAACGGCAACTCCCAATCTGGCTTTTGCTTGCTGTAAATTCTCAAAAGCACCGCCGTAAGTAATATAATAACCTGGATCAAATTTTATCTGCTGATTTACTTTTTGCTGTAATTCTTCCACAATAGACTGAACGTCTCGGCCACGAACATTAAATCCAACGATGATTCTTCTTTTTGCATTTTCACGTTGAATCTGATTTGGGCCTTCCACTTCATCTACTTTTGCTACTTGATAAAGCGGAATCTGCATACCTGAAGGAGTTGCAATTAACAGATTACGAACATCTTCAATTCCTTTTCTGCCATTGTCTTCCACACGAACAACCATATCGAAACGTTTTTCTCCTTCGTAAATACTTCCGGCAACAGCACCTGCAAAAGCTGCATTTATCGTTCTGTTAATATCTACAACACGAAGACTATATTTAGCCATTTCTGCCCAATTGTAATCAATTACGATTTGAGGCATTCCGGTTACTTTTTCTACATATAAATCGGCTGCACCTTCAACTGTTTTACTAATTTCTCCCAGTTTTTCTGCATATTCAGAAAGCTTTTGAAGATCTTCTCCATAAATTTTACATACCAAATCTTGTTTCGCTCCTGTCATTAATTCGTTAAAACGCATTTGAACCGGAAACTGAAAACCAGTGGTAACACCAGGCGCGATACGTTTTACCGTTTTCGTCATTTTGTCTGCCAATTCTGGAAACGACGAAGCGCTTGTCCATTCTGATTTATCTTTTAGAACAATAATCATATCCCCGCCCTCAATTGGCATTGGATCGGTTGGAATTTCGGCACTTCCAATTCTGGAAACTACTTGCTGTACTTCCGGGTATTCTTTTTTAAGTTCTTTCGATATTTTTTCGATAGTTTCTGTAGTCGTAGAAAGATTCGTTCCTAAAAGCAGACGGGTTTCTACTGCAAAATCGCCTTCTTCTAACTGCGGAATAAATTCTCCTCCCATTCTTCCAAATAAAACAACTGCTATTCCGAAAAGTACAAAGGCCGCAATTACAATTGTTTTTCTAATGCCTAAAGCTTTGGTAAGCCAGCCTTCATAAGCATTTTCTAATCTTTCCATAATTCGGTCTGAAAGATTCTTTTTATGACTTATTTTTTTACTTAGAAATAAAGCGCTGACCATTGGCACATAAGTTAGCGACAAAATAAAAGCTCCTAATATGGCAAAAGCAACAGTTTGTGCCATTGGCTTAAACATTTTACCTTCAATTCCCTGTAACGAAAGAATTGGCAGATAAACAATCAAAATGATAATCTGGCCAAAAACCGCCGCATTCATCATACGTGCTGCAGAACCAGTTACTTCTTTGTCCATTTCGTCCTGCGAAATAGCATCTATAACTTTGTATTTTTTTGAACTGTGAAGATGATGCAGAATCGCTTCTACAATAATTACAGCTCCATCGACAATTAATCCGAAATCTAAGGCTCCAAGACTCATTAAGTTGCCGCTTACGCCAAAAGTATTCATCATAATAATGGCAAAAAGCATCGCTAACGGAATAACCGAAGCCACAATAAATCCGGCTCTAAGATTTCCGAGGAATAAAACCAAAATCAAAACAACGATTAAAGCTCCTTCAATTAAGTTTTTTTCTACCGTTCCAATGGCATTATCTACCATTTTGGTTCTGTCTAAGAAAGGTTCAATTTTTAGACCTTCGGGAAGGATTTTTTCAATTTCGGCAATTTTATCTTTTACGTTTACGATAACATTATTGGCGTTTTCTCCTTTTAACATCATCACGATTCCACCAACAGATTCTCCGTATTCATCTGTAGTCAATGCACCATAACGAATGGCTGAAGAAATCTTAACATCGGCAACATCTTTCACTAAAATTGGGAGTCCGCCCTGAGTGCTTTTAACGACAATGTTTTCAATATCTTCAATACTTTTAGCTAAACCAGTACTTCTAATATAAGATACCGTTGGGCCTTTCTCGATATAAGCCCCTCCAGTGTTTTCGTTACTGCTGTTTAAAACCGTAAAAACTTCACTAATTGTCAAGTTTTGTGCTTTAAGTCGGGCTGGATTTACGGCAATTTCATATTGTTTTAATTTCCCTCCAAAAGTCGAAACATCAGCAATTCCTGCAGTTCCCAAAAGCTGTCTTCTGATAGTCCAATCCTGAATGGTTCTTAAATCTTCGAGAGAATATTTCTCTTCGTAACCTGGTTTTGGTTTTAAAACGTATTGATAGATTTCTCCTAAACCTGTTGTAACCGGAGCCATTTCTGGTCTGTTGGCATTCCGGTCGATTTCTACCTGTTGGAGTCTTTCTGTAATCTGCTGTCTTGCCCAATACACATCTGCATCGTCTTCAAAAACAACACTTACTAAAGAGAGTCCGAAGCGCGAAATACTACGGCTTTCTTTAAGATGCGGAATATTACTAATGGCTTGTTCGATCGGGAAAGTAATCAGCCTTTCTACATCTTCAGCACCTAAAGATGGTGCTGTTGTAATAATTTGTACCTGATTATTTGTGATGTCCGGCACGGCATCAATTGGTAATTGGGTAACCTCATACACACCGTAGATAATCCACAGCAGTGTAAAGATTCCAATTGCCAGTTTGTTCTTAACTGAGAACTGAATTACTTTATTAAGCATACTATATTAATTAAAAAAATAATAAATGAGCAACCGGAAACGATACGTCTCAGTCACTTCAATAAAAATTTTAAAAAATAATTATGCTATTGGAGGTCTAAAAAGAGAAAGCAGATTTGGATCTGAAAAAAGATCAGATCTGTAAGTTGGTATTTTTAATTGTGGTAATTCCGGATTAAAAGGAACCGGAAGCAAATCTTTATCGTCTAAAATGAAAACTGAGTGAAAAGAGCTGTTACTAATCACTTTAAAAGGGAGCTGCATATCACGATCATCATCATTATCATTTAAATCTTCTCCCCAATAGTGCATCGATAAGAAATCAACAAAGCTGACATTTTGCAGTTTTTTGTGCTCTTGATAGTGCTCAATCAGTATTGGCAGTTTATAAAACTGTTGCACAAAACTGCTATTCGAGGCAATAAGAAGGATAAATATGTAGATAATTGTTTTTCGCACAGGGCAAATTTAACTTAAATTCTATAAAACTCCGCTATTTAAAGAGATTTGAATATTTCTTTTAACGATTTAGAAATATTGAAAGGCATTTTTATAGAATTACATTTTATTTACATATTATTTTATAGAGTAAAAGAAAAAACGAGTTAAAGTTCTTAAAGATTTTAACTCGTTTTCTAGCTTTTAAAATTTTCGATACTCTACTCCGTTTGCATCGGCATAAGGAAGCAGTAAATCCATCATTTTAGAATGTTTTTCGTCTAATATTATTCCTTTTGTATCGTCAAGCTGTTTTGCGGCTAAATCAATTTCTTCGTCACTTTTGCCTTCATCGATCATTTTGGCAATCATCATAAAATCCTCGTTTTGAATTTCGTCTGCATATTCAAACAATTCAATTCCGGCTTTTATGATAGGTTCTGCCTCTTTTGTAGGATTCAGATTTTTTATTCTTTTAATATCTTCTTTAAAAGTGTTGGCATAAGCAAACTTAACGACTTCTACGCATGTTGCTTTCTTCATGTGTTTTCCATCTTCAGTAGGAAGCTGCAAAGTTCCGTTTATTTTATGCTGACGAAATTCTTTAAAAACCCTTTCAAAACTAAACGGAATTTTATTCGTATTTAATCCTACTGTATTAAAAACCTGAGCCGGACTGTCTTTTGCAAACTTGCAGGAAACCATAGTTATTAATACTAGGAAAAATGTAAAGTTTCTAATCTTCATAAAAAAATATAGTTTTAATATGGTTTAGTTTTTAATTTCAAAATGCACCTTTCCTATCAGCTTATCTATTTTTTGCAAGATAAAATTCTCATAAGCTGCCTGAATTTCCAAACTTTTGCGACCAGAACCAAATCCTTCACTTATTCTGTAATTCTTGACAAAATGACTTTTTTTCGCTCCTAAAGCATAATTCCAGCTTCCCATTTCAGACTGAACGAAAATAACAGCCTGATTCAGACTCATTATTTTCTTCTTTGAAAGTAAAAAATTTATCTTGTAAACCCCATTGCTTTTAGCATCAAAACAGTATTTAATTTTTGATCTAATTTGAATATCATACAAACTATACAGGGCAAAAATTACAAGTAGAATATAAATTATCCATCGTGTGGCCTCGTCGAAAGAATCCTGAAACAAAAATAAAATAATTACTCCCGCTATAATTCCAATCAAAAACCAACGAGATAACGCTACTGAAGTCTTATAGGGATAAAAAGAGAAAGAATTCTGAGCTTCCTCAATGTTATATCGTTCGCGAATGTTCATTTAATTTTAAAATTTCATCAATTTCATTAATCAAGTCCTGTATAGATCTTGTTGAAAAGCTTTGAGCAACTCCCGTACATTTCTCCTTATTATTTTTCATATAATAAAGGTTCAGACAAACATTTGTTGTAATCAAATAATGTTTTATTTTGACTAACTCAAAATTTACAAAATCAGACAATGGAATTTCAACAGGTTTATTAATCAATCCGTTTTTGATGATAAATTCATTATTATCCAAATCTATAACAAAACGCTGCGACCAGATTGCCATAAAACAAATAATCGTTAGAATTCCAAAAATCCAGATTACGGCAGAATTCTTATAATAAATTCCCCCAATTGTAAAGGCTAACATTCCACCCACAACAACTAAACCAAAACCATATTGTCTTTTCATAACATACTGATTTCCGTCTTTTTCGAATTTCTTTAATTCTTCCATATTAATCAATTTTTACACCGTCTATGACCAAAGTATCACAAATTAATGACATATAAGCACTGTTATAATCTGCCGTAATTTGATCGCTTAAAGAATCAATTCTTCCTTTTGTGAAATCGAATTTTCTGGTTGGCTGTTTTCCATAAGTATCCGTCATTGTAATCTGACCATCAATTCCTGCTTTATTCTTCATAAATGCTGTCAAGAGCGCAATATCCTGTTTTTCAAAATCTAAAGAAAAGTAATAGTTATTTTTGATTTCATTAGTTTCCGAATTAATCACTGACTTTGTAAACGAAAATGTAGCCGATCTCACAGCGCCTTCCACGACTTTGTTTCCGTCTTTTAGGGAAATTTCAATTTTAATGCGTTTTTCCTCCTGCTGACCAAATGTCAAAACAGAGAAAAAAAGACAGGCAAAAGTTACTATTGTAAAAAAAATCTTATTCATAATTTCACGTTTTTAAAAATAATTTATAACAACAAGATTACTACTAAGATCGGCCTTCGACAATTCGAAATTGGCAAATGGAGGTTTTAGATTTTTATTTGGTAATTCTATCCGTTTATTGAGAAAAGAACGCTTTGGAACTCCTTATAAAACAAGGGATTCAACAGTTTTTTCTATTGAAATTGAAGCGCCTTTTTTTTGGTTAGTCAATTCCCAATTCGTAATTTGGCTGTAATTACCACTATATGCACCAGGAAAACATAATTAATCTGATGAAAAACAGCCTTTCGAAATGGTTATTTTACATATTCATTTTATTCTTTTCATATACTAATGCCCAGGAGATTTCTTCTATCGAAAAAATAGCTGCTTATGGCTACTCAAAACGTTTTTCAGATTCATCTGCCAGCAAAAAAATACAGCTACAGGCTTTGGCTTTGGCCAAAAAGAAAAAAAATATCGACGATGAAGTAATTTGTTATTCCTATTTAGCTTTAACTCAAAGAAGGTTACTTCATTTAAGAGAATTTGCCCGTTATGCAGACACCGCTTTTATTTTAGCCGAAAAAACAAACAAAATAAGAGTAAAAGCTTTTGCTTCACTGGCGCAGGGAGCTTTAAAATCTTACATAGACGATAAACCACAGGCACTGGATAATCTTCTAAAATCTTATGAACTTTTTTCTAAAATAAAAGCGCACGATCAATGTGCTAAAATTGCTTCGGACATCTCGTATTTATTTTCTCCGGCTTCACCCGAAAAGGTAAAAAAGTATTCCCGAGAGGCTTTACAACATGCCGCAAAAGCTGGTGATCCCGAAAGTCAATTGTATGCCAGACTTGCTTTTGGAGGTTATTTGACTGACCAATTGGAAACCGGATTTAAAGAGGGATGGATTATAGCGCTAAACTTCTTTAAAGAAACCGTTGCATATTCAGAGAGACATGCTCACGATATCATTAGTAAAAGTAATATCGGAATCGCTTACATCAATCTGGCAGATCTTTATTCAAAAGGCCCAAAACCAATTGACGAAAGCGCAATGCTTGTAAATCTGGAAAAAGCAACTGCCATTGCGCAAAAATATAACGTCAAAATCATTTATAGAAGCGCTATTGGCTTACAAGGAATGTATTTTACCGAAAAAGGCGATTATACCAAAGCGGAATTATTATTTATTGAAGGAATTAAATACCAGCAGAGTCTTCCCTATACTGATAATTATTTACTGGCCACTTTTTACAATTGTCTCAAAGAGGTTGCTGTAAAAAGAAAAGATTACGAAGCTTATTTTGCTTATGATACTTTGTATAGTAAATACAATCAGTTAAAATATAATGAAAACACGCAGAAACTTTTGCAAAATGCAGATGCCCGTTTTGAGTCTTCCAAAAAAATAGAACGCATCAAGCAACTGGAACTCGAAAACGAACTCGAACAGCAAAATAAACTTTTGGGTTATGGAATTGCAGGCGTTTTATTGATTGGACTTGTTTTTATGTTTCGTTCTTACTATTTCAGACAGCGCTATTATCTGAAACGGGAAGAAATTTTAAAACAGGAACAAGCCAACAGCGAACTTAAAGTGCAATTAATGGAAAAAGAAACAATCGAAAATCTTGCCGCAAGACTTTCACTGGAAAGAAGATTGCTTCGTTCGCAAATGGATCCGCATTTTATTTTTAACGCTTTAGGAAATATTCAAAGTATGATTTTGCAAAAAGATACTATTCCGGCCGTTTCTTATCTGAATAAATTTGCCAAACTCACGCGTCAGATTTTGGAACAATCGAGAAAAGAAACTATTTCTCTGGAAGAAGAAATAAGTACTCTGAAAAATTATATTGAATTACAGCAACTTCGCCTTAATAATAGTTTTGAATATAAAATTGTATGCGATGAATCGGTTGAAGACGGAATATTGATTCCGCCTCTATTAATTCAGCCTTTTATAGAAAACGCTGTTGAGCACGGTTTAAAACCAAAACCAAAAGAAGAAAAAGGATTATTACTGCTTAATTTCACACAGCAGCCCGATCATAAAAATCTAATCTGTGTTATTAAAGATAACGGAATAGGATTAGCGGCTTCACGCAAACTTAAAATAAAAGAAAATCATCAATCACTGTCTACAACTATTACGGACGAAAGATTAGCCAAAATGCAAAAAGAACATCCGTTTGCCGGATTTCAGGTTCTGGAAAGAGAATCAGAAAACGGCGAAACGGGCTGTATTGTTATTATTAATATTCCAATCCTGTAAAAAATGTATAAAACTATAATTATTGAAGACGAACAGCGCATACGCGAAGCATTATCGATTATGCTTGAAATGGTCGCACAAGATCAAATTCAAATTATCGCTTACGCGGAAAGTGTTGAAGAAGCTGTAAAATTAATTGATCGCCTAAAACCTGATTTAGTTTTTATGGATATTATGCTCCAAAATGGAACCGGTTTTGACGTTTTAAAGCAGATTTCTTTTAACTCTTTCCATCTCATTTTTACAACAGCTTACGAACAGCATGCTATCAATGCATTCAAATACAGCGCAATAGATTATCTTTTAAAACCAATTGACCCTGACGAACTCAAAACGGCTATTGAACGTATTGCACTTTTACAAGAAAGAGTTTTAGAAAAACAACAATTGACCGAATTACAGCAAAATCTTTCGAAAACGCCTGACCGAATCATACTTCCAACTCAGGAAGCAATGTATGTGGTTAAACTGGAACAAATTTTAAGATGTGAAACTTCGGGTTCATATACAACTTTCTTTCTTAATGATGGAAGAAAAATAATGGTTTCCAAACCTTTAAAGAATTATGAGGATTTATTAGAACCGCCAATGTTTTTTAGAATTCATCAATCGCATTTAATCAATGTAAATTCAATTGTAAGTTATTCCCGTGAAGGAATGGTACACATGAATGATAAATCGGTTGTCCCGATTTCGAGAGGAAAAAAAGAGCAGTTTTTTAAATTAATGAAGGAAGAAAATTAATAAAATCCAAATTTCAGGTTTTTACGGTAAACAACAAACTATAAACAACAAACTATAAACAATCAACCATTATCAATCAAAATCTTCCTAATACCAATTGAAATCAGCCATAGACAAAGCAGGTATTTCAGCATTGGTTTATTGCTTCTACTTTTGAAGTAATAAACACTAAAACGATGAATAATAAAACCCTTTCTATTTTAAGCTACATCACCATTATTGGCTGGATTGTAGCATTTGTTAAAAGTAAAGATTTAACCCCAAAAAGCGATTTGGTAAGTTATCATTTAAAACAAGGTTTCGGAATTTTTTTGGTTTCATTAGTCATCAATATTGCTTTATCAATTGTGGTGAGTATAGTTCCTGCTCTGTATTTTTTAAGTTACGTTGGGTATGTAATCTTAATTTTATGGATTTTCGGAATAATCAATGCAGCAAATGAGCAAAAGAAACCAATTCCTGTAATTGGAAAAATCTTTGAGGATAAATTCAGTTTTATCAACTAATCTGACTGGCTTTTTTAGCTTACGTTTTTATTTTTTGGATGTAGAATTTGATTCTCAAAGAATCTCAGTGGTTTCCGTGGGGTCGTCACACTGAATAGTATTTGGGGATCTTTTCTATTTTAGATTGTCTATTTTCTATTCTCTATATTCTATGTTCTCCTCTAAGACAAACCTTCCAATTGCTGAAAAACTGGAATCAAAGCTTTTCCTTTTTCAGTCAGATTATATTCAATGTGAAGTGGTTTCAGTTTAATTGTTGTTTTTTCCAAAAGGCCTTCTTCTTCCAGTTCTTTTAAAGCCGTTGCTAAAGATTGTTTATTAGAACCCTGAATTTGTCGCAGCAAAGCATTAAATCGCAAAGGCGATTCTACTGCAAGCCGAAAAATTTCTGCTTTCCATTTTCCGGATAACATTTTTAAAAGTCTCTGAGCCGGACAAGTTTCTACTTCTTCCATAGTTTTACAGGGTAGTCAAAAAAAATTGACCTATTGTTTTGGATTCTTTTTTAATTAATTTTTGTGTAAAATGTAATGTAAAAATAGAAAATGAAATCAAAGAAACCAAGTGAAATGAGTATGGCAGAACTGCTTAAAGCTCAGAAAACGATTAATACTGTTGTTATTTTCTTAATCAGTGCATCTGTAGTATTATTTTTTATTATCCTATTCTTTTTTTAAAAAAGATCTGCTGAAAACTCGGGTTGGTAGCTTTATAATATAAATCTGACGATAAAAAGGCCTGATGTGTCTAATTTAATTTTTTGTTGATAAAAAGTTTTATAAAAAAAATTAAATTTGATCTCCCTAAATAAGCCTTTAAATTATGATTTTTCAAAAAAGACCCCTTTATTTTTTATCGCTGTTTTTCTTTCTTTTACTTTCCTTGCAAAGTAATGCTCAAGAACAGCAACCTGCTAAAAAACAAACGCCTGGAAGACTTTTCAATGACAGTACTGCCACCGACAGCGATTATTTAATGTCTATTGAAAAAGCAGAGGAAGTTCTGGAATCTGCTTATAACGATATTGATTTTAAAGGCGACACGCACCATCTTTTTGGCGACATGAAACGCACTGAAAGCAAACTAAACCTTATTCTGGCAAGTTTAAAAGGTGCTAATCCAAACGTCCGCAACCAGCAAATGTATCGTATAGTACTGCAGGAAATCCAGCAGGAATTAGAAGATCAGAATAAAGCCGTAAACGAACACAATCTGAATCTCGAAAACATAAAAAAACGTGTTATTGAACTTCGTAAAGACAAAACTTTAATTACCTTAATACGAGATACTATTCGTCGTAAGCAATTCAAAAAAGAATTTGCCAATTTAAAAAAACACTACGTCGGTACAGATAGTTTAATGACTACTAATCAGACTGTATTAAACACTAAAAAAAGACTGATTGTACAACGCCGAATAGCTGTTTCAAACGCTTTGGTGACTGTTGAAAGCAAACTTGAAAAGTCTGGAATAAATATTTTCAACAAAGAATATCCTTCTTTATGGCAGATTAACGATTCTGCTGCAAATAAAAAGGTAACGCATAATATTAAGGCAAAAATTATTATTGAAGAAAATGTTGCAGCCTATTATGTTGGTTATAAAGCCGGTGCTTTAATAACGCTTTGTTTTTTCATGGGATTATTATTTTGGTATATCTCCAGAAATATAAAATACCTTAAAACAAACGGGCACTTCGAAAATCTTTCGCAGCTAAACTTTAAATATTTAAATCGTGGTACTATAGTTCCCGTAATCGTGATTGCTTTAAATATTGTTGTGGTAACCAACTTATATGCTCCTGCCCTTTTTCTGGAATTTATGCAGCTTATTTTACTTGGAGCTTTAACCATACTTTTCAAAAATCAGTGGTCAGGAGTTTCAATGCGCAACTGGTTAATGCTTTTAGGATTATTCTTTGCGCTTTGCTTCCTTGATTTATTTATAACGATTGGTTTGTTGCAACGATTTGCTTTTGTTGCCATTAATGTTCTGGGTATTCGTTATGGATTGATACAAATCAAAACATTAAAGGAAGAGCTTTATATTAAAGCTTTCTTCAAATGGGCAAGCATTATTTTTATTGCTTTAAATGTTTTGTCTATTCTTTATAATGTATTCGGAAGAGTTTCGCTTTCTAATATGCTAAGTTTAACAGCATTTATTTCGCTTACGCAGATTGTTGCTCTAAGTGTTCTATTGAAGATTATTCTGGAAATTATCCTTTTACAGATTTACACCACAAGAGTAAAAAGAGGTATTGTGAAAATGTTCGATTTCGAAAATTTATCGGATACTTTAAAAAAACCGTTTATCATTGTAATTAGTTATATGTGGCTGATTGTCATTGCTTCCAACCTGAATATTTGGGAGTCACTTCGTTCCGGTTTTCAAAAGTTATTAAGTCATCCTAACACTATTGGAAGTATTACCTTTACTTTAGGCAATATCGTTTTATTCTTCATTATCATTTGGGCAGCGCACTTACTTCAAAACTATGTGGCGTATTTCTTTGGTGAAATTGACGACGAAAATGAAGAAAACATCAACAAAAGACAACATTCTAAATTGTTAATTACCCGTTTAGTTGTTTTAATAAGCGGTTATCTTCTGGCGGTTGCTGCATCCGGAATGCCATTAGACAAACTGAGTATTCTTTTAGGTGCTTTAGGTGTTGGTGTCGGACTTGGACTTCAGAATATTGTAAGCAACTTTGTATCGGGAATCATTTTGATTTTTGATAAACCAATTCAGATTGGTGATGTGGTGGAAATTAGTTCAGAATCCGGACGAGTGAAATCGATGGGACTTAGAACCACCAAAATCAACGCTCCAAACGGTGCCGAAATCATTATCCCAAACGGTAATTTATTATCTCAGAATATTACCAACTGGACGTATACCGATAATTATAAATTAGTTGAAGTTACTTTTGAAATCGCCGGCGAAACGGTTCCTGAAGAAATTAATTCAGTAGTAAATGAAACGTTGGCTAATCTCCCAATGGTAAACAATTCAAAACCATCACAAATTTATTACAGTGCTATTTCTGACGGAAAATATAAACTTTTAATCAAATTCTGGTGCAGTATTTACAGAACCGAAGAAACAATAAGTTTAGCCAGACAAGAACTTTACGTAAGTTTTAAAAATAAAGGACTGAATTTCTCTAGTTAAGGGCAATAAATAAATCCTAAGTTAAAAAAGAAAACTACAACTTAAAATAGTGGTAGTTTTCTTTTTTTTATTTCCTGTCAATTATAAACCTTTTTTAAACGTTTAGTTTTTATTGCCTATAAAAATTCAGAACAAAGAACAACTGATTCAGAACAAATCATCTCGGAAATTATAATCTATTTTATAAATTTGAATAGAAACGAAAAAAATACCATTCAACAATTTTAATCTATTCTTTTTTAATCTTTCCTGCAGTGAGATTTTGTATTAGCCTTTTTCTAATTCTAACCTCCTTAATTTGTTTTGGACAGTCCTCTTTTGAGCACTTGAAAAAAGATCTTGAGCAGAAAATAATACACTGTAATTTTAAGGAAGCTTTAGACATCATCAATGCAAATGGTGACATGTATCAAGGTTCAGCAAAAGTTGAACTGGATATTATGAAAATGAAAATCCTCACTGAGTTGGGGCTTTATGATGAATCTTTTAAACTTTCTCAAAATTTAGTCAGTAATTCTCAAACCACTCCGGAACAACAGCATAAAATTCATGTTGAAAGAGCATTGGTTTTTGAAATTAATGACGACTACTCTTCTTGTATTGAGGAATTAAAAAAAGCAGAACAACTGATTTCCAAATATCCTCATCTCAAATCTAAAAACTACACCAATTTTCTTATTCGCAAATCTTCGTATTATCGTGTTACTGGTTCTTCAAAAATTGCATATAATTTGGCACTGCAGGCAGAAAAATATGCAAAAACTGTAAATGACACTATAAATATGCCTGTTGTACATTTAATCATAGCACTTGGTAATCGAAGAATGAATTCAGAGAAAGAATTGCAGCATTATAAGAGGGCACTTTGTTTGTACAAAAGACAGCATCATTACGAAGCCGTTATTTCTATGTATACTAATTTGAGTTACTACTACTTTGATAAAAAAGAGTATCAGCCTGCCACAATTTATATCGATTCTGCACTTGCTATTGTATCAAAATCAAATGTTCTGAGTTATACCGCAGATGTCTACAAAACCAAAAGTATGATATTAGAAAAGGTTAATAAGCCAGATTCTGCCCTTTATTATTTTAAAAAAGCTTCAGAATACTATAAAAAATTTTACAGCGAACAGCGAGATCTTAAGATCAAAGAACTGGAAACACAATACAATTTTGAAAAAGAAAAAACGGAGAAACAGTCCCTTAAAAAAAATATCAAGAACTCCCGTGTCTTCAATGCAACATTAATTATTTCAATTCTTGTTCTGGCTTTGTTTATTCGACAGCTGATGAAGAACAAAAGAAAAATTGAAAAACAGAGAAAAAGAATTTACGAGAACAATCTGGCTCTCAAAACAAGTCTCGAAGAAAAACAATTTCTGGTACAGGAATTAAACCATCGTGTTAAAAATAATCTGGCAGTGATTTTAAGTCTTATCGATTTTCAAAAAGAACAGGAAAAGAATGAAAATTATAAATACAGATTTGATGACCTTTACCAGCGAATTAAAACCATCATGATTGCTCATGAACTTTATACCTATAGTGTAAATTATAATGATAATGCACTGGTAGAAACTCAAAATTATCTCGAAAAAATATTTGAAACCCATCAAAATAGTAGTCTAAGAACATTTACATACATAAATGACGCTGAAAAAATTCTTTTTAATGTTGATAAAATACTTTCTTTAGGATTGCTTTTAAATGAACTGGTAACCAATTCCATAAAACATGCAAATCCTGTCGGAGAACTAATTTTAAATTTGGAACTTAAAAAAACCGATGAAAATCAAATAATAGTTCATTATTTCGACAATGGAACAGTTTTCAATTTTGATAATAATAATGATTCTTTAGGACTTATTATTATTGAAGGAATGGTAAAACAATTAAAAGGAAATTATACCAGAGAAAACGCCCACTATAAAATCGTGTTTCCAAATGACTGAACATAAAAGCAGAATATTAATCGTAGAAGATGAAGTATTAATTGCCTTATCTTTAAAAAAAATGCTGGAACCTACTTTTGCCGCTGAGACCGCTCATGGTTATGAAGAAGCAAAAATGCTCTTGTCACATAAACTTTTTGATCTTGTTTTAATTGATATTTCCCTTTCCGGAGATAAAACGGGACTAGACCTGGCATTATTAATAAATACTAATATTTCGATACCTTTTATATTTACAACAGCCCTAACTGATCCTGGTACTTTAGAAAAAGTAACCAATCTTAGGCCGTCTGCTTATCTTTCTAAACCGGTAGAAAAAGTAAATCTTATAACTGCTATTCATCTGGCTTTAGCCAATGAAGATGCAACTTTTAAAATTGAACTGGGAAAACAGATTTATTATTTTCAGTCCAAAGATTTCCTTTTTGCCGAAGCAGATCACGTATACATTGAAATACATCTTAAATCAGGTAAAAATCAGATTTTAAGAACCACAATGGCTTATCTCGAAGAAGTATTCCCTCCTAAATATTTCAAAAGAATCAACCGCAGCACCGCTGTAAACCCTTATCATGTATCAAAAATCATCAATGATAAACTGCATATCGAAGACCAGATTTTTAAAATATCAAAGAATTTCTGATATTATCTTATAACAAAATAAGAGGGTTTCAGAACAAAAAAAACAGGTTTCAGAACATTTTCTTCAGCATTTCGTCAGTAAAGTTTTAGTTTTATTCACCAAATACTACCAAAAGCCCCCTGTAATATTCTATTTTGTTCGGATGCGACAGACTTCTTTTGGAGCTTCTGTCATTTTTAAAGAAGCAGATTAATAAATTAATTAACTATTCTCTAAAACAATAACGATATGAAAAAACTCTACTTACTTATCAAATTGTGTTATTTTATTCTTTTTTTATTTTTTACCTCAAACAATATAATAGCGCAGACTTCAACAGAATCTTTTGAAACGGAATCAAATGGTTCTTCCAGTTTTACAGACAATGGAGTCATTTTTAACATTATTTCTCATACCGCTACATTCGACATACAGGCAAATTATCCGGGAACAGGCTGGAGCGGAACAGCAAATGACAATAGATATATTGACAACGCAAATTCTCCAAATTCAAATGCCTCTTTTAGCATTAAGACCACTTCAAACCTGTTTAAAGTAAACCGATTTTGGATATTTGCATCAGAAGCAAACCTCAATCAAAATGTTACCGGAACACTTACAATCACAGGTAAACTAAGTGGAGTAACCAAATTTACTCAGACTAAAACTAATGGTTTTGCTACTTCATTAGGCTCTACTAATGGGTATACTTTAATAGATCTAACCAACTTAAATGGGCAAAATTATTCTAACATAATTATAGATCAACTTCAGATTACAGCAGGTGGAAACTTTGCTTATATAGGGTTAGATGCCTTTACCTGGGTAAAAGATAGCAACGTAGTACTAGGTTGTTTAAACTTTTCATCACAACCGTCTAACAGTACAATTTGTGCCGGTGCCAATAGTTCTTTCACTGCAGCAGCAAATTTTGCAGATAACTATCAATGGCAGGTAAATACCGGAACCGGATTTACAAATGTTCCTAACAGTGCGCCGTATTCCGGTGGTACATCATCTACACTTACCATAACTGGCGCAACAGCCGCAATGAATGGATATCAATATAAAGTAATCGCATCAGGGTCCTGTGGAACATCTACTTCTTCAAATACAGCCACTTTAAATATTAACTCTGCTCCAGCAATAACATTAAATCCTATTAATAACAGCCCTATTTGTTCAGGAGGCAATGTTTCTTTTTCTGTATCGGCCAGTAATGCAACACAATATCAATGGCAGGTAGATCAAGGAAGTGGTTTTTCAAATATTTCAAACAATGCACCTTATTCTGGTGCAAATACCACCACTCTAAACATTACTGGAGCAACAGGAACGATGAATGGATACAAGTATCGCGCTGTAGCAAAAGGAACATGTTCTCCAGATGCAACGTCAAATAGCGCTACACTAAATGTAAATCATATCAATGTAACGGTAAGTAAAATTGATGTAAAATGTTATGGCAATTCAACTGGCGAAGCCACTGCTACAGCCAGTAACGGAGCAGGTACGTATACCTACTCCTGGGCTCCATCTGGTGGAACTGCCGCCACTGCAACCGGACTTGCAGCTGGTACTTATACGGTAACTGTTACGGATGCTAATAATTGTCAAGCAACAGAATCATTTACTATTACGCAACCTAGTGCTCCTTTAAATGCGTCACCACTTGCTCAAACCAACATAGCCTGTTTTGGAGGTTCTACAGGATCTGCAACTGTTAATGTAACAGGAGGAACAGGCGCGTATTCATATTCTTGGGCCCCTTCAGGCGGAACTTCGTCAACAGCTACAGGACTTTCAGCAGGAACATATACAGTAACTGTAACTGATGCCAACAACTGTACAGATACTCAAAGTTTTACAATAACTCAACCTGCAGCAGCATTATCTACAACAGCAGGTACTATAAATAATACAAGTTGTAATGGCGGTAGTAACGGGACAGCACAAGTAATAGCATCTGGTGGTACTCCTGGTTATACGTATTCATGGGCTCCATATGGAGGTACTAATGCGACCGCCACAGGAATTGCTGCAGGAACATATACCGTTACCGTTACTGATGCCAACGGTTGTACAGCAACGCGAAGTTTTACGATAACACAACCTAATCAATTAGTAGCATCAGTTGGTGCACAAACCAATGTTAGCTGCAATGGTGGCGCTAATGGTTCTGCAACCGTGGCAGTAACTGGAGGTACTCCTTCATATACTTATTATTGGTCTCCTACTGGCGGAACCGCAGCCACAGCATCTGGCCTGGTTGCTGGGACTTATACTGTCACAGTTACCGATGCAAATATCTGCCAAACTACACAGAGCTTTACCATTAACCAACCAACACCTTTAATTTCAGGAATTTCTAAAACAGACGTTGCATGTAATGGTGGTTCAACAGGAAGTGCTACAGTAACACCAACTGGTGGAACCAGTGCTTATACCTATTTATGGTCTCCATATGGAGGAACTGGAGCTACAGCTTCTGGATTAGCCGTAGGAAATTACAGTTGCTTAATAACTGACGCAAACGGATGCTCTATAACAAAAAATATTACTATTAACCAACCTTTGACTTTAGGTGCAACAACTTCACAAACAAATGCCACTTGCTCTTCTGGTGGCGATGCAGCCGTAACACCATTCGGGGGTGTAGGAGGTTATAGTTATTTATGGACACCTGGAGGCGCTACAACACAAAGTGTTTCAGGTTTGGCGGCTGGTAACCATAGCTGTTTGATCACTGACGCTAATGGTTGTAGCATTACCAAAAATTTTGTTATTGCCACTAATAATACACTAGTTGCCAGCACTTTTCAGACTAATTTATTATGTAATGGTGTCAATACAGGCTCAGCTGGGGTAATTCCGACTGGAGCTCCTGGACCATATACTTATGTTTGGTCGCCTTCGGGAGGTAATACCGATACAGCTACAAATCTTGCTGCAGGTAATTATAGCATATTGATTACGGCTTCTAATGGATGTTCTATAACAAAAAACTTTACAATTACACAGCCATCGGCACTTATAGCTACTGCAGGTGCACAAACAAATGTTACTTGTAATGGCGGAACAAATGGTTCTGCCACTGTAAATGTTACTGGTGGAACTGGTGCATATACTTATTCATGGGCGCCTTCCGGAGGAAGTGCTGCAACCGCAAACGGACTCGCTGCCGGAACTTACACGGTAACAGTAAAAGATGCTAATTTATGTCAAAAAACACAAAGTTTTACGATTACAGAACCACCTCTTCTAACGGCATCAACGTCTCAAACAAATGTTTCTTGTAAAAATGGATCTAACGGAACTGCAACGGTGAATGTTACTGGAGGAACGGGAACATATACTTACTCATGGGCTCCATCTGGAGGAACAAATGCAACAGCTAGTGGACTTGCCGCAGGAAATTATACTGTAACAGTTAAAGATGCTAATCTATGTATGATAACAGCAAATGTTACTATAAAGGAGCCTGATCAGCTTACTGCGGCGATATCCAAAACAGATGTTTTATGTAATGGTGCCAATAATGGTACTGCTACTGTAACAGCTTCTGGAGGAACCGGAACTTATACTTACGCATGGGCTCCATTTGGTGGAACTGCGGCTACGGCAACTGGATTAAGTCCGAATACTTATACCGTTACTGTTACGGACGAAAACGGATGTTTTACAACTCAAACCGTTCAAATCATAGAACCTCCAGTACTTTCTATATTAGATTCACATACAAATGTATCTTGTAATGGAGGTAATAACGGTTCGGCTTCTGTAACTGTATCCGGCGGAACCGGAACTTATACTTATTCCTGGGCTCCATCTGGAGGAACTGCGGCGACGGCAACTGGTCTTTCTGCGGGAGTTTATACTGTAACTGCAACTGATGCAAATTTATGTTCAATTTCTAAAACAATTACAATTACAGAACCCGATGTTTTAGCTACAAATGCAACAATAATAGATGTTTCCTGTCATAATGGAAATAACGGTTCTGCTTCAATAACGGCAACAGGAGGAAGCGCTCCATATACTTACTTATGGAAACACAACGGAGCAACCACATCATCTGTAACGGGGCTTGCCAAAGGAACTTATGAAGTCATTCTAAAAGACAGTAATTCTTGTACTTTATCTACATTTATCGAAATAAAACAGCCGGAAAATCCAGTTAATCTTAATACAGCAAGTGTTTCAGAAATAACAGTTTCCGGAGCTAAACTATCAGGCACAGCTTCTTCTGACGGAATAAATACGGATAAGGGAGAATGTTTAACAGAAGTTGGTTTTGTATACGCATTACATACCAATCCATCTACAGCAGACACTAAAATCAATACAACTGCTGCATTAGGCAACTTTACAACCACTTTAACTGGTCTTAGAGGAAACCGAACTTATTACATTAGAACGTATGCTGCAAACAGTAATGGTTATATTAATTATGGAAATGAAGTTAGTTTTACTACAGAAAAATATACACTGAATATAACTGCATCTTCAGGGCATACAAAAGTTTATGGCACTTCTGATCCAGTATTCAATTATACTGCAACTGGATTTGCTAACGGAGATACTAATACTATAATTACCGGACAACTTTCCAGAGAAATGGGAGAAAATGTCGGAAAATACAATATCACACCAGGAAATATCAATGCCGGCGCAGATTACACAATTGTTTTTACTGGTGCTGAATTTGAAATCACAAAAGCAAATCAGACTATAACCTGGGATCAGACTTTAGAATTTGGCTGTGATGATTCGACTGTTATTAACTTAAACGCAACAACAGACAGCGGATTAACTGTTTCATACACCATAGCTAATAACGAAATCGGTACAATAAATGAATCAACTTTAACTATTTTGAATTCCGGAAGCACAACGATTACAGCTGTTCAAAACGGAGATCAGAATCATAATCCTGCTGTGGCTGTAATTCAACCAATCGAAGTAAGTCAATCCGGACTTATAACACAACAATGGGCAGATGTTCTTTTATTTGATAATAAATCCAATAGTTTTACAAGCTACCAATGGTATAAAAACGGAAGTGCTGTTTCTGGTGCAACACGCCAGTATTACAGCGAAAACCAGCCATTAAACGGTTCGTATTATGTTATTGCTAAAAATACAAATGGCAGTTCAATTAAATCATGTCCAATTGAAGCCACTGGAACTGCTTTTTCTAAAAGTTTGAAAATCCATCCAAATCCTGTAAGGCCAATGAGCGAATTTACTTTAGAATGCGACTTCAGCGAATCTCAGCTAAATGGATCCGAGATTACCGTTTTTGACATTACAGGAAAATTAGTGCAGACTATTACCAATGTAAAACCTCAAAATCAAATCACTGCTCCTTCTCAAGTAGCCATTTATGTTGTCGTTCTTTCACTGAGTAATGGTCAGAAAAAAACAATCAACTTATTGGTTAAGTAAAAATGAGATTTAATTTAAAATGAAAGAAATGAAAATTAAAATCACCATAGCGATAGTAGTATTTTTTAATCTCACTATAAAAGCACAGGAACTTAATATAAAAATCAATGGAGGACCATCGGGAATTCTTTACGATAGCTCTATTGGAGAAGGCAAACTAAAATTTGGAGGAGGAATTGGTGTTGGATACACCTATTTCTTCAGTAAAAATTGGGGAATTTCTACAGGAATTGATGTAATGTACAATCAGAACAGTTTTGAACTGAATGATGGAAACACTATCAACTCTTACGAAGTTGACGATCAAACTTCTGCATTTGAATACCGTGTAACTCCGTCAAAGTACAAGGAAGAACAACATTTTATTGCAGCCTCCATTCCACTTCTTATCCAATACAGAACTGCTTTTGCTTCTAACACGCAATGGTATCTTGGATTTGGAGGAAAAATCCTTTTTCCCGGAAAGCAAACCGTAAAAGCGTCGGCTAATCAATTACAGCTGAGCGGTTATTATCCGGATTTAAATTTAGTGATCGATGACCTGCCCTCTCATGGTTTTGGACAGTTAACAAACTGGAAAGACGAAACAAAAACAAGTTTGGATCCCACGTTTTTATTAAGTGCAGAAACAGGGCTTACTTTTAAAATCAAAGAAAAGACACAGCTTTATACTGGAATTTATCTGGATTATGGTTTAACCAATTTAGCCAAAGAAACTCCAGATCTTAATATCGTGGCTTATGATCCAAACGGAATTAATAATACTCAGGCAAATGGTACAATCGGAAATAAAAGAATTGTTCAGGACACCCGCTACCTTTCTGCAGGCATTCAGATTAAATTAGGTTTTTCATTAGCTAAAGAAAAATCACAACCCGCAGAACCAAAAACAGAAACAGTAGTTCAAACACAAGTTGCTGCTCCTGTTCAGGAAACTCCTCCTACTCAGCAAAAAATAGTTGAAACGGCTCCTGTCAAAACTGAATTGACAACGGAAGAAAGAAATTATATCGAGAAAAAACCGCTGGCATTTCAGGAAGTTGGAAATACAAGTGTAACTCCGGAACTCGCTTCCAGATTAGACGAAATTGCTAAAATTTTAAACGCAAACCAAGATACAGATTTAAATATTACAGGCTATACCTGTGATATTGGAACCAAAGAACGCAATCTTGAAATCGGAATGCAAAGAGCTCAGGCTGTAGCCGATTATTTAAAGAATAAAGGAATCCAATCCAATCGTATGCATCTGTTCTCAAAAGGAGAAAGTGAACCACTCGTTCCAAACAATCCTGCAGAAAATAAACCGCTCAACAGAAGAGTTTCACTTATACTGATAGACGCAAAATAATTTTTTTTAACTACAATTGTATAAAGCATGATGCAAGAGTTTCTTTATCTCTTCATCATGCTTTTTCTTTTTCATAACACCCTCCTTTATCGCACTAATATTTTCCCAATATCATTAGAGTATACTTTTATTTTAAAACAATTCAAAAACTAACAATTATCATATTTTATTTCCTTTTTAATGCCTTCATTTGTTTTAATTAAAACAATACCAAATACTTAACCAATTTCTTATAATGTGTTAATTGTTTCGCCATGCATATTGATACTGACTTACTTTACACTTGGGGTGCTGTAGCTAAAAAGATTCCTAAAAATTCAATTATTTTTTTTGAAAATGATGTTGCACTTTCCTATTTTCAAATTTTAGAAGGAACAGTAAAAATGAGTTATACTAACGAAGATGGCAAAGATTTGACGGTTGGTATTTTTAATGAAGGAAATAGTTTTGGCGAACCGCCACTTTTTATCGGACAGCCCTACCCCGCTTCGGCAATTGCCCAGACGGACTGTATTGTTTTAAAATTATCCAAAACAAACTTCTTTTCTTTTCTTGAAGAAAACCCGGAAATGCAATTTAAAATACTCAAATTATTTGCATGGAAAATCTATAATAAAATTGTTTTTTCTAAAAATATAGTCAATCATAAACCAGAATATCGTATTCAGTATTTTTTAGATAACTTAAAAAAACAGGAAAATATCGCATCGTGCACAAAAATGAAAATTCCATATACAAGGCAAGAAATTGCAGATTTTACAGGACTGCGGGTAGAAACCGTAATACGCACATTGTCACTTATGAGCAAAAACAAAAAAATTGAAATTATAGATCACAAATTGTTTTACTAATTTCATGTCTTATGATTTGAATCATACTTAAACAATTCCATTTTTTCTTTATTTGTATAAGAGTAAAAGAAATTATTAATTCAGTTCTAATAGCTTTAAAAATAAAAACGGGAGCTTTAAAAGTTCCCGTTTTTATATTAAGAAATGACCTTGTTCATCATTAATTTTGAAATATTTTCTGCCCTTACTTTTATCTCATCAGCCTTTTCTCCTTCAAACAAATCATCGACTGTTTTTTTCCAAAGCTTTGTCCAATGTTTAAAATGAGCATCTGTAAGTATACTTTTCAGGTTCAGCGTTCGATGCTTCATCATAGGATTTCCTTCAAAATTTCCCGTATGAAAAAGAATGTTATCCCAAAAGTTATACATAATCGGCAGATGTTTCTCCCAATTGACTGCAGCGATTTCTGTAAACAAATATCCTATAGTCGAATCTGATCTTACTTTCAAGTAAAAAGCATCTACCAATACAATTATATCATCTTTATTTTTAATATCTGTTTTCATATTTATTTTGTTCTGAATAAATAATAAAAAATTAAAGATCCTTACGGTCAAATTTTCTAACCGAAATTAAAAACGGAACTGCTATCCACAAAACAAGCAGTAAAAAAGAAATCACCAACCCGATAGTTGTTCCGAAAAAATCTTTAAAAATAGCACCTGTATAACCCATCATTGCAGATTGATCTAAATGCAGCAATATTTGTATTCTAGCCAAATCAATCGGACTTGAAGCTGTAATTCCTACCATCGCTTCTTCGATTGGATATTCTGCAAATTGAAACAAAAGAAATAACACCAAAGCATCAAACAATATGGCAAAATACATCCAAAATAAAATGGCCAAACCTATTCCCATTGCTTTATCTCGAGTTAAAATACAGCTCAAAAAAGCCAGTGACACAAAAACAACAGAAATTAAACTTCCAGACAGAACCATCATCAATCCTGCCATTCCTGGCGCATTTACCAAAAGAGGAATTCCTGCTCCAAGAAAAAAAGCCAAAAGCATCGCTATAGAAAGTCCTGTAAACAAACTAATCCAGATTTTCTTTCTTTTGATAGGCTGGCTCAACAAAAGTTCTATAAACTCTGAACTATTGTATATATAGATAGTAGAAAAAAGTATTGATACTAGTGGGACTGTGAATAAAATAACGTTCAAAATCGTTAGTAAACCTTTAGCTGTATTATCTTCAAGCATAAAAGATCCCCAAGAAAGCAGCGCTAGAATTAGAGCATAACTCACAACAATCTTATTTTTAAGAATATCCAATAAGACAATTTTAATTATTCTGTTCATGCTGTTTTTCTTTTAATATTGTGGCAATAGATTTTGAAATTTTGTTTTCTCCAGTTGATTCCAAGAGATCTTTAATCGTTTTATGAAAATGTACTTTTCCGTCTTGCATAAAAATGATTTGAGTAATCATATCATCTAATTCACTCAATAAATGCGAAGTGATCAAGATTAGTTTTCCTTTGTTTTTCTCTTTAATGATTTTCTCTTTCAAAATTTCGGCCGCCAACGGATCTAGTCCTGCAGTCGGTTCGTCTAGAATTAAAACATCAGGATTAAAAAGGAAAGCTAATGTTGCACTTACTTTTTGCGTTGTTCCGCCAGAAAGTGTCCTCATTTGTTTGTCGCTCATTTTATCTAATTTAAAAGCTTTTATCAAATCCTCATCCAATTCTTTTTTCGAATTCCGAATCTGCTTGATCATTTCTATAATCTGAGAAATGGTCATATTATCAGGATAACGGCCAATTTGTGGCATGTAACCTATTTTATTCCGATATTCAAACTTCTTTAAAATAGATTCTTCATGAAGTAAAATATCACCACTATCAGGCAATACCATTCCTAAGATCGATTTTATCAAAGTTGTTTTTCCACAGCCGTTTGGACCAATAAGCGCAATGCATTCTCCTGCTTTAAACTCAAGGTTTACATCTTTCAAAACCTCTAGTCTGCCAAATTTTTTATTTATATTTTTTAAAGTAATCATAATATGAGAGATTTCATTTCGGGAGATTCATCTACAAAATTATCGGGTGTTATGCTCGGAAGGATTTTTTCTGATTTATCCAAAAGCGTAATCATAAAACTTCGAAACAAAAGCATAGCCGACGGATTGTTTTCTGTAATAACAGCAAAAAGACTCAGCGGATGAAAAGGCACATCGCCAATTCCGTCCCGATTTAAATCGTAGCCTTCATATTTATCCCAATAATTATTATTGAAATGATTTAGAACCAAACTTCCGTTAGTACTGATATCGAAAGTATTGGAAAGAAAATTATTAAACGAAATCTCATTATCCATACAGCTTGCCTGCACTTTCATTCCCCATCCATTGTCTTTAAAAATGTTCTTTTCCAATTTTACACGGCTTGTTCCTTCCATATAAATTCCAGAAGTATTGCGGATAAATTTATTTCCAACAATATAGCTGTCTGAAATTTCTTTGAGCAGTAAACCATAAGCAGCGTCGCCCCAGTTCTCTTCAAAATAATTGTTGAACATTTTTACATTTTTGGTAAACATGACCGCCACTCCTGCTCCATTATTTTTAAAAACATTGCCTATGTAAGAATCATCATTGGAGAACATAAAGTGTAATCCGTAACGAATGTTGGCTTTAGATACATTTCGCCAAATGACAGAATTAGAAACAAACTCAAAATAAATTCCGTCACGATGTCCCGAAATTCTATTTCCTATAATCTGCATGCTATCGCTTTTCCAGCAATGAATACCGTTGCCAATACGCTGTTCTTCTTTTTGATAGGCTTTTATGGTATTGTTTTTTACGATGCAGTTTGATCCTTTCTGAACATAAATTCCGAAAAAATTATTATCTAGAACATTGTCTTTTACGACAACTCCGATTTTATCATATATTTTAATTCCACAGGGATCATTAAGGGACGCATATCCTGAATTGATAACTTTAAACCCAGAGAAAATTACGCTGTCGGCTTTTATCGAAACTACTTCATATTTTTGCTGTCCATCCAGAACTGGCAAGCCTTTTCCTTGTAGAATTAATTTTTTATCTATAATAATATTACCTTCTCGATAAATGCCTTTATTGACAATAATAGTGTCACCAGATTTGGCAAGTTCTATTGCCTTTTTAATTGTTTTAACTGACTTATCTGAACCTACCTCAATCTTTTGAGACCAGAGACAATTAAAAAACAATAGCAATGAAAGGCAAATATGAAATTTCATGATTTAATATTTTAATTAAGACGGCATTTTATTTATTCAAAATTGCAGTCCATTCTGTTTCAACTCCTTTTGATTCTGCTTCAAAAGCTTTTGCCTCACTCTTGTTAGAAAAAGCGGCAATATTTCCATTCATCGGACTTTTTATCGTGCCACCCGAAACAAAAAAAGCGTTTTCTGTCTTTATTAATTCATTATTATTGGCGTAATCGTGTACGTAATATGCTTTTATTTTGGTGTCTTTATGCTCTTTACAATAATGTGCCATACAAGCAATATCATCAAACTTGTACGCCCTTCCTTTCTCCGTAATAATTTCGGCTCCGTGTCTTCCGTCACTAATTCCCATCATACAGAAATCACAATTATCAGTATTTAGTTTAATAGGAACAGGTTTGTCTCCAGAACATGAAAAAAGAAAAGTGCAAACAAGCAAAACGCCCAAGAGCCGACCAGATGGTTTAGTATATTTTTCCTTTATAATAGCAGCAAATAGCAAAGCTCCAACTACAATTAGCATCCATCCTCCAATATCCGGAATTGAATAAGCGCCAAAATTTAATAATTGTTTGTATCCAAGCATTGGCGGCTGATAAGCCATTCCAGGAACTCTAATAGCAGCATTCGGATCTAGATTATGTCCGTATTCATAATTCCATCTGTAGAAATCGCAAGCAGATAATATTCCAAACAGCACAAAAGAAAAGAAGAATACAAAGAGTCCTTTTCTATTTGATTTCCATGCACAAGCAATTGAAACAATTCCTAATCCTACAAGAATAAACGGTAGCACTTTAAACTCAATAAAATCTTCTGTATGCAGAGTTTTCATTCCAATATAATGATTCAATCCGTTTATAATATCAACATCACCAGCAATCTTAGAAGCATGAAGTTTTAATACCAAACCTTCAGGATATTGGGGTGCCGTAAGTTCAATTTTCCAAATAGGAAAGAATACAGCTCCAATTAATAAAAGCCCTGATAAAAATAGCATAACTTTAGAAAAAGGGGATAGTTTTTTATTTTTCATAATAATTCAAAATAAAAGGGAACAAAGAATACTTTGTTCCCTTATGGTTACTGACTATTCTTTTGGTAAATTGGTACCTACACTGTAAGTAATCGGAACGTTGCTTCCTGCTGGCGAAACTCGCACATAACCTTGCATTTCTTGGTGCAATGCACTGCAGAAGTCTGTACAATAGAATGGGAAGATTCCTTTTTTCTCAGGAACCCATTTTAATGTTAAGGTTTCTCCTGGCATGATTAGCAATTCGGCGTTGTTTGCACCTTTTATAGCAAATCCGTGAGGAACATCCCAGTCTTGCTCAAGGTTGGTGACATGGAAATAAACTTCATCTCCCACACGAATTCCTTCAATATTATCTGGTGCAAAGTGCGAACGAATACAAGTCATATAAATATGTACCTTATTGCCTTCTCGAACTACTTTAGATTCTTTTTCACCTTTAGTCGCAAAAGGATGTTTGTTGGCTGCAATATCATAATATTTCAGCTGTCCATTATTTCTAACTTTATCTGCTGGAATACCTTGTGCGTAGTGTGGTTCTCCAATAGTTGGGAAATCCAGAAGCAATTTCATTTTTTCTCCGCTAATATCAAACAACTGTGCACTTTGAGCTAATTCTGGTCCAGTTGGCAAGAAACGATCTTTGGTAATTTTGTTATAAACCACCATGTATTTTCCAAATGGTTTTTCTGTATTTCCACCAGGAACCATTAAGTGTCCAGGAGAATAATACGTTGCTTTTCTGTCTAAAACTTTTAGATCTTTAATATTCCATTTTACAACCTCAGATGAAACGAACATTGTAGTGTAAGCATTTCCTTTTCCATCAAATTCTGTATGAAGAGGCCCTAAACCGGGTTTTTGAACTTCACCATAAAGTGCTGCTTCATATTTTACAACTGGAATTCCTGCATAAGCACCATCAAATTGTTTTTTAGCAATTGCATCTTTTAATTTTGTGAAACTAAACACCGGAATCAAAGCTGCCAATTTTCCACTTCCGATAATATATTCTCCTGTTGGATCTATATCACAGCCGTGTGGCGATTTCGGACAAGGAATCATATAACAGATATCTTTCAATTCTGAAGCATCTAGAGTTAAAACCTCATTCATGATTACAGATTTAGCACTTTGAGTTTTTTCATCCCAAGTATTGTGGGCATATTTTGCAGGAATTCGTTTTCCTTTTCCAGCTTTAATATATTCTTCTGCTTTTTTCCAGTTTACCGCCATGATAAAATCCTTGTCATTTTTAGAAGCATTAACTTCCAATAAGGTATTGGCTTGTTCTGTATTATAGCAAGAGAAGAAAAACCATCCGTGAGATTCTTTTTTTCCTGGGTGGCTAAGATCAAAATTCACACCTGGAGCAACGATTTGGAAAGAAAGATCCAATTGACCTTCTTTACCAATTTTTACGAAACTAAGATATCCTTTAAAGTTTTTCTTGTACGTATTAATAGGCACATCGCCATTATCATTATCTGGTGGCACACTAAAACGACTTGCTCCTACTACATATTCTGTGTTCTCCGTAATAAATGGTGAAGAGTGATTACCCGCACAGTTTGGAAGCTCAATAATTTCGGCAGTTCTAAACGTTTTCAAGTCAATACGTGCAATACGTGGCGTATTATTCGCATTAGCGAAAATCCATCGTCCGTCTACTTCTCCATTTGTTTGCGATAAATCCAAGTGATGCTGGTCATCCCAAGGTACATAACCATGAGAGGTATTCAACATTGGTTTTGTTTCTTCACTGTAACCGTAACCGCTTTGTGGATCTTCAGAAAACACAGGCATTACCTTTAGCAATCTTCCGCTCGGAAGTCCGTAAACACTGACCTGACCGCTAAAACCGCCAGATACAAAGTTATAGAATTCATCATATTTTCCGGGTGCTACATACACTTTTTGGGCAGCATCGCCTTCAACAGCATCTGTAGAATCTTTCGGTTTGCACGAAACAAACAAAGCACACCCTAACGTAACAACGAAAATCGATTTTAAAAATTTATTTTTCATAAGGCTATTATTTAGATTTTGATTCCTTTTAATTATTTCACTCCATCATTCTGGCGCATATATTCCAAAATAGATCTTGCTTCATCTTCTGTTAATCCCTGATTAGGCATACGAATCATGCAAAGCTCTAATTGTGCCTGCAATTCTGGATCTTTGTCAATCATTGGATCTGGATTGGTAATAAAATTCATGATCCATTGCGGTGTTCTTCTTTTTGTTACCCCTTTCCATCCAGGACCAACTAATTTTTCATCTGTTGGTTTATGACAAGAAGTGCATTTTACTTCAGCAGTTTTAAGCCCTTTTTCAGCTAATGCTTTATCTAAAGAAGCTCCTAATTCAACTGTTTCATACTTCCCAAGACCTCTTTTTGGATCGTAAGATTCTGCATCAGCTGTTTTCTCAGCTGCAGCTGGAGTAGAAAAATCCTGATCGGTGTTTGACTTTTCTTTCCCGCATGATGTGAGCAGGGCAAAACCAAACATGGTTAATAAAAATAATCTGTTCATTACTTTGTTTTTTACTTGTTAAACTTTTGATCAAAATTCTAAAACTTGTTTTTAGTAAAGTATGATTGCAATCATATCCTCAAAAAAAAGTTCATAATACCTTCGTATTCTCAAAAATCAACAAGCAATGAAGTTTTGTGTTTACATATTTTTATTTGCAGTGGTATTTCGCCCAGCATTTCCATTTCTGGATTATGTGGTCAACTACCATTACATCGCAACTGAATTATGCGAAAACAAAAATGCTCCCGAACTTCATTGTAACGGAAAATGTCATTTGAAAAAAGAACTGGCAAAAAGCTATAAAAACGATACGCCAGCTTCTAACGAAAAGAAAAGTGAAACAGCAGAAACTGTGATTCTGTTTATGGTACAAATCCCAGTATTCTCTTTTGAAAAAAATAGAGTTTCTACTTTTATAGTAAATGCATTTTATAACAACTTATATTCTCATTTAGAGGCCATCAACATCTTCCGCCCTCCGATTTTCATTTGATTTTTATTTCATTCTTTTCCTCCTATCGAATTCATTCGACAGACCTTTTATTATCATTATTTAAATTAAAATCTTATGAAAATTTTAAAATACACAGCCATTTTATTTCTAGCAATTACCTCATTAGCTTGCTCTTCTGATGACGATTCTTCTTCAATTCCAGTAGATGAAACAAGCGGACTACATAAAATACAGGAAATCGCAAATGACACTCATATTATAGAATTGTATTCATCAACTGGTTCTTTGGTTCAGGGATACAATCATATTTCACTTCGAATAAAAGACAAGAAAACCAGCACTTATATTACAGATGCCGAAATCAATTGGACACCGTTAATGCACATGGCTATGATGCAGCACTCTTGTCCAAGATCTGAAGTAGAAAAAATGGACAAGAAAACGGTATTTGAAGGAGATATCATTTTCCAAATGGCGCAAAACGAAACGGAATATTGGGAACTAAGCATTACATACAAAATTAATGGCGCAAGCTACACCGCAACTGACAAAATAAATGTTCCTGCATCGGCAAAACGAACTGTAAGCTCTTTTAAAGGAAGCGACGGAAACAATTACGTAATTGCCTATGTCGCACCATCTTCTCCAAAAGTCGCTATAAACGACATGACAGTAGGAATTTACAAAATGAAGGATATGATGAATTTTGATGCTGTAAACAATTTCAAAGTTAAAATCGATCCAAGAATGCCAAGCATGGGAAATCACGGTTCTCCTAATAACACTGATTTGCTTCAATCTGAAACTAATAGTTTTTATAAAGGAAAACTTTCTTTGACCATGACAGGATACTGGAAAATAAACCTTCAGGTATATAATGAAAAAGATGAAGTTCTAAAAGGTGAACCTGTTACAACAGACAATCCGTCAAGCAGTCTTTATTTTGAGATTGAATTTTAAGTCTAAAAAATAACAAGAAAGAGGCATAACACAATTTGTCTCTTTCTATTAAAGTATGAAATGATGAAAAATCTAACAGCAACCTTCTTGGCTGTATTTTCAACAATATGCTGGGCGCAGGAAAAACCAAATGATAGTCTAGAAACCGTAAAGCTTAACGAAATAATTGTCATTGGAAGTAAACCTTCTTTACATCTAAAACAATCAAAATCATTAACCTCTGTAGAAGAATATCTCTCAAAATCATCAAAAGTTAATATGATTAAAAGAGGTGCTTATGCATGGGAACCTGTTATAAATAACATGGCTACAGAACGCACCGTGATTACGATTGACGGAATGCGCATATTTGGCGCGTGTACCGACAAAATGGATCCGATTACTTCTTATGTAGAGGTTTCAAATTTGGCCGAAGCCAGCGTAGCATCTGGACAGCAAGCAAGCTGTCATGGTGCAGGAATTGGCGGATCTGTCGATTTAAAACGCAATCAGTTTAATGATAAAAATACAGGCTGGAACGGCAGTTTAAATTCTGGCTTTGAAAGCAATAATTTTCAAAAAATTATTGGAGCTTCTTTAGGGTACAATGATTCTCAATTTTATACTCATATCGATTTTATGCATCGTGATGCCGATAATTATAAAGCAGGTGACAATAAAGAAATCCCTTTTTCTCAATTTACAAAATACAATATTTCTGCTACTGCAGGTTATTTTATAAACAAACAAAATCTATTGGAAGCTTCTGTAATTAATGACAAAGCAACAAATGTGGGCTACCCTGCCCTTCCTATGGATGTTTCTTTAGCCGAAGCTAAAATTGTATCTCTAAGTTATAAATATGTGCCAAAATCACGCCTGATAACAAATTGGGAAACAAAAGGATATTACAATTCTATAACTCATAAAATGGACGATACCAAAAGACCAACCGTACCGATACACATGGATATGCCTGGATGGTCTGATACTTATGGTTATTACTCGAGAATTAAAGGAAAAATTAAAAACCATAATTTTCTAGCTGACTTGAACGGCTTTTACAATAAGTCCATTGCAGAGATGACCATGTATCCGACAAATCCAAAAGAAAACCTCATGTTTATGTATACATGGCCAGATGTTAGAACATTATATAACGGATTGTCTTTAGAAGATAATATTACTATTTCCGAAAAAGATCATCTGAGAATTGGTGCAAATCTCGGATTCCAAAATAATACCGTAGCAAATGATTTTGGTTTAGCGAGTCTTCGCATTTTTTATCCTGATATGGATGCTTCAAAAAACCGTTTTCTAAAAAGCTTTGCTACAAATTACACCAAAAATGAAGGGCAATTTGAATTCGGATTTGGTTTGGCTTACGCCGAAAGAGCTCCTTCTGTTTCTGAAGGCTATGGATTTTATCTGTATAACAGCAGTGATTTTTATGATTATATCGGAAATCCAAATCTAAAAAATGAAAATGCTCTTGAAGGAAACTTTTCAATTGGCTATAAAACATCGCAATTATCAGCAAAAATTACGGGTTCGTATTTCTATTTTTCAAACTACATAATAGGTAAAATTGATCCAAATACGCTTCCTATGACTATTGGTGCTTCTGGGGTAAAAAGATATGAGGCTATAGATAATGCCAAAATATTCAATACCGATTTTAATCTGACTTACGATTTTCTAGAAAATTGGCAATTCAAATCTCAGCTTACTTATAGTTCAGGAAAAGATCATGAAGGAAATAATCTTCCATTTATAAGTCCAATTAAATACAGCGCTGGAATCGATTTTAAGAAAGAAAATTTCAATGCTGGAATTAATGCTTTAGGAAATCTGGCTCAAAATGAATTTGCAAAAGTGTACGGGCAAACTAAAACCCCAGATTATGTCATTTTTGGAATTAATGCAGGCTATACTTTCAATTGGAGCCAAAACAAATTAAAAATACAAACTGGTGTAGAAAACATTTTTGACAAATATTACACCACTTATGCCGACTGGAATAAAATTCCGCGAATGGGACGAAATATCTTTGTAAATCTCAATTTTTCTTTTAATTAAAATTAATTCTCAAGGTTAACATATAAAAACAAATATAAAACAGTATGATTTGAATCATGTTTTGAAAGAAATGATGATAATACATTTACCCTATTAAAATTATATGCTTAAAAGCACTTCCAAACCAACATTTTATTAAGATTATAAAAATGGATAAGAACTTTCTAATACAAGAAATAACCCGATTGAAACAGGAAAAAAAAGCTGTTATTCTGGCTCATTATTATCAAGATGAGAACATTCAGGAAATAGCAGATTTTATTGGGGACAGTCTTGAATTGGCTAAAAAAGCACAAAATACCAATGCAGACATCATTGTATTTGCGGGAGTTCATTTTATGGCAGAAACGGCCAAAATTTTGAATCCCAATAAAAAAGTGTTGCTGCCAGATTGGGAAGCCGGATGTTCGCTTGCAGATGGCTGTGATCCGAAAGATTTCAGCGAATTTAAAACACAATATCCTGATCATGTAGTGGTAACTTATATCAACTGTTCTGCCGAAATAAAAGCCATGAGCGATTTGGTTTGTACTTCGGCGAATGCCAAAAAAATAATAGAATCGATACCCGACGAACATAAAATCATTTTTGCACCGGATGAAAATTTAGGTAATTATCTTCAAAAGGAAACCAAACGTGAACTCGTCTTATGGAAAGGCTCGTGCGTGGTACATGAAGCCTTTTCATTAGACAAACTAATCGAATTATACAACAAAAATCCGACTGCAAAAATTGCAGCCCACCCAGAGTCAGAAAGTCATATTTTAAAAGCAGCGCATTTCATCGGCTCTACCTCGGGTATTATTAATTTCATTAAAACGGATCCTGCTGCCGTTTACATTGTGGCTACAGAAGCCGGTATCCTGCATGAGCTTTCAAAAGCTGTACCGAACAAGACGCTGATTCCGGCTCCTTCCACAGAAGACAATAGCTGTGCCTGCAGCGAATGTGCTTTCATGAAAATGAATACATTGGAAAAACTGTATTTGTGTCTTAAAAATGAAAGTCCAGAAATGCTGGTAACAGAAGAACTGAGAATTGAAGCCTTAAAACCAATTGAAAAAATGCTTCAATTATCTTAAAAAAAAATTGCAATAACTCTAAATCAAAATAACATGCTTACAACAGATATATTAATCATCGGTTCAGGTATTTCGGGATTATTTTTCGCCATGAAAACGGCTCAAAAACGCCCAGATTTATCTATTGTTATAATGACTAAAGAAGCAGCCAGAAATACCAATACACAGCTTGCACAAGGTGGCATTGCAGTAGTGACAGATCTTATAAAAGATAGTTTTAACAAACATATACATGATACGCTTCGTTCCGGAGGCGGACTTTGCGATAGAGAAATCGTTAATATGGTCATTACGCAAGCTCCAGAAAGACTTAAAGAATTAATTGAAATTGGAACTTCATTTGACAAAGATGAAAAAGGCCGATGGAATTTAGGTTTGGAAGGCGGGCATTCACAACATAGAATACTACATCATAAAGACAGTTCCGGATTGGAAATTGAGCGTAAACTGCTCAAAATAATCCGAAAAATGCCCAACATTGAACTTTGGGAAAATCATATGGTTATTGATCTGAATACCGAAACCAGAAAAAATAAAACGACTTGTACAGGTGTTTTCTTTTATGATAAAAAACACAATAGAATAAAATACATCAGAACACGAACAGTTGTTTTAAGCACAGGAGGATGCGGACAGCTTTTTGAAAACACTACCAATCCAAAAATCGCAACCGGAGACGGACTTGCAATGGCAGCACGCGCAGGTGCAGAAATTGTGGATATGCAATACATTCAGTTTCATCCAACAGCTTTATATACCAGTAAAGAGAATCCGTTGTTTCTAATCTCCGAAGCGGTA
Source organism: Flavobacterium crocinum (assembly GCF_003122385.1). Taxonomy (NCBI): domain Bacteria; kingdom Pseudomonadati; phylum Bacteroidota; class Flavobacteriia; order Flavobacteriales; family Flavobacteriaceae; genus Flavobacterium; species Flavobacterium crocinum. Next base: position 4,256,160 of record NZ_CP029255.1, read on the forward strand.
AGAGGTTTTGGTGCTCATATTGTAAACGAAGACAAAAAAAGGTTTTTATTTAAATATGACATTCGGGGCGAGCTGGCTACACGCGATATGGTATCAAGTGCCATCAGTAAAGAACTTCGTTTAAGCGGAAAAGATCACGTTTACCTGGATTGCAGACATTTAAACAAAGCTGAATTTTACGCCAATTTCCCCATAATTGCAGCACATTGTAATGAACTCGGGATTAAACCTGAAAAAGATTTAATTCCAATTGTTCCTGCAGCACATTATCAATGCGGCGGAATAAAAGTAGATCAAAATGGAACAACAGCTATTCCAAATCTGTATGCTATAGGAGAATGTGCAAGAACAGGACTTCATGGAAAAAACCGTTTGGCTTCCAATTCGCTTTTAGAGGCTTTGGTATTTGCGCATCAAGCTTCGGAGAATGTGGATAGAACCATTGCCGGATTCCTTTTTTCCAACAGAATTTTAATACCAAAGTTTCCAAAAGCACATCAGGTTGATGATTATCTGGCTTTTGAAATATTGAAAAAAGAATTGCAAAAACTAGTTACAGCTTTTTATACCAACGAAGAACGTGATGCCGATTTGACTTTTGAAAAAATAAAAGAGCTTCATAATTATGCTGTTTCGCTTACACAAACACACGAAATTACAATTCCGTTTATAGAATTTTCAAATATGATTGCAGTGTCTTTAATCATTGTTAAACAATGCAAGGCATCAAACAAAGAAATGTGCTGAAACCAATAAATCCCCCCACTAATATGAAACTAACAAATAAAACCACGATTGGCGAAATTGTAGCAGATGATTTTAGAACAGCGGCAATTTTCACGAAATACCACATCGATTTTTGCTGTAAAGGATATCGAACTATTGAGGAAGTATGTAAAAAAAGAGATATCGAAGAAAGTGAGCTTATCGAACATATCGAAAAAGCCAGAAACAGTTCTGTCAATCAGTCTTTTGATTATAAATCTTGGCCTGCGGATATGATTGCAGATTATATTACCAAAACGCATCATCGATATATTGAAGAAAAAGCGCCGATTATTATTCAATATCTAACCAAATTGTGCGGTGTTCATGGTGCAATCCATCCGGAACTCCATGAAATACATACTATTTTCTCTAAATCGGCTTTGGATTTGACGGCTCATATGAAAAGAGAAGAATTGATTGTTTTTCCTTTTATCAAAAAAATGAAATCGGCTCAAAGTAAAGGAACTCCGTTTGAAATGCCTGCTTTTTTCAGTATCGAAAATCCGATAACAAGCTTAAGAGAAGATCATATTACCGAAGGACAGCGTTTCAAAAGAATTGCGGCTTTAACCAATAATTATACGCCACCTGTTGAATCTTGCACAACCTACAAAGCTGCTTTTGCCATGCTCGAAGAATTTGATAAAGATTTGAAAAAACACATTCACATGGAGAATAATATTTTATTCCCAAAAGCCATTGAACTCGAAAAAACTTTTGAAAAAGTGTCCTAAATTAAGAATAAACCATGGAAAAATACGTCATTAAACGCAATGGAGATTATAAACCTTTTGAGGCTTATAAAATTCATGACGCGATTCAAAAAGCTTTTCAAAGTGTCAATAAAACTTTTGATAAAAAAATCTATAAAATTGTCCTTTCCGGTCTTGAGGTAAAGTATTCGTGGCCTGTAGAAGAAATTCAGGACATGATCGAAAGGGTGCTTTTTGAAAATGGCTATTTCCAAACCATGCGTTCGTTTATCATCTATAGACATACCAGAAAATTACAGCGAGAACATGTTAACGGATTAAACGATGACACCACTTTCATAGACAGTACACAGACTGTAGAAGAATACATCAACCAGTCAGATTGGCGAATTAATGCGAATGCGAATATTTCGTATTCAAACGCGGGACTTGTCAGTAATACCGCGGGAAAAGTAATCGCCAATTATTGGCTGGATAAAATATACAATAAAGAAGAAGGTTCTGCTCATAGGAATGGCGACATACATATCCATGATTTGGATTGTCTTACCGGATACTGCGCCGGGTGGAGCCTGCGCATGCTCTTGAACGAAGGATTTAACGGCGTGCGCGGCCGTGTCGAGAGCAGACCTCCTTCTCATTTTAGAGAAGCATTGGGACAAATGGCTAATTTTCTGGGAATTTTGCAAAGCGAATGGGCAGGCGCTCAGGCATTCAGTTCTTTTGATACTTATCTGGCCCCTTATGTTTTTAAAGATCAGCTTACTTATGATGAGGTTTTAAAAACCGTTAGAAGTTTTGTTTATAATCTGAATGTTCCGGCACGTTGGGGTCAGTCACCTTTTACGAATATTACGCTGGACTGGAATGTACCAGATGATTTAAAAGAACAAATTCCGACGAAAAATGATCTGCATTTGTTTTTGAATGTTACGGATGAAAATCTGATTCACGAGGCTCAAAAAAGAGGCGTTTCCAAATTAGAGAATCTAAAGTATGCTGATTTTCAAACAGAAATGAATCTCATCAACAAAGCTTATTATACGATTATGACTGAAGGTGATGCCAATGGACAGCCGTTTACCTTTCCTATTCCAACAGTTAATATCACAGAAGATTTTGACTGGAATGGCGAAAACGTGGATTTGTTATTTGAAAACACGGCTAAAATTGGTTCGTCTTATTTTCAGAATTTTATTGGAAGCCAATATCTTTTGGATGATAATGGAAACCGAATTGAAAATCCCGACGCTTATAAACCCAACGCTGTAAGAAGTATGTGCTGCAGATTACAGCTTGATCTAAGAGAATTATTAAAACGCGGCAACGGACTTTTTGGAAGTGCAGAAATGACGGGAAGCATTGGAGTTGTGACTATCAACATGGCGCGTTTGGGTTATTTGCATAAAGGAAATATCATTAATTTGTTTGCACATTTAGATGAATTATTGACCATTGCAAAATCGACTTTAGAGAAAAAAAGAAAGTTTATACAGGAAATGTATGACCGTGGTTTATATCCTTATACACAACGTTATTTAAAGCATTTCAAGAATCATTTTTCGACCATTGGCGTAAACGGAATGAATGAAATGGTAATCAATTTTACCGAAGGAAAACAAAATATAACTGACAATTCGGGAATTCATTTTGCTACCGAAATTCTAGATTACATCCGATTGCGAATGAAAGAATTTCAGGAAGAAACGGGAAATCTTTATAATCTGGAAGCAACACCAGCCGAAGGTACAACCTATCGTTTTGCAAAAGAAGATAAAAAACGTTTTCCAGAGATTCTGCAAGCGGGACACGACAAGCACATTTACTATACGAATAGTTCACAAATTCCGGTAGATTATACCGAAGATCCTTTTGAAGCCTTATTGCTTCAGGATGAATTACAATGCAAATATACTGGTGGTACCGTTTTACATCTTTATATGAGAGAAAAGATAAGCAGTCCTGAAGCCTGTAAAAATTTTGTAAAAAAGGTTTTAACCAACTTTAAACTGCCTTATATAACCGTAACGCCTGTCTTTAGCATCTGCCCTGTTCATGGATATTTGAACGGAGAACACGAATATTGTCCAAAATGCGATGAAGAATTGCTTCATGCCAACAACCAAAAACACTTAGCTTATGAAAACAAAAACGCATAAAATACTAGCCGAGAATAATAACAAAAGAAGCAAATGTCTCGTTTACACACGAGTAATGGGTTATCACAGACCCGTAGAAAGTTTTAACATAGGAAAAAAAGGTGAACACCAACAGCGTACACATTTCGAAGAAGCAATTATCTACTAAAGTAATCTATAGCCTCACGCCTTTTACTTTATTAGATTATCCGCATAAAACAGCCTGCATTGTGTGGTTTGCGGGCTGTAACATGCGGTGTTTATACTGCTATAATCCTGAAATTGTTTTGGGAAAAGGAAAAATGGATTTTGACTCCATCCTTTCTTTCCTTAAAACCCGAAAACGATTATTGGATGGCGTGGTATTAAGCGGCGGAGAGTGTACGCTTTCTAAAAATATCATTTCTTTTATCAAAGAAATCAAAACAATGGGATTTGCCGTTAAAATAGATACAAACGGCTCTACCCCTAAAGTACTGAACAGCCTGATTCATGATCAATTAATTGATTATGTCGCGTTAGATTATAAAAGTCTTCCTCATACCTTTAAAAAGATAACGCAATCAGGCTTATTTTCTCCATTTGAAGAAAGTCTGAAACTTTTAATTCAGTCTAATATTCCGTTTGAAATTCGGACTACTTTTCATTCTTCCTTAATTACGGAAACCGATTTTGTTCAAATGATCGAATACCTCGAAACACAAAATTTTGAAGGCAATTATTATGTGCAGCATTTTATGAATAATGTGCCAACGCTTTCAAAATTAAATGATTCCCATAAAGAAATAAGATTAAAGAATTATTCCACTTCAAAAATAAAAATTGTTTTTAGGGAATAATTTCTATCAAAAAATTTAATAGTCAACTATGACTTTACATCATTTTATATTAACTATTCATCTTTTAGCTGCGACAGTTTGGGTTGGCGGTCATTTGCTTTTAAGTATCAGTTATCTTCCAAAAGCTTTAAAGAAAAAAGACCCTAAAATTATTCTAAATTTTGAAAAGAAATTTGAAGCCCTCGGAATGTCTTCTTTGGCTTTATTGATTGTAACAGGTATTTGGATGGCGTATGATTTTGGTGTAACCATCGAAACCTGGTTTGATTTTTCAGGTGGTTTTGAAACCGTGATTTCAACCAAACTCGTATTGTTATTCTGTACTTTCGTTTGTGCTATTTGTGCACAATTGTACTTTATTCCAAATCTTGACAAATACAATATCAGGATAATGGCATTTATTATTTTAACCGTTACTTCAATTGGAGTTGCGATGCTGGTTTTGGGATTTACGCTGCGTTATGGGGGGATTTGATTTCTTTTTACTTCTTTTAAAAATATACTTTTTGCGTTCACAAATAAGACATTTGTATTAGCGAATGAATAATTAAAAACACATAAAATTAATAAAGGCTTGTAGGTAAAAGACTAAATATTCTGTAAATTTGATTAATGTCGATTTGTAAAAAGCATTTTGAATGTTATTTACAAAACATTAATCGATCTGTAATTTTATAAATACCACAAAGAATGAAAAAATTTTTTTTTGCATCATTTTGGACCGTTTATATGCTCTTTTTTGCAATCCCATTTCCAATGCTGATGTACTATAATATCAACAATGAATTCGATATAAGTGCATTAAATGATAAAAATCCGTGGATGGCGCTAGGTATATTAGCATTCTCAATTATACTTTGGACAATACTATTATTTGGATATTTTAAAAGATGGATAGTACAAATTTTTATTACTAAGAAGAATTTAGAAGCAATAAAAGAGAATGGAGTCCGCAGGGAAGCAAAAATTATAAACGCCAGAATCATTTCAAAACAAAATGCTAAATTCAATACATACGAACTTGATTTGTTGTTTAAAAACCTTTCTGATACCGAAATCACCCATAAAACAATCATTACAGACAGCAAACCTCATGAACGTCGTTTTGAAACAGGGAAAAAACTAAATTTATTACTCAATAAAAATACTAAACAACTGCCCTATTTTATTATATCAACCACACAAGCGAAGCTCAATTATGGGAATTTGATTTTAAGAATATTGGGGTGGTCAATTGCTGTAATTTCAGTAATGGGTTATTATTTTTATTCTTATAAAACAGAAAGTCAGGGTATGGGATGGCGTTTTATGAGTTTTGGACATCCTCTCATAATCTGCCCAATGGTACTTTTATTTTATCGTTTTATTTTGAGATTCATCATTAATAAATTTACAGGTCTGAATCCCGATTCTGTTTTAATTAAATTTAAAGGAATAAAAACTCCGGCAAGATTAATTAAAGTCAGCCAAACCGGAACTTATATTAATGAACAGCCTATGATGCGTTTTGAAATGGAATACACAGATAATCAGCATCGCCTTCATAAAAATACTCTAAAGAAAGTCATTGGATTACTTGACCTTGATATTACCAAACAAAAAGAAATTGATATTTTTTATTTACCTGAAAATCCTACACAAATTGCCTTTGCAAGCGATTTAGATAATATAGCCTAATCATATGAAAAAATTAATAACATTATTCTTTTGCAGTTTACTATTTCTAAGCTGCAATCAAATCTCTAAAAGTATCGACGAAACATTTAAGACTAATGATTCGCCAATGAGCAAAACAGATGAAAAGTCTGATGATATTGAAAAAACACAAACAAATGCACAACAAAAAGAGCTTAGTAAGAATTCTGAACATCATTTTTTATCGGATATTGACGGACTCAAAAAAGCAGAAGAAGAACTTAGAAAACTGCCTCAATACAACGGAAAGGAGATTTTTATTTATTCTCTTTTATATTTTTATGATAACGGAAGAATAAATATTAAACTTCAGCATCCAGAAAATCCCAAATATATTGATTCTTATGAGTATAAAGATAATCGATGGTCAGAACCGAAACCGATTCAGCTTTCTATCAGAGATAATATTCAGGATCAATTAATATCCCTTAATAAGATTGACTTTGCGAATGCTGCTAAAGTAAGTGCTGTTTTAAACAAAAAATCAGAGCATATAGAAGGCGCTAAACCTCCTGAAAGTGTTTATATTTCTATCCGAAAAAATCAAATATACTGGTATCCGACTACTATTAATGGAAGCCGTGAAAGGTATTCTATACAATTTAATGACGATGGAACATTAAAAAGTTTTGAACAGGATTAATCGAAAAAAACTTTTTCATTTCATAAAAACAGTGTTTCATTTAAAAAGACAAATTATATCCTAAAGCAACAGACTTTAGTCTCAAATAAGAACCATCTTCAACATAGTAAGAAGAATATCCAACAGAAGAACCTACTAAACCTCTTGTTCTAAATACATCAGAATTTGGATTATCCGGAGTCCAACGATTTTGATAACTCGTGAATTGATTTAGTCCTTCCTGTGCTTTCTGATTTCCATCAAAAATAATACGGTTAGCATTCATAATATCATTTCCATAAGACCATTGGAAAAAGACATTTAAATCAAAATTTTTGTATGTGAAATTATTTGTAAATCCGCTGGTATGAACAGGATTTCCATTTCCAATAGTAGTGTAATCCTTTGCATTTACAACTCCATCACCATTTTGATCTTTGAATTTTGCATCTCCGGGCTGAATATTGGCTCTTGTATTACCATTTGTAGCAATTTCCGGTTTTAAACTGTAAACTGTTGTACCACTTCCATTCACTGATGTGTTAAAATCTTCGTATTTATAAGTTCCCAAATATTCAAAACCATACATTTGCCCTAAAGGTTCACCTACTCTTGCTACATAAGTACTTACTGTACTCCAGTTAAAATCCCATGGAATGATAGTTTCCAGTTTATCCTGTCCTTCAGCTAAAGACAATAATTTATTTTTATTGAAGGCAATATTGGCGCTTGTAGTCCAGCTAAAATCTTTATTAATAATGTTTTTTGTTGTTAAACTAAGCTCCAAACCTTTATTTTCTACACTACCAATATTTTTGATTGCTGTTGTAAATCCGGAAGACAATGGAAGCTGTGTTTTAAGTAATAAGTCCTTCGTTGTTTTTCTATACACATCAGCACTTAAAACCACTCTTTGTTTAAAGAAACCTAAATCGATTCCTGCATCAATTTGTTCAGTCGTTTCCCATTTCAAATCAGAGTTTCCAAGTTTTGTTGCGGCTACTCCAACTACATAATTTTTATCAAAAGTATAGGTTCCAAAAATTGGGTTTGCCGGATTGTAATAGGTTGTAAGATAATCAAAGTCCCCAACACGGTTGTTTCCTGTTTGTCCATAACTTAATCTTATTTTACCTTCAGATAATACTTTATTTTTCAGGAATTTCTCTTCGCTAAACTTCCATGAAGCGGCTGCAGAAGGAAAATAGCCCCAATGATTTTTTGAAGGAAATTTAGACGATCCATCTGCTCTGTAAGATGCAGTCAACATATATTTGGAATCATAGCTATAATTTATTCTCGTTAAAAAAGAAGCCATTGTCCATTCAGATTCGGTTGGGTCAACTCTTAGTGCCACTCCCTGATCAAAACCGTCAAACATTAAATCTTCATTCGGAAGCTGAATAACTGACCTTCCATTAGACCAGCTTTTTTGTTTCTGTGCAGTAAATCCACCTAAAGCAGTAAATCTTGATTTTCCGATTTTTTTATCCCAGGTCAGGGTATTTTCGTTGAGCCAGTTATTATAATTGTTGTTTGTAATTTTTCCATTTACACCATTAGGATTTCCTGGTCGCCCGTAAGCAGTTTTTGAATTGTAGAATTCATCTCTTTCAAAATCATTTTCAATAAAACCAAGTGTACTTCTTAATTTTAAATCTTTAGTAAATTGATACTCTAAATAACCATTTACACCAATATTACTTGTTGTAGCTACATTGTAGGTATTTTTAAGATTCATTACCGGATTTACTCTATAATCTGTTGCCGAATTGACATTGGGATCAAAAAATTCATCCTCCGGATTTTCAACATTTGGCGTATAGGGACGCGATCCCCAAACAGAAACCATTAAATTGGAAGTTCCACTGCCTCCGGAAGTTGACATGGTAGGATCTAATCCTGTTTGTTTTAAACGGCTATAGTTACTATTAATTCCTATTTTAAGTTTATCTGTAATTTTATAATCAAGATTTACACGTCCTTGATATCTTAGATAATTTGAATTTAGTAAAATACCATCCTGATCTGTATGCGAACCGGAAAAAGCGTATTTCAGTTTTTTAGTTCCTCCCGTTATTGATAAATTATTATTCTGGTACAAAGCTGCACGGGTTACTAAATCCTGCCAGTCTGTACTTCCAACATTTCTATAATCTTCTAATGTTTTTCCTGGTCCTGTAAGATAGATTTCTGTTGGCGATTTTACCGGAGTCGAAGTAGCTGCAGGATTATACTCTAATTGATATTTTACAAATTCATAGGTACTCATGACATCCATCTTTTTGCTCATTTCCTGCACTCCAATAGTGCTCGAGAAAGTAAAAACAGGCTTACCTTCTTTTCCTCTTTTAGTTTGAATAACCACTACTCCATTAGCACCTCTCGCACCATAAATAGCAGTTGCCGATGCGTCTTTTAAAATGTCGATAGATTCAATGTCACTAGGATTAATTACGTTATTGTTTGAATCTTCAATCAAAAAACCATCTATAACGTACAAAGGACTGTTTGCCTGAGTAACCGAGTTGTTACCTCGAATCACTATATTTATTCCAGAACCGGGTCTTCCGTCAGATGACGTTACCTGTACTCCGGCAACACGTCCGGCCAAAGCTTCGTCAAAAGAACGAACGGGAGTCTTATTAAGATCTGACATATTTACACTCGAAACCGACCCTGTTAAATCTTTTCTTTTTACTGATCCGTATCCAATTACTACAATCTCATCAAGATTACTAGTCGATGATTTTAGGGTAACATTTACATTTTTTTTGTCTCCAATAGCTGTTGTAAAACTTTCAAAACCAACATAAGTAAAAACCAGTTGATCTCTGGATTCTGCTTTAATAATATATTGTCCGTTAAAATCAGTTAATACCGCATCCTTGGTTCCTTTAATGGTAACTGTAACTCCAGGAAGAGGATCTTTCTTCTCATCTGTAACTACACCCGATATGGTTCTCTTATCCTGTGCCTGAGCCAAAAAAGGAATGATCATAAAAAAAATACCAACAAACAAATGTTTTAATACCTTTTGGGAAGGCTGGTATTTTAAATTCATCTTTTTCATAATTCTTAAATTTAATATTGGTAATTAAGTTAGTTTGGTTTTTTGTTCAAATTGCGAAAACGTTTTCTTTTAAGAATTCATTTTCCAAAATTACTTTGATGTGGTCTGTTCAAGAGGAGATTATCTTCCTTTTTAGGATTAAAATCTTCCTTTTTTGTAGTCTTTTCAATTGATAGCATGCTTTTAGCATTGATCGCTCTTGCATCATACGATCATTTTTTTAATTTTGGACAATAATTACAATCCTAACATAATATTTATTATATAGATAATAAAGCTTTATATTTAATTGTAAAACTTAAATGTTTTAACAATATAAAACAAGAACTCCAATATATTCATTCAAATACTTTTTAATGCATTTCAAAACTCATAATCGGGTATTTATTTTTTTGTGGATTTGCTTCTGGAGTTTATTTACTTCAACTTTAAAAAGCTATTCCCAAACCAAAACTATTGTCTTTAATCACCTTGATGTTACCAACGGGCTTTCAAATAATTCTGTTTTATCTATTACTCAGGATTCAGTAGGATTTATCTGGATTGGTACAAAATATGGTCTTAATCGTTATGATGGACGTACATTCAAAATCTTTAAAAATGACCCTGCGGTTAAAACTTCCATCTCCTCAAATGATTATATCAAAAAACTGGCTTTAGAAACAAATAAAAGAATGTGGGTTGTATCTGATGGATTAGATTTATATCATTCTGAAGACAATACTTTTAAAAACATTATTTCTCCTAAAGAAAATGTTGGAAAAGTTTTAAAGGATTCTAAAGGTAATTTATGGATTGGATCATCTACTCAATTGCAGTTTAAATCTTCCCGCAATTCAAAGATAATCCCAATAAAAATTAGTACTGATAAATTACAAATTTCTGAACTTTATGAAGATAACTTAAACCATATATGGGCAGGAAGTTCTAATGGATTATATGAGTTATATTTTTCAAAAAACAAACTTGTTGTAAAACGTCATTTTAGTGCATTATTTAAAAAAGATGAAAATATTGGGATTATTACATCAATAACACAGGATGAAGATTCAAAATATTGGATTGGAACAAGAAAAAATGGTATTTATCTCTTTGATAAAAAAACTTCTAAAATAACACATTTTGAAAAAATAGATAATGACAAAAATTCTCTGGTAAATAATAATGTCCGCAAAATTTTACGTCATAAAGACGGCTCTCTCTGGATAGGAACGCAGGACGGATTATCAATTCTAAATCCTTACACTTATCAATTTAGTAATTATCAGCACGACCCGGTAAATCCTAATAGTATAAGCCAAAATTCTATCCATGATATTTTTCAGGATAAAAATGGTTCTGTTTGGCTTGGTACTTATTTTGGCGGAGTCAATATCGTATATTCTGTTAATACTCCTTTTACTATTTTTCAGAATAAAACGGATCAAAATAGTCTGAGCAGTAACATAATTAGTTCCATTGTTGAAGATAAAAACCAAAATTTATGGATTGGCACCGAAGCCGGAGGACTTAACTATTTTGATAAGAGACAATAAAAGTTTTTTAACTATAAAAATAATACCAACAATAAAAATAGCTTAAGTTCTAATTTGGTCAAAGCCATAGCAATTGACAAAAGCCAGAATATTTGGATAGGAACTGGATTGGGCGGATTGAACTTATTTGACCCAAAAACAGCCACTTTTACAATCTTTAAACAAAATACGGCCAACAGCAATAGTATCGTTTCAGACAATGTAAACTGTCTTGTAATAAACAGGCAAAATAAAATATTTATTGGAACTGATGTAGGTTTAAATATTTATGATATTGATAAACAAAGATTCAGTTTTTTTGAAACCAACGGAAAAACATTTTTATACAAATCAATTAATGCCTTGTATGAAGACAGGAAAGGAAATATTTGGGTAGGCGGTCCTACAGGAATTCATATCTACAAAAATTCAAAACTCGAATATCAACATTTTAGACAAGCTTCAGGCGAATCACTTACTTATGATATAAACTGTTTTTTTGAGGACAGCAAAGGGCAAATGTGGGTAGGAACCTATCATCACGGATTAGCATTACTCCAACCCAAAAACAATAATTTTAGAATATTTGATACCAATAAAGGCTTGCCTAGTGATAATGTATTAGCTATTACTGAAGATAAAAATGACAATTTATGGATAAGCACAGATAATGGACTTGCTAAATACGATCCTTATGTAAATGCTTTCAGAAGTTTTAACATAATTGATGGTCTTCCTGATAATCAATTCAATACAAATTCTGTTCTAAATGATAGTGAAGGCAAGATTTTCTTCGGCACTTACAATGGTCTCGTTAGCTTTAATCCTCAAAACATACAAAAAAACACATTTGCTCCTACAACTGTGTTTTCAAATCTTAAATTATTTAATATACCTGTCAAAATTGATGATAAAAGCGGAGTTTTAAATGCGGACATTAATTTTATTAAAAATCTGACTTTCAAACACGATCAAAACATTTTTACAATAGAATTCTCCGCTTTAAACTTCGTCAAATCGAACAAAAACAAGTATGCGTACATGCTTAAAGGTTTTGAAAAAAACTGGAACTATGTTGATATTCCGTCTGCGACTTATACTAATTTACCGGCTGGAGATTATCAGTTTTTAGTAAAATCAGCCAACAATGATGGTATATGGAACAGGAATATCAAAAAAATTAATATAAAAGTTCTTCCTCCATTCTGGAGAACCTGGTGGGCTTATCTCATTTACTTAACTGCAGTGTCTATAATTGCTTATTATATCGCCAAATTTTTAAAAGCCAGATCACAACTTAGACAAGAACTTCATTTTGAAAAAATGAAACTCGATTTTTTTACAAATGTTTCTCATGAAATCAGAACTCCGCTAACTTTAATTTTAGGGCCAATTGAAAAACTTGAAAAATTAACTACAGAAAATAGTCTTGCAAACAAATATGCCGTAAGCATTAAAAACAATACAAACAGATTGTATCGTTTAGTTAACGAACTATTAGATTTTAGAAAGGCTGATTCGGGTAAAATGCATCTTTACTTTGTTAAAGAGGATCTTGTCGGTGTTATAAAAGAAGTTTTTGATAGTTTTCAAACACTAGCAGAGGTAAAAGACATTCAGTATACATTTAAATGCTTTTATCCTGAAATCCTAGTCTACTTCGACAAAAATCAAATAGAAAAAGTTTTTTTTAATTTATTGTCCAATGCATTCAAATTTACAAACAAGGGAGGCGCAATAAACCTTAAAGTTACATTAAAAGCAAAAAACGTAAAAGTCAGTATAACAGATAATGGCAAAGGCATACCAATCAAAAATCTGGATGATATTTTTACTAAATTTTATCAGGTAGATCAAAGTATGGGAACAGGTATTGGCTTAGCTCTTACCAAAAGTCTTATAGAGCTTCACAAAGGAAAAATAAGTGTAAAAAGTAAACCTGCAACACAAGATAAAGCAGGAAAAACCACTTTTACAGTACTATTAAAATTGGGTAAAGATCACCTCAATGAAATCAATATTTTACCAATGTCTCAAAATGAAAATATCATCATTGAAGATATTGAAGACAACCTGTCTGAAATTATAACTGATAATTTGACGGAAGAAAATAAAATTAAAACGGCATCCATATTAATAGTCGAAGATAACGATGAAGTCAGGGATTTTATAAAACAATCCTTAGAAACTAATTATTTTGTTTATGAAAGCGAAAACGGATTAGAAGGCTGGAAAACAGCACTTCAAATCATTCCCGATCTAATTATTAGTGATGTAATGATGCCTATTATGGATGGTTTGGAACTTTGCAAAAAAATTAAAACCGATTTGCGAACTTCTCATATTCCAGTCATTATGTTAACTGCAAAATCAGCTCCTGTTCATCATTTGCATGGTTTACAACATGGTGCAGATGCTTACATCACAAAACTTTTCAGCGATCAGATTTTACAGCTGAAGATACAAAACCTGCTTTCGTTAAAAGTTGCATTACAACAAAAGTATAGCGAGCAAATACTAAAATTACCTATTATAATAAATTCAGAATCCTCAAAGGACGAAGTGTTCCTCCAAAGGCTTCAGCAGATCGTAGAGGAAAATATAAGTAGTACAAATTTAGACTTAGCATTTATAACAACAGAAATTGGAATGAGTAAGTCTGTTCTTTATAAAAAATTCAGTGCACTTACCAATCTGTCTTTAAACGAATTCATAAAAAACCAAAGATTAAAACATGCGGTGGAACTATTCCAAAAAGGAGAAACTTCAACCTTAACAGTTGCTTTACAGGTTGGATTTAATGACGTAAAATATTTTAGTCGCGAATTCAAAAAAAAATACGGTATTACACCGAGTGAATATCTTAAAAATAAAGGGGAAATCTGATCTTAATTTTTAATTTCCTCAAACAATTAGTATTGTACTGACGGAAATGTGTCTCTATTGCTAAGGGAGAAAATAGAAATAATATGTTCCGATCCTATGGATCTTTTTAAATGAGACTTAAATCCATATAACCGGATTAAAATCCGACCCTACAATATCTATCGAGCCTATGGCTCTTTTTTCATTATTTCAAACAATTATATAAATTCCGTTAGGAATGAAAAATATTGTAGCAACGGATTTTAATCCGTTGAAATTAAAGACGATTTTAAGAAAGTTCCGTAGGAACGGCACATTTGTAAAGCGGATCATCGTGCTGGCGAGCTTGGTTTTATTACGCTCCAACGCTTCGGAGAAGCGAAATATTTATAGAAACATATTAATATTTATAACAAAGCTCGAGCGGAGCGACATTTTTTTACAATTTTTATATATTTCGCTCCACTGGAGCTTTTTCCATATGGGCATAATTGAATTTCTATAAATATTTCGCTTCTCCGAAGCGCGGAAACATTTTTAAAACGGTATTACTTTTCCAACAACGACAAATCCTCCCAAACATCAACATAATTGCCGTTTTCCGCAATTAAAAATCTGCTTCCGGGAGCTAATCCCAAATAAGGTAAAAGCAACGGGCAAATTTCTTCTAGATGAGACGCATGCAAAGGCTTAAAAAAATCATCGGCTTCAGAATAATTGCCTGCATAGATATACCATCCGTTTGTACCGTTTTCAGCGCGAAGTCTTGATCCGTAAATTGGCATTTCGTGCTTATTCTCAATTATATTTAATGAAATTCCAATCTTTAGATTTAGATCACAAGCTTCAAAATTCAAACCGTATTTATCGCAGATTTCTTTTTGAATTTCAATTAAATTATCTTTTTCTATCATTACTTCTAAAAATTAAAAATACTTTGGATCTGTCATCCATGTTATTTCGTTATCTTCATGAAATATCGGACAAAGAATTATTTCTTTCTCTCCTTTCTCATTGATAATATACCAATCTGTTTTGGTATCAACTATTAAATCAAGAAATTTTTTTTCCTCTTCTGCCTGACTTAGATATAGATCATCATCCTCAACTCCTTCACCTAATAAAATACTATCTTGTATAGAGAATTTTACAAAATCTGACATAAGTTCATTTTCAGATGGCTCAGCCAAATAATCAAATTTGTACACAATATCTCCGGAACTTCTCATGTCCCAGTTGGTTTCAACAATCGATCCGATATTAAGGTCTTTCCAATACAATTCGAATTTCTTCATTTCTCTTTAATTTTAAAATCTAAATATTACAAATTCAAACTAACCACTCACTAACCAACTTCCTGTACGTTTCACCAATCGGCAAAGCATTTCCGCTTTTCATGACAATCTGATTTCCATCAATCACTTTAATTTTATCTTTTGGAATAATATACGAACGATGAATCCGAATAAACTGATTCGTGAGTTTTTCCAAAATATCTTTCATATTTTCCAATGCCATAATTTTTTCATCATTGGTATGAATTCGGATATAATCTCTTAAACCTTCAATATACAAAATATCATTTAAAGCAATTTTATAATGTTTTCGGTCAGCTTTTACGACAAGATAATCATTGTCCGGTTTTTCATTAACCTGAAAAGTTTCCTGCCAGCGAATGAACTTTTCTACACTTTGATAAAATCGGTTAAACGTAATTGGTTTTAGTAAATAATCAATCACATGAAACTGAAAAGCTTCCAGAGCATATTGCGGATAAGCCGATGTAATAATAAAATTGTACTTCTGATTGAACATCTGCATCAACTCAATTCCCGTTAATTGTGGCATCTGAATATCAATAAAAATCAAATCGACTGATTCTGTGTTTAGAACTTCAATTGCTTTAAATACATCGCTGTCTGCATACAAAACATTCAACATTGGAACTTTAGAAGCATAATCGGCAATTAGTTTTACAGCAAAAGGTTCGTCGTCCAGAATAATGCAATTTATTTTTTTATTCATTTTAAATCTATTTCAAGTTCGGCTCTAAAATGGTTTTCTTCTTTTGTAATTTTCAGTTGGTGTTTTTCAGGATAATGAATCTCTAAGCGCTTTTGTAAATTGTCCAAACCTATGCCACCCAAACTATCTTTTTTCTGTGTTCCGATTGTATTTTTTACTTTGAAAGTTAGTTTTCCTGATAAGACTTTCAGGTCAATTTCGATTGGTTTAGTATTCGAAACCGCTCCGTGTTTTAAAGCATTTTCAACCAAAGGCGATAAAATGTACGGCGGAATTTCTTCAAATTCATTCTCCAATTCCAGCTTCAAATCGACAACAACATTTTCCTGATGCCTTAATTCTTCGAGTTTAATATACGCTTTTATATAATCAACTTCGTCAGAAAGTCTGATTTTTTCTTTTTGAGATTCGTACGTGGTAAAACGCATAATCTGACTCAGTTTATCAATTGCCGTCAATGACTTATCTGACTGAAAATAAACCATTGAGTAAATGTTATTTAAAGTATTAAATACAAAGTGCGGATTAATCTGTGCTTTCAAAAATTTGATTTCAGTATTCTTATTTTCCTCCAAAATAATCTGGTTGTATTCCAAAAGGCGAATCGAATAAATCACAAACCAAAGAAACGAACTCAGGATAATTGTCATACTGCTGTATTGCATATTATCGAGCATATAATTCAGAAAATTAATATCGGTATAATTTACTTTATCAAATAAAATTTTGGTTATGACTTGTTCTGAAAGAAATCGGAGAAAAGTAAAAACCAGATAAGAAACAAAAACACCAGCAAAAAGTCTTTTCCAGTTAAAAGCTTTAAAAACCTTTTTCATTACAATCAGATAATGAAAATAAAATGTCAGAACAAAGACAATAAAATAAGTCCAAAGAAATAAATCGGGTGTAAAAAAATGTGCGCTAATCGGATTTTTCACGAAAGTGAAATAAAAAATTAGAACCCAATAAATAAGATGAATCAAGCATTCGAGCTTTTTAGTAATAGTGCCTTTATACATTTGGTATATTTTTAAAACAAAGATATACATTCAGTAAAAAGCTTTTTTACGGGTTTGCAGATTAATGAGCAGGGTTTGTCGATAAAAGTGGTATTTCAGTTTTAATTGGAACAGTTTTGCCCTGTAATTAAATTCAAAACCATGAACAGAATCATTTTAATAGCCGTTTTATTTCTATTTCAAATTAACGCCAGTGCTCAACAATTTTCTATAAAAGGGAAAATTATCAATCAGAACAAAACGCCTTTGGAATTTGCTACAGCAACTTTATTACAAACCGATAAAAAACTTTACCAACAGACTTCTACAGACAGTTTAGGTAATTTTATGTTGAAAGCTGAAAAAGGAAATTATGTATTGATAATAGAACAATTTGGAACCGAATTCAGGAATAAAGAAATAAGCGTAAATCAAGATCAGGATTTAGGAATTATTGAAGTGAAAGAACAGATTCAGCTGGAAGGTTTGACGGTAAAATCCAGAAAAAAACTGGTAGAACAAAAAGTAGACAGATTGGTTTTTAATGTCGAAAACTCCGTTACTGCAACTGGAGGAACGGCTTTGGATGCTTTAAAAACTACACCAACAATAAGAGTACAAAACGAAACCATTTCTATTGTTGGTAAAGGAGAAGTTCTGGTGATGATTGACGATCGTATAAACAAAATGACACAGGAAGATTTAACCGCATTTTTAAAATCAATTCCTGCAGATAATATTAAAAGTATCGAAGTGATTACGACTCCGCCTGCCAAATACGAAGCCGAAGGAAACAGCGGATTAATTAATATTAAACTGAAAACCGCTAAAACCAATTCCTGGAATGCCAATCTTGGAACCTCTTTTGTTCAAAGAAGTTACGCCAGTGGAAATGTAAACGGATTATTTATTTATAATCACAAAAAACTTTCTTTGCAGACTTCTGTCAATAAAGGAAAAAACCAACTTAGAACTACTTCTGATAACCGAATTTATTATACAAATGAATTATGGAAACAGGACATTACAACAAAATCAGAAACTGATTTATTGAGTATAGGATTGGGTTTTGATTACAAACTAACAGAAAAATGGACCACCGGAATTAAGTATTTAGGAAGTTTTAATGACAGAACTTCGGCAAACAATCCGTTAACGACTCGTTACAATACTTCGGGAGAAATCAATTCTTATATTTTATCTGATGTAAAGGGCCAAAACAAACCGCAGATGAATTCTGTGAACTGGAACAATTCGTTTAATTTGGACAGCAATGGCAAAAATATTACAGTCGATTTAGATTATTTCAATTATCAAAAGAATGATTCCAGAATATTCTCAGGAAATGAAATGAATGCTGAAAAAGAAAATATAGACGTAACTTATTTTTCTGCTATTAATTCGAATGTTAATCAACTGAAGAATTATTCAGCAAAAATTGATGTTACACTTCCCTATTCTTTCGCCAACATTAGTTTTGGAGGAAAAGGATTTTATACGAACACCAAAAATAATTTGAATGTTTTTGATAACGAAACAGGAACACCGGTTTTAAATACCAATTACTCTAACATTTTTACTTATAAAGAATATAATCAGGCTTTGTACTTTTCGGCAAGTAAAAAACTAAATGAAAAATGGGAAACACAAATTGGTTTAAGAGCCGAAGCCACACAAACAGAAGGTTTTTCAGAGAATCTGGACCAAACGAACAAAAACAATTATGTAAAGCTTTTTCCAACTGCTTATTTGACGTATACGGCCAATGACAACAATTCTTATTCATTAAACTATAGCAGAAGAATCCGCAGACCCGATTTCGATTATTTGAATCCGTTTGTGATTAAAACGAGTCCGTTTTATTATTCAGAAGGAAATCCGTTCTTGAAACCGTCTATAATTGATAATTTGGAGTTCTCGTACATTCGCAATCAGAAATGGGTTAATAACATCTATTTCTCTCAGGTTTCAGACTTCGGACAGGAATTGGCTATTATCGATCCTGAAACAAACATCACCAAAAGCACACCTATTAATTACGCTAATACCTATCAGATTGGAATTTCGACTTACTATAATTTCAATAAATTCAGCTGGTGGAACAGTTTCATGGGTTTTAACCTGAATTATCAAAACGTAAAATCGAAAACGAATCTTATTGCATCTGTAGACGGCTACAACGGTTATATCTACAGTAATAATGATTTTACAGTAAATAACTCCAAAACAGTATTTCTTGGTTTAAACTACGGATTACAATTGCCAGGACGTTATCAGGTTTTTAATATTTCGACTTTAAATATTTTGGATGTTTCGGTTAAGTTTTTAGCTCTGAAAAAGAACCTATCGATCACGCTTACTGGCGAAGATTTATTAAATGCGCAAAAGCCATTAATTTCTTATTACTCTAACGGAATTAAAAATACAATGAAAAATTA
The DNA here is from genome assembly GCF_003122385.1 of Flavobacterium crocinum. Taxonomy (NCBI): domain Bacteria; kingdom Pseudomonadati; phylum Bacteroidota; class Flavobacteriia; order Flavobacteriales; family Flavobacteriaceae; genus Flavobacterium; species Flavobacterium crocinum. The sequence continues at coordinate 4,275,848 of NZ_CP029255.1, forward strand.
CGGAGATTCAAGAGGTTTTAGAATTGCTTTAAGCTACAAGTTTGGTAATAAAAATGTGAAATCGAAAGAAAGAGGTTTTGGAAATGAAGAGGAAAGGAATCGTGCGAATTAAACAAAAATTTAAAAAATTAACTTAGAAAAAAACAGCTCTAAATTTCCTTTATTCTAAGGGCTTTTCAGCTGTTTTTTACTCTTTTCAAAGAAAAATCAAAACAAAAAAACAAACAAAAACTTGCATATATGACCAATCGGTCATATATTTGCATCGTAAAATACAATTCACCATGACAAAAGGGGAAGAAACCAAACAATTTATTATAGAAAAAGCCGCTCCTATTTTTAACACAAAAGGAATTGCAGCTACTTCTATGAGCGATATTATGGAGGCAACCAAATTGTCTAAAGGAAGTATGTACGTTCATTTTGAGAATAAAGATGTTTTGGCCTGCGCTGCTGTAGACCATAATATGAACGTATTAAGCACAAAACTTCAGACAGCTGTTAGTCAGGGAAAAACTGCCGAAGAACAACTTATCGCTTACATAGATTTTTTCAGTAATCCGTTAAATCCACCAGTAATTGGAGGATGTCCGTTATTGAATTTTGGAACTGAAGCTGATGATACCAATCCAATTGTAAAAGAAAAAGTAAACGCAGCAATCAAACGCGGACAACAGCTATTAACATCCATCATAGAAAAAGGAATCGCAGACGGAGAATTTAACCAAAACTGGAATGCAGCAGAATTTGCAGCCGTTCTTTTTGCTTCGCTTGAAGGCGGGCATCTAATGACCAGAATGTCCGGTAACAACGATAAAATGAAAACCATAACAACAGCACTTAAAAAAAATATAGCTCATAAAAAGCTGTAATTTTTTTTATTATAAAAATGACCGATTGGTCATATTTAAAAATAATTCATAATTTAAAAAACAAATACCATGTCAAAAACAATTTTAATTACAGGAGCATCAAAAGGATTCGGAAGAGCCTGGACAGAAGCTTTTTTAACAAAAGGTTATAACGTTGCAGCAACAGCCAGAAATGTGGATACCTTAAACGATCTTAAAGAAAAGTATGGAAATTCAATTTTACCTTTAACACTAGATGTAAATAATCGTGCAGAATCTTTAGAAATCGTTCAAGAAGTAAAAAATCATTTTGGAACAATTGACGTTTTGATCAACAATGCAGGTTACGCACTTACAGGCGCTGTTGAAGAAGCGAGCGAAAAAGAAGCAAGAGAACAATTTGAGACCAATTTCTTTGGAACTTTATGGTTAACGCAAGCCGTTCTTCCGATTATGAGAGAACAAAAAAGCGGCCATATTATTCAGGTGTCATCTATTTTAGGATTAGCCACTTTACCAACCGGAATGGGATTATATAGCGCTTCAAAATTTGCAATTGAAGGTTTAAGCGAAACGCTGGCTTCAGAAGTAAAACAATTCGGAATCAATGTTACTTTATTAGAACCAAACGGTTACGCGTCTAACATTTGGCATACGGGAATTACCAGCGAAAGTTTACCCTATTATGACGAAATTAAAAAAGCTTTGGCTGAAAGAGAAAATATATTTGGTAAAGTAGAAGCCACAGCTCCGGCAATTGTAAACTTAGTTGAAAACGAAAATCCTCCTTTAAGATTATTACTTGGAAAAGTAGCTCTGCCATTCGTTAAACAAAGCTACGAACAAAGGCTTGAAAGCTGGGAAAAATGGAATGATGTTTCCGTAGAAGCCCATGGTTAATTTCATTTTAAATATTTAATAATAAAGGCAGTCAATCACAGACTGCCTTTATTATTTTTAGAAAGTATCTCTATATTTATCCATTATCGTTTTGAACAAATCTTTATTGGAAGGTGGTGATAATACAATAGCTTTAGAACCCGAATTAATAGATTCATCTATATCTGTTAAACTTTTTCCTCCGGTTGCCATTACAGGAAAACCCGGAAATTTAGCTGTAATTTCTTTTACAATTTTATTCGTGTTTGTTCCTCCCGAAACATGAAAAACATTTACTCCCGCTTCTATTCTATTCTTTAAAAAATCAAAATCAGAAGTAGCGACAGTTGCAAAAATGGGTATGGAAACTTTTTGTCTGATCTTTTTAATGTCTTTATTCTCAAACGGAATATTTACAATAATGCCCGACGCTCCCATTTCTTCTGCGTAAATTGCCATTTCCAGAGATTTTTTTCCTTTCGTCTTTCCTCCTCCTACTCCGCAGACAACAGGTTTACCAGAAAAATCAATTAGTGTTTTTATGATTTTTGGCGAAGGCGGAAAAGGATAAACCGCCAAAATAGCATCGGCATCATTATTCTCGATTAAAGCCATATCGGTAGAGAATAAAAATGATTTTAAATTATAATTTCCTAATATTAATCCCTGACAATTATTCTCAATAATATCAGGCGTACTCAGTTCTTTAGCGATGTTTTTATTTCTCCTAAACAGCTTGTCCCAGAATGAAATTTTCTTTTTGCTTCCCCAAATTGAATTGATCTGCATGCTTCTATTTTTTTACATTTTGACCAAATTTAGTATAGTGAAATTTATTTTTTTTATAAAATGCAGCCTAAAAATTACATCTTGTAATGAGTACAGGAAAATTTGTAGTGAAACCAAAAATTGAATATTTATCGGTGTTTAAAATCAAATTATCTCATAAAAAAGAAACATCTTTTGCGTGTATTTTTTGAGTAAATTTAGATAGCTAAATCAATTCCGGATTAGATTAAAAAACATTGCAAATGCTGACACAGGAAAATACAGGTTTAATAATCGTTGATGTTCAGGGCAAACTCGCCCGTATTGTACAGGAAAGCGAAAAAATGATTGCTAATCTTGAAAAACTAATTCGTGGCTGTCAAATACTTTCGGTACCGATTATCTATCTCGAACAAAATCCAAACGGACTGGGAAATACTGTTCCCGAATTAGAAAAACTATTAGCAAATCAAAAAGCAATAGAAAAATATACTTTTAATGCATTTGAAAACGAAGAGTTTCAGCAAACCGTTTTAAAAGCAAATAAAAAACAGTGGCTAGTTTGTGGTATTGAAACGCATATTTGTGTCTACCAAACTGCTATGGGGCTATTAGCTCATAATTTTGAAGTCGAAATTGTGGCAGATTGCGTTTCTTCCCGCTCAAAAGAAAGTGTTGATCTGGCTTTGCAAAAAATGCAACAAAAAGGAATTAACTTAACGAATGTTGAAATGTGCCTTTACGAATTGGTTAAAGATTCTAGAAACGAAAATTTTAAAGCGATATTGAATTTGATCAAATAATTTAAAATTTATATAAAGTATATTTTTTGTGTTTTTAAAGTGTTAAGTTTACACTTAACTTATTAACTTCAAAAACCACTTTATGAGATTAATTCTATTCGCCTTGCTTTTTCTCTTCTATTCTAGCGCATTAAAAGCACAATCTACTTCAGCCTTAAGTCCGGATAAAAGTCTGGAACTAAAAATATCAGTGACAGATGGGAAAGTATTTTATAATTTATTCTATCAACAAGAAGAATTTCTAAGCCAATCACCTTTAGGACTTTTGAGTTCAGTAGGGGATTTTACAAAAGATCTTAAATTAATTGGTAAAACTTCTTCTAAAATTCAAGAGTCGTATAAACTAAACCGTTCAAAAGTAAGTGAGGTAAACTATCTGGCAAATGAAACTAAGTTTACGTTTGTCAATAAAGAAAATGATACAATCCATATAGTCTTCAGGATTTCTAATAATGATGTTGCTTTTAGTTATTGGATTCCAAAAAGCAAAAAGAATAGCAATGATTGTATTGTTGAAAAAGAAATAACTGGTTTTAAACTTCCGTCGGGAACAACGACTTTTATAACACCACAAGCTCCGCCTTTAAGTGGCTGGGAGAAAACAAAACCATCTTATGAAGAAGAATATACAAGAGAAGAAAAAGTTGGAACAAAATCACAATACGGATTAGGTTATACTTTTCCTGCGCTTTTCCATTTAGGAAACAAAGGCTGGTTATTAATTTCTGAAACCGGAATTAGCGGTAATTACCCTGGAACAAGATTAAGTGATGCTGATTCAGAAGGAATTTATTCTGTTAGTTTTCCTCAGGAGGGCGAAAACAATTTTAATGGCGCGGTTACAGCCTCTTCTACTCTGCCCATGCAAACATCATGGAAAACAATTACACTGGGAAAAACATTAAAACCAATTGTAGAATCTACTGTTTCTACAGATGTTGTAAAACCGCTTATAAAATCTTCAAAAGTATTTGACACAGGTCGTGCAAGCTGGAGCTGGATTGTATGGCAGGATGAAAGTTGCAACTATAACGATCAAAAAACTTTTATTGATCTAGCAGCAAACCTAAAATGCGAGTTTATTTTAATTGATGCGCTTTGGGATGTAAAAATCGGTAAAGAAAAAATGACTGAATTGGTAAATTACGCAAAATCGAAAAATGTCGGCGTTATTTTATGGTACAACTCTAACGGGAACTGGAATACAGCACCACAAACTCCAAAAGATAAAATGAATACCGCAGAAGCCCGCAGAAAAGAAATGCAATGGCTACAGCAAATTGGAGTAAAAGGTTTAAAAATCGACTTTTTTGGCGGAGATAAACAAGTTACCATGAAATTGTATCACGATATACTAATTGATGCAGCCGAATTTGGTTTGGGAATTAATTTTCATGGCGCTACACTTCCGCGCGGATGGGAAAGAATGTATCCTAATTACATGACGAGCGAAGCAGTATTAGCGTCAGAAAATTTAGTTTTTCAGCAAGGATTCAGTGACAGATATCCTTCAACAGCCACTATTTATCCTTTTACCAGAAATACAGTTGCAGCAATGGATTTTGGTCCTGTTTTCCTGAACAAACGTCTACATCGTGATCCAAACAAAGGAACAGTAAGAAAAACAACGGATGCTTTTGAAATGGCAACTGCTGTAGTATTCTTTTCGCCAGTTCAGCATTGGGGCTTAACTCCTGAAAACTTACAAGAAAAACCTTCTTACCTATTTGATTACTTAAAAAATGTCCCAACAGTATGGGATGAAACAGTATACTTAGATGGTTATCCTGGAAAGTATTGTGTAATTGCCCGTAGAAAAAACACAAAATGGTATATAGCTGCAATTAACGGTGAAAACGTCCGCAAAAAAATCACAGTCAATCTTCCAATGTTAAAAGGAAAAGGAGTTTCTATTATAGCTGACGGCAATGAACAGGAATCTAAATTTAGTATTCAAAAATTGCAAAATACAACTTTTGATTTTAATCTTTCTCCAAATGGAGGAACTGTAATATTTACTCCTTAACAAACAAAAAAAACATTTTTATACCTAATAAAAGCTGAATTTCATATTCAGCTTTTTTACTTTAAACAAATTAATAAATGCTAAAAATAACACTTCGCTGAATGACGGAATTAATAATTAATCGTTATTTCATTCGCTAATCCTTTGTCAATGCCGACAATCTTTACTATTTTTATCAAATCGTGTAGTTCTTAAGCTACAGAATTTAATATTTTATAAAAGACAAATTTAGAATGAACAACCACAAAAAACTTAAAGCAGTCGCTTTCGGAGAAGTACTTTGGGATATTTTTGACAACATAAAAAAAATTGGCGGAGCTCCATTAAACGTGGCGCTTCGTATGAAAGCTCTAGGAGCTGATGTTAATATGATCAGCTGTGTAGGAAACGATTCAGACGGCGAAGCGATTATCAATGAAGTAAAGAAATTAGGTTTAAATACAGAAACAATTCTGAAATCAGATAATTATCCAACCGGATTGGTTAATGTGACTTTGGACGAAACTAAATCCGCCACTTATGAAATTCTTTATCCTTCTGCCTGGGACAAAATTATTTTAAATGATACTGCCAGAGAAACTGTTCAAAATGCCGACGTTTTAATTTATGGAAGTTTAGTTTGCAGAGATGAAGTTTCCAGACAAACATTGGAAGAACTACTTCATACAGACGCTTACAAAGTTTTTGATGTTAATTTAAGAAAACCTCATTATACTTATGAAATTCTAAAACAGTTAATGGACGCAGCCAATTTGATTAAATTTAATGATGAAGAATTAATGGAAATAAGTGCTGCTTTTGATTCTCCTTACACTACTTTAGAAGAAAACATGAATTTTATCTGCTCTTTTACTAATGCCATTGCTATATGTGTTACAAGAGGAAAAGATGGCGCTTTATTATTGTGGGACAAACATCTTTATGAAAATACTGGCTATGTTGTAAAGGTTGAAGATACTGTAGGTGCTGGAGATTCTTTTTTAGGCGCTTTGGTAACTTCGCTTTTAACTGGCAAGGAACCGCAGCAGGCTTTAAACTTTGCTTGTGCAACCGGAGCTTTAGTTGCTGGTTCTTCCGGAGCGAATCCTGAAATTCTTTTATCGAGAATTGATGATTTGATTAATCAGAATTAAATAATATCCTAGATTAGTTTCACGCAGATTTTGCAGATTTAAGCAGATTTCTTTGTTTTTTTTTATAAAAAATCTGCGTGAAAATTTAAAAGCTCAGTGGAGCTATATATTCTCACAAATATTTCATCAAATTGAAGAAATCAATCAAATTAAAAATCTGCTTAAATCTGCAAAATCTGCGTGAAAAACAAATAACATGAATCTTTCCATAAAAAACAACAAACTGACTTCTTTAGCAAATTTTTATAATTTAAACATCCAAAACACACTTCAAACATGGGAAATATGTAAATTTTAAATGGAATTATTTCTTCCTAATCTTTATGGGTGCAGTAACTTGCGAATTCTAAATAATTTAAGGAAGAATGATGAAAAAATTACGAATTTCTCTTATCAATATACACGGACTCTTAAAAGGTTCTGGACTCGAAATCGGTCGTGATGCCGATAACGGCGGACAGACCAAATATATTTACGAATTAGCCGAATTTTTATCCCAGCATGAAGATGTCGAACATGTACATTTGTTTACCAGATTAATCGACGATCCTTCTCTTTCGCCCGAATATGCAGTTCCTGTCGAAATTATAAATGATAAATTGGATATAAGACGAATTCCATTTCTGGGTAAAAAATACAAAGCAAAAGAACAGCTTTGGGAAGGTCTGGATACTTTTGTAAATGGTGTTGTACAGCACATCAAACAACATAATATTTTTCCCGACTGGATTCACTCTCATTACGGAGATGCCGGTTACGCAGCTGCCGAATTATCGGCAATATTAAATATTCCTTTTGCACATACTGGACACTCATTAGGTTTTTACAAGAAGAAAAAATTACTCGAAAGTGGGCAAACTGAGGAAGATCTTGAAAAGAAATTCAAATTTGCCGCCAGAATTGCCGCCGAAGAACGAACTTTAGAACTCTCCGAATTTATTGTTACTTCTACAGAACAAGAAATTGAAACCTACAAAGCTTACAAGAATTTCGAATTAGCCAAATACCACGCTATTTCACCCGGAATTGACACCAGAAAATTTGTTCCTTATTACTTTCAGGAAAGCGATACGGAAAAAAATCTGGAAGAAGCACAACGCAAATACTGGGTTGCCGAAAGCATTTCAAAATTCCTTACCAATCCACACAAACCCATTATTCTGGCGCTTTCAAGACCAGATCGTCATAAAAATCTAAATACGCTTATTGAAGTTTACGGTAAAGACAAAGAACTGCAAAGTATTGCTAATCTCGTCATTTTTGCCGGAATACGAAAAGATATTGCCAAAATGCCTGAATCTGAAAAAGACGTTTTGACTGATTTATTGCTGTTAATGGACAAATACGATTTGTACGGAAAAATGGCAATTCCTAAAAAACATGATGTCGAAAATGAAGTTTCTATCATTTATCGGTATGCTGCAGAGAAACGAGGTGTTTTTGTCAATTTAGCTTTACATGAAAACTTCGGCTTGACCGTAATAGAATCGGCAAGTTCGGGGCTTCCGGTTGTGGTTACTAAAAATGGCGGGCCTTCAGAAATTATTCCCGTTTGTCAAAACGGAGAATTGGTTAATCCGCAGGAAGAAAGTCAGATTAAGAAAGCGCTTCGAAATATTTTAACTGATGAAAATCGATGGAAATACTATTCGAATAACGGTGCACTTAATATCCAAAAATATTACAGCTGGGTCAGTCATGTCAATCAATATGTAGAATTGGTTAATGAAAATTTATCGCTTTCATCTGGTGCCGGCATTAAAAAACAGCATTATCCAAATATCAATATCAGTCGATTAAAAAGAAAAATTGATCATCTTTTGGTTTCAGATATCGACGGAACTTTGATCGAACCTAAACTGGCTAATCCGGGTTTAAAAGAATTAAAAACACACCTTACCAATCGTACGGATAAAATGGCTTTTGCAATGGCTTCTGGCAGGAATTTAGAGTTGGTTAAAAAAGTAATCGACGAAGAAGAATTTCCCCTCCCCGATTTTATTATCTGTTCTGTCGGAACTGAGATTTATTACACCAACGGAAAAGATTATATTTTGGATAAAGGCTGGGCAAAATTCTTAGCCGGAAGATGGAAAAGAGAGGATATCGTAAACCGGTTAAAAGCTGTTAAATGGATAAAACTTCAGGAAGAAGAAGCACAGAATCCTTATAAAATCTCTTATTATTATGAAAAAGAACATTACAATCATGACGAATTAATTGAAGCTTTGGGAACAGGCTGGTACAAAGTAAATATTATTCCGAGTCATGGGCAGTTTCTGGATTTCATTCCGAAAAGAGCTTCTAAAGGAAATGCAATTAAGTTTTTATGCCGAAAATGGTCAATTCCATTATCAAATGTTATTGCAGCGGGAGATTCAGGAAACGATGTTGATATGTTTAGAGGTACTATAAGAGGAATTATTGTCGGCAACCGAAGCGCAGAACTGGCAGATTATGAAACGACCAAAAGCATTTATGTTGCCAAAACATCTGCTTCCGAAGGAATTTTGGAAGGATTAAAACATTATAAAATAATAAAGTAAAAATTAAAGCCACGAATTTTTAATTCGAGAAAATTAGGGCAATTAGTGGCAAAAAAATATTAAACACATAGAAACATAGATTTTTTTAAAGATTAATAAAAGAATTTAGAAAAAAACTAGTTTCTAACACATAGCCAACACAGTTTGTCATCCTGACGAAGGAAGGATCTCCGCAAGTAGCTCCGCATAGTGAATCGCCAATCTTTGTAGAGTTTCTTACGGAGATCCTTCCTTCGTCAGGATGACAAGTTTGAGAGTAATATAGTAATAATGAAAACTATGTTTTTATTGTAAGTGAAATGCCTTTCAAGACAAATCGTAAATATGTTTCTATGTGTTTAAAAAAAAATTTAAGCCACGAATTGCGCTAATTTCCACAAATTTTTAATTAGATAAAATTCGTGGAATTTGTGGTAAAAAAAATTAAACACATAGAAACATAGATTTTTTTTAAAGATTAATAAAAGAATTTAGAAAGAAACTAGTTTCTAACACATAGCCCACACAGTTTGTCATCCTGACGAAGGAAGGATCTCCGCAAGTAGCTCCGCATAGTGAATCGCTAATCTTTGTAGAGTTTCTTACGGAGATCCTTCCTTCGTCAGGATGACAAGTTTGAGAGTAATATAGTAATAATGAAAACTATGTTTTTTATTGTAAGTGAAATACCTTTCAAGACAAAGCATAACTATGTTTCTATGTGTTTTAAAAAAAATTAAGCCACGAATTGCACGAATTTCCTCGAATGAAAAATTTGTGAAAATTCGTGCAATTTACGGCAAAAAAATTAAATACACAGAGCTATGTTCTTTATTGTAAGTGAAATGCCTTTCAAGACAAAGCATAACTATGTTTCTATGTGTTAAAAAAAAATTAAGCCACGAATTACACCAATTTCCTCGAATGAAAAATTTGTGAAAATTCGTGCAATTTGCGGCAAAAAAATTAAATACACAGAGCTATGTTTTATATTGTAAGTGAAATGCCTTTCAAGACAAAGCATAACTATGTTTCTATGTGTTAAAAATAAATTAAGCCACGAATTGCACTAATTTCCACAAATTTTTAATTAGATAAAATTCGTGGAATTTGTGGTAAAAAAATTAAACACATAGAAACATAGATTTTTTTTAAAGATTAATAAAAGAATTTAGAAAGAAACTAGTTTCTAACACATAGCCCTCACAGTTTGTCATCCTGACGAAGGAAGGATCTCCGCAAGTAGCTCCGCATAGTGAATCGCTAATCTTTGTAGAGTTTCTTACGGAGATCCTTCCTTCGTCAGGATGACAAGTTTGAGAGTAATATAGTAATAATGAAAACTATGTTTTTATTGTAAGTGAAATGCCTTTCAAGACAAAGCATAACTATGTTTCTATGTGTTAAAAATAAATTAAGCCACGAATTGCACTAATTTCCACAAATTTTTAATTAGATAAAATTCGTGGAATTTGTGGTAAAAAAAATTAAACACATAGAAACATAGATTTTTTTTAAAGATTAATAAAAGAATTTAGAAAGAAACTAGTTTCTAACACATAGCCCACACAGTTTGTCATCCTGACGAAGGAAGGATCTCCGCAAGTAGCTCCGCATAGTGAATCGCTAATCTTTGTAGAGTTTCTTACGGAGATCCTTCCTTCGTCAGGATGACAAGTTTGAGAGTAATATAGTAATAATGAAAACTATGTTTTTATTGTAAGTGAAATGCCTTTCAAGACAAATCGTAACTATGTTTCTATGTGTTTTAAAAAAAATTTAAGCCAAGAATTACACCAATTTCCTCGAATGAAAAATTTTGTGAAAATTCGTGCAATTTGCGGCAAAAAAAATTAAATACACAGAGCTATAGTGAAATGCCTTTCTAAGTAAAGGAAAGCTATGTTTCTATGTGTTTAAAAATTAAAAAAAATATAATAACAGATTAAAATAAGTAATAAAATGTATTCAGGATCAGGATTTAGCAACTGGGAAATTGGAGATGTCGATGTATTTATAGATGAAAAAGGAATTCATCATTTGTTTCACTTAATTATTCCTAACCACGATTATATTGCCCATGCGATATCTAAAGATGGCCTTTCTTGGAAACGTGTCAAGAACGCTTTGTTTGTTGGCGATCCCGGAGAATGGGACGACGATATGCTCTGGACAATGCACATCAGTAAAAGATCGGAAGGAGACGGTTATGAAATGTATTATACCGGTTTAAAACGTCAGGACAAAGGAATTGAGCAAAAAGTAGGAAGAGCCATTTCGACCGATTTATTAACCTGGAAAAAAGAGAATTTATATGGACTTCCGTTTCAAAGTGAAGCACCGCATTATGAAAGCAAAAACAATAATCCGAGAGAATGGATAAGTTTTCGAGATCCTTTTAAATATCAATATAAAGGAGACGATTATTTATTAATCTGTGCCAGAAGTGCTTCAGGACCAACTTACAGACGTGGCTGTATCGGAATTGCTAAAAGAGAAGCAGAAGGTTATGTTTTACAGAAACCGCTTCATATTCCGTATGTGTATGATGATGTCGAATGTCCCTGTGTTTTTGAGATTAAAGGAAATCATTATCTACTAGGTTCCATTCGGGAAGATATAAAAGTCCGCTATTGGTCTTCGGCTGAATTTAGAGGAGAATATTCGGCTTTTCATAATAATGTGCTGATGCCTCAGGGAAATTATGCGGCAAGAGTCGTAAAAGACGGAAAACATTTTCTGGTTTATAATTTCTATTTCGCAGATGGAAATGTGAATACGCACCGCGTTATTCCGCCTCCAAAGGAATTGGATGTGGATAAAAGCGGTCGTCTTTTGCTAAAGACTTATTATTATTGGGAAAAACTCTATAAGAAAACCATTCTTCAAAAAGACCTGCCACAGCCAATGCCGATTCTGGGAAATCCTACTGCTGAGTTTGTTCAGGAAAATGAAAATAAATGGCGATTTGGATGCCGAAGTGGTTATGAGATTTACGGCTTCGAAAAGCCTTCCAACGATTTTGTCTGGGAAGGTACTTTTTCTGTTGAAGGAATGGGAAAAACGGGATTTGTAATTGAATGTGATAAAGAAGGAACGGGTTATTATATTTCAATCGACTTTATGAATGGTTTCGTTCAGTTCAGAGCTTGGGGATTTAATGAAAAAGATGTAAAGAATAATTTTATCTTTGAAAATATTCAGACCAATCAGTTTGAAATTAGCGAAGAAAAACAGATTTCTTTTAAGATCATCCGTTATGGAAATTACTACGAACTTTCGATCAATGAAATTGTAAAACTGACCTTGCTAGATTTTAAATACAACGAGGGAAAAGTTGGTATTTATGTTTGTTCGGCGGTTATTTCTATCAGCGATTCTAAAATTCATGTTATTCCGGAACCAGAAAATGAATATGCAGCATCCGATCCTGAAAAATATGATAATGAGTTGCAACCGAATTCTTTAATTTGAAATCTATACAATTAATTTTTAAACACATAGCCCCGATAGCTATCGGGGATTCTCTTTGAGCGGAAAAAGACATTTCACTTTTAATAAAAACACATAGCATTAAGTTTTTAAAAGCCACGAATTTCTTGGATTTCCACAAATTTTTAATTCTCGAAAATCTGTGATTTTTTTTGGTAAAAAACAATAAACACATAGTGCTATGTGTTAGAAACTAGTTTCTTTTTGTACTCTTCATTGACAATAAAATTCTATGTTTCTATGTGTTTTACATTTATTGCCAGCAGTACATCAAAGAAATTAATTACTATTTAATTTAAATAATTATGAAAATTCAAATCCATAAAATCTTTATTGCTTTAGCATTTTTGCTGATTTTTAATTTAGCTAATGCACAGCAAAATGATAAAGAAAAATGCCGTTATATTAAAATCCCAAATGGTTATTTGATGGTGCTTCGCGAAGGCGATAATGTTTTGGCTTTGATTGAAAATCTGGCGAAAGAACAAAATATCCCGTCCGCTAATTTTACCGGAATTGGTTTTGCACAGGATGCAACTTTCGGATTTTATGATTTCAGCCAGAAAAAATTTCATCCTAAAACTTTCAATAAAGTCGAAATGGGAAGTATAACTGGTTCTATCGCCTGGAGCGGAGAAAAACCATCGATTCACATGCACGGCGTAGCAACCGATGATAAATTCGATGCTTATGGTGGTCATATTTTAGCGTTAAAAGTTGGAACGGGTTCTATGGAAATTTATATTACTGTAAACAGTGAAAAATTAGAAAGAAAGATTGAACAGCCGTTGAATGCTAATGTTTTACAATTGCCTTGTTTGAAGTAAGCTTTGAATATAATTTTTAAACCAAAAGCCCCGATAGCTATCGGGGATAGATTTTGCTTTGTCTTGAAAGGCATCTCACTTACAATAAAAAACATAGCTTTCATTATTACTATCTTACTCTCAAACTTGTCATCCTGACGAAGGAAGGATCTCCGTTAGAAACTCTACAAAGATTGGTGATTCACTATGCGGAGCTACTTGCGGAGATCCTTCCTTCGTCAGGATGACAAACTGTGTGAGCTATGTGTTAGAAACTGGTTTCTTTCTAAAGTCTTTTATTAAGTTTTTAAAAAGAAAAAATCTATGTTTCTATGTGTTAAAAAAAACTAATTCTCAAGTTAATACAGTTGTTTTTATTTTGAAAGATAAAACTTATATTGCCTTCTTCAACTGATAGTAAACAACATGCCACAAAGTCCTTCCCCTGAAGATGTAAAGAACATTTTTGAAACCTATTTTACCGCAGATATGACTATCTGGAAAGGATTCTCGGAGAAAATTAAAGTACGGGAATTTGAAAAATCAGAAATCATAAAAGATTACAATGCTATAGAAAGATATCTAAACATTGTTATAAAAGGATCAGCAGGATTATTTGTTTGGGATGGGAAAAGAGATATCTGCATCAATCTTCTTTATGAAAAAAGTTTCATTAGTGATTATATGTCTTTCTTAAATCAACAGCCCACAGTTATCAAAACGGAAGCATTGGAAGAACTGATTTTATGGTCAATTTCTCATTCCGATTTAAACGAATTATACCAAAAATCTGAAACGGGTTTACGAATTGGCAAAGCGATTTCTGAAATGCTTTATGTACGCAAACAGCAGGAACAAATTAATCTCTTAACGCTTTCTCCTCAGGAACGTTATTTAAAACTTATAGAAGGTCGCCCGGAAATATTCCAGAGAACGCCCTTAAAAATCATAGCTTCTTATCTCGGATTAACAGCAGAAAGTTTAAGCCGAATTCGAAAAAGAGTTATGGAAAAATGATTTCTTACCCAAAGTCAATTTTATTCTCATTTGAGCTCGCTAAGTTTGCTTTACTAAATCAAACGAAATAACTTATGAAAACTAAAATCAACTTTGGCGCTATAATAGTTTATTATGTAATTGCAGTAATCTGCAGATATGTTGCGGTTAAAACCAATTTATTATCAGGAATTGAAAATCCGTATTTAGCTATTCTTCTTCGTGGTGTCGGCCCAGCTTTGGGTGCTTTGGCTGCGATAAAAATATTTTCTCTGCAAAATCCAATGTCTTTAAAAGGAATTTACAAAAATGCCATCGTTCCGTTTGCTGTTTATTGGTTGTTACCGGCTGTTTTAATTGCTGGAACTTATTATTTTGTTATGGGTAAATTCCCAATTTTATTAATGTTTACGGTTTTAGTGTACGGACTTTTAGAAGAAATTGGCTGGCGAGGTTTTTTACAGGAACAATTAAAATCGCTTCCTAAATTTACTTCGATCTTAATTATTGCGGTTCTTTGGTTTGCGTGGCATTTAAACTTTGAAACCACTTCAAGCAATATGATTTTCTTAGGAATCATCTTCTTTGGCAGCTGGGGAATCGGAAAAGTATATTCTTCTACAGGATCTTTATTGGCAGTTGCCGGAGTGCATTCTCTAAACAATTTTTTCCGCAATGGCTTGCATGATACGGAATTAACGCTGATCGTGACTTTATTGATTATCTGGGTTGGCTTTATTATAATTTATAACAGAAAAAATAAAAAAGCACTAAATCCAATTGCTGAGTAGTTCCAAAAAATTAAATACATAGAAACATAGATTTTCTTAACGCTAAGAAAAGTCGTTTCACTTTTAATAAAACACATAGTAATACGTTATGTTATGCATTATGAGCTTTTTTTGTCATCCTGACGAAGGAAGGATCGCACTAGAAGCTCAGTAATCTACGTCGCCAATCTTTGTCGAGTTACGTTTGTGATCCTTCCTTCGTCAGGATGACAAACTGTGCGGACTATATGTGAGAAACCAGTTTCTTTTTCTATTCTTTTTCAAACTAAAAAAAAATCTATGTTTCTATGTGTTTAAATTAAACGGTTTTTTAATTCAATTGCTCTGAACTTTCTATTCTTAAACAATGTTCAGCTCCAAGATAAAGCGGATTTCCATGTTTTTCAGACCAGAATCCGTCGAGTACATCTTTGGTAATACATCGATAAACCGCGACACCTTTATAGGTTTCTTTATCATCTCCTTTGTAGCTGAAATTAATAACCAGAATATTGTCTTTAAAGAAACCGTGTCCTTTCTGAACTTGCGAATTATTGATGAGCCAATGCGCCACAATTCGGTTATTTTTATCCAGATTTAAAGTCAAAACACCTTTGTAAGTTATTTCGTTACTTTCGTCCTGATTGCTTCCTGAAATGGAATATTTACCAACTAAATCTTGTATCGTCATTTACTTTTTTCTAATCTTAAAATGAGGTTTTATGGGCTCAAAGGTACAAATTGAAAAAAGAATGTTTCTTTTGATTTTATTTCCCTAATTCTAAAACACTCTTCAACTCAAATTCAAAATTGTGCATTTGGAAACCATCAATCAATACATTTCCTTTTTTATCAATAACAAAATATTTCGGAATTGCTTCAAATTTAAAAAGTTGTCGAAGATAATTATAGTCATCTACTGATAATCTAAAGCTGTTTTTTAGTTCCTGATCCTTTATAAATTTAGAATAACCAGATAAAGGCGATTCTGTTTCTTCTGTTATAAACAGAAACTCAAAGTCTTTATTTCCTTCGTATTTTCTGCGTATCTCCTTCATATTTTTAATGTTTCCAACGCATGGCGCGCAACTGGTAGACCAAAAATCAACAAACAAAATTTTTCCTTTAAAGGGATTTATAATTTTATTAAAAATATCAGTCGCTTTTCCCGGAGGTAAAACATAAGCTTTGGAACTTTCAGACGGAAAAACCTGGTTCAGAAGAACGTTTCCTTCTTCAATTACAAAAGGAGTTGTTATTTCTTTTTTCTGATTTTCCCAATATGTCATGGCCTTTTTTCTGTCTGCTCTACTGGTATCAAATTTAAGTTTCCTCACTTTTGTAATATCATAAACTAAATTATGCTGTAATCCCAATACATTTGTTACTACAGAATCTCTTAGTCTGCTATATTCTTTTGCTATATTTAAAGAATTGGCATTCACTAATGGCATAACGTACTTTTCATTGTATAATTCGACTTCTTTCCTGTATTTTTCTCTAAATTGCTTTACTTTATTCTCTCTATTTTCGACAACTGTTTTAGATGCATTTGATGAATTGTAAATGGCATTTAGTAACTCTCTATCTTCCTTTGATATTTTGACTGCCTGCTCATCTAAATAAGCTAAGATATTTTTTTCTGGCGTGACTCTGAATATTTCCCGACTTGGCTCAACACTAAAAGGCTGGCTGAATTCAAAAAGATTCTCAAATGTTCCAAATAGAGAAGATACCAAAAGACTTTGATCATTTAAAGGGAATTCTTTCAGGAAATTATAGAAACTATTATCAAGTGTATTAACTGCTTTTTTGTCCGGGTGTGCCAGAGATCTGAATTTTATTTGCGGAAACTCAAACAAATTAATAGCCGTTTTTAAATAAATATCATTTTTTATAATAACAGCCGCTTTACTGCTGAATTGATGACTTTTGATATAATTATCAAGGCTTTCTAAATTTTCTTTTTGCTCTGCAAATTGATTACTTTTGAAATCCTCGGCAGGAAGAGAATTTATCTTTCGTTCTGTATCTTCAAAATCTATTATATTGTAATCAAAATTTAGCAAATCGTTGTTTATCTGCTCCAGTGTTCCTTTGTAAAACACTTTCTTAAATTTGGAATTATCAGAAACAGGCAGTAAATCCTTTATATCAACTATACATGCAACAACCTGTCCGGGTTCAATATACAAAGGAATCGAGACATCTTTAATTATGGCATTCAAATATATAGGGTATGATAATGGAAGATCAGCTTCAAAACGTCCATCAGGATGAATTTGTATCACCGCAGGTAAATCCTCTGAAGTAATCTCATTAATCCAATAGACAATTCCGGTAGTAAACCCTAAGTTTTTATTGTAACCGTTAATATATCCGATAAGTCGTCCATTAGTTTTATTGTAAAAATCCGAAGAATTAAAATCTGCAATGGGTTGCTTTTTTATTTTTAAGAACTCACTATTCATCCATTCCTCAATTTCTTTTGGAACTTCTACAGCAACTGCTGTTTTCTCTTTTGAAACATCCGCAATCTTATTGTTTTTTTTATTTGCTGTTTGTCCATTCACTTCAGGAATAAACAATGACAATGTCATAAACACTAGTAACAGTCTTACTTTTTTAATTTTCATATTTTTTACTCACTTTTAAGTTTATTAGTAAGTAAAAAAAATCGGACATATCCCCTAGTGAAGAAAGTCATTTTTTAAAATATTTTTCCAATTCCACTAAAATTATGATTGAACTAAAATAAAAACAGACTGTCTTTTGACAGCCTGTTTTTTCCAAAAACTAATTCTAAAATTAGTTAAAAATAATTGTGTGATCTTTTTCTACTCTCAACAGAGAATTAGATTTTTTTGCTGTAAAATTCTTTGCTTCGGAACGACTTACATTTCCTTTATACTGCATTACAAAATTGACATCATTCTCACTCGAAGTAAGTACTCCGTCTTTATAATAACTCGCCGTGCCTTTTCCCGTAAAACTGACTTTATAATTTTCCCCATTTTCCGAAACTTTAAATGTGCCGCTGGTTGGTTTTATACTGACACCATTAGTTACCGACATACCGCCTTTTTCTGCATTAATGTTTTTCCCTAATAATGATTGTCCCCATTTTGTAAAAGTATAAGCCGTTGCTTCAGAATATCCGCCAAAACTGTAATCGCCCTTTGCTAAATTATTTTTTAATGAAGAAAACAATTCGAAGTACACTACTGCTCCATCTTCTTTATCCGAAATGGATTTTGATCGTAACGAAAAATCGATATTATAAGCATTTCCCCTTACACCATAATTTTCAAGGTATCCCTGTGATAATTCTACCGTCTGGCTTCCAATTTTCAGATAACCCTTGTTTGCATTAGCATCCTGATCACTTTCATTATCACTTGAACAAGATGATAATAAAGTAATGAAAACCAGCATTATTATTTTAAAACTATTATTCATATCTATAATGATTTATTTTTTATACTGATGAATTTCGTGTTGCAAATCAGGGATGAAAATTGAAAACTTTCATCCCATGATTCTATAAACTTATTTAACTATAATTCTAGCCGTTTCTCCTGTTTTTAAACTTTTGATAAAGTAACTTCCAGAAGCTAAATCAGAGATTGAGATGTCAGTCTCTAAACCAATCACATCTACTTGTTTAACTAAAAGTCCATTCATACTGAAAATAGCCAAACGATCCAATTCTGTGCTTGATCTTAAAGTAATCTTGCCACTAGCAACCGTTGGGAAAACTAAAAACTCTCCCAGCTTTTTCCAGCGTCCGTAAACCGTTGCATTTTCCTTTTGAGTAGTACCAAAACCTGTTACTTCTTTTCCGTATAAAGCATCAGCATACCAGCCTAAGAATCGGTAACCTGTAGCTTGTGCTTCTTCTAAAACAAAAGTGGTTCCGGTCTGTACACTTGTTTTATTTGGATTAACGGCTCCAGATGGCAGATTCAAATAAGAAATACTGTAGAAAGTCGGTGGAATTACCTCATCTTTTTTGTTATTCCCATCAACACCCCAGAAAGCATAAAACGTTTGATTTCCTGTTGCTGTAGCTCCAATTTCTTTAATCGAATTCGGTGTTGTTGCAGAAGCCGACCATCCGAAGAAAGTATAATCCTTTAAAGTTGGAACAGGTAAAGTCAGTGCAGTACCTTCTGTATATTCAACAGGAGTTAATCCAATTATAGCTTTGCCATCAATTGAATTCATGTAGCTAATTCCCGATTTTACAACAGGTTTGGGATCTGGTTTATTGTTTCCTCCTTCTCCCCAAAACGCATAAAACGTTTGATTTCCTGTCGCTGTTGCCGGAATGGTTTTGAGTAATCCTGGTGTAGTTACAGAAGCCGACCAGCCAAAGAAAGTGTACCCTTCCAATTTTGGTATTGGCAAATTGGTTACCGCTCCTTCCATAAATTCAGATGGAGATAATGTAATGGCTTTTCCGTCTATCGAATTCACATAATTAATTATTGAAAACTTAGCATCTGCTTTTAGCCATCTTGGATCTCCAAGAACTCCGCCTTCCAATGAAGCTTTTGCTAAAGGAGAATTTTTAGAGAAGCTAAAATCTCCCGAAACAGGATTTGGAAATGAAAGTGATAATAATCCTAAACTATTAATTGTTTTAACATTAGTTTCAGTAACCGTAACTGTTCCTTTAACAATTTGTGAAGTTACTCCAACCAAAAGATTATTATCCAAAACTGCTTTTCCTGCACCAATTGCGTGATTAGAATTGAACATAAAAATCGGTTTTGGATTTTCACGTTCGTCCTGCATGATATTGTTTTTAAAGGTATAAGTCGAAGTGTTGCTGTACTGATTATTGATAAACACAAAACCATCCTGGCTTCCCGAATTATGAATGGTATTATTTTCAATCGCAACATTTAAGCTTTCATTGACCGCATCTTTTTTCTGAAGCATTATAAAACTATTTCCTTTTTTGTAATTAAAAACCGTTGAATTTTTAACCGAAATCGTATTTACAATATGTGAATCGGGTTGAATAAAACTCGCGCTTTCTGAAGCCGTTCCATCAATAATACAATTCTCTAAAACTATCTTAGAAATTGGATGATCGCTCGCACCTTCCGTTACGAATAAGCTTTGTTTAATTCCTTTAATAGAAGCATTTTTTATTTCAAAAGCCGATACTCCAGAACCATTTTTAAACTGAAATACATTAGAGTAGGTATTCGTTAAATCAAAATCAACTCCTGAAAAACTGAAACTTCCTGAAAAAATTTCTGCTTGATCAGATAAAAATGAACCTGCAAACACTGGCTTTGAATTTTCGTCAGGAACGAAAGTGTATTTATGATTTTTAACCGTAAGTGCTGTACTTGTGGTATAAGTACCACTTGCCATTATAAACTTTGAACCATCTTCTGCGGCGTTGTATTTCTCTACAAAATTCTGCGGATTTACATACACATCTAAACTTCCATTTTGTACCGCTGTGATATGATTGACCAAACTATTGATATAAACTTCAATATTGGTATAAATTCCGTCAACTGTTTTTAGATTTCCGTCGGCCGCGCTGGCAGGATTTAAACCTTTTTCAGTTTCCCATTTATCTGGCATTCCATCTCCATCTGTATCTAATGGAGCTTCGCCAGTAGGAAGAACTGGCCATCCTCCAGTTGCCGATGGTGTATCAATATAACCGTTTGTACTTCCGTTGCCTCCGTTCATAATACTTGCTGTTCCAGAACGTGTATCATCTACCGCTCTTTTGTCAACAGCATCTCTAAAAAGATTGGCTCCAGCATTCTCCAAAACCAATTGATACGCTTTTGTAGCACTATGCGTTGTTATTTCGCCTGGTGCGTGAGGTGTACTCATTTTTATTGAAGCTTTATCAGCATCGCTTACTGGAAGCTGACTGCCGTGAAACTGACTGTAAACTCCATATGTCCAGTTATCCTGAGTAGCTCTTTCAGAACCTACCACGTAATTTCCATCCACAAAATATTTACCCCAGATGCCGTATAATGGCGAAGTCGTATCTAAACTTCTTCCTGTAGATAAAATTCGTTCTTTGGTAGAATTGGAAGTTCCAGGTCCAGGTTTCCAGTAATTGTTTACCAGATTCACGTTCATAGCATCTCCGCCATAACAGCTGTTTCCTCCCCAGTTATAGATTACGTTATTACGAATATCAACTAAATCGGTTTTAGCAAAAATATCATTGGCATATTCTCCTAATCTTGGATTACGGCTATCA
The DNA here is from genome assembly GCF_003122385.1 of Flavobacterium crocinum. Taxonomy (NCBI): domain Bacteria; kingdom Pseudomonadati; phylum Bacteroidota; class Flavobacteriia; order Flavobacteriales; family Flavobacteriaceae; genus Flavobacterium; species Flavobacterium crocinum. The sequence goes on from NZ_CP029255.1 coordinate 4,297,150, forward strand.
TGATGCGCTAACAAATTGTGATGGAAAGAAGCATTTTTACCTCCCCAAACACCTCCGTAACCGTGAGCTCCTTTTGCATGAACAGAATTTCGAAGACTTTCAGAAATAATACACCACTGAAGCGTAAAATTTTCATTTTGATAAAAAGATACACATTCGTCTGTAGACCAGCTCATCGAACAGTGATCGACAATAATGTTCTTTTGAAAACGTCCGCCTAAAGCATCATTTTCTACATCATGGGTATCTCCCATTCTAAAACGTAAATAACGCAGGATAATATTATTTCCTCTTACCTTAACGTTGTAATCTTTTAAAGTAATACCTCCGCCCGGTGCTGTTTGTCCGGCAATAGTAATATTATCGGTGATGTTTAATTCGCTTTTCAGTTCGATATTTCCAGAGACTTTGAAAACCACAATTCTCGGCCCAGCCTGATTAATGGCTTCACGAAGCGAACCTGCTCCGGAATCGTTCAGATTCGTTACATAAATTACTTTTCCACCGCGACCTCCAGTTACGTATTTACCATAACCTTCTGCTCCCGGAAATGCAGGAATAGTTTCACTTCCTCCGCCTGTCGCTTCTTTCTTAACTTCGATTTTTCCTTCTCCTGTAAAAAATTCCGGATTCGTTGTTTTGTCGTAAGTTCCTTCTTTAAATTCTACTCCGTTAACAGTTAATTTTTGTACATTTAAAACAGTATTTAAAGATGCTTTTCCGTTTTCTGTAATAATCAGATTTAAATTGGAACCAGCCGCTCGTTCATGGCTGAAAACAATATAATTGTCCTGACCAACTTTTATCGTTCCCGAACCAAAAGCATTTGCCGAAGCTCCTTCAATTACAGTTGGATAATTTAGGGCTGGGAATTTGGTGCTTTTTTGCGTCACGTCCCAAGTTCCGATAAACTCGCTGTTATCTCCTTTCAACAATAAAGTTCCTGTATTCGCATTCACTCCCTGACCTGTATTTAAAGGAGAAACAATTCCATTTCCTGAAACTGGTCCGCTTAAAGTCAATATGGTTTGATTAGCAATGCCTGAGATCATTTCGAATTTTACATTACCGGAAACAATCATTGGTGCTTCTAAAGTCATTCCTGCACCGCTTGTATTATAATAAACTCTTGTACCGTCTTTGAAAGTTAGATTTCCTGTCGATTTATGAGCGCCTCTTAATCGAAGTGTCCCTGCACCTGAAAAAGTCATATCGGCTGGAAAAACGGTTGCAGTTGTTTCTATTTCTTTAGTACAAGAAACAGTTTTACCTGCAGCAGGCATTTCGGCAGGACTAAAGTTGGCTGCATTATCCCAGTTTTTATTTACAGCTGCTGTAAAATCATAATCGAAACTGCCTGGAGGAATCACTTCGTCTGGTTTATTATTCCCCGCTGTTCCCCAGTAAGCATATACCGTTTGATTTCCTGTCGCTGTCGCTGCAATTTCTTTAAGTGTGTTTGGAACTGTAGCAGAAGCTGACCATCCGTAGAAAGTGTAACCATTTAAAGTCGGTACAGGTAAAGTTAAGGCTGTTCCCTCTGTATATTCGACAGGAGTTAGTCCGGCTATAGCTTTTCCATCAATCGAATTTAAATAAGAAATAGGAGATTTTACTACTCCACCGTTAATTGTCATGCTGATGCTACTGATTTCGCTCAATCCTCCATATTCATTTGCTGCCTGAATGGTGTAAGTATAAGTTCCCGCTTTTGTGTCCGTATCTGCATAAAGGGCATCTGTTGTAATAGCTAAGATTTTACCCTCTTTACTGATTACATAACACATCGCATATTTATTTTCATCCCATTTTAAAGTATTCTTGTCAGATACTAAAAGATTAGAAGGTTTTGTAACTTGTTCCACTATCGTGCGCGGATCCCATTTATCAGTTCCGCTTAATACATTTTCTATAGTATATTCGTCAGCCTGAGCTTTTGTCAAAACTGGATTGTAATTTCCTGTTTTTGAAACGCCATCAACAGTAAAGGTATTGGTTCTGTTATCGGTGTTAACAGCAATTCCGTTTCCGTTTACGCTGTTGTATTCTGCGAAAAGTGCCGGATACGTTCCCATATTTGCCCAACCTAATACATTTGGTTCGTTGATCATTTTAGTATTTAGGTAAACCGCTCTAGGTGCATTCTGCCACGGACGGCCTAAATAATAACTTGTAGCTGCAGTGATTGTATTGTTATTAAAAATATAACCGTATTGCGTTGCAGCGTCATGATTTGGTGCTACGATATAACCAGAAGCCACTGAAACCAGTTTACATTCTTCAAACCAATGTGTTCCGCCTCCGCAGATAAAATCCACATCACCTTCAATGGTTGATTTATAATAGAAACTTCTTTTTCCGCCTGTAACTTGCGTGTCTTGTTTACTTCTTAAACGAACTCCGTTATACACATTTCGATCTCCTGCCGGATTAAGAGCTGGTCTTTGGCCTGATGTTGTAATTCCGTCTTTATGCTCGATTGTTACATTTTCCATGTATAAATCATTGGCTTCAATAGAAAGAACCGCATTTTTGATTCCCCAGCCCGGATTTCCCTGCAGAATTACTTTATCTTTTGATTGTGCCACTAAGGAAACGTTATTTTTTCCTGTTGGAAGTTTCAATACAATATCCTGCGGATTTGTTCCGTCTCCACCTAAATTATAAGTTCCGTTTGTAATCAGAACTAGAAATCTTGAAGCAGAATTATTTGGTGCCAGATTAAATGCCTCTGCTATAGTTTTGACATATTTTTTTGAAGCAATTTGTTCATCCGTAGCATTGGCATCAACAATTAAATCAAAATTACGTTTAACAGGAACCGGTTTTTCCATTGTTTTAAAGGAAAGAGTCAATGCAGGCCCGTTGTTTCCTGAAAGATCTTTTACAAATCCTGCCGGAATGGTAAACGTATATTGTTTATTATATTCTAATCCGAAATAGCTAAACTTTACCGTTTTATTGATAAACTCCGCATTTAGATTTTTTCCGTTTAAAACGGCTTGTCCTGTACCAAATTGAACTTGTTCATTATAATTCAAAATGATGTTTCCATTTGCCCCAACTGAACTTGCTAATTCTGCAGGCAATGAAGATTCTAAAACAGGTGCATTCGTATCAACCACCAAAACCTCATCGGCTTTAATCATCAAGTTGGAAATAATCGTTGCAGTTACATCAACAGCAGATCCATGTTTTGGTCCGTTACTATTTGGAAACCATCTTAAATAGATCTTTTCTTTTCCTTCTGCTTCAGCTGGAAGAGTTCCTCCGATAGATGTAATTGTATTAGTATTTATGGTTGTTAAAGCTGAAACATTCACAAAGTTTACGCCGTCTAATGAATATTGAAAAGTCCATTCGTCAGCACCATAATAATACCCCAGTAATCCCGATGCCACATTTATGTTTTTATAACCCACTGTAGAAAGTGTAGTCATAAAATAATAGAAATTCCCTCTTTCGGTATTCCAGACACAAAAACCGTTTTTCCCGCCTCGGTTCTGAAGTCTTACGTTTGGAGCCAATACATTATCGGCAACATTATACGCCATTAACTGCGGGCGGTTTTCTATTTTAGAATATAATTCCGCTACACGTGGATTCGCATACTGATCGGTTTTGAAAGTCCATCCCGCAATAAAAGTCTGATTCGCATAAGTTCCTGTAACCGTTTGGTTCTGATTCATAACTACAGAAGTATTTAACGACGTAGAACCATCAGACCAATTGCTGAATTTCACAATGTCATTTTCTACAGCTGTAACCGTAACATTCGTGCCTTTTTCATAAACAGAAAATGCACCGTCTTTTCCCGCAGGAGAAATGGTATAATCTCCCAAGCCAAATGCTCCATTCACATTTACGGTCAATGAATACGTTTCTAATGTTTCATATTGTGCAATTAAAGTGGCATCTGCCTCAATAGTATAAGTTAATGGGTTTGCAGTCGAAACCACAACTCCTTTATCATCTACCCATTGTTTGAAGTTATAACCAAAATTTTTGTTTGCTGTTAGCTTAATTTCAGTTCCTTTTACGAAAGTAGTTCCGGCAGGATTCAGCGTAATCGTTCCTGCTGATGACGGACTAACACTAGTGGTCAGTTTATGCGTTACAGCATTTGGATTATCTGTTACTTTTTCGAAATAATCAAGGTTGAATAAATATCCGGTATTGGTTGGATGTTTAAAAAGAAATACCAAATCATAAGTTCCTGTTGTGGGCTGAATTGCCACAGAAAACTTCTTATAATCTGTAAAACTTGTACTTCCTGAAACAGTTGCCGTTCCAATTAAAGTTCCTGTATCTGAACCTAATCTCAATTCGATAGTTCCACCTGTTGCTCCCGCGGCGGCGATATCAAAACGGGTTAAAAATTCAGTAAAATTGACCGCATTAAATTTAATCCAGGTATTGTTTTTAATGTAACCTACGTTTCCGCCTCCCGAAAGAGAAGCATTGGTTTCGGCTCGTGCTCCGGAAGCCTGATTGAATTTTTCGGCTTCAATTCTCTCAATGGTCTGAGAGTACCCCATTACTGTAAACAGTATGAGGAATAGATGAATAAATTGTTTTTTCATTTGGTTTAAAAGTTGGTTTTAGTTAGTAAATAGTTGTCAAAAGGACTTTTATCTTCACATCCTCTTGACGGTTTTATAAAATTTTAAATTATTAATTGTAGCTATAGTTTTTTCTACCATTAAGGCATTAAGAGAATTAAGCTAGCTTTGTATTAAAACTTAACTGACTTAATTTCTTAATGGTAAAAAGCTCACTTCGGTTTCCAATCTTTAAAAATTGCTTTCATTGAATACTCCTTTTTAATTTGTTCCGATGAAAGCTGATGCGACCAGCTTACTCTTGCTTCTGTATTAGCTCCTTTTCCTGTTGATTGGTATTCGGCATAAAAAGCGGTCTTTTCTGCTTCAGGTTTTCCCCAATTGTGCCAACCCAAAGGTTTTATGTGTGAATCCATTTCACATTTTATAAAAACAGTTCGGGCATAATTTCTCCAAGGCCTTCCTAAGAAATAAGAAGCATCTCCTGAATTGGTTGTTAGTTTACAGTTTAGAAATACAAAACCGCATGAATTCGATTCCGGAGTATTTGCGGCAGTGATATAAGAACCTCCTTTTTTAGCGAAGATTTCACATTGGTCAAATAGGACTGTTGAACCTCCGAAAATGAAATCGGTCGTTCCTTCGATATAACAATTTTTATAGTATTGTCTACTGTTACTTTCTCTTGGGTATAAAGTATCCTGAAAACCTAAGAACTTACAATTATCAAAAATGATTCGGTCTCCGTCTATTCGTACCGCAACGGCTTGTCCGACTGGGCCTGATGAATTTTCAAAAGTGATGTTCTGCGCTTTAAAATCGTTTCCTGTCACAATAAAACTAGCCGATCCTGAAGTTCCAATTGTTCCTCCTGTTCCATTTGATTTTGAAGCAAAATCATCATAAGTCAGAATCACTTTTTCTTTGCTTTCTCCAATCAGAGTAATGTGATTTTTATCTAAAGGCAATTCCAGCTTTTCTTTGTAAATGCCGTTTTTGATAAAGATTGTGGTCTCCGTTGTTTTCAAAGAGGCAACCGAATTAAATGCCTCCTGAACCGTTTTAAAATCTCCCGTTCCATTTGCATCCACTACAATATCATATTTAGATTTCGCTTCGTCTGTTTTAATCCTATTAGAATTTCCATCTAAAGAAAAATGGACAAAGAAAACTACCGTTGTTAGAAGATTTAGAATCATAGTTTTTTTTAATTAATCTTCACTTCATTTTTAACCGCTTCCAGGACTTTTACATCTTTATCCCAAATCATTTTTCTGCCTTCGCTATTTAATGTAATATCCTTTGTAGCTGTTCCGCCAACCCAGAACATTTGATTTTCTCCGGTCGATTTAAAGCCCTCAATATTTACATTCTGACTGTTCGAAAAACTAACCGCAATTCCCGGTTTATCCAATCTTAAATCCAAACCTTTGAATTCGATTTTACTGGTATAATTCATCTGAATGCCAACATCTGAACGAATAATCATATTCTCGAACACAATACCTTCAACAGGCATTTCCGGAATTCCCATAATTTTCATTGCCTGAGAAGCTCCGTTTACATAAATGTTTTTGAAATACATATTTTTGAATGCAGGTGTTTCTTCAGAAACGGGCTCTTTTGCCACTGCTACTTCGCCTGTCTCTTTATCTTCTGTTAATGATTTTCCGAAATAATACAAATTGAAGTTGATGGCATCTGTTGGAATATTGTTCATTCGGATGTCTTCCATCCAGATATTCTCTACGACTCCGCCACGTCCTCGAACCGATTTAAAACGAAGTCCGCAGTCTGTTCCGTTAAACGTCAGGTTTTTGGCATAAATATTTTTAACTCCGCCCGACATTTCACTTCCAATGGTAAATCCACCGTGTGCGTGATACACAACACAATCTGTAATGACGAACAATTCTGTTGGTTTTCCTCGGTCTCTGCCTTCTTTGTCTTTTCCTGATTTAATACAAATCGCATCGTCTCCTACGTCAAAACGGCAATTGGTTACCGATCCGATTCTACAGGATTCTAAATCCAGTCCATCGCCATTTTGAGAATACCATGGATTACGAATCGTCAAATTGCGCAAAGTAAGATGTTCACACATTAACGGATTGACATTCCAAGCAGGAGAATTCTGAAATGTAACACCGTCTAAAAGCAGTTTTTTACAATTCACAAAATTGACCATAACGGGACGAAGCGCTTCTTTATAAGGCTCCATATTTTCTACGGTTTGTTTTTTAGGCAGTTTGTCTTTTTCTTCATTCCCCAAATAAGCTCCTTTTGACGGATACCAGATTTTACCGTCTTTGGATAAAACACCACCCGATTTTACCAGTTCATCCCATTGCCCGGCAGTCATTTTTCCAATTTTGACTGGTCGCCATTTAGCCCCATTTCCATCAAAAATACCTTCTCCGGTAATGGCAATATTTTCCAGATTAATTCCCATAATAGGCGATTCACAGCGAATGACTTTACTTCCTTCAAAATAAGATTCAATCAGTTTGTATTGTTTTAAATCACTTGTAAAAGAAACAAATGCACCATTTTGAGTATGGAGATTTACATTGCTTTTCATTTTTATCGGCCCCGTTGTCCATAAACCAGCCGGAATTAAAACAACACCTCCGCCAGATTCTGAACATTTGCTGATCGCATCGTTAATGGCTTTGGTACACAATGCTTCAGTATTTGGAACTGCGCCAAAATCGATAATATTTAAAGTGTCTTTTTTAAAAGTCGGAATCTGTATTTCAGGCATTTTGAACGGAATCTTCAAAGCGGAACTTTTTTCAGTAACATTTGAAGCTACTTTCTTTTGACTCACACAAGACAAGGCAGTAAAAAGAAATACTGTTATCAAAAGTCTATTTTTTATTTTTATCATAACTAATTGTTGTTTTGGGAAACATTATTTTTTGTCTAAAACTTTTTGCAATTCGATACCTGCCATAATGAAAGGTCCAACAGCTTTTGCATCGTCATCTCTGATAGGTTCCGAAATATAATATTCAAATGAGCCATCTCGGTCTTTGGGATTTTTCCCTCCTAATCCGGCTACGGCACAGCATTTTGTTATAGAAACAGTTCCGTCCAGGTTTTCTTTGATGAACTCTTTCTGAATTCCGTTAAAACCAATTCTAGCCGACTTCAGAAATTTTTCTCCTACATACCCTTTGTTATATGCTTTCGCGAAAGCATACACAAACATGGCTGAACAAGTTGATTCCAGATAATTTCCTTTTCGTTCCGGCTGATCCATAACCTGCCACCAAACTCCTATTTTTTTATCCTGAGCTTTTAGAACAGCTCCATAAACTTTTTGAAGAATTTTTATTAAATCTTTCCGTTTTGGATGATTCTCAGGGACAAAATCCAAAATATCAACCAATGCCATACAGTACCAGCCTTGCGCACGCCCCCAAACATGCGAGGAAGTTCCTGTTTTTTTATTCGCCCAAAACTGAACTTTTTTTTCATCGTAACCATGAAAGTTTAAACCTGTTTTAGGTTCATAAGTATGTTTCTGAATTAACTCTGCCTGTAAAATAGCGTCATCAATCGCCTTCGGATCATTAAAAACTAATCCGTATTGCGCTGAAAAAGGATCAGCCATATAAACACCGTCAAGCCACATCTGCCACGGGTAACTTTTCTTATGCCAATAACCGCCGTCTGAATTTCTTGGGTGTCTTTCCAATTGTTTATGAAGCATATCCAGTGCTGTTTTATAGCGCTCATCTTTGGTTTTAGTATAAATCTCAAAAAGTATTTTTCCTGAATTGATTAAATCCAAACTGTATTTCTCGAGTTCGTAACCTCCACCTATTTTTCCGTCTTTATCAATAAGCTGTTCGGCATACGAAATTCCGTAATCCCAATATTTTTGTTCTTTCGTATAATCAAATAATTGCTGATTCGCCAATGTTACCAGACCATTCGTATAATTCCATTTAGGGAATTTCACGCCATCCAGATAAACCGGATTTGGAATACGCTTTTGATCGGAATAGGCCATTTTCTTAGCCCATTCAATTGGTGTTATTGGTGATTGTCCAAATGAAACCAAATGAACGAACAAAGCGAGAAAACAATATTTTATTTTATATATCATAATTCTTTAATTTTCTTCTACTCTAAACCAATCATAATCGGCATAATCGCTTTTGTTACTGAGGCAAAAAATCAGTACATAGAAGTATCCTCAACCACAAGGATACTTCCTGAGTACTGAAACCACTTAACTTAATTAACAAAATTTATGGCAACCATCTTGTATCTCCTACTCTGTTGGTCACAATTGGAGAATTAGAATCTTTAATCATCAGATTTCCATTGGCCGGATCGACAAATAAATTCTGTGCACTGATTCCTAATTCTGTTCCTTGAATAGCAGAAGCTCCAAGCAGATAATTTGTTGTTGTATAGTTATTACCGTATGTAGAAGTTGTATTGGCTCCAATAGCCTGAATCACTTTTCCGCACGCCGAAGCTAACAACACATTTTTAAAGATCAGCGTAGATCCAACAGCAGACGGAATATTAATTAATGCTCTGTTATAAGCATAATCGTAAATCGTAATATTTTGATATTCCAAATGAATTGGATAAGCTGATGTACCGTAATCCCAAAGATTTTTAAAGTTTCGGTTTTGATCTGTTGTCTGATAGTAATCTCTCATGAAAGTACAATTCGAGAAAACCGCTTTTTTCACATTATCAGCTCCGGCAGAACCAAAAGCAAATGTTCCGTACGGCCCGGTGTGACCTCCAACCTGATCAAACGTACAATAACTCATATCAAAATTTCCGATTTCTTTGTATTTACCATTCCCCTGATGTCTCCAGAAACCACGTTTGAAATAATTGAAAACACAGTTATAGAAAGTAATCTCATCAATTTTCCAGGCTGTTCCACTGTTAAAGAAATAACTCGCATCGATAGTTTGATAGAAACGGATATTCTCAAAAGCAAGAGAAGACAAATAAGAACCTTCGGCAATATTCCAGTTTCCGTTCATTTCAATCTGAGGGCGTTCTCCCTGCGTTCCTCCAGTCAGTTTAAATCCTTTTGAGATAGTAAACGGAGTAATTTTAAACAAGGAACCTGCTTCAAGGAAATATTCTGTTCCTTCCGGAATAGTTGGATCGTCATTATTGGTTCTCAATAAAGCATCTAGATCCATTCCTTTTGTTACAATAATAGTAGAAGCTGAAGGCCCTGCAGAACGGAAAGAAACCTGATTGTATGGTTTATCATAACGTCTCGGTTTAATATTATCGAAAATGTTTAAGTTGTATAAAGTATTCTTTTCTAAACCGGTAACGGTAGCTTCTCCTTTAGACATTTCATCGGCTGTTAATTTACGTCCGATAGCTGGAAGCTCTAATGACTGTGCCGGCTGTACCGAAATACTGTCTACAGGATTTTTTGAAGAAACCGCCCAGGTTACTGTAACATCTGTTTCCGTGATATTTACTCTTTCTACTGCATTTAAAATAGGATCAAAAGGCGGACGATCTTCTGTCAGGGCATTTGTGTAAGCCCATTGTGAATTGTGTGCTCCGTTTACATGGTTTGATCTTACCCTGATATAAAACTGGGTTTTATACGGAATATCATCCATTAAAATCTGCGTATCTGTTGTCGTGTACGATTTGTACAAACTTTTGTAATAATTGTCTAAATGTAATTCTACTGTATAAGACGCCGCGTCGTTTACTTTGTACCAAACCACAGCAATTGAATTACTTTTTACCAAAGGCGCTGCTAGCACAAATTTTGGCTGAAATAAATCTTCTACAGGTTTATAGCGAAATTCGTCATTGTCGCAGGATTTTAGTATTTCTCCAAAAACAATCAATCCGATAAGGGATAAAATATAAATTAGTTTTTTTGAATTTTTCATGATTGATTCAATTAAAAATTAAAACCATAATAATTTTGAATGGCTCCGCGATGATCTGTAATCACCTTTGATGGATAAGGACATAAATAACGCAACGGATTATTTGGTGAAACCGATGAAGCGTTATTGTAGTTAATGAACCCTCTAAAACTCCATTTGATTTCGTTTATCGGTTCGTAACTCGCCGTATCATTATTTAAGGAATACCAGCTAATCGCAAATGGATGTACGGTATAACCTGCAGGATTTGCCGTCAGGATTTGATTAATTCCCTGTATATCCAGAATTTTTCTGCCTGAATTAGCAGGATCATTAACCAATTTATAGTAGACATTGCCCGGAACCTGATCTATTCCCGGAACATACGCTCCGTTTGCTACACGTCCCCAGTTGAATAATTTGTAATATTGGTTGTAAACCACTTCACTATATTTATTCCAGCGTGCTAAATCGAATTTACGTTTACTTTCCCCTCCAAATTCCCATTTACGTTCGTCCATAATCGCTTTAAAGAATAACTCTGGAGAAGATTGAGCGTTTACATAATTATCAACTTTCATTCCCCAATCTGCTTGTGCGAAAGCTCTTCTTCTTACACGTCTCAGACATTCTTTAGCATCTTCACGTGGGCCAAAACGTTCGTTTACAGCTTCGGCATACATTAACAATACATCGGCAAAACGCATCCAGGAATAATTAACTCCCGTTCCTTTTTCGCTAGTGCCCCCTAAAGGACTGGTCATGTATAATTTAGACCATTTTCCAACGGCTAAACGAGCTATCCCCAAACGCATTTCCTGATTTAGATTTAAATCGTAACCATAAGGTGCACAAGTAACATCTCTTCTCAAATCTTTATTATCAAATGAAAAAAGGTATTCCCCGCATAAACTTAGACTTCCCGAAGCAGATCCGTAAGGATGATTCCCGGACGCAATAGGAATTCCGGCTAAATAACCGTATTCTCCGGAAGAGTTTTTCAACATGGCGATAGAGAAAATCACATCATCATTAACCGGAGTTTCCCAATTGTTTTGTTTGATCCAGAATTCTCTGAAACCTAATTTCAAATCGTGTTGTTTTCCCTGAATTACTTTGTCTAAATACTGAATAGCAATGTCATAATATTGCTCATAGTTTTTTCCTCTTTCCATGTGACCAATGTTCGCTGGATTATTTTCGTCCGGGCGAAGTGTCCATCCACCACGAGTTAAAGCCAATAAACCAATTAATCCCTGATTGAAACTTCTTGATGCACGTTCTACGCCATAGTCCAATTCACTGGCATTTTTCATCAAAGGTTCAACTGACTTTAAATCGTCAATTAGGAATTCTAAAATGGTATTTCTATCCGTAACTCCCACAGCAAAATTTTCATCTCCTGTTGAAGATTTAGTTCTAAAAACAACATCTCCCCAGATACGAATCATATCCAGATAAACCATTGCACGAATAGTTTTTACTTCACCATACATTTGCATTACGTTAGAAGGCTGTGTTTTTGGATCTGTTTTGTATAAATCTGAGCTTTCAATTCCTTCAATAACGTCATTCGCCATATTGATAATTTTGTACATGGCACTCCAGGTTGAGTTTAACGTTGTCCAATAAGGTTTTGGATCATAACAGGCAATGTCTGAACCATTTCCGTTTACTGTATTGGTTCCAACACCAGCCATTTCTACATCGGTATTGGTATTAAAAACAAAAGCAATACGGTTGGAATAGGCATCTTCTGCAAGCATCAGGGTATAAACTCCTGCAACAGCAGACTGCATGTCTTTTTCTGATTTAAAAACTTCTGCCTGAGTAAAACCCGATCCAGGCTGTACATCTAAATAATCTTCGCAGGCTGTAAAAGTCAGCGCAAAAATCAACAGAAAACTTAATACTATATTTTTCATCATTTTGTGATTTATTCGTTTAATTAAAATGACAGCTGTACTCCAAAAGCGTAGTTACGCGTTCTTGGATAAGCGTTATAATCAATGTTTGGTGTAAGACCTGTTTCTAAATTGATATCCGGATCATATCCTGAATAGTTTGTCCACACAAATAAGTTACTTCCTGTAGCATACAATCTTACTCGGCTTAATCCTATTGCTTTACTTTGTTGTTTTGGAATTGTGTAACCAATACTCAGCGTATTTAATCTTAAGAAAGAACCATCTTCAACTGCATAAGACATTGCAATTGGACGACCAATACTTACCGGATTCCACATCGTAGCATTTTCGTTTTGTTTTGCCAGTAATTCAGGAGAATAACGAAGATCATTCCCCATATCGTCATAATTTCTCCAGCGTTTATCCAATCCTACTTCCATTCCAAAATTGTTTTGGTTGTTTTGGAAGAAAGAAGTCATCATAATCTTATTAGCATTGTACACATCAAAACCATACATGAAATTGAAGAATGCTGTTAAATCGAAGTTTTTCCAAACGGCATTCACACCAAATCCACCAGAGAAATCAGGATTTGTATCTCCGATCACTTTTCTGTCTTTATCTCCAATTACATAGCTGTTTGGGTCTGAAGGATCAGTTGGAGTTAATTTTTTAAACTTTGCACTTCCCGGAACCGGCTCTCCTGAAAGGTTTTTTGAGTTGGCAACTCCTTCTTTTAGTTTCCAAACTCTGGTTACAGCATCAAAAGATTCGAAATCATCCATTGTATAGAATCCGTCATTTACGAAACCGTAAATCAAACCTTTTGTTCCGCCGACATATGCACGGTAATCATCGTCATTTAATAACTGCGTTCCTGCCCAGCCCGAACTTAAAATCCATTCCTGTTCTCCGCTTGCCAGTTTGTCAATTTTATTTTTGTTGTAACCAATGTTGAAAGTCAGATCAACCTGAAAGTCTTTTTTTCTAATTACACTTCCGTTAAGCGCCAATTCAACACCTTTATTAGAAGTCTGTCCAACATTCGTCATCATTTTGGTAAAACCGGAAACCGAAGCGATATCAGAAGGCACCAATAAATCTTTTACTTTATTGTAATAGAAATCAAGTGTTCCTGTTAATCTTTCTTTGAAGAAACCAAAATCAAGACCTGCGTTAGCTGTATAAGTTGTCTCCCACTTTACGTTTGGATTGTTCAGATACTGACTGTTGTAAAAATTATAATAATATTGATTTTGCTCTCCCCAGCCTATAGAACGATCTCTGGAAACACCATAATATTTCGCATATAAATCGGCTTTAATTCTGTCATTTCCTGAAGCTCCATAACTCAAACGAAGTTTAAGATTAGAAACAGTCTGACTTTCCTTTAAGAAACTTTCGTTTGAAATTCTCCAGGCAAAAGCTCCTGCAGGGAAAACGCCCCATCTATTATCCGGACCAAACTTTGTAGAACCATCGGTACGAACCGTGAATGTAAATAAGTAACGATCATCATAACCGTAATTGGCTCTTCCAAAAAAGGAAGCGATTCTGTTTGGAGATTCAGCCAATGAACCATTGTCGAAAGGAGTTCCTAATGCCAAGTTATCCAAAGCTTTTGGGCCCGAAATATCGTCAGGAAAATAACGGGAACGGTAAAATTTAGCCTTAGATTCCTGATCTTTGATCTCTTGTCCGATCATCAACTGAAAATCGTGACGCTCTTTTACTTTGAATCCGTAGTTTAATACGTTATTCAACTGCCAGCGTGGCGATTGTGTCATCGACCAATATACTACTGGTAGATTGTTATTATCGGTTGCCGTACGCGTATCGGTTCCCCAAAAACGTCCGTCTTCTGCATATTTGTATTCGTAACCAAAAGAAGAACGTAATGTCAGTCCTTTTTGGATTGTCCAAGTCAAGGCTCCTTGTGTATTAAAAATTCTCGTAATACGTTTACGGTAATTCTTTTCTGCTTCTTCCAACGGGTTAAAACGAGGTTTTGTTTGATAGTCTTCCGGATCAAAATAAGTGTTGTCATCCGGTAAAGTCATATAATCTTCCAAACCTCCTGTTGGTGCTTCGCGTAAAGCTCTAAGGAGACTCACGCCATCTGTACCAGAACCATCAATAGTCTGATTGGTTAAACGCGTCTGATATTCGAACAAAAGATTATCCGTCAGCTTGGTATTCATAATCAGGTAAACATAATTCTGACGCATTCCTGTTCCTACTAAAGCTCCAGGCTGATCCTGATTTACAAACGTGAATTTGAATTTTGTTTTTTCGCTTCCGCCGTTCACATTGATATCAGTATATCTGGCAATTGGGTTGCTTCCGAAAATTTCGTCCTGCCAGTCTGTACCTTTGTTTCCTTTATAAATATATAATTCGTTAGCTTTTCCATACTGATTATAAAATGCGGTTGGATTAGAACTTCCTTTACGCGCATTCTCATACTGCAACATCACAAACTCATACGGATCCATTACATCCAAATGATTGGCAAGCGTTTTAATCTGGGTATAATTATGAATGTTTACCTGAACTTTTCCTGCTTTTGGCACTTTAGTAGTAACAATAATAACTCCGTTTGCTCCTCGCGCACCATAAACCGCTGTTGACGCCGCGTCTTTTAAAACTTCTACCGATTCAATATCAGTTGGCGGAATATCATTTAGATTCGCAACTTCAAATCCATCGACTAAAATCAAAGGCGAATTGTCTTCTGTAATAGATCCTCCACCACGAATTCTAATCTTTACCTCTGCACCCGGCGAACCATCAACAGTAGTAACCTGAACTCCGGGAAGTCTTCCTGTCAAAGCTTCGGCCACGTTAGCAGTTGGCACTTTTGCCAGTTCCGTTCCTTTTATACTGGCAACGGCACCTGTTAAGTTTTTACGTTTTTGTGTACCGTAACCAATAACGACAACTTCATTCAATTCACTGTTCGATTCTTTCATCTGAACTGTAATTCCGGAAGTACGTCCTTTTACCGCTACAGTCTCATCGGTTAACCCAATAAATTTGACAATCAAAACTGCTGTTGCCGGGTCATTTACCGGGATACTGAATTTCCCGTCAAAATCGGTAACGGTATTAGTATTTTCATTCTTTACAATAATGGTTGCGCCGGGAATAAGCCCCATGTTATCCCTTACTGTACCGCTTACAGTAACACGCTTCTGAGCATAAGCACTAACTGTCAAAAACAGTACGACTAAAATGCTCCAGATATATTTTTTCATCTTCATAACTAGAATATTTCTTTAATTATTTTTAAAGCCTTAAAAGTGGATTTTTACAAGGAACTGCAAGACATTACGATGACAATACATCGTACTGCGTGTTCCTGCCTTTATGAAATCCATCAAAGAGGCTTAGTATGTTTTGCAAGTATTTTAGAAAACAGCATTTTAAAGTGCGTTCAAATAGAAATCAGCATTTGTGACTTTACTGGCTTCAATGGCAAAAGTTCCTTCGATCTCTTTTGTTTTGACAACCTGCTGATTTTGATCTAAACATTCGATTTTAATTCGGACATTGTTTGCAGGATCACCAGTTTGAAACAGAATAAAATCTTCTGCATAATTTACACCACCACTGGTTGTGGCTTTGCTTCTGGTTACGAACATGTCTTCGTTGATATAAGTTCCGTCCAAAACTTTGTAACCGCTTCGTTTTATAGAAATAGTAGTTTTAATAGTCGTGTAACTTTTATCCGCATTTAAATCCAAAGATTTTAAACGAAGTATTCCCGTTCGAGTTTTAATGTTCAGCGTAAGCGGTTGATCAAATGGCGAAGCATAAGGCATCGCGTCCGAAAGATTCACATGCTGATTGGCCAATGCCGGCTGTTGCACAATAAGGTCATTCAGATTTGTTGGAGACGGAATCATCTGTTCCGGATAATCTGAGGCTACAAATTTGTATTTTCCGTCATTTAGTGAAAAAGGATAAAGCGAACTGTAGTTGGCAAAATATTCTCCGTTGTCTTTGTACACAAAAAGCGGTCTTGTAGAAATTCCGACATTCAGGTTCCAGGGCACATCATTTAATTGAAAATCTAATAGTTTTACTGTAGAGCTTTCGTATTTAAAATCGTCACTTGAACAAGAACTTAATATTGAAAGCAATACTCCTGCTCCAAATATTAATTGTTTCATGATTTTCATAACAGCAAAATTTAAAGATGACTACTATTTTGCTTTTCGAACTTTCTACAGCTACAGTTTGTAGAATTTGGTTTTGAGAGTTGAGTTAAGATTTTGGTTTGGTTCATAATTTTGGTTTTAAGGTTAGTTAGTAAAATCATTTCCGATTATGAAGCAAAACTAGATATAGCGTATTGTATTGAGGGGTAAATTTTGCTTTTCGAAAAGGGTTAAATTGCTATTTCACCCTAAAAGCATAAGTTTTTATTAATTATCAATGCTGTTTTTTATTTTATGCAAAAAAATATTCACAAATAAAAACACATATCACAATACAATTCTCAAATATTGAACAAACAAAAAAATAGCAATCTAATAGTGCCCTGGAGGGGCATAATATTTATAGAAATTCAATTATACAGAGCAAAAAAAAGCTCCAGCGGAGCGACATATTACCCACAATGTAAATAATTATGTCGCTCCGCTGGAGCTCTTAAACAGATAACGAATACTATTTCTATAAATATTTCGCTTCTCCGAAGCTTTATTTTTAAAAGCAAAAAAAGGTCATTAAAAAAAAACCGTGTTTTTGATATAATGTTTTTCAATCTAATAGTGCCCCGGAGGGGCATAATATTTATAGAAATTAAATTATACAGAGCAAAAAAAAGCTCCAGCGGAGCGATATATTACTCACATTGTAAATATTTATGTCGCTCCGCTGGAGTTCTGATGCAGATAATGAATACGATTTCTATAAATATTTCGCTTCTCCGAAGCTTTATTTTTAAAAGCAAAAAAAGGTCATTAAAAAAAAACCGTGTTTTTGATATAATGTTTTTCAATCTAATAGTGCCCCGGAGGGGCATAATATTTATAGAAATTAAATTATGCAGAGCAAAAAAAAGCTCCAGCGGAGCGATATATTACTCACATTGTAAATAATTATGTCGCTCCGCTGGAGTTCTGATGCAGATAATGAATACGATTTCTATAAATATTTCGCTTCTCAGAAGCTTTACTTTTAAAAGCAAAAAAGGTCATTAAAAAAAAAACGCATTTTTGATATAATGTTTTTCAATCTAATAGTGCCCCGGAGGGGCATAATATTTATAGAAATTAAATTATGCAGAGCAAAAAAAAGCTCCAGCGGAGCGATATATTACTCACATTGTAAATAATTATGTCACTCCGCTGGAGTTCTGATGCAGATAATGAATACGATTTCTATAAATATTTCGCTTCTCAGAAGCTTTACTTTTAAAAGCAAAAAAGGTCATTAAAAAAAACGCATTTTTGATATAATGTTTTTCAATCTAATAGTGCCCTGAAGGGGCATAATATTTATAGAAATTCAATTATGCAGAGCAAAAAAAAGCTCCAGCAGAGCGACATATTAACCACAATGTAAACAATATGCCGCTCTGCTGGAGCTCTGATGCGGATAATGAATACGATTTCTATAAATATTTCGCTTCTCCGAAGCTTTACTTAAATATCTATTAAAAAATATCTTATCTCACTAACGAAACTGTCGTCGATATTCTGCAGGAGTATAATTGTATTTTGATTTAAAACATTTTCCGAAATATTTCAAATCACTGAAACCGACTTCAAAACAGATTTCTTTAATTAATAAATCTTCATTTTTCAGAAGATTCGCCGCCTCATTTAATTTCATGTCTCTTATAAAAACAACCGGAGAAACTCCTGTAACATCTTTCAGTTTATTAAAGAAACTGGCTCGTGACATACACATCAATTTTCCTAATTCATCTACAGAGAAATCGGTTTTAGAAATGTTTTCTTTTACCAATTCGATTACTTTCAGCATAAACTTATTGTCTTTCTCTGAAATATGTAAAGGCTCTTCTTTTGCAATTTGCGCAATACTTCCTGTTGAATACAACTGCTGTAAACGAATGCGCTGTTCCAAAACATTCTTTACTCTTGCTTTTAAGAAACTCACATTAAAAGGCTTTGTAATATAATCATCTGCACCATATTCCATTCCGGCTAATTTACTTTCGATAGCCGTTTTTGCACTCAATAAAATCACAGGAACATGACTGATTGCAAAGTTGTTTCGAATAATTTTAAGCATTTCGATTCCGTCCATTTCAGGCATCATAATATCACTGATTATGAAATCCGGCGATAATTCTTCAGCTTTCACATGACCTTCTTTTCCATTTTCAGCGATATAAATGGTATAATCCTCTTTTAAAATAGAAAGAATAAAGTTTCTTAATTCAGGATCATCTTCTATTATTAAGCCAACTGGTTTTTCTCTTATTTCTTCTGTAACCAATTCTTCAGTTACTATTTCATTCGGTTGAATATCTTCTGTAAAATGTTCCTCTGTATCTTCAAAATGAATTTCTACATCATCAGAAAAATGATTGTATCCTTTTTGAAAATTAATTTCAAAACTGCTTCCCTTTCCTAATTTTGTTTCAACTGAAATTTCCGCTCCGTGTTTTTCAACCGAATCTTTTACAATCGAAAGCCCTATTCCAGTACTTGGATTAAAAGGATTTTCATTGTAATTGGAAAAACGCACAAATAGTTTCTTCTGAACCACAGCACTAATTCCAGGGCCATTATCAATCACTTTTAAACAAACATTTTTCTCCGTTTCTTCTACTTTAACTTCGATAACATTTCCTTTTTTACAATATTTAAAAGCATTCGAAAGCAGATTGACCAAAATTTTATCCAGACTATCAGGATCTGCCCAAATATGTGGTTTTCTATCGGCGATGCTGACGTTCAGCTGTATATTTCGACGCTGGCTCACTTCTGTAAAACCTTCGCAGACTTCCTTTACAAATTCTCCCAAATCAATTTCGCGAACTTCCAGTTTTCTGTCCTGCATTCTTCTAAAATCCAGAATCTGATTAACCAAATTCAATAATTTATTACTGTATTTTTCAATAATCCGAAGCTGTGATTTTGCCGATTCATCTAACTTATTATCCGAAAGCATCACTTCTAAAGGAGCGGTAATCATAGTAAGTGGTGTACGGATTTCATGTGAAATATCAGTAAAGAAATTTAGCTTTAAGGCGCTAACTTCTTTTTCTACCCGTACATCATTTCGCAATTTTAAGATTGTTGAAATCGCGCGTCTTACTAATAAAAACAAACCTACAGCCAATACCAAATAACAGAAATAAGCGAAGTATGTTCCCCAAATAGAAGGCTTAATCGTAATTTTGATTTGTCTTTCGTTATCCAGCCACAAATTGTGTCCGTTTGTAGAAGATACTATTAAGGTATAAGTTCCTCTTCCTAAATTGGTATAGTTAATTGACTGACCTCCTTTAAGATAATTCCAGTCTTTATCGATTCCTTCCAGTTTATATCGATACACAATATTTTCATTTTTGATATAATCTAAAGCTGAGAACTGAACTCTGAAAAAATTCTGATCGTGTTTTAAAGTAACTTCAGTTAAAAGATCCGGATTCTTTGGTGTTTCAGGATTTACCTCAAATAATTCTTTATTGTTGACCAAAAATCCAGAGATTGCTAAATAAGGTTTAAATTTTGAAGGTTTAATCGCATCTGGTTTAAAATAAATTACCCCATCTGAATAACCTGCGGCGATTTCACCATTGGATAATCTGCATTTGGTTGCTTCTGAGAATATCTCGGTTCCTATAATAGATTTTAATTCAGGAAAAGTTTCACTGCTGTTGTTTTTAGGATCAAAACGTACAATCTGATTATCGCCCATGAGCCATATTTTTCCGAATTTATCTTCCTCCATACCCACGACACCTTCTAATGGAAATCCGAAATTTTCGCTCCAAAATGTTTCTGCTTTAACCTGGTCCTGTTTATCAATATCAACTAAAATAAGCCCTTTCCCATTTGTAGATAATGCCAATTTCCCATTTGAAGTCACGATAATATCCAAAATATCATTTCCCGAAGCCTGAAAATGATCTTTAAACTGCATTTTATCAGCTGATAGCTTTTCTCCTGCTATAGAAAATAATCGGTAAGATGAAACAAAGAAAATTCTATGATCTTTAGTTTCCACAACCGAACGCACTTTATCTGCTCTGCCAATTGGATAATTTTTGAGTTCATTTCTGTAACTTATAAAATTCGCTTTGCCAGCAGATTCTTTAATCAAATTAAGTCCACCTCCCCAAGTTGCAAGGTAAATCTGCCCGCTTGATGCCTGAAAGATTTTGTAAATATCATCACAACTAATACTGTATTTATCGTCTTTATCATATTTATATTGTTTGACGATGAAACTGAAAGAAAGCGGTTTTGGGGTCAGACAGAAGACACCGTTCCCTCTTGTTCCAATCCATATCCGGCCTTTGGCATCCTGCATCATACTATAAATATCTGCTCCCCAGCCCGAACTGTTTGGAGACAAAGTACCATCAGATCCTAAATTTCCTATTCTTCTTTTTTGAGAATCAAAAATTTCAATTTTCTCATCTCGACTGGCAACCCAGAGATTTTTCTCTCGGTCTTCCATTAAACTTCTTACATTGTGCTTTTTATGATTTCCTGATGCGCTTAAATTTAATTTTAGAAAATTACTGTTATTAAATACAATCAAATCTAAACCTTGTTTATGAGAACAAAACCAAAGATTTCCCAATTTATCAAACGCCGCAGTGTGCATTACATCTGAAAATGTTTCTTTAGATTCTTTGATGCATCTGATAACAGAAAAAAGTCTGTTTTGTTTTTCATCCCAATACGAAAACGCACCTTTACCAGACTGAAGCCAGACGGTTCCATTTGGAGAAGTCAGCAGAAAACTTTTTTGTCGGCCCGCTGCCGCAGAAGGTTCGCTTGGATCTACTTCCAGTTTCTTCAATTTTTCAGTCATGAGATCAAACATAAATATCCCGGAATTTGGGGTGTCAAACCAAAATCGACGTAAAGCTGTAAGTCCTAAAAAATTAATACTTTCCTTCGGAAGACCTGCTAGTGTGGTACTTTTGTAATTATTGAATTTTCCTGTTTTAATATCGTAAGTACAGAAACCTTCCTTCTTTTTTACAATTAATATTTTGCTGTCGCCTATTTCTTTTAAAAGCAGAATATCATCTTGAATTCCTAAATCCAAATTAAAAAATGTCGTTGATTTTTTATTGTACCGAATAAATTTTCCCTGATCGCCTCCAAACCAAAGATCATCTTTTGTTTCAACAGCAATATTGAACGAATTTCCTTTTCCTGTCTGCTCTGAAACATTAGTAAAGAAATATTCAGGTTGTTTAGCTCCTTTATTTAATCTTGAAAGTCCAGCATTGGATAAAAACCAGGTTACTCCGGCTTTATCTTCTAATACATCCGCAATTTTTCCAAAATGTCTCGTGTTTTTGAAACTAACTTTTCTAATTTGTCCGTTACTTTCAAAAGCTATCATTTCATTTTTATCTTTTGGAAAAAGCCAAGTTCTGCCCGAACGCATTATTTTGAATTGCTCTAAAACAAGCTCGTCTGTATTGGATTCTATCGGATTATGAAATTTTAGTTCATTAGTATCAAAATAATAAACATCATTTTTCTCTGACTGAATCCATATTCTTCCATTGTTATCAAAAATAAATTTGGAAACACGATTCGATTGTATGTTTAATGGAGTATCATCCTGTCCGACTTTGAATTTTCTAAAAGTATTTCCGTCATAACGAATCAGACCGTTAAAAGTAGCCAGCCAGATAAATCCTTTTTTATCCTGCTGAATACCTAAAACTCTTGATTGACTTAACTTGCCATCATTAGAAAAGTGAGTCAAAACGCCCTGAGGCTGAGATATACCTTTAATACAGATAAAAGAAAATAAAAAGACAAGTAAAGTGTGTTTCAACATGGTAAGTTTTTCATTTTGGCAGGAATAACAAAAATATCAAAATTCTTTACCTAACCTAGAACTGAGGACTTAAATAGCAGAATGTCCTCCTTTAATTAGCAATTTATCTCCCTTTTCTCTTTTCAACAAATTAATAAAAATAGACTCCAAGCTTTACCACACCCTTTAAATAGCAATTAATACTCAGCTGGAAAATACTAAGATTTAATTTTGTATTTTCAAATGTTGTAAACACTTACGAAAAAACCACAGTAAAAAAGAATAACTATCAAACCAAAAAACACCCAAATAATTTGATGAAAAAAGTATACAAATTAGCTTTAGTGTTACATTTTGCGACATTAACCTCTTTCGCGCAGGAAAACCCTGCATTTAAAAATCCTAACTTACCTATTGAACAGCGTGTAAATGATTTAGTTTCCCGAATGACTGTAGAGGAAAAAATCAGTCAGCTGATGGATTCTGCACCGGCAATTGAACGTCTCGGCATACCGGAATACAATTGGTGGAACGAATCCTTACATGGTGTTGCAAGAGCAGGATTTGC
The DNA here is from genome assembly GCF_003122385.1 of Flavobacterium crocinum. Taxonomy (NCBI): domain Bacteria; kingdom Pseudomonadati; phylum Bacteroidota; class Flavobacteriia; order Flavobacteriales; family Flavobacteriaceae; genus Flavobacterium; species Flavobacterium crocinum. The sequence continues at coordinate 4,320,077 of NZ_CP029255.1, forward strand.
AACTGTTTTTCCGCAATCTATTTCGATTGCCTCTTCTTGGGACAAACAATTAGTTTTGGATGTTGCCAACGCAATCTCTGATGAAGCTCGTGCCAAACATCATGAATATCTTCGACGAGGGCAACACGGTATCTATCAGGGATTGACGTTTTGGTCGCCAAATGTCAACATTTTTCGTGATCCACGCTGGGGACGCGGACATGAAACTTACGGCGAAGATCCCTATTTAACTGGTCAATTGGGACTTAATTATGTAAAAGGTCTTCAGGGAACTGATCCAAAATATTTAAAAGTAGTGGCGACTGCCAAACATTATGCTGTACATTCCGGGCCAGAACCTTCTCGTCATGAGTTCAATGCGAATGTCAGCGATATTGATTTATATGAAACCTATTTACCAGCATTCCGCACTCTTGTAAAAGACGGAAGTGTTTATTCTGTCATGGGAGCTTATAATCGTTTTAGAGGAGAATCTTGCAGTGCCAGTCCGTTTTTATTTAATATTCTTCGAAATGACTGGGGTTTTCAAGGTTATATTGTTTCAGACTGTGGTGCTGTTACAGATATTTGGAAATATCATAAAATTACAAAAGATGCCGCTTCGGCTTCGGCGCTTGCTGTAAAAGAAGGTTTAGATTTGGAATGTGGCAGCAGTTATCAATCTTTAAAAGAAGCATTGGATCGTAAACTACTTTCGGAAGCCGATATCGATTTAACCATAAAACGCCTTTTTACGGCTCGTTTTAAATTAGGAATGTTCGATCCGGACGAAATTGTGCCTTATGCGCAGATTCCGTTTTCAGTTAACAATAATGCCGCAAATGACTGGCTGGCACGAATAGCTTCTCAAAAAAGTATCGTTCTTCTAAAAAATCAAAACAATGCTTTACCGCTTTCTAAAAACTTAAAAACAATTGCAGTAATCGGTCCTAATGCAGATGATGTACAATCTCTATGGGGTAATTACAGCGGCGTGCCAAGTAATCCTGTTACAGTATTAAGAGGCATTCAGAATAAAATAGAACCGAATGCAAAAGTATTGTACGCAAAAGGAACCGATCTTGCCAAAGGTGTTCCGGAAATGAATGTTATTCCATCTGTCTATTTTCAAAATGAAAACGGAAAACAAGGTTTAACAGGAGAGTATTTTGATAACAGCAAATGGCAAGGAAATCCGCTTTTTACCCGAAATGATGATAATATAGATTTTCATTGGGATATTAATACACCAGATCCTAGAATGAAAATGGGGAATTACAGTGTAAAATGGTCGGGCTATCTTAGGGTGCCAAAATCTGGAGTTTATGAAATATCAGACTGGGCAAAACCTTTTATGACTGTTGAAATTGAAACCGGGAAATTAACTGGAGGAAAAAATAATCATCATCCTAGAATCCGTCCGCAGAAAATTGAACTAGAAGCAGGAAGAAAATATAAAATAGAAGTAAAATATCAAAACTTTTATGGTGATGCCATAGCACAGCTTTTATGGGCAGAACCACAAGAAAATGTTTTGAAAGAAGCTGTTGAAACCGCCAATAAAGCAGATGTAGTAGTTTTAGTTTTAGGATTAAACGAACGTCTGGAAGGCGAAGAAATGAAAGTCGAAGCCGATGGTTTTGATGGCGGCGATCGTACAAGCCTTAATTTACCAGCCAATCAGGAAGAATTAATGAAGGCTTTAGTTGCTACAGGAAAACCTGTTGTTTTAGTTTTAATTAACGGAAGTGCACTTTCCATCAATTGGGCAAATGATAATGTTCCTGCTATATTAACTGCCGGATATCCTGGTCAGCAAGGAGGAAATGCCATTGCAGATGTTCTTTTTGGCGATTATAATCCAGCCGGGCGATTACCTGTTACGTATTATAAATCGGTAGATCAGCTTCCTGCTTTTGAAAACTACGATATGAAAGGTCGTACTTATCGCTATTTTGAGAAAAAGCCTTTATATCCGTTTGGCTTTGGCTTGAGCTATACCAAATTTAAATACAGTAATTTACAGCTTCCATCAACTCCAACAACAAATAAAGATTTAAAAGTATCTGTTGATGTAACCAATATTGGTGATTGTGACGGCGAAGAAGTAGTGGAATTATATATTAAAGATGAAAAAGCTTCAACTCCTCGTCCAATCATTCAATTGGAAGGTTTTGAACGTATTAATCTAAAGAAAGGCGAAACCAAAACAGTAGATTTTATACTGACTCCAAGACAATTATCATTAATCAATAAGAAAAAACAAAGAGTTGTAGAACCGGGATGGTTTACTATTTCAGTTGGAGGAAAACAACCTGATGGTTCTGCTGATGTTCAAACTGGACGTGTAAATATTACTGGAAAACCACTTACGCTGGATAAATAAATATAACATCATTTTTCTACCGATGAGATGTTCCGAAGGAACATTAAAAAAAATAAGCTGTTTCAAAAATTGAAACAGCTTATTTTTTATTCTTCGTTTGGTCTGTAACTTCCATCGTTGGGATATTTAAGCGTATCTTTTAATTCTTCGACACGTTTAGGGTCGAATTTAGGTAATTGCAATTCATTATTTTCTTTCCATTTTTTTATGGTTTCAGAAATTGCATCTGATTTTTCTGTGGAAGGTGGTATATGACGAGTCATATAAAGTGTTTGCGATGGATAGGCCAAAGAGGTTCCACTCTGCTCTATTATATCCATCATTCGTAATAAAATATCTTCCTGCACTTCCTGAGACGTTTCTACATTTATAGCTTCAATGTAAGCTGTTACTTCCACTTTTAATGCATCAGCTGTGATTCCTGTAAAACGAACAATTGGATTTGAATTATTTATGGCAGGATGGGCATATAATAAAGATCTCAATTCGACCAAGAGATAACGCATCTGATCCGGAGAAGTCTCCATTCTGAAATTGAATATCGGATTAAATATAAAGCGATCGCGATGCGTAAAATTCTCTATTTTACTCGCTGAAAGCTGTCCATTTGGAATAGTTACAATAGTTCGTGCAGAAGTTCTAAGTGTTGTAGAGCGCATTCCGATCGATTCCACTGTTCCTTTTATATCATCAACTCTGCAATAATCTCCAACACGCAAAGGCTGATCGGCAATAAGACTCACACTACCAACAAAGTTCTCAATTGTTTTTTGTGCTCCTAATGCCAATGCGATACCTCCTATTCCCAGTGCAGCAAGTCCGGCAGTAACATCTACTCCAATAATTCCTAATAAAGCAATTATCCCTATCACTACGATGGCTGCTTTAGTTGTTCGACTTAGAAATAAAATAGCAGAAATGGCAGAAATACGCCCACTCCTACTCATTCTGCTTCGGGCATACATACTTACAAAATCGGTCATTCTCCACAGCAATATCAAAAAAGCAAGAATTCCAATTGTTATTATGATGATTCCAAAACGCTGCCGCACGATTATCGAAATGCCCATACGCTGTGTAAATGCCACAAATAAAAGTACGGTAAGATACATATGAACCGGCAATGTAAGCGCTTCAATAATAGCTGTTCCTTGTTCTGTGGCCGCTTTTTTCCATAATTTTTGTACTAATAATCCAATCAGGAAAACTAGCAACCTGGCAAGCAAATAAGATAAAACAGTCATAACTACTACAACGGTCCAATGTCCAATTGGAACATTTCCTAATTTTCTTTCTTTCAAAACCGTAGGCAATATGCGATCTAAAAAAGTTTTTGCCTTAGAAACATCAGCAGAAAGAATCGATTCTACCGTTTCAGCAGAGAAAAGCCATAAAGCAGGCTGACTGTCATCTGACTGGTTTTCTACATAAAGCTGGATTGCCGTTTTACTGGTAGTAATACTTCCAACATGATCAACACCCGTTGCTAAATCATCATCGGTACGTCCGGTCTCTTTATTACTGATAATAGAAGATGGCGATAGATTTCCTCCCTGATCCAATAATTGCTGAAAAGTCTTAGCGATACGAATTCTTTCAGCGGTTTTACGATACGAACGTTTACTTAATACAAAATACTGACTTGCACGAAGATAATTCTGATCACCTATAGCTTTTATAAAGCCATTAACGGTTCCTTGCGGGGTTCTTCTGCCTAAAGAATCTTCGGGAACTTTTGCTGGTTCTTCAGTTGCACTTTTACTTGTTCCTAATAATTGGGCCGTTAATGCTTCGGGTTTAATTAGTAATGCCAACCATAGTAGAAAAAAAAACAGTAAACGTTTTGTGTTTAAACTCATATCACTTCGATTTTCTGATTTAATAAACTAAAAATAAGAAATATAGAAGAGAAAAAGAATCTAAAACATTTTTTTTAATTTAGAAATAATGCTCTTTTACATCATTCAGATCTGATGTTTTTACTTCATTTTAAAAAATAAATTGAATGCTAAATCTATAATAAATCGTAAATTTAAGTTCTTCAAATTTTTCTTAACCTAGATTAATCGACAAACTTGTATGTCCTATCTAAATTTGTAAAAGAAATTTAACAACATCAAATTATAACCTAAAATAATATGGAAACGATAAAACTAGAATTAGACGAGAAAAAACACGGCGCTTTTAATCTTTATGTTGATGGCAAAAAACAAGGCGAAATGACGGTAAGCCTTAAACCGGATTTATTAACTGTTTATCATACCGGAGTTGAACCGGAAGCTGAGGGAAAAGGTTACGCAAAAAAACTTCTGGAAGAAATGGTATCTTATGTTCGTGCTAATAATTTAATGGTTTTACCGTTTTGTCCATACGTCCATGCACAATTCAAAAGACATCCGGACGAATATCAGGATATCTGGAAGAAATAATTTAGCCATTTTTTAGCCACAGATTAAAAGGATTAAAAAGATTTTAAATCTGTGAAAAACCTTACTCTATTTAACTTAAAAAAACAGCAATTATGAATACAGAAATCTTAACAGACGGTATTCCTTTAAATGAAGCTAAAAAAGCTTTAATATTAATTCATGGCCGTGGTGCAAGTGCTCATGACATCCTTTCGGTTGCCAAACATCTTAAAGTAGATGACTTTGCATTGGTAGCTCCTCAGGCAGAAAACAGAACCTGGTATCCTTATTCTTTCCTTGCTCCTCTTAACGAAAACGAACCTTCTTTTTCAAAATCATTAGAAGCTATTCATCAGGTCGTGGTGGCAATACAACAAAACGGAATCGAAAAAGAAAACATCTACTTTCTTGGATTTTCACAAGGCGCTTGTCTTGCTTTGGAATTTACAGCGAGAAATGCTGCTAAATATGGAGGCATCGTAGCTTTTACCGGTGGATTAATTGGTGATAAAGTTTATGAAAATCATTATTCAGGAAATTTTGAAAACACACCAATCTTCATAGGAACCAGTGATCCGGATTTTCATGTCCCGGTTGAAAGAGTAAATGATTCTGAAACTCTCCTTACAAAACTGGGCGCAGATGTTACCAAAAAAATCTATCCAAATATGGGACATACCATTAGTAAAGACGAAGTAGATTGTGCAAATGCATTAATTTTCAATAAAAAATAATGATCACGATAACCCGCATTTACAGCAATGCTGATGGTGAAAGTCATTTTGAAGACTTTGAAGTTCCGTTGAAAAACAATGGAGATATAGGATTTCTATCTGAGGATGAACCTGTAAAATCTATAGTTTTCAGAGAAGTAATTTCTTCTTACGATTACGATTTTCATAATGCTCCGGATCGTCAATATATTATTCTTTTAGAAGGCGGTGTAGAAATCGAAACTTCATTAGGAGAAAAAAGAAAATTTGAAACCGGATCTATTCTCTTAGTTGAAGATACTACAGGAAAAGGACATAAAACAAAAAATATCGAACCCAAACTTCGAAAATCAATATTTATAAAATTATAAAAACAGCCGGCAAATTGTCGGCTTTTCTATTATTACACCCCTTCTAAAACAACAAAGAATCCAAATACAAAATATCTATATCTATTTTCTTTATTCTATTTTCTAAATACAAATAACCACATTCCTAAAATGACGATATATCGTAAATCTTCACGAGAACAACTCAGTCAAAACATTAAAAACCAAATATTTAACACAAAAGGAACAGTATTTGGATATTATCTTCATAAAGATAAAAAAGAGTTTCGTATTTCTTAATCTAGGTTAATCAATCCAGAGCTATAACGGGTGTAAATTTGTATAAGAAATCAATAACAATTTAACATTATAAATACCATGGAAAATACAATTTTAGGTTTACACCATATCACTGCAATTGCAGGTGACGCTAAAAGAAACTTCGATTTTTATTCTAAAATATTAGGATTACGTTTTATCAAAAAAACAGTAAACTTTGATGATCCGGGAACTTACCACTTTTACTTTGGTGATGAAGTTGGAAGTGCCGGAACAATCTTAACCTTTTTTCCTTGGGGAGCAGGAATTCAACAAGGCAGAAAAGGTTCCGGAATGGCTACAGAAATTGGTTATTCTGTTCCTAAAGGAAGTCTGGATTTCTGGCAAAAACGTTTTGAACAATACAATGTGATTTACAATAAACCAGCTGAGAAATTCGGCGAAAAATATCTTACTTTCTTAGATCCTGATGGTTTGAAATTAGAATTAATCGAATCTAAAACCGAAGACAATAGAAAACCTTGGGAAACAGATGAGGTAAAAGCGGATGTGGCAACAAGAGGTTTTCATAACATTACTTTGACTCTGAATGACATAAAACCAACGGCAGCTATTTTGACTGAAATATTTGGTTACAAACTAATCGATCAGGATGTAAATCGTTATCGTTATGCTACAACTGCAGTAGAAAACGCTGCAATTGTTGATCTGGTAGAATTAGCTGATGAAAAAAGAGGTTTAAACGCGAACGGTACTGTGCATCATGTGGCTTTCCGCGTTAAAAACGATGAAATTTTAATGCACTTCCGTGAAAAAATTGAAGCTTACGGATTGTCTATTACCCCTCAGATCGACAGACAATATTTCCACTCTTTGTATTTCAGAGAACCGGGAGGCGTTTTGTTTGAAATTGCTACCGACAATCCTGGGTTTACTGTAGATGAAAGTTTAGAAGAATTAGGTCAAAACTTAAAACTTCCTGCTCAATACGAAGCACACAGAAAAGCAATTGAAGATCATTTGGTAAAAATTAATTAATCCAAAACATTTAAATAGCAAATGGAAACATAAAAAAGAGTATTTTTATTAATAAATTGATAATCAGAATCTTATTTTATGTTTCCTTTTTTTTAGCATATAATCCCATACCAATTAGTAATCCATAAAAACAAATATATCATGGCAAAAATAGCATTATACGGATTTGGCCGAATCGGAAGACAATTTCTCCGCATAGCTTTAAAAAACAATCTTTTTGTTCCTGAAGTCGTTGCTGACATTCAAGATATAGATTTGCTCGGAGCGCTTTTTAGTGTCGATTCTAACTACGGAAGATGGCACGAAGAAGTAAAGACGGCAGATGAAAATTTTATTATTGGAGACCGAAAAATTCCCTACAAGAATTCTAAACTGGATATTCCGGATTGGAAAGCTTTAGGAGTTGATTTGGTTGTAGATTGTACCGGACGTGCAACAAATAGAGAAAACGCGCAAAAACACATAGACAAAGGAGCAAAATATGTGCTGATAAGTGCTCCAAGTAAATCTCTAGCAGATTGTGATGCAGTACTTTTAAAAGGGATTAATCTTGACGAATTTAATGCCGAAAATCACAAAATCATCAGTATGGGAAGTTGTACGACTAATGGTTTAGCTGCGGTCGTAAAAGTAATTAAAGAGAATTTCGGAATTGAATATGGTTTATTTTCAACGGTTCATTCTTACACTAACACTCAATCCCTGACAGATCAGCCAATGAAAGACAGGCGAGACTCGTGGGCTGCTGCAGAAAATATAATTCCATCATCATCCGGAGCTGCGAAAGCATTACAGTTTATATGGAGTGATTTAAAAATTACCGGAAAAGCCTATAGAGTTCCAACTAAAACAGGAAGTATTGCCGAACTGAATTTGGTTACAACCAAAGATTGTTCTGTAGAAGAAGTAAATGACGCTTTTAGAAAAGCCGCTAAAGAAGGTTCTTTAAAAGGTGTTATGGATGTTTTGGAAGAACAATGGAGTTCTGCCAGAATTGTAGGCGATCCTCATTCTTCTATTATCGATTTACCACTTACAACGAAACAAGGAAACTTACTTTCTGTAGCAGCATGGTACGATAACGAATGGGGCTTTGCCAACAGACTTGCTGAAGTTGCGCAATACATTTCGAATAAGATATAATCTAATATTTATAGTATTTCTGTTCTTTAAAATAAAAAATCCATAACAACAGAGCTTTTACAATACTCTTTGTTATGGATTTTAATTGATTTTTATTTATAACTTATTTCAAAGATTATATTTTACTTTCATCTTCAACAGCATCCTGCCATTTATCCCAGACTTTTACTCCTGCATTATAGCCATCATAACCATAGTTCTGGCTTAACTGACCTCTAATATTAGGTTCTATAGCAAGTCTAAATGGAATTGGCCAGTAATTATTACGTTTATCCATAGAATAAAACTTTACACCCGGTTTTAAAGAAATACCTGCAGGGTATTTGTTATATAAAGTATAATGTACAATACGTTGCCACCAATAACTTCCACCTGCTGCATCTGTTCCTGATTGTTTATCCCAATTTGAGATGCTGTAAGTATGCCCCCATTCATCCGGTTTTCCGCTAAGAGCCAGACAGTGAGAAATACGTTTTAACTCTACATTTCTCCATTCTTCCATATAAAGTTCTCTCCCTCTTTCTGCACAAATATCGCCAATCGTTACTGTAGTGTACATTTGCGAAGCTTTTGCTCTTGTTCTTACCACATTCACATCCTGCGCCGCTCCTGAAGCATTTCCCTGATAGAAACGTGCTTCGGCGCGCAATAAATAAGTTTCAGCTAAGCGATAGATATACATATGCGCACTTGCTCCTGCCGTAGCTCCCTGAAAATCATTTGCCGCCGGATTTGCCTCCGCTACAACGTCATGATAAAATATTTTATAATGTGGAAAATCAAACCAGTCACGAATAGAATCCTGTGCCAATAGCTTTCCTGTTGCATCCTTCATTCTGAAATTTTGACCGGCCCACGCCGCACTTCCACCTGCTCCTGAAGCATATTTAAGATCTTCCATGTTTACCCAGTTCCCAACAGTACTGTTATGTCTAAGATCTACTTTGTCTTCAACACCATTTACAACCCACATAGGATGCTGTGAATAATAAGAACCACTAATTGTACCAATACCACGACCTATAGCTCTTTGATAGTCATATTTTGCATTATAATTTGTTTTATCTGTTAATGGAAAACGAGGTGCCGCAGTTTTACCATCAGGCGTAATTAAATTGGCATCATTCCAGTTTGGTCCAAAAATCCTCATGGAAGAAAATGCTAAAAACGACTGAGCTCCTCCATTTGGTGCAACCAAAATAGCTTCGGTATTAGCAGCAATTACTTTGTTCTCCGGTCTGTGCAAATCCCAAATTACATTTCTGGTAATAGGCCAGGCTGTTGGATTTCCTCCCGGATCAAAAATTCCTAAGGTATTTTGTACTAAAGAATACCCTGACTGGTTGATCAAAATAGTAGCTTGTGCTTCAGCATCTGCAAATCTTCCAGATGCTAAATAACACTTAATTAATAACTGGCGACAAGCACCTTTACTAACCATACCAACATATCCTATTTTTGCCTGTTCCGGTACCCATTGTACAGCTTTCTCCATATCTGCCGTAATCATTTCAATGATGGCTTCCTTTTTAGTAGAATAATAACTTTGCTTTGGTACTTCCAAAATTTTAGTAATCAACGGTATGTCTCCAAACTGATATACCAAATTAAGGTAACGGTATGCTCTGTGAAAATAAGCTTGTCCGATATATTTATTTTTAACCTCCTCTGTTAAACTTGTTACATTACCAATATACGTTAATACAGTATTAGCATTCTTAATACCTGTGTAGGCTTCTGTCCACATAAATCCAAGATAAAGGGACTCACCACTTGGGTCTCTTCTAAAATCTCCGGTAGGAACAATCGTATTGGCGTAATCAGCAATATTACTACCTGTATCTGTTTTTCCATATTGCGCCATGTCAGAGAAAAGATACTCTGTACCAATTGGCACACTAACACCTGAATAACCGTAGTGAATATAATTGTTACGAAGTTGTTTATCGCACAATGCTAAAGTTGCCTGCAACCCTGCTTCTGTAGAAAACGTAGTTTCGGGTTCATAAAACGAAAGCGGATCTGATTCAAGGAAATCTTTTGAGCAAGAACCCGACATCAAGGCCAATATTGCAAAAGGCACTAGTCTTGTAATTTTATTTTGTATATATTTTTTCATTGTTGAATAATTTTAAAGTTGGAAATTAAAACCTAAATTAAACTGTCTCGTAGCCAATCCTCCTGTTTCCGGATCTCCAAAATATTTCCATTCTTTAGAAGCAGACCATGTTGCAACGTTTTGAACAGAAGCATAAATTTTTATATTTTTAACGTGTACTCGATCTAAAAGATCTCTAGGAAGTGTGTAGGCTAACGAAATGTTGTCCAGACGAATAAAACTTCTGTCATATAATCTTCCCGGCGCAACCGGAGTTCCCGCAGGTCCTTTCGCATCCAGACGTGCCCATTCATTGGTTGGGTTATCAAGTGTCCAATATGGATTTACGTATGGATTGAAATTGAATTTGTATAAACTGGCATCGTTAAAAGTGTTCATGTAATTCGAATTAAGCGATTTACCTCCCATATTGGAGTACATACTGATACCCAAATCCCAATTTTTATATATCTTAAAATCATTACGCATCGACCATTGTACAGGAGAATTATAATTCCCTAAAAACTGCTTATCTTTTTCATTGTAAACTGCTTTTTTATAAGGCTGACCATCTGCATCTACTGCATCTATATCATCTGCTGTATAGCTGTTAGCCACTTTTGGATCTCCTGGGCGCTGTCCATATTTCTGCGCCTCCTTCCATTCGTCTTTTTGCCAAATCCCGGTTACTCTGTAATCCCAGATTTGAGAAATTGGTTTTCCTATAAACCAACCATTAGCGGAATCATTTCCTTCCTTTTTTCCAATAACATTCCCATTTTCATCCTTAACATCTACCATATTACCATATAATGAAACAATCTTATTTTCGTTGTAAGAGATACCAAATGTAGTACGCCATTCAAAGTTTGATTTTTTCATATTAAGAGTACTAAGACTCAATTCAACACCCTGATTCTGAACTTCTCCAAGGTTGGTTGCAATAGATGAAAAACCAGTAAAACCAGGCAAAGACTGGCTCATAATCATATCATGAGTTGATGCCTTGTAAAAATCTAAAGTAGCAGTAATACGATCTTGTAAAAATCCCAAGTCAAGACCAATGTTTGTTGAGGTAGTTTTTTCCCATTCCAGATTTGGGTTTGCCATACGATCAAGTGCCAAATACTTTATTTCAAGAGCTTTTCCTGAAGCATCCAAATAGCCCATTGTTCCGGTGTTTACTAAGTTTGCCAAAGAAATGTACGGATCTGCAAGTGATCTGTTTCCATTTTTACCCCAGGACACACGTAATTTACCTGTACTCATCGCATCCCAATTAAACCATTTTTCATTCTTAAAGTTCCATGCAACCCCAAAAGAAGGGAAAACTGCATAAGGATTTGAAGCTCCAAATGCCGAATATCCATCACGTCTTACAGTTGCTGTCAACATATAACGATTATCAAACGAATAGAAAAGTCTGGCCATTAATGCGTCTGCCGTTTCATGTGAATCGTATGATCTAAGCGCACTATTTGCCATTGTTGCTGTATTAACAAGGTGAAATCCTAAAGCATCTGAGGGCTGAATATTATAAGCATCCATTCCATCTGACCAATAACGACGTTCTTCTGCTTCCTGAACAAAAGTGGCAACGATGTGATGTTTTTCAGCAATCGTATAATCCCATGTTAAGGTATTATTCAGGTTATAATCAAATCTTGTAGCATTATTTCTGTTTACCCCAGTGGTAGCGGCAGGCCAGTTTGGATTCTGTGTTGATCTGAAATAACGATCGTGAAAAAACTGATAACGAGGTGCAATATTAAATGAATACGTAATCCCCAGAGGTAAAGTTACCTTTGCATTTAAAATAGTATTCAATGTAGTATATCCTGTCTCCTTATCTATAAATTGTCGCTCGTAGTAATAGTTATAATTCTGACCTGAAACATTTTTCCCCATTGGCTGTCTCTCGTAGTTACCATTTGCATCTCTAAAGGTTCCGAACGGGCTCGTTCTCATCATATTATTATCCCCAGCATTTGTACCTAAAGAAGGAGTAACATCTCCATCTGATCGATCCTGAAAATTGACGTTTACTCCCAAGTCCAGCCAATCTGTAACTTTAGCATCAACTTTCATGTTGGAGCGGGCTGACTTATAATCATTCCCAACGATAGCTCCTTCTGAAGTTAAATAACCAAAAGACACATAATAGTTTACTCTGTCGCCTGCTCCAGAAATACTCAAATTATTATCATGATTAATTCCTGTTCTAAAAGAGCTATTACTCCAATCGTGTGTTTTATCTGCCAGGAAATTTGCCATCAGTGAAGGATCAAAATTCAGTCCTAAACGTGCTCCCCACACTTCTTTAGAACTTTTTCCTGTTGTTTGAGAAACAGGCTGATAAGCCAGCCACTGTGCTTCAGTAATTCCCCACTTGGACAAATCGTTTGGATTTGAAAAATATCCGGGTTTGCCATTAGCCACTGTTCCTGCTATAAATGCTTCGTATTGCTGGGTTGCTGTGTTGACGCCATAAGTTTGGGCAGTTTCCCAATCTTCACGATATTTTAAGTACCCTTCCGGAGAATACACTCCACGATAAGCACTCTTGTTGCTAATTGTTGTATTGGTAGTAAAACTAACGATAGGTTTACCTGTTTTTCCTTTTTTGGTCGAAATAAGAATAACCCCTGCTGCCGCTCTCGATCCGTACACAGATGCTGCCGAAGCATCTTTTAAAATATCAAGTTGAGCAATATCATCAGGATTGATTTCTGAAAGTTCTCCATAAAACTGCATTCCATCTAAAATAATAAGTGGTGAGTTATGGCTTCCTCCGGTATATACAGAAGTCTGTCCTCGAACCTGAATACTACCTCCTCCTTTTGCAGAAGGATCATACCCAACTCTTACTCCGGGAGTACCTCTTAATATATCCTGAACAGTCTGCGGGTTTTGGTTTGCTAATTTGTCAGGAGTAACCTGAACAACTGCTCCGGTTAAATCCTTTTTCTTCATCTTACCATAACCTACAACAACGACTTCCTCTAACGAAGCTGTAGTTCTTTGCATCTTTACGTTTACAGTAGCTTTTCCTTTTATGGAAACCTCAGTATTGGTATAACCTAAAAAGGAGAATACCAATACTGCATTTTCATTTTCTACTTTTAAAGTAAATTTTCCGTCAAAATCTGTTAAAGCAGCATTTTTACTGCCTTTTTCCAAAATAGTTACGCCTGGGAGTGGCATACCATTTTCATCATTGACCTGTCCGCTAATGCTTTTTTGCTGGAAAGCATTTTGCGCTTTTGTTGTACCCTTAAAACTAATGGCATATCCCTGAACTTGAAATAAAGAAAACATAACAAAAAAGATCATCATTTTTGCTTTCAAATTAAATCCAGATGCACCATCAGGACTTTTAATCCTAATAAAATTTGTCATTTTGCTTGGTAATTTGGTTAATTAAATAGTTAGTTTTGAAAATTACTTATCGGCTGAATGCTTTAAACCAAACCGTAATTCTTGATGCAAATTTGAATAATAATGATTTTTGCAAGGAGAAATAAAATACGTTTTAGGGGATAAAATAGTATTGAGAATAAATTTTATCCTGTATTTATCATAAAAAATTTACAATATTCAAAAATACAACGGTAAAAATGTATGAAATACAATTATTGATCTACTATTGAACAGCTAAAAAGGAGGTGTCTTATATTTTTATAAATATGTTTTTAGAGAAAATCCCAAGTATCATTTTTTCTCATTTATTCCTACATAGTTTATTTCAGTTCCCAACTACATACTACACCCTTCATTAAAAACAACGAAATATCGTCGGCAATCAATTTTATCATATTTTAAATTTAAATACATAATAATCTATACCTTCGTATAGCCAGTTTAATCCTAAGAAAATGCACTCTAATCAATACAGAATAGTTCTGTCTCTCCTTGTGTGGTTCATATTTGGAGAACTAAATGCATTGACTTCTTTTACCAACGAAAATCAGGTTGAAACGGCTGAAAAAAATCTGCCTGCTTTTGGAAATTATTTAAATAAAGACCTTCCTTATACCGATCAAGAGGTAAAAAAAACAGAAAAAATACTAAGCGAATTACAGGAAAACATAGATAAAATAAGGACTTTACTGAAATTAAGCGACTGGTATGAAGCTTCTTTTAATAATCCTGAAACATTAGAAAAAGCTTTTAATTATGCTGAAGACGCTCTTCGTTTAAGCAGAAATCTGCATTCTGATATTTATGCAGGAAAATGTTATCTGCAGTTTTCAATGCTGTACCAATTAAGAAATAATGATCCAATGATCGAAACCAGTGCCAAAAAAGCAATAGCATTATTGGCTAAAACTAATCAAATAGATGATTTGGGCGAATCCTGGGTAATGATCTGGTCGGCAAAAATGCGTACACATGCACCAATAGAAGAAAGACTGGATCCTATTTTCAAAGCAGCTGTCTTATTCGAAAAATCTGGAAATAATAAAAGAAGTGGTGACTGCTACAGAGAAATTAGTGAACTCTATTTTTCAATCTCAGATTTTAATCATTCGTCAAACTTTCTAAAAAAAGCAATCTCTTTTTATAAAGCATCGCATCTTAAAGAAAGTGACATTTATCCTATTTCTTCCAGACTGAATATTATTTACGAAGCCGAAAAAAGGAACAGGGATATTATTAAACTAAAAAACAAAACCCTTATACAGCAAAGCAAACTTAAAAACGAGGTATTTCTCCGCAATTCCATGATCATTTTTATGATCCTTCTGCTTATAATTCTTGGCCTCCTTTATAAAAGTTACAGATTCAAAAAGAAAACAAATAAAATACTGGAAACACAACAAAACGAAATCAATAAAAAAAATCATGCGCTTCAGAATCTGGTTACTGAAAAAGAATGGCTTTTACGAGAAATTCACCACAGAGTAAAAAACAATCTTCATATGGTGGTTGGTTTGTTAGCAAGCCAGATTGAATTTTTAAAAAATGAAGAAGCTGTTCAGGCCATTAATAATAGTCAGAACCGAATTCATGCCATGTCGTTGATTCATCAGAAATTATATCAATCCGAAAATTTATCGATAATTGACATGCCTTCCTATATTTTTGAATTGACTGAATATTTAAAGGATTCATTCGAAATCAAGAATTCTATCCGGTTTATTCTGGATATCGACAGCTTTACGCTGCCCCTATCTCATTCCATTCCAATTGGGCTTATTTTCAATGAAGCTGTTACAAATGCAATTAAATACGCATTTCCAAACAATGAAAAAGGAAAAATTAATATTTCACTAAATAAAAATGATAACGGTAACTATACTTTAGTTATTCATGATAATGGTATCGGGCTTCCTCCTGATTTCGATCCTTATAATAATCCTTCATTAGGTATAAAATTAATGCGTGGATTATCTGCAGATATTCATGGGAAATTTCTAATTGCAAACGCAAACGGAACCAAAATAACTTTGGAATTCTCTTTAGTCGAAAATAATCCAGATTAATTTAATTCTACAAAATGGCAAAACCACTAAAAATACTTATTGTTGAAGATCAGTTTGTTGAGGCAAATCACTTGAGATTGATGCTGAAAAAAGCAGGTCATACTGTCACCGGAATGGCACGCTCCGTAACTGATGCCAAATATTATATTGCACAGGAAAAACCGGAATTAGTGCTTCTGGATATTTTCTTATCCGGGAAAGAAACCGGAATTGATCTTGCCGAAATACTGAAAAATGATAACATCCCTTTTATTTATCTTTCCGCTAATTCCAACGAAGAAGTATTAAGCAAAGCTAAATTGACACATCCGTACGGCTTTTTAGTTAAACCTTTCCGGGAAAGAGATTTACTGGTAACTATTGAAATTGCCGAATATCATCAGCAACACGGAATCGAATCTTCTATCCGGAAAGAGCTATTATTTCAAAAACAATTAAAAGCAATAGTTCGTAAAAGCGGCACATGGGATGAAAGGGTTTTAAATATAATAACATCCTTGCAGGCGCTAATTTCCTTTGATCTTGTAATGGCTGTGTTCTACATGGATAATAAACTTACCAACCGGGTATTAGGATATGCAAGAACAGGATTGCATGAATATCAAAAAATAGGAATCGAAGAACTCCAAAATATTACAGCACTAAAGGAATCTGAAATTAACGAACTAAGAAGTAAAAGCAATGTAGAAACAACAGCTACATTTTATAACGATACAGACTTCATAAAAATATGTGACAAAACGCCCATTAAAAAAATGATCGCGACATCAATGAATATGAAATCTAATCTAATGCTTCCTATTCCGTTTACTCTTCATGAGAATGGCGGATTGTATTTATCTTTTTTCAGCAGACAACCCCATAATTACAATAAGAATGTTTTAACAACTTGCGAAAGACTTCAGGAAACTTTAATTTTTGCTATAGAAAATTTAATTAGTGCCGATAAAAAATTAAGCGGAAAAAATAATTCCACGAAAAATCAAAACCCAAAAAAAGAATTAAAACCATCCTGTTTCAGTTCAATTGTAGGTAAAAGTCCTGTACTTCTTAAATTATTTGATCATATTATACAGGTTGCTCCTGCAGATACTACAGTTTTAATTACCGGCGAAAGCGGTACCGGCAAGGAAAGTATTGCAAACAGCATTCATCAATTATCAGGAAGAAAAGACGAAGCATTTGTAAAAATCAACTGCTCCGCTCTTCCTCCAAGTCTAATTGAATCTGAATTATTTGGTCACGAAAAAGGATCTTTTACCGGAGCAACAGAAAAACGAATTGGTAAGTTTGAACAAGCAAATAACGGAACTTTATTTCTGGATGAAATTGGAGATATGCCTTTGGAAATGCAGGCAAAACTGCTTCGGGCAATTCAGGAAAAAGAAATTGAACGCGTGGGTGGAAATCTTCCGATAAAAGTAAATGTCCGAATTATTGCCGCAACTAATTGCAATCTCGAAAAAGAAGTTGCTGACGGCCGTTTCAGACTTGATTTGTACTACAGATTAAATGTATTCCCAATTCAATTACCTCCATTGCGTGAGCGAAAAGAAGATATTGGCCTTCTTGCACGTCATTTTATTGCTGTCTATAGTGCCAGAACGGGAAAAAATGTAACCGAAATATCTGAAAGTGCCTTAAAAAGTCTTTTATCCTATCAATGGCCCGGAAATATCCGTGAACTGGAAAATCTAATAGAAAGAAGTATTCTTTTAGCCAAAACCGATACCATTGAACACATTCCACTTCCTGCTATTGATGAAATCAAACTAAACAATAATTCAAACGAATGGTATTTTAAAACCATCCAGGAAAACGAAAGAGAACACATTATCAACGTTCTCGAAAAATGTAACGGAAGAATCAGAGGCGTCGGCGGAGCTTCTGAAATTCTTGGACTGCCTCCTACTACACTCGCATCCAGAATGCAAAAACTAGGAATTAAGAGAAGCCATTTTTAAGACAGTGAATTAACAGTTATGAGTTAGAGGTTATAGGTTATGAGTTATAGGTTATGTGCTAAAAAGTTACATGAAACTTTGCGTCTTTGCGACTTTGCGAGATTAAAATTGTAAGCCTTTTTTTAGCAACGAGAAATTTGCTCGCAAAGACGCAAAGTTTTTAGAAATCCTATTGTTATTGTTTTAAACTAACAATTCTTAACTTTTAACTCTTAACCTTTAACTTCTAACTTCTAACTTCTAACTTCTAACTTCTAACTTCTAACTTCTAACTCTTAACTTCTAACTCTTAACTTCTAACTCTTAACTTCTAACTCTTAACTTCTAACTCAAAAAAACGTTATTCCGTTGCTTATTTTTCGTTGTACGACGAAATATAGTTTGGCACACTTAATCAAAACCAACATAAATACCTATAAATAAACAGATTAACAAAAACGGTCTGATTTTAGTCTGTAGTTTGGCATAACATCAAAACAATGTATTATGCTAACTGAAAATCCTACGACGATTCTTTTTATTACCGGCGCCTTTGTCAGCAATAAATGCTGGGACGAATGGAAAGTTTTTTTCGAAAACAAAGGCTATAAAACTTTAGCGCCTGCATGGCCTTACAAAGATGCTCCGGTCGAAGTCCTGCGCGAGCGCCATCCTGATCCACAAGTTGCCGGACTGAGATTGACGCAATTAATTGAACACTTTGAAAATATTGCTAAAAATTTACCTCATAAACCTATTATAGTTGGTCACTCCATTGGCGGACTTTTAGCACAAATACTTTTACAGCGTAACCTTGCAACTTCGGCAATCGCGATACATTCTGTTCCGCCACAGGGAATTATAACTTTTAAATTCTCCTTTTTAAAAGCTGGCTGGGGTCCGCTTGGCTTTTTTACTTCGACAAAAAAAACATTTATGATGAGTTTTAGTCAGTGGCAATATGCTTTCACAAACGGAATGCCCGAAGAATGGCAGGAAAAAGCCTATTGCGATGCGGCAATTCCTGAATCAAAATTAATCGTTCGGGACACCATAACTTCCGTCGCAAAAGTAGATTTTCATGCACCTCATAAACCTTTATTACTCATTGCAGGATCTATCGATCACACGATTCCAGAATCATTGAATTATTCTAACTACAAAAAATACTCAGACAAAAATTCTATTACCGATTACAAAGTTTTCCCCGAAAGAAACCATTTTGTATTAAACCAGCCGGGTTGGCAGGAAATTGCACTTTATATACAAAATTGGATCGAAAAACTTCCGATTCAAAATTCATAAAAACCAATTATTCATTAACTAATTAAAATTTTAAAATCATGAAAACGAATTTATTAAACAATGTTTTTTCTAACCTAAAAAACAAAACGGCTCAATTATTTGCCGTTGTAATTTTACTATTGACTTTTATTTCTTGTAATAAAAAAGCAGAAGAAACTCCTGCCACAGAAGCTAAACCTGCCAAAACAACTGAAACTACTCAGCCTGCACCGGCAAATCCTCCAGCAAACTTTAAACACGCCACCGCGACTGTAAACGGAATCAAAATTCACTACGTTATTGGTGGTCAAGGCGATCCGTTGGTTTTAGTTCACGGATTTGGACAAAACTGGTACATGTGGAATCGCTTATTGCCTGAATTATCGAAACATTTTACCGTTATCGCTCCAGATTTAAGAGGCGTTGGCGAATCAGACAAACCGGAAAGCGGTTATGACAAAAAAACAATGGCATCTGATATACATGAACTGGTAAATCAGCTTGGGTATAAAAGCATTAATCTGGCTGGACACGACATCGGATTAATGGTGGCTTATGCTTATGCCGCGCAATATGGCGACAGTGTAAAAAAAGTCGCTTTAATGGATGCCCTTTTACCTGGAATTGAACCTGTTTGGTCAAATGTAAAAGGATCTGCATGGTGGTTTGGATTCTTTGCATGGCCAGCATCCGGAGATATTGTAAAAGGAAAAGAAAAAGAATTCTTAACTAATTTTTGGCCAGTTGTAGGTCACGTTAAAGATCCTTTTACTGCCGAAGAATCTGCAGAATTTATTAGAGCATATGCTACTGAAGGCGGAACAACTGCTGCTTTTAAATGGTTTGGCGCTTTCGATCAGGATGGAAAAGACAACTTAGTTTTTGCGAAGAAAAAACTAAAAATGCCACTATTAGCAATGGGCGGAGAATATTTCGCGGCTGCTTTCCTTAAAGATCATTCCAAACTAGTGGCAGAAAATGTAACTGAATCTAAAATTGCGGGCGCTGGACACTGGTTGGTTCAGGAAAATACAGCTCAGGTTCAAAAAGATTTATTGGCATTCTTTCTTGGTAAATAAATAACCCTTTGGATATCGTTTTTTCAACACATAGAAACATAGATTTTTATTTATATAAAAGTTTTTAAAAAGAAACTAGTTTCTAACACATAGCTAGCTATGTTTATTTTAAACAAGTGAAACGCCTTTTCTGAGGCTTTGGATAACTATGTTTCTATGTGTTAAAAATTACCCTCAACAGATTAAATAACAAAAATTATGAAAAGGTTAATTCTATTTTTTCTGTTTTTTTCTGCGCTTTTATCTCAAGCGCAGCAGAAAGCAGACTTGATTATCTACAACGGAAAAATTGCAACCATGCAGAAACAAAACGAATTTGTTGAGGCAATTGCGATTAAAGACGGAATTATTCTGGACACCGGAACGGAGAAAAATATTCTTTCTTCCTATAAATCTTCGGCAACAAAATTAGTTGATGCTAAAGGCAAAACGGTAATTCCGGGATTGAATGACAGTCATATGCATGTGATTCGCGAAGGTTTAAATTATAATTCGGAGTTGCGCTGGGATGGCGTAAAAACCTTAAAACGCGCCATGGAAATGCTGAAAGAACAAGCAGCAAGAACACCGGAAGGCGTTTGGATTAAAGTTATAGGAGGCTGGAATGAATTTCAGTTTGAAGAAAAAAGACAGCCTACAATTGACGAAATCAACGCTGCAGTCCCTGATAAACCAGTTTTTATCACTTATTTATATGGAAAAGCTTTCCTGAATAAAAAAGGAATTGAAGTTTTAAAATACACCAAAGACACGAAATACGAAGGAAGTCTTTTGGAACAAGATGCAAACGGAAATTTAACCGGTTTGATGTATGCCAAAGAAACCCCAAAAGCCATTTACACCACTTTAGGATTGACTACAAAATTAACTCCGGAAGAACGCATCAATAGCTCGATGCAGTTTAATCGCGAATTGAATCGCTTTGGATTGACTAGTATAATCGACGCGGCCGGCGGAAGTCAAAATTTCCCTGCGGATTATGTGACTTCTTTGGAATTGGCAAAGCAAAACAAACTAAGTCTTAGAATTTCTTATTATTTGTTTGCTCAACAAAAAGGCAAAGAATTGCAGGATTATGAAAAATGGGTTTCGGAAACTCAAATCAATAAAAATGATAATTTGATAGTTCCAAATGGTTATGTAGAAGAAGGCGCCGGAGAAAACATAGTTGCTTCTGCAGCTGATTTTGAAAATTTCCTAGAACCGAGAATTGTTTTGTCTGACGAAATGGAAAAAGATCTTGAACCAATTATCCGATTATTAGCGAAAAACAAATGGCCTTTTAGACTTCACGCGACGTACGGCGAATCGATTGACAGGATGCTGAATGTATTTGAGAAAGTAAACAAAGAGATTCCGTTTAATGGTTTGCGATGGTTTTTTGATCATGCTGAAACCATTACGTCTTCAGAATTGAAACGTGTTAAAAAATTGAATGGCGGAATTGCAGTTCAATTCAGAATGTATTATCAGGGAGAATTGTACAACAAACTATACGGAGTGCCGAAAACACAATTACCTCCTATCAAAAAAATGTTGGAACTAGGAATTCCGGTTGGAATGGGAACCGATGCTACCCGAATTTCAACTTATAATCCTTGGATGTCTTTGCATTGGTTACTTACAGGAAAAACAATTGGCGGGATGCAGTTCTGGCCAAAAGATCAGGTTTTGGATAAATTCACTGCCTTGAAATTATACACTTCTGGAAGCGCTTGGTTTTCGGGCGAAGAAAAAGAGAAAGGAAAACTGGTAAAGGGAATGTATGCCGATTTGGCGATTATTTCTGATGATTATTTTTCGCTTAAACCAGATGATATCCGAAAAATAGAATCGGTTTTGACGGTTGTGAATGGCAAAATTGTTTACGCTTCTGCAGAATATAAAGATCTGAATCCTGAGATTCCTGCTGTTATTCCGGATTGGTCTCCTGTTAAATATTTTGGAGGTTACCAAAGATAATAGCTCGTTGAATAAATGAGAATTGCACGCAGATTTAAACAGATTTAGGCAGATTTAAAAGGGATTTTATTTTAAATACTCTCTTTTGAAATGATTGCAAAAATGCAAAATGTTTCTCTTTAGCCCTGATCGTAGTGATATCCTTTGCTTTTTTTCTTTAAAAAAGCAAAGATATAACGGAGAGCAGGAATCCATGCTGCCAAAAAATGCCTTTTGCCTTTGCTTCTAAAAAATACTGACCACTTAAAAATTATAACCATGAAAAAGATTAATCTTATTTTAATGATAATAGTAATGCTGTTTTTAGTACAGCATACTTATGCGCAATTTCCGATGCCTCCTAAAGTTCCGATTTGGGATGCGAATAAAGTGACTTTGCAATTGCATAAAATTTCGGATAATGTTTATGCGGTTTCGCCATCGACAACTGAAACTGAAACTACAAAAGGAATTCCGCAAGCGACTTCGGCGGGGTTTATTGTGGGCGATAAAGGCGTTTTGCTGATTGAAACGATGTTGAGCAAACGTCTGTATGATCAATTGCATAAATTGATTCGGTCTGTTACGCCAAAACCTATTGTTTATGCTGTAAATACTAGCGATCACGGCGATCATTGCTTTGGAAATTATTTACTTCCGAAAGAAACCATTTTGATACAAAACGAATTCTGCAAAGAAAATCTTGCCAAGAATTACGACGGAATCAAACAATTTATGATCATGCTTTTTGGAAAAGACCGCGGGATTGAACAAAGCGTTTATCGTCCTGCGGATCTTACTATTGCTCTAAATCAAAGTTTGAAAATTGATTTAGGAAGAGGGAAAATTGTTGAAATCCTCAATGTTGGAACGGCACAATCTCCTGCAGATTTATTTGTTTTTCTGAAAGATTCAGGCAAAAATGTATTGTGGGCAGGAAATCCTTTTATTGCTGAAAGTCCGACGATTCCCTGGCTTTTTGACGGCTATTTTCTGGAACCAGTTCGGAATCTTCAGAAAATCTACGATATGATTGACGACAATGATGTTGTCGTTCCGGGGCACGGTCGAATTACTAATAAAAAAGGAATTAAGTATACAATTGATTATGTCAATGCTTTGAAAACGAATGTTGAAGATGCCGTTAAAAAAGGCAAAACTTTAGACGAAGTTAAAGCAACCGTGACGATGAAAGAATTTGATAAAGGTTATGTGCTTTTTAACTGGTTGCATTACAATTTCAATATTGCGAACGCTTACAATGATATTAAGAAAAACAGTTTAGGCAAATAGCCATGAAAAAATCTATTCTACTATTTCTTATTTATTTTCAGCTTCAGGCGCAATCTTATCCTGACTTTAAGCCATTGCGTTTTGACGAGAATTATGAAGTTTTGCAAAAAGATACGGTCAAAAAAAACTGGTACAAAACGATGAAACATATACCTCTCTCCTCCTCGGGGAAAACGTATTTGAGTTTTGGAGGAGAGATTCGGTATCAATATTTCTATGTCAAAAACGAAAAATGGGGTGACGATCCTCAAGATCCGGACGGTTATATTTTAAACCGTTTATTGCTTCACGCCGATTTTCATTCAAGCAAATACTATCGAGCTTTTATTCAATTGCAAAGCAGTAATGCTAACGGAAGAATCGATCCGAGTCCGGTTGACAGTGATCCGCTTGAAGTACATCAGGGTTTTATTGATGTGAATGTGATTTCAGAAAAAAACAAAAAATTGATTTTTAGAGCTGGAAGACAGGAGTTAAGTTACGGTTCTCAACGTTTGGTTGCTGTTCGCGACGGGCCAAATAATCGTCAATCTTTTGATGCGGTAAAAGCTATTTTAGGTTTTAATAATTATAGAGCCGATTTCTTTTACAGTCATTATGTAGTCGCTCAAGACGGCATCTTTGATGATTATTCGAATAAAAAAAGACAATTCTGGGGAAGTTATTTTGTGATTAATAAAATTCCAGCCATCAAAAATATTGATCTGTATTACCTCGTATATTACAGAGAAAACGCCAATTTTGATGATGCCAGCGGAAAAGAACATCGCCATTCTGTCGGAACCAGAATCTGGGGAAAATATGAGGAGTGGCGTTATGATTTTGAAGCGCTTTATCAGTTTGGAAGTGTTGAATCTAAAGATATTAAAGCTTGGACGGCTTCTTTAAATACGGGTTATAGATTTACTTCGGTCGTTTTACATCCTGAAATTGGATTTAAATTCGAATTAATCAGCGGAGATAAAACAAACGGGGACAATACGTTAAACACCTTTAATCCACTGTTTCCAAGAGGTGCTTATTTTGGATTGGCTTCTGTAATTGGACCTTCAAATTTGGTTGACTTCCACCCTTCTATTAGTCTTGAATTGTCCAAAAATATAGATTGGGTAATAGATTATGATATGTTTTGGAGATACAGCAATCAAGACGGAATTTATGGACCAAACACGATCATGATTTATCCGGGAGATTCGACAACGGCAAAAGAAATTGGAAAACAATTGGAAAGCGAGATTATTTATACTCCAAATCAATATCTCTATTTCAGATTTGAAGCAACTTGGTTTAAAGCGGGGGATTTCCTTAAAGCAGCCGGAACTGGAAAGAATATGTTTTTTACGGGAGTTACGACGCAGATTAAATTTTAAGTTTTTGTGCTGAAAATTGCTCGCAAAGTCATCAAGGCGTAAAGTTTTATTAAAATGCTTTAAGCAGAATAACTTTGCGCCTCTGCGACTTTGCGAGACTAAAACATAAAGAATAAAAATACTTTGATAAAATTCAAAAAAGTAAAAAAATGACAACAAGAAGAAATTTCATAAAAATGGCAGGTTTGACTAGCGCGGCTGTTATGGCAAATCCTGCTGATACCTTTTCAAATCCTATAAAAGAAGAAAAAATAAAACTCCAAACACAAAATAAATGGCTAGATGGATCAAGATTAGTAGTTTCTGTTTCTATGCAGTTTGAAGCCGGAGGTCAGCCACAAAATGCAGAAAGTCCGTTTCCGCAGAACATGCAGAAAGGCTATAATGATTTTCCTGCTGAAACCTGGTACCAATACGGTTATAAAGAAGGAATTCCGAGAATGTTGGACAATTGGGACAAACATGGCATAAAAGTGACTTCGCACATGGTAGGTTCTGCTGTATTGCAAAATCCGCAACTGGCAAAAGAAATTGTACAACGCGGACATGAAGCTGCGGCACACGGAATGAACTGGAGTTCGCAATACGCCATGCCTTACGACGAAGAGAAGAAATTCATCAAAGCCGGTGTTGATGCTATCAAAAGTGTTACCGGTTTTACTGCTGTTGGTTATAATGCCAACTGGCTTCGTCGTGGCGAAAATACATTGAAAATCCTTCAGGAATTAGGTTTTACGTATCACATAGATGATTTAAGCCGGGATGAACCTTTTATTATTCAGGTCAATAAAAAAGATTTTACGGTTGTTCCTTATACCATCCGTTGTAATGATATTGTTTTGATTGAAGGCAAAAACTTTTCTTCAGACCAATTCTTTAATCAGGTAAAAGCAGAATTTGATCAGCTTTATGCGGAAAGCGAATTTAAACGCAGACAACTGTCTATAAGTTTTCATGACAGAATTGGAGGCACTCCGCAAATGGTTAAAATGACATCTGATTTATTAGAATATATCAAAAAACACAATGGAGTGACTTTTAAAAGAAAAGACGAAATTGCTAAAATGGCTTTAGAGGATAAAACTTCTATCAGGGAATAGTATTATTTAGAAATAAAATATAGAACCAACTTTATAGCAAAAAAAAAGACGCCGATTTACGGCGTCTTATATAAAAATAATCAGAAGATTAAGCTAAATCGAATCGATCCAAATTCATGATTTTATTCCATACTTTAATAAAATCATTTACAAATTTTTCTTTTGCATCACTGCTTGCATAAACTTCTGCAACAGCTCTTAGTTCTGAATTAGATCCAAAAACAAGATCGGCACGTGTTGCAATCCATTTAGGCTGACCAGTTCTTCGGTCATTTCCTGCATATAATTCTTTATCATTTGAAACAGCCTTCCATTGCGTATTCATATCCAATAAATTAATAAAGAAATCATTCGTAAGCTGACCAGGGCGAAGCGTGAAAACACCATTTTTAGAACCGTCAGTATTTATGTCCAATACACGTAAACCTCCTAACAGTACTGTCAATTCAGGTGCTGTAAGCGTTAATAAATTAGCTTTGTCAATCAAAAGTTCTTCTGTTGTTACTTCCGATTTTGTTTTTCTGTAATTTCTAAATCCGTCAGCTTTAGGCTCCAGATATCCAAATGATTCTACATCTGTTTGGTCTGCAGATGCATCCATACGACCTGGAGTAAAAGGTACAATTACTGAACTTCCTGCTGCTTTAGCTGCTTTCTCAACTCCTGCATTTCCTGCAAGAACGATTAGGTCTGCCAATGAAACTTTTTTTCCATCACTTTGTGAAGCATTGAATTCTGCCTGAATAGCTTCCAGTTTACTTAAAACCTGTGCTAGTTTTGCAGGATTATTAACTTCCCAGTCTTTCTGTGGTGCTAATTTAATTCGTGCACCATTTGCACCGCCTCGCTTGTCTGATCCTCTAAACGTAGAAGCTGAAGCCCATGCTGTAGACACTAACTGAGATATAGATAATCCAGAATTTCCTATTTTATCTTTCAACTGTGCTGCATCATTTTCATCTATCAATTTATGGTTTACTTCAGGAATAGGATCCTGCCATAACAATACTTCCTGAGGAACATCTGATCCCAGATAACGGGCACGAGGTCCCATATCACGGTGTGTCAATTTAAACCATGCACGTGCAAAAGCATCGGCAAATTCATCAGGATTCTCTAAAAATCGTCGTGATATTTTTTCATAAGCCGGATCTAACCTTAACGATAAGTCGGTAGTAAGCATGGTTGGAAGATGTTTTTTAGAACTATCAAACGCATCCGGAATGATAGCTTCTGCATTTTTTGCAACCCATTGATGTGCACCTGCAGGGCTTTTAGAAAGCTCCCATTCGTATGCGAATAAGTTTTCAAAGAAATTATTGCTCCATTGTGTTGGCGTTTTAGTCCAGATTACTTCAAGTCCGCTTGTTATAGCATCGGCACCTTTACCAGAACCAAAACTATTATTCCATCCAAACCCTTGCTGTTCCAAACCTGCTGCTTCAGGCTCTTTACCAACATGGTCAGAAGAAGCAGCTCCGTGAGTTTTACCAAAAGTATGTCCTCCGGCAATTAAGGCTACCGTTTCTTCATCGTTCATTGCCATACGGCCAAAAGTATCTCTTATATCTTTTGCTGCTAAAATAGGATCAGGATTTCCATCAGGTCCTTCCGGATTTACATATATAAGTCCCATCTGAACTGCTGCAAGTGGTTTTTCTAAATTTCTGCTATGAACATCACCATCTGCATCATCATCAGATGAAACAACACCGTGATCTTTTGGCACACCATCTGAACCATTATTATAACGTTCATCTCCTCCTAACCATGTAGTTTCTGAACCCCAGTAAACAGACTCATCCGGTTCCCAGACATCTGCTCTTCCGCCGGCAAATCCAAATGTTTTAAATCCCATTGATTCAAGAGCTATATTTCCTGTCAGTATCATTAAATCTGCCCATGAAATTTTCTGCCCGTATTTTTGTTTTATGGGCCAAAGAAGTCTTCTGGCTTTATCAAGACTCACATTATCAGGCCAGCTGTTCAAAGGTGCAAAACGTTGTTGTCCCGCTCCTGCACCGCCTCGTCCATCATGTACTCTGTACGTTCCTGCACTATGCCATGCCATTCGGATAAAAAGTCCTCCATAGTGACCAAAATCAGCAGGCCACCAATCTTGCGAATCTGTCATCAATTCATGAAGATCTTTTTTTACCGCTTCCAGATCCAGACTTTTAAAAGCTTCTGCATAATCAAAATCCTTATTAAGCGGATCAGATAATGATGAATTCTGTCTCAAAATATTCACCTTAAGCTGTTTTGGCCACCAGTCGTTATTTTTTGTACCTGATGCGGCTTGCTTGTCCATACTGCCATTATGAAAAGGGCATTTGCTAATGTCGTTTGATTGGTTCTCCATAATTAAATTTTTTATTTTTTTACTAAATTACAAAGTATACAAAGAGAAGATTCCAGGTGTTTATCATTTATAATTCTCCTCTTATAGATAAAATTTATTGAATTAAAATTTTGAATTAATTTTCCCATTACACAACAATAAATACATTAAAAATTGAAAAGCAAAAGTGAATAAGTATTTAAAATCAATGATTTTATCTTTAGACATATTAAAGTTAGTATTTTTTATATTCTTGTCATATAAATTTGAGGCTTACTTACCTTGTTAACGTTTGATTTATAATGATTTTAAATACAGAAAATGCGAAGTATTAGTTCAACAATCTTCACTTAAATAAATAAAAAAAGCCGAAACTATAAGTTTCGGCTTTCCTGCTATTTTGTAATATTCTTATTTACCACTAGAAGCGGTAATATTTCCTAATTTAAGTCTGAAATCCGGTCTTCTTGCGTTGTAAGCATCAACAAAAGTTTCCTGGTTTTCAGTATGCGAATAAACATTAGCAAAAATGCTGTTTCCATACCAATTTTCTAAGTCAGTATTATCTTTATTGTTTTCTGTAAAGATGTTACCGTTACATTGATTGAAAAACATTTCTTCAAATTTTATTTTCTTAAGATTAGCAGAATTGATTTCTGTTTTACTGTCTATTAATACTGCCGGATTAAATCCTGAAACAACACTTCTTTTTAATTCTAAAGATGCATTTTCGGCAACATAAACCGCCTCTTTTACTAAGCCAGACTGGATATCTGCTTTAATATTTTCACTATCGTTAAGCAATGTAACGTTTGAAGCTGACACTGAAGTAAACTTTTTAGTAAAGTCAGTTTCGTTTTTCTTTTCGTATCCTTTTACTTCCAAACATCTTGAGCCATCTTTATTACTTGATAAATAAGAAGATCTAACTGCTAAAGAATTATACAAACGTGCCTGAACACCTTGTGTAAATTTAAAATCGTCATTAATTGATTTGTATGAAACCAATTGAGAAGCATTTACATCTCCGCCATAAAAAGCAAAAGAGTCACCTCCAGAATAGCTCACCATAATATTTTCAATCACAGTTTTATTACCAACTCCCGCAACAGTTAAGCCATTAAAAGTATCAAATCCTTTAACTTTTTTACCTGCAAATTCGATTCTCACAAACTTTAAAACTCCTGAGTTAGCAGCTTCATTGGTTCCACCATAAACAGTAAGGGCAGGATCAAGATCTAAATTATAAGAACCTACACTTCCAAATTTATTGATAGGAGCATCACCAAGAACTACTACTCCACCCCAGTCACCAGCTTTTTTAAGGCTTTTGTTTGAAGTAAAAATAATAGGATCTGTTTCCTGACCGATTGCCATAATCTGAGCTCCTTTCGTAATAACTAAAGTACCTTTAGTTTCAGCATCTCCAATGATTACAGTCCCTGGTTCAATTGTAAGCACAGCATTATTTGTAACATATACATTTCCCTGAAGAACGTATACATTTCTTTTTAGCAATTTTGTATTCTCCGTAATGTTTCCTGCTAAAATTTGATTTGCTTCCTTAGATTCAACTTTATGAGGTTTGAACTCTGTCCAGTTATCCAACCAGTTGTTGTATCCAATAATTCCTTTTTCCTGTTGTGCATTTACGCCGGCTGCTGTCAGCAATAAACACACTAATAAAGTAATTTTTTTCATAATCTTGGGGCTTTAGTGGTATTATTAATTGGCACGTTGAGTTAAAAAAATATCAGTTATATATTTAAACCTCAGTACTTAATCCGGATAAATCTCATTTCATCAGCAGTAGAAATTAAAAACTATTAACGAAATCCGGAAATGCCTTTATACAAACTTAAGCAAATAATTGCATAAAATCCCAGTGTTTACTGATATTTAACAATTGTTAACCGCAAAATAACATTCTCTAAAATCAAAAAAACCTCTTAACCTGAAATAAAAAATGCCGGAATAAAACAATTCTCTAAGTAAAAATGCTTAGTATCGAACATCACTTTGGCAGAAATCATTTAAAACAAGGCTAAACAGAGTCTTTACAGCTTCTCAAACAAAAAATTGATTTATGTTTTTGCAGTTTGTACTTTTGCCTTTATGAATGATAATTTTACAAATGAGTATTTCGGGATAGGAATACAAAATGGTAAAACGCCCGAAAACCTGGGTGTTTTATGGCGATCTGCTCAAAACTTAGGAGCCACTTTTATATTTACCATTGGTAATCGATACGCAAAACAGGCTTGTTATACACACGATGCTGTAAAAGCAATTCCTTATTTTCATTACGAAACTTTCGAAGCTTTTTTTGAAAATCTACCAAAAGGAGCTCGATTAGTTGGTGTTGAACTAACTGATAAAGCTGTAGATCTGGAAACTTTTGAACATCCCAGACGTTGTGTTTATCTGTTGGGAGCAGAAGATCACGGCCTGTCTAAAAAATCTATGGAAAAATGCCATCATTTAGTAAAATTTAAATCGGTAAAAAGTTTAAATGTGGCTGTTGCAGGAACTATTATTATGTATGATCGAAATTTACCTA
Source organism: Flavobacterium crocinum (assembly GCF_003122385.1). NCBI lineage: Bacteria > Pseudomonadati > Bacteroidota > Flavobacteriia > Flavobacteriales > Flavobacteriaceae > Flavobacterium > Flavobacterium crocinum. Next base: position 4,350,847 of record NZ_CP029255.1, read on the forward strand.
AACCACGCTCTTAAAATTAATCCATTTATACGTAAATCTAGCACTGTTTTTATTCTTTGGTAAGAAACAATTTCCTATTTTAGTGGCACTTACTAAAACCTTACCAAGACTAAACTTCAATGCATTTTTTCAAGAAAAATTCCCATTATACTTTAATCCTTTTTTTACTTTGTAATCTGGCCGCATATTGCCAGCAGAACTACAATTTTAGTCATTATCTTGTTGAAGACGGGCTTCCGCACAATATCATCAACCATATCATTCAGGATAAAAAAGGATTTATGTGGTTTGCCACTACTAACGGCCTAAGCAAATACAACGGATATCGTTTCAAAAACTATAAAACCGAAGCTACGGATAAAGTTTTGATGAAAAATAACCGTATCGACTGGATTATTGAAGATGCCTATGGCAAGATTTGGATGCGTACCTTATCCAACAAAAATAAAGTCTATTGTTTTGACCCCGCTTTAAACGAATTTTGGGGAGCCGAACTGATACCGGAAGTGATAAAAAACAATATAGAAATTACCCAAATAATTCCTCAAAAATCGGGTGTAGTATGGCTCATTACAAAAAACAATGGCTGTATTGCTATAACGAGCAATAGTTATTCCTATCAAATTTTTAGCAAAGAAAATGGAAAATTAAACAGTAATAAAGTTATCACTGTTTTTGAAGACCGTTCTAAAAATAGCTGGATTTTAACTGATCGTGGTATTATGCAGCTTAAAACAAATAAATTACTAACTAATCCAATATCACTTTTTCGAACAAATGAACAGACAAAAGCATTCTACACTGCGCTCGAACTGGAGGACGAAATATGGTTTGGAGGAGCCGACAGAAATTTACTCCAATACACAAAAGGCACACAAAACTATAGAACTCATCAATTAGGTTTAAATGGTGAAATTATTATTCTAAAGAAAATAGATAATAGTACAGTTGTCGCCATAACCGAGCAAGCAGAGTTTTGTTTAATAAATATTTTTACAGGACAAACGACTAAATTTAAAACTTCTGAAGTGTCAAATCTGGCACATAAGAAAATCAATGTTATAAGCCTTGCTCAGGATTTGTTATGGTTTACTTGTAATGATGAGGCCGGTATTTATGCTGTCAATATAAAAAGTAAAAAAGTAAGTTATTTTCCTGCGGGAACTGAAGAAACGGGATCAAGTCAATTTTCTGTAAAAGCGTCTGTACTGACTAATACGAAAGGAGAAATCTGGGTTCAGCCTAATAATGGTAGTTTTTCAAAATATGATCCAGCTACTAATCGCTTAATTCCATTTGAAACCACGTCCTACTTTCCTAAGGGGAATTTCAGTAATAAATTTCATATCGCCTACTTTGACAGACAAGGTAATTTGTGGTACAATACACAAACAGCTGGAATTATAAAAGTTACTTTTAGTCAAAATAATTTTAAAGCTTTAAAAATTGAAAATCCTCAAATAAAACTAGGTATCAAAGATGTTCGTGCTGTATTTCAGGATAAAAATGAAAACATTTGGGTTGCCAATAAACAAAACCAACTTATTCTTTTTGATCAAAACTTTAAAAAACTTGGATGTATATCATCAGATGGCAAATTGGTTCCTCAGGCTGTCTGGAAAAAACCAATTTACAGTATTATTCAGGATAAAGAATCTGTAATATGGATTGGTACACGTGGAGACGGACTTTACAAATTTACTTCAAAAGATCAAAGTTACAGCTATCAGGTACAGCAATTCAAAAATATAGAAAATAATCCTAACAGCTTAAGCAATGATAATATCTATACCATTTTTGAAGATCAGTCCAAGCGTTTATGGGTAGGTACTTTAACCGGATTAAACTTAATTCGAAAACACGGAAACACTTTAGATTTTATCAATCAAAATGGGAGATTAAAGAACACGCTTCTTGAAAAACATTTACACATTCGCTGTATCAAACAGGATAAACAAGGAATATTATACATTGGTTCTACAACCGGTTTATTGGTTGCAGATGGCAAAAAAAGGTTTCCGGAACTTGTTTCTTCTATTAAAATTTATGAAAAAACACAGCAGGAAACAGCTTGTCCAAAGAGTAACGATATCATAGATTTCTGTATGACTAAAAACGGTCAGGCTTTTATTGCAACTGCTGATGGAGGAATTAGTAAAGTACTGAGCAGAGAACTAAACGGATATCCAAAGGAATTTAAACATTACACACAAAAAGAAGGACTTCCTTCCAATAATATTTTATCATTATTAGAAGATAATGATCAGAATTTATGGATCACAACCGACTATATTTTAACCCGTTTTAATCCGCGTGCTGAACTCTTTGAAGTTTACTCGGAAGTAAAACCAATTTTAACCTTTAATAATTTTACTGAAGCAACAAGAATTAAATTGCAAAGTGGTGAATTGCTATTTGGCTATGCTGAAGGATTATTACATTTTTTTCCAAATAATATAAAATCAAACAATACTGTACCTACATTAGCCTTAACCGATTTTCAGGTTTACAACCAGAATAATAATGCCCCTTTTAATTTATCGTATTCAATAGACAGTAATTCCGTAATAGAATTAAAGCACAATCAGAACTTTTTTAATATAGAATTTGCTGCTCTGGATTATATCAATCCTGAAAATATCAAATATGCTTATAAATTGGAAGGCTTTGATGAAAATTGGAATTATACCAATGAACAGCATGCTGCTTTTTACACCAACGTTCCTAAAGGAAATTACATTTTCAAAGTAAAATCGACCAACAGTCAGGGCAACTGGGTAAACAATGAACGCCAAATAAACATCACTGTTTTACCTGCAATATGGAACACTTGGATTGCCTACATTATATACTGCATGCTGGTGTTGGGTATTATTTGGGGAATTAATTATGTAGTACTGACCATGTACCGATTAAAAACCAATACCAAAATGGAAAAGGACATTTTTGAAATGAAGAATAAATTTTTTATCGATATTTCGCATGAATTACGCACTCCTCTTACTTTGATTACTGGTCCTGTTGATTATCTTATTAATGATTCCGGAACTTCTGAAGTAGTAAAAAAACAATTAACTTATGTTTCTCAAAACACCAATCGACTGCAACGATTGGTTAATCAGATACTGGATTTCAGAAAGATACAGGATCAAAAACTACAAATCTCAGAAATCAATCTTACTGTATTTGCCAATGACATATTTAATAATTTCCTGGAAACCGCACAAGAACGAAATATAACTTATCTATTTGAAGTTGAAGGAGAAGATATTCGTTTATGGGCGGATAAAAATGCCCTCGAAAAGATTTTAATGAACTTATTGTCCAATGCTTTTAAATATACCCCTGATGGAAAATCTATAACGTTAAAAATTACCAAAACGTCAAATCAATTACAATTACAGGTTATCGATTCAGGTTTAGGTATACAGGAGGATTTTCAGAGCCGAATATTCAATAGATTTTCATCTTATAATACCAATTCCAATAATCCAAGTACCGGAATTGGACTTTCTATGGTCAAGGAACTGGCAGAACAGCACCATGCCGAAATTACTTTCAGTAGTAAAGCCAATGAAGGAAGTACATTTACTTTGAACTTTAAAACCGGTTATGACCATTTTAATGAAGATGTAGAAATCATTAATGAAGAACCTACGGAAGTAACAGAACCTATAACAGACGAAAATACTATAACTCAAAAAAATGAAAAAGTCAGAGTATTAGTCGTTGAAGATGATTTGAATTTACGCACCTTTATAAAAAATGTATTGGAAGAAGATTACGAAGTAATCGAAGCCGAAGATGGCGAAGAAGGATACCAAAAAATAGTCGAAAACACTCCCGATTTTGTGATTAGCGATATTATGATGCCAAAACTTAGCGGAGTAGATTTATTAAAGAAAATTAGAAACAACATCGAAACAAGTCACGTTCCTGTAGTGTTATTAACCGCAAAAACGACAATCGAAAGTCAGTTAGAGGGAATGAATTACGGTGCAGATGATTACATCACAAAGCCTTTTAGTGTAAGTTATTTACGAGCCCGTATTGTCAATTTACTGGAACAGCGTAAACGCCTGCAAAGCATTTTTGAAAATTACGATAAGAATACCGACAAAGAAGAAACACTTCCTAAAGAAAACTACGAACCTAAACCGCATTTAGTAAGCGACAAGGACGAAGAAATGATGCGAAAAATCATGGATTGCATCGAAGAAAACATTGACAATAATGAATTTTCCGTTGAAGTTCTCGGAAGTACTGTAGGTTTGAATCGAACAACTTTATACTATAAAATAAAAAGTTTAACAGGTTATTCTCCTGTAGAATTTATTCGTGACATCAGAATAAAACGTGCCGCACAATTGTTATCTGACAGTCAGCTGTTGATTAAAGAAATAGCTGATATGACTGGTTTTTCGGATATGAAGTATTTTACCAAATCCTTTAAAAACAAATACGGAGATACTCCAACTGAATATCGACAAAAACATAAAGCCTAAAAGTTAAAGAGATTATGCAATCAGTAAAAATCTAAAAATAGGATTGTAAATTTTAATTCAACCATAAATTACACAAATCTTCGCAAATTAATTTGTGTGAATTTGTGCAATTTGTGGTTATCAAACTTTTTAAAATACAGACTTCTTTTTCTATGAGTCAGTGAAAGTTTATTCGCAAAGACTCAGAGACGCTGTAATAGTATTTAAAGTTTAAGTTTTTTTGATGAACTAAAAAAATCGACCTAATACCTGCAGAAATTCATTTGTGAAAATTTGTGTAATTGCTTCGCCTGTTCGCTATCGCTCGGTTTGTGGCTAAAAAACTAAAAAAAACAGAATTCTTTAAACATAAAAAAAGAAGTCCGAAGACTTCTTTTATCCTAGTGCCAGTGAAAGTAACTAATTACAATTAACCACAAAAATACTTAATGACTTAAACCATAACCACCAGATCGAAAAAAAATTAAACTTAAACTTAAAACCTTATTTTTCAATTTTAGAGACTCTAAACCAATCCACATCAGCATAACCGGCATTATTAATTGTACCTTCTCTTAAAGCCACAAAACCAACTTTTGAACCGATCCATGTTCCTTCTGAAGCAATAAATTCAGAACCCGCTTTTAAGTACTTTTTATCATCTAAACTATAATAAAACTGACACTTCCCTCCTTTTTGCACTGTAACTCTAAAGTAAAAAGTATTATTTGTAAGTGTTGCTATTTCGGTTGCTGTTTCTATTGCACCTTTATCAGCTTTAGCAGCTGATAACTGCATTAATTTTAACTGACCATTAATTTGTTTTACCGTTAAACTGCTGTAGCTTCTTCCCATCACAACCAATCCAAATTGTTCATTATCAAAATTGGGCGTAAATGTTATTTTAGAGGTTGCCATAAACTCTTCAGCAGGAAATTTTTGCGCCAGAATATTAGGCACCTGCCACAGACTTTTAAAATCCGCTGGTTTTGGAATACAATTCAAACGGAAATAGCCCATACCAGCAGAAGGATAGCCCCAAACCAACTGTTTATTTGCATGCCATTGCCACTGCAACCCTTGTACAGGCTCATTAAATTCGTCGGAATCCGGAGGTGTTGCTAAAGGGTATTGCCCGTTTACATTTGGCTTTTTAAAAGTCATTACCGGTTCTCCAATACCATTTTTATCATTATCTACCCCCATAACCGGCCAGTCATTTTTCCAAGACATTGGATTTAAATGTACCACACGGCCATAAGCACCCTGATCCTGAAAATGTATAAACCAGTCTTCTCCTGTCACTGTATCGACCCAAGCTCCCTGATGTGGCCCATTTACAACTGTTTTTCCTTGTTCCAAAACAACCTTTTCTTCATATGGACCATAAATAGATTTTGATCTCAGGATTAATTGCCAGCCTGTTGCCACACCACCTGCAGGCGCAAAAACATAATAATAGCCATTTCGTTTATAGAATTTAGGCCCTTCAACAGTCGTATGATTTTTATGACCATCAAACAAAAGCACCTCATCATCATTAGCCATACAGGTTACAGGATCTATAGAACAAAGCATTAGAACACTTTTGGTTCCGGCACGGCTTCCTGCTAATGCATAACCCAGATAAGCCTTACCGTCTTCATCCCAAAAAGGTGCAGGATCTATGATGCCTTTGGCTGCTTTAATCAAAACAGGTTCTGACCATTTACCGTACGGATTTTTAGTTTTAGTCATATAGATTCCGAAATCGGGATCAGGATAAAAAATATAATATTCTTCGCTATGAAAACGAATGCAAGGCGCCCAAACTCCATTACCATGCTGTATTTTATCATAGGTTTCTACAGGAGGTTGTTTTGGCAAAGCATAGTTCACTAATTTCCAATTGACTAAATCATTCGAATGCAGAATTGGAAGTCCCGGAATACAATTAAAAGACGAAGCAGTCATAAAATAATCTTTTCCGACGCGACAAACATCGGGATCAGAATAATCGGCGTAGATAATTGGATTTTTATAACTTCCGTTGCCTAAGTCGGATACCCAAACCTTAGAAAGCGTTTCTGTATTTTTTTGTGCATAAACACTGCTCATTTTTGTTAGGGCCAAACAAGCCAATGCCACATATTTTATTTTCATCTGAATATATTTAATTTCGATTTTAGATTAAAGGACCGCCCATTGAGGATGTTTTTCCAGCATTAAACAAGCCATTATAAAAGGACCAATTGCTTTACCATCATTAGATCTAACCGCTTCATGAATATAATAATCATAAGTCCCGTTTCGAACCAGATTGTCTGCCGGACCTAAACCAGCTCCAGCGCAACACGAAGTAATTTCTATTTGCTTATTGGTGTCTATTTTAATGAACTCTTTCCTAAAACCTGAATAGGCTTTTTTCAGGTGTTTAAGGTATTTTTTATTTAAAACTTCTAATTGAATTCCTTTGGCTAAGCCATAAACAAACATTGCTGAGGCTGTGGCTTCACGATAGTTCCCTTCTCGTTTTGGATAATTAAGCACCTGAAACCAGACTCCTGTAGACGGATCCTGAACTTTTACAAGAGCATCAGTCAGATTCTGAAACATAACTTCTACTGCTTTACGATCTTTATGATTTTTTGGAAGATATTCCAATACATCAATCAATGCCATATACACCCATCCTACGCCGCGTCCCCAGAAATTTTGAGATAATCCGGTTTTGGGATCGGCCCAGTAAACGGTTTTACTGGCATCCCAACCGTGATAATACAATCCTGTTTTGGAATCTTTTAAATATTTATCTACAGTTAGTAATTGACTGGCAATGTCATCGAAAGCCTCAGGGGCTTTAAATGTAGCAGCATATTGGGCATAAAACGGAAGTCCCATATACAAACCGTCTAACCAAACCTGATTGATATAAATTTTCTTATGCCAAAATGCTCCCTGATCGATTCTGGGTTGTTTTTTTAATTGCTGATGAAGTGTTTCAATCGCTATACGATAGCGTTCGTCTTTTGTCTTTTCATATAAAGAAAACAATATTTTACCCGAATTAACATCGTCAAGTTTAAAAGACTCTAAACGATAGCCATCAATACCTCCCTTATCGTTGATCAATACATCAGCATAAGTGTTTTTGACATAGTCGAAATATTTTGGATTGTTCTTCTCTTTGCTGACTTCTTGTAACGAAAGACTAACCAAACCTTGTACATAACCCCATACCGGTTTTTGCTGAAAATCGGTCATCCAGGCATTGGGATTATTATACATTACAGATTCGGCCAATTGTACTGAAAGGTGCTTTTTTTGATTCTGCCCAAATACGATAACTGAACTACACAAAAAAGCCACAAAACTTAGCTTTCTTAATATTAGCCTTTTTGTTTTTTCTTTTTTAAACTTAAACATAACAACCTTAATTAATCGAGTATTATTTTCATTCGCTCCATATTTCCCGGAGAGAATGATTCAAAATTTATAATCACAAAACTACTTGCTGGCAAGGAACAAAGGGAGGTCAATATGCAAAATGTAAGGGGTCATTTGACGAAAAAATGCCTTCTCAGCAATATCAAGTTAAAAGACGAGGCAAATCATTATAAAAAGATGTCCTCTTTTCAAATTATTCCTCGGCATAAAAAGTACAACTACCTCCTTTTTCCATTTTGATATCATATTCAAAAACTTTTGGACTTTTTATACCAATTAGTTTCGCTTTCGCCGAAATAATTGGATTCTGTATGTCCGGAATTTTGAAAAAGGAATTCGGATTTTCACCTTTAGCAAATGTCAAACCTTTCCCTTTTAGTTTTGAATGGCTTCTCAAACGAAGATTTCCTCCAAGATTTGATTTTATTGTTACTGAAATAATTTTTCCTTTATCCCATTTCATTTCTCCAATTTCAAAACCGCCCTGAGCTTTCAATCCTGCAACATTTCCTTTTTCCCATTCATCCGGCAAAGCTGGTAATAAATGAACTACACCATCATAACTTTGCAAGAGCATTTCGGATATACCAGCGGTACAGCCAAAATTTCCATCGATTTGAAATGGCGGATGTGCATCAAAAAGGTTTGGATAAGTACCGCCCGATTCTCCTTTGCTTTCCATTGGTGCCGGACGAAGCTGATCTTTAATCAATTTAAAAGCTTTATTACCGTCCAATAATCGCGCCCACCAATTTACTTTCCAACCCATTGACCAGCCGGTAGAAACATCTCCTCTGGATATTAAAGTATTTTTTGCCGCTTCAACCAGTTCCGGCGTTCTTAACGGAGATAACTGACCAGAAGGAAACAATCCGTACAAATGCGAAATATGTCTGTGTTTATCATTTAGCTTATCCCAATCGTGCAGCCATTCCTGTAATTGCGAATGTTGTCCTATCTGCATAGGCGGTAATCGCTTTAAAGCTACAGCAACAGAATCAGCAAAATTCCTGTCAGTTTCCAATACTTTACAAGCATTGATTATATTATTAAATACATCAAAGACCAATTGATTGTCCATTGTAGTTCCTGCAGAAACCCCAACACCGCCTTGATACGTATTTTCAGGAGAAATGGATGGAGATACCACTAGCCATTTTTTCTCCGGTTCTTCCTGCAGTACATCAAGGTAAAACTGCGCTGCTCCTTTCATAACCGGGTAATATTCTTTTAAAAATGCTGTATCTCCCGTATAAAGATAATGTTGCCATAAATGCTGTGTTAACCAAGCCCCGCCCATAGGCCACATTCCATAAAATCCGCCATCTACTATGCCTGTTATTCGCCATAAATCGGTATTATGATGCAGGTTCCAGCCTCTGGCATGATACATTTCTTTTGCACTTTCCTGTCCCGTTACGGCTAAATCTTTTAGCATACTGAAAAGAGGCTGATGCATCTCGCTTAAATTGGTTGTTTCAGCAGGCCAGTAATTCATCTCGGTATTAATATTTACCGTGTATTTGCTATCCCAAGGCGGACTTAATTTATGATTCCAAATTCCCTGAAGATTCGCTGGCTGGTTCCCGGGCTGCGAACTGGAAACAAGCAGATATCTTCCAAACTGGAAATAAAGCGCCACCAGCTGCGGATCATAACTTGCATTGAATTCTTTAATCCTTACATCAGTTGTTTTTTTTGACTGGGGCGAATCTCCAAGATTCAACGAAACTCTATTAAAGTATTTCTGATAAGCCGAAACATGATTTTGATAAGCTGTCGCATAGTTTTTCTGAGATGCTTTTTCTAAAACAGCTTCTGATTTCTGAAACGGATTTTCTGAGAGTTCTTTATAATTTTTAAAGTTAGTAGCCAGTGCAATCCGGATTACAACCTCATCTGCTTTATCAATAAAAAGTTTGTCTGCTTTTACAGTTAAAGTTCCTCCTTTTAAAATGCAGCCGACTTGACCAACATAGTTTATTCTTCCAATTTTATTATCAGTGCTCCCAGAAGTTCCTGCGAAAATTAATCTGTTTTCTGATGTTTTTACAGAGTTTAATACCTGCGGACTTGTAGAAGTTATGGAAAAACTTATACTTTTTTTCTTGTCTGCAGTCAGTTTTACTATAATAACATCATCAGAAAAAGAAGCTAAAATTTCTCTTTTATAAGAGATGCCATTTACTTTATAACTGACGGAAGTAACCGCATTTTCTATATCCAAATCCCTTTTATAATTAGAAAACTTTTCATGTTCAGGAAAATCAAACCATACACTTCCAGCGGTTTGATAGGGCATTCCATAATTTAAATCTTTTGGAGCCTGTCTTGGAAAAGTCTCATTAGAAAGGTCTTGAGCTTCCTTATATTTTTTATCGAAAATCAGTTTTCGAATAGCCTCAATATTACCAAAGGTATTTTTAGGCACATTATTCCCGGGTTCACCTGCCCAAATGGTTTCTTCATTTAGCTGTAATTCTTCTTTTTGCGGATTTCCAAAAATCATGGCTCCTAAACGTCCGTTTCCAATAGGAAGCGCTTCGTTCCAATTGGATGCTGGTTTGTCGTATTTCAGGATTAGTTTCTGAGCATTTAACTGGATTGCAAACAACATGAAGAAAAGGAATCCGGCTACTCTTTTATATTTTATTATTTTCATTTTTTACTAAAGATAAAAACACGTTTCCAATAGTCGGCTTACCTGCAAAAAAAACTGTTCTCTGCAGGCGGAGCTGGCTAAAAAACAAAAACGAATTGAATAATTCTATATGACTGTCCGTTCAGCAGACTAAATTTATTTTAAAGCCACAGATTAAAAAGATTTTAAGGATTTTATATAAAACTATTCCAGCGTTTTTGGACTGTTTACTTTAATCTGTGTTAATTCACTTAATCTGTGGAAAAAAATTGGTTAAGTATGATTTACAGTTAGTCATATAATTTAAAAAAGGATTATAATTTTAACTGCTCTTCGGTCTGTTGAGCTGCTATGCTATTTATATAGACTTCAATATTATCGTATGCCGTGCTGAGATTATGTTCTTTAGCATCATTTTTTACAGGGTTAAGGCCATTACTTTTTTCCCATTCATCTGGCATTCCGTCATTATCAGTATCTTTTAAAACAATACCGGAAGATAAATTCGGCCAGCCACCTACAGCATTCTGACTGTCTATGATGCCATTTTTACTGCCATTTCCTCCATCCTTAATCGTTACTTTACCGCTTTTCACATCATTGATGATACGAATATCAATTGCATCGCGAACCAAAGAGGCTCCGGCATATTTTAGTACTAAATCATACGCTTTTTGAGCTGTATGAGTCGTAACAGGCAAAGCGTTATGAGGTTTATTTTGTTTAATTGCATTTTTATCTGCATCCGAAACTACTCCATAACCAGGGGAAAATTGATTGAAAACACCATAGGTCCAATTATCCTTTGTAGTTTGTGGAGATCCTTCGATTACATTTCCATCGATGTAATATTTTCCCCAAATATTATATACAGGATTGGGAGAAATATTCGCTTTTGTATTTTTATCGATCGAAACAATGCGATCCTTTTTTACAGTAGCTGGTCCTGGTTTATAATAACAATTTACGATATTGACATTCATGGCTTCTCCTCCGTAACAACTATTGCCTCCCCAATTGTAAATTACATTATTACGTAAATCGACTAAATCGGTAAGTGCAAATTCATGATTGGCATATTCGCCCAAACGAGGATTACGACTGTCATTACTAGCCACTAGATTATGATGGAAAGTGGCATTTTTACCGCCCCAGATCCCTCCGTATCCATGAGATCCTTTAGCATGAAAAGAGTTTTTTAAAGCTTCTGAAATGATGCACCATTGCAACGTAAAATTTTCATTCTGATAAAAAGAAACACATTCATCTGTTGACCAGCTTACGGAACAATGATCTATGATGACATTCTTTTGAAAACGTCCTCCAAGAGCATCCGCTTCAATTTTGTTTACATCTCCCATTCGGAAACGAAGGTAACGCAGTATGACATTATCAGCGCTGACACTTACATCGTAGTGCGCCACACAAATACCATCCCCAGGTGCCGTCTGACCTGCAATGGTTATATCACTGTTTTTAATATGCAGCGCTGACTTTAAATAAATTGTCCCACTGATATCAAAAACTACAATTCTTGGTCCTTTTTGGTTGATGGCATATCGCAAAGTACCCGGTTTATCTGTATCTTCTAAAGAAGTCACTTTGATTACTTTTCCGCCTCTTCCACCAGTTGTCTTAGAACCTCCGCCCTCTGCACCCGGAAAAGCAAAAGCTTCCTCTGTTATTGGTTCTTTATTTATGAATTTATCTTTATTGTCAAGCCATTTATCAGCAGGTACAAAAGATAATATACTGTAAGTATAAAATATTCCTAATACAGTGCCGGTTAGTTTTTTATGCATAATAAAAATATAGTGTTAGTATAGCAAAAACAAAGGGAATATGAATTATCAAAATTCCCTTTGTAACTAATATTATTAGTAAATTAAAACCATCTCTTATCTCCTGCTACGCCTGTACCGGCGAAACCTGTACCTTCTTTTATGTGGAAATCACCAAGAGCAGGATTTACAAATAAACCGTAGACATCTAACGGAACTGCTGTTATACCTGTAAGAGGTCTGGCATCGACAATTAAATCTTTTGTCATATAACTTCCTGTGTATGAAATTGGAATACTTGCATATGTTCCGTTGGTACTATTAATTTTAGCACCCCCGTTTGGACCTCCAATAATCATATTCTGAATCGTCAACTGTACTGGTTTTGCATTATCAAAAAGCCATAAATGTCCCATTGCAGTTGTAATATTAACGCAGGTAATATTCGAAAAATTGATTTTTGTTGCCACACGAACATCCGCAAAACGAGTACTGATTTCTGTTAGAGTACAATTTTGAGCTGTAATCGAATTGATAACCTGTCCTGCTGCTACGTTAAATACACCGTAACCTCCTGTTCTAGAAATCTTGCTATTTACGACATTCACATCATTTACTACAGAAGTACCGCTTAAACGTACTATAGAGTTGATATTATCTATTTCGCAACCATCAATATTAATGTTGTGTACATTTTTGGTTCCTAAATCAATAAAAAATGCTGCTGCAGAAGTGGTGTTCAGATATTGAATAATTAAATCATTAATCTGTGTTTGTACTCTAAAACGTGCATTCAATAATTTTGGCAGGACACCGTTAGAATCGGCAACACCCACAAAAGCAATATCATTAACTCCTGTCGGAATAGTGATATCTCCACCAATGTTATAAGTTGTATTTTTATCGAAAACAATGGTAAAATTTTTAGAACCCGAAGCTACCAAACCGCTAATAGCCGCTCCAATTGTAGTTGCATTATCAGCAGGCAGTACATTGTAAATCGTACTTTCAAATATACCTGTAGTTCTCACGTTCAATGAACCTCTTACATTTGACTCGTTAAGAATCTTTACAACGTAATTCGTTCCAATAGCCAAATTATCAATGACTAAAGAACCAGTTGTTTTCTGCTGATCTGTTAAAGATATTTCTCTAATACTTACTCCTGCCTGATCGTATAAAATTACTTTAGTAACCCTTGGAGAAATAGTCCAGTTAACAGTTAAATTATTTGCCGCTGGAGTATAACCTTTAAATAATTGCTCCGCTGGAGTTCTAAAAAAAATCTGGCTTAATTTAGATTCAAGCCCTGTTGTTTCATTAACACTTTTCATACGAACCGAATAACCTGAATCTCCATCTAGTTCACTAAATAACTCACGGTATTCTACTTTAGTCTGATTGGTAGAAGTGGCAAAAGGAATCAAACTAGCACTTGATAATTCCACCGTTTTTACAATTTGATTGAATAGCAAACTATCTTTACTAAATTCAAATATATATTTAGTAGCGTCTATAGATTTTGTGAATTTTAATTCTACTTGAGTAGATGCTACTTTAGAGACTTCAAAAATTAAAGATTTAAAAAGACGTTCATGTCCCTCCTCTACATCCCAATCGTTATAATCTTTTTCGCAGCTTACGAATACTAAAGCAAGCAAAGAAAATAATCCTAATATTATATTTTTTTTCATTTGTTCCAATTTTACAGGTTGAGGTTTAGTATCCAAAAGAGTTCGTTAAATTACCTTTAGACTCAAATAAATCTTCATAATAAATACAGAAATAATGTCTGTAATTACAGCTTTTATTTCCCATAGTGTATTGCACCAAATTGGATTGAATCTCTCCTCCATTAGTCATAGAACTTAAGAAGCTAGAATAATCATACGATTTATTAATACCGGTAGCCGCCAATAAAACACGGGTTGGCCAGTCAATATAATTTTTATTGGTTCCGCTGGTTGGTTTCTGCGCATTTTTCGTAAACCAGGAAGCTGATAAATATTCCGGTCCAGGGCTGGCTCCTAAATTTCTATAATAATTAATCGAACTCTTATCAATATATTCTGCATTCTTGAACTTGTAATAAATTGTCTGTGGAAAGTCAGATGCCTGATACGTTTTGTCAAAAATGGTAACTGCTTGTTTATTGTCCAGCATTAAACACAATGTTTTTTTCATGGTTTCAATTTTATCGTATAATAGTCCCCATCTTACCAAATCATGTTTACGGATAGCTTCACAACCGAATTCCCATGCACGCTCATTCACAATGGCATTAAAGAAATCAGCATCATATTGTTTTACTTTCGATGAATTTGCTCCAAAAGCACGCATTCTAACAGTTTCCAAAGCCTGACGCGGTGTCATTCTTGCCACTGAATTAAAATTATCGGGGCTTGACAGCTGGCTTTCTGCTTCGGCAAACATCAAATAAATATCAGAATAACGCATTATAATCCAATTTACCCCAGTGGCAATACGGGAATTCGCTGTTTTATGCAAAGTCAAATATGAAGGGTTCATCCAGTCAAGACGCCATTTTGCAAAACTAACACTAAGAGCATCTGTTTTCATTGTCTCTTTGTTTTCGCTTCCGTAGCTGGTCCAGGACAAAGTAGTATCCCTGCGTAAATCATCTGGGTCAAAAGAATAAAAATAATAGGCCTGTGAACTCACATAACTTCCTCCAAAACCTCTTGAACCGTATTTGGTATTAGAAGCTACTTCATAGCCCATTAACGACCCAATATCTCCATTATTCCCTAGACCAAAAGCCACCTCGAATAAGTTTTCATTTGAAGCATTCTGCCCTAGATTGCAAACTGTTTTCCAGATATTTTCATAATTAGGATCTAAAGAATGCTGATGTTCTGAACTTCCTAAGATTTCTGCAGTTTGCTGTGCCGCAATCTGATAATAATCACGCCAGTTTTTAACACGTCCCACATAATATCCATTTTCAGCCTGCATGGTTGGATGATGTTCTACATTTTCATCGGAGAAAAGATTACCATCATGCAGTGACCATCCTCCTGCAAATAATGCTACTCTCGCTAACAATCCTTTGGCGAAAGCCTTAGAAATACGTTCTGCTGTAGTATATTCCGGTGCCATTTTAAGGTATGGCAGGTATCCTACAGCTTCTGTTAAATCTTTTACCAGTTCTGCGTAAACGACATCTCTGTCTGTTTTGCCAATATAAACATTAGAAAGATCCGATTTTGATGGTTCACCTTTATAAGGGATATCACCCCAAAATCTAACCAATTCAAAATAAGCAAGAGCTTTAAGGGTTAAGGCTTCACCTAAAAGCGGTTTCATTTCGTTTGCTTTGGATTCGTAAATAGGAGAATTGCGAATACCATCTACAGCAGTGGAAGCCAATTCAGCGAACTGAAACAAACTCTCCCATTTGGTCGTAGTGTTATAAGGATCATCATAAAAGTTGCCCGCTCCGGAATCAGAACTTGTTGAGTTATATCCTGTTGTGGTAAATCCGGAATTGGTTTCAATATCGCTCACTCCCTGCCAGTTTACAGACAATTTTTGTCCATAAATGTAAGTATCCGTCATTTTTCCATACACTCCCATCACGGCAGCTTTAGCCATTGAAGTAGTATTGAAAACCGTTTGTGAACTTAATTTTGAAGGCGAAGTGGTTTCTAAAAAGTCCTCATTGCAGGAAACGGTTCCTAAGGCAAGAAGAACAAATGCAGTATAAATATATTTTTTCATGATAATAGACAATTAAAAAGTTATGTTGGCACCAAATAATAGGGTTCTGGCTTTTGGATAAGCCGACCAGTCAAGTCCAGGTGTTAAAGGAGAACTATTTGTACTTACCTCCGGATCTTGTCCTGAGTAACGAGTCCAAACTTTTAGGTTATTACCCGACACATAACATCTTACTTTTTGAATAAATTTTCCTTTGGCAATAGTTTCAGGAAGTGTATAACCAATAGTAAGATTTCCTAAACGCAGAAATGAACCGTCCTCAATAGCCCAATCTGTAATAATAGTAGAATTAGACAATGGATGCCAGATACTTGCACCTTGGTTTATTTCCTGCAATAATTGCGGATTGGCATCATTACCAAACATGATATTATTTCCTGTAACTGGATCAATGGTTGTAAAACGATTATCCAGACTCATCAATGCATTAGCGTTATTGTAACGTTTAGAACCGCTGAAAGTTGAGTTATCTATTTTATTGGCATTATAAATATCATTTCCATAAGACCAGTTGAAAAGTGCTGAAAAATCTAAACCTTTAAAAGCACCGCTAAGAGCAAAACCTCCCGTATGTTTAGGCTGTGCACGTCCAATAACTTTTCGGTCTTCATCAGGATTAATTACGTTGCCTGTACCGCTTAGTTTTTTTAGTTTCATATGTCCTGGCCCAAAATAATTACCAGAAGTCGTAATTACTTTTGAGGCATCGGCAACACCTTCTTTTAGAATCCATTTTTTCTGTACAGTATCGAAATTAAAATCATCGAATGTATACATTCCATCAGATACATAACCATACATCAAACCAACTGGCTGTCCTACACGAACTCTATAATCGTCACGTCCAACATTCGGCGCCCAGTTCGATGCTGCAATCATTTCATTAGAACCATCTAAACTTTTTACAACATTTTTATTAAAGGCAATATTAAAGTTAGCTGATAATCTAAATTGAGAGGTTTCAACAATGTTTCCGTTTACTGTAAATTCGAGTCCTTTGTTAGAAGTGCTTCCAATATTTTGGTATTGTGAAACATATCCTGAATTGGAAGGTAATGCCACAGCTAATATCAAGTCATTGGTATCAATTTTATAAGCATCAATGTTTATGGTCAGTCTTTGATTAAAGAATCCAAGATCTAATCCTAAGTTGGTAGAAACTGTAGTTTCCCAAGTAAGATTTTCGTTCTTTAAAGTATTAGAAGGTTTTAAAGAACTCTGCCCCACTTCACTTACGTAAATAAGGCGATTCGCTGCTGTTTCAAAACTATAATCCTGACGCCAGTAAGAACCTACACGCGCATTACCAACTTCTCCGTAGCTTAAACGAAATTTAGCATCGGATAACCAGCTTTTGGTCTTTTCCATAAATTTCTCATCAGACATACGCCAAGCAAATGCTGCTCCCGGGAAGTATCCCCAGCGGTTGTCCGGAGCAAAAACGTTTTTACCATCAAAACGGGAAGTAAAACTGAAAATGTATTTATCACGAAGCGTATAATTAATACGTCCAAAATAAGACGAAGTTCTCGTTGGTTCTCCAATTGTAGTGTAAGTTGGCAAAGGTGTACCATAATTCCACATTGCCAAAACATCGTGAGCACCAAAATCAGCAGGAAAGAATTTAGACTGAACCAAAGTTTCATCTACTTGAGAACTTCTTGCTTCTTGTCCTAACAAAACGTTGAATTTATGCACTGCTTTATTAAATGATCTATCATAACTTAAAGTATTTTGAATAGACCAATCTGCTCCTTTCACATCCTGACGTTTTGCTACCGGCTGACCTCCGTTGGCACTTGCCTCTCCTGTATTTCGAAGCCAGATATTATCTGTATAATTTCTATTTACCGCATAACTACCTTGTGTAACTATAGAAAGTCCTTTTATGGGTTTCCAAGTCAAACCTCCATTCATCGTCAGGTTAAGATTATTCTGCTCTTTGTATTCGTTGGTAATATTGTAAATAGGATCATTTAAACTACTTAAAGCTTCTGCTGAACTTATATTGTCTGAACCGCCCAAAGCTAATGCAGGATCCAGATAAGTCAAACTTCTTACGGGAGCATATTTAATACCGTCTTTGAGTTTTCCTCCATTAGAAACACTAGGTCCTGTAATTATGGTATTGGAGAAACGAGAGTTGAAATCAAAACGGAATTTAGAACTCAATTCTTTATTCAGTTTAAAACTCACATAATCCCTTTTGTATGCTGAATTTATCATGATAAAGTCTTCCTGATCATGTGTGTAATTTACTTTGTACTGCAGTTTTGCATCTCCACCGGTTAATCCCATATCAGTATGAGTCTGCACGCCTGTATTTCCGTAAAGTTGTTCCTGCCAGTCAAAACCTTTTTTAGATTTGTAAATGTCCCTGTCTTCCCATAAACCATAGGCAGAATAAAAACTAGTACCTGCTACATTGGATCCCGGGTCAAGTTCTTTCTGAAAGTATACATACTCGTAAGGAGATAAAACATTGGTAAGATTATAAGTCTTTTTTAAACCCGTATAGGCATTTACCGTAATTTCGGTCTTTCCTTTTTTTCCTGATTTCGTTGTAATCAATACTACTCCATTTGCTCCCTGAGAACCGTAAATTGCTGTTGAAGAAGCATCTTTTAATACGTCAATAGTTTCAATATCTCCAGGTGGAATATCGTTAATGGTATTAACCTGAAAACCGTCTACAATATAAAGCGGTGAATTATCCTGCGTAATAGAACTTCCTCCACGCACTCTTACGTTAATCTGTGCATCTGGAGAACCTTCTGTAATCGTTACATTTACCCCCGCCAAACGTCCAGCGATAGCCTGTAAAGCCGAAGTTGCAGGAATATCTTTTAAATCCTTCATGCTTACAGAAGCTACAGAACCTGTTAAATCTTTACGTTTAGCCGTTCCGTATCCAATTACAACTACTTCATCAAGGTTGGTTGAGGAATCTTTCATTGTAACATTTATACTGTTTCTTCCTCCAACAGCAATATGCTGGGTTTCCATACCAATAAAAGAGAAAGTCAGTGTGCCTTCTGAAGGAACTTTTTCAAAAACAAAACTTCCGTCAATATCAGTCATTGTTGCTTTTTTAGTGCCTTTTAATACAATTGACACACCTGGAATTCCGAGTCCTTTTTCATCTACCACTTTCCCTTTTACCGTTATTTCATTTTGAAAAGATGGCAATAAATCAAAGGGAAAATAGTTATGGTTCTTACTGTTTCGGGAAAAATCGAAACGGGTTAGTGTGCTTGAATTTGAGTTCGTATTGGCATTGGCAGAAAAATCAAAGAGTAAAACTACTGCTGAAAGCAAAGCGGCTTTATTCCTAACTTTCTTTACCATGCCAAAGTGATTCTTTGACAAATTCTTTTTCATACAATAATGGTTTAAATTGGTTAGTTAGTATAGTTAAATAGTGAAATATTTATTCTAAAAATGATCTCGTCTTAGGCCTAGTTTTGAAGCCGAAATAAGATCATGATTAAACAATGCTTAAATAAGCGACATTAAAAAAACACATTCCGAAAAAACGGATTTGTTTTTATGATTTTTTGTTAAAACAAAACTAGATTTTAATCCTAAATTGAAGGAGGTCTAAACACAATATGATGGGGGGCATTTCACAGAATCCCTTTATTTTCAATACTTTCAGGAATAACATCAGAAAAAACATCTATTTTTTATCATTACAATTCCTAAAAAAACATACAATGCTTCTGTATAAAAAAAGAGCTGTGATTTTAAGAATATCACAGCTGCTTTTTATCTTTAGAAAACAATCAAAAATTAATTGGCATACTGAAAAGTATAACTTTTTCCTTTTTCTGTTTTAACATCAAATTCGAATGTTTTTGCTACTGCTGTTCCTTTAAATTCGGCACTGGAAGAAACCACTGGTTTTTCGACCGGCTGATACTTGTAAAAAATGTTTGGATTAATTCCTTTGGCTGTACTTAATCCTGAACCTTTTAATGGAACATAGCTTCTCATACGAAGATTTCCGCCCAGATTTGATTTAACTGTCACCGAAACTAATCTGCCGTTTTTCCATTGCATATTTTCGATTTCAAAACCACCTCGGGCTTTTAATCCTTTAATTGAACCCTTTTGCCAAACATCCGGTAAGGCTGGTAATAAACTCAGAGCGCCATCGTGACTTTGCAGCAACATTTCGGCAATACCGGCTGTACATCCAAAATTTCCGTCAATTTGAAATGGAGGATGCGCATCAAACATATTGGTATAGGTACCACCATCCGGATCTTTGATTGTTGCATTGGCAGGTTTCAAATTCAACTGATTCGTAATCAGTTTATAGGCATGATTTCCATCTAAATATCTGGCCCACAAACACACTTTCCATCCCATTGACCAGCCACGGCTTGCATCTCCTTTTCCAATAAGCGAGTTTCTGGAAGCTTCAAAAAGTTCGGGAGTTTTAAAAGGTGAAACTTCACGTCCCGGAAACACTCCCCATAAATGCGATACATGTCGATGTGCATCATTTTTGCGATCCCAATCTTCCAGCCATTCCTGCAATTGTGTGTATTTCCCGATATGCATTGGCGGCAGTTGCTGACGGATTTTTTTCAATTCAGTAATCCATTGCTGGTCTACTTTCAAAATTTCAGCCGCATCAATGGTATTCGAAAGCAAATCAAAAACCATTTGATTGTCCATCGTCACACCAGCAAAAACAATACAACGTTCTGTACCTATACTTCCATCGGGTTTTGTATATTCATACGATTGCAAACCGGGAGTATGTTCAGGAGAAATAGAAGGCGAAACGACCAAATATCCCGTTTTCTTATCTTTAATTAAGAAATCCTGATAAAACTCTGAAGCACTTTTAAGTATTGGATACACTTCTTTTAAATACGATTGGTCTCCAGAAAAAAGAAATTTTTCCCATAAATGTGAAGCAAACCATGCATTACAAGTCGGCCAGATTCCTGCAGTCGCATCTACTGCACCAGTAGAACGCCATAAATCGGTATTATGATGCAACGTCCAACCTCGGGCGCCATACATTTCTGAAGCTGATTGTCTTCCTGTTTCACTGACCTCTTTAATTAATTGGATAAAAGGTTCATGACATTCTGAAAGATTGGTTACTTCCGCAGGCCAATAATTCATTTCTACATTGATGTTAGTCGTATATTTACTGTCCCAAGCGGGATACTGTCCCGCATTTGGATTCCAAATTCCCTGCAAATTAGCTGGCTGAGTGCCTGGTTGCGAAGAAGCAATAAGCAAATAACGTCCAAACTGAAAATAAGTTGAAACTAAATCAGGATCATCTGTTTTTGAAAATTCGGCAATACGCTGGTCTGTAGGTTTATTTATCTGTGGAGAACTGCCTAAATCCAACTGAACTCTATTGAATTGTTTTTGATAAAAGGCAATATGATCTTCTTTCGCTTTTTGATATGATTTAGAAAAAGCTTTCAGATAATCTTTTGCTCGTTTCTCGGCATCGGCACTAATATCTTTATAATTCTTAAAATTGGTTGCTACTGATATGTAAATAAAAGCTTCATCGGCATTTTTCACATTGATGGATTCTCTTTCTTTGGATTGAGTTCCTCCCTTTGCCTCTACTTTTATCTGCGTATTAAAATGCAGTAAGTTGGTTATATTTTCTTCTTTCTCACGAGCACATTGACCATTGACTACAAGCAATTGATTCTGATTTGCTGTCACTGAAGCTGTCACTTTTACCATATTGGTTTTAAGAGGTCCTGCAAACGAAGCATTAAAATTAACAGCACCTTTTTTATCTGCAGAAAGCCGAATAATGATAAGCTGATCTGTAAAAGAAGTAAAAACTTCACGCTGAAAGTTTACGCCGTCTACAGTATATTTAGTCGTTGCAATAGCCGTTTTTAAATCTAGGTCTCTGTAAAAATTAGTATACTTTTCATGGTTCGGAACTGATAAAACCAAATTTCCAATGGATTGATAAACCTGTCCGTGCGAAGTTATTTTGCGATCTGCAATAATATCTCCTAACGCCAATTTCTGCGCTTCGATAAAATTTTCATCCTGAAGATAATTCTGAATCTGTTTCAGACTTTTTTTAGCATTTGAATTGATGTTCTGATAAGGACTACCAGACCAAAAAGTATCTTCGTTTATCTGAATGGTATCCGATTGAGGCACTCCGTATACCATTGCTCCTAATCTTCCATTGCCAAGAGGAACTGCATCTGTCCATGCTTTTGAAGGCTTATCATACCATAAGACTAATTTTTTCTGGGCTGAAGAATGGAACAGAAAAGACAAAAAGACGACAAACGATAAAAACGTTTTATTTAAAAGAATTTTCATAAGCTTTTATTTTGCCGAAGGCTTCCAATTATCAGATCCGTTTAATACATTTTCTACCGAATACAATTTGGCTTCACTAGCAGAAATTGCTTTTAAACCTTCCCATTTTGCACGACCAGTCATATTTGCCCCTTCTCCTTTATTGTTGTATTCATAAAGATGCAAATCGGAACTGGTTGATGCATAATCCATACGCCAGGTTGTAGGCCATCCCAGCGGATTCAATTCTTTTGACATTTCACAATTCAGCCATGCTACCTTTGGATAATTATGCCAAGGTCGCCCAAGACTGAAAGGCTGTTTATCATCATTAACACGAGGACTGTTACCAATAAAAGTCAGTTTGCATTTGTTGAACACAAAACCATATTTTTGATCTTTTGGTGTACTTGGAGCCGTTATCCAGCCACCGCCATAACTTCTGATTTCACAACTGTCGAAATAACCTATTCCGCCACCGTAGATATAGTCTGTTCTGCCTAAAATCATACAGTTTTTAAAGTAGCTTCGAGTGCCATCTTTTCCAAGCAACATGGTATCCTGATACCCTAAAAAATTACAATTGATAAAAGTGTTTTTATCTGAGGTAATAAAAACAGCTAAAGCCTGTCCCACAGGACCAGCGGTATTTTGAAAAGTTATATTCTCCGCTCTAAATTCATCTCCCTGAATTGTTACCGAAGCTGAAGTTCTAATATTCTGACCTTCCCATTTCGCGGCATCTTCGGCTGGGCATTTATTGTTTAAACCGCCTGTACAGTCAAAAATATGATAACTTAGAATCGTTTTTTCTCGATTTTCGCCTTTAAAAGTGATTCTCTTTTTGTCAGCAGGAACAATGATTTTTTCGGTATTGTATAATCCGTTTTTTATAAAAATCATCGTGCGTGTTGCTTTCTCGGCTGGAACTGCATTAACTGCTGCCTGAATATTTACATAATCACCGCTTCCATCTATGGCTACTGTGATTTTATCTTTAGTCTGGGCTGATAAATAGTTCGGTACAATTATCATGCAAGCTATACAAACAGCCCATTTGTAAAAGGATTTTTTCATAATTTAAGTCTTGGAAAGTTATTAATTTGGTTTTGTAAGCTAATTGCTTACGGATAGTTAGTTTTATTTCTGCGGTTTCGCAAGAAAGCCCATTTCGTTTAACCAAGCTTCACATAAAACTGTCCATAATTGTGTAGAACCCGGATTATTGCGAAGCGCGATGTTATGATCTCCCTGCGGAAAAATATGCAAAGCCGCTTTGATATTAGCTTTTAAAAGCGCCTGATAATATTGAATGCTATTGAGTGGATTTACCACATGATCATCGGCGGCACAAATAACAAATGCAGGTGGCGTAGCACTAGTGACATTTAATTCACCCGAAAAAAGCTGTTCGTTTTTGGGATCTGGATTTGTTCCCAATAAAGCTTCATAACTTCCTTTATGCGCATTCTGCGTCATGCTGATAGCTCCAGAAATAAGAATTTGAAAATTCGGCTGTATGCTTACAGAATCCAAATCGTCTTTAACTTGAGCATAATCTGTAGTAATTGTGGCAAGATTGGATGCTAAACCTCCACCTGCAGAAGCTCCCATTACCCCAATTCTGGAAGGATCTATTCCCCATTGAGAAGCTCGGCTTCGAATCATTTTAATAGCTCTCTGTCCATCCATAATTGGCCCAAAAGCAGGATTTACCAAATCAGGCGAAGTTGGAAGCCGATATAGGACCACAAAGGCATTTACTCCAAAAGTATTGAACCATTTAGCCAATTGAAATCCCGCAATATTGTAGGTCAATTTTTTATAACCTCCGGGAGGGAAAATTAAAACTGCCGCTCCCGTATTTTCTTCTTTAGAAGTAAAAAAAGCATATATCGACGGATTATCAACCTGAGTTATTCGTTCACGATCTTCTCTTTTATTCAATTTCATCCCTTTGGAATTCGGCATTTTACCTTTTTCCCAAAGCGGAATAATTTCTTGGCTAAAAGCTGTATTTAAAGAAACTAGGAAGAAAAAAAGCAATACAATCTTTTTCATTTTTATTTGTCTTTTTTAATGAAAGGCGTTTTTACAAGAGATAAGAAATTAGCACCCTGAATCACATCAGAATTAACAGCTTCAACAAAAACGGAAGCAGGTGCTTTCTGAAAACAGTTGTTGACCAATATCGTTTTACAGTTTTCTAATTTAATTATAGGCTGATCTGCAGTCGGTTTTTTAGATTTTACATCATTAAACAGCAGTTTTTCACAATTTGTAAACTCGAAAGCAGCTCCTTTTTCTGTTGCTATATCAACATTAGAAAAGGTAAGATTGGTTCCCAGATTTCCTGTAAAGCCTTCTTTGGCTTCCATATTAATATTGGTGAAAGTAAGTTCATCAATAGGAATTTCTTCGATACCATAAATCACTCCGACTTTATTAATACTTCTTCCTGTTACATTACTGATGGCTATATTCCTAAAAATTGGAGTACGCTCAGAAACAGGTTCTACTTTAGATGATCTATCATAAAAGAGATCAAACGTAAAGGCATTACGACCAATATTTCGCATGACTATATTGGAGACCATAATGTTTTCCACAACTCCTCCACGACCTCTGGAAGCTTTCATTCGGATTCCTGCATCTGTTCCGTCAAAAACACAATTGGTAATTACTACATTTTTTACGCCGCCAGACATTTCGCTTCCAATTACAACGCCTCCGTGACCTGCCAGCATCACACAATTGGTAATGGTAATGTTTTCACAAGCTTTTCCGTATTCGCGTCCGTGAAAATCTCGTCCTGATTTTATGGTAATACAATCATCTCCTACGCTAATAAAACAATCGGATATTCTAACATTGGAACAAGATGACGGATTAATTCCATCTGTATTTGGGCCGTGTGGTTCTTTATCAGGATTCAGGATTGTTACTCCATGCACTCGTACATCATTACAACCTACTGGATTAATAGTCCAAAAAGGGGAATTTAAAATTCGAATTCCTTCGATATTGATTTTATTACATTCAAAAAACTGAATAAAAGGAGGTCTAAAAAACTGTGTTTTTAATGTATTTTCATAATACGGTTCTACTTTTAATTCTTTGTTCTGTTCTGCCCAAAGTTTTTGTAATTCGGTTGGTTCTTTAAGTGTCCCATTCAATTTTAGTTCCTTATTGATTCTCATTGCCTCTTCCCACCACGCAAAACCATTACCGTCTATAGTGCCTTCTCCTTTAATGGTTATATTTTCAGCATTTTGAGCATTAAACAAAGGAGCAAATGTTTTCATAAAAACTCCTTCGTAACGCACTTTTTGAAAAGGCAGATAATCATTAAAATTGGAAGAAAATTTTAAAGTGGCACCACCTTCTAAATAGATGGTAATATTGCTTTTTAAAGTGATAGCGCCTGTTAGATAATTACCGGCTGGAAAATACAATGTTCCTCCTCCGTCTTTTGAAGCCAGATCAATAGTTTTATGAATGAGAGCTGTACAGGATTTTTTACCTGAATTATCAGCTCCAAGCGTCTTAAGATCATAGCTTTTTGCCAAAATGTTCAGGGAATTTAGAAAAAAGATGAAACAAAGTAGTTTGTAATAAAATTTATGGTTCATGGTTTAGTGAGTATGATAGTAAATAAGAATATTTAAATATTTTATGGTGTAGCCGAACTGAGATTCCATTGATTCTCTACTTTGAAAATAACATTGAAAGTAAGTCTGGAATTTTGTTCAACAGAAAGCAGATGTGACCATTTGACACGCTTAGTTGTCAAAGCTCCCGGGCCGTAATTTTTAAACTCAGCATAATAAGCTGTTTTTTCACTTTCAGGTTTCCCCCAATTGTGCCAGCCTTCCGGATTGATATGGGAATCCATAAAACAACTGGAAAAAATTACATTCGCATATTCACGCCACGGACGCCCGAGATACACTTTACGAACATTTGGCGCTGATAAAAGTTTACAGTTCAAAAAGACAAAACCATATTTGCTGTTTTTGGAAGTATTTGCCGCTGTGATATACGAATTGGCTTTACTGTATAAGGTGCAATTATCAAAAATAGCAGTAGCCGATCCAAAAATATAATCGGTAGTGCCTTCTATGTAACAATTATTAAAATAATGGCGTCTATTTTCTCCAGCTGTATATAAAGTATCCTGATTGCCTAGAAACTTACAATTGGATGCTTTAAAATAATCTCCTTCGACATGTAAAGCCACAGCCTGTCCCACAGCACCTGCCGTATTTTCTATTGTGATGTTTTGAAGACTAATATTATCGGCTAGTATTTTTAAAGTATAACTTGTAAAAGTGCCAATATCAGGCTGGCCATTATAATTATTAAATGAAATAATGGTCTGATCTTTACTTTCTCCAATAAGAGAGATATTACTGTTAAAAGAATCAATGATGATTTTTTCCTTATAAATCCCTTTTTTAATAAAAATAGTTTTCGGATTAGATGGAAAAGCACCGCAAGCGGTAATCGCTTCCTGAATCGAAATAAAATCAGCTGAACCGTCTAATGAAACTGTAATAGTATCTTGAACAACCGCACTCCATGCATTTGAAAAGGAAGCAAAAAATAGAAAAAAGCAGAATATTAATGTGATATTTTTTTTCATAATAGTATTTCGTGCAGTTTAAATTTCAAACTGTCAACAGGTACAAACATAGAACGTTTCACAGTAAAGAATATGGGACATTTTACAATTACTCTAGGGTGAAATCGCAAAAAAGCCTTAAAAACAGTAGAATAATTAAAACTGAAAACAATTTGAAAAATACTATCGATTTATTGCTAAACAGATTGTCTTTGGATTTCATCTCTTTGCAAAAAACATCGCAGCAATTTTCGAAAGCATGAAGTTCGCTCTCATCAATAGACAATATTGGAACACTCGTTATATTAAAAAACAAGGTTCATTTTAAGCTGTTTTCAACTTCACTACCGATATCATTTATAAAAGGGAGATTAAATTTTATTAATCTAGCCGATTCAAAACCTATATTTTAAATTTGATGATGATTCGTTAGAATAATAATATCATTCGCCATCAGTTCATAAACTATCCGATTTACCATAATAGTCATCGAAAATTCCCTGTTCCAAACAAAAGTCAAATCTGTTGAAGTGGTATCAAAAGAAACTTGTCCAGCCAGTTTACTGATCTCCATAATTTTTAGTAACTCGAGAGTGTTGTTTTCATAAACCGTAATTTAATCTATTTTGGGTGTGGTATTTTTAATCGTATTAGGGAAAAAGAATTATCCTCTAAGTTTGTCATTAAAAAAAACCAAAACACATACCAAAAAAGAAAACAACATTATAATCAACGGCTTAAGATAAAAGCTGCCTTTTCAGCTCTCGAAATAAGAGAAATGAAAATAATCTCGTCGAAATATCGATACCTTACTTTCGCAGAAAATAAAACAATGGATAATTAAACAAAAAACGCCTCATTTAAAAAATGAGGCGTTTAATTTTTTAGAAATCTTTATCAAGATAAAGTATCAATCTTTTTTGTTTTGCATAAAATCAGGAAAACCGCTTTCTGTCCATTCTACAACACGAGCTCGAGTTGCACGATTTACATCCGACAATTCATCTCCTTGAATTTCCTTGTAATCTCTTGCATGGTAAATCATTATAGTTGTTTTTCCATCTTCAGAAGTTGTAAATGAATTGTGTCCTGGCCCATATCGTTTTAAATCTGAATTTGTATAAAAAACAGGAGCTGGAGATTTATTCCAATTAGCCGCATTTAGCAGATCGGCATTTTCATTAATCCAAAGTAATCCCATGCAATAATTATGATTTGTTGCACTGGCGGAATAACTAACAAATATTTTTCCGTTTTTTTGAATGACAGCTGGCCCTTCGTTTACATTATACTTTTCTCTTTCCCAGCCAAATTCAGGTTCTGTAATAACTATTTCTGGACCTGTAAGCGTAGTCGGGTTTTTCATTTCTGATAAAACCAAAGCTGTACCATGTTTTCCTCCTCTTACATTCTGCGCCCAAATTAGATATCTTTTGCCATTATGCACAAAAGTTGTGGCATCTAAAGAAAATGAATCTATTTTAGTTTTTATCTGACCTTCTTCTGTCCATTTACCCTGCATTGGATCTGCTGATGAATTGGTCAATACCCAAATTCTGATATTCCATTTATTTTCAGCTTCACCAGCGGCAAAATAAATATACCACTTCCCATCTATCCAGTGCAATTCAGGAGCCCAAATATGATTTGCCATCACTCCAGTTGTATGTTTATGCCAGATTTCTTTCTCTTTAGCTTCCTTTAGTCCGTTAATACTATTCGCTTTTCTTAGTACAATGCGATCGTATTCAGGAACAGTAGCGATTAAATAATACTCACCCGAAGCGGTCTTATGTACCCACGGATCTGCACGTTTTTCTGCTATTGGGTTATTGAATTCAATGGACTGTGAATAACTCTGTGATGAATACACCACAGCCAATAAGGTCAAAATAGATAATCTAATAAATTTCATTTTAGGCTTTTAATTTTATCTCTTGTTAATATATATATTTCTATTGATTTTTTTTCCATTCAAAATTCCCGTTCTGACTTATATTAAATTTTGTGACCTTTCCATTTTCCTTTACAAACTCACATTCTGCCCCCAGAATATTCTTAAACTGGAATTTTGTATCTGATTGGAAAATTAATGGAACTGTTCCCTGTCCCGAAATCTTAGCCAATAATTGTCCGTTTTCATTTGTGATTGTTATGGTTCTTTTCGTATCTATTGATAAAGTATAAACACCAATATACTCATTTAGTAAAGCGGTATCCACTTTTACTTCCTGCTGAAATGTTTTACCTAATGCAAAACTAGCGATATCAACCGACAATTCGTCCTTTGGAGCACATTCACAATTAAATAATGCGACTACAAACACTTTTTCTTCAGGATAATAAATTTCATTGGTTAAAAATCCTGTAATAGCGCCTCCATGCTCAATTGATTTTATTCCATTTACATTTTTTAATATCCAGCCATAACCATATTCTATCACACTTCCATCTTTTAATTTAAAAGGTACAAATGCTTTTTCTAAGGTTTCTTTTTTTAGAATTTTGTATGAATATAATCCTTCGTTCCATTTCAATAAATCTTCAGTATTAGAAATCAATCCACCAGCGGCATACGCAATTGTCATACTCCAATAATCAGCATTTTTAAATACCTTACCGTCTTTTCTATACCCATTTACCCGGTTAGGAATAATATTGTTGGAATTATCAAAATAAGTGTGATTTAAAACCAAAGGTTTCAGAATGTTTTCCTCTAAATAAGTACTGTAACTTTTACCGCTTACTTTTTCGATAATATATCCCAATAAATAATACCCCGAATTACTATATTTATATTTAGTGCCAGGTTCAAATTCTAATGGAACGTTTTTAAAAAGGTCAATAAGTTCCTTTGGTTCAAAGTCTCTTCTTTCTAAATAAGGTTCCTGATAATCAATCTGCATATAATCTTTTATCCCCGATGTATGAGTCAACAGATTCTCAATCGTTATGTTTTGAGAATAGGATGGATAATCAGGTACAAATTTTTGCAGATTATCTTGCAGAGAGATTTTACCTTGCTCTACTAATTGTAAAATCGCAACAGCTGTAAATTGCTTTGTTATAGAACCCAGCTTAAAAACCATATCAGGTTTAATCGGTACGTTTAATTCGAGATTTGCACTTCCAAAAGCTTTTTTGTAAACGATTTCACCTTTTTTTGCCGCCAAAACTTCAACACCAGGTTCCGATAAGCTAAATTTAGAAGAAAGCAGTTCATCCAGCTTTTTTTCTAATTGTTTGTCTTGTTTCGATTGCCCGTAATTACAGGCAGATCCTAAAATGCAAATAAAAAAAAATAATTTATACATCTTTCCATTAATTAGATACTATTAAACCATTTCATGCCATACAAATATAAAAATGAATTACACCATTATTCGTTTTTAAAATCAATCAGCTTCTTTACTCCATTATTAAATTCTACGCTGATAGTCCCATTTTTCTGTTCTTGAATTTTTAGTGGCATTAATTCTTTATTCTTCCATTTTTCACCTGATTTTTTCCATAACATCAAAGTTGCATAAATATTGACTTTTTTATCATTCGGATTAAAATTAGCAGTTACATCAATCACTTTACTGATTTCGCTTTCGGGATGTAAATCTTTACAGGCAACAACTTCAGTTTTTTCCCAGCCTAAAAGCGGAATCATCGCTAATTGGTATTTTCCATTATCAATAATGGTTACTATTTTACCATCGATATTTTTTGTTGTTGTTTTAATTTCTCCGTCTATTTTAGGCAACGCATAATGTCCTAATCGCATAGAAACGGCATCGGAACTGCTATTTTTATCAATCCTTAAAATACCGTTTGCTAAAGGAATATCTGCTAAATTCATCTGAATATGTTCATTCGTTTCCAAAACAGCATTACGATAATAAACGTCATCTTCGAACTTTTTAAAAGTGAATAATCGTAGTGGCTCCCATTCTTGTTTGGCATTTTTAAAAACATAATTCATGGCTACTTCTCCATTGGAACCATCTGCCTGCCAAAGAAAAGCACTGTTATAAGACAATCGGTTATAATTTTCTGTAGATCTGAATCCCTGCCAGTCATCTTTCTTTTTCTCATGACACCAAGCTCTGATTTCTGATGCTCCTATGTTCGGATAATCTGTAATTAAAATCTTCGAACCGTTTAGAAAATTATTATAAACATTCTCTTTTTTGAATTTGTTTTCCCAGTCTCCTTCATTTTCTTTTGCTGTCCAAAACGGATTATTATCCGGTAATAAAAGTCCCAGGAAAGCTTTTCCCATCCAGTACACACTTCCTCTACAGCTGTATACCTGAACGGCGGGTTCAAATGCTCCATAAAATCCAAGTGTCGGCACATTGTCTTTCATAAAATCAGGATTTTCTAAAAACTGTTTTAAAACTCCCGAAGAAATTCTGCGTAACCATCCATTATTAACCGCAGGATCATTTTCTAATCCCATAAATGGAAAAGCTGCAATTGACGCAATTCTATAACTGATGCTTCTTCCAAACATAATCATCTCGCCATTTTGGCTGAACATTGAAGGATAATTAGAATTAAGATCTCTGAAATTACTTCTGAATTTTTCGGCATATTCCGGATAATACTTGTTTCCAAAATATTCAGACCAAAGTGCTCCATACAATTGAAATCCCCACATACTGTAATAATCGTATGCCGGACTGTCGTTATACCAACCATCACCTCTGTAATCGTTTAAGCATTTTTGCAGGTATTCTTCCAGTAGTTTTTCATTCACAGTATAACCTTGTTCTTTAAAAAAACTTAATACAAAAATGTTGAAGAACTTCCAGTTTGAAGATACTGTGGGTCCATCTCCATAACTAAGCATCGATTTTGCCAATGCATCTTTCTGCTCTTGTGGTAATGGTTTCCAAAGTACTTCAGGATTCGTAAGTAAAGACATCGCAATCGCACCATATTCTACCAAATTCTGACTTGGACCACCATTTTTAGCTCGCGGCGTAATATAAGAAGGACTTTTTGGATCAACTAATTTGCTAAACTGATGTCTGTAATAATCTGCAACTTTGATGTTATTGATGACCAAATTCGGATTTTCTTTAAGAAGTGGAGAAGCAATAAACAGTGTTCTGCTCAAACCTTCCAATTTTTCTGTTGGTACTCTACCTTCATCCTGCGGATAACTTTTTCCCGGCTGTTTGGGAAACTTCATCGGATCATCCAGATTATGAATATAACTAAAAGCACCTTCTAGCAAATAAAGTCCGGCATCTTTCCAATGCTTTTTTGTCATTCCTGTATAAGGACTCAGTTTATAATCCGGATTAACAATTTTAAAAACGTTATCCGTATTTTCTTTTTGCTGTGAATATAAAGAGAGACTAAACATTGTGGATAAAAACCACATTTTCAAATTATTCATGCTCATTTTTTTTCTAATTTCTAATGCCAACTATTTATTGATTTTCTTCAAAAGGAACTACTTCTGCAAATAAGGTTTTAATACGACTAATTTATCTCCGGACAAATCGATTTCAAATAATTTTGGAATTCGAACTGTTTTATCTCCCACTTTTTTATGGCTATGAACCGACATCAACCATTTACCTTCAAAAGTTTGAAATAACATGCCGTGACCAAAATTTGGCGGTGTAACAGGATCTTTTTCCTGAATCCATGGACCGTCCAAAGTACCGCTTTTAGAATAAGCAACTCCCTGCGTATAAACATCATAAATCCAGCTCGTCCAAATCATTCCCAAACGTCCAGTTCCTGTCTTAAACAAATAAGGACCGTCTGTAACTTTATTGGGTTTGTCATTTCCATTCGCATCTTTTTCCCTGCTCCAAGGAGAATCACTTGCTTTAAAAAGCAGTTTTCCCTCTCCTACCGATCCGCTTAAATCCGGTTTAAGTTCTATTTTTTCAATTGTTCCGTTGCCATTTTGAAGCCATTCATAACAATAAATCATATAAGGTTTTCCATTTTTATCTACCCAAAATGTCCCGTCTAAAGTCGGTTTATTAGCTGGTAAATAGTTTTCATCTTTCATTGGTATATAAGGTCCTTCAGCCTTATCACTAACCAAAATATGACTCGCACGACGTTCAATGTTGTTATTCCCAACTTTATCTATTATTTTGTCTCTATTGGTAAAAGTCGCAAAATCATAATATTTGTTTTTATAAAAATGAAGTTCTGCTGCCCAAATCATAGGATTGGTTCCCATCCAGGAATTAGGATCTGTTTTAACAATATCATACGGACCGCTCCATGATTTTAAATCTTTGCTTTTCCAGAGTAATCCTCCTGTACCGGTCATATAATAGAGATTGGTTTTCTTATCTGCTAAAATTGCCGGATCGCTTAATCTTATGGAGTCTAAAGGAATTGATTCTTTAAATATTCTCTTTTTTTGAGCCTGTGTCGTCGAAAAAAATAAAAAACATATAAACATTGAAAAAACAAGATGTGATTTCTGTTTCAAATAGTTTTGCTGTATTTTCATTTTACTATTTTTTTAGAATAATGAGTTTAGTTAGCCACTCATAATGTATTAATTTAAAACTACTTTTCAATTACTTTTATTGATTTTCTGTAAAAGCAGCTAAATTCCATTTATCCAACAAGTTTAAAATTGGTCTGCCATTTTCAAATTTTATTGGAAGCCATACGTAAGTTCCATCAATAGGATTTTTAGGATTCCATCGATCCGCCATAAAAATAAACTGATCCTTTTTTCCTTGAACAGGAAGAATATAAGTACTTTGCGAATGAAAAGTCAATTCAGCATCTTTACCTATACACGGATTTCCTAAAGTTTCCCAAGGACCAAAAATGGATTTCGATTTAAAAGATCTAGCCGCATTTGGATCCCACCCCGTACAACCGGAAGTTATCATATAATAAATACCGTCTTTCTTAAAAATAGCAGGAGCTTCATTATGTCCCGCCGGTGCTACTCTTGTCCATTTTTCAGTAAAATCCAGATAATCGTCTGTTAACTCAGAAATATGAAGCGTCAAATTTTCTTCTGAAGAATGAATTAAATACGCCTTCTCATTATCATCAACATATACCGTCATATCTCTGGACATTTGCCCTTTGTCAAAATCCCTGCGAACCAGCATTCCGTTATGAATAGCTGACAACCATTCCGGACTCCAGGACTTTAACTGTTTTTCATTTGCCAAAGCTGTTTTAAATTCCTCTTTAAAATCCAAAGGCCAGACACCTTTATTTGGGCGATACGATTTCACAAATTTGAATGGTCCTTTTGGAGTATCACTAATCGCAAGAGCTGCTTTGGCAGCATCATATCCCTGCCCTTTCAGTTCCAAATGAAACCACATCACATATTTACCTGTTTTTTTATTAAAAATCACTTTTGGACGCTCCATAACGCATCCTTTTGTAATTTCAGATTTAGGATTTTGTTCAACTCGCAGCACAATGCCTTCGTTATGCCAATTGTACAAATCTTTTGAGGAATAACAACTGATTCCTTCCAAAGAAGTGTTTCCTGAACGACCTGAAGTTTTATATTCACCGTACCAATAATACGTTCCAGAATCAAAAAGAATTCCGCCACCATGAGCGTTAATATGCACTCCATCTGTATCTTTCCACTGTTTTCCCGGAACAAAATAATTGTTTTGCGAAAAAACAAAAGAACATACAAAACTGATAATGATTGAAAATTTTAATTTCATTTTTTATTTACTTTTTTGATAAACCCTGATATAATCTATTATGTATTTTGATGGAAGATCAGCTTTGGTAAACGTTCCGCCATTTATTCCTCCAACGGCAAGATTCACTAACAAATAGTGAGGCTGTTGAAATGGACTTATTTTTTGATCTGCCGATGGTATTGTCGCATCAACACTAATTTCATTTAATAATTGATTGTCAACGTATAATTTAATCGAATGAGCATCCCAATCCATTTTCCACACATGGAATTGATATGCCCATGATTTGTCTTTAAAATCAGTCAACTTAAATGTTTCACTGTCCCAAGCTGTATTGGGTTCCTTTGATTTCCATGCTGCATTCGCAAGTATTTTTCCTGTGTAATATTCCATGATGTCAATTTCGCCGTTTGCTGGCCAATTGCCCTTTATTCCCAAACTCCAAAAGGCCGGCCACATTCCTTTGCCCACTGGAATTTTAGCCCTCATTTCAAAGCGTCCATATTGCCAGGAATGTTTTCCTCGGGTAATTAAACAGGAAGAAGTCACTTTTATCGAATCTCTGTTTTTAGCAAAATCTTTATACGTTTTAGATATAAAATCTGGGTTTGGTTTATTTTCATTTCTGGCTTCAATAATCAAATAACCGTCTTTACAAACCGCATTTTCTTTTTGATACCACTGATTTTCCTGGTTTCTCACAAAACCTGTTTCGTAATTCCAGTTCTTTTCATCTGGACGGCCATTTGTATTGAATTCATCTGCCCAGACCAACTTATAATCTTCAGAAGTCGAAACTTTTTGTTTGTGCCTGATGAAACTAAAAAGAAGCATCAGGACAATTCCCAACACCAAAAACTTACCAATAAATCTCATTTTTTATCCTTTTTTAATCCTGAATAATCTCTGTTAATTTTGAGATTTTTCTATTATAACAAGAGATCCCGAAAGATCCCTCGTCAACTCTGCATTAATTAAAAACCAAACTTTACTTAACTCTTAAATTAAACACATAGAAACATAGTTGTTTCTTTATCTAAAAAAGAAAACAGAAAGAAACTAGTTTCTAACACATAGTTTGCTATGTATATTGATGCAAATGAAATGCCTTTACACGGTTGCAAAAAACTATGTCCCTATGTGTTTAAAAATAATTTCACTACACTTTACTTATTTTTTTCATATTTTATTTTTTAATAATTCGGACTGTTGCTTCGGGATGTGATTCTATTTTTACCAGATAAATTCCCGAAGGCTGATTTTCAATATTCAAATGAATGCTGCCATTTACGTTTGGATGGTTTGCTGTTGAAATCAGCTTACCATCCAGCGTATAAATTCCAATTGTTTCATTGTCTTCATTTGTTGGTAAAAGAATATCAAACTGCCCATTTGTTGGATTTGGAAATGCGCTAATGATTTTAACAGATTCTTCTGTCAGCATATTTAAGTCCGATATATTTGCGTTTTTAGCACTCAAAGAACCGGAAGTTGTCAATGTTTTAATCTGAATCGCTGCAGAATATTCACTTTCTCCTCCGGCATTTTCTGATGCAATCTTATAGAAGTAATCTTTATTGGCTTCTAAATTAGTATCGTTAAAAATGCTGTCTTTTACATAAGCATTTATAATATCATAAGTTCCATTAAGAGTTGTGGCTCTTTTGATTTTATAGGATTCTGCTCCCGTCACAAGTGACCATTTTAAATTGATTGCTGACGATGATACTGCTTCACCTGTAAAATTGGTTGGAATTGCCGGAATCGAAGGTTGATCGTAAACCAATATTGCCGAATAAGCTGACTCCACATTGTCTTTACCAATAACTTTAATTCTATATTCTGCATGAGTTCGAACCAGATCTATTTTTGAAAGAACATTGTAGTCTGTTGATTCATAAAAAACTGAGAATGTAGTTTCTCCTGTTAGTTTTCTTTCCAAAACATATTTGTTTACTAACTCCTGATTGGTTCCTGTCCATTTTATGGTAATATTTTTATAATCAGAAGAAAGTGTGTAACTCAGTGTTTCTACTTTTGTTTTCCATAATGGAATATATTCTCTGGATGAATTATAAGCTTTCGTCGATGCATTTTTAGCATAATATTGCCCCGCAGGAGTTAAAACCGTATAATCTGTCGCTGTACTGGAAATTACAGGTGCATTCTGTAGCCAGACATAATTTTGCCAATTTGGATTTCTGGTTTTAAAAGCATCGTTAATCGTCACATACATTGCTCGCGCATCCTGCACCCAATTATATATGGAATAACGTTCTACATAATCGGCACTTTCTAAAACAGCTAAAATCGAAGCTAAATCGTTTTTATGCTTTGTTGCATTGGCATCTGTAAGTGTATTTACATCATCAGGAAAATTATTAGCTGTCCAGTTTGCCCCAATATTCCATTCTGTAATCCAGATTGGTCTTTTGTATTTGTCATAAATGTATTGTAAATCACTTTTCCATTGTGCTGCTGTTTTATACCAGTAACAATGAAGTGCTACATAATCTACTCTGTAATTATTAGCCTCAGCCTGAGTCATAAAAGTGGCCATCCAAGGATTATAAGGATCCGAAGTTGCCGGAGAACCTACTCGTAATCCTGATTTCAAAAGAGCCGGCCAATTGCTTATGGCTGCTTCAACGGTCATATTGGCCTGATCCGGACGATCTGGTTCATTAAAGCCTAATAAATGAGTATATCCTTCTTTAGTATAAGCTGGTGTAAATGAAGGCCACCATTGAGTTTGACGAATAGGAACATATTCTACATTTGGCGTGGTATCCATTCCTGTGTTCCAGTTGTAATACCAGGTAATATTGCTTGAATTGATTGCCTCTGTACTTCCGCCGGCAAGTCCTTTTTTAGTAACCTGATGCCATGTCATTGTTCGGACAAACGAAATAGTTCCGTTTAAATTAACAGGCAAAACCGGAACTTCCAAATCTTCATTTTCTGCAATGTAAACCCGGCTGTAGCCTGATCCGTCTGCACTGGTAGCGAAAGTCGCCATATATCCTTTTTTTAATTTGAATGATTTAATGGCATTGTCAAAAGCCCCTAAATTATCAAATGGAGTTACAGTAGCATACTGCTGTGATGATCCTGCAAAATTTTCCTGAGTAAAAACCTGCAACGGCTGATAGTCTGCAACATAAGGCGAAACCACTGTTCCTCCTCCGTAATTGGTAACATTTACATTTGTACCGTTACCTGCCAAAACACCATTTACTGAAATATATTGCAATTGAGAACTGATTACGTCACTCGGTTTTACGTTTTCAAAATACAAACGATTATCTGCTGAAGTTAAGTTTACCGTCGAATTGATTAATGGATTATTTCCATTTTTAAGATATAAAGAAGCCGTTCCGTTTAAAACTACTTTTGATTTTGCAAAAGCTCCTACAGTGGTGTTGCTTGAAATGTTTGTTGTTTGAAGTGAGGGACTAATTATTTTTTCCGGAGCATAAGCAGCATTTTCAAAAGTAACCGAAGTAATCGCCATATCCACAGCACCCGTTGCGTAATTTTTTCCAATTACAATATTGGCTGTTTCCTGTCCCTGAACTTTTAAATCTGCTATTCCAAAAAGTGCTTTGGCTCCTGTAACATTTACATAATACGTTCCTGCACTTTGTGATTGGAATGCCAAATCTCCTTTTCTTAGTTTATTGACAGCTCCCGTTGTAAAGTTTTTAGTTGCTAAAACGGTTCCTCCACCATTAGCAGCTGTAGAAACCGATACCGTCATTTGAGAACCCGGACTTAAATTCGAAATGTATTCATAAATCCATGAAAACTGATATCCTTTTGAGGCTTCTAATTGTACCGGAAATGAATAAACGGAGTTTTCAAGTGCTGTACTGTCCCATCTGATATACATTAATCTGCCACTGTAAACTGAATTATCGGATTCAAAAGTATGACCGGAAGTTACATCCATAAAACGTGCTCCGCTTGTACTGTTCGCTGTATTAAAAATGCTTGGTGAAGCAACATTTGTCCATCCATAAGCAGCGGGAGTTCCTGCATTATCATTGTAATAACCGTCCCAGGTATTAATTAAGTTTGAAGATTTCAGTTTTAAATCGGCAATAGCCATTAATGCATAATCGCCTGTGATGGTTAGGTAATAATTGCCATCCACATTCGACACAAAAGACAAATCTCCTCTTCGCAATTTATTGGCACTTCCTGTTGTAAAGGTTTTATAAGCAATAACTCCAGATCCGTCAGCAGCTGAGGATATTGCTACATTCAATTTAGCGCCTGCTGCAGCATTAGAAATATATTCATAAAGCCATGAAAATTCATATCTCAAACCTTGCTCCAGCTTAACGGGATAACTATAAGTTGCTGCCGAATAACTGGCATTGTCCCAACGAATGTACATGATTCTTCCGCTGTAAACCGAATTATCGGATTCAAATGTATGCCCTGAAGTAACATCCAGATATCGAACACCAGACGTTGAATTGGCTGTATTCCACGGAAGGCTTGTTGAAGTATTTGCCCAGCCATAATCATTTGGTTTTCCCGAATTATTTCCTGTAACCCCTGCCCATCTTCCCAATAAATTATCAGAGCCATACGCTACTACAGCGCCTGAAGTATCATTTAGAAAATCAAGTGTCTTAGAAGTTAAATAATGTCCGTCCTGATAGATATTTGCAACGCCGTCTTTTATTGCATATCTATAAGTTTGTTCCTGTGCGTTGTCTACAGAAGCACTTAAATTTTCGGGCGTTGATAAGATTGTAGCACTATTAAAAGTTGTTTTATCTAAAGAAGTTCTAAATCCGAGGCCGATTGTGTTTTTAACTTCAACATCTAATCCTCTTCCTACAGCAGAATTGACTTTGGCTTTTACTTCCAAAGTAAACTCGCTTTGATTAGATAATGGAAATGATAAAATATCTGAAGTCGAAGCATTTGTAAAAGTCTTCGAACCATTTAATGTTGTCGCTAAAGTTGTTTTTACAGGTAAATTAGGGGCTTGTGCCTGTATATTGAATACAAAAACCGATAACCAGAATAATATAAATATGTATAGTTTTTTCATAATGAAATATTTGTTTTAAAAATTGTTTTAAAATTTTTGTTGAATGCTTTCATTGGTAACCAACAAAACTATTGGCGTAAGAAACTCTTAAACCACCGATTTTAACTTTAAAAACTGGGCAAAAAAATTCCTTCCGCTTTTATTAACGGGCAAAATTGTATTGAAATGTATTGTGGTATTTTATATTGTTAAACCCATGATATTTTGAATCAGAAGGCACAATATAGTATTCATGCGGCTTGTAATGACTGCTTGTATTATCCTCTTTTATAATTGAGGATAATACTTAAACAGTCGGTAATTATAAAAATTTAGTATTTCAGAAAGTGGGATATTTAACCCCTTAAAGAATGTATCTTAAACTGCAGCGAAATAATAACCATTCCAATTAAATTACTGCAGTTCAAATACTTTTTATTATAAAGCTAATTTAAAGTTGGCTTTCATCTGCGACAGCATCCTGCCATTTATCCCAAACCTTAACGCTAGGATCATAACCATCGTAACCAAAGTTCTGACTTAATTTGCCTTTGATATTAGCCGTTATAGCACTGTTTGGTATTGGCCAGTAATTGTTGCGTTTGTCCATGGTATAAAATTTAGTTCCGTTTGGCACCACAATACCGCTTGGATATTTGTTGTAAAGAGTATAGTGGACAATTCGCTGATACCAATAACTTCCGCCGGCATTATCCGTTCCGGACTGTTTGTCCCAATTGGTTTTACTGTAGGTTTGTCCCCATTCATCAGCCTGTCCGCTGAGTGCGAGACAATGCGAAATACGCTTTAGCTCGACATTCCTCCATTCTTCCAGATAAAGTTCTCTTCCTCTTTCTGCACAAATATCGCCGATAGTTACTGTTCCATACATTTGTGATGCACCAGCTCTCGCTCTAATAACATTTACGTCTTGAGCTGCTCCTCCAACATTACCTTGGTAAAAACGTGCTTCAGCTCTCAACAAATAAGTTTCAGCCAAACGATATAAGTACCAATGTGCTTTACTTCCTGTACTTGCTCCCTGAAAATCATTTGCATTTGGATTTGTTTCATTTACTACATCATGCAGATAGATTTTATACAACGGAAAATCAAACCATTCACGCAGTGTATCTTTTGACAACAATGTAGTGCCATTTTTTAATCTGAAGTTTTGTCCATAATATGCAGAAGTCTTGTCGCTGTATTTAAGATTTTCCATATTTACCCAGTTCCCAACGGTACTGTTATGTCTAAGGTCTTGTTTGTCTTCCACACCATTAACCACCCACATAGGATGTTGCGAATAATAAGAAGCACTAATTGTTGCAATACCACGTCCTAAAGCTCTGGCATAATCGTAGTTAGCCTGATAATTGGCGTTATTTGAAGCAAAACGATTTGCCGCTTGCTTTCCGTCAGGAGTAGTAACTGTACCAGAATTCCAGTTCGGACCAAAAATTCTCATAGATGCAAATGGTAAAAAAGATTGTACTCCACCGTTTGGCATTACCAAAATAGCTTCTCTGTTAGCGGCAATAACTTTATTTTCAGGTCGGTGTAAATCCCAAATCACATTTCTGGTGATTGTCCATGTTGCTGGATTTCCTCCTGCATCAAAAGTTCCAAATGAACCCTGCATCAAAGAATAACCCGATTGATTAATTAGTAAATCGGCCTGATTTTCTGCATCTTTAAATCTTCCGGAAGCCAGATAACACTTAATCAATAACTGACGGCATGCTCCCTTGTTTACCACTCCCAGATAAGGCAGTTTTGATTGTTCCGGCACCCATTCTACAGCCTTTTCCATATCAGCCGTAATCATTTCGATAATGGCTTCTTTTTTAGTTGAATAATAACTTTGCTTAGGTACTTCCAAAATCTTTGTAATCAATGGAATATCTCCAAACTGATAAACCAAGTTAAGATAACGGTATGCTCTATGAAAATAAGCCTGACCGATATATTTACGTTTTACTTCTTCTGTCAAACTTGTTACTTTATCAATATAAGTTAAAACGGTATTGGCATGTTTAATTCCCGTATAAGCTTCCGTCCAGTAAAATCCGAAATAGAAATCATCATTTGTTGAAGTTTTATAACTCATGGTAGGCACCATAGTATTAGCAAAATCAGAAATGGTGCTGGTATTATCTGTTTTTCCATATTTTGACATATCAGAGAAAACATATTCGGTACCAATAGGCACACTATTACCAGCATTGTTATAATGAATATAGTTGTTACGAAGCTGTTTATCGGCACTTGCTAAAACGGCCTGTAATCCACTTTCTGTACTAAAAGTTGCTTCCGGTTCGTAAAACGAAAGCGGATCTGGTTCCAGAAAATCTTCTGAGCAGGAAACAAAAAGAGCAGCAACCGCAACTAAAGGCGCTATTCTTGAAATTTTATTTTGTATATATCTTTTCATTATTGACTAATTTTTAAAGTGAAACGTTAAATCCTAAATTGAACATTCGGGTAGCAAGCCCGCCAGTCTCCGGATCACCATAATATTTCCATTGTTTAGAAGCCGACCAAGTTGCCACATTCTGAACAGAAGCATAGATTTTGAAATTTCTCACATGCAAGCGGGTTATAAGATCTTTTGGAAGTGAATACGCCAAAGAAATATTGTCTAAACGTATAAAACTGCGATCGTATAATTTTGCTGTTCCAGCTCCTGCAGGTCCTCTGGCATCAAGACGCGCCCAGTCATTTGTTGGATTGTCAATTGTCCAATACGGATTTACAAACGGATTGTAGTTATTGGTATATAAACTACCATCATTGTACGTGTTCATATAACGTCCATCCATTGATTTGTGTCCCATGTACGAATACATATTGATCGCCAAATTCCAATTTTTATAAAATGTAAATTCATTGCGAAGCGACCAGTTAATTGGTGGTGTTGTCTGCCCTAAAAATTGTTTGTCTTTTTCGTTATAAGTTGGTTTTCCGTTTACATCATCAGCAGTATAGCTGTTTTCTACTTTTGGGTCACCCGGACGCTGTCCGTATAGTGCTGCTTCAACCGCTTCATCTTTTTGCCAGATTCCAATTACCTTATAATCCCAGATTTGAGAAATAGGTTTGCCAATAAACCATCCGTTGGTTTTATCGTCTGCCTCTTTTCTTCCAATAACATTTCCATTGGCATCTTTAATATCTTCCATATTGCCATACAATTTGTTAATCGTATTCTTGTTGTATGAAAAAGCAACCATCGTAGTCCACTCAAAGTTTGGTCTCTTCATATTTAAAGTAGTAAGACTGATCTCAATACCTTTATTTTCAACCTCTCCAAGATTGGTTGCAATCGATGAAAATCCGGTAAACTCAGGTAAACGCTGACTCATAATCATATCGTGAGTAACCGACTTATAAACATCAATTGTAGTTGTAATTCTGTCATTTAAGAAACCAAGATCAAGACCAATATTAGATGCTGTTGTTTTTTCCCATTGCAAATTAGGATTTGCCATACGGTCTATTCCCAGATATTTCATATCTACAATGTTTCCTGAAGCATCGATATATCCCATAGTTGCACCCGTTCCTGAACTTAAATTGGCTAAAGCCAAGTAAGGATCAGCGAGCGATCTGTTTCCATTTTTACCCCATGATAAACGTAATTTACCAGTGCTTAGCGGTTCCCAATGAAACCATTTTTCTTTATTAAAATTCCAGCCCAATGCTACAGAAGGGAAAGTAGCATAAGGATATGAAGCCCCGAATGCGGAATATCCATCACGACGAACTGTTCCAGTAATCATATAACGATCGTCAAAGGAATAGAAAAGTCTTGCCATTAAAGCATCACCTGTCTGATGTGTATCTGTTGCTGT
Source organism: Flavobacterium crocinum (assembly GCF_003122385.1). Classification (NCBI taxonomy): domain Bacteria; kingdom Pseudomonadati; phylum Bacteroidota; class Flavobacteriia; order Flavobacteriales; family Flavobacteriaceae; genus Flavobacterium; species Flavobacterium crocinum. The sequence goes on from NZ_CP029255.1 coordinate 4,394,436, forward strand.
AAAAGTACTATTAGCAAGTGTTGCATTGGCGATATTATGATATCCTAAAGCATCTGATGGCTGGATGTTATTTGCATCAATACGATCCGACCATGTTTTTAAATCTTCTGCTTCCTGAACGAAAGTTGCGATAATATGGTGCTTTCCATTAAATGTATGATCCCATGTTATGGTATTGTTTATGTTCCAGGTGAATTTTTTACCGTTTTCTCTATCCACTCCAATATTAACAGCATTCCAGTTTTTATTGCCAGCCGACTGGAAATAACGATTGTAAAAGAATTCATAGCGTGGTGCAGCATTAAATGAGTACGTAATCCCAAAAGGCAAAGTTACTTTTGTATTAAAAATAGTATTCAATACAGTATATCCTCTGTCAAGATCCATATATTGGCGATCATAATAGTAGTTATATCCACCAATTGTTGGTCCCATTGGTTGTCTTGCGTAATCACCATTTGCTTCTTTGAAGTTAGCAAACGGGCTGTTTCTTAACATATTGGCATCCCAATAATTCGTTCCTGTTCCAACAGATATATCTCCATCTGAACGATCCTGAAAATTAACGTTTGCTCCAAATTCAAGCCAATCAGTAATTTTAGCATCTACTTTCATATTGGCACGAACAGCAGTATAATCATTACCCTGAATAGCACCTTCTGATGTTAAATATCCTAAAGACATATAATAATTTACTTTATCACTTGCTCCAGAAACACTTAAATTATTGTCGCGATTTATTCCTGTTCTAAAAGTACTATTGTACCAATCGTGTGTTTTTCCTTCTGTAAAGTTCTTTAAAAGCGTTGCATCGGTAATTCCTAAACGCAATCCCCAAACTTCATTCAGACTTTTTCCTTGAATTTGTGAAGCCGGCTGATACGCTAACCATTGCGCCTCTGTAATTCCGTACTGACTTAATTGGTCCGGACTTGCATAATAACCCGGTTTACCGGCTGCTGTTCCTGTAACCCACGCCTCGTAGTTTCCGGTTGTTGTATTGGTGCCATACGTTTTAGCAGTTTCCCAATCCTGACGGTATTTTATATATCCTTCCGGAGAATATACGTTTCTGTAAGCACTTTCATTGACAATCGTCAAGTTTGTAGTAACATTAATAATAGGCTTGCCTGCTTTTCCTTTTTTTGTCGAAATAACAATAACCCCAGCTGCCGCTTTAGAACCATATACCGCTGTCGCAGATGCATCTTTTAAGATATCAATCTGGCCAACATCATCAGGATTAATTTCTGAAAGTTCTCCGTAGAACTGCATTCCGTCTAAAATAATAAGCGGCGAGTTATGATTTGCGCCATCAGGATTGTAAACAGAAGTCTGCCCTCGAATCTGCAAAGATCCTCCTCCTTTTGCAGAAGGGTCATAGCCTACTTTTAGACCCGGAACACCTCTTAATAAATCCTGAACAGTTTGTGGGTTTTGGTTTGCCAAAGCTTCTGCTTTAACCTGAACAATTGATCCGGTTAAATCTTTTTTCTTCATTTTACCATATCCCACTACCACCACTTCGTCTAATGAAGCTGCACTATCTTCTAATTTTATATTAATATTCGTTTTGCCGTTTACTGCTACTTCCTGAGTTACAAAACCAACAAACGATATTACTAATATGGAATTCTCATCTCCCGCTAAAGTAAATTTTCCGTCAAAATCTGTTATAGTTCCTTTTTTTGTTCCTTTAATTAAAACTGATGCTCCCGGAAGCGGAACACCTTTACTGTCTTTTACTTGTCCACTAATACTGTTTTGTGGCTGTACTTTTTCTGCTCCTATTTTACTACTCGATTCAGTAGAAAATGCATGTACTTGAGACAATGAAACTAATACACAAAGTAGTGTGAGTTTCTTTTTCAAATCAAATCCAGATCCATAATCAGGAGCCTTAATCTTCCTAATAAAGTTTGTCATTTTTGGTTGTAAGTTTTGGTTAATTGATAAGTTAATTAGTCTACAAAATATAGAAACGAACGACTACAAGTGTGTTTTTTACAATTTTCTTTTTCAAAATTTTTTAAGCACACATTATCGTTTAATTATCAATAGTTTGCATTACAAATCTATAGCAAGACGCCTAAGCAAAAGGGGGTAATTACAACATTAAAAAAGGGGCAAATCCGTATTTTTAGAGGCAAAACGGGATTTTTTTATAGGAATGACAAAAAAAGCATATTCAAAATGTATGATGTATAATTATTTAAAAGCTGGATATAAATAAACAAGCATTATAATCTCTTAATATTTATCTTAAATAACTTTGGAAAAATGAAAAAATGAAGCAATCTCAAAACATATTTTTTGACTAAAAAGAATCTTTATAAAAATTATATCATAAACAATACCCTAGCGGGGGTAAAATATTTATAGAATTTTAATAAGACAAATGAAAAAAAGCTCCGGAGGAGCGACATATTTTTCATAATCTCTAGTATATGTCGCTCCTCTGGAGCTTTTTTTGTAAACGTCTGTTCTTTGCTATAAATATGACGCTTCTCCGAAGCTAAAAAAAAAGGAAGCTATCTTAAAAGACAGCTTCCTTTTCAAATACAATAAAACGAAATTAATTATTTCACATAACGATAAACCTCTGACGCCGCTAATAAAAAAGCGCCAACTCCAAAATCAGCTGTGGAATTTTTATCGACAACTTGTCCCGGAATTGCTTTTTCGCCAATAGGCTGGACATATCCCAAAGTCCCATCTGGCTGCAGCGCAAAAGTGGTTAAGTAATTCCATGATTTTTGCACTATTGGAAGATATTCTTTTTTATCCAAAAAGCCGTTGTTAATTCCCCACATAAAACCATAAGTAAAAAAGGCTGTACCGCTGGTTTCTGGCCCCGGTGCATGTTCAGGATCCAGAATACTTCTTGTCCAATAGCCGCCTTTTTTCTGTGTGGCAGCGAGAGCTTTGGCCATATCTTTAAAACGGCTGATATACTCTTCTCTATGTTTAGCCGATTTTGGTAAATCCTGAATAATTTTGGCATAACCTGCAAAGATCCAGCCATCTCCTCTAGCCCAAAAATCTTTTTTCCCATTAGCACTTTTGTGTTTTGGATACACATATTTAGCATCACGGAAATATAGCTTTGCTTCTTCATCATACATAATGCTGTCCGCATATTGTAAATAAGAATGGAGTTTTTCTAAATACATTTCATTTTCTGTAACGTTGTACAGCTTTGTCATTACCGGCATTACCATATACAAGCCGTCAACCCACCACCAATAATCGTTTTGTGGCGTACTCATTTCATATTCCATCACTTCACGGGCACGGGCAATTTTTTTAGGATCATTTTTTCCTGTAAAGTTGTATAAATCAATATAGGTTTGAAAACAAATCTGCCAGTCTCCAAACAATACATATTTATCTGTTTCTCCGTAGTTGTATTTCCATTCTGATTTATCAGTTGATTTCGCACCCATCCATTGATTCTTCTCCGCCCAAGCCATCGAATAATCTAAATATTTTTTGTTTTGGGTTACTTTGTAAGCTTCCATATTTCCAGTGTGATAAGCGGAAACATGCCAAAAAGCATTTCCTGATTCCGGATGTGTTGACTGCCAACGGTTATTTACTTTATCGATAATAGCAATTACCTCTTTTTTAGATTCTTTTATTCCGTTTTCCTGTTTTACATTTCCTGTTTTACATCCAATAGTCGCAAGAGAAAGAGAAGCTATTGCCATAAAAAATGATTTTTTAAAATTCATCATTATATTTTAAGATTATAAGGTTTACAATTTTAACCCTCTGAGTGAAATTTAAAAAAATAACCTTTAACACATAGAAACATAGATTTTTATGTCGAAAAAAGAGATCAAAAGAAACTAGTTTCCACACATAGACTATGTGCATTTAAATTAGTGAAACGCCTTTTTTTAATCTTCTAAAAACTATGTTTCTATGTATTTAAAATCATTGCACCCAGCCGTTAGTTTTTATGTTTAATTACTTTTTAAAATTCTATTTTAATTATCACGTTGATTTCCAAAAACTTTCATTCAGTATGTATTTATTATCCTTTACGTTTTGATATTTCTTCTTAAACTCGGAAGGATTTATATTGTAAAATTGCTGAAAGTGTTTTCTAAAATACTTAATATCGCCAAAACCGGCAATTGAAGCGGCCTGACTTATCTGTAAATCTGTTGTGATTAATAAGGTCGCTACTTTTCGCAAACGTACATTTCTGGTAAACTCTGAAACCGATTTACCGGTAATCTTTTTAATTTTTTTATATACCAAAGAATAACTCATTCCTAAATGAAATGCCAAATCATGGACGTTGAAATTCTCCACATCCAAATTGGCATCAATTATATCTACAATTCGTTCGATGAGTTTTTTATCTTCATCAGATAATTTTAGATTCGCTTCTTTTTTGGTAACTGAATTAAGCAGATAATTTTGCTCACTATCACGTCGCGCCAATATCCCGCTGATTCTGGCTAGTAAATAGTCATTGTCAAAAGGTTTTGTAATATAATCATCGGCTCCAACTTCGGCTCCTTTAAGTTTCACTTCTTCCGAAGTTCCTCCGGTAAGCAATATCACAGGAATATGTTTTAATTCTTCGTCTGATTTGATATGCTTGCAAAAAGCAACTCCATTCATTTCTCCCATCACAACATCAGAAATAATCAAATCGGGTTGTACTTTTCTAATTAGAGTTAAAGCTATTTCAGCATTTTCGGCTAGAGTAATATGATATTTTGCGGATAATATCCGTTTTAAATAATTTCTTATTTGGGCATTATCATCTACAACCAAAATACTTTTGGCATCTTTAATCAAATCACTGACTGTTTCAGGTTCTTCAATGGTTTTCAATACATTTTCCTGTATCACGGTGTCTTCCAGAGCTTCCTCTAAAAATAAGGTTCTGTCACTTAAATCTTCCCTGATTTCAATATCCCCAAAATGTTCTTTTCCTAAAGGTATTTTAATTTCAAAAATGGATCCGCCATTTTCATTATCATAACAGCTAACCGCGCCATGATGCTGATTTACAAATTGTTTCACCAAATAAAGTCCAATACCAAATCCCTTGCGGTTGTTTTTTATGTTATTATTGGACTGATAAAATAAATTAAATATTTTCTCTTTATCAGCATCTGAAACTCCTTCGCCATTATCAATCACTTTTATGATAACTTCATTATCTGTACAGCGCAAATTAACCGCAACACTTCCGTTCTCCTTTTCTGTAAATTTTAATGCATTCGAAATCAAATTAAACAGAGCCATTTCTATTTTTTCCCGGTCTACATAGACCAATACCCTTTCTTCAGAAATACTAAAACTGTAATCTATTTTTTTGACTTTGGCGTGATGCACAAAACAACTAAAAACTTCTTTAGCCAATTCTACAATATCAATTTGACCAATTTTAAGTTTTCCCGTTTCGGTTTCCGTTTTTCTAAACAAAAGAAGCTGATCTACCAAACTCAACAATCTTCTTGAATTGCTGTAAACCATTTCAATAGCACCAGGATCAATCTGTTGGTCGGTTCCGTAAATGATATCTTTTAAAGGATTAATAATCATGGTTAAAGGCGATCTGAACTCATGAGAAATATTAGTGAAAAAGGTTATTTTTTTCTCATTAAGTTCTTTTTCCTGTTTTGCCAAATCCTGCGAAAGTTTTACTTCGTATTTAAGATTGGCCTGCTGACGCTGATATTTGTCGACTACATAAATAGCAAGACAAATCATCATGAAATATATAAAATAAGCAAAACCGCTTCTGTACCAAGGAGGTAATATGGTAATCGGGAGCGAAATAGCACTTTTGCTCCAGATTCCTTCAGCATTAGTAGATTTGATTTTCAGCACATAATCTCCTTCTGTGATTTTAGAATAGTTGGCACTTCGAATATTATCTACATAATGCCATTGCGAATCCCATCCTTCTAAAAAATAAGCATAAGAAATTTTTTCAGGAAGACTGTATTCTAAAGCAGCAAAATCAATATTGAGCATTGATTCGTCATAAGGTAATTTCAGTTTATCGATTCCAAAAGAAGTTAAATTGGATTGATCATAAACCTTATTATTTACTTTTATTGTCGTGATAACCAGCTTTGGAAAATCATGAATCTGTGTATTAATTTTTGTATTTATGATATTAAAACCTTTGATTCCGCCAAAAAGGATTTCACCCGTTGAAAGTTTAAGCGCCGCATTATAATTAAACTGATTGCTCTGAAGACCATCAGCATCATGATAACTTGTAATATGTCCCGTTTGAGCATTGTAAACAAATATTCCATTATAAGTGCTGCACCAATAATCTCCTTTATTATCCTTTACAATATTTAATACCGAATTATTTGGAATTCCATCTTTTTGGGTTAGAAATTTCTTTTGCAGCGTCTGCGGATTAAAGATCAAAAGCCCTCCTCCTTCTGTTCCTACAAGCATTTTTTCAGGCGAAACAGCAATAACAGATCGTACCGGATATTTAAGATCAATGACTTTGCGTTGCATTGTTTTTGGATTGAATTCGACTAAATCCGTAAAATTCCCTATCCAAAGATTTCCTTTACTGTCTTCTGCAATTGAAATGATTCCTCTGATTTTGGCATCAATAAAATCAAATTTATCCTGTCTTTCATTATAGCGGTATAACCCTTCATCATCTGGAGAAGCCGCCCACAAAACATTATTCTTAGCGCGAAAAAGCACCCAGAAATTCTTTTGATTTGCTCCCACTTTAGGATTAAAAAAGGTGTACTTTTTGAAATTATGAGTCTGCGAATTAAACAAACAGACACCGCCACCATAAGTCGCAAACCAAGTTCCTCTACTGTCAGTTACGATTGAGGAAACAAAATTATTAGATATCGAATTGGTATTATTGGAGCTGTGGGAATAATTTGTGAATGTATTGGTTTTTCTATTCCACAAACTTGCTCCTGCTCCGTCTGTTCCTATCCATAAATGATCGCTGTCCTGCTCAGATAAGGAAAGAATAAAATCACTTGGAATCGTATTTTTTATCTTTTCATTTTTAGAAATGGTCGTAAAAGGACTTTTTCTTTCCTCAATTTTATTAACGCCTCCTCTTAAAGTTCCAACCCAAACTCTATTTTCATTATCCGAAAAAAGCGAAGAAATAGCGTTACTATTTAATTTTTGCTCATCTGAATTGGCATTAAACAAAGAAAAACTATCCGATGCATAACTATATTTTACTATTCCGTTACCATTGGTAGCAATCCAAAGTTCTTTTTTATCCGGTTTGCACATCAAATCGGAAATAGGATTTTGCAATTCCTGATTTGCATAAATGCGATGTGTTTTATTTATTGAATTATACTTTAATAAACCACCATCAACTCCTACCCAAATATTAGAAAATTTATCACACAAAATGCAGTTCCCCTGCTGAAAATCAGATAAAACGACAACCAGTTTTTTGGCCGTTGCATCCATAGTCACAAGACCAACTCCCTGAACAAAACACCAAAACTTACCCAATTGATCAAAATCCATTCCCTGAACATGGTAATCCCATTGCAGTTTTCCTTTTACATAAAGCGGAATCTGAATAATTCTTTTTTGTTTGGCTCCACAATAAAGCAGTCCTTTACCAGCGGTGCCGATATACATAACCGATTTAAAATCCATGATCTTATTAACTACAAAATCTATTGGCTCTGTCTTAGAGTTTTTTGCATTTAGATAATATCTTCTGCTAAAGTGATTGTTGAGATAATTGTAAACACTTATACCACCTTTTGTACCAATCCAAATCTCATCTTTGGTTCCGCAAATACTTACAACTCTATTATTATTTAGTGAATTAGAATCGTTTGGTTCATTTCTGAAATTTAAAAAATTATAGCCGTCATATCTGCTTATTCCATCATAAGTACCAAACCACATCAGGCCTCTTTTGTCTTTGTAAACCGAAGTAACAGCGTTATTGGCAAGTCCGTTTTTTATCCCGATGTAGCCGATAGTATATTTTTCCTGTCCAAATTTAGAAGCAGATAATTCCCCATCCGACTGTGGTTGAGCCGGAAAGCAAACTAAAAGCATTAAAAATAATAGAATTCTGTTTTTCAAAATGTGCACTGGTTAGGTTAGGTTAAGTTTTTGATGAATCTATAAATAGATGTATTATTTTAAAAAAGCATATGTTGTAAAATTTTATTCCTTAAAAGGCAATTATTCAAAAATATTTAAAAATCAGAAAAACCTATGATGTTTACTCATAGGTTTTTCCTTCCAAAAAGACGAACTACTAACTAATTAATCAATGATACTGTGTAGGAATAGCTGTATTTTTTGCCCAACAAACGATATTGTTCATGTGGCAGACTTCCCCAGCTGTCATCGCCTCCAAGACCTCTTTGCTTGTAATCTACATGCAGGTAAACGGCTTCTTTAGAATCTAAGTTTAAATCAGTCGGATGACGCTGTTCCTTATTTTTTCCCGGATCCAAATCTTCTGTCGAAATATTCAGAGCGCTAAAACCAATTGGCTGTGCGCCGTCAATTCTTAAACCTTGTCCTGCATTGTTTTTTAAAGTCAGCCAACGCACATCTGTTTTATATCCCGATTCCTGTGGACGAATAAAATTTCTTGCATATTGATTGCTCACTTTATCTGAATATTCTCCTATAAACGCTGCCGAATTTCTATCTGAATAATTCTCCCAAGGTCCTCTTCCATAATAACGTAAATTATCAAATGATCCGTTTAGTTTCATACGCATTCCAAAACGAGGCATTTCAGGTAAATCTTTTCCTGTCATATCGATTGAAGACGTTATTTTAATTTCGCCATTATTCTGAATCAAATAATCTACTGTATACGGAACATCAGCTTGCGCTAATTTATAAGCTACTTTTATTCCTAATCCTGCTGTATTTTTTTCATCCAAAACAACACTTACAACTGTCGGATTTTTTGATGCTTCTTTCCAAATTCCTAATTTATTTGGCATACCACTTCCAAAATCATTATCTGTTGGAGCACGCCAGAAATAAGGTGTTGGGAAATTTACAATCACATTCTCTCCTTTTTTTGATGCATATGTCAGAATTTGTCCTTTTTTAAGATCAAATTCTCCTTTACTATTTTCTGTTTCAAAAGAAAGAATATTGTTTGCTTTTGAATACTTTAACTTAGACGCATTATTTGGTTTGGTATTCGATGCAAAATAATTTCCTTTTGCTATTTCAAATTGTGCTCTGGCAAATTCAAATCCTTTTGCTACTAAAGGATCATCGTATTTTGAAAAGGCAAAAACATTTAAAAAATATTCTGAATTCTCGTCAATATCGCCTAAAGAAATTGCTATTTTTTTACTTTGTTCCGGTTCTAAATCAAAACTAAATTCACCTGATTTTACTTTTGAACCGTTTTTAATCAGTTCATACTTAAAGTTATAATTGGACAGATTGGTATAATTAAAATGATTTCTGATTATTAATTCCGTTCTGGTATTTAAAAGAATTTCAATGTTTTGATATACTTTTTTCACTTCCTCTAAAGCTGGTTTTGGTGTTCTGTTTGAGAAAATAAGTCCATCTGCACAGCCATTTTCATCATTCTGAAGACCAGCACCTCCTAAATCTCCTCCATAAGCCCAGAAAACCTGTCCTTTATCGTTTTGAGTTTTGATTCCCTGATCTACCCAATCCCAAATAAAACCACCCTGCATGCGTTTACTGTTATTGATAATATCCCAATATTCCTGAAAATTACCACTGCTTTGTCCCATCGCATGCGCATATTCACACATAATGTACGGACGTGTTTTGTCAGAATTTGCATAATTTTTCATGCTTTTAATACTTGGATACATTGGAGCTACTATATCCGTATTTCTATTTTCTCCTGCCTGCTCAAACTGAACCGGACGTGTAGTATCGACTTTTTTCAGCCAATCGTAAGCATCATAAAAAACTGGTCCGTTACCACATTCATTTCCTAAAGACCAAACAATAATCGAAGGATGGTTTTTGTCAACGGCAAACATTCTTTCGATACGATCTAAATGTGCCGGTGCCCATTCCGGCAAATAAGCTGGATGTTTTTTCTGGTCAAACCAATTCTGCCATTCTGCTCCCATTGCATGACTTTCGATATTGGCTTCATCCACCACATAAAAACCATATTGATCACACATCTCATAAATATGAGGATCATGCGGATAATGACTCATTCTGATAGCATTAATGTTGTGTTCTCTCATTAACTGAAGATCCTTCAACGTCAATTTTTCATTAGGAACGTGACCATTTACATCATCGTGTTCATGAATATTAACTCCTTTTACCATAATGACTTTGCCATTTACAAGCAAACGAGCGTTCTTAATTTCAACTTTTCTAAAACCTGTTTTTTTAGAAATAATTTCTAATGTTTTGCCTTTATTGTCTAATAATGTAATGGTATATCGATACAGATTAGGCGTTTCATTGCTCCATAGTTTTACATTTTCGATTGTCTTTTCAAAATGGATATTTTGCTCTTTATCATTGACTTTTTTGCTTTCAGAATAGATTACTTTATCCTGATTGTCAAATAATTCCACCTTTACAGATGGATTTTTTATTTTATTCTTTTCAAAATATTTTAAAGTGACATCCACATTAAAAAGTCCGTTTTTATATTGATTGTCTAAATCACTTTTTACAAAATAATCCCAAACGGTCGTTTTAGGCATTGCCTGCAGATATACCTCTCTTTCTATACCGCTTAATCTCCAAAAATCCTGATCTTCCAAATAACTTCCATCATGCCAACGGATTACCTGAACAGCCAATAAATTTTCTCCTTTCTTTAAAAATGAAGTAATATTAAATTCAGCCGGAGTTTTAGATGCTTTAGTCATTCCTACTTCTTTTCCATTCAGGAATACTCTCGCATATCCTGAAATTGAAGCAAAATGAAGAATGATTTCTTTATCGTTCCATGAATCAGATACATTAAAAGTACGTCTGTAACTTCCAACCGGATTATAATCGCCATTTATAAAAGGCGGATTTTTTGGAAACGGATACGTGATATTAGTATAAATTGGAATATCATAACCTTGCAGTTCCCAGTTAGAAGGCACCTGAATGTTTTTCCAATTGGAATCATTCAAATTTGGCGCATAAAAATCCATAGGTCTTTGAGAAGGATTTTTAACAATATTGAATTTCCAATTTCCATTCAAACTCTGATACAATTCTGATTTTTGAGGATTGTTTGCTTTCAGTTCCGTTTCATTGCTGAATAACAGAAAAGAACTTCTGCCTTTTTCTTTTCCTCTGTCCAAAATCTGAGGATTTTCCCATTCATTATTCTGGGCATAATTATTTTGCAGACTCCAAAACAAAGCAAGTGCTAATACAATTTTTTTCATTTAACTACACAAAGGTTTTTAAAATTTAATACTCCAAAATTTATTTCGACCAAGGCCTATCGCTCAACATCGAAATAAAAATCAACATCACAAATTTAGATAACGACCTATAAGACAAGAGGGGCGCTACAATAAATTAGAAGGGGTATATCAGCATAAACAACCAAAAAGCGAGCTAATTAGACGATAATTTACATTATTCATAATTATTAATTCAAAAAATGTTAAACAAAAAAAATATACTTATGCTAAAAAAACATTCTTTTTAATCCAATATTAATTTTTTAAAACGGGCAGATTTTTTACTTCCAAAACTTGTACAGGTTCCGGATTTACTTTTACTAATCTTTCTCCATCTGCCTGACTTACATTTTGAGAAAAAATATGAAGCTGTTTTTTCTCTTTCCAAAGTTCTTTATCCAAATTCGGTTCCCATTGTCCGACTGTAAAACGGCTTAAATCTGTTAACTGCCATTTTTTATTTTCTAAACTGGTATAAGCCAATGTGATTTTATTATCACGTTCTTCATCTCTCAAAAGCAAATAGAGCATCGATTTATCAACCAAAATCTCAGGACGTGAAATCGGAATTCTCTTGGTTCCGCCTCCGCCTAAACTAAATGGCTTCTTATGAAAATCGGTATTGATTAAATTCCATTTTCCATCAGCCAAATACACTACTTTATATTGCGGAATACCATTATTGTCCCAATACGTAGTAATGTATGGATTTCCATTTTCATCCACAGTCATTGCTGTTTGGTTAATTAAACTGCTGTTTTGCGGTACTTCCCAAGCATGTTCAGCTGTGTTTTTTGTAATTGGTAAATTGTATTTTTCTCCTGTAGATTTTCGCCATGTTTTTCCTCCATCAGCTGAAAAGGCATAACAAATATCATGGTTTGTTGATACATCCCAGCTTTCTCTCCAAACCCATGAAATGTAAATTTCTTTCTCACCTATACACATTTGCCAATACGCACTGCGCTGGTTTTCGCCATCAATTAAATTATTTTGTAAGGATGTCCATAGCTTCGTTTTTACATCATAAGATTTCATAACCAGATTTCCTCTTCCCGAAGCTCCGGAACGATAGCAGAACAATAAATTTCCATTAGGAAGATTATGGAATTCAGGATAAGTAACTTTACTTTCATCAACTCCTGTCATTGCTTTTTCTTCGCCTAATTCTAAAGTAAACGGTTTTTTACTTCTGGCATAACGCAAACGCGTATCATGATGATCCCAGCTCACATGAAGATAACCGTCGCTGTCTATTGCAATGCTGATATCGTTGTGAGCATCTTTTACATTGCCGCTGTAAGGCGTAATTACTTTATCCCATTTGTTTGAATTTAGTTTTCGTTTTGCCAAAACCATTCTGCCTTCCGGATCGTAGTAAGCTGTATATTGATTTCCTTTAAACGAGGTCAGTGCACTATTTCTAAAAATAACCGTATTAACAGAATTGTTACTCCAGCCTAAGCCTACTTCACTTTCTGTAGTTTTTAACTGAGCATTTACATGAAATGAAAAAAACACCAGTATTAAAAACTTTATTTTACTGATTACCTTTCTATTTAATTGTTTATCTAAAGCTATTTCCATTCTCTGTTTTTTTACAAGTGTTAAGATAACACTTCAAATGTAGTAAACTTTTTAAATTTTACATATTTCTAATAAAAAACATAAAAAAATATACTTTCTTAAAAATTACAATAAATACGCCGAGATAAAGCTATTCAATAAACAAAAGAGTTAAAAAATATTGAAATACAAAATTGCTTATAAACAAGATTCCTTAAATAATTGTATTCAATCCTTAGAAGATATTAAACTAATTGAAGTTTTAATACTACCATAATTATCCTGTTCTTTAGTCTTTAATACGATTATCTAATTTAACACTCAAATATTCACCATCTAAATCAAATGTTGATTTTACTCCATTTACAAGCAAAGTATCAAGCTGTTTTGGTGCATAAAATGAAGCATTGATCAATGGTTGTCCATCGATGTTAACTGACATTGTTTTTCCCTCTAATTTTTGAATCATATTTAATTTTGATAATGAACCAAAATAAGCTTTGTTGTCACGTCGCAATGCGCTACCGTAAATTATACAAATTTCCTTAGCATCATTTGGTTTACTATTTTCATCATAAGTTACTGCAAACATATAAGCATCGGTTTCCCAGCCATCGGCCCATATCCAGGAATTGGAATGCATTAAAGTACCATCTGCTAATTGATTGATCATAATATCCGTAATCTTACCATTATTATGCACACGTATTCCTAGCCAGTCTTTGCCTTCAATTTTCTCTATTTTAGGCATTTTATCTGTTTCTTTTTCTTTTAGAACAATAGCAGTTAATCCCTTAATCTTTCTCGCCGCTACTGGAGATTTAACAGCATAATAGGTCGTTTCTCCTTTTAAATCTTCAGAAGGAGCTTTACGTTCTTCAAAACGTGAAAAGGTTGGATAGTCATGTACAAAATTGGAAGGAGTAATATATTCAGGATATATGGGACGAATAGTTAGCGCTGCTTCGTTGTTTTTTACATTAATATCTACTCCACTCTTTTTTACTTCACCTTCTAAATGCCATAGCCATTCGAAATTACCTTCTTTGTAGGTTTTTAAATCATCAACAATATAAATGATATTATCCATCCATAAAAAGTGTCTAAAATTGCGAGTGAAATTATTAGAGGTAGGACCAGTTGCATTGGCTAAAATATATTTTATGGTACCAGCATCCAACAAATTAGTAAGTTTACCATCCAGCATAGATCCTTCGTATTGCTGATTAACAGGCTGACCTTCTCCATTGAACAAGACTACATTATGTGCCTGACTTTGAAAAAAATAGTCGCGGTAAGCAGGATTTGGATACCAGCAATGACCACCATCTGCAATAAGATTTTCACCTTTATAGTACACTAAAAATGAATTAGCATCAGCATGCGAGTGATTCCAGGTATGTCCACTTTTTACAGCTAACATTGTTGCATCATGTTTCCAGTTATTTCGCAAAGTAGCCCAGCCAAAATCAGCAAATAACTGCGAGTTTTTTAGGTTTGGTTCTTTGGGAGCTTTATTAGTATCCGGATAATACAAAAATCCTAAAGGTGTATTTCTATAAAGTCCTTCTCTGTTGTTACCTGTTTCTGTTTGCTTTAAGTACCATAACATATTATCCTCTTTTTGACCTAAAGTATAGAGAAGCAGCATTACATTTTCTGCTGTAATTTCTGCCCTGCTATCACCAAAATTGAGGCTTTGTATTTTATTATCTCCCTGATAGCCGCAATACATAAAAAAATCTGGCGTATTTTTTAATTCCGGTATTTCTAATGGTTTAGTATTGGGATAGGCATTTTTCCAAGCCAACATATACACTAAAGCTTCAGATATACCAAAATTGGCGTAATTAATACTTTCGTACATTCCTCCATTTTTATCGAAACTTTTGGGTTTATTTTGAAGTTCATCACCAGCAAAAGCAAACCATTCGGGTAACTGTTCATAAAACTTTGCTGCTGCAGTAGCTGCCTGAGGTACTTCGTTTGAAATACTCAATGCTAACAATCCAGACATACTGGCACAAGATGTCCACCAATTGTGTCCCATAGAATTAAGCGAATGAATTCGGGTTGGTTCTAAAAACCAATCACCTAAACCAGGTAGGACTCCATAATTGAATAAGCCCTCAGCAATTTCTTTTCTTTCTGTTTCTGAAAGCATATTGTAAATTCCATCATAGGCAATAGCACTAATACGGCATTTATGAGAAAATCCTAAATCTGCTCGCCAAGCTGGTTTCCGCAACATCATTTCATCGGTACTACTCCATTGTTTACCTCTTATTGAATTCAATAATATTTCTTTTGTTTTTTCGGCATATTTTTTATCATTAGACATTAAATAAGCCAAAGCCAAATAATCGGTCTTCAGTAAATCATTTTTAGAAAGCGCATCATCTGCTTGTTTTTTAATGATTTTCCAAGCTTCCTTTAATCTTGGATCACTATCCGTCATTTTTTTTGCGTAGTTGACTCTTTCCGAAGTTAACAATAATGCAGGGTGCTGCATTTTTTGCGACCATAATAGATTAGAAACTATTATAAAAGCCGCTAAAAGTATTTTTTTCATATTCCAATTTTAAAAAATTGTTTGCCAATCTATATTGACGTGGTAATATTTGCAAAAATAGGCTGCTATACAAGATAACAGCCTACTAAATAACTCAGCTAACAATTAACCAAACTTTTTATCCGAGTCTTAAATGAATATTTAGTGGTAAGAAATCTATTCGTTTGAAGGTTTACCAATTGTAGCCAGTATACCTCCATCTACATAAATTACTTGTCCATTAATAAAATTGCTTGCTTCTGAGGCTAGAAATACGGCGGTACCAGCAAGATCTTCAGGCTCTCCCCAACGTCCAGCGGGTGTACGACTGATGATAAAATCATTAAATGGATGTCCATCTACGCGAATTGGAGCTGTTTGTGAAGTGGCAAAATATCCAGGGCCAATAGCATTAACCTGTACATTATACTTAGCCCATTCTGTTGCTAAACTACGAGTTAACATTTTAAGCCCTCCTTTAGCTGAGGCATAAGCACTCACGTTATCACGCCCTAGTTCGCTCATCATTGAGCAGATGTTAATAATTTTACCCGAGCGGCGCTCAACCATATTTTTAGCCACTAATTTGGACATGATAAAAGGACCAATAAGGTCTACATCAACCACTTTTCTAAAATCGGAGACAGGCATATCTAAAGCTAATACTCTTAGAATAATTCCGGCATTGTTTACCAGAATATCAATTTTACCATGATTTTTTTCAATAAGGGTCACTTGTTTCTCTGCTTCTACTTCATCGGTGACATCAAACACATAACCTGAAGCTTTAAATCCTAAATCCTTATACTGCTCGATAGCCGCATCTAAAGGTTCTTTTAGGTTATTTGTTATAATTAATTCGGCACCTGCCTGAGCCAATCCAATCGCCATAGCCATTCCTAAACCATGTGTCGCTCCTGTAATTAAAGCTGTTTTTCCTTGTAAACTAAATGAATTCATTTTCAACTTTTTTATTAGAATTTTGTATAATAGATGATTTTGCGGCTAAACTTTCTGAAAGTTCTTCGAGCGTTCTACCTTTGGTTTCAGGCATTTGAAAGAATACCCATAATAACTGCCAAACCATCATTAGACAGAAAATAGAGAACACTGTAGTTGCGCCAATTTCATTAAACAAAAAAGGGATAAAAGATGGGATCAACGCCGCCAATACCCAATGTACCGAAGTTCCAAAAGCTGTACCTGCCGCACGTAATTTATTTGGGAACAATTCTGAAATAAATACCCAAATTACTGAACCTTGTCCTACTGCGTGAGAAGCAATGAATAAAAAGAAAAACAAAGGAACTGCCATACCTTTCCACTCAAAATAGAATGCCATAGTCACTAGAGCTAAGGAAACAATATATCCAACAGACCCTAAATACATCAAAGTTTTACGACCATATTTGTCTATTAATGAAATTCCTACCAGTGTAAATACTAAGTTTACCATTCCGATTCCGATGCTGCTAAAGAAAGAAGCCGATTTTTCAAGACCTGCCAATTCAAAAATCCTCGGTGCATAATATAAAAATGCATTGATTCCGGAAAATTGATTGAATAAGGCAATAAAGAAAGCCAGCATTAACGGTTTTCTATATTTTTTCATAAAGATAGATTCGTCTACTTTTTCTTTTACTTTTTCATTAGACATAGCTTCTAATTCCAACTCTGCTTCTTCGGGAGTGTTCACTAGTAAAAGAATTTCTTTTGCTTTAGCTGTATCTTTTTTATAATCAAAAATGTAACGAGGACTTTCTGGGATGCCCAAAACCAAAAGTGTGTAAATTAATGCTGGAGCTGCTTGTACTCCCAACATCCAACGCCATGAATTTTCTCCTATATCCTGTAATAAATAATTGGAAAGAAAAGCAATCAGAATACCGAATACGATGTTAAATTGATATAGTGCCACTAACTTACCACGGTCTTTGGCCGGAGCAATTTCGGATACATAGGTTGGAGCAGCAATAGTTGAGGCGCCAATACCTAAGCCTCCAAGGAATCGGAAAACCGTAAAAACAATCGGGGAATTCGCAAAAGCCGTTCCAACTGCCGACAAAAAGAACAACACTCCAATTAAAATCAAAGTGTTTTTGCGACCTAATTTGTTGGTAGGCAATGCTCCAAAAACAGCTCCTAATACAGTCCCCCAAAGTGCAGAAGACATGACTACCAAACCATGAAACAAATCCGAAGAATTCCATAATGTCTGTAATTGTTTATCGGCTCCCGAAATGACAACGGTATCAAAGCCGAAAAGAAAACCAGCCAACGCCACAACGACCGACCAGTAAATGATTTTTTTATTTTTCATTTTAAAAAAGGCAATTAAAATTTTGGTTTTATAATTAGTTGAGTTTATAAGTAATTAATGGCTTTTGACCCTGTGCAATTTTTTTGTAGCGCAATAATGCTTCTACATAATAATAATCGGCGTAGATAATGGAATAATCAATCTCAGAACCAGCGGGTTTATGTCCTGTAGAATGTAATAAAAGTGCTGAATTATGATTTTTACTCTGATATTTTGCTGATAACTCTTTTAACATCCCCAAGGCTTTTTCATTGTATTCATTAGCCAGATTATTATCAGTTGTATAAACACCCAATTCTAATAATGCAGAGGCAACGACAGCTGCCGCTGATGCATCACGGGGTGCCTTTGGAATTGCAGGATCATCAAAGTCCCAATACGGAATTAAATCTTTTGGTAACCGATCTAAATAAACACGGGTTACTTTGTGCGCAAAATCAAGGAATTTAGGATCTTTCGTTTCGCGATATACCATCGTATAACCGTAAATTGCCCACGCCTGTCCGCGTGCCCACATACTGCTGTCACTATACCCCTGATGCGTAACTCCTTTTATTTTTTTACCTGTTTCTTTATCATAAACTACTGCGTGATAGGAAGTGTAATCGGGTCTAAAATGGTTATTCATGGTTACTGTTGCGTGGCTAACTGCCATATCGTATAATTGTTTTGATCCACCATTTTTGGAAGCCCAGAATAACAATTCCAAATTAATCATGTTATCCATAATGGTATTATGCTGAGGCCATTCCATGTTTGCTACATCGCGAGGCCACGATAAAATAGTCCCCACTTTTGGGTTAAATAAAGTTGCCAATGTATCAGCAGTTTTCAGTAATACTGATTTATACTCCGGATCTTTGGTTAAACGATACCCATTACCGTAACTACAAAATACCTGAAAACCTAAATCGTGATCTGTAGCTGGAGAAACCGAAAGCGGTTTTAAATACTCCGTATATTTATCTGCAATTTTTTTCCACTTACTGTCTGCAGTAGCCTCAAAAAGGTACCATAACTCTCCTGGCCAAAAACCACTGGTCCAATCGGTGTAATCTACCATCCGCCATTGAGTGGCATTAGGTGCTATATTTCTAGGTATTAAACCATTATCTGGAATTTGAGCTAAAGCTTTTGAAGTTTGCTTTACACAATAATTTAATTCAGCATCTACATTGAAATCATTTTCTGCTGAAGATTGAACCAACTGCCTACCACAGCTGATAAACAGCATAAATACCCCCAGTATAACTGTTACTTGTTTGTTTAGAATCATAATCTTATTACTGTAATTCATTATTTATTTAGTTCCCAATAAATAGTATATCGCTGTCTGTGTATATCAGAAATTGGTTTTAATACGTCGTTATTTCCCTTAATCTTAAACAATAAATCATTATTGTTTACTTTGGAAATATTCTTTAGTAATTCCTTAGATGAATAGTTCAGCTTGTTTGTAATCGAAACCGGAACATGATAATCGTAGGTATAATAATCATTGTATAATTTAGGATTACTAAAGGGCGCCGGCTCTATCATATCGGCAGTACCTAATTCGGCCGCCAGGACAATTGGTCCATAAGTTACTGCTACTACTTTTGGATTATCCGGAGTAGGTGTAATCTTTAATGGTAAATCAAATGCCACATCGATAGTATCTCCATTTTTCCACTTGCGATTGAGTACGATATAATTACCCGGTTTTACTGTAACTTTTTGCTGTTCACCATTTATTGAAACTTTAACGCCTTCTGTTGCCCAATTCGGATATCTAATATTTATCGGAACAGCTTCTGAACCCGCTGTATTAATGGTTAATTTGATATTATTTTGATTTGGGAAAGCCGTTTCTTGTTTAATCGTTAATCCTTTCTCTTTCCAAACTAATTGAGATGGAATGAAAAGATTGACAAACAAATCCTTCTTACCATGATAATAAATAAATTCTCCATATTTGGCCTGATTTTCAAAACCACTTCCTACACAACACCAAAAGGAATCTTCCGGTGTGCTGTATACTTTATGGGCACCTGGTTTCATAGGCAGGAAATATGCAACCATTCCTGATTGTGGATCCTGCTGTCCCAAAATGTGGTTATACAAAGCCTTTTCGTAAAAATCAACGTATTTAATTTTAGGATCATAGGCAAATAAGTGACGTGTTAGTTTCAGCATGTTATATACATTACAAGATTCGCCAGTGTATCCACTCAAATGTTCTGATTGATGATCAGGTTCAAAAAATTTTTCTTTATCACTATTACTGCCAGTAATAAAGGAATGATGATCTACTACGGTATTCCAAAAGAACTCAGATATTTCTCGATATTTATTTGTACCTTCTAATTCATAAGCCCGAGAAATACCAATCAATTTAGGAATATAGGTATTGGCATGCTTTTTATTCAGATTGTCTTCCTTATCAATCAATGGATTTAAAGCATCGTCATGATAAAAGAACTCTGCAAGGAACTTATAATTTGGATTTGCTGTAATTTGATATAAAGCATAAAAGGAGTCGTTCATACCTCCAAATTCATTACGCAGCATCGTTTTGCGTTCTTCCTGAGTAAGAGGTTTTAATTTTTGATAAGCCCAATCGGCCATTCCTTTAACCACTTCAAAAGCTTCATTACTATTGCAATACAAATACTGATCAATAAGACCTGAGAATAACTTATGTTGTGTGTACCAAGGCGCCCAAACTTTTTGTCCTTTTATAGCTCTATCAATTAAATTTTCGGGAAAAGCGCTGAGATAACTTTTTTGGTCTAGTGCTTTTTGTATTTCAGCTAAACCGGATACAATACTATCAGATTTCACTTTATATTTACTGTCGCCAGTAGAAGCATACAGTAAAGCTAAACCAGAAAGAATATGTCCTGTACTGTGGCCTCGCAACTCACAATCTAAGGATTCCCAACCACCTAATTTCTTCATGGTAAAATAACCTCCTTCATTACCACTGTATATCCCGGCATTATTACGGAAACTGTGCAACAAACGACTCGCACTAATATCCATAATCCATTTGCTCTCCCGGATCATATTATCCTTAAAAGGACTTTCTAATAATTTCACATTCTGAAGATCAAAAGCTGTTAATTGGACATTTTTAGTATCTCCAACTTTTATTTTTGATTGATGCTGGCCGGGATAATGGGACTGCGCAGATGCCGTTATAGTGGTTATCAAAGAAAATACGATATACTTTGAATGGTTTAAATACTTCATTTTATTTTAAATGTTACTTTTTATTTCTTTTAAAAGATGAAATGCTTTTATAGACTAATTTGTAAATTATAAAAATTGATTAATGTTTAAATTAATAGCTGTGTCCGCTTAGCTAAATTTGATTTAAAAACACAATCCCAATATTAGTTCGTTTTAATTTTTAGGAAGATAAATTATGGTTCAAAGAGTATAAATTATAGTTTTATTAATCTACACAAGCTATAAATGAAGGCATTAGCAGAAAGTAATTTATAAAATTAAATACAACGTGTTGAGTTTTAAATTTAAAAAAGAGGTTGTCCTAAAAATTTGGACAATCTCTTTTAATTTTTATCTCATTTTGTTTTAATAGCTCCAGCGGAGCTTAATATTAATAGAAAAGAAAAGACGTTAAAACATGAAGCTCCGGCGGAGCGACATACATGAAACTTTATAAAAATATGTCGCTCCGCTGGAGCTTTATTCTAGGTGGTAAATAAAATTGCTATAAATATTTCGCTTCTCTGAAGCGTATTTTTTTGTCTAATACTTTTTGGACAGCCTCTTTCTAGTTTACCTAGTTAATGGATAATTTATTTTTTAAGCAATTCACTAATTATAATCGCGACTCCTCCACTCGCTTTTAAATTAAAAGAAAGTGTTTCTCCTCCTTTTATGATTTGTTCTTTAACCGCTACTTTCGTTCGCGTTTGAATTGTATCATCATCCTGAAACGTTTTGATAGTGTATTTTTTTCCTTTAGTTAAAAAAGCGGTCGGAATTGTAATTTGACGTGATTGATTGTTTGTAATTGCTCCAATAAACCAATCATTTCCTTTTTTACGAGCTACTGTAATAAACTCTCCTACTTCACCATTAATGACCTTTGTTTCATCCCATACTGTATGGACTTTATCAAAGAATTCTATTTCTGGTTCGCCTTGGTAAAATGCAGGCTGATCGTACCAATAAAAGAATTGGATTGGACTATAATACACCACGGACAAAGCCAACTGATGGGCATGAGTATTTTTAATACGATTGTTGTAATAAGCAATCGTATAATCAGCTGGGCCTGCTAAAAAACGAGTAAAAGGTAAAATAGTATTGTGATTAGCATCCGGCATTTCTTCGTTACCACCAATCCCTTCTTGTGTCATTAAATTAGGATAAGTACGACTGAATCCTGTAGGACGATATTCATCATGTATGTCTACCATCATTTCATACTCGGCACATTTTTTAATTGCTTCATGAAGCCAGGTCGACCAACGCTGATTTCCAACTTGTACAAATCCGAATTTAATACCTTTAATTCCCCATTTTTTATATAATGGTAAAATACTATCGAGCTGTTGCACTAAAGCTCTTTGATTCACATATACCCAAACTCCTATCCCTTTTGACGAAGCATAAGCCGTTAACTCTGGCATATTGAAATCTTTAGTTTCTGAAACCGTAGTAGCATCAGAACTCATTTTCATTTCCGGACCATACCAACCCGCGTCTAAATGAATGTACTGTAAACCTCTCTCTACTGCAAAATCAACACATTTTTTAGCATCGGTCTGAGTTAGTTTTGCAACACGAATTACTTTACCTGGTTTGATAAAAGCTGTATTTTTTATTTGATTTTCCGGGTTTAGATTCAGTATGATGTCATTATTTGTAATTAAATCTATTGCTTTGTCAGCGACCATGATGACACGCCAAGGCGTTGCATAAGCCGGAATTACATCAACACTTCCATACAAAGCGGCCTGAATTGCATTGGGTTTCGTTGAATTTAAAATCAATTTCATTCGAGAATAATCCACCATCTGCGCTTCTGTAATAGCAACGGTGAGTTTGTTGGATAATTTCATGGTTAAAGGACGTTCACTTTGCCCATTCCAGTTTTTAAGAGGCAGTAAATCATAAGGTCCTTGTGCCCAAGGTTCGTAATAAGCCAAAGTACCTTCGGGCATTGTAAACTGCGTTTGCTCTCCAACAATATGCAGAAAAAGACCGTTGGTAGGTTCAGGAAAATAATAACGAAATGCTACACCTTGATTGTAAGCACGAATTACAACATTCATAAAATAACTTTTATTCTTATCGTAACCGTCTGTCAAATTTTTGGAAGTTTCTTGTCCTTTACGAAATGTAAGCGTCAATTCATTATAATGGTCTGTAATCAAAGTCTTCTCTCCATAAAGCGGTTTCCAGGTTTGGTTTACGGTATTTTTAAATACTCCCTTAAAATTAAGATTCTCTCCCCATACTTTACAAGTATCATTCGGTATCCCTAAAGCCGATTCGAAAGTTTGATTTTCAATCAATACCCCTAATTCTGATTCTAAGACTACAGGTTTTCCTTTATAAGAAAGAGAATAATACATTTGTTTCTTACTTGCTGTAAGTTCTTTTTGGTAAAAAGTAAACTCATAATTACCATCAGGCGAATTTAACTTTTGCAGTGTTTCATTTATAATTGTTTGTGCAAAGACTCCTATCTGTATAAAGAATGTTAAGAGCATTAAACTATATTTTTGATGTATGATTTTCATAATTATTCTTTTTTAATAAAAAAATGATTTTCTACTGGTGTCGCTGATTGTAAGTCTATTTGATTTCCATATTGCCAAGCCACTACTGTAACTTTTATTGGAAACTTCGATTTAGGTGGTATTTTCGAAAAATACAAAGTGTTTTCCCTGATGAAAGCCGGGCCTTCTTTAACATAAAATTGCACCGTTGTATTTTGGTCGGAAACAGCTTTTAATGGCACTTTTTTTACTTTTGCAGTAACATCTTTCAGCGCATCAAACTGAATCGTTTGTTGTCTGCCGGATTTGTTAAAAAGTGGAAATTTTATGTTTACTTGCTGTACTGCACTTTTGTACTTCTTATCACCTTCATTATGTCCTAACAACCAAATATCACAACTTCGCTTTGTATTATTAAAACCCAGCTTATCAAAACTAATTTGAAAGGTTGAATCGTTTACCTTTTTAACTGGTCCGCAAATTCTATCCAATTGGAGTTTTGTAACGGCATGCAATGGAGCAAGTTTAGTATGAGTAGAATCGGAAAAAAAAGCACTTAAATTAAAAGTTATTCCATCTGCTTTAGGTACAAATTTGGGCTGAAAATTAGCATGATTCTTTACTGATTCTACAATTTTACCGTTTTGCTTAAACCCAATAAATTGTTGCTTTTTCCCTCTCGCTCTGGTATAAAATGATTCAGTAGCCATTGCCATTTTTTTATCAAAAACCCAGGAACTAGTTGCGCGGTTACCATTGAATTTATCAAAAGAAGCAGGAACAGTCTGGGGAATCGAATCTTTTCGCCATTTATCCATCAACCAGCCCGAACTTGGCTCTACTTCTTTTAATGTAGTAAAGCCACTAATTTTTGATTTTGAAGGGAGTCTATGAATAGCTGCCGCTTTTATATAGTCTGCCATATATTTTACCAACTCATCCGAATAATCAAAATGACCATGTCCTGCATCAGCAAATAGTGTAATCACACTCTTGGGATGCTTAGCTATGTATTTATATGCGGGCTGAATTCTGGCTTCCCACCATTCGTATTCTCCCATAATAAATAAAGCTGGAATACCATCTATATTTCGATTGCCCCAATCCGGATTAGGCTTACTGCTCCCTGTTAAAGTACTTTGGGGCGCATCGCCATGAATTGAAACTAAAGCTAAGGTACGCTGCGGATTAAATGCGGCATAATTCCATGGAAAACTTGCCATCGCAGAATGTCCAATTGGCACAATTGGTGCATGAGCCAACTCCTTATAACCTGAAATCTCTGCTAATGATTCGAAAATACTTTCGACTATTTTATCTTCATTTTTAGCAGTATCATAAGTCCAACTTACAACAGGAGTTACCCAAACCTCCGCAAAACCCAATTCGGCTAATACTTTTCTGAAATATGTGTGTTCGAGGATTCCTTCTTCAACCATATTATGCTGCCCAAAAACAATCCCTTTTACCTGTTTGCAATTTTCGGGAATCCATAAAAAAGCCTGCGGATGGTCATTTGTTTCTGCTGAAATAGTGGTATTTACTTTTACACTCCATTGCCATACCTGACTATAACCACTTAAATTTAAAAAGCTTATAAAAATTAGTAATCTGAATTTAGTGCTCATTCTTCTTTAATTTTCAATTTTATCAGCATCATCACTTCACTTTTACCATTTACCTTTACCATTCATGGTTTGAGTTTCGGTATTCGTTAACTGCGGTAGGGTCGATTTAATTTCAAGATTTTTAGCATCATCATTTTTTATGATGAAACTGTGCTGTAAATCATTAATTAATACAATATTTTCTGTTGGCATTGGTAAAATAGGAGAACTCATTTCTGCGTGAGCCGGCATCCCAAATCCTAACATTATAGGTAAACTTGGCATTGCTGTTTGAGTATCATTTGCATACAGTTTTACCCGATGGTTTTTCCCTGCAATAGTCGCGATAGTGTGTACCAATGATTTTGGCATGCCTGGAACTAATTCTAATTCTACATCAGCACCTACCGTATTTTCTCTAAGATATAACAATGGTCCAAATTGCATGTCTGCCCTGCAATCACGAACTACTACGTTAGATCCTATTAAAAAACCTCTTTCAGTTCCAAAAGCCTGACAGCCTTGCAATAGCGTTTGATTTTTAGCATCATCTGTCCCACCAATTTCAAAACCGGAACGGGTATTTTTGGAAGTGCAATTACGAAGTGTTACTTTGCCTACTCCGCCATACGTACGAAACCCGTCTTCACAAAGTGCTTTTGTATATCCCGGACTAATCATATAACGACCGTCGCGATTTTGATATACACTTTGGTATTTTAATTTTTCGGCTAAACCACCCGACTCTGCCAATATATCGTTGGTTGTACGCATTTCTCCTTCAGCATAACAATCTTCCAAAACCACATTGTCGGTAACATGTCCTTGTGTTTGGATATAAAAACAGTGTCCAAACGCACGGCTAAAAACTTTGCATCGTTTAATTGTATTGTTTTTACCTGCAATCATAATCCCACTTTGTTTCTGCAGACTGGTCAAATTTGGACCTCCTTTTCCAAACAAATCTCCATATCCATAAGTTGAACCGCTTACATACAATTTGACATCTTCCAATAAGGTATTGTCTCCAAAAATTGAAAGTATATTGCCATTACTTCCTATGTTTTTAGGTCCTGTATTTTTAATGGTTAATCCTTTTATGGCATTACCATTTCCATCAATAAAAATACAGCGAGTATAGCCGTAAGGTAAAATTTTATATAATTCGGTATTGATTTCGAAGGTAACTCCCGTAAAATCAAAGGTGTTGTTATTGCCTTTAAAGCGTAAAAACCAACGAGGAGGACGCTTTTGCTGTCCTGTTGCTTCCGGAAATTCTGATAACAATTTAGTTATCCTGTCTTTCGTTAAATAATCTGCAAGTGAATAGACTCCCGGTTTCATCTGAATATTTTGACCGTTCTCTTTGGCAGACTGTTCTAAGGCTTCGAGTGTTTCAACTTGTTTTACCTTATTTTCGGCTTCTGCCGTAACAGCAGTAAATACTAATATTATTGTCGTTAAAAGTGATTTGAAATTCCTCATTGTATTTCTATCTTTTTTGAATTTTAGCAAGTATAATAACCCGCTATATCCTTTTGTTATTTATTTTGTCATTCTGAACCAATCAAAATCGGCATAACCGCCCATACGAACATTATTTAAACTTGTCGCAAAGATTCCAATTTTAGCCGCTATCCATAAGTCTTTATGCGCTTTTGCCGGTTTGCCAATTTCAATAAAATCAATTCCATTTTCACTATAGCTAAATTGACAATTAGCTTCAGGTGCTGTTACTTTCATTCGCAGTTGCACTTCATTCGAAAGTAACGTTTTTTCTTCTATAACTTTCTCTTGTTCACCATTTATCGCATTCTCTGCAATAACCTGCTGCACCCAATATTTATCATCGTGGAAAGCAATAGCCACATAAGAATAAGACTGTCCCATAAGTAACAATCCTGCTTTTTTACCCGCCGCATTCCATTCTGTGGTCAACTTTACTTTGGTTGTTGCTGTAAAATTTGGCGCTGGCAATTTTTGTAAAAGTAAGTTAGGTACATTCCATAAATTGGGCTCATTCTTCAAGCTCATTGCAAACATTCGCAAGTAATTGGTTTCTGGAATCTGTGCATTCCATTTGACAGAACCGTTCGCATACCATTGCCATTGCAAACCTGGCTTACCATCATTGAACTCATCACTTTCTGCCGGATTCATTATAGTTGATTGTAATTTAGAAAAAGGCTTACTATAACTTGCTACAGGTTCACCAATACCATTACCATCAAAGTCTTTCCCCATTACAGGCCAATTGTCTTTCCAGCTCATAGGCTGTAAATGTAAAACCCTGCCATAAACTCCTTGATCTTGAAAATGTAAAAACCATGAATTGCCATCAGGACTCGTAACCCAGGCTCCTTGATGAGGGCCATTTATTTTTGTACTTCCCTGCTCCAGAACCACCTTATCTTCATAAGGCCCATAAATGTTTTTGGAACGCATTGCAACCTGCCAACCGTTTTCAACACCTCCTGCCGGTGCCAAAATATAATAGTATCCTTCTTTTTTATACAATTTGGGGCCTTCCATCGTATGGTGTTTATCGTGACCATCGAACACATTTTTACCCTCATCAATAACCTTAGTTCCTTCTGAATTCATTTTATTAATAGTCAACAGACTATTGATACCTGCGCGACTACCTGCCCAGGCATGTATTAAATAAGCATTGTCATTTTCCCATAATGGACAAGGGTCAATAATTCCTTTGCCCTCCATAACCAAAATAGGTTCGCCCCATTTTCCGTAAATATCTTTGGTTTTGACCATATAAACACCATAATCAGGATCTCCCCAATAAATGTAAAATTCATTTTTATGAAAACGAATTGCCGGAGCCCAAACCCCTTTACTGTGTTGCGGTATATTAAATACTTCTTCAGGCACTTGTTTTTGCAATGCAAAATTGATGATCTCCCAATTGACTAAATCAGTAGAATGCAAAATAGGCAGACCAGGCGTACAATTAAAACTACTGGCCGTCATATAATAATGGTTTCCTACCCGAATCACATCCGGATCGGAATAATCGGCGTATAAAATGGGATTGGTATAAGTACCATCTCCTTTATCAGATTGCCAAACCTGAGAAACATACGTTTTTTGATTTTGTATTGCATTCTCCTTTTGAGCATCCGCTTTTACGACGAAAAGAAACATCAATAAAAAAGTACTGTATTTTAAATTTTGCATTGTAATGATCTAAGGTATTTGTAATTAATTCGCCGTTACCTGCAAAGGATTTTGAATTATTTCAGCTTGTTTGTTAAGCATCTCATCCCATTGCGTAACCTCACTTACCTGTTTACTTCCTGTCCAGACAAAACCGGCATAAAAAGTGATTTTTTGCGATGGATTGGTGACAATTAACAAATTACTTTGGTCAGGGGTTGTTGAGTTATTAGCAAAGGCCTGAGTAACTAATTCCGGATTCAGTACAATTCCTTCGCCTAAAAAAGTTTTATCAATAGGTTCCCAATGACGGAACCATCCCTTTGTTTTGTTGATATTAATTTCACCTTTTTTATCATGCAGTGTAATTCCAATTGTATAATTTGGGAACTGCTCTTTAGCTTTTAAAATAATATCAAATTTTGAAAAATTACTCCCCAAATCCAATGAGATACGTTTGGTTTCCTTAATTTGATATTGACTCCAAGGAGCATAATCTAATTCGAAAATAGTGCGCAGCGGTCCTTTGGCTATTGTTTTATAGCCAATATAATTTTTACCTACTTGTAAACTATCGTTAACCCAAACTCCTGCTCCACCTGTACCACGACTAGCGCCTACGTGGTAAGGGTCATATCCTTCTCCATGATCGATGTGATAATAACCTGCTTCTTTCACATTTTTAGCATACCAATCATCAATGATAGAATAATCTACTTTTTTAAGCCAAAGATCGATTCCACTTGAAAGCGTACCTCCTTCTTTGCCTTCTTCAACTAACTGCTGTGCTACAGGCCCATAAGCTCTGAAAGCTACTCTATTATTTTCCCAGGCATAATCGTCAATACGTTCCGGGACGAACCGGGAATAGGCTACCGCCTTTGATTGTGATTCTTTTACGGTATCAATCATTAACACAAAATCTGCCACGCTTTTTGCTTGTACCTTAGCCTGAAAAAGCAATTCATCTCCTTTACCATCTTTATCGTAATCAATCCACTGGGTAGTTAGAAACTTATCTGTTCCTTTTAATTTGACACGAACATTTTTTTCTGAATTGTTCTTTAATATTTTTTCAATCTGACTACGCTTTACTGTAACAATTTCTTTTCTGTCAAAATTCAAACTGTTACTGACTTTTATTTCCATTTCATCCGATTTATTTGTGGAAATACAAGCTGTGAAGAAGATAACTGTAAAGCAACAGTTCAATATTAGTTTTAATTGATTACGTATTTTCATATTTTAAATGATTACTTTTTTAATTTAAATGAAAGTTCTTCAACATGTTCGCCTACAAAAAAGCCAGCCATATCTGCTGTTTTATACCATTTAGGTTTTTCCTGCATATCATCATATATTAAAACACCATTTATTTTAAGATTTTCAAATACTATATTTTTTATTTTGCGCTCTTCATTATAACCTGCAATAATTGAAGTGCCGGCATTTTTTCCTACGTAATCAATATTTCGAAAAACGACATTTTCGATACCCCTACCAGGAGCTGTACAATATTTCGTATTATAAAAAACCCGAAGATTTAATAACTGTCCTTCTCTAAAATCTTCAACTCTGATATTTTCAAAAAGAACATTTTTAGCCGTATTATTATCCCCAACATTGATGGTTAAACAGCCCTGATAATCTTGCTGTTTTTCTTTGTGATCCAGAATATCAATATTGCTATAAGTTAGATTTTCAAGTAGTTCCGGATTGTTACTGTTTCCATGTGTTCCAATCAAAATAGGATGACCTACATCTGCCCACAGCGTGCTGTTTTTCATGGTAATATTTTTACAGCCTCCTTTGAAATCTTTTCGGGTGCCATATACAGTTGTACAATCGTCCGATGAACGAATGAAAACCTTATCAAATTGTACATTATTGCTAGCCATAACATTCATTCCATCACCCCAGCCAAAAAAACTGATTGTTTTTACATTTTCAATATTCACCTGATCAGATCCTCCTGTTAAACATTGTGAAGCAAAAATACCTTCTACTTTAATATTCTTAGAGTTTGCAATATGGATACCCAGCTTTATTTCCTGATCTACCATACCACGGCCACAAATAGTAACATTGGACACACTATCTAAACGTATTTCTCCTTTAAGGATAGCTCCTCCAGCCAGATAGATTATTTTATTGGACTGAACATTTAATTTTTGATTTGGAATTTCGTGAACTCCTGGACCAAAGTAAATTACATTGGAATCATTCGGTTTGGGAGGGTTTACCTCTAGTGGATTGGCAAAAAGATGCAAATTGTGGAAAATATCATTATTGATTTCAATAGATAAATTAGCTGGATTATTCAGAACAAAATTCATCACATTTCCTTTTACTTTTGAGGGTATAGTAAGGGCTAAGGGCCTAATTCTAGATTGATTCATTTTAGCTTTTACAGCTGTTACCTGAACTTCAACAGTTCCAGAAAAATCAAAAGAAGCCAATGCCGCAGTTTGCACCGAATGTCCCGTACCAACCACTTGATCTACTTTTATATTGTATACAAAAACATCCTGCCATTTTCCTCCCGACTTTCTAACTTTTACAATGAAATCTGAATTTTTGTTTATTTTATCAGGCGCAGGATACACCACTAAGCTGTCTTTAGTGATAGCAAATAATTTTACTGCAACCAAAAAGAAAAAAAGTGTTAATCTTATTTTATGTCTTAAAATGTGGCTCATTTAATTATATTTGAAATTTTTGGGATTAATGTAATGATGTCTTTTTGTATACTTCGCGCACCATAATAGGCAAAACAGGACTACTGTAAAAAGCCGAAAAGCCAGCTTTATTTGCTTCAACCACATTAACATGGGTTATAAAGAAACCGTAGGTATTTGTTCTCTTATCAATCCAAGGATAAGCACCAGCCCAACTGGGACTGCTAATTAAAATTACGTTGCCTTTCTCATCAAGCTCTTCCCGCCACTCTCCTAATCCGTAAATGCTTTTATGTTTTTTAGACCTAACACGCTCTACATATTCTTTATGACCAATTAAAGCGCCTTTGACTTGATCTGCCTGCATTTCTGTTATGGATAACTTACTTAGTATTTGTCTGTCTTGAAATTTACCCTCATGAGCAATCATATCTAAAAAGTGCATATAATCTGCAAGTGTACTTCGAGCACCTCCACCCAGCATAGGACTATGACCTCCTTCATCGTTTACCGGAACAAAATGGGTGTTTTTCATTCCCAGTGGAACAGCAATATTTTCTAGAAAAAGACTTTCAAAATCTTTACCTGTTGCTAACTCTGCCATTCTGCCCGCTACCTGCATCGCCAGTCCACCGTAACTAAACTGCTCACCCGGCTTGGCTTTCGCTGATAAATTGACAATATGTTTAACCGATTCCTTCAAAGTTTGGTAATTATCTATAACAGAATCTTTAGGTTGATAATCAGGAAAACCCGATGTATGAGAAAAAAGCTGTCTTAAAGTAGCTTCGCCTTTACTATCTTTAAATTCAGGCAGCCATTTATTGACTTTATCCTCCCATGAAAGATTTGTTTTTTCGACAACTGAGGCAATGGTAGCTGCTGCTAGCCATTTACCCGCCGAGGCGATAAAAACCTTAGTTTCTTCTGTGTAATTTCCATAGCATTTTTTAAATACAATATTGTCGTTTTTCACAATCATAATTGCAGCGCCTGAATAATAACTACTAGCAATCCACGCTTGAATTTTTCTATCTAAAAGAGAAAAATCATATCTGTACGTAGTTTTTCTCTCAAGGTTGTTTTGAGCTATTGCATTCAAATTACTTACTGCTATAAGAAAGCTTACTCCAACTATATATCTTTTTTTTAAACCTACAAGAACTGGCATCTATAATATTCGATTTATACTTAATACTATTTAAAATACCCGTAAAACAAATTATGCCGCTTACGGGTATTTCTTCAGTTTCATATAATATTATCTTGAATATAGCAATGTCCCAAAACCTAAATCATCATAACCTCCACTATTAGGATCATACTCGCCACTACCTCCTTCAGGATATGCTAAATCTTTTGCCATTTTTACGTATCTGGCTTTAATCCCTTTCTTTACAGTATAATAGTTGTAAATTCTTTCCCAAGCCGGTCTTATTTGACCACGAGCGGCATCATCAGCTGCAGTTGTATGCGTAATATTATCGCAGTTGGTGTATTTATTAAATGGCACCGCTAATCTTGCATAATTAAACTTAGCTTCATATTCTGCGCCTTTAAGGATTAAATTATCCTTGTAACCGTAAATATCCAATCCCTGAGTATCTGCCATTTGAGCAATTGTACCCAATAATCCCACTACCATAAGAGCATGTCCCTGATCACGTCCGGCTTCCTGAATTTGTCCTAAATCAATATCATCATTAGCACCTTTTGGATGTACGTAATTAATTGCCTTGATTAATTGACCATTACCAGCGCCCTTCATTAAATAATTAATTACATAGGTATATTTTGCAACATCATCATTTAATACAGCAATTGACATAATAGAAGCCAGATTGCATAAATCCCAATTAGCCCAATAATGTGAAGAGCAGGTATTGTAATGAGTTTGCAGGAAATCATAATTTACCGGATAAAAGACATCTAACATCCATTTTTTAAATTTTGCCAGATCAGCGACATTCCAGCCCGAATAATCACGCATAATTTCAGCAGCATTGGCAAATTGGTATCCATAAATACCTGCTCCTAAAGCTTTATTAGAGTCACCGCTGATTCTAGTACAAGTAGCAGCCCAGGCATTTAATATTTGAATAGATTTATTGGCATAAGCTACATCTCCTGTTATTTTCCAACGAATAGCTGTAAGATAAGCCGCATGTGCATCATTCATAGCTGTAGAATAGTTGTCTGATGCTGGTTCTTCTTTAGATCCACCACCTCTAATTAAGGTAGCAACCGGGCCTTTCATTACATAAGTAGCAGAAGCATGACTATTACTGATCATTTTATTATAACCAGCTAGCCAAGGATCTACATTATTAGCTACATTGGTTTTCATACGGTCGAAATCTTCCTTCGAGTGTAATAATCCAGGATGCACAAACTTCATGTTAGCAGGAACAACAATATCCTCTGAAGCATTTGCTTGATCATCGTTTTTATCCTGAGGTAAGCCATAATCATAGGAACATGCTACAAAGGCAATAGAACCAAGTAAAGCCCAAACAAATTTGGTTTTTGTTAATTTTATGTTTTTCATATACTTATTTTTTAATAGGTATTACTGTTCAGCCTGAGTTACTTTGATTCACTTAGCATAAAACTTGACAGTAATACGAAATAATTGATTTAATGATGGTAAACCAGCCAAGTAACACAAAATGCTACTTAGCTTGATTAACTCAAATTTTATAAACCTAAAAAAGCTTTTAGTTCTGCCTGATTCTTAAAGGTGCGGATCCAATCTATTTCATAGCCTGTTTCAGCACCTACAATATCAGCTATTTTTAGCTGTCTGGTTGTAAGTTCTGTTAAAGTTGTATAATCTGCAGACAAGTCATAATAAATTACATTTTGAGCCATTAAATCTGTTTTGTATTTATTGTTTCCAAGATTAGTACTTCCTGTAGGAAGAGGGTCTAAAATGATATTTCCCGTGCCTGGCTTAGCTGCCCCCGTACCTTTAAAAGCGATTTTCATTGCAAAAATTGGGTATTCCGGAGCTTGTATATATTTAGCTTTGGCAGTCCCCCCCGGAGAAGGAAATATTCCATTCATAATAGTATATAAATCGGCACGACGTTTACTTGCTGATGTTCCTAATTGAGTCGGATCAAAAGTTACTTTTAATTTGCCATCTTCTATTTTATAGGATGCATTTTGGGCTGGCAGCCATTGCGGATCCGCCGGATCATCAAACTCAAAAATATATTTCCCTTTAGGAGGTGCGATTACAGTTATCGAAGGCCCTGTTATAATTTGATTTTCCAGCCAAACCCTTACTTTGCCAGTAGCTGCACCTTTTGGAACTATCACACTTATTTGAGTATCAGTTACAGAAACTGGTTTAGCAGATACAGCATCTATGGCTAAATCATTTGAAAATTTAACTGTTACTTTTGAAAGATCAGTTCCAAATCCTTTACCGGTAATCACAACTAAATCTCCCACATTTACAGAGGTTGGAGCAATACCGCTTATTGTTCCTCCTGTTACATATTGAAAATCAGATGTAATAGCAGAATTTGTCCAGACTTTCACTGTAATTGGGCCTGTACCTGCATCTTGCGGCACACGTACCTGAACAGAAGTATCTGTATAACTGATAATTTCAGTAGCGGCTATACCGTTAAAATAAATTTTTGCAGCTTTAACATATTGACCAAAATTGGCTCCCATTAAAGTAACAATACTTCCTGAAGCTCCTGAAGTGGGAGATACCGAACTTATTGTTACCGCAGGATAAGTAACCAATGGATCGCCTACGAATTCTCTTTCCTGATCACTGCAAGAAGTAATAAATAGTATACTTACGAATGCTGTGATTGCTTTTATATTGTTTTTTATAATTTGCTTCATTTTGAATACATTTAGAAGTTCCTAATTAATAACCTGGATTCTGTACCAATTTCCCATTCAATTGTATTTGTGTTAATGGAATAGGAAATAAATAGTGCTTACGCTGAAAATTTCTATTGGATGCAGGATCTAACAGCAAGGCTCTAAGATTTCCTTTTCCTGTAGTTACACTAATTTCGCCATAAGGATATGAAGCTGGTTTATAGATATTTGCGTTCCCTTCGTAATCAGTTCCCTGAATAACAGAACCTACAATTGGCTGATTTAATTCTTGTTCTGCAATACCCCAACGTTTTAGGTCGTCATAACGTGAATTTTCGCCAAATAATTCGATGGCTCTTTCGCGTCTTAGTTCTTCCTGCATATTTAAACCATTTGCTGTAACAAAAGCATTAGTTAAAGCAGGCAATCCAGCTCTTTGACGAATTAAATTGATTGATTCGTTTAGTTCAGCATCACTAATTGCACCGTTTAATTCGAATAAAGCTTCGGCATAAATAAGATACACTTCTGCCAATCGAATTTGAGCAAAATCCTGAGACTCTGTATTTGCTGCTCTGTACGTACCGTATTTATAAGAACGGAATTTTCTGTTAGCATAACCTGATCCACTATCTCCACCAGGCCCAAATAATTTAATGGCTCCCTGTGCTGGTGGTGCATCTGTAGCGACATCTACGAAATAAGAAGTCAATCTATAATCTCTGTTTTTGTATTCATCTTGCACATGTTGATAGCCTTGAAACAAAGGCGATTTGTTCACAGGAAGACCATCAGAACATAAAAACATATCCATAAATTTGCGTGAAGGTGCTAATCTCGAAGAAACCGTATGGCTCAAATTTATACCGCCCTGCAGCAAACCAAAATCGTACTTATTATATAAAATATATTCTTTGTTTGTTCCTTTATCCAGACCTGCAGGATTTGAACCAGCATCTTCTAAATTGAATAAATAACACATACTAAAATTGTTTAGCTGTGTATTGTAATTCCAAAGTTGGTAACCTCCGCTAGTCATCACTTCTTTTGCTAATACAATTGCCTCCTGTAGATAAGCATTTACATTCGAAGAAGCTTCTGCTGTACCTGCTCCAGTAGAAGTTCCATCGCCATCTGTAGTGTTACCAACATATTTTTCCCAAGTTGCTTCGTACAATAAAACACGTGCCTTAAAAGCTTTTGCTGCCCAATTACTTAAATGTCCTTTATCAGCACTCGATATATTTTGTTCTGTAGGCAAATTTGGAATCGCTTCATCTAAATCCTTAATAATCTGTTTCATTACTTCGTAACGACTGTTGCGTTTTCCATACAATACCGCATCATTAATATCAACTACTGTAGTTACAATAGGTACTCCTCCAAAACGTTTTAGCAAGAAAAAGTGATGCCACGCTCTAAAGAATTTTGCTGCCGCCACATATTGCGCAATTGCAGTTTTATCACCTGTATACTGCTCTGCCGCTTTTAGTAATATGTTGTTGGCTCTAATATATTTATATGGATTTGTCCAGTAGATATCTGAATTGGTTGCTATTGTATTACCACGACCTTCTTCTTGTGCTAATGAAGTAAGATCTGTACCAAAGTCCATAAAAGAAAATACACTACTGCTATTTATAGCTTTCCAACTGATCATTTTATTATAAAAATCATTGGATGCGGCTTTAAAATCTGCTGTTGATCTAAAATAAGAAGCTTCAGTTTGTGCATCCAAAGGATCTAATTCCAGGTAATCATTTTGACAACTCGAAAACAATAATACTGAAGACAGCATTAAGGTTAATACTTTATTTTTCATATTCTTCATTTTAATAATTAAAAGGAAACATTAAGTCCTATAGCCAATGTTCTGGTAAAAGGATAAATCGTATTTGAACTATCTCCATATTCGGGATCATAACCGTCTTTTACTTTAGAAAATTCAAACAAATCATTTCCTGAAAAATAAATTCTGAATTTATCAATTGGGAAATTTCCAATTTTCAAGTCGTCCAAAGTATAACCAACGATTAAAGATTTCAGCCTAATGTATTGGTTGTTTTGTAAAGCAAAATCATTGCTTGACCAGTTCCACGCTGCTCTGGTTGTATTAGCAGTCATTCTTGGATATTCAGCATCAGTATTTGTTTCTGTCCAGGTCTTACCTATAAAAGCAGTAGTCTGGCTGCCATATAATGTATTAAATGGATATGAAAGAAAACCTGTTCTAAGAACATTCTGTTGTAACATTCCCTGGAAGAAAATAGAGGTATCAAACTTGCCGTAAGTTCCATTTAAATTAAGCCCATAGACATAATGTGCCTGTGTATCTCCCATAAATTTCACATCCTTCACATCAATTTGTCCATCTTTATTTAAGTCTACTCTTTGAGTATCTCCAGGACGCAATACATTAACTCCTGTTGGTAATGCTCCATTATTATTATTTGCAGCATAATAAGCATCTACTTCTGCCTGATCTTTAAATAAATTGGTTGTTTCATATAAGAAAATTGGGTTTAAAGGATAGCCTAAAACACCATTTGTATTAACACCATTTGTAATAGCTGTCGCATTTTCTTTCTTGAGTAAAATGTTCTGACTGTCTCCCATATTGGCAGCAATACTGTATTTGAGTTTACCAATTTGGCCTCTATACCCCAGAGTAGCTTCCCAACCTTTTGTTTCTAACTCACCTGCGTTAGTTTTTGGAGCAGTTCCTCCCAGAACATCAGGATAGATTACATTGGTTAACATCCCATTATTTCTTTTTTTGTATCCGTCAAATGAACCGAAGAGTTTTTTATTAAAGAAGCTAAAATCAACTCCAAATGTATTCATAGCCACACGTTCCCACGAAATATCATTAGAAGTAATGCCGGCAACGGAGCTGGCTGTTTGTAAGGCTGCAGTAGAACCAAAAAGAGCACTTCCGTTGTTGATATTAGATACATAACTGTAATTACTAATCCCTGATTGAGATCCCATTTCGCCGTAAGAGTATCTTAATTTTAGGTAGCTTAAAGGTTTTAGATTTTTCATAAACCCTTCTTCTGTTACTACCCAGCCTGCCTGAACTCCACCGAAATTGTCCCATTTATTTCCAGTACCAAACTTAGAAGAACCATCACGTCTCCAGCTTCCTTCAAGTAAGTATTTATTTTTATATCCATAATTAACTCTTGCCAAATAAGAATATAAACCGTTATGACCACGACCGCCAGCAGCTTCTACTTTTTCTTCAATAGATCCCATGTTAAGATCGTACACCCCATTATCAACAAATCCCTTTCTGTAACCATACAATCTAGTGTCTTCCGTTTTTTCGGCAGTTATTCCTAATAATCCGGAAAAATTATGATCTCCAATTTGTTTTTCATAATTTAAAAAACCACCATAATTTTGATAGGTTATTTGTTTATCTTCTTGTCTGATCGAAGAAGCTGAATTAACCGATTCTGGTGCTAAATCACCGTACCAGCTATATTGTGGTACTGTGATTTCATATCTTAAGTTTGTGTAAAAATCTTTACTGTATGCAACTTTAGTCTGAAACGATAAACCTTTATACAATTTAAAAGTAGCCGATAGATTCATCATAATCTGATCTCTGATTGTTTCATCTCGACCTCCGTCAACTGTAGCGGCCACACTGTTACGATTACCCGCTATATTAAAGTTTGCATACCACTGTCCATACGGATTTCTGGATGGAAAAAAAGGAGGATCTTGTGCTAATGAGCTGTCTAATCCGGTAGAAGGAGAAGATAAATTATATTTTAAATACGACATATTAGTCTCTAAATTCAACCAATTATTAACCTTATAATCGTAATTTAAGCGAACATTATACTGTTTTTTGCCATCATAGGCTGTTTGTAAGGCTCCCATATCTTCTGAATATCCATAAGACACTCGGTAATTGGTATTTTCGGTTCCTCCTGAAATACTTCCGTTATTGAATGTAGAAACAGAGCTGCCAAACATTTCATCATAACGTGGTGCATTTCCTATGTAAATGTCTCCCCAATACAATGTTGAATATATCCCTGCGTAGCCTGACTGCATCAATTGCAGATTTTCTTTAGACTGCCATCCCCAATAATTGGCCTGCGCTCCATCTTCCTTTGCTGCATCTAGCCAAATTGTCGCATATTGCTGCATAGTCGGCGATTGTGGTCGAATGCCTAAAGTGTTTACTCTAGTAGTCGTAGACAAATCAATTTTCATTTTACCGGACTTTCCTTTTTTGGTTGTAACCATAATTACACCATTAGAAGATCGGGAACCGTATAAGGCAGCAGAAGCATCCTTTAATACTGTTACCGACTGGATATCGTCCGGGTTCATATTATAAAAAGCCTCATTATTTATAGCCGGAGTTCCATCGATTACGATTAATGGAGAACCGCCATTAATTGAAGTCGCTCCACGAATCTGCATATTTATAGCTTCTCTACCCGGTCTTGAAGAACTTCTGGTAATCACTAATCCCGGAGTTTCTCCTTGCAAAGCTAAAACAGGATTGGTTACAGCTCTATCCTGAAAGGTTTTAGCTGTAACAGTTTCTATAGAACCTGTGGAAGTTACTTTCTTCTGGGTACCATAGGCCACTACAATTACCTCGTCCAATTTCTTTTGGTCAGCTACTAATGCTACATTAATTACTGATTTACCGGCAACTGAAATTTCCTGGTCCTGATATCCAATAAAGCTAAAAACTAAAACAGCATCAGAAGAAGGCACACTAATCGTAAAGTTTCCATCAAAGTCTGTGGTTGTACCTTGATTGGTTCCTTTAATCATAATGTTAGCACCCGGGCAACCTAAATTATCTTCGGCAGTTACTACTTTTCCTTTTATTATTATCTGCTGCGTTGCACTATTCAATTCAACCGTTTCCATCATTCCAATCTTTCTCTTTTCTAAAGCGAATGCATGAGAAGAAATGCAAACTAACATCGAACAAAGCAGTGCAGGCTTTAGTCGATTAATTGAATTTGTTTTATTTAAAACAAGTTTATTCATTTTGATTTTTTTTGGTCGTTGATAATTAGTTTAAGTTTGTTACTACTATAATCTTTAAGCAGGTTTAGATTTCATAAATACATTTTTTACGGTTAATAATTTTAATACTCGTAATTTTAAATCGAATTAATTATTAAATCGACAAAATCGAACAATGCAATATTAAAAAATTGGCATTCCAGAGCGTATAAACCATGATTCAAAGAGTATAAATTATATTTCAATATCGCGTAATTGCCTATATATTTGCGAGTTTAAGTACTTTTTGTAGTGTTATCTTTATGGTTAATAATAAAGTTTATTAAGTCACTCCTATTTAAAATAATTAAGGTTACTAATCTCGATTTTTAAGACAATAAAAAATCCGATTTGAATACTAAATCGGATTTAAACAAAGTTCTCTGCTGTTTTTAGTCAATAGACTTATCTTCATTTTTTCTTGTTTTATTTTCTTCTATATATTGTGAAGGCGTTACATTAAAAACTTCCTTAAAAGTCTTCGTAAAATATGCCGTTGAATTGAATCCACAATTATGAGCTACTTCTTTAATCGAAAACGAATCGCTAATCAGCAATTCTGCTGCATATTTTAATTTTATGGTTCGAATAAAATTACTTGGATTTTGCCCCGTCAAGGAACTAATTTTTCGATAAAACTGAGAACGTCCCATATTTAAGGCATTCAGCAAATCGTCTAAAGAAAAATCGACGTTAGTTACATTATCTACAACTGCTTTTGTGGCTTTATCCAAAAATTTTTCATCGAGTGAATTAATCGTTATATCAGATGCCGGAATAATTCCACCTACAGCCGCAAAACGTTCGCGGGAACGTTTACGTGCTTCCAGCAAATTATTAACTCGTGCCTTAAGCACATTAATGCTGAATGGTTTTGACAAATAGGCGTCAGCACCTTTTTCATAACCCATTGCTAAGTCTTCATCTAA
The DNA here is from genome assembly GCF_003122385.1 of Flavobacterium crocinum. Taxonomy (NCBI): domain Bacteria; kingdom Pseudomonadati; phylum Bacteroidota; class Flavobacteriia; order Flavobacteriales; family Flavobacteriaceae; genus Flavobacterium; species Flavobacterium crocinum. The sequence continues at coordinate 4,435,314 of NZ_CP029255.1, forward strand.
ACTGCGGGCTGTCAGCAGTAAAATAGGTATATGACTAATTTCAAAGTCACTTTTAAGCTGTTGGCATAATTCGAAACCATCCATTTTTGGCATCATAACATCACTAATTATGATGTCTGGAAAATACTTTCTTATTTTTTCTAAACCAGCAACCCCATTGACTGCTTCTTTAACTCTAAATTGTTCGCTGAGTTCTGCTTTAAGATGACTTCGAAGCACTTTATTATCTTCAATCAAAAGTACTAATGGTCTTTTTTTATCTGCATCTGAAGCGATTGCATCCGAATTTATATTTTCATCAGCTATCGAAATTTCATAATCTGCAGATGAAAGCGCATTCATATTTTTACCTTGGGATGTTATGGTTCCTGCTTCTATAATCTTTTTACCGTCTTCTTTTAAATCTGCCGGAAGTCGCACGCTAAAAGTTGTACCTTGTTTATATTTACTTTCAACTAAAATCATTCCCTTGTGCAGTTCAACAAGACTCTTTGTAAAATTCAATCCAATGCCTGTTCCCGCTTTAGATGCATCGGCATGGAAAAAACGTTGAAAGACTTCTTTAAGCTGTTTCTTTTTAAAACCTATTCCAGTATCAGAAATATTCATCTGAATCATTTTTCGATTGATCGAAGGCCTCAAATAATTCCATTTATACCCTATACTGTCTACAAAAATTTCAGATAATGTCAACGTAACAATTCCTCCATTATCTGTAAACTTAATTGCATTAGACAAGAGATTTGCCAGTATTTTTTCAATTTTATCGGCATCAAAATTTCCATAATATTGATCAAATTCTGATTCAAAAACAAAACGGATATTTTTCGATTTGGCTAAATCTTCAAACAAGAAAAAAGTTTCCCTGCTAAATTTTACAATATCCAGATTAGCAATTTCTAAATGAGATTTACCCAAATCCATTTTTCTAAGATCCAATAATTGATCTACCAAATAAAGTAAACGCTTACTGCTTTTTTGGATTATAGCTGCAGATTTTTTTACTTCGTCAGGATCATTAAAGTGAGTCAATATTTTTTCAACTGGATTTAAAATCAGGGTCAAAGGTGTTCTAAACTCATGGGAAACATTGATAAAGAATTTTAGTTTTAATTGATCCAATTCTTGTTCTTTCTCCTCATTTAATCTTCGGGTATAAAACTTTAATCCAAACCAAATCATGGCTGCTCCTGCAATCATATAGAAAACATATGCCCACCATGATTTCCAAAAAGGAGGAGAAACATGAATCTCAATACTTGTTTTACCAGCATTTTCCCATTGACCATCAATAGCAGCCATTACTTCGAAAGTATAGGAACCAGGAGGCAGATTTGCATAATTTGCAATACGATTATTATCTGCATTGATAAATTCTTTATCCAGACCAGACATTTTATATGCATATTTGACACGCTCCGGATTCTGATAATTTAAGGCTACAAAACTTATTGATATATGACCTTCATTATAAGCCAGTTTTAATTTGTCTAAACTATTAAGATCATTTTCAAATAATACTCTATTATTAATCGTATCACCGGCATTAACTTTTTGATTGAACAATTTTATACCAGAAAGAATAGGTTTTACTTTGTCTGAATTCAATACAATATCGTTGGGATTAAACAAATTAAATCCATTTATCCCCCCGGCTATTATTCGTCCATCAAAAGTTTTGGCTATTGATTTACTTTGAAATTCGAGACCTTGCAAGCCATCATGAACATTAAAATTAATAATCTTACCAGACTTAGGACTTAATAGAGACAAACCACTCTTTGTACTAATCCATATATTTTTATTATTATCTTCCTGTAATCCAACCACCAAATTATTTGGAAGACCACTTGAGGAAGAATAGGATTTTCTCAATTGTAAATGCTTATCTAATTGAAACAAGCCCATATCTGTACCAATCCAAATATTTCCTTTATAATCTTCGATTACCTGGTTCACACGATTGCCCTGGACATTTTTAATTTTAATTTCTTCAAACTGGATTTTCTTGGGTATTCTCGCATCCAATTTATCAAGATTGACATAACAAAGACCTATAGATGTTCCTACCCAAAGTCTGTTTTTAGAATCTACAAAAAGCGAAAAGACAAAATTGCTAATTATACTTTTCGGTGAATTCGGACTATTCTTAAACTGATAAAAACGTTCTGTTCGGGTATCGAATAAATTTAGTCCTGCCAAAGATGTACCCAGCCAAAGTCTTTCTTGTTTGTCTTTGGCAGCACACCAGACTGTATTTTGGCCTATTGAAAAAACATTATTCGGATCATTTAAAAACCGTTTTACCTGACCAGTCTCTGTATTAAACTTATTAAGACCTCTGTCCCAAGTACAAACCCATAACTCATCACTATTGCCTTCAATTACATATAGAATTTTATTGGAACTCAATGAATTTGAATTACCTGGAATATTTTTATAATGTTTATACGTTTCTTTTGTATCATCATACATATCAAGACCTCCTCCATCTGTCCCAATCCAGATACGCTGACGACTATCCTGAAATACTGACTGCGCAATTTTTGTACTTAAACTATTTGAAGTTTGTGTTTTGTAGAAATGATGTCCAAACGATGATTTAAACAAAGCTAATTTGCTTACTCCTTTATTGTATGTGGCTATCCAATACGTTCCTTCTTTATCTTGCAGTACTTTTGACGGTTGATTGTTGGGTAAGGAAAATGGATCATCTGGATTTTGAACGAGATGTTTTATCAATCCTTTTTGTTTGTCTAATAAATACAAACCCTCTCCATCTGTAGCAACCCAAATTACACCTTTAATATCCTGATACAGATGAAAAATGGGTACTGAAAAACTGTCCTGACTAACTTTTTTATGCTGTTTTGTAGTCGAATTATAAACATACAAATGCCCTAAATCATTCCCAATCCAAAATTCGTTTTTATTATCAAGTATAATTTGTTTAGGCAAATGATCTAAAAACTGATTGGCTTCAAAATTTATATTTTGACGTTCGAATACATTTGTTTTGGAATTATACTTATGCAAATTATTTCCCGCTGTTCCAATCCAAAGTTGTCCTTTTTTATCTAATATTAAATTTGAAATATTATTATTATCTAATGCATTACTGTTTTTATAATTTGCTTTATAACGAATTGATTTAAAACTTTGAAAGTCATCTGGAAAAATTGACAAATCAATTTTAATCAAACCATTTTTAGTACCAATCCATAGGAGTTTTTTTTGAGCATCAAATTTTAAACAATTGATTTCCTCTCTCGGATTAGCCTTATCGATAAAATTTTTATCCAGATTGATTTTGTAAAATCTCTGCGCTTTTTTGTCAAAGACATTTAAACCATTACTTGTTCCTACCCAGAGATGTCCTAAATAATCTTCAGTAATTGCATTTATACGATTGTTACTAATGGAATACTTATCATTAACAATTGGCCTGAAAACTTCAAATTCATAACCATTATACTTATTTAAGCCATCAATAGTTCCAAACCACAAAAAACCCTCTTTGTCTTGAAATATTTCAACACAAGTACTACTGGACAGCCCTTTACTGGTATCAAAGTTTTCAAATTTTAAATTAGAAAACTGTGCATTAATATTAAAACTGAGTAGTAGAAATATACCTTTAATTAAATCTTTTATTCTCACGTTTATTATAATTTACCTATAGAGACTATTTTCTTTAGGATTTAGATTATATTGTTTTAGCTTTAATTATACTATTTTTTAAAACTAACTTTTTTTATTATATCAAGTATACAAAGCAAAAGACATAAATTTTATTTAAGAAAGCAAACATCTCAACAAAAAAACGGAATGCTATCCACAAAGACAATTTTAAATAAAAGCATTTTAAATATCTTTAAATTATCAATCATTTACTATAAAATAAAAGTCATTTCGCAATAAAAACAAGTCTAAAATGATGCAATCAATCTACTTTTAGCTTAATTCATCTTTTTTTGGAGTAGCAAAATTTGTACTTCGTGATTTGAAGTGTAATAAGATATTCATTTGAACCAAATAACAGTAAATAAATCAAAAAGGTCCATGTAAAAAAAAGAGCTAAAGTGTTGATCTTAACACTGTAGCCCTATCACTATTTACTATAACACTATTTTTCTTTGCATTTCATTATGCTCTCCACTTATTGATAAAATCATAACACTTTGTATTACAAATGTTTAACTTAAAAAAAAAAAAAAAAAAAAAAAAAAAAAAAAAAAAATGAAAACAAAGTATAACAAAAGTCTATGTATTGAAAGTATTTCTTTAAGAAAATATCATTTAGCGTAAAAAGAACTTTTGTACTTCCTAGTCACATCAAATTTAGAAGAATCTAGTTTAATTCTTTCTAAAGTTTGCTAAAGATTGGATAGTCATTTGAAAACTCCAATTGCTTCTGAGAAAATTCATGTACTATAGCTTTTACATCCGAGGATTTTCTTGCTAACATTTTAACCCTTTAGTATCAAAAATTTCATCGTGATTGAAAAATAAAGAAAAGAATTATTCTGTATTAATTTTGCTCGAGTTTTGTATTTTCTATTTCGTAATAATTAATGGCGTTTCCCTCCGGGCCGGGCTGTCCGCTGTATCTTTTGCTTTTTAAAGAAAAAAGCAAAAGTGCTGCAAAACAAAAAATCCTCATCAAAAACATGATGAGGATTCTTAAAAGAAAGGCGACGACATACTCTCCCACAAAACTGCAGTACCATCTGCGCAGGCGGGCTTAACTTCTCTGTTCGGGATGGGAAGAGGTGAGCCCCGCCGCAATAACCACCTTAAGGTTGTTGGTTATTGGTTTGTTGTTTATAGTTTCTCGTTTTAAACGCTTGACTGATAACATATAACCTTTAACCTTCCGCGGTGCGGACAATATTTTAACATACTGAGATAAAGAAACAAATAAGTTTTATTAAGTTTAAGAAAGTTTCCTCCCTCCCTGGTCTGGGACCAGAGAGGGAAAAGTTCGTACATAAGCTTACGGATTATTAGTACTACTCGACTATGACATTACTGCCTTTACATCTATAGCCTATCAACGTGGTCATCTTCCACGATCCTTAAAAGAAATCTCATCTTGTGGTGGGTTTCGCGCTTATATGCTTTCAGCGCTTATCCCTTCCAAACGTAGCTACTCTGCGGTGCCCCTGGCGGGACAACAGATACACTAGAGGTTTGTCCAATTCGGTCCTCTCGTACTAGAATCAGATCCACTCAAATTTCTAACGCCCGCAGTAGATAGAGACCGAACTGTCTCACGACGTTCTGAACCCAGCTCGCGTGCCACTTTAATGGGCGAACAGCCCAACCCTTGGGACCTTCTCCAGCCCCAGGATGTGACGAGCCGACATCGAGGTGCCAAACCCCCCCGTCGATATGAGCTCTTGGGGGAGATCAGCCTGTTATCCCCGGCGTACCTTTTATCCTTTGAGCGATGGCCCTTCCATGCGGAACCACCGGATCACTATGCTCTACTTTCGTACCTGATCGACCTGTATGTCTCTCAGTCAAGCTCCCTTATGCCATTGCACTCTACGCACGGTTACCAAGCGTACTGAGGGAACCTTTAGAAGCCTCCGTTACTCTTTTGGAGGCGACCACCCCAGTCAAACTACCCACCAAGCAATGTCCCCCGCAACGCGGGGTTAGGCCTCAGATAAACAAAGGGTTGTATTTCAACAATGACTCCACAACGCCTGGCGACGCCGCTTCACAGTCTCCAACCTATCCTACACATCATTTATCCAAGGTCAATACTAAGCTATAGTAAAGGTGCACAGGGTCTTTTCGTCCCACTGCGGGTAAACGGCATCTTCACCGTTACTACAATTTCACCGAGCTCATGGCTGAGACAGTGTCCAGATCGTTACACCATTCGTGCAGGTCGGAACTTACCCGACAAGGAATTTCGCTACCTTAGGACCGTTATAGTTACGGCCGCCGTTTACTGGGGCTTCAATTCAATGCTTCTCCGAAGATAACATCTCCTCTTAACCTTCCAGCACCGGGCAGGTGTCAGGCCCTATACTTCATCTTACGATTTTGCAGAGCCCTGTGTTTTTGATAAACAGTCGCCTGGACCTCTTCACTGCGGCCCTGATTGCTCAGGGCGACCTTTCTCCCGAAGTTACAGGTCTATTTTGCCTAATTCCTTAGCCATGAATCTCTCGAGCACCTTAGGATTCTCTCCTCAACTACCTGTGTCGGTTTACGGTACTGGTACTTATTGCCTGAAGTTTAGAGGTTTTTCTTGGAAGCCCTTAGGCGCACTATCTCTTTGTCCGAAGACTCCGAGTACTATCGTATTTCACCAGTTCCTGCGCATTTCACTACAGAACCTATAGCTAGGTACTTCAACGAACTATTCCGTCAGTTCGCGGCGCTTTCATCACTCCGTCACCCCATCACAGCAATAAGTAGTACGGGAATATTAACCCGTTGGCCATCGACTGTCCCTTTCGGGTTCGCCTTAGGACCAGACTAACCCACAGCTGATTAGCATAGCTGTGGAAACCTTAGTTTTTCGGTGTGCGGGTTTCTCGCCCGCATTATCGTTACTTATGCCTACATTTTCTTTTCCAGCCGGTCCAGAATACCTTACGATACACCTTCAACCCTGCTGGAATGCTCCCCTACCACTTACAATTGCTTGCAAATCCATAGCTTCGGTAATATGTTTATGCCCGATTATTATCCATGCTCGTCCGCTCGACTAGTGAGCTGTTACGCACTCTTTAAATGAATGGCTGCTTCCAAGCCAACATCCTAGCTGTCTGGGCAGACAAACCTCGTTCTTTCAACTTAACATATATTTGGGGACCTTAGCTGATGGTCTGGGTTCTTTCCCTCTCGGACTTGGACCTTAGCACCCAAGCCCTCACTGTTATCAATCATTATATAGCATTCGGAGTTTGTCAGGAATTGGTAGGCGGTGAAGCCCCCGCATCCAATCAGTAGCTCTACCTCTATATAACTAAAATAACGCTGCACCTAAATGCATTTCGGGGAGTACGAGCTATTTCCGAGTTTGATTGGCCTTTCACCCCTACCCACAGGTCATCCGAAGACTTTTCAACGTCAACCGGTTCGGTCCTCCACTGTGTGTTACCACAGCTTCAACCTGCCCATGGGTAGATCACACGGTTTCGCGTCTAACACTACTGACTAAAGCGCCCTATTCAGACTCGCTTTCGCTACGGATCCATGTCTTAAACACTTATCCTTGCCAGCAACGTTAACTCGTAGGCTCATTATGCAAAAGGCACGCCGTCACCCCACTTAAGGGCTCCGACCGCTTGTAGGCGTATGGTTTCAGGATCTATTTCACTCCGTTATTCACGGTTCTTTTCACCTTTCCCTCACGGTACTGGTTCACTATCGGTCTCTCAGGAGTATTTAGCCTTAGCGGATGGTCCCGCCAAATTCAGACAGGGTTTCACGTGCCCCGCCCTACTCAGGATACCACTATTCATTACATTTATTACCCATACGGGGCTATCACCCTCTGTGGCCCGACTTTCCAGCCGGTTCCGGTTCTGCATGCATAAAATGTCGTGGTCCTACAACCCCAACTATGCCGTAACATAATTGGTTTGGGCTAATCCGCGTTCGCTCGCCACTACTTACGGAATCACTTTTGTTTTCTTCTCCTCCGCCTACTTAGATGTTTCAGTTCAGCGGGTTTGCCCACCTATCGGTGTACTATGTCTTCAACATAGTGGGTTGCCCCATTCGGATATCTGCGGATCGATCGATGTGTGCTCGTCCCCGCAGCTTTTCGCAGCTTATCACGTCCTTCTTCGCCTCTGAGAGCCTAGGCATTCCCCATACGCCCTTATTTTGCTTATTGTACCAATCTTGTTACTTAAAACAAGACCGTTTTTTTTGTTTTTGTTACTTATAACAAAAACGCTTTCTACTTTCTTATTATTTTCTTATCTCAATATGTCAATGAACTTTTATCTACTCCTTGGAGCAAATCAGTGGAGAATAACGGAGTCGAACCGTTGACCTCCTGCGTGCAAGGCAGGCGCTCTAGCCAGCTGAGCTAATCCCCCATTTCTTTAGTGATGAGTTATTAGTTATGAGTTATGAATTATTGCTCATAAGGTCTCAACCCCTAAAATTTCCTTTTAATTAAGTCAAATAGTAGTCCCGGGCAGACTCGAACTGCCGACCCCTACATTATCAGTGTAGTACTCTAACCAGCTGAGCTACGAGACTCTGTTTTACTTAATTGTTTATCATTTTTTAAATCAACAGCAAGAGTAATACAATCTAAAATTCCAAACCTGTAGAGTGGCATCTTGTTTCCCATTCGTGCCCTGAGGCTAACAAAATGGGCTCTAGAAAGGAGGTGTTCCAGCCGCACCTTCCGGTACGGCTACCTTGTTACGACTTAGCCCTAGTTACCAGTTTTACCCTAGGCAGCTCCTTGCGGTCACCGACTTCAGGCACCCCCAGCTTCCATGGCTTGACGGGCGGTGTGTACAAGGCCCGGGAACGTATTCACCGGATCATGGCTGATATCCGATTACTAGCGATTCCAGCTTCACGGAGTCGAGTTGCAGACTCCGATCCGAACTGTGACCGGCTTTATAGATTCGCTCCCCCTCGCGAGGTGGCTGCTCTCTGTACCGGCCATTGTAGCACGTGTGTAGCCCAAGGCGTAAGGGCCGTGATGATTTGACGTCATCCCCACCTTCCTCACAGTTTGCACTGGCAGTCTTGTTAGAGTTCCCGACACTACTCGCTGGCAACTAACAACAGGGGTTGCGCTCGTTATAGGACTTAACCTGACACCTCACGGCACGAGCTGACGACAACCATGCAGCACCTTGTAAACTGTCTTGCGAAAGATCTGTTTCCAAATCGGTCAGTCTGCATTTAAGCCTTGGTAAGGTTCCTCGCGTATCATCGAATTAAACCACATGCTCCACCGCTTGTGCGGGCCCCCGTCAATTCCTTTGAGTTTCAAACTTGCGTTCGTACTCCCCAGGTGGGATACTTATCACTTTCGCTTAGCCACTGAAGTTGCCCCCAACAGCTAGTATCCATCGTTTACGGCGTGGACTACCAGGGTATCTAATCCTGTTCGCTACCCACGCTTTCGTCCATCAGCGTCAATCAACCAGTAGTAACCTGCCTTCGCAATTGGTATTCCATGTAATCTCTAAGCATTTCACCGCTACACTACATATTCTAGTTACTTCCTGGTAATTCAAGTCCTGCAGTATCAATGGCCGTTCCATCGTTGAGCGATGGGCTTTCACCACTGACTTACAGGACCGCCTACGGACCCTTTAAACCCAATGATTCCGGATAACGCTTGGATCCTCCGTATTACCGCGGCTGCTGGCACGGAGTTAGCCGATCCTTATTCTTACGATACCGTCAAGCTCCTTCACGAAGGAGTGTTTCTTCTCGTACAAAAGCAGTTTACAATCCATAGGACCGTCATCCTGCACGCGGCATGGCTGGTTCAGGCTTGCGCCCATTGACCAATATTCCTCACTGCTGCCTCCCGTAGGAGTCTGGTCCGTGTCTCAGTACCAGTGTGGGGGATCTCCCTCTCAGGACCCCTACCCATCGTTGCCTTGGTAAGCCGTTACCTTACCAACTAGCTAATGGGACGCATGCTCATCTTTCACCGTTGTGACTTTAATTATAAAGTGATGCCACTCTATAATACCATGAGGTATTAATCCAAATTTCTCTGGGCTATCCCTCTGTGAAAGGCAGATTGCATACGCGTTACGCACCCGTGCGCCGGTCTCTATCTCCGAAGAAATATACCCCTCGACTTGCATGTGTTAAGCCTGCCGCTAGCGTTCATCCTGAGCCAGGATCAAACTCTTCATCGTATATTTTAATATTATATAGTCGATGCCTTATTCCAGTCGGTTTGTCTCGAATCTCTCGATTCTATTACTCTTATTCTATTTTGTCTCGTCTTGTGACGAGACGGCTGTCAATTCAATATGTCTACGAACGTAATTTTGTTTCCTTCGCTTGTTTCTCAAAGCGGGTGCAAAACTAGAAATTCTTTTTGTTTCCTGCAAGAAAAATTTAAAAAAAATTGAAACTTTTTTTTCGTCTCAGTTTTTCAACCTTTCCTCCCAATCCCTCAATGAACTTCCCGTATTTGCGGGGTGCAAATGTAAAAGCATTTTTCAAATCTCACAAGCTTTTCCGAATCTTTTTTTTTGAAAATCTCTTCCCATTTGATCCTTCTTTCCTGTCAGTATTTCTGTGAACGTTTTCGCTGTTGCGGGTGCAAAAGTAGCACCTTTTTCCGCTTTCGCAAGCTTTTTTTCTATGTTTTTTTGTCTTTTTTTTGATCTTTTCCCTAACTTACTGGTAACGGCTTGTTTACAGATTGAATTTTTTTAACAACAAGTAAGATTTTTCTCCATTAATCTATTAATTTGATATTTATTGCTCTTTTCGGATTTCTGTTTTTATGGAATTTTCAAACTTTGAAGCCGCTTTTTAAAGATAAACCTTCTTATGAAAACAGCTCCACTAGCCCCGATAGAAGCGGAAATCCTTTTTGTGGCGGGGTTCGCCACAAAAAGATTGCAGCGGATAGCGGGAAATTGCTCCTCAAAATTTAAATCCCAATTTTTGAAATTCAAAATCCCATTTTACAATCTCTTAAATACCATCTTTCTTTCACGTCCTTTATACGCATTAGACGCACTGCGGTGCGTCTCTACGGAAAAATTGAATTACACTATTATATATATGTATAAAAAACAAACCCGACAGATTTTGCAAACTGTCGGGATGTTTATCATTATACATATAATACAAATGGATTTTATTTTCTGATTCTAAACATTCTTTTATTTACAACCGAACATCAAAGTTTCTGGTCAACAGTCATTGTTGTTCTTAATAATTGTTGTTACTGCTCCAGAACTGTATTCCGGTGTACTTACCAAAACAACTGATTTATCTCCAAATAAATCGTAAGACAGACCTTGTGGACCAATACCCGTTTTTGAAAAATTAAATTTTTGAAGATTTAAATCGTTCCAGTTGTCAGATAATAGTTCCATTGATTTTTTTTGAATCTCAGTATTCCATTGCAAATCACTTATCATAACTTTTTTTGCACTTTTCAGATAATTTAATTTTCTGGAATAATTTGATGGAATATCACTTGGAATTAAATAATCTATATCATTTGACTTATACCCAACTTTTGCCAACTTTTCATTAATAATATCTTCCAGCTCTATAAAAGGTTTATTGATTAGGTTTTGAAAAAAACTGAGTTCTTTTTTATCACGCTTAATTTGGTACATATCAGCATGGCACATTTGATCAATTAAAACTAATCCTTTAGGATGCTCTATTAAGTAACTTGACACAGGAAGCCAAACTTTGCATTTTACCTGTTTTGTAATTCCGGTATAAGAAAATGTATAAAAATTATTGTTTTCATTAGAAGGCAAAAAACCTTCTACTCTTACCTGACCATTCTGTAAATTGTGGACTTTAATTTCCATAATCAAATCATTTTTTATTATTTTAACCAAAAACTTTTTAAAAGTTTACAAACTAAACATTAACATGTTTTTAAATAGTGTTTATTTGGATAATCACATAAATCTAAAGATAAAAAAAAATCTCTATGTATACATTTACAGTATTAAAAAGACAGGAAGCAAAAATTAATCTGCTCCCTATCGAAATTATTATTATAGAACTCTTTAATTATAACCTGGATTTTGTTGCAGATTACTATTGGTATCTCTTACAGACTGTGGTATTGGCAAAATACTTCTGAAATCACCATTTGGCGTATGAGTAAACCAAGATTTTTTAGTAAATACTCCAAATCGTATCAAATCTTGTTTTCTATGTGCTTCTCCAATAAATTCCCAAGCAAGTTCATCTAAGAAACCTCCATACTGAATATCAGCGCCTCCTTCTAATTTGGTAATAACACCAGAATCATAAGTTCCATATTTATAAACACTACCTCCATTCAGTTTAGCTCCTGAAACTGTTGCCTTAGCCGGATTGGTATTTTTAAAATCTCTTTGTCTGATTTGTGAAACAATTACTGCTGCTCCTTCAGCATCTCCAGCTCTTAATAGACATTCCGCTTTAATCATCAGTGCATCTGTGTATCTGTAAAAAGGCACATCATTACTTGTTTGCCCAATATCTCCTGTTCCTATTTCATATTTAACCAATCTGTAACCTTCATTAGGCTCACAGCCATTTACGTTTGTCATGAAATTAATATATTCAAATTGTTTACCATCAACCATTATTGGTTCTCCTTTGCTTGTGTATTGCTTACCTCCCAACCAGCAGTCTTTTAATCTTTGATCATCTGGATCGTAAGTATCAATAAATTGAGGAATTCCTCCAGTTCCGTTCCAAGGCCCACCGCTCATTTCAAATGTTGCCTGACTAGGAGCTGCTAAAGATTTAAATGGCCAATAACTTCCTCCGGTTTTAACCTGATCAAAAGGAATAGATAATATTTCTTCCGGAGATCCCTCGTTTTTAATTTTGAAGTTGTCTGCGTAATTACTTGCCAAACTAAATTTTCCACTGTTTATAATATCATTAACCTCAGCCAAAGCTTCATTATATTTAGGAGTACCAATATATACTTGTGCATTTAAATACAATTTTGCCAAAGTCATTTTAACCGCCCATTTTGTAACTTTTCCATAAGTTTCCGTGTTGTTTTCTTCACTTAAAAATGGTAGTGCTGTTTTTAATTCGCTTTCAACAAAATCATACACCTCTTTTCCTGTATTCTGAACTGGAAGATAACCTGGAGGATTGATAAAAGAAGTTACTATAGGAACGTTTCTAAAATTATCTAACAGTAAATAGTAATAAATCGCTCTTAATGCTTTTAGTTCCTGAATTACTTTATCTTTATTTGGGATACCTTCAATTTGTTCTATTTGATATATTGCTCTATTCACACTATTTACTCCTGTATACATATAACTCCAGTTACCCTCTGCATGAGGAAGCGTAGATCCCCAAGTATGCAGATGCATTGTGATGTAATAATCTCCCCAGCCAATACCGTTTCGTTGCGGTGTTACCAAACAGTCTGATGATTCTTCATACAAATCATGTAAACCATCCCAGTTCCAAAAAATTCCTCTAAACGAAGTATAAGCTGGCGCAATAATACTCGTCAAATCTTCTTCAGTAAGCGTTGTGCCTTCAGCAGTTATTTTATCATAAACTGTCTCATCCAAATTTGTGCACCCAGTTCCTAAAAGAAGTAAACCGGAAATAAGGATCTTATATACTATATTTTGATTTTTCATCTTTATTTTTTTTTAAAAAGTTACATTTAAACCTAAAGTAAAACCTCTTGTAGTTGGATATTTATCTCTGTTATCCAATCCTTGCGCCAATACATTGTCTCTAGCAATCTCTGGATCCAAACCTTTGTATTTTGTAATCACTGCCAAATTATTTGCCGAAGCATATACACGCATTGCACTGATAAACTTATAAGGCTTAACGTCGAAATTATAAGTTAGTGTAACATTATCAAGCTTTGCATAATCTCCTTGTTCTAAATAATAACTAACATATGTTTGATTATAATTTAAAACTGCTTTATCATATACTTTATCAAAAGCTGAAGACAACATATTATAATTGATTGTAGGATTTTCGTAGAACATACGCTGAGAGTTCAATATCTGAAAATCGAAAGCTCCAGTCATTACGATACTTAAATCAAATTTTTTATAGGTAAATGTATTCGTCCAACCAGCAACGTAATTTGGTATTCCGTTACCTAAATACTGTTTGTTAGCATCGTTATATAAATCCGGTGTCAATGTTTTTCTGGTTCCATCAGCAGTTTCAATAATCCATTTTCCGTCTGTAGTAATGTCAACCGATTTTAATCCCCAATAATTACCTATGGACTGCCCAACTTCTAATCTATGTGTTGTAAAAGAGATTGGGTCACCAGTATCCCCAGTATTAATAAAGTTTCTATCAATACTATATAAATCATTTGAAAGACTTGTCAACTTATTCTTATTATGTGAAAAAGTCATAGAAGAATTCCAAATAAAATTTTCTGTTTTAACCGGAATTGTATTTAGCAGAATCTCAAAACCTTTGTTTTCCATTTTTCCAACATTTGCAGTAATGCTAGAATATAAATATGGAGGTGTTGGAACAGCATAATCCCACAACATATCACTTGTTTTTTTGTTGTAAACATCAAAACTTCCACTAATTCTGTTATTAAAAAATCCGAAATCAACACCAACATTCACCTCTGCTGTTTTTTCCCAGCGTAAATCCGGATTAGGATTACTTGCGGGTACTAATCCTTTTACCCATTTTCCGTCATTAAAAAAATAACCATCATAATTATATAAAGTCTGAGACAGATACGATTCTCCAGGAATTACCCCTGTAACACCATAACCTCCTCTTAATTTTAAATTGTTTATAGCAGCCACATCTCTAAGAAAAGACTCTTTATTGATACTCCAACCAGCAGAAACAGCCGGGAAATTACCCCATTTATGATTTTGTCCAAACTTAGAAGAACCTTCTCTTCTAATACTAAGCAAAAGATCATATTTATTATTAAAGTTGTAATTAGCTCTTCCAAAGAAACCAATCAATTTATCATCATTTTTATAACTTGCCATAGATGCTTTTCCATCAGAAAGTGCATTACCTGCTCCTAAATTATTATAAGAAAAAGCGTCTGTTGGGAAATCAAAATTAGATGCTGAGAAACCTTCATTGACAGTATATTGATAGCTGTAACCTCCCAGTAAAGTAAATTCGTGTTTATCTAATTTCTTATTATACTTAGAAGTAAGCTCAACGAAGTCTCTGTCTGTCTGGCCAGTACTTCTTGAAGCAACTCCATTTCGACCGTTTATTGTATTTGAATAGTGTTTTTTCGTTTCAGAATATCCATCCAAACCTGAATTTTTATTTTTGGCAAGTAAAGCACTTACATCCCATCCCGGTAATAAATCTAAAGTAATATTAGCCGTAAACCTCTGCCAGGTACTTTGTCTGTCTTGTTTTGTTTCATTTAAGATTGCAACCGGATTGTAATACTGAAATCTATTGGTTTCTGCATATGTGCCATCAGCATTATAAACTGGAGCAGTAGGGTTTCTAATCATTGCCTGTCTGTAAGCATAACCAGCTGTACCAGGTGAAATTCCCATTTTTTGCGTTCCATTCAATAAGTTTAAATTAATTTTTAATTTATCATTAAACATCGTATGATTAACATCAAATGAGAATCTATATTCTTTGTTAAACGTACCATTAAAAACTCCTGTTTGATCTACATAATTTAAGTTCACTACATAGTTTGTTTTAGCAGTTCCACCTTTAAGGTCTAAATTATGATTTTGAGCAAAACTGCTTCTTGAAATTTCATCCAGCCAATTTGTAGTTGCTCCTTCATCTGTAAAAGGCATTTTAGTACCCTGAGCCAATAAACTTCTTAACGCACCTGCATCCAAAAAGTCTGCTTTTTTAGCAAAATTAGATACAGTCGTAAAAGCAGAATATGTTAGGGTTGGCTGTATCTCTTTACTAACTGTTTTTGTTGTAATTAAAATTACTCCATTTGCTCCCCTTGTTCCATAAATCGCTGCAGCAGACGCATCTTTTAATACCTCGATAGAAGCAATTTCATTTGGAGAAACCGTATCGATTCCACCAGGTACACCGTTGATCAAGACCAAAGGAGCCGATCCTCCTTTTAAAGAAGATACCCCACGCAATGAAATATTGGGTGCAGCAGAAGGATCTCCGGAACCATTGCTAATGGTTAGACCTGCAACTTTTCCTTTAATAAGGTCCGAAGCATCTCTAATTGCTCCTCGCGTAAAATCTTTTTCTTTGATACTCGCAATAGCACTTGTAACTCTCGATTTCTTTTGAGTACCGTATCCGACTACCACAACATCGGCTAATTGCTCCGCATTTTCGATTAGCACTACATCTACTTTATTACCTGAAACTGTAACTTCCTGGGATGCAAATCCGACATAAGAAACAACCAATTTAGAATTTGGTTTTTGAAGTGTCATCTGGAAATTACCGTCAAAATCTGACAATACACCATTATTAGATGTATTTTTTTCCATAATTGAGACTCCTGAAATCGGAACTCCATGAATATCTTTTATGGAACCTTGAATCTTTGTTTGTGCAACGGAAGTTAAAAATGTCAAAAGAAAAAAGATGGTAAATCCCAGTTTTTTCTTTAACAGTTTATTTCCAAAATTTTGCAATACTGAATGGTTAGTAAAATTCATAGCTTTTTGGTTTTTGGTTTTTGTTTAGTTAAAAAATGCTTCTTTAATACACTTAATATTAATTGTGTATTTTAAACACTTGTAAAGTTAAATGATAACCAATCTCACGAAAGCCAACAATTTATCCGAAAGCTATATTATATTATCCTCTTATTATCTTTTTTAAGTCAAAACTGATTAAAAAAAATGGTATTCAAAAAAAATATGTTAATTCCATACAACAAAAAGCATGTAATTTCAAAATACATTAAAAAAACATCAATATTAAATACTCAAAATAATCATTTAATAAGATTCATTCAAAAAATCGAGATATTGACAAAAACTAAAAGCCCATCACAATTAATTAAACTAATTTATGATGGGCTTTTAAATATTCTAATTCTAGCTTTACTGTTCTAACCAGCTGCGCAATATTTTCCTTTGGTTATCATTAGCTGATTCTAAAATCTGAAAAGAAAATTTTCTACTATTTGAAACGGTATCTAATTTTTCATTCAGCTGTAAACCTGCATATTTTAAATAATTATTGTAATCAATTGGTTTTGTGGTATAAACATATTCAAAAATGCTATTTAATGAACATCCTGAGATCTTTTCGCAGGATTCCTGAAATTCAGCATCTGTAAAACCGCGCTGTAATTTTTTATAATATTTCCAATATAAAAGACGCATTACATCATCTAAGGATTTTTGATTCTGTGTTGCTTTACGAATAGCAAAATCCAAAACAAGACCAACAGCAGGTCCTTTTTCATAGTAAGAAATAGATTTAGCTGCATTTTCTCCCTGTTTACCAAAAGGGCCGTCACTCCAGGTTTCAAAACTTGCCTGAGTCAAAGATTGATATGATCTGCCTGGAGAATTCTCAAAAGCATTGATGGCACTTTCTAAATTTTGAAATAAAGTCTGCTCACTTATCAAACTAGCTCTCTTTACAATTAGATATTCATAATAAACCGATAAGCCTTCGCTTACCCATAAAAGATTTGTTTTGCTTCCTTTGTCATAATCAAATGGCCCCAATTCAAAAGGTCTGATTCTTTTTACATTATAATGATGAAAATATTCATGAGCCAAAAAACTCATCATTCTGTTCATTGCCTCCGGTTTATGCAAATCTGAACCATCAAAACTAACCGTTGTATTATTGAGGTGTTCGATACCACCCTGCCCCGAGCCAATTCCTATAAATGTATATTGTTTATAAGGTATATCTCCAATTATGGCTACTGCCGATTCAACAACCTTTTTTAGATTGTCCATAAATTTTACTTTATCAAAATCGCCTATTTTATAGCCTATAAAACGGTGTTGGATTCCGTTAACTTTAAAAGAAGGCAATTCTTCTAAATCTCCAATTAATAGTGGACAATCGTATAAAATATCAAAATCCGGAGCTGTAAATTCATTTGTTTTTCCAGCAATTGGTTCTAAGCCTGTTGCGATTTTAAAGTCTTTTTTTATTCCTTCGATTTTTACAGAAACAGAGGTATTAATGTGTCCATCGATATAGACAAACAAACTATTCGGAATTATATAAGCATGTGAAGCATCCAGATAACTATTGGCTACAAACTGTTTATCGGCTTTTACATCATAACTTAAAGTGAATGGTTTATTCTTTGGCGTCTTAATCTGCCAGCTGTTTTCGTTCAGCTTTTTTACAGCTATATTTTTATTATTAACCTTTGCAGTAAAATTTTCTACCATTTTACTGTAATGCATCAATTGATAATAACCCGGCATCCAGTTTGGCATTTTAAAATCAATTGTTTCCTCCTGCCAGCTACTGCAATATAATTCCACATGAAAATAATGATTTTCAGGATCAGGCATCGAAACTACATATTGCAAAACTGGAGATTTCGTTTGTGAAACCACAGATTGAGCAGTTCCCAAAAAAACGAAAGATAAAAGTAAAAAAGCAAATGACTTTCCTTTTTTGCTTTGTGCTAATGAATGTTTCATACAATTAATAAAGTTTAGAGATGTTCATTAAGTGGTATTTTTTCGCCACGAATTACACGGATTTACACGAATTATATTTTTTAAAACACAACGATTTGTGCTAATTTGTGTAATTTGTGGCAAAAAAACTTTTAAACAATAGTTAGATCTAAGATTTGTCTTTACTCACGAAATAATAATAAATCGGAATTCCTAAAAGCACAATTGCCAATCCCGGTATCGAGGAATTGTATTTGTAAATCAAAAGCATAATACAAATAGTCACAGCTGCAATGATATAAATAAAAGGTAAAAACGGATAACCAATAGCTTTATAAGGACGCTCTAAATCTGGTTTTGTTTTACGAAGTCTAAAAATTCCAGCAATGGTTAAAATGTAAAATATTAAAACGACAAATATTACATACTCTAAAAGTTCATTGTATTTGCCGCTTAAACAAAGTGCCGATGCCCAAATACATTGAATCCATAGTGCTTTTTCCGGCACTCCATTTTTATTTAAATGCCCTAATTGTTTAAAAAACAATCCATCTTTAGCCATCGTATGATAAACGCGGGCTCCGGAAAGTATTAATCCGTTATTACATCCGAAAGTCGAAATCATCAATAATATGGCGATGATATAAGTTCCTGAATTTCCAAAAATATGCTGCGATGCTACCACACCTACACGATCGTTTTCAGCATAGGCAATTTCATTTATAGAAAGAACCGACAAATACATCATATTGGTGGCAATATAAATGATGGTTACAATTAAAGTTCCCAAGAAAAGACTTCTTCCGATATTTTTAGAAGGATTTTTTATTTCGCCAGCAATAAAAGTGACATTATTCCAGGAATCACTGCTGAACAAACTTCCGACAAGACTTGCTGCTAAAGCTCCCATAACCGCAAATCCTGAATAAGGAACCAACGTATTTCCATCTAATTTATTAATAGAAAAACCTGTGCTCCAATTTGCTTTCCAAATATCAGCTTTTGCAGCAAGACTAAAACCAAAAATGATAAGTCCAAATAATGCAATTAATTTTACGAGCGTAAAAATAGTCTGAATCATTTTTCCTTCTTTTACGCCTCTTGTATTCACATAGGTAAGAAAAACAACCAGAATTATTGATGTTAATTGTGCTGCTGATATTTGTAAAAAACTGAAATCTATGATAATATTTTTTTCGCTTAACGAAGGAAAAACATAAGCCGCAAATTTGCTAAAAGCAACCCCAACCGCAGCGATAGAACCAGTTTGTATCACTGCAAAAAAACTCCAGCCGTACAAAAAACCGGTAAGTGAATTGAAAGCTTCTTTTAAATAAACATATTGTCCTCCAGCCTTCGGAAACATACTGCTCAACTCTCCATAACTAAGTGCTGCGGCAATGGTTAAAAAGCCCGTAAATAACCAAATCAGTAATAAAGCACATGCCGATCCAACATTACGAACGATATCTGCACTAACAATGAAAATTCCTGATCCAATCATAGAACCCGCAACAATCATGGTAGCATCTAATAATCCTAATGATCTTTTGAAATTATTTTTTTCTGTTGTTGATTCCATATTTCCTTGTTGTTTTGTTTTTTTGTTTTTGAATGAAAATCTGTTTTTAGAAGCTGTATCTACCCAAACCTTTCTACTTCAAAAGCATCAATATTCATACTTGTAGCTTCTCTGTTTACAATTTCTGAAACCAATTTTCCTGTGCCCGGGCCAAGACTTAATCCCATCATAGAATGTCCGGTTGCAACCACCACATTATTGTATTTTTTTATTCTTCCAATATAAGGCAGTCCATCTGCAGAACATGGTCGGTAACCATACCAAATATCTTCTTCTGATGGTTTTTGAATATCAAATTCCGGCAGGAAATCTTTAACTGCATTTAATATTCCGTTGATACGATGATATTGTGGCTTTTCAGTTGTAGGTACTACCTCCATTGTACCTCCAAATCTAATTTTGTTGCCATCCATAGGCGCTATAGCAACTCTGCCTTCAGCCAGAATAATGGGATGATTTACTTTATAATCAGAATTTTCTAGTGTTATCGAATATCCTCTTCCGGGCATTAGTGATACTTTGGCATTTACTAAAGCCGCAATTTCTCTTGTCCACGATCCCGTTGCAATGACAATTTCATCCGCTTCATAAGACTGTTTATCAGTAATTACTTTTTTAACAACATTATTCTCTTTTTCAAATGAAACCACAGTTTCTCCCGATTGAAACTGAACACCATTTGCTACTAAATGCTCCTTTAAAACTTTCATTAATTTATTTGGATAAACATGTGCATCACAATTGAACTGCACAGCTCCTATTGCATTAATTTTGGTTTGAGGTTCTAATGCCTGCAGCGCTTCATAATCCAGTAAGTTTACATCTAAACCTAATTCTCTTCCTTTAGAAACAGTATGTTCTGCGTGTTTAGCAACTGCTTCGGTTTGAAAAACTTCCAGCATTCCTTTGTGTTCGTAAGCAAATTCAAAGCCTGGGATTTTTTTCCACTCTAAAAACTCGTTCTGACTCAATAAGGATATATCTCGAAGCGGAATAGCCGATTTGGCAACATTTGTTTCGGTAGCACTTTTTACAAAATTTAATCCCCAATCCAATAATGCTTTATTAAAAGAAGGCTTTACATAAAACGGACTTTTAGAATTAAACATCCATTTGAATCCCTGCCAGACAATTCCAGGTGCTGCTAATGGTATAAAGTGACTCGGACAGACATATCCTAAATTGCCATAAGAACAATTGTTTTCAAAATTATCTTTGTCTATCACAGTAACTTTACAACCACTTTGCTGTAAATAAAATGCCGAACTCAATCCTATAATTCCTCCACCTATTACTACTACCTGTTTCATAAATGTGCTTGTATCTTAATTAAAATTTGTAAAATTTCCAGTTGGTTTTAAAATCTCTTTGCAAGGATTGATTAGTCAATAATGCTCTCAACAATTCAATTGGCATCGCATTTTCTCTCAAAATAGCATCATGATATTGCTGATACGTCATTTTCCCGCTTGTGACTAATTCTTCTTTTAAGGCAGTAAACTGCAATCCACCCAGCATATAAGCAATTTGGTATAACGGACTGTAACCGCCTACAAATGATCTTCGTACTTCGCCTTCAGCATTGGCACGTTCATGTCCTACGCGATCAACTAAAAAATCAATACATTGCTGCGGACTCCATTTTCCTAAATGATAGTTTAACGAAAAAATAATTCTTGCACAGCGATGCATTCTCCAAAACAGCATGCCGATTTTATCTTGTGGTGTTTGAGGAAATTTCAAATCCCATAACAGCATTTCCCAGTACAATGAATTTCCTTCCACCCAAAACGGAGTATCAAAATGACGGTATGCTTTGTATCGATCTCTCATAAATTGTTGTAGATGATGTCCCGCAATTAATTCGTGATGAATAGTCGCTCTGGAAAAATTTGGATTATTACCGCGCATGCTCATCATCTTTTCACTATAACTCATAGTACTTGTTGGATAGGAAATAATAAGAGATTCTCCGCCTAGAAAAAAGGGATTAATTTTTTGCGCTTCGGGAGACATCATGTACATGCGCCAGCTTTCTTCTGCAATTGGCGGTATGGTCAAAAGATTATTTTGTTTTAAAAAATCTACCGACTGATTGTATAAATCCAACATTGCCTGCGGTTGATCTCCAGGTGCCACAAAAGAGTTTTTAACTTTTTCTTGCGCTGCTTTCCAATTGTCTCCAAAGCCCATTTCACGAGAGGCTTTTAATAATTCGGCATCACACCAGGCAAATTCTTTATTCGCAATAGCCACCAATTCTTCAGGAGAATACGGTATAAACTCCGTTTGCAGCTGACGAATTAATTCTTCTCTGCCAATTGGATTTCCAACAATACCGCTTCCATCTTCTTTTTGAGTACTGGCATCTTTTCTTTTTGACTTTAAAAGCAAAGCATATTCTCCTAAAGCAACATCAACTTCACTGTAAGTTTTGGGAACCCACCAGGAAAATAAGGGATCGTAACCATTATAAAAGTCAAAATAATTCTTTAAAATTTGCTGTAATCCTTTTGCGTGAGAAGTAGCAAATTCTGAAGAAACTTTATCCAAACCTTCAATTTTCTCGACTTTTTTGATTTGATCTTTGATGGTTTTGCGTAAATCTTCCAGTTCTTTCGCAACTAGTTCTCCATTTACTTTAAGTCCTCTTCGGCGTGGTTTTTCTAAGCCATAAATTTTTTCATCAAAAGGAAAATAGATTTTAATCTTATCATATACTTTTTGCTGCTGTTGTAATTCGTATTCTTCGTTGTTTAAATTTCTATTAAATAAAATATAATCCACTTTGCCATTAGTACTCATGGCATCAAAATTTAAACTTTGGAGTTCTTTTTTATAATCTGAAATTAATTGAAGCCGACGAGTTCTTCGTTCTGGAGTATTGTAATTGTTTTCATTATACTGAACACCAAAAGTATCAGCATTACTGTTGGTGGCATAAAACCGCATAATACTTTCTTTATCGGCTTCATAATGCACCATTGTATTGTTTACTTCGCTCGTTTGCAGATACAAATCAGAATCCTGTGCAAAAAGAGATATTGGACTTACAACAATCAAAATCAATAATCTCGGTAAAAAACTGGTTTTATTTTTTATTATTTTAAGCATTTGTGGTTTTTTGGTTTAATTAAAATAAGTTCCGTTTATTATTGATTTAATTCATTAGTGTTTCGGCTTGGAGGATCAACTCCTAATAAATGTTTTACAAAAAAATCTCGTTTTATCTGTCTTCCATAAGGCCCGCCATCACTGTGACCAACGCCTGGCAAAGGCAGAAACTCAAAAGTTTTTCCCGCTTTTATTAAGGCATCGGCAACACGATAAGTAGATTCTGGCGGTACATTTTCATCGGCTTCTCCAATGACTAACAATAAATCTCCTGTAAGTTTACTGGCATTGGTCACATTAGATTGTTCTTTATAATGTTCTCCAACCGGATATCCCATCCATTGCTCATTCCACCATTGTTTATCGACCCTATTGTCGTGGCAACCGCAGGCGGCAACTCCTGCTTTGTAGAATTCCGGATGAAATAATAAACCGCCTAAAGCATTTTGCCCTCCGGCAGAAGTACCATATAATCCCACTCTTGAATCGTCTACATAAGGATATTTTTTAGCCAATGCTTTTATCCATAAAATACGATCCTCAAAACCGGCATCTTTTAAATTTTTCCAGCAGACATCATGAAAAGCTTTTGATCTATTGGCAGTTCCCATTCCATCAATTTGTACGACTATAAATCCTAACTGCGCCAGACTCTGCATCTCAGTTGTGTAGCGATCCATAAAATTTTTAGGCACAAAAGAATCCTGCGGGCCTGCATAAATACTTTCAATTACAGGATATTTTTTATTAGGATCAAAATCTGCAGGACGGCATATTATTCCCCAAATATCTGTAACTCCGTCTCTCCCTTTCGCATGAAAAGGTTCCGGTAAAGACATTCCTGTAGCGAGATAAGCTGTGGCATCTGATTTTTCAAGATCCATTATTTTTTTTCCATCAGAAGTACGATGAAGTTCAATAATCGTAGCCACATTCGGTTCTGAGTAAGAATCGACATAATATTGTTTGTTTTTCGAAAAAGAAACCAGATGATTTCCTTTTGAAGGAGTAAGATTAATAAGTTTCTTTCCATCAAAACCTATTCGATAATGATGAATATAATATGGATCTTCGTTGGAATTCATTCCGCTTGCCGAAAACCAAATTTCTCTTTTCTTTTCGTCAATACTGTCTACACTTCGAACAACCCATTCTCCTTTTGTAATTTGTTTTTTCTCCTTACCTGTTATCGCATCAATTAAATACAAATGTCTCCAACCGTCTTTTTCAGAAGACATTACAATTTCGTTGCTTTCTTTACCATAATGCGTAAACAATCTGGATTCGTAAATAAAAGTATTGGTCTTTTCATCGATTACAGAACGGGTTTCGGCAGTTTGGGTATTTACTTCGAAAATTCTAAATCTTTGATGGCCTCTTTCTACTTTTTCAAACGTAAAGTAATTTGGATTGTCTTTTCTCCAATGCAATTCTGGCGCATCAAAAAAGTCAATTATTGGAGCATTTACTTTTGTTGTTTTTTGATTTTCGATATGAAACAAATACATTTCATAAGTAGTGAAAGGATCTCCCGGCTGTTTATAAGGCTGGGAATGTAATTCGCCTCGAGTAGTATTGGCTACAGAAGTTAAAACATAATGAACGGGCAAATCGGTAAATGGCGTAATATGATAACCTACCGCATATTTACTATCTGGTGACCAGGCTAAGGAGCCGTATGGTTTTTCTTTTGTGCCGTCTTTTGTGAATTGAATTTCATTTCCTCCAGCGATTGGCTTTATAAATACATTATACTCTTTTATAAAAGCCAGCCATTTTTTATTGGGAGAAATACTGTCTGTCTGAAAAGAATTCCATCTTTGCCATTGCCGATTTAGACTGGGATATTTTGTTTTGTCTTTAGACAGGGAATTTATTTTTTGAATGCTATAATCTGAAAGCTTTACCTGATAATAGTTTTTATCATATTTTAAAGCTATAGAACTTGTTTTGGCATCATAATTTAAACTATCAATAACCAGACTTTTTTGAGGAGTTTTAATTAATGTAACTGAACTTAGGGCATTTCTTAATTTTGGTTCGTCAAATAAAATATTTTTAGTTCCTTTTCCGGCATCAACCAAAATGTATTCGATGATGCTGTCTTTTAGAACATTAGAATACCAAAATGATTTTCCGTCGCTTTGCCACTGTGCTCTTATACTGGTCTTGAAAACGGTATTTTTAACTGCTTTATCCAATAACAAAGCTTTTTTATATCGTTCTAAAATCTCGGTTTTAGAAGGCTGATAGGGTATCATTTCTTTAATCTGCGAGTATAGGTTACAGTTCAGAAATGATACAAAGAAGGCAAAAAGGAGTAAATTCTTTTTCATAGTTATTGGAATACGAGGAAACTTCCCTATTTAATTATAGAAACAAAAATAAGTTTGCCAATAGAACTTTAAACTGCCAAAATCAGGTTTTAAAGTCCTATTCACGATACTGAAAATAAGCTGTAAAAACTTAAAAATAAAGAACGGTTAATTCAGGAATATTGAATTACAAAACCTGAAATCCGTGTGCATAAGGATCGTCTTCCTCATCAATGATTATGGTATTGTAACCATACACTTTTGCCCATCCTTGTATACTGGGAACGATGGCTTTAATATCGTCAATTGCAGTTTCTTCTTCTATTCTGCCAACGAACTTACTTCCGATATAACTTTCGTGTATAAATTCGTCTCCTTTTTTAAGCAGTCCTTTTGCATGTAATTGCGCCATTCTTGCTGATGTTCCTGTACCGCAAGGCGAACGGTCTATCGCTTTGTCTCCATAAAAAACAGCATTTCTACCTGATGAAGTCGGATCTAAAGGTGTGCCCGTCCATAACATATGACTCACATCTCTAATAGTATCATTTTCAGGATGAATAAATAAGTTTGGGTATTTTTCGTTAATTCGTGCTCGCACTACCTGACTGTATTGCACAATTTTACTGGCGGTAAAATCCTGAATTCCGGAAAAGTTTTGCTGCGGATCTACAATGGCATAATAATTTCCGCCATAGGCAACATCAAAAGTTAATTCGCCTAATTCCGGGCATTCTACAGTTAAATTTTCGGCTGCCAAATATGATTTAACATTCGTCAATTTAACCCATTCCACTTTTTTACCAACTTGCTTGTATTCAATTTTTACTAAGCCGGCAGGAGCTTCCATATTTATTTTTCCTGGAATTTTCGGACTAATTAATCCTTCTTCAATTGCAATGGTAATCGTGCCTATTGTACCGTGCCCACACATTGGCAGACAGCCTGAAGTTTCGATAAACAAAATACCAAAATCGTTATCTGGATTCGTTGGCGGAAATAAAATACTGCCGCTCATCATATCATGTCCGCGAGGTTCAAACATCAATCCTTTACGAATCCAATCGTATTGGCTTAAAAAATGCTGTCTTTTCTCGCTCATGTTGGTACCAATTAGATTTGGCCCACCGCCAGCAACTACTCTAACTGGATTACCGCAAGTATGTGCATCTACACAAAAAAAAGTTTTTCTAGCCATATTTAAATTGAATCTCTTGTTTGAACATTATTAACTAATCTTGAAATTCCAAGCGGATTTTCATTTTGAAGTGCCTCTGGAAGTTTGTTATTCGGCCAATTCTGATAACTAAAAGGTCTAACCCATCTTTTAATGGAACCAATTCCAACTGCTGTAAACCTGGAATCTGATGAGGAAGGATAAGGTCCGCCATGCACCATCGACGGACATACCTCTACTCCTGTTGGTAATCCGTTAAAGATTATTCTTCCGACACGATTACCCAAAGCATCCACTACTTCTTCATAGTTTTCAATTTCATTTTCTTCTGCCAAAATACTGCCCGTAAGCTGTCCTTCTAATTTTTCAATAATCGCAACCAGTTCAATTTCGTCTTCACATTGTACTAAAATTGAAAAAGGCCCGAAAACCTCTCTATGCAAAACTGGATTTTCTAAAAAGATTTTGCCCGAAACCGTCAGTATTTTTTGTGAAGCGTAATTAGGATTATCTGTCTTAGCATATTCTGCTACGACTTCAATTCCGTCTTGCGAACTTAACAGTTCATTATTGGATTGATAATTTTTATAAATCGACGGATTTAACATACAACTTGGCGAAATCTTTAAAATCTCAACGGCAAGCTGTTCGGTAAACGTTTTTAAAGCATCACTTTTGATTCCGAGCATCAAACCTGGATTAGTGCAGAACTGTCCTGCACCTAATGTTACAGAACCAGCACATGCCACTGCCCATTTTTCAGCATTTTGTTTTAAGGCTTCTGGTAATAATACAACTGGATTTATACTTCCCATTTCTGCAAAAACCGGAATTGGTTCTTCACGCTGTCCTGCTAAATCATATAAAGAACGACCGCCTTTTATACTTCCTGTAAATCCAACTGCCTTAACCAAAGGATGCTTTACCAATGTAACCCCAACTTCAATGCCGCTGCTGTTCAGATTAGAAAAAACACCTTCCGGCATATTCGTTTTTTGAGCTGCTTTAATTACTGCCGAAGCTACCATTTCTCCAGTACCAGCATGCATGGGATGACTTTTTACGATAACCGGACATCCAGCGGCCAATGCAGATGCTGTATCGCCACCGGCAGTAGAATACGCGAATGGAAAATTACTGGATCCAAAAACGACTACAGTACCTAAAGGACGCTTCATTTTACGAAGATCAACCTTTGGCAAGGGAACTCTATCTGGAATAGCAGTGTCAATTGCCGCTTCAACCCAAGAACCTTCTTCAACTAAATCAGCAAAAGCATTTAATTGCCCGATAGTTCTTCCTCTTTCGCCTTCAGCACGGCCTCTTGGCAAACCCGATTCCTGACAATAAACGTCTAAGAGATTATCTCCTAAAGCCAATATTTCATCCGCAATTGTTCTTAGAAATAAGGCCTTCTCTTTACCCGTAGATTTCTGAAATGTCAAAAATGCTTTGCTTGCAAGAGTTACGGCGGATTCTATTTCTTCATTACTTGCTTCAGTAAACTGCCAAAGATTCTCTGTATTTTCCTGCGGATTAAACGTTTTGAAGGTTTTATCGCCGCTGGCTGACAACTGACTCCCTATGTAATTTTTTCCAGTAATCATGTATTCTATAGTATTTGGTTAAGTAATTCTAAAATTGAAAAAAGTTTTTAAAAAACTTCTTTTCTATTACAGGCTTTTATAGTCTGGCAGCGTTGGTCTATTTTTTAATGAATCATTAATAATAGCCAAAACTCTTTCTCTTTCAGCTCCCATAAGTGGTAACCTTGGTGCACGTACGTATTCCGTTCCTAATCCTGTTCCCACTTCCGCTAATTTAATATTTTGAACCAATTGTGCATTGATATCCAATTCTAATAAAGGCAAAAACCAACGGTAAATCGTCAACGCTTCCTGAACTTTACCAGCTTTCGCTAATTTATAAATAGCAACTGTTTCTTCCGGAAAAGCATCTACAAGACCACCAACCCATCCGTCAGCTCCCATTAGTAAACTTTCTAATCCTAAAGTATCAACTCCTGTAAGGACTTTTAATCTGCTTCCAAAACGATTAATGATTCTGGTTACATTAGAAATGTCTCTTGTAGATTCTTTAACAGCCTGAATGTTATCCAGCTTTAAAAGTTCTTCAAACATATCTAAAGTTACCTCGATCTTATAATCAACCGGATTGTTGTAGATCATAATAGGTAAAGAAGTACTTTTTGCAACTTCTGTAAAATATTCAACGGTTTCGTAATCGGTCGCTTTATAACGCATTGGAGGCAACATCATTAAACCTCTTGCTCCATTAGCTTCAGCCTTGTTTGCTGCTTCAATAGCACCGCGCGTAGTTTGTTCTGCAATATTCATTATCACAGGAACCTTTCCACCAACTATACGAACTGTTTCAAGAATAAGGTCTTGTTTTTCTTCTTCTAAAAGTGTACTGGCTTCTCCTAAAGTTCCTCCAAGAATAACACCTTCTATTCCAGCATCTAATTGATAATTAAGGTTTTTTTCAAACATTTTAAAATCTAAAGTGTCTTCAGCTGTAAAATTTGTGGTAACAGCTGGCATTACCCCTTTCCATTGAATATTCATAATTTATTTGTTTTTATTTATTTCAAAGGTATCAAGGGGGGGTAAAAATTTTATCTAGGAATATTATCAAAAACCTATACAATATTATCTCATTTGCAAGATTTTAACAAAAACTAGATTAATTTCAATTCATCTTTTACTAATTTTCATATCTTTCCGTAAAATATAAAAAATAACCAAGTAATGAAAGTTTTTCCTTTTAAAATCCCAAAGTCAAGCGAAGAGGCATTTATCTATCAAGAAGACTGCGAAACTATTTTTTATGATAAATACCATCAGCACGAAGAAATTCAAATTAGTTATATAAAGAAAGGAGAAGGCAAAATTTTAGTCGGAGATATGATTACCGAATATCAAAAAGGCGACATTATTATATTAGGAAGCAATTTACCGCACGTTTTTAAAAGCGACATTTCTGAAAGCAGAGGAATGTCGGTCATGCTTACGGTCTTTTTTACCGAAAATGGATTCGGAAAAGATTTTTTTAATTTACCGGAATTAAATGCTGTAGAACCTTTTTTTACAGCTATTAAAAACGGAATACAAATTAGAGATGCCAAACCATCTATTATAAGGAAGTTTAAAAAGTTTAAAGAAGCCGATAAATACGATCGTTTTATTCTTTTAATGTCTATGTTAAAAGCCTTTAGCCAGTCTGATAAAAAACATCTCTCTAATTATGTTTTCAACAAACCTTTTACAGATGCTGAAGGGAAACGGATGCAGATGGTTTTTGATTTTGTCATGACGCATTATCAAAAAAACATCACTTTAGACGAAATTGCCCAAATTGCCAACATGACCAAAAATGCTTTCTGCAAATATTTCAAAACCCGAACTAAAAAGACTTTTTTCCAGTTTTTGATTGAAATAAGAATTGAACATGCCGCAAAACTGCTTATCAAAAACAAGGAATTATCGATTATTGAAATTTCGGAACTAAGCGGTTTTAACAACATTTCTAATTTCAACAGAAAATTCAAAGAGATTAAAAAGAAAACCCCTTTTGAGTTTAAAAGTTCCCTTATTAAGTCTTAGCCTATTTTACTCCTTTTTAAGTAATATTCTATTATATAAGGATAATAAAAGTCTAGCTTCAATATCCTAAATCTGCATACTTTTGAAAATGTACACTCTTTTTCTTAATGAAATAAGATTTTGAGTTCAGCTACATTTTCAAACATTTCAAACTTAAAATGCCATGATTAGGAACTATTTAACTCTTGTTTTTTTGTGTTTTAATTTCATTTCTTTTGCCCAAAAAACAAAACCATACACACTGGCAGACACCTTAAGAGGCAGTTTAACTCCTGAAAGACAGTGGTGGGACGTACAACGTTATGATATTACTGTGAAACCTGATTATGACACTAAAATAATAGTAGGAAGCAACACTATAACGTATAAAACACTTAAAGAAAAGAGCAATACCAAAATGCAGATTGATTTGCAGAATCCTCTGGTTATTGATAGTGTTATTCAATCTGGGAAGAAATTAAGTTTTGCAAAGGAAAACGGTGTATGGTATATTAAAACGCCTAAATCTAAAATAAAATCCACCAGCAAAGTGGTTATTTTCTTTAGCGGAAAAGTTCATGAAGCCATAAAAGCGCCTTGGGATGGAGGATGGATCTGGACAAAAGATTCCTTAGCACGTCCGTGGATGACGGTTGCCTGCCAAGGACTTGGTGCCTCTGTATGGTATCCGTGCAAAGATCATCAAAGTGACGAACCGAATAATGGTGCAAGTTTAACGATGACTGTTCCTGATTCTTTAACCGCAATTGCCAACGGAAGATTAGAGTTTAAGAGAAGTAATAATGACGGAACAACTTCTTATAAATGGGCTGTTGTCAATCCGATTAGTAATTATTGCATCATTCCGTACATTGGAAAATATGTCAATTTTAAAGAAACTTATAAAGGAGAAAAAGGCAATTTAGACCTGAATTATTGGGTTTTGGATTATAATTTAGAAAAAGCTCAAAAATACATGCCAAAAGAAGTGCATAATATGTTGAATGCATTTGAATACTGGATGGGGCCTTATCCGTTTTATGAAGATGGTTATCAGTTGATTGAAACCTCACATACCGGAATGGAGCATCAAAGTGCTGTTTCTTATGGTAATCATTATAAGCCCGGCTATCGCGGTAATGACGGCTCCGGAACGGGCTGGGGAATGAAATGGGATTTTATTATTATTCATGAAAGCGGACACGAATGGTTTGGAAACAACATTACCACAAATGATCTGGCTGATATGTGGGTACACGAAGGATTTACCAATTACAGTGAAACCCTTTTTGTTGATTATATTTTTGGAAAACAAGCCGGAGATGAATACAACGCCGGAACTCGCAAAGGAATACGAAACGATCGTCCCATTATTCCCGATTATAATGTAAATGCACAAGGAAGCGGCGATATGTATTCAAAAGCAGGAAATATGCTTCACGCCATTCGTCATGGATTGGATAACGATGCCTTGTTTCGAGAAGTTATTCGAGGATTGGGAAAAGAATTTTATCATCAGACTGTAGATTCGAAACAGATTGAAAATTATATTTCGAAAAAGCTTAATTTTGATTACAGTAAAGTTTACGAGCAATATCTTACCACAACACAGATTCCAAACTTTGAATTTTATTTTAATGAAGATAAGACCAAAGTTTTGTATCGTTACAGCAATTGTGTAAGCGGTTTTAATTTGCCGCTGACCTTAAAAAATGAAACTGATAAAGTTAAAATAATACCATCAGATCAATGGCAGAGTATTTCTTTAGCAAATGATCAAAAGTCTTTATTTGACGCAGCTTCTATTACTAAAATGTATTATATAAATCCTGTTTTGGAAACCAATATAAAGTAAAAATTCAATCATTAATCAAAATACGATGAAGAAAACAATCTCTCTTTTTTTCTGTTTTATCCTGTCACTTTTTTTCCTGACTGCAAATGCTCAAAGACCAAAATGGGCGAATAATAACAGTAGTTATTATACCGCAGAAAAAGGAGAAATAATACAGTACGAATTACCAAACTTTACCAGAAACATAATTGTTGATGCCAAGCAGCTTACACCAAAAGGAAGCGCAAAAGCTTTAGAAGTTAAAGATTTTGAATTCAGTAAAAATGAAAAATTAGTTTTGATTTACACCAATTCAAAAAAAGTGTGGAGACTGGAAACGCGTGGCGATTACTGGCTTTTTAATACCGAAACAAATGACTTGCGACAGATTGGAAAAAACAGGCCAGAATCGTCTTTGATGTTTGCCAAATTATCTCCGGACAATAATTCAATTGCTTACGTAAGCAAGCATAATTTATATGTTGAAGACCTTAATTCCGGAAAAGAAACGGCTTTAACAACTGATGGAACAGATCGTTTAATTAATGGAACTTTTGACTGGGCTTACGAAGAAGAGTTCAATTGCAGAGACGGTTTCCGTTGGAGTCCAGACGGAAAAAGTATTGCATTTTGGCAGATTGATGCTACCAAAATCAAAAACTTCTTAATGATTAACAATACTGATTCGATATATTCTTATACGGTTCCGGTTGAATATCCAAAAGTTGGACAAGATCCTTCAGCATGCAAAATTGGAGTTGTCAATATCGCTTCACAACAAACAACATGGATGAAAGTTCCAGGGGATTCAAAACAACATTATATTCCGTTAATGCAATGGATTCCTGATGGTTCTTCGATATTGGTTGAACAACTAAATCGCAAACAAAATGAAGCCAAACTCTTTTTATGTGACCCTAAAAGTGGCGACGCAAGTCCAATTTATTCTGAAAAGAATACTTCGTGGATTGATATATTACCAACTGAAAATGAAGGCTTAAAATGGATTAACAACGGAAAAGAATTTCTTTGGTTAACGGAAAAAGATGGCTGGAAGCATTTATATAAAATCCGCAAAAACGGAAAAACAGAAACGTTAATTACCAATGGAAAATATGATGTTATCGATATTAAAGCCGTTGACGAAAAAAATGGTTTAGTTTATTTTTTAGCTTCGCCAGATAATGCTACACAACAATATTTGTATAAAACAGCATTAAACGGAAAAGGCAAACTAATAAAAGTATCTCCTGCTAACGAAATCGGAACGCATAATTATCGTTTATCTCCCGATGCAAAATATGCTGAACATCGTTTTTCGAATCATAAAAACCAAAAAATATCGGAATGGGTTAATCTTTCTACTCAAAAGACCATTAAAGAAACCGATCGTAATATGACTGCAAGCGGTAATGTCGAAATGATTCAGATTACAACTGTTGACAATATTACCCTTGACGGCTGGATGATCAAACCAACTCCGTTTGATCCTGCTAAAAAATATCCTCTTTTATTTTATGTTTATACAGAACCTGCTGGTGCAACTGTAAAAGATGCTGCGGGTTATGCCAGTACTTTTTTATATGATGGAGATATTGCTGCCGACGGATATATTCAAATTAGCTTAGATGGAAGAGGAACTCCAGTTCCAAAAGGTGCTGAATGGCGCAAATCAATCTATCAAAACATTGGAATTCTAAACACCCGAGATCAGGCAATGGCGGCTAAGGAAATCCTAAAATGGTCTTTTGTAGACAAAGACCGAATCGCAGTCTGGCGATGGAGCGGCGGCGGTTCTACTACGCTAAATCTTTTATTTCAATATCCTGAAATTTATAAAACAGGAATCGCTATTGCCGCTGTACCCAACCAATTGTTGTATGATAATATTTATCAGGAACGTTACATGGGATTACCACAGGAAAATAAAGAACCTTTTATAAAAGGCTCTCCTATTACTTATGCCAATAAACTTCAGGGAAATCTATTGCTGATTCATGGCACTGGCGATGATAATGTGCATTATCAGGGAGCAGAAATGCTGGTAAACGAATTAGTAAAAAACGGCAAACAATTTCAAATGATGAGTTATCCAAATCGTACGCACAGCATCAATGAAGGCGAAGGAACTACCGAACATTTATCGAAATTATATACACAATACTTAAAAGAACACTGCCCGGGTGGAGGCAGATAATATCATTTTTAATACCATTTTGAAAAAAATATGTTTAGCAGAGAAACTTATATAAACAGAAGGCAAGTCTTAAAAAAAGCAATGGGTTCAGGCCTTATTATCCTTCCCGGAAATGAAGAAGTCGGAATGAACTACCGCGATAATATTTATCATTTTAGACAAGACAGCAGTTTTTTATATTATGCCGGAATAGATCGTCCTTCTTTATTTTTAATAATAGATATTGATGCTGATCTGGAAATTCTATTCGGCGATAACCTGACAATCGAACAAACGGTTTGGGTTGGCCCACAAGATTCATTAAATAGTGATGCAGAAAAAACAGGAATCACAACTGTACAGCCTTTCTCATTTGCAGAAGCTGTTCTTAAAAATGCTGTACAACAGAAACGTGCGATTCATTTTCTGCCTCCTTACCGTGCTGCTATTACTTTAAAATTAAGTTCATGGCTCGATATTCATCCTAATGAAATAGCGAAAAAATCATCCATTCCATTATCTAAAGCAATAATTGCACAGCGTTCTTATAAAACGAATGAAGAACTGATTGAGATTGAAAAAGCGGTAGATATAACGGCAGCAATGCACTTAAAAGCAATACAAAGCGCAAGACCCGGAATGACCGAATACGAAATTGCAGGACAAGTCGAAGGCACAGCAATCAGTCTTGGCGGTCATCTTGCTTTTCCGACAATACTAACAGTCAACGGACAATACCTGCACAATCATGCCGGCAGTAATGTCTTAAAGGAAGGACAATTGGTTTTATGTGACTGTGGAGCCGAAAACAATATGCGTTATGCCGGAGATATGACCAGAACTTTCCCAGTTTCGAAAACCTTTACAACGCAGCAGAAAGAAATTTATAATATTGTTTTAAAAGCTGAAGAAGCCGCTATAGCCACTCTTAAACCCGGAACTTTCTTCAAAGATTCACATCTTACGGCCTGTAAGGAGATTTTAACGGGGTTGAAATCTCTTGGTTTAGTAAAAGGCGATTTGGATGAAGCCGTAGCAGCAGGTGCGCATACCCTATTCTTTCAATGCGGTTTAGGTCACATGATGGGAATGGACGTTCATGACATGGAAAATATAGGCGAAGAATATGTTGGCTACACAGAAACTCTAAAGAAAAGCACCGAATTTGGATTAAAATCACTGCGTCTGGCCAAAGAACTTGAAGAAGGTTTTGTTTTAACTGTTGAGCCCGGAATTTATTTTATTCCGGAATTAATTAATCAATGGCAGGCAGAAAAAAAATACAGTGAATTTATTAATTATGATAAAGTTCAGGCGTACAGAAATTTTGGAGGTATCCGTATAGAAGAAGATTTTTTAATTACGAAAGAATCTTATAAATTGTTAGGAAAGCCTCTTGCCAAAACAGCTGAAGATATTGAAGCATTAAGAACTTTCTAGAGCTATAAAGTAATACTATATTGCTTCCAAATAATGTAGATTTTTTATACGAAGAATTAATGAAACACTTGCAATACGTTTATTGCAGGTGTTTTTTCTTTTATAATATTTAATAGAAAGTTCCATTGCAATGAAATAATGTTATAGTAATTCCAGATAGTTATCGGGATGACGAAATGCAAGCAAATTTATTTTATCTTTTTAATCCTTTATCGTAAAGTTTTTTCCCTTTAGTTTGTCATCCTGACAAAGGAAGGATCTCCATAAGCAACTCTACAAAGATGTTCAATTCAGATTCAGCAGATTTTTATTTAACCGCAAATTTCACGAATTTTCGCAAATTCTTTTTCTCTAATCTTTTTATTTTAGGTAGATTCAGTTGATTTTTAACATCCGTTACTTTAGAAATTCCGTAGGAATGAAACCATATTGTAGCAACGGATTTTAATCCGTTGATTCTAAATTTTCATTGTGCCAGAAGTTCCATAGGAACGAAACATTTTTTCTCAAAATTAAACTTCCCAATATGATTCGAGCCGATGGCTCTATTAAATCGTCTCATATCATTTATACCGGATTAAAATCCGGCGCTACAATATGTTCCAAGCCGATGGCTTTTTTTCTTATTGAGATTGTTAAAAAACAAATCGAAAGTAAATACTGATTAACTTTTACTAATTATCAGATAATTAAGTACATATATTTTCATAAGCACTAGTTTAACTTAGTAGGTAAGGAATAAGATTACATTTTAGCCCGTCAAACTTATTTTAAAACAATTAACAACCAAAAACAAACCTTATGAAAGAAAAAAAACTACCCCGATTTTTATCTTTTCTTCTTCTTACGCTTTTTGTGTTAGCAGCAGAAAATTTAAATGCTCAAACGAATTTAGCCAGACTGAGTTCCACAAAAGTCAGTACTTCTCATGTATCGCCCTGGGAAAGTCTGGCGGCTGTAAACGATGGTTTTACGCCTATTAGTTCTGATGACAAAACAAATCCTGTTTATGGAAACTGGGATGGCGATGCCAATTACAATACCTATAACTGGATACAATATGACTGGGATTTTGCTCATCAAATCAATTCTGTTGCACTTTACTGGTTTACCGATTTTGGAGGTATTTCTCAACCTACAGATGCCTATATCAGTTACTGGGATGGACTTGAATGGATTAATGGTGGTGCTGTAGGATTGGCTTTAAACCAATTTAATACTCTTGGAAATTTAAATTTTAAGACCAAAAAACTGAGGGTTTATTTTAAAAGTAATACCGCAACCGGCGTGGTCGAATTTCAGGCTTTTGGTACAGAAACCACTCAATGTGATGCGACCGCATTAACTGCTTCTCTTAAAGTAAATAACGGAACCGAAAAAAGCCTTAATTATGCCGTTGTTTCTCCAACAGATAATGTGCAGTTTTTAGCTTCTATTGCCAATAATCCAACTGGTGGTAAAATGAAATGGACTGGCCCAAATAATTTTACATCAACTAGTCAAAACATTACACTTTCAAATCTACAAGTGGAGAATTCCGGAACGTATCGTTTTTTATACATTAATGAATGTGGGACGGAAAGTGCTTTATCTTTCTACTTAACAGTAAAAGAAAGCAACAGCGATTTCACGACATGGCCAGGTTATGGCACAACGCTTCATTATGATTTTAAAAGCGACTATCCTGATTTTCCAAAACCAACAAAAAACTTAGAAGAAGATTATCCCAATTACAACGGTTGCAATGGCGTTAAATCGACTAATGTGGGTTCATGGACTTTTATACAAGGGCCAAATGCTAACTCTTTAGTAACAGATGCCGCTGTCGACTTAATGTTAAAACGTTTAGACAGTGATTTTACTTTTTTAAGAGATAATATGGGCTGGCCGCCAGATAAATTATACAGAGCAGGTTATCGCAGTTCAGTATATTTATTTGGGTCTGGATTGTGTACTGATAATGCATCGAATACCGATTTAGGCGGATGGCAAAGCGGTGTTGGCACTCCCGATGGAGAAAGTTGGCCAATGGTACTTTTGTCTTATTATCCAGTTGCGAGTTTTGATCCTAATACCACTTTTCCAGATGCACAATATCAAACTGGAGCTTGTGTACACGAAGGTATTCATGCTATTTATGCTTCTTTGCCGGGTTGTAGAAAATCGGCTTGGTTTCATGAAGGTTCAAATGTCTGGTTGCAGACTGTCTTAGACATTAAAAAAACGGGAAGTACAGACTATAGCAATGTAGATCTAGGATGGCTAAGTGCTGGTTCTGTCATTGCGCCTTTTATTCCGATAGAATGTTATAGCGGCTGGCTTCAGGACGGGACATTTGGAGGGCCTTCTGCTGAAGGTGTAGATTCCGGAGTTCAAAATTCTGAAGGAGTTACGTTGAGATTAACCCGAGATATTATTGGAGGAGTTCAGTACAGCTCTGTATTTCCGACCTTTTTAGGAGAAATCGTCGGCGAAAAAAGTTTGCCTTGGGTATGGAATTATTGCGAAGGACGTGTATTAGAAGGTATTGCAAATGGTAATGGCACTGTAAATGGTTTAGGCGAAGATAAAACAAGAAAGATGGTTCAGGAATACAGAGCCAGATTAGCATTGTCTGATTTCGGAAAATTTGAACAGCCTATTTTAAATTTGTACCGCAATAATATGGGACGCGAATTAGGCCCTGAGCAACCTGCACTTATCAATGTTGAAAAATGGAAAGCAACTCCTTATGCTGTAACTACTGAAGATGAAAACGGCTATTTAATTCCGCAGGAAAAAACACTTCCTGGCTGGTCTGGAGCTAATTTTATTCCGATTCATGTACAAGGAAATCAAGCTACCGTATTTTTTGAGCCTTTAGGAGAAAATATGTCGATTCAATTGTGTTATCGCACTAAAGAAGGAAAAACGGTTTATACACAACCCGTTTATGCAGGCGATTGTATTATTTCTTTTTCTCAGGGCGTTCCTGCCAATGGTGTGATATTCGCCGTAATTTGTAATTCAGATTATGTTTTTGAAAATAATGATACCCGTAAAAAGAAGTTTAACTATAAAATTAAACTGGAGGACGGAGCCGTTAGAACTGCCAGCGCAGATAAAAATTGGTGGGACTGGAAAGCCACAATAAGCGATAATCTTTCTGTAGCCGATTTCTCTAATTCATCTTCTCACTTTTTGATTTATCCAAATCCTACCGATAATGCCTCTATGGTTAATATTAAAGTTTCAAATGAAAATACTGGAACTTATAATTTAAAAATAACCAACAGTACCGGGCAATTAGTTTTTGAAAACAAAAACTACAATCTGGAAGAACAATATTATACTGGTAATTTGTCAAAAGGAATCTATTTTGTAACGATTCAATCACAAAATTTCAAACAGACTAAAAAGATTATTATAAAATAATACCATTTCACTACTCATTACAGA
Organism: Flavobacterium crocinum; assembly: GCF_003122385.1. Lineage (NCBI taxonomy): Bacteria > Pseudomonadati > Bacteroidota > Flavobacteriia > Flavobacteriales > Flavobacteriaceae > Flavobacterium > Flavobacterium crocinum. Next base: position 4,474,282 of record NZ_CP029255.1, read on the forward strand.
CTACATCTTTCGTTTGGAAGATGTAGTTTTTTTTGCCAGAAATTTAATTGGAGCTTTGATAAAGAGCCACTAACTTGAAAATGCTTAGAGGGAATCGTAAGAATAATTAAAAAAAGATTTGCTTAAAAATCTTTGCGTTTCTGCGACTTTGCGAGATTAAAACATAAAGTTTTTGTTTCAGCAACAAGAAATTTGCACGCAAAGGCGCTAAGAAGCTGAGATTTTGAACTTGAATCTTAAGATTAAAAAAAGAAATTAAAAAGGGTTAAATAGAATGGAAAGCATCAAGTTCCTATAGCTAAAAATTTTGCCACGAATTGCACGAATTTCCACGAATTGATTTTTTCAAACTCAATGATTTGTGTTTATTCGTGAATTGCTTCGCCAGTCGCTATCGCTCTAGTCGTGGCGGAAAAAAGCTTTTTATCTTACATAAAGTAAAGTCATTACTTTTGTGTAATAATCGCAGACCAGCCTCCTCCGGAAGCCATTTTAGCCGTTACTTTAGTATTCTTATTAACCGCTATAATTTCTTTTTTATAATCTTGAGCGAATGCTTCAGCGTTGATGCCATCTGAAAAAACTTCCATCGAAAAATTTCCTTCTCCCAGGAAAGAAAGATCTATTGGTAATGCTCTGGCATCTGCATCTGTCATTCCGCCGATAAACCATTTATCTCCTTTTTTTCTTGCCACGACAATATAATTCCCAACAGAACCATGAAGTACAACTGTTTTATCCCAAACTGTTGGAATTTGAGTAATGAAATCAACTGTTTCTTGTTCTTTGTAATATGTTGAGGGCGATTCGCACATCATTTGCAAAGGCGCTTCATACACCACATACATCGCCACCTGATGCGCACGAGTTCCCATTGTCATTGGATTATTAAAACTTATGGCAAAATTTTTAGGTTGTTTATTAATCATTGAACCCGGAGTAAAATCCATTGGGCCTGCTGCCATTCTGATAAACGGAATCGTTACTGTATGTTCTGGTGTAATATCTTCGCTCCATTTATTGTTTTCGTTCCCTCTTACTCCTTCATAATTCAATACATTTGGGTACATTCGGTGTAAACCTGCAGGTTTAAATGCACCATGAAAATCTACTAACAATTCCAGTTTAGCACATTCTCTGGCAATCTGCTCATACGAATTGACCATATATTGGTCGTTGCGCTGCATATAATCAATCTTTATTCCTTTTGCTCCCCAACTTTTATAAGTTTCCAGAATTTGCAATAAGTTTTGATCTAATGGTTTCCAAAGTACCCAAAGAATAATCCCGACTCCTTTTTCTTTTCCGTATCGAATCAATTCTTTAACATCCATTGTGGGATTAAAATCAAGAATGTTGGTAGTCGATTTTGTCCAGCCTTCGTCAAGAATTACATATTCTACTTTATTCGCAGCAGCGAAATCTATAAAATATTTATACGTTTCGGTATTTAAACCCGCTTTGAAATCAACCCCATAAATATTATTATCGTTGTACCAATCCCAGGCTACTTTTCCTGGTTTGATCCAATCGGTATTTTTAAGTGCATTTGGTGCTGCTAGCTGGTAAGACAAATTACTCGATACCAAAGTACGATCGTCATCACTGATAATAAATACACGCCAGGGAAAAGCTCTGTTTCCGTTTGTTTTGGCAATATAATCAGCTTCTTTTGTAATGGTCTGCACACGATCGGATTTTCCATCCTTATCCACTGCTTCTAAAACATATTTTGGAAAAATAGCATTTAAAGTGGTGTTTCCATTTCCTTTTAAAAATAATCCCGGATAATCATGAAGTGCCGTTTCCGTAAATAAAACCTTGGCTTTTGGAGTAGTAAACAAAACAGGAAGACTGCAAAAATCCTTGAACGCAATCTCATTTAAAGATTTATCCAAATACAAACGTTCGTTATGAGAATACATCGATTCTTCCTGCGGAAATAAAGAACGTGAACCGTTAGGAAATGATAACGAAACTTTCTCTGAAACTACATTTCGTTTTTCTTTGGCCTCATCTACAAACTGATAAGCCACTCCGTCATTATAAGCACGGAAATTAAGTTTATAATTTCCCTGATATGTAATCGAAAGTTCCGTGTATTCATCTTTAATTTCAGACTCTTTAATTGGTACTATGGCATGTATATTTTGAGATATACTTTTAACCGTTTGTTTTTTAATCTTCGGATTTAATCCAAAATTGGTTTTAGACGAAAAATCCATTCCGGCTTCAGCATTCTCAATAATTAAATTTCCATTTAATGATGCCGACCAGGAAATTTTATCGGAATGATTCACTTTTATCTGAATACGTCCATCAGGAGATTTAACCTCATAAGTTTGAGAAGAAGCTTGATATGCACACAACAATAAGCCACATAAAATCAGTACTCTTTTTTTCATTTTTGAATGCTATTATTTTTTTATACTATTTTACAGAAGGTTCTTTAGTTGCTTTTGGCGCGGTTTGTTTCAGTAGATTTAGTACCTCATCTTTAGTCAAACCATAATCATACATTTTTAAAGAGGCCATAAAACCGGAGTAATTCTCTCCAATATCTGAAGCTCCAATTATAATTTTTGCCTTTTTTATAGCCGATGACAGCATCATATTCTGAGAGTTATCAAGTACGCCATCGACATAAATTTTCTCTACCACTCCATCAAAAGTCAAAACAATATGATGCCATTTATTTGGTTCCGGAACTTTGTTGTATTTCATATCAAAATGACCGTCCAAATGTGGCGCTGCACCATAATGTCCGCTATTGTAAGCCAATGCATTAAACGAATTGGCTAAATTATATTCAGAACGATCACACCATGAGGCCAAAAACTCTCCTTCTTTGGCTACTTCCGGATTTTTTACCCAGACTGCCACAGAATACGAACCATTCCAAGCCAAAGTTTTAGGAACGGGTTTATCTAATATTAAAGCGCCATTTACAAACTCAAATGCCTTAATTTTATCCTCTTTATCCCAGGAAATCTTTACGTCTCCTGTTTTTGTAAACATACCTCCTAAAGAACCTTTATTAGGCAGACTTTTAAATGAATTTTCGTATTTTTCATTAGTTACATCAATATCGATCACCATTTTATGTGAACTTACAGCTGCTGGTTCTGTGTTTGATTTTTTATTTTCTAATGGTAAAGGAAGCTCAAATAATTCGCTATACACTTTTATGTTCCAAACTGCCGCATAAAGCCCCGTTTTTTCTGTGCCTAGAACTTTTAGTTTTAAGAAACGTGCTGTAACATTTTGATCATCAATCATCGGACTTCCAGAAATGCGGTTTTTTGATTTATCAGCATACAACTGCCAATTTTTTCCATCTGTCGAATATTCTAAAGTGTATTGATAATAATAACTGGCAAATTCAAATTGGGTCATGACCCTTTTTATTGGTTTTACACTTCCTAAATCTATAGTTAAATCCTGCGGAAGAGCGTTACTGCCCGCTTTCCACATAGTAGCATTATTATCATCAGTGGCAAAATCAGGCTTATATTCGTAATCGTGTTCTAACGATTGTAAATGATAATAAGATGATGCGGTAGCACGAGCATTTAAAGCTATATTTTCGGGTACATTTGATTTGACAATTTCTCCTATTCCTTTTGAAGTAGGAATCACTTTTGCAATAGTGGAATCATTTTCGAAAATCATTTTATCGATGCAGACTTGTCTTGCCAGACCACCACGTGTCATTGGATAATCATGTTTATGATACACAATGTAATAATCGTTTCCATCTTCTAACACAGAATGATGTCCCGGGCCATGAGTCGTTTTATCTTCGTTCGTACTCAAAATCGGATTATTAAGTCCTTCTTTAAAAGGCCCGTAAGGAGAATCTGAGTAAGAATAACGTACATTATAAGTTTCATCATGACAAGAAGCTCCGGAATACATTAAAATATATTTATTTCCTTTTTTCATCATATAGGCTGCTTCAAAAGGTTCAGGAGTTTGACTTAAAGGAATATTTTTAGAATTCATCATATTCTTCATCGTAGCACTATTCAATTCTCCAACGGCATATCCGCCATTATAATGCACCCAGGTTCCCCAATAACTGTATATTTTACCGTCGGTATCTCTAAAAAATTGTGCATCTAAAGATGGAAAACCTTCTCTTGGATATCCATTTGAAATAACGGGTTCGTCATTTTCATTGAGTTTTTTCCAAGGCCCGACTGGCGTGTCCGAAACATAACCGTAAATATTACAGCCAATTTCGCAGTTTCCGAAATACAAATAATACTTACCATCATTTCCAACCACAATATCCGGCGCCCAAAAATTGGTAATGGGTTTTGCCGTAAAAGACGGAATTTCCATGGTATAATTGTACCAGTTTTTTAAATCTTTACTGTACCAAACCGTTGGAGCTCCAGAAGCCAGCATTTCATTATCGGTCGTGGCATAGATATAATAAATGTCTCCAAATTTTTTAATAGTTGGATCTGCGTAATATCCAGGTAATATTGGATTTCCAGTTGATAAATTACTCACTTCAACTTTTTTTTGAGCAATGACTTGTAAGGTAAAAACGAGTAGTATAAAGTTGTAAAATATGTTTTTGTTTGACATTGCTAATAAAATTAAGTTGAAGCATTTTTAAATGATATTAATATTTCCAGACCAATACATCGGAAGTTTTTACAGCGTTGTTTCCGAAAATTGCCTTGGCACTTTTTGGTAAACTGATTTCGTAGATTTTATCCGAATAATTGACTGCGATTCCAAAACCATCACGATATTCGACCATTACACCTTCAGGATAATCTTCTATTGCTACATTTTGCTTTTGATACAGTTTTCGCAATACTTGTTTTTCCAGTTCTCCATTTTTAGAATCTACGCCAATGTAGGTTACCGTTCCTTTACCCAAACTTCTGGAAATAACAGCTGGTTTTCCGGCATAAAACTCACTTCCATAAGTCGCCCAAACCTCCGTTTCTTTATTCGGTTTTAATAAATCGCCCCAGCTTGTCCATGCAAACTCCTGATTATTGAACTTTATTACTCCCGGAGATTGTGGCATTAATAAATCATACGATTCTATTTCAGAACCTATTAAGCTCCACATCGGTTCGTAAAACTTTGCTTCCCAAAGATGTCCCAAACGATTTTGTATTCCAGATCGACAGCTCAATACCAAGTTTCCGCCATTTTTAGCGTACAAAGTCAATTTGTCAATCATTTTTTGGTCAATCATCTGATAAGCAGGAACAATCAAAAAAGGATATTTAGAAAAATCAGTCGAATCTCGAACAAAATCAACCGGCGCACCAGAAGATTTAGTGGCTTTATAATATTTCAGAAAATGTCCAATAGTGTTCCATTCCTTAGTTTGTTTGTTTAAGTCGATTCCCATCACATTATCCCCATTAAACAAAATTCCTGTTTTGCGTTTTAAATAGTAATCTGGCAATGCTGCTTTAGCATCATACATTTTGCGCAGCGTATTTATCTCTTTAATAAATTGATTGAACTCTAAACCACCGGGAGTTGGTGTTACTCCGTCTGTGCCAACAATCCCGTAATGATATTGCTCATAACCGTACAATGGCGCGCGAAAACGATACGTACAGGCAAATTTACTGCCACCTGCAAAAACATGCCACAGCCACATACGCACAGTTCCCGGCATTGGCTGCGGATTTATACTTCCCCAGTTGACTTGTCCCGGCTGTAATTCCATACAACCGTACATTCCTTTTAAAGGACGAAAAAAATCATTTGACATTCCGATACTGGAATAATCTCCCAAACGATATCCTTGCGAACCGATTCCTAAACTTCCTCCGTAAACCAGATAACGCGTATAACAATCGAAATCCAGTTCTTTACTCATTCCAACAAAACTTTCATTGTAGTTGGATCTGTAGTTCGAAGTAATCCATTGGTCTTTACTTGCATATTTACGAATCGTAATAGCCTGTGAATCCAGAAAAGTGGCTGTTTCTTCATCTGCAAATCGATAATGATCCAACTGCGAATGTAAATTCATTCCCCATTCTTTATGAAGCGGAATGTTAATTTGTTCAAAATCAGTATAAGTGCCACTCCAAAAATTATTTCCCCAAGCCACATTTAAGGCGTCAATCGATTTGTATTTGTTTTTCAGCCAATTTCGATAACGCTGCTGTGCATCGGCTCCATAATCCAGAAAACGTGCAGGTTCATTATCGACCTGCCAGCCCATAATATTTTTATTATTGCCATATCGTTTTGCCAATTCTTCAATCATTTTTAAAGAATAGCTTCTGTAATAATTACTTGAAAACGAAGCATGCTGTCTAGAACCATGATCTGTTTTGGTGCCGTCTTCATAAGTTGCCAATATATCAGGATGTTTTCGAACCAGCCACACAGGCGGTGTAGCGGTCGAAGTACACATTACAATTTTCAGTTTATATTTAGCGGCAATTTCTACCGCTTTATCCAGCCATTTAAAATCATAAACGCCTTCCTGAGGTTCTAACTGCGCCCAGGCAAATTCTCCAAAATGAGTAAATTCAAAACCCATTTCTGAAATCTTTTTCAAATCCCGATCCCATTGGCTTTGATCCCAATGTTCAGGATAATAATAGACTCCAACAGTAGTTAGATCTTTCTTTGGAAAAAATTTATCGAATTTTTGAGCAGCAATATTTAAACTGATCCCTATTCCAAATAGTCCCAGTAAAAATCCTTTGAGAAAGTGTTTTTTTGATTTTAAATGCATTTATATTATAATTTAATTTTAGTCGCTTTATTGGTCAACGGTATTTCATACGCTCCTCTCACTTTTGGATAAGAAAGTTTTATGTCTTTATCAATTCTTAAATAAGCATTTGGAGTGAATTCGTTTTTACTGCTTAAAGTAATTTCCACTTCCTCTGTTTTTGTGTTATAAGTAATGGTGTCGAAAGTTCCTGCATCTAATGTTAACCACAATTGTTTTGGTGCAAAGAATACTTTAGATTTTGCTGCAGTAGTTAATTTTACGCTTACCAAATCGCCTTTTACAGTAACATTACCACCAAAAGCCAGCCAGCCTAAATCAGCATCTTTTGTAATGTAGGTGGCTGTATTTACCGCATAACCATAAAAACCAGAACCATAATCTCCAGACAAATAATCAATTCTTAGCTCTGTTGGATAAGAGTGAAAAGCGGCAGAACCAAATCCGTCTTCGGTAATGTTTGAAATTCCGCCTAAAAGTCCGCCGTAACCTACTTTCAATAAATACAAATCATCCGATTTTTTTCTGTATTGTCTCAAAACCGGAATTGCATTCAAGGAAGATCCATAATGATGAATCTGGCGTTCTACTCTCGATAATTTTCCTCCATATAAGAAATCCCAATATCTACGTGCATTACCATTATACGCCCAATGCGGCATTGTTGGCATATAAGCTAAAATTGCGTTTAAAGTTACATCCGCTTTTTCATCATAACCAAAATAATCCGACCACATATATACTTCTTCCTGGCCCGTAGAATCCCAAGGCATTTCGCTTCCAAAAGGATAATCCAATGCTTTCCAATGATTGGCTCTTTCTTTCATTTTTGCTTCCAAATCAGCGGCCATTTCGGTCATATTTTCATTTTTCAAGTCTTCCAAAATCAACAGGAATACAGAACCTTCCATTTGACCAAACTGAGCATAATAAGGTGCCAGTTGTGTCATTGCAATTGAAGTATGGTAAGCTTGTTTTAAATACCAATCCCAAGTTCTGGTTTCCACCAAATCTTTATTGTATCTCGCTAATCGATACAATGTCCAATAAGCTGCGGCAACGTGAGGATAGTTATACGATCTTCCCGGATCGTTTGCTTCTTTATGTTTCCAGGCCGCCCAGGTTTTATAATCTACATCTGAGCTATAAGTACCTTTTGGTAGAGAGTCTGGTTCATAATAAAAAACACTTTTTTTAACCCCATATTTATTTTTTCCTTCGCTATACTGAATATTGCCCCAAAGTGTTTTATCAACAAATTGCTCTAATTTTTTGATTTCTTCTTTATCAGGCTGAATATGCTGTTTCATAATTGCCGCAAGCCATCCTCCTGCTCCACCTTCGTCACTTAAACCAGCCACCCAAGCTCTGCTGTCTTGAGTCAATTGCTTTTTGGTTTCGTAATCGTAACTAATTACTGAAGGATTTCTTTTGAAAATAGGATCCGGCTGATCGAACCATTGCTCTGTGGTTAAGAAATGACCGAAATCTTTAATCACTTCGTTTTCAGGTTTGATAATTTTATAATTGATGGTTTGTTTTATACCATTTTTATAATTGATTGTCAATACGGCGCGTCCCCATTTTACACCATGAACACTATATTTTTTTAATCCTTTTGGGGTTTTTCCCTCTTCTTTTATCTGCAATGCTCCTTTTGGCTCAATTTCAAATGAGCTTACCTCACTTTTATAATTCAAAAATAATTGTGATTTAATATCCTGAGGTAATACATATCCCGGAATACTGGTTGCAACAGGAAGTTCTTCTTTTACAAGTGTATTTTGGATATCTTCAATTCCTTCAGAAAGCACTAATTTTAGAGAGAAATTTTTAGACTCTTTTGGTTTCAATACTAATGAAGTCGGTGTATTCCATTGCTGTGCATTTTTCCATTCGTTTTCTGCATAAGCTTTACTGTAGACCATCCATTCGTGAAAACCTTCAAAAACAATACTTCTCGGAGTCGGATCATCCAATAAAGGACGATAAGCTTCAAAAGGCATATTTTCTTTTGGCAATACTACTAATGCAGGCCCTTCTCCGCTTAATCTTTTTACTTCCAGATAACCAGCATCCCTTCCTATATATGGATCAAAAAATACATTTTGAGCATGCGTTTCATTCAGTGATTTTCCTTCTAAAATATTATTGAAAACCATTGGAATACCTAATGCGCCAATCTCAATAGGATTATCCGATTTATTCGTAATTTCAAATCGCATTACCAATTGATTACCATCAAGTTCGTAAAAGCGTTTAACAGTAACTGGAATATTACTTGGTAAAGTATTCGCTAAATCCGCTGCCGCTAAGATTTTTGATGAAGTTGCCAAAGGAGTAACCGCTGCTCGTTTTGCTGCTGTAGAATAACTCTGCCAATCGCTATTTCCTTCTTTAATTCTTAAATTGATATCTCCCAGATGATACAATCCGTCTTTGTCTCTAATTTCAAGTCGGTCACTAGGCGTAAAATCAAAGTTTAAGTTTTTAATGGGTCTTAAACCTGCGACTGTCTGCGATGCTTTTACCAGTTTTAATTGAAAAGCAGGCGTATTTATTTTTTGATAAACCTCTGCAATACCCAAAGAAGGTGTTTTTTGTTCAATTCTACTCCAATAATCCTGAGCCTGAATACTTAGTGTACAGCCCAAAAATAATAATAAACCAAGTCTGTATTTTTTGTTTCCCATCTTTGTTTATGCTTGTTTAGTTTGTTTTTTGTTTGGTTTTGGTCTTGTTTTTTATTTCAATCTATTTCAAAGTAACATCCAGATAAACCGAATGGCGTCCGTATGTATTATAAAATGGTTTAAATTGAATTCCGTCAACAACAAATTCTAATTTCTCCGGATCCCCTTTTATTGATTTACTTAAATCTTTAGCATCTAAAGTTATTTTTCGCCATTCTTTAAGCGGTTCTGTTTCCTGAGCCGCCAATAAAACCGGCCCATAAAATAAGCTGGCAATATTCTGCTGATCCATTACAGGATCTAAATGAAATTGAAACGGCATACGTAATTCAATTTTGTCTCCGTCTTTCCATTTACGATTTAAGGTAAGATAACTGCCTGGAACCACTTTTACTTTGACCTCTTTTCCATTTACTTTTACAAAAAATCCTTTCGTTGCCCAATGTGGTACGCGTACATTTAAATCAAATTTTCCTTCTCCTTTGATCGTTAATTGTGTATGATCTTCATTTGGAAAAGAAGTCGTCTGTTCTATCGTTACATTTTTTTCTTTCCATTTTACTGTTGATGGAACATATAAATTAACATATAAAGCATGATTGTCAATGCTTTTAAAATAAATTGAATTCTGCAATTTGGTGCTGCTTTCCAGAGCTGTTCCATTACAGCAGGTAAAACCATCCATTTTTGGATTACCAAATTGTTTTATTGAACCTGGTCGCAAAGGAACATGGTAGGTATTGGCTGGTGTATTCTCTGCTACCGAAGCCAAAATATGATTGTATAAACCTCTTTCATAATAATCCATATATTCCGCACGCTGATCGTAAAGGAATAAACCGCTGGTCAATTTCAGCATATTGTAAGTCGCACAAGTTTCGTTTTGCCCGCCTGCAGAAAATCCGTTCTCGTAAATTGTTGAGGGCTGACTGATAAAACATTCTGCATTGGCAGGATTACTTGCTCCGGCAACGCCTCCAATACTGTACATATAATCGTTTGTAGTTTTATACCAGAAATTGTCAGCAATACGGTAATAATCAGGCGCTTTGGAATCGTGATACATTTCAAGAGCACCTACAATCTGCGGAATATGCTGATTGGCATGCAAACCTCGAAAAGTATCTACATTTTTTGCTAATCCGTTGGAATGTTTAGCATCACCATAAAATACTTTTATGTTATCAAATAGTTGAGCAACTTCAAGATATTGTTTCTCATTGGTTATTCGGTAAAGACGTGCCATCACTTCATTCATTCCACCAAATTCTCCGGCAATATATCTGTTCCACATGCTGATAAGCGTTTCATTAGGCAGTTTTTTCATTCTAGCATAAACCCAATCTCCCATTCCTTTGGATATTTCGAGCGCTTTCTCATTACCGCTTACTTCGTAAACATCTAATAAACCAGCCAAAATTTTATGTAAAGTGTAATAGGGTGCCCAAATCTGAGTTTTCTGCCCTCCGTAATTGGCTCCTTTTTCCAGCATTATAAATTGATCCGGTGGATAAGCACTGATAAAACCTTTTCCCCAATTCCAGTAATCGGTACGAATTCCTTCTGTACTTAAATCAGAATCATAAGCTGTTTTACCTGGGCCAAAAGGAACTGCCGTAGGATCTGATACTGAAACTCCTCCAGCTGTTTGGGGTTTTCCGGACATTTGAGCCAAATCATAAAGCGTATCGACCAGATAATTCATTTTTTTTGCGAAATCTTCGTGTAACGCACTGTCATATCCTGTACTTGCATACGCCTGAGCAATTGCCGTTAAATAATGACCTGTTGCATGACCACGTAATTTAGTATCCTGTGTATCCCAAACCCCTAAAGCTTCTGCATTTTCTGGTTGTTTTTGTCCGAAAGCGTTGCGAAACATATATAAGAAAGAATCAGGATTTGTCGCTGCAAGTGTTTTAATGAACTTCTCTCTATTCTCAATAAATTTTGTGTCATGTCCATGAGAATCTGAGTTTAAAGCTACTTCATCTAATTCGAAAGTTTTCAGTTTAAGTTCCGGTGGTGCAGCTTCTTTCGTCGCTTGTACTGTGACAACTGCTTTAGGTTTTAGATCTGTACCTGCCACTATTCCTGTCACAGTATATTGTCCTGCTTTTAGCACAGAACTGTTATCTGTTGCTGCCGGCCAAATTACTTTAACTTCTGGGCCTTCAATTCCGTTAGCATATATTCCTTTTAAAGTTCCGGGTAATCTGGGAAGGTCTCCAACTACAGTCTGTACTTTGATATCTGAAACGCCCGTTAGATATTGATTATACAATTGAGGAGTTGTCGCAGGATATTTTGGCAGATCGCCTGTTGGCTGTTCCGGTTCCTCTTCTTCTGCTTCATTTTTGAAAGAATTATGATAAATTTTTCCGATCTGTTTTTCTGTCAAAGGAACTCGGTAGATTCTAAAATCATGCAATTTGGCTTTTAAATAAGAATCTTCGGGCGAAATTGATTTACCAATATTCAACACATTATTTTTTGAAGTATTAGAATCAAATAATTGGTCTAGTTTTAATTTCGTAATTTTAGTCGTACCTGTTAAAACACCATTTACATAAGTATTTAAAGACTTTGATGGAATATCAATTACAACTACCAAATGAACCCATTTATTAATTTCTAAAACAGGTCCGTCTATTTTATACTTCTCTCCTGCTGTCGTAATTTCTGTTTGTAGATTGTTTTTTTCTTTATTCCCTGTCGGAGCAACAAAAAAATGGGTTTTATTATTTTTTCCAAAATCAAAAAAATGCTGATTTCGCTGATCAGAAAGCAAATAAATCCATCCCGAAATACTTAATGATTCTTCGTTTGCAAATACATTTCCCGGAATCGTAACATAAGCATTAGCGGACAGAGAAAGTACTTTTCCGAACTGAGAATCATTTTCAAATTTCATTTTTGACTCTACTATTGTACCATGTAAATTATTTCGGGACCAATCTTTTACATTACCATCAAAGACATAACGCGCAATCAATTCTGTTTCGCCAATACCATCCAAAATCTGATCTCCACCTTGTGCCCGTAAAGATGTTGTACTTATGGATCCAAAACTCAACAGGGTAAATAGTAATAGTCCAGGTATTTTCATATTCAAAAAAATTTAATTTTTAGTTTTAGCTTTAAGAAGAATTAAAATGCCTGAAAAACATTTTAATTGTGTAAAATATACATTTATCAAAAATAGCCAATAATTCTTAGCTATCTGAATATTTTGACAATTGTAAAATTAGAAGCAATAAGCCTATTTATACAACTATATTTTATCCGAAGCCAATACTATATTATCTTAAACCAAACATTTTAATAGTTTTACAGAATAATTCCAATATCAAATCTCGCCTATATTAATTAAAGGATATCATTTTGGATAATTTATAATACTCCGAATAATATAGTATCAGTTTATAATAATATTTGTACTTACGGGCTATTCTATTTTAATATAATTTTGTAAGTGAACCCAAAAACACAAGTATTAAAACATTAAAAATCAAAAGTATATAAATAGAGTTCCTAGATATTTTACCTGAAAAACACGGACACTTTTCATTATTATTTTAATTATTTAAAAACATGAATAGTAATAAAACCTTCATAGTCCTATTTTTTCTAATAGCTATTTTTTCCTGTTCTGAAAAGCAGCATGATTCTGGTTTAGTAACTGCTGATTTAAGTACCTTGACAAAAGATTTTGATAAAGTAGTTATTAGAATGTGGGGCTATCCATTTCTTGGAGATTCGATTACAACTTCTGATACCATTAAAGCAAAGGATGGAAAATTCAGTTATCCCTTCAAAGTAAAAGAAGCTAAAATTGCTTGTTTTATTTTATTTAAAGGCAATAAAAAAAAGGCAGAACTCGGCTTTAAAAATAGAGACGAAAATGGTAAAACTAATTTTGGTGATGTTTATTTAGGGAACGAAAACATAGTTATTTCCGGTGTTAAAGAAACTCCCGTGCAGTCTAATAAAAGCATTCCTTTCAAATATTATCTTGTTAAAATTGAAGGTTCTAATGAAGCAGACCTAAGAATGAGAATAATGAATGGTGAAAATTTTACTTCTGCTGAAAGTATAAAATCCAATCCGGGCACTTATGCCGTTTTGCATCAACTCTTTATTGTTAAAGATCAATATTCTTTAAATCATTTGAGAAAATTGTCCTCATTATTTTCAGATGATCTCAAAAAATCTATTTCTTATTCGAAATTACAAGACTACATTACAAAAAGAGAAGAACTGGAAAAATATGGTTATACAAAAGATTTCAATTTTGTAGATACAAACGGAAAGAACTACTCTTTTGAAGATATTAAAAATGGTAAATCGATGACGCTTCTTATTTTCTGGGCAAGTTGGTGCGGACCATGTCGACAAGAAATTCCGGAACTTAAAAAGCTTTATCATAAGTACAAAGACGAAATCAGTATGGTAAGTTTAAGTATTGATCATGACTATAAAAGCTGGAAAATGGAAGTTGAAAAAGAAAATATGCCCTGGCCGAATCTCTCGCAACTACCCGTAAAACCTAATGGCATAAAAGAAAAATACAACATTAATGCAGTTCCAACTTTAATCTTACTGGATGAAAATGACAAAGTGTTGTTAAATTCAATTAATAATTTATCGGAAATAGAAAAAACAATCAATTCTAAATTGAAAAAATAGTAGGCGCACCAAATAAAGTGCGTTAATTTCCTATCAAACTTTTAATAAGATGTATAAAAAGTCATTATGACATAAAACAATACTCTAAAAAAAACTGCCCGGCTCATTGAAAATGAACCGGGCAGTACTATAAAAACTATTTACGTAAGATGATTTTTTTAGAAGTTGTCTTGCCATCAGTTTTAACCTGAAGTAAATAAATTCCCTGTGTAAAACTTCTAAGGTCAAGTTGTTTCTCTGTACCTTCAAAAATACTTTCAAGCAGCTGCTGTCCCAGGATATTAAACAAACGGATTTCAGACTGCATATTACTCTCCAGTTTTAAATTTAATATTCCTTCTGTCGGGTTAGGATATACAATTAATTGATCAGAGCTCTTAATTTGGTCAATATCTTTCACATCGAGCATTCCTGAACAAGCAGATGTATGCTGAATATCATCAATCCATAACGTCATTGTATTGGCGGTATTATTTTGTTTGACCACAATGGCATCTAAGGTTACAGAGGCTCCTCCTATCTTTCCATTTCCTGTTGTAATGGTAGTTCCTACAGCAGTAGGTAAAAACCATTCATAATAATTCCAGTTTCCATTATTAATAATGGTTAACGGAGGCAGTTCCTCCAAACCATCGGTATCATCAATCCAGGCTGTAATAGTCGCTCCTGTGTTCGCAGTACTTGTTTTTAGCCAAAACCCGAAATACCCCTGATTTCCTGTAAAGACCTGATTGTTAGCTGGAGTTCCTCCTCCGGAAAGTAGTCGAACGACCCAGTTTGCATTTGAAGTTGTATTATCATTTAATACTGCTCTTAAACTCCCTGTTCCGTTTTTAAAATTATCCGTTACTCTTGCTAATGTTGATGTTGTTGCAATTCCGGTAGTGGAACCCGAAGCTGTTGGAGCACTCGTAAATCTTCCTGCAGAAGTTTCGAAAGTTTCCAGAATCGTCCTCACACTTGTTCCCACACAAATTGATGTTGTATACGTACTGCTTCCGCAAGCGTTTGTTGCTGTCAGTGTAATGATTTTAGAACCTGCAGTACTAAAATTTACTGTTGGGCTTGCATCTGTGCTGGAAGCCGGAATACCATCAGAAAAAGTCCAGGCATAAGTAGCCTCACCTGTAGTGGTATTTGTAAAAGTCATGCTTTCGCCAACAGCCAGCTGTGCAGAAGGCGTGGTAAAAGATGCTGTAATAGGCTGTGCAGCATTTACACTAACTGCATTTGGCAATGTTTTAGTGCTTGGCCCCACTGCGTTAGTTGCTGTTAACACCACATTATAAGTTCCGGCAGTCTGATAGGTTACAACCGGACTTTCAGCAGTACTTGTATCGGGAGTTCCTCCCGGAAATGACCAGCTGTATGATGTGGCATTTAAAGAAGCATTTGTATAAGTTACCGTCTGACCCGCACATATTGCAGCAGATACAGGAGTAAAAGAAATTACAGGAGACGCATCTAGCGGCAGACAGTCTACAAAGTGAAAACGCACAGCATCTGCCACCACAATACCTGAAGTACCGTCAGTTCTAATTACTACCTTATTGTCTGTCCCGGCACTAAAATTGTAAGTTCCCAGTGAAACCCATGTTCCGTTATTAATCTGCTGATTTACTGAAACAGTCGACGTTCCTCCTTCGTGAATAATATCTACAGGTACATTATTGGCGCGATTGCTTCCAGCAATATGATTGATAAAAACTTCATATCTTGCTCTTCTGGTAATAGATGGAACAAATGACGCCGTTTTAGTTCCTTTTCCTTCGTTGTTATCTTGTAAATAATTTGTTCCCACAAAACCTGCTACTTCAGAGGTTGATGCCCAATTACCCTGAAGTAATGCATCCGAATTATCAATAGTAATAGTAGTTGAAGCCGGTACAGTACAATTTACACTCTTTGGAGTAAAACTTACAGGAACTGAATAACTGGAAGTTCCCGTTGCAGCACTGTAACTTCTTATCGTGTAATAATAAGTTGTGCCTCCGGTAGCAGCCTCATAAACACCCCCATTGGCCTGATCCCAGATATAATTCTTAACAGTATGAACTATATCATTTACAACGACCGTTGCATTTGGCGTTAAATCGGTCGTAAATCCATTTGTTTGGGTCCATCCCTGCGGAGATTTCGCAACCTGAATAGTATAATCACCTTCTGCAAGATTACAGCTCCAGGAGAAATGTACCGGAGACTCCACATACAATTCTCCTTCTGTGGGACTTACAGCTACCGGAATTATAGGAATCCCACTAATCTTAATAGCTGTCGTATTTGCACTTTCATTATTATTTTTATCTAATGCTGTAACCAAAAAATAATGATTTGATTCCGTTAAATGAGCTCCCGTTAGAGTAAGTTCAGTCGTATTGACAATATCCAGAACTTTTGTTCCATCTTGTTTCATATTAGGAATATCTTCTTGTGAAGGGAATGCGTATATAACGTATTTTATGGCAAGATCACCATCACCTGCAGCAGTTGGGGCGTTCCATTTTAAAAGATTTCCTTCAAGCCTGATATTGGTCGGTTCAAGCGGACAGATATTATCTTTCCACGGCATCGAAGGTGGAAAAGATTTATACTTATACTGATTATTCTGGAGGGCTGTCGTAATCCCTTTTTCGTTGCTTATTATATAACGTGCCGAATAAGAAGTCTGTCCGAAGGTATTGGTCATAGTTGCAATACGGTTCTGATCAATCTGATTCTGAATTTCTGAAGCCGGCCAGTTCTGAGAAGATGAACTCGGTAGACGGTCATATCCCTGACTAACATACAAGTGTCTACCATAAGTTGCTGCCTGGTCATTCCACCATTGAGAAAGTTTAACATAATCCTGAGAGCCACCGATCTTCCAGTACAATTGTGGAGAAATAAAATCTACTTTGCCATTTTGTAGCCAGTTGATTGGATCACAATATAATGCACTATAAGAGGAGTTTCCCGTAATTCCGGCCGGAACACCACTTTTCCAGATACCAAAAGGAGCAACACCGAAAACAACATTTTTATTAGAAGCAGTATTGATAATCTGCAGAGCATCATAAACACCAGCAATCATCCTATTTACATTATCCCTGCGCCAGTCATTAATATCGTTAATGCCATCAGGATTATTATTGGTAAACGTTTCGGCATCCTGATTATTGGCCATTCCCTGATCTGGGTAAAAATAGTCGTCAAAAACAATTCCGTCAACATCGTATCTGGAAGCAATATCCTGGACAATGCTTATAATATAATTTCGTACTTCAGGCAAACCCGGATTCAAAATTTTAAGATTCGAATTATTTGAAGCTGTAAAAACCCAGGAGGGATGCAGTTTTGAAACGTGATTGGCCGCTAAAGGATATGTTCCGACAGCTGCGCGATATGGATTTAGCCATGCATGCAGATCTAGGCCTCTTTTCCTGCATTCAGTGATGGCAAAAGTAAGAGGATCCCAGGAAGGATTTGGAGCTGTTCCCTGAGCGCCAGTCAGCCAATACGACCAGGGCTCTATTGCTGATTCGTAAAGAGCGTCACATTCAGGTCTAACCTGAAAATAAACCGTATTGATTCCGCTGAGCGCTAATTTGTCTAAAATTGTAATCAGCTCTGCCTGTTGCACTGCAGGAGCAGCAGCTCTGTTACTAGGCCAGTCTAAGTTATAGACGGAAGTCAAATAAGTACCTCTCAGATCAGCTTTTGGATTAGCATTTAATTCAGGGCCATTATTAGAACATCCCAACGGGATATTAGTCCCCTGGCTTAAAACAAAGCCGTTAAAAATGATGAAAAAGAACAAATTGAGTAATTTCTGCTTCATAAATACAGTGGTTTTGGATTAGTTATCGTAAATATATTACAAATAAAAACGCAAAAACACGCAAAACAAAAATCAACTTAAACAAAATAATGCTAACCAAACCTTACTTAATTGCAAAATACCGCAAAAATAGTAGATTCACAAGCATTATTAAATATAAAAAACCATCCCAATTTAATATTTAAAAAATTTAAAAAAATATTTTTTTTTTTTAAAGAATAAAACTACAAATAAAAACAAAAACAATCCTTATTTTTAATA
Source organism: Flavobacterium crocinum (assembly GCF_003122385.1). Classification (NCBI taxonomy): domain Bacteria; kingdom Pseudomonadati; phylum Bacteroidota; class Flavobacteriia; order Flavobacteriales; family Flavobacteriaceae; genus Flavobacterium; species Flavobacterium crocinum. Next base: position 4,492,481 of record NZ_CP029255.1, read on the forward strand.
CCCTTTATCAGTTGCTTTATAAAAGCAAGAAAAAAATAGCTTCTAAATTTTATAAAATCGAGCACGTAAAACATGCAAAATAACGCAAAAAATTAAATCTTTATCAATAAACAACTCCTTCGTAACCATCAACTATAGTTGTAAGAAAAACTGTTTTTTATTTGGAAGATTTGACAAATGTAAAATTAGAGTTTAATTTAGCCTCAAACTACTTATAATATAGCAACGTAGTTTAAATTGTAAAAACAAGACAACTCATGAATCACATTGACAATAAATATAGAATTGAAAATGCTAAGAAATCATTATTAGGTGTATCAATTGGAGATGCGTTTGGTGATAGTTTTTTTGGCGATTTAGACAAAATTTCTGAAAGTATCTATTTAAGACAAATACCTGAAACCACATGGGAATTTACTGACGATACAGTAATGTCTATTGCTGTTTTTGAGGAATTAGAAAGAAATGGAGATATAGATCAGGAAAGCTTGCTAAAAAGATTTTGTATCAATCACGATTTAGATACAAACAGAGGTTATGGTGCAACATTGAGAAGGCTATTAAGAGATATACAAAGCGGTGAGAACTGGCAGGAAGTATCAAAAAAAGCATTTGAAGGACAAGGTTCAATGGGAAATGGAGCTGCAATGAGAGTTTGTCCAATTGGTGCTTACTATTTCGACAATCTACAAAAAGTGAAAGAATTATCAATAAAATCAGCTGAAATTACGCATTCAAATATTGAAGCAATTACAGGTGCTATTGCAATTGCAATTGGTACTGCATTAACAACTCAAATGAAGTTTGATAAGTTTATATTGACACCAAATGATTTTATAGATAAAATTTTAAAAGAATTACCGGATAGTGATACAAAATCGAAGATATCAAAATCCAAAAGTGTATCCTATGATTATCATATTGAAACTGTAAGATCTATTTTGGGTAATGGTATAAATATGACTGCTCAGGATACAGTACCTTTTGCAATCTGGTGTACAGCCCATCACTTACAAAATTTTGAAGAGGGGCTCTGGAAAGCAGTATCTATTTTAGGCGATAGAGATACTATCTGCGCAATTGTGGGCGGAATGTCCATAATGTCATCAGATGTGATAAATATTCCTTCTTCCTGGACAAATTCTGTTGAAAATATTGACAAAAGTCTATTTAGAAGAAATGAATAATTTGATTAACAATCATTAAAATCATTGAACTGAAACAAAATTTATCAAACCACAAAAAAGAAGAGAAATTTAGATTTCTCTTCTTTTAATTTTTAGTTTTAATCAGAACAACATCCTATTAAATACTTTTCCTGTAATCTTTATCTTATTAGATCACTTAAAACTAACTAACAAAAGCATTTTAAGGCTTATTTAAAGAAAAAGAAAAAAAAAAGACGAACTGCTTTGTAACACTACTTACAGCTGTTATAAAATAAATAACATTGTATCTAACTACTTTTATCAGTTTACGGATCCGATTTCAATGCTTCCTTTTCTGAGCCCTTTACCGGTTACTTCCAATTGAATTGTACCGGCAGTTTTAATTGATTTAACCAAAACCACCAGTTTTCCACTGAAAAGCTTCATTTTATTGTGATGAAATATTTCCAATGATGTAGCGTCTCCATTACAAGCTGCTCTGTAAGTTCCAGCTCCAGTAACTTTAAATTCCAGTTCATTGACTGCCGTCGGACATGGAATTCCATTTTTATCTACCACCGAAACCGTAACAAAAGAAATATCATCTCCATCAGCTTTGATCGTTTTACGATCTGCTTCTAGCACAATTCGATAGGGATCTCCAGCCGTTCTAACCTCATTTTCCGCTGCTATTTTCCCATTTGAATCAAATGCCACGACTTTTATGGTTCCAGGTTCATATTTTATATCATTCCACATCAATCTGTAACGGTTCTGCGGCGTTGAATTGTTTTTTTTCCGAACTCCCATACTTTTTCCATTTACAAAAAGTTCAGCACTTTCGTAATTGGTGTAAACAAAAACAGGAGTTACTTCGCCTTCTCTTTCTTTCCAATTCCAGTGTGGCAATATATGCAGCGTTTTATCTTTTGTATTCCATCTGCTTCTGTAAAGGTAAAAACGGTCTTTAGGAAGTCCCGCTAAATCTGAAATTCCAAAATAAGAACTTCTAGAAGGCCATTTTTCATCGTAAGGTGTTGGTTCTCCTAAATAGTCAAATCCAGTCCAGACAAATTCTCCAATAACCCAAGGTTTATCGTCCTGAAGCACAAAATCTTCATCAGGAACATTGGACCAGCTGCAGGCTTCCAAATCATAAGAAGAACTTTGAAAATCATCGTATTCTTTATTTTTTGCCTGAACGACAGGAAATTTATAAATTCCTCTTGAACTTACTGTCGAAGCCGTTTCAGAACCTAATATAAGTCCTTGTGGAAATGTTTTATACGCTTCTTCGTAAAGATGTACTCTATAATTTAATCCCGGAATATCGAGCAAAGCTCCAAATCCAGATTCCATAGTTGCTTTTACCTGATCCATACCAACAGTCACGGGTCTTGTAGGATCTTCACGGTGAAAAATGTCCTGCAACCATCTGGCACGTTTTACTCCTTCAGCTCCCCATTGATCTGGAACTTCATTTCCGGAACTCCACATTACAATACAAGGATGATTTCTTGTCGCTCTTACTAAATTCACAATGTCTTTTTCGGCATATTCTTGAAAAAAGCGATGATAGCCATTTTTTACTTTTGGCTTTGCCCATTCATCAAAACTTTCTGCCAGAAACATAAAGCCCATTTCATCAGCCAGTTCCAATTGTTCAAAAGAAGGCATGTTATGAGAGCTTCTAATTGCGTTGCATCCCATATCTTTTAAAATGGTCAACTGTCTTTTAAGCGCCGCTTTATTTACAGCCGCACCAAGAGGCCCTAGATCATGATGAAGACAAACTCCTTTAAATTTCGTTACTTTACCATTAAGACTAAATCCTTTATGGGCTTCGTATTTAATAAACCGGATACCAAACTTTATATTTTGTTCGTCTTTTAAAGTTCCATCCGCAGCATATAATTTAGTTACCGCTGTATACAAATAAGGCGTTTCAGGACTCCACAAATGAGGTTTGGCAACCTCAATTATTTGATGGAATTTTTGATCCTTCATTTCTCCACCTTTTTGTGTAGCTACAACATTGTTGTCTGCATCTTTTATTTGAGTAATCATCGACATATTACTGCCTTGAAATTCGGCTTTAACATCGATAACAGCATTCTCTCCTTTCATTTCCGGCGTCGTAATAAAAGTTCCCCACTGAACAAAATTTTCCTCTTCTTTTATAACAATGCTAACATTTCTATAAAGTCCCGCTCCCGGATACCATCTTGAAGAAAATGGCATATTAGTCAATTTAACTGCCAATAGATTTTCTGAACCTGCTCTAAGATCATTCGTAATATCAATATAAAAATAGCTGTATCCATAACCCCATTCTCCAATTTTTTTTCCATTTAAGTAAACTTGCGGTTCACTCATAGCGCCCTCAAAAATAAGAAGTGCTTTTTTTCCTTTTTTAAACTCAGGAATAGAGAAAGTATTACGGTACCAGCCCGTTCCAATATGCGGAAGTGCTCCAGTACGACCTGTTTTTTCTGTTGGAATTTTTTCTCCGTTTTGTTCAATTGCCGAAACCTGTTTATCCCATTCTTTGTCAAAAGGTCCGTAAATAGCCCAATCGTGAGGCACGCTGACTTTTTCCCATTTAGAAGTATCGAAATCTATAGAAAAAGCATCTTCTTTTACGGCTGCAGAAAAGCGCCAGTTATCTTCTAAAATAACTGTGCTGGATTGTGACATCATCTTTCCAGATGAAAAAATCAGTACAAATGAGAAAAATATTGATTTTAAAACTAATTTCATTTTTATTAGTGTTCTTTAACCATTAAAACTTAGACTTATCAGGACTTTTATTTTCTTTATTTTTGAAAGTATGTAATACAAAATAGCGATTTCTTTAAGAAGCCAAATATCTATAGTAAAATTACATACTCATAAATGTCAAATCATCCACATAACAAAAAGCTCCAGCTTTTCCATCAGCCAAAAAACCAATCTCTACCTTTCCTCCTTTTACAATGATGTTCGAAATGGTTATGGTTTTCCACACTGCGTTTTCTTCTTTAATGGAATAGAAAAATCTTTTGTTACCACTGACAGCATACATTTCTAAATTCTTAAAATCGGTGCTGTTTTTTATTTTGGCAGAAAGCGTATAAACACCGTCTTTCAGTTTTACGAATGGCGAAGAAGCAATAGTTTGAAAAATCTTTCTTTTAAAATCTATTTTATCACTGATTTCGAGACTTTTCTCTCCAATTACCGTTTTTCGTTCTTCTTCGGTATTAAAATGATTTAAAACAGGCGAAATCGAATCCAACGAAATCTTATTTCCCTTAATAACTTCAGAAAACCAGCCCGTCAGCTGAATCTGAACAGGTTTTACAGGACTCGGAATATGTCTGCGGTCAGCTTCAAAGCTTGCATTTTTAATGTAGTTATTATCTTTTGCTACTTCCCATTTTCCTGTTTTTTCTTCCAGATTCCATGAATTCAGCGAATTAAAATAAGGTGTTGTTCCTTCAAACGAAATTGGACACCATTGGTTATAGCCCAATCCGTTTCCTGCAAAATTGGCCCAGCGGTCACCGCAATAGACTATCGTTTCCTGTTTGCTTCCTTTTACAGAAAAGAAAAAACCAGTTTGTGAGATGTGTGCAAAATCGTCTTCTGTCCCTTTCATTACCTGCATCTCGTTTGTCGGAACATAAGGCCCGCGAATATTGTCTGACACCAAATAATAAGCAAAAGAGGCGTCCCAGCCATAAATATTGGACGCAAACATATAATATTTGTTTTTGTATTTAAACATACAGTTTCCCTCACGGCTTTCGCCTTTAAAAACTTCTGTACAGTCCAAAAGATTTATTTTTTCATCTTTGATACCAATTTCAGAAACATAGATTTTATTTCGCCCTCTTCCGTAAGAATAGATTAAATAAGATTTCCCCGTATCTTCATCTGTAAAAACAGTCTGATCACCCGTGTTGCTCGTTCCAATCATTTTTTCCATATTGATTTTCTGATGCCATTCAAACTGAGCTGTCGGCGAGTCCGAAAGTGTAATCAGTACTTCTTTGTCGTGCTGTACAAATAAGGCATATTTTTTCCACTCTTTGATATAAGCAACTCCCAAACGTCCAACCCAGGTTTTTCCGTTTTCATTTACTTTTTCTTTGGTCAAAACATCCCCTTCAAAAGTCCAGTTGACTAAATCTGTTGAGCTGTAGCAGGTTACCGCCTTAAAAGTTGATGTTGGCAGTGTAACAGCAGGATTATTGCGATAAACATCTGCTTCTTCATATTGCACGCCATACCAATAATATTTTTGGATACCGCTTATTGGATCTGTAAATTTAAAAATACCACCACCCTGACTGTAAATAGGTTTTCCATCTTTGGTTTTCCAAAAAGAGTCATTTTTAATATTCAATAATTGCGCTTCAACAACAGAACCGTTAAAGCAGCATATAAAAACTAAAAGTATTTTGAACAGAAGGGTATTGATATTCATCTTTCTAAAATTTAAATCAGTTTTGAGCACTAAAGTTTTTCACATTTTCATGAATGGATTTTTCTCCCTGAACATTCTGAGCCGTTACATTTTTAAGAAAAACATTTTCGACCGGAAGTTCTTTCTGCGCCAAAATTCTTGAAATAAATTTGACGTTTGTAGCTTTTACATTTTCAAGATAAACGTCTTGAATCGGTGTAAGTCTTCTTTCGATTGTTGGAACTAAATTTCGCCATTGGTATAAAACATCGGTTTCAATTCCGAGAATCCCTTCGTCAATTTTTCCTGAAGTTATATTGGTCATGTGAATATTCTTTACATAACCGCCTCTGCGTTCATTGGTTTTAATGAATAAAAGATGATTGAGTTTTGCTCCATCTACAACGGTGCAATTATCAATAAAAACATTTTCGATACCACCCGAAAGTTCACTTCCAATAGCAACTAGTTGATGACCGTTTTTGACAGTGCAGTTTCGCATTACAATATTTTTTGAAGGCGTGTTCAATCTCCAGGCATCTTGATTACTTCCAGATTTAATCGCAATCGCATCGTCTCCTTGGTCAAAAACACAATTTTCTATCAAAACATTCTGACTCATTTCAGGATCTACACCATCGTTATTATGTCCGTGAGCGTAAACATTCAAATTTCGAAGTACCACATCTTTAGACAAAAAAGGATGAATCGTCCAAAACGGACTGTTGGTAATCGTCACACCTTCCATCAAAATATTTTCGCATCTATTAAACTGAATAAACTGTGGACGAAAATTTGCAGTATCGTTTACCATCTGTCTTTCTTTCATGGGTTTATTGTAAGAAGCCAAATAATATAATCTCTTCAGGCTTTCCATATGCGCTTTGGGTCTTGCAAACCATTGTTTCCAAACATCCATTTTTGCTTTTAATTCACCTTCTCCCGTAATAGCTATATTTTTACATTGATACGCATAAATCAAAGGCGAATAATTATAACATTCATAACCTTCCCAAGTCGAACGTACGGCTGGCAGGTAATCTTTTGGGTTTTCTGAAAAAAGCAAAACTGCCCCTTTTTTTAAATGCAGGTTTACATTGCTTTTAAAATGAATTTTCTTTGTTAACCATTCTCCTTCCGGAATAACCACTGTTCCGCCACCCGATTTGCTGGCCTTAGCAATAGCTTTACTGATTGCCTCAGAAGTTTTATTCAAATCTCCCGCAACAGCACCAAAATCTGTAATCAAAAATTCTTTACAGTTGCTGAAATCAGGAATTTTTATCACTGGCATTTCAAAAGGTGCTTTTACAGTCACTTCTTTTAAGGTTACGCCCGAATAGTTTTTCTTAAACGATAAAAAAACAAACGAAAACACTAAAGCCGTAAAAAGTATTATTTTTTTCATGATTGAATTGATTTTAATCTTATGAATTTCTATTCTTTCTAAAATTAACTTTCAAATTATTTTTTTGCTGATACCAGCACAATATTTGGTTTTGGAGCAGGTTTCATGTCTGCTCCCATATAAAAACTGGTATGCGGAGGCTGATTATAACCAACATTCTGCCATGCAATACTCAATCTGTACTGCGGATCGTGCATGAGCGTATATTGTCTGATTTGGGTCGGAATAGTGGTAGAATAAATTCGCAGCTCTTTATTGTCTTCCGACCTCAAAATCAATTCCTCACGCCAATCGCCCAGAATATCTGCCGAAAGTGCCGGTGTCGATTTTGTACCATTATTAGAAACCGCACCATTTGCTGTAAACAAGCGACCTTTTTCATATTTATCGATATAATTCGAATTGAGAATTTCACGCGATGTATCTCCATCCCAATAAATTAAGAAATTAACCGAACTTGGTGCTTTCCCAACAACGTTGCCTTTCATATCATACAAATTTGGAGAACCTGACCACCAGAATTGAGCGCCTTTACGGGCTGGATCAATATTATCTGCAACTCCTCTTCCAACATCTTCATTTAGAGAATCTGTAAATAAAACTTTTCCATCAGCAGCGGCATAAATAGTAACCCCAGGCCCTTTTGTTCCATTTTCTATTTCATGAATTCCAAAAACTTCTAGACCTGGACGATCAGGATCTAAATCTGAAACATGAATGGCATCTCCATGTCTAAAACCCGTTGTGTACAAACCTTTTCCGTTGTCATCAACACACATCGAACCATAAATAATTTCATCTTTTCCATCATTATCCACATCAGTAACGGTAAGATTATGATTTCCCATACCTGAATATGGATTTTCAGAATCTTTACTATCAAAAACCCATCTTGAAGTTAGTTTTTGATCTTTAAAATCCCATGCTGCCAAAACTGTCCTTCCATAATAACCACGACACATTACAACGCTTGGATGAATTCCGTCAAGATAAGCAACACAAGCCAAAAAACGATCCATACGATTTCCTTTAGTATCATTACCACCGCTTCCGCCATGTCCTCCCCAGCCAGCTAAATCGCCCCTTTCAGCAATATAATCGACTGTTGTAATTAGTTTCCCTGTTTTTCCGTTAAAGACAGAAAGATATTCAGGGCCTTTTAAAATTTTTCCAAAAGTTGCTGAATTTGGATCTCGATCAACCCAGTCTTTTGATGCATCACCTACAACATTATTTTGACTGTCTCTGGTGCCGTCTGCTGTTTTACAAACAAACTCTGAAATTCCGTCGCCATCCAAATCGTACACCATAAACTGAGTGTAATGTGCGCCTTCGCGAATGTTCTTTCCTAAATTGATTTCCCACAAAAATTTTCCTTCCAAAGTATAGGCTTGAAAAACAGGAGGATCTGTAATTCCTGTATGTGAATTGTCATGACCTTTTCCTGTCATGTGCACCACAAGATCATACTTTCCGTCTCCGTCTAAATCGCCAACCGAAAGATCATTTGCTGTATAACCTTCAATTGGTTTTAATACAATTGATAAATAATCTTTGTCAGGACTTGAAGCCGGAATAGTAAAACTTCCTTTTGCATCAGATTCTTTTCCTTTTAAAACCGTTTTTACAAACCAAGTATTTTCTTCTTTAGCATTCGCTTTGGTATCTACAAAGTTTGTTGCGCCAATAATGGGTTTTTCATTCAATTTTACTGCTTTTTTAGTACCACTTTTACGATATAAATTAAAAGCCAGATCATCTGGATCAGTTCCTAAAACACGCCATCCAATAAAAAACTGACCCTTGTTTTTTACAGCAATAACGCCTCGATCGAGGTTTTCCATTTGCCTTTGTGCAGAAATAGAAACCGTTAAAAATGAAATTATTAATAGAATTATATTTTTCATGATTCATTATTTATTATAAAAATTTCACGCTCTAGATAGCTATCGGGATTAAAATGATTTTGGCAGATTAGCAAAGATTTCTCAGGTATTCTTGTCATTCCGAGGAACGAGGAATCCTCGTAAGTGGCTCGACAAAGATTGACGATTTACTTTATGGAGTTCCTTGCGGAGATTCCTCGTTCCTCGGAATGACAAACTAAACTTAAAAGCTTAACATCTGAGAACCTTAGCAACTTAGAATCTTTAAAAAAACTTCTTAAATCCTTCGCTTTTTACTTTCCATGTTCCATCTTTCGGGAAACCCGGATTTTCTTCATTTGTTCCGTCCCAACCCGCGCACATCATGGCTACTGCTGTCAGCAATCCTCCATTTCCTGGAAGATAAAGTGTTAATCGTTCTGCCTGATAATTATGTCCATTTTTTAAATAGGTATTCGTAGTTACATTCATAAACAAGGCATCAATTGCCTTTTCCGGCATTTGCAGACGAGCGGCCGACATAGCCGTCATCGGGAAATCCCAGCCCCAGGTTTTATCCCATGACCAAGTATTCCAAACCAAATCGAAAGTATTTTTCATGATTTTCTTATCCAACAAAGAAGTTTCTGGAAGCATTCCGAAAGTTCCTAAAACCGAAGGATGATCGGTTTTAAATTCTGGATTGGTATAAGAATCCGTCGCACTTTCTGTCGCCAGATAAACCTGATCTGAAATTGGCAGTGGAGACAATTTAGCTAAAACCGTTTCCCATTTCTCAGGTACTTTTTGGTTCAATTTTTTCTTCCATGCAATAGCTGTTTTCAAAGCCCAATTCCAATACGCCAACTCATAAGTCGGATTAAACGTTTCCATAGCTTTAAAACGTTCCTGCGCCGGAATAACGCCCGGCCCTAAAACATAACGGTCTTTTTTAGCATCATAATTAGCAAACGAAGCTATAAAATCTGCGGTTGCAAAAACTCTTTCGCTGTATAAATCTAAAGTTGCTTTTTCAGGTTTATTGCGATATATTAATTCAGCATAGGTAATAAAATGAGGTTGCTGCCAAATCAGAAACGAACCTACAGATGACGGACTTTCGTTACCATCAGGATCAGTCATTTTCTGCCATCTTGCTCCTTCAAAACCTTGTCTTTTGGCAATATTTTTTGCTTTATCAAAAACTTTCTGATACCACGGAAGGCTTTTTTCTAATAAATCTGCTCTGTTCCAAAGTGCAAAATGAACACCGTGCCACCAATGCATTTCTAAATGTGGCTTTCCATACCAACTGTTGTAAGTTAATCCTGTTTCCTGCGGAGGCACTTTTCCCGTACATTGTACTTTGGTTAGATACTGCGACAAAACTACCCTGCGTTCCAATTCTTTGGCGCGTGAATCTGTGCTTCCAGAAAAATCAACTGCTGCTCCGCTTTTCCAAAACTGCTCCCAGCCTTTGATACTGCTATTTTCGATAACCAAAAAAGAAGAATTTGAAACTGGTTTTTCCGCTAAAGCGAAAAGACAGCTTAATTCTAATACATCTATATTTGAGGGTTCTAAAACAAAATAATGTTCGCCTGTTTTCTTAATCTGCGCATTTCCTTTCCAATTTAAACTCACATTATACGAAATGCTGTCCATTACATGTTTTACAACAGCCTGTGTTTTAGATTTTTCTGTCAGAGTGCTTTTATAATCCTGTTTTCCTTCCCATTTTGTTCCCATATCAGCCCAATCTCCTGTCGGAAAAGGAATTCTTAAACTGATTTTCAGTCGTTTTTCTTTCAATAAAGCGGACTTAACTTTTACACCAATTTCATCTTTATCCTGATGCGAAGCAGTATAAACGGTTACCGGAGTTCCTTCAACTTCAAAATAACTTTCAATTTCGCCCGTCCATAAATTCAATTTTTGGGAAATCGACTTAAGGTCGCTTGGCTGCACCATGCTTCCGTCTTTTTTAGTGATTTCAAAACCTAAATTCCCCAATTGCAATAAATGCGGATTCTGCCTGAACCAGTTTACCGCCTCAACTCTTCTCGTTGGTTCCTTAATCTGAACAGTATATGAAATGTATCTTCCATACTGTTTGTAATCTCTTAAAGTCTCTGAAAATTTATAGCCGTTTACATTTTTATAACTGTCCCAGCCCCATTCTGACTGTGTTCCCAACGGAATTCCGTTTTGATACGTTTTTGGAAAAGTCTGAAGTCCCGTGGCATCCACCGTAAAGGCAAAAGCGCCATTCCCGACTGTCAAAGAAGCCAGCGTATCGATTGCCGTGATTTGAACATTATGTCGTGTTACCAAGGCTTTGCGGTCTATTTTTTGAGCAAAAAGTGATGCCGAAAATAGGATGGCAATAATTGAAAATTGTTTTTTCATTGGGTTAGTTTTTTGGTTTCTGATTGAAATGAAATTTTTACCGCAAAGCACGCAAGTTTTTTTACTAAGCATTACGTTTTAAAACGCAAAGTTCGCAAAGCTTTATCTACACAAAGCTTTGCGAACTTTGCGTTTTTTTTTAGAATTCCAAAAGCAAAAAAACTTGCGTGCTTTGCGGTTAAATCTCAAGCTGTTCCATATTATTATCTAATTAAAGTCAAACTCATCAAACCAATCACCACATCATTAGCAATGGTTTTCAAAGTCAAACTTTTTAATGTTTTATTTTTATCCAATGGCAAATCCAAAATGGTTCCCGCACCGCCTTCGACTCCATAATTGGTAAGTCCTTTTATAGGTTTAAAATCTTTAAAATCTCTCGAAATTTCTCCCGATTTCAGATAAATTCTTGGTGGTTTTGGAGCATCGGTGGTAAATGCTAGTCCGTCAGTAAAATAATCCTGCTCAATCGGCCACCAGTTTTCCGGATTTTTAAGTGCTAAAACTTCCGAAGTTCCGTCTGTATAATTTACTATGATTTCACCATTTGTCATTCGGCTCTGCATCGGATTTGTCGTTCCTGCAACCATAAAATAAACATGCGATGCTTTTCCGGATAACGGAATCATAACACTTTCCGGATAATTATCCCACATGGAAGTGAAAACAATATTTTTTTGGTCTGCTGCAGAAGGCGTTTTAAATACAATTCCTTCGGAAGAGATAATTTGTTCTTTGTTCTTGGCTTTTTCACGAAGGCCGCTATCATCAATTTTCACCTCTAAATTGGGATAACACCAATTCCCGATTCCCTGTTTCGGAAGCTGTAATGTCGTAGTTTTCGGTCTTGGCGAAAGATATTCATTGGTAAAAACATCGGTAACTTTAGCATTAAAATAAGACGAAAGAGCAATCGATTCCTGTTTATGGGAAGCCGAAAACGGAATATCCCAATTGATTATTTCCACATTTTGAATGGATGAATTGCCATTTTTAATTTCCAATCTGTTGGTTCCCGGCATTAAATCCTGAACCGGAATTTGAACTGTTTTCTTTTCTAAAACATTAAAATTAATTGGCTGGCTCGCTTTTTCATTTGTATTTAAAACCAAAGAACCTTCAATCTTTTTTACAGTATTGTTTTTAATGGAAATTTCCAAAGTATTCCCTTCTGTAAGTTTTGCTGCAGCTTCTAATTTTGGTTTAAAGTTAACTTCAACAGGATCCCACCAAGACATTTCGCCTTGTTTCAGTTTTATAAAAAACACGCTGTTTCCTTCTCCATTAAGCTTTGCATGAAGCTCATTTTGAGTTTTCGAAATAGCACTTAAAACTGACTGCGGATCGTAAACCGAAAGAATTTCAGCTTTAAAAGTCATCAGATGTAAATCTTGACCGCTGGTATAAAATGGGGTCTGTTTTTTTTCTTCTAAAGGAAAGCCTTTCCAGTTTACAATCACATCATAAATAGCACTATAAGGCACTTCAATACAAATTTTCGGTTTTCCGATGTTTTCCGAAATTGCTTTGTATGAAGCAATTTTGCCGTTTATCATGATGTTTTGAATTTTATCAAAAGGTGCATCCAATAACAGTTTTAAACTCATTTTGGACTGAAAACGATTTTCGATTTTATAGCTGTCTTTTTTATTTTCCCTTTTAAAAGAAAAGGAAATATCAGGAATTTCAATTGAGGCTTGATCCCATTGAGAAGGAAAACCCGGAGAAATAGTCAAAGTTCCCGCTAATGCATCGGGCTGAATTCCGTAAAGTCCTTCAACTAAAGTCCTTGAAGCCATTCCGATTGGGTCGGCAAAATCACGATACAACTCGCCACGCATTGCATCTTGGTACAAAAGCTGTTCAAAAGCACCCGGCGATGCTCCCAGATACATACTTTCTATCAAAGCGCTTTCCCATAAATGATACGCTTTTTCGCTTTGTCCGCCCTGCCAAAAAGCCAAAGCTGTATGCAATTGTTCCGCCAATGCCACATTATTGACTGACCAGGTGTAAGGCTGCCAATTGGTTGTACTAATGGTAAACAAGTCAGTTCTATCTAATCCTTCTGCTTGAATCGGGATTCTAGGAATCTGTTTATCCACATAATGCAGCATCTGAAAACTTTCAAAAGGAGTAGCCATTTCTGAATCAATCGTATGATAAATGCTCCAGACTCCGGGAGTTTCGTGCAATAATCTATTTCCTAAAGCGTCTTTATACTCTGCAAAAATTCCTTTATTAGGAAGCCATAAAATCTGATTGGAAGCTTTTAAAATTTTATCAGCCTCTTTTGAAAATGGAAGTCCATCTTCTTGTATTTTTTGGGCTGCGGATGCAATGGTTTTATTGGCATAATAATTATAAGCCGAAGAATGAATTACGCTGCCGCCACTATACTGAAGGGCATCGCTCGCCCAGATAGAAGCGTATGCATCATAAAGACCATCGCCGTCTGCATCGAAATTTCGTTTTTCCCAGTTAATATGCCTTTGAAGTACAGGCCACATTTCCTTCATAAAATCAGTATCTCCAGTCCATTTAAAATGACGCAGCATCTGATCTATAAAAACCAGATTCATATCATAATGATGTGCCACAGTATTTTTATTCGGATTTCTGCTGATGTAACCACTGCTGAACATGGATGTTCCTATTTCTTCTTTCTGTCTTGCAAGATTTTTTTCAGGATCAAACACCACAGGGCCATTTTCAGGACTTGTAACCTGTGAGTTGCTGTAACTCTTAAAATGAGATTTTGCACGATCATGCCATCCTAAAGGATCAGCTGTGTAAGCACCGCGCCAGGCATTAAGATACATTCTCCATGCTACTGCCCCATGCAGATAAGCTGGACTTTCCCAAATTCCGTCAGAAGCAATTGCAAGTGCTCCACCCAATGTATTGATATAAGGATCTGGTGTAACAACTTTTACCCTATTCGCTAAAACTGTTGTCTGCTGCACAGCTTCTTCATAAAGTAATGCAATATTTTTTTGTGTAAGATTTTGTGCTTTTTCAGGAGTCAGAAGCCAATAATTTTCGTTTTGAAAGTTCTTGACTTTTCCCGCAACCACCATTAGTGATTCTGAATTGGAATTGTATAATTCTAAAGGGGAGTTTTGTTTTTCGGCATTTGCCAAATGAACAGCTGAATCAGGAAAATAACCTGTTAAACTCTTATTGTTTCCGTCTTTTTGTTTGTTGCTTTCTGAACCATATTCCAACAGAAAAGACTGTTTTTCTAAAGTATACTTATTATTGATACAATATTCAGGTTTTAAATAAAACACCGATTCGGGGTCGGCTCCGATATCTCCGTCACGACTGAACTTTTTACCTGTCGCTCCACCGTAAACCCACATGAGACTGCACTCTTTTGGCACATTGACACCTGATACTTTCAAAATAAAACCTTCTTTATCTCTTAAAGCGACTACATCAACAATCAGTCTTCCACTTCCCAAAATAGCATCTTGAATTTCGTAATGCATGGTTCCTTGAACATAACTAGTATGAATTTTTGATGCTTCAGTAATCCATCTGCTGTTTTTACCACTTATTAAACCCAATTTAAAATTGCCTCCCATTCCTGGCATGTAGAGTGCAAATTCTGGTAAATCGCCCGCCTCTGCCCTAAATCCAGTATTGGAACCATAAAGTGCTCTATTAAATTTTCGGGTGCCATTTTTTAATACAAAACTATTTCCCTCAGGTGCGTAATGAATTTTACGCGTCATTTTTTCCTGTCCGTTTATTACAAACGAATTCAAGAAAAGAATACCGGTAAATACTGCAACAAGGGATGTTTTAGATTTCATAAAATGGCGAAAAAATTATGTTTTTAAAATAAATACATAACGAAATTATTTATTGATTTTTTTATTAATTCAATATTATTTTCATGCAATTTCCTTGTTTTTTCATTACATCGTATCCTGTACATACCTGACTTATGCAATAAAACTTTACTTTTTTGATCGTTTTTTAACATCATAGTACAGGATACTATATAAAATCATAACAATTAGATTTGAAAATAAAATAAATTAAAATCTTAAAAAATTGACTAAATTTTTCACATATTCCTATTTATTCTTGTTCTCTGTTTTGATCTCGTTTCCTTTGTTTGCGAGCAATTCCACCAAAACTATCTTTCCGGCCAAAGCCGTTTTGGAAGACAGTCTAAAAAAGACAATACTTTTTCAGTTTGGCAACGATTTAAAAATCAAAAAAGGAATTGCGGTAACAAAATCTTTGAAATACAAATCTGATCTAGGATATGGATTTGACTTTAATACCGAATCCAACCTAAAATTAAACTCCAATTCTTTTTCTATTGAAAAGCCTGTCTACTTTTCTGTAAAACTTCCTGAAGGAAATTATCAAGTTGAAGTAGTTTTAGGAAGTCCTCAAAAAGACCTTAAAACAACCATAAAAGCAGAATCCCGCCGATTAATGGTTAATGAGTTTATTGTAACAAAAGGAAAATCGGCAGTACAAGTTTTTAATATAAATGTTAGAAATCCTAAAATTGATGATAATTTGAATGTTACTCTTAAAGACCGCGAAAAAGACATCTTAGATTGGGATGATAAATTAACCCTTGAATTTCTAGGCGAAACAGCCGTTCAGAGTATCAAAATCACAAAAAAAGACAATTTAACGGTTCTCTATCTAGCCGGAGATTCTACTGTTACCGACCAAGATGTAGAGCCTTGGGCATCGTGGGGACAATTTATCACTGCTTATTTTAATGAAAATGTTGTTGTAGCAAATTATGCTTATTCGGGTTCTTCATTAAGTTCTTTTAAAGCCGGCAACCGCTTGAAAAAAATACTTTCCCAAATCAAAAAAGGAGATTATCTTTTTGTGGAATTTGGTCATAATGACGAAAAAATTAAAGGCGCCGGCAATGGACCATGGGAATCGTATTCCAATTTACTAACCGAATTTACTCAGGCAGCTAAAGATAAAGGCGCAACTCCAATTTTAGTTACCCCAACACAGCGCCGTTTTTTTAATGAAAATGGCACTCTAAAAGATACACATGGCGATTTTCCTCCAGCTATGCGTGCTGTAGCTCAAAAAAACAATACCGCTCTTATTGATATTACAAAAATGACAACTGAACTGTATGAAACATGGGGAGACGAAGTGTCTCAAAAAGCTTTTGTACAATATCCCGCCAACACATTTCCTGGTCAGGAAAAAGCACTAGACGACAACACACATTTTAATAGTTTTGGAGCCAACGAAATTGCGCTTTGTGTAATTAAAGGAATCCGACAGCTTGATGTTCCGTTAAAAAAACAAATCAAAAAAGATATTCCAGATTACGATCCGAAAAAACCTAACTATATTTCAAGCTGGACACTGCCAATAAGTGCTCGTTTTGAAATTTCTAAACCAGATGGAAACTAATACCGATTATACAAAATATATAGTCCAATAAATTGTACTATTATTTTGTTATATCGGCATTATACTAGAACATTATTGGTATAAATAATAAATGCAATTAGTATAACCAAAGAACCAACTTTTATGCAACTAAAAAAACTTAAAATTCAGTGGATCACAGCACTGACCATTTTTATTTCGTTACACCTTACAGCGCAGCAGACTGACAAAATCTATCTTTCGGGAAAAGATTTTGAACATCCTGTACAATGGGATTTTTACTGCACCGACGGTAATAACAGTAAAAAATGGTCAAAAATAAATGTCCCTTCTCAATGGGAATTGGAAGGTTTTGGGGAATATACCTACGGTCGCTGGTATAAAGAACTAAACCAAAAAGAACCAAGCAAAGAAGAAGGTTTATACAAATATGAATTTGAAGTTCCAGCGTCTTACAAGGACAAGGAAGTGAAGATTGTTTTTGGCGGTGCAATGACTGATACTGAGGTAAAAGTAAACGGAAAGCTAGCAGGCGCTATTCATCAAGGCGGTTTTTATGAGTTTAAATATGATATTTCATCGTTAGTAACTTATGGTGCTAAAAATATTCTGGAAGTCCATGTCTGGAAACACTCTGCCAACAAATCGGTTAATGCAGCCGAAAGAAGAGCCGACTGGTGGTTGTTTGGAGGTATTTATCGTCCGGTTTGGCTGGAAGTTTCTCCGAAAACAAATATTCAGCATATAGCCGTAAATCCAAAAATGGATGGCAGCATCACAGTTGATTTGGATTTAAAAAATATTGCAAAAAATACCACTTTAGAAGCTTCGCTAAAAGGTTTAAACGGAGAAAGTCTGGAAGCTTTTTCTTTTCCGCTTAAAGCGAAAACTACTAAAGAAAGGATTTCGGCACAATGGAAAAACATCAAACCTTGGAATCCGGAAAGTCCTAATTTGTACGAGTTGCAATTGGTTTTAAAACAAAACGGAAATAGTATTCATGAATACAATAAAAAAATAGGTTTCAGGACTCTGGAGTTTAAAAAACAGGACGGAATTTACGTAAACGGAACTAAAATTGTGATGAAAGGAATTAACCGCCATTCGTTTTGGCCGGAAGGAGGACGAAGCACCAGCAAAAGAATCAGCGAACTGGACGGAAAACTAATCAAAGACATGAACATGAATGCTGTCCGAGGGCATTATCCTCCAGACGAACACTTTCTGGAAGTTTGTGATTCTCTTGGAATTTTTGTTTTAAATGAACTGGCAGGCTGGCAAAACTCATACGATACTGAAACGGGAACGAAATTGGTCGGCGAAATGGTAACACGTGACGTCAATCATCCATCTGTAATTATTTGGGATAATGGTAACGAAGGCGGCTGGAATTATGAAGTCGATAAAGTTTTTGCTGAAAAAGATCCACAGAAACGAATAGTGATTCATCCGTGGGCTGATTTTAACGGCTGGGATACGCATCATTATCCAACTTACTTAACCGGAATGCATCGTTTTAATGCGGGCGAAAATGTGTTTTTCCCAACCGAATTTATGCACGGAACTTATGATAACGGACACGGAGCAGCACTCGAAGATTTCTGGAACCGTTACAAAGAAAGTCCGCTTTTTGCTGGAGGTTTTATGTGGGCAATGCTCGACGAAGCTGTAAAACGTTCTGACTGGACTGGAGATGTAAAATTTGATTCGAAAGGTTCTTTGGCTGCCGATGGAATTTTAGGGCCTCATCGCGAAAAAGAAGGAAGTTATTATACTGTAAAAGAGGTTTGGGCACCAATCCAGTTTCTTCCGAAACAAGTGACTCCAAACTTTGACGGTTCTTTTCTGATTACAAATGATTATTTGTTCAGCAATCTAAATTCGTGCAGAATGGAATTTAAAGTGCTAAAATCTGATGCAGACGTTTTATACAGCAATAAAAATGCACAAGCAATAAGTTCTGGTAAAATTCAAATTTCAGATATAAATCCGGGAGAAACACGTAAAATTCAGTTTGCGGTTCCAAACAATTTTGCTGAGGGAGATGTACTTTCCATTACCGCTTATGACCAGTTTGACAAAGAAATTTATACCTGGACATGGCCAATTCATAAAGCACTTTTTTATGCAAATAAGTTTTTAGCCGTTCAAAATACAAAAGCAAAAGCATCGGCAATTAAAACTGCAACCGAA
Source organism: Flavobacterium crocinum (assembly GCF_003122385.1). Taxonomy (NCBI): domain Bacteria; kingdom Pseudomonadati; phylum Bacteroidota; class Flavobacteriia; order Flavobacteriales; family Flavobacteriaceae; genus Flavobacterium; species Flavobacterium crocinum. The sequence continues at coordinate 4,511,357 of NZ_CP029255.1, forward strand.
GTTACTTTAAAAGGAAATAATGTTACCGTTGTTCTCAATGCTGCTAATGGAGAAATTACTTCTGTTAAAAACGGAATTTCAACTATTCCATTAACAAATGGCCCGCGTCCTATCGGAATGAAAGCGAAACTAAAAGACATTCAGGTTTCACAAGAGGGAGATAAAGCAGTTTGTTTGGTTTCGTATGTTGGTGGAATTTCAACTATAAAATGGACAATGGAAGCTGACGGAAGATTTAAAATGGAAATGATTGTACTGAAAAACGAAAAAGCACCAAGCGGTTTTGATGGTTTTGACGGAGCATTTTTTGAAGATAAAATCAATTCTTTCGGAATCACTTTCAGTTTTCCGGAAAAGGATGTCACGGGTATGAAATGGTTTGGAAGGGGGCCATACCGTGTTTGGAAAAACAGAATAAAAGGCACTACCTACGGAATTTGGGAGAAAGATTATAATACTACGATAACAGGAGAAAGTTTTGAAAATCTGGTATATCCTGAATTTAAGGGCTATCACGCCAATGTTATTGGAGCAAATTTAAAAGCAGGAACTTCTTCTTTTAAAGTTTTCAGCGAATCTGATAATCTATTTTTGAGATTATTTACTCCAGATTTGCCTAAAAATGGTTTCCCTGGCAGTTATCCGCAGCCGGCTTTTCCGGAAGGAGATATTTCGTTTATGTATGAAATTCCAGCCATGAGAGATTTTAAACCTCTTGAACAGCAAGGGCCTCAAAGTCAGCCTACCAATATCCGCATCAAAAGCGGAGACGAAGGAATCAAAATGAACCTATGGTTTGATTTTAGAGATAAAATATAGTTTTAAGTTTAAATACTAAAATCTTTTAACCGCAAAGAACGCTAAGATTTTTATCTGTTGATATTGAAAGAAAATAAGTTCGCAAAGCTTTGCGCTCATCGCGTAAACCCTTGCGAACTTTGCGGTTAAATAAATATGCATAACATTATTCAAAATTTATAATTCAAAACATGAAATTATTTACAATACTTACTGCATTACTTTTGGCTGTATTATTTTTCAATTTTACATCAAAACAAGACAACAGACCTACTCTTTTTATGGTTGGAGATTCGACTGTAAAAAATGGAAAAGGAGATGGAGCCGGAGGTCTTTGGGGTTGGGGAGATTTCATTGGGCAATATCTCGATACGACAAAAATCAAGATTGAAAACCATGCTTTGGGAGGCACCAGCAGCCGTACATTTCAGGATAAAGGATTGTGGACAGCAGTTTTAAATAAACTAAAAAAAGGAGATTATGTTCTGATTCAGTTTGGACACAACGACAATGGCCCTGTAAATGACAGTTTACGTGCAAGAGGTACTATTAAAGGAATTGGTTCTGAAACCCAGGAAATCGACAATATCTTGACCAAAAAACACGAAATTGTACATACTTACGGCTGGTATATTCAAAAGGTAGTTCGTGAAGCGAAATCAAAAGGTGCAATTCCGATTATTTGCTCTCCAATTCCGCGCAATGACTGGCAGAATGGAAAAGTACCTCGAAATGACACATCATACGGATTATGGGCCAAACAGATTGCGGAAAAGGAAAACGTAACTTTTATCAACCTAAACGAAAAAATGGCTCTTGAAATGGAAAAATTTGGCGAAACAAAAGTTACCGGAACTTATTTCTATAAAAAAGACCATACGCATACATCAGCAAAAGGAGCTGTACTTTCGGCTTCTGTTATTATTGATGAATTGAAAAACAGTAAAAATTCATTAAAAAAATACATTTTACACAATCCAAAAATTGTACTTCCTGCCAAGAAAAAAGTCTTTTTGATTGGCGATTCGACTATGGCAAACAATAACAATAATCCTGATGCCGTTGGTTGGGGAGTTCCGTTTCCGAAATATTGCGATACGACCAGAATTGAAGTTATCAACAAAGCACGCGGTGGCAGAAGCACCAGAACTTTCGATTATGAAGGTTTATGGAATGAAGTAAAAAACCAGCTGGAACCCGGAAATTTCATTCTCATTCAGTTTGGACATAATGATGCTGGCGATATTGACAAAGAAAAATTCAGAGGTTCCCTGAAAGGAAACGGCGAAGAAACGCAGGAAGTTACCCGTCCAGACGGAACTAAAGAGATTGTTCATACTTTTGGCTGGTATATGGAGAAATTCATTCGCGAAGCCAAAGAAAAAGGCGCAATTCCAATTGTCTTGAGCCAAACTCCACGTAATGAATGGCCAAATGATAAAGTAGAACGAAGAACTGATACTTATGGCAATTGGTCTAAAATTGCGGCAGAAAAACAAGATGTTCTTTACATCGATTTAAATGAAATTGTGGCGCAAAAATATGAGTTACTTGGAAAAGAAAAAGTAAAAGCTTTTTTCCCAAAAGACCACACCCATACTGGTTTGGAAGGTGCACAGTTAAATGCACTTACTGTGGCTGAAAGCATTCAAAAATTAAAAAACTGCAATTTGAGGGATTATATTGAAATTCCTAAATAAAGCAGTTAGGGATTTGAAGTCCTTAAGGTTGAAAACTTATTTTTAGCCACAAATTTCCACAAATTAATTTGTGGAATTTGTGGCTATTTTTTTAACTAAATGTAAAGACTAAACTTTTAGTTTGAACTAGTTTTGAAGCCCCTAAATTTTTATTTCAGCGGAATTTCATAAGTTCCTCCTTCGGCAGCTAAGTAAACTGCTAATTGGTCGAGTACAATTCCGGTTTGATTGACTTCAATCTTAACAATATGTTTTCCTTTTGAAAGATTTGATGCTGGGATTTTTACTACTGCACTGTTTCTAAGCACATTTTCTTTCCAGGTTTTATCACGGTCTTTGGTGTTTATCTTAAAGTATTCTGTATTATTTCCGTCTATCTTGATTCCGATTTCATGGTCAAAATTATTGGAATGTGTTGGAAGCAGTCGCACTTCAATCTCATATTCTCCTGATTTTCGAATTTCAAATTCATAAGAAACAGACGGTTTTTCCTTTTTAAAATAACGCTGCGTAAACGGAAACAAAGTCACGGCATTATCATTATATCCTAAACCTTCAATTGTTTTCCATTGATAATTTTCTGTGTCATTTTTAGAAGTAAATTGATTTGCCTGAATGTGAATTCTATCTGTTGTTTTTACTGACTTTTCTTTAGAATTTTCACTCTTTTTAACTGTTTCAAAAACGGGCAGTTTTCGTGGTTGCATTGACATCATATGATTCCATTTGCCATTGCTTACTTTTTCATTATAAAAACTGGTCAATTCCTGAATTTTCTCAAAAGCCTGAGCTGCTAAAGCATTATACTTTTCTTTTTGAGTTACATCTGAAACTGTAGCTGCTAAATTCCAGTACAAAAATTTGTAATTCATATAAGCAGCACCTTTAACAGGATAAACCATCAATTGAAACCACGCGTCTTTTCTTTCCTCAGGAATAAGCTTTTCCAGTTCGTCTATTTTTTGGACTAGATTTTCATAAGCTTTTATTCGGTTTAAGGATTCTTCTTCAGAAAAATCAGAAAATTTAACAGGAGTTGTTGGCTCCGTCTGGCTCCATCCCATATATTCAGGCTTTCTGAGCATTGCCAAACGGTAATATTCTTTGATAATTAATGCCGACTCTTGACTTACTGCAGCAGAAAATTCTCTTGCCATCCAGTTTTTCAGATATTCATCAATTCCATCAGACTTGATGCTATTGATATTCCATGCCAAATCCAGAAAAAATTCGGTATCGTATTCTGCTGGTTTGATATCACCTACATTGACAATCCACATTTTTTTTGCACCATTTTGATAGGCTTTTGTCATTTCATACCAAATCAAACCCGGCTGTGTAGTGCTCAGCCAAAGATAATCATGAGGACGTCCCCAATAACTAATGTGGTAATACACACCGCTTCCTCCTGTTCGCTTTTGCTCTTCGAGACTGCTCAAACGACGAATGTAACCGTAATTATCATCAGGCCAAACAAGCGTTATATCGTCTGGAACTTTGAGTCCGTTATCATATAATTCCAGTACTTCCTTATACGGAACAAAAGCCTGTGGAATGGCTGAAAGCGGTTTTTTAAAAGTGTTTGAAAGCATCTCACGCTGGTTTAGAATAATCTTTTCTACCATTGCAATCGATTCCTTTAAATCTTTTGCGCCTTCCATTTTACTGTCGTGAACACCGCGCATTCCTAAGGTCATAATTGTTTCATTGTTAGCCGATTTTAATTCATCCAATCGCTCCTGCCAATATTTATCGACCTGAGATTTATTCGTAAAATAGTTGTAATCGCCGTAAATCTTCGGTTTCCATTCGTCAACATTGTTTCTCAGCATCGGCTCGGCATGAGAAGAACCAATCACAATTCGATATTGCTGTGCCATTTCCTTATTCCCCGAAAGGGTAAAAAAACCTCTTGTAGAGGGATGCATGGCGGGCCAAATTGTATTCGCTTTTAGACGCAGGAGTAACTGAAAAATTTTCTCATAGGTTTTAGGGCCGATATCTCCTGTTTCCGGCTCAAAAGTTTTGGCTGCCCAAGGCTGTAATCCCCAGTCTTCGTCATTTAGAAAAATACCTCGATACTGCACAGATGGAGCTTCAACAATTCCTTTTGATGGAAGATACAACGAAAGATTTTCTTTTTTTAACGGATGAACATCTGCCCACCATTTCCACGGAGAAATTCCGATACGTTCGGCAATTTCAAAAACTGCATAAACAGTTCCTCTAACATCTGAACCAACAATAAGAAGATTATCTTTTTCTTTTTTAATTGAAAATTTTTCCCATTGATTCGCTAATTCTTTCTGATAGTTTTTGGATTGAAATAATTTTGAAGAAATCTGACCAACATAAATTCCCTTTTTTGAAACCTTATTTGTAGTAACAATTTCAGGACGTTTTCCTGTTATTTTCTTAATATCGTCTGCTAGTTCGTTTACAGCCCAAACAATTAGTGAATCCGTGTTTTTGTCAATGAAAATGTTTACTGCATGATTGGAATCTGCAATTAAAAACTGCACTGATTCTTTATTCTGACCAAAGCAATTTAAAGCAGTTATTGCGAAAATTAATGTTAGTATTTTCTTCATTTTTATTTTCTTTTGCCACAAAGGCACAATGGCACAAAGTTATTTTTTGGAAAACTCATTATTTGGCTAAAGCCATTCTAGCATATTCAGTACCTCCAGCTAAAGCTGGAGGCAATTCAATTTAATTTTAAAGGTTTAGGTTTAAATTTTGTAAAATCAAACGTTATCTCTTTCACACTTTGGATTTCTTCAATTCAAAACCTTAGTATCTTAGAGGCTTAGCATCTTAGAACTTTAATTCACATGTTGCTTGTTCACATAAACATTCTTAAACGTCACACCATTTATCAAACTCTTGTCAATATTTGTTTTTACTGATTCTATATTTAGGTTTTCGAAAATGAAATTAGACAAGCGAACATTCGGGTCGTTTTCTACTCCATAAAAAGTATCGCATTTCAATTCGATGTTTTTCATAGTCACATTATCGCCGTAGGAAAGCGGAATATCTGGGCGTCCTTTCAAATCAAAGAATTGTTTCCAGGCAAAAACAGCTAATCCTGTTTTGGCTTCTCCTTTAACATCTTCAACTCTGATATATTCGTAACGTTGCGGTGTGTCAGGTCTCATTTTCAGCCACAATAATCTTGAAGCGCCGTCAATTTTACAATTGCGCATAATTATATTTCTATTGTGTATTGCCTCGCTTCCGTTGGTCAAAGCGGAATGGCAGAAACCGAAATTACAGTCTTCAATAATAATATTCTTGTTTGCTCCATTGTTTGGATCCTGGTCTGCATAAGGCCCTTTTCCACCTTTAAGCGCAACAGCATCATCATTAACCGACATATAACAGCCTTTAACCAAAACATTGGTGCAGATATCGACATCAATAGCATCGGTACTTGGCGCTTTATCTTTAACGTGAGGAGAAAAAATATACAAATCGAGCAGTTTAACATTATTGCATTTGTAAAAATGATTCGTCCAAAAACCGGAATTAATCAATTTTACATCCTGAAACTGCACATTATTTGAATTCCACACAAATACTAATCTAGGTCTCGAAACTTCCAGATTGGTGCATTTTGGATTTTCTTTACGACGCGCCCAAAAAGCATCCCAGTATTTTTTCCCATTTCCGTTAATCGTTCCTTTTCCTGAAATTGAAAAATTATCTACTCCGTAAGCATTGACTACAGCCGGGAAATAATCTAAATTCTGTCCTTCCATTCTGGAAGCCATAATAGGAAAATCAGCTATATTATCAGAACCTTTCAAGACACCGCCTTCGCTAACATACAACTTAGTTTTAGGTTTAAAAAACAAAGCCCCGCTCAGGAAAACACCTTTTGGAATTACAATTACGCCACCACCGTTTGTGGCTGCTTTGTCAATTACCTTCTGAATGGCAGCTGTTTGTATTTTAGTGCTATCAGTTCCCACTCCATGGTCTGTAATTTTATATTGTTTACCTAGACTTTTAAGCTCCAGTTTGGTATAATCTTTAAACCATGGCGTGATTTCACTTCCATCGGGAAATTTATCATTGCTGTATTTTTGTGAAGATGCATTTTGAACCATTCCTAAAATGCAAAAAACTAAAGTGAAAAACTTTTTCATTGTACCTTATTTTTGTTTTATTATCTAATGGCAATCTGGGTTATAGAAATATAATTTCCTGTACTGCCGTAATTTGATTTTCTTTTGTCTGACCAATTTGGCCTTTCTCCAGTTCCATAAACTGTCAACATATAAGTATCTTTTTTTAAGACTGGAGATTTATAAACTGTTGTTTCCATTGCACTTTTACTGTACATATCGACAATTGCGCTATTAACGTTTTTTCCTTTTTCATCTGTAATAACAACTTTAGCATAACCGTTTTCACTGCCAACCAAACTCGAAAAACCAATCTGTTGTCCTTTAAATTGTACAGAAAATGAAGCATTTTTATCATCTGATTTGCTTTCTGACATCCTATTCTCTTTTACAACATGATTCCAATTGCCAGAATATTTAATTTTTGAATCTGTGTTTTTTAAGATTTTGTCTGCATTTTTTGGTACAGACACAATTCCAGTCTGTAAATCAATCTGCCAGCTTTCCTGATACTCTGGAATTTTTAAAGAAGTTCCGGAAATAGTAAGCGGCTGCCAGACATAAGTTGCCGAAGAGGCTTGTTTTGGAAAAGACCAACGATCTCCCATAAATATATAACTTGTTGTTTTTGTTCCCTTAACAGGCAAAACAAATGTCGACTGGGAATTCCATGTCAATGTTCCTTCGGGAGCAATTAAACCACGCGATTCCCATGGACCTTTAATTGAATTTGAAGTGTAATAATAATTGTCATTTCGTTCCCAGCTGGTTAGATGCGAGCCAATAAAATAATACAACTTATCTTTTTTAAGCATGGTTGGCGATTCAAAACCTGTTGTCATACTTTCGTTTACTTTTTCTGTAACCGACTTATAATCATCACTCAATTTGTAGATTTCGCCTCCATGAATTAGGATATATCCTAAACCGTCATCGTCTTGAAAAGTTCCCATATCCCATTTTTTGATCGGTTTTCCTTCAAACAAAAGTGGTCCTTTAAATGTATACGGTCCTTCGATATTTTTTGAAACTGCGTAACCTACAAACTGATCTTTATAGGTTAAAGAATCGGCATGCATATACATTACATACTCAGCTGTTTTCGGGCATTTCATCACTTTTACTCTTTCTCCGACACGATTGGGACCTAATTTTCCTTCTTTTTGCACCGGCAAAGCCACGCTTTCAAACTTCCAATTATAAAGATATCTGGACGAATAACAATTAAATCCTGCAAATGCATTACTGTCATCAGAATGAGCTTCTCCAAAAAGATAAAACGTCTCTTTTTCTTTTACAATACAAGCTCCGTGTGCACTAACAATATTCCCATTTTGATCAAACCATGGTATTCCAGAATAAACAGCATCCATTCCACCCGATTTCTGAGCAGAAGAGATCATGATATTAGTAAAGAAAACAATCCAGAATACTGCTTTTTTCATTGTTTATATTTTTGTTTTAATTGGATTTGGGATTTTAATAAAGCTATTTTCTTTTCAACCAGTCTTTTGGCACATTTACAATGCAGATATTCAAAGTTCTGTTATCCTCAGAAAGCATTGCCGACTGAATTTGAATTTTAGTTCCATCCCTGTTAAAAGTCGGGTGAACATGATCTGCTGCGGTTTGTTTATGTCCTGTCGTCAGCATTATCATTTCATTGGTTTTACGATCAATCAGATATAAACTTCTGGAGAAATCATCTCCAACAGCCCATCTTCCGTCAGCAGAACCGTGTACGTGCCATAATCCGCTGCCGCTTTTGGTCTGTCCGGCAATAATCATTTCGCGGGTTCTTAAATTTACAATCGCTAGACCCGTTGGTTTTTCTCGAGTTCCCGAATTTCCCCAATTGCTTTCTTGCCCTGGATTCTCGGGATTTCTGATTTCCGAACTTTCAGTAACTTCAACTGGAGTTTCTTTTTGAATATCAATTTTTCGGTGTCCCATAATGGCCATTGCCACCTCATCTTTAGAAATTACCGCTTCATGTGTTACCCATTCATAATCTGATTCAGGATACAATGGTCTTAGGCCCGTTCCATCTGCCATAACCGTCCAAGTGCGCTGAGGCGATTTACCGCCCGTTTCCCAGCAGAAAACAAGTTCTCCCGGATTCCAGATATTCGATTGAATATGCCCTACCTGAAACGGCACCGAAACTACATGTTTCAACTCTCCAGTTTTTATATTCATACTGCCAATACCTCCAGGGCCTGCTCCCATATTTCTAGGGCCATAGTTTTTTTCAATTTTAACATTCGGATCTAAATGTTTTGCAGCTTCTTCTCTCCCAATTCTAAAATACACACGATCTTCGTTGGCATCCAAAGCCATATCTCCTGATGCTCCCATTTCTGAAGGTGTTATCGCGCAAATACGTTCATATGCTTCAACAGCTTTCATTTTTCCAACTTGGCTATCCTTAAAAACGTTTTCCAGATTTACTTCTATAATCTGCATCGTATTTTCTTCGCCTTTGCGCATATAATACAATTTCATCGATTTTTGCGCCATACACAAAGTACCGCTGTAACCGCCTTCTGTAACCTGGACCATCACGCCTGATTTTTCATTTACCGCAACTGCATCGCCATTGGCTCTTTTGGTTCTAAAAATAAGCCACTCGCCGTCTGCTGTCCATTGTGGATGAGTCGGATAGGTTTTGGAATCACCTGCCGATTTCGTAGTTAAAAAAATCAAATCAACACCCGTAACAGGATCTTTAATTATCTTTTTCTCAGATGGAAAACGTCTTCCTATCTGACCAAAAAATGTCGCCGAAAAAAAAAGTAACAATATAATTGAGATTGATTTGAATTTCATCCGTTTGCTTTTGATTAACTTTCTACTAATTGAAACTATAGTTATGTCTTAAAAATCAGAACGATAAACTGTGAAACACATATCGCATAACCCTTAACCCATAACTCGAAACCTATTATCCTTTAATTTTCAACTGAATAGAACTGTCATTCATTTCAAATTGATTATTTTTTAAAAGTGTGATTATTTCAGCTCCAGCCAATAAAACCGGTCCGTAACCGTGGGCTGCAAATAAGTTTATAGGACGGTAATAGTAAAAAGCAGGGTCAAATGCCATTCCGGTTCCTACGCAGGTTCCTTCTACCTGACCCTTTTCATTTACTTTGGAAGCTACTGCATTCCAAGCCAATAAAACTGCAGGTGCATAAGCCAATTTATCCACATATCCTCGGTTGATTGCTCTTGCAATAGAATAGGTATAAATGGCAGTTGCCGAAGTTTCAAGATAAGAATCGTTTCGATCCAGCAATTGATGCCAAAAACCTGTTCCGTCTTGATATTGCATAAGCCCAGCGATATGTTTTTGAAGCTGCGCCAGAACCTGAGGATATCCCGGATGATTTTTTGGGAGCACTTCCAATAATTCTACCATAGTCATCACTGCCCAACCATTTGCTCTTGCCCAATGAAACTCGGGGTGTGTCTGCATTGACTCTACCCAGCCGTGCATATAAATTCCTTTTTGACTGTTGAACATTCTTTCTGAAAACTGGTTGACTTGTTTTACAGCATCATCAAAATATTTTTTATCTCCAGTGTAATTCCCCATTTGTGCTAAAGCCGGAACACTCATGAACATATCATCCAGCCAAAGTGTATTATTTTGCGGTCTGTTTCTCGCTAGTGTTCCATCTTTTAAACGATATTCTTTTTCGCTTATATATTTAATAAAGTTATTGATAACAGGATCAACATTGGCATTTAATCCTCCTTTTTTAGCTTTGATGAAAGCAGCACAAAGTGCTCCGGCATCGTCTAAAGCATGTGGTTTTAAAACAGTACGAATTGGTGAATCTTGTATATTTTCGCTTTTAAAATTTTCAGCAAGATCCGCTATTAATTTAATTCTCTTATTGGCATAATCTGCATATTCTTTTTTTCCTGTTGCTTCAGTCGCCAAAAGCATTCCGGCATAAGTAACACCCCATTCGTAACTTGTAAGCCTGAAAGAGCCTGGAGAAAAAACAAGTTTTCCTTTTGCTTTTTTGAAATCTTTTACTTCTGAATTATCACTTGCATTGAGAACTTTTGAAGCGGTATTTTCTTCAAGGAAATTATATACCCGATTTAAAACGGCCTCAATATTATTTTTTTCCGGAACAACATAAGGCGTTACATAATCCGGCTGCATGGCATGCAAAGGTGTGGTTACATCATTTGTCTGTGCATTCGCGGAAGCAAAAATTCCAAATGTGGCCAAAGCTATAATTTTTACTGGTGAATAGTTCATAGTTAGTATTTTTGGTTAATAAGATTCTATTTAGCACTGCAATAACAATTTTGGTTTCCCAAAGTGGTCTATTGTCATTGAAAGCGAAGAAGTTATAAAATTATTTTTTAATCTAAATGAAAAACTTCTTTTAACGAAATGGCAATCGGAGAATTATCGGGATTGGTATCCATTATATCCGCCATAAAAGCCCACCATTTTTTTACTAATGGATGGTTCGGCAGATGCTTTTCATCAAAATTGGGACTAATTTTTTGAACTGCAAATAAAATCAGTGTTTCTTCATCTAAAAAAATACTGTAATCCTGTATGCCGGTTTCAGACAATAAAGCCTGTAACTCTGGCCAGATTTCGTCATGTCTTTTTTTATATTCTGCTTCAAAACCCGGTTTTAATTTCATTTTGAAAGCATTCCGAATGGTACTTTTATTTTCCATTTTCTAATGTTTTAAATTGATTTGAACTGATTTGTCACGATTACAGCTGATTTCTCCGTTATGATATTCAAGTTCTGCAACCTGTATAGAGCTTCTTTTGGTTTCATAGTTGTCAACTCCTTTGTTTTCTGGAGTCCTCCCTGGATGAGTGAAATAAAAAACATACGCTTTTCCATCATTTACCACAACATCTGCATGTCCTCCAATTACTTTATCATCCTGACCAGTTCCGGGAAGCTGCAGTATATTTTTTTCCTGCCGATTCCAGTTTAGAAAATCTTCTGAGGAATACACATTCAGTCCTCTCCATGAATCAGAAATCATCCAGTTTTTCCCTTTCCAAACAAAAACTTTTGGGCCTTCGCCACGGTCTTTTATAATTTTTGTAACGCTGTCTTTCCAATTATACAAATCATTACTGTCTGCATAATAAATTGATTTTCCATCATTTTCATTATTGTAAAACATTCTCCAAGTTCCATTTGGCAATCTAAAAACTGAAGCATCAATACATCGGTCAGAAGCCAATTTTAGTTCCGATTCAAACTTCCAATCCATCAAATTGCTGCTGGTAAGATGAATTATCGAACGCGGATGATACCAGTCATTAAATATTCCTGGAACAATCGTTAAATACATATGGTATTTATTTTTGTATTCAATTACATCTGGAGCCCAGTACGTTATATCTTTAAGTTTATAATTGATGTTACAAGTGTCTTTATAGGTCCACTTTGCACCGTCTTTTGAAACTGCAATTCCTATTTTAGTTCCATGCACCCATGTTATTCCTTTGGCTGTAGCATCATTTGCTCTTCTGTTGGTATAAAACATAAACCACAGCTTTTCTTTTTTATTCCAGATAATCGTAGGATCGGCAGCACCGTCATAAACAGGATCACGATACAATGGCTTTGGAGCTGTATGTTTTTGATCTTCTTTATTTTCTTTTTGAGCTATCATTGTCAAAGTGAACAACACAGTTGCAAGATTTAGAAAAAGATTTTTTAGTTTATTTTTCATTTGGTTTTGTTATTTTTTGCTCAATTTTGTCATTCCGAGGAACGAGGAATCACACTCGGGATTCGATAAAGATTGGCGACATACTGTGTCGAGTTTCTAGTGTGATTTGCTCCGCCTATTCGCTATCGCTCGAGTCTCGTTCCTCGAAATGACAAACTAGACTTACTTTTAAACAAACTCTACAAACATTTAATTTTTAATATTTACCCAATCATCGGTCCTAAAAGGCGATGCTGGAAGATTTTCTGTATTAAATAAATTTGGATTCGGAACGGCTTTCCACGCAAAACGCACCGCTTCCGGATTTTTTACTTGTGTTGAAGAAACGATAATTGTTTTACCCTCAATTTTTGCATCGGCAGGATAAAAAACCTGGTCACTTCCTGCAATTTCAAATTCTTTTAAATCAGCTGTCTTTTTAAATCCGTTTTGTACTTCATCAAAAAACAATTGAATCTTCTTCTTTTTGATTTTCATATGATTATAAGCTGGTCCAGAATACACTAGATTCTTTTCGTTATACGTTTTAGATCTTGCCAGTAAAGCCAAACGATAACCAACGGTTTGTTTGTCTATAGGATGAATATTGTTTTCATCTCCGACATCTGTAGTCACAACCATTCCTGTATTTGGAACCGATTTTGAAACCAATAATTGTGCTTCTCTTATATCAGGATTCTGACCTTTGTGTGGCGTGATCTGAACAAAATAAAATGGAAAATCTCCCTGATTCCAATCGCTTCTCCAGTTTTTTATCATAGCTGGAAAAAGACTTCTGTACAAAAATGCTTTTTCGGCATTACTTTCTCCCTGATACCAGATTACCCCTTTTATAGTATAATTGATTAAAGGATGCAACATCGCATTGTACAAGACATAAGAAGTTTTATTCTCTTCCTTTTTCGGTTTTTTAAGCTCCGTTTTGGTTAAATCGTTATTGTTTGAAATTCTTTCGGCTTTTAAATCTGCGTAATATTTTTCCAGTTTCTCCTGAAATAATTTTTCGTTTTTGGCATCATTTTCTAATATTCCCAAAAAATCTGGATTTTCTTCCAAAACCTTTTGCGAAGTCCATGCTTCTGCTTTTGTTCCTCCCCATGAAGAAGAAATTAATCCTATTGGCACTTTCAAATTTTGGTACAAATCGCGTCCAAAAAAATAAGCCACGGCAGAAAATGTCTTGATTGACAGAGGCGAACATTCTTTCCAGTTTGCGCTGACATCATCTAAAGGCTTTTGAGAGGCTTTGGTCGGAATGGTAAATAATCTGATTGATGGAAAGTCGGCGCTTTGAATTTCTTCTTCATAATTTTTGACGCCGGTTTTCCAAGTGCCGTCTTCCTTTCCAACAGGAAAATACATATTTGATTGTCCGGAACAAACCCAGACTTCTCCAATCAGTATGTTTTTAAGAATGATTTTATTTGAAGCTTCAATTGTTATTTCATATGAATTTTCGCTTCCTTGAGGCGTTTCAACAACAGTTTTCCATGTTCCGTCAGTATTAGTTGTAATTTCTAATGCATTCTGCTGCCATCCTAACTTAAGATTTATTTTTTCATTTGGAGAAGCCCATCCCCATAAATTCACTTTTGAATTTTGCTGCAAAACCATATTATCCCCTACCAAAGCTGGTAGTTTTACTTGGGCTGTCAAAGTTAATCCCAGTCCAAAAAAAATAAATAATACAAAAATTTTTACCGAATAAATCATTAGTTATACAATTTTAATCCTAAAATTTTAAAGATATGACACTAAATCATTATTGGTATCCTGTAGTGCCCTGTTTATTGAATGCATCAAATAAATATTTCTGATTATCTTTAAAACATAAAGAACCGCCAGTTTTGAGGCGGTTCTATTATATTTAAAAACTTAAAAAAATTAATACCCCGGATTCTGCATTGCTTCTTTTTCTGCAGCACTTAAAGGCCTGCCACCTGCATAAACACCATCCAAAAAGGTCTGTGGAATCGGACGCAGATTATGATACTCCTGAATATTTGGAGATGCTTCGATATTATAAGCTTTAGCTCTAGCTATCAAAGTTTTAGTCCTACTAAGATCCTGCCAGCGGTGAAACTCGCCGCAAAGTTCTCTGGTTCTTTCATTTAACACTAAACACAGCATTCTGTCGTAATCTGATCCGTAACCTAATTTTGTAATCACCGCCATATCTTCAGCTGGCAGTGCAGCAATACTTGAAATCGTCAAACTGGTTGCATTTGTTGTAACGGCGATATTATTAGATTCATAATATGAATTTTCAGGAATATAAGAAATTGGAATTCCTGCCTGTCCTGTCGTCGTCCACGCTGCAGATCCATCTACATACGCAGCACGATTCTCGCCCGTTTTATAAGCCGCGCGGGTACGAACAGCGTTAATATAAGGCAAAGCATCTGCAAATGAAGCTCCTCCTGCTTTTGCTAAACGAATTTTTGCTTCGGCAGCCATAAGATACGTTTCTGCAGAACGTGCCAATATTATATCACGTGATCCCTTTATATTACTTAAATCGATTCTGTTTCCATCCATATATTTACTTAAAGAAGGAAATCTCACATCGGCCATTAAGCCGATCTTATCTGCTGCATAAGCTACATAAACGCTCGGAATTGTTTTTCCTGTTTTAGGATATATGATAGCATCAGTATTTTTAGTTTTAGCAAAGCGGGTATCAGAAGCATTGTTTACCACATACATAATTCCTAAATCTCCATTTTTATAAATAGCTCCAGAGGCATTATTTACAATACTTTTAGTTTGGAAGCTTTTCCAAAAACGGGAATCGTTTACATGATCAAAAACATCATATACAAAATAAGTAGGTGCCAGACGGCTAAACGGCCTTCCTCCTGCTAAATTACGTCTCATCTGCGGCAACTGATCGTAAGTAGAAAGAAAATACAAATGCTGCTGATTACCGCCTGTAGTCAGAGTGCTGTTATTAAACTGTGCCGATAGTATTAATTCTCCAAGCTTCTCATTTGCTCCATCTGCAATGGTATAATTCCATAAATTATCAAAATTTGGTGCCAGCGGATGATGAGAAATAACCTCATCTGACAAAGTAACTACTTGTTGTAAATCGGCTGTTTTAGTGGCAGAGTTCCAAGCATCATTAATTTCACTTGCACGAAACAAATAAGCTTTTGCTAAATAATGCGCCGCAGCATCTTTCGTAATTTTTGCAGGAGCTCCGGCATTTGAAAGTAAATTATAGGCTTGTGTAAAATCGGCAATTACCTGAGTTAAAACTTCCTGCGGTGTTGCTCTTGTAAATTCTAACTGAACCGTAGTACTTGTTTTAAGAACTAAAGGAACTGCTCCATACTGGTTTACTAATTTTAAATAATTAAAAGCTCTTAAAAAGTAGCCTTCTCCCAAGGCTGTTTTCTTGATAGCATCATTACTTGACACAATATCAGTAGCGGCTTCGATTAACTGATTAGCATTTCCAATTCCAATATACAAATTATCCCAATTAGTATTTGCTGCAACTGTATTGGCATTATTAACTGTCACAAAAGCTTTAAAACCTGATGAGTATGAATTCCAAATCCAGTTTGAAGGATCTCCTCCGGCATGAAACTCATCTGTTCCCGATTGTGAAACGGCAAGAGGCACTTCGCCCACAAATTCGGCAGCCAAAACCTGATAATTTGTTCCTATCGCTAAAGCCTGGATTCCCGCTTCGGTTTTATAATAATCTTTACTATATGCAGTAGTCAGTTCTTCGTCAAGAAAATCTTTGTTACATGAAGTGCTTAAAGCAGCAAGAGCAAGCAGCATCACAGTAATATATCTATTTTTATAATTTTTCATAATGTTGTCTTTTTGAATTATTTTAAAATTCGACATTCAGTCCTAAAGTCATCCCACGGTTTGAAGCTGTTGTCTGCGTATCCAAATCAGTCCACTTCACTTTAGTAAAAATCATCCCTAAATTATTAGCCTGGCAGTATAATCTTAGCTTTGCAAGACCTAATTTTTCTACAAATTCTTTATCAAAACGATACCCAAGAGAAATGTTTCTTATTTTCAAAAATGATCCATTTCTATATCCCAGAACAGGATAATAAGGATCTCCGGTTCCTGCAGAATAAATTGGTTTCTGATATTCTGCATCTGTATTATTATCTGTATAATAATCAATTTTTCTCTGGCTTCCTTTTGCACCTTCATTTTCTCCCAAAGTGTCATATAAATATCCCATACGACCATAAACAAAAATTGAAAAGTCTAAATTTTTATAAGTAAAAGTATTTGTCATACCTACAATGTATTTTGGATCTTTGGAACCAATAATTACACGGTCGTTATTCGCATCAATTTTATAATCACCATTCTGATCTACTGGTCGCGCATTACCAAAAGAGAAAATATTTGAACCTGCAGCGGCATTAAATTTTGCCATTTCATCGGCATCCTCGGGTCTCCATATTCCATTTGATTCAAAACCATAAATTACATTTTGAGAATTTCCAATAAACAAGTTGTTGTTGATATCATCAAATTTTCCATTTTGAAGCGATACGATTTTGTTTTGCTGATAAGAAGCACTGATATTAGTTGTCCATTCAAAATCTTTAAGCGCAACGTTTATCGTATTTAAAGTAAGCTCAACACCTTCTCCTTCAGTCTCTCCAACATTTCGATACGTATCTTTAACCCCAGTAGTTGTTGGCACACTGCTTTTTAGTAATAAATCAGTTGTTTTGCTTGTGAAATAATCCAAAGCTCCGGAAATTCTGTTACTAAACATGGAGAAATCTATACCGTAGTTGAACTGTGCAGTTTTTTCCCAGCCTAAATCAACATTTCCTAAGGAAGTATTATTGGTTACACCAGATCCAGTTGGATACACAATACCAATTAAAGGTGGTTGTGTTGCATATGCAGGAACAGCGGCGTTACCAGTAACTCCATACCCCACTCTAAGCTTTAATTGGTTAAGCCAGCTTACATTTTCAAGAAATTTTTCTCTATTAATTACCCAAGCCGCAGATGCACTAGGAAAAAAGGCCCATCTGTTGTCTGCTGCCAATTGTGATGCTCCATCATAACGCCCGGACGCGGTAAGCAAATATTTATCTGCATATCCATAACTTACCCTTCCCATATAAGACAATAATCCGGTATCTGTTAATCCTGAAGAATATCCGGCAAGTGTAACGTTTGCAGGATTCAAAGCATTCCATTTGTTTGCCGGATTTTTAATATCATTAGCAGACATTGAGCTATTTTCATTATGATATTCTGTCTGGCTCATTAACAACGTTCCTCCAATATTATGATTTCCGAAAGTTTTATTATAAAGAAGCAAATTATCCAGTGTATAAGAGATCGTTTTTTCATTTGCAAGCGAAGCAAAACTTGTTCCCGAACGAATAGCCGATTTACCATCTAAATAAACACCGTCGCGGTAAGAAGTAAGATCCGGACCAAAATTCATTCGGTATTTTAATCCGTCTAGTTTAGAAGAAATTGCTCCTAAGTCAAACTGCGCATATAAACTACCAAAAGCACGAAGTGTTACACGCTGGTCCTGAGACAATTTATATTCATCAACAGGAGTTCGAATAGTGGAATCTCCTCCAGGATTGTCAATTCGGTTTCCATTACTATCATAAGGAACCGCATAAGGAAGATTTGTTCGGGCTGTAGCATAAATTCCCGTCGAACTTGTAACAGCAGTTCTTCCTACATTAGACTGTCCGTATTCGTTTATACCATAACTGGTATTCAGACTTACTCCCATGGAAAACCATTTCGTTGGAGTAATATCTACATTTGCTGTACCACTGTATCGTACATAGCTTTGTCCAAACAGTGTTCCAGTATTATTTAGATATCCAAATGAACCGTAACCTTTCATTTTTTCAGTTCCACCACTCACTGCAATAGTATGTTGCTGCGTATTTCCTGTTCGGGTTACGAATTTGCTCCAGTCTGTTGTAGCAACTTTAGAACCGTCCCATGTTGTTGTAAGATTCCCATTGGCATCTCTCCATCCTTTTTCGACATTTGCCCACGCGGAAGGATCTGCAGAAGCCAGGAAAATCAATCGGTCATTTTCAATAGTTGGAGCATCTCCTTTTGGGAAGGCAGAAGGATTAGAATAATATCTACCCCAACGACGAAATTCAATATACTCAGCTGCAGACATCATTGGAGCGTTTTCATGAATTGTTTCCGTCATTAATGAAGTATCGTAATTCAAAGTAAATCTTCCGTTTTTACCTTTTTTAGTGGTTACGATAATAACTCCATTTGCACCACGAGAACCATAGATAGCCGTTGCTGAGGCATCTTTTAAAACATCAATAGTTTCAATATCTGTAGGATTTAAGAAATCTATACCTCCAGAATTGGCATCGACACTAATTTTACCTGTTGAGGAATCTGTAACCAGTCTTGAGTTTAAAGGAATACCATCTACTACATAAAGAGGTGCATTTGAAGCAGAAATAGAACGAGCTCCGCGAATTGTAATACTACCGACAGTTCCGGGACGTTCATTGGATGAAACATCAACACCTGCCGCTTTTCCCTGCATGGCCTGAACTGCATTTACAACTGGTCGCGATGCAATTTCTTCTGCATTTACACTTACAATTGATCCTGTAAGATCTTTTTTCTTTTTAACACCGTAACCTACTACGACTACCTCCTCCAGAGAATTGTCATCCTCTTTAAGTACAACATTGTAAACAGCTGCCTGTCCAACAGGGATTTCCTGTTTCTTAAAACCGATAAAACTGTAAATAAGAACGTCACCCGAAGCGGCATTAATGGAGTAACTTCCATCCAGATCGGTGCTTACCCCACTCTGACTTCCTTTAATGAGTACATTGACTCCGGGAATTGGTAATCCGGCGGCGTCTTTTACAGTACCTTTCACTACTTTGCTCTGCGCATAAATGCTTGTATGAAATAATACAAGCATGCCTATTAGCAGCACATTCAATTTGTTTTTCATAAAAGTAAAATTTGGTTAAATGATTAGTTACTCAAATTTATCCAGAAGTTAATATCGCTGTGTCCTGTGGTGTCCTGACTTACACACCTAATTTACAGTGTATTAAATACACTTATTAAGATTTTTTTAACCAATAAAATCTTCAAAAGCCTTAATTTTAAAAGGAAACATTAAAAAATCATTAAAATAAAACATACCAACCGAATCTATAAGATTATCGTAATTTTTTGAAAAAATTTTTACCAACAAATAAATTAACAGGTAAAATAACTAAGATTTTAATATTCTAAAGCTTCCTTTTAAAGCATTCGAAAATGCCCATTGGCTTTTCATGATACTACCTGCTTCTTAAGTTCATTAAAATCCAAAAAAAAATCGTCTCAAATGAGACGATTTCTTCTTCAAAACAAAACAAAAACGTACTAATATCCTGGATTCTGCCATGCTGCTTTTTGCGCACTAGACAAATTTGAACCATCATCATTTAACAATCCATCAATAAAAGATTGAGGAATTGGACGCAATTCATGTTTATTAACTGTAATATTTGGTGCAGCCTCAGCATTAAATGCTTTAGCACGTTTAATAAGCATTCCTGTACGAGAAAGAGTTTCCCAACGTTGCCATTCTCCTAAAAGCTCACGAGTTGACTCATTAAGAATAAAGTTTATAGCACGTTCTTTATCTGTTGAAGCTCCAACTTTAACCATAACCGCTTCATCTTCCGCAGGTAAATTATTAGGGAAAGAAGTTAATCTTAAATCAGACGCAGCCGTTGTAACCGCAAGTGTTGGATTAGACAAATAGTAAGTATTCATATCTAAATTTGATGCTGTAAAGGCTGTAGCTGAAGTTCCGGTATTTAAAGGATTTACTTTGAACGCCTGAGAACCATCATTATAATAAGATCTGTTTTCACCCGCTTTCCATTGTGCTCTAACTCTTACTACGTTGATATCCTGCATTGCATTTCCATACTGACCAAGACGAGCATAACATTCAGCACGCACTAAATAAGTTTCTGCAAGACGTGCCATAATTACATCACGATGTGAATCACCTCTTTCAGCTGTACGAGATCCGCACTCTGTTTTATTAATACCTGCAAAGAAGTTACAAATTGGCTGGTTTTTAAATGTAGGTGCTACATAAACTCCATTTTGATATAATACCGAAGAGTTAGGTACAAATTGTCCTTTTTTAACTGCCAAAGTTCCCGAAGTTGCAGTTTGTCTCGCTCCAGTATTCCACTCTGGAAGACGACCATTGACGTCTGTCCAAGTTGGTGCCTGTACGCTACAGCCAAATTTAGCATTGTTATAGGTATTGTCATTTTTAGTATTCAAGATCATTACAATACCTGGATCTCCAACTTTGACCCCTGATGGATTAGGAGCAACTACAGTATTAGCACCATAAACAGTTCTGAATGTTTTCCACATACGTGCATCATTTACGTGATCAAAAATTCCATAAGTATATTCAGTTGGACGGCAACGCTGAAAATCCATGCTTCCTATCCAAACACCACGTCGTACCCATCCTCCAGAAAAACTTGAAAACTGAGGGGCAAAATAACTGTAAGTACGGTTTCCAAAACGACCAACTGTAGCCGCATCTGCATTATGACCTGCAGCCATCAAGATTTCACTTAATTGCTCATTCGGACAGTCAATTCCAGTCCAGTTGGCATATAAGTCACTATAATTAGGCGTCAATGGTCCACGTGCTGTAATGGCATACGAACAAGCATCTATTGCTTCTTTTAGATCAGTATCTTTATAAGCAGCATTCCAGGCGTCATTACGCTCAGATGAACGGAACAATAATGCTTTTGCTAAGAAATGCGCAGCAGTTGCTTTTGTCCATGTAATCCCTTTTCCATAAGTAAAAACTTCACCTTCAAAAAGAGTGTAAGCATTACGGAAATCAGATATTACCTGTTCCCAGCATTTTTCCTCTGTAGCACGCTCATAGTTTCGAACAACTCCTTCAATAGGTTTTGTCTGCAACACAACACCTCCGTATTGCGCAACAAGTCTGTAATAGTTATATCCTCTTAAAAAATAAGCATGCGCTAAGCAGCGATTTCTGATTTTTAAATCTGAGATTACGGTTTCTGCTTTAGCAATGATTGTATTACAAGATGCAATACCATAGTACATTTCATCCCAAAGTGCATTTGGATTCGTCGCATTCCCATTAGCTGCTCCTGTAGAAGTTGATGCCCCTACTGGTCCAAATCTATTGTCATACGTATTCCACATTTCGTTGGTAAGATCATTTGCATTGGTAAACTCGTCTGTACCATACAATGTATTTCCATAAGACCATTCAAAACCAAAATGCCAGCGGATATTACCATAAAGTGACACTGTCAATGCTTGAAGACCTTCGGGTGTATCAAAATAAGCTGTTGAATAAGCATTTGTTTGTTCTTCGTCTAGAAAGTCTTCTGAACACGAAGCAAAAAACACCCCTGTCATTAATAAAAGACCGATTCCTATATTTTTTAAATTATTCATTTTTTCACATTTAATGTTATACTTCAATTCGCCACAATTCATTAAAACCCAACTTCAACGCCCATAACAAAACTGCGATTGAAATACGTTCTATTAGTGTCAAAATCATACCAATCCAGTGACTGGTAAATACTTCCCGGATTAACTGCCTGAACATAAAACTTCATGTTTGCCAGCCCAATTTTATTTGCAAAATCTTTAGATAAATTATACCCCAAAGAAATATTACGAATTTTTACAAATGCCGCCTTTTGGAAACCAAGAAGTCCAGAAAAAGCATCTGCAGAACCTGAAGTTGCCTGGCCTAAAATTGGTTTTTGAAATTCAGCATTTGGATTATCCGGAGTCCAGTAATCTGTTTCACGCTGATTAGCATGAGCGGTTAAAGCTTCACCTCCTAAAGAAGCCGTATACCCCATACGTCCATAAAGATTTATTCCTAAATCAAATCCTTTATAAGTAAAGTTGTTATTCCATCCCATTGTCCAGTTAGGATTACTGTTGCCTACAACTACACGATCAGTACCATCCATTTTATAATCACCATTCTGATCCTTAGGTCTTACATTTCCTGGTGTAAATTTGTAACCATTAGCATTCCATTTCGCCATCTCCGCAAGATCTTCCGGAGTATTCTGCCAGATTCCTTGATTATCATATCCATAACGAACAGCAATAGACTGACCAATGAACCATGAGTTACTTACCATATCTTGCGCACCATTTGCCAAACTAACGATTTGATCTTTTTGCCATGCACCGTTTAAATTAGTTTCCCATGTAAATCCACTTGCAGTTTGCACTGGAATAAGATTTAAAGTTACCTCAACCCCATGATTTTTGGTTTGTCCAATATTGGAAACAATGTATGGATAACCTGATACCGGTGGAATATCAACTTGTAACAATAAATCTTTAGTATCTGATTTATAAACATCAACAGTACCACTAATTCTGTTTTTTAAGAAACTAAAATCAAGACCAAGATTGTATTGTGTCGTTTTTTCCCAACCTAGGTTTTTATTAGGCATTCCCGTTTGAGTAGAGGTATAATAAGGTTCATTTGTAGTAAAACCGATTACATTGCTCATACCGTTAAAAGGAAGAAATATTTGACTGATATTTCCTAATGTTCCGTAAGGATCAACAGAAGAGTTCCCAGAAGTACCAACACCTAAACGAAGTTTTAGATTATCAACCCACTGAACATCTTTCAAGAATTTTTCATTGTTGATACGCCATGCTAGCGCCGCAGAAGGAAAAAAGTCCCATTTATGTCCTTCAGATAACTGCGTAACCCCATCCCAACGTCCTGAAACTGTCAATAGGTAGCGATTATCGTAACCATAATTCGTACGAATCATATAAGAACTAATAGCACGTTCCGTAAGACCTGAACTCATACGAGCATTATTAGCAGCATTTGTAGCATCTACTGATCCCATTGCATTCCATAAAAATGAAGGTTTAGGAATATTATTAGCACTCATTGAAGAGTTTTCTATATTCCAAGATGATGCTGTTTGTAATAATGTTAGACCTACTTTATGTTTCACAGCAAATGTGCGATCATAATTAATAATATTATCCACAGTCCATGATAAATCTCGACGGTTTTGAAGGCGTGCATAATTAACCCCTGCACTACCATTTGAATTTACTTTTAATGATGATGTTCCATCAATATAAGCTCCTTCTCTCCAGTGACGGTAATCTGGTCCGAAGTTTAATTTATAAGTAAGTCCTTCTAACGATTTTGTCATTTTACCGAAGTCTAAACTAGCAGAAAAATTAGCCAAAATACGCATGGTCTGAGATTGCTGTGTACTTTTATTCCACTCATCCATCACAGTATAAACTCCTGATTCACCCCCTGGATTAATAATCAAATTACCATTTGCATTATAAGGAACAGCGATATTATAAATTTGTTTCGCTGCACCATAAATAGCATCTGGAGCAGTACCGCTTCTTGCGCTTAAAGTTGACATACCATAATCTTGCTCACTCCATGAAACATTGAATGAAGCATTCATTTTAAACCAGTCTACCGGAGTAATATTTGAAGTCAGTTTTGCAGTATAACGTTTGTACCACTGCCCTTTTTGAGTACCTTGATTATCCAGATAACCAACAGAACCATAAGTATTTACTTTTTCAGAACCACCACTTGCACTAATAACATGCTCTGTGCTAACTCCTCCTTGAGTTACATAATCTGTCCAATCTGTATTGGTTACCTTTGAAGCATCCCAAGAACCGCTTGCCCATCCTTTTAGCACATTATCTCTAGAGGTCTGGCCATCTAATGCACTATCAAAAATTAGTTTATCATTATCATAAGTAGGGGTTGCTGGATTAGCATATTTAGTTGGATCAAGATTGTACGCAGCCCAACGTCTGAAAGTAATAAAGTCAGACGCACTCATAGATGGCGATCTATCAACAATTTCAGAAGTAGTTACTGTACCAGCATAGTTTAAAGTAAATCTTCCCGCTTTTCCTTGTTTAGTGGTTACAATAATAACTCCGTTTGCGCCACGAGATCCATAAATAGCAGTTGCTGAAGCGTCTTTAAGAATATCCATCGATTCGATATCCCTCGGGTTTAAAGTTTCAATGGCAGAGGCAGACATTAATGGCACACCATCCACAACATACAAAGGATCGTTACTCGCTGTTAAAGATCGGGTACCACGAATACGAACGGTACCAAGACTACCCGGACGCTCATTTGTTGTGATATCAACCCCGGCAATTTTACCCTGTAAAGCTTCAGTCGCATTTGAAACAGGTCGATTCATTAACTGCTCAGCATTTATAGTCGAAACTGCTCCTGTGACATCAGATTTCTTCACAGTTCCATACCCAACAACAACAATTTCATTAAGTTGAGCTATTTCATCGTTAAGCACTACATTAATTTCCGAATTAGTTCCAACAGTCTGTTCAACGGTTTTAGAACCTGTAGAAGAAAAGACTAAAACCTGCCCGGCAGAAGCACTTATTGAATACTTTCCGTCAAAATCAGTGCTTGTTCCCTGCTTTGTTCCTTTGATAATAACGTTGGCTCCCGGAATAGGCAGCCCAGATACGTCGGTAATTGTACCTTTGACCGTTTTGTTCTGTGCGTAACCCAATGTATGCATAAATACACACATACAGAAGACCGCAAATAGACTCCATTTGTTTTTCATAAAAAGTTAAATTTGGTTAGTTAATCAGTTATTCCAAATTTATCCAGAAGCATTTTGCACCGTATCCTGTTGTATCCTGACTTATATACCTAATTTACAGTGTATAAAATACACTTATTAAGTTTTTTTTAACCAATAAAATCTTTGCAAGCCCTGATTTCAAAAGGAAAAAACCAAAAAAACATTTAGAAAAAACAAATCAATATAATAATTAAGATTCTCGTAATTTTTTATATTTTTTTTTACATACTAAGAAAATAATACTCAAAATAAGTGCGATTTCAACATTTAAAAATCTATTTCCACAACATTTAAAATTATTTTTTTCAAAAATACTATCCTGTTTTAATCATATCAAAACAAAAAAATCGCCTCAAATGAGACGATTTCCTCTTCAAAAACAAAAAATAATGCTTGGGGCAAAATTTATTAATCGTAACCAAGATTCTGATCGTACAATCCAGGAACTGCCAGTATTTCTGATAACGGAATTGGATATAACAATGAATTATTATCAATAGTCCTGATTTTATTCTCAGTATCTTCCGCAGCTTTCCAGGCATTCATAATTGTCACAGCTTTGCCTGATCTTATTAAGTCAAACCATCTTGTTCCCTCTGCAAAAAACTCCTTTCTTCTTTCTTCAAATAATTGATCCAAAGTAATATTAGAAGCATTTGCAGCAATACCTGCTCTGGTTCTTACTTTATTTACAATATCATCAACTTCTGCCTGCGAACCTCCGCCACCATGCAGTGTACATTCAGCCATTAACATTAACACATCTGTATAACGTGTAATCATAAAATCGACTCCCCAGTCCTCACGACCGTTTCCGTATCTTGTCGCATCAATATATTTTTTAAAAACCGGAAGTGTATAACTGCCTTTGTATGTTCCGGAAGCCACCGTATAACTTGTTGCAATTCCGAATATTTTTCTTTTATCCGTTGCGGCAAACAGGCTCATAAATCCGTTTGAAATAGGTCGAGATTCTAAAGCTCCTTGTGCCGACAAGTTTAAAGAAGCAAAATAAGGCTCATAACCTAATTCTACCATAAAATTACCTCCTACCGGAGTTGAAATATTCTGCGTATACGGAATTACAAGTACATTTTCTTTATTAGCGTTCCCTTCTGTTTTAAAAATCGGATCGTAGTCTGCTCCAAATGCATACAAACCACTTAACTTAATATCATTTAATTCTTTATATGCCTTATCCCATTCATTTAATCCTAATGTTGCACCATCAATTCCGTAAGTAGGACTTGAACGTGTCATATACACCAATCCTAATAATGCCTTTGCACCATATTTTGTAACACGGCCAAAATTTGCAGTGTCATAGGATGGAGGAAGATCAGTGATAGCCAATTCTAAATCTGAAATAATTAGTTTATAAACATCTAAAACAGCTGTTCTTGGTATTTTTGCTGCTTCTTGTGCTGTTAATGTTTTATCTATTAACGGTACTCGGCCAAACCATCTTACTAAATCAAAATAACAAAATGCTCTCAAAAAATGAGCTTCTGCAGCCATTGCAGTTTTATCAGCAGGATTTGTAAAAATCGCATCTCCTTTTTCTGCTATTTTTTCAAGTAACTGATTGGCTTTATAAATCGCATTGTAATTCGTTAAATAAGCTTCCTTCACATAAGTATTAGAACTTATAGAAGTATAAAAACTGTTGATTCCTTCCCAATCTCTTGATGCCTGTGTTGTAGCCATCAAATTATCCGATCTTGTTTCGCTTAAATTCATTAATCGGTTAGCGTAACCATAAACAGATGTTCCATGAAAAGCTATCGAATATGTTGCATTTCTAGCTTGTACAAAATCGCCCGGAGTCGCATAAAAGTTTTCGATTGTTCCCTGTGACAAAGGCAACTGTGTCAATTCATCTGTACAAGATGACTGTGCAAATAATAAAACACCTGCTGCTATGATGATATATTTTTTCATTTTCTTTTAATTAAAATTAATATTAAGCCCAATTACTAAAGATTTTGCCAAAGGTGCTCCACCATAATCAACAGGAACAGAGAAATCACTATTTGAACTTGCCGAAGTATTCACTGCTTCCGGATTAAAACCTACTTTGTATTTATTCCAGTAAAACCAGTTTTCTCCTGTTACATATAATCTGGCGTTATCAATTCTTGAAATTCCTTTAAGCGCTTGTCTTAAGTTATAACCAATCGAAATACTTCTAATACTCACATAATCCGACTTATACAACCAGTCTGAGTTAGCCTGATAACCAAAAGATGTTCTCCAGTTTCCTCTAACGGCTGGATCCACGTTTAATGAATTTTCTACAGATCCCATTCCGGTACGGTCAATAGCACGTCCTGTTAAGCCGTAAACTGTTCCTCCGTTTTGCCCTTGAACCAAAACATTTAAATCTATATCTTTATATTTAAAAGTATTGGTAATTCCCCACGTGTATTTTGGAGTTGGATTTCCTAAATCAACACGGTCTTCTGAATTGATTTTTTTATCTCCGTTCTGATCCACATATCTTGGATCTCCCAGTACTAATTTATTTCCTCCAATTGTAGTTCCACCTGCATCAATATCTGCCTGAGTCACTACTCCGTTCTGTTTCAATCCAAAAATTGTATACATTGGCTTTCCTACTTCCAGTTTTACAAACGGAACTCCTCCGTCATACGCATTACTGATTTCAATTTTAGACTGACCAGGACCTAATGCTAAAACTTTATTTTCATTGTGACTTATGTTTGCAGAAGTTCTCCATTCAAAACTTGGTGTTTTAACATTTAAAGAGTTCAACTCAAATTCCCATCCCTGATTCTGCACTTCTCCAATGTTAGTTAAATACGTCTGAAAACCAGAATCTCCCGGGACCGGAACTCTTAAAAGCAATTCGCTATTATTTTTCCTGTATAATTCGAATGTTCCGGTAAGTCTGTTTTTAATAAATCCGAAATCCAAACCAATATCAATACTTTTTGATTCTTCCCAATGCAATGAAGGGTTTGGTATAGAAACGGCTCCCTGACCAATTGCGACTGCGCCTCCAATGGTGTAATTGTAAGTACCCAGAGTTGCATATTGCGCATAACTACCAATGTTATTACTTCCATTTATACCAGTGCTTGCTCTAAGTTTTAATTCGGTCAACCAGTCAACATTCTCAAGAAAAGCTTCTTGTTTCACTCTCCATCCTAACGAAAGAGAAGAAAAAGTTCCCCATCTTCTGTCGGTACCAAATTTTGAAGATCCATCACGTCTGATACTAGCAGAAAAAATGTATTTTTCTTTGAAATTATACTGAAGACGTGAAAAATAAGAAAGTAATGTATTTTTCTCGGCAGTAGTAGAACCGATGGATCCCGCAGGAAGCGTTTCTATACTTGAACTGTTATAAAGCGCTCCGGATGACATGGTAGATTTTGTAATTTCATAAGAATTAAAAGACTCTCCTAAAAGCACATTAAAACTGTGTTTTCCAAAAGTCCTATCATAAGTAAGCGTATTTTCATTTACGATATTTTGTCTTCTATAGGTATTATATGCTCCTCTGATACTTGCAATAACATCATTTGGCGTGTAACTTTCATTTACATTGTCTGAGTTATCAAAATTAATAGTACTCTTTAAAGTAAAACTTTTTGCAAACTGATAACTAGCATATCCTGAAATTAGATTTCTGTACATGGAATTTCTTCCTGTTCTTGCTAAAGCGTTAAGCATATTTGTTGTACTAGAACCCCATGCATAACGAGTTGTATATTTTTCTCCTGCAGCGTTTGAAGCACTTTCAAAAACTGGAGTTGCAGTAAGAGCTTTAAACAAAGTATTATCTTTTCCTTCAACCCCCGGATCATTTTTAATGGAATATGAAGGCGCCAAATTGATTCCCATTTTAAAGTTTTCAGACAACTTAACATCTACATTTGCTCTTGCAGAAAAAAGAGAATAATCTGTTCCAATGATGTATCCAGTATTTTTTTGATAATTGGCAGAAACATAATAATTTACAGCATCTGTAGCTCCAGAAGCCGTTAATTGATAATTACTGAATTCTCCAGTACGGAAAACTTTATCCTGCCAGTCAATATAGTCCAATCCCGGATGTCCCGGCATATCCCATCTGTCATCATACAAGTATGTAAAATATCTTGAATTTGATGTAGTAAGTGGAGTCGCAGGGTTTACCGCATTGTAAGCTGCTATTCTTTGTGCTGTAGTCTGACTTGCAGATGCTCCGGCAATTCCGGAACCTACCCATTGTGAATCGATCATTGTTTTTGCACGTTTAATCCATCCTTCTGCAGAGAGCATATCCACTCTGTTTGCTTCTTTATTAACTCCTCCGTAAGTATTAAAAGTAAATTTTGGTTTTCCTCTTTTACCTTTTTTTGTGGTAATAATCACTACCCCATTCGAAGCTCTGGAACCATAAATCGCAGCTGCCGAAGCGTCTTTTAAAACTTCAATCGAAGCTACATCATTTGGGTTCATGTTGTCAAGCGGACTTCCGTTAGAAAAGCCTCCATTGCTGTTTGAACCCTCAGTATAAATTGGGAAGCCGTCAATAACATACAAAGGTTCATTTCCTGCGGTAATAGAACCAGCTCCTCTGATTTCTATACTAAAAGGCTGTCCCGGAAGACCTGTAGTCTGCTTTACACGAACTCCAGCTACCTGACCGATTAATCCTTGGTCAATTCTTGAAATTGGACGTTCTGTAAAAGTTTCTGTTTTAATTCCTGAAATTGCTCCAGAGGTTAGTTTCTTCTTTTGAGTACCGTAACCAATTACCACAACTTCATTTAAGTTTGCGCTCTCAGCTTCAAGCGATACATTGTAACTCGCATTAGCCCCAAGTTTTACTTCTTGTTTAACAAATCCCACAAACGAAAAAACCAATGTTTCTCCGGGTGCGGCCGAAATAGAATATTTACCGTCGAAATCTGTACTGGTCGACCTGCTGGTTCCCTTTACAATTACATTAACACCTGGTATTGATAATTTGGCTGGATCTGTCACGGTTCCTGTAACCGTTTTTCCTTGCGCATAGCCTGATGAATACGCAAACAAAAATAAGATCATAATCAGTAAGAGATTAAGATTGTTCTTCATAGAGGTTTAATTTGGTTAATTAATATTTAGCTAGTAATCCAAATGTATCTAGAAGCAATCCTCGTGGTATCCTGTGGTATCCTGTTAGAATTCAATAAATTACAATACAAACACAATTTTATTATGCCTTTTTTAACGAGATAAATAGTGTCAACATATTGATTTTCAAATAAAAAAATCCTCCTAAAAACAAAATTTTCACATTGAAAATTTATTTCAAAAATTTTTAAACTATTATCTGTTTAGTGGTTTTAAAAAAGAGTATTATTCAAAAACAAACAGCAATAATTGTAAATAATACATTTATTAAATTCTCAAAAAAACAGGACGCTACAGGATAGCATTCTGACTCACAAAAAATATTTTTACTCTCTCATTATATCTAGTTAAGAAAGAAATTAATTCATTAAACAACTAAATATAAACACCTTACCAACTATAACTGACCAACCACTTAAAAAATGAGAATACAAAAATCATATATCGTATTTTTCCTCTTCATAACTCTAATTTCTTTTAGTCAGAAAAATGAAAAATCTCCCTGGCCGCAATCTTCTAATATAAACCAGCCCTGGACAAGATGGTGGTGGATGGGAAGCGCAGTAGACAAACCTAATTTAAAGAGAAGCCTAATCGATTTTTATAAAGCAGGAATTGGGGGTGTTGAAATTACTCCGATTTACGGGGTTAAAGGAGAAGAAAAAAACTTCATCGATTATCTTTCTCCAAAATGGCTGGAAATGCTTGATTATACCATTCACGTTGCAGACAGTCTTCATATGCAGGTCGATATGGTATTGGGTACAGGATGGCCATACGGTGGCTCTCATGTTACGCCTGAATATGCCGCTACCAAACTTATTGTCGAGAAATATCCTCTTAAAAAGAACGAAACAATCGACAGGATAATTAAACTGGAAAACAGCAAAGAAAAAAATCCCGCTTCACTTTTGTATGTTGTAGCTTATGGAAGTGACGGATCTTATATCAATCTCACAGATCAGCTTGCGGGAAGCAAATCGAAATCAAAAGACAAAGGTTTTGACGGAAGTGCTGTTTCGCTTCCAAATCCAGAACCTAACAAACTAAAATGGACTGCAAAAAAAACCGATTATACGTTATATGCCGTTTTTACAGGTAAAACAGGACAGCAGGTAAAAAGAGCTGCGCCGGGAGGAGCTGGTTTTACATTAGACCATTATTCTGAAGAAGCATTAAACGCTTATACTGTTCCGTTTAACAATGCTTTCAAAGGACGTGAAGGAAAAATCAGAGCTATATTTAATGACAGTTATGAAGTTTATGGAACGGATTTTACTCCTACATTTTTTGACGAATTCTTAAAACTTAGAGGTTATGATCTTAAAAAACAACTGCCTTTATTGCTCAATGAAACTGACGATGAAATAAGCAACAGAATACGAAGCGATTACCGACAGACTATTGGTGATTTATTACTGAATAAATTTGACAAACCCTGGACGAAATGGGCCAATTCTAAAAACTTTAAAACCAAACTGCAGGCCCATGGTTCTCCCGGAAATTTAATTGATTTGTACGCTTCCGCTGATATTCCGGAATGCGAAACTTTTGGTTCGATGCCTTTTGATATTCCAGGCTTTAGACGCGAAAAAGAAGATATTCGTCCCGGTGATGCAGATCCTGTTATGCTGAAATTTTCTTCATCGGCGGCGCATATTTCAGGAAAAAATCTCGTTTCTTCTGAAACTTTTACCTGGCTTCGCGAACATTTTAAAGCGGCATTGTCACAATGTAAACCAGAAGCTGAAGATTTGATGCTGAACGGAATCAATCATATTTTCCTGCACGGTTCTACTTATTCACCAGACAGAGCTGCTTGGCCGGGGTGGCAGTTTTATGCTTCAGTAAATTTTAATGCCAATAACAGCATTTGGGAAGATGCTCCTGCCCTATTTTCTTATATCGCTAACTGTCAATCATTACTGCAGCTAGGGAAATCAGACAATGAAATCTTATTGTATTTCCCAATTTTTGATACTTGGAACGAATACAAAAAAGGCACTTTGTTTTTTGAATTTAAAATTCATTCTCTTTCCGAATGGCTGCATGGAACCTCATTTTATGATATGACCAACAAGCTGATGAAAAAAGGATATGGTGTTGATTTTATTTCAGATAATTTCATAGCTGATGCCAAAGTCATTGATGGTAAAATAGTGCTACCAGGAGGAACTTTTAAATCTTTAATTATTCCTTCTTGCAAAAAAATGCCTTTGGCAACGCTTCAAAAATTAATTGAACTGAAAAAAGCTGGAGCTGCAATTATTTTTGAAAATCTGCCAGAATCTGTTCCCGGTTTTTATGATTATAAAAAACAGGAAGAAAAACTGCAGTCTCTTTTAGCTGAAAACAAAGAGGTAAAACCTGTCTCTGATATTTTTACAGCATTAGAAAATGTACAGATTTACCCTGAAACACTTGTAAATACAGGTTTAAAATATACCCGAAGAACAATCGACGGAGAAAAAATATACTATTTAGTCAATCATACCACCAAAACAATTGATGATTTTATTCCATTGCAGATCAGCAATAAAGAAGTTATTATTCTTGATCCTTTAAATAGGGAATTTGGCAATGCCATCGTCAAAAAAACAGGTGATAAAACATTTGTCAAAATCAGAATAGAACCGGGCAAATCTTATTTTCTAAAAACAGAAAACACGGCGTCACAAAAAAAATGGAGTTATTTTGAACCTACTGCCGAAGCTGTTCCTCTAAATGGAAAATGGAAAATTACTTTTGATAAAGGAGGCCCTAAACTGCCAAGCCCAGCCACAATTTCAAATTTGGAATCATGGACAAAATTAAGTCCTGAAGCCGAAGCCTTTTCAGGCTCTGCAACCTATACTTTGGAATTTGACAATCCGAATGTCAAAACAGAATCTTGGAATCTAAATCTGGGAGATGTCCGAGAAAGCGCAAAAGTATGGCTAAATGACCAGTATATTGGCACAGCTTGGTCTGTTCCATATCAGTTAAATATTGGGAAACTAAAATCAGGCAAAAACATTCTTAAGATTCAGGTAACGAATCTTTCTGCCAACAGAATTCGTGACAAAGAATTAAAAGGAGAAGAATGGAAGATTTTTTATGAAATCAATATGGTCGATAAAGATTATAAAAAATTCGACGCTACAAAATGGAGCCCGATGCCTTCCGGATTATTAGGCCCTGTAACCATTACTCCTTTAACCTCTAAACTAACTATTAAATAACGATATCTAAAATGAAGAAATTACTTTTAATATTCGCTATAGGCGCTTTTTATAATGCCACCGCACAGCAGTTTGACAAAAAAATAGTACTCAAACAAATGATTTTGGCCAATGATTATTTTATGCAGAAATGGCCTGAAACAGGAAAAACAATTATTACGAATAAAGAGCGCCCAAGTAATATTTGGACAAGGGGAGTTTATTATGAAGGATTAATGGCACTGCATGAAATTTTTCCGAAAGAGGCGTATTATGATTATGCCATGTCATGGTCTGAGTTCCACAAATGGGGATTCAACGGTGGCAACACTACCCGAAATGCAGATAATTACTGTGCAGCCCAAACCTATATTGATTTGTACAATCTGGAACCGGATTCTAAAAAATTAAAAAATACAAAAGCCAATCTGAATATGCTTTTAAACACGCCTCAGCTTGATGACTGGTCGTGGATTGACGCTATTCAGATGGGAATGCCTGTTTTTGCGAAAATGGGGGTTTTGGAAAAAGACAATCGTTATTTCGAAAAAATGTATCAAATGTATATGTATTCGAGAAATAAACACGGCGACCACGGACTTTTTAATCCAAAAGACGGTTTATGGTGGCGTGATGCCGATTTTGACCCTCCGTACAAAGAACCAAACGGAGAAGACTGTTACTGGAGCCGCGGTAATGGCTGGGTAATTGCGGCTTTAGCAAAAGTATTGACCATTATTCCTGAAAATGCACCTCATAGAGATCAATATGTAAAAGATTTGAAAGCAATGGCTGCTGCACTTGTTCCAATTCAAAGACCTGACGGTTTTTGGAATGTGAGTCTGCACGACCCAACTAATTTTGGAGGAAAAGAAGCTTCTGGAACTGCATTATTTGTTTACGGAATGGCTTACGGCGTAAACAACGGTATTTTGAAAAAAGAAACATATCTTCCTGTAATTGAAAAAGCCTGGAATGCCCTTACAAAAGAAAGTCTTCACGAAAACGGATTTTTAGGATTTTTACAGTCAACTGGAAAAGAGCCTAAAGACGGACAGCCATTATCTTATGAGAAAATTCCTGATTTCGAAGATTACGGATTAGGCTGTTTTTTACTGGCTGGTTCAGAAATTTATAAAATGAAATGATGAAGAAGACTCTCTTATATACTGCGTTAATTCTATTTACTACCGCTTTATTTTCTCAGGAATTTAAGAGAGAAAAATACAATTTCAATTCTGATTGGAAACTGAAAGCAGGTGATTCTAAAAATGCGGAATCGCCTGCTTTTAATGATAATTCTTGGGAAAATGTCACGCTCCCTCATGCTTACAATCAGGCAGAAGCTTTTGAAAAAGATATTGAACATCTTACTACAGGAATTGTCTGGTATCGCAAAAAATTCAAACTACCAAAAGGCATTAAAAACAACAAAGTTTTTATAGAATTTGAAGGAATTCGTCAGGCAGGCTTCATCTATGTAAACGGACAAAAAATTGGACTTCATGAAAATGGCGTAATGGCTTTTGGATTTGATATTTCAAAACTGCTTAAACCTTATCCGCAGGAAAACTGTATCGCACTCCGAATTGATAACGACTGGAAGTACAAAGAACAAGCTACTGGAATACCTTATCAATGGAATAACATTAATTTTAATGCAAACTACGGCGGTATTCCGAAAAATGTATTTCTTCACATTACTGGAAAACTATATCAGACATTACCGCTTTATTCTAATCTAAAAACAACCGGAGTATATATATATCCTTCTCAAATAAATATAGAATCCGAAAATGCGGTTATCAATGTTGAATCCCAAATTAAAAATGAATTTGATACTCCTAAAACGGCAACATTTGAAGTTGTGATAGAAGATTTGGAAGGAAATCAAAAAGCTGTCTTTTCAGGAGACAAAACTATTGTGCAACCTAATGAAACCAAAATTGTCAAAGCACATCAATTAGTTGAAAAACTGAATTTCTGGAGCTGGGGATATGGGTATTTATACAATATAAAAACAATTTTAAAAATTGATGGAAAAACGGCTGATGAAGTGATAACCCGAACAGGTTTCAGAAAAACTGATTTTAAAGAAGGACAATTTTGGCTCAACGATCGTGTATTGCAGTTAAAAGGTTATGCACAAAGAACCAGCAACGAATGGCCTGCCATTGGTATGTCGGTTTCGGCATGGCTCAGTGATTTCAGCAATAGAATGATTGTGGAAGGAAATGGAAATCTGGTGCGCTGGATGCATGTCACACCTTGGAAACAAGATATAGAATCCTGTGACAGGGTCGGACTTCTGCAAGCAATGCCAGCAGGCGATGCCGAAAAAGATGCTCAGGGCGATATTTGGAAACAACGAGTTAATTTGATGCGGGATGCTATTATTTACAATCGAAATAATCCGAGTATTATTTTTTATGAAAGTGGCAATGAATCCATCAGCGAAGCGCATATGCACGAAATGAAAAGCCTTCGCAATACCTATGATCCTTTTGGAGGACGCGCTATTGGTTCTCGTGAAATGCTAGATAGCCGTGAAGCGGAATATGGCGGCGAAATGCTTTACATTAACAAAAGCGCTGGAAAACCGCTTTGGGCAACCGAATATTCAAGGGATGAAGGACTTCGTAAATATTGGGATGAGTTTTCTCCTCCCTATCATAAAGAAGGCGATGGCCCCTTATACCGTGGTAATCCTGCTGAAGCTTACAATCATAATCAGGATAGACATGCTATTGAAAATATTGTACGATGGTACGATTATTATCGAGAAAGACCGGGAACTGGTAAAAGAGTCAGTTCTGGTGGGGTCAATATTATTTTTTCGGATTCCAATACGCATCATCGCGGTGAAGTAAATTACAGAACCAGTGGCGAAGTCGATGCCATGCGGATTCCGAAAGACGGTTTCTGGACACATCAAGTAATGTGGGATGGCTGGGTGGATATTGAAAAACACCGTACACATATTATGGGGCACTGGAATTATTCTGATTCCGTAACCAAAACTATTTATGTGGTTTCAACAGCTTCTAAAGTTGAGCTATTTTTAAATGATTCTTCACTAGGTTTTGGAAATAGAAGCAGTGAATTCTTATTTACTTTTGAAAATATAAAATGGAAATCAGGAACCTTAAAAGCGATTGGTTATGATGAAAACGGAACAATTCTGAGTGAGGATTCTAAAAGCACTTCTGGCGAACCTTATGCCATTAAATTAAAACTAAACACCAATCCCAATGGCTTAACTGCCGACGGTGCTGACACAGCATTGATTGATGTTGAAACAGTTGATAAAGAAGGAAATCGTTGTCCAATTAGCAACAATATGATTTCTTTTACTTTGGAAGGCCCTGCAGAATGGCTTGGAGGTATTGCGCTTGGCCCTAAAAACTATATACTTTCTAAAAAAATTCCAGTTGAAAACGGCATCAACAGAGTTATGATTCAGTCGATGATACAATCAGGTAAAATTAAGATTAAAGCCGTTTCTGAAGGATTACAACCTGCTGAATTAGTTTTTGAAAGCAAACCAATAGAAATTTCAAATGGACTTTCAAAACAGCTTCCAGGAACTGGTCTTCCATCTTACTTAGAACGTGGTCCAACTCCCAAAACATCCTCTTATACCATAAAAAGAAAAAACGTTGAAATCTTAAATGCTGTCTCTCCTTCAAACAATAATGACACTTACAAAAGTTATGATGATAATGAGCTGACGGAATGGAGAAACGACGGAAACATCAATACTG
Organism: Flavobacterium crocinum; assembly: GCF_003122385.1. Classification (NCBI taxonomy): domain Bacteria; kingdom Pseudomonadati; phylum Bacteroidota; class Flavobacteriia; order Flavobacteriales; family Flavobacteriaceae; genus Flavobacterium; species Flavobacterium crocinum. Next base: position 4,548,549 of record NZ_CP029255.1, read on the forward strand.
GAACTATAACATATACGCTGGCAAAACCATCAATCGTGAACGAAATTGTCGTAAAACTTACCGGCTGGAGATCTAAAATTTACCCAATCAGGATTTTGGCAGACGGACAGGAAGTTTTTAAAGGAAACACAACTCAGAGTCTGGGTTATATTACAATTCCATTAAAACCTGTCTTGGCTGAAAAAATTACAATTGAATTGATTGGCATTAATACCGAAAAAGATAATTTTTCGAAGATTACGGAAGTAGATCCAACAAAAGAACTTGACTTATTTAAAGATAAAACATCCGTTGATGCGTCGGGACAGTTACGCATTGTAGAAATAGAATTTTATGAAAAAATCGATTAACATCCAAAAACTAAAAGCAACCACATTTTTAGCTTCTTTATTGATCAGTTTTGCTGCTTCGGCACAAAAGAAAGAAATACCATTATGGGATAAAATTCCTGATGAAATTCAGTCAAAAGACTACGTAGAAAAAGTAGATTACAATAAAGACGGAATTGCAGAAGGTGTCAGAAAAGTAACTGTACCAACTTTAACAGCTTATTTTGCCGATCCTGAAAAATCAAACGGAAGTGCTGTCATTATTTGCCCTGGAGGAGCTTACGGAATGCTTGCCATTAATAAGGAAGGTTTTAAAGTTGCGGAATGGCTTAACAATATCGGCATTCATGCTTTTGTGCTCAAATACCGTCTGCCAAACGATTTGATAATGAAAAATAAAACCGTCGCTCCATTGCAGGATGCACAGGAAGCACTGCGTATGGTGAGACGCAATGCTATGAAATGGAAAATTAATCCGAACAAAATTGGCATAATGGGATTTTCTGCCGGAGGACATTTGGCTTCTACTTTAAGCACTCATTATAACGACAAAGTATATATTCCGTCTGATACAACCAGTGCAAAACCTAATTTTTCTATTTTGATTTATCCTGTTATTTCAACTCAGGAAGGTATTACGCATCAGGGATCAAAAGACAATTTGCTTGGAAAAAATCCAGAATCTTCCTTAGTTGATTTTTATTCTAATGAAAAACAGGTAAATGCTGCAACCCCAAAAGCTTTTCTGGTTCATGCAACAGATGATAAGGCAGTTCCTGTAGAAAACAGTATCAATTATTATTTGGCTTTAAAAAAGGAAAAAGTTTCAGCTGAAATGCATTTGTATGAAAACGGCGGTCATGGTTTTGGTTTAGGCGTAAAAGGAACCAATACTTTCTGGCCAAAAACTTGCGAAAAATGGCTTACTGCAAATAATTATACTCTTAAGTCCGATGCTTATGTATTTACTTATTTTAAAGGGAACGGCGAAGACGGACTACATCTGGCATACAGCGAAGACGGTTATAAATGGAATAGTCTTAAAAATGACACTTCCTTCTTAACTCCTGAAGTCGGAAAAGATAAATTAATGCGTGATCCCTGCGTAATCAAAGGTGGAGACGGATTATACCACATGGTCTGGACGGTAAGCTGGACAGACAAAGGTATTGGATACGCTTCGTCCAAAGATTTAATTCATTGGTCGAAACAAGAGTTTATTCCGGTTATGATGCATGAAGAAAAAACCAGAAATACTTGGGCTCCAGAAATCACTTATGACGAAAAAAGCAAAGACTATATGATTTACTGGGCCTCTACTATTGATGGAAAATTTCCTGAGACAAAATCGGAAGAAGAGAAAGGTTACAATCATCGAATTTATTATACCATAACCAGAGATTTTAAAAAATTCAGCAAAACTAAACTGCTTTATGATCCAGGCTTTAATGTAATTGATGCTACTATTGTAAAACAAGATAAACAATATGTAATGTTTTTAAAAGATGAAACCCGAAATCCGGTACAGAAGAATCTTAAAGTTGCTTACAGTAAAAATCTGACCGGATCTTACAGTAAAGCAAGCGAGCCGATTACAGGAAACTACTGGGCAGAAGGGCCGACTGCTGTAAAAATCGACAACAGCTGGATTGTCTATTTCGATAAATATAGGGACAAGAAATACGGAGCGGTTAAAGAAACTGCTAAAGGCTGGGAAGATATTTCGGAGCAGATCAGTTTTCCAATTGGAACACGTCACGGTAGTGTAATAAAGGTTTCTGCAACAGAATTAAATACTTTGAAAAAGGAATCAGGCAGTAACTAACCAATTAATGCTCTATAATTAAAACCATACCAATCATGATACCACCAACAGAACATTCAGAAATAAAAATAGATTCCAATTCCAGTGTTCCTAAATATATTCAGGTTGCAAACAACCTGGCTGAAGAAATTTTATCTGGAAAAATAGAAAAAGGACGTAGACTACCGTCTATTAATGAACTGAGCAAGGCTAAATCTATTTCACGTGATACTGCCGAAAAAGCTTATAAGGAATTAAGAGACCGAAATCTGGCTTTTTCTGTAATGGGCGTTGGTAATTTTGTTGTTATGGATGATGAAAAATCCAATAACATTCTGTTTTTAATCAACAAACCCTGTACCTACAAGATGGAAGTTTATAATTCCTTTGTAACCACTATGGGAAGTGATGTTCATGTTGATATGCATCTTTATTATAATGACGAAAAGTTATTTATTGAAGTCATGAAAAAAAACCTTCATAATTACAACTATTTTGTAATTATGCCTCATTTTCGAAACGCAGTAGAAGGTCACGTGAATTATACTCCGAATGTGATCAGTTTTATTGAAAATATTCCGAAAGAGAAACTGGTGATATTAGACAATTCCTGTGAAGAGATTACCGGTGATTTTACAGCAGTTTATCAGGATTTTAAAACAGATATATTTAATGCCCTGAAGGAAGGAATTAAAAAATTAAAAAAATATAAAAAAATAATTTTTGTCCATCCTGAAAAAGCAGCTTTCCCTTCTCCAGGAGCTCTCGTTGATGGCTTTGTAGAATTTTGCAATGCCTATAAATTTGAATACGAAATTACCGAAAAAATCTATGATGGATTAGAATTTAAAATCAAAGAGGCTTATATTACTATTGAAGATCATGACCTGGTAAACCTAATTCAGCAGATTAAAGAGAAAAAACTTAAAATTGGAAAAGATGTAGGTGTCATTTCATACAACGAAACTCCCTTAAAAGCACTTCTGGACATTACGGTAATGAGTACCGATTTTAAAGCGATGGGGCGAAAAGCAGGTGATCTAATCCTTAGTAAAAAACAGGAAATCTCAAAAAACCCATTTCGGTATATCGAGCGTTCTTCACTCTAGATACAAAAAAAATAGCTTTATAACAGTAATGGCAGCGCTACTCTTGGCATAGTCTGGATAATTTAATAAAAAATTATATATTAAATATCAGAAGAGAGAAAATACGCATGAATAAATCTTCCAATTCAAATAACTCCCCTCTCCAACCAACCTCCCTCACTTGTCATGATCACAATTAAAAATAATCAAAAAGAAAAAGAAAAAACAACTAACTAACTAACTAACTAACTAACTAACTAACTAACTAACTAACTAACTAACTAACTAAAACTAACTAACTAACTAACTAACTAACTAACTAACTAACTAACTAACTAACTAACTAACTAACTAACTAACTAACTAACTAACTAACTAACTAACTAACTAACTAACTAACTAACTAACTAACTAACTAACTAACTAACTAACTAACTAACTAACTAACTAACTAACTAACTAACTAACTAACTAACTAACTAACTAACTAACTAACTAACTAACTAACTAACTAACTAACTAACTAACTAAACTAACTAACTAACTAACTAACTAACTAACTAACTAACTAACTAACTAACTAACTAACTAACTAACTAACTAACTAACTAACTAACTAACTAACTAACTAACTAACACCCTTAAATAAACCTATCTCTCTAACCAACTTCCTTCTCACCTGTCAGTATTAAAAATGAAAGCAGTCCCCAAAAAAAATATGCATCTACCATTGTAAAAATTTCATTTTATTAGCATTACCTAATTTGAAACACTAAGTATGGCAAAAGTGTTTTAGGTCTTGTCAAAAGACAAAAAAGGAAAGAGACGACCTACTGGCCGTCTCTCTTTTTATAAAATTAAATATTCTTTTTCAGTCAGTTAAGTGGTTAAACTATAAATACATCTAATCTGTAACATTACCCTCATGCTTTTTATTTTTTCCATAAAATACATTATATAAACGCAGAATTATTATTACTCAATCTAAAGCTGAACATTCACTTATTTCTCCACTACGAAATAATAAAAAGGCCTCTTAATACGAATATTAAGAGGCCTTAACAGAGACTAAATCTACTTACAAAAATAGACTCACCATAAAAGAAAGCAAACTAATCACCATGAATCTTAGCATATATTTACCGTTTTTCGGTTTATATACTAGTAAAATTTTCTCATACCTTTTATTAAACAACAGTATAAAATAATTAATAATAAGTGGTGGCAGAAAATATAATAGTAATGCTTCAATATTAATTTCAAATCTTTTTAGCACATAATTTTCCGAATATATTGAGTAATTTAAACCCTCCGGTAGTATTTTTTTCAAAGTGATAATTATTGCCATAAATAATACACTTAAAAAGGCACTTAAAAACATCATCGTTTGAAATTTCCATTTACCATTATTTGACTCCTTAGATTTAGTGATCACATCAACACAAAGTTGATCATAAATTTTTATCATTTTATTTTATTTTTCACAAGTATATAAATCTTAGGCAAATGATCCAATTCTATAAACAGCTACTCTTGTCGCCAAAACAGTCCAGCAGGCTGGATTGCTTACCAGTCCAAAAGTAACAATTGTAACGCGCACCTCCCCCTTTATTTAATAATAAGGCCTCACTTTTTTGAAAAGGTTTCCAGGAAGTAATATCTTTTAGCAATTTAGTGGCTAGAGATAATTGATAATAAGAATTAAAATTTTATTTATAATATTCCACTTTACATGTTGCAAAGTAAAACCAAACTCTTTACTTGACACAACCTCCTAAAAGAGAAATTAATTTAAACAGATATTATTGAATAATAATGAAAAAAGACAGTTAAAAACTGTCTTTTTTTCTAAACTTAATAGGCAAAACATAATTCTGTTTTTACTATTTCCTCATTTGTTATCACTTTCTTGTAACCATATTTACTACATCGTGTTCAAAAAAATCACTTAAAAAATAGAAAACGTTATTTCCTTCTTTTAATAAGCAGCATTTGCAATCATTCAAATACTCTTTATCTTTTAAAGGAAATATATCATTCAAAATTGTAATATCTGATAAAAGCATTCTTTTTTTCTCTGATTTAAACAATACAAATTTGAATATACGCACCTCAAATGTTTTCAAAGTCAAAGCATTATGATCGATTTCTATAGCTTGAACAGTTCTATTGATTACTTTCCCTTTTCGGCATAATCCTAAAAAAGTTACGGTGTTTATTACAATTATACCAGCTTCAAACAACCAAAACTTTTTATGCTCAAAATTATCCGCCGCCACAATTGCGAAACTGCATGGGAGAATCACAAAGAGAAAAGTAGAAAAAAGATTAGCCAAAATTAATTTCTGTATTTTTTTTACAAAAGCAGCAAGCTTGTAATTGGCCCTATATGTCATTTTCAATATTTTTTTAGCTTTTTAATACATCATTTACTACAGCATCATCAAACTCTTTGTATAAAAGATAAAATTCCGTCTCCCCTGATCTTAAAATATAACATTCAACAATACCCGGTTTTTTATTTTCTCTCATTGGGAATTCATTCAGTGCGATTTGAAGCTTCTTACGATCAATCCTTAAGTTTTTTCCTTTGAGCAGAAACAACCTAAATATCCTAAAATCATAGGTTTTAATAAGTATTTCTGAATCATTTCTTTCGATTTCTTTTATTGTCCTGTTGAATATTGATGCAAATCTGATATAGGAAGACATAAATAATATAGTAATTACCACAACGCCCAACAAACCCAATATCGCATTATTGCTTAAACCATCCTTATCCCCTCTAGAAATTCCAAAACCGATAAAAAGCATAAGGAATATACCATAAACATTAATTTTTAAAAGTCTTTTTCTGTAATATAAAACCCAGGAATCAAGAGTCCTGTTTGCACTGTAAACCATTATTTATTTTTATTTTTCTTATATTCTTCACTCATGTTTCTGTAATCGATAATCGTATACCAATTTGTACCTATTGCTGAATAACTCCAAAATCCAGGTCTTAAATAAAAAGCATCTACATACGCACCTCCATTTCCTAAGGTTACAAAGAATACTCCCAAATCATTTGCAACCTGATAATACAACTGCATTTTTCCAACTTCTGTAGGTTTAGCACCATTCATTCCATCAACTAATTTACCAAGCAGTGCACCGGAATTGGAAGGAAAAGCATCCGCAATTGGTTCTTCATGTGAAAGATACATTCCTAGTCTTGCTGAATTAGCTGCTATTCTATACACTCCATCCACAACGAGTGCTGTACTAAAGCCAGCTGTGAAACCTTCAGCCGTCAAACCAGCAACAACCTCTACGCCTCCCCCCAATACACCAACACCTGCATTGACTACACCATACCAATTAGTCTTTTCAATGTAATCATCTACGCTCTCTTTTAAACCTGATTTGTCATCACTGTCATACCCCCAATCCGTGTTCCATTTTATTCCAAATACAAATCCGGCATTATTGGATGCGGCTCCCCAGTCGCCCGTCTGCTGATATTCACTATATGCTCCCGCAAAATGGGCTATACCAGATGCGATTAATGCTCCTCCGGCGTAAGATGCTACGCCACTCGTAACTAGGGTCAGAACAGCTCCGCCAACAATTTCTACAGCAGCCAGAATATCATTAAAGGTTATCTTAAATTTTTCCCCAGTAAAATCAGTATACATCAGGGGATTATTTAAAACATAACTGTAACGATTATGGTTTTGCGTATTATAGATATCCTGAATAAAATTATCAGGCTGCATAAAACGATGCAGTTTTGGGTCATACAATCTTGCATTCATATTAATCAATCCCACACTCTGCAAGTGCTCATGACCAGTATAACCGCGATCTAAAATGGTTAAACCCCCAAGATCAATTCCTGATCCATCCTTTACAGCTATTATGTTACCCCACGCATCAAACAGCCTTTTTTCCACTATAGTCCCTGACTGATCTGATACAGCAACTATCGAATTTTGGTAATCACGCAGCAAATATAAATATTTCGGTGTAGTCCCATCACTTTTTAACACTAATGGCGCACTGTAGGCATCTCCTCCAATATAGGTAACAAATTCTACAGCTCCAGATGCTTTATCCAGCTTAATTTCCATTGTGCCGTCTGCAGAATAATGTTTTTGATATTGCCTTAATGTTTTTTCATTCTGCAATCCACCATAAAACATTCCGCTTCGCATATTATTGTCATTATATATAAAGCTTATCCTGTCAACACCTGCTTCTTCAATTTCGATCGGAGTTTTAAAAGTATTATAACTTACAACCAATGAAGGTCTTCCTGAATAATACGTCAAGGCCTGCTGTGTCGGATCGATTGATGTGTTGCGATACGGCTGGTCTGAAGAATTGTAATTATAGGTTCCTAAATTATTCTGTGTAATTCTTCCAAGATCATCATAGGACTGCCCCTCCTGATTCCCCGAGGCATTTGTAAATTCAATTAAACGGTCAGCAGAATCGTATTTAAATGTCTCATTCCAGTTAAACAAGCTGTTTGTCCTGCTGTTCAAAACTCCTTTCTGCCCATCAAAAGCAGTATTCAAAGTCAGCAGATTATTGGTAGGCGTTGCTGCCTGATCAAATTTGAATTGAGATGCATAGCCATTAGAATCATAACTATTTGTGATAGCAACTGGTCCGTTTAGAGCTGTCAATATTTGCCCTTTTGCATTTAGCGTATTTGTCTGCCATAAGATGGCTCCAGTCTGTCCATCTAATATTTTCCAGCGCGTACCATTGCTATATTTATATTCAATTTTACTTGTACTTGATGCACCGGCCAAAGCAGTAGACGTTTCAGTCGCTATTCTTCCAAATCCATCATAAGTAAAGTTTTTTGTAAATTGAGCATAAGGTGTTGTCTCAACTGTTGTGATTATCCTTTTTAAACTATCATAAGTAAAATCATTTATGGTTGATGTACTGTTGGCCAGATCATCAAATTTACTTTTAACCAGTAATTTCGAATTGCCTTCATAAGTATAGTAAGTTTTGGAACTAGATGTGCCTGCATTCCCAGTTACAGTTTTATCCTTAATTCTTCCAATATCATCTATTGTAAAATCTGTAACTCCATTAGCATTGGTCTCTTTGGTTAATTCACCAAAATCATTATACTCATACCTGAAAATTCCGGCAGACGAATCCTTTAATTCCGTCTTTCGTCCCCAGCCATCCTGAAATATTTCAGAAACTGCTCCTGAAAATTCAGTCTTTCTCAGGTTCCCATTTGCAAAATAAGTATAATAGACTGATCCTCCGGGAGTATCTGTCACGGAAACAATTTTGCCCATTGCATTTTTTGTTACCTCTTTCGATTTTGAATTCTCTGTAATTGTCGATTTTGTAGTAAGCGGGGTATAATCACATTTTATCATCTTTCCGGTTGATGAAGTACTTTTTACAAACCTGCCATACTCATCGTATTCAGTTTCATTATATAAGGACGCACTACCGCTTAAATAAGGCTCACTAATTTTGTAATTTCTGTTATAAATGTCATATGCATAATCTACAGATGAAAAATTACCTGTCACGTCTTTAACCTTCACTTTTATTTTTCGTCCCAAATCATCGTAGGTTTCTTCCAGACTGCTCGAATCATCTCCTGTTTTTGTTATTATTATTTTTTCCGCACTGCGGCTGTAGGTATACGTATTGCTTTTACCCAGATAATTTGTATCGGTTAGTTTTTTAAACCAGCTGTCGTAAGTATAAGATGTACTTAAATTAAATTCATTTACTTCTGAATTTAATACCCCTGAGCTTAAATTATAATCATATGTCTTGAATAAACCGTTAACATCAGTACTTTTAATTATAAATCTTCCCGAAACATCATAAACGAAACTGTATTCTCTTGGCGTAAGATTTCCGGCTGTTATCGTTTTCTTTATTATATTACCAAAGTTGTCATAGTCATTCTTTTCTGTTACGAAACTTGTGGAAGCATCTCCCTTTTTTCTTATTTTCTCTAACAATCCGTAATTACCGGACTTATATTCATACTGCTCTTCAGAAGACATTACACTTCCTGTTACAGAAAGAGTCTCCGTCTTTCCAGAAGGCACGCCAACATAGTAAGGCAGAGCATTTTCTGTGTTATAAGATGTTGTAATAGATGCTGTCTGGGTGACAGCACCACCATCCTTGAGCACAGTGGTTACTGTCAAGGGTAAATTAAACTGATTATAACTTGTTGAAATCTCCTTGCTTGTACCGTCTAAACCGTTATATTCTGCTGATGATGTATTTTTTAATTTAAAAACCTTATTGCTCTGAAGCACGTCATTATTATACGTAAATACCGATCTGGAAACAAATGATGAAGGTGTAGAAGCTAGTGGAGACTGGTAATCAAGCACTGAAAAACTTTCAATCTCTGCTCCTCTTAAGGAGATATCTCGTTTAGAAACTGTTGAAATTACCCTTCCATTGTTAGAATGCCAATTTGTTCTTGTAGTCGACTTAAACCCAAGAAAACCCAGTCCATCGGATCTCGAAACAGCACCCGCATAACCAAAGAGTTGCTTTTTGTTGTCATTGGCATTGGCACTTTGTTGTTCTAATTTAGTTACAATCTTATAATTAGGAGCCGCAACAATATCTATATAAGGAAATGTTTCGGCAAAAGGTGTCGGAGTATAAAATGATTGGTCCGGAATCTCTTTTAACGGACTATAACTAATTATTTTCCTAACTCCATTACCGTTCTTAACTACACTTAGAGAATATTCCGCACTAAAATCAAATTTCGAGTCAAAAGCATAAATCTGACTGTCACTAATAAGCCCTATTGATGAATACTGGTTATTTGTCTTCGGAGAAAGAAATATCGCAAGCGGATAACTCTTTATCGCTGTTGATGCCGTAGTCTGATAAGTCGGCGTTGCTGAAGCCCTAAACTCAGACCCCAAATTCTTGTACACTGTAATTAGTGCACTTCCAGTTGAATTTGATTTAGTAAAAACGGATCTAAACTGAACTATATCCGTCTTTCCATCAGCATTTATATCTAACGGAATAAGATCACAGGTATTCACCGCCGTACTGTTATCCGTATATCCCATATTGGCAAACAAATAGGTCTGAGGGGATTTTACAAATGCAGTACCTGTTGAAAGAAATTTAAGATAATCATAAGATGTGGCGCCCGCACTCTTTGTGATTATAAAATCCATTTTGCCATCACCGTTATAATCACCGGGCAAAATTGTCTGAGCAGTTTTTATATCGGTATCGACAAACTGAAATAACAACTCAATCTGATTATTATTATTCAAAGAATAAACATAAACTTTTCCGTTCATGAAATGAAGAAGATCAGTTTTCCCGTCACCATTAACATCAAAAGTCTCCATTCTACTGTCAGAACTGTTATAATAGTACGGAAGAGTTCCCGCATCATTTACAAAATTGTCAGTTTTTCTTCTGTCCAGATCCACAAAATACATTTTACCTGTGCTGCTTGAAAAGGAATAACTTTCAGATTCCCCTGTACGCGGATCTACCTCACATGCCCATTCATTAATATCCTTGTCCAAAGCAATGACATCTGTGAGACCGTCACCATTAAAGTCTCCACTAAAGAAAAACTTCTCTTGTGCCCTGTTTAGATAATCATAGCAACTCTGCGCATCTCTTCGTGGAAAAACTGCTTTTTTAGTGTTTTCCAGTCCAAAACCATAAGTAGAATTAAAATAGGTATTAAAGTTTACTGCATTGGCATCTGATGCATCTAACTGTGCGACAGTCACTCCCTTATAATAATACATTTTACCATTTGGAAGCAAACCGGATGATGGAAAAATATTTTCAAAAGCACCGCAGGACACTTTTTCAGGATACGTAAATGAGCTACTTCCCACATCTTTAAAAAGCCAGAATTCCTTTTTCTGATTAGTTCCCGTTGTAGGATACAAAGCAAAATCAACATTGCCATCGCCATCAAAATCTCCGGAAATAGCAGCCGCATTCTTAGAATTGACAGATCCCAAGGGCGTATTGGAAACTGTTGGTTTTGGCTGTATAACTTCACCACTTATTGCATAATAAAAAGCTGTGGGAGGATAACTCTTAGTACTATCACCATTCTTTTCGGTGATGTAGGTCAACTGCTCGTAATTTAGAGAAGTAGTATTATAATCTATGACATAATTTTTGAATTTGACACCATTTCCGATCACATTAATGCTGGTTAATTTCTTAGTCCTGCTAAAACTTTGCCCGCCAACATACCCTTGTTCAGGTCTTATCCTTGTACCGTAATTAAATCTTATTTCATTTATCGGCGTTGCAGCTGATAGGCTTCCGTATGTTACGGATGAAATATCCAGTATATTGTTTGTCTGCGAATAATTATAGTTAATTCGCACTCCCTGCGCATTCTCCCAGTATGTTATCGACCATTCCGTAATTGAACGGGAATCAGTGGAATTGCCGTAAAAAGCTTTGGAACCGTCAGGATACTCAACTTTGAAATAAGCCGGTCCATAATTTGCCCCATTAGGATGTACTCCCAAGGAAGTAATTTTTATGTTTGAAAAATTTTCAGTTTCATAAATAGTCTGATCAGCTCCATAGTTTCCTGATGTGCCATTTTTAATAATTAATCGATTCCCGTCAAGAGAAAAACGATCCAGATTATCAAAGTCAACAGGATCTATAACCCCATCATGAAATTTCGTCGATGCAATTCTCTGAATTGTCGAAATCCCTCCAATATTCCAGCCATAATAACCTGCATTTCCATTTCCGGACTGGCTATTATACATCAAACTTATTTGGGGCACAACTCCGTTTATTCCCGGAGGACAACTTACGGGCATTGTATAATTTGCAGCTCCGGACAAAGTAACGGATAACTCCCCTGGTGTCGAACCTACTTCTGAATTTTGGGCTGAAATAGTAAAATTAAGTCCAAGTAATAAAAAAAATGTAATGTAAAATTGTTTCATATTTCCTACTGCTTAATAATTTTAATTGATTTTTCATCCCCATTTTTATACTTTAAAGCAATAAGATATACTCCCTGGGAATACTCCGCAAAAGAGACATTTAAAGTGTTTAGGTTTTCCAGATTGTTATAAGATCTAAGTAATTGTCCGCTAACTGAATAAATAAGTGCTGAAGAAAGCATATTCAAATCTACTGATTCCCATTTCAGATAAAGCTCTTCCTTAACGGGGTTGGGATAGTATGAGATATTATCTCCAGGGAAAAACTGCTGGAGATCTTCATCTACAACTGCTTCAATTTCCTTAATCTCTCTTGCTGGTTTCGAACTGCATCCGGTAAGGCATAAAGTCCGTATAGTTTGATTTCCTGCCAAATCATAAGTGAAGGTAATTTTTTGCTGCGAGTAAGTTACCGCATAGACAGCAAAAAACGTCAAAGTAATAAGACGTTTCATAAAAAATAAATAATTTAAAAAAATAAACACTTGTTAAAAAAAATGCAAAAGAATAAATTTAATATTACAAATCAAGTAACTCAATGTTAAATTTTAAAAAAAAAAAAATCGACCAAATGCTTAATTGTATCGATTAAAAACAAAAAATAGAACACTAAGAAATAAAAAACTTACTTTTTAGTGTTTAACAATTAAGGAAATTCAAGCTCTAAATTTTTATTTATTCCTACATTGGAGTTGCCACAAAAAGTTAAGACAAATAATAATGTTTTTCTCAGATAGCAACGCCCCCTGTATTTGAAGAGTGTTTCGACGTTTTAGGCGGAGCCGATAATAAATTTACTATAACAAAAAATCTTTTTTATTACCTTTGACCTTATGCGGACCAGCAGGTTTAAAAGTTGACCTGTTAGTTGCCCCATACAAATGAAAAGCTGAAATACCCAGTATTTACGGGGGTTTATTATACCAAGCGGGAACCTCTTTCTTCACCCCACTATTTCAAAAATACTTTTCAAATCCCCATCTCTTTCCAACCAACCTCCCCTTCACCGGCCAAAATCAAAATAAAAAAATCTGAAAAATCAAGAACAATCTAAACAAAGAGAAGAAAACACATAACTAACCAAAACATTTCATCATAACAAAAAGTATCCGGCAAATAGAAAATCACTTTAAGCCTCTGTTAAATAAAAAACCTATTTTTGAAAAAAGGAAAGTCTATATATTTGTCAAACATTCTGACTCAATTGAGTCTTCAAAAAGTCTGCTTTTTCGCAGTAAGCGGCACCTGGAAAAAATTTATCTTTTGATCCTTCGGAATATTTAATAACACTATACAGATATTGAATTGCTTTATTTTTATCGGATTGATAGTAGAATAATGGAGTTTGATAATTAGCCTTAGCTTTTCTATTATCAATGTTTTCTCTTATGGCTTCTGTCCTATAAGCCTTTGTACAAAAGATTTGTTTTCTTGGGTTATGCACACCATCAAAATACAAATCGTGTAATTGATCCTTAGACAGTGTTGGCTGATCTTTTTTGGGAGAGTGAGCAACTACGAAAACAGGAAGTAGTACAGAATATACGATTTTGATAAATTTATACAGAATCATTATTGAGCTGTCTCACAAAAACAAGGCATCTCTAAAGAATTATATTAATAAACAGTTTGTTTTTGAATCGATCACAAATCATTAACCATCAATACTTTACATATTAATTTTACAAAATTCCTGAATTACGTACCGATATTCCCGAATTTCGACATACAAGATTTGCTGGTGCTTTCGTGTTTGTCTAGTTTTGGTTTCAGAAAAATGAGATAATTTTTACAGAAGACGTCACTGCTAGAAACAAATCACAATCTATTGTAATTGGCCAATTACAAGAAGTATTTTCAAATGGAATTTTTCTTTTTATAATGTATTTGTGATAAAAGTTATTACATAATCATTAACTATTAAAAAAGGAGCAGTCCATTTTGCTGTAAATGAAATTTATCACAACGATAGAAAATAAAAAAAATATCGTTTAAACTGCCATTATCAGCTATGTAAGAAAAAAAAATTATTAACCACCCAGTATTAATGTAATATGAACAAAATAATTAAGTCATTCGTTAGTTTCTTTATTGCACTTTTTCTTTTCTCGTGCAGTAACGATGAGTTAGAAAAAAATCAGGAAAATGCAAAAGTTACTAACACTAATTTAGAATTAGCGAAATTTTCAAATCTTAACATTGCCCAAAATGTTGAAGCGGATTTTCAAAATGTCAACGAAATTAAAAAAGATAATTTTAAGATTTCAGAATTTTCAGCAAAAGAAAAAATTGTAAGTAGTTTTGAGTCTGACCTTCTACAGGGCCAATTGAAATATCAAGGTGTCACAATTGAAAATGAAGGCAGATCACAATCGTATTTTCTAGAAGTTTTTGCGCTTGAGGAAAGTGCCGTTTATCCTGGGACGATCACTGAGTTGAAGGACTTTTCAGGAGGACTGAATGTTTATTCTTTTAGTGGAGAAAATTTAGGCTCAGTTGTGGTTAGAAACGGAAAAGCGACAAATGTTTCAGGAAAAGATAAGTTGGATGTTTTGACAAAAGCAATAAATTTGTTTTATGCTCCGTCGAACAATACAAGCAAAATTCCTTTATGCGACAAGACCTATACACAGGTTGTAGAGTTGACTGAAGACCATTGGCGAATAGTTTACAATGGAACTAAAATTTTATCTGTTGCGTATGAAGGTCAGAAAGTGACAAGAAGCACTGCTATCCTGCCTTACCCTTGTGATGGTTCAGGAGATGTAGATGCTATAAAATTGCAACGAAAGGCGCACTATGAACGTTATAATGAAAATGGGCAATATCTTGGACCAACTTCTAATCTTGATGGATTTGAAGTAACTACCAAAGCCCAATACGATCTATTGGTAAGCAATACAAATCATAACGGAACTGATATGACACTTGACGTGTTCGAAAATAATACATCTCAAGCTTCTGTAAAATTGTATGTAGTACCTTGGGCTGGTGTTAAAGTGACAGTAAATGAAAAGAAAGTTGGAAATAATTATGTAGTAGAAAATGTAATAAGTACCACATTTGGTATGTCCCCTTCTTTTAACTGGGAACAAACAAATTATAGATTGACTACAAATGGTTCGACAACTACTATCTTCTTAGATGGTGTTTGGTCATATGTAGAAGGAACAGGAATCGTTTATCGAGAAGTGATCACTTACGGGGTATCTTTTAATAGTAGAACCGGAAAAATAATTGAAGGTGTAAGAACTTATTAAAAATTATACAAACTATGGAAGATATAACAATCAATGCTTTTATAGTCTCATTTTTAGTGTGGCAAATATTTAATCTAGCTACTTTGGCAGGAATAATTTATTTGTTGTATCGATTGTATAAAAAAATAAAAAAAAATTATTTATTAATAGATTCTAAACCTCGAATGACGTTCGAGGTTTTTCTTTTTTTTCAATTTAAGGTTGATTACTTCTGGAAGTATATTACAGATTAGTTTTTTTTATAATATAAACACTTAAGGGACTGATTAGCGAAAAGTCAGAGGCATTTGCTCAACACTAAGGAGAAGATTTTGCGTAGAAGGAGCTGAATCCCTTGGTTTTAATTTGTCCTCTCTAGAATAATTCAGTACAACGAATATAAAAGTTTCAACGATAGTTCTAAAAAACAAAAAAGCTCCAGATTTCTCTGAAGCTTTTATCGTTGTAGCGGCGACAGGACTCGAGCCGGCAACCACTAAAAGTTTTTTTCAACATTTTTTTATCTTATTAAACCCATGCTTGCCATTAAAACCAACATTCCTTTCTAACCGATGTCGCTCTCACTGGCCAAAAACAAAAAAACGAAATAATTAAAACAATCTAGAAAGGAAAGAAAAACATATTAAAACTAACTAAACTAGTAAATGTTCCTTTTCAATTTTCTGTACTGCCATTTCTAAACCTGTTCAAATATACTTTTGAACTGATATAATATTCTTTCTATCAATCGTAAATCCTCGGTTACAATCTCAACACTTCCTTTCATTTCCTGCTGAAAAACAATTTGTTTATCATAAGACGTTTTCAATCCGTTTGGCAGTGTAACATCAACCCGTAAATTACCCTCTTTATCCGGAACTAATGAAATGTTTTGGATCTCCCCTTTCAGTACCCCAAATTCGCGATCCGGATAATTGGCCAAACGAATATTGACACGCTGACCTACTTTTATTTTTCCCGAATTTAATGCCGGAGCTTTTACTTTTCCAATAAAACCATTTTTGGCATCCGGAATTATAGAAAAAACATTATCGCCAACATTGGTCGTCTGATTTTCATTCCAAACCTGAAGAAAAGTAACTACACCACTCACAGAGGATTTCAGAGTATAAGACAGCTCCCAATCTTTTATTACTTTTTTAAGCTGATAAAAAGACTGCGCCATACTTCGTCCTAAGTTTACTTCTTCCCTGGTGCTGTTTATCTGCGAATTCTGACTTGATTTTGTATTATCAATCAAAGATGATTTCAATTGTGAAATCGAAGACAAAAGGCTTCTGTAATTCTTTTGCGCTTGTAAGAATCCCAGCTTCTTTGCTTCCATTTCCTGAGCCGAAATAATCCCCTTATTGAACAAAACTTCAAAACGGGCTATTTCATTTTTTTGCAGCTCCAGTTCACTTTCATTGATTACCTTTTGCTGTTGCAAAATATCCAGTCTTTCTTTTATTTGAATTTTCTCTGAGCTTTGCGCCCTGCTTTCAACCTCAAACGGATGAAGGTTTTCATTAAGTTCCTGAGCCAGATAATCTTTCTGAAAAACAGCAAATGCACTTTCTATTTCCCCTAATTGCTTATTTTTTAATGATCCAAAAGGAAATGCTTTTCCCGAATTAATATCATAACTATCTACAATGCTTTTCAGTAAAAAAACATCTTTGTAATTGGCTGTATTTTCAATAATAGCCAGTGTACTGTTTTTGGAAACTAGCGTTTTATCCTTTACCAGAATAGCTTCAATCCTGCCGGAGGATTTTGATACAATTTTCTCAGGCGGAATATTGGTTGTAATGACAATTTCGGCATTTACAACGTCGGGATATTTAACAAACCAAGACACAAAAAACAACATGACAATTATAGCAAATATAAGAACCGTTCCCCATCGGATCATCCAATGCGGTACTTTGGTCAGAATGTCCTGAACTTCCTCGCTTCTTAATTCAAACGTATCTTTTTCTTCTGCCATGATTAATTCCCTAATTGCAACTGGTTTTTAACCAATTCAAAATAATTCCCTTTTTGTTCCACTAATGCTGAATGATTTCCTCTTTCGATAATTTTCCCTTTATCCAGAACCACAATCTGATCGGCATTCATTACTGTACTTAATCGATGTGCAATAACTACTACTGTTTTGTTTTCAAAAAAGATATCCAGCTTTCTCATAATTTCTTTTTCATTATTGGCATCCAAAGCAGAAGTGGCTTCATCAAAAAACAGAATTTCAGGATTTTTATACACTGCCCTAGCAATCAGCAAACGTTGTTTTTGTCCTGTACTCATTCCTAGTCCCTCGCCTCCAATTTTCGTATTAAATCCCAATGGTAATCCGCTGATATATTCTTTAATATTAGCAACATCCGCTGCATATAATAATCGTTCTTTATCCACTCTGTCAACACCAAAAGCAATATTATTGGCAATGGTATCGCTAAAAATAAAACCTTCCTGCATCACTGCCCCAATATTCGATCTCCAGGCTTTCTGAGAAATATTTTTAAGCTGCGTATTTCCAATTGTTACTTCTCCTTTTTCCGGTTCGTAAAACTTTAAAAGTAATTTCATCAGGGTTGTTTTTCCACTCCCGCTAACCCCTACAATGGCAGTTACTTTATTGGCCGGAATTACGAGACTTAAATTATCCAGCACAGGAATATCTGATCCCAGATAACGATAAGAAAGATTTTTGATCTCAATATCGGAATCAAAAGGTACTTCGTTCGTTTGATGTTCTTCCTTTTGCAGTTCATCTTCTTTTTGGTGAATTTCCGACAATCTTGCCAGTGAAATTTTTGCATCCTGCAATTCTCGTACAAATTCTATTAATTGGGTAATGGGCCCGTTTAAGCTTCCTACAATAGCGCTAATGGCAAGCATCATCCCTAAAGTTATAGAACCTTCGATCACCAATTTTGCAGAAAGCAGAATGATAAATATATTTTTTAATTCGTTAATTACCGAAGAACCTATTGTTTGCGTCTGTTCCAAAACCAATCCTTTTATAGAAACCCTGAAAAGTCTTGCCTGAACATATTCCCATCCCCATCGTTTTTGTTTTTCGGCATTATGAAGTTTTATCTCCTGCATTCCGTTAATAAGCTCCATTACTTTATTCTGCTCATTTGAAACTTCCGCAAAACGTTTGTAATCTAAAGCTTCTCTTCTTTTTAAAAATAATGTAATCCATCCAAAATAAAAAACACTGCCCACAAAGAACACCAAAAATATCTGCAGATTAAAATAGGCCAGAACAGCTCCCATCACAAACATATTTATAACAGAAAAAAGTACATTTAGAGAAGATGTGGTAAGGATTTTTTCTATACGACGATGGTCATTTATTCGCTGCATGATATCTCCTGTCATTCGGACATCAAAAAAAGAAATGGGCAGATTCATTAACTTAATAAAGAAATCTGAAATAAGCGAAATGTTTATTCGGGTAGATAAGTGAAGTAAAATCCAGCTTCTGATTAATTCCAGTCCAGTTCTTCCTGCAAAAATAAACAACATGGTAAAAAGAATTAAGTAAATGAAATGGATATTCTGATTCTGAATTCCAACATCTACAATACTCTGGGTTAAAAACGGAAAAATTAAATTGAGTAAACTACTTGCCAGAAGCCCAATTGCAAGTTGAATAAGAAACGATTTATACTGAAATAAGTACTTAAAAAGAAATCTAAACCCTAAACCTGAATTCTCTTCTTTATCAAAATCAGATTCAAAAAAATTCGGTGTAGCCTCTATTAACAATGCAATACCTTCTCTTGTGGTATCATGAGCATTATTGCCAATCCAAAACTTTACGAATTCTTCTTTGTTATATTCTAAAAGTCCAAAAGCAGGATCAGAAATATAATATTTACCTTTTTTTATTTTATAAAGTACAACATAATGATCTTTATTCCAGTGAAGAATACACGGTAGAGGAGCTTCTTCTATTCTTTGTACAGATAATTTTACTCCTAAAGTCCTAAAGCCAATCTTTTCGGCAGCGTCACTCAAAAAAAGCAAATTACTACCTTCACGAGTTGTTTCGCTAAAATCCCGCAACTCCTGAATATTGATTGTCTTACCGTAATATTTAGCTATAATTTTTAAACAGGTTGGGCCACAATCTTTGTGATCGGCTTGTCTGTAATGAGGGAACATTTTCAATTTAGATAAAACATTAAGAATAAATTAACAATATATTTAGTACAGCAAAAAAAAGTTGCTCCAATCTGCTATTTTATATCTGGCTGTTAATAAAACTAAACCAACTCCCCAGACTCCATTTAACATCGTCTCTTTATCAATTGTATATATTTCTTGTGAGTTCTGTCTTTCTTTTGGAAATAATATATCCCCTTCGATAGACAATTGAATTTCTATATTTCTCAGTAGCTCAGTCTGCCAATACTCAATCTTATATTGGAGCGATTCATTGTTCTCCATCTCATTCAATTTATATAAAATATAATAAATACCAGACAAACCATGGCAAAATCCGGTATCAAAAAATGAATAATCACTAAAATGTACAAGTCCTGATTCACTAATACTGCGCTGAAGAATTAAACTCAGCATATTATAATATTTTTCTAATACCAATTTGTTTCCCGAGATTTTCCCATAATACAAGATAGCATATGCAATACCTAAATCTCCATAACACCATGCAAGACGCGAATGACATGTAAGCTCTTTAGATAAGGGAAAACCAGCTCCAAATGAACTAATAGACGGAATAGTATTTTCAAAAAAAAGAAAACTATTAAATATTCCATTCAATAGTATATCTATATATTCATTTTTAAATTCCAGTGCTTTTAATCTTGTCAAAAAGACAAATATACCAGGCAGGCCGTGTGCTAATCCGAGGTTAATGTTTCTACTCTCTAATTCATACCAAAAAATCCTTCCATCAATCTCTTCTCTACAATTATATAGTTTTTCAATAAGACTGTTAATTAATTCAGCAAAAACATTAAATCTCCCTGAATCCAATAAGTATTGAACTTTTCCAATACTACCGTATAACAAGTCAAAATTAAGATCATTTATATTTAATCTTAAAGATTGAAGTAAAAGAGATTCTATATCGTCAAGTAATTCTTCTGTATCAATAATCCCACATTTTTTTATATAAGCTAAAACATATCCGGTTCCATCAAAACCTTCCAATATACCGGTTTGAAATTCATAGCTTGAAAATACATCGATAAAATTATCCAATAATTCTCGGGCTATTACTTTATACTTTTCTTCCTTAGAGTAAGTATATTTTGTAGCAAAATACAACAATGCTCCAAGATCATTTTCAATTACCGGTTTAGACATTTTAAGTGCATTTAAATAAAATGCATCTTCAATTTTAAATAATATTTTTTCTATAGAATCCATACAAAAGAAAGCTGGAAGTTTTTATACTTCCAGCAGTTTAATTAACAACTTGTACTTACAGTAGAGGCTGAAATATCAACCCTTCCGGAATTGCAGCAATCTTTTCCTCTATCAGAGCCTCTTTTACAGCTTGCAATACTTATTGCTTCCTGCTGCCCACCATTTATCATTCTCATTTCTGCCTTATTTAAGGCTGTAACTGTTTTCTTGTTTAATTGTAACTTTTTCATTTTAATAACAATTTGTATCTACCTACTCTTTGAAGGATTTTCGGCTATCTCCTGTTTCATACTTGGTTCTGGAATACTTACCGTCGTAATATCTGTATAAAAGATCGTAGATTACCCACTCGTGTAATCGCTGCTTATTTTTAAACAGTCTATTACAGTGCATATGCAGTAGACTATCGATAAGATAGTCTACTCTTCTTCTGCCATCTTTTTCTTTCTCTTTTATTTTAATTACAGCGTTTTGGCTGTTCTTTCTGTGCTCCTTAAATAATTTATCGAAAAAAACATCCCGGTTTTCTAAACAAAGGAATATTTGTTCTTTGTTTGTTCTGTATTTTTGACTTAAGGACTGATTAATATTTTTGTTAGTCTGAAATTCAGACGCAAAACCATTTTTCAAAATTTCAATAAGCTCTCTTTTTTCCTTTAAATTATATTCACAGTCATTCAGAAATTCATCGATAAACTTCATACCAAATAGCCATCGTTGATCTGTGTTACTAAATTTCTTTATAAGCGATAAATTAAATTTGCTATTTGCATAAAAAAGAGTTTCACAATCTTCTATAGTTTCAAGTCCATATCTTTCTATTTCTCTTTTATAAGTATCTATCTGTATTTTATGAATGAAATGATTAGAAACATAGTATTTTAATTTTTCATGGATTATTTTTGCTATCTCCGAAATATTATTGGTCGTTGTAAGATTAAATCTGATTCTTATATGACTATCCGGATCATAATACCTTATATAAAACCATTTACTGATATAACCTTTTTTCAGAAAAATATCTGCAATTGGTTTTATGACCTCTAACAGAACTTTATCACTTGTATCTTCACCAAGATAAATTTTATAATACAGCCATTCACTTCCAAAATAGTAGTTCCTATTTACCTTATTTTCTGACATCGCTATTTGCTTTAAAGTTTTTATAAAATGAAAAAATAATTTCGTTAGTAAATTTATCCTCTCCTCTGTTTACTAAAGTCTTGTTATCATCAAATAAAAATTCTTTCAATTTTGCAAAGCCACTACTTTTTATAGTTTCGAGTATAATTTCACAATCAAGAATATTCTCCAAATTCATTAATAATAAATTATCTCCTCCGGTAGAAAGTAAAACTTTTCCAGGTATATTGAACTCATTCAAATATTTCTGAAACTTTTGAACATTTTCTACATCAAAAACATCCTGTTTCAATAAAGTCCATTCAGCTAAAGAAAAAATCATATTTTTATAAGATACCCTTGGCAGATATCTGTTCTCAGCTAAAATGTCTGGCCATTTAAAGCTCAGCGAACGTCTTGTATTCTGATTTTGCAAGTCACATAAAAAATTATAGATGGGAAGAGCATTAAAAGAATAATTATGAGCATTTGACAAAATGGGCTTTATTCTTTTATTTAACCTTTTAGATCTTAGCAATAGTTCATTATCATGAACAGAAATATATAAATCTGAAATACCTATTTGATTCTCCAGCGGTAATTCGCTTTTAGCTAAATAAGGAATTTCGTATTCCCTTGTAGAATATCGATGTGTTATGTTTCCTGTTCTGGATTCTGGTAAATGAACAATTTCAGCAAGAATTTTATCCTGATTAAGTTCTTCTTCTTTATGATAAATTTCACTTATAAAATCATCTATCCCTGAGTCCAAATAGCTAAACCGTCCTATTAACCTGGATGCTGATGATCCACCTGCAAATTCTAAATGTATTAAACTGCTACTTAAATCTTTTTCTGAACTTAAAATATTGGTCATTACCGAAAAAGTATCCGGCAGATTATTCCAGTTTTCTGGCAAATTGGTAAGATCGCCATCTTCGAATTCAAGTACATGAAATCCTTTCTGTAAAACTTCTTGATATTTCCTTATGATAATATCATCAATATTTTTTGACAAATAACTACTGTTAACAATAAAAGATGGAATACTAACGGGAATATCATCAATTAAACCCGAAATAATGTTTCCATTTTTTATGTGACCATAACCAATTCCCAATTCCGGATCCAAAGCAATAGCCAACGGGATTTCGGCAGTCTCATATCTTTCATAGAAGGATTTTTTAAAATCTGTTAAATTTTTATTTTCCTCGAATGTGGTCATTCGGTTTAGGACTCTTATTCCATCATAAATCAAATCGCTTATCTCAGAATTTAAACTATTTTTAATATAATTGATTTTCAAATCTTTCTGAATTAAAAACCTGGAAGATTTACCTTTTTTTTCTAATAGGATTTCACTTAACTCTAAATGTTTTGCTACATTGCCTGGATAGATATCTTCATCAAGTTTTTTTAATTTTGAAGAAACATCAGTAAGAAAAAGATCTAATGCTATATCAGTGGAGTTTAAATCTCTTCTTATTTTTTCAAAATAATCCGTTCCTGTTAAGTTTGGCATTAAATTACTCACCAGAATCTGGCTGTCGATAAGTTCATTAATAAAATTCTCTGCATCCTCTATGTTTATATCTTTTCCGATAATAAGATTTATTAACTGGTCCATTTTCAATCCAGTTTCAGCAGATTTCAAAATCTTATTTAGATATACCGAATTATTAACGGAAACTGTAAAATGATTTCTCTTAAAATTAATGTACTTGTATTCAACATATCTCAGTTCATTTCCAACTTTATAAATTGAATTATTTGGATAATACAATAAGTTTTTCCGCAATTCCTTCTGGGCTTCGATATCATTTACCATTGAACACAAATAGTTCATATCAATGCGAGTCACTTTTTTATGTCTTGAACTATTGCCCAATTGAATTATTGTCTCCGATTCTTTAATGTCACCAATGGCACATCCGCTGAATGTACCAAAGGGAGTGCACCTAGCTCCCATTCTGATAATATATTTAGATAAAGAAAGCATCAGATTTTTAGGAAGGTCCAAAGCATCATCATTTATATATTTCAACATTACCTGGTGTAAATCTGGCGATGCAATATATAAAGCCTCTGAAACATCTTCCCTACGACACAAATCCTTAATTTTCTTATCATTCAGATTATCAATTTCTCCTAAAGACAAAAATGGTGTTCTTAGAATAAACCTGTCAAATACTCTATAGTGTTTTTTATTTTTCAAGAGATCAAATTATTTTTGGCTAAGTATCCAGTTAATTATATATTTTTCTGCTTCATCATTTATTTTGTACATACTTTGATCTGGTACCCCCAATTCCTGATTGTTTAAATAATGATTTAACCCATCAAAAACTTTCATTTGAATATTGTTATTTTTAAATGATTTTAACAACTCTACATTACCTACAGGATCTACATTTCTGTCTTCTGAACCAATAACGTAAAGCATTGGCAGAGAAATGTTTTTATAAAAAGGTCGGGAATCTATTCTTAGTATATCCATATAGACCGGCAAACTGATATACCATCCAAATTGTTTTTCTTTGAAGCCTGATTCTTTCATAGATTTAATAATGATCTTTTTTAAATCAGGATTACTAAGCGAACTATGTTGTCCAACAATTTTGTCGATACTGTCTATAGCAGCATATTTAGTGTTTTCATCGGGATACTGAAGATTTCTTTCTTGTTTATTGACTCCTGTTTTTATCTGATATTTAAAAATTGCTCCTCGGGGGAAAATAGGAACAGCCCATTGTAAGAGATAGTCAACAGTGGCACCTTTTTCTAGAGCTCCGACAGAAATCATTCCGCCTTCACTGTGTCCTAACAATATAATTTTCTTGTTTTTTAAGATTGCTGTTTGCTTCAGACTTTTGATTAAGAAATACAAATCCCAAGATTTGCTTGTTATACCATTTCGAACATTACTGAATACACCTTCTGACTCGCCAAGCCCCCTTTCATCATATCTAAAAACAGCTAGATTATTCTTTAGTAAACCCTCCGCTAAAATAAAATGATTGTTTCTTGTATCCTTGCCAGAACCAGGCACTATCACAACCACTTTTTCAAAGCTGTTTTTAGGAGTAATTAAACTACCTCGAAGAATAAAATTTTCATTTTCCTGAATAGCGGAAATATCATAATGGTTGTAGTTCTGCTGATTTTCCAACTCTTTTTCATATTGCAACGATTCTTGGGAATAACTCATTACTGAAAGACAGAAAAAAAAAATAAAATGTTTAATCATTATATATATTATTTAAAACAAAAAATATTAAGAAAAGATCATTTCTCCTTTACCCCAAAAAAAATCAAAAGTAAAAAGCAAGGTTATCATTTCAGAAAGCAAAACTATACCCATGTATTATTTCTTACAAATTATATTACTCGAAATTCCTGAATTCAGAACCAAAATTCTGGAATTTCAATACAAAAAAAACATAAACAACTAATTACAAACAAGATAAGATTTAATAAAAAAAGCTATTAATTTGCTTATATAGTAATGAGAAATGTATTTTTGTTAAATAAATTAAGACAAAACAATGCATTACTTCAGAAATCGAAAAAAAATAATCCTATACTTGCTGTTACCTTTTTTTTTGACTGCTCAAAAATCTGTAAAAGACAATCTCACAGATTTATCCTATGATGATTTACATAATTTATATTTCACTAACGTAAATAATCCTAAAGTGCAGATTTTGTACACTGATGCGTATATGAAGAAGGCAGTAAAGGAAAACAATAATATTCGAAGAGCTAAAGCAAATTACCAAATTGCACTTTTATACTACAAGTCAGACACAAACAAAGCGATCCAGTATCTTGACAGTGTCATCAAATATTCTAAGGGTAGTAATGATAAATACTTTCCTGCCGCTGCTTATTGCGAAAAAGCCGATTTTCTTAAAACTCAGTTTAATTTTAAAGATGCAATGCTTAATTATAACCTTGCTGAAAAGGCCGCATTGCTGACCAATATTGACTATTATTATGTAGTACGAGATTATATAGCGGTTACCAAATCTGAAGATTTAGGGGAATATATTGAAGCATTAAATATATACAAAGAATGTTATGTGTATTATCAAGACAAAGATACAAGAAGCTCAAACTATGCCGGAGAGTATGTAAATGTCATTTTTGGATTGGCCGACTGCTATAAGTCTTTAAAAAAGACAGACTCCACTTCATACTATAATAAACTGGGTTACAGGGAATCTAAAGCAACTAATAATGAAGAATATAAAAATCTTTTTATTCTAAATGAAGGAGCAAACCAAGTACTAAAAAGGAATTATGTTGCGGCACTGGATAGTATTAACAAGGCATTGCCAAAAATGATTGAATATAACAATACAGGAAATGTGCTGGCTGCTTATTTTTATTTAGGTAAAACATATGAGGGATTAGGTAAAAAAGCAATAGCAGCAGAAAATTTTATACGTGTAGATTCTATCTACAAAGTG
This sequence comes from Flavobacterium crocinum, assembly GCF_003122385.1. Taxonomy (NCBI): domain Bacteria; kingdom Pseudomonadati; phylum Bacteroidota; class Flavobacteriia; order Flavobacteriales; family Flavobacteriaceae; genus Flavobacterium; species Flavobacterium crocinum. The sequence continues at coordinate 4,574,993 of NZ_CP029255.1, forward strand.
ACAAAGGAAATCAGCACAGAGTTTATGGATGGATATCCCTATTTAATCAGTTATTATAAAAATTTAGGAGACAAGGAAAAACAGTTAAAATATATAACAACCTATATGTCCATCGACAGTACATTACATAAAAATTATCGTGAATTAAATAAATTAGTGTATCATGAATATGATACACCACACTTAATTTCTGAAAAAGAAAATCTTATTAATTCTCTTAATAAAAATAAGGTTAAAACATATTGGGGCATGGGATTTTTATTCTTAACCGTTATTGTTTTAGGGAGTTTTGCATTGCATCAGTATCGAACTAAAAAACAATACAGATCAAGATTTGAAAAAATAATAAAAGAAACAAACCGAAATGACAATTATCAAGTCAACAAAGAAAACGAAACCGGAACTGATCCTGATAAAATTGGGGATATTGGCATTGGGGAAGAATTAATCAATCAGATTTTAGAAAAGCTCAATCGCTTTGAAAACGACAAAGAATATCTGAGGCCTAATATTACAGTACAAATTTTATCTTCAACGTTTGAAACTAATACAAAATATGTGTCTAAAATAGTTAATATATACAAGGAAAAATCATTTATTCAGTATATAAATGATTTACGAGTTGATCATGCTATTGGTCAATTACAAGAAAACAATAAACTAAGAAAGTATACTGTTCAGGCACTTGCATTAGAGTTCGGTTTTAATAACGCGGAATCATTTTCAACCGCTTTTTATAAAAAAACAGGTATAAAGCCAACTTATTTCATTAAAGAGTTAGATTCATCAACAAATCAACAAAACGACTACAAACCAACCATTTAACAAAAAACAAAGAACCCGAAATTCCTGAATTCCGATAACCACAATAAGTTATTTTATAAATCCCCACATCTCAGGTTATATATTTGCGAAATAATAATTTAAATTTATAAAAATGAAAGCGAAAAAAGTAAACAGAGAAGCTAATAAATTTTCTTTAGAAAAGTTTGAAGTGGCTAAATTAAAAAACCTGCGTTTAATTACTGGTGGAGGAATAGAACAAGATGACCCACCAATTGATGATACTAAAAGTAATGGCAAGGGTTCTTCAAATCAATGCAATAAGTAAAAATATTTCTTCCCCAGATACAGCTCTCTAAAAAGTATCTATATTTGCCCAAAAAATGAAGTTAATAAATCTTTCTTTTTTCTTTTTAATAATGCTTGCAGGATGTAAGTCTCACAAAGACCTATTTAATCCTGAGAAGATTATCACTAAAAATGATCTTTCCGCAAACTCATTGAAAACTTGGTATCAGAAAGATTACATTACTGATACAATTCCGGGAATTTCACTGGACAAGTGGTATAATCTAAATAAAAAGAAACCTAAAAACAATGGAATTATTTTAGCAGTAATTGACACTCAAATCGATATAAACCACGAGGACTTACAAGGACAATTATGGACTAACACCAAAGAAATACCTTATAATGGCATTGATGATGACCATAATGGTTATATTGATGATATAAACGGATGGAATTTTATCGGAACCAGAAGCGGCGGATACACCGTTTGGAACAGATATGAATATGTCCGTATTGCAGAAAAATGGGGAGCATTATTTAAGGATAAAACAGAATCTCAAATAAATGCCAAAGATGTTTACAAATATAAAGAGTATCAAAGAGCTTTAAAAATACTTGGAGAAAAAGCACCTTATTATAAAAGATGGCTCAAATCCCTTAATTACAGAGTTGCCGTTTATCCATTAGCAAAAGATACTTTAAAATATTTTTTCCCAAAAGAAGATTACACATATAAGCAGCTGGATAGCTTGTATAAAAAGTATAAAGTTAATGACAAAGAATTTTGGCAGAGACGCGATGATGGAGATAAAGATTTAGGGGCCTTAATTAGCTGCATGATGATCAATTTGGATCTAAATCAAAAAAAGTTAGAACAAATAAAAGATCACCAAATACAACTGGATTCGACGGTAAACAAAAACTTAAATTTAGACTACAATGAACGCTTACTAATTGGCGATAATCCTGATAACTTAGAAAAAGGTTATGGTAACAATAATGTAAGCAATAATAAAGGAGGACATAGATCACTGCAATACCATTGTACAAAAATGGCAGGAATTATTGGAGCCAATAGAGAGAATAACGTCGGCATAAAAGGAATTCTCCAAAACGTTAGAATTATGCCCTTGAGCATTTCTTCACCAGGGGATGTAAATGATAAAGACATTGCCATGGCCATACGTTACGCTGTAGATAATGGGGCAAAGGTTATCAATATGTCTTTTGGGAAAGAGTTTTCTATGCACCAAGAATGGATAACAGAGGCATTTAAATACGCTGAAGAGCATAATGTTTTATTAATTCATTGTGCAGGAAATGACAGTGTCGATATAGATAAAGAGCCATTTTATCCAAATGATACTAATTTTGAAAATTTTGAGGAAAAATGCTCAAATTTCATCAATGTAGGATCGGTGACCCATAAATTAGACAGTAGTTTTGTCTCTGATTTCTCCAATTATGGCAAACAAAATGTTGATTTGTTTGCCCCCGGCGACCAAATATACACTATCACTGCAAAGAGTGGTTATACATTCGATTCCGGCACATCGATGTCCGTACCAATGGTGTCAGGAACAGCTGCATTGATCTGGTCCTATTATCCAAATCTTACCGCTGCCCAGGTTAAACGAATTATTATGGACTCTGGAACAGCTTATGACTTAGAGGTCATAGTCCCAGGCACGAAAGATAAAAAAGTTCCTTTCTCAGAATTATCAAAATCGGGAAAAGTTCTAAATGTTTATAATGCTATGCAGCTTGCCAAAAAAATCAATAAAAATAAAAAATAGATCTAAGATCATACTTAAAAAGTTAAAGTCAGCAATGAAACCTACCCTATTTTTTATTGTCTTTGTTTTCTTATCCGTCGGATGTAAAAGCAAAAAGAATTTAAATTCTTCTATAATATCTTCTCCAAAAAAGGAACTTTCTGCCAAAGAAATGCAAACATGGTATCAGAAAGATATCCTTTTAGATGGGATACCCGGCATATCATTGGACAAATGGTATGCATCGAATAAAAAGAAACCGCAAAGTAAAGACATCATTGTAGCAGTAATCGATACGCAAATTGATCTGAATCATGAAGATTTACGGGGACAATTTTGGACAAACAGCAAAGAAATTCCAAACAACGGAATCGATGATGATAAAAACGGGTACATAGATGATATAAACGGCTGGAATTTTAAAGGAAATAAGAATGGAGACTATCTTGTTTGGGGTAATTATGATTACGCACGCTTAGTGCGGGAATGGGAACCATTATTCAAAGACAAAACGGAACCTCAAATCGATTCTGATAACTTACATAAATACAAAGAGTACAATAGGGCTTTAACAAAGCTAGAAGACGAAAATAAATACTATAAGAATTGGCTAAAATCTTTAGACCATAATGTTGTTATTTTTCCACTAGTAAAAGATACTTTAAAATATTTTTTCCCTAAAGAAGACTATACATACAATCAGTTGGATAGTCTGTATAAAAAATACAAAATAAATGATAAAAGATATCGACAAAGACGGGATGATAACGATAAAGATCTGGGAGCATTAATCAGTTATATGATGATCAGTCTTGAAGTTGACCAGAAAACTTTAAAAGATGTAATAGACCAACAGACCTATCTCGATTCTGTAGTGAATAAAAACATAAATAAAAATTTCAATGATCGTATATTAATAGGTGACAATCCCAATGTTTTAGAAAAAGGTTATGGCAATAACATTTTAAATAATAAAGTAGAATATCAATCTATACAGGATCATTCAACTAAAGTGACAGGAGTTATTGCAGCCAACAGAGAAAATAACATCGGTATTAAAGGGATTGCGCAAAATGTGAAGATTATGCCCTTAAACATTATCCCTGTAGGAGACGAACAGGATAAAGACGTTGCCATGGCAATATTTTATGCTGTAGATAATGGAGCAAAAATAATTAATATGTCTTTTGGAAAAGAGTTTTCTTTGCATAAAGAATGGGTCGAAGAAGCATTTAAATATGCTGAAGAACATGATGTTCTTCTTGTTCATTGTTCTGGAAACAATGGATTTGACATTGATAAAAACCCATTTTATCCAAATGACAGTGATTTTGAAAATTATAATGAGAAAAATTCCAATTTTCTCAATGTTGGATCTATCACGCATAGACTGGACAGTACTTTTGTTTCCGATTTTTCCAATTACGGAAAACATAATGTAGACATCTTTGCTCCAGGAGATGAAATATATTCTACAAGTACAGAAAATAGCCATTATAAATTTGATTCCGGCACTTCATTTTCAGGGCCAATGGTATCGGGAACCGCAGCTATAATCTGGTCTTATTACCCTAATCTTACCGCAAAAGAAGTCAAACAAATTATTATGGATTCAGGGACTAGTTATTCAATAGACGTAATATTACCGGGAACTGAAGACAAAAAAGTTACGTTTACAGAATTATCTAAATCTGGAAAAGTCCTAAATGTTTACAATGCCATGAGGCTTTCCAAAAAGGTCAGCAAGAAAAAGAAATGAAAACAGAGTTTAAAATTTCATCTTTCCCACAATTTGTATTAAGAACCCCTATACTGTCAATATCTTTCTATCTTAATCTTTCTAAAAAATATGATAAGGAAAAGGTAATTGGTATATACAATAAGTCACTAATTAAAGAGGCTCTTAACCTGGCCTCGCCAGAGTTTGTTCAGGAGCTTGATAAATGGGCTGGCAATTATGATGGTTTACAGGATCAAAATAGAACAACAGCAGAATTTGCTTTACTCAGATACATTGCGAGAATGTCTTCAAGATGCACGCCTTTTGGGCTGTTTGCCGGATGTTCTGTTGGGAAAATTGATACTGAAACCAATATAATATTAGATTTTCCCGAAAAACACAAACGGTTTACTCAGTTTGATATGCAATTCTGGGTAGCATTATTGTTAAATATTGCTAAACGAGAAACAGCAATTCCTTACTTAAAATATTACCCTAATTCTTCTATTTATGAATTTGGTGATTTTTACAGATACATTGAATACAAATACAGAAAAACTAAACGTGAACATAGTATTACATCTTTACGAAAATCTGAAGCATTGAAAGAAATAATATTAAAAGCGAAATCAGGCTTAACTTTAAATGAAATGATTTCTATTTTAGTAAACGATGATTCTGAAAAAGAAGAAGCCTGTGAGTTTATAATGCACCTTATAACCTTCCAGTTTTTAGTAAGCGAAATAGAAGCCACTGTAACAAGTAATAATGAACTAGAAAGAGTTTTATCTATTTTAAAAAACATTCCAGATTTAAAAAAAGAGTATCAATTTTTAAAAAACATAAATAAACAAATTTTAGATCTGGACACTTCTTTAATTCCATCTGAAAGCCAATACAAAAAAATCAAAGAAAATATCCTGAAAGAAGAATTTGAATATGATGAAAAATATCTTTTTCAAACCGATTTAACTACAGCCACCCTATCAAATAGTTTAAATGCAAATATTACAAAAAAAGTAACTAAAGGGCTTTGTTTTTTAAATGGCATACAGCCTAAAAACGATTCCAGTAATCTTAAGGCATTTATTAAAGTATTCTCTAAAAGATATGAATCTCAAGAAATGCCGCTAATGACAATTTTAGATACAGAATCTGGATTGGGTTATCCGATAAAACATGACATGAATGATTCGCACGAAATACTGGAGGCTTTCTCTTTTAAACAAAAAAAAGATAAAAACGAAAATCAAGTGTGGACTTCCTATGATTTTATTTTAGAGAAAAAACTTCAGGAATGTCTTTCGAAAAATCAAATAAAAATAGAATTATCAGAAAGCGATTTTCCTAATTTCGATGCTAATTTTGATTATTCTCCCGTCACATTTTCAACACTAATTGAAATTTACAATAACGAAAAATTAGCCATTGAATCTTCAGGAAATATCAGCGCCGCAAAATTTTTGGGGCGATTTTGCAATGGGAATTCTGAGATTCATAAGCTAACCCAAGAGATTATTGAAAAAGAACAAAACTATCACCATGATAAAATTTTAGCTGAAATTGTTCATATTCCACAATCCAGAACGGGGAATATTTTACGAAGACCTGTTTTAAGAAATTATGAAATTGCCTATTTGGCAAATTCAGGTGTTGAAAAGAAAAACACTATAGATTTAAATGATTTATTCGTGTCCATTAGAAATGATAAAATTATACTACGTTCTAAAAAACATGATAAAGAAGTTATTCCTTGCCTTTCAAACGCTCATAATTTTTATAATAATTCTTTACCAGTATATCATTTTTTATGCGATTTACAGGCACAGAACACAAAGCCAATATTTAGTTTTAATTGGGGAATTTTAGAATCTCATTATAATTACTTCCCGAGGGTTGAATACCGCGAAATTATACTTTCAAAAGCGAAATGGATTATTACTAAAGAAGAAGTTAACTCCTTTTTAAAATTAAACGGCAAAGATTTGTCTGAAGCATTCTTAAATTGGAGAATCAGCAAAGACATTCCGCACCTTGTTAATTGGGTTAATTCTGACAATACCTTGTTATTAGATTTTCAAACAGAAACTGGAATTCAATTGTTTTTAAAGTCAGTTAGAAATAGAGACAAAATTGTTTTGGAAGAATTTCTATTTACGGAAGAATCTATTGTAAAAAACATTTCTGGAGAAGGCTTTAGCAATCAATTTATAGTATCATTTTTTAAACATCAATCATAAATGCAGAGATTTTTTTGCTTGGGAAGTGAATGGCTGTATTATAAAATTTATACAGGAGTTCAAACAACTGATTTGGTTTTGCTTGAAAAACTATATCCTGTTATTTTACAATTAAAAAAGAAAAAAATCATCCAAAAATGGTTCTTCATTCGATATCAGGATACTGACACGCATTTTAGGATTCGATTTCTAGTCGAAAACAGAAAGGATTTAGCAAAAGTAATTCAAATGCTTTATCGTCCTATAAATGATTTAATCCAAGAGAATTTGGCGTGGAAAATTCAAACTGATACTTATAAAAGGGAATTGGAAAGATACGGTGAAACCACCATTGAAGATTCTGAATTTTTGTTTTGGAAGGATAGCGAGTTGGTGATTCAATATCTTTCGCTAAAAAAAACATTTACAAAAAAAGAAATGGAACTGTTGTTCAGTTTCTGTTCTATTGATTCTTTTTTAAACTCCTTTTCGTTATCGATTTTAGATAAGTACAATTTAATGGATAGTTTGCAGCAATCTTTTAAAGAAGAATTTGGGGCAGATAAAATATTAAAAAAAGAACTTGATAAAAAATACAGAGAACTAAAGGACGAACTTGGATGCTTTTTAAGAGGAGAAACCAAAAAAGATTTTCCTGATTTTTTTGAAATCATTGAAGAAAAACAAAATCAAATCGCAGAAAAAATATTAGAAACAAAAAACGCAATTCAAATCTCTATTTACGATTTTTTAGCAAGTCATATTCACATGATGATTAACAGACAATATACTTCTAAACAAAGAATGTATGAGCTTATTATCTATGATCATCTATACAGATATTATAAAACTTTAAAGTATGAAAAAAAGAATTCTCTTAAGTTAACACTGTAGCACATATTCTAAAATTCACAAGCTGCTCATCCTTTTTAAATCATCATAAAAGCGGTTCGAGAATTGTCCAGTTAGGCTACTAAAATTAACCGGTATCTCTGGGCGAGAAAAGGACTCAAACCAGAACATTGCAAACCACATTAAATGCTATGGAACTGAAAATAATTCAACCATTCTTCCCTTCAAATCAACATTACTTTCCAACCAACCACACTCTCGCCGGCCAAAATCAAACTAAAAAATCTACAAGAATTAAAATTATCTAAAAAAGAAGAAACCCCACTAACTAACTAACTAACTAACTAACTAACTAACTAACTATTAAAGAAAGAAGGACATGTTTTTTGCATCAACCTGCAGTCAAAACGAAAACCGGACATTGCAAAACGTCCGGTCGTCCTTCTTTACGTATCAAGTGCCTTGTCGCAAGATCTGTTTTTGCTTTTGAACCTGTGGAAGCTTGAACACTGCAAACGGCAAGCTGATCAACGAGCCTTGATTATATCCTTGTTCCTATACACTGGTAAACAGGATCCTGCCAGCCGCTGCCTATATTACATTGCCCTCCACATCGGTCGTACGCGGCCGGTGCAGTTCATGCCACCTCCTCTCAAAGGATCGGATATTGGCCATGTCCTTACCCACCAGATCCGCCAGTTTCCTGACCTCTTTTTCAAAACTGCTTTCAGAACCTACATTGCCTAATTTGTATTCCGGAGAAAACATCATATGGAACAGCGGCGGTCCCTTGTAGTCATCGTTCCTCAGACGCATGCTTGTGGAATCGTGCGGCGGAAGATGGAAGTTGATCCCTTCGCAGTCCCCCAGTTGATCCAACGATTCCAACTTTTCACCTAGCTGGAAGATATTCAGGTTTATCTTGATCCATTTGTCGCCCTTCACCATCGTGGCATTGACAAGGTGCAGCTCACCGTTATCTGCCAGCCTGCAGAGCTCGTAGGAATAGCCTCGTATATTTGTATCATACTGCCCGAACCACGAGCTTTTGAATGGGGACTTCACGTAACCGTTCCTCTCCAGTCCCGGAATTCCATACTCCTTGAAAATAGCATTCCTGGCATCCAGGAGCTCCTTGTCCGATTTTTTAAAACTTGTACTCATATTAGTCTCTTGTATTTCTTTGGGCTGCTATGCCACCGCCAGCGCCCACAGTCGCCGTTTTGGCGGCATTCCCTAGACCTTGGCTGGTGGTCCTGTCTATAATGACCTGTGCCCCCCTGTTGATTGCTGTTCTTTGATTTCTGGTCAACCCGGAGGTGTTAAATTTGCTTTCCACCGTCAATCGTCGCCCGGTAAATATGTTTTTCATGTCATGGTCAAATAATGCTTTGGCTTGTCTTCCTGTTGGAGTCCTTCCGCCAGTCATAACCTGAGCCTTGCCTTGACTGACATAACCTCGACCTCTGTATTTGATTTCTGTAATGGCTTCTCCTAATTTTCCTTTAGCGCTTCGTGATAAATTATTCGTCGAATTTTTAACGGCATTCCCTACCAATTTCCCTCCAGCTCCTAAAACAGCTCCTACGGTTCCATCAACTACAACATCTCTAACGGTTGTTTTTTGTCCCTGAATTGCTCTGCTCGCAGCACCTCCAACGGCATTAGCTCCACCAGAAACACCTGCAGTTACCAATAAACTGGCTCCTCCAGTAAATCCTGCGGCTCCTCCTACAACAGCACCTTGTACCGCGGCACCACCTACGGCTTTCCAATTATCTACTTTACCGTTTTTGTATAATTGGGTTCCTGCTTCTATTGCACCTCCTATAATACCGCCAATCAATGCTCCTGCGGCAGCAGTGGCACAATTAGGACATTCTCCATCTGGATCTACATATTTTACAGGGTTATTGTATGAAAATGCATAAGATGTTAAGTTGAATGAATTAAACCCTCCTCCGTTACTCGATTCTGGCTCATCAAAAAAGTCTTCTTTAAACATTAAAGGATCGACACTTAACCACAAACTAGCTTTCATATCGAGATACCTTGCTCCATAATAGGTTAAGTTTGTTTCTCTATCTAATTCCTTGCCGTTAAACAAATAAGGAGACGAAAACGAAGTTGCATGTTCTTCAAACAAAATCTCACCAAAAGCAATGTATTCTACGTGCTGTGAAATAGAACCATTTTTGGCTGTAATATAGGAAGTACTTCCCAAATGATCAGCATGAAAATAAAAAATATCATTTTCTGGCATTCCGGTTCCTGTAAAACCTTCTCCTGCTTGTACGGTAGTTGGTTCTATTGGAGGGCCAAATTGTACTGGCGGACCTGGAACATCTCCCGGAGCATTAAAAATTGGGTTTCTAGGCCATCCTTCCGGAGGTTCTTGATTTTCTTCTACAGGTTTAAGTACTTCACTTGGATACGGATTCCCTGTAAATTCTGGCGTAGCATAGATTCCTTGCTGTGTTGGAGGTCCTGGTGGTAAACCTAAACTTTTCACATAAGCATCTAACGCCTTTTGCTGTTCTGCACTAAGATTGGTGTAATTTACACCTCCTGCTGTTAAACCTAACGGCTGGGCAAAAGTTCCGTTACCCAATTTGCTCACAATTCGTCCACTTCCTTCAAAATAATGTTTGGTAAATTTACCTTTTCTTATTACAAAATACGGACTTACATATCCTGTATAATCATCTGTATGTATAATTGTAGCGGCGTTTTCTCCGTTTATTACAACATTTTGAGAATCGGCTGAACTTTTAATTACACGTTCTCCATTACTATCATAAGAAAATTGATAAATTCTTCCATTATCATTAATTCCCATCAGTCGATTTTCCTCGTCCCAAGTCATTTTTCTGAAACTTTGAGTTTCCGTATAACTCGTTGGGTTTCCGTTTCCATCATATAGATATTCGCGAGGATCTTCTTTAGCTGTTTCAACAATTTTACTCGGTGCATGCGGATGTAATTCGTTATCGTAAGCATAATCTAGAACATATCCTTTTTGCTCATTGTTCAGCGTATGAAGCAAATCTTTCTTTGTAATATTATGCATTTTATTATAGGACATATTCAGCTCATAACTGGCTTTGGTAAACTCTCCTTGATAAGAACCTTTTGCCGATTTTAATCTATAATAATCATCATATTGGTATTCTTGAGAAGAGGTTCCTCCTAAGCTGTTGTTTATTATTGGAGCTGTATTTTTAATGCTTAATACGTTTCCAACCCTATCATAACCATAAGCATTGTTTAGGACCTGTCTTTCTCCGCTTCTTACCTGTAACTGCTGTAATCTTCTCATTACGGCATCATAAGTATAATTCGTTTCGGTGTCGTTACCATATTTCAGGTATTTACGCTGTTCGAATTCATCATAGCTCAATTGCTTGATATAATCGTAAGTATGGCTTTCTTTTTTACCTTTCATACTTTGCAGATTTCCAGCGCGGTTATAAGTGTATTCTACTACTTCTCCATCAGGATAGGTCATTTTCTGGATACGATTCCATGTATCGTATTCAAATTGTGAAATATAAGTTTGTACATCTGTAGGCGTAATACGAAGTGTGCGAATTTCTTTTTCAACCTCTCCTAATTTCCCAAAGAAAAATTCTTGTCCTCCAGTTGCATCCTGTACAAACCACACTCTTCCTCGTCGAGATGGAGTTCCATCAGCTTTTCCATAATTATATTGTACATTATTCTGTGGATTCTTAGGGTATTTTATAAATTCTAAACGATTATAATTATAGACATATTCTACAGCACCGCCATTTGGAACGGTATTTTTTAAATCTTGCGTTATGCGTTTGGTTAAATTTCCTGCCAAATCATATTCCATAGTTGTTGTTCCAGCATCTGGATGCGTATATTCAATACGTTTTCCTACCCAGTCGTAACTCATTCTGGTAATATGATCCATGGCATCCGTTACTTTTACCGTTTCTCCCAGTGCATTAGTTTCAATCTTTGTTACCAAATCATTTTGTACAACGGCTACATTTTGCCCTGCAGCATCTGTATAAGTTGAACTTGTTCTGTTTAAAGCATCTGTCTGTGTTGTATTTAGTACTGACAGTCCATCATGATTGATAATGGTATAAGATGTTGTATTGGTGCTTCCATCTGGCAATGTTACTTTAATTGGACGCCCAACCTCATCATAATCGGTTTTAGTTGGCTCAACATTAGACACTGCTGTACTAAAATTATTATCCATCGTAGTGGTCGTGGTTGGATAGTAGGTGGCTATTGGTCTTTCTAATCCATCATAAATTATACGCCCCGAAACAACGTGAGCTTCCTGATCTGGACTTCCGGGCTGTGTAAATAAACTTGCTGTTTTCTTTACCTGCAAAGGTCTTCCTAATCCATCTGTATACGTGTAGGTTTCGATGTCTTTGTCAAGTTCTGGATCATAATTTCTAGTTTTGGCATACGGAACTTCTGCTTCTGGAAAATATTCATAAGCAATCGTGTATGGTCTGCCTGAAGCAATTTCATAAGGCCCTTTTATTGTTGATACACGACCTTTTGTATCCAAAGTATAAATAGTACTTTGATCGTTACGATCTGTTGTTTTAAGAGGCACTCCAAAACGGTAATCGAATTCTACTTTGTTCTGATAACCAAAGGCGTCTTTTATTTCGGTCATGTATTGGTGATTTTCTGAATCAAATACATATTCCAAAGTCATACGCTGTCCTTTATGATTGACAGGACCAGTAATTTTTTCGATATTTCCGTAAGTATCATATGCAATATCAGTAACAGCAATTTTATCCGCTGCACTGTAATTGCTTATCTGCGTTACTTCTGCTGTTGCAGGATTTACAGCCGCGGTTCTTTTACGTCTTAATCCTTCACTTGTGTAAACTTCTAACTGTTTTGCTATACCTCCATAATATGGATTAATGCTTTCATGATATGCTATTTTGGCTGTAACTTTATCATCAGCTGAACCATTTCCTAAATCTTCGTACTGAATGATGTTTCCGTTTGCATCATAAGTATTGAAAATATTCGTTTCTAGATATTCACCTCCTGCTTCGTAAATTTTTTCGTTGGTATGAATTAATCCAGCAAAAACTCTTTTATCGTCACATGATGGTAAATTTAATTCAGATTCCGAAATACTGGCTTGTGTAGCAACATCTACTAAGCTGTATTCATTTTCAGACTCTTTGCGTATTTTGCCATCCTTATCTAAAGTATAGCTGCGCTTTAAAAGATTTTTTCTAAAATAATCGTGATTGTGATATTCTTGAACCGTTGTCGAAAATAATGAATTATCAGACGCATCTATTTCTTCTTCGATTACCTTTTCAAAACCATAAAACTCTCTTTCGCGACGATCATGATAAGCATTTTCATATCTAAATTTAGCTATCGAATTATCAATACCATCTCCAACATGTCCATCAAAAACTGTAACGGTTTGTAAAACCCATTTAGCTGATGGATTTTCGTAACTTGGTTTTATTAGTTCGTAATCTACCGTATAACTATTTCCTGCCCCATTGGTAACGCCTTTTAATTTATTAGTCCTTTTGATATTTGATAATTGTGCTGTCAAATGTCCATCTTCTTTTGAAACCACATAATCTAAATTTCCATCACCATCAATATCCATAAAAGTTCCTTCAGAACGGTTTGTGCTCCATCCTTGGCTTCCTCCAAGAGTTGGTGTAATACGAAGCAGCCAAATAACAATGTCTATTGAGAAATTAGCATTCATTCCGTAGCTTACTCCTTTATTCTGATTCATTTCTGAATATTTCGGATAGACAACTGGTGCTGCAAAAGAATTACCTAAGTTTAAGGAAACCTGCATGGTACTTCCTTCATATTTAATTTTATCAGCAAGTCCGTCACCATTAATATCCATAAGAGATTCTTCACTATCAGATTGTGATCTTGCATAATTGGCTCCACCAGAAATAGATCCTTGTTTGATACTAAAACCTAAACCAGCACTCCAATCTGTTGATTTACCTCCATTCAAACTTTTGTGGTTCCATTTTTCTGCCGGTAAAAATCCGTATCCAGTGTTCAAATAAACATCACCAGAATCTGAAATTTTATCTGGAAGTCCATCCCCATTAATATCACTATGAATCATTGCCGCATGATCTTCTCCTTTTCCTTGAGAAGCACTTACCGCAATACTATTACCTCCCTTTTCTGCCTCTTTTGACGCGGTTTCTTTAGCAGCATCTCTTTTTACGTTAGATTTACCAACGGTCATACTAATTGAATTTGATGGAGCTCCGTGGCTGTAGCTTCCTCCAAAATTTGGTCCCTCCGTACTTGTTTTAGAATGGCTGAAGTTATCTCCCATATTGACTACTTCGTTGGAAATTTTCCCAACTGGAGCTGTAAGCTGCACATTTTCTCCACGAATATAATCTGGAAATTTATCTCCATTAAAATCGCTCATTGTTTGTGTTACGTAAGAGTCGCCATCAATTGACTTACTATAACCAACATTGGCAGGTCCAACAGACGCTCCAGCAGAAAGACTTTTACTTTTACTTTCGCTTATCATATCCAGCGCAGAAGTACTGCCGCCAGGCAGATTAGGAAGTGTAAAGTCAGTATACTCCGAAATATCATCTTCTCCCAGCCTTGATGTACCAATTGTTGGTCCTTGTATGTATATTCCTTCCTCTAAACCTTCCCATTTTGCTTTAGTATAAGACGGATTTAATGATACAAAATAACTTTTTGCAACTTCATAGTCAGTTCCTTCATAACTTTCAGGATCTGTATTTCCTAAATCGGGTGTTGTGCTGTAGGCATCTGATTTTTTTAGAAGTGTCTGATCAATAGTATTTGATGCTAAATTTCCATTAATAGCAAATCCACACCATTGACGATAATACAATCCTAAACTTCTTTCATCGTCATTCAAAAGACTATAAATACTGAAATCATCTGTAGCCTGGTTCCATACCGAAGCATTGACTATATCTGTAACTTGAACTTGAATATTTAGGGCATCAGCTTTTGGATAATTCTTAATAATAGTTATAGATCGTGCATTAGAAACTGTCATTTCTAATTGAATTGGAACTCCCAAAACAGCATCCGGATACGTAACGGAATTATCAAATGCATTATTTACCAAACTCAAAATGCCTGCTGTAATTTGATAACGATTACGTGCTAATAATGTATTATTTTGTTTAGCAGAAATAATAACATCTCCATCAAAATCATTAATATTACCTGGATATTGAGCAGGAGTTGCGAGTGTCAAATCCTGGGCTAGAATACTTAGTTTTACTTTTCCTGACGAAGTAGAAGTTACACCAGTCATATTATAATTTCCTTCTCGTTTGTTGTAAAACAAATGAGAAACTCCTAAGGGAACTTCTTTTACCAATTCTCCTGGATAAGCAGGAACAGTAACAGTCGGCGTAAAAGAAATTGTCTGCCAATTGATATTGGTTTCTGTCTGTAAGGACAATGATACCATAGTCTCAGCTTCAAATGCAGGCAGCGTAATTGATGACAAATCGAACGAACCAACCTCATTGGCTAAGAAAGTTTTTTCATAAAGAATAACTGGAATCTGAGACAAATCTAAATATGTTTTTTTGACAACCAGTTTGATGTGATCTGAGGTAACAGGTTTATTTAAAATCCCTTTCAAAACGACATTTCCTGCTACCGGCACGACTCCGCCTTCATTAGAACTGCTGAAAAAATCGGTACTTGCTTGATAAGTGACCAAGGAATACGCGTTTACATCTTGTAAAGAAGCTGGAATGGTAAAATCACTTTCTGTTGTATTTCCATTAGTTCCCCTGTCAAAGTGTTTGATCTGCGAATAAGTAATGGTTGGATCCCAGTTTACAGTGTCAAAATTCCCATCTTTAACAGAGCTAACTCTAAAATACAATCGTTCTCCTTTTTCTACGGCAATGGCCGTATTTTGTTTGCTCTTAGTACCGTAATCTGTAGCCGCAATTGCTTCGTTCCAAATTACTGTATTTCCTTTTTGAAAATACAAATGAACCCCATCGGCTTTGTCTTCACCGGCATTATTTACATATTCCTCACGTCTTTTAATTCGTTCTGGAGTAGATTCAGGAATTAATTGATATTGATGCGATACCGAAATTATCCCTTTTACAGGAGCTTCCCACATACGCACAACATCGTGAAGCGGATTTTGTTTTTCTATCTCTTCCAAAGGAATAGTTGTATAACCTGGAATAGTAACATTTCCTCCTCCAAAAACTGGTGACGGTGTACCCGCACTGCTATTCTTGAAGGTTGGGATTCCATTTTCTAATCGGTTGTAATATACCTGCCCATTACGAACAAAATCAACAAGACCATCTCCATTAAAATCCATGAAATAGGCTTTGGTTTTATTACTGGAACGCTGTTGATCAAAACCAATATTTCCATAAGTCATATTTAAATCGACACCCCAGTTAAACGAACTAGATTTTGAAAATCCTACATCACTGATATTAAGTTCTTGAAGATCTCCAAAAGCCAGCTGCCCAGTTCCTGCCAAGTTTTTTCGATAATAAACACCATTATTATTTTTGAATACTTTATCTGGCAATCCATCTCCGTCTATATCCTCTAAAGTGGCAATAGTTTCAGAATTTCCCCAGTTATTTCCTCCATGACCACCAATAGTAAATCCTTTTAAACTTCCAGCATTAGTAGCAAAACCCAGACCAAGCCTATAACTTACTCCTGTTGTAAAACCTTCTGTACTGCTTACCAGAGAATGTTTTCCTGAAAACAAAGCATTAGTAAAAGACGGAATAGAGTTGTTTTTTAAATTGTCACTTGGTACGCTCCAACTTTCTTCAGGTCCAAAAGGATTGTATTTTCCTGAAGCATCACGAACATCATCAAAGTAGTCTAATTTATTGGTGTAAAACAACTTGGACTCTGTATCATATTCTGAAACCGATTCTAACAAAGTCTTTTTAAAAGCTCCTTCTTTGTATTGCAGTTCATAACTGCGAATCATGTCGTTTTTGTAACGTACTTCAATTTTTCTTAACAATTGATTGTTTAACTGCTTAAAACCTAATCTTGCAGATAGTTGTACATCCTGACGGTTCGGTTCACCTAAATCACCATTTTTTACAAACGTAACATTGTAATTTCCTTTTTGAGAACCAAAACCTGTATAGTATATTTTTTTAAGATAAATGCCACCATCTCTTTTGTCATATTCATATTCTACCGTATTTCCGTTCAAATCAACTTGAAGACAAAGTGCCCAATACCCAATGTTTCCGTTCGCGTCTTGAAGCACACCATTTACTGAAAGTCCAGACGTTGTACCTCCATAATAACTGGCATTTCCGCTTTTATCTTTTACTACCCAATAATAATCTTTTGGTGATGCTCCTTTACGAATGATCTGCTGGAAAGCACCTTCGCGTCTTGGAAAGAACTGTTTATCTGGTGTTCTTCCAATCCATTCTGCCCTGTGTGAATTTGGTATTAAAGCTTCTCCGCTAATGGTATAACTTTCTGTTTCGTTTGCTGCATCATATCGTGGTGCTCCCCAGCGCGTTTCAATACTTACAGAAGGAACAGAAACATCCCAGCCCATTCCGGCCCAACTATGGCCGCCATCACTATCATACTGTAATTTTAAAGAAGGCTGCATTCCTCCTCTTCCATTTGGAACGACAATAGGAAAAGAAGTACTTGCAGTTCCGCGTACGTTTGGAGTTGGCGGTTCTATAGATTGAATTCCAACCAGCGGACTAGCTGCTTTTAAATCTTTTATGCTTGTTGGTGTATAACCAGAAGTTTCTGGAGATTCCGGCATTTTTACAATTCCTGCAATAAAATCGGTAAAATGTGTTGTTTTTGCTGTAATTAATCCCTGTTTAACGTCTAACGAATCTTTGCTGACTTCCTGCCAAAGACGTTTGTCTTCATCAAAATAAAATACATTTATATCCTTTTCTGTATATCCTTCTGGAATTGCCTTTTTGCTGTAAGGAAGTGAAAGTGTCGCAGCTTTTTCAAAAATGGTTCCATGAGGCAGTAATCTAAATCCTGCATTCCCATTAGTAACATTCACCATTGAAGCGTTTAAAGGTGCAATATCTATTTTTCTTAAACCACTTACCGAAATGGTAAGATTGTTTTTTAAGGCACCAACTGGAAATACTGCAGAAAAGTTTTTGTACTCTAAATTATTGGCTGTCTCAAAATTAATATCCTTAAAAACACGTTCTTTGGCATTTTCAATCGGTCTAAAACTTTCTACTTTTAAAAACTGATTTAATTCTATTTTTTCTTTTAAAATTAGACCTCTCACAGTCTCTTTTAGCACAGGAATAAACCGGGTCGTATTTTCTGCATCTAAAACCAATTCAAATTCTGGCTGATTTACATCTACAGAAATTCCTGCAATGGTAAGTTTCTTTATTTTGGATGGAAAATTTGTCCCTTTTATGTACAATTTATTTGCTGCTTTCAGGAGTTTAAAATTATTTTCTTCTGGAATATTTTTTTTATATACTATTCGTACGTTTTTAATTTTATATCCATTTGAAACTCCTTCTGGCGCTGTAAACAATAAAACGTTATCACCAGTTCGAAGAGAATTCTCAGATAATAATTCGGCTTGTTTGGTCCAGGCTTTATTTTGCGATACAAATTGTCCTCCAATACTTGGTTCATTGTTTAGACTTCTTGAGATCGATGCTGTCTCATCGTAACCAAACAAATCATATTCCAGATAGGCATTTTCATCAGCTTGCGGTAATTCATCAATTTTAAGATGAAAAACATTATCATAAGCATCATCCACTTCATCAAGGCTGTTGATTCCTATAATTCCTTGTTCAATATCAGCAGAAAATAATTTTGTGCCTTTACTTTCATTCTTTACCTCAATATCAGCATCTGATTTTGATTCTGAAATCGCGGATTCTTTTTCTGAAAACTTATCCGTAATAAAAGAAGGAATTTTATAATCACCTAAATTGGAAGCAAACAAAAATGTACCTATTAAAAATAGCAGGAATATAATTTTCTTTTTCATAGAGCTGGTTAATCGATTGCTAATAATCGGTTTATATTATATTTCGTTCTGCAGGAAGAATTTTTCTTCGACTGTAGAATTATTTCACAATAACTTTAAAGGCTTTAGTGCTAAAATCTGATTTTACCTGTACCAGATACATTCCAGAAGGCGCTGTGATAGTATCTTCATGCAGATAAGTTTCGATCTGGCTGTATTTTTTTTCTTTTAAAAGCGATCCCGTCAAAGAATAAATACTGATTGTGGCATTTGTCTTTTTAGCAAACTGCATTGCAAGAGCAAATTTACCGTCGGGTGTAGGATTTGGATATAAGATCAAAACACTGCGATCTGTAATTTCCTGACCGTCTGTTAGCACACTAATTTTCTTAGACGTTTTACATTCTAGATCATTTATCAATCTCAGCTCGTAATCGCCGGCTTGATCTATTAGAATTTTTGGATTATCATCAACAAAATTACCTTCGTAAAACCATTCATATTGATAATTTCCCGTTGGAAGATCCTTACTTGCATCCAAAAGCACCGCATTACCATCTGTCAATAAATACTCCGATTTCAGGTTAGGAAAAGTTCCTTCTTTATCGGCAACAAATACTGTTTCAGCATACAGATTGCCTCTTTTATCTTTTACGATATAATCATAAGTTCCCGAAGAAAGCTGCACTCCACTCTGACTTTTTGCCGCCTGATTCCATTGTTTTACAACGGCTTCACTTCCCTCTTTTTTAACCGTAACAGTAAAAGGTGCTTCACCTCCTTCAATAGTATAATTTAATTCACCTGACCCTGTTACACCACAAATGGCTTCTGTAATCCAGACTCTGCTGAACATTTCTGGTGCTACTTTTAAAGTAAATTTTGCTGTTCCAGATTTATGTTTGTTCCAATCAAAATCATTTAAAACTAATTTCCCTGTACTGGCAGTACTAGCCAAACGTATATATTCTGAATCATTCTCATCATAAGTTCCTTTTCCCGAATAATCAACCAATAACCAGTAATAAGTATCTTTAGGCAGCGTTCCTTTTATAAAAGATGGGTTAAAAGACCAGTCTAAACTCAAATCTGATGGATTTGTAAAATCCAATTGCCATTCTCTCGAAACACCAATCGGCTCTCCTTGTTCTTGTTTTTTAACTAGAAGATTTTTACCATTATCACTCCAAAAAGTAAAGTAATTATTAGGAATCGTATTTGTTTTACTTTTCATTTCTATTGTCAAAAGCCCTTCTTCTGCCATATTACTGCTCTTTACTTGCAGCAATCCGCTGGCATCATCACGACCAACTGCGGTTATAGAAGATGTAAATCCTTTATGTTTATCGACATCCCAAATAGTTTCTCCTTTACTGTTTAAGTAGTTTTTATTATCAAACTGGGAAAGTGAAATTCCGTATTTTACAGCCAAATAACTTGCTGCTTTTTGAGTTTCTACACCATTTAAAACACGGCTGTAAACCAAAATTTCGCTTATGCTTCCTTTAAAATCTTCTGGCGGTAGTTTTTCTGATTTTGATTTCTGGCCAATAATAAGCGATGACAACTTTGCAACACTATCAGTAACATGCTGTTGAAAGAAATGAATATTGGCTTTATGGGGTTTGATTTTTTCCTGATAGGACTGGTAAGAATATTTCTTTAAATCGACCAATCTTTTATTTGTTGCCGTAGCTATTATTTTTTGAGGATCATTTATGGTCCATAAAAACTGTTCCTTTAAACTGTCTTTTACTTTATACACCATAAAAAGGGTATGACGTCTTTTGCTGTTAACGCCTAACGGAACAATTAATGAATCATGGGCAGTATCAAAAACAATACTTGGATTAAAATTAAAAACAGCTCCATCTTGTTTTTGAAGAGATACTTTTGCTTCTTTATTGTCTACAAGACTCTCCCAGTAATAACTTTCGCCTGCACTTTTAGATTTTAACCAAAAAAAAGGTTCTGAAACAGCTCCGGGCAGTACTTTTTGCTGCGAGAATGTCAAACTTACAGTAAATACTGTGATTAAAATTACCAGTAAAAAAATCTTTTTATTCATAGTAAAACTGATTGTTACGATGCTGTTTTTCTAAAAATTCCCTAAATCATCAAAGTCAAAAGAGTAACCTATAATCAATGAAATACTATTGACTTTGTTTTTGTTTTCGCTGTAGCGATGTCCATTTTCTTCCGTCATTAAAGCATCCGAAAGTCCAATGGTATATCGTGCTCCAATAGAAAAGTTAGAGCTAAATTCGTATCCTGCTGCAAGCATTCCGTAGAAGTAATTTTTGCCACTCAAAGATTCTCTCAGTACTTTTTGAACATTTGCATCTGTTTCAAAAGGAACTCCTGATTCAGCAAATATTTCCTGTGCATTTGATGAATATTTGATATTATCACCCGAGATATTAAATCCGATATATGGACCCGCTCCAATGTAAAATCCTTTGTAAGGATAAAACTTAAGCTGTGCCCCCACATTAATATAGTTGAAAGCAAAAGTCATTTTATATTTCAGTCCTTTGATATCTTCATAATTCAAATCTGTTGACTGACCAGAATAAGAAACCTCAGTTTGAATTGCCAATTTTGCATAAGGATATTTCCAGTTAATGAAAAAACCGCCAGCTCCTCCAAATTTTCCTTCCTCTTTTAAAGTGTAACCGTCGTAAATACCTTTTGGCACAATAACGTCTGGAAGATTAGACATTTTCGAATAAATACCTCCCGCAAAAAGGCCGTAAGTAATTTCTCTCTCGCTTTGCGCGAAAACAGATTTTGTGTTTATCAATAAAAACAGAAGAATAATTTTTTTCATTATTTTTTAATTACCATTTATGAAAACTATAGCCTAAAGAAAAACAAAAAACACTGCTTTTGTTTTGGTTCTCTATAAACTGGAAAGAAGATGCATTACTTTTAACCATATCTTTTACACCCAGATAATAGCGAAAATCGAAGTGAATACTTTTATGAAGCTCATAACCCAATGCAAAACAAAGCGCAAAATCATCAGCACCATCAAGACCATCTTTGTAGAACTGTCTTGTTGCTACATCATACATTCCGTCCGCTTCATTAGAAGAATAACTAATATCATTAGCAGATAAATTGACTCCGTAGAAAGCTCCAAATCCCAGATTTAAACCTTCGTAAGGATAAACTTTGTATAAAGCACCTATTTCTAAATAAGCATAATTAAGTCCGAGTTCAAATTCTTTCCCAACAACATCTCGATATTTCACGGTTTCTCCAGACTGTCTGAATAAGATTTCAGGCTGTATAGCAACACGAGTATCATACAGTTTACAGTTAAGAAAAAATCCCGTTTCAAGACCATATTTGCCTTTGCTTTCCAGAGTACTGTTGTCAAAAGTATTATCACGGCCTTTTATCGTTTCAGGCAGATTACTAAAGGAGGAATGAATACCACCCACTTTTAATCCGTAGGTAATATTGGTTTCATTTTGACTATAAAGGCTTATGTTAAAAAAAAAACTTAATATTATTAAGTGGAATATTACTTTCATTAAAAAAATTTTTACGAATATAAATATTAAATATAGTTTTGACCAACAAAAAGCCGACAAAATAGGCGATAAATCCGACAATATACCTGATTTCATGTAACAAATAATTTGAAGATTACTTCTATATTTGCTTGATTCATAGAAAAATCACTCTACATATTTCTTTCATAAATTAAAAAGATCATGAAACATCCTATTTTTTTTCTGTTTATTTTGATGTTGTTTAGTAGTACTCTTCAGGCAAAATACCTTAGAGCAACTTTATTTATGGAAAATGGGGTTATCAAAAAAGGCTTGGCAGAAAAAGTACAAAGCACCGATTCAAAAGTTAATTTCAAGACTGACGATGCGAGCAAAATAGAAAAAATAGCAAGCAGGGAAATCAAAAGAATTGAGTTTGAAGATGCTGATGGTACCACCTATATAGCTGAAAATTTATATGCTGTAACAGCAAACATTTTAAGTGGAAAGTTTTCGAGATCAAATAAAAAAAAGTGGTTTTATATGATCTATGATAAAAATGCGAGAATCGGCTATATTACAGAAACGGGCAGTAACAGGCCCAATGCAGGAGGAACCAGCAGAGTGATTACTTATGGAAATACTGCTTATTTTTTTGGAAAGAAAGACAGTGAAGAACTCGTTTTTGGTTATTCAGAATCCAGCGGCAGTAATCTGGCTGTAGGCACCGATTCATTAATCCGCAAAATGGCTGCTGAAGCTTTTGGAGACTGCCCGCATATAATGGACGCCATACAAAAAACAGATTTCGGCCAAACGCAGGCAATAGATCAGCTCAAAGCGATTTTTGAACATAATACCTGCCCATGATCCTATCCATAATGAGCGGAAATCCAGCAGGTCCGGAACCAGGGAACAAACCCTCTGTGTTTTGAAATCACTGCCACTGAAAAGATATTCCCCAAGCCAAAACCGGCGATGTATATCCTATAATTTTTTGTATCTTTAAATTAGTAGTTGTTTTAGATAATTTTCTCCCGACACAGGTCTTTCCATAGTTAAATGGTCCGAAGTAAAATTAAATCTAAAAATTATGAAAATCGTAATTAGGATCGGTATGTTCAGCCTGAACGCTGAAAGATAGAAATCCAGCAAAATCAATTACTAGAGAGTTTTGGTTCGAAACTGTATACATTTTGTCAACACTATTTCAAATTATTACTAAAAACTGAAAACCGAAACATAAAATGGATTAAGCCTTTTAGCCCCGATAGCAGTGGAAATACTTATGTGCCGGTGTTCGACACGCAAGATTGCAACGCATAACGGGAAAAGCTCAAAAACTAATATCTCATTGCGTAATGGAAATTGCATTTATCTTCGATCTACCCTACAGCTAAAACAATAAAAACTAACTAACTTTTTAATAATTCTCTCAATTAAATAAATGATTTTACGCCGAACCATCTTCATCATTACTGGCCAAAATAGAAAACATAAAAAATCTAAAACTAACCCACAAAAGCTCAAATAAAAAAACAGCCCAAAGGCTGTACTAATTTCTTATGCTATTTAATTATGAATATCTGATTTTGATTAGAGGCAATAATTAACCACCAATATATCTGATACATTGCCCAAAAGCAATTTATGTCTTGTTAAAAAAAAAAGAGGCGGCCATTAGGCCATCTCTTCTATTTACTCCGTAAGCAAAATTATATTCTTTTAAGGTTCTTCAAGCTATTAGTTTATAAAACCTAAACTGTAACAAGGCCCTTAAGACAATAAAAACAATTCGGAAAATTCTATGTTTTCGCCATTTTTCACAAAATCGATCTGAAGTGGAAGATAAATTAAATCCTTTACACCTTTTATAACCACAGCGTTATCTAATTGCTCAATTTTCCTGAACATTACCAAAAAAAACTCCATACCGTTTGAAGCTGTTTCCAAATGTCTTTTCAGAACAATTTCATCATTTCTTTCCAACGTAAAATTAGCTTCCATATTAAACTCCTTAAAATTGACCCAAATTGACGCCCTGTATTGTTCTCCAAACAAAACCACATCGGTTTCAACCATACGATAGTCAGCACATAACTTCATTTCAAGTCCTTTTCTATAGGCATAATCGCTTGAAATTTTGAGACTTTCATTTTTAAGTTCGGCAGCAGCAAACTGAAGCATATCATAAGCTTCTTTCCAAATCAAAAGTTTTTGATCGTAAAAATCCAATTTTAGAAAATAATCATAATCAATAACCTTTTTATAGGTAAACTGTCCTCCATAGTAGTGGAGAAAGTATGGTTTTCCATAAGCTTTCTGAAGCTTTTCAGAACTTTCATAGAAGAATAAGTTCAGGTATTTTATTTTCTTTCCATTGTATTTATCACTAAGTAGCCTGTTCATTAATATGGACAATGGAGTGAATTTATCATCTAAGGTCTTGATTGAGTCAATACCGTCATTAAATCCAAAGAGTGTTCTTTCTATCACTAATTTCATTTTTTATTCAATTTATATATTTCTAAGGCCTAATTCTTAGACCAGTCTCAAAATTTCTTGGGTACGGATAGATCATGCCAGGTATTTTCCATGTACCAGTTGAGTTAAAGTGCAAACTTCTCAGGTATGTCTCGTTAATATGGGCCTGGAATTTCGGCAGCACCTCCGAAACTACAGATGTAGCTCCTTCACCAGCCATTTTCAAAGACTGATTCATTCTTATAAGATCTGCATCTGAAACACCAAATTTAAACAAATTTCCCTCACCATCATAAATGGTGTAATTAACACTAGGTTTCATGGAAGCTGATGACGTTGTAAATTCTATGGGAGAGTCTGCAACTGCTGTGTTGCTCATATTAATGGGTTCTGATTGGCTTTTTAAGGATTTATCATACTTCATCTGAGCATCTTTAGTTGCATTATTGATATTTCCTGCAACAATAGAAGCTGAAGGTTTAACCTCTGTACCGAACCAAATTCCTGAACCGCTGGCTTTAGCCGCTGAAAATCCGGAAATACCTCCTCCAACTGCACCGAAAGCTGCTGCCATGCCCAAACCTTCATTCCAGTCTCTGCCGGATATCACATTGGTCATTGCTCCTAGGGTAGCTGAAGTACCAGCGCCTGATAACGCACCAGGAATGATTCCAACTGCCCCTATAGCTGTACTCATATACGCCCCGGCAGCGCCTGAGATAAACCAAAGTTAATTTCTTGTCTGAGGATTCTGAATCTAAATTTTATATTATTGAAGGTAATTTTAACTGTACTTTCCTCTCCTTCACCGGCCAAAACAACAATTAAAAAAGTTTCAGAAAAAAACATAAACAAAACTAACTAACTAACTAACTAACTAACTAACTAACTAACTAACTAACTAACTAACTAACTAACTAACTAACTAACTAACTAACTAACTAACTAACTAACTAACTAACTAACTAACTAACTAACTAACTAACTAACTAACTAACTAACTAACTAACTAAAGAACAGCCCAATCTCCATAACATAAACAAGAAAAACGTTTCTAAAAGTATTACGGCCGTACATCAGCCCTGGAAGCATTTCTAAAAATAAAAAAGTAGCCCTTGTATGATTTGAGCATTTTTTTATGTTAATTTGTTTTAACAACCGTTTAACAAACCTAAAATCTATGCTATCCGAAATCCAAGGACTCCATGATGTATGGATGGCCAACCGTACAGCCAGTAAAACCAAAGCAAGAATCTCATTTGACGATCTTACCAATTCCATTATCAGCACCGGGCCTTTTTCCTTCTATATCATTGATTTTTTTGACATGTCCCTCTCCCATATCAGCCCTTCCATTTATGAAATGCACGGCTTCGATCCGCAGACCATTACCTTCAATGACATACTTGGGGCGATCCATCCCGAAGACGTGGAATTTGTGATCAAGGCCGAAGACTTTCTGACGAAATTCTTTTATGAGAATGTGGGACGCGAAAAACTGCTTACTTATAAGATCAGCTACAGCCACAGGGCGAGATTAAAAAACGGCGAATATGCCCTGTTCAACCATCAGGCCTTGATGCTGACAATGGATGATAACGGCGGATACGGAAAATCACTGAACATACATACACGCATCGATCACCTCAGTAATCATAACACCTATAAAATATCCCTTATAGGCCTGAACGGCGAGCCCTCTTTCATGAATCTGAGCCTTGATGGGACAGACAGGAAAAACAGGGAATTCTCCAAAAGAGAAATGGATATCATCAGACTGTTGGGAGAAGGCCTGAACAATGATGAAATAGGCAGAAAACTCTTCATCAGCCCGCTCACGGTAAAAAAACACCGCAACAACATACTGGCCAAATCGGATTCAAAAAATACGGCTGAACTTATAAAAAACTGCATGCTGCAGGGAATTATTTAAAACCGCCTGAAAAATACTCCTTTTGGAGTATTTTTTCTATTTTATGCATCATCTAACTTTGTAGATGTCTTCAGTCCGGATTTAATAAAAAAACACATGTGCTGAAAAGCATATTTTTTTTTACTTTTTAAAATTTCCAATACTTGCGGCGTGCTGCGGCGTTCCGCACGGACTGAAATAATATAAAACGGATTTTTCAGCTGATGACACTTGCACTGGAAAGGCATGCAGGATTCAGTTTCATCGGCGGACATTCTCTTTTATGCGCCATCTGAAGCAGGTAATATAAAAAAATAGCTAAAACCAAATACCAAAACTATGAAACCATTAACAAAACACGCAAAAAAATCATTTATCCTACTAACTCTTATCCTTACAGTACTTGGAACCGGCCAGATCCAAGCACAGGGTTTCAGTCCCAAAGATCTTGACGGAAACTGGACCAGGAATGACGGCATGATGATCAGCATTTCCGGAACCGGAACATTTGAGGAAGGAGGAAATGCACTGGTAATGTCCGTCGGACAGAGCGGCTGGCCTGCAAGCACTGCACATTATGCCTTCAAATACAGAGAGATAAAATATGTCCAGGGCAATACCTGGAAGGGGATTAATTACCGCCACAGAACAGAAACGAACGCAAGAGTAAAAGACGGAGAAGCGATTTTTGTTATGAGTAATGACAAAAAATCTTTCAAGGCAAGCGGGTATACGTATATCAAAAACTAAATGGTAATGAAAAAACTAATAACTGTTTTATTTCTTTCGGCAGTGTTGCCTACCGTACAGGGCCAGGCCAAAAAACCAACCAAAGAAGAGACCATACAATTTATACAAAAAACGGTAAGTAACGCAGGAAGAGATTTAGAGTTTCAAATTAATGACACTAAAGTTTCCTGGAAAAATATAGAACCAAGTATTGGATTAAATTATAACCGCGAATTTACCAATGTCAGATTCGAAAAACTCTTGGAAGTATATCAATCGTCACTTTCAAGCGGTGAAAACTCCAATGTAAGGATTAAATTCTCAGTCAATACAATTAAGTACCATCTAACCGGCACGTTTTACGATGAAATTAAGGATCTGACCATTGACGATAAAGATGGGTTTACAATTGTCGTTCCCAGAGAAAAAGTACAGAGCATCATTAAGGCTTTCGATAGATTAAAAGAAATCACTATAGAAGAAAACAAGGATCCTT
Organism: Flavobacterium crocinum; assembly: GCF_003122385.1. NCBI lineage: Bacteria > Pseudomonadati > Bacteroidota > Flavobacteriia > Flavobacteriales > Flavobacteriaceae > Flavobacterium > Flavobacterium crocinum. The sequence continues at coordinate 4,602,801 of NZ_CP029255.1, forward strand.
TTCAGAACTAAATCGAAACATCGGAATTATGAAATCATTGTTGTCAATCATGATCATAGCGTTATTTTCTGTAAACCTTGCCGCGCAGGATGTCAAACAATTTCTCTTTGTGGGTATTTATGAAAACACTAAACGAGGCTTTTGCGGTGATTACGAATACATTACCGCGCCAGTAACTTCGTACAAGGAATATGAACACAGGAGAAGTCAATTTAACTCTGGTCTGGCGAGTGACCCTAAAAAAGAATCCAAAACAATTCTGGTGGAGAATAATGAAGTGGTAATTATCTTTTCTTATGAAAAAAAAGCATCTGGCTGGAACTGTAAATCAAATATAAAGAGTTCCATAAAAGCAAAATCTTTAGAAGACTGCAAAAAATCCCTGGAAGCGATGGTGGCTGCAGATCCTGCTGATTTTGCAACGCCGCCCAAGATTGATTTTATATGGCCCGAAAAAAAATAAAACATCCCGTAAAAACGATAATTTATCAGGATCCACACAGATCATCTCAAGCTTGAAAACATTTATTTAAAAACAAATCTACCGGCTGAAACACATAAAGAATAACAATTGTAACCTAATAACCTGCCAAAAGTTAAATTCAGCATTATATATGGATTTAGAAATCAAGCGATTTTTTTTGCCTTTAATTCTGGTATTGTCGGGTTTAGCTCAGGCACAGTCAAAAGAAGCCCTTCAAAAAGACATCTCGGACGACTTGAGCTACAAACATATTACCTACGGCATAGAAACAAAAAAATCACAGATAAGCATCTACCAGATCGAATTCAAAGACTGCGTGATGAGTTATCCCGTTTTTATAAAAAAAGAAAACAAAACAGAACGATATACCGTCAGGATCCTCCTTTCCGGAATTGATAAAATCACGATGGCCAGATCAGAAAACGGATACAATGTGATAAATTTTACAACTGGGGGGAAAAGCATAATTAGGGAATATCCGGACGGTACCCTGTTGCATGAAGTAAAACAGAGCATTCCATTAAAAACCTCTAACCCAAAAGCCCTTGAGAGTTTTAAACAACTAAAGGCAGCATGCGGCGGAAAACCAAAATAATGCAAGGCATATCCCAGCTAACAGACAACAGCAGATCATTATGAAGCTAAAAGGCATCGAAAAACAATTCTGGTGGCATTTCGGACAGATAAACGATTCAAAAGGCATTCCAGAGGAAATATCCGGCATATCAGGCGTGGACAACAGCGACTATAATGATGAGTATTTTGAAATACTTACAGGCAGGATAAAAATTATCCATTCGATCTATCTTAAAGAGACCGCAGTGACCGATGAAGGATTAAAACATATTTCAAAGATAAAGCAGTTGAAAAGCCTTACCGTAATGAAACATCCCCAAATAACCAAGGATTCCCTTCCCTATCTCAACGCTCTCGTTGATCTGGAGTATCTTGATATCTGGAGAACCGGCATCATACTGGAGGATCTGAAGGCTCTCGACCAGTTAAAAAAATTAAAAGAAATATATGTTTCTTCCGTAAGGGAATTGGAAGACGGATCCTTTTCTGAATTGGATTCGGATAAGATTTTGGAACATGTCATCGAACTTGAGGCTGTCTTTCCCAACTGTACCTTTTTTGTCGATTTTAAAAAATATCCGTAATCCGCTGCCTTGGTATCAGCAGAAGCATTACTTTCCGAAAAACTAAATAACAAAACTAAAAACATCCATTAACTTTCTAAAATCCAAAATTATGAAATCCCTTTTTACCATTTTATTCTCGATCCTCCTCACAAGCGCCTTAACCGCACAGAACAAGCCTGAAACACTGAAATGGCTTAACAAGCACAAAAAATACATTACCATGATCAACCCGAGCGGCTACAGCAGCAAGGATTTCACAGTGGAAATGACCGAGAGTTTTATCAGGGCGGAAAGTAGAAACGATGGGGAAAAATATGAAACCAAAATGTACTGGTCACAGATAAAAAAAACAATGCTCGGCCTGACCAGCGGGGAGAAAGGCTATGTAACGCTTAATACGGAAGATGAAGGATTCTCCGCGCCTTCGATAACCTTGTACCTGTCCGATTACAGTACAGAAATGAGGGAGAAGCTGACACTTATGGCAAATCTGAGCGGCACCGATGTGATGATGCAGACATTGGACCTTAGAGGCAGCTCCATTTTTGGAAATTAAGCCCATGACAGATTATCTGCATCTGATTTCCCAGTAATAATAATTGAAAACAGCATCATGACAGCACTTTTCAGCGAAGCTTTTGAAAAATACATTTTAAACAAGAGAGTAATCTCATGGGGATTCCAGCATGAAACCAGAGTGATTCTCCCGGACGGTCATCCCTCATTTCCTTCCGGTTATTACACTGAATATGAAAACGGCTATAAGATGATAGCCAGCGGATCGACGCTTCACAAGACAAATATTCAGGAAGCCATGATATTGGATCCGCAGGGAGTCCCAATTGCCAGAGATTCAGAAGACACGAAGCCTTACGAATTCTAAAAAATGAATTATCGCTGCAAAAACCCATACTTGTTTTTTCTGTTTCAAAAAGATGCTTTATCAGATCAGGTATAATCCTACTGATAAGGCATTTTTCTTAAAAAAGATTTTATCCAAAAACATTTCCCTGCCCAAGTCATCACATCCCTCACCGGCTAAAATCAAACGAAAGAAATCTTCAACAATTAAAAGCAATCAAAAAAAATGAGAGAGAACATCTAAGAAAGAACAGCTGCTTAAGAAAAACCGCAGGATGCGATTTCCCGTATATAGATAAACATGGAAACCTCATCTATCACATCAAAAATACTCCAGATTCTTTCCTCCCGATACGACATGAGCTGTTCTCTGGAAGAGCTAACGCAATTGATCATTCCAAATGATGGCAGCTCTATTCTATCTGGTGAGATTACGGCAACTGAAAAGGAAAACCAGGCAGCTGTATTGGAAACCCTGATCCAGCTGGATAGTCAGGGTCTTATCTTTTTGGATTCCGATGCCGACAGAAGTGTCATCACAACTAAAGGGATGCTTAAAGTGCATAACAGGATTTTATGCAATTAATTTCAGTGCTGAGCGGACACGCCTGCTCAATTCCAGCTTATTAAGTAAGGCACCAAACTCTCATTTTTTGACAATCAAATGTTTTAACGCAGGATCCTGAAAAAGCCTCTCCATTTCAGTATAAATAATATCCTGCACATCCTGCTTGATCTGCATATAGTTCTGCTGTATCATGGCATTATCTAATTTTCGCACAGCAGGTATTTCAGTATAGCCTTCCTCCTCTTTTCTAAGCGCTTCATGATCGTTTACAATCTGGGAATGAAACATTTTCAGATCAATTTTACAGTCAGGATCATCGGCTGTCATCCCTGCAAATTCGCCCGAACTTAAAGATGAAATCTTCGATGGAGGAACTGCCGCTTCGAGCTGTCTGGAACGACTGACCGAAGTATCGGAGCTGTTGATTGATATGCTTTCACGGTCCTGCATGATCTTCCCGAAACGTTCTGAGAGCTGCTTGGCAGTGTCCCCCGTAACCTGTCCTGAGATGATGTTCCCGGTAATGTTCATGATCACATCGGCCTGCTCCCGCCCGTAGTCTTTTCGGAGCTGGCTGAAGTCCTGTATCCCCAGGCAGGTGGCCACTTTATTGCTTCTTGCCGTGGCAATCAGGCTGTCCATATTGTTGAGGTAAATGGTCGGGAACTCATCAAAAATAAGGCTGGATTTGAGCTTCCCTTTTTTGTTGACCAGTTTGACCAGACGGTTCACGTAAAGGGATAATACGGCTCCGTAGATCTGTATCTTCTGGGGATTGTTTCCCATGCAGACAATCTTGGGTTCAAGGGGATTATTGATGTCGAGCGTAAAATCATTTCCCGACAAGACATAATACAGCTGGGGCGAAGAAAGCCTTGCCATGGCAATTTTAGCTGAGGCGATCTGCCCCTCCAGCTGCTCCATGGCGTCATTGAGATAGGCATTGATAAAGGGATTGATGAGCACCTCAATTTCTTTATCGGTGCGCAGCAGGGTAAAGAGGCTGTCATAATCCGCCTGCATGAGCTCGATGACATGCGGCAGGGTGCAGAACTCCCCGTTATTGTATCTTCTGAGATACCATATTACCGCCGACAGAAAATTGATGGGCGACTCCACAAAAAAGTCCCCCTGTTTTTTGATCCACTCGCGATTCAAACCCAATAAGATGGTGCGCGCCGATTCAGAGGCATCGGTAATATCCTCCATGCTCTGCGGATCCAATGGATTGCAGCGGTGCATGATAGTATCAAAATTGATGAAGTAGCATTTTGGCATCACGGTATAGACATGCCTGTATTTCTCAAAGGTATTGTAGACGATTTTGGAAAGGTCATCGTACTTGAAATCATAGACAAACATACTGAAGCCTTTGGCGATGTGCTGGGTGATCACGTGCCGTATCACAAAGTAGGATTTGCCCGAACCGGGGCTGCCCAGCACCAAGAGCCCGCGGAAGGGATTGATGATATTGATCCAGCTCAGACGAAGCTTCTTTTTAAGATAATAACTCGCCGGCAGGTTGATGGAATACTCGTTTTCCAAGAGCCGCTCTTCCTGAGGAAAGGTCTCGTTCTCGCTGTTGAATATATCACCTGCTGCCAGTCTCTCTTTGATGATGCGCGAGAGCAGCGTTCCTCCCGAAAGCACCAGCAGGAATCCCAAAACTGTCAGCGCCATATACAGCAGCGCGCAGACCAAAACCGCACCTCCGAAAAACAGAATCAGACCGCTCAAAAAATAAAAAACCAGCCCTGAAACCAAATAATATACAGCTGTTTCAAACTGCATCTTCTCATCCTTTCTGCCTTTTGCTCCTAGCAGGGAAACCGCCAGAAGTCCCAGCGCCAAAAGTTTCGAAATATGAAAACTTTCAAATAATCCTGTCTTATAAACCGAAACCAGAATCTTGTCCCCGAAAGCTCCCGTCAGTTCCCAAAACCGGAATGCCCCATAGCAGTAATAATAAAAATGAAGCATCAGAATTATGATGCTCATCAGTCTTGTCATATCGAGTATTTTTCTCAGCGCCTGTTCATTCTCTCCCGTCTGCATAGCTGTCAAATTTTACCGTTGTCCGTGCCCCATCATTTCAGATCCGGGCGTCCTTTTCTTTTTCTTTTCTTTCTTCTGGCCTTAAACTTTCCTAGCACATAATCACCCTGCCATTCGGGCTTCATCAGCTCTTCGAGTCCTTTGGTATTGATCTCCTGACCCCTTCCCTGCAAATACTCTTCGAAATCACTATCCTGGGCTTTCTGCAGCACCTCTCTATTGCCCGGAATCTTTTCTTTTTCCGATCCTGCCGCGCATCTTTCCAGTACTGCTTTGGCACTGTAATTTCTTCCCAGAGCACTGCCGTTAAACACACATCTGGTGACATGATCCACATAGGTAAGACCATACAACAGACCTGCATCACTCTTTCGCAGCACTGTATTGATTCCCTGCTTTTCAAGCATTGAAACCAATTTTTCCAGACTGATGTTCTTACCAAAAAGAACACTATCCACTGCGCTTCTGATTCTCTTTTTTTCAAAGGCTCTTTCGGTATTGTTCAGTACAAATTTTCGTTCCAAAAAAGACAGTGTCGGGCGCATTGAAAAGTCACTCGCTTTGATGGGAACGCCGACCGGTTTTCCATTTCGGCCTATTATACAATAAACCAATCCCCCAGCCTTAAAAATTCTGGATTCCTCGCTGCCCCTGTCTGCCTTTATATTGTAGAGCTGCAGCACCGCATTGAGCTCTGCAAGAGAGGTATATTTATAAGCTGAAATAACCGTCTGAAGCACATTTGACATGGCCTTTTTGGATTCCATTTTCCCGTACTGCGCCTTGGTAACCGGAATTGGTTTCAGCGCAGAAAAAACTTGCTTTTCTGCATCTTCGGCGCGCACCAGCCTGAAGTCTTTTTCAATCTCTTTCCTGGCCTTCTCGGACTGGTTCCGACCGATGTTCTGCATGTCAATTCTCGAGCCGTCCGGTCTGACCTTTATCGACACGATATGGATGTGCGGATGCCCAGCATCATGATGCTGATAGACCAGATAGGGCTGCTGCCCGAAACCTATTCTCTCCATATAGCTGTGGGCAATCTCCATGAGTTTTTCAGCGGGATAATTTTCCGACGGATGAAAGTTTAAAGAGATGTGCACGCTGCCTCGCTTCACATTGCCATTAAGTGCATTCTGGTTCAGCAACCTGTTGAGTTTTAACGACTGGTTCATGCGCGAAACATCCATAGGATAATTCCCTTCTCCGATGCACTGGGCCTTTCCCCCCTTTACCTTGTTTTCGTTGTAAGTGAAGATGCTTCTGACCGAGTGGCCGGTCTTAATTACTGCAACCATTTTCCAGCTGCTTTCTCAATACAATGCTGGATGATTTCCACTTTTCCCAGCAGTTCACTTCGCTGGTTCTCAGTATCGGTAATCCAGTTACTGAACTCCGGGATTTGTCTGAGGGTATGCAGTTTTTTAACAGCCTGGTTGAAATTGTTTGCAATACCGTTTAAATCTTTTCGCAGACGGATAATTTCAAGCATTATCTCATCCATGGATTCATTTCTGTAATTGACCGTACTAGGTCTGTTTAAAAGACATTTCCTGAGGTATTCGCTCATCTGACGGCAGGTGGTTGCCTTAAATCTTTTTACAAGCAGATTGTATTCAGCCGCGGTAAAACGCACCGCCGCAATACGGTTTCGATTTAAATTCTCTTTCTCCATTGTCTTTCCCTTTCATTTCCTTAAACATGATTTTTCAGGATTTCTTCCTTTCAGGATCACTGCCGCGAGTTCCGAGGACAGGGCAGCCGGATGCGTTTGTTTAACAAACGGACATCTGGCCGACTGCAGGAACGAGGCAGTCCTGTAAACACCTATCAAACATCCTGTGCAAAAGAATATCTTAAAGCGATTCCCGGACGAAAGTAGAAAAGCCTTTCGGATTGCACCCATCCCGTCCATATTTTGAACGGGATGTTTTTAAAGCTTCCGCGTATCTTTGAAAGAGTTGATTATTAATTTAAAACGTTGAAATTATGATGACAGAAGATTATGCATTGAGGGTGTTCGATACTATTATGAGCAGTCCCGGAATGAACGAAATGGTGAGGATGGACATGAAGATTTCACGAAAAAATGTGCTGCTGCTCCATTACATGATTGAGCGCGGCAGTACTGAAAATGAGGGCAGTCTCCCACTACTGCTCAAGAGTATTCCAAAGGAAAATACAAACGAGATCAGGCAGCTCTTTGAGGAATGTCTCCAGAGGGCCGGCCTGACCGAACTGATCCAGAAACTTTCAGATCTGGCAGAACAAAAAAAACACTAAAAATGAAAACTGCCGGCTCAAAATCGCCGGCTTTTCATGATTTCTTCAGCCGCTGTGGCCGGGCAGAAAACAACACAAGGAAACGGTATAAATGTTTTGCATCGATAAGGAATTCAAATAAGATTTTTCTTTTTCCGTAAAGAAAATAAACGTACTTTTACGTACGCACAAAGTTTCATAAAACACTGTAAATAAGTAAAATACAAGCCATTTTAAAATCAAAAAAAGTGAAGACGTATTTAACATCCCTAATTTTAGTGTTTTATTTAAACATTAAAGCTCAGGTCCATCTGGACAATTCCGTTTTTGCAGTTGTCAAATTCTCATACAATGAGCCTGGAGAAATGCTGGTAACAGGAGGAATCTGCGGTACAGGCTTTTTAATAAACGACTCAACGGTTCTTCTGGCAAATCATATCCTTAACAGAAGTAATTTCATTCCAAATCCCGGATATAAATTTGTGCAGTTCTGGCTGCTGAAAAGAGGAACAAAACTAATTATACCACTTTCAGCCGACTATCTACAGAGTATGGAGGACATAGAATCCACCGTGGTTAGGCTGCCAGAAATTGTAAAGTGTGATTTATTAATATCCCAAGACAAAGCTAAACCGGATGAGGTGGTTCAGAGTTTCGGACATTTAAACAGTATGCCGGTGACAGATGCACACTGGGAAAATGATACTCTTGTAATTGACGGTTATAATTTGGAGAAAAGCAAATCAGATGCTTCAGGCCGGATCGTCGAAATCAGAAATATTTCCATTAATGCGACCGATGTCAAATTAACTGATGTAAAAGTAATTCAGCCTTCATTTAAAGGCAATAGAGGTATGTCCGGTGGCCCGTTAATTTCCAACCAGAAAGTAATAGGTATGATGTCATTTGGATTTCCTGCTGATCTGGAAATTAAGGACACCGTGTTTGCAATAGCCATTGACCAGATAATTACAAGGTTAAAATAATTTAAAGTACAAAAAATGCAGATTTCAAATGGCCCTTTTTCTTTTTCAATATTAAAAAATTCATAAAACTATCCTCCTCCGGGAAAAAACTCTCAAGTAAAATTGTAATAGGTCCTTATTTGTTTTTCCCCTTGGCAGACAATCCCATTTCACTCATATATTTCCGTACTGTTCTTCCTGACAGCTTATGTCCGGAATGCTGAAGTACTGCCGCAATCCTGTCGCTTCCATATCTTTTTTGGAAGGCCCAAAAAACTGCGGTTATTTCATTGTACATTACAATCTTTTTCTTCTTTGTTTCATTTAGGGGATTTATTTTCCATCTATGGTATTCCCTCCTGTCCACGCTTAAGACTTCTGTCATTAATCGGATGGAATACTGAAATTCATTTTTAAGGATGAAATCAAAAATCTCGTATTTCCCCTGAATAATGCAAGGACCGGCATTTTTTAGAATTTCAAATTTCAGCTCGGATTTTTTTATCTTTTTTTCCAAAAGAAGTATTTCAGCGTTATGGTCCAGCAAATTGTTTTTCTGTTTCATTATTAAAGACTACCTTTCAAATAATATTCTTCATTAAATTGCTCAATGGTCTTATAGTTCAGGGCTGTATGAATCCTTTTGACATTATACCAGTTTTCAATGAATTCAAATATTTCAGCCTGCAGCTGTTTTCTGGTCAGCAGCCTGCTGTTGCCTTCTCTTAATTCCCTTTTCAGCGAGCTGAAAAAACTTTCTGAAATTGCGTTGTCGCAGCTGCATCCTTTCCGGCTCATACTTCTGGTAAATTTATATTCGGCAAGCAATCTGGTAAAAGCTCTGTTGGCATACTGCACGCCCCTGTCGGAATGAAATATCAGTCCTTTACCAGCATTGCGCCCGGCCACCGCCATACGGAGGGTGGGCAGCGTTGTATTTTTACTGTCCAGCCGGGTCCCAAGATTCCATCCAATTATTTTCCGGTCATACAGATCAATGATGATGGTCAAATATAAAAAACCTTCTACAGTAGGCAGGTAGGTAATATCGGATGCCCAAGCCTGTGAGTGGGCCTGTACTTTAAAATTTCGGTTCAACACGTTTGGCGCGATATAGTAATTGTGTCCGGATTCCGTTGTAATTTTTGTTTTTCTTTTTTTAATGCGACGTAATCCCAGCTCTCTCATATAAAAGGATACCTGTCTCATGCAAATCACATATCCCAGACTTTGTAATTCCTTGGTCAGCTTATTTCTTCCGTAATGTTTATTAAACCGGAAAAATATTTTTTTTAAATCCTCTTTCAAAAGGGCTATCTGTTGCTGTTTTTCAGAAATTCCGTCCTTCTTCCATCTGTGATATCTGCCGTAGCCAACTTCTAAGACTTCGCACATTTTCAGTATCGAATAATTCTGTTCGTTCTCTTTTATGAAATGGTAGAGGATTAAATTTCCCCTGTAAAGATAAGAAGCGGCCTTTTTTAAAATCTCAAATCGGAGTTCTGATTCCTTTACGTTTTTCTCCAGATCAAATACTTCTTTTTTATCAGGATGCACCCTGTCATAACCTACGCCCCTGAAACTGCCATGTCCAAAATTTTCGTATTCTTTCCTCCATCTCCAAATCAGGTTCCCCCTAATTCCCAGCTCTTCGGCAAAAGCTTTGACACTGTTTTTTTCATAACTTATCTTGACCGCATTCTCTTTAAAGATACGGTCAAACTTTTGGTACTTTTTTTTTACATCCATAATATTATCCTTCCTTGTTTTAAAAGACGTAAACATCATTGTTAAGAGCTACCCCTGACAGGATGATCATCAAACACTCACCCTTATCCTTCAAATACCCGGTTAACAAAACTTACACTGCCTTGTCCCGAGATCAGCCTGTATTGAAAAGTTTGTTTTTCAAATTTTTAATAAACCGCCCTGATACTTTTTAAAAACATTATAACATACCTAAATTTTAGACAAATGTATGCGGCTAACACTTAGGCAGACCTAATTTATACATTAAAAACGAATCCCTGAATAAAGGCGCTACAAAACGCCTTCATCGGTAAAGGAATAATAGCTTTCGCTGGTAACAATCAGATGATCCAGCAACTTGATATCCAGCAGTTCCCCTGCATGTAAAATCTTTCTGGTGAGAATCTTATCTGCTTCTGAAGGCATTGTATTTCCGGACGGATGGTTATGGGTTATGATGATGCCTACAGCACCAGTTTTAAGGGCGGCTGCAAACAGCAATCTGATGTCTACAACAGTGCCTGCAATGCCTCCGGAAGATGCTTCATATATGCCCAGCACTTTATTGGCCTGATTAAGCAACAGTACTTTGAACTGCTCCAGGAATTCGATCTTGCCGGGATCCCAGCATTCCATCAGTATTGCGTAGGCAGATCTTGAGGAAGTGATCTTTGGCCTGTCGGAGCTTTTTACTTTTGTTCTATAAACCAGATCGATTTCACAAACGGTTTTCCAGCTGCTGTTTTCTTGTGTTTCCATGATGCTAAATAGTTAAAGATTAATTTTAGCACCGCCCTCGGGCAGAAGGGAGCAAGCGCAGAAAGCAACGCAATAAAGCAGGACGGATGTCCTGCATTTATGGGGGAATTTTTTGCAGCGCCCCCGACCGACCTGACCGACCTTTGTGATGGAATTAAACGGTATTTACATCCCACCGCGCTCACATCCGAAAATGGCTCGGCACTCCCTAATATCAAAAAGAAAGCCCTCAGCATAATGGAAGAATAAAAAAAAGCATTTGTATGGTTCATGCAAGCATTTGGACATCAAAACGGTGCAGAAACCATACGCAAAACACTGCTAAAAATGTATCTTAAGACCGATTCCAGCTTTGCTATATGTGATCTTTTGAAGTATTTTTGCGGCATGAATCATGAAGAAATAAAGCGCTACTTTGAGAACAATCCGCCCCCAAAGGAAGTAAGATTGACAGAATGGGCAAACATTACCGATACGCAGGTTTTCCTGAGAAGCTGCTACAGCACCATCAGAAACTTTAACGGACCGATAGACCGATGCCCTGCATGGTGGCATTTGAGGGATTTATATCTCCTTATAAAACGTACAGCTGCCCCACAGACCATTCCAGCTGGACAGACTCTTGCAGATGAAGAAACTATTTCGGAAGAAGATACAATGGAAGAAGAAATAAATACCTAGAACAATACTTTACTTGATAGTAATAGTATCCAAAAGATTTTCCTGATTTATAAAAGCGGTGATATATTGCTGCACTTCGTTTTGCTTGTCGGAAGAAGTTTCAAAAGTATTGATATGAAACTCCTCATCCTGGTCGAGGATATGAATAATCTCGGTATACCCCTTTGAAATCAGGCTTCCTTTAAGTTTTATAACAGTGAGCTGCTGGCGTGCATCCAAATCTTTTCTCACTCTAAGTTGTATTGCTTTATCCATTGCCAAAGATTTGTTTAAGATGGTATGAAAATTTAAAATCAAATATAATAATTTTGGACTTACCCCTTATTTTCTCAAATGTTAAAAACAGATCATTCAAAATTAACGGTTCATTTCTAAAGAACAGACCAACCATTATCCATTTGTTTTATAATAATATAAAAACACCTCATTAAATGAGGTGTTTCTTTAAAATTCTAAAAATAAAAAAACAAGATTTATTTACAGCAAAGAAATCTTATTTGCTGCATCCCTTTTCTTCTGATCAATTACTTTGGCATATATCTGTGTTGTCTTAACGCTCTTATGTCCCAGCATTTTTGAAATAGTAAAAATATCTGTTCCTGCAGTCAGCTGCAGTGTAGCATAAGTATGTCTAAAGCAGTGGAAGGTAATATGCTTATTAATACCTGATAATGCCACCCATACAGGGAGCGCACGGTCAACATCCCACTTATTTAAGTCTTTAAACACCTTTTCATTCTCTCCTCTTCTCTTTCCCAAAAGCTCAAAAGCTTCATCAGAGATCGGTATGGACGCAGTGCCTTCCGTTTTCTTCTGCCTGAAAATGATATAGTGGCCGTCATCCTTAATATAGTGCAATTCTGACCAGGTCAGCTTCGCAATATCGGAATATCGTACACCTGTAAGAACAGAAAACATTGAAATCTTACGTACAGTCAAATTTGGACAAGGGGTTGCAAACAATCGTCGGGTTTCCTCTAGAGTCATAAAATTCCTTTGGGATTCCATTTCTTTTATCGATCCTATCTTTGCATTAATATCTGTTTTCAATTTATCTTCTTTATATGCCGCTTTCAGTGTAGTTTTTATTTTATTGTAATAAGAAAGAGCTGTATTGCGTGACAGCTGTTTTTTATTCTTTCTCAAACTTTTAGCTTTCAAAAGATAATCCCTGTAATCTTCAATTAAAGAAACAGTCACATCCTTAAATAACAAATCGTTTCCTTTTAAGAAAGCCTCAAAATGGAAAATAGCACAGCCCCAGATTGATAAATTGTTTCCAATCTTTTTCTCTCCTAATTTTTTATAATACTGCAGAAAAGATTCATTCCCGACTGCCTGAATTACAAGCTGCTCTTTTTCAAATGCAGAATAAATTTCACTTTTGTTTATTTCATTCTGTCTGCGCGCACGAATGAGCTCCGCTGTATGTAGACTTTCTGTATTGGCGATTTTCTGGTACTGGTCAGCTGGTTTTTGATATACGTAAATTTTTAGAAATTCGCGTCTCGTATAATCATTTGATTCCACATTCCATACAGGAGGATAAAAATCTAAATAAAGCGACATTCTTCCCTGAGAAATAGCTTTTTTTCTAATTGTTACAATACTTTTACTCATGGCACTCCGTATTAAATAATGAATCTAAATCGCTCTTGGCAACATATACAAACTTGCCAGATTTATATTTTACGATTTCCTGTCTCTTCAGTATTCCATACAGTGCCGAAGGGGAAACATTAAATTTTATCTGCGCTTCGGACATGGAATAACATTTTTCAATTCCAGGAAATTTTCCAGCTTCTGAGCTATTTGGCTTAAGGCCATTCTGCAAATCCTCAACAAACTGGTCGATAAATTCTCTTCCAATAAAAGTTCTGGAGCCTAACTTTCCTACTGTAAGTTCTTTTCTTGAAATTGCCCTGTAAAGCGTTCTCCTGCTTATTCCGATAAAAATGCTGGCCTCATCTATGCTGAGAAACTCAAGTTTTCCCAGCCGTAGCATCTCAGCATTATTAATCGATTCCCTTTGCAGTCTTGCTGCCTCTTTTTTATTTTTCCTTCTCCTTTTTTTGTAGCTCTTACTCCCGCAGGCAAGGGAGCAGAATTTTGTTTTGATTGTTTTTGCCGTAAATTCATTATTACAGAACTGGCAGACTTTGGTAATCCTAATGTTTGAACTCATAATTTTAAAATTTAGGTTTCCTACATTACTTAAAAGCTCTTTAAACTGCCGCTATCATGTCCCAAATAGATTTTTCCCTGATATATTCTTTAGAAATATCTTTGGACACATAACAAACGATGTGTTTGTTTTAAATGTTTTTGCTAACTTCTTTATCAGAAATTAACATTATATAAAACCTTTAAAAATGCCCAAGTGTGTCATAATTCATCCCTTTTTGTCACAAAGTTTGTACCTCGAAAACCGAGGTACAAATGAGGTACAAATTTTAGCAAAACAACACCCAAATATTCAAAAAAACACTTCAATAAAAAAAGAGCCAAAATGTTAATTACCAACATTTTAGCTCTTTTCGTATTTTTTTCTTTGCGTTTCTTTGCTCCTTCTACTTGCCGATGCAAAAATTTGCAAATATATTCCCCAACAATTCATCATTAGAAACCTGACCTGTTATCAATCCAAATTGGTAAAGAGCTTCACGAATATCCAAGGCCATAAGATCACTCGAAAGGCCAGATTCTAAACCGAATTTTACCTTTTGAATTTCATCTAAAGCTTTCAATAACGAATCGTAATGTCTTGTATTGGTTACAATTGTTTCGTTATTACGAAGTGCACCTGTATTCACAAACGATAATAATTCATTTTTTAAATCCTCTACTCCTATTTTTTCTTTCGCAGAAATCAATAAAAGTTTTGCATTAAGGTTTTCCAGTTTACTGGTGATATTTTGCACTTCATCTGTAGATAAAATATCTTTTTTATTCACTACAATAAGCAATGGTTTCAACGGATATTTATTCTTTATTTGTTCAATTTCTGAAACAAAATCAGAACTTGAAGCCTGGAATTTCAATCCGTCGAATAAATAAATTACAACTTGTGCTTGGTCTATTTTTTCGAATGTTTTTTTGATTCCTATACTTTCTACAACATCTTTGGTGTCGCGAATTCCGGCAGTATCAATAAATCTAAAACCGATTCCGCCGATAACCAATTCATCTTCTATTGTATCACGGGTTGTTCCCGCAATATCAGAAACGATTGCTCTTTCTTCGTTCAATAAAGCATTCAGCAAAGTCGATTTTCCAACATTGGGCTCTCCAACAATGGCGACCGGAATTCCATTTTTAATTACATTTCCAACTGCAAACGAATCGATTAATCTTTTTAAAACAAATTCGATTCTGTTCAATAATTCATGAAACTGAGTTCTGTCAGCAAATTCTACGTCTTCTTCTGCAAAATCCAATTCTAATTCGATTAAAGAAGCAAAGTTTAAAAGCTCTTCACGAAGTTTTGCAATTTCATTACTGAATCCGCCTCGCATTTGCTGCATGGCAATTTGGTGAGAAGCTTCATTATCAGACGAAATCAAATCGGCAACCGCTTCTGCCTGAGACAAATCCAACTTTCCGTTTAAGAAAGCACGAAGTGTAAATTCACCAGCATCAGCCATTCTACAGCCTTTTCTCAGTAATAACTGAATAATCTGCTGCTGAATATAAGTTGATCCGTGACAAGAAATTTCAATCGTGTCTTCTCCTGTGTAAGAATTTGGACCTTTAAACACAGAAACGAGGACTTCGTCCAACGTTTTTGTTCCGTCAATAATGTGTCCTAAATGAAGTGTATGTGTTTTCTGTTTCGTTAAATCTTTGTTTTTGATAGATTTAAAAACCGAATTCCCAATGCTAATGGCTTCGGCTCCGGAAATTCGAATTATGGCAATGGCTCCGGCTCCAGAAGGTGTAGCCAAAGCAACTATAGAATCTTGATTTATCATGCAGCAAAGGTACAAAAAAAGCCCAAATTTAGTAAGGACAAACTTTCCTTTAAGTTAATCTCAAAAACTTTTAAATTAAAGAATATTAACAAATTATTAAGTGTTAAAATACTGATAATTATCAGGTTATTTTTTGTCAATAATGAGTAAATTTGAGAGATAAACCTTAATACTCAATAAAATGAAAAAGATACTTTTCCCTACCGATTTCTCTGATGCTGCTACAAACGCATTTGTCCATGCTTTAGAATTTGCTAAAGTTGTAAAAGCCGAATTGATCTTGCTTCATACATTTGAGATTCCTGTTTACGACAGCCAGTTCTTTCCAGAGAATTATGCTTCTATATACAGTTCGATTGAATTGGCAAAATTTGAAATGTTCAAAGATGAAATTCCCAAACTGCGTGCTATCGCCTCTGAACGAAAATTAGATGATATTGTGATTAAACACCGCTTAATGGATGGCGATCTTATCTATAATCTTAAAAATGCAGTAGAAGAAGACAAAGTCGATTTTGTAATTATGGGTACCAATGGCGTTTCAGACTGGACGAAATTCTTTACCGGATCTAATACCAGCTCCGTAATTTCAGGTGTTGAAGTTCCTGTTCTTTGTGTTCCAATCGATGCCAAATATAAAAAGGTAAAAACAATTGGTTTTACAACGCGTTACCGCGAAAAAGATAAAAAGGAACTTAAAAAAATTCTGAAAATCGCAAAAAAAACAGATGCTAAAGTCAAAAGTTTATATGTAAAAACTTCTAATTCTGATGTTGCTGATGCTACGATTAAAGAATGGGAAAAAGAATTTGCAGATGAAAATGTCGAATTTTTAGTTTTACCAAGTGATGATGTAAAAGATACTATAACAGATTTTATCCTTTACAAAGACATTGATATTCTGACTACTATTACACATAAAAGATCATTCTTTGAAAGTCTTTTTGATTCCAGTTTCAGTAAAAAAATATCAAAAGAAGTTTCTATTCCTGTACTGATTATGCACGAAGATTAAAGCTGAATATCGACCGATTTTGTCTCTTAAAAGCTATATTTGTATTTCAGTAAAATAATACAATGAAAGCATATCAGGACAAAGTCGAAATCTATTCGGAACAATATTATAAAACCAACAAAAAATACAACAGCATAAGCCTTTTGAGGTTATTAAGTATTTTTCTCTTATTGTTTTTTATGTTTCAATACATCAAAACAGATGAAATACTTTGTGTTATTCTGGCTGTTTTATCTTTTGCTGGTTTTATTTTTTTAATGAAAATACATTCGCGATTATCGTTTCAGAAACTGCTTGCCGATACGCTTTTAAAAATTAATAGAAACGAAATTACTTTTTTAAAAAGAGAAAAAACACCTTTTGAAAACGGAACAGAGTTTATCGATTTTCATCATCCATATGCCTACGATTTAGATATTTTTGGAGAACATTCTTTATTTCAAAACCTAAATCGAACAGCAACATTTATTGGAAAAAAAACACTTGCTAACCTTTTATTGCATACACTTTCTGAAACTGAAATTTTAAAAAATCAGGAAGCCATCAATGAATTAAAAAACAAACTGGAATGGAGACAGGAATTTCAGGCTTTTGGAATTATAAGTGAAGATTCAAAACAATCTTATGAAGCAATAAAACATTGGTCTTCATTTAGAAATAACGCCTTACCTAAAGTTTTAATTGCACTTTCAATTATACTTCCAACATTATTTATTGGATTCCTAACGGCTTATTTTATTACTTCAAAAATTATCATCCTTTCGTATCTGACTTATATTTTTATCGGGAATTTAATTGTCTTGGGAGCGGCCACTAAAAGAATTAAATCCGAGATAGCCAAAGCAGATAATATTGATAAAATCATCAAACAATATAGTTTATTGATTGAAAAAATTGAGAACGAATCTTTTCAGTCTAAAAAGCTAATTGGTTTGCAGGAACAACTTATTTATAAAAACACAAAGGCAAGTCTGCATTTGAAACAGCTTTCTGAATTGTTTTCAAGAATGGACACTATAAATAATTTTGTTACCGCACTTTTATTCAACGGAACGTTTTTATTTAATCTGCACGTTTTAAAAGCGCTTTTAAAATGGAAAGAAAACTATTCTTCAGAAATTGATCACTGGATTTCTATTATTGGCGAAATCGAAGCTTTAAACAGTCTTGCCAATTTAGCTTACAATAATGTTGATTTTGTTTTTCCGGAAATCAATTCTGAATATAAAATTGAATTTAAAAACTTAAGCCACCCGCTCTTAAATCCTGCTACAAGAATTGGAAATGATACTAATTTTTATCCGCTTTCTTTCGTAATTCTGACGGGTTCTAATATGTCTGGAAAAAGTACCTTTTTAAGAAGCTTAGGAATCAATATGGTGCTTGGTGGAATTGGCTCAGTTGTTTGTGCATCAGAAGCTAAAATACATCCACTTCCAGTATTAGTTTCAATGCGATTATCAGATTCTTTATCGGATAGCGAATCTTACTTTTTTGCTGAAATTAAACGTTTAAAACAGATCATGGATGAGCTTGAAAATCAGCCTGCTTTTGTTTTATTAGATGAGATTTTAAGAGGAACAAATTCCGACGATAAAAGAAACGGAACAATTGAAGTAGTTAAGAAGATTATTTCGAAAAAAGCGATTGGTGCTATCGCAACACATGACATAGAAGTTTGCTTAACAACCAACGAATATCCCGAAATTTTGACGAATCAATGTTTCGAAGTAGAGATTCAAAACAACGAATTACACTTCGATTATAAACTTAGAAATGGCATTTGTAAAAACAAAAGCGCTACGTTTTTGATGCAGAAAATGGGAGTTATTTAAGGGGAAAAGTTATGAGTTATGAGTTATGAGTTATGAGTTATGAGTTATGCTTAAGTTTCTAGCTTTCTTTATGAAATGATTTAATCTCGCAAAGTCGCTAAGACGCAAAGTTTTTACCATTTCATAGAATTATCCTCAATCTTGTCATTTCGACTGAAAGGAGAAATCACACTAGAAATTCCGCATACTATTTCGACAATCTTTGCCGACATGTGAGTGTGATTTCTCCTTTCAGTCGAAAATGAAAAACTATATGGTTACTTCATTAAAAAACTTAGCGACTTTGCGAGATTAAATCAATACCCTATTTATGATCTTTTAACTTTTAACTTTTAACTCATAACTTCTAATTCAAGCCTTCTTTCAGTTTTTTCATTCCCTTTTCTATAAACTCTGCTTTGTTATTTTTAGCTTTAGCTATGAGGTTTTCTCTTACTTTCGGAATCTCATAATATTTCTCAGCCCACAAACTAATTTCCACTAAAACAGGAAACAATTCAATTCCTTTTTCTGTCAATTGATACAGCACTTTTGCTTTACTTTCTGGATGCTGCAATTTTGTGATTATACCATTTTCTTCCAAAACCAAAAGTCGGCTGGCCAGGATATTGGTTGCAATTTTTTCTTCTGACTTTAAAAAATCACCATAAGTACATTGCTTTTTAAAAGTTAAATCCCTTATTATCAACAATGACCATTTATCTCCCCATATTTCTAAAGAAGTACTGATCGGACATTCTGATCTCTTTTTTGAACTCGCCATAAAAATACCATTAAAAATAACTTGCATTTTGCAAGTAATCAATATCTTTGTACTTGCAAAATGCAAGCAAATTTATTCAATAATATCAAGCGAACCAAATTATATAGTTCTATACATTTAAAATCAATTAAAATGGACAACAAAAGATTAGAGTTTTTACAAAGTTATATCGGAAAACATTTTACAGGAAGTCCTTCTCCTTTTGCACATTGGCTAAATGGAAAAGTAATTGCTGTTGAAAAAGAAAATGTAGAATTCGAGTTTGAAGTCAGAAAAGAAATGACAAATCCGGTTGGAATGCTTCATGGCGGGGTTACAGCAGGAATGATAGACGATTGTATTGGCGTTAATTTCATGGTTTTAGGTCTTGAAAAGTTCTATCCAACAATCAACCTGTACATCGATTATTTTAATCCTGCATTTGAATCGCAAACTGTTATCGTAAAAACTACTTTGGCAAAATTGGGAAAAACAATTATCAATATTAAAGCAGAAGTAATCAATAAAAATACTTCTAAAATAATGGCTCAGGCAAGTGCTAACTTAGCAATAAGTGATGTTAAGATTCCTGTTTAATTAAAAAAAGCTCATTCAAAGTTTTAAACTTTGAATGAGCTTTTTTTAACTTTGTGGAGTTACTTGCGAAGATTCTTCGTTCCTCAGAATGACAAACTGCACGTGTACTCCTATTATAGTTTAACTTGGAATTTAATTTATTGGAATTTTAAATATTTATTCTTCATACATTTCCATCCATAAACGGGTTTCTTCCAGATCGAGTTCCTTTTCTATTTTTCTGAAAATTTCTTCGTTTACAGATCCTTTTTTATGCATACTTTCCAAATTATTACGCTCGACATTCAAAAGGTCAATTTGGACTCTCGTAAACTCGTTAAAAATTTGTCCGCCTAATACTTTTCCGTTTCCAAAAAAGTTAGCTGGAAGTTCCGTCTTTTGCAAACGGTTAAATTTTACTTCGTATTTACTTTTTATGTTATGCAGTAATTCATCATCCAATAAAGAAAAATTATCTTCAATATGCGTAATCGTTTCAGAAACAATTTTATTACGAATATCATATTCTTCTGCTAAAATAGAGTAACGTTCAATTTTAAGCTTTTTAATCAGCCATGGAAGCGTAAGTCCCTGAATAACCAAAGTGGACAATATCACACAAAAAACCAGATAAATGATCAGGTTACGAAGTGGAAATTCTTCTGTTTTGTTTAACATTAGCGGAAGCGCCAAAGCAGCAGCCATAGAAACGACACCACGCATTCCCGACCATCCGAAAACAATCATATTGCGATAATCAAATTCTTCTTTTTGACGAATCTTTTTACTAAACATCCTAGGCAACATTGTTGCAGGCACAACCCATAAAAAGCGAACAAGAATTACGACTACACTAATAACGGCTCCCCATAAAAATAAAGAAGTTCCTGAGTAACTGCCAATTCCTTCCATAATCTGCCTTAACTGCAATCCGATTAAAATGAAGATTAAACCGTTTAAAATATTATTCAGAACATCCCAAATAGTATTGGTCATAATCCGGCTTTCATGAGAAAAAATAGTGCCCGATCTTGCCGCCAGAAAAAGTCCCGTAGTTACTACTGCCAAAACTCCTGAACCATGAAAGTGTTCCGCTAATAAATAAGCTGAAAACGGAGTAAGCAGCGTTAAAGTCACCTCGATAATATCATCGCAAACAAATCTTTTATGAATATAGTACATTACAAAACCAATAGCCAGACCAATTGCGATCCCTATAACAGACATTAAAACAAAATTCAACCCAGCCTGCCACAAAACAAAATTCCCGGCTGTTATGGCTGTTAAAGCGTATTTGTAAGCAACAAGGCCACTCGCGTCATTAAGCAAACTTTCTCCTTCTAAAATGGCAATCAATCTTGGATTTAATCCTAAACCTTTTGTAATAGCTGTTGCTGAAACTGCATCCGGAGGCGAAACAATAGCGCCAAGCAAAAAGGCTAACGGCCAGGAAATATCATCTATGAGCCAATGCGCCACAACGGCAACCAATCCTGTAGTAAAAAATACCAACCCAACAGCAGCTAATGTAATCGGACGAATTGATTGTTTAAAATCCGACCAGCTGGTATGCCATGCTGCATGATACAAAAGTGGCGGCAGAAAGATAATAAACACAATTTCGGGACTCAGCGCAATTACAGGAAGCCCCGGCACGGCGCTGATAATTACACCGCAAAGCACTAAAACAATAGGTATTGGAAAATTATATCTTTTACTAATAAGGCTTAAAAATGCTACACCAAAAAGTAGCATTATAATAACGGTAATATTCTCCATTTAATAGGCGGTATTTATCGATTTTGGAATTGAAATTTCGAGCACTAAATTAAGATTTTTACAACTAAATTAAAATATCATTAAAAAAGAAAAACGATTTATTGACTTACATCAAACTTTTGCCGATTGAAGTCTAAGGATAGTTTTTTTTATTCTTTGTTGAGCTACTTGCGGAGATTGCTTCGCCAGTTCGTTTTCATTCGTGTCTTTGTTCCTCAGAATTGACAAGAATGATGATGAATTAGATGTCGATATTCTTTGTGGAGCTATTTTCGGAGATTCTTCGTTCCAGAATGACAAGAATAATGGTGAAAATATTTACTTCAAAAAAATCTGTAAAATCTGTAAAATCTGCGAGAGAATTTTTAATTAATTTTGATTGTGGAATTACTCACCGAGATGTACTTAGTCAATTTGTTGTCGCTCGAGTTTCCTTCGTTAATATGACAAAACTTTGTAGAAAATCTTTGTGGAGTTTCTTGTACGATCCTTCGTGCCTCAGGATGACAAATCGTACACATAAAACATAAAAAAAAGCCGAATCTAAAAATGTGAACTGCCCCCAAAAAGTTAGACACTATTTGGGGGCATTTTTATGGAAAGAAAAATCAAGTACAATTATGAGTTTAAACTTCGGTGTGTAAATGAAGTTATAAATAAACATCGTTCAGTTAATTCAGTTGCGAATGAAAATAATTTTGACGAGTCAAATCTGAGAAAATGGGTTAAGTTTTACCAGAAGTATGGCAAAGAAGGTCTTTTACCCAGGAAGAATCAGATATACAGTGTCAAGTTTAAGCAAAATGTATTGCTGAAAATTACTAATAAGTCTTTATCTTTGAGAGACGCCTGTCTTGAATTTAATATTTCTAGTGAATCTGTTGTTATTCAATGGCAGAAAAGATATAAAGATCAAGGTATCTTAGGCTTAAAAGATCAACCTAAAGGAAGACCTAAATCTATGAACTTCAAAAGAGCTAAAAAGAAATCAAACAAACCCTTGACAAGAGAAGAAGAACTCTTACTTGAGATAGAATCATTGCGATGTGAAAATGCTCTTTTAAAAAAGTTCAATGCCTTAGTTCAAGCCGAAGAAGCCAAGCAAAACAAAAAGCACAAGCCATAATAGAATTAAGGCATGATTATGATCTGGGCATCATGCTAGATCATATGAATATGGCAAGAAGCAGTTATTATTACTACGAGAAAAAATATCAAGCCAAAGATAAATACAAGGATATTAAAGAGCTGATTGAGCAAATTTACCATCAACATAAAGGTCGATTTGGTTATAGACGTATTACTTTAGAAATAAAAAACAAAGGTATTTTGATTAATCATAAAACGGTGCTCAGGCTAATGAAGATTTTAGGTCTAAAAAGTTTAATTAGGATAAAAAAATACAAATCATATAAAGGAGAACATGGAAAAATAGCTCCCAATATATTGAAACGTAATTTTAAAGCGGTAATGCCTAATCAAAAATGGGCTACAGATGTTACAGAATTTAATGTCTCAGGGAAAAAGCTGTACCTCTCTCCGATAATTGATTTATTTAATGGAGAAATTATAAGTTATGACTTGTCTGAAAGACCCACTTTTAATCAAATCTTATCAATGCTTGAAAGATCTTTTAAAAAAATACCCAATCAAACTAATTTAATATTGCACTCAGATCAAGGATGGCAGTATCAAATGAAACAATATCAGTATCTATTAAAACAAAAAGGAATTAAACAAAGTATGTCCAGAAAAGGGAATTGTCTGGATAACGCTATAATTGAAAATTTCTTTGGAATATTAAAATCTGAACTTTTTCATCTTAAAAAATATAGTTCGATTAACCAATTAAAACAAGAAATAATCGACTATATAGAATATTATAATAATGAAAGAATAAAACTTAATTTAAAAGGAATGAGCCCGATACAATATCGAGCTCACTATTATCAAATTTAATTATAAATTCGTCTAAACTTTTGGGTGCAGTCTAATGATTCGGCTTTTGTTTTTTATTATGATTCACAACTACTGCAAGAAACAAGACTTGTCACCAATTCTTTAGAAACACTTTGGCTTCTTTGGTAATACAAACTTTTAACCCCTTGCTGCCAGGCTTCAATCATTAAACGGTTTACATCTTTAATAGCCAATTCTGCCGGAATATTAAGGTTCAAACTTTGTCCCTGATCCACAAATTTCTGGCGAATTCCAGCTTGCTGTACAATTTCCAACTGACTGATTTCTTTAAATGTTTTAAAAACATCTTTTTCTTGTTGTGTCAATTCCGACATATGCTGTACGCTACCTCCATTCAGCATAATTCCTCTCCATACTTCTTCATTATCTAAACCTTTTTCTTCAAGTAGTTTTTTAAGGTATTTATTTTTACGCATAAAATTACCTTTACTCAATCCGGCTTTGTAATAGTTACTGCTGAAAGGTTCAATACCTGGCGAAGTTTGTCCTAAAATTGCAGAAGATGAAGTTGTAGGCGCAATTGCCATTGTGGTTGTATTTCGTCTTCCATACCCTTTTAACAATTCCGGTTCCCCGTAAATTCTAGCCAATTCCTGACTTGCTTTATCTGCTTTATCGCTGATATGTTTGAAAATCTCAGTAGTTTTCATTTTAGCTTCCATTCCTTCAAACGGAATCATATTTTTCTGTAAATAAGAATGCCATCCTAAAACACCTAAACCTAATGCACGGTGTCTTTTGGCAAATTTATTGGCAGCAGAAAGGTAATAGTTTCCTTCTGTTTTTTCGATGAATTCCTGTAAAACAGCATCTAAGAAAAAGATTGCCA
The DNA here is from genome assembly GCF_003122385.1 of Flavobacterium crocinum. Taxonomy (NCBI): domain Bacteria; kingdom Pseudomonadati; phylum Bacteroidota; class Flavobacteriia; order Flavobacteriales; family Flavobacteriaceae; genus Flavobacterium; species Flavobacterium crocinum. The sequence continues at coordinate 4,627,054 of NZ_CP029255.1, forward strand.
GTTTTACAGCCTCAGTATCTTTCCATTCTTCATACAATTCTAAATTCATAGAAGAAAGACAGCAGATAAATGATTCGTCATGAGTTGACGGAAGCATGATTTCGCTGCATAAGTTACTCGCGTTGATTCTTAAATTTTGATCTTTATAAACTTGCGGTTTATTTTTATTTACGTTGTCACTAAAAAAGATATAAGGTAATCCTTTTTGCTGACGGCTTTCTAAAACTTTTGCCCAAACTTGTCTTTTTTCTGCATCACCATCAATCATTTCCTGCATCCAGTAATCCGGCACGCAAATACCTGTAAACAAGTTCTGAATTGGGTTTCCTATACTTTTAATCTTTAAAAACTCTTCAATATCCGGGTGATCAACATCCAGATAAGCTGCAAATGCACCACGGCGAACACCACCTTGAGAAATAGTATCCATTGCAGTATCAAAAAGTTTCATAAAGCTAACTGCTCCACTACTCTTTCCGTTGTCTGTTACGGCGCTTCCGCGTTCACGTAATTCACCAAAATAACCGGAAGTTCCACCACCAATTTTAGTCTGCATGATTACTTCACCCAGTTTATGCGTGATTCCTTCAATTTTATCCGGAACGTGAACGTTAAAACAAGAAATCGGCAAACCTCTTTCTGTTCCCATATTTGCCCAAACCGGAGAACTGATACTCATCCACCCTCTTTCGATCATTTCAACAAAAGATTCTTTTAATTCCGGTTTGTATAATCTTTTGGCAGCAGCGGTACAGATTCTGTCAATTGCACCTTCAACTGTTTCACCTTTTAAAAGATAACCACGATTTAAAATTTGTTCGCTTTCTGAATTTTTCCACCACATTTTACTGTCGTTCTGTGGTTCAAAATTATTTACTGGGGTTGTGTCTATTGTATTCATAAGTATTCCGGGCTTGTATTAGAAAAGATCGTTTGCTGTAATGCTTTTATCGTGTTTAGTATATTCTACTGGACGTTTTGCAAAGAAATCGTCTAAACTGTTTGCAAAAACTTCTTCTTCAAACCAAGCCATCGCCGCGTAATCTTGTGGCGATACATTAAAAATTGTTTTAATATTAATTTGTCTTAAACTTTCGTCAACTCTAAATTTCATAAAGTTTACCAACTCTTCTTTGTTGATCGTTTCAATTGATCCATCTTCAAAAATCCAGTCTAAAATAGCTGCTTCAACATCAATTGATTCTTTAACCGTTTCACGAATTAATTCTAAAGTCTCAGCATCAAAATATTCCGGAAACTCTTCACGAATTTTATTGATGATGTAAATTCCGCCATTTGCATGAATCTGCTCATCGATTGAAGTCCATGCGATGATGTTGCTTACGTTTTTCATGTATCCTTTGAATCTTGTAAAAGAAAGTAAAATCGCAAACTGACTAAACAACGAAACATTTTCAATTAGAATACTGAACAAAATCAGCGAAACCATGTACTTTCTGTTGTCCTGAGATTTAGTATCTTTTAAAACATTTGAAAGATAATCTACACGTCTGCGAACTACAGGAACATCCAAAAGTTTTTCGAATTCATCATTATATCCTAAAACTTCCAATAAACGAGAATAGGCTTCAGAATGTCTAAACTCACATTCTGCAAAAGTAGTTCCCAGTCCGTTGAATTCCGGTTTTGGAAAATGTTCGTATATATTACCCCAAAAACTTTTTACGGCTACCTCAATCTGTGCAATAGCCAATAAACTATTTTTGATTGCTGTTTTTTCAGCTCCGTTTAAGTGCGCATGAAAATCTTGTGTATCGGCTGTAAAGTCTACTTCGGTATGTACCCAGTACGCTTTATTAATCGCCTCCGTAAATTGCAGAACCTCTGGATATTCGAAAGGTTTATAGTTGATTCTTTTATCGAAAATTGACATATATATAGAGTTTTAAGTGACAAAATGATGTTAGAAAATCGTGCGCTTTAATTTGGGGAGTGGTATTAGCGTGCTTTCTATAATTACAAATTTAGTCCACAGTTATTCTTTTGTCCAGTTTTAGATGTTAAAAATCCATTCAATTATCAACAGTTTGAAAACTTCAAAATTTAGGGATTTTGTAAATTTTATTAACAGGAAAACAATCTTATGTAATTATCAATGAGCTAGCTGTTTCCCTAAACTCAATGTTAAGTTATCAACATTTAAAAGTCATCATTTTTATAGTTATTTCCAAAACAGTTATCAACAGCTCACTTCAAAAAATGATAATCTGCACATTCAATCTAAAATAAAAAAACATCTTTTATTAATAATTATTCTAAATAATATTTTCGGGCTTTCCCAAAAAAAAATAATTGTAAGTTTTTTAATTCCAAACCATTACATTTAATTTAATTTTTGACCATCAGCTAAAATTTGTCTAAGAAACTCAAAATAGCTCTTATTTCAGGTATAATTCACCCCAAAATAAGTTCAGAATTCAAAAACGTCTGAAAAAGGAAAACATCATTCCGTACTGATGTAAATTTGGAAGATAAAAAAGAAAGTAAAAGGCTTCTGAAAAATAATATTTCTTCTTATTACTAAAAGATAAATTAACATGCTTCTTTATTTTTTCATTATCAAAAAAAATTAAAAAGGGGTATTAATACCTGATATACTATTTTGGGAATACTTTAAATTGCCCTAAAAATTCTAAAATTAAAAACTAAAGTATAATATTGAAAATATGCATAAAACCAGAAAATAAACGAGAAATGTTTTATTTAAAATCAACTAAAAATCAATATTTTAAAAACGGAACTCTCTCATAACCTAACTTTATTATCCATTATTATTACAATTTCATCTGCCAAAGAAAAATTAATGTCTGCCAAAAAAATATATTTCGTTGTTTTACTTTGTTACGCATTCGCCGCAAATGCTCAAAAATTGCAAATTAAGTGCTCCGAAAACTATCTTAAGGATATTGAATCTATTCTTTCTCAGGAAAAGAATTTTGGTACTGATACAATTGCTTTAAAAAAATACCTTTATCCTTTAAGTCAAATACCTAAATATCAAATCCTTTACGATGGCTTATTAGCAAATGGCTATGGCAATTTTTCTAATTCTAATAATAAAACTTCCAGTAAATACTATTTAAAATCTATAGAAAAAGCAAGAACTTCCGGAAATGTTTCTTTGATAGTCTGGTCGCAACTTAATTATATCAATCATTTATACTATTACAGGGATTATATTAAACTGACTCCTTTTCTGTTAGAACTAATGGAAAAAATCGAACCTTTAACCGCTCATCAAATTATTATTGCAGACGAAACTTACAAAAGAATCGGATGGATATTGCAAACATTTGGAGATTACCGTAAATCGTTGCAATACCTAAAACTAGCAAAAGAAACAACTCAAAAAAACAGTTCACAATATGCCGCTATTATTAATTCGATTGGTTTAAATTTTTTCCATTTAGGAAATTATAAAATGGCTGCTTATTATTTAAACGAAACAGCCAAACTCTCCAGACAGATTCACGATGATGTCCGATACGCTAAAGCTCTTGGCGATTTAGCCATGATTAGTGAGAAGAAAGGCAATTTTAAAACCGCTATTGATTTATTACAAAAAGACATTCAGATTTCTGAACAATATCAAAGCGATCAGAATACGATGTATGCTTCTATATTATTGGCCGAAGTATTCTTAAAAAACAACCAACCTGAAGAAGCTAAAACATTTTTAGACAAGGCCGGAAATATAGCAATTGCAAAATCTTATTTTAAAAAGTCGGAATTACAGATTATTAAATTAAAGTTGCAAATTCTAAAATTGCAAAACTCAACCGAAAACGAACTCCAATTAAGACGCCGAATGGTTGTTCTTGAAGATTCACTAAAAAATGAAGATGGCGACCTTGCTATTAATCAGGCCAACTGGATTATAGAAAAAAACAAATATCAGCAACATATCGATGAAGCAAAGAAGATCATTAAATATGAGACTACCCTAAAAAAATTCTACCTTATTATATTTATAATGTTTTTTTCTACGGCATTGATAATATTTATTCATTTCAGAAAAAAATACAAAAACAAGCATCTCAAATACGAGCAAAAGGTAAAAGCTTTAGAATTAGAAAAATTAAAAGCAGAACAACAACTTAACGAAGTTCATCAGGACTTAAAATCTCAGATTAATTATTTAAAAGAAAAAAACAATCAGATAAAAAAACTTAAAACAGTAATTGAGAATATTACAAACTCATCTTCTTCTTATCTGGAAAAAAAAGAAGGAAAATTGAACGCTCTGCTGGAATCACATTTAATGACGGACGATAACTGGAATGTCTTCAAGCAAGAATTTCAAAAAGAATATCCGAGGTTTTACAGCCAGCTTCAGGAAAATTTTCCGGAAATGAATGAGTTTAATGAACGAATCTTACTGCTTCAAAAACTCGATTTCAGTAATAACGAAACTGCAGAATTGCTGGGAATAACAAGTGATACGGTAAAAAAAACAAAGCAACATCTTAGAAAAAAACTAGGAAATCAGTACGATTCACTTTTTTAATTCCTAATTTATTTCGGGTCTTTTCAAATTCAAATTATAGCTATAAAAAACCTTGCATTAAAAAAAAATTAAAATCTGCTTAAGCGATTCTTAATTTTTAGAAAAACTGCATCAAAAAACGCTATTAATATTAAATTGTTCTTGGTTTAAGAATATAAATCTCTACATTTGCCTTTATTTTTAATTATTCTAAATAGATGATTAAAATTTCCAAAAGTAAATTAAGTCTTGTATAATTCAATAACCATAAATAACATATTATGAAAAAGAATTTTTTCGTTTCTTTTGCTCTTGCTGTCACATTTTTTGCGAGTGCACAGCAAAAAAATGCTTTGTTGGAACAATCTTTCTGGAAAACTTCTCCAAGTGTAGAAACTGTTAAAGCAGAGATCGCAAAAGGAAATAATCCGGCTGAAGCAAATGTAAATGCTTTTGATGTTACAACATTGGCCATCAATAATGATGCTCCAATAGCAACTATCAAATTCTTAGTGGAGCAGCCAGGAAATTCAATTACAAAATTAACTCACGATAATCGTATTTATTTACATTGGGCAGCTTACAGAGGCAATACCGAATTGGTGGAATATTTAATTTCTAAAGGTTCTGATGTTAATTTTGAAGACAGCCACGGTACAGCTCCGGCAGATTTCGCCGCTTCAAACGGTCAGTCAGATCCGGCGATGTATGATGCTCTTTTTAAAGCGGGTGTTAATCCGACAAAAAAATATGCAAATGGTGCCAATCTTTTACTTTTAGCGATTGCTTCTGATAAAGATTTAAAAGCTGCTGAATATTTTGCTACAAAAGGAATGTCTTTAAAAGATGTTGACAGCGATGGCAATACTGCTTTTACTTACGCCGCAAGATCCGGAAATATTCCGCTTTTGAAAAAACTTTTAGAAAAAGGAATTAAACCTACTGATACTGCTCTTTTAAACGCTGCACAAGGAAGCAGAAGAGAAAGTAATACTTTAGAAACTTATAAATATTTGGTTGAAGAAGTAAAAATCAAAGCAACTGCACAAAATAAAGCGGGACAAAATGTATTGCATATTTTGGCAGGAAAACCAAATCAGACCGAAATTATCAAATACTTTTTAGACAAAGGTGTTGATATTAACAAAGCTGATAAAGAAGGAAATACGCCGCTAATGGCAGCTGCTTCAGCAAGAGAAATTGCGGCTTTAGAGCTTTTTCTTCCAAAAGCTAAAAACATAAATGTTCAAAATTTAAAAGGAGAATCTGCTTTGACTTATGCAGTAAGAAATGGTTCACCGGAAGCTGTAAGTTTACTTTTGGCTAAAGGAGCTGATGTAAATGTAAAAGATAAAGACGGAAATAATTTAGGTATTTATTTAGTACAATCTTATCGTCCGGCCGGAAGAGAAAGAGAAACTCCCAAACAAGATCCGTTTGATGCTAAAGCAAAATTACTTCAGGATAAAGGACTGAATCTTGCAACAGCTCAAAAAGATGGTAACACTTTATATCATTTAGCGATCACTAAAAATGACGTTTCTCTTTTGAAAAAAATCACTGATTTAAAAGTAGATGTTAATGCTAAAAATAAAGACGGTTTAACGCCTTTACACAGAGCAGCTATGATTTCTAAAGATGATGAAATTCTTAAATATCTGGTTTCTGTTGGAGCTAAAAAAGAAATTAGCACTGAGTTTGATGAAACTGCTTATGCTTTAGCTAAAGAGAATGATTTGCTTACAAAAAACAATATCTCCGTAGAATTTTTAAAATAATACTGGAAAGTTAAGAGTTTAAGGTTATGAGTTATACGTTCAACGTCATACCGAACGCATACTCTTAACTTAAATTTTGAACTCATAACATATAACTTATAACACATAACTTAAATTCATGAAATCTATATTCAAAATTGCCCTAACAAGTGCTTTTATCTTTTTACTTTCTTTTCAGTCTAATGCACAATCAAGCAAATACAAATGTATGTTGCAAATGAACAATTATATGGGAGAAGGGGCTTATATCGTAGTTTCTTTAATTAATGCAAACGGAGAATACGAAAAAACACTTTATGTAATGGGTGATGACAAAAAATGGTACAAATCATTAAAAGAATGGAACAAATTCCACACTCAGAAAAATGATGATATCAGCGCTAAAACGGGTGCTTCTGTTACAGGTGGAGACCGCAGTATAACGACTATCGAAATCGAAAATTCTAAAATTAATAAAGGATACAAATTACGTTTTGAAACGGCTGTTGAAGATCAGAAATATTATGTAAGCGATCTTGAAATTCCGCTTACGACAGAAGGTATGGCTGAAAAAACAGACGGAAAAGGTTATATCAAATATGTAAGATTAAATAAAATATAAAACTTTAGTATTTTACTTTTAACTTATTCTTAAAGTATAAATTCTATTTTTATACTTTAAGCTGAGATCCGGGCTTTGTCAAAGTTTAAAACTTTGACAAAGCTTTAAACATTTAATTCCATTTCTAGAATACACGCAATGACTCTTTCCTTTTGGCGTTACGCGCACTTGGCTTTAGCCTTATTTTCTTCTGTTTTTTTGCTTTTGGCTTCGGTAACCGGTATTATTCTGGCTGTCGACGCAGTACAGGAAAAAACACTTCCGTATAAGGTTGAGAATTTTAATAAAATAACATTGGAACAAACCCTTCCAATTTTAAAAAATACTTATCAGGAAATTACAGAATTAAGTGTTGATTATAACCAATTTGTAACGCTTCAGGCAATGGATGAAGATGGAAATGATGTTAATGCTTATATCGATCCTAAAACAGGTAAAGCTTTAGGAACCCCAGTAAAGAAAAGCGAATTTATCAAATGGGTTACCAGTTTACACCGTTCTTTATTTTTGCATGAAACCGGAAGATTTTTTGTTGGTGTAATTTCTTTTTGTTTGTTGCTGATTTCTATTTCCGGATTTGTGCTCGTTTTAAAAAGACAGCGTGGCATTCGTAATTTCTTTTCTAGAGTAATAAAAGAATATTTTGCTCAATATTATCATGTTGTTTTAGGGCGATTGGCATTAATCCCAATTCTGATTATTTCGCTTACAGGAACCTATTTATCTCTTGAAAGATTCAACTTTTTTATGGGTGAAGAAAAAGCAAAACCAGTTAAAACAGAACTTTCGGCGAAAGCCAAAACTGCTTCAATTTTTAAAACAACTTTACTATCCGATGTAAAGAAAATCGAATTTCCTTTTACAGATGATCCAGAAGAATATTATATCATTGAATTAAAAGATCGCGAAATCGAAGTCAATCAGGTTACAGGAGCTGTAATTAGTGAAAAACTTTCGCCAATGACTGCACAATATGCAGCTTTGAGCCTTGATCTTCATACGGGAAGAATTAACGGAATCTGGGCTGTAATTTTAGCAATCGCCTGTATCAATATTTTTTTCTTTATTTATTCCGGTTTTGCCATTACTTTAAAAAGAAGATCAAGCCGAATCAAAAATAAATTCAAAGCGCAGGAAAGCAGCATTATTATTTTGGTAGGTTCTGAAAATGGCAGCTCTTTTAGGTTTGCCAATGTCATTTCAAAACAATTGATTAATCACGGTTATAAAGTTTTTGTTACCGAATTAAATCGTTTTGCTGCTTATCCAAAAGCCGAACATATTATTGTTTTTTCTTCGACTCACGGTTTAGGTGATGCGCCTTCGAACGGAAATAAATTCAAAGCATTGCTGGAAAAGCAAAATCAGGAACAACAAATTAATTTTTCTGTAGTTGGTTTTGGTTCTAAATCATATCCCGATTTCTGTGGATTTGCAGTTGAAATTGATCAACTTCTTGCTAAACAAAATTGGGCAGACCGTTATTTAGACCTTCAGACTGTAAACGATAAATCGGCTGTAGAATTTGTAGAATGGGTAAAATTATGGAGCGCTAAATCCGGGATTCCATTAGCCACAACTCCGTCATTATACAATCATGTTCCAAAAGGCTTACAGAAATTGATGGTTTTGGATAAAACTCCAATTTCAGATACCGAACACACCTTTATATTGACGTTACGTGCCAGTTCAAGAGTCAAATTTGTTTCCGGTGATTTACTGGCAATTTATCCTGCAAATGATTCCAGAGAACGCCTCTACTCTATTGGAAATCATTCCGGTAATATTCAGTTGGTTGTAAAACTGCATCCAAACGGATTAGGTTCAGGATATTTGAATAATCTGGAACCCGGAAATACGATAAAAGCAAGAATCATTAAAAATCCTGCTTTCCATCTTCCAAAGAAAACTTCGAAAGTGGCTTTAATCTCAAACGGAACCGGAATTGCTCCTTTTCTGGGAATGATTGAACAAAATAAAGCGAAGAAAGAAGTTCATTTGTACAGCGGATTCCGAATGGTTACTCCAACTTTGATGGCTTATAAAAAATTTGCCGGAATAATGATTCAGAAAGAACATTTGGAGCATTTTCATGTGGCATTATCCCGTGAAGCCGAACATATTTATGTAATGGATTTAATTAAAAATGATGCCGTCTTCTTTATGAATTTATTGAAATCTGGCGGCGTTATCATGATCTGCGGTTCTCTGGCGATGCAAAAAGATGTTGAAGTTATTCTGAATGAGTTATGCTTGTCTAATGGCACAAAAACGCTTGAAGAATACAAAGAAAACGGACAATTATTAACGGATTGCTATTAAGATTGGTGATTTTAGATTTTAGATTTTAGATTTTAGATTGCAGATTGGAATTTGGGATTTAAAATTTGGGATTTAAATATTTTGCTCCGCTTGAACATTCATTAATTTTTTAATAACGATTTTTTATGCAAAAATCAATTATATATAAACTTCTGATTCTTTTTTTAATGCTTCAAAGCTTAGTTGGTTATTCACAAGTTTTACGAAAAAGAACCACACTTTTAATGGGCGGAAGATTTGATATTAGCATTGTAGCAAAAGATTCACTTTCTGCAGAACAAAATATTGATGAAGTAATTGCCGAAATTACCCGCATTGAAAATCTAATCTCAGATTGGAAACCGGATTCGCAGGTTTCTGAAGTGAATCAGAATGCAGGAATAAAACCAATAAAAGTAGATCGCGAAGTCTTTGAATTGGCACAAAGAGCCATCAAATTATCTGAAATTACGAATGGCGGCTTTGATGTGAGCTTTGCAGCAATGGACAGAATCTGGAAATTTGACGGTTCTATGACCGAAATGCCTTCGGCGGAAGCCATAAAAAAGTCGGTAGAAAAAGTAGGCTATAAAAACATTATTTTAGACAGTACAACATCTACAATTTTCCTAAAATTAAAAGGAATGAAAATTGGTTTCGGTGCTTTAGGCGAAGGTTATGCAACCGATAAATGCCGTGCCATGATGATTCAAAAAGGAATCGAAGCCGGAATCATAAATGGTTCAGGTGATATGAGTACCTGGGGAAAACAGCCGAATGGAAACGATTGGAAAATTGGAATAACCAATCCGTTTAAACCTGAGAAAATTTTAGCGGCAATTCCATTAAAAGACGGCGCTATTACTACTTCCGGTAGTTATGAAAAATTCGTTGTTTTTAATGGCAAACGTTATTCTCATATTATAAATCCTGCAACAGGATATCCTGCAACCGGTTTATGCAGTGTTACTGTAATAGGTCCAAACGCAGAAACTGCCAACGGATTAAGTACTTCCATGGTGGTTTTAGGTCAGACTGAAGGATTATCATTACTTCAAAAATTTCCGCAATACAGCTGTGTTATGATTACAGATAAAGGTAAAGTGATTAAGTCTAAGAACTTCGCTTATAAGTTATAATCGAAACGCTCTTTTAATGGCAAAAATGCGAACTTTTAAACCATATAAGTTATATAAGTGATTTAAGTTTTTCTTAATTGTACTTATATAACTTATATGGTTTTATTTTTTGACAACATCCAATTAAATATTTAAAAATCAAACACTTAAACAGCTATTTTTCAACATTAAAATCTCTAATGTAAATCTAATGATCTTCTAACGGCTTTATTTAGATTAAATTTAAATTATCATATAAGTTTGCAGCACTTTTTATGCAAAACTCAATATGAGAACAATTTTACTTCTATTTTTTATTACGCTTACAAGCTGGTCACAAACAGGAAATCTTACAGGAAAAGTGACTTTTGGAACTGACGAATTAGCTTACGGTTCTACAGTTATAATCAAAGGAACTCAAAAATATGCCATTGTAAACGATTTTGGCCGTTACGAATTTAAGGGCTTAAAATACGGTGAATATATTCTGGAAACTTCTTCTATGGAAGGTCAGACAAGAATTACAAAAGTAACCATCAATAAACCGAATACAGACCTTAATATTTCATTAGACCGAAATGGCCCTAAAGATTTAGAGGAAGTTGTAATTAAAAAATCTTCTATTAGAAAAGAAATAATGGAAAAAGGATTTGCTGTAAATGTGATCGAAACACAGGAAGCGGCAAAAAGAAACCTGCAAACCAATGATTTACTGGATCGTTCCGGAGGTGTAAGAATCAGACAGAATGGAGGTTTGGGGTCTGCAGTAACTTACAATATTAATGGAATGTCCGGAAATGCGATACGAATATTTATCGATGGAATTCCGATTCAGACTTATGGGGCATCTTTTAGTTTAAATAGTATTCCGCCTGCTTTAATTGAAAGAATCGAAGTTTATAAAGGTGTTGTTCCTGCAAATCTTGCCGATGATTCATTGGGAGGAGCAATCAATGTGATACTTAAAAAAGGATCTAAAAATATGATTGCCGCTTCTGTTTCTTATGGTTCGTTTAATACTATTCAATCGAATTTTAGCACTACCTACCGAGATAAATCTGGTTTTACTGTTAAAGCAAACGGATTCCAAAATTATTCTGACAACGATTATGAAGTCTGGGGCAGATTTGTTTACAATATTTTACCAAACGGACGCTACGATTACATCAGAGCAAAACGATTTGATAGTATGTACCGATCTTACGGAGGCAGACTTGAAGCTGGTTATACTGACGTAAAATGGGCAGATAATTTTTCAATTAGTTATAATGGTTCGGAGGATTACAACCAAATTCAGCACGGTCAGTATATGACAAAACCTTATAAAGGACGTTTCAGTGAATCTGCTGCAAATGTGTTTAGCATCAATTACAACAAAAAAGATTTTTTAATTAAGAATCTTGATTTCTCAGTAATTTCTGTTTACAGCCATAGAAATGATGTTGTAAACGATACTGTAAAATGGAATTACAACTGGAACGGTGAAAAGGCAATTGGATTATATGGAGAACCTATTTTATCGGTATTTGGTGCACAGCAAGGAGCTCCTACTATCAATCATCAAAAATTAGATATTTTTAATACAAGAGCTGGTTTGACCTATAACATTTCTAAAAACCACAAGATTCTTGTTAACGGAATGTTTTATACCGTTGACCGAAATGATAAAGATGAAATGCTACCGGAATTGATTCGTAATTTTTTAGCAACACGTGATTTAGATAAATCAGTTACTTCTTTTGCTTATGAAATGCAGGCTTTTCAATCACGTCTAAAAGCGAACTTTTTTGTTAAAAATTATTACTTAAAAACAGAACAGGTTACACCTACAATATTAGTCAATCAGGATGGTCAAAGATCTGTAGTGATGGTAAATGATGTCAGAAACACTGATTTTACAGGATATGGTTTTGCATCTTCTTATGCTGTTCTCCCAAAAGCACTAGTGATGGTTTCTGCCGAAAAAGCAATTAGATTACCAAATGAAAATGAAATATTTGGACTTCCCGGTCAAAACGTTCTGGCTAATCCTAATTTAGGTCCGGAACAAAGTGAAAATTTTAATGCCGGTTTACGACTAGGGCCGTATTTAATTCATAATCATAAATTTTCATTTTACGGAAATGCCTTTTGGAGAAATATAAAAGGTAAAATTGTACAGCAAATAAGTATTCGTGTAAACGAAGCGGTACAAGCTACTCCTTTTGTCAATTTAGGAAAATCTCAATCAGTTGGCTTTGAGACATCTGTTCAATATTCATTTAAAGATAAATTATTTGCGGGGGTAAATCTTTCTAAATTCAATTCACTTGTTAAGGATAAATACGATACTAACGGAAATATCCTCCCTAATTACAACAAACAATTACCTAACGAACCTTATTTTACTATTAACGGAAATCTTCAGTATAACTTTAAAAATGTAATTCAGAATAAATCAGAATTAAATCTTTATTACTACTGTGGTTATGTCGATCCATTTTATACTTCCTGGCTTGAAATTGACAGAACTACAGCTCAGTTTCCACAGGATTTGGGTTTAAGTTATGCCTTTCCAAATAAACAATTTGTAGTAAGCTTTGATGCTAAAAATATTTTTGACGAACAGGTTTATGACAATTTCGCTGCCCAAAAACCCGGAAGAGCTTTCTACATCAAACTCAACTATGCTATTAGTAAATTTTAATTACTCAATAAATAACTATTTTAAATACAACAAAGATGAAAAAAAACACATTTAAACTATTTACATCTGGTTTATTACTAGGTGCATTAGCGTTGACAACTTCTTGTAGCAGTAGCGACGATAACAATAATTCTGAACCGGTAAACCCGATAACTGATGGAAGATGGATTACTGTAGCAGGAGCTTTGATGCAAACAGATCCAGGTGACGGAAATGGCGGAACCAGAGTTTACGCAATTAGTAAAGAAAATGCTATTGATCCTAACTTTTCTGTAGACGTTTACACAAATGGTACTGCTGTTCAATCTACCCGAACAGCGCGTTTACAATCTTCTGTAGATGGAAACACTCTTTTCAATATCACTTATACTGGTGCAAACGGTGGTGAGTTTATGACTTACAAAGTTAACGGAGGAAACAATTTTGCAGAATCTACAGCAAAAGTAAATATTTCTCAATACGCAGGAACATCTCCAAGATGGGTAAAACTTTTTGATGGAGACAAAACTGGTGTTGCTGTAAACGTTACTGCTCCTGTTGTAAATACAAATGCAGATAAAACATATAAAAACACAAGAGGAATTGCTACTGTATTATCTTTAGATTTACAGCAAACTTTAATTTCTGCTTTCAAACAATATGAAATTCCACTAACTGCTGAAGAAGAAGCTCTTGGACACCATATTTTCCGTTTAGATGCGCCAACATTAAACAAAGCAGGAAACAAATTAATCATTGGAACATGGATGCGTAAAACAGATCCGGCAACAGGACAAAACGCGGCAAGTTTTACACGTTTAGGTTCAAAATCTGTTGTGGTTGATTATCCTTCATTAGAAAATCCTAAAGTGATTACGTCGACTGTTGGATTTGGTGATACAAGCGGATACAGAAGTTTTAACAGCTTCGTTGCTACAGACGGAAATATCTACCAGGCTACACAAAGAGATACTCAAAAAGGTTCTTATATCTTAAAAATCAACCAAAGCAATGAATATGATAATTCATATGTATTCAGTTTAGATACTGCTTTAGGAATTAAAGGTTCTTATATCGATGCGTGGAGATATGTTGGAAACGGAATTGCTTATGCGGTTTACACTTACGAAGGAACAACTCAGGGTTTCCTTGCAAGATTAGATTTAAATGCCAAAACAGCTACAAAAGTAGAAGATATCGCTTACGATACTAGCTTAGATTTCGGTCAATACCAAGGTTTTGTTGTGGATGGAAACAACTTCTACATCGCTGTTACTCCAGTTGGAAAAGACGGTAACATCTACGTAATTGACATTCCTTCAGGAAAAGTTACTAAAGGTGCTAAATTAGTAAACAAACCAGGAAACCACTACATTGGGGTATTCTAAAAAATATACAGTTATGATTACAAACTGTATGTAATTCATCACTTGAGTTTTTTTTTAATTGAACATTCCGCTTCTATTTATAGTAAGCGGAATGTTTTTTTTAGAATTAGAATTTTGAAGCAAATTCTTTAGCAAATTCTTCTAGTTTAATTTTACCTTCCGCTTTTCCATCATTTGTTAGAAAATCAGCTGCGATAGTATTATTTCTTAATCCGCTTCCCATTTCGGTATACAAACCGGCCATTTCTTCCGGAACTCCTGCTTGTGTCATTCCTCCAAAATATTGTTCGTCTGTAAATTCTACCCAAGGAAGTTCAGGTTTACCAATAGCATTTCCAAAAGCTTTTACAATATCTGAAGGTGTTTTAACATCACTAATAATGTAACGTACATTTTTTCCTTCTGACTTTTTCTGTAATTCTTCGGCTGCAGCCCAGGCAATATCTTCCGGATGTACTAATGGAATTTGATTATCTGTTGGAAAATTAGCTCCCATTATCCCCGCTCCTTTTATCATCGGAATATCATTGAAGAAATTGATATAGAAATAACCTGCTCTCAAAAAAGTGATAGAAGTATCTAATTTTTCGTAGATTTTCTCAATGTTATGCAAGCCGGCAATGGGTCCGTTTCCTGTTGGCAAATCAGCTCCAATACTGCTTAGCATTACTACTCTTTGAATATTGGTTTGTTGGATTGCTTTAGCGAAAGCGTCACCTGCTTCAGTAGTGTTTTTAATAATATTTACGCCGCCCATATTTGGCGGTGTCATGGCAAAAAGCGCATCTGCTCCTGCAAATGTTTCTGAAAGAAAATCAGCATCGCTAACTGATCCGATTTCAGCTTTTGCCCCCAATGCTTCAATCGCAGCTTTTCGATCTGCATTACTGCTGATAACTGTTACATCATGACCTGATTGTACTAATTGAGCCGTTAATGGCTTTCCGATATTTCCTAATGAACCTGAAATTATAATTTTCATCTTTAAATGTTTTTTTATTTAACAAGACAAAGGTATATTTGTACTTACTTTTATACAAGTACTTACCCTAAAGTATGTATTATGACAGCAATTAAAGAATCGTCTACAATTCAGGAAAACAAGCAATATGCTTTGGAAAAATGTCCCGTGACTTTTGTTATGGAGAAAATTGGAGGTTATTGGAAACCTATTATTTTATATCATTTATCGACTGGAGATAAACGTTACAGCGAACTAAAAAGAGCTATTCCGGCCGTAACAGAAAAAATGCTGATTCAGCATTTGAAGCAACTTGAGGCTGATGGTTTGGTCATTCGCGAAGCTAAACCTGTGGTACCGCCTTTTGTAACTTACAGACTCAGCGATGCCGGAAACGGACTTTTACCCGTAATTGATGCGATGGCTGCATGGGCTTTTAAAGTAAAAGACGGCGTCTATGAAATTTAATAGACACCGCCTTTTCAAACAACAAAAACTAACTTAACTAATTTTAAAATGAGACTATCTTTATTTTAATTCTGTTTAATGAAAACTAAATTTTCTTCATAATTGGCTATCTCCGTTAAGGCATTATAAATATATTTTGCCACTAAAGCGCCTCCATCAGAATTAATCAAATCAATATCGTCATCAGGCGTATGATATTGCGGATGTCCACCGGTATGAAATCCAACGGCAGAAATTGATTCTTTATAGAAAGAAACATGATCTGATCCTCCTACATCACCTGCGTGAATCACAGGATTTAATCCGCTGTTTTCTTGTAGTTTTTTCATTAATTCTACTCCATTAGGGAAAGTTCCTGCACCACCCATATAAAGTTCTTTTTTATCGTTTAGTCTTCCGACCATATCCATATTCAGCATTACTTTTACGGCCTCTTTTGGAACTGGTAAATGACTAATGAAATATTTTGAACCTAATAATCCTTCTTCTTCTCCACTGAAAGAGATAAAAATGATACTTCTTTTAGGTTTTATTTTTTGCTTTGAAATTTCTTCTAAAATACATAACAAAGCCGAAACTCCCGAAGCATTATCATCTGCACCGTTATGAATGGCAAAAGCTTCTTTCTTTTTACTTCCGGAACCTTGTCCGCCCCAGCCCCAATGATCGTAATGCGCTCCAATAACGATGTATTCATTTTTTAGTTTTGAATCTGAGCCTTCGATATAACCAAGTACATTCTGTGTCGAAACACTATCTGATTTCATCTTATTAATTCCCTCTTTTACAAAAAGTCGAAAGGGTTGGTAATAAGAATTCCTGAATTCTTTTAAGCCATACTTTTTAAAATACTTTTCAATATAAGCTGCTGCTTTGTTATTTCCTTTTGTGCCCGGAAAACGTCCTTCTAATTTATCAGAAGACAAATATTTATCATGTTTGTAAAAGGTCTTAGACATCTCATTATTTTGTGCATTCAAATGAACACCACAAAATAAAATGCTCGCAAAAAGGTATTTTAAAGCTTTCATATTGTAACAATTACAGACTAGGTTCAAAAGAGGTATGTTTAATATATTTACGATCATAAGTATACAATACATGAATTCTCTTATCACTGGTCTGAATTATAGCTGGATAACTAAACTCCCCTTTTTCCTGTTTTTCAAGATCAAATAGTTTCTTCCAGTTCAGACCATCCTTTGAGTATTCTACATCCAAAATATTGCGCCCGTTAAACCAGTCCTTTCCTTGTGGTAATGGGTTATTAACCAATAAGAAAAGATTCTTATTTACCGTTAAAGCATCAATTCCCGAATTGGAATTGATCACGTTGATTGTATTGGTTCTAATCCAGCTTTTCCCGTTATCACCCGACCAGCTTGAAACTATTTTATTGTGTTTGCTTCTGGATAACATTTGAATATCAGTGGTACCGTGAACTAAAAATGTTGGCTGAATGATATTAAAATTCTGATTGTTTTCCACTGCTATTTTCTTCCAGGAATCCGTTAGTTCTGTATATTCTTCTACATGAACTCTCCATTCGTCAGTATTTACACTTTCTGTACTGCTTCCGCATAAAATTACTCCCGGAGTAGTTTCAATAGGTTTATTACGAATGGGACCGTAAATTCCTTCCGGAAGGTATTTTGGTTCTCCCCAGGTTGTTCCGTTATCTTTTGAAACGATCATAGCACCAAACCATTCTCTTGGATTCTTTCCAACTTTATAAAACAAATACAAATTCTGGCTTTTAGCTTTAAAAAGAACCGGATTCCAGCAAGGCAAAGTATCTGCACCTTTTATTAAAGGCTGAATCAGTTCTTTTGGCGTCGACCATTTTTTATCTTTATAATCCGCAATATAGATTCCCACATCTTTTGCGCCTTCATATTTTCCTCCAAACCAGGCTGCTAAAATTTCGTTTGGTTTATGTTCCACCAAAGTCGATGCATGACTGTTTGTTGTTACAGGAGGATCTGCAATATAACTACTTTCGATATTAACAGCTTTTGTTTGAGCTTTTAATCCATTAAAAACAAGAAAAATTGCCAGTAAAGCTGTTAGAGTATATTTTGTTTTTGATATCATTTTTTTTCTTTTTTTTTTAGAGGAAAGAAGCAAGAGGAAAAACTTAGAAAGTAAAAATCTTGTCTCTTGCTTCTTGCATCTAAAACATCTTTAATCTAACTCTTTTTCAAACCTACTTTATGTCCGGAAATAGCATAATAAAGGATAATAATATAACATGGTAATAGAATCCAATATCCCTTTGTTGAGGCAGAAGCTGTTGCATTTACTTCGCTAATTCCCTGAGCAATAAGATCTGCTTTTGTTCCGTCAACAAATTTTCCGTACAAAGGCGGAATCACAGCTCCACCTGAAATTGCCATTACCAATAAGGCTGCACCGGTTTTTGTGAATTTTCCTAAACCATTTAATGTTAAAGGCCATACTGCAGGCCAAACCAGAGCATTTGCTACACCCAATGCAGCAACGAATAAAACAGAGGTAAAACCGGTAGAAAATACGATACAGAAAGACAATACAATTCCTAAAACGGCACTTACTCTTAAAGCTAAAGCCTGAGTAATGTATTTCGGAATCAAAAATGCTCCTAATGCATAAGTGGCAACCATTGCCAATAAGGTAAAAGTGGTAAAAAATTTAGCATCTGCAGCAGGAAAACCTAAAGCGATTCCGTAAGCAATAATGGTATCACCTGCAATTACTTCTACTCCCACATACATAAACAACGTTAATACGCCTAACCAAAGGTGAGGAAACTGGAAAATGCTTGTTTTAGCTGTTTTTCCTTCTTCAGCTTCTTCAATTGGGGCTGCTTCTACGTTTGGTAACGGTGCTTTAAGAATTAATAATCCTAAAACAAATAAAACAATCGCCATAGAAATATAAGGTACTACTACACTGTCCGCCATATTATCTAATAAAGTATTCTTTTCTGAAGTACTTACATGACTTAATTTTTCCTGAATTTCGTCAATACCGGATAATAAAAGAGAACCAAAAATAAGAGAACCTAAAGCACCTGCAATTTTATTACAAATTCCCATAATAGAAATTCGTTTTGCAGCACTTTCAATTGGACCTAAAATCGTGATATACGGATTTGAAGCAGTCTGTAACAAAGTCATTCCCGCGCCCTGAATAAAGATTCCTGTCAGAAACATCCAATACGTTCTGGCTTCTGCAGCAGGAATAAAAATTAAAGCTCCGAATCCCATAATGAATAATCCTAAGGACATTCCTTTTTTATAACCAATTTTAGATAAAATAAAAGAAGCCGGAAGTGCCATAACCACAAACGAAATATAAGATGCTGAAGCAACCAGTAATGACTGCGCCGATGTTAATTCATTAATCGTCTTCATAAACGGAATCAATGCGCCATTGATCCAGGTAACAAATCCGAAAATAAAAAACAGACTTGCAATTATTAATATTGGCAATAAGTTTGGTTTGGTTTGTGAGGAGTTAGTGGTATTTGTGTTAACCATTTTTATTTTATGTTTTTGTGGTTTGATGATTTATTGAATTGGAGTTCATCATCATCGAGTTAATAGAATTTTTATGTCAATTACTGACATCTGGATAAAACAAAAGGAGAGTTACCTCTCCTTTTGCGTTTTAAGTAAGGACTGTGTCGATCTTTACTCACCAAATTAATTATTTTGTGTCCCACCAAAGTCTTGTTCCACCTGAATCAGCACCGCCTAATTTTACGATACCATCTTCAACAGCAGCTTTGTTTGATGAGTACTCATTTGTAGTATAAATAATTCTTTTCATTAAAGATTTACCAACTCCTGCATCCGGATTATCTGTATTTAAAACCGGATAGATTACTTTAGCATCACTTCTACGTAAATCTGCCCAAGCTTCCCAAGATTCAGGGAAAATTGCTAAGTATTTCTGAACTGCAATCTGTGTACGTTGATTAGCAACAGAAGAAGACCAAGCTACAGGCAATTTAACTGGAATATCCTGTAAATCTAAAGTTGGATATAATGTTAAGATGTTTGGCAATGTTGGTAATGTAGAACCATTGATGTAAGCGTTAACTACAGCTGCATCTGTTATATTCCATTGTGCAAGAGATAATCTAATACCTGTTTCATACAAAGTTTTAGCATCGCCACCCATGTTCCATCCATTTAAAGCTCCTTCTGCTCTTGTTAAGTAGTTTTCAGAAGCCATAAAGATTTCAATGTTTTTAGTTTCACTAAGTGTATTATTTGCACCATTTCCTAAAACTTCGTTGTTGAATTTAGAGAATTCAGTAGTTCCAAATTGATCTTCTAAACCTCCAACAGGATTTCCTCTATAAGCTCCAGTTGCAACTGGTGCAAACCATTTTGATAAACGTGGATCCTGGTATCCAACTAAGATACTTTCCATAGAAGCAGTCATTACATAACCCCAGCTGTTTACAATCATGTTTAGGTTGTTTGGAGTAATGTTGCTTGCTTTAAAAAATGCACTCTGATCGTTAGTCTGCATAACTCCTGCAGCTACAGCAGCTTCAGCCTGAGTTTTAGCTTTTCCTGGATCTTTATCAGAAATTCTCATTGCTAAACGCAATCTCATACTGTTACCAAAAATTCTCCATTTGTCAACACTTCCTGCATAAACTCTGTCGTTTGGAGCAAGAGAAGCAACTGTTGCAGTTGAAGAAGCTGTTAATGTAGCATTAGCTTCATCCAACAATTTGAAGAAATCTTCGTAAATAAATTCTACACTATCATAAGCAACGCTTTCTTTACCATTACCTGCCTGAGTGTAAGGAATTGGTCCGTAAGCATCAACCATTTGGTTGTACATGAAAACTTTCCAGATTTTAAGTACAGCTGTAGCTTCTGCATTAGTTTCAGATGCTTTTAAAGCATTTGATAAAGCTGGTACAGCAACTGTATAAAATCTTGTCCATCCTCTACCTTCGTATCCGTTAACGAAAGCATTTCTTTCAGTTCCATATCCACAGTTTAAATAGTGAATAAAAGTTGAAGATAAGATACCTGTAGCAATACCCCAAGTACCCTGATCATCTACACCTGGAGAAGAGTAAGAACCGTTGTGTATACCAGCATACAATGCAGAAGCAAATGCAGGACCAGCCAACGTAGCATCTAACTGATCTTCAGTCAATGAATTAGGATCTTTGTTTATTTCATCAAAGTCACCGGTACAGCTTGATAAAATCGAAACTGCCATCAATGCAACTCCTAATGTTTTTATTTTAAATCTATATTTCATGATATATCTTGTTTAATTAAAATCCAAATTTAACATTTACTCCGTAATCTCTCGTGGAAGGAATGTTGAAAGATTCAATACCTTGTAAGTTACCTGTACCTGCTCCTGCTTCCGGATCAAAGTATTTAGCTTTGTTTAAGAAGAAGAATAAGTTTCTACCTACTAAAGAGAAGTCGATACTTGAGAATCCTGAATTACCTAACATTTTTTTAGGTAAAGAGTATCCTAAAACAAGCTCTCTTAATCTGATGTTTGTAGCATCATAGATGAATGGCTCTGCAACTGGAGTTCTTTGTCCAATAGCTGTCCAGTATTGTTCAGCAGTAATACTTGTAGTATTTTGAACAAATCCTGAAGAAGTTTCAACCCAACCGTCAACAACAATTCCACCTTCTCTTCCTGCTAAAGTAACATCACTTACCCCTAAACCAGCTTGTCTAGCCTGAGTATATGAAATAACTTCACCACCAATTCTGAAATCAACTAAGAAGCTTAAAGAGAAATCTTTGTACTTAAAGTTGTTTTTGAAACCTCCTGTCCAGTCTGGATTGAAGTTACCAGCACGGAAATCAAAACCATTTGTTGCTAAAGGAATACCTGCAGAGTTAACAAGAATCTTCATTTCTCCTGTATTAACATCAAGACCTCTTTGGAAACCTTTAATGTATAAATCACCGTACTCACCACCCTGAACAACTTTACTTCTTACTAAACGTCCTTCACCTAAAACTAATTCATCTCTTCCATCATAAATAGATTTTACTTTTGATTTATAAGAAGCGTAGTTAGCTGTAATGTCCCAAGTAAAGTTTTGTGTTTGAATTGGAGTTGCAGTAAGTGTTACCTCGATACCTTTATTTTGAATATCACCACCATTTACAACAGCTCTTGAATATCCAGAAGACTCAGGAGTATTGATGTAGAAAATTTGGTTTTTAGTTAATGAATTGAAATAAGTGAAATCTAATCCTAAACGGTTGTTGAAGAATCTAATATCAGCACCAAACTCTGTAGAAGAAGAAATTTCCGGTTTTAAGTTTGGATTCGCTTTTGTGCTTTGTCCGTATAACATACCACCATTTCCTCCAATGTAAGAGTATCTTTGTTGTGTTTGGTAAGGATCTGTATCGTTACCAACTTCAGCGTAAGAAGCTCTAACTTTTGCAAAACTGATTGCTTCCGGTAATGTAAACATATCAGAAAGTACAGCAGAAAGACCGAAAGATGGGTAGAAATAATCTGTTGGTAATGTAGAAGACCAGTCATTTCTAGCTGTTACGTCTAAGAATAAATAGTTTCTGAAACCAAGTTGACCAAAACCGTAAACAGAGTTGATTCTTTTTTCTGAAGCTGTAGAGGTAGATGTAACAGTCTGAACGTTACTTAGGGCAAAGAAATTTCTTTTACTTAATACACCACCTGAATTTAAAGCTGAACTATTTTGTTGCAATGCATTCGCACCAGCATTAAGTCCGACAGAAAAATCACCGAATTTTTCATTGTAAGAAAGTAACGCGTCAACGTTTAACTCGCTAACTGTTTCATAAGATTCGCTGTAAGAACCCATGTTGCTGTTAAATGCATTTGTAGCGTATCTGTTTCTTACGTTTTTGTTTGTCATTTGGTCTAAACCAGCTCTACCTTGTAAGCTTAATGTTTTTGTAATCTCATATTTAAGAGACGCTAAACCAATAAATCTGTTTCTTTTGTCTGTACGAGCATCATCTCTTAAAGCAGACCAGAATGGGTTTCCACCAGGAGCTCCTGTTTCGTCAAGGAAGTAGTTTACTTGTCTTTGTCCTGCAGCATCAAAATATTCGAAATTTTTGTAATCGTTATAAGCGATACTACGAGGTAATAAGTAAGCAGATGTACCAATAGATTCCTCACCAGTTCTTAATAAGTTATCGATATCCTGAACGATGTAGTTTGTTTTAACATCTAAAGATAATTTATCAGAAATTTTGCTTGTCAATCTTAAGTTAAGATTGTGTCTGTCCATTGCATTTCCTCCAACAATACCTTCAGCACGTGTGTTAGTATAAGAGAAGTATCCTTGTGCTTTTTCGTTACCAGTTGTTACTGTTAAAGTATTAGCTAAGTTATAACCCGTTTTGTAAAAATCAATTACGTTGTTTGGTTGTGGAGAATAGCTTTGAGTAGCTGGTCCCGCGTAATTTGGGTTACGAACTAACTGCCAGTTAGAAACCTGACTTCCGTCTAATCTGCCTCCCCAGCTTGAAGAAGAGTTTGGAACATAAGTTCCGTTCGTTCCTTGTCCGTACTCGTTTTGTAAGTTCATCAAATTATAAGCAGAAGATGCCATAAAGTTAGATGATAAAGATACAGATGTTTTTCCGGCTTTACCTGATTTAGTTGTAATTACGATTACACCATTTGATGCACGTGATCCATAAAGAGCTGCCGCAGACGGTCCTTTAAGAACAGTCATCGAAGCGATATCTTCCGGGTTAATGTTAGAAATACCATCTGGCTGTGTAGTTCCTCCTGTATCAATATCAGGATTACCTGTTGTGGTACCGTTACTAATTGGCACACCATCTACAACATATAAAGGCTGGTTGTTTCCGTTAAGAGATCTGTTACCTCTTAAAGTAATTCTGGAAGAAGAACCAACACCATTTGAAGTAGTAGAGAAGTTAAGACCAGCAACTTTACCAGAAAGTGAGTTGGCAACGTTTAATGATCTTGCTTCTGATAATTCGTCTACTGAAACGTTTTGTGCAGAATAAGTAATTGCTTTTTTCTCTCTTTTAATACCAAGAGCAGTTACAACTACCTCTCCTAATTGTTGTGTGTCTGCACCTAAAGACACATTAATAGTAGTTTGTGATCCTACAGCAACTTCTTTTGTAGCAGATCCTACATAAGTAAATACTAAAACTGAAGATGAGCTTGGAACACTAATGCTATATTTTCCATCAAAATCTGATGAAGCACTTGTTTTAGTTCCTTTAACAATAATATTTGCTCCAGGAATCGGAATCCCGCTAACAGCATCTGTTATCGTTCCTTTTACTGTAGTCTGTGCTTCCAGGCTTTGGAACCCGAAGATACATATGACGAACAGTAATTTTAGTACGTTTTTAATCATATTAGTTGTTTTTTTAGAGTTAATAACATGTTAAATTTAAGAATACGTTTTGTTAACAATACATAATTTCGACAAATGACAATTTTACAAAGGTGTTGGTGAAACTTTGGTCGAAAATTGAAAGAAAACGTTTTCATTTGTAATCCAACTCTGCCTTATTTTAAAAGCTAAAACTCTATTATTTGAAGAGATTTTGACCTTTTATAATTGTATTCATTTTTTTAAAGCAAAAACGCCGAAAAATATTCGGCGTTTTCAGGTTTTTAGTTCAAAACCTTGAATTTAGTTTTCAATAAATCGGTCGAATTTCCGCCCACCATAACTTCGAAATCTCCAGGCTCTACAACACGCTTCATTTCTCTGTTCCAAAGAGATAGCTCATCCGGAGTAAGTGTAAATTCAACATTTTTTATTTCACCTTTTTTGATATTTAATCTTTTGAATCCTTTTAACGTTTTTTCAGGAGTTGTTGTACTGCTGTAAACATCATTAATGTACAATTGAACCACTTCGTCTCCGTCTCTGTCTCCGACGTTTTTAACATCAACAGAAACCTTTACTTCGCCGTTTGGCTTAATTTCAGTAGTATTCAGTTTTAAATTAGAATATTCAAACTTCGTATAACTCAATCCGTAACCGAATGAATATAAAGGATGTTCGCTTTCTGCAACGTATTTATGGATCGCAGATGGCTTTTGGTTATAATATATAGGTAACTGCCCAACCGATTTTGGAACCGTAATTGGTAATCTTCCGCCTGGATTATAATCTCCAAATAAAACGTCAGCCACTGCTCTTCCACCTAATTCACCTGGAAACCATCCTTCTAAAACTGCCGGAATATTTTCAGCAATCCAGTTGGTAGAAAGTGGACGACCGTTTAATAACACACAAACTACCGGAGTTCCTGTTTTTTGAATTTCTTCAATCAATTGCTGTTGGATTCCGAATAAGTCTAAAGAAGCAACGTCTCTATTTTCTTCTACCAATTCGTTAGATTCTCCTAAAACAACAATCGCAACATCAGCTTTTTTAGCGGCATCTATTGCCGGCTGTAAGTTTACTTTTTCTAAATTCCAACGGAAATGAGCTCTGGCTCCCCAGCCTCCTTCCCACATTTCGATGCGGACTTTATATTTTTTACCTTTTTCGATATTTTTTGGAACCGTCACCATACTTGTTGCTCCTTTTGTCCAGTTGTCGATTACCAATTGGTCATCAATGTACATTCTGATTCCGTCATCAGAACTTAAACCTAACCAACCGTCCAATGCTTGATCCGATTTTAAAAATCCTGTCCATCTGATAGAAAAATCATCTACATTCACACCATCTCCGGGCGCCCAAGGCCAGTCAAACTCTAACTGACTGTCGATACGAGTCAATGCTGGAGTTCCTTCTAATTCTCTATTGTTGAAATATTCTCCTTTTAAACCATTTTGAGATTCGTCTGGAGTAAATAAGTATTTAGATGGGATAATTTGTCCTTTTACAATTAATGGAACACCTTCTTCATAAACTACATTAGCCGTTTTTCCAACCAACTCCTTAACTCCTTCATAAACCGTCATTCCAACGCTGTTTTTCGGAGCATACCCCCCCAATCTTGAAGCATTTGCATTTGGTCCGATAACTGCAATGTTTTTCAAAGATTTACTTAAAGGCAAAGTATTGTTTTCGTTTTTCAATAAAACCATTGATTTTTGAGCTGCTTCCAAAGCAACCGCTTGGTTTTCTTTAGTATGAAAACGCTCTTTAATCAGATTTTTTTCTGTGTACGGATTTTCAAATAATCCTAATAAGAATTTCAAACGTAAAACTCCTCCCGCAGCACGGTCAATATTTTCCTTCGTCAATTTCTTTTCATTTACTAATTCAATAATGGTATTCTGCCAAAATTCATTACTAAAATCATAAAACTGCATATCTACACCAGCAGAAACTGCTTCTCGAATAGCGTCTTTTGGAGAATCAGCTACTTTGTGAGTTGTCTGAATGTATTTAATAGCTCCCAAATCTGAAACTACAATTCCTTTAAATCCCCATTCTTTTCTCAAAACATCCGTCAATAACCAGTGATTTGCAGCACAAGGAATTCCGTCTAACTCAGAATAAGCACACATCGTTCCTAAAGCACCGCCTTTTCTAAAAGCTTTTTCGAAAGATGGTAAATGGTCTTCTCTTGCAGAACGTTCTCCAACCAAAATCGGAGAAGAATTTCCTCCCGCTTGTGGAATACCGTGAACCGCAAAGTGTTTTGGTTCTGCAATAATAGAACGATCTGATTTTAAATCGTCTCCTTGTAATCCTTTAATGAAAGCCAAACCAATTTCGCTGTTCAAAAAAGCATCTTCCCCAAAAGTTTCAGCAACACGTCCCCATCTTGGTTCGCGTCCTAAATCTAAATTTGGTCCAAAACCAAAATGAACTCCATGTGCTCTGGCTTCCATACCAATTACTTTACCCACTTTGTCCATCACAGCAACATCCCAGGTTGCTCCAAGTCCAATGTTCATTGGGAAAGCTGTACTTCCTTCGTCTAAATATCCGTGAAGCATTTCACACATAATCAGCGCCGGAATTCCCCAACGGTTTCCTTTAATTACATTCGTTTGTAAATCATTGATCATTTTCGCTGAACGTGGATACAAATCATGAATTGCTCCAATTCCTAACTTCCCGATTTTTTCTGCCGATTTAGATTTAGCAAAATCTTCTTTATCTTTAAAAAAATCTCCTCTGTACATATCCATCTGACGCACTTTTTCTTCAAGCGTCATACGGCTTAGCAAGTCTTGAACTCTCTCTTCTACTGGTAATTTCGCATCCTGATACGGATACTTTTTCTGGGCGTGGGTTTGGTTTAAAAAACCAACAGCCATTACAAAAATAATGGCCGTTTTCCTCATTTTTAATTGTAACATTGTTGTGTGTGTTTAGTTTTGAATCACTTTAAGTTTAGTTCCATTCACAAAAGCGTCGTGCGAAATAAAAAAAGTATTAAGTGATTTTTCGTTTAGCTCAATCGAATTGATTTTTCCACCATTATTTTCTTGTCTTTCAATGATGATGCTTTCTTTTTTATAATATCTTGGATCTAATTTAATTGTCACTCTATGAAACATTGGCGTTGTAATGGTATAAATTGGATCTCCCGGCGATATTGGATAAATTCCCATCATCGAATACACCAACCAAGCCGACATGGTTCCGGTATCATCATTTCCTGGTAATCCTTTTGGTTCATTTTTGAAATATTCGCGAACCAATTTCTTTACCATATCCTGAGCTTTATATTCTTCTCCTTTTACATAATTGAATAAATATGGATTGGCAATATCTGGTTCGTTTGCCATATCAAACTGTTTGCTATCGAAGATTTTCTGCAATTGTGCCGAAAATGGTATATCACCTCCCATTAATTTCTTCAATCCGACAATGTCGTGAGGAACCATAAAAGCGTATTGCCAAGCATTTCCTTCGATAAAGCCAACATTTTCTTCAAAATTGGCTCCTGAATTTGGATCAAATGGCTCGTACCATTTTCCGTCAGCTGTTCTTGGACGAAGCAGATTTAAGTTTTTATCAAATAATTTTCTGTAGGATAATGAACGTTCTTTAAAACGTTTTACATTGTCTTTGTCACCGAATTCGTTGGCCATAAGCGAAATAGAATAATCTGAAATATTGTATTCCTGAGTTGTAGAAACTGGGCCTTTATTGTCGGTTGTTAAATATCCTTTTTTGATATAATCTTTCAATCCAGGACGAAGCGGATTATTTTCAACATTATCTGCGCCTTTCAACATCGCATAATAGGCCTTATTAACATCATAATCACGAATTCCTCTCATATAAGTATCTGTAATTACAATACTTGCAGGGTCTCCAACCATGGTAAAAGTTTCAGTCGAATTCAATTCCCATTTTGGTAACCAGCCGTTTTCATCGAACATATCCAACATACTTTTTACCATATCCGATTGCTGTTTTGGATAAACCAAAGACATTAAAGGATGGACATTTCTATACGTGTCCCACAAAGAAAATACGGTATAACGAGTATCTTTGGTTTTAGCAATTTTAGTTCTTTTGATTACAGGATATTCTCCGTTAATATCATTTAAAATATTTGGATGAATTAAAGTGTGATACAAAGCCGTGTAGAAAATCGTGTTATCTTCTTTTGTACCGCCTTCAACCAAAATTTTAGAAAGCTCTTCGTTCCATTCGTTATAGGTTTCTTTGTAAATTGCATCAAAAGTTCTGTTGCCTACTTCTTTTGCTAAGTTTTCACGGGCATTTTCGATACTTACGTACGAAATTCCGATCTTCACTTCAACCGTTTCTTGTTTATCGAATTTATAGGTAAAATAACTTCCAATACTATCCCCCACAACGGTTTTGATTGTATTTTCCATCATTCTTGCTTTTCCGTTGTAGCCCATCCATTGTGCTTCGACACCGTTGTATTTCGTAGGTTTTTTCCAAACTCCAAATTTATCGGCAGGTTTAGAAAATTGAGCCACAAAATAAACTGGGTAAGCATCTTCCGGACTGTTGTAACAAAATGAACCAACTGAACGCATTCCTTCAATTTCTGTAGCAGACACGACTTTTATCATCGCGCCTTCTTCATTTGTTAATCCTAAACCAAGATTTAATAAAATATTAGATTGCCCTTTCGGGAAAGTGAATCTGCTAATCCCAACTCGTTTTGAAGCGGTGAATTCGCCTTTTACTTTGTATTTATCGATGTTTACGCTATAATAAGCAGCTTTTGCAACTTCATTTGAATAAGTAGATCCGTATTTTAAATGATCGATTTCTACATTTCCAGTTGTTGGCATCAATAAAATAACACCTAATTCCGGACAGCCAACTCCGCTTAAATTCACCTGACTAAAACCAGTCAAAAATTTGTTTTCATTGACATAAGGATTCGAAAGCCACTGACTGTCTTTTTCCATTGGAGTATTTTTAACTCCCGCCACATTAAACGGACTAATACTTGCCATTCCGCGCGGAGCAATTGGCCCCGGATATGCTGCCCCATAATTGGAAGTTCCAATAAACGGATTGACGAAATCAGCAGGTTCCTGCGCAAAAATTGTAATGCTAAAAAACAGCATGTATAGAATACATGCTGTTTTCATTTTATTTTTAATATTTAAAACCATAGGCTTCATTTTTATCTGTTGATCGCTTCAATTTTTAAAGTCCAAGCTTCTTTTGCAGGAAGATTATTTCTTAAGCTTTCCGGAATAATTACTTTAAATCCGTTTCCTTCTTTTGTCCATTTTAAAGACGTTTTAGAACCTAACAATGTAATTTTTGTTCCTTTTTTAGGACTGATAGCTTTTACAGTAACTTCAGCAGGAATTTTATCTTCTCCTTCTTTAGCTAAATAAAATGCAAATACGTTACCTCCTTTATTTTGTGTGAAACAAACATTTTCCTCTTTGTAAGGCTCGATTGGTTTTGTATTGTAAATTGCCGTGCTGTTTACTTTCATCCAATCTCCGTAAGCTTGTAATAAATCGTAAGCACCTTTATCCCATTCTCCTTCCGGACTTGGAGCAACGTTTAATAATAAGTTTCCGCCTTTTGCTACAATATCAATCAACAAATGAATTCCTTGTCTCCCTGTCATGTATTGAGCACCTGGAGAATAAGACCATCCACCACCAGCTGGAATACAAGATTCCCAAGGATAAGGCAAAGTTTTAGCAGGAACACGTCCTTCCGGAGTTAAGTAGTTTTGGTTTTTACCATGAACCGCTCTGTCAACCACAATCAAACCTGGTTGTTTTTGACGTGCTTTTACAACCAATTCATCCATTTTCGGATCTTGATCTACCACTCTGTGTTTGATGAAACCGTTTTTAGATTCGTTTTCAGTAAATTTCTCGTCGTAGTTTTCTTTGATGTTTACCTGGTCTCTTTTTCTAACCCATCCTCCATCTAACCATAAGATATCTACTTTTCCGTAGTTAGAAAGAATTTCTAAGATTTGGTTGTGCGTGAAATCAACATATTTCTGCCATTTTTCAGGGTATAAAGACGGATCGTAATTTACGTTTCTATCGAATGGTGGAAAATAAGGATCCCAGTAGTTTTCGTTATGCCAGTCTGGTTTAGAGAAATAAGCTCCAGTTGAAATTCCTTCTCCTCTAAAAGAGTTAAAAATTTCTTTTAAAACGTCAGCTTTTGGATTAGTATGAAAAGGAACGTCTTTACTCGTAATTTTATAATCAGAGTATTTAGTATCATACATATTGAATCCGTCATGGTGTTTGGTGGTAAAAACCATGTATTTCATTCCTGCATATTTCGCAGCTTTTGCCCATTTTGCAGGATCAAATTTTACAGGATTAAATGTTTTTCTTAAACCTTCGTAATCTTTAATATAATCATTATAATTAGATGGATTACTTCCTTTTTTACGTTCACACCATCCATAATCTTCAGGACAGATAGACCAGGATTCTACAATTCCCCATTGGCTGTAAGTTCCCCAGTGCATTAGCAAACCAAATTTTTTGCCTTGCCATTCGTCTAAGTTTTTTAATACTGCCGGGTCTGTCTCTGGTACGTATCTTTCATCTTCATAAATGGCCTGAGAGAACATTTGTACTGAAAATAAAAGGGCGATCATGAATATTCCTTTTTTCATCTTTACTCTAATTTATAATTTATTATTCTTTGTTTTTTAGTTTAGTTTATCCAATATCGGTTGATCTGTAAAAATTAATTCTGTCTGAGCATTTTCATTAAGCTGCTCCAATATAACAAAATTGTTTACCCCTTTGTTCAACCAACAGCCTGGCACATATAGCGTTTGTTGTGGTCCTACTTTCCAGTAGCGTCCAAGATTGTGTCCGTTAACAAATACAATTCCCTTTCCCCAATTGGTCATATCAAGAAAAGTATCGGCTGGTTTATCGATGTTTACTGTAGCTTCATATAAAACTGGTCGTCCAGGTTTTACCGTTTCAGTTTTAAGAACTGGAACTTCACTCATCGGCATTTTATACATTTCCCATCCGCCACTAATTTCATATTCATTAATGAATACTGGAGAAATAATTCCTTTCGTATTATGCACTATTTCGGCTCCGTAATTAATACGTCCCATATTTTCAACCAGAATTTCTAAAATACCGTTGAAAGGAATAGTAACTGTCAACTCGTAATTTTTGAAAACTCTATTCAATTCCCCAACCTTAGCTCCATTTACATAAACTGTAGCAAAGTCTCTCAATCCTTGTATTTTTAGTTTACCGTTAATTGGCTGCGTAAAACGTTTGCGATATAAAACATAACCATGTCCCTGACCTAACTTTTCAAATGTTAATGGCTGGTCATTTACAACCGCTTTTTCTTTTTTGATCCAGCTTAAAACATCCATACTGGCTTGAACAGGCTGATTAGGGTATTTTACAACTGGTATTTTCTCTGGAATCGGCGCTAATTTCGTTTTAGAATACTTTTGCATTACGTCACGAATAGCCATGAATTTTGGTGTTGCCCAACCTGCTTCGCTAATAGGCGCATCATAATCATAACTCGTAATATCCGGCTGAATATCACTTTCTTCATTATAATTTGCTCCAGAAGTAAATCCAAAATTAGTACCACCGTGTACCATATAATAATTAAAAGAAACACCTGCGTCTAGGTACTTTTTAGTCTGACTTGCAATCTCCTCAGATCCAATTTTAATAAATGGTTCTGCCCAATGATCCAACCAACCAGAATAAAACTCTGCCACCATATAAGGTCCTTGTCCTTTATGGAATTTATCAACCTGCTTTTTTAAGTTTTCTATATTTGATTCTCCATTTGCGGTTGGCAATACGCCTTCAACAGCACCTCCTTCAAACAGCCAAGTTCCGTCAGAAGTAAAAAAAGGCTCTGGAAACCCAGTTTCTTTAAGCATATTGTAAATGGCTGTTTTGTATGCTTTATGATCTTCAGCTCTAATATCCGTTCTTTGAGAAACATACGAACCAAATTCATTTTCAGCCTGAACCATAATAATTGGACCTCCCTGATTTGCAAAATTTCCTTTTACCACTGCATACAACTGTTGCAGATACGTTTTACAAGCTTCCAAAAAGGCTTTGTTATTGGTACGAATTACCAAATCTTTATTATTTTGCAACCACCAAGGATATCCTCCAAATTCCCATTCACCACAGGCATATGGTCCTGGTCTAAGAATTACATATAATCCTTCACTTTTAGCAATACGTAAAAACTCAGCTAAATCTCTATTTCCTGTTTTAAAATCCCATACACCTGGCTCAATTTCATGATAATTCCAAAACACATATGTTGCCACGGTATTCAATCCCATAGCTTTAAGCATTTGCAGTCTATGTCTCCAATATTCTTTAGGAATACGCTCATAGTGCATTTCGCCTGAATGTATTTTTATAGTTTTCCCATCTTTTTGAAATTCTCCATTAGCTATAGAAAATCCTTTTGTTTGAGCGTTTGTAAAAAACGGCATCAAGCAAATCAATAATACTCCGAGCTTAAATAATATCTTATTCATTTTTTAAAATATTTAATTCACCAAAATCTCATCCACAAATAACCAAGAACTTTCTCCTTTTGGACTTTTCTTTAAGTTGCCTCCTATTACTTTCACAAAACGTGCATTTTGTTTTTGGAAATTAATTTTAAAATCCTTCAATTCCGGAACTGGATTTACCGCATATGGACGCATTACTTTTCCAACTTGCGTGTATTTAATTCCATCATTAGAAATTAAAACTTTCACCTGAATTGGGAAATTAACTCCTGCTCCCTGACTTTCTAAAGTTCCCACAATTACTTGTTCTATGCTTTCTACTTTTCCAAGATCGATTACCAATTCCATATCATTAACTAACCAAGCCTGCCATTGTCCGTCATGGAAATTCTTACTTCCTCTGATTGAATTAACCATTGTATTGGCATCTCCTTTATAACTCTGATTAAATGGAGTTAAATATTTTACTTTCTGAGCAAATGCTTTATGGAAAACTATAGTATCTGTGAATGTTTTTCCAACTGGTTTTTCATCCTGAAATAAAGAAGCTTTTAAAACCGTTGTTTCTTTGATTTCGATTGGAGTTGTATATTTTATTGCGTGATGATCAATGTTCTGATTTCCTAAAACATAACGAATATCTGGATTTGGGAACTCATTTTTCAACTCCACTTTGACTTGTTTATTTCCCAAATCAGCTATTGAAGAAGCCGTTACCAAATAAGCACTTTTCGCATAATTTAATCCCTGATAATCGTAACGTTTAAACATTGAAAACAATCTTGATGTAAAATCGTTCCAGTTACGCTTTTCTTTCGGACTCCACAATGTTTCTGATAAAGCTGCCAATCTTGGGAAAATCATGTATTCAGAATCTTTCGGACCTTTAATATGTTCTGCCCATAAATTAGCTTGACCTCCTAAAACATGTGATGCTTCCTGAGGTGTCATTGTTGCAACTACTGGATCAAATTTATAGACTTCACTTAACGGATTATATGCATCAAAAGCTAAAGGTTCTTCATTTTGAGGTCCTTGGTAAAAATTGAAATAACAAGGTGTTTCTGGTGTCATAATTACGTCATGACCTTGATCTGCAGCTTCAGTTCCGCCTTTTGTTCCTCTCCAGCTCATTACTGTTGCATCTGGAGCTAGACCACCTTCTAAGATTTCATCCCATCCAATTACTTTTTTACCTTTAGAATTGATGTATTTCTCCATGCGTTTTACAAAATAACTTTGCAATTCTTCAACGCTTTTTAAACGTTCATCTTTAATTCTTTTCTGGCAATGCGGACATTTTGCCCAATTGGTTTTAGTAGCTTCATCACCTCCAATATGAATATATTTTGATGGAAAAATGGTGATTACTTCATCGATTACATTTTGCAAAAATTCAAAAGTCGTTTCTTTTCCTGCACAGTAAATATCTGTCAAAGGCCAAACTCCTCCAGAAGGAACCCCAATTCTCTGATCAAAACAAGCCAATTCCGGATAAGAAGCAATGGCACTGCTCACGTGCGCCGGCATTTCGATTTCCGGAATTACTTCAATTCCTTTTGTTGCGGCATATTTTACAATTTCTTTTAATTCTTCTTGCGTGAAAAATCCGCCGTAAGTTCCTTTTTGATCAGCTGTAACAGCAAGTCTCGCGTTCCAGGATAAATTTTCCTGATCTACTCTCCATGCACCAACTTCTGTCAGTTTTGGATATTTTTTGATTTCAATTCTCCAGCCTTGATCGTCCACTAAGTGCATGTGCAAAACATTCATTTTGTGCGCAGCCAAACGATCGATTGTCGCTAAAACATAATTTTTATCAAAGAAATGGCGAGATAAATCTAACATTAAACCTCTCCATTTAAAACGAGGTTCATCATTAATAGTCAAACTTGGAATTTCCCATTTTGCAGAAGTAATCGCAAACTGACTTTCGATTGCTTCAGGAAGTAATTGTCTGATGCTTTCTAAAGCGTACAGAAAACCATTATTCCCTTTTGCAGAAATAACAATATTCGTTGGATTTACATCTAAAACATAAGCTTCATTTTTTAAATTCGGATCTGTTTTCAATAAAACATAATTACTCGCAGGAGCTTTTGTAGTTACTTCTGGTTTCCATCCTGCAGCAGTCCCAAATTTTGAAGCCAATGCATTTGCAGCATCTTTTTGGAAATCACCGTTTACCACAAACTTTGTATCTTTTGTAAATTCAAAAACGCCTGTTTTAATAAGGGTCTGAGTCGGCTTTGGAATGATGCGAATATCACTTTCCGTGTACACTTTCTGCGCGTTAGCCGAGAAAATTGAAGTGATAATGGTTAATAGGAATAGTAATTTTTTCATTCTTTGTTTTTTGGTTTCTCTGTCTGGTTTGTTGTTAAAACCCAAGAGAGGTGTTTTTTAGTTTTTGTTTGTCATCCTGAGGAACGAAGGATCACACTAGAAATTCCTCAAAGTAACTCCTCAATCTTTGGGAAGCTACTTGTGTGATCCTTCGTTCCTCAGGATGACAAAACTGTGTCGAAAAAACTTTGTCAAAGTTTCAAACTTTGACAAAGTTCTAAACGTAATAATTATTTATCCCAAGACATTTTAAATTTCGCGTCTTCCATTCTGTGACCTTTTGCATCATCAGAAACCGCGTAATTAAATCCTGATCTTAGACTGTAACCTGCATATTCGCCGTTTTTATTTAAAGCAATAAAACCAACTTGCAGATACTCCATATCTTTATGATTTTTGTGTTTGTTGTAAATACGCTCTGTGATTTCCTTGCAAGCATCATAAGGAGATTTTCCCTGACGCATTAATTCGACCACCATCGCGCTTCCTGCAGTTCTTATAACCGCTTCTCCCAATCCTGTTGCTGCTGCGGCACCCACTTCGTTGTCCAAAAAAAGACCCGCGCCGATTATTGGGGAGTCACCGACGCGTCCGTGCATTTTCCAAGCTGCTCCACTTGTCGTACAGCCACCAGAAAGATTGCCCTCTTGGTCTAACATTAGCATACTTATGGTGTCGTGGTTTTCGATGTTAATGACTGGTTTGTATTTTGAATCTTCCAGCCATTTTTTCCAGTCTCTTTCCGATTCTGGCGTTAGTAAGTTTTCTTCTTTAAAACCTTCAGACAAAGCAAACTGCAATGCACCTTGCCCTGCTAACATTACGTGAGGCGTATTTTGCAACACTCTTTTTGCCACAGAAATTGGGTGTTTGATTCCTTGCAGAAAGCAAACAGAACCGCAATTACTGTTATGATCCATAATACAGGCATCAAGAGTTACTTTTCCTTCGCGATCCGGATATCCTCCGTAACCAACACTACGAACGGTCGGATCGGCTTCAGGTATTTTCATTCCGGCTTCGATAGCATCTAAAGCCGATTTTCCTTCTTTTAGATTTTTCCAGGATTCTTTATTTGCAGGTAAACCGTGATTCCATGTCGAAATAATAATTGGTTTTTTCTGCTTTTTTTCTTTTGGTTCTGCCGTTATTTCTTCATTTTCATGATTAGCAGCAAATCCGCTTACGCCCAAAACAGAACTTATCGCCAAGGTGCCTAAAGTCGTTTTCTTAATAAAATTTCTTCTATTTGACATGTCTTTTGGTTTTAATTCAACTTTAAGAAACAAATTATTCTTAATGTTGCTAAATTAATCAGTAATAATTTTTAATCCCAGTAAAATCGACTACAAAGCCGATTTTACCTCTCTAATCGTTTTTAAATTACTATCTGATAAGGCATTTCCGTCAAAAAATGAAACTCCGGTTGCGCCATTTTTCTTTGCTTGAAGAATTGCTTCTTTTAATTCTGCATCCGATTTTAATCCCGGAATGTAAATTCCTGTATTTACTTTTGTCGGTTTTCCTTCTAAATCGGCTACACCTTGTTTTGTTGCGTAACCTACCCAGTCAATTTCTTCATCATAAAAACTATGATAAATCATTGGATATACTTCATCAATATTCCATTTATCCCAACGCTGACGCACCATGTGATCTGCCATTTCCGGATAAGGAAATACTGCCGCTGTTAATTTTTTATTGTGTTTGTGAGCGATTTTATACGCATCATCAACCACCGCTTTTACAGCATTTAATCTGAAGTTTTTCCACTCCATATCAATGGAAGTATTGTGGCTGTTTTTTGGATTCTTATGATGTTCTTTTTCGAATTTGCTTACACAGGCATCACAATAACAGAAATCAAACTGTGGTAATTCTGTATCCTGAACCAAGTTGTATTTTGGCAACAAACTGATTGGCAGGAAAATATCCGGGAAACGAATGTAATCTAAATGTACACTTTCAATTCCCTCAACTTTTGCCAAACCTTCTACTAAACCTAAAACGTGGTTTCTGGATTCTTCTTTAGTCGGACAAAGCCATTGGTAATAATCTACATACGGACGATTATCAAAACAAGACTTTCCTTCCTTGCTTACTTGATACCAATCTGGATGCTGCAAAGCGATTGAATCGTTTGGACGGTTCATTGCCATAATCCAGGCATGAACTTTTAGGCCTTCTTTTGTGGCAAGAGGCACTAATCTTGCTAATAATTTCGGGTCAGTTTGAGTGTTAATTAAAACTTCGTCAATTCCGCCATCTTTGTATTTTTTAAATTCTTTCGAATAATCTGCATCCGATTTTTTAGCGTCAGCAGTTGTCCAAACTCCAAAAGTGAATTTTCCGTTTTCCTGATCTTTATTTTCTTTTTGTCCGCACGAGAATAAACTCAGCGAAAGCGCTAATACTAAAACTTTTGATAGTTTTTGCAGCTTATTCGTTCGTAATAATTTTACCATCTTCTTTAATTATTAAGGTTTTGTTTGAAAAAGGACTCTTTACCAAGATATTAAATCCTGATGAATGATTTTCTAAAACTGGTTTTAAAACTTTTCCATCAACAACTATATTTTTTTTACTGATACTTTGCAGTGATTTTGCCCATGATTTATTTTTATCAAAATATCTCTTTTGAGCACGGTACAATGTATACAGTTCCCATTTTACTTTTTCTTCCTGCGGAATTGTGAATTTATCATCGCTTTCTTTTGAGGAAAAATATACATAAGCCCATTTTTCGGGCTCATGCATATTGATGACTCCCATAGGCGACCAAACCCAATTGTATTCCGGGAGAAACTTTCCTTCTGAATCTTTTTTTCTTTCGTATTTTCCGTCAACGATAGAATGCTGCCAGTTTACGCGAGAGAAATTGACTCTCCAAAACTTATCTTTTGGAACAATATTATCGAAATACGATGTTTTATAAACCGACCACGGAATGGCGATTTCTAATGTCCAGCCTTTATCATTGTCTGAAGCATTATTTAAAGTTCCGTCTACCTTTACAGCCGATTTTAATCCGTCTATATTCCAGTCATTTAAAACGGTGTTTTTTTCTCGGTACGGTTTATTGATGAATAAATCCCAAGCTGTATTTAGCGCATTAATTTCTAATTCATAATAATTGTGTGTATCATTATCCGGATCGATAAAAACCTCAAAATCATTATTGTAAAAAATAATTGTATCACGTTGTCTTAGATTTGCCCAAACATGAGGCTCTTCCATTTTTGCCAGGATATAGTAGTATTTATCGTCCCAAAGCATCTTAACCTGAGTTTTGTATTTTGGAGTTTCAACGCCTTCTATGTCGACAAAAGGAGTTGTCCAAGATGCTTTTTCCCAAGCTTTGTCTGCTCCGTCTCCGTCAATAACAATTTC
Source organism: Flavobacterium crocinum (assembly GCF_003122385.1). Classification (NCBI taxonomy): domain Bacteria; kingdom Pseudomonadati; phylum Bacteroidota; class Flavobacteriia; order Flavobacteriales; family Flavobacteriaceae; genus Flavobacterium; species Flavobacterium crocinum. The sequence continues at coordinate 4,665,511 of NZ_CP029255.1, forward strand.
GCTTGAAGTTTTATACGCAACATAACTTTTCGGCGTAACCGGTTTTTCAGATTGCGCATAACTCATCAATCCAACAAAAAAAACGGCAAGGGACAATAAATTACTTCTACTATGCATCTTTATATTATAAACTATTATTTTTTGTAAACTCAATCACTTCGCTCAGTTTTCCGAAAGCGATTGCAACATGAGTATCTGCAGCTCCGTAATAAACTGCCAATTTATCTTCTTCAATATCATGTAAAGCAGCACATGGGAAAACTACATTTGGCACATCTCCAACCATTTCATACGTTTCTGCAGGCCCTAATAAATAAGGCTGTGTTCTGTATTTTACCTGATCTGGTGAATCAACATCTAAAAGAGCAGATCCCATTGCATAACGGAAACCATTGCAAGTATTGATAACTCCGTGATAAATCATTAACCATCCTTCGTCTGTCAAGATTGGAATTGGTCCTGCACCTACTTTTGTACACTGCCAGGCACTTTGCTCAAACGAACTTGGTTTCATCACCAATCTGTGCTCTCCCCAATATTTCATATCCGGGCTGTAGCTGATCCAGATATCTCCAAATGGCGTATGTCCGTTATCACTTGGACGGCTTAACATCGCATATTTACCGTTGATTTTCTGTGGGAATAAAACTCCGTTTCTGTTGAATGGTAAAAAGGCATTTTCACATTGGAAAAATTCTTTAAAATCGAAAGTATAACCAATACCAATTGTTGGTCCGTTGTAACCGTTACACCAAGTAATCCAGTAACGATCTTCGATCCAAACTACACGAGGATCGTATTTATAAGCAGATTCGATCATTTCTGTATTTCCAGATTTCATCTCAATTGGTTCGTGGTTAATGTCCCAATTGATCCCATCTTTACTGAAACCAGCAAAAATATTCATCTGAACTGCTTTATTATCACATCTGAAAACCCCAGCATATCCGTCTCCAAAAGGTACAACTGCACTATTGAATATACTGTTTGATGAAGGAATCGAATATCTGTCGATAATTGGATTCTCAGAATATCTCCACATTACATCTTTACTGTTTTCGGGTCTGTCTTGCCAAGGAATAGTACTCATTTTTTGTCTTTTTTATTTATTAGTTTTTTGTTTTATTCTTTTTTAAACACATAGAGACATAGTTTTGCTTTGTCTATAAAAGGCGTTTCACTTGTTTAAACAAACATAGCTTTACGTTTTTTATACATTTTTTTTGTCATCCTGACGAAGGAAGGATCACACTAGGAGCTCCGCAATCTATGTCGCCAATCTTTGTCGAGTTACGTTTGTGATCCTTCCTTCGTCAGGATGACAAACTGCATGGTTAAAAAACTTTGTCAAAGTTTATTGTACATACCAACACGGCCAATCTTACGTTCCCGTAGTTGAAACTACGGGCTATATTTAAAATCTATGTGTTAGAAACTAGTTTCTTTCTCTTCTTTTTTTCAACATCAAAAAAATCTATGTTTCTATGTGTTTAAAAAATTATCGAATCAAAATAATCTCCTCTAAAATCCTGATTCTATATTCTATATTCTTTATTCTTCAATCTTCCTAACTCTATCCAGCCAAGTAAACTTCAACACTGTAGTCGTCACTAAGAAAACCACCAAAGCAACACCCGCTTTTGGATAATCTCTGATGATAAAGTAAATCGGAAGCAGAATCATGCTTGACTGCCAAATAATTCCAATTACACAATTCATCATATCTAAATAGAAATCATTGTTTTTCTGGAAAGATTGATCTTCCGATTTCAATTGTTTGTAAACTGGCCCCCAGAATCCCCACGGTCTAACATTGCTGTAGAAAGATTTTAGGACTTCCATATCAGTTGGTTTGCTTAGGTAAGTTCCTAAAAGGCAACCTAAGATTGAGAATCCGAAAATTAATGGGAATAAATAAATTGATGGTACTTCTGAAAGCTGGTGTAAAAATGTTCCAGGAGCTAAATTTCCTTTATTTTGATCTAAAATAAACTGAAGAGAAGCAGCCACTAATCCGCCGACCATTCCCCAGAAATAACCCCATCCGTTGAAACGCCACCAAATCCATTTTAAGAAGTTGGCTGCCACATATCCTCCATATAAAGCACTTGTAATCCAAAGTGTTAATGAGTTGATAGAATCTGCGAAGAATCCCATGAAAACTCCTAAACCAACCACTAAGAAAGAAGAAATTTGACTTACTTTGATATAGTGTTTGTTTGAAGCAACTGGTTTAAAATATTTTTTATAAATATCATTTACTATATAAGCTGGTCCTGCATTTACAAAAGCTGAGAATCCAGACATGAACGCTGCCAATAATCCCGCTAAAAGAATCCCTTTAATTCCAACCGGGATATAAAGATTCACCACTTTTGGCATCAATAATTCTAAATCTGCTCCCGTTAAATTAACGTTTGCATTTAATTCCGGAGCTAAATTTACTAAAGCGATAACCACAATTCCTGTGATTAATAAATATCTTGGAATAAATAAAATCAAATTGGTAAAACCACTCATATAAGCCGCTTCTTTTACCGATTTTGTAGAAAGAACACGCTGTAAATCGTAACTTGGAGTTGGTCCCGCAACGCTGGCAAAGAATCCTTTGAACAAAGTCATTCCGATGAAAGCGCCAAACATTTTATAACCTTCTGTATCAATCAATCTGTTGAAAGTTTCGAATTTATCACTCCATTGTGTTTCAAATTCCCATCCGAAGAAAACATTTTTCCATTCTGGTGTAATTACCGAATTGATCTGAATATCTGTATAATTAATGAAAGCATAACCAGCGATTAAAACTCCGGCAACAATCATAATGATATATTGTACAACTTCTGTCGCAACAACAGAAAACATTCCGCCTTTAACTGTATAAATTGTAGTTAAGAAAATGATTAACAATGCATAAGCCTGTTCAGACGTTAAAAAAACAGAACCATTTAGGTGAACTGTTAAATCCCAAGGAAGTATGATAGTTACAAATTTTCCAATCCCGACGAAGAAATAAGCAATAAAACCAATTGTAGAAATGATTGCAAAAATCGCTACAATAATATGTGATGCTTTTCCTGCTTTGTCACTTCCAAAACGAGTTAAAATCCACTCAGAACCTGTCATCACTTTTGATCTTCTAATCCAGACTGCGAGGAACATCATGACGAAAATCTGATTCCAAATTGGCCAAAGCCACATAAACATGAAACTTTTTACACCATATAAAAATAAAACGCCAATCATCCAGGAAGTTCCCGAAACATCAAACATTCCAGAGCCGTTACTTAAACCTAGAAAATACCATTTGATAGATTTTCCTCCCAAGAAATAATCATCTAAGCCTTTAGATGCTTTTCTCGAAATCCAGATTCCTATACCGACCGACATTACGATATAGATTAAAATGATTGATACGTCAATAATGTTCATTAAATATTTATTTTGAATTAGTTAGTTTAGACCCCAATTTTGGTTTGGCTGTGCTCCCATTACAAAATGAAGGACGCCGCCATTTAGCATTTCCTGGTGAGAGATTGCTGTTTTATTAAATGTTTTTCCGTTTAAAGTAGCCGATTGGATATAGAAATTCTTCTCTGAAACATTCTCTGCTTCAATTACAAAAGTTTTTCCGTTTGGAAGATTTAAAGTTGATTTCTCGAAAATCGGACTTCCAATTTCGTATTCTCCAGAAGCTGGATTCATTGGGTATAATCCCATTGAACTAAAAACATACCAAGCCGACATTTGTCCGCAGTCTTCGTTTCCGCTTAGACCGTTTGCTGTTGTATTGTATTGTGTGTCTAAAATATGACGCACCCAATATTGTGTTCTCCAAGGCTGTCTGGCATGGTTAAACATATATGCAATATGGTGGCTAGGCTCGTTTCCATGCGCGTATTGTCCAATCAAACCAGAAATATCTGCCGAAACATTGTTTCCTGTAATCTCAGAACTCTCTGTAAATAACTGCTCTAAACGTTTGGTGAAAGTGTCATTTCCTCCGTGAAGTTTAATAAAATCATCCACATTATGAGGCACAAACCAACTGTGTTGCCAAGCGTTTCCTTCAGTATAATCCGTATGTTCTCTGTGATTCGAATGTTTTGGATCGAAAGGTTCGTTCCAGGATTTTCCATCTTCCGATTTTCCTCTCATGAAACCAGATTTGGCATCAAATAAATATTCGTATGCTTTTGAACGTTTAGAGAAAAACTCATAATCAGCTTGTTTTCCTAATGCTTTTGCCATTTGAGCTACACACCAATCGTCGTAAGCATATTCTAAAGTAATCGTAACCGATTCATCTAATAAGTTATACGGAATATAACCGTATTTTTTGTAGAAATTCAATCCGCGTTCGTCTTGCATCATGGTTGCTTTCATCGCTTCGAAAGCTTTTTCAGCATCAAAACCTTTAATGCCTTTCATGTAAGCATCAACGATAACCGGAATCGAATGATATCCTGTCATGGTATTGGTTTCATTAGCATATAATGTCCAAACGGGAAGTATTTTTTTAGTTTCATAATAGGCCAACATTGAGTTCACTAAATCGGAAACCTTTGTTGGTTCTAATAGCGTCAGCAATGGGTTCTCTGCTCTAAAAGTATCCCAAAGCGATAATGTAGAATATGCTGTATAATCTTTAGCTGTAATAATTTTATCATCTTCTCTTCTAAACTGACCGTTCTTATCGCTGTACGTTACAGGCGCAACTTGTGCATGATATAAAGCGGTGTAGAAAATTGTTTTTAGAGAATCAATTGGTGTTTCTACTTTAATTTTACTTAAAGCTTTATTCCATTCTAAAGTCGCATCCGATTTTGCTTTTTCAAAACTATAGCCTTCAGCATCTAAATTCCCTTTTGCATTTTCAACACTTACAGAAGAAAGTGCCACTTTTACTCCTAATTCCTTAGAATTTTTAGAATCGAAAAATAATTGTAAAGCTGTATTTTCTCCTTCGGCACTTTTGCCAGAAACTACTTTTTTATCAGCTGTGATAATTGATTCTGTAATTGGTTTAGAAAATTTGGCAACAAAATATACTTTCTGATTTTTTGCCCAGCCCGTACTGTAACGGTATCCGCTAATTGTATTGGCATCTTCAATTTTGATAGACGTTTTTAATGCCTTATCCCAGTTAATCGCAAAACCAAGATCAACAACAACAGACTGAACGTCGTTATTATTATAGGTATATTTATGGTATGCGGTTCTTTGCGTAGAAGTTAATTCTACATTGATTTTAGGATCCTCAAGAAAAACTTGGTAAGAACCCGGTGTTGCTTTTTCGTTAACATGATTGTATTTTGATTTATATGGAAGGAAATCGCGTGAAGCGGCTTTGGCGGTTAAATCTAATTTTTTGTTTGTCGGCATAAATAAAATATCTGCCAAATCACCGATTCCTGTCCCGCTTAAGTGTAAGTGACTAAATCCGGAAACTATCGAGTCAGAATAATGATAACCAGAACACCAGTCCCAGCTTGAAATTCCATTATCCGGACTTACTTGTAACATTCCGAACGGAACTGTTGCCCCCGGATACGTATGTCCGTGACCGCCAGTACCTATAAAAGGATCTACATAATTTGTTGCAAAACTTTTGTGATCTTTGTTTTTATCAACTTTTATTTTGCAACTTGCAATAAAAATTACCGTTAAAGAGAGCAGAGTAATTTTCCTCATATCAAAACAATATTAATTTAACTTTAAATTTAGATAAATTCAACTTTTACCAAAATAAATTTAGACGGACGACATTTAAACAGCTCTAAACATCAAAAAAAAGTAATAAACGACATTTTATACTATCAATATGATTTTCAACTCAAGCAAATCTTATAAGCTTCCTGTTCGCTATCATGCCTACTTTTGGTTATCCTATTTTATGCTTAATACACTTCGTTGGGGAAGCTATTTTAACGATTATGTGTATTCCTTAAAAACAACATTATTGGGTTTTCCAATTCACATGGCATTATGTTATCTTAACATTTTAATTTTAATGCCCTATTTGGTTTATCGTAAAAAATACTTTCTATATATCGTAACCGTTTTGTCTGCCATTTTTGTAATGGTTGTGCTGAAATTTAATCTTACCTATTTATTAATTACACATAACGTCTGGCCTGAAGGACCACAAACGATCAACAAACTTACTTTAAATTATACAATAGATATGATGATGGGCGAATTGTATGTAATGACTTTTGTAACCGCAATTAAAATCACACTTGATCTGTTACAGGAACAAAGACGTGTTACCGATTTGGAGAAATCTCAACTGGAAACCGAACTGCTGTTTTTAAAATCCCAGATTTCACCACACTTTTTCTTCAATACCTTAAATAATATCTATTCTCTTTCTGTAGAAAAATCAAACAAAACGCCTAAAATTGTTTTAAAGCTTTCCGAACTAATGCGCTATATGCTTTATGAAACAAAAGAAAAGAAACAATCATTAGAAAATGAAATTCTATGCATTCAGAATTATCTTGATTTGGAAAGAATACGAAACGGAGAACGACTTGAAGTCAACATGTACATTTCCGGAGATATTCATGATAAAGAAATTTCACCGGTATTATTACTGACATTTGTCGAAAATGCATTTAAGCATGGTGTCAACAAAAACACAGGAAATGTCGTTATTGATATTAACTTCAAAGTAAAAGGAGAATTTTTATATTTTGTAATTTCAAACCCGATGCCTGAAATTACCGTACATAAAGATAATTTTAACAAGTCAAGTGGTATAGGTATTGAAAACGTCAAAAAAAGACTGGAACTGGCATATAATAAAAGTGACTATAAGCTTTCATTTAAAAATAAAAAGAATATTTTTGTCGTTAAGCTAGCTATAAAGGTCACATAGTCTCGCTTTTAAGAGTTTAGAAAACTATACCTACAAAAAACCAAATATCGGCCTAAATAATATATTTACAAATGAAAATAAAGTGTTTAATTATCGATGATGAGCCATTGGCAATAAACGTTATTAAAAATTATATTGAACAGATTGAGGAGCTGGAATTAGTAAACACCTTTAGTAATTCTATTGAGGGATTAAATTTCTTGAAAAACAATACTATTGATGTAATTTTTCTGGACATCAACATGCCTGTTTTAGACGGTATTAATTTTATCAAAAGTTTAGAAAATCCACCGTTGCTTATCATTACAAGTGCTTACGATCAGTTTGCAATTGAAACTTACGAGCTTGATGTTTTGGATTATCTGGTAAAACCAATTGAATTTCCACGTTTGATGAAAGCCGTAAACAAAATCAGCAAACGTCTTAATAACACAGTAAGCAAATTACCGCAGGAAAACAGCAAAGAAAACCCTTTTATCTTCGTTAAAATCGACAAGAAAAAAATGAAGAAGATTTTCCTGAACGAAATTCTGGTAATCGAAAGTTTAAAGGATTATTTAAAAATCAGCACTACTTCCGGAAAATTCATCATTCACAGCACTTTATCTGATTTTACAGGATTATTACCGGAAAGAGATTTCATCAGAATCCACAGATCCTACACGATTGCGATTGACAAAATTGACGCTGTCGAAGGAAACAGCATTGAAATTGAAGGCTTACGATATGTAATAGGAAGATCTTACATAGACGAAGTGAAACAGAAAATCCTGAATTCATCGATTTAAGTTAAAGGTTATACGTTATGGGTTATACGTTTGAGATTAAAGTTTCTTCAACTTATAACTTATAACCCATAACTTTTTTACTTCTAAACCATATAAAAACGAAAATGCGGCCAACCACGACCGCATTTTCTCTCAATTATAGGTAACTAACCAAAATAAACCATGAAATAGTCTATTATCTTTATTGCTGCAAAAAGCACTTAGAAATGATAACGTTTAAACGCTTCGATAGCCGAATAATCTGCTAATCCTAAGTTGTGGTATTTCTCTGCAGTCAATCTGTTTCTGTCTTCAACTCGCACCCAAAACTCTCTGCTGTCATCACCCTGAAACATAACTCCGTCTTTTTGAGACTGGTGATAAAAAATAGCATGTCGTTTCTTTAAAACCTGATCAGGACTCATTGGTACTGCCATGTCAATCTGGTACGATTCCCATTCATGCCAGGCGCCTCTGTAAAGCCAAACCCAGCAATCTTTCATAAAGTCGTTGTGTTTTAATCTTTTTAGAGCTTCAAACAAACTGTCTAAACATACTTTATGAGTTCCGTGCGGATCTGCTAAATCCCCAGCGGCATAAATTTGATGCGGTTTTATTCTTTCAATAATATCACACATGATGTCGATATCTGCATCCGAAAGATTATTCTTTTTAACTGTTCCGGTTTCGTAAAACGGAAGATCTAAAAAATGTACATTAGAATCCGGTAAACCTAAATAACGTGTCGCTCCAAAAGATTCACTTCTTCTAATTAATCCTTTTAATTTTCTAACTTCTAAAGAATCAATTTCATTTCCGGTTCTGTTTTGAAGAAATTCAATTATTTTATCAGACATTTTAGAATCAGGATTCAATGCTTTTGAAATCTCTGCAAATTTCAAAGCTTCTTCATTTGAAACTGCAATATTTCCAGATGTCTGATATACCACATGAACTTCATGACCCTGCTCTATCAAACGATCAAAAGTTCCTCCCATCGAAATCACATCATCATCTGGATGCGGACTAAAGATGATTACTCTTTTCTTTTCCGGCATAGAACGTTCCGGCCTGTACGTATCATCAGCATTGGGTTTTCCTCCCGGCCATCCTGTTATGGTTTGCTGCATTTTATTGAACATTTTAATATTCAAATCGTATGCAGTTCCTTCTTCTGTCAAAAGACTCGACATTCCGTTGTCGTTATAATCTTTGTCCGTCAGTTTTAGGAAAGGTTTCTTCGTCAACTCACTTAACCAAGCCACCGCTTTTAATTTTAACTCATCTGTCCAAACACAAGACTTAACCAGCCAAGGCGTTTTTACTCTTGTTAGTTCAGACGAAGCTTCTGTATCTAGAACAAATGTTGTGTTGTTATGCTCTTGCAAATACGTAGCTGGAACTTGCGAAGAAACTTCTCCTTCGATTGTCTTTTTTATAATTCCTGCTTTACTGATTCCCCATCCCAGTAAAACAATTCTTTTTGCATTTCTTACAGTACCAATTCCCATCGTAATGGCTTTTCTCGGAACATTATCTATTCCTAAAAAAGTAGAAGCTGCATCAACTCTCGTTACATGATCCAGCGTAATACTTCTGGTCCCTGAATTTACGTGAGAACCTGGTTCATTAAACCCGATATGTCCCGTTCTTCCAATTCCAAGAAGCTGAAAATCCAATCCTCCATAAGAGATAATTTTCATCTCGTAATCGATACAATATTGTTGTAATTCCTCGGCACTCACCTGTCCGTCAGGAATATTTATATTTTCTGAAGGAATATCTACATGATGAAACAAATGCTCATGCATAAAATGATAATAACTCTGCATATCATTTTTATCCATCGGATAATATTCGTCCAAATTGAAGGTAACTACGTTAGCAAAACTAAGTCCTTCCTCTTTGTGCATTCTAACCAGTTCTTCGTAAACTTTGATAGGAGAAGATCCTGTAGCCAAACCTAAAACACAAGGTTCGTTCAGCTCGTTTTTCCTCTGAATTAAATTAGCAATTTCCCGAGCGACTAATAAAGAAGCTTCTTGCGACGATTCGAAAATAACATTGTGAATTTTCTCAAAACGAGTCTCTTCAAATTTCCCTGCTTCTCTAAAACCTATATCTTCTTTAATCATATCTCTCGCTGATTTAATTAATGCAAGATAAAAGTAGAATTATAATATCTGTTATTACGAAAAATTCGACTAATAACGGCTGTCGTTCGTCAGAAAACAAAATAAGGCTGTTTCAAAAAAACACTTTTTTTTTAAGCTTCGGAGAAGCTCAATATTTATAGAAAACAATCAACGCTTACAATACAAAAGCTCCAGCGGAACGACATATTTTTCTACAATTGCATTATATGTCGCTCCGCTGGAGCTTTTTTTATTTGTTTTATCGCAACTCTATAAATATTTGACCCCGCAGGGGTTCTCACTTATAAAATTATTACAAAACCGTTGTGTGAAATAGAGCAAAATAGTTTCATTCAAGAATTAAAATCTAATTTTATCTGCTAAAATCCTTTTAAAATCTGCGTGAAAAATTTACAAGCAAAAGGATTTCACGCAGATTTTAAAAGGATTTTAGCAGATTTAGACAGATTTACATCTAAGCTAATTTAATAGAATTAAAAAAAATAATTTCACCAGACGGGTTATTATAAATATTCCAATATCTGTCTTTTATTCAACAACTCCAATTTCAGCAATCGAAACTGTTTGTGTTTTTCCTACAGCTGCTGTAGCAACAAATTTCAAAAATCTTGCTTTAACCGTAGAAAAACTTTTAACTTGTTCAATTGGATTGTGTTTAATATTGGAGAATTCTCCTTCGGATTGTTTGTCCCAGTAAAAACTGTCTGCGCTTGTATACAATTCATAATTTGAAATCAGTCCCAAATTACTTCCTACTTGCTGTGGAGTATAGGTAAAACCTTTTATACTAACCAATTCTCCCATATCTATAACAACGGTTTGCGGAAGTTTGTTCTCATTATTTCCAAAAGCCCAATCGGTATTAGCATCGCCATCAATAATTCTTTCAGCTGATTTATCATCTCCGCTTGAAACCGAAATCACTTTCCATTTTTCTTTAGAAACACCATATTTTGCTGATTTGACCGCGCTGTTGATTTTCTCTTTCGTATTTCTTGCAATAGCTTTTATTTCTACCGCTTTATTATACTTAAATGGTGCTTTGTATAAAGTGCTTTTTTCCGAAGGTGTTTTGCCATCCAAAGTATAATAAATCGCAGCTCCTCCTTCTGATTTCATCGTAACCAAACCATTTTTATCTCTGCCAATGTGTGGTTCTTTTACAAAAGTCGGGGCATTGTACGCTTCAATTGTACTGATTACAAATCCTGCTTTCGCATCCAGAATATTAACTCTAAGTGCCGTTGCTGTAACGCGGTCTAAACGCAGAATTCTTTTGTAACCAATTGTAGTTTCAGTGGCAATGGTTTTCCATTGTCCATCCACTTTTGCTTCGATAGAAAATGCTTTTACACGCTGTCCAAGTTTAATATATTCCTGAAGCAAAACTCTATTGATTTCCGTTGGCTTTTTAAACGTAAATTCAACCGTAGCTTCTTTTACCTTATCATCAGTTGCCCAATAGGTATTTTTATTTCCGTCACTCACATTTTGTGGACCAAAATTAGAATCGTTTGCACGAATGTTCGAAGCCTGAACCTGAGTTCCTGCTAAAAGTTCTCTGCTAAAATCGGCTTTAATTGTCGCAACCAGTTCTTTTAATCTTGCTTCATCATTTTCATGAACTAAACCGCGTCTGTCTACTGGAAGGTTTAATAATAAAGTAGCGTTTCGTCCAATCGATTCATAATAGATATCGACCATTTCGTCAAGCGAACGTACTTTATCGTCTTCAACCGAATGATAAAACCATCCTGGTCTGATGGAAACGTCTGCCTCTCCCGGAACCCATTTTTCTCCGTCTTCATGACCAGACATAAATTCGCTATAATGTACTTTTCCTGCCAATTCATCTTTTTGGCGTAATAAAGACCAATTCGTTTTTCCTGCACGTCCTTCTTCGTTTCCAATCCATCTTGCTTCAGATGGACCAACTCCCCAAACCAGCGTTTTTGGTGCGATACTGTAAATTAATTTATAAGTTTCGTCCCAATTATAATAAGTTAACGTATTGATTTTTCTGGTTTCGTTTGCGCCTCCATAATATCCATCGCCGCCGTTGGCACCGTCAAACCACATTTCGAAAACATCACCGTAGTTGGTCAATAATTCTTTTAACTGATTTCTGAAATACGTAATATACTCCGGTTTGCCATATTGCGGGTGATTTCTGTCCCAAGGAGAAAGGTATAATCCTAATTTTAAATCGTACTCTTTACAGGCAGCAGCCAATTCTTTTACCAAATCTCCTTTTCCATTTTCCCAAGGTGAATTTTTAACTGAACGTTCAGTATAAGCTGAAGGCCAAAGGCAAAAACCATCATGATGCTTGGCAACCAGAATAATTCCTTTCATTCCGGCTTCTTTTACTACTCTCGTCCATTGACGAACATCCAATTGCGACGGATTAAAAAGTTCCGGCGATTCGTCTCCAAAACCCCATTCTTTATTGGTAAAGGTGTTTAATGAAAAATGTACGAAAGCATAAAATTCCATTTCCTGCCAATCGATTTGTTTCTGCGTTGGAACTGGTCCAAAAGGTTTTGGTGCATTGGTAAATTCCTGTCCAAAACTGCTAAAAATTACACCAAAAAGACATAAAGAAAGGTAAATGTTTTTCATTGCTGAGCTGCGTTAAAAGAGTCTATAAAACATAAATGTACTATAAATTGATATTTGATGGTAAGAATTTCGACCAATAACAGGTTTAAAAGCATTTATGCTTTTAAATGTTCCGTAGGAACATCTCACCGGTAGAAAATGATTAGTCCATTTGTTTACGTTCTGTAGGAACGTTTGATGTGTTGTATTATTAAAAAATGGCAAAAACACAAACGTTCCTACGGAACGTGAAATGCCGGTAACGTTATAATTTTTTCTACCAACGAAACATTCCTACGGAATGATAACTGATGTAAAAAAAAGAGCTCTTTCTAAAAACAGCTCGCAATTCGTTTTTTCAAGTTAGCTGTGTACGCTTACTAATTCAAAATACTTCTGAAAAAATTAATGCAAAATGTACTTTATTAATCTCCACCTCCACAGCCGCCGCAGGAACTGCCACAAGAGCTTCCGCAGGAACTGGAAGAACTTGAACACGAAGAACCACAGGATGATGATGAGGATGAACTTGAAGTCCCCGAATCTTTGCTGAAAAAGTTATTAGAACTAGAATTTGTACTATTAGCTATTGGAATAAAAAAACTGGAGAGTACTACACTTCCATATAAAAAATAATTCCATTCCCAATTGTTTTGGACTTCATTATTATTTCTGATTTCTTTTTTTAATGCAGATGAAATGACCTTAGAAAACATAAAAGTTGTTAGTCTATTGATATAGCCAATCGAAATTAATACTAAAGGAACAATTGCTAATAATAAAAATGTTATGGGTTTGCCTCTCCAAATCCCCGTAATAAATCTGCTGAAGATAATACTGAGCAATACTCCTAAAACAATCATAACAGCAGTAGCAATAAATGCAAATTCCTTTGAGGTAATAACTCTGTTTCTAATTCTATACGTTGCTTTTTGTAATTGGTCAAAAATGGGTTTCTGTTTTACAGTGTGACATAAATCTTTATAAGAAACAGATTCGGAATCTCTCATAAATTCAATTACACAGTTTTCATATTTATTATCCCCTAAACTTTTATCAAGTAATTCTAACCTGTTATCTGTTCTAATTCTAATTTTTTTATTCTGAATCAAATTATTGACAACGCCATGAATCACTTTTTCCAGTTTACCTTCTTTAAAGAAAACCAACTCCAAAGCAGACAGATTTTGAACAATTGGATTGGATTTAATTCTATTATATAAGGAAAGAAAACTTCTTCTGATATAAAATTCCAACAGCATAATAATTGCAAAAAACACTATAAAATAGCCGATCAGAAAATCTGGATTTTTAATTTTTATTAGAATAGGAAAAATCAAAAGACAAACTGGAATCGAAGCAATTATAGCATATTTTAAAAAGTTTCTTCGAAGTGTAGCAACATTAAATCTGCTATGGACAAGTTCTAAAGAATCAAGTTCATTGGTATAATACCAAACTTCCAAAGGCTGTTTTCCAAAGTTGATTTCATACAACTCTTTGGTACGTTCTTTCGCTTTATGAAACATTTCAAAATCAGACCGATTATGAGTCGACGGAATATGTTCGATTCTTTTGCCTAAAAGATTACAGAAATCGGTATATGAGTTTGTAAAAATTAAATGCTGATGCCAGACAATATCCACTATTTCTGAAGGCGAAACCATTTCACTTTGAGTTGCGGCCAAAAACATGAACTTTTTATATTCTAATAAAGCAACTTGAGTAAAATATAATGTCCAATGATTTTCGAGCGCTAATCTTGTAGAAAATCCGTACTGCTCTGTGGCTTTATCAAAGTCAAAACCCTGAACTTTTTCCCAAAGAATTTTATCCATAAAGAAACTTTAATCGTTGAATTCAGATCAAATATAACAGGTAATTTTTGTCTGACAAATTAAGTTGAGAAAATACTCCGTTACATTTTAAACTAAAAAAAAAGAGCTGTCAATTAAGACAGCTCTCCGTAGGTTTTTCAAGTTAGTTGTATATGCTTACTAATTCAAAATACTTCTTAAAAACAAATGAAAAACCAATGTATGCTAATATTGTGGTCCAGCAACCTGCGGTTTCGATTTCATGATTACTTCAACTGTACTTGGTTTTGCGAAGAATTCTTTAGCGAAAGCTTTTAAATCGGCTGCTGTGATTTCGTTTAAAGTTTTTTTGTAAATAACGTCGTCTTTGAACGTTTCATTGTTCAATATCATATTATTTAAACTGCTTAGCCAAAATCCGTTTGTCAGGACTTTTTCTGCTCTAGCTTTTAAAACCGTATTTTTAACCGATTGAATGTCTTCTTCTTTCGCTTCTTTTTGTTGCATTAAAGCGATTTGCTCGTAAACAATTTTCGTTAGTTTTTCTTCTTTTGCAGGATCACTGTCAAAATTAATCGTCATTGAATATTCATCAGACGGCAGACGGCTCACTGAATTAGAGACATGAACACCATAACTTCCGCCCTCTTCTTCACGAATTAAGTCCAGGTATTTTTTAGACAATAATTCAGATAAAATATGCATTGTAAATACATTTTTATAGTTGTACGGAAATTGTTTTACAAATCGAATGTAAACACTCGCTTTTGGAACATTCATCTCGCGAACCAATAACTGCTTTGCAATTCCCGGTGCTGGATCTAAATGATTGTCAACATAATTTTCTTTTTTGTTTGCATCTGCTGTTATACTTCCAATATATTTTTCCAATAATGCAATGGCATTTTCAGGAAGATTTCCGGTAAATACAAAAGTAAAATCGGCTGCATTTTGAATTCTTTGTTTATAGATTTCCGAAGCTTTTTCGAAACTCAATCTTTTCAGAAAATCTTCATTCAACAAAGGAACTCTTTTGTTATGATTGTAATTTAACTGCGAAATAGTATCCTTAAAAACTTTCGGATTGGTATTCGCAGCGTTTTCTAAAGAATTACTAAAACCGGTCAGCATTCTTGCGTACGAATCTTTATCAAATCTTGGCTGTTCAAAATAGAGATACAGCAATTGTAATAAAGTCTCAAAATCCTTTTGGTTACTTGAACCTTGAAAACCTTCCGTCAACTCTGTAATATAGGGTTTTACGTTAGCGATTTTACCGTTTAATTTATCTTTTAAATCAGTGCTTTTAAATGCGCCTAAACCCGAACTTTCTACCAAACTTACCGCAATTTGAGAAGACGGAATATCTTCTGTTTTAATTAATGAACTTCCTCCTAAACTATAAGCAGAAAACAAAACTTCATCTTTTGCTAAAGTCGTTGGATATAAAACGATCTTGGCTCCATTTCCTAAAACATAACTTTTCGCTCCTTTTATTCCTTCAATCGGCGTTTCTTTTGTCACTTTAGAACCTTTCAATTCTGCTGTAATCAAAGGCTGATCTGTATCGGTTTCTTTGTATTTCTCAAGAAGCATTTTCTTAACTTCTGCCATGATTTTCAGATAATCTTCTTTTGAAGGATATACTACATCGCTTTTATCCGGGCCTGTAACCGTCATCACAATATTATCGGTTGTCTGAAGCTTTTTAACCGCCTGATTGATCTCTGAAAGCGTAATCGAAGCCAATCTTTTTTTTATGTTTTCATACTCCGCTTCAATGCTTTCAAACGGAACCGCTTTCAGAAAATATTCCACTAATTGTTCAGAGAAAGTATCATTATCAATTTTGTCTTTATTCTGAAGCAGATTTTCATAATAACTCAAAACACTTTCTTTGTTTCGGTCTAATTCTTTTTGTGTGAATCCGTAACGAATCGCTCTTTCGGTTTCGATCATCATTTCTTTGAAACCTTCCAGTGTTTTATTGTTTTTTGGAACCATATATAAACTGTGCGAATTGGTTAGTCTTGAAACTTCCGAAGGTCCAGTTGCCATTTTTAGTACAGCGGTTTCATTGTTTTGAATAAATTCCTGATAACGTCTGTTCATCATATCGGTTGCCAGATTATTGACTAAATCTCTTCTGATCTTTTCGTTATTCTTTACTTTATCATAGTCTTTTTTGTAGTAAAGAATAATTGAAGTTTCCTGCGCTTCTTTATCTTTTGCCAAAACATATTCCATTCCTTTATTTTTCGGAATTGAAACATAATAACGTTCTGCTGGATTCTTAGGCATTTCTATAGAAGAAAAAGTTTCAATGATTTTCTTTTCAATTTCTTTTACATCAATGTCTCCAACTACAATAACAGCTTGTAAATCTGGGCGGTACCATTTTTTATAATAATCTCTAAGAACCTGATAATCAAAATTATTAATAATATTCAAATCGCCGATTACATCACGTTTTGCGTATTTAGAACCTTTGTATAACGTTTTATCAGTTTCTAAACGAAGTCTGAAATCAGAATCACGTCTGGTGCGCCATTCTTCTCTAATTACGCCTCTTTCTGCATCAATTTCTGAATCTTTTAAAGAAAGAAAACCTGACCAATCGTGTAATGCCAAAAGACAGGAATCAATTAGTTTTGAATCTGTTGCCGGAACATTACTCAAATTATAAACGGTTTGATCTTGTGCCGTATAAGCATTGATATCGGCACCAAAACGAACTCCTTTTTTCTCCAGCATATCGATAATTCCTTTTCCTTCAAAGTTTTTTGTTCCGTTAAAAGCCATGTGTTCCAGGAAATGCGCCAATCCGTTTTGATCGTCGTTTTCTAAAATTGCGCCGACATTTTGAGCGAAATAAAAACAAACACGGTCTTTTGGAAATTCATTATGTAGGACATAATATTTCATTCCGTTTTTTAATTTTCCCGAAACTACGTTTTTGTCCAACGGAATTGTGGTCGAAAACTGGGCAACGCTTTTTAATCCGATTAAAAGGACAAAAAGCCAATATTTTAATTGAAAGATTTTCATTTGATACATTTTATTTTTGGGTTGATTGGTACGCGGATTTAACGGATTCGCTTTCGCGAAAACGCGGATTTTCACTGATTTTAGTATAATATTTAAAAAAAATCCGTTTTTATCAGCGTCTTTACGAAGTAAATCCGTTTCATCCGTGTCCCAAATTATTTTTTAAAGTTCCGGACTCCTTCCTGAAGCCACTCATAATATGCCTTTATATCTGGATTATAAGCCGATGGTTTATTCAAATCATTTTCCTGATGATCCATTAAAACGTAATACGGCTGTGCATTGGTTTTGTATTTCAGAATCTGAAGTTCACTCCATTTCTGTCCTGTATATTTTAGGACTTTGCCTGTAATTTTGGAAGTAACTTGTTCCTCTTCAGATAAAGGCCTTTTGTCGTCTACATATAAAGAAATCAGAACCACATCATTATTTAGAACATTCAAAACTTTTGGATCCGGCCAGACACGTTCTTCCATTTTACGGCAGTTTACACAGGCATATCCTGTAAAATCTAACATTATGGGTTTGTTTACTTTTTTCGCATAAGCTAAACCTTCCTCATAATCATGAAAAGTCGGAATTCCGTTTGGACCGCTTTCTGCGCCTTCTGGCAATGCTGTTTTTTCATTGTTTTGAGTTACAACATTTCCAAATCCATTTGGCGATTCACTGTATTGTTTTGCCGGCGGAAATCCACTGATATATTGCAAAGGAGCGCCCCAAAGTCCGGGAATCATATACACCACAAATGCCAGAACCATAATTCCTAAACTCAGTCTTCCAACAGAAATATGAGTTACAGGCGAATCATGTGACAACTGGATTTTGCCAAATAAATAAAAAGCTAAAACAGAGAATATGGCAATCCAAATGGCCAGGAATACTTCTCTTTCTAATAAATGCAATTGTAAAACTAAGTCGGCGTTGCTTAAGAATTTAAAGGCTAAAGCCAATTCTAAAAATCCTAAAACCACTTTAACGGAATTTAACCAGCCACCCGATTTTGGAAGTGAATTCATCCAGCCCGGAAAAGCGGCAAACAAAGCAAACGGCAATGCAATCGCTAATGAAAAACCAAGCATTCCGACAATGGGAGCAATTCCTGCCTGACTTGCCGCCTGAACTAATAAAGTCCCGACAATTGGACCTGTACAAGAAAACGAAACAACAGCCAAAGCCAATGCCATAAAGAAAATACCAAAAGCGCCACCCATTTCCGACTTCTGATCAATTTTCGTCAGCCATGAACTTGGCAATACAATTTCGAAAGCGCCTAAAAAGGACAAGGCAAAAACTAATAAAAGCAGGAAAAATACAATATTGAAAACGACATTGGTTGCTAAAGCATTTAGTGCATCGGCTCCAAAAATCGCTGTAACCAAACTTCCTAAAATCACATAAATTACGATAATAAAAATACCATACATCATGGCATTTCTAATTCCGGTTGCTTTGGTTTTACTTTGTTTGGTAAAGAAACTTACCGTCATTGGAATCATCGGGAATACACAAGGCGTAAACAAAGCCGCAAGACCTCCTAAAAAGCTGAAGAAAAATAATGTCCATAAGCTTTCTTCAGGAGCTGTTTTTCCTGTTGAAGTTTTTGCTGAATTATTTAAAGTTTCAGGAGTGTCCTTGCTGGCAATGCTAACAGAATCTGTTGTGTTGTTTGTGGTATCCTGTTTAGTAATTGATTCGTCTTTTGGAGCCAAATCTGTATTTTTTTCTTCTGGAGCTGTACTTGCTAATTCTTCGTTTTTAACTGGTACATCCGATTTTTTAAAGGTAAATTTTACTTCTTTTTCTCCCGGAGGCAAACAGCTGTTATCATTGCAGACCATAAAAAATATTACAGCATCAATAGTAAAAGCAGCGTTTGTTTTTCTTTCGATATTCTGTGTAAAAATGGCTTTATCTGCAAAGTATTTAATTCGCATATTAAAAACAGGATCGTCTACTTCGTGTCCTGCAGGCTCGACTACAGAACCTATTGTCTTGTAGTTTTTAGACTTTGGAAAAGTAAAACTTGTCGGAGCTGGTCCTCCAGAAGGAACGTTCTGAGAATAAATATGCCAGCCTTTATCAATTTTAGCAATTATACTCAAAGTATATTTGTTTTCTCCTATTTCTTTTACTGAAGTGGTAAATGAAACGGGATCGTAAATTTGGGCTGTAAGATTGCTTATCGCAAAGAATATTGCGATAAAAAGAAATATTTTTTTCATGATGAAAATATTGATTTTTATTTAGATTTCTCTTTTTTGTCATCCTGACGAAGGAAGGATCACATGTGAAACTCGACAAAGCAGGTCGCCAATCTTTGTAGAATTTCTAGTGTGATTCCTCGTTCCTCGGAATGACAAACAGAACCATTAAACTCTTTTAAAAAAGTACTATTTTTTATATCGAGCCAAAATCCATTTTGAAATATCCTCTAAAACTTCTGTAGCAAAAACTTCATCGAGCTCTGAAACTTCTTTCTGAGTACAAGTTTTACAATGCTGATACATGTGATTTAAACCGGGATAAATCTTGGTTGTCAAATCTTTTGTACCTAGATATTTTTTAAATGAATCAATATTCTCCACAGCAGGAACCTGAATGTCTTTGTCTCCATTTGCTATAAATACCGGAACTGTAATCTTTGGCAGATAGTTTTCTGGTTTGTAATGAATCGTGTAACGATACCATTTCCTATCGGCATCTTTTCCATAACGGTATAAGAAAGTCTGATCGCGTCCATCCCACATTTGTACTTCTTTTAAAGTTGTGGTGTCTTGTTGTTGCATCCATTCTTTTAACTTTACTTCCATTGCAGGCTGTGCAGATTCATTGTCTTTGGTATCATAAACCACTTTAAACATAATGTTGTACATTTCCATCTGTTTGGCTACAACTTTATCTGAGAATTTATAACTTTTTAAAATAGCTGTGTTTTGAAGATTCAGCATTTCTAATCCGCTTACGCCAACACCAGAAAGACTGATCATAAATTTTACATCTTTATTTCGTGAACTTACGATTGAGGCAATCATACCGCCTTCGCTGTGTCCGATTACTCCAATAAAAGAGGGATCTATATTTTTATCACTTTTTAAATAGGCGATTTGTTCTTCAACATCATTAGCAAAATCTCCTGTTGTGGCATTTTCAAAATCTCCAGTAGTTTTTCCATATCCACGGTCGTCTACACGTAAAGAAGCGATTCCGTTTTTTGCCAGATAGTCTGCCAAAACGGTAAAAGATTGTCTTCCCATATAGGTATAATTACGATCATGCTGTCCTGTTCCTGAAATTAAAATCGCTAATGGATATTTCTTTTTTCCTTTCGGAATAGTTAATGTTCCGCCATAAGTCAATTTTGTATTTTTTCCTAGAAAAGTCATATCAATAACCTGATAAGGATATGGCTTTTTAGGATGCTGCGAAAAATATAACGGTTGGATTTCTTTTTCTTTTTTTAAAACAATTGCTGCGTTTGGAATTGAATAATAATTAAAAATTCCTGAAATCGCACTTTTATCGACATTGTATTTCCCTTTAAAAGAAAATCCATACATCTCATTTTTAAAGGATACACTATCACCTTTTACAGTTGTGGCTACTTTTTTATCGATATCTAATTCCGGCATTTTCACACTTAAAGAATCTGTTTTGTATTTTGCCAAATCTCCCGATAAAACAATTCGGTACGAATGGTACTGTCCCTGCCAGATGGTTTGTGAAAAACCAATCTGACAGCACAATACTGCTATACTGAGATATAAAAAATTAACAATTTTCATTTTATAATCTTAACTAAATTATTTTTTCTCAGCTTTTAAATAGTCAACGATAATCGAAATTTCATCAACCAATTCGCTTGGGCTTCCAAAATAACCATTAGACATCCATCTTAAATTTCCATTTTGGTCGATAATCATTTTTTCAGGAATTCCAGAGAAGTGAAATGCTTTTGAATACTTGTCATAAACCGCATCGAATTTTCCTGTTTTTGGATTTTTACTATCATACAGAATTGTAAAATCAAAACCTTTTTCTTTAATAAAAGCCTGAGTCTGCGCTTTAAAATCTTTAATGTATTCCATTGTATCTACAAAATAGAATTTCACATTATCATCGGCTTTGTATTTGTTTACTGCCATATTCATTCCTGGCATTGCATTTTTACAAGGTCCGCACCACATCGCCCAGAAATCTAAAACTACAATTTTACCTTTTTGATCGGCTAATTTTACTTTTCCGCCACGGCTGCTTTCCATTTCAAATCCATCAATTGGAAGATTGATTAATTCTGAGATTAATTTCTTTTTATGCTCTTCATTTTTATCTGCTTTTAAAGAATTTAAGTAAGTCTCGAAATCAGCTTCTTTTTTACCTTCTTTTAAATACAAATCTTTTAAAGTTGCAATTATTACAGGCGTAACTTGGTTTTGTTTTGCTGCTTCTAAAATATAAGCTTTAGCTTCTTCGGTCTTTCCTTCTCTTAAAAGCATTCTTGAATATACTTCGTTATAAGAAGCATTTTTAAACTGCATTACAGGTTTTATTTTGTCCAAATATTTTCTTTCTAAATCATAATTTTTGAAAATTTCCTGAAGTTTTGCATACGTAAAAAACTCTCTAGCTCCAAAGTTCAAACATTGCTCCTGCCATTCTTTCAATGATAATTTCTGTGCATATTCCTTTGGAACAACTGCTTCTCTACTTTCTAATTCAGGATAAATTACATCTGCATATTTTTTTAATGTTTCTAAAGAGGCTTTTTCGCTTCCTTCCTGATCTCTGTCAAAAGGAATAGATACTAAATGCCAAGCATAATCTAATACAATTCCGTATGACGCTTTCTTTACATTGTTGATTGCATAATTGTAATCTTTGTTTTTTACGATATAATTGTAAGCAATGGCTTTGTACATTTTATCGTAAAAAAGTGCTTCTGTATCAGTAACTACATCTTGAAAGTTACTTTGCGGAAAGTTTTTCTCAAAGGCATTGTATAAAGCTACTTTTTTATTGAAATCAGCCTCATTGAATATTTTTTTAATCTCTAAATCACGAGCCCAAACGCCATTTGGATATTTAGTCACTAAAACCTTTTGAACAGAATCTGTGAAGGCTTTATTGGCTGGTTGCGGCATTAAACCTAATGTTTTCTGAATTTGATACTGTGTGACGTTGCTTAAGTTATTTTCACTCAAAATAAAACGAAGTTCTTTCTTGAAAATCGGTGACACATCTCCTTCAGTTGACTGTTGTTTGAATTTTAAACCATAAGAGAAAACATTTTTACGTGTTTCAGGATGGTATTGCAATTCGTATTTAATCCACATCAAACCTACTTCATCTCTTATATAAGCACTATCGTGCACGACATTTGGAACTTCATCCATAAATGCTCTGCTTCGTAAAAGTCCCCAGCCTGTGTAAGCTCCTGGAACTTGTGCAAACATATAAGCATGAGGCATTTTTTCTCCTCTATCTACGATGGTATCCGATTTAAAAACACAGTTGATAAAAGAAGCATGATCTGAAAGCTTCATTTTTGCAGTCCATTTTTTATCTCCGTCAGCTTTCAAAGTGATATCGTTTATAAGCCATTTAAAGTTATCATAAGTATATACGACTACGTTTACATATTTCGCATTGGAAAGCGGTCCATTAGACGCATCATACGTTAATGTAACCTCGTCTCCTGGATTTGGATGTTCTGGCGAAAGCTTAATCGCCATTTCTTGAGCAAATAAAGTGGTAGTGATACTAAAAAGAAATAGTATCAGTTTGATATTTTTCATGTCTGTTATTTTTTGATTTTAGTGCACTCAAAGAATGATGAGTGCACTTTTATGAGTAATCTAATTATGGATTCTTTTGTAAGTTTGGAGCGTAATCGTAATAAATTGGAGCATACGGCATTTGGTAACGATCGCTGTTTGGAGCAAGTGTAAATGTTTGTCCTGCAAAAGTATGTGTAATAGTTCTAGCAAATTCAGGTTCTTTGTTCAATCGTTTCAAATCAAACCATCTAAAATTGCCATGTCCCATTAATTCTCTTCGTCTTTCTGCCAACACTTTAATTAAAGCATCTTTACTATCTGTTGCTGTCATGGCAACATATTCTGTAGCTCTAAATCTCTTTTGTCTTAACTTATTTATTTCAGTCATTGCCAAATCTCCTGAACCTGCCCTTGCAAGACATTCAGCTTTGATTAGCATCATCTCTGGTACTGTTGGCCCTCCGTTTCGGCTTTCTCCTGTTAAACCTTCTTTAGCATAAGTTCTTCCTATTGTATAATCAGAACTAAAAGTACTGGTTGGCTGTGTAAACAATACATAACGCAAATCATTAGTATCAAATGAATCTATTAATTCATTACTTAATGATAAAATTTGCGGTGCATAAGTTAACGAAGAATATCCGTTCCACTTTGATAAAATTAATTCTCTATCCAGTCTTCTGGTTGGAAAAGCACTAAACTCGTAATCTTCCAGATTGTTTAATGTACTTTGAATTGCTAATGACTTTTCTGCATTTTCTAAAGCTAAAGGATAATTACGCATATACAAATACGTTCTTGCTAAAAGTGCATAAGCCGAGGCTCTCGAAGGAAACGCAACATTGTTACCCGAATTAATTGGTTTTAACCCTGAATTTACAGCATCGTTTAAATCACTTAAAATAATATCGTATGCATTTTGAACAGTACTTCTTCTGATATTGTCTGAAACTGTTGGAGTTGTAAAAAGAACAATTCCCAGATCTGTTGCTGCTGTAGTGGCATCATAAGCTTTTCCAAAAGCATTTACCAAAGTTAAAAAGATAAAAGCGCGATGTACTTGTGCTTCACCTTTAATGGCTAGTTTTTGAGCTTCTGTTCCTTCTTTACTTTGCATTACTTCATTGATCACAATATTAGCATTGTACAAAGCACTATACATGCTATTCATATTATAATCTAATTCACCATCAAAATAAATTTGATCTGCCCACTTGTATTGATTCACAAAAGGACGATTGTAATCTGAAGCACTTAATGCAGTCGTCTGCGCTTCATTTTGAAAACTTATATCATCTGATGCTACATCTAAAGCTCCATAATTTATGTCAAATGCATATGTATTATTTAATAGATATCTGTAGTTTTCAGTTTCTTCGGGTATTAATCTACCCTCGGTTTTGATATCAACGTAATTATCACAGCTCAAAACAACTGCTCCTAAAGCTATTATCGTGATGTATTTTAAATATTTTTTCATCTTTAAAAAATTAAAAATTAACATTAAAACCAATTGAATACATGGCCATTGCCGGCAATTTCATGTTAGTTCCCGTGTAAGGTAAAAAGTCAGGATCTAAACCGTCTTTGTTTTTTCTCCAGAAGAAACCAAGATTTCTAGCTGTAAAAGTTACCGAAGCACCTGTTATAGAACCTCTGTTGATTAAGTCATTTAAATCGTATTTTAGCGAAAGCTCTCTAAAACGAATATGGTCTCCTTCCATAATACGGTTATCTGAAGACAAATACCTCACAAGACTAGTACCAGATGAACCCACAATTCCTGGAACTGACGTAGTAGCCTCATCTCCTGGGGTTCTCCATCTCTGGTCAATATCCGTATTTAAATCGTATCTGCTAAATCTTCCTGATCTGTCTACATAACCTCCATAAGTTGGTTTAAACATTACATAATCAAATTTGTAAGTTGCCAAAATATATAATGACAATTTTTTATACGTAAAGGTGTGGCTAAAACTTCCAAAATATGATGGGATATTGGTTCCCATGTATTTCATATCCTCAATGTCTTTTAAAGAAGTAAAAGAGTTTACAATATTACCAGACTTATCATATACCTGAGTTCTACCAGTTGCATCTAATCCTGCTGATCTAAAAGCAAAGACACTGCCCAATGGATAACCTTCAACTGGCGGTGTTCCACCTGATCCATTTAAATACTGACTGAAATTTTGAAAACGAGAATCGGTTACTTCCGTAGTATTGTATGTAACTACAAGACCAGCATTCCAAGAAAAATCTTTTGCTTTTAGAATAGTTCCGTTTAAACTTAAATCGACACCATTTCCAGATAATGTTGCTGCATTTTGTGTTAACGAGTTATTTTGAACTCCGTAAAATGGAGAAATTGGGAACTCTACGATCAAATCTTTACTATTCTTTTTATAATATTCTACAGTACCGCTTAATCTACTGTTTAAGATAGAGAAATCTACTCCTAAGTTTAAGATTGCTGTTTTTTCCCAACGTAAATTAGGATTTGCCGGCTTACTTATTGAAGCATAAGGCAGCTGTGAAAAACTATCTAAATTATTTAAAGTTATATTGGTAAAAGGAAAGACTTCCATATTAATATTACCATTGTAACCATAACTGGCTCTTAAACTTAAGCTATTAAATAAGTTACTGTCTTTTAGGAAAGATTCTTCTTTAATATTCCATCTTGCTCCTGTTGACCATAAAGGTGTTCTTCGTAGTTTTTTATCTACTCCAAAATTGTTGTAGTCATCTAAACGGGCACTTCCTGTAAGTGTATATTTGTTCTTATAAGTATAGCCTGCATTTGCATAATACGATAAAAATCTTCTTCGAACATCTTTATGCTCGTTACCATATTGCAGCGTGTAGTTGTATCCGTTTACATCAACATAATTTAACGACGGAAGATCTACAGAAGTCTGCGTTTTTGGATTATATCCAAATAATGTTCTACTGTCTTGACTTTCTCTCGTTTCTCTTGCTTCAATACCTGCCATTGCGTTAATCAAATGATCCTGACCAATTATACCATCATAATTTAACTGTCCTCTCATCGTGTAACTGCTCGTTCCAAATTCGTTATTTTGATAAATACCTCCTAGCGGAATTGCATGTACTAAATCACCATTACTGTTTATAGATGTTGCCGAATTGATTCTATCACGTGCATAAAAAGTATTTTCATTGAACATATTATCATTTGATGTGCGTCCATTTTCTATTGAATAAGTTCCTACAGCATCTAAACCTTTTAATAAAGGAGCAGTAGCCGAAATGGTAGCTCCAAAATTTAATTCGCTTGATGACTTATCACTATTGTTCAATTCATCTATATAATTGTAAGTCCATGGTAAATACCCCTGTTGCTCCAACGCCATAGTTTGTGCACTATAATAACGGTGGTAATAATTTACTGAATTTCCATCCTCTCCAACAATTTGATCGTAAGGCAATAACGTATTTGCTGAAATTCCTAATGGAGAAAGTCCTAAAGCATTCATATTGTATTTAAAAATAGAACCTCTCAAGCTTGTGTTCATTTTTAAATAATTGAAAAGCTTAAAGTCCTGATTTGATAACAAAGTCAAACGTTGTCCGCTATTTCCTTTTGATTGAGTTTCTTCTTTAGAATACGATCCAGACATGAAATAAGAGTAATCATTTTGTGCACCACTAAACGATAAATTATAATTTTGAGTGGATGATGCTTGGAGCAAATACTGTTCTGTCTGTCCATAAGTATTACGATTACGCAATATATCTAAGCCGGCGTTTCTCTGAGCTTCAGAGATTGCACCGCGTTTGTATTGAAACATCAAGTCCATTCCCTGACTAATAGGAGGAGCTAACATATACGTTATACTTGCCGGATCTGTAACCAAATTTTTATCTACAAATTCCTGTTCTAAATTTAAAACCTGAGCTGAATTCATTAATGGAAGTTTTGATAAGGAAGGCTTATTCGAAAAACCATAATTTTGAGAAAAATTGATTCTCGTTTGTCCCTGCTTTCCTTTTTTAGTATCAATTACCATTACTCCGTTTGCCGCTCTTGCACCGTAAATAGAAGCCGAAGCTGCATCTTTTAAGAAAGTAATTTTCTCAATATCATTCGGATTTATCGTTCTGATATCTAATTCTGTAGGCGTACCATCAAGTACAATTAATGGCATTGCATTAGACCCTGTTATACCTTCAAAAGTAGATTTTCCTCTAATGGCAAGATTATAACTATTTCTGCCTTGACCATCTCCATATGTAGTTCCATAAACAAAAGTGTTATCAGAATCCTGAATATTTAATTGCAGACCAGCAACCTGCCCTTCTAATCTATGAAGCACATTGTTTACAGGAACTTTTTCTAAATCTTTGGCTGTAATTGCAACATAAGATCCTGTAGAGCGCTCTCTATCAATTTTTTGATATCCTGTAGAAACAATCTTTACTTCATCAAGCTTGCTAACATCTTCCAATAAAACTGGATTGATAATCAAACTATCCGTAACAGTAACCTCTGTTTTTTTGTATCCTAAATACTCAAAAACAAGAACATCGCCTTTTTTAGCCATGATTTCATAAGAACCATCAAAATTGGTAATAGCACCATCTTTAGTTCCCTTTACCCAAACAGTTGCTCCAATTAAATATTCTTTTTTCGAATTGGTAACAACTCCTTTAATCTTTATTTTTTCTTCTAATACAGAAGTTTGGTTTGTTTTTACTTTTGGATTTAATGCAATAACAATCAATTTGTTATTTACAAATTCTGCTTTATAATCGTCACCAATTAATTCTTTGATAACAGCCATAACATCGGCTTTATTTGCAGAAATATTTACTCTTCTCTGAGCATCAAATACATCATCACTGTAGAAAAACTCTACATTGGTTTTTCTTGTAATTGTTTTTAAAACGGCAGATACAGATTGGTTTCTTGCATTTATAGTTACCTTTTGCGCATAGGCAAAAGCGACTATATTAAAAAGAAATATCGATAATATTAGGGATTTCTTCATTAGGTCAAGAAATTTATCCCAAAGCGCGGATTTTACCCCACAATCTTTTGCGGATAGGTTTTTTTTCATACTTTTAAAATGTTTTGGTTGGTTAATGGATTTCGAACTCTTTTTGTCGACTGAACAAATACTCGCCGGGAAATACTGCAATATTTTCCGGTTTTCTTTTTTTACTTACTTACGGTTACTTCATACGTTTGGTTTACTTTGGTTATTTTATATTTAACATTGGATGATTTACTAATAATATCCAGAAAATGATCAATCGGTTCATCTTTTAAAACAATTCCCGTAAACTTAATCTGCTCTAATGCCTTTTGTTCGAACTTCACATTAAAGTTGTACCATCTTGCCATTTTGGTCAAAATGTTTTTCAGGTTTTCATTTTCAAAATAGAATTTACCGTCTTTCCAAGCTGTATAAGCTGACGGATCAACTTCAACCACTCTCAAAGCTTCGTTTTTAACTCTTGCCTGTTGTCCTGGTTGTAAAATAGTTTCTTCTGCTGGCTTAGATTTACTGATGTCAGAGACTTTTACTTTTCCTTCCGTAAGTGTCGTTTCAAAGTTTTTGTCTTCTTCATAGGCGCTAACATTAAAATGCGTTCCTAAAACCGTAACATTTCCGGATTTTGTTTTTACTGTAAAAGGACTATGCGTATTTTTAGTTACTTCAAAATAGGCTTCTCCTTCAAGGGTTACTGTTCTTTTGTTTCCGCTAAATTCTACAGGATATTTTAAAGAGGATTTGGAGTTCAGCCAGACTTTTGTTCCGTCTGAAAGACTTACAGCATAAATACCGCCGACAGGAACAATTAAAGTATTATCTCCAGTAGAAACTACACCTTTTAAATCTTTAGCATCATAAACCAAAACTTTGTTTACGTTGGAAATAACTCCATTTTTAGAAACGATTTTCTCTTTTTTCGGTTCTAAAGAAACTACTGTTCCGTCAGCCAAAACTAAAGTCGGATTGTTATATTTTGGTTCAATACTTTTTACAACTACTTCCTGATTCTTTGAAGTTTCTCCATTATTCATATAAAAGAAAACAGAAGTGATTCCTGCAAGAAACACCAAAATAGCGGCGTACTTCCAAAATCTTTTATAATTGAAAAGAGAGATTACAGGCGAATCTTCAAAACCAAGTTTTTCTTTGATTCTTTCGAATGCTGCGTCAGTATCAATAGATTTGTAAAATCTTTCTTTTGATTTTAAAGTTTCTAAATCAATAACTTTCTGATAATATTCTTGATTTTCGGGTACAGAAAGCCACTCTTGCAAAAGAGCATTTTCTTCAATCGATAATTCTCCTACAAGCAATTGTTTTCTTATAAGAGCTGCGATTATAATTTCTTTCTTTCCTTGGGACATATTTTTTGATATTAAGTGTCGGTTATTAACAGTTTAAGTAAATGTTATATAACTAAGAGTATGAAATATCAAAAATGGGTGGAAAGAATTTTGATTTTTTTTAAAGAAAAAGCAAAATAAATAAAAGTTCGGAGTGATTTTTAAGTTTTTCCTTCAATAATTCTATGGCGCGGGCACGTTGTGACTTCACTGTATTAACGGAAATATTAAGCTGATCGGCTATGTCTTTATACTTCATCCCTTCCAGACAGGAAAGTTCAAAAACTTCTTTGCATTTTTCCGGCAAGGAATTTAAAGCGTCTATTAAAGTGGAATATAATTCTTCTTCCAGAATATTAAAATCAAACTCTATAGTCTCGTCTGAAAGTTTATGATCTAATTCGACTACTTTTTGTTCTTTTTTTAAAGCCAATAAAGAACCATTGCGAACCATGGTGTATAAGTACGATTTGACATCGACTATTTTTTCGAACTTGATTCGGTTTTCCCAAAGTTGCAACATGACGTTTTCTACCACTTCTTCGGCAAGAAAATTATCTTTTACAAAAGTGAAACTATAGCTCACAAGACGTGGATACAAAGAATAAAATAGTTCTTTGTAATACGTTTCATCAATTCTGATATTTTCTTGTTCTGAGCTGATTTTCGTCTTCCTTTCTTTGCGCAAATATAAATTTTATATCAACAAATCATCATTTTTACCAAATAATTATCATCAAATTCCTTAAACCACTGCAAAAAAGTAAGAATAAAATGCTGATTTGTATTTTTTATCATTTGATGTTTTCTACTAATTGTCTTCAAAAAAAATCTTCTTTTTCTATTTACGTCAAAACAGGATGTCTTAGTTTTTTAGAAAAAGACAATCTTATAATCAATACTTTATCTAATGAGAATATTTTTTAGTTTGGAGACAAAAATTAAAACATAAGACAAAACCACAAATGCTAGTAAAACAAATAATCCGTTGGTCATGGCTGTGGGAAAACCCAATTTTACGGCATCAATAAAAGGATAAGGATAAAAATCGGTGTAAATACCATGAAATAAGGTATAAACAACATAAATTATTGGGTAAATCAGCCAAAGCAGAATAGTTTTCAGAGAAATCTTTTCTAAATCAACATAAAAAAGCCAGTAAAAGAAAAACAAAACGGGCACAACCGTATGGAAAATTTCACTGACAATACTGTGAAGTCCTTTTAATTCGACAACTTGGCGAAGCAGTAAATTAAAAACGAGTCCGACAATTATAATGTAAACTGTTATAGCGGTAATTGTTGTAGTTTTTCTGAAAAAAGCACTTATCTTAAATCTTCTTCCGAACAGATTAAAGGCACTGCAGATAAAAACAATCGAATTAGTCAAAATGGTAAAGAAACTGAAAAAACGAACCAACACACCAAAAAGCGTAAATTCTGAATTCTCTAATAATAAATAAAACTGTGTTGGAAGTGCGTAAAGTTCAAGAGCTAAAATAATACCCATTAGAACTTCACTCCCTATTTTTGTGGTATTTTCTCTTTCCATAATTTACTTCATGTATGGACACTAAAGTAGGAATTTCAGTCGAAACTTTTACAGAACTCTCTTCTTATTTTCGCTTTCTTTTATTGTCTTTTCGAGACGTGATTGTCTTGTTTTTTCCTGCTTCGCACTCATAATCCAATGAATCATTACTTTTTTGTATGAAGGTGCTTGTTTATTGAAAAATTCCCAGGCAATTACATTACTCTTAAATTGATTTTCGTACTCCAAATTAAGTGGAACAGGTTCTTTTTCGTGCGAATAAATTTTGGACTTATTTTCGGTTCTAAAACTAAAGGCTTTTAAACCGGCATCAGTCATCAATCCCGCTTTAGTCAAATCTTCCATTTTCTGAATATTAATGGCACTCCAAATACTGGAAGTTTTTCTTGGAGTAAAACGAATCGTATAACTATCCTTGTCAATAGATTTTCGAACACCATCAATCCAACCAAAACAAAGCGCCTGATCTACAGATTCCGACCAGCTCATAGAAAGCTTTTTGCTCGTAACTTTATAAAAACCAACCAAAAGCTCTTTTTCGTGTTGATGGTTTTTCTCCAGCCATTTTCTAAATTCTAATTGATTTTCGAAGAAAGTTGGTCTCATTTTTCTATTTTTTTTATAATGAAAAATTATTAACATAATTCAATACGGCTCTAAATTACAAACTTCCGTTTAAATTGCTTTAAACGGAAGTTTTACTTTACAAAATAATAAGAAATCAGGAAACAACTTCTTCCTCATCCCCTTTCTTTCGCCAATAATTAGCCAATAAAGAACCTGAAACATTCATCCACGGACTAAACACAGCTGAAGCCAAGCCCAAAGTTGCCAGTTTCCCCATTGAACCAGCCAATCCTGAAGCCATGCCGCCATTTTGAAGCCCCACTTCGAAAGCGATAGTCTGACTGCTCTTTTTGTCCAGACCGCTTAATCTGCTGAGCCAATAGCCCAAAAAATAACCCGCTCCGTTGTGCAAAACCGAAGCCAAGAAAAGTAAAAATCCAATCTGAATTAAATTATCTCTACCCGCTGCTGTGGTTACCAAAGTAAAATAAATGATTCCGAACATAGAGAAATACGGCATAATCGCGTCAATTTTTGGATATACTTTATACAATAAATGATATAATGTACCAACGATAAAAGCACCGCAAGTGAAATTGATTATTTCTAAAATATGTGAAACTGTACTGTCTTCCGCAACTGCCAATGTATCTCCGAAGAAAAGGATAATTGCCAGCCAAACCGCTGAGATGATAGTCAGAATATAAATTCTCTTTTTTGCGAGAGTTCCATAGTTTTTCAAGATATCGTGAACCATCGCTGCTGCCAAAGGCACAAGAACAATTTTAATAATTTCCATCATCATATTGAAGAAATGCACTTCGACCATAGTTCCTGCAAATATTTTCATCAGAAACGGAGTCATTACTGGTGCTGCCAAAGTTGACATAGCTGTTACAGTTACTGACAAAACTAAATTTCCTTTGGCAATATACGTCATCACATTAGAGGCTAATCCGCTGCTGCATGAACCAATCAGGATAATTCCCGCCGCAATTTCAGGTTCGAAACCAAAGGTTTTGGCAATCAGAAAACCCATAATCGGCATAATGGTAAAATGTCCTAATAAACCAATCAGCACGCCTTTGCCCGATTTCCGAATACCAGTAAAATCTTCGATGCTCATCTGTGTTCCCATTCCAAACATTACCATTTGAATGATAATCAGAATAAGCCATTTGTTGCGCATATCGAAACTGCCCACGTGTAGGAAAAATTCAGGATAGAGCAGTCCTGCACAAACCGCTGTGATGATCCAAAAAGTGTATTGATAACCGCTTAATACTTTCAGATGTCCTATCCCAATAGCAATACTTGAAAAACCAAAGATTAATCCCAATTTCCAGATAAGATCCATTTGCTGCTGCCAGCCCAGACCTGCTGCAATAAAGAATATTGGGATAGCCCAAAGAAAATATTTACGCATACAAATAATTATTAAAACATGTTATTATTCATTTCTTCCAAACCATATAAGGCATATAAGATTCATATAAGTTTTCTTTTTGCCTAATGCTTAAATGAACTTATATAACTTATATGGTAAAAGTTAATCTGTTTATTGTTTTTAGAAATAAAGCTCCGCCAGTTTTTTCATTGCAATAGCTGGACTTGCCAAAATCGGAACTAGTTTTTCTTCGGCACTTAAGCCATCAACAACACGTGCCATTGAAGCCTGAGCCAAAACAATTACATCCACTTCTTTCATTAATTCTTTCAAAGCTTTGGCTACCATTTCGTCATGTTTAGCCGAATCTCCGCTCATTAAAGCTTCAAAAGCGCCCTCGCATAATTTAGAAGTAATCGTTGCGTTTTTGCCTGCCAATTCCGCTCTTCTTCTGACCAAATCACTGGTTGGTTCCAAAGTAGTTGGCAAAGTAGCAATCACACCAATTTTACTGCTGATCTGCACTGCTTCATCCGCCATTGCCTGATCTACACGAATCACCGGAACGGTGCTTAAAGTTGCAGCCGTTTCAATCGCAGCTCCAATAGATGAACAAGTTACCAAAATTACATCGGCTCCTGCATTTTCAGCGGCCTGAACATGGCTCACGACTCTCGCTGCTGTGTTGGGCATTAATTTTCCTTTTTTGATTACGTCTTTTATCAAGCTGTCATCCACTATATTGAATGTTTCAATTCCCTGTAAAAACTCATTGCTTAATTGCTGAAATAACGGAACCAATGTTGCCGATGTATGTACAAAACCTAAAACTTTTGCGCTCATAATTTTTCTCCTTTTAATACTTTTATAAAATAATCGGCAGTGCCTACTTGTCCGCCTTTAAAATTCATTTCTATTCCATTTACCCATTCATTGTCCGAAACAGCTTTGCAAAGCGGAGCTCCTGGAGCTATTGGCGCAATCATTTCCAGCGCAAGAATATCCAATTCCGAAGCGGCATAACTCGAAGTATCGCCACCTGCAAAAAGGATTCTTTTTATTTTGACAGTCTTTACTACTTCTTTGGTTATTTGTCCCAAAACACTTCCATAAATCGAACTGCATTGTTTCTGAATTTCATTTGCTGAAAATCCTTTTGATTTAAAAAACAATTCGGTTTCTGCAATACGCGAGTCGTTTGAACCTTTGCTGGTATGTAAAATGGTACTTTTACCCTGATTGAAATTGTCAACAATTTGAGCAACAGTACTCTTTATAATTTCAGCCTGATTTTGAATAGCAACAGCTTTGCTTTCTAATGCAATTTCCAAAAATCCATTTTGCATAGCATATTCAATTTGACTCGATGTTACTGGAGAACAGCTTCCTGATAAAACGAGTATGGGCGAAACTTCTCCTGCTGATTCAAATGCGATTTCGTTTCCGATGACTTTTTTGTCCTTCCAATCTAATCCCAAAGCCATTTCGATTCCGGATGAACCTACAGAAAACAATGTTTTTTCGGATGCTAATTCATTAAAAACACTTCCGATAGTTTTCAGATGTTCCAAATTGAATCCGTCGAAAAACAGAATTTCGGCTTTGTTATTAGCAACTTTTTCCAGAACTTTTTCAGAACCTTTTTCTATTGTCGTTAGATTGACAAGATTGATGGATTTCTTGGTTTGTTTTGCTAAATGAATGGTTAAATCCCCTTCCAAAGCAGGTGTAACGGGATGTTTACTCATAGACGGATGACGGTCTAAACGGAAAATTTCTCCGTTTCCAATAGTTCCCATTCGGGCAAACAGATTTCCGAAAACACAAAACCGTCCCAAATGTGGTGCAGATGGCGAAACCAAAACTGTTTTTTGATTGAAAACTTCGCTTCCAATTTCAATTGCTTTTCCAATATTTCCAACGTGTGATGCAGAATCGAAAGTAGAACAGACTTTATAATGAAAATGTGCAGGTTGAAAACTTTTCAGGTTTTCGAAAGCGGGAAAAAGTTCTATTTCCATTTCTGAAGGCGACATCGATCGGCTTTTTCCCGCCAGACCAATTGCCTGAATTTCCGGAAAACGATCTAAGTCTTTTTGAGTCGGTTTTCGAAGAAAGAGAACGGTTTTCACTCCGGCCAGCGTCAGAAATTCCAAAGCATCCGTAGAACCCGTGAAATCATCGCCATAATAAGCCAATAGCAATTTATTGTTTTTCATTACTTAGAAAATTTCTTAACCGATTCGGCAAATTCAGGATATTTCAAAGCGGTTTCTTCCACAGACAAACCGTCAACAGCTCCTGTCCAAGCCTGCTGTAATGCGTTTACTCCTGCTTTTGGCCCCATTGGATGTGCTAAAATTCCGCCGCCTGCCATATACAGCAAATCGGTGGTTTGGGTTCTTCGGTAAGTTTCTACCGCTTGTCCGCCCCATTGTCCCGAAGACACTACCGGCAAGATTTCGTATCCGCCTAAAAACGGTTTCAAACAGGATTTTATCGAGGTCACTACCGAATCATCCGATTCCCAAAATTTATTCTGGATGCCATTGACGTGCAGTTGATCGACTCCTGCCAGACGCTGGATTTTTTGATACGCCGGAAATTCAATTCCCAACAAAGGATGTCGGTTCAGCATTCCCCAGCCATTTCTGTGTCCGTGAATTACGAGTTCGCCCTGATCGCAGATTTTTTTTGTTCCCGACAAGCCGACACTATTGATGCTGATCATCGCACAGCTCCCTTCTTCCTTTTTAATCAAATCGTATTTTCGTTGCATTTCGTCAATTTCATCGCTGATATTGAAGGCATACATTACTTTTCTACCTGTTTTTTGTTCGTTGTCCCGAATGATTTTCATAATCGCTTTTACCCTTTCGTCAAAAGGCGAATTGGAAGCTGATCCCATCAATTCGTCATCTTTGATAAAATCGATTCCTGCATCAATCAGTGATTTTACCAAAGCCGCAGTTTCCTCCACGCTCATTCCGATGCTTGGTTTTATAATCGTTCCAATCATCGGTCTGTCGGTTACGCCACAAGATAATTTAGAACCTTGGATTCCGAATTTTGGTCCTTTGAAATGAATTTGGAAAGAATCCGGCACTTCAAAATCCATTAGTTTTAACCCCGTAAATTGTGTGATTTCGTATAGATTTCCTTGTAAAGTGCTGATTAAAACCGGCAGATTATAGCCAAAATTTTCTATCGACCAGCTTACTTTTACTCTTGCTTTTTGATATTTTTTCCCAGGAATACTGCCACCTGGAATGGATGGTTCGTCTGCCAAATCCAATAACTGAATATCCTCTACCCTTGCTGCAAAACGTTTTTTCAATTCTTCGGTTTCGCCCGGAACTGACACAAAAGTTCCTGAAGACTGTTCGCCTGCCAAAACCGCCGAAGCCTGTTCTACATCATAAGGGGTTTCAATAAGATATTCTGCAAAAACTCTTTCCATCTAATTTATTTTTTAAGAAATTCTAAATAAATGAATTTATAGGAAGTAAGTGTCCTGTGGTGTGAGGGTTACGGAAGAAATCTGAAAAAAATTAAAAATTTCTATTTTCTTTTCCTTCTTTTAGCTTTTAGCAAAAGAAAAAGATATAATGGACAGCCAACCTTTCTGGCAAGACTCACAAAATAAATGTGGTTATCAACAAAAAAACTCCATTATTTCTAATGGAGTTTTCTAAGTTTTTATGTTTTCTTAATTCACTTTAATCACAACTGAAGAAACTGGAATTCCATTTCCTGCCGTCGCCTTCAACTGAATATTCTCTTTCTTTCCGTTCGACTGAATAATCACTACACATTTCCCATTAAATAATTTGCAGGAATTTGCTTTAAACGACTCCAAATTGGCTTGATAACCATTATCAACTCCAACTAATTTTCCTCCACCAGTCACTTCAAAATTAATTAAATCCATTGCGTTTGGCACTAAGTTTCCCTCCTTGTCAAGCATTGAAACCGTTACGTAAACCAAATCATAAGTATCATTTTTAATTGCAGTTTTATCAACTTTTAAATCAATTTTAGAAGCTTCGCCAGCGGTGCGAATTTCCTTTTCTAAAACCACTTTTCCATCTTTTCTGGAAACGGCTTTTAAAGTTCCAGGTTCAAACTTCACTTTCCATTCAATATGCAGATCATTATTTTGTTTTGATTTTTTGCCAAGCGATTTTCCATTCAAAAATAATTCTACTTCATCAGCATTATTGTAATATGCCCAAACGTTTATTTCCTGCTCTTTTTTCCAGTTCCAATGTGGTAAAATATGCAGAACTGTTTTCTTCGACCATTCGCTTTGGTACATATAATATACATCTTTTGGAAGTCCGGCTAAATCGACAATTCCGAAATACGAACTTCTCGCAGGATACGGATACGGATCAGGTTCGCCTATATAATCAAATCCCGTCCAGATAAAAGTTCCCGCCATGAAATCCTGACTTTTAATGGTTTTCCAGTTTTCTTCGTGCGTTGCACCCCAATACGATTTTACCTGATCATAAGCCGAAACCGTCCAATCTGCATTTCCGTCAAACGGAGCGCCGTGTTTGGTTGGCCACGCTTTAATAACATCCGATTGATCGTAATGTCCACGCGTTTCTAAAGCAGAAACACTTTCTGAGGCTAATATTTTTTGTCCTTTAAATTTTGTTGGAAAATCTTTGTAATCTTCATGTTTATAATTGAATCCCAAAAGATCCAAAGCTCCAGATTGATAAATGAAGTTCTTCTCAATTACATTTTCGGTCAAAGCCGAAGTTACGGGACGAGTTGTATCTAGTGATTTTACAATTTTTGCTAACTCTCTTGTAATCGCAATTCCTGTCGAATCAAACTGTTCTCTGATTTCGTTTCCGATACTCCACATCATAACCGATGGATGATTACGGTCTCTTTTGATAAAATCTTCTAAATCCTGTTTGTGCCATTCGTCCCAATCTTTGTGGTAATCGTTGGTTACTTTTTTCTTCTTCCAAACATCAAAAGCTTCGTCCTGAACGATAAATCCCATTTCGTCACATAATTGCATCATTTCCAAAGAATGTGGATTATGAGACATTCTAATAGCGTTTGCTCCCATTTCTTTCATCAGAGTCAGTTTTCTTCTAACCGCATGAATATTTTCAACTGCTCCCAAAGCGCCATTATCGTGATGCAGACAAACGCCGTAAATTTTAGTCGGAACACCATTTAAAGAAAATCCTTTCTCTGAATCGAAATTGAAAAATCTAAATCCTAGAGGCGTTTCATAATTATCAACCAATTTCGATTTCTCGTAAACTTTGGTAATAACTTTATACAAATACGGATTCTCTGTACTCCATAATTTCGGCTGATTCAAAACCAGATCATGAATCTTTTTCTCAGAGGTTTTAACTCCGATTTTCTCTGTTGAAGTGAAATTAGCAACTTCAACATTTTCTGCATTTACAATCGAAGTAACCAGTTTAAATTCTTTAGCGGAAGCATTATCATTATCAATCGTAACTTCTACACGTATTTTTGATTTTTCTGCTGAAACTTCTGGCGTAGTTACGAAAGTTCCCCATTTTCCAACGTGTAGTTTTTCATTAGCAACCAATCTCACATTTCTGTAAATCCCAGAACCTGTGTACCATCTCGAATTCGGCTGTGCATCATTATCGACTTTAACAGCAATCGTATTTGATTTTCCAAAGTTCAAATACTGCGTTAAATCATAACCAAAAGAAATATAACCATTTGGGCGAACTCCCAATGATTTTCCATTAATGAAAACTTCACTGTTCTTAAAAACACCGTCAAATTCAATTGAAATGGTTTTGTTTTTCCAATTTGCAGGAATAGTAAACGCTTTGCGATACCAACCTTTTCCCGCTGGTAAAAATCCTTGTGCTTGCTTGGTTTTAGCATCTTTATCAAAAGCGCCTTCAATACTCCAATCGTGCGGTAATTGAAGTGTTCTCCAATCTGATGCATTGAAATTGGCATTTATTGCTTCGGGATAATCTCCTAATTTGAAGTTCCAGTTTTTATTGAAATCTTCTACAATTCTGGCTTGTTTTTGTGCAAAAATTGATACTGAAAACAATAAGGCAATTGTAATTTTTTGAAATATGTTTTTATGCTTAATCATAAATATGTTTTTTATTCTAATCTAAAATTCGACTTGATTTTTGTCATTTCGACCGAAGGGAGAAATCACACTAGAAACTCCGCACAGTTATTTCCCGTCTTTGTAGAATCCCGCGTGTGATTTCTCCCTTCGGTCGAAATGACAAACAGCATGGATAATTGGAACATAAACGCACTCCTGTGCGTCTCTACAATAAAACCTTGGTGTCTTTGTGCCTTCGTGGCAAACCACCATTTACTGAAATTCGAAGTTA
The DNA here is from genome assembly GCF_003122385.1 of Flavobacterium crocinum. Classification (NCBI taxonomy): domain Bacteria; kingdom Pseudomonadati; phylum Bacteroidota; class Flavobacteriia; order Flavobacteriales; family Flavobacteriaceae; genus Flavobacterium; species Flavobacterium crocinum. The sequence continues at coordinate 4,704,812 of NZ_CP029255.1, forward strand.
TCTAACATTAGTCCCTTCAAATCATCACCTTCCAACGTAATTTTATAAGTTCCTGCATTAATGTAACCTCCAGAAGTCGTATTTAAAATCTTCCATTTTTCTGTTGAAGAAGGAAACTCAATCGTATCATTTCGCATTAAGATTCCGTAGGCATCTTCCATTTTGAATTTCACTTTCATCGGAGTTTCATTTCGGTTCATAAAACGGAAACGCATTAAATAAATTCCGGCAACCCCGGGTTTTACTTCAAACTCGATACTGTTATTGGTCTTTTTAGTGAATTCAATATAATCGGCTTTTTTGAAATTTCCTTTTTCAATTCCAGTTCCCGTTGTTTTTGTCTTTTCGGCTTCGATAATTACAACTGGTCTAGAATCGTCTTTTTCACCCATATCGTAAGTTGGAACTACTGCAATTGTGTTTATAGTTTCTGAATTATCAAAAAGAACTTTCTCGTCTTTCTTTACTTTTTTAGTGAAAACATCAAATGAAATTCCGTTGCTGTTCTTCGCTTTTTCTTCTATTTTTTTATAATCTGAAAGCCCTTTTAATATCTTTATTTTATCATCAACTAAAATATAAATAGTCGATTCTTCTTTAGCATTAAACGAACCTTTATTTTTAGAATGAGATGAAAACTGCAAATAATCTGCTCCAAAAACTTCCGAAGGCAATTCAGTAAAAACAATATCAGAATCTGAATATTGTTTTGAATTAATATCCAGCCATGAAGCTATTCTGTTGGTTTTATCATAAGAATCTAAAACCAAATTCTGAATATTTTTTGAAGATTCTGACGCAGGTCTTGCATGAATATCTTTTGTCGCAATCGCAATCGCAGAAATAATTGCCTGCGAAGCTTTTACATTCGGGAACGAAATCACAATTTTTCCATTTTTGCTTTTTACTTTGAATGTTTTCTTCAAAGCGTTATCATGTCCAGCTTCTGCCCAAATATCGAAATCTTTTAAAACAACATTATCGTTGATGGCTGCGTCAAACAAACGCCAGCCTTTACAGTCTAACCCTCCGCCAGTTCCGTACCAAGGTTCTGTGAAATATAATTCGACTAAATATTCTCCGTTTGGTGCAGGAAATTCGTAACGCAGTTTATCAACTCCGTATCTGAAACTTTGAAATAACTGTGGATCTTTTGTACCGTTTATTGGATCGAAAGTGGTTCTCTGACTGGCAAAAATGTCTGGAAGTTTTTCAAAATTATCTGTCCAAGATAAAGAACCCCAAGTATTTTGTCCGTTCTTATGAGTATCCGTTAACCAAGTATTTCCAGCAGAATCTGTCAATTCAGAACCTCCGCAATTTACTCTGTAAATATAATTATAGCCACTTTTGGCTTTTGTAATATCAACTTTATTGGTTGTTAAAGCATCGAAATTTGGCGCTTTTGGCAGATTATTTAAAATGATATAATCTTTGGCAATCGCTTTTCCGTTTACATACCCAACGGCATATAAAACATTGTATTTAATGTCAACATTATTAAACTGAAAATGCTGTCCGATTCCCGGATTTTTTAGTTTTCCAAGTGAAGCTTTATTGACATCATTAAACAATTCTACTTCATCACAATTCGAATAAATATCGATTCCGTTTTGGAATCCCGGTTTTTCCCAACGGCTTGGCCAGGTATGCGAAACGATATACACCATCGGATTGGTTTTGTTCGAAACATAATTCGCTCGATACATATAAAATGCATCCAAAGGTTCGCCCCAAATGGTAAAAAGTCCTTTGTAATTTACTGGACCGACTTTGTCAATGTCTCTAAAACCTTCTCCGTTTTGAACTCGTCCCGGATTTTCGTGCGAAGCAAAAAGCCAGTTGAATTGTCCCGCAATTTTGTCTTTTACCGATTCGGCTTCTCTGACTTTAATTTCCATTAATTGAGAAAAACGATTCTCGCTTAAAGTTCCTTTTTGGTCAAATTCTCCTTCTGTATGTAAATCGGCTGAACGCCATGCGCCGTATTCTCCATTTAATAATTGAGTAGTCATTTCCAGATGGTATTTTAACGGATCTCCACCATAAGTTCCCGACCAGTTTTGAACGACATTCCAATCGGTTCCTTCTCCACCGTTACAAGTTGTTACGATGCGCTGTGAAGCTGATAACGGATCCATTTCGCGGATAATCTGCGTGCATTCTTCAGCAAATTCCTTTGGAATGGTACTTTCATTCTGCAATCCCCACATCACTACAGATGGACTGTTTCTGCGTTCTTTAATCCATTCTCGTAAAAGAGTTTTGAAGTTTTCTTTAAACTCAGGTGTATCGTACCAAATATGTGCCGAAAACTGACTCCAAAACAGAATTCCGTTTTCGTCTAACTCTTTTTGGTATAATAAATTATGAGGCTGATGTGCTTCTCTAAAAGCATTAAATCCGCCTGCTTTGATTTGTTCTATTCGGGAATGAATCATTTCGTCTGAAAACGAATGACTTTTTCCAATCAAATGTTCGTATTCGCAAATTCCGTTTATAAAAACAGGTTCATCATTAATAAAAAAACGATTGTCTTTTCCGTCACGGCTAACTGGCCAACTTACCCAGCGAATTCCGTAAGGCGTTGTTAATTGATCGATTATTTTTCCATTTTCACAAATTGAAGTCACCAATTTATACAAGTACGGATTGGATGGCGACCATAATTTTGGGTTTACAATCTCTGGAAGTGTCAGTGCTATTTCCTTTGTTTCTCCCGAATTAATTTTGTTATCGCTTTTATTGATAGCAACTTTCTTTCCCGAAGCATCCAAAAGAATATTTTCGATAGTCAATTTTCGTTCTGAAGTGCTGTAATTCTTGATTTCTGTAGTGGTATGAAGAATTGCTTTTTGTTTAGAAACCGATTTATCGTTCCAGATATGAACACCGAAAGGCTGAATTCTAACATCGTTTGTAATAACTAAAGTAACAGGCCTGAAAATTCCCATTGGCTGAGAGCCTTCTGAAAACCCCCATTCTCCTGAACAGCCGCCGCAAACCCAAGGCAAATCGGCAATAAAAGAGGGATGCGCTGCTTTAACTACAATGATATTTTCTTTGTCGAAAGAAACCGCTTTGGAAATGTCTAAGGTGAAAGTAGTTCTTCCGCCTTTGTGTTCGCCTACTTTTTTACCATTCACCCAAACCGTTGCATACGAACTTACGCCTTCGAAATAAAGAAAATGCTGTTTGGAACTGTCTTTTTTATCGAGTTTCAGCGTTTTTTTGTACCAGGCAGTACCGTGTAAATTTCCATGTTTTGTTCTTCTGAAACCATAATACTGATCCCAATTGTGAGGCACACTAACCTTCTGCCAATTGGAATCAGTTTCTGGATGGTCTACAAACCTCTCTTCCTGTGCTGGAAGATTTTCCAAGATTACGGTTTCCCAAGACGAATTCAGCGAAATTTCTTTACGAAACTTCCCTGAATCTTTGCTCTGACTCCAAACAAAGCAAAGACTTGAAAAAAAACAAAAAATAAAAAAAACTATTCTATTCATATTTTCTAATTCCTGCAAGGTTTTTAAAACCTTGTAGGTTTAACTTTTTAACGTTCATTTTAGATACCTACAAGGTTTTGGAAACCTTGCAGGAAATCGTAAGCTTTGTCATTTCGACCGAAGGGAGAAATCACACGCGGAACTCGACAAAGATTGGCGAATTTCTGAACGGAATTTCTAGTGTGATTTCTCCCTTCGGTTGAAATGACAAACTATGTCGAGTTTCTTGCGAAGATCCCTCGTTCCTCGGGATGACAAGATTGTGTTTATACTTTTAGCAAACCTGACGGGTTTTGAAAACCCGTCAGGTTTAACTTTGCTTATATTCGCGTGAGGGATTGAGGCGGTATCCTTTTATGAAGCGGAGCGGATAAAAGATATAGCCGAAAGCCCGACCCGAAGGGACACGCCCAAATTATTCTTTTAATTCTAAACTTTATTATTTACCTACAAGGTTTTGAAAACCTTACAGGAAAACAGATTAATAAAACAACCAGTCAATAGCTGCTTTTTCTCCTGCATCAATATATCCTACATCACGTGGTGTTATCGTCTGATCTGCATCGATGAAACCTAAAATCAATACCTTTCCTTTTCCTAAATCTAATTTATTCTCGCCCGGCTGGAAAGTATAGGTATGAATGTTTACACGTGGTAAATCTTTTAAATTCATAGCGCTTGCCAGAATTACTTCAGCTTGACCGTGCGCATTTCCTGCTGCATCAGTTTCTAAACTTGGCGGTAATAAAAATCTTTTTTGATCCGAATTGAAATAACCCACCACTAATTTAACGGCTTTAGTATTTCTAAACTTCAAATGTGTTCCTTTTTCGTTCTGATCGTTTTCTACAAAAGTAAAACCTTTTAAGTTTTGAAGCTCTGGTGCTATTTTAGTCAATTCAGAAATATCTGTTCCGTACACTTTTGTTCCGGTTTTTACTAAATAGGTTCCCGGTTTTTCGTCGATGAAAGTTACTTCGGCTGGTTTCCAAGGTTTTCCTTCTTTTGTTTCAATTTTACCATCTTTAGAAGATTTTAGCTTCTCTAGATTTCTTTTAAAATTAGCCAATTCACGCTCGTAATGTGGTAACAATTCTGCCCAGGTTTTGTTGTTTCCGTCGTCTCCTCCAATCGGAATTCGGCGTTGAGCTGTCTGCATACTGTTGGCATAGTAATACGTATCTTTTGTCAAGTTTACCAATAATTCGTAATACTCAATGCTTTTTTCTAAATGAGGCATGGCTTTATCTAAATCGGCAATGTCGTTCGAATAACTGTATCTTAAAACCAATAAAGCGGCTTTTACTTTTTCTGAAAAGAAATCGGCGAAAGCCTTATAAGCATGAATATCATTTTTAAGACGCTCAAATTCTTCTTTGTCTTTAGTGACGCTTGCTTCAGCTTTGTCGATTGCTTCAACAGCTAATCTTCCGTGTTCTGTAATTTCAGCAATAATTTGCGTTGGAAGCTCGCCCGAATGTGGTTCTTTATTCCATTCTTTTTTAGCATATTCTAAAAGTAATTCACCTGCAGGCCCACAAGATTCGTGGAATCCCGGATATACTCTCCATTTGGACGGATTTACCAATTGACTTTCAAACATTCCTAACAATAAAGTTTGACGGTTTCCTTCTGTAATTCCGAAACGTCTTAATGTTTTGGGAGCAATCTCTCCTGTTTCTTCGTAAGCTTTTAAAATATTGTTAGCAGCTTCCTGAGAAGTTCCGTACTTCGAAGCCAAATCTTTATCCCAGAATTTTACTTCTTCATTACGGTCTCTTTTGCTATCCCAAGCGTATCTTGCCCAAGCTTTGTACCAAATCCAGTCGCGATCCATTTCTAATAAACGTTCTCCTGATTTCGTTTTATCTGCCGAATATGGCCAATCCCAATACGAAGCTTGCGGATACAAGTGTAATGCATTGGCTCCGTGCACGCTATGCATTGCTTTAACCGTTTTTTGGATAAAATCTGGAGAACCGTATCTAAAAGGCTCTAAGTTTGCCAAAATATGAACGTTCTCAATATGAATTGATTTCAAAGCGCTCAGTTGTTTATGCGTTTCTCCCCAAGGTCCGCCCGGAGTGTAAGTTGTTAAAGACTCTCCTGTATATTTACTTTCTGTATAAAGGTTTTTGTATAGCGGAAGTGATTTTTCCATCACCAAAGGCCCGTCTGTATCATGAGAACGTAAAATAATCGGTGGTTCTTCTGTTTTTCCTAATGCTTGCAAACCATCGCGAACACCCGGAATAATGGTTTTAGTAAACCATTCTACATCATCATCGACCGTATTGATAGCTTCTCCCAAACAAACCATTAAACCAACATTTGGGTATTTTTCGATAAAAGCCGCGATAGATTTTCTGGTATAATCTGACAACAAAGGCGTAATTGGTCTCGAACGATCTTGCGTTTTAATGTTATAATGCTCTGCAAAAGGCTTAGAAACAATAATATTATAAAACATCTGAATGACCCAGATTCCACGTTTGTTGGCTTCTACGGTTAAGAATTTATAGATTTCTTCATTCTTTTTGAAATCTTCGTCGCTTACTTCTACAGCAAACGGATATTCTTTTAGTTTTACTAAAGATGCAAAAGGGTGCCCGTTCCATAAGTACAAAGAGTTCATGCGGTTTTCTACCAGCATATCCAAATATTTTATCCATAAAGCTTTATCATAAAACCAAGGGAAAGTTTCTGGTGTATACGGATATTCGTAAACGTCACGACCTGGAAGATAAACTGGTTTCTGCATTCCGATGCAAGCTCCTCTCAAAACCATTTCCGGGCTATCATCAATATTGATTTCTGAAGGAAGTTTTCCTGAAGCTTTAATTTTATCTGTTACTTCTAAAGCGCCATACAAAGCTCCGCTTGCATCTGTTCCTTCAATATAAATTACATTATTTTGAGTACGAATCTGAAAACCTTCTTTCTTGGTTAATTTGCTATCGTCAATTTTAGCGTTTTTCGCATTTTTCTTCCAGAAATCGGTTCCTTTTTCTCCAATTACAATTACTTTATCTTTTGATTTTTTGAATTTATCAGAAGACGTTACGCTGAATCCTTTTGCTGAAAGGGTTTCAGATAATTTCTCTGCTCCAAATTTTGCTCTCGGCGAATTGACATCACTCACAACAGTGATGTTCTGCGCTGTCGCCAAAGAGATGTTAAGACATAAAAAAAGTAATTGTAAATATTTCATGGTATAATTTAATTCATTAAAAATTCCCATCTAGTTTGTCATTTCGACGAAGGAGAAATCTTCGCAAGTAACTCCGCAACGAAAATCCAATCTTTGTAGAGCTTCTCGTGGAGATTTCTCCTTCGTCGAAATGACAAAAATGAGAAAACTATATTTTTTAATTCTGGAAAATCTTCTTCAAATAAGCTACGTTTGCTCCGTAATTGGCTTTTACATTGTGCACTTGAGTTACGTCGCGAGAACGTTCTACAATTAGCCATCCACTCCATTTCATTTCATCTAATGTTGCTTTGATTTTTGGCATATCAATCGCTTTGTCATTTTCTAGCCAAAACTGATCGGTATTTGAAGCATGAATCTGAGCCAAATATTTCTTTCCTAAAATTTTCAATTCTGATGAAATGTCTCTGCCATTATCAACTGCATTAGCAAAATTGAATGAACTTTTGATGTATTTTGAACCTACTTCGTCTAATAATTTTTTCTCTTCAGTAGCACTTAAAGAAGTTTCAATCGCTATAACTCCTCCTATTTTACCAACTTCCTTTCCAGCCCATTGTAATCTTTTAATAACTTCTGGGCGCAATTCCGGATTTTTAACTAAGTCTGTCTGAGTTCCTAACGGAAGATACGCCACTTTTACTTTCATGTTTTTCATTGCCTGAATACAATCTGTAATCATGGGTGTGATTTCTCTTGTAGCAAAAGATTGTGCATAAAATCCCGACATCGCAATCGAACTGATTCCAACTCCTGTTTCTTTTGATTTATCTAAGAACTTTTGTCTTTCTACAGGATCGCCCAGTTTACTGTCGAAAGTTGGGCGGTTTCCCAAACCTCCCATATCCAGTTCTATTCCATCAGCTTTTATTTCAGCTGCTAAAGCAAAAGAACCTAATTTTTGTCTTTTTAAAATCATCCAGTCGCAAACCGCAACTTTATATTTTTGCTTTTTGTTGGAAGACTGAGCCGTCGCACAGCTGTTAAATGTTATTGATAGAACAACAAATAGCGCAACAATTAAATTTCTTTTAAATTTCATACTTATATATTTTTTACCACTCGCGATAGCTATTGGGATAAATGAATTAGAAAAGATTAAAAAATCTGCTTGATCTGCTCAATCTGCGGGAAAATTTTTTACTCTCGCAGATTGAGCAGATTTTAGAGATTAACTAAAATAAAAAATCATTTTAATCCTTTTAATCTGTGGCTTTATATTTTTTTTCCACGAATTGCACGAATTTTCACGAATTAATATTTAAAAAATTTGTGGAAATTAGTGAAATTCATGGCGAACTTATCTTTACTCTTCTTCCGCTTTTACTGCCGTAACCACTTTTCCTTCTTCACCCGGCCAAACTCCGTTTTTAATTGGAAGCGCTACTAATTTGCTAGGATCGATTTTCACATATTTCAGTTTTTCTCTTCTCCAAGTATATACAATATGTACCATTCCATCTGAACTTTGAATCATCGAAGGATAAGAATATTGACTGATTTTTGAATCTTCTAAAACTAAAGCGGCATTCCAGTGAATTCCGTCTTTAGAAACCGAAACATTCAATGGCGTTCTTGGGCCTTTTGCTTCTTTTCCTGGAGGTAAAACGTGATTGTAAACCAATAAATGTCTGCCGTCTTTAAGTGTTACAGCATCTGTTCCCGAGTTGTTGTTTGGTAATCCAATTAACTCAACATCCGACCAAGTTTTTCCGTTGTCTTTTGAGAAGGTGCTGAAAATAGCTCTGTTTCTAGTTCTTCCGATAGCCTGAATACTTCCATCTTTATGAAATAAAATACTTGGCTGAATCGCATTAATTTTTTGTTTTCCTCTCGGAAGCGTATCGCCCATTACCCAAGTTTTCCCGAAATCCGGAGTAGATTCCATACGAAGTCTCCAGCCGTCGCCTTCGATACTTGACGGACATAACAATGTTCCGTTACTTAATAATACAGGTTTGTTTTTGATTGGCCCTAAGAAACCGTCTGGCATTTTTTTAGCCTCAGACCAGGTTTTTCCGCCATCAGATGAAGTTCTGATTACGCCCCACCATTCTGATGGTTTTGGACCTATTTTGTAGAATAACATTAAATCGCCACCCGGAATCTGATATAAAACTGGGTTCCAAGTTGGTAATCTCGGGCCTTCTTTCATGACACCGTCGGCTACTTTTACGCCTTCGTTCCAAGTATCGTTTCCTTTTGGTTTAATGGCCACATAAATGCAAACATCTGGGTGTCTTTCGTGCGTTCCTCCAAACCATGAGGCAACTAAATCACCATTTGTAGCTTCGACAATTGTAACGGCGTGGCAAGATGGATAAGGTGCTTTATCGTAAATAAACTGATCTACTAAAATTCCTTCTTTCCAAGTCTTTTTTTCTAAAGCCGACTTACAACTTCCTAAAAGGAAAAGTCCAAACAAGACAAATGCTAATTTTGTTATCTTCATTCTTAATTAAATTATGAATTATTTTTTCTGACTATAAATACATACCCAACATTTTTTTAGGTAAAAATATTTAATAAGTGTAAAAATAACACCAAAAAACTAACAATGCATCCTGTACTGTCCCGAATTATTAAAAATGCAGATTATTTAACGTTTATTGCATAATTTCCTGACGAAAGTGTAACAACTATTTGATTTTTTTCTATTGAATGAGCATAAGAAGTTTTATCCAACTTTTGTTTATTAATTGAGATTGCAGAAACAGCAATAGCAGGAAGATATACTACAGCCGTTGTATTAGCAGGAATAGTAATATTCCAAACTAAAGCTTTTTTATCCTTTTTCCAGTCACTTTTAATCGTTCCGTAAATCGATTCGTAAGAAGCATTTACATAAGTCAATCCTGCATTAAAATCTGGTTTCATAATGATTTGTTTGAAGCCTGGAGTTTCAGGATTGCTTTTGATTCCGGCCATATTTTCGTAATACCAAATCAATAAATCACCTAAAAGCATCACGTGATTTTGCGAATTCATTGCTGGATCTGCGGTGTTTCCGTTCCAAAGTTCCCAAATGGTTGTGGCACCGTTTTCGACCATATAACCCCAGCTTGGATACGTTTTGTTTGAGGCCAGTTTGAAAGCCAAATCGCCACGACCAAAATTGGTTAACGTTCGCATTAAAAATTGTGTTCCGATAACGCCAGTGCTGACATGACCATTTTTGGTTACTTCCACTTCATGAACTAAATTTTCGAAAACTTTTTGCTCTAATTCCTTCGGAACCATTCCGAAAGTTAAAGGCAGTAAATTCGCTGTCACAGTATTATTGGCGTAACTGTTTTTTGCTGTATTAAAATATTTAGCGTTGAATGCTCTTTTAATTCTTGAAGCTAATTCGTCGTAATGTTTGATATCATTTTCAGCATTCGCGATTACCGCAAATTTCTTCATTATATTTAAAAGCTGATAATAAAAAGCACTCGAAATCAATTCACCATCTGTTAAACGAGAAGGATCTTTGGAACGAATTAATTCCAATGACTCAGGCGGAACACACCAATCGCCATATTTGTCTTTGGTCATAATATCGTCAACCAAATAGTTTTCTTCCATATAATCCATCCATTTTTTCATAGACGAATATTGTTTTTCTATTACTTTTTTATCGCCAAACTGCTGATACAGCATATCTGCAACAGTAATATACGTTCCCGGCCAAGTCACATTATCTCCGTAATAACGCCAAAAAGCTGGCGCTACATCTGGAATTCCGCCATCAATAGTTTGTGAGTTTTTAATATCGTCTAACCATTTTGCATACAAGGTCTGATTGTCGAATAAGAAACTTTCTCCATAAGCTCCAGTAGTTCTGTCCCCTAACCAAGGCTGACGCTCGTTTCGTTGCGGACAATCAATTGGCATTCCTTTATAATTACCGCTGATTCCCCACCACGCATTTTTAAAAATCTGATTCATAATTGGGTTTGAAGAATCAAAAGTTCCTGTTGTGGCAATATCATCATAAACCACTTTTCCAACAAAATTCTCTAAAGCTGGTTTGGTTTTAAATCCTGAAATCTCCACAAATCGAAATCCGTGAAAAATAAAACGTGGTTCCCAAACTTCTTCCCCTTCACCTTTTAAAGTATAAATATCAGTTGTTTTAGCATCGCGTAAATTCGCAATATATAACGAACCATCTGGCTGTAAAGATTCGGCAAATTTCATTGTGATTTTGTCGCCCGAATTTCCTTTCACTTTCAATTGCAACCAGCCCACCATATTTTGCCCCATATCCAGGATATAAGTTCCTTTTGGTGTTAGTTTGATCGAAATCGGTTTTACTTCACGTTTTACCTTCATATTCGCCGACATCTGTCCTTCATAGAATCCGCCCGGTTCCTGAACATATTCTGCCGAAAGCCATTTTTTATCATTAAAATTGATGGTATTCCAGCCTTTCATTTCTTTACGGGCATCGTATTCTTCGCCGTCGTATTCGTTGTTAGATAAAATCGGTCCGTCAGTTGTAATTTTCCAAGTATCGTCCGTTCTAATTACATCTTTACTCCCATCTGTATATTCTACAAACAACTGCAAAACCATTTTCGGATACCCAAAAGTTTTGATTTTATACGGTTTATAATCCTGACGCATCGTGAAAAAACGTCCGTTTCCTAAAATGGTTCCCAACGCATTTTTACCTTCTTGCAATTGCGAAGTCACATCAAAAACATTGTATTTTACATTCTTGGTATAATCTGTAGGAACGGGAGCTAAAACCTGATCTCCAATTTTATTTCCGTTAATGTAAAACTCGTACAAGCCCATTCCCATGATATAAACTTTGGCACTTTTGACTTTCTTTTTTAAGTCGATTTCTTTTCTTAAATATCTCGCTGATAATCGAGAATACTGCGAAATACTATCTCCTTGAGAAGTTTTTTCATACCCAATCCATCGTGTTGATTTCCAGTCGGCATAAGTCAAAATTCCGATGCTGAAATGTGCTGTTTCTTTTGATTGAACTTCTCCTTTATTGGTAAAAACCGTTACTTTCCAATAAACATCTTGTCGGTCTTTTAGCTTTTTTCCATTATAAATTACATTTACAGATTCCTCGCTTTGTACCTTTCCGCTGTCCCATAAATCTGCGTTTCCTGCATTTAATTTTTCTAAAGATGACGATGCTAAAACTTGATAATGAGTTTGTTTTACATCATTAATATCTGCTTTAATTTTCCAGCTTAATCTTGGCTGTAAAACGTCAATTCCTTCTGGATTGGTCAGCATTTCGCATTTTAAATCACTCACAATGATTTTGGTTTGGGCTTTCGCCGAAATTGTGAAAAGTGAAATGATTAAGGTAAGATGTAAAAAAAACTTTTTCATGATATTGTTTAAATAATGTCAAGTCCCAGAGGGACGATATATTTATAGATTTTATAATAGTTAGTTAGATAAGCCCCAGCGGAGTGACATAATTTTCTATAGATATCGCTCCGCTGGAGCTTTTTATCAATTGGATCTTTATTTTGCTATAAATATTAAGCTTCTCCGAAGCTCAAAATTAGATTGTTAAGGATTTATAAATCGTCTTAATTTGTCCAATGTGCTTAAACTCTCAAACGCTATTTTATTTCGTTCTAATAATTTACTTGTTTCCCAACGTATTTTCCACTCTGGATCTTTCAGCTTTTGTCTCAGCTTCGATACTATAGATGGATTACTCTTTAAAACCTGTTCATTAATCCAATCAGGAAGAAATTCCAAGGCATTCAAACGAGTTTCAAATTCTTTATAATCTAAACCCTTCAGCAGTATTTCTCTAACCCTTTCTGCAGGATAAGAATCTATTGTCTCGACAATAATCTCATTAATAACAGAAGAAAGTTCCTTTACTTTATTTTGCTCTAATCCTATTTGGTAAACCCTTCTGAATTCATCTGAAAGAAAATCTGCCCATTTGTCAAGATCCTCATCCTCACTCAATGCATAATAAACAAATCTAACTTTATCTGGCTGTGCATAAATATTGTTTTCACAAAAGCGCTTTACTGACTCTAGATCTTTTACCGCCAATTTCTGAATGTCTTTAATGGCTTCTTCAGATTCCTCATATTCAAGATCGTAATATTCATCTAGCGTGATGATCTGGTCAAAATCATGTATCGGTTGGTAAACTATTTTATTTTCGCTCATAGTGCTTGGTGTAAACTTTGGAGTATATTCTTTTAGAAGTTCTTTAATTTCATTTTCAGATACATCGTAATCATCTATTTTTATTTCGATCGTTTTCTGCTTATAAACAAAAGTGAGGTAAAACTCCTTGTATGACAAATTGTACTTTGCCGTGTGTTCTGTTTTGGAAATAACTCTTGGAAATATAATATCTTTCCATTCATAAAAAATCTCATTAAGTTCTAATCCTTCTTGTGAGAAAATTATTTTTTTATGAAAATTAAAGAGAGTCATTAACGCCTTTTTTCCATAAACCACGATAAACAAAACAGCAACAATTGGTAATATCAAATCACCAAATTTAAATGTAATCTTTTCAACATTTATGATTGATAAAAAGTAAATACCTAAAACCACAAATACCATATTCCATGCAATATGAAATACACCACCTTTGATCGAATAATTTAATACTGTTTTCTCCAAATTTTATTTTTAACTAAATCAACTTTATCTGCTAAACCCGACAGGTTTTAAAAAACCTGTCAAGTTCAAAATTATTCAGAAACTAACTTCTCCAATCTCTCAGAAACTGCAATTTCTTTCCCGTTTTTAAAGATTCTAAAACCTTTTCCTTTTTTATATTTTTCTCCTGTTTTATCCCAAAGAATGGTAATAATATTTCCGTGATACAAAACGTTATCCAAACAAAACCAATCCCATTTTTCTTGCGGAATCAACGGATTTACTTCAATCTTTTCATCAGCTCTTGGACGTAAACCAACCAAACCCGTAATCACTAAATCGTTAAAAGTGGAATGATTATAATACCGGCTTCTTTCTCTGTCACCCATTAACCAATAGCCCGTTGTTTCGTCCAAATACTCGCCAAGATAAGGTTTTCCTCTATAATATTGTGATTGAACATACAATTCCATTTGCTTGAAATAATCGGGTTTAGCAACAAAGTTCTGATTGTAATTATTCAAAACATTAGCTAAAGCCGTTAACGTCTGCGAACTTGCAAATGGCCAAATCGCGCCGTCCCATTCGCAGGTTCCTGTTCCGTGTGTTCTAAATCTTGGACTTCTTCTTTCAGCCGTTGTCAAACCAAACGGAGCCGAAAATCCTTTTTCATCCTTAATCTGCTCCCAAGCTTTTTCAAATCCTTTGTTTTGCTCTGGAAGATTAAAATACCAAGGAATAAATCCGATGGCTTCTCGAACTTGTGCTAAAGTATCTTTTTCTGTAAAAGTCTCAAAAAATTCGCTTTTAGAATTCCATAATTTGGTTTCGACTAATTGTTGTAAAACGTCAGCTTTCGCTTTGAATTTGGTTTCTGTTTCTTTATCACCTTTCATTTCAGCCATTTTAGAAATCGCTACAGCATTTCCATACATATAACTATTTATCGTTGGCCTAGCATTTTGTACTTTACGCCCGCCACTTAAGGATTCCTCCATTCCATCTTTTACATCGTGTTGCCAAAACAGTCCGTCTTTACGCTGGCGATCTTTTTCCCAAACGGCATAATCTGTAACCATATCTGGGTACAAATCCAATAAGAATTTTTCATCTTTATTCACCAAATAACGATTGTATAAGGCATCGGCTGTCCAACTGCTGAATTTATACAATTTCCCCATTGGTTTTCCATCATTTCCCCGATACCAGATTTTCACGTCCTGCTCCAAATATTGCGGGTCATGAACCCAGCGGAATTCATTGATATGATGTCCCAAAGCACAGCTAATCATATTGTATTTATCGGCATACGAACGGTCCACCAAAAACTCCGTAATCGCAAATCCCTGTGGTGTTTTCTTGATGTGTTTTCGCGCACTCCACCAGCGGAAATAATAAATCTCCTCAAAATTCTGCTGCGGACATTCAAACAGTGGAATATTTTTTTCCATCCAAGTCCAAGCTGAATCGTTCGGAATCGCAAATTTCAAATTTTCATCTTCCATCGTGTTGAAATAATCCACATAATGTTTGAAGTTTTTTTCTTTTAAAATAACCGATTTTCCTTTTTGTGAATGATCTACAGTCGATTTGCAACTGCTGTTTATACAAGCAACGACAATTGAAAGTATTATTATTTTATGTTTGAGATGTTGTAACATATTCTAATTATTATTTTAAAACTAATTCTTTGGGCGTGTTCGCCGTGGCGAATCGTCCTGTCCGTTCCCGCTTCCCGATGAAAAATCGAGAGAGCTCCACTCCCATCACTCACGCAAGAGACCTTTACGTTTTCTCACTCCTGCAAGGTTTCCAAAACCTTGTAGGTGTTTTATTTTATTCACAGGATTTATCATTTATACCTACAAGGTTTTGAAAACCTTGCAGGAAACGTATCGAGACCTGACAGGTTTTAAAAACCTGTCGGGTTTAATTCATTATTTTAATTCCCCACAAAAGTATAAGTCTGCCCCGCTTTCATATTCACATCGTAAATATTGTACGTTGGCAATTGTACTTTAGGCAATTTTGCTTCATTAGAAATAATCGGCTTCTTCACTTCCACATCATAAAACAACGGATTCGGATTTTTTCCTTTTGCTTTTTTAAGCGAAGAACCTTTTAAAGTATTTTCTACTTTCAATCGGCAGTTTCCTCCAATTTTCGAATAGATTTTCAACTCCGAAACTTTATTGTTTTTCCACGTCATATCAATTACAAATCCGCCTCTTGCCACTAACCCTTTTACATTTCCATCTTTCCAAACAGTTGGTAAAGCAGGCAATAAATGAATCGCATCTTCCTGACTCTGCATTAACATTTCGGCGAAGCCGGCTGTACATCCAAAGTTTCCATCAATTTGAAAAGGCTGATGCGCATCCAACATATTCGGATACGTTCCTCCGCCTTTTCTTTGATCTGCTGTTACCAAATGCAATTGATCCTGAATTAATTTATAAGCGTGATTTCCGTCTAATAATCTCGCCCACAAATTCACTTTCCATCCCATTGACCAGCCTGTAGATTCGTCTGTTCTGTAAATCAAAGATTGTTTGGCCGCTTCAAATAATTCAGGTGTTTTTATTGCCGAAATCTGATTACTCGGATACAATCCATATAAATGCGAAACGTGTCTGTGATTGTCCTTCGGGTTATCCCAATCGTCCTGCCATTCCTGTAATTGATTGTGTTTTCCGACTTTCATTGGTGGCATTTTTGCCAAAGCATCACTTACTTTTTTCAAATAAACAGGATCCGGAGAAACCAATCCCGAAGCTTCCATAACATGCGTAAACAAATCAAAAACCAACTGATTATCCATTGTTGTTCCCGATGCAATTGTTGCTTTTCCTGTTCCGCCTGCGTGTGTATTTTCAGGCGAACTTGACGGCACAACAACTAAATATTTCGTGTTTGGATCTATCACCATAAAATCCAAAAAGAAATCAGCAGCGCCTTTCATGATGGGATAAATTTCTGCTAAATATTTTTTATCACCTGTATATAAATATCTTTCCCATAAATCCTGACAAACCCAAGCACCGCCCGTTGGCCACATTCCCGAAGCAGCGGAATCTACTGGAGCAGTAACACGCCAGATATCGGTATTGTGATGTAAAACCCAGCCATTTGCATTGTACATTGTTCTTGCCGTTTCTGCACCAGTCACAGCTAACTCTTTTGCCATTTGCACAAAAGGTTCGTGCATTTCCTGCAAATTGGTTACTTGTGCTGGCCAGTAATTCATTTCGGCATTGATGTTTGTAGTGTATTTACTGTCCCAAGGCGGAGTGACCATATCGTTCCAAATTCCCTGTAGATTAGCTGGTTGTCCGCCCGGCTGTGAACTCGAAATTAAAAGATAACGTCCAAATTGGAAATATAACGAAGCTAACTGTGGATCAAACTGTTTCGAGAAATCTCGGATTCTTTCGTTTGTTGGCTTTTTAACTAAATCATTTGAACCTAAATTTAAAGATACTCTGTTGAAGAATTTTTGGTAATAATCAACATGCGCTTTCTTTATTGTTTCAAAATCTTTTACTTCGGCTTTAGCTAAGTAGTCTTTGCTTTTTGCAATTTCATCTCCCGAAATATCCTGATAGTTTTTGAAGTTCGTAGCAATTGAAATATATAAAGTCACTTCATCAGCCTTGTTAATGCTTAAAATGCCGTTGCTGGCATCGATTTGCCCCCCTTTGTTTTTAGCCGTTAATCGACCTTGAAATTTTACTTTTCCTTTTACGCCTTCAAAGTTAGTTCCAACTCCAGAAAGTATAATCTGGTTTCCTTCTGTCGAAGCCACCGTTTTATCAATCGGACTGTTCATGAAAACATTACAAGTAATCTGTCCCGGCTGACTCGCAGTAAGTTTTACCACAATAACCTGATCTGAAAATGCAGTTAGAATTTCTCTTGTAAATTCAACCCCGTTCACTTTGTATTTAACTTTCGCTGTCGCGTTGCTGATATCTAAATCACGATAATAATCCGTATATCTTTGATGTCCTGCGAATGAAATATAAACGCTTCCAAAAGTCTGATACGGCATTCCGTCATTGGTTTGCGACATAATATCCTGTGTCGCTAAATTCTGTGCTTCATCAAATTTTCCATCAAAAATTAACTGACGAACTATTGGAAGTGCCTTTATTGATTTAGTATGCGCATTGCTGTTTGGAGAACCTGCCCAAATCGTTTCTTCGTTCAATTGTAAACGTTCTACAGCTGGATCGCCAAAAACCATGGCACCCAAACGTCCGTTACCCAAAGGCAAAGCTTCGTTCCAAATTGCAGCTGGTTTATCGTACCATAATTTTAGGTCATTTTGTGCTGTTGCTGTCAAGGAAAAAATTCCAAAACAGATTGCCGTTATTTTAATTTTTAACTTCATAGTATATTTTTTTTTCGCCACGAATTACACGAATGGGCACGAATTATTTTTTAATTTTCATTTCAATTCTCTAATTTATTTTGCCACAGATTAAAAGGATTTCCACTGATTAAAAATCTGCTAGACCTGCAACTCGAGCGATAGCAAACTGGCGAAGCAAATCTGCGTGAAAAAATTTTACTCCCGCAGATTTTGCAGATTAAGGAGATAAAAAAATCCTTTTAATCTGTGTAATCTGTGGCAAAAAAATAATTCGTGCCCATTCGTGAAATTCGTGGCAAACTCTATTACTTCTTAACCTCGTAAACTTTCAGATTTTTTTCTCCGAACATTTCATATAATTTGTTAATGTCTTTCAAAGCATTTTTCGGTAGTTTTTCTCCTTTATCTCCAAAAACTAACAACTTTTCTTTTGGTTCAATCACACAAGTCGATTCGTCGATCTCGCCTTTATCGTTCTTCACTTTATTCAAATCTAAATTTAAATATTTCGCCATAAACGGATACAAAGCCATACGTTTCGAGATTCCGAAATCGTGTCCTTCTTTTGCAAAATGAGCGTTTTCCACTAAATCTTTCTTTCCGTATAATTCATACGTTCTTTGGATAAAAGGAAATTCCAATTCAGGAACTGCTAATGTCCAGTCTTTTCCATCAGAAACAATTAATTGTGGTTTTGGAGCCATCATTGCAGAGATTTCAGCATTATTTGTTCCGTTTCCGCATAAGTGAATGCCACGACCACTTTCGCATGGACAACCACCTGAGAAATGAGAAGAAACCATCACAACTGGAGCCGAAACTTTAACGCGATCATCAATCGCCGATAAAAACATCGTATGTGATCCTCCGCCAGAACCTCCTGTTACACCAACTCTCGTCATATCGGCATTTTTTACGGTTGCCAAATAATCCAATAAACGAATTCCTGTCAACAATTGAACTGTCGATGCGATGCTGTTTCTGTGTGTTTCTTCTGGAAACTGCAATAACGATTCTCCCCATGCAAATAAATCGTAACCTACTACAATGGCGCCCATTTTGGCCATCATGGCACAACGGTACTGCTCGTCTTTTCTATATCTTCCGTCTCCGAAATGCCCGTCTGGCGTAATAATTACAGCAGACTTTTTATTGAACGGGTACGGTTTGTAAATCGATCCTGTGGCATAAACTCCCGGAAGAATTTCCAAAGCAATATTTTCTACACTGTAGTCTTTGTAAATTCTTTTTGGAGTTAAAAGTGGTTTAGACTTGGGCATTGGGGGTGCCTTTTCTAATCCAAATGATGCAATCATACAAGCTTTTAACTCCGTTTTGCGTTTCTCCCATTCTTCTTTGGTCGAATAAAGGCTTTCTAAGTAAAACAAGCGTTCTTTTCCTTTATCTACCGAAACTTTATGGTTTTCATACTTGCGTATGATGTAGGTTCCATCGGGTTGTTTGAAATACATCAATTCAAACGGCGCTAAAATGTTCGTTAGCGAAAGCGCTAAATTTCCAGGTTCAATTCTCCAATCGGCATAATCCAGTTCTTTTCCTTTTAATAAACCTCTGTCATCGTTGATGGTTACGTTAAAAACAGTTTCTATTTTTTTTAAAGTCTCTGAAACTGGCTTTCTAAAATTAGTATCAGAAGTGCTTTGCGCATTGGCCAATGTCAAAGCAAAAATGGAAACTAAGAAGATGTATTTTAAATTTTTCATTTTAATATTGTTGTGTGTTGGAACACTGATGACACGGATTCGCTATCGCGAAAACACTGATTTACACGGATTTTTTATTTATTTAAAAAAAAAAGAAAAATCCGTTTTTATCCGCGTCTTTACGAAGTAAATCCGTATCATCCGCGTTCCATTATATTGTGCATTCGATTGTATAAATTCCTGAACCAAGTTCTAATATCGGTTTCTTATCTTTTTCGTTATAACCTGCCCTAACCTTTTTATTGTCAATTTTTATTTCTGAATTTTTAGCAACCGGCAATTTTATTGTCGCAGTTGTATTCACCGGAATCTGAACTGTCAGAATAAATTTTCCGTCTTTCTTTTCCCAAGAAGAAGCAATTTTTCCGTAAACTGATTGATAGTCCGCTTTCGCGAAAGTCATATCGCCCACCACTTCCGGTTGAATAAAGAAATGTTTGAAACCCGGTTTTTCAGGGTCTGATTTGATTCCCGCTAAACTTTGGTAAAACCATTCTTCAATTTGCCCTAACATAAAGTGATTCCACGAATTTCCTTTTCTAGGATCCCATTGTTCCGTTAAAGTGGTCAAGCCAAATTTAATCTGAAAGCCATAACCCGGCGCATCATAATGATTATGCATTCTGTACATCGTTTCGTTTTCGCCGTTTCTTGCCAAAGTCTGGAATAAATAACGGTTTCCAACATCTCCTGTTGTCAAACGATCGCCTTTTTCTTTGATATCAGCTAGTAAATTCTGCATTACTGCCTCTTTATTTTTCGGTTCTACGATATCCATAAAAATCGGAACAGCATTACTAAACTGACTATTGGTTCCGTATTTCTTTGTTTCTTCATTAAAAAATTCCTTGTTGAAAGCCGTTTTAATCTCAGAAGCCAAAGCATTATATTTCTCAAAATCTTCCATTTTTCCTAATAATTTTGATGCTTTTGCTACTAAATAAGCTCCATAATAGTAATGAGAAGTCGCAGAAAGGGCAATCGGGCTATTTTTAGAATATCCTGCCGGATGCGTTCCGTAATCATACCAATCGCCCAATCCGTGCGAAACGATATGGTTTGTTGCTTTCGTTCCTAAATAATCCACGTAGTTTTTCATTACAGGAAAATATTTTTCTAACAATGAAGCATCTCCATAATATTCATAATACATCCAAGGCAGAATTACGCCTGTAACTCCCCATTCTGGAGAATCGGTAAAGTCGCCACCAAAAATGACATATTCAGGGACAATTGTCGGAATTAAACCATTTTCTCTTTGCGAATCAGAAATATTCTGCATGGTTGCAGGAAGGAAAGTCTGAAGATTGTAATTGAACATTAATCCAGGTCCATTCAACTGAATTTCCTCCAGCCATCCTAACTTTTCACGTTGCGGACAATCGGTAAATACACTTTGAAAGTTACTTTTGATCGAATTATTTATCAATTCGTGTGTTTTATTGAAAATCTCATTCGAACATGAAAAACTTCCTGCTTCTCCAGCCGAATTGTAAATGAAATTCGATTTCAAATCAACTAAAGTTGGAAGTTCCTTATTCTTATCTTCTTTGTAATTAATGTTTTCAATCTGAACATACTGATAACCGTAGAAACTGAATTTTGGCGTCCATTCTTCAACTCTATCGCCTTTTAAAGTGTAATCGTAATAATAAGGTTTTCCAGATCTTCCTTGTGCAATTGTTCCTTCTTCATTTAAACCTTCAGCCACCCAAACACGAATCGTTTGTCCTCTTTTTCCTTTTACTTTGATGGTTGGAAATCCCGAAAGATTCTGTCCCATATCAAAAACATAGAAATTCGGTTTCAGCTCTTTTACGGTTTTAACTTCGTATTGTTTCTGAATGGTAACTGGCGGTGCTGTCTGAGGTCTTAAAACACCTTTTGGTGCTTCCTGAATAACTACTTTTTTCCAATCTCTATCTTTAAAACCTTTACGATTCCAACCTTTTTGCTCTAAACTGGCATTGTAATCTTCTCCCCCAAAAATACTGTTGTACGTAATCGGACTTTTGCTGTATTTCCAGCTTCCATCAGATTTTATAATTTCTTCTGAACCGTCATTATACTTGATTTTCATTTTAAAGAACAAAGTCGGCGGACCAAAACTTACAAAGAATTTAGTATATCTTTCGGCAAGCGTATTGTACATTCCGTTTCCTAACAAAACACCAATTACGTTATCGCCTTTTTGAAATTCTTTTGCGCTTAACTCATAAACATTGTAATTAACCGTTTTATCATAATCGGTCCACAAAGGCGCAAACTGGCTATTGCCCACTTTTTTTCCGTTGATAGTCAATTCATAATGTCCTAAACCTGAAATATAAACAATGGCTTCTTTGATTTCTTTTTTTACTTCGAAAGGTTTACGCAACATAATACTTCTGCGTGCCAAAGAATCGGAAGCATTGATAAAGGAGTTCTTTTTTTCTCTGTTGAAAGTGGCTGTGTGGTAATTTCTTCCTTCAGGCAAATGGCTATCGGCTTTGGTAATCGCTCCAATCCAAGTCGGATTTAAATCTGATTCTAAAGAAGCAGTTCTGAAAGTAGTTGTTTTGCTCCATTTAGAAACTTTCCCTGATTGATTCCAAACTTTCACTTTCCAGAAGTATTTGGTTTCGCTTTTTAATGGTTTTCCATTATAAACGATATGCAGATTTTTATCTGTATTTACTCGTCCGGAATTCCAGATATCTCCATCGTCATTGTTTAGTTTTTCTTCAGAAGAAGCTACTAAAATCAAATAAGCGACTTGCGATGCATCCGATTCTTTTGAAATTAATTTCCAGCTCAATCTAGGCTGATTCTCGACAACTGCCAATGGGTTTTCGGCCATTTCTGTCGTTAAACGTACAGGCAGAATTTGTCCATTTGAAATGAACGTAATTAAAAAGCTAAGTCCTAATAAAATGTTTTTGAAATTCTTCATTCTAACTTTTAAAATTGAACGCTGATAAAACGGATTTACTTCGTAAAGACGCGGATAAAAACGGATTTTTTTATTTACTCTAAAATATAAAATCTGTGTTAATCTGCGTCTTCGCGGTAGCGAATCCATTTCATCCGCGTTCCATAATTTTTACAACTTTTTAGTTATCAACGATTCGATATTGAATACTGCTTCTGGAATTAATTTTCCGGTTTGAGGCAGATCATCGTAATCGTCTGTGTCTGGCGCTGTGTCCGGATCTGGCGAATGTCTCTGTTCCCCTGTACGGAACATGATTCGCTCGAAACCGTCTGTTGGCGCGTAAAATATCTTTGTTGATTCTTTTCCATCATTTACTTTTATAGTGTACTGACGGTTTTTAGCATCTAACTTAACTGTGATTGTATATGCTTTGTTTGCTTCGTATTTTGTAACCGAACTCAAACGCGCGCCATTTTTCACCTTTAATTCTCCATCCGAATCAAAAATCAATCTTACCGATGGTAAACCTTGTTTGTTTTGGAATTCAATCTGTAATAAACCATGATTGTTTTGTTCTGGTTTTACTGTAAAAACAGCTTCCATTTTTGATGCAAAAGGAATAACTCTTTCAGCACGAGAATAATCAAAATAATCCTGATCTCTTAAAGTCAGCCATTTTTTACCATCGGCTTTCTTTTCGATTTTTGTTGATGCCCACGAAAGGTCATAAGTATTCCACAATTTTAATTCTTGTCCGTCTGGAAGAGTATTGAAAACGTCATTTACATTTTCGGTAACCACCGAAGTAACAGGAACGGGAATCGATGCTACCCAAATATCTTCTTTGTTCATACTGTAACCGACCCAGATTTTTCCGTCTGGCGGAGTTCCGTTCTTTTCTGTGATTCCACGAACGTATTGAGGGCCTGCCGATTTGTAGTTTCCACCGTAACGCATCGGACTTACTTCTCCGTGAACCAATAATAAATCTTTATAATTTAAACCGTCGTCACTTGTTGAAATAGCCAAAGGCCAACGATATTCTGACGGATTGTAAAGTGTTGCATAACGATTGTCTGATGTTTTTTGTCCCCAGATTTTAGCATTGCTGTTTACAAATCCCGGAGCACGCAATGGCATATAATCCCAAGATTTCCCGCCATTTCTGCTGATTGAAGTTAAAGCGTGTTTCCATAAACCAACGACATTTCCGTTTGGCAAATGATAATAACTAAAGGCTTTGTAAGGTTTCTGTAACGGAATCAATTCATCGTCACGATCGGCTTCTTCCACCCATTGCTGTAAAACTAATGGTTCTGATAAAATTTCTTCGCAGGCTTTTTTCAAACCTTTGTCTTTCGATGCAGTGTAAAATGGGAATTTCGATTTCGATTTGTTCCATGTTTTGTTGTATCTGATGAAATAGATTTCGCCAAAACTTCCGTCTTTTTTGATTTCACGAATAACACGACCAATTCCTTTTCCGTCATTTGGATCGTCTTTTTCATCCATCGCAATTCCGTAATAGGCTAAAGCAAAAAGCCGGTTGTCTTTTGATGTATAAAAGCCCATTCTTTGGTGCATAATGGCATCCAAATTTTTGGCAACGCCTTCAACGCCTTCTTTCTTCCATCCGTCAGGAATTCTATAAATTGGGAAAATTACTTCTGGTTTTGTCCATGTTACACCGTCTTTAGAAGTCATTAATAAAGTTTGGCTTGGCGGAATATGTTCGCCCGAAGGATCGCTTAAATAATGCAAATAAAAGGTATTGTTCCA
Source organism: Flavobacterium crocinum (assembly GCF_003122385.1). Taxonomy (NCBI): domain Bacteria; kingdom Pseudomonadati; phylum Bacteroidota; class Flavobacteriia; order Flavobacteriales; family Flavobacteriaceae; genus Flavobacterium; species Flavobacterium crocinum. The sequence continues at coordinate 4,728,924 of NZ_CP029255.1, forward strand.
ATACGCCATCATCGGCTGGTGGTTGTAGGTCCATCCAAAACCATCTGCTTTTTCAGGATGTTCACGGCTGGCGCGCATGATTTGTGTGGCGTGAACTCCAACCGCTGGACTTAATTGTCCGTGATGGTAATCGATGTTTGAAAGTGTTTTACCAACATAACGCACCGTGTCATTTTGTGCATTTATAGCGGTGCAAGCCAAAAGGATTGTGGCTGTGATGATGTTGGTTTTTATGTTTTGGAAAGTAATCATTTTACATTTTTTTTTGTTTCACGCAGATTTTGCAGATTTTGGCTGATTTGCTCAGATTTAATTTTAATCCTTTTGATTTATACAGATTAAAAAATCTGCTTAATCTGCTCAAATCACTTTTAAATCTGCGTGAAATTTTTCTAAACTTTTTTTATCTGCTTGATCTGCTAAATCTGCGGGAGAAAATTTTACTCTCGCAGATTTGGCAGATTTGACAGATTTTTATTTTTTTCTTTGCCACAGATTACAAGGATTAAAAAGATTTTTTCTATTAATCTGTGAGAATCTTTATAATCTGCGGCTATTAAATTTATTTTCTTTCAATTAGTCCCTTTAAAACGTCTGCAGAGATTGTTGTAATCGTTCCGTGTTTGTGTCCTTCGGGAAGGCTTATTTTGGAAGATACATCTTCGAAATGAACAAAATCTGTTGTGCTTAACGCTTTATAATTTTTTGAACCGTAATTGTCATAATACAACAGCCAGTTTTTACCGACTTTTACCACCGTTGGGCCTTCTGATAAATACTCCGTTAATGGCGCAGAACTTTTTTGAAACGGTCCTAAAGGCGATTTTCCGAAAGCTACTTTTATATTTCGCATCGGTCTTGTGTTGTCTTTCAAAACCAAAACATAATCTTTCTTTCCTTTTTTAACTATTACACAATCAATTACGCTGAAGCCTGGATCGTAATATAATTTTGTATCCGAAAACGTTTTGAAATCTTTTGTCGTTACATAATACATTCTGTGGTTGTTTTTCTCGTCTTCTACTCCTTTTTCAAATCGGAACGGAATTGTCGATGCCCAAATGATTATGTATTCTTTTTTCACATCATCATAAAAAATCTCAGGCGCCCAAACGTTTACGACTTCTGGTTCGTTTTTCATTACGGGAATGTATTGCTGTTCTGACCAATGAATCAAGTCTTTTGAGCTTGCATAACCAAAACCATTTCCGCCTTTCCAGTCGGTTGTCCAAACCATGTGATACGTTCCGTCAGCTCCTTTTGTGATGGATGGATCACGCATGATTTTACTGGCTCCGATTTCGGGTTTTAAAAATGTTCCTTCTAATCCTTTCCAGTTGTAACCGTCTTCGCTGTACGCCAAATATAAGCCTTCTGTTGCAGGTTCTCTAAACGACGTAAAAAGATATAAATCTTTCTTTTTCTGCGAATAACTAATCGCAAAAAGTGAAAGGGTTAGTATGATGAATATTTTTTTCATGTCTTGTTTTCTTTTCCTGCAAGGTTTTCAAAACCTTGTAGGTATCTTTATGTTTAATCCAGAATCCTATTGATTCCAAAAAAGCCAAATCTTTCTCTTTAGCCCCGATCGAAGTGGAAATCCTTGTGAACTGGGGTTCAGTTTACAAGATTGTAACGAAGAGCGGGACGATGTTTCCAAAAATGCCTGATATTTCTGCTTCTAATTATTAATACCTAACAGGTTTTAAAAACCTGTTAGGATACGTCTAAATGATTATTCTGTAATTGCTTTTTTATCTAAATCTTTTCCCTTTTTTACTGCTGTTGTTACATTGTTGAACACATTGTTTTTCAGGAAAATATTTTTGGTGTCTTTTCCATTCGCCTCGATAAAAATATCGGTTTGATTGAATGGAAAATTATTGTTGATCAACGCATTTGAAACATTATCTAATTTGATAACCGGAACTCCTTTTATGGCTGTTGAAGATCCTACGTTGTCTAAAATTATATTTTTTGAATCTGATATTTTGAAAGAAGAACCAATTGTCGCATTTACTTTTACATCATGAAATTCAACATCTGTGGCTGTGTTTACCGTAAAACCTTCTTTTCCGTCCATATTGATGTTCGAGAAAGTAATGTTTTGGATTGGCATTTCGGTAATTCCTAAAATCTGTCCAGCTTTGTTTACGTTTGAAGCCGTAATATTGCTCATATGAATATTTCTGAAAATCGGCGTTTTCTCCGTAACAGGTTCAACTGTAGTTCCTTTATCGTAAAAAAGGCTCAAAACGATGGCTTCTTCTTTGATGTTTTTCATGACGATATTATCGACGCGAATATCTTCTACCACTCCGCCTCTTCCACGAGCCGATTTGATACGGATTCCGCGATCTGTCCCGTCAAAAACACAATTTGAAATCGTGATTTTTTTGATTCCGCCCGACATTTCGCTACCGATTACAACACCGCCGTGACCGCTTAACATGGTGCAGTTGGTGATGGTTACATTTTCTGTTGCTTTTCCGTATTTACGTCCGTCGCCGTCTCTTCCTGATTTGATTGTGATACAATCATCGCCAACACTGATATGGCAATTTGAAATGTGAACATTGGTACAAGAAGAAGGATTGATTCCGTCTGTATTTGGCGAATGCGGATTAAAAATCGAAATTCCGGTAACGGTTACATTATCACAAAATTCTGGGTTGATTGTCCAGAAAGGTGAGTTTTTAAAGGTTACGCCTTCAATTAAAATATTTTTGCAGTTGTAAGCTTGGAAAAAAGATGGTCTGAAAAACTTTTTATCAACTGTTCTTTTATAATACGGTTCTGTGTAAAGTCCTTTATTTTGCTCTTCCCACATGGTTTGGTATTTGGTTGGAGGAAGCGGTTCTTTGGCTGTTTCGATTCTGTACACTTCGTTCCACCACGCTTTTCCTTGTCCGTCGATTACGCCTCTACCTGTAATGGTAATATTTTCTACATCTTTTGCGTAAAATAAGGGTTGGAAACTTTTCATTACAATTCCTTCGTAACGCATTTCTACATACGGAAGAAAATCATCGAAGTTCTCTGAGAACTTTAAAAGTGCTCCAGAATCTAGATGGATTGTAATGTTGCTTTTGAGTGTTAAGGCTCCTGTTAAATATTCTCCTGCTGGAAAAAAGATTGTTCCTCCGCCGTTTTTAGAAGCTTTTTCGATGGCATTCTGAATGGCTTGAGTACATTTTATTCCTTTGTTGTTTCCGCCTTCGTTTAGGATGTTTAACCAGCCGTCGTTTGCGAAAGTGGTGTTTAATCCGGTTATGAAGCAGAGTATTATTAGTATGTTTTTCATAGTTATGTTTTTTTTCTCTCGCAGATTTGGCAGATTGTGCAGATTTTTTTTTCTGCCACAGATTTTACAGATTAAAATGATTTTTTTTCTGCTTGATCTGCAAAATCTGAGAGAGTTTTTTATTCTCATTTTTTGTCATTCCGAGGAACGAGGAATCTCATTAGGAATTCCGTAAAGTAATTCGCCAATCTTTGACGAGCTTCGTGTGTGATCCTTCCTTCGTCAGGATGACAAGATTGTGTGTAAATGCTATTGTTTAAACCTGACAGGCTTCTAAACTCTTACCTTACTTTGTCTTCAAAATCAGAACCCAGTCATTACCATCTTCTTTTTTTCCTTCTGGCTGAAAATTTTGAGTTCCTTTGTTATCAAATGTTCCGATTTTAGTTTTCTTGCCATTTCTTGGATTGTACCAACTTGCTTCGAATTTGTCCCCAGCAATTTTTCCTAGTTTTACTTCTATTATTCTTCCGTTATAAGTGTATAATAAAGCGTATTTTTCTCCTTTTATAGCTGGAATATAATCGTATTTTTCTCCTTGATTCACCACTAAAGAAACATCTGGGACTCCTTCTAAAAATGGCACTTCTTCCATTAATTTCTTAATGTAAACCATTTGTTTTGCTCCAGGTGCATTAATCGCTGACGTCCATAATTCTTTGTTTCCGTAAGCTGGTTTATCGCCTTTTCTGAACATCTGCATTACAGCGTTGTGTCCGTATGTGTAACCTGCAGCGCCTGATAAAACCGACCAATATCCGTAACGGCGAACGTCGTTTGCTGTCCACTTTGGCTGAAGTGTGTCGTGTAAACCGTGTGGAATTCCTTCGTAAGATGGTTCTCCGTCAAGTGTAGGTTTTGTTGGTTTTAATTCGAAATCTCTAAGAACAAATTTGTAATTGTCTTCTTTGAAATTCGTTTTTACAGAATCCTGATTGTATCTTCTGTGTCCTGACTGGAACATATTGAAATCCAACCATTTTGCATTATGATAATCATCTGAAGAATCGGTTCTTCCAAACGGGTGGAAAGTCACTAACTGGTTTGGATTATTGGTTTTTAATGTATTTCCGATAGCGTTCCAAATATCCTGAAATTCATTTCCGTGTGTGTCTCCACCGTTTAACCAGATTACATTGGTTCTGTTTTTATATCGATTAGCTAAGAACTTAGCATATTCAGTTGCTTGTTCTTTGCTTACTTTATTTCCTTTTGAAACATTGGTTCCCCAAACTGGAACCATCGCTACATAAATTCGGTTTTTCTGAGCTACGTCTAAAGTGTAATCTACGTGATCCCAATAGTCGTATTGTTTTGCATCTTTGAAATCATTTCCTGCCGTAATCAAAGGTTTTGAAACGTCTTCGTTGATCAAAGCAGCATCACCATAAACGTTAACGGCATTGATGTTATGCAAAACCATTACCTGAACTACATTAAATCCTTTGTCTTTTCTGTCTTTGAAATATTTCTCAATTCCTGCTCTGTCCAGTTTTCCGAATGCCAGCCAGCCTGTGTCGCCAAGCCAGAAAAATGGTTTTTCGTTTTCGGTAACAAAATAATGCTGATTTTTAGATACTTTGATTTCAGGCAGAGTTGCTTTTGTTTTGGCAGATTGCGAAAACCCGCTTTGTGCTGTCAACATAAAGCTTATACAAAGAGCGTATAAAGATTTTATTTTCAGATTCATTTTGGTTTGTTTTTGAATTGTGTTCTTATTTTCTTGCCACAGATTTCACTGATTTAATGGATTTCCCAGGCTTTGTCTTTATATTTTTTCCCGCAGATTTAACAGATTAGGAAGATTTTATTTTTAATCCTTTTAATCTGTGAAATCTGTGGCTAACTATTTCTTAATTAAGAAAAGCACTTTTTCTTTTATTTCAGCTTGAGGGACTGTCACTTGTTTTCCTCCACTTATATTGGCTTTTTTCGTTATATTTCCTGTTGCTGCATTGATGGCAAATACTTCAAATGTTCCTTTTTCGTTTGATAAATCGATTGTGATATCCTGATCGTTTTTCAAATAAAAAAGATAGCTTTTTCCTTTGTTTTCGAGTTTCCAAAGATTGTCTGAAAACGTATTTCCATCAACTAATTTCATTTCGCTTAAAGCGGAATAAAACTGAGGCAGTTCAATTTTTGGAATGTTTGGCAATGAAGCTCCAGCCATTAAAGCCGACCATCCGAATCTTGAAGAACCGTCTGTTGAATATAAAATGACTTTTTCAGGATATTTTTCTCTGTATTCTCTAACTGCACGATACACCTGATTATCGGTTTCTTTTCCGGTTTTCAGTTTTCTGGCGTGCTGTCTTGGTGCTAAATTAACGCCTCCTTGCGGTGCGTAAGCTGAACCGTCTTCTTTGTAATACCAATAACGAATATCGATTACATCAACGGTTTTATTTCTTTTAGCATCATTTAAAATAGCATCCTGAACGTCTTTAGTAGCACTTAATCCAATTAATCCTTTTTTGCCTGTTTCATCTTTCCACTTTTGGGCTTGGTCTAACCAAAATTCCATAAAATGTAACGGACCTGTATACTCGGCACTTGTCAATTGAATTACGTTGCTGTTTTCCTGAAAGTTTTCGAATGATTTTCTAATGAAGCCTTCGTGTAATTTTCTTCTTTGAGCATTCGTAATATCGTAAAACTGCTCCGCCATAAAAATACGTTTGTCTCCTGCGTACGGCGGTGGCTCAGGAAATCCTGTGCTGTTGATATTGTTTGCAGAACGCCAAGGTGAACTTGCCCAATGTGCTCCAGCTTCTAAAATATTATGCTGAAAATATTGCTGATTGATTAACAATTGTCCGTTTGGTTCTGCCAGCGTTGCAAACTGCGCTAAACGACTCCAGTACCAATCGTTGAATTTTGTTAAATCGTATTTACTTAAATGATCCCAAGCAAAATCTTTTCCGCTTCTTGCGAAAGGCTGTTCGTAAAACGGTGGCCAAACATCATCATCAATTCTGCGAACACGTTCGTGATCATCCATTCTTCTGTCATACCACAAACCGTAATTGTGTTCTAAGGCAACAATATTATTTTTAGTCAAATAATCTACCGTTTCCTGCACTTTATCGGTCAATCCGTTTCCTGTTCTTCCTGGAACGAAACGAGTAATGTGCGGTGTTGATTTGTTTACGAAATCGTCTGTTAAATCACCTCTCCACCATGCTACGTTGGTTTGTTTTCCTGCAATTACTTTTCCTTCAAAAGTTAACCAGCCATTTTCTGTAGTTACTTTAGAAGTTGATTTTTCTGTTTTATTTGAAGCAACTTTTAAATCGTTTGCATTTTTTAAACCCTTACTGTCTGTATTAATCGGATTTGCTTTTGAAGCTTCTGCAATTAACTCGTGTAGACTTTTTGCGGTTGTTGCTGAATTTTTAGTTAATTCTGCAGCTACTTCTACACTCGGGCTTGAAGAAGCTTCTGAACCTAAATCATAGATAAAAGGCTGAACTGGAAGTTTTCCTAATCTGGCTTCTAACTGTGTGTAGAATAAACTTCTTGGACTGATATGTTCGTTTACGTTTTTCCAATGTCCGTTTCCTCCAAATTGTCCCCAAACTCCAAAAGCCCAGTTTTGAGCTGTTGGCGGACTGTAACATTCTACTTTTGATGCCGATGATTCCCAGATTACAGAATTCGCAGATGTCCATCCTGCGCCTCTTCCGCCTTGTTCTCTGTTGTTATAGCTTAATGCTTTTCCGTCGATATTAGCGATGTCAAATAAAACTCCTGTTGCCCAGCTTCCAATTGCACCGCTGCTTTCGAATGGTAAATGTGATTCGCATTGTACGAAAGCATTTGGACCTGTTGTCCCGAATCCGCCAACGGCAAAATCATGATATCCAAATTCGGAGTAACAACGCTGAAATAAAGTCTGCTGACCTTCTGTATAAAAAGTATGTCTTCTAAATGAAGCTATTTCTGAAATAGGTTCTGTAGCAATACAATCTTCAACCGTAACTTGCTGACTTGTTTTTAAAACCGTAACAGCTCCTCCTGCAAAATGTTTGAAATTCACTTGTTTTACCCAAGTATTTCTAGAATTTTCTATACTTATTGCTTGCCATCTATGTTCTTCGTCTTTTAAATTTGAAGGGGTGTAAGTTGATTTCAATAAGATATTTTCAATTCCGATATGTTCAATTCTTCCTGCCCATGAGTAAACCGTTACTTTCGAAGTCCCGAAAACATCATCCAAAGACATTGTTATTGGTGCGTTTATGGTTACTTCGTTTCCGTTTATTTTGGTTACGACACGATTCCAAGTTGTAGTCCAATCTCCTTTTTTCCAGCCAATCCAAGAAGTTTCTCCACCAAAATCCTGCATGTTTACTTCTTTAATGAAATTATCCGTTAAAGGTTTACTGATTTCGATTTCGTCTCCCACTTTTAATTTTGAAGTATTTTTTAACAGGATTTTCTGAGTTCCAAGTGGAGTATAAGCGTTGGCAAATTCAAATGAATCTTTATACACTCTATCGTTTATGCCTACAATTCTAATTAAAGCTTCTCTTTCTAATCCGGTTCCTAAAAGTACGGTTCCGTTTTCCGAGTTACCGCTTCCTCTTAAAACTACTCCTGATTTTCTGATATATAATGTTCCGCTAATTTTGAAAACTCCATTATCCAACAAAACAGCTCCACGAAAACCTGATTTATCTGGTTTTAATGCACTTACATAATCAATTGCATTTTGGATTTTTTGTGTTGCATCTTCTTCTTGCTGAGAAACAAAAATCTTGTTTTCCAGATTTGGAAGTGCGGCTTCAGAATTTCTATATCCTGCAAAAGAAAAATCAGGGATTTGATTTCCTTGACTATCTGTAGTGAAAGAAAGTTTGCCTTCTTTGGTTTTAACGATATCTGGGAAATTGTTTTGGGCTGTGATGTTTCCGCTAATGAAAAGAATGATACACATTAACGAAAATGTGTTTTTATAAGAAGAAACTATATTTTGTAATTGATTGAAATTCACTTTTTCTTATTTTAAATTTCAGAATTTAGGCTTTAGATTCTTAAAATTAACCTTTTAAGGAACAATAAATTTATAAAATCCTATTTTCTCCAATCTTGTCATTTCGACGAAGGAGAAATCTTCGTTGCTATATCGCCAAAGATTGATATACTTTGTGGAGCTTCTTGCGAAGATTCCTCGTTCCTCGGAATGACAAACTTTGGGTATATTCTTTGTGTTATTAAACCTGACAGGTTTTAAAAACCTGTCAGGTTTGCGTTGAGAATACTTAACTATTGCAACAATGACTTTAACTTAGCCAAAGTATCTGTATTATTTTCGATTTTCGTCCAATCTGTTTTACTAGTTGGATCGATTCCGTTAAAATACTTTTCTATATTCGTATATCCGTCTCCATTCGCATCTTTATTAGCATCTGAAGCGTCATTTGGATTTAAACCATATTTCTTTTCCCAAGCATCTGGAATTCCGTCATTATCAGAATCCTTATACGCTTTTCCTTTGTAAGTCGGATATCCTCCAACTTGGTTAGGATGTGTTATAATTCCTTTTTTGTAAGAATCGGCAGGTAATCTTCTTTTGATATATTCTTTTCCGATTGCATTTTCTAAACCGTCTTTTACTTCGATTTTTCCTGTTCTAACTTGTTTTAGGATTCTTTCATCTACAGCATCTCTTTTTGGAATTGTTGCTCCAACATTTGCTAAAACAAAATCATAAGCTTCTTCTGCCGACATGATATTAAACTTTGGCATCGAGAAAGGTTTTGGCTGCTTAATAGCTTCTAAAAATTCTTTCGTTTCTGCTTCTGGAAGGTTTTCCAATTGTACTCCACCATTCCAGTTATCTGCTGTAACTTCAGGAGAGCCTACTATAAAATTTCCTGAAACATATGCTCTTCCGTATTGTTTTGGCTCAATATATCCAGACTCAGGTTTTACAATTCTATGTGAAATAGGCTCGTTTACAGGAGTTATTGGTCCTGGTTTAAAATAATTGTTGATAATGTTCAACATCGAACGATAATCTCCCCCGTCAAGTGTACGATTCCACCAATTGAATACTACGTTATTCACAAAATTAAAGTCGCCGTACATTCCGATAGAAGCATTTCTTGAAATGTTGTCTGCCCATAAATTGCGCATAAAAGTACTATTTAATCCGCCGATTGTACTTCCGAAAGCATGATTGTACGTATCTAAACCTTCTGATGAAATAGTGTTTTGTATCGTGATATTACAAGCAGGAAGTTTTTCCAGTTTTGATTTTGCATTAGCTGCAAACTGATGTCTGTATAAAGAAATATTTTCGTCTAATCCCCAGCTTACAGAGCAGTGATCTACGATAATATTCCCCATTGGGTTTCCTCCAAGAGCATCGTCTCTTCTTGTAACTTCAGTTGCACCACGTCTGAAACGCATGTGTCTAATAATGACATCGTGTGTATCAATTTCTAAAGTTTCTCCCGCAATACAGATTCCGTCACCCGGAGCAGTTTGTCCTGCAATGGTCACATAAGGCGCACGCATGCTGATTCTTTTCTTTAGCTGAATAATTCCTGAAACGTTGAAAACAATCGTTCTAGCTCCTACCGCTTCACAGGCTTCACGGAAAGTTCCTTTTCCGCTGTCTTCTAAACTTGTAACTACAAATATTTTTCCGCCACGTCCACCTTGCGTGTAAGCTCCGCCACCTTCAGCACCCGGGAAAGCAGGAATATCAGCAAAAACAAAATCTTTTGGATACGAAGCCCAAGGTAAATATGGTTTCCCTTGTTTTGCTTCTTCTTTGATTACGTGAAGATTAGCATTCCAGATTTCGCTCAGCCTTTTTTCTTCGTCAGCTAAAATAGCATCTGCTTTTGCCTGAACATCTTTTGGAATTACAGGATATTGGGCATACGCCGCTGAAACAAGCGAACAAAATGAGAAAGCCATTAAGGTTCTCTTTAAATTACGGTTTGGAAAAATATTTTGCATTGTATTGTGTGGTCTAGTTAATAGTTTTTGGTGTAAAGTTTTAAGAGATTATTCTTTCGAAGTAGAATCTTTTGATTTATTCTTCTCTCTTTCTTCGATACGTTTATGCCAGTCAGCACTTTCTTTGTTTAAATCGTAACCTTGTTTTGATAAGTAGTTATTGATTCTTCCTTTGTACTTACCAAACCATCCGTGTTTTTCTTTAGAAGAACCAGCGTCCATTGCATGTTCTCTGGCTTCTACTAAAGCTTTGTAGATGTAATCTTTTTGTTCTGCCGTTAAGTTTGGAAGCATATCGTTATAACCTGCCACTGTGATTGGAAGAACGCCATAAGTCATTCCGTCTTTAACTTCAGTTATTTTGTCTTCTGACAATTCTTTACCTAATTTTTTAATGTACGATTTGTGCAGTTTTGCAATTGACTCGTCTGCTTTTGTTTTCAGTTTGTCAATTTTCTCGTTTTGTTTTTCTTTAGCTAAAGAAGTATCTTCTTTTACTTTTTTGATTTCAGCATCTCTTCCATCCTGAATTTCAGTTAAATCTCTGAATTGCTGAGCGATGATATTGGAAACTGCTTTTTCTTTTACTTCGTTCTTCAAATCTAATTTGGTAACGATTTTTGCAGCTCTTTCGTTGGTAACTTTTACATATTCAGGATCTAAGTGTTGCTGAGCATTTAAAGTTGAAAATGCAAAAACCAGCGATAATAAGCCTGCGTTTATTTTATTTAGTGCCATTGTCTTTCTTTTTTAGTTATTTTTTAACTCAATCATAAGGCCAACGGCCTTTAAGCAACACAATAGGATAAAATCCTATGAATTACAAATCATATAGCAAAGCCCTGAAAGGGCGCAAGCTTTTGTCTGTATTGCATTAATTGCTTTCGCCCTATCAGGGCTTTTTTTCTTTTATACATAGGACGTTGTCCTATGTTAGTGCTTTGAGCCTTTCAGGCTCTTTTCAAAAACATTCCTGTTTACTAAGAAACAAGAATGCTTTCAAAAACTGTTCCTTATTTTAAATCTAATAAAGGTCTAACTAATGTTTCTTTGTTATTAGCCAAATCTTTCCAGTCTACTTTTATCGCAGGATTTACACCGTTGATGTAATCTTCGATATTAGTATATCCGTCTCCGTTTAAATCTCCTTGTGCATCAGATGGATCATTTGGATTTAAACCATATTTTTTCTCCCATGCATCCGGCATTCCATCTTTGTCTGTATCTACATAAGGTTTTCCTTTGTATTCTGGATATCCACCAACTTGAGAAATATCGGTGATAATTCCTTTTTTATAAGAATCCATCTGTAAACGTCTGTGTTCGAATTGATAGAATTCTTTTTTCTCTAATCCTTTTGCATATTCTGGAACTCCTGTTTTTACAGTTCTTACAATTCTTTCATCTACTTTATCTCTTATTGGTAAAGTCGCTCCAACGTTTTTAAGTACGAATTCATAAGATTCTTCAGCAGTCATAAATTTGTTGAACCAAGGCATTGGAAAAGGTTTAACTGCTTTCATTTTAGCAAAATATTCTTTTGCTTCATCGTAAGTCATTAATTCTCCTTTTTTATTTTCTAACTGAATTCCGCCATCCCAGTTATCTTTAGTCACTTTTTCGTTTCCATTAACCACGTTTCCATTTACATAAGCTCTACCAAAAACCATGTATGGTAATTTACTTCTTCCCGATTCTGGTTTTAAGATTCTATAGCTGATTGGTTGTGTCAAATCGGTTACTGGACCTGGTTTATAGAAGTTGTTGATGATGTTGTAGTTTGCAGTGTAATCACCACCATCTGTTGATCTGTTGTACCAGTTGAAAACCACATTGTTTACGAAATTGAAAATTCCGTTCCATCCGATAGAAGGGTTTCTTCCTGCATTATTAGCCCACATATTTCTCATAAAAGAACAGTTTTCTCCACCTAAAGTACTTCCAAAAGCGTGATTATAAGTATCCAGAGCTTCTCCGAATAAACTGTTTTGGATTGTAATGTTTACTGTTCCCACTTTAATATCTGGATATCCAGGTCCTGGATTATACATATGTCTGTAAATTGACATGTTTTCGTCTAATCCCCAAGTTGCAGAAACGTGGTCTATCATGATATTTCCAACAGGATTTCCTCCAATAGCATCATCACGACGTCCTACGAAAGTTTCTCCACGACGGAAACGAACGTGTCTGATAATTACATCATGCGTATCAATCCAAGTTGACTCTCCTGCAATACAAACACCATCACCAGGAGCTGTCTGTCCGGCAATTGTAATGTAAGGCGCACGAATAATCAACGGACTTTTCAATCTGATAATTCCGGCAACATTAAATACGATAATTCTCGCTCCCCCTTGTTCACAAGCTTCACGCAAAGTTCCTGGTCCACGGTCTTCTAGACTTGTTACCGTATAAACTTTTCCACCACGTCCACCAAAAGTGTACATTCCTCCACCTTCAGCACCTGGGAAAGCAGGAATTTCTGCCTGTGGTAAATCGGTTGGTCTTGCTGCCCACGGAATATATGGCTTTCCATGTTTTGCTTCTTCTTCAATGACTACTAAAGCTTTTGTCCAGGCTTCATCAGAAAGTCTTTGAGCTTCTTCTTTAATTGCTTTTTCCTGAGCCTGAACTTCTGGACTAATCTTCGGATATTGGGCAAAACATTTTGCGCTTCCCAAAAAAAGCAGAGATGATGCGATAAATAATGCGGAATTTTTCATGTTAATTTGTAGTTGTGGTAATTCTTTTTAAACAAATCACCTGTATCTTTTGACGAATACAGGTGAAAAGCTTTAATATATTATTTTTTTAAAATTTAAATTTATTCTTGGTAGTTGAAGGTTCCAAGTCCACCAAAGTTATCATTCCAACCAATAGTTTGCAGCAACCAAGGATTTGACGTTAAAGCTGTAGTATTTAAACCATTAATGTAGTAGTTCGGATTAAACTTAATATTTACAGCTGCTCCATTAAAATTATCCATAGGCGTAACTAAATTTGTACGAATAAAGTTTGTATTGTAGAATGTTGCTAAAGTTGCTAATTGAGCATTGAAATTTGTTGCATCAGGATCAGCTACTATACTTGCACGTGCAGTTGCCAATGGATCTGTAGTTGCAGACGTTGTTGCAACTCTATATTGTAAGAAGTTACCAGTACGTTTTGTTCCGTTAATTGGAGTTAAACCTAATTTGCTTACAGTACCTCCAGTAACCCCAGGTAAAACTTCATTATCATATAACATCCATCTTTGTACATCCCAAAAACGTTTTCCTTCGTAAGCTAACTCTACCCTTCTTTCATATAAAACAGCTTCAATTGCTTTGTATTTATCAGTTAGTACACCAATTCCGTAATTATTATTCCCTTGAGGGATACCAACACGATTTCTAATTCTTCCTAAATAAGCTAAAGTATTATTTGTCTGACCTAAAGCGGCATAACATTCAGCGATATTCAACAATAACTCAGCATAACGATATTCAAAAATATCAGTTCCCGAATATTGGAAGTTAGTTTCTTTACTAGCAGCAGTATTTGACATTTTTCTAATGAAAGCCGGACTAGATATAGCGGTGTTTCCATCTGAAAAACCTGCTTTATTTGAGCCATCTACCCAGCGGTATGCCCAGAGAACACTATTAGGAGTTTCTTTGCTTCCCCATTTAACACCAGAAAAAGCAAATGTTCTATAGAATCTAGGATCTCTATTAAGGAAGAAAGTAAAATCGTTGTAACCATTTGCTGCAGTCGGTCTACTACCATCCGCCATTGGGAACAAATCAATCATTTCTTTAGGAGCAGCGACTCCTCCTCCTGTTCCACCTAAGCTTAATAAACGAATTCCTTTTTCCCAAGAATTATTAATAGCTTGCGATGTAACACCAACTCCACATAGTTGTACCGTGATAGCTTCTGAACAAAATGCATTATCAATTAAAAACATTTGTTCCCATTGTTTTGCAGTACTTCCATATAATCCATATCCGTCAGCAGTCAATTGAGCTTCTGCTTCCAATCCAGCCTTTAAAGCCGCTTCCCAACGCTCGTTTGAACCATCCCAGTTTTTATTAAATAAAGGACTTGCAAATGTTAGAAGTACTCTTGATTTTTGTGCTAAAGCTGCTCCTCTTGTAAAACGACCATAAGAACCAGAAGCCCAATTTCCAGGCAATAAACTTGCCGCCATGTCTAAATCTTTTACAATTTGTGCTACAACTTCAGAAGGTTTAGCTCTTGGAATTTGAATAGATGGATCATTAGCTGACGCAGCCTGAACAGTCGTAACAATAGGAACTCCTCCATAAACACGCATCAAATCAAAGTACTGCATAGCACGCATGTAATACATTTGCCCTTTTGCCTGATCACGAAATGTTTTATCTAAGTTTGAACCTTTTACATCAATATCTTCTAAGAAAGCATTACATTCTCTAATTCTATTATAGGGATGATTATTAATGCTTGTTCCTAATTTTGCTCCATAATAACCACTTGCATCCTGTGAGTTTATAATGGTTTTATTAGGATTTATAAAATCCTGTGTCCCACCTAATTCTTCTGTCAATCTTGAATTGGTATCTGTATAGGAACCAATAACTGTAGCTGTCGGCGATTTGTAAGCGTTATAAAAATCATAGTACTGATTGTCTACATAGGCTTGCGCACGCTCTTGTGTCTGGTAGAATGTATCATCGTAAAAACCATAACCTTTCTTGTCCTTTAGAAAATCATCACTACAAGAAGCAGCACCTGCAGCAAGTAATAGTGATAGTGTTATATATTTAAATGGTGTTTTCATAATTTCTTTTAATTTAGATTAGAATGATACGTTAAAATTAAGCGACCAAGTTCTAAGTGTAGGATAATTTACAGAAGAATTATCATACATATTTCTATAATGATCCGGATAAGGATTGTATAAATCCCAAAGATTATTACCTGTTATACCTAACGTGATAGCAGCGATTTTCGTGTCTGCAAAAACTTTCTTAGGAATATCATAATTAAGACTTAAGTTTCTAACAAAACAACGGAAAGTATTTAGCTGCCAAAAATCTGATGGGCTAGACATATAAGTCCATTGTGCAACGTTAGGATATTTACCATTTGGATTATCATCACTGTACATATCTCTCCAGAAACTCTCACGAGACCACATATTGTGCGCAGATGAAGTGCCTTGGTTTACTAAGTCAACAAAATTGGCTCCTCCCCAAGAAGTTGATATTTGAGTTCTCAAAGAAAATGCGTCATATTTGAAACCTAAGTTTGTTATGACATTATAAGTTCTACTGCTGTTTGCTAATTTCACATAATCATTTTCTTTGATAATTTGCCCATCAGCCCCTGACATTGAACCATCTGGATTAAGCTGACCTGCAACATCCTGATAAGCCAAAGATCCTTTTCTCATTCCGGCAGCAGAATTAATATCAAAATATCTTGGTACTCCACCAACTGCAGTAGCACGTTCTGTTAAATATGCCCAATAATTTGCAATATCTTCATCTGTACGCAAAATACCATCTCCTGTTGATGTTCCTTTCCAAACTGCAAATCCCCATACTGGATTAAATGTTGAATAACTCTCTCTTTTAGTTTGATTAGATGGAACCATATTTCCCTGATCAGGATACAATTTGATTTCATTATTGTTATAAGCAAAGTTTAATCCAACATTATAACTCATATTACTTTTTATCTTATCACTCCAATTAAGGCTAATTTCATGTCCCCATGCATCAATCCTACCGTAATTTTGTTCAGCATAAGCTCCTCCTACAGAAATTGGCACACCTACGGCACTACTCATATCTGTCAACATTTCTTTATTCTTATCATAATAGAAATCATAAGTTAAGCTTAATCTGTTTTTCAACAAAGTAATATCAACTCCTACGTTGTTTTTTATAGTAGTATCCCAAGTTACATCTCTATTTGGATTTACTCTAGGAGTTAAACCATTTCCGTTCCATCCACCACCACTAGTAGCTGTACCAGGACCGAATTGAAATCCTTTATCTACGATAAGATCATAATACTGTTCCCACCTCCATGGCATAATATTATCTTTACCCGTTTTCCCGATAGAGTAGCGAATTTTAAAGAAGTCAACCCATGGCACACTTTTTTCAAACCAATTTTCTTTAGACATTACCCAACCGACTTGAACAGATGGGAAAGTTCCCCAATAATTTTCCGGCGCAAATTTTGTCGAAGCATCACTACGAAGAATAAATTGGAACAAATATTTTTGTTTAAAACTATAATTCAAACGTCCAAAATAAGACAACGTACCTCCCTCTACTTTTGTAGCCTGACTATTAGAAGTACTCAATGTACCGGCTGTACGATAATCTCCTAAATAGTCTTTTCCAGTTTGTTCGTATGCCAAACGTGTAAATGTACTATATACTTCAGAAGCTTCACCTCCTACCATAGCCCCAATTTGGTGATCTCCAAAAGTTCTGTCGTAGTTAATCAAGAAATCTCCCTGGGTACTTTTACCATTTGTAGTATTATAATATACTCTAGAGTTTCTTACGTTAGTTTCTAGTATATAACTACCTGTCGGATTAGTGGTAGCATTATAAAAACTAGGATTAGCTGCGCTCGCTAAGTGTTTGTCTTGAAGTTGGTAATCTCTAATTCTAACTAAATCGTATGGCAGTTGAATTTGTTCATTGTAAGTTGAACTTTGATTTCTTGAATAACTTACTTTGAAAGATAATCCTTTTACTGCTGCTACCTTATAATTCAATGAAGCATTGACATTAAATGTATTATCATCAGTAGTCTGATGTGAACCATTATTTAAATTTGCAAAATAGTTCCAGCCTGCAATATTATTATTTGCATTTGCACTTCCAAAGTTTTTGTTTGAATTAGGAAATGGAGATACATAATAATTTTTCCCATCCAAAGTTGTCTCCCAAGGCACATGTTGTGGCATGTGTAACAAGAATCCATAATCAGCTTGTTCTCCACCTGCTGCAGAACCATAACTACCGTCACTAATATTTGATGATGCTTTAGTAAAAGATTTATCGATAAATCCAACATTTCCAGAAACAGAAGCAGAAAAATCTAAATTCTTAGCAATTTTTGCATTAATACCAGTACGGAAATTCCACTTCTCATATTTTTGATATCCTAAATTAGCATCTTGTGTCAGATAAGTTGCACCAGCAAAATAGGTAATATCTTCGCTACCACCACTCACGTTGAAAGAGTGTTTTTGTTGAATAGCCGGTTTCCAGGCTTCATCTAACCAGTTATAATTTAAACCTTTCATTTGCTCCAATTCTGAATCTGAATATATGGTAGCCGGATCAATTACAGCTGGAGCTGCTACTCTTGATTTAAAATATCTATTACTAAAAACACCAAACTCATAAGCATTCAATACTTTACTATGACTAACAGCATCATTTATAGCAAATTGACTGTTATATGAAAATTTTGCTTTACCTGCTTTACCACGTTTGGTTTTTACCACAATTGCTCCTTGTGAAGCACGAGAACCATAAATCGCAGCCGAACCATCTTTTAAAACCGTAATACTTTCAATTTCTGAAGGATCTAATCTATTAAACTGTTCTAATGTAGGTTTACCGTTACTTGGATCTACCTGAATCATATCGTCAATAATAATCAATGGAATATCAAACCCCCCATCTTTAGACAAACTAAAAGTTTGACGAATCTGAATACTTCCCGCTTCTCCGGGACGACCAGAACCACTAGTAACATTAAGATTTGGAACTAATCCTTTTAATGCATCAGATAAATTAGTTACTGGCAAATCCATTACATCATCTGGTTTGATAGTAGCAATAGCTCCAGTAAGTTCCTTCTTCTTCTGACTACCATAACCAACTACTACAATATTTTCTAATTGATTGAAATCGTCTTCCATTTTCACATTAACAATAGAACGATTATTAAGAGGTACTTCTATCTTTTTCATTCCAATGAAAGAAAAAACTAATGTTCCTCCACTTTTAACTTTAATCTGGTATTTTCCATTGTAATCTGTAGTGACTGAATTTTTAGTAGATTTTTCAGTTACGTTAACTCCCGGTAACAGGCCACCTAAATTATCGGTAACTGTTCCTGTAACTGTAACTTGATTACTTGAGTTTTGAGCAAAACTCAGCACACTCATCAGTGTAAACAAAAGAAAACTACATCTTTTTATAAGTGCTTGTTTCATAAATGTTTTTTTTGGTTAGGTTATTAATTGTTAGTTAGTCATGTTAAATATGCCTCATTAAATAATAAAATTTAACTTAAAGAAGTCTTAAAGAATTTTATTAAATGTCTAAAACACATTTATTTTTTTGTATCCCAAAAATATAACGATACTATATTAGAACCGTCCTGCTCTATCCTGTTTTAATCATGTATTCTCAAAAAAAAACACTTAAAAAAAACAATATTAATAAAAATTGGATGGAAAAAATAAATTGAATAAAATATTTGAGACAAATGTTTGCTTAAAACAAAATTTAATATCCTGTTTTGACTTAAAAACAATAAGATTTTTATCAAAAATAAACATCTACTATTTATTCTGCAAAATTAAATACATCACAACTGATTCCTAAGTTCTTACAAAAATGCCCTTTTTTACGAAAACGATAGAGTTAATTAGTAAAAAGAAATACATTTTACACTAAAAAGCCTACAAAACAAATACAGGATAGCGAAAAGTAAAGCAAAAAAAATAATTCTAAAAAAAGAAAAATTTAAAAGTAAATTCTGATTAATGAAAATTAAATGTCCTTAAAGAGACTTTTAAAAAAATTGAAACAATAAAAAAACCTGCCAAAAGACAGGTTTGTACACTATTAACAATGTTTTCTTTGAAATATTATTTGTTCTATATTTAGTTAAAAATAGAAATCACTCTTTTTCAGTAGGATTCCATCTGTTCAAAACTAAATCTCTGCTATATTTTTTGATATCGTCTTTCGTTAATTGATGCGACCATGATACTCGTTGTGAAATATTTTTTGCACTTGCACCTTTACTTCCGTATTCTGCGTAATAAGCCGTTTTATCTTTGTCTGGAAATCGAGTATCAATCCACGCATTCCAACCTTCGGGAATAATATGTGAACCTAAATCTGTATTGATAAAAACAGTTTGCGCATAAGGTCTCCAAGGTCTTCCCAGAAATACTTTATCTACCAATTTGTCTTTTGCCGTAAGTTTACAATCCATAAAAACAAAACCATAAGCCTGTCCTTGCGGAGTCGAAGCTGCTGTAATATAAGAATTGATTAAACTTTCAATTGTACATTTATAGAAATAAGCCGTTGCTGCACCAAAAATAAAATCAGTTGTTCCGTTGATGAAACAGTTTTCAAAATAAATGCGCGTATTTCCTTCTGATAAATAAAGGGTATCCTGATTGGCTAAAAGATTGCAATTCTTCACTATAACTCGATCGCCTTTAATATGAAGTGCAACTGCCTGTCCTACTCTACCCGCTGTATTTTCAACAGTTAGATTTTCTAGTGTGCAATCATTTCCCTTAACCATGAAAGAATACGAAGTTCCTGTTCCAAATTCTTTTTTCCCTGGAGGATCAGGTTCGCGAAGGGGTTTTCCAGAATAATCATCAAATGAAATAATAGTTTTATTTCTATCTGTTCCTTTTAAAGTAATAAAAGGTTTAGAAACCGGAATTTCTAACTTCTCAATATATTTCCCAGGCTTTATAGTAATTACAACTCGTTTTTCTGAATTGTCTTTGACATTATTTATCGCTTCCTGAATGGTTTTAAAATCTCCTGAACCGTCTTGAGCAACGGTTAATGATAATTTGTTATCTAGCGTTTGGGCTGATAGAGAAAGTGTTGTTATTAAAAATAGCGTTAGAATGTATTTCATTTTTTTATTAATCTTCTTTTTGTCAATTTCGACGAAGGAGAAATCTCCGCAAGTGACTCCGCAACAATTGTCCAATCTTTGTCGAGCTTCTTGCGGAGATTTCTCCTTCGTCGAAATGACAAACTGTGTGGTTATTAAAATCCGTTTTACTCCGCGTTTTGCCAAGGGCAATCCGTTTCATCCGCGTACCAAATTAATGCGACATCCAAACCGTCATTTCTCCTTTTCCCTTATTTCCCCATGCAAAATACGGAATCAGCTTTACTTGTACCGTATTTTCATTTTTAGCAGAAAGCGGTTTGTATAACGTTTTTTCCCATGAATTATTAGAATTTATTACGGCTTCAGCATCAATACTAACTAAATTTCTATTGTTTAATGTAAAAGGATTCGTTTTAAATTGTGAATTCACTTTTAAAGCCACATCATTCACACTAATTTTAGCTGGCAATTGATTCGATTCTAAACAATACACCAAAGGACCTCTTTTTACAGCGACTTGATTTTTAACTTCTTCTACTAACGGATTGGCTTCCATCAATTCAACTGGCATTGGAAGATTCAATTCAATAACATCTCCTTTTTTCCATTTTTGATTCACTTCGAAATAAGTGCCTGAAAAGATTTTACCAATAATCTGTGAGTTGTTTACAAAAACTTTTGCACCTGAACCCCACCCTGGAATTCTTAAAAGAATTGCATAATCTTCTTTTGGCGCTTTGATAATTTTCAAAGTAATTTTTCCATCCCAAGGATAATTAGTCTGCTGTTCAATTTGCAATGCTTCTCCGTTAATTGTTTTAGTATTCAAAGAATTGCTTCCGTATAAATTGACAAACAAACCTTCTTTGGAAAGACTGTAAGCATAATTTCCAACTTCGGCAATTGTTCGAGTTACGTTTGGTGCACAACAGTTTGACAAAGCAATGTAACCTTCGCGTTCGTTGCCCCATCTTTGGTGAAACGGCAAATCATTTGAAACATTTAGGGGATTATTGTATAAGAATTTTTCTCCTTCCAAATCCATTCCCGAAAGTACGCTGTTATAAAGTGCCAGCTCTACAATATCAGCATATTTGGCATCTCCAGTAATTTGGAGCATTCTCCAGTTCCATAAAACATTTCCGATATTGGCGCAGGTTTCGGTATGAGCGGTTGCGTTTGGCAATTGAAATGGTCTTCCGTAAGCCTGATGAATTTTCTGAACTACAGTTGGATCATAAGAAGTTCCGTCTGGCGAAACCCCATCGTACAAAGCACCACAACCTCCTGTAATATACATTTTACGATACGTCACATCGTCCCAAATGGATTCTAAATTGTCTAACAATTTCTTTTCGCCTGTTTCAGCATACAAATCAGCAATTCCTGCATACAAATAATTCGCTCTTACAGCGTGTCCCATTGCGGTGGTCTGCTGTCTAAACGGAATTCTGTCCTGATTATCATCGGTTCCGTCATTTGTAGTTCCGCGAATGTCGATAAGATTATTGGCTAATTCTAAATATTTAGGATCTTTTACTGTTCTGTACATCTCAACAATTCCCATATAATGTGATGGACAAATTGCATTTCTGGCCAATTCTGGTGATGCTTTTTTGTAGAAATCATACAAGAAATCGGCAACTCCTTTGGCAATATTCAGGAAATTTGTTTTTCCTGTAGCACGATAATGAATACAAGCAGCAGTCATTAAATGTCCCATATTGTATTTTTCAAAGCCTAACTGCTTTTTCACTTCTTCCGGGCCTAAAGTTCCCCAGCGTTCGTCAATTAAAACCGGAGTATGGATATAGCCGTCTTTACGCTGTACTTTCGCGAAAAGCGCAATGGCTTTATCCATTTCGGCATCGAGTTTTTTATCTTTTGTAACGGCATACGTTGCCGCCATTCCTTCAAAAATCTTGTAGAAATCACCATCATGAAATGAAGGTCCTTTAAAAGCTCCTTTGCTTAATCCTGCTGCAATTTCGAAGTTTTTGTATGCATGCGAAATCTCGTCATTATGATACAAATCCCACATATAAGGCAAGGTATTTTTGGTTTCTACATCAAATTGTTCTTTCCAAAAACCGTTTGTCCATTTTACATCTTGTAAACCAACACTCTGTAATTTCGAATACGGACTTTCTGAATTGGCAACCAAGCCTTTGTTCTGTGCAAAGATTACGGTTGAAAGAAATAAAGAGGATATGATGATGTTCTTTTTCATTTTGATATAAATTTAATCTGCTGGATCTGCTAAATCTGCGAGAGTTTAAATTTTTCTCGCAGATTTAGCAGATTGCGCTGATTTATTTTTTTCTTTTAATCTATTATAATCTCCTAATCTGATTTTTTTTTCACGCAGATTTTGCAGATTTTAGCAGATATTTGTTGATTTTTATTCTTTAAGAAAATCTGCGCAGATCTGCCTAAATCAGTCAAAATCTGCGTGAAACCTTTTTTTATTTTACAAAGAAATTAATGGTTCTGCTCATTGAATCTCCGTCTGCATCTTTTACTGTTAGGAGAAAAGAAGCAAATCCTTTTTCCACAGTTGTAAACTGAATTTCTTTTCCTTTTAAAACCACTTTTCCATTTTTAAGATCAGAGAACGTGTAAACAGGTTTGTTTTCATAACCTTTGAAATAATCAGCAGCAGTTAAAGTCTTTTTTTCTCCCGAATTTACAAAATAATGAGGTTGCGCCAACCAGTCTAAATAATTATCCAACTGCGTGAATCCGTCTTTGTCTGTATCTTGATTAGCATCTGAAAAATCTCCTGATGCCGAATTTTCATTTAAACCAAAAGCTTTTTCCCACCAGTTTGGCAAACCGTCATGATCGGTGTCCCAATCAGCTGGGCGGGTTTCTGAAACAAAGTTAGGCCATCCTCCTGCATCTTGTTCGTTATCAATCATTCCGCCTAAACCGCTTTTGCTACCTTTATAAGTGAAGGTTCCTTTTAAAGTTTCGTCGATGATTCGGTTATCGTGTTTGTCAAAAAACGGCTGATTTGCCCCAACATCCGAAAGCACATTTTTATACGCTCCTTTCGCTGATTGTGTATTTACATATGAAGGAAAAAATGGTTTATCAACGAAAGTTTCATATACTACTTTTTCATTATTGCTTATAGTAGATTTTCTTCCTTTATCCTGAGATTTTTCGTCAAAATAACCCGGCATTATATTTCCGTCAAAATAGTAGCGTTGCATTCCTTTTCCAACACCTTCGTGCTGTGCATTTAAAGCTACAAATATTTTAGTTGAAGCACCTGGCTTATAATAATTGTTTACAAAATTTACTTCATTCGCACCACCGTCAGTTGTTCTGGTTCCCCAGTTGTAAACCACATTGTTTGTAATATCCAGTCTTCCCGTATAGTAACCGTCTCCGTTTAAACCTCCACCAATACTCCAGTTACGACCTTGATTATGTGCCAATAAATTATGGTGAAAACTTCCAATATCACCGCCAATCGTTGCGGCGAAACCGTGCATTTTTCCGGCAGGATATTTATCATGTCCCGCAACATTTAAAGCTTCTGAAATTAAAGTTCGTTGTAACGTAATATGATGCGCACCACGTGAACTAAAAGATTCATCGATTGTCCAGCTTATCGAACAGTGATCAATAATACTGTAATCTGCACCCGTTAATCCCATTCCGTCAAAAGTAGTTCCGCCTCCAATTCTTACTTTCAAGAAACGAATTACTCCATCATTTCCTGTCAATCCAATTGGAGCTCTGCTAATCGTAATTCCTTCTCCCGGAGCCGTTTGTCCAGCGATAGTAATATAAGGCTGATTTGCAACCAATCTCGAAGCCAATTTGATATTTCCTGAAACATTAAAAACAATCGTTCTTGGACCAATCTCCTGATTAATAGCATCGCGTAAACTTCCCGGACCATCGTCATTTAAATTGGTTACTTCAATCACTTTTCCTCCACGACCTCCTACTGCATAACGTCCGTAGCCTTCTGCACCTGGAAACGCCAATTGTGCAGGTTTAAATGACCAAACATTTCCTAATGTAACTTCGCCATTATTATCCACTTCATCTACTCTCCAGTAATATGTTGTTCCGCTATATAAATCAGAAACTGAATACGATTTCTCAGTTAGTTTTCCTTTAAATTCTTTTGAAGATTCAGTTGCGTTTTCTACTGCATTTTTGTCTTCACCGAAATATATTTTATGCGATGCTACGTTTTTTACAGCATCCCATTTTAGAGTTAAAGTTTTACCCACTTCAACATGTTCGTCTCTGTTTTTAGGTTCAGGAGTTCTGGCCTGATTCATTAAATTTGGCGTATCAATTTCAAAACCGTTGATTACAATCTGTTTTATAATATCTGGGTTTGAAGTTGGATCAATTTCAAAACGAACGATTACATCTTTTCCTTTTTCAGCATTAAAAGTAATATACGCCATCGAAGCATCAATTTTAGCATTGGCTCTCTGACTTGCATTCACGGTTTCCTGAAGTTTTCCGTTTACGTAGATTTTAATTGGAGAAAAAGTTTTTCCTGTAATGACATCAAAAGCGTTATGAAAAGTCAAAAGTGTATGTTTTCCTGCTTTCAATCCGCTGATTTTCAATTCCAAATTTTCGGACGTAACCAAACCATCACTTCCTAATCTATTGTAAAATGGAGCGCTCATTCCAACTTTGTACCACTTTGAAGTAAAGTTTCCTTTTAACTTAAATGACACATTATTAAATGATTTTTCGGCTTCTTTTCCTTCGTTAATTACCCACGAATCATAACTTGGATCATGGACTTCTTCCAGTCTTCTTTGAAAAAAGTCAAAATCGACTTTTACAATTTGTTTATCAGTATTTTGAACTGATTGTGCTTGTCCGTTTGTGGTCAAAAGCATGGACAAAACAGCACCACTTATTAATTTCTTAATCATTTTTGTTAGTAATAGTTAGTTTAATTTTGTTTTCTCTACTTCAGATTTTCCTAGCAGATTTATAATGTCTTTTTTTCTTTCTTCTGGAATTACTTTTAAAACCTTCAATTCTCCATTTAAGAGTTCAGCTTCAATTGTAGTATTTTGTTTGGCGTGTAATTTAAAGTGCACATTCCATTCTTTTGGCCACGCTGGAAAAAGATAAATCTTGCCGTCCGTTTCCTGCAAAAGCATTTCCTGCATGCCAATCATTCCCGATCCGCCCCAATTATGATCTGGAACCCAATCAAAGCCAGGGCCCCAAAAAGCTGGAAAACGTCTATCCGAATTTACCATTTTTAGTGTATTGTATTTCATCGCTTCCTCGGTTAAACCTAAACGAGCGGAGAAAATATTGTCTTGTTTCCAGCCAATATGACTTCTGAATTTTAAAGCATCTGGATCGTATTTCCATGTATTCAAAGCTGTTTCTAAATCTGGTTTTCCAACACCATAAATTCCCCACGGATAAACAGGATATAATTGTGGAACTTCAGAATTATTAACTCGTTCCCACGTTTTGGCAGGAACTAAAACTTTATGATTTTCAATTTGCCCGAAATTTAAAGGCGGGATTCTCGTTTGGAAAGCTTTTAAATATTCCAAATCTTCTTTAGACAATCGATTCGACGAAAGGTTTAAAAGATTTTCTGTAATTACCTGTAAAGCAGAAATTGTACTGTTAGCATTATTCGCCATTTTATAAGTTTCTGCTCCTGAACCCGGAAAGAGAATTAATTTTCCATTTCCGTCCAAAGCTTTTCTTCCTCTTTGTTTGGCTAAATATTGATAATGTTCATCAAAAAATCGAAGACAGCTGATGATGAATGGATTGTATTTCTGAATATCTTCTCCTCCATATTCTTTTTGCTGAAGCATCATTTGGCAGAATTCTAAAACCGTATCCCATTCGTATTCCAGCCATGCATTGTATTCCATTCCCGGATCATAATCTGCGGGACGCTTCCATTCGTATTCGGCCGGATTTGGTAAGCCGAAATTTTCTAATTGTTCTGTAAATGAAGCACCGTTATGATTCCAATACACTTTAGAGCGTAATTCGGCATTTTTTTGAAGAGTTACATAATAATCCAATTGCGATTTCATCATATCAAAATCCCCGCTTTTTATCATCGGAAAATAAACCAATCGCTGGTTTTGAGCCGTCATGGTTCCTCCACCCCAATTTCTGAAATCGGGTGTGAAATTTAGGTCTTTATTGGTGTAAACAGGATCAACCGTAAAAAGTCCACCGTTGAATTTTGTTGGATATTTTCCATACGCATTGCATCCCAACATATATCGGAACAATTGATAATTCTGCCCAATTTGATATACCGTATCTTTGGCAGTTGACTGATTTTTTTGAGTAAAAATAAAACTGCGATTCCAGAAAGTATTCCACCATTTTTGAGTGTTTTTTTCTGCTTGTTTTGCTGTGTTTTTGTTTGCCGAAATCAAACTTTTCAATCCATTATCCCAAGTATAAAAATCAGATTGATTGGTATTTAAATAAATTTCTAACGAATGTTTTTTGGATGGTTTTATGCTTGTTAATTTAAAACCTTTAAAATCGGTATCCTGATATTTCCCAAGATATGTTCCGTCTGGTTTTAAGTTATCGGCTTTCATAAATCCACCGAAAGTCAGATTCGCAATCGGATTCAGCATTTGGTCTTTGACCGATTCCATTTTTTGCTGTTTTACCGCAACATCAAAAACCGTGTTTTCTCGATTTCTGTGGTAAAATTTGATGCCGTTATTTTCAAACGAAATAGAATCTTTATAGGTAATAAGTTCTCCCTGAGGCGCCCATTTATAAGAATTGGCATTATTTTCCTTCCCTTTCGGATAACGGTTTTGATAACGCCAGCTTTCGTACGAAGCCGTCATTTGCAACGCATTTTTACTTTCTAAATCAACATGAATGATCGGTTTAAAAACATCTACCCAAAGTTTGATTTTAGTATCATTCTGCCCAACCAAAACATAACCATCTTTAAGTTTTAATTCCTGATGAAAACTGTTTTTCCCTTCAAACGGATTCGGCGTTAACGTTACTTTTACTCTTCCTAATTTCAGTAAAGTATTATGTTCATCAAAAGTCCCACTTCGTGAAAAATAAAAATACAAATCGCCTTTCTCTACCCAAACGTTCATACCAATATCACCGCCTCCCAAAGGCATAGATTCTGATGAATTATTGCTCTGCGTTGTCCAAACCTGATTGTAATTATCAAGCGCAGGGATTTGCGCTTTAAGGCAAAGCGTAGTGAA
Organism: Flavobacterium crocinum; assembly: GCF_003122385.1. Lineage (NCBI taxonomy): Bacteria > Pseudomonadati > Bacteroidota > Flavobacteriia > Flavobacteriales > Flavobacteriaceae > Flavobacterium > Flavobacterium crocinum. The sequence goes on from NZ_CP029255.1 coordinate 4,756,338, forward strand.
GAGAAGTAGTAATAGTATATTATTTTTCATCGTTTTTCTTTCCTGCAAGGTTTTTAAAACCTTGTAGGTATATTTTTTTATTTTCTCTCGCAGATTTAGCTGATTGAGCAGATTTATTATTATCTCATAAATCTGCCAAATCTGCGAGAGTTATAAATTAAGCGTGTCTAAATCTTTGTCGAGTTACTTGCGGAGATCCCTTGTTCCTCGGGATGACAAACTAGACGTTAAACTCATAATTCAAACACCTACAAGGTTTTGAAAACCTTGCAGGAGCATCCGTATATTACCACTCGTCTGTTCTAAACGAAGAAACCGGTAAACCGCCTGCGCTAAACAATTCCGCTTTAGCGAAATCTTTCCATAAATAACGAACTGCCACTGGATTTTTTACTTTATCAGAACTCAAAACCACTGATTTTCTTCTTACAACAGTTTTTGCCGGATAAAAAACTTTGTCTGTTCCCGCTATTTCAAAGCCTAAAACTTCTTTATCATAAGATGTAATTCCGTTATTAACATCATCAAAAGAAACCGTAACCGATCCATCTTTTATTTCCATTGATTTGTATTTCGGGCTTTCGAATTCGAAACCTTCAATTCCGTACGTTCTTGCCAAAGCTTGAAAAGCCAAACGGTTTCCTCCTTTTTCCTTATCCATTGGGTGAATGTTATTTTCTTCTCCAACATCCATTAAAACTGCCATTGCTGAATTTGGAATTTCCTTTGAAGCTCTAAACTGTGCTTCTCTCAAATAAGCTGAATTGTACTTTTCTAGATAATCTTTTGGATGAAATGAAGCGTAATTAAACGGCGCAATCTGAGCGAAATAAAAAGGAAAATCTCCCTGATTCCACAACGTTCTCCAACTGCTGACCATTTTCTTCATTAAAGCGGTATATTCAGAAGCTCTTTCATAATTCGACTCGCCTTGATACCAAATACAGCCTTTGATTCCATAACCAACTACAGGAGAAAGCATTCCATTAAACAAAGTCGTTGGAACACGATTTGGGTCTTTTGCTAATTCTTCTTTTGTGTTCGGAATTTTAGCGCTAGCAAAATCTTTCAGCATTTCTTTGTTCATCCAAGCTTCCATGCTTGAACCGCCATACGAAACGTGAATTAATCCCACAGGAACATTTAAAACTTCCTGTAAAAGCGATCCAAAATACCAAGCTGTTGCACTAAAATTGGAGGTTGATTTTGGAGAAGCTTCTTCCCATTTTCCTTCGAAATCCTGTAAAGGTTCCAAAACCGTTGCTCTTGGAATCGTAATTAAACGAATGTTTTTATTGGTTGATCTTACGATGATTTCGTTTCCGTTTTTAACAGGCTGTCCCTGAAAACCTTTTAATGGCATTTCCATATTTGACTGTCCTGAACAAAGCCAAACTTCGCCCAACAAAACATTTTTGATGGTTACTTTTTCGTTTCCTTCGGATACTTCAATCGTGTATGGGCCACCAAAAGAAACCGTTTTTAATTCTGTTTTCCACTTACCTGAAGCGTCTGCTTTTACTTTGTAAATCTTAGAATCCCAAGAAGTTTTGATTACGATGTTGGCATTCTTTTCTGCCCAGCCCCAAATTGGTGCGCTGGATTTTTGCTGCAGCATCATATTGTCAGTAAACAATGCTGGCAGTTTGATTTTTGCATTGATTTGAAAGGTTGCTAAAATCGTTAATAATGCAATAATTGTTTTTTTCATTTTCTATTTATTTTTTGCCACAGATTAAAAGTATTATTTGGATTTTTTTTATCGCCACGAATTCACGAATTTTCCTCAATTCTCCCCCTTTTTATGTGTACTTATTTTCTTTTTTAATTGCCTCCAGCTTTAGCTGGAGGATTATCAAATCTTTCTTCTCAATGGGCTTTAGCCAAACTAATTATTTGGCTAAAGCCCTGTTGTGGATTCTTCTAAACCTCCAGCTAAAGCTGGAGGCAATTAACTTTTTTCTTTGTCAAAAAAAAAAATCTTTTTTAATCCTTTAATCTGCGGCTAAAACTTATTTTTCTTTTACGATACTTACTGGCCCCAATAAACCTGCTTTCAACAACGGTTCTCCTTCTAAACGAAATGGCGCTGTTGTCCAAGTTAATCTCTCTTCTTTTGGCAATTTTTGATCGCCAATTAATCTGTTTCTCCAGGTATTTGTGATTTTAATTTCTATTGTATTTTTTCCTTTTTGTAAAGCTTTTGAAATATCAGTTTTGAAAGGGAAAGTCCAAAGTGTTCCGCAATCTTTTCCGTTGATTTTGATTTCGGCAATATTTGAGATTTCTCCTAAATCCAACCAGATTTTATCTGTGTTTTTTCCTTTCCAAACAAAATCTTTTCTGTAAATCACAGTCCCTGAATAATATTTAATCTGATCATTTTCAGAAGTACTCCAATCAAAAAGCTTGTTTGTTTTTACCACTTCTTTCGGGCCTTTAAAAGCTGAATCAAACTGCAATTCCCAATTTTCATCTAAAGTCTGAACTTTTTCAAATTCAGAAGATTTTCCATGTGCTAAAACTTCTTTCGTTTCTCCTTTAAAAATCACAAAACCAGATTCGTTGGCATCTAAAGCTATCGAAACAATTGTTCTTCCGTTTTCTATTTTCCAATTGGCTAAAGTCGAAGTTTGATCTGTTACAGGATTGTACCATTGTGGCACTTTTCCAGCTATTCTGAAAGACGCATCAAATGTTCTTTTTTCTCCTTTTTGATTGGAAATAAAATAAACATCTTCCGTATTCGATTTACGATGTGTCCACGCCAATGTTTCTGAATCAGCTCGGTTTAAATTTGGAAAATAAACGTCTTGTGTGATTCCGATGGAAGTAAAATCATTTCCTAAATACGGTAATTTAATAACTGTACCTTTTCCTATTTTCCATGTTGATGAATTAGAATTATTCCAGATTTCTTCAATTACATTCTGCCATTTCTTTTGATCGGCTTCTGATTGAATTCCCGGCTGAATATTTGGTTTTTCATTTACAAAAATGGTTGCACCGTCTTTTAGCAATTGTAATATTTTTTCGGCGGAAGCCAAAGAAAGCATCTTATTGGGTGCCATTTTATGACTTCCCGGAAAGAATAAAGCGCCGTATTCAATTCCGCCCTCAAATGAAATTTTTCCATTTACCACTTTCGCACGATTAATTAAAACATCGGCATTGAAAGAATCGTATTGATATCCATTTAGCGGATTAATCCATTGGGATAAATCAGTTATGTTTTTAGAATAGGTCACTTCTTTCGGCATTTTAGCCGTTGGCTGACCTTCATTTTCTAAACGGATTTTCTCGCTTTCTAATCTTTCCTTTCCAAAAACATTGGGCATAAAAGGCACTAAACGATCAGGCACAAAAGAACGAGAAGGAAAATCTTCACCAATAAAAACCGCCAAGTCGATTACAGGTTTTCCTTTTTGCAACTGAAACTGTACTCTTTGGCAATAATCAAACCAAGCTTTTCCAGGTTTCCACCAAGTTTGGTCTCTTTGGAAAAAAGTTCCGATATCATCCAAAGTCATTCCTGGTTTCCTGTCCGTCCACGGATTATGTACAAAAACATGATAAAATAAACGGTTAATTCCTAAGGCATAATTGCGGTCTGCTGTTGTTTTTAGATTTCCGGGATGTTCGTCCCAATCCATTCTCAGCGCTGTAAAAGATTCTGCCTGAATAATATCTTTTCCGTAAATATGTCCGCCCGAAATGGCATCGATCATATCAAAAGGTTTGTCGTGTGTCGGGCTTTTCAGCCAAAATTCACCACCTGGATAATCGACATATTTATAATGCAGCAAAGCATCACTCATCATTGTTGGCGCAACGTTTTCTGAACTTAACTTAACGTTATATTCTTTGGCAATCTGAGCGACAGTTCCGTAGAAATTATCAGCTACTAAATCGGCAATTGTTTTGCGAACATCGTATAAAACTTTCTCTGAAAAATCGGCATTTTCTATCGGAATTCCAGCCATAACTGGAAGATATTCTACAAGATCGTAGCCACGTCTCTTTTTAAATTCAGCCTGAAAAACCGAAGACCAATTTTGGCTTCCACATTCCCAGCTGTCAAAATGCAGAATTTCTAAAACTTTTGAAGCTAATTCGGGCCCGGCCGAGCGAACGGCTTCCCCAAACCAATGATCCAACTGAAAACGAATTAATTCTGGATCGAATTTATCAACTTCCAGTCCTTTTCCTGCTCCGCCAGTGGCATTTTCATGTCCTGTCGAAGTATGTCCCATTCGGATGATTTTCCACTTTCCTTTTGGTGCTTTCCAGTTCAAATTTCCTTCCGCATCAACAAAATTCGAAATATTGATAATTTCTGATTTTTTGAATGTATCAGAGTTTGGAATTTCTTTTTCTGTAGTCTGTGGAGTCAAACGCCAAATCGCTCCTGATTTCCCTTCGTAATTATCAATCAGAGATTGATTTGAAAGGGTTATTTTACTCACTTTCAAATTTTGTTTCCACTTCGCAAAATCCAAATCTTCTGCTCCAGGTTCAGTTCCTTTTGGATCATAAACAAATCTGAAATATTTTGCCGTAACAGGCGTAATGGTGTGTGTATTTGGGAAATCCATATCCTGCCAACCGTGACGTGGTGCAATCATTCTTTCGTGGAATCTAAAATTGACTCCATCATCACTCACTTCTACAATCAGACGCTGTGCCTGAAAATCTCTTCCTTTGGTTTCAATCACAATAGATTTACAGGTAAAAGGCTGTGCAAATTCATACTGAATCCAACCTGCATCAGCAAACTTGAAGTTTTCATCTTTTTTAGGATCAGCCAAAAACGAGGCATCGGTATTGTTTGATGTCGTTACTTTTGGCAATTGAATTTGCGAAGTAATTTGGTATTCCTTTATCGGAATAGCAAAAGTAGCAATGTCTTTATAATAATCTTTGTAATGCTCTGGAACTGGTAATTTCGAAACAACTTTTTTACCTCCTAAAATTTCAATCGTTGACCAGACTACTTTCTGCATTGACATTTCTGGGGTAATCCACGGCCCTCCTGCAACAGCAAATCCGTCAGCTCCGTGAAAAGCTAGTTTCAAACCTAAACGATCTGCTTCTTTGAAAGCCCAATGAATCATATCCCAAAATTCAGGACTCAACTGTAAAACCGGCGGGTCTATCAATGGCGGATTGGCTGGACCTTTAATAGTCATTAAATAAGCGCCCGCAATGCCGGCTTGTTTCATGGCTTCTAAATCGGCTGTGATTCCTGCTTTAGAATACGCCGATTTCATCCAATACCAATACACCCAAGTTTTGGAGGATTCTAATGTTGGTTGAAAAGATTCTTTTTTATAGACTTCCTGTGCAGAGACAATACTTGCAAGGAGAAGGATAAAAAAGAGGTGTTTTTTTTGAAACATTATTCTTTGTTTTTTTTATAATCTGTTTTATCTGCCAAATCTGCGGGAAAAATTTACTCTCGCAGATTTGGCTGATTTGGCAGATTTTTTACTTTTTTTTCGTCTTTTTTGTCATTTCGACGTAAGGAGAAATCTTCGTGAGTAGCTCCGCATGGTAGATCACCTTTGTAGAGTTTCTTGCGAAGATTTCTCGCCCCTCGAAATGACAAACTGTACCTTAAACTTTTAGTTCTTAATTTTAAAATTATCAATTATCAATTATCAATTATCAATTATCAATTACTAATATTTAAACTTCTTCAAACTACTTTCCAACTGATTCTTAGAACCGCTGAAAGGCATTAAATAAAAACTATATTGATAATATCCTGATTTAATCTGATACTGCTCTAAAGGCTGTGCAACCAATGTCCAGCTGTCATTTCCTCCTACTCCCATTTGGATTAAATCGATATTTACAGTCAAGAATCCCGGATCTTTCAAATCGTATGTATGACCAGATGAACTCAAGTTTTCTTGTGTATACGGCCATGCGCTCATGCTTAGAACTTTGGTATCGTTTACAACTAAAAATCCGTTATTTTTCTGTGGGGTACTTAATGCCATCCATCTCACATCACATCGGTTTCCATTTTCCTGTGGTTTTGGGTAATGTTCAATAAAATCATTTATTGGAAGCGAATATTTCCCAACAAACGAACCAAAACTTCTATCGCTGTAATTTTCCAGTTCGCCTTTTCCGTACCATGAAATTTGGTCGAAACTTCTTTTAACTCCCATTTGCATTCCGATCTTTGGAATGTTTGGCAGTTTGTCTGATGCTTTTAAGCTGTAATCTACTTTTATTAGTCCATTTGGTAAAATATTGTAGATTACTTTTACACTTGCGCTGTCTTTTATGACTTCGTAATCGCTTGTAACCTTAATTTCAGAAACCGATTTGTCAATTTTAATATTGACCAATTTTGGTTTTGCTTTGTACCATTGTTTCAGCAGTTTTTGCGATTTCCATCCACGTTTATCGTTGTCTGTAAGCGGTCTTACGAAGTTTGGTAATAGCGGTGCAAAAACTTGTTCTTCTCCGTTAAAAATATAAGAACTCAAAGCTCCGTTTGTTTTTCCAATTGTAATGTCAAAAGTTTTTCCTTTGATTTTGAAATCGGAATCTGATTCAGAAACATTCAGCGTTTCTTTTTTAGATTCTGGAGAAACGACTTTTTTCTTTTTCAATATAAACTGATCTTCCGCGACAGCGTAACCTTTTGATGCCCAAAGCTCGTCTTTTGAAAGTTGGAATTCTATATTTAAAATATATTCGGCATCGGCTTTCATTTTTGGAAGATAAGAACTGATATCTAAAGTTGTTGATTGCCCTGCTTCTACTCTTAACGGTTTTAAAATCTGAGTTTTAACTACGTTTCCATTTTCCAACACTTTTAAAACTGGAATATATCCTTCTAAAGATTTAACGGCCTGACGATTTTTGATTTCTAACTGATTTCCATTTAAAGTCGAAATCGCTGGCTGATACACCCATTTATTCTCAAAAATAGAACCTTTTGGTTTTCCGTTAGAATCTACAATTCCTTTTGTATTAAAGTTTCCGTCATGATATTTTTCGCCAAAATCTCCTCCGTGCGCAAAATAATTCTGACCTGATCTCGAATCGAATTTCAAGATTCCCTGATCTTTAAATTCCCAAATACAGCCTCCAATAACTCTTGGAAGCGAACGGAATTCATCCCACAATTCTTTTAAATTTCCAACTGAATTTCCCATTGCATGAGAATATTCCACAAAAATAATTGGACGTGTATCTTTCTTTTGATCTACTAAAAATTTAGGTGTGAAAACACCCGGATAAAAACGGCTCACCATATCGACATACGAATCATCCTGCGGATTTTCAAATCGATACGCGTGATCGATTGTTTTTGGATATCCTGGATCAAGCGGATCAATATATCCGTCTAATTTGGCATTTCCCTGCGCTGGTTCATAATGAACTGGACGTGTAATATCAAAATCATGAACCCAACCCGACATTGCGGAATGATTTGGCCCTTTTCCCCCTTCGTTTCCTAAACTCCACATCACGACCGAAGGATGATTTTTATCTCTTTCGACCATTCTGATGATTCTTTCCATATAAGCATTTGTCCAAAGCGGATCATTGCTTAATTTCCCTCCAATTCCATGTGTTTCCTGATTGGCTTCGTCCATGACCATGATTCCGTATTGATCGCATAATTCGTAGAAATAAGGATCGTTTGGATAATGGCTCGTACGTATAAAATTGAAATTGAACTTTTTAATCGTGGTAATATCTTGTTTAATATCCTCTCTCGTAACGGCTTTTCCTCTTGTTGGATGATGATCGTGACGGTTTACGCCATATACATAAGTTTCTTTTCCATTAATTAGCATTTTACCATTTTCTTTTGAGAATTCAATCGAACGAAAACCTATTTTACAGCTTTTCGCCTCAGTAACATTGCCATTTTTATCTTTTATGGAAATAACCATTGTGTATAAATTAGGTTCCTCTGAACTCCATTTCTTTGGATTTTTAATGGTTTCCTGAAAAAATCCGAAACGAACATTGTCCAGACGAGGATAACTTTCGTTGATTAAATCTATCACAGGTCTTTGAAGCGGTTCTTTGAACATTGCCGTGTTATTAGCATCGTATAACTGAACGTTCATGGTGTAATCTTTAATTTTTGCTCCAGTTAAATTCTCCACTTTTGGACGAAGTTTAAAAATCGCGTCTGTATATTGTTTATCTAATTTGGTTTGAACAAAGAAATCCTGAATACGCAATTTCGGTTCAGCCATAATAAAAACTTCACGCTGGATTCCGCTCATGCGCCAGTGATCCTGATCTTCTAAATAAGAACCATCTGTCCAACGTATTACACGAACTGAAACTACATTTTCTCCTGCTTTTAGATAAGGTGTAATATCAAATTCTGATGGCAGAAAACTGTCTTCGCCATACCCTAAAAATTCTCCGTTTAACCATACTTCAAAGCCTGAACTTACCGCTCCAAAATGCAAAGTCACGGTCATATCTTTCCAATTTTCCGGAACCGTAAAACTTCTTTGATAAGAACCTACTCCGTTATAATCTTTAGGAATATAAGGCGGGTTTATAGGTCGAAACGGATAAACGGCACTTTTGTAAATCGGATTATCGTATCCTTTCATTTCCCAGTTTGAAGGCACTTCGATTTTATCCCAACCTGAAACGGTGTTTTTATAGAAATCTTTTGATGCTTCTTTTAGATTTACTGCATATTTAAAATCCCAATCGCCGTTTAGCATTTGGATTCGGCTCTTGGTTCTGTCGCCTTTTAAAGCATCTTCAACACTTGCATATGAATAGGCAGTCGCTCTTGATGGCTGTCTGTTGATGCTTGTAATGGTTGGATCTTCCCAAGGAGCAAATTCGTATTTTTTATGCAATTCTGGGACTCCCGCTGGTTCTCCTGTTACGGATTGGGCCTGTGTGAAATTTGTGAATAGTACAATGTAAAATGTATACGTCAAAAATCGTAATCTGAAAAATGGATTATTATATTTTGATTTTGATGTAAACATTGGTTTTATATTATTGTTCATTATTATTTTGATTCAATTGTCCCTATGGGACAAAATTTTCGATGCGCTATTTTTTTTCTACCGACGAGAGCCTCCTAACGGAGTCATTTCAGTTGAGAGTATTAAAGTATTTCATAACTCATAACTCATAACTATTTCTTAGCCTTTTTCTCCGGCGGTGCCACAAAATTCAATTTGCTTTTTCCTAAATCTTTAGACGTTGCGATGGCAATTCCTCTTTGCTCTGCTTTGTTAACAGCACAATAAAAATGATAGACAACGCCATCATGTTTTACCACAAATGACTTATGTGCAAACAAATCGTCGTATGGTTCTGATGATTTAACTAAATCGTCGCCTTTCCAGTCCGTCCAGTTTACTAAATCATTTGAAACGGCGAAACGGTTAAATGCACCTTGATTCCAGCCCGTCCAAAAAGCTCCAAAATAGAACATTACCCAAGTATCATTAATACGCTGAATATAAGCGTCTCCTGAGATTCCTTTATGATGGTTTATTAAAGTTTTATCGCCATAACGTTTCCATGTTTTCATGTCGTTTGATACTGCCATAGCAATACGCTCAGCACCTTTTGCAGGATTGATACTATCGCCACGAGCATTGTAATACATGATAAAATTGTGTCCTGTAACTTTGTCTTTATCACGAATTACACTGTTTTTATACATTGTACTATTATCCCACCATTTGGCGTCTTTATCTTTTGGAGTCAAAACCGGATTTTCTAACCTTTGAAATTCGTGTGGTTTTGTCGGAGCTTCTTTTGTGTAAGCCATTCCTATTGATAAAACACCCGCTTCGTAACCTTTGCTGTCTCCTCCAAAATAACTCATCCAGTATTTATCATCATATTTTTCCCATTCGTAGCTTCCGCCCCAGGTCATGTCTTGCAACGAAATATAGCCTGCTTTTTGGTTGGCGTCCCAATGTTTTTCATTTTCTGAGAATGACATTACTTTTCCTAGATGTTTCCAATCTAAAAGATTGTCGCTTTCTGCTAACCATGTTTCGTAACCTCTTCCGTCGTAAATTAAATACGTCATGTACCATTTACCGTCTTTTCTAAACACACTCGGGCAATCCATCTTATATGAATTATCAGTTGGAACCATTACTAAACCGTATTTATAAGGCGTTTTGATTTCTTCGTAAATCTCCTGCATTACGCTATCGGTAATTTCTCTTTTCTTGTATTTGGTTGCACAGCTGGTTATAGCAAGTGCTGAAATGGTTAGGATTAGGTATTTAATTTTCATTTTTATGTTTTTTTTGCCACGAAGTCGCTAAGGCACTAATTTTTTATTTCTTTAACTCTTTTAATTTAGACTCCATGACGTCTTTATTCAGTTTTACTTTTACCATTCCTGTTGGATGAAATCTTCTTTTCAAATCGATCGCATTATAGACTATTGTGTAAACGTCATTTCCTTCGGGGATTAAACACAATGGTGTTCTCATAATATCCCACCATTTATCGACTTTGGTTTCGATTGGTAAATAATGGGCTTCTGCCCAATTAACGCCGTCTGCTGATAATGAATATGCAATCATGTTTGGCAAATGATGCCCCCAGCCGTCTGGACCTCCGTCGAAAATCGCGATATACAGTCCGTTTGGTAATTGACTTACAATTGGATTTTCTACAAATAACGGATGCATGGTTTTAATGGGTTCCAAACCTTTATTCATTCTCAACCAAGGCCCTTCTAAACTTTTGGATTCGGCTAAAGCCACAAACCAGCCTTTTCCTGATTTTTTCGGATAATCTGCCCATGAATTAAATGGATATGCACCGCTATAAAATCCGAAGTATTTATCGCCAACCTGATACGGAAAAAACGAAGCAACACCCTGACGACCTTCCCAAGGCTGAGAATCTAGTCCTGGTTCCATAATGATTCCCATATCTTTATACGGCCCGCCAATTCCGTTGATTCCTTCGACTGTTGATTCGCAACGCCAAATTCTTCCGAATGAATGATTTGGTTCTATTTCTTTACTTACAGTATACGCCAAATAATAGCCGTACCATTTGTTTGCTTTTTCATTGAAAACCGGCATATACGACCAAATTGCAGCACGACGATCATTCATCGGGTTATCATCTTCTGTAACCGCATAGACACCACTTGCTTGGTAGATTGTAGATTCTCTTTTCCAATGAATAGCATCTTTACTTGTCCAATGTCCTATTTTGGTTTTTACACGATCATAATAGTAATCAACGCCTTTTTCACCCGCTCTTTCTGTTGGAAACATATGATACGTATCGCCAACTTTTACCACACGTCCGCCTTCAAAACCTCCCTGAATGCCTTCTGTTCCAGACATTCCTTCATCAATAACGGGTTTGTTTTCTCCGCCTATAATTTCGAAAAGCGGTTTCTCATCTGAAAATCCTTCAACGATAAAAGTTGGATTCCAAAGTTTTCCATCTGGTAATTTAACATCTCTGGCATTTAACTGCTGGTCGCTTTTCAAAACTCCCAAAACAGCAAACAATCCTTTTTGATTTGGTAATATAGTGTGAGTTCCTTTTCCATAAGGAATTGCATAAACACTTACTGGCGGTAAACCTGTAATTGTAACTCCATTTTCAAGAATCTCATTATTATTTCCAATTTGATTGGATTGCAGATATTCAGCATCTTTATCCTGAAAAACACCAATCATAACAGTTACTGGTTCCTTAAATTTTAATTGTAAAGGTGCATTAGTTCCATTTTTATATTTCTCTAAAGGAAGTTCAATTCCAGTTAAACCTTCTAATTCTGGAGCTAAACGAACAATATTGTGTTTACTTCCTGAAAATACATGAGCGTATTGTGTGGTTTTGAACGTTTTGTAATTGGATTTTACAATTTCAAATGATGCTGGTTTCCATGCTGTGGTTTGTGCTGTGGCTTGGATGCAGACAGCGATTAGCATTAGGAAAGCGGTTTTTAATTTGAAGTTGTATGTTGCATTTTTTGAAAACATTGTTTTTATTTTTTTGTGTTTTGTCATTTCGACCGAAGGGAGAAATCGCACTCGTAACCACAAAGATTGTCGACAATTGTTGCGGAATTTCTAGTGTGATTTCTCGTTCCTCGAAATGACAAACTGAGCGTTATAAGCTGTAGATTAAAAACTAATTACTAAGAACTATAGAGCTTTGTAACTCACTTTATACTCCACATTCGGTTTTACAATCAATTGATATTTATTTTTTGCTAATTCTGTAATCGTTCCCGAGTTTGTTTTGGGTTTGCTGGCACTTTCAAAAATCAATTTTCCTTCTCCTTCACCTGATTTTACTTTGATTTCTTTGGTACTACAATACACGGCAACTTCTCCGTTTGGTGTTGGCACTTTTCCTTCCATCCATTTTAAACCGCCTAAACTAGGTTTGATTTCGTATTCTGAATATCCTGGAGCAGTTGGTTTTACACCTAAATAATATTTTCCTAGTAAATAAATCGGACTTGCGCCCCAAGCGTGGCAAAGGCTTTTCCCGTAAGGACGACCATACATCGTTAAATGTTCCGTTCCTTTTTTGTTGGGGTTGTATTCTTCCCAGAAAGATGTTGCGCCTTCATTCAACATTCCGCCCCAATAATCTTTCATTTCTTTTAAAACATAATTCTGCTCGCCCATTGCGCATAAAGCTTCCAACTCATAAAAACGCATATATGGCGTTGTGATTTGAAGGACATCTTTATTCAGTAACACTTTATTTTTTACACTTTGTTTTTGTTCTTCATTAAAATAATTGAAGAAAATTCCAAACATATTCGCGTATCTGGTTACTATGTTTTGCATTTTTCCATCGATACGCTGATGTTTCATCACGTTTTCTTTTTTATCCCAAAAGACATCAAATAATTTCGTTTTTAAATCAGTTCCTAATTTTTGATATTGTTTTTGGTCTTCGGTTTTACCAGCAATTTCAGCACTTACTGCCATTGCTTCAAGGCTTCTCGCTAAAAGCATTTGCTCAAAACTCACTTCACCTGTTTTTGGCAATCCGTCTGCCCAGTCAATAAAAACCCAATCGCCTTCTAATGGTTCAAGGAATCCGTTTTTGTTTCTTCTTTCTAAACAAAAATCCATAAGTGATTTCATTCTCGGATAAAAAGTTTTGATGAATTTCGTATCGCCTGTGTGCAAGTAGTAATCGTAAACACCTACAAACCAATACAACGAATAATCCATTATGATATTTACATGAGCCGTTACAGGGTCTTTTCCGCGAAGCGCTAACAGTGTTCGTTCTACCGAAGCCGAATCAAAGAATAAATAATAATTCATCAAATAACTTTGATATGCGTCGCCAGACCAAACCCAACGGTCACGTTTAATTCCGTCGATAAAAAATTCACGAGACGTTAAATGCATTGTGTAAGCCGACACATCCCAAATTTTATTCAATTGCTCATCCGATGATTTGAATGCGCCACGATAGTCTAAAGGCAGATACTCATAAAGCATCGAAATCGAATCGTATTTTACTCCTGCATCTGCTTGCACCTGAACATAACGGAATGCTTTTGAACCGTTATGAGTGTAAATTTCAGATTGTTTTCCATCGAAAGATAGATGATCTAAAGTTTCGCATTTGGCAGAATCCAAAGCTTCTTCACGAGATTCTCCATAATAAAGAGCTAGTTTCCCTTTTCCTTTTAAACCATGAATTTTGATATAACCAAAAGTCTCTTTTCCAAAATCTACCAACTGACCCGCTCCAATTTTTTCTGTTTTTTTAGCACTTAAAGGTTTTGTCGTCAATTTGAATCCGGAAGGTTTGCTTTCTGGCGAATTAAAATTCCAAGAACCAACAGGAACCCATGGCGTACCAGATTGTTGCGCTTTTCCGGTTTCGTCAATCCAAAGTTTATCTTCGTTAGTAACTTTCCATGAAGCATCAGATTTAACGTATTTTCCATTAATATAAATAGCCGGCAATACTTCCTGATTATAAACTTTAAAGGAAATTTTGTGTTTTCCCGCAGGAACTGCGATTGATTTTGGTTGTCCGTAAATCTGAACGCCGTCTAAAAGCAATTGAAAAGGTCCTTCCGAGTAAATTTTCACTTCGTCTGGCTGCGGAATATCTACTTCTGTTTGAAAAGTAACCAAAGCATACGGACTATAATATTGCCAAAGCGGAGGAAATACGGCTTCACGTTCGGTGCGTCTTACCTGCATTTTATTGCTTAACCACACTTCGAAATCTCCTGGATACCAAATCCATGTCGCTTCTTTTGAGTTTTCCTGTGCCGATGATGGCAAACAAAAAATAAGGGCAACAAAAATAAGCAAGATCTTAAAAATGGAAGAGCGGTTTAGCATAGTAAGTGTATTTTGGGACTAAAGATAAGTGTTATTTTTACATTTGACAACCTGCACTATCCTGCTATTTCATGAAAAACAATACTTTTTGATAATTTTTTAAGGGAAAAATTATGGCTTATCACTTTTTTAGTACTAAAAAAAATAATGTTACAATTTTTGTGGGACGCGGATGAGACGGATTCGCTATCGCGAAGATACGGATGAAAAACGGATTTTAATTATTTGCTCTTTCTTGTCATTTCGACCGAAGGGAGAAATCACACGCGGGATTCCACAACGTTTGTCGCCAATCTTTGTAGAGTTACTAGTGTGATTTCTCCCCTCGGTCGAAATTGACAAAAGATTGCGTTTATTTTAGAAAAACTAAAAGAAAAAATCCGTGTAAATCCGTCTCATCAGCGTTCAATGTTATACTCAAAACCTAAGCAATCATTCTATCGTTCTCATTTTCATCTTCTAAAATATAATTAGAAGGCGTTTTTCCTAAATGCTTTTTGAACATATAAATAAAGGCGCTGGTATTTTCGTAACCTAAATTGAAAGCAATCTCTTTTATGGATTGTTTTTCGCCCAAACGTTTTATGGCTTCTAATAATTTTAGACGAGTTCGCCAGTCGCTGAAATTCATTCCAAGTTCTTTAATAAACAATCGGGATAAAGTTCTGGTACTCATAAAAGAAAGCTCGGCGTAATAATCTATTGTGTTTTTACTGGCAATATCTTCCATTAAAAGCTCGACTACTTTTTGTAATCTTTCATGATTAGTTGTAGGCAAGAAAGTGGCACTTGGCTCAATTAAAGCCAATTCATCCAAAAAAACCGATATAATTCTATGTTGCGGAGGCGTTAAATTTCCTTCTATTCCAAAAGAAATGATTTTGAAAACCAGTTGCTTTAAAAACATCGGAATATCAAAAGAAAAACTCTTCTCTGGTAATCCTTCCATTGCAGAAGGATCGATAAAAACGCTGTAATAATTAACGTCTTTCTGAAAAGTAACCTGATGTTCTACTCCGCCTGGAAGCCACAAACCCTGTAACGGATTCACAACCCAAATATGATTGCCCACAACCACGTTCATTACACCACGGGTTGCATAAATTAATTGTCCTCTGGGATGCGAATGCGAAATACACATTTCATTGGTTACCATTTCGGTATAACCAATAACAGGAATCGATGGATCAACTCTGTATCCATGTTCCTGCGCCATTCGATATGTCCGAATCTGGTTATTCATTGTCCAAATATAGCAATTCCGACATTACTATTCTTTTAATCTTTGCAAAAAATAATACAGCTGTTGTTTTTTAACCTAATTTAAAAATCAAAAAATATCTCATGGACACTATTAAAGCAAATCCTGACATAGTTAAAAAAACCACCTATTCGATCTTATTTATCATCAGTTTTTCTCATTTAATTAATGATCTTTTACAGGCTGTTGTTCCTTCTATTTATCCTCTTTTAAAGGATAATTTCAATTTAAGTTTTACTCAAATCGGAATCATTACTTTTACTTACCAAATCGTGGCTTCTATCCTTCAGCCTTTTGTGGGAATGTATACCGATAAAAAATCTAAACCATATTCTCTGATTGTTGGAATGTGTTTTACCATGATTGGGCTTTTCTTTGTTTCGATCGCTTCGAGTTTTATCAACTTATTATTATCCGTAAGTTTAATTGGAATTGGTTCTTCGATTTTCCATCCTGAATCTTCACGTGTAGCGCATTTGGCTTCGGGCGGAAAAAGAGGTTTGGCGCAGTCTATCTTTCAATTGGGAGGAAATGCAGGAAGTGCCATCGGACCTTTATTAGCAGCATTTATTGTAATTCCGCATGGACAATCTTATATCGCTTGGTTTTGTATTATTGCGTTAGTTGGTGTTTTTGCTTTGTATAAAATTGCGATTTGGTACACGGCACATTTATCTGAAAGAAATGCTAATAAAGCTTCTCACCAAATTGAAACACATCATTTGTCTAAAAACAGAGTAATTGCTTCGTTAATTATTCTTTTGGTTCTGATTTTCTCTAAGTATTTCTACATGAGCAGTATTACAAGTTATTATACTTTCTTCCTTATAGATAAATTTCATATTACGATTCAGCAATCACAAGTATATTTATTCTTGTTTTCTGGCGCTGTTGCTGCAGGAACTTTAATTGGAGGACCAATTGGAGATCGATATGGCAGAAAATATGTAATCTGGGTTTCAATTCTTGGTGTTGCTCCGTTTACTTTGATGTTACCTTATGTTTCTCTTTTCTGGGTTGGAACTTTATCTGTAATTATCGGGTTGATTCTTTCTTCGGCATTCTCAGCAATTTTGGTCTATGCAACTGAATTAATGCCTGGAAAAGTGGGACTTGTTGCGGGTCTTTTCTTCGGATTTGCTTTCGGAATGGGCGGATTGGGTTCTGCTGTTTTAGGAAAAATTGCCGATGCAACGAGTATCGAATATGTATTTAAAATTTGTGCATTCCTGCCTTTAATTGGGGTTATTACTGGATTCTTGCCTAATTTAGAGAAGAAAAAGAAAGCTCAGGAATAATTTAATCTCGCAAAGTCGCTAAGACGCAAAGTTTTATTTTAAAAATTAAGTTTTAATTGCGTCCCGATAAATCGGGATGAGAAAAAACATAAAGCTCAAAAGGCTTTAGCTAAATTGTAGATATTTGGCTAAAGCCTTTTTCTATCCTATTACATATACCTCCAGTTAAAACTGGAGGCAACTCATAAAATAGCTTTGCTTTATTTACAATCTTTTTCAAAACATAGCGCGTGGTTTCAACCACGGGAAACGTATTTTGGCAAACGTAATGTTATACATTGCATTCCCGTGGTTAAAACCAAGGGCTATATTTGAAATCCTTTGAATTTATTAATTCCCATTAAAAACCAAATACAAAACCAAAATCACCAATCCCAACAAACCAAACAAAAGCTTCACCTTTTTACTAGTTTTAGGAATATCCGTTTCATCTGAAACATTAACTTCGGGATTTCTATCAGTTAAAGAAATCATGACAGCTGTAACTAAAAGCACAGCAAAAATGTAAAACGAAATCAATAAAAAGTGAGGCCAAACTGGATATTTATCCGCAGGGAAAATCCATAAATATAAAACCCCAACAAACAAACTAAAGGCAGAACCCCAAGAAAGAGTTGCATTTACAGCTTTTTTTGTAGTACGTTTCCAGAAAACACTCAAAAGAAAAACAACAGATAACGAAGGCGCCAAGAAACCTAAAACGGCCTGAAAAATGTTGAATAAATTCTGTCCCTTGATATTGTCAATCGCAACAGCAATCAGAATTGCAAAAACACATCCGGCAGCAATCGTTAAACGACCAATTTTAATCTGATCCTGAATCGTCGCCGTCGGGTTGATTTTCTTTACATAAATATCATTGGTAAAAACGGTACTCAAAGCATTTAACGAAGAACCAATTGTTCCCACCAAAACCGCAATCATCACGCAGATTACCAAACCGTTCATTCCGCTTGGGAAAAGGTTCGTAACCATGGTCATATAAGCTAAGTCAGAATTGCTTCCTAATTCTGGATATAAGGCATAACATAAAATTCCAGGTAAAATAAATAACGGAAGCGCCATCACTTTCAACCATCCGATAAAGTTTACGCCAAGCTGTCCTTGTTCTAAGTTTTTCGCACCTAAAACACTCTGCACCATCGATTGATCGGTACAGAAAAAAGCAACCGCCGCTACAGGATATCCTAACAAAATAGCAGGCCACGGATAACTCGCATCATCAGAAGGGCGAACTAAATTCCAAAAGTTTGAAGGTGTTTTTGCAATTAAAACATCGATTCCGCCTAACTTTTGTAAACCTAAAAAGGAAAGAGTTAATGAAACGACAATCAACAGAATCATTTGGAAAACATTTACTTTAGCAATCGCTTTTAAACCTCCTGCAAAAGTAAAAATTCCAGAGAAAATCACTAAAACCGTAACACTCTGCCACATCGGAATTCCTAAAATCTGACGTACTAAAACACCTCCACTGAATAATCCTAAAGACAGCCAGCTTACTAATATTTTTACCAAAGCATACCAAGCCAAAATATTCTGCGTACTGTCGCCATAACGTTTCCCCATATATTCGGGCATAGTGCTTACTTTACTCGCAATATATCTTGGCGCAAAAACCATTGCCAAAAGCAGTAAAAAGACAAAAGCATACCATTCGAAATTTCCTGCTACAATTCCAGTAGCGTAACCAATACTCGCAAAAGCCAATAACGACGAAGGCCCAACGTTGGTTCCCCACATATTAAAACCGATGCTGTACCAGTTTAATGAATTTCCGGCCAGAAAAAGCGTTTCGTTTTTCTTTCTCTGTTTCATACTTACCACATATCCAATGACTAATAAAGCCACTAAATAACCCGCTACAATCACAAAATCGAGCGTGGTTAATTTATCGTAGATGCTGTTCATAGCCCGTATTCGTTAAGAATATCGGCAATTTTAACCGGCATTCCAGTTTGCAAAGATTTATCCATTGCTTGTAATAAAGCTACGGTTCCAATTCCTTCTTCCATGTTTGGATACGCTTCAAAACCTTGCTCGATACTGTCCACAAAATATTCTAAGTAGTTCTGATATTCCCCACCGTGATGACTTTGTCCTTCAAAACGGAAATAATATTTTATCGTGCTGTCGCCCCAAGTAATCACTTTTTCTTCTCCAGTTTTATCAGTAACTGCATAACGCAATTCATGATAATCGGCCTGACTTGCTCCTTCTGTTGCTCTTAAAATCGTACTCATGCCGCTGTCACGTTGTGCTGGCTGAGTCGGCGAAGTATACACACCGCTTACACGGGCAATTCTTCCATCGGTTGCTTTGAAGATAAAATGCATTGTGTCTTCATTCTTTAATCCTGCCGATTGTCCGTTACTGCTGATCATTCCGTAGCCCATCACTTCCTGAATATTCGGCAAATACCATCTAATAAAATCTACAGGATGACTCAAACCTCCGTACAGCCATTTAAACGATTGCAAAAGCGACCATTCTTTCTTCAAAAACCATCTGTGATCGGCGTGGTATTGTGCTTCAATCGTAATCAAATCCCCAATTAAACCTGCTTCGTAATCGGCTCTTTGTCTTTTGGCTGGTTCGAAGAAACGAGAACTTTGTCCAATGAAAACTTTCTTTCCAGTTGATTTGCTTAATTCTAATAATTCTTTGGCATCCGAAAGATCGTCGATAAACGGTTTTGTACAAACTACATGTTTTCCGCTTAATAAAGCTTGCTTTACGTGTTGTGCGTGCAGATGATCCGGCGTATAAATCGCGATAATATCAATCGAAGCATCGTTTAATAAATCATCGTAATTGGTGGTGTACGAATGAAAATCGAATTCTTTTGCGCGCTGTTTGCACAATTCTTCGTTTCGGTCGCATATTTTAACGAGCTCTAATTTTGAACTTTCTATAGCAGCCGACATTGTGCTTCGTCCTTCTCCAAGTCCCAGAATGGCTATTTTTAACATTGGTCTTTATTTTAGGTTTTTGATAGTTATGATTATCCTAACAGTTTTCAAAAACCTGTTAGGTATGTTTTTTAAGCCACAGATTGAAAGGATTAACACAGATTAAAAAAATCATTTTAATTCTTTTAATCTGTGGCTGTTATTTCTTTGAACTCATAGAATACCTAACAGGTTTTGGAAACCTGTTAGGATACTAAATACTATTTCGTTTCTACTTTATTCAAGAAAATCCAAGTTTCGTCTGGTTTTGCGCCTTCAATTCCAGATTGGTATTTTTTCATTAAGGCGTTCCATTGATCTACTCTTGGGTTATTTTCTGTTGTTTTCGGATTTAGTTTGTCCAGATTTTCACCTTTCGGAATACTGATAACCAAGATCAATTGTCTTTCGTTTTTAAAGACTTGTAATTGCTGGAAATCGGCATTACAGAAACCTTTGGCAACTTCCGGCCATTTTTCGAATTGTGTTTTATGATGCTCTACATATTCTTTTTGCAGTTTCTCATCAGCAGGAAGATTCGCCGTTAAAACCACATTTTCCCAATCCGATGCTGGTTTTGAATCTTTACATCTTTCGAAATTTTGGAAATCGTAAACCAAATCTTCATAGATTTTAATTTCTAAAGAAGGAAAAGCGCCCGCCAGCTTTCGCTTCGTTCTTTCGGGCTGATTCATTTTCCCATAAATCACCAAATGATTTTTCCATTGGTACAATTCCTGACCGACAATTCTAAAACCGGTTAAAGTCGATTTGATTTTTTCGATATCAAAATCAGAACCTATCAATTCGATCGCATATGGTTTTGGCATTTCCTGCAATCCCCATTTTTCATCGATTACAACTTCTTTTTCTAAATCTTTATAAGGCGCTCTAATTCCGGCTGCATCTTTTATTTTAGTGCTTACATACGGATCGTTGTGTTCCCAGATATTTCCTTTTGGGCCATTATGGTTTTTAAGGATTTTCTTTTCGGCAATCCAGTTGTTTTTAATGGTAAAACCTTCGCTTCCTTCATCGGTATACAAATACAGCCATAAAAACGGATCGTGCGCATACGGACTGTTGTAAACCTTGTCGATATAATTTTCTTCAATTCGGCTACCAGGTTGAGCCGAAAGCGTATAAATTCCAGCAACATCATGTAAATGTTTGGCATAATGATGAATTTTATTCGCCAGAATTTTATTGTTCTGCATTACATTTGGCGTATGCGTCCAACCCCATCCCATTGCCATTCCGGAATACGATACATCCGAAATTTCGTTGTGTTCAATCGTAATGTTTCGAACAAAACCTGCACTGATTCCCAGAGTTCCCCAATCTTCATTGGTTACGTTGGTGATTAAATTATCCGAAATGACTTCATCCGAACACATTTCTCTTTCGTCTTTTATGATTAAAGGTAAATGCGCTTCAAAAGCTTCTTCAGAGAAAATTCCAACATTGATGGCACTTCCGCCAATATCTTTAAATAAATTTCCTTTTACGGTATTATGATTTGTTCCTTTATTTAAATCTAAACCAGTTGAAGCCAAATGCTCAAAACGACACAATTCAAACTGAATATTATTGGCATAATTCACTTCCACCGCAGCACGAGGTCTTCCCACCCAAGCCTGATTCTCTAAATTCGTCTGATTTGGTGTTCCAGGAACTTTCAATTTATAAGCATCTAACAAATACAAACCAGATTGCAACGGCACATGACCTTGCTGCGAAGGACGAAGCCAGTTGCTGTACTGAAACGAAATTCCTTTAAATTGAAAATGATGCACGGGAGAATCGATTGTTCCTTTTACTTCCAGAAGATTTTCTAAAAATGGCGCAGTAACTTTAGCTGTATTAATCTCTTCTCCATCTCTTGGAATATAATAGATTTTGGCATTTTTTTTATCCAAATACCATTCGCCCGGTTCATTTAGAAGCGAAAAAGCATTGTTTAAGAAATAAGCTGAGTTTCCGTTATTTTTAGAAATCCACGGTGCTGGCCACGGGTGTTCGCTTTGAATACGGCTTTCTGGTTCTTCAAATGAAAGTTTGGCGCTGTCTTTCTGCACTTCAATATTTTTGATGCGAAGATTGGCATTCGACCACCATTGCACAATAAACATTTCCATTCCCGGTTCAAACTTCACTGATTTATCCTTAAACGGAATCCAACAGGTTTGTTCTTCGTGATCCCAAGACAAGATTCTTTCCATTGCGTTTCCAGCCGTATTTTTGGCTCTAACTGCCTTTTTATCGTTGACCCATAATTGTCTGAAATCAATTAAAGTTCCTGCTTTTGTTGGAGCATCTGCCACCCAAACCGAGCCTTTTTTTAATCCGTTGATTACAGTTGTAGATTTTTTCCAGTTTTTAATTTCGATTCCACCGCTTATAATTGGTTTTGCGTTTGCATCAGCCTCGATTGTCGTTGGGCTGTCAGCAGTTCCAGAATCTTCTGGTCTTACAAATAAAGGTTCGTTTAAATAATACGTTCCGTTCATTACTATGATACGAATTCCGTCTTTTATGGATGGATCTTTTAATCGGCGAAGTTCTCTGGCTTTTCGCATTGCCATGTGAACCGTTGCCAACGGATTTGATTTTGTTCCGATGTTCGAATCTTTTCCTGATGGCGAAACCCAGATTTCAGCACCACTTGCCGAAATTGTGAATACCATCAAAAAAACAATCAGTAATTTGTTGAAAGGAATTAAACACATTATTTATAGTATTGATTTTTTTCTTGTGCTAAAATTACAAGGCATTTATTTAAAGTGCTATAATTTTTACAAATAAATGTATTTTTAACACTTTTACCAAATAACAGGGACAATTTAAAAGAATATAAAATCACAGGCATCCTGTACCCTCCTGCAATATTGCATTGAAATACTTTTCTATCATTAAGAAATTAAGAAAGTTAAGTTTGGATTTGTGAAAAAGCGAAGCTTAATTTATCTTGAAATATTAAGTAAATTACACAACGTAAATTTTTAAATCCCTTAATATCTTAATGGTAAGAAGAAAATTAAGCATCATAAAAAACAATACACTTATTTTAGAAACATTTGATAACATCATTTTAAGCGCTAAGTTAATTTCTATTTAAATTTCGGTTAAAATGATTTTTTTTAATAGATTTGTGTAATCGATTACATTTAAAAATTATTATTTATATGAAGTTAAATTTTCATATAAATAAAATAAACACCAAAAAATTTGCTAACAATGAAAACCAACCGACTACAATTTGCTTCTCTTGCACTTGCTCTTGTGATGTGTCTGAGTACTAAGAATCTCAATGCCCAAAATGCCTCAGACGGCACTTACCAAAACATTGAGTTTAAAATGTCTAAAATTAACGAACCTGTTATTCCTAACAACACCGTAAATCTGAAAGACTTCGGAGCTGTAAACGGGGGTTATGTTTTAAATACCAAAGCTTTTGCTGATGCGATTGATGCGTTGTCTAAAAAAGGTGGTGGAAAACTAATTATTCCTCCTGGAATCTGGCTTACAGGCCCAATTATATTAAAAAGTAATATTGAGATGCATGCTGAAAGGGGTGCTCTAATAAAATTTTCTCCAGACAAAACTTTGTATCCTTTGGTTGAAACCAATTTCGAAGGTTTAAATACTTGGCGCTGTATCTCTCCTATTTATGGTAAAAACCTTGAAAATATAGCTTTTACAGGAACTGGCGTTTGGGATGGTTCAGGAGAAGTATGGAGACAGGTTAAGAAAAGTAAAGTAACAGACAGTCAATGGAAAGAGGTTATTGCAAGAGGTGGCGTTTTAAATAAAGACAAAACAAGCTGGTATCCATCAGAGGTTTTTATGAATGCCTCAAAAGGTGCTGATCAAAATGTACGTCCTGACTTAAAAACAAAAGAAGAATTTGAAACCATTCATGATTTTCTTCGTCCAGTAATGGTAAGCATTCAAAACAGTAAAAGAGTTTTATTTGACGGCCCTGTTTTTCAGAATTCGCCAGCTTGGAATATCCACCCTTTTATGGTTGAAGATTTGATTGTTCGAAATGTAAGTGTTCGTAATCCTTGGTATTCTCAAAACGGAGACGGTCTTGATGTAGAATGCTGTAAAAATGTTTTGGTTGAAAATTCAAGTTTTGACGTGGGAGACGATGCCATCTGTATCAAATCCGGAAAAGATAAAGACGGACGAGAAAGAGGTGTTCCTTGCGAAAACATCATTGTAAGAAATAATATCGTGTACCATGGTCACGGTGGAGTTACTGTTGGAAGTGAAATGTCTGGAGGTGTAAAAAACCTTCATGTTTCTAATTGTACTTTTATGGGAACAGACGTAGGTTTACGTTTTAAAAGTGCCCGAGGAAGAGGTGGTGTTGTAGAAAACATCTTTATTTCGGATGTGTTTATGACTGATATTCCGTCTCAGGCTATTTCTTTTAATTTGTATTATGGAGGAAAATCAATTGCCGAAACATTAGAAGAAGGCGGAGACAAAGTGGTCAACAAAGCAATGCCTGTAACAGTTGAGACACCTCAATTCAAAAACATTTCGATTAAAAATATCACTATTAAAGGTGCTCAGCAAGCAGTATTTTTACAAGGTTTGCCGGAAATGAATTTAGAGAATATTGAAATCACGAACTTAATTGCCAAAGCAGAAAAAGGTTTTTCAATTATTGATGCTAAAGAAATAAAATTAAACAACTTACAATTGGATATTCAGGCTAAAAATGCATTTGAGATTTACAATGCTCAAAATCTTTCTCTAAAAAATGTAGCATTTAATCCTTCTTCTTCAAACACAATTACGATTGCAGGTGAAGCGAGTAAAAATATCGATTTAAGTGGTTCTAATTTATCAAAAACCACTACGGTTGATAAAAGCGTTCCTAAGAAAGCGGTTAAATTCTAATACAAACGTTCCATGTTCAATTCCGTAAACAAATCGAAATTAATATCAGTAACGTTTTGCATCTTTTCCGCGTTATTTTTAAATGCACAAACAAATAGCGAAATAAGCACCAAACCTTTTACTGACGGGACTAACCATTGGTATTTTATCAAAGACAAAACCAATATTATAAATCCAATTCCGAATCAGCCCAAATATACTGAAACGGATTACACCAAAATCGCCGATAATATTCTGTATTTCCAGCGTGACAATGGCGGATGGCCAAAGAACTACGATATGAAAGCTATCTTGACGCCACAACAAGTTGACAGCGTTGTTAAAACAAAATATATTGAACATACGACTTTTGATAATGAAACGACTTACACTCATATTCATTATCTGGCACAGGTTTATACTCTTACGAAAGATGAAAGGTATAAAGATGGCTGTCTCAGAGGTATAAATTTCACCTTAAAAGCCCAATATCCAAACGGAGGCTGGCCACAATATTATCCGCTGGAAAAAGGATATAGTCGCCATATTACTTTTAATGACGGAGCTTATATGGGAATTATGAATCTCTTGAAAAAGATTGTAAATAATGATCCTGATTATGCTTTTATAGATGCTAAAACCAGAAAAAAAGTAACTTCAGCTTATCAAAAAGGATTGGACTGTATTTTAAAAATGCAGATTAAAGATAATGGAAAATTAACTGCTTGGTGCCAACAGCACGACGAAATTACGCTTGAACCAGCCTGGGCGCGTAAATTTGAACCGCCAAGCATCTGCAATGCTGAAAGCGTTGATGTTGTTTTATTTTTAATGGACATTGATAAACCAAATGAAAAAATTATTAATGCCGTGCAAGGTGCAGTAAAATGGTTTCAGGATTCTAAAATCTATAACACAAGAGTTGAAAGTTTTGCAGCTGAAGAAATGGAATCAAAATACAAGAAAATCAAGAATGACGTTAGAGTGGTAAACGATCCAACTGCTTCACCAATCTGGACGAGATATTATGAATTAAAAACACATAGACCTTTGTTCTCTGATCGTGACAGCGAGTTTTTATATTCTCTAGCCGAAGTAAGCCGTGAAAGAAGAACAGGTTATGCTTGGTACACTGATAAACCTGAAAAGGCATTAAAGAAATATCCAGAATGGCAGAAGAAATGGGCTTCGGATAATAATGTTTTGAAAGAGTAAACGGTAATTTTAGCAATTTCGGCAGAAGGGAGAAATAACCCGAATCCTATATTCAAACATAGCTCTTGGTTTCAACCACTGGGACGCAATATTGTCAAGTCCGGTATTGTATTCCCGTAATTGAAACCACGGGCTATATTTTTTGCATCATTTTTGATAATAGGCCAAAGGCCTCAAAGCATCACCATAGGACAACGTCCTATGAATTGATATAGACCAGAGGACAGCAAAAGCCCTGAAAGGGCGTAAGCATTAATCGTCATGTAATTGCTTACGCCCTTTCAGGGCTTTTTTGCATATCTCTATTTGCTGTCACTGGGCGTTGCCCGGTGTTCATGGTATGAGCCTTACAGGCTTTTATAATCTATGAGCTAACTCATAACAATTCATGGCTTACAACTTATAAAACTCATTCGCATTTTCAAACCAAATCTTATTCTGGTCTTCAACAGAAAACTTCGAAATATAATCTTCTAAAGTCTTTACTACTTCATCATAATCTGAAGCTACATTTAAGACTGGCCAGTCTGATCCGTACATTAATCTATCAACTGAAAAGTTTTCAAAAATTACATCTAAATACGGTTTAAAATCTTCTGGTTTCCAGTTTTTCCAATCGGCTTCTGTGACCATACCTGAGATTTTACACCAAACATTGTCGTATTTAGCAATTTCTTCAATGCCACTTTTCCAAGAAAAAATAGTTTCTGATTTAATATCTGGTTTTGCAATATGATCGATTACAAACTTTTGATTTGGAAAATCTTTTACCAAACTTATTGCTGCTGGTAATTGGCGCTCAAAAATTAATATATCGTAAGTATAATTAAATGCTTTTAACGCTGTGATTCCTATTCTAAATGCTTCTCCAAACATAAAATCATCCGCTTCCCCTTGCACAACATGTCTGAAACCTTTCAGTTTTTTTTGATCTGAAAAGAATTGCAAACGTTCTTCAATGTTTTCATTTCGTAAATCTATCCAGCCGACAACTCCTTTTATGAAATCATTTTTAGAAGCCAAATCCAATAAAAAATGAGTTTCTTCTTCCGATTGGCTAGCCTGAACGGCAACACAACCTTCAAACTGGTTTTCCTTTAATAATGGCTCTAAATCTTCAGGAAGAAAATCTCTTTGGATATTCTGCATCGTTTCATCAATCCAGCTGTCTCGAACGGGATCAAACTTCCAAAAATGCTGATGGGAATCTATTCTTTTACTCATAACTTTTTAATTAACATCGCTGATTAATGCACGGTCTAAATGTACGTAACCTCCATCCACAAAAACAAATTGTCCTGTAGTATGTGATGATTTTTCAGAAATGATGAAAAGTGCCGTATCAGCAATTTCTTCTGTTTTAGTCATTCGGCTTTCTAATGGAATCGTTTTACTAATTTTTTTCAAGACCGCCTCTCCATCTGGCAATGTTTTAATCCAATCTTCATAAGCCGGCGTATAACTTTCAGCAATAATAATGGCATTCGAACGGATTCCGTACTGAATCAAATCTACTGCCCATTCTCTTGTTAAGCCTAAAACTCCGCCTTTCGCAGCAGCGTAACCAGAAGTTCCGCCCTGTCCAGTTAAGGCAACTTTTGAACCAATATTCAAAATATTACCTTTTGATTCTTTTAAGTATGGAAGTGAATATTTAGCTAAAAGAAAATAACTTACCACATTCAGTTTCAAAGAATTCATAAAATCCTCGTAACTCGAATCTAATCCGGCGCCATCATTAACACCAACGTTGTTGATAACAGCATCGATTCTTCCGTATTTAGCTCCAATTACTTTTACAGCATTTTCTATCGCAACAGGATCGGTTACGTCAGTCTGTACAAATAAAGAATTAACACCTCTTTTTTGAAGTCTTTCCGCGTATTCGAAACCTCTTGCATTTCTGTCAACCAAAACCGGAATCGCGCCTTCATCTGCTAATCTATTAACGATAGTTTCTCCAATACTGCCTTCTTTTCCAGCCGAACCGGAAACGACAACTATTTTATTTTTTAAGTTTAAATCCATTTTTGTGGGTATTAAAGTTTAGTAGTAGTTAGATTTTTAAACACATAGAAACATAGATTTTAAAACCGTTCAAAGGCGTTTCACCCGCATAAATACACATAGCTATGTGTTAAGAAAATAGTTTCTTTTTTATTCTCTTTTACAAACAATAAAAATCTATGTGTCTATGTGTTTATATATTTTTCCTCATTTTTGTCATTTCGACGAAGGAGAAATCTTCGTGAGTAGCTCCATACAGAAATTCGCCAATCTTTGTAGAGTTTCTTGCGGAGATCCTTCCTTCGTCAGGATGACAAACTAAAGCGTAAATTCTTTATCAAAAAAACTATTCTATTTCAATTAACGCCTTAATCACATTATTTTTAGGATCAATCAAATTCCCAAAATCAGTAATCATTTCATCAAAACTAGTTCTGTGCGTGATGTATTTTTTTGGATCGATTTTTCCTTCTTTCAGGCATTTCATTACATATTCGAAATCTTCGATTGTAGCATTTCGGCTGCTCATTAAAGTCGATTCTCTTTTGTGGAAATCAGGGTGACTGAAACTCAATTCTCCTTTTTGAAGTCCGACCAAAACAAATCTTCCGCCATGCGAAATATAATTGAAAGCGCTGTTCATTACTTTCTGATTTCCAGTCGCGTCAATTACAACATTTGCCATATCGCCGTTTGTCAATTCAGCTAATTTTTGAGCAACATCGTCATTCAACGGATTAATCGTTTCGTCTGCTTGTAACTGTTCTTTACAGAAATTCAACCTGTAATCATTAATATCCATAACGATAACTTTTGCTCCGGCAATTTTAGCAAACTGAATTAAACCAATTCCGATTGGTCCCGCTCCCATTACCAAAACAGTATCTGTTGGTTTAACCGCTGCTCTTCTAACCCCGTGTGCAGCAATTGCCAATGGTTCTACCAAAGCCAATTCATCATAATCTAAACCTTGACCGTGCAATAAATATTGTTCCGGAATCGAAACATACTCAGCCATTCCGCCATCAATATGAACTCCAAAAACTTTGATATTTACACAACAGTTTGTTAAACCATTTCTACAGGCAACACATTTTCCGCAGTTGAAATACGGAATAAACGTTACTTTATCTCCTAGTTTAAAGCCTTCAGCATTTCCTTTTACATATTCTGCGGCCAATTCGTGACCTAAAATTCTTGGATATTCAAAATACGGCTGAGTTCCTCCAAAAGCGTGAATATCAGTTCCGCAGATTCCGATTCTTTTAATTTTCAATAAAACTTCTCCCTCTTTTGGTTCTGGAATATTGGTTTCTTTTAATAGAAATTCCTGAGGTTTTTCGCAAACTATATATTTCATTTTTTTGTTTCGTTTAAATTTCTAATTAGACGCGGATTATGCAGATTCGCTATCGCGAAGACACGGATTAAACGGATTTTTTTATTATTTTTATTAAACTTAAAATCCGTTTAAATCCGCGTTTTTACGAAGTAAATCCGTTTTATCCGCGTCACAATAACAGATAGTTATATTACTTTTTGTAAGCTACAGCCTTTTGTTTGCTTGTTCCTAAACCTTCAATTCCAAGCTCAATAACGTCACCTGCTTTAATATAAATCGGATCCGGTTTTATTCCTAAACCAACTCCAGGAGGCGTTCCTGTGCTGATAATATCACCCGGAAGTAAGGTCATAAACTGACTTAAATAATGCAGTAAATAAGGAATTTTGAAAACCAGATTCAATGTGTTACTGTCTTGATATTTTTTACCATTTACAGTCAGCCACATTTTTAAATTATCCACATCGGCGATTTCGTCTTTTGTTGCTAAAAATGGTCCAAGAGGCGCAAAAGTGTCACTTCCTTTTCCTTTTGCCCATTGCCCTCCGCGTTCCAATTGAAAAGCTCTTTCGCTGTAATCATTTAACAAAGCATATCCAGCCACATAATCCAAAGCCTCTTCTTCTTCCACATAACTTGCTTTTTTGCCAACAACAAACGCCAATTCTACTTCCCAGTCTGTTTTTTCACTGTTTTTTGGAATAATCAAATCATCATCCGGACCGCATAACGAGGTAGTCGATTTAAAGAAAATAATAGGTTCTGTCGGAATCGGTGCATTGGTTTCTTTGCAGTGATCGATATAATTTAAACCAATGCAGATAATTTTTGAAGGTCTTGCCACTGGTGAACCCAAACGTACTGAAGCATCTACTTCTGGCAAAGCCGAATTACTTTCTAATGCTTTTTGCAGTTTTTCTAATCCGTTCTCTTCAAAGAAACTTTCGTTAAAATCAGTTACAAGTGAAGAAACATCATATCTTTTCTCTCCAATCAAAACTCCGGGTTTTTCTTTTCCGATTTCTCCAAAACGTATTAATTTCATAATCGTATATTTTTAGTTGTTAGTTTATAATTTGCAGTAATTCTTCTTTTATTCATTTAAAATTCTTCAAAAAGAACATGGCAAAATTAATAAATGTAAAAATCACAATTACAAAAATACTTTTTAAAAATTAATATCCGACCTATATTTTATTTTCCGTTAATGAAAATGACTAAACTTTAAATTTTTATAACAATTTTTAGACGGTTTGTAAAAATTATATCACTAATTATCAATTTATGTAAAAAAGATTTCTTAAAAAGAAAGGATTTCTTGTTCATTTCAATCTTATTCCTACTTTTGTAATTGTAAATTTTACATTTATTATTTCAATCGATTTCACTACCCAAAATTCCTATACAAAAATGATAAAATTAAAAGGCATAACTTGGAATCATACAAGAGGTTTGCTTCCTATGGTTGCCACATCGCAGCGTTTTACAGAACTACATCCTGAAGTTGAAATTTCCTGGGAGAAAAGAAGCTTACAAGAATTTGCCGATGCCTCTATCGAAGACTTAGCCAAAAGATTTGATTTATTGGTAATCGATCATCCTTGGACAGGTTTTGGAGCGCAAACCAAAGCGATTCTTCCGTTATCTGATTATTTATCAAACGAATATATTAAAGACCAAGAAAGTAATACTGTTGGAAAATCGTACGGAAGTTATGTTTTTCATGACAAATTATGGGCATTGCCAATTGATGCTGCAACTCCGGTTGCCTCTGCCCGATTGGATCTTTTAGAAAAAAATAATTTAGAAGTTCCTAAAACTTACGAAGATTTATTGGTTTTAGCGAAAAAAGGCTTAGTCGCTTTTGCCGGAATTCCCGTAGATGTTTTAATGAGTTTTTATATGTTTTGTTGCAGTTTGGGTGAAGCTCCTTTTCTGTCTGAAGAAAAAGTGATTTCTGAAACCACAGGAATCAAAGCCCTTCAAATGTTTAGAGAATTGGCGCAGTTGATTGATCCTGCTAACTTTAACAGAAATCCAATTCAGGTTTACGAAGCAATGGTCAATTCAGACGAAATTGCGTACTGCCCGTTTGCTTATGGTTATTCCAATTATTCTCGCATTGGCTACAGCCAAAACCTTTTACATTTTTATGATTTAGTAAAATTGAATGAGAATCCAATGATTTCATCTTTGGGCGGAACTGGTTTGGCTGTTTCTTCATTCAGCGAACATATTGAAACTGCCATAAAATATGCAGAATTTACTTGTTCATCACAAATTCAGCAAAATATTTATACCGATAATGGCGGTCAGCCGGGTCACTTACAAGCTTGGAAAAGCCAGAGAATTAATGGCGTGACACATGATTATTTCAAAAATACACTCCCTGCTTTAGAGCGCGCTTTCCTTCGTCCAAGATATTATGGGCATATGTATTTCCAGGATCATGCCGGAGATGTAGTTCGCAATTATTTGATGAATGGCGGAGACGAATTAAAAGTTTTGGAAGAAATGAATTCGCTTTACGCGGAATCTCTAAAAATCCAGACGGTATGAGACCTTTAGAAGGATTAATTGTTCTGGAATTCTGTCAGTTTTTAGCAGGACCTTCGGCTGGATTAAAACTGGCTGATTTGGGCGCACGCGTTATCAAAATTGAGCGTCCCATAAAAGGTGAAGCGTGCAGACAATTGAGTATTAAAGATTTATTTGTAGACGACAGCAGTTTGCTTTTTCATACCATTAACAGAAATAAAGAATCTTTTGCTGCCGATTTGAAAAATCCTGACGATTTGGTTTTAATTAAAAAACTAATCGAAAAGGCTGATATTATGACGCATAATTTCAGACCTGGAGTAATGGAAAAAATTGGTTTGAATTTTGAAAACACTCTAGCTATTAATCCACAGATTATTTACGGAACCATTACAGGTTACGGAAATGAAGGTCCGTGGGCAAAAAAACCGGGACAAGATTTATTGTTACAATCGCTTTCCGGATTAAGCTGGCTAAGCGGACGCAAAAGTCAGGCTCCAGTACCCTTTGGTTTGGCTGTAGCCGATTTAATGTGCGGGAATCATTTTGTACAGGGAATTTTAGCAGCACTTTTAAAAAGAGCTAAAACCAAAAAAGGAGTTTTGGTTGAAGTCAGCTTGCTGGAATCTATTTTGGATGTACAGTTTGAAGCCATTACTTCTTTCTTAAATGATGGAGGACAACAGCCTGAAAGAGGTGATATTAAAGGAAGTGCACATGCTTTCTTAAGCGCTCCTTATGGCGTTTATCCAACTCAAGACGGATATTTATCGCTGG
Organism: Flavobacterium crocinum; assembly: GCF_003122385.1. Lineage (NCBI taxonomy): Bacteria > Pseudomonadati > Bacteroidota > Flavobacteriia > Flavobacteriales > Flavobacteriaceae > Flavobacterium > Flavobacterium crocinum. The sequence goes on from NZ_CP029255.1 coordinate 4,788,974, forward strand.
CAATGGGCGATTTAATTTTCATTGGAAAAACTTTAGGTTTAGATTTAAACGCTTTCGCGGATAAACATCTTTGGTTTGAAAAAAGAGATGAAATCAGAACGATTTTGAGTGAAAGAATTAAAACCCAAACTTCTGATTACTGGATTGAAATCCTGCAAAAAGAAGGCATTTGGTGCGGAAAAGTTTTCAATTACGAAGAATTAGATAGTCAGCCTTTTGTAAATGAATTACAACTGAAACAAACTGTAAAAAATACCGAAGGTGAAACGATGATAACGACCAGAAGTCCGATTCAGTTAGACGGTGAAATTTTATTAAGCGAAAAAGCCGCTCCAAAAGTAGGACAAGATAATTTGAATATACACGAAGAGTTTATTCAAGCTAAATAAAACTCAACAGATTAAATTAAAATCTGTGTAAATCTGCTTTTATCTGCACAAATCTGCGTGAAAAAATCTATACGCAAAAGGTATTTCACGCAGATTTAAAAAGATTTTAGCAGATTAAACTAGATTTTAATTATTGAAAATAAGGATTAAACAATAAAACGGTTAAACAAAAAAATGAAACCTTTAGAAGATTATTTAATTATAGATTTCAGTCAGTTTCTTTCGGGGCCGTCAGCGAGTTTGCGTTTGGCTGATTTGGGCGCACGCGTTATAAAAATTGAAAAACCGGGAACGGGAGATATCTGCCGTACTTTATATACTTCTGATTTGATTATGAACGGCGAATCGTCTGTTTTTCATACCATCAACAGAAACAAAGAATCTTTTGCAATTGATTTTAAAAAGCCTGAAGAACTTCAAAAACTAAAAAAATTATTAGCCAAAGCTGATGTTGTGATGCATAATTTTAGACCTGGAGTTATGGAACGCATTGGTTTGAGTTATGATGACGTAAAAAGCATTAATCCGAATGTGATTTATGGTTCTATTTCAGGTTTTGGAGAACATCCTGATTTAAAAGATTTACCGGGTCAGGATCTGCTTTTACAATCGTTAACCGCTTTAACGTGGTTGAGTGGCAATCAAGAAGACGGTCCAGTCCCAATGGGATTGTCGATTGTGGATATGCTTGCTGGAGCGCATTTAGCCCAAGGAATTTTGGCAGCTTTATACAGAAAAGCAACGCATAATATTGGCGCACAAATTCAAGTCAGTATGTTGGAATCGGCATTTGATTTTCAATTTGAAACGATTACGACATATTTTAATGACGGAGGCGAATTGCCCGTTCGAACTAAAACCAATAATGCACACGCCTATTTGGGCGCTCCATACGGAATTTACAAAACCAAAAACGGCTATTTAGCATTGGCAATGGGATCGATTCCTGTTTTAGCTTCTTTGCTGCAATGTGATGCTTTATTGGCTTTCCCTGAAAATAAATTTACACTTAGAGACGACATAAAAAATATCCTTGCCGATCATTTACAAACGCAGGAAACACAGTTTTGGTTGGATATTTTAGAACCTGCAGACATTTGGTGTGCAGGAGTTTTAAATTATCAACAATTATTTGCTGAAGATGGATTTAAGGTTTTGAATTTTACACAGCAAGTCGAAATGTTGGATGGCTACACTTATAAAACTACACGCTGTCCGATAAAAATTGACGGCGAATATCTGACTTCAGGAAAAGGTTCGCCAAAACTGGGTCAGGACAACGAGAAAATTATTAAAGAGTTTATAGACTGCTGATGGAAAAAATTAGAATCGCCGTTCGAAAATTCGATCCGTTCGAAAGTACACTTCAAAAATTATGGGATGCATTTTCACTTCAAAATAATATAAAAATTGAAGCCGAAATGGTTGCCTTAGAACTTCACGATTTGTATGAAACCACGATTTCTGAAAAAGGTTTAAAAGAAGGAAAATGGGACATCGCCCATATTAACACTGATTGGATTTATGACGCTGCAAACGAAAATGCGGTTCTTAATTTATTTCCATTAATTGGAGAAAATCCGCCAGAAAATTTTCCTTTCGGATGGCATAAATCGCTTTTACATTTGCAGAAACTAAGTAACGGCATTTTCGGACTTCCTTTTCATGATGGTCCAGAATGTTTGATTTACCGAAAAGATTTATTCGAAAACGAAACAGAAAAAGAGAATTTTAAAAAACAGTTTGGTTACGAACTTGCTACTCCGAAAACTTGGCAGGAATTCGCCCAAATTGCCACATTTTTTAATCGTCCCGAACAAAATTTATATGGTGCTGTTTTTGCCAATTATCCGGACGGGCATAATATGGTTTTTGACTTCTGTCTGCAATTATGGACGCGTGGCGGTTCTTTATTAAACAACAAAAATCAGATTGACATTCATAACGAAGCAGCAATAAAAGCATTGGATTTTTATCGAAAAATGGTCAATGACAAAAATGCTGTTCATCCAAAATCAAGAGAATTTGGCTCTGTTGAAGCCGGTTTGGCTTTCGCCGAAGGACAAGCTGCAATGGCGATCAACTGGTTCGGATTTGCTTCTATGGCAGAAGTAATTGAAGAATCGAAAGTAAAAGGAAAAATCGATATTACTTCCCTCCCATCTGATCCGGGGCATAAAACAGCTTCTTTGAATGTTTATTGGCTGTATACCATTGGTTCGGGAAGCAAACACCAAAAGCTAGCTTATGATTTTTTACGTTTTGCAACAACGCCAGAAAGCGACAAATTATTGACAACCGAAGGCGGAATCGGATGCCGAAAATCGACTTGGAAAGATGCAGAAATCAATACTTTGATTCCATTTTATCACAAACTGGAAATGCTTCATGAAAATGCATTGACACTTCCTCAAACGCCAATCTGGCCAAAAGTAGCTGAATTGATTGACGGCACTGTTTTAAAAGCGATTGAAACTGATATCTCATCAGCTATAATTTTAGAGGAAACTCAGAAAAAAATTAAAGAATTAAGTCAAGGAACAACATTACACAGCTCTGTCAAAAATTAAACTTGACAGACTCAATTTCAAAATATAGAACAAATGAATATTCCCTATAAACCTTTACTTCCCCAAACAGAACAGCCTATTGTGATTATTGGAGCAAGCGGTATTGTAAAAGATGCGCATCTTCCTGCTTATGAAATGGCTGGTTTTAAAGTTTTTGGTATTACCAACAGAACGATTTCTAAAGCATACGATTTACAGAAACAATTCAAAATCGATCATGTTTTTGAAAGTGTTGCCGATGCAGTTAAAAATGCACCGTCAAACGCTGTTTACGATATTACGGTTCTGCCTGATCAATACATTGAAATTCTGGAGCAATTACCTGACGGAGCTGCGGTTTTAATTCAGAAACCAATGGGAAATGATTTGGCTCAGGCACGTGAAATCGTAGAAGTCTGCGAAAGAAAAAATTTGGTTGCGGCAATCAATTTCCAATTGCGTTTTGCATCTTTTGTAAGCGCCGCCCGATATTTAATCGATCAGGGAATTATTGGCGAATTATACGATTTAGAATTTAAAGTAACTGTAAATACACCTTGGGAATTGTTTCCTTTAATTAAAGAACATCCAAGATTGGAGATTCTTTTCCACAGCGTTCATTACATCGACTGTATCCGATCTTTCCTAGGAAATCCTAAAAGTGTTTATGCTAAAACAGCCAAGCATCCGCTTAAGAAATTATCTTCAAGCCGATCTACGATTATCTTGGATTATGGCGAAGATAAACATGTTGTCATCAATACAAATCACGATCATCATTTCGGTCCAAAACATGAAGAAAGTTACATTAAATGGGAAGGAACAAAAGGCGCCATTAAAGCAAAAATGGGCTTGCTGATGAACTATCCTGACGGTCTTCCGGACGTTTTTGAGTATGCTTTGCCGAGAAAAGATAATGAAAATGAATACGAATGGACAGAAGTAAAACTGGAAGGCTCTTGGTTTCCTGAAGCTTTTATTGGTGCAATGTCTAATCTGATGCGTTACAAAGAGGGTTCTGACGAAAAATTGTTTGCCAGCGTTCAGGATGTTTTAGGAACAATGAAGGTTATAGAAGCGTGTTATGTGAGTAGTAAAAACGGTGGAATTTCTTTTGATGAAGTGTAATTAAAACACTATATTTCAAAACCAAAAAAAAACAAATTTCAATCTTCTTCAAAACGAACGTATTTTAGAAGTAAGGCTGATAAAAAATATCTAGAATATGTATTTTAAATCGACTTTTTTCGAAGATTATCAAATCGACGACAAACGAGTAACTTTAGGCAGAACCATTACAGAAACTGATTTTGTAGTTCATGCCGGGCACACTGGGGATTTCTTTCCGCACCACATGGACGAAGAATGGTGCAAAACACAACCATTCGGACAAAGAATTGCCCACGGAACGATGGTTTTTGCTATCGGAATCGGATTAACGGCTTCTGAAATAAATCCTGAAGCTTTTTCAAGAGGATATGATAAAATGCGTTTTGTAAAACCAGTTCATATTGGCGACACCATCCATTCAGAAGTTACGATTTCTGAAAAAGGCGAAGCTAAAAATCCAGAAATGGGAACTGTAACAGAACACGTAGAAATCATCAACCAACGCGGTGAAGTCGTTTTGGTATGTGATCATTTACTTTTAGTGAAAAAGAGATCCTGAGATACTAAGACTCTAAGCCGCTAAGGTTTTAAATACTTTGCGACTTTGCGTCTTTGCGAGACTAAAAAAAAGACTGCTTTAAAATAATCTCGCAAAGACGCAAAGTCGCAAAGAAAAAATAAAAAGACTTTGAGTCTCCTTCATCACAAAACAAAAAACTTCCAAAAAAAAACAACTTAAAAAACTATCTAAACAATGCAAATTACAAACCAAGCCGGCGATCAACATGACGCACCTTTAGAAACTGGAAATGGTACTGTTAATTATAAAGTTCCATTTATTTTAATTACCAGTTTATTTTTTCTTTGGGGAATGGCTCACAATCTGGATTCTGTTTTGATTCCACACTTAAAGAAAGCCTGCGAATTAAACAATAGTCAATCCACATTGATTGATACTTCTGTCTTCTTCGCTTATTTTATAATGGCAATTCCTGCGGGAATGCTAATCAAAAGATTTGGTTACAAAACTAGTATTATTGTTGGGTTATTAGTTTTTGCTACAGGAGCATTTTTATTTGTTCCAGCTGCAGATTCAAGAACATATGAATTGTTTTTATTTGCTCTATTTGTTATTGGTTGTGGTTTAACAATTCTTGAAACCAGTGCAAATCCTTATGCTACTATTTTAGGTCCAGCAGAGGCTTCATCAAAAAGAATAAATTTAGCGGCTTCTTTTAATGCTTTGGCCGCTGTTGTTGCTCCATTTGTGGGTTCACTATTTATTCTCTCAGGAACGAATCATACAAAAGAACAAATGGCTGCAATGCCGGAGACTGAAAAAGCAGCTTATTTATTAGGTGAAGCTCAGGCTGTGAAAATGCCGTATATTGTTTTGGGAACTGTATTGGTTTTAGTAGCTATAGCTTTTTATTTCATGCACCTTCCTTCTATGAAACCAAAGCATACGGAAGTTGAAGTTAAGCCTGGTTTTTTCTCTGTTTTAAAATTTAGACATTTAACATGGGCTGTTGTAGCACAGTTTTTCTATGTTGGAGCACAAGTATGTGTTACTAGTTTCTTTATAAGAATTGCTCAGCAAGGAGCAGGTTTAGATGAAAAAACTGCTGCTTTTTATTTAGGAGGTTATGGTTTTTTATTTATGGCAGGACGTTTTATTGGCACTTTCTTTTTAAAGTTTGTAAAAGATTACGTTTTACTTTCGATTTACTGCGTTATATCCGCTCTTCTTTCTCTAGTAGCTATATACGGATCAGGAATGGGAGTTCTTTACGCTCTTGGAGGAATCGGGTTCTTTATGTCAATTATGTTCCCTACTATTTTCTCTTTAGGAATTAAAGGTTTAAAATCGAATACAGAAACAGGTTCTTCCTGGTTGGTTATGTCGATCGTTGGAGGTGCTATTATTCCTTACGGAATGGGAACTTTGATTGATATGAATCATGATGATATTCAGTCTGGATATGTTATTCCTTTAGTTTGTTTCTTGATTATTCTTTCTTTTGGCGCTATTGGACATAAAGTAAAAACGATTTCGGAATAGTTTTTTAGCCATAGATTATTTGGATTAAAAGGATTCTTTTAGCCACGAATTACATGAATTAGCACAAATCTATTTTAAAAATATCAATTGCCTCCGGCTTTAGCTGGAGGTTTTTTGTTTATGCAAATAAAAGGCTTCAGCCAAACTAGGCACAAAAGTTTGGCTAAAGCCAATAAATGTAGAATCTATTAACCTTCAGCTAAAGCTGCAGGCAATTCATTTTAGACACACATTAGCTTAAATTACACCTTTTATAAAAATAAAAATTCTTGCTAATTCGTGTAATTAGTTGCTATCATAAATCAAAAACGCCTCCAATTGGAGGCGTTTTCTTTCAGTCATGTTTTTTGGATTAACGGTGATTTCCGTTAGAGTGATCGTGGTTTTTGTCAGACTGTTTTTTGGAGTTATTTCCTTTGCTTTTACCTTTGTCATTTCCGTAATGGTTTCCGTTGTTTCCTTTTGGTTTTTCACCTCTGTTTTTCTGAGGTTTTCCAACATAACCTTTTGGATAAGATTTTATATGTTTAGCATGATAATAATAAGGAGCATCTCCTCTGTAATCTGTTAAAACAACTTTGTAACCAGAATACAAATCATAGTTTCTGTATCTTGACGGAAGTCTTTTTTCACGCATCCATTTACCTCCATTGTCATAGATAAATACGTTCTGATTTATATCATAATATACATCGATATCTGGCAGGTAATAATATCTGCTGTCATCATAACCTTGTGGTCCCCAATTTGGAGGAGTTCCAATATTTACATTAACCGATACTTGCGCCTGGGCAAAAAACACACTCATAAAGAGTACTGAGGCGAATACTAATTTTTTCATGATCTTTAGTTTTAATATTTATTTTAGTAGATAGGAGTCTAAATTAATGCCAATATTTAAGATTATCGCATTCATTATACGGAAACTGGAAAATAATCGACGAATAGTGCTTTACAGCCGATGTACATTCAATAAAAAAACGCCCCATTTCTGAGGCGTTTTATAGTCATGTTTTTATTTAAATTAAGTGATCATCAAATGATCCTGATCGTGGGAACTTAAAGTATACTTTAATTACTTTATCCATTTCCAAAGGTAAATCCAATTCTATAATAATCAATTATTTATTAGACGAAAGGTATAATTATTCCGACAAACGACAATTTTTATAAACAAAAGAATTTTACTTCCAACCGCCACCTAAAGCTCTATACAAATTAACTACAGCTTGTAATTTCTGTAGATTATCATTAATACCACTTAATTGAGCTGATAAAAGATTTTGCTCTGAAGTTAATACGTCTGTATAGTTGGTCGCTGAGCTATATTCCAAGAGCTGTTGTGTAAAATCAACTGCTTTTTCTAAGGCTTCAATTTGTTTTTGTCTTGAATCTTCTTTTTCAACAGCCATTTGATACGAATACAATGCATTTGAAACTTCCTGACCTGCTACTAATAAAGTCTGCTGGAAATTATTATAGGCTTGTAATTGTTGTGACTGAGCCGTTGTTAATCTCATTTTATTCAATCCCTGATTAAAAATTGGCTGTGTTAAACCTCCAATAATAGAATAAAAGATAGAATTACTGAAGAAGTCTTTTAACTCTAAATTTGAAAATCCTGTACTGGCTGTAAGCGTTAAACTTGGATAAAAATAAGTTTTAGCCAAATTGGTTGCTTCAAAAGCTACTCTGAAATTAAATTCTGCCTGACGCACGTCCGGACGGTTTTCTAATAATTGAGCCGGCATACCGATTGCAATAGTTTCCGGAATAATCTGAGTTCCTAGTTCTCCTCTTTCAATTGTTCCAGGGCCTTGTCCTAATAAGATATTTAGAGCATTTTCTGTTTCACGAATGCTTTGTTTTAAATCCGGAATCAATACTTCTGCGGCATGCTGATTGGCTTCACTCTGAACAACTGCTGCACCTGTAACAATGGCTCCTTCTTTTAAAGCTTTGATTGTCTCCACATTTTTAATACGGCTTTCTAAAGTTTCCTGAGTAATTTTCAGTGATTTATCATAAGCCAAAAGCATAAAATAATTATTAGCAATATCTGCAATCAATTGTGTTTGTATCGCTTGTTTTGCTGCATCACTTGCTAAATAAGTTGCCAAAGCGGCTCTTTTAGAACTGCTCAATTTTCCCCAGATATCAGCTTCCCAGGAAGTACTTGCTCCTAATTTATAGGTTGTAGTTAAAGTATTGATATTGATTCCTGCCGGAAAATTAAGTCCCGCCTGTGATTGTTTGTTATGAGTAACATTGGCGTCCAATTGCAATGTCGGATAATATGCCAATTTACTTTGACGCAAAGAAGCACGAGCCTGTACAATATTCTCAATCGCATTTTTCAGATTCAGGTTCTGATCTAATCCTTTCTGAATTAAAGCGTTCAGTTTCTCATCTTTAAAAACACTCTGCCACGGCATATCAGCAATTGTAGTCGAATCTGTAGAAGACTGATCACGGTACAGCTGATCTGTTTTTAAAGTTGTGGGACGTTCGTATTTCTTGGTAACGGAGCACGCACTTAAAAGTGCGGCCGTCATTACCATTAGAATATATTTATTTGAACTATTAATCATTTCTTTCTTAATTAAATTTTACTCTTTATGAGCTTCTATTAAATGAATTTCCTCTTCATCATCGTCGTCGTCGTCATAACCATCTTTTGCAGGTCCGCTTATTTTTTCCTGTAAGTTTTGGAAAATGATAAAAAGAACCGGAATTACGAAAACTCCTAAAATAGTTCCGATCAACATACCTCCTACTGCTCCTGTACCAATCGATTTGTTACCAACAGCTCCCGCTCCTTTGGCAAACATTAAAGGAACAAGTCCAAGAATAAAAGCAAATGAAGTCATCAGAATCGGACGTAAACGTGCTACCGCTCCCTCAATTGCCGCTTGTACAACCGGAAGTCCTTTACGTCTTCTGTCCAAAGCAAATTCGACAATCAAAATACCATTCTTGGCCAGAAGTCCAATCAACATGATTAAGGAAATCTGTAAATAAATATTACTATTCAGTTTAAAAATAATCGAGAACAAATATGCTCCTGCTAATCCAAATGGAATTGACAATAATACCGCAAAAGGAAGAATATAACTTTCGTATTGCGCACTCAACAAGAAATAAACGAATACCAAACACAATAAGAAAATGAATATCGTTTCACTTCCGGAAGCTAACTCTTCACGTGTTAATCCAGAAAACTCGTAACCATAACCTGCCGGAAGGTTTTCTGCCGCAACTTCCTGAATGGCTTTAATCGCATCTCCCGAACTATAACCCGGTTTTGGTGCTCCCGTAATAGAAATTGACGTAAATAAGTTAAACCTTGAAATAGATTCCGGCCCAAAAACTCTTGTCATTTTAACAAACTCCGTAATTGGCGCCATATTTCCTGCACTATTACGAACAAAGATTTTATTTAACCCTTCGGTATTTGCTCTAAACTCAGGAGAAGCCTGAACCATTACACGATATTGTTTTCCGAACTTATTGAAGTTAGAAGCATACAATCCACCATAATAACCCTGCATTGTGGATAAAATGGTATTTATAGAAACTCCTGCATCTTTAGCTTTCGCTAAATTGACATCCATCATATACTGAGGGAATCCCGGGTTAAATGGAGTTGTGGCGTATTGAATTTCCGGACGTTCTGATAGTTTAGCTAAGAATTCATTATTCACTTTAAAGAATTCAGCAGTTGTATGTCCTCCTTTATCCTGTAATTGGAATTCGAATCCACCACTTTGTCCAAAACCCTGAATAGTTGGCGGCGAAATAAAGAAGATACTGGCCTCACGGATTCCGCTGGTTTTAGCAAAAAGTTGTCCAATTACATCATCAACACTTAAATCACGCTGATCCCAAGGATATAATTTTACGATTACCATACTGTATGCACTACCTGCTCCTGCCGTAAAGTTCTGTCCAACGATACGAAGTGTATTTTTAACTCCCGGGATTGTCTTTGCTATACTATCAACTCTTTTGGCAATAATATCCGAACGCTCCATAGAAGCTGATGGCGGTAAACTGATATTCGCGAAAACAGTTCCCTGATCTTCCGAAGGAACGAAAGCTGAAGGCGTGGTTTTCATCATATAAACCAATGCCACTCCAGCAATAATAATAGAAGCTAATGCAATCCATTTTTTCGCAGAAAGAAAACTTACCGAACGTTTGTATCTTGCTGTTACATTATCAAATGCAACGTTAAACGAAGTATAAAAACGCTGTAAATAGCTTTTATGTTTATGATCGTCTGCATGCGGTTTTAGTAAAAGCGCACATAAAGCCGGACTCAGTGTTAAGGCATTTACTGCCGAAAGAATAATCGCAACTGCCAGTGTAATACCAAATTGTTTATAGAAAACCCCTGTTGATCCGTTAATGAATGTTACCGGAATAAATACCGCCGCCATTACTAATGTAATCGAAATAATCGCACCCGAAATTTCGTCCATTGCATGAATGGTTGCTTTTTTAGCCGATTTATATCCGTGATCGAGTTTGGCGTGCACCGCCTCCACGACCACAATCGCATCATCGACCACAATACCAATGGCGAGTACCATTGCAAAAAGCGTTAATAAGTTAATCGTAAATCCGAATAAATTCAGGAAGAAGAACGTACCTACAATCGCAACAGGAACTGCAATTGCAGGAATTAAAGTAGATCTGAAATCCTGAAGGAAAATAAATACTACGATGAAAACCAATATAAAGGCTTCAATCAAAGTGTGAATTACTTTCTCAATAGAAGCATCAAGGTTTTCGTTAACATCCACCATAATGGTGTATTTCATTCCTTTTGGAAAACTCTTAGCTGCTTCTTCAATCAGTTTTTTAGAATTGATGATTACATCACGAGCATTAGACCCCGGAGTCTGGCTAATGGCCATCGCCGCCGATTCTACACCATTTGTTTTAATTGTTGAAGAATAACTTAAAGATCCTAGTTCTACTTTAGCTACATCTTTAAGTCTCAACATCTGTCCATTTCCAACCGATTTGATAATAATGTCCTCAAATTCTTTGGCAGATGTTAAACGTCCTTTGTATTTAATTACATATTGAAAAGCCTGATTTCCGTTTTCACCAAATTTACCTGGCGCCGCCTCAATATTCTGTTCAGCCAAAGCAGCAGAAATGTCGCTCGGAATCAGTTTGTATTGCTGCATTACGTCTGGTTTCAGCCAGATTCTCATCGAGTAATCTTTTGCGCCAAAAACGGTTACATCACCTACTCCAACTACACGCTGAATCTGCGGTACAAGATTGATCTTTGCATAGTTTTGAAGAAACGTTTGGTCGTAAGCTTTATCGTCACTGTATAAAGAGAAAATCAATAAGTTACTACTCTGGCTTTTGGTTACTGTAACCCCAGCCTGAGTTACCTCTACAGGTAATAAACTTGTTGCTCTGGAAACCCTGTTCTGCACGTTTACCGCTGCTAAATCAGGATTGGTTCCTACTTTAAAGAAAACTTTAATAGAGGCATTTCCGTCGTTTGTTGCTGTAGAAGTCATGTAAGTCATGTTTTCTACACCATTAATTTGTTCTTCCAGCGGAATTACGATACTTTTAAGTACCACATCTGCGTTGGCTCCGGTATAACTTGCTGCCACGTTTACCGTTGGCGGTGCTATATCCGGATATTGAGAAATCGGTAACTCAATTAGGCCTAAAACACCTAAAATAACGATAATAACAGATATTACCGTTGAGAGTACGGGTCTTTGTATAAACTTTTTAAACATTTCTTTTATTTTAAATCGGCGTAAACTGTTTCCGGGCTTTGATTATGGGCTTTAATTTCAGTTCCTTCTTTTAGCGAAGCAACACCTTCTAATACGATTTGGTCACCAGCTTGTAAACCGCTTGTTACTACATAATAGTTTCCTGCTGTATTTTCAAGTACTGTGATATTAGCATTTCTCGTTTTACCATCTTTACCTAAAACTACTGCGAACATTTTATCCTGAAGTTCAAATGTTGCACTTTGAGGAATAATAATTCCGGCTTTTACTTCTTTTGGAATACGAACTGTAGTACTGCTTCCGCTTCTGATAATTCCTTTTGGATTTGGAAAACGAGCTCTTACATTTACGGTACCGGTTTCTGTATTGATTAATCCGTTTACCGTTTCAATATGTCCTTTTTGATCATAAGCAGAACCGTCTGAAAGCACCAGAGAAACTGCTGGCATATTTTTCAATTTTTGGTTTAATGAAGCTCCCGCATCTTTAGTAAAATTCAATAATGATTTCTCATTCATTGCAAAATACGCATATACATTACCAATGCTTGAAACTGTTGTTAAAGGTTCGGTCGTATTGGAACTTACCAAACTTCCTAAACGGAAAGGAATTGAGCCAACAACTCCATTTACAGGACTTGTAACGGTAGTATATCCTAAATTAACTTTAGCATTTACCAAAGCTGCATTAGCCTGAGCTAAAGCTGCCAAAGCCGACTCATAAGTATATTGAGCTGATTCTAAATCGTACTTACTGATAATTCCTTTTTCTACTAAAGGTTTTACTTTGTTTACAGCCAATTTTGCTGCGCTTAAATCTGCCTGAGCACTTTTAATACTTGCAGTTGCTGTACGAACTTGCTGCTCATATTCCGGAGCGCTGATTTTAAATAAAGGTTGTCCCGCTTTTACTACAGCTCCTTCGTCAACAAAAATTTTATCGATATAACCTTCAACTCTTGGACGAATCTCTATGTTTTGCTGCCCTTGAATACTAGCAGGAAAATCGCTGTTTAGTGTAGCAGATTCCGGCTGTAATGTCACAGTCTTATACTCTTTTATCTGCGGTGCTCCGCCAGCCTGAGCCGACTTATCATTTTTACCACAAGATGCGATAATAAATGCTGCTGCGAGAATACTTAAAAATGATTGCTTATTCATTGTGAAAAATGTGTGATTATCGATTATATGACAACAAAAGAACTAAAATATAACAAACGAAAATTTTCAAATAGACGAAGAGTGAAAGATAATCGATAAAGGCAACCTTAGAACCGATGGACTTTTTGAAAATATTAAACAAGCGTTTAATTTTTGTCTTATCGGTTCTAAAACACTTTTTAGAGATTCTAAATCCCTGTTGGGCGATTGCCTAAAAATTGTATTCGAATAAAATGTAATATTGCCCTTAAAACTACAAACTGCAATGACACCTAACTTTTTTAGACCCTACTTATTCACTGGATTACACATTCTTGGATGGTTATTATTAGGGTATCTTATGCTGTTTTATATTCCATTAACCTGGAATGTAGTGCTTCCGTCGGCATTTTGGCTTTGGCAGAGCATTATTTTATTTTTACTGATTGTTGTTTTTTATTCGACAGCAAAAATCATTGTACCCAAAACAATTATAAAAGACAATACCTCTCCCTTTTTACTTTGGGCATTGCTGGCTATTTTAAGCATGCAGTTAATTGCCTATTTTTATACTTCTCAAACAGATCTTCACAATCAAATTAGTAAGGCAATTGGTTTTACAAAATATAAAAATCCTTATTTCGATAACTATGTTTTTACACTGACACTGTTGGTTTTAGGAATAAGCACAAGCTGGGCGATGCTGCAATATTGGCAGAAAGCCGCACAACACAAACAAAAATTAGAACAAGATAAAACTGCAGCCGAACTGGCAATGCTGAAAGCGCAGATTAATCCGCATTTTTTCTTTAACTCCCTAAACAGTATTTATTCGCTTACTTATACTGACATTGAAGATTCTCGAAATGCCCTGCATACTTTAAGCCGAATGATGCGCTATTTGCTTTACAGCACTGAAGGTGAAAGAACTACTTTATTAAAAGAAGTCGAATTTCTAAAAGACTTCATTGCTTTAATGAAGCTGCGCGCCAACAGTAAACTAACCATTACAACAGACATTCCTGAAAAACTGCATGATTACCCAATTGTTCCCATGTTATTACTACCTTTAGTAGAAAATGCATTCAAACATGGTGTGCACGCCACTGATAAAAGCGAAATACACATTAAACTTGTACAAAACGGAACCGATTTAGATTTTGAAGTAGAAAACACTTTCTTCGAAAAAGTCTCTGTTCCCGATGAAGGCGGAATCGGTTTAACCAATACCAAACGCAGACTGCATTTGATTTACCCAAATCATCATTTTATGACTTTTGGCGTAACTCCTGATGGAACTTATAAAATTAAATTGAAAATAACTTTAGAGCAATGACCGTATTAAGATGTATAGCAGTAGATGATGAACCATTAGCTTTAAAATTGGTAGAAACTTTTATTCAGCAGACACCATTTTTAGAATTAATTACTACCTGCGACAACGCTGTAGATGCGATGGGTATTATTAGAGCAGAAAAACCAGATGTCGTTTTCTTAGACATTAATATGCCCAATCTAACAGGAATGGAATTAGCAAGACTTTTACAAGAACAGCCTGGACCTCTTCCTAAAATCGTTTTTACAACAGCTTACAACCATTATGCAATTGAAGGTTATCGTGTTAATGCCGTAGATTATCTTTTAAAGCCTTTCAGTTACGAAGAATTCCTGCGCGCAGCTAATAAAGTGCTGCAATTACATGAAGAAGCCAATAATAATGCCTTTCAAAACATTGCAGCCGATGATGAATTTATCTTTTTAAAAGTCGAGTACCAGTGGGTTCGTATTTCATTAAAAGACATTTGTTATATCGAAAGTTTAAAAGATTACGTAAAAGTACATCTTGAAGATTCGCAGAAAGCTGTACTCTCACTTATATCCCTTAAAGCTTTAGAAGAAAAACTTCCGTCAGCAAAATTCATGCGAGTTCACCGCTCTTTCATTGTTTCATTAGATAAAATAAGCGCCATTACTAAGAACTCCATTTTTATTGATAAGATAGAAATTACAGTTGGCGAACAATATAAAGAAGCCTTTAAAGTAATGGTTGATAAATGGCTTAAATAAAATTAGAATACAAAAAATTATGGAAAAAAGATCAAACAAATATTACTTAACATTAAGTCTTAAGCAATACGCAAATGGTGAAACTGAACCTGCAAAAGAATTAGGAATCGAATTTGATAATCACGATGAAATTTTTGGAATCATTGACAGAATCAAAGAAAAGAACATTTTTGCTGACGATTCAGAAGCTGTTCAGTTTGCAATCGGATTAAAATTATTTAGCGAAATCAAAATTAAAAATCGCAAAAATCCACTTTTTGAAGAATTAAATGAAGTTTTTCCTGTCTTCATGAAAAAACTAAAAAGTCTTTAAGAATCCCTTTAAATTCAAGACCTCATCGATATTGCCTTTCAAAATTTGAATGTTAAATTTAAGATACGAAATAAATAATCTAATTTTTATTGACAATAATCTCTCACAAATTTCCGTTTCAATTAAGCATGTCCCACTAAATGCTTTTCCAAAAGAAGTTTAATTTCTGCTTTTTGAAATTCTTTTGCTTCAGATAAAATGGCACAAAGCATTTAGGCATTCTTAATTGAAAATATAATGAGAATTTATTTCGAAACTGACCATTTCATTTTAAATAAATCTCCAAAAACAATCTTCTCTTTCGAAATGTTCGATAATGCATAATTTATTTTTTAACCATTAAAATGAAAGCATTATGATAATTCAAAAAAGTATTTTACTTCTTGTTGGTGTCTTAGCCTTAAGCAGTTGTTCCAACAATGACAATGATGACAATACCAATACAGGACCAACAGGACCACCTGTAGAAACTGGTACTGCCAACACTACCTATCAGCCAGCATTTTCCGGACAAACACGTGCAGGAAGCATTCAGACTACCACCGAAATTGAATCTAAAGTTATCACCAGCGGTTTAAGCGCTCCCTGGGGCGTTGCTTATCTTCCTGACGGACGTCTTTTGGTTACTGAAAAAGCGGGAAATATCAAAATTGTTACTCAAGCGGGGGTAATTGGTAATGCCTTAACAGGAGTTCCAGCAGTTAATCCAGCAGACCAGGGAGGTTTACTAGGAATTTGCCTTGATCCTGCTTTTGAAACAAATAGAATGATTTATTGGGCATTTTCAGAAGCTGTAGCAGGCGGCAATATCACAGCGGTTGCAAAAGCAAGAATATCTAATAATGAAACTGCTCTTGAAAACGTGACCGTTATTTATCGTTCTAATACACCTAATGCCAGCACACTGCATTATGGAGGCCGTGTTTTATTTGATAAAACCGGAAATTTATTTGTAAGTATTGGAGAGCGATCTGTATTAGAAACTCGCCCATTGGCACAGGCTGTAAACAGTAGTTTAGGAAAAGTTGTCCGAATTACAACTAACGGACAAGCCGCTACAGGGAATCCAACTTTTACAGGAACTGGTGCTTTGTCTGAACTTTACAGTATCGGTCATAGAAATCCACAAGGATTGGCACTTCACCCAACAAGCGGAGAATTGTGGCAGAGCGAACACGGGCCAAGAGGCGGCGATGAGATTAACAGAATTAAAGCGGGAGCTAATTATGGATGGCCGACAATAACTTACGGAATTGAATATGGCGGTGCAAAAATTGGAGACGGAATTACACAAAAAGAGGGAATGGAACAACCCGTTTATTATTGGGATCCTGTAGTTTCTCCAAGCGGAATGACATTCTATACGGGAAAAAGAGTTCCGGAATGGGAAAACAATTTATTTATAGGCGCTTTAAGTGGCATGCATATTGTGCGTTTAGCTTTTAAAGACAATAAAGTGGCCGGAGAAGAAAGATTACTGGCCGGAGAAGGTCAAAGATTTAGAGATATTACACAAGGAAAAGATGAAGCATTATACGCCGTTACCGATCAAGGAAGACTTTACAAAATTGATAAAAAATAGAAAGTAAACTTGTTCATTATACTAGCCAAAAACGCCCCAATATGGGGCGTTTCGTATTTTTAAAAATTTTGTTTCAGGTTTCAAGTTTCAGGTTGCTATGCTTTGTGTTTTTCTCACCGCAAAGCACGCAAGGTTTTTTGATATGTAAAATCTATAGAAAACGCAAAGTTCGCAAAGCTTTGTGTAAAAACTTTGCGAACCTTGCGGTTATGTATCCATATCGTATATCAACCTGAAACTTGAAACCTGAAACAAAAAAATTAAGCTTTCGCTTTTCTTTTTACTGTACAGCCAATTTCTTTTGTTTGCGTGATAGCTGGTTTTTGTCCGCTTTTTAGTGAAGCAATTACATCTTCAGCATATTTTACTTTATCGGCTTTGTTTCCTTCCGGATCGTTGTCGATCGCTCCAACGTATTCTACAACGTTTCCTTTTGAAGTTTTAGAAATAATGAAAACATGTGGTGTACGTTTTGCGCCGTATTCATCTGTAATTTTTTGTCCCGGATCAAATAAATATGGGAAAGGATATTTCTTCTCTTTTGCCAAATCCTGCATTTTAGCAAAAGTATCTGCAGTAGAAGCTTCTGGATCGTTTGGATTAATTGCAATTACAGGATATCCTTGTGGTCTGAATTTTTTATCTAAATCGATAATTCTCTGCTCATAGCCAATTGCATACGGACAAGTATTACAAGTAAAAACAACGATGTAACCTTTTGCATCTTTAAAAGTTCCAAAAGAAACTTCTTTGTTGTCAACATTCTTTAGCTTAAAATCTGGTGCTTTATCTCCTGCTTTAAGAGTTGTTCCTGTCTGCGCCTGCGCCAGAAAAGCAGAAAACGCTAACGCGAATAATAAAATTATTTTTTTCATGGTTTACGGATTTTATAGTTTTTTATATTCAGTTAATAATTGTTCATAGGTAAATTCACTTTCTACAAATTTTCGTTTGTCTCCTTTTATAAAAAGTGTTGCCGGAATACTTCCTGACCAGCTTGCATCAATTCGGTCAATGAATTCCTGCGGATTGCTTTCGTTTAAAAGAAATACTTCATTTTTTAGATTTTTCTTTTTCACAAACGGAATAACATTCGATTCTAATTTGGATTTAAAATCAAGACTCACTAATAAAACAGCCAGTTTTTCTGATTTATGTTCGGTACTTAATTTTTCAAAATGGGGTAATTCTTTTATACATGGAGCGCACCATGTTGCCCAAAAATTAACAACATAAGTACTGTCTTTTCCGTTTTTGATTCTTTCATTCAACTGACCGATATTCATCAGTTTAACTTTCTGACTGTATGCTGAAGCGGAAAAAATAGTGAATATAAATATAGAGAGAACTGATTTGATTTTCATAAAAAACGCTTTAGGATTAATTTGAGCCTTACAAATATAAACTAATGGAATCTTACTTTTTGTTAATGAAAATTTAACGAGTCTTTTTTTGAGATGCTAAGAGACTAAAACTCTAAGTTGCTAAGATTTATGAATCGTTCCTATGGAACTTTATAATCTTTGTACATATTATACAACGGATTTAAATCCGTTGCTACAAAATGAAACATTCCTACGGAATTTCCGGATTTTGTATTTGGAAAGAATCGTATTCAAACATAATATAAAAAGAACCATCGGTTCGACCGTATTTTGTAGCGCTGGATTTTAATCCAGCGTCAAGAAACCGTACAGCAAAAGAGAGCCATAGGTTCGGCACATTTTTAATCAATATGTATCGTTCCTATGGAACTTTAAAATCTTTGTCCATACCATACAACGGATTAAAATCCGTTGCTACAAAATGGAACATTCCTACGGAATTTTAAAAGAAACTAAAATCTTATTCAATTCAATTACATTTTCCCTATAACGTGGATAAACATCAATATTCCTTACACTATGATTCTGATTATTGGTCATCCCAACTCCTTCTATTTCTGAAAATCCGGATTCCATAATTAAACCATTTAAAATACAATCGGCTATATATTCAGAATGAGTTTCAAATTTTGGAATTAATTCAAGGTGTTTGGAAATAAACGGTTTTAGAATAACTCTTTGATCTTCTTTAATTCCTGTCATTGGCAAAAAAAGAAGAAATAATTCAGGATATTTTTCAAATGCTAATAATTCTTCTAAAGTAAAAAACCACGCTTCAAAATGTCCGCCCAGATTTCCAATATAAATATCATTAAGGAAAAAATTGATTTCATACTCCTGGAATTCAATCGCGTAATTTAAATTATCATTGATTTTTTCTGCAATGTATCTTGGATTTTCTTCTATATCTTCTTCATTAAGAAACAATCTTTCCCATTCATATGCTTTCGTTTCATCTGTTTTTACTACTTCCAGAACCTCATCAATGTTTATTTCTTTTTCATGATCGCAACCTCTTGACCAGCAGAAATAAAATTTCCAGAAAAAAGTGTTATTACTGATTTCGTCTAGTTGAATTTTTCTATTCATGTATCTCTACTTTAAAAGGATAAGTAAAATCAGCCGTATAATCTTGTTTTTCAA
Source organism: Flavobacterium crocinum (assembly GCF_003122385.1). NCBI lineage: Bacteria > Pseudomonadati > Bacteroidota > Flavobacteriia > Flavobacteriales > Flavobacteriaceae > Flavobacterium > Flavobacterium crocinum. The sequence continues at coordinate 4,808,493 of NZ_CP029255.1, forward strand.
CAGAAGATTTTAATACGAACTCAAAAGTAGGTTCCATACTTTCAAACTCTTCTATTTCTCCCGATACTGTTTCTACTTTTAAAAGTTGTTTGGTTAATCCAGCTAAAATAATAACCGAATACCAGCCATTTGGCAATTCTATTGTTGCGTGTTTATATTTCTTTAATAATCCTAATTTGGTTTCTGTAAAATCTCTTAAATAGGGAATTGTATAAAGATAAATTCTGCCATTCACTACCTTCAAACAATATCCATCACGTTGATGCTGCACTTCGTTTCCTTGTTTCAACAACTCTGGCGTTTCATCTGATAAATTAAAATAAACGGTATAAGGATAATTTTCAATTCCTATCATGGGTACTATTACTCCTTCTTCTACAACTCGGTCACCGGTTTCTTCTGTGGTAAATTCCGTAAGAAGGTCATCGGGAAGGTTATTCTTTATCTTGTATTGAAGTAAATAATCGGGATCACCCAGAATAAAATAATCCATTAGATCATTTAAAACTTCATCAAATTTATATAATGCCATAATTTTAGAGTTTGGTTCTTTTTCCCATATAGTAACTGTATTCTTTATCAAAAGCATATCCTCTTTCGTTGATCACTTTAAAGTGAAAATCATTCAGACTTTTCGATTTTATTGCTTTCACTTCATTACTTATTGTTCTGATGAAATAAGCTTGTTTATTGTCTTTGGCATAAAATGCATTATCGCATTCCAGATAATAAGTACCGTCTAAGCATTCGTCCAATATTTTAAATGTTTTTGGATCTGCTTCCGGAATTATCTCTCCTCTAAAGAAAACATGATCTTTATCCATTGCCAGATTTTCGATTAATTCAGGATGTGGAATTGTAAAAGATTCCAAATCGACATTTTCAATTCGTTTTACATCTCCAAAATACAGTTGATCCTCAACTTGAATGTGATAGTTGTTAAGATGTTTTGCTTTACTAAGATCAAAAGGCATTTTATCATCGTGGCGATAATAGTTTCCGTTGGAGAAAGTATATCCTTTTTGAATGTCTATGATTTTAAAATTATCTGGTTTTGCATCTTCTATTATTGAAAAAGCGGTAAAAGCACTTTGGATATAAACATGATTTTTATCTGCAAAATAGATTGTAGAAGCAAAACCATCATTATCAAATTCTGCGTTAGTGGCAACTATTACAAAAGTCTCAAAGTCAATTGTTTTATAAAACTTTTTAAACACTTCACTGTCATAACAAAGAATAAATTTATTGTCTATAATTTTATAACCGTGTCCTAAATCTTTTATCATTTTGATTTTTTTTCTATCTGATTATTTCCAGTTCGTTTGAGCCTTTGGGTTTATGCAGATAAAATATATGCACTTTAGGCATTGCATTTTTTGCAGTCTTTGAAATCAATGGAGAATAACCATAAGTGGTACTATCTTTGCAAATCAAGGTTACAATTTTTCCGTTTCCATAAAACTTCATTTCAGCATTTTCACAAGGATAAATAAAATTTCGTTCTTCATTTGCATACTGGAGCATTTCGTTTGATAAATCTTTTTCTAAATCTGCTCCAAACCAAGGTTTCGATTCTGCTTCTTCATGAATGCTTGTTTTTAATAACTTGAGATATTCCTGTTGTTTTTTTGATGCCAAAATACTTTTAAAATTCTTGTAAAAAGCATCCACGTGTTTTCTTAAATCAGGGTCATTTCTTAAATCTCTGCTTTCACTCCAGCCTTTAATTTTCCATGTGATATCTTTATCATTCACATTAAAAGAGGTTTTAAACTCCATAAACGATTTATCAGACTCTATTTTAGGTGTTTCAAAAGATAAAATTTCCCATTCGGTTTGTATGCCTTTTTCTCTTGCTTCTGCTAAATCCAGTATGGATAATGGTTCTGTATTTTTCTTTACACTAATTTTTACTTTAGCTGTTTTATTTACTGTCTCATCAAAAGAGGTTTCTGTTTTCTTTTGCGGATAAATCCTTATTGTAATATCCTGCTTTCCTGGTTTCAGAATATATTGATTAATTTCTTTTTTTAAAGAAAATCCACCTCCTAAACCAAAAAAGGAAATTACAGGCACATCATTTACCAATATCTCGTCGGAACAATCCTGATTTTCATATTTTAAAGTAAATAACATTCCTTTCTTAGTTGCGATTGGTTGTTTTTTATTCTCGCAAGCATATAACTGAATTACAGAAATAAACAGCAAGAACCTAATTATTAAATATTGTTTTTTCATTCTTATTTTATGATTGTCCCCAGTGAAATTCACAGTTACTGAAATTCAGATTCTTCAAATCATTTTTATCAATTAAAACGCTGAAAACACCTTCGTCATTAAAACCGTTTTCTCCAATCTGCAGAAGCACTACTTTATCTGAATTGACAACTTCTAATATTTCTTCTTCCTGCCACTGGCAATGTGTAAAGATTCCGAATATTTTAGAAGTTTCGCTTCCTGCAAAATAATCCCATAATACACCTTCATCGTTGGTATATTCTTCTTCATCTTCGTATTCAGGCTGACGATAACGGCTTGTCAATTTTTCGGTATTAGCAAAAGCTTCTTTGATTAAAACACCTTCAAAGAAATTGTCTTCATGGTCTTTTACTACTCTTACCAATTCGCTGTTATCTATATCTGCATAAACTACAAGTCCTTTATCTTCCATAATATCGGCAAAAAAGAATAAATGTCCGGTTTTAGGTAAAAGCCCCAATTTATCATGTGGAGCAATTTGTTTTAAATCCAACTGACCTGCAAAACGCAAATCATCTGGATATGGAAAATCTTTTGGAAGATCTGCAATTGGTCCTCCATAACGGGAATGTCCCAGCGGAATATCAATTGTACTGGCTTTTACCAATAATCCATCTTCAAGTAAAATCTCTGCTACTTCTACACTGTCTCCATAATAATGTTTTGTTGCCGGACGTAATTCTATGATGTCAAATGTTTCGTTTTTCATACTACCTATGAGATGTTCCTAGCGGAACATTTTTAATTAATTTTTAAATTTCAAAAGGATGCTTTTCCAATAAAAGACCACTAATTTCTTCTAATCTTTGTTTGTATTCTGCCTTTAATTCCTCGCTGATTTCATCTTCTGTTTCGTAGATTTCATCCAGTTGTTTATTGAGATAAGCGAATTGAAGCCATTTCTCAAAATTCAATCCTAAATCAGTAAAGTTTTGAGTACACATTTCTTCCTGATTGTGATCGTAGAAATAAACCTTGTTTTCATTATCAAACAACCAAAAATCGCCTTATCCGTTTTGAGCAAAAAACCAGAAGTTTTTTATTGTCTCTTTTGAATTTTCAGACCAGTAATCGCGATTTGAAAACTCTTTTGTTTGATTGAAGGATTCAACGCTGTCAAACAAAATACATTCTGATGAAATTTCAACGGTTTTGATCTGAGTGACAATATCTTTATATAATTCAGCAAAAGGAAAAGAAAGCGATTTTGGAAAGTTTTTAATTGATTGTTTATTTATTATAAGCTTTTCTTTTATGTTTTGAATAGACAGAATTGTAAACATCTTTTCTTTTTTAAATTAATACTCTTCGTCTTCTTCATCATAATCCTCATCATCATACGAAAGATAAGACCAGTCAATATCTATAATATCCAAAATAGCATCAAAACGCTCTTGATCGCTACTTCCAATAAAAGAAGCCGTGCAATTATTATCCTTATCAAAAGACAAACTGATTATATCATAAAAATCATCTGTATATACTTTTTGATTGTCTCTGCTGATTTCGGGCACGAAAGTCCATTTTTCCTCAACTACTTTTACTATTTCAGCATCAATGTCACCAATATAATTTCCGTTGTATTGTAAACCGCCTAAAGTTCCATTGTAAACTCCCATAAATAAAAAGAAGTCTTCTGTAGTTTGTGTTTCAATTTCCCATTCCGATTTCTCGATTGTATCATAATTTCCGTAAACCGGCGGGTTATCCAGTTTTAATTCTTCCTTTTTGATTCCCCAAATCGCGACATTCTGATTTTCTTCATAAATAACTAAAAAGTTATCATCCGAAAATCCTATTTCCTCTTCAGGTTTCAGCAATCGATTATAGGCATAATTGAGATTTTCTTCTTTTCCTAATTCCAGATAGTATTCTTTAAGTTTTGCTGGAAGAGCACTTTCTAAATCCTTTTCAAGTTCAAGGATTTCGGCTTCTGAAAATCCGTAGTTTTCATTTTCGGAAAGATTATAAAGGCGTTTAATCTTTTGAATATAATTCATTTTGGCTTTGTAAATTTTTATTGAAACGTGAAAATACATAATTCCTTGTAAGATTGCGATTACTTTATGATTGATAATACAAACTTAATTGAACTTTACCATAAATATTCCTGTCTCTGATTTACTTTATAATTTTAAATTCTCCTCATAACTTTTATTTGCATCTAGTCCAAAAAATGAAAAAATCTCTTTTTTAAATTCGAAGTTTTCTGGACTACGCAAATCCCTTTTTCTCATGTAATCATTTCCATTCCAATAAGGATTGTTTGATTCTTCTAAAATACATTCATTTAATTCATCGATATCTAAACCAAAACCAATACCCTCATTTCTATATAGACTAGTTTCATATAATCCGTTTTTTGTTTTTCCCCTTGAAATTAAGTATTTATCAAATTTGTATACATCAACTTCTTTATATATCAAACCATATTGTAAATAAACAGTACCTCTATCATTATTATTAATACTTTTGCCATAAGAAATCAAAGGATCTAAATCAGAATATTCTAATACTTTATGTCCAATAATCTTATTCTGTCCGTAAAAAAAATGATTATCCATTATAGCTTGCGATGGTAAAGCATCACAACTCAATAATTCATTCAGATCTATATTTTCAGTGTCAGATATTTTATGGTAAACCTTAACAATCAAAGGTCTTCCCATTAGATTCTTCAATCCATAATTTTTATTAGCTTCAAAATCCTGATTTTTTCGAAGTTTAGCAACATCCATTAAAATTCTTCCAAATCCCCAATTCCTTCTGCCAATTTTAAAGCTAAAGAAGTCACCTTCTTTGAATTTACAATTAAGGCGTTTTGATAATTTAAAATTCTCTATATCAAGCAAATCATCATTTGTAGTTTCTTTTTGCCATTTATTCAGCCATTCTTTAAAACCATTAATAGTTTTGTCTTCAAGATTAGTTGAAAAATAACTAGTTTGCGTTGTATAATTCGAAATAGACAAATAATCACTAAAAAAGCTTAAATAAACACCAAATGGGCTAAATGATTGTGTAGCGGTAAAATTCAACTTCTTTGGTTTACCTTTTGTTGTTTTTGGCAAAAGAATAGTTCTATTATCTGTTGTCTTTTCGTAAAGTTCCTGTTCAAGATATTGATTCTCCGAAACAGTTATTTTCTTTCTTACAATATCTTCTTTATCAAAATACAAATACATATCTTTTAGTTTTACTAACTCCCAATCACTTTCAACTGGCAGTAGTCCTAGATATTTCCTTTGCTCATTATTTAGTTCAAATACTATTTTTTCCATATTTAATTCAAGTAAAACTTTATAAAAAATAATTTATGCAACTTACAAAAATGAAAGCATAATTAAACATTGAATAAACCTAAAAGCTCAATAAAAGATATTTTAGGACTATATTAATGAATTCAAACATCACTAAAAATTCTGACTTATATAGTCACATTTTTTTGACTAATTGACTTGTGATTAATTACTGACGAACTTTGCTTGGAAGTTAATTTTTAAACCTAAGCGAAAATTAGAAACAGTTATATGAAAGTACTTTCGCTATTCTTAATCTTGATTTGCAGTGTAAGCTGTCAGTCTCAAACGCATTCTAAAATGAACGAAAACAAAACCAATCCGTTTTTATGTGATCCTGTGAGCGGAACCTGTGAAATGCCTGTTGGCGAATCATCCAATGAAAATGTTACTATCAAATCCGAAAATAAACCTGTAAAAATTATCTATTATACTGATCCTATCTGTTCTTCTTGTTGGGGAATCGAACCTCAGCTTCGCAAATTAAAACTGGAATATGGCAATTATTTCGAAATTGATTACCGTATGGGTGGATTATTACCCGACTGGAGTTATAACAGCGGAGGAATCAGCAAACCCTCTGACGTAGCGCATCATTGGGATGAAGCAAGTTTATATTACGAAATGCCAATTGACGGCGATGTTTGGCTGGAAGATCCTTTGAATTCTTCTTATCCTTCTTGTATTGCAATGAAATCGGCACAAATTCAGAGTAAGGAAAAAGCGGTAAAATTTATGCGAATCCTTCGCGAGAAATTATATCTGGAAAAGAAAAATATTGCCAAATGGGAAAACATAGCTGAGGCAGGAAAACTTGCGGGTCTTGATCCTGAAAAACTAAAAAAAAATTATGAGGGCGATGCCAAAAAGCTTTTTGAAGAAGATTTAAAACTAGCAAAATCACTTGGTGTCAGAGGGTTTCCAACCTTATTTTTTTCTGATGGAAATACAAATCAATTAACAGTTTATGGTTCTAAACCTTATTCTGCTTATGAAAATGCTTTATTGGCTTTATATCCCGAAGCCAGAAAAGAAAAATTCGTTTCTAAAAATACCTTATCGATTTTCGAAGTTTATCCAACTTTAGCTCCAAAAGAATATGCGATTATTCAGGATATTTCTGTTAAGGATGCTACAATTATTCTGGAAGAATTATACAGTAAAGGAAAATTAAATAAGAAAACCATAAAGAATGGTTCTCTTTATTCTGTAAAATAACATTCTGTTAATTTCGTTCCGTAGGAGCGTTTGATTGATTACAATAAAAATGACATCAGACGTCCCTACGGGACGAAATATTAAATGCAACATTATTTTTCTACCGATGAGATGTTTCTAGCGGAACATGATTTTTTTGACAAAAAATATTTTTCATGGAATATCTTAGTGTTGCTATTTATCCCTTAGATATTCTAATTATTTATTGAATTGGCTCTTTAAAAATATATCTATCATCATATTCTATTTCAAAAGCTCTCAATTGCTTTTGATATTCCTCTAAAAATGTTTCTTTTTTATGATGCTGTTCCTGATTTTCTATGTATCTAATGACATTCGATACATGACTTCTTGAATATGAAAATGCTCCATATCCTTCCTGCCATGCAAAATTTGCACATAACTTTTGCTCTTTAATCCATTTTGTTGTTTCAGATTTTACATTTTGCATAAGAGACGAAATAGACTGTGTTGGTCTCATTCCGATAAATATATGAATATGATCAGGCATACTATTTATACACAACATTTTATGCTGATGTGACTGAATTATACCTGTAATATATTTATGCAATTTATCTTTCCATTCCGGTGCAATTAATGCTTTTCTATATTTTACTGCAAAAACAAATTGTATATGTAATTGTGTGTACGTATTTGCCATAATTCTACCGATGAGATGTTCCTAGCGGAACATTTTTTTAATATTTGCTATAAAATTCAGAATAATCAAATAATCCATATGTCCTTAAGAAGACATTAAAATGTCATGTTGAGACAAAATGAAGCAACAAATTCTCTAATTTATGTTCTGCTAGGAACATCTCATCGGTAGAACTCAATATTAATCGCCATTTTATTTCGTCCCGTAAGGACGTTTTTGATAATCCCCATTTCGTTTCAACATTTTAAGATTTTTAGAATTCAAAAAAGAAAATATAACCAACTGAAAATTATAGAAATACCAAATATATTTCTGTAATACATTTTGGCAATTGCCAAATTAACTTTGTAAAACAGGCATATTTCAAATCAAGATTAACATTAAAAAAGAAATTATGAAAAATCTAAATAACGAAAATTATGGTCAATACGATCCTGATTTTATAGACCAAAATACTCCCGTAGATTATCAGGCTGATTCTTTTTATGATGAGCAAAATTTATTTCAAAAAAGAAACGAAGATAACTACGGAGAACAAGATCCCGATGTTATGGATCAAAATACTCCTATAGAAAATGAAAACGCGATTTATGAAGAGGATTATGACCAATATCAGTATCAGGAGGAATTTATTGATGACGGAAGAAATGCTTCCAATGATAGTCATCAAAATGAAAGTATAAGAGCAGAAAATATTCCGAATCAGGAAAGAATTATTAATGAAGACGGATTAATCACAAATGACAGTGAAATAAATCATCAAAATACGGATGAAAATAATATCCAAACTGATATAAATCAGGAAAATGATGAGGAAAAAGAACGAGATTTGGATAAAGATGAAGAACTGACTGATTTTGATGCTGAACATTATCCTGAAAATCATCCAAGAGAGTAATTTTTACTCACATGTGAAATAGATTATTATGGAAATTGTAACACAAATCATTTGGCTTTTTGTTCTGGCTGTACCAATCGCTTGTATTAGCTGGACTGTAACACATGAAGAAATTTTTAGAGAACCTCATGAGTTTTGTGTCAGACGTTCCAAAAATGACAGGTATTTAATGTCAAGAAAGTTTTTCTATCTTCTCACATGTGAATATTGCTTTAGTCATTATGTTACCATTGCCTTTTTAATCCTTTGTGATTATAAACTTTTGTTAATTGACTGGAGAGGATATATTTTGGCAGGCTTTTCGCTTGTTTTTGTAGCAAATGTTTACATGAGTCTTTTTGCTTTACTGCGCCAGGCCATTAAAAAAGAAAAGGTTGAAATCGAAAAAATCGAGAGTGAAACTGAAACAGAAAAATAATAAAAACATACAAATAAGTAATAACTAAATAAATTAACATGATGGACAATTTGAATTTCATAGACCCACTTTTACACGGTATCACTCCTGAACCAAATAAAAATCTTAATCTTTCTGTAAAACAAATGGTCTTTGCAGGTGTAGGAGCGCTTGTTGCTTCGGCTGTTTTAAAAAAGACAGGTCATCCAAAAGCCAGTGCAGTTGTCGGAAGTATTGCCTTGCCAATTTTAGCTTCTGCATGTTATAAAAAATACAGTCAGGTAACGAAAGAAAAAATCGATGCTAAATCTAGCAGTGGTATCGAATACAATCATTAATACACGAAACAATTATATAAAAAGAGAAAGAGCACTAAACAGTGCTCTTTCTCTTTTTATAACTTAGGCTTAAGAAATATTTCCTTCTACCCAGTTTAATGCCTTATTGAATTCTACTCTTTTATATCCTCGAAATTCACCTGGAATAATAAAACTGAATCCGTTTGTGAAAGATATGATTTCATCGGTATCTGTTACAATTGCGGCTCTGTTCCATTTTCCAAGATGTTCTAATCCAAGAAGGGCGTCCTGAAGCCAGGCTCCCGCAGTGAAATTCTGAATATCGGTGTCTAAAACCAGTAGAAAATTAATTTCGTTTATCTGTTTTACCAGATGCTCAACAGCAGGAACTACTGCTGTTAAAAAATCGTCTTTTGTTACTTCTGCCAAAGCTCTAAAGGCTACAACATTATCGGTAGTGTCAATTTGATGTATCATATTCAGTACTTTTGAATTATTTAATGAAGTTTGTTTTAGATTTCAAAAATGTTCAATCCATACTCAAATATACTTATTATCAACCACATAGAAATTATATTTAACTATTAGTTTATTATATTATTTCGAGTGACTTAATTTTTTTTTTTACCGCAAAGTGCGCTAAGAATTACGCAAAGGACGCAAGGTTTTTTATCTAAGATTATGCTCATAATAGCAAAGTTCGCAAAGCTAAACATACAGCTTTGCGAACTTTTTTATTTATAAAATTCAACTTAAAAAATTCTTTGCATGCTTTGCGCAAAATCTTAGCGCTCTTTGCGGTTAATCTCACCAGTATGAAGATTAACTGTAAAATGATCAGCAGGTACTTCATGCATGAATTTATTGAAAATTACGAAAAACAATTTCATCTGCTTTTGCAAAGGTTTTGATGCATCCTCTTTAGATTCTAAAAAAAGCTTTGATAAAACTTTATAAGATACCACTCTCTTTTCCGAAACATCGGCAAAAGCCAATTCATCAGCACTTCTAAAACGATAAAAATCAATTAAAAGATCTTTTCCTGTCCAACTAAAATCTTCACTTTTAAGTTTGTTTTGAACCAAAATTTGCTCTGATTTTGTTTCAGCTGTTTTCCACTCTTTCTCAAACTGACTTTTATTGTTCAAGATAAAATCAAAATCGGAATCAGATTGTACATTCGCTAAAACTAATAAATCTTTTGCCGAAACATTCAAAAGAAAATCTTTAAAAGCAACAGGCCAATCGTCTTTTAAAAAGCGTAAACGAACTAATTCCTTTAAATGAAAATCGGTAAAATCATGATAATTTTTAGTCTTTAGAATATCTATATTCCAAATATCTTTAGAGTTCTGACTTTCTAAAAACTGATATTCCATTTTATACAAATCAAACAATTCATCGTATCTCGGAACATTATCAATTGTGATGGTTTGAATATCTACAACATTATCTTTCTTTAAAGTCAGTAATTTATAGGCTGGAATATAAGCAGCAAGCGACGGTGTTTGAATATTAACCAAAGTATTTCCTTTTTGAGTTGTTCTAACTCCTGTATCATTAATATGCATGTGTCCGCCAAAGTGAATCTTTAAGCCAGCATCGGCAAAAACCTGAGCAACTTCTTCAACCGGAACTCGGTTTAATTGCCATTTATTTGGCCCTAGTAATTCTTTTATTTCTGCGGAAGCATCATCATTAAAATCAATAATTGGAAAATGGCTAAAGGCTACTAAAGTTTTTCCTTGTTTTTTGGCTTGCGCCGAAATGGCTGAAACCCATTTAATCAGATGTTTTTTGTTTGAAAGTACATTATTATAACCCGTACTGGCTTCAGAATAACTTTTAGAATCTTTTGGATCACCATTCATTTTCTTCGGAATATAAACGTTTCCATCAATTGCCATTAACCAAAGTCCATCAATTGGTTCTACCACATAACTCACATCCGGAACTTGATAACCAGGCGTTACCTCATACATTCGGTTAAATAATTTTGAACTTTCTAATGCCTTTTCAAACGAATAATTCTCGTTTGTATAGTTAGAAAATGGAGTTGCCCAGAATTTATAATTTTTCTTAGGGTGAAAACCGAAGTTTTTCAAATTATCTGTAATTCCTAAATAACCCATTTTAGCAATATCGGCTGTTATGACAATAGGCTGTTCAATTTGTAGATTGGGCTTATACATGCCGTCTTTGCTATAAATGGGCTGACTTTTACCTTCTTTTCCTAAAAAATCTTCTTTGCCAGATTCTTGTGCAAAGGGTCCAACTGGGTCATGATTTCCTGTAGTAATAAAAAATTCTATTCCGTAGTTTTTTTGATATTCATCTAAAATCTTTGCCAAACCGCGAACATGAATTGGCTGGCCATCATCTGTATAATCTCCGGGAAGTGCGACGTATTTTATCTTTCGCTTGGCGATATCTTCCAATGCCGCTAAAAAGGCAAAATAATTTTCATTAAAAATTCGTGTGGAATGAAGTTGAGAAGACATAGTTCGTACCAACGCGTATTGTCCTGTCTTCGGATTTAAAACTCCTTTATAATCTGAATCTGAGAAACCTCCAAATAAATCCTGAAGATGCACATCAGATAAAAAGGCAATTTGCGTTCCGTTCAGGTTTTGTTTCTTCTGTGCATTTAACGAACAAATAGAAAAAGAAATAAAGACAAATATTTTCAGAAAAGAAATAACTTTAGTAGGCATAAATTCAGGTGTAGAATGGGCTGTTTGTAAATATTGTAATTCTATAAATAGAAATGCAATTTTATTGATTCTACCGTGAATTCTCTTTATGCTATTGTTATCGAAAGATAATTTTTAGGTACATCATAAAATTTTAAAGTTCTAATAGTATTTTTAATTCATCATAAGAATGAAAAAGAATTGCGCCCTCATTTTTTAAATCTTCGTTGTTAAAACCGTTCGCAAAACCAAATACTTTAAAGCCACCGTTTATTCCTGCTTGCACGCCTGCAACACTATCTTCTATTACAACGCAGTCTTCTACATTAAACCCCATTTCTTTAGCAGCATGCAGAAAAATTCCCGGATCCGGTTTCCAGCTTTTAATAATGTACGAACTAAATATTCTGCCTTCAAATCTGTCAAGTAAACCGGCAAGTCCGAGATTAAGTCTGATTTTTTCTAATGGTCCGCTTGAGGCTGTACAATATGGTATTTTAAGGTTATCCAGAAAATCAACAATACCTTCCATAGGTTTAGTTTCTTTTTCGAAAGCTTTAAAACTTCTATCTCTGTAATTGGATTCAAAATCCTGAGGAAGTTTCTTTCCGATTCCGTTTTCGATCTGCAGAAAACAATCTTTGAGACTTCTGCCGTTAAAAAGATGATAAGCATCTTCTAATTCCATTTGAAATCCGTGTTCAGATGCCATTTCAAGCAATATTCCGTTACCTATCTTTTCTGTATCTACCAAAACACCATCACAATCGAAAATAATACATTTAACCATTTCTGTTGATTTTCATTTAATTATAAATTCTCACTAACTCTAAGCGAGCGAATGTAAATTACAAAAAATATCTATTTTCAATTTTATACTTTTTTGTTAATTTTCAACATTCTGTACAGAATTACTCCTCTTTTGTATTTCGATTTATTTTATGATTTGTACTTTTATAAAATCCTATCAAACCGATTTTTAAAAAATTAAATTTATAAATTTTGAAGAAGTACTTTTTTTTTACCGCAATTCTGGCTGGAACTTTTACAATTCAGTCGCAAAACAAAATCATCACAATCAACAATAACTTAAAAGTCGACAGAGAGTTTGAAACCGTTGAACTGACAAAGAAGATACTTGGATTAGCTGCAGATGCTAAACTTGAAAATTATGCTGTCAAAAATCTCAGTAATAACTCTTTCCTAGAAACACAAACTGTAGATAATGACGGCGACGGAACAATGGATGTTCTTTTATTTCAGCCCAAAATAAAAGCTTCTTGCAAACAGGATTTTGAAATTTTGGTTGGAACTAATCCGAATGCTTCTAAAACGATTAGCTGTTATTCTCGCTTTGTTCCTGAACGAACCGATGATTATGCTTGGGAAAACAATAAAGTGGCTTTTAGAACTTATGGTCCTGTTGCACAAAAAATGGTTGAAGATAATGTTCCAGGTGGTACTTTGACCAGCGGAATTGATGCCTGGCTAAAAAGAGTTGAATATCCAATCATTAATAAATGGTATGAAAAGACTGTTAACGGAACCGGAAGTTACCATAAAGATACCGGAGAAGGTTTAGACAATTTTCAGGTTGGGCCGAGTCGTGGCGTGGGCGGAACTGCTGTAAATATTGATGGAAAATATTATTTTTCTAAAAACTTCATTAGCTGGAAAACCATCACAACCGGACCAATCAGAACGAGTTTCATTCTAACTTATGCCGACTGGGATGCAAAAGGCAATAAAATAACAGAATCTAAACTAATTAGTTTGGATTATGGAAGTCAGCTTTCCCGTTTTGAAATTAATATTACAGGAACTAAAACTGTAACTGCCGGACTGACGCTTCATGATAAAAAAGGAACTACTGGAACAAACTTAAAAGAAGGCTGGTTAAGTTATTGGGAACCTATCGATGACTCTGAAATTGGTTTAGGTCTGGTTGCTCCAAAAGGTACTTTAATCAGTTTTGATAATCATGTTACGGACGAAAAAGACTTGAGCAACCTTTACGGAAACATCACTGTTAAAAACAATAAAGCCATCTATTATGCCGGTTTTGGATGGAAAAAAGGAAGTCCGTTTCAGACTAAGCAAGAATGGGAAAAATATTTAAGTTCTTTTGCAGAGAAGATTAATAATCCTTTGACTGTAAAAGTGAAAAAGTGATTTTTCTTTTGCCGCAAAGGCACTAAGACACAAAGTTTTTTCTTATTTAATTTAAGCATAGCCCGTGGTTTCAACCACGGGAAACGTATTGTGTTTATGCATTGTATTCCCGTGGCTGAAACCACAGGCTATGTTTTAAAAATGATAAACTCTAAAGGGTTTACTCGTAAATCTACGATCAAACGGATTTCCTTGCAGGAAAATAATTCTCCTTCAAAATAATTTCCAGCGGAATATAATGGGTTCGATCCGCATCTTCCTGAAGAACCAATTTCTTATACAAATAATTAATTCCCATATACCCTTGATCTTCGGGTCTTTGGTTAATTAAGAAATCAATTACGCCTTTGTTGAGATATTCTATATTTTCTTTCAATAAATCATAACCAATAATCCGGACGCCTTTTATATTGTTTTTGTGCAGAAATTCGGCAACAATATAAGCACGAGAATTTGGTACAAAGACACTATTTATTCCGGAGAACATTTCTAAATTTAATTGATCTATTCTGGAATCTTTTAAAGTCACTTCCGAAAATTTGAAATTAGTCAGTTCGTCATGATCTTTAAAATAAGAGTAGAAACCATCAATTCGCTGTAAATAAACCGAAGTACTTTCTATTTCTCTTGTGATTTTAAAAATCAAAACCTGTCTTTCGTTTTTAACAGCAAAACTGATTAACCTTCCGGCAAGATACCCGCTCTGAAAAGCATCCTGTCCAACATAAGCATGCTGATTCCCTTCTGAAATATTAGAATCAATCATAACTACAGGAATATCTTTCTTTTTATATTCCTTTAAAAATTGAACCGAATCTTCGTAAAAAATTGGTGCAAATAACAATCCATCACACTCGAACTGCATTACTTCCTGAACTGTCTCTTTGAAAGATGCTAGATTATAATCATAGAAAAAATAATCCAAAACAATTCCGAACTTACTAAATTCTATTGCTGCTTTTTCAATCCCTTCAACCTGCTTTTTCCAATATTCTAAAGTCTCCGATTTTGGAAGAAAAACAGCAAAGTGAAATTTCTTATTCAAAGCCAGATTACTCGCCAAAATATTTCGTTTATAACCAAACTCTTCGATTATCGCATTCACCTTATCAACGGTTTCCTGCGCTACTTGTCCGCGTTTGTGTATAATCCTGTCAACCGTTCCCGGTGAGACATTGGCTAACTCTGCAATTTTTTTGATCGTTATGATATTGATTCTTTTTAAGTTAAAAAAATAAAAGCAGTGCGGTAAATTTAATTTTATTTTATAAAAATAAGTTGTTTTACAATGCATTTTACATACATTTGTAAAAATACCGTGTACGCACACGGCAAATATACACATAACATTAAAAAAACAATTCTTTTTTTCTGTTATCTATTGAAAACTAACTATTAAAACCAGAAAAATCTATACAGAATGATAGTAGATTCACTACAAAATGCTGCTAAGTATTACAGCCTTCACCCTAATTTTCAAAAGGCATTTGATTATGTAAACCAAAACGATATTGCCAATCTTGAGGAAGGCGCTTTTGAAATTGGCGAAGGTTTAAAACTAATTGTAATTATCGGACAAGGAAATACAAAAGAAGAAGCCGTTAAAGGTTTTGAATGTCACGATAAAAATATCGACATACAGATTTCTATAAAAGGTCCTGAAACTTTTGCATGGAAACCGAGGGAAAAATGTATAAATCCAAATGGCGATTACAGCGATGAAAGAGATGTTCGTTTTTTTCATGACGCACCGGATACCTTTTTTCAATTACAGGAAAAACAATTTGCTATCTTATTCCCTGAAGATGTTCATACTGCAATGATTGGCGAAGGGTTATTGAAGAAAATTGTAATCAAAGTAAAAATATAAAGGTATGAGCACAATTCAGAATTCTATAGACGTTATTTTGAAACAAGGAATGCTTCCTTTATATTTTAATGCTGATGAAAACAAAAGTGTAACACTTTTAAAGACACTTTACAATGCAGGAATTAGAGCAATAGAATATACAAACAGAGGCCCTGAAGCGATTTCTAATTTTAAAAAACTAATTGAAGTTAGGAATGCAGAGTTACCGGACATGTTATTAGGAATCGGTACAATCAAAAACTTAGTTCAGGCGGAAACGTATTATTTAGCGGGTGCTGATTTTTTTATTAGCCCGGGTTTTGTACCAGAAGTTGCTTCTTTTTTGATAGGTAAAGAAGTACTTTACGCACCGGGCTGTATGACTCCAACTGAAATTATTGCCGCTGAAAATGCAGGAGTAAAATTCATTAAACTTTTCCCAGGAAATATTTTAGGTCCTGATTTTATGAGCGGCATCAGAGATGTATTTCCAGATCTAATTTTTATGCCAACCGGTGGTGTTGATACCACTAGCCAAAGTATCGAAACGTGGTTTAATGCCGGTGTTTCTGCTGTTGGAATGGGAAGCAAACTAATCAGCAAAAAAGTAATGCAGGAAGAAGCTTATGATAGAATCGAAGAAGAAACCAAAAGAGTTTTGGAATTGATTAAAACAATAAGAACTTAAATTTAAAATCCAAATTTTGAAATCTCAAATTCCAAAATCTGGTAAAACAAAAAAATAAAATCAAGAACATAAATACTTTTATTCTCAAATTGGAATTTGGAATTTCAAGTATTTGGAATTTAAAAAAAATAAGATGAATTCAATATTTAATTTAAAAGGAAAAATTGCTTTAATAACAGGAGGAGCAGGAGTACTAGGAAGTCGATTTGCAGATGTTTTGGCACAACAGGGCGTTATTGTTGGAATTGTTTCTCAGTCACTGGAAAAAGCAGAAAGTACAGTTAAAAACATCGAAGCAAATGGCGGACAAGGCTTTGCTGTTCAGGCGAATGTTTTAAACAAAGAAGAATTAGAAAAAGTAAAAGACCAAATTGTAGAAAAATACGGTTGTCTTGACATTTTAATCAATGCTGCGGGAGGAAATATGCCAGGTGCAACAATTCAGCCGAATCAGGCCATTTATGATATGAAAAGCGACGATTTACAAAAAGTAGTCGATTTGAATATTATTGGAACAATGCTGCCAACTCAGGTTTTTGCCGAGCTTTTTGCCAAGCAGAAATCAGGAAACATCATTAACATTTCATCTGCGTCAGCACAAAGACCTTTAACCAGAGTTGTAGGATATTCTGCTTCAAAAGCGGCAATTGACAATTTCACGCAGTGGATGGCTGTTGAATTAGCACAGAAATATGGTGAAGGACTTCGTGTAAATGCTATTTCACCTGGATTCTTTATTGGGGAACAAAATCGTGCTTTGTTATTGACTCCGGAAGGAAAATTAACTCCAAGAGGCGAAAAAATCATCGATCATACTCCAATGGGAAGATTTGGAAGCCCGGAAGATATTGACGGCGCTTTATTATTTCTTTGCAGTGACATGTCAAAATTTGTAACGGGAACCATCTTAAAAGTAGATGGCGGATTTGCTGCAACGAGCATTTAAGATTTCTCAAACTCCTGCAAGGTTTCCAAAACCTTGTAGGTATAAATATTTAAAACAATAACTTTAAAATCATACCTACAAGGTTCTGGAAACCTTGCAGGAAATAAAATCAACATTATAAACATGGAACAAACATTAAGATGGTTCGGACCAAATGATCCTGTTTCTTTACAAGATATCAAACAAACCGGAGCAACCGGAATCGTAACGGCTTTACATCATATTCCAAACGGACAAGTTTGGAGCATCGATGAAATCATTAAACGCAAAGTTGAAATCGAACATGAAGACGGCGATCCTAAAAAAGGTGCTTCTGGTTTAACCTGGTCTGTTGTAGAAAGTATTCCGGTTCACGAAGACATTAAAAAACAAACTGGAAATTATCTGCAGTATATTGAAAATTATAAAGAAAGCATTCGCAATTTAGCTCTGTGTGGGATTAAATGTGTGTGTTATAATTTCATGCCGGTTTTAGACTGGTCAAGAACGGATTTATCTTATACGGTTGAGGACGGATCGAAAGCACTTCGTTTTGATATTAACGCTTTTGCCGCTTTTGAATTGTTTATTTTAAAAAGACCGGGAGCTGAAAACGAATATTCAGCAGAACAGACTCAAAAAGCAAAAGACTATTTTGAAACTATGACAGCCGAAGATAAAGTTAAGTTACAGCAAAATATTCTTGCTGGACTTCCTGGTGCTGAAGAAGCTTATAGTGTTGAAGATTTCCTTGTAACTTTGAGTGCTTACAATCATATTGACAGGCAAGCTCTTAAAGACAATCTTTTCTTCTTTCTAAAAGAAATTATTCCGGTTGCTGAAAGTAAAGGCGTTTTAATGGCTATTCACCCGGACGATCCTCCTTATCCGATTTTAGGTTTACCGAGAGTTGTAAGTACAGAAGAAGATTTAATCGAGTTAATGAACGCTGCTCCTTCTCCATCCAACGGATTTACAATGTGTACAGGTTCATATGGTGTAAGAGCCGATAATGATTTACCTGGAATGGTAAGACGTCATGGCGATAAAATGAATTTTATTCACTTGAGAAGCACACAACGCGACGAAGAAGGAAGTTTCTACGAAGCCAACCATCTTGAAGGAAATGTTGATATGTACGAAGTTGTGAAAGCCATTTTGGAAGTTGAAAAAAGAAACAACAGCACTTTGCCAATGCGTCCCGATCACGGACACCAAATGCTGGATGATCTAAAGAAAAAAACAAATCCGGGTTATTCTGCAATTGGCCGTTTAAGAGGTTTAGCAGAACTACGCGGACTTGAAATAGGGATTAAACGATCTTTATAGGTTGTTTTGCCACTAAGACACAAAGATTTTTTATAGGCTTATGTTTTAGTCTCGCAAAGTCGCAAAGACGCAAAGTTCTTTCTCATTTTTGTCATTCCGAGGAACGAGGAATCTCCGTAAGCAACTCCACAAAGATTGCCGATTTAGTTTGTAGAGCCACTTGTGGAGATTCCTCGTTCTTCGTCAGGATGACAAACTGGACTAAAAAAAACTTTGCGCCTAGTGCCTTAGTGGCAAATCAAAAAAACTAACTAACCACAACCACAAAAACCATGATTCGCCAAGCCATTATTGTCTCCTGTGGCTTTTTTATGAATACCATATTGGCGCAGGAATTACCTAAAATTATTACTTCAAAAACAAACTATCTTCCTGATTTTAGTTATGCGGGCTATCATTTCGGCGAAAGCCAAATACCTGAAGTCACCGGAAAAATTATCAATGCAGCCGATTTTGGCGTGAAAACCGATGATCAGCTTGACGACTCAAAAGCTTTATTGAAAGCATTTAAAGCGGCTAATGCTGTTGAAGGAAATGTCATTTTGCAATTACCGAAAGGGAAAATTATTCTAAGCGATATTCTCTATATCGAAAGGAGTAATTTTGTTCTTCGCGGCGCCGGTTCTGATGAAAACGGAACTGAAATCTACTGTCCAAGACCGATGATGTATCTTAAAGATCCTGAATCTCTGGCAGAACTTCGTGAATATTTAACCACTTTCGACAAAAGACAACGCGAATCTGAAAACAATGTCGATTTGCCTTTTTCTCAATATTCCTGGTCAGGAGGATTTATCTGGACACAGGTTCCGAGTGAACGCGTAAAATCTTATTTGGATAAATATGAACCTGAACCAAATGTTCTGGCGAAAGTCAGTTCTGGAAAAATGGGAGAATTTACCATCAATGTTTCTGATGTTAAAAATCTGAAAGCTGGAGATATTGTTGAGTTACAATTATTCAACAAAGAAGGCGAAAACGGAGAAATCATCAAAGATTTATACCAAGGCGCTAAAGTAAAACCAGGATCACATCACTGGCAGTTTCCAAAACTTCCTATTGTCAGGCAACAAGTTGAAATTTTGAAGATTTCGGAATCAAAAATAACACTTAAAACACCGTTGACTATTTCTATCAAACCGGTTTATCAGGCGCAATTGGTAGAATGGAAACATTTAAATGAAGTTGGAATCGAAAATCTCCGTTTCACTTTTCCTGACATTCCAAGAGTCGCACATCATGTTGAACCCGGAAATAATGGGATTTTCTTAACCCGTTTGTTTAATAGCTGGGTAAAAAACATCAAAATAACTAACGCAGATAGCGCTATTTTAGCCGAAGAGGTTTCAAATGTAACCGTTCAGGATATTACAACCGATGGACCGCATTTAGCTCATTATACCGTAACTTTGGGCGGTGTTCATAATGTATTGGTCAAAAATTTAAAGATTTATAATAAAACAGTTCATCCTTTAAGTTTCAACACTTTTGCAACGAAAAACGTGTATCAGGATTGTGAAATTTTTACCGATGCGCTTTTAGATCAGCATTCTGGTGCCAATCATCAAAATTTATTTGATAATATTACAGTTCATATTACTCCGGATAAAAATAACAGTTACTTTTTATTTGGCGGGGGCGGAGCGGAATACTGGAAACCTTCACACGGACCTTTCAGTACTTTTTGGAATCTAAATGTTCAGGTTAACAATCCCGATCTATCCAAATCGGTTTTATTATACGGAATGAAAGATGGCGCTTTTGCAAGAATCATCGGAGTTCATGGAAATACAAAATTTGAAATCAAATACGATGTTGATCCCTACATTGAGTTTTTAAATCAACCAATAGAAAAAATTTCGTCATTATACGATTACCAATTAAAAAAACGCTTAAAATAGCTCTAAATATCTGCCACAGATTCCACAGATTATAAAGATTACTTTTCTATATGTTGAAAATTAGCCACGAATTCAACAATTTTCCGAATCAATTTATTCAATAATTCGTGAATTCGTGACTAACAAAAATCTTTTTAAATCCGTAAAATCTGTGGCAAAAAACTTCACTATAATTTAAACGCTATGAAATATAAAGTAGCTCTTCTTACAATAGTATTTGTTTTCGGAAATCTATTTTCCCAAAATAAATTTCGCCTTAGAAATATCTCCACAACCGACGGACTTACGCAAAGTTCTGTTATTGCTATTCATCAGGACAAGTTTGGACAAATGTGGTTTGGTACCCGTGACGGTCTTAACAAATATGATGGCAGTCACTTTACGATTTATCGAAATGATGTTTCTGATAAATTTTCCATCAGCAATAATGATATTTTAGCAATTGAAGAAGACAAGTCAGGTAAAATTTGGGTTGGAACTTATAACGGATTAAACTGTTATGATCCGGTTTCAAATAAATTTACGAGATACCTGCATACCAAGGTCAATCAGACAATTAGCAATAATGCTGTTTGGAGCATTCGGGAAATTGGAGGCGAAATGTGGTTTGGAACTTCAAAAGGACTAACTATTTACAACAAAAAATCAGGATCATTTACATCCGTTTTTCATTCAGATGAAGATCCTTCAACAATTCCCAGTAATAATATTCAGAATATTTTAAGAACCAAAAAAGGTGAAATCTGGATTGGAACTACTAAAGGTCTGTGCAAACTCACAAATAGAAACGGAGCTAAACTTTCGTTTAAAAATTATCCGCTCAATTCAGCTGATTTATTAAATGTACAATCGGTTATTGAAGATCAAAGCGGAAATTTATGGGTAGGAACAAAAAATAAAGGACTTTTAAAATTTGACTTAAAACAAAGGGCTTATACTTCTTTTTTAGAAGCCAGTAAATACCGTGAAATCAATACCGATATCCGATCGTTAGTTATTGATAAGCAAGGCTCTTTATGGGTTGGGGCTTACGATGGAATTTATATTTTAGGAAAAGATAAAAGTCTGCAAAAAATCAACAACAGCAATAACAGCATTGGAATCGACAAAGTAAAATCGGTTTTCATGGATAGAAAAGGCTCCATTTGGATTGGCTGCTATTACAAAGGCGTTAATCTTTGGGATGTTTCCAATGTCAATTTCTCAAACTACAATCAGAACTCGAAAAAAATTCCGATGAGTTTTGACGTAGTCAGTTCCATAATTTCTGATAAAAACCATAATATCTATTTTGGAACCGAAGGCGGAGGTATTACCATTTTCAATAAAAATACAGAGACAGTAAGTTATATCAACAGTAAAACCGGTCAAACGAATAAAAATGATATTAAAGCAATGTGTCTTTCCGATGATCATATTTTGTGGATTGGAACTTTTTCTAAAGGATTATCTGCTTATAATACCATTTCAAAACGAATTGAAGATAATCGAATCACGCCTGATTTAAGTGAATTATTAAGAGATACCGGAGTTTACTCACTTAAAACAGAAGGAAATATTCTATGGATTGGAACTTTCGGAAAAGGTTTGGTGCGCTACAATACAGTAGAAAAAACCTTTGACATTATTGGAAATGACAATACAAAACCTGTTTTTCTGACCAATAATATCGTTCGAACCATTTTAGTGGACAAACAAAATTTCGTTTGGATTGGAACTCAAAACGGACTCAACCGTATTCCGCTAAAAAATTTCAATCCAAAAAAATATACCATTCAGCATTTCTTTTACAATCATGCTGCTTTATCAGGCGATGATATTTTGACTTTATTTCAGGATTCAGAAAAAAAAATCTGGGTTGGAACTAAAGCAAAAGGACTTCATTATTTTGATGGAAAAAGATTCAATCATATTCATCTTCAAATTGGAAATACAGTTATTACCTCTATCCATTCTATTCTGCAGGATGATGATAAAAACTTATGGATTAGTACCAATCAGGGAATTATCAAATACAACACAACAAGAAAAGCAATAGTAATTTACGATCAAAAAGACGGACTGGCAAGTAATGAATTCAATGATAATTCAGCTTTAAAACTATCTTCAAATCAATTTTATTTCGGAAGTCCATCCGGAGCAACGTTTTTTGATGCAACAAAGATTTCCTTGAACAATTATGCTCCACAAGTTTTAATTACCGATTTAAAAATCAAAAACGAAACAATACATGCTGATGACAAAGATGGCATTTTAGAAAAAAACATTGGCTTTACCCAAACCATAACACTGGATTATGATAAAGCTAATTTTACGATCAACTTTGCTATTCCAAATTATATCCGATCTAAAAACAATCAATACAGTTATCGTTTGACCGGATTAGAAAACAACTGGACAACAACAAAAAATACCGAAGCCAGTTTTGCCATTCAAAATCCCGGAACTTATACTTTTGAAGTTCGCGGCGCCAATAATGACGGAGTATGGAATCAGAAACCGACAACTTTAACAGTAATCGTTAATCCTGCTCCCTGGCGTAGTATATGGGCATTTTTGCTATACGGAATTGTTATCGGTTTAGGATTATACGGTTTGATCTGGATTATGAAATCAAAAGCCAGACTAAAACAAAAACTGGAACTCGAATATCTGGAAACTAAACGTATTGAAGAAAACAACAAATTAAAACTGGATTTCTTTACGAATATCTCACACGAATTCAGAACACCATTAACTTTAATTCTGGGGCCTTTACAGCAGATTTTGGCAGATTATAACGGAACAAATGAAATGTACAAAAAGCTTTTAGTTATTGAAGGCAGCGCTAATCATTTATTAGGTTTAATTAATCGTTTAATGGATTTTAGAAAACTCGAAAATCATCAGGTTGCACTGGAATCGGCAAACGGAAATATCGTAAAATTTACCAAAGAAATTTATTTATCATTTATTGAATATGCCAAAGATGGCGGTTACGATTATACATTTGAAACTTCTGACGATGAGATTCTGGTTTATTATGACCGATACAAACTCGAACGTGTATTTTATAATTTGATTTCGAATGCTTTTAGATATACACCAAAAGGCGGTACAATCAATATTAAAATCAATCACGATCAGGAAAACCTTTTTATAGCGGTTGAAGATTCAGGAGTGGGAATCGCCGAAGAACATATCGATAAAATATTTGATTTGTTTTTTGAAGTACCAACACATAATCAGGTTCAGAAAAACTATAATAAAGGAACCGGAATTGGGCTTTCGATTGTAAAAAACATTGTAAAACTCCACAAAGGTTCTATTGATGTGACCAATAAACCAACAGGAGGCGTTATTTTTAAAGTAACACTGCCTCTGGGACGCGAACATCTTTCTGACAGCGAAATTATTACCGATTTTAGAATCAGTGATGATATTGAGCAATACGCGGCGCAGTTAGAACCTTCTGAAATTATTGAAAATGAAGACATCGAAGATTTAATTGTCAACGAAGAAAAACAAACCATCCTTCTTGTTGAAGATCATAAAGTATTGAGAAAGTTTATGAAAAACCTGCTCAAAAAAGATTACAATATTATTGAAGCCGAAAACGGAAAAATTGCCTTTGAGAAAGCTTTAAAATATGTTCCGAATTTGATTATCAGCGACGTAATAATGCCTGAAATGGTAGGAACAGAATTGTGTTCAAAAATCAAAGAGAATTTAAAAACCAGTCATATTCCTGTAATTCTTTTAACTTCCAGATCGTCATTAGTCTATAAATTTGAAGGATTGGAAAGTGGTGCCGATGATTACATCAGTAAACCATTCAATTTAATGGAATTCAGACTTCGTGTTAAAAATCTACTAAACACAACCGAACGTCTAAGAATCA
This sequence comes from Flavobacterium crocinum, assembly GCF_003122385.1. Taxonomy (NCBI): domain Bacteria; kingdom Pseudomonadati; phylum Bacteroidota; class Flavobacteriia; order Flavobacteriales; family Flavobacteriaceae; genus Flavobacterium; species Flavobacterium crocinum. The sequence continues at coordinate 4,832,967 of NZ_CP029255.1, forward strand.
AATTTTCGAGCGAAGACAGTTTTATACCATCAGAAATTACAGTCTCTTCACTGGATGAAGAATTATTGAAAAAAGCGTTTAAAATCGTTGAAGAAAATATTTCAAACGAACAATTTGATATTCCGTTTTTCTGTTCCGAATTGGGTGTCAGCCGAACCATGCTATTTTTGAAAATTAAAGCCTGGACGAATTGTACACCAAATGAATTTATTCATGAAATTAGACTGAAACGTGCAACTCAATTATTGGAACAAAATAAACTGACCGTATCTGAAATAAGCTATAAAGTTGGTTTTAACAACCCTAAATATTTCAGTAAATGCTTTCAGAAAAAATACGGTGAGACACCATCTCAATATGCAGACAAATTCTATAAATCTTCTGCTACAATTTAAAAAACCATTGTTTTAAAGGCTTAAAAAAGGGTATCTGTATTTTTAGATACCCTTTTTTGTATTTCTATATCGTTTTCGGCTTCTACATTTGCGATATGAAAATCAAAAAAACAAACTTCCTGTTATTGCAGATTCTATTTGTCATTCTCATAATCGGAATGAGTTTATTGCTTTTCTACTTTACCTAAACTTATTAACCTTAAACCTAAAAATCAATGTTTACAACCGTAAAAAAAACCAATTTAAATCAGCTTTTTTCTGATAGCTAATTCATCCAGTTCACAACTAAAATTTAGTCCCGATACTAAAAAAATATATTATTTAAATATGAAGAATGTTAGTTTCATTTCTCTGGTTCTTGGGTTTGCATCGCTGGCAACAGCATGCAAATCCGGAATTAATTCTCAAACAAAAAATCCACTATCAGTAAATAATCTGCTGGATACACGTTACAAAATGCTGTTGGATTATCCGGTTGATTCTATGTCGATGCCAAGAAGTATGAACATCAAAACCAATGAAATCCGTAAAGTTCCGTCAAAAGACTGGACAAGCGGTTTTTTTGCCGGAAACCTTTGGCAGTTATACCGATTGACGGGAGATTCAAAATTCAAAGAACAAGCTGAAAAATGGACTGCTTTCAGCCGAAAAGAAAGTTACAATAAGAATTCACACGACATCGGTTTTAAAGTATTTTGCAGTTTTGGAGAAGCCCTGAAAGTAGAAAACAAAAAAGAATATGAAGCTGTAATTATTAAAGGCGCAGAAACTTTATGCAAAAGATTTGATCCAAAAGTAGGTTCAATTCGCTCCTGGGATTTCAATAAAGAAATCTGGGATTATCCGGTAATCATTGACAACATGATGAATTTAGAATTGCTTTTTGAAGCTTCTAAATTATCCGGAAATCCAAAATACCGAAACACTGCCATTCAGCACGCCAATACGACATTGAAAAACCAATTCAGAGAAGATAACAGTTGTTATCATGTCATCGATTATGACCCTGTTTCAGGAAAAGTTAGAAAAAAAACCACGCTTCAGGGTTATAATGATGATTCTGTTTGGGCTCGAGGTCAGGCTTGGGCGGTTTACGGTTTTACAATGGCGTATCGTTATACCAAAGACGAAGCTTTTATAAAACAAGCCGAAGCTACTGCCCTTTTCTTTATGGCAAATAAAAACCTGCCGGAAGACGGAATTCCATATTGGGATTTAAAAGATCCTAGCATTCCAAATTCGGCACGTGATGTATCTGCTGCAATGGTCATGGCTTCTGCCTTATACGAGTTGTACGGATATACTAAAAAAGATAATTATCTGGCTTTCGCCGATAAAATGATGAATTCCGTTCAAAGTAAAAACTACATTTTAGATTCTAACATTAAGGCTCCATTTCTCTTTGATCACAGCACAGGAAACTGGCCAAAACAAGATGAAATTGATGAACCAATAATCTATGCTGATTATTATTTTCTAGAAGCTTTATTAAGAAAAAAAGCCTTATAATCTTATGAAAAAACGACATTACAATACATTTTCAATTTTTGCGCTTTTTGTTTTGTTTCAAATTTGTCTGAGCAGTTTTGCTCAGACAAAAAGGAACATTAATGACAATTGGCTTTATTTAGAAAATGATACCCCAAATTTAAATGAAGCACAAAAAGCGTCCAACTGGACTTCTTTAAACTTACCTCATACCTGGAACGCCGAAGACGCAACCGATTTATACCCCGGTTATCGTCGTGATGCAAGCTGGTATCAAAAAAAATTAAATATTCCGCAGATCGACAAAAACAGTGTTTATTCTTTATACTTTGAAGGATCAAATGTGACTACAAAAGTATATGTTAACGGAAAAGAAGCGGGAAGCCATATTGGCGGTTATATTGGTTTTTCTATTGATATTACCAACTTCATCAAAGAAGGAAACAATGACATTTTTGTTCGTGTAGACAATAGCTACGATATCGAAATTATTCCGTCTCAAAAAAGTGATTTCTTTATTTACGGAGGCATTACACGCGATGTATGGTTGATTTCACAATACAAAAATCATATTGATGACGTAAAGATAACAACACCAGAAGTTTCAGCTAAAAAAGCTTCTGTACAGATTGTTTCTTCATTTGTAAATTCAGATAATTCAAAAGATTTGTCGTTAACGGTTACGCTTTCAAATCCGAAAGGAAAAAAAGTAGTCAGCAAAACCATTCCTGTTTCAGCTAAAACTTCAACAATTACTTTTGAAAACATCAAAAATCCTGAGCTTTGGTATACTGATAATCCAAACTTGTACAAACTGACAGCTGTTTTATCAGAAAAAAATCAAATCCGAGACAGTGTTTCTGAAAAAGTAGGCTTCAGATGGTTTGAATTTAAAGATCATGGGCCATTTTACCTTAACGGAAAACGTCTGCTTATTCGAGGAACTCATCGCCATGAAGAACAAGCCGGAGTTGGCGCTGCGATGAGCAACGAACAGCATTGGGCTGATATGAAATCAATTAAAGAAATGGGTGCTAATTTTGTCCGTTTAGCGCATTATCCTCAGGATCCTGAAGTTTATAAAGCCTGTGATGAACTTGGTCTTTTGGTTTGGGATGAATTGCCGTGGTGCCGAGGCGGTATTGGAAATGAGGTTTGGAAAACCAATACCAAAAACATGCTGGAAGAAATCATCAATCAGAATTACAATCATCCGAGTATTGTTATCTGGTCTTTAGGAAACGAAATCAACTGGCTTCCTGATTTTCCTGATGGAGATAATGATAAAAGAACCAATGCTTTCTTAACCGAATTAAATGATTTGGCGCATAAATTGGATCCAACCCGAAAAACGGCTATCAGAAAATATTATGAAGGTTCTCATATTGTAGATGTATTCTCTCCTTCTATCTGGTCTGGATGGTATTCCGGAAGTTATAAAAGCTATCAAAAAGCAATTAACACTTATAAAAAAGAATACAAACATTTTATTCATGCTGAATATGGCGGTGACAGTCACGTAGGTCGTCACAGCGAAAACCCTGTTACAGGGGAAAATGTGATAAAAGCAGAAGGCTGGGAAGAAGCTATTGTTCAGACTAAAGTGGCTAATATTGCCCAAATTGGAGACTGGAGTGAGAATTACATCGTGGATTTATTTGACTGGCATTTGCATGTATCTGAAAATGATCCAGAGTTTGTGGGTAATATACAATGGGCATTCAAGGATTTTGCAACGCCTTTACGTCCGGAAGATGATATTCCGTACATGAATCAAAAAGGACTTACAGATCGAAATGGAATTCCGAAAGATGCGTATTATGTATTTAAAAGTTATTGGGCAAAAGAACCTTTCACTTACATAGAATCACATACCTGGACAGAACGTCAGGGTCCTGAAAATATCCCAAGAACTATCAGCGTTTTCAGTAACTGCGAGAAAGTAACTTTATTTCATGACGGAAAATCATTGGGCGAAAAACAACGCAATCTTTCTCTATATCCAGCCAATGGCTTAACCTGGGATGTTACCTTCAAAAAAGGAGAAAATATTCTTCTTGCGATTGGCAAAAATAAAGATGGAAAAACCGTTTCAGATACTTTAAAAGTGAATTATCGTTTTAATAAAAATGATACCGCTTCTTCCCTGCAATTATCTGCAGAGAAACTGAAAAATGGAAATTTTTTAGTAACAGCTATTGCGATTGACAATAACAATTTACGTTGTCTGGATTACGAAGAAAGTGTCTATTTTCAATGTTTAAAAGGTGGAAAAACATTAAAAAATCAAGGAACGCCAACTGGAAGCGAATCCATCAGAATGGCAAATGGAAAAGCATCTATAGAAGTGATTCCTGATGGCTCAGGAAAGCCAATTGAAATGACAGCACTCAATCAAAGTTTCAAAGGGGAATATTTGAAGGTTGAACCTTGATAAATTTAACCGCAAGGTTCGCAAAAGTTTACGCAAAGTTCGCAAATTATTCATGCTTTGCATTTTAGCAGTTTTGCGAGAATAAAAATAGAAAGTCTTAGCGAACCTTGCGTAAAACCTTGCGCCCTTTGCGGTTAAGCCTCATGCACAATTACAAAAACAAATTAATACAAAAATGAAAAAACTATTAACCGCGTTACTCCTAACCTCATCCGTTTTGGCGTCTGCACAAAATCTAATATCAAACGTTCCAAACCGAAATACCACTTCGTTAAACGGTGTATGGAATTATATTGTCGATCCTTATCAAACCGGCTTTTACAGCTTTCACCTTGATCAATACGACAAAAGTGAAAAACCGGCAAAAGGAGCTTTTTTTACGAATTATCATGCTCAAAACAAGCAGGAATTAGTAGAATATGATTTTGATAAATCGCCAACAATCAATATTCCGGGTGACTGGAACTCGCAGGTTACAGAATTAAAATACTACGAAGGAAATGTCTGGTTCAAAAAGTCTTTTGATTATAATTTAGATTCCAACAAACGCCTTTTTGTTTATTTGGGAGCCATTAACTACAAAGCCGATGTTTATTTAAACGGAAAAAAACTAGGAACACATGAAGGTGGTTTTACTCCGTTTAACTACGAAGTGACTTCAATTGTAAAACCTGTCGGAAATTATCTCGTTATTAAAGTAGATAATACACGTCATAAAGAAGATGTTCCGACAGTAAATACCGATTGGTGGAATTACGGTGGAATTACGCGTGATGTAACTTTAATTGAAGAAGAAAATTCTTTTGTGGAAGATTATAATATTCAGTTGAAGAAAGGGGATGCAAATGTTATTTCCGGTTTTATTAAAATCAATAATTTCAATCCGGCACAAAATCAGGTTTCTATTTCTATTCCGGAATTAAAAATCAATTACAAAGGAAAAATTGGTGCTGATGGAATTTTAAATTTTGAAATTCCTGCGAAAAAAATCTCTTACTGGTCACCGGAAAATCCAAAGTTATATGACGTGACTGTTGACTTTAACGGAAAAAAATTAAATGACAAAATTGGTTTCAGAACGATTGAAACAAAGGAAGATAAAATTCTTTTAAACGGAAAACCTGTCTTTTTGCGCGGCATTTCGATTCACGAAGAAAATGCCAAAGGCGGACGCGCCAATTCTCAGGAAGATGCTTTACGTTTATTGAACTGGGCAAAAGAATTAGGTTGTAATTATGTTCGTCTGGCACATTATCCGCATAACGAAAACATGGTTAGAGAAGCAGATAAAATGGGATTAATGGTTTGGGAAGAAATTCCGGTTTACTGGACAGTGGAGTTCAAAAATGAAAACACCTATAAAAATGCCCAGGATCAGTTAACCGCAGCGATTACAAGAGATAAAAACAGAGCCAGTATTGTTATTTGGTCTATGGCTAATGAAACTCCGGTTTCTGACGCTCGAAATACTTTTATCACAAATTTGGTAACTCATACAAGATCATTAGATAAAACAAGATTAATCAGCGCAGCCTTATTATCACATAATGGAAAAATTGATGATGAAATTGGTAAATCGCTTGATATTATTGCTTTCAACCAATATTTGGGATGGTATGGCGGTAACTTAGAAAATGCTGAAAAGACATTCTGGACTACGCCATACAACAAACCTGTTTTTGTTTCTGAATTTGGAGGTGATGCCAAAGCTGGTTTCCATGGAGAGAAAAACGAACGCTGGACAGAGGAATATCAGGAATATCTGTACATTCAGAATCTAAAAATGATTGAAAAAATTCCTCATTTAAGTGGAACAAGTCCGTGGATTCTGGTTGATTTCAGATCTCCAAAAAGATTACTTCCGGGTATTCAGGATGGTTACAATCGTAAAGGCTTAATCTCAAATGATGGCGAGAAGAAAAAAGCATTTTACATCATGCAGAACTGGTACGCAAAAAAGAGTAAGGAATAACGAGTATTACCAATTCATTAACAAAAAACAAACTGGAATTATATGATTTTTCTTCATTATTAATTTACTTTGTAATAATTCTAAAAATTGTAATCCTATGAAAAAATTATGTTTATTGGCAGTTACATTGTTTGCTGCTTTTACAGCTCAGGCACAAGATGTGGTAAAATTTGCTCCGCTTGATGCCAGTCCGGTTGATATCTCTTATTTTCCAAACAAAGCAGTTAAATTCAAAAAAACAGACAATCCAAATCCGGTTGTAAAAGTTACTTACGCAAGACCTTCTGCAAAAGGAAGAACTATCTTTGGTGACGTTGTAAAATTTGGTGAAGTTTGGAGAGTTGGTGCTAATGAAAATACCGAAATTAAATTTTACAAAGATGTAACTATCGGCGGTAAAAAAGTTCCTGCGGGATACTACAGTTTATTTGTAATACCTGAAAAAGATAAATGGACAGTAATCATCAACAAAGAATTAGATTTATGGGGTGGTTATGCTTATGACGAAAGCAAAGATGTGGTTAGAGTTTCTGTTCCTGTAAAACCAGTTTCTACTCCAATCGAGGCTTTATCAATTGCTTTTACAACTCAGGGCAACGTTGCAAATCTTGTTATTGGCTGGGATAAAACAACCGCTGAATTGCCAATTACGGTTAAATAAGTTTTAATGATATATGCCGCGAAGGCATAAAGTCGCAAAGTTTTTTTTAAGCTTTGCGACTTTTTAACCCTCTTTAATCTGCTAAAAATTTAAGCAACAGTTTCTATAATTTTATCCAACGTAATTGGTAAATCTCTAACACGTTTTCCGGTTGCGTTAAAAACGGCATTTGCAATTGCGGGTGCCATTCCAACCAAAGCAGTTTCACCCAAGCCTTTTGTTCCCATCGGATTACTGATTGGGTCTTTTTTGTTTACAAAGAAAACTTCCTGTTTCTCAATATCAGCATGAACCGGCACATGATAATCAGCAAAATTATTATTGATTGGACGTCCAAAACGATGATCGATTTCCAGCGCTTCCATCAATCCCATTCCGATTCCTCCTACTGCACCGCCAAACATTTGTCCGGCAGATGTTTTTTGATTGATTACCGTTCCAATATCGGCACAGGAAACCACATGTGCCAATCGTATTTTACCCAGATTCGGATTCACTAAAACTTTTACAAAGTGCACTGAAAAAGAATAAATGGAATATTTCTTCGCTTCTTCGGCCGCTTTAGACAGATTTTCAACTTCCAATCCTTCTAATTTGTTTGCAGTAAGTAAAGAGGTTAAAGCAATAGACTTAGAACTATTATTCTTAGCAGCAATCAAACCATTTGCAAAAGTTAAATCTGTTATAGCGATTCCTTTAAAAACCGGATTTTGAGCTGCCAATTCCAAGGCTTTACTAACCAATAAATTACAAGAATCATGAACTGCAGAACCAACCGATGAAGTTGTAGCCGATCCTCCTTGAGTTGGGCCTTTTGGCAATCCGCTTTTTCCCATTTCCACAATGACATTTTCAGCAGGAAGTCCTGTTATTTCTGCACCAATTGCAGTCATCATTGTTGCTGTTCCTGGTCCCATGTCATTGACACTACATTGCAGCACTAAATTACCATCTGGTAAAAATTTTGCTTTTACCGAAGTTGGACTTCTGTAACAGCCAAAAGTCCCCGTTCCCATTCCGTAACCAACAAGCCAGTTCCCTTCTTTAACAGAACCAGGTTCATTTTTACGGTTTTTCCAGCCAATACGTTCCATTCCGCCTTCATAACATTCCAGAAGATATTTACTGCTCCACGGTTTATTTTGTTCCAAATCTTTTTCAGCATAATTCAGTTTACGGAATTCGATTGGATCTAAGTTTAATTTATAGGCCATTTCATCCATCGCACATTCTAAAGCAAACGAACCCGTTGCTTCTCCCGGGCCACGCATCCAGATTGGTGTACAGGTATCCAAAGGGACAATTCTATAACGTGTAGAAACATTGGCACAATCATAAATAAAACGGGACATGTTTACCGTTCCTTCCATAAAATCCTCATAACTGGAAGTCATTGCTACAGCTTCATGAGTCAAGCCTGTCAGTTTACCTGCTTTTGTAGCTCCAAGACCCATTTTCTGAATCGTAAAAGGTCTGAAACCTACATTGGTAAACATCTGTTCGCGATGTAAAACTAATTTCACCGGACGATTTAATTTTTTTGCGCCCATCAAAGCAGCGATTTCATAAGGCCAGGTATGTAATCCCATTCCAAATGCACCTCCTAAATATTCAGAAAACACCGAAACATCATCAACTGGAACATCAAAAACTCCGGCAACACTTCTTCGTGTCCCTTCCACTCCTTGACTTTTAGTGTATAAAGTCGGTTTATTTCCATCCCATTTAGCAATGATATTCGCTAATTCCATAGGGTTATGAACCTCAGTTGGAATCGTATATTCGGCTTCTAAAACAACTTCTGCATTTTTGTAGCCGTCATGTTCTCCACGATGGTAATCGTTTCCTTTTTCGGTATCTATTTTTTTCTCTTTATCAGCCGCTTTTTGAAGATCTGTCGAATGTTCTTCTTTAAAATAATCTGCTTTAATCAGACTCGCTGCATATTGCATACGTTCAAAAGTATCTGCAATAACCAAAGCGATTGGCTGATCGTAATATAATACCGAATCGTCTTTAAAAATTTGCAGCGGCTGCCCAAAGTTACGTTTGTCTTTTGCTTTTTGATATCCTGAAGGTTTATCGACATTTAAATGTGTAATGACGGCCAGAACTCCCGGTGCCCATTCTGCTTTTTTAGTATCAATACTTTTGATTCTTCCTTTTGCAATGGTACTTCCCACCAAACAACCATATACCACACCTGCTGTTTTATATTCAGCAGAATACGTTGCAGCACCCGTGACTTTAGCAAATCCGTCAACTCTATTAATATTACTTGTCTTGCTCATAATTCTAATTATTTTGATGCTGCTATAGTAAGTGCTTCTGTTATCGTATTGGCTCCAAGCGTAATTTTAAAATCATTTCCGCCGTAAGTTCTGGCCCCTTTCATTGCTAAATCACCCGCTTGTCTAAAAACTTCTTCTGAAACTGTTTTTCCTTTTAGAAATTCCTCTGCTTCAGTCAATCTCCAGGGTTTATGCGCCACACCACCCATGGCAAGTCTGACATCATTTATCACATTATTTTTTAAATCCAATGCCGCAGCAACAGAAACCAATGCAAAAGCATAACTCGTTCTGTCACGAACTTTCAGATAATAAACATTTTTAGTAAAATTATGATCCGGAATTTCAATAGAAGTAATCAGTTCTTTTGCTTCCAGAGTATTGTCTTTTTCAGGTGTATTTCCTGGCAGACGATGGAAATCTGTAAATTTAATTTGTCGTTTTCCTTTTGGTCCTTCAACTAAAACTTGCGCATCTAAAGCCGCCAAAGCAATACACATATCACTTGGATGAACGGCAATACAACTATCTGAAGCTCCAAAAACAGCATGCATTCTGTTGGAACCGCCAATCGCACCACAACCGCTTTTAGGAGTTCTTTTATTACACGGCATATCGGTATTATAATAATACGAACATCTTGTTTTCTGCAGCATATTACCGCCAACTGTTGCCATGTGTCTGATTTGTTGAGAAGCTCCCGCTGCTAAAGCCAAAGACAATAACGGATGTTTTTCTTTTATTGCACCATCTTCGGCAACCTGACTGTTTTTGGCCAAAGCACCTATGGAAACTTTACCTTTTAAAAACTCAATTTTCTTTAAATCCAGACCGTTAATATCAATTAGTTTGTCTGGCGCAACAACATTCTTTTTCATCAAATCCACCAGATTTGTTCCGCCTGCAATAAACATCGCTTCTTTCTCTTTGCTGATATTCGTTACGGCCGAAGCTGATGATAAAGCTCTAATTATTTGGAAATTTTTCATAACTCTTCCCTCCTTCCTTCACTTCCGTTATAGCATCTACAATATTATGGTAAGCACCACATCTGCAGATATTACCACTCATATATTCTCTGATTTCTTCTCTGCTGTTAGCATGTCCTTCCTTTATACAGGCAATTCCCGACATGATTTGTCCAGGCGTACAATAACCGCACTGAAAACCATCATGTTTGATAAAAGCTTCCTGCATTGGGTGTAGTTTCTTTCCTTTCGAAAGACCTTCAATAGTGGTAACTTCTGCATTTTGCTGCATGGAAGCTAAAGTTAGACAAGATAAAATTCTTGTTCCGTTGACATGAACTGTACAGGCACCACATTGACCGTGATCGCAACCTTTTTTGGTTCCGGTAAGCTGTAATTGCTCTCTTAGTAAATCGAGCAAGGTAGTTCTTGGCTCAATATTAAGATTGTGCTTTTTGCCGTTTACTTCAATAGATAGCGGTACTGTCTCTAAATACTCCGCTATTTTTTCATCCCATTTATTCTCTGAAGCCATTACCAACGAAGGTGGTGTAAAGGCAAGCGCAGTAAAAAGCCCCGATTTCTTTATAAAGTCGCGGCGGGAATTGGAGTCATTCTCCGTTACTTCTTTCGGATTGTTTTTTTTAGAAGCCATTCTATCTATCTTTAAATTAGCAAAATCACTTTGGTATTCTAACAAATTTAACAATCTTAAATCACAAAAAGTTATGAAATTCAAACATTAGGCTTATTTAGAATAATTACAATTTTTATTTAACCGCAAAGAACGCAAGCTTTTTTACTATTTACACCTTAATAAAAACGCAAAGTTCGCAAAGCTTTATCGATTCCAGATTTGCGAACTTTGCGGTTAATTATGATAAAAAACTTTGCGTGCTTTGCGGTTAAAAAACGTCTTAAAATTGTACTTTTACAAGACCAAGCTTTTATTTAATGTCACATCAACAAAATATTTATCTGGATAATAATGCCACGACTCGTGTTGATGAACGCGTTTTGAATGCAATAATTCCTTATTTCACAGATTTGTATGCCAATTCTACAAGCAGTCATATTGCTGGATTAACAATAAACGAAGCTGTAGAAAATGCTGCCTGGCAGGTTGCTGATTTAATTAATGCCAATGCTGAAGAAATTATTTTTACTTCCGGCGCTACAGAAGCTATCAATTTAGCCATTAAAGGTCTCGCAAACCAAGACAAAAAACATATTATTACAATTCAAACAGAACACAAAGCAGTTCTTGAAACTTGCCTTTTTATGGAAAATATTGGTTTTGATGTCAGTTATTTACCTGTTGATAGAAATGGTATTTTAGACTTTCATTTTCTAAATCAAACTATTACAGATAAAACACTGATTTTCATTGGAATGTTTTCGAATAATGAAACGGGTGTTATTCAAAATATGCTTGAAATTTCTAAACTGTTGAAAAGTAAAAATGTACTTTTTATGTGTGATGCGACACAAGCAGTTGGCAAAATTCCAATTGATGTCAAAACTTTAGGAATTGATCTTTTAACTTTATCTGCGCATAAATTTTATGGCCCAAAAGGAATTGGTGCCTTGTATGTTTCGGCGAAAGCCAAAATCAAACTGATTCCTCAAATTCTAGGCGGAGGACAACAGCGAAAACTACGCAGCGGCACGCTCAATGTGCCTGGAATTATAGGTTTAGGTAAAGCATCTGAAATAGCTGTAAATGAATTAGAAAAAGATTTAGATAGAATTTTTCTATTGCGAAATAAACTCGAATCTGGCTTATTGCAATTTAAAGGTTCTTTTGTCAACGGAAGCATTCCAAACAGAATTTATAATACTACCAATATTTGCTTTCCGGGTGTGAATTCAGAACAGCTTATTATGGCATTGGGAAATATTTCGGTTTCTAATGGTTCGTCTTGTTCTTCGGTTACTTCTGAGCCTTCACATGTTCTGAAAGCGATGGAGCTATCTGATGAAGAAGCTTTGAGTTCCATTCGTTTTAGTTTGGGACGATTTACTACTGATGAAGAAATTGATATTACTGTTGAGCGGGTTTTATCTTTGGCTCAGCAATTGGTTTTGCCACGAAGGCACTAAGGCGCTAAGTTTTTTAATCTTGCAAAGTCACCAAGTTTTTTTTTGCCACAGATTTCACAGATTAAAAGGATTAAAAAAAATGTTGCTTTGTCAATTTGCTACTTTTTCTCTCTCTTACGAAATCAGTTTACTATAATCATCCTCTGTATCGATATCTACATTTCCTTTTTCAAATGAAATCGAGGCAGTGTCTTCTGAATGTTTTTTAATGAGTTTTTTTGCTCCTTCCTGTCCTGTTAAGTTCAATAATTCTTTAAAATATTTTTTATCGAATAAAACCGGAGTTCCCAAAGTTTCGGAATATGCTGAAGCGATAATTCCTTTTTTGGTTTTATCCTGTTCGATTATAAGATTTTCAAATATTAAATTCGTCACAAAAGGCTGATCGCAAACCGCAAAAATACATTGCTCACAATCGGGATTTATGTTCAATAAATCACTTAATCCTTTGACAATTGAAGATGACATTCCGTTTTGCCAATCTGCATTTAAACAAATTTTTATTTCAGGAAAATTAAACTCTTTTTGGATCGTATCGTGGTTTGCACCTGTTACAACTAATATTAAAGCATTTTTGATCTTTAAAGCTTCGGAAATCGTGTTTTTTAAAAGTGTCGATTCTTTGTATTCCAGCAATTGTTTGGGACGGCCTAGTCTGGAAGAATTTCCAGCGGCCAAAATGATGATTCCTGTTTTATTTTGAAATTTATCTTTCATACGGCACCTCATCATGAATTTTTCCTAATTTGTATTTTAAAGAAGTTCCAGTCTTTCCTGCTGAAAAAGCTTTAATTTCTGCTACAACAGATAAAGCAATTTCTTCTGAAGTTTCTGCTCCAATATCTAAACCAATCGGACTGTAGATGCGTTCCAATTGTTCGCCGTTAAGCTTTATTCCTTCATTTTCAAGATCATCCAACATTCGGTTTAACTTGGTTTTAGGACCAAGAATTCCGATGTATTTACAATTGGTTTCCAAAAGCTGTTTTAGAACCGCTAAATCATATTTATAATTGTGGGTCATTAAAACAAAATAAGTCTGCTCGTCAATTATAATATTTTCCAGAAATTGTTCGGACTTAGCAATCTGAACTGTATCTGCCTTTGGAAAACGCTTTTCTGTAGTATGTGTGGCACGTCCATCGCCAATAGTAATTTTCCAGCCCAATATAGAAGCCATTTTTACTAAAGGCTGTACATCATTTCCAGCTCCGGCAATTACAAGAGAAATTGGCGGATTGATATATTCAATTAAAGCTTCGTTTTCAGTTTGAAGTTTTCTTACTATTGATATTTTGGTTTGCAACACTTCTTTCGCGTAAGCAATCAAATTTAAAACTTCGTCATTGTGATTTAAGACTGGACTGTCTTTTCTAAAAAATAGGGTCGTTCCTATTTGAAAAGCGTTTCTTTTGAGTGAAAAAACAGTAACAATTACGGCTTCTTTTCTTTCTAATTCTAATTGTTTTAAAAGCTTGATCGGATTATTCGATTCTTCATCATCAATATATTCAAAAAGGATATGAACAATTCCGTTACACCCCAACTGTAAACCTAGTTCAGCATCATCTTCATTACTGGTATTATAAGTTATAAGCTTGTTTTGTTTTTGATGAATGGCAAGCAATGCTTTTCGAAGAGCATCTCCTTCCAGACATCCGCCGCTTATTGCACCAGTTAGCTGGCCATCTTCTGTAACAAGCATACGAGCTCCAGGCTGACGGTAAGAGGATCCTTCAACTTTAACCACTGTGGCCAGAGCTGTTTTCTTATCTTCCGATTTTGCTTTTGAATAGGCTTTAAGAATTTCGCTAATTTCTTTCATAAAAAATACTATTACCTACCAAAATTAATATTGAAACCCTTAGCAGGCAATTATAAAAATACAAAAAAGCTTTAGAAGTTAAATAATTCCCATTGCAAAAGCGGTCTGCACTGCCTCTGCTGTATTGGTCACCTTTAATTTTTCAATAATATTTTGTCTGTGTCGACGAACAGTGTAGACTGAAATATGCATTTCGGAGGCAATTTGCTCACTTTTATTTCCTTTTGCTACACTGCTTAAAACTTCTATTTCTCTTTTGGACAGTATGGTTTCTGAATTGTTTTTATACTTTTCAGATTCAATAACTTCTCCTGTCTGAATATTGATGATTTTTCCATCAATTCCGGTTCTGGATTGTAAATCTGTTGACGGAAGATACAAACACAAGGCAAGTGAAATACTTCCGTTGCTGAATGTTTTAAGGTAAATCGTTCGATGATTAATATAAATATTTTTTTCTGCAGTACTTTTCATTCGAAGACGGCTGAAAGTACTGTAATTACTATATTCTTCTTTCGGAATACCTTTTAAAAACTGATAAAAATTGAGTTCTAAAACATGACGTTCTAATAAATCATCTGCAATTATTTTTGTAAAAATACATTCTTCAAAAGCCGAATCAATTACAGATTTTTCATCCGGAAGTCCGAAAACGGCACCAAAACTTCCTGCATATATATAACTGCAGTCGGCCTGATAATCGGACAGAACAGCTACACATTGTTCAATCTTTACATAATTGGCCACAAACTGTTTGTACATTTCGATATCATTAGATTCTTCAACCTCAAATTTTTGTTCTAAAAATGTGGTCATTAATTGATTTTCGATTGAAGGATTTTGTGACATTGAGAATTGTAATTGGTTAATTTTACGTATTGCCTTTCTTTGGAAGCAACACTATTTTTGGAAAACTAAAAATATCACATTCTATCCCAAAAAAATAATTTATGAAAACAATTTTTTATAGCGCTATTACTATTTTGAGTCTTTCTGTATTATCAGGCTGTAATAACAAAAATGAAACTGCAAAAACAACAATGAAAGAAGAAACAAAATTAGATTCTGCAATTGTTAATGGTTTACCATGTGATATTAAGTTATCAAACATACATTTTACTAAAGCAATAAATGGCGCTGATACCTTAATTAAAAAAGAAGCAAAAGAGAAAATCATCTTTAAAGCCGGAGAAAAATCAGATTATTTCTCTGATCCTGACGGAAAATTATCCAATACCACCGCTCCAATGCTTTTATCAAAAGTAGACAATACCAAACCTTTTACGCTTACCGCTAAAGTTACTCCTGAATTTACTGAAAAGGGACTTTATAATGCCGGAGTTCTATACATTTATGCAAATGACAGCTTTTATCAGAAATTCTGTTTTGAACAGGACGAAAGAGGCAATCACAGAATTGTAACGGTACGTACCATAGAAACTTCTGATGACAATAATCATGATGTTGTAAAAGAACCTTCAGTCTACATGAAAATCTCTTCTGATACCAAAACGGTTGCGAGTTATTATTCATTAGATAAAAAGAACTGGCAAATGGTGCGTTTATATAAAAACAATTATCCAAAAGAAATTTGGGTTGGAATTAGCACACAATGTCCTGTAGATAAAGGAACTCAAAGTATTTTTGAAGAAATTAATCTGGAAGAAAAAAGTGTTTCTGATTTTCGTTTAGGAATATAACTTTTATTTAATAGAGCAGTTTTTATAAGTCTGTTTCTGTACTCTTTATTATTATTAAGATAATCATTTTTTCAAACTGATGTATGATTTATATGACTAAGTTTTGTATTTTTATCTTTAGCAAAATGAATATATTACCTAACTTTAATAACAAACTACATGGGAAAATTTGTAATTACGACCAGAGCCAACGGAGAGTTTCAATTTAATTTAAAAGCTGGTAATGGCCAGACTATTTTAACAAGCGAAGGTTATACCACAAAAGCAGCTTGTAATAATGGTATTGAATCTGTAAAAAACAATGCAGCTGATGACAATCGTTATGATAGAAAAGAAGCTAAAAACGGAAAACCGTATTTTAATCTAAAAGCTGGAAATGGACAAATTATTGGTTCAAGCGAAATGTACGAAAGTGTTGCCGCTAGAGAAAACGGAATCGAATCTGTAAAGAAAAATGCTCCTGATGCGACTATAGATGATCAAACATCATAAATCGAAGTTTAAAATATAAAAACGAAGCGAGGTTTTGAGCCTCGCTTTTTTTATTTGTTCTCCTTGCTGATATAGAGATATCCTGTTCTTCGCTTTGTTTTGCCTGCACTTTCATATTCTAAAATATAAAAATAAGTTCCATCCGGCAAACCTTCATTTTTCTTAACAGTATCACGACCTTCCGAATAACCTCTAAACATATTATCACTCTCATTATACGATTTGGCATCGTATACTTTTACACCCCAGCGGTTATAAATTTCGACTTTATTATTTGGAAAATTATCAATTCCTTTAATGTGAAAAGTATCATTTATTCCATCTCCATTGGGAGAAACAGCATTATAAATTACAATTTCATTAGATGGAGGTTCTGGATTTGCCTTTTTTACTAGTGCTATTGTAAAAATACTATAACCGCTGACCTGAGTAGTCACTAATTTCGTATACTCAGCTCCTGTAAGAAGATCTGTGGTTACTCCTTTTTCGTTAATCCACTTAGATGTTGGAGCATCCCATCTTACTATTGCCAATTCTGTATCATTACTTTCCTGAAAAAAAATGGCAGGCGTTGTATTTTTGTCCAAAGTAAGACTCAAAACTGCTTTATCTGTTCCTTGTTCTTGTGTCAAATTCCAATATTCAGCTTCATCTATTGTGACGATACTTTCTTCTTTACTGGTATAAGGATGAATATTACCAATAGTTTCAAAGAAATACTCGGTTGTATAAGTATTATCAGGATTGCTGTTTGCATCATTGAGAGAGGGTCTGTAATACACATCATCTCCAATAGGAAATTCAAATTTTTCAGCGCCTATTTTTTCTACCCTACCATCAACAAAACTTAAATTACTGGTATCTGAATGGGAGGTATTTGCATTAAAAATCATTTTTCCTGCATCATTAGAGCCATCTACAATTCCGTTCTTAAATGAAGCAAGTTTATTAATAACAACAGTAGTTTTTAAGGAAAAAGGAAACTTACTGGAAATGTTATTGAATTCTACATTCTGAAATTCTGAAATGGATCCCCCTTCTATTATTTGATTGGAATTACCAATAAAAAAAGTTTTTCCATTCGATAAATCACTATAAGTAAACAGGCCGTCATTTTTAAAATCTGAATAGGCATAAAAATTTCCATTGTGCAAAATATCCCCACTAGCTTTATTATCAAAAGCAAAAAAGGTCGAAAAATCAGTATTGGGTTCAATTGTTAACACGCCTGTATTGACAGTTTGTGAAAAAACTTTCCCAAAACAAAAAATTAAAATTATACCAAATTTTATCTGCATCTTCATAGAATCAATTTTTAAAATGATAATTCAAATTATTTTTTACTAAACATTTTCTCCACTAATTTTTCTAAACCGGTAGAGTCTAAGATCCATTTCAAAAGCTACTTGACTAAGTTTTTTAAATTTGTTGTGTTTGTACTCAGCTTTTAATTTCCCATTTTTTAGTTACTCACATACCAGGAAGTTCCATCAGAAATCACAGTTATATGATCATTAATTCCCGTTGAATCAAGAAGAATGCTTGTGCTTCCTGCGATAGGTCCTCCAGAAATAGCAGAGGCAGGCCAGCTTCCGTCAAATTTTTCAGAGGCGGAAGATGTTTTAACTGTAACTGAACTAGTATTAATGATGCTTGTTTTAATCATCAGTACCCGGCCTGTATTTGCAGCCGCAGACGGCAATGTAATGGTATTTGCAGGACTGCTGCCAGAAGGAACAACTAACATGTAGTCGTTCGTTTTTACTGCATAACTGCCAGTAGCAATAGCAACTTTCACTACTTGTGACCCCTGTACATCCAAATCTGCGTTAGGAGTGGGGTTATTGATACCTACTTTGGCTCTGCCTGTGCCTGTGTTGTCATCATTAATAAACAATCCTCTGTTTGTTTGGTTATTGCGATTGGTAAAGAAGCGATACCCACCATTGAACATACCTGTAAATTGGTTTGCTGCTGTAGATGAAATAATTGTGCTACCACCAGAAGCATCAGCCAAAATTGTTGCACCATTATATCCTGTTGGTATAGTAGCATATATCCCCATTACCAGTGCATTATTAGCACTAGTAATTGAGTTATTTTGGCCTATTATTGTTGAAGCAGTAGAACCGGTAATAGTATTAGTTTGACCTAGTGCATTTGAAAAACTACTACTGTTAATATGGTTTGCTCCCCCGGCTGTAAAAGATGAAACAGCAGCGGCGACATCACCTATATAATTACCATTGCCCGCTGCAATACTATAGGTACTGCCATTCGTAATTATATTGCCACCACCCATGGCTACATTACCAGTACCAGAACTAGTGTTTCCAGTTCCCATAGCTATAGTTGAATTACCATCAGTAGTGTTTCCAGATCCCAAAGCTACAGATCCCTGTGGAGTAGCAGCTGTACCAGCTGTAGTATAATTCATAATATTTTGTGACCCTAACGCAACTGAATTTTGAGAGTAGATCTTATTAGCATTTCCTGCCGCAAAAGAACCAACGCCAGGGGTTCCTCCTCCAATTGGAGTCGCAGTTGAATAGATATTATTGTTTACTCCAAATAACGCCGAATTACCAGATCCCGCATCAATTATATTTTTATTACCTGCGGCAAAAGAACTATTTCCACCTGCAGTAGTACTGTTACTTCCAAATGCAGCACTATAACTTCCACTGGCTATTGCAACGCCTGCGGCAAATGCATAACCACCATTGGCACTAGCAGTAGCACCGCCAAATGCAGTATTGTAACCAACAGGAGTTGCTCCGCCTGAACTTGCCGTTGCTCCATTACCATAAGCAAACGAACCAGTTGCTGAAGCAACGCTATTAGTACCTCCCGCAAAAGAGTATTGACCAATCGTTCCTGTTGTACTTGTACCGGTTCTTACCGAACCCAATACTTGTAGTTCGGCTACAAGAGGGCTTTGTATATTAATACCTATTTTACCTATACCGATTGTACCATTTATACCTGTGCCAAATAAGGTATTACCAATATTTAATTCGTTGCTGACAGCAGCGCTGGAAGGGTTTATATTATTGCTACTCGAGCCACCAATCATAATATTGTTGTTGCCATTAATTGTTTTACCTGCGTTAGGACCAAGTGCGGTGTTATAACTACCCCCAGCACTAGCGGTAAGCGCATTAGCGCCAATTGCCACATTATAGACCCCAGTAAGAGCTGTGCTAGCATTATTCATTGCACTTATCCCTATTGCTGTATTGTTGCTGCCGGTATTGACAGTTACCGCAGTAGTATTACTGCCAGCCATTGCCAAATAGCCTACTGCTGTATTTCTGCCATCAGTAGAGTTACCGATTTTTGCCAATGCATAAGAGCCTACAGCTGTATTAGCAACACTGTTTGTCGATATATTAATAGTATTAAAGCCAACAGCAGTGTTCTCTCCTGTACCACTATTAAGTGCTGTGAGTGCATTGGTACCCATAGCTGTATTGTTGTTAATAGTAGTTGCAATTGGTACGCTTAGAAGTGCCTGATAACCAAAAGAGGTATTATTTGTAGTAAGCAAGCCAGATTGGACTTTGTTGACCTTGAACATTAAAGGCTGGGCATCGTTAGTACCCAGATAATTAGTACCCACAGTTGTACCTAAGTTACCTACCAACGTCCATACGGGTAAATTAGGAAAGGTAATTGTTCGTAAAAGACCCGTTGAAGGGTTAGCTAATACTAAATTATCTGTAACATCAGTAGTTGCTTGCAAGCCCGCAATTGCTAATGTATTAGTAGCACCATTGGTAGTAATAGTTGTGGTTGGGTTAACTAATGTGCCACCTAATTGCACATTGCCATTAGTCGCTGTTAAGCCATTGTTTGCAGAAGTTAGTACAGGAACTGCAGGTATTGTTGCTATGCCGTTTACAGTTGATATTAAACTTCCGTTTGTGGCTGTTAAGGTATTGGTTGTAGTAGCCGGAGCACTATTTACAACAACAACATCGCCGGTAGCATTTATACCTAGCGTTGCAACACTTGTCGCTGTTGCTGGGCTTGTTGATGTTAAATTGCTTAGCCTAAGTCCCGATGTATTTGCTGCAGCAGATTTAACTTCAAATGTGTTGCCCGGATTGTTGGTATTGATACCGATACTGGCTGTACCAATGGCACTATTTATCGCTTTACCAAATAAGGCGTTACCTATGTTCATCTCATTACTTTTATTTGGGCCAGAAGCATCTATCCTATAGCTGGTACTTCCACCTATCAAGATATTACTGGAACCATTTAACAATCCCTGGCCTACACCTGCACCTATAGCTATATTTTGATTGCCAGTCTCAATTGAAAGATTACCGGCACCTATGGCTATGTTATTCCAACCACTAGTAAGGGCTCCAATATTCTCAACACCCATAGCTACATTATAACTACCAGAAGTAAGACCCTGAAAATTTTGAAAACCTGTAGCCGTATTGTAAGTGCCATCACTAAGAGCAGAGAGGCTATTGCTGCCCATAGCTGTATTAAATTGACCCGTAGCAGAAGGATTTAATGAACTGTTACCCAATGAGGTATTATTTTGCGCTATGTGACCTGCATAATTATCATTTATGCGGAAAAATAATGGTTGATCATCGGTGGTTCCTAAAAAGTTATTAGCCGGGTTTGTACCTGCATTTCCTTTTAACAGCCAGCCGTTGTTTAAAATTGAGCGGTCAATTGTTGATAAAACACCAGATGAATTCACAACTACTATATTATCAGTACCAGTAGGGCTTGCCGATTGTAAGCCTGCAACTGCCAATGTATTGGTAGCATCAGTAGTTATTGTTGTTGGTTTTATTAATGCACCGTCTAATTGCACATTTCCACTAGTTGCTGTCAAGCCATTGTTTGCTGAAATGAGTATAGGAACTTCAGGTGTTGTTTCTACGCCATTTACAGTTGATACTAGCTTGCCATCTGTAGCTGTTAAGGTGTTGCTATTGATGATATTGACAGCAGTTCCAGTCACGTCGTTTACTGTTGTAGTCAAAGTATTTCCAGTTGAAGTGTTGGATACAGTTGTTGCCGTAACAGAACTATTAACAACAACTACATCACCAGCAGCATTTACTCCAATTGTTGCTCCAGTTGAGGCTGGGCTAGCAGATGTTAAATTAGTCAGTCTAAGTCCAGAAGTATTAGCCGCTGTTGAATTAATTTCTAATGTGCTTGCCGGTGCAACTGTACCTATACCGATATTGCCAGATGACGCAATACGCATTCTTTCGGTGTTGTAAGTTCTAAATGATAAATCCTGATTATCTGTAGTCCCCAAGAAGTTCGTTGCAGGATCAGTTCCAGCATTCCCCAATATATGCCAGTCGTTTGGCGATAATGTACTAATGGCTATTTTTTTAACTGAAAAGTCACTTGGATCCCATGTAAGCACATCGTCAGTCAATTCTCCGTCAAAAGGTGTATCCAATTTTAATACAGGTAATGTGGTGCTGCCCCCGTTGCTAATATACAAGCGAGAATAATCAACCGGCTTAAAACTTGACGTATCTATTACCCCTATGGCTACATTTCCGTTGGTGTTTTTATTAAATAGATTAGATCCAACCTGAAACCATTTGCTTGGATCTACATAAATAATTGTACCCTTATTATCAACCACTCTTATGCCCTTGTTCTGAGCCAAAAGCACACAAGGGAATAAAAGAGACAACAATATTACTAAATACTTATTCATTTTTTTAATCATTTAATTGGAGTACTATTTTTTGGGTACCCCTAGTTCTATATTACACTAAAAACCTCGAAAACATTCTGCGGAAAAAACGCCAGACGCATTGAAAAAATCCTTTATAAAACAAACTGCACAATTAAAGTTATAATTGGATATCAATTTATTATTACTTTTTATAATCACTTTTACCTCTCTTGCCTTACAATATGCAGAGAGATAAAAGTGATTTCATACTACTCTAATTATTGCTTTTTGAGCATTTAATTAGTTAACCCACTGAACTTCAATCTTGTCATTTGGAAGAAGTGTATAATCATTTGGTTCATTAAGATTTGAACCGTTAATTGTCAAGGTTCCGGCTGCTAATGTATAGTCTACGTCACCCAATAATTTAGCGCCATTACGATACACCCATACTTTGGTAATTTTAGTTGGTAAGGTAGGATCAGTGATAGTGATAGGATCACCAGGGTTGTTAACAGGAGGCGTATCTCCACCACTTATCACCAATTGAGATGGTGCCATCTTCAAGGTTTCGCCAGTAGCTTCATCACGTACCAAAAAAGTATAACCTGATGTGGTTGCTGGTACTGCTGCTGTTCCATGCTTAGATCCATCCGCGGCATTAGTAGAAGGAAGCAATGTGTTAGGTACTAATTTAATTCCATCAAGTGCAAATACCTTGTTTGTTGCGTCGATATAGGTATCATCAGTTAATGTACCTCCCAATTGCCATGTAGTAGTAATACCTCCATCAGGAGCAGAATTTGTAATTTGGGTAATACCATTTTTTACCTGTAGGAACTTTATTGTTCCTTTATTGTCAATTACTCTTACTGATCCTTGTGAACCAGCAGTACCGTTGCCCACTTGACCTAATTGAGTACTTCCTTGTTTAGTTATGTCAGCCGTTTGGCTTTGTGCCTGAGCGTTAAAGCCTGCTAAAGCCAATGATAGTGCAAAAATTGTTTTTAAACCTGTTTTTTTAATTGTATTATTTTTCATGATTGAATTTTGTTAATATTTATGGTTACTGTTGTTTATTTTGAATATTTTAAAAAAAATATCCTGCCTGTTTTTTTCTTTTTTTTCTTTTTACATATTTCTATATTGGTTTAAGAATTGTTTTTTATTTTAATGTCAGTCTATTTTTATTTCCATTGGTAAATTTTTATTTCATCTCCTTCCAAGCATCCTCCATTAGTATCAGCATACAGTTGCAGTGTTAATTGGGAAGTTCCTGGGGTTGCGGTAAAATTTATTTCGGTACCATTTCTAAAAACCTGTATTTTGTCTAAAGAAGTAATGGGCTGTGGAGTAGAAAAATCCTTTTGTCCATTAACAGCAATCAATTCCTCTTTTATAACCCCTGTCAACTCGTTGATACTTATTTTTTTAATAACGCCCGTAGTAGGCTCTACCATAAGTAATTCACCTGCTGCATTTCCTTGCTGCAAGCCTTTAAGAGCCAAAGTATTAGTATTATCGGTAATTATGGTAGTCGGTTGGGTTAAACTTCCCCCTAATTGCACATTGCCGTTTGCTGCTGTTAATCCGTTGTTCGCTGTCATTAATATAGGAACTGTTGCTGTTGTGGCTACGCCGTTTACAGTGGATACTAAATTCCCATCTACAGCTGTTAAAGTGTTGCTGTTGATTATAGTTACATTTGGTCCGGTAACACCATTTACAGTAGTGTTTAAAAGGTTATCAGCAGAAGTGTTAGACACCGTTGCAGCAGGTATAGAAGGTGTGTTGATTTTATAAGGATCTGCCGTTGTTCCGGAACCGGTTACTGTTGTATTAGTTCCATCAACAATTAAACCGATACCCCCTTGTGCTCCAGCTGCTCCGTCGTTTCCTGGAATCCCTTGTGCTCCAGTATCGCCTTTATCTCCTTTGTCACCTTTATCTCCTTTTGCACCATTAGTTCCAGCTATTCCCGGAGGTCCCTGCGGTCCGGCTGGCCCTACGGGTCCTGCTTGTCCAACCAATTGCAAAACATTAGAAACGCCGTTTTCATCTTTGTATGTTAATCTATTGGTATTGGCATCATAAGTCAGGGTAGTCAAAGTTTCATTAAATATAACAGGATCGCTTTTTCCTATTAATCTAATCCACTTATCAGTCTGCCAATAATAGAAACCCGGAGTGACATCATTTGCTGTAGTTGTATTATAAACCAGCAAACTATTTGCAATAACACCTGTAACCGGACTTTGATTTGTGGTTTGTATTAAAGAGAGTCTTGGAATAAGCAAACCTTTATTTGTAGCAGTTACATCCAATTGTGCTGAATTTGCAGGAGCCAGTGTTCCAACTCCTACTTGCGCATGGCCTAAAAAACTTATAATAAAAATTATAAGAATAAATAATAACCTCTTAGGTAGTTTTAAGTTCATTTTGATTAAATTTATTTCTTAAAATTTAATGTTTAGTTGTTTTTGTCAGTAGGGTTTTAGAAAATGCAAATTTCCGTTTAGATCACGATATTTTTCTACCACCAAACGTTTTTAAAGTATCATATTAAGACATTGTTTCTTACGTGTTAAATCTCTTTAAGGTAAATAAGCATTATATTTTTGATGTTTTTTTCTTATAATTACAGACAAATAATATTTTAAAGATGTATTTTAAAGGAGGGAATGTATTTTCTGCTATCAGAATATGCAAAACCATTTAGAGGCGTTAGATGCTTAAAATTTATAAATCAGCAGATTACCAACCTTACGGGACACTAATCCCTTATTAGAACTTTGAAATAGTTTGCCATTTATCGCTTCCATCAGTAATAATCTGGTAAGCTGTTCTGATATCAACTGAAATGGAAGTATCTGTTTCATTAACCGCAGCACTTGCACCTGCAAATGTGATAGTAACCGCGTTTGCTGAAAAACTGTCAACACGCTTAATAGTAAATACTCTTCCCACAGCTACACCAGAAGGAACTGTCAAGACAACATTATTCGAAGCTGCATCTATTAATATCACATTATCTGTTGCAGGATCTACAGTATAATCAGCCGTTTTTCTCACAATATTCATCGTGACTGCAATACTACTTACTGAAGAAATGGTTCTTAAATTACCACTTGCATCAGCGGTAACGATATTGTCTGTTGGTAAACCTGCTGGCAAAGTACGTACACGGGCAGCTCCATTAATATCCAAAGTGGCTGTTGGCGCATTCGTGTTAACACCTATTCTGCCTGCAGTTCCTCCTGCTACACCATTTACGCCTGTTCCAAACAAAGTGTTGCCAATGTTCATTTCATTGCTGATTGCCGCTGCAGATGTATTTATATTAATGGATGAAGCTCCTCCGCCAATTAGTATGTTGCTGCTGCCTGTAGTAGTAATAATACCTGCACTATCCCCAATCGCCACATTATAATTTCCTGTAGAATTATTTTGAAGTGTAAGATTGCCTAATGCCGTATTGTATCCTCCTGTTAAATTATGATTCAGCGAACTTGCACCCAAACCTGTATTATAGGACCCTGAGGTGTTATCTCCGAGAGATAGGTAACCTACAGCTGTATTTCGTCCTAAAAGAGTGGTACTATTAGCATTTCCGAGCGCCAGAGCACCAACCGCTGTATTGCCAGCAAAAGAACTTCCCGCTACTTTACTTAGTGCTGCATAGCCTATAGCTGTATTATCGCTGACAGTACCGCCTACAGCTAATGCATTGTATCCGAAAGCTGTATTTTCAGAGCCTTGCTGCACAACCGCAGTAGTTAGCCAATTGGAAAGGGTTCTATATCCTAAAGAAGTATTGGTCTTGCCTTTGGTATCTGTGCTAATCATACCAGAGTTTGTACCTTTAACTTTGAAAATTAAAAGCTGATCATCTGTAGTACCTAAAAAATTAGCTGCTGAATCTGTACCTGTATTTCCTGATATTAACCAACCAATAGTACCAACAGCATCCGCTACTGTTCTTTGATGTAAATTTCCATTGCTGTCTGTTGTTACCAGATTATCTGTTGTGGGTGCAACAACTGTAGGCAGTGTGCGAACTCTAGCTTCCCCATTTATATCCAAAGTGGCTGTTGGTGCATTTGTATTAACACCAATTCTTCCTGCTGTTCCTCCAGTTACGCCGTTTACTCCAGTTCCAAACAAGGTATTCCCTATATTTAGTTCGTTGTTTGCGACTGGGGTTGAAACATTTAGATCTTCTGTTGATCTCGCTCCAATAACAATATTACTATTTCCTACAGCAATTTTATGACCAGCATTTAACCCCAATAGTGTATTATAATTTCCGACAATATCAAATCCGCTTAATACACCAACGGCAGTATTGCCATTGCCTGCCGCTACGCTATATAAAGCATTTACTCCTAATGCAGTATTATCAATTCCTGTTAAATTATTGGATATTGAATTCGCCCCTACAGCAGTATTTGTTACTCCCGTAGTATTGCTTTGAAGCGCAGCCTTTCCTACAGCAGTATTTACCTGTCCTGTTGTATTAGCCTGTAAAGCAAAAGTACCAAATGCCGAATTAGACTGGCCTCCTCCCGCTATATCGGGGTTTGCAAATGAATAGTATCCAAATGAAGTGTTAGAACCATCAGTAACGGTGGTCAGCATCCCAGATACCTCATTGTTTAACTTAAACATTAGAGACTTATCATCGGTTGTTCCAATGAAATTAGTACCAGAATCAGTTCCAGCATTACCTTTCACGCTCCAGTTATTTGTTAATAAATTTGAAGAAACTTTTTTTAATACACCATCAGTATCAGCAACTAATATATCGTCTGTTATACCACCTGTTTGAAGATTTGAAATTGTCAAAGTGTTGGTGGCATCAGTGGTAATTGTAGTGGGTTTTATTAAACTTCCTCCTAATTGTACATTACCATTGGTCACTGTCAAACCATTATCTGCTGTAATTAATACTGGAACCACAGGTGTTGTTGCTACGCCATTTACTGTTGATACTAAATTTCCGTTTGTGGCTGTTAAAGTATTGCTGTTGATAATCGTTGCGCCTGTGCTTGTTTTTCCGTTCACAGTCACAGTTGTTGTATTTCCCGTTGAAGCATTTGAAACAGAAGTTGCGTCTGCAAGTGATGTTGGTGTCAATAAAGAACCTCCGTCAGTTCCAACAGTCAGAATATTTCCTGTATTGACGCTTGTCACATTTGCAGTCTGGGCAGTTCCTCCTTCATTCGTATAAGTAATCACTCCGGTAGAGGTTGCCTGTTCCAGATTAGTAACAGTCTGTGATACCGTAATTGCCGGAGCCAGATCCAAAGCTGTACTGGCAACTCCGTTTACGGTTGTAATCAGACTTGTTCCCGATAATGAAGTTTCATTTAAATTGATGATATTGACATTGTTTCCAGTCACATTAT
Organism: Flavobacterium crocinum; assembly: GCF_003122385.1. Classification (NCBI taxonomy): domain Bacteria; kingdom Pseudomonadati; phylum Bacteroidota; class Flavobacteriia; order Flavobacteriales; family Flavobacteriaceae; genus Flavobacterium; species Flavobacterium crocinum. Next base: position 4,860,384 of record NZ_CP029255.1, read on the forward strand.
TTACTTTTGTATTCAGGATATTTCCGGTTGATGTATTTGAAACACTACTGACAGTAACTAAGTCGCTTGGAGCTATTATTTTTAAAACTCCATTGGCATCAGCAACAACTAAATTATTTGTTGCTATTCCTGCCCTAAGTCCATCAATTCGAACCGGGTCATCGGTTCCAATAGTTTGAGGTGAAACATGAAGCGTATTGGTTGGCGTATCTATATTAATACCAATTTTTGAAGCTTTAGCAGAGGTGGAAAGATTATTAACTCCTGTGCCGAAAATAGCATTTCCAATATTTAATCGGTTATTTCCAACTGTTGAAGGAGTAAGTGGAAAAAGATCTACAGTATTTCCTATAATAATATTTTGATTTCCTGATGTCACGTTCATCCCGGCTTGATAACCTAAAACTGTATTACCTGTTCCTGAAGTTAAAACACCAAGAGCAGAATTACCTATTGCAATATTTTGATTACCTGTAGTTTTAACTAGTAGTGCTCCTACTCCAATTGCAGTATTAAAATTCCCTGTATTAACTTCTAAGGCTCTATAGCCCATAGCAACATTACCAGTTCCGCTTGCTGTACTCGTTAAAGTATTATGCCCAAAAGCTGTATTATTAGTGCCTACCGAATTTGACAATGCTCTAAGTCCAAAAGCTGTGGTACCACTTTGAGACAACATTCCAGCTTTTACATTGTTAATTTTAAACATTAAAGGTTGTCCATCCGTAGTTCCTAAAAAATTCACTGCAGAATCTGTTCCTCCGTTTCCTGTCGTTCTCCAAAAATTTGCTGTGGCAGGAGTTACAGTACGCAATACACCTGTTGAAGTGGCTACTACAAAATTATCAGTTGTTGAATTTCCTGTTTGTAAACCTGCAAATGCAAATGTATTGGTAACATCTGTAGTTATTATAGTTGGCTTTATTAAACTTCCTGTTAATTGAACATTGCCATTAGTAACTGTTAATCCATTATCCGCTGTAATTAATACAGGAACTGCTGGTGTTGTTGCTACACCATTTACTGTTGATACTAAATTGCCGTTTGTAGCTGTTAAGGTATTGCTGTTGATTATATCTACACCAGTTCCTGCAATTCCGTTAACAGAGGTGGTCAAAGTATTAACAGCGCTTGTATTTGCAACAGCGCTAACAGCATCAGAAGTTGAAGAAACACCGTTTACATTTGATGTCAAAGTATTTCCGGACAGGCTTAAATTATTTGTAGTTCCTGCTGTAATTGCGGGAGCCAAATCCAAAGCTGTACTTGCAACTCCGTTTACGGTTGTAGTCAGACTTGTTCCTGATAATGAAGTTTCATTTAAATTGACAATCGGTGCACCTGTGCTTGTTTTTCCGTTGACGGTAATAGTTGCCGTATTTCCTGTTGACGCATTTGAAACAGAAGTTGCATCTGCAAGTGATGTTGGCGTAAATAAAGAACCTCCGTCAGTTCCAACTGTCAGAATATTTCCTGTATTGGCGCTTGTTACATTTGCGGTCTGAACAATTCCTCCTTCATTTGTATAAGTAATCACGCCGGTAGTTGTGGCTTGTTCAAGATTGGTAACAATCTGTGATGCTGTAATTGCCGGAGACAGATCCAAAGCTGTACTCGCAACTCCGTTTACGGTTGTAGTCAGACTTGTTCCTGATAATGACGTTTCGTTTAAACTGACAATCGGTGCACCTGAACTTGTGATTCCGTTTACTGTAATTGTTGCCATATTTCCTGTTGATGCATTAGAAACGCCACTTACTGCATCTGATGTTGCAGTCTTGCCGTTTACATTTGATGTCAAAGTGTTTCCGGACAGGCTTAAATTATTTGTAGTTCCTGCTGTAATTGCCGGAGACAAATCCAAAGCTGTACTTGCAACTCCGTTTACAGTTGTAGTCAGACTTGTTCCTGATAATGATGTTTCATTTAAATTGACAATCGGTGCGCCTGTGCTTGTTTTTCCGTTCACAGTCACAGTTGTTGTATTTCCTGTTGAAGCATTTGAAACAGAAGTTGCGTCTGCAAGTGATGTTGGCGTAAATAAAGAACCTCCGTCAGTTCCAACTGTCAGAATATTTCCTGTATTGGCGCTTGTTACATTTGCGGTCTGAACAATTCCTCCTTCATTTGTATAAGTAATCACGCCGGTAGTTGTGGCTTGTTCAAGATTGGTAACAATCTGTGATGCTGTAATTGCCGGAGACAGATCCAAAGCTGCACTCGCAACTCCGTTTACGGTTGTAGTCAGACTTGTTCCCGATAATGAAGTTTCATTTAAATTAACAATCGGTGCACCTGTGCTTGTGATTCCGTTTACTGTAATTGTTGCCGTATTTCCTGTTGATGCATTAGAAACTCCACTTACTGCATCTGATGTTGCAGTCTTGCCGTTTACATTTGATGTCAAAGTGTTTCCGGACAGGCTTAAATTATTTGTAGTTCCTGCTGAAACTGCAGGTGTCAAATCCAAAGCTGTACTTGAAACTCCGTTTACAGCTGTAGTCAGGCTTGATCCAGTTAAAGAAATTTCATTACTATTGATAATCGGTGCACCCGAACTAGTTACTCCATTGACCGTAATTGTGGAAGTATTGGTAGTTGAAGCATTAGAAACAGTCGTAGATCCAACTGGAATCGCAGAAGCATCTAACATCGCTCCTCCATCACTTCCCACCTTAAGCAAATTCCCAGTATTAGCACTTACCACTTGAGATATAGTTGAATTTCCTGCTTCATTTGTATAGGTTATTGCTCCTGTACTGGTATTTTGAATCTGGGTGGTTATCGTTTCATTAGCTTTTACAATTGTACTAAACTCAATTATTTGAGAATTTCCCGAATTATCGATATATGAAAAAGTCTGATTAACAGAATTGTAAATAACAGATCCAGCTGGCACAGTTGTTTCTCCTGACACTACAATTCGATTCCATTTATTATCAAACCAATAGTAATACCCTGGCTTTATATCTGAAACTGTTGCAGTATTAAATACTAGTAAACTATTGACGTTTCCGCTAGTAATCGTTGATGTATCCGTTGAACTGTTTAAACTTATTCTTGGAATTAACACCCCCCGATTAGTTGCTGTAATTTCTAACTGTGAAGAAGCATTAGGTACTGGCGTACCTATTCCAACTTGAGAATAAATGGTAAAACTCCCTAAAAATATAAATATGCAAAGTAATTTATTCTTCATAAGATTGAATTATTAGAATTAACAATTTTAAATTATAACAGAAATAAAAAAACAGAGAAACAAATTCTTGACTCTTTTGACTGAGCAGAATTCTAAAAAAATTATTGCTTGAACGAAAAAAAACAATTGATAAGTGACAATTGTATTCCTAATACACTGATTTAAAAAGGCAGGTAATACTAAAAGGAAAATTGGTGCAGATATGTGATTTAACTAAAAAAAAATCCTTTTTATTTTTCGATTTGTAAATTTAAACAAAAATAAAGTACTAATAATCAAATATTTAAAACTTTATTATAGCTAATAAAATTATGCAAAAGCATTTAGATAAAAAAAAGCCAATTTCTATTAAGAAATTGGCTTTGAATTCTGAACTACTAAAAAACTTATTTTAAGCTTTCTATTCCTTTATGAGTTGGAACAACCTGCTTAATAGTTCCATCAGCATTAAATTCTAATTTATCGATGCATACTTCGCGGTGAAAACCTCCTGCATTACCCATTTTTATTCCGGTTGGATAAGAGAATCTATGGTAAACAATATACCAATCCTCTTTGTTTGGAATTTGTAATACGGAATTGTGCCCTGTTGCATAAATCCCTTCTTCTGGTTTTCCTTGAATAACAATATTATTCTCTGGAATTTCTAACGGTCCAATCGGAGAATTTGAAATTCCGTATCTTACTTTGTATTTCGGACTTCTGGTATCGTCTTCACTCCAAAAGAAATAATATTTTCCGTTTCTGTAAATCACATAAGTTCCTTCACGGAAAGAATTATTTACAGCTATTATTTTTTGAGTATTTGGTTTTAACGAAACCATATCCGGATTTAACTCGGCTACAGCCATATACATATTTCCCCAGTACAAATAACTTTTGCCTGTTTTAGGATCTGTAAAAACATCAGGATCAATTTCTTGTCCATCCTTTATTTCCTGAGGTCTTTCAGATATAAGTGCTTTTCCGCTGTCTTTAAAAGGTCCGGTTGGGTTATCTGAAACTGCTACACCTACTTTTTGTGCTGCTGTGAAATAGTAGAAATATTTATATTTTCCTTTTATCTTTTTCTCCACAATACAAGGTGCCCAGGCATTTCTATTTCCCCAAGAAACATCTTTTTTAAGATCAAGAATTACGCCTTCGTCTTTCCAGTCTGTTAAATTATCTGATGAAAACGTTTTAAAATAATAACCAGACCAACTGTCAAATCCATCGCTTGTCGGATAGATATAATATTTCTTTGTTTTATTTGAATACAAGATTTCAGGATCGGCATAATAACCTTCCAAAACCGGATTGTGATTTACTTTTGGAAATTTTTCAGGTGTTCCCCATTTGTCTGTAATTCTTTTCAATTCAGAACGTGTTATGGGCAAAATAGTTCCGTGACGCGGATTAAAATCCATTGAAATATCGTTATCAATAACCGTAAAGTTTTCTAAATCTTTGGTTTTCGTAAACTGATATCTTCCTTTTGTGTAAACATCATACATCAAAATATATTCATCTGAATTGTTCAGTTTAAAAACACTTGATCCTTCTACTCCGTCTTTGGTCTGCTGCAGGTAATTATCATTTTCCGTCCATTTTCCTGAAGTTAGATCGGTTGTTGTTGCTACTTTAATTCCTGCTTTTTCTGTTTCGGTTTTATAGAATAGGTGATAAACACCATCTTTTTCGATAATATCGCCATCAATACAAGCTCTTCCAGATTTCGGAACAAACAATAATTTCGGCTCACTTTCTAAAGCTGTAAAATCTTTATTGGCGTAAGCATAATAAATCTTGTCAGGTCCTCCAGCATGCTGCATACTGAAATAAATCATATATTTTCCAGCTTTTGCATCATAAATAGTCTGAGGTGCCCAAACTCTTTTTAAGTTTTCGTTTCCTGGAAATGTAGTCTGGATATTCACTATACTGCTTTTCCAATTTACTAAATCGGTACTTTTTAATAAAACCATTGCACGATTACTGTCCCAGCCTTTTGAAGAAGTCATGTCGGTCAAAACCATATAAAATGTTTTGCCATCTTCTCCACGTAATATATGCGGATCACGAACACCTCCTGTAGAACTTATTGCTTTACTGTCTATAACAGGTTTGTTGCCGTTAAGACTATAATAGTGATATCCATCTTGACTTACGGCATAATTAACCGCTTCTTCTTCGACTTTGTTTCCAATAAAATATACGAATAAATAAGCTGTTAAATCTTTTTCTGCCACTGCAGGCGGAATTCCTTTTGCTTTATCCTGTGCTTGTAAAAAAGTTGAAGTCAATAACAAGACTACAAGACTAAATTTTAATTTTTTCATTTTATAAAAAGTTTATTGCTGTTGTATTTTCGAAAATAATACAATAGTTTATTTTTTGGTTTTAATACGAATCACAGTAAAAGAATATGGCGGTAATTCTTTTGAAAATGCTTCTTTAACAGTAACATTTTGAGTTATGGGTCTGGCATCTGTTTTTTCCGGATTTCCCGCTAATACCGTATAACTTGCATTTTCAGTTGTAGCCAAATTAGCGATTTCAATTGATGGCGTAACCGCAACTGGAAGTACATTAACCAATTTTATAATCAAATCTCCCGAACTACTTTCTTTAACAACAGATACTCCAATGCGTTTATTAACCTCAGCATTATCCGAAGCTTTTATAGTTCTCTCCAAATAAATATCGCCCGGATTCTGACCGTAAAGTTTTTGAACGAAATAATTCACAGTCGGTTTTACTTCATTTCCATTGAAATAAATGAGATCCGGATTCCATTGTGTATGTTTTTCTCTTGCCAATAATGGCGCGTAAGAAGCCATTGAGACAACATCTCCATTACGTTCGATTCCCGTAAGATATAAAGCTTCTGCTAAAGCATTATAAAATTTATTTCCCCATGAAGCATATTCTCCCAGATACACTTTAGATTTTGAACGATCATAACTGTCATAAAAATCCTGATTATTGATAAACCAGCCCGGCGATTGGTAATAATGTTCATCAACAAGTGGCAGTTTCAAATCATCAGCAATTCTCCATCCTTCTCTATAATCTGTTCCCTCAAAAAATGGCCCGACAGTACCGATAATCATAATCTCAGGATATTTTTGCTGTACTGCTTTTACGATCATTCTATAACGTTCTTCAAAAACATCGCTGATTAAATCTTCATTTCCAATCCCGACATATTTTAGATTGAAAGGTTTTGGATGACCCGCTTCAGCACGTTTTTTACCCCAAACTGTATTCACACTTCCATTGGCATATTCAATTAAATCCAAAACATCCTGCACATATTCGTCCATGTCTTCCATCGGAATTCCAAATTGCTGTCCGGAACCTCCATCAGATGAATTTTGGCAAGGTACACCAGCAGCTAAAACCGGAACAGGCGCCGCACCTAAGTCTTCACAAAACTGAAAATACTCAAAATACCCCAATCCCATTGATTGATGATATCCCCAAATATTTCGCATCCCAATTCGGCTTTCAAGCGGACCAATGGTGTTTTTCCATTTATAAATATTATGCAATCCATCTCCATGTGCAACACAACCGCCTGGAAAACGTACAAATTTTGGATGCATGTCAGCAATTGTTTCTGCTAAATCTGCACGAAGTCCGTTTTTACGGTTTTTAAATGTTTGCTGCGGAAAAAGCGAAACCATATCAACAGCAGTTTCTCCGTTGGTGCTAATTTCTAAATGAGCATCATTTACTGTTTTTAAAGGTTTTAAAACCAGATTAAATTTCTTCCATGAATTTGACGGAGTAAATGCCGCTTCCGCTAAAATTTCTCCGTTTGCCGATTTTAGACTTACAACTGCTTTTGTTCCTTTGGCAAAAACATTAAAATCATATTTTTCATTCGCTTTAAGTGCAATTCCGTCAAAACCAGAATTACTAATACTTCCTTTTGAAATTACAGCATAATTAGGATTATTAGCATGAATTGGATTCTCTTTTTCAATTTTAAAATTCCCGCTCCAAGCCATTGAAGCATTCCATTTTTCATCTCTTCCTTTTTTATCATGGAGTGAATATTCGAAATCACGATTCTGAATCAATTCTCCATATAAACCGCCATCTGCTGCATAATTGATATCTTCAAAAAAAACACCCGTTAGCATATTACTGATTTTTTTGGATTCCTGACCGTTTATTTTAATTTCGGCTTTAACCGGTTTTAAACCCAAAAATAACAGACTATCACTTTTAGGAGAAGTATTGTTTTGTTTATCCCTAAACTTGACCGATTCCATGTTTTTAATCATGTTGTCAACCAAACTCCAGTTAACCTCATGTATCGTTCCTTGTAAAACTTCGCCTTGAATTTTAATTTCACTTCTTAATTTTAATGCAGAAGCACTAGCATCAATTACAGCAGGAGTATAATTTTGAAAGTCTTTTGTGGCAGTATAATAATTTTTTCCGCTTTCGCTAAAGTGAACCAGATACTGACCTTCTTTCTGACTTACCTGAACATTTAGAATTACCGATTTATCTTCGCTTTTTCCAACAAAATTTTTCATTCCCTGAATATAATTTTGTCTTCCCCAATTGATCAAATCCTTACTTTCTGAATGAGCAAAAACATTATCTCTAACACTCCAAAAACAATGAAAAATCCCAGTATTATCTTTAACTAAAAAAGCTTCTGACATGCTTTTTCCCGTTGGCCCCCAGCTTCCAAAGTCTGATTTTAGGAAACTGAATTCAGGACCAATCGCAAACCAGTTTTTCTGATCTGTACTCCATGCAAAATGAAGTCCGTTTTTTCCATTATTTTTTACAGTAGAGTAAGCAAACAAATACACTTTATCTGGATTTTTATCATTTGTTTTGATATTAAATCCAGACATTCCAAAAATAATAAGGAAAGACAGAATCAGTTTTAAACCGTTATCAAGCAAAAACCTTTTCATTATTTTTTGCTTTTTAATTGATACAGAACTGAACTATGCGGTTTTAAATCGGCTCCAATTTCTTTTGAAGTTGTTTTAGATTTTTCGCCTGTCCACATATTTAAAACTTCAACTGCACCTGAAATTCCAAGCTCTGAAAGATTTACATATACTTTTTGTGAGTCTTTATCCGAAATATTGAATAGCGCCAAATAAACACTTCCGTCTTTTGCATTTTTTGAAGTCACTGCAATCTTTCCGTCTTTCTGGAAAAGTTGTTTTACAGCCGTGCTCTCGTTATGCATTTTTACAACTTCTTTATTCGTCAATAATGATAAAGTGAAAGCATCATTGCTTGGTAAATCCCCACCAAAAAACAATGGCGATTTGAAGATATTAAAAAACGTAATTAAAGTATATTGTTCCTCTTTTGTTAAACGGGTCATTCTGTCGTTGCCGCGTTCTCCTCTAATCGAAATACGTCCTAACGGAATCATATCACAATCTGGCCATGTTCCCGGTGCGATGTACGGATACCATTTTTGTGCTACATCCATTAAATGTGTGATATGTGGCCAAGTATCCCAAACATCATCAACCATACGCCACATATTAGCATTTGTACTTACGTGCTGTGCTGCAGAAATTGGTGTTTCTCCTGGCGAAGTACTCAATACAATTTTGCGTCCGCAATGGTCAATCGCATTTCTAATTAAATTGATTTCGCCTTCATGATAAGGTCTCGATAAGTCATCAATTTTAATAAAATCTACTCCCCATTGTGCGTACAATTCGAAAATAGAATTATAATATTCCTGAGCTCCCGGTTTATCAGCTACAACTGTATAATTATCTCTCAACCATTCGCATTGCAATGCTGTTGAATAGATCTGATCTGCTGTAATTCCGTTTGTTCCTTTAATCGGCATTTTTTCTTCAACCGCTTTTTTCGGAATACCACGCATGATGTGAATTCCAAATTTCAATCCTTTTTTATGAATATAATCGGCTAACGGTTTAAAACCTTGCCCATCTTTTGCCGAAGGAAATCGGTTTACTGCCGGAAGATATCTCCCATACTGATCGATAACATAACGAGGGTCTGTTTGATTGTATCCACCTGCTTTGTCATTTTCAACAAACCATCGGATATCCACTACGACATATTCCCAGCCAAATTTCTTTAGCTCTTTTGCCATATAATCTGCGTTGGCTTTTACTTCATGTTCTTCAACTGTTGGACCGTAGCAATCCCAGCTGTTCCAGCCCATTGGCGGCGTTTGCGCCCATTGTTTGAATTCTTCTTTTTGAAATGGTTTGGTTTGTGCGGTAGATACAACTGACAGGAAAAACGTTCCCATCATAATGGCTAGTAAGTTAGTTTTTTTCATTGTTTTGTGGTTTATGTGTATATTTTACACTTTAAATATAATGAAAAAAAATTATCCCATTGTTTTTTTATCAATTACTTGATACAATGGGATAAATTTCATTTTCATATCCTTAGAGAAGCACTCTTATGAGAAAATTATTATTTCACATTAATTGTTACCTCAACCGGTTTTAACCATTGACTCGTGAATTTAACTTTGATAGGTTCTGTCGAATCTCCTTTTGCCTGAATATACGCTGCAATATGTCCGTGGAAAACTCTCTGCACATTATCAGTATAATCAGTCATATCACTGTTATTTCCAGCTTCCAATCCTAATAATGTTCCTGGTCCACTGATTGTACAAGTAACTTCATTGTCTGAAAGCATTACCGGAAGTCCGTTTTGGTCTTTAACCTGAACCATGATTTTTGCTACACCTTTCTCTTTGCTGATTGTGATGTTTTTCTCTGCAATTGTCAATTCAACTGGCTGTTGTGTTGAATTGATTGCATAACGGCTCACTTCTTTATCGGTTGCATCTAAACCAACTGCTTCCAATTTACCTGAAGCAAACGGAATATCCCAGTAAATGATTCCTGTTTTTTCATCATATAATTTAGTTTCTCCAACCACTTTTCCGTTCAGTTCTAAACGTGCTTTTGCTGCATTGGTATAACAAACCACACGGATTTTTTGTCCGTTTTCATAATTCCAGATTGCCCATGCATCTTTAGAAATATCTTTCTCATTTACTAAAGGATATGTTCCTAAATACGCCATTGGTTTATCTGACCATAATGACTGACGGAAATATCCTCTTGGCTTAATTACGCCGGCAAAATCAACTAAACCGGAATAAAATCCTCTTGAAGGCCATCTTCCTGATTCTCCTAAATAATCGATACCTGTCCACAGGAATTGGCCGAAAATATGTTTGTTGTTTTTTACAGCTAACCAAGGTTCCATATCGTGAACATTTTCACTTCCGTAAATTACCCTTTTTGGGTATTTAGCGTGATCTGTCTGGTATTTACTTTCTGTATAGTTGTATCCTGTAATGTCTAAAGCGCCCGGATATTCTGTTTCATTAGACATCGCAACTCCAGCTAAACCTGCCGTTGTCGGGCGTGATTTATCATATTTTTTAACTGCTGCCACCAATCGTTTTGCTATTGCCCCAAGTCGCATCGCATCTGGTGCATCTGGCTTATAACCTCCATAAGCTGCTTGTCCAAAACCGTCTTTTCCTTTATCTAAAACAGGATGAGAATAAGGGTCGTTTGGATAATCTACTTCATTACCAATACTCCATCCAAATACAGAAAGGTGGTTTCTGTCACGACGAACAAAATCTTCCAAGTCTTTCTCTGCCCAGTCAGCAAAAATATCAAAAGAACCCTCAAATCCCGGAGTTCCGTAATTCCATCCTTCTAACCATTTACGTTTTGGGAATTCCCATTCGTCATAAGCTTCGTTTAAAACTAATAATCCTAATTCATCGCAAAGTTCATAGAAATCCGGCGCCTGCGGATTATGACTCGTACGGATTGCATTTACACCAATTTCCTTCAATGTCTGCAATCTTGTTTTCCAAACTTCTCTTGGAACTGCTGATCCTAATACTCCGGCATCATGATGTAAACAAACTCCCTTCATTTTCATCCATTTTCCGTTAAGAGCAAAACCATTATTTGGATCGAATGTAAAGTTTCTAAAACCTGTTTGAGTTACTGTTTTATCGATTTCTTTTCCGTCTTGTAAAACGGTTGTTTTTAACTGATATAAATTCGGATTGTCTAAATCCCATAACTGTGGATTCTTAACATTGATTTTAGTCGAAATTTTTCCGTTTTGATTCCCTGCAACTTCAACCTTAGAAGAGGTCTTACCAACAGATTTTCCGTCTTTCGAAAACAATTCATTTACAACAGTCACAGATGATTTAGAAGAAGAACCATTTTCCACTTCAACTTCAACATTGAGAGTTCCTGCTCCTTTTTTTACTTCCGGATAAGCATAAACTCCCCATTGTGCAATATGAACAGGATTGGCATAAACCAACCATACATTTCTATAAATTCCAGAACCAGTGTACCATCTTGAATCAGCACTTTGACTGTGATCTACACGAACGGAAATGGTGTTTTCTCCACCAAACTTTACGAAAGGTGTTGCATCATAAGCAAAAGAAATATAGCCATTTGGACGTTTTCCTAATGATTTTCCGTTGATAAAAACTTCACTTCTATTGTAAACTCCTTCAAAATACAAATACACTTTTTCGCCCGATTTACTCTGAGGAATATTAATTGATTTTCTATACCAGGCAATTCCACCCGGTAAATATCCCTGACAACTTGCGAGAGTTGGACTCAATTGTCCTTTCACACTCCAGTCGTGCGGCACATTTACATTCTGCCATTTAGTATCATCAAAAGAAGCATTTTTAGCCTCGGAAACATCCTGAAGATTAAATTTCCAATTGTCATTAATTTTCTTCGAATCTCCAAACGAAATCTGACTGCTCGCAGACAGACACGAAAAGAGTAAAACAGGGATTAAAGTTTTCTTACTTAACACTATATTTTTATTTTTTAGTTAATTTTTGGTTTCAAGATTTAGATTGGTATTCAGTGTTCAGATTTTTAGTATTCAGTTCTTGGATTAGTTTTTATTCTTAACAAATCTTCAACTTAAAACTGAATACTAAAAATCTTAACACTGCCCACTACTCAAATTCTCCCACAAACGTTACTACCGACTTTGCAGGAATCTCTAAGTTATTAATTTTCTGTGTATTGGTTCTTTTTAAATTTGAATTATCAGAAGTTACATAAGGAGTGAACTCGTTATTTTTTAGAGTTCCTTTTGATAAATCGAATTTGTATTTCTGAGCTTCTTTTCCGCAATTTACAGCCACTACAATCAGTTTTTTGTTTTGAATGTCTTTGTAAGCGGTTAGCATTACATCATTTGCCGAATCCAGTTCTTTTTGGTTTGGAATATCAATTCTCTGCATTCCCGGACGAACAAAAAGCGAATAATTTCCTAATGCCCAAAGCAGTTTTGAATCGTGAAATTCGCCATCATTTTTGACATAATTTGGCTCAGTTCCTCCATTGCTTTTTCCATCATCCAAATAGATCAAACCGTCTTTGTAATCTACTCTTGTGATTGAAGTCCACCACTGCCATGAAGCCGCATTGGCAACCGCAATATCATTATGAATTAATCGTGCTACAAATAAAGCAGTCTGCATGCCTAAATCTCTTCCTCCTCCAGAACCTCCCGGGATTTCATTTTCTCCCGGATTCTCTAAAATACAATATTCCGACTGCCAATATTTTAACCCTGGTTTTTGTTTTACTTCGGCAGCAATTAGTTTTCGGCTTAAAACTTGTCTTTCAATTGGCCAAGTTGTAAAATAACTGTGTCCAAGGATTACATTTTTAACATTTGGAAATTTAGTCACATTAGTTTTCGTTTTTCCAAAGAAAAAATCAATTTGATTGTCACGATTTTCTGCATTTACATTTTCATATAAATAATCAATTTGTGCTGCTTCTGCTATCACAATTTCAGTATTCATTTTTTTAGCTAACAGCTTTTCCGAAAGTGATTTGGTTAAATCATAAATTTCCTGATTGGTTGCCGGAGTTCCTTCCTGACTGTTGGTATCGCCATGTTTTGGCATCCATTCCCACTGCGGTTCGTTTATTGGGCTCACATAATCAAATTTGATTCCTTCTTTTTTCTCTAATCCCTGAATACTTTGAACTAAGAAATCGGCAAATTTTGGAATTGCACCATCTTTTAGATTCAGTTTATTCTTTTGAGAGGCAAAAGATAATCCGTTGTTTGTCATGTAAACCGGAGGGCTATTTGTAAAAATAAGAAATTTTTCTACTCCTCTTTTTTTAGCCGCCTGTAAAAACCATCTCTGTCCTTCTTGTTTGGAAAAATCATAAGTTCCGTCAGCATTTAGAAAACATTCGCTTCTTCTCCATTCATCAGAAACTTTACTGTTTTCGCCTTGTTCTGTACTTCCGGCTCCCAAATTAAATCGCCAGATCGAAAGTCCGATTCCTTTTGGATTTCCATTTGCATCTATTTCTTTACTAAACAACAAATCTGCAATAGCATTTTTTTTCTGCTCCGGCCAGTTTTTACCCACAAACTGAGTTCGCCAGGCATCAGAACCTCCAAAACCGTCCATGGTTTGTACTACCTTATCTGTGCTGATGGTAACGGTTCGCTGTGCAAATGACAGCGAACTAATTACCAATAAAAGCGAGAGATATATTTTTCTCATTTATTTCTTGTTTTTTAACCGCAAAGGCGCTAAGTTTTTCGCAAGGTTCGCAAAGTTTAATTTAAGCTTTGCGAACTTTGCGGTTTGTCTTTGCGACTTTGCGGTTAATTTTTTATTCTTATTTATACGTTCCTACGTAGGTTACTACAGATCTGGCTGGAATTTCAAAACCAGAAATATCAACCGTTGTACCTTTTTTCAAACTCAATGTTTCAGAAGTGATATATGGTGTCAATTTATTATCTGTTACTGTTCCTCCTGCAAGATTCAATTTATAGGCTTTCGCCGATTTACTGATATTAACCGCAACTACAACTAACTTTTTATTTGCTACATCTTTATAAGCCGTAACCATAACATTATTTAATTCCGCCGTATTATCAATACCTGGAATCATTACTCGAACCATTCCCGGTTTTACGAAGAATGAGAAATTCCCTAAAGCCCAAAGCGTTTTAGAATCTCTGATGTATCCGTCATTTTTACAATAATCTGCATTTCCGGCTCCATTGCTGGCGCCGTCATCAACATGAATTAAACCGTCTTTGTAATCACCGCGGCTGATTGCAGTCCACCATTGCCAGGAAGTAACACCTCCAACAGCAATATCAGTACTGATAATACGAGCTGTCCAAAGTGCCAGAGACATTCCTAAATCTCTCCCTGCTCCTGCTCCACCCGGAAGTTCAGCAGTTCCCGGACTTTCCAGTACACAATATTCTGATGACCAAAGACTAACTCCTCCAACCGACTGGATTCTTGATGCAGCTTCCTGTCTTGACGAAATAAGAGTGCTTAATGGCCAAGCCTGCCAGTAACTGTGTCCCGAAATAGTTTTCTTTACATTGCTTAAACCTGTGATTTTTTTAGAAGAATTCGACGCAAAGAAATAATCAATCTGGTTTGATCTGCTTTCTTTTCCTGAAACAGTTTTGTACAAAGGCTCATAAGCTCCTGCTTCTCCAACCACAATTTTAGCTTCTAAATTTTTGGCCTGCAATTTTGGAGATAAGATGTTTACAAAACTGTAAATGTTAGCATTAGTTGCAGGAGAACCTTCCTGTCCTGAACCGTCCCATTCGTATTGCGGTTCATTAAACGGGCTCACGTAATCAATTGTTAAACCGTGTTCTGTCTTTAATTTATCTAAAGAGGTTACCCAGAAATCAGCTAAATCGGGCATTTTTCCATCTTTTAAATTATAAAATTCTTTAATAGAAGCATGTGCTTTTCCGTTTTGAGTCAGATAAACCGGAGCACTGTTGGCGAAAGCTAATAATTTATCGACACCACGTTCTCTAGCAGCTTTCATAAACCAAACCTGACCGGCTTGTTTTGTCATATCATATGTAACTCCGTTTGTGGTAAAACATTCCGATCTTCTCCATTCATCTGTAATGTCACTGGTTTCGCCTTGTTCTGCACTTCCGGCTCCAAGATTAAAACGCCATAATGATAATCCAATCCCTTTTGGATTTCCGTCAGCATCTAAACCTTGGCTAAACAATAAATCAGCTATTTTATTTCTTTTATCTGTCGGCCAGTTTTTTCCAATAAAATTACATTGCCACGCATCCGAAGCTCCAAAACTCTCCATTGTCTGAAGATTCATATCCAGGCTCACATTTAATTCTGTTACAGCATTTTCTGAACCTGAATTTTCAGATTTTTCAGAGTCACAGCCCACAAAAAAAGAGCTTGCGAAAAGTAAGCCTGCACACAGCAAGCCTACTTTATTTTGATTGTTCCATTTCATCTTAGTATCCAGGATTTTGTTTAATTACATTTCCACTCAAATCGATTTCAACTTGAGGAATTGGCCACAATAAGTTTTTCGCAGGGTTAAAATTGATTCCTTTATCCTGAGGTTCTCTTAAGTTTGTGGTTTCATATGGGTCAGTCGAATTCAAATTGTATTGTACAAAAGTTCCGTTTGGTCCCATTAATGATTCAATAACCGGTCTTCCTGTTGTTGGATCTTTCTCACGACGAATGTCAAATAAACGTAATCCCTCAAAAGCCAGTTCCAAACGACGTTCTTTATAGATTTGTCTTAAAAGTGTTGGACCTGAAATTCCTGTTTTTGGATCTAATTTTACACGTGCTCTAATTACATTAATATCTGCCAAAGCATCTCCTCCTGTATGATAATTCGCTTCTGCTCTTGTTAAATACATTTCAGCCAAACGAATCAACGGAATATTTAATGGCAGGTGTCCGTCTTTTTTATCTAAAGAGCGACGAGTAGCAATTGGAATATAATATTTACGGCAAATACGTCCGGATTTATTATCATTTAAACTGAATTTATGCGTTGGGTTCAAAACCTCATCTCCATAAGCTGCTTCACCCCATTTTGTAATGGTACTTCTACGACGGATTACATCATTTTCAGATAAATAAGCATTTTCTAAATCACTTGTTGGCATGCACCAACCCCAGCCGTCCAGAACGTCTGCTGCATCATTACTTGGAAAATTCTTTTTGTCTTCTCCTCTTGCTCCTGCCAAAGTTGGCAATGCGGCACCCAAATCCCTGTTTTGAACAGAAGATGACTGTGCTTCTAAAATAGATTCAACTCCGTTATGGTTGTTTACATTCCAGATATTTAAGAAATCAGCCTCTAACTGGAAAGGACCTTCCGTGATTACTTTATTAGAATAGGTTTTAGCTTCTGCCCATTTTTCCTGAAACAGAGATACACGAGCTAATAAAGCGTAAGCAGCCCATTTATTTATTCTTCCGTCTCTTGCAACCGGAGCACTTTCTAATTTTGCGGCAGCCTCTTTTAAGTCCGTTTCAATCTGCGCATAAACATCTGCTGCAGAACTTCTTGCTAAGGTTAAATCTCCCGTTCCTAAAGATTTTGTATATAAAGGAACTCCTCCAAAAAGATTTACTAATTCGTAGTAGCAATAAGCACGAACGAATAAAGATTCTCCCATATACTGGTTTTTCTGCGCTTCTGTAATTGGCGATCCTGCCATTCTTTCCAAACCAATATTAGCGGATTGAATGGTATAAAAATGCGCTGTATAAATACTGTTCATATCTCCCATATTGTCAGGAGTAATAATGTATTGAGAACATGGTCTGTGTGCACCGCTGTCCTGACCTGTATTTCCCATCCAGGCATCATCGGTTGACATTTCGTTGGTTACTCTTGGTGCTGTTAATGTCCACCAGTCTTTAGCCAGCAACAAACGCTGTGTTAATTCGTTGGTATAATTTTCACACTCTTGTGCTGTTTGAAAATAGTTCTCTAAAGTCTGTGTTCCTCTTTGTTCTTTTTCAATAAAATCACTACAAGAAGTTGAGAATAGAGAAAAAGCTATTATTGATACTATTATTTTTTTCATGATCGTTTTGATTAAAATGCAACATTAAGCCCCATCAGGATAGTTGGCTGTACCGGATAATTCCATCCTCCAAAACCTGATCCTTTTACTCTGTCTCCTTTATCAGGATCTCCTCCTGCTACTTCTGGATCAACTCCTGTGTACTTTGTCCATGTCCATAAATTTTGTCCTGACAATGAAATTCTTAATTTATCCAATCCGAATTTGTTATTGAAAGTATATCCCAGCTGCAAGTTTTTCATGCGGACAAAAGAGCCATCCTCAACATAAAGAGATGAGAATTTGGTAAAGTTCTCGTTATTGTCATCTTTTGATAATCTCGGAATGTAATTTGAAGTTCCTTCACCATGCCAGGCCATTTGTTCTAATCCACTTACCTTGTTCGTTAAACTCGCTCCATTATATAAATCTGAAATATTCTGATTTACGATATCATTTCCGATACTTGAATAAAAATTCGCCACTAAATCAAAATTTTTGTAAGCAAAATTCAAGTTTAAACCTATGTTGTAATCTGCCCATGGAGAACCAATTTTTGTTCTGTCTTTTTCATCAATTTTTCCATCGCCATTAACATCTTTAAATCGAACATCTCCAACTTGTGCGTAAGGCTGTAATTTAGTTCCGTGTTCGTCAGTATGTGAATTTAATTCAGTTTGGTTTTGGAATAATCCATCTGCTACATATCCGTAGAAATAACCTGGTTCATCTCCTTTAACTGTTAATGTTCTGTTTCCGGATCCGTATAGTTTCTCACCATCAGCAGAAAGCGTCAGCATTTCAACATTTACAGTTGTAAAGGTTACATCTACTCCATAAGAGAAATCTCCTTTTTTATTTTTATAAGAAAGTAACAAATCGATACCGCTTGACTGCATAGAACCAACATTTGTCCACATTCTTGAATAATCAGGGAATCCACTGTAAGTTGGAAACTGTTTCAGGAATAACATATCATGCGTTTGCTTTTTATAATATTCCAAAGAACCGGATATTTTGTTTTTAAAGAATCCGAAATCAAGACCAAAACTCATATCTTCAACAGTTTCCCATTTAATGTCTTTGTTTGCCATTGAAGAAGGATAAGAAGTATCTACAACTTCCCCGCCAATTACATAATAACCTTGTCCTATATTGGATTGATAAACTGCATCCGGCAAACCTTGATTTCCCACTTTACCCCATCCGGCTCTTAATCTCAAATCACTTACAACATCTTTCGCCGATTCCATAAAACCTTCGTTTAAAATTCTCCATGAAACCGATGCAGAAGGGAAATTTGCCCATTTATTATTGGTCATAAATTTTGATGAACCGTCACGTCTGAAAGTTCCGGTGAAATAATATTTACCATCGTAGTTATAAGAAAAACGAGAAATATAAGACATCAATGAACTAGACCAGCTGTTTCCTTTACTGTCTTTGTTTTTAGTTGCAGCATTTAATTCTCTCATAGAATCAGAATTATTTGGAACTCCTTCACCATAACCCCAAAGATTGTTTCCATTATATTCCTCCATTGTGTTACCAACCATTAAAGAAGCATTATGTTTCTCTGCAAATGTTTTAGAATAAGTAATCGTATTCTGCCAGGTCCAGTCTACGTTTGTAGTATTCCATTTCTGCACATTATTAATCTCTTGTTTTTCGTGCGCTGCATCGATTACAAAATCAGGCGTAAATGAATTTCTAACTTCATCACCTACCTCAACAGATGCCTGTGTACGAATCACCAAGCCTTTAATTGGTTCGTATTGTAAATATCCATTTGTGTTTAAATTGTACTTATCGGTATAATCGTCATATCTATTTACTGCTGCAACCGGATTCCATACATACGAAGGAGATCTGGCATAAATGCTATATTCGTTTTCTGTACCATTTAATTGATCCGCAGGTTTGTAAATTGGCGTAATTGGATCAATTTTATCAAAATCTGCCCAGTTACCTGGCGCTCCCCAGGTTTCATAGCGTGGGTTTAAAGTGATTCCGGCTGAGAATTTCTTAGAAAATTTAAAATCATTTGCAATTCTCATTGTTACTCTTTCCCATCCACCAATACCGTAAATAGATTCCGAATTATAATAATTCAGGCTTATTGCGTAAGTATGTTTATCTGAACCTCCAGAAATTCCAAGTGACGCGTTGGTAACTGGAGTTCCTTTTCTAATTCCTTCTTTCCACCAGTCTGTTGTTTTTCCGCGATACTGAGAAGGATTTGGAAGATAATCTGAATAACCTGAATTATTGTAAGCCTTATTCATAATAGTCGCATAACCTTCGGCATCTGCCATATTGTATGGATTATTCATAATCTGCATACCAGAACTCAAATCAAAAGTAAATCTGGTTTTACCCTCTTTTCCTTTTTTAGTAGTAATTAAAATAACTCCGTTTGAAGCACGAGAACCATAAATGGCACTTGCAGAAGCGTCTTTTAAGACCTCCATAGATTCAATTTCATTATTACTCAAGAAATTGATACTGGTTCCCATCGGGATTCCGTCCACTACATAAAGCGGGTCTGTATTTAAGTTTAAAGTCGAAATACCACGAATTAAAACTCTTGGCTGTGCACCCGGTCCGCCTTGTCCTGTAACCTGAACTCCGGCTACTTTTCCCTGAAGCGATTCGGTTACGTTACCTACAGTCATAGTCTGTAATTCTTTTCCTTTTACTGAAGAAATAGAACTCGTTACATCACTCTTTTTTACTGCAGCATAACCTACTACAACTATCTCATCTAATGCCTGACTTGATTCCTCGAGTGTTACATTGATTTCTGTTTTATCTCCAATCGACTCTACTTTGGTTGTAAAACCAACAAAAGTGAATTCAATTTGTGCATTTTTATTTGGAACATTGATTACATAATTCCCGTCAAAATCAGTTGCCGCTGATGACGAAGTTCCTTTTACCATTACGTTCACTCCCGGAATTGGTACATTGGCTTTGTCCTTAACAGTACCTTTTACTTTTATTTGTCCAAAGGATACAGCAGTACACAAAAGGGCAATAAAAAATCCTATATATTTAAATTTCATATGAAGCTGTTTTATTTATTAAATGTTACAACAAGGGTTGTAACCCACTATTTTTTTGTGATAAATACTCTTTCTAATTCGGTATCTAAAACTACTTTATAAACACCTGCAGCAGCCGGGTATTTAGCATTTCCATTTTCGCCAGGGGACATTGTTGCAATTCCGTTTTTAATCAATCTCCATGATGGATCCCACCATTGACCTGTGAAAGTAGCTTCCATAGTTCCTGTCAAAGTATATTCTCCAACTAATTGATATGGATTTGAAGCATTATTAGTCAAATGCAGGCCTTTTTGTGTCCAGGCATCCCAGGTATCCCAGGTTGCACCCTGAATTCCGCCACCACAAACACTTACGAAAGGTTTTCTTTGTGCTGCATCATCATGCCATAAACCGTTTGCTACATCTGCCCAAACTTTACTTGAAGGAGTGTATTTTTCTGCAGTATATTTTAAAGTATTCGGATTTACTTTAATTTTATAATACCCTTTTGTTGGTAAAACAATTGGTGTTGAAGCCACATCATCGACTAATTCATTTGAAGCATTTAAACCAAAACAATGTGGTGCAAAATCAGATTCCTGACCTAAGAAATAAACTTCTTTATTGTCTTTATCAGCATAATATTTGAACTCGAAATCCTGTCCGCTTTTTTCATGGAAATACATAGGAACACCAACTGCATCTGTAGTAAGATTAGTTCCTTTTGGCTGATCGCATAAGTAAATTGCAGGATATTCATTAGTAGCTACAATATTTACATTTAATGATCCGGTATTCGGAATTGCAAATTTATCTTTAGCAGTAATCGTTAAAACATAATTTGCCGCTGTAACTGGTAATGTATACGTTTTGTTGAAGGTATAAGATTGTGGAGAACCTTCTAATTTTATTGTTTCGTCGATTGCTAAATCTTCACATTTAATCTGAATATAATCGATTCCTGAATCATCATTTACTACAAAGTTTACCGGCATTTTGTTGCTAGTTGATAATAAAATAACTGCTCCCTCTTTTGGAGTTATCATAGAAATACTTGGTGCAGCAAATTCTCCGTCAAGACGTAAATTGATTTCTTCGTTTACAACATTTCCCGAAACGTCTGTAACAATTAATTTTATTTTGAAAGCTTCAGATGTTCCTCTATTAGCCGGTACTTCAAAAAAATAGCTAAGATCGTACGATTCTAAAAGTGGATCCGTCTTAAAACTGATTACTTTATCTAATGATAATTCCGGAATTTGAATCTGTACGCTTTTTAATCCTAAATCATCTGCAAGAGTTGCTTTGATTTCAAATTTTCTACTCGGTGCTCCGTAAATCTCTTTTGTAGAAACGACCACCGTAGGGTTATCAGAACTTGGAAATCCTGATTCATTATTTTGACATCCGGTCAATAGAACGCCAAAAAGAGCAAGAAAAAATAAAAATACTTTTTTTTTCATTTCTTTAATTTTAAGGTTTAGTTAGTTAGGTTTCTTTCGATAGCGAAAGTTTGTTTTAATCGTAGGTTATTCAAGTTTTCTCTTCCTCTCCTGAGGCAGAAAAGAAGTCGAAATAATTATGTGGTTACTTGCATATAGAATTGAGTTTAATTGATTATTTGCTATTTTTTTCTCTTTTTTACTTCTTAATTATGTTAGTTCTTTTTTTAAATTAACCCGCAGCTTATTTCTAAACTGCGGGTTCAAAAAGTAATGTAACCAATCATTACTTTTAGAAATTTAAAGAGTGCTCAGCTCTTTAAACAGATAAAAAATTTTATCTTGAAACTAACATTTATTACTAACAGCAATTACATACTAATGGATTGCTATAAGTGCAAAGAAATGTCTATTTTACACTTCCAATGAGGGGTAAATTCGAAAAAAAAGGAGGTCAAAATTGCAATTAACCATTATTTTGGATTATTTTTTACAGAGTATTAAAAAATAACACTCTATTTTTGAAGATTATACAATTATTGAAAAAATAGCAGTTTTTAAACTAAATCGTTTAAGTTGCTTACAGAATTTTAAGTCTTAAATCGAAAAACAAGAAAATTATTCAATATTAAGAATAGATGCGGCACGACTATTTGATGACATTTAAATCTGAATTGAAAGAATTTTTATATTTTTTAATATATTCTGAAGGAGTCATTCCAAAAAGTTTTACAAACTGCTGTCTGAAATATTTAGGATCTTCAAAACCAACTTCGGCACTTGCTTGTGCGATATTCATTTCTTCAGTCAGCATCAACATTGCTGCTCTTCGAATTCTTAAGGAACGAATGAAAGCATTTAAAGTCTGTCCCGAAATAATTTTGATTTTGGTATAAAGCGTTCTGTGGCTCATTCCCATTTCAAGTGCAAAAGTTCTAATCGTAAAATCTTTTTTATGAATGTTTGCTTCTACAATATCAATACATTTTTTTAGCATTTGCTGATATTCTACCGGAACTTTCTGAGTATTTTCTTTTAGCGTTATGTTGTCCAGAAAATAAGCTCGTAAATTATGTCGATTTCTAAGCAAAGATTCAACACGGGCAGTGAGAATATCATCATCAAAAGGTTTGGTAATATAATCGTCTGCTCCTTCATTAATTCCCTGTAAATGGGTTTCAGGATTTTTGGATGCTGTCAATAAAATAACCGGAATATGGGATAAAGCATTATCTTCTTTAATTTTCCGGCATAATTCCAAACCATCCATTTCTTCCATTGTAATGTCGCTAATCACAAGATCCGGCATGTGTTTTTTGGTCATTTTAAGTCCTTCTTCTCCATTTTCTGCACTATAAACAATGTAATTATCCGAAAATAATTTGACTAAATAGGCGCGAATTTCTGCATTATCATCAATAATTAAGACAGTACGTTTTTCTGTTAACATTGTCTTTTTAAAATCGCTTTCAGAAACCGAGTTTATTATTGCTGGCTCTTCAATTTCATCTGGAATCAATTCGTCAAATAACTGGCTTCTCTGTGGTTTTTCGTCTGTTATTTCAGCATTTTCAAAATGGCTGTTTCCTTTTAAAAATGTTAATTTAAAAATACTTCCCTTTCCAGCTTCACTGCTACAGGTCACAGAACCTTTGTGTTTGTCCACAAAATATTTAACGATATAAAGTCCGATACCAAAACCAGTTCCTACGGAAACTTTAGAATTGATCTGCTTGAATTTTTCAAAAATAACGTCAATATCTTTTTTATCAATTCCGTCTCCGCTATCGCTTATTTCAAGAAAAACTTCATCATCATTTTCTGTTACTTTCAAATTGATTTCTCCTCCAACTGGCGTGTATTTAAAAGCATTTGACATTAAATTGAACAACGAAATTTCTATCTTTTCATAATCGCCAATAATCGTAATTTCATGCTCAGGAATAATGAAATTATAACTAATCTGTTTTTCTTTTGCCTGATTGACGAAACACTGATACACTTCATTAGAAAGAATATTTACGTTAATAGGAGACAAACGCAAGGAATCGGCATCGTTTTCAGCTTTTCTTAATAAAAGCAACTGATCAACCAAACTTAAAAGTCTTCTCGCATTTCGGTGCGCAATAGCCAAATCACTTCCAGCAGAACCATTTTCAACATTTTCTTTCTGAACCGCTTTTTTCAACGGATTAATAATCAGCGAAAGCGGCGTTCTAAATTCATGCGAAATATAAGTAAACATTGACGCCTGTTTTTCGGCTATCTCTTTTTCTTTTTTACTTTCGAGTTCGGCTATTTTTACCTTATACTTTAGTTTTTCTTTATTCTTATTATAATCAAGATATAAAAATAACATACCTCCAATTGCAGCTAAATACAAGGTATAGGCCCACCAGGTTCTGTACCAAGGTGGTAAAACGGTTACAGAAACTAAACTGACTTCTTTATTCCATCCGCCCTGGAAATTGGTTGTTTTTACTTTAAAAGTATATTTCCCTTCCGGAAGTCTGGAATAATTTGCTTTTCGGGTTTGTCCAACATAATTCCATTGCTCGTCCCAGCCTTCCAGAAAATAGGCGTAGTTTATTTTGTCTGAGTTGTTATAATCCAAAGCAACAAATTCTAATGACAATGTCGTTTGATCGTATTCTAAACTAACATCTTTTATTTTATCTGAATCAGTATCAACTTCTGCTTTACTTTCTTCAATCAACTGATTATTCACATAAAAATCAGTCAGTAAAACATTGTTCTTTTGATTAAAACCTTTTATGGCTTCAGGATAAAAAATATTAAAACCATTAATTCCTCCAAAAAGAAACTCTCCGGAAGAAAGTTTTATACCGGCATTAAAACTAAACTGATTACTCTGAAGTCCATCGTTTACAGAAAAATTACGGAATGTTTTACTTTTTTTATCATATCGGCAAATTCCGTTGTAAGTACTCATCCATAAGTTGCCGTATTTGTCTTCCAACAACCTTAAAACTGTATTTGACGGCAAACCATCATCAATCGTTAATCTTTTAAAATTATTTGTTTTTCGATCGAATAATAGCAAACCTCCTTCTTGTGTTCCAATCCAGAGATTTTTGTCTTTATCTTCATAAATACATCTTATAGGATTTCCGATTGCTTTTTTAGTAACTTTTCGGGTTTCTTTTTCGATAGATAAAAGTGAAGTATAATTTCCTGCCCACAATTTTCCGTCTGAAGTCTCTGTCATGCATTGCAGATTGTCAATATTTTTATCAAAAAGAATAAAATTATCTGTCTTGCGATCCAGGAAATATAATGAACCTTCATTTGTTGCACTTGCCCAAATATTGGCTTTTGAATCTTTAAATACAAACCAGATATTTTTTTCGGTTTGTTTGGTAAAAGTGTTATAACACGAATAATGTTTTACAGTATTTGTTTTCTTATTAATAAGATTGATTCCTCCTGCCCAGGTAGAAATCCAGATATCATTATGATCATCACGAATTATTCCGGTTATAAAAGGACTTGAAAGTGAAGTTCCGTAATTGGAATAAGTATTATTTTTTCGATCCCAATATTTTAATCCTGCACCATCTGTTCCCACCAAAAGATTCTTCTTTTCATCTTCGCAAAAAGATAAAATAAAGTTATCTGCAGGCTCTTTTGCATTGTATCGGATGCTTTTAAAATACCTAGGCGTATCACTCAGCATACTGATGCCACCACGAAGTGACCCAAACCATTTGTTACCCGATTTGTCTTCGTATAAACTCCAAACCGAATTACTCTTTGCTAATTGTTCATTATAAGAAATAGGTTTATTATTTTGATTGATATAAAAAATACCGAATCCGTCTGTGGTCAACCAGGTTTTTCCTTTTTTATCAATTAAAATATCTGTAACACTGCATTTATTGGTAAAATAATTTTCTGAAACTAAACCTGTCTTAGTATTCAATAAAAACAATCCTTCATCAGTTCCTAATAAAAGATTTCCATCAGCAGACAATTTCATTGCTTTTACTCCAATAGAAAGCGGAAATATTATTTTTAAATCTTTTGCCTTATAATCATAATTACAGACTCCCATATTTCGAACATACACCCAGCATCCTGATTTTTCTTTGTTTTCCTGAATAGCAATCGCGTCATAAGTATTAATGCTGATTCTGTTTCCTAAAGCATTTAACGAAATATGTTTTCCAATAAAAGAACCATTTTCAAAAGCCAATAATCCTAATTTTTGGGAAGCAACCAGTACCAATTGATCTGACACAGATCGCATCTGATGAATAATATCCTGTAAAACTTTTGTTTTTTTATCCTGACCTATATATCTAACGGTATGAAAGACGGCTTTCTTCTTGTCGTAAATACAAATTCCGCTGGTTCCTCCTATCCAAATATTGTTTTTAGAATCGCCTTCAATATTGTAGATTGTATTGAATAAAAGTGATTTTTTATCGTTGATTCTGTTTCTAAAAACTTTAAAATTATAGCCATCGTATCGGTTTAAACCATCATAGGTTCCAAACCACATAAATCCTTCATTATCCTGGTAAATAGAAATAATTGAATTGTTAGATAAGCCGTCAGATATATCAAGGAATTTGACTGGATAATCCTGTGAAAAAACCTCAGAAGAAAATCCTATAAGGAGTAGAAAATAGAGAACAAATGGTTTCAAAATGTACTTAGTTAGGGTCGGGTAATAAGTACAATTATAAGGTAATTTTAGGGAAAAATTAAAAAAAGAATGCAGAAATGACCAACATTCCTGCATTCTAATCAAGCTTTTATATTTAAGCTATTTTTTTTAATAAAACATTCCTTATAGAGTTTAAATTAAATGGGAATATTTTTATCAATAAAGAAGCTCAATCAACTTATTATTCTAATAAAAAAACAATCAATCCTCTTGCACCATGCGCGCCAAGAACTAGAGATTGTTCAATATCTGCTGTTTTTGATGGCCCTGCAATGAAAGTTCCAAAACCATATTCCATATTACCGATTCTGTCATAAGCTTGCTGCATCGTTGGCAGAATGTCTTTTTTATGAACTACAATAGCTAAATATTGTGCTATGAATGGCGCAACACGCTGACCTAATATATCATCTGTAACCCAAAGTCCACTGTTTTCTGCGACACCAAAATGCGCTTTGATAACCGTTAATTCAACATCCTGAAGCGAATGAGGATCAACTGTTTTCCAATCTAAAGACGCAATTTCAGAAAGTTCCGGAAGTGTTGTTATTAATCGTTTCTCCTGATTATAATTCAATTTGATGTAATTGATGATTTCATTATAATCAGCAACTTCAACAGGATCTCCTCCGATCCCTTTCAAAACCGTTTTATACGTTTCTATTATATCAAATTGTTCAGAACCTAAAAGTTTTAAATCTGGCAATTCTGCAAGTTCATTAGGCTGATTCGCTTTTATTCTTTTTAAAATTTCGCCTTTACTACTCATTTCCTTTTTCTTTAGATTCTCTCGAATTTTTCTTGTACCATTCTCTAAAAGATTCTTGTGGAACATCTGGCATTTCGCGCTGATCATACCATTTATTCATCTTATTGTTAACCATTCCGGGAATGTTCTTCATTACAAATCGTCCTGATTTTCCAGCAATATTAAAAACCGTTGGATTTGCCAGCACTGTTGCCATCGTTTTCATCGCCACCGTTTTTACCTTTGGCGTATGGCCTTCTTTTACCAAAACCTGACGCCATTTGTACAATTGGTCGTGAATATCAATTTTTACAGGACAAACATTCGTACATGAACCGCAAAGCGTACTGGCAAAAGGCAGATCAGCATTTTTGCTCATATCCAAGTTTGGCGCTAAAATAGAACCAATTGGCCCCGCAACTGCATTATGATAACTGTGTCCACCGCTTCGTCTGTAAACTGGGCAGGTATTCATACAGGCACCGCAGCGAATGCATTTCAATGAATTCCTAAAATCTTCTCTTCCTAATTGCGTGCTTCTTCCGTTATCTACAATTACGATATGCATTTCTTTTCCGTCTCTTGGCTTTTTGAAATGGCTTGAAAAAGTAGTAATAGGCTGTCCTGTTGCACTTCGCGCTAACAATCTAAGGAAAACACCTAAATGTTCTCTTTTCGGAATCAATTTCTCGAATCCCATGCAGGCGATGTGAACGTCTGCTAAATGCGCACCCATATCAGCATTTCCTTCATTGGTGCAAACCACGAACTCTCCTGTTTCAGCAACAGCAAAATTGACTCCTGTTAAAGCTACTTTTCTAGTCAAAAAAGTATTTCTCAAACTATGACGAGCAGATTCTGTTAAATACTGCGGATTAAAATTTCCTTTTTCTGTACCTAAATGTTCATGAAAAGTTTCACTTACATCTTCTTTCTTTAAGTGAATCGCTGGAAGCACAATATGGCTTGGTGGTTCTTTACGAAGCTGTACAATATATTCTCCTAAATCTGAATCGATTACTTCAATTCCTTTTTCAGCTAAATAATCATTTAAATGGCATTCTTCTGTAAGCATCGATTTGGATTTCACCATTTGCTTTACATCATGTTTTGCCAGAATAGAATGTACTATTTCATTGTGTTCTTTGGCATCAGCTGCCCAATGTACAATTATTCCGTTTCGTTGCGCATTTGCTTCAAATTCAACTAAATAATCGTGGATATTAGAAAGTACATTAAATTTTATTTGGGAAGCCGTTTCGCGAAGCAATTCCCAATCTGCTATTTGATGAGCTGATCTGTCTCTTTTCGCGCGAACAAACCAAAGTGTTTCATCATGCCAATTCACACGTTCTACATCTTTATTGAACTTTGTTGCGGCTTCGCTATGCTGTATTATTTTTTCTGATGACATTTTCTACTATTTAAAAGTCAATTTTGAAATGTTTATCATTGGTATGCTTTATTTAACCGCAAAGTTCGCAAAGGAAAAAGCGCAAAGTTCGCAAAGATTAAAATTAACTTTGTGAACCTTGCATAAAACTTTGCGAACTTTGCGGTTAAACTTTATACTCAACATCCGTTCTTAGTTTTCGAGTGAATTTAATATTTCTGCAATGTGAATGGTTTTGATTCTGCTTTTCTGCCTTTTTAGAATCCCATCCAAATGCATCAAGCAAGACATATCTCCACCTGTAATATAATCCACATCATGACTTTCATGATCTTTAATACGATCTTGTCCCATTTTTACAGAAACCGCTTCTTCAGTCACACAGAAAGTTCCTCCAAAACCACAGCATTCGTCTTTTCTGGTTAACGCAACTAAATCAAGATCTTTTATACTATGTAATAATTGTTCTGGTTTAGAGAAAAAAGGCGCATTTAATTCAGACATCTGCGAAAGCTTTAATCCACGCTGACCATGACAACTTACGTGCATTCCTACTTTAAAAGGAAATCTTCCGTCTATATGGTCAATTTTTAAAACGTCTGTAATGAATTCTGTAAGTTCGTAAACCGTATTTCGTATTGCTGTTGCTTTCTCTTCTTGTTTTTCATCGTGTAAGTGATCTTTCACATGCAAAACACAGCTTCCGGAAGGACAGACGATATAATCAAATCCAGAAAAATTGGCAATAAAATTAGCGTCGCATCCTTTTGTCAAATGTGCATAACCGCTATTTGCCATTGGCTGTCCGCAACAGGTTTGTCCCATTGGAAAATGTACGTCACAGCCTAATTTTTGAAGTAATTCGTAGGTTGCAATTCCTACTTTTGGGTAAAATTGGTCGACATAACAAGGTATAAAAAGTCCAATTTTCATATTGTAGTATTTAGTGTGTTGTTCATTAGGCGTATAAGGTAAAAATGTAAAAAATACGTTTTTCAGCAAATTTACAACATACAGACCGTTTTTACCTAATGTTTATAGAATTTCAAGTCAATTAAATCGTTCTGAATTGGTTTTGGATTCCAGTTTTCATGAATTGCCAATGCCGCGCCCAAAGCACTCGCCTGCGCCATTGAAGCTGCATAAACTTCCACATCCGGAAAAGCCTCTGCCAATAAATTCATGTAAATTGAATTTTTGCTGAATCCGCCATCTACAAAAATCTTTTTTACCGGACTATTGTGAACGACCAAATTAGTAGAGAAAAACTGTTGTTCTACCAAATCCAACATCAATTGATGGTAGGCTGTTTCGTAATCTTTAAACTGAGATAAATCTCTTTTTTGAAACGGACATGCATTTAAAATATCAAAATCATATTTCTTTGGATAGAAAATCTGATAATTCAGCGAACGTAAATTGGCTGTAATTTTTTTATCAAAATAAACCTCTTTATAAGTATCCACAGGTACTTTAAAGTGTTCTGCCAATCTTTTGGTTTGCACTTCATGTTCGTTTCCTGCAAACAAACGTGCCGCTTTAACAGGTTTGTTTGTGTATTGCATATAACACAGACAGTCGTGTTGTAACTCTTCAAAAGTCAACGGTTTATTATTAAAAGGATTCAGAGAAATGCTCCAGGTTCCAGTTGATAATAAAACGAATGGCTCAGTAAAGTTTATCGTATACGGAATTATTGCTGAAGAACTATCGTGAAGTCCTGTACCAATAGACAATCCTTCCTTTGTTCTGATAACATCTTTACCGTAATAAATTGGAGGTAATTTAGATGCAATTCCTTCATTTTTTAACCATTTATGATATTTCATTTTTTTGAAATTCCATAAGTTGGTATGACAGCCAATACTGGTAATATCAGCATAAGCTTCATTGGTCAAAAGAAAACTTAAAAACTGTGGCAAATGCAGACAGTATTTTACTTTCTCAAATAATTCTGGCTTTTCTTCTTTTAACCTGTAAATCTGCATTCCGGAATTCAAACTGCCTAAAACCGGAGAAGCTGTTTTTACAGCAAACTTTTCTTCTCCTTTGTATTTTTTATAAAAATCAGATTTTAATTCCTCCGGATAATCTTTCAGATAATTATACAGAGGAGTTAAAACTTTTCCGTTTTCATCTATATAAACAAAACTGGCTCCGTAAGTGCTGAAATTGATGGCTTTTAAAACATAATCAGTCAATTCTTTTATTTCTTCTAATCGGTCCAAAACCCATTTTTGAAGTACCTCTATATCTTCGCAGGGAAAACCATCTTCGTCTTTTGTTTCCTCCAGATTAACTGATTTTTCCCAGACAATTTTATAATTTTCATTAAATAAAAAAACCTTTTTGTTTGTTTTACCAATATCAAAAATCGCAACTACATTCATTTTTTTAATTAGAAGTTAGGAGTTATGGGTTATTCGTTAAGAGTTATTCGTTAGGTATGCTAAAAAGTTCAATATTCTGTACTTAAAACTCCTAACGAATAACCCCTAACTAATAACTTAATATCTCAAATTATAGGCCAGTAGCCATTGTTTTTAAACCTCTTTCTTCGATAAGATTTTGTCTTACCTGAAGTGAACGATATAATGCTACCGGATTTAAAGCTGCTCCCGAACGAAGACGAGCTTCTGCCACTAATGCACGAACATCTGTACGGAAAGCATTTTGAAGGATTTCCTGTGCTTTTACTACGTCATTTTCTTCCTGTGCTTTTTCTAATGCTTTTCTGTCAACAGAAAGTGCTTGTGCATAAGCAATCATAATCGCTTCAACAGATTGTAATAAATCTTCTAACGGATCTTTGATGTTGTGAGAAGCATCGATCATCCAGCCTAAATCTTTGGCGTGATTCATTCCTCTTGCATCCATTCCTTCTACCAATTCATTAAAAATCAAGAATAATTGGTATGGTTTTAATGCACCTGCAGTTAAATCATCGTCTCCATATTTTGAATCGTTAAAGTGGAAACCTCCTAATTTGTTTTCCATTAACAATAAAGAAACGATCTGCTCGATATTAGCATTTGGTAAGTGGTGACCTAAATCAACCAAAGTCTGTGCTTTGTCACCTAACTTTTTAACATACGAATAAGACTGCCCCCAATCTGCTACAGTCGTAGAATAAAAGTTAGGCTCAGCACATTTGTATTCTAAAAATAATTTCCAGTTAGAAGGCAATGCATCGTAGATTTCTTCTAAACTTTCTAATGTATTTTGGTATGCTTTTCTAAAGTTTAATTGTCCCGGAAAATTAGATCCGTCTGCCAGCCAAACTGTTAAAGACTCAGAACCTAATTCGATTCCGTGTTTAATTACTTCAATATTGTGAGCAATTGCCTGTTTACGAACTGCTTTGTTTACGTTTTGTAAAGAACCGTATTTGTAAGTATGTTCAGAACTAGCCTGATCTTGAAATGTATTTGAATTCATTGCATCAAACTTCAAACCATGCTGACCTGCTAATGTTTTAATTGCACCATAATTCGTTGGAATATCCCAAGGAATGTGAAGTGAAATCGCTCCAGAAGCATTGTTCAGTTTATGAAGCAATCCTACATCTTCAATTTTTTCTTCTAAAGAACGAGGCTCTCCTCCTCCTGCAAAACGTCCAAATCTTGTCCCTCCAGTTCCTAACGCCCAAGATGGAATTGCAATTTGGAAATCGATTAATTTTTGAATAATAGCTTCTGTTTCATTTATTTCTGAAGCTGTAAAAACTAATTTATTTTGATGTTTTTTTAATAAATCCTCATTATGAGAATCAATATGGTTTGATGAGATTAACATAGTTATTTATCTTTTTTATAGAGTTTACAATATATAAATTTTATACGTTTAGTATATTTTTTTAACACCTAGATTTTAGACGCTGATGACACGGATTCGCTATCGCGAAGACGCGGAAAAAAACGGATTTTTTTCATTGTAATGGATTTTTTGAAAATCTGCGCAAATCAGCGTTTTCGCGATAGCGAATCCGTTTAATCTGCGTTCTACGTGTTTACTATTTTAAACTTATAGATTTTATATAAGCCAAACTCTGGTTTTACTTCACTTTTTTGTTAAGTTTTTATTATTAAAGCCAATTGTTATAAGCTAAAAAAATCTAACGTCCGAAAGATTCGAACGTTAGACCACAAAAAACCACTTTTGCTTAAACAAACTTATATAAAAAACCTAAACAATCTTTATCTATAAAAGCCCATTGCAACGCCACCGTCTACGTTTAAGGCGTTTCCTGTAGATTTACCCAGTAAACCTCCAACAAAAGCATAACAAGCGTTAGCAATATCATCTGGCAATATGATTTCATTTAATAACGTACGTTTTGCATAGTAAGCCGGAAGTTCTTCCACTGTAATTCCGTATGCTTTTGCACGACCTTCTGCCCATCCTCCAGACCAAATATTGGAGTCTGAAATTACAGCATCAGGATTTACTGTGTTTACACGAATTTTATCTGCTCCAAGTTCTGCAGCCATTAAACGTGTTAAGTGCGCCTGTGCAGCTTTAGCCGAACCATAACCAGGGTTATTTGGACCAGCCACAACGGCGTTTTTAGAAACGATATTTACGATATCTCCTCCAAAACCTTGTTTGCGCATCACTTCGATTCCAGCTTTAGAAACAATAAATTGTCCTTTCACCAAGATATCGTACAATCTATCCCACTCTTCTAAAGTGTGTTCTGCAATAGATTTTGAAATACTGATTCCTGCATTATTTACCACAATGTCAACACCTCCAAAAGCCAAACAAGCTTCATCTAATGCTTTTTCTGTACTTACTTCGTCAGTCACATTTAATAAAGTGCTTGAAACTGCATCTTTTCCAAATGTTTTTGTAAACTCAGATGTAGCTCCTTGTAAACGTTCTTCGTTGATATCGTTGATTACAACACAAGCACCTTCCTGAGCGAATTTTTTAGCAATAGCTTTACCAATTCCGCCCGCAGAACCAGTGATCAAAGCCACTCTTCCTGATAATGCTTTTGGTTTTGGCATACGCTGTAATTTAGCTTCTTCTAATAACCAATATTCAATATCAAAAGCTTCTTGGTGTGGCAATGAAGTATATTCTGAAACTGCTTCAGCACCTTTCATTACGTTTACCGCATTGATATAATATTCAGATGCTAAACGAGCCATTGTTTTATCTTTAGCAAAAGTGAACATACCAACTCCCGGATATAAAATTACCACTGGGTTTGGATCACGCATTGCCGGTGAATTTGATTTTTTACATGCATTGTAATAGTCTTTATACATTGCACGGTATGCTTCGAATGCAGGAGTTAATTTTGCTTTAACTGCGGCAACATCTGACAAATCTTCGTTTGGATCTAATTCTAAAACCAATGGACTGATTTTAGTTCTCAAGAAGTGATCCGGACAAGAAGTCCCTAATGGAGCTAATTTCGCTAAATCATTAGAATTAATAAATTCTAAAACTCTAGTATCATCTGTATAATGACCAATCATTTGACGCTCTGATGAACAGAAGCCTCTTAAAATTGGAGCTACTTTTGCTGCTTTCAATTTGCGGTCTGCTTCTGGAAGGCTGTCAATTTTCTTTCCTCCAAAAACCGGACGTTTTTTACCGTAGTTATTTTCTAAATATTCAGCACATTTCTCGATTACTTCCAGCGTATTGATATAACTTTCGTATGCAGTATCTCCCCAAGTAAATAAACCGTGAGAACCTAACATAATACCACGTAATTGTTTACCGTTCTTAGCTGCTTCTTCTAAACAAGCTCTTAACTGAAGACCAAGATCGAAGCCTGGACGTTGCCAGCCTACCCAACCGATTTCTCCGTTGAATAATTCTTCTGTAATCTTCTTTCCATCTTTAGCAGCCGCAATTGCAATTGCTGCATCCGGATGTAAGTGATCAATATGTTTGAATGGAAGAAAACCATGTAAAGGTGTATCGATAGAAGGCGCTTTTGACGCTAAATCGAAAATACAGTGGTTGAATAATTCTACCATTTCATCTTCAAACTCAATTCCTCTGTAAACATTTTCAAGATTACGAAGTCTATCCAAATACAAAGCTGCACAACCCGATTTTGTTAAAGTTCCAATATCACCTCCAGAACCTTTAATCCACATTACTTCAGAAGATTCACCTGTTAAAGGATCTTTGTCTGTAATCTTTACAGAAGTATTTCCTCCTCCGTAATTCGTCAGTCTTAAATCAGCTCCTAATAAATTAGAACGATAAATAAAAAGCGCCACTTCATCACCCGCTAGTGCTGCAGCTTTTGCATCATCCCAAAGGTAGCTTACATGCTTAAAATTTGTATTAATTGTTTTTGTATTCGACATATACTTATATTATTTTCTTGTATTATTTATAATGAGTTACCAATTCCTACCAAAACGATCGCCAGCATAATAAGCCCGATCCCCCAGAAAAAAGTTCTTATTGTTTTTTTAGAAACTCCTTTCCATTCTTTCAAATAAAAACCCCAAAAGTTTGCTGTTAAAATGATGGTTGCCATGTGCAGAATCCACGAACTGGCACCATTTCCAAGTTTGCTCTCTCCCATTCCGTAAAAGAAAAACTGTAAAAACCACATTGTTCCGGCAAGAGCAGAATACATAACGTTTTTAGTTATTGGAGTAGATTTGTCTGTATAATTTTTAATTGTTTTATTTTTAAAATTCAAATAAAGACACCAAATAAAGTTAGTAGTTAAACCTCCCCATAACAAAACAACATAAGTCACATTGTTTTGAAATAACGGATTAGAACCTGTTATTACAGCTTGCTCTGCCATTGATTTTCCAGCTTCGATTCCGTAATTAAAGAATGAACTCAAAATTCCTGAAATCACAGCTACAATCAAACCTTTTACTAAGTTGAAATCTTTATCCTTATCCTCATGACCTGTTGCAAAATCCTTTTCTTTCAACATTCCTGCTTTTCCGGAAATAGCAATACCTATAAGATATACCACAACTCCCAACAAAACCAGCTGACCTCCAGAATTGGAAAGCATATGTGTAAATGAAATTTTACCTTCTGTTGGAACGATATCGTAATAAATTGAAGGAACTAAAGCTCCGAATGCAGAACAGAACCCTAATGTAATTGAGTTTCCTAAAGACATTCCTAAATAGCGAACGCCTAAACCATAAGTTAAACCACCTATTCCCCAGATTAATCCCATTAAAAAAGTAAAGTATTTTATTGATGGAGAAGCAGCTGCGATAATGTCGATAAAATTTGGAATTGTCAAGTAGGCTGCAAGCGGTGGAACAATCAGCCAGGAGAAAAATCCTCCTACCAGCCAATAGCTTTCCCAAGCCCAGTCTTTTACTTTCTTAAAAGGCATATAAAAACTACCTGAAGAAAATCCTCCGATAGAATGAAAAATGATTCCTAATAATGATTCCATATAATGTTTTTGGTTTAAGGTTCGGTTTGTTAGTAATTTGGTTTTGTAAAATAATAGAATGTAAAAAACAAAACTGTCCTGTACTATCCTTTATGTTTTCTGGATTTTTTGTTAAAAAGCGAGGATTATTAGAAATAACAGCCTGTAATTATTGGAGAAATAAATTTAAAATGGCTACTTTAGCAATCGATTTCGTAATTGTTGAATCCGCATTTTGAGGAAATTTCAATAAATATAAAAAAAGTATTACAAGCCAAATTGAAAATCTCTTTTTTTTATGAAAAAACATTTACCTTAAAGAGTTTTTCTTATAAAAGTTATAATTAAAAAATCGTTTCGTTGAAATACGAGACAAGTTTCCCAGACACCATGATTAAACTTATTAAAATAGACGAAGATTCACGAGTTCCGAAATACAAACAGATTGTTGACTCGATTCTTCAGAACATCGCCAACGGAAATTTAAAAATCAATCAAAAAATTCCTTCTATCAACAGTTTTAGTGAAGAATTTTATATGTCTCGTGATACTGTGGAGAAAGCATATAATATATTAAAGGAAAGAAAAATTATTTCTTCCATTAGAGGAAAAGGCTACTATATCACAAGAACCAAACTGGAGTCTAAAGTAAATATTTTGTTTTTGACCAATAAGCTGAGTTCTTATAAAATGAAAACCTACAGCTCTTTTATTGATACTTTGGGAGCAAATGCACATGTGGATCTTCAGATTTATCATTGCGATGAAACCTTGTTTCTAAACATTCTGGATAAATTTGATGGTGCATACGATTATTATGTAATTACTACACACTTTAAAACAGACGAATTAAAACACTTAAGTTTTACAGATGAAGTTGTAAATGCCATAAAAAAAATTCCGCAAGAAAAACTAGTTGTTTTAGACAATATTAAGTTAGGTACCGGAGATGATGTTATCAAAATTTATCAGGATTTTGAAAACGATATTTATAACGCCTTAAAAGAAGGTCTTCCTAAAATTACAAAATACAAGCGATTAATTTTGGTTTATCCGGACAAAGCAGTTTATCCTTATCCGAGACGAATCTTGCATGGATTTAGAAAATTCTGTGTCGAACACGAAATCAATTTTGAGATTTTAAGTGAGGTTTATGACGATATGATTCTTAAAAAAGGTGATTTGTTTATTACAATCGAAGAATCTGATTTGGTAAATTTAATGAAACAGATTCGTGATGAAGAATTTATTCTGGGGAAAGAAATTGGCGTGATCTCTTATAACGATACTCCCCTAAAAGAATTATTAGGTATTACTGTAATGTCAACCGATTTTAATATTATGGGAGAAACCGCAGCCCGAATGATTTTAAACAAAGAAAAAGGACAAGTAAAGGTACCGTTTAATTTTATTGATAGAAATTCTATTTAAAGATACAAAGTTGCAGAGAAGCAAAGTAACATAGGTTTCTTCTCTTTTCTTAAACTTTACGTATTTTAAAGTATAAAAAAACCTCGTCAATTGACGAGGTTTTTAGTTGTATTATTTTTTTGATTCTTCGATAGAAACTTTTCTGAACTCTTTTAAAAGTTTTTCGATTTCTAAAGTAGCTTTACGTGCTCTTGGACCTGCAGCTTTAATACCTTTTTCAGTTAAAGATTCAGCTTCTGCTTTAAATGTGTCAATTTCGGCGTTGATTTTTACTAATAAATCTTTCATGCTTATATATTGTTAAATTAAGCCACAAAAATAAAAGTTTGTGTGATAGTTACAACAAAATTGCTGTTAAATTTAATGCAGTTTTTCACTCATTTTCTTTACAATAAATTGACCCTTTATTTTTTGCAATCTTTAGCAAACACAAATATTTATAAATCAAACACTTATTCAAAGAACTCCTTTTAACAATTCGTTTTCAGGCTTTATACAAAGTATCTTAAACCCTAAGAATAATAATAAAACATTGCACCTAAACACTCCCTTTTCTTACAATTTTATTAAGAAAAAAAGCCTTAGACAGTACAAAATTACTCCACTAACACCTTATTGATATAGACATTTTCAAAAGTAATGTCCTTAATAAGACCTTTATCAATCTTCATTTTTAAAGATTCTATGTTTAAATTTTCAAATTTAAAATTACTCAAACCCGCATTGGAATCTTTCTTAACTCCAAAAAAAGGAGTGCATTTTAAACTTATATTTTTGGAAATAAAGTACCAGTTAAAAAAGCACCTTTCGGAATTATTATCACACCTCCTCCGTTTGCTGCTGCCCGGTCATTACACCTTGTATCATTTTTGGTTTGAAATAATGTACTATCATTTACAACTCCAAAATCAGTTATAATGTATTTTTTTCAGATCATTTAGCTATAACTTTCGGTGATTTCTAAAATTAGTGACAATAGTTTCATCGGGAAAGACATTTTTTTTCCTGAGAGTAAGAGAAATTCAAAGTACCAATAATAACTAAAATTATAAGAGTCTTTTTCATTATTTCTAATTATTTTTCAGAACAATTTAAGGTAATTAATTGTTCCGAAACAACTTAAAAAAAATGCAGGATAAGGAATAATCCTTACCCTGCAATTCATGTACATTATCAATCAAAATAGATGTACAGAAAATATAAAGAATAAATTATTACATTAAATAGTACATAGCTTTGTAATACTCAGGAAATTTTGTTTCCATAAAATTTAACTGCTGTAAAGACATACTGTCATTTCTAAAATCTAA
Source organism: Flavobacterium crocinum (assembly GCF_003122385.1). Classification (NCBI taxonomy): domain Bacteria; kingdom Pseudomonadati; phylum Bacteroidota; class Flavobacteriia; order Flavobacteriales; family Flavobacteriaceae; genus Flavobacterium; species Flavobacterium crocinum. The sequence continues at coordinate 4,898,972 of NZ_CP029255.1, forward strand.
TTTCTTTTTAAAGAATGTTTTTATTTCTTTAAAAATTTCTTGTCTTGTTTTACACTCATCAAACAAGATCAGATTATTCATTATATCTAAAAAGGATAAGCTGGTATAAAACTGTTTATCAAATAAACAAACCAAAACATTTGAACTTCTATTTTCCTGTAGAAATCCCAGTAATTCCTGTTTATCATAAACTACATACACTATGCGGTCGTATTCTTTTGTTTTATCTTCACTATGATCAAAAAAAGATTTTTCAAAAAAATCAAAATCTGCTTTTAACCTCCTTTTAAACATTTTTAAAAAGATTCCTTTATTATCTTGCTCCTGGAACTCCGTTACCTCCGTTAATACCGTCTTTTCCATTGTTACCATCTTTTCCATTTACCGGAATCCAGTTTTCTGGTTTTGAAGGATCTGATCCAGGTGTTAAAACATACACTATGCTTGTTGTTTTATCCACATAAATAGTAGAACCGAAAGGAATTGATACTCCAGGTGTACCTGGTGCACCATTGCCTCCATTTACACCATCTTTTCCATTAATTCTAGTCCAGGTTCCATCAGGATTTTGAACATAAACATCTCCATTTGTGGTGTTAGTGTAAATAAGTACATTTTCTCCTGGATAATCAGTCTTTCCTCTGTCAGCCGGAGGGACGGTTCCTGTACCTGTCTCAGTTTTTCCTCCACCTTCACCAGAAATAGCAATTCTGTTCCATCTTCCTTTATACCAATAGTAATAACCTGGAGTGATATCTGCTATTGTAGAAGTATTAAAAACTAATAAACTTTCAACATTGCCAGTTTTAATTGTTTGAATATCTGTGCTGCTTTTCAATGCAATTTGAGGAATCAAAAGCCCCTTGCTATCAGAAGTTATATCCAACTGAGCAGAAGCGTTGGGCGTTAATGTCCCCACACCTACTTGCGAATAAGCAGAATAAGATCCCAAAGCAACAAATAAAGGGAGTAATTTATTTTTCATGACATTTAATTGTTTAGATGTTTTAATAATTTTACAACCATAAGAAAATGATTTTCAGCATATCTTTTGTTCTGCAGAGAGGAGATTTAATAATTCCCTTCTACAATAGACTTACAATCAAAATCTTATTTCAGTGTGCAAATTTCTCCTGAAAGAGGTTTTATTAATGCCAGTAAAAGTTTTTAAACTTACAGATTAAGGTAATTCTGTACGTTTTTAAATACTAAACCCGTAAATTTTAATCAACAAAGAAACGAAAAGGTTGATTTTTTCCTTTTTTATAGGTGTATTATAAATGATAGAAGAACAAAATATAAGGGCAAAAAAAAGAGAAAGCCTGAGCCTTCTCTTTTTAAGAACTAATTACTTTGGTTAATCAAAAAACTTTAAATTTTAAAATTTTTATTTAGAATTACAAATGTATCTTATGTTTAAAATATTTACTACCACTATACGTTTAAATTAAGATAGAAAAAGCTTAATTCTTAACTTATACGTTTTTATTTAATAGCTGTCTTTAATTTTGCCAAAGATTTATCTTCAAGCAATTTAATTTGTCTGACCACTATCTGAGCAACCTCAAGCGCCCCTTTTAAAGACAAATGCGTATCATCTGCTTTATCTTTATCATAATAATTATTTTCTCCTGCTTTAAAATGTAAATGAAGTAATTTCGAGTTTTCCGGTCCATAAGACTGTTCCAATAACTCGGTATAATATTCCAAATCGATAAATGGCACTTTATATTCCTGTGCCACTAAACGGGTTTCTAAAGGATATTCGCCATGTGTAGGAACTAAAACTCCCTTTTCATTAAAGTTTCGTCTACTAATAGAGGTCAATAATATTGGTATAGCTCCTTTTTCTCTACTCTCCATTATAAAGCGAATAAGATTATATCTATAAGCTGTGTGTGGATTTGTATATCGTGAAGAGTCTTCTATTTTTTGATCATTATGTCCAAATTCAATAAATACGTAATCTCCTTTTTTAAGCTTATTATAAATAGAATCCCAGCGTTTTTCATTGATGAAACTCTTGGTGCTTCTTCCGTTTACTGCTTTGTTTATAACTACTATATCTTCCTTAAAAAAAGATTGCAAGACCTGTGCCCAACCATGTTCCGGATTTCGATCTGGATCTTTTTTATTTGCCATTGTTGAATCACCAATACAATACAATGATGTTTTTTGTGCAAAACTAAAGGATGTTATTAGAAATGCTAGAAGAATGTATTTTTTCATTTTGTTTGTTGTTTTTGTTTTTTTATTGTTGGTGGTGGTCTAACCGCAGAATGCAAAGGTTTACGCAAAGGACACAAAGTTATATTTTTCGTAAAGCTTCATCGATATTTATTGTGTAGATGCACTGCAGTGCGTCTACACTACAGAAGAAACTTTATTCCTTTGTGTCTTTTAGTTTAACCGCAAAGAAAATTGTCTAAAGCTTTGCGAACTTTGCGTTTTCTTTGTGTACTTTGTGGTAAAAAATTAATTCTTCGAAACTGCTGTAGGAACCGTTGCTTTATGCCCTATAAAAACATCTGATATTAAAACATTTTCTGCATTCTCGTTTGATAAGGCATTTTTTGCTTCTTTGATCTCAATGTTTTTTAATGATATGTTTTGAATCTTTTTATCTGTAAATCCCTGAATAACAATTCCAGATTCAGAAGCTTTGTTACAGCTGATATTTGAAAAATGTACATTAGATATATCCGACTGATAACCTTTTCCTTCTCCATGATAATTTGCGGTGATATACAAGCAATCTTCTACTTGATCTAACTGAATATTTCTAACAAATATATTTTTAATATATCCCCCACGATCGGCATTGGTTTTTAGATAAATTCCTCTTTTTAAATACCCTGCTGTTTTACAATTTTCTACAAAAACATTCTGTACTCCAGCCGACATTTCGCTGCCAATCACCACTCCGTGAAGTCCTTTAAAATTACAGTTTCTTATTACAATATTTTCGCTTGGTGTTGCTGTATTGGCTCGTCCTTCATGATCTCTTCCTGCTTTTATGGCTACATTGTCATCTCCGTTATCAAAGTTAACATTTTCTATTAAAACGTCTTTTGCATATTCAGGATCAATTCCATCATTGTTATGATTCAACGATTTATAGCTGATACCACGAATTGTGATGCTCTGAGATTTTAATAAGTGTAGGCACCAAAATGGCGAATTTTCAATTCTAATATTTTCTACTAAAATATTTTTGCAATTTAAAAACTGAATCATTTGCGGTCTTAAAAAATAACCTTCGCCAAATTTTCTGTTTTCAATTGGCGCATTAGTATGATTCATTTCACGGCTTAAGTTTTTACCTGCTCCTTCTTTTACTTTAAAGGTTTTCCAGATTTTCCCTCCTTCTCCATCAATTGTTCCTTCTCCGGTAATGGCAATATTATTACAAGTATTTGCATAAATAAGCGGACTGTAATTATAGAGTATTGTGCCCTCCCAGCTTGTTAAAACCAATGGCAGATAATCTTTTGGATTGTCACTAAATTTTATTTTTGCTCCTTTTTCTATCCTCAGATTGACATTACTTACAAAATGAATTGGACCGTTTATTTTATAAATTCCTTTTGGAACTATTATAGTACCACCATTATTCTTTTTGCACAATGCCATTGCTTTATCAAAAACCTTTTTGTTGTCAGTAATAGAATCGCCTTTTGCTCCAAGCTTTACAACATCTACTGTAAAGGATGGGAATATTGGAATCTGAATACTATTAACTATTGAATCTACTTTAGCAGATGGGAAATCACTGTTCTGCGAAAACGAGACACAGGAAAAAAGTAAAAGAAGTAAAAGAAATAAATATCTAATATTCATGTTTTTTTGATTTACATTCTCAAAAATGAGAGTCACTTAATTTAAATACCAATTAGCTGTTTTATCCTTAAGGATATTTTCGATTGTATACTGCCCTGCATCTTTTTTTGAAAGCTGATGCGACCAACTAACTCTTTTTGAAGGCTGAAAACCTTCTCCCGTACAATTGTATTCCGCATAAAAGCTGTTTTTTTCTGCTTCCGGTTTTGACCAGTTTTCCCAGCCTTCGGGTTTAATTTGTTTCCCCATTTCGCAGTTTATGAAAACCGTTTTAGCATAGATTCTCCATGGTCTTCCCAAATACACCTCTTTTGCATCAGGATTTGCAGTTAGTTTACAGTTTTTGAAAACAAAACCAAAAGAAGTTCCTACAGGTGTTGAAGCTGCAGTGATATAAGAACTTTTGATACTGTGAATGGTACAATTTTCGAATAAAGCAGTAGCTCCTCCAAAAATAAAATCTGTCGTTCCTTCTATATAACAATCTTTGAAATATTGTTTTGCTTCTTTTCCTGACAAGTATAAAGTATCCTGATTTCCTAAAATATTACAATTTAAAATTTTGACCCTGTTTCCTGTAACTGATAATGCAATTGCCTGACCACGTTCGCCTGAGGTATTTTTAATCGTCAAATTGGATGCTGTAAAGTCATCTGCTTCAACCAAAAGTGTATAGGTATAAAAAGTACTGTTTCTTCCTAAAGCAATTTTTGAAAAATTATCATCAAAGGTTATAATCGTGTTTTCTTTACTTTCGCCTTTTAAAATTACATTGTTGTTCCATTCCGGAATTCGGACTTTTTCGTTGTAAATTCCATTTTTAATGAAGATTGTCACTTTTTCATAAGGGAATGCAGGAGTTGCATAAACAGCATCCTGAATTTTAGTAAAATCTCCTGAACCGTCTTGTGCTACAGTAATTAAGCTTATGTTCTTTTTTTCTGCAGCACCTACTTTTGTGCCATTTTTAACTGCCCAATCCGGAAATCTTTTTAAAACTTCTTTTGGAGCATCGGAATACCAGGAATAGCCGTTTCTGCGTTCTGAACCAATCTGATCAATTGATTTCTTTTTTATTCCGTCACGGTCACAAAAGAAAGGTTCGTTGGTTTCTAAGTCCATAAATCGAGCCCATATTGGACTTGCGTTTACAGCTGGAATCATTTTTTTATCTATAATTTTTCCTGCGTCATTTAAAACTCTTTTCTCTGCTAAGTTGGTAATTTTCGTTTTTTCAAACCATTCCACAGCACTTTTAACAGCGGTTACAATTTCTCTTGAAGGTTTGTCAATTGACATCAATAGCAATACAATTTTTGCCGATTCATAACCACTTAATGAAGCTAATTCAAAAGCTCTTGCATTTGCCGGCGCAAAGGTAACTTCATCGTGTTGGGCGCACCATGCAGTTAAAACACCATTTTGTTTGTATTGCGTTTTTAAAATACAATCTATTCCCTTGTCAAAGGATTTTTTGCATTTCTCTACAATTTCTTTCGAAGGTTTAATACTGTAATAATCTGTTTCATTAGCAATGGCTTTTATTACATTCATAATATTAACCATTGAATCATCATTGTAAGTAATATGCGTATAATATCCTTTTTTTAACGGATAAAACTGAGGCCATCCGCCGTTTGAATACTGTGCTTCCAACAAATAATTCAAGCCTTTTAGAAAAGATTCTTTGTAACGTTCATCTTTTAGCTGAGCATACATCTTAGACATAAAAAGCATTTCCTGACAAGTTGCTCCATTATCTGTTGTGGTTTCAACAGCAGTTTTTTTCAGTGCAATTAAATCTTTTTTCTGTTTTTCAGTCAGCTCTTCCTGCATCTGAATATTTTTGGGCCAGCCGCCAATATCTCTTTGATACAGTAAAACATTCTCTGCAATTCTTTTGGCTTCATCCGATCCAAACCAGGCTGCGTCATTCTTACGAATGATTTCAGGCCATCTCTTATAAGAATTCTGAGATTTTACAGCAAAACTGCAAAAACATAAAAAAAGGATTATTTGTTTTTTTAACTGCATTATTTCTTTCTTATTTCGTTACTCTAAACCAATCTACTACTACATTTCCAGAATCATTTTTCACTTCTTCACCTAAAGCAAAAAGTCCCACTTTAGCACCAATCCATTTTCCTTCTCTTGCTTTAAATTCAGTTCCTATTGGCTGATAATTTTTATCATCTAAGCTGTAGAAAAAGTTACAGATAGCACCTTTCTTGATTTTTACTCTCAAATAAATGGTATTGTTCTCTATTAATATAGATTTCGTTTCTATTTCTGAAATAGTATTTGCAAAAGTTCCTGTTTTCTGATTTAGATATAATTTCCCATTATCATTTTTGAAACAGAGAGCACTATAATCTAATCCCATAATAATTAAACCTGTTGATTCACCATTTAATCTGGAATTGAAAGTCAGTTTTGTTGTTGCTGTAAATTCTTCTGCCGGGAATTTTTGTAATAAAAGATTTGGAGCATTAAAAATGTTTTGAGATACTGTATTACAAAACAAATTCAGATACCCTAAACTAGTTGGAAATCCAAAATTAGTTTGTTTGTTAGCCTGCCATTGCCATTGTAGTCCCAGTTTAGGTTCATTAAATTCATCTGAAGTTTCAGGTACTTCTATTGGATATTTTTTACCAACATTTGGTTTTTTATAAGTAGTAACTGGTTCTCCGATTCCGTTTTTATCAAAATCTTCTCCCATAACCGGCCAGTCGTTTATCCATTTCATGGGTTGTAAATGAACAATTCGACCATAAGCTCCTTTATCCTGAAAATGAAAAAACCAGTCTTCTCCTGTTTGAGTTGTTACCCAAGCACCTTGATGCGGACCATTTATAGTTGTAGAACCTTGTTCCAAAACCTTTTTCTTTTCATAAGGTCCAAAAACATTTCTAGATCGTAAAATACTCTGCCATCCTGTTGGCACACCACCTGCCGGAGCAAAAATATAGTAATAGTTATTTCGTTTATAAAATTTTGGACCTTCTATGGTTTCTTCGCCTTCATGCCCATCAATTACCATTACTTCGTCATTGTTTACGACGGTTCCTTCTGGATTCATAGTGCAAACAACTAATAAACTTTTAATCTGTGCGCGGCTTCCTGCAAAAGCATGGGTCATATAAGCTTTACCATCTGTATCCCAAAGTGGACTTGGATCTATAAGTCCTTTTCCTGCTTTAACCAAAAGCGGTTCCGACCATGGTCCTTCCGCTTTTTTGGCTTTAATCATATAAATTCCGAAATCGGGATCTGGATAATAAATGTAAAACTCATTTTTATGGTACGTAATACTTGGCGCCCAAACTCCATTCCCATGCTGTACTCTATCATAAGTTTCATAAGGTGGTTGTTTCGCCAGTGCATAACCTATAATTTTCCAGTTTATTAAGTCTTTAGAATGTAGAATTGGAAGACCAGGAATACAGTTAAATGAAGAAGCAGTCATATAATAATCATCTCCTACGCGAACAACATCCGGATCTGAATAATCAGCATGAAGAATTGGATTGGTGTATGTGCCGTCATCATTATCAGGAACCCAGACTTGTGCTGTACCTTTCTGAAAGAAAAAAATAGAGAAAAGTAAAAGGATGATTTTTATATTTTTCATTTTTTGAAACTATTATTTCAATTAAACCCGACAGGTTTAAAAAACTTGTCGGGTTTCTGAAATGATTTCTTATCTATTTAATTCTATAGCAGCTAAAATAAATGGTCCAGTTGCTTTAGGATCGTTATCTTTTTTTCTTTCGTTTACGTAATATTCGTAAGATCCGTCACGGTATGGAGTTCCTCCTAAACCTGCAACCTGACAGCAGTTTGTCAAAGTGATTCCGCCATCTTCATCTACTTTTTTAATTAAAACTGTAGTTAATCCATCAAAAGCTTTGTTAGCTGCTTTCTTAAATTTAGCTGGCAAATAACCTTTATTAGCTCCTTTTGCATAAGCATAAGCAAACATAGCTGAACCAGAAGCTTCTAGATAATTTCCTTTTTCTCCGCCTTTATCCGTTACCTGATACCATAAACCTGATTTATCCTGAAATTTAAGTATAGCCTCAGAAGAATTGTTTAAATACTGAATCAATTCTTTTCTTTTTGGATGATCCTTTGGCATATAATCTAATACATCAACCAAAGCCATTACGTACCAGCCTAAAGATCTGGACCAGAAATTTGGTGAATTTCCCGTTTCTTTATTAGCCCATGGCATTTGTTTACTTTCGTCCCATCCATGGTATAATAATCCAGTTTTTGGATCTGTAGCTTTCGACTGAATCAATTCAAACTGTTTTGCGATATCATCGAAACTTTTTCCATTCTCAAACTTCGCTGTATATTCTGCGTAGAAAGGTTCTCCCATATATAAACCATCTAACCACATTTGATTTGGATAGATTTGTTTGTGCCAGAATCCGCCGCTCACAGTTCTTGGTTGCTCCGAAAGCTGCTTACGGATTAACTGTAGTGCTTTTAAGTATTTATCTTCTTTTGAATAAGCATAAACATCAAAAAGTAAACGTCCAGGAAGAACTAAATCGATATTAAACTTGTCAAATTCATAAGTGTTGATACTTCCGTCTGCCTGTACCAATTGATCTACATAACCTCTTACATAAGCTTTGTATCTTGGATCCGGATTTTTTTTGTACAATTCTTCAATTGAATGCAGTACTAAAGCGTGTACATAATCCCATTTTGGCTTTTTAGCATCGTCCAGCATATAGGATTCAGGATGACGCTTCATTAATGTCAAAGCCATTTTATCAGACCACTTCGCATTTTTTGCAATTACGATATCTTTCTTTGCAGGCTCCTGAGAAGTTACTTTACAACTTGTAATCGTCATAACACAGATCATCAAAAACGACATCCAATAACTTTGCTTTCTATTACTTTTCATTTCAAAATATATTTAAATTCTATTATTTATTTAATTCTATCGCGGCCAGCAAAAAGGCTCCAAGACCTATTGCACCGTTATCTCTTGGTTTTGAAGTAAGGTAATATTCGTTTGTTCCATCACGAAAGGACTTTCCTCCCAAACCAATGTTCGATGACACATTCAAAACATTTATCTCTCCTTTTTTATCTACTTTTATAAATTCTTTTACAAAACTGTCAAAAGATTTTTTAGCTGTAGTTTTATAACTTCCTCCCAAATAGCCGTTATTGGTTCCTTTTGCAAAAGCATAAATTATCATACCGGAAGCAGAAGGCTCAACATAATTTCCAAACTTTTCCGGTTTATCCGCTACCTGATACCACAAACCAGATTCGCTTTTATACTGATTTACATTCTTTGCAATCTCATTCAGATATTGTACCAAAACTTTATGCTTTGGGTGTGACTTTGGAAAATAATCTAAAGTTTCTACCAATGCTACCATGTACCATCCAATTCCCCTTCCCCAGATTGTAGGTGAAGTTCCCTTTTGTTTGTCTGCCCATCCAATTTCTTTGCTTTCGTCCCAAGCCTGATAAACTAAACCTGTTTTTTTATCTACAATATGATTTTGAACCAATTCAAATTGTTTTGCAATATCCTCTAAACTTTTTCCTTTTTCATATTTTACAGTGAACTGAGTATAAAATGGTTCTGCCATATACAAACCGTCTATCCACATTTGATTTGGATAAATTTGTTTGTGCCAAAATCCTCCACTTGCAGTTCTTGGCTGCGTTTCTAATTGCGTTCTTAACTTCCCTATAATCTCCAGATAGCGGGAATCTTTTGTAATATCATACAAATTAAAAAGCAGTTTTCCCGGGTTCAGATAGTCAATATTATATTCTTTACTAACATATTTTTTTATATTTCCGGTGCTGTCAATCATTTCATCAACATACTCTTTGATATAATTCAGATACTTTTTATCATTTGTTTTTTGATATAATTTTTCAAAACCGGACAATACAAATCCCATTTTATAATCCCACTTTGGCTTTTCGTTTCCGTCCAGCTGCCAGGCCTGCGGATATCTGTTTAAGATCGTAAGCGCCATTCTCTCCGACCATTTTAAATCATAAGGAATTATACTTTTTCCTGATTCGTTTTGATTTTGAGCTATTGTTTTAAAACCTAAAAAAAATAATATAACAATTGCCGTTTTAAGATTAATCTTTGTAAGTAGAGATTTAGACATAATTTTTACTGGTTTAGATTTTCATTCTAAATTACTTAAAAATTTTATCTAAAAATCCTACAGTATACGAAATTGTCTGCCCAAACCAAGGTTCATAGAACCAAAAGGAATGAGGAGAATCTGCTATCGTATGTACTTCATTATAAATCTTATATTCATTCAAAATTTTAATCATATCGTCTCTTCCTGCATGAAATCTGGGAATACTGCTGCAGATATATAATATTGGCGGTGTATTTTTATCGGTATGCGTTAAAGCAGAAGCATTTTTCCAATTTTCCGGAATCTCATTTGATTTTCCACCCAACCAAAAAGCGGCCACTTCTCCTTCAGTAGATTCTGGGTGTTTCATTGCCAAAACTCCATCTACATCGACGATTGCATTTACTTTTGAGGAAGATTTACTTTTAAAAGTCTTGTCTTCGAAAATTGGATTATTATTTGTTGTGCCAATTAAAGCCGCCATCTGTCCTCCCGCAGAACAGCCTAAAATTGCTATTTTATTGGCATCCACATTAAATTTTGAAGCATTGTCTTTGATAAATTTTATGGCATTTTTGACATCAATTACTCCTGTTGGATATTTTGCTTCTAATGACAATCTGTATTCTATTGAAAAAGTGGTATATCCTTTTGCCGCGATTTCTTTTCCTATAAACTGCATTTGATCTTTATTTCCAGATCTCCATCCGCCTCCATGGATCATAATTACAGCCGGATTCTTTTTCTTTTTTTTATTGACAAAGGCATCAAAATGAAGTACTCTATCTTTTTCTTTGTTGTAAACCAAATCAAATATTTCCTGAACATCAGGATTTGGTTTAACTTCTGGAATGGTAATAAAAGGATGCTTTTTAATTAATTTAGCATAAGTGCTTTTTATCGTATAAGACGAATCAATTTGATACTGCTGGCTTTGTGCCGAAACAACATAAAAAAATACCGCTAAAACTAACTTCAATTTTTGCATTTTCATTTTTATTTTTCGGTTAAGAAAGGAGCTTAACAGTAGTTAAACTCCTTTTTAACTCCTTCAAAAAACAATACTCTCAAAAAATCTTCAAATTACTAATTACCAATTTTGAGAAAATCTTATTTTACAGATTCTACTTTTTTACTATTAACGTAGGTATCTATAAACTTTATATTTTTTACATTTTTCAACAAGTAAAGCGAATCTACTTTCTGAATTTTTACATTTTTTAATGTGATATTTTCAACTGGTGATGCTGCATATCCATCTGCCCAAACACTATATTTGCCACCATTCTTAACATTTACATTTTCTAAACTGACATTTCTTATCGTTGGAATAAAATTTCCCGTCTGAGATCCGTAAACGTTATAAAACATATTAAGTTTTAAAACACATTCTTTTACCGTTCCTACTTCAAGATTTCGAACAAAAATATTTTCTATAACTCCACCTCTTTTTGAATTGGTTTTGATGCGAATGGCACGATCCAAATTTGGACTGTCCATAACACAGTTTTCAACAAAAACATTATTTACTCCTGCTGATATTTCACTTCCAATTACAACACCTCCGTGACCATCAATCATTTTGCAGTTTTGCACAATAATATTTTTACTTGGAATTGCCACTCTCCTACCATCACCATCGCGTCCCGCTTTAATAGCAATACAATCATCACCTGTATTGAATGTGCAGTTTTTAATCACAACATTTTGAGAATATTCAGGATCACAACCATCATTATTGGGTCCGTGACTGTTGACCGTTACACTTTCAATAATTATATTGTTTGTTTTTATTGGATGTAAAATCCAAAATGGAGAATTAATTACAGTTACATCTTTTACTAAAACAGTATTACATTCAAAAAATTCAATAAAATTGGGACGTAGATACCTTCCTTCTCCAAAAACTCTTTCAGACACTGGAACACCTTTTTCTGCCATATCCACCAAAACCTCGCGATTTGTTGGGTCATTTTGAGATGGAAAACCTTTTTTCCATCCATAATTTTTACTGCCCGCCCAAATCCACCAATTGGTACTATCTGCCTGGCCGTTTAATATGCCTTTTCCTGTAACAGCAACATTCGTTTTGTTTTTAGCATAAATCAGTGGAGAGTAATTCATTACCTCAGTTCCTTCCCATGAAGTATGAACAATCGGAAAATCTTTCGGATTTAAACTAAAAAGGATTTCAGCCTTATCTGCTAAGTGCAGATTTACATTACTTTCTAAATGGATTGCACCTGTCAGATATTTTCCGTCAGGAACTAAAACCTGACCTCCACCATTTGCAGCACATTTTTTTATTGCTTTTTCGAATGCCGTTGTGTTCAGTGTTTTTCCATCTGCAACTGCACCAAAGTCATTTATATTATACACTTTGTCAGAAAAACGAGTCTGCGGAATACTTTTCAAAACCATCTCCATTCTCTTCCATGTGTTGTCTGAATCTGAAGAAAGGGATGAAACATGTTTTGTACATGAAACAGCCAATATACCAAAAGCAGTTAAAAGTAGAATCTTTTTTAATGTGAAGGTCTTATTAGTAATCATTTACGCTATATTTTCCTGTTTAGAACCGAAAACACTATAAAATCATGTAATCGATTACACGAAAGTAGAAAAATTGTTCTAAGACACCAAATTAATTTAGAAAAAAATTATATATTTAATTTTTATTATAAATTTTAATTACATTTAATGCAAAAATTTAGATAATTTATTATCATTGTAAAACCTAAATCGTTTTAGTTTTTGATTATGGTAATCGATAACAATTTTTATTACATAATGAAAAAAAATGTACTTTTGTCTAAAATAAACCGATAAACTTTTTTTTAATGAGTGAAAAAGTAACTATTTATGATATTGCTGAAAAACTAAATATCACTGCTGCAACGGTTTCGAGAGCATTAAACAATAATCCTAAAATCAAGGAGGCTACTCGCGAACTGGTTATCAAAACTGCCGCAGCGATGAATTACAAGCAAAATAAATTAGCACTAGCTTTAAAGAGCGGTCGAAGTAATAATATCGGTGTTATTGTACCACGTATTGACAGTAACTTTTTCGCTTCTGTTATTCGGGGAATCGAAGAAGAACTTTACCCTCATGGTTATCAAGTGATTATTTGTCAAACACACGAAAGCATTAAAAGAGAGAATGAAAACCTTCATACTCTTGTAGATGCACAAGTAGATGGAATCATGATGTCAGTCACGGGTATTTCGAATGAAAATGACAGTGCATTCAGAAATGTATTAGAAAAAAATGTACCGTTGATATTTTTTGACCGAAGCAAACATATTGATGGTGTTAGTTCCGTTACTATTAACGACTTTAAAGGTGGTTACCTGGCAACCAAACATCTAATTGATGAAGGCTGCAGAAATATTGCGCATTTTTCGGGAGATCAATCCTTAGATATTTTCAAAAACAGGTTTTTAGGTTACAAACAAGCTCTATTAGACAATGGAATTGATTTTAAAGAGGAATATGTAATTTACACCAAAAGTTCTGTAGATGCCGGTAAAGAATCGGTTGATAAACTTTTACAATTAGAAACACCTCCCGACGCTCTTTTCTCTTCGAGTGATTTTGCTGCATTAGGAGCTATTCAGGAGCTAAAAGAACGCAATATAAGCATTCCTAATGAGTTTTGCGTAGCAGGATTCAGTAATGAGCCATTTACTAAATTTATGGAATTATCTATTACTTCTGTAGATCAGTCTCCTTTAGAAATGGGTAAAATGTCTGCACGTGTTTTCTTAGAACAAGTAGACAAAACTGATACGATTAAAATTGAAAAAAAGGTTGTTCTAGCACCCGAATTACACATTCGTAAATCTTCTGCTAAAACCAACTTTTAATTTTTTAAACCATATAAGTTATATAAGCTCATTTTAGAATGGGCTTTTTTTATGCAAGCTTCGGAGACGCGAAATATTTATAGATAACAATTAGCGATCGAGAATAAAACTCGAGCGGAGCGAAATATTTAGGTTGCAGAAAAATATGTCGCTCCGCTGGAGCTTTATGTGGTAACCGCTAATCTTTTACTATAAATATTTCGCATCTCCGAAGCTTTCTCGAAAAACAAGAGACGCATACAGACAAACTTAACATAAAAAAAGACGCACCATATTGTGCGTCTTCTATATAAAACCTTTGTCTCTTTGTAACTCTGCAACTTTGAGCCTAAAAGACTAAAGAGAAACCCCTCTTTTCCAAGGAATAAAATCATTCTGATTTAAAACTGCTGCTTTTGTTTTAATATTACCACTTGCAACATTAATAATAAACTCAAGCATTTCGTCTGCCATTTCATCAATTGATTTTTCTCCAGTGATAATTCCACCCGTATCAATATCAATAATATCAGACATTTTGTTTGCTAATTGTGTGTTTGAAGAAATCTTCACAACCGGCGCGATTGGGTTTCCCGTTGGAGTACCTAAACCTGTTGTAAACAATACCATATTCGCTCCGGAACCTACCATTGCAGTTGTACATTCTACGTCATTACCTGGCGTACACAACAACGTAAAGCCTGGTTCGTTAATATATTCTCCATAATCATAAACACCTGTAATTGGCGACGTTCCACCTTTTTTAGCAGCACCAGCCGATTTCATAGCATCTGTAATCAAACCGTCCTTAATGTTACCCGGAGAAGGATTCATGTCAAATCCTGAACCTGCATCAACAACTGTTTTTTCGTACCATTTCATCAAGTCTAAGAAACGTTTTCCATCCTTATCATCTATACAACGGTTTACTAATTCCTGTTCTACTCCACATAATTCAGGAAATTCAGAAAGAATTGTAGTTCCTCCCAAAGCAACTAAATGATCGGATAACACTCCTAATGTTGGATTTGCAGAAATTCCAGAGAATCCATCAGATCCACCACATTCCAAACCAATTCTTAACTTAGATAATGGTGCTGGTTCCCTCTTGATCTCGTTTGCTTTTTTAATCGCTTCAAAAGTGTCTTTTACCACACTGCTCAACATCGTTTCAATTGTTCCGATAGATTGTTGATCGTAAATCAAAACAGGCTTTTTACTATCCGGATTGATTGCATCTAAAGCTTCTTTAAAAATTGAAATCTGAAGATTCTGGCATCCTAAACTCAACACCGTTGCTCCAGCTACGTTTGGATTATTTACATAACCCGCCAAAAGCTTCGCCAAACTATGTGAATCCTGACGAATTCCACCGCAACCTCCTTGGTGCGTAATGAATTTTACCTGAATATTATTGAATAAATTCGCATCGTTTGAAGCTTCCTGATTTCCTGCTCCACCTGTCTCTGATTTCACCAAAGAACGCAACAATAACTGATAATCGTTCTCTTTTGGTTTCATCAATTCTTTCTCAAAAATATCTTTTAAGATTTCAATGTTTCTGTTTTCACAAAAAACTAATGGAAAAAATAACCAAACATTTTCTGTTCCAACCTGTCCATCTTCTCTATGATAGCCCTGCCACGTTCTGTCTTTCCATTTATCGATATTTGGTGCAGTCCAGCCAATAGTTTCTGTTTTGCCAGTAACTTTATCACTTTCGTGTTTTACGTTTAATGTAGAAAGTAAACCGCCTTTTTCGATTCTAGCGCTTGCTTTTCCAACCAAAACACCATACATAATGATTCTGTCTCCTACATTAAAAGGAACCATTGCAATCTTATGTTTCATTTTTACGTCAGACTCTACGGTAATTGATTGTCCTTCAAAATCAATCACTTCGCCTGCAGTAAGATCCACCAAAGCAACCGCAACATTATCGGTTGGGTTCACTTTTATTAATTTTTTCTGCGTTGCCATAATTAACCTTTGTTCTTTGTTCTTTTTGTTTTTCTCTTATTTTCAACCCGTTGAGCAAAATTACTTTCTTCTGAATTTTACTCCCCAGCTTAGATTCAAATCTGTGTAAATCTGCTTTGATCTGTATAAATCTGCGTGAAAATCAATGCGCAAAAATAATTTCACGCAGATTTTAAAAGATTTTAGCAGATTAAATTAGATTTATTGATTGATTTTTTTTTATTTTATTCTTTCTTGAAACTTAGCAAAACCTGCTTCAATTCCGTTTGAATCTATTTCTTCTAATGCAATTGTAATTGCTCTTGTTAATCCAGGAATTTCAGTTAAATCTTCATCCCAGAAACCTTTGTTTTGTAATGTTAAACGAGCTATTTTTTCATAATCATCTGATTTCCACAAACCTTCAAAAAATAAAACAATATCTTCACCATCTTTAACTGGTAAACTTTGGCCATTCCAAGTTCCTTTGTAGAAACGAATTAAACTCGCTAATGAAAAAGTCAAATTAACAGGCAATTTTTTGTTAGCATTGTAGTATCCTAATAAACTAGGCAAAACTCTTACTTTGAATTTCGATACAGAATTCAATGCAATATCAGCAAGTGCATGTTTGATAAATGGATTTTTAAATCGGTCCATTACTTCCTCAGAATAGGCCGTAATTTCATTTTTGTCCATATCAAGAGTTTCACTAATTTCACTAATAACGCTATTTACAAATTTTCCGGTAAAATCTCCGTTAACAGTTTCCATTACTAATTTATTACCATGCAAAAGTGAAAAAGGAACCATTGCTGTATGCGCACCGTTTAAGATACGAACCTTAATCATTTTAAAAGGACGTATATCATCAACGATTTTTACATTTAAATCTGTTTTATGAAAAGGCAATTTTGCTTTTAGATCATCTCCTCCTTCAATAGCCCAAAGGAAAAAAGGTTCAGCTGCAACAATTAAATTGTCCTCATAATCTAATTTACTATTGTATTCTTCAATTTCAGCTCTTGGATATCCAGGAACAATTCTGTCAACCAAAGTACTATGATAGGTACAAGCCTCTGATACCCAAGTTTTAAATGCATCTTCTAGTTTCCACAAATCAACATATTGTAAAATATATTTTTTTAGCGTCTCAGAGTTATAATCAATTAATTCACAAGGAATTATTGTAACTCCTTTAGAAGCATCTCCATTAAAGTGCTTAAATCTTTCATATAATAAAACCGTCAATTTTGCAGGAAATGAAACTGGTGGCTGCATGTCTGGAGTATCACTTCCAATAAATTCAATTCCGGCTTCTGTAGTATTAGAAACGATAAACTGAAGCTCTTCTTCTTTGGCTAAAGCCAAATAATTTGCAAATTCAGTATACGGGTTTATAGTTTTTACAATATTATTAATCAACACAATATCTTGTACCTTTTCACCTTTTTTAATTCCGTTCATAAACAAGGTATAAAGACCGTCCTGATCATTAATCATGTTTACCATACCGTCTTTCAAAGGCTGAACTACTGCAATACCGGCATTAAAATCAACTTCTTTATTTAGTTTATCAAAAGCATAATCAACAAAGGCTCTTAAAAAATTACCTTCTCCAAACTGAACTACCTTAATTGGCTGTAACTTTTCTAATCCTGTATTTATTCTATTTAATTTTTTCATTTCAAATTTTCTTTAATGCGTTATAAATAACCATCTATAAACCCTATTTCATCATTTCTGCCTTTTAAACTGTAAAAGAAACATTACACCCGATTGAGTAAAATAAAGCCGGCTGTGAGGAATGGCTAGCTAAATTTTTCAAGCGTAATGTTCAATTACAATCTCTAAAAATCTAAAAAAAACTTATAAAATAAGGAGTTGGCATGATTACCCCTTAATCTTATTTTCTAATATCTTTTATAATGTCAAGAACCTGTTTCACTTTTATAGTAAGTCCGTCAAAGTCTTTCTTTTCTAATATGTCTTTTGAAATTAATTGAGAACCTAAACCAACGCAAGTTGCTCCAGCATTAAGCCATGAGCTTAAACTTTCCACTGTTGGATAAACTCCTCCTGTCGGCATAATATTTGTCCATGGACAAGGACCTTTTATGGCTTTGATAAATTCAGGCCCATAAGTATCAGCTGGAAATAATTTCACGATTTCACAGCCTAATTCTTCTGCTCTTGCTATTTCTGTTAATGTGCCACATCCAGGAGACCACAATACTTTTCTGCGGTTGCAGGCTATTGCAATATCTTCCCTGAAAACAGGAGTTACAATAAAATTTGCGCCTAAACTCATATATAACGAAGCCGAAGCTGCATCTGTAATAGAACCGACTCCCAGAATCATTCCCGGAAGTTCTGCCAAAGCATATTTGTTTAAAGCTCCGAAAACTTCATGTGCAAAATCACCTCTACTGGTAAACTCCATCAATCTGGAACCTCCGTCATAACATGCTTTTAAAACTTTTTTACTCAGCTCAATGTCAGAATGAAAAAACAACGGAACCATACCATTCTCTTTCATTGTCTGAGCTACTTCAATTCTTGAATATTTTGCCATTTTTATTTTAAAATTATCTTGATACTAATGCAGAACCATCACCATCAATCATATTTTCAACTTCTTTTAAAGTAACCAAGTTATAATCTCCTGCAATTGTATGTTTCAAACAACAAGCTGCAACTGCAAAATCTAAAGCTCTTTGGTTATTATTTTGATATTCTAATAGTCCGTAAATTAATCCGCCCATAAAAGCATCTCCACTTCCTACACGATCTACAACCGGTGTAACTTCTTTTACTTTTGCACTATAAATTGCTTTTCCATCAAACAAAATTCCGCCGATTCTTTGGTGAGAAGCACTTACAGAATAACGCAAAGTTGTAGCAGCAACTTGAAGATTCGGAATCAATTCAAACAACTTTGTATATAAAGTCGGAAGTGATTTTTCATCTTGATAATTTGGATTTACTTTAGGAATTCCTAACATAAAATACGCTGTGTCAATATCTCCCAAAATAACATTGCTGTATTTTAGCATTTCCGGCATTACTTCGTTTGGCGTTTTGCCATATTGCCAAAGTTTTGATCTATAATTTAAATCACAAGAAATTTTAATTCCTTTTTTGTGAGCGACTTTTATTGCTTCTAAACAAGCTTCTGCAGCAGTTTGAGAAATAGCTGGCGTAATGCCGCTCCAGTGAAACCATTCTGCTCCATCCAAAACTTTATCCCAGTCAACCTGTCCTTTTTCAATAGTTGACATTGCACTATGTGCACGATCGTAAACTACATTACTTCCACGTGTCCCTGCTCCTGTTTCCAAGAAATAGATTCCTAAACGTTCTCCTCCGTAAACAATGTTTTTAGATTCGACATTCATTTTTCTGATTTCTTTCAATGCAGAAAAACCAATTTCATTTTCAGGTAATCTGGTAACAAATTCAGCATTTACACCATAATTTGCCAAAGAAACACATACATTAAATTCACCGCCACCATACGTAGCACCAAATGCCGTAGATTGCGAAAAACGCAAATGTCTTTCTGTCGATAAACGCAGCATGATTTCTCCAAATGCAACTACTCTACTCATTATTTATATATTTTTTTTGCCACAGATTACAATGATTAAAAAGGATTTCATTTAGCGAGCCTTGCGTAAATCTTTGCGAACCTTGCGGTTATACTTTATTTAAAACTTAAAATATTCTTTAGCGTTGTTGTATGAAATATCAGCAACTAATTTTCCGATCCATTCCATATCGTTTGGAAGTTCACCACGTTTGATTTCGTCACCCAAAAGATTACATAAAATACGTCTGAAATATTCGTGTCGTGGGAACGATAAAAAACTTCTAGAATCTGTAAGCATTCCAACAAAACAACTAATTAAACCCATGTTTGAAAGCGCGTTCAATTGCTTTGTCATTCCATCTTTTTGATCCAAGAACCACCATCCTGAACCAAATTGTACTTTTCCACGAACACTTCCGTCGTTGAAGTTTCCAATCATAGTAGCCATAACTTCGTTATCAGCAGGATTTAGATTATAGATAATGGTTTTACTCAATTTATCTTTACTGTCTAAAGCATTTAAGAAACCAGATAATTTTTGTGCCTGAGGATAATCCCCTATAGAATCCCATCCTGTATCCGGACCCAAAATTCTATGCATACGAGCGTTGTTGTTACGCAATGCCCCTAAGTGAAATTGCTGTACCCATCCAAATTCATGATACGTTTCGCATAAGAAAATTAAAACAGCACTTTGGAATTTTAAAGCTTCTTCCGGTGTTATGATTCTGTTTTCTCTTTTCTTTTTGAAAGTTGCAGCTATCTCAGATTCTGTAAATTCTTCAAAATAAATTTGATCTAAACCGTGATCACTTAATTTACATCCGTTTGCATTAAAAAATTCAATTCTGTTTCTTAACGCAGCTTGTAAATCAGTAAAAGTATTAATTGCAATACCGGACACATCCCCTAATGTGTCCAGATATGCATTATAACCATCATTAGCAATTAAGATGGCTTTATCAGGTCTGAAAGCCGTACTCATTTTAATTCCAGTCGAATTGTTTGCAAATTTTTTGTGAAATTCTAAACTATCAATTGGATCTTCTGTAGTACAAACTAATTCAGCGTTTACTTTTTTAAGAAGATTTTGTGTACTGTACGCCTGAGAATTTACTTTTTCAGAAGTTTCAATGTAAATTTTCTCAGCCGATTTTTCATTCAGCAAATCATAAATATCAAAATAGCGCGCTAACTCTAAATGTGTCCAGTGGTACAAAGGATTACGCATCGTGTACGGAACTGTTTTTGCCCAGTTTAAGAATTTATCTTTATCCGAACCATTTCCTGTTACAAACTGCTCATTAATTCCTAAAGTACGCATTGCACGCCACTTATAGTGGTCTCCATTAATCCATACATTCGTAATGTTATCAAAAATCTTATCTTCAGCGATAAACTGAGGATTTAAGTGATTGTGGTAATCAATAATTGGCTGATTTTTAGAGTAATTATGATACAACTCTTCAGCGTATTTATTTTCTAATAAAAAATTGTCATGTATGAATGTGTTTGCGCTCATGTCTTTTTAAATATAATTTGAGAATTATTCTTCGTTTGAAGGTTTTCCAATTGTTGCAAGGATTCCACCGTCAACATATAAAATATGTCCGTTTACAAAATCGCTTGCTTTGGATGATAAAAATATAGCTGCTCCGGCTAAATCACCTGGATCTCCCCATTTTGCAGCAGGAGTTCTGCTAATGATAAAATCATTAAACGGATGTCCGTCTACCCTAATTGGTTTTGTTTGTTCTGTAGCGAAATAACCTGGCCCGATTCCGTTAATCTGAACATTGTATTTTGCCCATTCAGTTGCCATGTTTTTAGTCAGCATTTTTAAGCCTCCTTTTGCGGCAGCGTAAGCAGACACTGTATTTCTTCCTAATTCACTCATCATAGAGCAAATATTGATGATTTTTCCTTGTCTTCTTTCTATCATTCCCTTTGCAACATGCTTAGAAACGATAAATGGACTAACTAAATCAATGTCTACTACTTCTCTGAAATCTGAAACTTCCATATCAAGCAATGGAATTCTTTTAATAATTCCAGCATTGTTGATCAAGATATCGATTGGACCAACTTCGTTTTCAATTTTTGCAACAGCAGTTTTTACTTCTTGCTCTTCTGTTACATTGAATTTGTAACCAACTGCATTAATGCCTTCACTTTTCAATTCGTTTACAGCATTATCAATTTTTTCCTGAGACGAATTTCCATTCACCACAATTGTTGCACCCGCTTGTCCAAGTCCTTTTGCCATTGCCATTCCCAGTCCGTGTGTGCTTCCCGTTATAAGAGCAACTTTTCCTTTTATGTCAAATAAGTTTGTCATTTTCTTATCTTAAATCAGTGATTTTACAAACATCCATATCTCCGTAATCTAAATTTTCACCTGCCATTCCCCAGATAAAAGTATAATTACTAGTTCCTGATCCTGAGTGAATAGACCAAGGCGGAGAAATTACTGCCTGATGATTGCTCATCCAGATATGTCTTGTTTCTTGTGGCTGCCCCATAAAGTGACAAACTGCCTGATCCTGTGGAATATCTAAGTAAAAATAAACTTCCATTCTACGATCGTGTACGTGAGCCGGCATTGTATTCCAAACACTTCCTGGTTTCAATTCTGTCATTCCCATTTGTAATTGACAAGTCGTTACCACGCTTCCAATAATCATTTGATTCACTGTACGATGATTTGCCGTTTCCATCGTTCCCAACTGTAATTTATTAGCTTCAGCTAAACTTACTTTCTTAGTTGGATATGTTGTGTGTGCAGGTGCAGAGTTTAAATAAAATTTAGCAGGATTACTGCTGTCATCACTTTTAAAAACCACTTCTTTATTTCCTGCTCCAATGTATAAAGCATCTTTAAATCCTAATTCATAAGTTGTTCCTTCTACTACGACAGAACCACTTCCCCCTACATTAATAATTCCAAGCTCTCTTCTTTCTAAAAAATATGGTGCTTTTAAAGGATCAATAGTTTCTAAAACCAAATCTCCTTTTACCGGCACTGCAGAACCTGCAATATATCTGTCATAATGAGAATAAACCAAAACAACTTCGTCTTCCTGCATTAAGTCATCAATCAAGAATTCTTCTCTCAATTGTTGTGTATCATATTTTTTAACAGCTTCTGGGCTTGACGCGTATCTTGAACTATATTTTGTCATAATTTCTATTTAATGTAATCGATTGCACAAAATTAATTTTTTATATTGAAAAACCATAATTCAAACCAAAATTTATTTCACTTGAACTATTTTTTGCTTTTATAATTCTACCTTTTTCATTCTTGGGACTAGTATATGCATAATGAGCCAAGCTAATAAATACGATGCTCCACAGATACAGAACATAATAAAATAACCTGTTTCTATTTTGCCTATTTTAGTGTAATAAACAAACATATTCTTCTGAACAAGCAACGTCAATAAGATTCCTCCAAGTGCTCCAAACATTCCTCCCATTCCTGTAACCGATGCTGTAGCTTTTTTTGGAAACATATCTGAAACTGTTGTAAAAATATTTGCACTCCATGCCTGATGAGCCGAAACTGCTAAACCAATAACCAAAATGGCAAACCAGATATTTATTGCTCCTAATTGCTGCGCAAATAAAACAGGCAAAACTGCAAAAGCATACAGCAACATACTTGTTTTTCTTGCTTTATAAGCCGGCCAATTGCTATTTATTAATTTCAGCGGAAGCCAACCTCCACCAACACTTCCAATACTTCCAATCATGTAAACCAAAGCACAAGGCCAAATAATTTCAGTAGCCGTGAGCTTATATTGTTTCATCAAGAAATCTGGCAACCAGAACAAATAAAACCACCAAACTGGATCTGTCAATAATTTACCAATAGCGAAAGCCCACGTTTGACGAAATGAAAGCAACTTTATCCAAGAAACCTTTTCTTTTGACTCTTCTACTGGTTCCAGCTTATCTGACGTAATATATTCTAATTCTGCCTGAGACAAACGTTTCTGTTTCTGAGGCACCTCATAAAATAAAAACCATAACGCGAGCCATACAAAACCAACAATTCCAGTTATAATAAAAGCCCATTGCCAGCCATATTTTTCTGCAATATGAGGAACTGTTAACGGAACAATAATAGCCCCAATATTACTTCCTGAATTAAAAATTCCAGTTGCTAAAGCCCTTTCTTTCTGAGGAAACCATTCGGCTGTTGCTTTTATTGCGGCCGGAAAATTTCCTGCTTCTGTAACTCCTAAAAACACGCGGGCTATTAAAAAACCTCCTGTACCAGTTGCCAATGCATGTCCAATTGCCGCTAAACTCCATAAACCAGTTGCAATTGCATACCCTAATTTAGTTCCTAACTTATCAATAATTCCTCCTGCAACCAGCATCCCTAAAGCGTATGCAATTTTAAATGCCAATTCGATATTAGAGTAATCTATAACTTCTTGTTCTGGCGTCCAATGAAACGCTTCTGCCAAAAAAGGCCTAAGGTAACTTATTACATTTCTATCGAGATAATTGACAGTTGTAGCAAAAAAGACTAAACTGCAAATAGTCCAACGGTATTTTCCTATTGCTACATTAGCTTGGTTCATGATGTGGTTTTGGTTTAGGTTGGTTAGTTAGTTTCGAAAAATCTTGGTTAGAGATTTGTAATCGGACTGTATTTTGGAACTAGTGATTTCATTACAATCCAGCCCGTTAGATAACAAACTGCACAGATAGAAAAAATGATAAAATATCCAGCTTCAATTCCTTTGAATCCCATAAAAACCATATTGGTATCTTTAGCATAATCAAACAAAACTCCAGATCCTTTATTAATTAAAGTTGATCCTACCCCTCCTGCTAAACCTCCAATTCCTGTAATAGTTGCAATTGCTTTTTTCGGAAACATATCTCCAACAGTTGTAAATATATTAGCCGACCAAGATTGGTGTGCAGCTCCTGCAATTCCGATAATGATTACTGGAACCCAATAACTAATGTATCCTAATGGTTGCGCAATTAATGCTAAAAGCGGAAAAAAGGCAAAAATTAACATTGCTCTCATTCGTCCTTCGTAAGGATTCATTCCTTTTTTCTCTACAAAGTAAGTTGGAAGCCAACCTCCAATAATTGATAATAAAGTAATTAGATAAAGTACAAATAATGGAAATGCCGCTTCTGTAGAATCCATTCCGTAAACGGAACTTAAATAAGCCGGTGTCCAGAACAAGAAAAACCACCAAACACCGTCTGTCATAAATTTACCGAAAGCAAATGCCCAAGTTTGTTTGTATTTGAAACAGTCTGCTAAAGAAACTTTCGTAGTAGTTTCAGGAACGTAACCAACTAATTTACTATCTGCAATATCATCTTGCTGAATGTAAGCTAATTCTTCTGCTGTAACTTTAGAATGTCTTTCTGGCTTATCGTACATAAACATCCAAAATCCCATCCAAACAAAACCTAAAGCTCCGATAATGATAAAAGACATTTCCCATCCGAAAGATTTTGCAATAAACGGAATTGTAATTGGCGCTGCTAAAGCTCCAACTGTCGCTCCTGCATTGAAAATACTGGTTGCAAAAGCTCTGTCTTTTTTAGGAAAATATTCTGCTGTCGTTTTAATTGCTGCCGGAAAGTTTCCTGCTTCTCCAACCGCCAAAACGAAACGAGCAAAGATGAATAATGCAACACTTACATTAATCACTAAAGCCGTATCGCTAACAGTACTAATTATTTCTTTTGAACCATGAAAACCTACAAACCATTCTCCTGTAATGATTCCTGAAGTTGCAATTCCGCAGAAAGCATGAAGACAAGCTCCTACAGACCAAATTCCAATTGCCCAAAGAAATCCTTTTTTAGTATCTAACCAATCTACAAATCTTCCTGCAAACAATAGCGAAACTGCGTAGAAAATAGAAAATAACGCGGTAATATTTCCATAATCATTATTTGTCCAATGAAATTCTGGCGCGATAAAATCACTCCAAGTTAAAGAAAGTACTTGTCTGTCAAGATAATTGATTGTTGTTGCAAAAAACAATAAGGCACAAATACTCCAACGGTATTTCCCTGTGGTCTTAACGTTCTCATTTACTGCAACTGTTTCGGTTTGATTCATAGTAAGTGGGTATTATAGTTTTGTAATTTTTGGTAATTTTAGCAACACCGTTTACCTCTATTTAAAAATATTAAAATCAATAAATTAACAGTTCTAAAAAGAAATAATGTAATCGATTGCACAAATATAGTTTTTAATCTCTACAATCCAAATAAATTGTATAAAAAATAATTTAAGGTTTTCAAATAAACATATTACATAAAAAAAAGAATACAAAATTACACATTAAACAATATATTTGTTAAAAGCCAACAGGTGAAATTCATCCTTTTTACGGGGCAAAATCGTCCTGTAATTGTTGATTATTTAAGCTGTTTTTAACATTTTTAATTAATTTAAGCCATCGGTTGCATTTACCGTGCAAATCAAATATAAAACATTATAAACCAAATAATTATAAATAAAATTGAAAAATAAAAAAATACAACTTTTAAGGAGAATTACACTAAGTTTTCTTCTTTTTTCGGCAGCATTTTCCATAAACGCACAAAATCAGGTTATTCCGTTATGGAATAAAGTTCCGGATGAAATTAAAGCAACAGATTATACAGAAAAAGAAGTATTAAAAGATGGAAAAATGCAAAGTACAAGTCAGGTTTCTGTACCCACTTTAAGCATTTTTATACCAAAAGAAGTAAAACCAAATCAAACCGCTGTTGTAATTTGTCCCGGAGGCGGTTACACTCATCTGGCATTTAATAAAGAAGGAACAAAAGTAGCAGAATGGTTCAATAGTCTTGGAATTGCTGCCTTTGTCTTAAAATATCGAATGCCTAACGACTTAACTATGAAAAATAAAAATGTAGGTCCGTTACAGGATGCACAGGAAACGCTGCGTTATGTAAGACAGAATGCAACAAAATGGAATATTGACCCAAATAAAATTGGAATCTTAGGATTTTCTGCCGGAGGACATTTAGCAGCTACTTTATCAACTCATTATGATGATAAAGTTTATGACTCTACATATAAAATAAGTGCCCGCCCTGATTTTTCTCTTTTAATTTATCCTGTAATTTCAATGGAAAACGAGATAACTCACAAAGGTTCGCAAATTAATCTTCTCGGTAATAATCCATCTCAGGAACTTTTAGATTCCTTTTCAAACGAAAAGAAAGTGACCGCAAAAACACCTCCTGCTTTCTTAATTCATGCTACAGACGATACTGTAGTAATACCGGAAAACAGCATCAATTATTATTTGGCTCTGAAAAGAAACGGAGTTACAGCCGAGTTACATTTATATGAAAAAGGCGGCCACGGATTTGGTTTAGGAGTAAACGATACCAGTAAATTCTGGACAAGAGATTGTATAGAATGGCTTAAAGCAAATGGTTACAACTAAAAATAAGAAAGGCAAAACTTTTTCAAGTTTTGCCTTTTGATCAAAAAAAAAAAACAAAAAGGAATTAAAAAAAACCATTTTAATATGTTAAGCAGTAACTTCTTGTTCTGCGTTATTCTTCAATTTAGGAACAGGAATCGCTTTACTTGCCACTTTTGGTTTTGCAGCAGGCGTTTTCTTTTTGCCAAATTTCTGTTTTCCCCACCAGATAATAAATCCGGTAATAGGCAAACTGGCAGAAATTAAACTGGCCAAAAAGGCAATAATCTTACCTGTTAATCCCAGAACACTTCCAACATGAATATCATAATTCATTCTTCGGATTTTGTCCGGAATATTAGCCTCAATATATTTTCCGGAAAATGGAGTTTTAATCGTAATCTCTTTCAGAGACTGCTGATCAAAACTGTAGCGATCCATATTATAAAAAGTGTTTTTTTGTTTGTACACAAAAGCACCAATAGGATCTGCAGGTTTTCCCGGAATACTGATCATGATTCCGGATGCCTGAGGGTTTTCTTTTTTAATATTTAATAAAACTTTATCAGCCGTTGTAATTTTAAACTCTTTTACATGAGTAGTATCCGATTTTGGAGATTCTCTGTTTTCTACTAATGGGGTTCCTCCTGAAGTTACCCAATACAACGATTTACTCCACCAGCCAAAACTCCACACCAAACCTGTTACAGCAATAAAAAACAGAAAAATACAGCTGTAAAAACCCAGTACATTATGTAGATCGTAATTGACACGCTTAAAACTCGCGTCCCATTTAATTTTAAAACTTTTATCTATAATCGATTTGATCCATTTTGTAGGCCACCACAAAACAATACCTGAAATTAATAACACCACAAAAATCAAAACCGCAACACCTACAATCGGGCGTCCAATATCATACGGAAGCCATAATGCACGGTGTCCATTTAATATCCATCTGAAAAAATCCGGAGAATCCCCTCTTGAAAATGTTTTTACATTTAGAATTTCTCCTGTATACGGATTCATGTATACACTTATAAAAGTGCCACTTCTTCTTCCGCCTTTGCCCTTACCTTTGCCCTTACCTTTACCTCCTTCTTTTCCTTTTTCATTCGCTAAAGGTTTCAAATCAGCTTTTGTTTTTTCGCCCTCATTTTTAGCGAAATCTTTTCTTTTATCACCTTTTTTGTGCTCTCCTTTTTCTCCTTTTCCCTTTTCACCTTCTTCTTTTTTCTCCACAAAATAACCTACAATTGCAGCATCTTCTTTCGAACCAAAAGTAACACTGGTTGCTTTTTTATCTTTCATTTTTTTGTCAGCAATTGCTACCAATTGAGAAGGCAGCAAAAATTCTTTCTGCTGTGGTTTAACAAAACGCCAGTCTTCGATAAAATCTTTAATTTCATTTTCGAAAACATAAATACAGCCCGTAAGACTAACAATAACTACGATAATTCCGGATGCTAACCCAAGCCATAAATGCAGCCAGGCCATAATACGCTTAAAAAGCGACTTTTTACTCTTTTTCTTATTAGTTGGTTTTGGTTTTGAAGAAGAAAACATATTGGATAGATAAATATGATAAATTGAAAAAAAAACGTAAGTCCCCATAGAAATAAGGACTTACGGTAAAAAAAGATATTAGTATTTTAATGTCTGGATAGCAGTAATCTGACCACCTTCAACTTTCATACCTTGTGTAGCAACAGCGGTCGAACCGTTGATAGAGTAAATCCAGTTTCCGTCTGGTGTATTTACACCAAGAATAGCTGAATTTCCATCTTCTGTTGTAATATTATAACGAGTAGTAGCATTTGACAATGTAGCAGGCATACCAGTAACCCATTTAAAGGTTTGGTTGTATACATCAGCAACAGCTAACTTAACAGCTCCTGAATTAGTTCCAGCGTTTCCGTACATTAATAGTAAGAACTTACCATTTGAGATATAACTTGTAGAAGAAATTTTGTACCCTCCTGATTTTTCCTGAACATTAAAGAAATAAGATTTGTCAAATTCTGTGGTACCTTTACTAATTTTAATAACAGCCGAAGGTTTTGTAGAAGTAACTACACCATTAGCTGTTCCAATAGCTCCAGAAAATCCATAAGCATCTCCTTTTTCATCTTGAAACAATCCATTAGTAAAATAAGCTCCTAAGTAACTTGTACGGTTATCTTTTATTACTTTTTCTAATTTTAGATCCGGATAACTATATACCGCTACCCAAGTACTATCAGCATGTCTTGTTCCAAAAGTATCCGGAGCAATACCATTAATTTTCATATAAGGCATAAATACTTTATCTCCTACCTGAGTTGCCCAAGTAAAATGAGCTCTTTCTGCTAAATCCGGATTTTTATTTCCAATTAAAAGTCTCGTATCTTGTGATACTGTTCCTGTAAGTACAGATTGTTCTGCATCAACTTTATACATGTAAGAAATTGAAGCGCCACTTCTAGGTACTTTTACCATTACGATATCTTTGTTAACAGGTGCAAAAACTTGCACTGTCTCTGCCTGGAAATTTGAAGTCTTAGTTAAGTCTCCATTTGCCGTTAAGCCATAAGTAGTAACAGCTCCCGGATTTCCCTGACCGTAAAGGAAACTAAAAAATTTGTTTTGCGTTGATAAATAATAACGATAAGTACCATCTTGCTCTAATCCGTTTCCAGCTGTGGTAATTGATCCTTTTGAAACGTCGTCGGCAGTCAATAGATAATCTGCTACTCCTGTTGCTCCTGTAGAAACGGTAATTATATATTTTGATTTTCCAGTTTCTCCACTAGCTCCTTCATTTTTGTCGTCGCTACTCTCACATGAAGTAAAAGTGAAAGCAAACGCAGCTAATAGTAAAGGTAATTTACTAATTGTTTTCATAAGTATTAAAGTTTATATTAAAATTATTTATTCGATTTGTTAAAGAAATATCTAAACTTCAGATAAAAAGCACGACTTGGTTTTTGAAGTGAAAAATTATCCACAAGTTCATTATCCAATAAGTTTTGACATTCTAAGGCGATGTTGTATTTTCCATTGGCCATTGTGTAAACCAGGTTTAAATCATGCTTAAGCTGTGTAGGAATATCATGTTTACCATTTGAGCCTCCTCTACTTGGCCAGTACAAATAATAGGCATGTACATAAAGAAGATTATAGCCTACAGACAAATTATTTCCTTTTTTAAATACATCGTTAAAAAAAACTGTTCCATCAAGATTACCAAATAAATAAGGGATATTAGGTACTCTGTCCTTATAATAATAGGAAACATAATTTTGCTCTGGCTCATATTTGGTCATATTTCGTATATCCTGATAAGTTATATTAAGACCAGAAGTAAATCGCTTTTTGTAAGAGTATCGAATCTCTCCATCAACACCTTTTGTTTTTACACTTCCCTGATTAACGGTTACAGTTTTGTTTTGATTATTATTAAATTCAGTACGAATAAAATCAGTAGCATTACGATAAATACCATTTACATCAAATGTTAAGGCATTGATGTCATTAAAACTAGTTTGATAACTTAAACCTAAGTTAATATTGTTACTTGATTCTGGTTTTAAACCATTATTACCCTGTAAATTATCATTGGGATCACCAAAAATTTCATTCGGTGTAGGTAATCTGTAGGTTTTTTCATAAGAAGCTTTTAGCTGTAAATTTTGTTTTAAATAATAGCTGCTTGCTCCTCCATAACCTAAAGAAGATGTTTTATTATTTAACTCCATATAGGCAACATCTCCCCAGTTTCCAGAAGGATTATAACTTCTGGTGAGCGTAGTGTTTAAATCATAATTCTTTAAAAATAATGAGGTGCTCCATTTTTCATTGTAGTCAAATTTGTAGCCCGCTGCCAAAATATTCTTTTGTAGTTTTTCAGGTTGCTGATACGTTACAGACTCAGGATAAAGCTCATCACTTCCTTTACGGTCAAATGTGTTAAATGTGTTGTTTATTAACAAAGAATGATGTTCCCCTATAGCATAAGTTGCATTAAAAGTGGCTATTCCATTGTTGTTTTTAAATTTATAGAGGGATCTACCGGCTTCTCCACCTGGTCCAGCGTTTTGTGTATATTGTCCAAACCAATTGTAACGTCTATTTACAGTATCTACAGTTTGTTCATAGCCAAAATTAAAATTTCCTGTTACATCAATATTCAACCCTTTTGTAAACAAATCTTTTACCTGGTATTTTAAAGTAGGCATCAAAGTGTTCCCACGTCTATATCTTTCGCCAAATACTGCAACCATTCTGGCTCCGGTTTGAATATCAGCCTTATTTTGTCCGGTTGTAAAACCAATCATTAATTTATCGGCGTATTTTTTACCCGTAATTCCAATATTAAAAATTACAGTTTCATTATGGTAATTATCATGAAATCTTCTTACTCGTGTTTCTGGATAATATTTACCAGTTTCCAAATCATTAGTTTCAACATTTACCCAATAATTATTATCCGAATAATTTTGAAATGCATTAATCTCTGTGGTAAAACCACTTTTTGAAGTATAACCAGCGTTTATGGCAGTTTTAAAAGTGTTGAATGATCCAAAGGAATAAGAAGCATCAACATATTTACGAGGTTTGCTATTCGTTACGATATTAACAGCTCCTCCTAAAGCATCTCCACCTAACCAAATGGGCACAACACCTTTATAAACCTCTACACGATCAGCCAGGTTAATTGGAATATTATTGATTTGAAAAGACGAACCAAAATTATCCATTGGCACACCGTCAATAAAAATTTTAATTTGGTTTCCGGAAAACCCGTTAATCGATAATTCAGATCGGGATCCTACACCTCCGGCTTCACGAAAACGTACGCCTGACACTCTATCTAATGCATGTGCCAGATCCAAAGTAGAGTTATGTAGTTTTTTTGCATCGACAGCTGTTACGTTGTAAGCTTGCTTATTGATCTTATCAACTGAGGAACGTCCTAAAACCGTAACGCTTTCTAATTCCTGCAATTCGTTATCCAATTGAACCGGAATATTTACAGAAGTTCCAGAAACCTCTATGCTTTTTTTAAAGCCTGAAAAACCAATTGCAGAAACTTTAATAGTATGTTTTCCTGGTTTAACATTTCTGAAAATAAACTTTCCGTTTTCATCAGAGACCATACTTAAGTCCGTTTTTTCTATCACTACAGTTGCAAATGGAACGGTTTGACCAGATTTTTCAACTACCTGTCCACTAACTATTACCCCTTGATTTTGCTGGGAAAATGATAAGAACGAAAAGAAGAAAAATGAAATAAAAAATAAAATTTTTGGCGTTGACATATATTTAATTAGACTAATTATAAATAACTTTGCCGCAAAAGTACCATCAACTCACTCAAAAAAGTTAGGGAAAAACGGATTATTATTTTGTAAAAACGGATTAAATTTTGAAAATCAAGTCTACTCTTTTATCGCACGAAAAACCAATTATTGACATTGAAATAGATACTCGCTACAATCCAAAAAGTATTCTTAAAGAAGAAAATATTGATCTTCAAAAAGAAGACACAGAAGATATAAAGAGTCATATTCTGGCAACAGACGGAATGGTTTTAATAAATACAGAAATGTACTTTACACAGCCTCAAACCGATGTTTTCGAAATTAATGATGAATGTATCGTAATGGATTTTATAAGCTGCAATAACATCGAGACTCAAATTGATCAACTTGAAAATGAAAAATATTTAAAGCAGAATACTCACAATATTTTTTATACTACAAAATACAAAGGCACCTATAAAATTCCCGCATTTGAAAAAGTAAATTATTTAACAATTATCTTTTCTAAAGAATTCTACTTTAATATAATTAATGAAGACTGGAAACTTCATGAAAAATTTTCTAAAAACATTCTCGTCAAAAAATCCGGCTATCTCAACTCGAAATACATCCCCTTCACTTCTTCTATTCAATGGATTATTTCGGAGATCAAAAATTGTAACCGGAAAGGCGCATTAAAGAAAATGTACATTGAAACCAAAATCAAAGAGCTTTTAATACATCAGTTAGAATCGGTGATTTCTAAACCTAAACCAGAAGAAAAAATTGACAGCGAGGATTACAACAAATTATTAGAAGCAAAAAATATATTAGACAACGATTATCGAAACACTCCTACTCTTCCTGAACTTTCCAGACAAATTTCATTAAACGAATTCAAGCTAAAAAAAGGTTTTAAGGCTTGTTTTGGAACAACTGTAAAAAGCTATATCATTAAGTTAAGAATGGAACATGCAAAAGAATTGTTCCAGAGCAAATCGGCAACAGTTAGCGAAGCAGCTTACAAATGCGGCTATAAAGATGTTTCTCATTTCTCGGCCGCTTTTAAAAATTATTATGGCTATTCTCCTCAGAAATTTAAAATAAACACCGATATGTTACAATTTTGGCTAATCGGACTTTCGTTAATTTTATAAAAAAAAGGGTCTTAAAATTAGGTCCGTCGACTTAATCTTAAAACCCAAAAAAAATTAGACATTAATTGTACATTGCAAACTATATACAAATACCCACGATCAAATGAATATGTCTTAATTAAAAATAAAAACGTTTCTCCAAAAACTGTTTTCTGTAAAAATTTCGAGTGACATCTAAAAAGGTAAAGAGCATCACCGTTTTCAAATTTCTACATCCCAAAATTATAATGCAGAAAAGAGATTCCCTTACGGTTTTCCACATAATGACTAAAAAACAAGCTCTAAATCAGAAGCAAAAAACAATAAACAGCTAAAAACCAGTAACTTAAAACTAAAACTTTAACATTATTTTAAACAAATAATTGCAAATTTTAACATTTAAAGTGTAAAAAACACACTTAAAAAGATGTTTCTTATTCTCGATTAATTCCTCTTTTTCTTTCACTAAATATATTTGCAACATAAATTACAAGTTCTGTCAAAAACTGAAATCAAAAAATAAAGAAAAACTCAGCTTCTTATCATCTTAGAACCTTAGTATCTTTTTCTTATTCCAGATTAAGTCGAAACAAAATTGGAACTAATAAATTTGCAATATAAATTACAAGTTCTGTCAAAAACTGAAATTAAAAAACAAAGAAAAACTCAGCTTCTTAGCATCAGAACCTTAGTATCTTTTTCTTATTCCAGATTAAGTCGAAACAAAATTGGAACTAATAAATTTGCAATATTAATTACAAGTTCTGTCAAAAACTGAAATCAAAAAATAAAGAAAAACTCAGCTTCTTAGCATCTTAGAACCTTAGTATCTTTTTCTTATTCCAGATTAAGTCGAAACAAAATTGGAACTAATAAATTTGCAATATAAATTACAAGTTCTGTCAAAAACTGAAATTAAAAAACAAAGAAAAACTCAGCTTCTTAGCATCAGAACCTTAGTATCTTTTTCTTATTCTAGATTAAGTCGAAACAAAATTGGAACTAATAAATTTGCAATATTAATTACAAGTTCTGTCAAAAACTGAAATCGAAAAATAAAGAAAAACTCAGCATCTTAGAACCTTAGTATCTTTTTCTTATTCTAGATTAAGTTGAAGCAAAAACGAAAGCAATAAATTTGTAAAGTAAAATCAGAAGTTCTGCGAAACTGAAATTTAAAAGTCAAAAAACTTAGAATCTCAGCATCTTAGAATCTCAGCAACTCAGAAAAAAATGAAAACACTTGAATTCTTATTACTTGGAAAAAACGAAGCGATTCTGGCCATTTTACTTCGCCTTGTAAATGCTTATGAAGACTGGAACGGAGTCGCATTTAGCAGCGAAACAGAAGCTCAGGAATATTTTCGTAACCACAAAATCGACGTTGTCCTTTTGAGCTCCGGAATCGAAGATGATGTAGAAAAAGATTTTACTTCTTTTTGTTTAAAACAACAGCCAGACGTAGAAGTAATTGAACATTTTGGTGGCGGAAGCGGATTATTAAAATCAGAAATTCTCCACAGATTACATTTAAAAGGAAAAATATAGCGCCCTAGTTTCCTTTCAATCATTTTAGCTTTAAAACAATACAATCACGAAGATCGTCAAAAATTTACGATATATCGTTAAGACTTCTTTTGCCTTTTTTGAAGAAATCCCTTTAAGAACAAGGCTTTAGGAATAGGGCATTCATTTTGAATACTAAAAAGTAAAAATCACAATATTTTAAAACCTAATCATTAACAACAAAATCAAAATTATCATGAAAAAATTAATCCTTACAGCAGTTTTAGCTTTAGTAACCTTTATCGGATTTGCTCAAAAACCAAGTCCAGCGTTACTAGACCCAACAAATCATACTTTAGTTTTAATCGATTACGAAAGTCAAATGGCATTTGCAGTAAGCAATATTCCTATTGATCAGCTTAGAAACAATACAGCCTTGGTAGCCGGAGCTTCAAAAATATTTAAAGTACCAACTATCGTTACAACGGTTGCCGAAAAATCTTTTAGCGGACCTGTTTTTAGAGAAATCGAAGAATTCTACCCTCAAAAAACTTCAAACTATATCGACCGTACAACAATGAATACCTGGGAAGATGCTCCAGCACGTAAAGCAATTATTGCAACTGGTAAAAAGAAAATCGTATTTGGCGGTTTATGGACAAGTGTTTGTATTGTTGGACCAGTTTTATCAGCAATCAACGAAGGATATGACGTTTATGTAATTACAGATGCAAGCGGTGACGTTTCTAAAGAAGCTCATGAAATGGCGGTAACTCGTATGGTTCAGGCTGGTGCTCATCCTGTAACTTCTTTACAATACTTATTAGAATTACAACGTGACTGGGCTCGTCAGGAAACTTATGTACCGGTAACTGATTTGGTTAAAAAATACGGTGGTGCTTACGGTGTAGGTGTACAATACGCTCACGAAATGTTGAAACACTAAATCTTAGTGAACGCGGATAAAACGGATTCGTTATCGCGAAGGCGCAGATCAAAAACGGATTTTAATTCATCCTATTTACTTTAAAAAAATCTGTACAAATCAGCGTCTTCGCGAATACGAATCTGTAAAATCAGCGTCAAATTTTAATCTATCCAATAAATAAAGACTGTGTGCTCAAAACATACAGTCTTTTCTCCAACCAAACAAAAACCTCCACTATGAAACCTTCTTTCAAAATACTAGCTTTTCTTTTAATCATTTCCCTTCCTGTTTTTGGACAAAAGAAAAAAGCGACACTTATTGTGCATCATGCTGTAATTCACACTTTAGACAATCAAAACTCAATTGTGGAAGCTATGGCTGTCGCCGATGGAAAAATCCTTAAAACAGGTAAAAACAGCGAAATCTTAAAATTAAAAGACAAAAAAACAACCGTAATCGATGCCCAGGGAAAAACGATTATTCCAGGAATATTCGATTCTCACATGCATATTATCCGCGGAGGAAGATTTTTTAATACTGAATTACGATGGGACGGAGTTCGTTCTTTAAAAAGAGCTTTGGCAATGCTGAAAGAACAAGCTCAAAGAACTCCAAAAGGACAATGGGTTCGCGTGGTTGGCGGATGGAATGCTTATCAGTTTGAAGAAAAAAGGTTACCGACTTTAGCTGAAATCAACGAAGCAACAGGTGATGTTCCCGCTTTTATTCTTCATTTATATGGACATGCTTATTTGAACAAAGCAGGTTTAGAAACTTTAAAAATCGATGCCAATACACCAAATCCAAATGCAGGTTTAATCGAAAAAGATCCAAACGGAAATCCGACAGGATTGTTAGTTGCAGAACCAAATGCTTTCATTTTATATTCAACTCTTGCTAAACTTCCTGAATTAACACAAGAAGAAAAATTCAACTCAACTAAACAATTTATGACCGAAATGAATCGTCTTGGCGTAACCGCGATTATGGATGCAGGAGGCGGATTTCAAAACTTTCCGGATGATTACGGTGTAACAAACGGTTTATGCAAAGACAGCGATTTGACAGTTAGAATGCCTTACTATTTGTTTGCACAAAAAGCAGGAACAGAACTAAATGATTATACCAAATGGATGCAAACTGTTGAAATTGGTGAAGGCTGTGACGACGATCATCATTCAGATAAAGTGGAATATCATGTTCAGGGCGCCGGAGAAAATTTAGTAATGAGTGCCGGAGATTTTGAAAACTTTGATAAACCAAGACCCGAATTAAGCCCGGCAATGGAAGGACAATTAAAAGAAGTTTTATCCCTACTGGTTAAAAACAGATGGCCGTTTAGAATTCATGCTACTTATAACGAAAGTATAACAAGATTTTTAAATGTAATTGAAGATATTAATAAAGAAACACCTTTAAACGGACTTTTATGGTTCTTTGATCATGCTGAAACGGTCTCGGTAGAAAACTTAAAACGTATCAAAGCTTTAAACGGTGGAATTGCAATTCAACACAGAATGGCGTATCAAGGGGAAAGTTTTATTAAACGATATGGAAAAACTGCTGCTGCGAATACGGTTCCTTTAAAGAAAATTTTTGAATTAGGAATTAAAGTCGGAATGGGAACTGATGGGACGCGTGTGGCAAGTTACAATCCGTGGGTTGGTTTATATTGGTTGACAACCGGAAAAACTTTAGGCGGTTTAAAATATATGAATGATGAAAATATTGTAGACAGAACTACCGCTTTGAAATTATTCACTTACGGAAGCGCACAATTAATCAACATTGAAAAAGACAGAGGAATGCTTACTGCAAATAAACTGGCTGATTTTGCCATTCTTTCTGATGATTATTTTTCTACTTCTGAGGAAAAAATACTAAACATAGAATCAAAACTGACAGTCGTAAACGGAAAAGTAGTTTATGCTGATAATGATTTTAGAACTTTTGCAAACGAAAAACCAAAAGCAATTCCAGACTGGAGTCCGGTAAATTACTTTGGAGGTTATCAAAAAAATTAAATTATAAAGTAACGACTAAATTCAAATTTCAAATAAATTTTCTATGGCTTTGAATGCACAATTTAAATTTTAAATTTGTGTAATTCAAAGCCTTAAAAATGGAGAAAACATATTCGGTTGTATTTTATTCTAAAACATTGGTTGAACCCATTAAAAAAATGAAAGACTTTTTGAGAAGCAAAATCGATTGGTATAACAGCTGTAATTCTGAAGCACATATTACGATTTGTGAATTTACCATTGAAGAATCTCAATTCGATTCCATCAAACAAAAACTTTCAAAAATTTCAGATGGTTTTACACCTTTCGAGGTCTCTTTAAATCATTTTAGTTCATTTCCTACCAGTGGTGCATTTTTTATCGGTGTAACTAAAGATTCAGAAAAAAAACTTGTCCCAATCATGAAAAAGATTCATGAAACTTTGAAGTTTTTAAAACTTAAAAAAAGCGACAATCCGCACATGTCAATCGGCAGAAGATTAACTCCCGAAAATCTTAAAATTGCATCAGAACTTTTTACTACAATTGATCTCCAATTCGAATGCAACGAAATTGTTTTAAGAGAATTTGATCCAGTAGTAAAACAGTTTTTTGTAATGGATTCTTTTCCTTTTGGAAGTAATCCTGAGCCTGAGTTTGTACAAGGAAGCCTATTTTAACCGCAAAGAGCGCAAGGTTTTTCCGCAAGGTTCGCAAAGATTCACAAAGCTTTGCGAACTTCGCGTTTTCTGTAGACTGTCTAAATCAAAAAAAACTTGCGCTCTTTGCGGTTAAGCTGACAAAGTTTATTTTTTTCGTATATTTGATTTTTACAATTCATCTCTATATGAAATCCCTTGACTCCTTTTATAAAGACATTACCGAAGGTTCAACCGTAGAACCAACTTCCCTGTTACCAAATGACATTCAGAAAGAAATCGGGCATTTTAATGTTTTTGATATTAAGGAACTTTTGGAACGCATGAAAGGAAAACCCGGTATGCCTTATGACAGAAGGGCTTATTACAAAATCAGTTTAATAAGAGGGAAAAACAGAGCCGAATATGCTGATAAAGTAATCGACATTGAAAAGCAGGGATTGTTATTTGCAACACCAAAAATCCCATACAACTATTTACCGCAAGACACCAATCAGGGCGGACAATTCTGTGTATTTACCAGCGAATTTTTATCGAAAAGCAAAAGTGGAATCGACTTAGACGAACTGCCAATTTTTGCTTCAGACGGTTATCCTATTTTTCAGTTATCCGATGAAGAAGTCGAAGAAGTCGCTTTGATTTTCAAAAAGATACAAAAAGAAATCAACTCGGATTATATCTATAAATACGATTTAATCCGAAATTATGTTGCTGAGCTGATTCACTTTGGACAAAAACTACAACCCATTACTGCTTTATATTCTAAACACAATTCCGCAGCCAGAGTTTCTTCTTTATTTGCAGAACTGCTGGAAAGACAATTCCCTATTGAATCACCACATCAGCGATTAGAACTTAGAACTGCAAAAGATTTTGCAGAGAGATTATCCGTACACGTCAATCATTTAAACAAAGTTTTAAAAGAAAACACCGGAAAAACAACAACAGAGTTAATCAGTACAAGATTAACCAATGAAGCTAAAATACTTTTAAAGCAAACAGACTGGAATATTTCTGAAATTGCCTATTCACTTGGTTTTGAAGAATTAGCGCATTTCTCTAATTTCTTCAAAAAGCAAACGTCCTTTACTCCTATTGCTTTTAGGAGTTAGATTGTTTTGTTTCAATTTTCAGGTTTCAGGTTGTACGAGTCGTAACCATACCATTTGTCATCCCGAGGAACGAGGGATCTCCGCAAGAAGCTCCACAAAGTTTTGGAATTTGGAATTTAAAATTTGGAATTTAAAACCTCGTGATTTGAATTTCGCAAACATCGGTTTGATATTTACAACTTCCCACATCTGCTTTGCTCCTACCTTTGTCTCATCAAATTAAAAGAACGAAAAGATGAATTTATCAAACAACAAAATTCTAATAACCGGAGGTGCAAGTGGTATCGGACTTGGACTTACCGAACGATTTATTCAGGAAAACAACACCGTGATTATCTGCGGCAGAAGAGAATCAGTTTTAAACGATGTTAAAACAAAGTTTCCAACTGTAGTTACTAAAGTTTGTGACTTGTCTATTGAAAAAGAACGTGTAGCGCTTTACGAATGGATTTCTGAAAACCATCCTGATTTAAACATATTAATCAATAATGCAGGAATTCAAAACTGGAAATCGATAACAGATGCTGATTTCTACGAAAGTATGAAAGCGGAAATTAATACGAATATTGAAGCGCCTTTACATTTAACTTCCTTATTTATTCAGTTAAAATCTTTGACAACCGTAATGAATGTAACTTCAGGACTGGCATTTTCTCCTTTTGCCAAAGTTCCTGTTTATTCGGCTACCAAAGCGTTCTTTAGATCATTCACGCTTTCACTTCGTCATTTATTAAAAGCAAAAAATATTGAAGTAATCGAAATCATTCCCCCAGCCTTAAACACAGATTTAGGCGGAATTGGTCTTCACGACGCACATCCAAGCGTAAGCAGTTTTATCGAATCTATTTTTGAACAGTTAAAAGAAGGTAGACAAGAACTTACCTTTGGAACAAGCGAAACAAGATTAAATGCAAGCGCTGAAGAATTACGAAATCATTTTAATGCAATGCATTCTTAAATTTTAAATACATAGAAACATAGATTTGGAGTGAATAAAAGGCATTCCACTTTTAATAAAACACCTAGCTATGTGTTAGAAACTAGTTTCTTTCTATAATCTTTAAAAGAGAACTAAAATCTATGTTTCTATGTGTTTAAAAATTTTCTGAAATAAAAATTTGTCTTCCTGAGCGTAGTCGAAGGATATTCGTACCGAAGATTTCCGATCTCTCTCAGACAAACAACAAACAATAAACAACAAACAATAAACACTATATAAAATGGCAGTAAATACAAAAATCGCTCTGGTTACAGGCGGAAGCAGAGGTTTAGGAAAAAATATGGCAATTGCGATTGCTAAAAAAGGAATTGATGTAATTATTACTTACAACAGCAAAAAAGAAGAAGCTGATTTGGTGGTAAAAGAAATCGAAAGTTTAGGTCAAAAAGCAGCTGCATTACAATTAAATGTAGCAGAATCAGGATCATTCGATGCTTTCTTCAAAGAAGTGGAAACCGTTTTAAAAGATACTTTTAAAACAGATAAATTCGACTTTTTAGTAAACAATGCCGGAATCGGAATCCATAATTCATTCATTGGAACAACAGAAGCGGAATTTGACCAATTGACCAATATTCAGTTTAAAGGGCCTTTTTTCTTAACTCAAAAAGGATTAAACGTTATGAATGACGGTGGCGGAATCGTAAACATTTCAACTGGTTTAGCAAGATTTTCTTTCCCTGGTTACGCTGCTTATGCGTCTATGAAAGGTGCAATGGAAACTTTAACTAAATATCAGGCAAAAGAATTAGGCGCCAGAAAAATCAGAGTGAACGTTGTTGCTCCGGGAGCAATTGAAACTGATTTTGGTGGCGGAGTGGTTCGTGACAATGAACAAATGAATCAACAAATTGCCTCAGTAACTGCTTTAGGAAGAGTTGGTTTACCAGACGATATTGGAGGTGTTGTAGCTTTCTTATGTACTGAAGATGCCCGTTGGATAAACGCTCAAAGAATTGAAGCATCAGGCGGAATGATGCTTTAAATTAAGTTATGAGTTATAAGTTATGAGTTATGTGTTATGTGTTAGGAGTTAATTCCTTTAACCCTTAACCCTTAACCTTTAACCTTTAACCCTTAACCCTTAACCCTTAACCCTTAACCCTTAACCCTTAACCCTTAACCCTTAACCCTTAACCCTTAACCCTTAACCCTTAACCCTTAACCCTTAACCCTTAACCCTTAACCCTTAACCCTTAACCCTTAACCCTTTAACCTTTAACCCTTAACCTTTAACCCTTAACCTTTAACCCTTAACCCTTAACCCTTAACCCTTACCCCTTAACCCTTAACCCTTAACCCTTAACCTATAACTTATTACAAAAAACAAAACCCGATAAGCATTAAAAAACTTATCGGGTTTGTCGTTTCAAAATAAATTGAATTAGTAAGCCGTTTTTATCTTATTTGGATCCTCTTAAGGAATTCACCATCCTGATCAAAAATCAAATTATACAATTTTGAATCTTTAATTACTCCCACTTCAAAGCTCTTCTTGTTTGAATAATCCATCACAGAAAATACCTGTTTAACAGATTTAACTGAATAATTAGCTTTTAAATAACTCTGGATTTTTTTTGCTAATTTGAGAACTGGCATTTGCACTTTATAAACTTTAAAAACTCCATTTTGATCATATTGAGCAAAAGCTATGGTTTTGGGAGCCTGAGTAAATTTTGCTTCAAAAGTGATATCATCGTTTTTACTTCCATATTCAACATTCCAGTTAGCTTTCTTTTTAGGATATTGCTTTTCAAAAGCATTAATAACATTATCAGGAGGCACAATACTTGCTCCTTGCCCTTTTACCAGATTGCAACAGATAAAAAATAGAAATAGAATAAATGTTCTCATGTTTAAATTTCAAAATAAATGCAAATCTAAACAAATAAAAGTATTTTCTTACTTTTTTATTCTGGTTTTTCGATAATCACATCAAAACCACCTTCTTTATCAAACTGAATATCATAGAATTTAGCGTCTTTTTTTACTCCAACTTCATAAGTAGTTACATTTTTATAATCTACAACAACTGCAATCTCTCTAATGGCTTTTGCGGGATAATTTTTCTTTAAATAAGCTTGTGCCTTTGCAGGTAACTGACTTAAAGGAATCTGCAGTTCATAAGCTTTCATATTTCCCAGATTATCGTAAATCGCCAATGCTTTCGTTTTATTGTCGACATTATATCGCGCTTCATAACGAAGCTCGTCATTATCATCTCCAACATATTCCTCAGACCAAACCGGAACTTTTCCCGGATATTCTTTTTCAAAAGCAAGTCTCACCTTTTCCGGTGGTGTTATCACTTTTTTCATATTGGTTCCTTCTTGTGCAATTAAAAAACTGCTGCATAAAAAAGTAAAAGCCAAAAACACGTTTTTCATGGTTTTATTTTTAAATTAAACGCTAAACAACGTATTAAAAGTACTACTTTTTAATGAAGTACAAATGAAGCATACAAAATTTTTAAGAACGTTTTTTAAGACTAAAAACCAGTGAATTAAATTAAACCGAAAATCATAATTCCAGCTTTTTTAATCTGTCGGTCAACTCTCTTTTATAGGTAATTCCAATTGGAATTCTTTCATTTTTAATTACAACAAAATCTTTTTCGGTAGCATCAATTTTATCTAAAGCTACAATGTAAGATTTATGAATACGCATAAAGTTCTTTTCCGGCAGACATTTCTCAAATTCAGTTGTCGTAATCGAAGCCAGATAATTTCGTTTGGTCGTATTTAGTTTTACATAATTTCCAAAACTCTGTGCAAACAGAAGCTGTTCTAATTCTATTTCGATAAAATAGCCATCGACTTTTACACTCACAGAATTGATAGTTGCTTCTTCGACTTTCCTTACACTTTCTGTTGCAAAAAAGCGGTCAATTGCTTTTAAAAACCTTGGAAAATAAATGGGTTTCAAGAGATAATCAATTACACCGTAATCATAACTTTCCAGAGCAAACTCAGAATAAGCTGTTGTGAGAATAGTTTTGGGATGTGTTGGAAGAATCTTCAACAATTCCATACCCGAAATCTCCGGCATATTGATATCCAAAAACATTAAATCTACCGTATTTTCACGAAGAAAATTCATAGCTTCAATACCATTATACCCCTGAAAAACCAATTCTAACTGCGGATTCTGTTTGATATAATTCGCCAAAACATAATGCGCGGCAGGTTCGTCATCTACAATGATACATTTTTTGGTTTCTCTCATCCTACAAACTTTTTAAGCTGTATTTCCAAATCTACAACGTAGGTCTTTTTATCATCCTGAATGTCTAATTTATAATCTTTTCCATAAATTAAATTCAGACGTTCAATAGTATTCTTTAAACCAATTTTGGTTGAAATGACATCATTTTTCTTCGGAATCGAATTCATAACATGAAGATTCAATAATCCGTTCTGAACTGTAATTGTGATTTTTACAAAGCAGTTTTCGATCGCGCAGGTTCCGTGTTTAAAAGCATTTTCGATAAAAGCGATTAACAACATTGGCGAAATTTTATACGCATTTTCGTTATCTACATTACTTTCAAAAGTAATATCGCAACGATATCCTACGCGTTCTTTTTCAAGCTGAACATAACTGTTAATAAATTCCAGTTCGTCTTCTAAAGATACACATTGTTTACTGTTACTTTCCAATTGATAACGCATTAACTGCGAAACTTTCATAATTAAATCAGGCGTTCTGTCCGGAAACTGAAGACTGATTCCGTAAAGTGTATTAAAAGTATTAAATAAAAAATGCGGATTCAATTGTCCTTTCAAAGAATTTAACTGCATTTGATTGAACAACAAGGCCGCATCGGTTTGTTTTCTGTGGATTCGATAAAACTTAAATACAATAATCGGACTTAAAATACAGACCAAAGTCCCTAAAACGCTTGCCAATTGATA
Source organism: Flavobacterium crocinum (assembly GCF_003122385.1). Lineage (NCBI taxonomy): Bacteria > Pseudomonadati > Bacteroidota > Flavobacteriia > Flavobacteriales > Flavobacteriaceae > Flavobacterium > Flavobacterium crocinum. The sequence goes on from NZ_CP029255.1 coordinate 4,943,339, forward strand.
CGCATAACTTCTTTGATGCGAGTTTTGATACAAATGGCATTTGGCAAACATATCGAGCATTGTAATTTCGTAAAGAATGACTGAAAAGACAAAAACTCCAAAAAGTGTCAGAATTATATAAGTAAAAGGCTTGTTTGCTTTAAATAAAATGGGAAGCAAGAAAAAACGGTTAAACTGGGCATGCATGTATAAAATGCAATAGAAAAATATACCCATTGCAATAGAAATGAAGGAACTGAATAACATCCAATCATTTTTCAAGGTATAAATTGTAAATGAAAAAAGGACAACGGCTACTTCCTGCCACCATTTGTTGTCCAGTATGTTATCGATTCTTTTATTCATTCTTAATTTTCAAATAGGGTACAAAGTTCGAACAAATATTTAATTTATATTTCTTAAAAATGACCAATTCAATTCGTCATTTACTAGTGCAGTACATCACTTAACATGACTTTTATCAGGGTAAGAGAAATAAATTTGTTTCATCAAAAACATTTTATTTCACACCTTGAGTTTATGTATTTCAAAAAAATTACCATTTTATTTTTATTGATTTTTGTCTCAATTGGTTATTCTCAAACCCTGTCTTTAAAAGAAGCAGTAAAAACAGGACTTGAAAATTACGGTTCCATCCGAGCAAAAAACAATTACACCAATGCATCAAAGGAAACTCTAAAACAATCCAAACGTGATTATCTGCCAAACCTGAATTTGTCGGCACAGCAGGATTACGGAACTGTAAACGGACAAAACGGACCGCTTTACGGATTTGGAGGTTTAGGAGTTGCTTCATCAGGTTTGCCTCTTCCGGAACAAAACTGGAATTCGGCGTTTGGTGCACTTTATTTAGTCAACATGAACTGGGATTTTTTCACTTTCGGAAAAACACAGGAAAAAATCAATTTGTCTAAAATTGATGTTCAGGCTAAAGAAAAAGATTTACAGCAGGAAAAATTCCAGCAGGAAATCAAAATTTCGGCTGCTTACTTGAATTTATTAGCAAGTCAGAGATTACTGATTTCACAGCAAAAAAACTTAGACCGCGCAGAAGTCTTCAAAAAGACAGCGGTTGCGAGAGTTAAAAACGGATTATTGGCAGGAGTCGATTCTACATTGGCTACAGCCGAAGTTTCTAAAGCTAAAATCGCTCTCAACTTAGCCAGGAATTTCGTTAAGGAACAAAACAATAAATTAGTCGATTTAATGGGCGTTGCGCCACAGGACTTTGTTACTGATACCCTTTTTGTAACGCAGATTCCAAAAGAATTGATTCAGGGAAATGCCACAAATGACAGTCTTCATCCTTTATTGCAATTCTATAAAACCAAAATCGATTACAGCAATCAACAGGTTAAATTATACAAACGTTTTTATTATCCAACAATGAGTGCTTTTGGTGTTTTACAAACCAGAGCTTCGGGATTTGAGAATAGTTATGCAACAGACCAGACTGCATTTAGCAGAAATTACTGGGATGGTGTAAATCCGGATCGTACCAATTATTTACTTGGAGTTGGAATTACGTGGAATTTAACTACTCCGTTTCGTTCAAGCAAACAAGTTATGGCTCAGAAATTTGTTTCTCAGGGATTACAGGAAGAATACAATCAGGCAGACAGAGAACTGAAATCGCAATTGAATTTTGCTGAAGATAAGATCAAAATTACACTGGAAAATTACGCCGAAGCTCCTATTCAGGTTGATGCGGCAAAAAGAGCTTACGTTCAGAAATCGACTTTATACAAAAACGGTTTAACCGATTTGACCGATTTAACACAAACAATGTATGTCTTAAACCGTGCCGAAATCGATCGTGATATTGTCAACAACAATGTATGGCAGTCGTTCTTGCTGAAAGTAGCTGCAACGGGCAATTTTGACTTATTTATAAATGAATTTTAACTATAGATCCAAATGAATTTAATACGTTTTGCACTCCGCAAACCCATCTCCATTTTAGTATTGGTTGCGGGTCTATTTTTCTTCGGAATTGGTGCCATCAGAGACATTAAGGTAGATATTTTACCTAAAATGAATTTGCCGGTTATCTATATCGCGCATCCGTTTGGAGGTTATACGCCAGACCAGATGGAGGCTTATTTTGCCAAAAACTACGTAAATGTTTTACCTTTTTCTAACGGTATCAAATCCGTAGAAACCAAAAATATTCAGGGGTTAATGATTATGAAATTAACCTATTATGAAGGAACCAATATGGCTCAGGCCGCTGCCGAGTTAAGTGCGCTGTCGAACAGAATCCAGGCGGCTTTTCCTCCGGGAACACAGCCTCCGTTTATCATTCGTTTTGATGCTTCTTCACTTCCAATCGGGCAATTGGTATTGAGCAGTAAAGTACGTTCAAACAACGAATTACAGGATTTAGCCAACGTTTACGTTCGTGCTTCCTTTACTGCAATTCCTGGTTTATTATCTCCGGCTCCCTTTGGCGGAAGCCCAAGAACAATTGAGGTTAACGTTGATCCGGATTTACTGCGTTCGCATAATATGACGCCGGATCAGATTGTAGAAGCGATTCGTGTAAACAATCAAACGGCTCCTTCCGGAAATGTGAGAATGGGCGACAAAAACTATATTACACCAACGAACAATACCATTAAAGAAGTTAAAGATTTTGAACAGATTCCGTTATTCAAAGGCGGTGTTCAAAACTTAAAATTAGGCGATGTCGCAACGGTAAAAGACGGTGCAGATATTACCGCAGGTTATGCCTTGGTAAACGGAAAACGTTCGGTTTACATTAGTATTGCAAAAGCCGGAGATGCTTCTACCTGGGATGTGGTTCAGAAATTGAAAAAAGAACTTCCTAAAATTCAGAGTACTTTACCTGAAGATGTAAACATTACGTATGAATTTGACCAGTCGGTTTATGTAATCAACTCGGTTAAAAGTTTGATTACTGAGGGAATTATCGGTGCGGTTCTAACGGGATTAATGGTTTTATTATTCCTTGGTGACCGTCGCGCCGCTCTGATCGTAATTATGACGATTCCGATTTCGATTATTTCCGGGGTTTTATTCCTGAAATTATTTGGACAAACCATCAACTTAATGTCATTATCAGGATTGGCGCTGGCAATTGGTATTTTGGTGGACGAAAGTACCGTAACGATCGAAAATATCCACCAGCATCTCGATATGGGAAAACCAAAAGCACTCGCCATTTGGGATGCCTGTCAGGAAATTGCTTTGCCTAAATTATTGATCTTACTTTGTATTCTTGCCGTTTTTGCACCGGCATTTACAATGGTAGGTATTCCCGGAGCGTTGTTCCTGCCTTTAGCATTGGCGATTGGATTCTCAATGGTAATTTCATTCTTATTATCGCAGACTTTTGTACCTGTAATGGCAAACTGGATGATGAAAGGGCATGAAAAACACGAACATGGCCCGGAAATTACAGATGACGAAGCTGAATTTAATGACTGTGGTTTAACTCCGGAATCAGAACAAAATCTGATTACTCAGAAAAAAGGGTATGTAGAAAGAGAAGACACTAATCTGGACGGAAAAATAAGTCTTTTTGAGCGTTTCAAAATTCGTTTCATGCGAACATTAGACCGTTTATTCGTTCATAAAAAAATAACGACTGTTGTATATCTGGTTTCGGCTATATTTTTGGCAGTTGTACTGATTACTTTTATTGGAAAAGACGTATTCCCAAAAACCAATTCAAGTCAGTTTCAGCTGAGAATGCGTGCTCCTGACGGAACGCGTCTGGAAAGAACAGAAGAGCAAGCTATTATTGTTTTAAAAGAATTAGAGAAAATGGTGGGGAAAGAACATATCGGAATTTCGTCTGTATATGTCGGACAGCACCCGTCTTTATTCTCCATTAACCCGATTTACCTTTTTATGGCGGGTTCTCACGAAGCTGTTTTTCAGGTGAGTTTGAAAGACATTCATCTGGATATGGATGATTTTAAAGATGATTTCAGGGCGAGACTTAAAAAAGTATTGCCGGATACGAAACTTTCTTTTGAACCTATAGAATTAACCGATAAAGTGTTAAGCCAGGGATCTCCTACTCCAATCGAAATTCGAGTGGCTGGAAAAGACAAAAAACGAAATGAATTGTACGCTACTCAAATTGTAGAAAAACTAAAAGCAATTTCGTATTTCAGAGACGTACAAATTGGTCAGCCAATTCATTATCCGGCTATGAATATTGATATTGACAGAACGCGTGCTGCCGAATTGGGAGTAGATATGAATGATATTTCACGTTCTTTGGTAGCTTCGACCTCATCATCTCGTTACACCGAAAAAAATACGTGGGTTGACGAAAGAGCGGGATTATCATACAACGTTCAGGTTCAGGTGCCTTTAAACAAGATGAAAAGTAAAACTGATATTGGAGAAATTCCGGTATTAAAAAATTCGCTTCGTCCGGTTTTAAGTGATGTTGCTAAAATTACACCAAGCATTGTAAGTGGTGAAAATGATAACTTAGGAGCCATGCCATACATTACCGTTACGGCCAACATTAACCAGACCGATTTAGGAACGGCTACAAAAGATGTTGGTAAAACCATTAGTTCACTGGGCGAATTGCCACGTGGTTTGTTTATAACGCCTATTGGATTAAGTACTGTACTGACAGAAACATTAAGTAGTTTACAATCTGGATTATTGGTTGCTATATTTGTAATCTTCTTAATGTTGGCTGCTAATTTCCAGTCGTTCAAAGTTTCGCTGGTTATTTTAACAACCGTTCCGGCGGTAGTTTTAGGCGCTTTATTAATGCTGACTATTACAGGTTCTACGTTAAACTTACAATCGTATATGGGAATTATCATGTCGGTTGGGGTTTCGATTGCCAATGCTGTACTTTTGGTTACGAATGCAGAACAGCTTCGAAAAATAAACGGAAATGCATTAGAATCTGCGAGAGAAGCGGCAGCGTTGCGTCTTCGTCCAATTATCATGACTTCGGTTGCAATGATTGCGGGTATGTTACCAATGGCAATTGGACACGGCGAAGGAGGCGATCAGGTTTCTCCGTTAGGAAGAGCGGTTATTGGCGGATTATTATTTTCTACTTTTGCCGTATTATTAATCCTTCCGCAGATATTTGCCTGGGCACAGGAAAAAACAACGACACAATCTGTTTCTTTAGATCCTGAAGACGAAGAAAGTATCCATTATATCTCATCGATAAGTAAGTCAAAAGTTGGAAAGTCATAAAGTTGAAAGTCACATCGTAGTGTAACTAAAAATTAAACACATAGAAACATAGAATTTTATGTCAAAAAAAAGGTAAAAGAAAAAACTAGTTTTCACACATAGCTATGTGCATTTAAACAAGTGAAACGCCTTCTATGCACAAAGAAAAGCTATGTTTCTATGTGTTTAAAAAAAATACACGCAACGGATTAAAACATATTCATTATATAAAACCAAAAAATGAACACTAAAATTATAAAATATAGCCCGCTGTTTCTAGCAGCATTATTTTTCCTGAACAGCTGTAATTCTAAAAAAGAAGAAACCGTTACACCGGAAATTCAGCCAAAGGTTGAAACCTTCCTTTTAGAAAAACAAAAACTAACAACAGAACTGCGTTTGCCAGCCGAATTAACCGGTTTCCAGCAAGTAGATTTGTATGCAAAAGTAAGCAGTTTCGTAAAAACGTTAAAAGTTGATATTGGTACGAAAGTAAAAAAAGGACAGCTTTTAATTGTTTTGGAAGCGCCTGAAATTAGCTCGCAACTGGCTGCAGCCGAATCGAGATTAAAATCGATGGAAGCCATTTACGCTACCAGCAAAAGCACTTACAACCGTTTGTACGAAACGAGCAAGGTAGAAGGAACAATTTCTAAAAACGATTTGGAAATGGCAAGCGGAAAAAAGAATTCTGATTACGCACAATATCAGGCCGCAATTGCAGCGCATAAAGAAGTTTCGATCATGAGAGGGTATCTTGAAATTCGTGCTCCTTTTGATGGTGTTGTAGCAGCCAGAAATGTGAATTTAGGAACATTTGTTGGGCCGGCAGGAAAAGGATCCGATTTGCCTTTGTTAACGATTCAGGAGCAAAGCAAATTACGTTTGGCGGTTTCTATTCCGGAATTGTATACAGGATATTTACACCCGGGCGACGAAATGAGTTTTAATGTAAAATCGTTACCGGAAAATTTTAAAGCTAAAATTACCAGAATGTCCGGTGCTTTAGATTTAAAACTGCGTTCTGAAAGAGTCGAAATGGATGTTTATAACACAAAAGGCGATTTATTACCTGGAATGGTTGCCGAAGTTTTATTACCGCTTAACGCGAAAGACAGTACGTTTGTAGTACCAAAATCGGCAGTAGTTAGTTCTGCTGAAGGTTTGTATGTAGTAAAAGTGGTAAACAAAAAAGCGACCAGAGTTGAAATTAAAAAAGGAAGAGAAATCGACGATAAAATCGAAATTTTCGGTGACTTAACTCCAAAAGATAAACTGGTAAAAATTGCCAGCGAAGAAACTAAGGAAGGCGATGTTATAAACGAATAACCTGCGTTTAGTCTTCATTTTAGTGATTACCAATTACTGTACGCATTCTTAGGAATGCAAATTTTTAAATTTGCCTAAAAGGGCAGTTCTTCTTTAATTGGAGGGACTGTCTTTTTTTTGTTTGAATTGCTTTAATTTCTGAAAACAACTCTCAAATTTAATCCTATTCTAAATACTAAAAAAAGTCTTATTTTATTACAAATAAAACTTTTAAAGCGTGCTTATCATTTTATCAGTACATAAATTTAAAATTTAGACATATTTAACATAAAATAAGAAACATTAACTATCTAATTTTAAAAGTTTAAAAGTTATGACAAAAACCAGACGTGTTGGCGGTAATGCGACTTACATAGTTAGAGGAACGACAAGAGAATTTGCCAACGAAATAGAAATAAACTCAAACGGGCGAATCGATTATTATGCACCTGAATATACCTATGGAGACCCAGAACCCAGACCTGTTAGAAAAGAACCTGAAGTTGCTTTTTCAGGCTGTTGGACTTCAGATTATGAAGGAATGAGAAACTTGGAAAAGGATACCACTAAACCTATGTCAAATCTTGGAGAAACGGTTTACTTTCAATTAACTGTTAGCAATGACATACCAATTGGTACAAATATAACATTTAAGCTTTGGGATGAAGATTTTGGAGATATACTAAATTGGTTTTTATCAGATGATGATACATTTGATGGTAAAAAAGTCTATCGAAATGCTGTTGTAAGAGAGGTAAACGGCACTCATAAAATGACAATTAAATTATTTCTAAACCCAAAATGGTATGATGATCTTGTGGCAGATCTCGGGCGTTTTAAGAATGGCTGTCTGGACTTTTATTGGACATGGGAATATAATGGTAAACCATGGACTTCAAATACAAATATACTTAATGTATATCCTTCAAAAACTACTTTGTTTATAAAACCAGCTTATGAAGGTTATGGTTTTCCGGAACTTAGAACAGCAGATGGCCAACTTATTGTTTTCTCTGCGGGAATCGTTGCTACAAAAGAGCCATCTAAAGAATTAGAAAATATAATGGATACTATTCTAGATGATATTAAAAATAACGCTATTGCAGATGTTCGTGAAAAGGTGGTGAAATTCAGCGATAAATTGCGCTATTCTATTGCGATCAAAAAGCTTAAAAAAGGATATTTAGCCAATAACTTAGGAAAAATAGAATTTAGCCGAAGGCTTTACACCAAACCTGTATTTGATAACAGCGGAAAACTGTATGAAATTACGCAAGCGGCTAATTTTGGCTACATAAAAGAAGGAAAACTTGTTACCACAAAAGGAATAAGCCAGCTTGATTATTTTAGAGAAATTGGAGTTCGTAATGCAATATTAAAAAATGCAGAAAAACTAGATTATATCTTACAAGCTTTAGATCTATTACGTTTTGCCATGGACGAAAAAAAAATAGAAACCATCACTACCATGTTTGCACCTTTAGACTTTTTAAATGCAATTGTTTATCCAAGCATAAGCAAACCCATTGAAGAACTTTGGGATAATATTGTGGTGCATGATGTTGAAAATGCAAAAGACAATGGTCTTAGAGGAATTTATAAACTAGTAAATTCAGAAGATTTTAATAGAGAGAAATATGGAGACTATCAATATATTGAAATTAACCAAGATATGTTAAATAAATTATTGGAAGGGAAATATAAAACATTTGAAGAATTAAAAAAAAATCAAATCCGATTAAGAGAAACCGTTGATAAATATGAATATCAAGAGGGTTTACTTTATACAATTCTTTATTACAAAAAAATTGATGATAATTTAGACAAACCAATGACATATATAGAAACTATTTTTATTAACTAATTCACTATGAGACACATTTATATAATTATTGTAATCTGTATATCATTTTTTTCATGTAAGCCTAAAAAAACTATTGAAATTAACCAAATTACTTCTAAAGAAATTGTAACAATTGAGAATAACTATATGGATAAAAATAAAATCAAAGATAGCTTCCGTATAAGTATTCCAACTGAATATGAGATAAGAATTAATTCATTTGTTCACTATATAACGTGGTTTTATAAGGTTAATAATAAAACTTTAAATCCTAGTAGAATTGATTATCAAGTATATGACAAGCGAGATCTAACAAAAGAAATATTGGAATTAAATTTTGACAAATCATTCAATAATGAATCAATAGGTATAATTGTAAAAGAAAGAAATCATTTAATTTCCAAAAAAGATGCTCAACAACTATTAAAAAAATACAGCATTAATAAATCTCTAGATAGTTTAAAATCTAACGACACCATAAAACTGGTATCTTATGATAAGTTTAGAAAAGAAAACAAGATGTTTATACAAGAACTTAATAAGATTAGCGATTCTATACATTTTACAGCAATGAAAAAAGATGGGAGTTTTTTTTATGTGAGCAAAAAAATCAATTGGTAGATTATGAAAAGTTATTATAAAATTTCAGTGACAATTTTATGCTTTTTTTTGCTTGTAACAATATGGAATTATTTTAAAAAACCAATTTCAATAAAAGAAGAAAGAGCAACTAATGTTCCAATAAAGTTTAGTGCAGACCTAAATGAAGACTGGCAAAAGGTCATTAATGTGTATATCCCATATAAAATTGAAGTTAAAAATAATAGATTAAAAATGATTAGACTAAATTCATTTGATGATGGAAATAGTGGAAATGTTACTTGCTTAACTTACAATACTGCAGGCTTCGAATTGAGTTATCTTTATTATAATGAATATAGCGACCTTTATTATGATGAATATAAAGAATCGTTTAATAATCTACAGCTTAAATATAGAGCGAGTATTTTTCCCTTTTTCAGCAGGACATTTTACTATTATAAAAGACATCAATTTATCGAAGGGAAATTACATTGCAAATTTAATTTTAGTAAACTTGATTATGATGATTATAACGAACAATTTAAATTTTTATCAAAAACTCTTAATATCCCCATAAATAAAAAAATAATTGATAGTTTGTATAAAACAGATGAGAATAAAAGATTTAATATTTACTTCTATGATAATAGAAATTTAGGAATGCCGATGTTTATTGAAACGAGATTCAATAGTGCTGAGCAAATATACATTGATGTTTTTGACACCATTAAAAATATGAATCGAGAACAAATGGAAAAGTATTATAGAACAAATTTTACTAAAAGAATTGATCTAAAAAATAAAAAATAACCCTCTACTAGCACGAGCATCTCGCTCGTGAATTAACTGGAGAAAGAATTAAAATAAAAACCTCGACCTTAAAAAAATCGAGGTTTTTCCATTTAATAAACTTTACTCCTCACTCAAATAAGGATTCAAAATCTCCGCCAATTCATTGAGCCAATAATAATTGTCTTCAAAATTTGGTAGTCCAATTTGGAGGTTTTCGTGTTGTCGCATTACGCCGAGAGCTAAAATGCAATTTACTTGTCTTAATATTTTAGCCATATCTTCTGGATCTATAATATGGTTAAAAAAATCAATCAGCCTTGTTTCGGCTTCTTTGGAAAGGGTGTTTTTTTTCATAAAGTGAAGAATTTAAGAAAAAACCCTCATACCTTAGCAGTCTTACGCTTCTTCACGGCGTCAAAGTCCTTTCGGAGCTTTACTACATAGCACGAGGGCAAATTTTATGTTGTCTTAATGTGAAGATTTAAGAACTTCAAATGTAAGAAAAATTTTCAAAAGAAAGATTTTTCTTTCAATTAATATATTGCTTTTATCAAATATACTAAATATATATTTCAGCAGGTATTTATCGCATTTTTGTCATTTCGACGTGAGGAGAAATCTTCGCGAGAAACTCCGCAAACTAAATCGCCAATCTTTGTCGAGCTACTTGTGGAGATTTCTCGTTCCTCGAAATGACAAACTGTGCGCAAAAGAACATGAAACATTTGTCAGGCGGAGCGAAGTTCTTGCCCCGCATTTACAAAATCAAACTTTGTGTCTTTGGTTAGTGTGATTGCTTCGTTCCTCGCAATGACATGCTAGGCGAAAAATAAATAAAAGAGCCATTGGCTCGATCAATATTGTAGGGCCGGATTTTAATCCGGTTTTATATACAATCCCATATACAGAAAGATCCGTAGGATCGAAACATATGCTATGCGTTATTAATACATGCCGTTCCTACGGAACTTTCGTATGATGCCGTTTTTTCATTCAACGGATTAAAATCCGTCGCTACAATATACTTCATTCCTAACGGAATTTTCGGTTTATACATTTTAATTGTATACAGGAACAAGACATTCGCGTCAAGAAAGGCTCAAGTTAAATATATAGGTTCAATTCAAAAAAAATAAATTATTCTGATTAACATTAAAATTAGAGTTTTGTCTTAACTTTGTAAATCAACTTTAGTAAATTAATCTCATGCAAGCAATTAACATCACAGCGTATACAGAAGATGCTTCTCAAATAGAAGCTGTAAAAGCTTTTATGAAAGCGCTAAAGATAAAATTTGAAATAGCAAATGTAAAGTCTTATGAATTATCTGCTGAACAACAGGAAATCTTAGATAATCAGGTTAATTTGGATAAAAGCCTTTATACAGATGCTGAATCATTATATACTGATTTAAAAAAGAAGTATGAGCTATAAAATAATCGTTTCGCCAATTGCAATAAAAAACATTGAAGAAACTGTTGAATATTATATTTTTAAAGCAAGCAAAAAGGTCGCTTTAGACTTTTTGAATGATTACAAAAAGGTATATAAAGCTTTACAATTAAATCCTTTTTACCAATTTCACGATAATAATTATCGTTTTCTACCATTTAAAAAATTCCCATATATTGCTTTCTTTATTGTAGACGAATTATCGAAAACTGTTTTTCTAAATGCTGTTTTTCATACGTCGCAACATCCTGCAAAATATCCAACTAAATAAAAGAGCCATTTGGCTCGATCACTATTGTAGGGCCGTCCCGATACTTCGGGATTAATCCGGTTATTATATAGAATCCCATATCCCGAAAGATCCGTAGGATCGAAACATATTCTATGCGTTATTAATACATACCGTTCCTACGGAACTTTTGTATGATGCTGTTTTTTCATTCAACGGATTAAAATCCGTTGCTACAATATATTTCATTCCTAACGGAATTTTTTGGTTTGCAGGCACATTTTAACCAAATAAAGGAACAAGAAATTCACACTAGCAAAAGACAAAAAAAATCACTAGGAACTCCACAATCATTTTAAAACATAGCCTCTGGTTTCAACCAGAGGAACGCAAAGATTTGTTCTCATTTTAATTAAAAAAATCGATTGCCTCCAGTTTTAACTGGAGGTATAAATAAAAGCTGGAAAAAGGCTTTAGCCAAAATACGCATTTGGGTAAACCCTTCTTATTATAAATTCTCATCAAATCTATTCACTGCTAATCTTTGTCGAGCTACTTGTGGAGATTTGCTTCGCCTATTCGCTATCGCTCGGGTCTCCCTTCGGTCGAAATGACAAATAATACGTTTACAACAAAAAACTTCAATAACTTATATGACCTTATATGGTTCAAAAAAATAATTGCTATTTTTGATAATACTATTTTTTTGAAAACAACTTATCAAACGATTAAAGCATAACCGTTTTAATCAAAACAGCAACAATTATAATATACCATTTATGAATGTTTTACTCATTGAAGATGATAAACGCATCAGCGAATTTATAGTAAAAGGTTTAGAGGAAAACAACTTTACTGTGCATCTGGCCGAAACGGGCGAGATTGCCAGAGACCTCATTCAGCAGGATATTTGGGATATTATTTTAATGGATATTATGCTTCCGGGAATTGACGGAATTCAGTTGGTAAAACTTATGCGTTTTAAAAAAAATCATACGCCCGTTTTAATGTTAAGCGCTTTGAGCGATACAGATGATAAAGTAAACGCCTTAGATTCCGGTGCCGATGATTATCTGGTAAAACCCTTTCATTTTAAAGAATTAATTTCGAGAGTCAATGCGCTTACACGCAGAACCAAATTCAACTACGATAAAGTAGAAACCTTATACAAATTAGGAACTTTAACCATAAATCCTGAAGAACATAAAGTGACAGAAAACGATAAACTAATCGATTTATCGCCAAGAGAATATAAGCTGCTGTTGTATTTATTAGAGAACAGAAATAAAGTAATACCAAGAACACAGATTTTAAATGCTGTCTGGGGAATTAATTACGATAACAATACAAATGTGGTCGATGTTTATATTTCTTATTTAAGAAACAAAATTGAGCAAAACCATAAATTTATCCATACCATAAAAGGAACTGGATATATGCTTAAAGAAGAATCATGAAAATACGCAACAGGTTTACCTTAATATCGTCTTTTACTTTTAGCGTTGTTTTTGTCATTGCTTCTGTTATCACGTATTATTCTTTCTACAGTTATTCGGAAAAAATTATTTATAACGAACTGCAAAAAACATGTTTACTAACGGGGATTTTCTATCTCGAAAAAGACGAGCTGCCCGAAAATCAGCATTTGTTAATCGGACAGCAATTCAGGGAAAATTCGCTTGAAATCATTACGCGTGTGTACAACAACAAAAATCAGATTGTATACGGCGACAAAACGATCGACAACAATATCAATGCCGAAAGACTCGATTATATTCGGAAAAACAGAAAGCTTAGTTTTAAATCGAAACATCATTTCTATTTTGGAAGTTACTATCATGACAATCAAGGAGATTTTGTGGTTTTCGTTAAAAAAAATGACGTCGAATTTAAAACCATGACGGACAGACTGCAAATCATTATGATTATGGTTTTAATCATCGGATTGATTACAATTTATATTGTAAGCCGCGTACTTTCTAATCTGGCTTACAGTCCTATAAAAAACATTATTGATCAGGTAAACGAAATTAAGGCTTCGTCGCTGGATCGCCAGATTGTTTCTCCAAATTCCAAAGATGATATTCAGGAATTGGTAGAAACGTACAACAATCTCTTTAAACGTTTATCGGATACTTTTATCATTCAGAAAAACTTTATCAATTATGTATCGCATGAATTTAAAACGCCTTTAACCGCTATTTCAGGAAACCTGGAAGTTTTTGCCCAAAAAGACAGATCAAGTGCGGAATATAAAGAAATGTCTGAAAAAGTATTAGAAAACGTCTATCAAATCGAAGACACCATGAATACGCTGATGATGCTTTCGGGCTTGCGAGATAATACTGAACTTAATGAAATTTTCAGGGTAGATGAATTGGTTTGGGACATTAACGATCAACTACCTGAAATTTATGATTTAAAAAATGCTCCGATACAAATCGTTCTCGAAGTTGTAAATGACAAACTGCTTTCGATAAAAGGAAACCCCAACGAAATTAAAATCGCTTTATACAACATTATAGAAAATGCCGTAAAATACTCCAACGGAAATCCTATAAAAATAAGTCTGCTGGAACAGCACAATCAGCTTAAAATTGTCATTGAAGACCGCGGAACGGGAATCAGCGAAGACGACTTAATCTTCATTAAACAAACCTTTTACAGAGGTAAAAACGTAAAAGATATCAAAGGAAGCGGCGTTGGACTTTCGTTGGCCAATATCATCTTCAAACAAAACAATATAGATTTTAGCATTGCATCCAAAAAAGATGAAGGAACAACGGTAACGCTACTGTTTCCGAGACTCTAATCGTTTTCTAATGTTGCTCTAACCGTCTTATAACACACATCAAATTAGAGGCTAATATGTCGCAGATAACTTTGCAGCATATTAAAAATCTTGAATTTGAAACGTATACTTTTAACCCTGCTCGTTATTGTATCGCACAAAGGTGTGGCGCAGCTTAATGCAATAAACGATACAATTGTTCTTTCCAGACCACAGGCCGAGGCTTTATTTTTGGAAAAGAATATCTCTATTATTTCCGAAAAACTGAATATCGATATCGCCGATGCACAGGTTATTCAGGCAAAATTATGGCCCAATCCTACGCTTACCATTGGCGAAATCAATCTTTGGAACAATGCTACTGCCGAGAAATTACCTCCGCTTTGGGGAAATTTTGGTACGACTTCACAAGTTACCGCAGAACTGGAACAGCTGGTTCAGACCGCCGGAAAACGTAAAAAAATGATTGCGATGGAAAAAGTGAGCGTTGATCTTGCTAAAGAATACTTTAAAACCTTTTTACGCAATTTAAAAATCGAATTCAGAGGCAATCTTACCGAACTACAATACAATCAGGCTCAGGAAGCAATTTATAAAAAACAACTTTCGTCTATGCAGACTTTGCTGAAAGCTTACGGAAATCAGGTAAAACAAGGCAATGTGGGCAAAGGCGAATACATCAGATTAAAAGCAACTGAACTTCAGTTCTTAAAAGAAATAGCCGATTTGCAAAAAGACAATAACGCTTTACAAAAAGAGCTTAAAGTTTTAATGAATCTTCCGCCCACAAATTATATCAAACTTACCGACGATGGTTTTGTTCCCGATAACAAAAATATCGACAACATCAATTTAGGAAATCTGATGACTTCGGCTGTAGAAAACCGTCCTGATATGAAAGTGCTCAAACTCGGAAATGACTACAACGATAATAAATACAAATACGAAAAAGCCATGCGAACACCAGACGTTACACTTGGTGTAAGTTATGATCGCGGTGCCAGTTTAATGCATGATTTTGTGGGGCTGGGTTTTTCTCTTGATCTTCCGTTTTTTAATCGCAATCAGGGAAATATAAAAGCAGCAAAACTGGCTATTAATCAGGGAAAATTATTGGCCGAAGAAAAAACAATCAGCATACAGTCGGAAGTATTACAGTCTTATGAAAACTTATTGGTTACCAAAAAGTTATATGATAGTGTCGAAGCCGATTATGAAGGAGATCTGGATAAACTTTTAGAAGCGTATCGAAAAAACTTCCTCCAAAAAAATACCAGCATGTTAGAATATCTTGATTTTGTCAACGCCTATTTAGACAACAAAACCATACTGCTGAATTCTAAAATGGACCTGAATAAAAATCTGGAAGAGCTGCGCTATATCTCAGGTCAGGAAATCAATTAAAATCTAATTATCAAAATATAACAATCAAATGAAGAAATTTATTTTACTCCCGATACTTGGGTTACTGCTCGTTTACGGATGTGGCAAAAAAGAAGAAGTTAAGGAAACTAAAGAGGAGAAATTTTGCATCGATAAAGCCTTAAAAGAAAAAATTACAATCGAACCGGTACAAAAACGTGCCGTGACCGAATCTATAAACCTTACGGGAAACATTACCTACAACGGCGATCACGTGGTACAGTTTAACAGCCTTGTAGAAGGAATTATAACCAAAACTACTTTCTCATTGGGTGATTATGTCCGAAAAGGACAAGTTTTGGCCGAAATAAAAAGTACACAATTAAACAGCATGCAGTCTGAAAGCAAATCGCTTCAATCGCAGATAACTGTAGCCCAGCGTAATTTACAAGCAGCAAAATCAATGTTCGATGACGGAATTTCGTCGCAAAAAGATTTATTGCAGGCACAAAGCGAACTGGATGTTTTAAAATCTTCCCTTGAAAATGTAAGAGCCAATCTGGCGATGTTCAGTGCCAGCAGTGAAAAATCTGTTTTTTTAATCAAAGCACCGACAGAAGGTTATATCGTTGATAAAAACATAAGCCCGGGAATGCAGATTACAGACGGTAGTGAACCGCTTTTTACGATTTCTGACTTAAAGGAAATCTGGGTTTTGGTGAATGTATATACCAGTAACTTAAAAAATGTATCCGAAAATATGCCTGTAGATGTTACAACTCCAGCCTATCCGGGAGAAATTTTTAAAGGAAAAATAAAAATGATGGCCAAGGTGTTTGATGCCGATGAACATGTTTTGAAAGCCCGAATTGTAATGGAAAACAAAAACTTAAAGCTAAAACCCGGAATGACTGCTGATATCACAATCGACAAAAGTCTGGGCGGCGAAATGTTAGAAGCTGTTCCTGCAAAAGCAGTAATTTTTGATAACAACCGCGATCATATTTTAATTTATAAAAACGACTGCACAATCGAAACCAGAGAAATTAATCCGGTTATTAAAAACAACAACTGGGTTTATTTTAAAGACGGAGTTAAAGAAGGCGAAATGGTGATTACCAAAAATCAGCTTTTGATTCACGAACGATTAAAAAACTAATTATCTGTCATACAGATAAACACAATACAAGACATGAAAAAATTTGTACAAGGTTTAGTTGCTTTCTCGCTAAAAAACTCCCTCATTGTTTTTTTCCTGACAGCTATATTGCTAGTTGCCGGTATAGTGAGTTATATTCATACACCAATTGAAGCCTTTCCCGATGTAACCAATACAAGGGCAAGAATTATTACACAATGGCCGGGAAGAAGTGCCGAAGAAGTAGAAAAATTCATTACGCTTCCCATTTCCAAACAAATGAACACCATTCCGAAAAAAGCCGAAGTACGTTCTATTTCACTTTTTGGATTATCGGTTGTAACGGTATTATTTAATGATGGCGTAGAGGATTTTTACGCACAGCAATATGCCTCCAACCGTCTTAACGGGCTCGATCTTCCGGAAGGTGCCGATGTAGAAATCGATCCGCCGTCCGGGGCAACGGGCGAGATATTTAGATATGTAATCAAAAGTGATCTGCCAATCAAGGAAATCAAAGCCATTCAGGATTGGGTTATTGAAAGAGAATTAATTGCTGTTCCCGGAGTTGCCGATGTGGTAAGTTTTGGAGGTGAAGAAAAAATGTTCGAAATCAAAATTAATCCAACACAGTTAGAAAATTATAATCTTTCGGCTTTAGATGTTTACGAAGCCGTTTCAAAAAGTAATATCAATGTTGGCGGAGATGTCATTCAGCGTGGCGATCAGGCTTATGTTGTTCGTGGTGTGGGATTAATTAATAAAGTCGAGGATATTGGCAATATTTTAATCGAAACCAAAGGCGGAGCTCCCGTTTTAGTAAAACACGTAGCCGAAGTTTCGGTTTCCGCAAAACCAAGATTAGGACAAGTTGGCTTAGATGGAAATGATGATGTGGTTGAAGGAATTGTAGTCATGCTTCGCGGAGAAAATCCGGGTGAAGTAATCAAAAAACTTAAAGAACGTTTAACCGAACTTAACGAAAGAGTTTTACCCGATAATGTAAAAATAGTTCCGTTTATCGATCGTACTGAATTGGTTAATACAACTGTAAAGACGGTTTCCAAAAACCTTGTGGAAGGTATTTTACTGGTATCGCTAATTGTGTTTATTTTTCTTTACAACTGGAGAACATCTTTGATTGTGGCATCTGTAATTCCGCTTTCGTTTTTATTTGCCATTGTTATGCTTCGAATTCAGGGACTGCCGGCGAATTTAATTTCGATGGGAGCTTTAGATTTTGGATTATTGCTCGAAGGAACGCTCGTTATTGTCGAACAGGTCTTTGTCTCGCTCGAAAAGAAAGCGCATAAAGTAGGAATGGAACGCTTTAACAATATGAGTAAAATGGGATTGATCAAAAAAAGTGTCGGCAGTGTAGCGACCTATATTTTCTTTGCCTTAATCATTTTGATTGTCGCGTTAATGCCTATTTTCTCTTTCACGAAAGTGGAAGGAAAAATGTTTTCTCCCCTCGCCTTTACCTTAAGTTATGCGTTGTTAGGATCATTGCTTTTGTCTCTTACGTACGTTCCTGCAATGTGTAAAGTCATGCTGACCAAAAACATTGTCGAGAAAGAAAATATGATTTCGCGTTTTTTTAGAGAAAATCTTTTTAAACTGTTTCAATGGAGTACCAAACATCGTAAAACTACTTTTTATGCATTTTTGGCATTATTAACGATTTGCTGTGCAAGGTTTGCTTTTTACGGATCAGAATTTATTCCTAAACTGAATGAAGGAGCTATATATGTAAGAGCGACATTGCCAAACAGCATCAATCTTGATGAATCAGTGCGATTGACGAAGGAAATGAAAGCCAAAATCAGGAAGTTTGAAGAAGTAAAATTCGTGCTTTCGCAAACCGGAAGACCAAACGACGGAACAGATCCAACCGGATTTTTCAATATCGAATTCCATATCGAATTAAAACATAAAGACGAATGGAAACACAATATCAGCAAAGAGGAATTAATTGCCGAAATCAAAAAAGTACTGGATGTATATCCCGGAATTGCCTTTGGTTTCAGCCAGCCTATTCAGGATAATGTAGAAGAATATGTTGCCGGAGTCAAAAGTCCGCTGGCTATAAAGATTTTTGGAAGTGATCTTTTTCAGTTGGAAGAAATGGCAGCAAAAGTGGCCAATTCAATTAAAGATGTAAAAGGAATTGAAGATATTAATGTCTACAAAAATATTGGTTTGCCTGAATTAAGAATTCAGCTTGACGATGAAAAAATGGCGCGTTATGCCGTTACCACTGCCGATGCGCAGGCCGTTATCAGAATGACGATTGGCGGACAGGCAGCAACCAAATTTTATGACGACGAAAAGATATTCGACATCACTTTACGTTTTGAAAAAGAATATCGTGATTCTAAAGAAAAAATTGAAGGTATTCTTATTCCAACCCTAAATGGCAAAAAAGTACCTTTAAAAGAAATTGCAACGGTAGATTACAAAACAGGTCCAACTTTTATTTATCGTGAAGGAAACAGCCGTTATATTGCCGTAGGTTTCAGTATTCAGGGACGAGATTTAGGAAGCACGATTGACGAAGCTCAGAAAAAAGTAGCTGCCGAAGTAAAACTTCCTAAAGAAAACGTCATGAAATGGGCAGGAGAATTTGAAAGTAAAGAAAGAGCCACCAAACAATTAGCCATGATTATACCTGTTGTTTTGGTATTAATTTTATGTCTGCTGTATTTCAACTTTGGAAATTTCAAAGATACCATGATAGCTGTAACGGCAATGCCTTATGCTTTTATCGGCGGATTCCTTTCTCTTTGGGTAACAGGTACTGTTTTCGGAATTTCGGCGGGAATCGGTTTTATTATTCTATTTGGAGTGAGCGCGATTGACAGTATTGTCCTCATTGGAATGATTAGAGAAAATATGCGAAGCGGAATGCATTTAAGAGATGCCATTTCAAACGGAATTCACAGTAGAATTCGTCCTATTGTGATGATTGCCCTTATGGGATCTTTAGGATTACTTCCTGCTGCTTTGTCAACCGGAATGGGTTCTGAAGTGCAAAAACCATTAGCTATTATGATTGTGGGCGGTTTAATAACGTGTATGATTTTATCACTTACCGTTTTACCACAAGTATTCTATTGGTTTTACCGCAAAAAAGACCCAAGCAACTCAGAATCTTAATCTTACTTCTGTATAAATTTAAAAAAAGCACCTTTAGACATTTTGTTTAAAGGTGCTTTTATTGAAAATAAAACGAATCGAAAAAATACCTTATAATGATACAATTAAAATTTTTACAGGCAGAATATTTCAAAAACTCATTTTAATAAAACCCTGATTAAGCGATTTAAAACAATAGTATTCTTTTTAAATTTTCTTTTTATGAAACAGAAAGCCGACCATCAAAAAGCTGAAGACATATCAGAAACGGAGTTACTGCATCATGTCAGACTTAGTATCAATCCGAAATTCCAGGATTGGGTTTTGTTTAAAAACGGAACGTATATCATTTTTGAACAAGTCAATGAAATTTCCAGTCTGGAAAGTGAAGCTCTAAAACTTATACATGAGTTTGGTCCTGTTTGCAAAGGAGAACGATCTGAAGATTTTGATGTCACCGATCTAAAAAATACAGAAGGCTGGATTGTTTCCGGATATGGTTACGGAATATACACTTATGTAAGTCCGCAGGAAATAAAATCAAAAAAAACAAATACTACAATTGGTTTATTTGGTCGCGGAAAAAGAGATTTGGACAGCAAAAATCCTGTTATAATACATATAAATAGAAAATTGAAGTCGTAAATAAATTTCATAAATATTTAAAATCAAACATTATTTAAGAACAAACCCATTTTCTTTCAAAGTATTCAAAACTTCCGCAATAATTTTAGAACGGCATTCTGAGTTTTTGTTGTTTGGTCCCGTTTTTACCCAATACCGAATGTTAAGCTGAATAACGCCTGCTGCCGCAACATCTGTAATAACAGCGGAATCTGCGTAGTCTTTATCGGTAACATCTTCGTTTTTGTGGAGGACTTCTTTTACGAGTTCAATGGCACGATTGTAATCGGAACCATATTCAAGTCCAACAGTAAAAGTCTGGAGTAAAAATCCGGCACTGTTGTAATTGATGAGCGTATTTTTAATTAAAAGCGCGTTGGGAATGTAAATGATTTTAGAATCGCTTTTTACTTCGGTATCACGTAGATTCAGGTTGATGACTTCGCCTTTTACACCGTTGCTTTCTATAATATCGCCAATATTAAAAGGACGTTTAAAAGCCAGCAGAATTCCAGCAAGAAAATTTTCACCAATGTCTTTAAGCGCAAAACCAATTACAAAAGCTGAGATTCCCGCGCCGGCAAGCATGCTTTGCGCCACTCCGTCAAGACCAATAATTTTAAACATAAACAAAACTCCTATAATAATCAAAACCGATTTGATTAAACGGGCAATAAAAACAGCCAAAAGTCGGTCGTGCATTTTGGCTTTGAGTCGGTTTCCCGCAAAAATACCAATGCGGGTCGCAATAAACCAAGAGACAAGAATGACAACAATGGCCAGAATAAATTTTGGCGTAAGATCAACAATACTGTAATAATAATTTTCTAAATGTTTAAAAACGTCCTGAACAAAATCTTCCATAATAATCGGCGTAAAATGTAACTCTTTAAAATTAAGTTTTCAAAAACAGAACTATTTACAGGATCTGCATGGATTTTTATAAAATCTGATGTAGCAGTTTATGCGAGATAATTTATCTGACCATTCTAAAATTTAAACTTTTTATATTGTTTTTATAACTTTTAAGAGCCATTGTATCAATATTTTAAAACCTAATTTTACAGAATTCGTAAATTATAGAGTACTTTAAAATAATGCTTATGGAAACGATACAAAAAGTTATTGAATTACTATCCAAAAAATACAAAGCACGTATTTCTATTCTTAGCAACAATCTGGATGGCAGATTTAATTCTATGCTGGATACTAAAAACGGTACCATGTTTTCTGTTTCTTTTGATTCTTTGTATGTTTTCAAAGATTCTAATAATAATTTCTGGTCGACTACACCAAGGTCATTTGTTTATAATGACAAAAAATATTATCCAAAAGCAGGACAAGAATACACAAGACATGACGGTATTAAATACACTTTTACTACCCGAGAAGAAGTTCTGGAAAAAGCAATGGCCTATTTTGAAAAATTTATTGATCCGAACTACGGAATTAAAATTGTAAACCAAAAGCTCTTTTTTTATGAAGGACGCGACAAAACAGAAGTTTTGAACCTGCAAAAGTTTAAATCGCGACTGTTTGGCAAAATTGATACTTACATTTCATTTAATTAAAAATATACTGGTAAACGTTTACCAGTAAAGAAACTAAAAGGAAGCAGTTTTGAAACGAAATAACCTGCGTTTTGCTTTTATTTTAGTAATTACTTCAACTGTACGCATTCTTCTGAATGCCGCATTTTAAAATTTTGATTTGGTTTTAAAATGCAAAATTACAATTTACTCAAAGGACAACACACTTATATAGTCGTTGTCCTTTTTTATTATAATTATTCTTAAAGCCTAAAAATACAAGCGTTACTTCTTAAAAAAAAGCTTATTTTAATACAAAAAAAACTTTTAGTGGCTAAAACGATAAATTTCGTAACTTTAATTTTACTGTTTCAAAGACAAAAAATCCACATGTTATGCCACTAACAAAAAAAATTACAGACTTATTGTCTAAAAAATACAATTCAAATATTAGTATTTTAGGCACTTACACCAGCAGTAAATACACTTCTATTCTGGATAATGATAACGGAACAATCTTTATTGTATCGGATTCTGATTTATACTCTTTTAAAGATCAGGACAGCAATCTCTGGGTAAACGTTACAGATTCTTTTCATGCAAACGGACAAGAACATCAGCCTGAACACGGGAAATCGTACACACTCGATCACGGAGTACAATACAGTTTTACAACAAAAGAAGCCATTGTAGAAATGGCTGCCGACTATTTCGACAAACACCAAAACGATATCGTCTAAAACGAATAACATCTTATTTCTAAACAAATAGTCCCGATAGCTATTGAGACTATCAAAATTTCTATTTTCTATAATCTATTCTCTATAATCTATTCTCTATAATCTATTCTCTATAATCTATTCTCTATCATCTATTCTCTATCATCTATTTTCTATTCCCACAACCTATATTTCCTACAAAAAAAGAGTCAGACTTATTTCCTTTTATATATATTTGCTTCCTAACCAATTAATATTTTTAAGTTATGATTATTGTTATAATACTTGTTGTATTCCTCTTTATTGGCGTATTAATTTATAATTCGCTTATCGGAAAAAAGAATCAGGTTACTAATGTTTTTTCGGCAATAGATGTTATGCTGAAAAAACGTTTCGATTTAATTCCGAATCTTGTTGAAGTAGTAAAACAATACACCAATTACGAACAAAGTACTTTAACTAAAATCACAGAATTGCGTGCGCAAGCCAATTCCGGTTCTTTAACTGAAACTGAAAAAGCTGCTCTGGATACTCAATTAAGTACCGCTGTAAAAGGTTTGATGGTAACCATAGAAAATTACCCTGACTTAAAAGCCAACACCAACTTCCTGAATCTACAATCGACCTGGACCGAAAGCGAAGAACAAATCGCGGCGGCAAGAAGAACTTATAACGCAGCCGTAACCGATTATAACAATGCTATTATGATGTTTCCCGGAAATATGTTCGCAGGAATGCTGAATTATACCAAAATCGATGTTTTGGAAACATCGGAAGAAGAACGTAAAAATATTAGTGCAAAAGAGCTTTTTAATAGTTAATGGGTTCTGAAAATACTACCAAAACCTTGCGGGATGTTTTAAACACTTTAGAAACGGACCGAAAAAAAATAGCCGAAACCTACAAGACCACTTACATACTATTTGGTCTTGCAGGGATTATTTTAATTGTTGGTTTTCTTATCCGTTTTCCCGCTTTAGCCGTATTTGGCGCCCTTGTTCCTGCTATTATCGGCATTGTAATGTATTACAGAATAGGAGACGATGCCAATGCGTACAAAGCTGCTTATAAAACCAATGTGGTCGGATCGGCATTAAAAGAGATTAACCAAACTTTGACGATTACGCCTCAAAGCGGATTACCACATTATGAGTTTGTAAGTTCAGAACTTTTTACAATCCGACCGGATCGTTACAAGACACAAGATCTGATAGAAGGAAAAGTCGATAAAACTTCTTTTTGGTTCTCTGAAGTCCATGCCGAATACAAAACCGAAACACGCACCAAAAACGGAACCCGAACAGAATGGCATACCATTTTTGAGGGAATTATTTTCGTAGCCGATTTTAATAAAAACTTTAATGTTTCGACCGTTGTGCGTCCAAAAGGCATTGGTGACGCTATTGGTTCCTGGTTTTCTAAAAACGTTTTCAGTTTTGGAAACTCTGAGTTAGTTACCTTAGAGAACAACGTTTTTGACGATATCTTTGTTACTTATTCTAAAAATCAGATTGAGGCAAGATATATCTTAACGCCCGCCATGATGGAAAGAATACTGGATTTAAACAAAAAATCCGACGATACGATTTCGATCTCTTTTATACATTCTAAAATGTATATCGCCTTTCCGTTATCTCATAATTACTTTGAACCTCCTATTCACTCTTCGCTTTTAGATCCCGATTTATTGACCAGCGATCTTTCGCTTGTGCGGTTTATGCAGGATATTGTTCAGGAACTGGATTTGAATACGAGGATTTGGGGAAAGGAATAGATTCTTAAAACTATAATAATTCAAAGAAGCTTATGAAAAAAATTATACTCTTACTACTTCTTGCACTTTTTTTCTCTTGTAATCAAGATCCTAAAAATGAGAAATATGAAAATAAATCTGTTGAAAATAAATATTCCTTACTAATTCCTGAAACACTTTCGCAAACAGATCAATTAAATAGTATTGCTTCAATACAATTTCAAAGTACTGAACAGGATTTTTACATTATGGTAATTGAGGAAGTCAAAGATAATTTTGCAAAAGCTATTCAGGAAAAAAAAGCTAATATAACTCCGGATCTTGAGGGTTATTATAATGTCATTACAAAACATTTTGAAGAAATAACAAAGGATTTTAAAATTTATGATTTAGAAAAAAAGAGAATTAATTCTTCTAATGCCATTGTTTTTTCCATGTCAGGAATAAACGATGATTATCCTGTTTTTTATCGATATGCCATCATCGAAAGTGATAAAACATTTTATCAGATAATGTCCTGGACCAATACTTCACAAGAAAAAAAGTATATCGACAGAATGAATAAAATTATTGATTCATTTGATATTGAAGAAGCTAATTATTCAAAAAAAAGTCATCTTGCTAAAGACAAAACAAAAGAGAATTCCGGAAAAATGAGCACTTCAAAACTTGATAAAGAAATTCAAGCAATTGCTAATCTTTACAGACCGGAAATGATGAAGCAGGAAAAAATTGAAATAAAAAACGGGAAAAGCAACTATCAGTATACGCTGTTTAACAGTGATTTACTAGATAACGATTTAAAAAACACAAAAAACTATTCCAGAACTATAGCCGGCATTTATTACAGCTTTTTAAAAAGGATAAATTCTCCTTTTAGTTACAATAAAATTATTATAAAAATAGTCCATCGAAATGGTGCAATTGATAATTTTGAATATTCTGAAAAAGACATGACAGAAATTGTAAAATGAAAATACAGGCTTATAATTAAGAACTTAACTAAACCTAATTTACAAATATGAGGGATGCCTACGATAAATTATTTGAACATATTGAAAAAGATCTTTTTTTTAAAAACAGTATAGATGATATTATTTATATCGAAATGGATAAGATTGATTCTAACTGGGATAATCTAAAAAAAGATGTTTTTGGAAATAATACAATTTATATCCGGGGATATGGTCGTGATGCACAAAAAACGAAATACTTTATTGCTCTTTATAAACATCTTTTTGGAAATGAAAAAATAATAAAAGACGCTACAAATAATGCTCAACCAACCAAACTAATTAAATGTCATACCAATTATTGCAAAAAAACTAAAGATGGAAAAAATGGAAAAGAACTGATAAGAAATTATCAAATTTCTCACCTTTTCGGAAGAACAAAAAATCCTCTTTTGTTTAATTGTGCCTGGAATATAGCATATATTCCTAAATATTTGGATCCATTTACTGGCCATGAGACACAAGGAGAATATAGTTCCGAATTTAAAGGATTACTTTTACCTGTATTAAAACAAAAATTTGATTTTTATATAAAAGATTACAATCAACTTATTGAAGATAAAGTTCTCAATAAAATTGATTATTCTTTAAAAGAAGTAAAAAAAGATTTTAAAATGAATAACACAGAATTTAAACGTTTTGAACAAGATGCAAAAAATGAACTGGCATTAATCCTCTAATATTTCTTCATTTATGTTCTCGATTATTCCAGATCGCTTAAAATAAGTTTATTCATGAAAAAACTAAATCTTATCTTTTGGTCATATTACTTGCTTCCTGCAGTAGCGATGAAAATCCGACACCAACTCCTGAGCCTTTAACTTTTGATGAAAATTTATTGCTCAAAACCTGGACTTATGATACTATATTATTTGAAGGAACTCTTTATGCTTACAATCATAATCCTGATTGTCAAAAGGATCGTTTTGTTTTTAGAAACAATGAAGGACAAGTGTATCAATATGATGAAGTATATTTTACCAATACTTATTGTACGGGTAATCAAACGATATTAACATGGAAACCTGTAGCTGATCATATTGATTTTTATTGGGATACAGTCAAAATCGACGAATATAAAATAATTTCTTTAACCAAAGATCATTTCACTTTTGCTATTGACAGAGATATGGATAATGATGGTAAAAAAGAACATTTAGTCGTAACTGCAATACCAGATGCAGCTTTTAATTCTTCTAAAATTACAAGCAACAAAAAATCAAACTTAAAAACATTTGCAATTAAATTACCTTTAAAATAGAGAGAAAATACAATCTGAACGTTAAAGACTTTATGGAAGTCATAATTATAATCAGAAAGATTAAAGACCAAACATATTCAAATTTTAATTAAGATAATTTTAAAAAAAATGAGCAGATTTAATTTTAGTAATAAAAAATTCGCACTAATTCAGAATTCAGATAACGGACAAGTAAATACTGAAACTGTTTTTAATTATAATCAGGAAGAAAATCTTGTAACTGCTGACTATTTTGGAGGAACAATCAAATACGGGAAAATTATTGCTGATTTAAAAGACAGTGAACTCCATATGCTTTATCAATGTCTAACGACAGATAACCAGCTAAAAGCCGGTAAAGCAATTGCACAAATTACGTTAACCGAAAACAACAAAATAAAATTATCCCTAGATTGGGAATGGTTGACAAATGGAAACGAAAAAGGAAAATCTGAATATATCGAAATTGATTAAAACTATCTCAAATCTTTTTTTATTACCAAATACTTTAAATCTGTCTTTCCTGCATTACTAATTCCGTGCTCCGCATTTGGAGGACAATAAAAACTAGTATTTGGGCCAGCTGTAACTTTTTCTCCGTTTAAGAAAAATTCAGCAGTTCCTTCTAAGATATAGAAGAATTCTTCTTCGGGATGATGATGTGGTGCGTGCGTTGATTTTCCAGGTTCAACAATACTCATCTTTAATGTGTTTTCCTGAGTAAAATCTTTATCTGCAAACCAATATTGATATCCTACTTTGGTTTTCTTTGCTTTGTCCAGTTCAAAATGATTGACACAGTTCTCGATTGTATATTGAGGCTGTGCAGTTTCCTTTTTGGTTTCTTGTGCAAAGGTTATTTGTTGCAAAAATAAAATTGCAAGGGTGGTTTTTATAGTAGTTAGTGTCTTCATTTTTTTTGTAATGTTACGAAAAATATCAATACGGCTAATTGCAACGATGTTTTTATGATAATAAAGAAGTAGAATTAAAAATGAAAATGTGTCGTTCCTATGGAACTCTCTCTCAAGATAACAATTACTCATCCAACGGATTGAAATCCGTTGCTACAATATATTTCATTCCTAACGGAATTTTTACCGCAAGAAAAAGCCATAGGCTCGACACATATGGTAGGGCTGGATTTTAATCCAGTTATTCAGAATCCAACCATTTAAAAAAGATCTATAGGATAAAACATATTTAGACGTATTTTAAATATGTGTCGTTCCTACGGAACTCTTTCATCATGACGATCACTCATTCAACGGATTAAAATCCGTTGCTACAATATATTTCATTCCTAACGGAATTTTTACCGCAAGAAAGAGCCATAGGCTCGACACATATGGTAGGGCTGGATTTTAATCCAGTTATTCAGAATCCAACCATTTAAAAAAGATCCAGAGGATCGAAACATATTTTAGAAACATTTTTATATGTGCCGTTCCTACGGAACTCTTTCATCATGACGATCACTCATCCAACGGATTAAAATCCGTTGCTACAATATCTCCCTTCCTAAAGGAATTTCCACAGCAATAAAGAGCCATTGGCTCGATACATATTGTAGGGCTGGATTTTAATCCAGTTATTCAGAATCCAACCATTTAAAAAAGATCCAGAGGATCGAAACATTTTTTAGAAACATTTTTATATGTGCCGTTCCTACGGAACTCTTTCATCATGACGATCACTCATCCAACGGATTAAAATCCGTTGCTACAATATCTTCCATTCCTAAAGGAATTTCCACAGCAATAAAGAGCCATTGGCTCGATACATATGGTAGGGCTGGATTTTAATCCAGTTATTCAGAATTCAACCATTTAAAAAAGATCCAGAGGATCGAAACATATTTTAGAAACATTTTTATATGTGCCATTCCTACGGAACTCTTTCATCATGACAATTATTCATTCAACGGATTGAAATCCGTTGCTACAATCTCTTCCATTCCTAACGGAATTTTTACCGCAAGAAAGAGCCATAGGCTCGACACATATTGTAGGGCTGGATTTTAATCCAGTTATTCAGAATCCAACCATTTAAAAAAGATCCAAAAGATCGAAACATATTTGATACGCATTTTTTATATGTGCCGTCCCTATGGAATTCTTTTATTTTAATAATTACTCATTCAACGGATTGAAATCCGTTGTTACAATATATCTCCATTCCTAAAGGAATTATTCGCACTAAACTTTGTCAAAGTTCTAATAAAAAATATACTTTCTCTCCTAGCCCTGATCGAAACGGCATCCTTTTGTGGTGGGGTTCACCACAAAAGATATAGTGGAGAGCAGGACAAAACGTTCTTAAAAACCGAAAAACATTCTGCTCCTGAAAAATATTAAAAGCAAAAACATCAGTAAAATCAAACCTTTTCAATCAATCTATGGTACGATAAGAAAATATTATGATAAATATATTTTGTAATTCGAAAAACCGCCATACATTTGCCTAACAGTGTTAAACGATTTAATACTTGAATACAATGGCTAGCAAAGATCGAATTTTAAGACAAAAAGAAGAGACAAGAAATAATATTCTTGGCGCTGCTTATGATATCGTAAAAGATGAAGGCTGGAATGGTTTGAGTATGCGTAAAATTGCCGACAGAATCGAATATACTGCTCCTATTATTTATGAATATTTCTCGAATAAAGAAGCAATTTTAGAAGAACTGACCGGTAAAGGTTTCGTTAAACTGACTAAAGAGTTACAGACTGCAATAGACAAGTTTGAAAAACCCGAAGATCAATTGGAAGCCATGTGGATGACTTACTGGGACTTCGCTTTTACTAATACTGAAATGTATCAACTGATGTTTGGTGTTCAAATGACTTGCTGTGCACAACGATGTTCGGCTCAGGAGGGACCTTACAAATTATTTACTCAGGTAATTGCTGAAGTAATGAAAGACAGCAATCCGAGTCAAGATATCATAAAACAAAAGTACTTCACTTTCTTTTCTGTTATTCATGGTTTAATTGCCATCAACATCATTAACAAAAGTGATATTTTAGAAACAATTAATGCTCAAATTTTGAAAGATGCCATTGGTGGTATCATCAAATCCATACAATAAAAAAATTTTCAATTTTACTTAACAGTGTAAAATGATTTAAACGGGATAACATAGAATCCTTTTTTTTATAACTTTCACTTAACACTGTTAGAAAATTTAATTAAAGTAATAAAACTCTTTTTTTAGACTTTTACTTAACACCGTTAAATATTTTAATACTGATTTAAGAACAGAATTGAAAATGATTAAAGTTTGGAGTTTGTGCACTTTTACTTAACAATGTTAGATAATTTAATTCAATTAAATATGAATCCCGAGAATGCCAGAATGCCCAAAGAATTAATCCGAGAAAATGTTCAACCAATTAAAACCACAATGAAAATGAAAAATGTAATTATAACCAGTTTTATTCTGGCCCTAGTACTAAGCAGCTGTGCTGATAAAAATCAGGCGCCAACTGCTCCGCCTCCACCGGTTTTACCAGTATTGGCTATCACGAGTGCAAACACTACTACAGACAATGAATATCCTGCTTCTATACAAGGAACTGTTGACGTTGAGATTCGTCCGCAGGTAAGCGGAAACCTTGACAGAATTTTTGTCGACGAAGGGGCTTATGTAAGCAAAGGACAGACTTTATTTAAAATCAATGAGCGTCCGTTTCGTGAGCAGTTAAACAATGCTTTGGCTAGTCTTCATGCAGCTGAAGCGGCTTTGATCAACGCCAACTTAGAAGTTGATAAACTGACTCCGCTTGTACAAAACAAAGTAGTTTCTGATTATCAGTTAAAAACAGCTAAAGCTTCTCAGAAAATCGCAGCAGCGAATATCGAACAGGCAAAAGCGATGGTTGGTTCTGCAAAAATCAACTTAGGATATACAAATGTAACAGCTCCAGTAAGCGGCTACATTGGAAGATTGCCTAAAAAACAAGGAAGTTTAGTTTCTGCTTCAGATATTGAGCCTTTAACTACACTTTCAGATGTTCACGAAGTATTTGCTTATTTCTCTTTAAGTGAAACGGATTTCATCAACTTTAAATCGAAATACGCTGGAAACTCTTTAGGAGATAAAATCAAAAAACTGCCTCCGGTTAACTTGATTTTAGCTGATAATACTGATTATCCAAAAACCGGAAAAATCGATATGGTTGACGGTCAGTTTGATAAAACTACTGGTGCCATCACTCTTAGAGCGACTTTCCCAAATGCAAACGGAACGCTTCGTTCTGGAAACACAGGAAGAATCCGTTTAGGATTAAATCATGACGATGCGATTTTGGTTCCGCAGTCGGCTACAGTTGAAATGCAGGACAAAGTATTTGTATTTACTGTAGGCAAAGACAACAAAGTAACCAAAATGCCTATTACAGTTGTGGGTAAAAGCGGAACTAATTATTTAATTAAAGAAGGTGTAAAAACAGGCGACCAAATCGTATTAAGCGGTATTGACAAGCTTCAGGACGGACAAGCGATTCAGCCTGAAAAATCAACTAAAGTTGCCGAAGTAACTAATCAAAAATAATTCTAAAACACAATGTTCAAAATATTTATACAAAGACCTGTACTTGCAACCGTAATTTCCATTTTATTGGTCATTCTGGGGGTATTAGGTTTAACTAAACTGCCTTTACAACAGTTTCCTGATATTGCGCCTCCATCGGTTTTGGTAACGGCGGTATATCCGGGAGCCAACGCAGAAACGGTTTTACGTTCTGTGGCGCCTTCTCTGGAAGAGTCTATAAATGGTGTAGAAAACATGACTTATATGAGTTCTACTGCCAGTAACGATGGTACTTTGGCGATTACTGTTTTCTTTAAATTAGGAACAGATGCCGATCAGGCTGCGGTAAACGTGCAAAACCGTGTAGCACAAGCGACAAGCCAATTGCCTGCAGAGGTTGTACAGCAAGGTGTGATCACGGCAAAGCAACAGAACTCTTTCATCATGGCCATCGGTATGTACACGGATGATGAAGCAAAATACGATCAGACTTTTGTTGCCAACTATGCGCAAATTAATATTATTCCGGAATTAAAACGTATTCCGGGTGTAGGTTCTGCCAGTATTTTTGGTGGTGTAAAAGACTACTCTATGCGTGTTTGGTTAAACCCAACACAAATGGCAACTCATAATGTTACACCAAGTGAAGTTATGGGGGCAATTCAGGACAAAAGTTTGGAAGCGGCTCCGGGGAAATTTGGAGAGCGAAGCAAAGAAGTTTTTGAATACGTTATTAAATACAAAGGTAAACTTACTAAACCAGAAGATTATCAAAATATCGCGATTCGTTCCAACGCAGACGGTTCTGTTCTTCGTTTGAAAGATGTAGCGAGAGTTGAATTGGGTGCTTACTCTTACAACAGTTTAACTCGTCTGAATGGTAAAAAAGGAATTGTAATTGGTGTGATTCAGTTAGCAGGTTCTAACTCGAATGATATTCAGATTGCAATCAATAAAATGATGGAAAAAGCTTCTAAAGATTTTCCAAAAGGCATTAAACACAATATATTTTACAGTACAAAAGTTTCTCTTGATCAATCTATCGAACAAGTTGAACATACTTTGATCGAAGCTTTTATCCTTGTATTTATTGTGGTATTTATTTTCCTTCAGGATTTTAGATCAACTTTAATCCCGGCTATTGCTGTACCTGTAGCAATTTTAGGAACGTTCTTCTTCATGCAGTTATTCGGATTCTCGATCAACCTTTTGACGCTTTTCGCATTAATTCTGGCGATTGGTATTGTGGTCGATGATGCCATTGTGGTAGTCGAAGCGGTGCATGCGAAAATGGAGCATAAACGTTTGTCTCCAAAAATCGCAACCCATGAAGCAATGCACGAAATAACGGGTGCTATTATCTCGATTACGCTGGTAATGGCTGCTGTATTCCTGCCGGTTGGTTTTATGGAAGGCTCAACAGGAGTTTTCTATCGTCAGTTTGCCTTTACGATGGCAATCGCCATTGTAATTTCGGCTGTAAATGCCTTAACATTGAGTCCGGCTCTTGCTGCATTATTCTTAAAAGATAATCACGGATCTAACGATCACGATGCACCGTACAAGAAAAAAGGATTTAAAGAAAAATTCTTTACCGCTTTTAACAGCAGTTTTGAATCGTTGACAAATCGTTATACAGGCGGACTTAAATTCTTAATCAGAAGAAAATGGTTAAGTTTAGGCGGATTAGCATTAATTACTGCTGCCACTATTTTGATGGTAAAAACAACTCCTGCAGGGTTTATTCCAACAGAAGATCAAGGATTTATTGCGATTGCCGTAAATACGCCATCTGGAACATCTTTAGATGGAACGCAGAAAGTTATGACAGAAGCGGAGAATACTTTAAGAGGTTTAGACGCTTCAAGATTCGTAACAGCGATTTCAGGTTTCAACTTATTGACCAATTCAACAAGTCCATCTTCTGCGGTTGTATTCGTATTGCTTAAGCCAAACGAAGAACGCGGAGAAGTAAAAAACATTGACGAAATCATGAATCAGGTTCGCGGTAAACTTGGATCCATTTCAGGAGGAAGTTTCTTCGTATTCAGTTTCCCAACAGTTCCTGGATTTAGTAACGTTGAGGCTTTGGATTTGGTTCTTCAAGATAAAACGGGAGGAAAACTGGATAAATTCAGTGGAATCTCTCAGAATTTTATCGGCGAATTAATGAAGCGTCCGGAAATTGCAGTTGCCTTTACCTCTTTCAAAGCCGATTATCCACAATTGCAATTGGAAGTTAACGACGAAAAAGCAAATCAATTGGGAGTTAATGTAAAAGACATTTTACAAACCATGCAGGCTTATTTTGGTAGTGCTCAGGCATCAGACTTTAATCGATTTGGTAAATATTACCGTGTTGTAGTTCAAGCCGATATCGATGACAGAGCCGATCCAACTGCAATTGACAGAGTCTTTGTAAAAAACAAAACAGGCGAAATGGTGCCAATAAATACTTTAGTGAAACTAACCCGTATTTATGGTTCTGAAACCGCTTCCAGATACAATTTATTTAATTCAATTTCGATTAATGCCATTCCGAAACCTGGATTTAGTTCCGGAGATGCCATTAAAGCCATTGAAGAAGTAGCAGCACAACAATTACCTGCAGGTTACGGGTTTGAATTCTCGGGCCAAACTCGTGAGGAGATTTCTTCCGGAGGTCAGTCGGCTACAATTTTCTTACTGTGTTTGATATTCATTTATTTCCTACTTGCTGCACAGTATGAGAGTTATATCCTTCCTCTAGCGGTTATTTTATCAATCCCTGCAGGTATTTTTGGAGTATTCGTTGCTATT
Organism: Flavobacterium crocinum; assembly: GCF_003122385.1. Taxonomy (NCBI): domain Bacteria; kingdom Pseudomonadati; phylum Bacteroidota; class Flavobacteriia; order Flavobacteriales; family Flavobacteriaceae; genus Flavobacterium; species Flavobacterium crocinum. The sequence continues at coordinate 4,977,372 of NZ_CP029255.1, forward strand.
GGTTTAACTGGAATCGAAAACAATATTTATGTACAAGTTGCACTTGTCATGCTGATCGGACTGCTTGCTAAAAATGCCATTTTGATTGTGGAATTTGCGGCGCAGCGAAGAAGATCAGGACAAGGTTTAGTAGCAGCTTCAATCATGGCAGCAAAATTACGTTTGCGACCAATTATCATGACGTCTCTTGCTTTTGTGGTTGGTTTAGTACCAATGATGAGTGCCAAAGGTCCATCAGCACAAGGTAACCACTCCATCAGTATTGGGGCAGCCGGAGGTATGCTTTCAGGAGTAATTCTAGGTTTGTTTATCATTCCTGTTTTATTCATCATCTTCCAGCATTTACAAGAAAAAGTGAGCGGGAAACCAATCGCTGTAATTCATAACGAAGAAAAATAATAAATGGAAAACTATATAACGACAATCCTTGTAGCCATCATATTTGGCATCGGATATATATCATACAGAATCTCAAGAGATCTTGAAACCAGAAAAGATACTTGTACAGAGATATAATCTGTTGAGAAAAAAATTAAACACATACAAACATAGCTTTTTGTATCGAAAAAAGAGATTAGAAGAAACTAGTTTCAACACATAGAACTATATACATTTAAACAAGTGAAACGCCTTTTAAATCTGCAAAAAACTATGTCTCTATGTGTTTCAAAAAATTACACCCAAATGGGTTAAAGGAATTTTAATAAAAAGACTAAATGAAAAATCATATAACCAAAATCGTGACCTTCGCCATTCTGATCACGACTTTAATATCCTGTAAAGTCTCAAAGGATATTGAAACTCCAAAAGATGCATTTCCTGAGAATTTCAGGAATGCATCGGTTTCGAGTGATACAACAAGTATTGCCGATGTGGAGTGGAAAAACTTCTTTACAGAAAAAGATATTATAAAATTAATCGACAGTGCCGTTGCGAGAAACAACGACCTTCAGATTGCCGAAAAGAACATTGAAATTGCACAATACCGTTTTACACAATCCAAATGGGGAAATGTACCTCAGGTTAACTTATTTGTAAACGCAAGCACAAGCAATCCGTCAGACAATAGTTTTACGGGATTGAACTTAAATCAGGCAATTGGAGCTAAACATATTGACGACTATTCTGCTGGAGCTTCTCTTTCTTGGGAGGCTGATATTTGGGGAAAGATCAGAAACCAAAAGAAAGGGGCTTACGCAGGATATCTTCAGTCTGAAGAAGTAAAAAAAGCATTGCAGACTAATATTGTTGCCAATGTTTCAAGAGGATATTACAATCTTTTGATGCTGGATGCGCAATTGGATATTGCCAGACAAAATCTTCGTTTAAATGATAGTACAACCAATATTATCAAATTAAAATACGATGCTGGTCAGGTAACTACTTTAGCGATTCAACAATCGGAAGCACAAAAATTAAACTCCGCGCAATTGATTCCGTTATTGGAACAAAATATTGCGATTCAGGAAAATGCTTTAAGTGTTTTAACAGGTTCTTTTCCAAATTCTAAAGAAAGATCGGTTCGTTTAAGTGCACTTGAAGTAAAACACAATACAGCAATTGGAATTCCGTCTGCTTTAGTCAGCAGAAGACCAGATGTAAAAAGTGCCGAATTAGCCCTAAAAGTCGCAAACGCAAACGTAGGAATCACAAAAGCCGATTTATATCCAGCCTTAAGAATTACGGCTCAAGGTGGTGTAAATTCTTTTGAAACCAGCAATTGGTTCAACATTCCGGCTTCATTATTCGGAACTGTTGCGGGAGGCTTAACACAACCGCTTTTAAACAACAAAAGAGTGAGAACGCAATATAATATCGCTGTCGCAGAAAGAGAAAAGGCGGTTTTAGCTTTTAGACAACAAGTTCTAGTTGCGGTAAGCGAAGTTTCGGATGCTTTGGTTAAAGTAGAGAAATTACAGCAACAGGAAACGTTCTTAAAAGAAAAAGTAAAAACGCTACAACAAGCTATTAAAAATGCTAACCTTTTATTCAAAAACGGTATGGCAGAATATCTTGAAGTTTTAACCGCTCAGGCAAATTTATTGCAAAGCGAATTGGAACTTGCTGATATCAAAAGACAACAACTTACAGCCAACACAGATTTGTACCGCGCTCTTGGCGGAGGCTGGAAATAATACCCTTTACATTACCCGTTAATTATTTATTTTTTGAGAGGAGAACGCTGTGGAACTTAGGTTTCATGGCGTTTTTTGTTATTTAACCGCAAAGAACGCGAGGATTTACGCAAAGGGCGCAAAAGCTTTTTTTAGTTTCTCGCAAAGACGCAAAGTCGCAAAGGTTTGTTTTTCACGCAGATTTAAAAAGATTTTAGCAGATTTGCGCAGATCTTTTATTTATTATTAAAAAATAAATCTGCTTAAATCTGCAGAATCTGCGTGAAACAAATACTAAAAAAACTTTGCGCCTCTGCGACTTTGCGAGAGCTATTAAATCAGCTTGCACCAAACAAAAAACTTATCTAATTTTATTCTTTCGCAAAAGCAAAAATAAAATGACATCTGATCAACAGAAATACCTAAATCAATTAAAACAAACCATCAAAAGCTACTATCCTGTTTCTGAAAGTTCGTGGAAATTGATTGAGGAAATAGCAGTATTTCAAACCCTTAAAAAAGGAGAAATTATTCTGCAAAACGGAGAGATTGCCAAAAACCTTCATTTTATTGCAAAGGGAATTTTAAGGGCTTTTATAACCGATCAGCAGGGAAATTTCTATAATAAAAACCTTTTTATGGAAAATTATTTTGCGGGGTCTAAAGTTTCTTTGATGCTCCAAACTCCTTCTAATTTTACACTTGAAGCTTTGGAAGATTCCATTATAATCAACATCAACTATAAAAGATATATGGAGCTGATCTATCAAAACGACGATCTCAAAAACTTCTACATCGCTAAAATGGAAAAAAACTGGATTATCGAAAAAGAACAAAGAGAAGTTGCCTTGGTTATGCAAAATGCAACCGAAAGATATATCAGTCTTCTGGAAAAACATCCTAGCATTGCCGATCGTGTTCCGCTACTGCATATTGCCTCGCATTTAGGTATTACGCCAACACAGTTAAGCCGAATTAGAAAAAGTCTGGAAAAAGATTTGTAAATCAACATATGTAAAGGCTTTTCTGAAAGAACGGATTTATCTTTGTTCTACAATTTAAACTCGTCACAATAATGACCACTATAAACCTCATCAAAGACAATATTGACAATCTTACCACGCTGTGGAAAACGGTTGCAACTCCCCTTCTATCTTATCATAAAAATGATCCTTTTGAATTTTCTCAGATCAAAAACTCTGGCTGGCCCAATAGATTATGGTCTCGAGAAGATATTACCGAAGAAAATTTTCTGAAGATTCAGGAAATTATGGCGAAAAATCCAGGTTTGGTTGTTCCATACTGGGATATCTTTGGAAGTAATTCTAAAGATTTTTTTGAAAAAAACGGCTTTCATGTCCGCATTCAGCTTATAGCGATGGCACTAAAACTGGGAGAAAAAGTGCCGATTCAACACAATCTTAATTTCAAAAGAGTTTTAAATGAAGAAGATGCTAAAACCTGGTCTGATATTTATCCGTTGTCTTTTAGTTATAAAATCAGTAAAGAAACTTTGGTTGCTAATTACGAAAATGCAAAGTTTTATTTAGTTCATTTTGAAGGAAAAGCGATTGGAACCTTGACTCTTTTTCAAACAGAAAAAACGATGGGAATTCACGGTGTCGGCGTTATTCCGGAAATGCGCAAAAGAGGCTTTGCGGAAGAAATCATGAAATTTGCTATCAACGAAGCTATTGATGCTGATTGTGAATATGCACAACTGCAAGCTTCTGCTTTAGGAAAAGGCATTTATACGAGATTGGGTTTTGAGGATTTGTTTACGATTACGAATTATCAATTGGGGTAAATTCCAAATTTTAAAATCCAAATTCCAATTAAGCAGCTAATTAATTCTCTCTCAAAGACGCGAAGTCGCAAAATTTTATTTTTAAGCCACAGATTAAAAAAGATTAAAGGATTTTTTTCTCGCAGATTTGGCAGATTGAGCAGATTATTTATTTCTTGCTTAAAAATCTGCTCAATCTGCCAAATCTGCGAGAGCTAAAAAAACTTTTGCGCCTTCGCGTCTTTTTGAGAACTATTCTCAATCTAAAAATCTACTTTCTAAAATCTAAGAATTCAACAAATGTCCCAAATGCCCCCAAAATAGTCATAAATAGGTATTTTACAGAAAAATAAGAATAGTACATTTGTAATACATTAACTAATAACTATTTAAAAACAAATACCCAATGAAGACAACCAAAATCATTTTCTGGACTACTACTATCCTTATCTTTTTATTTGAAGGCGTTATGCCGGCTTTAACTTCTCAAACTGAATTAGCCAAAGAAGGAATCAGACATCTTGGTTATCCTGAATATTTCGGAAATGCATTAGTCGTGTTTAAAATTCTTGGCGTTTTAGCATTAATTATTCCGCAAGTTCCGGGGCGCATTAAAGAATGGGCTTATGCAGGATTTGCTTTTGATTTTATTTTTGCTTCCATAAGCCATTTTGCTGTGGACGGAATTGATTTTCAAGGCTTCTTCCCGCTTATTGTCCTTGCTATTTTAATTGTTTCTTATGTGACTTATCATAAAATACAGCGTTATAAAAATATAGCGCTCTAAAACTCAAACTTTATGATTGAAGTTTTTAAAACAAATGTTCAGGAAGAATCTCAATGCCAGATTATCATTGAGAAACTTCTTGAGCATTATCCCAACAGTTCAATCAACTTCGATTTAGAAGATTGTGACAAAATTTTACGTATTCATGCCAATGAAATTTCGAACACCAAAATCATTTCTGTTTTAAATTTTCACGGCTATTTTTGCGAAGTGCTTCCTTAAATTTTAACAGCTCACAAAACACTCATCTGTAGTATTTTAATATTTTTTATCGTATATTTGAAATACTATCATTCCCCTAATTCTATAAAATTTAATTGAACAAAAAATGTACTCTGGGTTCTTTAAACTCATGGTTTGCATTTGCTGTTGATTTTCTAATTTCTAAATTAAACAAGATGAAAAGTGCAGTCCAAAATACTATTTTAGAAACTTATAGTAAACTGAATGATATTCTTTCCGCATTTACAGAGGACGAAATTAATGTAGTTCCATTTGAAGGGAGCTGGACAGGCGGACAAACGGTACAACATATTATTTTAGCGTGTTCCGGTATTCCAAAGTTATTTGCCGGAAAAACAGAAAAAACAACTCGCAAACCCGACGAAAATGTTAAACAATTGGATGCCATCTTTCTTGATTTTAATACAAAATACCAATCTCCCGAAAATATAAAACCTCCCGAAATTGATTATGACAAAAACACTTTGTTGACTTCAGTAAAAAAAATACAAGATGACTTATTTGAAGCCGCAGAAAAATACGATTTAACACTGACTTGTCTGGATGCTCAAATTCCCGGTTTTGAAAATTTCACTATCTACGAATGGTTGCATTTTGCTATTGTGCATACCCAGAGACATACCAATCAGTTAAAGTCGATTTATGAAACTCTCAAGAAAAAATAAAACTAGCATTTAACTAAAACCCATTTTTATGAGATCAAAAGTTAAAACCATTGTTTCATCTGGTTTAGTAGCCGGTACCTTAGATATTACGGCAGCGATTTTAATTTATTCCGTGATTCTTCATAAAACAACAGCCGAAAAAATTCTGCGTTCGATTGCGAGCGGAATATTTAAAAAAGAAGCTTATACAAACGGATTAGAAATGACTTTTCTTGGATTGGGTTTACATTTTTTAATTGCCTTTATTTTTGCCTGGTTTTACTTTAAGATCTTTCCTTATATTCCGTTTTTTAAAATAAATACTTTCTTATCCGGAATCACTTATGGTTTCTTTATCTGGGTGGTAATGAATTTAATTGTACTTCCAATAGTTTTTCCGGTATTACCGGAAAAGAATTTAGATTTTGCTCTTCTACTTTCTATACTAATAGTTATTTTTTGTGTGGGAATTCCAATAGCTTTTATAACACGTAAATATTATGCGAAATGGTACTAAAATCTTAAAAAAAAATCATTTTCTCAACTTCTCTAATTCTTACAAATAGCATTTCTAGCAAAAGCGTGTTTTTTTAACATAAATTATTGCAAAACACCTGTTTTATAAGCACTTTCAGTATTATTCCCAATACTTACAGAATTACCATGTTTACCCTTTTGAGTTAATTTTTTGATCGATTGGATTAAAACTCGCTATAGTCCTAAAGTAATTTTAGATAAAATTTTTTACAACGCTTGAAAAAGCAAAAAACTGTATTAATTGTATATCTAAATATGGCGCTGCCAATAATACTATTGTGGCGGCATTAAGAACCTCAACGTGTTATTAACCGAACAAAAATTAGTCCTCATGAAAACAATATCAAATAAATCAAAAATAGTTTTTTTATCCACTTTTCCGCCAACACAATGCGGCATAGCCACCTATACTCAGGATACCATTAAAGGAATCACAGATGTTTACGGTAAATCCATTCAATGCGAAATATGCGAACTTGTCGATAAGCCAAAAGAACATAAAACACAGGCATTTACTTTAAACACAAAAAATAGAGAAGAGTATGTTAAAGTAGCGGAAGAAATTAATGAGGACGAAGCGGTAAAATTAGTTCACATTCAGCATGAATTTGGATTGTTTTCCGGGAATTACGGAGATCATCTTTTAGATTTTTTAAATGCAATAAAAAAACCGGTTACCTATACTTTTCATAGTGTAATTCCTAATCCGAATGACGAATTAAGAACATTTGTAAAACTGCTTTTGACTTATAGCAATTCAGTTTTTGTAATGACCAACAAGTCCAAAGAAATATTAATTACCGATTACGAAATTGATGAAAAAATAATTACTTGTGTACCACACGGAACTCATATTGTTGTTTATGAAACTCCGGAAACGGCAAAAGAAAGATTGAATATTCAGGACAGATTGGTATTATCTACTTTCGGACTTTTAGGCGAAGGAAAAAATATAGAAACAGGATTGCAGGCACTTCCTAAAATCGTCGAAAAAGCACCAAATGCCTTGTATTTAATTATTGGCAAAACACATCCTAATTTAATTAAAGACGGGAAAGATCCTTATCGTGATACATTGGAAGGCATCGTTAAAGAATTAAAGCTTGAAAATAATGTTCGTTTTGTAAATCAATATTTAGATACTGATGAGCTTTTAGAGTATCTGAAAGCTACAGATATTTATATGTTTACTTCTAAAGACCCTAATCAGGCGGTTAGTGGCACTTTTTCTTATGCGATGGGTTGTGCTTGTCCAATTGTCGCTTCTAAAATTCCGCATACTAAAGAGGTGTTAACCGAAGATTCTGGAATTTTATGTGATATTGGAAATCCAGATCAATTTGCAGCAGCGGCGATTAAACTTATTGAAGATGAAAACTTAAGACATGAAATGGGGATTAACTCCTTTACTAAAATGAGAGCCTCTTCCTGGGAAAATGTTGCTATAACACAAGTGAATACTTATAAACAATTAATTGAAAATCCTTCAGAAATTAAATTTAGTTATCCGGATATTCAATTAAAACATATCAAAAGACTGACTACAGATTTGGGTATTATCCAGTTTAGTAAAATTTCTATTCCGGATTTGGATTCAGGTTACACATTAGATGACAATGCAAGAGCTTTAATTGCTTTTTGTATGCATTACAGACAAACTCAGGATAAAGAAGATCTGGGCTATATATTAATCTATTTGGATTTTATCTTACGCTGCCAACAGCCAAAAGGAGATTTCATCAATTATGTAGACCAGGAAAATCGCGAACATGTAGAACAAAATGCCGAAGTGAATTTAGAAGATTCCAATGCAAGAGCCATCTGGGCTTTAGGAACTGTAGTTTCGATTTCCGACATTCTTCCTGAAGCAATCTATAAAAAAGCAGCAAAATGTTTGTTACACTCTTTAAAATGGGCAGAAAATATTCAGTCTCCCCGTTCTATTGGTTTTGCTACAAAAGGTTTGTATCTGTATCATTCAACTATTCCGAATTTGTATGTGGCAGCCATTATTAGCAAACTGAATGCAAAATTACTGGCCAATTACGAAGATACTGCAACAGAAGACTGGCAATGGTTTGAAAATTATTTAACGTACGGAAACGGAATTCTTCCGGAATCTATGCTGTACGCCTATTTAATTACAGACAAACCTGTTTACAAAAAAGTAGCTTTAGATTCATTAGACTTCCTGATTTCTAAAACATTTGTCAATGGTAATTTCAAAGCTATATCCAATCAGAGCTGGCACCATAAAGGTTCTGAGCCACACGAATATGGAGAACAGCCAATTGATGTAACGTATACTATTCAGACTTTAAACGCTTTTTATCAGGCATTCAAAACTCCAGAATACAAAAAGAAAATGAAAGCAGCATTCAATTGGTTTTTAGGTAAAAACCATTTAAATCAGATTATGTATAATCCCGTAAGCGGCGGCGGTTATGACGGACTTGAAAAATACAATGTAAACCTGAATCAAGGCGCTGAATCAACAGTTTGTTATTTAACCGCCAGATTATTAATGGAAAAATTGGCTATGTCACAATCTAAAGTTATTCCGCTAATGAAAAGTCGTTCGGGAATTGCTATTAATTCATAAAACATAAAGAAGAAGCTAACCAAATACTTCTCTTTTAAAACCTGGAAAATCCCTTTCTTATTGAAAGGGATTTTTTGTTTACGAAAAAACGGAACGTCAAATCGCTACAATTATTATGTCTTTATGAAAATTATATAAGGCTATGTAAAATTTGTGTAAAATTTTTTAACAAGTATTGAGCTAACTTTCCTCTATAATTCAATAAGTCCGAAAAACTGTTAAATAATTGATTTTCATTTTAAACACATAAACATTTTGATTCTCAACCTAAAAAATACATTTGCCGAAATTGGAGAAACGACTTTGTTTGCTAAGAAGTTTTTTAAGGAGGTTTTTATTCCGCCTTACGAGACCAAAGAGTTTTTAAAACAATGTTATGTCATAGGCTATAAATCGCTTCCACTGGTTGCGATTACGGGTTTTATTATGGGTTTGGTACTTACGCTGCAGTCAAGACCAACTTTAGTAAAATTTGGTGCCGAAAGCTGGCTTCCGGGAATGGTCGCGCTTTCCTTAATTAGAGAAATTGCTCCGGTAATTACGGCCTTAATTTGCGCAGGAAAAATTTCATCGGGAATTGGTGCCGAATTAGGATCTATGAAAGTTACCGAACAGATAGATGCTATGGAAGTTTCAGCTGTTAATCCCTATAATTATTTAGTTGTAACGAGAGTATTAGCCTGTACTTTAATGGTGCCAATTTTAGTTTTTTTTGCTGATGCGGTCGGAATTATTGGCGGTTATGTCGGGATTAATATTCACGGCGATGTCAATTTTTACCGATATCTCACTCAGATTGTTCAGTCGTTGGAATTCTTAGATCTTTTTCCTGCAACTTTAAAAACATTCTTCTTCGGATTTTTTATCGGAATGATTGGATGTTATAAAGGATTTAATGCCTCAAACGGAACAGAAAGTGTTGGACAGGCTGCAAACTCTTCAGTGGTTACAGCATCATTAAGCATATTTATTATTGATATGGTAGCTGTTCAAATAACCGACTTATTCTTTTAGAAATGGAAAAGGAAAAATTACATAAAGAACCGAAGACAAAAGAAAAAAATCAGACTCCGATTATTGAAATTAAAGATCTGCACAAAACTTTTGGAAAAGATAATAAAATTCTGAAAGGCGTCAATCTGACTTTGAATAAAGGTGAAGACTTAGTGGTTTTAGGACGTTCAGGTTCTGGAAAATCGGTTACTATAAAATGTATCGTCGGTTTGATTGAACCTGATAAAGGCGAAATAAAAGTATTTAATGAAAACGTACTTCATATTTCCAAAAAGGAACTGAATGAAATCAGAGTCAGAATTGGGTTTCTTTTTCAAAGTGGTGCTTTATACGATTCAATGTCAGTTCGGGAAAATCTTTCTTTTACATTAACCAAGCATAAAAGAGATTTAAGTGCCGAAGAAATTGAAAATGAAGTAATGGAAGCACTTGAAAATGTTGGTCTGGCCGATGCTATAGACAAAATGCCTTCTGAACTTTCAGGCGGTATGAGAAAAAGAATCGGTTTGGCACGTACACTAATTCTAAAACCAGAAATCATTTTATACGACGAACCAACAACAGGTTTGGACACCATAACATCAAGAGAAATCAGCGAATTGATTTTGGATATCAAACACAAACAAAAAACATCGTCAATCATTATTACGCACGATATGGCTTGTGCAAAGTTAACAGCCGATAGAATTGTTGTTTTAAAAGACGGTGTAATTCATGCCGAAGGAACTTACGAAGAATTAGAAAAAGATGAAGACGAATGGGTACGCTCATTTTTTGAATAAAGCAAAATAAATAATAGAAATCATGGAAAAGCAATCGGGATATACTTGGAAATTAGGAATGTTTGTAACAATAGGTTTACTGCTTTTTATAATGGCCGTATATTTTATTGGAAAACAACAAAACCTCTTCGGTTCTACCTTTCATATCACTTCTCAGTTTAAAACAGTAAGCGGACTGGAGGTTGGAAATAATGTTCGTTTCTCCGGAATTAATGTTGGAACTGTCGAGCAGATTCAGTTAAAAAATGACTCAACTGTTTTAGTGGTTTTAGTAATGAAAGAAGATGTTCGAAAATTCATTAAAACCGATGCTACAGCCAGCATTGGTTCTGATGGTTTGATGGGAGACAAAGTTTTGACTATTTCTCCAGGAACAAAATCCACAAAAATTATAGAAGATAATGGACAACTTGCTTCAATCGACGGAATCGAAATGCACGATATTATGAAAAGCGTTAAAAAGAGCGTGGATAATATTGGTGTGATTTCAGACGAAATAGCCATTTTTAGCCATAGCATGAATAATGGAAACGGCGCTCTAGCCCGTCTGGTTAAAGATGATAAAATGGCAAACAGCGTTTCAAACACACTTTCCAATTTAGAGACGGGTACAAAAGGTTTTAGTGATAATATGGAAGCTGCAAAAAGCAATTTCCTGTTTAGAGGTTACTTCAAGAAAAAAGAAAAAGAAAAGGCTCAGAAACAAGAAGAAAGAAAAGAGAAAAAAGAAGAAGCCAAAGAAAAAGCCGCTAAAGAAAAAGAACAAAAAGATAAGGAACTGAAAGAGCAACAAGAAAAAGCTCAAAAGGAAAAAGAAGAAAAACAAAAGCAGGAAGAAGCCAAAAAAGCGGAAACCGAAAAAAAATAATCTTAGCTATAAAATTGGAATCTGGAATTTGAGGATTGAGATTTGGATTTTGGGATTCGGATTTTGGGATTCGGATTTTGGGATTTCATAACATTCATAACTCACAGTTCTATATTACAACTTTTGAGTTTAAAATTCTGACAAAAACACTATATTTTTAATATCTGTTTTTAGACAGCAAAAACTTACATTATATGCCTTTTACATTTAAACATACCGCCTTAAAATTTTTAAAGATTACCGGAATAACTATTGCGGTAATCTTGTTTTTGCTATTTATTATTCCGTTGTTGTTTCCCGGGAAAGTAGCTTCAGAAGTAAAGAAAATTGCAAACGAACGCCTGGACACTAAACTGGACTTTACAAAATCCAAGCTTTCCTTTTTTACTCATTTTCCGTCACTGACTGTTTCCTTAGATAATTTGTCTTTAACGGGTTCCAAACCTTTCAGTAATGATACCTTGTTAAAAGCAGATGAAGTGGCTTTCGGAATCAATTTAAAACGACTGATTTTTGATAATGAAGTAAAAATCAATAAACTTTATGTCTCTGATGCTTTAATCAACGTAATGGTTAACGAAAAAGGTCAGGCCAATTATAACATTTATGTTGCTCCGGAAGATCGTAAAAATGAAAAAGAAGATCCAAACGCTCCGGAGGAAGGAACTGCAATTCGACTAGAAAGAATTGACTTAAAAAACTGTCATGTAAAATACAACGATCGTTCGGCTAAGATTTTAGTCGATGCAAAAGGCTTTAATTATGTTGGAAAGGGAAACCTAAGCGAAGATATTTTCGATTTGGCTACAGATGCCAGAATTGACAACTTAGATTTCTTTTACGATAGAACAGGTTATTTAAGAAGAAAAAAAGTCCAAGCCGATTTAATTACCCGAATCAATACACATTCGCTTTCATTTATTCTTCAAAAAAACGAATTAAAAATCAATAAATTACCTTTAAAATTTACAGGTTTATTTACCATTTTAAGAGACGGATACAAAATCAATATTAAAGCCGCTTCAGAAAAAACTACGGTTAAAGATTTGTTGTCTGTAATGCCGCCGGAATATTTGACCTGGCTGGAGAAAACTGAAATTCAGGGAAGAAGTGATTTGGTATTGACTTTTAAAGGAGATTATAATGTTCCGAAAAAGCAAAAACCAAATTTAGCTTTTAATCTAAAAATTAATGACGGTTCGGTAAATTATAAAGATGCACCCGTTCCTTTAAAAAACTTTCAGATGGATTTAAATGCAATACTTCCATCGTTGGATACCGAACAACTATTGGTAAATCTTAGAACAATGAAATTTAAAGTAGGCGAAAAAGATTATTTCAATGCTTATTTACATAGTAAAGGTTTAAGTGAAATGAACATCAATGCCAGCGTAAAAGGTGCTTTGGATCTTGCTGTTGTTGATGCTGCTTTAGGACTAAACAGTATAGATTTAAAAGGAATTTTAAAAACAAATATACAAGCCCGAGGACTTTTTAGCACATCCAAAAAATTGTTTCCAAAAACCATTGGAGGTATTTCGTTACGCAACGGCTGGCTGAAAACCGAATATTATCCGAACCCAATTACCGATATTACTTTTGTCGCCAATATGCTAAACAAAGCAGGAACTTTTCAGGATTTGATTGTTTCTGTTGCTCCTGCCTCTTTTACTTTTGAAGGAAATCCGGTGTATGTAAATGCTACTCTATCTGATTTTAGCGATTTGGCTTATAATGCAAAAATCAAAGGCGAACTGAATGTGGGAAGAATTTATCAGGTTTTCTCCCAAAAAGGTCTGGATTTAACTGGTTATGCCAAAGCCGATCTTTCACTAAAAGGAAAACAAAGTTATGCCACAACCGGACAATATGATAAACTGGACAATAGAGGAACTATACTTCTAAAAAATATAAAAGCAACTTCAGAATTGTTTCCGAAAGCGTTTTTCATTAAAGAGGGAAATTTTCGCTTTCAAAACGAAAAAATGTGGTTTGAAAAATTTGATGCATCTTACGGAAAATCTGATTTTGCTATCAACGGCTATCTGTTGAATACCATAAATTACTTTTTAGAATCAAACGGAACGTTAAGTGGTAATTTCAACTTAAAGTCAAAACTGATAAACGTTGATGAATTTATGGCGCTTGAAGAGGGTGAAAATAAAGATAAAAAAGTGGAGATTGAATATGCCAAAGAAGATCACCCAAAAATGAGTGGCGTTGTTATGGTTCCTAAAAATCTCAATGTCTCTTTAACTACAAATGCAGACAAAATAGAATATAACAAACTGATTTTTAATAAATTATCAGGAAAAATAGGTGTTAAAAAAGAAGGATTTTACTTAGAAAATACTACCTTTAATATCATTGATTGTATTCTGGGAATTAATGCCTTTTATAAAGACGAATCGCCAACATCTGCACATTTTGATGCACATTTTACGGCTAAAGATTTTGATGTGCAAAGGGCTTACAAAGAAATTCCAATGTTTCATGATATGGTTACTGCTGCCGAAAAAGCACATGGAATTATTTCTGTCGATTATAAAATAAAAGGTGATCTGAACGGAAATATGGGGCCAATTTATGAATCTTTAGAAGGTGGCGGAACAATAAATTTACGCGATGTAAAAATTAAAGGCCTGAAATTATTTGACGGAATTAGTTCGAAAACAGGACAAAATGGTTTGAACAATCCTGATATGAAAGGGATTGAAATCAAATCGACAATAGATAAAAATTTAATCAATATTGAGCCATTCACCTTTTCTGTAGCCAGTTTTAGACCTACAATAAAAGGAACTACAAGCTTTGACGGACTTTTGGATCTTAGAATGCGTCTTGGACTTCCTCTTTGGGGAATTATCGGATTTCCGATTGTTGTTACGGGAACACATGAAGCTCCAAAAATTAAAATTTTCAGCAAAACCGGACAGGAAATTAATCCTGCAGTTTATGATGAAAAAAATAATAAAGTAATTCGAAAAGAAAAAGTCAGCAAACCTAAAACAAAATAGTAATGAAATCTGAAGCTCAGCATCATCATAATTCCTTTGAGAAATTTGCAACAAAAGTTTCCAAAGCTGCCGGAAGTACTACTGCCTTTATTGGTGCTTTTATTATTGTTGTTGCCTGGGCGGTTTCGGGACCTATTTTCGATTATTCTGAAACCTGGCAATTAGTTATCAATACGGGAACTACGATTATCACTTTTTTGATGGTGTTTTTAATTCAGAAAGCACAGAATAAAGATTCGCTTGCTATTCAGTTAAAATTAAATGAACTCGTTGCATCCAGTGAATCGTCCAGCAATAGTCTGGTTGATATTGAAAGTATGACCGAAGAAGAAATGATCATTATTCAGAAATATTATCATCGTTTGAGCGAACTGGCTAAAAAAGACGAAAGCATCAGAACGTCTCATTCTATTGCTGAAGCCCATGAACTTCATAATAGAAAACAGCAAAAGAGAAATAAACCTGCCACTAAAAAAAATATAAAAGATAATACCAAAAATACCACTAAAAACACCCCTAAAAACAACACCAAAAAATGAAATTAAGTTCTACCGAAACTTATTGGCCTCTAAAAGACGCTATGAAACATAGCTATCCCTCAATTGATTCTGATCTCAATACAGATATTTTAATCATTGGTGGAGGAATTACGGGAGCTTTAATGGCTTATAAACTAGTAAATGAAGGAAAAAGAATTATCCTTCTGGACCGGCGTGATGTCTGTGGAGGCAGCACGTCAGGAAGTACAGCATTGTTACAATATGAAATTGATGTCCCGTTACATCAATTAATTAAACTTCGAGGCGTAAAATGTGCCGTAGACAGTTATCAAAATGGTAAAAAAGCCATTTTTGATCTTCGCAACATTATTGACACTGTAGGTTCTAACTGCAACTTCGAATTCAAAAAAAGCATCTATTTTACAACACTGAAAAAAGATGTTCCTTATTTAAAGAATGAATTTAAAATAAGGAAACAACACGGATTTGAAGTTAGCTGGCTCAGCAGATTTGAATTGCAAAAAATGGGCTTAAACGCCATAGCAGCTATAGAATCTAAAACCGCTGCCGTAATGGATCCGTATAAATTGGCCACCGATTTACTGCATTACTGCCATCAAAAAGGCATGCAAATTTATGATCGAACCAATGTTACTTCCATACAACATCAAAAGGGTAAGATTATAGCTCATACCGATTCAAAAAATACGATAACAGCTTCTCATATCATACATTGTACGGGTTATGAAAGCACCGAAACCTTAACCGAAAAGGTAGTCGATTTAAAAAGCACTTATGTGATTACTTCTGAAAGTCAGCCTGATCTTCCGGAAAACTTTAAACATGCTATTTTTTGGGATACCGCATCGCCTTATCATTACATAAGAACTACCGAAGACAACCGCATTATTATGGGAGGTGGTGACGAAGATTTTAAAGACCCTAAAAAGAGAGATAAATTAATTCCGAAAAAAGAACAATATCTTCTCAAACAATTCTCTAAACGTTTTCCGGATCTCGATTTTAAAATTGATTATTCCTGGGCTGGAACCTTCGGAGAAACCAAAGACGGACTTCCCTATTTCGGAAAGCCCAATTCCAGACGAAACGAGCATTATATTTTGGGTTTCGGAGGCAACGGAATTACTTTCAGCGTTCTGGGAATGAATTCTATTCTGGATTCTCTTCACAATAAAAAGAATCAGGATTTGGAGTATTATAGGTTTGGAAGATAAAAAAAAGATACTGAGATGCTGAGATACTAAGATTCTAAGTTTTTTTTAGAGTCTTAGTATCTTAGAACCTTAGCAACTTAAGAAAGAACTAACTCCATCTGGATATTACATCTCTTATATGGTGTTTCTAAGCCAAATACTTTTTCAAAACCTAGTTTATAATACAGGTTTATAGCAGGTTTCAAAATGGTGTTACTCTCTAAATATATTTTTTTTGCTCCCATTTCTTTTGCTTTATCTGTAATTGCTTTTCCCAAAAGCCAGCCAATACTTTTTCCTTGCGCTCTGGGTGAAACAGCCATTTTTGCCATTTCGAAATCGTAATCCGGGTTTTCCATTTTAATAAGTGCACAAACACCTGCCGGTTCATTTTCATACAAAGCAACCAGGATTTTTCCGCCTTTATCAATGATGTATTCTTCAGGATTGTCCAATGCTTTATAATCAGATTCTTCCATTTCAAAATATTTCGAAATCCATTCTACGTTTAGAGCTCTGAATGCTTCCCTGTATTGAGAATCATATTCTACGATTTCTACATCTTTGCTTTCGCGAAGTTTCTTCTGATCGCTTACTCTTTTAAACATCGATTTTTGACTTAATAAAAACTCCCATTCGTCGAGCGCTGCCCAAAGATTATGTGTTGATTCTGAAATTAAACCGTCAATAGCAACATCAATATCTTTTAACTGCTGCTGAATTGTTTTAGAAAGCAAAATCCCTTTCGCAGTCAAAACCACATTGTTTCTTCTCTTATCATCAGTTTTTAAGCTTTCTTCTACTATTCCTGCTGCCGTCATTTCCTGAATTATTTTGCTTACAGAAGGCTGTGAATGACCAATTTCATTTGCAATTTCGGTTATAGTCAATTCTCTTTCTTCTGTCAAAACATAAAAAACAGGAAACCACTTCGGCACAAAATCAACGCCGTATAATTCATAAATTTTAGAAGCATCATCGGTTATTGCTGCTGTCATTAAACGCAAACGACTCCCCAAAGCCGCTTTACCCACTTTATCAAAAAATTCCATAACAATAATTAATTATATAACCAGTTATGTAAATGTATAATTTTTTTTAGATACTAAGCAACTAAGGTTCTAAGATTCTAAGTTTTTCAACTTAAAATTCTTAGAACCTCAGTGTTTATATATCATGCTTTAGAGCTAACGACTTTATATTTAATTCTGTAGTATTATTACAATTCAAAAAAACTTAGGATCTCAGCATCTTAGAACCTTAATAACTTTGGCGTTTACGCCGTAATAGCCAAAGAATTCAAATTAAACTTATACTCCTTTGGACTACAATTGAATTTTTGTTTGAAAATTTTAGAGAAATAACTTCTGCTGGTAAAACCAATGCAATACACAATTTCGGAAATATTCAAATCAGATGTTCTGATAAGGATTTCTGCTTTCAATACACGCATATGCGTGATGTAATCGTTGACAGTACGATTGTGAATCATTTTAAACCCTTCCTGAAGTTTGTTTGGAGACAAACCTGATTTTTTACTTAATGATTTTATTGAAAAAGCTTCTTCCGGACTTGTTTTGATAAACTCTGAAAGTTCTTTGATTTCTTCCATTTCTCTTAAAGTCAATCCGTTTGAATCGTTTGCAAAAGAATGCAAATCGTCTGAATGCTGCTGAATTTCCATCGCCAGAATAATTCTCATAATTCCTTCTTTCAATAAATTTCTAACAATTCCGGTTTGTGTAATTGAATTAAGCTGTTCGATTTTTTCGGCAATCTGCAAATTATACGAGCCAATATAAAAGAAATCCTGAACCAGATTATTCTCAAAAAAAGTATCCTTAACCTGCTGATTTAAAGAATGGGCCTGAGCTGTAGCATCAACCTGAGTTCCAACGATTATTAAGGTCAGTTTCGTTTTTTTTCCTTTTTCAAAAAATAAAACATTATCCTGGTTTTGTTTAGACGTTACAATGGCCGTCTGGAATGTTTTTAATTTTCGTTCCTCTCCATTCAGTCCAAAACTATGAGATAAATTTCCTTTAGAACAATAAGCAAAATAAATAGGAGACGATTTTACATTCAGAATATCCAGTCGCACATCTGTTGAAAATGTCATATCAAACTGCACATAAGAAATATTATCATTAAAGGAAGCACCTACAATTGAGCCTTCAGCAAAACTATTTTCTACTTCCAGTGAATATTCATCTAAATCAAAAGTTACCTTCCCGCCAAAATTAGCTTGAAGTTCATCAAATATATTTTGAGTTTGTTCTGTATTTATGGTAATAATTTTCATGGCTACGGAATTTAAATTCGACAATTTGCGAAACAGATTTTAAACAAATTACATCCTGATTCATTTCTAAAAATCTGTGATTCAAAGTTCGTTTAATCACAAATCAATAATGTTATATAATTTTCGCGTTTTGTTTTATAATTCCTTATTAATGATTATTTTAACTTAGCTCAAAAAATATCGATTACTTAATATGAAAAGTTTCTCTTTTGCTCCCATAAGTTCAAAAAATTCTAAAATACTCATCTTAGGCACAATGCCGGGAATAAAATCTTTGGAACTCAATCAATATTATGGACACAATCAAAATAACTTCTGGAAATTTTTATTTTCAATACTGAACGAAGAATTTTCATACGATTACGAAACAAGACAAAATTTATTGATCAAAAAAAATATTGCACTTTGGGATGTCTTACAATTTTGTGACCGGGTTGGAAGCTTAGACAGCGCCATCAAAAATGAAATAGCTAATGATTTTGAAAATTTTATGGAAAAACATCCTCATATAGATACTATTCTTTTTAATGGACAAAAAGCAGCAGCCTTTTTTAAGAAATATGTTCATTTAAATAAAGAATATAAAAAAATCACACTTCCGTCTACCAGTCCCGCCAATGCTGGCAAGGGTTTTCAGGACAAATTGAATGAGTGGAACATCATTAAAACCTTATTGTAACTGTTCTTTTTTTATAGAATTTAAATCCAAATATTGGAATCATGTAACTTTTTCCGATTAAAGTATAACAAATTACGACTACTCCTGAACTAATTTTACATCAAAGAAAAATAAGTCCTATTGAAGATTTGATTAACGAAGAGGGAAGGCTTTATTCTTACTAAAATTATTTAGAAAACTGTAAAAGGTTTATACTATAAAGAGAACATTGGTTATGTTAGTTTATTTTTGGGAAAAGGCTGCTCTATAATTTTATAGAGCAGCTTTGTTTTTTACAGTATCTTTAAAAGAAAAAACATGAAGATTCAGACCTATTACAATCATATAAGGTTTTACAAACCACACCATTTTATATATTATCCTGTTTTAATAGTATTCTTAATTTGCAGTATATATTTTGCGTTTACAACAGAAGATTATTTAATTTGGTCCTTTATAAGCGTTGCATTTATTTTCTTGTTTGCCGTTGCCTACATGCTTCGTCAACATTACGCATTGACCCTGCAAAACAGAATTGTACGTCTGGAAATGCGTTATCGCTATTTTACTTTAACCGGTAAAAGATTTGAAGAATTTGAATACAAATTAACAGACGATCAAATATTTGCTTTACGATTTGCTCCAGACAACGAATTGATTCCACTTATCGAAGACGCCCTGAAAAATGGCTTGAGCGGCAACGCTATCAAAAAAGCAATCGTACACTGGAAAGCCGATTATCATAGAGTTTAGCAATTTCAAAAATTAATGGTAAAAATCAATGGCAATGGCAATTACAAAAATCAATAGCAATACCAATGAGAACAACAAAATTTTTATTGTCATTGATTTTTGTCATTGCCATTGATTTTTATCATTGCTATTGATTTTTATCATTGCTATTTGTTATTGCAATTTCTTTTTATTGAAAATCAAGTAGAAAAGAAATAATAAAATCCAAACCGAAACAATTACTGCAAAGTATATGGCAATGATATTGGGATGAAGATAATTTGGCTCATAAAATAACCTCTCTAAAACGGAAAACTTTTCTGTTAAAGCCTTTCTGTCAAAAGTATTTCTTATGCCGCTTATAGGATCATCATGATTGTCTCTGAAGCGATAAATATCTTGTGTTAATTCTTTTGGAACTATAGTCGTCTCAATTTTATATTTTCTAAAAAGCGTATCTAATTTCTGGAACTCGTAAGTCAAAGAATCTTTTTTAGACTGATACAATAATTTATAGCGGTCTTTAGCCGACTGATATTGCTGTTTATAAACAGAATCTCCTTTAATTGGTTTAAACAATGATTTGTTCTGCAAAAAGATACAAATGTCGTCATCATGTTCCGGACGCACCTGAACACTTTTGAAAATAATTTCTGTACTATCCTTAATCACTTTTTTAGAAATGATTCTTTTGTATAATTCTTCTTTGTCAAAACCAAGAATATCTAAAATACTGTCTGTTTTATTGGTTGTTTTATCAAAAGTATTGGTTAAAGCTTTGATGGTATCGACACTGTAATAATTGGTTTCAATTATCGGATACTCTCCCGGGACAATTGTGTCTTCTTGTTTTATTACTGGATAAGGTTTTGGATATAATATGTTCTCGTAATTAAACAATTTCTCTGAACTGTAAGAAGTAAACCAATACAAAAACGGATTAAGAACATTCAACATTCTTTTGTCTTTATTTAAATCACTTTCAGACAATTCTGTTTTCAGTTTGGCATTCATACCAAAACTATAACTGATAAAAAAGGAAAATGTCAAAAATGAAATTACCAATAAACAGCCTGCAATCTGAAACAGACTTCCGCCTTTATAACTTTGTCTGGAATGATTTTTTATTAAAAAAATAAGAAAGAAAAGCAAAAACAAGCCACTCACAAAAAAGTGCGAAATCGAAACATCATCGTAAAATTTAAAACGGTAAAACTCTGTATATGTATCAATATTTGCTATTCCTTCAAAAGTAAAATAACCGTATAAAAAATAAACTAAATGAATTAAGGCTAAGAAAATTAAAGATTTTAAGAAATAACGTTTTAGATTTTGGGTCATTTTTTTTAAAGTTGATAAGGTTCTGAGATTCTAAGATACTAAGTTTTTTCTTAAAAGGGACAAAGGGACAGAGAAACAAAGGGACAAAGTTTTTTTTTGCTAAACCCTGAAAAAAAAAGACGCACTGCTGTGCGTCTCTACAAAACCTTTGTTTCTTTGTCACTCTGTACCTTTGTAACTCAAAACCAACCTTATTTAACCTCAAACCCTTCCTTTACGATTTCGCTATCTACTTTATCAATTAATTTGTTGATTTTTCCGGTTAGTTTTTCTTTTTTCCAATCGCCTTTTACATACATTACAACTGTAATTAAAGCTGTTACAACTGAAGCAATTGGGAAAGCCCACCAAATTCCGTGTTTTCCTAAAGGTGTGTTATGAGACAAAATAAAAGCCAATGGAAACTGAATTACCCATTGTGAAACCAAAGTCAGAATCATAGGAAGTTTAGTATTTCCAACGGCACGGAAAACACCGGTTAAACAAAGCTGTAATCCTAAAAATCCCCAGGAAAGACAGGTTATTCTCAGCAATTCTGTACCTCCTTCAATAACCGCCTGATCTCTTGGAACGAAAAAAGCAATTAAATAAGGTGCAAAAATGAAAGCTATAATTCCTAATCCCGTTAATAATCCAAAACCCAGATAAGCTCCCAGTTTTGAAATTTCGGCAGCGCGATCTACATTTCCGGCACCAATATTTTGTCCGACCAAAGTGGCAATTGCCATTGAAAGCCCTAAAGCCGGAATCAAAATTAGCTGAATTAAATTGGAACCTGCACCATACGAAGCTACAGTTGTTGTCCCAAAGCGAACTATCAGAAACGTGATTGCCATCATTCCTAAAGCACGCATAGATTGTTCTATAGAAGATGGAAATCCTATTTGGAAAGCTCTTTTAATATGATTCCAGTCCGGTTTGAAATCCTGAATCCTAAGATGAATTCCGTGTTTTCCTCTAAATAGGATCGCAAATCCAATAATAATCGCCAAAAGCTGAGTCGATAATGTCGCTAATGCTGCGCCTTTTACGCCCATTGCCGGAATAAAATTCCATCCATAAATAAACAACGGATCTAAAGCAAAGTTCAAAATTACCGTTCCCAAAACAATATAAACCGGTAACGTTACACGTCCAACTCCACGCATAATGGATTGGAAAATCATAAATCCAAAGCTAAAAACCAAACCTACAAACGCTACTCTCATAAATCCTAAAGCATCGATATAAACCTGAGGTTCGACTTTCAAAAGATATAAAAAGTATGGACTTAGAATATATCCAATAATAGACAATACAACCGAAACGATAATAACCATAGACAAAGTCTGCGCCGCCACATGATTGACCATTTCCTGATTTCCTGCGCCAAAATACTGTGCAATTAAAATAGATCCGGCAATGGCAAGTCCGGTTCCTAAAGCTATGGTTAAGAAGATTACCGGTGTACTCACAGAAACGGCAGCTACAGCATCTCCGCCCAAACGTCCAACCCAAAAAGCATCAACTAACTGATAAGCCGCCTGCAAAAGATTGGCAATCATAATTGGAACTGCCAGTTTTAATAGTGAAGAAAGAATTGGTCCTTCTAATAATTCGTTTTTTTTCATTTTCTGTTTAAAATAATCATTTAAAATAAGTTGACATATCAACTTTTAAATCTTAAAAAAAATTAAAGTGTTTCTAATTTGTCTGCGTAAAATCTCACTGCGTTCAAAGCTTCAATTCTTTCTTTTGGTGTAAATACAGACATCACCTCTTCTTCCGCCCTTTTCATAAGAGACCGAATACTTTTAGCCAAATTAACTCCTTCGTTCGTAAGACTTACGATATTCTTTCGTTTATCCGTTTTATCTTTTACAACCTCAACCAGATTCTTCTTTTCAAGAGCGTTAATACTTCTAAGAATCGAAGATTTATCACGCATCGTTTTGTCTGACAATTCTCTTTGTGAAAGGCTTTTTTGATTTAAAATCATTAAAAGCGGTAATTGTTCTAATTGCAATGTAATTCCTGCATCAGTCATTAACGCGTTTGTCCGTCTGAAAATTGCTCTTTTAATTCGATGAATCTGAAAGAAGAAACTATCTGATATTTCCTCTTTCCAAAAATTTGAAAAATTCTCTTTATTGGTCTGTGTTTTTTCCATGATGCAAATTTATGAAAAAGAGTGACATGTCAACTAATTTTAAACAAAATTTATATTTTACTGATTACCAAATACTTCAAAATAAATAATCTAGTTTAAAACCAAAATGAAAGAATATTTTCACTAACTTTAATTGTTAAAAATTGCCTAATAAAAATTAAAAAACTACTCTGATGAAACAATTATTTATTTTTTTGGTAATGACATTTTTTTGGATTCCGTTAAATGCTCAGACATTTGCAGAAAACACTTTAATTGAAAATTTAACGACTGTAAAAACTGAAAGTGAAAACTTTCAGGACAATTATGCAGATGATCTTCCGTGGCACGCAAGAAGATTTAAAGTAACAGCCGGAGTTTTTTTTCCTGTTAATAATACAGAAGTTAAAGTCGGTAGTAATAATGGTCAATTTGGAAATATAATTGATTTTGAAAAAGACCTTGGCTTTAACAAAAGTACAACTTCTTTTTTTGGTGCTTTTGAATGGAGAATTTCCCGAAGATCAAGACTTGGTGCAGAATATTATTATTTAAGTAGAAATTCTACTAAAACACTACAAAAAGAAATCGAATTTCGTGATCACGTATATCCTGTAGATGCTACAGTTTATGCATTCATGGACAATCATATCGGAAGAATTACTTATGGTTATGCATTTGTATCGAAACCTAAATATGAAATCGGAGCTCTTATTGGTGCACACGTTTTATTTGGCGATGTGGGAATAGGACTGGCTGGCGCAACAGCAAATTTAGAGGTTAAAGATAATTTTGGCTTTACTGCTCCTCTTCCGGATCTTGGTATTTGGGGAGAATTCGTATTAGGACGAAAAGTGGGTCTTTATGCTAACTTTAATTATTTTGCTATTAAAATCAATGATTTTGATGGAAGATTATTGAGTTACAATTTATCTATTTTGTATAATGTCTATCAAAACTTCAGCTTAATGGCGGGTTATACTGGACTAAATATTAGAGTGGATATGGAAAAAGAAAGACTAAATGGTTTCTTCAAATGGGGCTATAATGGTCCAACTTTAACCGCAACTTACAGCTTCGGTAATCATGTGAAGCTTTATAAGCATTAGTTTTTTTGAGTTGCTAAGATTCTAAGGTTCTATACTTTGAGTATATTTTTTTTACCTCAATCCTGATAACTGCTTTGCTATCGTTTTTTTTTACCGCAAAGCACGCAAAGATTTACGCAAAGTTTTTTTTAAAAGAAATATGTTTACCAACATAAAGTTCGCAAAGCTGTGTGTTGATATAGCTTTGCGAACTTAATATTATCAAAACATAACACACAGCAAAAATACCTTTGCGCTCTTTGCGGTAAAATTATGTTCAAAGCTAAGAAAACTTGAAACTTTAAACCTGAAACAAAAAACAAACCCGATAACTGCTCTGCTATCGGGTTTATTACCAAACTTAAACTACTTAACTCAAAAAACTCAGTATCTTAGAACCTTAGCATCTTAGAAACTGAAAAAACTTATTTCTCGATTGGAGAGAATTTTATTGCTGTTCCTCCGCCAGCAGCCAACTTAATGTTTAAAACGGTTTTGCTGTTTACTTTTTGTTTAGAGATTGCAACCGGATACGGATTGGTTTTATAATTGGCTCCTGCTCCGTCTGCATAGATTTCTGCTTCGTATTCTTTGTTTTGATCTAAGAATGATAAAGCTACTTTTAAGTTACGTGCATTTCTGTTTGTAATGGAACCTAAATACCAGTTTTTCTCATCCCAGTCTTTACGGGCAATTGTAGTGTATTCTCCAATTTTTGAATCTAAAACTTTAGTATCTGACCAAGTGCACGGAACATCTTTTATAAATTGAAATTCCGGTTTTCCTTCATAATTTTCAGGTAAATCTGAAGCCATTTGCAGCGGACTGAAAATAATAACATACAATGCCAATTGATTGGCCAAAGTTGTCTGCACTTTTGCTCCTGATGGTGTTTTATAATCAAAATTGAAATTCCCCGGAGTATAATCAAAAGGTCCGGAAAGCATTCTGGTAAAAGGCAAAGTCGTTAAATGCTCCGGAGTATTTCCTCCATCTACAGACCATGCATTGTATTCCTGTCCTCTTCCGCCTTCTTGTGACATAAAGTTTGGATAAGTACGCTGCAATCCCGTTCCTTTCATTGGTTCGTGATTATCAATCATAATATGATATTTGGCAGCCGTTTCGATTACTTTTCTGTAATGACGTGCCCCATACTGGCTGTCGTGCCATTCTTTTTTATCCAGATATTTATTTACGTAACCTGTTTTAACCGAATTCACTCCCATTTTCTGATACAATTTGAAAGCATCTTCCAGTTGATTTTCATAATTTTTAGTTGCTCCAGCCGTTTCGTGATGCCCGATTAAACGAACATTTTTCACAGCAGCATATTTTGTAATTTCTTCCAAATTAAAATCCGGATAGGCTTTTGTAAAACTAAAAGCAGAACCATCCGCAGTCCAGTCGCCATCCCAGCCTTCATTCCATCCTTCCACTAAAACACCGTCAAAACCATTTTTCGCAGCAAAATCGATGTATTCTTTTGTGTTTTTGGTTGTGGCACCATGTTTGGGTCCTTGACCCCAAGTGAATTTGTCCAAATGCATTCCCCACCAGATTCCAATATATTTTGAAGGCGTAATCCATGATAAATCTTCAATTTTTGAAGGTTCGTTTAGATTCAGCATAATAGTTGAAGTAGCTACTTCTCCCGGATTTTTACCTACCACAATTGTTCTCCAAGGCGTTTTAAAAGGCGTTTCTGCATATACTTTCACACCATCAGCCCAAGGCACCAAATCACTTTTATATTGTTTATCTGATGTTTTTAAAAGAGTCATTGAAGCGAAATCTGTTAAATTGGCTTCATGAATCGCTACGTACAATTTATCTTTGGTTTCAAAAGTTGCCGGTGTATTTATCGTATCTGTTTTACTCATTAACGTTTTACGATATTCACTTTCGTAATAACTGTTTTCGCGATGAACAGGAATCCACCAGACTTCATTATTATCTTTAAAAGTAAATTGTGTTACTTCATTTGAGATTTTGACTTTTCCTAAATTAGGCTGTTTCGGAAATTCGTATCGAAAACCTAAACCATCATCAAAAACCCTGAAAATAATATCAACCAATCGTTCCTCACCTTTTGCTTCTTTTAAATGGACAATCAGCTCATTATGATGATCTCTCACTTTTTTGAATTCACCCCAAGGCTGTTCCCATGTTTCATCTGCCGATTTTTCTTCTGTTGAAACGACTTCAAAACCGTCCGTCATTTTAGCTAATCCCTGAAACTCAAATCCCATTAATGAAGGCTCAATAACCGATTTTCCGTTAGAAGAAAAACTATATTGAGGCTGACCTGAAGGCGTTAATTCAAAAGTAAGTTCAGAGATCTTTTCAGGAGAACTGATTTTATATGTTTTTTTAGTACTGCAGGCAAAAATCAACAGGGATGCCAGCGCGACTATACAGTATCTATATTTATTGTTTTTCATTATGTAAATTGTATTAATTACAGCTTTATTTAATTTCGCTCATTATCTGTTTTGCTTTAGCAGACTGCATCGAAACAAAATAATTAAACGCTTGATCGAGTTTTTTCTGGGCATCGACATTACCTTTTTTCTGTACGCGTAAATCATACAATTTGCTGATATCGGGAAAAACATTTTCTGTACTTTTTACTCCGGCAAAAGCTTTTATTTTTTCGATATAGGAATATCCAAATTCAACAGTTGGTTCAAACATAGTTCCTTCTCCGAAATCATTCCACGTAATCAATTGAAGGTAATTGATATTGGCATTTTGTGCTAAAGCAAGCGTAGCATCTAAAGTTGCTCCATTGTTATGTTCGATTGTCCATCCAATTGCCGCTCCGCCTCCACCTTCAGCATAAAAATCTTTAAACCCAGGATAAGCGCTTCCCATTGCAACTCCCAATTTTGGTTTGGTATTGGTATAAAAATTAGTCAAATAACTATTGTCTTTATAAACCCATGCATACTCTCCCGCAGCATTATCCCCTGCTTTAGATGAATGATCCCAAAGGGTTAAAAATGTTGGTTTTGTAGTTAAAGTTCCGAATACATTCGTCCATTCAGCAGCAGTCTGTAGGACAATTGGACCAAAATTCATTAGAAGAGGTTTTCCATTAATTTTGATATAATTAGCATCAGTAAAATAATTATTTTGTACATAAGCTAAATCTGTTTTTGCCGCGCTGGTTACCGAAATTGCTTTTCCAGCATTGACTACATTGGTTAAAAATCGGTCTTCATAAACGATCGCATATTCTAAACCTACTTTATCCAGCATTGCAATTAACTGCTCTGTATTTTCTTTGACCATGCGGTAATCATTTACATCATAGGTGCCGTACCAATCGATCAGAATACCATCAATTCCTGAATATTTCATCAGTAATAAATGATTTTCTATCACATTTTTATCGCCTGAATGATAAGGCCCAATCAGCGGATAATAATAAGATGCAATTTCTCTACGGCCGTTTGCTCCTACATTGTTCGGATTTTTGTTGGCCATTGTCCAGTGATATCCCCATTTTTTATCGGCACTGCTTTCGTTGGTTTCAAACCACGGCATGTAATGCATATAAATTTTGGTACTGTTGGTTTTCTCAATCGCAACAGGTGCTGTTTTTTCCGGTTCTGTTGGTTTATCTGAGCCTTTGTCATCGCTGCTGCATCCGGCAACCATCACAATATTCATTAAACCAAAAACCAATGATGTGATATATCTTTTCATATTGTTGTGCTTTATATTTTGTTTTTGCCACAGATTATAAAAATTACAAGGATTTTATTCTTGGGTAATTTATTTCACGCAGATTTAAAAAAGATTTAAGCAGATTCTTTTTTATGATATTTAAATTTAAATCTGCTTTAATCTGCAGAATCTGCGTGAAATAAAATCACTTTTTAAATCCTAAAATTCAGTAATCAACCTTTTAGCATCTGTTGCAAAAAATTAAAAACATGTCAGCCTTCCACGACTAACCAACATGGAAGACTGACATTCTAGTAACCTAATTTGGATACCCAGGATTTTGTTTTAAGTTTTTATTTGTTGTTAAAACAGTGCTTGGAATTGGGAAAATCGCTCTGTATTTCTCTGTTGCTCCTTTTGACCACCAAGGCAGGAAGAATGTTCCGAAACGAATATTGTCTGTTCTTCTTCTTCCTTCGAAAGTGAACTCTTTCAACAATTCCTGATCAATAAAGGCCAAATCAATTGTTGTTGGCATTTCTTCTCCAGCGCGTGCAGTCACTTGTTGTACAAATGGTCTTGCCAAATCCGGAGAACCTAAACGCACATAACATTCTGCCTGCATCATTAAGATTTCTGAATAACGAATCAATACAAAATCGTGATCACGCTCCCATTGTTCTCCTGCTTTCATTTCGTATTTAGCCAAACGTACTCCTTCATTTTCTTTAGCATCTTCTAAACTTGTCAGATTCTCAGTATAAGTTAATGGCTCTCCATTATCCATAATAATTACAGAACCTGTTGCCAGATTGATCTGATCGCCTTCCAGCATACATTTTTTTCTTTTGTCTGTATCGGCGAAAGCAGAATAAACTCCAGGCTGCGCGCACATTCCGTTAGCACTCCATGGATAATTGTTTGGTATTGCGGAAATAGCCAGTTTTTGATTATAATGTGCAGACATTGAATTCATATAGTTTCCAACTGTTCCTGCTTTTGAATCGTAAGGAATAGCAAAAATAATTTCAGGCGAAGTCTGATTCTCTGTTATGAAATTGGCAAAGAAATCCGGTGTTAAACTATAACCTGTAACTTTCTGACAAGCATCTAAACAATCCTGCCAGCGTGCCACACCAATAAATGCTTCTGAATTAAGATATAATCTTGCCAGAATTGAATAAGCAACATTTCTGGTCAATTTAGAATATACCACATTTGGATTTAGATGCGGAATCGCATCTGTCAATTCTTTTTCAACAAAATCGTAAACCTGTTTTCTGGTTGAATTCGAAGGCAGATCTGTGTCTTCAAAATTGGTTACGATTGGCACATTTCCAAATAAATCCAAAAGATTGTAATAGTAATAAGCTCTAAGCGCTTTTAATTCGGCAAAAATGGGCTCTTTAGCTTTATCAGACAAAGAAGATTTATTTACCTGATAAATGATAGCATTAATCTTGGCAATTCCGGTATAATTGTAACGCCAGGCCGAAAGAATCATTCTGTTGTCTGCTTTCCAGGTATGTTTTTGCGCATCCTGATATTGACCTCCATCATACCAGTTGGTTCCTCTGGTTGGAATTGTAGCTTCGTCTGAAACTACTTCATTCAAAAAGAAAACATATTCGCAAGTTGGATAGTTGTTTGAAATTCCGTCGGCAAAACCTCTTAGAGATGAATAAGCTCCACCCACAAGTGCGTCAACTTCTTTGGTGGTATTTCCAAAATTTCCATCTTCAACTCTATCATACAACTGTTCATCCAAATCAGTACATGACACCGCAAAAAACATGCTTAAAAGTATGGCTGCTGTTATTTTGATTTTCATTTTTAATATTTTAGGTTATCAATTCGCTTAGTTATTCAGCGTAAAATTTAATCCAACAGAAATTGTTGTTGGTCTAGGATAATTGTTATATCTGTCAATTCCAGGAGCAGCCAATCCAGTTGTGTCCATAACTCCGGTCTGATTAATTCCGTCCTGAGCATTTAATCCAATCTCCGGATCTACACCTTTATAACTTGTGAATACAAAAAGGTTTTCTCCCATTACATAGAATCTTACTTTAGATTTTTTGTATTTCAATGGCAAAGTATACCCTAGAGATAAAGTTTGAATTCTAAAGAACGAAGCATCTTCTATCCAATAATCAGAATATTTTGGAGCAGAAGTGATACCGCTGCTTAAGAAATCATCCGGCACATTAAATGATGGTAATCTGTTAGGATCGTTTAACATCATGTTGGTTGCATTTAAAGCTTTTTGTCCAAACATTCCATATCCTGAAATTCCAAGATCAAAATTTCCATAAGTAAAATTCATCGCAAGACCTAAAGTTAAATCCGGCTGAATATTTCCTAAGTCTGTTTTATCAGCATCAACCAAAGCGCTTTCTTGTACAACCTGTCCAGAAGCATTGTAATATTGTATTTTACCATCCGCATCTAAACCTGCATTTCTGAATCCCCAGAAAGTCCCAACCGGATATCCTTCAGCAATAATCTGAGAATATTGTCCGGACATTCCAGCTAAACCATGTAAAGAACCACTGTAGATTACATCAGTTTTATAAGTTGGATTCGAAAGTTTTTCGATTTTCTGAACGTTATGTCCTAAAGTCAAATTGGCATTCCAGTTGAATTTATCTCCTTTAATGATATCTGCATTTAATGTCAATTCCACACCTTTGTTCGACATTTCACCTACGTTAGCCAACATAGTTCCCACTAAATACGGAGGCTGAGGCACTTCATAAGTGTACAATAAATCTTTTGTTGTTTTAGAATAATATTCGAAAGATCCTGTAATTCTGTTGAAAAGGCCGAAGTCAAAACCAACGTTAATTTGCTCTGTAGATTCCCATTTCAAATCAGGATTTGGGTTTTGTTTTGGCGAATAAGCCAAGCTCCATGTTTTAGTAACTGGATCGTAGTAACTGTCGTTTCCAACTCCTAAAATAGAAAGCGATTTGTACTCTCCAATTCCGTCCTGATTACCTGTAACTCCGTAACCCACTCTCAATTTCAAGTTGTCTAACCAGCCTTTTGAAGATTCCATAAAATCTTCGTTAGAAATTCTCCACGCTGCAGAAGCAGAAGGGAAAGTTCCCCACTTATTGTTTTCACCAAAACGGCTTGATCCGTCACGTCTTACAGTTGCGGTCAATAAATATTTACCATCGTAACCGTAGTTAGCACGAGCATAAAAAGAAACTAAATTTGATTTTCCTTTGTATGAATACACGTCTCCCAAACGATAATTGTAACCTGCTCCTAAATTATTGTAGCTGAAAGCATCTGTTACGAAACCGCCTCTTTGTGCTCCGAATCCTTCGTAGATATTTTCCAGATAAGAATATCCGGCTAAAGCGCTGATGTTATGTTTATCAATTATTTTACTGTAATTCACATAAAGTTCTCCTTGCGCATTGGTGTATTCTGCATAAGTTCTTTGTGCAAAACCACCTTCAGTCTGACCTTCCATAACGGCATAAGATGGTTTGTACGTTCCTCCTTTTACGGCATTGTGCTCTAACGAAATATTGGCTGTAGCCGTAAAATCGTTTAAGAATTTCACATCTGTTTTGAAATAACCTAAAAGTCTGTGTCTTTCATTATCAAATGTTCTGTTGGTTAAAATCTCCACAGGGTTTTGATAAATATTTCCTGTTACAGAAGAAAATGATCCATCTTCGTTGTAAACCGGAATTGTTGGATTTAAGTTATAAGCTCTTTCAAAAATTCTGTAATCAATTGGGTGCCATTTGTCGATATTCGCAAATAATCCCATATCAAATTTTACATCTTTGTTATCTCCAAGAAACTGATAAGCGCTAACATTTCCGCTGATTCTTTCCAATCCGGATTTTTTGATAACACCTTCATTATTTAAATATCCGATAGAAGTTCTAAAACCACTGTCTGCTTTACCGGAATTGATGCTTAAAGTATGAGATTGAGAAATCGCTGTCTGCTCGATTGCTTTCTGCCAATTGGTATTTCCACCGTAATCTACAGCATCTGCATTTCCTGTCTGACGAACATAACCTCTCCATTGATTGGCTGATAATAGATCTAAATTATCTGTTACGTAACCAATGCTTGATAAACCATTATAAGTTACAGAAACTCCTTTAGTTCCCGATTTAGTTGTAATCATAATTACCCCATTTGCTCCTCTGGAACCATAAATTGCTGTTGCAGAAGCATCTTTCAAAACGTCAACCGATTTAATATCTGCCGGCTGTACCACGTTGATATCTACACCTGCAATACCATCCACTACAATCAACGGACTATTGCTTGCCGTTAAAGAAGTTCCTCCACGAAGACGGATTGTAGAACCTGCTGCAGGATCTCCGGAAGGACGAATGATATTTAAACCTGCTACTTTTCCTTGTAAAACCTGCTCTGTAGAAGAAATAGTTCCTTTTACTAAATCATCGGCTCCAACAGTTGAAACAGCTCCGGTTAAATCTGATTTTTTTACTTTACCGTACCCTACAGAAACTACCTGAACTTCTGCCAGCGCGTAACCGTCATTTTGCAAACGCACATCGTAATTTGAAGTATTGGCAGTAATCTGAACTTTCTGTGTAGTGGCTCCAATAAAAGAAACTTCGATTGCACCTCCTACGGCTACCTGAAGACTAAATTTACCATCAAAATCTGTTGTAGTTCCGTTTTTTGTTCCTACTTCAATGATAGAAGCTCCCGGCAAAACGTTGCCTGTATTGTCGTAAACGGTTCCTGATATTTGTTTTTTCCCTTGTGCAAATAAACCAGCAGAAAGAAAAAGCATAAATATCATCAATACCGCTGCTTTAGCAGTCCACATTTGATGCAGGACGCTTTTTGTATTTTTACTATTCATATGAAACTATTTATTGTTTTTTTATATGTCATATGTAATTCGCATATCAACTATTGGTTTTACTACCAACTTTTCATTTATGCTCATTTCATTAGAATTGGTGTTTTAATTTAATAGTGAATTTATTTGTCTAAAGTCTTAAGCGGAATTGTAGTATCTGAAATCGTTTTGTCTTTATTGTCTTTTACCAAAACGTGGATTTCGCTTAAATTCGGAAGGCCGTTTAGTTCTGAAACTAAATTCACAAAGCCTTTAATTTCCGTTGTTCCTCCAGAAAACTCACCTGAGAATGTTTTTGTTCCTGCCGTGATTGTGTAAAGCAATTTGTTTACGCCCACTTCGTTATTTTTTCTAGACATCCCAAGAAAATCTTTCTGACTAATTTGCAATGGAAAAAAGCTGAAGCTTGGCGGCGGCGGCGGAATAAATTCTCCTGCATAAATAATCTGATCACCGGAATTTGTTGTCCAGTCTTTTGCTACCATCAGGAAAGTAATGTTTTCCATAACAAAACCTGCCGGCGGATTATAATACTGCTGCGGAATTAAATCCATTCTATAAAAACCATTTCCTAGATCTTTCAATTTTGTTTTTTCAGATACATCCGGAAGCCATGCCTGATACTCTTGTAAAACTGCCCAATTGTTTAGACCACTATGAAAATGAACACTTGGAACACCTGCAAAACCATCTTTTAAATTTGAATTGAATAAAATACTAACCGGTTTATCTATCAAAGGTTTTGACGGATACGATCTGATTAATTCATTTGCTGTATAAAAAGAAGAAAAATCAGTGTAAGGCATATTAGCTACATCACTTTGTTTCGATCCGTTAAAGTTTTTTAAACGAAACCAAAAGCCTGCACTTGCAGCAATTTCAGCCGGAGTTTTAGAAAAATAAACCGTTGGAGTTAAAGTAAAACTCCAGATTTTATTTCCTTCATATTTCAGTTTTGCAAAGCTCGAAGAATGTTCCCAGTTTCCTGCATCCGGTTCAGATGGAGACCAGATCCAGATGTATAAATCTTCTGTTTCTGCAAATGTAGTTCCTGATAAATCAAAATACCACGTAACTTGTTCATCATATTTGTACACAACAGGATACGATGACATTGGCCCTACAGCTCCGGCAGCCTCTTGTGCCTGAATAAAATTAGGAGCCATCAACAAGGCAAGTAAAATTGTATATATAAACTTTTTCATATTACTTTTTAATTAATAGCATTTAATTTAAAGATGTAAGACACAAATGGAGTACCGCCTGAAGAACGCACTAACTGAAGCTGCATTTCTTCATTTTTCCCAGGAACAGACATTAATCGAAGTTCATCTGTTTTCTGCGTTTTTTGTGCATCACTGTACAGATAGATTTTTGTTGCACGGTCATTTGTTTGTTGGAAATCTGAACTTAGTTCCCAATACCCTTTTGGAGCAAATAAAGGCGGAACATTTCCAGTTACTTCATAACTTGTTGGCCTGTTTTTTTCATCTACGTTAAAGTTGATTTTAAAATCTTCGTAGTTAAAATAAGTGCTCAAGTTTTCTTCACTCGGTTCGATCTTATTTGCTTTCGCAGTTTCATCGACCATTTTCAAATTTGCTAATTGCCAATTGCCATTTACTTTCTCATAAATAGTAATCGGATCTACGTAGCTTCCATCTTCTGTGTTGTCACAACTAAGTGCAAAAAAACACATTAAAAGAGCTAACCAATAAAAGCTTTTACATTTCATAAATTTTGGTTTTTGTTAGTTTGTTACCCCTTCAAAAGGATAGAGCGAAGCTAGAAGTTAAATAAATCTTAAAAAAAATATCTGAGAAAAATCAAGATAAAATCAGAAGAATAAAAATACTAACAATTTAAAAATCAATATTTTATAATTATTTTTACAAATAAAAAATCAAGATGCTGTTTAGATAAAAATCAGTACTTTTTTAATGGTTAAAATGACAATATGTAAAATATTTGGTATTATTTTTTCACTATACATATATATAACTGGTTTTTATTGTATAATTGCAAATAATTTACTCGTTTTTAACATTTACAGCTTATTTTTGCTTCAAAAAACTCCTTCTAAAGCGATGTTATTAAACAATTTACAAGATTCTAAGATTTTAGGTTTTATCTAATTTCAAACTTATTTTTAATTTTAAAAACGAATTAACTAACTATATCTATCAATCCATTTACTCTTAAACCAAAACCAAATCATGCGAAGAATATTGATACTGCTTTTCTTCATAGGAGGTTTTTCTCTAACTGCGAAAGAGACAAATCCTTATTTAGAAGAATTAGATCAGGTACTTTTAAAAAAAGACATCTATCTAAAAAAGAAATATCGAAAAATTGAAGTTTTAAAGAAAAATATAGCCAAGTTTACACTCAGTCAAAATAATGAAGAGTTATATAACTGTTATATGTCACTTTTTGATGAATACAAATCTTTTAAATACGACTCGGCCTATTACTATCTGGAACAATCTAAAATCAAAGCCAAAGTTTTAAAAGATCCTAAGTTTTTATCCAAAAGCCGAATTAAAGAAGGTTTCGTATTGCTTTCCTCCGGATTATTTAAAGAAGCCATTGATACTTTAAATGTTATTGATGATACTAAACTGGATCTCAAAAACAAATTCGAATATTATAATATAAAAGCCCGCGCTTATTATGATTTAGCCGATTACAACCGTGATCAGCGTTTTAATATTCATTATGTACAACAAGGAAATCATTTTCTGAAAAAGGCTTTAGAATTAATAGGAACCAATACTAACGAATATTGGGCTGCAGAAAGTTTGAAACGTCTTAAACAGCAAGACTGGCGTGGTGCCGAATTTGCATTTAGTTATTGGATTAATAACTATACTCTTCCTCCTGATTATTACGGAATTGCAACTTCTAGTCTTGGTTATATTTATTCGGAAAGAGGTTATACCAAAAAAGCTATTCAATATTTAGCACTGGCTGCAATCGCCGATGTCAAAAATGCGACTAAAGAAACCGTTGCACTTCGAAATTTAGCCAATGAGCTCTTTAAAATGGGGTATTTGGAGAAAGCCAATGAATATATCAATATTGCAATGGACGATGCGACTTTTTATAATGCCAGACATCGAAAAATTGAGATTTCATCGATTCTTCCAATTATAGAAAAAGCACAGTTAAACAATGTAAAAGACAAAAATGATAAACTGGAAAAGATCATTATTCTTTTAACCATTTTGACTGTTATCATATTTGTTTTCCTGGGAATTATCTTCAAACAATTAAAAGAGAAAAATAAAGCCCGTAAAACTATGGCGGAATCCTATTTAAAACTTCAGGAAATGAATGTAAGTTTAAGCGAAGCCAACGCCATTAAGGAGGAATATATTACGTATTTTATCAAGGCAACTTCGGTTTTCATTAATAAAATAGATCATATTCAGAAAAGTACGCTTCATAAAATCATCACTAAAAAAACAGATGAAGTTATTGCGAGTTTAAAACGTTATAATGTAAAAGAAGAAAGGGAAAATCTATTTCACCAATTTGATGAAATCTTCTTGAGATTGTTCCCAACTTTTGTAACGGAATTCAATAAATTGTTTCCAAACGATCATAAATGTATCGTCAAAAAAGGCGAACTTTTGAATACCGAATTACGAATTTTTGCTTTGTACAGATTAGGAATTCAGGACAGCAATCAAATGGCCGAATTCCTGGAACTTTCTGTGGCTACAATCTATACGTACAAAACCAGAATCAAAAGCAAATCTGATTTTAAAGATACTTTCGAGCAGAAAATTATGGAGATAAAGACTATTTAAGATGCTGAGATTCTAAGATGCTAAGGTTCTAAGATTTTTTCACAATCTTGTCATTTCGACGAAGGAGAAATCACACTAGAAATTCCGCAAAGAAATGTCTTCAAACTTTGTCGAATCCCGCGTGTGGTTTCTCCTTCGTCGCAATGACAAACTAACTTAAAAATATTTTTACTCAACAGGTTCCAACTGTAAAATGGTATTTTGATAAATGGTACTTAATGAGAATAATTGCTCTACGAAAATCATAATTGCGATTGGCACGAAGAAAAACACCAGCAAATCTTCTTCGTATAAAAAATAAGTAGAAATCATAGCAAGTCGTGCATATTCCAGATAATAAATCCATTTTCGTTGTTCTAATAAAGCACCACAGTTAATTAAAGTGAGAATAACCGACGAAAGCACAAATATCTTATCATAACTTTCTAAATAATCAAAGTAATACGTAAAAGCAGTTAGAATCAAAGTGCAGATTCCTAATTGTATATACAGGTAATTTTTAAATCGGAGTCTTTGATTTGGAGAGGCTTTATCTTGCAGAAAACGCTTTTCGAGAACTGGTCGAATATCCTGATCCATGTGTGCCGGACTTCCAAAAACGGCTTTCCATTTTGCTTTAAAGCCGCTGGAGCGTTTCCATAATTCGTAAATTTCAAAGTAATAATGAAAATGCTGCCACAAGAAACTATAACTTTTTAGCGGATGCGTTAAACCATATTTCGGTTTTTCTTCTTCGGTTTGAAAAGTTCCGAAAAGACGATCCCAAAAGGTAAACATATCGCCGTAATTTTTATCCAGATATTTTTCGTCAGAAGCATGATGAACACCATGAACAGAAGGCGTTACAAATATATATTCCAGCCATTTTATTTTACCAATTAATTGAGTATGTGTAAAGAAAGAATAAGCACCATGAACAATTAGCATTGTAATTACCATTGTGGGATGAAAACCAATTAAAGGTAAAACACACCAAAATCCTGTCCTGATTATGGCCTGGAAAGTTGTAATTCTGGCTGCTGCAGTAAAATTAAACTCTTCGCTGTGATGATGCACTATATGCGCTGCCCAGAAAAAATTCACTTCGTGTCCTAATCGATGATACCAGTACCAGACAAAATCTGTTGCAAGAATTAATGCAAACCAAATGAATGCATTTTTCGGAATTTCGAAAATCCTGTAATTATCATAAATAAAATAATACAGCTGATAAAAACTGGCTGCTATAAACAAGTTAATCAAACGCTCGGCAATTCCGATACTAATATTAGAAACAGAACTTTCATAATTAAAAATTTCAGGCCTTTTTTTGCGTTGAGCAAGCTTATATTCTAAAAATAAAAAAAGAAAAAAGGCCGGCATGGCGAAGGCTAGAAAATTAATGTTTTTCATCTTTTCAATACTTTATAATTGGAGATTTTAAATTAAACGAAAAGACACTTCCGTCAATTAAGCCTTTATAGGGAGAAAAAGCAAAATCAACGAAAATGATCTTTTACCAAGTAAACCTGATTATTAATTCTGTTTATATTGAGGAGCTTCCAACGCAATCTCTTTTACAGATTGTGTCTCGGCCACTTTTTTCAAAGCAATAATATAAGCAGCAATACGAGGCGTTACGTTGTGTTTTACTGCCACTCTAAAAACAGTATCGAAACCTTTCTCTAAAATATCCTCCAGACGTTTATTAATCTGGTGAATTCTCCAGGACTCCAAAAGTGAATTCTGAAGCCATTCGAAATAAGAAACGGTAACACCGCCCGCATTAGCCAAAATATCAGGAACAACTAATATATTTTTATCATGTAAAATCTGATCTGCATCTGAAGAAACCGGTCCATTGGCACCTTCAATAATAATTCTTGCTTTAATATCACCGGCATTCTTTTGCGTAATTACATCTTCCTTGGCTGCCGGAATCAACAAATCGGTTTCTAAAAGCAATAAATCTTCATGTTTAATCGCAACCGAATTTGGATAACCTTTTATCGTTTTGTTATTGAGATTGTAATACAAAATCAATTCTGGGATATTAATTCCATTCGGATTGTAAAAAGCTTCCGAAACATCACTCACCGCAATAATCTTTACCCCTTTTTCATATAAAAACAAAGCCGAATGCAGTCCAACATTTCCAAATCCCTGAATTACTGCGGTTGCTCTCGCAGGTCTGATTTTCAGTTTTTTAAGGGCCAAAAGACTAATAATACTTACCCCTCTTCCCGTTGCTTCGACTCTTCCTAAAGACCCTCCCGAATGAAGGTGTTTTCCTGTAACAACGGCATGAATTGGTCTTCCGTGCAATAGAGAAAACTCATCCATCAGCCAGCCCATTTCGTCCGGACCTGTTCCCATGTCTGGTGCCGGAACGTCTTTTTCCGGTCCGAAAATATCGGATAAAGCTTTGGTATAAGCTCTTGTAATTTTTTCTAATTCGG
Organism: Flavobacterium crocinum; assembly: GCF_003122385.1. Classification (NCBI taxonomy): domain Bacteria; kingdom Pseudomonadati; phylum Bacteroidota; class Flavobacteriia; order Flavobacteriales; family Flavobacteriaceae; genus Flavobacterium; species Flavobacterium crocinum. The sequence continues at coordinate 5,016,533 of NZ_CP029255.1, forward strand.
TTTTAGAATGTTTTCTCGGATCGCAAATAATGCCGCCTTTTGCTCCACCAAACGGAATTCCAGTTACAGCAGATTTCCAGGTCATCCAGGCGGCAAGTGCTTTTACTTCATCCAGATTTACAGCAGTATCATAACGAATTCCGCCTTTTGAAGGTCCTAAAGCCGTGTTGTGAATAACTCTGTAACCTTCAAAGTTTTGAACTTCTCCGTTATCCAAAGTAATAGAAAAGTTTACTGTAATCTGTTTTTCTGGTCGCTGCAGTTTTTGTTTGATAGAATCATCTAAATTCAAAATGTCTGCCGCTATATTAAATCGATCAATCATCGATTGAAAGGGATTGTGTTTTATAATTTCTGAACTCATACTATATAGTTTTAGGTTTGGGTTATCTTTTATATTTTATATTTATTCCTCTTCTTTCGAAGAATCTTCTTTTTCTGTTTTTAAGATTTACTGCAACACAGAATTTTTATCAAACCGCTGTGCATTAAAATCTTTCTGTTTCTATTGGTTCTCATATTTTCATTTTTTAATGATTCAAAAAAAAGCCTTTCATGGTGCAATGAAAGGCTAAAAAAAAAAATAACTAACAAGTACTTTCTCTATTAACGCCATTTCAAAACGTAGTTCATCATGCAGCACATCGCAAAGCTGCATTGGAAAGACGTCTTAATATTTCGGCTAAAGTTTTTCATTGTTGAAGCAAAGCTACAAATTAAATTTATAAATTCTATAGAATTAGTAGAATTTAATTTAATAAATTTACAATAAAATATAAAATCAACTGTAAATTAAAGGATTAGAGATTAAAAAAATTTACTGCAATTGCGATAAAAAGATAAAAACAATCGCAATTAAAGCCAAAAACAGTCCGAAGACATTAATTTTAGAAAGCTTTTCTTTGAAGAAATAAGCGCCAACTATCGTTCCTAAAACAATCACTCCCATATTCATTCCGGCAAAAACCGTTGACGGATTTTCAGCAAATGCTTTATGTGCTTTCAGGTAAAACAGAATGTTACAGAAATTGAAGATTCCGACCAAAATACCAAACGGAATATTTTTAGCTTCAAATTTCTCTTTATTGATTAAAAGTTTATACGCTACAATAGCTATAGAAACTGCAAAGGCAATTAGAAATACAAAAAACAAAGAGGTTGTATAAGGCACAACAGTGTACAATGCGATTTTCTTAAAAAGAATATCAACAATTCCGAAACCAAACAGTACCATTGCAGGATAAACCCATTTATTTTCCTGATTATCTGATGGCTTTCTTAGAATAAACAAAAGTGCCGCAAAACCAATTACAACTCCAATAACCTTATAAGTATTAAAAGCTTCATTAAACCACAACCAAGCTGCGAGAATCGGAATAAAAAGGGATAAACGCTGTGCAGCATCCGTTTTGGCAATTCCCATAAATTTTATCGAAAGTGCCAAAAATAAAAAGACAATTGGAAGCAAGATTCCAACAGCCGTGTAAATTTCTAAAGGAGCATTATTATCTAAAGCATTTAAATCAGGACTAAAAGTAAAATAACAAAGCGCTATTGCTGCAATGTAATTGAAAGAAATAATCTGAGAAGGATTGGCATTATATTTTCTGGAAATTTTGAAGATAACCCCAACAATAACACTGCATAAAATGCTTAGAATAAGAAATAACATAAATTTATATTTGAACTGTAAAAGTAATCTATTGTAAAATAAAATGGTCCAACCGGTTTTAAAAAACCAGCTAGACCAGATTAAGTTTTAATGCAAATTGAATAAAATTTAATTTAAACACATAGAAACATAGATTTAATTTGTCTGTAAGAAGGCGTTTCACTTGCATAAATACACATAGCTATTTCAAGGCCTACATCTTTTTACAAAGATTAACGAATTTCTATGAGCAGCTACTTGTGTCCTTCGACTTCGCTCAGGATGACAAACAACAATAAATCTATGTGTTAGAAACTAGTTTCTTTCAATTGTCTTTTTACTAATTTAAAAATCCTATGTTTCTATGCGTTTAAAAAAACAAACCCAACAGATTTTAATATCTGTCGGGTTCAACTTTATTATTAAATATAGTTTTAGAACTTACTAATATAACTTCCGTAAATATCCCTAAACTGATTTCCTTTGTCAAATCGGTCTTTGCTTAACTTTTTATATTCAACCAATCCCCAAAGAACAAATTCTTTCAAAAAGTAAAGATCTTCTTTTGCCGTTTGAGGCTGATATTTTTTAATTAAAACATCTAAAGGTGTTACTTCGTCCAGAATAGCTTTATATTCTTTGTCTGAAGCATCGTCTAATAATTCGAAACCACTTTCGGCAAAAAACCATTCCACTATATCAGAATATGGCGTTTTTTCGTCCGGTTTTTCTAATTTTTCAATTTTCGGAAAATATTCCGGAAACAAAGTTCGAATCGCAGAACCAATCAGCGTTTCTGCTACCACATCGGCTCCCTCCTGCTCTCCTTCATAAACCAATTCTACTTTTCCGGTAATAGCCGGAATAATTCCGATAAAATCGGATAAACGTAAAGTGGTTTTATCTGCTCCTGAAATTAAAGCGCGGCGTTCTGCTGTACTAATTAAATTCTCAAAAGCAGTAATACTCATTCTGGCACTTACGCCACTTTTATTATCGATGTATTCACTTTCACGGGCTTCAAAACTAATCTGCTCTAAAATATCTCTCGCCAGACTTGGAACATAAACAAGATTAGTTTGATTTTTATCCAGTTTAGATTCCTGTTCTGTAATCGTTCTGGCAATAGCAATAGTTTCAGGATAATGTGTCAGAATCTGAGAACCAATTCTATCTTTTAAAGGCGTTACAATACTTCCTCTATTCGTATAATCTTCCGGATTTGCTGTAAAAACAAACTGCATATCCAAAGGCATTCTCAATTTAAATCCTCTAATTTGAATGTCACCTTCCTGCAGAATATTGAATAATGCTACCTGAATTCTAGCTTGTAAATCCGGTAATTCATTAATCACAAAAATACAACGATTGGCTCTTGGAATCATTCCGAAATGAATTACGCGGTCATCTGCATACGATAACTTTAAATTTGCGGCTTTAATTGGGTCAACATCTCCAATTAAATCAGCAACCGTTACATCAGGAGTTGCCAGCTTTTCAAAGAAACGTTCGCTTCTGTGCAACCATGAAATTGGCGTTTCATCACCTTTTTCCGCAATTAAATCTTTTGCAAAACGAGAAATCGGATTTAACGGATCGTCATTGATTTCTGAACCTTCCACAAACGGAATATATTCATCCAACAATTCAACCATTTTGCGAGCTAAACGTGTTTTCGCCTGTCCGCGAAGTCCTAGTAAATTGATATTATGACGAGATAAAATAGCTCTTTCTAATTCGGGAATTACCGTATTCTCAAAACCATGAACCCCTTCAAAAACAGGTTTTCCGGATTTTATTTTTTCTCGAAGATTATTTCGCAATTCATCCTTAATGCTTGTACTCTTATATCCAGCGGCTTTTAACTGACCTAATGTCTTTATAGTATTTATTTCCATTTTATTGAAATATAGATTGTTTAATATTTTTAATGACAATGCATTGTGCCATTACTGTATGTAGACGCACTCCGATGCGTCTCTACGGTATACGTTCTGTTTATCATGTGCAAAGAAACCTTAGTATCTTAGAATCTTAGCAACTTAGAACCTTTATTTAATTCTCTTCTTCCTATTCGCTTCATAATCTTCAAAAATCATTTCACCCAAACCTTTCAGTCCAGTATAAAATGCTTTTCCCTGATTGGCTTCCGTAAACTGATTCACAAAACGCTGTAAATATGGATCTCTTGCAATCATAAAAGTAGTGATCGGAATATGAAGCTTTCTTGCCTGCTGCGCTTGTGTGTAACACTTATCCACAATATATTCATCCAAACCGTTACTATTCATATAATAAGAACCATCGCGTTCGCGAACGCAACTTGGTTTTCCGTCAGTAATCATGAAAATCTGTTTGTTCGTATTTCGTTTCCTGCGCAGAATATCCATTGCTAATTGCAAACCTGCAACGGTATTGGTATGATACGGTCCAACCTGCAAATACGGTAAATCTTTAATTGGAATTGTCCAGGCATCGTTACCAAAAACCAAAATATCTAACGTATCTTTTGGGTATCTTGTTGTAATTAGTTCCGCCAAAGCCATCGCAACTTTTTTCGCCGGCGTGATTCGGTCTTCGCCGTACAAAATCATACTGTGACTGATATCAATCATTAAAACCGTACTCATTTGTGCTTTGTACTGCGCATCTTCTACAATCAAATCATTTTCTGTCAGCATAAAATTATCTACGCCATTATTGACCTGAGCATTTCGAAGGCTTTCAGTTAATGAAATTCTTTCCAGGCTGTCGCCGAAATTATATTCGCGGAATTCGCCCGTATGTTCATCACCGCTTCCGGCATATTTGGTTTTATGATTTCCGCTTCCGGATTTTTTCAGATTTCCAAAAATCTGATCCAAAGCCTGCTGTCTGATCGCTCTTTCGGTTTTTGCAGTAATTCCAAAACCGGAACTTCCATCGCCTTTTACTTCATCTCTGATGTAACCTTTCTTTTTTAAATCTTCGATAAAATCGTCTATAGTGTAATTCTCGTCGGTTAGTTTGTATTCTTTATCCAGTTCCCTAAGCCAGTTTATAGCTTCATCAAAATCACCCGAAGTATGGGTGATCAACTCTTTAAAAATCGTAAAAAGTTTATCAAACGGAGACTGAAAAGGAGCTTCGTAAGTCTTAAAATAAAAGCCTTTTTTAAATTCGTTTTTCATAAATCTAAAATTACATCTTTTTAGAATTATGAAAAACGAATCGTTTATTAATTTTTAGTTAAAATATTCAACTAAAAACCGAAGTTAACAATGTTAGATATGTTAATTATTCAAACTTTCCATCCAAATAATACCAAGCTCCATTTTCGAATTTAAAAGCAGAAAATTCATAATGTGTCTGAGGTTTATTATCCGAATCCAAAAAGTAAGCTTTGAATTCTACAGTATTTTCAGTAAAACTCAGAATTTCCAGTTTCTCCCATTTATTAGAAACAGCCCATCTTAAAATTTCAGGTTTCGAATAGTATTTTCTTTCTGAAACATAAGTGGTTTCCATTAAATAATCGGCATTATGAGTTGCATAAGCAGAATATCTTGAGCGCATTAAACTTAATGCTGAAGGTGCTTTTTGACTTCCGTTTAAATACAATCCGCAGCAGCTTTCAAAAGGCAATCCTGTATCACAGAAACATTTTTTATTCTCCATCAACCGGTTCTTCTCCATTAATTTTTACATGAAGCTGGTTCAATAAAACCTGATAACGAGTGATCTCTCTCACTTCTTCATCTTCTTCAGCAAAATCAATCATTTCGTCCAATGTTTCACTTACTTCTAATAGTTTATTATTAGCTTCTCTGTCATTTTTTGCGGCGATTAAATCAATAATTTCTTGTACGCTCGCTTTTAAGGTTTCGAATTTACTATTCATATGGTTATTTTTTTTTAGCCGCGAATTACACTAATTTCCACTAATTTTTTATTTGCTATCGAACATAAGCTTTAAAAAAAATTCGTGCTAATTCGTGAAATTTGTGGCAACTAATATCTACTCTTTACTTTCGTTAAATTTCTTAACGATTTCTTTTAATTTTTCTTTTCGGGCAATTTCGGCTTGTTTTGCTTTTGCCTGGGCTTTGTGCAATTTATCGTTATGCTTTTTGATATTCTTTTCGTTATTGCGTCCCATTACACTTCTCTTTTAATTTGTTCTAAAGTTTTCTCTGTGAAAATCAATTCGTTGATAATTTGCTTTCGTAAATCATCAATATCTTCATAATCAAAATGTTTAGCCCAATTTGTCAACTGCTGCAGGTTTCTTATTTGTTTTAATCTTTTCGTAGTTTCCAAACTTGTTCTCAAAACCGCTTTCCCATCATATTGAGGATTATTTTTATGCTGATAATTGGCTAAATTATTTTCGAAATCGGCTTCTATATAATAGAGTTTATCCGTTGCATTATCCGGATAAAATTCAGTCCATTTGGCAAAACCAATCTTCGTTTTCGATTCGGTTTCGGGATCACGTGCAACTAAACGCCATTTGCTGTTTGCCAGCCTTCCCCAATGATTAGAAACGCGATACATTCCTTCTTCAGTATAATAATAAGTACTTCCGGCTTTACTTTCAAATTGTTTCTTTAATCCCTGAATCATTTCTGGAAGTACTTCATGAAATGCACAAAAGGTATTTTTAAAAGAATTTGGATGTGGCTTAAAGTTTTTTTGCATGCTGCAAATATACTGAGTTTGTACAGAACTCCGAAAACAATCCTTAATTGCTTACCTTTGTCTTTTAATTTTAAAACAGAGAATCATGTCTAAAGATGCACAACAAAAAATGCCGCAAAAAGGAGTTTATACCGGTATTATCGAAAAAGATGAAAACAACAATTATTTCTGCGGTGAATATCTTTTAGACTATAAAATGGTTCAGGCAAAGTTTAATGTCGGCGATTGGATTACTATAAAGTCAATTATAGAAAACCCAAGTGATATCAGCTACAAACAATATCCTAAGAAATCCAGAAACTTCGACAAAGCGAATCATAAGCCGGAATAAGTTATTTGTTTCAGTTTTGTTGGAACCTGGAATTTTACCGCAAAGAACGCTAAGGTTTTATTTATTGGAGATATAAACTGAAAATATTTAAGTTCGCAAAGCTTTGTCAACACAAAGCTTTGCGAACTTAATGTTTATAAACATATTACTCAAATAATTCTTTGTGAACTTTGCGTAAATCTTAGCGATTTTTGCGGTAGAAAAAATCTTCGCGCTGTTTGAAGTGAAAATAAACTTACGGTTAACTTTTTTCAATATTTTTTCTATCAAAACTGAAAAGTTAAAAAAAAGTGTACCTTTGCAAAAAATTTGTCGATTTGAACTAAAACAAAACGATTTCAAACTAATAGACAAGTAGTTACCTTTTATTTATGAAAAAAATAGTTGAATACCGCAAGTTACTAAACGTAGAAAAAACTGCAGAATTAAAAGATTTAAAAACAATTTATCGCAATGCGATGAAAGAATCTCATCCTGATAAATTCGTTGGAGATGAAGCTGGTCTTAAAGCTGCAGAAGAAAAAAGTAAAACGATTATCGAAGCTTACCACTTTTTAGTAAGTATTCACCCTGATACTATCAAACTTAATTTACCTGAGTACACAGAAACAATTTCAACTTGTTCTATCACAGATTTTAAATTTGTTGAAGGTCGTTTAATTATTGATTTTTCTAACGGAAGTGTTTACGAATACATTAGTGTTCCTAAAGCAACTTACGTAAAAATGGTAAATGCTGATTCTCCTGCAAGATTTGCAAAAAGACATATTTTAAATGCTTTTACCTGGAGAAAAAAAACAAATCAGGAATAGTAAAAAACACTATATTTTCTAAAAAAGCACTCTGTCAAACGAGTGCTTTTTTTGCGCCTGAAAATTTAAAATTTCAATATAGAGTATCTAATTAGGTTTCCAATTAAGAGTTTTAAATCAAATTAAGTCAACAAACACGCTGATTACAGGCATTTTAAACCAAAAAAAACTATAACAAAATTTTAGGTTACAAAATTCTGTATGTTTTATATTTTTAGATACTTTTGTTGCACAAATCAATTAACTAATTAATTTTTTATAATGAAAAAAATACTTTTTGTACTTACAGCTTCTGCAGCTATCATTTCTTGCAGCAAAGTTAAAGATGGAGAATACCTTATTACAGGTACAGCTACAGGGATTGAAAATGGAAAAACGATCATTTTACAAGGTGCAGATCCTGCTACAAAAATGCCTGTTTCTCTTGATACAGTAAAAGTTGAAAACGGAAAATTTGAAATAAAAGGAAAAGTAACTGAGCCAGCTTTCCATACATTAATTTTACAAGGAGCTAATAGTCCTATTCCATTAATTCTTGAAACTGGAGAAATTAAAGTTACTATTGATAAAGATAGTATCCACAAATCTAAAGTTTCAGGAACTTACAATAATGATGAGTATGTAACTTTTACTGAAGACATGAACAAAACTCAAAAAAGTTTGATCGATTTCCAGAAAAAGAACAATCAGAAAATGCAACAAGCGCAACAAGCTCAGGATACAGCCACTATCAACAGCTTGATGAAACAATACATGGAAATCCAAAAAGAAGTTGGAGAAAACAGCAAAAAGAAATTTTTAGCTTATGCTGAAAATCATCCAAAATCTTACATCACTGCTTTAATTGTTCAACAGATGTTGAATGATCCAGCTGCTGATACTAAAAAATTGGAGAGTATTTATAACTCTTTAGATGAGTCTGTAAAAAACACTACTCCTGGAAAAGAAATCAAAACCAGATTTGGACAAGCAAAAATGCCAACTGTTGGAGCTACAGCTGCACCAGTAGGTAGCGCTAAATGAAGAGCAGATTTTTCAGCTCCTAATCCGGAAGGAAAAGTAGTTTCGTTAAAACAAAGTTTAGGAAAAGTAACTATAGTAGATTTTTGGGCTTCATGGTGCGGACCATGCAGACAAGAAAATCCAAATGTGGTAGCTATCTATAAAGAATTACATTCAAAAGGTTTAAACATCGTTGGTGTTTCTTTAGATAAAGATGCTGCAAAATGGAAGGAAGCTATAGCAAAAGACGGATTAACCTGGACACACGTTTCAAATTTAAAATTTTGGGACGAACCAATTGCGAAACAATACAATGTTGAATCAATCCCTGCTACTTTCATTCTTGATGCATCAGGAAAAGTGGTTGCCCAGGATTTAAGAGGCCCGGAATTAAAAGCAAAAATTATAGAGCTTTTAGCTAAATAATACCTAAGTAATAGGAATAAAAAAATCTCCCTTGTGGAGATTTTTTTATTTTCCAGCATAACCGGTAGTAATAAATCAAATTTTATCAGACAGAAACAAAAGTCAGCTTAAAAAGAATTATTTACATAGTCAACTAAAACTTATTGCTATTTATTTAAAAATTCAGAATACGTTAATTGCAGACGATATTGAATCACTACTTTTCTCTGTACATTTACTCAAAGCACTCAATAAATGCAATGCCTGACGGCTTTTTAAAGAGCATCCCTAAAATAAATCCTTCCAATTCACCATAAAAATAATCTTACTTTTAAAAACACATTTAAAAAAAAGCATTTTAGTGATCTTTTATTTTATTCAATTCCAATGAATTAAAAAATAACTATAAAATAACTTTAAATTAAGTGTTGTTTTTGTTTGGAAATGTAGAAAGAGTTCCTATCTTTGCCACCGCTTAGAACAACAAAGCAAAACGCTAGAGAGTCGGGGAGATACTCAAGCGGCCAACGAGGGCAGACTGTAAATCTGCTGTGAAAACTTCGCAGGTTCGAATCCTGCTCTCCCCACGAAACCTGCAAATCTTTTGATTCGCAGGTTTTTTTTATTTTAATGCTTTTCATGTTTTTTAAAACCACCCAAAATCACGTCTTAACTAATTTATGGAGGCAGACTTTACAAACAGATTACCTGAAAAAACAATTCTTTCCTGTTGCGTTTGAATTCGTATATTCGGCCTTTATTTTGAAAAAAGAGAATGATTGCAAAATTGAATGAAAAAAAATCCTATCCATGGATTGTTGTTGGCTTACTATGGTTTGTTGCTTTACTGAATTATTTAGACAGACAAATGCTCTCCACTATGAAATCAGCAATGATGGATGACATTCCTGAATTGGCTAAAGCTGAAAATTTCGGTCTTTTAATGGCTATTTTTCTTTGGATATATGCACTTATGAGTCCTGTTTCTGGAATTATAGCGGATCGGTTTAACCGAAAAAGAATAATTATAGGAAGTCTTTTTATCTGGTCAGGGGTAACTATGGCAATGGGGTATGCCACAACTTTTAATCAAATTTATATTTTGCGCGGAATTATGGGTTTTAGCGAAGCTTTTTATATTCCGGCTGCACTATCCTTAATTACAGATTATCACCAGGAAAAAACACGCTCTTTTGCAATTGCAATTCATACTACCGGAATTTATCTGGGACAAGCACTCGGTGGATTTGGAGCCACTATTTCCAAGTATTTTTCCTGGCACTTTAGCTTTCACTCTGTGGGGCTTTTAGGTGTAGTTTATAGCTTAGTACTTATATTTTTTTTACGGGAAAAGAAAGCCTACTTTTTTGATCCTTCAAAAAAGTCATCTGTAAGTTATGAATTTAGGGAAATGTTCAAAGGATTGGGAATATTATTCGGTAATATCTCCTTTTGGGTTTTACTCTTTTATTTTGCTGCCCCCAGCTTACCGGGCTGGGCGGCCAAAAACTGGCTACCTTCCTTATTCACCGAAACTTTACATTTAGACATGTCGCTTGCAGGACCAATGGCAACAGTAACCATTTCGATGTCTTCCTTTTTTGGTGTTTTAATTGGTGGTGCCATTTCAGACAGATGGGTGATGCAACATCTTAAAGGACGAATTTACACTAGTGCTATTGGGTTATTCCTTACCATTCCGGCATTGTTTTTATTTGGCTACTGTTGCAGTACAGGGGCTATTATTTTTGGTGCTATCCTTTTTGGACTTGGGTTCGGGATATACGACACGAACAACATGCCGATTCTAAGCCAGTTTGTTGCGCCCCGATACCGGGCTACCGGATATGGAATTATGAATTTTGTAGGTATTTCGGCCGGAGCGGTCATCACCGAGTTTTTAGGAAAAGCTGCTGATAATGGAGGTATGAGACATGTTTTTGTACTTCTATTATTTGTAGTGGTTACTACTATCGTTTTACAACTGGTGACCCTGCATCCAAAAACTATAGATATGACCGAAGAAAATGACATTGCAGACAATAAACAGCTAAAATCCTGAAAAATTTGAAACTGGCTAAATTCTTGAGTGAGATTACTGAATCATGAATTTTGAAGTGGAAATCTATCAGCGCAAAATCGTAACGTACTAGTTTTTTTTAAAAAAAATTTAAAAGTGAAGAAAATATGGGTTCAGGATTTAAGGTTCGAATCCTGCAGTTCCTGAGAAACCTGCAAATGTTTTGATTCGCAGGTTTTTTCTTTTAGATTTTTCAAACTTTCTGAAATAAAAAAGATTAGAGCCTTAAATAAGCCGCTAACTGAATAATATTATTGTCGACATTGACATTTCTTCCGTTTATATACTGATACATATATCCTGCTTCTAAATCAAACTTTGGATTAAAACGCCATCCTAAAGACACATATGCCCTGTTTTGATCAAAAAATCCTCCATTTGTTAACGTTGGCGCATTATCCAGATTTACAAAAAGCTCATTTTGCAGTGATGCAAAAGCACCATTAGTAAAATCGTCGGTTTTGACTAATGGTAAAATTGCCCTGAGAAAATAACGCAAACGCAGAGAAAATTCAGAACCATCGTTTATCAATGATCCATTTTCAGGATAAGATTTTCCAATAAACCGCTCTTCCAGCCTTAAACGATGCTGCAATGAAGTAAAATAAGTGTCTTTAAATCTTTGATTATAAATAAACTGCTCCCATATACGATGTTCCGGAATCATATCAGATACCATTTCTATGACTCGTCTATTTTCTATATAAGCATATCCAATAGTAAGTATTGTATTTTTAGAAGCATGATAGTTTAATCCCGGTCGTATTATAAAACTCAGTAGATGCTCTATTTCATCGGCACTTCTAAGTTGCCCATCAAAATGAATACTTAACTTATCATTGAGTTTATAGGATGCAAAAACAGCACTCCATGCTGTAAAAGTATTATCTGTCTGAGCACATAATACTGTACTGTAAAAAAACAGTAAGGACAAAAGTGTTTTTGTACCTGTAAAACCAGATACGTAAGCATTAAAGAACCACCTCATATAAATTATCTACAAAAATTCTACTACACCTGTATGGAGATCATAATATCCTCCAATAATTTTTATCTCTCCTTTATCCTGCATTTCTTTAAGAATAGAACTTTTGGCTTTGATATTTTCAATAGTATTCAATACATTTTCCTTTGACACTGCCTCCACAAAATCCTGATTTTTTGAGTTTTTCTCTCCTTTAAAGTCCTTTACTCTTCCAATAGCCGGCTTAATATTGGCAAGCATTGGAGTAATATTACCCAGCTGAACATTATCTATTGCACCTTTAACAGCACCGCATGATTCATGCCCTAATACAAGAATAACTTTTGCTCCAGAGACTTTACATCCAAACTCAAGACTTCCTAAAATATCCGTATTAGAAAAATTACCTGCTACTCTTGCAACAAATATATCTCCAATACCTCGGTCAAACACATCCTCTACGGGTATACGACTGTCAAGACAAGATAATACAACCGCTTTTGGAAACTGCCCTTCAATAGCATTTCGTACCATAGAAGAGTGGTCACGTAAAGTAAGATTGTTATTGGTAAAACGTTTATTGCCTTCTTTAAGCGCTGTTATTACGGCGTCCGGAGTTAGTGCACTCTGTTCGGCAGCCGTCAAAACCTTTTCACGAAGAACAGGCTGGTTTGGCTCCGCCTTAACGTTCTCTGTAGCTTTCGTTTCATCTGCAGTTTGTGCAGTTTTGTCTTTACATGATAATAAGACCATGGAAATAACCATGCAGAAGATAATTTTTTTCATGGGTACTAATGTTTTAAGATTCATACTAAAATACCAAATAATTCCTTACAAAAAAACAATACAAACCACTTTAAATCAATAATTTACATTTTAAATTGATATTTAGCCTTATTTTTAATGACTACCCACAAATATTTTGTATTAAACTAAAAAACAGCAATTTACCCCTAATGTTTAATTACAAGCTGACTTGACAACTAGAGTTACTTTCAGCTTTTACATAAAAATTTAAGATACAATTTGTAAAATACAGGATCGAGGTTTGAGTTTGGAGATATTGAGGCAAGCTACAGATTTACCACAGAAAATTATAACCGATTAGTGACGATTTTTAGAAACCTTATTTCAACATCACTTAATATCTTACATTCCTTAAATAAAAGTTATAATTTGTAAGTAAATTTTTAAATGAAAAAGTATTCATTTAACTTTACTATATGAGACCTATAGATCCAGACAAAAGAGAAAAAATTTTAAAATCTGTATATACGCTTACCGGAAAACGCGGGTTAGCGAGTGTTAATATTTCAGGTATAAGCAAAACTGCCGGCATTGCAGCAGGAACACTCTATATCTATTTCAAAAATAAAGAAGAAGTTGTGCAACTCGCCTATGCTGCAGTGGAGGACAAAATGACGCATGCAATGTATTCCGGCTTTGATATTAATGCTCCCGTAAGACAGTCACTTAAGCAGATTTACATCAATATGCTCAACTACCGACTTAAAAATTACGACGAAACGGTATTCATAGACCAATACGTACAGTCCGGTTATATACAGATTAATTTTTCAAAACAGCTGGCTGAGTATGAAAAACAGAATAAACCTTTGTACGATTTATTAGAAAAGGGAAAACAGGAAGGAATTATAAAAGCAGTAGACGCCATTATACTTATCAGTTTTTTTGATGGTGCAGTACGCTCCTGCTCCACAGGAATCATCCAGAAGCTTTTTCCATTAAACCAAAAACTCATTGATGATTGTTTTGACATGGTATGGAGAGGCATGATTTAATTATTTTCAACTTTTAAATGAATATTTTTTCAATTAACATATTTTAATACTATTTATTATGAGCATTTTCAAAGACAAAACAATTATAATTACCGGAGCTGCAATGGGACTTGGACTAGCAGCAAGTAAAGCAGTAGCACAAAAAGGAGCTAATCTCTCTATTGTAGATTACAATTCAGAAGCACTCGAAAAAGCAAAAACAGAAATTCAGTCGGTCGCACCCAATTCGAAAATCATAACAATAGTCGCTGACGTTTCAGATGAACAGGCGGTTAAAAATTATGTAGACCAAACAGTTGCCGAATTTGGCCGTGTTGATGGATTCTATAATAATGCAGGTATTGAAGGCAAACAAGCGTCAATAGTTGACTATGATATCAATATATTTAAAAAAGTAATTGATATCAATCTTATGGGAGTATATTATGGTCTGAAATATGTAATACCGGTAATGCAGAAACAAGGAGGAGGAAAAATTGTAAACGTTGCTTCTGTTGGCGGAATCAGAGGTGTTCTTAATCAAATGCCGTACGTTGCAAGTAAGCACGCTGTTTCCGGTATGACCAAAAATGCCGCTATAGAATACGGCAAAGATGGTATCTATACCAACGCAATTGCACCTGGTGCTATCCTGACGCCAATGGTGGCAGAAGCTTTTAAACAGGTAAATCCCGCAGATCCGAAAGCAGCCGAAACGACATATGCACAACGAAATCCTACAAGAAAGTTAGGTAAACCCGAAGACGTAGGTAATCTGGTAGCTTTTCTGCTTAGCGATGAATGTCAGTATGTAAATGGGCAGACTATTGCAATTGACGGAGGAGAATCTAACCTTTATGGTAATTCTTAATTCAAGATTCTTTAATTAAAAAAGATTCAATAGAATATCTTATTATCTTTTTTTTTAAATTCTTCCATGCTTAAAATTATAATATAATTATTTCTGTAAAAAAGTCCTAATCAACGATTAGGACTTTTTTACAGACTATTAATCAAATACATCTTTCTTGCATCGGGAGCATAGAGGGCAAATCCAAACGGCGATTTGTAAAATTTTGAACCAACAGCAGCAACTGATGCTTTAGGTTCGCTGACATTATAAATTCGTGTTTGAAAACCGTCAAACTTTTCTTTTTCGATTACCATTTTGGAAACACTAAAAAGAAAAGATTTTTCTCCTAAGCTCGTCTTAAAAAAACCTGTACCACGCCATCCTGTAGCTTGTGTCACAGGTGCACCTCCTCCAATAACATGATAATATTTTATTTTATCTTCTTTGTGAAAATTTTCCAGTTCAACATCCTTTTCTAAGTTTGACTCTCCAATACCACTGTAATAAAGCTCTTTTTGGTAACGAGTTGCATTTTCTGAATCTTTTTCTGATTGATAAACTGCTGTTTTCTGCCATAAAACATTCCATTGCTTATTGATATAATAATAAAAAGCGTTGAAAAAAGTATTACCCTCTACATAAGAACGGATAAAATAATACTGACTTTCTTTTCTGATTTTTTCCTGAGCAATATTTAGTTGTTCATCAGGCATGGCAAAATCTGCATTATGTTCCTGAAATTTATTTTGTGTTGTACTTCCGTCAGAAGGCCAAGAGGTATAATAGGCCTCTTTTTGTTTGGTAGAAATCATAAAACCTTCGATTAATACTGTCCAAAATCCATCATATTTCACATATATAGAATCTGTAATCAATCCGTTTTTATCGATTTTATAATATTCTTTGTCACCTTTAGTGGTATCATCATTTCCTCTCTGACATCCAATAATTAGGTTGCCATTAACAGATTGATATGCCTTAATTGGATTGGGAGATGCTGAAAGTGAAATATCTGTACTACATATTTCCTTTACGGAAAAATCAGAATTTCGGTAAGCTGAAGAAATAGGCTGATAAGTTTGATATATTGATGGAATCGGCTCTGAATTCTGTTCATAAATTCCGGTATCTTTCTTTTTAAAATACCAAATCCCAACCGAAACAAATACAACTATAACAATAAACAATATCATTTTTTTCATTTTTCTAAAGAGTTAAAAAGAACGACTATGCCGCTTTGCGAAACCTGAAATCAAGCCAGTCGCTGCTAAAAAGGCTCTTCAAACAAATATAAAACAAATAAAAATTTATATATCAAAACTGTACTATAAGTTTATAAAAAGCAACAAGTCCATACCTTATCAGATATGGACTTGTTTTTTCAAAACTCAAAAATTTAATTAATTCAACTATATCTAATGTTTACGGCCTGCCAGGCCCTGTACTTCCTCCAATTTTTGTCACCATAGATGTCAGTGTAAAACTTGAAGATAATGTTGGATTGGAAAAAGTTCCCCCTAAATATAATCCATTAAATTCTGAAGCACCGGTCACGGCAGAAACTGTAACCAATTTATAGGTTTTACCAGAACTGAATTTACTACCCGACAATAATAATGTTGTAAAACTTACAGGCGACTTAAATGTCATAACTTCGGCATTATCACTATCTAAAACACTATATATCGTTCCCGAATTTCCAGCGCCCAAAATAGCAGAGGCCTGAGTAGATACCGTGGCAGTTGGCGAACTGGTGGCACCTCCGGCACCAATCAACAATCCTCCTGTAATTTTGAAGGTGTTATTATCACAATCAAAACCTTCTTCCGGACTTTTGGCTCCTATTGCAAAAACTTTTCCTCCGGTTACAGTAAGTGTGCCATTAGAATCGATTCCATCATTTGTAGTACTGTATGCTACAATATTTCCTCCATTGATATAGATTGCATCGGCTGCATTGATTGCATCATCGACAGCCTTAATGTAAATATCTCCATCGTTGATTGTCAATTTACTTTTACTCTCAATTCCTTCGCCGCCTTCTCCGGTTGTTGTAATGGTAATGGTTCCTCCATTAATAACAACATAAGGATCAATTGTATCGTCTGTATCGTATGAAGCCACTATTCCATCATCGGCAACATTAACCGTAATGGTTCCTGTATTGATAATAATGTGTCCTTCTTCAGCTTCAATTCCATCACTTGAAGCGGTTATATTCAAATTACCACCATCAATATAAACACCATCATTAGTATGAATACCATCTGAAGCGGCTTTAGTTACAGTAATTGTACCACTTTGAACACGAACATAGTCATCTGCAGCAATACCATGTTTATTGTTACCAACAATATTAAGCGTACCGCTACCTGAAAAAATAAGTTGTCCTTCACTAAAGAAAGTCCCTTTTTGATCTTCGGTAGATGTCGCATAAGTTGTTCCGTCCTCTAAGGTATTTGTTCCACTTAATACAATAAAAGCGCGTTTTCCCGACTGAATATTGATTGCCGGTCCATCATTGTTTTTGATAGATACGCCGTTTAGTGTCAGTTTATACTTCTTATCACTGTAGATTTTAAGCATTCCATTTGTAGTGGTACCGGATACTTCATAGGCAACTTCGGCAACCGTAGAGGTAACGGTAACATCTGCGCCAGAAGTTGCAATTGTTACTCCAGTTACGGCATTTTCTATCGTTGCACTTGTACCGTTGAATATTATTTTAACTGTGGCACTAAACGTTGAATTTGCTAATAAATCATCTGCACTCGCTCCGGTTTCTGATGATCCTTCTGCTGTTCCTTTCGTAGCCGTTGCACTAATTGTAACATCGCCATCTGTCGTAACTTCATCCTCCTTAGTATCATTATCTTTTGAACAGGATATTGCAAGAACGCTTAAAAAGAGACAGAAACGGAAATATGTTTGTACTTTCATATTATTTGATATTTATAAAGTTTGTACTTGTAAAAGAGCATCCGAATAAGGGCAAGAGCGAATAAAATGAAGAGTTATTTTTTATTCTAATAAACTCATGTACCAACACCCTGATGAATTTATAGTAGCAATAATATGTATATTCAGAAACTCTGACAATAAAATGCGGTAAACGCACATAATTTAGTGGTAAAAACTATTTTTCTGTTTTTTGTCTGATCACTTTTGGACGTTCCAACTCATTGGATAAAATCCAGCCCGTTCTGTAGATCCAATCTGTCATTTTATGCAATTTGACAAAATCAATATTTTCAGATTCATCCATTGGCGTATGATACTGACTGTGCAATACGCTTGTAAAAAAAACAGCCGGAATATTCCTTCTGGCATAAGGCAAATGATCTGATCTAAAATAAAAGAATTCAGGATGTTCCGGTCTGTCCCAAAGTTTATCCAGCTCGAATTTTGGTCCTTCATCATTGGCTTTTTTAGCCGCAGCTACCAAATCAGGCGAATTTTGATGCGGATCGCTTGAACCTAAAAGCGCTGCCTGATTGATATCATTTCTTCCTATCATATCGCCATTCAAAACAGCGATTATATCTTTTTCCGGCACTGTTGTATGTGAAGCGTACCAACTAGAACCTAACAATCCGCGTTCTTCTGAACCATGAAATACAAACAACGCCGATCTTTTTGCCGGTTGTTTCTTGTATGCTCTTGCAATAGCCAGCATTGCGACACAAGTACTGGCATTATCATCTGCTCCATTGTAAATAGAATCTTGTCCGTATTTCTGTCTTACGCCATCATGGTCTTGGTGTCCACTGAAAAGCACATATTCATTTTTTAATTTAGAATCAGTTCCTTCAATTTTTCCAACAACATTCACAGATGGATATTTATAAGTTTCTGAAACTACTTCGGCAGATAAAAACTCTTTTGTGTTTTTAAGAAATTCTAATTGGTCATTGTGCACCCAAAAAGCAGGCATTCTAGGCGGAACAGGCATTTTATCACGGTATCCTTCAATTCCGTAAACACCTCGTTTCATTTGAGGCTCCACTTCAGACCAGCTTTTTTCTCCCAATTCATCCGCTACAATAATAAGAGCTGCTGCGCCTTTATAAGATAAATCTTCGTAATATTTCTGTTTAACAAAACCGGGATAACGTCTCTCAAAAAGCGAAATATTATCTGAAATTCCCTCTTTAGATGCCAGAATTACAACGACTTTTCCTTTTACATCTGCTTTTCTGATTTCTTCAGCAGAAGCGTTACCTAAAAATAATATTGGAGCATCCACTTTCTTTGTGGTCGTTTCGGCAACAAGAACCTCATTCCATAATTTAAATTCTTTTGATCCGATTTTAAATTTGGCATTATTGGTAACCTGATGTCGGTATAAATCAAAAAACTGAAAAAAAGTACCATCGTCTCCTGCAGGTGACATTCCGGCTTCTTTGGCTTTTTCGGCCAGCCACATGGATACTTTTAATTCATCTAAAGTACCGGCCTCCCGACCATTAAAATGATCTCCCGCCATTTGGTACATATCTGTTTTGAGATCCTTTAAAGTAATCGCACTGACCAAAGGTTTTTTGATTGTCTGCGAAAAAATAATGTTACAGCTTAAGCTGAGTAATAAAAACAACTTCTTTTTCATAATTAAAAATCAAATTAAAGATTGAATAATTTTCTGATAAAAAAAGAAGGGCTTGAAAAAAAGACAAATCTATATTTTTTATAAATATACTTCAAAAAAGAATCAAATTTTAATTCTATTCTGCTCAATTTTCAATAAAAACAAGACTTAACCTACAATATAACAAACCGAGCAATAACACACTATTGAATCTTATGCAAAAGAGCCTTATTTATTTTTACGATAATTTATTATTTTAATGATAAAATGGTAAAACAACATTTTTCGGGGCTTGTTATCGATAAATAATCTTCATTTCAAAAAAAATAAATAATATTGCTGAATTGATTGTTACCAAAAATATGGCTCAAAATTCGAATATAGACGAAAAAAAACTTCTCCTTGAATTATCTCAGGGAAGTGAGCCTGCGTTTACCAATATGTACAATCAATATAAAAATAATGTCTATTCTACTGCATTACGAATTACAAAATCCAAAATTCAGGCAGAAGAAGCTGTTCAGGATATTTTTTTGAAAATATGGCAAAATCGTGAAAACTTAGCCGAAGTAACTCATTTTGAGAATTATCTTTATATTATTTCTCGCAACCATTTGTTCAATTCGATTAAAAAAATTGCCAGAGAAACCAGTCAAATAACTGAATTTAATCAAAAAGAAACTGGAATTATTGATACTGACAGCAATATCAAAGATGAGCAGTACAATACGATTTTAAATCAAATCGTTGAACAGCTGCCTCCTCAACAGCAAAAAGTCTATCAAATGGCCAAAAGAGACGGACTAAGTCATCAAAAAATTGGTGAAGATTTGGGTATCTCAACAGAGACTGTAAAAAAACACATGGCTCAGGCTTTGAAGTTTATACGTCTAAAAATTTCTCCGTACATGAATATGTTCATGTCATTGCTTCTTTTTTTAAAACTTTAGTCTAAAGACTTTTCTTGTAAAAAAGGTCTGATTCACTTTTTTTTACATTTTTTTTACATTTTTTTCACTTTCGACTACTCCCTCCCCTTTTTTAAATGGTCTTTATATAAAAGGACATTTAAAAACGTGTTCAATCCCTGAAATCAGAAGGGCTGAAAAAAAAAAAAAAAAAAAAAAAAAAAAAAAAACTCCAAACTATCATTTACAAACAAGTACTAATTTAATTAACGAGACAAATGCAGCAAAAAAAGTTCGAAGAGTTATTTGAAGGCTATCTGCAGAATAATCTGTCTGATGCTGAACAACAGCAAATGATGGAGATAATCCAACAGGGCAGGCATGATGATTTTCTTAAAGAAAAAATTCATGGTATGCTGAAAGGAGATTACGTTACAGATGTAATGGATAAAAAACAGAGTGATGATATACTGAAATACGTTCTGTCCCAACCACAAAACGAACCAAAAGTGGTGGAACTAAATCCGAAGAGAAGAAGAAAAGTAATTTTACAATCGCTTTTTGCAGCAGCCAGTATTGCTTTGTTGATTGCTTTAGGAAATTCATTATTCTTTAAACCAAAAACAGTTCTCCCAACTGTACCAGAAACTCCAGAAGTTGTAGCGCAAAATACCTTAATTGACTTTAGCGGCAAACAATTGGTTCATCTTCCTGATGGTAGTACAGTTCTTTTAAATGACAACAGTACCCTGAAATACGATCAAAATTCTTTTGATTCTAAAACTCGTGAAGTAACACTGACTGGAGAAGCTTTTTTTGACATTAAACACAATCCCGAAAAACCTTTTATTGTACATACCGGTAAAATTCAGACCAAAGTTTTGGGAACTGCTTTTAATATTAATGCACAAAATTCTTCAGACAATATCGAAGTTACCGTTGCAAGAGGTAAGGTTCAAGTTGGCGATATCGAAAAAGTATATGGCGTAATTACTCCAAATCAGCAGATTAAAGTAAACAAAAGTACTTTAAGCTTTGAACAAAATAATGTCAGCGCCGCTATTGTAACCGAATGGAAAAGCAATTACCTGATTCTGGACGATTTGAATATGGCTGAAGCTGTTTCTTTAATCTCTCAAAAATACAAAGTGCAGATTTTAATCTCGAATGAAAAAATTAAGAATTGCCGAATCACAGCGAGTTTCTTAAACGAAGAAGATTTAGATCATGTCCTGAAAGTAATTAGCAGTGTTATCGAAACAGAATATCGCTACAATAAAGCAGGCGCTGTTATTTTGGACGGAAAAGGCTGTGAATAAAGAAGCATAGAAAATAGAATACAGAAAATAGAATACAGAAAATAGAATACAGAAAATAGAATACAGAAAATAGAATACAGAAAATAGAGAAAAGATAAGACTGACTGACCTCCTACTTAGAAAGCTTTCGAAAATAAATATTAACCTTAAAACAAAGACCAATTAACCAAAAACCAAATTAAAAAGCCATCCAGCTCCTACACCAGATGGCTCAGATTTTTAACAATTAATCCAGTAACCATTAAAAAACAAGCAAATTTATGAAATTACGCTGTAAAACAACCATGTTTGACAGTGAAAAGAATTCGTCTTTTTTTCACTTGTCAAAAAAAACCATTATGATTATGCGAATCAGTTTATTCCACATTTTCTTACTGACCTGCGGTACTCATATGATATTCGCCACCGAAATGAGCGGTCAGAATTTAGAGTCTATATCTGTTGACATTGAATTACATAATCAGGATATTAAAACGCTTTTTAAAACTATCGAAAACAGAACAGGATTGCTGTTTGCCTATCAGCCACAGATCATAAAAGATTTCCCAAAAGTTACTACTCCGCGAGGGCGCAGAAGTGTAAGTGATATTCTGGATATTGTATTTCAGGGCAGTAATCTGGTATACAAACAGGTGGATAAAAATGTCGTGATTTATAAAAAAGAAGTTGCTAAAATTGCTGTAAATACCGAAAAAAAAGAAAATGCCGAAGACGTTACTATCATGCTTAACGGAAAAGTGCTGGACGAAAACGGACAGCCTCTTCCTGGTGTTTCTGTCGCCGTTGTAGGAGGCAATAAACAAGGAATATCTGATTTTGACGGACAGTTTTTTATCGAATTACCAAAAGGAAAACATATCTTAAAAATATCTTATTTAGGATACAAAACACAGGAAATTACCGTAGAAAACCAAACCACGGTTACCATTAAAATGCAACCCGATTTGGCAAAGTTAGATGAGGTTGTAATTATTGGATACGGTACAACAACAAAAAGAACTTCTACAGGATCTGTAGTTAAAATCACATCTGAAGACATTCAAAAACAACCTATAACTAATATTTTACAAAGTTTACAAGGAAGAACACCTGGTGTATTTGTATCTCAAACATCTGGTTATGCAGGGAGTGATATTAATATCAGTATTCGCGGAAGAAACTCTCTTGCTGCAGAGACTCTTCCTCTTTACATTGTAGATGGAGTTCCATATATTGGTGATGATATAAAAGAACAGGCACAACAAACGGGTGTAGGTACAAATAATCAACAGCCATATGCAATTAGAGGAGCACAAAAATCAACAAGCCCTTTAAACATTCTTAATCCTAATGACATTGAAAGTATTGAAATTCTTAAAGATGCAGATGCAACTGCAATTTATGGATCCAGAGGTGCAAATGGTGTAGTACTTATTACTACTAAAAAAGGTTCAGCAGGTAAAACAGAATTTACTATAGGTACTAACTCAGGAATTTCTCAAGTTGCCAATAGAGTTAGAACCTTAGATACCCCTGCTTATCTTAACATGTTACAAACTGCCTTAACGAATGCAAATGCAAATGCAAGTAACTCTAGTACCGGAATAGCTTTAACAAACTGGGATCCTAATCAATATACTAATTGGCAGGATTTATTAATTGGCGGATCGGCTAATTTCAATAATTATTCTGCAAGTTTAAAAGGTGGAAATGACACTACAAACTTTTTATTAAGTGCTGGTTATCATAATGAAACAACTGTTCTACCTGGAGATTTTGGCTACAATAAATTTTCCACCAATTTTAACATCAATCATTATACGTTAAACAAAAAACTGAAGATAGGAGCTTCTGTAATTTTTGCAACGGATAAAAATAAACTGCCATTTTTTGACATCGCAAGCTACGCAATAAGTACAGCTCCAAATCGTCCTATTTATAACGCAGATGGCTCTTTTTACTGGGCTTCTACTTATTTTAGTGATATCAACCCTCTGGCAGCATTAGGAAAAAGAGTTGAAGATAAAGGGACTAACTTAATTACAAGTTTTAGTGTAAACTATGAAATTGCAAAGGGATTATCTTTTAAAACTGATTTAGGATATGGAACTGCAGAAATGACTTCCGAGCAATATCAACCTGCTTCAGCCAGTAATTACGCTTATTATGATGCTCTCAAAATCAGTCTAAACTCATTAAGATCTTATGTTGTTTCGACTAACAATACTAATAATTTCACTATTGATCCTCAGTTGAATTATTCTACTTCATTGTGGAAAGGAAATCTTACTGCTTTAGTAGGTGGATCCTATCAAAAAAGAAGATCAGAAATGCCATCTTATGTAACTTCTTCTGTATATAGCGCTGACAACCTTATTGGTATTACTGGAACAGCTACAACTGTAAAAGTATATAACGGTTCCTCTGAATATAAATATATATCACTTTTTAGCAGGCTGAATTATAATGTTATGAATAAATATATTTTAAACATTAATTTTAGAAGAGATGGTTCTTCCCGCTTTGGAGCAAATAATAAATATGGAAATTTTGGTTCTATTGGTGCTGCATGGGTATTTACGGAAGAAGATTTCTTAAAAGACAACTCGTGGCTAAGTTTTGGTAAGCTTCGTTCAAGTTATGGAGAAGTGGGAAGTGATGGTATTGGAGATTACGGATATGCTGACACCTATTCTACAGGAACTTACGGAAACGGAAATGCTTCTATGTCAGCAACCCGAATTGCAAATCCGAATTATAGATGGGAAGTTTCTAAAAAATTTGAAGCTGCTATGGATCTAAATTTCTTAAATGACCGTATTTCTTTTACTGCCGCCTATTACAGAAACATTTCAGACAACCAATTGGTTAATTATACCCTTAGCCCACAAGCAGGATTTACAACTTATACCGCTAATTTAGGAGCAGCTGTTGAAAACAAAGGCTGGGAGTTTACACTTTCAACGACAAACGTTAAAACTCAAAACCTTAATTGGTCAACCTCTTTTAATATTTCAACTAATTCTAATAAATTATTATCATTTGATGGTATAAAAAATACTAGTTACTACTCACAATATGTTGTAGGAAGACCATTAAACAGTCAATATTTGTATAAATATACCGGCGTAGTAAATGGTGTACCACAATTTGAAGATGCCAATGGAGATGGCAAAATTTCTACTGGACTTTCTGATACTGGTGTTGGTGACAGACAATATTATGGACCAACATATCCGAAATATTATGGAGGGATTTCAAATTCAATTTCTTATAAAGCATTCTCGCTTGACTTTTTATTCCAATTTGTAAAACAATCCGGAAGAACTTTAATGTCAACTACAGGCATACAGCCAGGGTATCCATACGGACTTGCAAACTTTCAGGTAGATGAGTACAATGATTACTTAGCACAAGGTAATGTCTTAAGTTCTAATTACCTTTCGAGTTATGGTAATTATATAGCTTCAAATGCTACGTTTACTGATACTTCTTATATCAAACTTAAAAATGTAAGCGCTTCTTATGCTATTCCTTTAGATGAAAGCACGCGAAAATTTCTTAAAAATGCGCGTGTAACACTACAAGGACAAAATCTGATAACTTTTACGAAATACAAAGGATTTGATCCTGAAGCTCCAGGTTTGGTTTTACCTCCTTTGCGTACAATAACTTTAGGAACACAATTAACATTTTAAACCTAAAACCATGAAAAATAATTCAATAAAATACATCTATATATTTTCGTTTTTTCTTTTAATCGGTTTAACTGGCTGTGATGATATGCTTGAAGCTGAGCTGCCAATCAATGAATTGTCATCTGAAGTTGTGTATGCCTCCGATCCTACTGCAGAAGCCACCATAAACGGAATTTACCAAAGTATGGTAACAAATACTTATTATAACTCTTTACATACCATTCTTGGACAGACCTCAGATGAGTTAATTTTAAAAACACAGCTCAGCAATGTCTATACGACCAATGAAATGATTGATACAGACAGCTCTGCTGGGACAATGTGGACGGAGTTTTATAAAACAATTTATAATGCTAACAATGCCATAATTGGAATTAGCGGCAGTAAAACCCTTACCCCTACTAAAGCGAAACAATGGATAGCCGAAGCAAAATTTCTTCGTGCATATTCTTATTTCTATCTAACAAATCTATGGGGTGATGTGCCATTAGTTTTAACTACAAATATCGACGAAACATCGCTTGCTCCTCGTAATACTCAAACAGAGATTTACAATCAGATTATTCTTGATCTTAAAGAAGCTGCAACTGATCTTCCTGCTGATTTTTCTGGCTATAGTGCTATACGAGTTAGAGCTACAAAAGCAGCTGCCCAGGCTTTATTATCCAGAGTTTACTTGTACCTAGGAAACTGGACAGAGGCTTCAGATCTGGCAACTTTAGTAATTAACGATAGCAGCAATTATAAAATAATTACAGGATTGACAAGTACCAACAGCCCGTTTATTGCAGACAATAAAGAGGCTATTTTACAGATTCCTTATTCAAATGTTACTTATACTTATGAAGGCAGTGCATTGTTTTCATCTTCAGGAACATACATGTTAAGAAACGGAAACACACTATTTGAAACCGGTGATGCCCGAAAAACAAATTGGACTGGTACTACAGTTGCCGCAGATGGATTGACATATACAATTCCAAGAAAGTATAAAAATTCGTATACTACAACACCTGTAGAGCGTTCAACAATTCTTAGATTAGCAGAACTTTATCTGATAAGAGCCGAAGCCAGAGTAAAATTAAATGATATTACAGGCGCACAGCAAGATATCAATGTAATCAGAAACAGGGCTTTACTTGGCAACACTACCTTAACAGATTCTAATCAGTTACTGGAATTAATAGCTTTAGAAAGACAAAGAGAGCTATTTGCCGAAAATGGACACAGATGGTTCGATCTTAAAAGAACCGGAAAAATCGATGAAGTTCTAAGTACAACTCCGGGCAAAATATGGGCTTCAACAGACAGTCTATTCCCTATACCGGAAACAGCAAGACGCTCTAATCCTTTTTTAACTCAAAACTTAGGATATAATTAAATCATTTAAATAATTACTCAGGAATGTTTCATAAAAAAGCATTCCTGAGATTTTAAGAACACTATGGAAACAACCACAATTGTAAGAGTTGAGGACTTGTCGCATCAATACAGTAAGGATTGGGCAATTCAAAATATCAATTTCGAAATTAAAGAAAATAGGATTTTAGGCCTTTTAGGATCTAATGGAGCTGGAAAATCTACTACGATGAACATTCTTTGCGGCGTTCTAAACCAAACCAAAGGAAACATTTATATTGATGGAATTAACCTGAAAGAAAACCCCGTTGAAGCCAAAAAACTAATTGGTTTTTTACCTCAGACACCGCCGCTTCATTTGGATTTAACGGTTGATGAATATCTGATTCACTGTGCGCAATTAAGATTAGTTCCAAAAGAAAATCTTAGAAATGCGGTAGAAAAAGCAAAAGAAAAATGCGGGATTTCACACTTTAGCCACCGATTAATCAAAAACTTATCGGGAGGTTACAGACAACGTGTGGGAATTGCACAGGCCATTATTCATGAACCAAAATTGGTTGTTCTGGATGAGCCAACAAACGGATTAGATCCAAACCAGATTTTAGAAGTTCGAAATTTAATTAAGAAAATAGCACAAGACAAAGCCGTAATCTTTTCTTCACACATTCTTTCTGAAGTTCAGGCAACCTGCCAGGATATCAAAATGATTGAAAACGGACACATGGTTTTTTCTGATACGCTGGACGCTTTCAACAATTATATTGAGGCCGATAAACTGACAGCCAGTTTTGAAAATCCGCCGGCTGTTGATGCATTAAAAGAAATTCCGGAAATCACAGATGCGGTTTATCTGAGTCCTAAAAAAGTACAGATTACTTTCAGTGGTACACAGGAAGTTGCCGAAAAAATCGTCTCCCTAAGTGTTCAGAAAAACTGGAAACTTCGTGAAATTCAATTTGAAAAAGTTTCCCTGGACGAAATCTTTGCTCAATTGTCCAAAAAAGCCCCATCTAAAAACGCTATTCTTTCTTAAATAAAAAATATACAAATGAAAACAATATACAGAATTGCTAAAACAGAACTCAATACGATGTTCTACTCGCCTGTTGCCTGGGTGGTTTTAGTAATATTTTCAATCCAGTCAAGCTGGAAATTTTTCAACACCATCGAACGTTTCGAAAAAGCACAGAAAATTGGACAAAGTATGGACAATTTATCACAGATTGTTTTTTCCGGTTTCAGTGGGTTATATACAGAAATGCAAAATTATCTTTATCTGTATGTACCGCTTTTGACAATGGGATTAGTAAGCCGTGAAATTAACAGCGGTTCAATTAAATTACTTCTTTCTTCACCAATCAGAATTAAAGACATTGTATTGGGTAAATATTTAGCCATTGCTGCCTATTGCCTTTTATTCATTGCTATTTTAGGCTTACAGGTTGCTATCGCTTATTTTTCTATAGAAAACTTAGATCTTAAATTTGCCATTTCAGGACTAATCGGTTTGTATTTATTAGTTTGTACTTACGCAGCAATCGGACTTTTTATGTCTTGTCTGACTTCTTATCAGGTTGTAGCAGCCATTAGTACTTTGGTCGTTTTAGCTGGTTTAAATTTTATTGGAAAACTTTGGCAGGATGTCGAAATTGTAAAAGACATTACTTATTTCCTTTCAATCGCCGGACGTGCCAACGAAATGCTGGAAGGATTAATTATCAGTAAAGATGTATTATACTTTGTATTAGTAAGCAGTCTTTTTATTGTATTGAGTATTTATAAACTACAGACCGGAAGAGATGCTCAGACTGCCTCAAAAAGAGTTTTAAAATATACTTTATTAATCGCTACTGTATTATCTCTGGGTTATATTACTTCCAGAGCGCCGCTTACTTTCTATCACGATATGACTAGAAACAAAGACAACACATTAACCAAAAGCAGTTTAGATGTTGTTGATAAGATAGAAGGACCTGTTAAGATAACGACCTATGTTAACTTACTGGATATTAATTATTACATGGCAATGCCATATTCTCAAAATTCTGACATCGCGAGTTTTGCAAAATATACCCGTTTTTTGCCCCAAATAGAAATGGAGTACATTTATTATTACGACACTTCAACAAATGAAGCTTTGTATGCCCAAAATCCAGGGTTAAACGACAAACAGCTTGCCGAAAAAATGGTCGAGTCGCAGAATATGAAACTTAAAAAATTATATTCTCCAGCAGAAATCAAAAAAATTATCGATTTAGGACCAGAACAAAACAGAGTGGTCAGAACAGTAGAATATAACGGAAAGAAGACTTTCCTGAGAATGTTTGATGACTTATTTAAAGTACCATTTGAAAAAGAAATCTCCGCTTCATTAAAGCGCTTAGTTTCTAATCCTGTAAAAATTGTATTTGCAACTGGAAATATGGAACGCAGTATTGAAAAAAATGGAGATAAAAATTATAAAACCGGATTTAACGAAATAACATTCAGAAACTCTTTAATCAATCAGGGATTTGATGTTACTTCTGTTGATATTAATGCACAGAACATTCCTTCTGAAACTACTATTTTAATCATTGCAGATCCTAAAACACAATTAAGTCAGGGCGCTGTTGATCGTATTACTAAGTATATTGATGAAGGTAAAAACTTGATGCTTTTGGCAGAACCTGAAACGAATTCAGCTTTAGCTACAGTTACAGATAAACTAGGAATCGGATTTACAAAACAGACTTTGGTGCAGGAAAGTGAGACGAATTCACCTGATTTCTTAGTAACCGAACTTCAAAAAAATGTTGATTCTACTGTCATCAAATTAAGTAAAATTAATAATCCTATTCCGCTTTTAGGAAGCAGCGGTATTACTGTAACAAAAGAAGCAGGATTTAAAGTAACGCCATTATTAAAAACCAATAACCAGCCTGCATGGGAATCTCAGACAGGAATTACTTCAATTTCAGAAGACTTAAAGAAACAGCCTTCTTCAAAAGAAATTCCTCTTGTAACTGCTTTAACGAGAAACATTAATGGTAAAACACAAAAAATAATTGTTGCCGGAGATGCAGATTTTATGGGCAATGCCGAATTGAGTCGTGGCGGATCCGGAACTTTTCAATTTGTAACCGATATCTTCAGCTGGTTCAGCAATTATGAATTTCCAATTGATACAACTCGTCCTCAAAAAACCGATGATAAAATTACGGTAACTTCAAATCAGGTTTTCATCAATAAAATCTTATTTACCGCAATCTTTCCATTATTGATTATACTAGGTGGTGCGTTTCTACTTATTAGAAGAAATAGAAGATAAAACTCAAAAAAATGACTACTAAAAAAAATATCATTATTGCGATTATGGCCTTGTCTTTTCAAGGCGCATTTTCGCAGTTCAAAACCACAATTCCGCTGAATAAAAATGTTACAACCGGAAAATTAAAAAATGGACTAACGTATTATATTCTGCATAACGAAGAACCAAAAGACAGAGCCAGTTTTTACTTTGTTCAAAATGTCGGAGCTATTTTAGAAGATGACAATCAAAACGGATTAGCGCATTTTCTGGAACACATGGCGTTTAACGGAACCGAACATTTTAAAGGAAAAGGCATCATTAAAATGCTGGAAAAAAATGGCGTAAGTTTCGGAAAAGACATCAATGCCTATACAGCGCAGGACGAAACGGTTTACAACATCAGTACTGTTCCTGTAACTAATGAAAAACTAATCGATTCTACGCTTTGGGTGTTACACGACTGGTCGGGTTCTCTTTCTTTAACCAATGAAGAAATTGATGCCGAAAGAGGCGTTATCCGTGAAGAATGGAGAACGCGCCGTACAAGTGATTTTCGTCTCAAAATGCAGACTGATCCTGTTTTATACAAAGGTTCAAAATACAGCAAGAGAGATGTTATTGGTGATTTAAATATCATCAATAACTTCAAATATCCTGAATTGAGAAACTATTATAAAAAATGGTACAGACCCGATTTACAAGCCGTAATTATCGTGGGAGATATTGATGTAAAAGCAATGGAGCAAAAGGTAAAAGCTATCTTCTCCGGAATTCCGTTAGCTAAAAAAGCAGCGCCACGTACTTATTATGAAATTCCGAAACACGACGAATTGTATTTTGGAACTGCCTCTGATAAAGAAGCTTCTTCAACTGCGATTACGTTGCAATATGTTTTGGATGAGCCTTTGGTTAAAGACAGCATTTTGAGCCGTAAAAACGTAATGAATTCTTTTTACACCAGCATTCTAAACAATCGTTTTAAAGAATTGATTTTAAAAAATCAAAGTGCCGCCTTAGGTTTACAAACTTATTTTCAGCCGATTTCGAGATTAAATACTTCGTTTAATATTACGGCTGTAGCTAAAAAAGGAAAAACTCTCGAAGCTTTTGAAGATGCTTATACAGAAGCGGAACGCTTAAAACGTTTTGGAATTGCAAAGGCAGAATTAGACAGGACTAAAAAGCTTTTTATAAGTTCTTATGACGATTTCTTAAGCAATAAAGATAAAGTAGACAATGACAGTTGGTCGGAAAAACTGACAAATTATTTCCTGAAGGCAAAACCATTTCTTTCTGCCGAAGAGGATTACAAATTGATTGTAGGTATTATCAAAAGCATTACTTTAGAAGAAATAAACACTTACATCAAAACCATTCAGAAACCAACTAATCAAGTCGTTTTGGTTACAGGTTCTGATGAAGACAAAGTAAATTTCCCAACCAAAGATGCCGTGGTTCAGCTCATGAAAAAAGTCGAAAACAAGACTTTAGAGCCTTACACAAAAAAGGAAAATAATGAACCTTTGATTGCAAAAGAATTAAAACCTGCTGCAATTAAAAAAACATTTGAAGTTCCCGGAATTGCAGCTGCAAAAGGATATACTTTAGAAAATGGTGCTAATGTAATTGTACTTCCAACAACTTATTCTCAAGATCAGGTTGTCCTTACAGCATTTTCTAAAGGCGGTAAATCTTTAATTAAAACTGAAGATCTGGCTTCTGCTGAAATTGCAACAACAATTGCAAGATCATCTGGTTTAGGTAACTTCGATAATATAGCTTTAAAAGAAAAACTAACAGGCAAAGTAGCGCAGTCTGCTCCTTTTATTGGCGAAAACACACAAGGATTTCAGGGAAGTTCAAACAAAGCCGATTTCGAAACCATGCTGCAATTGCTGTATCTTTCTTTTGAGACGCCACGTTTTGATCCAAACATTTTTAACATCTTAAAAGAACAGTATAAAAATCGTTTAGAAACCATCAAAAAAGACAACGGAAACACGTTTAAAGATTCTGTTGCTTTAGCAAACTCTAATCATAATCCAAGAACTTTTGTTTTTAATGAAAAGTTCTTAGAAAACATCAATTTACAAAAAGCGGAAAACATTTACAGAGACCGAATTAAAAATGCCTCGGATTTCACTTTTGTTTTTGTTGGGAATATTCCGGATGGTGCTTTAGAAATGATTCAGAAATACATTGGAACCTTAAAATCAAATCCAGCTGTGAAAGAAACTTTCGCAGATCATAATATTGGTCCGAAGAAAGGAAAAACTGTGGTGCATTTCAAACGTCCAATGGAAGTGGTAAAAAGCACTGTTTACCTGAATCTTTCAGGAAAAACAGAATACAGTAAAGAAAATGCTATGACGATGTATATTATTGGCGAATTACTTTCTAAACGTTTTCTACAAACCATTAGAGAAGAAGAAGGCGGCAGTTACGGTGTAAACGTTGGCGGAAATCTGGAACTGATTCCAAAACCATCATTTAGCCTTGCTCTCACTTTTGATTGTAATCCTGATAAGCAGGAAAAATTAATGCAGATTGTCTGGAAAGAAATTAATGATTTAAAAACCAATCCAGTTAATGCAAATGATTTGGAAGACATTAAAAAAGCTTTATTGAAAAATCGGGAAGAATCGCTTAAAACGAACACTTTCTGGGCGACAACCTTATATAATTACAGTTTAAATCAGATTCCGTTTTCAACAGATGAAGAATATAAAAATCTAATTTCTAAAATTAATCAGAAAACTATTCAGCAGTTTAGTAAGCACGTTTTGGATAGTTCAAGTAGCGTCGAAGTTATTATGAGCCCTGAAAGCCAATCAGGAAAGTAAAACTTTAGAATACATTTTTATTTTATTAGTCATTAAAGGTTGTCTTTCCGGACAGCCTTTTTTGTTAATTTTTTATTCCATACCCCCTCTAAAACCATTTTAGTTCCTTTTTTTCGAGATAAAATAAGTTTTAAACAACTGTATATCAAAAAAATATTTAACTTTAGCCTTCCCTCATCTAGACTCAGATTTAAAATCTGAAACAGCCTGACCATCTAAATTTTTAAGATATGAAATGGTTTGTCAATTTAGGAATTCAATTTAAAAGCAAGGTTTCAGATCAAAATCCTGAACAAGATACTGCCGATTTGGAAAAAGGGAAATCACTTTTTCTGTCAAGTAAATTTGATGAAGCTTTGTATCATCTTGATAATGCATTAAATTCAGGCTTTAACAGTACCGTATATGAATTACGGGCACAATGTTTTCAAAAACTGAATTATCACTATAATGCAATTGAAGACTTTGATAAAGTTATTGAAGATAATCCTTTAGAGTTTTCGTACTACTACAGTCGTGCTGTTTCAAAAAATGCCGTTTTTGATATTGCCGGACAAATCGAGGATTTGCAAAATTGTATTTATTATTACAAGAAAAATAAAAACATAGAAAACAGTATTTTAAAAAATCTTGAAACTGATTTGATACTGGCAGGAAATTATGTTGAAGGAGTAAAAAGCACTATAACCGCTGTTCATAATATTTCTTACACCGAAATTAAAAACCTGATTAACGAATGTCTGCTTCAAATAAAAAGAATCCGAATTCGTACCAGAAGATTTAAAACACAAAAAGCTGATAGCATTTTTTAAGCAAGTAACACTCCATAAAAAAACCTGCCAATCTAACGTTCGTAGGTTTTTCTTTTCAGTACAAAAACTTTTTAGTTTTGCGATTTTTAATTCCAAAAATAATTGAACCTTTCCGAAATAAAGGAAAAATCCTTAACTGTTTCGGACTATATAAAAAAGTATTTCTTCTTCCAGTTCTTTAGATAAAATTTCACATTCCTGCTCTTTTATAAAATTCTTTTCCTTTTTTTTTCTATAATTTTCTCCATTTACCACATTACTACAGTAATTATCGCAAATCACTTTAAATTTTTCATCCATAAGATACATCTTGCGTATCGAATCAAAATATTCGGCAAACTTCATATTGTACAATTGATCAGGTAAAGACATAATCTTGAAATTTAAAAATTACTTTAATCAAAATCGAAACAGACTTCAAAAATTTTAAATCATTAATTATTTAGTTTGCTTTGACTGCCTGGGTTAAACTTTAAAACATTCTCAAAGTTATAACGCCAATCGATTTAAAATTATCCTGAACTCCTAAATTAGGTTTCAAATTATAATTTGAAACAAAGTTTCACTGTTTTGAATAAGATGTGAAACATTATTATACGAATGATTAAACTAACTCCGTTACTCTTATATGATTTGACAGCAAATAATAGTACACACCTGAATCCCAATTATAAAAAAAAGAGATTGTTTTACTTTTAAAGATTACTTAAAAATATTTCTGATTGCTTTTCCTATTTCAGCAAAATCATCATGGCTACTGACTGATCTTTTTTCAGTGTGATTTGTCGGCATTATAGAAAATGGATAGATAAGCATGTAATTATTGTCGTTGAATTTCTGATTCAAAAGATCCGGAATATCTCTCATTTGAGGAAAATAGGAATGCATTCCCTTGTCTCCCATCATAATAATCAGTCCTTCGTTTTCTTCGATACTAAATGCCGTTTGTTCTGCAAGTTGCCAGTTTACTAAAACCTCAAATGTAGCTTCTATAGGGGCTTTTTTAGCTATTCTTTTTAAAATATTCAACGTTTTCTCTTTTCCAAAAAAGCTCATTTTGGCTCCGGAATTTCTGCCAATATTCCATATTCTTAACATAGAATGAAAAAATCCCGGATCCATTTCGGCATCTGCAGGTATAAAAACCAAATATCTTTTAATGGTAGCCGCCGGCTGGACTGCATGGTAAACCATTAAGTTTATACTTTTATTTTTTAAATAACCATTATACAAATTATACACAAATGAAGCCGAAAAGCCTTTTCCGCCTTCAAGTCCAACAATAAGATCGGTAATTTCTTTTTCTTTTATAACATTACTAATTCCTCCTGCTGTATCATTATCATGGCGAGTTATGGGATGTAATACAACATCAGCAGCAGAAGCAGCTTTAACAGCTGTGTCCAGTATTTTTTCAGCATTTTTTACCGAAGATTCATTGGCATCCTCATTAATTACATTTACAGCATACAGCTCTTTATTTGTTGCTGTTTTTACCAATAAACCAAGATTTACCATTTTTTCTAAAGTCTCTTCATGATTAACAGCCAACAGAATATTTTCTTTTTCTTCACTGTTCCCGGACACTGTATTGTCTTTATCTGCCTGCGCTATACGTTGTGCACTTGCCATTGAGACAAACGAAGAAATGGTACAGGACACCAAAATAAGAAGAATGCTGCCGTTAAGTACATGTTCATTTAAAAGACGTATTGGTTCTCCGGCATCATTTTCTCCAATAATAATATTGTATCCAACCATAACAGAAGCCAGTGTAGCCGCAGCTGAAGCAGAACTCATCCCGAAAATCAGCTGTCCTTCATCATTCGTAAGCTTAAATGTTTTCTTTGTCAGCATCGCAGCCACATATTTCCCTCCAATAGATGCTACAAGCATAATAGCAGCTACCCACAATGTTTCCCAGCTTTGTATAAAGGCATTAAAATCAATCAACATTCCGACACTTATCAGGAAGAAAGGTATAAAAATGGCATTTCCGACAAACTCAACCCTGTTCATTAATGATGAAGTATGCGGAATTAATTTGTTTAATGCCAGTCCGGCAAAAAAAGCACCAATAATAGATTCAATACCCGCTATCTCTGCAAGAAGTGCTGCCAGATAAATCATGACAATTACAAAAAGATACTGGGATATTTTATCCTCAACATTTTTAAAAAACCATCGGGCGATTATAGGAAAAACAAGTAATACTATTAAAGTGAAAACTATCATGGAAACAGACAGTTTTACCCAAAAAGCAGTTCCTACTTCACCTTGCGACATTCCTACAATGGCGGCAAGGACTAAAAGAGAAAGTACATCTGTAATCATCGTGCCGCCAACTGTGATGTTTACCGAAAGGTTTTTAGCAATACCCAAACTGCTTACCATGGGATAAACAATTAAAGTATGAGATGAAAAAAGGCTGGCAAAAAGGATCGAAGTAAGAATTGAAAATCCCAGAATATAATAGCCTCCTAAAAGTCCCAGAATAAAAGGCACTGCAAATGTAAAAAGCGAAAAAATAATACTTTTCCATTTATTCTTTTTAAAATCGGCCATATCAATTTCCAGCCCTGCCAGAAACATAATATACAAAAGTCCCGTAGTTCCGGTAACCACTACACTACTATCTCTTGAAAGTACTCCAAAACCATTAGGACCAATTATTGCTCCGGCAATGATAAGTCCCAAAAGGTGTGGCACTTTAATTTTATTAAGTAAAAGCGGAATACATAAAATGATGATAATTTCAATTAGAAACTTCAACAATGGATCTTCAATAGGGAGGCTTATATGATGAATACTCAGCAACATAAATTATTTTTTATTGGATGGTGTAAGTTCAACCGAGAATTTTGCAGTACAGTTATCCTGACCTGTTATAGTCTGTGTACCTTTTATGATATTTTTTTTGATATCGTCCAGTACAACACTTACTTTAATTTTGTTTTTAGAAGAAGTTTCTTTTGCCGAATCGAGAACGATTTTGTTCTCCAGGTACTGTCCGGTAAAAACGCGTTTAATTTCATTATTGCTAATTACATTGGTATACATTCCTACAGAATCGGAAGTAAATTCCCAAATTTCATTTCGCTGATCACCAATAACATAATTGCTGCAATTAGATTCCTTGCAGATCATTTTACTGTTCCATCTGATTTTAAGGCTATCCGGCCATTCTTTTGCCTTTTGAAGTGTATCTTTTATAGTAGAAACAGAAAGCAGACTATCTTTAAATTTTAAGAGCTTATCATATTCTGCTTCTTTGTCCTGAAATTGTTTCTCGCGTTCTAAAAGCGCATTCTCACGAAGAATGAGTTCCTGTTCTTTTTTATTACTACAGGAAAATAAAACGGATACAAAAAATAGGAGAAAAAGCTTTCTTGAAGTCATAAGATTTGATTTTGGACTATACAAGATAAGCAGAAAAATTCTTTTAGGCGCCTAAAAACTGAGAAAAAAGAGATTTAATCTCTAATTAATAGGCTAACGTTCTGGCAAAAATGGTTTTGGAATAAAAAAAACAAGAACCAAAAATGGCTCTTGTTTTTAAAAAAGAGAAAATTCCCTCTTATTTTTTTATTTCTAATAATAAACAGAAAGCATTATTTTAGAATCTGAGTTTTCAATAAATTTATCCAGTCTTTTGAAAAATGCTTCACTTACCATTGGACAGCCATGACTGTTAATGATGTAATATTCTTTTTCATCATCCGGAACCTCTTTATAACAATGTAAAACTATAGCTCTTTTTTGTGCGTTGTTGTTGCTCTGGTCCATTCCGCTCAGTCTGTAAGCTTTTCCAAAAACTCCTTTATAAGGTTTTTCTACACCATAACGGCCTAATGAAGTGCAGTTGGAATTTGGCATATTGCTAAACTGTAGAATGTCACCTTTTATACCCGTTTCAGATCCGGATCCATGTGCAACAAGCCCCTGATCGATGATTTTTTCGTTTTCAAGATCGTAAACAAAAAAACGGTTTTTTCCCGATTTAATTTTCATGTCCACAAGAAAAGCAATTTTCTTGTTGTAGCCACGGTTTACAGAAACATAAGACTTAATCTCAGTTACATGTTCGTTAAGTCTTGCCAGTTCAATTTCATTTAAAATTTCTTTCTTGTTCGTAAGGTTGTAGGTTGTAAACGAACTTAAAGAAAAAAGCAGTGCTACAAAAAATATTCTCATAAGCAGGCCGTAAAATTATAGTTAACAACAGATTTGGGTGCTATGCCAAAAAATGATTTTATGTACCTCATCTTTGACTTTGCAAAATTATGCACAAATTTTACACAATTCCCATGTTTCAGGTGTTAAATATATTATAAATATTTGACTCTATGAACTTTACATTCATTTTTTTTATCTAAAAATGCCAAAAAATATATTTTTTAACGTTTTGGAAAGATTATAATTTTAATATAAGCAAAAAACCTTCCTTATTATCAATAATAAAAGGAAGGCTATTCGAGATTATTTTTTGTAGAAAGAGAACTTTACTGTAAAGGTACTATTGTATAAGATGCCCCTTTTTTTGTATCAAAAACCGCAGTATATCCAATAGTTGATTTCTCGCTTTTAACATTCAGTTTTTCAACCATAAAAGGTTCTGCCGATCTTATGGAACATTTCCCTCCAATCTGAGAAATTATTTTTGCCTGAGTCATTTTGCCGGCATTCCATTTTATATCAACCTTGAAATTACCTTTTGCAGTAATCCCTTTAATTTCGCCGTCTGTCCAGGAATCCGGAAGAGCCGGAAGCAGATGAATTTCTTTATTCTGACTCTGCATTAACATTTCGATTACGCCTGCAGTTCCTGCAAAATTTCCGTCAATCTGAAAAGGCGGATGCGCATCAAAAAGATTCGGATAACAGCCTCCATGTCTGCTATATTCTGTATTATTTTCTTTTGTTAATCTTAATTGATTTTTGAATAACTGATAGGCATGATTTCCGTCCAAAAGTCTTGCCCACATATTTACTTTCCATGCTAAGCTCCAGCCTGTTCCGTCATCACCTCTTAATTCTAAAGTTTTCTTCGCAGCGGCAGCTAATTCCGGTGTTTTGAGCGGTGAAATTAAATTAGCAGGATGCAATGCATAAAGATGTGAAGTATGTCTGTGATGAGGATCTTCTTCTTCAAAATCTTTATACCATTCTAATAATTGTCCTTTTTTTCCAATTTGAAAAGGAATCAGTTCGGTTGCTGCTTTGTTTACTTTTTCTCTGAAATCTGAATCTCTATTTAAAATTTTAGAAGCTTCGGCAGTATTTTCAAATAAATCTTTGATAATTCCAATATCCATTGTAGAAGCAGTTGTTACAGTACCTTTCTTTTTCCCTTCATAATAAAATATATTTTCAGGTGAAGTTGAAGGCATAGTAACCAAATAACCGCTTTTATCTTTCTGAAGCCAGTCTAAACTAAATTCTGCAGCACCTTTTATAATTGGATATACTTTCTTTAAATATTCCTTATCTCCTGTATATTCATAATGTTCCCATAAATGTCTGCTTAACCAGTTGGCTCCCATATACCAGTTGGCCCACATAGGATCTCCTTTTCCAAAATCGCCAACTGGATTGGTCATCGCCCAGATATCTGAGTTATGATGCAAAACCCAGCCGTTGGCATGATAATAACTTTTAGCTGTTTCGGCTCCGGTAACAGAAACATTCTTTATGAATTCGTCAAGTGGAAAAAACAATTCAGACAAACTTGCCGATTCAACAGGCCAATAATTCATCTGTAAATTAATATTTGTAGTGTAATTACTGCTCCAGGGTGCGCGGAGTTTGTTATTCCAGATTCCTTGTAAATTGGCAGGAGCATTGTGCGTACGGGAAGAAGAAATTAACAAATAACGTCCAAACTGAAAAAATAAAGCTTCCAATCCGGCATCTTTTTCTCCTTTTGCATATTTTTCTAATCTTATATCTGTAGGCAGATCAGATTTATTACTTTCTTTTTCATTTAGTTTGAAAGAAACTCTGTTAAAGAAATTCTGAAAATCTTCAATATGTTCTTTCAATAAACTATCGTATTTTTTAGCAGTCGCTTTTTTAATCGGAGCCTCAGCAAATTGATGTTCGTCTTTTCCTTCGCTGTCCGGACATTTATCAAATCCGTTGAAGCTTGTTGCTGCCGAAACAAAAAGCAAAATTTCTGAAGCGTTTTTAATCACCAATTTATTTCCATCGGCAATTATTTCTCCATCTTTTACAACTGGTTTAATAATCAGTTCAAAACGCATTCCTCTACATCCTGATAGATCTTCATAAACGATAGGATCTTTGTTATAATCAATATAATTAGGATCTGCATGAGATGGCGCTTTTCCTTTTAAAACCACTGATTGATTTTGTATTGCTTTTTCATTTCTCAAAAGACTCGAAGCATCAATTGTCAAAGAAAGTTTTTTCAGTTGATCTGCAGAAAGTTTAATCACAATACATTGAGCAGGTGCCGAAGCAAATATTTCTCTTTTATAATTTACGCCGTTTATGCTAAAATTTGTTGTAGTCACTCCGGTTTGTAAATCAAGACTTCTGTTATATGTAGCTGTTTTTTGTCCGCCGAAATCTTGTTTTAAAATAAGATCACCTAATGGCATAAAACTTTCGCTGTAAGGCCCCTGCATATTTTTAGTTAAAATATTGGCCTTTTCAAAATCTTCATTTGTCAACGCTTCTCTTATTAAAGCCAGATTATTAAAAGCATCTGGATTTACATTTTGCTGTACCGGCCCTCCACTCCATAAAGTGGCTTCATTGAGCTGAATTAATTCAGAATCCACTCTTCCAAAAACCATTGCACCGAGAGTACCATTTCCTATTGGTAAAGCTTCTGTCCATTCTACAGCTGGCTGCTTGTAATGCAGTTTTAAATCTTGCGAGTAAACAGAAAATGCTGTAAGCGTTAGCAATAATAAAAGGCTTTTTTTAAGAAGATGATATGGCATATATTTTATTTTTAAAGAATATTGCGAATTTAAAGATTGACTCTATATTTTTAAATTTAAGCAGAAACCTAACAGGTTTTAAAAACCTGTTAGGTTTAACTAAAAGAATACTAATATTTTACTTCAAATCTTTATTCGTTTAAATACTAATTTTAGATCGTTTTCAATTTCAAAACGGTAACTGAATAAGCAGGAAGATTCAATTGTTGTTTCCCTTTTGTAACTTTATATTCACTTTGTTTTGGAGTAATTTTTTTAGGTTCTGCAAACGTATTTTCATCTTGTAAATTTGTGCTTACCAGTGTAATCATACTTCCTTTTGATCCCAATTTTGCTCCTTTTAAATCAATACTTACTTCTGATGCCGTTTCAGCTGTATTTACCAGTTTCACAATAATTTCTTTACTGTTGACATCTTTTACCGCCGACGCATATAAATTATTCTGACCGATTAAAGCTTTTCCATCCTGAGTAATAGTCAACAAATCTGTTCCTTTATTTGTGGAGAATAATTGTTGTACATAATAGTTCGCAGAACCATACGACTGCAGATTATTAAACCAAATCATATCCGGTGTCCATTGCCAGGCATCTTCGTGAGCCATCAAAGGCGCATAAGACGTTAAATGAACAACTTCTGCATTTCTTTCCAATCCCGTCATAAAAGCGGCTTCAGAAAAAGCACATTCCCAATTGTTTCTATTATTTGGATTTGCTCCCGAAACACTCTGCGCTGCATATTCTCCCGCAAATATTTTTGGTCCTTTTCGATCATAATTATCATAACGTCCGGCATTTTCTCTAAACCATTGCGGACTTCTGTAATAATGCTCGTCTACTAATTCTGCATTCAGTTCTTTAAGCTCTTTCATAGCATAATCAAAATGCTCACCATCCGGAGAAGGACCGCTTCCTGATACGATAATGATATTTGGATATTTTGCCTTAATCGCTTTTTCAAAAACCTTGTATCTTTCAATATAATCTGTTCCCCATTGTTCGTTTCCTACGCCAATATATTTTAGGTTAAATGGTTTTGGATGCCCCATATCAGAACGGATTTTCCCCCAGGTTGTCGTAACTGCTCCATTAGCAAATTCAATTAAATCCAAAGCATCCTGAACATAAGGATCTAATTCGTTCATTGCAGCCAATTCTCCTGTATTGTATTGACATGCCATACCGCAGCTCAAAATCGGAAGCGGTTCTGCCCCAATATCTTCTGAAAGCTGGAAATACTCAAAAAATCCTAATCCGAAACTTTGAAAATAATCCGGTGTTAATTTATGGTTGAATTCAACATTCCAACGGTTCATCATGGTTTTTCTGTCTTCTACATTCCCAACCGATTTTTTCCATTGGTAACGATCTGACAAAGTTCTTCCTTCTACAATACAACCTCCCGGAAAACGTAAAAATCCTGGTTTTACATCATACAAAAGTTGTACAAGATCTTTACGAAGTCCGTTCTTTCTGTTCTTCCAGGTATCTTCAGGAAACAATGAAATCATATCCAAATCAATTGTTCCTGTTCCTTCAAAAGTGATTTTCAGCTTTGCTTTAGCTTCTGTCTGAGTTGCTGTAAATTGTGCCGTATAATTGGTCCAGTCAGTGGATTTTGGTACAATACTAGTTTCTCCAAGTACTTTTTGGTCTTTATCAATAAGCTGGAAAATAATCTTCTTGATTGCTCCGTTAGGATTGGCTGCTTTTAGTGAAAGATTGTATTTAGCATCTTTCTTCACTCCCATTCCTCTGAAACCTTCATTTATTAAAGCATACCCTTTGTCATTATTGATTTCAACTCTGCAAAAATTAGTATTATTTGCCGCTATGTTGATTGGTAATGCCATTCCGGATTCCTTATTCATGGAAGATCTGTTCGATTTAGGCTGCTCCCATCCCATTAAAGGTTTTTCAAATTCAAAAGATCTGTTTTTAATCATTTCGGCGTAAAGTCCGCCATCCGCTGCAAAATTGATGTCTTCAAAAAACAAACCGAACATCGTCGGCTGAATTTTAGTTATCGTTTTGGAAGCATCAACTTCTAAAGTCGCTTTTTGAGCATTTCCATAAATACTGCTTAATAACAAACTTCCTACGAATAATGTCGAAATTACATTTCTTTTCATTGTATTATTTTTATATTGAGAATATACTTGCAATATATTAATTAATCCTTGTAAAGCCTATGAAAAGTATCACGCTTCAAAGATTTATTGTGAATTTAACACTTATAGTTTTTTCACAAGAATAAATTACTTTTTAACTGCCTCATACTTATTTGGAAAAGCCGCTTCTCCATCTAAATTG
The DNA here is from genome assembly GCF_003122385.1 of Flavobacterium crocinum. Classification (NCBI taxonomy): domain Bacteria; kingdom Pseudomonadati; phylum Bacteroidota; class Flavobacteriia; order Flavobacteriales; family Flavobacteriaceae; genus Flavobacterium; species Flavobacterium crocinum. The sequence goes on from NZ_CP029255.1 coordinate 5,059,174, forward strand.
ACTACTTTTAAAACATCAACATTTTTACTTTCAACCGCATATTTAAAATAATCCGGTTTGTTTTTTCCCCATTGCACAGTACAATTCTGAACTTTTATGCTTTCGGCAGTGTCAAAATAAAATCCTGAAGTGCTTCCTTTTACAAAACCTTCAACATTTGCAGGTCTTCTATCATACAATCCACCAGGAAAAGAAGTTGTTTTATCCATAAAAACACTCACATTATCAAAAACAATATTCTTGATTTTGTCTTTTGATTCCCCGCTCACAAAAACACCATTTTCTCCTGTGCACTGAATATTAGTAAAATAAATATTTTTGATTTCTCCAACTTTCCCTTCTGTTGCTCCTTTTGGAAAACGCCAGTTCGCATCTTTATGATTCGCTTTTGCTCTGCTGAAAGCCGTTATGTAAATTGGTTCTGCTTTTCCCCACCAGGTATCTGTGTTTAATTTGCTTTCGATAATAATATTAGAGAAAATAACGTCGCTCACTGTTCCTTCGTCTCGATTTTGAATTCCTAATGCACGATTACTGTTTTTAATAATACAATTATTGAAAACCACCTGTCGAATCGCATCCATATTTTCTGAACCAATTTTAATAGCGCAGCTGCTGCTGGTCATAGTACAATTCGTTACCGTAATATTTTCGCAGGCACCAAATTCTTCAAATTCTCTTCTGTTTTTTAGGCAGATACAATCGTCCCCGCTTTCAATATAACAATCGCTGATTCTGACATTTTTAGAATGATCCAAATCGATTCCGTCACTGTTGCGGACTTTCAAGCTGTTCAATAAAGTAATTCCACTAATGACAACATCATTACAACCAATCAAATGAACTGTCCAATACGCCGAATTTCCGATATGAACATCTTTAATTCTGATATTTTTCCCGCCGATAATCGTTAATACGTGAGGTCTTGGGTCTAATACATTGAACGGTTTTAAAACATAAGCATCTTCCTCTTCTTCTCCCATAAATGAAATTCCGTTTCCATCTATTTTTCCGCTTCCGCTAATAGTAAAATCCTCTATATTTTCTCCGCCAATCCAAATTGTTCCTTCTCCCGGATTGGTTCTGAAAGCACTTTTGGTATAAAGCTTTTCGTCAGGACTTGCTAATAATTTAGCACCAGCTTCGATATGCAAATCTACTTTTGATTTTACATCAATTGGCCCGGCTAAAAAGGTAAATGGTGCCGGAATTAAAACTCTTCCACCCGTTTTAGTGCAGGCATCAATTGCTTTTTGAATGGCTGCTGCATCATTGGTTTTTCCGTCTCCTTTTGCTCCGTATTTTTTGACGTCGTAGATTTTCTGTGCAGAAACAGTTAACGAAAGGCAGAAAATGATGATTGCGATTATAGATTTCTTGTTCATGTTTTTTAATTTTTTTTATGCCGCAAAGGCGCAAAGACACTAAGTTTTTTTGTTTCACGCAGATTTAAAAAGATTTAAGCAGATTCTGCAGATTTTTTTTAAGAAATCAAATTAAATCTGCTAAAATCTGCAAGATCTGCGTGAAACAAAATTTCATAATCTGTGGCAAAAAAACTTTGCTTCTTTGCGACTTAGTGGCTAACCACTAATGTGCTGGTAATTCAAATTTATTTTGCTCTGGTTCGATTTTTCTTTTTGCAGCTTCGCTGTCCAAATTGCTGGATGAAACATCTTTAAAAACAATTTGATTGATTTTATCTGACGGAACATCAATCCCTTTCATGGTCAGATTTTTTACATCATCAAAAACGAAAGCAGGACGAAAATCTTCTTTATCTAAAATCAGTTTTATGTTTTTCATTTCGATTCCGTTTACGTGACGCACATAAAATCCCCAAGATGGCAGTTCTCCAAACATGGTAAATTCAGGATATCCGTTGCTGTTTTCTTTTACATCTTTTAATCGGCTTAAAGGATGATACGCCATTCCTTTTGAAGCTCTTCCCGGATAAACGATTTCTATGTTTTCTAAAGTCACATTTTCTATTGAATGTCCCGGAATTCCGGCAATAGAAGACGGAAACGGATTGTGGAAATAATCTACTTCCGGACCTCTCATATCGTAATCAATATCAGGACGGCCAAACGGAATCTGCGCTTTTACATTTTTAACCGATACATTTTTAATATAACCTGGTTTATCTCCATTTCTGTGACCTAAACGAATCAAGATTGCATTTCCAGTATTTACGGCAGTAATATCCGAAACTTTTATATTCTCTATCTCAGCTCCATCAACAGATTCAATCGCAACCGCCGATCTAAACGTATCAAAAACTTTAATGTTTTCGATTGTCACATTTTTGAAACTGCCATAAGAACCCGTTCCAAATTTTACCGCATTTGCACTTGATCTAATCGTACAATTTCCAATGTAAATATTGTTATTGTGTAATCCCGGCACTTCCGATTTTAAACAGATTCCATCATCTGCTGCGTTTACATTACAATTCGTAATTCGGGCATTTTCACAGCCGTCAAGGTCAATTCCGTCATTGTTCCAGTACGCACGGCTTTCCACTTTCATAAAATCAATGACCATGTTTTTGCATGCTCTAAAGCACATTGTCCAGCCCGGACTGTTTTTCAGTGTAATTTGCGTCATGGTAATCGAATCGCATTTTACAAACGAAATTAGTTTTCCTCTTCCGTCTTCAGGGCGCATTCTTCTGTAATTGTATTTCGGATCAATTCGAACTCCCGTATGATGCAGAGAATCAATTGCCAAAGCCAGTTCTCTTCCCTGTCCGTCAATTATTCCCTTTCCGTTTACCGCAATATTTTTGGATTCATTCGCAATAATAAAAGCTCTGATTCCTTCATATTTTGGATAATCTTCCGGATTGGTGCTTCCTAATAAAATGGCACCTTCTTCAAAAAACAATTCCACATCACTTTTTAAAACTACACTTCCGGATAAAAAAGTTCCTTTAGAAAAAAGAACTTTTCCGCCTTTACTTTTATTGGCTGCGTCAATTGCTTTTTGGATTGCTTTTGTATTCAAAGTTTTTCCATCTCCAACGGCACCGTATTTTTTAATATCAAATACTTTCTGTGCCGAAACAGTTAAGGAAACACAAAAAACAAACAGTACAAGTACAAAATTTCTTTTCATTTCTATTTTTTTTATGCTACAAAGACACTAAGTCACTAAGTGAAAATGAACCATATAAGTAATATAAGGTCAATGAAGACAAAACTTAAATTATCTTATATTACTTATATGGTTTAAAAAAAACTTTGCGCCTCTGCGAGCAATTTTCAATTTATTTTTTTATAATAAACTTTGAGCCTTTGTGCCTTCGCGGCAAAACAAAAACTACCAGAAAACGGTATATAAAGCAACCAAAATTCCACTGATAATAAAGGAACCAACGATAAACTCTGATGACACTTTGAACATCGATTTATCTACTTCTATTTTATGAATTTCAGCTTCTTCTTCAGAAACCGGTTTCGCTAAACTAATTCCCACCATTATCAATACGATGATAAAGAAAACAATAGTCATTCTGTCTAAGAAAGGATAATCCGGAAAAGCGCCTTCTGTCCACATTGGCAGGAATTTTAAGATCGCGGCAAGTGGAACCGTTAATAATGCGCCTGCCAAACCTGCCGCCGGAGTTGTTTTTTTCCAGAACATTCCCAGCAAAAAAATCGCTAAAACTCCCGGTGAAAAGAATCCCACATATTCTTGTATGAACTGATAAGCCTGATCTAATGATTTTAATGCCGGCGCTACAAAAGCAGCAATGATCATACAAACTACTACACACCATCTTCCGGTACGAACCAGTTTTTTTTCTGATGCCTGAGAATTAAAGTATTTTTTATAAATATCTAAAGAAAAAATAGTCGAAATACTATTGGCTTTTCCTGCTAAAGAAGCCACAATTGCTGCCGTTAAAGCTGCTAAAGCCACGCCTTTTAATCCCGCAGGCAATAAATTCATTAAAGTTGGATACGCCTGATCTGGTTTTAAAACTCCTGCGGCGTCCACCATTTCCTGCTGAAACATTCCATTTTCATGCATTACGAACATTGCGATACCTGGTAAAACAGCAATTATTGGAACTAATAATTTTAGGAAAGCAGCAAATAAAATTCCTTTTCGCGCCGTTTTCAAATCGGCACCTAAAGCTCTTTGAACAATATATTGATTACAGCCCCAATACGCCAGATTATTGATCAACATACCTCCCACTAAAACCGACATTCCCGGTAATTCAGTATAATGCGGATTGGATTCGTCTAAAATCATGTGTAAATGTCCTGGTGCTTCATCGGCAATAATGGCAAGTCCTTTTAAAATGTCTTTTCCAAAACCAAACTGATCTGAAAGTAAAGTCAATGCTAAATAAGTGGTAACTAATCCACCCAGAATTAAAACAATTACTTGAAACATATCAGTATACCCAATTACTTTCATGCCTCCTAAAGTCACAATTACAGAGAATAAACTCAGCGCTATAACACAAAACTGAAAACTTATCGGAGCAATAGAAGAAATCGCTAAAGCACCTAAATAAATGATTGATGTAAGATTGACAAATACATAAATCAACAACCAGATAATAGCCATAATGGTACTTACTGTTCCGCTATATCTTTTGGCCAAAAACTGAGGCATGGTAAAGATCTTATTTTTAAGATAAACCGGTAAAATAAACATTGCCACAATAATTAATGTGGCCGCCGACATCCATTCGTAAGAAGCAATCGCAAGTCCGATGGCAAAGCCTGAACCGCTCATACCAATAAAATGTTCTGCTGAAATATTAGAAGCAATCAACGAAGCTCCGATTGCCCACCACGTAAGTGAACCTTCGGCTAAAAAATATTCGTTGGAACTGGTTGCAGCTGTTTTTTTGCTTCTGTAAATATACATTCCATAAGCCGTGACTATGACAAAGTAAATAAAGAATACAATGTAATCTGCGGTTTGTAATACATTCATAATGTGTGGTTATTGTGTGGTTAGATAGTAAGATGTATTTTAAAAAATAGAGCTTAATAATTTTAAACACATAGAAACATAGCTTTAGAAACTCCATAAAGGCATTTCATTTGTAATAAACTCACATAGCTATGTTAGAAACTAGTTTCTTATTATTCTCTTTTTGATTTCAATATGTCATAAATGTCTATGTTTCTATGTGTTTCAAAAAATATTAAGTTTTCTAAATCTTGAGAAACCATTTCTTTTTATATAAAAAATAGAGTAACAAAAGCTGCACGACAGTTACAGACAAAGCTGTAAAAAAAGGCTGCCAGACAATTGATGTATATTGTATAAGTCCGCCAAAAACATAATCTGCCGTATGTTTAAAATCTACCGAACCTTCGGCTGCGATATAAATCAAAATAGAATTAGAACCAATTAAAACCAATGGGAATGCCCATTTTTGAAACCCTAATAAGTCAATTATTACATAGAAAAAGACAAAAAATAAAATACTGAATCCACCGACAAAACAAACAAAGGAACTTGTCCATAAATGCTTGTTGATTGGGAAATTAATATCCCAGATTAATCCAGCAATAATCAGAACCACCGCGGTTAAAGTCATTAAAAGCAGTTTTACTTTTATCGAAAAAGGACACTTTGCTTTTAAAAACGTTCCGATAAAAACACCTAATAAAGCTGTTGAAATTGCCGGAAGCGTAGAAAATATTCCTTCCGGATCATAAACGGTGCTGTGTAATCTTCCCGGTAAAAACAAACGGTCAATATAACCTTCCAGCGAACCTTCTTTGGTTAAAACCCCTGCTCCAAAATCAGGAACCGGAATCCATTTCATTGCCACATAATAGCCAATCAAAATTCCGAAGAACCAGATTAATTGTTTCTTGAAATCAAAATTTAAATAGATGATTCCGGCAAAAAACCAAGCCAATCCTATTCGGCCTAAAACACTTGCAAAACGAGTATGATCAAAACCATCAAAACGAAGCAATCCATTTACTATAAATCCTAAAACCAGTAAAATACAGGTTCTTCTTAACATTGATAAATAGATTTTACGCTTCTCGCCTGAAGGTAATTCCTGTGGTGTTTTTACTCCTGCCAAACTCATTTTCTTTTCGAAAGAGAAAGGCATCGAAACTCCGGCAACAAATAGAAAGACAGGAAAAATCATATCGTAAAATGTAATTCCATTCCATTCCGCATGATGCAGCTGTGAAGACATCCAGATAAAAATAGGAATTGGCGCTGCTTTGGCCAGAGCATGAATAATATGTTCGCCGCTCATAATCCAAAACATAACAAATCCGCGAAGCACATCTAAAGAGATTAGTCTTCCATTTGTAGGGTTACTCATTTTATTTAGTATTCAGTGGTCAATAGTTAGTGGTCAGTGGTCAGGTTTTAAGTGGTCAGTCTTACGGAAGTGTTCAGTGGTCAGATTTTTAGTAATCAGTTTAGTTTGTTTTTATCAACAAACTGTGGCAAAAACTGAACACTAAAAATCTGAATACTGAAGACTTTTAAAAAATTGGTTTAATAACAAATCCGTAGTTATACTCACTTTTTGTTAATTGATATTGCTCATGAGGCGGTAATCCCCAGCTGTTGTCTCCTCCTAGGCCTCGCTGTGTTAAGTCGACACAAACTACAACTTCATTTCTTGGAGTAATGTCGCTGGAGTGAATGTTCTTTTTAGAAATTCCTCCGTCAAAATCACTCGGATAATTATTCAAAGTACTTATACCTAAAGGTTGCAGACCTTTTATTTCCAAGCCATTTCCTGAATTGCTTGACAGTTTAAACCAGCGTATATCGATCTTGTATCCATTTTCTTGTGGGCGTGTATAAGGCACATATTGGTCTGCAACTTTACTAGTATAAATTCCTTTGAAGGATGCTGTTTTTCTGTCCGGATAATTTTCTAAAGGGCCTCTTCCGTAATAATCCAGATTTTCTAAGCTATTTTTTAAAGTAAAAATCATTCCGAAACGAGGTAATTCCGGAACCGGATTTGCTCCTTTTTTATAAGCAACCTGTATCTCTAAATCTCCATTATTTCCTAATGCATATTTGATCGTATAATCAGAAGCAACATCATTTAGTTTTAATTTCGCGATGATGTATTTTTTACCATTTTCTTCGGTTTGCTGAATACTTTCCAACGAAGTGTTTTTTCCAGCTGTTCTCCAAACATTAGTTCTAATCTGCATTTTATTTCCAATGTCATTATCCGTTGGTGCTCTCCAGAAATTCGGTTCCGGATATTGTTTGAAATATTCTTCGCCTTTTACACTGTAATACGAAATCAATCCAGTCGATTTGCTGATTTTAACTGTAACATTATCTGAAGTCAGCACAAAATGGTCTTTGTCATCCTGAACTTTTGCAGCACTTGTTTTTTCTGATTTTTCGAAATATTTTCCGTCTTCAATTACAAATTGTTCTTTGGCAATTTCAAAGTTTTTAGGCAATAATTCTGAACCTTCTTTTGTGTTAGCAAAAACATTCAGTAAATATTCTGTTCCTTCTTTCGATTCTATTTTTGGTAAATCAAGCTTGAATGTTTTTTTTGTTTTTGGATCCAAAGCAACATTGATTGTTCCTTCTTTGATCACTTTACCATTTTCTAAAACTTCATATCTGAAATTGTATTTATTCAGGTTTGTAAATCCGAAATCATTATTAATTTCAATTACGCCGTTTTTAATGTCAACTGCTTTGAATAAAATATTCTGATATACTTTTTTTACTTCAAAAGCTCCAACATGCGGTGTTCTGTCTGGATAAACTAATCCGTTATGGCAGAAATTTTCATCGTTTAGATAATTCTGGCTTCCCATATCACCACCGTAAGTCCAATATTTACGACCCGCTTCATCAACTCCGTAAAATCCCTGATCTACCCAATCCCAGATAAATCCACCCTGCATATTTTTGCTTCCGCGAATGATATCCCAATATTCCTGAAAATTTCCGCTGCTGTTTCCCATAGCATGCGAATACTCACACATAATATACGGACGACTCACTTCTTTTCTTGCCGCATATTCTTTCATATATTCAATTGTTGGATACATTGGGCAGACGATATCTGTGTTTTCGTTTTCTTTTGCCTGCTCAAATTGAACCAAACGGGAATTATCTCTCTTTTTGATCCATTTATAGGCTTCATGAAAAACAGGCCCATTGGCACTTTCATTTCCTAGTGACCAGATAATTACCGATGGCATGTTTTTATCTCTTTCTACCAAGCTGTAAATTCGGTCTAAATGTGCTTCTCTCCATTCCGGAAGATGGCCCGGATTCGTTTTTGGATTCATCCAGATTAAAGGCTGTCCCTCTACTCCCATTCCATGGCTTTCTATATTGGCTTCATCCACCAAAAACAAACCGTATTTATTACATAATTTTACCCATCGAATATTGTTTGGATAGTGACTGCAGCGAACCGAATTAATATTCAGCTGTTTCATCATTTTGATGTCTTTCATCATCGTAGCTTCATCCTGATAATGTCCCGTTTCTGGATTATGCTCATGAATATTGACACCATGAACCATCAATCGGACACCGTTTACCAGTAATTGTCCGCCTTTTAATTCTACTTTTCTAAATCCGATTTGAGTGCCAACCGTTTCTACAATTTCTCCTTTTGCATTTTTTAAGGTCAGAACCAACGTATATAAATTCGGCGTTTCACTGCTCCATAATTTCGGACTTGAAACAGACTGAGAAAAATTAATATTCTGAATTTTTGATGCTTCAAAATTGACATTGAATTCTTTACTGAAAACATTTTTACCAGAAGCATCTACCAATTTGGCAACCAGCTTTTGGTTGTTAATCGTTTTTGAAGTCAGATTTTTTAGACTTACATCAACACTTAAACTTCCATTTTTATATTTCGCATCTAAATCTGGTTTCGCAAAGAAATCTGAAATACGAACATCTTCAGTGCTATACAAATACACATTTCTGTCAATCCCTGAAAGTCTCCACATGTCCTGATCTTCCAGATAGGAACCATCACTCCATCTGTACACTTCTACAGCCAGGTCATTTTTTCCTGGTTTTAAATATTTGGAAATATCAAATTCTGCCGGACTTTTGGTATTTTCCGTATAACCAACTTTTTCGCCGTTGACCCAAATATACATAGCCGCTGTTCCTGCTTCGAAATGAAGAAAAACGTGTCGGTTTTTCCAGTTTTCAGGCAGTACAAAATCTCTTTTATAAGACCCAACCGGATTATCCCAATGATTAATGAAAGGCGGATTTTTCTCAAACGGATAAGTAATATTGGTGTAAATTGGAACACCATATCCGTTTAGTTCCCAATTGGAAGGCACTTGAAGGTCTTTCCAATGCAGTGTACTGAAATCTGTTTTATAAAAATCTTTCGGACGTTCGTCTGGTGTTGGCGACCAGGAAAACTTCCATGTTCCGTTTAGAGAAAAATACCACGGAGAATTTTCATATTTATCCATTATGGCAGAAGTTTCATCTGCATAAGGAAGAAAAGCAGCGCGGGCTGGTTCTCTGTTAATTTGAAATACCTCAGGATTTTCCCAATCGTTACGTTCTTTTTCCTGAGCCGAAATAACCGCCGAGAAAAGCAGTAAAAGGCTTATAAAAAATATTTTGGTTTTCTGCATTATTTTGGTTTTAGATAGCTGGTAATTATTTTTTTTTCAATACATAGAAACATAGTTTTCCTTCTTAAAGAGGTTAATGAAAGAAACTCGTTTCTAACATATAGCCCAAAGTTTGTCATTCCGAGGAACGAGGAATCTTCGCAAGTAGCTCTACAAAGATTGTGGATTATGATTGAGGAGTTTCTCGCGAAGATTCCTCGTTCCTCGGAATGACAAGATTGTGTGTAATATCTTTATTCAAACAAATGAAACACCTTTTCTCAATTTGAATAACTATTTTTCTATGTATTTATATCACTTTTAAAACTTCAATTTTTCTGGCAAATATTTAGCAACTAATTCTTTATAATATGGAAGCAATGCTTTTACATCTGGTTTAACTGGAGCTTTAGTGTACAAATCATACGGATTGAACTTTCTAACCCAATCAAACATTTCGATATCTTTTTCATTCATTAAATGTGCATAAGCATTTTCTTTATGCTGCGAATAAAAAGAGTGGTAACGAATCATATACAAAGCTGGATCTGGCAGATAATCTTTCATAATCTGATACAGATATTCGTCATGCCCCCAGCTCATTTTTACATTATCCAGTCCGCAGTTTTGGGTGTAGATTCCTAATTTGGTATTGAATCTTTCGTCTGTATAATCCGGATTTTCTTTAAAGAATTCTGAATACACAATTTTATCTGAGTAAGCACAGCCTACCGGAAATGTATCTCCAACCACAGCCCATTGCGGTTCTCCAAACAAACATAAAACTTTACCCAAATCGTGAATAAAACCTGTCAGTACAAACCAATCCGGATGACCATCGGCACGAATGGCCTCTGAAGTCTGTAAAAGGTGTTGTGTCTGATCTAAGTCAATATCTGGGTCGCTGTCGTCTACAAGTGTGTTCAAAAACTCAACAGCTTCCCAGATTGACATTTCTTTTCTATTAAATTGCAGAAATTCCTGTTCTTTACTGCATACAAAGTCATAAGTTTGATAGGTATGGTTAATTCTGTAAAACTCCTTAACCGTTTCTACTCTTTCTGAATCGACATAATTCCTGAATTCTTCTTTCTGCTTTTCTTTTACCTCTTCATTTTCTTCAGAAGGATCAGGATATCGCATTAACAAATCATCTTCCCACTCATCTAAATTTTTCAACGGATTGTCTGTGTCTATATGCTTTTTCATAATGGTTAATAGTTAAAAGTTACAAGACAAAAATAGAATTACATATTCCTTTCAAAATGGATTAATACATCAAAAACATGGATAAATTTGATTATTGTAGGATTTTTGTATTAAAAAACAAAAGAACTAGCTAAAAATTAAATTGGACTGAAAGTCCAACAGCACCAAAGTAGTGCAACTCACTACGCATTAGAATGAGAATGAATAACACCCTGAAAGGGTGAAAGCAGCAAAGTAGTGCAACGCACTGCGAATTATGATGATGATGAATAGCACCCTGAAAGGGTAAAAGCACAACTGTGCGTATATAACAACTCAATACCTAGAATATGCTTTCGCCCTTTCAGGGCTGAATTCCATGTCGTGTATTCCATTCTTCCGTAGTGCGATGCACTACTTTGATGCTTTTGGCTCTTTCAGAGCTGGATTGTAAAAATTTGTGAATTGCTGTGTCTGACCATGATAGATATAGCCCGTGTTTTCAACCACAGGGATATCACGGAACATCATGAGAAAAATTAGATTATGGAATAGACATTGTCGATATACGTTACGTTCCCGTGGTTTAAACCAAGGGCTATATTATAATGTTGACTGCAGAAACGATAAGATTATAAATTTGTCTTTCAAATATAGCCTGTGGTTTCAACCACAGGGACATCGCGGAGCATCATGAGAAAAATTAGATTATGGATATGCATTGTCGATATACGTTACGTTCCCGTGGTTGAAACCACGGGCTATATTATAATGTTGACTGCAGAAATGATAAGATTATAAATTTGTATTTCAAATATAGCCTGTGGTTTCAACCACAGGGACATCGCGGAGCATCATGAGAAAAATCAGATTATGGATATGCATTGTCGATATACCTTACGTTCCCGTGGTTGAAACCACGGGCTATGTTTATCAAAATAATTCGTAAAAATTGGTGTAATTAGTGGCGAAAAAAAATCTTTTTTAATCTCCTTAATCTGTGGCGAAAAAAAACTAATTAATAATCTTACTAGGAGGAAAACCAAACTGCTTCTTAAAACATCTACTAAAATAAAGCGGGTCATTAAACCCAACTAAATTCGTCACTTCCGAAACATTGTATTTCTTGGTTTTAAGCAGTTCTGCTGATTTTTTCAATCGAATCGTTCTGATAAATTCATTTGGTGCCAAATCCGTTAATTCTTTAATTTTTCTATACAATTTCGAAGAACTTACGCCCAGTTTATCACAAAGAAAATCAGTTGAAAGATCGACTTCACTTAGATTATCGTTGATTAGATTCGTCACTTTTTCCATAAATTCTTCATCGATTGGAGAATGTGTCAGCATACTGACTTTGCTTTCCACTTCGCCAGAGAATTTCTGTTTCAGTTCTAATCTCGATTTAATCATGTTTTCAATAACCGTTTTCAGCAATAAAGGCTCAAAAGGTTTTACCAAATAACCGTCAGCTCCTGTGTCATAGCCTTTTACTTTATCCATATTTTCAGAAAGAGCCGTTAGCATCACGACTGGAATATGACTGATAAATTCATCATTTTTGAGTTCACGGCAAAATTCCAATCCGTCCATGACTGGCATCATGACATCGGTAACGCATAAGATTGGTTTAATTTGTCGGCAGATTTTTAAACCTTCCATTCCATTTTCGGCCTCATAAACTTTGTAGTAATCAGACAAATAATCCACCAGATATTTTCTAAGTTCGTTATTGTCTTCGATTACTAGTATTTTTTCTTTTAAATCGGTGTTCTGAATAATTTTCTTCGCCTGTTTTTCAGGAATCAGCATACTTAAATTGTCGTTTTTAAGCGCATATTCAAATACTTCTTTATGTTCGTAAGATTCACGACCAATTGGAATTTCAACTCTAAAAGTACTTCCTTTTCCTGGGGTACTTTCGACAGAAATCGTTCCTTTATGAATGGCAACTAAAGATTTTACCAAAGACAAACCAATCCCAGATCCAGTATTATTGGCTTTACTGTTGGTCGCCTGATAAAATCGTTTAAAAATTTTCTCCTGACTTTTTACGGGAATTCCAATTCCGTCATCCGTTACCTCAATCACTAAAATATCCTCAACCGTGTCTTTCAATCTTACATCCAAATCTACGTTTCCGTTTTTGTTGGTAAATTTTAAAGCATTCGATAAAAGGTTGTACAGAATCTTATCGTATTTATCATTGTCCAGCCAGCCGTTTATTTCATCATCTTCTGTAATAAAATTGAGCTTAATCTTTTTATTATAAGCCATTTCTTTGAAAGAATCGAAGATGTTTTTTGAGTACGCTAAAATATCCGTTTTAGTCACTTTCAGTTTCAATTCCCCTGATTGTGCTTTTCTAAAATCCAAAACCTGATTTACCAGATTCAATAATCTGCTGGCATTTTGATAAATTAAATTGTATCTGCTTTTTTCATAATCCGTTGCATTACTGCTTTCATCTAAAAGCTGTTTAGCAGGACCTAAAATCAATGTTAACGGCGTTCTTAATTCATGCGAAATATTCGTAAAAAAACGGAGTTTTTCGTTATTCAGCTTGATGTCGTGTTCTCTGTTTACTTTCTCCGTAAGCAGTTCTTGTTTTAAACGAATTCGGTTTTTGATTTCTTTTCTGATGAAATAGAAAATCCCAAACAAAATCGCAAAAAACATCAAAAACGATGTTGGTGTCAACCAGAACGGAGGCAGAATTTTTATTTTATACGAAACCGTTTTACTCCAATATCCATCGCTGTTGCTCGATCTGATTTTAAAAGTATAATTTCCCGGATAAAGGTTGGTATATTGAACAATTCTCGAAGTACTGTTTGCCGTAATCCAATGTTTATCAAAACCTTCCAGCATGTATTGAAACTTATTTAGTTTTTCATTTGCAAAAGACGGAGCCGAAAACTGAAGAGAAAAATTTCGGTTTTTATGGCTTAATTCTATTTCTTTTCCATAATTCAGATCTTTTGAAAGCGGAATTTCTCCATTGATTTCCATTTCAGGAAAGACCTCTTCATTCTGAATTTTAAACTCAGAAATCACAGGCAATGGCGACCAATTATTTCTTTTCATTGCCGGTGGCGAAAAAGAAATAATTCCGTTTTTACCTCCCAGAAAAATATTAGAATTATTAAAATAGAAGAAACCACTTGAACTAAAAACATCTAGTCTGTTACCGCTGTTTACATGATAAATGCTGATATCTTTTAAATTTGATTTTACAAAAGCAATATTATTATTGTTGATGTTCAGCCAAAGATTTCCATTGGCATCAGATAAAATATCGGTGATCCATTTTCCTGAAAGTTCTTTTAGATTTTTTACAGGCTCAAATTCATTCTTTTTCGGATTAAACAGACACAATCCGAAACGCGTTGAAGCCCAGATTTTTCCTTTTACATCTACTAAAACATCACTAACATTTTCATCATGAGGCACTCCTTTTTCTTTGACAAAAAGTGATGAATACGTTTCTATTTTTCCTGAAATAATATTGTACTTTACAACTCCGGTTTCAGTCGCAAACCATACATTGTTTTTAGCATCTCTCTCGATAGCATTAATCTGAAAATCAGGTAAAAGTTTACTGGAAGTTTCTACTTGGAGTGTTTTAGTATTTAAAATTACAGCTCCTTCTCCAAAAGACCCCACAATTATTTTATCCTCTGCAATTTTTCGAAAAGCAAAAACAGGCGATTTTTCAAATCCTGCCTTTATTTCCCTCGAAGAATTATTCATGTAATTGTACACCAGAATGTTTCCGTCCCACAGTCCGCAATAAAAAATTCTTCCATCATCAGAATAAATACTGGCGATATCTTTTCCGGTATTGTGTAAGGGAGTTGAGCCTTTAATATTCGAAATATAAAGGCCGTTATGATAGGTCGCCACAATTACTTTTTCATCGTAAGTCTTAGCAAAACCACGAATTCTGGGTGCCTGATTGCCAATAGAACGTGAAATATCTTTGTTTAAAGTAAACTGATTTTCATACGGATCGTATTTGTCCAAACCATCTTCAGTTCCAATCCATAAGACTCCGGATTTATCAAAATAAAGGGATGCAATTAAATTATCGACAAGCGAAGTATCATCAGACAAAATTGAATAATACCATTTGTAATTGCCACTTTGAATGTCTTCCAGCTGATCGCAGACCAATAATCCGCCCAAAGTTCCAACCCAGTATTTTCCATCAGGAGCTTGTGCAACGGATAGAAAATAAGGGCCTAAAGCTCCTCTAACCTGCTTGTTATCAATATATAAATTAACAAATTGGTTTCTGGATTTATCTAGTTTATACAATCCTTCGCGAGTACCAATAAAAATATCCGACTTGGCATCTTCGTAAATAAAGTTGATGTATGGATTTTTGATGCTCGAATTTGGAACAGAAAGTGTATAGGTGTTAATCCGTACAATCGCGCCTTTTGTGTCCATTGTAATTTTGGCCAAACCCGACTTTTCGTAGCTTCCCACCCAGACATTGCCTTTTTTATCTTCGAAAATTTCTTTAACGTAATCAAAACCTTTAAGCTTAATTTTATCAAATCGGTTTTCTTTCAGAGAAAATAAATAGGCTCCTTTAGTCTTAGTACCTACCCAAACTCTGTTGAATTTATCTACATGAACTGATCTCACTTCATCATCGGGAAGGCTGTTTGGATCGCCTTTTTTATGAAAAAAAGTAGTAAAAACATGGGTATCCATCTGAAAAAGCGTCAATCCTTTTCGGGTTCCAATCCATAACTGATTGGCTTTTTCGTCCAGTTCTAAAGCTGTGATATCGTCATTGTATAATTTATTTTTTCCAGGTGTAGAACTCATGTAGTTTTTGAACTGATAACCGTCAAAACGATTTAATCCAGAGAACGTTCCAAACCACATGAAACCTTTTTTGTCCTGTACAATATGACGTACCGAATTATGAGACAACCCATTATTATCATTATAATGCGTAAATTTTATATTCTGTGAATAAGAATTATAAAAAAAGGCAATAAATAAAAATAATATAGGGTATTTTGGTTTCATGAAAATAAATTATAAATGCAATTTAATCTTTTTGATTTAATAAATATCAAAATTATTTAACAGATAAATTATCAATTTTGTTATTTTTCAAATCAATTTTAAAATGGTCTGAAGGCTCGCCATTCATGGTTTTGTAGAATATTTCTGCCCATAAAACCAGTTTTGGATCATCTGATTTTTTTAACTGCCTGCAGATCAATTCATATTCTTTTAATCTTTTCTTTCCAATTTTTGAAAAAGCCAGTTCATCGGCACTTTTTAGGCGGTAAAAATCAAAAATCATATCAAAACCATTCCATGATTCAAAATCAGAAATAGTGAAAGAATTGGATTTCAAAACGGAATCAATATCTGCAGCATTAGAATTCATCAGCAATAAATCTTTTCCTGAAAGATTCACAATCGATTTTAAAAAATCGGCTGGAAAATCTTCAGGCAGGAATCGTAAACGCACCAATTCTTTTAAATGCCAATTGGTAAATTCTTCATAATCTTTGGCATTCAGAATTTCTTTCTGCCAAATATCTTTGCTTTTAATTTCTTTTAAATGAGCATATTCTTCTTCATAAAAAGGAAACAAACTGTTGAATTTATTGACTTTGCTAATTACAATAGTTTCGACTTCAAGTTCAGAATTAGAATGAATAGTCAATATTTTATAAGCTGGCATGTAAGCGGCAAGCGATGGCGTCTGAATATTAAACAACGTATTTCCTTTTGCAGATGTTCTTACGCCTGTGTCGTTAATGTGCATGTGACCTCCAAAATGAACCTGAATTCCGGCATCTGCAAATTGTTGTGCGACTTCTTCATCGGGCACTCTTTGCAATTGCATTTTATTGGCGCCAAAAAGCTGTTTTAATTCTGGCGAAGCATCGTCATTGAAATCAATCATTGGATAATGACTAAAAGCAATTAGTGTTTTTCCTTTTTGTTTCGCTTCCGTAGCAACTTTTTTTACCCATTTTAAAAGATGGTTTTTATAAATCAGAACGTTATTGTAACCCGTGTTCGCTCCCGAAAAATCATGCGGATCATTTGGTTTTCCTGATAATTTCTCATTCGGAACATACGCATTTGCATCTATTGCCAAAAGCCAAATTCCTTTAATAGGTTCTACCAAATAACTGGCATCGGGCAGATACAAATTAGTATTTTTTATTAGATACGTTCTTTTTTCTAAATCGGATTCTTTTTGAGCTTCTTCAAAATTGTAATTTTCATAGCTGTAGTTAGAAAATGGAGTTTCCCAATATAAATCGGTTTTCTTTGGAAAGAAACCAAAATCACGCATTTCGTTTATAGTTTCTTTGTAACCCCAGTTTTTTATATCAGCAGTAATTATCGGTTCTAGTTCGCTTTTATTTTTGTTGAAGCTGTTTGCAGAACTGCTGATAATCTGTTCTTTTCCGTTTTTTCCTAAAAAATCAGTTTTAACAGCATCTTGAGAAAATGGTCTTACAACATCATGATTTCCTGTAGTCACATAAAAAGAAAGTCCGTGTTTTTGGGAATATTCATTGAGAATTTTTCGCAATCCGCGAACGTGAACAGGTTGTCCGTCATCGCTAAAATCGCCTGGAAGAACGACTTGTTTGATACCTTTTTTAACAATATCATTCAAAGCTTCTAAATAAGCGAAATAATTTTCATTGAAAATTCTCGTAGAATGCAACTGTGAATTCATGGTTCGGATATTGGCATATTCGCCCGTTACCGGATTTGGAATTCCACGATAATTGCTGTCTTCAAATTGGGCAAAAATATCCTGTAAATGAGCATCGGCTATAAAAGCAATCTGAACTTCTTTTTTCGTAGTCTGCTGTGATTTGCAGGAAAATAAAGAAAGTAGTAGTACTAATATAGCCGATATTTTAAACATGTATTTTGTTTTTAATTTTATGATTACCCGTTATTTGTCCTATTTTTAAAAATAGAAAACCTGTAAAATCAGACGCGGATTAAACAGATTCGCTAACGCGAAAACGCGGATAAAAACGGATTTTTATTAATCTTTTAAAAAATATAAATAGATTATCCGTTTTTATCCACGCCTTTACGAAGTAAATCCGTTTAATCCGCGTCCTTGCTTAAAGGATAATTCAATTATTTTTTAATGTATGCTTCCAATTTATCTAAAGTGTTTAGTTCTGTTTCTCTTGCACATGAAGATAAAATAGTTGTTTCTATGTTTTTTGCTGGTTTTGAAATCAACAAATACTGCGTTCCGTCATCTGTATTTTTTTCAAAATCTTTTGGATTGTACTTAATTGCTCCTCCAACTTCAACAATTTCGGCAGCAACGTCTTCCGGATGTTTTCCCCAAACTGCGATATAATTCGCTCCTTTTTTCGTTGCCGAATCTTTAAAGTAATTCACTCCAGTTGCAAATTGTACTTTTTCCCCAGTTAAAGAAACTGCTTCCACTTTTGCTTCTCTTTTACCTGAAAATACCGTTACGCGAACTAGAATGTCCACTTTTTTTCCTTTGTAAGGCACGCCTCTTGAAATCATTTCCATCCAGGAAGTGGTATCTGTTTTTCCAACTCTTGCTAAACGATTGGTTACCGGATTTAAAGGAACTAATTTCTCTCCATCCCAAAGTTTTACACCTCCTAAACCAACAGTTGATGCTACTTTATAATAATCGGCTCCCCAACCTTCTTTTTGCTGTTCTGGTGTTGGATACCAATTTGCTTTTCTTAATTCTAAACCTGGTTTTGCTTTAGAATAAACGTCGATTGCTACTTTATCGCTAAAGTAAATTCGCAATGCCATCCACTCGTTTTCAACCGCTGGCCCGTGATGTCCAATCGTTTTATATAAATCCCCTGAATCTGAGCCGATATCTGATAAATAAGTAATTTTGTCCGACTTCATATACAAACTGTTGTCTGTATTATTCTGTCCAAAACAAACGCAGCAAAAAAGTAAAGAGGTTACAATAGATAGTTTCATAATTTAAAATATTATAGTTTAAGTTGTAATTCCTGTAAATTTAAAAACAACTTTTAAAAATCTACTAAGAATTTCAATCTAATCCTAAAATATTGTCATTTGATGACGAAAAGGTGTGAATCCAGTTATGTAAACATGCTCTCCATTGGTACGCAAACTTCCCTGATGATAAGTGTATTCTTCGCTTTCAAGGTTTTCGACATTTAAATGTTCACATTTTCCCGGCCCAAATTTTATGGCATCTCCTGCGGTGGCAACTTCTCCATAACCTGTTTTAAGAAAATAATTCTTCTTTTCATCAGCCGTTGCTCCATTTACAATACTATTTTCGTTGAAACACATTTCGATTGTTACCTCAACATTTGGCGGGCCATCTACTTTAAAATCCAAACTTAATGATCCGTTATTCTCCGTAATTTCAATTACGGTAATTTGTTTTTTGACATTGCTTTTTGTTCTCGAATCAAAATCCATTTTATTCCAAAATCTTCCATCCGATGATTCTGATAATTTATAGTCTCCATCCGATTTTCGATTTTCAGGGGCAAGAGGCTGATAATAATCTGCTTCTTTGGTTTCGGTCAAAATATATTTATTTCCTTCTTTTACGATTCCGTCACTGCTGAAATAGCCCATTCTAAAAAACGAGGTCGAAAGACGCATGTATTTTAAAATGGCTTCTCCTTTTCTGTACATTAAAAAATTAGGATTTGATGATCTTCCTGATACAATCTGAACCGGCTGATCATTTCCTCCAAATAAAGTAATGGACGTTTTTTCTCTTCTGATTCTTGCCAAATTCGAAAGAACAAAAAACTTTTCGAAATCATTTGGAACATTGCTTTCAGCTGGAACTTGCTTTTGAAGGTCTTCATTTTCCATAAAAAAAGCTAACGAATCGGATAAGATATCACTTGTAAATTCCGGAAGTTTTTCAATCGTATTTACCATATAAACAAACATCGGATTTTGAGTACGAATAGCCATATATCGATATTGCCAGTAAAATTTTGTCACTTTTAAAGCCATAAACTGATCCTGTCTTTTGGAATCGACAGTAACCAGGTCGCCGTTTTTTTCTGTATAATAAAAATAAGTAATGAGGTTTTTATTTACGATTTCCAGCAATTGTGGCCTTTTCAGCAATCTTGCCATCGTAATTAAAGCTTTATCAATTACTGCCGAATAAATACCGCTTCGTTCTGAATAATGCCCGTCTTCGTTGAGATAAATTCCTTCTGCCAGCCATTCGTCAATTCGGTTCACATATCTGGGATCTGGATACAGCGCATTAATATTCGCTAAAGCGGCGCAAATAACCCATCTATGATTTGGCGTATGAACACCTCCTGTTATCATCGCCTCGCCTGCATTTAAAATAAATTGCTTTATTTTTTCACGAAGCAATGTCAGATCTCGCTGTTTACTTTTATTCAACAATACTGCTGCCGGACATATATATTCTAAAATAAAAGCGGTGTCTGGCGGAGATTGTCTATTTCCGCCTGCATCTAAAGTTCCGTCGCTATATTGGTCTTTCAACAAAATAGCTATCGCATCATTCATCTTTTCAACTAAAAGAGGCGACTTGTAATATTCTGAACCCGAATTGCATAATGAAGCTGACATTACAGTTATAGTATTGGCAATGCCCCGAAAATTATTGATTCTAATGGACGGATCTTGTGATGGCTGGTTCAGTAAACTTTTGACTTTGGCATCATTGTTCTGAACTAGTTTTTTCATTAATTGAAGATCCTCTTTTGAGGTTGTACCATTTGCAAAAAAATCATTTGCAAAAAGAGTATTACTCATTAAAACACCTCCTAATGATAAACTGCTTAATCTGATAAATTCGCCACGGCTCATAGAATGTTTCATGATACTCTTTTTATTAATGAAAAAATAGCTTTTACTTCAATTGTTTTAAACACATAGAAACATAGTTTTTGATTGTCTAAAAAGAAGACGAAAAGAAACTAGGTTTCAGAGTTTGTCATTCCGACGAAGGAGGAATCTCCGCAAGTAGCTCGACAAAGATTGTGGATTCCGATTGAGGAGTTTCTCGCGAAGATTCCTCCTTCGTCGGAATGACAAGATTGTGTGGGCTATGCTTGATTAAGCAAAAAAAACTTTTTAACAAGATCTAAAATCTATGTCTCTATGTGTTTAAAAATAAACCCAATATTACTAATCCACTACTTTTACCAAAGTCGGATTAATTCCTAACGGGTTCTTAATTACTTTACAGATCAAAGGAAACTCTGGATTTTTGATAATCCACATTTCGGTTTCGTCTATTTGTGCTTTTACATGCAATGCTTCCACGATTTTTCCATCTATCGAAACTCCGTTTTTATCTTCACTTTTATCCAGAACATAAGTTGTGTTATTGTAAACGAATGAACCTTTTTTAACCAAATCCTGATAAGCTGACTGTGAAATCATAAAAAACGTTTCAGTTGGTTTTAAGTTTAAAACCGGTGCATATTCTCCTTGATTAAAACTTAATTCTGTTCCATTTTTTACGGCTTCGGGAAGCATTACTATTTTACTTTTTACTCCTCTTGTTTCTAGTTTAAAAGCCAATGCATTGTTGGAAGTTTCAGCCGTGAGCTGTAAAGTTCTCGTTTGTCCGTGAAGCTTACAGACATAATGCAATTGGGTATTGTTTTTTAATGTTGGAATGTAATTCTGAGATATTCCTTTCTGATAAACAATGCAGAAAAGAATCATTAAAAATATATTTTTCATCTTGTTCATCATTTTATTTTGCTGGTGGTAAAATTGTTGTTCCCCAAGCTGAAGGTTTCGAATCCATTTCTAAAACTAATTCTCCGCCATTATTAATATCCTCATGCAAAATCCATGCTTTGTTGTATGGTTTTCCGTTTAACAAAGCGGTTTTAATGTATTTGTTTTTATCACTCATTTTTTTTGTAGTGATTTTAAAACTTTTACCGTTTTCTAATTTCATAACCGTTTCTTTTATCAAAGGCGTATTAATCAAATAATAAGGCTGTCCTGCATTTGGATATAATCCCATCATGTGGAAAGCCAGCCAAGAAGACATCGCTCCTGAATCGTCATTACCCGGAAGTCCTTCTCTTGAAGTATTGAAATTATCCTTGATAATCGTTCTGATTCTGTCACTGCTTAAATAGGGTTTTCCAATCCAGTGATACAAACAAGGTGTTAAGAATGAAGGTTCGTTGGCAACATTGAATAAATTATTATCAAAGAATATATCCAATCGGTTTTCGAATGCTTTTTCTCCACCTGATTTTTTTACCAATTCTGGAATATCGTGTGGCAAACTAAAGGAATATTCCCATGAAGTTCCTTCGTAGAAAAACACACACCAATGGCAGACATACCAAGGCGATTCGATAATGACAGGCGTATATTTAAAAGTTGGTTTTTGGATTTTAGATTCTCCGAAAATGACATCATCCAGCCAGTTTCCGTCTTTGTCTTTTGGCATGATGAATCCTTTTGCACCGTTATTTTCATAATCTGCACGCCATAAATTCTGCCAGCTTTCGGCTTGTTTCATGTATTGATTGTACAATTCTGTTTTGCCTAAACCTTTGGCTACTGTAGCAATATTATAATCGTTATATGAATAATCGATCGTTCGGTTTCCAGCGCGGTCGGTTCCGTAAGGAACGTAACCTAGTTTTAGATAATCTAAAAGTCCGCCACGCCCTTCTCTTTCTTCATTTCCTCCCGGCGGTACTGTTGCGTCTTTGATCATTGCCTGCAGAGCAAGTTCATAATCAATTCCTTTTAAGTTTTTTACAAAAGCATCTGCAATTACAACCTCAGCGTTAGAACCTCCCTGAGTTCTTCCATTATCATTTCCGCTTCTTCCTTCGGGCATATAGCCTTCGCGTTTGTATATATTCAGCATCGCATTGATTATATCTACTTTACGTTTAGAATCTATTAAAGTAATTAACGGACTTGAAGTTCTGAAGGTATCCCAAATCGTATAAAAATCATCGTAATACGGTTCATCATTTGTCCATAACGGATTTTCGTCTGTTCGATCCACCGGCATAATCATCGTGTGGTACAAACCAGTATAGAACATTTTTCTATATTCTACCGAAGTATCATCCGATAATTTGATTCGGCTTAATAAATCTTCCCATTTATTTTCTAAAGTGGCCAAAACAGTATTGAAATTCCAATGCGGGATTTCAATTTCAATATTGTTTTTCGCTTTTAATTCACTTAAAAATGAAATTCCGATTTTGACATTTAATTCTTCTTTTCCCGAATTTCCAAAAGAAAGCATAGCTCCTGTTTTCTTTCCGGAATCAAACTGTGCTTTTTGATTGTTGTAAAATTTACCGTCTTTAAAAGTGACATATTTTGCAATTGGCTGATCGAAAACGGCCCAGAAATAAACCGTATAAGCACGTCCGTTATTCCATCCTCCTCTGATTCGGCTGTAACCTCTTACTTCAGTATCTGAAACTATTTCGATTTGAGAACCTACAAACTGCTGGGCTTCTCTTGCATCGGGAATTTTTTCTTCTCCAAGGAAAAATCCTGGGTCAATCTTTAATTCTTTTGATTTATTTTTTGGGTAAGTAATTCTATAAAATGAAACTTTTTCCCCAGTCGTAATTTCTGTTTTAATGTTGTTTTCTTTGAAAACCGTTTCATAATACCCCAGTTTTACATTCTCTTCTGTTCTAAAAGAAGTTTGATCCATTTTATCTAAAGCTCCCGAAAATGGCATAATCTGAATATTTCCATATTTTGGGCCACCTCCCGTTCCGCTCACGTGTACCTGACTGAATCCTGTGACTTCTTTAGGCATTGGAAGCCATCCACTGTTTGGACTCGAAGTACAATCCGGACTTGGTTTTACCATTCCGTAAGGACAGGAAGGCCCGATAAAAACCCTGCCCACTCCCTCTGAACCGATCATTGGGTCAACGTATTGATGAACTTTTTGCTGTGCGCTACCTGTAATAGTAAGAAATGATATTCCTAAAAAAAAGATAAACTTCGATGCTATTTTCATTGTGGTTACTTCTTTGTTTTTTGTTGGCATGTATAATTATTTTTAATATTTCTCAAATAACTATAATTCTATTTTCCTTTACGTTAATAGGGTTTTAACCCAACGTTATATTACTGTTTTTGCAGATTTGAATGATCTGACATTTGTAAAATCAATTCGCCTCCATTCGTAATATCCTGATGTGAAAGCTCAAAATTTGACACTTCTTTCTGGTTGAATTTGATATCCTTTATATATACATTTTCAGGATTATTATTGTCCGCTTTAATCACAAATGTTTTCCCTGAATAATATTTCGGATTTAATGTAATCGTGATTTTATTGAATATCGGACTTCCAATTTCATAAACGGCATCTTTGTCTGTTCCTCCGTTCATTTGGAATAAACCTAATTTCAATAAAACATTCAGGCTTCCCATTAATCCCTGATCTTCATCCCCGTTATAACCTGTTGCAGGTGATAATCCGCTGAAGGTTTCTTTTACCACGTTTCTTGTCCAATATTGCGTTAAATCAGGTCTTCCCAAAACGGTAAAAATATTTGACGTCTGCATAGAAGGCTGATTTCCAAAATTTACCGGAATTCGGCTAAACTCCGGGTGTAATTCTGCATCGTGTGATGTACCAGAGGTATACTTTAGTTTTTTAGCTGCTTCAAATTGAGCATTCAATTTTTCTACTGCTTTTTCTTTTCCGCCCATTAAATCAGCCAAACCTAAAATATCATGCGGAACAAACCAAGTCGATTGTGCGCCGTTTGATTCTATAAATCCGTTTTCGTATTGATACGGATCATAATTTTCACGCCATTTTCCCTCTACATTTTTCGGACGCATCCAGCCTATTTTAGCATCAAAAACATTTTTATAGTTTTCGGCTCTTTTCATGAAATAGTTGTAATCTTCTTCATGATTGAGTTTTTTAGCCAGCTGAGCCAAAGTCCAATCCTGATACGCATATTCCAGAGTCTGGCTCGCACCATCTTCGTGGCTTCCGAAATTTCCATCAGGAAGCGGATACGGAACATATCCTTTTTCTAAATAATATTTTAAGCCTCCTCCAATATTGGTATTGTGTTCATATCCTGCTTTTTCCATGATACCGCCTGGCATATGATTCTTTTTGAGTGCAATGTAAATTTCCTCTAAATTTTCTTTTACAATTCCTTTTTGAATGGCGCTGACAATAAATGGCGTTGTTGAAGCTCCAGTCATTACATAGGTATCATTTCCACCCGAAGGCCCGCGCGGGATTATGCCGCCGTCTTTGTAATACTGCATTAATGAATACACAAATTCTTCCATAATCTCGGGATATACCAATCCCCAAAGGTTATTGATGGTCCATTGCGCTCCCCAAAAAGCATCTGAATTATAGTGGTTGAATTTTGGTTTTCCATCAACATTTAATGGCAAATGTCCTACCCTGAATTTGTCCCCTGTATTGTCAGGATAGGCTCCATTTGCGTCACTAACCATTTTTCTCCCTTGCAGGGCATGCCATAAATCAGTGTAAAATCTTCTTTGGTCGGTTTCGGTTCCGCCTTCTACTTTTATTCTTCCTAATAAATCGCTCCATACTTTTCTGGAATCAGCGGTTGTTTGGTTAAAGTTCCAATGTGGTAATTCGGTTTCTATATTATTATTCGCATTTTCAATCGAAGTATAAGAAATACCCACTTTCATCAATACTTGTTCTTTGGTTTTACCAAAATGAATCAAATAATTTCCTGTCGCATTATCTTTTTCAACAGAAGAAATTGGCTCATTGGTTTTCACTTTAAAAAATACAGTCAATGGTTTTGGGCGTCTGAAATTGGTACTTAAAACCAAAGATCCTGAAAGTTCAAAGTCATTGTTTTTTTCTAATGTTCCGTTGGTATTGTCGCAAGGGCCTAAAACAGTGTTTAAATTAAAAAGAACTGCTTTTTGTGCTTTTGCCGGAAAAGTATATTTATGAAAACCAACTCTTGGTGTGCTGGTTAATTCTGCTGTTATCTGATATCTGTCTAATTTTAGCGAATGATATCCAGGCGTAATAATTTCAGTTTTATGGCTGAATTTGGAATAAAAATTTTTGAAAATAGTCTTTTTATTTTCTTCTGAAATGGTGACAGGCATTACCGATACGCCAGACATCTGCCATTCGTGCACATGACTGAAACCTTTAACTGTATCTGTAGTATATTTATAACCACCTCCCCAATCACCATTAATTTCAGTGTCCGGATTTAAATTAACCATTCCAAAAGGCCGACTCGCTGATGAAAAGAAAAACCATCTTGAGTTTTCAGTGTCCAACAACGGGTAAACCATGTCTGATAACTGTTTTTTCTTTAAAGAAACCGTTTTCTGAGCGTTGCACGACACTAAAAAAATAAGGGTTAGACTTATTGCGATACGTCCTATTTTATTGATTTGACTTAGTTCCATTTATTCTGTTTATTGATGAGGCAACTATTGTTTTGTAGAGGATTCTTTGTACTGGCTTATTATTCTGGATTGAAAGAATGTTTACAAAGCTTAATCTTTCATTTACTCTCAGGAATTACATTCGATCAAGCTTTGTATTCATTCAAAAAATGAAA
Source organism: Flavobacterium crocinum (assembly GCF_003122385.1). NCBI lineage: Bacteria > Pseudomonadati > Bacteroidota > Flavobacteriia > Flavobacteriales > Flavobacteriaceae > Flavobacterium > Flavobacterium crocinum. The sequence continues at coordinate 5,085,605 of NZ_CP029255.1, forward strand.
ATGAAACTAAACTGGCTATCATGAGCAACCAAAAAAGACCAGTTTTCTTTTTAGTAAAAAAGGAGAAGAATTTTTACGCTCTTCTCCTTTCACAATTAAAATTGAATTACAATGCGTACTTAACTAAATTTTTATTCTTAATATCCATCATTTTGTGTTAATGCGGGATTTAAAACCATTGCGTTTGTTGGAATTGGGAATACACGACGATAAGTGTCTGTATTCGTTTTATAACCCCAGGATCCTTCATATTTTCCAAAACGGATCATATCATTTCTATGCCAAGCTTCCCAGGCAAATTCACGGCTTCTTTCTTTATAAAGATCTTCCAGTGTTACACCGTTTAAAGCTGCAGATGTGGTACGATTAGAGCGAACCATATTTACTAAGGCATCTGAACTTTGACCTAAAGTTGCTGCTCCGCCACGTAAGATTGACTCTGCTTTCATTAAAAGCACATCTGAATAACGTAAGAAAGGAACATCATTCTTTTGGTTACGGTTTGTTGAAGTTGCATCAGGATAGAATTTGATATTTCTGTATCCCATGTTCCAGGCGATTTCGTCGTTTCCAAGATCAAATAAAGGAACACTTTGACGAGGAATAATATCTGGTGTTAAATTTACCTGATACGTATAAGCTGCTCCTCCATCTGATCCAGTATAAAACTGATCGTATCCTTTTTTCGTTGTTGTAACCGTTACTGGAGTAACACCATCATTCATAAACTGAAGTCCTGTAAGCCATTGTCTGTTACGAATATCATTTGGGTCATTAAAGTAAGCATAGAACTCAGGCAGGGTACTTCTAGGTGCACTTGGCGTGAAAGAAAGACCGAATTTGGCTCTTTCAGAGCGTGGCACATCATAACGCGCGTGGTACATTTGACCATTGTAACCCACCGTAACTGCTGCTGGATCGTAAGGAACTGCAAAAATGAATTCTTTCATTGTTGGTCCGTTGGTTGGGTAAAACATTTGCAAATATGATGCTCTTGGTTCCACTGCGTATAAACCTGAGTTAATTACCTCATCGCAAGCTGCAATACATTCATTGTAACGTGCAGTTCCAGTATAAATATTGGCATTCAAATATAACTTTGCTAACATTGCATTAGCAGTTTGTTTATTTGGTCTTCCGTAAGTAGCAACTCCGGATGCAGGGTTTAAATTTGGGACAGCGCTTTTTAATTCTTTCTCAATAAAATTGAAAACTTCTGCTCTTGGTGTTTTAGCATGAGATGTGAAATCCCCATATAACGTATCCAATGGCACATCTCCATAACTGTCCATCAACATGAAATAAGAAATGGCACGCATGGTTTTTAACTCCGAAATCAAAGTCTTTTTGTCTGCACCTTCCGGCATTGTCTGTCTTAAGATAGAAATTGCCTGATTGCTTGTTCCGATCACTTTAGATGACCAATCCCAAAGACTTCCGATAATACCATTGTCTGCATTCCAGTCATGAAAATGCATTGCAATATAGTTACGGTTATCAAACCAGTTTCCTCCTCTTGCAGGAAGAATAGCTTCATCAGTAGATAAAGACTGAGACCACCACCAGGCAAATGAAAACTCACCGCGGAAAGCTGCATAAACCGGTCCTGTTGTCTGAATATATTGTGTTGAATTTTGTGGAAATACTTCAGGTGTCAACTGGGTTGTTATAGGCACATCAAGATCACTGCAAGACCATACTAAACCAGCCATAAATACTGGAAGACCTAAATATTTTAATATCTTTTTCATAATTTTTAGCATTTAATTTTTAGAAGATCACATTTAAACCAAACATGTATGTTCTGGTTTTTGGATAGAAGTTATTTGAATCTACGCCCGGAGCGGTTCCTCCTTGTTCAACTTCCGGATCAATTCCTTTGTATTTGGTAATGACAAACACATTGTTGATGGTTTGATAAACACGTACACTACTAATGTACCTGCCGACTTTACCAAAATTATACCCTAAAGTCATGTTGTCTAATCTTAGATAACTGCCGTCTTCGATGAAACGATCTGAATATTTGTAAGCGTTCAGGTCATTTGGCGACTCGTTTCCTGCATCTACCAGAATATTAGTAGTCATTGCAGTACTCGGTCTAAATAAATCGGCACGGGTTGCGTTGAAAATTTTATTACCAAATACTCCTCTGAAGAAAATACTTAAATCAAATTTTTTGTATTGGAAGTTATTTGCCCATCCTAATAATAATTTTGGCTGTGCACTTCCTGCATAGTGATAATCTACTCCAATTTGAGGTGTAGTAGTCAAATCACCATTTTTGTCATAATACTGAGAAACTCCGTCAGCATTTTTTCCTGCATATTTAAGTGTAAAGAATTGTCCTAATGGTTTTCCTTCTTTAAAAATCTGTAAAGTACTTCCTGTTTGTCCACCTCCGTCTGGCTGTACACGACGAATTGAATCTCCACCAACAAAGAACGGACTGGTTAATTTCACGATCTCATTCTTGTTATGAGCCAGGTTCAAGTTAGTTGTCCAGCTGAAATCTGCTGTTTTAACCGGAGTTGTACTTAAACTCACCTCAATACCTTTGTTAGACATTGTTCCTCCGTTTGCTACAATTGTTCCTACTGGTACTAAAACCGGATTAACATTGTAGTTAAAAATCATGTCTGTTGTTTTCTTGTCGTACACATCAACAGAACCAGTTACTTTTCCTTTTAAGATAGAGAAATCAAGACCAATATTTGCTGTAGCTGTTTTTTCCCATTTCAAATCAGGGTTTGCTGCCTGGTTTGGTCCGTAAGCTCCAATTTGTTGTCCGTTGTAATAGAAAGTACCTAAACTTCCTGAAATAAATTGTGCTGTGTAAGCATTAAATCCTGAAGAGTTACCTGTTACACCCCAGCTTCCACGAAGTTTCAAATCACTAAAGAAGTTTTGATTTTTCATGAAGTTTTCTTTGTCTAATCTCCAGGCACCACCTACAGAAGGGAAATATCCCCATTGGTTATTTTCTCCAAACATAGATCCACCGTCTCTTCTGATTGATCCTTGTAAAAGATATTTGTCTTTATAATTGTAGTTTAAACGAGCAAAGTAAGCTATCAAACGTGTTTTTTGATAGGCTTTGCTATCTCCAAAGTTTACTACATAACCGTTAACTGAAGTATAATTACTTAGAGCTAAGTTATTATATCCAACATTATCAACAGGAAAGTTAGTTGTTGTAGCCTGAAAACCGTCTCCTAATGTATTTTCCTGCCAAGAGTAACCTGCAACGGCTTTTATTTTATGCTCTCCAAATGTTCTATCCCAAGTAAAGAAGCTTTCAATAATATTGTTTCTAGTCTCATAAGAATTTCTCAAAGCAGAACCATTTACACCAAAATTCACTAAAGTTTTTGTCAAAGGCGGATCTGGGTTGTTGTAGAAGTTCGCACTATTGTATTGTGAATAATAGCTGTCATAAAACTCTCCGTGAGATGCTGTAAGCCTTTGGTGTGCTAAGTTCAAATTATAAGTGATTCCAAATGGTAATTTTACTTCTGCTGTTAAGTTCCCCACAAGGTTATCTGTTTTTGTTTCGTCTGTACCGTGAGCAATTAAAGCTACAGGATTGAAATATCCGGTACTTACAAAATTTTCAAAATAACTTCCGTCAGCATTTTTTACCGGAGAAATTGGAAGATAACTTGCCGCTTGTAAAAGAACTGTATTACGCTGTGGTACATTTTGATATTTTGTTGTAGAGTTCGTAACATTTAAACCAAATTTAACCTTATCGTCAAAAGCAAACTGCTCAACAGATAAACGAGCAATGATACGAGAGAAATCACTTTTCTGCATTACCCCTTCTTTATTGAATGAAGTAATACTTGCTGTATAGTTTCCATGATCTCCTCCTCCGCTCATAGACAAGTTATGGCTGCTTGATGCTGCACGTCCTGGTCTTAAAATTTCTTTTTGCCAATTTGTGTTAGCTCCTTTGTCATTTTCCGGCGTAAAATTCAAATTGTTTTTAGTTGTAAAAGCTCTTAACTGATCTGCATTCATCATGTCCAGATTATTAGAAACTTCTTCCCAACCCATATAACCGTTGTATGCGATTTGCGTTCTTCCTTTACTTCCTTTTTTTGTGGTTACCATGATAACCCCATTTGCTGCACGGTTACCGTAGATTGCAGTTGCCGCCGCATCTTTCAAAACGTCGATTGTAGCAATGTCATCCGGTGCAATTACAGAGATATCTACTCCCGGTATACCATCAATTACATAAAATGGCCCTTGAGAACTATTTAACGTAGATGCTCCACGTAATACTACAGAAGCCGTTTTTGTAGGGTCACCACTTGATGAAATATTCAAACCGGAAACTTTACCCTGTAAAAGCTGTCCAACATCACTGATGGCTCCTCTGTTTAAATCTTCAGCTTTAACCGAAGTTACAGAAGTCGTTAAGTTTTTACGGGATCCTTTACCGTAACCTACTACAACTACCTGCTCTAAACTTGTTGTGGTTGGCTGTAATCGAATTGAATAAGTTGTTTTTGTTCCATCTAATTTTACAGGCTGATCGTCAAATCCCATAAAAGAAAATATAAGTGTTGCGTTTTTGTTTGAAGCCGAAATTTTAAATTTCCCATCAAAATCTGTAGATGCTGTATTCGTTGTACCCTTTTCTAGTACATTGGCTGCTGGCAGTGGAACGCCTTTGTCATCTAAAACTACACCGGACACTTCTGTTTTTTGTGCCCATGTATTCATTGAGAAGCCAAAGCAAAAGGCTAATAATAAAAGTTTAAGTTTTTCCATTGTGATATTGGTTAATTGGTTAAATAGTATTGACGAAATTAGTGCTAAAGAAATGTTAACAAATGGACAAGTTATTCATAAACATGGATAATTTCAATAAAGTCAGTGATAGTAAGGCTTTGCAAAGTTATTTTTGTATTTTTCTATAATCAAATACTTACTAATAAATCGTTTTCGTGGCGTTTTCATTTCATATTTTAGTTGTTATTTAGGTTTTAGTTAATAAGAATTAGTTAATTTTTTCTTTATATACGGATTAATCATAATTAAGTATTGATTTAATTATTCTCTGTCCATTTTATTTCCCAATTTTTAATCGATTCTCTTTCTTTCATTTCATCAAATTGAGTATTATTTACTGCTGCATTTTTTAAAGCTTCCAGAAACATTTTCCATCTTGGCCAGTAAAATCCTTTGTACATTCCCTGCCATGATCTTGAAGCGTAATCATTCAAATGACCTTCTCCACCCCAAAGCGTAATTAAGGTTTTGGCATTTTTTGCATACAGTTTAGAAACTGAAGGAGTACTTCCATAATCTGAAGCCGATTTCACCCATTGATCCAAATTGTTTAAAGGCTGTCCGGACATAATCTTATCTGTTTCTAAAACTTGTTTTTCAATCTGTTTAAACAATTGATCTCCTTTTGCAATGTCTTTCTGCTGATATGCTTTTACACATTCTATCAATTCTTCATCAATAGCAAGTGAATTATAATGTCTTGAAACATCAATTAAATCGTATTGAATAAGATTCTGCTTATTGTACTTTTTAGCCTCTTTGCTTAAAATTTCCAAAGCTTCTTTTAATTTGGTTTTATCTCCGGGATTTCCTTTAAATGCTGTAATGGTTACAGTTGGTCGTTTAAATAACAAATACGCTCCAGCCCAATCGTTCCACCAACGTGTCTCCCAGTATTTGACATTATAAACAGATTCCAGCAATAATTCCCAAGCCTGAAAAACAGGTTTTGATGGTGCTTGTCCATATCTTGCATTTAAATATTTAGTCAGCCAATCGTTTACAGGTTGTTCCCCTTTTGTCCACGGAAGATCATAAATGTATTCGTAAACAATTGAATTATTATTTAATCCTTCCGGCATTGCGCCATAACCGACAACATTTCCTTTGTGTGAATTTTTTAATAAACTTGTCAATTCGTCTTTATAAAAATTCAAATCTCCATAAACCGGATTTGATCCTCCGTAATTATGTACATAACCGTAAGTCCATTGTTTACCATAAAAAGCTTCCTGATTATCCCATACCTTATATCTGTCGTTGGCATAATCCTGAACCATAACTTTATCATTTGGAACTTTACTTAAAAATGCACTTGTGGCTTCTTTGGTCCAGAATTCTTTGTTGTCGCCAAAAAGCCATCCCTGCATAACCCAGGTTGCACCGGGAGCCGCTTCGTTTATGGTTTCATAAACAGCGCTTCCGTAATTTGAAAGTTCTTCATATTTATTATGTTCTGAAACAGGAGGTTCAATTTCATTGAAAGAATCGGCCAAATAGAAATTAGACTTTCCGTACATTTTAGTGTAGATTTCGATAAAACGTTTTCCTATTTTTTTAAATAAAGGATCTTTAGAATCTAACAGAAAAGTACTTGCAAAACCGCCACCTGACCAGGATTTTAGTTCGGTTATTTTGGCTTCTGGATGTTTTTCGGCGAAAGCCTTCGGTACATAACCACTAAAAGCAGGCACAACAGGATGCATGTCCAAAGCTCTCATTCTTTCTAAAATTTTCTTTTGAAGTGCTTCTTTTTTAACGAACCATTCTTGTGGTAACGGACCTTCTAAACTATTGATATTTCCCATTCGCTGCCAAGGCAGATAAGCCGGCCCTGCAAAGTGAGATTCTAACTGAGAATTCGTCAAACCATATTCTTTCCATAATTCCTGCCATACCGCTTCCTGACCTTCCATTGCGGTTGGAAGGTTAATTCCGTGTAGTGCCATCCAGTCGATTTCCTGCTCCCAGCGTTTCCAATCCCACCATGGTGTTGTATAACCAAAAGTACAGGCATTTAGATATTCTCTGTATTCAAATGGTGTATCTCCTTTTTTAGCATATTTCGGCCAGGTTTTAGGCAGATTAACTCTGTTTCCTTCCCAGCTTACTAAAACGGCTCCGATATCTCTTAAAAAATTATAAGCTGCATAACAAAGTGCTGTATTGTTTGATGCTTTTATTTTTACCTTATTATTAGCCGTTTCAATTTCAAACCAATCCGATTTGTTATTGGTTTGATTTTCGGCAATGCTTAACTCAAACTCGCTGACACGATTTCCAACTAGCCTCTCAATTACTCCAAAGGCACTTTTTGTTTTTTCATCGCCTTGACAATGTGCTTTAAAAGATCCCAAAAACAACAGTATAAAAGCCATTACCGCCATTTTTAAGGAATCGTTCTTTTCAATTTTAAAATTCTCACTTTTCATATAAATAACCTATTATTAAATTGTCTTGATTCATTTTAGTCTAACAAAAACAAGGGAGATTAAATTATTTATTAATCTCCCAACTCAAATAAAAACCTAACAAAAATTTATTACTAATAATTAACAATCTTACTTCAGGATTCAGAAGGAAAGAATTAATTCCTGAACCGAAAATAAAATTACTTCAATTGCTTTTTTTAAAGATGGATTAATCAGTCAAAAATATAGACAGATTCTTTGCGTAATTATTGCCTTTGTTATCACTAACGGCTGAAATTATTCTTTTTTTTTGTGGTTAAAAGAAAACATGCATCACAATGCTTAAATAATATAATCAAATTTAAAAGCATTTCAATTGAAATTTGATCTAATACTAAAAGCCTGCCATTGTTTATAAAAACACTGACAGGCAAGATTGAACATTTGGGGGCTGTTCGTTATACTATTATTTTCGGATGCTTTTTATTTTAACACTGAAAGTATTTTATGGAATACTTCGTTGTTTTCATAAACTCCCTGGAAATCTTTAGAATGTGGTCCATAAGAAAAAACAGGAACCATTGTCGCTGTGTGATCTACAGTTATAAAATCACCTTCGATTTTATGTTGTTTCACATTTCCCTGCGGAATAGCAAAACCAGAAGTTTCATGATCTGCTGTAACGATAACTAATGTACCCTCATTTTTATCGGCAAATAATAATGCCTGAGTAATGGCTGTATCAAAATCTATAGTTTCTGCTACAATTCCTCCTACATTATTAACATGACCGAAACTGTCAATCTGTGCACCTTCAACCATTAAGAAGAAAGGTTTATTTTTTTTGTTTAAAAATTCTAAGCTGTATTTTACGGCATCAGCCAATATTTCTCCTCTTCCTTCTAAAACTGACGGAACTCTATGCTGCGAAATGAAAACACCTACTGCATCATTATTCTCGGCCTGCATTTCCTGTACCGTATTCAATAATTTGAATTTAGGAGTCAATGCAATATTTTTAAAAGTTGAAGCACCGCCTCCAACAAACAGATTCAATTTGCTTTTTAATAAATCCTGCGCTATTATTTCAGTATTCGATCTTTCTTCGGTATGTGCATAGAAAGCGGCTGGTGTAGCTCCTGTAACTTCATCAGTCGTAATAATTCCTGTAGAGAAATTTCGCTTTTGCAATACTTCTAAAATATTTGGAATAGGCTTTATTAGACTATCCGTTCCAATTGCTCTGTTGTTTGTTTTCTGGCCTGTTGCCAATGCCGTTCCCGCAGCCGCAGAATCGGTTGTAAAATCATCTGCCGATTGTGTTTTTATGAAACCGATGCTTTTCATTTGTGTTACAGACAAAGCTCCGTTATTGGCCAAAACTGCCGAAGAAATTTGCGATAAACCATTTCCGTCTCCAATTAAAAGGATTACATTTTTTACAGGAGTCTCTTTTTGATCCGTTTTATAAGTCGGAACATACACTTTTGAAGAGTTTGTTGCTGTAACCAATCTTTTTGGTAAAGCCTGCAGATACTGAACACAATTATAAGGTGAATCGGTATTAATGATATCAACTCCTAATTCTAAAAAGGCTTTCCACGCAGTTTTAGTATCCGGACAGCTCCAAAATCTAAAAGGTTTGTTTAAGTTTTTTGCTTTAGTAATTACTGCTTTTACTTTATTGTAATCATCATGGGTTAATCTTCCTAAACCATTCCAAACAGAATATTTTTTGAAATCAACACTGATCATAGCGACTTTTTCCCAATTTTCTTTTGAAATTGTTTTGTCTATTTCCTGAAAATCAAACAAGATAAAGTCAGGGTACTTTTTATACGTTTCTGCATCTGGTCTGTTTCCTGATATAACGATTTTAATATCCTTGTTTTTTGTTATGCTTTCATATTTTTTTAAAACTGAAATAAGCTTATCTAAAGTAGCTGTCGCTTCTGTTTTAATGTCAATCAGTAAAACTAATTTGTGCTCTTTTTTATAATTCATTTTTAGAGCCGTTTCTAACGGTTTTAAATAGAAATCTTCTAAAGTTCTTGTCGCAGAAATTCCTTTTTGATCATGAGACACATATAACATATTATCTTTCAAAAAAATATCGGCTTCTATGGATGTCGCTCCATTTGCATAAGCATTCCAAAATGGAATGGCTTGTTCATAATCGTTATGAGAATGTACTGTAACTAAGTTCTGAGAATATAACTGATCACCTGCTCCCCAGAAAAACAGGGATAGCCAGATGAATAAAAAGGATGTTTTCATTTGGAATAAATTGATGGATTTTGAATGAACAAAATGGCAGGTAGTAGATGGGTAGAGGGCAAAAAAGGGCTGTCAACTGAAATGATCAGCCGAAACAAATACTTAAAAAATAAAATTAGGATTAAAAAAAACAGGGCGTTTTCTTAAAGGTTCAAAAACGCCCGTGTTTTAAACAACTAACACAAAAAGACTGCCTATTTTACAATAGCGTACGATAGAAAATCGGCAGTCTTCAATTCAACGTATAAAAAAACAAACTTAAACTAGTATCCTTTATTTTGTACTAAATATCCGGGAGTATTAGATGCACCGTCAATTGCAACTTGTGGAATTGGGAACAATCTCTTGTTTACATCTGCATCTGATTTCTCAGTCCATTTATCTTCAAAATGGCTGAAACGGATTTGAGTATTTCTTCTTAAACCTTCCCAGTAAAATTCGAAACCGTATTCTCTGTACAAAATATCTAAATTGATTGCTGGAAGCGCAGCAGGAATTGGAGTACGAGCCGTTCTTGACGTTCTAACTGCATTCATATCGGCTAATGCACCAGCGTTATCTCCTTTTCTTAATTTAGCTTCAGCACGCATCATAAAAATCTCAGCATATCTAAGCATTACCATGTCTACACTACTGTATGTATTTCCATCAGGAGAAGTGTGGCTAAATTGATATTTTGATACTCTATATCCAGAATAGTGCATACTTCCTTCTTTAGTAAAATCAACTTTTTCTGTAAGATTTACATAACCAACGTTTTTATCAGGACCATTTCCTTTAATTTGTTTAACCGGATAAATTCTGTACCCGCCATCACATTTGTAGAATGCCCCATTATTGTCTTTTCTTGCGGCCCATGGAATACCTCTCATAATTCCTCTGTCTATTTCAAAATCTTCTGCTTTAACGCAGTAGTAGTGATTTTCATCATTTAATGGAGATAATCCTGTAAGATCTTTTAAGTTATCCGGAACTTTTGCATTGTTTTTATAAAATCTTGAATCAGCATCGGCTGGATCTACAGTACCATAAGCACTTACCCATGTTTGATAAAAATCTGAAGTAATAGCAGGACCATCAGTACCATCTGCATTGATAGACTCAGGTCTTGGGAACATAGATCCCGGAATTGACCAATAGGCCCAACGGTTGTGCTCATCAGCTAAAACTCCACGCTGATCTATTGAGAAGATTACTTCTTTGTTTTTGTCATTGCTGTCATCAAATAAGTCAAAATACTCAGGAGAAAAACTGAATTTACCAGAATTGATAATGTTATCTGTATATTTAATAACCTTATCCATATCTGCTGGAGTAAATGAAGGCACTCCGTAAGGATCACGATATACCGCAGCATTTAAATTTAATCTCGCAAGAAGCCCCCAAACCGCAGATTGAGTCATTCTTCCCGGACCTTTATCTGTATTGATTACATCAGCAACAGAAAGTAATTCATTTTCAATATAAGTCACAGCATCTTGTCCGCGAAGGATTTCAGAAGTACTAGCCGATGATTCTTTTTTAAACACAAGTCCCCAGCTGTCTAATGTCTGCATATTCAAATAAGCTCTTAAGGCTTTCATTTCATAAAGAGCTCCTTGAGCTTCTGCATTGCCTCCTTCTGCAAGAGGAGTTAATACTTCAATAGCAGATAATGTTCTGGAAATATTTTTAGTAAGAGCATTCCAAGTACTTGTAACTAAGTCATTAGTAGGTGTTGTAGTATGCGCATGTACTGCTAAATATTTACCTCCATCGTACCAATCTGTTCCTCCTCTGTAAGGTAAAATACCTTCATCACTGGCAATTAACTGTAAACCAAAATTATTGGTATGGTACCATGTTGCTTTTAATTGTCCATAAGCTGGAGCAATAGCACCACTGATTGCTTCTGCTTGTCCTGCACCGTTTAAGGATTCGTCAAGGATCTTTTCTTCTAAGTCAGTACAGCTCCAGGTAAACAATATACCTAATGCAAGAGCAGCTATTATTATTTTATTTTTCATGTTTTTTTATTTTTGATTAAAATGCTACGTTTAAGCCAAATACAATGGTTCTCGCTCTTGGGTAACTGAAATAATCAATACCAAAAGACTGAATTTCGCCCACAGAAGTTCCAGTATTAATTTCAGGATCAAAACCGCTGTATTTTGTAATTACAAATAAGTTCTGACCTGTTACAGAAAGACGTATGTTGTCCATTACATCTCCAAGTCCAACTAATTTTGGGCTTAAATTATATCCTAAACTCGCATTATTTAATCTTAAGAAACTTCCATCTTCTAAGTATCTTGTAGAAACTGTATTAGAGTTTGTAGAGGCTTCGTTTAAATATTGTGAAGCTCTGTCTGTTGTATTAAAAGAGTTTGCCAAATTTCCTCTATTGAATGAAGTCATTGCAACGTGGTTGTAAATTTTATTTCCGGCTGCACCATTAAAATTAGCAACAAAATCAAAATTCTTGTATTTTAAATTCAGGTAAAAAGCATAGATATAATCTGGTAATGCGCTTCCTGCAACAATACGATCGTTGTCAAGGATAGAACCATCTCCATTTGTATCTGCAAACTGATTTTGACCATCAGGACCAATTCCTGTAAAATCAAGCATGTAGAAAGAACCGATTGGGTGTCCGTTTAAAACTCCGTTGATAGTTGCTCCAGTTTGTCCGCCTCCTTGGGCCGCTCCGGTTGTCAATATTTTATAAGGAGAGTTTACTACTTTATTGTTTGTAAAAGATATATTTCCTCCAATGCTATAAGAGAAGTCTTTACTTTTATCACTGCTGTAATCTAAAGCAACTTCAATACCGTTGTTTTCGATTTGCATATTAGGAATGTTTGTCCAATACTTTGATGCAGGCTGAATAGGATCTACAGGTGCAACCTCTAACAAAATATTATCTGAAACTTTGTTAAAATAATCTACTGTACCTGATAATCTGTTATTGAATAAACTAAAATCTAAACCAACGTTTGTTTGTGTTGAAACTTCCCATTGAAGATTTGGATTTGCTAAACGAGTATAGATTGAACCATAAGGATAACTAGCTAAATCTGTATCGCTTGGATCTAGCGGATACGTATCATAGCCACTGTTACTTTCTGTATAACTTGTTTTGGTAATTTTTGAAGGAATCTCTTGAACACCTGTCTGACCCCAGCTTGCTCTTAGTTTCAAGTTGTTCAGCGTTTCAGATTCTTTTAAGAAATCTTCTTTTGTAATATTCCAACCTAATGCTACAGATGGGAAATATCCGTATCTGTTGTTTTTACCAAATTTGGAAGAACCATCTGCACGCATAGTTGCAGTCAATAAATATTTGTTATCATATCCATAGTTTAATCTTCCGAAGAAAGACTGAAGTTCATTTTCTACTGCCGATGAAGACTTAGTTCTAAGCTCAGCTGCTGCTCCAATTTGATTTTTAGGTTCTACACCATTATCCGGAAATCCTTTAAAATCATAATTCTTCTGATTCACTTGTATTTTCTGGTAAGATTGACCAGCTAAAACCGTAAAATTATGGTTCTTAACATTGAAGTTATACGTCAAAGTGTTTTCGTATAAAACGTTATTATTATTCGTAACAATGTTGTTCAAAGTACTTTCAGTAGTATTAGTAGCAGAAGTATATGGTAAAACTTGAATGTCTCTTTCAGACATAGAATAATCAACTCCAAGATTAAATTTATACGTTAATCCTTTTATAAATTCGTATGATGGACTAATGTTCGCAAGAATACGATTGTTGTTTGTTTCATCAGAATAAATTCTCTGGCTGATTAAAGGATTTACAGCATCGTTGCTTAAGTTAACATTTGGCTGTCCGTTAACATATACTGCATCAGTAGGATTCAATGTCAGCATATTTCCAACAACATTTCTTGCATCTGGTCTTGAATTTTCAAGTTTAGTTGCTGTCAAGTTAAAGGCAATATTAAACTTATCGTTTAATGCTTTTTGGTTCAAATTCAAACGTCCTGAATAACGTTTTAAATCACTATTTTGGAAAATACCTTCCTGATTATCCATCCCCACAGAAGCTGCGTAAGTAGATTTTTCAGTTCCACCACTCATCGATAAATTAACGTTTTGCGAAACTCCTGTTCTTGTTAATTCATCCTGCCAGTCTGTATTTGCTCCACCATCTTGTAAAGTTCCGTTCACAGCAGTAACTTGTTTTCTAAATTCATCTGCACTAAAAACATCTACTTTATTTGCTAAAGAAGAAAATCCGGTAGTCATAGAAAGGTTAATTTTTGACTGTCCTTTTGAACCTTTTTTAGTTGTAATTACTACAACTCCATTTGCCGCTCTGGAACCATAAATAGCCGCTGCAGATGCATCTTTAAGAACATCAATGCTCTCGATATCCTGTGGATTGATAAAGTTTAAAGGGTTTGTAGCAACACCATTACCAGAATTATCAAGAACAAATCCGTCAACTACATAAAGAGGTGTTGTTCCAGAACGTAAACTTCCAACTCCACGAATAATAATATCCTGATTAGCTCCTGGCTCACCACTTGCCGCCATTACATTAACTCCGGCAACTTTACCCTGAATTAATTGCCCTGCATTGGCCACAACTCCTTTGTTAAAATTTTCGTTTTTTACAGAACCAATAGCACCCGTTACATCAGATCTCTTTTGAGAACCGTAACCAACCACTACTACTTCATTTAAAGTACTTACCTCTTCTGCTAAAGAAACAGTTAGTTTTTGAGTACCTGAAAAAGAAACCTCTTTTGTTTTAAATCCAACATAAGAAAAAACCAAAACACCTTCATTCTGTTGTGCCTTAATTTTGAAATTTCCATCAAAATCTGTTGTAACTGCTCCTTTTGGTTCTCCTTTAATATAAACAGAGACACCGGGAACTGGTACTTTTTCAACATCAGAAACTACAATTCCTGATACATTTATCTGCCCATAGGAGTATGACATACATCCAAAGGCAAGAATTAGCAATGCATAAATTTTTTTCATTTAAATTACTTTTTTTGTTTTGCCAAAAGTATTTTAACGATCCCTCCAAAAGGAGGATTTTTGTTTTTCAAAAGAGGACTTTTAATTCAATTTAGGATAGAATTAACGCTGAAAAAGGGGGATTTTTGTACATTAACATTAGCCTAACTTTGTGCAAATACAGGGCTAACAGAAAATCTAAAGCGAATACTCTTTATATTCCTTAGGACTTTTGCCAAAATACTTCTTAAAAGAGCGGCCAAAATATTTTGGATCATTATAACCGCACTCAAAACTAATCTCGGAGATGTTCAATTTTTTAGTTTTTAATAATAATTCGGCCTTTTGCAAACGAAGGGACATTAAAATATCTGATGGAGACTGATTCAAAGTTTCTTTAAATAAACGATAACATTTTACCCTAGAAATCCCTAATTGTTCGCCCATCATTTCAACATTAAATGCCGGGTTCTGCAATTCTTCTTTAATGATTTCCAAAGCCTTTTTCAGAAGCTTTTCGTTAGGCGTGATATTCTCATTGTTTTCTGTCAGAATCTCGAATATCTTCTGCTGGATTTTATACTCTTTTACCGGTTCGCTGTTTTGATTGATCAGCCTATTAATCTTTTTACTGATAAATGATAAACTAGCCGGCAGTTTAATATGAGTATCAATACCCAATTCTAACAATTGTTCATCTTGTTCGTAATTAATATTTTCAGAGATGTAGATAAGCGGAATTTTTACAGCGCTGCTTTCTTTATTTTGTCTTAGAAAATGAATTAGTTCTCTGGAGAATTCTGTCTGATAAAAAACTAATGCCGCAATTTCAGTCTGTTTAATTATGGCATTTAAATTTGAAATGGAACTTTCAAAAATTAAATTATACTTATCATTTTCTAAAATCTGATTGGCAGCCGGAGTATTGTAAGGATCAGCAAAAACCAAAAGACATTTTTTATCTGCAGCAAACTGATCTTGCTGATTAAAATTTTTCCAGGAAATGGTTTCTTTTAAATCGAGATTTGAATCGACAACTTCGATTGGGATTCGCAATTTGGCTTGAAATTGTTCTTCAGACGAAGAAACAATTTCTCCATTCAAATCTTGAAGCAAAATTTCTAAAGCTTTAAAATAAGGACTGTAGTGTAAAATATTGTACCAGTTATCTTTTAAAATAACACTATCCGAAATCGTCTTTATTTCGATACAATCATTTTCGTAAGTAATCGAAATATTTAAAGTACTATCCTTATCTGAATATTTACTTAAGTCATTAAAAAAATACTGAAGCGAAAGTTTTAAACGCAAAACATCTACAGCCGCAAAACAATCTGAATTGTCTATTTCGCAATTAAAATTCACCTGATTAAGCTGTGAATCTTTCTTTAGTTTTTCGACATTGTTTTTTAAAACAGGAAACAAATTCACTGCTGTTTTCTTTACAGGCCCCAAATCTTTTACCTGTTCCAGATAATTCCATTCCGAAATAAGATTGAGCAGTTTACCTGATTCCGCCAATAAAGCTCGCTGCATTTCGGTATCTTTTTTTAAAGAGCTGGAAGTTTTAATTATTCGTGATATGGGTTCCTGAAATTCAGCCAGCATAAAGGTTTTGAACTTTTCAATCTCGAAATTTTCGTTTTTCAAATTGCTGTGAAGAATTAAAAGTTTTTCTTTTTGCTCTACAATCTTTTTATTTTTCTGATCCAGTTCTGCGTTAATTTCTTCCAGGTTTTTCTTCTGATTTTCGATAACAGCCGTACGTGCTGTTACCAGTTCTTCCAAATATTTTTGCTGTGCAAGTGAAGTTTTGTTTTTAGCGCGAACAATCAGTACACATCCTAGCAGTATTAAACCGGATAACAAAATATAGAACAAAATCGATTCGTAAAAAGCTTCCGTAATATGAAGCGAAAAAAGAGCTGGTTCTTCAATTCCGTCTTTTCCTTCTTTAATTAAAAAACTGTAATTTCCGGAAGATAATCCGTTATATTCTATTTTATTATCTTCGGGAAGCAACGTCCAGTCCTCATCGCTTCCTTCCAGTTTATAATAAATATTGTTCCTTTTACTGTTTGGAAATAAAATCGGAATTACCTCAACTTTTAATTCATTATCACTAAAACCTTTTTCGAAAGCAGTGAGATAATTTTCATTTCCATCAATCTTCAATTTTATTTTTGCTTTTGAATTATTGATCTGAAGTGTATTAGGATTAAAATAATTGAGTCCGTTTACACCACCAAAAAACAAATTTCCTTTTGAATCCTGATAATAAGCTCCTTCCGAAAATTCAAGAGCCTGCCAGCCATAATCGGGATTATATGAAGTTACCGAATAATTTTTTTTATCAATAGAAGCAATTCCTTTTGTAGTGCTAATCCAAACCTTGTCTCCGTTATCTATTAAACCATAAACCATGTGACTTGGCAGTCCGTCAGATTCCGCAATGTTTTTTACAACGCCTTTTCTTTTATTATAAATAGTAACACCTCCTAAAGAAGCAATCCAGTAATTATCAGATTCATTATCCAAAAAAACAGAATAAATGCTATTTCCAAGAATTCCTTCCTTAGTTGTTATCTTTTTTAAAGTGCCATTGGTTAAATTAAAGACAACAACACCACTGTTTTCAGTTGCCAGTATCAAATTCTGATTGCTCTTTTTCACACATCTAATGTGATATTTACTTAATAGTTCCTGCCCTTTAAACTTTTCAAACTTTCCGGTTAACATATTAAATTTGGCCATACCGCCCCAGCATCCCATCCAGAGCTGTTTGTTTTGATCTTCGCAGATTGAATAACATCTTTCAATAGGCATTCCCACAGCAGGACTCTCATAACTTGTGCAATTTTGATCTGAAATATGCAGAATTCCTTTGTAAGTCCCTGCCCAAATACTGCCATCACTAGCCGTAAATAAAGATCTAATGCGTTCCCAATCCGAACTTAAAGACGCTTTATCAATACTAAACTTCTGGAAAGAATGATTTGTTTCGTTATAATAATAAAGTCCTCGTGTATAATATCCCAACCAGATTTTCCCTTTGTTGTCTTTGGTTACTGCCCTTATGGTTTCATTTGGAAGATTAGGTTCTTTAAGAGGATGTGGCATAACAGAATTTATTTTTTCAGAACCTCCAAATGCCATACTTAATCCTCCATCCTTTTGTCCAACCCAAATGTTTCCGAAATAATCTTCGTGAATTACTTCTATTTCGTTGTTTTTAAGTGAATAAGGCGAATACAAATCGGCTGTAAAATGTTGTATATTATTCTCTTCAGACTCATTTGTCATAATATACAATCCGTTTTCGCGGGTGGCAAACCAAATATTTCCTGTTTTATCTTTTAGAATATCATTGATAATCAGGTTTGGATATTTTCTCAGTAAAGTAGTTTTCAGATTTTTATAATCTTCTATTTTAATACTATTACCGGTAATTTCTACAAACGATTTATTTTTAAACTCATAATATTTTTTGCCTGTTTCTACAACAATATTTCCTTTGTGAGATAAGTAAATATCCGTTGGAAGGCTTTTGAATTTAAACTCCTGAAACTCCTCATTTCCAAGATATTTATTAATATGCCCCTCTTTGGTAATGAGCCAGATTTTTCCTTCGGCATCTTTTTCCAGCTTGGTAATATAGTTGCTGGAAATCGTTTTTGGATCATCAAAACTCTTTTTAAACACTTTGAAATGATAGCCATCAAAGTAATTCAGTCCGTCCCAGGTGGCAATCCATAATCCGCCGTCTTTGTCGTTTTCTATATCAACTACAGAATTATTGGATAATCCCTGATTGGTTGTGAAATTTTCAAATTTTACCTGTTGTCCAAATGAATATATTGTGAAAAAGTAAAGAAATAGTAATATCCTGGTCATCGTTTGTATTTTAACTCACAAGGATACAATCGGAAGTTTATTTAATCATAAACTGTATGTTAAGTTAAAAACGAAAACGAATTAAAGACTCTCAACAAAGAGAAACTGTAAGTTTTTTACAACAGACTTAAAACAAAAAATTTAATTGGAAATTATTACGCTTTAAAAGTTGACGGAAATTGATAAGTCTTAAAAAACTCATAAGCTCTTTTCTCTGCATAAGAATAAGTTGAATCACGCAATGGAAAAGCACAATGACCACCGTATTTTGGAGTTTCGAGATAAACATATTCGCTGTCCTTTGCTATCGCTCTTGGATAACATCTTTCACCTAAAAAAGGATCGTCAAGTGAGTTGATAATTAAAACGGGAGTTGTAATATCTTTAAGAGAGAATTCAGGAGAAACCCGGTGATAATAGTCTTCCCGACTTGCAAAACCATGAAGTGGTGCAGTGAAATACTGATCTACTTCATCAAAAGAAGAAATCTTTTCGATCTGATCACGGTTGATAAAATCCGGAAACTGAATTGCTTTATATCTTAGCTTTTTTTTAATATCTATTGTAAAGTTTTTTAAATAGACTTTGTTAAATCCTTGCTTGAGTACTTCAGCACTTGTTGCAATATGAGTAGGAACTGAAATAGAAACTGCCGCTTTTATTCGGGTATCAATTTTTGTCCAGCCCAAATAATTCAAAAGCTGCACACCTCCCATAGAATATCCAATCAAATAAACTTCTTCGAACCCTTTTTGCAATGTAAACTGAACTACTTCATTAAGATCGTCTACCGCACCATGATGATAAAGTCTTGGCAATCGGTTCATTTCGCCTCCGCAGGTTCTGTTATTCCACGCAAAAACAGAAAAACCCTGTTCCAGAAAATAAGCTGCACAACTGTTATTATAGGTTCTGCGGGAATCTCCTTCCAGACCATGACATAAGATAACGGCCTTTTTAGAATTGTTTAGGACAAAATCTATATTGATGAAATCCCCATCATTTAATTCCAGTTTTTCTCTGGTATAATGTGGTGCATCAAACTTTTTAATCAAAGCGGCATAAATTGTAGAAATATGCCTGTTGCGATGAATAATAGAAGGAAAGTTATATTCTGATTGTTCAATTATCGGCATAATAAAACGTTTTTTTCTAGTGCGTACTACAAAGCTAAGAAATACATTGATACGTAATTTAAGAACTTTCGTATTTATTTCATTTTTATGAAATTAAAAAAACAGAAGTATAGAAAATAACAGATTGGAATTTACTCAAGTTCTAAAGTATATAATTATCATAAATAGTTACCTTTATAACTTGTCTATAAAAAGTCCATAATGACAGAAATTTTTAAAATATTCCGTATAACAGCATCAGAATCTGAAAAAATAATGCAGTCTGTTAATGAACCTCATTCTCATAATTTTGAAGAACTTATTATTGGTAATAAAGGTCAGCTGGAACATTTTATAGATTTTAATTCAAAACTGATTAATGCTCCTTTTATCAGTTTTGTAACGCAGGGAAAAATTCATCGTGCAAAACCTCTCATAAAAGACGGCGAATGCGATATGTGGGTTTTAAGATTTAAAAGTGAATTCATTGCCGAAACCACTTTTAGTCTTTATGCTTCTTTTCATGACAAAGCCAACATTAGTTTACAAAGCAATCAGTGTTTTGAAAAACTGGACGTTCTATGCGAAATGATTTACGACGAATATATACAGGAAGCATCGGATCTTGCTGTTATCCGTCAATTATTAAGTGCTTTATTTACTATTATAGAATCTGAAAGACGTAAACTCAACCTGAATAATGATGAATCTAAGAAAATCCAGAGTTCAACTTTTAAAAACTTTTTAAGATTACTGGAAGAACATTATAAGGATTCTAAAGACGTTAATTTCTACGCAGAAAAACTCTTTATGACTTCCCGAAATTTAAACCTCATCTGCCAGAATATTTTACAGCAAAGCGTTTCTGAAATAATAGAAACCCGAAAACTTACAGAAGCCAAAAACCTTTTAATGACTACTGATAAAAATATTGCTGAAATTGGTTATGAATTGGGCTTTAATGAAAAAACCTATTTTACTCATGCTTTTAAACGTAAATCAGGCATGACTCCTACTGAGTTTAGGGACGAAATGCAAAAACTGCTTTCTTAAAAACACAACCATTCTTCCGAAAATCGTTACCGTATTCCTTGTTATTAATCCGAACTTTGTAATTACAAAAAACGATATTCTTAAAGAACGAATTACAATATAAAATGGATCGAAAAGATTTTCTAAAAACTATGGCAATACTACCAATTGGAGCTGCTGCAATGAAATTGAGCTCTCTTAAAACTGTTTCAGATTCTTTCGCCGCAACAGAAAGAATGCCCGTGCTGTTTCTTGGACACGGAAATCCGATGAATGCTCTTGCTGATAATAGCTTTACGCAGGGTTTTCAAAACATAGCCAAAACACTTCCGAAACCAAAAGCGATTTTATGTATCTCAGCACACTGGGAAACCAAAGGAACTTTTGTAACTGCTATGGAAAAACCTGAAACGATACATGATTTTGGCGGTTTTCCACAGGCACTATTTGATGTTCAGTATCCTGCTCCCGGAAGTCCGGAACTGGCTTTGGAAACACAAAAACTGATTACTTCAGCTTCTGTTGGATTAAGCAATGACTGGGGTCTTGACCACGGCTGCTGGACAGTGGTAAAATTCCTGTATCCAAATGCTGATATTCCCATTATTCAAATGAGCATCGATTATACCAAACCAGCCTCTTATCATTACGAATTAGGAAAAGAGCTGGCGGCTTTAAGACGTAAAGGAGTTTTGATTGTCGGAAGCGGAAACTCCGTTCATAATTTAAGACTTGCTGCCTGGGACAAAATGATGGTTCCGGGTTACGCTTTTGAATGGGCTCATATTGCCAACGAAAAAATGAAAAAGATGATTCTGGAAAATGATCACCAGTCTTTGGTAAACTTTGATAAACAAGGAAAAGAATTTCAGCTGGCAGTTCCTACTCCGGAACATTATATGCCGTTGTTGTACACTTTATCTCTTAGAGAAAAAGATGAAAAAGCGACTATTTTTAATGATGCCATTTTAGCAGGATCACTCAATATGATGTCGGTTAAAATAGATAAAGCATGAGTTTAAACAAGCCGTTTTGGATTTCATTTGGAATCCTTATTTCTATTTCAATCTTTAGTTTTACCATTATGAATTCAGATACAAAAAATACCAAACTGCACTATTTGATCAGAGAGCCAAAAATAAAAACAGAAAATCCGCCTCTACTGATTTTACTGCACGGAGTTGGCGGAAACGAACAGAATCTTTTTTCGTTTGCTCCCCATTTACCGGATAACTTTGTCGTAGTTTCAGCACGAGGTCCGCTGACTTTTGGCGCTAATAGCTTTGCGTGGTTTCAGGTTGATTTTTCAACAGGAAAACCTCAAATCAATGAACAACAAGCCGAAAATGCCCGAAAAATGCTAATTGATTTTATTGACGATCTAAAAACCGAAATCACTTTCGATTCTAAACAAGTCTATTTAATGGGATTTAGTCAGGGTGGTATAATGAGTTACAGCGTTGCATTGACAGCACCGGAAAAAGTAAAAGGAATTGCCGTTTTGAGCGGAAGATTACTTCCGGAAATCAAACCTTTAATTGTGGATGAAAAACGTCTGGAAAAGCTTAAAATCTTTATTTCACACGGAAAACAAGATGCTGTTTTAAATTATCAATATGCAACGGATGCATTTGAATTTCTTAAAACTAAAAACTTAAATCCTGACTTTCATTCTTACGAAGAAGGACATACGGTAAATCAGCATATGTTTAATGATGTGAATTTGTGGCTAAATACGAATAGTGGTTTATAAAAAGTACATTTTCTATTATTTAGTTTCCAATTCATTCAAAAAGTCCTGAGTTTCATTCAATCGAAACTCAGGACTTTTTTTATCGCTTGGAAAAAATATTCAAAAAAAAAAATCCAAATCCCAACAAGAATTGGAATTTGGATTTTTAAATATTGGAATTTTATATTCGTTTAGTCTAAAACAAAACTTACACTAACATTGGCAGTAATTTCGATTTCACCAATGGCTAAAGTTTCGTTTGAAGATCCCATTGAATCTGCTTCTTTCATTCTCATAGCAGCATAAACCGGCTGCGGATGATAAACTTGTGAATTGTCTGAAATAGTAAACGCTTTACCAACTTTCTGCCCTAAAACAGATACGTACTCTTCTGCTTTTACTTTTGCATCTTTCATCGCTAATTTTCTGGCTTCAGACTGGTATTGTGTCAACTTAGAAGATTCAAAAGAAACTCTGTCGATACGATTAATTCCTTGCTGAACCAGACCTTCCATTAATTCATCATATTTAGACAAATCTTTTACTACAATTTCTACTGTTTGAGTAGCGTTGTAAGAAGTTTTCTTTTTCTCATAATCGTATTGCGGATTTAGAGAAACTTGTTTTGTTTTGAAATCTGCTGTTGGAACATTCATTTTTTTGATGAATTTTAAAACAGCATCCATCTTTTCGTCATTCTGTTTTTTAACGTCTTTAGCATTATTCCCTTTGGTTTCAACCGTAGCTGAAATACAAACCTGATCAGGTGCTACTTTTACTTTTCCTTCCCCATTCACATTGATTAGAGGTATTTGTTTGATTTCCTGGCCGTAAGACATAGTCATAAACATGATTGTTAAAAATAATACTAGTTTTTTCATTTTTGTTAAATTTTAATATTTGATAAAAGCTTTTCAAAAGTTATGCCAGCATTATAATTTACCCAATTTTGCCATTCCAAAAAGTATTATAATTGGTATCGCCAGCAGAATTACCATCATGGTTTGATCTGTAAATAAAGAAGGTTGTTTTATCAAAGTAATCACATAACCGCCTATAGCACCACCAAAGTGAGCTGTATGACCAATATTATCATTTTTCGCTTTCATTCCGTAAATGGAATACAATAAATATAAAATTCCGAAAATATAAGCCGGCATCGGAATTACAAAAAATATCCCTAACATCATGTCAGGTCTTAATAAGATTGCAGAATATAAAACTCCGGTTACAGCACCTGAAGCTCCAACGGCACGATAACTATAATCGTTTTTATGAAAGAGCATTGTCAAAAGGCTTCCAAAAATCAAACTTCCAAAATAAATGAGAACAAAAGAAAAAGTTCCAAGCCAATCCAATACAACCGGAGCAAAGAAATAAAGTGTCAGCATATTGAAAATTAAATGCATCATATCGACATGCAGAAAACCCGAAGAAAACATTCTGAATTGCTCTCCGGAACGAATACTCCCTACATGAAATTCATACTTTCTAAAAAAAGCAAGATCATTAAAACCTTTGTAACTAATAACAGCATTTGCAACGATAATACCGACTAAAATGATATTCATAAATAAAAATTATTGTGAATTGTAAATATAATCATTCTTAAAGATAAGTTAGCACGAAAGCAAAATATCAATCGCTAATCATTTTTAATTTATCTTTGTAAAAAAAATTACATGCAGTTTCTTGTTTATATTCTGGCCTACCCTTTACTTTGGCTTATCTCTATATTACCTTTCCCGATATTTTACTTATTCTCAGATTTTGTTTATTTTTTAATTTACAGAGTTATCGGATATCGTAAAAAAGTGGTTCGCGCAAATCTGGCATTGACTTTACCACATTTAAGTGATGCCGAAAGAAAAGACATCGAAAAAAAATTCTACAAACATATGTGCGATATGTTTTTGGAAATGGTCAAAACGATGAGCATGTCTCCCGAAGAAATGGAAAGAAGATTTCACGTTACCAATATCGATTTAGTTTTAGATTATGCTAAAAAAGGAAAAAGTGTCATTCTTGTGGCTTCTCATTATGCTAGTTATGAATGGCTTTTAACGATAAATCCAAAACTCGGATTTCAGGGAGTTGCAGTTTATAAAAAATTAGCAAATCCGTATTTTGATAAATTAGTTCGAAAAATCCGTTCGAAATACAATACAGAAATGATTGAAACCAGAAAAGCAATTCCAACAATGGCTCAGAACCAGCGTAATGGAGTTTTGGCTATGTATGGTTTAGCAAGCGATCAATCCCCAAAACTGGATAGAATATTTCATTCCATGAAATTTATGGGAGTTGAAGTTCCTGTGCATACCGGAGCCGAAATGCTGGCTAAAAAATATGATTTGGCTGTGATTATGGTAAAAGTTGAAAAAGTAAAAAGAGGTTTTTATGAAGCAACATTTTTATCGCTTGCGGACAATCCAAAGGATTTTGAAGATTTCCAGATTACCGAGATGTATTTGAAAGAAGTGGAAAAACAAATTCTTGCAAAACCTGAATTTTATTTATGGACACATAAACGATGGAAACATCGCGTAAAATAACAGATCGAAAAAATCCGAAGAACAGCAATTGTTTAGACTGCACCCAAAAGTTTAGACGAATTTATAATTAAATTTGATAATAGTGAGCTCGATATTGTATCGGGCTCATTCCTTTTAAATTAAGTTTTATTCTTTCATTATTATAATATTCTATATAGTCGATTATTTCTTGTTTTAATTGGTTAATCGAACTATATTTTTTAAGATGAAAAAGTTCAGATTTTAATATTCCAAAGAAATTTTCAATTATAGCGTTATCCAGACAATTCCCTTTTCTGGACATACTTTGTTTAATTCCTTTTTGTTTTAATAGATACTGATATTGTTTCATTTGATACTGCCATCCTTGATCTGAGTGCAATATTAAATTAGTTTGATTGGGTATTTTTTTAAAAGATCTTTCAAGCATTGATAAGATTTGATTAAAAGTGGGTCTTTCAGACAAGTCATAACTTATAATTTCTCCATTAAATAAATCAATTATCGGAGAGAGGTACAGCTTTTTCCCTGAGACATTAAATTCTGTAACATCTGTAGCCCATTTTTGATTAGGCATTACCGCTTTAAAATTACGTTTCAATATATTGGGAGCTATTTTTCCATGTTCTCCTTTATATGATTTGTATTTTTTTATCCTAATTAAACTTTTTAGACCTAAAATCTTCATTAGCCTGAGCACCGTTTTATGATTAATCAAAATACCTTTGTTTTTTATTTCTAAAGTAATACGTCTATAACCAAATCGACCTTTATGTTGATGGTAAATTTGCTCAATCAGCTCTTTAATATCCTTGTATTTATCTTTGGCTTGATATTTTTTCTCGTAGTAATAATAACTGCTTCTTGCCATATTCATATGATCTAGCATGATGCCCAGATCATAATCATGCCTTAATTCTATTATGGCTTGTGCTTTTTGTTTTGCTTGGCTTCTTCGGCTTGAACTAAGGCATTGAACTTTTTTAAAAGAGCATTTTCACATCGCAATGATTCTATCTCAAGTAAGAGTTCTTCTTCTCTTGTCAAGGGTTTGTTTGATTTCTTTTTAGCTCTTTTGAAGTTCATAGATTTAGGTCTTCCTTTAGGTTGATCTTTTAAGCCTAAGATACCTTGATCTTTATATCTTTTCTGCCATTGAATAACAACAGATTCACTAGAAATATTAAATTCAAGACAGGCGTCTCTCAAAGATAAAGACTTATTAGTAATTTTCAGCAATACATTTTGCTTAAACTTGACACTGTATATCTGATTCTTCCTGGGTAAAAGACCTTCTTTGCCATACTTCTGGTAAAACTTAACCCATTTTCTCAGATTTGACTCGTCAAAATTATTTTCATTCGCAACTGAATTAACTGAACGATGTTTATTTATAACTTCATTTACACACCGAAGTTTAAACTCATAATTGTACTTGATTTTTCTTTCCATAAAAATGCCCCCAAATAGTGTCTAACTTTTTGGGGGCAGTTCATGTTTTTCGGATTTTTTCTTTTAAAATACAAAACTTGCTAAATGCTCGGATCACATTTTTTCTTTCTAACAATGAAACATTCCTACGGAATGACAAGCTGATGAAAATAGAAATGCTCAATTTGTAAAAAAACAAAAGACCTCTTTTTGACAAAAGAGGTCTTTTTTATAATTCAGAACTAAAATCTTAGATTCCGGCAATAACTTTAATTTCGTCAATAATACGAAGAGCTAATTTATCAGCAGCATCCTGAGAAGGTGCTTCTGTATAAATACGGATAATTGGCTCTGTATTTGATTTTCTTAAATGCACCCATTCTGTAGCAAAATCAATTTTCACACCGTCAATTGTCGAGATATCTTCGTTTTTGTATTTCTCTGTCATTTGAGTTAAAATAGCATCAACGTCAATTTGTGGTGTCAATTCGATTTTGTTTTTACTCATATAATATTCCGGATAAGAAGCTCTTAAAGCAGAAACTGACATTTTTTTATTTGCTAAATGCGTTAAGAATAAAGCAACTCCAACCAGACTGTCACGTCCGTAATGCAATTCAGGATAGATAATTCCACCGTTTCCTTCACCACCAATTACAGCGTTATTTTTCTTCATTAATTCCACAACGTTTACTTCTCCTACTGCACTTGCTTCGTAGCTTCCGTTGTGCGCTTTAGTTACATCACGCAATGCACGAGAAGACGACATATTAGAAACTGTATTTCCAGGAGTTTTACTCAAAACATAATCAGCAACAGCAACCAGTGTATATTCTTCACCAAACATTTCTCCATCTTCACTAATGAAAGCCAAACGGTCAACATCCGGATCTACTACGATTCCGAAATCCGCTTTTTCTTTTACAACCAATTCAGAAATATCCGTCAAATGCTCTTTTAAAGGCTCCGGATTGTGAGGAAAATGTCCATTTGGTTCACAGTATAATTCTACTACTTCTACTCCCATTTGTTTCAGAAGTTTTGGAATAATAATTCCTCCAGAAGAATTTACTCCATCAACCACCACTTTGAATTTAGCCTCTTTCACCACTTCAATATCCACTAAAGGTAAATTTAAAACCTCGTCAATATGAATGTCCATATAAGCATCATTTGAAATGATTTCGCCTAAACTATCAACATCAGAAAAATCGAAAGCTTCTGCTTCAGCAATTTCTAAAATTTTAGCGCCATCAGCACCGCTTAAAAATTCACCTTTCGCATTTAATAATTTTAATGCGTTCCATTGTTTTGGATTGTGAGATGCTGTTAAGATAATTCCGCCGTCTGCTTTTTCTAAAGGAACAGCTACTTCGACAGTTGGCGTTGTAGAAAGTCCAAGATCAATGACATTGATTCCTAAACCAATTAAAGTATTTACAACCAGATTGTGAATCATTGGCCCGGAAATTCTGGCATCGCGACCAATTACAACAGTTAATTTATCTTTAGCAATATTATTTTTTAAGAAAGTTCCGTAAGCCGATGCAAACTTCACTGCATCTACAGGAGTCAAGTTATCTCCTACTTTTCCTCCGATTGTCCCACGGATTCCAGAAATAGATTTTATTAGAGTCATTTTTGTGAGTTAGGGTTATTTTTTTACAAATATAAAAAAGTTACTGAGTTACTAAGGTGCTAAGTTTCTAAGATTTTAAATTTAACTTATAAGAAAGCACTTTCATTGTATTGTTTTTATAACAAAATGATTTAAAAAAGTTTTTATACATTTACTAAAATAACTCAGAAACTTAGCCACTAAGATTCTCAGCAACTCTATACGAAAATGAATTTCTTAGCCCATATATATCTTTCTGGAGAAAATGATTTGATTAAAATCGGGAATTTTATGGCAGATGGAATTCGCGGAAAACAATTTGAACATTTTCCCGAAGACGTGCAAAAAGGTATTTTACTTCACCGATTCATTGATACTTATACCGATTCTCACGATGTTTTCAGAAAAAGCACCAAACGTTTACACGACAGATACCATCATTATGCCGGAGTTATTGTAGATATTGTTTACGATCATTTTCTGGCAAAAAACTGGACCAATTATTCTGATGAAAAATTAGAAAGTTTTATTAATCGATTCTATAATTCTTTGCATGATAATTACGATATTTTAACGGAAAAAACTCAAGGTTTAATGCCATATATGATCGAGAGAAACTGGCTTCTAAGTTATCGTACCACTGAAGGAATACACCAAATTCTGACTCAAATGGATCGTCGCTCTAAAAACATTTCTAAAATGCAGTATGCTGTAGAGGAATTAAATGAGTTCTACGATGATTTTGAAGAAGAATTTACTCTGTTTTTTGAAGAAATAAGAAAACAAGCTGGAGAAAAACTCCTTTCTCTATAACGGCAAATTTCAAACTACATCTTATCCACATGAAAAAAATTACGCTTTTATTAGCCTTTATTTATATCAGCAGTAATGCACAGCAAACAAATCCTACCGGATTAGTCGTTACAAAAGCTATGGTAGTTTCTGCCCGTGAAGAAGCTTCGAAAATTGGAACCGACATTATGAAAAAAGGCGGTAACGCATTTGATGCCATGGTTGGAACAGAATTGGCTTTAGCTGTTGCTTTTCCGTTTGCCGGAAATATTGGCGGAGGCGGATTTATGGTTTACAGAAAAGCCAACGGAGAAGTCGGCTCTTTGGATTATCGCGAAAAAGCGCCTCTGGCAGCTACAAAAGATATGTTTTTAGACAGTGACGGAAATGTAATTAAAGGAAAAAGTACCGAAACAGCTCTAGCAATTGGAGTTCCCGGAACTATTGCCGGTGTTTTTGCGGTTCATAAAAAATACGGAACAATGCCAATTTCTAAAATTTTGGAACCCGTAATTGCTCTGGCAGAAAGAGGTGTTGTGGTTACCAAAAAACAAGAGAAAAGCTTAAAAGATTACCACGAAAGCATTGTCAAAATTAACGGAGAATCTTCTCTGCTTTCCGGAAATTTCAAAGAAAATGATACTATCAAATATCCTGCTCTTGCCAAGACTTTGAGAAGAATTCAGAAAAAAGGAAGAAATGAATTCTATAAAGGAGAAACAGCGAAAATTTTAGTTAATTACCTTCAGCAAAAAGGTGGCATCATTACGATGGAAGATTTGGCAAAATATGAAGCTAAATGGAGAAAACCGCTTCAGTTTACTTATAAAGATTTAAAAATAACCTCGATGTCTCCACCGAGCAGTGGCGGAATCTGTCTGGCACAAATTCTAAAAATGCTGGAACCGTATGATTTAGCTAAAATGGGACATAATTCAGCCGATGCCATTCAGGTTATTGTGGAAGCAGAAAGAAGAGCCTATGCCGACAGAAGTTACTTTTTAGGCGATCCCGATTTTGTCAAAATTCCGATAAAAGAATTACTGGATCAAAATTATTTACGTGACCGGATGGCTAGCTTTAACCCTGAAAAAGCGACATTGTCTTCTGAAATAAAAGAAGGAAAAGTAAATTATGCAGAAAGTACAGAAACAACACATTATTCTATTGTAGATCAATTTGGAAATGCAATTGCCGCAACCACAACTTTAAATGACGGTTACGGTTCTAAATATTATTGTGACGAATTAGGCTTCTTTTTAAATAACGAAATGGACGATTTCAGTGCCAAACCCGGTTCTCCAAATATGTTTGGTTTGATTGGAAATGAAGCCAACAGCATTGCACCGCAAAAAAGAATGCTAAGTTCGATGACACCAACAATTGTAGAGAAAGACGGAAAATTATTGATGGTAGTTGGAACTCCGGGAGGTTCAACTATTATCACTTCTGTATTACAGACTATTTTAAATGTTTACGAATACAATCTAAGTATGCAGGAAGCAGTAAATGCACCGCGTTTTCATCATCAGTGGCTTCCTGATTTAATTACTTTTGAACCCAATACTTTTCAAACTAAAACAATAGATCTGCTTAAAGCTAAAAATTATTTAATCAATGAAAAACCAACTCCTATAATCGGAAAAGTAGATGCAATTTTAGTTCTGCCAGATGGTAAATTAGAAGGTGGGGCCGACTTTAGAGGAGATGACAAAGCGGTTGGTTTTTAATACTTATGCGTTTTTATTTTTTTGATACAAGATTATGACTTAATTTTGTAAGACCGTTAATTTTTAAATCAGAATGCTAAAAAAATATTTCAGAAGACTCGAAAGCATCATTGCTTTGGCACAATCCTTAATGACTCCAAAGCAGTTCTTATTTTTGTCAAGTGTTCTTATTGGAATATCATGTTCCTTTGCCGTTATCGTACTTAAGACCTTTGCACACAGTGTTTTTTCCTTTGCAACTTATATTAATGGCATTCTAAAATTAAGCTTCATCAATAGTATTCTGCCAATTATCGGAATTTTACTAACCGTTTTTGTTGTAAAAAAAGTACTTAACGGAAGCATCCAGAAAGGTACTTCACAGATTCTTTATGCTGTTGCCCAAAAGGCCAGTATTATTCCGAGAAAACAGATGTATGCTCAAATTGTGACAAGTTCGTTAACGGTTGGTCTGGGAGGTTCTGCAGGTTTAGAAAGTCCAATCGTAATTACCGGAGCAGCATTTGGTTCGAATTATGCTCAAAATTACAAAATGCAGTATAAAGACAGAACCTTACTGATTGGATGCGGTGTTGCGGCGGGAATCGCGGCAGCTTTTAACGCCCCGATCGCAGGAGTTCTTTTTGCCATTGAAGTCTTATTGGTAGATGTTAGTATTTCGGCCTTTACCCCAATTATGATTTCGGCGGCGACCGGTGCTTTGGTTTCTGCAATTGTTTTAGATGAAAGCATTCTTTTAAGTTTCAAAAAACAAGAAACTTTCGATTATCATAACATTCCTTTTTATGTAATATTAGGGGTTTTAACAGGGTTAACAGCAATTTATTATTCCCGAAATTTTCAGAGAGTTGAACATTATTTCTCTAAACAGCAAATTAATCCTTATAAAAAAGCACTAATTGGTTCATCACTTTTAGCATTATTAATTTTTATTTTTCCAACTCTGTTTGGTGAAGGTTACGAAAGCATCAGAACATTATCTGAAACCGATCCCGGAAAACTATTGGACAATACTCTTTTTGCAGATTTTAGAAACAATCAGTGGGTTTTACTGCTTTTTGTAGGTGCCACTATGATGATGAAAGTTTTTGCTTCCGGACTAACGCTTGGAAGCGGAGGAAACGGAGGAAACTTTGCCCCTTCTTTATTTTTAGGATCTTACCTTGGTTATTTCTTTTCAAAATTTATAACCATGATTGGTTTGTCCAAACTTCCTATTACCAATTTTACAATGGTAGGAATGGCAGGAATTCTAAGCGGTTTATTTCATGCGCCATTAACCGCTATTTTCTTAATTGCAGAAATCACAGGAGGTTATGGCTTAATGATTCCGCTAATGATGGTTTCTTCTATTAGTTTTGCAATTTCTAAACGTTACGAGAAATATTCGCTTGACGTAAAAGGACTGGCTAAAAAAGGTCACGCCTTTACCAGTAATAAAGACTCTAACATTCTTTCAACTTTAGATATTGACACCATTATTCAGTGTGATTATTTAACAGTTCATCCGGATGAAAACTTAAGCAAGCTGGTTGATCTGATTTCTCATTCCAATCAAGTAGTTTTTGCCGTTGTAGATAATGAAAAAGAATTAGTTGGTGTAGTTCATTTTAATGATATCAGAGAAATTATCTTTAATTCTTATCGCGTAAAATACACGCAGATTAAAGACGTAATGAAAACTCCTGCCGCGACAATTTCTTCTTTTGACAGCATGGAAATTGTAATGAGCAAATTCGAAAAATCCAAATCAGCATTTCTTCCTGTTTTACGAAATGGAAAATATCACGGCTTTATTTCTAAATCAATTGCACTGGAAGCTTATCGAACCAAACTTCGCTCTATGACGATTGAGTAAAGCTTAATATCGGATAAATTAAAAATTTTCATTATCCGATATTAACATTTACATTTGTGGTCATAATGTGGAATATAGATCTAACATACCGAGAAGAATTTCAATCAACATTTGACCGATTGCACCAAAAAAGGCAGAAACTGCAAACCAGCAGACCACTGCCCGATATCGCTTTGAATAAAATCCGCGAAAGTTTATCTCTAGAATGGACTTACAATTCAAATAGTATTGAAGGGAATACAATGAGTTTACGTGAAACCCAAATGGTAATTCAGGAAGGTATTACCATTAAAGGAAAATCTCTGCGTGAGCATTTTGAAACACACAATCATGATAAAGCAATTGATTATCTATATTCAATTGTTGACAAAAATTACAAACTCAGAAGTATTGATATACTTTCTATTCATGGTTTAGTTTTACGTTCTATTGAAGATAATTTTGCAGGACGTATTCGAAATGGTGGTGTTCGTATTTCAGGAGCAAATTTTTTACCTCCAAACGCGAATAAAGTTTCAGATTATCTTGATGAATTAATTGATTTTATCAATACAAATCCATTGGATTTAAATGATATCGAACTCGCCACAATTTACCATCATAAACTAGTATGGATTCATCCTTTTTTTGATGGAAACGGCCGAACTGTTCGTTTAAGCATGAACTTACTTTTAATGCGTCGTGGTTTTCCTCCTGCAATCATTCTTAAGAATGACAGCAAAAAATATTATGAGGCATTAAATCAAGCCAATAATGGCAATTATCAAAAGTTGACACTTTTGATGTGTCAGGCTCTCGAAAGAACCTTAAATATTTATCTAAACGCAATGCCGGGAAGTACTTATGATTATCAGTCTATATCAGATATCGTTAGTGAACCCGAATCCCCCTATGGTCAGGAATATGTTAGTTTACTGGCGCGAACAGGAAAAATAGACGCTTATAAAGAAGGCAGAAACTGGTACACCACCAAAGAAGCCATCGAAGATTATATCGCAACCCGAAAAAGAAAACGCTAGTATAAACTAGCGTTTTTTGTTACTAATTATAACATAAACTTTTGCTATCGAGCACTAAAAGAACAAATCAAAGTGGTAACTTTGCGTTTTGCTCAAAATTATGTTAGAAAAAGACAATACTATTGAAGTTCTTGGTGCAAGAGTTCATAATCTTAAAAATATAGACATTTCTATTCCGCGTGAAAAACTGGTTGTTATTACTGGTTTATCCGGTTCAGGAAAATCATCTTTGGCATTTGATACTATTTATGCTGAAGGACAGCGTCGTTATGTTGAAACTTTCTCTGCCTATGCAAGACAATTCCTTGGCGGATTAGAACGTCCCGATGTAGATAAAATTGACGGACTTTCTCCTGTAATTGCCATTGAACAAAAAACAACCAGCAAAAGTCCGCGTTCAACGGTTGGAACTATTACTGAAATTTACGATTTCCTTAGACTTTTATACGCCCGTGGAGCAGACGCTTACAGTTACAACACAGGCGAAAAAATGGTTTCTTATTCTGATGAACAAATTAAAGATTTGATTATTCAGGACTATAAAGGAAAACGAATCAATATTCTGGCTCCGGTTATTAAAGCCAGAAAAGGACATTATGCCGAATTATTCCAACAGATTACCAAACAAGGATTCTTAAAAGTCCGTGTAAATGGAGAAGTTCAGGATTTGGTTTCGGGAATGAAATTAGACCGTTACAAAACACACGATATTGAAATTGTGGTAGACAGAATGCAAATTGAAGATACACCTGACAATCAGAAAAGATTATCAGAAAGTATCAATACTGCCATGCATCACGGTGAAAATGTTTTGATGATTCTGGATCAGGATTCTAATGAAGTTCGTTATTTCAGCCGAAATTTAATGTGTCCTTCCACTGGAATATCGTATCAAAATCCGGAACCGAATTTATTTTCTTTCAACTCTCCAAAAGGAGCTTGTCCGCATTGTAACGGATTGGGAACTGTACATGAAATCAATGTTAAAAAGATCATCCCAAACCCGAAATTATCAATAAAAAGCGGTGGTTTTGCTCCGCTTGGTGAATACAAATCTTCGTGGATTTTCAAACAACTGGAAACCATTGGAGAAAAATTCGGATTCAAAATTACCGATCCTATCGAGAAAATTCCGGAAGAAGCCATGACGATGATTTTGTATGGCGGAAAAGATAAATTTTCTATCAATTCTAAAGATCTTGGCGTAACCAGAGAATATAAGATTGATTTTGAAGGAATTTCTAATTTCATTAAAAATCAATATGATGAAAGCGCTACAACAAGCATCAAACGATGGGCAAAAGATTTTATGGACGAAATTCCTTGTCCGGTTTGCGAAGGTTCACGCCTTAAAAAAGAAGCATTATTCTTTAGAGTAAATGAAAAAAATATCACCGAATTGTGTGATATGGATATTTCAGATTTGACAGCATGGTTTCATGATTTGAATAGTCATTTGACTGACAAACAACTTTTAATTGCTTCTGAAGTTGTAAAAGAAATTAAAGACCGTTTGAACTTCTTAATGAATGTTGGTTTGAATTATCTGGCTTTAAGCCGAAGTTCAAAATCACTTTCTGGTGGAGAAGCTCAGCGTATTCGTTTAGCAACTCAAATTGGCTCTCAATTGGTCGGTGTTTTGTATATTTTGGATGAACCTAGTATTGGTTTACATCAAAGAGATAACGAAAAACTGATTCAGTCTTTAGAACAATTACGTGATATTGGAAATTCGGTTATTGTAGTAGAACACGACAAAGACATGATCGAAACAGCTGATTATGTAATTGATATTGGCCCAAAAGCCGGAAAATATGGAGGAGAAATCATTAGTATTGGAACTCCAAAAGAAACTTTAAAATCAAACACCATTACCGCTCAATATCTGAATGGTAAAATGAAATTTGATATTCCTAAAGAAAGACGAAAAGGAAACGGCAAATTCTTAAAACTTACAGGAGCTACAGGAAACAACCTTAAAAATGTTTCTATCGAAATTCCGTTAGGACAGCTTGTTTGCGTTACAGGAGTTTCAGGAAGCGGGAAATCGACTTTGATAAACGAAACCCTCTACCCGATTCTGAATGCCTATTATTTTAATGGTGTTAAAAAACCACAACCCTATAAAAAGATTGAAGGTTTAGAACATATTGACAAAGTTATTGATATCGATCAAAGTCCGATTGGGCGAACACCACGTTCGAATCCTGCGACTTATACTGAAGTTTTCTCTGAAATCAGAAATCTGTTTACAATGACTTCAGAAAGTATGATTCGAGGTTACAAAGCAGGACGTTTTAGCTTTAACGTTAAAGGCGGACGATGTGAAACCTGTGAAGGATCTGGCGTCAGAACCATCGAAATGAACTTTTTACCGGATGTTTATGTAGAATGTGAAACCTGTCAGGGAAAACGTTTCAACAGAGAAACTCTGGAGATTCGTTATAAAGGAAAATCTATTTCAGATGTTCTGGACAT
This sequence comes from Flavobacterium crocinum, assembly GCF_003122385.1. Taxonomy (NCBI): domain Bacteria; kingdom Pseudomonadati; phylum Bacteroidota; class Flavobacteriia; order Flavobacteriales; family Flavobacteriaceae; genus Flavobacterium; species Flavobacterium crocinum. The sequence goes on from NZ_CP029255.1 coordinate 5,121,300, forward strand.
GACGGTTGATGAAGCAGTTCCGTTTTTTGAGAACATTCCGAAAATCCACAGAAAAATCAAAACGATTCAGGATGTTGGTTTAGGATATATTACACTTGGACAGCAAAGCACAACGCTTTCCGGTGGTGAAGCACAACGTATTAAACTGGCCGGAGAATTATCTAAAAAAGATACCGGAAATACATTTTACATTCTGGACGAGCCAACTACTGGATTACATTTTGAAGATATTCGTGTCTTAATGGAGGTTATCAACAAACTGGTTGATAAAGGAAATACGATTTTGATAATCGAACACAATATGGATGTTATCAAACTTGCGGATTACATTATCGATATTGGTCCGGAAGGCGGAAAAGGCGGCGGACAACTAGTTGCTAAAGGAACACCTGAAGAAGTGGCGAAGAACAAAAAAAGTTATACGGCTAAGTTTTTGAAAAAAGAATTAGAGTAAAGAAAAGGTCTTTGTCAAAGTTTAGAACTTTGACAAAGATTTACACATTTTCATAATTTAACAATAATTATTTTATATTTTAGCTTTAAAAAAGCGAAATATGAAAACCACCGTATTATTTATTATAATATCGATATTCTCTCTTACTACTTATTCTCAATCTCAAAAAGACAGTCTCAATAAAGTTTTCCAGGAACGAATTAAAAACATAAAAGAAGATCAGTCTGACAATCCTTACTATACTCAGGAAGAACTCCAAAACGAGTATAAAAACGAAATCAATACCTTTAAGGATTTAGCCAAACCTAGTGAAAATAGTGATTTAGCTAATCATTTCAAGATTTATCTGGAGAAAAAACTGCTCAAAAAAATTGACTTTAGCTCAATTAAATGGTCTACTTTTTATAAAGATGTTTCAAAAAACAAAACCGACCTTAGTGTTCGATTAACTTTTGAATTAAGCAAAACAGGCAAAGCAACAAACTGCCGTATCAATTCCAGAGATAAAGAATTAGAGAAAAAAATTATTGAGGTTTTCAAAAAATTTCCTTTGGAAAAATTAGGGATCAAAGAAAGTGATAAATCAGGTAAAATAAGTGTACAGTTATTTGCCAGAGAAGATAATGAAACTGTAATAAAAGCAAGTCAATTTGCTGTAGTTGATGTACCTCCCGTAATAAAAGGTTGTGAAGATTCTACTTTATACTGGCAAATAAATAAATGTCTGTATGACAGATTATATGATTATATCCTAAAAAACATTTCTTTAAAAACACTTAACAGCCAGGAATTAAGAGGTGAAATTATATGCAGGCCACGTTTTACAATTAATAGCGAAGGAAAAATTACGAATGTAAATTCTATTGCTCCAAACAAAGTCATTAAGGACGAAATTGATCGTGTTATTTTATCTTTTAATGAAATAATTGAACCTGGCAAAAGAAATAATGTTCCTAAAAACACCTATTGCGATACGTTTCGTACTATTACAATAGAAAACTTGAAATAGTAAATTTTCTTTATAAAAGGCCGACAATCAAATCATTTATTGAAATTACGGAACATCCTATTTCAAATTCATAATTAATGTCGAATCTAATTTAATTCATTGATAATGAAACAAAAACCTCAAATTCGTCATTATCGTAACATTAGATTTAGATTATAATTACTGTTTTCTATAACAATTCTGGAAAAAAGAGTTAATTTAGTGTCCGCTTTTTTTGAAAAATTCAAAGTTAAAAGAGAGATCTTTCAATTAAACCAATTATTTATTTGAAACCAACTGCCCTAGCCCTGATGGAAGCGGCATCCTTTTGTTTTGGGGTTCAAAACAAAAGATATAGCGGACAGCAGGAACGAGCTCCTTCTTTTAACTACACAAAAAATATAGAAATAAAATAATAAATTAAAATACCTAAAATGAGATTAGAAGATTTTGATAATGATGAAGATAAAGTAATTCAGGACCGTTTGAAACAAAAAACGTGGAATGAAATTAGAACCAATGACAGCTGGGCAATTTTTAAAATTATGTCTGAATTTGTAAACGGTTATGAAGCAATGGGACGTATTGGGCCTTGTGTTTCTATTTTTGGTTCGGCAAGAACAAAACCAGAAGATAAATACTATCAATTGGCCGAAAAAATTGCTTATAAAATCAGTAAAGCAGGTTACGGTGTGATTACAGGAGGTGGTCCCGGAATTATGGAAGCTGGAAACAAAGGCGCGCATTTAGGAGGCGGAACTTCGGTTGGTTTAAACATTGAATTGCCTTTTGAACAACACTTTAACCCTTATATCGATCACGATAAAAACCTGAATTTCGATTATTTCTTTGTGAGAAAAGTAATGTTCGTAAAATACTCTCAGGGGTTTGTGGTAATGCCGGGTGGTTTTGGAACTCTGGACGAAATGTTTGAAGCCATCACTTTGATTCAGACTAAAAAAATTGGAAAATTCCCAATTATTTTGGTGGGAGTCGAGTTTTGGTCTGGCCTAATCGAATGGGTTAAAACTGTTTTGGTAGAAAAAATGCATACCGTTAGTCCGGAAGATTTGGATTTATTCAAGATTGTTGACACAGAAGATGAAGTAGTTGATGTTTTGGATAAATTCTACAAGAAATACGATTTAAGTCCGAATTTCTAAATATTTCAAACCATATAAGCGATATAAGAAATTATAATTTTGCTGTCAAAGTATTATAATTCAAATACAGTTACCTGACATATATGGTTAAATTTTATTAAATATCGTAAAAATTGAAAGCTGTTTTTTTAAACAGCTTTTTTTATGCTATTTTTACAAAAATCCGAAGTAACTTTATGTACGTAACTTAAGTATATCTGATAAATTTTGCGCCATTCTTGAAATTGTTTTTTAAAATTATCTACACGGTTTTAGTTTTATTCAGTACAATAAAACTTTCAGCACAACATCTTTCTAAGATGGAGGTGGCGGTAAATCTCGAACTAAAAACACTGAATGTAAAACAGGATATTACGTATCACAATACTTCTGAAGATTCTTTATCTACTATTGTACTTAACGACTGGAACAATGCTTTTGTTAGTAAAAACACACCTTTAGCAAAACGTTTCTCGGATGAGTTTTACCGAGGTTTTCATTTAGCAAAAGCTGCAGATCGTGGAAAAACTACTATTTTAAGCCTTACAGACGATAATTCATCTGCTTTTGAATGGGAAAGATCCGGCGAAAATCCGGATTATATTGTGGTTCGCTTAAATCGAAAACTGGCTCCAAATGAAAAAGTTGATTTGCATCTAACTTATATCGTTAAAGTCCCAAATGACAAGTTTACTCATTTTGGGTTTGATCAAAATGGCGGAATGGCGCTTAAAAACTGGTTCTTAAGTCCTGCCCGTTTCGAAAACCATAACTTTATAAAATACAGTAATTTTAATCTTGATGACATTGCCAATGCTACAGTAGATTATGAAGTTGAAATTAAAATTCCAAATCCGTATGCTATTACAACCGATTTAAATTCGGTTTCAAAAGACGTTTCCAACAAAGATTTCAGTATTTATTCTTTTTCCGGAAAAAACAGAACCGATTTTAGTCTTTATATCGAAAAACAAAACTCTTTTAGATCTTATGATAATGGCTTAACGGAAGTTGAAACGAATCTAAAAAACAAGAAGATTGATGAAATTCAAAAAGCGATAATTATTGATCGTGTGGTTTCTTTTGCCACCAGTTTTATTGGTAAGTATCCTCATGAAAAAATCACAGTTTCCCAGGCAGATTATGATCGAAATCCTTTTTACGGATTAAACCAGCTGCCTTCTTTCATTAGTCCGTTTCCGGATGATTTTATGTTCGAAATTCAGTTTTTAAAAACGTTTTTAAACAATTACCTAAAAAACAGTCTCCGCATGGATTCCAGAAAAGACAATTGGGTTTATGACGGAATTCAGATTTATGCCATGATGAAATATATGGAAGAAAATCATCTGGATAAAAAAATGCTGGGCAGACTTTCAGACATGAAACTCTTTAAAAGCTACAATATCACCAATCTGACTTTTAACGAGCAATACAGCTATTATTATATGCTTATGGCTCGAAAAAATCTGGATCAGCCATTGGGAGATCCCAAAAATACTTTGATTAAATTCAACGAACAAATTGCAAGTAAGTACCGTGCAGGTTTGAGTTTGAGCTATCTGGACGATTATTTAAACCACAATATTGTTCCCGAAAGTGTAAAAGAGTTTTATAATCTCAACAAAAATCAACAAACAAACCGTTATGATTTTGAAAAGATTCTAACTCAAAAAAGCAAAAAAAAGATAGACTGGTTTTTTAATACCATAATCGACTCCAGAGATATTATTGATTATAAATTTTCGAACGTTTCAAGAACTGCCGACAGTGTAACTTTTTCTATTAAAAACAAAACGGGAATTTATGCTCCAATTCCTATTTACGGACTTAAGAAAAATAAAGTTGTTTTTAAAGAATGGATCGAACCTAAAACAAAAGATTCTGTTTACGAATTTGAAAGAAAAAATGCAGATAAAATTGTTATCAACTATGATAATGAAGTCCCGGAATACAATCAGAGAAACAATTGGAAATCATTAAAAAGTCTAGTAATCACAAATCGTCCTATCAAGTTTAACTTTGCTAAAGATTTGGAAGATCCGTACTACAATCAGATTTTATACATTCCGACATTATACTACAATTATTATGACGGACTAACTCCGGGAGTTCGTTTTCATAATAAAACCATTTTAGACAAACCATTTAATTTTGATATTAATCCTGCTTTTTCTACTAAAACAGGAAGTCTGTCTGGTTCGTCTGCTTTTTCATGGAATCAATATTACAGAAACAGTACTTTATTCAATGTTCGTTATTCTCTTAGTCAAAACTATTTTCATTATGCGCCCGACGCTACTTATTTGAGACTAAATCCAATGGTGCAGTTCCGCATTCGCGAAAAAGATTTTAGAGACAACAGAAAGCAATTGTTTTTATTTCGACAAGTGATTGTAAATAGAGAGGAAAGCGAATATATCACAGATAATTCCAAACCGAATTACTCCATTTTTAACGCCAGATATTCCAATACTAAGACAGAATTAATTGATCATTTCAGTTTTATGACTGATTTACAATTTTCAGGTGGATTTGGTAAATTTTCAGGAGAAGTAGAATACAGACGATTATTTCAGAATAACCGTAAACTAAACTTAAGATTATTCGCCGGAAGTTTCTTGTATAACAGAACCGATTCGGATTATTTCAGTTTTGGTTTAGATCGTCCTACCGATTATTTATTTGATTATAATCTTTTTGGAAGATCCGAAAGCACCGGATTTTTTAGTCAGCAGTATGTTATTGCAGAAGGTGGTTTTAAATCGCAACTTGAACCCTCTTATGCCAATCAGTGGATGACAACTTTAAACGCGAGTTACGCCGTTTGGAATTGGGTAGAACTTTACGGAGATATAGGTTTTTTAAAAAATAAACATCAAAAAGAGTACTTTGCTTATGACACCGGAGTGCGTTTAAATCTGGTTCCGGATTACTTTGAACTTTATTTTCCAGTCTATTCTAATAACGGATGGGAAATAGCGCAACCAAATTACAACGAAAAAGTACGATTTATAATCACTTTCTCACCAAAAACATTAGTTACTCTTTTTACCCGAAAATGGTTTTAATCAAATAAATTTTAAACAAAATATTGCGAAATTGTCAAAAAATTTAAATTTTACATAGAAACACAATAAAAAAAATACACCATTTTTTGATTTTAAATACAAATAATTAAATTATATTTAGTTTAAAGAATTATGATTATTGATTGTTTTTAAGTAATTTCGCGACATAAACATGACCCTTCAAGATTATGATAAAAGAAATAAACAATACTACATTGACATTTGAAGATTTCAAAACTGAGGTATTGAATGACTACAGAACTGCTGTAATAAGCCGCGAATGTAGTCTATTAGGTCGAAAAGAGGTATTAACAGGAAAAGCTAAATTTGGAATTTTTGGCGACGGAAAAGAAGTTCCGCAGCTGGCAATGGCCAAGGCTTTTAAAAACGGGGATTTCCGTTCTGGATACTATCGCGATCAGACTTTTATGATGGCTATTGGCGAATTGGATGCAAAACAGTTCTTTGCCGGTTTATATGGTCATACTGATTTAGCTTTCGATCCAATGTCTGCTGGAAGACAAATGGGAGGACACTTTGTAACACACAGTTTAAACGAAGACGGTTCCTGGAAAGACTTAACAAAACAAAAAAATTCAAGCTCAGATATATCGCCAACTGCAGGACAAATGCCAAGATTATTGGGATTAGCGCAGGCTTCTAAGATTTACAGAAATGTTGATGGAATAACAATCAAAGACAAATTCTCTGTTAATGGTGATGAAGTAGCTTGGGGAACTATTGGTAATGCCAGTACTTCTGAAGGTTTATTTTTTGAAACCATAAATGCTGCAGGAGTTTTACAGGTACCAATGGTAATGAGTGTTTGGGACGATGAATACGGAATTTCGGTTCACGCAAAACACCAGACGACTAAAGAAAATATCTCTGAAATTTTAAAAGGATACCAGCGCGATGAAGACGCTAAAGGTTATGAAATCTTTAGAGTAAAAGGCTGGGATTATGCAGAATTGATTTCGACTTATGAAAGAGCCGGAGCTATTGCAAGAGAAGAACATATTCCGGTTTTAATTCACGTAAGCGAATTGACACAGCCTCAGGGCCACTCTACTTCTGGTTCTCACGAACGTTATAAAAGTGCAGAAAGACTGGCTTGGGAAAAAGATTATGACTGTATCCGCCAAATGCGTTTGTGGATGATTGCCATCAATATTGCTTCTCCGGAAGAGCTTTCTGAACTTGATTTCGAATTAAAGAAACATGTTTTAGAGGCTAAAAAAGAAGCTTGGAATTCATTCATCAATCCAATTATTGAGGAACAGAAAAACCTTCTTGAATTATTAGGACAAATTGCAGAAGCAAGCATCAATCATAAAGAAAGAATTAAAAAATTAATTTCTGAATTAGCCGCGATTAAAGCGCCTTTAAAAAAGGAATTATTAGTTTATGCTAGAAAAATTCTTCGTTTTATTGAAGTTCCAAACAGCAAAGTTCTACTTTCAAACTGGATTACAAGATTTATAACCGAAACTCAGGAAAAGTTCAGCAGTAATCAGCATTCTGAGTCTGCTCAAAATGTATTTTCTGTTGAAAAAGTACTTCCTGAATATGCAGAAAATGCAAAGCCGGATTTAGATGGAAGAATGATTCTTCGTGATAATTTTGATGCGTTATTTGCAAAATATCCTGAAACTTTAATTTTCGGTGAAGATGTTGGAAACATCGGAGACGTAAATCAAGGTTTGGAAGGAATGCAGGAAAAATACGGAGAACTTCGTGTTGCTGATGTCGGAATTCGTGAAGCTACCATTATTGGACAGGGAATCGGAATGGCATTGAGAGGTTTACGTCCTATTGCAGAAATTCAATACTTAGATTATTTATTGTACGCTATTCAAATCATGAGTGACGATTTAGCTACATTACAATATAGAACTGTTGGAAAACAAAAAGCACCATTAATCATTAGAACCCGCGGACACCGTTTGGAAGGAATCTGGCATTCTGGCTCTCCAATGGGAATGATTATCAACGCGATTCGTGGAATTCATGTGTTGGTTCCAAGAGATATGACACAAGCGGCCGGTTTCTATAACACTTTGTTAGAATGTGATGAACCTGCTCTTGTTATTGAATGTTTAAACGGTTACAGATTAAAAGAAAAAACACCTCTAAATTTTGGTGAATTTAAAACACCTATTGGAGTTGTAGAAACTTTAAAAGAAGGTGCCGATATTACTTTAGTTTCTTACGGATCAACATTACGTTTGGTACAGCAAGCAGCTAATGAGTTATTAGAATTAGGAATTGACTGTGAAATAATTGACATTCAGTCTTTACTTCCATTCGACATCAATAAAGATATTGTGAAAAGTATCGCAAAAACGAATCGTCTTTTAGTTATTGATGAAGATGTTCCTGGTGGTGCTTCAGCATTTATCTTACAGCAGATTCTGGAAGAACAAGACGCTTATAAATATTTGGACAGCAAACCGCAGACTCTTGCTGCAAAAGCACACAGACCAGCATACGGAACTGACGGTGATTATTTCTCAAAACCTTCTGCTGAAGATATCTTCGAGAAAATTTATGGAATGATGCATGAAGTTAATCCTTCTAAATTTCCTAGTTTATACTAAGATTTAGAAGGTTTTAGATAGTAAAAAAGCTCCAAGATTTTTGGAGTTTTTTTTTATTTTTACACATAAATTTTGTCATTTCGAGGAACGAGAAATCACACTCGAAATTCTACAAAGATTGGCGACATCCTGTGTGGAGTTACTAGTGCGATTTCTCTCTTCGGTCGAAATGACAAAAAATCCGTTTAAACATTATATTAAAATAAAAATCCGTGTCAATCCGCGCTTTCGCGAAAGCGAATCCGTTTCATCTGCGTTCTATATCACGAATTAAAGATCTTTCAACATCGCTCTAGCTCGCTCTAGATCTTCAGCCGTATCGATACCAATTCCGACATGTTTAGTTTCGACCATTTTAATGCGTTTTCCGAATTCTAAATATCTCAGCTGTTCCAATTTCTCTGAAGCTTCTAAAGTTTTCATAGGAAGGCTGTAAAAGTCTAATAAAGCCTGTTTTCTAAAAGCATAGATTCCGATATGCTGAAAATATCTTACTCCAACATTTTTCTCTCTCGGATACGGAATTACAGATCTTGAAAAATACAATGCAAACTGCGATTGATCTACCACCACTTTTACATTGTTTGGATTATTTATTTCGTCTACATTTGTAATTTCACGCATTAACGAAGCCAAATCGATTTTTCTGTCCGGATCATTTTTAAAAACTGACAAAACCTCAGCTAAAGGTTCCGCTTCCGTAAAAGGCTCATCACCCTGAACATTTACCACAATATCAACATCAAGATCTGCGATAGCTTCAGCAATTCTGTCACTTCCAGATTCATGCTCTTTGATGCTCATAATGGCTTTTCCACCATTTGAAACGATTTCATCAAAAATCAAATCAGAATCGGTTACTACAAAAACATCGTCGAATAGTTTTGTCGAAACCGCAGCTTCATAGGTTCTCAGAATTATTGTTTTACCTCCTAAATCCTGCATCAGTTTTGCCGGAAAACGGGTTGAAGCATATCTGGCTGGAATTACTGCTATTATTTTCATTCTTATATTTTACTGAGTTAAAAAAACTCAAAATTTAGTAATTTAATTTTCACTGGTTTTAAGTGTTTGCAAATATGCAAAAATTACTTTTAAATTCTCTGTTTTTATATTTCTGTAAAGGATGAAAATCGTGTTCAGGAATTTTCTATTTACCAGCAAACAATACATCGATTGATTATTCGTCTTATTTATTAAGGTAAGAAATCAAACAAAAACTGTAACACGAAGATAAGTTGCAGGAATTAATGTAGAATTTGTGTCATTACTTTTGTTTTGACTGTTAACTAATTCTCCAAGTTTAGCATACAAATCAGAAGTTTTTCCATTTTGTTCAGCAGCTTCAAAAGCATTCATGGTGGGACCATAATAAGTTTTTAATCGATTTAGCCACTCCGAAGGCGGGAATGCTGCTTTAAATGTAAAGGTATCTCTCTCAAAAGAAATATTTTCTTTAGGAACACCCGCATTTGTGAATCTTTCAATCACGTTATCCTCAATCCCCCAAAGCATCGGACTTATAAAACCCTCAGGAGGCGGTGGTGTAAATTCAGCACTAATCTTCAGGATTTGTGCAATCAGTGTTGGGTCTCCGGGTATCCAATTTCCCATAATAATTTTACCTCCAGGTCGTGTAACACGAACCATTTCTTTAGCAACATCAAAAGGTTTTGGGGCAAACATTGCTCCAAAAATGCTCATCGTAACATCGAAAGACTGATTTTTTAATTCATTCAGATCGGTTGCGTCACCTTCTTGAAATACAATATTGTCCAATCCTTCCTTTTTTGCCCGAAGATTACCCGCTTCAACTAAATTTCTTGCTATATCAACACCTAAAACATTGGCGCCTAATTTTGCCGAAGGTATTGCGGTGGTACCATCGCCACAGCCGAGATCTAAAACGTCACTGTTTTCTTTAATTCCAATTTTGGCAACCAATTCCGCACCGCTTTCTCTCATAGATTCTGCCACGCGTGTAAAATCGCCTTTTTCCCATAATGCTTTGTTTGGATTCATGTTAGTTTTATCAGTGATTATAGTGCTGATGCCGCACTCTTGCTTAATTTGTAAACATCTTCTATCATTTTTTAAATTATCACCAGTTAATCCTAAAAGGCATTTAAAAAACTACTTAAAAAAGAAGATACAAAACAAACAATCAACTGACAAACAACTAGTTATACAAAAATAAACAAATTTAGATGAAACATTTTACTATCTCACCAAATTTATTTTTTAAACAAATTGTGTAGATTATAAATTTTTAGACCGTCGCTATTGATAATTAAAAACACCTTTGTGACGATACACATAAAAAAGTATTGGTTTGCGGAAGTTTTTTAAACTAAATGAGGAAAAACAATCCTTCAATTGCATTCATAGGGCTCCCATATCCTAAAAACAGAAACGACATTTTATCTGTGTTTGAAAACGAAGATGAAATTGAATGTAAGTCGTTTAGTATATTCACTTTGTAAACGTTTTTTTTTGCCACAGATTAAAAGGATTAAAAAGATTTTCTAACAATGCTTTTAAAATTTTCTCGCAGATTAAGCTGATTATTAATTCGAACGACCAATAAAAAAATCCGTTAAATCTGCAAAATCTTCGAGAAACAAAAAACTAAGCATCTATGAATCTTCACAATACTAAGCTTTTAAAATAAAAAATCTGTGAAAATCCTTTTAATCTGTGGCTAAAGTTTTTATTCCTCAAAACTTTCGTCCTTAAATCCTATCAAATACAGCTTATTTTTGGCACGTGTCATTGCAGTATAAAGCCATCTAATATAATCACGATCAATTCCGTCTGGTAAATACGGTTGTTCTACAAAAACCGTGTTCCATTGTCCTCCCTGTGATTTATGACACGTAATAGCGTACGAAAATTTAACCTGAAGTCCGTTAAAATATTCGTTTTCTTTTACTTTTTGGAATCTCTTGTACTTCGTTGGTTCGTCTTCGTAATCCTTCATTACTTCTTCATACAGACGATTTGATTCTTCGTAAGTTAAAGAAGGAGATTCGCTTTTTAAAGTATCCAAAATCAAAACCGTCTCAAAAGGTTTCTGATCCGGATAATCGACCATTCTGATTTTTACTTTCGCGAATGTAAATCCGTATAATTCTCTTATTCCAAATAATTCTAAAACTTCAATAATATCACCGTTGGCAATAAATCCGGCTTCATCCGTTTCTTTCAGCCAGAAATAATTATTCTTTACCACCATCAAAAAGTCACCAACCGAAAGTTCGCTTTCTTTAAATAAAATTCGGCTTCTGATTTGTTCATTGTACTGATTGGCTCTTTTGTTGGAACGAACGATAAAGGCTGTATCTTCAATACTATAATTGCTGTACGCCATATTAATTGCATCCTGAATATCGTAACCATCAGTTAATCGGACAATATCTTTAAACTTTTTTACATTAAATCGAAATTCAGTGATAAAGCTCTCTTTCAGTAATTCACGTAATTCCGTAGCATTGTACAAAATCCCTGAACTTTCTTCCTGACGCATTACTTCGTCTAATTCGATATGTTCAATTTCTTTGCTGTAATGAAACCCTAAAGTATCAATATCCAAAGCCGGACTCACATCTAAATTAACTGGTGGAAGCTGAGCCGTATCTCCCAAAAGAAGCATTTTACAGTTTTGCCCCGAATACACATAATTGATCAAATCATCCAAAAGTGAACCACTGTCTAAAGTACTGTCTGAAATCATCGAAGCCTCATCGACAATAAAAATGGTGTTTTTATGTTTGTTAACCTGTTTCGTAAAAGCCACTCCTCCACCCGATGATTTTTTAGGGAAATATATTTTTTTATGAATCGTAAAGGCTGGAGTATTTGAATAATTTGAAATCACTTTCGCCGCGCGTCCAGTTGGTGCCAGCAAAACGTATTTCTTATTAATATCTCCCAAATTGTTTACAATCGTAGAGATTACAGTCGTTTTTCCTGTTCCGGCATATCCCTTCAAAACGAAAATAGTGTCGTTTTGCGGTTCGGTTAAAAAAATAGCGATTTTTTGAAAAAAGATATCCTGTTTAAGCGTTGGAACAAAAGGAAATCGTTTTTGTAAAATACCGTAAAAGTGTGCTGAATTCATAAGGAAAATTTGAAACGCAAAGTTCGCCTTTTTTAATGAGAAGAACAATTAGAATGTAAGTAGCAAAAATAAAATCAAACCATATAAGCAATATAAGTTCATTTAAAAACAAACAACTTAAATTGACTGACATTACTTATATGGTTCAAAAAAATTAATAGTAATGTAACGTCTTCCTAACTTTACTTCAGAATTGTTTTTTGAAATTGCAATTATAATTGTTCCTTTTTAATTTGTAAGTTTGTGGTCGCTTAAATTCTTTCTTGATTTAAAACAGGTAACGAATTGTAAATCAATTATGTCATTACACAACACCAACATTACTTCAAAAAATTACAAAAAACTTTCTATTCAGGTTTCACTGTCTGGATTTTCATATTGCTGTTTTGATACTTTAAATAATGTCATTACTTCTTTTAAAGAAATTAAATTTGATACTTCAAACAAAACGGCTAAAATTGAAGATTTATTAAGTGATGCCTTCAAGAACAATCCTGAATTAAAAGGTAATTATGACGATGTGATGGTTATTCATACCAACAATCTTTCGACTTTTGTTCCGACTGCTTTGTTTGATGAAAATTACCTTGGAAGTTATCTGCAATACACGACAAAAGTATTTGAAACTGATTTCTTTACTTTTGACCGAATTCCAAATTACGAAATGAATTCTGTTTATATTCCGTATGTGAATATCAATAATTTCCTGATTGACAATGTTGGATCTTTTAATTACAGACATGCCAACACTATTTTGGTCGAAAAACTGCTGGATAATTCCCGTAATGATGACGAAAAGAAAATGGTCATCAATTTTAATCCCGGGAATTTTGAAATCATAGTGGTTCAGAATCAGAAGCTTTTATTGTTTAATTCATTTGAATATCAGACACCGGAAGATTTTATTTATTACATTTTGTTTACTGCAGAACAATTAAGCATGAATCCGGAAAGTTTTAGATTAGAATTTCTGGGAACTATATCAGAAAATGATCCATTCTATCAGATTGCTTACAAATATGTTCGCCATATTTCTTTCCTTGACGTTTCTAAACTTCAGGAAAAAAATAGTTTTTCAACAGCTCAAAATCAAAAACATTATATCTTATTTCAATCATGAGAATCATTTCAGGAAAATACAAAGGGCGCCGCATTAATCCGCCAAAAAATCTGCCTGTAAGACCTACGACTGATATGAGTAAAGAAGCATTGTTTAATGTATTGAACAATCATTTCAATTTTGACAGCTTAAAGGTTTTGGATTTGTTTTCGGGAACGGGCAATATCAGTTTTGAATTCGCTTCACGCGGAAGCGCACCCATTACGTCTGTAGATGGCGATTTCGGCTGCGTAAAATTCATCAAACAAGTTTCATCAGAATTTGATTTTGATATCGCTGCGACAAAAAGTGATGTTTTTAAGTTTTTAGACAATGCTAAAACCACTTACGATATCATTTTTGCTGATCCTCCTTATGGATTGGATCAGGCGACTTTTGAAAAAATCGTTTTGACAGTTTTCGAAAGAGATTTATTGGAAGAAGACGGAATGATGATTATTGAACATTCTAAATATACCAAACTCGATCATATGAGTAATTTTTCATTTCAGAAAAGCTACGGCGGTTCTTTTTTTAGTTTCTTCGAACTAAATTCAACCGATGACGATGAAGAATTACCACACGATACTACAAAAAAAGAACCTGAAGAAGACGAAGGTTAATTTTATCAAATTCCAAAAATTAAAAATTCCAAATTCCAATTTGACGCTTGGAATTTGGAATTTTTTATTTTGGAATTTACTTTCTATCTGATTCTGTTTTCGTTTTCATTGACACTTTTTTCTTTGAATTCACTTTCTTTAATTTTTCCAAAAGAATAGCGGAGCGTAATCGAAACTTCATTAGCATCAACCAAATATCTGGCTCTTGAACTGATAGTATTGATTGTAAAACGTTCTGAATAAATAGTATTCTTGAAAATATCATTATAATTCAAAGTGCATGTCCAGTTTTTACCAAATGATTTTGCCAGCGAAAGATCAAAAATCAATTTTGCATTTCGTTCAAAAACACCCTCTTTTTGTTTGGTTGCACCCCAAAAAGACAAAACAAAAGTAAAATCTTTTGGAAGTTTAAATGTATTATTGGAATAGTAATACAAATAGGTTTTGGATGAATTGAATGCTGCAGCATCATCTTCAATTTTGTTGGTTGCAAAAATTAAAGAATTCATATTTGTCCAAAATTTATAAGTGAAAGGCAATGTAAATTCGATATTATAACCGGATTCTTTTCGGAAATTTTTCTCTGTAAAAGTCAAAACATTGTTCTGATCATCAAATATAAAATCCTGATACGTCGGATTTTTGTTTTGATACAAAGTCAGCTTTACCGATTTATCGTGATATTGGAAAACAGTTGAAATCACATCTATATAAGTCGGTCCCAAATTGATATTACTTCCATAAATAAAATACGGATTGATGTAAGTCGCAATCATACTTAAAGACGAATAATTTGGTCTTGAAATACTTTTAGCATAATCGACACTTAGACTTTTAGTACTGTCGATTGTAAACGACAACTGCGCTTTTGGAAAAAGGTTCGTATAATTTTTATCAATCAAAAAAGCATTATCCGTACTGTATTTTGCGCTGACATTGGTATTTTCCAGTCTAAGTCCGACTGAAAAATCAACTTTTTTAATTTTTCCTGAAAGCTGAGTATATACCGCCGAATTGGCTTCTTTAAAGTGATAATCGAAAGTGGTGTTTTCGTTTTTATCATAATCAAAAACATCATAATCCGATTTAGATTTGGCAGAAGAATACAATCCGCCGTATTCCCAGTTCCATTCGTTTTTAAACTTTTTTTCCAAATCAATTCGACAGGAAAATACATCGACATCAAACTTTTGATTACGATTCTGAGATAATTCCAGTTCAGTTTCATTAAAATTATTCTGCACTAAACTCCACAAATCCTGATTAAAGTTGGAACCCTGAAGACCAACAAACAGTTTCGTATCAATTGCTTTTATTTTCTTCGAATAATTGACAAACGAATTAATGAAATTCTTTGAACTGGAATTATCACTGAAGGTGTATACGTTATTTTCTTCGTTGTGATTTTTGTTAAAAGTAAATGTATTGATATCAAAAGTGTCGTTACGTCTTCTACCATTTACATTCACAGAAAAATAATCTTCTTCATTAATTTTATAAAATAACCCTCCACCAAAAATATATTCTTTTCTGTAAGTAACCGCCGAAACATCATAATCTGACACTATATTTGCCTGCGGAATCTGATAAGCAATACTGTGGTTTTCCCAAGGTTGTAATTTGTTATAATTGAAATTAGCTTTCCATTCCAGTTTATTCTTTTTAAAACTAGAATTGAGACCCAGATAATTATTATAGTTTTTTTTGAAAGAAGCGGTTTCAGAAACATTCGTTTTAAAACCGTCTTTCCTGCTTAATTTTCTGGTAATCAAAATCACTGCACGACCTTCGGCTTCGTATTTCGAAGACGGATTCTGAATAATCTCTATGGTTTTGATATCATCAACAGAAAGAGCATTTAAATCGTTCATTCCTACTTTTTGATTGTCAATATAAATCAGTGGATTTCCTTTTCCGACAATCGAAATACTTTCGCGATCTGCACTCACTTGTACATTTGGAAGTTTCGAAAGTAAATCAACCGGATTGGGAATTGAATTATAAACAGAATTGGCAACATCGACTTTTATATTTCCGTTGGTATTGGTAAAAGTCTTTTTGTTTTGGGCTACAACAACTTCTTTCAACTCCTGATTAGAAATTGAATCTTTTGGCGTTTCATTTTGCGCTTGAGCAACAAATGAAAGACAGAAAAGCAAAAGTGCAATTAAAAGTTTTAATGGCAGATAGATATTCATTTTTATCGTTTTTTGGTTTATGACAGTGCAAAAATGCTCTGAAAAACCAATTGCGGAGGTTAATGGTAGGTTAATGCGGAGTTAACGGGCTATTTATGCTTTAAAAACATTATTTTTGACGAAGAAAATTAGCCTATTGATTTTTAAATCTCTCGCAGATTTAGCAAATTGAGCAGATTTTTTATCTCCTAAATCAGCTAAATCTGCGGGAGAAAATTTTGTGGAAATAATTTTTAAAAACTTGTTCAATCAGAGTTATCTGTAAGCTACAATTTGAAACAACAATGAAACAAAGAATCAACTTATTAATCTCATTTTCCGTAATCGCACTTATCGTGCTGATGACCGTACAATGTTATTTGGTAAAAACGGCTTACGAATACAAAGTCGCGCAGTTTCATACCCAGATTAAAAATGAAATCGCTCAAATCACAAATAATTACAGCGATATCGATTCTGCTTTGGTTGCTAAAAAGGAAGCACTTTATAAAAGTCTTTCTGAGAATTATATTAAAGGAAAAAATTCTAAACTGGATATTAAAGTTGGTGTTTTAAAAAATGATTATCAAAGTGCTTTAACAAAGGAAATTCAAAGAAAATTTGAAAGAGATTTACCGAATTTTAAAATTGATTTCGCCATCGTTTTAAACAAATTTATTTTATATAAAAACGAAAAAAAAGCTGATACCATTTTCTCTGAAAAACCTTTTATCCAGAATAAATTATACGGAAATCTGGCTTCTTTAAATCATGCTTTTCTGGTTCGAAATTATGTTGGAACAACGAATGGAATTTATGAAAACGAAGAATATCAATTATTGACCGAAGACTCGATGTACGTTTCTGTTATTGATTGGGAAATGATTATTTTGAGAAGAATGACTTTTATCCTGATTCTTTCTTTATTTTCGATCCTGACTTTAATTACACTGTTTGTTATTGCTTTGAAAGCTTTAATTAAACAAAAGAAAGTAAGCGATGTTAAAACAGATTTCATCAATAATATTACACACGAACTAAAAACGCCTCTTGCCACTTTAGGGATTTCTACAAAGATTTTAGAGCAGAAGAACATTCGCGAAAACGAAGAAAACTTTAATGCCATTGTCAATACCATTTCGCGTCAGAATAATCGTTTACAGAGTTTGATAGATCAGGTTATGGCCAATTCGTTAGCAGAAAATGAAATCGAATTACAAAAAGAAAAAATCGAAACAGAAGATTTTTTGCTTTCTATTGTAAATGATTTTAAAATTACGTTTCCAAAAATCGATTTAAAAACAGATTTCCAGACTGAAAAAACAATATTAATTTTAGACCGATTTCATCTCACAACGGCATTTCTGAATATTCTAGAAAATGCTGTGAAATATGGTTCTAATACGATAACCGTTAAAACAAAAATTATCGAAAATCAGTTTTCTATAAGTATTGAAGATGACGGAATTGGAATTGCAAAAAACAAACAATCGCTTCTTTTTGAAAAATTCTACCGTGTTGAACAAGGAAATCTGCACAATACTAAAGGTTTAGGTCTCGGATTGTATTATGTTTCTCAAATTGTAAAAGCGCATCAGGGTACTATTAATGTGATCAGCGATTTAGGAAAAGGAACCGAGTTTACCATTTTATTAAAAGTTTAAATCCCTTATTTTGAAAAAATTACTTTTAGCCGAAGACGATTTTGATTTTGCTTCTATTTTAAAACAATATTTAGAACTGAATCAATTTGAAGTTACCTGGGCAGAAAATGGCGAAATAGCTTTAGACTATTTTAAAGATCAAACTTTTGATATTTGTATTCTCGATGTCATGATGCCCAAACTGGACGGGTTTTCACTGGCTGAAAAAATGATTACAATCAATCCTGAAATTCCTTTTATTTTCTTAACCGCAAGAAAGTTAAAAGAAGACAAACTTATTGGTCTAAAACTAGGCGCAGACGATTATATCGTAAAACCTTTTGAAGTGGATGAACTGGTTTTACGTTTGCAAAATATCCTGAAAAGAATCGAGCAAAAGAGAAGTCTGGAAGGAAATAACACCATTGAAATTGGTTCGTATATTTTTGACAATGAACGATTAACTCTTAATAATAAAAATCACGTTCAACAGCTTACGGAAATGGAAGCTTCTCTTATTGAGTATTTATATCTAAATCACAATCAGCTTTTAAAAAGAGACCAAATTTTAATGTCTGTATGGAAAAAAGACGATTATTTCTCAGGACGAAGCATGGATGTTTTTATTAGCCGACTTAGAAAATATTTCAATTCAGATCCTAAAATCAAAATTGAAAGTGTCCGTAATATTGGCTTAGAATTTAAAATAGAAAAACCTTGATAAATCAAGGTTTTTCTATTTTAAATTCTAAGTTATTTTCCAATAACCCAGCCTAATGTAAAGTTTGCAATAGGAAGTACTTCCGTTTCATTTCGATCTGTAGTAACGCCCACACCTAAATTTAAATCGATATTCAACTTTCTTTTATAAGTTCTTTGAATTCCCCAAACTGGTCCAACAGAAAAAGAAGGACAATATTCGCTAAATAACTTATTAGTTGAAATGGATTGAAAACTGTAATCAGTATACAATGCGACAAAGTTTCCTGAATTATGATCTGTCCTTTTACCTTTGGCAGCCCTTTTTTCCAAATTATAATAATGTCTGAATTGTTCGCTAATTCTAGGGATAAAATACCAGGTTGATTCATCATAATAACTGTTATGGCGATAACCAATTATCGTACTAAATTCTGAATAAAGTGTGTTTTTCGCAGAAAATCCATATTCGTAAACAAAGCCCGGAGAAAGTAAAGGGTTAATCTTAAACTGATGTTTTACTACAGAAACCGGAGCGTCTTCCTGTGCTTTTACAGCATTAATAAAAAGAACGAAAAGAATTAATAATAGGTAGTTTTTTCTCATTATTGGTTAGTTAAATTGATTGCGACAAAAATAGCTTTAAAAGTATATTATCCTATTAAAACTTAATTTATTTTCTTACAACTTTGAAATCAGTTTTTAAACACTGAAAATCATATAATTTTACTAAACAATTGTATAACAACTATTAAAGTTTATGATTTTAAATTTGACATAAACTTTAAAATCTAACATCATGAACCTAAAAAGATTTTTCGGTGGATTGCTGACAATCCTCGGAATTGTAGGACTTATTTATACTGCCGTTATTTTTGCCGGCACATCTGGAGAAACCAGAGATATCAAATCACTGATTATTTACGGAATATTAGGAATCGTCTTTTTTACATCAGGAATCAGTTTGGTTCGCGCGACGAAAGATGAAAGTTAAGATATACTATAAAGGCGCTATTTTTTTGCCACAAAGGCGCTAAGACACAAAGTTATTTTTTAATCTCGCAAAGTCGCAAAGTCGCAAAGGTTTAATAATTTAAAATCAAAAACTTTGCGACTTTGCGACTTTGCGACTTTGCGACTTTGCGAGCAATTTTTCAGTACTACAATAAAAAATTACTTTACTAAGACACGAGCAATCTTTTCATAAAGAGGCGTTTTTACACCGTATTTTTTTCCTTCGTTTACTACAAACTGAGTTAACGAAATAGCTTCGGTATTTTTGCCTGCCTGTAAATCTCTGTGCATGGAGGAAGTCGCTTCTTTCGGAGATTTTTCCAGCTTTATAATGGTTTGCGAAACAATATCTCTTGGCATTTTCAAACCTTTCGCCAACGCTAGGTCTTCAATTTCATGAAGTAATTCTATATATATCACTTTTGAATCTGCGTTTTTTAAAATTTCTCCAATATTCTGATTCAGATAGGAAGTTGCCGTTGCTAAAGCCGAAATAAAAATAAACTTCTCCCAAACGGTTTCTTCTATATTTTTAACCAAATGACTTTCGATTTTTGCTTTTTGAAGAATATCTTGTAATTCTTCTAATTGAGAAGCAGAAGCCGTTTTGGACCCAAAGAAAAGCTTTTCATAAAATCCAATTTTACGAATGGTTCCCGGCGAAAAAATCATCGAAATGATGTAAACACAACCTTGTAAAACTTCATTTTCCGGATATAATTTCTGAATTCTTTCCTGTGCGTCGACTCCATTGTACAAAGGCAGAATCAACGTTTCTTTTTTGATACAATCTTTTAAAGATATGAGGCTTTCTTCAATATCATAAGTTTTCGTCGCGCAAATAAGATAATCGAGTTTACCAATTTCTTCCGGATTATTTGAAACTAAATTGGGATGAACAATTGTTTCGGAATCGTCTGTAACAATCTTTAATCCGTTTTCTTTTATTGCTTTTTGTGTTTCTCCGCGTGCGATAAAAACAATCTCAATCTCATCTGATTTAAAATACGCTTTCGCTAAAAGTCCGCCGAAGTAACCTCCGACACCGCCAAGTCCTAAGATTCCTATTTTCTTCATAAATTCCAATTTAAAAAATTCCAAACTCCAAATTCAAATAAAAAAATCAGTTAAAAATCAGTGTTTTCGCGATAGCGAATCCGCTTTATCTGTGTATCTCATTATTCGTCCATAACAGGATCCAGATTCAGCTCTGTGAAATCCCTTTCTGTTTTCGAAATAATAATCGTTGCCACCGTATTTCCAATCAGGTTTGTAATGGCTCTGGCTTCGCTCATAAATTTATCAACTCCTAACAAGAATGCCAAACCTTCGACCGGAATTTTATGGAGCGCTGTCAGAGTTGAAGCTAAGACGATAAAACCGCTTCCCGTAACGCCTGCAGCGCCTTTTGAGGTAATCATTAAGATTCCGATTACTGTTAAAATTTCGAAGAAACTCAAATGCACATCATACAATTGCGCTAAAAATATCACTGACATTGACAGATAAATCGAAGTCCCATCCAAATTAAAAGAATATCCAGTTGGAATTACCAAACCAACAACCGATTTACTACATCCCATTCTTTCCAGTTTGACCATAATACTTGGTAAAGCAGCTTCTGAAGATGAAGTTCCCAAAACCAGCAAAAGTTCTTCTTTAATATATTTTAGAATCGAAAGAATACTGATTTTATAGTATTTCAAGATACTTCCTAAAATTAGGAACACAAAAAGTGCCATTGTTAAATAAACACAAAGCATCAATTTTCCCAGCGGAATCAAAGTCTGTAATCCAAACTTTCCAATTGTATAAGCCATTCCTCCAAAAGCACCAATTGGGGCGAGATACATGACATATTTTAAACAGGTAAAAACCACTTTAGAAAAACGTTCCAAAACCAAAATCGTCTGTTCTCTTTTTTGATAAAAGTTCAAAGCAATTCCGCAGACTATAGCCGCTAATAAAACCTGTAAAGTAAAATTGGACAAGAAGAATTCGAGCCATGAAAAATCCTTTGCACTCGCATTTGTATATTGACTTGCATCTCCTAAAGTTAATTTAGACTTATCTACTTTTCCGGGTTGAAACAAATAAGCAACCGCAACACCAATTGCCAATGCAACAGTAGAAACCACTTCAAAATAGGTTAATGCTTTAATACCAATTCTTCCGACTTTTTTCAGGTTTCCCATTCCGGAAATTCCTAGAACAATCGTCAGGAAAATAATCGGGCCAATAAAAAGCTTAATTAAATCAACAAATCTTTTTCCTAAGACTTCCATTTTTACACCATTTTCAGGCGAAAAATGTCCGAGTAAAATTCCAACAATAATTGAAACAAGAACCCAAAAAGTTAGATTGGTCAGTATGGTTTTAAGAATACTTTTATTGTTTTTTGAAGGAGAATTTGGAGTACTTATATTCATGAAATGTGGTTAGTTAGTTTCACAAATATAAAAAAAATGCAGACCTGTAAGCCGGATTCTGTTCTTGTCTCATTTTGCAACAAAACAATACCTTATCATTTATCTAGATCCCGAATTACTTCGGGACTCAATCTACCTACCCTTCGGCAACGAACGAGAAGCCCTTAAATGCCGATATACTTGGTATTTCACCGCATAGAGTTTACCTGGTTTCACTACAGCATTACCTGTACATACTTTCTGCTGCACTTGTCCTAACTCCGATAAATCGGAGCCGACGGGCGTTACCCGCTATGCTTCTCTATGGTGTCCGGACTTTCCTCCCTCCGCCGCGGCGGACGACGATAAGGCGGTCTGCGGTGCAAAAGTAACACTTTATAAACTAACAATAATGATTTTAAATTTCAGTTTTATGGAGTTTATCCTAACTTTTTAATTTTAAAATAGTTATCTTTAAGATTCTATAATTTTTAAATTCAGTTATCATGAGAAGAATGTATCATTACGCAACTGTTTCAAAGGCTTTAGATCAATTGAATGAAAAAGGATTTACATGTGATTTTAATCGAAATGCTGACCTGATTAAAAAAAATCCTGAGAAATTTGAAATTGTTCATGTGTATCGATACGAAGGGGAATCGGACCCGGCGGATGAGGCAGTTGTATACGGAATTAGGTCTGTTAGCGGCAAAAAAGGAGTGTATGTAGCTGGTTTTTCAGCAGATTCAGATCAGGAAACGGCGCAGTTTTTATTTCAATTAAGTATTAAAGGAAGGTAGTTTTTAGTTAGAAAATTTTTTCAATGAAATAAAAAATGCATGGAGTAGTTAAAAGAGAAGTAATCACAACCTACGTCTTCCCGAGTAACGAAGGATTTCCACAAATAAAATCACCAGTCTTTGGCGAGCTACTTACGGAGATCCCTCGTTCCTCGGGATGACATAAAATGAGAAACATTCCTATCTTGAATTACTACTTATTATTTTTTAAGTAATAAAATCAACAACATAAATATTTGTGATCATTGCGTAATTCCTTGCGCTCTTTGCGGTTAAAAAACACAAAAAAGCCCGTCATAAAGAGGGCTTTTAAAACAGTAAAACTACAATACTGTTGTTGGTATCTTCAATTTCCAGCCTGGCTGAATTAAGTCGGGGTTTGAAATAACATCTTTGTTGGCTTCAAAAATGGTCTGCCAGGAAACTCCAAATTCTTTTCCGATCTTTGATAGCGAATCACCGCTTTTAACTGTATATTCTTTTGAAATTCCTTCTGCAACTTTAATATCCATTACAACATCAGCAGATCTGTAATCTGGATCAATGGTTCCATAAGCGTTCCAAAGTTTTTCTTTATCTTCTGCCGATTTTACTATGCCGTCGATATACAACACATTATCTTGTTCCCTTACTTCTAAATTTGTTGCCTCCAACTGAGAAGCCAAATCTATCACCTCTTTATATTTATCTTTTAAACTCATAACAATTTATTTTATGATTAATTTGTTATCTACTTTTTTCGGTTTTAACTCCTGTATGCTTTGCATCAGCGGTTGTAATTTGTCTCTTTTAATTTCTCCCGAAAGCGTTACAACACCTCCAACAACCGTTACACTAACGCCATCATAAGCATCAACAACTTTATGTACGGATTTATCTAATTCAGTATCTGGATTGATCACAACCGCTGCTGCAGCAGGTTCTTGATTAGCTCTGGCCAATTCGCAGGTATTGACAACCGATTTTACACCTTTTACTGATCTAACGCTTTTTTCGATATTTTTCTTGAAAATTTCGTCTTCGCAAGTCCCTGTAATAGTTGCCACACCATCATGAACTGAAACTTGGATTTCTGGCGTATCGTTTAATTTTTCAGTGATTGCTTTTTCGATATCTGCATCATTGGGCTTGCAAGATACCAAAGCAACACACAGACTCATTCCTAATAAAATTGATTTGAATTTCATAACGTTTCCTTTTAAATAATTAACAATCTAAAATTAAACAGTTTGAAATCTAAAACATTATAGGATATACTTGTGGTTTTATAACTTTCCCAGTAAAATTGAGGTTTGAAGTTAGAAATTAATCGTTACACAAAAACAATTAATTTTAAGGACTTTAAAGTTTTCCTAATTTTAAACTTGCTCTGAATACTTAACATCTTTTTTATCAAAATCGGAGAGCATATTTTTATCTGTTTTAAAATAAAAAACTTTGCTGTCAAAATAATTTTCAATCAACAATCCATTATTTACACCTTCAGTCTTTTTTAAAGTATTCTGTAAGGAATTGTAAAATTTTGCAATCTGTTTGTCCGGATTTTTACTGATAATTCTAAGTTTGATTATTTCAATATTATCCTGATCTTCTCTGCCCCCTTTTCCTTCAATACAATAATCAAAAAGTGCATCATCATAGAAACTGATTCTGTCTTTTTTACTGGTTTTCCCTAAAATTAAATTTCCATCTTTTATTTCTACAGCTTTAGAAGAAAAGAAAAAACCACGATAATCTTTATTCGAGAAAAAGTTTATGTTTTCGCTTTTCGGATCAATAAGTTCGTAGTAAAATCCTTTTTTATCATTTAAATATTCTGCATAAAGATTTACAGAGTTTTTATCGATTATGTCTTTTAACTCAGAAATAAACTTTTCAAACGGGATTATAATATTGAAATATACTGCCATTGTATTTTATGATTTAATGAATAGCTATTATTCTAAATTAGAACTTGTTAGTATTTTTATTAATTCTTCCAATTGCAAAATCGGCATTTTCACAACCGATTCTATTTGAACATTATCCAAAGCTATCACCAAAACACCTTCGTTATCTTCTTCATATCCAGCAGGCACAGCATAGAAGTTTGGATTTGAAATTACTGTTTCTTTTTTCCCATCTTTAAACCAGCCGTAATTGGCTTCGTAAATAATTCTATCATCAAAAAAAGAAATAGTTTCTTCACCATAAGTATTCCATAACGACATTCTCAGAAGATAAAATCCTAAAAGAGAAAATATTCCGATTCCGATAAAAAAGCCAATATGTAAACCAAATCCAAGTACCACACTAAAAATCGCTCCAAATATTGGAAAAACAAAAAAGGAAAAGGAAAGCAAAAACATTACTAATCGAACCAAAAATGGAGATTTTTTTACTTTTAGATTAAGAATGTTGTTTTGAAAATAGTATTGCTGCATAAAATTCAAGTAAAGATATTACATTGGCAAGATTAATTAAAATCATTTAAAAATTTATAATAAAACTATTACTTTTTTTCTAGAAATGAGATCTTAATTCATATTTCTTTCTACAATTCAACCACTTAAAAATCTTTCAATTTTAAAATTTTTAATTCATTAAATTATACTTTATATTTGCTATCGAATAAAAAAGAATATGGAACAATTTGTAGTATCGGCGCGTAAATATCGTCCTCAGACATTTAAAGATGTTGTGGGGCAGAAAGCCATTACCAACACTTTGTTGAATGCTATTGAAACCAACCATTTGGCTTCTGCTCTTTTATTCACAGGACCGCGTGGAGTTGGTAAAACAACCTGTGCTCGTATTTTGGCTCGAAAAATAAATCAGCCTGGATATGATGATCCTACCGAAGATTTTGCTTTCAACGTTTTTGAGCTGGATGCTGCATCAAACAACTCTGTTGATGACATTCGTAACCTAATTGATCAGGTTCGAATCCCGCCACAAACCGGACAATACAAAGTATATATCATTGACGAGGTTCATATGTTGTCTTCGGCCGCTTTTAATGCTTTCCTGAAAACATTAGAAGAACCACCAAAACATGCTATTTTTATTTTAGCAACAACAGAAAAACACAAAATCCTTCCAACGATTTTATCTCGCTGTCAGATTTTTGATTTCAAAAGAATTACAGTAAAAGATGCCAAAGAACACTTAGCTGACGTTGCTGAAAGTCAAGGAATCAATTTCGAAGATGATGCACTTCACATTATCGCTCAAAAAGCAGATGGTGCCATGCGTGATGCTTTATCTATTTTTGACCGTGTAGTTTCGTATTGTGGAACCAACTTAACGCGTCAGGCCGTAACGGAAAACCTTAACGTTTTAGATTACGAAACCTATATTTCTATTACTGATTTACTTTTAGAAAATGAAATTCCAAAGCTTTTATTGGCTTATAATGACATTTTGGCTAAAGGTTTTGACGGGCATCATTTTATTGCCGGACTAGCTTCTCATTTTAGAGATTTGTTAGTTAGCAAAACGCCTTCGACTATTGCTTTGTTAGAAGTTGGAGAACAAGCACAGCAAATGTATGCTGCACAATCACAGAAATGTTCTCAGGAATTCCTGCTTAAAGGAATTGATATTGCAAATGACTGTGATTTAAAATACAAATTGAGTCAGAATCAACGACTTTTAGTTGAATTATGCTTGATGCAATTGGCCTCTATCAACTTTGATGGAGAAAAAAAAAAGTTGAGCAATTCATAATTCCGCCCGTTTACTTTAAAAGCGGAGGGTATTCGATTGTTGAAGTTCCAAGTGTAAAATCCCAAAATTCAAATTCGGAAGAAAAAACAAATAGCAATGTCAATGTCAATAACAATGCTAATACCGTTGTTTCAAATACTGAAAATAGTTCTGTAGTTTCGGAGACTCCAAAAGTTCAAACTCCGGAACCTCCAAAAACAGCAACAGATAATACTCCTAAGGTTTCTGCTTTTTCTCTTGCCAGTATCCGCAAGAAAAAAGAAATGGAAGCCAGCAGTAAATCTTACGTTAAACCTACTACTGCTTTTTTAACTGAAGAGTTTAACGAAACCGACATGCGTCTGCATTGGAATAAATATGCGGAACGTTTGGGACAAAAAGGCCTTAAGATCATGGAATCAATTCTATTGATCAGCGATCCGGTATTAAATGGAACTACAATTACTTACGAACTTCCAAATGAAGGTTCAAAATTGGATTTTGAAAACCAAATGAATGGATTATTAGGCTATTTGAAAGGACATTTACATAACCATGATATTACTATTGAAATAATTGTAAACGAAGAAATTCAAACCATAAGAGCTTTCAATGATCAGGATCGATATAATCGTTTCTTAGAAATTAATCCAAACATTGAACTTTTACGCTCTACATTTGGATTAGATTTTACATGATTATTATTCTTTTTAATATCTGCCACTAATTACACAAATTTCCACGAATTTCAATTCTAAAAAAGCTTATTAAGTTGCAGATAATAAAAACTATTTATGCTGCAGGCCAAAGTTGTAGACTTTCTCAAGCCATTTTTTTCTTTGCTTTTCTTCTGAACCTTTTATAATTCCGATATAGCTGACTTTTACAGGTTTTACTCCACAAAATTCTAAAGTAGATTTCTTTAATTGATTGATACTTGGTCTTCCGAAAAACAATCTGTAATACCAGCCTGGCTGATCCAGAGTCGTAATAATATGCGCTGTTTTTCCTTTTAATAGTTTATCCCACCAAACCGAATTTTCCCGGTATTGAAAAGCCATTCCTGGCAAAAATAATCGATCAATAAAACCTTTTGTGATTGCCGGAAGTCCGCCCCACCAAACGGGATGTATCCATATTAAATGATCGGCTCTTTTGATTTTTTCCCAGGATTCAAGTAAATCGGGTTCTAATTCGGTTCGTTTTTGATAACCGAATTGTAAATTAGGATTAAATTTTAAAGCTGCGATTGTAATCGTTTCAATTTGTGCTCCAGAAGCTATTGCCCCACTTTTATACGATTCTGCAATTCCGAAATTGAAGCTTTCAGGATTTGGATGTCCGTTTATAATTAGTATTTTTTTCATATTTATGTTTTTTCAAAAATACTTTTTGCAGTTTTTATTTTACTAGACAAATGTCCTAAAAAACTTTTCTACAATTTATAATTTTTCACGCAGATCAGGCAGATAAAGACTATAATGACGAATATTTCGATTTGGCAGATTTTATCCTATAATCTGCATAAATCAGCTTAAATCTTTTAAAATCTGCGTGAGATAAGGCTTTTTAATCTAAGCTACTGTTTTTCTGATTCGGCTTAAATGTCTTGGAGTTATTCCTAAATAAGAAGCTAAATATTGTAACGGAATTAATTGTAAATACTTTTGATGATTTTTATAAAGTTCTTCGTAGCGCTGAGATCCTGATAACTTTTGAAAAGAAACCATTCTTTTATGTAGGTTTACAAACTCTAGTTCTGTTAGCTTCCTGCCTGTTTCCTGCCAGTTAAAACCGGATTGATATAGTTTTTCCAAAGATTTCCTGTCCAAAACTTCTAATTCGGTATCTACTAATGCCTGAACACTTTCTTCTGCTTTTTCCTGAGTAATAAAACTGGCAAAAGAAGCCATGAATTCATTTTCAAAAGCAAAACAATTGGTTATTTCGTCTCCTTTATGGTTTAAAAAAAAGGAACGTAAAATTCCTTTTTTTATAAATACAATTTCATTGCAAACCTGATTTTCAACCAATAACAATTCTCCTTTTTTCAAAGTACGAACCGTAATTAAATCATCTAAAAGATTTAATTCTTCTGCTGAAAAATTCTGGATTGACTGAAAAATTGATTTCATAAAAAAGTTTGCAACGAATTACACTAATTTACACTAATTTTTATTGGTAAAATGTGAAAAATAATTCGTGTAAATTCGTGTAATTCGTAGCTAAAAAAATTAAATTTTACCGTAATACATTGCTTTTACGATACCATCAGAAAGTCCGATTTTAGGAACGTAAATCTGGCGTGCTCCACTCCATTTCATTGCATTAAGATAAATTCTTGTTGCGTGTATGATAACGTCGGCGCGGTCAGAGTTCAATCCTAATTCGGCAATTCTTTGTTCGTAAGTCAATGAATTTAAGAAAGCATATTGTGAATTAATATAAATGTATGAAAGTGGTTTTTCCTGCTGTTTTCCGGACATTTTAAAAAGCTTGTTGATGTTTCCACCAGACCCAATAAGTGTAACCTCTTCATAATCTGCTGTATTGGTTTTAATCCATTTTTCGATTTCATCCCAAACCACGTCATGCACCATGTTATTCAACAAACGAACCGTTCCTGCTTTGAAAGATCTCGAAGTAATCATTTTTCCGGAAGAGAAAAGTGTAAATTCTGTGCTTCCACCTCCAACATCCACAAACAGATAAGTTTCGTCAGATTTTATTAAATGATGCAGATCCGTAGAAGCGATAATTGCTGCTTCTTTTTTACCATCAATGATTTCGATTTTTATATCGGCTTTTTTCTTAATTAAAGCCACGACCTCTTTTGCGTTATAGGCTTCACGCATTGCAGAAGTTGCAAAAGCCATATAACGTTCAACTTTATGTACTTTCATCAAAAGGTTAAATGCTTTCATCGCATCAACCATTCGATCTATATTTTCCGGTGAAATTTCACCAACTGTAAAGGCATCCTGTCCTAAACGAATTGGTACACGAACAAGGGAACTTTTGTTAAATTGTGGTTCTTTTCCATCTTGTTCTACAACGTTAGCTATCAGAAGCCTCATGGCATTTGATCCGATATCTATTGCTGCAAACTTCCTAATATTAATCATGCTCACTTTATGATTTTGAAATTGGTTTTTAAAATTAATTTACTTTCTGAGGAACCTCATCTAGTATGGCGATTTTGTTCTGATAATATTTATAGGTCTCAAATTGTGCTCTAAACGGGGCATGATGATTTTTAGGTTTATATTTATTATCTAATTTATAAGAATGGTATCTTACTTTTACATTTCCTTTCCAGGCAATATTGAAATTATCAATTAGTTCTTTTTTAATTTCAAGGTCATAAATTGGACAGGTTACTTCGACTCTTCCGTCAAGGTTTCTGGTCATGAAATCGGCAGATGAAATATACACTTCCGTAAGACCTGCATTTCCAAAAATATAAACCCTTGAATGTTCCAAATAATTATCGACTATGCTTATAGCTTCAATATTTTCACTCATTCCGGGAATTCCTGGAATCAACGAACAAATTCCTCTTACCTGAAGCTGAATTTTTACCCCTGCATTACTTGCCTCATACAATTTATCGATCATTTTAAAATCTGACAAACTATTCATCTTTAGCTTTATATGTGTTTTTCTGCCTGCTAAAGCGTGTAAAATTTCACGATCAATCAGTTTTATAAATTTGGTTCTGGTGTAATGAGGCGATACGATTAAGTGTTTGTATCTGTGAACTCTGTAATTAATATCGAAAAACTCAAATATTTTTGAGGTGTCTTTTAAAATTCCCTGATGGCAAGTTAAAAGCGTGACATCGGTATAAATTTTAGCTGTCGATTCGTTGAAGTTTCCAGTCGAAATAAATCCGTAACGACGGTTTTTACCATCTTCCAATCTTTCGATAACACATATTTTGCTATGCACTTTAAGGCCTTTTATTCCAAAAATCAATTCGATTCCTTCGGTCTGCATTTGCTCTGCATAAGAAATATTTGAAGCTTCATCAAAACGCGCCTGTAACTCAATCTGTACCACTACTCTTTTACCGTTTTTAGCTGCATTTATCAACGAACTGATAATTTGCGAATTCTTAGCCAAACGATATAATGTGATCTTGATACTTGTTACTTTTGGATCTAAAGCTGCTTCACGCAAAAACTTAGTCAGATACGAAAATGACTGATATGGAGCATGTACTAAATAATCTTTTTTACTGATTTTTTCTAAGATACTTCCATCCAGACTTAATCCCGGAACCGGCAAAGGTTCATTAGGTTTGTATAACAAGTCGTAACGTCCTAAATTTGGAAAACTCATATAATCCCGACGATTGTGGTATCTTCCACCCGGAATTATACTATCGGTTTCGACAATCTTCATTTTATCCAAAAAGAAATGTAATGTATCGTCTTCAATTAAACTATCGTAAATGAAACGAACAGGTTCTCCAATTCGGCGGTCTTTTACAGATGTAGCAATTTTTTCGAGCATACTTTTACTCAAATCACTATCAATGTCTAATTGTGCATCACGGGTAATTTTAATCATATGAGCCGAAACGGTCTTATAATCAAATATATTAAAGATGTTTTTCAATTTAAAACGAATAACATCATCAATCAAAATAACATACTGCTTATCATCTTCAGAAGGCAATACCACAAAACGGTTTATATTTTTTGGAATTTCAATCAAAGCATAACGAACTTCATCATTATTTAATTCCAAACGGACTGCCAAATAACCCAAAGTATCTTTTAAAACAGGAAAGACTGCAAGATCATTCAGGATAATCGTTACCAGTTCAGGGCTTAATTTTTGATTGTAAAAATCTTTTAAGAAACATTCCTGTTTTGGAGTAATCTGGGTTTCGTTTATAATAAAAATATTTTCAGCTTCGAGCTCTGTTTCTATATTTCCCAGAATACGTAAACTTTCAGACTGCTGCTGAATTACGATTTCTGTAATATCTTTAATTAATTGATGAGCAGAAATACCGCCCAGATATTTTTCTCCAGAAATACCCGAAAGGCTTAATCGTCGGATGGCTGCGTACCGAACTCTAAAAAATTCATCTAAATTGTTTGAAAAAATTCCAACAAAACGCAGTCTGTCTAAAAGCGGAACTGTGTTATCTGCAGCTTCCTGAAGTACTCTTGCATTAAACGCTAACCAGCTTTTTTCTCTATCGATATATTTCTGTTCGTACACTGTTATTATTTTAAATCTTTGGGGAAAATAGTTTTATGAGTTTTGCCTTTATCTATTGTATCCCAGCTATTGGCTTCAAATTGCAATGAAACGAAGCCTGAAGTTGGAACATTATCGATAAAAACATCTCCAAATTTATTAACAAAATTTGTAATAGCCTCGTTATGTCCAAAAAGAATAACGCTTTCTAAACTATTATCACACGATTTGATAACTTTTTCCAATTGTCTTTCATCAAAAGTGTACAAATCGTCTCTAAAAACTATACTTTCTAAAGGATAGGAAAGGTTTTGTGCAAAAATTAAAGCAGTTTCTGAAGCTCTTGCGGCAGTACTACTCCAAATTATATACGTTTTAGGAAGGTATGGTGAGATATTTAATGAAACATCATGCGCATCTAAGATTCCTCTTTTCATTAGCGGACGATCAAAATCTTTTAAAGGTGCTTCCCAACTCGATTTAGCATGACGTATTAAAATGAGATTTTTCATAAGCTGCAAATTTAAAAACCCGTAAAGCAGGCCAGTATTTTTATTTAACTTCTAATGTACAAAAGATATTTTAATCCTTTTCTATTTTTTAATTCTGTTAACATTATATGGAAATTTTAACAAGTATGATTGCTTTTTAAAAGGTTAACATATAGATAAAATTAAAAACTCATTTTTCTGGATTTTATGTTCTTCATCTATGAAATTCGTATTTAATCGATATTATCAAAATTTGCAATATTTTAACTAAATATTTGATTTTTAGTGATTTACATTATTTCAAAAGAACTCATTTTCATTAAAAAAGCAAAAAAAATGCATTAAAAAATTCATTTTTTTAAGTTAAAAAAAATGCTTTTTAACGCTATTTTTTGTTAAAAAAGATCATTTCAACGAGTTTTTAGGTTAGTTGCAGAGAAAAAAAATCAAAAATAAACGGACTATATAACTTTGATTCTGTTAAAATACTTTAAATACATTAAAACAAAATCTTCGAGTTATGAGAACTAAATCTACTCTTGAAAAAGCAGTAAAATTTGTTACTAATTGTAAGTTTATTTTTTCTTTCAAAAAGAACATTTTTCAAAAAAACATTTTTTTTCTGCTATTTTTTTTAATGACAAATTTTTCATTTGGTCAAATTGAAAATGTGGATTCGTACTTAACAAACTTAGAAAGTTCCGGACAGGATTCTAAGCTTAGCAACCTCAAACATTTACTGTATGATTTACAATCTGCAGTGTATGCTTCTTCAGGAAAAATAAACAGTTATGGTGATCAGCCTACTGCTTTATTTACAGACAACAATTCTATTAACAGCCTAAACACTACGGTTACTGCAAAAAACGACATTGAAATTGCTACGATTAAAATTGAAAAAGCTTCAGATTTAAACCAATCTATTGACCTGAATTCTTTCTCGGGTTTTGAAAATTTAAAATACATTTTCCTTATTTCGGAAATTGATACAACTCCTTCCGTGATTAATAATCTGATTAAAAATAACACTTCAAAATACATTCTTCTTTATAAAATTTCTATAGGCGGATAATTAAAAAACTTCTGGTATGAAAAAAATTTACTCTCAATGTTTAACGGTTTTTTATTTCTTTTTAATCCTGGTTATTGGTGTTAATGAAGTAAATGCGCAAGTAATAAAACCGTTTAAAGAAAGAACTTCTTCTTATTCTCCTGCCAAAACAATCTATAAAATTAAAGGAGATTTTACGATGATAGGAAACACCAATCTTACTTTACAGAATTACGCTGTGGATAAAACAAATGGTTCAAATGCCATGGTTTATGTGGATAAAGACAATAATAATCAAACCCACAACTCTTCGGCAGCTACTTTAGATTTATTAAATGATAGTGGGGCAAAATTAACCAACTGTTATAATATCGTTTACGCTGGTTTGTATTGGACTGGAAGGGTTTCTGATGCTCTTGTAAGTCCTAATTCATTTACTGTAACTAAAAATGGAGTAACTAAGACTTTAGACAAAAGAAAAATCTTATTCAAAGGTCCAACCAGTAACAATTATAATGAATTTACTGCTACTGATATTTATTTTCCAACAAATGCAGATAATAATATTTACACCGCTTATGCTGAAGTTACAGACTATGTAAGAAACAATGGAGTTGGTGAATATTTTGCCGCTAATATTGCGGCAACTGAAGGAGCTGATGGAGGCGATATAGGAAAATTTGCGGGTTGGGGCTTAGTTGTAGTTTATGAAAACTCAGCAATGAAAAATAGAGACATTACTATTTTTGATGGTCATGCCTTTGTGAGTAATAATATTATTGCCAATTATACAATCCCGGTTTCCGGGTTTAATTCTGTAACCTCAGGTCCTGTTGGTATTAAACTTGGTGTTATGGCTGGAGAGGGTGATGTAAATTATGCAGGGGACAACTTTACGATTCAGAAACTAAACACTAACGAATATTTAGAATTAAGAACACCTGCGAATGATTATACTAATTTCTTTAATTCTTCTATCTACACAGGAGGAAATAATCGAAATCCGAACTTGGTTAATAATTCAGGAATTGACATTAGTATGTTTTACCTGCCAAATGAGAACAAAGATATTATTGGCAATAACCAAACCTCAACCTCTTTTAAATACGGGTCAAGAGTAGACAGTTATGCTATATTTTCTATCGTAATGGCTGTTGATGCCTACGTACCCGAAATTGAGGGGGTTCTTTCTGCTACAACTATTAATGGTAGTAATGCCGGCGCAGGTCCATACACGGTTTTACCCGGTCAGGAACTTGGCTATAAAGTACAAATAAAAAATAAAGGTACTGAAGCGATACAAAATGGTAAACTTGTTATTCCAATTCCTTATAATGCTACATTTGTTTCCGGAAGCCTCGCAAAAACTATAAATTTTTCTCCGCTTCCTACTCCAAATTCATTGACATATGAACCAACAATTGGTGCAAACGGATCAATAGTCTGGGATATAGGAACATTACCACTTCCTACAAATCCGGATACTGTTTTAGCAGAATTGTCATTCAAATTAAAATCTACAGAGAACTGTGCTTTGCTAAAAAATTCAAACTGTAACAATAGCATTCAGGTAAATGGTGTATTAAGTGGAAAAGGTGCAAATTCTACAGTAACTGTAGCCGACAAATCTTTAATTTTAGGGTATACTAACTCTGGAAACTGTACAGGAACTTCTATATCAGCACCGCTTCAGACTACAATAGACTCAGCAAATTATACCAATGCTAATTGTCAGGCAACACCGCCAACTATTGCATTTACTTTCTGTAATAATTCAATGACATCAATTCCGGTTACTGATGTAATAGGATCATTTCCTACCGGATCTACATTCTATAATGCTTATCCTATAGCTGCAGGTACAACAACTCAATACACAATTAACAATCCGTTCCCTGCAACAGTTGGAACTTCAACGTATTATGCAATTCCTCCCGGAGGAGCTAACAGTGGTTGTTACTTTCAATTTACTATAACTGTTGAAAGTATTACAACTATGCCGACTGTTAACTCTCCTGTAAACTATTGTATTGGAGACACTGCGGTTGCATTAACTGCAATTCCAAGCAAACCTGAATATACATTATACTATTATCAAACAGCGACTTCTACAGCTCAGCAATCTATAACTCCTTCGACTACTACAGTAGGACAATTTACCTACTATGTTGCAGAAGGAAAAACAAATGCCTGTATTGGACCTAAAAAAGAGATTGTAGTCAATGTAAATTCAAAACCAACACTTACGATAACGAATCCGCTACCTATTTGTGCTCTGGCAACTTCATTAGATTTAAGCGCTGCAAGTATTACTGCCGGAAGTACAACTGGCTTAACTTATACTTATTGGACTGATGCTACTGCGACTACGTCGTTTTCAAATTTTAATGCTGCAGTTCCCGGAACGTATTACATTAAAGCAACAAACTCTTCTAATTGTTTTGACATAAAACCGGTAGTTGTTACAAAAAGTACCATTACAATCACAGAGTTAACAGCATCACATATTGATGTAAAATGTTTCAATCAATCTACGGGATCAATTACAGTAAACAATGCTTCTGGCGGGGTCGCTCCTTACACTTATTCATGGAAGAAGAACGGTACAACTTATGAAGGTACTTCTCAAACTTTAAATAACTTAGGATTTGGAAATTATGAAGTTACCGCAACAGATGCAAATGGTTGTCAGGGAACATTAACAATTACTATCTCACAACCAACTGCGGCTTTAGCCCTTACAGATTCTTCTAAAACAGATGTTTCGTGTTTTGGCGCAAGCACTGGTTCTGTAACCGCAGGAACTGTATCGAATGCTGTAGGAACTGTGATCTATTCCTGGAAAAATAGTGCCAATGTTGAAGTAGGAACGACAGCAACTGTTTCTAACCTTCCTGCCGGAACTTATATTTTGACAGTAACGGATTCCTGCTCATCACAATCAAACACTGTGACAATCTCGCAACCAGGTGCAGCTTTAACCCTTACTGATTCTTCTAAAACAGATGTTTCTTGCTTTGGTGCAAGTACTGGTTCTGTAACAGCAGGAACTGTATCGAATGCTGTAGGAACTGTAAACTATTCATGGAAAAACAGTGCCAATGTTGAAGTAGGAACCACAGCAACTGTTTCAAACCTTGCTGCCGGAACTTATACTTTGACAGTAAAGGATTCTTGTTCTTCTCAATCAAATTCGGTAATAGTAATTCAGCCTACTACTGTTTTAAGTTGTTCTGTAACACAGAACAAAGCTGTTACTTCGAATGGTTTAAGCAATGGTGAAGCAACTGTAACACCAATTGGCGGTAATGGCGATTATACTTATTTATGGGACAATAATGAAACTACACAAACTGCTTTAGCATTAAGCGCAGGAACTCATTCTGTAACCGTAACCGATTCTAAAGGCTGTACTACAACTTGTACCGTAACTATAACCCAACCAAATATACTTTCCTGTACTATTTCTCAGGACAGTACTGTAAAATGTTTTGGTGAGAACACTGGTAAAGCCACTGTAACAGCTTTAGGAGGTAATGGAAATTATACTTATTTATGGGATAATGGTGAAACAACTGCGCAGGCTATTGCTTTAAGCGCAGGTTTACACACTGTAACTACAACTGATAAATTAGGTTATACCACTACTTGTACAGTTACAATTTCACAACCGCAAAATGCATTGAGTGCTATAAAAAGTCAAACTGATGTTACCTGTGGTGGAGGAAATAACGGTTCTGCAACAGTAATTGTTTCAGGAGGAACAGCCGGATATACTTATAACTGGAATACAACTCCGGTTCAAACAACAGCGACAGCAAATAATCTTACTTCAGGAAACTATACTGTTTTGATTACAGATGCAAATGGATGTAGTATTTCTGAATCGTTTACCATTCTTGATGGAGATACTGTTATTCCTGTAATAAATCCGTTACCGGAAACAACAACTATTAATTGTCCGGCTCAACCTGTTTTTGCACAAGCAACAGCTACTGATACTAATGGAAATATCGCTTCATTAACTTACTTAGATAATACAACACCTGGAAATTGCGCTGGGTCTTATACGATAACAAGAACCTGGACTGCAGTTGATGCATGCGGAAATATATCACTTCCCGTTAGTCAAACTATTGTTGTACAAGATACTACTGCTCCAACATGGACAACTCAGGCAGAAACTTTAGATAAAACAATTGAATGTAGTGATGCAACGGCTTTAACAGCAGCTCTGGCTTTGTTCCCAATTGCTTCTGATTCTTGTGATACTGATGTAACTAACATTGTAAAAGTAAGCGGTCCGTTTGTGGCTTCTGCTAATTGCAGCAATGCCGGAACTTATACCAATACATGGACTGTAACTGATGATTGTGGAAATGTGTCTGATACTTTCACACAAGTAATTACTATTCAGGATACTACTGCCCCAACATGGATAACTCAGGCTGGAACTTTAGATAAAACAATTGAATGTAGTGATGCAACGGCTTTAACAGCAGCTCTGGCTTTGTTCCCAATTGCTTCTGATTCTTGTGATACTGATGTAACTAACATTGTAAAAGTAAGCGGTCAGTTTGTGGCTTCTGCTAATTGCAGCAATGCTGGAACTTATATCAATACATGGACTGTAACTGATGACTGTGGAAATGTGTCTGATACTTTCACACAAGTAATTACTATTCAGGATACTACTGCTCCAACATGGACAACTCAGGCAGAAACTTTAGATAAAACAATTGAATGTAGTGATGCAACGGCTTTAACAGCAGCTCTGGCTTTGTTCCCAATTGCTTCTGATTCTTGTGATACTGATGTAACTAATATTGTAAAAGTAAGCGGTCCGTTTGTGGCTTCTGCTAATTGCAGCAATGCTGGAACTTATATCAATACATGGACTGTAACTGATGACTGTGGAAATGTGTCTGATACTTTCACACAAGTAATTACTATTCAGGATACTACTGCCCCAATATTTACAAGTAATCTTCCTTCTGATATTGAAGTATCTTGCGACGTTGTTCCTGAGCCTGCTGAAATGACAGCTTCAGATAATTGTAATGGCGATTTACCAATCGTATTTACTGAAACAAAATCGGATATCGTAAATGGCTGCACTTCTAATTATACTTTGACACGTATCTGGAAAACCAGCGATTGTGCCGGAAACACAACTTCGCATACTCAAATTATTAAAGTAAAAGATACAACTCCTCCAACAGGAACTGTTCCTGCAAATGTAACTAATTTAGCTAGTATTGACTTGATTCCGGTTGGAAGTCCTACAGATATTAAAGATGCTGCAGATAATTGCAGTCCAACAGTAAATATTATGGTAACAGATACGAATACTCCATGTGATGGAAACGTAACTATTATAACCAGAACGTACACATTAACAGATTGTGCAGGAAATAAAACGGAACTAACTCAGACTTTCAGTGTAAATTGTAAAGTTAAAAAAGTCATTGTTGCTAATGATGACAGTGCTGGTCCAATTGCCGGAGTAAATCACACTACTACAAACGTTTTGAATGTATTTTCAAATGATACTCTTGATGGTAATGCAGTAAATCCTTCAAATGTTATTCTTACAACAGTTACTCCTAATGATTATTTACATCTAAATCCTGATGGCTCTATAGATGTATTACCAAATGCTCCAGTTGGAACATTAACTATGGTATATCAAATTTGTGAAGCTGCTCAGACAGATAACTGTGATACAGCAACGGTTAATATTACAATCGAGGCACCAAAAATGATTGTTACAGCAACACCAATATGTGTTAATGATGTTCCATACATAGACTATGTGGTTACTCCCATAAACTTTACTCCTGTTGATGGTGTAACAATTACTTGGGCTGACAGCAATAACAATGTAGTTACAACTATGACAGAGTTACCTCTAAGTGGTCGAGTATTATGGCCTGGAGCAGTTGTTGACGGAAATGGAAAAGGAATCGACTGGCCGGGATGGATTTTTGAAAACAACAAATGGATTCAGGGAGCAGACGGATTCGAAAAATTACGTCCAACAGTTAATTTGACAATTTCACTAAATCCAAGTGAAACGATTACAATTAACTACCCTCCTTCTGATCCTTATTGTACTTCAAGACCAACATTTGCAATTGTTGCCAACGATGATAATCCGCCAGCAATTTCTGTACCTTCGACAGCTACAAATGTGATTAATGTTTTCACTAATGATACATTGAATAATACTGTAGTAAATCCTGCCGATGTAACATTAACGACGGTTACACCAGATCCCAAAGGAGTACTGACTTTAAATGCAGACGGATCTGTAACTGTTGCCGCCAACGCACCTGTGGGAACTTACACTTTAACGTATCAAATTTGTGAAAAAGCCGATGTAGGAAACTGTGATACTGCTATCGTAACTGTTATTGTTCAGGATGCTCCGGCTCCTCCAACTCCGGTTGTAGCAAATGATGACAATTATAACAATATTGGATGCAACACTTTTGGAGTTGTAGGTAATGTATTGAGCAATGATTTAAAAGGAGCTGTTCCTGCAACACTTCAATTAGTTGACTTTACACTTATTACCCAAAATGGTGACAAAACAAATCCAAACATTACAATAGACAATTCCGGAAATGTAACGATTTCAAGTTTAACACCAGCAGGAACTTACATTTACAGCTATAGAATTTGTGATAAATTAAGCAATCAAAATTGCGATACAGCAACCGTAACGATTGTTGTAGTTCCAAATGGAGTAACACAAATAAGCAGCGAAGCTTGTACTGATGATTCATCCTTGATTAACCTTACCAGTTTACTTCCGGAGGGTAGTCCAATTACGGGAACCTGGATTGATAAAAACAACTCAAATGCATTGCAGGGAAGTGTACTTAATCCTTTTGGTCTTGCGCTTGGAAATTATGCTTTCGAATATTTAATAGCCGACGAAAAATGTCCAAGAAGTATTGTCCTTAATATGGAAGTAAATGATGACTGTAAAGTTTTGGCTTGTGGAAAAGTTCTTGCTCACAATGCATTTTCTCCTAACGGAGATGACAAGAATGATATCTTCAAAATTGACAATATTGATGACACAACCTGTTATCCGGGCAATACCGTTGAAATATATAATCGTTGGGGAATCTTAGTTTTTGAAACCACTAATTATAACAATACGACTAATTTCTTTGATGGTACATCAAGAGGAAGAACCACTATCAAACAGTCTGATGGATTACCAACCGGAACTTATTTTTACATCATCAATTATAAGTCTTTAGATGGAAACAATACTATTCAGGAAAATAAACTTGACGGTTATTTATACCTATCAAGATAATAATTTAAGCAAAAAAACATAACACACTCTTTTACAGAATATTAAACAAAAACAGACAGAAATTTTGCTTAATTTTGAACAAAAGAATGCATTGATTTTCAATACATTAAAAAATCGGTGGTAATAATTAAAATAATAAATCTATTATGAGAACAAAATTATTTTTAATCGTCATTCTGTTAGTTACATATCATGGGTATACACAGCAAGATGCACAGTTTACCCAGTATATGTACAATACCATAAACATAAACCCTGCTTATGCAGGCTCTCGAGGCACATTAAGCATTTTTGCTTTACACCGTGACCAATGGGTTGGATTGGACGGAGCTCCCAAAACCAATACAATTTCTATTAATACACCAATCAATAACAGTAATATAGGACTTGGTGTTTCGCTGGTGAATGATAAAATTGGACCTACAAACGAAAATCAATTTTCTGTAGATCTCTCCTATAGTGTTCCAACATCAGAAGACTGGAAACTTTCTTTCGGTATAAAAGGGACAGCTGATATCTTTAATCTGGATATCGATAAACTGAATCCTGAAACAGCCGGTGATCCACAGTTTCAAAACTTAAATAATGATTTCTCTCCAAATATAGGAGCCGGGGTTTACTGGCATTCCAGCAAAGCCTACATTGGTTTATCTGTTCCTAATTTTATTCAGACCAATCGTTATGATGATAATGATGTAGCCATTTATAAAGACAAAATAAACTACTACTTAATTGGAGGCTATGTTTTTGATTTTTCTCAGGAAATAAAATTTAAACCTGCGGTACTAACAAAAATGGTCGAAGGAGCACCGCTTCAGGTTGACGTATCTGCAAACTTCATGTTTTTTGAAAAACTTACTTTGGGTGTTGCTTACAGATGGGATGCTGCAGTAAGTGCAATGGCAGGCTTTCAGGTTACTGACGGACTATATATTGGCTATGGTTTTGATCAGGAAACGACCAGACTAAGAAACTATAATTCGGGCTCACATGAGATTTTCCTGCGCTATGAGTTCTTCAAAAACAATGGTAAAATAACAACTCCTCGTTTCTTCTAAAAAATTGTATCATGAAAAACTATACACTACTTTTCCTAACCATTATAAGTTCTTTTTCATTTAGTACTTATGCACAAAAGGCAAAAATAAATTCCGGTGATAAGAAATATGATAATTACGCCTATGTTGATGCTATTAAAACCTATGAAAAAGTAGCTAATAAAGGTTACAAATCAGAAGATATGTTTAAAAAATTAGGTAACGCCTATTATTTTAATTCCAATTTTGAAGGTGCTGCAAAATGGTATGGTGAACTGTTTGCTATGAATACTACTGTCGAACCGGAGTACTATTACAGATATGCCCAATCACTAAAATCAACTGGAGATATTAGTAAAGCTAATAAAATGTTTGAAGAATTTAAGGCAAAATCAAAAAACGATTCGAGAGCCAAATTTTATAAAGAAGATGTAAATTACTTGGAACAGATTAAAGCTAATTCAGGAAGATATAAAGTTGAAGATGCAGGAATAAACAGCAAATATTCAGACTACGGATCATACGTTTATAACAACAAAATTTACTTTGCATCAGCAAGAGATACGGGAAATTTTACACAGCGCAAACACAAGTGGACTGGTGAATATTTTACAAATATTTATAATGCTGACGTAAATCCTGAAACCGGAAACGCCGGAAAAGTAAACAAATTCAAATCAGCTATTAATACCAAATTTCATGAAGCAGCTCCTGTTTTTACTAAAGACGGAAAAACAGTTTATTTTACCAGAAACAATTACATAGACGGAAAAAAAGGAAAAGATGAGCATAAAATTACTTTGATCAAAATCTACAAAGCGACTTTAGACGAAAAAAATAAATGGAATAATATTACAGAACTACCTTTCAATAGTGATAATTACAGCGTTGGTCATCCTGCTTTAAGCCCTGACGAGAAAACATTATACTTTTCTTCTGATATGCCGGGTTCTATTGGACAATCTGATTTATATAAAGTTACTATCAATCCGAACGGTGGATACGGTACGCCTGAAAATCTAGGAAACGAAATTAATACTGAAGGAAAAGAAACCTACCCATTTGTTACCAATGAAAATGAAATTTACTTTTCATCTGATGGTCATCCGGGATTAGGAGGTCTGGACGTTTTTGTTGCTACTATTGAAGATGATGGAAAAATCAGTAATGTTCAAAATGTTGGTGGTGACATCAACTCGCCTAAAGATGATTTTGCTTATATAATTGACACTAGTACTAGAAGAGGCTTTTTCAGCTCCAATAAAGATGGCGGACAAGGTTCTGACGATATTTATAAATTTCTGGAAACCAAAAGGCTTAAATGTATTCAGGAACTGGAAGGTATAGTAACTGATTTGGACACGGGAACCATTTTACCCGGAGCAAAAGTTACTTTATTTGACAATCAAATGAATGTTAAAAACTCAACTGTTACTGATAATTACGGAAAATATACATTTCCTGTAGATTGTGGTAAAGCCTATTTAGTAAGAGCAGAAAAACCAGAATATACCACAAAAGAATTAAGTGTAACTATTTCAAAAACGACAGGAAAAACTACTTTACCAATTGCATTAGAAAAATCAACCTGTAAAGTTACTGTTGGAGATGATTTAGGTAAATGTTTTGGAATTAAAATGATTTATTTCGATTTGGATAAATCAAATATTAGAACTGAAGCGGCTTTAGATCTGGAAAAAATATTAGTAGTTCTAAATGAATATCCAACCATGAAACTTGATATTCGTTCGCATACAGATAGCAGAGCGACTCATCAATACAATGAAGCTTTATCTGACCGAAGAGCAAAATCAACAATCAAATGGTTAATTAAAAATGGAATAGCACCAAATAGATTAACAGGAAAAGGCTTTGGAGAAACACAACTCGTAAACAAATGTGCCGATGGAGTTAAATGTACAGAAGAAGAACATCAGGCCAATAGAAGAAGTGAATTTATAATTACAGCATTATAAAACCAAAAACTATCTAACCACTAAAACTGCTTGTTATCACAGGCAGTTTTTTTATAATTAAAAAGTCGTTACAACTCTATGAATTGCAACGACCTCTAAAAAACCAACCTGTTCAATATACGTCTAAATCTTAACAAAAATGTTAGTGTAATATTTTTTACCTGTAGTAGCGTCTGTCGATACAGATATTCCGAAATGCGTAAAATCGCCTTCGATATTCTCTTTGTGGCCTGGACTCTCCAGCCAGGCTCTCAAAGCCGCTTCAGGAGTTTTATAGTTGTAGGCAACGTTCTCACCAACTTTTTTAGCTCCTAAAACATTTGTAATATTTTGAGATCTTGCAACAAAATCATTATGATCAACAACATTATTTTCGATCATATAAAGATTATGTTCTTCACATTTAAACGAAATATGATTAATTCTTTCCAAAGCATTTAAACCAACGCTTAGGCGATACTCGTTTATGAGCTTCATGGTTTGAAGTTCTGTATCGTTGTAAGTGTAATTTGTAACAAGCGCTGAGACAGGAGTATTATCCACGCTTCCTACGGCCGTATCTGCAGAACATGAGTTCATTGCGACTAGAATCGCAATGAACAACATGGTGCGCTTAATCTTTTCCATAATCAACAGCATTTTAGCGGTTTAAAGTAAATGTTGGGGCAAATCCTTTAAATTTATTTTTGAATAATTTCTCGTCTAATTTTCTATATCAAACATATTCAATTTACCGTTAAACTACAAAAAAAATCGATGAAATACATTCTATTTTTTCATAACAATATAAAAATCTTACAAATCAGGAAGAAAGCCGCTCAATTTTCCATGAAAAATCAGATTGACTTGTATAACGTATTCTGTCGTGCAATCTATTTGCTCTTCCCTGCCAGAATTCCACCTGTAACGGTGTGACAATATATCCTCCCCAATTTTCAGGTCTTGGAATTGATTTTCCGTTAAATTCAGTTTCTAGTTTTTTTAAATTTTCTTCCAAAAAATCTCTCGACGGAATTACTTCACTCTGATGCGAAACAATAGCTCCAAGCTTACTACCTTCGGGACGCGAATCAAAATAATTGTCCGAAATGATCTCAGAAGTTTTCTGTGCAATTCCTTTA
This sequence comes from Flavobacterium crocinum, assembly GCF_003122385.1. Classification (NCBI taxonomy): domain Bacteria; kingdom Pseudomonadati; phylum Bacteroidota; class Flavobacteriia; order Flavobacteriales; family Flavobacteriaceae; genus Flavobacterium; species Flavobacterium crocinum. The sequence goes on from NZ_CP029255.1 coordinate 5,166,057, forward strand.
ATAATAACCTGACGCTCCATTTCCTGCCAGAAAAAAGACAAACAAACATTCGGATTTGCTTCTATCGCTTTTCCTTTTTCAGAATTATAATTGGTATAAAACACAAAGCCTTCTTCAGAGAATTTTTTCAATAAGACAACTCGAGATTTTGGAAAACCATCCAAACCAATAGTAGAAACGGTCATAGCATTTACTTCTCCGCTTCCGCCGAAATCTTCCACTTCATGAAACCATCGGTTAAAAAGGTTAATAGGATCTTCAGGAATACTGTTTTCCAGTAATTCGCTTTTCTCGTAAGATTTTCTATAATTACTTAAATCACTCATAATTTTTGATTTTAGTTTTATTTTGTTTGAAGTTTCAGGTTCTCAGAAAAACTTAGAATCTCAGTATCTTAGAATCTTAGCAACTTTAAAAATCAAAACTCAGTCCGTCATCTGCTAAAAGCACATTTGAAAAAACTTCCTCTGCTTCTTTCTTAAAAGGTTCTAAACCATCGTAACGCGTAGAATAATGACCTAAAATAAGTTGTTTCACATTTGCTTTTAAAGCAATCGTTGCCGCTTCTTTTGCAGTTGAATGAAGCGTTTTTTCTGCCAGTCGTGCTTCCGAATCTAAAAAAGTAGATTCGTGATATAAAACATCTGTATTCGCGATAACCGGAATTACTTCTTCATTATAAACAGTATCAGAACAAAACGCATAACTTTTTGCTGGTTCAGGATCAAAAGTCAGTTTTTTATTTTCAATAACAGTTCCGTCATCTAACGTAACATTACCGCCATTTTTTATTTTTTGATAATAGGCAACATGGATATCATAACTTTGAACGGCTTCAACATTTAGTTTTCGTTCAGCAGGTTTTTCCTGAAATAAATAACCGTTGGTATAAACACGATGTTTTAGCGGAATTGTTTTGACAACGACTTTAGCATCTTCAAAAATCACTTCACTTTCTTTCGATTCCAATTCATGAAAAAACAGACTATAAGTTGTCCAGGATTCTGTCAATTTCAATTGAAGCAGAATTAATTCCTTAATTCCTTTTGGACCATAAATATGTAAATCGGTAGTTCTTCCTAAAAGGGAAAAGGTCGAAATAGTGCCGATCAAACCATACAGATGATCTCCATGAAGATGTGAAATAAAAATATGATTGATCTTCGAGAATTTAATTTTATTCTTTCGAAGCTGAACCTGAGTTCCTTCACCGCAATCAATTAAAAATAGTCTGTTTCTAATTTCTAAAACCTGTGCGGTCGGATTGGTAAGTGTTCTGGGAGTTGCGGCGTAACAGCCAAGTATAGTTAATTTCATTTTCTAATTTTAGATTTGAGATCGCAGATTTTAGAATTGCAGTAAATATTTTAGAATTGCCGTAAATATTTTTAGATTCAGTTATAATCTAAAATCTAAAGTCTAAAAACTAAAATCTAAAATCCTAAGTCTCTCTCTATTTCTTCCATTTCGATAATATCGTGTGCTTCTAAAAGCGAAGGTACCACAACTAATTTATCTGAAATAGCATTAAAATCAAGATCAGTAGCCACAATTACAAACGATTTTTTTGCCTTTTTCTGTACTTTCGAAAGTGGTAAAAAAAGTTTCAAATCATTTTCTGAAACTTTATCAGACGATAAATCGATAATAATATTGTGCTTTTCAAAGGTTTTAAATTGCTGCGTTACTTTTTCCAAGAAAGCATTTACATCTCCTTGCGTATCTTTAATTGTAACGGTATGTCCTTTTTGATCTACTTTCATTTTATAATTTGTGGGCTTATATTTTATGCAAATTTAATAAGTTTTTTTGTGGTTTCAAGTTTCAAATTTAAGTTGCCAAACTTTGTGAGCTTAACCGCAAAGTTCGCAAGGTTTTTCGCAAAGTACACAAGAAAAAACAAAGCTTTGCGAACCTCGCGTAGCTCTTTGCGAACTTTGCGGTTAAATTTTAAACCAGAAACAAAATTATTGCTGAATCTTAGAAGCCAATAAATAAATAACCGCCATTCTAATCGCAACACCATTCTCCACCTGATTCAAAATAACTGAATGATCAGAATCAGCCACTTCTGAAGTAATCTCTACTCCTCTGTTGATTGGTCCCGGGTGCATGATTACGATTTCTTTTCCAAGAGAATCCAAAAGCGGTTTATCTACTCCGTATTGCTGAGCATACTCGCGTGTTGATGGGAAGAAATTCACATCCATACGTTCGTTTTGTACGCGAAGCATATTCGCAACATCGCACCATTCTAAAGCTTTACGTAAATTCGGTTCAACCGTAACACCAAGCGATTCAATATATCTCGGAATCAATGTTTTGGGTCCGCAAACTTTTACTTCTGCGCCCTGCATCTGCAAAGCATATATGTTGGATAAGGCAACTCTCGAATGCAGAATATCGCCTACAATAACTACTTTTTTTCCGGCAACATCACCCAGCTTTTCTCTAATCGAATAACTATCTAACAAAGCCTGAGTTGGATGTTCATGCGCTCCATCTCCCGCATTTACGATACTCGCTTTGACATTTTTGGATAAAAAATAAGCCGCTCCGGGATTGGAGTGGCGCATTACAACCATATCCACTTTCATCGAAAGGATATTATTTACAGTATCAATCAGGGTTTCTCCTTTTTTAACGGATGATTGAGCTGCAGAAAAACTGATGACATCAGCAGATAAACGTTTCTGCGCTAATTCGAAAGAGAGTTTGGTTCTGGTACTGTTTTCGAAGAAAATATTGGCAATGGTAATATCTCGTAATGAAGGAACTTTTTTAATCGGTCGGTTAATGACTTCTTTAAAATGATCTGCCGTTTCAAAAATCAGGTTAATATCATTTTCGTTAATGTATTTTATTCCTAATAAATGATTTACGCTTAATTCTTTCATTGTTGTTTCTTTAATATTATTGGTCAAATTCCGAATGAAAAACGGGTTTCATTCCATGCTTCTTTAAAGAGCAGCTACTCTATTCAATCATTCTCTCTACAACTTCTCCATAATCCTGAAGGTCTCTCGAATCTTCATTATAAATCTGCTGCCATCTGAAATTTGGAATTTCAATTTTTCGAGAAGCAGTTTCTTCCCATTTTACCTCAAAACCATTATTTCTCAGAACTTCGGCAACTTTCTTTCCAACTTCAATTGTCGTTGCTGGATCAGAATTATCTACTTTTTGAAAAGCGATATACAAACTTGGATTTTCAGGATCAATCGCTCTCGCTAAATCTTGTTCGTGATAAAAACAATAGCCATTAGATGTAACTCCATTTTCACGAAGCTCTCTTTCTACCTCAACCACTTCATATTCGCCATCACTTGTAGTGTAACCTGCATTGTGAAGCGCTACGATATTCTGATCGCATAATTCATCAAACGCGATTATTAGTCTTTCAGTATCAGTCGGGCTTTTCCATTGTTTACTTTCTGCAAGTAACTTTTGGTATTCTTCGTCGATTTTTTCAAAAGCCCAAGCTTCTGAAATTTCTTCTTCAAATTCATTATCTTCAATTTCTTCCATGATGTTGTCTTTAATATCATCAACAGAAAGAAATCCCATTCTTACCTGGTTAAAAATTGATTCATAAATAAACTCTTCGTCCTCTGTCATGATTGTATTTTCAATTTTTAACGATTCATTTTAATTGGTAACCAAATGAACAACATCTTCACCATCATTTTCTTTCCAGCTTACAATTACCTTTTCTCCATTAATCGCATCTACCTGACGGCCTCTGTAATCTGGCTGAATAGGTAAATGACGGCTGAAACGTCTGTCAATTAAAACCAATAATTCAATTTCTGAAGGTCTTCCAAAAGACTGAATTGCTGTCAAAGCAGAACGAATGCTTCTTCCGGTAAACAAAACGTCATCGATAAAAATGACTTTTTTGTCTTCGACTATAAAATTAATTTGGGTTTTATTGGCTTCAAGCGGTTTATCAGTACGGCGGAAATCATCTCTAAAAAAAGTGATGTCCAGATAGCCTAAAGTAATTTCAGGAACCTTGTATTCGTTTTCTAATAATTGTTTTAAACGTTCCGCTAAATAAACACCTCTTGGCTGAATTCCAACCAAAATTGTATTAGAGAAATCAAGATGTTTTTCGATTAACTGACAAGCCAAACGATGGAGTATGATAGTAACTTCTTTCGAATTAAGTAATACTTTTTGACTCATAAGTGATTGTAATGTTTGGTTGCGCAAATATACGGAATCTGATTTTATTTGTTGGGGTGTTGGGGTTGGAAATATTTTTTGAATTCTTTAAACTTTTAATTAAAGCAAATCGCATATATGTAATATTCAAAATCATATTTTCAAAAATAAATCTTACCCTTATTAACAAGTTTAAACTTAAAATTTTACTTTAGCATTATTCAAAAAACATCTTCAAACATAACACAAATAATTATGAGCTTTTTTAAAAAACTATTTTCATCAAAAAAAGAACCAAATAACTACGGATCCAACCAAAGCCAAATCAATACTAAAGAATATTTCGATGATAGATATACCGAAGATATTATAGATCCAAAAATGTTAGAAGGCTGTTTGAAAATGATTGAAAGTTATTTTATAGATAACAAAATTGAAAGAAAAATTGAAACTCCAATTAATCATCCCACAAACTTAGATCAAGTAGACCAAGATGGTTTTGGCTTCTTATTATATTGTAAAGCTTTTCAAATTGAAGAATCTCAAGCTGCAATGTTTTTAGCTTATTCTTTTTCTGATTTTCTAATAAAGAAATATGATTTTAAATTATACATGGACTCTAAACCAGATTATCCTTTAAGAAGTATGACATTAAAATATGAAAAAGATGAAGTCTTTTTATCACTTTATCCTTTCGAATACACAACAAAAGTTTTAAATGGAAATTCAACATTTTCTGATTTGGTTGAAAAAATAAAAACTCAAATTGATGAGATGCCAGATCTTGAAGATCTTGCTAAAAATTCAGCTAATTAGAATTAAATTATTTAAAATTCCGTAGGAATGAACAATATTGTAGCAACGGATTTTAATCCTTTGAATGATTTCCACACACAAAATAAAGTTCCATCGGAACGATTCATATTATTGCGTGTAAAATGTACCGAACCTACGGCTCTTACTTTTGCTAAATTATTTTTAAACTGGATTAAAATCCAGCCCTACAATATGGATCGAGCCGATGGCTCTTTTTCAATTTCTTCGAAATCTAATCATCTCCAAATCCTAAAACATTTCCAAAAAATTCTATAACGCATTTTCCTGATTCGTGAAGTAATTTTAAGTATCAATTTAAAATATCAGAATCATGCAAAATAAAATACTAAGATTGTTAATGGTATTCATAATACTGTTTTCATTTACAAGCTGTGAATTAGTTGGAGACATTTTTAAAGCCGGAATGGGATTCGGAATATTTATCGTAATTTTTGTGGTTGCGATTATTATCTGGATTTTTGCTAAAATGTTCGGAAGTAAATAGTAGTAAAATAAACAAATAAAAAATCCCAAATTCCAATTTAAAACTTGGCGTTTGGGATTTTTATTTATGTAGAATAAAGTCCAATCTTTGTCGAGCTTCTTGCGAAGATTTGCTTCGCCTATTCGCTGCCGCTCGAGTCTCCCTTCGGTCGAAATTGACAAACTATGCGTGAAAGATATAGAATAGAAAATCCCAAATTCACAAAAATTGGAATTTGGGATTTTTAATATTGTAATTTAAAGACTAAAGATTGTACATCTTTTTTCTTTGTTCCTGAATCTTTTCATCATCAAGATATTCATCAAATGTCATGTAACGATCGATTACTCCGTTTGGAGTCAATTCTACGATTCTGTTACCAACAGTTTGTGCAAACTCGTGGTCATGCGTTGTGAAAATGACAGAACCTTTAAAGTTTTTCAATGAGTTGTTGAAAGCCGTAATAGACTCCAAATCTAAGTGGTTTGTAGGCTCGTCTAGCATTAAAACGTTTGCACGCTCCATCATCATTCTAGACAACATACAACGTACTTTTTCTCCTCCAGATAAAACTCTAGACGTTTTTAAAGCTTCTTCTCCAGAGAAAATCATTTTTCCTAAGAAACCTCTAATGAATACCTCATCACGCTCTTCTTCTGTTTTAGCGTACTGACGTAACCAGTCAACTAAACTCAAATCGTTTTCAAAATATTTGTGGTTTTCAGCTGGTAAATAAGCTTGATTTGTTGTAATTCCCCAGTCAAAAGTTCCTGCATCTGCTTTTTGCTCACCGTTTAAGATTTCGTAGAAAGCAGTTGTTGCACGTGAATCTTTAGAGAAAAGAACAATTTTATCGCCTTTTGCCATATTCAAATGAACATCTTTGAATAAAACTTCTCCATCTACAGAAGCTGCTAAACCTTCAACATTCAAAATCTGATCTCCAGCTTCACGATCCTGATCAAAAATAATTGCAGGATAACGACGGCTAGATGGTTTGATTTCAGAAATATTCAATTTCGAAATCATTTTTTTACGAGAAGTTGCTTGTTTTGATTTCGCCACGTTTGCACTAAAACGACGAATAAATTCTTCCAACTCTTGTTTCTTCTCTTCTGCTTTTTTGTTTTGCTGTGCACGCTGTTTTGCCGCTAATTGGCTAGACTCGTACCAAAACGTATAGTTTCCTGAATAGTGGTTGATTTTCCCGAAATCAATATCAGAAATATGTGTACAAACCGCATCTAAAAAGTGACGGTCGTGAGATACAACGATTACAGTATTTTCGTAGTTTGCCAGGAAGTTCTCTAACCAGGCGATTGTCTCGAAATCCAAATCGTTGGTAGGCTCATCCATAATCAATACATCAGGATTTCCAAAAAGTGCCTGCGCCAAAAGCACACGAACTTTCATTTTTCCTTCCATATCAGCCATTAAAGTATAATGATCTGCTTCTGTGATTCCTAAGTTAGACAACATTGATGCAGCATCAGAATCAGCATTCCATCCGTTCATTTCTTCAAATTGCACTTGTAACTCCCCTATTCTGTCTGCATTTGCATCATTATAATCTAAATAAAGTTCATCCATTTCTTTTTTAACAGCGTACAGAACTTTATTTCCCATTAAAACGGTTTCCAAAACAGTATGCTCGTCGAACATGTTGTGGTTCTGGTTTAAAACCGACATACGTTTTCCCGGCTCCAGATGAATATGACCGGAAGTTGGGTCCATATCGCCCGAAATAATTTTTAGAAATGTAGATTTTCCAGCACCATTGGCTCCAATAACGCCGTAAATATTTCCGTGAGTGAATGTGGTATTTACTTCGTCAAACAAAATTCGTTTGCCAAATTGAACTGATAAATTATTGACTGTTAACATGAATGTCTTTTTAATTAATTTGGTGCAAAAGTACGGAAAAAGGTTCAGAGTTGCAAAGGCACAAAGGTTCAAAGTTTTTTATGCTGGTGAGGGGTTTCTCGCAGAGTCGCAAAGGCGCAAATTTTTATTTTTTGAAGCTGATTACTGCGTAATCTTGTCATTTCGACGAAGGAAACCCGAGCAATAGCGAACTGGCGAAGCAAATCACACGCGGGATTCGACAAAGATTAGCGACATTCTATGCGGAGTTTCTAGTGCGATTTCTCCCTTCGGTCGAAATGACAAACTGTGCCTTTAATCTTCATTTTTACACATTGAATTAAAATTCAACTATCTGGAAAATCTAAATAATTCGATATTAATTTCAACTACTCGAAAAATTCGAATAGTTCAAAACTAAAATTTACTTTCCTTCGCCAAAGCCACTTCTAAACTCTCAAAATTTGGTAACACTTTCGAAATCAATCCTTTTTTGTTTAGAATAAAATGTGTTGGAAAAGAATTCAATTGCAACGATTCATTCATATATTCTTTCATATCTGGAATTACAGAATACGAAAGTGGTTTTCTAGCCAAAAATGTTTTTAATTGTTCTGGAGAATCTTCGGCTAGACTTATAAAAAGAATGTCTTTTCGGTCTTTATATGCTGAAACTAATTTATTGACTTGTGGAAACTCTTTTATGCATGGCGTGCAATGAATGTACCAGCATTTTATGACAATGATTTTCCCTTTCATGGATTCATTAGAAACCAAATTCCCCTCTAAATCTTTGAACGAAAATTTCGGAAAAGCGATACCTTCCATTTTATAGTTTTTATAAGCATCAAAGCCAATTTGATTAATTGTCGCTTTTATACTTGTATCTGTTTTGGGTTGAATTTTGAAGAGTTTATAATAATAAAACGAAGCATCTGATTTTAATCGGACAGGAATAAAATTTCCATTTGCTAACTGATCTAAAAAAGATTCTTTTGAAATTTCTTTTGAAGAAGTATCAAGAGCTGTAAAATCTCTCGAAAGCATTATATTTTTATTGTAAGCAGACCATTGTTCATAGTTTTTTTGAATCTGAACAGGATTGACTTCCGGATTTCCGAATTTAGCTTGAGCTGAACCCACAGAAAAGATAAAAAGGAATATAATTAGACTGAAAAATTTTGGCATGAATTCTAAAAAATATATTGGATTTCAAAAGTAGTCAAAATTTAGCAGGCTAATTTTCGTTGCTTCAATTTTAACTCAAAAGTTCGTTATTGTCTCTTCAGTTTAAACAATAACGAACTTATATTTGATTCACTTAATCTTTTAATTCTTAAGAGTTGGTAAAAAAGAAAGATCCATAGTATATTTTGATGGATTTTCCGGATCTATAAAAACTCTCATTGCATCTGTCTTGATAAAGTCAGTTGGATCAAACCAGATATTATCGCTTTTAAACACATACAACTCATTGTTTTTCGGATCCTGCCATTGACTGTAAATCTGAAAAGGATGTCTTCCGTTTGAAGAATAACCGGTATTTAGCTCTACCCCTGTAAATTTCGCAGAAACCGGTTTTCCTGTTTCACGTAAATTCTGTTTCTTTTTATTTTTCAGATAGCCAAACAGAAAAGCTAATGAACCAATCAAAAAGAAAATGGTTCCAAGAATCCCTAATATTAATGGCACTAGCCATAAAGTAGCAAATCCGTTAATACTAGCCTCTTTTGGTTCTGCAGGATCATATAACACTTCAACTGTTTCATCCACACTATAACTTGGAGGATTACTGCTTACAGAAGACGTAAAAGTAATTTCTTGTCCTGCTTTTGTTTTAAAATTTACTACCGGACAATATGTTGTGGAATTATCTGATCTTCTGGCAATCATTTCGATAACAGTTCCCTGCGCTTTTTCTGCTTTTTCCAAAAATGCTTTTTTAGAACTATAAGAATAAACAGCACCCGCCAACAAGCCGGCACCAACGATAGAAAATACAAGTTTAAAAATGGAAAATCCTTTCATTATTTTGAGTTTTATTAGTTGTCGTAAAAATAGCGTTAAAAGAGTTTCTTTCTAATGAATTGAGCATTTTTTAAACAAAAAAAATAGGTTTTATAAATACCCCTGTTTTGTTAAAAACAAAATAACAAATTGACTAAAGTTAATACATCATTTTGAAATAAATTTCGATTAAATAATCTATCAATTTTCCTACATTAGCTAAAAATTCTGATAAAAAAAAATGACCTTTCCTTTTCAGTTTGAAATCTTCGAAAAAACCTTTTATTGGCATGCTGTATTCGAAACTTTGGCATTTTTTATAGGCATAAGGGCTTACTATTTTCTAAGAAAGAGAACAACAGATTCTATTTCAGATATCAATCGTATCGTCATTATGCTTGGTGCTATGGTGGGCGCTCTGATCGGTTCAAGATTTATTGCTCTACTTGAAAATCCTGATGAAATTGCAAATCAGACTTTTCTATCCATTTTTCAGAATAAAACTGTTGCCGGCGGATTTTTGGGAGGTTTGTTTGGAGTTGAACTTTTCAAAAAAATTGTAGGTGTTAAAATCGCCTCAGGCGACATCTATGTTATTCCAATAATTATAGCTGTATTTATTGGAAGAATTGGCTGCTTTTCTATGGGGATTGCAGAACCTACTTATGGTAATGAAACCACCTTTTTTACCGGAATGAATTTAGGCGATGGATTGCTGAGGCATCCTGTAGCTTTATATGAAATGTTTTTTATGGTTTTTCTTTTTATCTTTTTTCAACAGATAAAAAATAAAGAAATGCTCAATGGCGATTGCTTTAAACTCTTTATGGTACTGTATTTTTTATTTCGTTTTTTAGTTGAATTTATAAAACCATATAAGCCTTTATTTTTAAATTTGAGCAGTATCCAATGGAGCTCTATTTTTATATTTGTTTATTACTATAAATTTATTGGTAGAATTCTTAGCATTAAAAATAAATAAAATCTTACTTTTACAATGTAACTTTTTTAGATGAAAACCCGCGACTATATATTTTACGATTATACTAAAAGCTTATGTCCGCATTGCTTGGATCTTGTTGATACTAAAATTGTATTTCAGAACGATAAAGTCTGGATGCTAAAACATTGCAGAAAACATGGTGAACTGAAGTCGATGATTGCTGACGATGTGGATTATTACAAGCAAATTCGGAACTATAATAAACAATCTGAAATGCCTTTGAAATTCAATACCAAAGTTCATTACGGATGTCCATACGATTGCGGATTATGTACAGATCACGAACAACATTCGTGTTTGACAATTGTAGAAGTTACAGATCGCTGCAACTTAACCTGTCCTACTTGTTATGCAAATTCTGCTCCTAATTATGGGAGACATCGAACGCTGGAAGAAATCGAAAAAATGTTTGATACTGTTGTGGCTAATGAAGGTGAACCAGACGTAGTACAGATTTCTGGAGGAGAACCAACTGTGCATCCTGATTTTTTTAAAATTTTGGATATTGCGAAAAGTAAACCGATTAAACATTTAATGCTGAATACAAACGGAATCAGAATTGCAAAAGACATTAAGTTTGTTGAAACGCTTGCTACCTATATGCCTGATTTTGAAATTTATCTCCAGTTCGACAGTTTTAAACCCGAAGTGCTACAAAAACTCCGTGGAGAAGATTTAACCGAAGTGCGCAAAAAAGCAATCGAACATTTAAATCAGTTTAATATTTCTACTACATTGGTAATCACGCTTCAAAAAGGTGAAAATGATGATGAAATTGGACAGATTATTGAATTTGCCTTAAAACAAAAATGTATTCGAGGCGTGACTTTTCAGCCCACTCAAGTCGCAGGGAGAAACGACAATTATGATGATGATTCGGGTCGAATAACTTTGACAGAAGTTCGCCGTAAAATTTATGAGCAGTATCCTCTTTTTACACCACAAGATTTGATTCCGGTTCCATGTAATCCAGATGCTTTGTGCATGGCTTATGCTTTAAAAATAGATGATGACGTTTTCCCAATGACTCATTTAATCAATCCAGAAGATTTATTGAACAACTCAAAAAATACAATTGTTTTTGAACATGATGAAAAATTAAAAACGCACATGTTAAATTTATTCAGCACCGGAATTTCTGTAGATTGTGCAGAAAACGAAATGAATGAATTAATGTGTTGTTTGCCAAGAGTGCAATCTGATACTTTAAACTATAATAATTTATTCAGAATTTTGATTATGAATTTTATGGATGCTCATGATTTTGATGTTCGCGCGGTTAAAAAATCGTGCGTGCACATTGTCAGCGACAAAATGAAAATTATTCCCTTTGAAACAATGAACTTATTTTATAGAGATCATAAAATTGATAAAATTAGGGAAAACATGAACTTAAACATTCTAAAATAAATTTACAATTATGGAAGGTTTATTATTTATTGGTTTTATTCTTGTCATCATGTTTCTAGTTGGTTTATTTGGTTTGATTTTTTCAAATGAAAACAGAAAACTCTTTTTAACACTTTTGCTTATTCCAATAGTTATTCTTGTAATAGGATTTGGCACTTGCGCCCTGATTATAAGTCAACTTTGATTTGAAGAATGATCTAAAAACATAATTATGAATGATTTTTTAATGACAATTGGGGGTTTTGCTGCTTTGGCCAGCTTTATTGGATTTTTTATTGGATTAGTACGTTTAATTTTTGTATCGGAAGATAAAAAGACTTCATTGAAAATTATTTTGTATTCTGTAATAGGATTCGTTGTTGGTTTTGGAACTTGTGCTGCCAACTTTTCATTAGGCGGCATGCATTAATAAAAAAACCTGACAACGAATTGTCAGGTTTATAAATGTCCTCATTTAGGTAAAAACCAAATAACAAATTACCCAAAGTCGGTACATTGTTTTTGAAATAAAATTTAGATTAAAAAATAAATAACCAAACTCAATTTTAACCCACCAAAAATTTTACCTCACTTAATTTTCATGAACTTTGTTATTAACTCTTGAAAATATATTTGATTCCGGTCATTTAAATCTGACCGGAAAAAATGTCTTTGTAAATATCTCTGCCAGAGTTCTTCCGGCAGAGACAGCTAATTTTAAATTAATAAAGGCAATAAATTACTAAACACTAATTCAAACTAATTTCACAATAATTTCTTCAAGCTATTATAAACAGCCAGTTCAACATCTGCATGATCTTTTGTATTACAATCTTCCACTAACTTTTTCAAATCGGCTACTTTCAAAGTCGATTTGTTATCTAAAACCAATAACAATTCCTGTGAAGCATCATTTAATTTTTTAGAAAGTGGTAATATTGGCTGTACTAACGGAGCATTGGCTCCCAGTTCTGTCAACTCTTTGTGTACCCCAATCCATTTATTGAAAAACCCTGTTACTTTGGCTTTGTTTTCAGGAGATTTATTGGCTAAATATTGACTTACTGCTGCATCAAATGCTAATGCATCTTTTGCATCCGGACCACATGCATCTGCGAACAAAGTAAACGGAGAATACATTTGATATTCTGTTCCGCCTTTGTTACGGGTGTACCCTTTTAATGGTTCGCTTACATATGAAAATTCTTCAAGTGCTTTAATATTTTGATTGTTTGCAATGTTTCTAAGAATTACATCTTTATTACGAATATGTGTAATTCCCAATTCTTCTAATCTAAAAGAAATAGTTTCTAAACGTTTGCGCATGTTCTCCACATCCGTAATATCTTCAGCAGACCAAAGTCTTTCTGCAATGGCAGCTGTTCTTGGCCAAAGTCTTGAGTCTATTGTTTCAGAAGTAACCAATTCTGTCCACATTGTAGCTTCACCACCCAGAATTCTTGCTTTTTCTTCTGTGGTTAAGTTTGCACCTTTTGGCATCGGATCATTTAAATAATGACTTGCAATTGGATACATTAAATCGATATAATATCCGTTTGATAAAACTGTTTTATATCCTTTTTTTACTGCATCAACTAAAGATTGTCCCGCAGTCATTCCTTCATTAGGACCTCTCCACGAATGGACAATCGCTTCTTTAGATAAATCTTTCGTTAAAATTTCTTCCCAGCCCATTAATTGTTTTCCGTGTTTTTTCAACATTGGAGCCAATTGCATGGTGAAATACGTTTGTAATTCGTGATTGGTTTTTAAATTGTGTTTCTTTTTAAACTCCTGAATTTTAGGGTTTGCATCCCAGTCTTTCCCTTCGTTTTCATCTCCTCCAATGTGGAAATAAGCTCCAGGGAATAACGGACAAACCTCATCAAAAACACCGCTTAAAATTTGGTATGTTTTAGGATTTGATGGATCTAATGTAGGAGAAAAAATCCCCGCATTTCTTTCAACTCCATAGGTAGCAATTGCTGTACCTTCAATATTTTTTTCGGATGTTCCTCCTGTCAGTGTAATCACTTTGCTTCCAATTTCAGGATAAGCAGTCAAAATAGCTGATCCGTGACCTGGAACATCTATTTCAGGAACAATTAAAATACCACGCTCATCGGCATATTTTACGATATTTTTAATTTCTTCCTGTGTATAATAAAGTCCATCTGAAGCCAATTCGATAAACTTTGTGTATTTTTTCATTTCGATTCGCCAGCCCTGGTCATCAACCAAATGCCAGTGAAAAACATTCATTTTCATTGCTGCCAATGCATCGATGTTTCTTTTGATTACATCAACCGGCTGAAAATGCCTTGAAGCATCAATCATTAAACCTCTCCAGGTAAATCTTGGGAAATCTGAAATTTTTGAAACTGGGAAATAATACGATGAGGCATTGTTATGAAGCATTTGCAATAATGTTTCCAAACCGTGCAAAGCACCTAAATCACTTGAAGCATTTAGGGTAATTTTATTTGAAGTAATATCTAAATGATAACTTTCGTCTTCATACAAACCAATTTTACCGCTCTTAGTACAATTGATTTGTAATTCTGCATTAGGAACTTCATTCAATTTTGTAATGTAACCTTGCTGAAAAAACATACCTGTTCTACCATCTAAACGGCGCAGAAAACGCGTTACTCCTCCAAAAATTCTCGGATTCGGATTACCGGTAACATTTACTTTAAAACTTTTGGTTAAGGCAAAATTACCGTCATTAATAACAACACTCTGAGGCCAGGGCATAAGATTGAGCTGCTCTTTTTTAACCTGAGCGCTTGCAGATAAGCCCGCAAACAATAGTACAAATAGATATTTCATTTTTCTTTTTTTTGGTTTGGATAGTTTTTAAGTATCCTAAATTTATTAAAAAAAACAAAATTCAGACCGATTTCTGCTTCACCTCACTTTCGCAATGAGATCAATCTGAATTTTGTATTCAATTCATTATCAAATGAATTGTAAAAAAATAGTTAGTAATCAAAACGTTTAAAGGCTTCTATCGCTTCATATTCGGCCAGACCTAATTCATCGTATAAAACGGCTGTATTTTTATTTCGGTCTTCCGCCCTAACCCAGAATTCTCTGGAATCATTTCCCTGAAACATAACTCTGTCTTTTTGAGACTGATGAAACAAAATAGCATGGCGTTTTAAAAGAACTTCTGAAGGACTTAACGGAACAGCCATGTCAATTTCATGAATATCCCATTCGTGCCACGCTCCTCTGTAAAGCCATAACCAGCAATCATTCATATAAGGTTCCGGTTTAAGTTCTTTTAAAGCAGCAAAAATGGCATTCAGGCATACTTCGTGTGTACCGTGGGGATCTGCCAAATCTCCTGCAGCAAAGACCTGATGCGGTTTTATTCTGGCAATAATCTCTTTTACAATTTCAATATCTTCCTGTCCTAACGGATTCTTTTTAACTTGTCCAGTTTCATAAAAAGGCAGATCCAAAAAGTGTGTATTGGCATCTTTCAGTCCAATATATCTGGTTGCTCCGTAAGATTCTCTTCTTCTGATAAGTCCTTTTAATTTTCGGACTTCCAAAGAATCAATTTGGTTTTCGGATTTATTGTTTAGAAAATCTATAACGGCTTTGAAATTGATATCCGCTTTTTCTTCACCCACAAAATCACTGGCTAATTCAGCAAATTTTAATGCTTCTTCATCAGAAACTGCAATATTTCCTGAGGTTTGATACACTACATGCACATCATGACCTTGTTTGATTAATTTAGAAAATGTTCCTCCCATAGAAATCACATCATCATCCGGATGCGGACTAAAAAGGATTACTCTCTTTTTTGCCGGATTTGCTCTTTCTGGGCGATGCGAATCATCTGTATTTGGTTTTCCTCCCGGCCATCCGGTAATGGTATGCTGTAAAATATTGAACATATTAATATTCATATCATAAGCAGAACCTTCCTGAGCCAGAAGATCAGACATTCCGTTGTTATTGTAATCACGATCGGTCAATTTCAAAATAGACTGTTTCGTTTTTTGGCACAACCAAACGATTGCTTTGCTTTTTAATTCAGGTGTCCAAAGACACTCTCCTACTAACCATGGCGTTTTAAAACGGGTTAATTCTGAAGCTGCAGACTGATCTAAAACAAAAGTAGCATTTGGATGATTTTGCAAAAATGTCGCCGGAACTTCTGAACTGATATCTCCCTGAATGGTTCTTTTAATAATATCTGCTTTATTTTGTCCCCACGCCATCAAAACAATACGCTTTGATCTCATGATGGTTGAAACTCCCATTGTTATGGCACGTTTCGGCACATTATCAATACCGTTAAAAGCAGATGAAGCATCAACTCTTGTAATGTGGTCTAAAGTAATAATTCGGGTTCCGGAATTAATATGCGAACCTGGTTCGTTAAAACCAACGTGACCTGTACGCCCAATTCCTAATAATTGAAAATCAAGACCTCCTGCGCTTTTAATATTCATCTCGTAATCGATACAATATTGATTGATTTCTTCAATTGCAACAGTACCGTCCGGAATATTAATGTTTTCAGGTTTGATATCAATGTGATTAAAAAGATGCTCATGCATGAAATAGTGATAACTCTGATTGTTCTCTTTCGTCATTGGATAATACTCATCCAAATTAAAAGTGATTACATTGCTAAAACTAAGTCCTTCTTCTCTGTGCATTCGTACCAGTTCTTCATAAACTTTTATAGGAGAAGAGCCTGTAGCCAAACCTAAAACACAAGCTTTATTTTTCTCCTGTTTAGATCGAATCAGCTGCGCAATTTCCTGTGCTACTATTACAGAAGCTTCAACAGAATTTTTGAAGATTTCGTTATGAATTTTTTCAAATCGGGTTTCTTCAAATTTTCCTGCGCTTTTGTAACTAATATCAGGTTTTATGTCTAAAGCACTTTTCATTTCTTTTCTTTTTTGTAGTAATTATCATTTTGATTTTAAGAATGGTATAGACAGCAAACACCGCCTATACCATTACTACTAACCAAACTTACTATTCTTGTTTTTTTTTAGAAATTTGGAGCATTAACATCCCACCAAGTTCTTGTTCCTCCGTTATCTGGCCCGTTAAGTTTTGAAATACCTGTTTTAAGACCGTCTGGATTTCCGTCTTTTTCAGTAGATACAAAGTTTATTCTTCTTACACCAAACTCAGTTGTGATTGCACCAGCACTTTGATTGTTAAGAATTGGCAATAATTTAGGATAACCAGTTCTGCGGTGTTCAGCCCAAGCTTCCATACCGTCAGGGAAATTAGCAATCCATTTTTGAGTAATGATTTTTTGCAATTTCACTTCGTTACTTGCAGTTTCATCCCAAGCAACAGTTACTTTATTTACAGCTAAACCGCTATTAAATGGAGCAACTGGATCTACGTAATCTTTAGCTGTTTTTACATTATTTGCAATATAGTCAGCAGCACCACCTACCGAAAGCTGTTCAAAAGAAGCCGTAATACCTGCTTTGTATAATGTCGCAGCATCACCGCCCATATTCCAACCTCTTAAAGCTCCTTCTGCTCTCAAGAAGTAAATCTCAGCAGCGTTTAACCAAACAACTTGTTTGTCTTCATCTATTATCTTACCAAAATTCGAAAAATTAATGTGTTTTGACTTATCGCCAAGATTACCACCAGTACGGATTCCTTTATATTCTCCAGGAAACTCTTCTGAAGTTTTAAAATAAACACTTATTCTAGGATCATTATACCCTCCCATGATAGACTCCATATCTGCAGACATACGGCTATCATTATATTCATAAGCTGCAACTCTAAGTGGGTGTTGCGAAACATCTTTATTCACAATAAAGCTGTCTGCATTTACTGTCATTACGCCAAATTTTTGGCTAACTGCTTTTTCAGCTTCCGCTTTAGCTAATGTTGGATTTGCTTTTACAATACGCATTGCTAATCTTAAACGTAAAGAGTTTGCATATCTAACCCATTTTGTATAGTCTCCTTTATAAGTCGAACGATCGATTTTTGTAAAAGAACTTGCTTCTCCTGCATCAATTCTTTTTGTTAATTCTGCAACAGCAAAATCTAAATCTTTAAACATTAAACCATAAGCCTCTTCTTGAGAATCATAACCGATTGCTGCATCTGTAGTACCTAATTTAGAATAAACTATTGGTCCCCAAGAATCGGCAGCTTTATGTAAAGTCTGTACTTTTACTATTGTTGCCAAAGCATAAAACTCATCATATTTACCTTTAGATGCAGCTTCAACTTTTAAGTAATTTGCCATTACTTGCGTGTAAATAGCTTCCCAGCCCCAAAGGTTCCAGTTATCAGAAAGTGCATAAGAAAGATTATTATTACCATCAAAACCTGGTGCTGTAGTATATCCACCCCAAGTGTTACCCGATAAATCAATAGCTACTTGATATTTCCAACCTGGCACATTTACCATCACATTGTCAAACATTGTAGTAAAAGGACCTTTAATATGATTAAAGTCTTGCGTTAGTTCCTCTTGTGTAAAACCATCAGGATTACTATTAATCTCGTCAAAATTATCTGTACAACCAACTAAAGCCAAAAGACCAAGACAGATTAGTGATTTTTTTATATTATTTGTTTTCATGATGTTTTAATTAGAAAGTTACATTTAAATTAAGACCAATACTTCTTGTTGATGGTAAACCATAAATATCAACACCTTGTAAGCCCTGACCTGTACTTAAAGCAATGTTTGGATCGAATGGTGCATCTTTATAAAAGAAGAATAAGTTTCTTGCGATTAATGATAAAGTTGCTGTGTTAACAAAAGGAATTGCTTTTTTGTTGAAAGTATATCCAAGTGAAACCTCTCTTAAACTAACGTTTGTAGCGCTGTATACATATTCAGCTGTTGCTCCATTAAGTCCGCCTACAGCTTCATAGTATTTCTGAGGATCCATATTAGTTACTTTTGTACCATCAGGCATTACTGCATTTACTGCAACACCACCAGCATTTCTAGCATCTCCAGATCTTTTTGATACTCCATAAAAATCATTCATAGATTCAGTAATACTCATTACATCACCTCCAAAACGCCCATCAATTAAGAAATTAGCTGTAAAAGAACCAAATTTAAATGTGTTTGACCAGCCTAACATAAAATCAGGGTTTGCATTACCAACTTCGTGGAAGTCAGCTTCAACAGCTAAATTTCCATTATTATCTAAAACAATTTCGCCATTATCATTTCTCACAATACCTTTTCCTTCGATCACACCAAATGGTCTTCCTTCAGTTAAAGAGTATCTGTAATTAATATTATTTACAGGAGTTAATGGAATTTTACCTCCTAATTCTGCTGGAATTTCTTTTACTTTATTTCTATTGTGAGAATAATTTACCATAGTTTCCCATGAGAATTTTTGCCCTTCAATAATTTTTCCGCTAACAACAAGTTCAAGTCCTTTATTTTCTATGCTACCAGCATTTATTCCGTAGAAAGTATAACCGTAAGGGTTTGTTGCTGGAGCTGGAACTTGAATGTATTGATTTTTAGTTTCTGAGTTGTAGTAAGAAATTTCGAAACCTAATCTATTGTTGAACATTCTCCATTCAGTACCAAATTCAAATTCTGATTTCAATTCAGGTTTTAATCCTTCACCTGGTCTTGGCCCTACTACAGGAGGAATAATATTACCTCCTTGAATAGTTGATTTTGGAGAAGTTACAAAAGCAGAAACATCATTCCCCACTTGAGCGTAAGTTCCTCTCACTTTTCCGAAGTTAATCCATTCTGGCATTGTTGCCATTTCACTAATAAGAGCAGTAACCCCTACAGATGGATAAAAATAAGATGGACTATCAGTATTTACTAAAGTAGAAGACCAATCATTACGTCCTGTAACATCTAAATACAACATATTTTTATAACCAAAAGTTGCAGAAGCAAAAATTGACTGAACCTCTCTTGAAGAACCTGTAGCCTGAAGGCTTAAGTTATCTAAACCACTTGCACTTGCAAAATTCCCTAAGGTAAACAAGTTAGCATTTACAAGTCCGCCAACAATACCAGAATCTAACGTAGTCTGTTGATTTGCTAATGTATTATTGATACTTGCTCCTACGATAGCATTAAAGCTAAAATCTTCGTTGAAATTAGTATTAATTTTAGCAATCAAATCCCCATAACGTTGTGTGCTTAAATTGGCAACGTTTATATATCTACCGTTTATATTAGATAAAGAAGTATTGGTTGTAGCATAAATCTTTTTATCATAATCGTTTTCAACTCTATTATAGCTATATCTTGCTGCAATGCTTAACCAATTGTTTGCTTTGTATTCTAGAGCTAAATTTCCGTTGAAGAAATTATCTTTATCAAGAGATTTATTTCTATTAATTAACCAATAAGGATTCTGAACATAAATATCAGCATTTGGTGCGCTGTAAAAGTTTTGACCGTATAGGTTTCTAGAAGGAATAAATGTTTCAAAATTATCTTTATAATAATTAAAGTCATTTCCTCTTTGGAACAAATAAACTCCCGTTAATGGATTTGAATACAATCCGTTTACAGGTCTGTTGCTGATAGTCTGAGTTGTATATTTAGCGTCAGCAGAAACAGTTAATTTATTGTTGAAAAATTTACCTGTCTGGCGAATTCCAAAGTTATTTTTCTTTAATCCATTTCCTTCAATAACTCCTGAAGCAGCTGTATTAGCATAAGAAATACTAGTTGAAGAAACCTCAGATCCAGTTGTAAAAGCAGCAGAAGTAATTTGTGTAACTCCTGTGTTAAAGAAGTCTTTTACGAAATCATTTGAAGATACTTTTCCTCCCCAAGATTTTTGTGCATTTGCTGTTCCATATTCATACTGAAATTCTGGTAATGAATGAACAGATTCAAAAGTAGTAACAGAAGAAATTGCTAAATTCCCAGTGTTCTCTTTAACTTTTTTAGAAGACAATAAAATAACCCCATTTGCTCCTTGTGATCCGTACAAAACTGAAGCGGCAGCACCTTTAAGCACAGTCATTCCTTCGTAATCGTCTGGATTAATCAAAGAAATAACATCCCCTCCATCACGGTTACCTCCAGCAGTACTACCAAATGAATCATTTGACGCATTTGTATTACCCTGCTGATTTGAAGTACCATTATACATAGGAATACCATCAATAACATAAAGTGGCTGGCTATTCATGATAGAAGAGTTACCGCGAATTACAACTTTTGTAGATCCTCCAGTACCACCAGAACTTTTTGTTACTGCAACACCCGCAACTTTACCTGCAATTGTATTAATAACGTTGGCATCTTTTACACGAGTCAACTCTTCTCCTTTAAGTTCTTGAGCAGCGTATGTCAAAGATTTTCTTGTTTTCTTAACACCTAAAGAAGTTACCACAACTTCATTCAATGCATTTGAAGCTCCTTGAACCATTTTTACATTAATTGTAGCAGCATCTCCTACAACAATTGTTTGAGTTTCCAGTCCAACATAAGTAAAAACTAAAGTCTGACCTTTTTGAACTTCGATTGAATACAATCCGTCAAAATCGGTAGTTGTTCCCTTTTGACCTCCTTGTACTGCAACAGAAGCACCTGGTAATGGCATACCATCAGAATCTGTAATCACACCCTTGACACTTTTTACTTGTGCAAGCGAAACCTGCGCTGTAAAAACAATCATAAAGATTAAGAAAATTTTTTTCATGTTTATTTTATTTTGTTAGTTATGAAGTAAAATTATTCTTAAGACATTGTTAAAAAAAATAAATTAAACCAACGACAACAAAATTTAAACCAACGACATAAATCATTCAATAATGCGTTTTGCGAAAACGTTTTCCTGTTACAACAATATTGGTTTTTACTATATTTTTACAATTATTCTTCATCTAAAAATTAAAAACAATAACAAATTCACAATATTAAAAATCAAATTTTCAGCCAAATTGTTATTATGGTAATTTTATGTTAACAAATTTTAGATTTAATGAAAACTATATCTTTCCAAAAAAGAATACCTGATTGTATTTCATTAAAAATGATAAAATACAATCAGGTATTGCTTTAGAAATGTTGTTGTTCCTTTAAGTCTCTATTATTCAATTATAACTTGATGACTTTCTGTTTTTCCATTAATATTTACATGTAATACATAAATTCCTTTTCGAAACTTACTTACATCAATAACTCCCTTATTATCAACTATGGAAATACTTCTTTGCTCTTTTCCGTTTAAGTCATATAATGTTGCTGTAATTGGGATATTAAGATTTTCCGTTTCATTTTTGTTAGACAAATCTATATTAATGATGTCGCTTGACGGATTTGGATAGACATTATACAAAAAGCTATTCGATTTTGAATTTGAATCTGCTAAAGTTTGGGTTGACAATTTAGAAGAACATCCTCCATACATTTTTCGAATAGCAGTGAGGCCACAAGAAGTATCTGCTTCTACTTTCAATATTCCTCCGCTACATCCAAAAGGGACTGTATATGTTCCTGCTGAATTGGCAGTATATATTAAGGTTGATTCTCCTCTGTAAATTTTATACGGAGGAGCTCCGCCATATATATAAATATCGACTTGACCACTTGGTCCAACACCCGATGAAGTAACTGTAAAATTACTACCTACTGTAATGTTTTTAGTAATCGTTCTATAACCACATGATGCATTACCATAATAAAGATTAAGAGTAATAGGACCATTAACTACTTGGGAGGTTCTTGTCAATGTTACAGAACTTGTGTTATTTCCTGAAAGCGTAACCAAATTACTTCCCTGCGTTACTGACCAATTATAGGTTGTCGCACCAGATGGTCCTGCGTATGTTGCATTAGTACAGATTCCATCATTTCCTGTTATTACTGGTAATGAACTCATACAAGCTAACAAAGAAGCTGCATAAGCATCTACTAACCCATATCCCATTTCTGTATTCCATGTTCCATTTGATCTCCCAGCTGTTGTTGTATAAGAATAACTTCCTACTTTTTGAGATGTTTGTTCAATAATATCTCGAACCTGCTGACCTGTCAAATTAGGATTAACAGAAAGTATCAAAGCACTAATACCAGCTACATGCGGCGCAGCCATTGAAGTACCACTTTCAGGAAGTGTCAGATTTCCAGGTATTGTTGATAAAATATTACTTCCTGGAGCTACAACATCTAATTTTGCACCGTAACCCGAAAAATTAGATCGAGCACCGACAGATGTTATGGCACCGACAGTCAAAATATTATCATTAAAATAAGCTGGATAGTCCATTACAGGAGCATAATTACCAGAAGCAAAAACAACTATAGCTCCTTTTCCATTTCTTCCTTCGTTAATAGCCTGTGTAATAGATTGCTCAAGTATTGCACTATATAGCTGTCCATAATAATATCCTCCTTTATCTCCCCACGAATTATTAATGACGTCTGCTTGATTTAGACGCGCCCAGCTTATCCCACTCGCAAGCTCTGCTGAAATTGTATAAGTTGGCAACAAAGAATGACTTACAGTCATTATTTTTGATAATGGGGCAACCCCAACTACTTGTAAATTGTTATCCCTAATTGCTCCAATTGTTCCTGCAACATGAGTACCATGTGTATTACCATTGATAAAAACACTTGGTGAAGATCCTGACTGTGCATCAAAACTTAAAGGAGAAATATTACCTGCCAAATCATTATGGGTTTTATCTATTCCCTGGTCAACCACTGCTATTTTTACACCATTTCCTTGTGATACTGTCCAAGCCTGACATGCATTTATGTCAATATTGGGATTAGCGGTATTATTTAGCCCCCATAAACTTCCAAAATCAGGATCATTTGTACAAGTCTTTTTAAAATCAAACATAAAAGCAGGATCTACATCTGCAAAAAGGCCTGTTTCATAAAACTGATTAGATAAATCTACTGAATTCCCATTAGCTCCTTTTTTAACAGAAAGAATATACCATTCTGGCATATATGGAACCTGCTTAACAATATCAACAGCTTTTTCTGAGGCAGTTTTTTGTAGTAATTTAAGATCTTGTACATCTTTCAATTTGACGTAAAAATAACTTGAAGTTCCAATAGGTTTAGCATCTCCTCTTTTATAATATAAAGAGACACTCTTAATACCTGGATTTTCTCTGAGCTTTTTAATTCTTTGATTAAACTCTGCGTCCGTTTGGTCATTTTTAAATTCTAGTTTTGCCTTCTTTTCACTTGCATTTTTTGATTTATCAGCTGAGAGTTCAAATTCTTTAATTCCCAAAGCTGTTATAGCAGACTTATCTACATCTTGTTCTGTACTGATATTAACAAAACCTTTATCAACAGTCAAATTAACTTTTTTCCCTTTATAATAGTAATAAGGTGCTTCTTGTGCCCGTAATCCTAAAAAACTAATTAAAAAAACGCAAATAGAAATGAGTAATTTATTTTTCATAAGTTTTAGATTTTATCCACCAATACTTATTCAGTTATTTAAGAAATAAGCTATTGATTACATTAGTTAATGTGTTAAATATATTGTTAAAATAAATTTATTTAAAATTTTTTATACCAACTGCCACTTTCTGTAAACCAACGACATAAATCATTCAATAATGCGTTTTACGAAAACGTTCTATTTAAAAAATAAAACACCATTTAAGTTTATTTGCGATTTTTTATTCAAAAAAATTGCGACTTTGCCTTTAATTGTTTAAAGTTGTACAATATTTCACTCTTGTTAACAAAAACCAAAAATCCAACCGAAATAAGCCAATTGAAAGAAATTCGAAAAGTTAAGTTTAACATAAAGCTGCAAAATCACTTTTGGTTTTGGGGCGTGTATTTTACATTAAATTTTTTACGATGGGGAGCTTACTTTAATGATTATCCCTACGCATTCAAATCGAACTTAATTGAGTTCTCTTTGGTTATTCCTTTGGTATATCTGAATTTATTTGTTTTAGTTCCTAAATATGTACTAAAGCAGAAGTATATTATGTATACTTTTTTATTACTGTTGAGTTTATTTGCGATTTATTTACTTAAAACAGCACTTACCTATTACATTATCTCCGAAAATATCTGGCCGGAAGCGAATCGAGAATACCATCCGTTCGAAATCAATCACATTGTTGCTGTTTGTATTGGAGAACTCTATGTTTTGGCAATGGCATCGTCAGTATATCTTACTTTAACTTGGCTCAAAGAACGAGAAAGAAACAGATCGCTGAGAGAAAATCAGTTTAAAATCAAATTAAAATATCTCGAAAACCAAATTCAGCCACATTTTTTCTTTAATACCTTAAACAACTTATACGCATTATCCTTAGAATCTTCTAAAAAAGTTCCGGATGTAATTATTAAACTTTCCAACTTAATGGAATATGTACTCTATGATGTAAAAGGTACTAAGTTTGTTCCTTTAATAAAAGAGATTGACTACATTCAGAATTATATCGAAATTGAAAAACTTCGTTTCGAAAATGTAGAAGTAACTATGAATCTGGAATCGGATATTGAAGATGTTGTTGTTCCACCGCTGATTTTTATTTCATTAGTTGAAAATGCGTTTAAACATGGCGGTTTAAATAATAAAAACTTAAAAATCAAAATCAATTGCAAGGTTATCGATAATAAAATTCTTGATTTTGAAATCTTAAATAATTTTGTAATTTCACAAAATCAGAAAGCCAAACGTGGAATTGGGTTAGTAAATACAAAAAAGAGACTAAAACTTATTTACCGAAACAACTTCTCTCTGAAACAAAAAACCAAACTTAATTTCTACATAACCAGATTACAAATACCAACTCATAATGAAGATTAAATGCGTGTTAATTGATGACGAGCCTTTAGCGATCAAAGTCCTGCAAAATTATTTTACCAATTTTACAGATTTTGAAGTTATTGCAACATTCAACAACTCCCTGGAGGCGCTGGACTTCATTAACAGCACACAGGTTGATGCTGTATTTCTGGATATCAATATGCCAATGATGACCGGTTTTGAACTCATTAGTTTAATTGAAAGCAAAACCAAAGTAATTATCACAACCGCTTTTAGAGAATTTGCGGCCGAAAGTTATGATCTCGATGTATTGGATTATTTAGTAAAACCAATTCCGCTGCCAAGATTTATAAAGTGCATCAATAAAATCACAACCGAATACAATCTCAAAAACAATATTAAAGTAGAAAACGCAAAAGGCGACTCGCATATTTTTATCAAAGTCGATAAAAAAATGATGAAAATTAATATTGAGGAAATTTTGTTTGTAGAAGGAATGAAAGAATATATCAAAGTTGTCACGCCCGACAAAACTTATATTACCCACAAATCTCTCACCTCTTTATCCGAAGAATTACCTGCAGATCGCTTTCTTAGGATACATAAATCTTATGTCATAGCGTTAAATAAGGTGAAATCTATCGAAGGAAACCGTGTTCAGATCCAATCTTACAACATTCCAATAGGCAGAAACTACAGTAAAGATGTTAAAAATAAAATTTTAGAATAATTCATTTCTTAAATTCATTTTATAAGTAGGTTAAAATTAACACTTTGTTGAAAAAAGAGTGTCGTTGGTATAAATTTAACATTATTTATGCCCTTTTATTTTTTTTTGATAATCCTAACAAATATATTTACGGTCTTCAAAAAACAATAAAATAAAAAATTAACCTTATTCTTATGAGTTCAGAAAATGTGCAAACCAAATGGGGGCAGTTTATCTCTTTGATAATTGTCTTCTTCTTTTGGGGTTTTGTTGGATCTGCCAATGACATCCTGATTCCAGTATTCAAAAAAGTATTTACGTTATCGCAAGTACAATCACAATTAGTAGCGTGGGCATTTTATGCAGCATACTTTGTTGGATCAATTATATTCTTTTTAGTTTCTTTAAAGCTTGACGTACTCCAAAAGTTCGGCTACAAAAGAACACTTTCTGCTGGATTACTCCTTTCAGCAGTTGGCTCATTTTTATTCATTCCAGCGGCAACAATGGAAAGTTTCCCTTTCTTTTTAACTGCCTTATTTACTGTTGGTTTAGGATTTTCTATCCAGCAAATAGTAGCAAATCCGTTAGCAATTAAGATGGGAAGCCCAAACACTGGAGCACACCGTTTAACACTTGCTGGGGGTATCAACTCTTTCGGAACCACAATTGGAGCTATCCTATTAGGAATTGCTTTGTTTGGAATGGGTGATAATAAAAAAACAGCTCTTTCATTAGAAGATATTAAATTACCTTTTATTATTCTTGGCCTTGCTTTTATTGCTGTGGCAATTTTTATGAATTTCTCTAAAATTGAAGATCCTGAAAAAGAGGAAGAAGCCATTATTAAAGAACCTCATAGTAAATTTAACATTCTTGATTACCCGCAATTATACCTTGGAATGTTAGGTATTTTTATTTACGTAGGAACAGAAGTAACGATCATCAGTAATTTACCTGCTCTATTACACACTAGCGAGTTTGGAAATGTACTAGAAGATGCAATCGCTCCATTTATAGCGCTATATTGGGGAAGTTTAATGATTGGTCGTTGGAATGGTGGTGTAAACGTATTTAACACTTCAAACTTAGTAAACACGGCACTTAAATTTATCGTTCCTGCTGTAGCATTTGGAGTAATCATCGGAGCTAACATTTTTGCAGCACATGACGTTTCTTCATTCTATATCTACCCAATCTGGATTTTACTGTTTATTGCAGTAAGTTTTGTTGGAGGAAAAAATGCCGGAAAAACTTTAATGCTTTTCGGTATTTCAGGATTATTAATGATGGTATTAGGTTTAGTTTGGCCAAATCCGGAAATTGCTAAATTCTTCTTTATCTCAGGAGGTTTATTCTTATCTATTATGTGGCCTTCTATCTTCGATTTAGCGATCGCAGGATTAGGAAAAAATACCGGAAAAGCATCTTCTTTCTTAATTATGATGATTCTTGGAGGTGGTGTAATTCCATTAATTCAGGGAAGTATTTGTGACCTTGACATCACAAGTCCAGAAGGAATTTTCGGAATTTCATGGACACACTTCTCATACATTGTACCACTTCTTGGTTTTGCATACTTAGCATTCTACGGATTCTACTGTCCACAAATCCTAAAAAAACAAGGTATCAGCCACGTACAAAGCGAAGGCGGCGGACACTAAAAATTTTAAAACTCCAATATAAGAAAATCCAAATTCCAATTTTACAAAACGGAATTTGGATTTTTTTATCCTACAAAATAAAATCTCAGTATCTCAGAACCTTTACTTTGCATTAATAACATTTTCGAGATTCTTTTTAAAAACAGCCTTATTTTGTGCCGAAATAGAATAAACCACATCTTTATCTGCATGAACAATTACTTTGTCTATATCAGCCTTTAAAAGCGCTTGTGGATCTTTTATTCTTAAAGTACAGGCACCATCAAAAAAGCCATCGTCTTCTATTGTTTTCTTAGCTTCAATCTGCGTTCCATCACTTAGCACCGCAGAAATAGTCATATCACTATTCAATGTTTTCGAATAAAAACCATCCATAACCAAAAGTAATCTGTAGCTATTCTTCATTTCAGGACCTTTAAACTCATGTCTGGTAATATTATATCGCAGCCCTTTTGCCAGACTTTGAAATTTAACCGAACAATCCAGTTCATAAGTTGCTACATCGCCCGCGTCATTAACCGAAGTAATTACTTTCGCCTGGGCATTTACAGAAAAACTGCTAATAATAAAACACAAAACAATCAATATTACTTTCATATTCAACTATTTAAGATTCATATAAAAGTAAAAAAAAATCGTCTTTTCTCGTTAGAAAAAAGACGATTTTAATTTTGTATCTATCTAAGGATTACTTGTTTCCCTTTTCGAAATCAGCTACGAACTGAGCTAAACCAATATCAGTCAATGGGTGTTTCAACAATCCGTAAATTGCAGAAAGCGGTCCTGTCATAACATCTGCACCAATTTTAGCACAGTTTACAATATGCATTGTGTGACGCACAGAAGCAGCTAAAATTTGAGTTTCATAACCATAGTTATCATAAACTTCTCTAATTTCCTGAATCAAGTTCAATCCGTCAGTAGAAACATCATCCAAACGACCTACGAAAGGAGAAACATAAGTAGCTCCTGCTTTAGCAGCCAAAATCGCTTGTCCTACAGAGAAAACAAGAGTTACGTTAGTTTTGATTCCTTTATCAGAAAAATATTTTGCCGCCATAACACCTTCCTTAGTCATTGGAAGTTTTACAACGATTTGGTCATGTAATTCAGCTAACTCTTCACCTTCTTTTACCATTCCTTCAAAGTCAAGCGCATTCACTTCAGCACTTACATCACCTTCTACAAGATTGCAGATATCAACATAATGCTTTAAAATGTTGTTTTTACCAGTGATTCCTTCTTTTGCCATCAAAGACGGGTTAGTTGTTACACCATCCAAAACACCTAAAGCTTGTGCTTCTTTAATTTGAGCTAAATTAGCTGTGTCAATAAAAAATTTCATAATTTATATTATTTAAATTGTGTTGATTTATTCTGGGCGTGACCCTATTTGAAAAAGGCGCACTAATCAGAACGTTTATAAGCGCCTTTTTCAAATAGGGTCGGGCTATCCGTACTACTTCGGTAGTTTACTTCTATCCCTCACGCAAACGCAGGTGCAAAATTACGAAATCAATACCAATAACAATTTCAAAAAACAGATCAATTTGCAAATTCTCTCAAAATTCACAAAATATTTACAAACCGTAAATTATTTGTTTCTGTTTAGTTCTTTCAATTCATCCCTGATTTCTTCCAAAACTCTTAGAGTATCTTCTTTATAACTTTCAGAATTATTGATCTTGTCACTTACAGATCCCAAAATCCTACGAATAACAAACCAAATAACAGCAAAAATTAAAACAGCAAAAATACTAGGTAAATATTCAGCAATCTTTTCCATAATTTTATAATTTATAATGATTCATTAACATCTTTTCGTAAACTTTATCCGGAAGCGCACGTTTTAAAACAATCGAAAACTTTTGCATAAAAGCTCCGACTTTATAATGTACGTTAGGCTTTTTAGTTTGAATAATTTTATAAACCGCTTCGGCCATTTCATTTGGATTACTTCCTGCATCAACATGATCGTTCATCGTAGCCAATATATCTCCGTAAACTTTTTCATAAGCCGAATCTTTAATCACAGGTGCATGATAACGTCCCGCGGCAATATTAGTAGCAAAATCGCCGGGAGCAACATTAGTAATTTCAACACCAAAAGACTTAACTTCCATTCTTAAAGCCTCAGTAATCAACTCCAAAGCTCCTTTTGATGCAGAATAAACGCTTCTGTAAGGAAGCCCCATATATCCGGCAATAGAAGTAATATTAATAATAAGTCCAGAATTTTGTTTGCGCATTTGTGGCAGCGCAGCTTTCATAACTTCAATGGGTCCAAAAAAATTAGTCTCAAAATTATTTCTTATTTCTTCCGTCGGAATTTCTTCTAAAGGTCCGGTAATCCCAACTCCCGCATTATTGATTACAATATCCAATCTGCCAGAAGTTTCAATAATTTTAGAAACCGCTGTCTGAATAGATGCTGCATTTCGAACATCCAAGGCAACCAAAGGAAAAACAGAATTCAATACTTTCTCCGGATTTCTACTCGTTCCGTACACTACGAAACCTTTTTGATGTAAAAATTCACCAATAGATTTTCCAATTCCGGATGATCCTCCGGTAATTAAAACGACTTTATTCATTTTTTTTAAAAGTTGTTAGTTATAGGTTAAGAGTTAAGAGTTATAAATTTTGTGTTGTAAATAAAGTAAACTTTACAACTTTTAACCTATAACTTCTAACTTCCAAACGTCCAAAAATAAAAAAATCCTCCTGAAAAGGAAGATTACAAATTAAATTATTCTAAAAAAAATGGCAAGCGACCTACATCGCACCGCTCAACCGCGTACCCTTGCTATGTTCCCATCCTGGGGGAGTCTGCAGGAGCTGGTCGTGTAGGACTTGCCGGTGCAAATATACAACCTTTTTATATTTTTGCAAGAGCTTTGTCACTATAAAAATATCGTTGTATATTGGCTTATTCAAATTTTAAACTATGAAAAAATATAACTTCCTAGCTGTCATTTTATTAGGAATCGCATTTGTTGGATGTGGAGATACAAAAAAAAGTGAAAATTCTTTATTTACTATCGATGATTCTGCATTTCCGGCACATTTTACACAAAAAGATCCTGTTACAATCGGAATTTTAAATCCAAAATCGAAAGAAATCGACAGTGTTGCCTACTTCATAAATGACCAAAGAGTTGGAGGTACAAAAGGCGCCGGAGAATTTAGATTTGAACTAATCGATCAAAAATTAGGTTATCAATACCTAAAAGCGACAGTATATTTTGGCGGAGATTCTTCTGATGCTACTAAAAGAATTGAAGTCGTTTCTGATGTTGAACCAAAACTTTTGAACTATAAGGTTGTAAATACTTTTGCACATGATTCTTTAGCTTTTACTGAAGGTTTGGAATTTCATGATGGAAGACTTTTTGAAAGTACAGGACAAAAAGAAGATTCATACTTTAGAGAAGTAGATTATAAAACCGGAAAAGTAATTAAACAAGTAGATCTTCCTAAAGAATATTTTGGAGAAGGAATCACTTTTTTCAATGGAAAACTATATCAGCTTTCATGGCAGGAAAAAACAGGTTTTATCTATGATGCTAAAACTTTTAAACTGGAAAAAACATTCAAATACGATAAAGATATTGAAGGTTGGGGAATGACACACGACGACAAATATATTTATCACTCTGATGGAACGGAGAAAATCTGGAAAATGGATCCTTCTAATCAAAAACTTATCGATTACGTAAACGTATATTCTGGTACTTCAAAAATTAAAGCATTAAACGAATTAGAATTAATCGATGGGAAATTCTATGCTAATGTTTGGCAAAAAGATGCTATTGCCGTTGTAGATCCAAAATCCGGCGCTGTTGAAGGAATCATCAATTTATCTGGTCTTCGTAAATTTGTAAAAAGTAAAAATGCCGAGGTATTAAACGGAATTGCATACAATCCTGCTACTAAAACTATTTTTGTTACCGGAAAATACTGGGATAAAATATTCGAAATAACAGTTTCAGAATAAATCTAAAAATAATTTAGAAATACAAATTTCACAGATTTCACGGATTAGTTCGTGATAATTTGTGACACGAGACCGTAGGGCGAACTGACGAAGTAAATTTGTGTTTTATAACAATAGCAATAATGATAACATTAATTACAAACATCCAAGAATTGCTTCAGGTTCGCGAGACTTCAATTACAAAAGTTTCAGGGTCAGAAATGGCAGTACTTCCAACAATAAAAAATGCTTTTTTAGTTTTAAAAGATAATCTTATTGAAGATTTTGGTTCAATGGAAAATCTTCCTGAGATAAACGCAGATAAAACAATTGATGCAACAGGAAAAGTAGTTCTTCCGTCCTGGTGTGACAGTCATACACATATTGTTTACGCAGGAAATCGAGAGCAGGAATTCGTAGACCGCATTAACGGATTATCTTATGAAGAAATAGCGAATCGTGGCGGAGGAATCTTAAATTCAGCAAAAAAATTAAATGAGACTTCAGAAGAAGAAATCTACGAGCAATCAAAAGTCCGTTTAGAAGAAGTCATGCATTTAGGGACCGGAGCGGTCGAGATAAAATCGGGTTATGGTTTAACCGTTGACGGCGAGCTAAAAATGCTTCGTGTGATTAAAAAACTGGCTGAAAATTATCCAATTGCCATAAAAGCAACTTTTCTTGGAGCACATGCTTTCCCAACTCATTACAAAGAAGATAAAGCAGGATATCTGGATGAAATCATAAACGAAATGCTACCAGAAATTGCCAAAAACAAACTTGCAGATTACGTGGATGTTTTCTGCGAAAGCGGTTATTTTTCAGTAGACGAAACCGAAAAAATAATGGAAGCCGGAATTGCATTTGGTTTAAAACCAAAAATCCACGTAAACCAGTTTAATTCTATTGGCGGAATACAAGCCGGAGTTAAATTTAACGCTCTTTCTGTCGATCATTTAGAAATTATGAATACCGAAGATATTGAAGCTTTAAAAAACACTGAAACGATGCCAGTAGCTTTACCTTCCTGCTCTTATTTTTTAAGCATTCCTTACACTCCGGCACGCGAAATGATCAAAGCCGGCTTGCCAGTTGCATTAGCAACAGATTTCAATCCTGGTTCTACTCCATCCGGAAATATGAATTTTGTTGTTGCAACAGCCTGTATCAAAATGAAAATGACTCCTGAAGAAGCAATCAACGCTGCCACAATAAACGGAGCTTACGCCATGGGGGTTTCAAATACACATGGAAGTATTACAAAAGGCAAAAAAGCCAATTTAATACTTACCAAACCTACCTCATCTTATTATCAGATTCCTTATGCTTTTGGAAGCAATTTAATTGAATCGGTTTTTATTGAAGGGAAAATTCTGAAATAAACTTTTGTTTTTTCACAAAATAGAAATCATACAAACATAGCCTGTGGTTTCAACCACAGGAAACGTATTGTTTAGGACATTGTTTTAAACAAACTCACATTCATCCATAAAAAAAGGTCTGTGAAAATCACAGACCTTTAATATCTAAGTGGTATTTACCTTTGGCAGAATTATCTTAAGCTGAAACTAGTTTTAGAAACTAACTCATCGTTATCAAAAACATTGATAAAGTAAGTTCCTTTAGCGAAATCTTTACCTGGAAGATCTTCAACAACATTTACACTTTTGTTTTCATACTTTACAGTAGTTTTAAAGCTGTATGTTAAAGAATTATCTCCAAAGCTTTCTGTTTTTTTCTCGCCCAATACATTGTTTTTAGCGTCGATAACTTGAACATAATATGTTTTGTCACCAGATTTTGCAATTTGGTTTTCAGCAATTGTAAAACTTACTTTTAAAACATCAGCACGACTTGCTTTGTCTGTTTCGATTTGTTTACCAGAGCTTTTCAATTTGTAAGCTGCAGTTTTAGTGTTCAAAATTGATAATTTAGAACCTCTTTCTACTGTTTTAGCTAACTCCTCATTTTGACCAACTAATACTTCGTTGTATTTTTTAGACTCTCCTAAAACTACAATTGTACTATCTCTCTGAGTAGTTAAAACACCATTTTGTTTTTTCAACTCATCATTTTCAGCAACAAGAGTTTTCATTTTGCTCTGCATTGCCTGAACCTGAGATCTGTATTTAGAAACATCACCTTTAGACTTATTTAAATCATCCATTAAAGCAACTACTTTATCTCTCTCCTGGATTAATTCGTCAGACATTGAAGTATTTTCAGCAATTGCAGCATCATAAGTAGCTTTTAATTCCTGTAAATCTTTCATTACAGATTCTTTCTCTGTCAAAGTTGTGGTAAGTTCCGTTTTAACTACCTCTGTATCAGAAGATAATTTAAAAATATACACTAAGCTACCAATCAGTAGGACTGCTAAAACTGCGATTATCGCTTTTAGACTTGAATTGTTGTTCTTTGGGTTTTCCATATTTAAAAAAATTTTCTTTAATAACAAATTTAAGAATTAATATAAGGTAATAACGTAAGTTTCTACAATTATATTATTTTTGGAAAATAAATTTTTTTAATGGAGAAATTAATCCCTTTCACTATAAATGATTTAGCAAAAGTCACAAATCATCGAAGCGGTGAATTAAAGTTTGGAGAAAAAATGATTGTCATCCCTCCGGGAGTTGACAAAGTTAATTTTCTAAAAGAAAGTGAAGCTAAATATGTACTTCTTGGAATTCCGGAAGATATTGGTGTTCGCGCCAATTATGGAAGACCCGGAGCAGCTTCTGCATGGCAATGCGCAATAAAAAGTATTGCCAACATTCAACATAACAGATTTTGCAAAGGAAGTAACATTATTATTTTAGGACAAATTAATGTTGCCGATGAAATGCGCGAAGTAGAAAATCTCGATTTTAATGACATTGACGATCGTTCTAAATTAAGTCAGCTGGTTGAAAAAATAGACAAAGAAGTATCTCATATCATTTTTACTATAATTAAAGCCGGAAAAACACCTATAATTATCGGTGGAGGCCATAATAATGCTTATGGAAATATTAAAGGTGCCGCTTTAGCGAAAGGAAAACCTGTAAACGCGGTTAATTTCGACGCGCATTCTGATTTTAGAATCTTAGAAGGACGTCATAGCGGTAACGGATTCTCTTATGCTTATGAAGAAGGTTTCCTGAAAAAATATTTCATCTTCGGGCTTCACGAAAATTATACTTCAAAAAGTGTTTTAGATATCATTAAAAAATTGGAGGACAGAGTTCGTTATAATACATACGACAGTGTTAATATTCGAAAAGAAAAAGATTTCAACAGAGAAATGATCACTGCTCTTGATTTTATTAAGAATGATGCTTTTGGAATTGAAATTGACTTAGATGCAATCCCAAATATAGCAAGCAGCGCTATGACTATTAGCGGATTTTCTGTTGAAGAACTAAGACAATTTGTTTCCTTTTTTGGCGAACATAAAAATGCTGCCTACCTTCATATCTGCGAAGGAGCTCCCGATTTAGACAATTCTCCAAATAATAATTTAATTGGAAAACTGATTGGATATTTGGTTACTGACTTCATTAAAGCAAACATCGAAAAAGATTAATTAAGAGTTTCTGTAAATTTCAAAAACAAAGTAGTTTTCCCAAATAAAAGCCAATTCGAACAAACGATTGGCCGAATAAAACTATCTTTGCACGGCATTTTAGTAACTAAAACTAAAATACTTAATACCTAAGATATGTTATTCGAAGATTTATCACTTTCAAAAAGTATACAAAGAGCTGTATTTGAAGAAGGCTATTTAAATCCGACACCTATTCAGGAAAAATCGATTCCTGTTGTTTTAGAAGGTCGTGATTTAATTGGCTGTGCACAGACAGGAACAGGAAAAACGGCTGCATTTGCCATCCCTATTATACATCAGTTACACAGAATTGTAGGTTCATCAAAAAAAGCAAAACAAATTCGTGCGCTTGTTGTGACTCCAACGCGTGAATTAGCGGTTCAAATTGGCCAAAGTTTTGATACTTACGCCAAATACACCAATTTGACACAACTGACTATTTTTGGAGGGGTTTCCCAAAACCCTCAGGTTGATGCTTTAAAAAACAGGATAGATATTCTGGTTGCAACTCCGGGGCGTTTACTTGACCTTCATAAACAAGGCTTCCTTGATTTAAATCATCTGCACACTTTAGTACTTGATGAAGCCGATCAAATGCTGGATATGGGTTTTATAAACGATG
This sequence comes from Flavobacterium crocinum, assembly GCF_003122385.1. Taxonomy (NCBI): domain Bacteria; kingdom Pseudomonadati; phylum Bacteroidota; class Flavobacteriia; order Flavobacteriales; family Flavobacteriaceae; genus Flavobacterium; species Flavobacterium crocinum. Next base: position 5,202,094 of record NZ_CP029255.1, read on the forward strand.
TCAAAAAAATTGTAAAGCTTACACCAAAAAACAGACAAACATTACTTTTTTCTGCAACAATGCCAATTGCAATTCGTGAACTGGCAGAAATGTTCCTTCAGGATCCTGAAAAAGTAGAAGTTTCGCCTGTTTCGTCAACAGCCGAAAAAGTAGAACAACGTGTTTATTTTGTAGATAAAACAGAAAAAAGAAACTTATTGTACAGTTTAATAAAAGAAGAAAATCTATCTAACGTACTTGTTTTTTCGAGAACAAAACATGGTGCTGACAATGTTGTAAAAGCGCTTCGTAAAAAAGATATTCCTGCAGAAGCTATCCACGGGGACAAATCTCAAAATGCCAGACAAAGGGTTTTAGACGCCTTTAAAAATAAAGAAGTTGGCGTTTTGGTTGCGACAGATATTGCAGCAAGAGGAATTGACATTGAACAGTTGCCTTATGTAATCAATTTTGATTTACCTAATATTCCTGAAACTTATGTTCACCGAATTGGTCGTACAGGTCGTGCCGGAAATGGCGGAATTGCTATTTCTTTCTGTGGTAAGGACGAATTACCATACTGGAAAGACATTCAGAAATTAATTAAAGTTGATGTAAAAACAATTTCAGACCATCCGTATCAATGGCATTCAGGAAGTCCGGAAGCCGGAGAAAAACCTAAAAACTCAAACAGAAGCGGTGGAGCTCATAAATCGAGAAAATCCAATTCTTCTAAGAAAAATAAAAAACGCTGGTACTAAACAGCGTTTTTTTCTTTTATAAGGTAATTGATTATCTTAAACAATTTAACCGGCTCAAAAGGCTTAATAATGATATCATTCATACCGGACGAAAGCGCTTCGTCTGTTATCTCATCTTTATCAAAAGCAGTTAAAGCAACAATTGGAGTTTCTATTCCGGCGAGACGAATTCTTTTTGTAGTTTCAAAACCGTTCATTAAAGGCATATTAATATCCATTAAAATCAAGTCAAAAACTTCATCTTCCAGTATTTTAAGAGCAGCGTAACCATCATCAACCACTTTACAGGTATAATTATTCTTTTCGATAATTTTCTTTGTTACAAGCTGATTGATTAGATTGTCTTCTACTACTAAAATTTTATACACTTCATAAGAAGTCAAATCAACTTCAATCTCATCAATAATGCTTTTTGTCTTGGCAAGATCATGTTCAAATGCAATTTCAAACGAAAAAGAAGTTCCTTTTCCAAGATCGCTATCCAGCGTAATTGTACTTCCAAACAATCCCAGCAATCTCTTGACAATACTAAGCCCAAGTCCGGTTCCCTGATAATCTTCTTCTTTTCTTCCAACCTGTACGAATTTATCGAAGATTTTACTTTGATCCACAATAGCTATTCCGATACCATTATCACGAATCAGGAAATCCAGGAAATTCATCTTCCCTTCTACTTTACTTAATTTGACAACTATTTCAACCTGACCATCTTTTGTAAATTTAAGTGCATTACTCACTAAATTCATCAAAATTTGAGACAGGCGAAGTTTGTCTCCAATTAAATATTCCGGAATATCAGGATCAATATCAATTGAAATCCTGTTGTTATTTTTTTGAGAAAGAAAAGACAATGAGTTTTTTATAACCGTTATTTCGTCGGAAATATTAAATGTCAAATTTTCGAGAACAATTTTATTTTCTTCAATTTTATTAATCTGAAGAATATCATTTACCAGAGATAACAGGTACCGGGCAGAAAATTTAAGTGAACTTAAATGCTGACTTCTGGAGAGCTCTTTATGCTCTTCCAGCAACATATTTGTTATTCCGACAACACCATAAAGAGGAGTACGTAATTCATGGCTTATAGTCGAAATAAACTGTGTTTTAAGTAAAGAGGCTTCCTCTGCTATTTCTTTTGCTTTTAAAAGCTCCAGATTGTGTCTTTTCTTAAAGCGTATATTTTTTATTAAAGTGATAATTAAAAACAGTAGAATTAAAGAAATAAGCACAAAAAGAATTACAATAATTTTTGATTTTTTAAGACTTTGAGACTGCTCGACTTTCTCGTTTTCTATTTTGTTTATTTGTCTTCTGTACTCATCCAGTTCAAGTCCCAGTCCGGCAATGGAAGCTTTTTTAAGTTTCTTTATACTATAAATCTCGTTTGAAATAGCATTATGATTAATCAATGCCTGATAAGCTTCTTTATGCTTATTAATTTTATTGAGAAACTTTGAATATTCTAAGTAAACACTAGATAAATCTGTCTTTTCCTGAGCTTTTTTTCCTAATTCAATAGCATTCAAAAAATAATTGTTCGCGGCATTATTTTCGTTTTTATGACTTAAATAGATCCCGTTAAGCATATCAACAATAACCTCAGTAGATCCGTCGCTATATTTATTTTTGGCACTATTTATATATTTTAGAAAGAGATAGCCCTGTTCATAATTTTCGATATCAAAATAAGCCCATGTAATATTGACATTTGTAAAATATACTTCTTTTAAATCATTAATTTTCAAAGCATACGCAACTGCTTTTTTATAATAACGAATTCCTTCTTCAAACTGTTTCTTTTCAAAGCAATACATATTGCCTAAATTATTATAGACATTACTTTTTAAAGAATCGTTATTGGTTTTATCAGCATAATACAGACTTTTTTTGTAGAAAAAAATGGCTTTATCAAAGTCTGTTAATTCATTATAATTAGCTGCAATTATATTGTAAGACCGGGACATCAGACAATAATCTTTATTTAAAGTAGCAGCGTTTAACGCAGTTCTGGAAATTTTAAGGGATTGCTCAAAATTCGACTCCCTAAAGTTCAGGAGTGCATTTTTTACGAGTTTATCGAGCTTAGGATCTTTATTACAATTAGATTGAGATAATACCGAATTGGCACAGCAATTCAGTGCAAAAAAAAGAAGTAAAAAAATCCGTATTGGGGGCATTAATCGGCTAATTTTCTCAAATATACACTTTAAAATAAAAAAAAGCTGCATTTCATAAAAAAATACAGCTTTTCTATTATTTTTTAGATTATCAAGAAGAAAATATCCTAATCTTAGTGTTAAAATCTTTATTCTTTACTTTCTTCCCATTGTCCTACTACTGAGGTTGCTAATGCATTTCCAAGTACATTGGTTGCACTTCTGAACATATCACAAAAGTGATCAATTGGAAGGATTAAAGCAATACCTTCAACCGGAATATCAAACATTCCACAAGTTGCCGCTACAACAACCAAACTGGCTCTTGGAACACCTGCAATACCTTTACTGGTAAGCATTAAAACTAAAAGCATAGCCATCTGAGTTCCTAAATCCAAATGCACATTGTAGAACTGAGCAATAAAGATACTGGCAAAAGTCATATACATCATACTTCCGTCAAGGTTAAACGAATATCCCAGAGGCAACATGAAGGAAACAATTTTATCTTTTACACCAAAACCTTCTAATTCTTCTGTCAGTTTAGGAAATACAGCCTCACTACTTGTTGTACCAAAGGCAATTGCCAATGGTCCTGTAATACGTTTTAATAACTCAGTCATTCTTCCTTTTAAGAAAATATAACCTACAGCAATCAGTATAGCCCATAAAGTACTGATACCGATTAAAAACGATCCGAAAAATTTAAAATATGTAATGATCAACTCTTCCGCATCTCTAATAGCAAATACGGCTGCAATTGCACCAAAAACTCCAATTGGAGCAAAGTTCATTACATAATTTACCATTTTTAATACAATATGCGAAAGCTTATCAAAAGCCCCAACAATTGGTTTCACAGTTGATCCTAAAGATGCAGCTGCTAAACCAAAGAAAATAGAGAAAACTACAATTTGTAATATCTCATTTGTAGCCATTGCTTCTATGATGCTTTTTGGCACTATATGTTCGACGAAGTTATCAAAAGAAAGATTTTGTGTTTTGCCGGTAACTTCAGAAGCTGCTGCCATATCAACATGCTCCAGTTTTAAACCAACACCTGGCTGCAAAACATTTACATAAAATAATCCGATTAAAAGAGAAATAAAAGAAGCGGTAAAAAACCATCCAATAGCTTTTCCTCCAATTCTTCCCACCGTTTTAATATCTCCCAATTTTGCAATTCCAACTACCAGAGTAGTAAAAACCAATGGGGAAATAATCATTTGCACCAAACGAATAAAGATGGTAGCCAGCATTTTTATTTTACTGCTAAATGCCTGCGCTGCTTCTGGCGAAATGCTGTTGTGCAGTATAATTCCTAAAACGGCTCCAAGAACCATAGCAATTATAATTTGCCCTGTTAATCCCGAAAGAAATGATTTTTTTTTAGTTTCTGTAACTTCTTGCATTAATGTATTTTTTGATTATTAAAATATAAGACCCTCACTGTCTTACCTTTTATTAATATGTTTTGTTGATTAAATAAAAATCAGCCAAAACAATTGCTGCCATTGCTTCTACAATAGGCACTGCGCGAGGCACTACACACGGATCATGACGTCCTTTTCCTGTCATGGGTGTAATATTTCCTTTATTATCTAATGAGTCCTGAGTTTGCATAATTGTTGCAACAGGTTTAAAAGCTACTCTAAAGTAGATATCCATCCCGTTACTGATTCCGCCCTGAATTCCTCCCGAAAGATTTGTTTTTGTAGATCCGTCAGGGTTATATAAATCGTTGTGTTCGCTTCCTTTCATTTCAGAACCGGAGAAACCGCTTCCGTATTCAAAACCTTTTACCGCATTGATAGAAAGCATTGCTTTTCCTAATTCAGCATGAAGTTTATCAAAAACCGGTTCACCTAAACCAACCGGAACATTCTGAATCACACAAGTTACAACACCTCCAACAGTATCGCCCTGTTTGCGAATATCACGAATATATTCTTCCATAATCGCAGCCGATTTTTCGTCCGGACAACGAACCGGATTGCTTTCAATTTTTGAAAAATCCAATTCTTGGTAAGGAGTTTCTAAATGAATTGGCCCAACAGAAGAAACATAAGCATTGAACTTAATCTCCGGAAGCATTTGTTTTGCAATTGCACCAGCTACTACCCTGCTTGCTGTCTCTCTTGCAGAACTTCTTCCACCACCGCGATAATCACGAAAACCATATTTCTGATCATAAACATAATCAGCGTGGCTCGGTCTGTAATTATCTTTTATATGTGAATAGTCATCTGACTTTTGATTGGTATTTGGAATAATAAAACCAATTGGGGTTCCTGTAGTTTTTCCTTCAAAGATTCCAGATAAAAACTGAACTGCATCCGGTTCTTTTCTTTGTGTTACAATTGCCGACTGGCCCGGTTTTCTTCTTGCCATGTCTAGTTCAATCGCTTCAAAATCAAGTTGTATTCCTGGAGGGCATCCGTCAATAATGCCGCCTAAAGCTTCACCATGAGATTCTCCAAATGTAGTCACTTTATATAGGGTGCCGTAGCTATTTCCTGCCATTGTATTTTGTTTTGAGCAAATGTAAGTTTTATGAATTAAATTAAAAAATTTAAAACTGGTATTATTAACTAAACATTAAATCGATTAAAAATCACAATTTGGTAAAATTATCCTCATTTTCATAACCTTTTGATAAAATAAATCTCTGCGGATTTTTCTTAATTTGTAAAACTTCAAATCAAGAAAAATTGAAAAAAAGAAATGTCGAACTGGTGATTCTTTCTGATGTTCATTTAGGAACTTACGGAAGTCATGCAAAAGAACTAAACAACTATCTTTCAAGCATTAAACCCAAAACTTTAGTCTTAAACGGAGATATAATCGATGCGTGGCAGTTTAGAAAATCTTACTTTCCTAAAGCACATTTAAGAGTCATTCAGCGCATTATTGGAATGGCTTCTAAAGGAACTAAGGTGTATTACATTACTGGAAACCATGATGAAATACTTCGTAAATTCAGTGACATGAATATGGGAAATTTTGCTTTGGTCGATAAATTAGTTTTAGAATTAGACGATAAAAAAGCGTGGATTTTTCACGGAGATGTGTTTGATGCTTCTGTACAACATTCAAAATGGATTGCAAAACTGGGTGGATTAGGTTATGATTATTTAATTCTTATGAACCGATTTGTAAATTGGTGTTTATCAAAACTGGGACGTGAACCGTATTCGTTTTCTAAAAAAATAAAAGCGAGTGTTAAAAAAGCGGTTAAATTTATTTCTGATTTCGAAACTACAGCAACAGATTTAGCAATCGAGAAAAACTACGATTATGTAATCTGCGGTCATATTCACGAACCAAAAATTATGACCAAAGAAAACAAACACGGATCTACATTATATTTGAATTCCGGTGACTGGGTAGAAAACTTAACCGCTCTTGAATACCATAAAAAACGTTGGAAACTATTCTCCTACAAAGCAAGTAATTTTGTTGAAGAAGAAAACCTTTTTGAAATGGAAGACATTCTGACTTCACAATTAATATCTTCGATAATATTAAAATAATTTTACTTTTATAGCCTTCAAAACAAGCAGATTGTAGTATTTATAAATCAAAAATGTAAATTATATAACAATTTTCAAAAATATTATACGTTCTCTGTATAACTGTAATAATACATTTGAAAAAAATAATTTAACCATTTTTATGAAAAAGATAATATTATCTGCCATTATGCTTTTTGGATTAGCATTTACGGCTCAATCACAAGAAATTTCAAAACACGCATTAGGATTGCGTTTAGGAGACAACAACGGATTTGGTGGTGAAGTCTCATACCAATTAGGATTAAATCAAAAAAACAGACTTGAATTCGATTTAGGCTGGAGAAACAGCAGAGATGTAGACGCTATCAAAGGAGTAGCTCTTTACCAATGGGTTTGGAACATCGAAGGAGGATTTAACTGGTACGCTGGTGTCGGTGGAGGTCTAGCTGCCTGGGATTACGATTATTATAACAATAATTACAGATATAAAGACAGCGGAACTTATGTATTTGCAGCAGGAGATGTTGGTATCGAATACAGATTTAAAGAAGTACCACTTACATTATCTTTAGATGCAAGACCTGAAATTGGTTCTGGATACTATGATGATGATAATTTTGGATTTGACGTTGGTTTAGGAGTTAAATTCAGATTCTAAACAAAAATAAAAAATAATTGTAAAAAGAAAATCCTGTCATTGCAAAGTGACAGGATTTCTTTTTTTTGAATATTAAGCTTTCTACTTAATGATAATTTCTTTCTTAGAATGAATTTTCACAACAGTATAAGGATATGAAATAACCTGCATTGTCATAGCGTCCTTAGCCGGACTATTTTCTTTTACGGTTATGATAATATTCTTATCTGTTTCTTCTACTTTTTCAACGTCGATAGAATAACCGCTGGTATTTTTTTCTCCCATATTCAAAATCACATAATTATAATCATGAACATTTGGATTCTTCATCTTGTCAGCCAAAAGCGGATCATTTTCAAGCATTTTAATTTCGTTTGGCTCAGTCAAAATTTCAAAAAACTTAATATTTCCGCCACCGTCGGACTGTTTAGTCAAAACCTCATATAATGCGTTTGAATTTTCAACTTTTTTCACCCCGCAAGAAACCAAAACAAAAATTGTCAAAATAGAAATTACCTTTTTCATTTATATCCTTTTAAGATTTAGTGTTTTCGTACTTATAATCATCAACCGCTTTTTGGTACAAAGCTTCGTACTTAGGCAGAATATTTTTAATATCAAACTTTCTGGCTACTTCCAGAGCATTTGCTTTAAACTGACTTAAAACTGCATCATCTTTTAATATTTTCAGAGCATTTTCCGCCATTTCTTCTACGTTTCCAACATTGCTTAAGTATCCTGAAAAACCGTCAAAATTAACTTCTGGCAATCCTCCTGAATTACTTGAAATTACCGGAACTCCGCATGCCATTGCTTCTAATGCAGCCAAACCAAAACTTTCCGTTTCAGAAGGCAATAAAAACAAGTCAGTCATACACAATATTTTATCAATTTCATGACTGTTCCCAAAGAAAATCACCTTGTCTAAAATCCCTAATTCCTGGCATAAAATCTCCGCTTTTTCTTTTTCAGGTCCGTCTCCCACCATCATTAACTTCGCAGGAATTTCTTTCTGAACATTATAGAAAATCTTAATAATATCCGGAATACGTTTTACTTTTCTAAAATTACTAATATGAGTTATAATACGCTCATTTTCATTTGCCATTACATAACGATGACAAGGTGCATTAGGATCTTTCTTAACCTTATCCAGCTCAATAAAGTTAGGAATCACTTTAATTTTGTTCTTGATTTTAAACAACTTCAAAGTATCATCTTTCAAACTCTGAGAAACTGAAGTCACATAATCTGATTTGTTGATACTAAAAGTTACTGCCGGTTTGTAAAAAGGATGATTTCCAACTAAAGTAATATCAGTTCCGTGAAGCGTTGTAATCATTGGCAAATTAATACCCTCGTTTTTCAGCATTTGTTTCGCCATATAACCTGCGTATGCGTGCGGAATTGCATAATGTACGTGCAATAGTTCAATTTTGTACAATTTAACCATATCGACCAATTTGCTCGATAACGCTAATTCATAAGGCTGATAATGAAACAATGGGTATTCCGGAACATTTACTTCGTGATAATGAACATTCGGATTCAAAAGCGCCAGTCTCACTGGCTGACTGTATGTAATAAAATGTATTTCGTGTCCTCTTCTGGCTAATTCGAGACCTAACTCCGTGGCTACTACACCACTACCTCCAAAAGTAGGATAACAAACAATTGCTATTTTCATGGATTAAATTTAATTCTACGAAAATACTCAAAAATCACATTTAAATAAGCTTTTAAATTGTTAGATTTTTGACAAAATTAGATTAATTTCAGTTCATAAATATTTTTAGGAGCAGTACAATATCGGTCAAAAGAACGAGTCGTCCCGCTGTCCGCTATATCTTTTATGGCGAACCCCGCCATAAAAGGATATCACTACCATCGGGGCTAAAAAATAACATTTTGTTTTTCAGTTCCCGTTTTCTACAACTGAGCTACAACAAACAAAACAATCTGAATCAGCAGTAACAACCAGAAAAACATCAAAGAAGGTTCTACCGATTCTGAAATAAAACCATTTATTTTCATAGAAACTATCTCTGACAATTTTAGATCTTCTTTACTAAAATCAACATCATCCAATCTTATTTTTTGAAACAGATAATTAATAATTCTCTTTTTAATTCTGGAAGTTTCTTTGTCATTTTTATTGGCTTCCAACAACTTCAATCTTAACATTGACTCATCAGACATTGAACTTACCCAGTGATTTGATCCCGCTAATTTATCTGTCAGAAGGATCACTTTAGAATCAATATAACCTGCAAATGTTTTGTTTTTCCATGCCAAGTAAATCATTTGTTGTATTGCCGCTTTATTAGCAATCACAAAATATAAAAAGGAAAAAACAGGTGCTCCCGCAAATAAAATAAATCCGCAAATATTATTAAAAAACAAGCCTGCTAAAAAAGCATACGCATTCCCGTGTCCACCTCCTGCAAACTCAGCATTTTGAAAAAGAATTATTAAAAAACAGCTTATTGTAAACACATTTCCACTAATCATTATAAACAACCATTTCAGACTTGACTTAGCCGAAATACCCGCCACTATCTTAATTTCTTCTTTCATAAAATTTAAATTATATTGTTTAGGTTTCAGAAAACAATAATACTGAATTAACAATTAAAATCCTACCGGAAATAAAAAAAGGCATGAAAACTAAATTTCATACCTTCTCTCGTTTATCGTAAAATAATCTTAAAAAAATCTGCTGTGCCAACTGTCAGCAGCAGTAACTTCCCAAGCATCATTAAATTCTTCAATGTTCGTAACCAGATTATTAAATACAATTGTATTTCCGGTTACCGCTTTGTCTTTCACCATTTTCTTGAAATCAATCAATGGTTTGTGGGCAATATGTTCTCCAAGTTTAAAAGTAACGTTCATTTTATCTAATAAATCGACGTCGTATTTTTTCTCTAAACTTTGGATAAATTCTACCGAACTATCAATAGAACATCCTGTAGCTGCCTGCACTTCCTGATTCACAGCTAATATTATAAATCTATTGTATTTTAATAAATACGAAGCTTCCAGACTTGTGCCGTGTGCAGCCCATTGTTCCACAAAAGCTTTCAGGTCATTTTCAATTTCAGAAAACTCTTCCTCAGAAAATTTTCTGTTCGATTGATAAATCCAGACTCTGGACTCACCTGGCAAATTTTCAAAAGGTATATACATTTTATTTTTTGTTTATTTTATTTGTTTTGTTTCAGGTTTCGAGTTAAAAAACTTAGCATCTTAGAAACTTAGAACCTTAGCATCTTTTTTACAAATCTTGCGCATTTGCTATTAACTCCGCAACATCCATCACTTTTACCTCGCCTTCTTTATGTGCATGCTTAATTCCATCTGTTAACATCGTATTACAGAATGGACAACCGGCCGCAATAATATCTGGTTGTACTTCAAGAGCATCTTCAGTACGCAATACATTTACTTCTTTGTTCCCTGGTTCAGCATCTTTAAACATTTGCGCTCCACCAGCCCCACAACATAAACCGTTTGCTTTAGAACGTTTCATTTCAACTAATTCAACATCCAGTTTTTCAATTAAATCTCTAGGCGCCTCATAAACTTTATTCGCTCTTCCTAAATAACATGGATCGTGAAAAGTAATTTTCTTTCCTTTAAACTGACCTCCTTCAACAGTTAACCTCCCATCATTAATTAGTGATTTCAAAAACTCTGTATGATGAATAACCTCGTAATTTCCTCCCAATTCAGGATATTCATTCTTTAGTGTATTAAAACAGTGTGGACAAGCTGTAACAATTTTCTTTGCCTCATAAGCATTCAGAACTTCAATATTCATCATCGCCTGCATCTGAAACAAAAATTCGTTACCGGCTCTTTTTGCAGGATCTCCTGTACAGCTTTCTTCTGTTCCCAGAACCGCAAAAGATACATTCGTACGATTTAAAATTCGTACAAACGCTTTGGTAATTTTTTTTGCTCTATCATCAAAACTTCCTGCGCAACCTACCCAAAACAAAACTTCTGGTTGTTTTCCTTCGGCAAGCATTTCTGCCATTGTTGGCACTACTAAACTTTCTGACATTTCTCTCTCTTTTGTTTAAAGTTTAAAGTTTCAAATTTTATTCTGAAATCTGAATTCTTAATTAATATCGTGAACCAAAAACTAGTTCTCGTTTTTCCAATTTAATCGGTCTTGTTGGCTATACTGCCAAGGTGCTCCATTATTTTCTATGTTCGTCATCATGGCATTTAATGACATTGGCGCAGCACTTTGCTCCATAACCAAGTAACGACGCATATCCATAATAATAGATAACGGACTAATATTTACTGGACATTCTTCCACACAAGCGTTACAAGATGTACAAGCCCATAATTCTTCTGGTGTGATATAATCGTTTAAAAGTGATTTATTATCTGGAACAAAAACTCCTTTATTGGCATCAATATTTTTACCAACTTCAGTTAAACGATCTCTTGTATCCATCATAATTTTACGAGGAGACAATTTTTTTCCTGTTTGATTTGCCGGACAAGAAGATGTACAACGGCCACACTCTGTACAAGTATAAGCATTTAATAATTGCACCCAGTTTAAATCCTGAACATCACTTGCGCCAAATTTAGAAGGAGTCGCATTTTCATCAACAGGCGCTGCAGCAAACGGATCAGCATTAGGATCCATCATCAACTTAACCTCTTTTGTAACCGAAGCTAAATTATCAAACTGACCTTCCGGTTTCAAGTTTGCAAAATAGGTATTTGGGAAAGCCAAAAGAATATGCAAATGTTTTGAAAAGTACAAATAGTTCATAAAAACCAAAATACCTGCAATATGCAACCACCAGAAAACTTCAAATAAAAGTCCAACCAATTCGTTTGATGTACCATTAAAAATAGGCGCAATAAATTGGCTTATTGGATAACTTCCTGCTTTATGAAAATGAGAATAACCACCCGGAACATTCTGCAAATGCAAATCAGCAGCATTCATCAATAAGAACAAAATCATTAAAACGGTCTCGAAATACAAAATATAATTTGCATCGCTTTTTGGAAATCCGTTTAAGTCAGAATTGATAAAACGTTTTAGACGAATAACATTTCTTCTGATCCAGAAAACAGTAACAGAAAAAATTACAAGTATCGCCAGTATCTCAAATGAAGCAATCAAAACATCATAAACCACACCTAAATAAGGCGCAAAAATTCTATGTGTTCCAAAAAGTCCATCAATAATAATTTCTAATAATTCAATATTAATAATTATAAAACCTACATATACAAAAATATGCAGTATTCCGGCAACAGGGCGTCTCACCATTTTTGACTGCCCAAGTGCAATCAAAGCCATGTTTTTCCAACGAGCTTTAGGATTATCTTTTCGATCTACATCAACTCCCAGATTAATGTTTCGAATAATCTTTTTCACGCTCGCTGCAAAAAAGCCGAAACCAACTATAAGAAGTATGGCAAATAAAATATTATCTAAATAACTCATTTATAATTATTTTTTATCAGTTGAGTTTGTTTCTTCTGTTGGTGCCACGTATGGTTTATTTTTCTTTCCGAAAAGAGAAACGTTTACGTAACGGGTTGGATAAAGACGTACGTCCTGTAATAAAAGTTCAAGCTCTTTTGAAGTTTTAGTCAAATTATTATACAATGCTTCATCATTTAATAATTTACCGGCTGTACCTTTTCCTGAATTTAAGTTAGCCATTAAAGCATCTACTTTAGCCAACATCTGGTTTAAATTACGAACTGTTTTTCCTAAATCAGCTTTGTTTAAAGAATCAGAAATTTTATTAAAGTTATTTGACACTTTATTAAAATTCGAAACCATTCCATTAATCTGCCCTTTATTAGTATCTAAAATATTGTTTAGACTTCCGGAAGCTTTATGAAACTGTGTCATGGTCTGACTTAATTCAGCAATTGTTTTCTTTAGATTTTCCTGTGTATTTTTATCTAAAGTATTATTCAATCCTGTAACCAGAACATCAATATTGACAAGCATTTTATCAAGTTTCTGCTGAATTGGCTCAATTTTACCTCCTAAAGATTCTGTTAATCCAAGCTCTACAGTCGATGCTAATTTTTGTCCATCTTCTGCCAATTCTTTATCAGCAAAATTTGGAACAATTTTAATCTGTTTTCCTGCAATTAAGCTTGGAGAATAAATTGTAGCCGTACTTGTTTTGGTAATTGGAAAATCTGTTTTTAATTGAAGTTCAACTAATAATTTCCCTGTTACTTCGTCAATTGTGATTTTATTTACTTTACCAATCGCTAGTCCGTTTAAGGTAACTGGTGCTGAAAGTGACAAATCTTCAACATTATCATATTCGGCATATAAAATGGTATAATTTGTAAAAAGATCTTTGCCTTTTAAAAAACTATATCCCCAAATAAATAATAAAATCGATACGATGACTAATATAGCCGTTTTAATTTCTCTTGTTAGTTTCAAAATTCTAAGTGTTTGTACAAAATTAATATAAATATTCGAACTTGGGCTTATTATTTAATTGCGTCCTGAATACTGATTTTTTCTCCGTCTTTGGTAGCTACTAAAAAAGCTGCGCCATATCCTTTACCTTTAGCCTCTTGCAAGAATTTTTGTGCTGTTTCGTAACTGGAAGTTTCTTCGTAGAAATATTTATAAATATTATTTTCATATACCATTGATACATTTTTCAGTCCCTTAAAATTTTTAGGTTCCAATGGTGTTTTTTTTATACTTGCAATAAGCTGTACTTTAAAAAATGTTCCTTTTGGTCCATTTTTCGCAACAGCAACCGGAGTAGTTGTTTTCGGTTTTGCAGGAGTAGTATCTCTTATGGGCCGACTCTCAGGAACTTCAGTTCCTGTCCCAAAGTATTCTCTTTTATAACTTAAAATAGCTTCGGCAATCGCTCTCGCTATATCGTCTTGTCCTTCTTCAGAATTTAAAATATTTCCTTCTGTCGGATTCGAAACAAAACCTGTCTCAACCAAAACTCTAGGCATATAAGCTTTATGAAGCACCATAAAAGGAGCTTGTTTAACACCTCCCTGGCGAAGTTTTTTTCCTAACTTTTCAAAATTATCTTCAATTTTAGTTGCAAGCGAAATACTATTATCCAAATATTCTTCCTGCATTAATGTCATTCCAATCATTGATTCCGGAGAATTTGGATCATATCCTTCATATTTACGTTTATAATCTTTTTCCAACGTAATTACGGAGTTCTCTTTTTTTGCAGCCTCAAGGTTAGAAGCAACTTTACTTAGACCCATTACATAAGTTTCAGTTCCGTCTGCAGCGGTATTTTTATTGGCATTACAGTGAATAGATACAAAAATATTCGAATTTGCTCTGTTTGCTATATTGGCTCTTTCAACCAAATCTATGAAAACATCTGTTTTACGGGTATAAATTACATTAACATTCGGATTAAGCTCTAAAATCTTCCCTACTTTCAAAACAATAGCTAAAGCAATATTTTTTTCGATCCTACCACTGTAAACTGCTCCAAAGTCATGATCTCCATGTCCGGCGTCAAGTGTAACCTTAAATACATTTGACTGACTATGAGCGCAAAAAGACAGAAATGTTAGAGATAAAGCAAATATTACCTTAAATTTGTTAATTCTATTCATAAATCTAAAAGTTAATTTTAATAAAATGCAGCTGTTATAATTTTTAGAATTGATTATTTTTGCCAAAAAATTATATGTAAGTTTGACATGTCAAAAAACACGCCATAATTTTACAAAAATAGCATTTAAACCTTTGCATACAAACTTATTTAATATCGTTTTAATATCATTTTTCCTAACTATAGGTTGTGGTAATTTATATTCGCAAGAAATAAAAAACAAAAAAAAGCCTTTACCTGCTGTAAAACAAACAGATAAAGAAACTCCCGCAATTACAGACACTATAAAACTGGATACGGTAAAACCCAAAAAGACTTTTTTGGACGGAAAAGTTCGATATAAGGCAAAAGATTACGCTAAAATTGATCAGAAGAAAAAACTGATTACTTTATACAATGAGGCCGAATTATACTATAAAGATGTTGAATTAAAATCGGGGATAATTGTACTTAACTACGAAAAAGATGAAGTTTATGCAGGAAGAATTAAAGATTCTACCGGTGTTTTAACTCAATATCCTAATTTCAAACAAGGTTCTAATGAAGTACAGCCTGATTCTATTCGCTTTAACTTCAAAACAAAAAAGGCTTTAATCTATAATTCCAGAACCAAACAGGGGGAATTAAACATAAAAGCAGCGGTTACTAAAAAAGAGAATGATTCTGTTTATTACTTAAAAAGCGCCCGTATTACAACAGCTACTGATATTGATCACCCTGAGTATTACTTTCAAACACGAAAAATAAAATTTGTTCCCGGAAAAAAGATTGTAACCGGTCTTACTAACCTTGTAATTGCAGATGTACCTACACCTCTGGCGCTACCTTACGGTTACTTTCCTTTGAGTCAGGAAAAAAGCGTTTCAGGAATCATAGTTCCAAGTTATAATGATTCGAATACAAGAGGTTTCTCCCTTCAGAACGGAGGTTATTATTTTGCTTTAAGCGACAATTACGACTTAACGGTTCTTGGAGATTATTACACTAACGGAAGTTACGCCATGCGTTTTGAATCGGCTTATGCTACAAGATACAAATACCGTGGGAATGTTAATATTCGTTTTGAAAACTTAATCAGTAGTGAACGTGGATATCCTGACTATTCTAAACAAGGAATTTACAATATTCAGTGGTCGCATTCTAAAGACACTAAATCGAATCCAAATTCCAGTTTTTCTGCATCGGTTAACATGGGTAGTAGTAAATACTTCAAACAATCTATCAACCAGGCCAATATCGGATCTAATCTGAACAATACTTTAAGTTCATCGATCAACTATAACAAAACTTTTAACACAATCCCGGGATCCCGTATTTCATTATCTGCAACCCATAGTCAGAATACACAGACCGAAGATATCATCATGACACTACCGTCTTTACAGGGAAGCATTGACCGTGTATATCCATTCGTTGGAAAAAATGGTGTAAAAAAAGGATTCATCAAAAACATCAACTTACAGTATAATGTAAGTGGTAAGAACTACTTTAAAACCAAAGATTCTTTATTTTTTAAACCGCAAATGTTTCAGGATGCGCAATTAGGAATGCAGCATACTATCCCGCTTAGTACAAACTTTAAGATTTTCAAATACTTTAGTGCGGGAGCTTCAACCACTTACCAGGAAACCTGGG
The DNA here is from genome assembly GCF_003122385.1 of Flavobacterium crocinum. Taxonomy (NCBI): domain Bacteria; kingdom Pseudomonadati; phylum Bacteroidota; class Flavobacteriia; order Flavobacteriales; family Flavobacteriaceae; genus Flavobacterium; species Flavobacterium crocinum. The sequence continues at coordinate 5,218,411 of NZ_CP029255.1, forward strand.
TTAATAAAACGATAAGTAAAGCTTACGATTCTTCTACAGGAAAAGTAGAATCTACTACCACAAATGGTTTTGATTCGTTTAGAACCTATAACTTTAGCACCAACTTAGGTACAACTATTTACGGAACTTTCAATTTTGGTGATGACAAAAGAATTCAATCAATAAGACACGTTATGCGTCCAAGTATAACCTATGCTTATACTCCAAGTTTTGAGCGTTATTACGACACTTATGCCGTAGATGCATCCGGAACCATTACTACAGAATATACTCGTTTTGAGAACGGTCTTTTCGGGCAACCAGGAAAAGACAACTCTAACATTGTTGGTTTTGCTCTTAGCAATACTTTCGAAGCCAAAGTAAGAGACCGAGACAGCACAAAAACAGAGCCTAAAAAAATAATGCTGTTAAACAATTTAAACTTTAGCACAAGTTATAACTTCAATGCTGACGGAAAATCAACATTTGCATGGCAACCTATTCTAGTTAGTGGTGGAACACAGTTTTTTGACAATAAAATGAACATGAACTTTGGCGCCACATTAGACCCTTATGCTCTTGATAGCGGAAATAACAGAATCAACATGTTTAATATTGATAATGGCGGAAGTTTATTCAGATTAACCAGCGCAAACGTAACGGTTAACTATTCCTTTTCAAACAAGGGGACCGGCAAAGAAAAAAACACCCAAAGCCAGCGGAATGGAGGTCGAAATGATGATTTATTCGGAACCAATACTGACTTAAACGACAGCAGAAACAGTCAGTTTGCCAATGAACCGGAGAAAGAAGATGTTATTACAGAGTTTTTTAATTCTAAAATCCCATGGGATATGACATTAGCTTATTCCCTTACTTATTCCAACACAACACGACAAAATCAAATATCGGGTAACTCGCTTATGATTTCTATTAATACCGATATTACTCCTAAATGGAAAGGCGGTGTTTCTACCGGTTATGATTTTGTGCAAAAAGGAGTTACTTTTACTCAATTCCGTTTTGAAAGAGACTTGTTGAGCTGGAGAATGGCATTTAACTGGCAACCTTTAGGGACAAACTCAAACTGGAATTTCTTTATTGGAATTAAATCCGGTATGCTTAGCGATATCAAATGGAACAAACGAAGCGTTTCAAACCGATAAACTACTTTCGAACCAAAATCCTTTCATTATGAAAAAAATAATTTTTACCGAGAAAGCTCCGGCTCCAATCGGGCCTTACAATCAAGCCGTATTATCAGGAAACACACTTTATGCTTCCGGACAAATTGCAATCAATCCTGAGTCAGGAGAATTGATTACAGAGAACATCAACGATGAAACAAATCAGGTTATGAAAAATATTGCTGCTATTCTTGAAGCAGCAGGAATGACTTTTGAAAACGTTGTAAAATCAACTATTTTCATCATGGACATGAATAATTTTGGAGCAATTAATACCGTTTACGGATCTTATTTTAACGAAAAAACCGCTCCAGCTCGTGAAACGGTTCAAGTGGCTTGTTTGCCAAAAAATGTAAATGTTGAGATTTCTATAATTGCTGTGCAATAGCATCTAATAATAATTGTGCCGTTGCTTCATTGGTTGCCAGCGGCACATTATGCACATCGCAAACACGAATCAGCATATTAATATCTGCCTCATGCGGATGGCTTGATAAAGGATCTTTAAAAAAGAAAACCATTTGCGTAATTCCTTCCGCTACTCTGCCGGCAATCTGCGCATCACCACCAAGAGGCCCAGAAAGCATTCTTTGAGTTTTAAAACCCGCTGCTTCCGCTTTTCCTCCCGTAGTTCCTGTACCAATCAATCTTATCTTTTCATTGTGCAAAATCGCTTCATTTTTGATTAAAAAATCAATTAAATCTGCTTTTTTCCCATCATGAGCGATAATGGCAATTTCCATAAAACCAGAACTATTGATTAGCGACATGGTAAGCAATTAATCCATCAATAGGTCTTCTTAAAACATTACCTAATTGAAGTTCATATTTATCAAAAGTCTCTTGTAATTCATCTTTCAAATAGAAAGCAATAGAACCTACAAAATGTACCGGAACTTCTTTACAGTTATCGAATTGTTTAATGTAATTCTTAACGAAAGATTTCATTCCTTTAAAAATAATTTTTCTGCAGAACTCAGTGTCTTTGTGCTTAATCAAAAACTTAGCGTAAGTTGCTAAATAAGCATTTGGATTTGGTTCTTTATATAATTTGTTTTTAATAAAATCCGGATCAACGTCATACTCTTTTTCAAGTTCAACAGCCAATTCTTTAGGCATTTTATTAAAATAGTATTTTCTGATTAATTCTTTTCCAAAAACGTTTCCACTACAGTCATCCATAACGATATATCCTAATGACTGCACTTTTTGGTGCAATACTTTTCCATCAAAGTAACTGCAGTTAGATCCTGTTCCTAAAATAGAAACAATTGCCTCCTGTCCTTTTGGAGTTGTAGCATAAACAGCAGCATAAGTATCTTCCTGAACGTCAACAATAGCATTAGAGAAATACTCCTGAAAGACTTGCTTCAAATATTCTTTCATTCTGTCTGTTCCACATCCTGCTCCGTAAAAGAATAAGTGTGTAGCATTTTTTTTGTTTTGTAAAATATCAAAACGGTCGTTCAATCTTGAAACGATTTCCGGTCCGTCCAGAATTTCAGGATTCAATCCTAAAGTTTGTGTCGTGAACAATACTTTTCCATTATCATCAATTGCAATCCAATCGGCTTTAGTAGATCCACTGTCAACTATTAATTTCATTTCGTTTAGTTTTTGGGATTAGGTTTCTCTATTTTTAATTTAAAAGTGTACTTTTTACATTAATTATAGAGGTAACAAAATAAGAAAATCCCGTTACTTACATAACGGGATTTTGCAAAAATATATATTATTATTTTAAACCTGCAATATGTACAGATAAATCAATTAATTTGCTTGAGTATCCGTACTCATTATCGTACCAAGATACTAATTTGAAGAAAGTAGAGTTCAATCCAATTCCTGCAGTAGCATCAACGATTGAAGTTCTTTTATCAGAAATAAAGTCTTGAGAAACAACTGCATCTTCAGTATATCCTAAGATACCTTTTAATTCGTTTTCAGAAGCTTTTTTCAAAACAGCCATAATTTCCTCGTAAGAAGTTTCTTTAGCTAATTTCACAGTTAAATCTACTGTAGAAACGTCAGCTGTAGGAACACGGAAAGCCATACCTGTTAATTTTCCATTTAAGTCCGGAATAACTTTTCCAACCGCTTTAGCAGCACCTGTTGAAGAAGGAATGATATTGATTGCAGCAGCACGTCCACCTCTCCAGTCTTTTCTTGAAGGTCCGTCAGCAGTCATTTGAGTTGAAGTCGTAGCGTGAACTGTAGTCATTAAACCTTCAACAATTCCGAAGTTATCATTGATTACTTTAGCTAAAGGAGCTAAACAGTTTGTAGTACAAGAAGCGTTAGAAACAACTAAATCAGAAGCTTTTGCAGTTTCGTGGTTTACTCCCATTACAAACATTGGAGCATCAGCAGAAGGAGCAGAAATGATTACTTTTTTAGCTCCACCTTTTAAGTGCTCGCTTGCAGTTTCGATAGTTGTGAAGATACCAGTACATTCAGCAACAACATCTACATCAACTTCATTCCATTTTAAGTCAGCAGGATTTCTTTCTGCAGTGATACGGATATTTCTTCCGTTTACATATAATTTTCCTTCTTTAACTTCAACAGTTCCGTCGAAACGACCGTGAACTGAATCATATTTTAATAAATAAGCTAAGTGATCTACATCTAATAAGTCATTGATTGCAACAACTTCTACGTTATCTCTGTTGAAAGACTCTCTAAAAACGATTCTTCCGATACGTCCAAATCCGTTTATTCCTAATTTTACTTTTGACATTTTACTAAATTTTTGCTTTTTGTTTTTATTACACTATTTCAAAGTCTAATTTCCTCACAATAAACTTCTCTCTATTTTTAAACTTTTTATATGAATTATGTAGACATAATGTCTGACACTCTTAATAACTCTCTATCAATTTCTGATTTTCCTTTAATAGCTTGTTCAAGTGGCGTTAAAATCACTTTATCTTCTTTAAGACCAACCATATAATTAGATTTTCCTTCTAATAATGATTCTACAGCTTTTACACCTAAACGGCTTGCTAAAACACGGTCAAAACAAGATGGTGAACCACCACGCTGCATATGTCCTAAAACAGATACTCTAACATCGTACTCCGGTAAATTAGCTTCAACATAATCTTTTAATTCGAATACGTTTTTACCAATTTTATCTCCTTCTGCAATAACCACGATACTAGATGATTTTCCTGATGCTTTACTCTTTTGTAGTGAATCTAAAAGACGATCTAAACCAAGATCTTCTTCAGGAATAAGAATTTCTTCAGCACCTGCACCGATTCCGGCATTAAGTGCAATGTGACCTGCATCTCTACCCATAACCTCTACAAAGAACAAACGGTTATGTGAACTTGCAGTATCTCTAATTTTATCAATACAGTCAACAACAGTATTTAAAGCAGTATCATAACCAAGTGTAAAACTTGTACCATAGATATCATTATCGATTGTACCGGGAATTCCTATTACAGGAAAATTGTATTCTGAGTTGAAGATTAAACCTCCAGTAAAACTTCCGTCTCCACCAATTACAACCAAAGCATCAATTCCAGCTTTCAAAAGGTTTTCGTGGGCTTTTTTTCTACCTTCCGGTGTTCTAAAGTCAACAGAACGAGCCGATTTTAAAATCGTTCCTCCTTTATTTACAATATTATTTACGCTTCGAGGGCCCATTTCTTTAAAATCACCTTCGATCATTCCTTGATACCCTCTATAAATCCCTACGCATTCTATATTATGATAAGCACATGTTCGAACAACTGATCGTATTGCAGCATTCATTCCTGGTGAGTCTCCTCCTGAGGTAAGAACACCTACTTTTTTTATTGTTTTTGACATTATTTAAGTATTAAAGTTGTAAAATTAGCAAACATTCACCAGTTTTCTCGTTATGTTTATTATAAATTAATAAAATATGTTAAATTCAAACGTTTTCGTTAATAAGTTTTTTGATGGTAAAAATTTCATTTAAAATAATAAAAGGCCAGTTTTTTAATTAAATCATCAAAATTAACAATACCCAAATGAAGTGTTATAAAAATCGGATTTTCGTCCCAAAACAAAAATTCTTTTTTAGAGCCCCTAATTTAGCACAAAAAAAACCATTATGAGAATAATGGTTTTATAAATGTATATTTTTAACAAAGTGTTAATAATCATTGTCATCGGGAATTACACCCTGATTATTGTGAGGTTCCTGATGTTTCTTCTTTTCCTCTTCTTTTTTCTTCTTCTCTTCCTCTTTTTCCGCTTTCTTTTTATTCTTCTCGGCTTCTTTTTTACTTGTAAAATTCACAAAGTCAGGATTTAAGTACGAATCCTGAACATCATTAGATGAATTTTTTACCGCTTTTTCAATTTTATGATTTTTAAACAACTTGTTTACCAGCTCACTAAAGGTATCAAAATCTACTTCGTACGAAATACCGACTCCCTGAGTATAACCAATTCCCTGTCCTATATAATTAATATCATTTTCTTTATTAAACAATCTAAGATTCATTGTACCATCCTCATTGACACGATACAAAATTTCGATATCTCCCACAATTGCAGATTCATTTACACCTCCAACCGGAACACCAAGCTTACCATTGATTGTAATTCTTTCGTTAACCTGAGAAGAAATATTCGCCACAAACTGACCATCAACTTCCTGCCCCATTCTTCTGTCTGCCGCAATGTAATTCAAATCGATATTTACTTTATCATTATCCGATTTTATAATACCCCCCAACAAACTTGAAGCGGTTTCTGTCAGCGTTCCTGAAAAATCTCCCTGACTAAATCCATCTGTACTCATAAACGAACCTGTAGACAATAAATACAAAGCCTGGGTTTGACGAATATCTTTATCGTCTAACTTATATTGTATCTCCGATTTAAGAACATTACTTACAGAAGGAAACTGAATATCAAAATTAGGCTCCGGACTTGCTAAATCCCCTCTTAGTCCAATAACAACTTCAACAGGAACTTTTTTATTGAATGAAGAAGTATTATCTAAAAGCACAGCAGGATTGGCCTGAGTTTTATAAACTGCTTCCAGATTTAACTGGGCACGCATCGGGTTCCCTTCCCAAATAATAGAACCTCCTTTTTTAACCGAGAACTTTTTATCGATAAGTCCGCCGTATTTAAAATTATACGTTCCTTCGTACGCCTGGAAATCTCCCCACATATTAAATTTACCCAGTGTATTAATTTTAAACAAAAGCGATCCATACCCCTTCCCTTTCATCCCGTGGCCAGAATTACGATCCAGGATAACCTCCACTTCAGCATCTGGAGTAATATCAAAATCAAACTCCAACTCTAGTCCGTTGTAATTTTTTGTTTTTTCGACTATACCATTTGCGAGATTGTATTTTTCTTTTGGTGTCACAAAATGAATCCAACTACTCTCTCCTACGCTCTGTGCATTATTTATCGGAATCTTGACTTCGGTACCTTTTTCAGATTTTGCATCCACTTTAATAAATAAACTTTCGACAGGTCCTCTTATACTTGCCGATCCATTGATAAATGCCGTACCAAAATAGGCCGCATCATCACTGTCTTTAGTATCAAGAGCCAGTAATCTTTTGGAGGTAATATTCAAATCCAGTTTCCAATCGCCAAAATTCTTATGCTCGATACTTCCGTTCAGCAACCCTTTGGTTCCATATTTAGTATCTGTAAGCTGATTATTTCTAAACAGGAATTTTTCGTTCGTTAAATCAATTACAGTACGATCACTCAATTCATAATCGGTATTTAAATACGGAATTGTCATTCCCGCTTTTTCAACATACAAACGTCCGTTGATTTCCGGTTTTTTCAGATTTCCAACAACAGCAGCGTTTCCTGAAACCGAACCACGCACATTTGACAACACATCTCCTCCGATAGTTCCTAAAGTAGCCAGATTAAATCCTTCGAGCTTTAAACTCATATCGACGATAGTCTCCTTGTTTTCTATAGCGAAATTTCCGCTTGCTCTAAACGATTCTGTAAAGCCATTTTGTATAGACGAATTGACCGTAAATTTCCTAAAACTTTCATCTCCCGAAATATCAAAATTAAGCGTACCTAATTCTGTCTTATTCATTACCAAATGATCAATTTTGATGGAAGCCGTTGGCTGATAAACATTTTTATTCTGCTTATAATTAACACTTCCATTTAAATTACCATCAAAAACGAATTTCGAATTGACAGGCGTAATTTTATTAATATCAACATCTTCAAAATTCAGCACCAGATCTTTATAATCTTTTCCTTTAATTACTCCGTTTAAATCAATCTTCTGATTTTCGTGCGATAAAATAATATTATCAATCGTAAAGTTTTTAAAATACTGATCAAAAACAATCTGGTTATCATTTGCTGCTTCTTCGTTTAAATACCAGATATAGTCTTTAAACTTCATTTCAGATTTCTTGATTCCGACTATATTGTTTTTGTTTTTATCAATCGTATGATACAAATCCAGATTGAAATAATCCTCGCCTTCATTTCCTCCTTTAAACTCTGAACGGACAAACAGTGTATCTTTTGCCGTAACATTAATTAAATTAAAGTCACGAATCTTATAATAAGGTGTTTTTATACTATCCAATTCGACATACGCATTATAAAGAGCATTCTTATTATCAATATTAATTCGGATATTATCGAACGTATTTTTAGCAGCTGTAATTTTTTGTGATCTAAAGCGGAATTTAAACTCTTGTAAATCAGAATCAATTTTTCCCCGAACAACCGTAGAAGAATCGATATTAATTTCAGGATAAAGCATTTCCACTACTTTATCATAAACACGGAAATTAAATCGCAAAAACTGCCCTTTTCTAACTTTATAAGGTTTATAATTGGTATATAAACTACCAACAGAATTCATTACCAGTTTATCCAACTGATCAAATCTGAATTTACCAACTATTTGTCCGTCAACAACATCATTAGAGCTAATGGTGATCGTTCTTAATCGATCTGCATCAAAATTTGAACTTACAGTTACATCATCAAAAATATAGCTTGATTTTGGATTTTGATACTCAGCATCTTTTAAGTAGATATCCCCCTGTAGGTTTTCGATAGAATTCCCTGTAACCTGAACAACCACATCACCTTTGAAACGAGAAATTGAGTCCGAAACAAATTTCAGTTTCCTTAAATCTGAATTTTCTACATTAATATGAAAGTCATAGCGATTCTCTTTTTTGCTTAAATCCAGCAAACCATCAAAACTTAAGTTCAGGTTAGGATCGTTGATTGCAATTTGTCCTTTGTAATATGGCAGTTTGAAATTTCCGTTTACTACAATATTATTATAAGTATAACTATTATAATTAAGTTTCGAAATATCGCCTTTGATAATCGTATTCAAATACTTCTCGGTAAAACCAACACCGTCAACATCCAGATTTAGAGTTGTTCTTCCTAAATCTTTTCGGTTTAAAACAGCCCCAATATTAAAATCAGTCAAAATGATATTTCCGGAATAAGAAGCTTTATCAATAAAATCCATATTATTCATATGAAGATCGACCTGACCGTTTCCTAAATCGGTTCCGATTTTAAAATCGGTTTCCAAATCTGTAGTCGAAACTTTTGCTTTTCCGACAATATTGAATTTTCCAATTCTCTTCATTTCAACAGGAAGTTTTTTTCCTAAAACTTCCGGAAGCAGAATTACCAAATCGTTGTAACTGGAAAGTAGTTTATCAAACTTTCCATCCATCGAAAACTTTTGAGTTTTACTTCCTAAAAGATTTCTAAAATTGATTGTTCCGTTGATTTTGGATCCATTTGTATCACTTAATCTTAATCTGGTAAGTGTCATGTTATTCAACGGACCATCTAACTTTGTTTTTAGTTTAAAATGCTGATTTCTGCCCAAACCGTCATAAAAATGACGAATATCATTAGTTGCAATAGAAGAAGAATCTATCGTCACATTAAACTTCACTTTATCTGTAAAATCAAGAAAGTCTGATGGTTTGTAGTTTAAAATTGCTAAACCATAAATAGAAGATCTTTTGGTTTTAATGGCCAGATTCTCAACTTTAATCTGCTTTTTTGTATAACTGAATTTTCCGGCGAAATTAGACACATACAAACCACGATGATCCATAAAAGAAAATCGATGAATTGTTGTATTTACATCCGGTCCATATAATTTAAAATCACTTATATAGGCATTGAGTTTAGTGAAATCAAGGAATTTTGGTGTTGTTTTGTTTTCATCTACAACAGAAAACCTTCCTTTTTCGATATAACCATTCTTAGCTGTTAGAAGAAAATGTTTAGTTGATTTTTTCTTTGGCGCTGCATTATCTTCTTCAAAAGCCTGAATGAATTTATTCATGTTATTCTCATCCTCCCCTTTGTATGTTTTTAGGTTAAAAATTAAACCTGTAAGACGTAAATCACCAAAAATTAAATCTCCATCGAGTAATCTGCTGAAACTTGCAATATCTGTAGTAATGATATCTGAATAAATTAAAGTCTTTTTATGATGGTCACGAATCAGTACTTTCTTTAATTTCACTCCGCCAAAAATATTAATAGCGGTTCTTTCAACAGTGATATCCACTTTAAAATCCTCGTTTAAAGTTTTTGTAACGTAGTTTGCAATTTCAGTCTGAACTACAGGAAGTGACAATATGATAGCAAGTGCCAGCAAAAGTAAAATCAACCCAATAAGGGTTCTGGATATTATTTTCTTTACTTTTTTGATAGCTTCTTTAATTTTAGTTTTCTTTTAAATTTATTTTGAACAGACAAAGAGCGGCTGTTTTTGATAAAAATTCTTTAATTTTGGGGCACTGCTTAAATCAAAGAAATTTAAATCCCTTTGGTTTGTCAAATATAATTCAAAATTTGTGCCTTTATATGCAAAATCCAGAGGTTTTTATTCTAGCCATCGAAAGTTCATGCGATGATACTGCTGCCGCGGTTTTACATAACGACAAAGTATTGTCAAATGTTGTAGCCAATCAATTAATTCATAATCAATACGGAGGTGTTGTTCCGGAATTGGCTTCGCGAGCGCATCAGCAGAATATTGTACCCGTGATAGATGCTGCACTTCGTAAAGCAAATGTACAAAAAGAACAGTTAAGCGCAATCGCCTTTACACAAGGTCCGGGCTTGATGGGATCATTATTGGTGGGAACCTCTTTTAGTAAATCTTTATCATTGGCATTAAACATTCCGTTAATAGCTGTAAATCATATGCATGCTCATATTTTAGCCCATTTTATTGACGAAGAAGGCTATGATAAACCTGAATTTCCTTTTTTAGCTTTAACGATTAGTGGCGGACATACTCAGGTGGTTAAAGTGAACAGCTTTTTCGACATGGAAATCATTGGTGAAACTACAGATGATGCTGTAGGTGAAGCTTTTGACAAAAGTGCTAAAATCCTTGGACTTCCTTATCCGGGAGGCCCTTTGATTGATAAATATGCCAAAGAAGGAAATCCAAAAGCATTTGCATTTACAAAACCAAAAGTGCCTGGATTGGATTTTAGTTTCTCCGGACTTAAAACGGCTATTCTTTATTTCATTCAAAAAAATAAACAGGCAAATCCAAATTTCATTGAGGAAAATCTGAATGATATCTGTGCTTCGATTCAGCACACCATTATCGAAATTTTAATGGATAAAATAAAATTGGCCGTAAAAGAAACCGGAATTACGCAAATTGCCATTGGCGGTGGTGTTTCTGCTAATTCTGGAATCAGAAATACATTAAAAGAAACAGAAAGCAAATACGGCTGGAAAACTTTTATTCCCAAATTTGAATATACGACAGATAATGCCGCAATGATTGGGATTGTAGGTTACCAGAAATACTTATCAAACCGTTTTGAAACTTCTGATGTAGTTTCTAAAGCAAGAATTCAATTTTAAAAATGCAGTTATTTTTCAATCCGAATATAGACGAAACCACCGAAAGTTTTTCTTTTGACAAAGAAGAAAGCCGTCATATTATAAAAGTACTTCGTAAAAAAGATTCTGATATTCTTCATGTTACCAATGGTTCAGGATTATTATTTGAAACTCAGATTACATTGGCTTCAGATAACAAATGTACTGTTGAAGTACTTTCAATAACCAATGCAGAAAAGCCTAAATTTCATCTTCATCTGGCTGTTGCGCCTACAAAAATGAATGATCGTTTTGAATGGTTTCTGGAAAAAGCTACTGAAATTGGAATTCAGGAAATAACACCTATTTTTTGTGATCGCTCTGAGCGTAAAGTAATCAATCGGGATCGTTTTGAGAAAATCATTCTTTCGGCAATGAAACAATGCAATGAAACTTTTCTTCCAAAATTAAATGAAGCGATTTCGTTCAAAGAATTCATCAAACAGAAAAATGAAGGTTTACAATTGATTGCACATTGCGAAGAAACCGATAAAAAATCATTGAAAGAAGTCCTTAAACCAAATGAAGATGTCACTATTTTAATTGGTCCTGAAGGTGATTTTTCTGAAAAAGAAATTGCATTCGCATTAGAAAATAATTATAAACCGGTCACTTTAGGGAATACACGTTTAAGAACCGAAACTGCTGCAGTTGTGGCTTGTCATAGTGTTGTTTTTTTTAATGAATAATTAACCGTTAAGTTTGTCATCCTGAGGAACGAAGGATCTCACACTTAGCTCGACAACGATTGGCGATATTCTTTATGGAATTTCTAGTGTGATCCCTCGTTCCTCGGGATGACAAAAGGCATTACAGATTACCAGATCATTTAAATCATTATGAAAAAAATATTTTACATATTATTACTTTTTTCAATCTCTTCTTTTTCACAAGAAATCGCTTTACTAAAATACAGCGGAGGTGGTGACTGGTACGCTAATCCGACTTCTTTGCCCAATCTGATCAGTTTTTGCAATGCTAATATTAGTACCCGCATCAAAAACAAGCCTTCAACGGTTGAACCAAGCAATCCAGATTTGTTCTCTTATCCTTTTGTACACATGACAGGACACGGAAATGTCGTTTTTAGTGATTCTGACGTAACCAATCTTAGAAATTATCTGACTGCTGGTGGCTTTCTTCATATTGATGATAATTACGGAATGGATCAGTTTATTCGAAAAGAAATCAAAAAGATATTCCCGAATAACAGTTTAGTTGAAATTCCGGCCAATCATCCTATTTTTCAAAAACCTTTTCCTTTTCCAAACGGATTACCAAAAATTCATGAACATGACGGAACCCGTCCGCAGGCATTCGGAATTTTTATCGATAATAAGTTAGTTCTTCTTTATACATACGAATGTGATTTAGGCGATGGCTGGGAAGATGCCGAAGTACATAACGATCCCGCAAATGTTAGAGATAAAGCACTAAAAATGGGTGCCAACATTATCAATTATATTTTTACCAATTAAATTTTAAAAAGTGCAGCTGACTCACCAAGAAAATCAATTTGAAAGAAAAACTTTTCCGATTACTCTTGTTTGTGATCATATATACTTTCAGCAGAATATTGGTTCTTTATTCCGAATTTCTGAAGCTTTTGGAGTAGAAAATATTATCTTTTTCGGAAAAGATATTCCACTGACACCTCGTAAAATAAATAAAACTTCACGAAGCACGCATCTTCATGTAGCACATTCTGTTATTGAAGATTTTACTTCACTTCAATCTTTTCTACTGGATAATGATTTTGAAATTATCTCTCTGGAAATCGCTTCTAATAGCAAACCTTTAAAAGAAGTTACTATTCCGAAAAATAAAAAAATAGCGCTTTTAATAGGAAGCGAAATCAACGGAATATCTGAAGAACTTCTAAAACTTTCTCATCAAATCGTGCATATCAATATGTTTGGCAAAAATAGCAGTATGAATGTTGTGCAGGCAGCAAGCATCGCGCTTTATGAACTTACTTCTAAATAAAAAATTGTATTTCGCTTTTAAGCACTCATTTGATTTTCAAGAATTTGAATGTAATTTATCGTTAAACGGATAAATTATTACGACGAAATACATCAAAAAAAACAAAAATAAAGTAAAATCTTATTAATATTTTTGCTTGCGTTTTTGTAAGAACCAGCATTTGTAAGGTATCGGAAAAATTCGCACAAAATATCTGTTATAAAATTTTTCTGTAATTTAATTTTGTTATAAAATTGCGCTAATGTTTAACTAATCAACATTTTTATAACAAAAACCCAAATTATTATGAAAAAAGTTATTATTACCACATTTGCAGCTTTAATGCTTTTTGCCTGTCAAAACGAACAATCTGAATCAAGCAACGCAGATGCAGTTGTGGCTTCCAGAAGAGGATGCGCAACTCAGGAAGTTTTGGAAGCGCAACTAAAAGCTAATCCTATGTTAGCCATCAAAATGCATGAAATTGAAACTTTTACAGCAAAACATGCTGGTTCAAGTTTTACAGGCCGTTTAGTAAATGGCAAAATTGAAATCCCTGTTGTAGTTAATGTGCTTTACAGAACAGCTGCACAAAATATCTCAGACGCACAAATTCAATCGCAAATTGATGTATTAAACAAAGATTTTAATGCATTAAATTCTGATTATAATAATGTACCAGCATTATTTTCTGGTGTAAAAGCGAATGTTGGTATTACATTTAAACTTGATCAAATCATTAGAAAATCGACTACCAAAACTTCTTGGGGAACTAATGATGCGATGAAAAAAACAGCTCAGGGCGGGATTGCTCCAACTTCTCCAACTACAAAACTAAATATGTGGTCTTGTAATATTGGTGGCGGAATTTTAGGCTATGCGCAATTTCCCGGTGGAGCTTCAGCTACAGACGGAGTTGTGATTGATTCTCGTTATTTTGGTTTATCCGGAACAGCAAATGCTCCGTTTAACTTAGGAAGAACTGCCACACACGAAGTTGGGCACTGGATGAATTTACGCCATATCTGGGGAGATGCAACTTGTGGAAGCGATTTTGTAGCGGATACTCCAACGCATAACGAAGAAAACTACGGAGTTCCTGCATATCCACATTACAGCACTTGTTCCGGTACTCCTGTAGAAATGACAATGAACTATATGGATTATGTTGATGATGCAGCAATGTATATGTTCTCAACAGGGCAAAAAAACAGAATTGCTGCAATATTTACAAGTGGAGGCGCAAGAGCTTCATTTGCACAATAATTACAGACAAAATACTAATGAAAGCGAGATCTTACAGGTCTCGCTTTTTTTATTTAAACTCAAATTTTAAAATGCTTTTTCCTATATTTATAGTCTAAATTTTAAACATGATCACATCAAAAACTATTTCAAACGGAATTTTAAGAGCATTAGCTACTATCTTAATAATTGGCATCGTTTTATATTTTTTATATGAAATTCAGACTGTAATTGTTTACTTATGTATTTCATTACTATTATGTTTAATTGCAAATCCGTTAGTTTTATTTTTAAAGAACAAACTAAAATTCAGCAATTCGATGGCTGCTTCGACAACAATCGTCCTTTTTATTTTCCTTATTGTTGGTTTTATACTATTATTTGTTCCACTGATTATTTCTCAGGCTAATAATTTATCTCTTTTAGATACAGCACATCTTCAGACTCAGTTTATGGAAACTGAAAAACATTTGGAAGAATATTTTAATATCCAGCATATCGATTTGAATAAAGTCATAAAAGATTCTAAACTCACTTCTGTATTAGATTTCAGTTATTTTACCGGTTTTATCAATTCGATAATCAATTTTATGGCTGATATGGGAATGGGATTAGTTTCTGTATTTTTTATTACTTTCTTTTTTATAAAGGATCAGGCTATTTTTAAAGATCAGGCCAGACGAATATTACCGGATTCAAATGAGGATAAAATTTTAAATTCCATCACAAAAATAAATCACCTTTTAACACGCTACTTTATTGGTTTATTACTGCAGTTAATTGTGGTATTTATTCTTTATCTGATTGTTTTGCTGATCTTTGGAAATAAAAATGCCTTTGTAATTGCTTTTTTATGTGCCATTTTAAATATAATCCCATACTTAGGACCAATTATTGGAACTACTCTGGCTGGAATTTTGACCATGATTAGTATGATTGGACAAGATTTTCAATCAGAAATCCTTCCAAAAACTATCTATGTAATTATAGGTTTTTTAATTGTTCAGGCAATTGACAATAATGTAAGTCAGCCAATAATTTCATCAAAAAGTGTAAATTCGCACCCGTTAGAAATATTCTTGATTATCTTAATCAGTGGTATCACGTTTGGCATTGTCGGTATGATCATAGCCGTTCCTGCTTTTACTATGGTTAAAGTAATTTTAAAGGAATTTTTTCCAAACAATAAAATTGTCTCCGTATTAACCGAAAGAATTTAGCTTTGAACACTTCCATTTTGCATCCAGATATTCAGGAATTTATCATTCAAAATACTGGTGCAGATCTCACAAAATTAGCGCTGCAGAAAAATCCTTTTCCCGAAATGGACTGGATTTCAATTTTGAATCAGATCGAAGCGCGAACCAAAGCAAAAGACAAACTTCCGACATGGTTTTCAGCTTCTGATATTATTTATCCGAGTAAAATTTCTGTCGAACAAACTTCTTCAGAAAAAACAGCTTTCTATAAAGCCAGTTTAGTTTCCGGCAAAACATTAATTGATCTTACGGGAGGTTTTGGTGTAGATGATTATTATTTTTCAAAGAAATTTGATTCCATAACGCATTGTGAAATTAATGAGGAATTGTCTGAAATCGTAAAACACAACTTCAAACAATTACAAATTCAAAATTGTACTTTCCATTCTGGAGATTCTATTCATTTATTAGAAAAGTCTAATCAGAAATACGATTGGATTTACATCGATCCGTCACGAAGAAATGATGCAAAAGGCAAAGTTTTTATGCTAAAAGACTGTTTGCCAAATGTTCCGGAATTACTAGATTTTTATTTCGAAAAAGCCGATTCTATTTTAATCAAAACGGCTCCTTTATTAGATATTTCTGCAGGATTATCAGAACTTAAAAATGTCAAAAACATTCATGTTATTGCTCTTGAAAATGAAGTTAAAGAATTGCTTTTTGAGATTCATAAAAATTATTCAGGTGAAATATTCATAAAAACTGCCAATATTTTAAAAGAGAAAACAGAAACCTTTGATTTTGTTTTAGGCGAAATCTCTTTTCCTCTTTATGACTTACCAAAGCAATACTTATATGAGCCTAATTCGGCAATTATGAAATCAGGAGGTTTTGATGAAATTAGTACTAATTTTCAAATCAATAAACTACACAAACATTCGCACTTATATACTTCAGAAAATTTAATTGATTTTCCGGGGCGACGATTTCAGATTCAGAAAGTCATTTCATATAACAAAAATGAAATGAAAAATGAGCTTGTAAATCAACAGGCTAATATTACAACCCGCAATTTTCCGGAGACAGTAGAAAACATTAGAAAAAAGTGGAAAATAAAAAATGGAGGGAATTTGTATTGTTTTTTTACAACTGATGTAAAAGATAACAAAATAGTTTTAATTTGCAGCAAAATAATCTAAACAATGAAACAACTATTTACACTAACTCTTTTTTTATTAACGATTACCGCATTTGCACAAAAACCATGTGAATACAGTGTAAATGTAAACGACTCAATTGGGTCTTATAAAGTAACAAACGAATACTTAATGAGTGAAAAATATTTTGGAGGAAACTTCAATTATATTTTCTTTTCTCTGGCTCAGACAGACGGATTACCAACACTTAATCTGCAGTCTATTCAAAAAAGTAAAGATTTCATCAAGGCAAACTGTTTCGACAAAGGTTCTAAAATCTTTTTGCAATTAGAAAATGGAAAAATCGTTACGTTAATGCATATTGACCAGGAAAACTGCGGTACTCTGGTACGTGACGACAAAGGTTATGACAATCGCATCAATACGGGAATTTTTATGTTTATGAAAGATAACTATGAAGAGCTTAAAAAATCTCCAATTTCACTTATGCGAATTAAATATCTTACGAATATAGAAGACTATATCATAAAAAGAGAATTAACATCTGAGCTGACCGGAAAAGTCACCAATCCGAATACTTATTTCATGGAAAACATCAGATGCGTTGAATAATTATTCACATTTCCATTTCTGATTGGCTACTTTGTCTTTTAAACCGGCTTTTAAATTATAATGCCACCATTCAGAATCAAATGAATTAAAGCCGTTTTGTATCATTACTTTTTTCAAATAAGCTCTTTTTGAAAGTATTTCTTTTGAAAGCTGTTTGAAATTATGACTGGCCTGAATTCCGAAAAAATCAAAAGAAGTTCCCATATCTACTTCTTTTCCAGTTATATCAACCAAAGAAATATCTACGGCTCCTCCTCTATTGTGGATGGAGCCTTTTTTTGGATCTGCCACATATTCCGGATTCGATACAATCTCCCACATTTTTTTCTGAATATCCAAAGGTCTGTAACAGTCGTACAATTTGATTCTATATCCTTTTTTCAAAAAATCATTATTAGCCGCAATTAGGGCTTTAACGGTTTTTAAACGCAACATACATTCCGCACAATCGTACACTTTTGCTTTCAAGAAATTATCTTCTGTCGCATATTTCATGTCGTAAATAAAATCGTTGCTGTAATCTCTCAGATTTACAAATGTTGTGTCTGAAACTTGCGAATTTGGTTCACTTACATATGCTTCGTTTTGAGCTTGTAATGATGGAATACAGAATAAAAAAACGATTATTAATTTTGAAAAACAATTCATTTCGAGGTGATTTTTAAAAAATTGAAGTTAAGTAAAAAAACTCAAAACCTACTTCATTATTATCTCATCTTACAGTATAAAATCAAATTTTTGCAGCATTGCAAACGTCATAATTTCCTTTTAAAAGAAATATAATTTTAATATCTTTATAGAAATCAGCCTCTTATGACTTTATAAATTCTAATATTAATCTTAAAATCAATTATTATGAATTGCAGAACCAAGTACATTTCTATCATCTTACTGAGCAGTTTAGTATTTATTTCCTGCAAAAAGGAAATTATAAAAAGTGTTCCCACAACAGATTCTACTTCTATTAAAACAGAAGCTTTAAAGACAGATAGTTCTGTTATAAATCCAATAGATTCTTTATATACATTGGTAGATAAAAGTGTCATTGGCACTCAGTTTTTAACCAAAAGTAGTCTGGCTCCAAGATTGAAAAAATTAATGGGAACCGATTATGATCAAATGGTAAAATACTGGAACACCGAAACGCCTTTTGAAAAACAGGAAAATATACTTCATGCCTGGGGATGCAAACAGCATGATTGCAGTACTTATTCCTATGATCTTTATATTGATGTCAAAAACAACAAAATTAATGTCTATAAGTTTGCTGAATCAAAACTTACCGTCTTTAAAGAAGAAAATTTTGATATTGAAATCAAGGATAATTTCTTAAAAGATTTGAATATCAAAAAGGAGAATGTAAAAATTAAGAGTTAAGTGAATGGGTTATGAGTTAGACGTTAGGGGTTAGACGTTAGGGGTTAGACGCAAAAACTCATAACCCATAACTCATAACCCATTCACTTAACCCTTAACCCTTAACCCTTAACGTCTAACTCATAACCCATAACCCATAACCCATAACCCTTAACCCCAAAAAACGTTTATAAAACCGTTTTTTATATTTCTCCTGTCATTAAAATGTTTTCTTTTGTTCCTTTATTCTTCAGCATTCTAAAATGCGAACGTACTGCATGATAAAAAGGATAAGAGGTATACGGAAGATTGTATTCTTCTGCATAACGTCTTATAATAGGTGTGATGTAAGGATAATAAGTATGCCCAACGCCAGGAAAAAGATGATGCGCTACGTGATGTGTAAAACCTCCGTAAAGAAAATTAGCTAATTTACTTTCGGTACTGAAATCTTTTGTAACCACCATTTGATGCACAGCCCAAGTATCTGAAAGATTTCCTTCTTCATCAGTACCTGGAAAATGAGCATCTTCGTCTACGTGAGTAGAAACTAAAGCAACAACTCCAAGGGCACTACCACACATATGCATCAATAGCCAGGCAAAAAATACGATATACCACGGCTGATTTAAAAGCATCATTGGGATGAAAAGGATATAAATCAGATTGATAATCTTGGCGGCAAATAAGCGATAGACTTCCTGCTTTGGTATTTTCTCAACTACTTTTTTGACATAGTTGTTTTTGGTACCAAAAAAATCTTTAAAATCCCTGATATAAATCCAGTTTAAACTATAAAGCGGATAAATAAACCACATGTAAATATGTTGGTATTTGTGGTAATTAAATAACGGACTGTTAGGGAAAATTCGAATTATATCACTCTGTTTGATATCAATATCCCAATCAGGAACATTTGGATAAGCATGATGCAGACTAATATGACGGCGCATCCAGAGCCAATGATTACTTCCAAATAATTCTAAGACATACAAAAACCATTCATTATGCTTGGGCTTTTTGAAAAGAGCTCCATGTGCGGCATCATGAAAAGCATTAATAAACAAAACAATCATTGTAATTCCAGACAGAATATAAAAAAGAAAAAGTAAAGAAGTCTGGTTTCCAAAAATTAAAATACAACTGTAGAAAACAAAGAAAACAGCTAAAAGTCCCAAAGACTTAAAAACATTTAATCGGTACAAAGATGAATTATTTAAGACCGTTTCATTCACTTCTAAACGCATCTTTTTAAAAAAATCATCAGTTCCGGGTTTAACATAAACCGGTCGTTTTAATTTTTCCATATGGTTATTGGCTAGAAATTGTTCTATCAAATTTAATAAAAAAAGCTTAACCAATTACATTACAACCATTTAAACAAATACTTTAATACATAAAAAAAACCACTCTTTGAGAGTGGTTTAAATCTTTTGGTTCAATTTTGAAAGTGTTAGATATTTTTGGAAAACTATTTAGCTTACTCCTCAAATTTTTTCTCTGCCAGCCGCAGTCTAATATTATGAATACGATCTTCAATTTCTTCTAAGTCATTCAGCATATTCTGCTTTTCATAAACTGCTCCTGTTTCATTAACCATATTTTGCCCCTCATCCGGAGCAAAAAGATCATTTAAATCTACGTCGGGAAAGTTTTTACTTAAACTAAGAATAAATTCAGAGCCAATATTAGCCGTGCCATGTAAATATCTCCCAATCATTGCCGGGCTAAATCCTAAAATTTCCCCCACCTCTTTTTGCTTTAATCCTTTAGCCTTAAAGAATTTGCTTAATTTCTCGTTATACATCATTATTTAAATCAAAAAAAATATAGTGAAAATATATTTTTTAACATTAAAAAGAATAAATAATATAATATTATTCTTACATTTACTTTTTTAAACAAACACTCATTAATAATTAGCAAATATATGTCAAAATTAATCAAAAATAGCAATATTAAAGAAGATAATTCTCACAATGAAAAAGCTTATGAATTTATTAACAAGCATTTACCTGTAACGTATGTTGAGCTTACTATTTCATGTATTGTCAAAAAAGGGCAACCGGCTCCTAGTAAAGCCCTGATTAGAAACGTAAGAAACAAAACTATTGTACGAAATGACATTTTATTAGCGTTAGTAGAAGTAGCTTATGAGAATAAAGAAGCTATTGAAAGAATTAAACTGCTGACTTCGTAAAGTAAAGAGTTGTTAGAAATTCCGAAATCAAAATAAAGAATATGACAGACCAAAATAAAAACCGTAAGAACAGACAAAATCAGACAAAATCTATTAACAGCACCAGTTTCTCTAAAATTCCGCACTTGTATGGAATGACACTTGAGGAGTATAAAGAAGGGGTTGCGATTCATTCCAGATGCTTTGACCAGATTAAAATGATAAAAACAACAATTTATTAGCAGGCAAAAATCCCATCAAATACACATCATAATTTTATTTATTTTGATTAAACTAACAGGAAAAACAAGCTTTAATCATTATTTCAAAATTAGAAGTTTTCTCACAGAAGACTTTAAACCCCTCAAAACTTTCTCTTTTTTGTAATTTGCCTTTGTTTAAGTTTCATTTTAAAACTTATTTTTTAAAAGGTAAATTATGTTCAAGCTCAGAAAACAATTAATTTCTGTTGTAACGGTATTTTTTCTTTCTGTTATAGCATACGGCAATCCTGTCATTTATGTAAACCAAATTGGTTTTGATCCCAAAAGTCCTAAAATTGCTATAATAGGGACTGAAATTCCACTTCAGAATACCACCTTTACACTTATTGATTCCGAAACCGGAAAAACAGTTTTTACTTCGAAAGTTGGGAAAGCCGAAAGTGTCGACGACTGGAAAACAGGTAAACTCTTTTATCAAGCTGATTTTTCATCTTTTCAAAAAACAGGAAAATATAAAATCGCAATAAAAAATGAAGATCACATTATTACTTCTCCCCTTTTTGCTATTGAAGAAAACATTCTGGCAAAACAAACCATTTCTTCTATTATACATTATTACAATAAACAAAGAGCCAATACACCTGAAGAATTAGAAGCAGATAAAAACATCTTACTTTTTGGAAGCAACAAAAGAGTTGACGTTCGCGGCGGATGGTGCGATGCATCCGGTGATGTGAGTAAATATTTTTCGCATCTGGCTTATGCCAATTTTGTATCACCACAGCAAACTCCTTTAGTAACCTGGTCTCTCATTAATACATCTGAAGCTATTCCGAAGCAACTTACAGAATGGAAAATAAAAGATGCCTTGGATAATGAGGCTATTTGGGGGGCAGATTATTTAATGCGTTGTCTTTCTGATGAAGATTATTTCTATATGATCGTTTTTAGCTATTTTGACAAAAATCCAGCAGCCAGAAGAATTGTGGGTTTAAAGGCCAATAGTGTAACTACAGACGAATATCAGTCTGCTTTTCGCGAAGGCGCGGGAATGGCAATTGCTTCACTTGCCAGAATCTCGCAATGGAACAAAAATGGAGATTTTACATCCAAACAATATTTAGACGGAGCCAAACGTGCTTATGCTCATCTGTTATTAAACAATACCAAATATGACGACGATGGTAAAGAAAATATTATAGATGATTACTGTGCTTTAATGGCATCTACTGAATTATGGATTACTACAAATGACAATTTCTATAAAGAGGAAGCCCAAAAATGGGCTCATAAACTGGAAGCCCGAATGACAGATCAAGGCTGGTTTAGAAGTAATGATAAGAATCGTCCTTTCTGGCATGCGGCAGATGCAGGTTTACCTGTGGTTGCTTTAACCCGCTATTTAAAAAAAGAAAGGGATGCTATTGAAAAAACGAAAGCGATCAATGTAATAAAAAAAGCACTGGATTATAACCTGACTGTAACTCAAAACGTGAGCAACCCATTTGGTTATGCCAGACAGTCTTTTTTATTTAATAACACTATAAAAGACGGCTTTTTTATTCCGCACGAAAATGAAACCGGCTGGTGGTGGCAGGGAGAAAATGCCCGACTGGCTTCTCTTGCAGCTGCTGCTACTCTGGGCGGAAAAATTTCAGCCTATCACAATAAAAAATCACTTGATTTATATGCATCTCAACAATTATCCTGGATATTAGGTTGTAATCCTTACTCGATATGTTTTATGTATGAATTTGGAGAAAAGAATGTTCCGTATATGCATTCGAATTACGGACATGGCTCTGAAAAAGGTGGAATTTCTAACGGAATTACCGGTAAAGACGGCAACGGAGACGGATCGGGAATCGATTTTAAAATGGAAGACAATGGCAATGAATGGCGTTGGACCGAACAATGGATTCCACATTCTGCCTGGTTTTTACAGGCTATTACTGCATTAGTTCAAGAATAAAAAGAAATGAGAAAATCAATATTTATAGTCAGTTTCCTGCTAGTTTGCTTTTTCTTTCATGGAAATTGTATGGCACAGAAACCTAAAAAAGGAAAGTTTAAAGTTTTGGTTTTATACGAAAACGGCGGACATCATTTGGAATTTACAAAAGCGGCAAAACCCTGGCTGAATAAACTGGCTCTTGACAATAATTTTACCATTGATTATATTGAGAATACTAAAAAGATTAATGAAACTTTTTTAAAACAATATAAAGTCTTTTTACAACTGGATTATCCTCCTTATACCTGGAGCGAAGAATCTATGAAAGCTTTTGAAAACTATATGAAAAGTGGGAAAGGTGGCTGGATTGGTTTACATCATGCTACCTTATTGGGTGAATTTGATAATTATCCAATTTGGCAATGGTTTTCGGATTTTATGGGTGGAATACGTTTTGAAAATTATATTCCTGATTTTGCTTCGGGAAAAGTTAAAATAGAAGACACATCACATCCTCTAACAAAAGGTGTTCCAACTGAATTTTTAGTAGAAAAAGAAGAATGGTATACTTACAATAAAAGTCCCAGACAAAATGTTCATGTACTGGCTGCCGTAGATGAATCGACTTATGTTCCAGATTCTAAAATCAAAATGGGAGATCATCCTGTAATTTGGACCAATCCTCAATTTGCTTCGCGAAATGTCTACATCTTCATGGGACATTCTCCTGATTTGTTTCAAAACGAAGCTTACGCTACATTGCTTAAAAATGCTATTTTCTGGACTTCGGGAAAGAAATAATTTTAGAAAATACCCATATTTTCAGGTTTTATGGTAAATCCTAAACGGAGCATACTTTTATGTTCCTGATAATCTATCAAGCTTTCTGTATAACCTACAAACCATTGGAGTGTGATATAATAATTTTCATTTTTATAAGGTTTCCAATTCACTTGCGTTTGCAATGATCCATAATTAATTAGTCCGCTTCCTTTTCTAAAAAGAACATCGGCACTCCAGCGTCCGGGTTTTATTTGATAAGTTGCACTTGCTTCTCCATATCCAACATATTTAGTCAATCCGGGATTGTCTTCGTTATCTACAAAAGGAATCCAGCCTCGTATTCCAACTGTCCATCTTGGAGAAATTTGTGATTTTAACGAAAAGGCCAGCATGTTCCAGGTTCTGGAATAAATCGAATCTCTTCCGTTTGATTCATGTTCGAACGAAATTGTTGCATAAGTTAATCTTCCTCCTTTTAGATAAAATGGACGAACTATGGCTACACCAGGATTAAAATTAATCTCAGAAAATGGTTTGGAACTGGCATAAATATCCCAAAAAGCTTTTTGAGTGTACATTAAATAAGGAAAAAAACCTCCTACCCAAGGCTTTCCTGTAAGTCTTTGTTTGAAACTAATCTGATATTTTACATCGGCAGAATTTCTTGTAATAGGCTCATTTAATGGAACTCCCGTTAAAAAATAATTATCTCTGTGAACAGAAAAACTATGCTCTTTTAAAAGTGAATCTGCTGCTCGGAAGTTCTTTTTTTCTTCTACAATTTGTGAATTTGCTGTAATTGAAAATAAAATGATAAAAGGTAATAAATATTTAAAGTACATTTTTATAATTTAAGTTTAGACTTAATTTGTCAGCTTTTACACTAATGTACATATTTTAAATCAAAATGAAATATTCTAATTACCAATCTGTTTTTATATAATTTCTATATTTTCTTTTCAGTTTTCCTTTTCCAATATAAAAGATAAAGAATTCCCATAACAAGCAAAAGAATATCAATTTTAAAGATTTGAGGTATTCTCTCAATAATATCGCTGTAATAACTTCCGCCCAACAGAGCGCCACAACCTATTCCTATTTCCATAGAAATATACATGGTTGCAATGGCTTTTCCACGATGTTGTGGATCACTCAAATCTATTGTCCAGGCATTTATTGCCGGTGACAAAATTCCGGTTCCCATTCCGTAAACAGCTGCGCCAATTAAAAGTACATTCACGGTTGTCCCCTCGCTAATTACAAATAATGCAATAGAAGTGATAATCAATCCTGCGAGAATAACATTGGTTCTACCGTGCCTGTCCGAAACTTTTCCGGCTCCAAACCTCATCATAACCGATGCAACGGTAAAAGCTGTAAAAAATATTCCTTTATTTTCTGCTCCCAAATGTTCACTCCAGTCCGGAATCAAGGTTAATATTAATCCGAAAGCGGTGTATGAAAAGAAAGTTATAATTCCTGCCGGAAGTGCACCACGATCTATAATATCATTTTTTCCAATATAAAACATTGATCTGTGCAGTTTTTCTTTTACTTCCAGAGTCTCTTTCATATTTGCTACAATAATGATAGACAGGAAAGCCAAAAGTGAGGAACTATAAAACATAATATCAATTCCGTATGCATTTACGACCCAACCGCCTAAAGCAGGCCCTAAAGCTCCGCCAATACTAAAACATAAACCATGCATTCCTAAAGCTTCTCCCCAGCGTTCCTGCGGAATAATATCTGCGACATAAGCTGAAGTTGCTGTAGGCTTAAAACCGGTTGAAAAACCATGTACTAAACGTAAAAACAAAAAGCCCGAAACCGAACTTAAAACAGGATATAAAAATCCGCAGATTAAACATACTACAGAACCTACTGCCATTACCGGAACACGTCCCCATTTGTCTGTCAGTTTTCCGCTAAACGGACGAGATATTCCCGCCGTAAGGGTAAATAGTGAAATAATAAGTCCTTTATATTCTGCTCCTCCCAAACTTGTCAAATAACTTGGAAGCTCTGGTATAATCATATTAAAACTAGATGAAAATAAAAGAGAACTAAGACAAAGAAGAATAAACTGAAGCGTGTAAATAGATTTTTTTTGCTGTAACATTTGATTGCAGGACGTTTTTCTGAGAAATATTTATAGTATTATTTAAGCTGCAAATATAAGTGCTCTATTTAGATAAACTTTTACCTGATTTATTAAAATTCTCTACTCTTAATTTCCGATAGCGTCCGGGTTGTATTTCGCTTAAAAAAATGAGCAAGATGACTTTCGTCTGTAAATCCTAATTCGCGGGTAATTTGTTTAGCCGTAAAACCCGATTTTACACGATCTTCTATAATCTTTACTTTTAAGTTGATTAAATACTGTCTGTATGAAATTCCGAAACTATTCTTAAAAAAGGTACTAAAATATTTAGTCGAAATAGAAAACATTCCAGCCAAATGATTAATCTGCAGTTTTTCCGGAAAAAAGATATTTCTATGAATATAAATCAATAAATTATCATTTGATGCTTTATAATTATTACCAAGATTATTTTTAATCCAAAATTGGCGTATTAAACTAAAAATTGATAAAAGCTGAAACAGAACGAAGGCAGAAGCAGCAATGTCTTTTTCGTTTTTGTAACTCAAAATATGTTCTATCGTTCTAAAAAAGATTTTACTTTCTTTTTCCGGAAGTCTTATTTTATCGCCTGCAAGTGAAAGTGCAAATCCAAAAAGATCGCTTCGTCGTATTACTTCGCTGCCGTAATTTGCAAAATTATTTTCTAAAAGATAACGGTCTGTAAACTTAATAACAGCATAATTGGTTTGATCTTTAATCTCTAAATAATGGGAGTCTTTCGGCGTAACAAAAAATGCATCCCCTTTTTGATAATCTTCTTTTCGTCCATTAGCATAATGGTAACCACTCCCCTCAAATATATAGAGAAATTCATAATAATTTTGTTGATGTGCTGGCTGGTGAAAACTTGTAGCGTTATGTTCTTCGATAACCAGATTTTCAAATTGCCTAAGATTCTTCATGTAGTGAATATACAATTTATTACAATATATATACAATAAATTATACTACTCCATACCGCAAATTTGTACTATCATAAAATTAAGGAAATGGATAATTTTATAATGATTGCGGTTTGCATCACTACCGGGTTTCTTTTGAGAAAATATAATGTAGTACCAGCCGGTTCACACAAAGGAATTAATGTATGGCTTTTATATCTGGCATTACCGGCAGTTTCTCTTCGTTATATCCCTAAAATCGAATGGTCAGTGCAAATGCTTTTTCCTATGGCTTCGACTATCATAGTCTGGATAGGAAGCTGGTTCTTTATTAGATATTATGCTAATTACAGGCATTATGGCCAACGCACCAGAAGTTCTCTTGAACTTGCTAGTGGCTACAGCAATACTTCATTTTTAGGATTTCCACTCATAATAGCTTATTTTGGAGAACAATATCTGAGTATTGCTGTAATTTGTGATCAGGTATTATTTATACTTCTTTCAACAGCAGGTATCGTTGCCGCAATTAAGGGAGACCGATCTTCCGGAGGTAATGTAGAAATCAAAATGATTCTTAAAAAACTAATTACATTTCCACCTTTTATAGGCTGTATGTCGGCTTTGATACTTCCCAATTTTATTGATTTGGCTCCAGCCGAATCGTTTCTGTCTAAACTTACCGCAACAATAGCACCTTTAGCTCTTTTTACCGTTGGTTTACAACTTAATTTTAACGGATGGAAAAAACAGCTGCCACAAATTTCTATGTCTTCTTTTTATAAATTAATTATTGCTCCCATATTGGTTCTGGTAATTGCGCTCATAATTGGTATTAAAGGAAAAGTAGCTGCAATAAGTGTTTTTGAAGCTTCAATGCCAACCTTTATAACGGCGAGTGTGGTTGCTGAGCAATTCAATCTTAATTCAAAACTTATTAATTTAATTGTGGGAATTGGTATTTTAATTAGTTTCGTATCGACGGGAATATGGGTTTTAGTTATAAATCAAATTCTTTTTTAATACTTTAGAAAACAAAAAGCCTGTACAATAAATTACTGTACAGGCTTTTTGTTTTAATCTGTCTATAAAAACAGACAGTTAAAGCGAACGCAGAAGGACTCGAACCTTCGACCGTCCCGATTTAAAATCGGGGACTCTATCCAGCTGAGCTATGCATTCAGTTATTTTTTACATCATAAAATATAAAGCTCTTTGCAATACTTCTAACTGCTTCTTAGGCATTTTTGATTTTGAAAAACCTCTATTGGAAAATTGCGGAATAATATTCGATGAGTTCTTAAAACACAATTTCAAATCTTCAAAAATTTCTGTCTTTGTTTTTGAAGCATCTATTAAAATCAAGTCCTTTATTTCTTCGATTCGGGATAAGCTGTTATAAAGGTGCTTACTGAATAAACACACCATAAAATTGGTATTGATACCATCTAATTCAAAAAAATCCAATAGCTCAGAATATTCATAAACTACAAATACAGAATGATCAAATCCTTTAGACTTTTTTTCATTTTGAAGCAAAAAGGATTCTTCACAGAATTCAAATTCATTCTTGAACTTTCTCTTGAACATTTTTAAAAAAATACCTTTGTTATCGCGAACTAAAACTTTTTCTTTTTTAATCATCTTTTAATAATTAACACTTACCTTTTTTACAAATAAATTACATTGGTTCTCAGTTCCGTTATTGATCGTGTCGGAACTTTGTATTAGAAATAAAACAGCCTCTCTACTCTTTGAGATAAAGAGCATAAAGTCTTCTATTCTTTTGGTCTTCACTTTAATCCGATGAATGAATAAAATGATCCAAACAGGAACCAACCGCCTATATGTAAAGGAATCTTTCAAAAAAAAAATGAACTTTAATTATATGAAATATTGCAACCAATATTTTTTAGGTTAAACTTTGGGAACCAGTAAAAAGTAAATTATGTTAAGGATGACAGGGAGAAAATGTCCATTGTAATTTAGATTGTAGGTGTATCTAAATGGACGAAAAATAAAAGAGTATAGAAAACGTGTAAGAACAGAAACTTAAAATAAAGCAAAAAGTAATGAGCCCGACAAGACATCGAGCTCATTACCAAAGTTAAATATATAATGGTTTTAAACTTTTGAGTACGAATGATTTTTCACTAAAATACTTTAGCAAAAAGTAAAAAATAAATACATTACTTTAATTCATAAAAGTAACTGACTTAGTGGATTTTTGCAATCCATAAGCGTTTGCGTAAAATTAAAATCAGAAAATAATATTACACTCCAACATTCATATTTGATGTTTCTGCCGGGCTGTAGTTTTTCAGTTTTTTAATTTTATCGTTCAATTTCAAAACTCGATCTAATTGTTTTTGTTGGATAGTGTATTTAGTATAATATTTATACCACTCTTTTCCAATAAAAAAGGTTGTCACTGAAACTCCAGTAAGTAAACCTATAAGGTAATTAGTAATGTCCATGATTATTAGTTTATTAGTTTATTTTTAAGTTTAATCTTGAGTTTATTTTTTGAGTTTGTTTTTATTTTAAAAAGCATTTTTATCTCCTTTGAGGGTCACAATAACCGTTAAGAAGCATATTTTGACATCTTTTATAAGGCTCCAGCGCTGTACGTATTCTATATCAGTTGTAACGCGTCTTCTCATATCTGATACTTTTTTGGTTTCTCCTCTAAGGCCCGAAACCTGAGCCAGACCTGTAATTCCCGGCTTAACAAAATGACGCACCATAAAATTGTTAATGTGGTCATTATAGTCAGACGTATGTTTGATCATATGTGGGCGCGGTCCTACTACACTCATATTTCCGATCAATACATTAAAGAACTGAGGCATTTCGTCTAAACTGGTACGGCGGATAAATTTTCCTATTGGTGTTATTCTACTGTCTCCTTTTTGAGCCTGTTGTGTTTCGTCACCCATATTTACGTACATGCTTCGAAACTTGTAGCACCAAAATTCCTGGTTCTTTTTTCCTGTTCGCATCTGTTTGTATAATACTGGTCCTTTGCTTTGTTTTTTAATTATAAAAGCCAATAAAGGATAAAGCCAGGACAAGACAAATACAATTACCAAAATGCTGAATGTAAGATCAAAAATTCTCTTTGCCAATCTATTATAAGCATTTTGCAATGGCTCAAAACGAGGCTTAATGACATGAAAATTATTTAAATGACTTGAGTTAAAATGCTTTTTTGATATGGATGAAAAATCGGGAACAAATTTCAAACGCATACAATGTTTATCGCCCAACTCAAAGAAATAATTCAGGTCTGAAATAAAGTCCGGTTTTGATACAATGTACAATTCGTTGATATCATTTCTTGACGCATCATTAATTGCTTCTGACAGTGCTAAAGTGAATTCCTCATTACTCCTATACTCTACAGAAGAATTCTCGTTAAGAATCCCCAGAAAGTTGATAAAAAAGGAATTACTTTCTAAATGAGAAGCCAACTCGATACTTGTTTTATTGAATCCCCAGATAGCAACTGTGTACTGTTTGAAAACCCAGCCCTTTATTTTTCCAATAACCAGCGTAAATAATATTCTGGATAACAGAAAATATGACAATAAAAAACTTAGTTGAAATAAATTTGCTTTACTTCCAAAGTTGTACAGCACATCATCCTGAAAAATAAAAATGTAACTGTGCCATAAAACTCTTTGTGTAAAAAAAGCTCTCCAGCTATTGCGGAAAAATTCATCCAGACTAAAAAGAACGTCTACTCTGTACAATTGAAAATAAGTAACTGAAAACAGCCAACTTAACATTGTAATTGGAATCATCTTATTGAGAAATAAACCATTCCAGCCAATACTTTCCTCAATAGCAAAATTCAAAAAAATCATTGTTCCTACTACCATTGCAATCATATCGGCAATGGCGCAACACATTATGAAAGTAAATTTATGTCTGTTTCGCATTTTTTATTTTTTTCAATAAATTGTAACCTAATGCTCCTATTAAACTTCCAACAATTCCATAAAAAATATCCATTAAATCCGGGCTTCTTCTCTGAATTAAAAACTGCCCTCCTTCGGCTACAGAAACTATTATCGCCGCAATAATTATGTTTTGTATGAAATTTAAATTTTTGTTATTATTTACTTCATTTATGTTATTCTGTTCTGTATACAATTCTAATAGAAAACCTACAGCGACAAAAGGAACAGCGGTACGCAAATTATAATAATGATTACTCCAGTTCAACAGCCATCCCGGTAAATAAGTCTCAGTAGATAAACTGGGATCTGAAAGCCAGGAAAAATAAAAGACCGCAGCAACGACAAAAAACAATAGCATCAGAACTATTTTATGAAACATTTTATATTATTTAATTAAAGTAAATGGCTTTGTATTTTTTAAGCTCCTTTTACAGCGAGGCCTTTTTTATACCAAGGTTTCTTTACTTTTTTTTCTTGATACTGGTAACCATAACTTACGCCATAACCATAGCCATATGCGTTTTTCATATTGACACCATTTATAACAATTCCAACGTTTTTAAGCTGTTCTTTTTTAATAAAATTACTTACCTGAACCAGATTGCTTTTATCTGTATAATCGTATTTTACAACAAACACTGTTACATCTGCCAAATGACTAAAATTCAATGTATCAGATACAATTTGTACCGGCGCCGTATCTAGTATGATAAAATCGTAGATTGTTTTTGCTTCTTCGATTAAGGCTTCAAAATTTGAATTAGTTATCAATTGAGAAGGATTTGGTGGCGCTTCTCCGGCAAACAATACATCCAGATTTTTAGAAAACTGATTGTCGTTTTGTAAAAATTCTTTCCAGTTGTCTGTTTTGTTAGCTAAGAAATCAGAAAGTCCAGATACATTTCGTTTTATATTAAAATAATCATGCAATTGCGGGTTTCTTAAATCAACACCAATAAGCAGTACTTTTTTATTAAGGTTGCTAATTGTTATGGCATTATGAAAGGCACAAAATGATTTTCCTTCTCCTTGGATAGAAGATGTAAACAAAATCACATTTCCTTTGCTTTCTTTCTTTCTAGGCAATAAATAGGATATGTTAGACATTAATGCTCGTGATGCTTCTGCAATTAATGATCGAGATGTTGCTGTATTATCCAACTTATCACTTACACTTATTTTAGGAATATGACCCAAAATTGGAACATCTGTAATTACTTTTTGGATATCTTCTTCGTTATGTATTTTAGTATCTAAAAACAAACGAACATAAGTGATTCCGAAAGGAAGTAATAAACCAAACAAAAATGCTCCTAACATAAATGCTTTTGGCTGTGGAAAAATTGCTGAATAATTGGTTTCTGGCGCATTCAAAGTTTTTAAGTTTGATTCTAGAATTGCACCGTTTAAAACCGCTTCTTCTTTCTTTTGCAATAATGCGACATAAGTTTCCTCTTTTGTAGTCAGATTACTGTTGATATTTCCTAGTATTTTATCTTTTGTAGGGATGCTTTTTACTTTTGCTTCGGCAATACTCTGCTCAGATCTATTGGCTTTACTTGTTTGAGTCAGAAAGTTTAAATAACCTTGCAGACTATTTAATATCTCTTGTTTTTGAGCTCTTAACTGGGTCATTAAACTAATGTAAGCCGGATTGTTACTTTGTGCTCTTTGTAAAATCATTTGGCTGTCCATCAATTTCGCGTTGTAGCTTACAAGCATTTGATTGACTGTTGTAGATTCCAAATTATAATCTGTACCCAAAGCTTGAGCCGGACCAGCTTGTTTAACATCATTAATGGCAAAGTTTGTCAGTGCAATTTGCTTGTCATTAAGCATTGAACTCTCCTTTTTTTGACTTCTATCGGCAGTTTGTTCTACAATGTAGTTTTCCATTACTCCGATATCATTACTCTGAAGATATTTCTCTTTTACACTTTCAATTGAATCCTTTTCTTTACTAAAGTTTTTAATTCTCTGATTCAAATAAGAAACCGTATTTCTATAAACTTTTTGTTTATTTATAACAATAGTTTTATCAAACTGATCAATAATCTCACTTAATATTTTTCTGGAACGATCAGGGCTTGAGCTTACGTGCTTCATCTCCAGGACCCCTTTTGCATTTTCATCAGACAAAACAACAAGAGATCCTTTTAAGTTTTTTAAAGCTACTCCAGTCGGTTCCAGATTTACTTTATATTCTTTTTCAAAATAAAACGATGGATTTTTCTTTGCTTTTGGAGATAGCTGGATTTTAAATGGTAAGCCTTCAATTGCTTCTTTTCCGTCGTATCCTTTGATATTATAAGTTTGCTCAGATTCTGGTTCTGTTATAAGAAACCCCTCTTGATTGACTTTAATTTCATAAGAAACAACAGGTAATGAATCTTTAGAAATAGTTGGTATTAAAACAAAAGGAACTTCATTTACGTTATTGTTTTTAACACTAAATACTTTTTCGTAGTAAGTAAAATTCAAATTCAATTTTTTAACAACTCCTAATAAAAATTCATTAGAGGTTATTAATCGAATTTCATCTTCTAATTTATCTTCACTGTTTTTTTTATCTGTGCTGATTGTAATGATTTTCGTTTGGTCTTCTTGTTTTTTGTCAATAAAGATCGAAGCAGAAGTTTCGTAAGTTGGCGGCGTTATTTTGATAAAAATAAAAGCTGCACCTACGAACACAATTAAGCTTAGCAAAAACCAAGGCCAATATTGAAAATACTTTAAAAATTCTTTTTTTAAATCCATAACTATTTAATTAATAAGATACAGTCACATTAATAACAATGAGTATATTTTTAAATCTAAGTGTAAAAACTTTTCTACTTCTTCAATTTATTTCGCAATTACAATAATCAGTGCAGCAACTGAAGCTACTATACCAATTAACTGTAATGGATCTTTAATTAATCCTCCACTATTAGCTTTTAATTTGTTTGGAGTTACTACAATTACATCGCCTTGTCTAATTCGGAAATTTGGATTAGACATCCAAGATGCGCTAGTTAAATCTATGTGATAAACCAAACGTTTTCCGTCAACTTCTCTAATCAATTTTATATCTGTACGAATTGCTGAGTAAGTCAAATCTCCCGCCAATCCGACAGCGTCAAGAAAACTGATTGATTCTTCGCTAAAATTTTTAACACCCGGCGCATTAACCTCTCCCAAAACGGTAAACTTATTATTAAGAACTCGAACTTGTACCGTAGGATTTACCAAGTAATTCTCGTTGATAAGACGTTCTTTTATTTTAGTTTCTACATTCGCAGGAGTTAAACCTCCAACTTTTACTTCATTTAAAATAGGCATCATAATAGTTCCCTGCGGATTAACCAAATAACCAGACAGACGCATCATATCTACCGAGCTTTGTGCAGCAGGATTCCCAGTCGAAATATTAAAAGGAGCAGCAACTAAAGGATTAAGATCGCCAACTTCAACTTTTAAGATGTCATTAGGCTGTATTTTTGGCGAAGTATAATTTATCGTCGAATTTGCATACTTATCTAAATCTTGTAGATACAACATTTGTTTTTTGGTCGTACAAGATTCCAGCATCAATAAAGGCAATAAAATTATCGAAAGGAAAATTTTCTTCATGTTAATTGTGGTATGTATTAGTATTCTATAATTACTCTAAATTTTATTGAAATAAAATGAAAACTATTTAGCGCTCCATAACTCCTCTACTATGTCTATCATCAAACTAAACCTGCATTCACTATATCTATTTATATTGGCTTTTCTTAAATTTTATCCTCTGTAGTTCTTTTGGAACTAAAATTTTACTGTTTTACTTATTTCAAAAATCAAAAGCTAAATGATCCTAATTCTTAATGAACGATATACTGTTTTAAAGCAATAGTTTTTTTTCTAAAAACAACTGAATAAGCAGTTAAACCATGATATTTATATATTCTGTAATCTTCTTTTAAAACTTCAAAAGCTCGTTTGAAACTGGTACTCATGCCGCCCATTCTCATTTTAACGATGTAGATATTGATATAACTCATCTTAATTTCATGTTTGTACAAATAGCGAAGTAAGAATTCCGTATCTGACGCAATTTTAAAATCAAGGTTGTATAATCCGTTTTTATCTATTACGCTTTTCTTCAAATATACCGTTGGATGTAATGGCAACCAGCCACTTTTAATTTTTTTAAGGTTGAAACCTCCTCCAATACGATTTCTAATCAAGCGCTCCTTTTGATCATTCGAAACATAGACTCCGTCGCCGTAAATTCCTTCTATATTGTGCGAATGCTTAAAACGCAAAGCTATTCTGGAAACTACATTATTATCATAAAACTCATCATCAGAATGCATTAATCCGATAACGTCTCCGGTTGCTAGTTTTAGTCCTTTGTTTATCGCATCGTACATTCCTTTATCAGGTTCAGAAATATAGTGGCTTATTCTGTCTTTATAAGACTCAATAATTTCTTTTGTGCCATCTTTTGAATTACCATCTATAACAATATATTCGATATCATCATAGTTTTGATCCAATACACTTTTGATCGCTTTTTCAATTGTGTTTTTGCGATTATAACACACTGTGATTATAGTAACTCTCATAATAATTATTTTTTTAACTTAAATATTCTTCAATAGTTAACTGCTTTCACAATTCTGAGTTAAAATTAAAACAAAGGCATTTTACTAAAAAAAGTTCTCGATGAAGCACCTCAAAACTCGTTAAAAGCACAAAAAAGCTAACTTGAAAATAAAGTGTGCCAAAATCTGTTTCCTGATTAAGGAAATCGAGAAAAAGCAGTTGATATAAATAATGGTGTTTTGTAAAAGAAAAAGTGCTTTTATTGATTTAATAAAAGCGTATCAAAATAACTTATAGTAGATAACAAACCTTCTCGAAGCTGTACTTTTGGTTCCCAGCCGTTCAGTTTATTCTTAGCCAAAGTGATATCTGGCTGTCTTTGTTTTGGATCATCCTGTGGTAAATCCATGTGAATGATTTTGGATTTTGAATCTGTCAGCTCAATAATTGCCTGTGCCAGCTCCAGCATTGTAAACTCATTTGGGTTTCCTAAATTGACCGGACCTAAAAATTGTGGATCTGAATTCATCATTCTTACCATACCTTCTACCAAATCATCTACATATTGAAAAGAACGCGTTTGTAAACCGTCTCCAAAAATGGTAATATCTTTACCTTGTAATGCTTGCACAATAAAGTTAGATACTACTCTTCCATCTGCCGGATTCATGTTTGGACCATAAGTATTAAAAATTCTGATGATTTTAATGGCTACTTTATTCTGATTGTGATAATCCATAAATAAAGTTTCTGCACAACGCTTTCCTTCATCATAACAAGAACGAATACCAATTGGATTTACATGTCCCCAATAATTTTCAGTTTGAGGGTGCACCAAAGGATCGCCATAAACTTCGCTGGTACTTGCCTGCAATACTTTAGCGTTAACACGTTTTGCCATACCTAAAACATTTATAGCTCCCATCACCGAAGTCTTTATTGTTTTGATCGGATTGTATTGGTAATGTACCGGAGATGCCGGACAAGCTAAATTGTAAATTTCGTCAACCTCAGCATAATATGGTTCTGTAATGTCGTGGCGTACCATTTCAAAATAAGGATTATCTAATAATTCGATAATATTAGATTTTGCTCCTGTAAAATAATTGTCAAGACAGATTACTTCATTGCCTTCATTTAATAATCTTTTGCACAAGTGCGAACCTACAAATCCAGCGCCGCCAGTTATCAATATTCTTTTCATATTTATTCTAAGTTGTTTTTGATTGAGTTTACTTTGGTTTGAATTTGAAAAAAGTAATGTGATTTAAAACGTGCCAGATAAAATCCTTCTTTTCCGTCTAAAAATCCTAATTTTAAAAAATAGGCTCCCATAAAATAAACTGCTGGAAGTAAACCTGTATTAAGAAGACTGTATTTGATTTTTTGATTAAGAGATAAATGTTCGTTCTTAGACTGTTTCAACTGCAAATATCTTTGTGCTTCCCAAGAAGAATAAGCATTGTGTTTGGCAATATAATGTTCTAAGTTTTTAAAATCTTTATGAACCACTTTAGATTTAATGATTCCAACTTTTCCTTCTATAATTGGATGTTCGTGAACTTCCATATCTAAATGGCTCCATAAATCTTCTTCGATTTTTTCATAAGCTCCTTTCGATTTTTTAAAAAGAGCCGACTTTTGAAAGCCATAACCATATTTAAGTTTGCGTCCCATAAAATAGTTTTCAAACTGTATGGTAAATCCGTTGTAGTTTGGGTCAAGCGTTTTAACAGCAACTTCATTAACAAACTCTTCAGTAACAAATTCATCTGCGTCTAAAAACAAAATCCATTCGTGACGCAAATCTGCATTTTGCAATGTCCAGTTTCTCTTTTTAGGAAACTTGCCATTCCATTGAAATTGTAAAACTTCAGCCCCCATATTGGCAGCAATAGTTGTTGTATCATCTGTACTTCCGGAATCTACTACAATTATTTGGTCAAATCGCTTTAATTTATCCAAACAAGAGGGTAAATTCAAGGCTTCGTTTTTTACAGAAACGACTACAGTAATTGGAATTTTATTCAAAGTTTCTAGTTTAAAAAATTAAATAATGTTTTTATCTTATAGATTTAAATCAAAGTACGTCAAGCATTTGTCGGCTTAGATCTTTCAGAATTATTTCTTTTGTTCTAATCTGGCGCCACTTTTCAAATTCGACAACATTATTGCTTAGGTATTCAATTGCCTTATCTATCGCTCTTTTAATATCCTCGATATTTTCATACGTTTCACCCACTTTCACAGGATTTGAAATTTGCTCCTTAAATAATGGATAATTAGGAACAATAACAAAACAACCACCGTTTACGGCATCATTAAGAACACCACTTGACCTGTGATAAAAGTGTTCTTTTTCATAATAATTAATCACGATATCCAGCGATTTAATAAAGGAGTTGTATTGCTCACTACTTGTTGTATCGGTTAGATTAATTGCCATTTTCTTTAATTCATCAGGCAATTGCCAAAATGGAGTTCCAATATGTGTTTCTACTTCGGCGTCATTACTGGAGTAGTTTTCTAGGATTTTTATTATTGGCATAATAGGTTTATCTGGTCTAATCATACCAACAATTCCAATTTTTAAAACCGAGTCAGCAGGTTTGGCTAATCTTTCATTAGAATCTTCAGGCAGTGGTGTTAACATATAAATGCCTGATTTGTAAAATTTCAAACAGTCATCATAATCATGATCTGTTTTTTCTAAATGGATAGGATAAAACTTAAATCTTTTTTCAAAAAATAGTAGAAGTTTAAAACCAAGCGTTCTGCTTGTACTCAATTTATAAGTTTGCTGAAATCCATGAACAATAAAAAAAGTTGGTTTTCTTTTTATTGCACAAACCAAGTACAATAAAATGGAGTACCAAGGTTTGTGTTCAAAAATAATAATGATATCATAAGGTTCTTTTGTCTTTACTATTGTCCAAGCCATATCAACCGCTTTCAAACCTTGATAGACCAATTGTTTTAATCCTTTAATAGGTATCCAGTTGTAAAACTTTGAGCGATCAGGAGTTATTTCAGATATAAATAATATTTTCTTTCCTAGATAAGCAGGTAAATCTAATAGTATATTAAAATTTGAATGTATAGAATTCATACTTATATGTTTATAATGGGTTTACAATTTGTCGTATTGTAATTTTTTGGTCGAAATCTCATCTCTGGAAATACTTGTTGCCGGGTTGCCTCTCACAATTGAATTCTTAAAAACTTTTTTATTTACTACTGCCCGAGCTGCAATTACTGAATTGTTTTCTATACATACTCCAGGGCCAATAAAAGCATCTGCAGCAACCCAAACTCCGTCTCCTATTGTTATGGGTTTAAGTATTAAAGGAAAATCTGGTTTTGTGTAATCATGTGAAGATGCACATAAATAGGATTTTTGAGAGATAATAGTATTAGATCCAATACTTATTTTTCCTTGATTATAACAATCGACTTTGGGACCCAAACTAGAATTTGCTCCAAGTTCTAAATTCCACGGTGCCCATATTTTTACCGACGCATATACATGCGATGACCATTCTATTTTTGCTCCAAAACATTTTAAAACCAAAATTCTCCATCTTCTAAATAATCGAGAGGCAAATGGTCGAAACAAAATTAGACTGCTGCAGTTCCATAGCAATCTGGAAATTTTATTCTTTAAACTAAAAGAATGACTGTAAGTAGATAAGTCCAAAATTTTATTAATTATAAGTTTCCTGATACAGTTCGTTTATCTGGTTTGCAACGGTTTTAATCTCATATTTTTCCTCTACCAGTTTTCGTCCTTTTCTGCCCATATTGGCAAGTTCATCGCTTGAGGAATTGATTACTCTTGTAATGCTTTTTTGTAATTCTAAAATAGATAGATTAATCCACCAGCCGCAGTTGTAGACTTCGAGATCATGCCAAGGTGTACCTCTTGTGGTAATCACTGGAACCCCAACAGCCAGTGCTTCTGCTATTACTATTCCGAAATTTTCGCTGTATGTTGGCAGTATCATAACATCTGCAGATCTCAAAAAGTCCCATTTTTCTTCGCCATATTTTGAACCTACAAAATGGACATTGTCTAAATCTTGGGCACTTCGAATTAGATTTGCTATATAATTTTCATCTCCATTTCCGGCAATTTCAAGCAACCAGCCATCTGTATTACAATTTTCCCAAGCTTGCAATAATAATTCGATTCCTTTTTTAGGATGAATTCGGGACAAAAACACTACTTTTTTGGTTCCAAAATTTTTCTTGATTTCTTTTACATCATTTAAATCAATACCATTCGGAATAATACTAATTGGAGAGGTAAAGCCTAAAGCTTCAATATTTAAGGCTTCCATTTCTGCAGTTGCATGTAAGCATAAAGCTCTTCGAATCGCTTTTTTTTGGTACAAAAACAAACCCAATTTTTTCTTCCAGGGATTTTGAGCCATTATCCAAGGTTCCAACATTCCGTGAGGAGATAGTATTACTTTAATTCCTAACTCCTGCGCTTTTTTTTGAAAACCCCAATTTTGCGGACTCCAAATACCATTTATATGAACAATGTCTGGTTTTTCTTGAAGTAAGAATATTCGAAACTCTTCTAATAAGGAAAACCATCGGAAAACACTTGTCTGAAAAAATTTAATTCTCACACCTTCAATGTCTATAGGATTAGAAGAAAATCCTGTTGCAACAATTAAATCGATATGATTTTTTAATTCTGAACCTAACAACCTCATATATTCTGCAGTTCCTCCTTCTTTCTTATCAATACCAGCAATAAAATGGACTACTTTCATAATTTTTGAGTGATTTCTTTATAAACAACTTCAATTGCGTTTAGGGAAAATTCTGCTGTAAATTTTTGGGATTGTTTTAATGAATTTTCAATCATTACGGCTCGTTGTATTTTATTGAGTGATACAACTTTTTCTAACATCTTGGCAGAATCCTCTTTCCATTTTTTAAAAAAAATATCGTCACTAGGTTTTTTGTCAATGTAAAAAGCTGCAGAACCACCAACTTCATTCAT
This sequence comes from Flavobacterium crocinum, assembly GCF_003122385.1. NCBI lineage: Bacteria > Pseudomonadati > Bacteroidota > Flavobacteriia > Flavobacteriales > Flavobacteriaceae > Flavobacterium > Flavobacterium crocinum. Next base: position 5,258,738 of record NZ_CP029255.1, read on the forward strand.
AGGAGATCTATTTGTTGTTATAACTAAACAACCCGATGCCATTGCTTCTATAATTGGCCATCCAAATCCTTCGTCAAGCGAAGGAAACAATAAACATTTGGCTCCTGAATAAGCAATATTGACATCTTCATCAGCTAAATTGGTAACAAAATGAATGTCATTTTTAACAGCTGATTTCTTTTGCAGTTCAAGCAATTCATTTGTTGGTTCTGATCCAATCATAAGAAGCGGAAAGTTTTTCTTGCTAATGCTTCTCCACGACTCATAAATTTCTATTACTCCTTTTCTATTTTTATAATATTGATTTCCACCAATATGCATAATATAGCCTTTGGATAATGATAGATTTAATTTGTTTCCCAGCATGGTACGAACTTCTGTAGGAGATAATGGATTGAAAGTGCGGTTTAATCCATTGTAACATACTGCTGAACTTTCAATTTTACCTAAATGCAATTCATGAAGATCTTGCTGTGTTTTTTGTGAGATTGAAATAAAATATTTCCCTTTTGAAAAACCATTTCTGATATAATTTTGATATTTCTTACCTGTTAATGAAGTAGGATTTTCAGGTATATTTCCTAATGCCGATTTTAAAGCTAAAAAATCATGGCAATGCACTACATGTTTTTTATTATTTACTAAAGGTACCCACGGACCTAAAGCCTGATCGGCAAATACAAAAAGAGCATCATCAGAATTACGAAGCAGTTTAAATTTGACTTCTATTGGAAAAACAATATATTGATCAATATAACCCAACCATTTTTTCAATGATTTCATCAATGGAAGCTTATAAAATCGAGCTTTAGGACTCCAAACTATTACTTCATGACCTCTTTCTCTCATTCCTGTTAAGAGCATATTTGCATATCGAGGCATGCTTTGATGTTCTAAAAATGAAGGATGAGTAAAAAGTACTATTTTCATCAATTTGTTTTCATTTTTATATTTATACTCGCCACCAATAAACCCGAAGCCATTATGGCGCAACCCAACATACTAGGCTGTGCCCACTGCCCTTGAGTAATTAAGAATAAGGCTGTTCCGCAAAATGTAACTGGCAGTAATTTGTATTTATTAGGTAATTTAATAGAACTGTAAAACAATCCTATTGCAAAAAATAATCTTAAAGCAATCATACCGCCACCCAAAATAAGACCTTGTTCTCCACCCACACGATTTAGCTCTCCTTCTGAAACCAGGAAAACTCTTTTTCCTGTTAGCAATTGTGCCCCTGCATTAGTCCCCATACCAAGGTTACCTACAAATAAAGGCGAATTTAACAATGTTGTTATTGGCTCTGTAAAGCCATTTAACGCTCTCATGAAAAAAGAATCTGTCAAACCTCCGTCTTGATCATTTGCAGTATCTACCCTACTCATAAAAACTTCTGTACCCACACTAAAAATTGGAGTAGTCTTTTGTAAAATCGTAAACAATGCGAAAATTGCAAATACTGTAATTACTAAACGTATAATTGATTTCATACTCGTCGAAGATCCAATAAAAGCAAATAAACCAACTAAAAGCACGCCTCCAACTGCTGTTCTACTTACTGTTATGGGCAAAGCAATTATAAGAGCAATGGTACTTGCATACAGTAAAATTTTTGAACAAGCTTCTTTAGACAACCAAAAATAAAATACAAATACAGAAACTAATATGTAATAAGATGATAATCCTGTAGTGAAAGAGAAAGTGCCTGAAGGTCTAAAATATCCCATTGAGCCGGAAAAACCAGCACTACCTTCTCCACCAATACCCGTATTTATAAAGGCAGTTTGCGGACTTATAAATTGAAAATAAACAATTATCGTGACCACAATATTTATTGCCAGCAGGACACGTCCCATTTTTAAAATATCCTCTTTTGTAAAAACAGCACCTATAACAAAAATTAAAGGAAAATGAACCAGCATAATTCGAGCCCCATAAAGACCTACAAATAGGTTTTCATGTCCAAAAGTCAAAGTAATAGCTAAACTAAGCAAGGTAAAAATGGCACTTAAAGTAACATAAGGATTAACAAATTTTACCTTCATATAAAAAGCTTTTACAATGATGTAAATAGCAATAGGATCTCTTACAACCAACAAAGGTGTAGCAAGACTAGGTAAAATCCATTTACGCAATGCCCCTTCAAAAATCCAAAGTAAAAAATAAAGCCAAATTGCTATTTTTATTGAATTATAATTAGGAATGCTCTCTTGTTCTTCCATGGAATGAAATAATATTGTTTCTTTAAAAATTATTTAGTGAAGAAAAAGCTTCGGCCATTTCCTGACCATATACAGACCACGGTCTAGTTTGAGCTTTGTTTTGTGCTGCAAGTCCGTATTGTTCTACTATTTCTGGTTTTTCCAGTATTTTAATAAATACTTCTTTAATTGCATTTGAAGAGCCAGCCGGCACAATCCAGCCATTCTTATCATGCTCAATTAGGTCTGGTCCTGCTGTTCTTTCTGTTGTAATAACAGGAACTCCCTGCGACATAGCTTCTGTAATTACCAATCCGAAACCTTCAAAAAGTGATGGAAAAACGAATACATCATGTTCTCGCATACATTTTAAAACCTGATCATGAGATAAAGATGGAATCCATGTATGTTTTTCTAAAGCTTTATTCAAAGCATCACAGTTTGCTACAGCTTTATGTCCTACAATTGTTAACTCTATTTTATCTTCTAATCCCGCTACAGCTTCAAATAAATATGAAAGTCCTTTTCGCTGCGATAAACCTCCGATAAATAAAATTTTAAGCTTACGGTTTACAAGAGGCACATATGTTTTTTTTTGTCTGACCTCTGGAAAACCATACGGAATCACTTTTATTTCGGGCAGGTTTCCTGAATATTCTTCCAAAGTTTTTTTTGTAAAACTACTCGCTACAAAAACGACATCGGCTAGAGCCAATTCTTGATCTTTTTGAGCCAATTTCTTGTTCGAATCATTAAATCCTGTTAGCGTACTTGACCATTGTGGATTGATTTCAAACTCTTTTTGCATTAGTAAACGAGCACTTTTCCAATACCCTATTGGTAAATCATAAATGCAATGAAGTCCTAATTGTTTTGCTTTTAGAAAAGTAGATAATGCACCGTCTTCATAAGCATATACTCCTAACAATCCGTTTCTTTTTGCTTTTGCCAAACTATTGGCAACCCATTTATCATGTTTTTGATATACTTTTTCTACGCAAAAAAAACCCGTTTCATGTTTAACCAAAGTATTAAAATGCAATCTAGAAGCTAATAAACGTCCAAACTCAAAAAAAGATTTTGATCTTGTATAGGGTTGCCAAGCACGTTCTAGACTTCTTCTTCGTAAATCTTTTAATTTCGGATTACTACTTATTTTATATAAAAACTGCTCTGGAAATATTGCAATTGAGGTAAAAAGTTTAAACAGAAGATTGTTTTTTAGTAAACCAACTACCAAATTTTTTGAATTTGCATTTAACGTCGGATGAGATACTAGTACCTTCATATTTTTGAAATTGAATTAATAAACTGATCCGTCATGCAATTCAAATCAAACACCTCAGCATCTATTGGAGTTATTTTTAAATTATTTTTTTCATATTTAATAATTTCTTTTATGTCATAATGCCCTTTTGCCGGAGTCCAATTTCTTGAAACTGAAATAGTATTTATTCGATGTTCCCTGTATGCTGCATACACCCCGCTTTTTTCAGTCTGCAAATAAGGCGTTGTAGAAATACCATAGTCACTATTAATCAAAACCTGGGAAATTTCGCTTTCAGATTGTATTCCTAAAACTTCATAAACAATATTATTATTTTCAAGTATGGAAAGATAATTATCCAGTTCTGAACCATTTTTACCTATAAAAACAAATTTTATTGGTTTAACAAACGTGTCTAAAGTTTGTAATAAATCGCCAATAAAATCTTCAAAAGGAGCTCCCGGATGAATTGTACCAAACAAAACAAATTGAGTAAATCCTATTTCTTGTTTTGTTACATTATTTAAAGGTATGTTCCCACAAATAGGTAAAACTTCGGAAGTGATATTATGCGAATGAAGAAAAAATTGATACAGCTGATTTTGTGTGGTAATAAAATGAGGTCTGTTTTTGGTAATTAATTGCTGAATGATTACTTGCTGCGCTTTTCCAATAATTTTATGTTTTATAGACGCTTCTAAATCAATTCCCAGCCATAATTCATGAAACATAATATGCCATTTATGATTTCCTTTTAATCTCTTTAAAAAAGATGGTATCCAGAAAGGAAGTCCTTTAGCATTAAAACTGTAAGGCACAAATTGCAGAGAAATCCAATCCGGCTGAAACTCTTTTAAAATATCTTGAGACCAAGTAAATCGTTGTGCATTTGAAATTTCGAGTGCTACACGGTGTACAACAATTTCGGTATGATCAAATTCCTGTTTTTCTGTAGAAAAAGTTTTGGAATGATAATCGTATAAACTCAATATTTGAGTTTGGTGACCTTTTTTTATTAACTCTCCACACAAACGTCTTGTATAATCTCCTACACCGTCATGTCCAGGCTCAAGTGAGCCACAAAGGAAGAGGATTTTCATAAGTTTTATTTTTTTCTTGTTTTTATTTTATAAAATACAATGCTATCAATCAGTAAATTATCTCTCTAGTGACATTTTAAATTGATTAAAAAAACCAACTGGAGATAAATAATCTTCCCATATTTTACGAAGCTGAACTTGTCTGTTTTTAAATTCACTTTCAGATAAATTATGGTGGTATTCATTTACGATTTCACCAATTTTATGAATATCTTTTTCTTCGACCCAAACGCACAACTTTTTCCAATCAATGGTATCTTCAAAAGGTAAAATGCAGTCTGTATTGACAAATATTGGAATTCGTCCACAGCAAAGAGTTTCATAAAACCTAATAGAATTATTTCCAATTCCGCGTACACAAACAGTATAATCGTTATCTACAATATTATTTATATAATTAAGACGGTAAATGTTACTATCTTCTTTGTGCGCTCCCGTATTTAAACCTCCCGGACCAAAACCAAAATTGCCTTTTATGATAAAATTTGTTTTGATTCTTTTTGCTCTATTCAGAACAATAAGAACTCGTGCTCGATAAGAATGCGATGAGTAATCTGGAAAATACTTCATTAGCCCTAAATAATTTGCCCACAGCTTTGCCAATGCAATAAATTTATCTTTTCGAAAAGGCAAATTTAATGGAGGAGCAAATCCGCAAAAGCCTATTTTTGGAATAACAGATTTATCTCTAATTTCCAAAGCACCATCTTTATATCTTTCCAGAAAATCTTCAAAAAAATGTGGAAAAGATAACAGGCCATTTGAATTTTTGGATTTATATGCTGCCCCCGAAAATACAATAGCATTTTTTATTTTAATTGCAACATTCCCCACATCGTGACCAGAGAATACAAGTATTTTTTTTCCATTTGCAACACATTTCTCTATAAATGCCACTAATTCTTTTGGAGTTTCATCTGAAGGATAACTGTAAGGCATATAGATTGGTACGACAGCAATATCAGCATCTTCCAAACTTGTAATGCTCATATTTTCTTTTGCGTATAGGCAGTAACTATCGAATCTTCCTTTTATAATTTCATTATCATCTCCTCTGGTAGCGGTATAATGTTCTGATGTATAAAATGGAAATAGCATATCTATGCCTTTGCCAAATTTTAGTAAAGAAAAATCTGTATATATTTTCATCTTTTAGTCAATTATGACAGTTTAAAAAACATTCAAATTATGGTAATTAGAAATAGTAAATGCCAATAAAACAAAGCTATTTTCTAAAGTAGAAAATCAAGATTTATAAAATCTTCCAATTAGTTTTGTCACTTTTATTATCATTCTTTTGGCTTTGACTGTTCGCTTAGAATGCGCGATAATAGGGTAACTTGTATTATTCCAGTAGCATTCATCTACCAATCTAGGCTGGCGTCCATCAAATGATTTCAGGGTATAATTGATGTTCCAGGGTTTATTTTCACCGAGTGCATGAAACATGATTGCTTTACCAGAAACAAAGCTCATTCCCTCTTTTCCGAGGTAACTAACTTTACCATCATAAGCTTCAATTGTAGCATTTAAAGCATCTTGATCTGATTTATCAAAAATCTGAAATCCGTCCAGCTTCAAAATTGTTGTGTTATAGGTTTGTTTATAAAAAATCGAATTTTCAAGCCCGCCAATTGCTTCGCCCATAAATAACTGCAGGTTAAGCCACAAAATTAAAAACGAAATATCTTTTTTTAGAACTCCAATAAAACCACCATTAACATAAGTTGGATTTTTAAATTCTAAATTGACATTGTAGTTTTTAAAATAATTTTTCCAGCCTTGTCTGCGAGGATGAAATTCCTGCAAAGGAGAATTTATATCTTCACACAATGCAACACCGCAATTGACCCATTGTTCAAAGCAAACCCAAGAATCGTCTACCACAATATCCGGATCAAAATAAAATAATGCTTCAGCATCTTTTGCAGGTCCTTCCCATAATTCCAACATAAAATCGGGCTTATAATTGGTTAGACTATAAGTAGTGCTGAGAGGCAAAAAAACAAGTTCAATTCCATCAACAGGATATAAAACAATGGCATTTTCCCATTTCCCAATTGTTTGTTTTTTGCCTTCTAAGGCCCAATTGGGTAATTTTCCTCGGTATCCCACGTAAATGGAACCTAGAAAACCTTGTTTATAAAGTGAATTAGAAAGTGTAGCCACACCATAATGGTAATGACCTTCAAATAGAGTACAAACGGCTGAATTCATAAGATTTATTTTGGACATTCTAGGCGGACAAATATCTTTTTAAACGCATTATTTTTCCTTTCACATAAGTTACATTAGATAAATCTGTGACTTGGATTTTAAAAAATTGCATCATTCTATTTTCGTCGGTTTGGTTCGAAAACATAAAGTCATCAATGGCTTCAGATCCTATGCGTCCTCGTCCAGAATAATGCAAATGACTTATTGTAATATTTTTATTTTCAAATGAAGGTTGTTGTTCGTATTGCTTTTTATCTTCTTCAGATAAAGTAGAAAACCAACTTTTAAACGATCTCGTTTTCTTTTGATTATTTCCTTGAACAGCTTGAAGTAAATCTAAACTGTTTTTATAATCTCCTGACCAGGAGCTCAACCAATTGTAAGGCGGTTTACAAAGATTAAGCATTTTCCAATCACCAATTAAAGAAGCAATGTGTAATAAAGACTGGTCATGTTTTTGAGGAATTTCAGGATTTTCTTTGAACCAATCGACAGCAGCATTCATATCGGTAATCATTTTATCACTCTTTTTTACCAACATATGCCCAGCTGTAAGCGCTGTAAGAAGACTATCTTTTCCAAAAATCTCTTCTATTTTATTTGGTTGCAGATAATTAAATCTTCCTTGCGTGGTATATTCTTCGTCTGCATGAACTAAATCATAGTCTGCTGAAAATTCAAACATACGTTCCCAATTCGTTAATGCAACAATATCATTATCAGCATATATAAATTCCTCCCAATCACAAAACCATGCTAAAAAGCGATACAAAAATCCCATAGGACAATCTGTCAATACGCTTCTTAAGTTGTTTATAAAAGTTATCGCCTCTTGTGGAAAGTCGTCTACAGTTAAAAATTCTACTTCATCTAAGATATTTTTTGAGTCAACTGGTTTACCACCAAAATGAATTAATCGAATAGGTAAAGTACAACCACTTTCTCTTATAGAATAAATTAAATTGTCGCAATAAATCTGGCTTTTATAATTGGCGACTAAAACAATTCCTTTTTTCATTTTTGATTTTTTATAAGATTTAAACAACACACTCCACTCGGAAATTTTAGGTTTTTCCAATTACCTCCTTAATCAGTTTTTTGCATTTACCAACAAAGAATTTTGTCCTATTTTTTATTTTGTTATTTTCTATTTGGTCGTATAACATGTAATCATCTACAAAGGCTGGAAATTCTTTTTCTAATATTCTTTTCCTTTCCTCTTTCATGGCATCAAAGTGAAGAGGATTACAAGTTAGTCCGTCAGCACTGCAAATTGCCATTTTGAAGTTTAAGTGAATGTAAGACGCATTGTATTTGCATACTGATAAAATAATAAAATGCCAATCTGCTCCATATTTTATGGTTTCGTCGTACAATCCAACAAGATCATGAAGTTTCTTTTTGAAGAAAACAGCTTGATGACTTATCATTCTATCTCTTAAAAAACCGAATGTCAATTTATCCGGAAAAATACTTTCTGCAAAGACAACTCCTTTACTTTCTCTGTCTACATCACCATAAATAATGTCTTGTGTATAATTTGTTTGGTCAAACACCTTACCCAGCACATCATTGTCATACAAAACATCACCAGCATTAAGCATTAGCAAATATTCTCCATTTGCTTTGGCAATACCTTTGTTCATTGCATTGTATATTCCTTTATCTGGTTCGCTTACAGAATAAGTAAAATAGTGCGCATTGTTTTTTATATACTCAGCACTTCCGTCAGTAGATCCTCCATCGATAATTATAAATTCAAAATCTTTCCAATCTTGATTGATCACTGTATTAACCGTATCAGTTAATCCATTTAAATCATTATAATTAATCGTGATAATAGATAATTTCATAGAACGGTTAAAAAAAAAACTTTTGATTTATTACTAATTTTGAATCAGAAAGATTGAAAAATAAAATTTAAAAAACGAGGTGATTAGCAAATAAAGAATGTTTATTTATACGAACTTATTCGATAAAAACTAAAACTATAATTTACTACTAATGATACACATTGGTATAAAATATTGTAATACAGAATTCCTTGCAGTGTTGACAAATCCCAAATGAAAAAAGACACCAATACTATACTTAAGTTCATTCCAATTACCAGTATCGGATTTAAAAAATGGCCTCTACTTCCAATTAAACTACTTGTCATAGAGGTTATAAGACCAATACAACTGGATAATAAAATCAAAAAAAGTTCTGAAGACAAACCGCTGTATGATGATCCCAAAATCCATAACATTTGTTGCGGAAAAAGAAAAACAACTAACATTACAAATCCTGTGAATAAGAAAAGTAATATTTGAAAAATAAAAAAGACTTTGATTATGGTTGACTTTTTATCCGGCAATCTAGAAAAACGTGGGACAAATACCGATCCCAAAACATTCGCGAAAAGCCCTATCAATACCGAAAATCTACCTAAAGCTCCAATACTTGCTAACTCATTTGAATTTCCAAAGACAGACAAAATCCAAATCATTATTTGTCCTGAAAACGCATAGAAAATAATATTCGGCAATAAAAGTGTTACTACTTTTAGAATTTTTTTTCTAATAATTGGATCCGGTTTCTGACTGGTATCAACAAATTTTTCATTAATTCTTTTTAACTTAAAATTCCCATATATTCTAGGAATTCCAGAGGCTAATAAAATGGCAAAAGTATAAGGAAAGATAAATATCGTTAATACTGTCAGCACTAATCTTCCCAAACCAACAGCCAATTGATTTTTTTGTATACTTGAAATATCCTGATGTAATTTTGGTGTTATTTCTAAGAGAGAATCAGACAAATCAGCATAAAATGCAGGAATTAAAGAAAGTAATATTAAAACAGCTGTTAACCAGCTTGCCTTATTGACCATTAATAAATAAATTATAATAGGTCCAACAATAAGCAATGTTACAAAAGCAAATTTTCTTCTTAATTCTAAACCAGTAGAAAATATAACTCCTAATTTTTTTGGATCTTGCCAAACTTTTCCACTCAGTGCCATAACACCATTAGAAATACCTGAATCAGTAAAAACAAGTAATGTTCCTACCATTGTATTGGCTAAAGTGTAAAATGCATATTCTTGAATTGGCAGTAATCTTACAATCAAAATTCCAGTAACAAATGCAATACCTTTTAATAAAATCTCTGTACTTCCTACTAATGACATTAACTTTACGATATTTAAACTTTTATCGTAATGTCTATGCTGTTTTATTTTAAGTAAAACTTTATTCATTGTTTGTAAACAAAAAAACTTATTATTGAAATTACTTCTTTTATGAAGTTTTTTTTTTAAGATTCAAAATTTCAAATCTTACCCTTTTCCGATTCCTTTAACTTTAAAACCAATTGAAATTAGTTTCTCCGTATCCAGAATGTTGCGACCGTCAAATACAAAAGCAGGCTTGTACATGTTAGCATAAATGGCATTCCAATCGTACATTTTAAACTCATCCCATTCTGTTAATACAGCAACGGCATGAGACTGATCAAGAGCATCTTCGTGAGATTGATATACAAAAATCTGACTCAATTTTGATTCAATCTTTTGGTCTGTATATCCTTTTAATCCCCATAAATAACGCATGTCTTCTACGATTTTTTCTTTTGAAACTTTCGGATCATAAACATGAATTTCTGCTCCATCTTCAATTAAATACTCTGCCACATAAATCGCAGCCGATTCTCGGGTATCATTAGTATCTTTTTTGAATGCCCAACCCAAAAATGCTATTTTCTTTCCGCTTACAGTATTGAATAAAGAAGTAATGATTTTTCTTGCAAAACGGTGCTTTTGATAATCATTTAGTACAATAATCTGCTCCCAATAATCTGCGACTTCTGGCAAATTAAAATAGCGACATAAATAAACTAAATTCAAAATGTCTTTCTGGAAACACGAACCTCCAAAACCTACCGAAGCTTTAAGAAACTTAGAGCCAATTCTACTATCGGTTCCAATAGCATTGGCAACCTCATCTACATCTGCTTCAGTAGCTTCACATAAAGCAGATAAGGCATTAATCGATGAAATTCTTTGTGCTAAAAAGGCGTTTGCAGTTAATTTTGATAATTCTGAAGACCAAACATTTGTGGTTAGAATTTGTTTTGGAGACAACCAGTGCGCGTAAATATCAACAAGAGATTGAATTGCGTTTTTACCGCTTTCCGTTTGTTTTCCTCCAATTAAAACTCTGTCAGCATTTAGCAGATCTTCAATTGCTGTTCCTTCGGCTAAAAATTCAGGATTAGAAAGTACTTCAAATTTTACGCCGTTTCCTGTATGATCTAAAATAGTCTGTAATGTTTCTGCAGTCCTTACCGGAAGAGTCGATTTTTCAACTATAATTTTATCATTTTTAGCAACTCTGGCAATTTGTCTGGCGCATAATTCTACAAATTTCAAATCTGCTGCCATTCCTTTTCCTTCACCATAATTTTTGGTTGGAGTATTTACGGCTATGAAAATCATATCAGCGTCTTCGATAGCTTGATCAGCATCTGAAGAAAAAAATAAATTACGTCCTCTAGCTTCCTGAACAACATCTGCAAGTCCAGGTTCATAAACGGGCAGATTATCTAAATCTTCATTATTCCAAGCTGCAATTCGACTTTCATTTAAATCGACAACAGTTACTTTTATTTCAGGACATTTTAGAGCGATAACAGACATGGTTGGACCACCTACGTAGCCCGCACCCAAGCAACAAATATTTTTGATTTTCATTTAAAAATATTTTTTTTAGAAGCAAAAAAAGTTTGTTCTTTAAATTAATTAGGATAATTAATCTCTTATTCGTAGTAGTTTAAAATAGTAAAACCGCATTCTTTTAAAAGCTGTTCTTTTCTCATCAGTTTTAGATCAGACTGCATCATTTCTTTTACTAATTCTGATAATTCATATTCGCATTCCCAGCCTAATTTTGTTTTAGCTTTTGTTGGATCACCAATAAGTAAATCTACTTCTGTTGGTCTAAAGTAATTTGGATCTACTGCCAATACTTCTTTTCCAATTGCAACCTGATATTCCGGATTACTGCTAGACACCACATAACCTTTTTCATCTACTCCTTCACCTTTAAATTCTAATTCAATTCCTACTTCAGCAAAACTCATACGAACAAATTCTCGTACCGTTGTTGTTTTTCCAGTAGCAATAACAAAATCCTCAGGTTCATCTGCTTGTAAAATCATCCACATCATTCGAACATAATCTTTAGCATGTCCCCAGTCACGTTGTGCATCTAAATTTCCTAAATGTAATTTATCTTGTAATCCTAAAGCTATTTTTGAAGTTGCTCTGGTAATTTTACGAGTTACAAAAGTTTCTCCACGAATTGGAGACTCATGGTTAAACAAAATACCATTACAAGCATACATACCATAAGCTTCTCTGTAATTTACTGTAATCCAAAAAGCATACATTTTTGCTACGGCATACGGTGATCTTGGATAAAAAGGAGTTGTTTCTGATTGCGGAACTTCCTGTACTTTACCATACAATTCTGATGTAGAAGCCTGATAGATTCTAGTCTTTTTTTCTAATCCCAGCAAACGTACAGCATCTAAAATCCTAAGAGTTCCTAGCGCATCTACATTTCCTGTATATTCAGGAGTTTCAAATGAAACCGCTACGTGGCTCATCGCAGCCAAATTATAAATTTCATCAGGTTGAATTTCCTGAATCAAACGAGTTAAATTGGTACTGTCACTCATGTCCCCATAATGCAAAATAAAATTTCTGTTTTTTTCATGAGGATCTTGATACAGGTGATCTATTCGATCTGTATTGAATAAAGAGGTACGTCTTTTTAATCCGTGAACTATATATCCTTTTTCTAATAAAAATTCACTTAGGTAGGCTCCATCTTGTCCTGTCACTCCAGTGATGAATGCTGTTTTTTGTGTTGGATTACTCATAATCTAATTATATGGTGCAAAGGCGTTATTTTGCAATGTTGCAAATTGTTTTTTTATCGCCAGATTAAACGCACTGGTTATTAATAGCTGTTTTGTTTTAAACTTTCGATGTTTTCAAGAAACCAATTATATGTTTTTTGTATTCCTTGTTCTAAATTCACATTATGTTTCCATCCTATGTTATGCATTTTAGAAACATCCATTAATTTTCTTGGTGTTCCGTCAGGCTTGCTGTCATCCCAGATAATTTCTCCAGTATGTCCTACAATTTTTTGTATTGTAGTTGCTAAATCTTTTATCGTTAAATCTTCACCTGTTCCAATGTTATAAAGATGTTCCGGAAGTTCGTTTTCTAAAGCAAAAACTACTGCTTCTGCCATATCATCTACAAAAAGAAACTCGCGCATTGGTGTGCCACTTCCCCATAGAATTACAGGAGCATTATTACTATCTTTTGCTTCATGAAACTTACGGATCATAGCAGGCAAAACATGTGAACTGCTTAAATCAAAATTATCATGTGTACCGTACAGATTTGTTGGCATTAAGCTGACAAAATCTTTTCCGAATTGTTTGCGTATAGCTTCACAAAGTTTTACACCCGTAATTTTTGCTAAAGCGTACCATTCATTTGTTTTTTCTAAAGAAGCAGTTAACAAATATTCCTCTTTTAATGGTTGTGGTGCTAATTTTGGATAAATGCAAGAACTTCCTAAAAAAATGAACTTTCCAACATCCAAATTATGTGCTTCATTAATCAGGTTATTTTGAATCTGCATGTTTTCCATTAGAAATTGATATGGAAAATCATTATTCGCCAAAATACCTCCCACTTTTGCAGCAGCATCTATAATAACATCTGGTTTTTCTTTTTGGATAAAATCTCTAACTGCATTTTGATCTCTTAAATCTAACTCTTTACTTGTAGCTCCAATAAGATTAGTATAGCCTTTTGATGTCAACGTTCTCCAGATGGCACTTCCTACCATTCCTTTATGTCCGGCGATATATATTACAGCATTTTTATCAATCATTGTGAGTATTTTAATTTAGTTATAATAATGGCGAAGCGATCAATTCTAATTGTTGATAAACTTCTTTTACTTCTTGCGAATTTTCTTTTTGCAAAACCATCAAAGCATCCACAGTGTAAATTAAAATGCAATTTTTAACTCCTATAAAAGTAGTATGCATCGAGGTTCCTATAACAATGTTTTTATTAGAATCTATGGGATGTCCTTTGTTAACCAAGTAATCATAAACCGATTCGAAAGAACCTAAATCAGACCAAGCAAATTGAGCCGGAACGACTTTAATCGCTGCACTACGTTCCATGACAGCATAATCGATACTTATAGAAGGAATGTTTAATGACAATTCGTAATCTAAAAAACCATTTTCATTTGCATTCCAGGCTGTTTTTGCTGTCCAATACACTTCAGGTTCTTGCTTTTCCAGCTCTGCTAAAAACTTTTCTGCTTTGAAACAAAAAAGACCGCTATTCCAGAAATAATTTCCTTTTTCTAAATAAGCATTAGCTGTTTTTAGATCAGGTTTTTCATGAAAAGCAATTACATTTTCATTCTCAAACTCAATATAACCATATCCCGTTTCTGGCTTCGTTGGTTTTATACCAAAAGTTATCAAATAATCTTGATTAGCGAGTTGAATGGCTTGTTTTAAAGCCTCGTTATACAAGTCTGCTTTTTCAATAATATGATCAGATGGTGTAATTAACAAAATATCCTCCGGATTTGATGCAAAAGCAGCAAATGCGATTGCAGCGGCAGTGTTACGAGGAACAGCTTCTACAATATGTGTAAAAGGCTTACGAAACTTTGCCATAATGGCATCGCTCATTTTGTAATTTTCAATGTTTCCTACCACAATCGTATTGGTAGCAACATTTTGATTTCGAGCCACTGTTTTTTCAAAGAGTGATTCTCCATCAAACAGCTCAAGATATTGCTTAGGCAATGTTTTTCTGGAAAGAGGCCACAATCTACTACCAATCCCTCCCGTTAAAACTACGTGTGTTACTGTACTAATTGCCATTGGAGTGCATTAAAACTTCTTTTTGATAAACCTCGTTACGAAGGTTAGTACTCGAAAAACGGTGATCTCTAGTATTAAAATACAATTCGATTCCTTTTTCTTCACAATATTTTCTACCAGTAAAATCTCTATCTTTATATTCGTCACCTAAAATGCGTACGTCTAAAGCAAAGGCTTTCAAAATATCTTCCAAATCCTGCTCTGTAGCATAAGGTACAATTTCATCAACAAACTTACACGCCTTTAACTGTATGTAGCGCTCTACTACAGTTTGTGTTGGTTTATTTTTTGTTGGGCGATCTAATGTTGGATCTGTTTGTAAGCCAACAATTAAATAATCACAATGTTGTTTTGCTTCTTCAAGCATCTTAACGTGCCCCGCATGTAACAAATCAAAAGCACTAAATGTTATTCCAGTTCTCATCTGCTTAATGTTTTTAAATTAAAAAATATGTTTGTTAATGTGTATGATTTTCAAAAATTTGATTCAACCATTTTACTGGGGTTTCGAAGCTTTTTTTAAAATTTTAAAAAAGGGTTCCCCGTGAATAGTTACATTATAACTACTCAAAAAAGAAAATATAAATGGTAAAAAAAATCTAAAATTATGCTGTCTGAAATCTGTCTAAAGTGTTCTAAATTTCATTTTTTTTAATGCGAAAATTAGAGCGATAAAAACAGAATATCTATCATAATAATTTAAGATAAAATTATACTAATACGGCTGATGTGAAATTTGATTTTTGTTGCTAAATGTCCTTATTAAGGAAATTTTACTATAAAAAGCATAACTGTTTTTTGAATGTTGGTTTTAAATTTACCACTTAGTTTATTGTTAAAATGTAGAAATGCATTAAAGAGAATTTTTTGAAGCTTTGTTGGTAATTGATTTGAAAATTTTTCTTTAAAACAAGAATAAAAATCTCAAGATTAATTTATCAATAATACTGTTTTTTCTGAAAAATTGAATCGACATAAAGAGCAAATCTTTTTTAATAACTATTTAAAAATACATAAATACAGTTACAATTATGAAATGGTATGTAGTATACACCAAACCTAAATGGGAAAAAAGAGCCGCAGAACAATTAAGCAAGTTTAATATAAACTGTTATTGCCCTGTTATAAAAAAGGTACAGCAAAGATCAGATAGGAAAGTGAAGGTAGAAGTGCCATTGTTTAATCATTACATATTTGTACAATTAGCAGAAAAAGATAGAAATCTTGTATTTCATTCTCCCGGTGTTGTTCGGTTTTTATTTTGGCTGGGAAGACATGCCGTTGTAAAAGACCAGGAAATTGAGACGATAAAAGAATGGTTAAATACAGGAGATACCGCTTCTGAAATATCTGTTATGCAATATCAAATTGGAGATAAGATACATTTAAATTCTGGTCCGTTTTGTGATCAAAATGCAGTTGTAAAAGACATTACAAAAACGCACTATGTTTTAATTTTAGAATCTTTAGGATATGTTTTAAAAGTAAAACATAAATAATATAAAACGAAAAAAAAGAGTTTTTCAAGAAATTACATCTTACTTGAGACTCTTCTTTTTCATGAAGGAAGCAGATGGATTATTAGTCAGATTATTAATTTTCCAATTCGAAAATTTGACTTTTTTTGATGCCTAGAATTTTAACTAATCGATCTAATTTTGACAGTTTGAGATCAATCATTCCATTTTCAATTTTCTCATATGTTTTTACGCTCATTTCCATTTGAATAGCTACATATTCTGGAGTATGATTATTTTGCAACCGATACTCTTTTATTCTTAAGTAGTAATTTTCCATGACCATATTATTTTATTATTTTTTAAACTTTTAAGTTTCTTTTTTATAATATTCAACAAACTATGGGAAGAGATTTTTTATCTGGTTTCACTAAAAAAAATAGATACATCGAATTTGAAAATGAACTCAATCGAGACTTCTAAAACTTTTGAAATTTCAATCAATTTAGAAACCGTTAAATCAACATCACCTCTTTCAATTTTACCATAACCGCTGGTACTCATTTTTAGTTCAGCAGCGACATATTCTCTAGTCAAATTTTTTAATTCTCTTATCTTTCTAATATTTTCGTATACACTATATCTCATAAAAAATAAAAAATATAAACAATTCATATTTTGAAGTTGCCATTAAAAATTTTAAGAATTTCATAAATAAGGCAATAATCCATTTTTTAAAAATTATTTTACAAAAAAATCATCTTATCGCAACAACTATTAAATTATTAATAAGGTTTAAAGCTAAATAACGACTTTTCTTTATGATTCATTTTAATTTTCGATCAAAAATATAGAATGTTTCTAGTTTATAATAATAAATCTGTTCAACGGATTTTAAAATCCGATGAAATACAATATGTGCCTTATTAAGGCCATCTAATCGCTTTAATGATGATCAAAAGATGTGATTATAAGATCTTATTTTAGTACTACTCACACAAGATTTACTGAATTTACACGCGAAAAAACGGTTTATTAGAACGGTTTATTAGGATTTTAATTAACACGACTAAATGACCTTGTTTGATTAAACTTGAGATACAATAAATGAGTATAAAAAATTGAAGAGAAATTGTCAAAAAAAGAAAATCCGACGTTCCGATTTATTAAAAAACGAGTCAGAAAATCATTTACTTTTATCAAGTAGTATTAGATAAAAAAAAGAGATTCAGAAGTTCTCTGAATCTCTTTATATATAAAAGTATTTTATTTTACTATTGTGATACTAAAAATTGAGGATAAGGATTTACCGCAGCATTTAATATAACCGTTGGAACTCCTCCATTTACATTAACCAATAATTTACTAAATGTAGGATTTGCAAGCAAGTTACTATTCATGGCTATAATGTATTGTGGCTTAAACTGACTATTTGCCAATACATTTCCTGTTACAGTTGAATTAATAATGTAATTGGTTAGATTTTGCCCTGTATAAGGTGTAAACAAATTAGCTTTATCTAAGAAATTACAACCTTCAATATTAGCACTTAATACTGATAAAGTAGGACCGCTTGTATTATTTCCAGAGAAATTTGAGCTATAAATTGAAAAAGCATTTGCACTAATAACATTTGTACCAGTATAATTAGTAAAATCGCAATTAGCAATTACTGTTGCATCTGCTGCAATATTAAGAGCTGTTCCTCCTCCACTAAATTTACAATCTATCCAAGCATCCAAGTTATCTGCTCTTGTTGCCAACATAGAAACCCCTGTTTGACAATTTAAAAACTGACTTTGATAAAAAACAGTTTTATCTACGTAACTACTTCCGTTAACATCTGTATAAGGTTGCATTGGATCCTGAAAAAATCCTTTATTACAATTTACAAACGCTATATGCTCAAAAAAGCAATTGTCTAAACCAAATATTTGACGCAACTGTATTCCATGATTTTGATCTCTAAAAACCACATACTTCAAATCCTGATAAGCAACCATCATTGTAGTTGTAGTAAAATAAACACCAACACTTCCACCCTGAAGTGTAATATTTGATAGTACAATGTTTCCATATTTGTTAGCACCCTGACTGCCCACACTAATTAGTGGAAAATCATCTTTTAAACCAACAATTACAGTTTTTCCTGTTCCTTTTCCTATTATACCATGATTAGAGTCTAAAGGTACATGTAAGGTTGAACTTATGTAAAAAACACCTTCTGGGAGGTCTGCAATACCATTTGTATTAATTAAATTCTGAATGTATGCTGTCTGATCAGGTTTTCCTACTCTTTCTGTTTTCCAATTAGCACCCAAAGGATCCGGCAGTGTTTCTAAATTTGGTCTTGCCCAAGGAGTTTTTTTAGTTCCTAAAATAAAATCACTCAGTTTTGTTATTGTGCCTGCATCTGTAATTGTACCAGTTTGAGCAGCTTTATTATACACAAGATCATTTGTTTTTGTATCTAAATGTAAATCAAAACCGGTTACAGTTCCACTTCCTCTTAAAGGTTGTGCATAAGCAAATAAACTAAAGAAATTTGTTCTGGGACTAATAACAGACTTCTCTATTGTATTACCACCATTATATATGTTATAAAAATTAGCGGCATCAATATCAAAATAACCATAGGGAGTAGTAAACTGTAATCCTCCTGATATACTGGCAAGTTTAAGATCACCAATATTCTGAGCATAGAACAAAGCGCGATCAGTACCCGCATAAGTCTCTGAATCTAATCCTATAAATGTTGCTGATTTTAAATTATTTAAATCTGAAGTATTACCAATAGATCCTAAATAGTTAGTATGAACAACCACATTCTCATAGCTGGGAGTTGCATTATTCCCCCTCATTACAAGCATATTTGCACTACCTTGTGATTGATGTTTGATTATTTTATTATTTCTAAAATATCCGGAAGAAGTACAATCAAAATTAATTTGACCCGTAATATTGATAAAATTATTATTCTCTAATGTAGCATTTACTGCACTTATTTTACAATTTTTTATTGTTTTTAATGTGCTGTTAGAAATCAAAGCTCCAGCTTGTAATGTGATGTTCAACCATTGATCTTTTAAAGGTCTTAAAGATTGTAAAACTACATTAGTACTTCCTGAAGCAATTGTTATATAAGGCACTCCAGTTGTTGCTGGATGACCATATAGTCTGTAATTACTTTTCATTGTAATTGCGGTACCTGTGTAATCACCGCTTTCTAATCGTACAGAACCATATTTATCTAAGGCTGCCTGAAGTGTTGCCTTTTGAGCAATTGGCAGTAGATAGGCATTAAAATAATCAATCTCTTCCTGCTGATTATTTACCCCCCCAGGTGGTGTCACCGGCGGAGTTTGAACTGGAGCTTCATCAAGCGCATAATGATAATTTTGCGAGAAAACAGCGCTTGTAAAAAGCAAAAAGTAAATTAGATGTTTCATTGTCCTGAAATAATATAGGAGTTTGTTCCTGTTTTTCTAAGAAACCCAAACCTCACATTTCCTGCAGCACTTGTAAACTTTGCGCTTCCAGCAGCATTATAATTAATCGCTACCCCAGAAGCAGCTTGAATTGTAAGTGTAGCACCATTGTGAGCTTCTAAATTAATAGTTTCTCCTACAACCATACTTCCAAAATCAGCAGTTAACGTTAAAGTAGATGACGTTGTACATTCTATTGTATTGTTTACATCTGAAACTGCAATATTTCTTGACGAAGTAAAGGAAACAATTGCAGCTCTAGTAGCTGTAGCTGTTGTTGAACCAGCAGTTTTAGCATATAAAGCAAAAGGCACACTCAAAAGCTGAGTAACTCCTGTAATATTATAGTTTGTTCCTCCTTTAACATCGACTTGAGTTTCTATAAAATAAGGACCTTTATCCCAAGCAATTTTACTAAAATCACCCGTAACAATTGTACCGGTTCCTATTTCAAGAGAAACCAAACCGTTTGCGTTTGTATTTACAGAATGTGTTTCCTGATAAACATTAGTTCCAGTTGCAGTACCTTGATGCACTATAATCTTAAGACTAATTCTAGAGTTAACTACTAAACTATTATCCTGTGCTCGAATAATAGCTTGATAACTCATTTTTTCCGGTGACTGTGCAAATACCTTAAACGTAACAGACACAAAAAATAACAAAAGGATATGTGCAAGTTTCATTATATTTTATTTTTTTAATTTTTAATTATTTTAAATGATTTCAAAATTTGGCTGTTATTATATACTACTAATATATAGATAGACGGACTTAGATAATTGAAGCTGACTTGTGCTTCTGTTTGATTTATTACATTTTGTTTCAAAAGTCTGCCCTGTATATCGTAAAGCTTATAAGATTTTTGTCCTTCGAGCTCCAGACCGGTCATACTTATGTTAACATAATCAATTGTAGGATTTGGGAAAGCAACTATTTGTGTTGTAGGTTTTTCGATATCTGGGGTATCTAACGAACTGTCTTTTTCCTGATGTTGTATACCTTGCGCTACATTGTAAACAGATTCTACACCTATATAGGTATAAAAAACTTGTCCTATAGAATAAGTTACCGTTCCGGAGCTACCCGTTGCACTGCTTCCAGACGGAATAATCGTTTCCATTATTTCATTAGAACTAGGGGGAGTGGTTTGGCAAATTCCTACAAAAGGAATCAATAACATAGTTACTATTAGTAGGTTGATATTTTTTAATTTCAGATACTTCACAGTTGTATTTTATTCGCTATTTGTTTAATACTGCAAAATTATTTAATTTCAAAAAATAATCGATAAAAATAATAATAATTCCGATTAACTACCTGAATTACATTGTTTTAATAACTTTTTACTTACATTTAAAATGTTAAATTTATTTTTTAATTCTTAATAAGAACTTAAAATAGATCTATAGTATATTTTTATTTTAAAGTGTAAAGATTAAATATTTTTGGCTTAGGTCTAAACTGGTTTGTACTACTAAAATAACGCCTGTTTATTTTATAAATTATAATACGATAAGTTTTTTATTTAATCTTTAATACGGGGCTGTATATTTTTTCTATTTCTCAATTATAAGGGGCTTTAATAATTGATTCTTCATTCAAACAACAAAATTATATCTTGTTATTAGTCAAAGACATAGAGATTGCAAAATTAATTAAATATTTTACAATGCCTAAACTTAGCAAAACTTATTTCGCTAAAAAATAAACTTTACAGAACAGATTTGTATAAAAAATCTAAAAAAAAGCGATTGATAAATCAAAAACAAGTTTCAAAATTCTTTGTCAATTTTTTAATAAAATTTGCCTTATACAATTTAAAATATGCTATTCATCGAGAATAATAGCTTTATATAGAATATGCAAGATTTACTGAAAAAAAATTCCTTTTTTTGATCATCTTATTGAAGAATAAGCGATAAATACCATTTTAATACCGAGCCAAAATAAAAGCCAAAACCAATTAAAATTCTTATACCTATTTATTGACAAAGCTGTTAATTGTAAATAAAAATACAATTATCCATAATTAAAAAGCTAAATAACAAAACCTTGCAGTAGATTCTGTTTTTAGTTTAAACGCTGATTTTATCACATTATTTTGCTCAACAATTTTAACACCCTTAAAATGAAAAGACCTAATAAAAATAGTTTAGACAACGAGGTAAATTGGAAAAACATGAGTTATCCTCAAAATGCATTGCACGAGCTTTTTACAAAACAAGCTGAAACAACTCCAAATTCAATAGCACTTGAATTTGAAAATGTAAAATTTACCTATAAAGAATTGTCTCAGACAGTAAATCAAATAGCTAATTATTTCTTAGTTAAAGGTTTATCTTCCGGACAAGTAGTTGCTGTATCTATGGAACGTGGTTCCAATTTAATTGCTTCTTTATTAGCAATTTTGCAATGTGGAGCTACTTACTTACCATTAGATCCAAAATTTCCAAGCGAACGTTTAGAATTTATGCTTGAAGATTCTGAAACTAGTTTTTTACTAACTACAAGATCCCTTTCAGATTCATTACCAAAAAGTTCTTCAACTATACTTATAGAAGATATATTGTCTTCACTCAATCAATATCCGGTTACACCATTATCTATTTCAGTTGCAAATAATTCTGCAGCTTATATGATGTATACGTCAGGATCAACTGGAAAACCTAAAGGAGTAACTGTTACACATAAAAATTTAGTAAACTTTCTATACAGCATGGCAATTGAGCCAGGCATCAATCCAGAAGATAAGTTATTATCAATTACTACAATTTCTTTTGATATTGCTGGTTTAGAATTATTTCTACCTTTAATTACTGGCGCAACAGTGCTTTTTGCAGATTATGAAACCACTCGTGATGGACAACTTTTACTGAAGCTTTTACAAGAAAAAGAAATTACAATACTACAAGCCACTCCTACTACATGGCAAATGCTGCTTGATTCGGGATGGGAAAAACGTTTACCTTTAAAAGCTCTTTGCGGAGGCGAAGCAATGCCTTTAAACCTTGCTCGTCAATTAACTTTAAAATGTGAATCGCTTTGGAATATGTACGGTCCAACTGAAACTACAATTTGGTCTGCCGTTAAAGAGGTTAAAAATGATGATGAATTAATTACAATTGGCCTTCCTATTGCAAATACTCAAATTTATTTATTAGACGAAAATGGTCAAAGTGTCGAATCTGGAGCTATAGGTGAAATTGTTATTGGCGGAGACGGAGTCGCAGAAGGTTACTGGAAACGTCCGGAACTTACAGCTGAAAAATTTATTCCTGATACATTTTCAACAAATCCAAACGCTATCCTTTACCGCACAGGTGACTTAGGCAAATTATTGTCAAATGGAGAATTTCAATGTTTAGGCCGTATAGATCATCAAGTAAAAATTAGAGGCCATCGTATTGAATTGGGTGAAATTGAATCAACACTAAATACCCTTTCAGGAATTAAACAATCTGCTGTTATTGTAAGTAATCATCTTGGAAATGAAGATAAACTTGTAGCTTACCTAAAATCCGGGGAGCAATTTCAGGATGAAAAACAAATTCATGAGGCACTTTCCAAAATATTGCCAGAAATATTACTGCCTTCAAAATATATTTGGGTAGATGAATTTCCAATAACGCCAAATGGAAAAATTGACAAAAAGAACTTACCAGTTCCTGAATACAATAGACCAGATTCTGCACCTCTTTTCAAAAAACCAACAACAGAATTAGAAAAAGAAATTGCTAAAATCTGGAGCGAAGAATTAAAAATAGCAAGCATTGGTATTGATGATGATTTTTTCGATTTAGGAGGAAGCTCTGTTCTTGCACAAAAAGTAACGACTTTAATGAGGCAGCAATTATCTAAAGAAGTACCTGTTTCAAAAATTTATATTCATCCAACTATTAAAGAATTGGCAGCAACTCTAGAAGACAACAATAACGAAAACAATAATAATGAAGAACCATTTACATTAAAAAATACAAATGATAAAACAGCTTCATCAGACATTGCAATAATTGGTATGGCGGGAAGATTTCCCGGCTCTGATACAATTGATGAATTATGGGAAAATCTTAGAGATGGAAAAGAAACAATCTCTTTATTTACCAAAGAAGAATTAGATATTAGTTTACCCGAAAGCCTTCGCAATGATCCTTTATATATAGCTGCAAGAGGGATTCTGCCTTCTGCTAAAACATTTGACGCTGCTTTCTTCGGATTAAATCCACAATTGGCTGCCGCAATGGATCCGCAAATAAGAATATTTTTAGAGATTTCTTACGAAGCTTTAGAACAATCTGGTCACTTGCCTAAACATTATAAAGGAACTATTGGAGTATATTCAGGAAGTGAAATTAATTCTTATTATGAAAATAATATTTTTTCCAACAACGAATTAAAAAGTGCAGTAGGTGAATTACAAATCTATACTGTAAATGGTAAAGATTTTATTGCGCCCCGAACCTCTTATCATTTAAATCTAAAAGGACCTTCTGTTAGTGTTCACTCCGCTTGCTCAACTTCACTTTTAGCAATTGCAGAAGCTGTTAAAGCTATTCGTGCCGGAATGTGCGATGTTGCACTTGCTGGAGGATCAAGCGTTACAGCTCCTTTAAATAGCGGTCATCTATATGATGACGGTTTCATCAAGAGTCCGGATGGGTCTACAAGATCTTTTGAGGCTTCAGGAAAGGGGACTGTTTTTAGCGACGGAGCCGGAGTTGTTGTACTTAAAAGACTAGAAGATGCTGAAAAAGATGGCGATATTATTTACGGACTTATTAAAGGAGTTGGAGTAAACAATGACGGAGGTGACAAAGGAAGTTTTATGGCTCCAAGTGCTAAAGGACAAGCCGGTGCAATTATTAATGCTTTTAATGACGCTCAAATATCTCCTTCTACAATTAGCTACATGGAGGCACACGGAACCGCCACTCCAATTGGTGACCCTATAGAAATTGAAGGTCTTAAAATAGCTTACGGCAAACAAGAAAAAAACAACTTTTGTGCACTAGGTTCTATAAAAAGCAACATGGGGCATACCACAGCAGCAGCTGGAGTTGCAGGATTGATTAAGATATTGCTGGCAATGCGTTATAAAAAAATTCCGCCAATGGTAAATTTCTCAAAACCAAATCCAAATATAGATTTTGACAACAGTCCATTTTTCATCAACAATACCTTAATAGATTGGAACGCAGAAGGTAAAAGAAGAGCTGGTGTAAGTTCATTCGGAATTGGAAGTACAAATGTTCATGCCATTGTAGAAGAATACGAAGCAAAACCAATTCCATCTTCAACTTCGCGTCCATTTCAACTTTTAATGTGGTCTGCAAAAAACCAAAATAGTTTACTTGGTTATGAAAATGCTCTTGGTCATTTTATAGATAAATCAAGAGATCTTTCTTTGGCAGATATTGCTTATTCATTAAATACAACAAGAGACGAGTTTAACCACCGAAGCTTTTTAATCTCAAATTCTACAGATGATGCCGCTGAAAAATTACTTTGTTTAAAAGCAAAAACTACCAAATCATCCGTTTTAAAAAATGTACCTTCTGAAATAGGATTTTTGTTTCCAGGCCAAGGATCTCAATATGTGCAAATGGGTAAAACGCTTTACGATAACGAAAAAGTATATCGCGATGCTGTAGACAAATGTGCCGAATTACTGATGGACGAATTAAAATTAGACATTCGTGATATCATCTATCCAAAGGTTAAATGTAATGAAGCCGAGGAACAGTTGAAGAATACTCGATTAACACAACCTTCATTATTTGTGACAGAATATGCTTTGTCTCAATTATGGATGAGCTGGGGAATAAAACCAACTTTTCTTTGTGGTCATAGTATTGGTGAATTTGCTGCTGCACATTTAGCCGGAATTTTAAGTTTAAAAGATGCATTACATATAGTAACAGTTAGAGGAAAATTAATTAGTGAACTGCCTAGTGGATCTATGTTGATCGTTCGCGTACCAGTAAATCAGTTAAAAGAGTTAATGCCAGGCACACTTTCAATTGCTGCAATAAATTCAACTCAATTTTGTGTTGTTTCTGGAACCAAAGAAGATATTTCAGCTTTCAACCAAGAACTTGACGCTAAAGAGATTCCTAATAAATTACTGAATACAAGTCATGCTTTTCACTCTTTTATGATGGAACCAATTTTAGATGACTTTAAAAAAGAATTAGAAAAAGTAAAACTAAACATTCCAAGATTGCCAATTATTTCGACAGCATCTGGTACATGGCTTACAGATACTGAAGCAACAAGTACAACATATTGGGTAAATCAATTAAAAAGTACGGTACGATTTGCAGACGCAATGGATACTGCCTTTGAATTAGATGATTTTATATTATTAGAAGTGGGTCCAGGACAAACTCTTACTACTTTAGCTCGTCAACAAGCTGCAGGCAAAATCATACCTGCTTTTACAAGTTTAAATTTTCCTAAAGACGAAAAAGATAGTGAATATTCTACGCTATTAAATGCTTTAGGAGATTTATGGAGCAGAGGTGTTAATCCTGACTGGAAAGCTTTCTATGGCGAACAAAAAAGACAAAAAATAGAATTACCAAGTTATGTTTTTGATCGTAAACATTGCTGGATTGATCCTGTAGAAACAATTCAAACAATAGCTATACAAAAATCAATTGTTACCGATGCTATTGCAGCTCCGGTCCAAATTGAGAATAATAGTGTTGAAACAAATGATTCGAGAAAAGATTCCATTTTACTTGAAATCTCAGAAATCATCAAAAATGCTTCAGGGATAATTTACGAATCTGATGCAATTGAAAATACTTTCTTAGAATTAGGATTAGATTCATTATCGCTTACACAATTATCTGGAAAACTAAAAAAAGAATTCAATTTACCAATTACTTTTAGACAATTGAATGAAGCTTATTCAACACCATCTCTTTTAGCTGATTATATTGAATTAAACCTTCCTGAAGAGCAATTAACTGCTAAAACAAAAGTGCTTGAAACAGTTCAAAGTCAAATCATTAATTCAAATATTACGTCAGCTGAAATTCAACTAGCCTCTCCTCAAAATCAAGTCTCATTAGAACAAATTGTACATCAAATTCAGCTTTTAAGTCAAAAAGTAGATCAATTACAAAATTACCAGACAGCTTCAGTAAACGGAAATGCTTCATTTGCAAATTTAAAAGTAGAACATTTTGATACGGTTAAATTTAATAATGAATCACTAACGGAAAAAAATGGTTCTAACGGACATGTTAATGGAACCAATGGTTCTCATAAAAAAGAAAAAAACTTTGATATGTCAAAATTCAACGATAACGAAACATACCAAAACAATTCTTTTGAAAAAAAATACATTATTAAAGCAGATGAACCGCCTGTACAAGGAAGTAAACTAGGACGAGATGAAAATGGAAATCCAGCATGGTTTATTGAAGACCCCAATCAAAATGGAAATTTTGTAAAAATCAAACTGTAAAATCAGATCAGCAAAAGACATAACTAATAGTATAAATTGTCAATTCAAAATTGTTCAATTATCTTTTTAAAATGGAATAATAATGAAAAATCAATCTCAAATACAAACAGAAATGGAAACTGAAATTCAATTTAATCCATTTTCACCTGAAATCGAACGAGTGATACATACAACGAATTCACAACAGGAAATATGGTCAGATTGTATTTTTGGAGGCAGTGATGCTAACAAAGCCTACAACCTGTCGGTATCTATCAAATTTAAAGGAAACTTAGTAACAGATATTTTTGAACGGGCTGTAAAAACTTTGATTCAGCGTCACGAAGGATTAAGATCTGTATTTAGTCCAGATGCGCGTTTTATGTGCATCTATAAGGATTATCCTTTAGAGATTTCTCACAATGATTTTTCTGATCTTCCAGCTGCTGAAAAACAACCTGCAATAGAAAATTTAGTAAAAGAAGAAGTTAACAAACTTTTCGATCTTGTCAACGGACCTTTATTTAGAGTGAACCTGCTTAAAATTGATGATTTCGAATATCTGGCGATTTTAACCATTCATCATATTATTGGCGATGGATTGAGTATTGATGTTATTCTAGAAGAACTTGGCACAATTTATTCTGCCTATATCGAAAATAAAGAACCAGTATTACCTAAAGCCGAAAAATTTAGTGAATTTGCCGAAAAGGTAAATTCATTTATGGAGAGTAAAGAGTATAAATCTGTAGAAGACTTTTGGATCAATATCTATAAAGAATCAGTACCGACAATGGAACTCCCTTTAGATTATAAAAGACCTTCTTTAAGAACCTACAATAGTAACAGAATTGATTTTCCTTTAGAGGACAGCATTATTAATGACTTAAAAAATGTTGGTTTAAATTCAGGATGCAGTTTAGTTACTACTTTACTGGCAGCATTTGAAGTTTTTCTATCCAAAATTACTGGTCAAAATGATTTAGTAGTAGGTTTTCCTTCATCAGGAAATACTTTATACGACATGAGACAATTGATTGGGGATTGTGCAAATCTTCTTCCCTTGCGCACTAAAATAAATCCTGATATTAGTTTTACAGAATATTTAAAACAGCGAAATTTTGAGTTATTTGATGCCTATGAACATCAACAAGTTAGCTTTGGACATCTTTTAAAAAATTTTGGTGTAGCAAGAGATCCTTCAAGAATTCCGTTAGTACCTGTTGTATTTACAGTTGATTTGGCTCGAACAATAGAAAATGAATTTTCGTATACAGGCCTAACACATAGCTTTAAACCAAATCCGAGACAATATGGAACTTTTGAAATTCAACTTCATATTTTTAGAGCCAAAGATGGCCCGTCATTTCAATGGCTATATAATACGACACTATTTAAATCAGAAACGATAAATCAAATGATGAATTCTTTTAAAGAAATAATTCAAAAAGTAACATCAAATGCAAATAACCCTCTATCCGATTTAATTGGTGGTAATTATTCAGCAGAATATAATGAGTTAAACAGTACAGAAATGTCATATCCAAATGTAACCCTAACAGAGTTGTTAAGTATACAAGCGGAATCTACACCTAACAATATAGCCTTACAATTTCATGAAGCAAAAACTACTTATTTTGAATTAAGCCAAAAGGTAAATCAATTAGCCCACTATCTCAAAGCTCAAGACGTTAAACCTGGCGATTTTATTGCAGTATCTTTTCCAAGAAGCCCAGAACTTCTTTATACTTTATTAGCAATAATGCAATGTGGCGCAGCTTATTTGCCATTAGATCCCGAATATCCTAAAGATCGTTTGGAATTTATGCTAAATGACTCCGACGCAAAAATTTTATTAACCAGTAAAGAATTATTTGCACACTTACCATCGTGGTCTAAAATGTTATTTATAGAAGATGCAATGGACACCTTAAAGGAATATTCTACAGCACCTCTTCCTTTTATTGATAACACAGAAAGTAACGCCTATATACTTTATACATCTGGATCAACAGGTAATCCAAAAGGAGTTCCTATCACTCATAAAAACCTGGTTAATTTTCTATGCAGTATGGCAATAGAACCAGGTCTAAATGAGAACGACAGATTACTTTCTATCACAACAATCTCATTTGATATCGCAGGTTTAGAATTATATCTTCCTTTAATTAAAGGAGCTACATTAATCTTAGCCGATCAAGAAACAGCTAGAGATGGAAGACTTCTATTAGACTTAGTAAAAACAGAAAAAATTAACTTCTTACAAGCTACACCAACAACATGGTCAATGCTTCTTGATTCCGGATGGTCTGAAAAATTACCTATAAAAGCATTATGTGGTGGCGAAGCAATGCCGGTAGATCTTGCTCGAGAACTTATAGCTAAATGTGACACTCTTTGGAACGTATATGGACCAACAGAAACTACAGTCTGGTCTTCATTAAAACAAATAAAAAATGCTGGTGAAATCATAACCATAGGAAAACCAATAGCTAACACACAAATCTATTTAATTGATGAACAAAGTCAGCTTGTTGCACCGGGAAACATCGGAGAAATTATAATTGGCGGTGATGGTGTTGCAAAAGGGTATTGGAACAGACCTGAACTAACAGCTGAAAAATTTATCAAAAACAATATTACTGCCAATGAACAAGAAATACTTTATCGTACAGGAGATTTAGGAAAATTACTTCCTAATAACGAAATAGAATGTCTAGGACGTTTAGACCAGCAAGTAAAGATCAGAGGGCATCGTATTGAACCGGGCGAAGTAGAACAAGCACTTCTGTCTCTTGATGGCATAAAATCAGCTGTAGTACTGGCTGATGAAAATTTTCTAATTGCCCATATTGTACCTGATTCAGAAATAGAAGAAGCACAAACTAAAATTCCTTTATGGCGTGAAAGTTTAGCAGCAAAACTACCGGTACAATTAATTCCTCATGATTTTAATTTAATAGAAAAGATTCCAACAACTCTTAACGGAAAAATAGACCGAAAAGCACTATCACAATATAAAGTCAATAAAAAAATAACATATACTGCACCACGTACTGAGGAAGAAAATATAGTCGCAACTATTTGGAAAGAAAGTCTAAACATTGAAAATATCGATATTTTTAGTGATTTCTTCGAAATGGGCGGTCATTCAATCAAAGGTGTAAAAGTGATGATTGAGATAGAAAAACATACTGGTAAGCGAATTCCACTATCAGCACTGTTCAAATATTCTACTGTCGAAAAATTTGCTAAATTATTAAATACAGGTACAGAAATTTATTCCGATTGTTTAGTTCCGATAAAACCAACAGGAAACAAACCACCTCTTTTTATCGTTCATGGCGCAGGACTCAATGTATTAAATTTCATAAATCTGAGTAAACACTTCGACGAAGATCAGCCAGTTTATGGCATCCAAGGCACTAAACCAAAAGGTTTTGACGGATGGTACGAATCAATAGAAGCAATGGCAGCACATTACATTGATGCTATTATCAAAGTAAATCCGAAAGGCCCTTATGCATTGGCAGGTTTCTCTTTTGGTGGAATCGTAGCTTTTGAAATGACACGCCAGCTAAAAGCAAAAGGTAAAACAGTAAGTTTAACAGCATTATTAGATTCTTACTTAGATTCTTCTTATTACTACGGAAATTATCGACGTAAACAGCTCGTACGCTACATGGATGTTACTTACAGAAGATTAGATTTCCTAAAAGAAATGTTATTAAGCTGGAAAGCTTTTAAAATGCGAATCAATGGTAAAAAAGAATACATCTTGCAAAGACATTTTGGAAAGAAAAAAATAATGACCGAACAAGAAGAACTGGCACTTCAGCAATTTATAGAAGCTGATAAGATGGTCAAAAAAATTGTTGACCTTTACCATCTTAAACCGCAAAGTTTTCAGGTTGATTTATTTCGATCAAAAGACGATGACAACTATAAATTAGACCCTACACATTTAGGCTGGAAAAAAGCAGCATTAGGAGGTGTTAATATTCATAACATCTCCGGTAACCATTTAAATATTGTAGCGCCGCCAAATGACAAGGTATTAGCACGTTTAATTCAAGATATTTTAGATGAGAAACATGAAAACATCTAAGCTCTCCATCTCTTTTTCTGATGTAAAAAGTGCAGAATCGATCCCTGATAAAAAGTTTTTTTTAGACAGTAATGATATTATTATATATACCATTTATTTACCCAATTTCACAGACTTAAAATCTGATCTTTCTAAATACCTAAGTGATAAAGAAATAAAAAAATCACAGCGTTATTATAAAGAATCAGATACTAATCGTTTTATCACCTATAGGGCTATTTTAAAGTTCATTTTAGCCGCATATAGTAAATTACGCATAAAAGATATTTACTTTGACTATAATTTCAATAAAAAGCCTTATTTAATATCTCATCCTTGGCTCCATTTTAATGTTTCTCATTCTGAAGATTTTGCTGCTATAGCCATTTCCCGAAAAAAAGTTGGATTAGATATCGAGTATATGTCAAATGATTTCAAATTTACCACTTTGCTTCCTGATGTTTTTGAAGATAAAGAGGCTTTACAAATTCAAAACTCATCTGATATAAAACACGCCTTTTACACTTCATGGACCCGAAAAGAAGCTTTTGTAAAAGCATTAGGAAAAGGAATTGATGAGGATTTTAAAAACCTCCCTAGTTTAGACGGACAGTACAATATAGATTCAACGTTATTACAAAACACACAAAACTGGCAGGTCTATAGTTTTGATTTTGCAGAAAATTATTTGGGAGCAGTTGCCTTTGAAGATATACCGGCAATTTCTAAAAACATCTCGTTATATACGATTCCAAACAACATGGATGAACTTCTTGAAATGCTTCCAAAAAAGGATTAACAGTTATAAGTATTTTGTATTTCAGAATAATTTATGGCGTTTCCCTCCGGGCCGGGCTGTGCGCTGTATCTTTTGCTTTTTAAAGAAAAAAGCAAAAGGATGCCGCTCCCATCCCTAACGCAATCGTACTTTAAGAACGATTTTTTCCTATTCAGATTATCGAATCTTTTTGCTTAATCCCCAACTTTTGAACCTGATCCCTTAAAGAAAGGCGACAGACCCCGATGGCTATCGGGGCTCCCGCAAAACTGCAGACTTGAATATTTTATAAAACAAAAAACCCCGTTTCGTAAGAAACAGGGTTTTCAAAAGAAAGGCGACGACATACTCTCCCACAATGATGCAGTACCATCTGCGCAGGCGGGCTTAACTTCTCTGTTCGGGATGGGAAGAGGTGAGCCCCGCCGCAATAACCACCTTAAGGTTTTCAGTCTAGGGTTTGTTGTTTTGAGTTTATCGTTTCCAACGCTCAACTCATAACATATAACCTTTAACTTTCCGCGTGCGGACAATATTTTAACATACTGAGATAAAGAAATGTAATAGTTTTATTTAGAAAGTTCTCTCCTCTCTGGTCTGGGACCAGAGAGGGAAAAGTTCGTACATAAGCTTACGGATTATTAGTACTACTCGACTATGACATTACTGCCTTTACATCTATAGCCTATCAACGTGGTCATCTTCCACGATCCTTAAAAGAAATCTCATCTTGTGGTGGGTTTCGCGCTTATATGCTTTCAGCGCTTATCCCTTCCAAACGTAGCTACTCTGCGGTGCCCCTGGCGGGACAACAGATACACTAGAGGTTTGTCCAATTCGGTCCTCTCGTACTAGAATCAGATCCACTCAAATTTCTAACGCCCGCAGTAGATAGAGACCGAACTGTCTCACGACGTTCTGAACCCAGCTCGCGTGCCACTTTAATGGGCGAACAGCCCAACCCTTGGGACCTTCTCCAGCCCCAGGATGTGACGAGCCGACATCGAGGTGCCAAACCCCCCCGTCGATATGAGCTCTTGGGGGAGATCAGCCTGTTATCCCCGGCGTACCTTTTATCCTTTGAGCGATGGCCCTTCCATGCGGAACCACCGGATCACTATGCTCTACTTTCGTACCTGATCGACCTGTATGTCTCTCAGTCAAGCTCCCTTATGCCATTGCACTCTACGCACGGTTACCAAGCGTACTGAGGGAACCTTTAGAAGCCTCCGTTACTCTTTTGGAGGCGACCACCCCAGTCAAACTACCCACCAAGCAATGTCCCCCGCAACGCGGGGTTAGGCCTCAGATAAACAAAGGGTTGTATTTCAACAATGACTCCACAACGCCTGGCGACGCCGCTTCACAGTCTCCAACCTATCCTACACATCATTTATCCAAGGTCAATACTAAGCTATAGTAAAGGTGCACAGGGTCTTTTCGTCCCACTGCGGGTAAACGGCATCTTCACCGTTACTACAATTTCACCGAGCTCATGGCTGAGACAGTGTCCAGATCGTTACACCATTCGTGCAGGTCGGAACTTACCCGACAAGGAATTTCGCTACCTTAGGACCGTTATAGTTACGGCCGCCGTTTACTGGGGCTTCAATTCAATGCTTCTCCGAAGATAACATCTCCTCTTAACCTTCCAGCACCGGGCAGGTGTCAGGCCCTATACTTCATCTTACGATTTTGCAGAGCCCTGTGTTTTTGATAAACAGTCGCCTGGACCTCTTCACTGCGGCCCTGATTGCTCAGGGCGACCTTTCTCCCGAAGTTACAGGTCTATTTTGCCTAATTCCTTAGCCATGAATCTCTCGAGCACCTTAGGATTCTCTCCTCAACTACCTGTGTCGGTTTACGGTACTGGTACTTATTGCCTGAAGTTTAGAGGTTTTTCTTGGAAGCCCTTAGGCGCACTATCTCTTTGTCCGAAGACTCCGAGTACTATCGTATTTCACCAGTTCCTGCGCATTTCACTACAGGACCTATAGCTAGGTACTTCAACGAACTATTCCGTCAGTTCGCGGCGCTTTCATCACTCCGTCACCCCATCACAGCAATAAGTAGTACGGGAATATTAACCCGTTGGCCATCGACTGTCCCTTTCGGGTTCGCCTTAGGACCAGACTAACCCACAGCTGATTAGCATAGCTGTGGAAACCTTAGTTTTTCGGTGTGCGGGTTTCTCGCCCGCATTATCGTTACTTATGCCTACATTTTCTTTTCCAGCCGGTCCAGAATACCTTACGATACACCTTCAACCCTGCTGGAATGCTCCCCTACCACTTACAATTGCTTGCAAATCCATAGCTTCGGTAATATGTTTATGCCCGATTATTATCCATGCTCGTCCGCTCGACTAGTGAGCTGTTACGCACTCTTTAAATGAATGGCTGCTTCCAAGCCAACATCCTAGCTGTCTGGGCAGACAAACCTCGTTCTTTCAACTTAACATATATTTGGGGACCTTAGCTGATGGTCTGGGTTCTTTCCCTCTCGGACTTGGACCTTAGCACCCAAGCCCTCACTGTTATCAATCATTATATAGCATTCGGAGTTTGTCAGGAATTGGTAGGCGGTGAAGCCCCCGCATCCAATCAGTAGCTCTACCTCTATATAACTAAAATAACGCTGCACCTAAATGCATTTCGGGGAGTACGAGCTATTTCCGAGTTTGATTGGCCTTTCACCCCTACCCACAGGTCATCCGAAGACTTTTCAACGTCAACCGGTTCGGTCCTCCACTGTGTGTTACCACAGCTTCAACCTGCCCATGGGTAGATCACACGGTTTCGCGTCTAACACTACTGACTAAAGCGCCCTATTCAGACTCGCTTTCGCTACGGATCCATGTCTTAAACACTTATCCTTGCCAGCAACGTTAACTCGTAGGCTCATTATGCAAAAGGCACGCCGTCACCCCACTTAAGGGCTCCGACCGCTTGTAGGCGTATGGTTTCAGGATCTATTTCACTCCGTTATTCACGGTTCTTTTCACCTTTCCCTCACGGTACTGGTTCACTATCGGTCTCTCAGGAGTATTTAGCCTTAGCGGATGGTCCCGCCAAATTCAGACAGGGTTTCACGTGCCCCGCCCTACTCAGGATACCACTATTCATTACATTTATTACCCATACGGGGCTATCACCCTCTGTGGCCCGACTTTCCAGCCGGTTCCGGTTCTGCATGCATAAAATGTCGTGGTCCTACAACCCCAACTATGCCGTAACATAATTGGTTTGGGCTAATCCGCGTTCGCTCGCCACTACTTACGGAATCACTTTTGTTTTCTTCTCCTCCGCCTACTTAGATGTTTCAGTTCAGCGGGTTTGCCCACCTATCGGTGTACTATGTCTTCAACATAGTGGGTTGCCCCATTCGGATATCTGCGGATCGATCGATGTGTGCTCGTCCCCGCAGCTTTTCGCAGCTTATCACGTCCTTCTTCGCCTCTGAGAGCCTAGGCATTCCCCATACGCCCTTATTTTGCTTATTGTACCAATCTTGTTACTTAAAACAAGACCGTTTTTTTTTTGTTTTTGTTACTTATAACAAAAACGCTTTCTACTTTCTTATTATTTTCTTATCTCAATATGTCAATGAACTTTTATCTACTCCTTGGAGCAAATCAGTGGAGAATAACGGAGTCGAACCGTTGACCTCCTGCGTGCAAGGCAGGCGCTCTAGCCAGCTGAGCTAATCCCCCATTTCTTTAGTGATGAGTTATTAGTTATGAGTTATGAATTATTGCTCATAAGGTCTCAACCCCTAAAATTTCCTTTTAATTAAGTCAAATAGTAGTCCCGGGCAGACTCGAACTGCCGACCCCTACATTATCAGTGTAGTACTCTAACCAGCTGAGCTACGAGACTCTGTTTTACTTAATTGTTTATCATTTTTTAAATCAACAGCAAGAGTAATACAATCTAAAATTCCAAACCTGTAGAGTGGCATCTTGTTTCCCATTCGTGCCCTGAGGCTAACAAAATGGGCTCTAGAAAGGAGGTGTTCCAGCCGCACCTTCCGGTACGGCTACCTTGTTACGACTTAGCCCTAGTTACCAGTTTTACCCTAGGCAGCTCCTTGCGGTCACCGACTTCAGGCACCCCCAGCTTCCATGGCTTGACGGGCGGTGTGTACAAGGCCCGGGAACGTATTCACCGGATCATGGCTGATATCCGATTACTAGCGATTCCAGCTTCACGGAGTCGAGTTGCAGACTCCGATCCGAACTGTGACCGGCTTTATAGATTCGCTCCCCCTCGCGAGGTGGCTGCTCTCTGTACCGGCCATTGTAGCACGTGTGTAGCCCAAGGCGTAAGGGCCGTGATGATTTGACGTCATCCCCACCTTCCTCACAGTTTGCACTGGCAGTCTTGTTAGAGTTCCCGACACTACTCGCTGGCAACTAACAACAGGGGTTGCGCTCGTTATAGGACTTAACCTGACACCTCACGGCACGAGCTGACGACAACCATGCAGCACCTTGTAAACTGTCTTGCGAAAGATCTGTTTCCAAATCGGTCAGTCTGCATTTAAGCCTTGGTAAGGTTCCTCGCGTATCATCGAATTAAACCACATGCTCCACCGCTTGTGCGGGCCCCCGTCAATTCCTTTGAGTTTCAAACTTGCGTTCGTACTCCCCAGGTGGGATACTTATCACTTTCGCTTAGCCACTGAAGTTGCCCCCAACAGCTAGTATCCATCGTTTACGGCGTGGACTACCAGGGTATCTAATCCTGTTCGCTACCCACGCTTTCGTCCATCAGCGTCAATCAACCAGTAGTAACCTGCCTTCGCAATTGGTATTCCATGTAATCTCTAAGCATTTCACCGCTACACTACATATTCTAGTTACTTCCTGGTAATTCAAGTCCTGCAGTATCAATGGCCGTTCCATCGTTGAGCGATGGGCTTTCACCACTGACTTACAGGACCGCCTACGGACCCTTTAAACCCAATGATTCCGGATAACGCTTGGATCCTCCGTATTACCGCGGCTGCTGGCACGGAGTTAGCCGATCCTTATTCTTACGATACCGTCAAGCTCCTTCACGAAGGAGTGTTTCTTCTCGTACAAAAGCAGTTTACAATCCATAGGACCGTCATCCTGCACGCGGCATGGCTGGTTCAGGCTTGCGCCCATTGACCAATATTCCTCACTGCTGCCTCCCGTAGGAGTCTGGTCCGTGTCTCAGTACCAGTGTGGGGGATCTCCCTCTCAGGACCCCTACCCATCGTTGCCTTGGTAAGCCGTTACCTTACCAACTAGCTAATGGGACGCATGCTCATCTTTCACCGTTGTGACTTTAATTATAAAGTGATGCCACCCTATAATACCATGAGGTATTAATCCAAATTTCTCTGGGCTATCCCTCTGTGAAAGGTAGATTGCATACGCGTTACGCACCCGTGCGCCGGTCTCTATCTCCGAAGAAATATACCCCTCGACTTGCATGTGTTAAGCCTGCCGCTAGCGTTCATCCTGAGCCAGGATCAAACTCTTCATCGTATATTTTAATATTATTATTCGATGCCTTATTCCAGTCGGTTCTTTTCGAATCTATCGATTCTATTACTCTTATTCTTTATTTGTCTTGTCTTTTGGACAAGACGGCTGTCAATTCAATATGTCTACGAACGTAATTTTGTTTCCTTCGCTTGTTTCTCAAAGCGGGTGCAAAACTAGAAATTCTTTTTGTTTCTCGCAAGAAAAATTTAAAAAAAAATGAAACTTTTTTTCGTCTCAGTTTTTCAACCTTTCCTTCCAATCCCTCAATGAACTTCCCGTATTTGCGGGGTGCAAATGTAAAAGCATTTTTCAAATCTCACAAGCTTTTCCGAATCTTTTTTTTGAAAATCTCTTCTCTTTTGATCCTTGTTTCCTGTCAGTATTTCTGTGAACGTTTTCGCTGTTGCGGGTGCAAAAGTAGCACCTTTTTCCGCTTTCGCAAGCTTTTTCTTGATGTTTTTTCAATTTTTTTTTGCCCTTTTTCTTAACTTGCTGGTAACGGCTTGTTTACATCTTGAAGTTTTTTCTTCTCCTGTGGGGTTTTTCCTTGTTTTGCCGTTCTTTGGTCTGTTTTGCCGCGAAGGCACCAAGACACAAAGCTTTCTTTTACGCTGTTTTTAATCTCGAAAAGACGCTGAGACGCTGAGTTTTTTCCTTTCTGCTTCCTTATTCCTTCCCAAAACACACTTCTTTGCTCGGAATTTCTTCTGAAAACCTATCCCATAGCCCCGATAGAAGCGGAAATCCTTTTTGTGGTGGGGTTCACCATAAAAAGATTGCAGCGGATAGCGGGAAATTGCTCCTCAAAATTTAAATCCCAAATCCTGAAACTCCAAACTCCAAACTCCAAATTCCAAATTCCAAATTCCAATTTACAATCTCTTAAATCTCATCTGTCTTTCATGTCCTTTATACGCATTAGACGCACTGCGGTGCGTCTCTACCGAAAATTGGAATTACACTATTATATATACGTATAAAAAACAAACCCGACAGGTTTTGAAAAACTGTCGGGTTGTGGGAATAGAATCTACTCTTATATATGTATACTTTCGTTTAAGTTATCGATAGCTTCTTTTGTGATTTGAATTCCTTTTAGTTTTGCCTGATGATCAAAGATTGGGCTTGTTACCATTAGTTCGTCTATTCCGTAGTAGTTCACAAAACTTTCGTCCTTCCTTATAATAAAAAACATATAATATTAATTACTTTATTCTATTTTCAATCTTATTCAGTCTTTGAGATAGATCCCCTTTAACCTCAATCACCTTTAAATCGAAATCATTAATTAGTTCAATAATAATATCATTAACGTAATATCTAAGCTCGGGTAAATTCGAGTCTGAGCATGAAATTCTATCGCGATCTTCAATTGGAACAAACACAAAAACATCAATTTTATTAATCGCGTCTTGAATTTTATTAAACACTGACTGAAAATTTACGGAATCATCAACTGCTAAAGCATAAGCTAAAAGATCAAGCGGACAACGGTCGAAAATAGCATTTTTATCACTTCTCAGAATTTGTTTTAAAGAATAGTCTAACTGCGACATATAATCATCTGCAGTTGGTGTTTCAGAAAAAGCAAAACCCATTTCCTGCATTTCAAAATAAGGCTCCGGATAAAGCTCGTAATTAGAAAAAGATTCTTGTAGTTTTTCTGCTAATGTAGTCTTACCTACTAAATGTGCTCCTAGTATTGCTATTCTCATATCATTGATATAATTAAGACAAGTAAATTATTATCTCTAAAATTAACTAAAACATAATAATTTTAAACATTTAAAAGAATAAATACATGAACATCCAAGAAACTGATTCATACTTTCAGAGTACATGCAAAAAACAAAAAAGTCTATTTCGCAATGAAATAGACTTTTTAATTATTGTATAGCTTTGATTAACGTATATCGTTACTTTTTGTAGAAACCAAATCTACTGCACCGTCAACTTCTTTTATGACTTCAGGATTCACGATAACAAATTCGGTTCTTCTGTTTAATTGGTGATCTTCTTCTGAGCAATTTACACCGTTTGAACATTTATTGACCAATTCCGTTTCACCAAAACCTTCAGCTTTGATTCTAGCCGGATCAATTCCCTGTCTAACAATCCAGTTTTTAGTTGACCTTGCTCTTCTGTTAGACAGAGACCAGTTGTAATCATCATGTGCTCTACTATCTGTATGTGAACCTAAATTAATTTTAAGTTTTGGATATTTCTCCATAATTCTTACTACTCGCTCAAGTTCAATCTGTGCATCAGGTCGAATAAACGACTTATCTAAGTCAAAATATATTGGTTTAATTTTAACCATTAGTTTACCTCTTACATAAACAAATTCACCAGAAGTTAAATCCAGATTAAGCGCGAGCTCCAAATTGGCTTCGTTTGATGAGGCAAAAGTCTTTTCGTCCATATCATAGTAATCTTTAACAGCGGTTACTTTGTACGAAGAATCACAATTTACTTTAAAATTAAAAACAGCAAATTGATCTGCAATTGTGCTTTCAACTTTATCTCCTTTTGCATCATATAGAGTTACTAAAGCTCCAGGCAAAAGTGCTTGAGATTCTTTTTCACGAACAGTCCCTTGAACGAACTGCTTACATTTTGCAGCAATTGGACTAACTAATTCTTCGAAAAAGTAGATATCATCGTCTCCTTTTCCGCCTTCTCTGTTAGAAGAAAAGTGACCTGTTTTTTTTCCGTTTTGGAAAACTAAAGAGAAATCGTCTTTTGCACTGTTTATTGGAAAACCTAAGTTAACTGCTTCTCCTACTCCTTTTTTATTTTGAATTTCTATAGCATAGATATCTAAACCGCCATTTCCATCTTTTTTACCATTTGAAGAGTAATAAAGTACATCATCAGCATCGATGTGAGGAAACATTTCGCTTTTTACGGTATTTACCTGCGGTCCTAAATTATAAGGTTCGCCATAAGTTCCATCTTTATTGATATCTACTGCCCAAATATCTGTAAGTCCCAATGAACCTGGTCTGTTTGATGCAAAATACAATTTAGTATCATTAGAATTTAATGAAGGATGTCCCGTATCAAACTGATCGCTGTTGAATGGCAGTTTTGTTATATTTTTCCAATTCCCTTCAGCATCGATATCCGCTTTATACAATTGAATTAAAACCCATCCTTTATCATCGGTCTTATATTTTTTGCTATTGTAATTATCTCTTGAAAAATAAACTGTTTTTAAATCTTTTGTAAAGGTTACATTAGATTCATGCATTTTAGTATTCAGGTCTTTTGAAAACAATTCTGATCCTGTAAATTCACCTGTATTGGTTACAGTCGCTTTATATAAATCTAAAAAAGGCTGATTGTTTAAATACCATTTTTTATTTCTGGACTGTTTGGTCTTTTTTGATGACGCATAAATTGCCGTGTTTTCACCATAATAGGTTACGCCAAAATCAGAGTATTTAGTATTGGCTTCTATATTTTTGATATTGTAATTTTGAGAATAAACGCCAGCTCCAAATAACAATACTATAATTAAAGTAATTTTTTTCATATCTTATTTTTTATCTAGAAGAAACGAGGACTTTTTATTTTTTTCTTGTACAAATCAAATAGTATCATAATCTCATGAGAACCTGAATTAAACACTCCATAATTAGAAGTCGTATAATCATAAGCATATCCAATTCTCATATCCTGACTTATATTGTAACCCACCATAGCGCTTACAGAGTCATCTAATCTCATTGAAAGTCCAAACTCTACTTTTTCCTGTACTAATAAATTTAAAGACAAATCAACTGAAAGAGGTGCTCCTGACGCTGCTTTTAACATAGTAGAAGGTTTCAATTTTAAGTCTTCATCCAAATCAAACACATATCCTGAAGTAAAGAAAATGTGTGCTTTTTCTGAAGCAGACGAATAGATTCCGTTTTTCTGGTCCAAATATCTTGATTCGATAAAATTCGGCACAGATAAACCGGCATAAAAACGCTCATTATAGTACATTAAACCCACACCAAAGTTAGGTGCAACCTGATTTATTGGTGCGTTTAACGGATCCGGATCTACTGTCGTAAATTCCCTAATATTCAAAAAAGTTGCTCCGGCTTTAATACCAAATGCCAATTTATCTTCTTCAGAAAGATTTAAAGTATAGGAGAAATCAACGTATGCATTATCTTCTTTAACAGGTCCAATTTCATCGTGAATAACAGAGAATCCTAATCCCACATTTTTTCCTACAGGACCATTGATAGACAATGTCGCTGTTTGAGGTGCACCATCAACTCCAACCCACTGCGTTCTTCCTAGGATACCGATACTTGTAAATCCTTTTGAACCTGCATAAGCCGGGTTTATAATGTTCATGTTATACATGTATTGTGTATACTGAGGATCTTGTTGAGCAAAAACAGTACTAGTGGAAAATATCAAAACAAAAAATCCAATTAGTATTTTAATTTTTTTCATAAAAATGAGTTTAATTTTTGAAAGGAGAGAAGATTTTTAACCTCTTCTCTCCTTAAAGAATAGTTTTATTTTTTTAAATATACCCAGCCTGTTTGTGGCTTTCTTTCGTTGTTGTTGAAGTGAATAGTATAGAAATAAGTTCCTGCTGGAAGCGTCTCTCCAGAGACATTAAGTCTTCCTGTTGAATGACCATCCCACCATAATGGCGTTGTAAACTTGTCTCCATTATGTTTGTATTTGTACACAAGATTTCCATATCTATTTACAATCTCCATACTAAAGTTTGGATACAATACTTGTAAATGTTCTATTTCAAAAACATCATTTATACCATCACCGTTTGGAGTGAATCCTTCCGGGATGTTTAAAGGAACTGTAGGCTCTAATGTTACAGCATCCTGATCGTCTTCCTGTAATTTATTATTTCCAGGAGTAGAATCGATATCAACTTCATTTGCCGCAATCACTTCTGCAATATTGGTGAAATCACCTGCCGGTAACACATAAGCTGTTACTTTTAATGTTTCTACTCCGTTGATGTCAATATTTCCAACGTTCCATATTCCTGTAACCGCATCGTAAGTTCCAATTGTTGTAGAAGCGCTTAAGAATTTAAATCCTGACGGAAGTAAATCTTTCACTACTACACCTGTTCCTCTGCTAGGTCCTTTGTTTGATAATGTTATCGTAAATTCAACATTAGTTTCAGCAATTGGCTTTAAGATATCTGCTTCTTTAGTCAATTCTAAATCTATGAGAGCTATTGGTGCAGCCGTAATACAGCTTAGATTGTTAGCCGGATTGATATCTGTCTGGTGCATTGCTTTTATACTTGCACAATTTTGATAATCTCCAGATTCGTTAACAATTACGTCAACAATCAAAATCTCTGTTTCTCCATTCAGTATCTTACCTACTTTCCAGTCTCCTGTTACATAATCATAAACTCCTCTAGTAGAACTATAATTTACGAACGTATAGCCAGAAGGAAGCATATCTGATAATACAACACCTGTTGCATCTATATCTCCATTGTTTGTTAACTGAATCTCGAATGAAATCTCAGAATTTACTTTTGGATTCATCGTATTCTTCAAGATCGTCTTAACAACAGCTAAGTCCACTGATTGATTAGGCGCTGCTGCAGCACAAGCATAATCATCTTCTGAATCATTACCATTACCTGGAGTAGAATCAATATCTGGTTCGTTGGCTTTTGTAATCTCTGCACAGTTCATGTAATTTCCATTATCCAGAACTCTAACATCTACTAATAAAACTGCTGTGTTTCCAGGTTCTACAAAACCTACTTTCCAAAGACCTGTTGAAGGGCTGTATGTTCCAATAGTCGAACTATACGTTATAAATTTATATCCGGAAGGAATTAAATCTACTACTTCTACTCCTGTTGCTTTTGTAGGTCCATCGTTCATCACTCTTACTTCAAAAGTGATTACATCGCCTACAGCTGGATTGGTAACATTTCCAACAATTTCTTTTGATAAACTCAAATCAATGTAAGCCGTTGGCACAATTGCTACAGTACCAATATTATTTGCCGGATTAGAATCTGCCTGATCCGCTTTTACGGCACTGGTTGTATTGGTAATTGTTGTACCATAAGTTCCTGTATTGACTCTTGCATCAATTGTAAGAGTTGCAACCGCACCGTTTACCAAATTACCAATTGTCCATAATCCAGAACCATTGTTATAATTTCCTGCTGAAACTACATCACTTACATAAGTAACTCCTACAGGTAATTTATCTACTAAACTCACATTGGTTGCATCACTAGCACCATTGTTTGTTACCCTGATAGTATATCTAATAACCTCACCTTCATTCGGTGTCGCGTTATTTACTGTTTTAACAACGGCTAAATCTAAATTCGTAACCGTTATCGTTTCAGTAGGATCATCAGGAGTTCTGTTGGTATCAAACTGATCCTGTGTATTAGATACTGTATTGGTTAATACATTCCCTCCCTGATCTAAACCAACAAGTGCTTTAATCTCGATAGATCCTTCTTCTCCCGGTTGTAATGTACCTACTGTCCAGTTTGGAGTTGTCCATACCCCTTTTCCTGGAGTAGCTGAAACAAAGGTTAAACCAGCTGGCAGATCATCTTTTACTACCAAGTTCGTTACTAATGTTGTTCCTTTATTGGTTACCGTCACAGTATAAGTTACCGTTTCTCCAATGTTAGGTGTACTATTATTCACTACTTTCTTCAATACGACATCGGCACCGTTTTGAACAATTATTGTTTCTGTTAAATCATCGCCAGCCGTAGTTGGATCTGATTGATCTCCTTTGGCAGCAGTCGTTGTATTGACAATCGTTTTTCCTGCTGATCCGGAATTAATTACAACATTAATATCTAAAACTTTGGTTACTCCGTTTGCAAGATTACCTATCGTCCAGATACCAGAACCATAATTATAGTCAGCTCCCTGATTGTTGCTCACGTAAGTAACTCCAATTGGAAGAATATCGGTTAAACGAACTCCCGTTGCATCACTTGGACCGTTATTCGTAACCCTAATACTGTAAGTAATCGTTTCGCCTTCGCTTGGGTTTGATTTACTTACTGTT
This sequence comes from Flavobacterium crocinum, assembly GCF_003122385.1. Taxonomy (NCBI): domain Bacteria; kingdom Pseudomonadati; phylum Bacteroidota; class Flavobacteriia; order Flavobacteriales; family Flavobacteriaceae; genus Flavobacterium; species Flavobacterium crocinum. The sequence continues at coordinate 5,303,346 of NZ_CP029255.1, forward strand.
TTTTCGGTAACTAAGTCTGAACTCGTCACAATAATTGGCTCTGTTAAATCGTCTCCAGCAGTTGTTGGATCCGACTCATTTCCTGCTGCAGGTGTAACTGTATTTACAATAGGCGTTTGACTAACCGTTCCTGCCGCAGTAACTCTTGCATTGATTAATAATGTCGCAGAAGATCCAATGTTGATATTTCCAATATTCCAAAGTCCACCAGCATACGTATTGATCGTTCCTCCAGTTGCTACATGCGATACATAAGCTAATCCTGCAGGTAAATTATCTGTTAGATTTACTCCAGTCGCTGTGCTTGGACCATTGTTTACAACAGTAATCGTATACTGTACAATGTCGCCTTGATTTGGATTTGATTTATCAACTGTTTTTGTGGTAACCAAATCAACTATTTTAACCGGAACAACAGTTACATCTGACTGATCAATTTCGTTAGGCGTGTTATTTCCGTGGATAACTCCATTTGGATCTAATTGATCTACTTTAGTAACCTCAGCAACATTTGTATAATTTCCTGTCGCATTAATTCTTGCAATCACAGTTAATGTAGCATTAGAAGTATTAGTTAAACCTCCTAAATTCCATAAACCATTCGATGCATTATAAGTTCCGCTGCTTGGTGTCGCACTAACTAAAGTGTAACCACTTGGCAGTTTATCTACAATGTTTATTCCTGTAGCATCACTTGGTCCATTGTTTACTGCTGTGATTAAAAACTCAACATTATCTCCTATTCTATGAGGAGCTGCAGTTGCAATTGCTTTGGTAAGTTCTATCTCTGCTAGTGCATTTACAGTATCAATATCCGTTTGAGAATTATTATTAACATTAGGATCTTGAACAGCCGATGTTGCACTTGCTGTATTCACAATCTGACCAGTATAGTTACTTGGAACTGCAATTGTTACAGTATAGGTAACTGTTTCTCCTACATTAATACTGCTGATTGTTGCGTTACCAGCATTTATATCTCCAGTTCCATTTGTATTTGAAAGTATTGTACCTCCTGTACCAACAGCTGTCCATGTTGTCGCAGCTTCCAATATTGGATCTGTAATATCATCCAACACCACTACATTTGTAGCTGTCGATGGACCATTATTTTTAACTGTTATCGTGTAAACACTGTTTGTTCCAGGAACATATTTCTCTTTATTATCTGTTTTAGTAACTACTAAATCAGCTTGAGGTATCACTCTAATAGTAATCAAACTATTATTAGACAGATTGCCTTCGTGATCTTTAATAGTATAATTAATCGGAGTCGGATCTGTAATGAAACCAGGATTTGGCGTAAATGTTACTCTTCCGGTTACTAAATCTACATTCCATCTTCCTTCTCCAGGAATTGTGATGCTGGTAATATCTCCCGTTGGATCCTGTACAATGTTGGTTCCATTTCCAGGATTAACCAAACTTACTGTCGTTGGATCAACTAAATCTCCTGTCGTATCATTAGCTGTAACATCAACAACTACCGGCGTATTAATTGGATTTCCAATTGATAAATCAGGCGAAGTGATTGGAGCATAATCTATTGTGATAGTAGCTGTATTCGAACTATTCCCTTGATTATCTCTTATTGTATAGCTAATTACCGGAGGGTCAATTGTGTATCCTGCTTCCGGAGTAAATGTTACATTTCCAAGAGCATCAGCTATCCAGTTACCAACTCCTGCTACAGAAACTTCTTGAGGAGATACCTGAATTCCTCCAAAAACACTTGACGCATTTAATACTACTGTCGATACATTAACTGTATCTCCTGCTGTATCGTTTCCAGAAACATTTAATGTAACTGGTAAACCTGGAGTTCCCGGTGTTGTATTTCTGTCATTGGCTGCAACTGGTACATAATCTATAGTTACTGTTGCATTATTAGATACATTGCCATCATTATCTTTTACATTATATTGAATAGGCGTTGGATCTTTATGGAACGTTGGCAGTGGCGTAAATGTAATTGCACCAGTTACCGGATTAACACTCCATTTTCCTTCATTTGGAACATCAAAACTTGTAATTCCTTTTGAATCTGTTACGATAGCTGTTGCTCCTGATGGACTCAACAAACGAACCGTTGAAGGATCTATAGTTCCATCCGGGTCTGCATCTATTCCAGAACCGTTGTTTGCTAATGGATTTACTGTTACTGCTGTATTTACAGGATTTCCACTGCTTAAATCGTTATAGGCTATTGGTGCCTGAGCCACATAAGTAACTGTTATAGTCGCAGTGTCACTTAAGCCCGTTTGTGTTTCTGTTAATTTATAAACTAATGGCGTTGGGTCTGATGTAAATCCTGCCTCTGGTGTAAATACAATTAAACCAGTTGCTGGATCATAATTCCAAGTTCCTTCTCCTGGTACTATAATTGTTGTTTCTACTCCTGGTGTACTAGGGTTTAAATCAACAATAGTATTGGCAGGAGTTGCTAAAGTTCCATCTCCTAATCTATCATTTGTTAGAATATTTAATGGAGTTGAAGGCTGATTTGTTGTATTACCATTACTAATATCATTAGTAGCAATTGGTGGTAAACTAACCACAATTGTTTCCTCTAAATCATCTCCAGCTGTCGTAGGATCTGTTTGATCTCCTTTAGCCGCAGTTGTTCTATTGATAATAGTTAAACCTTTAGTACCCGCATTTACTTTTGCTGTAATTTCTAAGGTAACTGTACCATTAACTGCCAGGTTTCCAATAGTCCATACTCCAGACGCATAGTTATAAGTTCCAGCAGTTACTGTATGGCTTTCATAAGTTAAACCTGCAGGAAGAATATCTGTTAAACTAACACCTGTAGCACTAGTAGGACCACCGTTATTTGTAACCACAATACTGTATCTAATAGTATCACCTTCATTTGGTCTTGATGCAGAAATACCTGCAACAGTGACAGCCGAAACCGTTTTTACTGTAACCAAATCTGATACATTAACCGGAGTAACCACTACAGTACTCTGATCATTTTCTAATGGATTATTATTTCCAGGTATTGAGTTCGGATCAAATTGATCAGCACCTGTTACTTCAGCAACATTGTTATAATTTCCTGTAGCTAATACTCTAGCTGTAATACTTAAAGTTGCACTAGCGCTGTTAGCTAAATTGCCTACTGACCAGCCTCCGGAATTACTATCAAATGTTCCTACTGAAGGCGTTGCACTCACAAACGAATATCCTGATGGTAATTGATCTGTAACTACGATTCCTGTCGCATTACTTGGACCATTATTGGTTACCACAATGGTAAATACTGCATTTTCGCCAACATTAGGAGAGGCAGTTGCCACTGTTTTAAGTAAGCTCAAATCAGAAATCGCTCTTGGAGTACTGGAAACTTCACTTGTGTTATCCGCAGGATTTCCATCCGTTTCAGTACTTGTTGCCGTAGCAGTATTAAGATAATTACCTGTTGGGTTTACAGTAGCAGTAATGTTTAAAGTTCTTTTTATTCCGCTTGCCAGGTTACCTATTATCCAGTTTCCTGAGACATTGTCGTAGTTTCCTGTTGCATCGTCGCTTACAAAAGCGTAACCAGTAGGTAATCTATCATTTACAACCACACTTGTAGCATCACTTGGCCCATTATTTACAACATCAATTGTAAATACCACTGTAGATCCTACATCTGGAGTTGCATTATTTATTCTTTTCACAACTGCAAGATTTACTAATGCAGAAGGTGTAGTTGTTACTGTTGAAAAATCATCTCCGGTTCCATCATTTGGTGTAGAATCCGGATCCTGCTGATCGCTTGCAATTACCTCAGCATTATTTACATAACTGCCATTTTTAAGAACTTTAGCAGTTATCTGAATAGTTTCAGTAGTATTTGCAATAATTGGTCTTGAAACTGTCCAGTCTCCTGTTGTTCTGTTATACATCCCTGCAGTTGGAACTGCATTTACGAATTCATAACCAGAAGGCAATAAATCTCTAATAACAACACCAGTAGCATTGCTTGGTCCTGCATTTGAAACTGCAATTGTAAACACTACATTATCGCCCACTTTTGGAGCAGTTACATCAACAATTTTATTCACAGATAAATCAGCAATTTGTACAGGAGTTACAATAACTTCGCTTTGATCATTCTCTGTAGCGTCATTATTTCCCGGAGTAGAATTACTATCTACTTCATTAGCTCCCGTAACTTCTGCTACGTTATTATAATTACCCGTTGGCAATACCCGAGCCTGAATATCTAAAGTAGCTGTTGCTCCGTTTGCAAGAGTTCCAACTGTCCATGAGCCTGGTGTATTATTATAACTTCCGGCAGATGGAGCAGCACTAACAAATAAATATCCTGAAGGCAATTTATCTGTAACTACAACTCCTGTTGCATCACTTGGCCCAGCATTGTTTACCGTAATCCTGAAGGTTACAATATCATTAACATTAGGCGTATTATTATTAACTGTTTTAACTAAGCTTAAATCTACTAATGGACCACGAGATATTGTGATTTCATCTTGATCGTCTTCTGTTAAAACATTATTATTTGGTGTCGAATTTACATCTGTTTCATTCGCACTAATAACTTCGGCAACATTGGTATAATTTCCTGTTGCATTGACTGTAGCCGTAACATTTAAAACTGCTGAAGCTCCGTTTGCGATAGTTCCAATAGTCCATAATCCAGTTCCATTGGCATAAGTTCCGTTTGAAACTGTCGAACTAACATAAGTATATCCGTTAGGAAGTAAATCTCTAACCTGCACTCCTGTAGCATTACTTGGTCCCGCATTTGAAACTCTTACAGTAAACACCACATTTGATTCCGCTAACGGACTAATATTATTTACCGATTTAGTTAGTGATAAATTAATTAAAGCTGTTGGAACAGTAGTTACCGTTGAAGTATTATTCGCAGGGACTGGATCCGTTTGATTACTTGCTGTTACACTTGCAGTATTTCTAAATTCATTAGCTGTTCCTGTTATAGGATTTACTTTAGCCGTAATATCTAAATATTCTGTTTTTCCATTTGCAACACTTCCTGAAATTGTCCAATTTCCATTAGTTGCATTATAAGCTCCATTAGTCGAAGTATAGCTTACAAAAGTATAACCAGTAGGTAATAAGTCATTTACAATCACTCCTGTTGCATCACTTGGCCCAACATTTCTTAATGCAATTCTAAACTTAACATTATCTCCTACTTTTGGAGCAGTAACATCTACAGTTTTAATAACTTCTAAGTCAGCTAACTGAACTGGTGTAATTACAACTTGCTGTTGATCATCTTCTGTTGGATTGTTATTTCCAGGTGTTGAATCTGGATCAAATACATTAGAGTGAACTATTTCTGCAACATTTCTATAATCTCCGGTTGCATTTATTCTAGCGGTAACTGTTAATATTGCCTGACCACCACTATTTATAGTTCCTATATTCCAAGAACCTGAAGTGCTAGAATATGTAGTTCCTGTATGGCTCACATAAGTATAACCTGAAGGTAAATAATCAAGTACACTTACAGAAGTTGCAGCACTTGGTCCGGCATTTCTAACCGTTATCGTAAAAGTAACATTACTACCAACATTATATGGGCCTGCACTTACAACTTTTGTTAAACTTAAATCTGCAATTGCTCTTGGAGTACTAGAAACGCTACTTGTATTGTTAGCAGTATTAGTATCCGTTTCAGTACTCGTTACAGTTGCTGTATTAACATAACTTCCAGTTGCATTTACTCTGGCGGTAATTGTCAAGGTAGCTCTGGCTCCATTTGCTAGATTCCCTATAGTCCATGCGCCAGTTACTCTGTTATAGCTTCCTGCACTGCTATCGCTTATCCAGGTATAACCAGCTGGCAAGTTATCAGTTGCCACTACATTCGTAGCATTACTAGGTCCGTTATTTACAACTTGAATTGTAAACTGAACATTCGTTCCAACGTCTGGTGTAGCATTATTTATTTGTTTCGTTATCGCTAAATCAACACTTGGTGTTGGAGTAAGAGTTAGAGAAGCCTGATCATCTTCTGTTGGAATATTATTATTTGGTATTGAATCTGGATCAACCTGATCACTAGCTGTTATTTGAGCTGTATTGGTGTATTCATTAGTTGCTCCCGTCGCAGCATTTACTCTGGCTTTATAAGTTAAGTTTAAAGTAGCTCCATTTAAAACTGATAAACCAGACCAGTTTATTGCGTTTCCTCCTGCATTATAATTACCCTGATTAGAGACACTTCCTGTAATTAAAGTGAATCCAGCCGGTAAATTATCTCTCACTGCAATTCCGGTTGCATCACGGTTTCCATTGTTTGTAACAGCAACCGTAAAAGTTACAATATCTCCCACTCTAGGTGATATAACATCAGCGGTTTTAGTCAAACTCAAATCTGTCTGACCGATTAATGTAATTTCTACAGTATCAGAATCAACAGCACAAGAGCCGTTAGAAACAGTATATTTAAATACATATTTACCTGGAATAGTTCCGGCAATTTGTGTAGTAGGACTATTTACATCTATAATCACAGGAGTATTAGGTCCTGAAACAAATGACCACGTACCTGTATTTGGTGCAGGGTTTGTTGCAGCCATAGTAACAGTTGCGTATTCTCCCAGTGTTTGATCCGGACCAGCATTTACAGCTGCAATAGCCGGATTAATTGTTACCAGCATTGTATCTTCTAAATTACAGCCTCCACCATTAGAACTTGACCATTTAAACTCATAAGTTCCATTTGTCAAAGCTGATACAGTAGACTGAGCGCTAAATCTATTAGAAAAAATAGCTGTTGTTGGCCCCGATACCTGAGTCCATGTTCCCGTTCCTGGATTAACAGGATTAGCATTCATTACTGCTGTAGTCGAATTACATAAATTCTGGTCAGGACCTGCGTTTGCAGGTGTTGGAGGTGCTCCTGTAAAGGTAATATTTACAGTATCTGTACTTACAGCACAAACAGATCCATTTCTTACTGTCCAGGTAAAAGTATATGTTCCTACCGGCAATAAATATGGGTTAGCAATTGATAATGTTGATTTTGGATTATTTGGACTATCAATAACAATTCCTCCATTAGACGGATCAGTTGTTAATGTCCATGTTCCAATACCTCTTGTAGGAGCTACTGCATCAAGCTGGGTAGCTAACTGACAAGCACTTTGATCTGCTCCCGCATCGGCTGGGCTTGGAGGTGAGTAAGCGTTTATTCTAACAACATCACTTAAATTATTACAAGTACCATTGCTGGCTGTCCATTTAAAAATATAGACACCTTCTGTTAGTCCGGTAACGTTTGTAGTACTTAAAGTAGGTGAAGCTATTGCACCACCTGCCGGTCCACTGACTTTACTCCAAATACCCGATCCGGAAGTAATTGAATTACCACTTAAAGCAATCGAATTACCAGCTGATAAACAGATATCCTGATCAACTCCTGCATCAGGTGTTGTAGGTAAAGCACTATTTGTAACGGTCATAGTATCACTAGTAGCGGCACAACTTCCTGAACTTGCTATGCTATATCTAAAGGTATATGTATTTCCCGGTAAAATTGTGGCTCTCGCTGTAGAAGAAGAAATTGGTGTAATTGTTGTTGTTGCAGATCCAGAATCCAAAGTCCAGGTACCTGTAGATCCTTTTGTTCCCTGCAAAATAATTTCAGATGCATCACAAAGAATCTGATCTGGTCCCGCATCTGCAGGAGCATATACATTTAATGTTAAATCATCAGTTGAAGTTGCACAAGCCGGTCCATTTACACTAGACCATCTCAACACGTACGTTCCAGTTGTAAGTCCTGAAACTGTAGTTGTGCCATTATTTACATTCGCAAAAGTTGGATTATTTGGTCCTGAAACAACCGACCAGGTTCCTACTCCTGCTGTTATTGTGTTTCCTGTTAAGTTTGCAGTTGTAGTACAAACTGATAATGGTGAGTTTGTTACTACTGCTACAGTTGGTGGTAAACTTACTTTAAAACTCACTTCACTTGAAGCAGAATCACAAGTACCTCTGTTTACGACCCATTTAAAAACGTAATTTCCAGGTGCTAAATTACTAAATACAGCTTTTGGATCATGAATATCAGAAACGGTCCAAAAACTATTTCCGGAAACCTGAACCCATGTTCCTGTTAAACCTGTTGTAAGGTTGTTTGCATTCATGGTAACACTATTTCCAGAACTATCTGTACAAATATCCTGATTAGCTCCGGCAACAGAAGTTGGTGTCGCTGCTATTGTAAGAGTTGTTCTGTCTGAAAAATCCGAACATGCCGGATCAGCTGATGTAGTCCATTCAAATGTATAAATTCCATCTACCAGTCCAGTTACATTTGTATTAGGACTATTAGGATCGTTAAAAGTAACTATTGATGGTCCCGAAGCCTGGGTCCAGGTTCCCGTACCTACTGCAGGTGCTGTCGCGGATAATGTAGCAGCAGTTGTTCCAGAAGGCAAGCATCTGTCTGCTCCAGCTTCTGCAGGAGAAGGCGAAAATGTAGACGTAGTATTTATAACAACATCACTAGATGCAGGAGCACAATCTATTGCAGCACTTGTTACAGTCCATCTAAAAGTATACGAACTGCCTGGTGCCATTCCGTTAACATAAGTTTGAGGACTTGCCGGATTTACAATTGAAGCAGTCGAAGGACCTCCAACTTGCGTCCATTGTCCCGTTTGTCCATCTACTAATGCACCAGCTTTTAGGAAATAACTACCCGCACATACCGTAACAGGTGTTGTTCCTGCATCTGCACTAGGAGGCCCCGATACCGTGATAGAAGTTTCACTGAAAGTATCCACCGCATTTGTTCCTCCTGTGATGTTCCACCTAAAAACATACACTCCTATAGCCAATCCACTAACAGTAGGGTTATAATTATTTATATTATCAAAAATGGCAGTATTAGGTCCACTTACTTGTGACCAGTAACCTGATAAACCTGATGTTGCCATCAAAGCTGGATTGTTACCTGATAATTGAGTTGTGGTAATGCCACAAAGCAAAGCAACAGTAGTACCTGCATTTGATGGTTCCGGGCTTCTTGAAACAACAACATTAAGATCTGCAAATGCCTCAGAACAGCCAGTAGCAAAACTACCGCTTGTATATCTTCTTACTCTAAATGTATAAGTTCCAGGGAGCGATAATCCTGAAAAAGTAAAATTGTTTCCATTAAAACCTCCCGTAGCCGGTGCAGGACCATTTACAAATATAGCCTGGTTAGCATTACCACCAGAATAACTCATAAGGACACTTCCCGAAGTATTGTTAACGGGTAAAACAACAGTATTTACTCCATTATTTAAAGTAAGACTTGTTGCACTATTAACATAATTTACAGTAAAAGTAGATTGAGTCTCACAATTTGGATTGACTGCACTATTTCCTTTTATTTTATAGATAAAAGTATACGATTGATTAGTGCTAAAATCTAACCCCGTTATTTGTGTAGTTGGCTTATCAGGAGAAACAATAGTTGCAGTTGAGTTTGTACTCCATTCAACTGTTTCACCCGCATACAAAGGTATATTCCCTTGTAAAATTGTTGAAGTTATAGTATTATCACAAAAAGATTGTGAAGTATTTGTTCCTCCGGCAGTTGTAACATCTTGTGTTGCAGCCGGTACATTTATTGTCACTGTGTCAGAACCAACCGCACATGGTCCCTGAACTAACCATCTAAAGACATAAGATCCCTGAGTTAAATTCGAAACTGTTGCATTTGGAGTATTAGCATTTGTAATTGTTGGTACAGTAGGACCTGATACAAACGACCAGGTTCCTTGTTGCGTTCCTGTTCCGTTTCCTCCTATTGACGCATTTAAGCTCGTAGACTGTGTAGCTGTATAACATTCTGATAAATTTTGATCAGGACCAGCATTGGCAACAACTTCTCCTCCATAGTTGGTTACAGTTATAGTAGAAGATGATGAACAAGTAGAAGAACTAATTCTCCAGGTTAACTGCGTACTACCGGCAGCACTTGGAGACATTGTTATCATTGAGTTTGGAGAATTTGGACTACTTATGGTTACACCTGCATTATCTGCACCACTTTTCACCCATTGTCCTGTTTCTCCAGGATTCAAAGGAGCATTTGCAGACAGTGCATAAGTACCAGGACAGCCTTGGATATTATTTCCTGCTTTGGCAATAGTAATCGGATTTACGACGATACTAACATCCTGATAAGTTCTTCCTATCGCGCAAACGCCCGATAAACGAAAGGTATAAGTATTTCCTCCAACGGCACCTAAAACATTTGTTACGGCACTATTTGGATTTTGAATCACCACTGAAGGACCTGCTATCTGAGTCCACGTATGACTTACAATATTACCTCCCGCTACACCATTTAAAACAAGTGGCGTATTCGCACAAATTGTACTATTGATACCGGCATTTACAGAACAATCCTGTGAGTAAGCGCTTTCATCAAAAAAAAGAACAGCAAACAGTGCTAAAAAACAAGAAAGTACAGTATTAAAATTGGATTTTTTGTGTTTAGACGAGTAGTTTTTTCCCATAAATTAATCTTAAAATAATATTCCTCTATAAAAGTTTCCTTTTAAATTTTCTTTATTTAAATTCTTAAAAAATTCACTTTGCAACAGATATTGACAAGTAAACCAAATTAAGGTCATCGGAAGCTCTGTTTACTTCCCCGACCTGCTATATATTAAAGTTTATTATTATTCGAACTTATAAATGTCCAACTTGTATTTCGGGACAAAAAAATCACCATTTCAAACTGAGGTGAAAAAATAATATGCGTTTTTTCATATCGAATGAGAAGAATGTAAAAAAGAAATATTCCTTCTCAAATAGTCATTTCACTACATTAGCCCGCATAAATTCCGGGCGAAATTAATTAATCAATGCACTGAAATTTTCAAAAAGGCTTGCCAGATTACGTAAAATAAAAAGTATTAAGCAATGCAAAAATCAATAACTAACTCATCAGCAATCAATTATAAAAAACAATCGATTTAACGCTTTTCAACAGAAAATAAGAAGAGGATTACAGAGATAATTTTAAGAATTGAGAATGTAATCTTTTTTGAAAAAAAAACATGTTATTTTTCGCTCATTGTTAACATCATTTTTTTTCAAAAAAGCGAGTAAACCGACTAAAAAGAGGTATCATTTGATACGAAATAATGGAGTATTCCAGAACAAATTATTACGTTAGAAGAGAAAAATTGCAATTAGTTTTTCTCTTCTAAAGCAATCTAAAAACAAAAAAACATCAATCTGAAAAATCAAAATTGATGTTTTTTTATTCTGTGTATTTTCTAAACTATTCCCCCTGCTCTTTTTTTTCTTTATCACGTTCCTCCTGGAGATCAGTAATAAAAGTTAAGGGAGATACCCCGGTAACCTTTTTAAAAGTAGTTGTAAATCTGCTATGAGAAGAAAAACCACAGAGATCTGCAAGAAAACTAATTTTATACTTTAAAAAATTACTGTCGTTTCTTAAACGATCTGTAATATAATGTATTCGTAATTCATTTATGTATCCTGCAAAATCAATGGATTTGTTTTTGTTTATGACATATGATATATAACGCTGATTTATAGATAGTTTTACCGCAACATAATTTAACGAAATATCTTTATTGAGATAAAAGTGAGATTCTTCAAGCTTGTGTATTTTCTCTAAAATAGCATTTTCTGTAGCCTCGGACATATATTCTTTAGAAGCTTCCTGCTTAGGCTTTTCATCTTCTTCAATGTATACGACCTCTGTCTTATCACTAGATAATTTTGACGTATAATACTTCTTTCTTCTAAATACATATACCACCAACGCAATTAAGACCACAAAAACAAAACAGCAAACAGCAATAATAATCCTACTCTGTTGATATTTAGACTGATTCTGTTCTTGCTCCTCTCTTAGCGTTTTAATTAACTCATCTGTATTACTTTTACGACTATCTTCCTCATCTTTTTTCAACTTCAGATTCAATTCATTATACTCGATGTACTTTTTATAGTCAGTCTTTTTATAAAATTGCATTAACGAAGTGTACAATTCCTGCTTTAATGTAAAAAAATCTGAGGCCATTGCAATCTCTTCCGCTTTCTGATAATAAAGTAGTGCTTTTTTATCATCACCAACACTTGCATATACATTTCCAAAGCCATTAAATATAAAACCTTTTAACGGACTCTTTGAAGATTCCGATTCTGAGAGTTCTTTCTCCGCTTTTTGAAAATAAATCAATGCCGAATCAATCTTTTGCAAGGAAAGGTAATTTTTTCCAATAAGCTCATCATTAACAGCTATGTGGAATTTTTTATCTATAGTGGAATCAGCCAACTCAAATTTTTTCTTTCCAACTTTAAGATCTGCGATTGCTTTCGAAAAATTAGAAGAATACATTTCATAATAAGCAATTTCCTGAGATAACGTCCCCTGAAATTTATACATTTCATTCTTGTTTTCAATCTTTTTACTAACTGCTATTGCTTTCTGCAAATAAACTTTACCAAGACTGTAAATTTCGTATTCACGATAAATAGTCGAAAGAAAACCATTTATTCTTGCCTGAAGATTATAATTTTTATCCAATACTGCCAAACTATCTGCACGTTTTAAAGCTATAACAGCCTCATTTCGCATACCGTTTTGGCGCAGAAGCGTCGCTCTAAGCATAGATGCTTTTATACGCTCTGTGTTATTTGCTGAAATTTCATAAAGATAAGCGGTATTTCGAAGTGCCTTTTCCGGATTTGAACTTAGAAGTACGGTAGATGTTTCGTTAAAAACCTTGTCATATTTTGAACTCTGAGAATAACATAAGTCACTAAAAATTAAAAATACAAAAAGAAAAAAAATAGATTTTAGGCGCATAAAAATATAAGAAAAGCAAGCTTTACAGCATATTGCTGTTTGCTTGTGTAATCAATTAATGAGTTTAAAAATTCTTTTTAGACAAAAAACTAAATACTAAAACAGTTTAGCTCTTTCATCTTCATTTTAATAGTAGATTAAAGACTTGGGGATCCTTATAATAATTTAAAATGTTCTTGATTAAACTTAGAATGATAACTAAAAAATACAAACCATACCTATATTCTAATACAAAACTCAGTGTAAAAATTACACTTTGCTTTTTGCAAATTTAAAACATCAACTATACATTTGCTACATAAATTCAATTTAAAATTTCAAAAAAATACATTTCGAAGTTAATAATCATATTTAGTATTTTTTCTTCAAAATTGAGATGATTTATTTTTTTATAACATGGCAAAAAGCAGTTTTATTTCAATTTTCAACTGTCAATAATCTATGATTTGATCGGGAAAAAATAGTATTTTGTAGGAGTAAGTTGAAATATAAAAGCACTTCGAAAATTAAAGACTTTGTTATAAATGCTAAAATAAGTTATGCTATGGATCTATTAAAGATTCATGATTTTCTAAAACTTCCGAACGATATCAGCAGGACGAGCATTTTTTTGAGTTTGTCTCGTTTCCTGCTTCACAATTTGAACAAATATTTTCATTAATTTCAATATTCTATTTAATATAAGATTCAACAACAATTTCCCAAGTATCGAAACTGCTGTCATGCTTATATCCAATTTCGCACATTTCTGCTACCCATTTACTTAATGATTCATGCATCATTCTGACTTCTGTTGTTCTTCCGGAAATTACAAAGGCACTTTTATTATGAGGAGCCACTTTATTTTTTACGATATAACCAATATTTTGCAATTCTATTTGTAATGCTTCTGCTTTTAAAAGAGAATCCGAGTAAAAAAAGTAATCGATTTTCAGTTCATCTTCTTCTTCAATTTCAGCATCCCTAAGACTCACTAGAGATTCTGTAGCAAGCCTGTAATGCTTAACTAAATTTGCATTAAAATCATTTTCAGAAACTAATCTTTTCTCTTTTTTGGGCTTTAGGAAATTTAATATACTCATTTGTAAGGCTTATTATTTTGATTACTTTAACAAACATATATAAATCGTATATCACATTAAAGCAGATAATAAAAACTTAACATTAAAGCTTTTAGCTGTCCCATAAACTCATTCTACAATGGCTAATTTTAATGTGTTTTATTTAATGGTTATCTAATTATAAACTTAAAAATTCTTATCCTCCTTTAAGCGTTCTTTAAATAAAGTCCTTTTTGCAAATCAATTTACGCTAACTTATTGGCATCAGCAAGCCAATTGTAAGTTTCGTCCTGTGCCCTACTTGGAGTTATATGATCTTCTATTTCCACTTCACTACCGCCTTCGCTGTTTATTGTTCTTTTTTTGGTATTATCTTCTAATTGCAATTGAATAATTTTATTTATTTCTTCAATATGTTTTTCATCGTACACAGGAAAAGCCACTTCTATTCTTCTGTTTAAATTTCGGCTTAACATATCTGCAGAAGATAAATAGATTTTTTCGTGTCCGTTATTGGCAAATTTATAGATTCTGGAATGCTCTAAAAACATATCGACAATGCGATAGATTTTTATGTTTTGTGATACTTTTTTAATTCCCGGTAAAAGCGTACATATTCCGCGGACTATTAACGTAACTTCGACACCAGCTCTATCGGCTTCAATAAGTTTATCAATAATATCCTTTTCATCCAGTCCGTTTACTTTTAAAAATATAGATGCCGGTTTATCTGCTTTTTTATTTTTTATTTCTGCATCCATTAGTTCCAGCAATTTTTCCTTCATATTAAAACCGGCAGCTAGGATATGCTTTGGATCTGTGCCTTTTTTCTTGGTTTTTAAAAAGGAAAATATCTTTTTTAAATCATTGGTATACGCCGTTTCTGCGGTAAAAAAACCAAAATCTGAATAGATATTTGCTGTACTTTCATTGAAATTTCCTGTTGACAAATAGGCATAATTCTTTTTATTGCCGTACTTGTCTTTCATTGTAATCATGGCCGCTTTGGCATGTACTTTTAAATTAGGAAGACTCTGGATGATTTTAATACCTGCGTTTTTCATTTCTTTAGACCAGTACAAATTATTATGTTCATCAAAACGCGCTTTTACCTCAACAAAAACGGTTACTTTTTTGCCATTTTTTGCAGCGCTGATTAAAGCATTTGCAATTAAGGATTGAGAAGATATAAGATATAATGTAATTTTAATTTCCGTAACATTTTTATTTATTGCGGCCTGATTAAAAAACTGAAGCACATAATAATAGGATTGATATGGAAAATGAAGCAGTTGGTTTTGTTTTTTTATGACATCAAAAATCGATGTTTTGTTTTCAAAAGGCAGATGGGGAAGATTTGGATAATTTGCTCCCTGCAATTTTGGTTTTACAGGATTTGGAAATTTGAATAAATCAAAAAAGTTATGATGACTTCCTCCTTTTATCATTTCACTTTTGTAAAGTTTGAATGCTTTTTTACAGATTGAAAAAGAATCTGCATCCATATTAGAATCGTATAAAAATCTTGTAGCAGTACCTTTTTTACGCTCTTCGACTTTTGCTTCAATTTTGGCAATTAAATCGCCTGAAGTTTCGTCTTCAATTAAATAATTTTCATCCCGGTTTAATTTTATGGCATTGCACGAAATGATTTTATCCGCAGGAAATATCAATGATAAACAATTTCTGATTATCGTATCAATCGAAATAATATACTGTCTGTTTTCTATACTTTCCAGCTGCTTAAAACGTTCCAGTTTATCTGAAGGAATATTTAAATAAGCAAAATTATAATTGCCCTTAGTATCTTTTAATTTTACCAAAAAATATAAACTTCTGTTATTTAAAAAATAAGTTTTGGGCTGATTTACTGTAATATAAACAACTTGTATATAAGACAGAATAATACTTTTGAAATAATATTCAATCTCTGTTAAGTGTGCTGGCAGCAATTCCTGATATTCATAATAAATAATATCATTTAGCGCCAATTCAGTCAAAATGGAATAACTCCATATTTTTCCAAATCTGTTTTGTTGTCGGTTTACTTCTTTTAAAACATCTTCTAAGAGATCACTGTTTTTCTTCGTCTTCTTTTTCTGCAGTTTATTTATTTTGACTCTGAAAAACTCATCCAGATTGGAAGAATGGATGGCCAAAAATTTGATCCGGTCATATACTGCATTATTTAAGTCTTCGGCTTCATCCAAAATACAGTTGTTGAAAGAAAGCCACGAGATTTCCGAAGGAATAAGATGGTTATGCACGTTTTAGGTTTTGATGGTTAAAGCTGAATTAACAATACTAACTTCGTAAATTTAAGTCATTAATTTTTCTTCACTGCATCATAAATTCAAGCAATTAACCAAAAAATAATCTCTTGCTAACATATCATAATATTATCTCATTTATTTATGATGTCATATGCATCAAAGATTATAATTAAAGTTAAAAAATTGAAAAGTTACAGAAATAAAAAACCTCCAAGTCTAAGACTTGAAGGCTGTTTTTATGAAAATTTAAATCAACACTTAAATATTCAAATTTAACAACGGTGGATTTTTTCGCATTTCAGAAAGCAGTTTTCGGTTTCCTTTGTTCACCGCTGTTCGTACTCTTTTTTTCTTTCCCTCATATTCCTTAATACATCTTTCGAGTTCGCCGTACAGCTTGCTATATTTCTCGTATAACTTTTCCAGCGATTCCATGCCTTCCCGGATTTCTGATTCCTGAGATTCTTCCAGTACATATGAAAATACCGAAGACATCTCGTCAAATTTATCAAAGGCTGCAGCAATAATCCGGTGCTCTCTGGAATTTATTCCATTCATTATCAAATCTTCTTATTAAGTTAATTAATCAAAACGCTATTTTAAATTTAATTTTTGCAATACTTTTTCAGGATAGTCTGTAATAATTCCGTCAACCTGAAGCTGTATCATATTATCAATTGCTTTATCATCATTAACAGTCCACGGAATGATTTTCATCTTCATCAATCGAAGTGAATCGACTGCCGTTTGGTTGAGCAATTTATAATGCGGACTGTAGATTTCCGGCTTAAAATCAAGCAATAAAAGATTTTCTGAGATACTGCTTTCTCCAACCAGATAAGCAATTTTTGTTTTAGGATATCTTTTATGCATTACATTTAATACGGTGGGATCAAAAGACTGTATATTGATCTTTTGCTCAATGCCTTTTTCTTTAATAATCTTCATTACCAAATCCGTAAAAGCTTCCGGTTCCGGTTGTCTTTTTCCGTAATCTGATTTTTCAGATTTGATTTCGATATTGTATCGAACTGATTTTAGATTGTTTTTGGCGATAAATCCTTCTACATTATCAATTACTTCTGAAAGTAAAGGCTTGTATGTTTTTTGTTTTTGCTGCATCGGAAAAGCATTATTTCCTCTCGAACCTCCATCAAACTTTCTAATGCTGTCATAGGTCATTTCATAAAGGTTATAACTCTTTTCTTTATCTTTTGAAATTGGCTTTCCTTCGGTATCAATCATGTATTGCGACGACATAAAAGGTTCGTGAGAAACCACTACTTTCTGATCTTTAGAAATCACGACGTCCAATTCTACAACATCTGCACCTTTTTTTACAGCACTAAGAAACGCAGGAATCGAATTCTCAGGAAAATTGCCACGATCTCCTCGATGTCCCTGAACTTCAATCGTTCTTTTTGCTGTAATTGCTTTTTGATTTCCGCAAGAATATGTTGCTGATACTGCAATTAATACACAAAATATCTTTTTGATTTTTAGCATTTTATTTCACTTTATCGATTCTGTAAGTGGTATTTGACGAATGCGTTTTACCAAACATATCTGTTGCTTTAATTTCGATAGTATGTTCTCCAATAGCAAGATCAGAAGGAATATTTCCTCTCCAAACGTGCGTGCTTTTTTCAGGATCTGACGAACGTTTTCCCGGCATTAACACCTCAGACAATTCCCATTCGTAAACCAATTCTACGTAAGATGGATCCTGTACTTCTACATATTCCATTTCTTTCCATTCTCCCTGATCTACTCGATACACGACTTTATCTTTTTTACTTCCCATGAAAAAATTGGCAAATACCCCGGATTTGGTACGTTTTGCCTTGGCTACCACTTTTGGAGCGAAAACTTTCATTTGATAATTTTCCGGTTTTCCCGCTACTTTATAATCAACGGTATATTTATTTCCATTAAAATGAATGAAAGCATACCCTTTTGGAGTTCCATCTCTCATAACCGAAATTGGAATTCCCTTCTCATCCAGTTTTCCGGAATACCAGTCGCCTGATGTGGTTCCTATATTATAATGATGATGCGGAGTTTCTTGTAACCAGCCGTCTTTCTTTTCGAAAAAATCTTGTCTTTGTAAATGAGTATGTGCCGAAACGGAAAGTGTATTTGGGAAATCTTTCAACAATTCAAATAACTTTTGACGGTCTTCATCTCTGAAAGAATCGTCTTTACTGTCCGGTTCGCTTATCGGAATATGGAAAGCCAGAACAATCAAATTGTCTTTTGGAACCGTTTTAAGATCATTTGCTATAAACTGCATTTGCTCTTCAGTAAATCCTCCCCAATAACCTTCATGATCTCTTGGGTCTGGATATAAAACATCATCCATCACAATAAAATGCACTTTCCCATAATTGAAAGCATAGTTAGCTGGGCCAAAATGAGCTTCGTACGTTTCATCTGCCAATTTATCTTCTTTGGCGTCAAAATTTAAATCATGATTTCCTAAAAGATTGTACCACGGAATTCCAACTTTTTTTACTGCCTGAATATACGGATTGAATAAACTAAGGTCATTTCCCACCAAATCTCCCATACTTAATCCAAACGGAATATTTTTAATACCTTCGACTTCGGCAACAATTCCTCTTGTAAAAAAATCAACTTCTTCTAAAGTATAGGGCTGTGGATCGCCAAAAACAAGGGCCGTAAAATCATTGGTTTCTTTCTGCGGAAGCAATCCGAAATCTACAGATTCCGGTAATTTTCCTGTTGGAGCAACTCCATCAAATTTCCCTTTAGGAGAACCCGCTGGTTTATGATTATAGAAAAACTGAGGCAGATTATCTTTATTAACCTGAATCTTGTACCCCGAAGGTTTGATTACAGCAATTATTGCATCGCTTTGCAGTGGCAGTTCGTAGTTTCCTTTTTTATCAGTTAAAACTACTTCACGTCCATTGGTTACGGCAACATTTGCAATTCCTTTTTCTTTTTTTTCTTTTTTACCGTTTTGATTTAAATCTTCAAATACGATTCCCTTTACGCTTGTCTGTGCTGTTAAAACCCCGCAAAACAATAATGCGCTGTATATAAATGTCTTTTTCATTTCTTACTATTTTATTTATCCCACCAAACTTTCGTATTGATATTATCGCCTCCAACCATTTCAACTGCTTTATGATAGTTTTCAGTGTTTTTAATCTGCTGATTGTCTGGATAAGTGAATCTTGACGGCATAACTCCATTGTTTAACATTGCAGTAGTCGTAGGCAATACAGGCAATCCTGTTCTACGGTATTCAAACCATTGCTGATAATCTGTAAAATATAAAGCGTAGTATTTCTGCAGCATGATTCTTTCCAAAGTTCCATCATACTGTGCTTCTGGTTTACTAAAATAAGTCGTTGGAGTTGTCGCTTTTAGTTGCTCGATTCCTGCTCTCACTCCTTTTTCGTAATGTCCCGCGGCATCTGTAATAAGACCTCGCTGTGCTAATTCGGCTTTAATAAATTCAACTTCAGCATACGTTAAAAGAAAAATCTGCATTGGATTTTGCACCTGTGTGTTCAAAAGTGTCGAAGCATTATATTTGAACTGAGAATCAGAACCGGCATAAGCGCTTGTAATTCCTTTAAATCCGATTGGCGCATTGGTAACCAAAGCTGTTGCTCCAGTTGCAATTATAGCTCTTCTCGGATCTTCAAGCGTATTTAGATTGTCAATAAAGAAAGAAGCCATTTTGATGTTCAAATTAAAATCCTGTGGTCTTCCCCACGGAGAAACATTTGGCGAAACACCTGTTACTTTCAAAATAGCGCTTTCGGCAGTATTGGTGAAAACAGGGTAAACCTCAGGATGATCTGCCATATAAGCCAGTTTTGCAAAAGCTCCTGTTTCTGTTCTGTTAGAAACTCTTAACAGCAATCTCATTTTTAAAGAATTGGTAAACTTTTTCCATTTCAGAACATTGTTTTGAAACAAAATATCTTCTGTATAAATCATCGCTTTACTTGTGTCATAAAGCGTATTGGCTCTTTCTAAATCGGCTAAAATTGTTTCATAAATAAACTCCTGCGTATCATACTTTGGATACAAAATGC
Source organism: Flavobacterium crocinum (assembly GCF_003122385.1). Classification (NCBI taxonomy): domain Bacteria; kingdom Pseudomonadati; phylum Bacteroidota; class Flavobacteriia; order Flavobacteriales; family Flavobacteriaceae; genus Flavobacterium; species Flavobacterium crocinum. Next base: position 5,323,600 of record NZ_CP029255.1, read on the forward strand.
CATCTTCTCCGCTTACCGCTTCGGTCATCGGAACAGGCCCAAAAAGATCTGTAAGATTAGCATACACCAACGCATTCAGCGTTAATGCCACTGCTTCGTAGTTGCCGTCTCCTGCTTTTACAGAAGCCATTCGCATTTCTCTGATATTATTCAGCCATTTGTAATAATTATTCCAAGCCGAGTTTCCAATATTATTGCTGACATCATAACGATGCAAACCTCCTGAAATACTTGGAAAAGGAAGTGAAACCTGCATTAAATGAAAAGTAACATCTACACTCTGCGATGCATTCTGCGAAGCTATTCCGTAAATAATTGGATTAATTAAAGTGCCCGGACTTATTTCGGTAATAAGATTAGGGTTCTCATTTAGTTCTTCATAACCTCCTGTACAAGAAATTGTAAGCCCTGTAAGCATTAATAATATTGCTGTAATTTTTATCTTTTTCATTGTCTTATTATAAAGTCAAACTTAAATTGAAACCATAAGTAGCCGGTGAAGGCATCTGCCCCATTTCAATACCTGGTAAAATGGTATCTCCGTTTAATGCTGCTGTTTCCGGATCGTAAATTGGGAAATCTGAAACAGTTGCTAAATCTCTTCCGAAAAGTGAAAACTGAACTGACTGAAGTCCTGTATTTTTCAGCCATCTTTTTGGCATAGTATATTGAAGACTTATTTCGCGAAGTTTTCCAAAAGAAGCATCAAAAGAGTTGGATTCGATATTGGCTCTTCGATAATAACGAGTATACCAATCTGCTGTTTTTACTTGTATCGTATTGGGAGAATAAGAACCGTCTGCATTTTGAACTACACCTTCGCCAATGATAAAGCCGGTTTCCCTGCCCAAATTATTTGAATTCAATTTTCCTTGCTCAGAAAGTTTGTGATGTGTCTGCGAATAAATAATTCCTCCATACTGACCGTCTAAAGTAACATTCATAGTGAAGTTTCCGATTGAAAAACTATTCACCCAACCCGCTTTCCATTTTGGACTTGCATCGCCAATGTATTGAATTTCTTCAGGATACGCCGGAAGACCCGCATTATCGTAAACAATCTGACCATCAGGAGAACGTACAAATCCGAAACCGTAAATGGCGCTTGTGGTTCCGCCCACTTTTGCAATGATAGAAGCCGTTCCTCCTGTACCAATAATCTGCTGACCATCAATTCCTTCCGGAAGTTCCATTACTTTATTCCAGTTGCGAGACCAGTTTACAGTTGAATTCCATTTGAATTTTTCACCATCAATAATTTTTCCGCCAAGCGTCAATTCGATGCCTCGGTTTCTGACTTTTCCTCCATTCAAAACCGCACCACTGTAACCTGTTGAAAAATCCATTGGGATATCGATAATTTGATTTTTGGTAACACTCTCATAAATTGTAGCGTCTGCTGTAAGTCGGTTTTTAAGCATTCTAATTTCGAAACCTGTCTCAAAACTTGTTGTAATTTCAGGTTTAAAATGGTCGTTATATAAAACCGTTAAAGTCTGTGCTGAACTTGGAAAGGCACTTTGTCCGTAATATTTTTGGGTTTTATAAGGTTCTGTATCATTTCCTACCTGAGCAAAAGAAAGTCTGTATTTTAAGAAATCAATTGATTTAGGAAGTGAAACTATTTCAGAAATAACCGCACTTGTATTAATCGACGGATAAAAGAAGGAATTGTTTTCAACCGGAAGTGTACTTGTCCAGTCATTTCTTCCTGTAATATCAACAAAAAGCATATCCGCATAAGACATTGATACCAAACCATACAAACTGCTCATTTTTTTGTACGCATCACCTAAAGTCAAAATTGGTGCACTGGAACCATTTGAAAGTTTGTAAACTCCCGGTACAACTAAACCTGTAACTTCGGCTTCTGTTCTTCTGTATTTATAACTCATGGCATTTCCTCCGGCTGAAGCGGCAAGAGAGAATTTATTTCCGAAGTCTTTTTTATAAGAAAGTAAAAAATCAGAGTTGATTTCTTGTTTAAAAACATCTTGTCTTTCATAAAATCCTTTTGCATATCTGTTGATACTATAAGGTCTTTTCTGCTCCCTTGTCTGATTGTAAGTGTTCATAGAAGAGCGAAGCATTAATTCCAGATTTGACGACAAAGTGATGTTGGCAAAAATATTACCTACAATTTGATCACTGTCTAATGTATTAGTCGCTTCATAAGCAATCAAATACGGATTATCTATAAAAGAGCTGAAAGGATGTAACTGCTCGATTTGCTCTTTACCTTTCACCCAAATTGGACGATACCAGTCCAAGTCGATATTGGGCTGTTGAAAAATCATAAAATAAGCGATAGAACCATTGTTGTAACCTGTAGAAGGTAAATTGTCACTATTTCTTGTATTGTAATTTATTGCCGTTCCCAATTTAATTCTGTCAGATACCTGATAATTGGCATTAACAGCAGCAGTAACTCTATCAAAACCTGTATTCGGCATAATCCATTCATTCTTTTGATTTCCAACGGAAAGACGCATAGAACCTTTGTTATCTCCACCCTGAATAGAAATATTATTGTTTAAAGTCACACCCGTTCTCCAGAAATCTTTACGATTATCTCGGTAAGGCTGCCAAGGCAATCTTTGAGCCGACTGTCCTTGTAAAGTCGGATCATATTGGTAGAAATTCTGTCCCGTAAAAGCCGGTCCCCAGGCACTACTGGTTCCGCTGGTTGAAGTTCCGTCTGCCGAATTTCCATAAGAATAATATTGATTCCCCGAGGCATCTGGCGAATTTCCAGTTCCCTGTCCGTAAGTATATTGATAATCCGGCCATCTCTGGATCACATCAAATGTTGCTCCTGTATTTAAAGAAATTCCTAAACCTTTGTTTTTCTTTCCAGATTTTGTCGTAATAATTAAGGCTCCGTTTGCTGCACGGCTTCCGTAAAGCGCAGTTGCACCTGCACCTTTTAAAACCGTAACCTCATCGATATCATCCAGATTAAGATCAGAGATTCCGTTTCCGTAATCAATCGGAGAATCTTCTCCCATATAGGCGCTGCTTGAACCCGACGTTGTCATTTCAGCATTTACAGGAACTCCGTCAACAACAATCAAAGCATAATTTCCTTTTGGACTTAAAGATCTGTTTCCTCGAAGTGTAATCTGCTGAGAGTTTAATGGACCGGAACCTGTAGAAGTAATACTTAAACCTGCCACTTTTCCTTTTAATCCAGATGACCAGTTATTTGGTCTTCCCTGAGATAAATTATCAGATTTAATGGTCTGCTGTGAGAATCCCAAACGTTTCTCTTCTCTTTTAATTCCCAAAGCCGTTACTACAACTTCATTAAGTTCGCTTGTACTTAATTTCATTACAACAGTAATTGGATTAGCACTCGCTTGAATCTCTTGAGAAACATATCCCATGTAAGAAACTACAAGGACAGCCGAAGCATTTACAGCAAAGCTGAAATTCCCTTCCATGTCTGTCATCGTGTTTGTTTTTGTTCCTTTTTCAAGAATAGTAACTCCCGGCATCGGCATACCGCTTTCGTCCAAAACTTTTCCTCGCACATTCATCTGAGCACGAAGATTTTTGGTAACTGTAATAGTGTTGTTTAGTTTTTTAAATGAAAGACCTGTTTTTGCTGCTACTTTTGCAAGCACCCCATCAAGACTTTCCTTTTCTGCATAAATGGAAATGCGTTGCGAACTTCCAGATATCTTTTCGTCAAAAAGAAAAGTAAAAGATGTTTTCTGTTCTACTGCGCTGAAAAATTCTGTAATTGCCGCATCTTTTAGATTAAGGCTAATCTGCACATCTTTACCCGACTGTACAGAAGCAAATCCATTAAAGGAAGAAATTAATAAAATCATTAAGTAAAGATTTTTCATCTTTATATACTTATTGAAAAAAAATTGTAGTTTCGTATTCATTACTATTAGGCTCTAAATTTTATTTTTAGTCTTTTAAAATTGCCCGTTTCCGTTGCACCGGAAGCGGGTTTGTTTTTTCTGTTTTTAAGGTGTCTTTTTTCTTATAGTGATATGGTTTTTAGTTGTGTAATTTATTTTCAGCTGTTTTAAATAGGCAATACTTTCCAATACATTTTCCAGTTTTTCATCTTTAAACTTTCCGGAAATTGTAAGGTTGTTTAAATCTTGATCTTCAATTGTAATATCTACATTGTACCAGTTTTCAATAATTTTAACGGTTTCTGAAAGCTTGGTATTTTTAAGCATAATAGTATTACTGATCCAGGCGATTTTATCTTCGCTGTTTTCTGTAGAAATCTGCAGATCTGAATTCTTTATCAAATCGGCTTGTTGATTTTTAGTAATCTGCACTTTTTTTCCGGTTGGCGAACTCACTTCTACTTTACCACTAATCACACTTACTTTAGTATTATGATGGTTATAAGAATTAATGTCGAATGAAGTTCCCAAAACTCTCACTTTTACATCATGTGTTTGAACTATAAAAGGTCGTTTTACATCTCTGAAAACTTTAAAATAAGCCTGTCCAACAAGTGTAATATTTCTTGTAGTTTCAAATTCTTCCGGATAAGTAATGCTGCTGTTTGAGTTTAAGACAATAACACTTCCGTCTTTAAGGAAAATTTCTTTCTTTTCTCCTTTAGCTGTAATTTGAGTTATTACTTCAGGTTTAAAAATAAATTGAGCTGCAGTAAATGCAATCGAAAGTCCGACAACTAAAATTGCCGCAATTTTCAACGCTTTTCGAATAGTATATTTTTTTGGTTTTACCTTTAATTCTAAAAATATCTTATCTAGAATTACATCCCCTTTTTCATCAGATAATTCCATGTCTAATGATTGCTTCTGCATCTTATCAAAAAATGATTCAACGGCGATTTTTTCTTCAGGTGTGCAGGTACCTTCTTCGTATTTTTTTGCTAATTGCAAAAAGATTTCTTTTTTCAAAATATGTGCTTTTATAGACAAGTCACATTTTTTGAATCGAACAAGTAGTCGAAAATGCAGGCTTAACGTTTTCTTAAAACCGGTGTTTTTTAGTTAACATAAAAGAACGCCGCCCAGTAAAAAAGAAGATAATTATAAGAAGTGTTGTTTAAGCGAAGCTGCTTTAGAGCATTGCTGATATGTTTCTCAACAGTGTGAATTGACAAATTGAGTTTTACCGCAATTTCGGCATTTGTAAAATGATCCATTCGGCTGAGCAGGAAAACCTCTCTGCATTTAGGAGTTAACTTATTGATCTGATCGTTGATATTTTTCTCTAAATCAATATATTCCAAATCGTTTACAGTAAAGCCAGGATCTGGAATGCTATCTAATATTTTAATATGCTGCTGGTCGAATTTCAGGTTTCTGATTTGATTGGCAATCTTATATTTTACTGCTCTAAGAAGATAAGCTTCAAGGTTTAAGATTACAGTGTTGGATGCGTTTTTCCAAAGACTTATAAAGATTTCCTGAACGATATCTTCGCAGATCGCTTCATCTTTATAAATTTTAAAAGCATATGAATAAAGCTTTTTCCAATAACGGTTAAAAATAATTGAAAATGCAGCATCATTCCCTTCAAAAATTAATTTCTGAAGTTCGTCGTCAGTCATTTTCAAAAGATCTTTTTCCATGAGAGATAAAAAAGCAAATGAAAAACAACGAATAAAAATTACCTAAGAAACCAATTTAACTTTATGTTAAATTAATCTATTAAAAATCAATCTAGTCTTTTATCATTTGGATATGTCAAAATCAATTATTGCAGGAACTTTTTGGTTTGACGCTATAAATGATAAAGGCGAAAAAGTACAAATAAGAGAAGGACGTTTTGATTGGCAATATTAATATTCAAAGAAATGCTTTTTATACATTAATTCTGCTGATTACTATTTCAACCTGTAGGATAAATTAAATTAAAAAAGTAAATATAATGGTACACTATGGTTTTGATTTTTTTACAATCAAAGAATAACCTTAAGAAGTCATAGGCTAAGCAGTAAGTAATTTTAACGTTATAAAGAAGAAGCTAATCAAAACAAAAAACTAAATCCTCTATTCGTTTTGGATGAAAAGCCATCTTCAAATTTTTTGATTTCGTTTGACAAATATTTTTCATATTGATCTTTCATAAAATCCCTAAAAATTTGAATATTATCTTCTTTTCTGGTATCTATTAAAGCCTGAATATATTCTTGTTTATCTTCACTATTAACAATTGCTAAAGGAAGATCATAAAATGCCTGAATATAATTCATAAACAATCTGGAGGTTCTTCCATTACCATCATAAAACGGATGAATACTCACAAGATTAAAATGCGCATCAAATGACAAATACAGCTTTTCATCAATTGTCAAATTCTCTTTCATTTTATCACTTATAAATTTAACCAAGTCATTGGTAAGTCTTTCGACCTTATCATAATTTGGAAAATAAGAAACTCCTGCTGTAACATTCCCTTTTCTAAACATTCCTTTACTAGCATCAACTTCTCCTAAAATAGTATTATAGACACCTCCCGTGCTTTTCATAACATAAGAGTTAATTTCCTTAACTAACTCAACACTAACAGGAGTCTTACTTTTTGCCATATCAATAATAAAATGAAGTGCTTTAAAATGATCTGTTACCATCAAAGTATCATTAAGGGGCTTCCCTTTTGGCGTTAAACCGTCATCTAATAAAATTTGAGTCTCCAATTCTGTCAAAGTTGATCCTTCAATTTTTGTAGAATGGTGGCTTATAGAAATCAAATTGAATTTCTCATAATGCAATACATCAGTAATTCCTAAACTTTTATATTTTAAGATCAGAGATTCCATTGATTCGTGGTATTAGAAAAGTTGAATATAAAAATACAATTCTAAAATCAATTAAACAGACAACTTCCTAAAAATCATCGATAAAACCGAATAGATTGCGTAAAACAAAAAAGCCACTCAAATGAGTGGCTTTTCGTGAACGCAGAAGGATTCGAACCTTCGACCGCCTGCTTAGAAGGCAGGTGCTCTATCCAGCTGAGCTATGCGTCCATTATTTCAATTGTAGTCGGGGTGGCAGGATTCGAACCTGCGGCCTCCTGCTCCCAAAGCAGGCGCGATAACCGGGCTACGCTACACCCCGAGGCAAAATTTAAGCGGAGAGACAGGGACTCGAACCCTGGCGACGGTTACCCGTCGACAGATTAGCAATCTGCTCCATTACCGCTCTGGCACCTCTCCTTGCTAGTGGAATTGCTTCCGTTTTGCGAGTGCAAATGTATAACAACATTCCTTTTCTCACAAGCTTTTTTTCGAGTTTTTTTAGTTTTTTTTTATCTTTTTTCAAAACCACTTCACAATCAAACAAATAGAATTAACAAAAATTTCACTCAAATTTAAAATCTCTCCTATTCAACACAAAATTTGAATATAATTAAATAAACAGTAAATTTGCTTATAACTATTATTAAACAGAAAATGAACAAAAGAGTTGTTATCGTTTCTGCCGTTAGAACACCTATCGGAAGTTTCATGGGCGGGTTATCTACTGTACCTGCACCAAAACTAGGCGCTGCTGCTATAAAAGGAGCCCTTTCAAAAATTAACCTTGACCCAAAATTAGTCGATGAAGTTTTCATGGGGAATGTAATTCAGGCAGGAGTTGGACAAGCTCCGGCAAGACAAGCTGCTCGTTTTGCAGGATTATCAGACGAAGTTGCTGCGACAACAGTAAACAAAGTTTGTGCTTCCGGAATGAAAGCGGTTATGTTCGCTGCCCAGGCAATCGCATGTGGTGACGCTGAAATTGTAGTAGCGGGCGGAATGGAAAGCATGAGTTTGATTCCACATTATGTACAAATGCGTGCCGGAAACAAATTTGGCCCGGCAACAATGTTGGACGGAATGCAGAAAGATGGTTTGACAGATGCTTACGACAACAACGCAATGGGAGTTTGCGCTGATTTGTGTGCAACTGAATACAAAATTACTCGTGAAGAGCAAGACGCTTTTGCCATCCAATCTTATGAAAGAAGTGCAAAAGCCTGGGATGCTGGAAAATTCGATAATGAGGTTGTTCCTGTTGAAGTGCCTCAAAGACGCGGAGAACCTATTATATTTTCTAAAGACGAAGAATATACTAATGTGAAATTAGATAAGATTCCATCTTTAGCACCAGTTTTCACAAAAGACGGAACTGTAACTGCAGCAAATGCTTCTACAATTAATGACGGAGCTGCGGCTTTGGTTTTAATGTCTGAAGAAAAAGCAAATGCTTTAGGTTTAAAACCTATAGCTTACATAAAAGGTTTTGCAGATGCTGCACAGGAACCAAAATGGTTCACAACAAGTCCGGCAAAAGCATTACCAAAAGCATTAGACAAAGCTGGAATCTCAATTTCTGATGTTGATTTCTTCGAATTTAACGAAGCTTTCTCTGTTGTTGGATTAGCCAATGCAAAAATCTTAAACTTAGATAACGACAAAGTAAACGTAAACGGTGGCGCTGTTTCTTTAGGACATCCTCTTGGAGCTTCTGGGGCACGTATCATTGTAACTTTACTGAATGTTTTAGAACAAAATAATGCAAAAACCGGAGCTGCTGCAATTTGCAACGGAGGCGGAGGCGCATCAGCAATTGTTATCGAAAGAGCTTAAAACAATATCTCAAAAAATCAGGAGTTATAAAGGTAACTCCTGATTTTCAACTTATAAATTTCCTTACATGTTTGGAATTTGCAATCTTGCCATAGTACCCGTTCGAGCTGAAGCTAGTGACAGAAGTGAAATCGTAACACAGCTTTTATTTGGCGAACATATCGAAATTTTAGAACGCCATAATCAATGGGCTAAAATAAAAATTCAGTTTGACGACTACGTTGGCTGGGTCGATTCTAAACAATATCAGGAAATTACAAAAGAGCAATTCGATCTTTTGAGCAAAGAGTCAATTATCTTAAATGCTGATTTAATTGATTATATCACAGCACCAAATAATCTCTTGCTTCCTATTCCACTTGGAGCTTCCTTATCTTTTTTAAACAATAGCGAAATCAATACTTCTAATTTTGATTTTGAAGGAACCAAAACCAGTGGTATAAAACCCAAAAGCGCCTTAATCAAAACCGCTTTTATGTATTTAAACGCTCCGTATTTATGGGGTGGAAAAACGCCTTTTGGAATTGATTGCTCTGGTTTTACCCAAATGGTTTACAAACTAAACGGCTACAAAATCCATCGTGATGCTTCTCAGCAAGCACTTGAAGGCGACCCTTTGAGTTTTATTGAAGAATGCGAACCAGGTGATTTGGCTTTCTTCGACAATGATGAAGGAAATATTACCCATGTCGGCATCATTATGGAAAACAACTACATCATTCACGCAAGTGGAAAAGTACGTATTGATCGTTTAGATCATACCGGAATTTACAATCCGGAATTAAACAAACACACTCATAAACTTCGTGTAATCAAGAAAATTATCTAGTAAAAATTCCTTATAAAAAGAAGCAATGACAAAACTTGAATTATCCAAAAACGGCTTTCAGATCAACAATGTAAACATCGAATTCCCAATTGATATAAAAGTTTTACAAGAGGTTTTAGGAGATTCCAGATACACTAAAAAAAAGTACAATCATATTTATACCTGGGACGATCTTGGTATAATGGCCTTTTCTAAAAAAGGAGACCAAGTAGAAAGTCTTGCGATTGAATTTGAAGTTAAAGAATATGATTATTGTGCAAAAAGCATTTTTACCGGAGAATTTATTTTCGAAGGCGAGAAATTATTTCAATACTACGAAAACAACAAAAAACAGCTTGTAAAACTTTTTAAAGGAGACCGAAGCGGCGCTTTTATCCTAAACGGAATCAGCGTTTGGTTTGACAAAGAAGATGGTAAAATTACAAGTTTAAGCATTTCTCCACGCGAGGAAGAAGAGAAAAAAGTTTCAGCTCCTGTTGATCCCGAATTCAAATTCTTTGAACCACTTTGGAAAGAATGGATTTCTGAAATCAATAAAATTGTTTCTGAAAATAATGACTATTACAATCTTGCAGAAGGAATTTCAGAAGATGATATAAATAATCATTCAGTTATTGAAGATGAAATAACAATTCCTCTTGCTCTCGTAAATTTCTACAAAGTTCAAAACGTAGATTACGATGCCGTTACTTCAGCATTTCAGTTCTCGATAAACAATTGGAGTTACGAATTGATTCCGTTTCAGGACATTGCCGAAGAATGGATTTCCATACAAGACCTACAATTTGACGAAGAAGATTTACCGGAACAAGATGAAGTAGATTTCGAAAAAATCAAAACCAACAACTACGCCAATCCGAAATGGATTCCGTTTGCAACCGGACGAAACGGAGATTATTTACTTTACGACACAGATCCTGCATCAAAAGGAAAGTTTGGACAAATCATAGAACTTCAAAATGAATCCTGGTCAAGAATCATCGTCGCTGATTCGTTAAAAGAATTAATTCAAAACGAAATCAACAGTTTAAAAGCGGGCAAAACCGAGCATTTTGATTTTATTGTAGGAAAAGAAAATTAGAGCACACGGATAAAACAGATTTGCTTTGCGGAAACACAGATCTACACGGATTTTTTATTTTTTTCTCCCGCAGATTTAGCAGATTATGCGGATTTGTTTTTTTTTTTTAATCTGTTTGATCTGCTAAATCTGCGGCAGAAAATTAATAAGCAAAAAAAAATCCTTTTTAATCCACTTAATCTGTAGCAAAAATAAAATTAGTACAAATTCGGGAAATTAGTGGCTAAAAAAAACTAAGCACTCAATCGAATCGTCTTTCTAAACTCAGACGGACTATACCCTTTTTGCTTTCTAAAAAACTTATTAAAGTGGCTTTCATCCGTAAAACCAAATTCATACGCAATTTCATTAATACGTTTATCACTAAACTGCAAACGATGCTCAATCAGTTTCGTTTTATAATTACTAATATATTGCTGCATAGTTTCACTCGCATGTTTCTTAAAATAACGCCCTAAATACGTATTCGAAATCCCAAAATAATCACTAATCGATTCCGCTTTAATTTTTTCAGGAAAATAAATATTGTTCTGAATGTACTGCAGAATATCCATTGCCTTTGCCTCTGTACCAATATTAACCTGCTCCGGAAGATATTTCGCAATATTTCTCGCCACAATAATAATCAGTGTATTGACCAATTGCTGAATCAATTCCTGATTGTAAACATCTTTATCCTGATGTTCGCGACAGATTGCCTCAATCATCACTTTCACCAGACATTTATCAGGATCATTTTTAAGAATACAACCCGGCTGATGATTCGCATTTTGAAGAATATATTCCAATCGCTGTACATTCTCGTTTTGCAGACTCGAATTTTTCAAATAAATATCATTAAACCTCAAAAAGAAAAACTTTGTTTCCGTTTCAATGGTAAAATTATGACAATCTTCTGGCGTCAATAAAAACAAATGCCCTGGATCGTATTCAAAAATATTCTTATTAATACATTGTCTTCCCGTACCTTCTAAAATATAAACCAGTTCAAAGAAATTATGGCGATCACCCACATCGGGATATTCGTTTAAAGTTTCAAAAGAAACCGTAAAAGGCTCGTATAAATTCTCTTTTTTCATAATTCGTTTTTATTTGAAGTTGCAAATATACCTAAAAAAGACAAAATTATACCATTTTACACTCGTTTAAATGGTATAATTTTGTCAAGAAAATTTGTAAAACATAATATATATCAACATGGAATATAGAAAATTAGGCAATTCAGAACTAGAATTATCAGCCATAACATACGGCGCTTTTGCTATTGGCGGAACCATGTGGGGCGGAACCGAAAAGAAAGATTCAATCGAGTCAGTTCAGGCTTCTATCGACCACGGCGTAACCACAATCGACACTGCTCCTTTTTACGGATTTGGTTTAAGCGAAGAAATGATCGGAGAAGCTATAAAACCTTACGATCGTTCAAAAGTGCAGTTGCTTACTAAATTCGGTTTAGTTTGGGACGGAAGCAACAACGGAAAAGGAGACTTCTTTTTTGATGCTGATGATAACGGAAAACAAGTGCCTATTTACAAATACTCATCCAAAGAAAATGTAATTAAAGAAATCGAAGAAAGCTTAAAACGCCTTAAAACTGATTATATCGATTTACTGCAAATTCACTGGCCAGACAGCACAACGCCAATTTCTGAAACTATGGAAGCAGTTGAAACCTTAATTCAACAAGGAAAAATCAAAGCTTTTGGAGTAAGTAATTACAATATCGAACAAATCAAAGAAGCACAAAAAACGGTTCAGATCGCATCAGATCAGGTGGCCTACAGTATGTTAAACAGAAGCATCGAAAAAGACTTGCTTCCGTTTACCATCGCAGAAAATATCGGAATCATTGCGTACAGTCCAATGGAAAGAGGTTTATTGACAGGGAAATATTTCACCGACAGCAAATTAAAAGAAAACGATCACCGCAACGGCTACTTCGGAAAATTTGATTTACAAAAAGTAAAAACTCTAATCGAAGAATTAAGTTCACTGGCAAACGACAAACACATTTCTATCGCACAATTGGTATTACGTTGGACAACATTACAAAAAGGAATCGCAATTGTATTAGCCGGAGCAAGAAATGCAGAACAAGCCATTTCAAACGCCAAAACAATGGATTTCGATTTATCAGCATCGGAACTTACATTCATCAATGAAGCTATTGCTAAAATAGACTAATTATCTTTTTAAACACATAGAAACATAGTAAGCATAATTTGTCATTTCGACTGAAAGGAGAAATCACACTAGAAACTCTACAATGTATATCACCAATCTTTGTCGAATCCCGAGTGTGATTTCTCGTTCCTCGAAATGACAAAATTTACGTAAACTATGTGTTAGAAACTAGTTTCTTTCAATTCCCTTACCAAGAAAGAAAAAATCTATGCTTCTATGTGTTTAAAAAAATCTCAACAATTAAAATAATTTGGGCGTGTTTCGCCGCGGCGAACCGGGCTATCCGCTAAATCTTTTACTTTTTAAAGAAAAAAGTAAAAGGATATCGCTCCTATCCCTCACGCATCCGTTTTCAAAAGAAAGACTTATATCTCAATTTAGGTAAATAAAAATTTTGCGCCTCTGCGCCTTTGCGAGATTAAAAAATAAAGAAAAAAAAGCGTCTATAATTTCAATACAAAGACACTCATAAAACCAATAGTAAAAATGAAAAAGATATTTATAATTAACGGCGGACAGAAATTTGCTCATTCAGGCGGAAAATTCAACAAAACAGTTCAGGACTGGACAACCGAATTTCTTTCCAAAAACAACGAATACGAAATAAAAACAACTCACGTAGAAGACGATATTGATCTTGACAAAGAAGTAGAAAAATTTGTCTGGGCAGATGTTATCATTTACCACACACCAGTTTGGTGGTTTCAATTACCAAACCTTTTCAAAAAATACATCGACGATGTTTTCACCGCAGGTCACAACAAAGGAATTTACAAAAGCGACGGAAGAAGCCGTGTAAATCCAGACATCAACTACGGAACCGGCGGACTTCTGCACGGACGAAAATATATGTTGACCACAAGCTGGAATGCTCCTGCAACTGCTTTTACACTTCCGGGCGAATTCTTCGATCAAAAGTCGGTTGATGAAGGCGTAATGTTTGGTTTCCACAAAATGAACAAATTCACAGGAATGGAAAAACTAGACGGATTCCATTTTCATGATGTTGAGAAAGGCGCTACGACAGAAAATATCGCTATCTTTAAAGAGAATTACACGAAACACTTAGAGCAAACTTTTAAAAACTTATAATTATGATTTCGATTACCGCAATTTTAAAAAGTAAACCAGAGCATTTAATTGAAGTTAAAAATATGCTTACCCACCTAATTACCGAAACTAGAAAAGAAGAGGCCTGCATTCGTTACGATTTACATACCTCCGAAAATGTTTTTATTCTTTGGGAAGAATGGAAAGATCAGCCAGGATTAGATTTACACAATAGTCAATCCTATCTGCAAGATTTCATCAAAAAAACAGAAACCTTGGTTTCAAGTCCAATACAGGTCTATAAAACAGAACAAATTTTATAAGTTTTTTAGTTAGCCACGAATTACACAAATTTCCACTAATTTTTATCCGCTAAGAAAAAATTAATTCGTGAAAATTAGCGTAATTTGTGGCTATAAAAAAATTATTTAATTCCGCCAAAAGCACCGAAACACATATTTTTATGCAAAATTTCGACTTTTGAAAAACCAACTTTTTTCATTAAATCCAATTGATAATTCATCGATCTCGGAGAATCTTCTTTTTCAATATAATCCAAAACTTTTTGGCGATACTCCGCCCCTCCAATTCCTTCCAAATATTCTCCATAACGTTGCCAAGTATATTCGTTCAATAATTCTGTGTCCTGTGTGATTAAATCCGAAATCATCAAACATCCTCCAGGTTTCAACAATTTAAACAATTTAGTAAAAGTAGTTTCCCAATCTTCATCATCACGCAAATGATGTAAAACGGCACCCGCTAAAATAATATCAAAACTGTTTTCTTCTAAATCCAATTCACGAATATCGCCTTGTTTTATTTCGACTTTTTCATTTGTTACTGCTGAAACTCTTTCAAAAGCACGATCTAACATCGGTAAACTCAAATCGACCAAAGTGCAATTCAAGTTTGGTACTTTAGACAACATCATCAAAGTATAATTTCCCGCTCCACAGCCAACATCTAACACCTTTTTAGCATTAGGAACGATACGTTTTGAAGCTTCAGTAATTAATTCCAAAGAAATAGTCGCATCTATTGTAGCCACTTGCCCTGTTTCTAAATTTGAAAATCGTTCGACATCCTTATCAAATCGTTCTTTAATTTCTTGAATAGTTGATTTTTTCATGGTCTTTTGTTTTTTTATCTCTCGCAGATCACGCAGATTTAGGGGATCTTTTTGCTATTATTGATCGGAATTTTTATGATTAAGAATGATTTTAATAAAATTAATTAATAATCTGTCCTATCTGCTGAATCTGCGAGAGAATTGTTTTTCCTTTAAAGTTAGGGGGCATTCGTTAAGAGTTATGTGTCATTTCTTTCACGCTTTACTCATAACATTTAACTCTTAACTTCTAAAACCAAAACTATCTCTTTCATAAATACTTTAAAAATACTATTTTTATCAATTAACAATACTTTAAAAGTATCATGGAATTACGTCATTTAAAATATTTTCTGGCTGTAGCCGAAGAACTGAATTTTACCAAAGCTTCAGAAAAACTCTTTATTTCACAGCCACCATTAAGCCGACAAATAGCAGAATTAGAAGAAGAACTTCAGGCAAAGCTTTTCATTAGAAATAATAAAAAAGTCGAACTCACAGAAGCAGGAAAATATTTTGAAAAAGAAATTAAAACTCTTTTCCAGAATTTGGAACTTATTTCTGCAAAGACAAAAAAGATAGCCGAAAATGTTTCTGGTGAATTCAGAATCGCTTATATCAGTTCGATTTATTCAGCAGTAATTTCAGATTTAATAAAACATCTTAAAGCACAATTTCCTTATGTAAATTTCAAACTTTTTGAAATCTCAACCACCAAACAAATCGATGCTTTAGAACAAGGTAAAATCGAAATGGGAATTATTCGTTCTCCCGTAAAATCTCCAAAAATCAAATCGCATTTATGGTTTCAGGACGGATTTTCAATTGTTTTTAATAAAAAGAATATTCAGATAAAATCGGAAAAAGAAATTCTAAACCTGAAAGATGAAACTTTCGTTTTCTTCAACAAAGATTATGCACCACATTATCACGAAGTTTTACTCGAACTTTGCGCATTTTATGGCTTTACGCCAAAGATTATTCACGAAGCGAATAATATCAATTCAATAGTTCAACTAGTCAAAAACGGATTAGGAATTTCGATTGTTCCTTCGAATATTGCAAAGAATAATCAAGATCCTGAAATTGATTTTATTGAATTGAAGAAAGTGAATCTTTTTACAAATGTTTCAATTATAACTTCTAAAGAGGATGATTCTGAAATTACAAAAACTGCTGTTGATTTTTTATTGAATAAAAGTAGTTCACGCTAAGTTTTGTGATGAAATTAATCTCGCAAAGACGCGAAGGCGCAAAGTTTTTATTTATAAGTTGCGTCCAGCTTTAGCTGGATGGGGAAATAATTAAGTTTAAAAGGCTTTAGCCAAACAACTACAGATTTGGCTAAAGCCTTTTTCAATTCAACTTTTGTACCTCCAGCTAAAGCTGGAGGCAATTCAAAAAATCCTTTTAATCCTTTAATCTGTGGCAAAAAAACTTTGCGCCTTAGCGTCTTTGCGAAATTAAATTATAAAAAAACTTTCCGCCTTAGCGCCTTCGTGGCCATAACAAAAATTCGTTACAATTTAGTACAGAAATCCACATTATAAAAAGAGAACTTTTAAATACCTTAGCAAATTCAAATTCTACAATAAAAATTCAATATAAAAATGGCTGAGCAATCTTCAATTCAGTGTCCAAACTGCGGAACTCCTATCGATGTCAATGATGTTTTAAAACATCAATTGGAAGACAGCATCCGTAAAGAATTTCAACAAAAAGCAACTATTCAAAATAAAGAATTAGAGCTTAAAAACGAGCAATTGGACAAAGCCAAAGCCGAATTTGAAGCCAAAAAGAAACAAGAAAACGAACTTTTTGCGGAGCGTTTGGAACGTGAAAGAAAAATTGCCGAAAAGGAAATTTCTGAAAAACTAAAAACCAAACTCGAAGAAGAAAACAAAGATCGTTTGCTTTTAATGGAAAAAGAACTCTCTGAAAAATCGGAAAAAATCAGGGAATTAAATAAAATGGAAGGTGAAATCGCCAAATTACAGCGTGAAAAACTGGAAATGAAAGATGCTATTCAGGCCGAAGCCGAAAAACAATTGAACACACAATTGGCTTTGGAACGCGAAAAAATCAGAAAACAGGAAGACGATAAAAACGAGTTAAAATTTAAAGAACTTCAAAAACAATTAGAAGAACAGAAAAAATTAACCGAAGAAATGAAACGCAAGCAAGAGCAAGGTTCTATGCAATTGCAAGGCGAAGTAATGGAATTAGCGATTGAAGAATGGCTGGCCAACAACTTCCCGCTTGATAGCATTGATGAAGTTAAAAAAGGTGCAAACGGCGCCGATTGTCTTCAAATTGTAAATACTCGCGAACATCAAAACTGTGGTTCGATTTATTACGAAAGCAAAAGAACCAAAGCTTTTCAGCCATCTTGGATCGAAAAATTCAAAAATGACATCAGAATCAAAAGAGCCAATATCGGCGTTTTGGTTACCGAAGTAATGCCAAACGGAATGGAAAGGATGGGCATGCGCGACGGAATTTGGATTTGTACCTATGAAGAATTTAAAGGTTTGAGTGCTGTTTTGCGTCAGTCTTTAATTCAGATCAATCAAGCCGTTCAGGCGCAGGAAAACAAAGGCGATAAAATGTCGATGTTGTATGATTTTTTAACCAGCAACGAATTCCGTTTGCAGATTGAAGGAATTGTAGAAGGTTTTACACAAATGCAAAGCGATTTAGATTCTGAAAAAAGAGCGATGCAGAGAATCTGGAAACAACGCGAAAAGCAAATTGAGAAAGTGGTTCACAATACTTTAGGAATGTACGGTTCCATTCGCGGTATTGCTGGAAATGCAGTTCAAAGCGTTAAAGCTTTGGAATTGGATTTTATTGAAGGTAATGATGAAGAGGAAGAAAGTAAGGAATTGCTTGAATAATTTCGATTTAAAAAAATAAAAGCTCTCGCAGATTTTGCAGATTAAGCAGAGAAAATCCATTTAATCTGTAGAATCTGTGGCAGTAAAAATATCTGCTCAATCTGCAACCCGAGCGATAGCGAACAGGCGAAGCAAATCTGCGAGAACAAACAATAATTAATCCACCTTCTTAAAAACAGCCAATTTCCCAGAAGGATTGGACAAAATCAACTGATTATTACCTATAGAATACGTAGTTGTGCTTTGCAACGCTTTAGTAAACTCTCCCTCCTTATTCCCAGAAGGGCAAGCCATAAGAGTAGAAAGAACCTTTGAAAATCGCAGAACATCCTTTTCATAAAAAATCTGCCCGCTTAAAGGATTACAACCACCATAACCAGAAAATCTGTTTTCTGCCGAATTAATTTCGATTCGCGGAAATTCCTTTTGAAAATCAGTTGCAAAAACTTTGTAACCATTTAATTCTTCCAAAACCCAGATATCATGAAGTCGATAATCGGTAATGTATTTTCCGCATCCGCTAAGTTTTTTAAATTCTAATTCAGAGTTATTTTTTATTTCGACTTTCACACTGTAAGGCGAAATCGCACCAGACATCGAATCCTGACAATCCAACTGCTGAATTGTAATAATTCCGGAAGCAGTTTCGTTGCTTACCTTATACATTTTTACATTCGCGTCCATAGCTCTGATGGCGTCAACCGCAGGAAAAGTGATACTTTCTTTCCCCGGAATTAGTGAAGTAAAAACAATATTATCATTTCCTATTTTGACTCCCCAAAATGGCTCGTTTCCAGTTGCTTTAAAATAAAAGTTCATATCGTCCTGATTTACTCCTTGTTGAGCAGTTTCTTTTGTCTCTGAAGTTTTGCCTGCCGAAGTTTTACAGCCCACTATCAAAGACAGTAAAAGCAAAAGTGGTATTATTTTTTTCATACTATTTGTATTTGGAATGTGCTTTCTGCTAAAACACCTATAAAATTCTTATGAATTTACGACATTTTTTTGAAATCGTTATTTAGAATCTTTTCAAATTTGAAATAATTGACAATCTTCAAATTTACCAAAAACCTAGACTACGTAATAGATTACGGAAAAATACGTAGCAATCAGAATTCATATCTACTTAAAAAAATAAATTTGTTACGTATTTTTATAAGTATAAATACTTATATTTGCGTAGTAATACTTAATTAAAGAAATCATGATTAGAGTAATAGTAGTTGGAAACGGCATGGTTGGTTATAAATTTTGCGAAAAATTCATTGCAAAATCAGGACAGGAAAAGTATCAAATCACAGTATTTGGAGAAGAACCAAGGCGCGCTTACGATCGCGTTCATTTAAGCGAATACTTTGGAGGAAAAACAGCTGACGATTTATCATTATCAACAACCGAATGGTACGCAGAAAACAATATTATTCTGAATACATCGGAACTAATTACAGATATTAATCGTGATCAAAAAACAATACATACGCATTTAGAGAAAACCCATACGTACGACTACTTAGTTTTAGCTACAGGCTCTTCTGCTTTTGTACCTCCAATTGACGGAGTTGAAAAAGAAGGTGTTTTTGTATACAGAACTATCGAAGATCTTGACGCGATTATGGCTTACGCCAAAAAAATAAAAATAAAAGGTGCAACCGAAGCTGCAGTTTTAGGTGGAGGATTATTAGGATTAGAAGCTGCAAAAGCCGTTCGAGATTTAGGATTGAATCCGCATGTGGTGGAATTTGCGCCACGTTTAATGCCGAGACAATTGGATCAAGGAGCGAGTGATATGCTACAAGCTAAAATTGAAGAATTAAACATCGGAATTCATCTTAACAAAGCTACGCAATATATTGACGGTAAAGAAAGTATAACGGGAATGATGTTTGCAAACGACGAATTGTTAAAAGTAGACATGTTGGTTATATCTGCCGGAATTAAACCTCGCGATGAACTGGCTCGAGTTTCAGGACTTGAGGTTGGTTTGAGAGGTGGAATCGTGGTAAACAATCAAATGCAGACATCAGATCCTTCTATTTTTGCTATTGGCGAAGTAGCACTTTATAATCAAAACATTTACGGATTGGTTGCTCCAGGTTACGAAATGGCCGATGTTGCGGCCGAGCAAATCTTAAATGGTGATAAAACCATGAGAGAAACCATCGATATGTCGACACAATTGAAATTAATTGGCGTTGAAGTGGCGAGTTTTGGCGATCCTTTTATCGAAAATGAAAATGTAACGGCCATTATTTATGAAAATAAATTAAGCGGAATTTATAAAAGAATCAACGTAACCAAAGATTCTAAAACGCTTTTGGGCGGAATTTTAGTCGGCGATTCCAGCGATTACAATTCGCTTTTCCAGATTTACAGCAACGCGATGACATTACCTAAAAATCCGGAAGATTTGATTTTAGGTTCTCGCGACGGTTCTGAAGGTTCATCTTTAGGAAGCGTTATGGATTTACCAGACACAGCCGTAATTTGTTCTTGCGAAAATGTAACTAAAGGTGCGATCTGCTGTAAAATTTTAGACGAAAGTTGTTCTTCTTTATCAGATGTCGTTAAAGCAACCAAAGCAACTTCAGGCTGTGGAGGATGTAAACCAATGGTTTCAGATTTGGTAAAAGCGACTCAAAAATCTCTAGGAAAAGAAGTAAAAGAAGTGATCTGCGAGCATTTCAATTACAACCGTCAGGAGTTATTCGATTTGGTAAAAATCAATAAATACGAGAATTTCTACGATGTTCTGGATCATCACGGAAAAGGTGACGGTTGCGAAATCTGCAAACCTGTTGTAGCTTCAATTTTCTCTAGTATTTACAACGATACTGCCAACAAACACGTAACCACACAAGATACAAACGACAGATTTTTAGCAAACATTCAACGAAACGGAACGTATTCTGTAGTTCCAAGAGTTGCCGGAGGCGAAATTACTGCCGAAAAATTAATCGTAATTGGTGAAGTAGCCAAACAATTCGATTTATACACTAAAATCACAGGAGCACAGAGAGTTGATTTATTCGGAGCACATTTAAGTGATTTGCCGAAAATCTGGAAAATCTTAATAGATAATGGTTTTGAAAGCGGTCACGCTTACGGAAAATCGCTTCGTGCAGTAAAAAGCTGTGTTGGAAATGCTTGGTGCCGTTACGGAATGGACGACAGCGCCGGATTTGCCATCGAATTGGAAAATAGATATAAAGGAATCCGTTCTCCACATAAATTAAAAGGAGGAGTTTCAGCATGCATTCGCGAATGCGCAGAAGCCCGCGGAAAAGATTTCGGATTAATTGCCGTTGAAGGCGGATGGAATTTATACATCGCAGGGAATGGTGGAGCGAATCCAAAACACGCGGTTTTATTGGCTGAAAAAATTGATAAAGAAACCGTAATAAAATACATGGACAGATTTTTAATGTATTATATCCGTACCGCTGGCCCGCTAATCCGAACTTCAACCTGGTTAGAAAAATTAGACGGGGGCTTAGAATATTTAAAAGAAGTAATCATCGAAGACAGCCTAGGAATCTGCGAAACGCTTGAAGCCGAAATGCAGACTTTAGTAAACACTTTCGAATGCGAATGGAAACAAGTGCTGGAAAAACCAAGATTATTGAAACGTTTCAATCACTTTATAAACTCAGACGAAAAAGACGATAATGCCGTTTTTGTTCCCCTAAGAGATCAAAAAATGCCAAAAGCTTGGTCATAAACTTAAAACATAAATTTTTAAACACATAGAGACATAGATTTTAAAAACTTAATAAAGGCGTTTCACTTGAATAAACACACATAGCTATGTGTTAGAAACTAGTTTCTTTTAATTTTCTATTTCTCAAACAAAAAATAAAAAAATCTATGTTTCTATGTGTTTAAAAAAAATAAGCTCCAAAAAAAAGAAAAAAAAATCATTAAACGTTTGCTGTCCTTCTTACCCTCTTTTTTACTGCGCCATCATAACTCTCATGATTGTAAAAAGAGGGCTAAGAAACAGGAAATCAAAACACAATCAAAATGGAAGAAATCTTAAATCAATACGAAACGGTTCATGCGAGCGATGCTACAATTTGGTTCAAAGCAGGTAAAGTTGAAGATTTCCCGACCAACCGAGGCGGATGCATCAAATACAAAAACAAACAAATTGCCATTTTCAATTTCACACGCAGAAATGAATGGTACGCTTGCCAAAACGCCTGTCCGCATAAAATGGAAATGGTGTTATCAAGAGGAATGACAGGATCTGCCGACGATATTCCGAAAATCGCCTGCCCAATGCATAAAAAGACTTTTTCGTTAGTTGATGGTTCTAACTTAAACGGCGAAGAATATAGCATCGCAACTTACCCAATTAAGATTGTAGAAAACGAAGTTTTTGTTGGATTTGTAGACTGATTTAATCTCAATCTTGTCATTTCGACGAAGGAGAAATCTTCGCAAGTAGCTCAGTTCCAATAAGCCAATCTTTGTCGAGCTTCTCGCGAAGATTTCTCCTTCGTCGAAATGACAAAACTATCGTAATTACTATGTGAATTAATGCAAGTGAAACGCCTTTAACCACAAACAAATCTATGTTTCTATGTGTTAAAAAAAACTATCCGCAAAAAACTTAATTCCGTATCTTTGAAATTCTATTATCAAACCAAAAAATGACTACACCTTTTCAAAAAGCAAGCGAATGGATTGATGCCGAAAACGCACAAGACCCAAACATCGAAACCGACCAAAACAAAGAATATCCAAAAGAATTATTGTATTCCAACAGGATGTACGAAAGACTGATGCAGTTTGAACCCAATGCATCCGAAGAAATCCAAATCGCATCAAAAGCACAACACATCTGTCGATGGAAAGTCGCTCGCGAATCGTACCCAATGGATCGTGTTGGTTATTTGAAATGGAGAGAAGAATTGAAAAAATTCCACGCAAAAACTACTGCCGAAATACTAGAAAAAGCAGGTTACGACCAGACTTTTATCGATCGCGTTTCATTTTTAATAGAGAAAAAATTACTTAAAAAAGATCACGAAACACAATTATTAGAAGATGTAATTTGTCTTGTTTTCCTTGAATATTATTTAGAACCTTTCGTACACAAACACGACGAAGAAAAACTAAAAAACATCATCAAAAAAACCTGGGATAAAATGTCGGACAAAGGACATCAGGAAGCCTTAAAAATCAACTATACTGAAGAAAATCTGAATCTTATAAAAGCTTCTTTAGGACTATAATTTATATGAAGAAAAGCAATCAGGAAGAAGACAAAATCACGTTCAAAAATTTACGCCGTCTGTATTTTTTTGCGCTTCTTACTATTGCCTTAACCATAATTGTGAGTCAGATTTTAGTGCAATACAATCTGAATCAGCAGTTAAGCGATTCTAAAATCATTAATTTTTCGGGAAAACAACGAATGCTGAGCCAGAAAATCGTCAAAGAAGTTCTGATTCTGCATTATGTTTCTGATACCGCTTCTACCAAACAAATTTCGCATTTAAATGAAGTTTTAGCACTTTGGAAGAAAAACCAAAACGCACTCGAAAACGGTAGTGACAGCTTAGCTTTTCCAAAAGAAAAATCAGAAACACTTTCTAAATTATATCTCGAAATCAATCCGATTTTCAACAAAATTGCACAAACAACCGATTCCTTTTTACTGAATTTAAAACAGAAAAAAACAACTGCCGAAAACCAAAAATTCGTAAACATTATTTTAGAAAACGAAGGCATTTTCCTTTCTAAAATGAATCAAATCGTAACACAATACGATCTCGAAGCGCACGAAAAAGTAACCGAACAACGCCGAATAGAATACTGGATTTTCGGTTTCACACTTTTAATTCTGGTTTTAGAATTCTTCTTCATTTTCAAACCTACAAATAAAAAAATCGAACGATTAATTACAAGACTTTTATCTTCCGAAAAGAAAGCTCTAAAGCTCGCATACGACACTGAAATTCTCAGTGAAATCAAAGAAAATTCGGTTAAAGAGTTAAAATCGCTCAATTACGCAATGGAAAATACTTTACTCTATTGCCGAATTGCGCCCGACGGTTCGATCATTCACATCGGAGAAAAATTTGCCAAACTACTTAATTACACCAAGTTTTCATCCAACAAAAAATTCTCCGAAGTTTTAACCGTCGACGAAAAAGAACAAACCAATTTCGACCGACTAATTTTCGAAAAACAACGAAGTGGCTGGCAAGGTGAAATCAGTATTTTAAACAAAGAAAACGAAACCATTTGGCTTGATTTATCAATGGTTCCGGTCATGATCAAAAAAGACGAATTAGAACTTTTAATCGTCTGTTTTAACATCACCGAACGCAAAAAAGCACAACGCGAAGTCGAACGTTTAAACCTCGAAAACACAACAGAAAAAATCAATCAGCAAAAGATTATTTCGAGCAAAATTGTAGAAAATCAGGAAAACGAACAAAACCGAATCGCCAAAGAAATTCACGACGGAATCGGGCAAATGCTTACGGGTTTAAAATTCAGTTTAGAAAGCATCAATCTCGATGACAGAGAAAAATCAGAACAAAAAATTGAGTATTTAAAGAAACTTTCGCTAGACATTATAAAAGGTGTCCGCACCGCAACTTTCAACCTAATGCCACCGGAATTAAGCGATCACGGAATCGTTTCTTCATTGGCAAAACTCACACAAGAACTCTCAAAACTAACCGGAAAAGAAATCCTTTTCTACAACAAAACCGATTTCGACCGACGTCTGGATTCCTTAATCGAGATCAACATTTATCGCCTTACGCAAGAAGCCATCAACAACGCCATAAAATACGCCGAATCGTCGCATATAATCGTCCAGCTTTCCCACAGTGAAACACTTTTAAGCATCATCATCGACGACAACGGAAAAGGTTTCGACATCAATTCCGTCGACAAAAAACGCAACAGCGAATCCGGAATGGGACTTTTATTCATGAAAGAAAGAATTCAATACATCAATGGACGCGTTTTCATCAACTCCATTCCCGGCGAAGGAACGAGAATTACGTTCAACATCCCGATTCTTAAATGAGAAAATTAGTCAATTAGATAATTTGATAATTACTTAAAGTAGCGTAAAAAATTATCAAATTGACACATTCCCTAATTTTCTAATTGCCACATTAACTAATTATCTAATTAATCAGGGCGAGCCAGTATTAGAAAAAGTGGGCAATTTAACTTTGTCTATATACGCCCACTTTCCCTAATACTGTCGGGCTATCCGCTCCGCCACGGCGGATTGCTCCTATCCCTCTCGCGGGCAATCGGTTTCAAAAGATCTTTAAATTTATTACAAGATATTTTCAGCATTTTTTGTCATCCTGATTTCTATGATAAAACCAAATCTTTTTGATAAGAGGTTTGATTTTTTATTACCGCAAAAACTCGATGAATTATTTTGTTTCTCACAGCGTTTAAAACACTCATTTTGTTTTTTCCTTCATCAACTTTTCGGATGTAATATTTTCTTAAGTCATTATCAAGTCTAATTGCACTCATTGCGGCCATGTGTAAAACAGTCTTTAGGTTTTTATCAGCAAGCATTGATACTCCGGGCCTTTTTTTTAATGATGTTCCAGATTGAAAATCAAAAGGCACAACTCCGCTGTAGCATGCCATTTTTCTTGGATCAGTTATAACTGTAAAACCTTCTGTTTTAGATAATAATGTCCAAGATAAAACTTGACCCACTCCAGGAACAGATTTTATCAATTTCTGCTGGTGGTTTAGATTTTCATTCTTTAGGATTATAGCTTCAATATCATTTTCAATAATCATAATTTGTGCCTCAATACTTTTAATAAGTTTGATGTTTAAGTTTTTTAACTCTTTATCCAGCCCAATACCTTTCATTAATTTGTAGTCATGCTGCTGAACCATAAGCTGTTTTTTGATTTTTATTCTTAAAGCTCTTTCTGTCAATAGTATTTTTATTTTTTTTATAGAAGAGGAGCTCGGCTTCCATTCTCTGTTCTCCTGATAATTTTTCTCAATGAAACTGCAGATACGCAGTGCATCGATTTTATCATTTTTCCCTCTGACAAGACCAATGCTTTTTTTGATATGCAGAGCTGATATAACATAAACCTTAAAGTTAAATTTTTCCAATGCTTCAAAGATATTCCAGTTGTATCTGCCTGTATTTTCCATTGCCAGAATTACATTTTCTTTAGCATATCTTTTAAAAAAACGAGTAATGTCATTAATTTCATTTTCAATAGTAAAATAATTAATAGCCTCTTCTTTTACGCAGATATCTAAAGTCTTTTTGCTGATATCAATTCCGATAATAATGTTTTTCATAACTTTGTTTTTACGATTCAACAAATGATTTGAGAAATTCATCATAAGCTCAACTCCTTAATAACGGGTCTCAAGCCCAAATTTCTATCTGAGTCTTTGATGAAAGGGAAGCTAAAGTCTTAATCAGGATATGAGTCTCAAGCTCAGAGGAACGAATAGTTTACTTTTGCTTCCTTTCTCAATCATAAATCTACTTAAATTTCAAAAAACAAATCTAAAGGAGGAACGAAGGATCACACTAGAAACTCCACAATCTAAATCGCCAATCTTTGTCAAATCCCGTGTGTGATTCTTCGTTCCTCAGAATGACAAACTTTACGCTGGATAAACGTTCCGCATAGAAACTTCGATAAAGTTAACCGCAATCTTGTCATCCTGAGGAACGAAGGATCACACGAGAAACTCCGCAATCTAAATCGCCAATCTTTGTCGAATCCCTAGTGTGATCTCTCCTTCGTCGAGAGATGACAAATTTTACGCTTAAAAACTTTGTCAAAGTTTACCATCCAAGACTTTGGAATTTGGAATTTACAACATTAGAATTTTTAATGTTGGAATTTAAAATCTAAAAAATTACGTATATTAGCGTCTTCGTTATAGATGAATATACGTAAAAATCGAGAATCTAAATTAAGTAAATTATGAGTAATATCATTCGTGTAGTATTAGCAGATGACCATGTTTTTGTTCGAGACGGAATCAAATCTTTACTGGAAAACGAAGCAAACATTGAGGTTGTAGGCGAAGCAATCGATGGTGCCGACGCACTTGATGTTGTTGCTGAAACCAAACCCAATTTACTTATAGCCGATATTCGTATGCCAAACTTAACCGGTATCGAACTAGTAGAAAAACTTAGAAGCGAAAGCAATGATATAAAAATCATTATGCTTTCCATGCACGAATCAGAAGAATATGTATTGAAATCTATAAAAGCCGGCGCCGACGGATATTTACTAAAAGGATCTTCTAAAGAAGAATTCTTAAAAGCACTTCATACCGTTTCTGCTGGCGGAAAATACTTCAGTGGAGATATTTCTTCCATCTTAATTGGTCAATTAACAAATCCGTCTAATTCATTAGAACCGAAGCAAAACTTAAGCGACGAAATGATGATTACCAAAAGAGAAAAAGAAATCTTAACGTTGTTATTATCTGGAAAAGGCAACAAAGAAATCGCCGAAGCGCTTGACATCAGCAAACGAACTGCCGAAGTTCACCGTTTCAACCTAATGAAAAAGCTGAAAGTAAAAAACCTAATGGAGCTTTCAAACAAAGCAACTGAATACTCTTTAATTTAAAAAAATACGTATAAATACGTAATTATTTTTCGAAAACTGCGTTTTAGCATCTTTTAACTAAGTTATAGTACTTAATTTTGATAAAAAATATAAGTACTATGAAAACGACAAACTCATTATCGCAATCACACAAAATTTTATTTTTGAACACATTGGCTTTTACAGTGTGTTTTGCCTGCTGGACCTTAAACGGGGTTCTGGTAACCTTTTTAGTTGATAACGGAATTTTCCATTGGAGCGTTGTTCAGGTTGGATGGCTTTTAGGGATTCCTATTTTAACAGGTTCCATTATGCGTCTTCCCATTGGAATCCTTACAGATAAATTTGGTGGAAAATATGTTTTTTCCCTTTTACTATTGTTAAGTTCAATTCCACTCTTCCTCCTTCCCTACGCCGACAGTTTTTTCATGTTTGCCTTACTAAGTTTCTTCTTCGGAATGGTTGGAACCAGTTTTGCAGTCGGAATTGGTTATACTTCAATCTGGTATCCAAAAGAATGGCAAGGACGCGCTTTAGGTATTTTCGGAATGGGAAATGCCGGTGCCGCAATTACCACTTTTTTAGCACCTTCATTATTAAATCATTTCTCAGCAAATGACCCTCAAAATGGATGGAAAATACTTCCTATAATTTATGCTGTTTCTTTGGTTGTAATTGGCATTGCCTTTTTAATTTTCACTCAAAATAAAAAACCAGAAAGCAGTACCAAAACGGTTTCACAAATGCTTGTTCCCTTAAAATCTCAAAGAGTTTGGCGTTTTGGAGCTTATTATTTCTTAGTATTTGGTTGTTTTGTGGCGTATTCACAATGGCTTTTACCAAACTTCATGAATGTGTATCAAACCAGTTTAGTAATGGGCGGTTTGTTTGCCACTATGTTTAGTTTGCCATCAGGAGTTATTCGTGCATTTGGCGGTTATTTATCAGATAAATTCGGAGCACGAAAAGTAATGTACTGGGTTTTGGGTTCATCAGTAATTTTAAGCGCATTATTATCAATTCCTAAAATGGAAATTACGACTTCTGGTCCTGGAATATTAGCCGCTAAAAAAGGCGTTGTAAACCAAATCAGCGATAAAACCGTAAAAGTTGGAGATAAAGAATATCCCATTGCGCAAAAAACAGCAAATACATCTGAAAATACTATTTTTCCAACCACTTCAAGCTGGCAGGATGTAGTCGTATCACACAATCAAAGTGTTGCGAAAAAAGAGCTTATCGCCAAAGGTGTAACGGTTATTAAATTTGATGCTAATATGTGGGTTTTTCTTGTTTTAGTAATCCTGATCGGAATTTCTTGGGGAATTGGTAAAGCGGCGGTTTACAAACATATTCCAGAATACTTCCCAAGTGAAGTTGGGGTTGTAGGCGGAATGGTTGGAATGATAGGCGGATTAGGCGGTTTCTTCGGACCTATAATTTTCGGGTATCTTTTAACTGCAACCGGAATCTGGTCAAGTTCATGGATTTTTATTTTACTGTTCTCAACTGGCTGTTTGGTTTGGATGCATTATACCATTACCAAAAAGGTTAAAGAGAAAAAAGTAGCATTAGAAAAACCAGCTAAAGAACAACAACTTACTCCCGTAATGAATTAAGAAAACAAAAAAATATCCAACAACACTAGCAAAGGCTTATTTTTCTTATAAATTTACGCCCGAAGAAAAAATTACCAAACCCATGAAACAAATCAAAACCATAATCCTATTGCTTCTAGGATCTACTGCCTTACTTCAGGCACAGGAACTAGACGTAAATTTACAAATAAGGCCACGCTTTGAATATCGCAACGGCTACAAAACCCTTCTTGCGGAAGGACAAAAAGGAACTTCACAAATTTCGCAGCGTTCTCGTCTTGGCATTAATTTCAAGCAAGATGATTTAATCGTAAAATTGACTTTCCAAAACACGAGAACATGGGGTGATGTACCTCCTGCAACAGTTGCTGATAAAAATGGTGTGGCTGTTTTCGAGGCTTGGGCACAATATAATTTTACTCAAAAATGGAGTGCCAGAATGGGCCGCCAAGTTCTTTCTTATGATAATCAGCGTATTCTTGGCGAAATGGATTGGGCGCAACAAGGTCAAAGCCATGATGCGTTAACCGTCACTTATCAAACTGAAAAACAAAAATTAGATTTTGGTGGTGCCTATAATTCTACTGCCGAAAACACTTTTCAGACACCTTATACTGTTTCAAATTATAAAGCCATGCAATATGCCTGGTATCATAATCAATTCAGTGATGCTCTTTGTTTAAGCTTTCTTGCCTTAAATACAGGTTACGAATATGCCAACGCCGATGCAAAATTATTAGTTGATTATAAGCAAACTTTTGGCTCTTATTTAACTTTCAAAAACAGTAAAATAGACAGTAACTTATGGTTCTACGGACAAACTGGAAAAAGCACTGATCTCGAAGTAAGTGCTTGGAATGCTGCCGCAAACTTTAATTACAACGTAACCGACGCTTTTAAGGCTGGTTTAGGATATGAGTTTTTATCAGGAAAAGCGACAAATGACGGAAGCACTGTAATCAAATCATTCAATCCAATTTTTGGAACCAATCACGGTTTTAACGGTTTTATGGATTATTTTTATGTTGGAAATCACTTGAATAGCGTAGGTCTACAAGATGCTTTTATCAAACTAAACTACAATGTAAACAAATGGCAGTTTGGTTTAAGTCCGCATGTATTTTTGGCTGCTGCAGATGTCGTTACACCATTAAATGAAAAAATGGACTCTTATTTAGGAACTGAGATTGATGCTTCTTTTGGCTACAATTTCAAAAAAGACATTACAGTTACAGGAGGTTATTCTCAAATGTTTGGTTCTAAAACCATGGAATTTATCAAAAATGGAGACGCCAATCATACCAACAATTGGGCTTGGCTTATGGTTTCTGTCAATCCAAGAATTTTTAGCTGGAAAAAATAGTTTTTCTTTAAAATTGACTTATATATTTTACCCTTTTCTTATTTCTGGAAAAGGGTATTTTTTTTGTCTTCAAGAAAAGCTATTATATCATTTAATTATTTATATTTGAATCAATTATGAACCCCCAATTCTATCCTAATGAAACCATTTCTAAAATTATCTCTGATGACTTTTATTGTCACGCAGACAGGTATCGCTCAAAAGTACAATGATGCCTTAATTTCTAAAAACTCAGAAATAAACTTTGCAAAAACGCAAAAAAGAGGAATCAAGAAAAACAACATTGTTTATTATGTTGAAAATGATTTACAAACCATTTCGGCCTACAAAAGAAGCAAATTGAAATGGCAGACTAATGTAATTTCTGTTTGCGGAAAACCCAAAAAAGGAGAACCTGAAATTAGATATGTAGGTTATAATTCAGACAAACTGCTTATCGTAATCGGAAAACATAATTTTGCTGAAATTGATGTAAACAGTGGTGAAACTAAGTTTGTTGGTTAAGATTGAAAAAATGAAGAAATTTATATAGAATACCCTTTTTCTAAATAGAGAAAGGGTGTTTTTTTTGCTCTCAATATCATTTTTATCTTGTTAATTTGGATATATTTGATGAACAAAAATCCCTGAACAAAATACAAAACCATAAGCATGAATAAGCAAATTTTACTTTTTTTTACAGTTTTTATCTTCTCAAAATGCTTTTCGCAAAAATTAGAATCAAATAGAGAAAAAATTGAAAGCGCAAAAACTGAATTAAAAGAGGCAAATAAAATTTTTAGTGCTTGTATTGTAAATTCTGATTTAAAAATATGTGTAGACGAATTAGTAAAAAATGCTACAAATGAATATAGAAAATATAGCATTGGCGGAATGCTTTATGAAATCGATACAGACAAATCTTTTAAACTTCACGAAGAAGCCTATTTAGCCAATGACAATGATATAAATTTTGTTTTAGAATATGCAATTGAACTTCACAGAAAAGAAAAATATGCCGAAGCTTCAAAACTTTATGAAAAATATTCTGAAAATTCTCCAAAAGACATCAAAGCATATGCGTGGTTAAGTGATTGCTACATCAATACCGGAGAAATAGAGAAATCAATTCTAAATTGGAAAAAAACAAACCATTCCGAAAACCATATAGCAATTGACAATGCAATGTTCATTATTTATGGAAAAACTACACAAATTAAAACCCGAAGTGATTTAAGATTTGAAATTGAAAAAGGGGAAACTTCAAATTTTTATCCTTTAATATTCTTAGATAAAAACTGGGAATCAGATTGGTGGAATACGCATACCCAAGAATATTTCTTAAATGAAGATCTAAAATTAGCGCAAACAAAATTGGGAGAAGCAAATCCAGATTTTAAAACTATAAAAGCGTATTTAAAGATAAAAGAGCTTGAAAGATTAGGACAATCAGAAGAAATTAAAAAGGTTCTGGTTGACAATAAAATTATTTTAAACAATAATCCAATACCGGCTTTTGGTGAGTTCTCATCTGATTTATTGCGTATTACGTTTATTAATCAATTTTTAAATGAAAATGATTTTTACAAGAACCGAGGAAATGAGCTATTAGAACTTGCTAAAAAAACAAAAGATAAAGAGCTGCTAAACATTTATGCTTTTCTGCAAGCGTCAGTTAACGGAACTGTAAATCCTGAAATTGACAAATTAGGATGGAAAGAATTTAAAGATGAGCGATTTGCAAGAAGCTATTTTTCTGCTAAAGCAAATGATTTAAGATATGATGATATTGAATTAAATGAAGCCTTAAAGGATTTCCCAAACTCATCCTATTTATTTTGGCTGAAAGCAAAATGCGCAAAAATGGAAAACAAACCTGTAAGACAAGATTTGATAGAACTGATAAAAAGAGAATTCAAAACGTTTGGAACAGATCAAAACAAATATAGCTATAGACTTAAATCTTATATGGGCACTTTAGAGGTTGAAAAAGTATAAATAACTATCAAAATTCGACGTAAAATTTTAATCCAATGAAACTCATAGTCTGGAATTGCAACATGGCATTCAGAAAAAAAGCAGAATACATTCTCGCTTACAATCCTGATATTGCCGTTATTTCTGAGTGCGAAAACCCTGAAAAATTAAAATTTCCAGATAATATAAAACAGCCGACAGACATTCTTTGGTACGGAACCAATCCGCATAAAGGAATTGGCGTTTTCTCTTATAGTGATTATCGATTTCAGCTTTTGGATTGCCATAATCCTGCTTTTAAAAACATTCTACCCATTACTGTAACAAGCGGAAAAATTGATTTTACATTATTTGCTGTTTGGGCAAATAATCCATCGGATAAAGATGGCGCTTACGTTACCCAGGTTTGGAAAGCGATTCATTTTTATGAAAATTTGATCAAAGAAACCAAAACCATTTTAATTGGCGATTTCAACAGCAACACGATTTGGGACAAACCGCGTCGCGAAGGCAATCATACAACGGTTGTAAACAAATTGGCTGAGAAAAATATTTTCAGCACCTATCACAAATATTTCAATCAAATTCAAGGCAAAGAAGAGCATCCAACTTTATACCTTCACAAGAATGAAAACAAACCTTATCATATTGATTATTGCTTTACTTCAAATGATTTTATAGAAGTTTTAGAAAGCGTCGAAGTCGGCAATTATAAAGATTGGACTTCATACAGCGACCATAAACCTTTAATCATTAAATTCAATATATAAACTATGAATAATTGGACCAAACGTTGGGACAACCGCTACAGCACTGAAGAATTTGCATATGGCGAAGAACCCAATAATTACCTCAAAGAACAAATTGAAAAACTAAATCCCGGCACGATTCTTTTCCCTGCCGAAGGCGAAGGACGAAATGCCATTTTTGCAGCCAAACTAGGCTGGAATGTTTCTGCTTTTGATATTAGTGAAGAAGGAAGAAATAAGGCATTAAAACTTGCTGAAGCAAACAATGTTTCGATTGATTATCAAGTTGGCGAATTAGAAACTCTTGATTTTCAAGAAGGGCAATTTGAAGCACTTGCTTTGATTTATGCACATTTTCCGGCAGAAATCAAGTCTGAGATTCATAAACAGCTGAATGTGTTATTAAAAAAAGATGGCATTATTATTTTTGAAGCTTTCAGCAAAAAACATTTGGAATATGTAACCAAAAACGAAAAAGTGGGCGGACCAAAAGACATTGAATCTCTTTTTTCAATAGAAGAAATCAAAACCGATTTTCCTAACTATGAAATCTTTGAATTAGAAGAAAAAGAAATCGAACTGAGCGAAGGTTTATTTCATAATGGGACTGGTTCTGTAATTCGGTTTGTAGGGAGAAAACAATAAATTACACTTGTCGTGGAGACGCACTGCGGTGCGTCTCTACAAAAAATATCTTAAAAAAATATTCCCTTGGAAGATAATTCGTAAATTTGAAAAAATATTCAATGTCATGGATTTACAAACTAGAAAAATAGAATTTGTAAAAGAGTTTTTAAAAATTCAAAGCGAAGAACTGATTTCTCAGCTAGAAAATTTATTAAAAAGCAAAGATATTTCTGATGATAATGATTTTTTCAAACCAATGTCAATTGAAGAATTTAACAATAGAATAGACCAATCTGAAGATGATTTTAAAAATGGAAGATATAAAACGACTTCTCAGCTTTTAGAAAAATACAAATAATGAAATTAAAAATTGTCTGGTCGCAGTTTGCAGAAAATGAAATTGATAAAATCTACGACTATTATCTTCATAAAGCAGGAATTAGAGTCGCTAAAAAAATCATCCAGGAAATAATTTCTGAGCCAAATAAGCTCGTTTCCAATAATCTTTCTACCCAAATCGAAGAACTTTTACTTGACAGAGAAAACGAATATCATTATTTAGTTTGTAAAAATTACAAAATTATTTACAGCATAGATAAAGAAAATAAACAAAACCAAATCGCTGATGTTTTTGACACAAGACAAAATCCTGTAAAACTAAAGCGTACAAAATAAGCTTTATACAAGTAATACTACGTATTGCGTTTCAAAAATATTTATGCTCCATAATTTCAGATCTTAATGCTGAAACTTCCAAAATCCCAATTCTTTTCCCAACCGTTTGAATCAAAGCTTCCTTTTTAAGACTCGAGATAATACGAATCGCTTGCTCTTCAGTCGTTCCAGCAAAATCAGCGATTTCTTTTCTGGAAAGATCAATATCTATCAAACCATTGATTTGTCCAAATTTTCGATGAATATAAAGCAATAAATCAATCACGCGTTCACGAACATTCATGTGGGCGATTTTGCGAATATTGTTTTCGCTTTTATTTAATTCTTCTGCATAAAAAAGCATTAAAGCATAAGTAAACTCAGGAACTTCTTTTAAAATTTCAAGCATCGTTTCATTACTGAAATTACACAAAACAGTATCTTCAAGCGCATAAGCACCAATTAAGTATTTTTTACTTGTTCCAAATCCACGAAAGCCGATGATATCACCATTCGAAGTCAAACGAACTATTTGTTCACGACCATTAATTCCGGTTTTAACCGTTTTTGCTTTTCCTTTACAGATAAAATAAAGCCCCTGCAAAGACGCACCTTCCACAATAAACGGATCCGATTTTTTACAGATTACTTGCTGTTTCTTAGAAACATAGTCTGCCATCTGCTCCAAATGCAGGTGTTTCTTGATAAAACAATTTTCATTGGTACAAGAATAACAAAGGGTTTGTTCTTCTTTCATGAGTCCAAATTTTTATCACATTAAAAACTAATTTGTTGTTGCTCATTTTATTGCATCAAAAATAAAAAAATAAATTTAAAAATTACGTATTAATACGTAAAAATACTTATTTTTGTATACGTAATTCATTTACATCGAAAAATAGATTTCAGAATCAGCATCTAAAAAAGTACGCTAATGCAAAATACCAAAATCAAAACTACCTGTTCGTATTGCGGCGTTGGCTGTGGTATCATTGTAACTAACGATAGCAAAAACGGCGTAATGGTTGAAGGTGACAAAGATCATCCGGTAAACAAAGGAATGTTATGTTCCAAAGGAATGAATTTGCATTACGTAGCCAACGATACTTCTGACCGAATTTTATATCCTGAAATGCGAGGCAGTAAATCGTATCCATTAGAACGTGTGAGCTGGGAGACGGCTTTGGATCGCGCGGCCGCAGTTTTTTCTTCCATCATAAAAAAACACGGCCCAGACAGTGTTGGATTTTATATTTCGGGTCAATGTTTAACTGAGGAATATTATTTGGTAAACAAACTCGTAAAAGGATTTTTAAAAACCAATAATATCGACACCAATTCACGACTCTGCATGAGTTCTGCGGTTGTGGGTTATAAAAAGACTTTTGGTGAAGATTCTGTACCCATTGCTTATGATGATATTGAACTTGCGGATACATTTCTAATTACAGGCGCAAATCCGGCTTGGTGTCATCCTATTTTATTTCGAAGAATTGAAAAACACAAAGAGAAAAATCCGAAAATAAAAATCATCTGTATTGATCCAAGACGAACAGATACCGCCGCTTTCGCCGACTTGCATTTGCAGATTATTCCGGGTTCGGATATCATTTTGTACCATGCAATTGCTAGGCGTATTATCGAAAAAGGTTATGTAGATCATGATTTCGTTAAAAATCATGCAGAAAACTTCAAACAATATAAAGATATAATTTTAGGAACTTCGCTAGAAAAAGCTTCGAAGCTCTGCGGAATTTCTGTAAACGATATTAAACTTGCAGCTGACATTATCGGGAAAGCCAAAGGATTTATCTCGCTTTGGGCAATGGGATTGAACCAAAGTGCTGTTGGTGTTGATAAAAATACTGCTTTATTGAATTTATCTTTATTGACAGGTCAAGTTGGAAAACCAGGTTCTGGACCATTTTCATTAACCGGTCAGCCAAATGCAATGGGCGGACGCGAAGTTGGCGGCATGGCAACGCTTTTGGCAGCACATAAAGACATTGCCAATCCTGAACATCGCAAAGAAGTGGCCGACTTTTGGGGTGTTGACGAAATATCAGACAAACCGGGTTTAACAGCAACTGAAATGTTCGAAGCTTTAGAATCTGGAAAGATGAAAGCAGTTTGGATTATCTGTACGAATCCATTAGTAAGTTTACCAGATTCACGCAGAGCCGAAAAAGCACTTAAAAACGCCAAATTCGTAGTTGTTCAGGATATTTCACATAATGCTGATACAGCCAAATTTGCCGATTTGCTTTTACCTGCTGCAGGTTGGCTAGAAAAAGAAGGAACAATGACGAATTCTGAACGCAGAATTTCGTACTTGCCAAAAGGAATCAATGCGCCTGGAGAAGCGCTTCCAGATATTGAAATTTTAATTCGCTTTGCTAAAAAAATGAATTTCAATGGCTTCAATTTTAATAATGCCGAAGAAATTTATAAAGAACATTGCGCGCTTACCAAAAACACCAATATTGATATTTCATTCTTAAACTATAATCGTCTAAAAACGGAAGGCACTTTTCAATGGCCCGTTCCTGATTATAATCATCCGGGAACTCCGAGATTATTTACAGATAAAAAATTCTATACGCCTTCGCAAAAAGCCATTTTTAATCTGCCTGTTTCGATTGAAAATACTTCGGTACAACCAAACGCCGAATTTCCTTTTATTTTAACAACAGGAAGAATTCGCGATCAATGGCATACGATGACGAAAACGGGAAAAGTATCGCGATTACTGACACATATTCCGAGTCCGGTTCTGGAAATAAATCCAATTGATGCTTTTAAAAACGATATCAAAAATGGCGATATCGTAACTGTTTCAAGTAAAAATGGTGAAGTTCGGGTAAAAGCAAAAGTGACGGACGCAATCAAAGAAAAAGTCCTTTTCCTGCCAATGCACTGGGGAAAACAACTCGAAAATGACTTAAACCGAACGAATAATTTAACGAATACCGTTGTCGATCCCGTTTCAAAAGAACCTGATTTTAAATTCACCACGGTTTCGATTAAAAAATACGTAAAACCATTTCAGAAAATTGCGATTGTGGGTGCTGGTGCGGCTTCTTTTCGATTCATTCAAAATTATCGTGAATTCAACACAACCGATGAAATTATTGTTTTTTCGAATGAAGTAAATCCGTTTTACAATCGCGTTTTGCTTCCCGAATATATGACGGGAGAATTCACTTGGGAACAGCTTTTAAAAGTTAAAGACGGCGAAACTTTCAATAAGTTAAAAATAACCATGAAAGCTGGAGTTGCTATTGATAAGTTAGATTCGACAAATAAAACCATAAAAGACAGTTTAGGCGAAACACATACTTTCGATTCGTTGATTCTAGCAACCGGAAGCCGTCCTTTTGTTCCGGAAAATGCACAACTTCATCTTCCCGGCCGATTTACCGTTCGAAGAAAAGAAGATGCTGATCGTTTGAAAAAACACTTAGACAGCACGAATCTTCCACCAGAAGAACAGCATGTCGTAATTATTGGCGGCGGTTTATTAGGATTAGAATTGGCTGCAGCTTTAAAACATAAAAAAGTAAAAACCACGATAATTCAGCGTGCATCTCGTTTAATGGAACGTCAACTAGATCGTATTTCGAGTAAACTTTTGGCTGAAGAAGTACAGCTTCGTGATATTCAGATTTATTTTGATAACGAAGTCAGTACCGTTTTTGAAACTGATAATCCAAACGAAATTGAAATCGCCTTAAAAAGTGGTAAAATTTTGACGGCAAATGCCATTGTATATACGATTGGAACAATTCCGAATATCGAAATTGCCAGAGAAAGCGGTTTAATCTGCGGGCGTGGCGTAAAAGTCAATCAGTATTTACAAACTTCAAATCCTGATATTTTTGCCATTGGTGAAATAGCAGAATTCGAAAATAAATTATTCGGAATCACTTCTGCCGCCGAAGAACAGGCTGATATTTTAGCCAATTTCTTAGCTGGAGATATCAGCAGTTATTACAAAGGTTCAATTTTAATGAACATTCTAAAATTAGAAGATATCAACCTTTGCAGTATTGGAGATTTGACAATTCCGGAAAATGATGATTCGTACGAAGAAATTGTTTTCACCGATCTCAAAAAACGTTATTACAAAAAATGCATCGTAAAAGACGATCTTTTGGTTGGTGCCATTTTAATGGGCGATAAAAACGAGTTTGCCGAATTCAAAACCATGATTGAAAGCAAAATCGAATTATCAGACAAACGAAATACGCTTTTAAGAGGAAGTTCAAATGCAAAACCCGTTCTCGGAAAATTGGTCTGCTCGTGCAGTCAAGTCGGAGCTGGAAACATTGAAGAAACCATCAAAAGCGGTGTAAACGATTTCACTGAATTATGCAAAAACACAGGCGCAGGTTTAGGGTGCGGAAGCTGTAAAACGGAAGTAAAAGAGATATTAGCAAAGTGTAAATAAGCTCTGTTGATTTACTTTGAGCGTAAATTTTAACGCAAAGAGCGCAGAGGTTTTACGCAAAGTTTCGCAAAGTATATTTAAAGGAGACAAAGTTCGCAAAGCTTTGAGAATAGATTTTAGTCAAGCTTTGTGAACTTAAAAAAACAATTTAACGCACAGAATATAAACCTTAAAAAACTTTGCGAAAAAACTTTGCGCTCTTTGCCTTAAAATCAACACAATCCAACAACCTGAAACCTAAAACAAAGAAAACCTGAAACAAAAGAAACAAAATGGAGTTAACAAGATTAATAGTAAAAGGAGGCGTTATATCGCCGGGAGAACTTAGAGAAGTTGTAAATATCGCTTCGGAGGAAGGTTTAGACTCCATTTCATTTGGTTCAAGGCAGGATATTATTTTTCCGAAAGGGTTTAAATCTTTAGATAAAACCACTTTAGGTAAACATCATTTTGTTTATCCCGATCAAAAGAGCGGGAATAATATCGTTTCGTCTTATGTTTCTACGGATATTTTCAGAAATACCAATTGGTTGACTGGAAACCGTTTTCTCTATATTTTAGAAGAATTCAAAGAACAACCAAAGCTAAAAGTCAATATAACCGACCCAAAACAACAATTGGTTCCTTTGTTTACGGGACATTTAAATTTTATTGCTTCAGAACAAGAAGATTATTGGTATCTATATATTCGTCTTCCAAATTGGCAAAAAATGGAGATTTATCCCGTTTTGCTTTACACTTGGGATTTGGCTAAGATTTATTACGAAATAGAAAAAATCTCCGAAGAAGAATCAATTGATATCGAAATGCTTTTTACTTTGGTCAGCGAAGCTTTAGACACCAATAACCGAACAATAGACAAACCTCTTAATGTTCCTTTCTATCCATTTCCGTATTATGAAGGAATGAACAGAATGGGAATCGATCAATACTGGCTAGGTTTGTACTGGCGAAATAATCTTTACGATCTGGATTTTCTTAAAGAAATGTGCGATTTGTGTTTTGAATGCAAAATCGGAAAAATCTGTATCACGCCTTGGAAATCTTTCATTATCAAAGGAATTCCGAAAGACCGAAAATTGGAATGGGAAAAATTTCTTGGGAAAAGAGGAATCAACGTCCGTCATTCTTTATTAGAATTAAACTGGCATTTACCCGTTGCAATGGAATGGGCTTTGAACCTAAAAACTTTCCTAGTTCGAACATTAGATCAATTTGACATTAGTACCTACGGATTGAATTTTGGAATTTCAGAATACAATCGCGACGGACATTATTTTACATCGATTATCATCGAAAAAAATGAATTACCAAAGGATTTGGAATCCATCAAAATTCGAGATACTTATAATGTTTTATTCGCTAAAAATTTTGATCCCAATACACGCGAATACATTGTACATTCACAAGATATTGACAAACTCGAACTTCCGACAATTTTAATCGAATTAAGCCGAAAATATTTTGACGAACTCGGAAATACTACTGCAGAAACAGTCGAAAATCCTCAGAAAAAAGAAAAAATTCAGCAGGAGATTTATCAATGCCAGGAATGTTTGACGTTGTACAAATCAGAATACGGAGATGAAAGTCAGGGAATCCCAAAAGGCATTTTGTTTACTGATTTAGGAGATGATTACTGCTGTTCATTATGTGAAGCGCCAAAAAGCAATTTTAAAATTTTGGAAGCAATTGAAAACTAACACTTTCTATAAAAAGCTTAACATTTCTGTATTTAAAAATTGCGTATATTTAGCTTAACTAAGAATTTCTATTGAAGCTTGGCACTCCAAAAGCTTTTTCTACTCTTAGTTCTAATCTATTTTACTCAATAAAAAATACTGTTATGATAAAAAGAACAACCAAAACTCCTGCTGTGCAGCCCAGTGATATTCCAGCAGAAACAGCTGTAGAAAGCACGACAGAAGTAACGCCGGAAGCAAAAACAACGGTTAGAAGAACCACTAGAACAGCTACCAAAACACCAACTTCAAAAGCAACAACTGCAAAAGCGCCTGCTGCAACTGTTAAACCCGCTGCAAAAACGCCAGTGCGATCTGCATCTAAAGCAACTCCAAGAGCAACGGTCAAAAAAGAAGCTGTTACACCAGAAAAAAAAGAACCGATTGTTTCTGAAATTATAGAAATTCAAACGCAAGATAATCCTTCGCCTTTACAAAATGAACCGATCTTAGAAATTGACGGAACCATCCTTGAAATTGTAAAAGACAAAAAGAAAGATATCAAATCACAGCTGAAAGCAAAACTTAAAGCTAAAAAAGAAAAAGAGAAAAAAAGAGAAAAGGCTATAAAAGCCGTAATCAAAAAGCTTGAAAAAGCGAAGAAAGCAAAACTGAAAGCTGCTGAGAAGAAAAAAGCCAAAGCTAAAAAGGCAAAGGAAAAAGCGAAAGCTAAGAAAATTGCTGAGAAAAAAGCTAAAGCATTGAAAAAGGCTAAAGCTAAAAAGAAAAAATAATCTTGAAAAGGTTTGACTTTATGAGTTGAATCTTTTTTTGACTCTAGTTTGTCATTCTGAGGAACGAAGAATCACACTAGAAACTCCGTACAGCATGTCGCCAATCTTTGTGGATTCCCGCGTGTGATTCTTCGTTCCTCAGAATGACAAAACGATACGCAAACTTTGTCAAAGTTTTAAACTTTGACAAAGTTTCTCTCGAAACTATTACCCGCCAATCGCAATCATACTACGATTATCAAAATGAAGTGTCGGATCATCAATTTCTTCCACTGTCGCCATTCCTGCCCTAACTTTCTTTTTATTTTGAATCGATTCTGAAATGAGATTCGCAATGGATTCCCCATTTCTAAAGGCCGTCAGCAAATCAGTTTCAGAATTCGAGAAAAGGCAATTTTTTATTTTTCCGTCAGCCGTCAAGCGGATTCTGTTGCAACTATCACAAAACGGATTTGTGATGGAACTGATAATTCCGAAATCGCCTTGAAAACCGTTTATTTTATAATTTCTGGAAGTGAAGTTTTTCTCATCTTCCAATTTCTGAATTTCATCTGTAGCAAAAACAGTTTCTACTAAAGATAAAATCTCCTTTTGAGAAACCATTTTGCTTCTGTCCCACTCATTTCCTGCAAAAGGCATGAACTCAATAAAACGGACAGAAATGGGCAAAAACTGCGTCAGTTTTACAAAATCCACAATTTCGTTATCATTAAAACCTTTAATCAAAACCACATTCACTTTTACGTGAAATTCATTATTCAAAAGTAAATGCAAATTGTCCACTACTTTCTCAAACTGATTTCTAAGCGTGATAGAAGCAAATTTCGACGAAACTAAAGTATCTAAACTCAAATTAATCTTTTTGACTTTAAATTCCTTTAAAGTCTCCAAATGACGGTCGATTAAAATCCCGTTTGTGGTTAAGGAAAGTGAAATATCTAGAGTTGATAATTTAGAAACAATTTCAGGAAAATCTTTTCTCAGTAAAGGTTCACCGCCTGTTAACCTGATTTTGTCAACACCATTTTGCGCGAAAGTTTGAGCTATAGCAAAAATCTCTTCAGCCGTCATTAAACTGGCTTTTGGAGAAAGCGCGATTCCGTCAGCAGGCATGCAATACGTACAACGCAGATTGCATTTTTCCAGCAACGAAATGCGCAAATAATTATGTTTGCGCCCAAAACCGTCCGTCAAAATTGTATTAGAGGCTGTCATGGTTTTTTCCTTTTAAAATATGAAAGACGTGCATTACGTGTGGAAACACAGCGTCCATCGATTCTTTTACTCCGTTTGTTGAGCCTGGCAAAGCCAAAACTAAACTATTTCCTAAAGTTCCCGCAACGCTTCGCGAAAGCATTGCATATGGCATTCTTTGTTGTCCATAACTGCGAATTGCTTCTTCAATTCCCGGAATTCTGCTTTCTAAAATTGGTTCCAAAGCTTCTGGCGTTACATCTCTTGGAGACAAACCAGTTCCGCCCGTAAAGATTACCAATTGATGTTCTTTAGCGAAAGCTTTTGTTTTTTCCTGAATAATCTCCAGTTCATCTGGAATGATTTCGTAATGCGCTGTTTCAACTCCATACGACTCTAATTTTTCTACAATCGTTTTTCCAGAACGATCTTCTTTATCACCTGCAAAAATCGAATCTGAACAAACAAAAACCGCTGCTTTTATGGCAGTCGGGAATTTATTTTTGAAAGAAGATTTTCCGCCTTCTTTATTAATTAATTTTATTGTTGAAATTTCGATTTCTTTATCAATTGGTTTCAGCATATCGTACATTGTTAATGCCACGATTGATGCGCCGTGCATAGCCTCAACCTCAACTCCAGTTTTATAAACCGTTTTTACATTGAAAACAATATGAATTTCTAAACCTTCAATTTGATATTCAACTGAAGTAAATTCAATAGGAAGCGGGTGACAATCTGGAATCGATAAATGCGTGTTTTTTACTGCAAATAATCCAGCCGTTTTAGCCATTTCAAACACGTTTCCTTTTGGCACTAAATTGTTCACAATTGCATCAATTGTTTCTTGCTTGCTAACTTTTACAATTGCTGTTGCTGTTGCGACTCTTAAAGTACTTATTTTATGCGTAATATCTACCATTAACTATTTTGTTTCCAAGTGAATGTATCGTTCTCAAACATTTCTTTTCCAAAAATCGGAACATCAGTTTTAATCCAATTTACGATGGCTTCTGTCGCTTCATAAACTTGTTTGCGTCGTGTTGCCGAGACGAAAACAAATAAACATATTTCGCCTGCTTTTACAACGCCTAAACTGTGGTAAATATGCATGCAGGTTAAATCGAATTTAGCGAAAGCTTTTTCGCGAATCGCGTACAAAGCTTCGTTCGCCATATCTTTATAAGCTGAATAATCAATCGCTACGACGGTATTGTCATGAATAACATCGGCACGAACTTGTCCAAGAAAGATGTTATGTGCCCCGATGGTATGTTTGGACTGATGTTTGGCAATCGACTCAGCGATAAACTCAGGCGAAATTGGGCCTTCTACAAATACATTTTTACTCATTTTTTATGTTTTTTTTGCCACAGATTACACTGATTAAAAGGATTTTTTTTCTTTCGCCACGACTCGAGCGATAGCGAACAGGCGAAGCAATTACACGAATTTTCACAAATTAAAATCTATTACAAAGAAATTAACCGCAATATTGTCATTTCGACGAAGGAGAAATCTTCGCAAGTAACTCCGCACAGTAATTTGCCAATCTTTGTCGAGCTACTAACGAAGATTTCTCCTTCGTCGAAATGACAAACTAAACGAAAATCCTAAAATCTGTAACTATATTTTTATTTCTTC
This sequence comes from Flavobacterium crocinum, assembly GCF_003122385.1. Taxonomy (NCBI): domain Bacteria; kingdom Pseudomonadati; phylum Bacteroidota; class Flavobacteriia; order Flavobacteriales; family Flavobacteriaceae; genus Flavobacterium; species Flavobacterium crocinum. The sequence goes on from NZ_CP029255.1 coordinate 5,367,655, forward strand.
TTTCAATAATTGTTTCATTGCCAAAGCGCCTCCAGCAACACTTTTTATATTTTCAAATCGGTGTTTTTGAAGCAACTCAACTGCAATCTTACTTCTAATTCCCGATTGGCAAAAAATATAAATTGTTTGGTTTTTATCCAGTTTTTCAATTTCTTTTTCTAAGTTCATTAACGGAATCTGTATTTGATGTTGTAAACTTATTCTTGGTGATTCATCAAAATTTCTAACGTCCAAAAACAAAACTTCATCATTTTTTATTTCATCTAAAACAGATTCAAATCTCACTTCTTCAATCACACATTTATTATATTTTTCTTCGAATGCTTCTTTGTTTATAATTTGAAAATCGATTTTATCGAAATCATACTTTTGCTGTTCGTTAGTCAGCGTATTATAAACCAATATTTTTCCGCTTAAAACTTCTCCGATTCCGAGAATCATTTTCAAAACTTCATTGGCTTGAAACATTCCGATAATTCCAACCGAAACGCCAAGTACTCCCGCTTCTTCACAATTTAAAGCATTCGAGTTTTCATCTGGATATAAACATCTGTACGATGGTCCATTTTGATAATTGAAAACTGAAACTTGTCCCTGAAACCTGAAAATAGAACCGTAAACCATTGGTTTATTAGTTGCCAAACAAGCATCATTTATTAAATATTTAATTACAATATTATCTGTTGCATCAACGATAATATCATAGTTGTAAAATAACGAGAGGGCATTTTTTCCGGATAATTTTCCTGAAATTGCTTTTACTTTTACCAAAGGATTCAACTCTGAAATCATGGCTTTGGCTTCCTTCGCTTTTGATTTTCCGATTGCAGAAGTTTTATAAATTACCTGTCTCTGAAGATTCGAAATCTCAATAACATCGTGATCTACAATTCCGATTTCGCCAACTCCGGCCGAAGCAAGATAAGGTAAAATCGCAGCGCCCAAACCTCCTGCGCCAATTACTAAAACTTTTGCTTCTGCTAATTTCTGCTGGCCATTCTCTCCTATTTCTGGAAGGATTATTTGTCTGTTATATCGGTTATCTGCATTCATAATTTATCCTCCTGCAAATGGTGGCAATAAAGCTACGATATCACTTGTCTGTAAAATGTAATCTGCTGTTTTCGAAACTATTTTTTGATTGACTGCAACTCGGAAAGTCAGCGATTCCAATTCATATTTTTCGTCTAAATCCTGCAATAATTTTTGCAAAGACAATTCTTCAGAAAAAGATAATTTTTCGAATTCACATTTTGTCTTTTCGGCTACCGCACCAAAATATTTAACCTCAATCATTTTTATAAATTTAAATTCTGAAAAATGAATTCATCTTCAAAATGTTCCTGAAAATAAGAAATCCAGCTTGATGTATTTCTCACCACTTCACCAATTACGATAATGGCTGGCGATGATATGTTTTTTTCAGCTACCAATTTAGTAATTGTACTAATAGTTCCAATCACTTTTTGCTCCGAATTTTTAGTTCCGTTTTGGATAATGGCAATTGGAAGATCATCATTTCTGTTTTCTTCATAAATCGAAATAATTTCATTCAATTTATGCATTCCCATCAAAATTACCACTGTTGCTGCCGATTTTGAAGCCAAATGAACATCTTTTGATAATTCATGAGCCGAAGTTGTTCCTGTGATTACCCAAAAACTCTCCGCTACTTTTCGCTGTGTCAAACTGATTCCGACTGAAGCAGGAACTCCCAAAGCTGATGAAATTCCAGGAACAATAGCAGTTTCAATTCCGAAATCTTCTGCAAATTCGATTTCTTCGCTTCCTCTTCCAAAAACAAACGGATCACCGCCTTTTAAACGAACCACATGTCCGTGTGTTTTTGCCATAGAAACAATCAAATCGTTAATCTGGTCTTGTGTATAAGCATGACAGCCTAATCGTTTTCCAACAAAAATAATTTCGGCTTGCGGTGCATATTCTAACAATTCTTCGTTTACCAAAGCATCATATAAAACTACATCGGCACTTTTTAAAGCTTTTATGGCTTTCATCGTAATCAGTTCAACATCGCCCGGGCCTGCGCCTACGATTGTTAACTTGGGTGTTTTTAAAATTTCCATACTGCTTTAAATTGAATTGATATTTAAATCATCTAATTCATCTGGCGAATTAACATTGGTCAAATGATAATTTTCGCTTTCTTCTATATTGATAATCTGATGCGGCACTTTTGCCAGCAGATCCATCATTCTCAATTCGTTGGAATCGATAGCACTTTTTATAATCGGAACAATTTCTTTAGAATAAATTCCAATTAACGGATGTGTTTTGCTTTCTGATGCAAAAACTGTAATTCCGGCCTCATTAGTATGTTTTGAAATTAATTCCTGCAATAATTCTGTTGAGATCAGCGGAATATCACAGCTTAAAATCAGATTGAATTCGGTTTCAGAATGCGATAATGCGGTGTAAACTCCACCCATTGGACCTTTTTCAGCAATTAAATCCGGTATTTTTTCATACGGCAGATAATTGTATTCTTCTGAAGACGTAATTAGTTTTATATGGTTCGTTATTGGCAAAATCGCCTGAATGATATGTTCGATGAACGGTTTTTCCTGAAACAAAACCAATCCTTTCTCTGATTGCATTCTGGAGCTTTTTCCTCCGCAAAGAATAAATACTGTTAGTGTTTTCATAGTTTTTTTGTTTCAGGTTTCAGGTTGCGATGAGTTTTTTTACCGCAAAGTGCGCTAAGTTTTTTTGCTCATTGCTACCTTTAAATTAAGTTCGCAAAGCTGGATCTACATAAAGCTTTGCGTACTTTACTATTTTTGATAAAATTAACTTAACCTAAAAACTTTGCGTTCTTTGCGGTTAAATTTTATTTCATTTTTAAGGAAAAATCAATTTAACACTTGCCATTAAAATCACTGTTCCTAAAACCATTTTTAAAGTTCTGTTTGAGAATTTTCCGCTTCCGTAAAATCCACCTAACATTCCTCCTACAACTGCTATTGGAACCAAATAAAAACTTTCCATCGGGATTGTATTTCCTCCTAAAAAGAATCCTAGCATTCCGGCAAATGAATTCACAAAAATGAAAAGACTCGAAATCGCCGCCGATTCTTTTACCGATGCCCATCCCAGAAATAATAAAATTGGACTCAGAATAATTCCGCCACCAATTCCAAGCATTCCTGATAATAATCCGATTGCAAAACCAATTGCCAATGCTAACGGAAGATTTATTTTTACTTCTTCTTTTTCTTTAAAATTAAAAACTCCAAACAACCTCAAGGCCGCGAAAACCAATACAATTCCGAGAATTATTTTATAAATCGTATTGTCCAAAGTGATAAATCCGCCAATAAAAGCAGCAGGAATTGATGCTATCGCAAACGGATAAAATAGTTTGGGCTTGAAATAATTATTTCGGTAATAAAATAAGAACGAAATACTTGAAACAAACAAATTCAACAGCAATGCCGATGGTTTCATAACCGAAATCGGAAAAGCAAAAATGCTCATCAATGCCAGATATCCCGAAGCGCCACCGTGCCCAACACTGGAATATAAAAATGCAATTACAATTAAGGCAAAACTGAATAATAGTATGTTTTCGGAACTTAGGAGATTCATTTTTTTGTTTTATTTTGTTTCAAGTTTCAGGTTTCAAGTTTTTACTTTGTGTCTAAACTTGAACTAAAAATTTATTTTCTTTATTCTATTCTCTTTTTTCTTTAATCTTAAAAAGCTAATCAATCGGCAAAATCGTAACTAATTCTCCCTTTTGTATCTTTTCGCAATTCTGCTCTACAATAACTAAACCATTGGCAATAGCGAAAGAATTTAACATTGAGGAAGCCTGACCGTCTAAAATGGTCACATTTGTTTCATCATATAATGCTTTTAGAAACAATGTTTTTCCTGTTGTATTCTTTACATCATCATTCAGTTTTCTAACAATTTTAGGAAGATGAGTATTTGAAAAACCCATCAAGTTTTTTACTGCCGGATAAACATAAATATAAAAATTGGTCAATGATGATGCAGGATTTCCCGGAAGTGCAAATACCAATGTATTTTTTTTAGATCCAAAGAACATGGGCTTGCCTGGTTTTTGATTTATTTTATAAAAATGTTCTTGTACCCCATTTTCCAGTAAAGCTTCTTTCACAAAATCATAATCGCCAACCGATATTCCGCCAGAAATCAATACAATGTCATTCTTTTTTAAGAGATCTTTTAAAGCATTTTTAGTTTCTTTTAAACTGTCTTTTACTCTAAAAACTTTTGCATTTTTTATACCTATCGTTTGTAAAGCGGCCTGAAGCATTATGGAATTACTTTCATAGATTTTCCCTTTTTTCAGTTTTTTCCCTGGCTCTACTAACTCATTTCCTGTTACTAAAATGGCAACTTTTGGCTTTTTATAAACTTGTATTTCAGTAATTCCTAAACAGGCTAAAAAACCAATTGCAGCAGGTGTAATTAATGTATTGGCATCAAAAACAACATCTTCTTCATTAATTTGTTCGCCTTTATTTCTAACATTTGCAAATGGCTCAGGCATTTTAGCAATCAAAATGGAGTCTTCATTTGCCATAACATCTTCCTGCATTACCACAGTATCAGCATTTTTAGGAACATGAGCACCTGTAAAAATACGGACAGCTTCGTTTTCTTTCAGTTCTACCTTTACATGATCTCCTGCCTGAGAAATTCCGACGATGTCAAATTGATGCCTTCCGGAATGAATAAACGCATATCCATCCATAGCAGATTGACGAAACGGCGGCATAGCGATGGGCGAATAAATTGTTTCTGCCAGAACGTAACCAAGTGCTTTATGAACTTGTATTTTTTGTTTCGGCATATTTGAGCTGTTCGCTGCAACAATTTCTAAGGCTTCTTTGACTTCAATCATTTTTATCTAGATATAAAACTAAGTAAAAATACTTATTTACAAATATAAGTATTTCTCCTTACGGTGAACATTTTTTTTGGCTTTATTTTAATTTCTATAAAATTACTCTAATTTATTCAAAATCAACTTTAAAATTCTTATCTGATTTTTATAAAATAATAGATGAATTACTTTTTGAGACGTTTTCTGTTCTCCTTTTAGGTAAAAGAAGGAATTTAAAACTGATTATCAGTCAGAAAACCAAGTATAAAATACTACATTTTCTACTTTCTTTTAAAAATTATTTTAACATATATTTCAATTCCGCATTGCTTTCTATCCCTTTTACAATAAGGCTTAAGCAAACCAAACCCAATCTACAACAAGCACATAGCTCTTTATTTTTCAAAAAAAAGTAAACAAACTTTTGGTTTTTATTATATAAAATTTAACTTTGTCTATAGGATTAGTAGAGTTTAAAATAATATTTCAAACTAAAAAATTATTATTGTGAAAACAACAGAAAGCATATTGCATTACATTCTTCCTAAAAGGTACACTTATAACACTTCTTGTTGTATGTGTTTCTGTTGTTAATAATCTACTTTTATTTTGTTTGCTAATTATCACATAAAAGCAAATTTCTTAAAAACACACCACCAAAAATATTTATTGCATTTACCCAAAAATCTCTCCGAGGCATTTTTATGCTTTGGCGGATTCTTGAAACCATACCTTTTTATTCAGAAATTAAATAACTAACAACTAAAGAAAACTAAAATGAAAACAATGCAATGCTGTTGCTGTAAATAAAAAAAGCCATTTCTGCGGCAACAGAAATGGCAAGGCTTAAAGAACATTTATCACTAAATCAAGAACACTTTTAGAGTGCTGTATAAACAGTGCTCAGGGCGTCTTGTTAATTACTTAAAACCATTACAAAGAAATGAAAAAAAAATTAAACATATACATACCGCTGTTTCTACTCTTGATAACGGCGGGAATACACGCCCAAAATACCACGCCGCTTATTCAATCTAAACTCGACGGAACTGTAGTCGATGCCATTACAAATCAGCCTGTTATAGGTGCTTCAGTTACCATCAAAGGAACAACTCACGGGGTTGTAACTGATGCTGAAGGAAAATTTTATTTTCAGACAGGACAGAAATTTCCTTACACTTTGATCGTAAGTTACATTGGATATAAAAAACTAGAAATAATTGTAGAGAAAAACCCCGTAATTATTAACCTTAAAGAAGAACGTCAGGAACTGGACGAGTTGGTAGTTGTAGGTTACGGAACGCAGAAAAGAAAGGATATTACCGGTTCTGTAGCATCGGTTCCAAAAGCTAATTTATCTCAGGTAACTTCATCAGCAGATAATCTTTTAAGAGGTGCAATTTCCGGGGTTGTAGTCACGCAAAGTTCGGGACGTCCAGGTGCTTCATCGAGTGTGCGTATTCGTGGAGGAAACTCTATCACTGCCGGTAACGAGCCTCTATATGTTGTTGATGGAATTTTAATTTACAATGATAACGCAAACAGTTCGGCTGGAGTTTCTTTTGCCGGCGCAAGCGTCAATGTATTATCCACAATAAATCCTGCTGATATTGAATCTATCGAAGTATTAAAAGATGCTTCGGCAACTGCAATTTATGGTTCCCGAGGTGCAAATGGTGTTGTCATTATTACTACTAAAAAAGGAACTAAAGGACAAGATAATATTTCGTACCAGGGCTATTTTGGGTTCCAAAACATTTCCAAAAAATTAAGAGTAATGAATGGCAGCGAATGGGCAAGCTTGCGAAATGATGTTCAGGCAAGTATTGGTCAGGCTCCTTCTTTTTCTCCAGAACAAATCGAGGCTTTAAAAACTTCAGGAAGTTACGACTGGCAGTCGGCTGCTTTTGTCACTGCTGCTCCAATACAAAGTCACAATTTATCTTTTTCCGGTGGTGACGAGAAATCCAGATATGCTATTTCTGCAGGTTATTTTGATCAGGACGGAATTGTCTTAGGAAGTGATTTTAAACGTATTTCTCTTCGCGCAAACTATGAAAGAAATTATTCTCAGAATTTTAAATTCGGAGTAAATGCAAATTACACCAACTCAATTTCTAATGGCGTAGGATCAAGTAGTAGCGGTGGAAGAAATCCGAATCCATTAGTTGGAGTTTTATTAAATGCTCCTGTAGTTCCTATTAAAAATGCAGACGGAAGTTACAATGTTACCAGTAACCCGTACACTACTTCTGTAAATGGCTATGTTTCCAATCCGATTAATGATTTGGAAAACACCACTAATGAAACGAAAATCAACAGAATCTTAACGAGTTTATTTGGTGAGTATAAAATCACTAAAAAACTAACTGCCAAAGTCGCTGTAAGTGGTGATGTTATCAACACAAAACAAAATTATTACGCACCGGCAAATACGTCAAACGGAGCTGGAACAAAAGGTCTAGCTTCTGTTGGAGACCGAGTAGTTAGTTCTGTTTTAAATGAAAACACGCTGAACTACAATACTAATTTTGGCGAAAACCATAAATTTTCTGCCTTAGGAGGTTATACACTTCAATATACAAAAGGAGAAGTAGTAAATGCCGGAGCGCAGACTTTTGTAAATGATGCTAACACTTATAATGCATTACAAGATGGAGTTGCCGTTAAACCTTATAGTGACGCTTACGAAAGTGTTCTAAAATCATGGCTGGCAAGGGTAAATTATTCTTATAAAGGAAAATACAACTTTACTTTATCAGGTCGTGCAGACGGATCTTCAAGATTTGGTTCCGAATCACTTTGGGGTTATTTTCCTTCTGCAGGATTTTCATGGAATATTACTGACGAAGAGTTTGCTAACAACATTAAAGGCGTAACCGAGGCAAAACTGAGAATTACAGCAGGTACAACAGGGAATCAGGAAATTGGAAATTATTTGTCTTTACCGGCGATGGGATCTGTAAACTATTCTTTTGGAGGAACATTATATACTGGTTTAGCTCCTACCCGACTGGCAAATCCGGATTTGAAATGGGAGAAAACGACTCAATATAACGTCGGATTGGATTTATCATTATTGGACAGAAAAATCAATTTTGTTTTTGATGTGTACTACAAAAAAACAAACGATTTATTAATTAGTGTTCCCGTTCCTTTGAGTTCCGGTTACGCAACTGTTCTCCAAAATATTGGTGGAGTTGAAAACAAAGGTCTTGAAATTGGCTTGACAACGGAAAACATTAAAACAGAAAACTTTGCGTGGAATTCTAATTTAGTTTTCTCTACTAATAAAAATAAAGTAACCGAAATCGGAAACGGTGTAAACGAATTTTTTCCGGTAGTTCCAAACGGTTCTTTATTGCAGCAACAACCTGTAATTGTAAAAGTTGGATTGCCCTTAGGAACTTTCTGGGGGTATAGAACAAACGGGATTTTCCAAACTCAGGAAGAAGTAAATACACAGCCTAAAATCAACAGTTTGGCGAATACAAAAGTAGGAGACAGAAAATATGTTGATACCAATGGAGACGGCGTTATCAATGCTTTGGACAAAGGAAATCTGGGAACTTCTCAGCCAAAATTTGTTGGAAGTTTCAGCAACACCATTTCATACAATGATTTTGATCTGAACTTTTCTTTTCAGGGTTCTTATGGCGGAAAAATCTTTAATGCATTAAATCAACAATTAGAAATTTCGACTCTTGGAACCAACGCGGCCTCTACTTTAAATGATCGCTGGACGCCAACAAATCCAAGCAATGAGATTCCAAGAGCATCAAGTTCTCCGCTTGGAATTGTTTCTGAAAGATATGTAGAAGATGCTTCTTTCTTAAGATTGAAACTCATCACTTTAGGCTATACTTTACCAAAAAGCGTTTCTAAAAAAATAGGAGCAAAAAGCGTAAAGTTCTACATCTCAGCAGAAAACTTAATCACATGGACCAAATACACTGGTTATGATCCAGAGGTAAGCTCTTACGAACAAAACAACTTATATCCGGGAATTGATTTTGGTTCTTATCCAAACTCTAAAACATTCATCTCGGGCCTGAACGTAACTTTCTAAGTAAAAAAATATAAAATGAAAAAAATCATTATAACATTCCTTTTAAGTGCCGGTTTATTGACATCTTGCACAGAACTGGAGGTAACACCAACCTCTTTTGTAACCGAAGACAATTACTTTATTACCCAGGATGATGCCGTTGCAAGTGTAACTGCTGTTTATGCTTCTCTTAGCCTTGATCCGGGAGAACAGAGTTTATTTGGTCGAAACCTTTATTTCTTAACCGATATGGGTTCCGATTATGCTGCTGCAGGAGTTTCTGCTACAAACCCACAAGTAAGAGCCATGAGTGCTTTAACACATGATGCTACTACAGATCGTGTTCAGGTAGCGTGGAGACAAATTTATGCCGGAATCAACAGAGCCAATGTTTCTATTGACAATATTCCAAAAGTAACGGGTAACGAAGTCATTAAAACAAGATTAATCAATGAAGCAAAGTTTATCAGAGCATTACTTTATTTTCAGGCAGTACGTCTTTGGGGAGGAGTTCCGATTGTTTTACATGAAGCAACTTCAATCAATTTAGGAAATTTAAAAACCAACAGAGCAACTGTAGAAGAAGTGTATACGCAAATCATCAAAGATTTAACTGATGCAGAAGCTTTACCGGCAACTTACACTGCTGCAGATGCAGGTCGTGCCACTTCGGGAGCAGCAAAATCAATTTTAGCAAAAGTGTATCTGACCAGAAAAGACTGGCCAAATGCAATTGCAAAATCAAGAGAAGTAATCAACGGAGGATACGGGTATGCTTTGTTTGAAGATTTTCAGGATATTTTCACTAAAACAAAAAAGAACGGAAAAGAACACATTTTCTCCGTTCAGTTTGAGCCAAATCAGGCAGGAAATGGTTCTAGCGGAAGTACTTTTCAGGCAACCTCATTTACCGGATTTACAGCAACAGAACCCGCTGATATTATCTCAGACGTTGCTTTGTTTTATGATATCTATGCTGCGGGAGATAAAAGAAGAGATGTCAGTTATGCTAAACAATTGCTTAATCCGACAACAGGAACATTATATACATTTCCGAAGCCAATCTTCAAAAAATATCTGGATTTAACGAATCTGGCGACACCTGCAAACGTATCAATCAACTTTCCGGTGATTCGTTATGCAGACATCTTATTGTCTTTAGCAGAAGCGATAAATGAACAAGGCGGACCAACGGCAGAATCGTACGAATTAATCAATCAAATTCGCAGAAGAGCTTTCGGAAAAGCCATTACGACTCCAGACGCAACAGTAGATTTAAGCGGATTAAATCAGGCAACATTTAGAGCCGCAATTCAGGAAGAACGTAAAAAAGAATTTGTTCAGGAAGGGCAAAGATGGTACGATTTAGTAAGATGGGGAACTTTAGTTACTGAAGTCAAAAAAGTAACCGCTAAAAACTCTGTTTCAGAACGAAATAACCTTTATCCGATTCCGCAGAGCGAAAGAAACATCAATCCGGAGGGGTTACCACAAAATCCTGGATATTAAAAGTTTTAAACACATAGAGACATAGATTTTTAATTATTAATAAAGAAAGTAAAAGAGCAAACTCGTTTCTCCACACATAGTTGCTATGTGAATTGAAATAAGTGAAACGCCTTTTATCGATTCTAAAAACTATGATTCTATGTGTTTAAAAAAGATTGAAGATTAGAAAACCTTATAACTAAAAAACTATAAAATCATGAAAAATTTAAAAAATAACCTTTTAATCAAAAGTCCTAAAAAGGGGCTTTTGATTACTGCAATACTGGTTACACAATTAGGATTTGCACAAGACACACAAGAATTTAAAGGCACAATCGGCAAGACTTTAGCAGATTCAAAAGAATACTGGCCAGAGCCTGTAACCGCTCCAAAAGGTGCTCCAAATGTGGTTTGGATTTTACTGGATGATGTTGGATTTGGAGCTTCAAGTGCTTTTGGAGGTTTAATCAATACGCCAACTTTTGATAATTTGGCAAATAATGGATTGCGTTATACGAACTTCCATACAACTGCTATTTGTGCACCGACCCGTGCCGCTTTATTAACGGGAAGAAATTCGGGAAGAGTTCACGTAAGCGGATTTTCGCATACGATCTTATCTGCTGGTTTTCCTGGATGGGACGGAAGAATTCCTTCTGACAAAGGAACCATCGCAGAAATTCTTCGTGCCAACGGATACAACACTTTTGCCGTTGGAAAATATGGAGTTACTCCAGACGAAGATGCAACAGATGCAGGTCCGTTTGACAGATGGCCAACAGGAAAAGGTTTCGATCATTTTTACGGATTCTTAGGTTCACAAACCGATCAGTACAATCCTGATTTAGTAGAAGATCAAGTTCATATTAAACCTGATGGAAGACATTTAAATGAATTAATCACAGATAAAGCCATCAGTTATATTCAGAAACAGCAGAAAGCGGCACCAGGAAAACCATTTTTCTTATACTATGCACCGGGAGCTGTTCATGCACCTCATCAGGTTGCCGAAAAATGGGTAGAGCCTTACAAAGGAAAATTTGACGAAGGTTGGGATGTTTACCGCGAAAAAGTTTTGGCTAACCAAAAGAAATTAGGAATATTTCCTCAAAATGCCGGACTGCCTGATCGTAATGCATTAATTACAGAATGGAAGAAACTGACTCCGGACCAAAAGAAAGTTTATGCAAGATTTATGGAAGTATATGCCGGATTCCTGACTTATACAGATTATGAAATTGGAAGAGTGGTGAATTATTTAAAAGAAAGTGGGCAGCTAGACAATACTTTAATTTTTGTTGCAATTGGAGATAACGGAGCAAGTAAAGAAGGAACTCTGCAAGGAACAATCAATCAGAGTTTATTCTCTCAAGGAAAAACAGATGAAGAAAACTTCCAAAGCAATTTGAATAACATCGGCGAAATCGGAACGGCAAAAGGTTTAAATACGAATTATCCTTTAGGATGGGCGCAGGCAACAAATGCTCCATTTAAAAACTGGAAACAGGATGCACATTCAGAAGGAGGAACTCGTAATCCGTTGATTGTTTTTTATCCAAATGGGATTAAAGATAAAGGCGGTATCAGAAATCAGTACAGTCATGTGACCGATTTACTTCCAACCACTTTAGCAATTACCGGAATTAAAGCACCGGAATATATCAAAGGAATTAATCAGGATATTATTCAAGGTTCGTCATTTCAGGCTTCTTTAGACAATCCGAAAGCAGAGTCATTGCATAAAGTGCAGTACTACTACATTTTTGGAAACAGAGCGATTTACAAAGACGGATGGAAAGCTTCTGCAGCACATTTACCAGATTCTTTCGCAGTGAAAAAATCTTTAGGAAGCAACGAAAAACCGGCACCAAGTAATTTCGACACCGATGTTTGGGAATTATATAACCTAAACGAAGATTTTAACGAACGTAATAATCTGGCTAAAAAATATCCTGAAAAACTGGCTGAACTTCAAAAATTATTTGACGAGCAAGCCAAAGAAAACAATGTTTATCCTTTGATTGACTGGCAGGATGTGTACAACAGAAGAATCCACAACACAGGAGCTGATAAAGGAAAAACAGTTTCAGATTTAATCAAACAGGCCACTAAACCCGGAGGCAGTTCAAATTAAAGATTTCACATAACCTGCAAGGTTTACAAAACCTTGTAGGTTTAAATTAAAAGCTTAAAAAACATACCTACAAGGTTTTGGAAACCTTGCAGGAGTACAAACTGAATAATTATGAAACGAGTAGATTATGAAATTATCGGAAAAAAGATTGTCGTGGGGATAATCTTGTTTTTAGTGCCGTTGGCCATTCTGGCTGGCGGATTAACCTTAATTAATCAATTTTTAAAATAAGAAATCATGGCAATAGTTCAAAAAGAAAAATTAGTAAGAGACTTAACGATAAGTTTTTTCATTTATGCATTGCCTGTTGTGGCAATTTACCTTTACTTTAAACTAACGGGTGGCACTGTAAGCGAATCACACTTAACATTACCTTCATTCTTAGAATTTGCGCAACCTGTTTTTGCTAATATCAGAACTTGGGGACTAACAGTATTTATGATTGTTTTAGGAATAATCGAATTTGCTGCAGGTTTATATGATGACGAATGGACAGGAGAAGAACGTAAAATTGATATTGTTTGTTTCTTAGCACCAAAATTAATCTTACCTCCAATCATTGCCTTTTTCAGTTTAAATGCTTTACCCTATTTATTGCCAAATGCTGCCAATGCTTTGGCATGGGTTCCGTTTTGGGGAGGCTTTTTCCTAATTGCAATTGCCGATGATTTAACGCAGTATTGGTATCACAGACTGCATCATCAGGTTCCGTTTTTATGGCGTTTCCATAGAACACACCACTCGGCTCCGTATATGGGAATGGCGATGGCTTCGAGACAAAACTTTATTTATACGGTTTTCTTTTCTCAAATTTATTTGACTGCTACTTTAACGTATTTAGGGTTAGGACTTCCTGCTTTATTCGTTTTGGTCATTAAAAGTATCATCACTTTAGGAGCTCACTCGAGCATTCCTTGGGACAAACCTTTCTACAAATACAAAGTGTTACATCCAGTTGCGTGGGTTTTAGAAAGACTGATTTCTACTCCAGCAACACATCACGCACACCACGCCGATACTAGCGGAGACGGTGTTGGACATTTTAAAGGAAACTTCGGAAACATGTTCTTTATTTGGGACGTCATTTTTGGAACAGGATTAATTACCCGTCAATATCCAAAATCATTCGGAACAAAATCATACAAACAAGAAGAATGGTACGCACAGTTTCTTTGGCCGATTTTTAAATCTAAAAAAGAAGGAAGTTCTCTTGCCGAAGGTGTATTATCACTTCCATCAAAACCTAAAGTAGTTGCTGAAGAAACTCCCGCACCAGTTTTAGAACAAGTATAATATTTCCGGATATGAAAAATCAAATCTTAAAAACCAGCTTAACAGCAATTGCCTTTTTATGGGCGATTGCTGTCTTTTCGCAGAATGAAAACCATAATTCATTATCTTTAGATTCCTTTTATTCTAAAATAAAAAGTCAAAAGAATCCACAGATTGTTGATGCGAGAACTTCGGAAGAATTTGCTCTAAATCATATTGAAGGCGCAGTAAATTTTAATCTTCAATCTGAAAATTACGATCAGTATATCGCTAAACTAGATAAATCTAAGCCTGTTTTTATTTATTCCATTGGAGCTGGCAGAAGCGTCGCTTTAGAAAAAGAATTATTAAAAAATGGTTTCTCAGAAGCCTACAGTCTAGAAGGCGGGATTGCCAATTGGATTGGAAACGGAAAACCTTTTTATTCTAATCTGAAAAGCAAATTGTCTTTAGCAGAATTCACTAAAATTATTGCTTCGAATAAAAACGTTTTGGTTGATATTGGTTCGAAATATTGCGGTCCCTGCAAAAAAGTAAAACCTATTTTGGAAACGATTCGGGCAGAATACGGTTCGAATTTAAAAATTGTAGAAATTGAACTGGAAGACAGTCCGCAGGTTATTGCTGATTTAAAAACCGTAAAAGTATTTCCAACTTTAATTCTATATGAAAACGGAAAAATTATTTTTAAGAAGGAAGGGATTAGTGATTTGAAAAATGAGGTTGATATTGCATTGGCTTTGAAGTAATCACAATCTTTTACACAGTTTCAACATAAAGTATGTCATCCTGAGGAACGAAGGATCACACATGTAATTCTACAAAGATTGGCGATTTTCTTTGCGGAGTTTCTGGTGTGATCCTTCGTTCCTCAGGATGACAAAATACTGGCAAAAGCAATACAAACTAACCAAAAACCAAACTATGGCAACCTATAAAAAAATAATCAAAATTGTTATCCCTATTTTAATAGTGCTTTTCATTCTGGCAGCTTTTCTTTTCTGGCCAATTAATACCGATGGTACTTTAGTCAAAGAAGATGAAAAACTGGCAGAAGGGAAAAAGGAATTTTTAGCCTCCAAACCAAAATCTGATTCGCTTTCAGGAAAGAAGACTAACATTATCATTCTGCTTGCTGATGATTTGGGCAAATATGATATTTCCCTTTACGGCGGAAAATCGACACCAACACCACAGATTGATTCTCTAGCAGCTTCAGGCGTTACTTTTACAGATGGTTATGCATCTGCTGCGATTTGCTCTCCTTCACGTGCCGGATTGATAACGGGAAGATATCAGGAGCGTTTTGGACACGAATATCAGCCTGGAGACCGTTATCCTAAAAACAATCTGGAATATTATGCTTTTAAATATTTATTAAATACCAATGATTGGAGATTAAATGATAAAATCGAATATCCAAATGATGCTTCTATTAAAACACAAGGGCTTCCGAAATCTGAAATTACTTTTGCTGATTTAGCCAAAAGGCAAGGTTACGCTACAGGAATTATAGGAAAATGGCATTTGGGGCACAACAAAGGTTTCTTTCCTTTAGACCGTGGTTTCGATTATCATTACGGATTTTATCAAGCCTTCTCCTTATATGTTCCGGAAGATGACAATCCGGATATTATCAATCATCATCATAAAGATTTTACCGACAAAATGATTTGGGGCAAAGGCCGTGTTGGAATCGGACAAATTCGCCGTGATACTACTGTTATTGACGAAAAAGAATATTTAACCGAAAAGTTTGCCGAAGAAGCCGAAGCCTTTATTGATAAAAACAAAAACAAACCGTTTTTGCTTTACATTCCGTTCAACGCACCACATACGCCGTTTCAGGTTCGTAAAAAATATTACGATCGTTTTCCGAATGTAAAAGACGAAAATAAACGTGTTTATTTTGCCATGATCAGCGCTTTGGATGATGCGATTGGAAGAATTCGTGAAAAAGTAAAAAAAGAGGGCCTTGAAGACAATACCTTAATCATTTTTGCCAGTGACAACGGTGGTGCCGACTATACTTTTGCCACCACAAATGCTCCGCTAAAAGGCGGTAAATTTTCACATTTTGAAGGTGGAATTAATGTTCCGTTTGCACTTTCGTGGAAGGGGAAAATCAAGCCACATACGGTTTATAAACAGCCCGTAAGCACTTTAGATTTTTTCACAACCATAGCCTCAGCAATTGGTTCAGATTTACCAAAAGACAGAGTTTATGATGGAGTAGATTTAGTCAAAACTGTCAATGAAAACAAGGTCGCGCACAAAGATTTATACTGGCGATCTGGTGATGCAAAAGCTATTCGAAGCGGGGACTGGAAATTGGTTATTAGCGGCAAAACACATGAAAAATGGTTGTATAATCTAGCTTCAGATAAATCGGAAACAACAGACCTCTCACAAAAAAATCCTGCAAAGGTAAAAGAATTACAAACTGCGCTGCAAAACTGGGAAAAAGGATTAATTAAACCGCTTTGGCCAAACTTGACCTATTATGAATTCAATTTTGGAAAACAGAAGTACTTTGTTGATTTGTAATATTTAAATAACGAATTTATCTCCTGCAAGGTTTCCAAAACCTTGTAGGTGTATTTTATTACTCAAATTAGTCATCAATACCTACAAGGTTTTGAAAACCTTGCAGGAAAGCAACATTATACAAGTTGCCTCCAGCTTTAGCTGGAGGTATAAAATTTCAACACACCGAAGGCTTTAGCCAAATTTATTATTCGGCTAAAGCCTTTCCTATATTCACAAAACTTCACCTCCAGCTAAAGCTGGAGGCAATTGAAAATAAAACTCTTTAAATAAAAAATGTCAACCTCAACAAAATTCACCATTCACGAAGACTGGACTGTCGTTATTCTCGGTTTTCTTATTATTGGAATTTCTCTTTTTATTTTTCTCCCGGAAGTTCTCGTTTTCAAATGGACAAATGGAACCGATTTAATTTCCAATGTATTCCAAATAAAAAATCTTCAACATATTGGTTTTCAATTTATTTATTTTCTTCTAATTGGAAGTATTGGAACTTTTTTAGTTGGAAAATCAGTCAAAAACTACATTCTTGGATTTCCAATAATTTATTTCTTAACTATAATCGCTTTAATTCTTGCTGGAAATACAGAAGTTAAAGCACTAAATCTAGAAGCTGTAATTTTTAGTTTAGTAATCGGATTATTAATTGGAAACTTCTTTAAACTTCCAAAATGGTTTCGTTCTGCTCTATCAACTGAACTTTTTGTCAAAATCGGATTGGTTTTGCTGGGAACAAGCGTTATTTTTTCAGATATTCTAAAGGCAGGTTCATTGGGCTTAATTCAGGCATTGGTGGTTGTTTTATCTGTCTGGTATTTTGCCTTTTGGCTTTGCCGAAAATTAAAAGTTGATGATGAATTAACCATGATGATTTCGAGTGCCGTTTCGATCTGCGGAGTTTCGGCAGCAATTGCAACTTCCGGAGCCATAAAAGGAGATTCTAAAAAACTGTCTTATGTGATTTCGATGGTTTTGGTTACTGCTATTCCCATGATGATTTTTATGCCAATTATAGCAAGTCATTTTAATTTTCCAGAAGAAGTAACCGGAGCCTGGCTCGGAGGTAGTATTGATACTTCCGGTGCAGTTGTGGCTTCCGGAACTTTGGTTGGTGAAACGGCTTTAAAAATAAGCACGATTGTCAAATTTTCTCAAAATGTTTTATTGGGTTTAGCCGCTTTTGCCATTTCTATTTATTGGACTTATACGCATAATAAATCGGCTGAAGTTCAGGAATCGAAACCGACACTGAGCGTAATTTGGGAACGTTTTCCAAAGTTTGTTATCGGGTTTATTGGAGCTTCTATTATTTTCTCCTTTTTCATTGCGCCTGAAAATCGCGAAACCGTAAAAGAAAGTTTAAAAAACCTGCAGGGACTTTGGTTCGCTTTGGCTTTTACCAGTATTGGTTTGGAAACTAATTTTAAAGATTTGCTTGAAAACAACAGTAGAAAACCTTTGATAGCATTTTTAACGGCACAATTGTTTAATATCATTATTACATTGATTATCGCTTTTTTACTTTTTAAACCTTAAAAAACGATTTTCTCTTAACTAAACCCGACAGGTTTTAAAAACCTTCGCGTTTTTCTTCTATTAATAAATTAGTTTTAAATTTTTCAGCTGCCTCCAGCTTTAACCAGAGTCTTACAATTTAATTCCTTTACTATTTACTTAAAAATGAACCGTTCCTACGGAACTCATTTGAATGGCATAAATTTATTTCAACGGATTAAAATCCGTTGCTACAATATTTTTCATTCCTACGGAATTAAATCGTAATCATACCTTCAAACATAATTAAAACAATTCAACCAGATATTAATTAGCAATATAAAAGAGCCATTAGGCTCAAACCATTTTGTAGAGCCGGATTTTAATCCGGTTAAAAAATAACACACCAAAATTAAAGAACCATAGGTTCGATGCATATTTAATTGAGCCGATTTAAAAACCTCCCAAGTTTGTCACTGTAATTCAAATATTAAACCTAAAAAAGCAAGTAAAAACTGTCTAAAACAAAACAGCTTTTAATTGCTTTTATTTTTTCACAAAAAACAAATAAACAACTAAATATCAATCACTTAAATACATTAAAAATATATTTTAAATTCTTCTGACTACACTTTTTTCTAAAAAAATTAAATAATCTTTTGGTTTTCTTTACAATAAAATTAACTTTGTCTATAGGATTAGTAGAGTTTAAAACATAAAAAACTACATTTTGAAAACAACAGCTTATACATCGCATTACAATCTTCCTAAAAAAATCACATATAACACCTTCTGTTATATGTGCATGTGCTGTTAAGATCCAATTTCATTTTTGTTTTCAATTCGAAAATAAAATCACAAACTAAATTCATACTGACAAATCAGCGATTAATATCTTATGACATTAAGAGCATAACCATGTCAAAATCATATTAACAAAAAAAATAATAACTAAAACAAGACTATAATGAAAATAATGCACTGCCCTACTCTTTCATAGTAAAAACCATTTCTGCGGCAACGGAAATGGCAAGACTCAAAGAACATTTATCACTAAAGAAAGCCTTCGGAAATTGACGAATCAATTTCTCGTATCGCTGTATTATTTAAACCCAAAAAGTAATGAACAAGCAATTACACGCCCTTTTGTGGATTTTTGTGTTCTTAATTTCTACAGGAATTAAAGCGCAGAATACACAACCCTTAATTAATTCGACCTTAAATGGTACCGTAATCGATCAGGTAACCAATCAGCCAATTCCGGGAGTTACCGTTCAAATAAAAGGAACAACCCACGCAGCTGTAACCGATTTAGACGGAAAATTCTATTTTCAGACCGGACAAAAATTTCCTTACACATTAGTTGTAAGTTATTTAGGTTATATCACTACAGAACATATCGCAACCAAAGATTTCGTTCAGATTTCTTTAAAAGAAGATGTAAAAGAATTAAATGAAATCGTAATCATTGGATACGGAAGCACTTCCAAAAAAGATTATACCGGAGCTGCTGAAACTGTAGCCCAAATGTCATTAAAAGCTACACAAAAAACATTAGAAAGTTCGCTTCAGGGTTCTGTTGCGGGTGTAAACGTAACACAGACTTCGGGTGCTCCGGGTGCGGGAATGAGTATCCGTATTCGCGGCGGAAGTTCTATTCAAGGAGGAAACGAACCGTTGTATGTAATCGACGGATTTCCGATATATAATTCCGAAGTAACTTCAGGCGTTTTGAGCGGTACGCCGACTAATCCCCTTTCGACTATAAACCCTGCCGATATTGAATCGATTACAGTTCTTAAAGATGCTTCTTCTACCGCCATTTATGGTTCCAGAGGAGCCAACGGAGTTGTTATTATTACAACTAAAAAAGGTTCAAATACTGTAACAACTGTCAATTATGACTTTACAATCGGTCAGCAGGAAGTTCGAAAAAAAATTGATTTATTAGATGCACAAGGTTTTTCAAGATTGCGAAATGCAGCCTTATATGATTCTAATCCGTCAGGCGGACCAAATCAATATTTGAGTGAGGCACAAATTGCTCAGCTCGGAAAAGGAACGGACTGGCAGGATGCTGCTTTCCAAAAAGGATTAACACAAAATCATCAATTGAGTATTTCCGGCGGAAACAATCAGACCAAATTTGCGGTTTCCGGAAACTATTACAATCAGGAAGGAATTATTAAAAATACAGGTTTTGAACGTTTCAGTACTCGTATCAATTTAACTTCAAAAATTAGTAGTAAAGCGAGATTTGGATTGAACTTAACTCTTGCTGAAACCAAATCAAAAGTAGCTCCAAGCGGTTTAATTACTGCTTTAATAAGCATGCCTCCTACGGCAACTATTTATGAACCGGACGGAACTTATACTTTAAGAAATCCGTTTGAGAATATTTTTGCCAATCCGATAGCAACTTTAAACGAACGTAAAAATCAATCTATTACCGATCGTATTTTGGGAACTGTTTACGGCGAATATGATCTTTTGAAGAATTTAGTTTTAAAAGTTTCTTTTGGAACTGATGTTATTTTCAACAAGGAAAAAAGTTATCTGCCTGCTAGTATTTACGAAGGTTCTATTACCAACGGAGAAGGAAAAATTGGTAATGCCGATTCGAAAAGCTGGTTAAACGAAAACACTTTAACCTATACTACAGTTTTTGGCGAAAAACACCATTTGAATGCTTTAGCAGGTTATACGCAGCAAAGATCTACCAGAGAATTTTCGACTGCAGGATCACAACAATATGTAAACGACATTACCGGTTATTACAGTTTACAAAGCGGTAATATTGCTTTAATGCCTTCTTCCGGTGAAAGTACCTGGGCATTGAATTCTTATTTATCAAGAGTAAATTACAATTACGATTCAAAATATTTCCTGACCGGAAGTATCCGTGCTGATGGTTCTTCCCGTTTTGGAAAAGACAATAAATGGGGTTATTTCCCATCTGTTGCGGCCGCTTGGCAGATTAGCAACGAAAGCTTTTTTGAACCGCTTAAAAAAATCGTTAACAACTTAAAAATTAGAAGCAGCTGGGGTGCCACAGGAAATCAGGAAATTGGAGAATATCAGTCTTTATCTACTTTAACAAGTGTAAAATATCTTTTTGGAGATCAGATTTATACGGGTTTTACGCCTACGCGAATTGCCAACGACAATTTAGGATGGGAATTAACGAATCAGTTTGATGCTGGGGTTGATGTTGGTTTTTTCGAGGATAAATTGAATTTAACAGTTGATGTCTATCGTAAAACAACCAAAAACTTATTGTTAGATGTTCAGCTTCCTTATACAACCGGATTTACTTCTTCTCTACAAAATTTTGGTTCTGTTCAGAATCAGGGAATCGAATTAGGTTTGAATGCTTCTCTTGGAAATACAGCTTTTTCCTGGACATCCAACTTTAATATTGCCTTTAATAGAAACAAAATTATTGCTTTAGGAAATGGTGCTGAATTTTACACTTTCGGAAATTATATTTTAAAAGTGGGTCAGTCTTTAGGTACTTTTTACGGTGCTGTTACGGACGGAATTTTACAAACGGATGAAGTTGCCACAAAAGGGGTGTTCACAGGAAATGCAACGCCAAAAGCGGGAGATCGTTTATACAAAGATATCAACGGAGACGGCGCTTTTACAACAGCAGCAGACAGAACCAGTATTGGTGATGCACAACCTGATTTTGTTTTCGGATTCTCGAATAATTTTACTTACAGAGGTTTTGAATTAGCGGTTTTAGTAAATGGTTCGGTTGGAAATAAAATTTTGAACGGAAACTTGCAGGCTTTAGAATTATACAACGGACAGCAAAATGCCTCTACTTCTGCTTTAGATGCATGGACCCCAACAAATCCTAGTAATACAACGCCAAGAGCAAAACTAGATCCTGCACCGGTTTTCTCTAACCGATTTGTGGAAGATGGTTCTTTCGTTCGATTAAAAAATATCACTTTAAGCTACAATCTGCCTAAGAAATTATCCGAAAAACTAAGCTTGACTTCAGTAAAATTCCGTGTCATTGGAGAAAACTTACTGACCTGGACAAAATACACTGGTTTTGATCCGGAAGTCACAAACGGAACAACGATTTCTCCAGGAACAGATACCGGAATTTATCCAGCTTCTAAAACTATTTCAGGCGGATTAAGTGTAACATTCTAAAAGATTTAACATGAAAAAACTAATTATATTCAGTTTTGTAGCCCTCTTTTTAATCAGTGCCTGCAATCCTTTAGACGAAGATCCGAAAGCTTTCATTTCGTCTACCAACTTTTATAAAACAACTGAAGATGCCGATGCAGCCGTAATTGCGATTCACAACGCCATCAACAGTTCAACACATACTTTGTACAATCGTTTAATTCAGATTGCTACCGAAATGGCAACAGACGATTACGAAGCGGGGCCAAGAGCCAGAAATGCTCATGTTAGAGCTTTATCAAACCTGACTCATGATGCTTCAAACGATCGTATGATCGAATTGTGGAGACAGAGTTACGATGGAATCAACAGAGCAAATGTGGCTATTGATAATATTGCTAAAAACCCAAATCTTAATTCTCAGAAAGACAAAGATTTAATTAATGAAGCGAAGTTTTTAAGAGCACTTTTGTATTTCAATTTAGTAAGATGGTTTGGAGATGTTCCGTTGGTTTTGCACGAAACAACGGTTTTAACACCGGAAGCTATTAATGTTTCGAACACACCGGAAGCCGATGTTTACACCCAAATTGAAAATGATTTGATTGATGCAGAAGCTCTTCCTGTAGTTCAGGAAAATAAAGGAAGAGTTACAGCAGGTGCAGCAAAAAGCATTTTGGCAAAAGTATATTTAACCGAGAAAAAATGGCAGAAAGCAGCTGAAAAAAGTAAAGAAATCATCGACAGTAAGGTTTATGATTTATTTGAAAATTATGCTGACGTTTTTAATGTGGCAACCAAAAACGGAAAAGAACATATTTTCTCAGCTCAGTTTAAAGGTTTAACGAATTGGAACGGAAACATGCTGGCTTCTACAGCAGCACCGACTTCTGTTCCCGGAATTGCAGGAGATCAGGCTGATGCTTTACATAAAGAAGGCGGTCTTTTTGAAGCTTTCGCTGAAGATGATAAAAGAAAGTACATCACGTTTGCAGTAGAATTTGTAAGTCCAACTGATGGGAAAACCTATAAAGTGACGCCTCATTTCAATAAATATTATGATCCTTCGACACCAGCTTCTCCTGGACAATCTTCTAAAAACACGCCAATTATAAGATTTGCTGAAGTTTTATTGATTTATGCTGAAGCTGTAAACGAACAAAACGGGGGCCCAACAACAGAAGCTTATGCAGCAGTAGATCGGGTGAGAACTAGAGCAGGGATTCCATTATTAGCGACGACATCGCCAGGATTAAGTCAGGATGCTTTTAGAGAAGCTGTTTTTGAAGAAAGGAGAAAAGAATTGGTTTACGAATATCAGCGCTGGTTTGATTTAGCAAGAAGAGGCCCAGATTATTTTGTGGCAAAATTAAAAGCAGCAGGAAAAACAAACGCACAGCCAAAACATGTTCACTTCCCTATTCCACAAAGAGAACTGGATTTGAACCCAAATTTGAAACAGGTTCCAGCTTGGAGGTAATTTTTTTTGAAACACATAGAAACATAGGTTTTTCTGCTTGTGAAAAAGAATATAAAAGAGAAATACATTTCTCAACACATAGCTATGATTTTTATTACGAGTGAAACGCCTTACTAAGTCTATAAAATCTATGTTTCTATGTGTTTCAAAAAATTAATAATTAAAAAATATACTAACAGTAAATTATAAATAAAATGAATAAAAGAATAAACATTTTATTTTCTGTCTTATTGACAGGAATAATTGGTACTTACGAAGCCAGCGCCCAAAATGCATCCTCAAAACCCAACGTAATTTTAATTATGGTGGATGATATGGGGTATTCAGATTTAGGAAATTATGGTTCAGAAATTAAAACGCCAAATCTGGATCGTTTAGCGAAAGAAGGAACTCGTCTTCGTGAGTTTTACAACAACTCAATCTGTGCGCCAACCAGAGCTTCTTTATTAACAGGTCAATATCAGCACAAAGCGGGAGTTGGTTATTTTGATGTGAATTTAGGTTTGCCTGCTTATCAAGGTTATTTAAACAAAGAATCTCTGACTTTGGGAGAAGTTTTCCGCTCAGGAGGTTACAGCACTTTAATGTCAGGAAAATGGCACGTTGGTTCTGAAGATCAGGCACAATGGCCAAATCAGAGAGGTTTTGATAAATTTTACGGAATCTTAAAAGGTGCGGCTAATTATTTTGATACCAAACCGCTTCCTTTCGGGAAAACAGCTTATCCGGTTAAAATGATTCGTAATAACGAAGAATTACATCCAAAAGATGATTCTTACTACTTTACAGATGAAATTGGAAACAATGCAGTTACTTTCTTAGACGAACAAAATAAAGAAAACAAACCTTTCTTTTTGTACTTAGCTTTTACTGCTCCGCACTGGCCATTACAGGCAAAAGCAGTTGACATTGCAAAATACAGAGGTAAATTTGACGAAGGCTGGGATGCTTTAAGAGAAAAAAGAATCAAAAAATTAAGAGAAAATGGAATCTTACTGCCAAATCAGACAATTGCTCCAAGAGACCCTGAAGTTCCAGAATGGGATAAATTGACTTATGATGAAAAACAATTTTGGAAAGCCAAAATGGAAGTTTATGCCGCAATGGTTGACAACATGGATCAAAACGTTGGAAAAGTTCTAGACAAACTTAAAGCTTTAAAGAAAGACAAAAACACTTTAATCATTTTCATTGCAGACAATGGCGCTCAAGGCGGATTCAATACGTACAATCCGTTAAGAAGAGGTTTAGTTCGTAACGACGGCCCAATTGGAAGTTCTGGATCTTTTGATTATCAGGAACAAAACTGGGCTTATTTGTCTAATACGCCATTACAGGATTATAAAAACAATATGCACGAAGGCGGTTTCAGTTCGCCATTTATTGCCTGGTATCCATCAAAAATTAAAGCGGGAAGAATTGATAAAGGAACGGGACACATAATTGACCTTGCTCCTACTTTCTATGAATTGGCCGGAATTGAATATCCTAAAAACTTAAATGGTGTAAATTCTAATCCGCTTCCGGGGAAAAGTTTATTGCCGGTTTTATTTGATAATGCATCAGAAGTAAACAGAGGTACACCATTATTTTGGGAAAGAGCGGGAAACAGAGCCGTAAGAGAAGGAAAATGGAAATTGGTTTCTATTTATCCGTCTTACCAATGGGAACTTTACGATCTTGAAGCAGACCGCGGAGAAACAACTAATGTTGCGGCTCAAAACCCGGGAATTGTAAATGATCTTTCAGCAAAATATTTTGACTGGGCAGATAAAACAGGAGTCGTAGAATACAGTAAATTCAAACAAAAAAACGAATTAATTCCAGGTGCTGCTCCAAAAAAATAATTACTTTTTTTGATATTTTTAGTAATTATGACAAAAAGCGATTGTTATTAAAACAGTCGCTTTTTAAAACAAAAAAATGGTCTACAAGCCAAATGTTCCTAGGAACAAAAAGGGCTGTCTCAAAAGTTTGGACAGCCCTTTTCTATTTTAAATTTCTAAAGAAAATTATCTAAAATCATTCAAAGATTTCTCAATAATTTCAAGACATTCATTAATCTGTTCTTCCGTCATAACCAACGGCGGTGCCAGTCTGATTTTGTTTCCGTGAGTTGGTTTTGCTAATAATCCATTATCTCTAAATTTCAAACAGATTTCCCAAGCCAAATCAGATTCTTCGTCTGTATTGATTACAATTGCATTTAAAAGACCTTTTCCGCGAACCAGCGTAATCAAATCATTTTTTTCGGCAATTTTATTTAATCCGTCTCTTAAAATAACACCAAGACGTTCTGCATTTTCAGCCAGTTTTTCGTCTTTAATCACTTCAAGAGCAGCGATTGCAACTGCAGCAGCGACAGGATTTCCACCAAAAGTAGATCCGTGCTGACCCGGTTTAATCACATTCATGATTTCATCATTACATAAAACTGCAGAAACCGGATAAACTCCACCAGAAATTGCTTTTCCTAAAATTAAAACATCAGGCTGTACATTTTCGTGGTGAACTGCTAATAATTTTCCTGTACGCGCAATTCCTGTCTGCACCTCATCAGCAATAAAAAGTACATTATGTTTTTCGCAAAGTGCTTTCGCTTTCGCTAAATACCCTTCAGACGGAACATAAACTCCTGC
The DNA here is from genome assembly GCF_003122385.1 of Flavobacterium crocinum. Taxonomy (NCBI): domain Bacteria; kingdom Pseudomonadati; phylum Bacteroidota; class Flavobacteriia; order Flavobacteriales; family Flavobacteriaceae; genus Flavobacterium; species Flavobacterium crocinum. The sequence goes on from NZ_CP029255.1 coordinate 5,393,785, forward strand.
TTCCCCTTGAATTGGTTCAACTAAAAATCCAGCAATATTTTTAGATGAATTTAAAGCGTTTTCAAGTGCTTCCAGATTGTCATATTCAATTTTGATAAAACCGTCTGTAAAAGGTCCGAAGTTTTTACGTGCTGTTTCATCATTAGAAAATGAAATAATGGTAGTCGTTCTTCCGTGAAAATTATTCTCACACACAATAATCTGTGCCTGATTTTCAGGAATTCCTTTTACTTCATATGCCCATTTTCTGGAAATTTTTAAAGCCGTTTCTACCGCTTCAGCTCCTGTATTCATTGGAAGAACTTTATCGAAACCAAAATATTTCGTTACATATTCTTCATAGTTTCCTAATTTATCATTGTAAAAAGCACGCGAAGTCAAAGTCAGTTTTTGTGCTTGCTCTACCATTGCATTTACAATTTTCGGATGGCAATGACCTTGATTTACCGCAGAATAAGCAGATAAAAAGTCATAATATTTTTTTCCGTCAACATCCCAAACGTATACTCCTTCTCCGCGTTCTAAAACTACCGGAAGCGGATGGTAATTGTGAGCGCCGTATTTATTCTCTTTTTCAATCAAAACTTCTGATTTTGACGAAAGTGCTTTTTCTGTACTAATCATAATCTGCTTTTTATTTTTACAAAAATATTAAAATTTAAATAATTTCGAGTCTAAGAATAATATTTTGACTTAAAAATAACAAAATTTGAGTCAAAATTCACATTTTAAAACAAATAAAAAGCAAATATTTATTTAGACAGAAACAGTAATTTGTGAATAATAATTAAAAAAAATAACTACTTTTATAAATCATCAACAACTGAAATTTAAAGATTTTTATTGAATGGATTTATTAGACGAATTTGATATCAGTATTATTAAAGAATTAGAAAAAGATGGCAGAATGGCTTTTTCTGCTATTGCTACTAATTTGAAAATATCAAATACAATGGTACATCAGCGTATTAACCGAATGATCGAACAAGGCGTAATTGGCGGCATAAAACCGATTATTCAGGAAAAGAAAATTGGGTACGACTGGGCTTCTTTTACGGGGCTTACACTAAACAAAGACTCTGATTCTGAAAGAATTATTGAAGCACTTAAAGAAATTCCTGAAATTACAGAATGTTATTATGTAACAGGTTCGTTTACTTTATACATTAAAATCATTGCCAAAAATCACGAGCATATGCGTCGTATTCTTTATGAAAAAATTGATGGAATTCCGGGTATTGACAAAACCGATTCGATTGTAGAATTAGGCTGCGCTTTTAAAAGAAATATATCTTTATAAAACTTCATTCTCCCAGCGAGAATATTCGTTATAAACCTCACAAGAATTTACTTGTGAGGTTTTTTTGTAACATATTATTTCTGATATTTGTTAAAAATTGTAGAAATATGAAAAATTCAGTACTAATTTTATTCAGTGCAATCTTATTTTCCAATCTTATGAATGCGCAATTAAAACCTGTAAAATACTCAGAGGGAAACCAGCAATTGAATGGTTTATTTATAAAATCGGCTAAAAAAAGTGCTAACAATCCGGGAATTCTTCTTTTACCGGCATGGCTTGGAATTGACAACGCTTCTAAAGGAATTGCAGAAGAATTATCAAAACTAGGCTATCACGTTTTTATCGCAGATATTTACGGAGAAGGAAACTATCCTAAAAATACCGGTGAAGCCGGAAAACAAGCCGGTTTCTATAAAACGAATTATGAAGCTTATCAAAAAAGAATCAATACTGCATTGCAGGAATTAATTAAATCCGGTGCAAATGCTGATAATATAGTAGCTATTGGTTACTGCTTTGGAGGAACCGGAGTTTTAGAAGCAGCGAGAGGACATTTAAATCTAAAAGGTATTGCTTCATTTCATGGTGGTTTAGGTAAAGATGCCAGCAGAAAAACAGAAACGATCAACGCAAAAGTTTTAGTTTGTCACGGAGCAGATGATCCATTTGTTCCAAAAGAAGAAATTACTTCATTCCAGCAGGAAATGCGTGATTCTAAAGCAGACTGGGAAATGATATATTATTCCAATTCTGTTCACTCTTTTACCAATCCGGAAGCCGGAAATGATAATTCTAAAGGCGCAGCTTATAATGCAGTTGCGGCAAAACGCTCTTTTGATCATTTACAGCTTTTCCTGAATGAAGTTTTAAAGAAATAATACCACTTAATCCCTACCAAAAACAAATCAACTAAATAACCAATGTCACATAGTAAAATCAGAGAAGATAAAACCTGTTTGAATTGCAGGCATGTTGTAGAGCAAAAATTCTGTCCTAACTGCGGCCAGGAAAACAGCGACAGCCGAAAAACTTTTCATCATTTATTTGTTCACTTTTTTGAAGATTTAACGCATTATGAAAATGCTTTCTGGAAAACCATTAAAAACCTGCTTTTTAAGCCTTCGACTCTTACAAAAGAGTATCTTTCCGGAAAACGTCTTTCTTATTTAGCACCTGTTCGATTGTATATTTTCATCAGTTTTATTACTTTTTTACTGATTTCTATGTTTCCGAGTAAAATCAACGGAGATATTGATAAAAGTGAAAAGGAATTAAATAAAGAAATCGCTAAAGCTACTAAAGACCTCAATATTAAAAAGGAAGACAAGAAATACTTTCATTTTTTGAACATGAAGAAAATTGATTCTGTTCAGAAATACGGAAAAGAAGAAGAAAAGCTTAATGCCAGCTCTTATTGGTTTGTTGAAAAAGCAAGTCATGTTACTGAGAAATATACTAAAAAAGAGATTTATGTAAAATTTATAGAAGCTTTCTTTCATAATCTTCCGAAAATTCTCTTTATTATCATGCCATTTTTCGCCTTTTTCTTATGGCTTTTTCACAACAAAAAGAAATGGTATTATTTTGATCACGGAATTTTTACGCTCCATTATTTCTCTTTCCTGCTGCTCATTTTTCTCATTATGTTTATTATAGACCGTTTAATTGGCCTTTTTGGAGAAGATAGTCCATTGTCTTACATCTCAGGATTAACAACGTTTGCAGGAACAATCTGGATGTGTTATTATTTTTATCCGGCGCATCATCGCTTTTATGGAGAATCCAGAATCGTGTCTTTTGTAAAAAGTTTCTTTCTTTTTATAATCAATTCCCTTTTTATTCTATTTTTACTGACTTTATACGTTCTTTACACATTTATTAATTTACACTAACTATTAGGAAATGAAAAAACTACTCCTTTTATTATTAATCGCCTCAGCATATTCATGCAAGACTGCGCAGACCACTGCATCCAAAGACAATTCAGATCCTACTAAATATGTTAAAGCAATCAGCGAAAAAGATTTAAAGAAAATGCTTTATACAATTGCTTCAGATGAAATGGAAGGCCGTGAAACAGGTTCCCCAGGACAGAAAAAAGCAGGTCTTTACATGATTGAACAATACAAAAAAAGCGGCATCTCTTTTCCAAAAGGAGCATCTGATTATTATCAGCATATTCCGGCTGCTTTCTTAAACGCAAGAAGAAACGAAAATTTACCTGATTCTGAGAATATCTGGGCTTATATTGAAGGTTCTGAAAAACCAAATGAAATTCTGGTTATTTCGGCACATTATGATCATGTTGGAATTAAAGATGGCGAAGTTTATAACGGAGCTGATGATGATGGTTCCGGAACTGTTGCGGTTATGGAAATGGCTAAAGCTTTTGCTAAAGCTAAAAAACAAGGACGCGGACCAAAACGTTCTATACTTTTTCTTCATGTAACTGGCGAAGAACACGGTTTACACGGATCTCGTTTTTATTCTGAAAATCCTTTGTTTCCAATTGCAAACACTATCGCCGATATCAATATTGATATGATTGGTCGTCGTGATGTAGAACACGCCAACACTAATAATTATGTATATGTAATTGGGGCAGACAGATTATCATCTGACTTGCACAATGCAGTTGTGGCTCAAAACGAAAAATACATCAAAATGGACTTAGATTTTAAATTTAATGATCCTAAAGATCCAAACCATTTTTACGAGCGTTCTGACCACTATAACTTCGCTAAACATGGTATTCCATCTATCTTCTTTTTCAACGGCGTTCACGAAGACTATCACGGAAAAGACGATACTCCGGAAAAAATCGAATACGACGCTTTAACTAAAAGAACAAAACTGGCTTTCGTTTTGGCCTGGGATTTGGCTAATAGAGAAAACAGACCGGTGGTGGATAAAAAATAGTTGCAAAGTCTCAAAGTTGCAAAGGTACAGAGGTTTCAAAACTTTGACTATAAACAAAAAAAGGATAAGCTAAGCTTATCCTTTTTTTGTTTATATATTTTAGTTTAAAGTCTTAGAATAAAACCTCTGTACCTTTGCAACTTTGAACCTTTGCAACTCTTTCTAGTCATTCATCGAAATCAAAAACTCTTCGTTATTTTTTGTTTTCTTGAAACGGTCATTTACGAAATCCATAGATTCTACAGGATTCATATCTGACAAGTATTTACGCATGATCCACATTCTTTGAAGTGTTTTTTCGTCTAATAACAAATCATCACGACGTGTACTTGAAGATGTAAGATCGATTGCAGGGAAAATACGTTTATTAGCTATCTTACGATCTAATTGAAGTTCCATGTTACCGGTTCCTTTAAATTCTTCGAAGATCACTTCGTCCATTTTAGAACCAGTTTCTGTTAATGCAGTTGCGATAATACTTAAAGATCCTCCATTTTCTACATTTCTGGCTGCTCCAAAGAAACGTTTTGGCTTTTGTAATGCATTAGCATCAACACCTCCACTTAATACTTTTCCTGATGCAGGCTGTACCGTGTTGTAAGCTCTCGCTAAACGCGTGATAGAATCTAAAAGAATTACAACATCATGACCACATTCTACTAAACGTTTTGCTTTTTCTAAAACGATGTTTGCAATTTTCACGTGCTCTTGTGGCTCTCTGTCAAAAGTCGAAGCGATAACCTCTCCTCTTACACTTCTTTGCATGTCAGTAACCTCTTCCGGACGTTCGTCAATAAGAAGTACAATTAAATAAACTTCTGGATGGTTGGCCGCAATTGCGTTGGCTATATCTTTAAGAAGCATTGTTTTACCCGTTTTAGGCTGTGCAACGATCATACCACGCTGACCTTTACCTATTGGTGAAAACAAATCTATAATTCGGGTTGAAATAGAACTGCCTTTTTCGGCAATTTTGAATTTTTCTGAAGGGAAAACCGGTGTTAAATGTTCGAAAGAAACTCTGTCACGAACCACTTGCGGATCGTGTCCGTTGATTTTTAACACACGAACTAAAGGGAAAAATTTCTCTCCTTCTTTTGGAGGGCGAACCACTCCTTTTACTGTATCTCCGGTTTTTAAACCAAATAATCTGATTTGTGAAGTTGATAAATAAATATCATCCGGAGAAGCTAAATAATTATAATCTGATGAACGTAAAAATCCGTAACCGTCCGGCATCATTTCAAGAACGCCTTCACTTTCTATAATCCCGTCAAATTCGAAATCCGAATCTCTGAAATTATTAGTATTCTTTTTATTTTTATGATTAGGATTTTGGTTATTGTGGTTTCCGTTTCCATTGCCATTCCCGCTTTGATTCGGGTTTTGATTTTGATTTTTATTTTGATTCGGATTAATCTTTTTTGCAGGAGCAATTACCGGAGTTTTTTCAGCTGTTTCTGCTGTTGTTTCAGAAGCAACTGGTTCTGAAGGCACTTCTGTTGTAACTTCCTGTACAGTTTCTTTTTCTTTTTTAAGAGCTACTTTTTTCTCGTAAGCCGACTTATTGAATTTTATAATTTTAGGCTCTTTTTTTGATACTGGCGTTTTTTCTTCCTGTACTTCCGGAGCCGCAGTTTCTGCTATTGGCTGAATTGTTTCGACAGTATCGTTTTTTTGAACAGTTTCCTCTACTTTATCAAATTCTAAAACGGGAGTATTTTTGGCATTTGCTGCTTTGGTTTTAGCAGGAGCAATTCTGGTACGCTTTGGTTTCTCTTCTTTTGTTTCTGCTGCTGCCTCATTTTTTGGAGCTTCTGTCTGAGCAAGAGATGTTTCCTGATGTGCTAAAATCTGACTAATTAAAGTCTCTTTTTTGACACCATTAATCTTTATTGTTTTAGCTAACTTAGCTATTTCTTGAAGCTCAGCAAGCTTCATTTCTTTTAATGCAGAAATATCAAACATGAATGTTCTATGAGTTTAATTATTTTAAAGGAAATACTGTAAAAAGAATAGGTAGATAATAAATTTGAATTGACCGCAGTATGAAGTGCTTACGGTATTATGATGCAATAATACGAATAAAATTTTATCATACAATAGTATTTTAAAAAAAGAAAATATATTTTTGTAAAACATTTTTAGATCATGATACAAAGAATTCAAACTGTATATTTATTTCTGGCTTTTGTTGCGACAGGCGTTTTAATGCTTTTCTTGCCGCTTTGGACAACAAGTGCAGGAAAGCCGTTTTATTTTATGCAGGATCAACTTTATACTATTTTATTAGGCTTGACAACAATGCTTACTATAATTAGTATAATTTCATTTAAAAAGAGACAAAATCAGTTTGTATTAAACAGACTAAACATCATATTAAATTTAATTTTATTAGGATTATTTGTTTACCGATCACTAAATTTATCTGGAGAAGCGGAAGTTTCTGAGAAAGGTATTGGGATGTTTCTTCCTATTGTTGCTATCGTGTTATTAGTTTTAGCTAATAAGGCCATCAAAAAGGACGAAGATCTTGTAAAATCTGTAGATCGTTTGAGATAAACCTATAAACTTAGTTTATTGCGCGAAGAAGAACCCGAATTTTATATTCGGGTTTTTTTTGATTCAAAAAGAAATTAATGTAAGATAATTTTCATAATTTTACCAATTAACAGTTTCTTAAATGACATCTCCAATAAAAATTCATCTTGCAGATGACCATCAGGTTTTAATTGATGGTCTCTCCAACTTATTAAAGACAGTTTCTAACTTTGAAGTGGTTGGAAGTTCGCTGGACGGTACAACCGTTTACCATGATGTCCTTGCTGATGAAGCCGACATTTTGATTTTAGATATCAGCATGCCTAAAAAGGACGGCATCGAAACTTTAAAAGAATTCAACGAAAAACAAGCTGGCTGCAAAGTCATTATTTTATCCAGCTATGATGATTTAAAAATTATAAAAGAAGTCATGAAACTGGGTGCAAAAGGCTATCTGACCAAAAATTGCGCCGGCGAAAACATTATTGAAGCGGTTGAAGCTGTTTATCAGGGACAGGAATATTTTAGCGATGCTATTAGAGAAAAGATTTTTAATACTTTTAAAGACAATCCAAAACTGAATCAAAATGCCGTTATTGAAAACCCCATTTTAAGTCCGCGTGAAATTGAGATTATTATTTTGATTGCTTTAGAATACAGTGGAAAAGAAATTAGCGAGAAGCTTTTTATCAGTTCGCATACTGTGGAGACACATCGCAAAAATATCATGAAAAAACTAAACATAAAAAGCACGATCGGTTTAGTAAAATATGCGTTGAAAAACAATTTGATTAATCCATAGAAATAAACTTTATGCCGGGTTTCAACTTTCTTATATCATTACTTTTATGTATCGCTGTTAAGGGAACTTTTCTTTCTCAAAATATGGCAAACACAACTGGTAATCTTATTACTTCTGAAACCGAGATCATAAGCGAAACAGCTCCCGGTCAAATTAAAAAATCAGAACAATCAAGAAACAAAAAAATCGTTAGTTTATCTATTCTGCTTATCATTATTATATTTCTTTTATTGTATTTTTTGTACCAAAACAACAAGTTAAAACAAAAGATAAAAAGAAAGGATACCAAACAAAAAATCCTTTTAAATATCATTAATTCGGGTATTGATACTCAGGAAATAGAGCGAAAAAAAATCGCTTCCTTTCTTCATGACAATATCAATTCGCTCTTATCATCGGTTGGACTGCATTTGAATACTTTTACAGCACAACATGATATACAATCTGATGAAATACAAAAAGCAAAAGCTATTTTATCTGAAGCCCATGAACTTTTAAGAGATATGTCTCACGATCTTGTCCCTACTCTTCTGGTTCGTTTCGGATTAATTTACGCTCTCGAAGATTTATGTGAAAAACATTCTAATTCTGCTATAGATTTTGAATTCTCAAGTTCTATTCCTACCAGTAAAAGATATACTGATAAGTTTGAAATGAAAATCTATTTCATTGTCAGCGAATTATTCAACAACATTATAAAACATAGCGGAGCAACTAAAGCCAAAATTGATTTATTAGAAAAAAACGATGAATTAATATTATCAGTTCATGATGACGGAATTGGTTTTAGAACCCAAAAACTAAAAGAAGCGGAAGGTTTTGGATTAAACCGAATCAGGGCACGTATCAAGAAATACAGAGGGCGTCTGACTATTATTTCAAAAGAAAATAAAGGCACCAAAATCAAGATCGAGATTCCACTCCCTCATTAAATTATTTTGCGCCAATTTCGATTATTTCCAAATCTTTAATTTTATCGTCGTCAATTACAAATCGAAGCATTGTTCTAACTTTGTGAAAACCACTTTTTCCGGCAGCTCCCGGATTCATGTGCAAAAGATTATTCTTTTTGTCAAACATCACTTTTAAAATATGAGAATGTCCGCAGATAAAAATTTTCGGCGGATTCTGAGCCATTTCTTCCTTAATAACTGGGTTGTATTTTCCCGGATAACCTCCGATATGAGTAATCCAAACTGAAACATTTTCGCAAGAAAACCTGTTATTTAAAGGAAATTCCATTCTTGCTTTCGCATCGTCAATATTTCCGTAAACTGCTCTTAACGGTTTTAGCTTTTTAATTGTATCGGTTACAACCAAATCTCCAATATCACCAGCATGCCAAACTTCATCGGCCTGATTTACATATTTTAGAATCGTATCATCTATATGGCTGTGAGTATCCGAGAGCAGGAGGATTTTTTTCATTTTTTTTCAAAAAAGTGCAAAGGTTCAAAGATACAAAGATACAAAGGTTTTTTTGTAGAGACGCACCGCAGTGCGTGTTTCGTGTCGTTTTAAAATTCATTATTTTCCAATTTTCCAATCTGGCGTTAGACGCACTGCAGTGCGTCTCTACAGATATTCATGATTAAATTTTTTAAAACATTCGTTTCTCTAGACCATCTCCAATCTGACGTTAGACGCACTGCGGTGCGTCTCTACAGATATACAGACTGGAAAACCTTTGTCTCTTTGCAACTTTGTCTCTTTGTCACAAAAAAAGAAAAAACTTAGCGTCTTAGTATCTTAGAACCTTAGCAACTTTTTTTCGTACCTTTGCAACTCTGAACCTTTGAACCTCTAAAGTGAGATATTTTATTCAATTTGCTTATAACGGAACACATTATCATGGCTGGCAGATACAGCCCAACGCCTCTTCTGTTCAGGAAACTTTAAATAAGGCTTTTTCGGTTTTATTGAATGAACCTATAAGTATTATGGGTGCCGGAAGAACCGATACTGGTGTACATGCAACAGAAATGTTTGGGCATTTTGATACTGAAAAAACTTTGGATGTTCCTATGTTGGTTCATAAACTGAATTCTTTTTTACCAAAAGATATTGCCATTTTTAATATTATTCCGCTTCATGATGACGCGCATTGCCGATTTGATGCTACAAAACGAACGTATGAATATCATATCAATACCGTTAAAAATCCGTTTTTGCAGGAATTGAGCTGGTATGTGACTCAAAAATTAGATGTGAGTTTAATGAACGAAGCAGCACAGTTATTATTGAAACATACCGATTTTCAGTGTTTTTCGAAAACCAATACGGATGTGAACACTTATGACTGCACGATTTTTGAGGCATTTTGGAAACAGGAAGAAGGAAAACTGATTTTTACCATTTCGGCCAATCGGTTTTTGAGGAATATGGTTCGGGCCATTGTGGGGACTTTAATTAATATAGGGTTGCACAAAATTACGCTGGAAGATTTTGAAAACATTATCGCCAGTAAAAGCAGAGAAAAAGCGGGATTTTCGGTTCCGGCACATGGTTTATATTTAACCAAAATTGATTACGATTACATTTAATAGCCCTGATTGAAGTGAAAAGCTTTTTTGAAAAAAATATTGTTTTTGTAATTTTTATGGAGCGACCAACGGAAGCTTTATAAAAATAATACAAAAACCTATTTTTGAGAAAAACTTGTAACGGAAAGCAGGAAACAGCTCCTAAAAATAAATGAAAGCAAAAGCATTCGACACAGGATTATTTAAACGAATTTTAAAATATACAAGGCCTTATAAATGGCGTTATTACGGCGTAATTATTTTTGCCGTTTCGCTTTCTATTTTTGCCGCACTCCGTCCCTATTTACTTAAGGAAACCGTTGATGGCTACATCAAAACCCATGATAAAATGGGATTATTGTTGTACATTATTTTGATGGGCGCAGTTTTATTGATGGAGGTTTTCTCTCAATTTTATTTTGTGTATTGGGCCAACTGGCTCGGGCAGGATATTGTAAAAGACATCAGGACAAAACTTTTTAAACACATACTGAGTTTTAGAATGAAATATTTCGATTTGGTTCCGGTTGGACAGTTGGTTACACGAGCTGTTTCGGATATTGAATCAATTGCCCGTATTTTCAGTCAGGGATTGTTTATGATTATAAGCGATTTGATGAAAATGGTCGTGGTGCTGATTTTCATGTTTTATATGAACTGGAAACTAACCTGGATTGTAATCGTTGCGATGCCTATTTTGGTTTACATTACGAGAATTTTTCAACGTAAAATGCAGGTGGCTTTTGAGGAAGTTCGAACGCAAATTGCCAATATGAACTCTTTTGTTCAGGAACGTGTGACAGGAATGAAAATCGTACAGCTTTTTAACCGTGAAAAAATCGAAGCTGAAAATTTTAAAGACATCAACAACAAACACAGAGTGGCCTGGATTAAGACGATTTTGTATAACTCTATTTTCTTTCCAATTGCGGATATTATTTCATCGATTACTTTGGGATTGGTTGTGGTTTATGGCGGTTTCAGAATTTTGAACGGAGATCATTTTACCACTTTTGGAGATTTGTTTTCGTATACGATGTTCATTGGAATGTTATTTAACCCGTTGAGACAAATTGCGGATAAATTCAATGAAATGCAGTTGGGAATGATTGCAGCCAATCGTGTTTTTGATATTATTGATACGCAGGATCATATTCAGGATACGGGTAAAATTGAAGCGCCAGTTTTTAACGGAAGCATCGAATTTAAGCAAGTTCGTTTTAGTTATATTCCCGAAGAAGAAGTTATCAAGGGAATTGATTTGTCGGTTTCGGCAGGACAGACTGTGGCGATTGTAGGTTCTACAGGCGCGGGAAAATCTACGATTATTAATCTGCTGAATCGTTTTTACGAAATCAACAGCGGAACGATTTGTATTGATGGAGAAAATATCGAAAACTATACTTTGGCTTCTTTGAGAAAACAAATCGCTGTGGTTTTACAAGATGTGTTTTTGTTTGCCGATACGATTTACAATAATATTACTTTGCACAATCCGGAAATTACCCGAGACATGGTAATTGATGCGGCAAAGAAAATTGGTGTTCATGATTTTATTATGAACCTGCCAAATAATTACGATTTTGATGTAAAAGAGCGCGGTGTTATGTTATCATCCGGACAACGCCAGCTGATTGCATTTTTACGTTCGTACGTGAGTAATCCAAGTATTTTGATTTTGGATGAGGCTACTTCTTCTATTGATACGTATTCAGAAGAAATGATTCAGCGTGCGACAGAAACGATTACAAAAGGAAGAACTTCTATTATTATAGCACATCGATTAGCAACAATTGTAAATGCAGATAAAATTGTGGTGATGGATAAGGGATTGATTGTTGAACAGGGAACGCATCATGAATTATTAACTAAAACTGATGGTTACTATAAAAATTTATATGACTCTCAGTTCGCCGTGGCGAACTAAGTCATGATGGTATTCTTTGAAATTTAGATTAAAAAATATTACTTCAAGACGTGCTTTTGTAATTTACGTTATTGTATCTATTCTGGTTACGGTTTTGTCGGTTTACATTCTAAGTAATCTGATTACAGACCTGACCGAAAAATCGAATGATGATATAGCGATGCGTAACTTCCTTAAAAAGCAGGAATTCATGTCTGAGGAACTTACCAAGTTTTGGGAGCAGGAAAAAAGAATTGAACATGTTTTAAAAATAAGCAGTTCTGCCAACCTTGACAATAATTTACAGCTTTTGTCTTCGTTGCAGGCGAATAATAAACTCGTGGTCAATAATTGGTTTCAAATTAATGAAAATGATATTCATTTTGGTAACAATGCTATTTCGGGTGAAATTAAAAATGATGTAAAAACATTTCTTCTTCAAAACAAAAATGCGGAACATCTCAGCGTAATTCTTCCGCAGGGAAAAGAATGGGTTTGGCGTATTTATTTCAAATTAGTTTCAGAAAATAATATGACTGTAAAATACGGTTATGATATTAATCTGAGACTGCTTCATAGTTATATTTCTAAAATAGATAAAACGAAAACAGCTACCAATTACGCTTTTGTTTTTGATAATAACGGAACCTGCGTTTACCATCCGGAAATTACTTTTCTTGGAAAAAATATTTTTAAGATTTCGGCCTTCAATCCTTCTGATACTATTTACAGTAAGAAAAAAGATTTTGCTAAAAGAACAACACTATCTGAATTTTTGAAAGTAGATGTCATTCGTTTTACCAAAAAACTGGACATCAAACATTCTAACTGGTTTGTGTGCGTTAACGTTCCGAAAATGGTCTCGGATGAAAATGTTGCTTTGATTAAAAAGTATTCGACCTGGATTTATTCGATTACGACAGTAATGCTTCTTTTGATTTTTTATCTTTTCTCTTATGCCAACAGACGTGCGTACAGAGAAAAGGGAATTGTAATTAAAGAGAAAAACAAACTTCTTGTAGAGAATGAAAAAATAATCAAAGAGAAAGCGTTAATTCAGTTACAGCAATTGAAGGAGCAGATTAATCCGCATTTCCTGTTCAATTCGCTCAATTCACTTTATATGTTAATTGGAAGTGATATTAAAACAGCACAAAAATTTACGCTGAACCTTTCCCGTATTTATCGTTATTTAATTGATCCGCCGGAAAAGAACATTGTTCCTTTAAAGGATGAATTACTATTTATTGAAAAATACATCTTTTTACAGCAGACTCGTTTTAAGGAAGAGTTATTCTTTTCAATAGAAATCGAAGACGAATCGGCATTAAACAAACATATCCCCTATCTTGCTTTTCAGGTTGTAGTCGAAAATGCTATTAAGCACAACTCGGCTACACAGGAAAATCCACTTACTACAAAAATCCTGATTAAAGCAGATCAGGTAATTATCAGCAACAATCTTCAAAAGAAACTGAATGCTGAACCGAGCACCAAATTTGGATTAAATTATCTCCAAAGCATTTACCATTATTATTCAAAAAACGAATTTAAGACATCAGAAAAAGATGGCTATTTTGTTTGTATCCTTCCATTACTATCCATTCACTCCTGAAAAAAATCCATTCACTCCCTTTTTTTTTTTTGCTGCACTAAAATAAAATAGTTTCGGCCAAAAATTAACCTAAACTTAACATCTGATGAAGGAAAAGGCATTCCTGCATAATTTGATAACAATTTGCATACTCCTATTATTATTAGCTCCGCTTACTGTTCAATCTCAAAAAAAGAAGAAAGACAAAAAAGAGGAAACAACTGAAATTAAAAAAGATTCTACCGATTCTAAAAAAGGTAAAAAATACAGTGACCTTGTCAAAAAGGGAACCGTTAAAAAAGGACTGTTCAATGTTATTCAGGTAAAAACCGATGTTTATTTTGAAATTCAGGACAGCTTATTTAAAAGAGAATTTTTAGTTGTAAACAAATTATCGCAAGTTCCTTTTCAGGTAAATGAAGCCGGTTTAAACAAAGGAATGAATTATGAAAACAAGATTATTAGTTTTTATAAAGATACAATCGCAAAGAAAGTCTGGGTAAAATCGTATGTTCCTAAAGTTTCTTCTCCAAAAGAAGACGCGATTACCCAATCAGTTCAAAACAATTTTGCCGAATCTATTATTGAAGTTTTTGATATTGAAACCAAAAACAATGATTCGACTGCTGTTGTAATAAAAGTAAATAAGATTTTTGACGGAAAACAAAAAAGCTTCAACGATGTTTTAAGCAACATTGGTTTTGGAGGTTCTGTTAAATCTGAGCTTTCTTATATTGAAGGTTTAAAATCTTTCCCAAAAAATATTGTTGTCAAATCTCAACTGACAACTTCTATAAGCGAAGGCGGTCCGGCATTGTCGGTGACTCTTGGCGTAACAAGTAATATTATTTTATTGGATAAAACTCCAATGAAACCACGTTTTTCTGATAAAAGAATTGGATTTTTTACAGAAAAACACTGGTATTTTGCCGATGCACAACAGGCAATGCTTGAAAAAGAATTAATAACACGCTGGCGTCTTGAACCTAAAAAGGAAGACGAAGAGCGTTATTTAAAAGGTGAATTAGTAGAGCCGAAAAAACCAATCGTTTATTACATCGATCCTTCTACTCCAAAGCAGTGGAGAAAGTATATTATTGATGGAGTTCACGATTGGCAGGCAGCTTTTGAAAAAGCAGGATTTAAAAATGCTGTGATTGCAAAAGAACCTACTGAACAAGATTTAGATTTTGATATTGATGATGTTCGTTATTCTGTAATTACGTATGCGGCTTCTCCAAAATCAAATGCAATGGGACCATCTGTGGTTGACCCAAGAAGCGGTGAAATTATCGAGGCTGATATTATCTGGTGGCATAATGTTATGACTTCGCTTCAAAGCTGGATGCGTATTCAGACTGGACCAATCGATCCAAAAGCCAGAGGCAATAAGTTCAGTGATGAGCATATGGGAGAAGCAATTCGTTTTGTTTCTTCTCACGAAGTCGGTCATACTTTTGGTTTGAAACACAATATGGGTTCTTCTTTTGCTTATGATGTTGAGTCCTTGCGTTCTAAAGAATTCACAGCAAAAATGGGCGGCACTGCTCCTTCTATTATGGATTATGCCCGTTACAATTATGTAGCACAACCTGAAGATAATGTTACTGTAATTACTCCTAAAATTGGAGAATATGATAAATATGCGATCGAATGGGGATACAGATGGTACGGTCCAAATGACAACGAGACTTTAAAACTAAATACTTTAATCGCTAAACACCAGGATGACCCTATTTATTTTTACGGAGAACAGCAGGAAAATATAATCGATCCACGTTCACAGTCTGAAGATTTAGGAAATGATGCTGTAAAAGCGAGTGAATACGGTTTGAAAAACCTAAAACGTGTTGTTGATAATATTTTAAGCTGGACATACGATAAAGATCAGTCGTATTATGAAACGGGGAAATTATACATCGGGACTATTGGTCAATGGCAGTTGTACAATCGTCATGTGATGAACAATATTGGCGGTGTTTATTTGAACGAAACGGTTCATGGCGACAACAAACAAAGTTACGTTCCGGTTCCGGCAGCAATGCAGAAAAGAGCGACTGATTATTTAGCTAAAAATGTCATCACGATTCCGCAGTGGTTGTTTTTTAATGACATTTTAGACAAAACCAATCCGTTGAAAGATTCTCCTCTTGGTCCTTATGAATATACACCTTACACGCTTTCAAGAGAATTGCAATACAGCATTTTATACGATTTATTTAGTGATGATCGTTTGCTTCGAATGACAGAAAATGAATTGTATCAGCGTAATAAAACCAAAGATCCTGTTTTTACCGTAAATGATTTGTTTAAAAAAATGCACCAAAGTGTTTTTGCGGGAACGATTCAGAATAAATCTTTAAGCATTTTGGAAAGAATGACACAAAAGAATTATATAGATGTTTTGATTGTTTCAACAAATAAATTATTTGAAAAAACAGATGCTAAAAAATTACTGGATATTCAGCAGACTTTAAATATGCCTCATTTGTGCGGTTATTTAGATGATGCTCATATGGCAAGAAACATTAATCAGTCTTCTTTAAAAAGAGTTACTGAAGTGACTTCTGATAAAAAAGGAGAACTAAACAGAGTCCTTCAATTATTAAAAACTAAAAAAAGCACAGGAGACCAATCTACCCAAAACCATTACCGCGATTTGATACAACGAATCGAAAAAGCCCTAAATAATACAACCTTTTAATACACAACCCAAAAACATGACAAAAATTTTACAAGCCTTACTGCTGTTCCTCGCTATTGCAGGTTACTCGCAGGAAACCCGAACTATTACGGGAATCATTCAGGACGCGACAGATTCTTCACCAATTCCGGGTGCATCAATCTTTGTTGAAAATAATTCCATTTCAAACAAAACTGCTATGGCAGGTATTATTCATAGTGAAGCTATTGGAACTACTTCAGATTTCGACGGTAAATTCACCTTGAAAGTGGCAAAAAATGTTACTGCTTTGAGAGTTACTTTCATGGGATACAAATCGTATACTTTGGAATTAGACGGTCAAAAAAATTACACCATTAACCTAACATCTGAAACAGCTAAACTTCAGGAAGTTGTAGTTACAGGTTATCAAAAAATTGAGAAAAGAAAAGTTACCGGTGCAATTGCGAAAGTAGAGATGGCCAGCATTCAACAAGCCGGAGTTGCCAGTGTTGACCAAATGTTATTAGGACAAGTAGCAGGGGTTGCCGTTACTACACCATCCGGAGCACCTGGAGCACCAGCTAAAATTAGAATTAGAGGTACTGCTTCTCTTAATGGTTCCCAGGATCCACTTTGGGTTCTTGACGGATTACCATTAGAAAGTGAGGATGTGCCTAAAAACTACGATAAGGATAATATCGATTTATTAGCTAATTATTCTATCGCAGGATTAAATCCTGATGATATTAAAGATATTACTATTTTAAAAGATGCTGCTGCAACTTCTATTTATGGTGCGCGTGCTGCAAATGGAGTTATTGTAATTACTACTAAAAAAGGAAAAAGTGGTAAAATGGTAATTAACGTTAACACTAATACTTTTATCAATCTTAAACCTGATTTTGATAAATTAAATTTAATGAATGCTAACCAAAAAGTTGATTTTGAACTTGGTTTGGCTAGTCGTTCAGATTTAACATATAGAGATACCAATGGTGAAGTCGCTCGTATTTTAAACGGAGCGAATGAATTAAATACTTTCAGAAATGGCGGATTCTCTTCTTTGAGTCCAACTACTCAAAATGCAATCAATGCTTTAAGAAACAATAATTTTAACTGGGGGAACTTAATTTACCAAAATGCAATTAATACACAGCATGGTTTAAGTATGTCCGGAGGAGGTGAAAAATCAGACTACTATTTTTCTGCTGGCTTTTATGATGAGCAAGGAACTACTATCGGAACTGGTTTCAAACGTTACAATTTAACTTTAAAAAACAATTACGAAGTATCAGACAGATTTAAAGTTGGCGTTGGACTTTTTGGCTCAGAGTCTATAAAAAACTCTTACGTTACAGATGTAAGTACAAATACAAATCCTGCTAATTATACAAGAAATGTAAATCCGTACCTGACACCTTATAATGCTGACGGAAGTTATAATTATGACCAGGATATCACAGGATATTCTGATCGTTACATTCCATTTAATATTTTAGAAGAGAGAGCAAATACTTCATACGACCTAAAAGCAAGAGCCATAAAAGCTATTTTAGATGCTGAATATAAAATTACAGATCATTTAAAAGCTAATAGCCAGCTTGGTCTTCAGTTAGACAATACTTCTTCTGAGAAATTCGCCGGTCAAAACAGTTATTATACAAGGAGATATAGAGAAAAATCACGCTATTTTTCTAATGGTAGTTTTAATTACTTTCTTCCAAATGGTGGTGTAATTGAAAATTCTAATAAAGACTTTTTTCAATATAATTTAAAGACAACCCTTAATTACTCGAACACTTTTGCTGATAAACACGAGGTCGAAATTATGGTTGGTAATGAAATCAGAAGAAATTATCAAACTGCTATTTTTACAAAAGGATTCGGTTTTGATGAAAACACCTTAACAACGCAGCAAATCGTTTTTCCTAATGCTGACATGGCAAACAACTCTGAATACAGAACGTATCGTAAAGAACAAAATGAAAATGCATTTGCTTCTTTCTTTGCTACTGCTTCTTATACCTACAACAGAAAATATACTGTTTTTGGAAGTGCCAGATATGATGGTTCAGATTTATTTGGTGTAGATCCAAAATACAAATATTTACCACTTTGGTCTGGCTCTGCAGCCTGGTTGGTTTCTCAGGAAAACTTCTTAAGAGACAGCAACGTTATTTCTAACTTAAGACTACGTGGTTCTTATGGTTTACAAGGAAATATCGACAAAAATACATCTCCATTTGTTGTAGGAGAAAACAAAACTACAACTATTCTTCCGGGACAGACAGAACCTACAATTGTAGTAGTTAGTCCTCCGAACGAAAAATTACGTTGGGAAAAAACTACGAATACAAACTTTGGTGCAGACCTTGGATTGTTTCACAACCGTATCAGTATTATTGCTGATGTTTACGGAAGAAAAAGTACCGATTTATTAGGTAACAGAGCATTACCATTAGAAAATGGTTTCGAATTTACAAACATGAACTGGGCTCAGGTAACGAATAAAGGTTTCGAACTTTCTATCGCAACAAAAAATATTGATCGCCCAAATTTCAAATGGACTACCAACTTTAACCTTGCACAAAACAAGAGTAATGTTGACCGTATAGAAGTTCGTGATACTGATTATATGCCAAACAGAGAGGGACGTCCTGTAAATGCAATTTTCGGATTTAAAACAAACGGAATTGATGAAAACGGAAATCCATTATTCGTAAACAAAAAAGGAGAAACAGTAAACAGCCAGACTTTCTTCGGATTGTATGATGTTTTAGCAGACATATTCCCGGGAGAATTTTCTCAATCTAACTTATCGGCAGCAGAATTTAGAGATTTATTTACTTATTTAGGAGATAGAGATCCTAAATTTACAGGAGGTATTACTAATACTTTCAAAGTGGGCAATTTTGATCTGGCAGTTGTGGCTTCGTTTACTTTAGACCAAACTATGGTTGAAACTCCACCTTATTATGGAGCTGAAGTAGACAGAGGATTAAATTATTCGACTAGAATTTTAAATGCCTGGTCACCAACTAATACATCTTCAAACCTGCCTGGTATTACAAGTCAGACTTCCGGAACAGGAGATTCATGGATGGCTTACCAATGGTATTCAGGAGGAAATCAAATTAAAACAATGAATTATCTCGATACCTGGGTTCACAAAATGAGTTATATGAGATTGAACAGTATGCGTTTAGGATATACACTTCCAAAAGCATTTACAGATCACATTAACATTCAAAGCATTAGACTGAATGTTGAAGCAAGAAACTTATTTGTAATCAGTTCTGATTTCAAAGGTTATTTTGATCCTGAAACTTATGGAAATATTTATGCTCAGCCAGTTCCTAAGTCATTTACTGTTGGATGTAATGTTACTTTTTAATACTATCAAAAGATGAAAAAATACTCAAAATATATATTGTTTTTTATCGCAGCGCTTACCGTAAGCAGCTGTGATGATTATCTGGATGTAACGCCTATTGGTAAAGTAATTCCGGAAACATTACCACAATTTCGTGCCGTTTTAACAACAGGATATTCTGTTTATCCACAGCATAAATCATTGACTGAAGTTCGTGCAGACGAGCTTACCTTGAATGAGTTTAGCGATGATTTTATCTATTACAGAGATATCTACATTTGGAAAGACAGCAATCCTGACAAGATTACAACCACTTTTCAATATCAGAATTTATATACTGTAATTTTTTACACCAATGTTTTAATCAACGAAGCTTCTAAAAAAATCGAAACTTCTGCAGAAAGAGACCAATTAATTGGAGAAGCTTACGCATTAAGAGCAATGGCTTATTTTGATTTGGTTAATCTTTTCGGAAAACCATATAATGCGGCAACTGCAGCAAGCGACAAAGCAGTGCCGTTAGCATTAGAAATAGATTTAGAACAGGCTTTTATTCCTCAAACCGTTGAAGTAATTTACAATCAGATTATTTCTGATACTAACGAAGCAGAGAAATTACTTAATGTAACATCTCAGCCAAAAGGATTAAATTACCGTTTTTCTAAAGCTTCATTATACAGTTTAGAAAGCCGTATTTACCTGTATCAAAAACAATGGCAAAAATCTCTTGATGCAGCAAACAAAGCATTGGCGATTAATTATAATTTAATTGATTTAAATGCAACAAAAGTTTTAGCGAACAGATATGACAGCGCTGAATCTATTTTAGCACTTGAAAATACATTTATCAATAGTTTAAAATCGGTTTCATATGCTTCGCCGGATTTAATTGCCACTTATAACAAAACAACAGATTTACGTTACCCTCTTTACTTTTTAGCAAGCGGAAGCCGTTTCAGAATCCAAAAAGGAGGAGAAGACGCTCAGAAATGTTCTTTTAGATCTTCTGAATTATACCTGACAAAAGCAGAAACTTTATTAGAGTTAAATAATTTGGCGGATGCCAAAACAACTGTAGTAGCTTTTATTGCAAAACGTTATACTCCGGCTGGCCTAAGTGACCTTACAACTTCTGTAAATGCAATGAACACAACTGATTTAGCAACGTTTATTGCTAACGAAAGACGCCGTGAATTTGCTGCTGAAGGACACCGTTGGTTTGACCTGAGAAGAACTTCTCAAAAACAAATCATTCACACTGTAGATGGAAATGAACATACATTGATACAAAACGATCCGCGTTACACGATTATTTATCCTGCAAACGCGAGATTGAACAATCCCAATCTATAATACCTATTTGTTTTTTAAGAAGGTCCAGTTTTTTAAGCTGGGCCTTTTTTTATTGCAAAAACTAATTACTGAATTATCTTTGCAAATAATTAGAGAAAACCAAATGTCTAAAAAATGAAAGTTGCAATCGTCGAAGACGAATATCTGGCGTCCAGTTATCTAAAATCCATTTTAGAGCAACAGGATATTTTACCAATTTCAGAAATCAGTGTTCTAAAATCGGTAAAAGAAGCTGTTATTTTCTTTAGCGAAAATAAAATCGATTTAGCTTTTATGGACATTCATTTGGGAGATGGAAAAAGTCTTGAAATTTTCGAAAAAACCATCGTCTCCTGCCCTGTCATCTTTATCACGGCTTACGATTCGTATGCCATTTCTGTTTTCAAACATTTTACAATCGATTATCTTTTAAAACCTTTTGAAGAATCAGAATTGTTAGAAGCACTTCATAAATTCAAAAAAATAAAAGACAGTTTTAACAGCGACTCTACGCTTCAGTCTCTTGTTGCCATAGAAAATCCCGAAAGCAATAAAATACAGCGCCATTTCTTAGTAAATCACGGTTATAAACTGATTTCTATAAACGAAAGCGAAATCACTTATTTTGCAGCAACCGGAAAGCATTTATTTATCTACTTAAAATCAGGAAACAGTTACTTATATAATAGTACCATAACAGATATCATAAATAGTCTTGATTCGTTTCATTTTTTCAAAATAAACAGAAAGTATATTGTTCATCGAAGCTGTATCAAAGAAGTCGTAAAACATTCTCATCAGAAAGTCGAACTCATTTTAACCGTTCCTTCAGTAGAAAACGATCCCATTTTTATCAGTAAAAAGGAAATCCACAACTTTAAAAACTGGCTGGATCAATAATTTAATCATTATTTAGCCCTAATTTGATGTTAATTTCAAAATTAAAAAACTGAAGATTTGACAATTTGTGATTTAAAATCCGACTAAAAACTGTCAAAATCACTTTAAAACGTTAAATTAGCGTTATAGAAATCATAAAATTGAGGTTTCACAATCAATGAGATAGCAAAAATTTTTCGTTTATTCTTTATCTTTGAGAGTATAGAAATCAAATGTAAAAGAATATGCCACACAATCGATTTTATCCGGATGAACAATTTAAAGAAATAGAAATAAATGCCTCATTACAACTTAAATATGCAATTTCAAACAGAGGAAGACTAATTAGCTTTACTGACGAAATTGAAAACGGCCGAATCTTAAAAGGCGGTTTAAGCGACGGATATCCAACTTTCCGTTTTAAGGTTAAAAAAGATGATAAAATCGTCAACAAATATCTTTTCTTATACAAGTTAGTTGCCCAATATTTTATCCCGAAAGAATCTGAAGATCAAACTTACGTATTGCACTTAGATTACAATCGAAGCAATGATGATGTAAAAAACCTTCGCTGGGCAACCAAACAGGAAATGATGGCACACAGCCGTAAAAGTCCTCGTGTAATTCAGGCGAAAAAGAACCTGATCGAACACAATCTAAAAGCCGACGGAAGAAAACTAACAACAACTAAAGTCATGTTAATCAAGAAGATATTAGCAAGACCGGAACAAAAAACCCGTCTTAAAATGATCGCGAAACAATTCGGCGTAAGCGAAATGCAGATCAGAAGAATTGCCAGCGGAGAAAACTGGGGACACGTTAAGGTTTAAAATGTTTATAGTTTATAGTTTATAGTTTTTGGTTTATAGTTAAATACGCTTAACCTTTAACTCATAACGCTTTAACTTATATTTAGCCACAGATTATTTGGATTAAAAGGATTTTTAAAAAATCTATGTTAATCTTTATAATCTGTGGCTTATTTTTTAGTTCTAGTAAAATTGCTATTAATTACAAATTGTCAGGCTGAGCGGAGTCAAAGCCGTCGCAAAGTTTTTCCATCTGAATTAAATTATAAAAGCCACAGATTATTTGGATGAAAAGGATTTTTAAAAATCTGTGTTAATCTTTATAATCTGTGGCTTATTTTTTAGTTATAGTAAAATTGCTATTGATTACAAATTGTCAGGCTGAGCGGAGTCAAAGCCGTCACAAAGTTTTTCCATCTGAATTAAATTATAAAAGCCACAGATTATTTGGATTAAAAGGATTTTCAATCTGTGTTAATCTTTATAATCTGTGGCTTTATTTTTTTTTTAAATTAAAAGCACTTCTCTCTATTCACCAAGGACTAATTACTAAGAACTAATCACTAAATCACAAAAATCAATTCATAATTCACAATTTACAATTCACAATTACTTCAGTTTCTGTGAAAAGGTCAAAATCTCTGACTTTAAAAACAAATTTTCGGGCTTTCATTTAAAATAAATCCTTAAATTCGCAAGCACAAATAACAAAAGAATAAATCGAAAGATGAGTTTCGGAATTATAAAATTCATTTTTCGATAGTTAATACTAAAAGCAAAAAAAATGAAATACGACGTTATTGTTTTAGGAAGTGGTCCTGGTGGATATGTAACAGCAATTAGAGCTTCACAATTAGGCTTTAAAACTGCTGTAGTAGAAAAAGAAAATCTTGGTGGAGTTTGCCTTAACTGGGGATGTATTCCAACAAAAGCTCTTTTAAAATCTGCTCAGGTTTTTGATTATTTAAAACACGCTTCTGACTACGGATTAAAAGTTTCTGAATTCGATAAAGACTTCCCTGCTGTTATTCAACGCAGCCGTGGTGTTGCTGAAGGAATGAGCAAAGGAGTTCAGTTCCTGATGAAAAAAAACAAAATTGACGTTATCGAAGGGTTTGGAAAACTAAAACCAGGAAAAAAACTTGACGTTACGGATAAAGACAATAAAGTTACAGAATACAGCGCTGATCACATTATCATTGCAACTGGTGCTCGTTCTCGTGAATTACCAAACTTACCTCAGGATGGTGTAAAAGTAATTGGATACCGTCAGGCAATGACTTTGCCAACTCAGCCAAAATCTATGATCATTGTGGGTTCCGGAGCAATTGGAGTGGAGTTCGCTCACTTTTACAACTCAATGGGAACAGATGTTACTATCGTAGAATTTATGCCAAACGTAGTTCCTGTTGAAGACGAAGATATCTCAAAACAATTTGAGCGTTCTTTGAAAAAATCTGGAATTAAAGTAATGACTAACTCTTCTGTTGAGCGTATCGACACAACAGGTGCAGGAGTTAAAGCTTTCGTTAAAACGGCAAAAGGAGAAGAAGTTTTAGAAGCTGATATCGTTCTTTCTGCTGTTGGAATCAAAACAAACATTGAAAACATCGGCTTAGAAGAAGTGGGTATCGCTGTTGACAGAGATAAAATCTTAGTAAACGCTTACAACGCAACTAATATTCCAGGATACTATGCAATTGGAGACGTTACTCCAGGTCAGGCTTTAGCTCACGTAGCTTCTGCTGAAGGAATCAACTGTGTGGAAAAAATTAAAGGTTTACACGTAGATCCAATCGATTACGGAAACGTTCCAGGTTGTACTTATGCAACTCCGGAAATCGCTTCTGTAGGTTTAACAGAAAAACAAGCGAAAGAAAAAGGTTACGAATTAAAAATTGGTAAATTCCCATTCTCAGCTTCTGGAAAAGCAAAAGCGGCTGGAAATGCTGATGGATTCGTAAAAGTAATCTTCGATGCTAAATACGGAGAATGGTTAGGATGCCACATGATTGGTGCTGGTGTTACAGATATGATTGCTGAAGCAGTTGTAGCTCGTAAACTGGAAACTACTGGTCACGAAATCCTTAAATCTATCCACCCTCACCCAACAATGAGCGAGGCTGTTATGGAAGCTGTAGCGGATGCTTACGGCGAAGTAATTCACTTGTAAAAATATACCGTTTTACGGTTATATATAATTTTTCAATTTATAAAATCCGATTTGTGAAAACAGATCGGATTTTTTTTATTCTCACAGTTTTGACGTTTCAATCAAAGAGAAACCCGGGTAATAGAGAACCGGAAATGCTTTATCTAAAAGCACTTTTGTTAAACTGAATCCATTTGCAAAACATTCTCAACCATCCATAAGGAAAACATATCCATACAAAAATTTGTTCAAAACTTAATGTAAGAAAATATCTTCTTTATTTTATATTTTTTTACTTTTATCCCTTTAAAATCGGGACTGTCACACATCAGCAAAATCAAGACAATCTATTCTGATCTAGCAATAAGAAAAAAATAAAAAACTTCTTTAAAACTCATGATATAAACTATATATCATTAAAAACAATTCAGCAGACAACAAAAAACTCTTAAACTTTATACACGATGGAAGAAACAAAAATATTCTACGCCGACGGAGAAAATCCAAAAATGATCGAAGCTTACAAAAAGGCTCAGGAAACCTTTAAATATTTCTGGAGAGAATTATCCTGGGAATACCGCAGAATAATTCCCGGACTAGACGTTGCCTGTGTAAAACTGGCATTTACACAAGAAATTGACAATGAAACTGTCGTAGAGCACATGTGGATTAACGATGTAAATTTTGATGGAGAAACGATATACGGAATTTTAGTAAATGATCCGGGCGAACTGACAAATGTTGCTAACGGAGACGAAATTGCAATTCCGGTAAATCAAATCAGTGATTGGTTATTTGCTATTAACGGACAGACTTATGGTGCGTTCACAATTCAGGCTATGCGTTCTGAAATGAGCGAAGACGAAAGAGAATCTCATGATGAAGCCTGGGGATTGAATTTTGGTGATTTTAATGATGTTTTGGTTGTTAATGAACAAAAAGAAAAACCAGAAAATCTAATTGAGCATCCGATGAGCAAAAACATGAAAGAAAGCCTTATTGAATTTGTAAACAATAATCCAGAAGAAGTAACTCATCAAGATGAATTAGGATATACTTTTTTACATCGAGAAGCCATTGCAGGAAATCAGACTTCAGTTGAAGTCTTATTAGAGTCAGGCGCCGACAAAAACGCTAAAACTGAAAGTGGTAAAACACCTTTTGATTTTGCCAAAGAACTAAATTGGGAACATTTACTTCCTCTGCTTCAATAAAATTTAAAAAATCCGGTTTACTTCAATAAATCGGATTTTTTTATGCAATTCACTTAAAAATAAATATTCTTTTTTGATAACATTTTCACGGCATTTTTTAAATAATAAAGCACTAATTTTGCAGCGCCCTAAAAACAAATATCTGCCATGAAAAAAATATTGTTTCTACTTACGATTGTTCTTTTTTTACCAAATCATTTTTTTGCACAGACAGAAACAAATATGTCTGCCGTATTTGCGAAATCTTATGATTATGTAAATGACTTCGAAAAAATTCTTAATTCGGGTCAGGTAAAAACTTTAAACGATTTTTTAAAATCAAGTGAAAACAAGACTAAAAGTAAAATTCTAATTGTCACCACGTCTTCAATAGCTCCTTACACAGACCTGACCGATTATTCTCTGGCTTTAGATAAATATATGCTTGCAAAACTAAAAATCGATACTTCTATTTTAATCGTAATTAGCAAACAATTAAGACAAATCCAAGTTCAGGGTGTCGAAAAGATAAGAGCCAAAATGAGCGATCAGGAAATGAAAGACATTATAACTACCTATGTAGTACCTGAATTAAAAAAAGGAGATTATTACAAAGGCTTAGAGCAAGGTACAAAACAACTTATTAAAAAAATAGAATAAAATAGCAATCCGGTCTACTTCTGTAGATCGGATTTTTTTTATAAAAAATCCCTTTTCTGCTATAAAAGCAATATCTTGTATATTCAATAAATAAGAAAATAACGATAATGATTTTACAAGATTGTTAAAAGATTTATCAGGACAATTAGTAATCAAACCAGAAGAAAATATTTTTTTACTTATAACTCAATTAAAAAGAAAACAATGGCAAACACTTTTTATTCCTATTCCGCTTATATTTTACCTTCTTCAAATGCGACGCTTACAGCATTAAAAGAACATTTGAATACTTTTTATCAGGAATCAGACAATGGAGATCAGCCCGAAATTGTGCTTAGTAATAATCAGATTACCATAACATTTAACGAGGAATATCGTTTCTATATTAATTTATCAGAAGAGAAACATATAAATGAAGAAGCTTTGGAAATTGCCCAAGATCTGGAAGAAGACTGGAACGAAAAACCTTTTGATAAAGAAAAATTAAAAACTGCTCAAAAACGATTTGAAGTTTGGGGAGATAAGGACTTTGATATGGATTATTTTAATGACAGTTTATTTATAATAGATCAGATTGAAAAATTTTCAGATATTATTATTTTTCAAAATATGTAAATATGCCAATCCGGTCTGCGACAGCTTATCGGATTTTTTTTTATGCTAAATTCCCTATTTTCCAATAAAAACAATATCTTGTCTACTCTATAAACTACATATAAAAATGAATTTAGAAGACTATAAGAAAACATTTTCAGAAGATGACGCTGTTGGCTGGCTGGAAATCGACAAAGAATTTGATCGTCTGTATCCCAGTCAGGAACCCAAACATTTTGCACCTGCAATTAGTTATATGCTTGGCGGCGATAATCCGCTTGACGGCGTAAGCTATTATGAAAGTAAAAGCCAGGAAGATCACTTTCATTTTATTACTTACGGCTTTTCGGAATTATATTATAACGAAGAAAAAGCAGACGGAGAATACAGCAAATGGGGATTTGAACTCACCTTTAGATTAAAACCTTTTGAAGCCGATAACGGAAACCCAAGCTGGGCTGTAGCTTTATTACAAAATATTGCCAAGTATGTCTTCAATAGTGGTAACTGGTTCGAAAAATTTCATTATATGCCTGCAAATGGACCACTTCGGCTTAATACTGATACCGATATTACCGCTTTAGTTTTTGTTACCGATCCCGAAATAGAAAAGAAACAAACACCTCATGGAGAAGTTTCTTTTTTACAAATTGTAGGAATCACTTCTGCAGAATATGAACATATTAAAGAAAATCCCGAAAGTGTAGAAGAATTAGTAAACAAACTGAGAGAAAAAAATCCGTTACTAATTACCGATTTAAATCGAAAAGATTAAACTAAAACAGATGATTAATTATAACAATAAAGGCTTTAAATAGAAATCCGATAAAAAAACAAGTTCGTTTTATTTAAAAACAGCTAGTATTATAAGATTAAAAACTCCAAAATATTCCAGCATAAAAATAGAATTTCAAATTAATGCCTCGAAAACAATAAAAAGCAGTTGAATTCTATAAAAGAAAAGGATTCATTGAAAAAAATAGAGGTCAGTCCGGTAGCGGAACCTACATTTTATTTGAGTTAACAAAAGAAATTGTGTAATTATACCGCAAAAATCATGAATCAGGAAATTCAAAATTATAATAAGTCTCAAACAGAATCAGATAAAATAATCTGCGACAAACTTTATGGAATTATAAATCAAATTTTACCTGAGGCCGAAAATAAAATCTGGCATGCGCATCCGGTTTGGTTTTTAGATGGAAATCCTATTGTAGGTTACAGCAAATTAAAAGGTTCCGTAAGATTACTTTTCTGGAGCGGGCAATCTTTTGAGGAAGAACAACTCCAAAACGAAGGTTCCTTTAAAGCTGCTGAAATGCGATACACCGATCCCAATCAAATCAACGAAGAAGATCTGAAACGATGGCTTAAAAAAGGCCGGGAAATTCAGTGGGATTATAAAAATATTGTAAAACGAAAAGGAGTTCTGATTCGTTTAATGACCAAACCCTATTAACCATAAACCAAATTAACCCAAAAAACCAAAATGAAATTTTTTTCCTTAACCGCCTTTTTTCTTTTAACTACAATAACTTTTTCACAAACAAAAATGCGCCCTGTAAACGAATTAATAGATCAAAATGATTCCGGATGGAAACTAGTAAAAGAATGGATTGATACTGCCAAGAACAAAGTAGAAATTCTTCCCTCCGATCCCCAAAAAGCAAAAGATGCTTTATACCAGACACAAGTCACTACAAATTCTCCTATGGGAGCTGTAATTTACAAAACGGGGGGTATCTTAATCGATAACGGATGGATTAGAATCTTAGGTTCTGGAAGTCCTAAATTAAACCGCAGCCTTCCTGCCTGGAATAAAGGAAAATCTTTTAAAGAAGCTGGAGAAACGCCTGCCTTTCTTCTAATTGCAGATGATGCCCTTGGTGGTTTTTATTTGTTAAACGGAGGAGCTCTCGGAAAAGATTTGGGCAAAGTATATTATTTTTCGCCTGATAACTTAGAATATGAACCACTTGATATTAGTTATTCTGAGTTTTTAGGATTTTGTTTTTCAAATGATCTGGATAAATTTTATGCCGGAAGCAGATGGAATGACTGGAAAAAAGAAGTTTCAGAATTACAGGGAGATCAGGTTTTTAATTTTTATCCGTTTTTATGGACTGAAGAAGGTAACGACATTAATAAAGTGAGCAGAAAGCCAATTCCTGTAGAAGAACAATACAGTCTTAATCTCGATTTAAGAAAACAACTGGGACATTAAAATTTTATAATTTGGGCATTCTCCGCCGTGGCGTTAGGGCTGTCCGCTAAATTCCCGATTAACAAAAACTACGGCTAGAAAGCCTTGTTTTTCTAAATCGGGAGATACCGCTTCCATCCCTAACGCATACCGTTTTCAAAAGGATATTTTGTGTTAAAATAATTAGTATTTTAGTAAGATCAGAACTACAACCTAAAACCTTCTAAATCATGCTAAAACAAATTATCTTCCTCCTTATTTTTTGTTTCGGGATTCAAATGAATTCTCAGGAAACTGGTTTTACAACTCCTGATTATAAAGCCATCGAAAAAGAAATAAACGATAAAAATTCGAAGTTTTTCTATCCCAAATTAATGGAAAGACTCACCAAAAATGATACACTTTTAACGCATGAAGAATACCGTCATTTGTATCTGGGTTATGTTTTCCAGCCTAAATATGATGCTTTTTGGAAATCTCCGAATGAAGAAAAACTAAACGCGCTTTACAATAAAGAAAAATTGGAAACCTCGGATTACGATGAAATTATCAAGTTATCCAATCATTCCTTAAGTGACTTTCCTTTTGATTTAAGACAGCTCAATTATCTTTCTTACATCTATCATCTAAAAGGAGACGAAGCGGCTGCAAAAATTGCTTCTTTCAAATTTCATAGCATTATGAATGTCATTCTCTCATCAGGTGACGGGAAAAAATGTGAAACGGGATTTCATGTTTTGCTGGTCGAACATGAATATGTACTTCTAAATCTTTTCGAATTGGAATCAAAAGGACAGTCTTTAGTCAAAAATTGTGACTATCTCAGTTTTGAAAAAGGCGCTTACAATGTCGAGGGCATTTATTTCAATATTGAAAAAATGCTAGAAAACGAAAGGAAAATGCTTCGCTAAATAAAACTCAAAATAACTATTATTAAAAATATTTTCGAAACTTCAACAATAATCTTGTTGGAGTTTTTTTTGATTAAAATTATATTTTTATTGTTTATCAATAAATTTTTATTAATTTAACATCATTAACTTTTAATATAACTACAATGGAAATTAAAATTGGAACATCACAGATCCTAAAAATTTTGAATATTTTCTCCTGGATCATTTTTATCGGGTTATGTGTAGAAGCCGGAATGTATCTCTTTAACGGAATTTATACCATGACTATAAATTCCTATAACGCACGTTTTTTAAACTTACTGGATGTTTATAATTACAGTACTTCTTTTTACATTCAGGAAATTTGTTTTATCAGTATTGTTGCCGTCTTAAAAGCAATTATGGTTTATTTAATTGTGAAATTACTGCACGAAAAAAAATTAAATATAGAACAGCCCTTTACAGCAGAAACCGGGCGTTTTATATCTTATCTTTCTTATCTGGCTTTCGGTATTGGTTTATTCTCTCTTTGGGCTGCAAAATTCAATGGTTTTCTTATTACAAACGGAGTAAAAGTTCCATCATTAGAAAGCTTAAATCTGGAAGGCGGAAGTGTTTGGATATTTATGGCAATCATACTGTTTGTTATTGGACAGATTTTTAAAAGAGGAATCGAAATACAATCTGAAATTGAATTAACCGTTTAAACGAAAAAATTATGCCTATTATAGTAAATTTAGACGTCATGATGGCTAAAAGAAAAATGTCACTGAACGAACTTTCAGAAAAAGTAGATTTGACTTTATCCAATCTTTCTATCTTAAAAACAGGAAAAGCAAAAGCGATTCGTTTCAGTACTTTGGAAGCTATTTGTAAAGTTTTAGACTGTCAGCCAGGGGATATTTTAGAATTTTCGGAAGACTAAATATTAATTATTTTCTTTAGAATTAATTTGTATTTTCGTACAAATTAACTGAATTTTCAAATCACCTAAAAAATGAACATTTTAATTGTTTATGTGCATCCAAGCAGAAAATCTTATACTTTTCAGGTTTTAGAAAGATTGAAATCGGTTTTGGCTATAGAAAAATGGAATGTTGAAATTTCCGATTTATACGCTTCCAATTTCGTCAGCGATATGTCTGAAGAAGAATACGAACGGGAAGGTTTTGCTAAAACACAACTTCCAATTCCGGCCGATGTTTTACAAGAGCAGGAAAAATTAGAAAAAGCCGATTGTGTTATTTTCCTTTATCCCGTTTGGTGGAGCGATTGTCCAGCCAAATTAAAGGGCTGGTTTGATCGCGTTTATTCGGTTGGATATGCTTACGGGCAAAATGAAACTTCCAGAAAAATGAAAACCATTTCACTTGGACTGGTAATCTGTACAGCCGGACATCCTAATACTTTTTTAAACGAAATCGAAATTGCCCAAAGCATGGAAAAAATCATGCTCGAAGACCGACTTGGAAAACGTTTTACAAACAAAGAAATGATTATTCTTGGAGGAACTTTAGATCTCGAAAATGTTATGGCAGAACATTTTGAAGAAATTAATCAAATTCCGAAAAAAATTAAATTGATAAAAAACTAAACCTTAAATCTAAAACTAATGACATCAGAAGAAAATGTAGAAAAATCAGTGTTTGAAGAAATTCCAACAGAAAAAATTTATTCAGAAAAAGCTATTCGCATTGCTACATTCTTTGCAGGACCACTTGTAGCCGGTTACTGTATTGCAGAGAATTTTAAAGTTTTTAATGATAAAGAAAAAGTTCAAAAAACCTGGTTAATTACTGCCATCACATCTTTTTTCATAATTTGTCTGGTTTTTCTTTTACCCGAAAATTTTCCTTCCATAATTTTTCCAATTATTTATTCTTTTATTGCTTCTTACTTTTTAAAAACTTATCAGGAAAAGAACATTCAAAACCATATGAGTAATGGCGGAGAAACTTATAGCGGCTGGAGAATGACTTTAATTGGAATTGTTAGTTTGCTTACTTTTTTAGCAATAATCGTGGGCGTTCTTTTAGTTGGCGACAGTCTTTAAGTAAAACTTAGAAAAACAGTATTGAGAATATGAATCTGCAAAAAATAAAAGTTTACCATCTATTCTGGATTGTTTCTTTACTTATTGTGATAATTGGAATTGTACAAAATAATGATCCAAACGCCACTTTGGATATAAATATTCATGATACTTATTTTGTAATACGAAATATGGATGCCACGATATTTCTTTCTGTTTGTTACTTTTTAATAGGACTAGGCTATTGGTTAATTCAAAAAATATTTAAAAAACAACTTGTAAAATTTCTAACCATAACCCATTCCATCATATTAATTGGAAGTTTTATTTTTTATTGGATTATTTTCTTTTGTAACCCACAATATCAGGTAAACAGTAATTTCCCTTTATATGATGATTATGTGTCTGTTAATACAGTTTTAATTATTGAATTTTTGCTAATATTTTTTGTAGCAACACCAATTTATATTATCAATTTACTAATTGGTATTTTTAGAAAAAACAAATAAGGGATTATATACAGATTTCGATAAAAGCCCGACAGGTTTTAAAACCTGTCGGGTTTGCTATTCAAGATAAATATTGTCCGAAACACACCTCAAAATTGTCTTTTAACCACCTTAAACATTTGATTTTTAGATTGTAATTTTACTTTACTAATTTCTAAATCAATCAAAAATGAGCACTCACGATTTTACCACAAAAATAATAGTTAACCAATCTCCCGAAGAAGTTTTTAAAGCCGTACAAAACGTTCGCGGTTGGTGGTCGGAAGAAATTGAAGGAAAAACAGCCAATTTAAATGATGAATTCGATTATCATTATGAAGATGTGCATCGCTGCAAAATAAAACTGACTGAAGTAATTCCAAATCAAAAAATCGTATGGTTTATTGAGCACAATTACTTCAAATTTACAGAAGACAAAACCGAATGGACCGGAACAAAACCGACTTTTGAAATCCAACAAAAAGAAGGAAAAACAGAACTTACTTTCACCCATTTCGGATTAGTTCCGGAATACGAATGTTTCGACATCTGTCGTGACGCCTGGACCAACTATATCCAGAACAGTTTGAAAAAACTTATTGAAACCGGAAAAGGGGAACCAAACGCGACAGGAAAACCACAAACAGAAAACGAGAAGAAGTTGTCAGCTAATTAATGGATTTTAGGCAGTAAATCTTAGATTCTTAGAAACTCAGTATCTTAGAAGCTTAAAAAAAAAGCTACAACAACAATAGATTTGGATACATCATTTGTTTAGATGTTGTACAACTTTGTCATATCTAAAATTCAAAACAAATGAAAATTATAATTACAGGTTCTTTAGGGAACATCAGCAAACCTTTAACTAAGGAGTTAGTACAAAAAGGACATTCTGTTACTGTTGTTACAAGCAGTAATTCGAGACAAGAAGAAATTGAAAAATTAGGAGCGTCTGCAGCAATTGGTTCTGTAGACGATTTAGATTTTTTAGCACAAACTTTTACCGGTGCAGATGCCGTGTATTGCATGATTCCACGTGCCAATTATTTTGACCCTAATTTGGATTTGGATGCCTTTACCCGTAAAATTGGAAATAATTATGCCGAAGCAATCCAAAAATCCGGTGTAAAACGAGTTGTTTTTTTAAGCAGCATTGGCGCACATTTAGAGCAAAATTCAGGAATTATTCAGCGTTACAATGAAATTGAATCTGTTTTTAACACACTTTCAGATGTTTCAATAACATTTATGCGTCCAACTTCTTTCTATTACAATTTACTGGCCTATATTCCGATGATCAAAAACCAGGGATTTATTGCTGCCAATTATGGAGCCGACCAATTAATTCCGTGGGTTTCTCCAAATGACATTGCAACCGCAATTACAGAAGAATTAACCACTCCGCTTGACGGAAGAAAAATTCGTTACGTTGCCAGTGAAGAATTAACAGGAAATGAAACTGTCAAAATTCTTGGAGAAGCAATTGGAAAACCCGATTTAAAATGGGTTTTAATTAGTGACAAAGAAACTTTCGATGGTTTGGTTAACATTGGAATGCAACCCAAAATTGCACAAGGTCTTACAGAAATGTACGCCGGACTTTATAATGGTACTTTAGGCGAGGATTACTATAAAAACAGACCTTCGGAAATGGGAAAAACAAAACTCGCAGATTACGCAAAGGAATTTGCGGCAATTTATAATTAAAAATTAAGTATCTTAGGTTATGGCAAATCAACAACCACACAGAGTAAAAAGCATCTGCGAATTTCACGAGTTTCGGGATTTGCCAAAACCTGAGCATCCTTTGGTAAGCGTTTACAATTTTGAAGATCTAAAATACCTTAACGAAGAAGAACCCAAAAGTCTGATACTTGATTTTTATTCCATTGCACTCAAAAGAAATGCAAATGCAAAAATGCGTTACGGTCAGCAGGAATATGACTTTAAAGAAGGCGTTTTATTATTTATTGCTCCGGGGCAGGTGTTTTCTATAGAAGGGAATGCCGAATTGCAGCATACCGGATATTCGTTACTGATTCATCCTGATTTTTTATGGAATACGCCTCTCGCGCAAAAAATCAAACAATATGAATACTTTGGATATGCTGTTCATGAAGCTTTACACTTGTCTGATAAAGAAGAAAAAATGATTATTGATATCATGAAAAATATCCAGCACGAATATCAGTCCAATATCGATAAATTTAGTCAGGACGTGATTATTGCGCAAATTGATCTGCTTCTCACCTATTCTGAACGTTTTTACAACAGACAGTTTATAACCCGAAAAATAAGTAATCACGAAATTCTGGCTCGTCTGGAAAAACTGCTGGAAGATTTTTTCAATACTGATTTCCTTACCCGAAAAGGACTTCCAACGGTACAGTATATAGCCGAAAATTTAAACGTTTCTCCAAACTATTTAAGCGGATTATTAAAACATCTTACAGGACAAAGCACCCAACAACACATTCATAACAAATTAATTGAAAAGGCAAAAGAGAAACTTTCAACTACAAATTTGTCCATTAGCGAAATTGCTTTCGAATTAGGTTTTGAGCATCAGCAATCCTTCAGCAAATTATTTAAAACAAAGACCAATTTTTCTCCATTAGAATTCAGACAATCATTTAATTAAAAAGAAACTTCTCTGAAAGTTTTCAAAAATCTTCCTAAATTCGTTGTACTAAAACACGAAAAATTATGAACCCACTTTTTAGAAACACTCTGGCAGTTCTTGCCGGCCTTGTTATTGGTAGTATTGTCAATATGAGTATTCTTTCAATTAGTGGTTCTATAATTCCGGCGCCAAACGGTGTAGATGTTACAACTCCAGAAGGACTAAAAGCAACCATGCATTTGTTTGAACCGAAACATTTTCTTTTTCCGTTTTTAGCACATGCCATCGGGACTTTTGCGGGAGCCTTGACAACTGCATTGATTGCAGCTTCGAACAAAACCAAACTGGCTTTTTTTATTGGAGCTTTCTTTTTGTTTGGAGGAATTGTAATGGTTTACACTTTGCCGTCTCCGGTTTGGTTTAGCATTATAGATTTAGTTTTTGCTTATATTCCGACAGCTTATCTGGCTTCTAAAATTGCTTTAAAAAAGAAATAGTCATGAGTATTGAATCTTCTGCAAAACCTGCCAAAAAATGCTACGAACATTTGGGAGGCAAACTAGGCGAATTGCTTTTGGAAAACTTTGCCGATAAAAAATGGATTGCCAAAAAATCTCCTTCAGATAAACATTTTTACATTACAGAATTAGGAGAAAAAGAATTTACAAAATTGGGAATTGATCTTTCCAAAATCAAATCCGAAGCCATTTAATTTTATAAAAATCAAGTCATTTTCTGCAATATTTATAGCGGTTAATTTCATACCTTAGTTTGCTTTAAAATTATTGAATTATGACTAAGAAAGAAATCGCTAAAAACTTCCTGAACCTTGCCGCTAAGGGGCATTCTCACGAAGGTTTTCGATTATATGTCGGAAAGAATTTCAAACATCATAACGCTCATTTCAAAGGCGATGCACAAACATTAATGCTAGCCATGGAAGAATCTGCAAGAACAAATCCTAATAAGATTTTTAAAATTCATCATATACTCGAAGACGAAAATCTGGTTGCCGTTCATTCGCACCTAAAACAAAGTCCCACAGATATTGGTTTTGCCGTAGTTCACATCCTAAAATTCAAAGAAGATAAAATCATCGAACTTTGGGATTTAGGTCAGCCAATTCCAAAAGAAACTATTAACGAAAATGGAATGTTTTAGTTTATAATTTTAGTGGTCAGTGTTCAGTTTTTTAGTGGTCAGTCAAATTAGCACTGAAAACTAGTGGTCAGTGTTCAGCTTTTTTTTTTAGTGGTCAGTCAAATTTGCACTGAATAATGAAACTAAAGATTGAGACTAAAAACTTAAATACTGAACACTAAATACTGAACACTAAAAAACTGAACACCGAACACTAAAAAACCTGAACACTGAACACTAAATGAACTTTATTACTAAAACCGCTCTATTATTACTTTTCACCTTTAGCAGCTGTCATTCATTGGCACAAAAAAAAGACGATTACAAAAAAAGCATTGACAGCTTAATTCAAAATACAAATCCGGTTTTTAATGGTGTTGTCATTGTTTCTCAAAACGGAAAAACAATATATTCAAAAGCTAAAGGATATTCCAATTTTGAAACTAAAAAACCTTTGACATTAGACAGTCAATTTGAAATTATGTCACTTACCAGACAAATTACGGCTGCTTTGATTTTGAAAGAAGTTGAAAAAGGTAAAATTGATCTGCATACTCCAATAAAAAAATACCTTCCCAATTTAAAACAAACATGGGCAGATACTATAACAATCCATCAGTTATTAAATCATTCGCATGGAATCACTGATTTACAAAAACCTTTGCTTTTTAAATCTGGAAGTGATTTTAAATATGGAAATGAAGGTTATCCAATACTCGGTCAGATTCTTGAATCTGTATCAAAAAAAAGCTATTCAGATCTTACTAATGATTTGTTTAAAAAGCTTAAAATGAACAATACCTTTTGTTACTCACAAGATAAGGACAGGAATTTAGTTACTGGATATATGAATAATGGTGGTACTTTAGAAAAAGCGGAGAATAATTTAATATCACCCTACAAAGTACCTTCGAGCGGTCTTATTTCTACTGTTAATGATCTTTTAATCTGGAATAATAATCTTCACAAAGGAAAAATTCTAAAACCCGAATCATACAAATTGATGACATCGTATACGATTAAAAATCAACATAATTTCTTTGGAAAAGAAAAAGAAGGCTATGGTTATGGTTTAAGAATTATTGAACAAGAAGCCATAAAATATTTTGGACATACTGGTCTTGGTAACGGATTTTCTGCTGTAAATTTGTATTTCCCCGAAAGCGACGTCAGCATGATAGTTTTAGAAAATCAGATGCCTGAAGATTCTAATTTGTTTTATGCATCAGAATTTAAAATCAAAAACATTCTTTTTAAAAGTGATTTGTTAAACCAAAAATAAACTCAAAATGGCTGTCAATAAAACCACTGAAACTACAAACAGCGTTACCGATTTTATTAATGCTGTCGAGAATGAAGTAAAAAGAAACGATGCTTTTGAACTTCTTAAAATTATACAGGAAATAACTGGTTTTGAGCCCAAAATTTGGGGACCAAGCATTATAGGTTTTGGCAGTTATCATTACAAATATGACAGCGGTCATGAGGGCGATGCACCTTTAGCCGGATTTTCGCCAAGAAAAACAGCCTTGACGGTTTATTTTTATCTTCCTGAAAAAGAAAGAGAAGAACTTTTACCAAAACTTGGAAAACATACTTCCTCTAAAGCTTGCATTTACATTAAAAAATTAACTGACATCGATATCGAAATTTTAAAAAAGATAATTTTACTATCGAAAGAATATACTCAAAAATTATATCCCCCTAAATAAATGATCACATTTTTAATTCTATTAGCACTAATAGCATTTGCTCTTTATCGATTTTTAAAACATCCAAAATTTGGAAAAGCACCTTCAGGAGAAAGGCTAACTTTAATTCAGAATTCACCACAATATAAAAACGGAAAATTCGAAAATCAGAGCTTTACGCCCGATCTCGCCGAAGGAGCAAGTATGACTGGAGTTTTGTTTGAATTTTTCTTTAAAAAAGTAGAACGAAAAGTCCCTACCGATTTAATTCCGTCTGTAAAAACCAATTTACATGAATTGCCAATTGATCAGGATGTTTTGGTTTGGTTTGGGCATTCGTCATATTTTATTCAGCTTGAAGGGAAACGTTTTTTGATTGATCCTGTTTTCAGTGGCAACGCCTCTCCTATTCCAGGCACAACAAAATCATTTAAAGGAAGTGATATTTATACTGTTGAGGATCTTCCTGAAATTGATTATTTATTGATTACCCACGATCATTACGATCATTTGGATTACGATACCATTCTGAAATTAAAGTCTAAAACAAAAAAAATAATTACCGCTCTTGGCGTTGGTTCTCATTTTGAATTCTGGGGATTTCCAGCTGAAAATATTATCGAAAAAGACTGGTTTTCCAAAATCGAATTAGATGAAAAACTAACACTTTATACAGCGCCTTCCAGACATTTCTCGGGAAGAAGTTTTAAAAGATGTAATACACTTTGGACTTCTTTTATTTTAGAGACTAAAGATTTCAAAATGTATTTGGGCGGAGACAGCGGTTATGATAAACATTTTGCAGAAATCGGCGAAAAATACGGCCCGTTTGATATTGCTTTACTGGATAATGGCCAATACAACGAAAAATGGAAATACATTCACAATATGCCGGAAGATGTTGTAACAGCGATGAAAGACCTCAAAGCAAAAAGAGTATTTCCGGTACATTCCTCTAAATTTGCTCTTTCGCTACATTCCTGGGACGAACCTTTAACTAAAGTAACGGAACTGAATAGTTTAAGCGAAAATCCGATTCCGTTGATAACTCCTATGATTGGCGAAAAAGTGGAACTGAAAAATGAAAAACAGGAATTTAAACAATGGTGGCGCAATATTCGTTAATTGTTAATTGTAATGTCACCCGGAGCGATTCGGTCAAACTTGAAACCTGAAACTTCTAACTTACAAAACCAAAAATGAACCTAAAAAACTTCATAATTACCATAACCTTTCTCCTGAGTTGTAATCTGTTTTCTCAAAACACTTATGTCTTTTTAGGATCTTATAACCGTGATAAATCGGCAGAAGCGATTCAGGTGTATCAGTTGGATACTATTAGTGGAAAATTGACAAAGTTTACTTCGGTTACCAATATTGTTAATCCTTCTTATTTGACTGTTTCTCCTAACGGAAAATACGTTTACGCCTGTACCGATACCAAAACACCGAATGCAGGAAGTGTTAGTAGTTTTGAATTTAGTCCCTCGAATAAAACTTTGACTTTTTTAAACAGTCAGAGAAGCGGCGGTGAAAACCCTGTTTATGTTTCGGTTCATAAAACCGGAAAATGGATCGTAAACGCCAATTATACAGAAGGAAGTGTTTCTGTTTTTTCTGTTTTGGAAAATGGCAAAATCGATTCGATTGCGCAAAATTTTCAATATATGGACGGGAGTGTTAATAAAGAAAGACAAACCAGATCACATGTGCATTCGGCAGTATTTTCACCTCAATTTGACTACTTATTTTTACCCGATTTAGGAGCCGATAAAATTCGTTGTTATGCTTTTGACGAAAATCAAAAAAGACCTTTGGTGGAAACAAAAAATCCATTTACAAAAACCGATTTAGAAGCCGGACCAAGACATTTTACTTTTCATCCCAATCAAAAATATGGATATTGTATCGAAGAAATGGCTGGACAAATAAGTGTTTACAGTTATGAAAATGGCATTTTAAATAAAATCCAGCGCATAGCCACACATCCTGATAAAATAAAAGACGGTTTTGAAAGTTCTGATATTCATATTTCACCGGACGGAAAATTTCTGTATGCTACAAATCGAGGGAAAGAAAACAATATCGCCATTTTTTCAATCGCTAAAAACGGACTATTGAAAAACATTGGCTACCAATCGACTTTAGGAAAACATCCACGAGTTTTTGCTATGGACGAAAGCGGAAAATTTTTAGTTGCTTCGAATGTTAATACCGGGAATGTGGTAGTTTTTAAAAGAGATCCCAAAACAGGATTGCTTAAAAAAGTAGGTAAAGAAGTAAAAATGGAAAACGTTTCCTGTGTTCAGATTAAAAGAATTTAACCCTCGCTTTTCTACTCTTAGAAATGACAAATAACTGATAAAAAAATCAAAAAATGACAGCATCAAATTTCAACTTACAGCCTGATATTCTTGAAGATGAAATTGTAAAACTAATTCCATTAAAAGAAGAACACTTTGAAGCCTTATTCGAAGCGGCATCAGATCCTTTAATCTGGGAACAGCATCCTTCAAAAGACA
The DNA here is from genome assembly GCF_003122385.1 of Flavobacterium crocinum. NCBI lineage: Bacteria > Pseudomonadati > Bacteroidota > Flavobacteriia > Flavobacteriales > Flavobacteriaceae > Flavobacterium > Flavobacterium crocinum. The sequence continues at coordinate 5,434,621 of NZ_CP029255.1, forward strand.
GGTACCACAGAGAAGGTTTTACCACTTTCTTTAAAGCTGCAATGGATTCAAAAGGTTCATTTTTAATTCTTGATAAACAGACAAACGAAGTAATGGGTACAACCCGTTTTTATGAATACAATCCAGAAAAATCAAGTGTGGCAATTGGTTATACTTTCATTACAAGAAAATATTGGGGCGGACCTTATAATAAATCCAATAAAGAACTTTTAATCGATTATGCTTTTCAACATGTTAATTCGGTATTTTTTCACGTTGGAACTGAAAACTTCCGATCTCAAAAAGCCGTTTTAAAACTCGGAGCAGAAAAATCCAGAGACATGATAATTACAGCAAACGGCATTGACATGCCTTATTATGAATATGAATTGAAAAAGTAATATGTTAAGGGTTATGAATTATGAGTTACAATTTTGAACAATTAACGTATAATACATAACCCTTAACATATAACCTTTAACTCATAATTCTTAACACATAACCCTTAACTCATAACATTTAATAATAAAAAATGAAAAGAATAACAGTCTTCTGTGCCTCTAGTTTTGGAACAGAAAAAATATATGAAGAACAAGCAATCGCTCTGGGAAAAACTTTAGCAGAACAAAATATAGAATTAGTTTACGGAGGTGCCAATGTTGGTTTGATGGGTGCTGTTGCAGATGGCGCATTGAATGCAGGCGGAAAAGTGATTGGTGTGCTGCCTAACTTTTTGAGATCAAAAGAAATCGCGCACCAAAATTTAACTGAACTTATTTTGGTTGAAAGCATGCACGAACGTAAAACTAAAATGAATGATTTATGCGACGGCGTAATTGCTTTACCAGGCGGTTTTGGAACTCTCGAAGAACTTTTTGAAATGCTGACCTGGGCACAATTAGGACTTCATAAAAAACCAATTGCAATCTTAAATGTAGATGGTTTTTATGACTCACTTATAGAATTACTAAAAACCATGACCTCTAAAGGTTTACTTAAAGAAGTGAACAGAGAAATGCTTTTAATTAGTGATAATATCGATGATTTGTTGCATCAAATGAAAAATTACACTGCACCAACAGTTGGAAAATGGATTGATAAAAAGAAGTCTTAATACTAAAAAAACTTTAACAGTAATTTCTAATTCTATACATTCGTGGCCTAATTAATCGACCAAAAAAACATGAAAAAAATTACTTTTTTATTATTTACTCTTTCTTTAATTACTTTTAAAACAACCGCTCAGGAATCAAAAGTTAAATTTGGAATACATGGCGGTTTAAATTATTCCAGCTTTAGGGGTTATAGGTCTTTTACAGACGATTCTGCCGGTTTTGCCTATGTATTCGGACTCTCTTTTCAGCATCAGATTAAGGAAGATTTGTCTATAAAAGCGGATTTGAATTACGAAAGAAAAGCTCAAATTTCAAAAGCTTCTGTAGAAATTATGGATCCGTCAGTTCAATTACCTCCAGGTATTTACGAAGTAAAATCTACTGCGTATGCCAATTATGTTGTACTTCCAATTCTGTTGAAATATAACTTTTCCAGCGACAAAAGTTTTTATGTAAATGCAGGACCTTACCTGGGTTATTTATTAAAATCGGGTATAAAAACAAAAACTAATATTCCTGATGAAACGCCTCGCGATGAAGAAGATACCGACAATAAAAAATCAATGGATTTTGGATTTTCTGCAGGAATTGGAAAAGAATTTAAATTAACAGAAAATCATCAGATTTATATTGAATTAAGAGATAATCTTGGTTTATCCAATATTTCAAAAGCACAAGCTTTTAATAATAATTCCCTTAAAACCAATTCTGTTAATTTATTAGTTGGTTTTACATTTAATTAATTTTTGACATTTTTACTGCTACAATTTCATAAATTAGAGGTCACAAGAAAAAATAGAAGTTATAGAAGTAAAATGTCATTTTACATTTTACTTCTGACTTTTAACTTTTAACCTCTAACTTCTCAATAATGAAAACAGAAAATAACAAATTTGCAAAAGCCGAAATGCTGATTCGAAAACCTGTTTCCGAAGTTTTTCAGGCGTTTATTGATCCGCAGATTACAAGTAAATTTTGGTTCACTAAAGGCTCTGGCAAATTAGAAGAAAACAAAAAAACGGAATGGACCTGGGAAATGTATGGTTTTTTGCTTTCGGTTAAAACATTGGTTTTACAGGAAAATAAAAAGATTGTTATTGAATGGGGAAATCCTGATGAACTTACTTTGGTTGAATGGATTTTTAATCCGTTAAACGAAAATGAAACTTTCGTGAGCATTACTAACTCCGGTTTTCAGGGAGATTCAGATAAAATTATAGATCAGGTTCGCAATTCTACTGAAGGTTTTACATTGGTTTTGGCTGGTGCCAAAGCTTTTTTAGAACATAATTTACGATTGAATTTGGTTTTAGATAGATTCCCGAAAGGATTAGCTTAGAATAAACTTAACCGCAAAATCTGTGTGTTTTTTTTACCGCAAAGAGCGCAAAGATTTACGCAAAGTACGTGAAGTTTTTTTTGAGAATCATTAAAGTGAAAAAGTTCACAAAGCTCTGTCTTGATTTTCTATTTACAGACAAAGCTTTGTGAACTTAATAAATAGATCATGCTTAGTCTAGCAATTAAAAATAACTTAGTGTACTTTGCGGTAAATGAAAACACATATTGATTTAACCGCAAAGAGCGCAAAGATTTACGCAAAGTACGCGAAGTTTTTTTTGAGAATCATTAAAATGAAAAAGTTCACAAAGCTTTGTCTTGATTTTCTTTTTACAGACAAAGCTTTGCTAACTTAAAATATAGATTTTGCTTAGTCTTTACATTAAAAAACCTCAGCGCACTTTGCGGTAAAAATTTAACTGCAAAATCTGTGTGTGTTTTTTACCGCAAAGAACGCAAAGGATTACGCAAAGTGCGCAAAGTTTTTTTGAGAGTCATTAAAATGAAAAAGTTCGCAAAGCATTATCTACACAAAGCTTTGCGAACTTAAAATATAGATTTTGCTTAGTCTTTGCATTAAAAAAACTTAGCGTACTTTGCGGTAAAAATTTAATTGCAAAGAAAGGCAACCTGAAACTTAAAACCTGAAACCAAAAAAAATGGAAACAAAGAAACCCGAAAATATAGACGAATACATTGGCGGATTTCCCAATGATGTTCAGGAAATTTTGGAAAAAGTACGAATGACGATTCAAAAAGCGGCTCCGGATGCTAAAGAAAAAATCAGTTATTCGATGCCGGCTTTTGAGCAAAACGGAATTGTCGTTTATTTTGCTGCTTTTAAAAATCATATCGGACTTTATGCGCTTCCGAGTGGTCATGAAGCTTTTAGAGAAGAACTTTCAAAATATAAATCCGGAAAAGGTTCGGTTCAATTTCCTTTAAAAGATAAAATGCCTTACGATTTAATTACGAAAATTGTAAAATTCAGAGTGAAAGAAAATCTTGAAAAAGTAAAAAAGAAATAATAGAATAATGAATTTAACCGAACACTACGATCAACTTTATAAAACATCTTCTGAAGCTATTTCGGCAGGTACGTATGCAATTGATTCAGAAATTAAAAACGAATCTGATTCACGTTTCGGAATAACGTTATTAATTCGTCCAAACGATGAAATAAAAGCCAATATTCAGCATTTTATTAATGAACTGAAAAAAGCGGAACCGGAACAATATTTTTATCCGGATTCAGACATTCATATCACGGTAATGTCTATCATTTCCTGTTCTGCAGAATTTAATTTAAACCAGATTTCGCCAAATGAATACATAGAAATTATTTGCAGAAGCCTTGTTGATGTCAATAAAATCAAAATTCATTACAAAGGTGTGACGGCTTCTCCATCAGCCATAATGATTCAGGGATTTCCAAGCGATGAAACACTGAATAATTTAAGAAACAGACTTCGTGAAAACTTCAAAAATTCCGGTTTACAGCAAAGTATTGACAGCCGATATGAAATTTCCACAGCACATTCTACTATAATGCGTTTTCAGGATAAACTTCAAAATCCTGAAAAACTAATAGAAACTGTTGAAAAATTCCGTGATTATGATTTCGGAGAATTTGATGTAAAAAGTATCGAATTGGTTTATAACGATTGGTATCAGCGAAAAAGTACTACTCGTGTTTTGGGTGATTTTGGATTGAGATAAGTTCTTTTTTGCCACTAATTACACGAATTCCCACGAATTATTATTTTTTGAAATAAAAAAATTAGTAAAATTCGTGTAATTAGTGGCAAACCTAAATATCCATTTACTTAAACTTTCCAAAATGCCATAAAACGCCTGACGGATCATGAAGAAAGCATTCGCTTCCCCAATCCAGATATCTGGTTGGAGTTAGTTTTACTCCTTCATATTTTTCCGGAAGATTTAGTTCCAAAAGTTCGCTGTAATAGCACTCGACATCATCTACTTCTATAAAAATCATAGTGTTTTCGATCCAGTTTTTATCGTAATAATCTTGTAGATAAAATGCTGTTTCATTAGCTTTAAAAACGGACATTTTGGGATCTAAAACCGTTTCTTCAAAACCTAAATCACGATAGAAACTTCTGGAAATTTCGAAATTTTTGGAACCTATAAAGGGGCGGATTGATTTTATTTTGTGATTCATATTTTTATTTTTAATTCATGAAAACCATTCTATTCCGTTATCAAGCTTAACCAAAAAATCAGTAAACGAGTTTCCTATTTCGACATGATACTCCGTATTTAAATCCATAAAAGGAGAAAGAATAATTTTAATGGAATTATTATCGTCAAACTCAATTCCGATAAATTCGCCACTTCCATTTGTCCCGATAGCAAGCGTTTGCGGTAATTTTTCAAAAATGTGATACTCTAAATTTGCATCAATAATTTCTTCCAAACTCCAAAGCTTTATAAACTCAACTCCAATAAACTGATCTATTCCCAAGAAATTACAAACATAAAAAACATAGTCTTCAGGAAGATCAAATTTTAAATGTACCTGAATATCTTCAATACTTACTAAAGAATTCTCTTCCCGCTTTGGAAAGTCATACTTATTAAAAATCTCTTGTAATTGCTCTGTCATAATTGATAAATGAATTTTTACCCTTTCTTCAAAATACTTCCTAAACCACGTCCAATCTGTTCAATAGCTTCGATACCTTTTGCTAAAGGTGATGCTGTAAAATCTTCGTAGGCATCCATTGCACTTTCCTTGCGGTCGTCTTGCGGATAGACCAAAATCACATTGTTGTTTTCAAAAGATTTTTCGAACTTTTGAGGCAGTTTATCAAAAATTGACTGATACGAAACAGAACCTTTTCTGGAAAGATTGAAAACAACTAAATCAGTTGGTTTCATTTCGTCTGAAACAGATTCAAAATCTTCCCAGTCAGAGACATTTTTAAATCCTAATTTGGCATTCAATTTCAAATTATTAGCAATCTGCTGAATGGTTTCGTGTGTTTTATATTCAGCATAAATAACAATCGGAATACTTAATTCCTGTGATAATCGACAGATTTTCTGAAGCAATACCTGAAAACCAACGCCTCTTTCAGAAAATGGAGGGCAGACAAAAACCAATCTTTTTTCTTCAATAAAATTCTTTTGAAACCTACAGATAAACAAGCTCTTATCGACGTTATTGATAATGGAATCTACATTTTCTCCGAAGATTTTATCTATAAATCCAGTCTTTCTTGGCCAGCCGACAATCACAATATCCGACATGATTTCTTTAGAAGTTCTCGCAATTCCACTAGCCGGATTATGATCGATTCTGGCAATCGTATTGATTTTTACTTCTGAAGCAGAACCCTGAATGACAAACTTATCTGCTGCTTTTCTGTATTTTAAAATATTCTTTTCAGCCTGATTATTGTTCGGAACAATGGTCAGTAATGTAACCGGATTAGAAGATTTTTTGTCTTTAATTAAAAGTGCAAAATCCAACAAACTTGCTGCCGCCGAAGTTTTTGCCAGCGGAATTAGAATATGTTCGTCTAATATTTGATCTCTGCCTGTATCTTTCGGTGAAATTTCTTCTTCACAAATAGCAATTTTCTTCGCTGCTTTTTCAGTAGCAAAAGAAGCTACAATACAGGTAATCAGAATTAAGATAATGGTTCCGTTTAGAATATTTTCGTCTAATATTTTTGCTTTAAATCCAACCAAAATTACAGCCAGAGTTGCAGCAGCGTGTGCACTGCTCAATCCGAAAATTAGCTGTCTTTCTGTTCTTGTATATTTAAAGACAATTTGCGTAAAAAAAGCTGCAATCCATTTTCCAAATATGGCCACAACACTTAGCGTTCCGGCAACAATCAGCGCTGTTGGCCCGCTTAGAATCACACTTACATCTACCAGCATTCCTACTGATATAAGGAAAAATGGAATGAATAATGAATTCCCAATAAATTCAATTCGGTTCATTAAAGCAGACGAATGTGGGATTAACGGATTTAGCGCCAAACCGGCAACGAATGCTCCGATAATAGGCTCTACTCCTGCCACTTCGGCCAAAAAGGCTGCAAAGAAAACCACAGAAAGTACAAAAATATAATGAGCGTGTTTTTCACTTTCCAGTTTTTTAAAAAACCATTTGGCAATTCTTGGAATAACCAAAAACATAATGGCTGAAAAAATCGCCAATGAAATGGTTAATTTGATCCAAAAAGCCTGATTTAAACTTCCCTGAGCGCTTCCCATAATTACAGCAAGAATAATTAAAACCGCAGTATCGGTCAAAATTGTTCCGCCGACAGTAATAGCAACGGCCTGATTTTTGGCAATTCCCAATTTACTCACAATCGGATAGGCTACAAGAGTATGTGTCGCAAACATACTTGCCGTTAGAAAACTGGCATTAAAATCATATTGTAATAAATAAAAACAAACCGGAAATCCTATGGAAAGCGGCAAAATGAAGGTAAAAAAACCAAAAAGTAAACTCTTGTTTCGATTGGCTTTAAACTCGTTCATGTCCAATTCCAAACCTGCAATAAACATGATATACAAAAGTCCGATGGTCGAAAATAAATCGACGGCTGAGTTTTTTGCCAAAATATTTAATCCGTGTGGTCCAATAATAACCCCTGAAATAATCAAACCAATAATTCCTGGAATATTTATCTTTTTAAGTAATATTGGAGACAGCAGAATTATAAAAAGTATTAACGAAAAAATCAATACGGGATTGGTAAGTGGTAATTCGAATTCTTGTAATAGATGTTTGAAAAATTCTATCATATTGTAACTTTATCTTCTTGTGGTATTATAATTTGTAAAAAGACATTTTCAGCATTAGAACAAAATCCCTGAAGTATTAATATTAATGAAATGAGTCGTTTTTTAAAGCTCGTTTCTTTACAAAAATACCGAAAAAACACGAACTTTCTACGAAAACTGCATATTAAGGATTTAAATTTATTTCGTTGCTGAATTATTAAAATTTAATATTTTTTTTAACAAATACGCAAGATTAACAATCAAATATAACTATCCATTGCGTTATTCAATTATCTTTGTCTTAACAAAAAACGAACAATGGAAGAATGTATCTCAGTTTTTGATATGCTAAAAATTGGCGTTGGCCCTTCAAGCTCACATACTTTGGGACCTTGGCGTGCGGCCGAACGCTTTCTGGAAGAGCTTAAAGAGGAAGCAATTTTAGAGAATATTATAAGAGTAAAAGTCGACCTGTACGGCTCTTTATCTTTGACCGGAAAAGGCCACGCAACAGATCTTGCCGTTATGCTGGGATTAAGCGGTCAGGATCCTGAATATATTCCCGTTGAAGATATTGCAGGAATCATTAAAAAAATTGAGACTAATAACGAAATCAATTTGGGCAACCAAAAAGTGATCCCGTTTTATTTTCTTCAGGACATTGTTTTCAACAAGGATTTCCTTCCTTTTCATGCCAATGGTTTAAAATTTACCGCTTACAAATCGGATGATTCCGAATATGAATCTACTTTTTATTCGATTGGAGGCGGATTTGTGGTTAAAGAAGAGCGAACAAATGCCAAACAAAAAGAGGCAATAAAATGTGCTTTTCCTTATCCGGTTCAAAATGCGGCAGAATTATTAGCTTATACCGTTTCTGAAAACAAATCGATTTCTGAAATTGTATATGAAAACGAAATTTCAATGCGTCCGGAAGCCGAAGTACATTCTGAATTAATGCGTATCTGGAATACGATGTTAGAATGTATGTACATTGGCTGTCATTCTGAAGGTATACTTCCCGGCGGACTTCACGTAAGAAGAAGAGCCTTTGATATGCATCAAAACCTTATCGGATTATCTAACTATAACGATCCTCAGAGCTGGCTTCAGGAAATTAGAAAAACTGAGGTTAAATTTCGTCAGATTCTAAAATGGGTAAGTTGTTTTGCACTTGCAGTAAATGAAGTAAACGCTTCTTTAGGACGTGTTGTTACAGCGCCAACTAACGGAAGCTCTGGTGTTATTCCGGCAGTTTTAATGTATTATATGGTAATCGAAAATCATAATGCTGGTGAAAAAGAGATTAAGCAGTTTTTAATGGTTGCAGGAGAAATTGGAAGTATCTTTAAAAAAGGCTCTACTATTTCTGCAGCTATGGGCGGATGTCAGGCAGAAATTGGTGTTTCTTCTTCGATGGCAGCGGCAGCACTTTGCGAATTAATGGGCGGAACTCCTGCTCAGGTTTTAATGGCGGCAGAAATTGCAATGGAACATCATCTAGGTTTAACTTGTGATCCCATTGGCGGTTTGGTACAGATTCCTTGTATTGAAAGAAACACTATGGGAGCTATAAAAGCTATAAACGCAGCCGAACTGGCATTAGAAACGGATTCTAAAAATGCTAAAGTTCCGTTAGATAAAGTAATCAATACTATGTGGGAAACGGCAAAAGACATGAATTCCAAATACAAAGAAACCTCAGAAGGAGGCCTTGCCGTAGCGGTGAACATGGCTGATTGTTAAAAATTTTAAGTTAGCCACAGATTAAAGGGATTCAAATGATTTTTTCACGCAGATTTGGCAGATTTCAGCAGATTTAAAATAAAAAATCTGCATATATCTACTTAATTTTTAGATCTGCCTGAAATAAAAAAATCTGTGTAAATCCTTTTAATCTGTGGCTAAAACCATAAATCAACTTCATGAAAAAACTTTACTTTTTACTTTTTTTCTGTTCTGTTTTACTTCATTCACAAGAACGTTATTTTCTAAATTCTGATACGAGATTATATATTTCTCCCAACTCCACTTCTTTTTTAGGTTATTTTAGATATGGAGCTGAAGTACGTTTATTGGGTGAAAATCAAAACGGATGGTGCAAAATACAGGCTGATAATTTTAATGAAGGATTTATTCAGGAGAAATATATTGCTAAAAGCCTTAATGCTAAAGATGTAAAAATTAAAGATTATGAAAATCAAATTTTAGAAGGCGGAGATGCATATTACGGCGGAAATCATCTTTTTGTAACTGCAGCAGGACTTAAAGCAAGAGCGCTGCCTGATAAAAATGCAAAAATCAGAGAAATCCTTTTCAACGGAGATCCGGTTCCCGTAAATTATCTTCCTGTAAATCCGGATGAGTGGGTAAATATCAACGGAAGTTTTAATGAAGATTATACCAAATATACCCTGCGAAAATTCCTTGGCCAAAGACCAAATCTGGATGCTCTTATTAAAGATTTTGACAAACTGGATGTCAATGCACTTCCTGAACGCAAAACACTCAGCGAAAGAATTGTAGAGTTGGCATGGAACAGCAACTACAATGATCTTGTTCCTGCTTATCAAAGATACTACGAGGTTGTTAAACAAATTAACGATCCGAGATTAATTGCTGATACGGAATTGAATATGGCTTTAGCGAAAGCTTTATCCAAACATAAACTGCCGGAACAAATCAGTTCTTTTATTCAGAAGTCTGAATATTCATTAAGAGGCGTTAAAACAAAATCTTTGTACTTAACACAAACAGAATTAATTAAAGCTTTCGGGAATCCGCCTAAAAAAAATCGCATTTCCGATGAATGCGGTTTATATTCGAGTGATTTGTTTTATTACTATCCTGATTTGGAAACTTCTGTCGATGAGAAGCAAAACAAAGCAGAAATTATCAAAGTTTTCATTACCGAAAACAACAAATTCATTATCAACTCAAATTCAGTTTTAGATCATACCTTGTCTGAAAAAGCTTTCATTGAAAAATATGGAACCTATATTGAAGCTTCTCTAAAATCGCCTCACAAATACTTTATCTTAATGGAAGACAGTCAGTTCAAATTAGAATTTAAAGACGGAAAACTTTTTTCTGTCGAAATATTCTATTATTGCTGATTCCCATTTTACAATTATTCAATACTTTTACATATTCAAAAAAAACATAAAATGTCAGTAGCAAAGAAAGATTATAAAAGAATCACAACAAAGTCATTAATTGAAATGAAAAGCAACGGAGAAAAAATCTCTATGCTTACTGCCTACGATTATACAATGGCGAAAATTGTTGACACTGCAGGTGTTGATGTAATTTTAGTGGGTGATTCTGCATCAAATGTTATGGCGGGTCATGAAACCACACTGCCAATTACGCTAGATCAAATGATTTATCATGCTTCATCTGTAGTTCGTGCTGTCGAAAGAGCTTTGGTTGTAGTTGATTTACCTTTTGGTAGTTACCAATCAGATCCAAAAGAAGCGCTTCGTTCTTCTATCAGAATAATGAAAGAAAGTGGCGGACATGCAGTGAAATTAGAAGGCGGAAAAGAAATTAAAGAATCTATTAAAAAAATATTGCATGCCGGAATTCCGGTTATGGGGCATTTGGGTTTAACTCCTCAATCAATCTATAAATTTGGTACTTACAGTGTTCGTGCAAAAGAGGAGGAAGAAGCTGAAAAATTAATTGAAGATGCTCAAATGCTTGAGAAAATCGGTTGTTTTGCAGTTGTTTTGGAAAAAATCCCCGCAGAACTTGCGAAAAAAGTAGCTGATAGTATCTCGATTCCTGTTATCGGAATTGGAGCCGGCGGAGGCGTTGACGGTCAGGTTTTAGTTATTCATGACATGTTAGGTATGAATAATGAGTTTAGTCCGCGTTTCTTGCGTCGTTACTTAAACTTATACGAAGAAATGACTAAAGCTATCGGTCAATATGCTGCTGATGTTAAGTCTCAGGATTTTCCTAACGCCAACGAACAATATTAATTCTCTAAGATACTAAGTTGCTAAGGTTCTAAGATGCTAAGTTTTTTTTGTTCCAAAGGTTCAGAGTGACAAAGTCACAAAGGTTTTATAAATTGCCTCCAGCTTTAGCTGGAGGTTTGTTTTTAAGTTTACTGTAGAGGCTTTAGCCAAATTTTCTCAATCCAAAATAATTTATTTTGAAAATATTATCTAATAAAAATAATCTCCAAATTCTTCACGAAGACAATCACTTAATTGTGGTCAATAAACGTGTTGGAGATATTGTTCAAGGTGACAAAACCGGTGATAAACCTTTATCTGATATTGTGAGAGAATATATCAAAGAGAAATACAATAAACCCGGAGATGTATTTTTGGGTGTGATTCATCGTTTAGACAGACCGACAACTGGAATTGTGGTTTTTGCGAGAACAAGTAAAGCGCTTTCGCGAATGAATGAATTGTTTAGCAATCGCGAAACTAAAAAGACCTATTGGGCAGTTGTAAAAAATAAACCGAAAGAAGCTAAAGCAAAACTGGTTCACTATTTAAAAAGAAATGAAAAGAATAACACTTCTAAAGCACATTTAAAAGAAGTTCCTGATAGTAAATTAGCAAGTCTGGATTACACTATAATTAAAGAACTTCAAAATTATACAACGCTGGAGATCAATTTACATACAGGACGTCATCATCAGATTCGGGCTCAGTTGTCTGCTATTGGATCTCCCATAAAAGGCGATTTAAAATATGGTGCAGACAGAAGCAATCCTGATGGAGGTATTCATCTTCATGCCAGAAAACTAACTTTTGTTCATCCCGTTACAAAAGAAGATATCACAATTATCGCCCCTACTCCAGACGATCCAATTTGGAATGCTGTATGATTTTTATGATTTAATTGTTAATTTTTAAATTTTTATCGATTAACTTGCATAGAGTAAAAAAACAAGCTGATCGAAAAAATGGATTATAAAAGTGACATCGGGTATCGAAAAGAAACACTGAAAAAGTTGTTGTATAACATTCAGAAAAGTGAAGACTTAATTATCAAGGCTTTATACGATGACTTTCAAAAACCGGAATTTGAAGCTGTTGTGACTGAGACTAATTATGTAATTTCAGAGCTCAAAGACACCATCAAAAATATTAATTCCTGGGCAAAACCCAAACGTGTTTTTCCGTCGCTTCTTAATTTTCCTTCCAACGATTATATTTACAAAGAACCTTACGGCAATGTTCTAATTATTGCTCCCTGGAATTATCCTTTTCAATTGGCATTATGTCCTTTAATTGCAGCTGTCGCTGCGGGAAATAAAGTCACTTTAAAACCATCCGAGCTCACACCGCATACTTCTGCGATAATTGCAAAAATTATCGAAAAAACATTTCACATCAATCATGTCGAAGTTTTTGAGGGCGGTATTGATGTTTCTAATAAATTGCTGGCACAGCGCTGGGATTATATTTTCTTCACCGGAAGTGTTGCAGTTGGAAAAATCGTTGCAAAAGCCGCTGCCGAAAACCTTACACCTGTAACATTAGAATTAGGCGGGAAAAATCCTTGCATTGTGGATGAAACTGCAAATCTTAAACTGGCAGCTAAACGTATTGTGTGGGGAAAATTCATCAATGCAGGTCAGACTTGCATTGCCCCTGATTACATCCTGGTTCAGAAAAACATGAAAGTCAATTTTATTACCTATCTTATTGAGGAAATCATTAAAGCATACGGTAAAAAAACAGATAAATCACCTGACTTTGCGCGAATTATCAATACCAAAAACTGGTTTCGTTTAACCAATATGATTCAAAATGAGAATGTATTGTTTGGAGGAGAAAGTGATGCCAACAAATTATATATTGCTCCAACTTTACTGGAAGAACCTGAATTAGACAGTCCGGTTATGAAGGAAGAAATTTTTGGTCCAATCTTACCAATTCTCACTTATGAAACTGAAAATGATATTGAAAATGTTGTAAGCCGTTATGAGAAACCTCTTTCATTTTATATTTTTAGTGAAAATAATTCCTTTATCAAAAAATTAATTTTGAAATACTCTTTTGGAGGCGGATGCGTAAATGATACTGTCATTCATTTCTCTAACAAAAGACTTCCGTTTGGCGGAGTTGGACATAGCGGAATCGGGGCATACCACGGCCAGCGTAGCTTTGATACTTTTTCGCATCATAAAGCAATTGTCAAAAAAGGAAACTGGCTTGATTTGCCTCTGCGTTACGCTCCTTACAAAGATAAATTAGCTTCGGTAAAAAGAATTTTAGACTGGATATAAAAGAGTTAAAATCATTTTAGAATGTTTTATAGATTTTTATATTGAATTGATTAAAAATATTATATTTACGTCAAGATACCCATATAAAATTACAAGTCAATAAAACAATTTTACGTAAAAATGAAATCTACCCTTGCCCAAATTGAGGACATTAAAAAAAATGGCTATTCCCTTGATTTTGCTACAGTTTTTAATCACGCCTTCGAAAACTATAAAAAAATAGCGCTTTACTCCGGACTTATCATCCTTGTTTTTTCCATTTTGGCAGCAATGGCCTTTATGGGAATTATGGTTGCTTATTTTGGTGCAGGCAGTATTACGAAAGATTTTTTACTTGATTTAGAAAACCAGCATTTTACAGCAATTCAGCTTGTAATACAAACTGTTGCTGTTTCTGCAATAGCGGGAATCACAGCTCCATTTGGCGCTGGTTTCCTAAAAATGGCAGATTGTGCGGACAAAGATATTGAGTTTAATGTCTCAACTATTTTCAGTTATTACAAAGCTCCATACTTTGGGCAAGTTTTTATTGCCGCTTTTGTTCCTGCTCTTGTTGGAACTGCTCTTGCTAATTTTATTGACAGTTTTGAAGTTTTATACATCGGAAATGTAATTTCTTTCATGGTATCTTACTTTATGTATTTATCGATTCCGTTAGTAGTTTTCGGAAATTTAAATGCAATAGATGCTATCAAATCAAGTTTTATTGTGGTAACCAAAAATCCAATCAACATATTTGTATTTTTTATTATAGGCTTTATCGGCTCGTTAATTGGGATTTTTGCGTGCTGCGTGGGAATCATCTTTACGGTCGTTTTTAATAGTTCTATGATTTATGCAACGTATTTTGGAATTTTTGGAATAAATGAAGAAGAAGACTCAATTGATTCAATTGGTCGATCAAATGTAGATTAAACTAGAAAAATTGGTTTTAAAAAGAAATTAACCGCTTCCTTTTTAAGGTTTTTCAAAACAGTATTTACTAAACCAACATACCCCAAATTCTATGGCCGCAGACTATAGTTTTTTCAATTCGGTTATTTCAGGGATTACCAGCCTTGGTAGTACCTTAGAATCAATTATGACCGCATGGTATGTGTTCGACTCCGACATTATCTTTTATAATAACCCTAAACTTATTGTTCTAGGGTTATCTCTTTTTGCATTCCTTTCACTTCTTGTTTATCAATTTTTCAGGATCAAAACCAAAATTGGCTATTTCATCGAAAAGAAAAAAGAGCAGGATACCATTAGCAAAGAATATCAGCTTTACATTTTATTCTTTGGTATTGCAGTAATTGTGATTGAAATTATAAACGAGATATTCAAAATAAGACCCAAAAGCCTCCTATTTGTCAATGTTTCAATCGGTGTTGCTATCCTTCTCATTTATTCTATAACTAATCGGGTTAAATGGCTGAGAGATCGTATCCAGCAGATTTTTATATATTGCTTTTTCATTTACATCTCTTATGTAGCATTCAATATTATAATGCTCTCTAATGATGTGGTTCCGATTATTGTTTTCTTAATTTCGTTTTTTTTCTCCTATAGTATTCTTAAACCAGTTAAAATTTACTGGTTTTTCGTTGGACTCACTTTCATTTATTTAATTGCCACAGTTACTTTTCAGCTTATCCCTATAAAGTCTTCGATCTTACTGATTAATTTTTGTATTTTAATTTTCATTATTAATCAGGTAAAGTACGCTGTATTATTAAACAATCGTGATAATTTTAGATTTGCCAGTGAAATTGTTCATAAAGGAAATTCCCTTACAATTGCTTCCAATGAAAAAGGCGAAATTTTATTCTGCAGTGAAACTGTTACCGCTATTTTAGGTTATCAGCCTGAACAATTAATGGGATTAAAATACTGGGAACTAACTCAGGATTCTGAATTCATAGAAAAAACAAATCCTGCAAACAATGACGATAATAAACTTTATATCAGAAAATTAAAAACAGAAAACGGAGAGTTCAAATACATCCAATGGAAAGACAAAAAATTCTCCGAAGATTTAATTATCAGTATTGGTCAGGACGTTACGGAACAAATTCTTGTTCAGGATCAATATAAAAATCTAATTCAGACGGCAACCGATATTATTTTTGAAATTGATTCTGAAGGGCATTTTACTTTTATAAACGAATTTGGTTTTTCTATTCTTGGTTACGCTGAAAATGAAATAATTAAAAAACATTATTCCAATATCATTCACGAACATTACATAAAGAGTGCTGTAGAATTTTATGAAAATTTAGTTCTCAACGAAAACAATTATCCTGTAATAGAAATTCCTATTTTAAAGAAAAATGGAGAAGAAATATGGATTTCCCAAAAAATTATTGTTCGCAAAAATGACTTAGGCCAAACAACGGGATTTTCAGGAATCGCAAGGGATATTACAGAAAAAAAGAATATCGAAAAAGAGAAAAAAAGACGTCTTAAAAAAATTGAAGCATATAATAACTCCACTAAAAAATTATCTACCACCGATTTCAGTAAATTCGACAAACTCAATACCGTAATTGATTCTATATTAAAAGAAGCTGCTACAATTAGCCGTGCCAACCGTGTGAGTTTTTGGAAATATCATAAAGATTTAATTAGCTGTAAAAACCTCTTTAGTATTGATAATCAAAACCTGACAGATAAAAACATTTTAAACAAAGAATCTTATCCTATTTATTTTGAAACTTTAAGTAAAAAAGCCATTATCAATGCGCCGGATGTATTCAACAAACTGGAAACATCTGAATTTGAAAAACTATACTTTACTAAAAACAATATTAAATCCATGCTTGATGTACCAATTTTTCTATCGGGACAACTGGCCGGAGTAGTTTGTTTTGAAAGCACCGAAAAAAAACGAGAATGGGATAATGAAGATATCAATTACGCCCGAACAATTTCGGATGTAATATCGCTTGCTATTTCTTCGCAAATGCGTTTAGAAGCAGAAATAAAACTGGAATTTAAAAGTCAGTTACTTTCTGCCCTTTCTTTATGTACCGAAAAATTCCTGCTTAGCAAGACAACCCAACAAATGTTTCAGGAAACCTATGATATAATTGGAAAAGCAGCCAAAGTAGATCATATGTATTACTATGAAAAAGATCCTATTTACAATACAGTCTATCAAAAATACAAATGGTCACGCGAAGGAGTAGCACATCAAATTACACCCTTACGTCACATGACCGAAGAGAACTTAAAAGAAATCTACGAGGCTGCACAACAGAAAAAAATCCTGAATACCTTAACCCGACATCTCAATGAAGGATTCTTTAAAACTCTTTTAATCAACAACGAAATCAAATCAATTTTGATTTTACCACTTTATATCAACGATATTTTTACCGGTTTTATTGGTTTTGATGATTGTACCAAAGAAAAAAGATGGTCTGAAGAAGAAATCTACATTTTTCAGGTATTAGCCAACAATATTTCGTCTGCATTAGAACGAAATCGAAATGAAACTAAGATTGTAGAAAGTGAAGAAAAATTCAAACTGATTGCCAACAACATTCCGGGAACCGTTTATCTTTCTAAGTTCGATGCATTTTCTACCAAAATCTTCCTGAATGACGAAGTTTTAAATTTAACCGGCTACTCGAAATCAGAGTTTATAGAAAATAATTTATCGTTTCTTTCTCTGATTCATCATGATGATAAAGATGAAGTCATCAATAATCAAATTGATAATTTGCAAAAAGGAATGCCGCTTCATAATGTCTATCGTATAAAACGTAAAACGGGTGAATACATTTGGGTAGAAGAATTTGGAGATGTAATTAAAAGAGATGACGAAATTGAATTTGTGGGCGGAATCTATTTTGATATTACCAACAAAAAAGAGATCGAAGATGCCATAAAAGCCAAGCAACTGGCTGAAGCCGCCAACAAATCCAAATCTGATTTCCTGGCCAATATGTCTCATGAAATCAGAACTCCGCTGAATGGAATCATTGGTTTTACTCATTTATTAATGAAAACCGATCTGGAAGAAATTCAGGAAAAATACATGACCACGATTAACCAATCGGCTCATTCATTACTTGAAATTATTAATGATATTCTGGATTTCTCTAAAATCGAAGCAGGAAAACTAGAACTCTTCATTGACTTATATGATATTAAAAAAGTTCTTGGACAGGTTTTCGACTTGATTGTTTATGAATCCAATCAGAAAAATCTGGAACTGGAATTAAACATCGATCCCGATGTTCCAAAATATATCTGGACCGATATAGTCCGAATCAAACAAATTCTGATCAATCTCCTTTCAAATGCTGTTAAATTTACAACACAAGGTTCTATTAAATTAAATGTAACCGTTTTAGAAAAAAAGAAAAATAACAATCATGTCATCCGTTTTTCTGTAGTGGATACCGGAATTGGGATTTTGGAAAAGAATCAAAAGAAAATCTTTAAAGCTTTCTCACAGGAAGATAGTTCTACAACGAGAAAATTTGGAGGAACCGGTTTAGGATTAACTATTTCCAATCAGCTACTGGCGTTAATGGAAAGCCGATTACAACTCGAAAGTCAAATTGATGTGGGAAGTAATTTTTTCTTCGATTTAAATCTAAAAACCAGCAACCAGAGCATTAACGACAAATACAATGCAGAACTTAAGAACCTCAATATTGAACTTGATTCTGAAAATATAGAATCGAACAGCAATACTATTACTTTTTTAATTGTTGAAGACAATAAAGTCAATATGCTTCTTCTGAAAACAATAATAAAAAACCTTTACAACAACGCTTATATTCATGAATGTGAAAACGGATACGAAGCCATTCAGCAGTTTGAAAAAATAAATCCAACTATTGTTTTCATGGATATTCAAATGCCTATTATGAATGGTTACGAAACTACAAGGGCGATTAGAAACACCAAAAAAGGCCGCGATATTCCGATTATTGCGGTTACAGCAGGAGCAGAAAAAGACGAAAGAAACAAATGTATTTCTGCCGGAATGGATGATTATATTTCAAAACCAATTATGAAAGGCAGTGTTGAAGAAACCTTAATTAAGTGGCTCGGTTAATTCGTATTACCCTGCTTAAAAAATCTTTTTTTTCTTTTTAATCTTTTTTGAACATAAATGTTTCAATTGTAAAATTTATCATAAAAAATCTATAAATTCGTAAACCTCTTTTATAACAAGTTTAAAAACAATTCAATATGAAATGGCAAGGCAGAAGACAAAGTGATAACGTAGAAGACCGAAGATCAATCTCAGGAGGAGGTAAAGCTATAATTGGCGGAGGAGTAATTGGTATTATTGTTTTACTTCTTAATGTCTTTGGTGGCGAAACAGGTCAGCAAATCGCTCCTATATTGGAACAAATGCAAGGCGGAGGCCAACAAACAGAAGCTGCCGCTCCATTAAGCAAAGAAGATGAGGAAATGGGAAATTTCGTGAGAGTTGTTCTGGCAGATAACGAAGATATCTGGAGCAAGATTTTTGCAGAGCATGGTATAACTTACGAAAAACCGAAATTAGTTCTTTTCAGAGGTTCTGTACAAACAGCATGTGGCGGGGCATCATCGGCATCTGGACCTTTTTATTGTCCGGGAGATCGTAAAGTCTATATGGATTTAGGTTTTTTTGAAGAATTAAAAACCAAATTTGGCGCAAAAGGAGGCGATTTTGCAATTGCCTATGTAATTGCGCATGAAATTGGCCATCATATACAAACTTTACTGGGAACTTCTGCAAAAATGCGTCAGGAACAGCAAGGAAAAAGCGAAGCCGAAGCTAATAAATTATCTGTAGCACTCGAACTACAAGCAGATTTTTATGCAGGAGTATGGGCGCATTATAATCAGGAAAATTTAGATACCGGAGATATCGAAGAAGCATTAAGTGCCGCAAACGCAGTTGGAGATGATGCCATTCAAAGTAAAATGCAGGGACATGTTGTTCCGGATTCTTTTACTCACGGAACATCAGAACAAAGAATGTATTGGTTTAAGAAAGGTTTTAAAACCGGAGACATTAAACAAGGAACTACATTTGAAGAAATTCGATAATACGTCAACCAAATATAATAACCACCAAAAAAAGCACAACTTAGCAGTTGTGCTTTTTTTATGAAACTCCAAAAAAAAATTCCAAATTCCAAATGGATATAATTTGGAATTTGGAATTTCAAAAAATTGGAATTTTGCTTTTTTTTGTTTTCGTCAGAAAACAAAAAAAGCCTTGAATTTCTTCAAGGCTTTAAATCTGGGTGGCTGACCGGGTTCGAACCGGCGACCCGCGGCACCACAAACCGCTACTCTAACCAGCTGAGCTACAACCACCATTTTTCTGCTTAGCGAGTGCAAATATAGAACAAAGGTTGAGTTCTACAAAGAAAAAAATGAAAAAATTTTATAAAAATTACATCAAATTTTCTAAACTATTGACTGCCAAACATCTTTCGACTGTAAAACCTTCCGCAAAATCTTTACCAACCAGTCTTCCTAAGTCCTGCGCACGATAATTTAAGCTCTCAAAGAAGTTTTTGCTCGTAATTGGCGTAGCAGGTTCTTTTGAATTTGGATCATAAAATTGCGTTTTATAGGCAGAAATTGCTTCCACTTTCTTTTTTTCGAATCCGGTAATGTCTACAACGAAATCCGGAGTGATGTTTTTCCATTGAATATAATGATACACTACTTTGGGTCTCCAGGCTTCCTGTTTTTTTCCATCAATCGAAGTTTCAATTTTCATCAAACCAGAAAGGAAACAAGCATCAGAAACTAATTTGCTTCCTTTTCCGTGATCGATATGGCGATCGTCAATTGCGTTGCACAATACAATTTCCGGTTTGTATTTACGAATCATTTTAATGACTTCTAACTGATGCTTTTCATCATTAACAAAAAATCCATCACGCAATCGTAGATTTTCACGCACCAAAACACCTAAAATCTTTGCAGCATCTTTTGCTTCCTGATCTCTGGTTTCAGCTGTTCCACGCGTTCCTAATTCACCACGCGTCAAATCAACAATACCTACTTTTTTTCCAAGTGATACTTCTTTTAAAATGGTTCCCGCACAACCCAATTCTACATCATCCGGATGTGCACCAAAGGCTAATATGTCTAATTTCATTTATTTTTGTTTTTTGTTTGTTTTGTTTCAGGTTTCAAGTTGCTTGACTTTGAACATAATTTTAACCGCAAAGTTCGCAAAGGTTTAGCGCAAGGTTCGCAAAAAAAATTAGCGTTCATAGCGTAAATCTTTGCGAACTTTGCGGTTAAATATACATGCTAAAACTTGAAACTTTAAACTTGAAACTTATTTTTTCAAAACTCTCTTCATCGTCATTGATTTATTGACGCTTTCCTCCCATTCTTTTTCCGGGATACTTTCTTTTGTAATTCCGCATCCCATGTACAGAATGGCTTTATTTTCCTGAATTTGCATGCTTCGCAAATTTACGAATAAATCAGAACTTGAATTGTTTCCTGCAAAACTGCTATTTAATTCCCCCAGAAAACCACTGTAAAAAGTACGATCGTAATTTTCATTCCCTATAATAAATGCTTTTGCTTTTTTCTTCGGAAGACCACAAACAGCCGGAGTTGGGTGAAGTGTATCAATGACTTCTTCTAATGTAGAATTCTCTTTTAAAACTCCCGAAATATCCGTTTTAATATGCCAGATTGATCCGGCTTTTAAACTGTATGGCTCAGAAACGACTACAGAAGCAGCAAATTCACGAAGTCTTTTCACAATAAAATCGGTTACAAACTGTTGCTCGTCTTTTTCTTTCTGCTGCCAGACAATTTCAGTTTGTTGATTATCTTTCTGCGTTCCTGCCAAAGCCATCGTTTCAAAAACATTTCCGTTAGCTTTTAAAAGTTTCTCTGGCGTTGCTCCCATCCAAAAACCAACTTTTGGATGAAAAAAACAATAACAGAATGTCGCAGGATATAATTGAACCAGATGCTGAAAGGTTTCAACAAAATCAAATTCGACCAAAAGTACATCTTCACTTCGGGACAAAACCACTTTTTTGAACTCTTCGTTTTTAATTGCTTGAATTCCCTGAGCAACTAAATATTCGTATTGAAATTTAGCTTCGGGATCAAAACCCAAATCATCTATCTCAATTGATTCAAATGAAGTCGGTTCTTTTTCTGAAGTAATGATTTCAGATTCATTTTCCGGAATTAAGATTAATTGTCTTTCATCAAAAGAAGCAAAAACAAATCCCTTTTCGCTATAATCTGAAACCGTATGCAGATTATTATTGTGTTGTAAAATTCCAACTAGGTTTGTCGAGTTGGGTTTTGAATAAAGTACAAATGGTAAATTTTGTTCTTTATGATTTTTAATTTTTAAGAAAAATGGACTCATAATTTATTCATTCTTCTTTCTTTCCAAAACCATATTCGTCAACTTGCATAGCGAAACCAAATTACCTTCTTCATCGGTAATTTTGATTTCCCATAAATGAAGGCTTCTTCCTTTATGAATAATTCTCGCCGTGCCAAAAACATAACCTTCACGAATACTTTTTAGGTGATTTGCCGAAATTTCAATTCCTCTTACCTCCTGCTCTTTTGGATTGATAAAAAAGAAAGAAGCCGCACTTCCTACGCTTTCCGCCAAAGCTACAGAAGCACCTCCGTGCAATAATCCCATTGGTTGATGAACACTTGGATTTACAGGCATTTTTGCAGTTAAAAAATCTTCTCCGGCGTCGATATATTCAATTTTCAGCGTTTCCATTAATGTGTTTTTAGAAAACTCATTACAGCGCGCTAAAATCTGCTCTTTTGTATAGTTCATTAAAATAATCTTTAAAATCGTAAAATTAAAGAAAGATAAGACATAAATCTAAAATCACATTCTA
The DNA here is from genome assembly GCF_003122385.1 of Flavobacterium crocinum. NCBI lineage: Bacteria > Pseudomonadati > Bacteroidota > Flavobacteriia > Flavobacteriales > Flavobacteriaceae > Flavobacterium > Flavobacterium crocinum. Next base: position 5,456,955 of record NZ_CP029255.1, read on the forward strand.
AAATTTAAAATTCAATTATGAACTTGTCAGTTTTTTGCTATTTTTACAAAAACAATCAAAATTAATCTTTGGCTTTTTTTTGCCACAGATTACACAGATTAAACGGATTTTTTTTAGATAGCCACGAATTGCACGAATTTCCACGAATTTTTATTCAATTTAATTCGTGTAATTGGTGGCAAAAAAAATCTTTTTTAATCCTTTTAATCTGTGGCTAAAAAAAAAATCAAATGCGTCAATACTTTGCAATCTTTATTCTTGGTTTAATTTTAGTTTTTAGTTCGTGTAGAACGGACTTTGATACTGTTGCCAGCACTGGAGATTTGAAGTTTTCAAAAGACACTGTTTATCTGGATACTGTTTTTAAAAATATTGGTTCGAGTACGTATCAATTAAAAGTCTATAACCGAAGTAAAAATGATATTTCGATTCCGGTTGTTCAGCTTAAAAAAGGTTTAAATTCTAAATACAGAATGACCGTTGACGGAATGACAGGCAATAACGGAAAGATTTTCAACAATGTCACGCTTTTAGCAAAAGACAGTCTCTACATTTTTATAGAAACCACCGCCGATATTACAGATGCCAATCCAACCGATTTTTTATATACTGATGAAATTCAGTTTGACAGCGGTGATAATCTTCAGGAAGTAGCTTTGGTTACTTTGATTCAGGATGCCATTTTTCTATATCCGAATCAAAATCCTGACGGCACAAAAGAAAAAATCAAAATCGACGGCAAAGATGTGGAGGGATTTTATTTGAGTGAAAATGATCCTGAAAACGGAAACGAATTGATTTTTACCAAACAAAAACCTTATGTAATATATGGCTACGCAGGAGTTCCGGAAAACAAGACTGTAATTTTTGAAGCCGGAGCAAGAGTTCATTTTCATGCTAATTCCGGATTATATGTTGGAAACAAAGCTTCTTTACAAATTAACGGAACAACTTCTACAACAGACAAACTCGAAAATGAAGTTATTTTTGAAGGCGATCGTCTGGAATCACTTTATTCTGATATCCCAGGTCAATGGAAATCGGTTCTTTTTGCAAATGGAAGTACCAATCATTTCATCAATCATTTGACTTTAAAAAATGCTGTTATAGGTTTAGATTTCAAAAATCCATTTAACAACATTACAATTCAGAATACGCAGATTTATAATTGTGTTGAATATGGAATTTTAGCTCAAAACGCTCAGATTACCGGAGAAAATATAGTGATTAATTATGCAGGTTTAGCCAGTTTATCTTGTGTTTACGGTGGAAACTATAAATTCACGCATTGTACCTTCAATAATAATTGGTCAGCGCCTACGCAATTTGCCGTTAGCTTGAGCAACTCGTTAACTGGTGCAGTTCCTGAATCAAATGCTTTAACACAGGCTACTTTTAACAACTGCATCATTTATGGATCGGGAACAAACGAATTTAATTTGAGTAAAAACGCTAATTCTGCTTTTGTTTATCAATTGAATAATTGTCTTTTAAAATTCAGCAGTTCGTCTACAAATCCACTTTATCAGTTTAAAACAGACACAGAACATTACAACAACATTATTCTGAATGAAAATCCTAAGTTTTACAAACCTTCTGAAAATAAATTTAATATTGACAAAACTTCTTCCGCTTTCGCGAAAGGGAATCAGGCTTACATCATTCCGTTGGATATTTTAGGAATTACAAGAACTTCTCCGCCGGATTTGGGTGCTTATCAGAGTCAGGATTTCCCTAAATAGTTTTTTATTTGCCACGAAAGCACTAAGACACTAAGTTTTTTTGTCTTACTCAAAAAGTCGTGAAGTCGCAAAGTTTTGCTACAAAGTACTCCAAATAGTTTGTCATTTCGACGAAGGAGAAATGACAAAAAATGACAAAAATCTTTGCGGTTCATATAAAAAAACTTTGCCACTTCGCGACTTTGCGAGATTAAATTTCGTCTATTCTGCAAATTTCTCGGATTTACTTTAGAAAAATTTGTAATTAAATTTTAAGAATCTCTTTCATCTTATCAAGTACTTTTTCGACTTAAATTTTAAAAACAACAACAGTTTACAAAGAAAAACTGAAGAGTAAAAAATGTTAAATTCTGAACGGAAAAACAAGCAAAAAAATTGCATTTTCAGGGCAGAAAAGGGTAAAAATAAATAATTAAAAACGCACTGTTTGTTGCTTTTTTTTTCGGTTTAGATTGTCTAAATTTGCACCTCAATACAACAAACTACACAAATGATCCATTTCTTTGAAAACCAAAGCAAAACTGTTTTTGCGGTACAAACGCAAAACGAAATTTCAGCTCAAGACATTTCAAAATTAAACTGGCTTTTTGCCGATGCGAGTAAGATTGAAAAATCAGCATTACCTGGTTTCTTCGTTGGGCCTCGCGCAACCATGATTACACCTTGGAGTACAAATGCTGTAGAAATTACTCAAAACATGGGAATTTCAGGCATTATCAGAATCGAGGAATTTCATCCTGCAACGGAAGATTTTACTGATTTTGATCCAATGCTTTCTCAAAAATTCAACGAATTAGATCAGGAAATCTTCACTATCAACATTCAGCCGGAACCAATTTTAGAAATTGACGATATTGCTGCTTACAACAAAGTAGAAGGTTTAGCTTTAAGCGAAGAAGAAGTTGATTACTTAAACAATCTTTCAACTAAACTAGGAAGAAAATTAACCGATTCTGAAATTTTCGCTTTTTCTCAAGCAAATTCAGAACACTGTCGTCACAAAATCTTCAACGGAACATTTGTGATCGACGGAGAAGAAAAAGAAACTTCTCTTTTCAAATTAATCAAAAAAACATCTCAGGAAAATCCTAACGATATTGTTTCTGCTTACAAAGACAACGTTGCTTTTGTAAAAGGACCAAAAGTGCAGCAATTTGCACCAAAATCGGCAGACAAACCTGATTTTTACGAAATAAGAGAATTTGATTCGGTTATCTCATTAAAAGCCGAAACACACAATTTCCCAACAACAGTGGAACCTTTCAACGGAGCTGCAACAGGGTCTGGAGGAGAAATTCGTGACCGTTTAGCGGGAGGACAAGGATCTTTGCCATTAGCCGGAACTGCAGTTTACATGACTTCATATTCTCGTTTAAACGATGATAGAAAATGGGAAAATGCTGTTGAAGAAAGAAAATGGTTGTACCAAACACCAATGGATATTTTGATCAAAGCTTCAAACGGAGCTTCTGATTTCGGAAATAAATTTGGTCAGCCTCTTATTACAGGTTCTGTTTTGACTTTCGAACATTCAGAAAACGACCGTAAAATTGGTTATGACAAAGTAATCATGCAAGCGGGAGGAATTGGATATGGAAAATTAGATCAATCCATTAAAAAGAAACCACAAGAAGGCGATAAAATCGTAATTCTGGGTGGAGAAAATTATAGAATCGGAATGGGTGGTGCTGCAGTTTCTTCTGCAGATACTGGAGCTTTCGGTTCAGGAATCGAATTAAATGCGATTCAGCGTTCAAATCCTGAAATGCAAAAACGTGCTGCAAACGCGATTCGTGGTTTAGTAGAAAGCGACAATAACCCAATTGTTTCTATTCACGATCACGGTGCGGGTGGACACTTAAACTGTCTTTCTGAATTGGTTGAGGAAACTGGAGGTTTGATCGATTTAGACAAATTGCCTGTTGGAGATCCAACACTTTCTGCAAAAGAAATCATTGGTAACGAATCTCAGGAAAGAATGGGATTGGTTATTGGTCAAAAAGATATTGACACACTACAAAGAATTGCCGACAGAGAGCGTTCACCAATGTATCAGGTTGGAGATGTAACAGGAGATCACCGTTTTACATTCGAATCAAAATCAAATGGTTCAAAACCGATGGATTATGCTTTAGAAGATTTCTTCGGAAGTTCTCCAAAAACGGTTATGACAGATAATACAGTGGACAGAAAATATGCTGATGTTGCTTACAACACTGCAGATTTCGAAAGCTATTTAAAAGACGTTTTACGTTTAGAGGCTGTTGCTTCAAAAGACTGGTTGACGAACAAAGTTGACCGTTGCGTTGGAGGAAAAGTGGCTAAACAACAAAATGCTGGTCCGTTACAATTGCCTTTAAATAACGTCGGCGTTATGGCTCTGGATTATTTAGGAAAAGAAGGTATTGCAACTTCTATTGGACACGCTCCTATTGCCGCTTTGATTGATCCGGTTGCCGGATCTAGAAATGCGATTGCAGAATCATTATCAAACCTTATCTGGGCGCCAATTAAAGAGCAGTTAAAAGGAGTTTCATTATCTGCAAACTGGATGTGGGCTTGTAAAAACGAAGGTGAAGACGCTCGTCTATATGCTGCAGTTGAAGGTTGTTCTGAATTTGCTATTGAATTAGGAATCAATATTCCGACAGGAAAAGATTCACTTTCGATGAAGCAAAAATATCCAAAAGACGAAGTAATTGCGCCAGGAACAGTTATTATTTCGGCTGCCGGAAACTGTACCGATATTAGAAAAGTAGTTGAACCAGTTTTACAGAAAAACGGAGATTCAATCTATTATATCAATTTGTCTCAGGATGATTTCAAACTTGGAGGTTCATCTTTTGCACAAATTAGAAATACAATCGGAAACGAAACGTCTACAATTAAGGATGCTTCTTTCTTCAAAAATGCCTTTAATACAATACAGGATTTAATCGGCGAAAGCCAAATTTTAGCGGGTCACGATATCGGAAGCGGTGGTTTAATCACTACTTTATTAGAATTGTGTTTTGCTGATGTTAACCTTGGTGCTAAAATTGATTTCAGCGCTTTCACGGAAAAAGACTTGTTGAAAATCCTTTTCGCAGAAAACATCGGAATCGTTTTTCAAGCTAAATCTGATGCTGCTGTTGAAGCTAAATTAAAAGCTAACAATATTGAATTCTTTAAATTAGGTACAGTTCAAAGCAAACCAAGTTTGGAATTTGGAATTTATAATTTGGATATTGCGGAATACAGAGACGTTTGGTTCGAGACTTCTTATTTATTAGATCAAAAACAATCTAAAAATGGAAGAGCTCAAGCACGTTTCGAAAACTATAAAAATCAAGTTTTAAATTATACTTTCCCAACACATTTTACAGGGAAGAAACCAGAAATCGACAACTCTAAACCAAGACCAAAAGCGGCGATTATCCGTGAAAAAGGAAGTAACTCTGAGCGTGAAATGGCAAATGCTATGTACTTAGCAGGTTTTGATGTAAAAGACGTTCACATGACGGATTTAATTTCTGGACGTGAAACATTAGAAGATATTCAATTCATTGGAGCAGTTGGAGGATTCTCTAACTCAGACGTTTTAGGTTCTGCTAAAGGCTGGGCCGGAGCTTTCTTGTACAACGAAAAAGCAAAAACTGCTTTAGATAATTTCTTCAAAAGAAATGATACACTTTCTGTTGGAATCTGTAACGGATGTCAGTTGTTTATGGAATTAGAAGTGATTAATCCTGAACACGAAATTCACGGAAAAATGCACCATAACGAAAGCCAGAAACACGAAAGTATTTTTACTTCTGTAAAAGTTCAGGAAAACAACTCAGTGATGTTGTCAACTTTAGCAGGAAGCACTTTAGGAGTTTGGGTTTCACACGGAGAAGGTAAATTCAAATTACCTTATGCCGAAGATCAATACAACATTGTTTCTAAATATGCTTACGAAGGATATCCAGCAAACCCAAATGGTTCTGATTACAACACTGCTATGATGTGTGACAAAACAGGAAGACATTTGGTGATGATGCCTCACATTGAGCGTTCGACTTTCCAGTGGAACTGGGCACATTATCCAAAAGACAGAAATGACGAGGTTACGCCTTGGCATGAAGCTTTTGTTAATGCCAGAAAATGGATTGAGAAAAACTAAGAAATATATTTTTACTAAAAGCGCCCGATAAACTCGGGCGCTTTTTTTTTGATAGCCACGAATTCACGAATTTTCACGAATTATTTTTTGCTAGTCCTGATTGTTATCTAATGGGATTTTTTATTGATTTGCATAAGCAAATCAATAAAAAACCTAATTCGTGAAAATTCGTGCAATTCGTGGCTGAAAAAACACACCGACGCTATCCCCAAATATGTCGAGGCATTTCTATATTTTCAATCTTTAAATGCTGTTGCAATTCCAGTTACAATATTAGCAGTACCAAAAGCAAATAATCCCGAAGCAATTGCTGCTTGTCCTGAAAAATATTGACTTTCGCGAATCACCATACTAAAAACCGTTCCGCCGGCAAGTCCGGCAATTAAGCCCAAACCAATAGTCGAAATAATCCACCAAGGTTCGGGATCAGGAATTGGAGGTTTCTTCAAAAAATTACGCCACCAGCCCGGATACTTTGTGCCGCACCAGCCCATCGCCAAGAAAAAAGCAGTTTCCATAGTATTTTATTTTATGTAAGGCCTACTCTTTTGCTTTTCGGCTTCCGCATTATGACGGGGATAAAAGTAAGATTTGACCTTTTTAATTAATCTATGTGATTTCCTGTTTTTAACAGGGGAAAAATCCCCTTTTTTCAGAATCTTAATTTTATTTAAAGCCAACCATTCATAAGCCCTAAGTTTAATTTAATAATATCTTAAGGCGCTTTATTCGTCCGTGTTTTATGTGATAAATAACTTTGCTTCATGAAAAAATCGAAACAAATTTTAGTCACTGCAATTTTATTATTTGCCTTTCAAAACTCTTTTAGTCAAAAAACGAATTCGATAAACGGAACCGTTTCAGACGGAAAAATACCTGTCGAATTTGTAGATGTTGTTTTAAAACCTGCTAATGATACCACCAAAACGACTGCCTATGCAGTTACAGATGTTTCGGGAAAATTCATTCTGGGAAACATCAATACCGCCGATTATGTATTAAAATTGAGATTGATTGGTTTTAAAACCATTACTCAAAAAGTAAAATACACCGGAACTCCAATTTCACTTGGAACTATTATTTTGCAGGAAGATGCAAACCTTCTTAATACTGTAGTGGTAAGTTCTCAGAAAAAACAAATTCAGAAAACAAATGAAGGTTTTGTTTTTAATGCGGTTTCAAATATTTCGCAGTCTGGCGGAACAGCAATTGATATGTTAAAAAATATTCCAACCGTCTCTGTTGATGCCGATGATGCTATTTCACTAAGAGGAAAAACACCACTGATTCTAATTAACGGAAAAAATTCTGCCATTACCGACATGAATCAAATTCCGGCCAGCAGTATTGAGAGTATAGAAATTATTACAAGTCCAACCGCAAAATATGATGCCAATGCAGAAAGCGGCATCATTAATATTAAACTTAAAAAGAATAATTCAAATGGTTTAAATGGAGCTGCTGTTCTTGGCGGTGGATTTGGTGCAAAAGGCAGAATGAATAGTTCTGTTCTTTTGAATAATAAAACAGATAAATGGAATATAGGAATAGCTTACGACAATCGTTTTGCCGGCCGAACAAAAAAAATTAAAGGTGAAAGAACTAATTATTTTATTGAAGATGAACATTTTATTAACCAAAACAGAAGCGACCAACGAACAGAAGGTTTGCAGAATTTAAAATTCAATGTTGATTTTTCTCCAAATGACAACAATACCTTTTCATTTGAAGCGCTTGGAAATCTGGAAAACAAAGACAATGATGAAACCTTAAAAACAGATATTTTCAACAATTCCGGTCAGTTTTTCTCCGGAAATCAACGCCATTCAATAGAAATTCAAAAAGCCAAAGCTGCAGAAATGGCTTTCAATTATGATCGAAAATTTTCTGACGTCAGAAAAAGTTTAAATGCCAGTATCACCACATCATTTAATTTTGGAAAAGAAAACACTGATATCGATACCAATAAATACGATGAAAATGAAACCATAATTGGAGATCCTTTTTTACAGCAAACTCATAATTATGCAAAAGAAAATATCTCAAATGCAATTCTGAATTACGCTTTTCCTATCTCAGAAAAAGCTACAATTGAAACAGGATATAAAGGAACATTAAGATTCTTCAATTCCGATTTTCAAAGCGCAGATTTCGTTAACAATGAATATGTAGTGAATCCGCTGGTAAGTAATATTTTTGATTTTAATGAACAAATTAACGCTGTTTACGGACTTTGGAATTCTTATTCAGGATCAGAAGAAAATCAAAAATGGAAATACAACATTGGTCTTCGCGCTGAACAGGTTTCAAATAACGGAAAAACTGAAAATGGAAGTGATCGCTTCTCCAACAATTATACAAAGCTTTTCCCTTCTGCCTCTTTACAATTGAATATAAAATCAAACGAGTCATTAAAATTGGGATACAGCAAAAGAATCAATCGCCCGGACTTGGATGATTTAAATCCATTTGTTGATATTACAGATGCACTCAATCCTCATGGAGGAAACCCTTATTTAAAACCTGAAATCATTCATATCGCAGAGTTAAATTATAATAAAGAATGGGAGAATTACTCGCTTTCTGCCAATGCTTTTTACAGAAATGCAAAAGATGCCATCAGACAGTATTCAATACTACAAGATAATGGAGCGGTTTTGTTACAGCCTCAAAATATTGGAAGTACAATAACTTATGGACTGGAAACGATCTGTAGTTTTAAACCATTTTCTTTTTATGACGCGAATATCAGTCTGACCGCTTTTGAACAGCAAATCAATGCAGATAATCTGGTACAAGCTGAAGATGCTGTAAAAAATGCTTTCAGCTGGTACGGAAAAATCATTAATAATTTTGTTCCCTGGAGAGGTGGAAAACTGCAGATTATCGGAAACTATAATTCTTCGGTTGCAACAGCACAGGGAAAAAGAATTCCAATTTACAATATAGACATGGGTTTTCAGCAGAAACTAGGAAAAAGTAATGCCCGCTTAGGTTTGGTTGTAACGGATATGTTTAATACTCTGGAAAGCGGTTATAAAAACAATACTTTATTATTCAGCAACAACAGAACTTCTAAATCGGACACTCGTGCTTTAATGGTCACTTTCGCTTACACTTTCAAATCTGATTTTAAAGAAAAATTACTGGAAAATCAATTTTCTACAGAATAAAGGAGACTTCAAAAAGCCCTAAAAATTAAAAATTTCATTCTTGTATTTTTAAGTCATAGTTCTATTAAAAAATTGGACTATATTAGCCACAGAAAAAATTTACCACTAGATTTTTCAGGCTCCAAAAACACTTAAACCTACATAGAATGAAATTTTTAAAATTACTTATCTGCAGTTTATTTTTAACTGCTTTTCAATTACATGCCCAAGTTCACGTAGATCAGATTACCCACAATTCTAAAGAACGTTATATTACCACTACCATTGGATATCCGGTTCCGGGAACTTATGCTCCTTTAAATCAAAAACAACCTATTACAGTTTTAAATCCGGACGGAACAGGTTTTATTCAGGCAGAAGATTTAAGCAAACAAAAAATCAACTGGGGAGTAGAATGTACAGAAGAAGGCGTTCCTGTTTTTAAAGAAGGGTTCAATAGTGCTTCATACACTTTTTGGTACAGACCAAATGACACTGACGAATGGTATTATTCTCAATTCTCCATTCATTTTACTAAGAAAAAAATGTTCTTAATGGGAGAAAGAGTAAAAGATTATGTGGATTATAATGTCCAATAAATAATAAAAACTGGCCTTCTTATTAAATATTTAGTCGATTTTGACGGTATTTTGTACAAAAAAGAAAACGTTTTCGTTGAATTTTGATAGTACCCGTAAATTTTCCGATTAAATTTTATAAATTTAAAAATCATACCCAATTTTTATTTAATTTGCAATAATAATTCAATATATTAAACATGGTTTCAATCACACGCCTTTTTGATTTTCCCTATTATCAACAAGAAACTTACAACCTCCAGGTTGCTCTCGCAACTAAGAAAAACGGAATCTGGGAAAAAACATCTAGCCAGGAATATATTGCAAAAGCAAATGCTATTTCGAGAGCATTATTGCGCATGAGCGTACAGAAAGATGATAAAATTGCATTAATCTCTTCCAATAACAGAACCGAATGGAACATTATGGATATTGGTATCCTGCAAACAGGTGCACAAAATGTCCCTATTTATCCAACTATTGCAGAAGAAGATTACGAATATATTTTAAACCATAGTGGTAGTATTTACTGTTTTGTATCAGATGATGAAGTATTACAAAAAGTAAACGCAATTAAAGCCAATGTACCAACTTTGAAAGAAGTTTATTCTTTTAACGAAATTCCGGGATGTAAACACTGGAGCGAACTTTTAAATTTGGGTGCAGATGAAAGCAACCAAAGTGAAGTTGAGGCCAGAAAAGACAGCATTCATACAGATGACTTGGCAACAATAATTTATACTTCCGGGACAACCGGAAGACCAAAAGGTGTAATGCTTTCTCACAAAAATATTGTTTCAAACGTTCTGGACAGCGCACCTAGAATTCCGTTTGATCCGGGAAAAAGTACAGCTTTAAGCTTCCTGCCTATTTGCCATATTTTTGAACGAATGATTTTATACATCTATCAATATTATGGTGTTTCGGTTTATTTTGGAGAATCTATTGATAAAATTAGTGACAACTTAAAAGAAGTACGTCCAACTGTAATTACGGCTGTACCAAGACTTTTAGAGAAAGTTTACGATAAAATTTATGCAAAAGGAGCCGAATTAACCGGCATCAAGAAAAAACTATTTTTCTGGGCCATTGATTTAGGTTTAAAATACGAACCATACGGAGCAAATGGAGCCTGGTATGAATTCCAGCTAAAAATTGCCCGTAAATTGATTTTCAGTAAATGGAAAGAAGGTTTGGGCGGAAATCTTGATTTAATGGTTTCCGGAAGTGCTGCTTTACAACCACGTTTGACAAGAGTTTTCGCAGCTGCAGAAATTCCGGTTATGGAAGGTTACGGTTTAACTGAAACTTCTCCTGTAATTGCTGTAAACGACCAAAGAGATAAAGGTTTTAAAATTGGAACTGTTGGAAAACCAATTCGTAATCTTGAAGTTAAAATTGCTCAGGACGGCGAAATTTTAATAAAAGGCCCTAACGTAATGTTAGGCTATTATAAAGATGAAGAAAAAACAGCCGAAGCTTTACAAGACGGCTATTTTCATACGGGAGATATTGGAGAAATTGACAGCGAAGGTTTCTTAAAAATAACCGACCGTAAAAAAGAAATGTTCAAAACTTCCGGTGGTAAATATATTGCTCCACAAATGATCGAAAATGCGATGAAACAATCTCGTTTTATTGAGCAGATTATGGTTGTGGGTGAAGGAGAAAAAATGCCTGGAGCTTTTATTCAGCCAAACTTCGAATTTGTAAAAGAATGGGCAAAAATTCATAAAATTACTTTAGGAAGCACTGATGCTGAAATTAGTTCAAACCCAGACGTTATTAAACGTATCGATGAAGAAGTTGAAAGCATCAACAAAAAATTCGGACACTGGGAACAAATTAAACGTTTTGAACTAACTCCGGATGTTTGGTCAATTGATGGCGGACAACTTACTCCTACATTAAAATTAAAGCGTAAAATTATTAAAGAGATTTACAAAGATCTTTACGCAAAAATTTATGGTCAGAATTAAATCAAAATAATATAACCCAACGAAAACGGCTGTCATTAGACAGCCGTTTTTTATTTCCTCAATTTCAGTTTATACTTCATAACATCCTTAAGCATCGATTTGTTTTTTTCATTAAAAGCAAGTAATTCAGATGCGATATCCGGTTTAATTGTAATCTGATCGGCTACAATTTCGTAAGCAATATTTTTGGTGATTTCTTCTAAGTCTTCATGTTTTTTAAACTCCTGTTTCATAGCCTTTAAAAACAACTCTGAATTCTCAGCCGAAACCTCTGTTTCATAAATGGAAGTTATGGCTCCGGATAATTTCTCTGTTGATTCGATATTCACAAAATAGTTATTGAGGCAATTGAATGCATCTTTATTGCTTCTCCAGCCCGTTATCAAAACTTCCTGCGCTCCATCAATATTCCAGATTTTATCTTTATAAATAAAAGACGCTTTTACGAATTGATTACTCTCTTTGTACTCGTCTATCACTTTACCATAAAACTTATCTGCTTCCGGTTTGTCCTTTAGAATCGTATACAAATCGCCCACTTTTTCGTTTTGATTGAGTTCTCTGTATAATTCAATTGCCTGTTTGTAAACATGTCCTTTTTCGTAACACTCTGCTGCTTTGTTTTTATTATTACAATATTTAAGATGTACTGCTGCGGCTTCACTGTACAGCTCACCTTCCTCAAGCACATCTGCGGCTTTGTAATGATTTTTAAGCAGTTTCATATATATATGTGCGGCTTTGGCGTAATCTTTTCTTTCTTTAAATTGCTCAGCCATTTTTTCATATCGGCTTTGTATAGTCGAAAAACGTTCCGAATCTATCAAAGCTGAACCTCCTGAACCCGATGGTTGACGTTTTGGCTCTGAATAACTTCTGGAAGAACCGGCTGAGCCACTGTCTTTTACAGCCATGGCAATAATTAACACAAGTGCACCTAAAATCACAACTAAAGCGACAAAAGGGTTCATCCCACTACTACTAGTGCCTGAGGAAGAGCAACTTCGCATGTTTAACAAAAAAATCGATGCAAAAGCTAACGTCAAAACAATAGTAAAAGGTCCACATCCGGAATCGGTGGATTCATTTATCGTCTTTCTTCCTCCTCCTGAAAAAGAGCCACCAGCACCAGCAGCAGAACCTGAACCAATTCCTTCAAAAGAAAGCTTTCCATCAAATCCACCTCTTGCTGTTTTTAAGGTATCCAGAGGAATAGCCATTTTTAAAGCCAGTTCAGGATTTTTATCCAGAAGCTCCAAAAACTTATCCATTTCTTTCTGATTTCCCTGCATTAACTTTTCCATATCAAACGGCAATTCTCCTAATACTTCTTCATCAGAAAATGGTTTTTCTATGTTTTCAAGAATCTCTTCCGTATTAGCTTCGTAACGTAATGACTCTATATGCTGCGGAATATAAACTGTTTTGAAAGGTTCGAGTATATCAATTTCTTTCAAAATTGGCGTTTCAAGTAAATCAATCCAGGAAACCTCATCCTTCAATTCCACCAATCCAATATCTGGATGCATGAAATGATAATGTTCAGAAAATAAACTGTGCCACTCAGCCTTTGTTAACTGAGGGGTCACAATTGTATTTTCGGGAATGAACAATTTATTTTCTATCAATTGACAATAATAGTTCTTTCCAATAGCATCAATTTTAGTCCGACTCTGATCCAAAACTAACAAACAACCAAACAACTCATTGACATCTGCTCCCGGAACCGGAAAAGCTTTGACCAAATGGAACGGTAATCCAATACTCTGAATTTCCTGAAGCCATACTTTGACCAAACCGCTTTTTATAAAAATACCTCCTTTGGGAAATGTATTTTTAGTATTTATTCTAAGTTTAAGTTCCATTTTGTCTTACATTTTTAATAAACGGATCCAGATATTTCTCCAGAAAATCTTTCTCTTTTATACTCATTAGGAAAGAATCTATAATAAAATAATCGTTACCGGAATATTCTGTTTCCGAAGCCATAATTGTCCTTGCGTTTACAATAAAAGGAACATAAAACTTAGGAATATCCTCTTTACTGCTTTCAAAAATTAAAATTCCGTCCTTATTTCTTACCCGGCTTCCATCCTTAGATTCAAAAGACAAGGTTTCGATGTAGCAAATTGCTCCGTTACTTTCTATTGTACTCTTCAACGCTTCTGCTTCTTGTCTTGTCACATCATTCAAAATTACACCAAGCTCTTCATCTACAACAGCTTTACTTTCAACTAAAGATTTGGCTGTATTTAGTTTTATTATTTTAACAAGATCAAGAGCAGATGCTCCTTTGTTTTTCAGAATAAGATTTACTTTTTCATCAAATTGTATCGATGGGTGTTTCCAGTCCTGAGAATAATAACCTCGCTTAGAAAACTCTAAGTGCGTTAAGTTAAATCCGTTAATTGTGATACCATCATTAACAATTGATAATCCTTTTATTTTTTTTATGATACTGTATTTGAATTTACTATTCATAAAATTTTGAACAAAAGAATTTTGTTTTAAGCTATAGGCCGAGAAAGCTTCATTAAGAAAATTATTACCACTGGATCTTATTTTTAAAGCATCATCGACACGCCAATAATAGGTGCCATCGGTTAAATAGAACTCATTTTTATATCCAAATGCATTAACTTTCACTCCTTTAAGATCTTCATCAGAAACCATACTGCTCTTTAACTTCTGTTGATCAATGTTATATACATTAATTCGGGGAGCCGAAGCGCTGACATAACATAATAGCAGTTTTTCACCTTTGTCATTGGTTTTCATGGCAAATTCCCCTTTCTCAAAAGGAAGATTTGATGCTAATTTTTTAAATCCTTTGTCGAACTTATTACTAACAAACCAGTATAAATTTCCATTCAGGTAGGTATAAAAATCCGTTCCGTAATAAAAAATATTCTGGTAACTTCTCTCAATTGGAAATAGAAGAGGAATATCATCGAACTCTGTTTCAGCAGGTTTTCGACGCGGTAAATCTTTCTTCTCTTTATTCCACAATTCCTCCAGCGGCATTATAATATGTTGAAGCATTTTTCTGCCATTATTCTGATTTTTATAGACTTTGATACCTTCGATTTCCATTTCGAAAACATACTTGATCTCGTTATAGTACGCGCTAATCACATTTTTCATTGCAGTAAGTTTCAAACTATCTTCTGAAGAAAAAAGAAATACTTCCTGATTTTTACTGCTGATTTTATTTTGCTGAAAAAACGCTTCAAGTCCCATCGAACAATCCAGTTTACCGCTGAGCTCACTCAAAGCCTCAATAACATCATGAACGTTTTCTAACGGAACTTCTTTAAAATCCTGTCCTGCTATAAAAACTCTGCATTTAATATCCGTTTTTGGATGTCTTGCAATGGCAATCGCCGAAGCAAAAGACAGAATCTTAGGATTTCCCCAGTTTTTTAATGAGCTGTCAATAATCAGAATACGTTCGAACTTATCGGCTTCCGGCGGAACTTCTCTTTGAATATACAGTGCTTCGTTGTTGGCAATTCTGGACATAAAAACATCATCATCATAAGCAAATTCAGAAATTACCAGTTTATCAAAATCACCTTTGTTGGTCAAGTCTGAGATTCCTCCCAAAGGCTGCTCACTCGGATGATTATGGTGCAACGGAATATGAAGTCCGGACCAAAGTCGCTTGATAAGGCTTCCTACATGAAACGTACGGTCGTCCTGAATAAGTTGCTCAATAAAAGTAGCGGTATCAGCAAGATTTTCTTCTTCTAAAATTTCTTCTTTCAGCTTCTCTTTTACCTCTTCATGTGGATTATTCTCCATGGCAGACAAAATCGACTCCACCGTTGGAAAGTTCTTTTTAAGCAAAGCTAGCGTTCTGAAATCTTTTATAAAATTGGCCTCATTAAAAGGCTCTTTTACACCTGCCCTTACCAAATGATGTCTATGCTCTTTGTACTCTTCCAGAATCTTTTTTGCTTTTTCGGAAGAAATTCTGTTGTGACAACCATCAAAAATGGTCTGAAACATTTTCAGTCTTTTTTCTCCCATTTTATATTCATCCGGCAAAGCCGCAAGTTGTCTCATAAAACCAATACTGGCACCTAATCTAAACGAATGTTCTACAGGAAAAGATTTGGTTATTTCCAGGGCTTTTGCCCAATCCTGAATTCTGTCGATAGTTTCTTTACTATCGTGATTGGTTGCTGTAATGGCTAATAAAAGGGTTCCGAATGGCGGAAAATTAGTATCAGAAAGCGCTTCTAAAACTTCAAAGACAAATTTCTCATAACCGATCGTTTGTCCATTCGGAATTGTGATCGTTTCAAATACACTATCGGGAGAAAATATCTGATTTTCCCATTCCCAAAAATAGTCTGTAAACGATTGAAAATATCTTTGAAATTCCATTTTTATTTTATGAAAAAGTTAAGCGAAATGAACTAATTGATAGTGGTTTAATATTTTGTTTTGGAATAGAGGAATAACTGTTATCCTTATTCCAGAGTATTAGGTTTTTATCAAAAGGATTTATTTTATCCTTAAGCGTTTGAGTCAAAACTGGCCATTCAAAATCATATCCCGAAGGCAGTAAAAAATCATTCTTCTGCCAATAGGTATCTCCTTTTAAAGGCAACAAAGGTTTCCCGATAATCAACGCTTTATTATGGATTACAACCCATTGTAAAGGTTCCAGTCGGAATTTTGGAGCTGATTCGATATACACTTTCAATTCCTGATATTCTACTAGTAAAGCCTGTGCTTCTTTTTCCTCTTCTGATCGTTTTAATCCAATCTCAAGCTTCTGATTTATACCAAAAAAGTTATGATTGAAATTCGGCAATGAAACGGGCAAACCTCTCAAAACCGGCGACCATAATAAACCCGAAGGCAGTTTTTTGGACGGTAATTGTTTGCCTCTTTCGAACAACAAATTTTCTTTTAACTCGTATATTTTGGTATACGGAATCTGAAGAAGTTCAGCCGAATTTATTTGTTCGGCCGAAAACTCTTTTATCCAGATCGTGTTGGCTTCAAAAGCAATTTTGAGATTTTCCCAATGCCGCACTGCACCAAGAAAATCTTTATGCTCTTTGTTAATTTCTAAAAAGTACATTTTTTAAATAGTTTGCAGAATTTTTTGCCACAAAGATTCTATATGTTCCTGAATATATTTTTTCTTTTCTGCGTCTTTAATCCAGTCGCAACGCGTTTGAATGTATCGTAATTTATCTTTGATTACGTTCTGTTCTTCAAAAGAAAGACTGTCTTCCTGCCATTTTTCGATCAGATAATTTACTTCCTTCATTACACTTTCTGCATCCGGTGTTTTGTTGTACATCGCCTGTGGATGTGCTTCTGTAGAAGTATCTTTTTCAATAATTTTATTGATGATTCCTTCCAGAATTTCAATTTGCTCTTCGTTGTCCCAGATGTATTTCAACACCCAGAAATCGGATACAATCGATTCTTTTCTACCGCACATTAAAGCACTTGCCGCGATAAGGTTCTGAAGTTTTACGGCACGTCGGTCAGAAACTTTGATTCCGGTATTTCGAAGGCTATGAATAATATCTACATATTCTTTTCGTGTAGCACTCAAATCGACCTGACGACAAAGTTTTTGCAATTCGCGAACCTCATCTGCCGAAATGGTTGGTACTTCTTCCGTTACCGAACCTTCCAGTTTCCATCCTGCAAGTAACACCTGATGCAGTAAATCCGGTTCTACGTAATCACATTTTATACGAATCAAAAAACGGTCTAGTAAAGCATTTAACGATTCATCTTCGGGCATAAGGTTACTTGCGCCAACGAACATCAAGGCCGGTAATTTTTTAGTTTCCTTACCACGACGAAAGATTTTCTCGTTAAGCGCCATCAGCAAACTGTTCAGGATAGCCGAATTGGCGTTAAAAATCTCATCCAGGAAAACCATCGAAGCTTCCGGCATCATTCCGTCAGTATTCGTAATCAATTCTCCTTCTTTCAGTTTTCGAATATCAAACGGTCCAAAAATCTCGTTAGGTTCTGTAAAACGGGTTAACAGATATTCGAAATTTTTGTCGCCCTCGATTCCTTTAGAAAGCGATCTCACGATGGCACTTTTTGCCGTTCCCGGAGGCCCAAGCAAAAAGGCATTTTCTCGTGCCATTAATCCAATTCCCAACAAATCGATGATTTCATTTTTACCAACAAAAGTTTCTTTGATATATTTTAAAACGGCATTTAATTTAGCTGTAGCATTCATTATTTACTTCTATTTTTATTAATTCGTTTATTTTAAAGCTGTGCCCAAAATAGTTTTTGATAGTCTCCAAATCCTATTTCTAGTTGTTTTTTTATAAAATCAGACTGTGCCCATTTTACAGATTTTCTTTGCACGATTCGGTCAACATAAAGTTGAAGCAAACAATCATTTGCCGCAACTACATCAAAACTTATATTTTCGGCATACAAATCAGATCCTATCGCCGAATAATGAAACTGGATTAAATGTTGCTCTAATATCTCAATAATCAAATCTTCCGGATCAATCTTCCTTATTTCTGTTATAATCTGAGGCAAAAAACGAAGACACAAATCTGCCGAAATAATTGCCGAAGCATCTATTACACCAATATAAAAAGGCAAAAGTTCCTTTACATCGCTCATTTTATGCTCTCTATGCAACAAAAGTTGTGTGGCCAAATATACTGTTCTGGCAGCCCATAAAGCGGATTCCGAATTAAAACCTGGTGCTATTCCCGGGTATTCTAAAGTTTCCTTTTCATATTCTGTTTCCAGAAACAAAACGGCTTCGTTTTCCTCTGTTGGGGCAATTGTAATTAACTTATCATACAAAATAACCTGTTCGATTGTTCTGAGATGATAAATAGTATCCAAAAAAGGTGTTTTTATTTTCTCCATATTGTTAATTATACCTATTTTGAATTGGGTAATTTTTTAAGAAAACAATTTCCCGTCTCATACGAAAAATTGTACAGGAACAAATATATTATTAAATCCGAACCTTTGCTCAAATATTATTTTTAGCTTTTGCAATTGTTTTTAACAAAAAAGAGAAACTACAGCTGCGAAAAACTGCAGTTTCCTTCTACAGCTATCAACCATGCATTTTGATAACTGTTTTCAACAAATTAAATTCTAGTTCTTAAGGCACCAATCCAAAATCTTAGCGATATTTTTTGCATCGTCAATACCTCTATGATGTGTTCCCTCCAGTGGAATATTCAATAATTGCAAAGCACCATTCATTCCAGTGGATCTTTTAAGACCAAACTTTTCGGCAAAATGCTCTTTTACATTGATGTGTTCCTCTCCCATCGGATAGGAAATACCAAAGGATTTACATTGCTTCATGAGCATATTCAAATCGTACTGACCGTAACTTGCCCAAGTATATAAATCGGGATTATATTCGTCGATTAGCAAATCGACAGCTTCTTCAAAACCAACTCCGTTTTTGTTCAGTAAATTCTGAGTAATAGTTGTCAGTTCTGTACAAAACGGACTCACACTGGAATGCTGTGGTTTGATTAAAATGCCTTTATTCTGGCTGATTACTCCTGTTTCTGTATCCAAAACCGCTAATCCGATTTCTATAATTTCATTTTGCTGGCCTTTCGGGACTGCTCCCTGCCAGCATGTGGCTTCTAAATCAATAATGATGATTTTATCTGTAGTTTTCATTTTTTAAAATTTTTAAATAATTGTGTTTATATTTTTTAACCGCAAAGGGCGCTAAGATTTGTTTCACGCAGATTTTGCAGATTTTTTAAATAATCCTCTTAATCTTTATAAGCTGTGGCTAAAACTTTGCGCTTTTGCGTCTTTGCGAGATTTTTTTTAACCGCAAAGGGCGCAAGGGTTTACGCAAAGGAACGCTAAGATTTGTTTCTCGCAGATTTGGCAGATTTTTTTAATCCTTTTAATCTGTGACTAAAAAACTTTGTGCCTTAGCGCCTTTGTAGCAGAAAGATTAGAAAAACATACTTTTAATATCTAGAAAGAAACTTCTTTTCTTAGATTTTTTTTCAGGCTTCTCTTTTTTCAGAGCATCTTTCTTTTCTAAAACAGCTTTAACTTTCTCAAGCTTTTTTACTGGTTTTGCTTCTTCTTTTTTAGAAATTTCATAAAACTTTTTGAAAGGTCTTGGCTCAAAATCAACCAAAATAGCTGCCATATTTATAGCATCGATATTTGATGGATCTGTCTCTCCTTTTAAGAACGTTTCAATCGGTCGGAATTTGTCTTTCTTTTCCTTGAACTTATTCTTTTTGGTATGATCAAAATCTAGTCCCAATAGATTCTTGAAAACATTCAAATCATCTTGAGTTGGGTTATTTTCGAAAATAAGCCAGCACAAATCACGCAGTTTACCACGAGAAGGCTTGTATAAATAATCAAAGTATTGACCGCCTTTTTCTGTCTCGTATTTATTTCTAATTGCTTTTTTATATTTTTCTAGTGTATTGTTTTGCATGGTATTTTTTTTTTGCAATTCTTGGAAATCTCAGGAAAGACCAGGTAATTCTTGAGATTTCAGTAGTATGCAAAGCTTTAAAAAGACCTTTACTTTACTGGATAAATACCTCTAAATGAGATAATCTCTAGATTTCACCTTCTCTTTCCATTGCTTAATGTGCTCCGCATTTACCTCTTTACTCGAGGCAAACGCAGATTCACTAAGCTCAACTATACCGTCTTGACCAAACTGATGGCACGACGTAAAAACTATTTCTTGATTCATCCTTAAATTTTTATTATTAAACTTAAACTATCAACATTTACTGCTAACGGTTCCTATTTTACTTTACGAAGATTTCTTTCAATTGACCAATTACGTTTCCGCCTCCAGAAATGGTGATTTCACCAATTTTATCCGCGATTTTTTCAACGTATTCCATCTCTTTCAACTTCCACAGCATTTCGTTTTCTTCCATCAGCTTAGCTGTGTTTAACAAACTTCTTGTTGAAGCCGTTTCTTCTCTTCTCATGATGCTGTTCGCCTGTGCTTTTTTCTCTGCAACCAAAACCTGATTCATAATCTCTTTCATATCACCTGGAAGAATTACATCTCTTATTCCGGCGTCTGAAATTTTCAAACCTAAGTTTTCGATTTTTGAAGCCACTTCTGCCAGAATTTCTTCCGCAATAGCATCTTTTTTGTTTAACAATTCATCCAAGGTCAAACCTCCGATAAAAGCTCTTAAAGCCAATTGCATTGCTACATACAATTGCTTTTCAAAGTCCTTGTTTTCTATCAAAGCTTTCATAATATCAACTACTTGGTATCTCACAAAGAAATTGATTCTCAATCCCGCTTTATCTTTAGTCAACAATTCCTGACCTGATATTTCAACTTGCTGTTGTCTCATATCGATTGTTTTTACTTCGATTGTAATCGCGTTGTTCCAGAAGTAATGCGTTCCAGATTTCAACTCTTTTACAAAAGTTCCGTTCACAAACAACAACGCTTTGTCGTTGCTCGCTACAATAAACTTTCTTACGAAGTATCTCATTTTCACATTTTCCAATAAGTTTACCTTAATGTCTTCTGTGATTTCGATTTTTGACAAATCAGCCTTTGTGAATTCATTTTTCACAATTCCTTTCCAGAAAGCATATCTTCCTGGAGTTAAAACTTCTTTAAAGTTTCCATTCACGAACTGCAATACAATTTCGTTATCGGCAACCTCAACAATTTCAAGCATTGAAGCCAAAACTTCATTTTCCAATAAAATATTCAATTCAAATGGAGCCTGAAAAACGGCATTCATATCGTAGATCAACACATTTTTGTTTCCAAAAATCCAGTGTAAACCTTCTTCTAATACTTTTACTAATTTTCTGTTTTCGAAGACCAAGCCCACTTGGTATCCTCCGATTTTAATTTTCTTTATCATTTTTATTTTGTTTTAAGGTTTCAGGTTTAATGTTTCATGTTCCGAAATCTATAAAACCTTTATCCTCTATTATCTTTATGCTATTTTATTTAAAAGTCAAACGTCTAACTTTTAACATTTAACTTATAACTTCCTTTAATAAAAAACCTCCTTGCCTTTATCCTCCGAAAAAAGCGGGTGAAAAGTTGTCCTTTGTTTACCTGAGTCGTTTGCGATTATCTTTTGTCTTCATGATCCCCAAATCATTTTAACAATCAAACCGAAAAGAAAACAAGTGTTTCAAAAAACAGTACTTTCCGCACTGGCTTTATCATGAGTGTGAAATTTCAGTCCCGAAGCCTCGGGATGGAATTCTTAGTTTCACTGACAAAGACAAATCAGTTTTTCTAACTGGTCATCTTTTTAAGAGTGATGGTCTCTACTGTTTACAGATTTTCAGTCTGTTGACTTACCAATTTGTCTAACCGAAGCGTATTCGGTGTAGGACTCGAACCTACATAAACACTCTAATGTTCTATCCGGATTGAACTACCGTATTACTACGAGTGGGATTCGAACCCACAACCCTTAGATTCCTTGTGTGTGATAGTTTTTTGGAAAACCATCAAAACCTCCAAATCAAGTTGCATAGAAAAACATAATCCGCCTCTGCGAAAAGTTCCCTACAATGGTGCTATACAGAAACACTCAACTGGACTTGTTTGATATTTTTAAACAAAGCCTATACTTTGTTGTATTTCAGTTTTTAAAAGAACTTCTTTTATTTCTTATTCAAATATTCAAATTACACTGCGCAATTATTTTGCGCAGTGCAAAAGAAATTAGTTAATCCATTCGATAACAGTTGACAAATAAACTTGTCGCACCTCTTCAAATCGGGTTATATTTGGTATATGGTTTACTTCTAATAAATATTTAGTACCATCTTTGGCGACGATATAATCATTTCCAATCATATCCATTTGCAAAGTGTTCCTGATATAGATAGTATCCTCTAACAAGTCCTGATCTACAGTCATAAAAGTCGCATCGTCCGGATGAATTGATTTTAACCAGTCGTCGCCTTCCAGTTTAATCTGCCAATAGGTATCGCCAATCATCATGATTCGAACTGCTTCGCCTTCGTAAAAAGGTTCGATAGTAGCAGTAAATTCGCTTTCCCACTCTCCTGTAAAACGATGTTTGTTTTCGCCACAATGCCAGTTTCCCCATTTTGCAACAGTATCACCCGTTGCATTGACAGAAGCGCCGGCACTTACAAATCCGCGTGGAGCACTAAATCTGGAAAGAGATAAAGCTTTTACCAGACACGGAATCTTAAATCGGCAATCCAACATCGCAGAAGCTTTTGGATAACAATCGCCACCCCAGATTGCAAGACCTGCAATAAAGTCAAAGTCATTATCATAAATTCCGTAATAGACCACTTTATCAACCGGCAACATGCCAATTCCGTTAGATTTTTCCATATAAAGAATTTCATCTTTCACTACAATTTTTGGTATCGACTGATGCCAGATAATATGTCCTGAATATTGTTTTTTTATGATGTCATATTCTTCCTGTTCAATTCCAACAAGGGCTATTCGGTTGTATTTTTGTTTCATCGTTTTTAATTTAAATGTTACTTTTTTCTGCCACGAAGGCTCTAAGGCACAAAGTTTATTTTTCTTAGCGTCTTGGCAACTTTGCGAGAATATTGCACGCTATTACATCTTTAAAATCTCTCGCAAAGTCGCAGAATCGCAAAGTTTTCTTTTTAAGCCAACTTGAGAAACCTGTATGGTTTTCCGTCTTATGACACACTCAATATTTGTCTGGGAAGCAGGATTCGAACCTGCGACCTCCCGCGTCCAAGGCGGGTAAACAACCACCGTTATCTTCCCAGTTTTTTCAAAGACCCTGAGGTAGCTAAGGCTTAAAAAACTTAGATTCTTAGAACCTTAGCATCTTTAAAAAAAGCGGTTCATACGGGAATCGAACCCGTTTCTCCCGAGAGACAATCGGGAAGGTTAGCCAGTAACCCCAATGAACCTGTTCCTTCTAGAGAACGTGTGATTTTGGAAGGATTCGAACCTTCGACCATCTGCTTAGAAGGCAGACGCTCTATCCAACTGAGCTACAAAATCATTTATTTTTTGTTTTGCCACGAAGGCGCTAAGCCACTAAGTTTTTTTTTACGCTTATTAAATCTTTGCGACTTTTTGCCTTCGTGGCAAAACTATAAGCATAAAAAAAGCACCCGATCAAAGGTGCTTTACAAAATTCAACGTGATATAACTATCCTATTGCCTATATTGATGCACCTGCATTGTGAAACGTCCAAGATCAAATCTTGCGTTTACTGGTAATCCGTATGATATTTTATTTTGTAAAGCCATTTTATATGTTGTATTATATTTTAAAAATTATTGTTATTATTTGAAACGCTGTGTTTCAATTTTGTTCGGCAAAGATAATGTCGAAAAAATCATATTTCCAAATATCTTTTAAGATTATTTATCTGATTTTCAAATAGTTAATCCTAAAATTAAAGCAAAGAAATTCCTGTCCGCAAACTGGTGCAGATTTATCTTTTTATCAAATGACTGTTACTCATTAGATTACTTCTCAAGATTATATTTCGCTATTTTGATTAATCATTAAACATTTGGTCAATTATTTTTTTAGTTTTTTTAGTTAATACTTCTTTTTAATCATTTTTCAATCTCTTTTTTCTACTATTAGACAAATTCGAATTGTCTAAAAACAAAAAAAGCGTCCTACAATGTGGACGCTTTTACTATTTTATGATGAGTTTGACTCTAAATTTTACATTTTAATTTCATAAAAATACATATAGCATCCTGATACTTTAGCCGGAAGTGATCCTGCTAAGTGGTCAAAATATTTTGCTATTGAAAGTCTCATATGTATTTTTCTGTTTTTATTACGGGGACAAATGTAGTATATTTTATATTAATTTAACAAAACATCTCTAAAATATATTTTTTTATAACAAAAAAAATCCCTCGTAAATTATTTTTAATAAGTGATGCTTTTTATTGGTATTTATCAATATTGAAAATAATTCTATTTAAACGTGAATTTTTTACCGATTCGCTACCACTAAAACGCGAATTGGAACGTCTTTTTAATTGGATTGAATTGTTGCTCCACAGAGATTCACAAAGTCATTCTCATTGTTATTGTTATCCAATAGGAGGTATTTTGAAGAAAAACTATTCAATAGGCTTTTAATTGCCAGCATTACTGGATTATGACTTAAAATAGACAATCATTTTTTATATTATATAAATTTCTCTTTTGTGACTTTTATCATACTATCTCTCAATAATGTGATTTATTTTTGTTTAAATAGTTCGGGAAATGTTTTAATTTAAATTCATAATATCATGAAAGTAATCAAACATTCAGGTCACGTTGTGCCTTTTGATATTGAAAAACTAAAAAAATCACTTCAAAAATCAGGCGCTTCAGCCGATCTTATTGAAAAATGCCTAAAACAAATACAAGACCAAATCTACGAAGGAATTACAACCAAAAAGATATATAAATTGGCCTTTGCTATTTTAAAAAAAGCAGCAAACGGATATGCTGCACGTTACAATATCCGATCTGCTTTACAAATGCTGGGGCCAGACGGCTTTTTCTTTGAAAAATATATTTCGCGTTTATATGCAGAGGAAGGCTATAAAACCAAAACCAATTTAATCTTACAAGGAAAATGTGTATCACATGAAGTAGACATCGTACTCAAAAAAGAGAATCTAATCTGGATGATTGAATGTAAATTCCACAATAGCCAAGAAAAGTCATCAGATGTAAAAGTTCCTATGTACATTCTTTCGCGTTTTAATGATCTTAAAACCAAACAGCACACGCTTTTTTTAAACAATGAAACAATTAATTCATGTATTATTGTCACTAATAATCGTTTTACTAAAGATGCAGAAACTTTTGCCAATTGCAGTAAAATAAATCTTTTAAGCTGGGATTATCCTAGGAACAATAGCATTAAAAATAAAATTGATGAAACTGGCCTCTACCCTATTACTTGTCTAACAACGCTATCGATGTTCGAAAAAGAGCAACTACTTATCCTAAATTTAATACTTACAAAGGATCTTATTAATAACTCAGAAAGTCTTTATAAAATAGGTCTTACTGAAAAACGAATTAAAAATATACTTAAGGAAGCCTCTCAAATTTGTAAACTTATTTAAAATGAAAATAAAATTCATAGGCGGTTCTGGAATCGTTACAGGTTCAAAAACACTAATAGAAAGCAATGGTGTAAGATTACTAATTGATTGTGGATTGTTTCAAGGTCTTAAAGCACTGCGAGAACTTAATTGGCAACCTTTACCAGTTTTACCATCCAGTATCAATTATGTTCTTCTAACTCATGGTCATCTGGATCATTGTGGCTGGTTGCCAAGATTAATTGCACAGGGTTTTAAAGGTAAAATATATTGCACCAATCCAACTAAATCTGTAGCAGAGCTTGTTCTTTTGGATAGTGCTAAAATTCAAGAAGAGGAAGCTTATTATGCCAACAAAAAACACTATTCTAAACATGAAAAAGCAGAGCCGTTATACACTGTAGAGCAGGCAAAAGCAGTTTTTCCTTTTTTTAAGATCGTCCAACAAAAGACACCCGTAATTCTGGATAATGATATCGAAGCTGTTTTTTCAACCTCTGGACATATTATAGGCGCCTGTAGCATTACGTTAAACATCGAGGGTAAAACTTTGGTATTTTCAGGAGATATAGGACGTGATAATGATGTACTGATGTTTCCTCCAACAAAACCAGTACTGGGCGATTATCTTTTTTTAGAAAGCACTTATGGAAATCGTCTACATCCTGATCTCGATGTAAAAAAAAAGCTGGAAAACTATATCAATACAACAATACAGCAAAGAGGAACTGTTATTATTCCAGGATTTGCAGTTGAAAGAGCGCAATCGATAATGTATCTTTTATGGCAGCTTAAAACCGAAAGAAGAATTCCAGATGTTCCCTATATTCTTGACACACCAATGGGTGCTAATGTATTGAACGTTTTTTTAGAAAATAGTCAATGGCACAAGCTCTCGATTACTGATTGTCATGAAATATGCAAAATGTTCCGAATAATTTCTGAATTTGAAGACACTATGCGCATTATAGAAGATCCTCAGCCTAAAGTAATTATCGCTGCTAGCGGAATGATTACGGGAGGAAGAGTGTTATCTTATTTTGAACATTATATAGGGCTTAAAAAAACGACCGTTATCATTGTAGGATATCAGGCTGAAGGTACACGTGGAAGAAAGCTTATAGAGGGAGCTCAAGAAATCAAAATATACGGAAACTATTATGATGTAAAAGCAAAAATTGTTCAAATAGAGGGACTTTCTGCCCATGGCGACCAGCAAGATTTGTTAAACTGGCTTTCTATTTTAAAAAATGCTCCAAAATGTATTTATTTAGTTCATGGTGAAAATCAGGCTGCCGACGAATTAAGATTTAAAATTCAGGAACGATATGGCTATAAATGTAGTGTTCCACTACTGGGAACTAAAATAGAGATCTAAGATTTTTTTCTCCTTAAATATTTTACTGCTTCAAACCACAACACTGAAACTGCACCTGTAAAAATGCATAAACTAAAATTAAAAAGCGTGAGGCGTTCAAAACTAAAAATGGATCGCATGAAAGGTATTGTCAATAGCATTGCAAACACAAACACTGTAATACATATTATAATTGGAATCAGATTATTTTTGTATTGAAGTGTTGTCCATAACGAATAATAAAAAGATCGGTTGACGAGTGTCAGCACAACATTAGCCGTTATTAAGGTTAGAAAAACCATCGTACGGGTTAAATCCTGATTCCATTGATTATGTACCGAATACTGATAGACAAACAACAGTCCCAATGTTATGGCAACTCCCTGAAAAATGCTGATTGCAAGTTCTTTTACATTAAAAAATGTCGAAGTTAAGGTTCTTGGCTTTCTTTTCATTATGTCTGCTTCTGTAGGTTCGTTCTCATATATTATCGAGCAAGTTGGCCCCATAATAAGCTCTAGTAAAATAACATGAATAGGACTGAATATATTAGGATAAACCCACCCTAAAACAAGTGGAAGAAAAACAATCAGAATTATTGGGATATGTATTGATATAATATACTGAACAGCCTTTTTTAAATTAGTATAAATTTTCCTGCCCATCGCTACAGCATCTACCATTTTTGAAAGATCATCTTCTGCCAAAATAAGTGATGCGGCATCTTTAGCAATCGCAGTACCTTTTTTTCCCATAGCAATACCTATATGAGCTGCCTTGAGCGAAGGCCCATCATTTACACCATCTCCAGTCATGGCTACAATTTGTCCAGAAGCTTTCAATGCATTCACTATCCTAAGTTTGGCATCAGGAAACATTCGGCTAAAAATATTAATATCCATGACCTTTTCCTGCAATTCTGCATCGCTCATCTGCATTAGCTCATCTCCTGTAATAGCTTTATCAAAACCCTCAAAACCAATTTCTCGTGCTATCGCATTTGTAGTAATGGCATTGTCGCCGGTAATAATTTTAACAGCTATTCCTGCTTTGTAAAAAGACTGCAACACCTGCGTGATATGATCCTTGGGCGGATCATAAAATGCTACTAAACCTTTAAAAACAAACGGAATTTCCTGTTGCATTTTGGGGTAATCAGTACCTTCCCAATTTCCAAGCGCAACACCTAATATTCTATAACCACTGCCTGCAAGCCTATTCATTCCTGCTATTGCTTTTTCTCTTTCTTCTCCTAAAAGGTTACAGACTTCAAAAATAGCTTCGGGCGCACCCTTTGACGCAATAATTCGATTGCCAGCCTTATCTTCAAAAACATGAGTCATCATAGGGGGGGTGCCAGCTAAAGGATATTCGTGAATCATTTTAAAAAAAATCCTAATATCCTGAGCTGAGTTTTGTTTGTAAATATTATGAATAGCAATTTCCATTGGGTCAAAAGCTATTGGTTCACTTGCCCACATTGCCGTGGTAATAAGTTCTTCCGATTCTTTTAATTCATTAAACGTATTTACTCCAACTTCTAATCCAGAAGGTAAGTAAAGACCCGCCAATTCCATCTTATTCTGCGTAATGGTTCCTGTTTTATCTGTACAAATAACTGTAGCGCTTCCTAATGTTTCAACGGTTTTCATTTGTTTCACTATGATACCCATTTTCATAAGTCTCCTGGCTCCTAAAGCCATAAATGTTGTAAAAGCCACGGGAATTTCTTCGGGTAAAATACTCATAGCCAAAGTAAGTGCTATTAAAAGGCTTTCTAAAAAATTACCTATCCTGTAATAATTAAGTATCCAAATTAAAATGAATATCAATCCACCTGCAAAAACCATTTTTTTTATAAAATCCCCTATTTGAATCTCCAATGGTGTTTTTTCTTCTGCAATAGACTCTAAGCTGTGGCCAATTTTGCCTAATTGTGTTTGATTTCCAATTTTAGTTGCCTCAAAAATAGCAACTCCAGTGACAACAGTGGTTCCTGAAAAAACATTATTATCTTCCAGATTCTCATTTTTTAAAACCGCCATAGACTCGCCAGTAAGCAATGATTCATTTATTGAAAAATCATTTGAACGAACAAGGATACCATCAGCCGGAACCAAAGCGCCCTCTTCAATAATAACCAAATCTCCCACAACAATATCCTCCGTTTTAATGCTTTGCTCTATTCCTTCACGAATAACTTTACATAAAGGTTTAGTAAACTCCTGTAGTTCTAACAAAGCATTACGACTTCTCTTTTCTTGATAAAGTGATATTGCAGTAATCAATAAAATCGAAACTGCAAGAAATATGGCATCACTATATTGTCTGTTAATAAAGTAAATTGCAGAAGCTACCAATAATAAAAGAACCATTGGTTCAGTGAAAACATTTTTGATAAAGGCCACGATCCTGTTCTCTGTTTTATGATTATAAGTATTGGTGCCAAATTTTTTCCTTAACAAAATTACCTCACTATAACTTAGTCCTTTTAATTCTTTTTCATCTTTATTCATAGAATCCTTTTTAAAGTTAAATTAATGTCAGGCGAATCATTTTAAAAACCCTCTCTCATCTTAATCTTAATATAGTATTAAACAAAAAACAAGAATTTACTTATGAGAATTTTCAAAAAAACATTATTTTCTCCTTTCCATTTTCTTATCAAATTAAATTTACTGCATATTCGAGCAATCATGTATAATAATTTTATTCCGTTTCAATTATTTGAAAGTTTATTAAGACCTAACAGTCCCGATTCTGAAGCTTCGGAACGGTAAATCTTATTTAATTCTCATAGTTTTTTGCTCTCTCTTTGTCGATATGCTTTGTGGACACGGATTGCAAATCCGCGCGATCGGGTTTATTTTTTCGTACAATAATTTTGTCTAATTTCATAGATGTTATTTCAAAAGTATCTCCGCCATCAGAATGAAAAATCCACAAAGAATTATTGTCTCGATTGTCAATAAATAATATTCGTGTATTTTCATAACCAATTGTAAGACAATTTGAAAGTTCATCCAAAGTAAACTGGTGTGCCTTTTTTCTTTTTGGCGTTTCTTCAATTATTTCTTTCAAAGAATCAACATACCCTTTTAGTTCTCTAATTCTCAAATTTGATTTTCCGTCCACATTTACTTTTTCACAAAGTTCATTAAGATTATATAGATTAAAATCGTCTTCGTCTACAAAAACTGATACTTTAGGATTGAAATTTTCCTTTATTAAATATTCCAAATATGGCGTTGGAATTTCAATTTTTGCTTTATTAAGAATAGCCATTAATTGTTTAGTTGTTTTTTTCTTTTTCTCAACAACAATGTTTGGGTCTGAAAAACCAAATTCATCAGCTTCCCATTTTACAGTGTCAAATTTATACCGTCTTTTACATTTTGGACAATGTAAAAACATAAAAGTTATTTTTTTTTCTGTCGCAGACTTTAAAAATTCAAAGTCATCCTTTTTCATTTCTGAAGGATTAAAGTTTTTTCCACAGTCCCAATAATATGGACAATTAATTTCTCTCATACTCTTTAGTTTGTTTTGGAGGTAATATGCTTTTAAGACTTTTTAGTTTCGTTGAAAAAGCAAAATACAAAGGTTAGATTTATCCTCGCTTCCCGTAATCTTCCTGAACAAGTAAATGTTATTTTTTTAGCATGCACAGTAATCTCTTAATTTTTGAAGGTTTTTTTTAAAAGAATGCTTTGTTGAGCAGATTAAGTGTCTTTATTTTTTTCAAGTTCTCTTACCATGTCCAGATAAAAATTCTTCATGTTAATATCTTCTTCTTTCTCTATTTTTTCTTTCAAATAGATAATTGTGTTTAGTGTTCCTTCGTAGCATACATATTGTCCTATCGAATCCCAAGTACGATGGTCATAATCTATAAATGGTAAAATATCAATCATAAGTTTTAATCCCAATTCTTTATTTCGGGCAAAAACGCATTCCGCCATATTCATTTTTAGATTGTTGTTTGTTGCTGTGTTATAATATTTTTCAAAATAATCATCAAATTTATTTGGATATAAATAAGTTAAATATTGAAACGCCCATGTAGAAATATAAAAATTTATATCCCAATTTTTAAAACTTTCGTACTCTGTATTTAAATTTTCTTCGATTCCCTGAATGCAAAAATTTTTCAGTGTATCCATTTTTGGAGAATTCAACAATAGAACCCAAATTAAATCATAAGTGATGAGCTCTTCTTTCTGTTTAAAGTTTGAGGCGATGAAGTTCAATTCGTCAACAGTAAGTATTTCCTTTTTATCAATAAGTTCTTTTAGTTTCTTATCTCTTACTTCTCGAGTTTTAAGTTTAAATATGGTTAGGATTCTATTCATTGTTTTTTTATTTTGTTTTTCATGCTCCCCAAATTCTTCCCGAAAAATCAAATTTTATTTTTTAGCATGCACAGCAATCTCTTATTTTTTTTGGATGTTTGTTTTTTAAAGAATATTTTGTGGAGTGAGTGGTCATATCTCTTCTAAATCTTCTTTGTGAAAAATATCCATTACTTTGAAAAAATCTTCTCTTGTAACATTCTCGGGTAATATATCCGGTTTGTAAATTCTGTTAAAGAAAATACGATAATCAGAAACTATCTTATCAAATTCTTCATCGGTAAGTTTATCAAAATCTTCTGCATTGTCTGGAAGAGCTATGCTTTCTATTGCGCCATATAAATCTTGATATTGTAGTATTTGCTGTCCTCGCCAGTTATCGCCCAATGTTTCCCAAAGTGAAATGATGCCCAGCAAACGCAAAGGGTCTGAGCCAATAAAAGTGCGCTGTGGGCTTAATGCCCAATAATCTCCATAATATTCTTCTCTGGCATCAGGACATAAAAATATTTTATACCCTTTGGATTTAATAATTGTCAGTGCCCAATTATACGTATTCATGGCGTCGGCTATACGGCATAATTCTTCACTGTTCCAGTTGTTGTTTTCTTCCATTTTTAAATTCTATTATTAATAACTTGCTCAACAATCTTTTAATTTTTGAAGGTTTGTTTTACTCATCATCTTCCTCTTCCTCATATACTCTTAATTTTTTTAAAAATGCTTCGATAGAATCAGCAAGAAAAACCTGTTTGGGTATGCCTGTATCATCTTCATCATAATAATAGGCATATACTTTGGGTTCTTCATAGGTAAAATCAAGATAAAGCTGATTGTTGGAACCATCAAATCCCCAAGGAACAAACAGGATGTTTTCAAGTAGGTTTTTGTCTATTATCGTAAATACATTGGTTTCAAACTTGTCATTTTCTTCATTTGCTACCAAATGATAAAAATCGTTTATCGAAAATGTTTCAAATTTATCATCGTCATTTTTGAAAAAATTGTTTTCTTTTATACTTCCGCCATTATTAGCGGTATAGAATTCTTTATAAGACAAAGGAAGACTTCTATTAATTATAAGCTCTAATGCCTTAAAGTCGTTTTCATTTACCGCCTCTGCTGGGTTAAATGAATAAAAATGAAGTTTGTTTATAATTTTCCATTTAATTAATATTTTAATATCAGTTTTTAGGTGTGCCCGCTCCCTAAACTCTTCCCGAACAAGTAAATGTTATTTTTAGCATGCACAGCTAGCTCTTAATTTTTGAAGGTTTTTTTTAAAAGAATAATTTGTGGAGCGGGTTATTTTTCTTCGTGATCGAATGGGTGTTCTATTATCGAGATTTTAGTTATATCGTTAAGCTGAATAATGACTTCAATTTTTGCATCCGACATACAAATCAGTTTGTCCTCTATAATTTTTGCACTTATTATCGGGTTCGAAAATGTAAAAAATATCCCCCAGATCAAGTCGCCATTTTCGTCTATATGTGCTACAAATCCGTCGCTTCCCATACCTCCATCACCAAATACTATTTTTCCATTTCCGTAATTGATTTCGCCGTTAAAAATGTCAACACATACCCAAGCATTACCTTCATATTTTTCTACGCTTTCTATTGTTGTATCGCACAAGGGAGACCAATATCGTTTGCTTGTATTATTTTCAGTATCTATTAGCCGATAAGTATTTGCGATAATAATATCGCCATTAGCAAATGATATACCGTCTATTAATGGTAGGAGTCCTTCTCTCCATTTGCTTTGTATGTAATCTTTTTTGTTGTTTATTGGCATCTGTAATTTTCTATATTTTTATTTATTGATAAAATATCCGCTCCTCAAACTCTTCCCAAACAAGCAACTGTTATTTTTTAGTATGCACAGCAATCGCTTAATTTTTTGAGGTTTGTTTTTTTTAAGAACACTTTGTAGAATAGTTCCTTTGCTTTCATTTCTTAACTTCTTTCATTTATTGCTCATATACAAAAGGCGGATGCCCAGTATCAACATTCTTTAACTGACTTGGCGTTCTGAACCGCATACTTATTTTGAGTTCAAAAATCAATTTCTCAGCCGTGCTTTCAGTTAAAAATACTTTTATCCAAAGGGGAAATTTATAATTGGGCTGGGATAAAAAATCACTCACTTCGTTTATGGTAAAAAAACGTCCGATTATATTTTTCTCATTTAACATCCATAGCCGAATAAAATCGTCGGTTGAATTGTATGTTACATTTGTTTCTTTAATTGGGTTTACTGTAAACCTGACTGCTTTATCTTCTGCCCCCTTTACAATTCCTTCTATTGTTTGCAATAAATGCTTTTTAAACTGTTCTTTTGTCATTTCGGTTTTGCTCTTTTATTGTTTTGAACATATTATTTCAAAGATTCCTACGAAGCATAAAAATCCCGCTCCCCAAAGCCTTCCCGCACAAGCAACTGTTATTTTTTTAGCATGTACAGCAATCGCGTAATTTTTGAAGGTTTGTTTTTTAAAGAACGCTGAAGAGCAAAATCTAATAAAAGTGTAAAAAGAAAAACACAAAAACAGCTTTTAAAAGCCATAATTGTGTTGAAATAAGTTTTTTGTATAAAATAATTTGTGACCCCAAGAAACAGGGAATTGACAAAGTAATGCTATGTTATCTGTTTATGAAAAGTTTATTAAGACCTGACAGGTTTTAAAAACCTGTCAGATCTAATTAAATATCTAATTAAGCATACGTCTTATCAATCTGACTCAAAACAGTCGGATCCTGAATTTCATTGTCTTTGGCAAACAATAAAACTTTAGACATAACCTCAGCCGATTTTGGATCGTCGTCTGCAAATGGAAGGAACAAACGTCCTCTGTGTTGTGAATGAATTGGCAATATCGATAAATATTTACCCGGAACCTGATGTACAATCGCACTTCCTAAATGCACGCTATATTCTGCCAATTGTCCTTTTATGATGGCGTGGTTTCCGGTAATTTCTACATTCTTGATTTTGAACAAACGCAATGTCTCTCTTAACAATACCGCTCTCATTTCGATAGAAGAATGACTCGCTTCCGGATCAACACCGCCAACGTGGGCAACGCTTACTACTAAATCAATATCGCGCATTACTTCTGAGAAAATCCTCGGATTTATATCTTCAAAAGGAACGTTTTTATAATCTTTTAATGAATGAAATTCGATAGTTTCCAAAGTCGGACTTTCGACATCTGCGGGAGAAAACCAGTCGGCTAAGGCGTACATTTTTACCTGATAGCCTTCTTTATGGAAAACTTTCTGCAATCCTTCTTCGTAATCTACTTTCCAGCCTCTTCCTTTTAATAATGCCAAAGTCTGATTTGGCTGAACCTGATGTCCGGCATAACGTCTCGAAATAGATTTTTCTTTTAATTCATCTGGCGTTGGAACATATAATTCTCTGAAAATCTGTTTAAACGGCTGTTGTAATTTATTGTCAAAACAATATTTCTGAAAATCTGTCCAAACGTTATTCTTATGCAAATCAAAACAGTGTGCGATTCTAAAAGTCAGTTTTTCGTTTAACGAAATCATTTCTCCTAAAGCCGTTACCAGATTTCCATCTACATAAAAACCTATTTGATCTTCGTTCGAAATAAAAACAAGTTTTTCCAAATGTTTTGAAATAATCGGATGTTCGAAAAGATTCTGCATTTCTGCGAATAAAAACTCGTCTCCGCGAATCATACTTTCTTCCAGTCCTTTTCTTGAACGTGTCCATTGCTCACGCATGGTTTTGCGATAATTGGTCAGTTCCAGAATTCCTTTGTCTTTTTTGTATTTCGGCGGAATCGATTTTAATTCTTTATCACCTTTCAAAGTAACCAAATCGGCTTTTCCTTCTTTGTTGATGACCAAACTTATCGTTACATCATCTAACTTAACCTCAGTTTCTTTAGATAAAATATTCTGAATCTGTTTGGTTTCCATTGCCCAAGTCAAGCGAACAGGATCCGGATAACCTGCATTTCTGGCTAAGTTTTCCAAAGCCACACGAATCGCCAAAGCTTCGCTCGCTTGTTTCATCGAACCAAACTCTTTACTTTCTTTTTTAAACTGCTGTAAATACTCGTAACGTGCCAAAATATCTTTCTCCGGACTTGCTTTGCTCAAAGGCACCAAACCGTAAACGCGCAAATAATCCTGATCGCGTTTGTCTTTTACTTTTGCGGTAACTTCCCTGATTTTCAAATCGCCTGTAATCGTGTCTGCATACAAACGCGCACGGCGGTGTCCGTTTCCGTCGGTTACATATTTAGCCGATTCGTACAGCATTTCCCATTTGGCTTTGCTTAATTTTTTATATGCCGAAACGAACCAATCTTTATCAACCGCTCCGTCTTTAAAATCCTGTAAATCGATTGACGAGAATTTTGCCATTTCGCTTTCCAATTCCGAATTTACGGCACTGTAACTTGCTGTTTTAGTATGCGCATGGAACCACCAGATTCCTTCGTCAAGACCTTTCCAGTCTAAATAATTACTGATGAACTTTTGCCATTGCGGAGCATAAATAGCCGTCTGAATCAATCTTTCTTCTGAGATTTTGGCTTTTTTAACCGCTTCATTAAAAATTTGCTGTGTATCAGATTCTAACGGATAACATCTTTTCAGCAAATAACTGAATAGTTTTTGTTTCGTCAATTCGGTATAACTCCACGAATAAATATAGCCTTTGTACAAACTTGCTTTTCCAAGCGCCGTAAGCATTTCGACCAAACGATTAATGCCATAAATTTTCTGAAAACTCTGCACCAAAGGCGTAACCGAAGTATTCGAATCGCCTCTTTTGACTTCGATATCCAAAAATGTTTCGCGGATTTTATCAATCATCGGAACTAAAAATGGAAATGTTTTTAGCAATTCTTCGCTTCCATAATGTCTGTAATGTTTGCTTTCGCTGGTTAAAACCGAAATTCTTTCCGGTTCCAAAATACCTTCGTACAATTCGCCTTCGGTAATTATTTTTTGTTCAAAAGCGGTGCAGTATAAATGAATTGGCGGTTTGCAATACGAAATGTTTCTTTCCAATCCGTTGATTTGTCGCCATCTATAAAGGTTCCAAACTTTATTTTCCTGTTCTGCGGTTAAATCGGCTAAACTGATTTTATTCAGATAAATATCAAAAAAGCCCTGATTCTGCCAGCCATTTCCACTATCCGAATTGTAATAATATTGATCTTTTCCCGGTTTGTATTCAAATTCCAAAACAGATTGCGGAAGATCTGCATACAAAGTCGTACAAGCATCAATCAAGAAATCTGTTTCTTCTTTAAAGGCATATTTTAGCTTTAAAGCATTCAAAATATTCAGAATCGCATTGTCCCAATCGTAACCTCTTTTGTTGGGATGCGGTAATAATTCTTTATAATAAAAAATATGTTTTTCGAGGAAATCACGCCAAACTTTTCGATCGCAATTGCTTACCAGCGTTATTAAAAACAAATCTCTTTCGTCTAATCCTGAATTTTCAAACCAGCCAGACCAAACTTCATACAAAGGATAATTTTTAGCCAAAGCTTCCTTGTCTTTTTCGTCTTTCAGATTTTTTAATGTTCTGAAAGTATTTCCAAGTAAAACCGTTTGTTTACTGTTATCGTAGTTTTCGATTTCGTACTCATAATTTCGGTTTTCTTCGAATAATTGATACAGTTTCGAAATTTCGTTTTTAATATGAGACATCGATTTTGAAAAACCATATTGCTGTGCTTTTATCGATTTTGAATACAAAGAATCCGAAGCTGGTTTTGGCAATTCATAAGCTGAAACATGATTTGGCGTAAAGAAACCGTATCCGTTTTCGGCGCTTAGAATGTTTTTCTTTTGCGACGGTTCTAACTGTTCGATAAATTTGGTTTCTTTTTCGGTAATTTTTGGTCTTGCCGAATACGCTTTTACCCAATCGTTTACTTTATCCGTCAGTTTATTGTTTTTCTGCAATTGCAACATGATATCCAAAGCCGACATACGCTGTTCCATATCGCCTTTTTCCAGAATCGCATCTACAAAAGTGGTAATGTTTTGATCTTCCTGTTTCAGTAAAATCGACGTTAGGTTTTTCTTTAAATTAGAATTTTTACGTTTGTACAATTCCTGAAAAATTCCCAATTCGTCAGCTGTCAGCGTCAGATTGTTCAAGGTAGAAATTGCCGAAGCTACAAGCGATTCTCCCCTGTCTTTCAGGATTCTTAAAGCAAAACTTCTTTGGAAATCAGTCGGTGCTTTTTTCTCTTTTCCTTCATTACTTTTAAAACTGTAAAACGAATAACAATAATAATCTCCCAGAATTTGGCGCGTCAGTTTTTCTCTTAAATTGATAGAAAAACTTTCGAACTGATTTAAAATAAGTTCCAATCTATCGTTGTGATCGCCAATTAAATTAATGGCCGACGAATACAAAGTATCTTTTTCGAACTTCGCATTCAGCCATGAAAATACTTTTCCTTCAAAAGTTTTTTCTTTTACCGTTATCGTTTGTGCAAGATTATAGACTTTATTGAAGAAATCCGGATAATCGGCATTTTCGATATAATATTTCGATTTGGTGTTGGCATCCAAAAGTGCGTTCATTCTTGGAACGGCAAATGCCAAAACCTGAAGGTTTTCGTCGTCTAAAGCTTTAAAATAAAATGGCATTTCGATATACGGATCATGCGTTTCTCCAGCAAATTTCAACGCCAGACATTTCTTTTCTACCGAACCTTTTTCTAATAATTCGTGCAGAAACGGAACCGTTTTTTCAACATCTAAAACACCCTGAACCCAAAGCGCCATATAGGCTTCATTATTATTTTTACTTCGAATGCCTGTCGGAATCGTTTCCGGATTCGAAAAATAACCGTACGCCAAATCCAGAATATTACGAACCGTAGTTTCTTTTTCGGCATCCCAGCCTAAACCTGTCCACGTATCGATGGCTCTTACCACCGATGAAAAACGGCTCAGTTTATTATCGATAATCACTTTGATCATGTATTGCAAAGCGCCGATACTCGTTTCGTCCAACGCTTCTAAAACAACCTGACGCAATCCTTCCTGACGCTGTGCCGAAAGCAATAATTTTTCTACCAGTTCCCAGTTTTCTTTTTTCTCGCTGTTCAAAAGCGCTTTGATGATATTTCGGGAAACTTTTCCCTGTGGCTCTTTATTGAAAATAATATCTTCAAACAGCTGATATAGATTCGCCTTATTCAAATCAAGTGCCGATGACCAAATCATGAATTGGTTGCCCGAATTTGAAATCTCCGTATCATAACGAATCTGATCTTCGATACTCAAATTATAATAAACCGTTTTCGAATCCTGATAATGGTATTTGCTGGCTCCGTTTAACAACGAACGCAGAAAATTAACCTGATTGACCAACAGATATTTTTTATGATTTGGCGCTCTAAAAGAACGTCTGGAATACCCCGTTTGATACATTTTTTGCGGAAGTCTGTTCCAGGCCTCTTTTACATAAACCGCATTTTCTTCCTCAAAAAAGAATACCAAAAGATCGTAATAGTTTTTGTCTTCCCAAATATTCTCTTTTATCAGCGCTGTAAACTTTTCGGCCTGTTTAGAACCCAGCGAAATATAATTGCTGTAATAATTGTCGTCCAGCTTAAGAAACTCCAAACCAAACTCAGCGACTTCTTTTTTGAGTTTTGATCCGGAAAATAATTTCGTAACCAGATTACTGTTTACAATTTCTTCCAATTCTTTCTTGAACCTTTTAATCGGATTCTCGATTGCTTTACTTTTTAATAAATCTTCAATTGTCATGTTTTTTTATTTTAGATTTTAGACTGTAGATTTTAGATTCTGAAAACGAACCTCAACATTGAATTTTTTAATTGATTTTTAGAATTGCAATTGCCATTCACATTGATATTGATATTGATTTTTGACATTGACATTGCCATTGAAATTTTACCAATAGCTTCCCGCCAGAAACGTAAGCCTGATAAAAGTGATGGATTTGTTTTTGGATAAATCGATTTCCTCGGTTAAAGTTTCGAGCTGATCGTCGCCGTAGAAAACAGCGTACAAACCGTCTTCGAAAGCTACAATGGCATTTTCCTGCGCTTTGGCCAAATCTACTTTGTTGTGGTTATAAAGTGCGCCAAAACCCACTTTTCCCGTATCGGTTAAAATGGGAAGGTAATTTTCTTTTGGAAGATGGATTTTGTCTTCGTCTTCAAATTCAAAAGAGGAAGCATGGAATAATTGTACCTGATAATCTACAATCGATTCGATTAGTTTTTGTGTGGAAATGACAGGATTTTCTATAGCCAGCGCTATACTTTTTTCCTGAAGAAGCGGATGTTTTTTTCCTAATTGTTTTACTGAGATGCTGATATTCATCTTTAATCGGCTTTTATTTTGAGGTGGTAATGTAAGAATTTTAAATCAGTTTATTCTTAAAATAATGTCTTTAAAATGTTAAAAAAAATA
Organism: Flavobacterium crocinum; assembly: GCF_003122385.1. NCBI lineage: Bacteria > Pseudomonadati > Bacteroidota > Flavobacteriia > Flavobacteriales > Flavobacteriaceae > Flavobacterium > Flavobacterium crocinum. The sequence goes on from NZ_CP029255.1 coordinate 5,496,819, forward strand.
TTAGAAATAAACTCTTGAGCATAATTATTTTTCGTTTAGTTTGTCATTTCGAGGAACGAGAAATCACACTAGAAACTCCACAAAATAAAACCCAATCTGTGTCGAATCCCGCGTGCGATTTCTCCCTTCGGTAGGATGACAAGATTGTGGAAACTTATTGTGTCTAATCTCTTTTATAAAATTACAAACCAATACTAAAAAAATACCCTGCAAATTGGTATTTGCAGGGTTTAAGTTTTTATTGGGATAAAAATTACTTTCTTTTCTTCTTTTCTTTAGAAGTACTTACTTCACTGAGCCATTTTGCTTGCGCTCTTGCTTGTTCTAAAGTAACTCCTTCCTGTTTTGCCAGTTGTTCCTCGCTAAGTTTAGCTCTTTCCTTAAATGATATTTTATAGTTCATTGTCAAAAAAAATTTAAAACAAATGTAAGAATTTTACTTTTACAAAATTAAAACCCTGCAAAAACCAATTTGCAGGGTTTGAGTTTTTATTGGGTTAATTTACGATTGCTTCTACAAGCCTTATAAATCTGTTTCTCTGAAAATGGCGATAAGGTTTCTACCAGATTTCGGCTGGTTCTTAAACAGCTCAGGATTTTGTGCCTTAAATTGATATCGTCGCCAAACTCTGTATGCATTAATAGCTCGAAGATTTCCTGCAAATACAGGGGCTGTTCTTTGTAATCTCCCTCAAACAATTCGTCTGAAAGGAAATTAATTACGGATGGCACTACATCACGATGTGTTGGTTTTTGATTTTCTTTTGTCATTTTTCTGAAAATATTAAACGCACGAAACCCTCATCTTCGGTTGTGACAAAACATTCTTATCGAATGAGATTAGGGCTATCACTAGCTCCAGCAACGTGTATGAGGGCTTCGCTTATGTTAACTTATAAAGTTTCAAAGTTCTCGATTGCCGATAAAATGTTTTGTCGAGAACAAAGATAAAATTTTATTTTAAAAGAAAGAAAAAACTTACTTGTTTTTAGTTTTAAATTAGTTTGTTTTAACCAAGAAACTCACTTAATTATTTCTAGTAGAATTTCTATCTCAAACTTTTCATTAAAAATTTAATTTTCAAAAATAATTTCGCTAATAATAAATTTAGAAGGTTCAAAAGGTGCTCTATCATATTTATTTATATCAAATCCAGACCCTACTCTCCAAATATCAATTTCATCATAAATAATTGACATCATCATTGCTACAAACGTAAATGGTTTAGGCCCTAATGGAGCGATAATTATATTATACTCATCCTTAAGCAAATAATATAATGATGTTAATTCTCGTTCCAAATATTGAAGATTATCAAATGGAAACTTGATTATATTTTTATCTTGATCAAGTATGTTTTTATTACTATTCTTAATTGTCTCAACAAACTTCGGATCTAAAGCAGGATCAGTAAAAAATAGATAAGTTATTTTAGGATCCAATTGATCAATTATTCCCTGAGCTTTATTTTCTTCATAACCCAAACAGACAATTAAAGCTTTTGGCTTATTATCTGGAATCCTATATTTACCAGGCAATGGTTGAATATCAGTGTTATGCTTGGGTGGCATTGGTTCCGAATAAACTGAAGGAGTATAACTAAACAAAGCTCTGATTTTTTTGAAATTCAAAGTTCGATTAGATAAGTATAGTAAAATAGTATAATACCATGATTTTGTCATACAAGAATAATCAATAAAAAGAGTAATTTCATCTTTATTATTTTTTGAAAATTCTTCTTCTAATAAATTAATTATTTCATTATGATTATTGATTATAATATTTCTAGTGTTTTCAATATTGTCAACATTAGAACTAGGATAATTTATTGAAATAACTTCTTTTACTTCGTTAAAAGTAGCAACCTGCTTTAAAGCGCAAAGTTTTCTTTTTTCAACATTATTCGCAAACAAAAATAAATCTATACTTTCATTTACAATGTTTTCCATTTTAATTTGTTTGCCGTATTTCACTTTCATAATTCCTGACTAAAAAGATTATGCGATTTGTTATTTTCTTTCAAAATTGTAGAGAGTCCAATTGAAGAACTTTTCCTAATTGGCAATTTATATTCCGGATAATACAAATAAGATAACTTAAATTTTTTATCGTAGATTTCAAAATCAAAACTTTCATTATTACAATCAACTAATATAAAAGCTCCTTGAAATATTCCTTTTTCCAGCAATGTTATAAAATCTTTAGAATCTACATCAAATTTGAATGTCGAATTTGGTTCTGGGATAAATTTTCCTCCAAGTACTTGTCTTTGAAAATAATTGCCAATTACCTCAACTAATGATTTAATTGTCAAATTTGGATCATGCAATTTTACTGGAATATTCTCGATTGAATTCATAAATCGCTTCGAAATATTGATTACTTCATCATATTGAACCCTCGGAAGAGCATTAATTTCTTTCGATTTGGAGAGAATAGCATTTGTTAGACCAATAATCCATCTTGGATTCCCTTCACAAATCTTTGACAAGATATCTATTCCGCTATATAATTCAACTGCTTTGTTTCTTGTTCTAAATTGGGGTTTTGGCTTTTCTTTACTGTTAAAATCTATAAAATAATTTCTAAAATAAACTATAGGTTTTATTTTTCTAAATATTGAACTCTTTTGATTTAGATCTTTAGGAGCTGGATTTACATTATCTACATCTTTAGACTTTAAAAACTCTCTGAACGAATAATCTTTTTCAGAAAGCTCTCTCATTTCTTTCAAATATAAACTAGTAGCACTGTAACTTTCCCTTTCTTCCAAATACATATAATTTTTCCCAAAATATTTTTTAGAATCTTTTGTTCCAAATTTATCATTCAACAATGACTCAATTAATTCTCTCGAAAAATCCTCATTTGTCGACAAATTCCACATTTTTATACAATCAAAATCATTTCCTGAACTAGGAGAATATTCGTCTTTAAATATTTTCTCAACTTCTTTTGGTAGGATTGGGCTGGAACTAATTTTATATAAAATCTTTTGATTATTTCTACTTCTAAGTGATTTATACAGTTTATCTTGTAACCATGATGGAGCAAATTCTAGCTCATCAAAACATAATGCCCATTTTTTGATTTTAGGTATATTATAAATTCTTTCAAATACAGAAATAATATGTGATACTGATGAATCAAAACTTAAATTAAAGAAATCGAAATCTGGAATATTTTGTTCCTCTTCATAATTAAAAATAACGTCTTGTACCAACTGACTTACAAAATCAATTCTTTTTAAAAGTGCCTCTTTTACATATTCTAATTTAGGAATCGTATTATTTAAATACCAACTATCAATTAAATAGTTAGATAATTCAATTTCTTTCTTCAGTTCCGAATCATTTAGTTCTATATTTAAAACATTTAAAAAAGTCTCGCACAATGCTATAAACACATTACTATTAACCGAAAATTTTGATATCTTATCCGCAAAATTACCAAAACGCCTTAACTGCTCATCATAACTTTGTTCTTTAACATCCCAATACACATCCGTTGAAATGTAGATTGCATAAAATGGAAAACTTTTTTTTATTTCATAAGCTTTTTCATGTTTCCAATTATTAAGAGCAGGAATAGTAAGCATTTTCATTAATGTAGTTTTCCCACAGCCACGCGCTCCCAAAATAACTGAGTGCCTATTTTTTATAAGTGTTTCAAAACTTTCCGAATAAATAAACTTCTCAGCAACTTGACTAGGTTCTAGATATCTTGCATTATATGTATTGTAAAAGTTATTCATACTTTACTTTATTTTAAAAATCAATTGTGGAAAATTACAAATTGGTTCATCCGTTTTTAATTTTGCCCCAATGAACATTTTATTTATCTGCTCTAATTCTTGTGGGATTAGATTTTTAAGTTCCCTTACATCACTAATTACATTTTCCCACGTTTCGAATGGTTTGTCACCGACAATTTTTTCAACTTCATTGACTATTTCTTCTAATTTTTTTTCATTGCCAAAACCTGCGTGAGGTGCAAAACCATTTTCATCATAATTTTTCTTCCAACCTTGTTTAGGGAAATAAGTCCATGAAAAAATCTCTCCTATCGCTTTTTCTGTTTTTTCCAGATTTATAATATGAAAATAATTACGTACAGATGTATATTCTAAATTACTAATTGATGAAAAACTTCCAGAAGAAAAAATTGGCAATCTATAACTCGTCTTTGTTGTATTATGATATCTTAAAAGAGGATCGTGCTTATGACCGTGTATTAGCAAATCAAATTTATTTTCGCCTAAAACGTTTAAAAATTCATCCGCATTTACAATTTTATCATATTCACCAAGTTCAAAACGAGAATGATCAATAGGATGGTGGTGTGTTAATGCTATTTTAATTTTATTATCGTCAACTTTTTCAAGGTATTCATTAATATAAATAAAAATTTCTTCATCTACTTTTCCCGATGATGAATTTGCCTTATTATGATGAAAATGACAACTATTTATAACTAAAACTCTATAATTTTCTCGTTCTACAAAAACGCACCCTTTTGACCAAAATGTCTCACACTCTTCATTTTTTTCAAGAGGAAAATTACGCTTAATTTTTTTAGCAATTTCAAAACTATATGAGGAATGATTATTAAAAGAATCAACATCGTGATTTCCAATAGTAGCGATTACTTCATCTGATTTTAATAAATCCTTTAATTCCAATACGTAGTTCCAACCTGATATAAAACCTTGTACATTTGACTTATCGGTTAAATCTCCAGGGCAAATAACCAAATCTACCGTTTCATCTTTTACAACGGGGATTAAACTTTCTATCGGATGATCACTTTTTCGTAAGAGATCAGTATATAAATATGTTGCATTAACTGCTCCATCTTTATTACCATATGGAATTTCTGGATGACAATGTAAATCACTAACAACTGCTATTCTAATTTTCCTTTCAATCATATTTGATTTCATAAATTAATTATGAATTAAAACTATTTCCTCTTCAATTTTATTAACAATTAAAAGTTCGCTCAAATGCTTACTTTTAGAATTATTATTAATAAATCTTTTAACTTTTACTCTATTTATATCATAATCACAGTATAGATCATCAAAAAAAGTATCTTCAGAACCTTCTACTTTAACATCAGAATTACTCAAAATCCAATAAGCTTTTTTATCCAATAATTTACAAAAATCACGTAAGCGTATTTGTTCTTTATCATTAAACTGACTATTTGAATAAGAATTAAAATTAGAAGTCTTATTTAATGGCTTGTAAGGCGGATCTAAATAAAAAAGTGTCTTGTCGTTAATGTAATTTATAGTACGTTGATAATCTCCTGAAAGAATTTTAACCTCTTTCAAAATTTTGCTTACTTGTGAAATATTATGAGAATCACAAATTTGTGGCTTTAGGTAACTCCCAATAGGAACATTAAATTCATTCTTTTTATTTACTCTATATAGTCCATTGAAACAAGTTCTGTTTAAAAAAATAAAAATTCCAGCTTGTTCTAAATCATTAGAATTTCTAGAATTAAACAATGCCCGTTTCTCATAATAGTAATTCTTTCTACCTTCATCATCAAATTCAAAAGAGTGAAACTCATTTTGGAGCACTTTCAAATATTCAATCAACTTTGTTGGTTTTTTTTTAATTACTTTATAAACATTTATTAAATCTGAATTTACATCATTAATAATTACATTTTTTATGTTTGGAAACTTATCTAAAATCCAAAACAAAACAGCTCCTCCTCCAACAAAAGGTTCTATATAAGTATCAAATTGAATATTAAAATCATATGGTAAAGATTTTTCAATATCCGTTAGTAACCGACTTTTTCCACCTGCCCATTTTAAAAATGGTTTTGCTTGCATATTATCTTATTTTTCTGCTAATATAACAATTAATAAATATTTAAATAATTGATCAAAAACCTTTACTAGCAAAACGTTGTTCCAAAACAAATCTATTTTTATTATACTTTATCTAAAGCATAATTTTCTAAAATCCCAGCATTTTTCTTAGTTTTCAAATGTATATAAACAAAAAGCCTTCAAACCAAGTACAAACCCCTGATTTAAAAGCCAACAAATAATCTTTATAATTAAGACTTAAATCCCAAAAAAGCTTTTAGAATTCCTCGTCGTTTCCTCCGCCACTTTAGCCAAAGAAATTCCTTTAAACTGTGCAATTGTTCCGGCAACATACGGCAGAAAAGCAGGTTCGCAACGGCGTTCGTGGTATTTCTTCAAGAGGCTGTTCGGGACATTTTTAGGAAGCATAAACGGCGCATCGGTTTCAATCATCATTCGGTCAAGCGGTACGTACTGAATGACTTCTTTTAAAGGACTGAAACGCCTGGCATCTGAAATCGCTCCCGTAAAACCCAGATAAAATCCGTTATCGAGATAGGTTTTGGCTTCTTGCAAGGTTCCCGTAAAACAATGTACAACGGCTTTTGGCAATTGCGGTAAATAATCTTTGGTACTATTCATAAAAGAATTGAAAGCGCTTCTTTCGTGCAAAAACAAAGGTTTCTGAACTTCAATCGCCAATTCTAATTGGGCTTTATAACATTCTTCCTGTTTGTTTCGGGGCGAAAAATCACGATCAAAATCGAGTCCGCATTCGCCAACGGAAACTACGTGTTTCAGTTCTAATAATTTCTTCAGTTTCGAAATACTCTGCGCATCGAAACTCTTCGCATCATGCGGATGTATTCCTGCCGTAGCGTACAACACGCCCGGATATTGTTTTGCGATTTCTAATGATGCTTCGCTGTTTCGCACGCTTGTTCCCGTTAGGATCATTTGCGATACATCGGCGTCGAGCGCGTCTTGTACGACATCGTCTATGTCGTTTTGGAATTGTTTGTTGGTTAGGTTGATTCCTATGTCTATGTAATTCATTTTTTTGTTTTTTGCCACGAAGGCACTAAGACACAAAGTTTTTTTATTCTTTGTGTTGGTTGTTATTTTTTTAAGTTGCTAAGGTTCTGAAAGGTTAAGATTCTAAGTCTTTTTCTCTTTGTTACCTTATTTTTTTTGTTACTTGGAATTTTAATTGTGTAAAACTTTGTTATTTATACGTTCGCAAAATTTTTTCAAATCTGTTTTTAAAATATCTCCTAGATAAATATTTTCAAAAAAACTATCACTAACATTGCATGGCACTGTCGAAAAGCCAATTTCAATTATATTCTTTTTAGGATAATCAAACTTGTCTATCAATAAATCCATAAAAAGTTTTTTGCCCTGAGGACTCCAAACAGAAACAAATTCAATAATTTCGGCAAAATACCACTCTATTACCTGATCACTAAAGCCTGCATTTTTCCAGCCATTTGCTTCAAGAGCATTTATTAATGTTACTATTCTTTTATCATCTATCAACATCATTTCATCATTTTTTATAAATAATCTGTGAACATCTGCTTAAATCTTTTTAAATCTGCGTGACAAAATCTTTAACCACAAAGTTTGTCATCCTGAGGAACGAAGGATCACATCCAATATTCCTCAAAGATAATCGCCAATCTTAGTAGAGTTTCTAGTGTGATCGTTCTTCAAGGTGACATAAAATTGAACGTAAATTTTTCTATAAAAAACCAACTATTTTCCCTTGCTAAACTACCGCGACTTATTGGTTGCGTAGGAAGGATTTGAACCTTCGTCTTTTGGATTTCTTAAACCTTTGAACCTTTGCCTCTCTCAACCTTTGAGCCTAATTAAAAACTAAAAATCTCCGTAATAAACTTGAAAACAAGGCAATTTCAAATCATTTCTCCAGGTATCAACCACTTGATTTCTATCATCTAAAACAAATTCTACAAAGTATTTATCTTTGATCGATTCGTTATAGATTTCGGTTTTAATGATTGAATCTTTTCGGCTGTCTTTGGTTTTACGCATGATCAGGTCGTCGTATTCGATTTCGTGTTTTTCAAGGAAACGCAAGGTTGGTTCTTTGTATCGGTCTTCTCTTCCCGAAACTAAAAGTATTTGATATCCTAATTTTTTGTAATTTCTCAACACATTTGCCACCGGATTGTTGAGTTCATCTTCATCACATTTGCTGGCATCAAACGGATTTCTTCCGTTCATTAGCGCAAGCGTTCCATCAAGATCACAGATAATTGCTTTTGGCAAATCTGGGTTTTGGGCGCAATATTCAGGAGAATCTTTAAAAAACTGACGGTGCATTTTTCTAATTACTTTTTCTCCAACTGGTTTTTCTCTTAAAGCATCTCTTTCGATACAAACCGCAACATCCGTATTTACTTCCATAACTTCAACCTCAACTTTTTGATTGAATTTTGTGTTGTATTCCTGAACCAATTGCGAAACACGTCTAAGATTAGTTTCAGACAAATTGGTATCATCGATTACAATGTTTTTTCCTTCTTCTAAAGATTTTACGATTAATAAATCGCGAACTTTTTTAACGAATTTTTCATTGCTTTGAGACGTAATACCGTTATCAAACATCGCGCGCAAATCGTCTCTGTTGATTCTTTTATAATTTTCCGGATTTTCTGCAACTATTTTTTTAGCCAAAGTCGATTTTCCACTTCCCGGCAATCCTTTCATTAAAATTACTTTTCTCATTTTATTCTTCTTCCTTATTAAATGGTCTTTCAAATTTTGGGCGAATCATTTTCCAGATAATCGCTGGGTAATCTTTGCCATTCAGCATTGCAAACAAGACTCCTTTATAATTACAAGTCTGAAAATACAAAGCGGTTTCTTTTCTGGATTCTAAAACTCTGAAATCCAATTTGCATTGCTCTTCAATTTCTTTAAATTCTTTTTCCAAATCGGCTTTTGTCTGCTTAACCCAGCTGAAAAATTCATCAGGAACACGCTCCAGAATTTCTTCCATTGATTGGTTTGTTTTTAAATATTCCCAGATATTCAAATTCGAAACCTGAGTAATGATTCGGTGCAAACGAAGGTATTCGTCGAACTTGATTTTTACACGGAAGTTGTTTGCATATTTGATAATGAAACCTTCTTTGTTGGCCAATTCCATTTCTTTTAAAGCCTCAATATCTTTAATTCCGTGGTATTTTTCAACAACAGGAAAACCAATATCTTCCAACGGAAATTCTTCTCCTGAATTGGTATCAATAATGGCTAGCAAAACCAACTCTTCTGATGCTCCGTAATCTAAAACAATACGGTTTTCAGGATAAATAATCTCGAACAAATAGGTTTTATTTTTATCCAAAAGTGACCATGAATCTTTATATTTTCCGTGCAACATTTCATTAGCCTTATCTGACTGTTCACTGGTAAAAGAGCCTCTGCTGGCTATAAAAGGAACATTTTCTATCCAATATAAAATACCTAACGAGCCGTCCATTTTATCATAAACTTCAAAAGCTGATTCAGGAAGAACCTGATTTTCCATTTCGCCTAAGTTGAAAAACTTTGGAAAAGGTCTTGCGATTACATTTCCTTTTTCATCCAAAATCAAACCTCTGCAAGCCAATGTTACTTCATTCCAGATTCTCTCAAATTGGGCATTTTGGGTATAATTGTAAATGTACAAATCGTGTTCAGGGTGTTTGTTTACCCTTACATAATTTGCAGAAATCATTTCTTTTAAAAGCGTTGTATTCATTAGTTCTTTTCTTTGAACAAAGATTCAAAAGTCACTGCGCAGTTATTTTGCGTAGCTAAAATCATTTTTGTCTTCATATTTATATTCGGACATGTTTTTCATATTTAAACTTCTTGTTTTCAGCAATTCAATGAAATATAAAAGTTCTTTTTGTAAATCGTTTAAATTGACGTTTTCTTCCCTGAAAAGATATTTTCGCAAATCAGGAAAATGTTCTGCAATTTGATTTTTGGTGTACAATTCTTTTCCTTTATGAAGTGCTATACATTGCCCTAACTGAAAAGCGATTGACTTTATAATATCATTATTATTTTTTCCTTTTCCGAAAGAAACAATTTTAGTTAAATCCAGATTTTCCAGAGCCTGAATTCTTTCCTGCAGATTTCCGTTTAACGCTTTTTTTACCAAAACACGGTACTCGGTTTTGCTTACAAAAGACAAAATTATTCGGGTGCTTCTTAAAAATTTCAAATTGACATCACGCACCAAAAGTTTTGTAATTTGATTTTCCTTGTTTTGTTTATGAAAATCATAGGTATAAAACAAAGCATTATTTAATTCATCTGTTGTTCCTTTGTACACCTCAGTTAAATGTCCGTTTTTACAAACGGCTAGATTGGTATTCAGTTCTTTTTCCGGAAAAAATGAAGTGATTGATTGACTTAATTCTTTTGATAAAGCCAGTTTTTCTACTACCGTGTTTGGCATTTCTTCAATAAAGAAAACCAAATCGGCATCGAGCGAATTTTCAGATCCGAATATTTGATAAATTGGTGGTTTCATTTTTAAAACTTTTCGTTTAGCATATCGATGCATTCATCATTACAACTCAGAAAACCATTTACCGATTGAAACTCTCCAAAATTGCTAATCAGTTTTAGCCAATAATGAACATATTGTTGTAAAATTTCTTTTTCTTTTACAGTGATTGTTTTTATATAAATAAAAGCTTCCAAATCACTAAAATGGCTAACAAATTTCTTTTTAGTATATATTTCTATATCCCTTTCAATTAGTGCAATATTTTGTCCTATGTAAAAAGCAATGATTTTCCAAATATCAATATCATCAGTATTCTTTTGATTAAATTCTGAAATAGAAACAAAATCTATATTCCCGAGAGCTTTCAGTTTTAAATTAAAATCATGAATTCCTTTTAAGATTGGTCGAATCTGAGTTCTGTACTCAGTTCTTGTCAGCATAGTCAAAACGGTACGTACAGCTTTATAAATAGCTAATGTTTTATTTCTGATATGTTTTTCTTTTACCAGCAATTCATGATTTTGTTCATGTAGAGAATACGTTTCCAACAATGCATTATTAAGCGAATCAATCCATGATTTTGTATAAATAGTATCTGAAATTTTTCCATTTTCAATCACAGCTAATGTTGCATTCCAATTCAGATCATACTCTTTCAAAAGTGCCAATACTTTATTTTTTCTGTCCTCCTGTTTTCCAGGCATGTCTTCTTTTGAAATAATAATAATTACATCCTGATCTGTAGAATCATCAGAACCATAGAAATAATAAGGATATGGCAAATTAGGTTTCATTATAAATTATTTTTAATTGATAATGTAAAGGTTATGATCTGGTACGCAGTTATTTTGCGTAGATTTTTTTTCTCCTTTTTTGTCATCCTGAGGAACGAAGGATCACATCCAGTATTCCGCAAAGAGAATTGTCAATCTTTGTCGAGTTTCTTGTGTGATCCTTCGTTCCTCAGGATGACAAACAGTGCGTTTAATAAAAAACTTTGCGCCTTTGCGAGATTAAATTCACCAATCTTTGCGGAGACGCACAGCAGTGCGCCTCTACAAAACCTTTGTCACTTTGTTACTATGAACCTTTGCAACTTAATCCACCAATAATTGCGTCACCACTGCTGGATTCATCGCCCATTGCGCTGTATAAACCTCATCGGCAATTTCATTTTCGGTGATTGTCAAACCTTGAGCTTCCGCTTTAAGCTGTAACAAATTACCAATATTCAATTTGCTGTTTAGTTTTGACAACAACGCCTGAATTCCTTTGAAATCCAAACCACCAACAACCTGACCTCCGAAAGTCATCTCCAACCAAACGATTTCTCTTTTGGCTACATCCAACACTCCAAAAACCAAACCTTTAGCAACATTCTGCGTCACACGAACCTGATGATCTACACACGACGGATCGTAGGCAACACCTGTTTTCTCTGAAATTTTCATCGGGTGTTTGCTGTTCATCCAACCTACTATTAAATTTGGCGTAATACTTCCGTTGCTGTACGCGTTGCAGGTAAAAGTTACAAATTTAGCTTTGGCTTTCGCCAATTCGTCGATGTTGATGTTGATATATTCGGCTGTTCCAATTTGATTCGGAATGCTTCGGATATCTCCACTATGCTGACAACCTGTTGTGGTTAATCGGCTGAAAGAACAAATATCGGCTTTATCCTCATAAGCGATATGACAGCTTAAATCCATATCTAAATGTTGCGCTGGCAAATCTTTACCCCATTGCATAAACAATCGCACTTCGTTACCTTCAATTGGGAAACGTGTTCCCATTAAAGCAACTGGCAAATCTTGAACTGTTTCACTTCGATCTCCTATAGAAACCGGAATATTAAACAATTGCGGATCGATATAGATAGTTTTGTTGGTGTTCGCAATTTTTGCAAATCGTTTTTTCATGGCCAAAAGACACAATTCTTCGATTTGATTTTTCATTGCTTCCAACTGCACATCAGCATACAACTTCAATAAAGCGTTGGCTTCAATTCGTTTGTTTGTTCCACCCAAAGGTTTCACACTTCTCTGCATGTTTTTATCAAAATAATTTTGAGCATACATATTCAAAGTAAACACCAATCGAGCCGGAACTTTATCGATGATTTCTTCAAAATGAGCAATAGTTTCCTCTGCTCCAAACCATAACATATTGGAGAATAACGAACGAGCAAATAATCCTGGACGTTGTTTCAATAATCCAAATGTTTTATCGGCATCAAATTTCAATCTTGACGAATCTACTTTGCTTTGCCAAACATCGTACACTTGGTTGTAGAATACATCCATTAAAAAGTTCAATTTTTCGAACCCTTTTCTTTTACTGTATTCTGCCAAACGCAACGCTCGGATAAAACGAACCCACATTCCTCTTTTTGGATGCATGGTTTCGCACATGGCTTCAACGTCCATATCCATATTGTTCAGCCAGTTTGCTACCATTAAACATTCTTTTCGGGAATATTTAAGCTTTAAATCTTTTTGAGATGAAATTCTCGCCTGAACGCTTGTATCTAAAACATTATGGAAATGCTGTGCATTTTTTGTTGTTCTTTTGATAATCGTTTTTGGTTCGATAATTTGAAGCATTCCTGTGTTTTTATACCACAAGTATCGTAAAATATCGGTTGGTGTTTTTAAAAACTGAGACGCTTGGTCTTCTTTACCGTTTTCGATCAAAAGATCAATTACCAGCATTAAAGTTTCCTTCATTGCTACTTCGGTTTTTGGTAAAGGCAAATAGTGCATCGCCATTTTTAAACTATCTATCTGAGTAGCGTCTAAAGCGGTTTTAGATTGCAATAATGATATATAAAAATCATTTAAATCTTTTTCTGTCCACAATTCAAGCACTTTCAGTTTGCTTCCTTGTCCGATATTTTCCAGTTTTCCAAATTCAAACGGAGTTCCGCAGAATGGGCAACCGTTGTATCTTTCTAATGGAAAAGTATTATCTGGGATAATATGTCCGCATTGTAATTTAGTTCCGTTTTTAGTCTGAAAAATGTTTCCGAAAAACGTTATGATATGATCTACAACAGATTCATTGGTTGGAATATTCCATTCTTTTACCAATGGTGTCCAGTTTTTATCTGTTCCTAAAACTTCTCTTAGAACTTCTAAAACCTCGATTTTATATTTTGGGTTTACGTTGTTTAAAGCATGAAGCAAAGATTCAGAAAATGTAAATCCAAGTTTTGAAACATTGGCTAACAAAACGGATGTTGTTCCGGATAAATTTTTAACATCATTCGTAATCATTTCTGATGGAATGAAAATAGCATTTTGACGTAAACTGATTTTTAATAATTCTTTTGTTTTCATTTTTTTAATTTTTAAAATTTAGATAATGGTGCTTCTGAGTTCTACCTAAAAGATTTTTGAAGTAAGAAACACTTGACCTGAAATTTGAGTGTAATGAATTAGCTGATTCAAATTGGAAGTTTGCGGGTTTCCCCAAGAAGTAAGCTAATTTTGACCCTCGTTTTTTTATTAATGATGATTTTAAAACTATGTTCGGATTCGAACCGAAAGTAGCCGTTGTCTGAAGTAAGTTTTAATTGACCATTAATTGTGGAGCAGGTGGGATTCGAACCCACGACACGGACATTAAAAGTGTAAGAAGTAAATTTTGATTGACCTTTGATTGATAATTTCAAAACTACCTGCTCTACCACTGAGCTACTGCCCCAATTATGATTATAAAATAAAAAGGTAATCGTATAAGTGTGTACATTGGAAAGTGTTTTCGAAGTAACTCAAACTTGACCTGTTTTATTTTTTTCTATTTCTATGAACGTTTGTTTTTATTTCTAAACAAAGATTTCTAAACTAGTGCGCAGTTATTTTGCGTAGTAAAATTTTTGTTTCATTTTTTAGAAATACTATTTGTTTTATTTCCTGAACAAAGATTTCAAAACCACTACGCAATTATTTTGCGCAGTAAAAAAAGAATTTTAAATTTGAGTAAAATATTAATTTGAAAAAAACGCGTAAGTCCCAGAGGGACGGTATATTTATAGCTATTTTTTATGAACGTTTGAAGAGCCCCCAGCGGGGTGACATATTTATATTGTTGAACATAAAAGCCGAATGTGTCGCTCCACTGGAGCTTTTTTAACTGTCATATATAAATTGCTATAAATATTTCGCTCTTCCAGAGCTTTCTACTGTGCCCAATTCAATTTCTATAAATATTGGCTCCGCTAAAGCTTTTCAAATATTAAATAAAAAACAAGATGAATTTAAAGCAAATTTATTCTCATTTACTTTCGAATATTGGCTTTTCAGCAAATGAAATTCAGCAAAACTGGTTGGATTTAGAAAAGGCATATTCCAAAAAATCAAGGCATTATCACAATCTCACACATTTAAAAGAAATGATTGAAAGTTTTGAACTCTATCGAGACAAACTTCAAAATCCAAACGAAATATTATTTTCTATTTTTTATCATGATTTTGTTTATTCGGCTTCAAAAAAAGATAATGAATCCAAAAGTGCTAAGTATGCTTTGTCAATTTTACCTGAAAATAGCAATCTAAATAAACAATTAGTTTTTGATGCAATCTGCGCAACGCAACAGCATCAGCAAAATGCAATTGAAGATATTAATTGGTTAATTGATTTTGATTTGAAAATCCTCACTAAAGATTGGGATGATTACAAAATCTATTTCGAACAAATTCGGAAAGAATATCGCATTTATCCTGATTTTCTATACAAACCTGGACGCGCAAAAGCGTTGAAGCATTTTTTGGAAAATGAGTTTATTTTTAAGACTGATGCGTTTAGAGGTTTGTATGAAGAGAAAGCGAGAGCGAATATTGAAAAAGAAATAGAGTTATTAAGCTAAAAATTGAATCTCGCAAAGTCGCAGAGTCGCAAAGTTTTTATTTAAAGTATTAATTAAACGCCCAGTTTGTCATCCTGAGGAACGAAGGATCACACAAGAAACTCTACAAAGATTGGCGA
The DNA here is from genome assembly GCF_003122385.1 of Flavobacterium crocinum. Lineage (NCBI taxonomy): Bacteria > Pseudomonadati > Bacteroidota > Flavobacteriia > Flavobacteriales > Flavobacteriaceae > Flavobacterium > Flavobacterium crocinum. The sequence continues at coordinate 5,512,172 of NZ_CP029255.1, forward strand.
TTCTCTTTGAGGAATATTGGATGTGATCCTTCGTTCCTCAGGATGACAAAAAAATAGCAAATCATTTTAATCGTTTTAATCTGTGGCATAAAAAATAAAGTCTTAGCGTCCTCGTGCCTTTGTGGCAAAACAACAGAAAAATGTCACAAAACAAAAACGCCTTAATACGCTACAAAACGATTGACAAATGCCTTCAGAATAAATACCGGCAATGGACACTCGAAGATTTAATCGAAGAATGTTCTGAAGCTCTATTTGAATATGAAGGACGACAGAACCCAATCAGCAAACGAACGATTCAGATGGATATTCAGCTGATGCGAAGTGAAAAACTCGGTTATAATGCGCCAATCGTAGTTTACGACAAAAAGTATTATAAATATGAAGACGAAGATTTTTCGATAACCGATATTCCACTGACGGAAACCGATATGAATGTTTTGACCGAAACGGTTTCGATGTTGAAACAATTTAAGGATTTCTCTTTATTTAATGATGTTTCGGATATTCTACAACGATTAGAGGACAAAATCTATTCAGAAAAGTCCAATACCAATCCTGTAATCTATCTCGATAAAAATGAAAAACTAAAAGGTTTACATTATCTGGACGAAATATATCAGGCGATTATCAAAAAAATAGTTCTGGTTATTACCTATAAATCTTTTAAATCAAAAGACGAAAGTAAATTCCATTTTCATCCGTTTATATTGAAGGAATTCAACAACCGCTGGTTTTTGATCGGGAAGAAAAAAGCCTCACAGCCTATAACCAATTTGGCTTTGGACAGAATCATTTCTATTGATTACGATTTTAATCATCCTTATTTAGAAGAAGATTTTGATGCCGATGATTATTATAAGGATGTAATTGGCGTAACAGTGAATTCAGGATTAAACGCAAGACGTATTGAAATATGGGTTGATGCTTCGAATGCTCCTTATGTACTCACAAAACCTTTGCATACTTCTCAGCGATTAATAAAGGAAAATGAAGACGGGAGCGTTATTATACATATATATGTAATCCCAAATTATGAAATGGAAAGGCTTTTATTAGGTTTTGGAAGCTGTTTGGAGATTTTAAGACCAGAAAGTCTGAGAAATCGTATGAAAAAGACCCTTCAGAATGCTATTTCGCGCTACGATTCTGACGAACGAATTGAAAAAAACGCATAATTTTTTATATAATAAGGAATTTAATGCTTTTTAAAAACCAAAAAGAGATTTTTACTGCATTAAAAATGTTAAAATTTAAAAAAAGAATAGTATATTACACTTAAAATAAACAACCAAAACCCTCTAAATCAGGGATATTTTATAACTAACCAAAAAATTATTAAAAAATTATATGCATGCATAGTATTTTTTAATTATATTTGAAATCGATATAGTTACCTATGAAAGACAAAACGATAGATTATATTTTAAGAGCGACATGGCAGGCTGTTTCAAGAATGTATAATGAAGAGGCCGCTAAATATGATGCAACAATGGCAACGGGATTTGCTCTTTTAAGTATGGACAAAGAAGAAGGAACACCATCGACCGCTTTAGGCCCTAGAATGGGCATGGAAGCAACCAGCTTAACAAGAACACTTAAATCTATGGAAGAAAAAGGTTTAATAGTTCGCAAAAAAAACCCAAGTGACGGCCGAGGTGTTTTGATCTACCTTACTGAGTTTGGAAAAGAAAAAAGAGATTTATCTAAAAATACAGTTTTGAAGTTTAACGAAACCGTTAGAAAACATGTTTCAGAAGAAAAGCTGAATCATTTTATCGAAGTTTCTGAAATCATCAACGAACTGATTCACGATAAAAACATATTTAATCAAACAGAAAACACAGAAAAAGAATAGTCTTAAAAAAACATTCTTTTTCTCCTACAAACAAATAATAACAAGTATGAAACGCACAATTAAAAAAGTTGCTGTAATTGGATCCGGAATTATGGGTTCAGGTATAGCTTGTCATTTTGCTAACATTGGTGTGGAAGTTTTACTTCTGGACATTGTACCGCGTGAACTGACCGAAGCTGAAGCTAAAAAAGGATTAACACTTGAAAGTAAAGCCGTTCGCAACCGTGTGGTAAACGAACATTTGGCGAATTCATTAAAATCGAATCCATCTCCTATTTACAGCCAAAAATTCGCAAACCGAATCACGACTGGAAATACGACTGATGATATGGCAAAAATTGCCAATGTTGACTGGATTATTGAGGTTGTAGTGGAACGTTTGGATATCAAAAAATTGGTTTTTGAACAAATCGAGAAATTCCGTAAACCGGGAACTTTGGTTACTTCTAATACTTCTGGTATTCCAATTCATTTTATGAGTGAAGGAAGAAGCGAAGATTTCCAACAGCACTTCTGCGGAACTCACTTTTTTAACCCTGCGCGTTACTTAAAATTATTTGAAATTATTCCTGGTCCAAAAACTTCTACTGAAGTATTGGATTTCTTAAACGAATATGGATCTAAATTCTTAGGAAAAACTTCGGTTGTTGCTAAAGATACTCCAGCGTTTATTGGAAACAGAATTGGTATTTACGGAATCCAAAGTTTATTCCATTTAGTGAAAGAAATGGGATTAACAATTGAAGAAGTTGATAAATTGACTGGTCCAGTAATTGGTCGTCCAAAATCGGCTACTTTCCGTACGGTTGACGTTGTTGGATTGGATACTTTGGTACACGTTGCTAACGGTATTTACGAAAACTGCCCTAACGACGAACAACACGAATTGTTCAAACTTCCTGATTTCATCAATAAAATGATGGAAAATAATTGGTTAGGAAGCAAAACTGGACAAGGTTTTTACAAAAAAGTAGATAAAGATATTCTTTCTTTAGACTTAGATACATTAGAATACCGCACTGCGAAAAAAGCAAATTTTGCTACTCTTGAACTAACAAAAACTATTGATAAACCAATCAATCGTTTTAAAGTTTTAGTAAAAGGAACAGACAAAGCGGGAGAATTCTACCGTAAGAGTTTCGCTGGAATGTTTGCTTATGTGTCAAACAGAATTCCTGAAATCTCAGACGAATTATACAAAATTGACGATGCCATGAAAGCTGGTTTTGGATGGGAAAATGGTCCATTCGAAATCTGGGATGCTATTGGTGTTGCCAAAGGAATTGAAATCATGAAAGCGGAAGGTTTAGCGCCTGCTGCATGGGTTACTGAAATGCTGGCTTCTGGAAGCGAAAGTTTCTACTCTGTAAAAGAAGGAGCAACTTATTTCTATAACATTCCAACAAAATCACAAGTTAAAGTTCCTGGACAAGATTCATTCATTATTCTAAACAACATCCGCGAAAGCAAAAAAGTTTGGAGTAATAGTGGTGCAATCATTCAGGATTTAGGAGACGGAATCTTAAACTTAGAATTCCAATCTAAAATGAATACAATTGGTGGTGACGTTCTTACTGCAATCAATAAGGCAATCGACTTATCTGAAAAAGAATATCAAGGTTTAGTTATTGGTAACCAAGCAGCGAATTTCTCTGTTGGTGCTAATATCGGAATGATTTTCATGATGGCAGTTGAGCAGGAATACGACGAATTGAACATGGCGATTAAATTGTTCCAAGACACCATGATGCGTGTTCGTTACTCTTCTATTCCAGTTGTAGTAGCGCCTCACGGAATGACTTTTGGTGGTGGATGCGAAATGAGCTTACACGCTGATAAAGTAGTTGCTGCTGCAGAAACGTACATGGGATTAGTTGAATTTGGTGTTGGAGTTATCCCTGGCGGAGGTGGATCTAAAGAAATGGCTTTAAGAGCATCCGATTTATTCCGCAAAAATGATGTGGAATTGAACGTTCTTCAAGAATATTTCTTGACAATCGCTATGGCTAAAGTTTCGACTTCTGGTTATGAAGCTTTTGATACTGGACTTCTTCAACACGGAAAAGATGTTATCGTAGTAAACAAAGATCGTCAGATTGCTGAAGCTAAAAAACATGCATTGTTAATGGCTGAAGCTGGTTATACACAGCCAATCAGAAGAACTGATGTTAAAGTATTAGGAAAACAAGCTTTAGGTATGTTCTTAGTTGGAACAGATCAAATGGAAGCTGGAAAATACATTTCTGAGCACGATAAGAAAATCGCTAACAAACTGGCTTACGTAATGGCTGGTGGTGATTTATCTGAAGCTACTTTAGTATCTGAACAATATTTATTAGATATCGAACGTGAAGCTTTCTTATCTCTTTGTACGGAACGTAAGACTTTAGAGAGAATTCAATATATGTTAACTAAAGGAAAACCGCTTCGTAACTAGATTGTATATTGTAAAATGTATACTGTATTTACAGTCTTCATCTGTCAATACTTGATATATTTTACATTATTACAAGATATAAGTAATACACTATAAAAGTAAAAGATGAATTATTTTAAAGAATTGAAAGTTTGGCAAAAGGCAATTGAACTTGTGACTAATACCTACTTAAAATCTCAAACATTTCCAAAGGAAGAGATTTATGGTTTGACCTCACAAATAAGGAGATGCGCAGTTTCTATTCCATCAAATATTGCTGAAGGTTGCGGACGAAAATCTCCTAAGGATTTTAATAACTTTTTGGGAATTTCATTAGGATCTGCTTTTGAGTTTGAAACACAGCTGATTATTTGTAAAAATATTGGTTACATGGAACAAGAAGTTTTTAATTTTTTAGAATCTGAAATCCAACACATACAGAACATGCTCATTAAGCTTCAAGCTTCTTTAGATACAAAATAAACATTTTACAAATTACAGTATACAAAAATACGATATACAATATACAAAATACACTCATTTATGAAAACAGCATATATAGTAAAAGCATATAGAACAGCAGTTGGAAAAGCTCCAAAAGGTGTTTTTAGATTTAAAAGACCTGATGAATTAGCTGCAGAAACGATCCAATTTATGATGGACGAACTGCCTAATTTTGATAAAAAACGTATCGATGACGTTATGGTAGGAAATGCCATGCCGGAAGCAGAACAAGGTCTTAACGTTGGACGTTTGATCTCTTTAATGGGATTGAAAGTTGAAGATGTTCCTGGTGTTACAGTAAATCGTTACTGTGCATCTGGATTAGAAACTATCGGAATGGCGACTGCTAAAATCCAATCAGGAATGGCAGATTGTATCATTGCAGGTGGTGCAGAAAGTATGAGTTACATTCCGATGGGAGGTTACAAACCAACTCCGGATTATAAAGTTGCTGCTGCAGGTCACGAAGATTACTACTGGGGAATGGGTTTAACTGCTGAAGCGGTGGCTAATCAATACAAAATCTCTAGAGAAGATCAGGATGAGTTTGCTTACAACTCTCACATGAAAGCATTAAAAGCACAAGCAGAAGGAAAATTCGATAAACAAATCGTTCCAATTACTGTTGAGCAGACTTTCATCAATGAAAACGGCAAAAAAGAAACAAAATCATACGTTGTAAATAAAGACGAAGGACCAAGAGCAGGAACTTCTAAAGAAGCTTTAGCAGGTTTAAGACCAGTTTTCGCTGCGGACGGAAGTGTAACAGCAGGTAACTCTTCTCAAATGAGCGACGGTGCAGCATTCGTTTTAATTATGAGCGAAGAAATGGTAAAAGAATTAAACCTTGAACCAATTGCACGTTTGGTAAATTTTGCTTCATCTGGTGTTGAGCCAAGAATTATGGGTATCGGACCGGTAAAAGCAATTCCGAAAGCCTTGAAACAAGCAGGATTAACATTAAACGATATTGAGCTAATTGAATTAAACGAGGCTTTTGCTTCACAAGCTTTAGCAGTAACTCGCGAATTAAACATTAACCCAGAAATCGTAAACGTAAATGGTGGAGCAATTTCTTTAGGTCATCCTCTGGGATGTACAGGAGCTAAACTTTCTGTTCAGTTATTCGATGAGATGAAACGCAGAGGTAATAAGTACGGAATCGTTTCAATGTGTGTGGGAACTGGGCAAGGAAGCGCTGGTATTTACGAGGTGTTATAAGGAAGTATAAACAATGTTTGTCATTCTGAGGAACGAAGAATCACACTAGCATTTCCACAAAGTAACCATCTAGTTTGTCATTCCGAGGAACGAGGAATCTCCACGACAATTATCCTCAAAGTTTGTCAATCGTTGTGGAGCTACTTGTGGAGATTTCTCCTTCGTCGAAATGACAAGATTGAGCACAAATAAAAAATAAAAAAAACATAATCATGGCAGATACAATCGAAAAAAACGTGACACGTGGTGGTCAGTTTTTAGTTAAAGAAACAAAATGCGAGGACATCTTCACACCAGAAGATTTCTCTGAAGAGCAGTTAATGATGCGTGACTCTGTAAAAGAGTTCGTTGACAAAGAATTATGGGCGCATAAAGATCGTTTTGAGAAAAAAGATTACGCTTACACAGAATCATCTATGCGTAAAGCTGGTGAACTTGGACTTTTAGGAGTTGCAGTTCCTGAAGAATACGGTGGATTAGGAATGGGATTTGTTTCTACAATGTTGGTTTGCGACTACATTTCTGGAGCAACAGGTTCATTCTCTACTGCTTTTGGTGCTCACACAGGAATTGGAACTATGCCAATTACACTTTACGGATCTGAAGAACAAAAGAAAAAATACGTTCCGTTATTAGCTTCTGGAGAATGGTTTGGTGCTTATTGCTTAACGGAACCAGGCGCAGGATCTGATGCTAATTCAGGAAAAACTAAAGCGGTTTTATCTGAAGATGGAAAACACTACTCTATTACAGGTCAAAAAATGTGGATTTCGAATGCAGGTTTCTGCAGTGTTTTCATCGTTTTTGCTCGTATTGGAGATGATAAAAACATTACAGGTTTCATCGTAGAAAACGATCCAGCAAACGGAATTTCTATGAATGAAGAAGAGCATAAATTAGGAATCCGTGCTTCTTCTACTCGTCAGGTTTTCTTCAACGAAACAAAAGTTCCGGTTGAAAACATGTTATCTGAAAGAGGAAACGGTTTCAAAATCGCAATGAATGCCTTAAACGTTGGTCGTATTAAATTGGCTGCCGCTTGTTTAGATGCTCAAAGAAGAGTTACTTCTGGAGCTGTAAAATATGCTAACGAAAGAATTCAGTTCAATACTTCAATTTCATCTTTTGGCGCTATCCGTTCTAAATTAGCTGAAATGGCTACTAATGCTTACGCTGGAGAAAGTGCTTCTTACCGTGCTGCAAAAGATATCGAAGACAGAATCGCTGCTCGTGAAGCAGAAGGAACAAGTCACCAGGAAGCAGAATTGAAAGGTGTTGAAGAATATGCTATCGAGTGTTCTATCCTGAAAGTAGCGGTTTCTGAAGACGTTCAAAACTGTTCTGATGAAGGAATTCAGGTTTTTGGTGGAATGGGATTCTCTGAAGATACTCCAATGGAAAGTGCCTGGAGAGATGCTCGTATCGCTCGTATTTACGAAGGAACAAACGAAATTAACAGAATGCTTTCTGTAGGTATGTTGATCAAAAAAGCAATGAAAGGTCACGTTGATTTACTTGGACCAGCAATGAAAGTTCAGGAAGAATTAATGGGAATTCCATCTTTTGATACACCGGATTTCTCTGAATTATTCTCAGAAGAAAAAGTAATCGTGGCTAACCTGAAAAAAGTGTTCTTAATGGTTGCCGGAAGTGCTGTTCAAAAATATGGTCCTGAATTAGATTCTCACCAGCAATTATTAATGGCTGCTGCCGATATCCTAATCGAAATCTACATGGCTGAAAGTACTATTTTGAGAACTGAAAAATTAGCAAAAGCCCAAGGCGAAGATAAAGTTCAGGAGCAAATTGCTATGGCAAAATTATATTTATACAAAGCAGTTGATATTGTAAACTTAAGAGGAAAAGAAGGAATTGCTTCTTTCTCTGAAGGTGACGAACAACGTATGATGTTAATGGGACTAAAACGTTTCACTAAATATACTAATCTGCCAAATGTTGTGGCATTGAGAGAAAAAATTGCAGAAAAATTAGTTGCAGAAAATTCATACTGCTTCTAAATTCAAAATAGTTTTTAGCTTTTTAATTTGTTTAAACCCGCGCAAGTCCGAAACTGCGCGGGTTTATTTTTTATTTTTTCTAAAAGTAAAAGGATAAATCGACGCAATATTTTTGCAACTATTTGCAAAATTTTCGTTAAAATTGATTTTTTGATTCTTCTAAAGGATTAAATATTGAGTCTATTGCTGTATATTTAGCATTCCAAAAACGCTAAAAACAAAAAAATGAAACGAATTACCTTTATTACATTAGCATTAATGTGCATTAGCATCTCCAATAGTTTTGCACAGAAAAATAAAAAAATGGATATTATTGCCTATTACACAGGCGATTCTCAACTTATTGACCAATATGAAGTTGGAAAACTAAATCAAATTATCTTTAGTTTCTGTCATTTAAAAGATGGAAAACTAACTGTCGATTCTCCAAAAGATTCTATTACAATTAAACATTTAGTTTCGCTAAAAGCTAAAAATCCACAATTAAAAATCATAGTATCACTAGGTGGTTGGGGCGGATGCGAACCTTGTTCAGCTGCTTTTTCTACTGCTGAAGGACGCCTAAAATTTGCAAAATCGGTGAAAACTTTAAGTGATTCTTATAAAGTAGACGGTTTGGATTTGGATTGGGAATATCCTGCTATTGAAGGACTTCCTGGTCATTTATATCAGGCAGTTGACAAACCTAACTTTACTGAGTTAGTTAAAATTTTACGTACCACATTAGGTAAAAAATACGAATTGAGTTTTGCTGCTGGTGGTTTCCAAAAATATTTGGACGAATCTATTGATTGGAAAGCGGTTACTCCATTAGTAAATCGTATCAATATTATGAGCTACGATTTGGTAAACGGATATTCTCAGGTTACTGGACATCATACTCCATTGTACAGTACAAATCCAAACGAAGAATCTACAGACCGTACTGTAGAGTTTTTATTAAAACAAGGCGTTCCTGCAGAAAAATTAGTAATTGGCGGTGCTTTTTATACCAGACAATGGATCAATGTTGAAAACATCAACAACGGATTATATCAGGCTGGAAAACACGTTGAAGGTATTAATTTTAAAGATTATGCTAAAACTTACACAGAAGCAAATGGCTGGAAATATTTCTGGGATGACAAAGCTAAAGCACCTTATTGGTACAATGCTTCAACAAAAACTTTTGCTACTTCAGATGATTTAAAATCTATTAAAGCAAAAGCAGAATATGTAAAAGCTAAAAAATTAGGTGGAATCATGTTTTGGGAACTTACTTTAGACAGTTTCCGCGACGGAATGGTAAATGAAATTTACAAAGTGAAAACAGCAAAATAATCCACTTAAGAACATAAAAAAGGCAGTTGCATTACAAACAACTGCCTTTTCTGTTTTTTATAAATAGTAAAGTTCTATTGCACTTTTGATTTGTCTAATTCTCCAATAAACGGAATAGCCTCCAATATTTCACTACGAATAATAGTTTGCAGATAAACTTCCAACTGAATAAATTTTGCAGCATTAATTGATCCAATTGCTTTTTTAGCTTTTGAATAGGTTTTACAGTAAAGCTTTTCGTAAGCAATATGATTTTTTAAAGTTCCTTTGGCCAATTCATCTGCTTTAGCATCAGTAAGTGTTTCATAATTGGCAGCATAATCATTGATTAATTGAAATTTCGTCTGCCCCAGTGCTTTTCGCTGTGTTTCATAGTCATCATAAACTTTAGCAAAAGCTGCTGATTGCACATCCGATAGATTCATGTACTGCTTTACCAATTCACTTTTAGATTTTCCGTAAACACTTTGTAAAACATCTACATCTTCTTTAAAAGAAGATTGTGCATAAGATGAAAATGAGGCAACGGCCATAATAAGAATAAGACTTAATTTTTTCATAGTTCTAATTTTTAATTTGTTTTTAAAAACAATATGCATTACTCAAATATACTGATTTTTAACACATTAAAACTTATCAAACTAAAAAAATGAATATTGATAAGCCAGAGATAAGGCGTAATAATTCAGTCCGTTATTGGTGTAAGCTCCAACATGATATTGCAATCTAAGTGACTGACCTTTTGCAATAGGTGTAGAAAATGTTCCTCCTACTCTCCAGTTATCAATCTGACTATCATCAGCAACACCATCAGTTATCGTTTTTCCTCCAAAAAACCAATTTGTATTAAACCCAACCCACATCTGATTTTTAAAATAATAGCTTGCATGTGCCTGAAGACTGTAAGTGGATTTCTGTTCCAGCTTTTTCCCCATAAAATCATTATTATCCGTATAAAACCAAATCCCTGCATACGCTTCTGCATACAAATGTGTAAATCGTTTTGAAACGCCAATTTCCGGTTTAAATCCCCAACGATTAGTACCTATATTTACTTGTTTATCTGCGTAATATTTTCCAGTTGGTACAGATGTTACCAAACTGACTCCCAAGATTGTTTTCTGCTCAAAATTTCTAAATTCCGATTTATCTAGTGCCGGTGACCCCAAAAGGTTAATTCCGAATCTGATTTTCATATCTGCAAAACCCGTTCGCGAGCCAGTCAAAACATCTCCGTTTGTTCTGGTTTGAGAACCATCCATAAACGTATACGGTAGTGTAAGCTGAACGCGGGCCAGTTTATTGGACAGACCAAAAGTCCTGATATAATTTAAAGCTAAATTATGACTATGAAGTGTAAAATCGGTAATGGGTAAAGAAGGATCAGTTAGTACATTTCCATTCATAAAAAGATATCCTAATGAAGCAACATTAAGATGCTTAGGGACATTTGCGTAAACTCTGGGTTCTAAATCCTGGGCATAAAATGAAAAAACTCCAAAAAAGAAAAACAAAAGAGTCTGTCTTTTTTTTTCCGGCAACCAATAGATTCTTTTGATCATAAAATAAAAGAATTTGAGGCGGTTTTGTACTATTTGAGTTATTTTTTATCTGATGTTTTAGGCGCACTTACCAGTCCGTCATAAGAAATTGGCGCTCTGTTATTACTATTTACATTGAGCGTAGCTGATCCGTTAGAGAAAATAGTAAAAAACAAGTCATAAACATCATTTTTTCCCCGAACTGTAGCCTTTAGAATAGTGCTTTTCTTTTTATTTTCAATCTTAATATTTTCTGGTTTTCCTTCAAATTTAATTCCGCCATCGCTATTATATCCCACATTATATCCACGCCCAAAAAAAGGAAGATCACAAGTTGTATTTTCGGTATCAAATTTTAAAAAATAGGTATTGTAGTCTAGCTGAATTAATCTTCCTCCTTGTGGTGTCACTTTTTGTGCTTCAAAAACGAATTTTTTAGTTTCTAAAAGCGTTTGTATTTCTTTCTGCTTTTGAAGTTCTTTTTCTTGTTTAACCTCTTTTTTTGTTTTTTCCTGAGCGTTCATTGATACACTTAAAACAAAAAACAAGAACAAAATAGATAGTTTCGTTTTCATCTTACTATTTTTTAGTGAAACGCATCATTGCAATATCTCCCGAAATAAAATTTAAAGTCTTACCGTCATCTGTAATATCGTAGGACGTTATTTTCTGAAGGGTTTTCATATAGGTTGTTTCGCCCTGACCGCTATCCAGACACATCATTTTGGTAACTGCCATTGGTTGCGTAAAATCGATTTTGTTTCCGTTTACAACCAGTTTTCCTGTATAAGAATTACAGCTGTTATTTCCGGAAACCTGATTTTCCTTTGTATCAAAATTTATTGTTGGCTTTTTATTTGGATACAAACCATCAAAAGTAATTCGGGGACCTGTAATATAGTTCAGTTCCCAAGTTCCGTCAAGTTGAGAAACGGAGTCCGTTTTTTTGCTTTTAGAAGCAGTACAGGAAAGCAATATTGAACTAAAAAAAACGAGAGTAAGAATCTTTTTCATCATAACTTTAAATATTAAATATGAACGAATTAGAGAATTTTGATTTCTAAAAAAAAACATTGAAACCATAACGAATTTAAGCAATATTTTTCGGTTTTGTGCTCAATCGATATTAAATTATAACGTATAGTTTGACTTTTTTTTAACTTTTAGAGTTAAAGTATTCCGTTATTTTATGTTAAATTTACTTAATCTTTAATTAAAAATGCCCGTAAATATGAAAAAACTAATCGTTTCTTTCGCTATAATTACAGCTTTAATCATTGGCTGTAAGACAAATAACAAATCAAATGACGCTAAAACTTTGACAGTTGCTTTAGAACCAAAAAGCAATAGTAAAGTGGGTGGAACCGCTGTTTTTACAGAAAAAAATGGCAAAGTTACTTTTACTGCAAAAATTTCAGGACTTGAGCCGGGAGTTCATGCCATTCACATTCATGAAAAAGCAGATTGTAGTTCAGCCGATGGAAGTTCAGCCGGAGGACACTGGAATCCTACTTTCAAAAAACATGGAAAATGGGGAGTTGGTGAATACCACAAAGGTGATATAGGAAACTTTACTGCAGATGCAAAAGGTAATGGTTCTATCACATTAACAACTGATGAATGGTGTATTGGATGCGGAGATGCCAACAAAGACGTTCTTGGAAAAGGCTTAATTGTACACGCAGGAACAGATGACTTTACAACCCAACCAACCGGAAATGCCGGCGGAAGAGTTGCCTGTGCAGGAATCATCAAATAAGAAAAATCATAAATAACCACTATTTTTAACAAAATCTAGTGGTTATTTCATTTTAAATGAATTCTAAAACAAGAAAAAGACATAGCTTTGCATCAGCAAAATTAAGTCAATGATTAACCCATCAGCACACGGCTGGATAGATAAGTTTTTTAGCGAACAGAAGTTTTCAGAAACCATTCCTTTTGAAACTGTAGAATCGTTTTACTACAAAGTAAGAGAAACGGGATTTATTTATGGTCATATTATTGCCATTGATTCGCAAGTTCCGATTCCGATAAAAGGCTGGTTTAAAACCGAAATTTCTAAAGTTGCCTTACTTAATACTCTTTATCACGTTTTTTGTTTAGAGAAAAGAAATTCGGAACCAACACATTTTATTTCAGAAGTTTTAAAGTTTTACAAACAGATGAATCCGGAAGGATTTAACCTGTTCAAAATTTTATTGCCAAAAGACACTCCTTCTCTATCTTTAGAAACCATTATTGACCAGAGAGTTCAGACCAATGATAGCATTATCAGTAAAAACTTTTCTCATCTGGTAACTAATGCTTTACTGTTTATCGATGTTTTGGCATTTAGACAATATTTAGAACATGGTGAAATTCCGGAAAAATATCTAAAACGTATTGAAGAAACGGTTTTAGGAATTGTTGGTTTGGCTTTAAAAACCAAAACGGTAAAATCACAACATGATGATTTATTGATTAAACTTTTTGAAGCATCCATCCGATATTCAAAATTTTCAAAAGTAACCGTAGAAACTTTAGAAACTTTGAATCTGGATTACTTTAAAAACAGACTGGAACAATATTACCTAATTGATATGGCCGGAATGGCTTTATGGAGTGATGGAGTTGTTGAAAATGAAGAAGCTTACTTCTTGTATTCTTTAGGAACAACAATGGGAATTCCTGATGATTTTGTAACCAAAAGCATGGATACAACCAATACTTTTATTACAACTCACAAAAAGAAGATTCCATACTTCAATTATTCTAATCCTGTTAAACATTTCTACGATCAGATGACACACAGTGTTGTAAAACTGATTACCAGAAATAAAAACAGATTAATTCGGGAAATTATGCAGAGTAAAGAACTTGTAGTCTTACTTGCTTACTCTACCACAAGGGATTTGGATGCTAAAGAAAAGAAGAAAGTCAAAAAACAGCTTTTGGATATTTGTAAAACCATTCCGTCCCTGACTATATTTTTACTTCCGGGAGGAAGTTTATTACTACCGATATTAATCAAGTTTATTCCAACAATGCTTCCTTCAGCATTTAATGAGAATCTTGACGAAAACGAATAAAAAAAATCGCCCTTATGAGGCGATTTCTTTTTTATATCTATTAAAGATCTAATTGATAAACCGAATCCAGTTCTTCGTTTGAACTAATGGTTACATTCAAATCAGTTACAAAACCTGAATTTAAACCGTAAACCCAACCGTGAACCATTAAATCTTGTCCGTTTTTCCAAGCATTTTGAACAATTGATGTTTTGGCTAAGTTATAAACCTGCTCTTTTGCATTGATTTCAACAAAAGCATTAAAACGCTCTTCCTCGTTCTCAATTGAATTTAAGTATTTATCATGTAAACGATATTCATCTTTAATATGACGAAGCCAGTTGTCAATAATTCCAACAGACTGATGTCCCATTGCAGCTTTAACACCACCGCATCCGTAATGTCCGCACACGATAATATGTTTAATTTTTAAAACATTTACAGCATAATCCAAAACACTCAACATGTTCATATCAGAGTGAACAACCATGTTAGCAATGTTACGGTGAACGAAAACTTCTCCTGGTTTTGCACCAACAATTTCGTTTGCAGGAACACGGCTGTCAGAACATCCAATCCATAATAATGGAGGTTGTTGTCCTTTTGCCAAATCAGCAAAATAATTAGGATCTTTTGCCAATGAAGTTTCAACCCACTTTTTATTATTTTCTAATAACTGCTCATAAAATTTTCTCATTTTTTTCTTTTTTGTGTGGTAATTTCTAAGTTATAATAGTCTCAAAAAATGAACTTGATGTAAAGTTACCTAAATTTTGAGACTTCTTTTACCTTAAAAGTGTCTTATTTTAATTATTCTCCTCTAACAACTTCTTTCTGAACTATTTCTCTTTTGGCTACATCATAATAATGTTCAATCGTAACATGATTATTATTTTCCGGCGTATTCTCTAGTTCATAAGCTTCTTTAAAGCCTTTTAATTTGACTTTAATATTCTCGTCAATTGCTCTGGTTTCTTTGAATTCACGAATTAAATCCAAAACATCATGAGCGATATATTCGGTATCATGAGCATTAATAATAACTTTTGAATTTTCAGGAATTTCGTTTAAAGTTTGCTTGATGGCAGCTTTATTTAAAAATGAAACTTCCTGTGCCAAATCAATATGAATGATGTCTCCGTCTTCATATTCTTCTTTTTTGAAGTTATAGGCTCTTTTAAGATTCCCTCTCAAAACAAAAATAATACTGATAATAATACCCAACGCAACACCTTTTAGCAAATCTGTCGCAACGACAAAGACCAAAGTTGCAATAAAAGGGACAAACTGGTATTTCCCCTTTTTCCAGAAATGCATAAAGGTTGCTGGTTTTGCTAGTTTATACCCAACCAAAATTAAAACCGTTGCCAATGTTGCCAATGGAATTTTGTTTAAAATCATCGGAATAGATAAAACACTTATTAATAAAAGCACACCATGAATGATGGTAGACATTTTTGATTTTGCTCCTGCATTATTATTGGCTGACGAACGTACCACAACTGATGTCATTGGAAGACCTCCTAAAAGTGAACTTACAACATTTCCAATACCCTGCGCTCTAAGTTCTACATTGGTATCAGTATATCGTTTTTGAACATCCATTCTATCTGAAGCTTCAATGCATAAAAGGGTTTCAATAGAAGCGACAATGGCAATTGTAAGGGCAACTACCCAAACCTGCGGATTTGTAACCGATGCAAAGTTTGGCATAATTATAATTGATTTAAAATCATCAAAAGATTTTGGAACTGGCAAAGAAACCAAATGTTCTTTTGCAATTGCCAAAGTGCTTCCTGTTGATACAAATATTTCGTTTAAAACAACTCCGGCAATAACAGCCACTAAAGCTCCCGGCACTAATTTTATTCTTTTTAGAAATGAGACTTTTTCCCAGCAAAGCAAAATTGTCAGCGAAACCAAAGTAACTACAACAGCTCCTAACTGAATATGATTTAAAACATCAAATAAAAACGAAAAAGAATTGCTTCCATCATTTTGAATAAAAGCCTGATCTCCTTCATAATCTGCATCATAACCAAAGGCATGCGGTATTTGTTTCAGAATAATGATAATCCCAATACCCGCAAGCATTCCCTCAATTACATTGGTTGGAAAATAGTTTGATATACTTCCGGCTCTTAAAAATCCTAACGCTAATTGAATTAATCCAGCAATAAAAACAGACATTAAAAAAACATCAAAAGCTCCTAAATCAGTAATAGCGGTTAAAATAATAGCTGTTAACCCGGCCGCCGGACCTGATACGCTGATATGTGACTGACTTAGATATCCTACTACGATACCACCCACAATACCAGCGATAATTCCAGAAAATAATGGTGCTCCAGAAGCCATTGCAATACCTAAACACAACGGAAGAGCCACCAAGAAAACCACTAAACCTGAGGCAAAATCAGATTTAAGGTTGGCAAAAAGATTGATTTTTTTTGTCATAACACAATACTAAAAAAAATTATTCATAAAAGATTTACCGCGTCTGCTGTTCAAATGCGGTTAAAGATCAAAATAATCGGAAGTATTATGCTAAATTGGGAGGTGGAGCAAAAATGCTCGGAGAAATATTGTCAAGTTTTACAATATTTTCAGAAACAATCGTTTTTTTCTCGATATAAACCGGAATGATAACTTCATGCTCAAGAATAGAAGGATGCATTACATTTTTAAGTTCTTTATGCACTTCCTCTTCTGCAATACTAAAAGATACAGCCGCACTATTCCCTTTCTTAATCGCCTGAACAATTGTCGGGGTCGATAAGAAAGCAATAAAAATGAATAATAATATGCGAGCTACAAATTTCATTGAAACAAAAATAGCGTTAAACAAATAAAATCAAAGAGATTTTTATAGAAATTTAACAAAAACAAAAAAGCAGAACGCAATTTTCATGCCGTTCTGCTTCTAATTTATTAAAAAACAAGACCTTAAAGAGTTTCTTCAAGCCATGCATTCATCATCCAGATTGTTTTTTCCTGCTCAGAAATAAAGTCACTCATCATCGAATTGGTTCCTTCATCATTAATTTCATCTGATTTGTTTAATATTTCTCTTTCTATTTTTAACAAATCAGACAAAGAGTGAACGATTAACTGAACCGCTTTCTCATCATTAGAAATATTTTTTCCAACAGTCAATTTATTGTTTTGGATATAATCTTCAAAAGTATGTAAAGGAGTTCCTCCAATTGTCAAAACTCTTTCCGCTATCATATCTATTTTTAATTGTGCGTCTGTATATAATTCTTCGAATTTTACATGTAAATCAAAAAAACGTTTTCCTCGAATGTTCCAGTGAATTCCTCTTAAATTTTGATAATACACTTGAAAATTTGACAACAATACATTCAATTCTTTTACTAATAATTCTGACTCTTTTACCGGTAATCCTAAAATATTTGTTTTCATGATCTAATTTTTTACTCTAATTTACTACAAATTTAAAGCAACTTCAAGAAAATTTATATAAATAAAAATTATATTTTCTTATTTTTGTATCAAAATTTATTATCAATATGACTATAACTCAATTACAATATGTGTTAGCTGTAGCCGAGCATAAAAACTTCACACTTGCTGCTGAAAAATGCTTTGTCACACAGCCAACTTTAAGTATGCAAATACAAAAGATCGAAGAAGAACTTAATATCTTAATTTTCGACAGAAGTAAAAAACCTATTCAGCTTACTGATATAGGTCAGAAAATAGTAAATCAGGCTAAAAATATTGTAAACGAAGCCGATCGTATTAAAGATATAGTAGAACAACAAAAAGGTTTTATTGGAGGAGAATTCCGTCTGGGAATCATTCCGACTATTATGCCAACCATTCTTCCAATGTTTTTAAACAACTTCATCAAAAAATATCCAAAAGTTAAACTTTTAATTGAAGAGTTGAATACAGAGGAAATCATTTTAAAATTAAAAAATGGTCATCTGGACGCCGCTATTGCTGCCACTCCTCTTGAAGATGAAAAAATCAAAGAAATCGTATTGTACTTTGAACCATTTGTAGCCTATATTCCTGAAGGGCATGCAAGCTTTCAAAAAGAAGAAATTGAAGTTGCCGATTTAAACCTCAATGAAATCTTATTATTACAAGACGGACACTGTTTTAGAGACGGGATTTTAAATTTATGCAAAAGTGTCTCAGACGCCGACCAATCTAATTTCCAGATTCAAAGCGGTAGTTTTGAAACCCTGATTAAATTGGCAGACGAAGGCCTTGGCACAACGTTACTTCCGTACTTGCACACCTTAGACTTAAAAGAATCCGATAAACTGAAACTTCGAAACTTTAAGGAACCAAAACCAGCCCGCGAGGTAAGTTTGATTTACCCGAAGAGCGAATTAAAAATGCAAATCATTGATGCACTCCGTTCTACAATTGCTGGCGTAATCAAGGGCGCGATTGTTTTTCAGAATGTTCAAATCATAAGTCCGCTACAAAAAAAGCAGGCATAAAAAAAGGAGCCAATTTGGCTCCTTTTCTTTTATACTTTAATTAGCTGTAGACTTGGTTTTAATTCTGGCTTTTCAATAATGAAATTTAATAGCCATTCTTGTAATTGTTCCATTTCGTATGGTAACAGTGTTTTGATAGCTTTTTCTAGCTCTTTGCAGAAAAGCACCGGATCGAAACTTACTCTTTCAAGTATTGATTTCGTGTAATCGAACATCATTTTTGACATAATAAAACAAGATTTTTGGGGGTTATCTCTATTTTTAAACTCGCACCAAATTTAAACATTAATCATATATAAAATTTCTTTTTAACTATTTTTTTTCAAAACTTTAGCAACGAATACGTTTTCTTAAAACAAATAAATCAATATAGAATCGTTCTAAACAACTCATTTAAACCTTTTTAAAGGCTCGAAACATTTCTCTTTTACCCGGAGGGCCTGCTAATTTTTCTACAGTAAATCCAACTTCAATCATGCTTCTTTTAACAACTCCGCGGGCTGCATATGTAACAAGAACTCCGTTTGGTTTTAAACTATTGTACATTTTCTGAAAAATTTCGGTACTCCAAAGTTCTGGTTGCACTCTGTAACCAAAGGCGTCAAAGTAAATCAAATCAAAAGTTTCAAAATCGTTTATTTCGTGAAAAAATTGTTTTCTTTTAGTTAATAAGAACTGGTCGCAAATTTCTGCCTTTTGGTTCCATTCTGTTTTATGCATTTTCTCGAAAATGTTCTCAAATTCCAATGCGTCGAGTTCTTTCGCATAATTCATTTCCAAAATTTCATCAGCATCAACCGGATACGCTTCTACTCCAACGTAATCAATGTTCTGTCCTTTTTTAATGGACTCTAAAAAAGTTATAAAAGCATTTAAACCAGTCCCAAAACCAATTTCCAGTATACTTACCGATCCATCAAATAATGATAAACCATTTTTGATAAATACATGTTTCGCCTCCTGAATTGCACCGTGTTTAGAATGGTAACATTCGTCCCATTCCGGTAAACGAATTGTAGTTGAGCCATCTAGCGTTTTAATTATTTCCCTTTTCACTTTTTTCGAAATTTACAATGGCTTTTTATTGATTTTCAAGTCCTATTTAGATTCAAAATTAGTCAAAACTAATGCGTAAAGCCTTAAAAATCGATACTTTTTTCATAAATTCTTTATAAAAATCAATTAAATATTTGAGTTTATTATAGGATAAATAAATCTCAATCAAAACCAGTAAATAATGAATTTTCACTAAGCATTTTACATATTTTTGCGTAATTTTGCATTCAATAAATTCTATTTCACATGATATCATCGCTTTAGATTTTCTACAGTGAAAAATATCTCGCAAAAAACTTACAGAACTATGAGTACAACTCAAACAAGCAAAATTGAAATCATAAAAGCTACTTCTACAAAAATCAATGAAGTAGATTTTGACAACTTAAGTTTTGGTGCTGTATTTACAGACCATTTATTCGAATGCGATTTTAAAAACGGGCAATGGCAAAATCCTGTCATTAAACCTTATGCTCCTATTTTGATGGATCCATCTTCAAAAGTCTTCCATTACGGACAAGCTATTTTTGAAGGAATGAAAGCTTATAAAGATGACAATAATGATGTTTGGTTGTTTAGACCAGATGAAAACTACAAACGTTTTAATAGTTCTGCGGTAAGAATGGCAATGCCGGAAATCCCGGAAGCTATTTTTATGGATGGTTTGAATGAATTATTGAAATTAGACAAAGACTGGATTCAAAGAGGAAATGGTGCAAGTATGTACATTCGTCCATTTATGATTGCTACAGGACCTGGTGTTATTGCAAATCCATCTGATGAATATAAATTTATGATTTTACTTTCTCCTGCAAAAGCATATTACGGAGGCGAAGTAAAAGTAATTATTGCTGAACATTACAGTAGAGCTGCAAATGGCGGAATTGGTGCTGCAAAAGCTGCCGGAAACTATGCTGCACAATTCTACCCAACCAACTTAGCAAACAAAGACGGTTTCCAACAAGTGATCTGGACTGATGATGCTACACATACAAAACTGGAAGAAGCGGGAACAATGAACGTTTTCTTCAGAATTAACGATACTTTATTAACAGCTCCAACAAGCGAAAGAATTTTAGATGGTGTGACCAGAAAAAGTTTGATCGCAATGGCTGAAAAAGAAGGCTTAAAAGTAGAAGTTCGTCCAGTAATTGTTTCAGAATTAGTTGAAGCAGCTAAAAACGGATCTTTAAAAGAAATCTTTGGAGCAGGAACTGCAGCAGTTATCAGCGTAATCAAAGGATTCTCATACAAAGATGAATATTATGAAATGGCTCCAATCGAGAATTCATACGCTTCATTCTTAAAAGAAAAACTAACAAGTCTTCAAAACAAACTTTCTGAAGACACTTACGGATGGACAGTTAAGGTGCAATAATCCAAAACCATATAAAAGAGAAACCCGATAAATTTATTTTTATCGGTTTTTTTATTTTTAGAATAATTTTGAAAAGTCCGGTTTAAAATAATTCGGCCCTTTCATTACTTTACCATCTTCACGGTAAATCGGCTGACCGTCTTCTCCCAATTTACTCATATTACTGCGCTGAATCTCATCAAAAACAGCTTCGATTTTATCTTGCAAGCCATGCTCAATAATTGTTCCGCATAAAATATACATCATATCTCCAAGGGCATCAGCAATTTCAACTAAATCATTATTTTGAACCGCTTCGTAATATTCTTCATTTTCTTCCTTCATTAAATTATAACGAAGTAATTTTTTCTCAGCTCCTAAATCGGCAGTTGGAGTTGTACTGTGTCCAATTTTAAAAGCAGTGTGAAATTCTGTTACGGCGTCAAGTTGTTTTTTCATATAGTAGTTTTCTTTTTTTGGCTAATTTAAATCACTTCTTCATAAAATTAAAATAAAATTGAATTAAATCAAAAGGCAATGTAACAGCAAATCGTATACAATTCTCTAAATTTGCCGAAAATAATTTTTAAAGCTATGTTTAGTCAGGGACAAATACTATTTGGAGTGTGTTTTTTTATTGCGTTTGTAATCATAATGATATTTGCTTATCGAAAAGATTTGGCACTGCATAAAATCTTTTACAAAGGAAACTATAAAGTATTACTTGTGTTTTTGCTGTTTATAGCTATTTTATTCTTAATCAAAATCTTTTTTAAGAGATAATTATTTTTTGAGCGTAAAAGAGTCATTTCAGAATTAAAAATTCATCTGATTAAAATAAAACCTAATAATTTTTGGTTATTAGTAAGACTCATGATAAATTTATAACTTTACGAAATCAAACAACCTACCAATGAAAATTCTTAAGTATTTATTTCTTTTTGCGTTATTAAGTCTTGTTGCCCTTACCGTTTTTGTTGCTACACAAAAAGGAATTTTTGATGTAGAGAGAAGTAAAGTAATCAATTCGCCTCGTGCAACGGTTTACAGTTATCTTAATGACTTTAGAAATTACGAAGATTTTGAATCATGGTCCGTTGAAGATCCTTCCATAAAAATGACTTTTCCAAATAAAACAAGCGGAAATGGCGCATCTTTTTATTGGGATGGAGTTGACGGAAAAGGAAATGCAACCACTCTTAAAACAAAAGAAGGCGAAAGCATTGAACAAAAAATGCAATATGACGGTACGCAAGCCGATGTTTCCTGGACTTTAAAAGATACTTTGAACGGAAAAACTAAAGTTACGTGGAAAGCAAAAGGAACAATGAGCTTTCTTTTCAAAATATATACTGCCTTACATGGAGGTTCCAATAAAGTCATTGGAACTATCTACGAAAAGAGTTTAGCTAATATTGACAAAAACCTTGATTACGAAACTAAAACTTACGCTATCAAAGTTGATGGATTAGTAAAGAAAACTGAGACACCTTACATTCGCCAAACTTTTACAAGCGAAATTGAAAAAGTAAACAAAAATGCCCGAATTGTAATTCCAAAACTGATTCATTTTAGTGAAACAAACGGATTGTCGGCAAGCGGAAAACCCTTTATCATCTATCACACTTATGATACTAAAACCGGTTTAGCTAAAATCTCAATCTGTCTTCCAATCAATAAAGAAATTTCTATCAGTTCCGGAAGTGATATTTTATCCGGAAAACTAAATGGATTTGATGCTGTAAAAACAACTCTAACCGGAGATTACTCTCATAGAAACGAAGCTATTGCCAAAACAACCGCTTTTATAAACAACGGAAAAATTACTCCACAGTTAAGCTGGTCGCATCTTGAAATATTGACTTTAAGTAAATTAGATGTAAAAGGTTCATCTAAGTTAGTAACCGAAATTTATTTCCCAATAATACCTAAAGAAGAACCAGTAGTTACCCAGCCAGTTTATTCATCTGAAACGCAGACTCAGGAACAGGAACCAACACAAACAGCACCGGTGGTAAAACGCAAACCTGCCGCTACTCCTGCACCTGCTACCACAACACCTCCTGCACAAGAAGAAGAACAATCTGAATTTTAATTTTTCAAGGTCTATTAAACCTTTTGTTTTAAATTCAGTCTAACTTATATTAAGAAGGTTTACAAAACAAAAAGTTTGACAGACGAGAAGGAATTTATAAAACAATTATTAAACCCTGAAACGCAGAATACCGCGTTTCAAAAACTCCTGTCTGATTATCAGAAACCGTTGTATTCTCATATTCGAAATATTGTTTTGAATCATGATGATGCTGATGATGTCTTACAAAACACTTTTGTAAAGGTCTTTCAATATCTTAAAAACTTTAAAGGCGAAAGTAAACTCTTCTCCTGGATGTATCGTATTGCCACAAACGAAGCATTGACTTTCTTATCTCAAAAAGCAAAATTAAGCGGCATTTCATCTGAGGATTTGCAGAATAAAACAATCGACAATCTGAAAGCTGATCTTTATTTTGATGGAGATGAAATTCAAATCAAACTTCAAAAAGCAATTGTAACACTTCCGGAAAAGCAACAATTAGTTTTCAAAATGAAATATTTTGAAGAATTAAAATATGAAGAAATTGCAGAAATCTTAGGAACTTCTGTTGGTGCCCTTAAGGCATCTTATCATCATGCAGTAAAAAAAATTGAATTATATGTTACATCAAATTAAACCTTTTGTAACTAAAACTATCTTATAGATATTATGAAAACATTTAAATTAGAAAACGAACCTAAAATCAAATCAGGATTTAAAACTCCGGAGCATTATTTTGATGATTTTTCGGAGAAAGTTTTACAACAGTTAAATGGAAATGAAAAAGAAGTTAAAGTAATTCCATTTTACAAACGTAAAAAAATACTTTCTCTGGCTGCCGCTGTAATAATTGGTATGGCTTTAATGATCCCCATTGTAAACAATTACAAAGCAACATCAAATGATCTTGACGAGGCTGCATTAGAAACTTATTTATCTTATCAGTCTAATTTGACCCAATATGATTTAATTCAAAAATTAGATGACAGCGATATTGAAAAATTAAACAATGACATTACACTTGAAGATGAAACGATAGAAGACATTTTATCTACAAGTCCAAATATAGAACACTTAATTTCAGAACAATACTAAATTAAACTTAACTCCAACTTAACTTAACAATGAAAATAAAAAACATCTTACCTCTCCTGCTCTTTCTGACCAGTTTTTCCTTTTTTGCACAAAATGGAAAAATCGACGAAAAACGTGAAAAAATCAAAGCTTTTAAAGTTTCATTTTTAACTACAGAGCTAGAATTAACTTCAACAGAAGCCGAAAAATTCTGGCCCGTGTATAATGCTTACGACGACAAACAATTCGATCTAAAGCATTTAAAAATGAAGACTTATCTGAGAAAATTAAACGATGACAACATCAACAATCTTTCAGAAAAAGATGCTGTAACATTATTATCTCAAATAGAAAGCACTGATAAAGAATTGTATGTACTTCGTGAAAAATACATGGCGAGCTTGAAGAAAATATTATCAGCCAAAAAGATACTAAAACTTAAAAAATCGGAAGACGATTTTAATCGAAAATTACTTCAGCAATACAGAGACAAAGCTGGAAAAGATTAAGCACAATTAAGAAACAACAGCGATAAGAACCCTATATAATAATACTTACTTTATTATTTAGGGTTCTTATTTTTTTATTTAAAATTCAGTCGAACTACTTTATTATGTCCGGCAGCAATTGCTGTATTCCTATTTACAAAACGAATTGTAAAAAGCTTATTATCTGTAGATAACTGCATCCAGTTTTCACCACCGTTTTGAGAATATTGAATTCCCTCAGAACCAACACAAATAATTTCTCTTCCGTTTCCTCCCGGAACATATTGCACACAAGAAGCATATCCAAAGCCCATATTCTGACCAATTAATTCCCAGGTTTTTCCACCATCTTTAGTAAAAGCTTTATTGTCATTTTTTTTATTTGGAAGCTCATAATCACCTCCTGCTATAAATCCTTGTTTAGAATCGTAAAAATCAGCTGTAAAAATTCCTGTCATTTCTTTTCCCTGAACGATTGGAGTTTCCACCACTTTCCATGTTTTTGCTTTATCGGGAGAATAAAAAACACGCGCTTTTTTTCCGCCGGAAACCAACCATGTATCATTTCCTTTGATAACAATATTAGTATTACTAGCAGCAAAAGCAGCTTCGCCTGTTGAATTAGTAGGTAATTTATCTGATAATAATTTTGTCCAGGTTTCTCCGCCGTCACGAGTTACAATGACAGAAAAAGTATCTTCAGTAGGATCGCCAATTGCAATCCCTTCCTTATCATTCCAAAATTGCATACTGTCGTAAAAAACTTTCGGATTTACTTCTTTGTATACTAATTTAACTTTATTGTCTTTTTTTGAAACCGAATAAAGTAATGCAGGATTTGCTACACTGAGCAAAAAAACATCTTTAGAAGTCTGTGCGATACTTCTAAATTCTAAATTTAACGTATCACGATAAATGTGCTCTTCAAATTTTTCTTTTTTAGTCAAATCATAATAACCAAAACGGGAATTATCAGCACCGTACCAAATTTTATTTTTGTCTATTAAAATTGCCCTTATACTAATTCTATCTTTAAATAAAGTATCTACAGTCATTGATGTAAAACCGCTGTTATAAGCAACTTGAGTTTTATAATTAAATGTTCCAAAAGACATCAATAAAATAAAAATACCACAAAATAAAACGAGTTTTTTCATAAGAAATTAAAATTTGGTTAACGCTAAAATACGATTATTTATAACATCTCAAATAGGTTTAGTTTATTTTCAAAAAATATTAATCACAGCACTTTCTTCAATTGATCAAAATAAAAAAACAGGAAATAAAACATAAAAAACTAATAACCTTACAGTTACACCCACAAAGCCTGGTAAATAAATTTGTGGCACAGTAATTGGATATTACCAAGTATAAAACAATTTAATATGATTTAGTCATGAAAACGAAATTACTTATAATAGCGATCTCAGCATTAGTTTTTGGTTCTTGTGCCGCACAAAGCCAAACTACAGTTTACGCAAAAAATTCAGATATAAGCGATAATTTAGATTTAAGAGCCGTTGCATCTATGTTTGGAGAATCTGCAAATCTTCAGGATTTTGAAAGAAGATTAAACGATCCAAAATATCAAATATCAAACCTTGACCTTAATGGCGATGACGAAGTAGATTACCTTCGTGTAATTGAAAGTGTAGAAGATAGAACTCACGTGGTAATCATTCAAGCCGTTTTAGACCGTGATGTTTACCAAGACGTTGCAACTATTGATGTTGAGAGAGATAATTACAACAAAGTAAGTGTTCAGATTGTAGGTAACTCTTATTTATATGGAGCTAACTATATTTACGAGCCCGTTTACAGTGTCGCTCCCGTAATTTATACTTCTTTCTGGGTTACCAATTACAGACCTTATTATTCAACATGGTATTGGGGTTACTATCCAACATATTATGCAGCATGGAGACCTTATCCTGTCTACAGATACAGAAACAATGTAAATATTTGTATCAATGTTCACAATAGTTATAACTATGTAAATGTGAGAAGAAGTTACAGAGCTCCTGTTATTTACGAAACAAGACGTACTTACGGATACGAAAGAATGAGACCAAACTACAGCTTTGCAGAAAGACATTCTAACGTAAGCAACAGATACGATTTGGATCAAAGACGTATAACAACGAGAGAGGCAAACAGAAACAGCTATAACACTAACAGAGGAAACACAGCAAGACCTATTTCTTCTGACAATAGAACTTCTAACAGAAATTATGCAGAGAATAGAAATACAACAGGCAGAACTTCTGTAGACAGAAATAACGGGACATACAACTCTACCAACAGAACTGTTAATAGAAATACGGAAGGAACTGTAAACAGGGATTATTCAAACAGAGGAAACAATTCTGCCAGAGTTGAAAATACTCCGAGAACAGAATCAAGAAATAACAATACAGGAGTTTATTCAAGAGGGAATTCAGAAAACAGAGCAAGTGCTAATCGTGAAATGTCAACTCAAAGATCAGAGAATTCAAGAAACTATTCTCAAAACAGAGTTAACAACACAGCCTCTGCACCAGTTCAAAGAGCTGAAGCACCAAGAAGCAATTCTGAAAACAGATCGAATTCTAACAGAGAATATTCTGCAAGACCTGCACAAAGCCAACAACGTTCAGAAGCTCCAAGAGTAAGCCAGGAATCAAGAGGCGGAGGACAACCTCAAAGAGAAAGTGGCTCAAACTCCAGAGATGGAGGCGGAAGAAGAGGCTAAGAATATTTCAATTTACACTTAAATTTAGAAGCACAATTTTACGATTGTGCTTTTTTTTATCTTTTTAATTATAATAGCTGCTAATTTGTTTTAAAACAGTAAATTTGCAACCGTCTTTTATAAAAATATACATGAGCGCATCGCATAAAAACTTACATAGTAAGTTGTCTATTGGGGGTTTATTGATTACTTTAGGGATTATTTATGGAGATATTGGTACTTCTCCATTGTACGTAATGAAGGCTATTTTGGGCGATCACACGATTAATGCCGATATTGTTTTAGGAGGTATTTCTTGTGTATTTTGGACGCTAACATTACAAACTACAATTAAATATGTACTTATTACTTTAAGTGCAGACAATCATGGTGAAGGAGGAATTTTCGCACTTTATGCATTAGTCAAGAAAACAAAAATTCAATGGCTCATTGTTCCTGCGATAATTGGAGGAAGTGCCCTGCTTGCAGACGGAATTATAACACCACCAATCTCAATATCATCTGCAGTTGAAGGAATTAGAGCATTTTATCCTACAATGCAAACCCAAACAATTGTTTACATTGTAATTACAATTCTATTCATCTTATTTACAATTCAGCAATTTGGAACTAAACTAGTTGGTAAATTCTTTGCCCCAATGATGTTGATCTGGTTTGCTATGCTTGGAACTTTAGGAACAATTCAGGTATTGAATTATCCGGAAGTAATTAAAGCAATTAATCCATACTACGCTTACCATTTATTATCTATCCATCCTGACGGTTTCTTTGTTCTTGGTTTTGTATTCTTATGTACAACCGGAGCAGAAGCTTTATACTCTGATATGGGACACTGCGGTAGAAAAAACATCAGAATCAGCTGGATTTTTGTAAAAACAACATTAGTTTTAAACTACTTTGGACAAGCAGCTTACTTAATTCATCATGAAGGAAGTACGTTACAGCAATTAGGTGGTGAAAATGGAAATCCGTTTTACTTAATTATGCCACATTGGTTTTTACCATTTGGAATTGTAGTGGCAACTTTAGCTGCCGTAATTGCGTCTCAGGCACTTATCAGTGGTTCATTTACTTTGATTAATGAGGCAATGCGTCTGAATTTCTGGCCAAAAGTAAAAATTAAATATCCGACAGAAGTAAAAGGTCAATTATACATTCCATCAATTAACTGGTTATTGTTTTTTGGTTGTGTTGGAATTGTTTTACACTTCGAAAAATCAGGAAATATGGAACATGCTTATGGTCTTGCGATTATTCTCTGCATGATTATGACTACCATTTTATTGAATTATTACTTAATCATGAAACGTGTTAAATTGTATTTCATGGTTCCGTTAATTACAATTTATCTGTTAATTGAATTCAGTTTCCTTTTTGCTAATATCACCAAGTTTGCAGAAGGTGGTTACGTTACATTGATTATTGCAAGTATGCTGATTTCTGTAATGACAATTTGGTATTTAGCTAAGAAAATCAACAAGAACTACACTAAAGTGGTTAAAATTGATGATTACAAACGCGTTTTAGTAGAATTAAGTCAGGATTTATCTATTCCAAAATATGCTACGCACCTAGTATATATGACTAATGCAAATCGTGTGGATGAATTGGAGGAAAAAGTAATTTATTCGATTCTTCAAAAGCGCCCAAAAAGAGCTGATATTTACTGGTTTGTTCACGTAAACATCTTAACAGAACCTTATAAAACACAATATAAAGTAACGGAAATTGCCAAAGACGATATTTACAGAATTGATTTTAATCTCGGATTTAGAGAACCAACCAAAATCAATTTAATGTTTAGAGAAGTTATCAAAGACATGGTAAAACGAGGCGAAGTAGATATTACCAGCCGTTACGAATCTTTAAACAAAAACAATATTATTGGAGATTTCAAATTTGTATTATCAGAGAAATTCTTATCCAATGACAATGATTTAAGATGGCATGAGAACATCATCATGAACTCTTACTTCTTTATTAAAAAACTGAGTTTGTCTGAAGAAAGAGCTTTTGGTTTAGACAGTAGCTCAGTTAAAATAGAGAAATTCCCAATGGTGCTTCATGCTCCGGAAAATATTGGATTAACGCGTATTATTTCTAAAGATTAAAGCTTAACAATAATTTCAAAAAACACTCTTAAATAGAGTGTTTTTTCTTTTAATAAGAATCAGAAATAAGATTCAGTATTAAAAATTTAACTTTCAATCAATTAATAGTACCTTTGCACTTCAAATAAATAAAATGAGATTACACAGAAATTTAGTTTATACGACAATCGATTCTTTGAACGCTATTTTCAACGAAGGAGAATATGCGGACAAAGTGGTAGCCAGAGCATTAAAAAAAGATAAACGCTGGGGAAGTTCTGACCGAAAATTTGTTGCTGAAACCATATACGAAATTGTTCGATGGAAACGATTATACGCCGAAATCGCTGAAGTAAAAGAACCTTACGACAGAGATAATTTATGGAGAATGTTTGCCGTTTGGGCAGTTCTTCGCGGTTACCCAATTCCGGATTGGAGACAACTGGAAGGAACTCCTGAAAGAAAAATCAAAGGACGTTTTGACGAATTATCTAAAACCAGAGCCGTAAAAGAATCTATTCCAGACTGGATGGATGAATTAGGAGTAAAAGAATTAGGCGAAAAAGTATGGTCAAAAGAAATTGCGGCGCAGAATCAACCTGCAAAAGTGATTCTTAGAACCAATACTTTAAAAGGAACTAAAGAAAGTCTTCGAAATACGCTAATGGATTTAAATATTGAAACAGAATATTTAAAAGACCAGCCGGAAGCTCTTGTCTTAAAAGAAAGAGCTAATGTATTTTTAACTGATGCTTTTAAACAAGGTTTATTTGAAGTTCAGGACGCAAACTCACAATTAGTTGCAGGATTTCTGGATGTTAAACCAGGAATGCGTGTGGTAGATACGTGTGCAGGTGCTGGCGGAAAAACGTTGCACATGGCTTCTTTAATGGAAAATAAAGGACAATTGATCGCAATGGATTTGTACGAAAGTAAATTAAAGCAGTTAAAACTAAGAGCTAAAAGAAACGGTGCTTTCAATATTGAATATCGTATTATTGACAGCACTAAAGTCATAAAAAAATTACATGAAAAAGCAGATCGTGTTTTAATTGACGCACCTTGCAGCGGATTAGGAGTTTTAAAAAGAAATCCGGATTCGAAATGGAAATTACAACCTGAATTTATCGATAACATCCGTAAAGTTCAGAGCGAAGTTTTAGAAAGCTATTCTAAAATTGTAAAACCAGGTGGAAAATTGGTTTACGCAACTTGTTCTGTTTTACCATCAGAAAATCAGGAACAGGTTGAAAAATTCTTAAAAACAGAAATCGGACAACAATTTACTTTTATTGAAGACCGTAAAATGCTGGCTTCTGAATCTGGCTTTGACGGATTCTATATGGCTTTACTGGAACGTAAAAAATAAATTCCAATTTTTTGAAATTCCAAATTCCAATTTGTTTTAGAATAACTCAATATCAAAAAATCCAAATTCCAATTTTAAACTTGGAATTTGGATTTTTTTATTTTTGGAATTTTACTCTTGCAGAGTGGGTTTACGAAGCAATTTTCCGTTTTCATTTTCTTTAAATTTAGAAACAAAAACTATTTCTTTTGGTTTCTCATATTTTCCTAAAACATCAAAAAAATCGGGAGCAAATTCTTGTTTTTCTCCTTCAATAACCAAAACTAGTTTTTCTCCTAAGGTAGTATCCGGAAGTCCTGTAACAAAAAATCTATTGTTTATTTTCCCGATCAATTTAGCTTCAATTTGTTCCGGAATCAGCTTCACTCCTCCACTATTAATTACATTATCGATTCTGCCTAAAAAGATAAACTGCTGATCATTTAGTAATTCAACCAAATCATTCGTCACAATTGGTTCATCAGAAATGGTTGAAACATGAATAACCAGACAGTGACGATCATCCTGAGAAATTTTTACATTTGGTAAAATTGAAAAAACAGAATCTCCTAAACGTTTAGCTGCTACATGCGTTATCGTTTCGGTCATTCCGTAAGTTTCGTAGATTTCTGTTTTGAGCGGTAAAAGCTTTTCTTCCAGAGAAGAATCCAATTTTGCTCCGCCAATAATAAGTTTACGAACATTTGAAAGTTCATCAATTGAATTTTGAACCTGAAGCGGCACCATCGCAACAAAATCATAAACAGTAGAATTTAATGCCAATGGATGCAAACTTGGTGAAACCACGTCTAATTCTAATCCTAAAATCAAACTTCTCACCAGCATCATTTTTCCGGCAATAAATTGTGTTGGAAGACATAATAAAGCTTTATCACCAGGTTTTAAATCAAAAAAATCACCTGTTGCCAAAGCAGACTGAATCATAGCCTGTTTTTCTAAACGAACCAGTTTAGGAAGCCCTGTGGTTCCCGAAGTGGTCATTTCGATATAATCCTTTTTATCAAACCAGTCCAGAAAGAACTCTCCTATTGACTGTTCATAGGAATCACCTTCTTTTATATAACTGTATGCTATCTGACATAAATCTTTTGCATTTAAATGATAGCCGTTTAGTTTGAAATAATTATGAACTTTATGTTGTGTTAAATTTTGCATATTTTACTATTTTACTTCGACATCTTGAATATCTCCCGTTAATCTTTCTTTCCAGTTGGTCCAACCGTATTTTTTACTAAAGATAAAAAGTAAAATAGGATAAATCACCACAACCGGCAAAATAACATCAATTCCTGCTGAAGGTTCTGAAAGATCTTTAAATATGGAATGTGTTTGAAAAACCGACCAATCAGAGGTTACTAATAAAGCTCCAACCAGATTATTGGCTGCATGAAATCCGAGTGCCAGCTCCATTCCTTCATCCATTAAGGTAATTACTCCTAAGAATAAACCTGTCCCTATATAATAAATCATGATAATGTTCCCCATCTTAACCACTTCCGGATTAGCCCAGTGCATCGAGCCAAAAATAACCGAAGTCATCAAAAGCGGGAACCACCTGTTTCTTGCTAAATTCGCAAATCCCTGCATTAAATATCCTCTAAAAACATACTCTTCGGTACTGGTCTGAATTGGAATTAAAATAGATCCTAAGACAACTAAAATCAAGAAAGGGACTAATTTAAAATTCAGAACAAAATTTTCCGGAGATTTCAGATACACAAATAAAAAACTCAAAAGAGAAAAGAAAGCCCACAATAAGAAAGAGAAACTAACTCTTTTCCAGTCTATTTTTGATTTTGATGTAGTAACAGACAATAAAGTCTGATGATGAATATATTTAACGACAAAATAAATACCGGCAAAAGCAAAAATAAAGGAAATCATCACCAGAAAAAGTGTAGTGTTAGATTCGAACATTTTCATGATACCTTCATTAGTAGTTGGAAATGTTTTGTTTTCAGTCATTGTCTTATAAAACACCGCTGCTGTAATAGGAATTTGCCCAACAAAAGAAGCTGCAATAATAAAAACAGAACCTAAAAGATATTTCCAAAACTTATTCTCAGGTTTAATTCCTTGCTCTAAAAACATAAATCTTAAATTTTAAAAAATGAGAATTCAAATTCGATAAGTTAATCTTACATTTGATATTGCTAAAATACCTCTTTTTTATTTATACGAATATTTGAACCCATTAAATATAACAAAATGATACAAATTTACCATAATCCGAGATGCGGAAAATCAAGAACCTGCCTTGCATTTATTGAAAAATCCAATCAGGAATTTGAAATCATTCCTTACTTAACCGAAACACCATCTTTTGACGAATTGAAAGTTTTATTGAAACAACTTAATCTTGAACCTCTTCAATTGGTTAGAACCAAAGAAAAAATCTGGATCGAAAATTTTAAAGGCAAAACTTTAAGTGATGATCAAATTATAACTGCAATGGTCGAGAATCCAATTTTAATAGAGCGCCCTATTGTGGTAAAAGACGGAAAAGCTATTATTGGCAGGGATCCGGATCTTGTTGCTTCCTTTTTAGACTGATTCTAAAATACTCTCTTAACATTTTTTTGTGAGTTCTCTCTTTAAACCAAAAACTACATTTGTCGTCTAAAGAGAAAAAGAAACCAGAAAAAATGAAGAAAATCAAATTTGCTGTATTGCTTGTATTCTTGTTTACAAGTTTTTACAATTACTCACAACAAGGTCCGGGAGGCAAACCCAAAGTAAAAGTCACCGGAAAAGTTTTCGAAAAAGTAAGCAAACAACCATTAGAGTATGCTACTATTTCGATCATGGCACCCAACGACACAAAAGTTATTGCAGGTGGAATCACAAATCCAAAAGGAGAATTTGAGGTCGCAGTTGCCCCTGGAACTTATGATATTAAGATTGAATTTATTTCATTTAAATCAACAGAAATAAAACAAAAAAGCATTACAGGCGATACCAATCTTGGTGCGGTTAACCTATCTGAAGATGCCGCACAATTAAACGAAGTTGTGGTTCGCGCAGAGAAATCGACCGTAGAGATCAAATTGGATAAAAAAGTTTACAATGTTGGTCAGGATATGATTGTAAAAGGCGGAAGCGTAAGCGATGTATTAGACAATGTACCATCTGTTTCTGTTGATACTGAAGGTAATGTAAGTTTAAGAGGAAGCGACAACATTCGTATTTTAATTGACGGAAGACCTTCACAAGCTATAAATATGGCCGAAGCCTTAAGACAACTTCCTGCAGATGCTATTGACAAAGTAGAAGTCATCACCAATCCATCTGCACGTTATGATGCTGAAGGTGGATCAGGAATCATCAATATTATTCTTAAAAAAGGTAAAAACCAAGGTTTTAACGGAACTTTGATTGCTTCAACAGGTCTTCCTGAAACGTATGGTTTAAGTGCCAATGTGAATTATAAAACAGAAAAATTAAATTACTTTACAACAGCCGGATACAATTACAGAACAAATGAAGGAGCTGGTAAAACAAATTCTGAATATTTTGACACAAACAAAACAACAACAAGTTTCTTAGATGAAACCCGTGATACAAAACGTGTTAGAAATGGTTTTAACGGAAGAGCCGGAGTTGAATGGACACTTACTCCAACTACATTCTGGACCAATGCCATTAATTATCAAAATAATACTGGAGATGATCGTGATTTGATTAATTACTATAATTATGATGCTAATCGAGTTTTTACAGGAACATCTTACCGTTTAAACAATGCCGATACCGGAAGCGAAAATGTTGAGTTTACTTCTAACTTAATTAAAAACTTTAACGACAAAGGACACAAACTTACTGCAGATCTTTCTATTTCAAGAAATACAGATGATAGCAATAGCACCATTACTGCTTCTCCAAATTTTAATACTACTCTAAACGATCAAGTGCAAAAGCAAGTTTTAGCACAAGTTGATTATGTGCTACCTCTTGGAAAAGGCGGACAGTTTGAGGCAGGTTATAAAGGAAGCTTTGGAGATTTGAACAACATCTATAATGTTAGCAATCTTGATTCAAACGGTCAAAGTGTAACCGATCCTAATTTATCAAATACATTGGAATACAAAGAAAACATCAACGCACTTTATACGCAATATGGTTTCAAAGTAAACAAATTTTCTTATTTATTTGGTTTAAGATGGGAAGATACTAACATCCAGGTCAACTTATTAGATAACAGCGATTACAATACTAAAAAATACAATAACTTATTTCCAAGTGCTTTTGTTAGTTACGAAATTTCAGATCAAAGCAATTTTTCTGCAAGTTACAGCAAGCGTTTATCGAGACCTAGAGGGCGTTTCATGAATCCTGCTGTAAACTACGCAAGTAACATCAATATCTTTCAGGGAAATCCGGATTTAGACCCTTCTTTAACAGACAAATATGATATTGGTTACATCAAAAGATGGGACAAAGTAACATTTAATACTTCAGCTTATTTTGAAAACACAAAAGATGTTTTCAGCTTTGTAAGATCTCCTACCGGGAATGTTGTTACTCCAGACGGTGAAGTGGTAACTCCTCAGCCAGGTGAAACAGTTGAAGGTACTCCGGTAATCAAAAGTTCTCCTATTAACTTAGGAAGAGAACAAAAATTTGGTTTCGAATTCACATTCAACTATACACCATACAAATGGTGGAAACTGAACAGTAACTTTAACTTCTTTAATGTAAAAACAACTGGTGAAAACAGTTATACAGATACGCAAGGAAAAGTGATTGTTCAGGATTTAGACAATCAGGCTAATTCATGGTTTGCCAGAATAAACTCTAAAGTAACACTTCCATACAAAATTGACTGGCAATTAACAGCAATGTACAACGGAGAACAAAAAACAGCTCAGGGTAAAAACCTAGGGCAATTTGGAATGAACACAGCACTTAGCAAAGATGTTATGAAAGACAAAGCAACTATTGCTTTCAATATTAGCGATGTATTCAATTCCAGAAAAATGAGATCGGATACTTATTTAGACAATGTATCTTCATACAGTGAGTTCCAGTTCCGCAAGCGTCAGTTTAATTTATCATTCACTTACCGTTTCAACAAACCAAAAGGTGAAAGAGATAAAAATATGCCTAAAAACAATGACGGCGGCGGCGACGGCGGTGGAGAATTTCCTGGATAACATTTGTTAAATTCCAATATTCGAAATTCCAAATTCCAATCTTAATAGGAAATAACAATTATAAAATTCCAAATTCCAACTTTACAATTGGAGTTTGGAATTTTTCTTTTAAACGCTCTTAATCAGCTTTCCAACTTTGACAAAGTTCTAAACGCAAAGTATTGGAATTTGGAATTTTGAGTATTGGAATTTCTTTTTTTTGAACAAAAAAAAAGAACCCAAAAGGGTTCTTTTTTTATGACATCAATCTAAAATTAAATAGATTGTTCTTCTTGTCTTTTTTTAGCTCTTTTTTCTTTGAACATTTCCCAGCTAGCACCCGTAACCCAGTAAGATACGAAACCAACTAAGAAAAACATTAACCAAAACCCTATAGTAAGTATGGTTAAGAAAAGTAAAAAGCCTAAGTACTGTGAAAATTCAAACATGTTTTCCGGAATTTTTGAATGTTACGACAAATGTAGCGTATATATTCTTTCTCAGCAATAAAATCTAAATCAATTTTCGTTAAATAACATTTATCCGTATATTTATACTCATTTTAAATAAGGTTTTTTTTGAGTTGTGAAACCTTTAAAATTAAGAGTTCTTTTAAATCACAAAAATTTTCAGGAGCTGATTCCTGCTGTCCGCTGTATCTTTTGTGGTGAACCCCACCACAAAAGGATGCCGCTCCCATCAGGGCTAGACCACTCATTTTCAAAAGAAGTTTTACATTAATATAGAATACATTTTACAAACAACATATTTACATCAAAATGAAATACCGTATAGAAAAAGACACCATGGGCGAAGTTCAGGTCCCAGCCGATAAATATTGGGGTGCACAGACAGAACGTTCCAGAAACAATTTCAAAATCGGCCCATCAGCTTCAATGCCAAAAGAAATTATAGAAGGTTTTGCTTATCTCAAAAAAGCTGCTGCTTATGCCAATTATGATTTAGGTGTTTTACCAATCGAAAAAAGAGATGCCATTGGAGCTGTCTGCGACGAAATTCTGGAAGGAAAACTAGACGATCAGTTTCCATTAGTAATCTGGCAGACCGGTTCCGGTACACAAAGCAATATGAATGTAAATGAAGTAATTGCTAACCGTGCTCAGGTTCTAAAAGGTTTTGAAATTGGCGAAGGCGAACAATTCATCAAAGCCAATGATGACGTAAACAAATCACAATCATCCAACGATACTTTCCCTACCGGAATGCACATTGCTGCTTATAAAATGGTGGTTGAAACTACCATTCCCGGTGTAGAAAAACTTCACGCTACTTTAGCTAAAAAAGCTACAGAATACAAAGATGTTGTAAAAATTGGTCGTACGCATTTAATGGACGCAACTCCCCTAACCCTTGGACAGGAAATTTCAGGCTATGCTGCACAATTGGCTTTCGGATTAAAAGCATTAAAAAACACTTTATCTCACTTA
Source organism: Flavobacterium crocinum (assembly GCF_003122385.1). NCBI lineage: Bacteria > Pseudomonadati > Bacteroidota > Flavobacteriia > Flavobacteriales > Flavobacteriaceae > Flavobacterium > Flavobacterium crocinum. Next base: position 5,549,403 of record NZ_CP029255.1, read on the forward strand.
TCTGAAATTGCTTTAGGCGGAACTGCAGTTGGAACAGGACTTAACACTCCAAAAGGTTATGATGTAAAAGTTGCTCAATATATTGCCGAGTTTACCAAACATCCTTTTATAACTGCCGAAAATAAATTTGAAGCTTTGGCTGCTCACGATGCTATTGTCGAAACTCATGGAGCTTTAAAACAACTGGCAGTTTCTTTAAACAAAATTGCAAATGATGTGAGAATGCTGGCTTCAGGACCTCGTTCCGGAATTGGAGAAATCCATATTCCTGAAAACGAACCGGGTTCTTCTATCATGCCAGGAAAAGTAAACCCGACTCAGTGTGAAGCTTTAACAATGGTTTGTGCTCAGGTTATTGGAAATGACATGGCAATTGCTGTTGGTGGTATGCAGGGACATTATGACTTGAATGTTTTCAAACCTGTAATGGCAGCTAACTTTTTACAATCAGCGCAATTATTAGGTGATGCTTGTGTTTCTTTTGACGAACACTGCGCACAAGGAATCGAACCAAATCATAAAAGAATTAAAGAATTAGTTGACAATTCATTAATGTTGGTTACAGCTTTAAATACTAAAATTGGGTATTACAAAGCCGCTGAAATTGCTCAAACCGCGCACAAAAACGGAACTACTCTAAAAGAAGAAGCGGTTCGCTTAGGTTATGTAACTCCGGAAGATTTTGATGCCTGGGTGAAACCGGAGGATATGGTTTGATTTGATTTCAAGTTAAGAGTTATAGGTTAAGAGTTAGAAGTTTTGCTCTTAACAATAAAAGAGTGGCCAAAGGTAAAATGTTTGACCACTCTTACTATTAATGATGAAGCGTCACCCCATAACTTTTAACCTATAACTTTTAACCTATTATCCCTTAACTTACTTTCCCCCATCAACATAATCCTGCAAATAGCTGAATCGTTTTGTTAGTTTTCCGTTTTCTGTTATTTTGGCGCGTTTTAGGATTCCGTCTTTATCTCCGTTGAAGAAAGCCGGAATTACATACTCCATAAATTGTTCTCCAAAACCTTCACTTGCATCTTTGGGAATTTCACAAGGCAGATTATCTACTGCCATTACAGCAACTGCTGCAGGATGAAAGAAGTCTACTTCCCTGTCTTCTAACGGAAAATAACCATACAAAGGTTCCGCAATTGTTGAAGAACGAACCGTAGAAGCAATTGGGCCATTTACGTCGCAGGAAATATCGGCAACAACTTTTAATTTGCAATCGCTGGCATTCAGCATTTCTTTGGTTAAAATCATTGGTGCATTGCTGGCATAAAAATGTCCGGCAAAATAAATATCAGAAACTTTTGTAAATCGCTCAAAATCGGACTCGTATTCTTCCGGATGTTGTACAAAATCATTAAAATCCAAAACCTGACCGTCTTTCCTTTTATTATATTCCAGAACATCAAGCTGCACGTAAACTGCCTGCGCATAGGTTTTAGTCACATAATTATCTACCGTAATTTCCTTTACTTTTATGGCATCCAGAATTTCTTTTGCACCACTTCCAACCTTTCCAGTTCCCGTGATCACAAATTTCAAAGCCGGCATAGTAATGCGTTTTAAATGCTTTATCAGATCCTCTTTTCCTGAAAGTGTTTCTGCTTTTGGCAGTTTAAACAATTCAAATTTTATTCCGAAAGCACGAATTCCGTTATATACACCAACCATTCCCGCGTATCGACCAAAACCAATTAATCTGCGATCATGCTCATCCACAATAGTTTCATGATCGTACAAATCAATTTTTTTCTCTAAAATCGCCTGAAGCAGTTTTCTATTATGAGGCTGTTTTTTAATAGTATGAGAGAAAAAGAAATACGCTTTGTTTGGAATCAGATTCTCCACAGGAACTTCTTTTACACCAAATAAAACATCGCAATCAGAAACATCATCAGTAACCGAAATCCCCATGTTTTTATAATCATCATCAGAAAAAATTCTAATATCAGAACTTTCCACTTTTACAGCTGCTTCATGATAAAGCTGCTTTAATTTTGTTAATTCATTTGGAGAAAATACTACTCTTCTATCCGGCGGATTTTTTCTTTCTTTTATGATTCCAAATTTCATTTAAAACTGATTTTAGATATTTAATAATATAACTTTTTACACTGTATTTGTTTCAAATATAACAAATTTAGTTAAAATTTTGTTTCTAAAATTCTATTTAAAATGTTTCAAAACCGTTAAAAGCTGAAAAACAAACAACTGTATTTTATGATTCTTAAAAAAAAGTTAAAAAACACAAATTAAAGCCTCAGAATTGAGAAAACAACAAAATTGAATTCGATATATTTGTTTTTAAAGAACGATGCAAATGATTTTCCTTAAAAAAACAAAGATACCACAAATACTTTTCTCCGTACTAGTTTTAAGTTCATGCGGTCAAAACAAAAAAACGGATACAGTTACTACCAATACAGTCGAAGATACCTTACCCAAAATGAAGCCGTTAGGAGCAGAACCGAAAGTTTCTCAAGCCTATAAAAACTCGGTTGTCGGCAGAATAAACCACTTTTACAATAAAAACTGGCCAAATAATAACATGAATGGAAGCTTCTTAGTCGCCAAAAATGGTCAGATACTTTTTGAACGCTACAATGGTTTTGCTAATAAAAATGAAGGAACTAAAATAACTCCCGAAACTCCTGTACAAATTGCTTCCGTAAGCAAGGTTTTAACTGCAACGGCGGTTTTAAAATTGGTAAATGCAGGTAAAATCGATTTAGACCAGAAGGTCAATACCATTTTGAAAACATTTCCATACGAAGAATGTACTATAAGAATGCTACTAAGTCACCGCACCGGAATGCGTAATTATGCTTATTTCACAGATAGAGACAAATCTATTTGGGATCGTCACAATCAGTTGACGAATAAAGATATTCTGGATATTCTGGCAACAAAAGACATTGGTTTGGAATCGAGAACCGGAACGCGTTTCAGCTATTGCAATACCAACTATGCTATGCTGGCACTTATTATCGAAAAAATTACAGGATTGAGTTATAAGAATGCTATGTCTGAAATGATTTTCAAACCTTTGGGAATGAAAAATACTTATGTTTTTGACGATGATAAAGACCGAAAAAAAATTGTTCCTTCTTATAAAGGAAACGGTGTAGAAATTGGTTTTGATTATCTAGACAATGTTTATGGTGATAAAAATGTTTTTTCTACAGCAAGAGATCTTTTAAAATTTGACCGTGCAAGACAATCTCCGGACTTTTTAAAACCAGAATTATTGAAACAAGTTTACACGGGTTACAGCAACGAAAGAAAAGGAACTAAAAATTACGGTCTAGGAATTAGAATGATCAATTGGGAAACAGGACAGAATTTCTATTTCCATAACGGCTGGTGGCATGGCAATACCTCATCTTATATCACTTTAATGAACGAAGGCGTTACTATAATTGCGCTTTCGAACAAGATGACTAGAAACACTTATGCAGTTCGTAAACTGGCTCCAATCTTTGGAGACTACCCTTTTAATTTTAAAGACGAAGAATAACAAAATTTTTCTGAAAATTTTAGCAGAAAGTAATTTCAAATACTCTAAATTTGCAGACTTATTTTTTGGGGTCGACTGGTTTTGACAGCAAGTCGAATTGAACAGTAAGCACGTCGAGCATTGAGACCTTGCTCGTAAATATAAGATCTCAAACTTTTACACGGCGAAAATAATTACGCTTTAGCTGCATAATCCGAATCATAGTAAGATTGCGCCACGTCTCTACAAGGTAGAGAAGCTGGATTCTCCTGGAAAGCCTTGGTTTGTGGCGTTCCGTTCAGGGGAACCGTAAAAATAAACCTAGATATTCATGAGCTTCGGGTGGATTTCGAAATTTAAGAAGATAAGTGTTGGGTGGTTGTTTCTGGCCTAGCTCAACATCGAAAATTCAATCAGGAAATAAGCGTGTAGAAAGCTCTTTAGTTGCTTGTTTGGACCCGGGTTCGATTCCCGGCGACTCCACAAAAAAGCCTGTAAACTTAATGTTTACAGGCTTTTTCTTTAAAAGACATTTTCACAATTCATTTTATTATTTTGTTTTACGTAAAACACAATAATTTCAACTATCAGTAATTCAAATACAACTTACCGTAATCTGCAAACCTCCTCTCATTTCCTTTCTTTCGAAATTTGTATGCAACAAAAAATAGAAAAGATGAAACAGATTAAATTAGGCAATCAGGGATTAATTATTCCTCCAATAGGTTTAGGATGTATGGGAATGACGGGTTTTGAAGAAGGAAATATGTATGGTCCGGCAGATGAAAAAGAAGCAATTCACACCATTCATCGTTCACTTGAACTCGGTGGTAATTTTCTGGATACCGCAGATTTATACGGCCCTTTAAAAAATGAACAGCTTATAGCAAAAGCTATCGGCAAAGAGCGTGATAAGTATATTCTGCCTACAAAATTCGGTTGGGAAATCGACGACAGCGGAAAAGTAACCTGGGCTATAAATGGAAGTAAAAAATACATTAAAAAAGCGGTAGAGCGTTCGCTAAAAAATTTGAACACCGATTACATTGATCTTTATTATATGCACCGTCTCGACAAAAATACTCCTATAGAAGAGACGGTTGATGCTATGAGCGAACTTGTGAAGGAAGGCAAAGTGAAATACATCGGACTTTCGGAAGTATCTTCTGAAACTGTTGAAAAAGCGCACCTTGTTCATCCAATCACAGCTGTTCAAAGCGAATATTCTTTATTTGAAAGAACTGCAGAAGAAAGAGGGGTATTAAAAACACTCGAAGAATTGGGAATCGGTTTTGTGGCCTATTCTCCACTAGGACGAGGATTTTTATCCGGACAAATCCGTTCAATCGATGATCTTCCTGAAAATGATTTCCGTAGAGGAATTCCACGCTTTCAGGAAAACTATTTCCATAAAAATATTGATCTGGTAAAAGCAATTGAAATAATGGCTGAAGAAAAAAAGGTAACTTCTTCTCAGCTGGCTCTGGCATGGATTATCAGTAAAGGAATTGTACCGATTCCGGGAACCAAACGCAGAAAATATGTGGAACAAAACATAGCTTCCGCAAATATAGAATTGAGCCAGGATGAGCTTTTAAAACTGGAAAGTATCGTACCTTTAGGCACAGATACCGGAGCTCCGTACGATGAATTCAGTATGGGATTACTAGATTAAACTTAAAAAGACGCTGTTATGAACACGATTACATCTGTATCTGCTTTTCACCGATTACTTTCGCTTCCAGAACCGAAACACCCAATGGTAAGTGTCATTAATTTATCTGAAAGTATTTTTCTGGAAGATGAAATTTGGAAAGGTTTTGTCAATAAATTTTATTGTGTCGCTTTAAAGAGAGAGGCGAAAGGGAAAATTAGGTATGGTCAGGGACATTATGATTATGACAAAGGCGTACTCAGTTTTACTGCACCCAATCAGGTGCAGTATCTGGATTTTCATACTATGGAATGCGGAGCAGGTTATTTGTTAATATTTCATGAAGATTTTCTTTTAAAACATCCGCTGGCAGAGAGAATCTTTGATTTTGGTTTTTTCTCTTATGCCGTAAATGAAGCCTTGCATTTATCTGAACAGGAAGAAAAATATCTCATCGAAATCATGGATAGAATTGACAAAGAATGCCAGCATATTGACCGTCATACTCAGGATATCATCTTATCGCAGATCGATTTACTTCTAAATTATTCAAGCCGATTCTACGAAAGACAATTTCTAACGAGAAAAAACAATAGTCATGCACTACTTACAAAATTTGAAAGATTTATCAATGATTATTACAATAATGATACAGTAGAAAAAAGTCTTCTAAGCGTCAGTTTAATTGCCGATGCCTTAAACCTTTCTCCCAATTATCTTAGCGACTTCCTGAAAATTCATACCGGCCGAAATACTAAAGAACATATTTACGAAAAGCTTACCAATAAGGCCAAAGAGAAATTATCGGCAACTACTTTGTCCGTTAGTGAAATTGCTTATGATCTTGGTTTTGAACATCCGCAATCCTTCTGTACGTTTTTTAAAAAAAGAACGCACATGGCTCCTCTTGAATTTCGTGAAAAAATTAAAAATAATTAGATTTCAAATGACAGAACACTTCGCTATAAATGGGTGTTCTGTTACTTTTATTTATAAATAATTCAGTTGAAAATTGGTATCAAACTAATTTTTACATAATTTTGTATCAATCATTACAAAATAAAACACGATGAGAGGAAGACCAACCATTTATGAAGATTCTAATATCATAAAAAAAGCACAGGAAGTTTTTTGGCAGAAAGGGTATAGTGCAACCTCATTAAGTGATTTACAAAAGGCAACCGGTGCGGGCGCCGGAAGCTTTTATAATACTTTTAAAGGAGGAAAAAAAGAAGTCTTTCAGAAAGCTGTTCAGGAACGTCGGCTGGCTTTCACTTCATTTCAAAATGAATTAAGCAATAGCGAATCTCCATTAGAATTAATAAAAGATTTTTTCAGAAGCATTGCAAAAGCGGATCAAAACGAACATTTAAAAGGATGTATAATTGCCAATACTGTTGTCGAAATGACTTTTATCGATGAAGATCTCGAATCCAGCGCTGTTCAGATTTTAAAAGAGGTTGAACAAATGTTTACCGAAGTGATAAAATCGGAACAGCTAAAAGGAACTATAAAAACAAAAACTGCTCCCGAAATTCTGGGAAAATACCTCATCACATTTTGGTGCGGACTCAATACACTCCGAAGAATGTATCCCGACGAAAATGTCCTAAAATATCAAATCGAAATGCAATTAGCTGTTATCAGCTAATTTTTTTGATTATTTATGTATCAATCATTACAAAAATAAATATAATAAAGATGAATTTAAAATTAGAAGGAAAAAGAGCTTTTATCAGTGGTTCAACACAAGGAATTGGGTACGCGATTGCACAGCAATTATTAGCTGAAAACGCAGAAGTAATTATCAATGGCAGAAATGAAGAAAAAACAAAACTGGCTGTTCAAAAATTACAATCTGAATTTCCTGATGCAAAAATCTCAGGCATTAAAGCTGATTTTGGAAAGAAAGAGGAAGTAGCCAACTTATTAAACCAGTTAAATGATATTGATATCTTAATTAATAACGTTGGAATATTCGATTTAAAAAATTTCGAAGACATTGAAGAGGAAGATTGGTACAAAATATTTGAAATTAACGTATTGAGCGGTATTCGTCTTTCAAAAAAACTTTTACCGCAAATGCTTGAGAAAAAAACAGGAAGAATTATTTTTATCAGCAGTGAATCCGGAGTCAACATTCCGGGAAATATGATTCATTACGGAATGACGAAAGCAGCCATGACAGCCGTGAGTAATGGTTTATCTAAACTCACAATTGGAACTGAGGTTACCGTAAATACAATTCTAGGTGGACCAACTTATTCTGATGGTGTAGCGTCAACCATAGAACAAATCGCATCTATGCAAAACATCGAAACCGAACAAATGAAGAACATCATCATGCAGCAGACCAATCCGCATTCTTTATTACAGCGTTTTATAAATCCAAATGAGATTGCTTCGCTCGCAGTTTATCTTTCAAGTCCTTTAGCTGTAGCAACTAATGGTTCATCATTAAGAGCTGATGGAGGTGTTTTAAAAACGATTTAATACCAATTAAAAAGCCAGAAAAACACTTTCTGGCTTTTTAAATTCTAGTAGAAGAATTTATCATTTATTTTTTCCCATCAACAAAAACATACAATTTCTGCACTTTCCCGTTTTCAATTACAAACAAATCCATTCCGGAAACCACAGCTGGTTTTGCTTTTGAACCAAACTGCCAGTACAAACGCACTATATTATGATTTGTTTCTAATGATTTAGCACTAAACCTGAAATCAGGATTTTTTTGCTGAAGCTCTACAATAAATTTGCTAATTTCCTTCTGCCCTCTTGCTATGAAATGACGGTCTACCATCTCAACATCAGAAGCATAAAATTGATTCAATAAAGAAGTTCTTTTAGTTTCATCTTTTTCATTCCAGATTTTCAAATGATTTTCGATTATTTCTGTATTTCTTTTAACATCAAAATCTTTGTCTGATGTTTTTTTGACAGAACTATTTTTTGGCGACCATAAAACTGTTTTCGGATTCGATTTTTCATATCCTTTTCCATCTGGATACGAAACCAATTCCATTTTAGATCCCCAAGGCGTTTCAAAATAAACCCATGATTCACCTGCAGTGTCTCCTGACGGTGTCAAAAATGGTTCTCCTAATATTTTTACACCTTTACTTTTTAGATATTTTACGGATTCATTTATATCCGATGTATAAAAAGCAATATGCGAAGCTCCTATGTCATCAGAATTCGGATGGGCTTTACTGCCTTTATTATCGGCGTAACTAAAAACTTCAATACTGGCGCCAGTACCGGCATTTATCATCTTTATTGTTACGGCTCCTGTATTCGGATTGATATGATTAGCTTCTTTCCAATTGGCATCCAATGGTATTGGCCCAAGTTGTGTCACAGGCGTAAAACCTAAAACATCGCTAAAAAATGGTATCGCCTGATTGAGATCAGGTACGTTAATACCAACATGATCAATTCCTAAAATTCCAGCATTATTTTGAGCAACAGCTTTATCAGAAGCTGAAAAGAAAAAGAATAGATTTAATAAAGCGATTGCTGAAGTTTGTACTTTTTGATTTGATTTATATTGTGTTTTCATGATTTATTATTTAATGTTGTGTATTACTGAATAAAAATTAATTACTGTAAGCCGCTAACCATTTTGCTTTAATAGCCGCACGAGCTTCGATAAATTCTTTATCTGTTCCCTGTGCAATGGCATCAAGTGGAAAACGAAGTGGTCTCTCTCCTTTTTTCATATTAACCAATTCCAGAATTCCATCTGCAATAGTCTGCGGATTCATATCAAACTGAGCCATTTTTCCAAATAAAGCTGTGCCTAAAGCATTAAATTTATCTGTTGCAGCACTTCCATATTGATCAATTATTTCTTGTTTATCAGCATTGATACCTGCTTTTGAACCGTTATTCATCTCAGTAGGATAAACACCTGGCTGAATGCTCACATTTTCAATTCCGTAATCTGCTAACTCATCTTGTAAGCCTTCAGTAAAACTTTCTACTACTAATTTTGAAGCGATGTACGGAATCATAAACGGAAGTGTATGTCCGCTTGCTCCAGTAGTGATGTTAATAATAAGTCCGTTTTTTTCTTTTCTCATAGAAGGAAGAACTGCCTGATAAGTGCGTAGAACACTATAAACATTTACTTCAAACATCTTGCGTACCTGATCGATCGAATAACCTTCTAACAAACCAAAACCGCTTACTGCTGCATTATTAATTAATACATCGATTTTTCCGTATTTAATAAGTACCTTTTGAAAAGCTTCGTTTACAGAAGCATCATCTGTAATATCGATATCTACTACCTCAATATTTGAAAGCTTTGAAAGTTCGTTTGCTGCTTCTGCATTTTTACTTGTTGTATTACGCATTCCTGCGATTACTGAATGACCCGCATTTGCCAATGTTATAGCTGTAAGTTTTCCAAATCCTGAACTTGTACCTGTAATGAAAATTGTTTTTGACATGATTTCTAATTTTTAAATGTTATAAAATTTGTTTCTTTTGAACATTACAAAGTTGCATTGAATGCAAAACCTGTACATTGATTAGAAATAAGTAAAAACTTGATTTAGATCAAGTGTTTTGGAATAAGGCATAAAAAAAAGGAGCTTAAAAGCTCCCTGATTATTTTTTTGCGGTTTGTTTCCTTATACGACTTAAAGTTTCCGGTGTCATTCCGAGATACGATGCAATCATTGTTTGTGGTATTCGCGAAGCAAATCCCGGGTATTTTGTTATAAAGTTTAAATACTTTTCTTCTGCTGTAAAACTCAGTGATGCCTGAATTCGGTTTTGAGCCGCAATAAAACTTTTTTGAAGAATTGTATTTACCATATTATTAAAAGCTGGAATTTCATGACAAAGCATTTCAAAATTCTCATGCGTAAACAATACTAATTCGCTATCTTCAATAGCATCGATATTAAAACGTGATGGTTGCTGCAATAACAGACTCTCTCTGTCTCCTGTCCACCAATTCTCGATACTGAAACTATTGACATGCTCGCTTCCTTTTTCATCAACAGAATAAGTTCGAAGACAGCCTTTTGTTATAAAAGCATCGTATTTCCAAATATCACCTTCCTGCAGCAGATATTGTCTTTTACGAAGTTTTTTAATAATAGCAAAGGATTGAATATAATCAGATTCTGACTGTGTCAGTGTTACTTTATCGTCCAGATATTTTTGGAATATTTCATACATAGACTGTAAAATTATATAAAAGTTCCAACAATAAAGAATAAACAAGGAAAAGCATTTGAAAACAATTTTCAAAAATTTGAATTCTCAATAAATGAAAATTTCACAACGCGGTTCGAAAATTATATAAAATAATTCGTCTTGTAAAAGTCTAATTTTAGAATAAGCTAAAAAAAAAGATATTATTAATTTTAAATTGATTGACATGAGATCCGAGAACTACTTATCTGATGAATTTGCAAACGAAATGAATTCATACGAAGAACAACTATTATTGAATTATGATGATTATTTGGAAGGTGATTACACAAATAGGCTGTCAGCTTCTAACCACTACAATCTGGAACTTGGAGAATTGGAAGAAAGCCTAGAATATGATTTTGATTCTGAATATGATGAAAATGACTGGGAAGAAGAAGAAGAGTTGGATGAGAATATTGCTGGCGAATACGATGATAATGAAGAAAAGCCTGGTGCTTTTGAAATGATTAGTTAATAAAACATGAAAAAATTATCACTGATTTTAATCTGCATTTTACTTTTTTCCTGCCAAAAAAAGGAGAACAGCACTATTAATAATAAGGAAAACGTTACAAATCGTATTGACTCTATAACTATCACTCGAGAAGAAAAAGAGCAAGAGAACAAACAAATAGGTGATACTATTTTCATGAATTTTGAAAACAAAGAAAACCTGTTTATCGCAGAAAGTGCTTTAGATTCTATAAATTCAAAAGTCTATATCAAATTTAAAGCTGAAGATTCAGGTGAATTAAAAGCAGAAATTGTTGCGGCAACAGGCAAAGGAAATATCCGTTTCAATCAGATTATTCTACCTGATAAAACTTCGGATGGTCCTTTTGGAATGGATTTAAAAATTCCGCTCAAACAAAAAGGAAACTACATTTTAATAATTGGACATTCTTTAATGGCAGAAAATCCGTACTATGGTAAATTTAAAGTGCAATTGAATCTAAAAAAATAGTGATCGATTAAAATTAATCTGCATTACCGGTACACATAAAAATATGTTTAGAACCGCTTTCTTTTAATTTAATCAAAGCGTCTCTTAATCCATCTCCAAGATTAGATGTGATTGCTAAAAGTAATTGTTTTAAATCCTTAAAGCTATTGGGTTTGACCAAATAACAAATGGATCCCAGTTTTGAAGCCATTTCGATATCATTTTTATGAGAAGAAGTCGAAATCATAATTACTGGTATATCTTTATAATGGGAATCTTGTTTTACTAACTTAAGACAATCCCAGCCATTCATAACCGGCATATTAAGATCCAGGAAAATCAGTTGTGGTTTTTCGTTAATCTGATTTAATATCTTCCACGCCTGACTTCCATTTTCTGCACAATGACAGGTAATATTTTCATTTATTTCTTCTAATGCCTCACAAAACATTTCGGTGTCATCTGTGTCGTCGTCAGCCAGTAAAATTATTTTTTTGCTCATACTTAAATGCCCATTTCTTGTTGTTTCAGAGGGAGTTTTATGGTAAAGACAGCTCCTGCATATGGTCTTCCAACTGCTGTAATACTTCCACCGTGCCGTTCTACTATTTTTTTACAAAGTGATAATCCTAAACCTGTTCCTTCGTAAACATCTTTAGAATTAAGCCTTGTAAAAGTTTCAAAAATTTGTGCAGATTGCTCATTTTCAAAACCAATTCCGTTATCCTCAACCGTCATTAGAGCAATCACTTTTTGATTCTCCATTATTATTTTTGAGGATATTGTAATCTTAGGCGGTACTCCGTTTTTAGCAAATTTAATAGAATTATTAATCAAATTATAAAAAAGCTGATATAACAATACTGAAGCTCCTTCCAGTTTTGGTAAGTCATTATAATGAATCTCTCCTTTTGTATTCTGTAAAGAGACTTCTAAATCGGTTTCAATATTTTTTAAAACATCATTAAGATCGACTAATGTTGCTTTCTGTAAATTGGCATTAATCTTAGAATACATCAATACACCGTCAATCATATTAAACATACGATCTGCGGCAACGTGGATTCTCCCAATAAATCTGGCAGCAGATTCATCCAGATTTCCTTCAAGATGTTCCTCCAGTCTGCTTGTGAAAGTTTTAATCTTTCTTACAGGCTCTTTTAAATCGTGAGAAGCAACGTGAGCGAACTGTTGTAAATCTTCATTAGAACGCTGTAATTCTTTGGTTCTGTCTGCTACGAGACTTTCTAATTTTTCGGTTATTGTTTTTTGTTCGTGTATGTCTGTACAAGTACCAAACCACCTTACAATAACTCCCGTTTTATCTCGTATAGGAACAGCTTTACTTAAAAACCAGCGGTACAAACCTGTATTTTTATTTTCTAATCTAAATTCTAATTGGTAACTACTTCCATTCTGAACACTTATATACCAAGCTTCCAAAACAGGTAATACATCGTCGCGATGCAGCATTGGAACCCAGCTTTCATCTCCAAACTTTTCTTCATCCAGTCCTGTATATTCGTACCAACGCTTATTGTAGTAATCTACATAACCATCTGGTTTTGCCGTCCAGATTACCTGCGGTACCAAATCTGCCAGCTGGCGGAATTTTTCTTCACTGTCTTTAATAATTTGCTGTACCTCTTTTTGAGAAGAAATATCACCGGCAGCGCCAAACCACTCAATAATATTATTTTGATCGTCTAATATTGGTATTGCTCTTGAAAATGTCCAGCCCAAAGTTCCATCCGGTTTTAAAGCCCGATGTTCCATTTCAAATATTTTTTTATTTTCAATAGCATCAGTAATAAGTTTTAAAGCTTTTTGCTGATCTTCGATATAGATGAACTTATCAATCCAGTTAAAAACAACATCTCCCTCATCTGATTGTAAATCAATACCTTCCAGATTACGCATTACGGTCCAATCGGCATTCATTCGATACACAAAATCAGATGAAGCATTAACCAAAACACGGAAACGATTTTCACTCTCTTCCATTTTTTTACGCGCCACGACCTGTTCCGTAACATCAACAGCTACTTGAATCATTCCAGTTATCTTTCCATCTTCAATCAATGGACGATAAGCCAGATTATAGTAATAGTCCCGCATTACTCCTGTTCGGTTATGCTGTACGAGAACTTCGCTTTGGTCAAAGGGCATTCCTTCATTATACACATTCTGAACCTGAGTCCAAACATATTGTCCTCTCAATTCAGGCAAAACATCAATCAATGGCATTCCAATGATCTCTTCTCCTCGCCCAATCATGGCAAGCATGTGTTTATTGATCTGCTTGATAACCAAATCATCTCCCATTAATACCAGTGTAGGAGACGGAGTTTGGTCGATCATTGATCTTAAAGTCGCTTCACTTTCTTCAATTTTTCTGCTTGCTAAAAGTTGTTGTTCTTCTGCTTGTTTTATTTCTGTTATATCACGAGTAGTTCCTGCAATTGCTTCTACTTCGCCGTCTTCATTAAAAACCGGAGCAAAAATATAGTCGTAAACTCTGCTTCCTAATTCAGCATGTGGAAAAGAAACTGTACCTCTAATTGTTTTTTTTGAAGCGACTACTTCATCTATTTCTTTTTCATGCATTGCTGCATGCCATTCTTCATATCCGTTATCTCTCAAACCTTTACCAATAGCATCTTCAGCAGATTTTCCCCACATGGCCAGGAGTGCCTTATTGGCGTAAGTAAATTTATAGGAAAGATCAAAAACATATACCAAATCAGGCGTTGTATTGGTAATTGAATGATAAAATCGCGTTTGTTTTTCTGCAGTTTCTAAAGCACTTTTCAGCGCTATCTCTGTCTTTTTCTTTTTAGTCAGGTTTTCTGAAGTAATAACCAGTAATTCATCCTTTTTTACGGCTGCAAACCTAAACCAGAATTTCAAACCATTTGAAGTATATTTACATTCAAAATCGGTTGAAATACCAGTTTCTGCAGTATTAATAAATTTTTCAAGAATACCGTTTTCTTTTATCCCGGGAAAAACTTCACTATACAGTCTGCCTTTATAATATAGATCGTCAAGCTGTTTTAAAACATGAGAATTTAAAAACAAAATCGAAAAATCGTTTATTTCTCGTTCCTCATTATACACAGGTCTTATGACGGTAATACCGTTGGCTGTAGAGTCAAAAATGGCTTGAAATAAATCTTGATTTTCTGTTAACTCCATTGTTTCACTTAATGTATAAAAGCTCCGTTATTTTTTAATCAATATGGTAAAACATCATGATTTTTAGCTCAATTTGTTTTTTAGCCAGTGAAATAGAGACACTCACTTGTTTTTGTAAAAGCTAATATAATTAATTTTATTACACGTAGTGAATTATTTACAAGTGTATTCCAGACCAATATCTAAATCTATTTTCAGTAAGAATTAATGAAATTAAAATCTGTTATTTTTTATAAATCAAATCATCTAAATCTGACAAAGTATAAAATTTAAGATCATTAAGTTTCATGTATTTACAAACAAATTCCAAGGTTTCAATTTTGGTCTGATAATTTTCGGTTACATTTTTAACTGGTTTATGACTGCATAAAATCAGAATTTTATTATTTTTTTTAGCATAATCCAGTAATTCTAAAAGGTATGGAATGCTAAAATGAATGTGACTATTGTCAATATCAAAAGCAAATACAATTTTTGAATTATTAAAATAACTGTCTTGCTTTTCCGGAATTTCACCTCCAAAGGCTCTTCCTCTAATTATTTTAAAATCCGGAGACAAAGCTTTGTCCAGTTCTTCTGATCTCTCACCGTAAGGATAAGCAAAAGAAGTCACTTTAAATCCTTTCTTTTTCATAGAAACAATCATAGGATCTATTTCTTGTTTCATATAAGCATCTATTCCATTTTGCTGTACAAATTTTACGGCATTGTAATGGTGATATCCGTGACCTGCAATTTCGTGACCATATTTTTGCATTTCAAGAAGCTTTTTAATTTCAGGAGCTCCAATAGAATCTATCCTGCAGACATTAAACGTAGCTCTCCATTTGTATTTTTTCAGTACACTATCTGCTTCAGCCCATTCATCGACATAAGCGTCGTCAAAAGATAAAATTACACCTGCTTTATATGGCTTTGGTTCCGGTTTTTCTTTTTTGGTATCACAGGAAAAAATAGTTAAGAACATTAAAAACAACATTGTTCTAATAAAAAATACCTTCATAAAGTGCTTTAATTAAAATGAAACTTCAACTGTGCTTTTATCGAATAGAATATCTCAAATATAAAAATTTTTGAGCTCTTTTACTTAGGCTTTTTCAATTAACAAAAACAAATATTCTTATTGTTTTTATACTCCAAAATACTGTAGTTTTAGTTACTTTTATAGTATCATAATTCCTTACTTATCCAATGATTATCAAGAAAAAAACGAATTGGTTCAAAATGCTCTTTGAGTGGAATGGCTCTGTTTTACCACAATTACTTCCTAGACTTCTGTTATTACTTTTGTTTTCTCTTGCTGTGGTCTGTTTTAAACCCTTTTTATTAGAACATAATCTGCACATCAATCCGGCTGCTTTTACGTTATTCGGAATAACGCTTGCTATATTTCTTGGCTTTAGAAACAATGTAAGTTATGATCGTTTTTGGGAAGGAAGAAAACTTTGGGGCGCACTTCTCAATGATACCCGTTCCCTTGCCAGACAAAGCATTTCTCTTATTAATGATAAAGAATACGAAACGAAACGCGATGAGTTTACAAATCTTCTTATCGCCTTTGTTTACAGTTTAAAGCATCAGCTTAGACATACTGATTCTGAAGAAGATTTAAAACGATTACTTGAAAATGAATTTGCTGAAAGTCTAAAAGAAGTTCGGTACAAACCAATCATCATTTTAAGAGAACTCGGAAACTGGATCAAAAAAGCAAAAGCAGATGGTAAAATTGACAGCGTAACACAATTGGCTTTTGAAGAAAATCTGAACAAACTTTCAGATATCGTAGGCGGATGCGAACGAATTGCCAGCACTCCTATTCCTTATACTTATAGTGTATTATTGCATCGCACCGTTTATATTTATTGTTTTATGCTTCCATTTGGATTCGTTGAAACATTAGGCTGGATTACGCCGTTTATCATTGTATTTATTGCCTACACTTTTGTTGCACTCGAAGCCATCGCCGATGAACTGGAAGATCCGTTTGGTAAACAACCCAATGACCTTGCTTTGGATACGATGGCCGAAATGATCGAAAATACATTGTTGGAATTAAATGATAAAAAAATTAATCCGTTAAAAACAAATAGTGATTATTATATTACTTAATTGATTCAGCATCCAGTAAAACAGCCAACTGAATACAAGGCAAATCTGAACGGTTGCTCCAAGCATGATTGGTTCCGCGCTGAATTACAATATCACCCGCCTGTAGTAAAGTTTCCTCTTCGTCTACAATAAGATAAATTTCTCCAGCTAAAATCACAATATAATCTAAGGTATCGGTTTGATGCATTAACGGATGAGGCTGCCCTTCTGGTGCCACAATTCCTAAATCTTTATCGGGCGGAATTTGTACATAACGAAAATAACTTCCGTTTTTGGGTGTATTCGGAAAAGCAGTATTCTCTATTTCTTTTTCCTCGTATTTTGCGGGAGTAGTATCAGTTGACCAAACATCCGAAATAATTAATCCCGGAAAATGCTCTGAAACATTGGTTACAATATTGTCTTGTTCTATTATTGATTTTCCATTTCGTAAACCTGTTACGACTCTTCTTGGAATTGTTTTCATATTTTAATTTATTTTTTTAAACACATAGAAACATAGTTTTTCTTTGCGTTTAAAAGGCATTTCATTTAGTTAAAAACACATAGTTAACTCCTATGTGTTAGAAACTAGCTTCTTTTTTCATCTTCTTTACTAATTAAAAAACCTATATTTCTATGTGTTTATTAAATTTTAATAAAAACCTAACAGGTTTTGAAAACCTGTTAGGTTAAAAAAACTAACTAATCTAACTTAAACCAATCTTTTACCTCATTTGTTATAGAATCTTTTATTTTAGGATTTTCAAATTCATTCGACGCGGGATTATATTCGTAATCTTTCTGCCATTTTTTATAATTCGAAGCTACTTTCTCAATCGCATCACAGATATAGAAAAGCTCTTCATTCGTCGTAATCGGGTGTAAAGACAAACGAACCCAGCCCGGTTTATTGGTTTGATTTCTCTCCAATAATTCATTGGTAATTTCTGCCGATTTCTTCTCATTAATATTGAACAAATAATGCGCATAAGTACTCGCACACGACCAGCCACCGCGAACCTGAATTCCGAAACGGTCATTCAAAAGTCTTACGATCAAATTGTAATGAATATCTTCAATCACAAGGGAAACACAGCCAATTCTTTCTGTCGTTAGGTCTCCCAGAATAGATAAACCCTGAATTTTTTGAAGCCTTGAAAAACAAAGATTCAGAAGTTCTTTTTCTCTTTTTTGGATGTTCTCTACTCCCATCTGCTCTTTTAATTCTAAAGCCAGAGCAGCTCTAATAACTTGCAAAAATCCTGGAGTTCCTCCATCTTCGCGAACTTCAATCACATCGCTGTAACAATATTTCCCAAGCGGATTGGTCCATTTTACATTTCCCCCGCCCGGATTATCCGGAAAATCAGATTGATATAATTTTTCATTAAAAACCAAAACACCGCTTGTTCCTGGTCCGCCTAGGAATTTGTGAGGCGAAAAGAAAATGGCGTCCAATTGCGCTTCCGGATCTTTTGGATGCATATCGATTTTGACATAAGGTGCAGAAGCAGCAAAATCAACAAAACAAAGTCCGCCGTTTTGATGCATGATTTTCGCTAATTCATGGTAAGGCGTAATAATTCCCGTAACATTGGAACAAGCTGTAAACGAACCAATTTTCAAACTTCTGTCCGCATATTTTTTAATTTCTTCCGACAGTACTTTTGGATCTACCAAATTATTTTCATCTGGCTGTAAAATCACCACTTCGGCATTGGTTTCGTACCACGGAACCTGATTCGAATGATGTTCCATGTGAGTTATAAAAACCACTGGTCTGTCTTCTTTATAATCGCTTCGCAAACCCATAATACGCTGCAATTTAGATAAAGCAGCTGTCATTCCGGTTCCCGTTGTTACCAAAACATCCGATGCATTGGCATTTACCGATTTCTTAATAATTTCTCTTGCGTGCTGATAAGCATAAGTCGAAGCCTTTCCGGTCTGACTGGAAAATGAATGTGTATTGGCAATCATTGGTCCCATTTTGTTGAGCATAATATCCTCGATCGGAACGTATAATCTTCCGCTGGCAACCCAGTCGGCATAAACTAGATTTTGTTCTCCGTAAACCGATTCAAAAGTATGATCGATTCCTACTGTATTTTCTCTAAATTTAGAGAAGTAACACTCTAACTCAATTGGTTCTTTTGTTGTCTCAATAGCATTCATTTCCTTATCATTTTTAATTTAATAATGTAATATTTTTTGCAAACTTTTTATCAATCTTGTCATTCTGACGAAGGAAGAATCTTCGTCCTATATTCTACAAAGATTGGTTCTTTCCTTTGAGGAGCTACTTACGAAGATCCTTCGCATCCGCTCAGGATGACAAGATTGTGTGGATCTATACTTAAATCTTTTTATCCAAAAGCGATTTTAACGTCGTATGTAATTCTTCTCCCTGAAGATTTTTAGCTACAATTACTCCGTTCGAATCCACTAAATAATTACCGGGAATTGCTCTTATTCCGTATAATTTGGCAACTGCACTATTCCAGAAAAGCAAATCAGAAACATGTATCCAGGTCAGATTATCATCCTGAATTCCTTTGATCCAGTTTTCTTTCTTTTTGTCTAAAGAAATCCCGACAATATTGAATCCTTTATCATGAAATTCTTTATACGCTTTTACAATATTTGGGTTCTCTCTTCGGCAAGGACCACACCATGAAGCCCAGAAATCGACTAAAGTGTAACCCTTTAAATTTTCATAAAAACGAATTGGCTTTCCATTTGGATCATTGGCTGTAAAATCAGGCGCTTTTTTTCCAACAGCCAAACCGTCTAAAACAAGAGCCAGATCTTTTAGTTCTTTAACGTAAGTAGTCGTCTGAAGGCTTTTATCCAGCAAAGCAATATTTTCTCTGATTTGTTCCGGCGACAGTCTATATGACCAGTTTCTGTACAACACATAAGCCGAAACTATTGATTTAGGATTCTCTGTAATGAATTTACTAATTTCTATATCTTTCGATTTTTTATAAGTTTCAAACAAATCCTGAGAAACAGAACCTTCTACAACAGAATTACTGTAATATTTCTTTGGATTTAATTTTACCGTAATTGGTCCTTTTTCAAGAAAAACATAAAGCGGACTACTTTCTGTATTGACGCTTAAACCGTATAATTCCGGCGTTTTTACTTTAGTCTTAAAACTAAAATTGCCGTCTTTTACCTTTACCGAATCAATTGTGGTAAACATTTTATTATGGAATTTTTGCAGATAAACATATTGTGCAACAGTATCTACAACTGTTCCTTTTAATTGTAAATTACTTTCCTGTGCCTGAGTTTGTGCAAATCCCAAAAACAAGGCAAAACCTAAGATTATTTTTTTCATTTTTATTTTGATTTTTAGTTTAAGATTGGACAAAAGAATTCCTGAGACCTATTTCAAAATGGTCTTTAGAAAATATTGTTTTAAAAAATTATTGAGAGAATTTTACTTGCGGCGCATTCGAAAAAAGGCAAGACTGTTTTCTTCGAACATTACGTTCAAAAGTTCGTAACCGGCGTATAAAGTTGAATCTGTTTTCATTTTAAAAAATAAAAAGTTTTACAAAGATGATCTTATTCAGATTTTGAGGAAATCTTTTCTTATCTGTCCGCCGCGGCGGAAGGATTTAGCACCTTATTCGGCAACAGGTTGCTAAGACGTCAATGGGCCTATTCCCTCAGTCTTTCTGGATAAGTATCATTCAGAACTTTTCTGTGATACAAATATATATATTAATTCTATCAAATTAGTAGTATTTAATATTATTTTTTCAAATTAATTTTAAAAAATGTTTAAAACCTATTATAAAACACTATATAACAAACAATTAAAATAAAAACAATTTTGAATTATTTTTACCATTTAGCGCTTTAGATTAAATTAATACCTTTTTAAAAAGCATAAAAAAAACTCATTTCGTTTTGAAATGAGCTTAGATTTTATCTTCAACGTTTATTTATTTTTTCTTCTTTTGGCGCTTTCCGTCTCCAGTTTTACACTGTCTTTCAGCACTCCTTTTGAAGGTGTATAGGTTGCACCATCTTCCGGACTTTCTCCTGGTCCGGTTCCTGTACCCGCTGTACTTTCAACTCCTTCTTTTTCCATATTTGTAATTTGAATACTTTTTGCTGCAGGTGAAGTCCCGCCAGAACTAGTCCCTGTAACTTCTGCTGTGTCTTTTGTCTTTTGCACCGTCTCAACAGGAACTGAATTTGTATCTATTTTATCGCTATAGCCGTCATTTTTTTTACATGAAGAAAATAATCCGATCACAACTACTAAAAAAACGGCTTTCAATTTCAATAAAGCTTTCATAATAAATGTTTTAAATATTTACAAATGCTAAGTAACTACTTATAAAACGGCTTATTTTACAGTATTTCTTATAAATTTTATATAACAGCAATTGATTTATTTTTCACTTCGATTCTCATTCCATAGGAATGTTTCATCGGTAAAAAAAATAAAGACCTCCCAAATTAACGTTCCGTAGGAACGTCTGATGCGTTAGATTATTAAAAAATGATGTCTAAATGAAACATTCCTACGGAACGTAATTACGGATAATAATATGATTTTCTCCCGATGAAATGTTCCTACGGAACATTAAAAATTATAACGCAAATAGGGGCTGTCTTTTAGTTTTAAGACAGCCCCTATTCTAACTAATAAAGTAATTTTAAAAAGTAACTAATTTCACTCCCAAAGTAAACCATCTTGAAGGCAATGGCACTGCTCCTACTTCGTAATAAGTCGCATTAAATATATTCTGCGCATCTAAAAAGATCGTGAATTTATGAATAGACTGACTTACTCTAAAATCATTTACCCAATAAGACGGCCCGGTGATTCTCTCGTTGAAACGTGTTGCAAACAAAACAGAGAAATTTTTAAACTGATAATCTATCGTATTGGTAATTTGATGTTTTAAAGAAGAAATAAGATACTTTGAGTATATTTCTGTACGTGAACTTTTAAATTCAGAATCTAAATAGGTGTACGCTAAAAGAATATTCAAACGAGAATCTTTAGAAAAATCAAATCGGTAAATACCACGTAAATTGATTCCGTTTGTATTTAAATCTCCTGTATTCTGACTTTGCCATGGCACTGTTGTCGCATTACGCATCCAGTCGATGTAATTGTCAATTTTTCTGTAGAAATAATTCGCATTCAAACTCAAGGCTTTTTTATTGTATTTGAAACCAATTTCACTTTGAAAAGCATTTTCTGAATCTAAATCAGTATTTCCAATATTTCCAGTTTGTTTCAAATATAAATCTGTAAATGATGGAATTCTTTGACTTGTTCCTACATTACCAATAATTTTAAAGGCATCTGTAATCGCATAACTAGCATCGATTCCCGGATAAATCTGCCATTTGTAATCTGAATTGTAATTTAAATAAGTTCCAATGTTTACATCGAATTTTTCCGTAAAACTCGTTCTGTATTCGGCATATACGCCTACATTTTCGCGATCGTGATCTCCAATATTAGAAGAATGAATGTTTTCATTTCTAAATTCTGCTCCAAAACCAATTTCTCCTTTAGACAATTTAACTGTAGAGTTTAATTCTCCTGCAATCGAATTGGTATAATGCTGGCTTCTTCCAACAGCTAAATTTGAGTTTCCTAAATAACGATAATCGTCATAGTTATAACGATAGGTTACTCTTGGCATAATTTTCCAGTTTTCTGTAATAGCATGTTTTGACTGAATGTTGGCAAAAGTTGTCTGTACAATTTCAGTAGAATTGATATCACCCGGTGCTGCATAGAATCCGTTGGCACCAAAACCATTATTGATGTATCCAGCAGAGCCTAAAATTTCATTAGAATCATTGATCTGCACATTTCCCTGATAGAAAATTTTATTGTTTTCAAATGCCGTATTGTATCGGTAACCATTGCTTTTATCATGAGAAGCAAAAATTAAATGCTGTTGTTTCTCTTTACCTAAAACGGCTCCAGCCTGAATTCCTGTTCCGTAGAACGTATCACCAGTATCCTGAGTATCTTTTTCAAAATTTGAACCAGCGTAAGTACTTACCAAAAATCCTGAATCGGTTGGTTTTTTAGTAATAATGTTAATCGCTCCGGTTAAGCTGTTAATTCCATAAATTCTTGCAGCCGGTCCACGAACTACCTCAATTCTTTCAATAACTTCAACCGGAAGAGGCAAATTCAGCATATTGTGAGCTGTTTGAGAATCGATTACTTTCGCTCCGTTTAATAAAACAACGGTCTGTTCAAAACTTCCGCCATCAACACTAATGTCTGCCTGAGTTCCAAATGGCCCTCTTTGTCTGATATCAACTCCATTGGCATATTGTAATACTTCCTGAAGTGTTCTTCCCGGAAGTTTCTTTATAGTTTCACTGCTAATCACATAAACATTTCTGTTTTGTTTAGAAATAGGCGTATTAAAACGGTTTTCATTAATGATTACCTCGTTCATTTCATTGATGGAATCCTTTTTGGTCTGTGCATAAATGTTAGAACAAATTACTGCCAAAGCAGCAAAGTAGATTTTTTTCATTTGGTTAATTTTTTTTGGCAAAAGTAGTATCTTGCCGTACTAATCAAGTATGCCAGTTTTATAATTATGAGTAGTCCGGTTGAAATTCCTTTTAAAAGCTTTATTCAGCTTAAGCCTGAAGAAAATACAGCCTTGTACCTTCAGATTGTTTTTGAATTTATAAAAGCGATTCAGACCGGTTTTCTGCCTGAAGGAACAAAACTTCCCGGAACGCGTATTCTCTGTAAAGTATTGGCCGTAAACCGAAATACTTTGATTAAAGCTTTTCAGGATTTGGAATCGCAAGGCTGGATCGAAACACTTCCGAATAAAGGAACTTTTATTTTATCACAGCAAAAACAAAAAAATAAAGCTGAGTTTACAACTTTAAAAGAACAAAATTCTTCGCAATTTGATTCTGGATTTTCTTTCCAGCGTTCTACAATTCTGGAAAATCCACTAGAAATTAGCAATCTTCCGTATCAGTTTAATGATGGAATGCCTGATTTAAGATTGGTACAGACCGATGTTTTGGCGAGATTATATGTTTCAAAATTAAAAAGACATAAAACCACTAAAACCTATGAACAGATTCAGCTTCGGTCGCATTCGAATTTTAAAACACAGTTTTCGAATTATCTGAATCTTACCAGAGGAATCCGCATTTCTACTTCCAATCTTTTGACGACAAGCAGTCATGAAATCGGATTGTATTTGGTTACCAAAGTTTTAATAAATCCGGGAGATAAAGTGGTTGTAGCTTCTCCAGGCTACTATATGTCTAATATGACATTGACAAATACCGGAGCGCAGATTATTTCGATTCCTGTAAATGAGGACGGAATTGACACTAAAAGATTGAAGGAAATCTGCGAAACTTCTCCAATTAGAATGCTGTATCTCACTTCCAATTATCATTATCCAACAACAATTCTGCTCAGCGCTAAAAAAAGGATTGAAGTTTTGGAATTAGCGAATCAATACGGTTTTGTCATTTTGGAAGACGATTATGATTTTGATTTTCATTACGATAATAATCCTGTACTGCCTTTAGCTGCTTTCGATTCTCATCAGCGTGTGGTTTACATTGGTTCTTTTGGAAAATCGCTTCCGTCTGGATTTAGTTATGGATTTGTTGCCGCTCCTGCCGAATTTATTAAAGAACTGGAAAAACATCAAAACATTCTCGAACCAAGTATTGATGTCATGAAAGAACAGGTCTTAACCGAATGGATTTCAGAAGGTGAAGCGCATCGTCTTTCCAAAAAAAACAAGAAAATCTACAAAGAACGCCGGGATTATTTTGTTTCCCTGCTAAACGAAAAATTAAACGATAAAATAAAATTTAAAATTCCACCAAGAGGATTAGCAATTTGGGTAGAATGGCTGGACGATTTTAATCTGATTAAATTTCAAAAAGAGTGTGCCACAAATGAATTGTTTCTGCCTAAAACTATTTTATACCAAACAAAAGACCTAACAGCAACTCGTTTAGGTTTCGGGCATTTAGAAAAAGAAGAAATGGAAAAAGCTGTTTCTATTTTAAGCAAAAGTCTTCAAACTATCCTTTCAAAAGAATAAAAAAAGTATCAAAATCTTCCAATTACAGAAGACTCTGATACTTTGGTTAAATAGTTATATTTTACTTAGCTTTCGCAGATTTTCCTGATTTTGCTTCCTTGGTACCTTCAAGATTATAAGTTACTTTTTCAATTTTTCCAGTAAACTCAAAAGGAAGTTTATAATTAAAATCGACAGGAGAACCGGCATCCATGCCCACATCTAAACCTTCGTTAAGCGAAATCTGGATCGGAATTGTTCTATCCAAATGTTCTTCTGCTACTTTTTTTCCGTTTACAGACATTGTTACAGTTGCTCCTTTTCCTCTTTCATCGCTTTTTCCTTCATATTTGAAATCGACCACCAATTTCACTTTTCCTTTTGGCAGTGTCTCTTTTCCTGTAATTGTCGGACGTTCTAAGGCTAAATTGTTATAAACAAAACTTGGTTTTCCATTTTGTACATACAAACCATAACCACCAACTAAACCGCCATGGGTAACAATCATACCTTCAACATTACTGTCAGCAATATCGAGATCTGCTGTAATTGACCAGGATTTGTTTAAAATACGTGGAGAAGCTTCATTTGGAAGTCCAACTTGTCCAGGATAATACGTAAAAGTAGTAGCATCTCCTGCAAGTGTTGGTCTTCCCATTAATTCTCCATTAAGTCTTTCTACTGCACGCCAGTCTAACGGAAGTACATTATATTTCGAGGCTTCAACCCACCATAAATCCTGCATTTCTCTCAATTTCGTTAGATTACTGGATGCTACATCATTGGACTGTGTAAAATCTTCATCTACTTTATACAATTCCCATTTTTGTTTATCAGGATCAAATGCTCCGCGATTTGGGTTCCAAGGTGCAAAAGACAACGCCGACGCCATCCAGCCATTGTGGTAAATCCCTCTGTTAACACCCAATTCAAAATATTGGGTCGTGTGTTTTTCTTTAGCTTTTGCATCACTGAAAGTGTAAGCAAAACTGATACCTTCAATAGGACTTTGAGTGATTCCGTTAAGGGTTTCCGGAGGAGTTATTCCGATAATTTCATACAACGTTGGCACAATGTCAATAGTGTGTGTAAACTGACTTCTTAAGCTTCCTTTATCCTTAATTTTTGCCGGCCAGGAAATAATCATCGGGTTTCGGGTTCCTCCAAAGTGACTTGCAACCTGTTTTGTCCATTGAAAAGGCGCACACATGGCCCATGCCCACTCTGCTGTAAAATGATTAAAATGTTTTGGACCACCTAATTCATCTATAGCTTTAAGATTATCCTCCCATTTTTCTGAAATTCCGTTAAAGAATAAATTTTCGTTTACAGAACCTTCTATACCACCTTCTGCACTTGCTCCGTTATCTCCGGCTATATAAATAATTATAGTATTATCAGCATCAGGGAGTTGTTTTACAGCATCAACCACTCTTCCCATTTCATAATCACAATGAGAAGCATATCCCGCAAATACTTCCATCATTCGGGCATACAACCGTTTTTGATCTGCATTAAGCGAGCTCCAGGCAGGCAGACTTTCCGGTCTTGCCGTTAATTTTGCATTGGCAGGAATGACTCCCAGTTTCTTTTGTCTTTCAAAAGCCTGTTCTCTGTAGGCATCCCAGCCCATATCAAATTTTCCTTTAAATTTATCAATCCATTCCTGAGGTGCATGATGCGGAGAATGCGCAGCTCCGGGAGCTAAATACAAGAAATAAGGTTTATCCGGTGCTATTGATTTTACTTTTCTTACCCAGGAAATAGCATGATCCGCAAGATCGACTGTCATATGATAATTTGGATCTTTTGAAGCAGGAACCAGATTTCTGTTTTCATACAAAACAGGATTCCAGTGATTCATATCTCCGGCATTAAATCCGTAAAAATATTCAAAACCCAAACCGTTTGCCCAACGATCAAAAGGACCTGCATCGCTTGTTTCCCAAGGTGGAGTATTGTGATTCTTGCCAATCCAGGCTGTCATATAACCATTTTGTTTCAAAACTTCACCAATCGTGCCACAACTTCTTGGCAACACACAAGTATAACCATCGTAACCGGTTGCCGTTTCAGAAATAACGCCAAAAGTGGCAGAATGATGATTTCTCCCCGTTATTAAAGCCGCACGAGTTGGACTGCAAAGCGCCGTTGTATGAAATTTATTGTAACGGATTCCTTCTCCCGCCAATTTATCCATTGTTGGAGAAGGCACGCCTCCGCCAAAAGTACTGAACTGACCAAATCCTGAATCGTCCAATAAAATTAGCACAACATTCGGAGCCCCTTTTGGAGCTTTTACTGGCTGTGGAAACTGTGGCGGATCTGAATCTAAATAAGTTCTTCCTATGTAACCCGGAAAATGAAAATCAGGTTGAGGCAAGACTTTTGGAGTTCCTGATTTACTGTTCTCTTGGCTCAATCCTGTCTGGAGGCAAAAAATGACAAACACGAGCCAAACTCTGTTTTGTATAAAACTCAAAACAGCTTTAAAAGTGGTATTTCTTTTCATAGTCTGTTGCTTTTATTTATATGACAGACTAAATTACAACTTACTATAAATCAAAATCTTGTGAAGATGTTTCATTTTACAAAATGAAACCAGTTTTTACTTTAAACAATGAAAATTATATAATTACTAGTTAAAATCTTATAACAAAATAAAATATATTGAAATTAACTTTGGAATAGAGTTTCGATTTAATAAGAATTTTATGGATGTTTATGTAATTATAGAACTACTTTTAATTTCAATTGGCGCGACATCTGCAATGACCTGGTTTAGTTATGCCATGTCAGGAAGTTTTAGAGAATTGTACAGAGAGCCAGTTCTTTTAAGTTTTGCATTAGAAAGAACAAACATCAATCATTCGCAAAGTTATCAGGAAAAATGGGGATGGCTGATGCATTATATTATTGGTTTCCTTTTTGTTATGGGATATCATATTATGTGGGTAGAGAACATTTTGCCTCTTACGCTGTTAAGTACCCTTATATTAGGCGTTACAAGCGGTGCAATAGGTATATTCAGCTGGATATTTATATTTAAAATAACCAGATATCGAGCCCCAATTGATTTTAATGGTTGTTATATTCAGCTGTTCTTTGCCCATATTTTTTTCGCTCTCGTAGTGGCTTCATTTAATTCTATATCAGAGATTCTTTCAATTGTTGTCAATAATCATATCATTTTTTAAGAGACAATAAAAGAAAAACACAAAATATTGATGTCCTTTCCAGACAAAAACAGGGCTGTTTCAAAAAGAAACAGCCCTGTTTTTTTTAAGATATAATTCACCTATGTGTTAGAAACTAGTTTCTTTCTTTTTTCTTTCGCAAAACAAAAAACCTATGTTTCTATGTGTTTAAAAATTTCACCCCAAAGATAATCTTAATTGTTACCAGCCCTTTACAGCGCCACCTTTAAATTCCTGTTCAGCAGCTTTCTCTACTTCTGGAGACTGAAAAGCCTGTAAAAACTGTTTTACTTTTTCATCATTTTTATTGTCTTCACGGCTTACGACCAAATTTACATATGGAGATTCTTTATCTTCCACAAATAAAGCATCACGAGAAGGAACCAATCCTGCAGCAGAAGCAAAAGTATTATTGATAATCGCAATAGAAACATTTTCATCGTCCAAAGCTCTAGGCAATTGCGGTGCTTCTAATTCTAAAATTTTTAAATTCTTTGGATTACTAACAATGTCGGTTACTTTTGGTAATAAACCAACGCCATCTTTCAATTTCAATAAACCATTCTTTTGTAAAAGCAATAAAGAACGTCCACCGTTTGTTGGATCATTCGGAATAATTACAGTACTTTCGTTTTTCAGTTCAGAAAGATTTTTGATTTTTTTAGAATAGGCTGCAATCGGATATACAAATGTTTTTCCGATAATAGCCAGTTTGTAACCACGCTGTTTAGATTGTTCGTCCATGTATGGTTTGTGCTGAAAAGCATTGGCATCAATATCTCCCTGACTTAAAGCTTCATTCGGAATTACATAATCATTGAAAGAAACCAATTCTACTTCTAAACCGAATTTTTCTTTGGCTACTTTTTTTGCTGCCTCCGCCACTTTCAATTCCGGCCCAGAAGCCACACCCACTTTTATAAAATGAGGATCATTGTTTTTACTTTTTCCGCAGTTTGACAACACAAGCGCCAAGGCCAAAACTCCTGCAGTTTTCAAAATATTTAATTTCATAATTGCTATTTTTTAATTTTTAATTCTAAATTTTTAATTGATTATCGGTGGTCAAATCGTTTTGATAATCGGTCTCCCACAAACTGTATCAGGAATACTAAAAGCACCAATAAAGCTAAAACCGAATTCATGGTCACAGCATCATACCCAATATATCCGTATTGATACCCCACTTGTCCAAGTCCGCCAGCTCCAACTGCTCCGCCCATTGCAGAATAACCTACAAGTGTAATTAAAGTAATCGAAGCTGCATTGATTAATGACGGCAGTGCTTCCGGCAATAATACTTTGTAAACGATTTGAAATGGCGTTGCACCCAATGCTCTTGCCGCTTCAATTAATCCTGATGGAAGACTTAACAAACTGTTTTCTACCAATCGGGCAATAAATGGCGCTGCACCAATACTTAACGGAACCAAAGCGGCACTTACTCCAATTGAAGTTCCAACAATGGCACGTGTAAACGGAATCATCCAGACAATTAAAATAATGAATGGAATTGAACGAAAAACGTTTACCAAAACCGATAAAGTCCTATTTAAAACAGGCTGATCTAAAATTTGATTTTTACGAGTCAGAAACAATAAAATTCCTGTTGGAAGTCCAATTAAAAAACCAAAAAAGCCCGATACAAAAGTCATTACAATGGTTTCCCATGTTCCTTTTAACAATAAATCTATAAGAGAATCAGACATAACCTAAAATTTCTGTTTTAATGTGTTTTGAATTAAAATATTGAATTGCCGCATCGTAGTTTTCGCGTTTGCCTGAAAGTTCAATCAGCATTACACCAAAATTAACTTCGCCTGCCTGATCCATTTGTGCGCTTACGATTTTGAAATCGGTATCAAAAAGTCTTGAAACTTCTGAGATAACGGGTTCGTTAACCGATCTTCCGGTCATTTCCAGTTTCAATAACGGATTCAGATTTCCGTTATCTTCTTTTTGTAATTTTTCCTGATAAACAGACGGAATTTCAATATGAAGTGAAGAAGAAATAAACTCTCTTGTCAATTCATGTTTTGGATCTGCAAAGATTTCGCCTACACTTCCCTGCTCTATTAATTTTCCGTGACTGATAACGGCAACTTCATCACAAATCGATTTTACTACTTCCATTTGGTGTGTAATCAGTAAAACGGTAATATTAAGACGTTTGTTAATGTCTTTCAACAGATTCAAAATAGATCGTGTTGTAGCAGGATCCAGTGCACTTGTAGCTTCGTCGCATAAAAGCACTTTTGGATTATTGGCTAAAGTTCTGGCAATTGCCACTCTTTGCTTTTGTCCGCCCGAAAGACTCGCCGGATAATCGTTTGCTTTTTCTGCTAACCCAACTAATTGAAGCAATTCTAAAACTCTTGTTTTTATTTCTGTTTTTGAAGTTCCTGCTAGTTCCAACGGAAAAGCAACATTATCAAAAACCGTTCTGGAAGAAAGCAGGTTAAAATGCTGAAAAATCATTCCGATTTGTCTTCTTTCTTTAGCCAATTCAGAATTCGATAATTGCATTAAAGCTTTCCCGTCTACAATAATTTCTCCTGAAGTAGGTCTTTCCAATAAATTCACACAACGGATTAAAGTACTTTTTCCAGCACCCGAAGTTCCGATTACACCAAAAATCTTTCCCGAAGGAACGCTAAGCGAAACATCAGACAAAGCAGCAACAATTCTGTCTTTCTGATGAAAAGTTTTGGTTACATTTTTTAATTCAATCATTCATTAAGATTTAAAAACAAAAAAGCCTTTCAACTATTCATGAAAGGCTTTTTCAAATAAATTATATCATTTTATATATAAGCCAGATCAGTCAATTCCATAGCAGCATCACAGCACATCATATTGCTGCTATAATAATTCTTCATATTCTGGTTGTTATTTTTCATTGGCGTTGCAAATTTAAATAGTTATTTTCAATTTTAATGCAAAAATCATCAAAACTTTTATTTCCCTATCAATCTAATAGGCTTTTTAAAATTCAAACAAACCTTAAATAAATTCCAAATAAAAAATTCCAAATTCCAATTTGGCCCGAGGCATCAGGATTGGAATTTGGAATTTGGAATTTGGAGTTTGGAGTTTGGAGTTTGAAACTTGGAATTTAATTATTCTGTTCCGAGATTGTAGATTTATTCAGTTTTAGAATTCTGATTTTCTTATTCGTGTTATCCGATAAAAAAATGCGATCGTTAAGCTGTGCTGTTCCAACAATAGTTCCAAATGCATTTTGTCCTAAAACATCCGACGCATTAAGAACAGCTTTGTAATGCTGTTTGATAAACTCGCCTTTTGGATACAATCTTAAAAAAGAAGCGCTTCCAACATTTTCTGATGTAACTGCCCAGTCTTTACCAAAAGAAATTGCAATTGGCTTTATGTCTACAAATTGTACTTTTTCTGGCTCAATTGGTGTTGTTAATGATTTCGCGGCATTGGCTTTAATATTTTCAATATTGTAGAACAAATAGCTTTTTGCATCTCTTCCTGCTACCACCAGATTTCCGTTATAGACATCCAGTGAATATACTTCTGTGTATCCGTTTAAAGTATTTAATTTGGCAATTGGTTCTAAATTCCAATTGCTTGTTTCGGTAATCTGAGAAGTTTCAAATACTTTGATGCTTTTTTCTTTTTCTTTTACGAATATCAATCCGTCTTTTACAGCAACGCCAAAAACATGCACAAAAGTCTGCCACCATTGCCCGTTTCCAACTGTACTGATTCCTGCATTTGTATTTTCATCAAAAATAAATAATCTGGATTCTGTACTTCCGACATAAATACGTCCGTTATCAACCGCAACCGAAGTTAGACTTGTCAACGGAATTGTCGTTGTTCCTTTTGTATATTCTTTAATCGTTTTGATATGCGCAAAAGTAATGGCATTAAAAACTTCCAGCACATTTCCATTCACTACATATAGTTTTTCATTTGAAATCGCGATTCCTTTAGGGTCAAATACTTCTGTGCTTCCCGGAATATTTTGTGCTGTCAGTGTTGCTTCTTCAGTTGGATAATAGTAGGTATAATCTTTAGAGGCCAGATCGTCTTTGCTGCAATTGGTAAAAAGGCAAAGCACAAGGATTAAGGGCAAAATATGTTTCATAGATGTTTTATATTTTAGTTCCATTTTCCTTCGCCTTTATATTTTAGCAAAAATGGATTTTTCGGATTAATGTTAAATACCGGTTTTTTGTAAGTTCCGTTCAAATAATTGGTTTTAGAGTAAGTTTTTAAAATGTCCGGATCTAAAAACGGAAGATCATTCAGATAAATTAAATACTTGTACAAATCCGTAAGCATTCCTTGTTGGCCTCCACCTTCTCCGCTATTGGCCAAATTACTGCTGTGACTGAAACCAATATGATGCGAATACTCATGCGACCAAA
Organism: Flavobacterium crocinum; assembly: GCF_003122385.1. Classification (NCBI taxonomy): domain Bacteria; kingdom Pseudomonadati; phylum Bacteroidota; class Flavobacteriia; order Flavobacteriales; family Flavobacteriaceae; genus Flavobacterium; species Flavobacterium crocinum. Next base: position 5,581,692 of record NZ_CP029255.1, read on the forward strand.
CAGACATTTCTCCAACCCAATGCCCGGTTACATAACCTGATTCCCATTGTGAGGCCAGATTTCCGCCGCCCCAGGCAGAATCTCCTCCAACCATTGCCATCCAAACGGTTCTCTTATCAAGGTAATTCCAGTAAATTTTTTCGGTTTCTTCTTTAGAATAATAATCGTAAACACCGTCAACATCATCGGCATTTCCGTGCCAGTTTAAAGCACCATTTATCCCTGTTCCTGCTGTTGCAGCTTGTTCTTGCTTGTATTTATCAAAATTGGTGAATGTGCTGTAATACAAAGGATGACTTAAAGCGTATGAATAATTAATGATCATTGTAATGGCTTCTTTTGCCAAAACGGGATTCATTGGCAAAAATTTCCCTAATTCATTAATATGATAGCCATCGTGAAACTGAATTAAATGTGTTGATTTAATCTTTTTGAATTTTTGAAATAACGGATCATCCGATTCTACTGAAAATTGAATTGCTCCGGAAGAAAATCCTTCAATTTTGTCGATTGTAACTGTATTTCCTGTTTCTAATAAATAATCGTTTTTCTTTTCTGTCAAAGGTAATTTATGAAACGAACGATGAAATGCGGGCACTTTTGAAAAACTATAAATCAGGAAGCGTTTATCGTAATTCGGCAGTTTTGCATACACTTTTACATCAGAAAGTCCAACTGGAGAATAAAGTGATACTTGTACAGAATCTTTTCCTTTTTGAATCACCTGAAGTGGTTCGTTTACTCTAAACCAGCGATCGGTTTTATCATACATTCTTGCAGGATCTTCATTATCTTCAAACATTGTCATGGGATGATTTCCTGCTGGTAAAGTAGTAGCATCTATACTAGGCAAATAATTGGGCTTGTAAGAATCAGCATCGTCACTGCAGCCGAAAATTATACCTGAAAGAATAACAAGTACAACATAGTGAGTTTTTTTTCTCATCGCTAAGTAAGTAGGTTTGGGGTTAAATTGTCTGCAAAACTATCAATATGCTTTTTAAAAACAAGTTTATTGAAAGAAAAATACAGAAGTAAAATGTATTAAAAGTAGGTTTTTTAATAATTTAATATATTTAAAAGTATATTTCGGACTTGATTATCAGTTGGCAATCAAGTCCGTTATAATTGAAGTTTATGCAAAATTAAGCGTTTCTATTTCGCTTAAATCTGTATTGAATTTAACAAAGCTTGCCGGAAAGCCCGATTGAATTTTTCCAATTTTATCCTGCATTCCAATTGCGGCTGCAACTCTTGTTGTTGCCATTTTTATTGCTTCATCGGCAGAAACATGAAGATGATTATAAGCATTTTGTACTGCTTCTGTCATTGATATTGTAGCTCCCGCCAGATTGCCATCTTCATTTCTATAAAAGCCATTTTCCAAATGAGCATCAAAATTATCCCATTTAAAATTGGCAACTTTTCGCCCTAAAAAAGTCGCATCGCTAATTAGAAAAAATTTATCTTTTTTTAATTTGTATGCCACTTTTGCTGCAGCATAATCGCAATGGGCGCCATCCAGAATAACCGGAGCATAAACTTCTTCATTTTCAAAAACGGCTCCAACCAAACCTGGTTCACGATGTCCAAACTGTGTCATAGCATTAAACAAATGCGTTACCAGATTAATTCCTTTTGCAAAATAGGGCTGCGCTTCTTTGTGCGTAATTGTAGAGTGACCGATAGAGATTGTAAAACCACTATCGATCAGTTTATTTAATTGTTCTTCTGTAAAACATTCAGGCGCAATTGTAATTACTTTGATGATATCTTTTCCTTTTTCGATAATTTCTTCCAATTCCTCATCGGTCGGTTTTCGAACCTGATCAATGCTGTGCGCACCACGTCTTAACGGATTTAAAAAGGGTCCTTCCAAATGCATTCCGATCACGCCATTATTGTGCTTTTTCATATAATCACGAATGGCTTCAATTCCCGCTAAAATGGTCTCTTTTGAAGAAGAGATCAAACAAGGTAAAACATGTGTTGTGCCGTATTTTAAACTGGCGTCATAAATATCCTGAATCGTTTCTTCGTTTGGAGTCTGACTGAAATAAAGTTTTTCGCCGCCATTAATCTGAATATCTATAAATCCTGCCGAAAGATGATTTCCTCCCAAATCAATTTGTTCCATATCTTTTGGGATTTCTTTCTGCACCGAAATAATTTTTCCGTTTTCTATAATTACAACTCCATTTTCAATTATTTCGTCGCCTGTGTGCACAACAGCATTTACAATTGCCTCTTTCATGTTTTAATCTTTCTTTATTGCGGATTATTTCTTTTCCCAAATGTAATATGGAAGAGTGAATTAATTCTCAGTATTAACCAAATAATTTATGACTTTATTTAGATTTCTTAAAAAAATCAAAACAGTAAAGTTTAATCTGCTCCACCATCGACGCTATCAAATGTTTCGCGTTCTTTTGGTTTAACGCTGTATTTGAGAGAAAACATTGGGCCATAATAAACATCAAACTGTGTTCCGTTGGTACGAAGCTGCATTTGACCAATTATACCTGCCAGAAAATGAATATTTTTCGTAATTCCGGCACTATAATAAACGGACAATCTAAAAATATCAAAATGTTCATCAGCGTAATCTTTAGAAGCAAATTTGAGCATTAATTCTGTGTAGTAACCAATATTAGGCGCCAGAAAAATGGTTTTTTCTTTGTCCTGTCTTAAAAAATGATTGACTCCAAAACGTGCTCTTAATCTGGGAATGGTCTGATGATTTCCGTTTCGGTCATCAAAAAATTTGGTTTCAAAACGCAGCTGTTCAAAAATAGATCCTTTGGGCATATCCTGAGAAAGTGTTCCCATTATAATCAATCTGTTTTCTAAGGTTTTATAATTTCCAGCTTCTTCGACTGCATATTTCTGATTGTGTGCATATCCGAGCCATAATTTTAAATTTTTAAAACCAGAATACATTAGCCAGGGTCTTATTACTTTTCGCTGTGTGTATTCAAACGGATTGTCGTTTGTGTAAGCTCCTTGTGTAACTAACTGCACATCGACCTGACCGCTGAGATGCCATTTTTCGACTAATGGAAAAGCTACATCTACTTCTTCAATAGAAGCCGGAATAAACCCAATTGAATAAGGAGCGTCCTGCGCCCTTAAAAACTGTGTCAGCATAATGAACCCAAACAAAATCAAACTTCTTTTAAATAAATTCATAGCGCTCATTGTTAAAGTTCTGATTAAGAAAAAAAGCACATCAAATTTAAATAAAGAAGCAGATCACTATGAAAAAAAACGGTTTCATCTTATAAAATGAAACCATCTTTAAACTGTATTGCATAAAAAAAGCTTCAGATGAATCTGAAGCTTTAAAAAAAATAAACTCTGAAAATTAATATTATGCAGACAGGTACGGACTGCATATCTTTTTATAATTAATCCGGATTTGCCAGGATTTTATACAACTCTGCATTCGATAGATAAAACTGGTTTTCTAAACCAATCTGAGATAATTTAGCGCTTACCAGATTATTCTCTCTTGAATTGATTAAGAAAATAGAACTTTCTCCAAATGAGAATAGTTTTTCTTCTGAGTTTAGCATCGTCATATAATCCGTCACCAAATTATCAATTACGATTTTTTGTCTTCGTAAAGAAGCAATTTCGGTCTGCTGTGCTTTGATTTTATTTTTAAGTTCTAAACGCTGCTGACCAATATCAAACTGTAAATCCTGAATCTTTAATTTTGCCATTTTTAAGTTTCCTCTTTCTTTTCTTAAGAAAATTGGAAAGCTGAAATCGATATTGAATTTATAATCATCGGCATTGAATGTATTCCAATAATTTGGATCTGAAATATAATTGTAACCAACATTAACTTTTGGCAGAAGCGAATTGGCTTTCAGCTGTCTGTTTACTTCCAAAATATCCATTTTGGTTTCAAGAGACTGAATTTTTGGGTGCGAATCCAAAGACTCCATTTCTACCATCATGGCATCTGTTCTTAAAGTTTCTTCGATTGTCTGAATTAAATTCTGCTCTGGCTTTACTAAATCACCTAGTTCAACCGGAACATTTTCAATCCATAAAAAATTAGCCAGTTTGAGTTTCGCTTTTGCTAATTTCAAATTTCCGTTTTCAACGTTCAATTCTCTGTTTCTAACCGTAATTTTAGCTTCAACACTGTCAATTGCAGCACCATCCCCTGCGTCAATAAGTTTTTTAACCCCTTGAAAACGAGTGCTGGCAAAACCTAAATAATTTCTATACAATTCAGCTTCATTGTAACTTCTTCTCCACTCAAAATACGCTTCGCTTGCCTGATACAAAACTTCAATAGCTCTTAGTTTTCGCTGTGCGTCACTTAGTTTTATGTTCAGTTTTCCTTCTCTCACATCAGCCATACGCTGATTGATAAACATTCCCTGACCTAAGGCAACAGTAATTCCAAGCGAAGCTAAACCAGCTTCCGGCGTACGATTCTGCGGATTGTAATATTGTCCGTCTGTATCGTCAAAACCTGCTTTGATCTCTACTCCGTACCAAGTTGGAATTTTGAAACTGCTGTTTAATAACGAATAATATTCTGTTCCTTTAAATTCTTTCTTATTGTAATCTACTTCAATTTTTGGATCAAATCCACCACGCGCTGCCATCAATTTAGCCTGCGCATTGGTCACTTCAAGATTGGCTTGTTTTACGAGCGGATGATATTTTTTGACATATCCTAAAAACTCACTGAAACTTAGCTCTTCTTCATTAAAGTTCTGACTTTGAAGCGAAGAAAAACTCAACAGAAATAAGAAAGAAAACAATTTTACAAGATTTCTCATTTTACTTTTTCTCCTTTCCTTTTGCTTCTTTTTCTCCTGAATTATAATAATTTGGTGGGAAACCATTTAAGTTTCGCCAAATCTCATACCATACCGAAACGGTTTCCAGCAATGCAATACTTTGCGCACCGGCACCAATACTTAGTTCTTTTGGCCAGTGGCGATCTTCTCCATCCGGCGAAACTAAAATTCGGTATTTCCCATTCGAACTGATAAAGTTTTCAATTGCAACCACTTTACCACCGTAAGTTCCGTAAGATAATCCCGGCCAGCCGGAAAATACAATTCGTGGCCATCCGTCAAACCAAACACGAACCTTTGCACCACGATGTACTAACGGTAAATCGATAGGATCTACATAGGTTTCTACCGCAATATCATAACTAGAAGGCATGATACTTACTACTGGAGTTCCTTCTTTTATCGTTTCTCCAAGACCTGCTAATAAAGCACGGTTTACATAACCGCTTTGTGGTGCTGTAATGTAATACAAACCGTTTCTTAATCTGTAGTTCGTATACTGGTTTTCTAATTTATTTACCTGAGCTTCTGTATCGTATTGCGTACTTAATGCGGTAAACTTATCACTTCTGGATTTTGAAATTTTTTCCGCATATTCAGCCGTAATTCTATTGATCTCCACTTTCGCATTGATCAATTCGTTTCTGCTGCTCAATAATTTATTTTCCTGCGTAATAATATACGCTTCAGATTCCTGCAGTTTTAATCTTTTCTGCTCGACATCTGTCATTGGCTTTAGGCCTTCTTTATTTAAAGCTGTCGAACGATCAAATTGTGTCTGTGCAATTCGGAGCTGCGTTCTTACCGCAACCAAATCCATACTGTCGCTTTTTATTTTCAGTCTTGCTTGTCTTATTTTATTTCCCGCTTGTTCCAATTTCAATTGTCTTTCAGTATTCAGAGACTGCGCCTGAACATCAAGAGAGTTGACTTTATCGCCGTACGATTCAACAGCCATTTTTTTAGCATCAACTTGTTGTTTGGTATTTCCAACCAAATTTGGATCCAGATAATCTTCCTTGATCTCCGAAATAAAAAGGATTGTATCTCCTTTTTTGACATAATCTCCTTCTTTTACAAACCATTTTTCAATTCGTCCGGCAATGGCAGTGTGCACGGTCTGTGGTCTTTGATCTGGTTTTAAAGTCGTAACAGAACCACTTCCCGAAATATTCTGTGTCCATGGCAGAAAAAGACATAAGACGGAGAATATCAGAAATCCGATTATGACTCTGTTTAAAATTTTATAATGTGGTCTTCGGGCAACACTTGTAATTGATTTGTATTGGCCCGGAGTTATAAGTACGTTATTATCTTTAGATATATTGAGCATGATTAAAGCTTTATGTCGTTAATAATTTTTCCGTCATCAATCGTGATCATACGACTGCATTTGCTCTTCCAGATATCATTTTTAGAAGTTACAATTACCGTCCAGTCATTTTCTTCGGAAAGTAAAAAATCAACAATTTTATTCGAAGTCAATTCGTCCATTTTATCCACTGGATCTTCTAAGAATAAGATATTTGGTTTACCCACAATACTTCTGGCCAAAAGAATTTTTTGCACATCAGAAGCAGAAAGTTCACGTCCTCCCGGATGAATTTGATTTTCTAATCCATTCTCGAAAGTTTTGATGTAAGGCGTAAGTCCTACATTATCTAAAGCCCATTTTAAATCGTCGCTGTTTAAAGTTTCATTTCCAAAAACAATGTTTTCACGAATTGTTCCTGCAAATAAGGTATCGCCCTGAAGGAAAGTTCCAGCCTGAGCTCTGTATGTATCTTCGCTTAAACGATTCATGTAATTGTCTGTCACATACATCGCACCGCTTTCCGGCTCTAAAACTCCGGACAGAAGTCTAAGTAAAGTACTTTTTCCGGCTCCGTTGGTACCGGTAAGAATGATTTTTTCTCCCTGAGAAATTTTCAGGTTAATATTCTTAAGCGACTTTTTGTTGTGATCCGGATAATTGTAATTGATGCTTTCGGTTTCAATGTTGATTCCTTTTTCTGTTTTTCCAGAAGTCTCCGGAATACATGAAATTTCCATATCCGTTACCTGACCAATTTTTTCAACTGAAGTCAATACATCGTAAAAAGATTCTAATCCGAAAATGATTTTTTCTACCGAATTGATTAACAATACAATTACGATTTCAGCTGCTACGAACTGCCCTATGTTCATTTGGTGGTGAATTACCAGAAAACCACCGATTGACAATAAGGCAGCAGTAACAATAACTTTAAAAATAGTCAGCTGTATATATTGTTTTTTCATTACCTGAAAGTGCTTTTCACGGTAATTTACATAGCTGCTTACATAGCCGTCATTTCTGTCCAAGGCATAATCAAATGCTGCTTTCTTGCGAAAACTTTCACGATTGCGTGCAATTTCCTGAAGCCATGCCGCCACTTTATATTTAAATTTTGATTCGTTCAAACTGGTTTCTAAACCATCTTTATACGAAAATTTAAAAATGACCCATAGAATAACAATGAAAAGAAGTCCGATTACCATAAAGAAAGAATGGTAAAGCACTAATAAAATAATCCCCAGACCAACCTGTAAAAATGCGGTACAAAAATCAAGCAGTAATTTAGCCGTTCCTTTCTGCACCATTAAAGTATCAAAGAATCGGTTTGCTTTTTCTGGCGCATATTCAGTATACATTTCTTTAAACTTAATTAAAGGCATTCTGTAAGCAAACTCAAAAGAAGAACGCACAAAAATTCGCTGCTGCAGATTTTCTACAATACGCAATTGTAAAATAGTTAAAACCCCGCCAAATCCAACTCCTATTGTAACCAGAATTACCAGAACAATCCAGGAAACGCTAAGTTGTCCGCTTTGAATAAAATTAATAATAGCCTGAATTCCTAAAGGCAGAGAAAGGTTTACTAAACCTGCGAATGCAGCATAGAAGATAATTTGATATACATCACGTTTATCAAGCTGCAATAAGTTGTAAAATCGTTTGAATGGTGTCATGAATTTAGATATAAATACAAGATTATTACATAGAATAAATATACGGCAAAAACCGCATTCGAGATTAAGATTTTTTCTTCTTATCCCTAAAAAACAAGTATTTATGAATTCACCCGAGGAGGCGGTATATCTATTTTACCATGAAAACCAAATGAGAAGTTTGTATTATCAATATATTTTTTTCCTTTCTGTTCGATTAGAAAATACAGGTTAGGCATTAATGATTCCGCAGAAATTAAATATTCCATCGCCGGAATCCCTTTCGCTAATTTGGCTGTTTTGGTATCTTTTGTTTTATAGTCGTCCAGTTCCTCCGGAATACCGTCACATTTGAAGATTTTTTTCAGAAAATTACACGTAATCCCTTTTACGGTATAGGTTTCTGCATTAGCGTTGATGATTCGGCTAACACCATTCGAGATGTTTAAACTGCTGATTAAAAAGTAGCCGACCAGTAACACCTGAAGGCATTTACATAAAAAGCTATTTTTAATTTTATTCAACATACTCTAAAAGGCGAAAATTTAAATTAGATCAGTGAAATTGAATTCCAAACTCCAATGATTTAAGGTAATTATCTTAATTTTTCTGAGCGCGCAAGTTAGAGCCAATTTTTTTTTAGAACATTAAAATAACATTAGAATTTAGAATCGTTCAAAACTTTACAAAGAAATTAACAAGGCATTCTTACACTTTTATTGTTATCGGAATTATATAACAACAGATGATAATTCTATAACTCATCCCGAAGACTAGATTCTATTTTTGGATATCGAAAATTCGACGAAGTATAATCCCGAAATTTAAGATAAGTGTTACCCGAAATAGAAACCCGATTTACAAACCATTTAATAGATGATCTTACTATGATTTATGCAAAAAATGATTTGACCCGATTTTTAGATGCCCAAAACAAGCTGTACTTAACGGCCTATTCTGAAATTAAGAAAGGAAAAAAAGAAACCAATTGGATGTGGTTTATTTTTCCGCAAATACAAGGATTAGGAAAAAGTACGCTTTCTGATTATTATGCTGTAGCGGATTTGAAAGAAGCGACTGAATTTTTAAATCACCCGGTTTTGGCAAAACATTTAATTGAAATTTCAAAATTACTCCTGACTTTCAAAAAGAAATCTGCTGAAGGTATTTTGGGCGAACTTGACGCCAGAAAATTGCATTCCTCGATGAGTTTGTTTGTTCAGGTAGAAAATGCACATCCGGTATTCCAGGAAGTTCTGGATACTTTTTTCTACGGACATCTTGATCAGATGACTTTAAATTTTACTCAAAAAACTGTTGTCCTGCCAGAGACAGTACTTTCTTAATACTCTTAGAATAAAAAAGGGAACAGTTCAAAACGTTCCCTTTTTTCCATCAACAATAATAAATATAAAATAAAGGTAAAAATTCTATTACGAGCTTTTTTCAAAATTAGAAACACCTTTTTCAAGCCACTTTAAATAATCTTTTACATCCGGATTGTAGGCTGAAGTTTCATTCAGCGTTTCTCCTTCGTGATTTACCAAAACATAAAAAGGCTGTGCATTGGTTTTATAAGTAAGGGTTTGGAATTCGCTCCATTTTTGTCCTATATATTTTAGTTTTTTTCCGGTTAGTTTAGAAGTAATTTGTTCTTTTGGATTTAATTCTCTTTTATCATCTACATAAAGGGAAATTAAAACCAAATCGCCTTTCAGGATTTTCTGCACCTTTTCATCAGACCAGACATTGTCTTCCATTTTTCGGCAGTTGACGCAGGCATGTCCCGTAAAATCAATCATTACTGGTTTTCCTATTTTTTTGGCGTATTTCATTCCTAAATCATAATCGGTAAAAGCCATAATATTATGCGACCCAAGCTCTGCTCCTTCCGGCAGATTTGAGGTGATTTCCTTAGAACCTGAATTATTGAATCCATTCGGGATTTCGCTGTAATGCATTGGCGGAGGAAAACCACTAATCATTTTCAGTGGTGCACCCCATATTCCCGGAATCAGATAAATCGTAAAAGCCAAAACCACAACTCCCAATCCAAGTCTTCCAACGCTGATATTTGAAATTGGCGAATCGTGCGGTAATTGTATTTTTCCAAATAAGTAAAAAGAGAGTGTCCCGAAAATGGCAATCCAAATCGCCAGGAATGCTTCTCTTTCCAGTAAGTGTAATTGTAAAACCAAATCGGCATTGGAAAGGAATTTAAAAGCCAAAGCCATTTCTAAAAATCCTAAAAAAACTTTAACCGAATTCAGCCAGCCACCCGATTTAGGAAGCGAATTCAACCAGCCCGGAAAAGCGGCAAACAAAGTAAATGGCAAAGCCAAAGCCAGAGAAAAGCCAAACATCCCAACAAAAGGCGCGATTCCTCCGCGTGAAGCAGCTTCGACTAATAATGTACCAACAATTGGTCCGGTACAAGAAAATGACACAATGGCCAAAGCCAGAGCCATAAATAATATTCCGATAATTCCGCCTTTATCTGCCTGCGTATCGACTTTGTTTACCCAGGCATTGGGAAGCATGATTTCGAACGCTCCTAAAAATGAAAAAGCAAAAATCATTAGTAAAACAAAAAAGATCAGATTAAACCAAACATTTGTAGAAAGTGCATTCAGCGAATCTGCCCCGAAAACCCAGGCTACAACAGCTCCTAAAAAAATATAAATTGCAATAATCGAAATTCCGTAAAAAACAGCCTTTCTAATTCCCTGAGATTTTGTCTTACTTTGTTTTGTAAAAAAACTCACAGTCATTGGAATCATTGGAAAAACGCACGGTGTTAAAAGCGCTGCAAATCCTGATAAAAAAGATAAGATAAATATCGTCCATAAACTTCTGGATTTTGTTTCAGGCTTCACTGTTTTTATAACTTCTTTTGGCGTTTCAACAGTTTGAACCGAAACATTTTCAGACATTTCTTCTTTTGGGGCAACAGCTGAAGTATCAATTGTTTTAACTTCAATTTCTTCCTTAACAGCTGTTTCGATTAAAGTTTTCGCTTTCGCGGATGGACTTAAATTAAACTCCAATTCATCTGAACTGGGCGGCAGACAGTTTTCGTCATTACAAACCATAAACTCCACTTCTGAAATGATTTTGAATGGTTTTGATGAAAGTATCTTAATACGCTGTCTAAAAGTAGTTTCTTTTTCGAAAAACCTGATCTGCATTTTAAAAACAGGATCATTGATTGTTTTTCCTTTTTCTTCTTTTACATTATCAATTAATTGATAATCGGCACTTTTAATAAAATTAAAGTGAGTTGGAATCGGACCTCCGTCTGCAACTTCCTGACTGTATAAATGCCATCCCGATTCTATTATGGCCTTTGCCTGTAATTCATATTCAGTGTCTGAAATTTTCCCGACACTGGTTTTCCATTTTATGGGATTATAGATCTGAGCTTTTACTAATATGGAAAACTGCAGGAAAAAGACCAGTAAAAATATATTCTTTTTCATGGGATAAAATTTTTTAAAAAGAGGGTTGAATTGCCAAAACAACCCTCTGTGAAATCCACTATACAAACTACATTGCTTACTAATTCAAAATACTTTTTTGATAGGGAAATACAAATTAAACTCTGGTAAATAAAAACTCTTCAGATTATTTTAATGGTTTAAAAACGACTTCCATAGAATCAGCTTTATCTAAAAATGAATTAGCAAATTCCTGAATGTCTTTGGCTGTGATGCTTTTTACGATATCAACATAATTTTTAGGATCATTCATATCGTAAGCATTCTCAAAATAGTTATAAATCAAGTTCATGCTATAACTGTTGAAGTTTTTGCTGTCTTCTCTGGATTTCAAATAGTTTGTTCTTGTTTTCTCAATGTCTTCAGCAGCGATTTCTCCTTTCCTGATTTTATCAATTTCCTGATACACAATTGGCAATAAATGCTCCACTTTGTCGGCATCGCAATCAAAATTAATCTGAAGATTTGCTTTTGAAATCGGAAGTTTATCCATAGTTCCTCTTACTTGCGCACCGTAAGTTCCGCCTTCTTTTTCACGGAGACTTTCAGTATAACGCAAAGTCAGCACATCGCTTAAATACGAAACCAAGATTCTGTTTCTTTGAGAAAAAGCAACATTTTTTAGAAAAGCAATTCGAACAGAACTTTTTGGAGTTTCCATTTTGATGAAAACGTCTCTGTCAATTTTATTTGATGTCCATTTCGGAATGTCTGTTTTAAACTTTTCTTTACGTTTAATTCCGTTTATACTCGCAATATATTTTTCTAATAAAGGTTTTAAAACTTCTGGCGTAACATCTCCAACAATATAAAATTCAAAGCTTGAAACATCTGCAAAACGATCCAAATAGAAAGCTTTCATTTTATCAAAAGATAAACCGTCAATATATTTTTGATTCAATGGCTGTATTCTTGGGTTGTTTTTCCCATAAACGACATCCGTTAAACTGTCTCCCATTTTTGCATTGATATCATTTGCTCTGTTTTTAAGCGAATTTTCTAATCTTTCCTTTAATAGCTTATACATTTGATTATCAAATCTTGGCTGCACAAAACGCAAATGAATCAATTGCATCATGGTTTCGATATCTTTTACATTTGCCCATGCCGTAACTGTCTCTTTCAACGAGCTAACATCTACAGAAGAGCCAGCAATTTTTCCCTTTAAAACTTTTGTCAAATCAACATTCGACAGCTCACCAACCCCAGACATTAGCGCTAGTTCAGTTGCGCGGCCAACTGATGGTAAATCTTGAGGCTCATACAAAGAAGATCCTCCAAAACTTTCCGCTTTCAGATCTACTTGTTTCTTGTTTTTATCAGCAAATTTGTAATGCACTTTTACGCCATTGCTCAATACAAAAGTTGTCGCATCGATTGCAGTTTCTTTTTTCTCTGAAACAATTTTTCCTGAATTGATTTTCAGATTTCCTAAAAGTGTTTTTCCTTCAAAAGTATCCACATAAGGCTGTAACGAAGCATCGTTTTCAGCTTTCTGAATAATATCAAAAGCTTTTTCCTGAGTTAAGTTATTCTCTTTTTCTACACCTGTTACCGCTACAACACGATTTTGCACCGTATATAATTTACTGATTTGCTCTTGAAGAATTTTAGTGTCAACATTCTTCAAAATGCTTTTTATCATTTCAAATTCTGCTTTTGGATCGGCAATAACTTCATGATTTAAATAATCGTCTTTTACCATTCCAATAACATCCTTATGCGAAATCTCATTCAGTTTTTCCAGATAATTTTCGTAACCTGAAATATTTTCTGCAACAGTCCTTTCGATTTCTCCTTTAGAAAAACCAAATTTGCAGGCGCGAACCCATTCATTCATGACCATTGCAAAAGCTTCGGCTTGCTTTTCTGGTTTTGGAGAAACATTCAAACTCCAGATATCATTCAAACGGGAAAAATTTTGGTATCCAACTGATGCACTTTTAAACGGGCATTCTTGTTTCTGCGCCATTTCTGTCAAACGACTATTTAAGATAGAAAAAGCAAGACTTCTTTGAGTAGATTTTTCTAATTCGGCATAGGTATTTGTTGATTTTTCTGCCGTATGGCGAATCATATAACTAATATTTGAAGTCGAAATTTCTTTATCTAAAGCCAATTTGAAAGTTGGTTCTGTTCTTTCCGGAATTGCAATTTCAAAACGCTTTTTAGGATTTACCGGCGTCGGAATATCTGCAAAAAGTTTCTTGATTTTTGCTTCAATTTCGTCTGCGTTAATATCTCCTACAATTGCGATTGCCTGCAAATCTGGACGATACCAATCTTTATAGAAATCTTTTAAAACCTGATATTTAAAGTTCTTCACAATTTCCATATCGCCAATCGGCATGCGGTCTGCATACAGTGAATTATTGTAATAATACGGCGCCAGCTGATTGTAAATTCTCGCTCTTGCATTTTGTCTCGTACGCCATTCTTCGGTAATTACACCGCGCTCGGCATCAATTTCTTCATTTGTAAGCGATAAGAAATTAGACCAGTCGTGCAAAACCAATAAACAGGTATCTACAACTCCGCCATCTTTTGACGGAATATTGTCCAGATTGTAAACCGTTTCATCTGTGCTTGTATATGCGTTGATATTTCTTCCGAAAACAGCACCTTGTTTTTGAAGCGTATTCAGGATTCCTTTTCCTTCAAAATTTTTCGTCCCGTTAAACGCCATGTGTTCTAAGAAATGCGCCAGCCCCTTCTGCTGGTCGTTTTCTAAAACAGAACCTACGTTCTGAATGATGTAATAACTTGCTGTATTTTTATTGACTTCGGTCGGATAAATATAATAGGTCATTCCGTTTGGCAGAACTCCTTTCTTTATTTTCTGATTGACTGAGATTGGGTCGTTTGCTTTGTAATTTTGCGCTTGCGCGAAAGTCAAGCTTCCAATAAAAAGCAATAAAACTGATATTTTTCTTCCGTACTTCATAAAGCCTTTTCCTTAACTTTTCAATAATTTATCCAGCTGTACTCTCAACTCAGGATTTGAGGGACGAAGTGCATCGGCATTTATAATATTTCCTTTTGTATCAAATAATAAGAATCTCGGAATTGCATTTACCTCATAATTTTTAGCCACATCAGAACCAAAATCCTTATCAGCCATTAACTGAATTCCTTTTAATTGCTCTTTGGTCACAAAATCTTTCCATTTTTGAGCGTCTTTTGGTTTATCCAATGAAAGGCTTACAAAAACGATGTTTTTTCCATGGTAATCTTCTTCTATTTTTTTCATGTGAGGAATTTCCGCTTTACAAGGCCCACACCAGGTTGCCCATAAATCGATGTACACATATTTCCCTTTGAAATCTGAAAACGAAACCGGTTTATCGTTGATATCTTTATAGGTAAAATCTAAACCTTTCTGACCTACACTTTTATGCAATACTTTTTCGTATTCCAATAAAAAAGCTTTGCTGTTATCCGAAACCATAAACGGTTTAATTTCCGGTGCAATTTTTTCGTATTCTTCAATTTTCATACGAGAATTTGCAACTGCATCTCGCAAATAAACATCTTTAAGAGCAGGATCTGTAATATGTGTAATTGCTTCCGTTAAATCTAAACGTTTTGGAGCATCTCCGGTATTCATCGTAATGTAAAAGAAATAATTTGACATTAACGAAACTCCATTTTGTAATTTCAATAAATCCGGATCTGTAAATTTCTTATCGGTTTCCCAGGTTTTCATAACAGCCGGACGGTCGTTTTTATCCGGAAATGCAGTTCTTGGCATTCTGAAAAAAGTATAAGTCAACTCTTCAACATCAGTAGCTACAGCTAATTTTAATAATTTGTTGAAAGCAGCATCTTTCGTTTTAATTGATTTTGAAAATTCATCTGCTTTAGCAATTCCTTTGTCAATGAAAGGATAAAATTCTACATAAGTTACATTCTCACCCAAACGTGCAAAAGGAGCAAATTCGTTGTAGATTTCGTTTGCTTTTTGTACCAGGGCATTTTGTCCTGTATTTTTTCCGCTTAAAGTATAATTCGTTTTATTAATTACAAGATTAATATCAAGTTTAGGTTCTAAATACAAACGAATTAGTTGATTTCTGCTTTTAAATTGTCCGTAATCCACATAATAAAAGCCAGCAGCTGAAACTGGAGTCAAAAAGCCAAATTCCCCCAAAGAATTAACTTTTGCGGTAGCAGCAACGACTGGCTTTCCTTCTTCAACGTTGTAAAGTGTCACTTCTTTAGCTTTAAAATCCGGAATTGAAATGGTTCCTTTAATTACTGCATAATCTGAAAGATTTACAGCATAACTCATTTGAACCATAATGAAGGTCATAATGAAATAAAAACTTTTGTTTTTCATGTTTTTCTGTTTTTTGTTGATAGTTTTAAATTGAAATTCGCATTGATTGATCGTCTTGTTCTATTATAAAATCCTTACTTTCTTTGGATGCTTTCAGCTTTTTAAGATTTTCCGGCTTCAGTAATTCCTGTGCTTCAAAATCATTAATCTGAGTGACTTTGGCGCCTGTTTTTACTTTCTTTAAATACTCGTTCTGTTGGTCTATAATTCTTTTTACTAATAAGTTTTGATTTTCATCAAAATCCAAATCAAGTCCGCCGAGATAGAAAGAAGCTATTTTTTTAAAATTTTTATTCGGTTCTAAATACACCGTTTTGTGCAGTACATCAATAGTAAAATTGAAACGTCTGATTAAATCGATTCCGAGAGATCCATCGGCGAAAGCCCAGCTTTTATTGGCATCATCATATTCCTGAAGGGCTATGGTAACGTTTGGGAAATTATTTCCGTTAATGCCAACATTCGGAATTGCACCCCCAATAATTTTGGTTTGTTTTCCTAAACTAAAATTGACCGAGTTGTATTCTGTTTTTAAACTTGCTTCCAGATTATTTTTGTGATTGAAAGGTCCGTAAGCAATAATATCATAACCGGCACCAGTATCAAAAGTGAAATTGCCTTCGACTGTTTTTTTATCTTCAAAAGTCAGGTTCATTTTTACTACCGGAAGTCCCGATTTATAATCAAAAATCATTGGTTTCGCTTTTCCTGTATAATTGAAATTTCCGAAATTGTACAAATCGATCGTCATCGTATCAAAATTCACCGAAGTGATGTAATTGCGTAATAAATTTGCTCCGAATAATCCGTCGTAAACACCATGTTTTGGAAAAATAACCAATCCCTGATTTTTCAAAACCTGATCTCCTATATAAATAGTATTATCTGCCGAATACTGTACCTGTTGACTTCCGCCAACAACTGATGCCGATTTGTTATTGGTTACCACAACTCCTGCCTTGTAAGCACTATCCGGATTCAAAGCCATTCCGTCTGCTCCAGTGTCAAAAAGCATTAAAAACTCGCGGTCAGCTTTGTTTAATTTTATTTTGATTGCGATTCCGTTTTCAATGATCTGAAATGGAATACTCGCCATTTTTTTAACTTCTGCATTTCTGTCTACCCGGTATAAACCATCAAAAAAAGTGACATATACGATTTTGTTTTCTGCGTTGAAAACAATTTCAGACGGCTTTTTTTCTTTTCCGTTAAAGAAAAAATTTACTGCCGTTTTGGTTTCTTTTTTCTCCACTTTTGATTTTCCAATCTGAATAGAATCTAAGTTTGGGAATGCTTTAAAAATAGTATTAAAATAAAATTCATTTGAAGAAGAATCTCCAGCGCCCACAGTAAATTCGGGCGCTATGAGATTTTTCATTGCGTTGTAATCTTTATTCTGAAAGGCTTTTTCGAAAGTTTCAATAGATTGCCGGATGCCGTTTTGAGCATAAATGGAGCATCCAAAAATCAGGGTTGAAAACAAGAATATCTTTTTCATCGCGAGTTACTTTTGTCCAGTATTCGGATTAACCACCACTTTTTCTACTCCAAAATCTTTTAGTAAAATGCCTTCAAATTTGGTCCATTCTTCAACAGTATAAAGTGGTTTCATTTCGTCTAAAAGTTTTTTGAAAGAAGTCAAATCGTTCTTTTTTTCAAACTCTTTTTTCTTGCGCTGCAAAATGGTAAAGACGTGATTGGTCACACTTGCTGTTCCATAATCTTTATAAAGTTCTTTGGCATTTTTCAAGAAGAAATCATCGTATTGTCGACCGATTCTTAAACCTGTGATAATGACAAAAGGAACTTCGTCAGTTAAGGAAGGCTGTGCTTTTAAATACGCATCGGCAGTTTCAAAAGAGACATTTCTTTTCCCGTTTAAATAAGCATCTTTGTAGAAATCCGGATAAACTTCGTCTTTCGTACTGTATTTTTTTAAAATCCCTTTTTTAGCATTTTGCTTTGACTTTTCCAAAAGTGCTGTTAACTGTTCTACACTTTGAAAGCCAGTTTCGATATCAATAATTTTTCCTTCAGCATTCATCAGTAAAAATGTTGGAAAACCAGTTACACCGTATTTCATGCATAACTTTTTACCAATTTCTTCTTTTAAAATATCCGATTTAAAAGTGACAAAATCAGCGTTTAAAACAGCTGTAACTTTAGGATCCGGAAATACTTCTTTGTCCATTTGTGCACACGGCATACAGCCCGTAAAGTACAAATCGACAAAGATTAATTTTTTCTCCGTTTGAGCTTGTTTTTTCGCTTTTATCCAGCTTTCTTCGGTTGATTGGGTCTGTGCTTTTAAGGCAATAACAGGACAGGCAAGCAGCAAAACTGCGCTTGCGATTTTCAAAAATCGTTTCATAAAATGTGGTTTTTAAGAACCGAATGAAGAATGAATTTTATTCTTCATTCGGTTTTGTTTTTTAGGGTTAGTTAATTATCTTCTGCGGTATGCAACATCAACAATTTTAGATAAACCGCTATATGTATTAGTTAGGATTAAGTCTCCGTTTACAGGAGGAACAGTGTACAATTCTAATGTCCCGGTAGTTCCGTAACTTCCAACAATTAGTTTTTTGTCTGCATTTTTGGCTAAACTATTAAAAGCGATATAGGTTATTTCTTCTGCTCCTTTGTTAATCATCAACTTGGCAGATTGAGTTCCGTGATCGTATTCATAAACTTTTCCTCCAACAGCATAAAATAAATACCCTGAATCCGGACTTACAGCAAACCTGGTTGCTTTATCAAACTCCGGTGCATTCAGTATTTCTTTATAATAACTTTGAACTAAGGTTTTTGAAAAACGAAGTAAATTGTATTTCCCTGTTGAGCGGTTCTTTAGAACAGCAAAGTTTTCATAACCATTAAAACCTGAAGTTGTCATATAAATTAAATCTGAATTGGTGTTGTTCCAATCTAAAACTGTTTCAGTAGGGCTTAAAGGCGGCATTGCAGAACAATTTCCTTTAGAATAACTAAAACGTACAAAAGCACGAGTATCATTATTAAAGAAAACCGGTGTTGCTGCAGAGCCTGAATTACTGGCAATGAAAGGGGCTGCATAAAAAGTTTTGGTTTCCGTTTCCATGATATTTTGTGGCAAACCGTATTTTATATTAAAGGCACGATAATAGTAATATATATTTCCTTTGCTGTAAACAAAATTCTCTCCTCCTGCTCCTGGTGTTTCCATAAAATCAATTCCAAAATTGGTTGGAAATGCACCTCCTAAAGTTTCATAAGCAAAATTTTGTGATTGAGCCCATCCAAAAGAATCCGGATCCAGTCTGGCAGTACCCGTTTCTGTTGCTGTAACATAAACACCATAGGCAGAAGATGCTGTAGCACTTCCAAAGCAAGATACGTCAACAGCAGTACCTGCCAATTTTAAAGCTGAACCGGAAGCATCCAAAACATCTGTAATAATTCTTGGTTCCGGAATACCCGGTAATATCGAAACCATATCTAAACGCGCTTTTCCATCTACATTCCCGACTACTAACCAGCCTTCATAAATAGAAGAAACCACATTCAAAGTAAATGGTTCCTGCTGCCAGGTAACACCTGTAACTTTATCTTTTACAAAATAATAAATCGTGTACTTTCCTGAAGGTAATTTTAAAATTCCATCTAAATCTTTTGTTGTAGCGATCAGCATTTTTGCCGTTGGATCTGCTAAAAGCTTAGAAAGGTTAAGTGCTGTCCATTCATAAGTATAGCGGTCGGGATTATTGCCATCGTCTATAGTTGGGTTTAAATTTGGAGCTATTTTGAAATATTCTCCTGAATATGCTGTATAAGTTTCTTCAATACCGGTTACTGCAATTTCATTAATTTCATTATAGTCATAATTCCCTTCATCTTCTGTACAGCTATAGTTTAAAACCAGCAATAAGGACAGAAAAAATTGAATTTTTATATTTTTAAACATAGTGTTCTGTTTTTAAAATTTAAAGAATGTTTTTATGGAAAGATCATTTCTTTTCCGTCCTCTTCGTAAATGATATTACCTGAAGCTTTCTGGTCGGCCAGATAACGTTTCATAAAGCCCTGATAATATCCAAAATCTGCAATTGCCAGCCCTGGAGCTCCCAGTTTTTGATTGAACATTTCCGGTTTTAAATCCATCAATTCACACATTAAGTAGAATTTTTTGGCTGTAAAAACTCCTAATGCTGATGCATACCATCCAGTTGGCTGAGTTAATTTATCATCTAATGACAATTTAAAAGTGATAAAGCTCAGCGTTTTTCCGGTTAGTTTATTCAAATAACTCTTCATATCTGTTTTAAAAGAGTCATTTTCTTCTAAGTTTAAAATCAATAAATAGCTGTTTTGTTTCATATCAGCAGTTCTGTGAACTTTTACAGCGAGAGTATCTACTTCTTTTCCGGCAGAAATTTTGATTGTTTGCGGAAGTTCGAAATGAGTTCCTTCAATTGCCGTACTTTTTGGATCTACTGATACTTTTACATTTCTGTCAACATCACTTACTTTTCCTTGTACACGAATCGGAATTTTATAAATCATTTCAGTAACGGTAGCTTTTTCAAGGGCAAAACTATATCCTAAACTATCTGCTACCGTTTTAGCTCCCTGGATTGATATTCCGTAAACAGAATATTCAAAATAAACACTATCCTGACCGTGAAAGGTTTCAATGTCGTCCCGATTGCATGAAGTAATTCCTAAAAGGGATAAAAACACAAGGCTTAAAATCAATATTTTTTTCATGTTTAGTCTTTTTAATTTTGAAAGTTAATTTCTGCATCCGGTAATGGCACTACATACTGAGCTGCTCCCATTGTTAAATTTCCGCTTGCAGCCGAACCATTTGGAATGGTAACACTATTTATTCTTTTGTAATAAAAAAACAATTGTCCTTCACCTATAAATTCTTTCTTATATTCTTTTGTAACTTCTGTTGTAACATTAGCTGTTGTCCCTAAATTGGTTAAACCTCTATTGAAACGAAGTGTATTTAGAAAAGTAATACCATCTGCTGCTACCGGAGCTGTTTCTGCTGCTATCAGATACATTTCTGAAAGTTTGAACATTGGAATCTGTAAACGGAAAAGTTTCGTCTTTTCATCTACATCTTCATATTTGAAAAATGTTTTTTGCGTTTTTCCTCCTACTACCGGAACTTTCCAGCTAGGTAAACTTCTATAATCATTATCATTTGATTCAAAAACAGCAGTTAATCTTGTTAATATCGGAGCATAGATCTGAGTATCTTTTAAATTTGAATCAAACAAATCTCTTTGTTTTGTATATAAGGTATAATCACTTAAAGCAAAGAAATTTTCAGAAGAAAAAGTACGGTCCGGATTTGCAGCATTAGTAGCTTCTAAAAATGGAGTCCACGGAAAAAGTGTATTTGATTTCACAAAATTAATTACTTCATTTGCCACTGTAGAAGCACCTGTTTTATCTCCTGAATATAACAACACACGGGCTTTTAAACATTTAACAGCCAGATAATTCATTCTGTTACCTCTATTTTTAGAATAATACAGATTACCATCAAAGTCTGAAGTAGGAGTATATTTTCCTGTTGTTAAAACCGGGTCTTTATGTAATAATGTTAAAGCAGTATCTAAGTCTGCCAATATTTTTACGATTACCTCTTGCGCAGGAAGTAATGGCTCGTTTACTGTAACCGGTTTATCGTAATATGGTATTGCCAATACAGCAGGGCTCACCTTATAAATTGGTCCGTATAGACGCAGCATATCAAAATGAAGCATCGCACGAATTCCTAAAACTTCTCCTTTTAAAAGATCGGCTTTATCTTGTGACACAATACCTGCGTGCTCATCCATGCTTTCCAAAAATTTGTTAGCATATAAGATTGTTTTATAAGCTTCTTCCCAAATATTAGAAAACACTGCTTTTGGATTACTTTCGGCATAAGCATAAGAAGCCATTTTATTTTTGGTATGCGAACTTGGCATATTATATTGTTGTCCCAAAATTTCTACAGCATCCATCGTAAGCTGTCTTCCGTAAAGGTTATTATTGGCCAGACTCAAATAAAGTCCGTTGTGCACATTCTGCATTCCGGCTTCATTTTCATAAATTTGAGATTCCAAAATTTTATCCTGAGGCACTACATCCAGAAAGTCGCTACAGCTTACAGCTGAAAAAACAATGAGGAATGTTAATGCTATTTTATTTAAATACTGATTCATAATTGTGGTATTAAAATGATACGTTTAGACTTAAAGAATAAATTCTTGAAAAAGGATAGTCGATGCCTCGTTCCGCTTTCATGGTAGACATTCTAAAAAACTCATTGGCATAAGCGTTAAATCCTAAACCTGCCAATCCGTTTTTATTTAGCCAGGCTCTGCTGGTTACACGATACCCTAAACGAAGAGATTCTCCTGAGATATAATCATCTTTCTGAATGAAACGAGAAGAGATTGGGGTTGCATTTGTTAAACCAATTGCTTTAAATTGTGCCATTTGTCCCGGAGTTGTCCAACGATCTGTAAACGCTCTGGCATCCTGATTGTCGAAAATATTATCACTGCTAATATTTTCAACTTTATTATATAAAGCCTCATTGAATCGGTCTGCACCAAAACTGTAACGGATGAAAACTCCTAAACTGAAATTTTTATAATTGAAACTTGTAGAAACTACACCGGTAGCAATTTCTCTCGAATTCCCCATTATTCTTTCATCTTTTTTGTCTAAAACAAAAGTGGTTTCTCCATTTTTCTTTAAAAAAACTTCTCTTCCGGTAGCAGGGTCAATTCCTAATGATGGCACTGCCCAAAGATCATTGGAGCTGGCTCCATCATAGAATCTTGTTAAACTGGTTGTTTTTTGAGCAGCCTCATTTAATGAAGCAAGAGCATTATTAAAACCTCCTAATTCGTTTTCATTTGTAGTAGCAGTTAATCCAACTCCCCAATAAATATTGCTCTCTAAGTTGTTTATGATGTTATAATTTGCTTTTAACTCTAAACCTCTTGTTGTAATATAACCTACGTTCAAAGGATAAGCACTAACTCCTGTCGAAGATGCAAGATCTATAGCAACGATCTGCGGTGTAGTCTGACGTCTGTAGGCATTAAATGTAAAGGTTAATCTGTTTCTCCACATTGCCAAATCGATTCCTAAAGATAAATCTTTGGTTTTTTGTGCTTCCAGATCTGTGTTTGCTAATTGTGCAATATTTAATCCTGCTCCAAAAATATTAGTATTGGGTTCATAGATATAAATGTCATGAGAAGCATATCCAACCAAATTCTGATTTCCAGTTTGTCCGTAGTTGGCACGAAGTTTTAAGATGTTTACAATATCTTCGTTCATCTTCAATTCGTTATTGATGTTCCATCCAAGACCAACACCATAATAAGGAGAATATTTCTTATTGGTCCCAAAATTGGTTGCTCCCGAAATAGTCTGGGTTAAATCGACTAAATATTTTCTATCATAAGCATAATTCAGTTGATTGGTAAGATCTACACTTCGAACCATTTCATTATAAGTTCCCGGTTTAGAATCTTGCTGAAATCCAAAGGCAAACGCCGGATTACCCGGAACCCCTAAAGGAAATCCTCTTAGGACAGAACTATAAAGTTTATTTTGTGTTTCTAAAGCCGAAGCCCTGATAGTATAGTTTACGGAGTGAACATTATTAAATACATTTGAATAGGTTCCTCCAATGTTTGCATTCCATTTATTGGTTAAATAATCCTTTCTTTCATAACTCCCTTTTTCTGTTGGAATATTATCAACATACTGTGTATCATCCGGCGAAATAAATTTGGTTGTTGTTTTATCTAACCTTGAAACTGATAACGCAGCCGTAGTTCTAATGTGAGGGTTTATATCATAATTGATTGCGAAGTTGTTCGTAAAATTAACTTCATTGCCTTTATCATAACTATTCAAAAGCATATTGTACATCGGATTTTCTTCCTGATTTACATAATAATTTACGATAGGGTTTCCTACAGATATATTCGTACCATCCATGTAACGTGTCGGGATACCATTTTCATTGTATTTTTCATAATACGGACTTGCTTTTGCCCACGTAGCAAAAGAACCATAAGGAGAAGCCTGATTATTTCCACCAGATATAAAGAAGTTGTTATTGAAACTTACTTTTTTCTTTCTGTAAGTTAAATTGGCATTATATCCCCAGGTATTATGTTCAGTACCTTTCATTGTTCCGGTTACTGTTTTATAATTTCCTGCAAGATTAAATCGGAACTCATCAGATCCTCCTCCTACACTTAAACTGTGTCCGGAAGTAATTCCCATCTGAATTGGTTCATTAAGCCAATAAGTATCTACACCACGTCTTACCGCAGCCAAACGCTGGTTGTACACATTTTGCCAAGCAATAGGCACTTCATACGAAGAATATCTGCTTGGTATGTAAGCTCCGGAAAGTCTTTCGAATTCTAATTTCTGTTCCGCATTCATCAAATTATAAACACTTAAATCTGCTAATTCGTAAGAGGAATTGTAAACATAAGAGACCTGTAGTTTACCAGGAAGCGGTTTATTGGTTTCAATAACCACAACTCCGTTTGCAGAACGTGAACCATATAATGCTGTAGAAGCAGCATCTTTAAGAAGCGTAATACTAGCAATTCTGTTAATATCTAAATCAACAACCTGTTGTAATGTTGTTGGAAATCCGTCCAAAATAAACAACGGCTGATTTGGATCTTCTTTAAACTGGTCATTTACCTGATTGACAGATAAACTCGTTTGTCCTCTCACCTCGATAACCGGCAGCACATTCGGATTTGAACCGGCAAGGTTATTATTTAAAACTATAAAAGATGGATCTAAAGTTTTTAAAGCCTGAACTACATTTTGAGTAGAGATTTGTCTTATTTCTTCGCCTTTGTAAATAGATACAGCTCCCGTGATTAATTCTTTCTTACGAACTGTAACTCCTGTATTTACTACTACTCCACCAAGTTCTCTGGTTTCCTGTTCCAGTTTTACATTAATCACTTTTCTCTTATTTACAGAAACTACTTGTGCTTTATGACCAATATAGGTAAATAAAATTTGTCCGTCTTCCGGTGCATTAATGGTATATTTTCCGTCAAAATCAGTCTGAGCCGTTGCATTTGTTCCTTTTACTTTTATGTTTACGCCCGGAACAGGTTCGCCCTTTTCGTTAGTAACGGCTCCTTTAATTTCAATTATTTTAGATTGAACTACAACTACCGTTTCTGGACGGTTTTCTTTGACAAGAATTGTGTTTCCGTTTGATAAGCTGAAGTCGAAATTTTTACTGGCAAAAGCCGTTTTCAAAAGTTCGTTTACTTTAATTGTTCCTTTTTTTAAATGTACTTTAGGTAATTTTTTAAATAAATCTTCCTGATAAATAAAAGTATAATTTGTCTGTTGCTTGATAATATCAAAAACTTCATCGACAGATACCGTTTTATCAGCTGCAATTACAACTTTTGTGTTTTGTGAAAATAGATTTACGGGAGAAAAACCAAAAATTGTAGTACAAAACAAGAAGATAAAAGTTCTCATAATGTTAATAATTAGCCTCTTTCTTAAATAGAAATAGGCGCTGGTTAATTTAAATTTCATAAATTTACATGTTAATTGGTTGGTTGGTTAATAAAACTGACTTACTGGTTAATACACAGAAAGGGATAAAGCGCAGTACGGTGAGAGGTCTAAACTTTAATCCCTTTTCTTTTTATTTAATTATAATCTTATCATCTTTTTTCTCATAGGCATTAATAAAATTGATGTTCTTGATTGTGGTTAATATTTCTTCGAGCTTCTGATTTTTATTCAAAACCCCATTAAATTTCACATTTCCGAGAGCAGGATCCGCAAATACAATATCTGTATCATACCATCTTGAAAGCACTCTTGCAATATCTTTTAAAGGCATTCCTTTGAAAACAAACAATCCTTTTCTCCAGGAAATTTCATTGTAAACATCTACTTCAGAAACGGCAATATTTCCGTTGTAATCTGTAATTCTTGACTGCTGATTTGGTGTCAGGATTTGTTTTTTACTGGAATTGCTTACCGCCACAACTCCCTGTACCAATGTGGTGTAAATTGTAGTTTCATCTCTATAGGCTTTGATATTAAATTCTGTTCCTATTACTTCTACATTTTGTCCGTGAGTCTGGACTTTAAATCTTGAACCTTTGTGTTTGGTGCTTGGCGACACTTCAAAATAGGCTTCTCCGTAAACCAGCTCAACTTGTCGTGTTTCGCCATCAACAAAGGCTACAGGATATTTTAATTGCGATTCAGAGTTTAACCAGACTTTGGTGCTGTCTGCTAATTGTACAAAAAACTGTCCGCCTCTTGGAATCGTTAAATAATTATTGGCAATTGCGTTTGGTTTTCCTTTGGAATTGTAAACCAGCTTTTCTCCATTACTGGAAGCATTGCCCTGAGTATATGATTTCCCTTTTTCTAAAGCCACCACAGAACCATCTTCTAAAGTTAAAGTTGCTTTGTCGCTACCAATCAAAATTTCTTTGTGGGCAACAGCCGGTGTTTCTATTTTGAGCGGATTGGTTTTATTGATGAATAATGAAATTGAGATCAACAATAATAACGATGCCGCCATTGCCATTAATTTGAAAGTAGTTCTGGTGTAAAAAGGTTTAAGCGGAATAACTTCATTTTCATCAGACAGAATAGCATTTTGAAGACGGGTTCTCATTTTAAGTTCCATTTCTTCTTTAGACCCCAATGCATCGTCCCATTCTTCATCAGTCTGAAAACTTTGGTAATAATTCAATAGTTTATTATTCTCCTCGAGATTGGTATCACCGGAAAGGTATCTATTTAGCAATACTATAAAATCTTCTTTTTTCATTTTTTCTTATTATTAATTCGGGGAGTATATAAGTAAGTATCCTAAAAAGCACATACCCCCTAGTCCAAATTGTATTTTTTTTGAAATTTTTTGAAAAACAAGTAAAAAAGAAGAAAAACCACACATCACCAATCCAACCACTGCATTTTGTTATTTGCTAAAAGATATTTTTTGTCAACCATAAAACCATTGCCATACTCATGCTTTCGCCCATAGACGATCTTATGGTATGAAGTGCTTTGGTTATGTGGTTTTCGACTGTTTTTGTAGAGATGTTAAGTCGTTCGGCAATTTCTTTATGACTCAGCTGTTCTTCACGGCTTAGTTTATAAACTGCCTGACATTTTTCCGGAAGTGCTTCAATTATTAAATTTAACTGTTGTACTAATTCTTCGTGCATTAACTGCGTTTCAGGAGTTGTTGCCAAGAATCGTTTTTCCAGATCGTCAAAAAGTTCGACATGAACTTTATCCTTGTTTTTTCGAAGATGATTAAAAACCTGATATCTTGCACAGGCATACATATAACCTTTCAGTGAAATATGAATTTCAATCTTTTGACGATTGTGCCAGATGTTCATAAAGATATCCTGAATAATATCTTCGCACAATTCTTTGTCTTTAATTACATTATAGGCAGACATAAAGAGCGCCTGCCAAAATTTATTATACAATTCCGTCAAAGCAGATTCATCTCCATCACGAAGACGGTCAATTAAAATTTGATCTTGATTTAAGATGAGATTCGACAAAAGGTTGCGGATTTAGGAAATTGAATAATTCGCAACAAACATAATAAATTTACCTAATAATCCTAATTTGTTCTCGACAACACAGTTTTATATTCAGAATAACTCTTAATTCCAAAATTCCTTAAATCTTAAAAATTTCTTAATTTATAGCGGGAAATATTTTCATTTTTTCAGATTAAATGAATTCTTTAATTAAAATAAAATGAATTTTTCAAAACCCGGAATTCAATTATCTGTTAAGTTAAAATTGTATTTTTATTAAATTAAAAAAAAATGACGTAGCCAATTTCTTTAAATCTGAAATTGAAACTCTTAATCGTGTTTTCAAATTAAAAACACCTTTCCGATTAAGGAATAAAAAAAACCGCTTCGGAGTAACCTTAAAGCAGTTTATTTTAATTATTTCATCGAAGCATCAACTAAATCGCTATGTCGTTTTTAATAATACACATTTAGAATAATAGATGATTTCGAACTATCAATTATTTTTTCAAGCCTCTTAAAAAACACTTCATTCACCATTGGACAGCCATGACTAAGAGCAATATAATAATCCTGCTCATTTTCAGGCACTGCCGAATACGAATGCAATACAATCATTCTTTTTACTGCATTATTGTTTGTTTGATCTAAGCCTTTTAAAATATACGATTTTCCGATGGCATAACGTCCTAATGATGTACAGTTCGAATTGGGTTCGTTGCTAAATTTTAGTTCTCCCCTAACATCCGTTTCAGAACCGGAACCGTTTGCAACTAGACCTTCATCAATTATTTTATTATTTTCCAGGTCATAAACAAAGAATCTGTTTTTACCTGATTTGATTCTCATATCCATAAAAAAGGCAATTTTTGAGTTATAAGAACCGGATGCAATCATAGACTTTACTGCTTCAATCTGTTGACTAAAACGTTCTGTTTCTAAATCTGTAAAAGTTTTATTCCCGTCATGTTTATTGTTACCCAAAACACAAGTGGTTACAAAGAATATAAATTTTAGAATTTTCATAAAGCTGTTTTTAGAATTTAAAATCTTTAAAATCATCTATTTAACAATGCAAAATTAAATCTGATTTCTTTATGAAATATTTCATAAAAGTCTAAAAAACAATAAAATAAGATTTATTTTTCGTGAGTAGAATATTGGTTTTTCATTTAAAAAAATTAAATTTGGACTACCAAAGAAATATTCAAAAAACACAAACAACCAGTCCAGATGCTTCGCCCGTGGCCATTAGAAATTCAGCTTGACAAAAAATCAGATAAAGCGATTTACCTTCAAATTGCCGATGCTGTAATTGATGCCGTAAAAACAGGTAAATTAATTGGCGGAAACGCGCTTCCGGGAAGCAGACAGCTTGCCGAATTATTAAAAGTAAACCGAAATACTGTAGTGGAAGCTTTGGATGTTTTAATTGCTGAAGGCTGGTTGATTTCAGTTGATCGAAAAGGTACTTTTGTGACACATTCGCTTCCGCAGTTTTCTACAGTTTCAGAAGATAAACAGGAATCGAAAACCATTATCGAAGAACCTAAAAGTTATTTGACTTTTGATGACGGACTTCCCGACAGCCGATTGGCACCAATGAATGATTTGGCAAGAGCCTACAGAGAATTATTCAGCCGAAAATCACGCTGGCAGATTATGGGCTACAGCAGTGAATTAGGAAATCCCGAATTCAGAAAAGCGATTGCCCAAATGCTGAATTTTAAACGAGGCATGAGCATTTCTCACGATCAAATCTGTATTACGCGCGGCAGCCAGATGGCTATGTATCTTGCTTCGCATTGCATTTTAAAATCGGGAGATTTTGTGTTAGTTGAAAATCCTGGCTACAAACCTGCTTGGGAAACTTTTGAAAATGCTGGGGCAAAACTACTTCCAGTAGACTTAGAGGCTGACGGATTAAATATCAATCAGGTTGAAGAATATCTGCGAAAGCATCAAAACATAAAAGCGATTTATGTAACACCTCATCATCAGTTTCCTACTACCGTGACTTTATCTTTAGGAAAGAGGTTAAGGTTGATCGAATTATCCAATCAATATGGTTTTACAATTATTGAAGACGATTATGATAATGAGTTTCATTTTGGCCAGCGTCCTATTTTACCTCTTTCCAGTTATTCAGCTCTGCAAAACTATATTTACATTGGAACTTTCAGTAAAATTGTGGCGCCGGCGCTTCGTATTGGTTATCTGGCAAGCTCTTCTGAAAATATTCAAAAAATAGCCAGACACAGAAAAATTATTGATGTTCAGGGTGATAATATAATGGAAGAAGCGGTTTTAAACCTCATCAATGAAGGAAAAATAAAACGTCATCTTAAAAAAGCTAATCTGGTTTACAAAAGCAAAAGAGATTATTTTGAAAATCTTTTAATCCAATATCTTAGTGATAAAGTTACTTTCTCCAAACCCGAAGGCGGACTCGCTTTTTGGATTGTTCTCAACTCTAAAATCGATGTTTTACAGGTTCATGAAAAACTAAAATCGCAGGGAATTCAGATTATGAATCCGGAAAGATTTAGCTTTAACGAAACTATAAAAGGATTTCGGCTAGGATATGCTTCTCTTTCAGAAAAACAAATGGAAGAAGGTATTAAGGCGCTTGCTAAGCTTTTATAAAAAACATTTTTAAACACATAGAAACATAGTTTTTGATGCTGTTGAAAGGCGTTTCACTTGCAATAAAACACACAGTCTATGTGCTTTATTAGTTACCTTTTTTCAACCTTTTTAGATAAAGTATTGATCTATGATTCTATGTGTTTAAATCAAATTTAATTACAGTTTTCCATTTCAATAATAGAAAACCCATTTTCTCGAATTTGGTTTTCAACCTCAATCGGTGCTTTATCAATGTGGCAGAAACGGCATTCTTTAGACGATAAAGTCTGTCCTTCCTGTGCTACACTTTTTAGGTATTTTTTTCCGTATTCGTACACTTGATTGGCATCATTCAGATTTTCATCTACCAAAATATCAAAGTGCATTATTTTTCCGTCTTTACGGGTTACATAAGTATCCCAAACCGCTATTTTCATCTTTTTTTAAGGTTCTAAGTTTTTTACTCTGCAAATTTAGATTGGTTTTGAAAGTGCTAAATCATCCAGTTTTTTCATTTTTTGAAAGATACTGGTCCAGTACAATTCTGAAGGTTAGAACTAATTTTACAGCATGAGAAACGAAATCATTTTTAATCTTCTAAAGGTGCATCAGCGCATCGAAAATGCTTGTAAAGCTTCGGGACGAAATCCTGCTGATGTTCAGCTTTTACTGGCTACTAAAACCGTTCCCGCAGATCGAATCAGAATTGCCATTGAAGCGGGAGAAACTTTAATGGGCGAAAACAAAATGCAGGAATTACGGGATAAAGATGCTGAGTTGAAAAATCTTCCAGTTGAACGCCATTTTATTGGACATCTTCAGACGAATAAAGTAAAAGATATTTTGAAATATGCGAGCTGTATTCAGTCACTTGATCGTTTGAATCTGGCCGATGAACTGCACAAACAGCTTCTAAATCAAAACAGAAAACTGGATGTTTTTGTTCAGGTTAATACTTCTTATGAAGAAAGCAAATTTGGTTTAGCACCCGAAAGTGTTCTGGATTTCATTAAACAAATACAATCGTATGAAACTTTAAATATTAAAGGTTGAATGACCATTGGTTTATTGGATGTTGAAAAAGAAAAAATGATTCCGTCCTTAAGACTTTTAAGAACGATTCGGGATGAAATTTATGCTGAAGGGATTGAAGGTTTACAAGATTTAAAACTTTCTATGGGAATGTCTCAGGATTTAGAACTGGCCATTGCCGAAGGTTCAAATATGGTTAGAATTGGCACTTCAATATTCGGTAACCGCTTTCTGGGAAAAGAAATCTGGAATGAAAACATTGCCGAATAAAACTTAATTTTGCCGAAAATTAAACAGCAGATTAAAGAAAGCGCGTTTGCGACTTTGACAAAGAATGGCTAACCTGAAAATGCTTAGAGAGAATCGTAAGAATAATTAAAAAAGATTTGCTTTAAAATCTTTGCGTCTTAGCCACTTTGCGTGCAAATTTCTTGTTGCTTGAACAAAAACTTTATGTTTTAATCTCGCAAAGTCGTTAAAACGCTAAGATTTTGTACTTAATTTTTAAGATAAAAAAAGAAATTAAAAAGAGTTAGATAGAATGAACCTGAATGATCTTACCGTAAACGATACTGAAAAAATTGCTTTAGATGATTTATTCTTTAGCAATGAAAATAAAGCTGCTTTGTTACAGATTATCAAAGAACACCAATATATCGAAGAACTTAAAAAGTATAATCTTAAAGTTGACAATAAAATTCTATTGCACGGAAGTTCCGGCTGTGGGAAAACGACAACCGCAAAAGCAATTGCTCATACATTAAATAAAAAAATCATTATTGTCAACCTCAGCACCATAATCGATTCCAGAATTGGTGAAACTTCTAAAAACTTAAAAGCGATTTTTGATAAAGCCATTCGCGAAAGAGCGGTTTTATTTTTAGATGAGTTTGATCAAATTGGAAAAAGCCGTGACAGCGACGATAAAGATGTTGGAGAAATGCGCCGTTTGGTCAATACCATCATTCAGCTTTTTGATTATTTCCCTGTTGACAGTTTATTGATTTGTGCTACCAATCATTACGAAATTATTGACAGCGCTTTGCTTCGAAGATTCCAGCTTCGCTTAAAATACGAAATGCCTGCAGACGATCAGCTGAATGTTTATTATGATAAAATTTTGAGCGGATTTCCATCAGAATATCAAAACATCCAAAGAAATTATGGCGTTTCTTATGCAGAAGCTTTGGATTACATTCATACTACAATGAAAAAGCAGATTATTGCATCATTAGAATCCAGATAAAAGCCGGCGCTTTTTTATTTGCCACGAATTGCACAAATCTCCACTAATTAATTTGTGAAAATTTATGCAATTTGTGGCTAAAAAATAATTACACCGTTTTTTGTTATGCAGAAGCTTTGGATTATATACATACCACAATGAAAAAGCAGATTATTGCATCATTAGAATCCAGATAAAAGCTGGCAGGTTTACTCCGCTTTTTTATTTACCACGAATTACAAATCTCCACTAATTAATTTGTGAAAATTTGTGCAATTCGTGGCTAAAAAATAATTACACCGTTTTTTGTTTACATATACCTATTAGGCTTTAACCAAATTTATGATTTTGGCTAAAGCCTAATTCTGTGGATAGATTTGTGAAAATTTGTGTAATTTGTGGCTAAAAAATAATTCACATCGAAAGAACACATTTAAAATAAAAAACCCGCTGTAAAGATTTACAACGGGTCATTTTCTTGGGTGGAGTTTTATATAGAAATATAGTGTACGAATTTTATAAGCCTCTTGTCAACCAGCCTTTTTTGTTTGCTGTTGCAATGGCATAAGGCGCAATCCAGAATAAACTGAAAGTATAGAAAACACTGTAGGAATACGCCCAGAAAGATTCAGCCAAATTGTATCTTTTTGCATAGAACAACATTGAAAAGCTTGAGAAAATCAAAATGGCTAAGAATGTCGAACTGATAAATAATATTGGGTGAACTGCAATAAAATAGAACATAAACAAGATAAAAGGATAGGTCATTGCGATTTTAAAGAACTGATTTGCAAAAAGCATCCTTGCTCCAAATTTTGATCCTTTTCTAAAATCTTTGAAAACATATTTTGCCATCATCAGGTTTTCACGAACATTACTTCTCGCCCATCTGATGAACATTTTATACAATCCTTTGTATTCTTCAGGAACGTTTGTTAAAACGACTGCATTTCTTTGAAATTTAACTTCAAAACCTTGTTTCAAAATCATATTAGTCAAAGCACGATCTTCTCCAATATCTGATGGTTCGCCCATAAAAGTCTGGTTGATCCATTCTGGAAGACAGTTGAATACGGCATCTCTTCTGTATCCTGCCAAAGCTCCCGGAGTACATAACACAGATCCTAATTCGCTTTCTGCAGAACGTTGGAATTCAAAACTCATTACAAAACTTACATTCAGCATTTTTGGTAAAATAGCCGATTTGTTGTTTAAAACCTGAACGTTTCCTGCAACAGCACCGCAGTTTTTGTTTACCACAAACGGACTAACTAGGTTTCTTAAAGTATCTTTTTTCACAATAGAATCACTGTCAACTGTTACGAAGATTTCTCCTGTTCCCAGTTTAAAACCTCTATACAAAGCCTGACGTTTTCCTTGATTTTTTGGTTGTTGGAAAATCGTTACACGATCACCTAATTTTGCTTTTGCTTCCTGCATCCAATACCAGGTATCATCTTTACTTCCATCGTCAATCGCTAAAAGCTGTAATTTTTCTGCCGGATAATCGCTGTCTGCAAGACTTAATAAAGTATCCCAAACCAGTTTTCCTTCGTTGTAAGCCGGAACGATAATCGTACAAGTCGGCAATAAATCGTCTGATACAGACTCGATTGGTTTGTATCTTAAATACAAATAAGAGCTGTAAAGGAAAACTCCTGTTTGATAAAAGAATAAAATAGTCGTGATAATTAAAAATGGTAATCCCCAAGTAGATGCGATTCTTTCAAAATGAAATTGTTCGAAATCATCTTGTAATAGATATACCGCATATACTCCTGCCAGCATTAGGACAAAAGTCCCAATAAGAACGGCTAATCCAAACGGACTTGTTGGTCTTTCTACGTGTATTTTTGTTGATTTTTCTTTAGTTCCAAAAATAGAACTGTTTACTGATTTTCCGCTGATAGCTGTACTACCGTTCGAATAAAATTGTTCTGAGATAAATGTTTCGCTTTCCATGCTTATACTCCTTTTTTGATTGCTTAATTATGGGCTTTTAGTAAAATCTTTTCTTTCTGATTTATTGAAACTCGTAAAGTGAGAAACAATAAGTAAACAAACACATCAAAGATTTAGACATAAACACAATTTGCAACTGGCGTGCCAATACGGTTTAAAGCTGGTATAGAGCATTTTATAAAAAACGGACACAAAAATAGTGTGTAATTATTTTACACTTTGTGGATACAGTAAACAATAAAATGGTGTTTCTTTAGCTAAAAAAGAGCAGTGTTTAAAAGGGATTTCAAGAGATTGGGTTCTCTTTTACTGACTTATTCCATCAGCATACTGCAAGAATGTAACAAACGTATTTTTTAAAATAAAATTGTATTCAATGTAAGAAAATCTATTTTAAACGTTTAAATATTTTAATTTCAGAAAAACATTCTTCCTAAAAAAACAGGAAATCTGACCGAAAAAAGTTAAATTTATCGAAACAAATATAACCCTAAATTGAGAAAATAAGAAAATGAATACAGAGCGCTATAATCTTTTACTCGCTGATGACGATGATGATGACTGCCTTTTCTTTAAAGAAGCTCTTGACGAAACGTCAATTAATGCATCTCTTTCTATAGTTCATGACGGAGTACAATTGATGGATTACTTAAAAACCAACACCTCAAATAATTTTCCTGATGTACTTTTCCTTGATTTAAACATGCCCAGAAAAAATGGATTAGAATGTTTGGCAGAAATAAAAGCAGATGAAAAACTAAAAAAACTGCCTGTCATTATTTTTTCTACTTCATTGGACAGCGAAATTGTAAACAACTTATATAAAAATGGGGCTTCGTATTATATTCGAAAACCAGGTGAATTTTCTAAATTGAAAAAGGTAATCGAAATTGCCCTGACGACGGCATCTGAAAATAATTTCAAACAGCCTGAAAGAGCTCATTTCATTCTGCAACCCTAAATCTTCTTTGGAATGAACCGCAATAAAAAGGAACATTATTTTCTTTCCGATGGTGGAGAAATGGGAAGCTTAATACGTTCCACTGACTGGAGCAAAACCCCTTTGGGCAATCCGGAGAAATGGCCACAAAGTCTAAAAACTATGACTGCCATGATGCTTGGCAATCCTTTTGGGATGTACATTGCGTGGGGCAAAAATTATACGCAGTTATACAATGATGCTTTCCGTCCAATTTTAGGTGTTTCAAAACATCCTGAAGCACTAGGCGGAAGTTCTCAAAATACATTTGCAGAAATCTGGGATACTATTGGCCCAATGTTCTCCGATGTCATGAAAGGTAAGGCAGTAAGTTTTCCTGATTTTAAAGTTTCACTCAACAGAAACGGTTATACAGAAGATTGTTTTTTTGATTTTTCATATAGTCCTATCAAAATAGAAGACGGTTCAGTAGGTGGTATTTTAGTTACTGTAATAGAAACCACCGAAAAGAAAATTGTTGCAGATGCATTACAGGAAAGCAACGCGCGATTCGTTAACAATATCATGCAGGCTCCTGTTGCGATGTGTATTTTTAGAGGAGAAAATCATGTAGTAGAAATTGCCAATGAACAAATGATTCAGCTTTGGGGAACAACTGCGATAAATATTATCAATAAACCAATTTTTGAAACGATTCCTGAATTAAGGAAACAAGGCCTTGAAGAAATTCTTCAGAACGTTTTTACGACAGGCAGAAAAACTACAACTGATGAACTTTTTGTCCAACTCAATCGAAACGGACAAACCGAAAACACTTATGTCAATTTTGTTTATGAAGCCCTTAGAGAAGCTGATGGAACAATTTCTGGCGTTGCCGCAATTGCAACCGAAGTAACCGCACAAGTTCTAGCTCGCTCCAAAGTGGAAGAAAGCGAACAAAAAATTCGTCAGTTGGTAGAAAATGCACCATTTCCTATTGCCGTTTATGCTGGGAAAGAAATGCGTATCGAATTGGCCAATGATTCTATTATAAAAGTTTGGGGAAAAGGTCCTGACGTGATTGGAAAAACATATACAGAACTTCTTCCTGAACTAAAGGATGAGCCTATCTTCAAGCAAGTACAAACTGTATACGAAACTGGCGAATCTTTTCATTCTAAAAACAGTGAAATTAATCTGATAGTAGACAATGTCTTAAAAACTTCTTATTTTGATTACAGCTTTACTCCTCTTTATGACATTTCTGGAAAAGTATATGCTGTAATGAATACCGGAGTGGAAATAACCGATATGTTTTTGGCCAAACAAAAAATTGAAGAAAGCGACAAACGTTTCCGCAATACCGTAAAACAAGCTCCTGTAGGAATTACCATTCTTCGTGGGCCTGAATATATAGTCGAAATGGCAAATGAAGCTTATCTAAAATTAGTCGATCGGGAAGAAAGCACTTTTGTAGGCAGACCTTTATACGATTCTCTTCCGGAAGTAAAAGATACTGTAAGTGCCTTGCTTGATGGTGTTTTAAATACTGGAATTCCTTTTCGTGGAAATGAGGTTCCGGTTCCAATAAACCGATACGGGAAAATTGAAACCTGTTATTTTGACTTTCTTTATCATCCTTTAAAGGAAGAAAATGAAACTATTTCGGGTATTTTAGTAACCGTTACAGAAGTCAGCGAAAAAGTAGAAGCCCGCAAAAAAATAGAGCTAAACGAAGACCGTCTTAAAATTGTAGTCGAAGCCAGTGAATTAGGAACCTGGGAACTGAATGTTAAAACCCGAAATCCAATTTATTCTAAAAGATATCTCGAAATTATAGGCGGTTATACCGAAGATGTTTCGTTAACTCATGAGGAATTGCTGGCTCATCTTCATCCTGATGATGTACAGATCAGAAATAGAAGTTTTAAAGAAGCTTTAACTTCCGGATTTCTACATTATGAAGCACGTGTAATCTGGAAAGACAAATCAATACATTGGGTCGAAGGAAAAGGCAAAGTTTTTTATGATGAAAATAATGAACCTTCAAAATTGATTGGAACTGTTAGAGATATTACAGCAGAAAAAAAATACCAGCAGAAAATTGAAGAAAGCGAAAAGAAACTACGCAATCTTATCATGCAGTCGCCTGTGCCAAAAGCAATTTTGCGTGGCGATGACTTTGTAATCGAAATGGCCAATTTTGTTCTGTTAGATAATATCTGGAAAAAAGAAGAAATAGATGTTCAAGGAAAAAAACTATTAGAATTATTTCCAGAATTAGAAAAACAGAAATATGCCACATTACTGAAACAAGTTTATGAAACAGGAAAAGCCTATTCAGAATCAGAATCACTTCTTTTTATCAGAAATGAAGACAATCAATTTTATGTAGATTTTGAATTTGCTCCGCTCCGGGAAAGTGATGATTCTATTTCGGGAGTAAGAATGACTCTGATTGATGTTACTGAAAAAGTAGAAGCCAGAAAAAAAATCGAAGAAAGCGAAATGCGTTTTCGTTCTCTTACGGAAAGTATTCCGCAGTTAATCTGGGAAACCGATGCTGAAGGAAATGCTTTGTTTACTTCTGGAAAATGGCTGGAATATACCGGAATTCAACCTGGCACCGAAGGTTCTTGGGAAGCCATGATCCATCCGGATGATTTTCAAGAAAATATCAGAATCTGGCAAAATGCGCTTAAAACTGGCGAAATGTATCGCTGTGATGTGAGAATGCGCAGAAGAGATGGGAATTACCGTTGGCACACTGTAATTGGAGAACCTGTTTACAATATTGAAAATAAAATTATAAAATGGGTTGGTGCCTTTACGGATATTCATACCGAAAAAGCTTTTACACACGAACTGGAACAACAGGTTACAGCCCGAACAAGAGAATTAATTCGGATTAACGAATCGCTTCGAAAAAGTGAAGAACGTTATCATTTAATGGTTGAAGAGATTCAGGAATATGCTATTTTATACCTTAACCGGGATGGCATAATTGAAAACTGGAATGTGGGAGCCGAAAAAATAAAAGGATATAAAGCAGACGAAATTATCGGAAAATATTTTTCTGTTTTTTATACCCAAGAAGATCAAAAAAACAATCTCCCACAAACGCTTTTACAACGTGCAAGAGATAAAGGAAAAGCAATTCATGAAGGCTGGCGCACTCGTAAAAATGGAAATTTATTCTGGGCCAGCGTAGTAATTACTGCTGTTCACAATAAACAAGGCGAAGTAATTGGTTTTTCAAAAGTGACCCACGATTTGACCGATAAAAAAAGAGCAGACGATACTTTGAAACTGAATGCAATGGAGCTCGAACAGAAAAATAACGAGCTGGAAGAAATGAACAAAGAGCTTCAGTCCTTTGCCTATATTTCGAGTCATGATTTGCAGGAACCGCTTCGAAAAATACAGACTTTTGCTTCGCAGATTATAGAAAAAGAAGCTGCTAATTTATCTGAAAATGGTTTAGATAAATTTAGAAGAATGCAGAACGCCGCACAGCGAATGCAGAC
Source organism: Flavobacterium crocinum (assembly GCF_003122385.1). Taxonomy (NCBI): domain Bacteria; kingdom Pseudomonadati; phylum Bacteroidota; class Flavobacteriia; order Flavobacteriales; family Flavobacteriaceae; genus Flavobacterium; species Flavobacterium crocinum. The sequence continues at coordinate 5,620,214 of NZ_CP029255.1, forward strand.
TTTAATTAACGATTTACTTTCCTATTCAAGAACCAATGTTCAGGAACGTAATTTTATAAAAACCAATCTTTGTCAAATTATTGAAGAAGTTAAAGACGATTTAAAAGAAGAATTAGAACAAAAAAGCGCTGTTATTGAAGTCGGAAAAACATCAGAAGTTGATATAATTCCGTTTCAGTTCAAACAGCTTCTATACAATTTAATCAGCAATTCATTGAAATTCTCTGATCCGGATGTTCCAATTAAAATTAAAATCAAAAGTGAAATTAAACCAGGAAAAGATTTCAATATTGAAAAACTAATCTCGTATAAAAATTACTGTCATATTCAGGTTTCGGATAACGGAATTGGTTTCGAATCGCAATACAACAAAAAGATCTTCGAAGTTTTCCAGCGCTTACACGGAAGAGACCGCTACAACGGAACCGGAATTGGTCTTGCAATCGTAAAAAAAATTGTAGAAAATCATAACGGAGTCATTACCGCGTCCGGAGTGCAAAACAAAGGAGCTTCTTTTGATATTTATATTCCCGTTAATTAAGAATATTCAAATTCCAAATTCCAAATTCCAAATTCCAATAAAAAAACGGAAATAACTTTTAAGTTATTTCCGTTTTTAGTTTTTAAAGAAATGTAATTATCTAGAGAAAACGGTAATTACACCAGTTGTTTTGTCTTTAATTTTAAGTTCTTTGTTAGTAAGATTCATAATATCACTAGTTGTAGTAACACCTCCGATAGTAAGTGTTAAATCATTGTGAGATCTTACATAAGTTCCAGTAGTTTCTACCAACGAACAATTACTTCCACTATAATCTCCGTAAACTGCTGCATTACTTAATCTTAGATCTAAATAATCCAATGAACATCCGGCTTGATTTGCCAGAGCATCGATTAAAACTTCTTGCCCGTCAGCATTAATTGTTCCTGTTTGTCTCAGGTTATATTTTCCCTGAATTGGAACAATTGTCTCTCCTTCGTTATCGTCACTGCTACATGATGCGGCAAATAATCCCAAACTTAAGGCTGATACTAATAATAATCTTGTAGTTTTCATGTTGATTTGTTTTTTATTGATATAATTTAATACTGCTAAATTAAATGTATACCCTTACAAAAAATTCCATGATTTCAGGATTATATTACATAAATCGCATTTTAACGCAATTTTATCTTCTTACATATTTATTAATAATATACGAAGTAATTGGTCTTAATGCTTTTCCCGTTTCGGGATGTGTCCCATGCGTATTAAAAAAATCAATACTATCTCCCACTTTAGCATACCAGATAATAGCTTTTTCATTTTTAAAAAAAGTTGTGGTATCACTAACTTTAATTCTTCGAAGATTAATGATTCTTTCATCATAAGGTTCTGGCGAATTAAATGTACCTATTCCTTGTATTTTCAAATCACAGCCGACTTCTTCATAATGATCACCTGACCATTGTATGCATTCTTTCCTGGATAAATTAAAATAAGTGATTAATCCTAATCCTAAAATAACAGCTGCGATTCCTAAATATTTCATTTTTTTAGATTTTGGTTTATCATCTATATTAACAAAAGTGGTTATTGGAATTGATGTTGATTGAGGTTCTTCCTCCTGAATTGGTTCCGATTCCTGATTCTGAGTTTCTTCAGGCTCTTGAATATCAAAAGTTTCTTTTGGTTCAATCGAATTTTCAATTTTCGCATCATCAACCAAACTATCAGGAGGCGTTTCCGGTCGAACAAATTTGGTATCTCTTAGATCATTTATTAATACTACCTCATCTTCGTCATGATGTTTTTTAAAGTTACCAAAAGGCCTATGCTTAAAATCAACCAGGATTGCTGCCATTTCAATTCTTGCTCTGTTTTCAGTATTTCCTCCTTCTAAAAAATTAATTATAGGTTTCAATTTACCAATATTACAGTTTTCGATTGCTTTTTTTAAAGAGGAGTTTTCTTTTGCTTCTAAAAACAATTTTAGAATTTCTTCATCAATTTCACTTATTCCCTTTTCAAATAATCTAAGATAAAAATCCCTCAGTTGAGCTGGAGTCGGATCTGATAAAATACCAGATACATCTCGCTCAATTGCTGTTTTATATTGAGTTCGAATAGCAGTTTTATAATCGACAATAGTAAAGTTACTCATAGGCTTCTACGGATTTATTAGAATTTTCGGAATCATCGGAAATATCGGAATTCTTTATCAATGCAGGCTCAGAACCGTCGTTACTTTGCCTCAACAAAATTAGTTAAGGTTTTGATCTGCAGGTCAAAAACAAATGTACAAAACTAGTTAAGTCAACAAGTGCGGAAAACCGTAAAACGGAGTTTATCCCGGGAAGTATAAATAAAATTTTATAGTTCTACGCACTTCACTTCCCAAACAAGTCGGCAATGCCATAACAAGTTCGGAACCTTTCTGAGCGGCAAAGCCCTTTTACTAAATCTTAAATCATTAAAAAAAATGAAAACACTATTTACATTGGGAGCGTGCGCGCTATTGAGTCTGACAATTTTTTCTTGTACAGCTGATGAATTTGAAACATCAAATAAGGATAAATCCACAAATGAGGTAAAAAAGGATTCAACAAATACTAAATACGCAACTGGGCCGGAAGACGATCCGATTCCTGTAAATCCTCCATCAAAAAAGCCATAAATAAAAATCTGTACTAATTCAATAAATTAGTATTTTCGGGGAAAGTATCTTTTATGTTACGATCCCCGATTTTTTACTTATTAATTTTTCTGTCTTTTCTTTCCTGCCAGGAAAAGAAAGCGGCTTCTGTTAAATCTGATAAATCCAGAGCGTATGGCGATACTTTACAGCAAAAAGCAGTAGATTATTTTAAAAAAAGCAATTATAATAGTGCTTTTTACTACTTCAATAAATCTAAAATAGCCTTTGAAACCAATAAAGACAGTGCCAACATTGTCTTTAATTTAATTCAAATGGCCAATATTCAGCAAATAAATGGTGACTACTATGGCAGCAAGGAGACCTTGACCGAGGCACTACCTTACAGCAAAAATGACTATAATTATACTGCAGCAATTAATAACTTATTCGGAATTGCATACAAAGAACTTTCGCTTTATAGTGATGCTGTTTTTTATTACAATGAAGCGATAAAAAACTCAGCTGACGAATCTGCAAAATTATCTCCGCTCAACAATATTGCAGTTATTTACACACAGCAAAAGAAATATGATCAGGCGATTCATATTTTAGAATCTCTTTTAAGAAAAAAACAAATTACGGATAAAAGTAAAAACAGGTTTTTAGATAATCTTGGTTTTGCTTATTTCAAAAAAGGAGAAAAGGAGAAAGGTCTAATGTTAATGAGTAAAAGCCTTAATCTGAGAGAGCAATCGTCAGATTCTTATGGAAGTATTGCCAGCTATTTGCATATAGCCGAATATTATGCCAAAACCGATTCACAAAAATTCAATCAATATGCTTTACATGCGTATCAAACGGCAACAGACCTTAATAGTATCGATGAAAGATTAGATGCTTTATCCTTATTGATTATAAAAGGACAAAATTTTAAAACTTCTGAGTATGCTCGAAAATTTGTTTTTCTAAATGACAGCATTCTTAAAATCCGAAATAATTACAAAAACAAATTTGCCAAAATAAAATACGACTCTAAAAAAGAAAAAGACGAAAATCAAAAACTTCGTTTAGAAAAAGCAGAGAATTTAGTAGCATTAAAAGATGCTGAAAACGAGAGAAATATTTTTATTGCCTCTTTTGTTGCCTTTATCCTTTTACTGGTTTATCTGAAAAAACAATATGACAACCGAAATCGAATAAAAAATATCAAAATAGCTTATGATACCGAAACCCGCATTGCAAAAGACATTCATGACGGTATCGCAAACGATGTTTTTCATGCTATTACTTATACACAAACCCAGCCTTTGACCAACGAGAATAACAAAGAAAATTTGTTACAAAAACTAGATAGCATTTATTCTCGCGTTCGCGGAATTTCCCGTGAAAACAATGATATTGACACTGGGTCAAATTTCCCAAAAAATTTAAAAGAAATGCTTTCTACTTATAATAACAGTCAAACCAATGTTATTATTAACGGTGTGGAAAAAATAAATTGGGATTCTGTTGAAGATTTAAAAAAGATTGCTATTCAGCGAGTTTTACATGAATTAATGGTCAATATGAAAAAACACAGTCAAGCTCCTGTAGTCTCAATAAAATTTAATACAAACTCAAATTCCCTGCTTATTGATTACAGCGATAACGGAAAAGGCTGCGAAAAATCAAAAATTATAAAAAATGGTTTACAAAATATGGAAAACCGTATTCTGGCCATAAAAGGAACTATTACTTTTGAAACTGAACCTGATAAAGGTTTTAAAGTAAAAATAACAATGCCTAAATAAAAGCCTATGTTTAAAAAAGTAATAATAGCCGAGGATTTTGAAGAATTCAATTTAGCCATAAAACAAACTTTGAATGATTTCAACATTGTCAATTTTCAGCACGCAAAATATTGCGACGATGCTTTTCTAAAAATAAGAAAAGCTATTCAGGATAATGAACCATACGATTTATTAATTAGTGATCTTTCATTTAAAAAAGACCATCGTGAAGTAAAAATTGGCAGTGGTGATGAGTTAATTCAAAAAGTTCGTGAATTGCAGCCTGACATTAAAGTCATTGCTTATTCTATTGAAGATAAAAATGCTCGTATAAAATCACTTTTTGACGATTCTGAAATTAATGCCTTTGTACTAAAAGGCAGAAACAGTATTGAGGAATTAAAAAAAGCGATTACCATAATTTCGACCTCAGATCAAAAGTTTATTTCGCCGGAAGTGGCTTCTGCCCTTCTTGAAAAAAATAATTTCGAGATTGACGATGTCGACATCAAAATTCTCAAATATTTGTCTGCCGGAACTTCGCAAGATGAAATTATCGAGATTTTTAAAAGCTCGGATGTTAAACCAAATAGTAAAAGTGCTATGGAAAAAAGATTATCTAAACTCAAAGATTTTTTCAAAGCCAACAATACCGTTCATTTGGTTTCAATTGTAAAAGATATGGGGATTATTTAATCTTCTCTTCCATCATACTTTTTCAAAGCTCCTTCGGGAGCTTTTTTTATTTCCAAGAATTAAAATGTTGAATTATGGATTTCCGTAAAATACAGGTTTTGATTGGTTTTACTTTTGGGTTATTAATCAATTAAATCTAAAAACATGAAGAAAACCATTTCACAAATTATCGCATTTACAATAACTGCACTACTGCTTTCCTGTCAAAGAACTATCGAATCAGATGCAGAACTAGCAGCAGCTGTAGACTCAGCCGCAATAGTTGTTGATTCAATTGTAGCAACTACAACTAATAAATGGGAATATCATCAATCAACAGATAAAATGACATCAAAAGCAATCAATTTTGCACAGATAATGTCTAATCAGAGCCTAGATTTAGAATTTCCATATGAAGGAACTAATTATGGTAGATTAACATTAAGAAAAAAGGATGGCTTGGATATATACTTAAGCATTGATAAAGGTCAAATTACTGGAGGATATGATAACAATTATATTTCAGTACGTTTTGATGAGGAGAAGCCTATGAAATTTAGCTATACTGAACCACAAGATGGAAGCAGTGATTTAATTTTTATTGATAACGGAGTAAAATTCTTATCAAAGTTAAAGAAATCAAAAAAAATACTTATTTCATTACCTCTATATCAGGCTGGAAATCAAATACTCGAATTCAATACGGTAGATCTAAAATGGTAATTTTTAAAAATAGTAAAATGAAAAAAATTATAGTCTTTTTTATTGTAATTGCAATCTTTGGCTGTTCTACCAAAAGTGAATTATACAAAGAAACAGATTCGTTTGTACAATCTCTACAAACAGAGTATGAGAGCTATGGATTTTCTCCTGAGAAATATTCTAAAACTACTGGTGACGGATTATATACTATTTCTCCAATTGGTCGGTTAATCAATGTAAAAATACAAAAGGTTGTAAGTTCTGAAGAATACGAAAATCTAAAAAAAGAAATTGAAGAACACTACAAAGGCGACACAAGAGTTAAAAGCGTCTATATTTGCCAAGCTGGTACCATTATGATTGATTGTAGAAACTAAGTTCTGCATATTTTTCAAAGATTAATTCTGAAACCAAGCTTATGTTTTTTAAAGAGGAACTTCATTGTCCTCTTTTTCTCTTTAGATAACTTCCTTCAAAATTTTCATTCCATTACGGATTTCCATAATACACTGGTTTTAATTGGTTCTACATTTGAAAAATTTATTGCGCAAATCAAAATCAAATGAATACTTCACCGGTAAAAAACATAAGTTTAGTTCTCTGTAAAAAGAAGAAATGACAAAATAGAAAAATCAGGTGTAAATACGTATTTCAAAAAAAATAAATATAACCAAATTTAAAAAAAATTGAACAATGGAAAGATATGCAAATCGAAATGGGCAATCAGGAGTTTCTGCTTACGAAATTGGAACAAATTATATTCGTATAAGATTTTCTTCTGGAAGTGTTTATCAATATAGCTATAGAAAAGCAGGACAATATCATGTCGATAACATGAAACGATTAGCTACACAAGGATATGGGCTTAATAGTTACATAAATGCTTATGTGAAATTTAAGTATGATTAGTAATATAAATTAATCATTATTATTAACTCAAATCCCAACTCAAACCAAATACCCCAACCGCCTATGCAAAAAAACTACCTCATCTTACTTTTTGTTTTTATATTTTTTTCCTGTAAAAATGCTGATGCTCCTCCACCGTCATCTCAGATAAATTCATTTTATAAACCAGTAATTACATCAGATGATCGTAAAACAATTACACCGGAAGAAGCAAAAACGTACCATGTAAATACAAGTTACAAATACAAATACAGAACTGGAAATCCAGGTCGTTATAAATACAATTATGACGTAAGAGGAATAAATACTTTTGGAGATTCAGTTTTCGGGAATATAAATGTTCAAGGGAAATATGGTGCCGGGGTCTTAATTGATAGTCTTGGCGAAACAGAAATCAATACAGAATGGATTTCGCATGGAAAATTAAAAGCTCTTGACCAACAAAGAAACGAATATCATTTAATTGTCAAATAAAAATATGAAATGAAATATAATTTATAAGTCTTGTTTTTCATCTTTTCGACTTCATTTACACCTCCCGAAACCACAGTATATGTTTGCGGATCTTCTGGTGCTAAAAAAGAAAATTGCCGTGGACTTCGTTCTTGTCGCAGCGAAACAGTAAAAACAACACTCAAACAAGCTAAAGGACTTGGTTTATCACTTTGCGGATGGGAAGATTAATTATCTTCTCATCCGCATATTTAATTATTTGATAATAATCACTTTACAATAAATTCACATTAGTTTTATTAATTTGATATAAAACTAATCGTTATGAAATTCTTTAATCTAAATTTTCTGGTATCATTCAAAGAATGGCTTTTTTTAAGAGCTATGCAATCTTCTTTCCTACACTAATCAAAGTATTAAAAACAAAGGAAAGTCTTATTGAATGAATAAAATTGAAAACTCATTTTTGAACAAAAACCAATTTGGTGAAGATTTCTTGTGGGGTGTTTCTACCGCTGCTTTCCAAATTGAGGGAGCACATGATTCTGACGGAAAAGGTTCTTCTATCTGGGATGTTTTTACTTCCCAAAAGGGAAAAATAAAAAACGGCGATCATGCCCTGACTGCCTGCGATTTCTACAACTCTTATCAGGATGACATCAATTTGATTCGGGAACTCAATATTCCGAATTTTAGATTTTCTATCAGCTGGCCGCGAATTATGCCAACGGGAATTCATCCTGTAAATCAGGCCGGAATTGATTATTACAACAAAATCATAGATTCACTTCTTGCTTCCGGAATAGAACCCTGGATTACACTTTATCACTGGGATTTACCACACGAACTCGAATTAAAAGGAGGATGGACCAACCGCGAATCGGTTTCCTGGTTTTCAGAATATGTAGCAATTTGTGTGCAACATTTTGGCGACCGTGTAAAAAACTGGATGGTAATCAATGAACCTTCGGTATTTACAGGCGCAGGTTACTTTTTAGGCATTCATGCTCCCGGAAAAAAAGGAATTACCAATTACTTAAAAGCAATGCACCATGTTACTCTGGCAACAGCTGCAGGCGCAATAATTATACGTAACAGAATTCCGCACGCTAATATCGGAACGACATTTTCCTGTACCCATATAGAACCTGCTACAGAAAGCGCAAAAGATGTTGAAGCCGCAAAACGTGTCGATACTTTATTGAACAGAACTTTTATTGAACCTATTCTTGGTTTAGGTTATCCGCAAAAAGATCTTCCCGTTCTTAAAAAGCTCAATAATTATATTTTAGAAGACGACTTAAATAATCTTGCATTTGATTTTGACTTTATCGGTCTTCAGTGTTACACACGCGAAGTGGTAAAATCGGCCATGCTGATTCCGTATATTGGTGCCGAATTGGTAAGTGCCGAAAAACGAAATGTCATTTCGACTGAAATGGGCTGGGAAGTGTATCCACCGGCACTGTATCATGTTCTTAAAAAATTCAATGAATACGAAGGAATTCGAAAAATAATTATTACCGAAAATGGTGCTGCTTTTCCTGATGTGGTAACCAATGGAAAGGTTTTCGATATCAAAAGAACGCATTATATTCAGGATCACCTCGAACAGATTTTAAAGGCCAAAAACGACGGTTTAAATGTCGAAGGATACTTTGTATGGAGTCTGACCGATAACTTTGAATGGGCAGAAGGTTACAACGCCCGTTTTGGATTAATTCACGTAGATTTCGAAACGCAAAAACGAACTATTAAAAACTCTGGATTATGGTTTAAGGATTTTTTATCCTAAAGCTTAATTCTTAAAAATACAAAAGCCTTTCGCATTTAAAATGGGAAAGGCTTTTTTTATAGTCAAAATAGTATCAAATCTTTAGCGTAGTCTGTATTTATAATTTTGCTTTAAAATCCCGACATGAACTTTTCCATTATTTTTTAAGTGAGTCGTTACAAGAATATATCTTTCTTCAGGATACTTTACAGTATAGCTAAAGACCGTATCTTTTACTTTAACCTGCAGCAAATGTTTCCCGTCATCAGAGACTGATAATGCCGCTGTTTCATAAGTAGGCATAGCTTCTGTGGCTTTTAAAGTAATGTCTTTTACTTTTTCTTTATCCAGAAGTACTTCCACTTTTAGATTATCCAGTTTCATATCTGTTGGCTGCTCAAACGAGACAACATATTTTTTACAACCAAAAGTGCACAAAACGATTAATAATAGCAATAATTTTTTCATGAAAATATTTTTAAACAGATGGTTATTCGGAATCCAAATTCCTTTTAATATTTTATAAATATAACCAATTTTATTACAATTCGATTCTCCAAAAAAGCAAGTTTGATAGTCTCTAAAATTCGGTTTTCAAACGAAAAAAAAGATTCAAAAAAAAGGCAAAAAAAATCGATTATTTCCCTGATTTTATTAGGTTTAACGGTTATTTTTTCTTATCTTTATAGTGTAAATAACAACAAATATATGCCGAAAAATAAACTTTTTAAACGCCAGAATTACATCTTAAAAAATTATTCTTTTTTCTTCTTTAAACATTTTATTTTTCAAAATGTTTTCAAATTTCAATTCGAAATTTTCTTTTTTAATCTTTTTTCTGCACAAAGTATAAACAAGCAGATGACACCAGAGCAACCGCTCCAATTGCAATCGTAATTATTTTGCGGGGATATATTTTCTGAACCACTTTTTTAGAAAATAAGTCTTTGAAATTAAACAAAAGATTTCCTTTTTGAGGAACCTCTTTCGACTCTTCATGTTCATTATTCACCAAAACTCTTTCTGCTATGCTATTATTTCCGATTTCAAAATTCAAATTTTCATTAACACTTTCAATTTGTTTCGCTAAATCAATTCTACACTTTTCATTAAATTTTTTAAAAGGCCGAGGCTGAAAATCGACTATAACTGCCGCAAGATTTATAGCGTCAATATTTGAAGGATCGGTTTCGCCTTTAAAGAAAGTTTCAATTGGTCTGAACTTATCTTTTTGTTCCTTAAACTTATTCTTTTTGGTATGGTCAAAATCCAGACACAACAGGTTTTTAAAAACATTCAAATCATCCTGACTTGGGTTGTTTTCATAAATAAGCCAGCATAAATCACGGAGTTTTCCGCGGGAAGGACTGTGTAAATAATCAAAGTGTTCTCCCTCTTTTTCGAGTTCGTATTTAATTTTAATCGCCTTTTTATATTCTTCTAATGTGCTATTCATCTTCGCTTTTTTAGGAATCACTTTGAACTGTCTTTTTTCATTTTTAACAAAACCCTTTTATATGCCTTCAAACACTTTCAAGTTTTATTCCAATTTCAATATTATTTCTACATTTTTTTTTAAATGTTTAACCAACTTTTCGCAGACTTTTTACATCTATAAAGTATAACGATTTGTCTAAAATTAAATAGCATTTAATAAAAAAACAGGCATTGCCTTTTTATTGTATTGGGAATTCTCGGGAATCTTGGGAAAACGCGGGAATTTCGGGAATACCTTATCTACAGTGCTCTAAAAGTGCCTTTCCTTTGCATCAGAAATTAGTTCAAGTTTTGTCTGCAGACTAAAACAAATATATAAAACTAGTTCTAATTCACATTGTGGAAAACCGTAAGACCGGGTTTATTCGGGAAGTATAAATTACGTCTTACAGTTCTACACAAGTACTTCCCCAAAAAACAATTTGGTGTCGCCAAAAAAGACTTCGGATCATTCCGGACAGCCACACCTATGTCTAATTTCTAAATCAAATCAAAATGAAAAAATTAATACTATTTATCGCTTTTGCGCTATTGTTCACTATATTTTCTTGTACTCCGGATGAGTATGAGACACAACCAACAAAAAAAATCGAGAAAAACATCGATAAATTAAAAGCTGGTGATGATAAACCTGATGGTCCTGGTGATAATAAAACTCCACCTACAAAACCATAAGCTAAAAATATATTTTTAGTATGCAATTAATTACTATTTTCGGGGAAAGTAAATTTACATGTTACGCTCCCCGTTTTTTTATTTCATAATACCACTTTTTCTTTTTTCCTGTCAGGAAAAAAAGATAATTAATAATGATAACGAATCTATACGAAAAGAGGCACTTGCTTTACGAGATAAAGCTGATGAAAATTATGAAAAACAAAACTTCAACACGGCTTTCTATGAGTTCAATAGATCAAAAGCACTATACGAAACATTAAAAGATAGTGCCAATATTGCTTATATACTCATTCAAATGGCATCTATTCAACAAGTGAATGGCGATTATTATGGTAGTAAAGAAACAGTTACCGAAGCATTACCTTATACTAAGAAAAACAAAAATCACACTGCTTGTATAAATAATATTCTAGGAATTGCTGACAAAGAACTTTCTCTTTATGATGACGCTATATTTTATTACAAAAAATCAGTAGATGACTTCATCAATCTTAGTGAAAAACAAGGACCTTTAAGCAACATTGCAGCTGTCAATATTCAACAAAAAAAATATGATAATGCAATCACTATTTTAGAATTTCTCTTAGAATCTCCTTTAAGTAAAAAAATATTAATGGAGAAAGTTAAAGAAAATCAAAAATCAAGTTTTAATGACAATTTAGGTTACGCTTACTTTAAAAAAGGATTTGATAAAAAGGGATTTGATTTAATGAATGAAGGTCTTCAAATTAGAATTAAGACTAAAGACACTTACGGAAGCATTGAAAGTTATCTACACCTTGCCGACTACTATTCTAAAAAAGATCTTCAAAAATCAGACGAAAATGCTCTTTTGGCTTATAATACAGCCACAAAACTCAATAGTGTTGACGAAAGACTGGAAGCACTTCAAATTTTAATTTCCAATAATCACAGTGCACAGGACACCAAATATGTGCAAAAGTATTTTGCCTTAAATGACAGTATTATTAAAGTGAGAAACAACTTTAAAAATAAGTTTGCCAAGATTAAATACGATTCTAAAAAAGAAAAAGACGAAAATGAAAAACTTCGTTTAGAAAAAGCCGAAAATGAACTATCGCTGCAAAAAGCCAGTTACATGCGAATTGTATTTGTAATTGTATTTGTTTTCTTAGTGATTTTAATTGCCATTTTAATCCGTTATTATAAAAATAAAAACAAAGCAATAGAATTTAAAACTTCTTACGATACCGAAACCCGAATCGCAAAAAAAATACACGATGAGCTGGCTAATGACGTATTTAATGTAATTGCTTTTACCGAATCTCAGTCTTTATCTGCAGAAAGTACCAGAGAGAATCTGCTTCAAAAATTAGACGACATTTACGGACGTGTCAGAGGAATTTCAAGAGAAAATAATAGTATCGATACCGGAATCAATTTTACCCGAAGCATCAAAGAAATGCTTTCGGCTTATAATACCCGCGAAAGAAACATCATCGTGACCAATTTAGAAGAAATAAACTGGGAATCGATCGATGATATGAAAAAGATTACCATTAGCCGAATTTTACAGGAATTAATGGTCAATATGAAAAAACACAGTAAGGCAAACCTTGTGGTAATAAAATTTGAAAGTGACCTAAAAACGATCTTTATCAATTATATGGACAATGGTGTGGGTTGCGAAAAAAGTACTATTGTAAAAAATGGTCTTCAAAACATGGTAAACCGCATTATAGCCGTTAACGGAACTATTGATCTTGAAACAGAACCAGACAAAGGCTTTAGAGTAAAAATAACAATGCCGGAACAAACGCTAATAAAAGCTTAGTTTATTGGTACAATTATTTTAAACACATAGAAACATAGTTATTTGATGATTTAAAAAAGGCGTTTCACTAATTTAAATGCACATAGTTCAGCTATGTGTAGAAACTTGTTTCTTTTGATCTCTTTTTCATTACAAAATCTATGTTTCTATGTGTTAAAATATTTTTTAAAAAAAATTTCACCTAAAGAATTAAAGTATAAACTAAAAAGCCTTTCAGAATCTTCCGAAAGGCTTTTCTCTTCAAAAACAATAAAATTATAACCTTTTATAAGCTTATAATGTTTCGTTTAAAACGGCAACTGCCTCTTTCCAGTTATTTACCCTCAAATGATGTGTTTGGTTCACATTATGAAATGCTGTAAACATAATTGGTTTTCCGATACAATAATCCAGATTTTTACAGTGATCATCTATCATATAATCGGTATTGATGATTCTTTTACTTCCGCATAGAACAATATTTTCCCATTTAATAAAAGGAAAATATTCTCCAAGCCAGGCCACTTTTTCTGCAAGAGAAACCGGAAATTCTGTCGCGGCAGAAACAATAAAAATTTCAAAATTCTTTTGTAACTCTCGCACACTTTCAACCGCATCCTGCATTACAGGCAAGGTTCTGAAAAAATTATCCTTATTTAAAACTTTAAATAACAAATCTCTTTCCTTAAAAGCCTCTTCTTCACTTAAACCCTGAATACTTTCTTTGGTTAAACTAGTTCCGTAAGCTGTATTATAGTGATCTATTAGCTGAGATTCAAAATCAGCCAGTACGCCGTCCATATCGATTGCAATTGTTTTCTTTTTCATTGTAAAATTATTTTGCGGTAAAATTATGCAAAAATTGCAATATATTGCAATTTTTAACGTATTTTTGCAATATAAAACCGCAAAAAGAAATGAAAAAGGAAGAACGTCAAAAAGCCATTTTAGAGTACTTAGCTAAAGAACATCGCGTAACCTCCATAGAATTAAGCGAATACCTGAGCGTTTCAGAAGACACCATAAGACGTGATTTAAAGGAGCTTTCAGATCAGGGACTTTTAAAAGCAGTTCGCGGCGGCGCGGTTGCCCCTTCTCCTATTCCGTTACATTACAGAAAAAGAGAAAAACACGATATCGAAAACAAAAAGATTATTGCCCAAAAAGCGATTTCTTATTTAAAAGACGGACAAGTCGTTTTTATTGATGGAGGGACAACTTCTTTAGCTTTAGTAGCAAGCTTTCCTTACGATCTAAAATTAACGGTTATTACCAATAGTTTTCCGGTCGCCTCGTTAGTGGAAGATTTACCTAACATTGATTTAATTTTTGCGGGCGGTAAAATGTGTAAAACTTCTTTTACCACTTCAAGTATTGAAACAATGGATTTTTTTAGAAATTTCAGAGCCGATGTCTGCATTTTAGGAATCTGCAGTATTCATCACGAACGCGGTATTACAGGGATTTTATATGATGATTCGATGCTTAAAAAGAATATGGTTCAAAATTCCAATTTTGTAATCGCATTGAGTTCGATAGAAAAAGTAGAAACTGCCGAATCTTATTTTGTTTGCCCAATAAAAGACATAAATGTTTTGGTAACGAATGTTTCGCCGGAAGAAGAAATTTTAAAAGCCTACAAAAACACCGGATTAACAATTCTGTAATCTTTTGAAATAATAAGGAGCTATTTCCAGCCATCCGCTATATCTTTCCTTGCCTAAAGAAGGCAAGCAAAGGATGCCGCTTCTGTCTGGGCTAGGGTAATCAGTTTCATAAGATGCAATAGGTTAATATATTTTTAAACCGCAAAAAAGCCTTTCAGAATTTTACTCCTGAAAGGCTTTCTTTCTCTACAAATTAATTGGCGAAATTATTTCCATCTGTCACCAATACCTCGTAAATCTTCGTATGATAAGTTTTTCCTTAATTTTCTCTCATTTTTTTATAACGTGAAATTTAATAAAATAAATTAGACTGGTCAAGCATATCGCCACACGAAAGGATTCGTGCGTGAGCGGGGCTTTTGTTGTAATTCGCAATAGGCACGAGCGGGGCGCTCGCGCCAGCGGGGATACACTATCTTTTATTAAAGTTTTTTTGTATTAGAAGTAATTGTAACTTCTTCATTTGAAACAATTTCTTTTATAGTAATAGGTTCTTTCTCTCTACAAGAAATTATTAAGAGGGCAAACGCATAAAAATATATTCTTTTCATAAATTATATTGGTAAGAGTTATTGATTAATGAAAATACTATCAATGACTGTTATTATTTTATCTTCATTCTCTAATTTTTGGAAGTAGTGAAAAAGAGTGTAAGAAAGTGGAGATTGGAAATTAATTTGATTTCTTTTTAAATCAATTATTTCATCTATAGTTTTAAATTCGCCTCTCAATAATTTATCCAGTATTTCTTGATTTATTTGAGTTGTTTTATATTTATATCTATCTTCTTAAGATCCACTAGTTAATAAAAAATCATTGATACCACCAATACCTTTATCTTTTGCTTTTTCTGCTAATTCATAAATTACATTATCCCATGTTTCTATAATGGATTCACTAATACTTGGCATAACTAATGTTACAATAAAATCTATAGGAGCAAAACCAGTCATAATAGTTTTTGGATCTTCATCCATTGCAAAACTTATTACATCTGATGCAAAATCGAATATTCCTAATAACTCTTTAGAAGACTACCAATTAATTTTTCTTTTCACATAAACTTTTTTTTCACCTTTCAACCAAACCCCCAATACAATTGAATCATTAATTTTATTAAAATCATTGACCATATGGTGATTCTCGATATTAAATTTATCATATGATATTAGTTTTATAGTATCTCCAATTTTAAATTTTCTATAGATCGGTTTATATTGTATTTTTTAAGCAATTCTTTTGCATCATTTTTTGAAATTAAATGATTTCTTTCTTTTATAAGAATATGAATTGATTCGTTAGATGATAAGTATGGCATTAATGAATGAATAGGTTTTGTTTTATCATTTTTATTAAAAACTTGGTAATCGATAAAATCATCTAATAAACGTTTTCCATCCAGAAGGTAGAAAATATCAATATCAATAATTTCAGAAGATTTTTTAATTACTTCAAATTCACTTGGAATACTGATACAAATACTATCTTTTATCAGAGGATTTTTCAAACTTGGTAGAATCGTTACTATTTCTTTTGAATCTATCTGCTTAATTTCTATGGGGTCATTTTGTTTACAAGAAGCTAATAAATAAAATATAGTATATAAGTATGCTTTTCTCATTTTTTTTTAATTTTAATTTATAAAAATAGTATCTACGCATGTTACTGTATTTTCTTCTGAATTTTTAGATTGTTTTTTATAGTGAAAAATACTATAAATAAACATAGATTGATTGTAATTATTTTTAATCATTTCATCATCTTTTAAAATTTTTAATTCTTCAATCGTTTTTATTTCACCTTTTAATAATTTATCTAACAATATTTGGTTAATTTCAGTAATATTAAATTCATATCTTTTCTCTTTCCCGCCAGGACTTTGTAAAAACTCATTAATACCTCTAATACCTTTATCTTTAGCTTTTTCTGCTAATTCGAATACAACATTATCCCATGTTTCTATAATGGATTCACTAATACTAGGCATAACCAATGTTACAAGAAAATCTAACGGTGCAAAACCAGTGATAATAGTTTTTGGATCTTCATCCATGGCAAAACTTATTACATCTGATGCAAAATCGAATATTCCTAATAATTCTTTAGAAGCTTTTGCTATGGTGTTAAATGTGCCAACTTCTTTAAAATAATCTATTTGGCTTATTCATTACTTGATTTTTTTACCAATTTATTTTTTTTCTATTTGTGAAAATTAAATCTCCTTTGTTATAATTTGACAAAATTATTGAATCATTCTGGTGGTTAATAAATTGTTTCATTGTGATTGGATTCTCTTTTTTGAATCTATTAAAACTTATAATTTTAACAGACTTTTGAATTTCAATTATATTTTTATCAATCTTATATTTTGAAAAAATTTTTCGAGCCTCATTTTTGGTTATATATATATAATTTTCTCTAATAATTAAATGTAATTCTTCTTGCTGTTTTATTTTCCTTTCTGTTTTCAAAATTTCATCGTGTTGATTTTTATCGTAAACTATAAAATCATCTAAATCTTTTAAGAGTTTACCATTATGAGTCATATAAATAATAGATTTATCAATTTCTGTATCTAAATTATTAATAATTTTATATTCTATTGGGATCTCTAAAATTAGAGAGTCTTTATTTTTGTAATCACTTTATATATATATATATATTCATTACTTTCCAATTGTTGTAATGTTACAAAAGCTTTATTTTGACAAGCTGATATAAGAAATAATATAATTATTGAGTGAAATTTCATACAATTTAGTTATTAATAAATATTGAATCAATTGTTGTAATATATTTGTCTTCATCTTGATTATATACGGAGCTATAGAAAAGAGTATACATCATAGAAAATTCATTTTGTTTATTTTTATTTTTTAAGTCCCTCAATTGGTCAATTGTTTTTATTTCTCCTCTGAGTAATTTATTCAATACGATTTGATTTATTTCTAAAATATTGAACCCATACCTACTTTGTTGTCCACTACTGGTTAATAAAAAATCATTAATACCACGAATACCTTTATCTTTTGCTTTTTCGGCCAATTCGTACACAGGACGATCCCAAGATTCAATTATAGACTCACTAATACTTGGCATAACTAATGTTACAAGAAAATCTAAAGGAGTAAAACCAGTCATAATAGTTTTTGGATCTTCATCCATGGCAAAACTTATTACATCTGATTTAGATTTTACCAATTGATTTTAATTTTTGTTGGTTTGTAAATTTCCTCTCCCTTTTTTCTAGTCGTAATAATTATAGTACCTCCCACTTTTCTTAGGTCGTTTAAAATGAAAGAGTTTTCTTTTCGAAATTGATTGTAAGAAATTAATTTTATTGTGTCACCTAATTTAAAATCTTCTAATGAATGATTTATATTATAACGTTTTAATAATTCTCTAGCATAATTTTTAGATATTAAATGATTCTTTTCTCTAAGAATAATTCTAAGTGGTTTTTCTACTGATAAATAAAACTTTAAATTGTTTATTGGCTTATTATTAATAAACATTTCAAATTCTGAAATTTGCATTAAATTTTTTTGATTTATTACGTAATATAAATCAATGGATTCTAAAGAGGAATCATATGTTTCTATTTCAAACTCTGCTGGAATATTTATTGAGACACTATCTTTTGCATCTATTTTTTTTAGATTTGGAGTAATAGTAACAATTTGATCTGAAATAATTTGCTTTATGGTAATAGGTTCTTTTTTTTTACAGGAATTTATAGCGCATATTGTAAAGGCTAACAAAATTATTTTTTTCATTGTATTATTTATAAGTTAATAAATATGCAATCAATTATAGTTGCTTCTTCATCTTTATCTTTCTCTTTTTGTTTGTAATAAAAAAGTATGTAAGAGGGAGAAGATGAAAAATTATTGTTCTCTCTTTGTAAGTTTTGTAAATCGTCTATTTTTTTTATTTCTTCTTTAAGTAATTTATCAAGTATAATTTGATTTATTTCTAAAAAATTATATCCATACCTACTGTCTTTTCCAGCATTAGTTAATATAAAATCATTAATTCCTCGTACTCCTTTATCTTTTGCTTTTTCAGCTAAATCAAAAACAACATTGTCCCATGTTTCGATTATAGATTCTGTGATACTTGGGGAAATTATTGCGACAAGAAAATCTAACGGTGCAAAACCAGTCATAATACTTTTTGGATCTTCATCCATTGCAAAACTTATTACATCAGAGGCAAAATCGAATATTCCTAGTAATTCTTTAGAAGCTTTTGCTATGGTGTTAAATGTGCCAACTTCCTTAAAATAATCAAGCTGGCTTATTCCTTTTGTCGTCACTATTTTTCCATCTTTTCTATAACCAAAATTTCCTGCCTTCGTAACTTCATAAAGTTCACCGCTATTGTCGTAAACTGGTTTAGTATATATTTTACGGCTAAATTCTATTTTACCCATATTGTTTGCCAAATATCCTCTCTTCAATTGTCTTACCCCCCGCTCCCGCACGAATCCTTTCGTGTGGTAAGTTTCCGCTTAATCTAAATTTTTACTGTTTTATAAATTAAAGTTTAATAAAGAAAATTAGACTTGACCTGCATACCTCCACACGAAAGGATTCGTGCGGGAGCGGGGTATTTATTAATCATGAATACTATATATGTAAATACTCTTCATTTATTTACCAGGACCACCTATTCCAGCTTTATTCCATATTTCTTCATCTAAAAAAGCGCCATTTTTATCATATTTTCTAATTTCTGTGGTGTGGAGAGTTTCAATTGTTATTATTTTCTCACCACTTGCCGTAATCCTCACTATTTCAATAATGTCTCCGCAATAATAGACATCGCTGTCATGAATTAGACTATTCTTAAAATCATATAAAGTAGCTTTATCTACAAAGCCATCTGTCACTATGTATTTAATCGTATATGTTTCACCACGCTTTATAAACTTTTCATCAAGTTTTCCGTCAATTTTGCCAGCTTTATTTATTGAAAATTTTGTAAAAAAATCATCGTATTTAATTATGTAATTTCCTTCTTTTAATATTGTGTCTCTAGCGAGATCATAACGGTTTTTATATTTACTAGCCAGAACAGAAAACTTATAAGTTACTGAGTTAAGTCTAACTTGAAAAGTCTCTTTATTTAAGGGTGAGAAATCAATATCTTTTTGTTGAGAGAAAACGAACTGTTGTGTTAAAAACACGAATACAATTATAAATTTCATATTTTTTAGTCTTTAATTTACTCTGCAAAATGTGTTACGATATTTTGCAGAATTATTGTTAATTCTGCTTAGTAGCATGATAAATTTTACGTAGCCTTTTACCAATTGATTTTTTTTGAAGTATAAAAATTCTCATCCTTACCTCTCATTGCTTTAAAATCAATTGAATCAGGATTTTTATTTTTACTTTTATTGTATGTTTCGAAATGCTGGTTGGCAAAGAAGAAGTTTAAGTTTCTATTATTTTTTATTTTTGAGATCAATTCTTTTAGTAAAATTTGTTCTATAATACTTTTCCATTTGTTCTCGATTCATATTTTTAATAGTGTCAAATACATCAATATAGATTTGCTCATTACTATTAAATCTTGTCTCAATAAACATTGGCATACCTAAATTTCTATTATCATAGAAGTAGATGTTAAATCTTTTATTTTCGTCTGCTTTATACAAACTATCAATTACTTTTTTATTTATGGGAACATTAAGAGTTTCTGATAAAAATTTAAATTGTTCGCTATAATCATTATAATCAAGTTCATTAAAATTAAATTTACAATGCAATTTCTCTTCGATAAATTGATGTCTTTTGTAATAGTAAAAAGTCCTGCTAAAAAAGGGGAAAATACTAGCCCTATATTTAAGCTGTAGATTATTAAACGATTCTTTATATTCATCATAATAAAGATCACTATATTCATTATAATAAAGATTACTCAATTCGAAGGCTGCAGTATTGTAAGTTAAGTCAGTAACATTCCCACTATTTCCATCATCAAATGAATTTAGTCGAATCATTTTTAATCTATTGTTTTTAATTTCAATTTTATAAGGGATGTATACGTTGATGACCTTTTCCCAGTCTTCATTTAGATCTACACTAAACTTTATTGGAACATTAGTTGCTCTTTCTTCTTTTATTGTAATTGGTTTTTTAAAATAATTCCACATTATTACAATTAAAAAGCAAGTTATAATAGTGATAAAAGTCTTTTTGTATTTTTTCATATCTACCAATTGATTTTTTTATCTAGAAAGAAAAAATATTTCTCACCTCTAGTTACCTTAAAACTAATAGAGTCATTAATCTTAGTGATATTTTTAATTATTTCTTTATTCTCTTTTTTGAATTTATCATAAGTTGTCAGTTTTATAGTATCACCAAACTTTAAATTGTCTAAAGACCTATTGATATGGTATTTTTTTAATAATTCTTTAGCCTCTTTTTTTGAAATCAGATGGTTTCTTTCTTTCAGAATTATATTAATTATTTTCCTGCTGTGTGATAAATCATTAGCATTTAAATTAGATATGGGATGTGTCTTATTTCGCTTGTTATAAACCTGATAATCAAAAGTATCATCATATTGACTTTTGCCATTAACTATATAATTCCAAGTTATATAAGAGACTTTCGAGGAGTTTATGTGAATTTCCAGTTCTATTGGAATACTCAAAGAAAGACTATCTTTTATTAAAGGGTTTTTAAGACTTGGTAAAATAGTTACTGCCTCTTGAGAATCAATTTGCTTAACATCGATTGGTGCTCTTGAGTTACAGGAAAAAAGTATAATAATTAACAATGTAAATATAAGTTGTTTCATATTTTTAAAATTATTCATTTATAAAAATGGAATCTATGTAAGTAGTTTGCTCTTTAGTCTTTTCGTCTTCTTTTGTAAAATGCAAGATTGTATATATTAATATTGATTTGTCATAGTTACTTTTTATTAATCGAATTTCTTGCATATTTTTTAACTCCTGTAAAGTTTTAATTTCTCCTTTTAATAGCTTATTTAATATTTCCTGATCGATAACGCTATATTCATAGTTCCCATATTTTTCTTCATTAAATAATTTTCCCTTTGCCAATTCATAAATTCCTCTAAGTCCATTGTCTTTTGCTTTTTCAACATCATATGCGACAATATCATCCCATACTTTTTCAATAGGTTTACTTATGCTTGGATAAACCACCGCATTCAAAAAGTCTAAAGGAACAAACATCGTTGTAAGAGTCTCCATTTTTCCATCCATTCCAAATTTGATTGTATCTATACTGTTTATGATGAAGTTCAATTTTTCCGCATTTTTTAATATTGCATTACGTACCCCAACCTGTTTAAAATAATCCAATTGGCTTATTTATTATTTTGTTTTTCTTACCAATTGATTTTTTTCACCACATAAAAATTCTCTTTCTTACCTCTCATTGCTTTAAAATGAATAGAATCAGGAATTTTATTAAAGTCATTAATGAGTGTTTTATTTTCATTTCTAAACTTATCATAAGTGGTCAGTCTTATTATATCATGTGATTTTAAATTTTCTAAAGATTTGTTGATATTATATTTTTTGAGAAGTTTTTGTGCATCCCTTTTAGAAATTAAATAGTTATTTTGTTTAATAATAATATTTATCAGTTTATTGTTAGCTAAATCTGAATCTATTTGAAATATTTGCTTTGTTTTGTCTTGTTTATTGTAAACCTCATAATCAAAAGCATCATCCATTAATGTTTTTTTATCAACTCGATAGAACCAAACGACATATCTAGTAGAAGAATCCATATTTACTTCAAATTCTAATGGAATGCTTATTCGTATGCTGTCTTTTGTTGCGCTACGATCTTTATAATTATCTTCTAGGATTACCATCTCTTTAGATATAATTTGTGTGATTTCAATAGGTTCTTTAAATTCGCAAGAAATCAAACTCAAACCCAATAATAATACATATAGATATTTCATGATTTTAATTATTAGTTAATAAAAATTGCATCAACGTATGTAATTTCTTTGTCCGTATCTTTATCTGTTTTTGTGTAATGAAAAATAGTATATAACAAAGTATCTTCGTATTCATATTTATCCATTGTTTCTTTAAGGGTTGTTTCAGAATGTCGCATTTCTTTTAAAGTTTTAATTCTTCCTTGAATTAAATTATCTAGAGTTTTTTGACCTATTCTTGTATATTTATAATCTCCATAGTTATCTTTCTTGAACCATGTAGCATTTGCTAAATTATAAATACCTCTGAGTCCTTTATCTTTTGCTTCTTCAACAGCATCTAAAACCATTCCATCCCATACTTTTTCAATAGGTTTACTAATACTTGGATATACGACAGCATTCAAAAAGTCTAAAGGAACAAACATTGTGGTAAGAGTCTCCATTTTTCCATCCATTCCAAATTTTATTGTATCGATGCTATTTATAATGAAGTTTAATTTTTCAGCATTTTTTAATATTGCATTACGTATCCCAACCTGTTTAAAATAATCCAATTGACTTATTCCTTTAGTAGTTACAACTTTACCTTCTTTTTTATAACCAAAATTGGCTGCTTGGGTAATTTCGTACAATTCACCGCCATTATCAAATACAGGTTTAGTATAAATTCTACTACTGTATTCTAACTTACCCATATTATTTACAAGATGTCCTTTTTTAAGTTGTTTTATTGCAATAGAAAATCTAAGTTTATCACTATGTTTAACCATTTCCTCTCGCAATTCGAACATCGCATTGTTTTTTATATTCTCACAAATCTTGTCCATTACATTCTCAAGTTCTTTTGATGGCTCTTCAGTAGCTACTATACCTGCTGAGAAGACTATTATCTCTCCATCTGCAGACCTGATTTCTGGAAAACCATAGCCTTCAAAGGCAGGCTTTATAAACAAAGTTGTTTTAGAACGATATACATCAAGTATATTGTTGTTAGATTTCCAGTAAGTATTATGATATTTCCAAGTCCAGTAAAATTCAAGACAGCTGTTAATACTTCCTTTTTCATCTTTTTTAATTTCAATGTGCCATTTTGGGTTCAAATACAATTCTATTGTTATTCTGTGCTGTCCGTTTACTTCTCTAACCATAACGGTTTTGAAAACCATTTGTCCATCAAATTTTGGATTATCAAAGATGGTCAGATCTTTAAAAGGAGTGTTTTTATCCCAAAGCTGAAAGGTTATGCTTGTTCCAACAGGGATGCTTTCACTTACATTTAATTGAAAATAAACCGTTTCTTCCAAATAGGCTTTTGGCCAATTGGAGTCTTGTTCTGGTATGTTTCTCATTCCTTCATAATCCGGACTCCACCAGCCTGAGAAAGCTTTTTCTGGTTCTTCTCTAACTGGTCTGGGTTCTGGCTCTCCATAAGTATATTCTTGAGCATAATAATCGATACGCCCGTTGGAGTTTATTTCTATTTCGTTGGCAAATTCTCTTGTTGTTCCTCTTACAATATAAGTGGCATTGCCACCGACATATCTAGTCTTAGTCATAACTTTTAGTTATTAGCGTCCTGTTAATTAGTTTTGTGTTGTATCCTCAGAACTATTATTTTTTATAGTTGTATCAGAATGAAATTCATGTCCATTTTCACTTTGATGCCTGTTTTTTCCTGCAACTGTATAGTTTTTATCTTTCTTTATATCTGAATTTAAATCTCCATCGATAAATTCATCATGATTACCACGCACATAAAACATGCTGTTCCCTATAACATTTGTATTTAACATCCCTCCAACATTTGTAGATTTATTAATTGTTGCTGTTTCAGAAATATTCATTCCAGCATTAGTAGTAATACTCTCAGAAGCATTTATTATTAAATTTTTACAATTAAGGGTCAATGTTTCCGGAACAGTTATAGTAGTACTTTTTGTTTCTTCATTCATATGTAGTTCATTACCGCTCGGATCAGAAAGCCAGATTCCCACTTTTTCTATAAACTTAAACAGCATTCCAAATCGAAGTTTCCAGCCTTTTATCATATTCTTCGGGTCAAAAAACTCCGGTTTTTCTTTTCCGTTGTAATACGTACCTGAAACATACGGGCATTCGGCATTGCCTCCCTGAAAACTAACCTGAACCTCTTCGCCAATTTCAGGTCTGAAATAACCGCCCTTTCCTGATCCGGCATATAGCTGTGTTACGCGCATCCATTCGCTCTCATTGCCCCAGCCATTCCAATAATATTGCACTTTAACACGTCCCAGACCTTCGGGATCGTTATTGTCAGTTATTTTTGCAGGCTGTGCTTCGGCAAAAGCGAATACATTTACATTGGTATAATGTGGTACCACAACATCAGATGGAATGGCTTTGAACTCACATTTGTAATCACCATTTACTTGAGAATGATGAATAACTTCTACGGCTATCAGGCTATGTTCGACTGTTTTATTTTGAATGCTAAAAACCTGTCCGACACCAATTGGAAAATAGGATATACCACTGTAAAAAACACAATTGGCATTATGCGCCGAAGTTTGCAGTTTGACCATTTCATCAATTTCCTCTTTGTTCTGCGCATTATTGGTATAAGTACCTACATTTAATTCTTTTGTTGTTACGGCTAACTGATTCCAAACCATTGAGGAAGTAAATCTATCTCGGCTTCCATTATCATTAACCAATGCCGAATTCCGAATGTTTGATGCCGTGAGGTAATCATAACTTCCAAAAGAACTTTTATGCGAAAACAGATTGGTTTCTATTGTAAACTCATGCAGTGACGAACCGTTAATTAGTTTAATATTGGTGGCTTTAGTTTCTCCAAACTGCATTCGCATTCCGTCAAAATAAAACCATTGTCCATAGCGTTCAGAGAGACGTTTTATGAAATTAAAGCTGGTTTCGTTATACTGTGGTTTAAAAGAAAAACTTTTGGTATAAGTTGGTCTAATGGCTTGTGTCTGATAAAATTCATCGGATTGGGTTTCTGCAAATATTTCAAGTGCAATCTGCTGAAGATTTTTATCTAGAAAAATTCTTGATTTAGGACCGTCCTCAAGAAAAACAGTATGACTTATTCCGTAAACATGAAGGCCTGCCGGACTGCCATGACGATCTATTGATTTTAAGCCTCGAACTATACCTTTAGACATTAACTTAATTCCGTTGACTTTAAAAGTAAAAATAACTTCACTTCCAATATATTTTGAAACTGCATTGGCTTGTTTTTCAGGATCAATTACAGCTTCTGCAGTGTATTGCCAGACAAAAGAAAAGTAATGGTGGTTTGCCATTGACTGTGTCAGCTTTAAATCATAGTAAACAATGTTTTTTTTAAAAGTGCTGATCGAAATATGAACTTGTTCTGAAAATTTACTCATAGCTTATAAGTTTTAGTTAATTACAATTGTTTTAAACTTATATTTAGTAAAACAATCACAAAGCCTCTAAAAGCTATAATTATGACAGAATATGTTTTATTTTAAAAGTTAAGGATTTGAATCTATCAGAATTTTTCAAAACACAAAAAAGCCTTTCAGAATTTTACTCCTGAAAGGCTTTCTTTCTCTACAAATTAATTGGCAAAATTATTTCCATCCGCCGCCCAGGTCTCTGTAAACATGAACTGCAGCATTAAGTTGTTCTTTTTTAGTATCAATTAATTCCAGTTTAGCTTCTAATGCATCTCTCTGCGTCATTAAAACCTCAAAATAATCTACTCTGGCCGATTTAAACAAATCGTTTGAAACATCAATAGAAGTATTTAAAGCGTCCACTTGTTTTGATTTAAGATCGTAGCCTTTTTGAAGATTTTCAATCTTAGACAATTGATTGGATACTTCTAAATAAGCATTTAAAACCGTACGATCGTAATTGTACAATGCCTGAAGCTGTCTTGCGTTTGCACTTGCAAATTCTGCTTTGATTGCATTTCTGTTAATCAAAGGCGCTACAAGATCTCCTGCCAAAGAATATAAAAGCGATTCCGGCATTGTAAACAAATAAGAAGGTTTAAAAGCATTTACTCCTATCGCTGCAGTAATATCCAGAGAAGGATAAAACTCAGCACGAGCTACTTTCACATCTAATTTTGAAGCCACCAATTCCAATTCTGCCTGCTTAACATCCGGGCGATTCTGTAACAACTGAGAAGGAATTCCAGAAGTTACAACAGCTGGTAATAAACTTAAGAAATTAGTATTGTTTGTTCTTTTTATTTCCTGAGGATATCTACCCAACAAAAAGTTGATTTTGTTTTCGGTCTCTTTTATCTGCTGTAAGATATCAAACTCCATGCTTTGTGAAGTTAAAACCTCAGCTTCAAATTTCTTAACTCCTAATTCAGTTGCTCTTGCTGCCTGTTTTTGAACTTTTACAATTTCCAAAGCATTAGTCTGCAATTTGATGGTTTGTTTTACAATATCCAACTGATTGTCCAAAGCCATTAATTCGTAATAAGAATCAGCTACTTCAGCGATAAGATTTGTAATTACGAAGTTTTTACCTTCAACTGTAGCCAAGTATCTGTTTAAAGCTGCTTTTTTAGAATTACGCAGTTTTTTCCAGATATCTACTTCCCAGTTTGCATAAGCTGAAATCGTAAAATCTCCCAACGGATCTGGTGTTTCAACTCCTGGTTTAATTTCCGTTGTAGCATCACCCGCACCCTGGCTTGTATATCTTCCCACTTTTTCTACTCCGGCGCCGGCACGTAAACCTGCTGTTGGTAATAAAAGTCCTTTTTTTACACGGATATCATTTTTTGCTATTTCGATTTCCTGCAAAGTAATATTTAGTTCCTGATTATTTTTAAGAGCAACATCTATTAAATCTACCAGATTCTGATCCTTAAAATAATCTTTCCAGTTTAATGCTGCCGTATTATTGTTAGCATCCTGAGCCTGGGTTGTCGAACCAAACGATTCAGGTACTGGTGCACTTGTAGTTACTGCTGCCTCAGGTGCAGGGGTTTTACACCCTGCAACTGTTAGACATACAGCTAATGCAATGCTATATTGATATGTTTTGATTTTATACATGATTGTTATCAATTTCTTCTGTTAATGGATTCTCTTCTTCATGTTTTACCAGTTTATGTTTCTCGGCAATCTTAGCGAAGATGAAATACAATCCCGGAATTACGAATACTCCGCAAATAGTTCCGATAAGCATACCTCCGGCAGCAGCAGTACCAATAGTTCTATTTCCAATTTTACCAGGACCTGTTGCAAAAGCAAGTGGTAATAAACCGGCGATAAATGCAAACGAAGTCATCAAAATTGGACGGAACCTTGCTTTTGCTCCTTCCATTGCAGATTGTAAAACAGATAATCCTGCTGCATGTCTCTGAATCGCAAACTCTACAATCAATACGGCATTTTTACCTAATAAACCAATCAACATAACCATCGCAACCTGAGCATAAATGTTGTTTTCTAATCCTGTCAATTTCAATAAAAGGAAAGCTCCGAAAATACCTGCCGGCAAAGAAAGAATTACGGATAATGGCAGAATAAAACTTTCGTACTGCGCCGCTAATACTAAATAAACGAATCCTAAACAGATTAAGAATACCCAAATAGCCTGATTACCCTGAGCCACCTCATCGGCAGAAATACCTGCCCAATCAATATCATACCCTCTTGGTAATTTTTCAGCAGCTATTTTCTGAATCACTTTAATCGCTGTTCCTGAACTATAACCCGCAGCCGGAGAACCACTGATCTGAGTTGAGGTATACATATTATGACGAGTGATTTCTGAAAGTCCGTACACTTTTTCCAGTTTCATAAAAGCAGAAAAAGGTACCATTTCATCACGATCATTTTTCACATACAGTTTTAAGATATCATCCGGCTGTGCACGATATTCCGGTGAAGCCTGAACAATTACTTTATAGTTGATACCGAATTTAATAAAACTGATTTCGTAGTTACTTCCCACAAGAGTTGACAAAGTATTCATGGCATTTTCGATAGAAACACCTTTTTGTTGTGCCAAATCGTTATCAACTTTCATCATGTACTGAGGGAAACTAGAACTATAGAAACTAAATACGTTTGTTAATTCCGGTTGTTTGTTCAATTCCGCAACGAAGTCGTTGTTAACCTGCTCCATTCTCTTATAATCAACAGAACCGGTTTTATCTAACAAACGAAGCTCAAATCCTCCCGCAGCTCCATATCCAGGTACAGCAGGCGGTTGGAAAAACTCGATATTAGCTCCTGTAATATCTTTACATTTTTCCTCCATTTCGTGCATAATCTCCAAAACAGATTCTTTACGATCGCTCCAGTCTTTAAGGTTCACCAAACACGTTCCTGAGTTGGCTCCTGTACCTTCAGACAGAATTTCGTAACCTGCTAATGAAGAAACTGATTTTACTCCGTCTATATCTTCTGCTATTTTCTGAACTCTCTCCGCAATATTATTAGTTCTTTCCAAAGAAGAACCCGGAGGTGTCTGAATTACAGCATAAAACATTCCCTGATCCTCATTTGGAATAAATCCTGAAGGAACCGAACTGCTTATTAACCATGTTCCAATACAGAAACCTACAAGTGCCACGATCGTAACCACTCTTCTGTCCACAATTTTACCTAACAGATTTTGATATTTACCTTGCGCTAAATTGAATTTTTCGTTAAAGGCATCAATAAATCTATTGGCAGGAGTTTTCTTTTTAGGCTGACCATGATTGTTTTTTAACATCATCGCACAAAGCGCCGGTGTCAATGTCAAAGCCACAATACCGGAAAGGATGATTGCTGTTGCCATCGTTACAGAAAACTGTCTGTAGAATACTCCAACAGGACCAGACATAAACGCAACCGGGATAAATACTGCTGCCATTAAGAATGTAATGGCAACAATTGCTCCTGCAATCTCATGCATTGCTTTTTTCGTTGCTTTAAATGGCGAGAGATGTTCTTCTTCCATCTTGGCGTGAACAGCCTCAATAACCACAATCGCATCATCGACGACGACTCCAATTGCCAATACCAAAGCAAACAATGTAATTAAGTTCAATGATATATCAAAGAATGTCATGAACACAAAAGTTCCTATCAGCGATACAGGTACCGCAATGGCAGGAATAACAGTAGAACGCCAGTCTCCTAAGAAAAGGAATACTACCAAACCTACCAGAATAAACGCTTCTACCAAAGTATGAATTACTTTTTCAATAGAAGCATCAAGGAATTTAGAAACGTCATACGAAATTTCATAATCCATTCCTTTTGGAAATCTTTGTTTGATTTTTTCCAATTTTGCTTTTACTTCTTCAATAACCTGATTCGCGTTACTACCAAAAGATTGTTTCAATACAATAGCCGCTGATGGTCTTCCATTCAAATTAGAATAGATATCATACATCGAGCTTCCAAATTCAACTTTAGCAACATCTTTCAATCTTAAAAGCTCTCCATTTGGATTTGCTTTAACTACGATATTCTCATATTGTTCTTTTGTTGTAAAACGTCCGGAATATTTCAATACATACTCAAATGCCTGAGAACGTTTACCGGAACTTTCTCCTGTTTTACCCGGAGAAGCTTCCAAACTCTGACTGGATAATGCTTCCATTACCTCATCAGCAGAAATTTTATAAGCTAACATACGATCTGGTTTTAACCAAATACGCATGGCATATTCACGTGTTCCTAAGATATCTCCTGAACCAATACCATTTACCCTTTTCAATTCAGAAAGTACGTTGATATCAGCATAGTTGTATAAGAACTTCATGTCGGTATTTTTGTCTGTACTGTAAAGATTCACGTACATCAACATACTTGGTACTTCTCTTGTAATTTTGATACCTTCACGAATTACCAAAGGAGGGAGTTTATTGGTAACCGAAGCGACACGGTTCTGAACGTTAATAGCTGCCTGATTCGGATCTGTTCCTAAGTTGAACACCACTTTAATCGTAGCTTCACCATCGTTTCCGGCATCAGAAGCCATGTATTTCATTCCCGGAACCCCGTTTAAGGCTCTTTCCAGAGGAATAACTACCGCCTTGATCATCAACTCACCGTTAGATCCCGGATAATCTGCGGTAACATTCACCATTGGAGGCGAAATGGTAGGGAATTGTGTAATTGGTAAATTCAATACGGACAAAACCCCTAAAAAGACAATTATCAGCGATATCACTATCGACAATACTGGTCTTTGAATAAATTTATTAAACATTTTTATATTTTTTTAATGATTAAATCAAAAGGAAATCAATAAGTCAGTACAGTCCTACGTTTCAAAATAAAACTGAATACTTAAAACTGCGACTGAACATTAATTTTACTCTGCTTTTAAGCGAAGGTTATTAATTACCTTTTTAGGAGATTCAAACTCGTATTTAATTTTGTCGTTTTCTTTTACTTTCTGAACGCCTTCAAGTAAGATTTTGTCATTTTCATTAAGTCCGCTTTTAATCACGTATAAATCAGGAATCTCGCCTGTAATCGTGATTTCTCTAGAACTTACTTTGTCATCTTTCCCTACAATGAAAACATATTTTTTATCCTGAATTTCATAAGTCGCTTTCTGTGGAATTACAATAGCGTTTTTCAACGGAACATTCATCTGAACTTGTCCTGTCTCCCCATTTCTAAGCAGTTTTCCTGAATTTGGGAATCGTGCTCTAAAAGCAATATTTCCGGTTTCATTGTTAAATTCACTTTCTATAACTTCAACATTTCCTTTGTCTTTAAAAATATCTCCGTTAGCTAAAACTAAATTCACTTTGTTATCTGCACGATCTTTAATATTCGTTTCATAGCTAATATATTCCGGCTCAGAAACATTGAAATAGGCAAACATCTGACTGTTGTCTGAAAGGCTTGTCAATAACTCTCCTTCATCAATCAAACTTCCAAGCTTTAATGGAATTCTGTCGATTGTTCCGTCAAAAGGAGCTCTGATTTCTGTGAAAGATAAATGCAATTTTGCCAATGCCACTTCAGCTTTTGCAGACTGCAATTTTGCCTGAGCTACACTTAATTCGTTTTTAGAAACGATATTTTTATCAGCCAATAGTTTTGAATTTTGTAATTCAATTTCCACTGATTTTTGTTCTGCCTGTGCTTTAAGTAATTCAGACTGATACATGTTTGGCATAATTTTGAACAACAATTGTCCTTTTTTTACAAACTGCCCTTCATCTACATAGATGTTTTGTAAAAACCCTTTTTCCTGAGCACGGATCTCGATGTTTCGGACAGATCTGATCTGCGAAACGTATTCCTTCGTAAACGAAGTATCAATTTTTACCGGATTAGTTACAGTGAACTTTTCTTCTTCTTCTTTTTCTTCTTTTTTTTGTGTACAACTGGTTAAGCACACCAAGGCCATAAAGCCTGTGATCAAGATGATTCTTTTCATGATTTTTAAATGGAAATTAAGCGATTGAATGCCTGGAATACAAAGATTCCTTAAAGATGGAATGTAACATCAGTAAGCCCTGGTCTGACCTTAATTGTCATATAAGCGGAAGTAAGAAAAAAATATACAGCAGCAAGATATGCAGGATCGCAACTTAGGCAACCAATGTATATTTTAAAATCAAATTCTTAATACTCGTTGCGTAATGTATAAAGGATTTGAATGCCCAAAGAAAGGCGTAGAAATTTTAAAACGATTGGAATCATTTGCAACAGACTGATCTGAAAGAGCCAGATATAAATCGTCTATTAAACTGTAAGACGTCGCAAAGAATTTGTTCGTAAGTCCATCAACATCATCATTCCCTAGAAGATCTTCTTCAATATCAATATCAGTAGCATCTTCAATAGTTGAAGATCCACGAT
Source organism: Flavobacterium crocinum (assembly GCF_003122385.1). NCBI lineage: Bacteria > Pseudomonadati > Bacteroidota > Flavobacteriia > Flavobacteriales > Flavobacteriaceae > Flavobacterium > Flavobacterium crocinum. The sequence goes on from NZ_CP029255.1 coordinate 5,652,498, forward strand.
CCTGATTAGTAAATTTAACCCTATGTTTCTTTTCAAGATTATGGTGCTGAGGTAAGCCAAAAGTATTTGCATTAAGATATTGGCCTCCGCCGAACAGAAGCATATTCATGAATACTAAAAATACTATTAACTTTCTCATTTGGGTGCGAAAGTAATAAAAGATTGGAATAAAAAAAATAAAATAAGAAATCCTTAACATGTAATTGCAAGCGAAAACGTTTTCAATCCAAAATAAAATTATTCCTGTTTGCTGAAGGAGAAAAAAACAACCTAAAACACTTAAAAACAAACACTTAAAACAACACTTCCAGAATAGCAAATTCCTGTCCGGCTTTATTAAAAACTTCACCTGTATCGGTCATACCAAATTTTTCGTAAAATTGTTTTTTTTCTATTCTGGCATTACACCAGACTTTTTTCACTCCTTTTTCTTCTGCAACTTTAAAAATATGGCGTAATAATGCAGAAGCTATTCCTTTGCCCTGATAAGCGTTTAAGGTCGCTAATTTTCTAAACTGCATTACTTCACCATCAATAAAACAAGAAACTATTGAAACTAATTTATTGTCTTCATAAACACCATAATGCAATCCAAAATCATCCTCTTTTAACTGAACAAATTCAAAAGGCTGATCTGGCCACATTACTTCATGTCTTATTATCCAGGTATCAGCTGCTTCTATTTTTTTTATTTCCATATTACGCTATTTTTCAAGTTAGCCAAAAATAATTATTTACGGTAAAACCTAAAAATCCGAAAAGACTTTACGTTGTTGTATTCTAAAAAATTACAAAAAAATAAATCAGACAAATCATTCAATTTAAATCAATTATGATTATTTTTATGAAACCAAAATCAAATCCAGTCTGTTATGAAAAAATTATTTTTAGCAGTATTTTTATGTATTTACGCAAATGGATTCGCGCAGTTAATACAAGTCGGACCTCAGATTTCTACTAATATCACTTCTGTAAATACCAACAACTTTAGTTCAGACCATACCAACACCGGAATTGGTTTTGCAGCATTTGCACGAGTAAATCTTTTACTTTTTTATGGACAGGCCGAATTTGGTTATGCCAAATCTAATTTCAGCGTGTATCAAAATAGTGTTGGCGAAACCGAATTTAAATTGGGAGGAACAGACGCTTCCTTAATTGCCGGATACAAATTATTACCACTTGGAAAATTAGGAAACGTAAGGCTTTTTGTTGGCTACAACTGGAAAAACTACTCAGACATTAGTAAAAATAATGGTTTAAATTCTATTGCAATAGAAAAAAATAACCATAGTATAATTGGCGGAGCTGGCGTAGATATCTGGAAATTGACTTTTGACGTAAGATATCTTGCAGGTCTAAGTGATATTGATTCTTCTAACGGCGAAATCAAAACTGGTGTTACCAATTTTTCGCTCGGATTTAAATTCTTGTAAAATATAGTTTTATAAAAAAAGGGAATCGATTGATTCCCTTTTTTATTAGTTTTTAATATAATAACTTTCTTCGTTATCACTTTTTATTTTTTCTATTCCATCTTCGGTTTTAACCGCTACGTTAACAACATGAAGAACATCTGCTTTTTCACTAATACTGCAGTTCCAAATAGTACCATCAGAAAGGATAATCTCTGAAAATGGTGATACTGTATTGTTTGCATCATTGTAAATTAAGTTTTCTGTTTTTAAAAGTTTTTTTGTTTTCGTTTTTTTATCTACTTCATAAAACAAAATCTGATCTTCTTTAATTTCAATCAGTTCTTCAACCGTAGACTGATTTTCATTATTTACAGCGGTACTTGACCAAACCGGCTGATTTCCTGATTTTTTCCAGGTACCAACTGCCTGATCCAGGATTTCTTTTCGTAAAACTTCACGTAAAGTATCTACTTTTTTAATTGCTTCCTGACCTATTTCGCTTTCAGGTTTAATATTGGCAGCCAAAGAAAATAAATCAATAGCTTTAGTAAAATCAGCTTTTTTGTAGTAGGAAACAGCTAATTCATACTTGCTTTTTTGAAATGCAGTTTTTGGATCATTTTGTCCAAAAAATTGAAGGCTAATCAAAAAAACAATTAGGGGGAATGTTTTTTTCATTATAAATGGGGATTGATTTGTTGCTTTGCAAACCTAATTTTTTTGAATAATGTTTCCTACTTTTTTGATGCATTTTTAAACTATTTAAAATGAATCAAAATAAAAAGAGAACCTAAAAACATTAGATTCTCTTTTTATTTTGTTAAATTCTATTGTCAATTCGAAAATGAATTCAGGATTTCAATCGCTTTTTTTGCATCTTTTTTATTTACAAAAATATGATCGTGATAATAAGCTGCTACTACATTACAACTGATATTATTTTCTGAAAGAGCTTTAGAAAATGCCGCTGTTAATCCGACTGCTTCTAATGACGAATGTACGGTAAGTGTTATCCATGACATTGCAGGAGAATATTCCAACTTTAAAACGTCAGCTATTTCTTTTTTAAGGATTAAAGTAATGGCTTCTTTTTCCCTAAAAAACATCTCTACAACATTCAAATCAATGTTTTCTAATTTGTCTACTTTACAAAAAACATAATCTCCTGTATTCAATTCAGGTTTCATACTTTTTAATAATTGCTGTAAATCTTTCTCTCCGGACATTTTAATTACTTAACTATTAAGCTGTTATTTTTAGGAGTTGCATCCATAAAAATACCACCGTCAAGTTCTACTTGTTTAATTTTCTTTGTGCTTTTCAAAACAATTTTAGCTGTTTTTAGATTCTTTTCCCAAATTGCAGGTGTTTGATGTAAAGTTACTTTTGAATTATCTGCATAAGTAATTAGAACATCAAAAGGAATCGCAAAACCACCAATATTCTCTACTGTAATAACTTTATTATCAGCAGAAACACTTTTAACAGCAATATCTAAATAATGGTTTGTAAAGAACCAATTATTGAAAAACCAATTTAGGTTCTTTCCTGTTGCCGTATTGAAAGAATTAAAATAATCCCATGGAATTGGATGTTTTCCATTCCAGGTATCCATGTAATCATGTAATGCTTTTTTGAACAAATCATCACCTAACATATCTTTTAAAGCTAAATAAGACAAAGAAGCTTTTCCGTATGAATTATTTCCATAACCGGCTCCCGAAACTTGTGTAGACATTGAGATAATTGGCTGATCTTCTTCGGTAGAACGATCATTAATATACCCTTTTACTCTAAAATTTTTATAGAATTGATCTGCTGCTTCCTGACCATGTTCTGCAATTCCAATTAAATATTCAAAAGTAGTTGCCCAGCCTTCATCCATAAAAGCATAACGTGTTTCATTAATTCCCATATAAAAAGGAAAATAGGTATGTGCCACTTCGTGATCTTGTACCAATTGAGCAAATTTTGCATCTCCCATTTGTGAATCATTACACATCATAGGATATTCCATGTCTGCAAAACCCTGAAACGCTGTCATTTTCGAAAATGGATATGGAACTCCAGGCCAATTATTAGAAAACCAGTCTAAAGCATATTGATTGTTTTTAACGGAATTTACGAAATCTGTTCCCTTAATATCATAAGCTGCCTGAACACTAGCGCGACGATTTGTTTTTTTATCAACTATTACGCTGCTTGCATCCCATAAGTAATGATCGCTTAAACCAAAGGTAACATCGGTAATATTTTTAGCCTCGAATTTCCAAACGTTCCAATCGTATTGTTTCGTTACGATTCCGCTTTGCATTTCCTGTTCGTTTGCAATATGAAGAATCTCATCTGTTGTATAAGATTTTTTCAAACGAGTAGCAAACTCAGGCTGTAAAACCTCATCCGGATTTAATAAATCTCCTGTCGCGTAAACTACATAATTTTTGGGTGCTTTTACAGAGAAAACATAATCATTAAAATCATTATAAAACTCCTGACGATCGGTATGCGGCAACATATCCCAGCCATTATAATCATCATAAACCGAAACACGCGGATAACTGTAAGCTACAAAAAAAGTAGTTTCGTCTATTTGTCCTTCCCTGCCGCTTTCTTTAGACAAAGGATAATTCCATTGAATATTTATAATAGTTTTAGAATGCGGTAAAATCGCTTTTTTCAATTTTACAGCTCCAACAGTCCCCCATTTTCTGGCATTCTCGTTATAAACTTCATTTTCTATTTTTAATGAAGTAATGGTTAGTCCGTCACTTAAAAAATCGTCGCTTACAATGCTGCCACGCGGAGATGAAGGTTTATGAAGATTGTTTACAAAACGAATAGCCAGACTTCTTAAAGTATCTTTGCTGTTATTTTCATAAATAATAGTTTCAGTTCCGCTTACCACTTTTAGCCTGGGATCAACTGCAATTTCCATATTGTACTTTCCGTGATTCTGCCAGTAGTTTTTTCCTGGTTTCCCATCTTTAGAACGTGTTCCGTCTGCGTAAGCTTGTTTTATATTTCTTGGCATATAAAGCTCCTGAGCAAAGTTATTCTGAGCAAAAAAAACAAATGCTATTACTGCAAAATGCAATATTTTCTTTTCCATAAGTAATTCTTAGGTCTTATAATTAATTATTGATAACAAATTAGTGAACATCTTTCGACTAATGTTACAAAGCGATGCAAATTTAATTATTAATTGTGAATTGTTAATGGTGATGATTTATAGTTTATTGTTTGTAGTTGGACTTTGAACCTAAAATAAAAAACTTAGAATCTTAGCAGCTCAGAACCTTAGCATCTTTAAAAAGCATCTCAAAAAAAAACCGTCTGCCACCAAAAGGCAACAGACGGGTATCTACAATTAATATATAACCTTGATGACTACAAAATATAATCGGTATTAATAAAATTCGATTCTTTGCTGTTAAGCAATTCCTGCAGAATTTCATTATTATAACCGATATCTTTTGAAGCGACAAATGTACGAATGGAGAAAGAACGCAAAGCATCCGGAATACTCAAAGTTCCTACAGCAGAATCTTTACGACCTGTAAAAGGGAATGCATCCGGTCCTCTTTGGCAAGAACTATTTAAGTTCACTCTGCAAACTAAGTTTACCAATGCGTCAATAAGTGGTGCAAGTGTTTTAATGTCTTTACCAAACAAACTTACCTGTTGTCCGTAGTTTGATTCAGCCATATCTTTCAATGGTTCTTTAATATCTTTGAACGAAAGAACAGGAACAACAGGTCCAAATTGCTCTTCGTGATACACTCTCATTTCTTTATTTACTGGAAACAAAACCGCTGGGAAAATATAATTATCCGTATGTTTTCCTCCTTTTTCATTGATGATTTTTGCTCCTTTTCCAGTTGCATCATCAATTAATCCCTGAATATAACCAGGTTTTTCAGATTCCGGAAGTGGTGTCAACGAAACTCCATTATCCCACGGATTTCCAAAAACTAAACTATCTACTTTTTCAGCAAAACGTTTGTTGAATTCTTCTCTGATAGATTCGTGAACATATAATACTTTTAAAGCTGTACAACGCTGTCCGTTAAAAGACAAACTTCCTGTAATACATTCCTGAATAGCCAAATCCAAATCGGCATCCGGTAGAATGATCGCTGGATTTTTAGCTTCTAAACCTAAAATCAAACGCAATCTGTTTTTGTTTGGATGCTGATCCTGCAAAGCAATAGCTGATTTACTGTTTCCAATTAATGCCAAAACATCAATTTTCCCTGATTTCATAATCGGAGAAGCAACTTCACGTCCTCTGCCATAAACAATATTAATAACCCCTTTTGGAAAACTGCTTCTAAAAGCTTCTAATAATGGCGAAATACATAAAACACCATGCTTAGCAGGTTTGAAGATTACAGTATTACCCATAATCAAAGCCGGGATCAATAATGAAAAAGTCTCATTTAAAGGATAATTGTAAGGTCCAAGACATAAAACCACTCCAAGAGGTCCACGACGAATCATCGCGTTTACTCCTTGTACTTTTTCGAAATGCGAACTTCTACCGTTTAATTCTTTATAACTTGCAATAGTATCGTAAATATACTCAACTGTTCTGTCGAATTCTTTCTGTGAATCTCCCAATGATTTTCCAATTTCCCACATTAAGTATTTCACTACCTCTTCGCGGGTTTCTTTCATTTGTTTCACAAAATTCTCCATGCTTTTAATACGATCGGCGACTTTCATGGTTGGCCATAAGCCCTGCCCCATATCGTATGCATTGGTCGCAGCTTCAACAACTTCTGCTGCTTCTTTTTCTCCCATAAAAGGAATCGATCCTAATAAAGTCGGCGAATATTTTTCTGTTGAAGAAATAGTTGAAAACACAGGTGTGGTTTGCCCTGTCCATTGTTTCAATTCTCCGTTTACAAGATAAGTATCTTGGTTTATCAGCGTATTAATCTGATATTCTTCTGGTATAAAACTCATAGTTTGGTTATTTAATGGTCTGGTAATTCTATTTTCAAAAGAAAAAAGAGGCTTTTGTATGCCTCTTCTTCTTTTATGGTTGTACTGTTTCGCCTTCCCAATCCAGGATTCCGCCAAGCAGATTATAGGCATTTTGTATACCCAGTTCGTTCATGATCTGACAAGCTTTTGCGCTTCTAGCACCTGAACGGCAGTATACATAATAATTTTTATTTTTGTCTAATTCTTCGATTTCATAGATGAACCCCTGCCCTTTATTGATATCAATGTTTAAAGCATTCTCAATGTAGCCGTCATTAAATTCGTCTTCAGTTCTTACGTCAAGTATAACTGCATTTTCGTCAGCCTCTAACTGAGCAACCCAATCTTCTTGTGATAAATTCATAATAAAATGTGTTTTTGTAAAATTACGACGTTTCTATTTATAAAAAACGTACCAAATGCGATTTCGATTATTATTCTCAGAAAACGTTTTAGAGAAAGTATTATAATCAGTGATTTACAAATTTACTTACTATTTTTAAAAATTCACTCTACAAAATCGGTAGAAAATAGGATTTTTTCATTTACATAAAATTGATCTTAAATCTAGGATTCTGACAATTAATCCCAAATCAATCTATTATCTTTGTAAACAATTATAATTTTCAGTCTCTTTTTGATAAAATAAAAAAGAGAAGAACATTAAAGTTTTTTAATTCCAACCATTAAATAATGAAGAAAATTAAGTTTCATTAAACTTAATCTCTGACTGGTAAAATATTGTTTTCTATTTTTTATAAACATCTCTAATGCAAAATTCATTAAAAACTATCTTTCCTAATTTCTCTAACGAACTTATTGCTACTATCGAAGAAAATGGAAGTCTTCAGGATTTTGAGGCCGGAACTATTTTAATGCGTACTGGACAATATATTAAGAACACCGCTTTAATTACCAAAGGCAAAATCAAGATTTATCGTCAGGGCGAAGATGGAGGCGAATTTTTATTGTATTATTTACAACCGGGTCAGGCTTGTGCAATTTCAATGATTTGTACAGCGAAAAGTGAGAAAAGCCAAATTATGGCCAAAGTAGTTGAAGATGTTTCGGTAATGATGATTCCGTTACAATCTATGGACAAATGGATGATGGAACACAGAAGCTGGTACGAATTTGTCATTGAAACTTACAGAAGCCGTTTCGAAGAAGTTCTGGAAGTAGTAGATAATATTGCTTTCCGTTCAATGGACGAACGATTAGAATTTTATTTGAAAAGACATTCTGATGCCTGCGGTTGTTCTGAAGTTAATCTTTCACATCAGGAAATCGCAACCGAATTGAATACTTCGCGTGAAGTGGTTTCCAGATTATTAAAAAAAATGGAACAGCGTGGTTTGGTTAAACTCAACCGAAACCAAATTGAGTTACTAAAGTAAAAGTTTTTGTTTGCCACAGATTAAAAGGATTAAAAGGATTTTTATGCTGTGCGTTTAATTTGTTGTCCGCAAATTTACATTCATTTTTTTGTCATATTAAGCGAAATCGAAATGCTTTTTGAGTTCTCGATTTCGCTCGAGCTGCCAAAGGCAACATCCAAACAAAAAGAAATCTTTATAATCCTTTTAATCTGTGGCAAAAAGAAAATTCGCGAAAATTTGTGTAATTCGTGGCGAAAAAAAATCTTCTGTGATAAATGTTACTGTAGGTTTCTAATTTCCGAAGCAACTTTGCATTAAAATAAATGCAATGGAATATTTAGGCTTTTTTGCTTCAATCATAATCGGAATTACTCTTGGCTTAATTGGCGGAGGCGGCTCTATTTTGACTATTCCAATTTTAGTTTATCTGTTTAAAGTAAATCCGGATCAGGCAACTTCTTATTCGTTGTTCATTGTAGGTTTAACCGCTTTATTTGGAAGCTATAGCCACTACAAGATGGGTAATTTAAAACTAAAATCTGCTTTGTATTTTGCAGTTCCTTCGGTCGTCTCTATTCTGATTATCCGCGAAGTGATTTTTCCTCAAATAGCCAAGACACTATTTTGTGTAGCATCCTATACAGTTTCAAAAGATTTTTTGATTATGGTAATCTTTTCAGTCTTAATGATTACTGCAGCAATTTCGATGATTAAAAAAAATCAACCCGAAATAAAATCGGCAGAAACCAACTACTTACAATTAAGCTTCATCGGATTTCTGGTTGGAATCGTAACCGGATTTCTTGGTGCCGGCGGCGGATTTTTAATAATTCCCGCTTTGCTTTTTTTCGCCAGGTTACCAATGAAACAAGCCGTTGGAACCTCACTTTTGATCATTACTATTAATTCATCAATAGGTTTTGCAGGCGATTTATACATTGGCACTCCAATAAATTATACTTTTCTTTTAAGTGTATCTGCAATGGCATTAATCGGAATGTTAATTGGAAGTAAGCTTTCTAAAAAAATAGATGGCACAAAATTAAAACCCCTTTTCGGTTGGTTTGTCCTTGTAATGGGATTTTATATTATTACAAAAGAAGTATTGTTTTAAAGTAATACGAAGATCCAAAGGATCAGCGTAGTTTTTTTTATATTTTGAATTTAGTTTTACTTGTAGAGTAATCTTTGTCAAAGCCTAAGCTTTGACAAAGATGAAACTAAAAATTTTGAGTAAACTAATTTAGATTTCTCCAAATCTATCTTTATAACGTTCCAGTTCAATTTCAGTTTTATTCAAAAGTCTCTCTAACAACTGTATTTTATCTTCGTAAAGCTCTCTTAAAACCGAAGAATTATCAGCATTAATTGATATGTTTCCGTTATTATTTCCATTGTTGTTTCCTGTAATTTTATTAAAATTACTAAAGTACTTATCGTACTCAAAACTAATTATATCTTCGACACTGACATCTAAAATCCTTCCTATTTCTACTAACTTTTCGTAACTCAAAGAAGTCTTTCCTTTTTCAATTTTGCTGTAACCCGCTTGCGTTACACCTAATTTGTCTGCCATGTATTCCTGAGTATAATTCTTTAACTCTCTAATGTTTCTGATTTTGTTTTTAATTGTTGCGGCCATAATTTTCCTGATTTGGGGTCATGTATAGTTAAAACAGCCAGCCGTTAAAAATAGTAACGACATAACTATACTTATTTTTGGGTATTCTAAAGCTACTATATTCTAAGTAATTTATATAGTAGAAATTGGTTAAATTTTTCTTTTGGTAATAAAATAACCGTACATGAAAGCTGCTATTATGAAAACAAAATCATAAAGTGCAATCTCAAATACAAACATTTTTTAATTATTTTATTACGCAGTTCTTCCTATGTTTCTTTCAAACTGAAGACCTAAATACTGATCGATTTGTTTACCGATTAAAACACGATCTTTTGTAGCTATTTTTGTTCTTATTTCTTTTTTATAAATATCTTTTACAAAAATAAAATACTCGAACTCATTATTATTTTTAAACCGGGATGCTATGATGAGTGCATAACATAAAAGTGCAGGAATAATATAATATAAATCCATTAAGTTGGAAAAAATCATGCAATAATAAGTTGCTCCAGTTACAGCAATAAAAGCACCATTCTCCAGAAAATACTTTTTCTTTTTTTTGAGAAGTCTCAGTTCTCTAATTTCATTAAATTGATACTGCCATTCTTTAGAATCGTAATCGAATTTAATCTTGTCGGGTAAAATTTTTAAGGGCATAACTCTAGGTAGTAAAAAATAAATTTAAGTTTTTTTGGAAATCACTTTTTTAAGAATCCTAGGGGAAAAAAATTCTTAGATACGCAATATTAAGCAATAACTTCTTTTTTTTCTTACACCGTAACTTATAGAATATAACTATTAGTTGTAATTAAATCTTTAATTGACGATTATGTTTATAAAATGGGCTTATTAAGGACATTTTATTTTGTAATTCTGTCAAAAATCAAAATAAAATTCTGTTCATTCCCAAAAAACAAACAGATTTCGCATTTGATGTTGTTTTATTATTCTTTTAGCAGTTTTGGCAAATTTTCCGCCTTCTCTAATAAGGATCAATATGATTTACTTTTTTTGGGCGTTTCCTTCGGCCGGGCTATCCGCTAAATTCCCGATTAACAAAAACTACGGCTAAAAAGCCTTGTTTTTCTAAATCGGGAGATACCGCTCCTATCCCTAACGCAAAATAAGTCAGAAAGTCGTTTTCGGTTTTAATATTCTTCTCAATTGACTCCATCTTTAACAGAAGACAAACAAATCTTTGTAAATAAAAGACTGTAGCCAAACTTCTCGATTTTGGCTAAAGCCAAATCATTTACCTAAACAAAAACCTCCAGTTAAAACTGGAGGCAATTCATGTTATTTTTAACTCAAATAATAATTTGTGAAAATTTGTGCAATTTGTGGCTAACAAAAAAATCAATGTTCTCCATATCCAATATCGTCCATTTTCCCACTGAAAACGCGATATTGAATTATAAAATAAATAATCACCAGAAACAGAGCTATAAAAAACCAGCTCAATCCGGCATTCAATCCATATTCATGCGCTGCAGTATTATAAATTGTTAAGGACGGATTCACTTTATTGGTTGAAGGCAATACATTCGGAAAAATCGAAACAGCTGTCGAAGCAAATCCTCCAACTAAAAAGAACGTCGAGAATAAAAATCCATGACCGTCTTTTTTAAAGGAACGTACTTTAAACAAACCTAAAATCCCAACAAAAGTCAACAACGGAAAAAACCAAAGAATCGGGTTTTCAACGAAATTATGAAACGGTTTAGGTTCAATAAAATGCCAGATCTGAAGCGAGATACAAACCAGAACCAGCAAAACAATATTCAAAGCAAAAACCACTTTTTTCAATTTCGGATTTAAAGCTGAATTCGTTTTATAAATAATCCAGTTTGCCCCGTGAATCGTTAAAGCCACAACACTTACAACGCCAAGAAAAAGCGTAAACCAATCGATAATTCCCAATTCATTTGCCTGCGGACTAAACGTTGGATTCCATAAAGGCAGAAAGAAAAAATGCGGTTCTTGCGTAGAGACTCCGTTTTGCACCATTCCAAGATTGACACCACGAACAATATTTCCTAAAGCAATTCCGAAAAATAGTGCTAAAAGCAAACTTGCAATTCCAAATGCTTTATCCCAAATACTTTCCCACATATGATTGTGCACCTGTCCACGCATCTCCAATCCGATGGCACGAAAAATCAAAAGCCATAAAATCATAATCAACGGAAGATAAAATCCGCTAAAAGAAGAAGCATATAATGTTGGAAAAGCAAAAAACAAAACCCCTCCGGCCGCAATTAACCAAACTTCATTGGCATCCCAAAAAGGTCCAATCGCATTGGTAATTGCTTTTTTATCTTTTTCTGTATCGGCAAAAAATAAATGAATAATTCCTGCACCAAAATCATAACCGTCTAAAACCAGATAAACAGCCAAAATTCCCATTAAAACTACGTACCAAAAAAATTCCATATTTATATTTTTTCTGTTGAAAGTTCCACGTGATGCGGTCCTTTATTGATAATTTTCCCAACTAAAAGTAAAAACAGCATTCCCAGCAAAAGATATAAACCAATAAAGCCAAGTAAGGTAAACAAGGTATTTCCGGAAGAAACTGTTGGCGATGCTCCGGCTGCTGTTCTCAGTAAATTATAAACCAGCCAAGGCTGTCTTCCTAATTCGGCCGTGTACCAACCTGTAGTATTGGCAATGTACGGAAACGGCATCATGAACATTAAGGACCATAAAAGCCATTTAGTCTCAAACAATTTTCCTCTGATTAATTGAAGAAGTGAAATCACCATTAATCCAATAAAAACAGTTCCAAGTCCAACCATAATATGATAAGCATAATACAATCCCGAAATATTAGTTGGATGAAGATCTTCTTGAAACTGGTCTAAACCTTGTATTTCCTGATCCCAGTTTCCGTAAGTCAGGAAACTTAAAATGTTTGGAACTGCGATTTTATTATCCAGCTTTTTATCTTTAACATCGGGCTGACCGATTAAGACAATTTCGGAACCTTTCTTTTCGGTATGAAAAATTCCTTCCATTGCAGCAAAAGTCACAGGCTGGTATTTTACAACGTTTTTAGCTGCTAAATCGCCCGTTGGAACTGTGACAATAATGCTCGAAATCAATCCGAAGATTACTCCTGTTTTTAGAAATAATTTCCCAAAAGAAACATTCTTCTTACTTAAAATATAAAAGGCACCAATTCCGGCAACAACAAAAGAACTTGTTACCAAAGAAGCTGCCTGATTATGCAAATAAGAAGGCCAAAGCCACGGATTTAAAAATAAAGCCTGAAAGTTATTCAGAACAAATTTTCCGTTTTCCAAAATTTCATATCCAACGGGATTCTGCATCCACGAATGTGTGGCGATGATTAAGAATCCGCTGGCCCAGGAACCAATCATGATTAATAATCCGGTAACAAAATGCCATTTATGTCCCAACAGTTTTTCTCCAAATAAAAACAATCCTAAAAACGACGATTCGAGAAAGAAAGAAAACATTCCCTCCATTGCAAGTGTCTGACCAATGATTCCGCCTGTCAATTCGGAGAATTTTGCCCAGTTGGTTCCAAACTGAAATTCCATCGGAATTCCGGTTACAACGCCCATTGCAAAATTGAGGGCGAAGATTTTCATCCAGAAATGGGTGGCATGATTGTATTGTTCGTCTTTAGTTTTAAGAAATTTCCATTTGAAGTAAACAATGATGAGCGAAAGACCCATTGTAAGCTGTGGAAAAAGATAATGAAAAGTAATGGTGAACGCGAACTGCATTCGATCATAAAAGAGCATTTCTTCCATAAGTGGTAATTTGTTTATGAAGTTCCACAAATTTAACCATTACAACCCGAATTAACGCCCTTTAAAAAAAGTTTATCGGCTGATATTTGTTAAACTTTTCAACAATTTTGTCAAAGTTTGTCATTTCGACCGAAGGGAGAAATCACACTAGAAATTCCGCAAACAAAATCTCCATCTTTGTCGATCATCATGTGTGATTTCTCCCTTCGGTCGAAATGACAAGATTATCTATAGATTTACGTGATAAAACATAGCCCGCGGTTTCAACCGCGGGAAACGTATCGTGATTATGCATGAGTTCCTGCGGTTGAAACCGCAGGCTATATTTAATTATGTTTGATTATTTCTTCAAAATCCCCTTTTCTACGCTTTCATTAATCAAACCTTCAGCATAATTCCATAAAGTTGTTGATCCATTTTTTATGACGCTCTTTTTCTCGTAAACCTTATCATAAGTCACTCCAAATTCTTTCCAGGTGCCACCGTTGTTAGAAGTATTTTGCAATAAAGGTTCTAATCTGTCCATTGATCTGGCAAATTTGGCTTCGTTGGTTTCACCTGCTTCAAATTCCTCCCAAATCGCAATAAAATTTTCAGCTTGTTTTTTCGGCAATAAACCAAAAATTCTGTTTGCAGCCAAACGTTCTTCATCTGTATTATCATGACTCTTTACAGTATCATAAATAAAAACATCTCCTGCATCAATCTCTACAATATCGTGTATCAAAACCATTTTTACGACTTTCAAAACATCAATTGGTGTATTGGAATGTTCTGCCAGAACAATTGCCATTAACGCTAAATGCCAGCTGTGTTCAGCATCATTTTCACATCGGTCACTGTTAAACAATTTCGTTTTACGCTGAATGTATTTTACTTTATCAATCTCTTTTATAAAAGCAATTTGATCTAATAAATCCTGAGTATTCATATAACTGATTATTTTTTTTCTTAAAAATGACATTGGTCATATGCAAAATTAAAGCTTAAAGCGTAATTGCTCAACTTTAAATCACTTTATATAACTCCTATGGCAAAATCCACATTATTTTTTAACAGAAATCAAATTTCTGTAACATTAGTCACCTATTTTAACGGAAAACAAAGTTATCTTTGTACCCCACATATTTTAGATTTCATATCATGAAAATAGAACAAATTTACACCGGATGTTTAGCACAAGGTGCTTATTATATTACCTCAGATGGTGAAGCCGCTATAATTGATCCTCTTAGAGAAACGCAGCCTTATTTAGATCGTTTGGAGAGAGACAACGTAAAGTTGAAATACATTTTTGAAACCCATTTCCACGCCGATTTCGTTTCCGGACACGTTGACTTAAGTAAAGAAACTGGTGCTCCAATTGTTTACGGACCAAACGCTGCCTGCGAATTTGATTGCATTTCTGCAAAAGACGGACAAGAGTTTAAAATCGGAAAAGTAACTATTAAAGTTTTGCATACTCCTGGTCACACTATGGAGAGTACAACATTTTTACTTGTTGATGAAAACGGAAAAGATCACGCCATTTTCTCAGGCGATACTTTATTTATCGGAGATGTCGGCCGTCCGGATTTAGCACAGAAAGCAGCCGGAATGACACAAGACCAACTGGCAGGAATTTTATTTCATTCTTTAAGAGATAAAATTATGACACTTGCCGATGATGTGATTGTTTATCCAGCGCACGGTGCCGGAAGTGCCTGCGGAAAAAACATGAGTAAAGAAACCGTTTCGACTATCGGGAATCAAAAAGCTACTAATTATGCTTTGCGCGCCAACATGACCGAAGCTGAGTTTATTCAGGAAGTTACAGATGGTTTATTGCCTCCTCCTGCCTATTTCAGTATGAACGTTGCTATGAACAAAGGCGGATACGAAAGTTTTGAAACCGTTTTACATAACGGAATGAAAGCTATTAACGTAAAAGAATTTGAAGCAGTTGCAGAAGAAACCGGCGCTCTAATTTTGGATACAAGAAGTGCAGCCGATTTTCACAAAGGTTTTATTCCACAATCCATTAATATTGGAATCAATGGTGATTTTGCACCGTGGGTTGGAACTCTGATTGCCGATGTAAAACAGCCCATTATTTTGGTTACAACAGTTGGTATGGAAGAAGAAACCGTTACGCGTTTAAGCCGTGTTGGTTTTGATACTATTATTGGACATCTGGAAGGCGGTTTTGAAGCATGGCAAAAAGCAGGTTTTGAAGTGGATACTGTAAACCGAATCACAGCAGAACAATTTGCAAACGAAGTGAATATCGAAACTGATAAAATTATCGACATTCGTAAAGAAACAGAATACGCAGCAGAACATATTGAAGACGCGTACAGCAAGCCTCTTGCTTATATTAATGACTGGGTAAAAGATATTAACCCAAATGAGCATTTTTATCTGCATTGTGCCGGCGGTTACAGAAGTATGATTGCTGCTTCTATTTTGCAAGCACGCGGTTTCAGAAATTTCTCTGAAGTGGAAGGCGGTTTTGGAGCGATTTCAAAAACCAATCTCCCAAAATCTGATTTTGTTTGCCAAAGCAAAACATTAAACGCATAATTTTAAGGTACAGAGATACAAAGGTGCAAAGCGACAAAGTTTTTACCTTTGAACCTCTGTCCCTTTGAACCTTTGAACCTAAAAAAATGAGCATACTAGACATTATTAAAGAACCTTGGCCTTGGTACGTAGCAGGCCCGCTTATTGGATTAACTGTACCGATTTTATTAATTATCGGAAATAAATCTTTCGGGATTAGTTCTTCCCTTCGTCATATTTGTGCGGCTTGTATTCCTGCAAATATTTCCTTTTTTAAATACGACTGGAAAAAAGAAAGCTGGAATTTATTCTTTGTTTTCGGAATATTCCTTGGCGGAGTTATTGCTGCCTATTTGCTTTCTAATCCAAATCCGGTCGAAATTGCTCCGGAACTTTCTGAGCAATTAGCGGGTTACGGCATCACGGATCATACTGGCTTAGTTCCTGCTCAACTGTTTTCCTGGGAAAGTTTATTAACGCTTCGCGGATTCATTATGATGGTTGTAGGCGGATTTCTGGTTGGTTTCGGAACGCGTTATGCGGGAGGATGTACCAGCGGACATGCGATTATGGGGCTTTCAAATTTACAATGGCCTTCTTTAGTCGCTACAATCTGTTTTATGATTGGCGGTTTTGTAATGTCACTTTTGATTTTACCTTATATTCTTTCACTTTAAAATTTCAAAAATGAATTTAGAAAATAAAAATACAGACGGCGAAGGAATTAATGCAAGCCAGAAAAAAGAAACGGCGTTTGCTAATCTGAAATACTTAATTGTCGGGATCTTTTTTGGAATTGTATTCGTAAAAGCCGAAATCATCAGCTGGTTCCGTATTCAGGAAATGTTTCACTTCCAGTCGTTTCATATGTATGGTGTAATAGGATGCGCTGTCGTAGTTGGATTAATTTCTGTACAATTAATTAAAAAATTCAACATCAAAACTCTTGATGGCGAAAAAATCGAAATTCAGCCAAAAACTTTCAATAAAGGACAAATCTATGGCGGGTTAATGTTTGGTTTCGGATGGGCAATTACCGGAGCCTGCCCTGGCCCGCTTTTCGCTCAAATTGGCACAGGAGCAACTGTAATTGTGGTTACTTTGGTAAGTGCGATTTTCGGAACCTGGGTTTATGGATTGATTAAGGATAAACTGCCTCATTAATTTGTTTCAGGTTTGAGTTTGAAGTTGATTTAACCGCAAAGTTCGCAAAGATATACGCAAAGTTCGCAAAGATTATTTACATAGCTTTGCGAACTTTGCGCTTTATACAACCTAATTAAAAAAGAATCTTGTGTGCTTTGCGGTTAAATATCTTTCTTCATCAATTTTTAATTTCATTTCGTTAAGTTTGCTTTAAACAAATAAGTCCCATAAAAAATATGAATCGTTCAGAGCAGTTATCCAAACTACAAAATACCGAAAATTGGGACGTAATAATTATAGGCGGAGGAGCAAGCGGACTAGGAACAGCCATTGACGCTGCAAGCCGAGGCTACAAAACCATATTATTAGAAGCTGTAGATTTTGCAAAAGGAACTTCCAGCCGAAGCACCAAATTGGTTCACGGCGGTGTGCGTTATCTGGAACAAGGAGACATTCACTTAGTCAGAGAAGCTTTAAAAGAAAGAGGATTAATGGCTCAGAATGCAGGACATTTAGTCAAAAATCAATCTTTTGTGATTCCGAATTACAATTGGTGGAGCGGTTACTTCTATACTATCGGATTAAAAATCTACGACTTGTTATCAGGTTGTTTGAGTTTAGGAAGTTCAAAGTACATTTCAAAAAAGAAAACTATTGAAATGCTTCCAAACGTCGAAGAAAACGGATTGGTAAATGGCGTTATTTATCATGACGGTCAATTTGATGATTCACGTTTGGCCATCAATCTTGCTCAAACTGCCGTAGAAAATGGAGCTTGTATTCTAAATTACACAAAAGTTGTCAATCTTTTAAAAGACAAAAACAATCAAATTATTGGCGTTGAAACAATAGACCAAGAAACCGGAATTACTTATAACTTAAAAGGTTCTGTTGTAATAAATGCGACTGGCGTTTTTACGAATGCCATAATGAAATTAAACGATACCGTTTACAAAAAATACATTGTTCCAAGTCAGGGAATTCATTTGGTGTTTGATAAATCTTTCCTCCCAGGTGAACACGCCTTGATGATTCCGAAAACCAAAGACGGAAGAGTTTTATTTGCTGTTCCGTGGCATAATCGCATTGTAGTTGGGACAACAGATACTTTGATCAAAAAACAAAGTCTGGAACCTATTGCATTAGAAAGCGAAATTCAATTTGTACTGGACACTGCACAACGTTTTCTGGCAAAAAAACCAACAAGAGCCGATGTACTTTCTGTTTTTGCAGGTTTACGTCCGTTGGCAGCTCCAAAAGAAGAAGGAAAAAGTACCAAAGAAGTTTCGAGAAGTCATAAAATAATTGTTTCTGAAACCGGCTTAATAACCATTACCGGCGGAAAATGGACAACGTACAGAAAAATGGCCGAAGAAATAATAGACAAAGCTATATTAAAAGGTAAGCTTCCTAAAAAGCTATGTATTACAGAACATTTAAGCATTCACGGAAATAAAACTACGACTTCTGCTGATAGAGAAAATCATCTTTATATTTATGGTAGCGATATTCCTCAACTATTAAAATTACAGGAAGAAAATCCTGAACTAAAAGAAAAGCTGCATCCAAATCACGAATTCACGATTGCCGAAGTCGTTTGGGCCGTTCGTTACGAAATGGCAAGAACAGTTGATGATGTTTTGGCCAGACGCGTTCGTTTATTATTTTTAGATGCAAGAGCAGCAATTCAATCTGCTGAAAAGACAGCCCGAATTATGGCTAAAGAATTGAATCGTGATGAAAATTGGATTAGTAAAGAAATCGAAGATTTTAATGAAATTTCGAAAGGATTTCTGCTTTCTGAGTTCAGAAACAGCTCAAAAATAGATTTTCAGAAGCTATAATTCTCCCTATTACATAAAAAAACAAGAACATTTTTGCTTTCAACAGTATCTTTTATTAAAAAAATGCTGCATAGTCAAATTTAACCATCAAAATTTTAGCTCAAAATTATTTCAAGGTTAAATACTTAAAAATCAATAAATTAATTCAAAATTTAAATTAATTTTATTCTGATTTTTAAATAGCATAATCTCTTCAGATTCTTACACGCTTTTATAATTAACAAATTTTTAACATGAAACTTGTATATACAACTATTAAAAGTTTTACATTTGTATATACAAATTATACACTTACGACTATGACAATTGAAGAGGTTATTAAGAGTACGGTTAAGATGGATAATGCGAAAAAAGTTATTCTGAATATCATGTACACGCAAAATGTGGTTCAGGATCATTTCAACGAGTTAATTAAACCGTATGATTTATCCGGAGAACAATACAATGTGTTACGTATATTAAGAGGGCAAAAAGGGAAACCTGCCAATATGTGCGTAATACAAGAACGAATGCTAGCCAAAACAAGCAACACAACAAGATTGGTAGACAAATTGTTATTAAAAGAATTTGTAACCCGAAATGTCTGTCCGGATAATCGAAGAAAAATTGAAGTCCTGATTACACAAAAAGGTCTTGATGTTTTAAAGGAATTAGATCCGAAAGTAGACGAACACGAAAAAACGTTTGCTGACAATTTAAAACCAGAAGAATTAGTTTTTTTAAATCAGTTATTAGAAAAATTTAGAACCAACAAATAAAATAAATATTATGAGCAATTTCGTAGAAAATCAAAATTGGAGATATGCAACAAAACAGTTTGATGCAACAAAAAAAATCTCTGATGCAGATTTAAATACTTTAAAAGAAGCCGTTAGATTAAGTGCTTCTTCATACGGATTACAACCATATAAAGTTATTATCGTTGAAAATCCAGCGTTAAGAGAAGAATTAAAAGCGGCAGCATGGGGACAAACTCAAATTACAGATGCTTCTCACCTATTCATTTTTGCAAATGATTTAAACCTTGATACTGTTTCTGTTGATAAATATATCAATAATATTAGTGAAACAAGAGGTGTTCCTGTTGATGCTTTAGGCGGATTCAGCGATATGATGAAAGGTGTTATTGCTAACTTATCTGCAGAAGCAAAACATATCTGGACTGCAAAACAAACTTATTTAGCTTTAGGAAACTTACTAAACGCCGCAGCCGAACTAAAAATCGATGCAACTCCAATGGAAGGTTTCAATGCTGCAAAATTCAACGAAATTTTAGGTTTCGATAAATTAGGTTTAAATGCCTCAGTGATTGCAACTGTAGGTTACAGACATGATGAAGACAAATCGCAGCATCAGAAAAAAGTTAGAAAATCTCACGAAGAATTATTTATCACACTATAATTATTTATTAATCAAATTCAAATTTTAATTTTAAAAACATGAAAAATTTAAAAACAATTGCAATAGCATTATTCGTAGCAGCAGCTGGAATTTCAGTAAACGCTCAAACTAAAAAAATCGATGTAAAAGCATCTACTATCAAATGGGTAGGTAAAAAAGTAACTGGAGAGCACTCTGGAACTGTAAACTTCAAAGACGGAGCTGTAGTTTTCAAAGGAAAAAAATTAGCTGGTGGTAACTTTACAGTTGACATGACTTCATTAACTTCTACAGATTTAACTGGAGAATACCAAGGAAAATTAAACGGACACTTAAAAGCTGACGATTTCTTCGGAACTGACAAATTCCCAACTTCTAAATTAGTTTTCAAAACTATCGGTGCAAAATCTACTGATGTTTACACTGTAACTGCTGATTTAACTATCAAAGGAATCACTAAACCAGTAACTTTTGACATCACTGTAAAAGGAAACACTGCTACAACTGCTTTCAAAGTTGACAGAACTAAATACGATATTAAATACGGTTCAGGTAGTTTCTTCGACGGTTTAGGAGACAAAACTATCAATGACGAATTTGAATTAGCAGTAGCTTTAAAATTCTAATTTTTAAGACTTACTGGTTCAAAAAATTATAAAACCCTGACAGTTTAAAATTGTCGGGGTTTTCTATTTTACTTTGTTCTCTTAATATTTACAGGATTTTGACGAGTATCAAAGACATCCAAAACCTCTACTGCATTTTTCTCAAAATTAATCCAATAAATTATCTTATAATTTTTAAAAATCAAATAACGTATTTCTCTTGAATAATTAAGTAAAAGTTCTTCTTTTTGACCAATTTCAGACTGTGTTTCTAACTTAAGTGTTTCTTTTGTAATTCCAACTACAAGATTCTTTGCAACATTTAAACTGGCCGTCTTTTTATAGTAATCAAAAATACTCTTCAACTCTGCCTTGGCAAAATCAGTCCAAAAAATTTTTAGCGCCATTTTTCAATTTCAGAAATTAAATCAGTAGCTTCTGTCACACGTCCATTTACAGAATCTTCAATAGAAACATCAATTCTCTCTTGAAAATCAGCCGTTGACATTGGTTCGAATGAGGAACTAATTTCAGTTTCTTTTTTTAATAATTTTTCGAACTGAGAAATTGCTTTCTCACTTTCCAATTTAAGAAAGTCTCTAATAAAATTTACTTTTCTAGTATCTAAGTCCATCACTTTCACTTTCTATTTTTATCAAAGTTACAAATTATCTCTAAATGAAAATTTACTAGTTTCAATTTTAATATCATTTGGTATAAGTCGATTTGAATTTCTTTTCAAAAACATAACGTTCTTAATATTAAAATAACGCTTTCGTAATAAGTGTCGGGACTTTGATTAACATATGGCTTCTATTTTTGGGAAAATTTAAAAAATCAAAAACTAGAAATTAAAATCATAGTTATGAAAACAAAATTACGCATTGCTTCTATCACATTCATTATCAGCTTTTTCGTACATGCCCAACAACAGCCAAAAGGAATTACCGGAAATACAAACTGGATGAACAACTGGACTAGTTTCAGACCTGCTGCAAATGACTACAGTGAAGCTACCAATATAATTGCAGGAACCATTGATAAAGATACCAGATTAGTAAAACGCAATGTTTATCATTTAGTTGGCGTTGTGTATGTCACCAATAACGCTACTTTAACAATAGAACCCGGAACTGTAATTCGTGGAGATGATAAAACCTGCGGTACTCTTGTAATTACAAACGGAGCAAAAATTATTGCTGAAGGTTTGGAAACTGACCCTATTATCTTCACTTCAGAAAATGAAATAAACAACAGAAAACCAGGTGACTGGGGCGGAATTATTGTTTTAGGAAAAGCGCCTATTAATACTTTAGGAGGTGTTCATACGTTACCTTTTGATCTGGAGCCGACTTTAAATCATTACGGAGGTCAGGATCCGGAAGATAACTCAGGGATTTTAAAATATGTGCGAATTGAATATGCAGGTAGAAAATTAAGCGCTTCTAAAGAACTTAATGGACTTTCTCTTGCCGGAGTTGGAAGAAAAACAATTGTAAGCAATATTCAAATCAGTTTTTCAAATGATGATTCTTTTGAATGTTATGGAGGAGATTTGAATCTTAGTAATCTTATCTCATTTAGAACAACAGATGATGATTTTGATTTTACACAAGGTTCTCAAATTAATATCAGCAATAGTATTGCCATTCGCCATCCGTTTTCTTCAGATATTTCAGGTTCAAGATGCTTTGAGGTGGACTCTTACGAGAAAATTGCCAATACGGATATGACTAAAAAAATGACTAAAATAAATGCAAGTAATATCACTTTGGTCAATCTGGAAGAAAACAATCAGGGATTAGTTAGAGAATCAGCTTACATTAGAGAAAATACATTTTTCAACTTAACGAATAGTGCTATTTCAGGTTTTGCTCCTTTTATTTTACTTGAAGGCGCAATTGGAAATGGAGAAGCAAATCTGTCAAAAATTAGCTTTAAAAATGTTATTGCCAACAACTGCAAAGGAGAAATTGAAAGTGAATCTGCAAGCAATAATACAGGAATAAAAAACTATTACAGTAATCCTCAAAACGATATTCAGTTCACAAAAGTGAAGCTGAGTGAACTATTTTATCTTCCAAATATCAAAGCAAATCCAGATTTTAGATTAAATGTAAACAATACGCTGGCTATTGGAAATTAAGGAATTGTAATCTATCAGATGAACAAAATTTAACAAATTTCGAAATTTCGAAAAGATTTTTTTGAAATTTTATGTCCTCTATTTAAAATTACATTTATATATTTGTGACATCAAAATAAAGAAATGAGAACAATTTTAAACAATACTTGGTGGTGGAGCAATTTACGTCAGACGTCGTGAACAAAGCTTCCTATGGTATTGTAAGAAAACTATAAATATAAAAGGCTTGTCATCACGACAAGCCTTTTTTTTTGGCCCAAAATTGAAATATAAAACTAACACAATTAAAAAACTATATACATTGAAACCTTTTATCCTTAATACCAATTACAAGCAAATTCTGGCAGACACTGTTACGCCGGTTAGTATTTACTTTAAAATCAGAGATAAATTCTCAAACAGTTTATTATTGGAAAGTAGTGATTATCATGGAAATGATAACAGTTTCTCTTATATCTGCTGTAACCCGATTGCTACTATCAAAATAGAAAATGAGATCATCTCAAAAACTTTCCCTGATGGAACTTCTGAGAAAATTAATATCGATTCTTCAACAAATATTCCGCAGGTAATTCAGGAATTTTCGGCTCAGTTTAAATCAGAGAAAAATGATTTCAAGTTCATCAACAACGGATTATTTGGATACATTTCTTATGATGCTGTTCGCTATTTTGAAAAAGTTTCTATTGCAAAAAAAGACAATGCAACTTCAATTCCGGATGTATTTTATGCAGTTTACCAAAACATTATTGCCATTAACCACTTCAAAAACGAAGCTTATATTTTCTGCCACAGTTTAGACGGAAAAAATAATATCGCCGAAATTGAGCAGTTACTGCAATCCAGAAATATTGCTTCTTATAAATTCTCTAAAGAAGGCGAAGGTTTTTCTAATCTTACTGATGAAGAATTTAAAGAAAATGTGGCTTTAGCTAAAAAACACTGTTACAGAGGTGATGTTTTTCAATTGGTTTTATCACGCCGTTTTACACAAGGATTTAAAGGTGACGAATTCAATGTTTACAGAGCTTTAAGAAGCATCAACCCTTCTCCGTATTTGTTCTTTTTTGATTATGGAGATTTCAAAATATTCGGTTCTTCTCCGGAAGCGCAAATTATTGTAAAAGACAGAAAAGCTGAAATTCATCCAATTGCAGGAACTTTTAAGAGAACCGGCGATGATGAACGTGACGCACTTTTAGCCAAAGAACTTTCTGAAGATAAAAAAGAAAACAGCGAACACGTAATGCTGGTTGATTTGGCCAGAAATGATTTAAGTAGAAATGGTCACGATGTAAATGTGGAAAAATACAGAGAAGTTCAGTTTTTCTCTCACGTAATTCACCTGGTTTCAAAAGTAACAGGACATTTACACGATAAAGCAACAACGATGCAGGTTGTTGCGGATACTTTTCCTGCAGGAACATTAAGCGGCGCTCCAAAACACAGAGCGATGCAGTTAATTGAAGACTGCGAAAAAACAAACCGTAATTTCTACGGAGGCGCAATTGGTGTTATGGATTTTGATGGAAACTTTAACCACGCGATTATGATTCGAACTTTCCTTTCTAAAAATCATCAATTACACTGTCAGGCGGGCGCCGGAATTGTAGCAAGCTCAGATGAAGAAAGCGAAATGCAGGAAGTTTACAATAAATTAAGAGCCTTGAATACAGCGCTGGAAATGGCAGAGAAAATTTAGTAATCAGTGTTCCGTTTTTTAGTGTTCAGTGATAGAACCTGAAACTTTAAACTTGAAACAATTAACAAACAAACTATAAAAACCATGAAAAAAGCAATTTCGATTTTAATTTTAATTATTACTCTGACGTCTTGCAATTCTGAAAAGAGAAATCCAATTGAAGGAACCTGGCGTCTCATATCGGCTGAAACTACTGAGAAAGATTCAACTTTTTCTACTTTCAACAAAAATACTAAAATGATTAAAATAATAAATGAAACTCACTTTGCTTTTCTAAATCATGATTTAAAAAACGGAAAAGATTCAACAACAGCATTATACTTTGCCGGAGGCGGAAAATATACTTTGAAAGACAGCATTTACACAGAAAATCTGGAGTTTTTCAATAATCGCGACTGGGAAAACAACAAATTTGAATTTGTAGTGAAAGTTCAAAACGACACTTTAATTCAAAAGGGAATAGAAAGAGTAGAAAAATTAGGAGTAGATCGTATTATAGTTGAAAAATACGTTCGAGAAAAATAAAATTTAGTTGCCAGTCTCAGTTTTCAGTAAAAAACTTAGTATCTCAGAAACTTAGAACCTTAAAAAAATGAAAAAGATTTTAGTTATAGACAATTACGATAGTTTCACTTACAATTTAGTGCACTATTTAGAAGATTTAAACTGTGAAGTTACTGTTTACAGAAACGATGAATTTGATATTGATGAAATTGCGTCATTCGAAAAAATATTACTTTCTCCAGGGCCAGGAATTCCGGATGAAGCAGGTTTATTAAAAGCAGTAATCGAAAAATACAGTCCAACAAAAAGTATTCTTGGCGTTTGCTTAGGACAACAAGCAATTGGCGAAGTTTTCGGCGGAACACTTTCAAATCTTGATAAAGTATATCATGGCGTTTCGACAAATGTAAAAACAGTTGTTGACGATGAAATTCTGTTTGAAGGATTAGGAAAAGAATTTGAAGTTGGAAGATACCATTCCTGGGTTGTAGATACAAATCTTCCCGATGAACTTGAAGCGACTTCTTTTGATGAAAACGGTCAGGTAATGTCTTTAAGACACAAAAATTATGATGTTCGAGGCGTTCAATTCCACCCGGAAAGTGTACTAACACCAAACGGAAAAAAAATGTTAGAGAATTGGGTGAAGAGTTAGTGATCAGTGTTCAGTCCCGAAACTTCGGGATAGTATTCAGTCACAGTTTACAGTCACAGTAAAAACTTAGAACCTTAGTCTCTTAGCAACTTAGAATCTTTAAAAAAATGAAAACTATATTAAACAAATTAATCAATCACGAAGTGCTTTCTAAAGAAGAAGCAAAACAAGTATTGATTAATATTTCAAGCGGTCAATATAATCCAAGCCAGATTTCGGCATTTTTGACCGTATTTATGATGCGAAGCATTACAATCGATGAACTTTCGGGCTTTCGTGAAGCTTTATTGGAATTATGCATTCGTGTCGATTTATCAGCCTATAATACTATCGATTTATGTGGAACCGGTGGTGACGGAAAAGATACTTTTAATATCTCGACTTTAGCTTCATTTGTTTCAGCAGGAGCCGGAATTAAAATCGCTAAACACGGAAATTACGGAGTTTCATCTATTTCAGGATCCAGCAACGTAATGGAAAAAATGGGAATTAAATTCAGCAACGATCCTGACTTTTTAGAAAAATGTATCGATCAGGCCGGAGTTTGCGTTTTACACGCTCCCCTATTTCACCCAGCGATGAAAAATGTAGGACCAATCAGAAAAGAACTGGCTGTAAAAACCTTCTTTAATATGTTGGGACCAATGGTAAATCCTTCATTTCCACAAAATCAACTGGTTGGTGTTTTCAACTTAGAGCTGGCAAGAATGTATGCCTATTTATACCAAAATACAGATGTTAATTTCACCATCTTACATTCGCTTGACGGATATGATGAAATTTCATTAACAGGTCCAACAAAAACCATTTCCAACCACATGGAGGGAATGTTAAATCCGGAAGATTTTGGTGTTCATCTTTTATCACAAACTGAAATTGAAGGCGGAAAAACAATCGAAGAATCGGCTGAAATTTTTACGAATATTATTTCAGGAAAAGGAACAGAAGCACAAAACAATGTAGTTTGCGCCAATGCGGCAATGGCAATCGCAACCGTTACAAAATGTTCTCCAAAAGAAGGTTTTGAATTAGCGAAAGAAAGTTTATTATCTGGGAAAGGTCATCAAGCATTAAAAAAATTACAAGATTTAAGTAAATAAAAACAAACACAAATTTCACGAATTAGCACCAATAAATTTGTGCCTTTTTGACTTCGTGGCAAAACAACAACAATGAACATTTTAGATAAAATAATAATAGATAAAAAACGAGAAGTCATTCTGAAGAAATCAATTATTCCGGTTTCTCAGTTGGAAGCTTCTGTATTTTTTGGAAAACAAACTATTTCTTTAAGTCAGAAATTAAAAGAAAGTAACTCTGGAATTATTGCTGAACACAAACGCCGTTCTCCTTCAAAATCAATCATCAACAATAATTTTACCGTTGAAGAAGTAGTAAAAGGTTATGAAGCTGCTGGTGCCTGTGGAATCTCAGTTTTAACCGATGGAAAATATTTCGGTGGATCTTTAGATGATTTACTTTTGGCAAGAGCTTCTGTAAATATTCCGCTTTTGCGAAAAGAGTTTATTGTAGACGAATACCAAATCCTTGAAGCCAAAGCACACGGCGCAGATTTAATTTTATTAATCGCAGCAGTTTTAACCCGAGAAGAAATAAAATCTTTATCTGAATTTGCTAAAAAATTAGGTTTAGAAGTTTTACTGGAAGTTCATAATCAGGAAGAATTAGAAAAATCAATTATGCCAACATTGGACATGATTGGCGTGAATAACAGAAACCTGAAAACATTTGAAGTAAGTTTAGATTTCAGTAAAGATTTAGCATCTCAAATTCCTGACGATTTTGTAAAAGTTTCAGAAAGCGGTATTTCATCAGTAGAAGCCATTCAGGAACTAAAACCTTACGGTTACAAAGGTTTTTTGATTGGGGAAAACTTCATGAAAACCGATAACGCGGGACAAGCCGCAACGGAATTCATCAATCAAATAAACCAATAAGATTTGCCACAAAGTCACAAAGGCGCAAATCTAATTTTTACTGGTTTGCAAAATAAAAAACTTTGTGTCTTGGTGTCTTTGCGGCAAAAAACAAATAAAAAAACTTAGTGTCTTAGCGCCTTCGTGGCAAAAAACAAATAAAAAAAATGAAACTTAAAATATGCGGTATGAAATATCCTGAAAACATTCTCGAAGTAGGCGCGCTGTTGCCTGACTATATGGGATTTATTTTCTGGGAAAAATCCGCGCGATATTTTAACGGAACGATTCCTGAGCTTATAAAAACAGTCAAAAAAGTAGGTGTTTTTGTAGATCAGAGTCAGGAAGATATTCTGGAGAAAGTCGGAAAATACAATTTACAAGCGGTTCAGTTACACGGACATGAATCCGTTGAATTTTTATCAGAACTAAAAAATCAATTACCTAAAAAAGTCGAAATTATAAAAGTATTTTCAGCCGATGAAAATTTCGATTTTGAAGTCATAAAACCTTTTGAGCCGGTCTGCGATTATTTTTTGTTTGACACCAAAGGAAAACTTCCAGGCGGCAACGGAACAACTTTTGACTGGACCATATTAAAAAAATACAATTCCAAGAAACCTTTCTTTTTAAGCGGTGGCATTG
This sequence comes from Flavobacterium crocinum, assembly GCF_003122385.1. Taxonomy (NCBI): domain Bacteria; kingdom Pseudomonadati; phylum Bacteroidota; class Flavobacteriia; order Flavobacteriales; family Flavobacteriaceae; genus Flavobacterium; species Flavobacterium crocinum. Next base: position 5,680,795 of record NZ_CP029255.1, read on the forward strand.
GAATGAAGGAATTAAAAGCCATTGAAGAAATCTCAAAAACCAATTTACCAATCTACGCTGTTGATGTAAATAGTAAATTTGAAATTGAACCAGGGCTGAAAAACAGAAATTTATTTAGCAATTTCAAACGAAAATTTGACGTTGCCAACTTTTAAAATTTAAAAAAATGAGTTTTAACGTTAACGAAAAAGGATATTACGGAGAATTTGGAGGAGCTTACATTCCGGAAATGTTATATCCGAATGTAGAAGAATTACGCCAAAAATACTTAAGCATTATGGACGAACCTGATTTTAAAGCAGAGTTCAACCAACTGCTTAAAGATTATGTGGGACGCCCTAGCCCATTGTATTTTGCAAAACGCTTATCTGAAAAATACAACACAAAAGTCTATCTAAAAAGAGAAGATTTAAATCATACCGGAGCACACAAAGTAAACAATACTATCGGACAGATTTTATTAGCTAAACGTCTGGGTAAAAAAAGAATCATTGCGGAAACCGGCGCTGGTCAGCATGGTGTGGCGACTGCAACAGTTTGTGCTTTAATGGGAATCGAATGTATTGTTTATATGGGAGAAATTGACATTGCACGTCAGGCTCCAAACGTAGCTCGTATGAAAATGTTAGGTGCTGAAGTTCGTCCGGCACTTTCAGGCTCTCGTACTTTAAAAGATGCTACAAACGAAGCGATTCGTGATTGGATTAACAATCCTGTCGATACACATTATATCATTGGTTCGGCAATTGGACCGCATCCATATCCGGATATGGTGACTCGTTTTCAGAGTATTATTTCAGAAGAAATAAAATGGCAGTTAAAAGAAAAAGAAGGTCGCGAGAATCCTGATTATGTAGTGGCTTGTATTGGCGGCGGAAGTAATGCTGCCGGAACTTATTATCATTTTTTACACGAACCGGAAGTTGGAATTATTGCAGTTGAGGCAGCCGGAAAAGGTGTTGACAGCGGTCATAGTGCAGCTACAAGTAAATTAGGAAAAGTTGGAATTATCCACGGCTGTAAAACGCTGTTGATGCAGACAACAGATGGACAAATTACAGAACCGTATTCTATTTCTGCCGGTTTAGATTATCCTGGAGTTGGCCCATTGCACGCGCATTTAGCACAAACTGGACGTGGGGAATTTTTCTCTGTAACCGATGATGATGCCATGAATGCCGGTCTTCAATTAACTAAACTAGAAGGTATAATTCCGGCAATAGAAAGTGCTCATGCTTTTGCAGTTTTGGATCAAAAGAAATTCAAACCAGAAGATATTGTAGTGATCAGTCTTTCGGGTCGTGGCGATAAAGATTTAGATAATTATATTGATTACTTTAAATTGTAATAAAAATTGTAATTTGGACGTTGGTTTTTAAAATCACCAACGCTAACAAATAACGAGAAAAATCATAATTATGGAACTATTATTCTCATACGGAACACTAAGATCGAAACAAATTCAGATGCAGATTTTTAATAAAGTTTTAGTTGGAACTCAAGATCAAATATTGGGTTACAAACTAAAAAGTTTACAAATAGAGGAGGAATTTGGAATGGCTGATTATGTTGTTGCAGTACCTAGCGAAAATCTGGAAGACATTATACATGGTGCTGTTTTCGAAGTGACTAATAATGAATTATTAAAAGTCGATCAGTTTGAATCTAATTCCTATAAAAGAGTTCAGGTCAAACTAAAATCGGGAAGAACGGCGTGGATTTATACGGAAAATAAATAATCGCTAAATATATTACGATAAAAAACTTAACCGATTTTGGAAATCGGTTAAGATAAAAAATACATATTAATGAACAGAATAACTCAAAAATTACAAGAAGATAAAAAGATCCTTTCGATTTATTTTTCTGCAGGTTATCCCAACTTAAATGATACGGTGCAGATTATTCAGGATTTAGAAAAAAACGGAGTTGATTTAATCGAAATCGGACTTCCATTTAGCGATCCTTTGGCAGATGGACCAACGATTCAGGCGAGTTCGACTCAGGCACTTCATAACGGAATGACGACTCAGATTCTTTTTGATCAGCTAAAGAACATTCGCGAAAGCGTAAAAATTCCGTTGATTATTATGGGATATTTTAATCCGATGTTACAATATGGTGTCGAAGCTTTCTGTAAAAAATGCGCAGAAATTGGAATCGACGGTTTAATTATTCCGGATCTTCCGGTTGACGTTTACGCCGACGAATACAAAGCTATTTTTGAAAAATATGGTTTAATCAATGTGTTTTTGATTACACCTCAAACTTCAGACGAAAGAATTCGTTTTATCGACAGCGTTTCAAACGGATTTATCTATATGGTAAGTTCTGCAAGTGTTACAGGTTCTCAATCTGGTTTTGGAAATACTCAGGAAACTTATTTCGAAAGAATTGGAGCAATGAATTTGAAAAATCCTCAAATTGTTGGTTTTGGAATTTCGAATAAAGAAACGTTCAATCAGGCAACAAAATATGCTAAAGGTGCTATTATTGGGAGTGCTTTTATCAAACATTTAAGCGAAAGCGGAAGCGGAAAAATTGCAGAATTTGTTGGAGGGATTCGATAGTTAAATTCAAATTGAGAAATTTTATTCGCGTAGTTTGTCATTTCGACGAAGGAGAAATCTCCATAAGTAGCTCTACAAAGATTGATACACTTTACGGATAATCGTCTTGGAGATTTCTCCTTCGTCGAAATGACAAAACTATGTGGGAAGAAAGCTGAAATACAATTTCAGCTTTTTTTTTGCTCAAAATTATCGAAACCGTTTTATGTTAATATTATGTTAAAATAAAATTAAACAAGCGTTTAAATTAAACAACTGTTTAATTTTGCATCTGATTAGAAACAATACCATGTCACACATCGAATTGAACGACAAAAAAATTCAGATTCTAAACGTCGCTGAAAAGCTGTTTTCTGAGAAAGGATTTGAGGGTACATCTATACGGGACATTTCCAAAGAGGCAAAAATCAACATTGCCATGGTTTCGTATTATTTTGGTTCAAAAGAAAGGCTACTGGAAGCTCTGATTTTTTACAAAACTGTTGATCTAAAACTACAACTCGAAAATTTATTGCAAGAAAACATCGAACCTCTTGAAAAAGTCAATAAATTAATCGAAATTTACATTAACAGAATTTGCCTTAACAAGGGGATTTACAGGGTTTTACATTTTGAACTTTACAATAAAAAGAGAGAAAAAAGCCTTGAAGCTTTTACCGAACTTAAAAAAGGAAATTTAAAATCGGTTGAAAGCATTATCAAGCAGGGTCAGTCTCAGGGAGTTTTTAGAAAAGATGTTAATATCCAGCTTATTACTCCAACAATTATTGGAACCTTTTTTCACTTTCACATGAATCGCTCTTTCTTCGAAGAATTATTTGATTTAAAAACAGAAGAAATGTTTAACAATTACATTAAAAACGATCTTACAAAGCACATTCAACAAACTATAAAAGCGCTACTTGTTTATGAAAATTAGTCAATTAATGCTCTTTGGAATATTCTTTATCGGAATATCTTCAGTAGAAGCACAAGAAAAAACAAGTTTAACTTTAGATGAAGCCGTAAAAATGGCCTGGGAAAAGAGTAACGAAGTTACGCTTGCCAACACTAAGGTAAACACCAAAAAACACGAGTTAACAGCCGTAAAAAATAATCAGTATCCGGATTTAAAAATTTCCGGTCAATATCAGCGCCTTACAAAAGCTTCTATTGATATGCACAATGAAGGAGAAAGTGCTGCCACTCTGGCTTCTCCAGACCGTGCAATGCTTGGAATGGCAAATTTAAGTTTACCTATTTTTGCAGGTTTTAAAATTCAAAGCAGTATTGATGCTTACGACAGCATGTACGAAGCTGAAACTGCTAATGCTGCAAAAACAAAAGAAGATGTTGCTTTAAAAGTGATTACTTATTATACTGCATTATATAAAGCACAGAAAACTTTAGATGTTTTAAACGAAAATCAAAAAAGTGCTAAACAGCGTGTTACTGATTTCACTGAATTAGAGAAAAACGGAATTATTCCGAGAAACGATTTGTTGAAAGCACAACTGTTAGTTTCAAAAACACAATTATCTATTGATGAAGCTAAAAATAACTTAAACAATATTAATTTTTATCTGACAACTTTATTGAAAATGGCTCCTGAAACACAACTTCAGGTAAATGAGGCTGATTTCTTTAATTTAAAAACCAATAATGCTCCAACAACTGATGCATTAGCGTTGGAAAGCAGAAAAGATTTAGAAGCAATTCGCTTACAGTCTAAAGCTTCAGAGGCAAATATTAAAATTGCAAAAGCAGGTTATTACCCAACGCTTTCTTTGCTTGGAGGATATACTGCTTTAGATCTGAAAGATATCATTACAGTAAAATATGCTATGAATTTTGGTTTAGGTTTATCATATGATTTATCCGGAATTCTAAAAAACAGTGCACACGTAAAAGAAGCGGAAAGCAGAGCTTTGGAAGTTAAAAATACCGAAGCAATCATGACGGACCGTATTAAAGTTGAAGTTCAGAAATCTCTTGAGGATTATGACTTAGCCATCAACCAAAGCGTGGTTTACGAAGAGGCTCTACAACAAGCTGCTGAAAATTATAGACTTGTAAAAGATAAATTCGACAATGGTCTTGCAGATACTAATGATTTAGTTGAAGCAGATGTTGAACAACTAAGCGCAAAAATCAATACAGCTGTTGCCAAAGCAACAATTATTCAAAAATATTACGAATTACTTTCAGTATCAGGACAATTATCACAATCATTCAATCTTTCAAAAATATAATCGATAGCTCTCATGGAAAAGAAAAAGACAAATAAAAAATTCATCATCATACTAGCCGTTTTGGTTTTAGTGGGAGGAACTTACGGAATATCAAAATACTTACACGCACAATCACACGAAGAAACGGATGATGCTCAGGTTGAGAAAAGAATGAACCCAATTATCCCAAGAGTTTCAGGATATATCAGTAAAGTTTATGTGAAAGATAATGATTATGTAAAAAAAGGAGATACTTTATTTACTATTGATAAAAGAGACTATCAGCTAAAGATTGATGAAGCAAATGCTGCTTTATTAGGCGCTGAAGGACAATTTGAAGCTGCAAAAGCTGACATTGGAAGTGCTTACGCAAGTATTTCTGTTTCTGATGCACAAATGAGATCTGCGAGTGGTTCTATAGAAAGTGCAAAGATTAGATTGAGACAGCTAACAAACGATTATAACCGTTACAATAACTTGTACAAAACGCATACGATTACAAAACAACAATATGAGCAGGCTTTAACTGCAAAAGAAGAAGCAGAAAACCAGGTACGTGTTTTAGAGCAACAACAAAAAGCTACATCTTACCAAAAATCGGTTATTCAGTCAAAATCTAAAGTTTCTGACAAACAAACAGAAGTTGCTGCAGCAAACATCAAAAAAGCAAAAACAATGTTAGATGTTGCACACTTAAATCTTTCTTATACTGTAGTTACTGCTGCAATTGACGGTCAGGTTTCTAAAGTAGATATTCAGCCAGGACAATTGGTTCAGCCAGGACAATCTTTATTCTATATCATCAATAATAATGAGGCTTGGGTTGTAGCTAACTTTAAAGAAACTCAATTAAATAAAATGGTGGTTGGACAAAAAGTAGGTTTAAAAGTAGACGCTTATCCAAACTATGAGTTTAAAGGAACTGTATCTTCTTTCTCTCCTGCTACAGGATCTCGTTTTTCATTACTTCCTCCTGATAACGCAACAGGAAACTTCGTAAAAACTATTCAGAGATTACCAGTAAAAATCACGATCGACGAATCTAACGATCCTGAAAAAGTAAAACTTTTAAGACCAGGAATGAACGTTGACGTTGATGTACATTTAAAATAAAACATGGCAGGAGCAGTACAAGCAGACGACGATTTAGTAGAATACGGTTTCAGACGAGTTATCATTACGATTACAGCAGTACTTTGTGCACTGCTGGAAATCGTAGATACTACGATTGTAAACGTAGCGCTGACAGACATGCGCGGAAGTCTTGGTGCTACCTTGACCGATGTGGCATGGGTTATTACAGCATACGCAATTGCGAATGTTATTGTAATTCCGATGACAAGCTGGCTATCACAGCAATTTGGAAGACGTAATTATTTTGTGGCTTCCATAATAATATTTACTGTCTGTTCTTTTTTGTGTGGTAACGCCACCAATATTTGGGAACTTGTAGCCTTCCGATTCGTACAAGGTATGGGTGGTGGAGCGTTATTGGTAACAGCCCAAACGATTATTACAGAGAGTTATCCCGTAGCAAAACGTGGAATGGCGCAGGCTATCTACGGAATGGGTGTAATTGTAGGACCAACTTTAGGTCCGCCATTAGGAGGTTATTTAGTGGATAATTATTCCTGGCCTTATATTTTCTATATCAACATTCCATTAGGAATTATCGCTACTATTTTGGCCTTAACTTTTGTTAGAAGTCCAAAATATGGAGAGAAACTAAAAGCCAATCAGGTTGACTGGTGGGGAATTATTTTGCTGAGCACTTTTATTGGATCTTTACAATTCGTTTTGGAACACGGACAACAAGACGACTGGTTTAATGATTCTTTAATTGTGACTTTAAGTGTTGTAACTGTTCTGGGATTAATTCTGTTTATCTGGAGAGAGCTTACATACAAGCATCCAATTGTGAATTTAAGTGTTCTAAAAGACGGAAATTTAAGAATTGGAACCGTAATGTGTTTCATCTTAGGTTTCGGTTTATATGGTTCAACATTAATTATCCCAATTTATACGCAGTCAATTCTGGGATGGACAGCAACTGATGCCGGATTATTATTGATTCCGGGATCTATTACAACGGCTATTATGATGCCATTTGTTGGGAGTATGATTCAGAAAGGTGTACCACAGGGTTATATGGTTGGAGTAGGATTTTTAATTTTCTTCTTCTTTACCTTTATGATGTACAGCCGAATGACACCGGACACTGGTGTTGAACATATGTATTGGCCTTTAATTTTAAGAGGAATAGGTTTAGGATTACTTTTCGTTCCTATCACGACACTTTCGCTTTCGACTTTGAAAGGAAAACAAATTGGTGAAGGAGCTGCATTTACCGGAATGATGCGTCAATTGGGTGGATCTTTTGGTATTGCGATTATTACCACTTTCATTACCCGTTTCAGCCAGTCGCACCGAGTAGATTTGATTAATAATCTTGATCCGGCCAAATTTGAAGTACAACAGCGAATTGCAGGAATGCAGCACGCGTTTATGGCAAAAGGATATAGCGCTGATGTTGCTCTGAAAAAAGCGTATCAGGCTATCGAAATGTCAGTCATGAAACAAAGTACTGTAATGGCTTATATGGATATTTTCCTTTATTTAGGAATTATGTTTTTATGTTGCATACCGATTATTCTCTTTATCAAAAAAGGGAAGAACAAAATTAGTGCAGCCGACGCAATGCATTAATAATAATAATTTTATAATACGCAGAAACGCCGAATTCATCATTCAGAATTCGGCGTTTATTTTTTCTGTTTAACCGCAAAGGACGCAAAGAATTTTTAATTCCGAGAATATCATTAAAACGCAAAGTTCGCAAAGCTTTGTGATAAAAACTTTGCGAACTTTGCGTAAATCTTTGCGTCTTTGCGTTTAAAAAAACTTAGCATCTTAGCATCTTAGAACCTCAGCATCTTCAAAAAGTTATCTTGTAAAAACCAAATGATTTCCTTTTGAAAGATTAGCATCAAATCGGTATCCTTCGTAATTAAAACCTTTTAAGTCATCAATAGTTTCAGCATTAGTATCGATGATATAACGCACCATCATACCTCTCGCCTTTTTGGCAAAGAAACTGATCATTTTTAGTTTTCCGTCTTTGTAATCTTTAAAGTCAGGCGTAATTACAGGAACTTTTAAAGCTTTTACATCCACGGCAGAAAAATATTCATTACTCGCTAGATTCACGAATAATTCATCTTTCTTTAATTCTTTGTTTAAAGCTTTTGTTACAACAGGTTTCCAGAATTCGTGAAGATTTTTATATTCGCCGACTGGCATTTTAGTTCCCATTTCCAAACGATAAGCTTGCATTAAATCAAGTGGTTTTAAAAGACCATAAAGTCCGGATAAAATTCTCAATTTATCCTGAAGACCATCTAATTTTTCTAACGGAATTGTATAAGCATCCAAACCTGTGTAAACATCACCATCAAAAGTATAAACCGCTGGTCGTGCATTTTCTGCAGTAAAAGGTGTTTTCCATTCTTGATTACGTTTCCAGTTTAAGTCGGCTAGTTTGTCTGAGATGGACATTAGTTCCGATAATTCAGCTGGCTTTTTAGTTTTTACTACTTTATGAACCACTCTTGCTTCTTTTAAGAACGAAGGTTCGGTATATTGAGGAGTTGGTAATTCTTTTTCGAAATTCAATGATTTCGCTGGAGATATAACAATTTTCATGTGTGCTTTTTTCTATGATTCAAAAATACAAATTGAATTTCTAAAAATTATTATTTGCAATTGATTTGTTCTATTGTTCTATTTTTTTAGCCACGAATTTGCTTCGCCTATTCGCTATCGCTCGAGTCACCAATTTCCACGAATTTTTCTTTCACTTTGATTGTGAAGATTTTTTGCCACAGATTTAAAGGATTAAAAGGATTTTTTTAATCTATTTCCATTTTTTTCTGCCACGAATTGCACTAATTTTCACTAATTTTTCTTTCACATTGATTGTGAAGATTTTTTGCCGCAGATTAAAAAGATTTCCACAGATTTTTTTTAATCTATTTCTATTTTTTTCTGCCACGAATTGCACAAATTTTCACTAATTAAAAATTCTTTTAATCCTTTAAATCTGTGGCTAAAAAATAAATTCTTGAGAATTCGTGCACTTCGTGACAACCTTTCCCATTTTAATAAAATTCTGCACCACAAAATGTGAAATTGTTCAAAAAAGTGAGCTCTAGATTATAATAGGCATTTTCTATGTTGTAAATTTGCATGCATTTTATTTCAATTGAAATCCGAAATGTATTTTTTATTCAAAAATTAAATTCGTGGCGATACAAACAAACTATAAAACTGCTTTACAAAACAAAATCTTCGATATCATTTCGAAAGCTTCTCAGGAATTAAATGTTGACTCTTATGTGATCGGCGGATTTGTTCGTGATTTGCTTTTAAATCGTGGTTCCAAAAAAGACATTGATGTAGTAGCTGTTGGAAGCGGCATCGAATTGGCACTTAAAGTTTCCGATTTACTTCCGAACAAACCAAAAGTTCAGGTTTTTAAAACTTACGGAACAGCGATGCTTCGTTTTGAAGATACGGATATCGAATTTGTTGGCGCACGTAAAGAATCTTATACTCGTGACAGCCGAAATCCTATTGTAGAAAACGGAACTTTACAAGATGATCAAAACCGTCGTGATTTTACGATCAATGCATTGGCTTTATCATTAAACTCAACTAATTTTGGAGATCTCTTAGACCCTTTTAACGGTTTAACCGATTTAGAAAATAAAACAATCAAAACGCCCTTGGATCCGGATATTACCTATTCTGATGATCCTTTGCGTATGCTTCGTGCCATTCGTTTTGCAACACAATTGAATTTCGAAATTGAAGAAAATTCGTTAAATGCTATCACGAAAAATGCTGATCGTATCAAAATTATTTCCGGCGAAAGAATTGTAGATGAATTGAACAAAATTCTTTCTACGCCAAAACCTTCTACCGGTTTTTTACTTTTGTATAAAACAGGACTTTTAGATTTGATTTTACCTGAATTAACAGCATTGAATCAGGTAGAAGAAATTGAAGGCCATACACATAAAAATAATTTCTATCATACACTTGAAGTTGTGGATAACATCTGCCCAAATACTGATGATGTTTGGTTACGATGGTCAGCTTTATTGCACGATATTGGAAAAGCACCAACAAAACGTTTCACTAAAAAACAAGGCTGGACATTTCACGGACATGAATTTCTGGGTGGAAAAATGGCAAAGAAAATATTCGAACGTTTACATATGCCATTGAATCACAAAATGAAATTTGTGCAAAAAATGGTTATTATGAGTTCGCGACCAATTGTTTTGGCACAGGATATTGTAACTGACAGTGCAGTTCGCCGTTTGGTTTTTGATGCTGGCGAAGATGTTGAAGATTTAATGACTTTGTGCGAAGCAGATATCACCACCAAAAATCCATCGAAATTCAAGAAATATCATAAAAACTTTGAAATCGTCCGCAAGAAAATTATAGAAGTAGAAGAACGCGATCACGTTCGTAATTTCCAGCCGCCAATTACAGGTGAAGAAATTATGGAAATATTCGATTTAAAACCTTCACGAGAAATTGGGGTTTTGAAAGAAGCTGTTAAAGAAGCCATTTTAGAAGGTATTATTCCAAATGAATATCAGGCTGCTTATGATTTTGTGATTAAAAGAGCGGAAAAATTAGGCTTAAAAAAAGTTGAGAAATAAGTATTATTTAATAAAATGAAAAAAGAGAATAAATCAGTAATCATTTGGTTACTATCGGGTTGTGTTTTATTATTTTTAATGGTAGTTGTGGGCGGAATTACCCGCCTAACCAATTCAGGTTTATCAATGACCGACTGGCACTTGGTAACCGACACATTTCCTCCTTTAACTGAAGCTAAATGGCAAGCTGCTTTTGATGAATATAAAAAGTTTCCTGAATACCAAAAAATCAATATTCACAACGATTTTCAATTAGCAGATTATAAATTCATTTATTTCTGGGAATGGTTTCACCGTTTCATCGGACGTATTATTGGTTTGGTTTTCTTTGTTCCTTTTGTTTACTTTTTATCAAAAAAGAAATTAGATACGCCAACGATTAAAAAATGTATTGTGCTTTTGGCAATGGGAGGTTTCCAGGGATTTTTAGGATGGTTTATGGTTCGTAGCGGACTGATTGATAATCCAGACGTAAGCCACTTTAGACTTTCACTACATTTAACTTTTGCTTTTATCACTTTTGCTTATACGCTTTGGGTCGCTCTGGATTTGATTTATCCTGAAAGAAATATCAATAAAATTTTACCGCTTCGTAAAATTGCACGTTATGCGTTAGTGGCTTTATTAATCCAAATTATTTACGGTGGATTTGTGGCAGGATTAAATGCTGGATTAATTCACAATCACTGGCCTTTAATGAGTGATGGAGAATTTATTCACGAATCGGTTTTTATTGAACAGTCCAGTTTAATTAAGAATTTGATTGAAGGAAAAAGCGGTGTTCAGTTTGTACACAGGACTTTTGCTTATGTTGTTGTAGCAGCTATTTTATTTCTTTTCTTTAAAAGTAAAAAATACACGCTTACAAGAACGCAGTCAAACGGAATCAATACTTTAGTTGTTTTTGTTTTCATTCAGTTTTTACTTGGAGTATTTACTTTATTGTACAGCGTTCCTTTGGCATTGGGGTTAATTCACCAGATTATGGCGTTTTTCCTTTTAAGTGCCATGACATTTACGTTGCATAGATTGAGTAAATAATATTTTGAACGATACCCAAAAAGAGCTGAAAATTTTTCTTCAGCTCTTTTTTTGTGTTTACGAATATTAAACTAATTATATGATTTGAACCTACGGTTCTCAATATTGGAGAGGTATTATTTTAACCGGATTAAAATCCGGCCCTACAAAATGTATCGAGCCTATGGCTCTTTTAAAATAAAATAGGTTTAACTTAAAAAAAAAAAGAAAATTCCGTAGGAATGAAAATGTATTGTAGCAACGGATTTCAATCCGTTGAAATAATATATGCGCCCTACATAAAGTTCTGTAGGAACGACACATCTTGCAATCCAATAAAAAACTACCCCAGCCAGGATTTAAAATCCTGTACTTTTTCACGACTTACAACTACCTCATCCTCTTTATAACTTGGTAAAATCACTTTTAAACGTGAATTGGTATAAACCTGAATTTCTTTGATTGCTTTTAATGGCACAATAAATTTTCTGCTTACGCGAAAGAAATCCTTTTTATCTAATTCTTGCTCTAAAATTTCCAAAGTGGAATCGATTAAATAATCACGGTTTTCGTAAGTATGAATATAAGTTCCTTTATTTTCACTAAAAAAACATTCTATTTCTTCTGTCGTAATAACTTTTAAATGCTGTCCGATTTTAACCGTAAATCTCTTTTTATAAGCTTTCTCAAAAGGATTGGAAAGCATTTGACGAATCTGTTCGAAGTCTAACTGCAGATTCGAAGTTTCTGCTTTGGGAATACGGGTTTTAAATTTTGAAACAGCTGTTTCCAGATCATCTTCATCGATTGGTTTTAAAAGATAATCGATACTGTTTAATTTAAAAGCTTTTAATGCATATTCATCGTATGCGGTTGTAAAAATGATAGCACTTTTAATATCGATCTTTTCAAAAATTTCAAACGACAAACCATCTGATAATTGGATATCAAGAAAAATCAAATCCGGATGCGGATTGTTTTCAAACCATTCGATAGATTCTTCAACGGAATGAAGCATCGTTTCTACTTTTACCTCTAACTTTTCAAGTTTTCTTTGCAGCAATCTTGCAGCTGGTTTTTCGTCTTCTATAATTAATGTGATCATTTACTATATGCTAAAATTTGAAAAAATAATCGTTCAAAGTTACTCCCATTTATTTTTATTTGAAGATTCTTTATCCATATATTTTTGAATTTTTCTTTGCTCCCAGTCAGAACCAAAAAACCATTCTGAACTAAAAACAGACAGTCCGTGCGCTACTAAACCAATTCCCCAAAAGAATGCTGTCGAATACGTATGCCATTCTGTTAAACCACTGAAATCGATTCCTCCTACTTCATGATTTCTACTCAAACTTGATGCAATAATAATTATATTCACAATTATGTAAACTTTTAAATGCGAATAGAAACCTTTTATCTTTTTTACTTTTTTGTAGGCTGCATTGTAACTTTCGTCTGTACTTAATTCTCCTGAGTGTTGTTTTGCATATTCTTCGTACATCTCTCTTCTAAAACGTCCCATAATATTTTGATTTAAAAACTAATTATTTCCACTTATTTTTATTCTGTTTCTCTTTTTCCATGAATTCTTTGATTTTTCTTTCTTCCCATTCTTTTCCCATTCCCGGAAAAACTTCAAAGACCTTTAATCCATGAAAAACTACGCCTACTCCCCACCATAATAATGGCCAGAAAAACCATAAATACTGTGGTGATGTATATAAGTTTATAAAAATCAATATTGCATTCACTAATACAAAAGCTACCAGATTTCCATAAAAACCTTTTATGTTTTCTACTTTTTTTCTTGCCTGGAGGTATCTATCCTCTTCGTTTAAATTCATTTCCATGATTACTCCCATTTTTGTTTTTTTTCTCTTTTATCTAAAATACTTTTTACTTTACGCGCTTCCCAATCTTCGTCAAAAATCTTGAAAGAAGCAAAAACATCAATTGCAGAACCAATATAGACTGCCGACCAGATAATCATTACAACACCGTTTAAGAACTGGATTGGAAAAACATGCAAAGGCAGTTCTGTATATTCTTTCAAAAGAAAAAGCGTGATTCCAATGATATAAAGAAAAGTATGCTTGTAAAAGGATTTCAGCTTCAAAACTTTCTTGCTGGCCAACTGTTTCAGTTCTTGTTTTTCCTGATCGGTATTAAAATTAGTTTCCATACTTATTCCCAGGTTTTTCGATTCTGTTCTTTTTCCATGATTTCTCTGATCTTTTTCTCTTCCCATTTTTTATTAAAAAAAGGAGGAAAACTAAAAACTTTCAGTCCGTGTAAAATGATTGCCATTCCCCAGCCCATCAAGCACCATAAAAACCATAAATATCCTGGCGAGGTCATTAAATTAACTACAATCACAATTGGATTTACCAGTACAAAAACTGTAAGATGGTCATAAAATTCTCTAATTTCTTTTACTTTTTTCTGAGCATTGTAATAACGATCTGCTTCTGTAAAATCTTTTTCCATGATTATTTCCAGGTTTTTTGTTTGTTGTCTCTTTCCATAATCTCTCGGATCTTTCTTTCTTCCCAATCTGAGCTGTAACCAAACACTTTAAAAGCGTGCATGGCAACTCCAAATCCCCATCCTAAAGCAGAAAACCAAAACCATTGGAATCCTGGTGAAAACCTTAAATTGATAAAAATTAAAAGCGGAATCACACAACAATAAGAAATCACATTGGCATAAAATCCTTTCAGTTCCTCTACTCTTTTTTTAGCTCTGTAATAGGCTTTTGCTTCGTCGTTAAAATCTGCATTTGCTTCCATAGCTGCAATTTGTTTTGTTAAAATTGGAATTCTAACCGTAAAATTATTTTCGTCCTGCTCTACAATCACTTTTCTGTCGGTAATAATTCCGTATCGATTTACAATATTCTGCAGTCCAACACCTCGTCTGTCCTGCAGTACTTCTTTTTTCTGAAGATCATTTTGAATTACCAAATAATCTTTTTCAATAAATATTCTAATATGAAGCGGTTTCTGTTCGCTTACCACATTATGTTTAACCGTATTCTCAAGTAAAAGTTGTAACGAAAGCGGTACTACTTTTGCCTCCGGATTCATACTTTCTGTTGGCAGTTCATAAAACAAGCTGTTTTCAAATCGCATTTTTAACAGGTTCATATAGGTTTTGGCAAATGATAATTCATCTTCAACCGAAACCAGTTCTTTATCTTTCTGTTCTAAAACGTAGCGATAGATTTTAGATAAAGAAGTGGTAAAACGCTGCGCGTTATCCGGATTTTCTTCAATTAAAGAACTTAAAACATTTAAACTATTAAAGAGAAAATGCGGGTCGATCTGGTTTTTTAAACTTTCAAATTGCGCATTAGCTGTTCCTGCAATTATTTTTTGCTGTGTAAGTTCAAATTTAGAGGCTTGTTTCCATTTTATCATAAAACTTCTAGCCTGCATGAAAGTCGAAACTCCTAAAGAAAGAATGATATAAAACAGATGTACCCATATCATTCTTGGTCCAAAGAAAACGTCTAAAGTCTGGTCCTGCAAGACTACGAAAATAAAATAGTTGATTGCCAAAACTACCGGAACAGTATATAAAACCGTAACTAAAATTCCGTAATACACTCTCGTATTAGTATGTTCTTTCCAATCCCATCTTTTATCAAGAAGTACATTCAGGAATCCGTTACCCATACCAATTCCGAAAGAATACAAACAGCTTACAAAAAAAGTAACAAGAACGTTTCTGACATTTAAATCTTCTCCTAAAAAAGCTGTAAAAATTACAGCAAAGACCATGGAAATCTTGAAACATGTTATCGTTCCACTTTTCAAATCACTAAATAAGATTTCACGGTCTTTCATTCTAAATTGGCTTAAATTAATTTTATTATTTACAAGTTTTTTGCACTTCTAAAGCTCTTTCTAATCCCCATTTTGGAGAAAAAGGCGTTTCTGGTTTAAATGTACCAAAAAGTTCGATAGCTTTATTAACTTGTGCACACAAAGGCTTTGTATCAACTCCTGTCCATTTTGCTCCTCCTAACTGATAATCAGCTTCACCAAAAACAGCTCTTGGATTATTTGGATCTAACGCTTTAGCTTTCGCGTAAGCTTCCATTACTTTTCCGGAATATTTCATTCCGTTTGTCATTGGATCGGCTACCACATATCCTGTATAAATTAAAGCTTGTAAAACATATAATTCTGAATTGCTTTGGTCTTTTAGCATTTCTGCATCAACAGCATCCTGAGCTTTTACTAGTAATAACTCTATTTTTGTTTTATCTTTTTCTGAAAAAACAGCTAATGTATTCACTAAACCTACATAATAATTAGGAAGCCAGCTTGTTTTTTCTGCTGCCGCAATTCTTTCAAACATTGCAGAAGCTTCTGCATTTTTACCCTCTTTCCAAAGCCCGAAAGCTTTATTCATTCCTTGTTCAAATTGTGTTTGTGCAGATAATAAACTGCAGATAAATAATGTAATAACTGTGATAATTTTGGTCATGATTTCTTTTTTTAAAGTTTCTAAGTTACTAAGGTTCTGAGATTCTGAGTTTTTTTGTTGATGATTAAAACTCTTTTTTTAAGGTTCAAAGGAACAAAGGTTCAAAGGGACAGAGTTTTTGAGCTCTCAAAAAAACCTTTGTTACTTTGTTACTCTGCAACTTTGAGCCTTTATTTAATTTATACTTCAAAAGTATGTCGGTTTTTATTCTTTTAAAATTAAATGATACTGAGTTGTTGATTTTTGATGATGAATTGTTTCTTTTTGAGCAACAAAGTGACAAAGGTTCAAAGTGACAAAGGTTTTTTAATATTTAAAAATCAAAATCATACTCAAAGAAAAACCTTTGTCACTTTGAACCTTTGCTCCTCTGCAACTAAAAAACTACAAGTTCTTCAACTGATTCTCATTTTTATTCTGGCTGATCGTCCAGAAGAAACCTACGAAGAAAAATCTGTCTGCTGTTGGAACAACTGCTTGTCTTTGATAAACTCCGCTTGCATCCGGTGTTTTGGCATAATCGTATCCAAAAACATTCTGAGTTCCTAAAATGTTTGATACTGAGAAATAAAGGATTTTTTGTGTTGTCAGTAAATAGGCCCAGTTAAAACTTAAACTATTGTATGATTTTGTTTTTCCACTCATAAATTGAGTCTGGTTCGGATCGTTGTACGGACGTCCTGAACTGAAACTATTTGTAAATCCAACCTGCGATTTCCAGTCGGTAATGAAATACTTCGTTACAACTGACAAACTATGATTTGCAATAAAATTTGGAGTCGCCATAGTTGGGAAATTTTTATACTGTCTTTCTGAATCGATATAAGAATAAGAAATCCAATATTCTAGGTTTTTATACAAATTGCTGTCTCGCCAAAGCAAATCGAATCCTTTTGCGTAACCTGAACCGTTATTATTGAAAACCGAATTGTATTGAATATCTTGTGTATCATATTGAACTAAGTTGCTATAATCTTTATAATACAACTCTGTTCTAAGCAATTGTCCAGGTCTTGTAAATGTATAGTTAAAAATATAATGTCTTGCTTTTTCGCTTTCAAACTGATGGTATTTTGAAAATTTAATATAATCTACAACCGGTGTTTGAGTAAAATCCCCGTAAGCAAATGAAAACTGACTGTATTTTGAAGCTTTAAATCCTAATGAAGCCCTTGGTGCAATATTATTTTCGTTTAGCAAACTATTGTTTGAATATCTTAAACCAACTTTTAACGCTAGGTTTTTAGAGAACGAAATATCTCCTTCAGCATAACTTGCAAAAATGTTAGAGTCATATCCATTAGCACCGTTTATAGAAACATTGTCATCAAAATTTTGGTTGTATTTTGTGATGAAATAATCGCTACCGAAAGATAATCTGAAGTAATTAGAAACTTTTTTAGATAATTTTAGTTTTAACTGAGCCGCATTTTCATTGCTGTCAACATCAGTAATATTGTATTTCAATTTATTTTTACTGTAACCATAACTGATTCCAGAAGTTAACTGCCAGCCTGTTCCAATTGTTCCTTTATATGAAGAATTCAAATAAAAGTTATTATTGTTCATATCAGTTCGAATCGGATTTTCGAAATTGATATTTTTCTGATTTAAATCGAATTTCTCTGAATCAAAAGAAGCGTATAATTTAAAGATTCCGTTTGTGAATTTATATCTGTAAACCGTTTCACCTCCAAGTGATTGATAGGGATTATTCCAATCTACATTTTGTGGAATAACAGCTTGATAAGGAGCTAAATTGATGTAAGCCAAATTTACGCTCAAAGAACTTTTCTGCCATTTTTGAGTATTTCCTAAACTCAATCCAACCGTCATTAATCCGATATCTGTTTTTTCGTGGTCTTCTTCATCGTTAGTATTCAAAAGCAAAACACTTGATAATGCCTCGCCATATTCTGCTGAATATCCTCCAGTAGAAAAAGCGATTCCGCTAAATAAGAAAGGAGAAAAACGGCTTCTTGTTGGTAAATTATTCGTTGTTGCTCCATACGGCTGTGCTACACGAATTCCATCAATAAAAGTCTGTGTTTCGCTGGCTTCACCTCCACGTACAAACAAACGCCCATCTTCACCCACCGTCTGCGTGCCTGGAAGAGTTTGTAACGCAGCTACAATATTTCCTGCCGAACCCGCCGTAGTTACAATATCTAAAGGTTTTAGAACAGAAACTCTCGCCTTTTCACCAGATTCTAATGTCCCAGCAGTAATAACAACTGCATCAAGAGCATTCATATTTTCTCTTAATTTTACTGTTTGATCTTTAAAATTGGTAACATCGATTTCTTTCTTGTAAGTTTCGAAAAGTAAAAAGCTCACCACTATAAATTGATTTCCCTGAGCAGTTGTTTCAAAAGAAAACTCACCGGTTTCAGAACTTGTTGCTCCGTCATAAGTTCCGTCAATATAAATATTAGCTCCTGCAACTGGTTTTCCTTTTTGATCTGTTACTTTTCCTGAAATAATATTCTGTGCAAAAGTAAAAGTGCTTAACAATAATAAAATAAAAGTAATTCTGGTTTTCATACCTGTTGATTTTTATTGGTTTTGGTCATATATGTTATCGTCTTTTATTTAAAGGTGTTTACAAGCAAACTTTTTTAAGTGGCGATTTCATGATTATTGGTTTTTGATGAAGCAAATGTATTTTAACAATTCCTGTTAAAAAATATATAATAACCCAATTGTAGATTTTCGAGGATGAGTTGTAAATACCAAAATTTGTATCTTAGCTAGGAATTCCAAAAAATTACCATTTATGTCAGAAAGCAAAAGAATCTCAAATTTATATCAGTCCATTTATAATGGAAATCCTTGGCTGGAAGTTAATCTGGCTAATACTTTAAAAAACGTAACGGCAGAACAAGCTTATAAAAAAGCAAATCCGAACCTGAACACGATTTGGGAAATTGTGAATCATCTTATTCAATGGAGAAGAAACATTCTGGAACGCATGCAAGGCGAAGTAATCGTAACTCCGGATCATAATTATTTTGTTCCTGTTTTAGATCCTTCAGAAGTGGCTTGGGAACAATCGCTTCAAACGCTGGCAAAATCACAGGAATCATGGAATACTTTTTTTGAAAGTTTTAATGATGAAGATTTAGCGAAAATCTATGTCAATAACGGTCATACGTATTACGAACATATTCATGGAATTATTCAGCATGACGTGTATCATTTGGGGCAGATTGTTATTTTAAAGAAGTTACTAAACAACTAACATTATGAAAAACACTATTTTCTTTTTAGCTTTTTTATTTTTCAGTATAATCGGCTTTTCACAGGAAACTGAAACGAAATACGATGAAAAATTGGCAAAGTCATTAAATGCTGATGAATACGGGATGAAGAAATATGTTTTCTGTCTTTTAAAATCAGGCAGCAATACAACAGCGTCAAAAGAAGAAAGTAAAAAAATGTTTGAAGGCCATATGGCAAACATCAACAAATTAGCCAAAGAAGGAAAGCTATCCGTAGCAGGGCCTTTTATGAAAAATGACAGAAATTATCGCGGTATCTATATTTTTAATGTTGAAACTGTTGAAGAAGCAAAAAAGCTTGTAGAAACAGATCCCGCTATAAAAGCCAATTTACTTGAAGCCGAATTAACGCCTTGGTATTGCTCAGCTGCATTACAGGAAATTCCGAAAATGCATGAGAAAATTGCCAAGACGAAAATGTAAAATATGAAAACAGAAAAAGAAAAAATGATCTCTGGCGAATATTATAATGCCTTTGATCCTGAATTACTAAAAGGTCGTCGTACAGCAAAAAACCTTTTACACAGTTTGAATGTAAAAGAATACAGAGTTACCAAAAAAGCAAAAGAAATTTTAAAGGAACTAATACCAAACGCTGGAGCAGGTTTATATATTGAACCTCCTTTTCATTGCGATTATGGTTATAACATTTTCTGTGGAGAAAACGTTTATTTTAATGTAAACTGTGTCGTTTTGGACTGTGCGCCTGTAAATATTGGATCTAATGTATTTATTGCGCCAAATGTTCAAATTTATACCGCTTCGCATCCGCTTGATGCTGAATTAAGAAAAACGCTAGAAAATGCTTATCCTGTTACCATTGGAGACGATTGCTGGATTGGAGGCAATTCGGTTATTTGCCCTGGAGTGACAATTGGAAAAGGTTGTGTTATTGGCGCTGGATCTGTTGTGACAAAAGATATTCCGGACAACTCACTTGCCGTTGGAAATCCAGCAAAAATAATTAGAAAATTAAATCAAGAACCTGAATCAAAATCATAATGCTTACTCTCAACAAAATTCATCATATTGCCATTTTATGCTCCGATTACGAAAAATCTAAATATTTCTATACCCAGATTTTAGGTCTGACTATTATTAGAGAAATTTATCGTGAAGAACGCCAGTCTTATAAATTAGATTTGGCTTTAAATGGTTCGTATGTGGTTGAATTATTTTCTTTTCCAGATCCGCCGCAACGACCTTCAAGACCAGAAGCTGTCGGTTTGCGTCATTTAGCTTTTGAAGTGATCAATCTGGAAGAAACCATTGCTTTTTTGACTTCAAAAAATATTGAATCAGAACCAATCCGAATTGATGAAACAACCGAAAAACGTTTCACTTTTGTTGCTGATCCAGATTTACTGCCAATAGAGTTTTATGAAAGATAAGCTAGGGAAAATTTAATCTCGCAAAGTCGCGGAGACGCAAAGTTTTCATTTCTAATGATGCTTCAAGTTATAGCTTGTGATTTCGATCGCGAGCGAAAAAACTTTGCGTCTCCGCGACTTTGCGAGATTCCTTCACTTTTCTATACCTTTAAAACATACCGTAAGAAAAAACCTGTTTTTACGATTTTAACACATTATATTGCTTATTTTTTGTAAAAAACCAAATCTGATGCTTAATTTTGTAATCCGCATAAAAATGCGATTTACAAAATCACTCCTGATGAACAAAACGGCGCAAATCAAAAAAAATCATCAATTCATTAAATTCCGAAAATTAGTTATTGTTTCTATTCTAATTGGCTTTCTTTCAGCCTTCCTCGGAATTTCACTCAAAAAAATAACCGAGTATTACGAAGAGATTTTCTTCCATGAAGTTTCGGTTCATCCATTATTTTACATTATTTTCCCTGTTTTCGGATTATCTGTAATTTATTTTCTAAGGCAATATCTTTTCAAGAAAAAAGAAAACAAAGGCATTAAAGAAGTTTTTGAAAGTACACAGACTAAAAAAAATCTGCCATCTTATAAAATTCCGTCTCACTTTATAAACGGATTATTGACTGTTATTTTTGGAGGATCAACCGGAATCGAAGTTTCGACAGTTGTTGCAACTGCCACAATTGGTTCAGTCGCTCATGAAAAAGAAAATGTTTTCCGTCAATACAAAACCGAATTAATCTGTGCGGGAGTTGCTGCCGGAATTACAGCACTTTTTAGCAGTCCGATTGCGGGAGTTTTATTTGCTTTCGAAGTAATTTCCAGAAAAGTGACACGCGCTTTTATTATATCTAATTTAGTTGCCGTTTCGATTGCTTTTGGTTTATTAACTATTTTAAAAGAAGAGCCTTTATTTGCAGTTTCCATTACAACCTGGCATTTAAAAGCCATTCCTTATTTTATCCTTTTAGGAATTCTAGCCGGAATGAATTCTGTTTATTTAACCAAATGTGTTTTATTCATTAAATCTCAATTCGGAAAAATCAATAAACATTATTACAAAATCATTATCGGATCTGCCGTTTTAAGTATTTCACTATTCTTTTTCCCTCAATTATATGGAGAAGGTTATCATGCTATAAAAGGAATTTTTGGAACTTCAAATCAGCTTCCTTTAACTATTACTTTGGCAATGACATTTATTGCAATCTTAATTTTAAAACCAATCGTAACCTCAATAACGCTTGCTTCCGGAGGCGATGGTGGTGTTTTTGCTCCTAGTCTATTTATCGGTGCATTTTTAGGATTGTTATTGGCTTCGGTTTTAAATACCTTTTTCCATGTCAATGTAATTCCGGTAAATTTTATGATTATCGGAATGGCGGCTGTTTTAAGTGCCAGCATTCATGCCCCATTTACTGCAATATTTTTAGTATGCGGATTGACAAATGATTATACTTTGTTTTTGCCAATTCTTGTAGTTTGTTTGATTTCAAAATATACCGCGAAAGCAATTTATCCGTATACTGTTTACAGTTATTCTCCAAGCCTGATTAAATAATTAGAGATTTTAAAAAAACTAAAAAAACAGCAATAGCAAAGTATATTTAAAAACATAACGAGCAAAATAATACCACAATGCCAACTGAAAAAATAAAAAGAAGCTACCGAAAAACACGTTACATTCTTTACAAAGAAACTTTAATTGATTATAAAGAACATTTTTGGTCATTTTTAGGATCTTTTGTTGGAATTGGAATTTTGGCTTATGTACAGTCGATCCATTTTTCTGGCCCAGACGCTGTTTATTTAATTGGTTCTTTTGGTGCGTCAAGCGTTTTGGTTTACGGAATTATTCAGAGTCCATTTTCACAACCAAGAAATTTAGTTGGTGGACATGTAATTTCTGCTCTCGTTGGAGTTACTGTCAATAAATTGGTTCCGGATATTATGTACATTGCTGCGCCATTAGCCGTTTCGATTGCGATTATTTTAATGCAGATCACAAAAACGCTTCATCCGCCAGGAGGTGCAACAGCTTTAATTGCTGTTATCGGTACCGAAAAAGTAAAAGCTTTGGGTTATATGTATGTACTTTCGCCAGTTTTTACAGGAGTTCTAATTCTGCTTTTAACGGCTTTGATTTTTAACAATATGACTTCCAGCAGAAGTTATCCAAGTCATAGTACTTATCACAAGTATTATCATAAAATTCGAAAGAGATTGGCTCGGAAATAATTTTATGTCTTTCCTGCAAGGTTTTTCAAACCTTTTAGGTATTACATTTTTAAAAAATTTATCTAGACCTACAAGGTTTTGAAGACCTTGCAGGAGCGCCAACTGAAAACCTTAGCAAATCAAAAGATTAAAATCTTTTCAACAAATCGTAATTCAGAATTCGTATTTCGTTTTTTATATTTTACCTTTGACCTCTCAATAAAAACAAAGATTATGGTTTATAAATTTAGAGTAATTCTAGACGCCGAAGAAGATATTTTTAGAGACATTGCTATTCTTGAGGAAGATACGCTTGAGGATTTACACAATGCAATCTTCAACGCTTTTGGCTTTGACGGTTCAGAAGTGGCTTCATTTTATACTTGCGATGATACCTGGAATCAGGAAGATGAAATTCCGCTTTTTGATACAGGAGATGTTCCTGGCGAAATAAGAACCATGAACGATTATCCGTTATCTAGTATCTTAGATAAAGAAAACACAAAAATTATCTACGTTTACGATTTTATCAGTATGTGGACTTTCTTAGTAGAATTAGCCGCTGTTGAAGATGAAACTGTAGGTGCAACTTATCCGGAAACTTTATTTTCTCACGGAGAAATGCCTTCAGACGCTATCGAAAAAAACTTCGAAGCCGATGATATGCACAACGACATCTACGGAGAATTTGAAGACGATTTAGACGAAGATGATCTTGACATGTTCGAAGGCGATGACAGCTTCGAAGATTACGGATTTGAGGAGAATTGGAATTAGTTTTCTAGGTTCAAAGATACAGAGTGACAAAGATACAAAGGTTTTTCTCTTAAGAACGAGTATTTTATTTGTAAGTTTTTTCGTATTTTTAATGTTTATTTCTTAAATATATAAACTATGAAAACTTTTAGAGACCCTTTAATTTGGCAAAAATCTATGAATCTGGTAACTGAAATTTACCAATTAACAAATTCATTCCCTAAAGAAGAAATTTATGGTCTGTCTTCGCAAATTCGGCGATCTTCAATATCAATACCAATTGCGGAAGGATATGGCAGAAATGGAAATACTGAACTGCTAAGATTCTTAAGCATTTCTATTTCATCCTTATTCGAAATGCAAACACAGCTTGAAATTTCATTCAATCTAAAATATATCACCGAGTACCAATTCAGTAAAACAAACGAAGAGAGCAGAGAATTAGAGCGAATGTTATGCGCTTTTATAAAAAAATTAAAAGATCGCAAGTAAAGCTTTGTCTCTTTGTTACTCTGTCACTTCAAACCTAAAAATAAATGATCAACTTATTCAACACCCACATCGATACGCTTTCGATACACCGCGTAGGAAACAAGAGCCGTAACGAAGCTATTTTTTTATCAGAGCAGCCATTTAATCTTAATGATGAAATTGTTCCTTTGATAAAAGAATTCTTTTTTAAGCCTTTTAGAGAAAAAGAGGAAAACTATTATCAGTTTGCACACGAAGTGGACCTGGACTATAACGACATGTTTAAATATGCGACTGAGATTTTTACTAATCCTGCCAATGTGCATGAAGTTTCTAAAAATATCACGAAGCATTTATACGAGCAGTCCAATCACCCGCATATTAAAAACGGAGAGGTTTATGTGACTTATTTGACCAATTTAAGCATTGATAACAATGTAGTGGACGCTATTGGTATTTTTAAAAGTGAATTACAAGCTGACTTTTTACAATTTGAAGAAAAAGAAAGCAACCTTGAAATGATTCTGCAACAAGGAATCAACCTGAACAAATTAGACAAAGGATGTTTAATTTTCAACTTTAAAAAAGAAGAAGGATACAAAATCCTGACTGTAGACAGCAACCGTTATGATGCTCGTTACTGGTTAGAGCACTTTTTATCTGTGGACGCTTTTGAAGATGAAAATTTCATCACTAAAAAATATTTAAAATTCTGTCAAAACTTCGCAAAAGATGTGGTTTTGCCAGCAGAAGACAAGAAAGAGGAAGTAATGTTTATGAACCGATCTGTGAACTATTTCGCTAAAAATGATCAGTTTGAAGAACAAAATTTCTTGAATGAAGTACTAGATAATCCTGAATTAATTCCTGAATTCAAAAACTATAAAGTGGATAAAGGAGAAAAATACAGCATCGAAGATGTAACCTCATTCCCAATTGCCAACGCAGCAGTTTCTGACGCCAGAAAATCGATTAAAAACGTAATTAATCTGGATACTCACATTCAGATTAAAATGGATTTTATTAATCCTGAAAGTGCAGAAAAATTTGTTGAAAAAGGCTGGGATGAAGAAAAACAAATGTATTACTACTTAGTTTACTTCAACAAAGAAGAGAAAAACTAAGAAGTTTTCATTTTCTATTACTTACTTATTAATACAGAAAACGGCAGCTACATTTGTAACTGCCGTTTTTTTATTTTAACTCTTTTATATTTACAAAACAGAAAAAACTGCTTTTACAATATCATCGTAAACTTGTTTGTTTCTTTCGCCGGTTCGGGCCAAAACCCGAATCCCAGAATAATTATTAAAGATGAATCGTGCTAAAACTTTCGCATCAAGAGTTTTAGAAATATGTCCTGCCTCCTGCCCTTTTTTTACGGCATTTGTAAAAACCTCTTCCATTGTCTCGCTGTTATTTTTAACAATTTTAGCAATTTCTTCGTCATGCATCGCTAGTTCTACGGACGAATTGACCATAAAACAGCCTTTTGTAATTCGGTCTTCTAAACTTTCAATGACAGCTTGTTTAAAAATACTATGCAGAGTTTCTTTGACATTTTCAGATTTCTCTAAAAGTTCTTTCACAATATCCTGAGCGTTTTTCTGATAACGTTGCAACGATTTGGAAAACAATTTTTGTTTATCCCCAAAAGTATCGTACAAACTCGAACGGCTTAAACCCAAATGAGTAACCAAATCCTGAGCCGATGTTCCGTTATATCCTTTGTGCCAAAAAATTTCTATTGCTTTATCTAAAGCCTGATCTTCGTTGAATTCTTTCGTTCTAGCCATGATATCCAAATTAAATTTCTAGACAAATATAAGAATAAAACGGAACAATCGTTCCTGAATTAGTCAAAAAAATTATAATACTGTATTTACAGTAAGTCCGCCATCAATAACAATTTCTGTTCCTGTAATGAACGATGAATCATCTGAAGCAAGGAAAGCGATTGTTTTGGCAACCTCAGCAGCTTGTCCAAAACGTTTTAATAGAATCTTTTCTCCTAAAGCAGCCCCTAAACCTTCTACTTCTTCTTTTTCCAAACCTACTTTACCATACAAAGGTGTTTCAATTGGGCCAGGAGAAACGGCATTCACTCTAATTTTTCTTCCTGCCAATTCTGCTGCAAAGATTCTGTTTAATGATAAAACTGCTGCTTTACTTGCTCCGTATACACTTGAACCTGGCATTCCTAATTGAGCATTTACTGAAGTATTAAAAATAATAGAACCACCTTCATTTAAAATTGGCAATACTTTTTGAACTGTAAAATAAACACCTTTTACATTCACATTCATAATACTGTCGTAATGATCTTCAGATGCTAAATCTACGGGTGCAAAAGCTGCAATTCCGGCATTCAAAAATAAAATATCCACTTTACCGAATTTTGTTTTCACTTCTTCAACCAAATTATCAATAGATTTTAAATCCGATTGATCGGCAACAATTCCCGTAACATTTAATTCTGTTTCAGCTTTTGCCAAAGCTTCTCTGTTTCTTCCTGTTACAATTACTTTTGCACCTTTTGATGCTAATTCTGCTGCAGCTGCATATCCTATTCCACTGTTTCCACCTGTTACGATTGCAACTTTGTTTTCTAAATTTTTCATTTTAATTATTATTTAAGTTATTGATTATTCAATTATTATGGCACAAAGATATAATAACGGAACGATCGTTCCGTTATTATTAAAGTTAATTTTTTGTTAAAACAATCAAATGCCATTTAAAGCCTCTGTAAAACAAGGGATTTTGTTTATTGAACCATAAAGGAAACAAATCATAAAATGTCGGGCATTCTTAATTTATCCTTAATTTTGCATTAAAAAATAAACAAGATGGATATTCATTTTTACAAAGAAAGTCCTTTCACTACGATAATATCATTCCACAAGCTAATTGAATCATTTGAACAAATTGCTTTATCTGACGTAGATTACAGATCAGATTATGCCAAAGCGATTCTAAAACAAATTGAATCGATCCCGGAATTACGAACTGGAATTCAGGATTATTCAGTTATTAAGGAGAATGAAGCTTTAATCAAAAACATATTAGCCGATTTATTTCCGACTGCTTTAACGCATAACGAAATAAAAGCGGTTACTATACCATTTCAAAATATATCTTTTAATTATACAGAGCGTTTCAAGAAAATATTAAAAAATGCCGGAGACGAATTTTATATGGAAATTCGTGATTTTGATGAACATCAATTCTACATTAATAACTGTTGTTTGATTTTAAGTAATTACTACAAACAGCATATTGATTTCAATAAACCTTTTTTCTATGATATTCCGGATGAATCCGGTGTAGAGAAACATTATCGTATTTTGTACAACGCAGATTTCATGGAAATAATTCCAACCGAAAATGCAGTTCCTTTAACGCCGGAAGATATTGACCAATTGATTGATAATTATCAGGATATCAATTTATGGAAGTCAAAATTCCCGAAAGGAAGCTGGATTTTAAGAGGTTTCGGAATTGTTTCTCTTTTTGATGCTACTACAGAAAGTGCTATTTCTACTTTAAAAAGTAATTTATTAAAACCGGGAGTAAAAACCGTTACAACAGATAAGGAAATATCAAATATTTTCCAGTCGATTTTTAATCTTCCAAATTTAAAAGTTGGATTTATTATTTATAATCCTGAGGAAGAAAAATTTCTTAGACCTGCAAAATATGATACGCAACTCAGAAGTTTTTTACTTTCAGAAAATCAAGAAGTGGATTGTAAAAACGCCTTTTTTGGCTGTTCGTTCGAGAATTTATTAGATAATAAAGAGCCTTTTGTAATTTCTAATGTGAAAAAATTCACTGAAGAATCATCAAACAAAAGACTTGGAGAACATTTATTAGTACAAAATATTCACAGCTGCATTTTTGCTCCGGTTATTAAAGATGGACATTTATTAGGTGTTGTGGAATTGGTTTCTGAAAATCCTAGAGATTTAAACAGCGTCAATGCAACAAAACTGGAATTGGTACTTCCTTATTTAACAGATACTATTGACCGTTACAATACTGACATGCAGCATCAGGTTGAAGCGATTATTCAGCGTGAATACACTACAATTCATCCAAGTGTTTACTGGAAATTTAAAAGAGAATCTCAAAATTATTTCCAAAATTTAAATCATACAAAAGATTATATTTTTAAAGAAATTGTATTTAAGAATGTATTCCCGCTTTATGGTCAGATTGATATAAAAGGTTCTTCTGAACACAGAAATGAAACAGTGAAAATTGATTTAAAAAGTCAACTTTCCGCACTTTTGGAAATTTTCGATAATCAGCAAGCAAACTCTAATCTGGTTCTTTTGGAACAAAGAAAATTTGAACTGGAATCATTGAGAAGTGAATTGGATTTCCCTTTAAAAGCAGATACTGAACAACATATTCAGCGCTATATTGAAGAAGAAATTCACCCGATACTTAAAAACACAAAAAGTAACCCTAAAAGCGAAAAATTAGAAAAACTTTACTTTGAAACTCTGGACGATAAAACAGGAATGTTTTATCAGGAAAGAAAGAAATTTGACAATGCCATGTCAATTATTAATAAAAGGCTGGCAACGGTTTTAGATAAAAAACAAGTTGAAGCACAGCAGATTTATCCGCATTATTACGAGCGTTTTAAAACAGATGGTGTAGAACATAATTTGTATATAGGAGCTTCAATTTCTCCAACAAAACCATTTGATATCATGTATCTGCACAATCTGCGTTTGTGGCAATTGCAGACTTTATGCGAAATGGAGCTGGAACATCACGAACTTAAAGAATCGCTTCCATATGAATTGGATGTAACTTCTTTGATTTTAGTTTTTAGTTCGCCACTTTCTATTCGTTTTAGAATGGATGAAAAACGTTTTGATGTTGACGGAACTTATAATGCGAGATACGAAGTCGTTAAAAAACGTATTGATAAATCTCATATTAAAGGAACTACTGAACGTATTACCGAAAAAGAGAAAATTACAATTGTTTATTCTCAAAACAGCGAAGAAGCAGAATATTTAAAATACATCAAATATTTACAGCATAAAAAAATTCTGGAACCGGCAATAGAGCAATTTGAAGTCGAAGATCTTCAGGGAGTTTCCGGTTTAAGGGCTATTCGTGTAAAAGTGATTAATAACACTTCAAACCCGGCTGTTAAAAAGATAACTTATCAGGATTTATTAGATGAGCTCAACTAAAAGTTGAGCTTTTTTTTATTTTTTAAACACATAGAGACATAGCTTTTAGAGCTTCAAAAAGGCGTTTCACTTGCATTAATTCACATAGATCAGCTATGTGTTAGAAACTAGTTTCTTTCTATATTCTTTGTAGATAAAGAAAAAAACTATGTTTCTATGTGTTTAAAACATTTTCGCATAAAAAAAGCTTTGTCAAGTTTCAAACTTTGACAAAGCTGTCAATCATAAAAATATGTTTTAAAATTTTAAATCGATTTAAAAGCAATTACAAACGAAATTACAGTTATAATCAACCCGAACATAAAGAAGTTATAAGCAATACGAAGCAAATTATACTTTCGCTGTAAAACTAATCCCAGATAATACAAATCTTTAATCATCGTCGAATACAAATAATCGCGGTCTTTCATCATTTCATTCATTGCCCAGTCGTAATCTTCAAGAGGCATTTTATAGAAATTTCCGAAGAACATTAAATTTACTTTTTTTGCTTCGACATCGCCGCGAGTAAAAAAACCTGACGTTACTTTTGGTCTTGTTGAAAGAATTGCAAAAATGATTGTTATCACGCTTGACATCAACATGATAAAAGTCGGTACAACTAAATGTGCATTTTTCGGACTATCCAGTTTCGGAATAATAGACGATAAAGCAATCGAAATTATAATAGCGTTTACAGATAATAGAATATTCGCTTTACTGTCTGCAATGCCACTTAATCTGGTGTGATTTCCAAGCGTCACACGAAATAAAGTATCAATACCTCGGTCCGGTTTTTCTACTTTTTCTTTCTTTCTATTTTCTTCTTCAATGGCAGCAGCGGCTTTCAATTCCTGTTTATTGATTTTCTTCTGAATCAAAAGCAGATTTTTTTCTTTCAAAGGTTGCCATTTTCTTAAAGCGTAGTCTGTATAAAATCGGTGTTTGTTTAGTAAGAAATTTAAATTTTCTCTTGTCCATTCAGCATTGGAGAAACTTACAATTCCGGTATTTTTTAGTTCTAAACGTAATAATTCACAAGTTGTAGCATATTCTTCTCCCATTAAGTGGGCATAATCCGCATCTCTGATTATTTTTTCTAAATGCGTTTTAGGTTCATATTCTTTAACCGTTGCGAGAATCAAACTGGAAACAAGTGCAATAAATTCTTCCGATTTTCCTTTTTCACGCAGAAAATCAGCGGCTATTTTAGTGCTGGCTTTTTCATGGTTTTCATAACCTTCAACATATCCTGCATCATGAAACCATGCGGCAACCAAAAGTGCTTCTTTATCATCGTCTTTAACGTCCTCTTTTTTACAGAGTTCCTTCACCGCAGTAACTACTGTGAAAGTATGGTTAAAATTATGATAAGAATATAAATTAGAAAGTTTATCTTTGAGTAAATTACCGACAAAATCCTCGGATTGTTCTATTAGATTCATAAAGAATATTTTTATACCACTAAATTATGAAATTGTTTTTGGATAATCATTTTATTGCAAAAATTAAAACCGGAATGGTTGCTTTACTTCTACTTTTCCTCGTTTATTCTTGTGCAACTCACAAGCCCCAATACGGAAAAAATGTAAGCTCGATCGAGAATGAAAACGCAACAGATACTATAAAAATTGCGCATACTTTCTTTCTTGTTGGCGATGCCGGAAATGCTGACGAAGAACAAGCACAGCAAACACTGGAACTTTTACATCAAAGGCTGAAAAAAGCCAGTAAAAAATCAACACTTCTGTTCTTAGGAGATAATATTTACCCTAAAGGTTTTCCGAGTAATAAGAAGTCCGGAGACAAAGCTTTAGCCGAAACAAAACTAAATAATCAATTAAAGCTTGCAAACGGTTACAGAGGAAAAACCATTTTTATTCCCGGTAATCACGATTGGTACAGCGGTATCAAAGGTTTGGAACTTCAAGCTGATTTTGTGACAAAACACTTAAATGACAAGAAAGCTTTTCTTCCCAGAAAGTCTTGTCCGATAGAAGATGTCAAAATTGATAGTATCACAACGTTAGTAACTATTGACAGCGAATGGTTTCTGGAAGACTGGGATGATCACCCAACTATCAACGATAATTGCGAAATTAAAACGAGAGAAGCTTTTTTTGAAGAACTGGAAGGTATTTTAAACAAAAACCAGGAGAAAACAGTGATTCTGGCTATTCATCACCCTTTACTGAGTAACGGAACTCACGGCGGACAATTTTCATTAGAAAAACAATTATTTCCACTTGAGCAAAAGATTCCGCTTCCTGTAATTGGTTCTTTTATTAATTTATTGAGAAAAACTTCCGGTGTTAGTCCGCAGGATATTCAGAACAAACAATATACGATTTATGCAAAGCGAATTAAAACACTTTTGCAAAAGCAGAAAAATGTAATTGTTGTTTCGGGACATGATCATAATTTACAATACATCAGCAACGAAAATATTCAACAAATTATTAGTGGTGCTGGTTCTAAATCTGAAGCGGCAAGAGCGGTAAACGAAAATGATTTTTCGTATGGAGGAAATGGTTACGCGACTTTAACTTTATTTAAAAGCGGTGATGCTAAAGTTTCATTCTATGGAAATGAAAACAATAAAGAAAAACTGCTTTTTGAACGTGAAATTATAAAGGCTAAAGAAATTAACTGGGCTTCGGATATTCCCAATAAATTTCCATCAAAAATTACCACTTCTATCTATTCACCAAAAATGACAGATAAAAGCTGGCTGCATAGTTTCTTATTCGGAAAACATTACAGAAAATATTACAGCATGCCAATTGAGGCTACTGTTGCAACCGTTGACACCTTAAAAGGCGGTCTGAAACCTATTCGCGAAGGCGGTGGACATCAATCTGTTTCTTTAAGAATGTCTGATCCAAAAGGTCGTGAATTTGTAATGCGTGGCATGAAAAAAAGTGCAACTGTATTTTTACAATCTGTTGCTTTTAAAGATCAATATGTTGTAAATGATTTTGAAGATACCTATGCAGAAAGTTTCTTATTTGACTTTTACACGACTTCTCATCCTTATGCTCCTTATGCAATTGATGGTATGTCGAACAAAATTGGACTTTTGCATACTAATCCGATTTTATATTATATTCCGAAACAAAATGGTTTAGGCGAATTTAATGCAGGTTTTGGAGATCAGTTGTATATGATTGAAGAAAGACCGGCTGACAATCATTTGGATGGCAAAAACTTTGGAAATCCAAGTAATATAATCGGCACTGATGATGTAATGCTGAATCTTCATAAAGATGAAAAATATTCGGTTGATGAAAAAGAATATATCAAGGCTCGATTATTTGATATTTTAATTGGCGACTGGGACAGACACAGTGATCAATGGCGTTGGGCGGAATTTAAAAAAGATGGAAAAGTAATTTACAAACCGATTCCGCGTGACCGAGATCAGGCTTTTGTAAAATATGATGGTGCTTTGCTTTCTATTTTAATGAATATTCCGGCATTGCGTCACATGCGAACTTTTAAAGATAAAATTGGCAACGTAAAATGGCTGAGCAGAGAACCTTATCCTCAAGATTTGGCTTTCTTAAAAACGGCAGACCAAAAAGACTGGATTGAACAGGCGAAATATATTCAGGAGAATTTATCGGATGCTGATATCGAAAAGTCTTTTAAAAATATGCCAAAAGAAGTTCAGGATGAAACCGTTGACGAAATCATTCGAAAATTAAAAAACAGAAAAAGGGAACTTGATAAATACGCTGCTATTTATGCTGATGTTTTAAGCAAAACGGTTATGATTGCCGGAACAGATAAAAAAGACAAATTTGTTTTGAATCATAATGCTAAAAAAAGTATCGAGATTCAGGTTTTCAGATCGAAAAAAGAAGGCGACGAATTACAATACACCAAAACGGTTACCGATGCTAAAACCAAAAATTTATGGATTTACGGTTTAGATGATAATGATACTTTTGAAATAAAAGGAACTCATAAATCAAAGATTAAAATCCGTTTAATTGGAGGTCAGAACAATGATACTTATAACATTGAAAACGGAAGAAAGGTTATTGTGTACGATTTCAAGTCAAAAGAAAACACCTATAATTTAGATTCTAAAACTCAAACACAGTTAACAGACGATTATGATGTTAATTTATACAATTATGAAAGACCTAAATACAATGTAGTTTCCGGTCTTCCAAATATTGGTTTCAATCCCGATGATGGTGTGAAAGTTGGAGTTAATTTGAATTATACAGTCAACAATTTCAAACAAAATCCATATACCCAAAGACATGTTTTAAATGCTTTTTATTATTTCGCGACTGGTGGTTTAGAATTCAATTATGCTGCACATTTTCCTGGATTACTAGGAAAATGGGTTATTGATGTGGAATCTCTTTACACTACTCCAAATTTTGCCATGAACTATTTTGGATACGGAAATGAATCGAAATATGATGACGACCTGAGTATGGATTACAACCGTGTCCGAATTAGAAAATTTAATGCTTCGGGAGCGATTAGACACGTTGGACGATATGGAAGTGAATTTAGCATTCAGCCAATTTTCCAGAGAATGACGGTTGAAGAAACTGAAAATCGTTTTATAGATCTTCCAAACATTATAAATCCGGATGTGTTTAACCACCAAAATTATGGAAGTTTGAAAGTAAAATATCTTTTCAAAAATTCTGATTTTGCTGCAAAACCAACTCTTGGAATGTATTTTATGATTGCCGGAACCTGGACAACAAATCTGGATCAAACCAATAAAAACTTCCCTACACTGGAAAGCGCTTTAGGATTTACACATAAAATTGACAAAACAGGTAAACTGGTTTTAGCAAGTTACCTTAAAGGAAAAGCAATTTTTAATAATAATTACGAATTCTATCAAGGAGCTGCTTTAGGAGGCGATACCGATTTAAGAGGTTTTAGAAACGAACGCTTTTTAGGAAACTCGTATTTCTCTCAAAGTTCTGATTTACGTTTAAGTATTGGTAGAATCAGAAAAACAATTGCTCCTTTTACATACGGAATTCTGGGAGGTTTTGACTACGGAAGGGTTTGGCTTGATGGCGAAGACTCTAAAAAATGGCACCACGATTACGGCGGCGGACTTTGGTTAAACGCAATCAATGTTCTAACTGCGAGAATCTCTTACTTTAAATCTCCTGACGAAATTGGAAGGGTGATTTTTGGAGCGGCATATAGCTTTTAAAAAAAGGGGCTAAGGCTCTAAGATTCTGAGACACTAAGTTTTTTAGCCACGAATTACACTAATTTACACTAATTTTTATTTCAAATATAATTCGTGGAAATTAGTGTAATTCGTGGCTGACTTTTTTCTTAGCAACTTAGCATCTCAAAACCTTAAAGCTTAAACTCATAAACATTCCCTCCTATTTTATCGGCTTTTTCATCGGCGATTAAGAGCGTGTTATTGTCTTTGAAAACGATTGCTTCTTTTTGAGAAAAATGATTTAGTTCTATTTGAGTGTGAGTTCCTTTGTGGAATAAATCTCCTTTAAAACCTTTAAACAAAAGAACTTTGTCGTGACTTAACAAAGCTACTTTTTTTCCGTCAGGACTTATTGTCGCACTCGTTAACACACAATGATTGTAATTACTGCAGGTTTTGAATTCCCCTATTTTTACCGCTTTTTGAGTTCCTGATGCATTTTTTATTTTATAGATAAAAGCCGTTCCGTCAAAACCTTTACTTCTGTTTTTAGTAAAAAGGTAGAAATAACCGTTGAATTCAAAGAAACCTTCTACATCGTAAAACAGTTCTTTTTTCTTTGGCGGAAATTCTTTTTGTTCCGGATACGAAAATGAGATTTTATATTCGGCGGAAGCCAAATCTTTATTCAATTGATTTTTGGCTAGTTTATAAATGCAGAGATCTTTTCTTTCGTTATCATTATTTCCGAAATCTCCAATATAAATATTTCCGGCTTTGTCTTTTGTAATGTCTTCCCAATCTACATTGGATGCATTAGAAACAGTTATAGTTTTCACTAATTTTCCTTTAGAATCCAAAGCATAAATAGCATTTTTATTGCCACTGTCTTCTAATGTATAAAGTAAATTAGTTTCAGGAAAATAAGTAATTCCCGAAACTTCTTTTAATTTCTTGGGAAGTGAATAAAGTACTTTCAAATCATTACCCGATTGCTGCTGACAAGCCAATAAAACTATTGA
The DNA here is from genome assembly GCF_003122385.1 of Flavobacterium crocinum. Classification (NCBI taxonomy): domain Bacteria; kingdom Pseudomonadati; phylum Bacteroidota; class Flavobacteriia; order Flavobacteriales; family Flavobacteriaceae; genus Flavobacterium; species Flavobacterium crocinum. The sequence goes on from NZ_CP029255.1 coordinate 5,716,324, forward strand.
AACGACTATTAAAAAAGATTTTTTCATAAAATTGATATTTTTTTAGACACAGATTTCACAGATTAAAAGGATTCCAAAATTGTAAAAAAAATCTTTTTAATCCTTTTAATCTGTGGCCAAAACTTTAAACTAAGTTAGTGTTTTTAAAATTACGTGTAATAAACTCAAATGCCGCGTGCATGATATGTCCCATTGATTTGGCATTTTTAAATTTCATATCGTTGGTGTATCGATACAATTCCATTTTAAGCTGATTTAGGTGTTCTTCTGTAGAAATGGTATCGTGACACATTATATTCAGCAGCTTTTTAATTCTGTTCTCTGCTGAATGAATACGCTTTGCCAAAATTGCCCTTTCTTCATCTTTGTACTGAAAAATAGAACGTTCTTCCAGTTTTTCTTTTATGAGCTGAATCATTGGAAAATTCTCTTTGAAAAACTGAGGTCGATAGACTTTAAAATTTCCTTCATAACACTGCTGGTCAAAATCAATTGGACGAATTTTATAGACTACCTGATCAAAATCATGAATCGGGACAATTACATAATTATAAGCACGCATATCTCCCAAAAGCCGAATCATACAACGCTCGTTAAACTTTACAAATTCTTTTGCAATCTGCGCTTTCTCCATTTCAGAGCAGCTTTCTAACAAAGTATCCATAAAAACATCACCTGGAATTCCGATAATATGCTCTTCTATCAAAGTATCTTTATAAACCAGAAAGTTGATTTTATCCGGCGACAATATATCTTCCAGTTCTAAACCATAAATACGCGATGCATCGGCTTTTTTAATATAAAAATGAACGTAGTTATCGTTGAGAATGTTTCGAACTTTTATCCTGAAAGGCTTGGAATTCCCGAAAGTACAGTAATCAATTGCGTCAATATTCAGGTATTGAATAATTTCACTGTTACCATCAGAATGCAGCAGCGAATAAATTCTTTTAAGGTTTAAATCAATTTCATTGCGTTCAAATTCGCTATAATAAACCCGAATCCAAAGCGTATCATTATCATGTTTATCGTAAACATTAATTGAGCCCGAAAAACGAAGCAAATCATCGTAAAACACAGAAACTTTAGAAATACGCTCGTATCGCTCCAAATAACTTAAAAGTGGCTGTGTTAAAGGATAAGAAGGTTTTTTTAAAACCATTAAAGGCTCGCTCATTTTAAATATCTTTATTACAAATTTACATCAATACGATTTAATGTTAGAAATTAAAGTAACAAAAATCAACTTGGTTCGTCATACTAAAAACTAAAACCGGAAAAATTTGGAAACCATCTTAACCATTGAGAATCTAAATAAAAGATATGGCCGAATTCAGGCTTTAAAAAATGTATCTTTTACAATACAAAAAGGTCGTGTTTATGGCATTCTTGGCCCAAACGGCAGTGGAAAATCGACTACACTGGGAATTGTTCTAAATGTAGTTAATAAATCTTCAGGTAATTATCGATGGTTTGATGGTACAGTAGAAACTCACGAAGCGTTAAAAAAAGTTGGTGCCATTATAGAAAGACCTAATTTCTATCCTTATATGACAGCCGAGCAAAACCTTAAACTGGTTTGCAAAATCAAAAATATCAATTATTCCAAAGTCAATGAAAAATTAGAACTGGTTGGTTTGAGCGAAAGAAAAGACAGCAAATTCAGTACTTTTTCTTTAGGAATGAAACAACGTCTGGCCATTGCATCGGCGCTTTTAAATGATCCTGAAATTCTGATTTTAGACGAACCAACAAATGGATTAGATCCACAGGGAATTCATCAGATTCGGGATATTATTAAAAAAATTGCATCTCACGGAACTACGATTTTGCTCGCTTCTCATTTATTGGATGAAGTTGAAAAAGTCTGCTCTGAAGTAATTGTCTTGAGAAAAGGAGAAGTTTTATATTCCGGTTCTGTAGACGGAATGGCTGCAAATGAAGGTTTCTTCGAAATTTCTTCAAATAATAATGAGGAATTAAAATCGGTTCTAAGAAGTCATGATGCTGTGGGACAAATAAAAGATGAAGATGGAAAGGTTTTGATTTACCTGAAATCAGATCTGTCTGCCTCAGAACTGAATCAATTTTTATTTTCTAAAAATGTTGTTTTAAATCATTTGGTAAAACGTAAAAACAGCCTTGAAGCTCAATTTTTAGAATTAACCAAAAACACCAATCCAAAAATCTAACCCAGCCATGAAAAGACTTCTCTCTATAGAATTACAAAAAATCTGGATGAACAAAGCCAGTAAAATATTGACTTTAACTTATTTTATTCTACTTTCTTTCATTGCTTTAATTGCCTCAATTAAATTTGATGTCGGACCTTTTAAATTTCATTTAGCAGAAATGGGAATTTTTAATTTTCCGTTTATATGGCATTTTAATACTTATATTGCCGCTTGGCTGAAATTTTTTCTGGCTATTGTAATAGTTTCTATGATGGCTAATGAATATAGCTATGGAACCCTAAAACAAAACCTAATTGATGGTTTGAGTAAAAAAGAATTCATTTTATCTAAGTTTTTAACAGTAGTCTTGTTTGCTTTTTGTTCGACTATTTTCGTTTTTGTAATGAGTTTAATTCTTGGATTAGTTTTTTCATCTTACAATGAATTAGACGTCATCTTAATGGATTTAGATTATCTTTTAGCCTTTTTTGTAAAACTGACAGGGTTCTTTTCGTTCTGTTTATTCTTAGGAATTTTGGTAAAAAGATCTGCTTTTGCACTTGGTTTTTTATTAGTATGGAGTATTGCTGAAGGTATAATAAAAGGAATTTTAAAATTCAAAATATTCCCTGAAAGCAATACTGATGAATATATAATGCAGTTTCTTCCATTAGAATCCATGTCAAATTTAATTATAGAACCTTTCTCTAGATTATCTGTAGTAAAAAATATTGGAACACAAATTGGAATCGAAACTGATATTAATTATAGCGTGAATTATTCTGCAGTTTTAATCGTTTTAATCTGGACTTTTTTATTCATTTACTTTTCTTACAAACTATTAAAAAATAAAGATTTATAGTATATTTGTTATACTATGAATTATTTTAAAAGCCTTTTAGTCTTATTACTTATAAACTGTGCCCTTTTCAGCGTTAATGCACAAGTTATTACTATTGATGATGAACAAACACCAAAACAGCTTATTGAAGATGTTTTAGTTAATAGTGCCTGTGCTTCAGCATCTAATTCAACCGGAAAAGGAGACAGTTTTAGGACTGGAAGGCAGAGTTTTGCTTATTTTAACAGCAACGGAAGTAACTTTCCTTTTGCAGAAGGGATTGTTCTCGCAACATCCACAGCTCAAAGTGCAATTGGACCATTTGTGAGCGACTTAACAAGCAATGACAGTCCCGACTGGCTTGGTGATAGTGATCTTGACCAAATTTTAGGAACACATTCAGTAAATGCCACTGCACTGGAATTTGATTTTGTTGCTTCTGCAAATTCGTTGAGCTTCAATTATATTTTTGCTTCAAATGAATATCAATATGGATATCCTTGTCTATACTCTGACGGATTTGCCTTTTTAATTAAAGAAGCCGGAACTTCAGATCCTTACACCAATTTAGCTGTCATACCTAATACTAATACAACTGTTTCCTCCGTAAATATTCATCCTAAAATTGAAGCCGGACGAGTACCGGGAGGGCTTCCTTATTCAGCATGTGAAGCTTCAAATCCTAATTATTTTAACGGTTACAATGCTAATAACAGTCCGATAAATTATGCTGGTCAGACTATTCTGATGACGGCTCAATCAAATGTAATCGCAGGAAAAACATACCACATAAAATTAGTAATCGCAGACGATACCAATCGAAATCTTGAATCGGCAATATTTCTGGAAGCCGGAAGTTTTTCTTCTAAAATTACTCTGGGAGAAGATCGAACAATCGCTACAAATAATCCTGCCTGTTTTGGAGAAGAAATTGATCTGGATAGCAAACTAGATCCTTCTGGCTATACTTTCAGATGGTTTAAAAAAGATAATCCTCTTGTAACTTTGGGTACAAACTCAACTTATAAAGTTACCGAAGCTGGAAATTATGTTATTGAAGCTACCGTAATAGCCACAACATGTGTATTGTCCGGGGAAATAAAAATTGATTATACTCCTGAAATTCTTTCTAAAAATACTATTCTTTTACAATGTGATGATAACAACGATGGAATTTCGATTTTCAATTTAACTAAAGCGGACAATATTGTAAAAAATAATGTTTCCACTATTATAAATGAAGGTTATTACCTAACATTAGCCAATGCTCAGACAAAAAGTAATAAAATTACGACTCCAGCCAGTTATATAAATACAGCCAATAATCAAATTGTGTATGCTCGTCTGGAAAATCAATTTGGTTGCTTTACAACCGCTGAAGTAACATTACAAATTGCTGCCACAACTATAGCAGATCCAAATCCTATAAATACTTGTGATGGAGACGAGATCCAGGACGGTTTATACCAATTTGATCTGCAAAATGAGGTTACACCACAAATCACATCTGGTCTTCCCAGCGGATTAACAGCCAATTATTTTTTGACTGCTAATGATGCATTGACAGAAGTAAATCAACTGCCTAATATCTTTAAAAACACAATTGCGTACAATCAAACGATTTACGCCAGAGTGATAAACGGCCCTGATTGTTATGATATTGTTCCTGTCCCGCTTGTCGTAAATACTTTTGATCCGCCAAACTTTGAAGATGAATCAAAATATTTGTGTGCAAACAGTACCATAACATTAGACGTAGCTTCAGGTTTCAGCAGTTATATTTGGAGTAACGGAGAAACTTCAAACACTACAACAATTACTACTCCCGGGGATTATTCAGTAACCGTACAAGATTCTAACGGTTGTGAAAAAACGAAAAATTTTAAAGTCATTTTATCTGAACCGGCTATAATTACTGATGCTGTGATCAAAGATTTTTCCGGAATTGACAACTCCGTTTTACTTGAATATATGGGAACAGGTAATTACGAATTTTCATTAGACGGATTAACTTTTCAGGATAGTCCTATGTTTAACGGAGTTAATACAGGAACTTACAATGCTGTTGCCAGAGATAAAAATGGTTGTGGATTATCCAACGTGTTTTTAGTTTACGTTCTGGATTACCCAAGATTCTTTACACCAAATGGAGACGGTTACAATGATTTATGGGTTATAAAAGATTCAAATTTGCTACCGGACTATACTATAAATATTTTTGACCGTTATGGAAAATTATTACAACAAATGAATCAAAACAGTTTAGGCTGGACGGGAATTTTTAATGGTCAGCAATTACCATCAGACGATTATTGGTTTACTTTAACTTTTACTGATGGCAGAAAGGTAAAGGGACATTTTAGTTTAAAAAGATAAAATCTGATTGTAATAATCAATTATAACTTTATTATTTTTTAATTCGAAAGCTAAATTTCAAAGTATTAAAATCTCAAAACTCATAAATTTTTAAATATTTACAAAGAAAAAGGACTTGACTTTGAAAGAAAACTAAAATAAAACTTATTTTTGGTTTGGGCGATTTAAATCAGTAGCAGCCATTTACAAGCCAATGAAAAAAAAATTACTCTTTCTCTTTTTCCTGTTTTGCTCTTTGAATTGTTTTTCACAGTTTAGTAAGACGCATTATATACCACCCTTGATTTCTGTTACAGGATTTGCAAACGATCAATATTTATATATTTCAACCCCAAGTCTTACAAACGTAAATTTTAAAATCATAGCCAATGGCGGCAGTGTAGTTACCGGAACTGTAAACAGTACTACTCCATATCGCTATTATGTTGGAACAGGCCTGGACACCCAACTTTTTACGCCATTAAATAAAACCGGAATTGTATCCGGCAGAGGATACGTTATTGAGGCAGAAGATTTGGTTTATGTAAGTGCCAGGGTGAATGCAGGAATTACTCAAACCGGCGAATACAATCAAGCCGGCGGATTGGTCTCTAAAGGAAACAGTGGTCTGGGTACTACTTTTAGATTAGGCGCAATGTTAAATCCGTTGTATGATGAAACATTATTAAATTTTGCTTCTATCATGGCCACTGAAAACGGCACTAAAATTACGATTTCAAATATTCAAAACGGAACACAACTTATAGACGGAACAGTTGTCTCCGGTCCAATAACAGTAACACTTAACAAAAATGAAAGTTATGTACTGGCATTGAAAAATTACAACGACGCTCAACCTGTATCAAATAGTTCTAAAATGATTGGAGCGTTAGTTCAGTCGGATAAATCAGTTGTGGTTAATTCCGGTTCTTTTGGAGGTAGTAATAGTACTCTCATGACAACTCAGGGCAGAACCACATACCCTGCCGGAAGAGATGTTGGTTTTGATCAAATCGTTTCTCTTGAAAAAACAGGAAAGGAATATATCTTCATAAAAGGTCTTGGTACAGACGAATTGGAACGCGTTTTACTGGTTGCACATTACGATAATACGGAAGTTTTTCTAAATGGTTCTCTTACTCCGTATAAAACTCTTAAAAGCGGTGAATATCTTGTAATGGATGGAAGCCAGTTTGTTAATGATGCCATATATGTAAAAACATCCGAAAATGTATTCGCTTACCAAAGTATTGGTGGAACAACAAATCCGGCCAATCAAAATATGTTTTTTGTACCTCCAATAAATTGCGCTACACCAAATACAGTCGATAATATTCCACAGATTCAATCTATTGGTAATAACACTTTTAATGGGTTTCTAAATATTGTAACTGAAAAAGGAGCCTCTGTTTTATTAAACAACTCTCCAATTACAGTTCAACCTCTGGAAATTGAAGGAACAACTGAATTTGTACGTTATAATATACCAGATTTATCAGGAGATGTAGCTGTAAAATCAACGAAACAGATATATGTATCTTATTTTGGAACAAATGGCTTTGCAACTTATGGAGGTTACTATTCCGGCTTTGATTTAAAGCCTGAAATTGTAAGCGCCAAAATTGCACTGGAAAATTCCTCCTGCATTCCGAATGTATCTTTAAAAATAAACACGTTATCTTCTTATGATACTTTTCAGTGGTATAAGGATGATATCGCAATTGTTGGCGAAACCAAAAACAACTACGCTCCTACTCAGCCTGGTTTTTATCAGGTTAAAGGAGGTATTTCCGGTTGTGTTACTAACATTTTCTCTGATAAAATTCCGGTAAGTGAATGTCCTATTAATCAGGACAATGATTTGGCTAATGATAATATTGACATTGATTATGATAATGACGGAATAACAAATTGTACTGAATCTTATGGGGATCAACCTATAAATACTTCATACACAAATTCGGGATTTTTAACTGTGGGTACGTATTTCAATTCTTTTTCAGGTACATTTAGCAATTCAACTGCACTTATTGCTACTTCTTTTTCAGGAAATACAGACGGGAATTTTATTACCAGAATCGGTGTAGGAAAAGCTTCAGTAAGTTATAGTTTAAATTTCACAAAACCAATAAATCTTCGTTTAGAATATAGCACCACGGCCAATACAGATGAGTTATTAAACCCTAATGCTGAATACATTATAAACTCAGATGTAAATAAAACTTTTACAGTTTTAAATCCTGACAATCAACTATTAATTGATACCAATTATGATGGAATATATGAAAGCGGAGTTACAGAATTCTCTTCTTTTGAAATTCGATTTAGATTAAACGGTACTGCTCCGCTAGCCGCGGGAACTGGTACTTTCAAGTTTCAGTCGTATCAAACCCAATCGTTTAAAATCACACATAAAAATCTTTCCGATGAAACCGAAAGCAAATCAACTTTCAAGCTCGTTGCAACCTGTGTCCCAAAAGACACTGATGGAGACGGTATTCCGGATCAATTGGATTTAGATTCAGATAATGATGGTATTCCGGATTTAATCGAATCACAAATACAACCAAAACCATTGTCTAATGTTGACATTAATTTAGATGGATTGGATGATATGTTTATTTTATCTGCTAATCCTCCGGATACGGATAAAGATGGCATTCCCAATTATCTTGATTTAGACAGTGATAATGATGGAATCTACGATTTAGTAGAATCCGGAAGTAATGCTCCGGATGCAAACAGAGACGGAATAATTGATACAATGGATTTTGGAACTAATGGTTTATCTAATTCTTTAGAAACCAGTCCCGACAATGGTATTTTAAAATACACTGTTTTAGATTCTGATAATGATGGTATAAAAAATTATACTGAAATTGACAGTGACGATGATGGCTGTAACGATGTTATTGAAGCCGGTTTTACAGATCCTGATTTTGACGGTCAGTTAGGAAAGGCTCCATTAATTGTAAATTCTTTCGGAATTGTAACCAGCAGAACCGATGGTTATACCCCTCCAAATGGAAATTATATTATTGCAACCCCTATTATAATTACAAAACAACCCGAAAATCAAACAGTTTGTGAACTGGAGAAAGCATTTTTTTCTGTAGAATCTAATGCTGACAGTTTCCAATGGCAATTCTCAAGCGATGGCGGAACAATCTGGAATGCATTAGCTGAAAGTTCTGTTTATACCGGAACCAAAACAGCAACTCTGACAATTCAAAAAACAGGTAACACAATGAATGGATACCAATATCGTGTGTTTTTAAACAGAATCAACAATGCCTGTGGATTGACTTCTGCTAATTCGGTAACATTAAATATTCTGACTCTTCCTGTATTAAATTCTCCAATTACACTTGTACAGTGTGATGATGATACTGATGGTATTTCCAACTTTAATTTAACGGAAAAAAACAGTTTTGTTTCGGCCAATTCTGCAAATGAAACCTTCTCCTATTACACTACCTTAGCCGGAGCAAACGCAAAAGATCCCGCTACTTTAATTTCAAATCCTGTTTCTTTTAGAAGTAACAACAAGATTATTTGGACAAGAGTTGAAAATTCAAGTGGGTGCTTTTCTGTTGCCCAATTAAATCTTGTAGTATCTACAACTCAAATCGACCCAAATTTCAAAAGACTGCTTGCTGTATGTGATGATTCAGTTGAAACTTTAAGTACCGATATCGATGGAATTGCAAACTTTGACTTTAGCAGTGTAACAAATGAAATTAGAGCAATGCTACCTTCTTCCGGAACAAATTATTCTATAAAATATTATACAAATGAAATAGATGCTTTCGCTGAAACAAATGCAATTACAGATCCTGCAAATTATAGAAATACAACCCAGAATCAGGAGATTATCTGGGTAAGAGTAGACAACGATCTGGATAATGCTTGTTTCGGAATAGGACCATTTATCACATTAAAGGTAAATGCAAAACCTGACATTGATATTAATATTGACAAAAGTGCAGATGAATTAGTTTGTTCAAATTTACCTTCTTTCTTTGTTAAACTGGATGCCGGAATTATTGGAAACATAGCAGCCAATACATATACTTATATCTGGTCAAAAGATGGAAGTGTAATTCCGGGAGAAACGAATGAAACTTTAGATGTTAATGAAGAAGGAAAATATGCAGTAGAAGTTTTCACAAAAGACGAAACAAGCTGTAGTAGAATCAGAACTATAACAGTAACTGCTTCAGATATTGCACATCTTGATTCTGTTTCTATTTCAGACTTATCTGATTTTAATACAGTCGAAGTAAATGTTTCGGGTACCGGAAATTATGAATATAGTATTGATGATGCAAACGGATCTTTTCAGGATTCAAACTTATTTGAAAATGTACGCGCCGGAATACATGAACTGTACATAAATGACAAAAATAATTGTGGCAAAGTTTCCAAAACTATTGCTGTTCTTGGCATACCTAAATATTTCACCCCTAATAATGATGGTTATAATGACTATTGGAATATACAAGGAGCTAATGAGATTTTTAACTCAGGTGCCAAAATCCTGATTTTCGATCGATATGGTAAATTAATCAAACAGATTATTTCTACAGGAAATGGCTGGGACGGAACTTATTCCGGCAGCCCCATGCCGGCAGATGATTATTGGTATACCATAAAACTGGAAGACGGACGAGAAGTAAAAGGACATTTTAGTTTGAAAAGATAACTTTTTAATAAATTCCAATTTAAAAAATCCAAATTCCAAAAAACATATCTCAAAAAAGAAATCCCAAACTCCATAATGGAATTTGGGATTTTTTATTTGGAATTTAAAACCGATTAGATTTTATATCTTTTTCTATCTGTTTCGCTTAAGTAGATTTTTCTTAAACGTAAAGATTTTGGAGTAACTTCAACGTACTCATCTTTTTGAATGTATTCTAAAGCTTCCTCTAAAGAGAATTTGATAGCTGGAATAATTCTAGCTTTATCATCAGCTCCAGAAGAACGTACGTTAGAAAGTTTTTTCGTTTTAGTAACGTTAACAGTCATATCGTCGCTACGAGTGTTTTCACCAATAACTTGTCCCTCGTAGATATCCTCGTTTGGATCAACGAAGAATTTACCACGATCCTGTAATTTATCGATAGAGTAAGGAATAGCTTTTCCGTTCTCCATAGAGATTAATGAACCGTTGTTACGTCCAGGAATTTCTCCTTTGTATGGTTCGTACCCAATAAAACGGTGTGCCATGATAGCCTCACCAGCTGTAGCAGTAAGCAATTGATTTCTTAAACCGATAATTCCACGAGATGGAATGTTGAATTTAATAATCATACGCTCACCTTTACCTTCCATAGAAAGCATTTCTCCTTTACGGATAGTTACAAATTCAACCGCTCTACCTGAAAGATTTTCTGGTAAGTCAATCGTTAATTCCTCAATTGGCTCACATTTCACACCATCAACTTCTTTGATGATAACTTGTGGCTGACCAATTTGAAGCTCGTACCCTTCTCTTCTCATTGTTTCAATAAGAACAGATAAGTGCAATACACCACGGCCAAAAACCATGAATTTATCAGCAGAATCAGTTTCTCCAACTTTCATCGCTAAGTTTTTCTCCAACTCTTTTGTTAATCTTTCACGGATGTGACGAGAAGTAACGAATTTACCTTCTTTACCAAAGAAAGGAGAATCGTTAATTGTAAACAACATACTCATTGTTGGCTCATCAATAGCGATTGTTTGTAAAGCTTCAGGATTTTCGAAGTCAGCAATAGTATCACCAATTTCAAAACCTTCAATACCTACAACAGCACAAATATCTCCGGCAACAACTTCTTCTACTTTTCTACGGCCTAAACCTTCGAAAGTGTGTAATTCTTTAATTCTGGATTTGATGATTTTACCATCTCTTTTTACAAGAGAAATTGGCATTCCTTCTTTCAAAGTACCTCTTTCAAGACGTCCAATAGCAATACGACCTGTAAAAGAAGAGAAATCTAAAGAAGTAATCAACATTTGTGGAGTACCTTCAGATACTTTAGGAGCAGGAACATTAGCAATTACCATGTCTAATAAAGGCTCAATGTTTTGTGTTTGCACTTTCCAGTCATCAGACATCCAGTTGTTTTTTGCAGAACCGTAAACTGCCGGGAAATCCAGCTGCTCTTCAGTTGCACCTAATTCAAACATTAAGTCAAAAACTTTTTCGTGAACCTCTTCAGGAGTACAGTTTTCTTTGTCGACTTTGTTGATAACTACACAAGGCTTAAGACCTAAGTCAATCGCTTTTTGTAATACGAAACGCGTTTGTGGCATTGGTCCTTCAAAAGCATCCACTAGCAAACATACACCATCGGCCATGTTCAATACACGTTCAACTTCACCTCCAAAATCGGCGTGGCCTGGAGTATCGATAATATTGATTTTTGTTCCTTTATATTGAACAGAAACGTTCTTAGAAGTAATTGTAATACCTCTCTCACGCTCTAAATCATTATTATCTAAGATTAAATCACCTGTGTTTTCGTTCTCACGAAATAACTGACAGTGATACATAATTTTATCAACCAAAGTTGTTTTACCGTGATCGACGTGGGCAATAATTGCAATGTTTCTAATAGATTCCATCTGTGATTTTTAATGGGCGCAAAGGTACACTTTATTTTCTAAAAAAAAATGTTTCTTTCATAGTTTGCGTATATACAATCAATTAGTTAATATAAAACACCAAAATATCGCTCTCAAAATAGCATTAACATATGTTTAGTTATAGTTAATTTAACTATATTTGGAGTAATGAAAAGTAAAACTCTCCAAATTACTCTTATTTACATCATCATCTCGATACTTATGGCTGTTTTGTGTCATAAACTGCTCATAGGCTACTTTTCATCTTCAGAATACTTGTATTTATCCCTTTTAAAAGATATTGTATTCATCTTAATTACAGGATTGGTCTTTAGATTTATACTTTCAAAAAACGAAAAAAGAAGCATAACAATTTTTGAAAAACTAAACAAAACCAACGTAGAAATAAAAGAATCCAATGAAAAATATGACATTGTTGCAAAAGCGACCAGCGATACTATTTGGGATTGGAAAATACAAGAGGATAGCATAAATTGGAACAAAGGAATAGAAAGTGTTTTTGGGTACAACCCGGAAGAAGTAGGAAAAACTTCAAAATGGTGGTTCGACAAAATCCACCCGGAAGACAGTATCCGAATGTCAATAAAGTTATATTCGTTTATTGAACAAAAAACAGAAAAATGGCAGGATCAATATCGTTTCAGATGTGCTGACGGAACTTATAAATATGTCCTCGACAGAGGTTTTTTACTAAAAGACGAAAACGGAAGAGCCATCAGAATGATTGGAGCTATTCAGGATATTACAAAACAAAAAGAAGAAGAACAAAGATTAAAACTTCTGGAAACCGTAATTACCCAGTCTAAAGATTCAATTTTAATCACTGAAGCCAATTCTCCGGAAGGAAAAATCCCAAAAATAGTGTATGTAAACCCGGCATTCTCTCAAATGTCAGGTTATTTATCTAACGAAATAATCGGAAAATCACCAAACATTTTTAAAGGCCCAAACTCCGATTCTGATGAATTAAAAAAACTTTTAAGAGCCATCAAAAATGAAGAAGAGTGCTTAATCGAAACTATAACGTACACCAAAAATAAAGAAGAATATTGGGTGCGTTTTTCTATGATTCCGATTTTCAGTAACGAAGGAGTCATTTCGCACTGGATTTCAATACAAAGAGACATTACGGATGAAAAAAAACTGGAAACAGAAAAAGAGCATCTCATTCGCGAATTAACACAAAACAATAAAGATTTAAAACAGTTTTCCTATATTACTTCACATAATCTAAGAGCGCCATTATCTAATTTAATTGGTCTTTTAAACTTAATTGAAGATATTCCGGTAGAAAACGAAGAACTGGAAGAAATCTTAGCCGGCTTCACTAAATCGACACATTTACTAAACGAAACTATTAATGACTTAGTAAAAGTTATCATCATAAAAGACAACCCTTCCATGCAAAAAGAAGAAGTCTCTTTAAAAGAAGTTTTCGAAAATGTATTCAGTCAGCTTTCCTTTCAAATAGAATCACATAAGCCTATAATAAAACTTAAGTTTGACAAAGTTCCTGAACTTATTACAAACAAAGCTTATATCGAAAGCATCCTACTAAATCTACTTACTAATTCTATTAAATACAAATCAGAAAACAGAAAGTTAAAAATCTCAATAACGGCAGAAAAAATAGAAAACAAAACAATACTAACCTTCAAAGACAACGGAATTGGAATTGATTTGGAAAGAAATCGGGACAAAGTATTTGGATTATACCAAAGATTTCACAACTATCCGGACAGTAAAGGATTAGGTCTTTATCTTGTAAAATCGCAGGTAGAAACAATGGGAGGAATAATTTCTATCGAAAGCGAAGTCAACAAAGGAACAACATTTACAATAACTTTTAAAAATTAATTATTATGCTCGAGCAGATTTTATGCATTGACGATGACCCCATCACGCTGATGTTATGCAAAAAAGTAATTTCTAAATCTTCATTTTCTCACGAAGTTATTACAGCTCAAAACGGTGAAGAAGCACTCCATCATTTCAACACCTTAAAATACACTAATGATAAAAACAAAAGAAAACCGGAATTAATTTTTCTAGATTTAAATATGCCAATAATGGGCGGCTGGGAGTTTTTAGATCATTTTACTTCTTCAGACTACAAAGATTTCAACTCTGCTCCTGTCATTGTACTATCTTCTACTATTGATCCGGAAGATCTCGCGAAAGCAAAAAAATACCCTATAATAATCGATTTTTTATCAAAACCAATTACATTACCAATGCTGGAATACCTTAAGAAAAAAATAAACATTTGATATTAAATTTTCAATTATTTTAAATTCCAAATTCCAACAAACAACCCAAAAGCTTAAAGCTTTTAAAATAAGGTTTCGCAAATAAAAAAATTCCAAATTCCAATTATTACAAAAATTGGAATTTGGAATTTTTTATTATTGGAATTTCACAATTGGGATTAAAACAAAAAAAGTCCTCTAGAAGAGGACTTTTATATCTTTAGCAAATTGTTTTAATTACAATTTAGCAACGTGTTTAGTTAATTTAGACTTCAAGTTAGAAGCTTTATTATCATGAATGATGTTCTTTTTAGCTAATTTATCAATCATAGAGATTACAGTAGATAATTTAGCAGCAGCATCAGATTTATCAGTAGCTAATCTTAATGCTTTAATAGCATTACGAGTAGTTTTATGTTGATATCTGTTAAGAACTCTTTTCTTTTCGTTACTTCTGATTCTTTTTAATGCTGACTTATGATTTGCCATTTTCTTTAATTTTAGATGTAATAATTATTATAAATACTAGTTAAAAAAGAAAAACCTCCCACAATTGCAAAACAATCACTTTGGTTTTAACTAATAAAATAAAAACCGAGACACCAATTTTTATTTTACAAAACTTATTTACAACTAATTTTGTAGTCCGTAGGGGAATCGAACCCCTGTTACCAGGATGAAAACCTGGCGTCCTAACCCCTAGACGAACGGACCTAAATTCTCCTAAGTTGGAAACTTTTCAATATGTAATATAACTTGTAGTCCGTGGGGGAATCGAACCCCCCTTACCAGGATGAAAACCTGGCGTCCTAACCGATAGACGAACGGACCGTGCTTCTTTATTGCGGATGCAAAGATACATCTATTTTTTAGTTGCACAATAGCTGATGCTATTTTTTTTATTTTTTTTTAATACGCCTTCGCGAAAAGCACTCGCTTAGTAGAAGGATTCCCAGTAAACACACAGATTCCCGCCTCTTCAACAGCATCCAAAGGAATACAACGAATGGTTGCTTTTGTCAAATCTTTTATTTTTTCTTCGGTAGCCGCAGTTCCATCCCAATGTGCAGAAATAAAACCTCCTTTACCTTCTAAAACTTCTTTAAATTCCTCAAAACTATTCACTTCCGTAATATGAGTATTACGATAGTCAAAAGCTTTGTCAAATAAATCTTTTTGAATCTGCTCCAAAAGATCATTGATATGATCAACGATATTTTCACTGGCAACGACTTCTTTTGTCAAATTATCACGTCTTGCCACTTCAAAAGTTCCGTTTTCTAAATCTTTTGGACCAACTGCAATTCTAACAGGAACCCCTTTTAATTCCCATTCTGCAAATTTAAATCCTGGTTTTTGAGTTGTTCTGTCATCAAATTTAACAGAGATTCTTAATTTTCTAAGTTTCGCCGTCAATTCATTAACCGCAGCCGTAATCTGAGCCAATTGTTCATCTGTTTTATGAATTGGAACAATAACAACTTGAATTGGTGCCAAATTTGGAGGCAATACCAATCCCTGATCATCAGAATGCGTCATAATTAAAGCTCCCATCAAACGAGTTGAAACTCCCCATGATGTCCCCCATACATGTTCCTGTTTCCCTTCTGCATTAGCAAACTTAACATCAAAAGCCTTAGCAAAGTTCTGCCCCAAAAAGTGTGACGTTCCAGCTTGCAATGCTTTACCATCCTGCATCAACGCTTCGATACAATAAGTTTCATCAGCACCAGCAAAACGTTCTGTTTCTGTTTTTATTCCTTTTACTACCGGAATTGCCATGAAATTCTCGACAAAATCAGCATAAACATTCATCATTTTTTCAGACTCTTCAATAGCTTCTGTCTTTGTAGCATGAGCTGTATGCCCTTCCTGCCATAAAAACTCAGCAGTTCTTAAAAACAAACGGGTACGCATTTCCCAACGAACAACATTTGCCCATTGATTAATTAACAAAGGTAAATCTCTATACGACTGAACCCATCCTTTATAAGTAGACCAAATAATTGCCTCACTGGTTGGACGAACAATAAGCTCCTCTTCCAATTTAGCATTTGGATCAACCATTAATTTCCCAGGTCTCTCTTCATCATTTTTTAATCTGTAATGTGTGACTACAGCACATTCTTTTGCAAATCCTTCAGCATTTGTCTCTTCAGCCTCAAACATGCTCTTCGGCACGAATAAAGGAAAATAAGCATTTTGATGTCCTGTTTCTTTAAACATGCGATCTAATTCAGCCTGCATTTTTTCCCAAATAGCATATCCGTACGGTTTAATCACCATACATCCTCTAACTCCTGAATTTTCAGCCAGATCTGCCTTAACAACCAGCTCGTTATACCATTTCGAATAATCTTCTGATCTTGTAGTGAGGTTCTTACTCATATTATATAGTTTGGCACAAATTTTGTTTTCAATAATTTTAACTAAATAGTTTGACAAAACTAACTATTTTTGTAATGTGCAACAATAAAAATCACCACAGATATGAAAACTAACATTTCTCTTCGCCGAAACTCTAATCATTTTTACTTAATTGGATTAATGAGTTTATTACTAGCGTCGTGTGGTTCTTACCAAAACTCCTCCTATTATGGAAATGACGGAGTATATGGTAACTCATCATCAAACAGCTATGTGCAGCAATCTAACGGCACAAATAATCAATACAAAGACTACTTTAGATCTTTGCAAGATGACGATCAGCCAACGGAAATTTTTACTGACGTTGACAATTATACCAATTATTCAGAAAACGACAGCACTCAGACTGCCTCTGTAGGATATCCTGCATGGGGAAGCAGCAGTTCTGATGTTTCAGTAAACTTCTATACCAGCCCAACATGGTCGATGGGATTTGGATGGGGCTATCCTTATTACGGATGGGGTTACGGAGGTTACTGGGGAGCCGGTTGGGGATATCCAGGCTATTGGGGTGGCTGGGGTTATCCAGGCTACTGGGGACCAGGATGGGGATACCCAGGATATTGGGGTGGCGGATACTACGGCTACAACAACTACAGCTATAACTATGGAAGAAGAGGCTCTGCTGCTTATTACGGAAACAGCTACTATAACAGAAACTATACTTCTAACAGAGGCTACAGTTCAAACAGAGGAAGTTTCACAACAAACAGAAGCTATACCACTAACAGAAGTAACTATACGACAAACAGAAATTACACTACCAACAGATCATCTAACGGCTACACAGACTTTAGAAGAAACTCAAATTCCACTTATAACAGAGGAACAACAAGTCCAACATTTACAAACAGAAGAAGTTACAACAATAACAGCGTAGATTATAGCAACTCCAGCAACAGAAAATCTTACAACAATAGTGGGACTACAAACAGAAGCTATACCCCTAGCAACAACAGCAACTCTTCAAGAAGCTACTCTCCTAGCCCTTCCCGCTCTATGAACAATAGTGGTGGTGGCGGAAGCATGAGATCGTCTGGCGGAGGCGGTGGCGGAGGAATGAGATCTGGCGGAGGCGGCGGAGGAGGAAGAAGATAATTTCTCCTCAGTAAACTAATTCAAACTAAAACTTATCCAAATGAAAAAAATATTTTTCCTATTCATAACAGGACTAACTGCCTGCGCGTCATATTCTCAGGATGTATCAGATGCTGTGCGTTATGCACAAGACAATTTAACCGGAACGGCAAGATTTAGAGCCATGAGCGGTGCGTTTGGCGCAGTTGGAGGAGATCTGTCGGCACTAAGTGTCAATCCTGCCGGATCCGCAATCTTTAATACAAATCAGGTTGGAGTATCTTTTAGTAATCAGAATATAAAAAATGACTCTGATTATTATAACACCAAAACTTCAGACAAAAAAAACTCCTTTATTTTAAACCAGGCGGGAGGTGTTTTTGTTTTCAAAGACCGAAATCCTAATAACGGATGGAATAAAATTGCAATTGGAGCAACATACGAGAACACAAACAACTACAACAACAATATTTTTTCTGCCGGAACAAACCCAACCAAATCTATAGATGGTTATTTTTTAGACTATGCAAACTATGGCAATGGAGGCGCTCCTGTCCCTCATGAATTTGTTAACCTAGCCGACAACGAAACGTTAAAAGATTTATATAGCTATTTAGGCTCAAATTTCCCTAACGGACAATACCCAAATATGAGCGGCTTTTCTGCTCAACAAGCCTTATTAGGATATCAGGCATACTTAATAAATATTGACGATGTCAACAACCCAAACAGCACTTATTTTACTAACAACGCTCCTAATGGCCAAAATTACTATCAGGAAAACGAGGTTTACACAAGAGGCTACAACAGTAAAGTAAGTTTTAACATCGCCACTTCATACAAGGACCGATTATATTTTGGAGCAAACTTAAACGTTCACGTAACTGACTACAGAAGAACTTCAAGTTTTTACGAATCCAACAAGAACCCATTAGAATCATACGAAACAGTATCAAACGTGCGTTTTAACAACGAACTTTACACTTACGGAAATGGATTTTCTTTCCAACTTGGAGCCATCGGAAAAGTAACTGATGCTTTAAGATTTGGTATCGCATATGAATCTAATACATGGTACGAGCTTTATGATGAGCTTTCACAAAGCTTATTCACAACTACAGAAACAACTACAGAATCATTCACCAACAACGCAAACCCAAACACTGTAAATGTTTACCAATCTTACACCTTACAAACTCCTGACAAATGGACATTTAGTGGTGCTTACGTTTTTGGAAAATCCGGTTTAATTAGTGTTGATTATGCTATTAAAAACTACGGAAACACAAAATTCAAACCTACCAGTGATTTCAGAGGAACAAACGACGAAATCAATAACAGTTTAACAAGTACCGGCGAATTGAGAATTGGAGCAGAATACAAAATAAAACAATTAAGTTTACGAGGAGGATATCGCTTTGAAGGAAGTCCGTACAAAAATGGAAGCACAATTGGAGACCTGACAAGCTATTCCGGAGGTTTAGGATACAACTTTGGAGCTACTAAATTAGATTTGGCTTACTCTTATTTACAAAGAAAATCGAATCAGGATTTCTTCTCAAGAGGTTTTAATGACGGAGCCAATATCAATTCAAAACTTAACAATGTTACCCTTACCTTATTATTTGAATTGTAATTAAGAATTAAATAGATGAATGAAAATTTCCGTCAAAATCAATTTGGCGGATTTTTTTTTTATCCACAAATCAACAAGCTTTCTCCTCGAAAACCTTCATAAAAAACATCTAAATAAAACCGAAACAAGCGGTGTTTGAATAAAAAAGTGTAATTTTGCACTCCAATTTATAAAAGTATGAGAACCAAGTCTTTAAAAAAGAACAAAATTAACGTAATCACTCTTGGGTGTTCAAAAAATGTTTATGACAGCGAAGTCCTTATGGGACAGCTTCGTGCAAATGGAAAAGAAGTTGAACATGAAGCTCCGGCAGAAAAAGAAGGAAACATTATTGTAATTAATACTTGTGGTTTTATTGATAATGCAAAAGCAGAATCAGTAAACATGATTTTGGAATATGCTGATAAAAAAGACAGAGGACTTGTAGATAAAGTTTTCGTGACAGGATGTTTATCTGAACGTTACAGACCTGATTTAGAAAAAGAAATCCCAAATGTTGATCAATATTTTGGAACAACAGAATTACCACAGTTGCTAAAAGCTCTTGGAGCAGATTATAAACATGAATTACTTGGAGAGCGTTTAACGACCACTCCAAAAAATTACGCTTACTTAAAAATCGCTGAAGGATGCGACAGACCTTGTAGTTTTTGTGCTATTCCACTAATGAGAGGTTCTCACGTTTCTCAGCCAATTGAAAAATTAGTAAAAGAAGCTCAAGGTTTAGCTAAAAACGGAGTTAAAGAATTAATCTTAATTGCTCAGGACTTAACTTATTACGGTCTTGATCTTTATAAAAAAAGAAACCTTGCAGAGCTTCTGGAAGCTTTAGCTGCTGTTGAAGGTATCGAATGGATTCGTCTTCATTACGCTTACCCAACGGGATTCCCAATGGATGTTTTAGAATTAATGAAACGCGAGCCTAAAATCTGTAATTATATAGATATTCCGTTACAACATATTTCAGATTCAATTTTGAAATCAATGCGTCGTGGAACAACTCAGGCTAAAACGACTCAATTATTGAAAGATTTCCGTGCAGCCGTTCCGGGAATGGCAATCAGAACTACTTTAATTGTTGGATATCCAGGTGAGACTCAGGAAGATTTTGAAATTTTGAAAGATTTTGTTCAGGAAATGAAATTTGACAGAATGGGATGCTTTGCATACTCTCATGAAGAAAACACCCACGCTTACTTGTTAGAAGACAATGTCCCTGATGATGTAAAACAAGCAAGAGCAAATGAAATTATGGAATTACAGTCTCAAATTTCATGGGACTTAAATCAGGAAAAAGTAGGTAAAGTTTTCAGATGTATAATTGACAGAAAAGAAGGCGCGCATTTTGTTGGTCGTACCGAATTTGACAGTCCTGATGTTGATAATGAAGTTTTAATAGATGCTTCTAAGCATTATGTGAAAACAGGCGAATTTGTTAATATAAAAATAATTGAAGCCACAGAATTTGATTTATACGGAGAACCTGCTTAAATTTACGCTGAACAATTGTTAACACTAGACAAAAATACTTTTATGAAACTTACACAAAACTTAATTCTTTTTGTTTTTACTTTATTTTGTTTCAACTCTGTTTCAGCACAGTATGGAAATGGCTACTATAATAATGGTTATGGTAACGGTTACGGAAGAGGCGGCGGAATGGGAATGGATAGAAGTATGATGGCAGGACAAGGACAAGGCTCACAAAGCAAACCTAAAGAAATTCCCGCTGAAGAAACTGCGGGGAAAATTGTCGAACAAATGAAACCAGATGTAAATCTTGATGATTTGCAAGCGATTGCTATTACAAACGTTTTAGCAGACAGTTTAAGAGAGCAAGGGATTTTATTGAAAAATGAAAGCAGCAATCAGGAACAAAAAATTGAACAAATTAAAGCCTTAAGAGAAAGTACTGATAAAAAAATTAGCGCCTTTTTGAATCCAGATCAAGTTGAAAAATACAAGACTTTTATGGAAAAGTTAAAAGAAGGTAAAACAGGAAAATCTAAAAAGAAAAAAGATAAAGAATCTAAAAACAAAGATTCTAAAGAAACCCCAGAAAATACAGATACGAAAATTCAAGAATAATCGTTTAAACTTATAAACAACGAATTATGACAAAAAAGCATTTTTGCTATCTGATTTTGGCTGTTATTATTAGTGCTTGCTCTATTAATCCATATAAGAATACTGAAAAAGCATACGATCAGCAGCTTAAAACTTTAGAAAACCAGATTACCAGTAAAGAAGCGCAGCCAATTCCGGCAACAAATGTTGTTATTGACACAACTTATGCGCAGCAATTGAAAATTGTAAAAGATACATTATCTAAAACAAGCTCAACATATCTGCAAAATGGAATCAATACGGAATGGATTGGCACAGTGAACTTTAACTTAAGAAAACCAAGTTTCGTTATTATTCACCATACTGCTCAAGATTCTTTACAGCAAACGATAAATACTTTTACAAAAACCAAAACTCAGGTTAGTGCTCATTATGTAATTTCTGAAAACGGAAAAGTGGTTCAGATGCTTAATGATTATCTAAGAGCCTGGCATGCCGGAAATTCAACCTGGGGCAAAGTAACAGATTTAAACTCCTGCTCTATCGGAATTGAACTGGACAATAATGGTTTCAAGCCTTTTACAGAAGCACAAATCAGCAGTTTGGTTGCTTTGTTGACAAAACTGAAAAAAGATTACAATATTCCAACTCAAAACTTTATTGGACATGCAGATATTGCTCCGGGAAGAAAGCAAGACCCTAGTGCTTTATTTCCTTGGAAAACACTTGCCGAAAAAGGTTTTGGAATCTGGCCAGATGAAGTTTTAGAACCTGCTCCATTTGATTTTAAAATTGAACCGGCTCTCCGAATAATTGGATTTAATACCAAAAATTTAATGGCTGCAATTCAAGCTTTTAAGCTACATTATATCCAAACCGATGCAACCTCAACTTTGGACAGAAAAACAATCGATACGATTTATTCTATCTATAAGAAACAAGTTCAATAAGAAAACAACAATTCATTTCAAAATATACAACGCATTTCTAATAAGGAAATGCGTTTTTTTTTATTCATTATAACATGATACCTAAGAAAACTAATAAAAAATATGGTGCGCAAAAGATGCACTGCAATGCATCTCTACAGTCATAAATACAAGAAATAGTATTTTTCACAGGTACAATTTAGTAAGCAAAGAAGCAATAACTTTTACTTTTATAAGTCTACCCCATAACTCTTAACCCATAACTCGCAGCTCACAATTCATAATTCTTAAACAATAAAAAAGCTGCCAAAACATTAGTATGTTTCGACAGCTCCAAAAAAAAAAAAAAAATATCAATCTTTATCTCTAGAAAGAGTATGTTGTTGCAATTAAAGCATAGAAGCTTCCTCCTGTTGGCAATGCATCTTTATCTAAGAAAATATCTTCAGAAGCTGCATCGTATCTTAGCTCAGGAATAATTGTAAGTTTTCCAACTTTATAATTTAAAGAAACTGTGTTTGCAAATACACTAGATCCTGTTAATGTTCCCATGCTTGGCGCTGCATCTTTAGCATCAAAATACTCCATTCTGTAAGCCAGCAATAATGATGGGCTGAAAGAGTAATTAGCATATCCTACCAATGAAAACCATTCTCCGTCTAAAGTGCTGTCAAAATCATTTGTTGTTTTTGCATAAGTCGCATTTAACCCAAGAGAAAAACTATCACTAATTGTTTTAGAAGCAGTCAAATCAAACTGAGTTTTATTCTCATCTGATACTGGAATGATACTTCCTGGAATTGCGTTTGTACTTCCTGTTGTAAAGTTCAAATAAGCACTTCCTGTTTCACCTATATATCCTACTTGTCCAATGAACGTTTTTTGGTAAGATCCCGCATCCATAGCCGATTTAAAATCGGTTGGGTTTGTTAATCCTAACATAGCTGTGAATTTCCCTGATGTATATTGGGCTTTCACACCTGTATTAAAGAACGGTCCGTATGAGAATGCATACGACATACTGTAGTTTTTGTTATCTACGGCGTCCAAAACCTCATATCCGATATGAGTTCCAAAACTACCTGCCACTACTTTAAATTCATCAGTTAAATTATAGGTAAAAAATAACTGTTTAATTAAAAATTTGGCGCTCGCATCTTTATCCGGTGTCTCATTATAGGAAAACTCTGCTGCTCTTTTTCCGAAACCTAAATCGACAAAAACAGAAGCTTTTCCAAAGGTATGACCCGCTTCTATCGATGCCATCCCTAATTCGAATGAATTTTGTGAGTTGGTGAAGCTCGTTAATCCATTCATTTGTTTTGAAAAATCATATTTATAGTACGCATCTGCAGAACCTCCCCATGTGGTTGCTGGAGCGGCTGCCTCCTCTTCTTGGGCAAAGGCAAAAGAACTTGTTAACATCGCGGCTAAAATGTGAAATGCTTTTTTCATGTTTTAAATTGGTTTTTAGTTATTAAATTGATTCTGGTTAGTTAATCTTTTATATATCTATTAATAGTATAAGTCATTTCTAAAACCTTTCATGCGCCTTCAAATCATCATCATTTTCATTAGCGAATTTATTAACTTTTGTATCACCAGAATAATTCAAAAGCGCTTTTTTGATGTTTTAGGTGAAGAATTACGGATTACAAAAATTAAATCAACAATAATCGTTATTTGATATTAATCGCTAATTGTTTTTAAAAATTCAATAACGCATTTTTAGCAGCACACACCAAAAAACAAGGCGTCAACCACAAAAAACTAAATTAAAAAAGCACAAAAACACCGAAAAAACATCCAAAAAAGTCAATCACCCCAATTTTTAAAGGGGTATCAATAAAAATAAAAAACACGATCTAAATATCTCTTCATTAAAAACAGGAACAAAAACCATAAACCCTACGTTTAAAATTCTTACAAAAACCACATACATCTATTGCAACAAATCAAACTAATTCTATTGAAACGAATAATTCATTTATACATAAAAAAAGGATGCACTTTTCGGTACATCCTAAATGATAAATTTTCAGCAATTTGTAATACACTTTTTTCTTAATGCCTTTTAGTCCTCAAAACGATAGTTGCTTTCTTTCCAGTTGGAAGGTAAGTATCTTTCGTAATGCCATACATTATATTTTTTAAAATATTCACGAGCTTTTATTCCGGATTCTTTTAAATCTTCATTTTTCCATTTCCCTTCAGACTTCGCTGATTTATATAAAACAGAGCAAGTCTCATCTTTGTCTGAAACAGACCATACAATCCAGCTAAGTTTTCTGTCTTCCATCCAGTCTATATATTCCTGCCAAGCTTTGTAATTTAATGGTCCATCGCCAGAAGCTTCCATACCGGCAGATTCTGAAATAAATATTGGAAGTCCGTTTTTGATAGCAGCATCAGTTTTGTCTCTTAATTCTTTTCCATGCGTTGCAGCATAAAAATGCATAGTATACATTATATTATTATATCCTAAAATAGGATCTGCGGCTGGTAGATCTACATCCTGATCCCAATGTGGAGAACCCACCAAAATTATATTATCAGGATCGTTCTCTCTAATTACTTTGATTACTTCTTCAGAATAAGCTTTAACCTCGGCCCATGTTTCATAATCAGGTTCATTAAATATTTCATATATAATATTGGGGTATTTACCATACTTTTTTGATATCTCAGCAAAAAACTCTTTAGCTTCACTTAAATTAACATTATGGGTATGCCAATCTACGATTACATACATATCCTCTTTTATTGCTCCTTTAATGACAGCTTCTATTTTCTTTTTAGAAAATTTGGGATCTTTCATATAGGAATACTCTCCCAGCTCTACTCCTAGTGCGGCACGAACAACATTACAGTTAAAATCTTTCTTTAACCAACTTACCGCTTTTTGATTATAAAACCTTGGCCACATACTATGCCAGCCAAAACTCATTCCTCTTAATACAACTGGCTTTTTATCCTTATTTACCAATTGAGTACCATTAACACTAAGATTTTTATGAGTTTGCACTTGAGCATTTAAAGGCGAAAACATTAAAATAAAAGCAAATAATAAGACTTTATTAATCTTCATGACAAGTTTTAGATTTAGGGTATTAATTTTAAAGTAACTACATCATGTGAAGCTATTGCAGTACTAAATATTTTTTTTGTACTTCCTGCTTCTTTATTCTTCCAAAGATCTTTTATTTTGAATATCGTTTTTGTAAAATCGGCTTCATATCCAAAATCAGCATCTTTGAAATTATTTTTACTCCAATCGAAAGTAACTTTTTTTGTTGTTTCTGTCCTATTCACAAAACTAACTGCCCAGGCTCCATCTGAAAGTGGTTTTACCCAAACTTCTACCCCATCTAAAATTGTGTATTTAAATCCCTGAATACCTAACTTATCCTGATTTACAGAAAGCAACTCTTTATTAGTTAAAATTGCTAAAGTTTCTTTAGACATTTTTCTGTAATCATTTCCGGTAAATAAAGGAGAAGATAACATACACCACATAGCAAAATGCGTTTTATCTTCGGTGTCATTCATTTCGTTTCCTACTTCCATCATATCAAAATCATTCCAATGATCTGGACCTGAATATTTACGAATGTCTTTTCGCATATCCGCAATTTTCATAAATCCCCAGGAAGACCAGTTTTCAGGATGTCTGAATTCGCAGTCAAAGCAAGGATAGATGTCGCCGGAAATTCTCCACAGATTTCCAATTGGTTTTCCCCATTCCCAAGGCTGATTGTCTCCCCATTCGCAAAGACTAAAAACAATTGGTCTTCCGGCAGTTTTTAAGGCATTACTCATCGTTGTGTAAGCTTCTTTGGCAGTAATTCCTTCTGTGTTACACCAATCGTATTTTAGAAAATCAATTCCAAGTTTCGCATAAAATCTGGCATCCTGATACTCATAACCTCTTGTTCCGGGATAACCCGCGCAAGTTTTTGTTCCTGCACAATTATACAAACCGAATTTTAAACCTTTATTATGTACATAATCAATTAATGCTTTCATTCCGTTTGGGAATTTTTCAGGATCTGGGACTAAATCACCATTTGCATCTCTTTCATGTGTCATCCAGCCATCATCTAATACAATATAATTATATCCTGCGGCAACTAAACCGGAAGAAACCATAATATCTGCTGTTTCCTTTACTAACTTTTCATCAATATTGGTTGCAAAAGTATTCCATGAATTCCAGCCCATTGGTGGTGTCAAGGCAAGTCCTTCAAATTTTCCACCCTGCTGTTTATGAGTATTACCCTGACCGAAACCTAGAATGGTTACACTAAAAGCAAGAAGTAAGGTTACTATTTTCATTTTTTTTCAATTTAAAATATCTTAAAAAAATGTTCCCTAATTTTTCAATAAGGGAACATTTTTAAACTAACTCAAAATAAACTAACTATTATAAAAACCCAATATCGTCTATATAAAGAATACTTGCAGGACTAATTGTTATTCCTGAAAATTCCTGAATAAATACACTATCAAAATTTCCTCCACTCAAGAGTTCAGGATGCAATGCCGAAATAGGAATTGAAATATTGTTCCATTGACCTGGTACTAAAGTAACTGTAGTACCTTTACTAGAGTCACCTGTATCACTATTTATAGTAACCATGATTTTAGTACTTTCGGTTGGGAATATAGACATTTTTACAAATTGGTAATCTGCTGCATTCAAAGCCAAATCTGAGTGCATGAAAAGTCCGCTCCAGGCTTCTGCAACTTTTTTGATTGCGTTTGTTCCTCTGCTTACTTTTTCGGTGCTTTCCCAGGTAATGTCTCCTCCCCAGCCCCAGCCCCATCCTTTCAATGAGTCTTCGTATAATAAATATTTAAGACCTATACTGCTTGGAGCAGACACTCCAAATTCAGTTTCTACAACAACAAGCGCATACGAATCAAAATCAGCCGGAACCGTTGCTTTTATTTCCGTTTTAGAAACTGCAGTAAATGTAGCTGTAGTTGACCCGAATTTTACATTTTTAACCTTTACAAAATTTTGTCCTGTAATGGTTATAACATCTCCCGGAGAAGCCAACACTTGTGACAAACTAGTAATTACAGGAGCAGGCGGAGTTAACTCAATTACATTACTCAATACATTTACAAAACCATTTGTAGCATAATAATCTAATCCTGGCGCCTCTTTATCAGATCCGTTTACTTTTAAAACACCATTGGTTACATTGATACTCAATAAATACAAATCAGAGTTTAGCGCATTTGCCATTGTACTGTAATCTCCTGTTTCCAGATAATCAGCCTGAACACCTTCAAGTTTACCAACTCTTTTTTTGACACCTTTAATAACATGACTCAAAACTAGCTGTTTCAAATCTTCAACCGGAACCAAATTAATATCCGGATATCCTAAATCATTCACATAACCATTCGCTACCAAATAAGCATCAAAAGTAGCATCGTTTGGAACAAAATAAGTATAGTCATCTGCTGTATTTAATGTCGATTCCAGTCCAGCTAATTTTATTGCTTTTGTAAACGTAGTTAAATTACTATTTGCCAGAAGCAATCCGTAAGCCGTATTGTAATTTTGCTTTGCTCCTCCAATATCTTCAATTTCGTTGTCACAGGAAGAAACTGTGGCAACTAAAAATGCGCATAAGGCAAGATGCTTTACTTTATTATATATATTTTTCATAAATTATCTTTTAGTTTTTAATAATGGATTCTAACAAATCAAGACTTATTCTTCGAATCCGTCACAATTATTTTAATACCAATCCAATATCATCGATAAACAAATTGTTTCCTCCAAAACCTCCTGTTTCCTGAAAAGTAATTTCAGTTAACTCTCCCGGACTGCCAACACCAGAAAACGGAACCTCTAAATATGTCCATCCTGTACCGAATTTAAGCGGATAAGTAGCACCATAATTACCATTAACAATTACAGAAACAGATCCTGCTTTTTCTCCTTTAATACTTACACGGATTCCTTTGTATTTAGTCATATCCACTTTAGATTTATCTACACCAATGTATAAACCATCCCAATCCGGACCTGAAGTCCAATTGATACATTTTGTACCTTGTGATGCATCTTTATCGTAAGCAATATCATAATGATTTGTTGCTGGTCTCCAAAGACCATTGTAACTACTCAAACTAGTGTAAGCATCATCATAAAAAGCAGAACCTAAAGACTGACCGGCAACTGTTGTTCCTGAAACATTGGTTACAGACAAGTTTTTATACTGAATATTATTAGGTACCTGAACTTTAATTTCTGTCAATGTAGATGATATAGGCTGAACCGCAGTTTCTCCAAAATTCACAACAGGACGCAAAAAATATTCTCCTGTAATTGTAATGATATCTCCTGGATTAGGGTTAATTGGAAATCCTTTAATATTAGGATTTGGAGGTCTAATAGCCACTTTATAATTCAACGTCCCTTTAGCCGTAACGATTTTCATTTCATCCATTTCGTTATAGTAAGGAGTTTTTTGATCGACTAAAATAACGATTGCATTATCTGTCACAAATGTTGGATTGAAATACGACTCTAATCCATTAAATGAAATTGATTTTAAGGTACCAAACCCGGATCCTCTAATGATATAATAATTCCCTGCATTAATAACATCTGTAGGTACATCCACCTCTCTGTCTCCTTCAACCAAAGGATCATCAACAACAGATCTGCTAATTCCTGTTACTTCAAGCTTTCCGGAAGAACCTTCCGAATCATCATTCGAACAAGAAGCAAACAGCAAAATTGAAATCGAAGCCAAGAAATACAACTTCAATAACATTTTATTTTTTATATTTTTCATAGTGATTTACTTTTAAAAAATTATTTGAAATTGTAAGGAACCGGTGCCTCTTTCAACTTTGGATTTTTTCTGACTTCGATATCCGGCTTCGGATAAATAAAATCAGTTGGCGTTGGCGTATAATGCATTACTCCCTGAGAATCAAAACCTCTGTCTTGCTGAGAGATTATATTGATTGCCTCCTGACGTGGTAATCTTCCTAAATCAAACCAAAATTCTCCTTCAAAAGCAAATTCAACTCTGCGCTCATGAAATAAAGCTGCTTTTGTTAAAGGCACATTTGTTCCTAATGCAGCCAGACCAGCTCTAAGTCTCACTTTATTATACGATTCTTTTGCTGCAGCATTAGTAGTTTCATCTGCTCCAGCCATAGTTGCCTCAGCATGTATTAATAAAAGATCAGCATAACGCAT
Organism: Flavobacterium crocinum; assembly: GCF_003122385.1. Classification (NCBI taxonomy): domain Bacteria; kingdom Pseudomonadati; phylum Bacteroidota; class Flavobacteriia; order Flavobacteriales; family Flavobacteriaceae; genus Flavobacterium; species Flavobacterium crocinum. Next base: position 5,745,949 of record NZ_CP029255.1, read on the forward strand.
AATGTAATTGCAGTTATTCATTCCTCCCCATCCGTCAGCAGGGCCAGTTTCGCTTGTAACTTGTCCTACAACATACTTCTTAACAGCGGCTCCTGTATTAGCTAATACATCCGGATACTTGGTTTTATCCATAACAAAACCTACAACACCATCTCCTTTAAGGTTAGGATAAGAATCTCCATAAATCATAAAAGATTCTTTTCTTCTTAAATCTCCAAGTTCAAACGCATCCTGAACATCATTACTTGGAACATAAGTAGCTCCATAAGACGCATTATCATTCAAAATATCTAAACCATATTGGATATTAGAGAAATTTCCACCTCCATAAGTATTTATAGCTCCTGACCACTGCCATGAATAAATAGATTCTTCGTTATTATTTTTACTGGTCAGAAACAAATCAGCAAAATTTGGAAGTAATCCAAACTCCCCTGAGTTAATCACTTTTTCAGCCATTAATTTAGAATCCGAATATTTTTTCTCATATAGATATACTTTGGCTAAAAATGCTTCGGCAGAGCCCTGAGTTACAAAAATATTATCTCCACCGGGAGTTCTGGATCTCATTTTTACTTTCAGATTTGCTGCTGCGAACTTTAAATCATTTTCGATAAACGTATAAACATCTTCAATTCTATTGGTATTCACCAATGGATCTTTTGCCAAAGCCAGATTATCTTCAATAATAGGCACCGGACCATACAAACGAACCAAATAAAAATAGGCTATCGCTCTAAAAAAATGTGCTTCTGCAATCGTGTTTTTAATTACAGCCCTGCTTACATCTGCAGTAGCATTTTTTTCAATATTATTAATTAAATTATTCGATTGTGCAATAATTGCGAAACAAGCTCTCCAAGGATCCAACAATATAGGACTATCAGAAGTCAGCTTAAACTGAATTAACTCTGGTCCGTCAGCATACGCTAAACAATTTCCTGACGATAACTCAGACAAAGCGTAAAAATTCTTAGTATAATAAGGTGCCCACATTGCTCCATACATCCCATAAGTAGTTCTCGCTACCTGCTCGTCAGTATTATAGAACTGATCACTGCTGTAACTATCTTCAGATGGGCGATCCAAGAAATCTTCGCTGCAAGAAGTAGTTACCAAACCTAGTGTTAAAAATAAAACTAAGGTCTTTATATTGATATATTTTTTCATAAGAGTAGTAATTAAAATTCTAAATTCATTCCAAAAGTAAAACTACGATTGGTTGGGTAACGTCCTGAATCAATTCCTGATAATAACGGATCCTGATTGTAAGATCCTACCTCTGGGTCATATCCTGTATATTTAGTAAATGTGTAAAGATTTTGAATACCAAAATAGAATCTTAATTTACTAATACTTGCTTTTGAAATCACATCCGAAGGCATGTTATAACCTAAAGTTACCTGTTGAATTCTTAAGAATGAACCATCTTCTACATAACGATCAGAAATTGCTATATTAGGATGTCCATCTCCACCGTCAGGTCTTGGATATTTCGCATCCGTATTTTCCGGCGTCCAAAAATCTGCTGCTTCAGCTAACTGATTTTCATACAAACGTTGGTTTTTAGTACCGGCACGTCTTGTTAAGTTCATTACTTTGTTTCCATAAGATCCTTGCAAGAAGACTCCTAAATCAACATTTTTGTACGTGAACGTATTATTGAAACCATAAGTAAATTTCGGTTGTGGATTTCCGATATAAGTTAAATCCTTCTCATCAATCAAACCGTCTTTGTTTTGATCTACGTATTCAACGTCACCTAGCTGACTTTTTACTGCTTTATTTCCCGTAAAAGGAATTGGCGCATTGGCTAATTGTTCATTAGTTCTGATAATTCCAACCGCCTGATATCCGTAAAACTGACCAACCGGCTGACCCACTACTGTTTTAGTAACTGCTTTAGTAGTATAATCATTAAGCATTACATCTTTTGTTAAGTCAAAATTATCCTGTAAGCTCATCAATTTATTTTTGTTTGTAGAGAAAATCACTTTTGAATTCCATGAAAAATCTTTCCCAAACTTATTATTGTAATCCAAAGTCATTTCAAAACCTTGATTTCTTAAGCTTCCTAAATTTACACTTGGAGCTCCTAAACCTCCCTGATAAGCATCTGTACCTGTAACATAATAAGGCAATGGCAAGACAAATAAAAATCCTGCTGACTGTTTTCTATACACATCAAATGTTGCCTGAAGTTTTGAATTAAAAAGTGTAAAATCTAAACCTAAGTTAGTTTGTTCAGAAGTTTCCCAGGTTAAATCAGGATTCGCAATATTATTAACGGTAAAGAAATTACCCATTGCCGATTTTATGGCACGAACTGTACTCATATAACCTCCACCACCAATGTTTTGATTTCCGGTCTCACCGTAACCTCCTCTAATTTTGATGTTATCAATATATTCTTTAGTTCCTTCCATAAAATTTTCGTTTGAAAGTTTCCAATAACCTGAAACGGAAGGAAAATAACCCCATTTTTGACCTGGCCCAAAATTAGAACTTCCATCTGCTCTCATCGTTGCCTGTAATCCATAACGATTATTATAATCATAATTAAAAGTTCCAAAGAAAGAATAAAAAGCAGAACTTCCTTTGTATTCTGAAGCCACAATTGTGTCAGGATCACCCAAACTAATAGAATGAATATCATTACTCAACAACCCGGAAACGGTTTGCGAGTTTCCGAACCAATGACTATCGTTAGCCTCCTGAGCTCCTAAAATGTTAAAATGGTGATTACCTGCATCAACCTTATATGTTATAACATTTTTAATGTTAAGTTGATACCAATTGTTCGCTCTCTCTGTCAACTGATTGGTTTCTCTAACTGCTGCCCCCCACTTGTAAGTAGGCTGAAAGCCTTCAAAATTATCAATATTAGTAGAGCCTCCAAGGTCAAATCTATATTCAAGTCCTTTTGCAAGTCTAAAACTAGCATAAAAATTCCCTATAAAACTCTTCTTAATCAATTTATTAGTATTCATCAAAGCCGAAGCCACAGGATTAATCCAAACTCCTATAGAACCGTCAGCAGGTGGACCAGCATAATTTCCGTTGGTATCTTTTACTGCCACATCAGGAGTAGACAATATAGAAGTACTAATGATACCGTTACTTGCACCATTAATTGTAATATCTTCATTTGTTATACCAGTCCCAAGAGAAACACCAACCGTAAGCCAATCTTTTATCTTGCTGTCAACGTTCGTTTTAAAACTATATCTTTTAAAACCAGAACCAATAACTATACCTTCCTGATTGGTATAACCACCTGAAATATAATAGTTAGTACCCTCTTTTGCGCCTGAAAATGAAATCTGATGATTATTCATTATCGCCGTTTTATAAATCTCATCCTGCCAATTCGTCCCTTTACCCAAAACAGACGGAACAGCAAATTCATCTCTTGGAGCCACACCATAAACAGCGGCTAAAGCATTTTGTTGCGCTGCATACTGACTTAGAGTCATTGTATCTAATAAACGAGTTACATTTTGAACAGAGAAATAAGAATCATACGCGATTTTTCCTGTTCCTTTTTTACCTCTTTTTGTAGTAATAATTACAACCCCATTCGACGCTCTGGAACCATAAATAGCAGTTGCAGAAGCATCTTTCAAAATATCCAGTGTTTCGATATCGTTAGGATTTAAGAAAGAAATAGGACTAGAAGTTACATTTCCTGTATTCGTTCCTAAATACCCTGTAACAATTGAACCTCCCGTAGCAGTATTAGCAGCATCTCCGGAAATAGGAATACCATCTACAATATATAATGGTTCATTAGTTCCTGAAATAGAAGTAGTTCCACGTATCTTAACTGACACACTACCTCCCGGTTGTCCAGAATTATTCGTCACTGTCACCCCTGCAGCACGCCCTTGTAATAATTGATCTACAGACACTTGTGGAGAATCTGCAAAATCTTTTGAAGTAACCGTAGAAATAGCTCCTGTTAAATCCTTTCTCTTAACACTTCTATATCCAACGTTTACCAAAACTTCACGTAAATCTTCTGCGCTAAGTTTTAAAGTTACGTTGATAGTTCCTCCGTTTTTTACGTTAACTGTTTGTGTAACGTAGCCAATAAATGATACAGAAATTGTAGAATTTGCCGGTGCTTCTATAGAATATTTCCCATCAAAATCTGTTGAAGCTGTCTTTTTTGTACCCGTAATTACAATGTTAGCACCAGGAATAGATAATCCTTTGTCATCCGACACTGTTCCGGAAACCTTTACCTGAGCCGTAATAAAATTACTTGTCAGTAGCAAAAATAATATCAAAGGAGCAGCTCTGTGGTTAGCCTTCCAATGAATGAGGTTAGTCATTAATTTTTTCATAATAAATGTTTGGTTAGTTTAAATTTGTTGATTGCCAATTTAAGAGATAAAAAGCAGGGTGTATTTTTTTCTCCTAAAATTATTTAACAAATCTATAACAGACTGAATTATCAAATCGATAATATTATATCATTTAATGATAATATTTTTACTTTAAGCGTTTAAAAAAACACATATCAAAATAAAACACATTAAAAATTACATTATTCTCAATAACAATCCTTTAAAAATCCCAAACAATACATAAAAAACAACAAAAACTCAAAAATCAAACGTTTTCGTTAAAAATAATATTTATTGTTGACAAAAAAGTATCACTATAAGATACGTTTCAAGCCGGAAAAATCTTCTCTATACTGACTAGGTGTACAATTTTTTGTTGCCTTAAAACTGCGATTGAAGTTCGCAATATTATTAAAACCTGATTTAAATGCCACTTCAGAAACACTCATGTCTTTTTCTACCAGCCAGCGTGCAGCATAACCAATCCGGATATCATTTATATAATTGACAAAAGTTTTTCCGGTGCGTTTTTTAATAAATCGGTTAAAAGAAATAATAGACATGCTAGCTACATTTGCTACATCTTCCAAAGTTATTTTTTCCGCAAAATGTTTCTGCACATATTCGTAAACCAATTTCATTTTATCATAATCATCAAAAGTATCATAGTCTACAGTATAAGTAGATAACAAACGCTGATTTCTGGAATTAGCAAGATCATACAATAAAGAAGTAATTTCCAGAAAATAATCCATCCCATCAAGTTTTGAGAGCCTCACAAGCCTTGGTGTTAATTCTTCTGCTGTTTTTTTTGAAAAAAGAATACCATGAATAGACCGATTAAACATATCCCGAATCGGATTCATAATACGTCTGGACAATAAAGATTCATGAAATAAATCGTTATGAAACTGAATTGTTATTTCGTGAATTTTTTTGCTGGTACATTTATTCAGTTCCCAGCCGTGGTATAAATTTGGACCAATTAAAACCAACTCGACATTATCTATTTCTTCAATATTATCTCCCACAACTCTCTTCACTCCTTTTCCGTTTAAGATAAAATTAATCTCAAATTCAGGATGGTAATGCACAGGAAAATCAAAGCTATCTTTTACACGATCGAAAACCAAAAAACTATCACCAGCTGAAAGGGGTGCAATTTCTCTATAAAAATTTTTTGTAGTACTCATCTTAAAAACTATTTTCAGGAAAGCAATATTTGACTTTTTTGACTGCAATAATATGATATATAATTGATAAAATAATATTAATTAGACGATATTCATCCAATTATCTTTGAAAAAACAAATTATCGATTCTTTAAAAAGAGCTTTAATAATAAACATTAATCATTTTTAATTGAATATCTTTTTATAGTTTTAATAATTTTTGAGATAGATCGCTAAAGATTTTTTCAACAAAATACTTATTGTATTTGGCAAACATAAATCATTGTATCTTTAGCATTTAACTCCGTTAACAATCAACAATCCGACAATGAAAAAACATTTTATCATGCTTCTGACTGCTGTTTTAATTGGCACTTCTTGCGAATCGCAAAAAAACAGCAGTAATACAATTTTGTCACTTTCAGATAAAAAAGCTTCTTCGGAAACTAAAACACTTTATCAAAACCTAAATACATTATCTCAAAAAGGTTTTCTGTTTGGACATCAGGATGATCTTGCTTATGGTGTAAAATGGAAATATGAAGATGGACGAAGTGATATAAAAGATGTTGTTGGAGACTATCCTGCTGTTTACGGCTGGGATATCGCAGGTTTAGAAAAAGACAATCCAAATAATATAGATGGTGTTCCATTTGCTAAAATGAAACAATATATTGTCGAAGCAAATGCAAGAGGCGGAATTTCAACTATAAGTTGGCATTTTGATAATCCTGCAACAGGGAAAGATGCCTGGAACAATGTTCCTAATTCCCTAAAAACAATCCTTCCCGGCGAGAAAAATCATAAAAAATTTACTTCCTGGCTAGACAAAGCAGCCGTTTTCTTTTTGTCTTTAAAAGATAAAAATGGAAAAAATATTCCTATTCTCTTCAGACCTTTTCATGAACTTACAGGTGGATGGTTTTGGTGGGGAAAAGGAAACTGTACTCCCGAAGAATTCAAAACAGCCTGGAAATTTACCTTTGATTATTTAAAAAATAAAGGAGTTCACAATCTGATTTATGTTTACAACACAGGAGGTTTTGCCAGTGAAGCCGATTTCTTAGCGAACTATCCCGGAGATGATTATGCCGACATTTTAAGTTTTGACAGTTATCAAAATGGTAACGATAAAAATGGAGAACGGTTTATAAATGAAGTTCAAAAACAATTTAAAATCCTCAATGAAATCTCCATTCAAAAAAACAAACCTATGGCATTGGCCGAAGCTGGTTATGAAGCAGTTCCGGATCCTAAATGGTGGACAGGAACTCTCCTAAAAGCAATTGGAGATTATAAAATTTCTTATGTCCTGTTATGGAGAAATCATGGCTGGCAGGAAAAAGAACAAAAAATGCATTATTATGCTCCATTTTCCGGACAAGTAAGCGAGAAAGATTTTGTCGATTTTTATAACCTTGATCAGACTATCTTTGAAAAAGACATTCCAAAAAAATTAAAATAACTGCCCTAAAAACAAATTAAAACCTTAAAAAATAACCAATGCACGACAAAATTAGTTTAAAAGAAAAAATCGGTTACGGTCTTGGAGACGCTGCTTCATCTATGTTCTGGAAAATTTTCAGCATGTATTTATTGTTTTTCTATACCGATGTTTTCGGATTGGCACCTGCTGTAGTTGGAACGATGTTTCTAATTACCCGAATATGGGATTCCTGTTTTGATCCAATTGTTGGAATTCTGGCTGACAGAACCAAAAGCAAGTGGGGAAAATTCAGACCGTATCTTCTTTGGGTTGCCATACCTTTTGCCGTGATTGGAGTTTTAACTTTTTACACACCGGATTTTGACGAAAAAGGTAAAATCATTTATGCCTACGTTACCTATTCATTAATGATGATGATTTATTCTTTAATCAATGTACCTTACGCATCGCTTTTGGGCGTAATGTCTTCTGATCGAAAAGAAAGAAATACACTTTCATCCTATCGAATGGTTTTTGCCTTTGGAGGAAGTCTTTTGGCACTTTGGCTAATTGAACCTTTAGTAAATTATTTTGGAGGAAACCTTAACTCTAAATCAGGCTGGCTGGCAACAATTGCTGTTTTCGGACTAATCACAACGATATTTTTCTGGGCTTGTTTTTTATTCACTAAAGAAAGAATCAAACCAATCGCAGACGAACAAAACAATCTAAAAGAAGACTTAAAAGATCTTTGGAAAAACAGACCCTGGTGGATTTTACTTGGTGCCGGAATTGGCGCATTGGTTTTCAATTCTATCCGTGATGGAGCTGCGGTTTATTATTTTAAATATTATGTAAGCAGTGCTGTCAATTTTGATTTTTCACTTTTCGGAAGTGATTTTCATATGACACCAACATCCATTTATCTGGTTTTAGGGCAAGCAGCAAATATTATAGGAGTTATTATCGCTACACCAATTGCGAACAAAATCGGTAAAAAGAAAACCTTTTTTGGAGCTATGGCTGTAGCGGCAATTCTAAGTCTTGTTTTCTATTTATTCGGAAAAGAAGATGTTTTCTTAATCATGAGTTTTCAGGTTTTAATCAGTATTTGTGCTGGTTGTATTTTCCCATTAATCTGGTCCATGTACGCTGACAGTGCCGATTATTCAGAATGGAAACAAGGTCGAAGAGCAACCGGATTGGTGTTTTCAGCTTCTTCAATGTCACAAAAGTTCGGCTGGACCATTGGCGGTGCCGGAGCGGGATGGCTTTTAGGTTATTTTGGTTTTCAGGCTAATGTAGAACAAACTGCAACAGCTCAAAACGGAATTCAGTTAATGTTAAGCATACTGCCGGCAATAGCAGCAGCAATATCAGTAGCTTTTATAGCATTTTACCCTTTATCAGAAGAAAAATTACAAATTATAGAACAGGATTTAAACGAAAAGAGAGATCAAAATTAAAAAAAATACAGATACAGAAATCAATTTATATGACAACAATAACATCTTCGGCGACTTTTCAGGATAGAAAGTCGGCATTAGAAAAAGAACATAAAGCGCTGATTGAGCTTAAGAACACACCCGCACAAACAGCCGGAAACGGCATTTACGAACGTTATAAAAATCCTGTTGTAACTGCTGCACATGCTCCGTTAAACTGGCGTTTTGATTTTAACGAAAAAACAAATCCGTTTTTACAGGAAAGAATCGGAATCAACGCCGCTTTTAATGCCGGCGCAATGAAATGGAATGGCAAATATCTTTTGGCTGTTCGTGTAGAAGGAATTGACAGAAAATCGTTTTTTGCGATTGCCGAAAGTCCAAATGGAATTGATAATTTCAAATTTTGGGATAAACCTTGTGTAATTCCACAAACAGAAGATCCGGACACCAATGTGTACGATATGCGTTTAATTAATCACGAAGACGGTTATGTATACGGAATTTTCTGCACTGAAAGAAAAGATCCAAAAGCTCCAAAAGGCGATACAAGTTCGGCTGTTGCTAACGCGGGAATTGTACGTTCTAAAGATTTAGTAAACTGGGAAAGATTACCGGATTTAATTTCAAATACGGGACAACAACGAAATGTAGTATTACATCCCGAATTTGTAAACGGAAAATATGCTTTATACACACGTCCGCAGGATGGTTTTATAGATGTTGGATCGGGAGGTGGAATTGGTTTAGGTTATGTTGAAGATATGAAAAATCCAGTTGTCAAAGACGAAAAAATCATTTTCAGCAAAAAATATCATACTATTTACGAATTAAAAAATGGTTTAGGTCCGGCACCAATTAAAACATCAAAAGGCTGGTTACATATGGCGCATGGAGTTCGTAATACCGCAGCCGGATTACGTTATACCTTATACATGTTCATGACCGATTTGAACGACATTACGAAAGTAACTCATGTTCCGGCTGGACATTTCATGGGCCCTGAAGGAATTGAAAGAGTCGGTGACGTATCTAACGTTTTGTTTTCTAACGGATGGATTGAAGACGAAGACGGAACTGTTTATGTATACTACGCTTCTTCAGATACCAGAATGCATGTAGCGGTTTCAACTGTAGAAAAACTAGTTGATTACGTAATCAATGCGCCGGAAGACACCTTTGTGTCATCAGGCTCCGTACAAACTATTATTGATTTAATCGAAAGAAATAACGCAATTTAAATATCGTGTCATTACAATTAAAGCTTTTAAAATCGGAACTAACAGCAGAACTCGATGCCATTCTAAACTATTGGTCAGAACGAACTGTAGATGAAAAAAATGGTGGTTTTGTTGGACAAATCGATTTTAACGATCATCTGATTGCTAATGCAGAAAAAGGTTCGGTCTTAAATGCCCGAATTCTCTGGACGTTTTCTGCCAGTTACAAAACCACAAAAAACGAAAACCACAAAAAACTGGCAAAGAGAGCATTTGATTTTCTTTCAGCATATTTTTATGACACACAATTTGGAGGTCTTTTTTGGAGTATAAATGAGGATAAAACTCCAAAAGACACCAAAAATCAGATTTATGCTTTAGCCTTTGCGATTTATGGTTTATCTGAATATTATGCGATTTCAGGAGAAGAAAAAGCATTGGAAATAGCTAAAAATTTATATCAAAAAATTCAGGAACACAGTTACGATTCTGTCAATAAAGGCTATTTTGAAGCTTTTACGAGAGATTGGCAGCCAATCGAAGATTTACGTCTGAGTGCAAAAGATGCCAATGAAAAGAAAACCATGAATACGCATCTTCATATTATTGAAGGTTACGTAAATTTATATAAAGTTTGGAAAGACGAAAAACTGCTTGAAGTTATTATCGAATTGCTGGAAACTATTGAAAAGTATTTCATTAATACAGAAACAGGTCACTTACGCTTGTTCTTTGATGAAAACTGGAAAGAAAAACCAGATGTTATTTCATACGGACATGATATTGAAGCGGCCTGGCTTTTACAACAATGCGCCGAAATTTCAGAAAACGAAACTTTAATTGCAAACTATAAAAAACATGCCGTTCAGATTGCCGAAGTCACAAAAGAAGGTTTGGATACTGATGGCGGTTTATGGTACGAATTTGATCCTGAGAAAAACGAATTAATAGCCGAAAAACACTGGTGGCCACAAGCCGAAGCTTTAATTGGCTTTTACAATGCCTATCAGTTAACCGGAAAAGAAGATTATCTGGATCTTGTTTTCAAAAACTGGAAATTCATAAAGAAACATATAATCGACCAGCAAAACGGAGAATGGGTCTGGGGAGTTTACCACGACTATGCTGTAATGCAAAAAGACAAAGCCGGATTCTGGAAATGCCCCTATCACAACGGACGCGCTTGTATCGAACTGATACAGCGAATTCAAGATTAATTTATTCCTTTCTAATTCTAATTTAAAGTCGTTATGAAACATTTTTTCCTTTTTAGTTTATTGTTGACATCTTTATTAATTGATGCACAAACCAATCTCTTAAAAAATGGAGGTTTTGAATACGACTTAACCAATTGGAACGGACAAGAAAATGGTGCGCTTTCTCCCTATGATAAAAAATCAGGAAAAAACAGTGCCTTAATTAATCAGTTTACCGGCGCAGAATGGAGAGCTTTTGATCAAACTGTTCCACTTGCCAGAAATACCTTTGCGGTAGAATGCAGTGCCTGGATGAAAGCAGAAGGCATAGAAAATCAAAAAGAAGATTATAAAGCAGCGATTGTAGTCGTAGACTTTCTTAATGGTGCAGACAAATCAATTGGCTCAGAAACCATTGCCCGTGCGAAAGGAACTACTGATTGGGTTAATTATAAAAAGGCGGTAAAGGTACCAACTGACGCTAAGAAAATTAAAGTTATGCTGGCTCTGGCACAAACAAATGGCACTGTATTTTTTGATGATATAAAAATAACAACACTTACTGAAGAAGAATATTCCAAACTAAATCCGGAAGCCAAATAATCTAAAAAATGAAGAAATCACTTTTGAAAGTTTTATTCCTGAGTTTCTCTATTTTAGTTTTAGTATCGTGTTCTTCAGACAACGATTCAAATAACGAAGTTATAGTAGATCCGCCTATGCAAGATGATCCGTTAACGACATCAAACGTTGCCAATTATATGGTAGATCCAAATGCTACAAAAGAAACCAAAGCTTTATTTTATAATTTAAAAAGACTGGCGCAAACCAAAACAGCTATTGGTCAGCAAGATGCTTTTAATAGCTTTTATCAGGACGCTGGCGGCGATTCAGATATTAAAAAAAATACAGGTTTTGACCCTGCAGTTTTAGGATCTGATTTTATGTTTATAACCGATAAAAGCAATAATGAGCAATCTAACAATTGGTTTTATCAACAGGAACAAAAAATTAGTGCCGATGTTAAAACCGCCTACGCGAAAGGAATAATCAATACCTTCTCCTGGCATTTGAGAGAACCTAATAAAGAAGAATCTTTTTATGCTTCAGATATGACTTCTGAACAAAAATCGACTGCTTTTAGAAGTATTCTTCCTGGTGGAGCAAACAACGAATGGTATAAGAAGAAATTAGACAAAGTTGCCAAAGTTATTCTGAACCTAAAAGGCTCAAATGGCGAATTGATTCCTGTAATTTTCAGGCCTTTTCATGAATTTGACGGAAGCTGGTTTTGGTGGGGAGCCGATTTTTGTACAGCAGATGAATACAAAAAAGCGTATCAGTTTACAGTCAATTATTTGAAAAATACAAAAGGAGTTCACAATATTCTTTATGCTTTTTCTCCTGACAATTCATACACAACCGAAACCAATTATTTAAGCCGTTATCCCGGCGATAAATATGTAGATGTTATTGGTATGGATAATTATGGCGACTTTAATAACCAAGGTCAGACAGGTTCTGAGAGAGCCAATTCTAAATTAAAAATTCTTTCGGATTACGCTAAAGCGAAAGTAAAAATCGCTGCTTTAACCGAAACAGGTTATCGCGTTACCAGTACAACGCCAGCCATTACAGATTGGTTTTCGACTTTATTATACAGTGCTTTAACAAAAAATGACATTCAGATAAGTTATGTCATGTTTTGGAATAATAATGCAGATGGCTACTATGTCCCAAACGGAACGGTTGCTAATACAAATGATTTTAAAACTTATACCCTAAAAACTAAATCTGCATTGGTAAATTCATTGCCAAAAATGTATGAAATGCAAAAATAGCTTTTGTTTCAGGTTTAAAGTTTCAGGTTCACAATAAAACGTGTAAAATAACGGATTGTCCTAGCCCCGATAGAAGTGGAAATCCTTTTTGTGGTCTCGTTTTTTTCTAACGAGACCGCAAAAAGATTGTAACGGATAGCGGGATTAGCTCCTTAAAATATTAATTATGAAAAACAGATTTTTAAAAACACTTTCTTTAGCCTTAATTTTCTCGACAATAGCTTGCCAGGCACAAGAAAGAATAACCGTAAAAGGAAACCAGTTTTATAAAGGCGACAAACCTTACTCTTATATTGGAACCAATTATTGGTATGGAAGCATGTTGGCTTCGAAAAAAATCGGCGATCGTGAAAGATTACTTCGTGAATTGGATGTAATGAAGAAAAACGGAATCGATAATTTACGTATTCTGGTTGGTGCTGATGGAGGAAAATACGATTTCACTGTTCGTCCGGCATTGCAATACGAACAGGGGAAATACGATGAAGATTTACTGGACGGACTGGATTTCCTGATTAACGAAATGAGCAAACGAAATATGTATGCTGTTTTGTATCTGACAAATAACTGGGAATGGTCTGGCGGTATGTCGCAATATTTAGAATGGAACGGTAAAGGTCCTGTTCCCGTTCCTGCAATTCCGCCAAATACCTGGCCTCAGTTTATGTCCTATACAGAACAATTTCACAGTTGCGAACCTTGTATGGAAGCTTTAAACAATCACGTTAAGTTTATTATTGGAAGAACAAACGCTTATTCTAAAAAGAAATACAATGAAGACAACACGATTATGTCCTGGCAGGTTGGAAATGAGCCTAGGCTTTTTACAGTAGAAAACGAAGTAAAATTCACAAAATGGCTCAATAACATTGTAGATCTGATTGACAGTTTAGACAAAAATCATTTGGTTTCTACAGGTTCTGAAGGAAAAAACAGTTCAAACGACAGTATGAAAATCTTCGAAAGAACACACCAAAATCCGAATATCGATTATTTAACGATGCATATCTGGCCTAAAAACTGGAACTGGTTTAAAGCAGATAATGCCGAAGCGACATTTCCAAAAACCATCGAAAATGCAGGTAAATATATTGATGATCATATCAAAGTCGCCAATAATTTAAAACGCCCAATAATTATCGAAGAATTTGGTCTTCCAAGAGAAAACGAAAACCTGAATGCCGGAGCATCTTCTGTTTACAGAGATAAATTTTACAGCTACATTTTTGGAAGAGTTGTGGAAAGTGTTAAAAATGGCGGACCATTGCAAGCAGCCAATTTCTGGGGTTATGGCGGTGAAGGAAAAGCCATTAACGAAACAGGAAAATGGAATCCCGGAGATCCTTTAACAACAGATCCTCCACAAGAACCACAAGGTTTAAATTCTGTTTTTAATGGAGATCAATCGACATTGAAAATTGTGAAAGATTATAATTTGAAATTGAAAAAATAGAATAGAATTCATACCTATTTTTCGTAGAGACGCACTGCAGTGCGTCTTATGCGTAACGAATATGTGCGACGTAAACTGACGTAGACGCACTGCGGTGCGTCTCTACAGAATAACCAAAATCAAAACTTCATGAAAAATATATTTATTCTTTTTTGTTTCATACTCACAAATTTTTCTTTCGCACAGAAGAAACAGGGTTTTAATGTAATTTCTCCAAACGGAAAAATCGAAGTTAAAATTGCTGTAAATGATAAAATCTCATGGTCTATTTCACATGAAAAAGATTTGATTTTAGCTCCATCAGAAATGGCTCTGACTTTGGATGGAAATCTTATTTTAGGAAAAAATCCTGTCGTTTTAAATTCAAAAAAAGAAAGCGTCGATACTTCTTTTGAAACACCTCTATATAAAAAGAAAACCGTAAAAGATCAGTACAATAAACTGACGATTGATTTCAAAAATGATTTCGCAATTGAATTTCGTATTTATGATGATGGCGCGGCGTACAGATTCCTTACCAAAAAGAAAAAAGATATTACAGTTCAATCCGAAGAAGTAGTTTTAAATTTTGATCAGGATTACAATACTTTAATGCCGTATGTTCGTGATTTAAGAAACCCGAAAGATCAGTTTATTTCTTCATTTGAATCGCATTATGAAAACAAGAAAATAAGCGAATTTTCAAAAGACACTTTAGCGTTTTTACCTTTTTTAATTGATTATAAAAACCATAAAAAAGCCATTTTTCTTGAAGCTGATTTGGAAAATTATCCGGGTTTATTTGTCACTAACAACAAAAACAAAACAGGTTTTGAGTCTCGTTTTTCAAAATATCCAACTCAGGAAACCAACGGCGGATTTAATTTTCTAAATAAATTAATTACCGAAAGAGCTGATTTTTTGGTTAAAACCAAAGGAACCCGAACTTTTCCCTGGAGAGCGATTGTGATTTCAGAAAATGATGCCGATTTAGCAAATAATGACATGGTTCAGAAATTAGCAGAACCATCCAAAATAAAAGACATTTCGTGGATAAAACCTGGAAAAGTAGCCTGGGATTGGTGGAACGACTGGAATATTTACAATGTCGATTTCAAAGCAGGAATCAACACTCAGACTTATAAATATTATATTGATTTTGCTTCTAAAAACAAAATTGAATATGTAGTTTTAGACGAAGGCTGGAGTGTTGAAACTGACATTATGAAACACAATCCAAATGTAAATCTGGAAGAATTGATTGCTTACGCAAAAGAACGAAACGTTGGCATTATTCTATGGGCTTCGTGGATGGCAATCAATAATAAAACTGAAGCCGTTTTTGACAATTATGCAAAATTGGGTGTAAAAGGTTTTAAAGTAGATTTTATTGATCGTGATGATGCAAAAATGGTCAATTCGGTTTATGATATTGCACAAAAAGCGGCAAATCATAAATTGATTATTGATTTTCACGGAATGTACAAACCAACCGGAATTCAGCGAACGTATCCAAATATTTTAAATTTTGAAGGCGTAAAAGGTCTGGAAAATAATAAATGGACACCAAATGATGATGTTCCGCTTTACGATACCACAATTCCGTTTATTAGAATGATGGCTGGTCCAATGGATTATACACCGGGCGCGATGCGTAACGCAACGAAAAGCGAATTCAAACCAAGTCATTCGACACCAATGAGTCAGGGAACACGATGCCACCAATTGGCACTTTATACGATTTTTGAAGCGCCTTTGCAAATGATGGCGGATAGTCCGACAGCTTTTATGGCAGCACAGGAAAGCACTGATTTTATTGCTAAAATCCCAACTACTTTTGATGAAACCGTTTCTCTTGATGGCGAAGTTGGAAAATACGTTTCAATTGCCAGAAGAAAAGGAAATACCTGGTATTTGGGTGCCATTACAAATTGGGATTCCCGAGATATTACAACTGATTTTTCTTTCCTTGAAAAAGGCAAAAAATTCCAAGCCGAAATTTTCTCCGACGGTCTAAACGCAGACAAAGCAGCAACTGATTATAAAAAAGAAATCATAACGGTTGATTCAACCTCTAAACTAAAATATCGTTTAGCAAATGGTGGTGGACTAGCGATGATTATAAAATAACTGAAGTGTTAGAAACCTAACAGGTTTTAAAAACCTGTTAGGTTTAGTTTATAGGTAATTAAGCCAATATCTTTTCAATGGCACTCAATTCATCATGCGTAAATTCCGTATTCTGCAAACAATCAATATTATTACACAATTGTTTTACAGAACTCGCTCCAATTAAAACCGATGTAATTCGTTTGTCTTTTTGCAGCCAAGCTAGAGCCATTTGCGCCAAAGACTGATTTCTGTTTTGAGCAATTTCATTCAGCTGAATTAATTTTTGAATTCTTTCCTGAGTAACCTCATCTTCTTTCAAATGTCCGTTTGGATTATGCGCTCTGGAATTTTCTGGAATTCCGTTTAGATATTTATCCGTCAAAAGTCCTTGTGCCAAAGGAGAAAAAGCAATGCAACCTACTCCCTTTTCTTCCAAAACATCTAATAAACCATCTTCAACCCAACGTTGTAACATAGAATATTTTGCTTGGTGAATCAAACATGGCGTTCCCAATTGTTTTAAAACATCAACAGCAACTCTAGTTTGTTCCGCAGAATAATTACTGATTCCAACGTATAAAGCTTTTCCGCTTCTTACGGCATAATCCAAAGCCATCATAGTTTCCTCAATTGGTGTTTCAGGATCTGGACGATGTGAATAAAAAATATCCACGTAATCAACTTTCATTCGTTTCAAACTCTGATCTAAACTTGAAAGCAAATATTTTCTTGAACCCCAATCTCCATATGGCCCATCCCACATGGTGTAACCGGCTTTGGTAGAAATAATAATTTCATCACGTAAATTTCCCTGAAAATTATGCCAAAGAATTTTCCCAAAATTAGTCTCCGCAGAACCTGGAACCGGCCCATAATTATTAGCTAAATCATAATGAGTAATGCCTTTATCAAAAGCTTCTACCGCAATACTTTCGGCATTTTCAAAATTATCTACCGAACCGAAATTATGCCATAATCCTAAAGAAATTTCCGGAAGCAGCAAACCGCTTTTCCCACATCTGTTATATTTCATTATTTTATTTTAAAGTTGGAGTTTTAATAGGTTTTAAAAATACAAAAAACTCCCGCAGATTTTGCTGATTTAGAAGATAAAAAATCTGCTGAATCTGCTAAATCTGCGAGAGAAAAAAGTTTGCACAATTAATCTCGCAAAGACGCAGAGTCGCAACGTTTTTTTTGAATAGCCCCTAGCTTAAGCTAGGGGAATAAGAATTGAATAAGAAAAGGCTTTAGCCAAACTTGTAGTTCGGCTAAAGCCTATCGATTGCGTTTATATTTTCATCCAGCTAAAGCTGGACGCTATTGAAACTTATTTTTAAAAAAAACTTAGCGCCTTCGCGCCTTCGCGGCAAAACCCCTTTTAGTCTTTAATTTCAAAGCCACCCAGCAAACCTTTATCAGAGCTTCCTCCAACCATGATTTTAAAAGTTCCCGGCTCTACTAAATAATTTCCTTCGTTATCATAAAAACCTAATTCTTTATCCGTTAAAGTAAAGTTTACTTTTTTAGTTTCTCCTTTTTTCAGATTAACCAATTCAAAACCTTTCAATTCTTTTATCGGACGAATGATGCTTGCATATTCATCATGAATGTATAATTGTACTACTTCTTTTCCGTCATAATTCCCTGTATTAGTAACCTCAACACTAACCTGAACTTTTTCTCCTTTTGCAAAAGAAGTCTTATTTACTTTCAGGTTTTTATAATCAAAAGAGGTGTAACTCAAACCAAAACCAAACGGAAACTGAGGCGTTTTCTCCACATCCATATAATGTGACCAGAAAACATTTTTATCGCTGTCAATTGGTCTTCCTGTACTGTATTTATTGTAATAAATTGGCACCTGACCTACATTTCTCGGAAACGACATTGGCAATTTCCCGCTCGGATTATAATCTCCGTATAAAACCTGCGCAATCGCATTTCCTGCCTGAGTTCCCAAATGCCAAGCCTCTACAATTGCTGGAACATTTTCTGCCGCCCAAGGAATACTCAACGGACGGCCATTATTTAAAACCAAAACTACATTTGGATTTACTTTATAAATTTCTTCTAATAATTCCTGCTGTAATCCTGGTAAATTCAAATCCGTACGGCTTCTTCCCTCACCGCTTTGGAAACCATATTCACCTAAAACCATAACGACAACATCGGCATTTTTAGCAGCTGTTTTTGCAGCTTCAAATCCGCTTTTGTCTGTGGTATTGAAAACCGTTTCCGTTAAAAAAGTTGCTTTTTGTTTTAATAAATCTGCTCCTTTTTCAAAAGTCAATTGATTGTCTTTATACTGTTGCATTCCTTCTAAAACCGAAACCGCAGTATCATCAGAAGCCGCAATTCTCCAGCTTCCCAACGGACTGTTTTTATCATTTGCCAGTGCTCCAATCAAAGCGATTTTCTGCCCGGATTTCTTCAGAGGAAGTACATTCTTTTCATTTTTTAATAAGACAATAGATTTCTTCGCCATATCTAAAACGCCTTCGTTATTAGCTTTACTTCCAACAACTTCTTTTTCGCGTTTTTCATCACAATATCTGTAAGGATCATCAAATAATCCTAACTCAAATTTCACTCTTAAAATTCTGCGAACAGCATCATCAACCAAAGATTCTTTTACTTTTCCAGTTTTTACCAAATCAACCAATTTTGCCACATATAAATACGATTCCATATCCATATCAGAACCTGCAATAACCGCTTTTGCAGTTGCATCTGCTTCGTCTTTTGCATAACCGTGAGCAATCATTTCGCGAATCGAAGCATAATCAGAAATCACAAATCCGTCAAACTTCCATTTTCCTTTCAAAATATCTCTTTGCAAAAAGGCATTTCCGGTTGCAGGAACACCATTCAAAGTATTAAACGAATTCATAAACGTACGAACTCCAGCATCAACCGTAGCTTTAAAAGGAGGCAAAACCGAATTGTACAATTTAGAATTACTGATATCCACAATATTATATTCCAATCCAGCTTCAACATAACCATACGCCGCAAAATGTTTCGCACAAGCGGCAATCGTATTTACTTTAGCCAAATCGGCAACCGTTTCTCCCTGAAAACCTTTAACTCTGGCATAACCCACTTTACTTCCCAAATACGGATCTTCTCCCGCGCCTTCCATCACTCGTCCCCAACGGGCATCATTTGCTACATCGACATTTGGACCAAAAGTCCAGTTAATTCCGGATGCAGAAGCTTCATCTGCAGCAATCGCCGCCGATTTCTTAATCGCTTCCAAATCCCAACTCGCCGCTTCAGCCAGCGGAATCGGACTTAACGTTTTATAACCATGTATTACGTCAAAACCAATAATTAACGGAATTCCCAAACGCGTTTCTTCCACCGCAATTTTCTGTACGGCACGAACTTCTTTCACTCCGCGAACCGTCAGCATTGAGCCAACTAAGCCTTTTCTTAAATGTTCGTATTTTAATTCGGCTGATCCGCCTTTTGGTGCTGGTCCCGTAACATCCCAAAAACCGTTATATTGGTTCATCTGCCCTACTTTTTCCTCCAATGTCATTAACGGCAAAAGCAAATCGATACGCTGCTCAACAGTTTTATTCTTATCCAGATACGGCTTTTTTTGTGCATTCATATTTCCAATCGTAAAAAGGGAAAAGACCCCAATAAATATTATTTTTTTATTTTTCATATGTGTGGTTTAGTTAGTTCTTTTTAAGTTACTAAGGTTCTAAGATGCTGAGATCCTCAGTTTCTTTTTTTGGGCGTGGTTTCGCCGCGGCGAATCGGGCTATGCGCTTCAAGTCATCGCACTTCCCTCGTCAGGCTGTGGGCTTTCCACTTCTATCCCTCACGCAAATCGTTTTCAAAAGACACAATCTTGTCATTTCGACTGAACGGAGAAATGACAAACTTAACTTTGCATGACTTCGACTTCGCTCCGTCTGTCAAAAAATCTAAAATCTACATTCTAAAATCTAAATTTTAAAATTCCGTCGTAAAACAAGAAGCGGGCAAATTCGCTTTATTAAACAAATCCGATTGCGTTGTGTTTCCCCATGCAAATCTCACTTTTGCCGGAGAAGCCACTTTTTTACTTGTCAAAATCACTTCGTTATTTTTAATTGAAGCTTTAGCAGGATAGAAAATTCCATCTGCTCCCGCAACTTCAAACTGATTCGATTTTTTGTCTTTAAAATACAATCCGTCTCCGTAGTCAAAAGAAACGGTTACTTTGTTTTTATCTGTTTTAATGGATTTGAAGAGCGGTCCATTAACTAAATTAGAATTTATTTTATAGGTTTCAGCCAAAGCTAAATTCGCCAAACGAATTCCAACCGATTTCTTATTCTTTGGATGAATATCAATCGTATCCGAAATATCACTGATAACGACCATTCCCGTTTTCGAAACTTCTTTCAATAACTTTCTCTGCGAATCTCTAACCGTGACATTGGAAAAATTATTACTTCCTGTTTTAAAAGGTGCAATCTGAACATAATAAAACGGAAAATCGTCTTTCCATTCTTTTCTCCACGAAGTAATTAGTGCTCCTAAAGTTTTATCATAAACCAAAGAACCTACATTTGATTCTCCCTGATACCAAAGCGTTCCCGCGATTTTAAATCCGATAAGTGGATAAATCATCGCATTGTAAGCACGCCCGGGTTGTCTTGGTCCGTATTCTTGTTCGTTGAGTTTTTTAGCGTTTTCTAATAAAACAGGATCGTTATTAACAACTTCTGATGACATCCAGATTTCTGCAGGAGTTCCGCCCCAGTTGGAAGAAATTAATCCGATGGGAACATTCTTTAAATCCTCGCGAAGACGTTTCGCAAAAAAGTAACCAACTGCACTAAAATATTTCATGGTTTCAGGAGTCGATTCCACCCAATTTCCCAGTAAATTATGCTGCGGATTTTCGGCTGTTAATTTCGGAACAGTAAAAAATCGGATATTTGGATTTGTGGCATTTTTAGCTTCTTCTTCTCCATTATCGATTCCCCAACTTGCTGACATTTCCATATTCGATTGTCCGGAACAAAGCCAAACTTCTCCAATCAAAATGTTTTTTAAAACCACTTCATTGTAGCCTTTTATAGAAATCGTAAAAGGTCCTCCCGCTTCAGGCGTTTTAATCGTTAATTCCCATTTTGCCTGATTATTGGCAACCGTTTTATATTCCTGATTATTCCAGCTCGAAACCAGTTTGATTTCTTCTTTTGGATTTGCCCAACCCCAAATTTTCACTTCAGAGTTGCGCTGTAAAACCATATTATCACTAAAAATATTCGGAAGCGAAACATTTGCCATCATACTACTGGAAATCAATAAAAAGAAAACAAACTTATAGATATTATTTTTCATTTAGCAGTTTCTTTAAAAATGGTGCATATTCATTTGCCAAAACCTTATGATCTGCCACATCCGGATGTCCAGAACATCCGTTTGGTGTCATCGGTTTAAATTTGAAAATCTGAATTGGTTTATGTGCTATATCATTCGCGAAAGCATTTTTAACTTTATCCAGACAATCTTCAAAAACTAGCGCTCTGTCTCCGCCAACCATCGGGCTGTTTGTAATCACAATCTGCACATTTGGATTGTGTTTATAAAGCATTTTTATAAAATCAATATAATTGGAAACATATTTTTCCGGATTAAAAGTAAGACGTTCTTTTTTACCATCTCCGCCAGAAAAATCATTTGTTCCCAATGCAATGCTGATAATATTCGGCTGAAAAGCAAAATCGTATTTAGGTTTCGAATTGTCTTTTGTTAAATATAAATTTGGATAAACATCTGGCATTATGGCTTCATCTTTATGTTCATCATTCCAATTTCTATACATTCCGATTCCGGAAACACAGCTCATCAAATAATCAACACCTATTGCTCTTGAAAGTGTTGGCCCATAAGCATAATAACTGTTATGATGATCCATATATTCGCCTTTATCACAAGGAACGTCTGACGGATCACTCGCGGCACCACAAGTAATAGAATCGCCTATGAATTCAATTTTCTTTTTCTTTTTAAATGCAATCGGAATCAGTTTTGCAGTTGTTCCCGCAAATAAAACATTTCCGCTTTGGGCTTCTGTATTTTTATAGATTTCTAATTGATGTTCTTTTTTGTTGGAAGTCACTTTTACTGGAAAAGATTGTACAGCTCCTTTTTCAACTTTAATCTTTCCAATATATTTTCCATCCAAAACCAGTTGAACATAATTATGATGTTCATAAGCATCAACGCTTTGAAGTGAAATTGAACATTCATTTCCCGTAAAATTAAAAGCAACCGAAGAAGCTGTTCCGATTAAAATGACCTGATCATTCTGAAGTTTATCAACCCTGCCTTGGTATAAGAAAATTTTAGTAGCATTTTGAGTTTGAGCATTCGAAAAGGCTGAAATCAGCAAAAACAAAATTAAAACGGCTATTTTTTTTGGAAACATAATTTATTTGTTAAATCTAAATACGATTCACAAATATATTTGAAATGAATTACACCGAAAGATACTAAAATGTCAAAATGCAATAAAAAAACACCACATAAACACATCATTTGAGGGCTAAATGGTGCACATTCGTACTTTTTAGGGTGTTGTTGTTCTTTTTAAGATAAAATAACGGTTTATCTTTAGCGTTTCAATTTATATAAAACTAAAAAATGAGATCGCACTTATTATTATTTCTTCTGCCTGTTATTTTACTTTCTTCTTTCTCACCAAAAAAGAAAAAACCTCACCAATTAATTCAAAACACTAAAATTCAGAGTGAAATAAATCGCGATTCTATTATTGCTTATGCCAAACAATATTTAGGAACTCCTTATCTATATGCGAGCAGTAATCCGAAAAAAGGATTTGATTGCTCCGGATTTGTGAGTTATGTTTTCAGTAATTTTGGAGTAACTCTTCCAAGAAGTTCCGGCGGTTATAAAAATTTAGGCACAGCTTTAAAACCGGAAGAATTTAAAGTCGGCGATGTTTTAGTTTTTTATGGATATAAAAACAGAAATATTGTGGGTCATGTCGGCATCATCTGCGAAGCCAACGGGATGCAGTCCAAATTTATTCATGCTTCTTCAGGAAAAGCACAGCAAGTTACTATAACAGCACTTGATACAGAACATTATACCAAACGTTTTTATAAATGTGTTGATGTTTTGTCTAAATAGTTTTTTTTGTTAGCCACAAATTACACGAATTTCCACGAATTATTTTTTATAGACAATACTTGTAAAAATTTAATTCGTGGAAATTCGTGTAATTTGTGGCAACCTTAAACTTTTATTCTTCAGTCAATAATTTCAAAAGACTTTCATCTCTTTGGTAAATATCTTTATAGAAATTTAGATTGCCTTCACGATCTACCCAAGCCGTAAAATAGCCAATATAAACAGGAACTTTTTTTTTCAACGTATACCAGCTTTCTTTTCCGGCATGCATGGCTTTGTCAATTCTGGCAGAATTCCAAGCCGGATCTGGTTTTAATAATTCGATTGCCAATTCTCTTGGTTTTGCTACACGTACGCAACCATGGCTGAATGCCCTGCTTTCTCTTTCGAATAAACTTTTTGAAGGCGTATCATGCAGATAAATATTACTTGAATTTGGAAATAAAAACTTAACCAATCCCAATGAATTATTTTTCCCAGGAAGCTGACGAACTGAACCGTTATTCCATTCTAAGTTTTTCTTTTGCAAATAATTTTTATCTCTGGCCATTCCCGGCTTTATTTCCGATTTTATAATGCTCGGCGGAACATTCCAATACGGACTAAAAACGATATTACTCATCATCCCACTGAAAACAACTGTTTTTGTCATGGCTTTTCCCACCACAACTGCAGATGTAAAAGCAATTTTTCCGTCTTCAATGATATAGAGTTTAAACTCAGGAATATTTACTTCAATGTATTTCTGCCCTTTTTCCAATTCAGGATCAATCCAGCGGCAGCGTTCCATATTGGCAATAATCGTTTTGATTCTTTCCGAAACCGGAATATTTAAGTCTGTAATATGTTCTTTTAAAATACTATTTTTCGGTGCATAGCCATGACGCAATTCATAGTTTTTCATGGCTTTCATTAAAACTGTATCGCAAACCGCACTTTTAGTATCTTCCTCAAGATCTTTAGTTACAAAAAGCCTTTCCCTGATTTGAGCAATCACATTGGATGAATCACCTACTTTCAGACTTTTATAATCTTCTCCGGTTTCAATTGTTTTCCAACCTCCTTTTTTCTCTATTTCACGATATTCTTTCAGCGCATCACGAAGTTTGTAATACTGGCTGAACATCTTTTTTTTCTTATCGTCCTGAATGGTTGATTTTTTAAAGATAGAATCGGAAAGCACTTGGTAATTTAGTTTTTTACGAGGCAAAAGCCATTCTAAAGAAACGACTGTTTTTTCGTCAAAACCACCCACTTTTTCGCCGTAATAGTAATACAAATTAGAAAGCAGTAAATCGGTATCTTCTTTTGAAAGTTTGGTGCTGGCATTATTCTCAAAAACGGAACTCAGCTGTTCATTATAAGGAAAATTAGCTTTTAAACCTTCCTGATCCAGATTTTTGTATTGATTGAATAAGGTGTTACCAAATTCAACAACACCTTTATTATCCTGCCACAATTGAGTGGATTTATTTTTTTGATACAAGGAAGTCACATCTGTTTTAAATTTTGCCAGTTTTGGATAACTTTCATAAAACTTTGCAATACGGAGAGCATCAATTGTAAGCTTTAATTCCGGGATCTTTTCAACTTTATTTATTGCATTTTCTTCTTTCTTATCTGCTTTCGAATTACACGAAAAAACAATTAGAAAAACAACTGCTATTAAAGGCGTATACCAAATTTTCATAAGTAGGAATTTTTATTAAAAGTAAAAAAAATTCTATTAAATCAAAATCTCATTTTTAGAAACAAAAAAAGCTCCGGACAAATTACTTGCCCGGAGCTTATCCATATAACCAACCTAATAAAAATTAAATAACAGTACCTTTTAAAGTAAGGATTTTTGGAGTCGTTTCAGCACTTGTCGTAACTGTAACAGTTTTGGAAAAAGTTCCTTTGTTTGCTGCATTATAGGTAGCAGTAATTTTTCCGGATTTACCAGCCTGAATTGGTTCTTTTGTGTAATCTGTTGCAGTACAACCGCAAGATCCCTGAACATTTGTAATTACTACAGCTGTTTTTCCAGTATTTTTAAATTCGTAAACAATCGCTTTTGGAGTTCCTTGTGGAATTTGTCCAACATCAATTGTTTCTGCTTTCCAAACAATTGTAGAAGCTGTAGTTTCTGAAATTGCAGTTTCTGAAACTAAAGATTTTACCGGAGCAATTGCCGAAAAAGACATTAGGCCTAAAGCCAAAGCTAACATCGAAATTTTGATCATTTTCATAACGGATATATTTAAAATGGTTTATAGTTCATTTTGATATTACAAAGTTAATTCAGACAAAACCGAATCGCTGTTAACCGCTTTCAAATGTTTGTTAATGACTTGTTAATCGCCTATTTTCAGGCTAAAATTCATTAATATTACACTCTCAAAATCCCATATTCTTGAAAATTAATAAACTCAACAGCATCATTCTCTTAGGTTTGGTAGCCATCATTAGTATTTTGGTGGCACAATTGCTTTGGACAAAAGAGGCTTTTACGATTGAACAGAAAAAACTGAGTCAAAAGGCACATATTGCTTTACTGGAGGTGGCTAAAAAATTGTACGAAGGAACCAATCATGAATTACCTGCTCAGAATCCGGTTCAGAAAATTTCGAATGACTATTATATCGTAAATGTTGATAATGAATTTGAACCCGAAATTTTAGAGTTTTACCTGAAAACGGAATTCAAAAAAATGAACATCACGACCGATTTCGAATATGCCATGTACAATTGTCAAAGCGATGAAATGATTTATGGCGATTATATTTCGCTTTCGAAGAAAAAAGCAGAATGCAAAAAGACCGTTTATTTCCCGAAACACAAAAATCTTGTTTATTATTTTGCCGTTCGTTTCCCCAATGAAACTACTTATTTGTTTAGTTCCATGCGATTCTGGTTTATTCTCTCTACGGCATTAATCTTAATCTTGCTTATTTATGTTTATTCTATTTTTAAACTTTTACAGCAAAAAAAATATTCCGAATTACAGCGTGATTTTATCAATAATATGACGCATGAATTTAAAACGCCTTTGGCTTCCATTCTTATTGCTTCAAAGTATCTGATCGAACAAAAACCAATTAAAGAAGACAAAAAACTTTTTACCTATACTGATATTATCATCAATCAGGGAAATAAACTGAATAGTCATATCGAAAAGATTTTAAATATTGCCAAATCAGATTATACACCTTTGGAACTTAAAAAAGAAAGTATTCTCATTGTTCCAATAATTGAAGAAGCTATCGAAAATATCAAGCTGAAATATCCTGAAGCTTCTCTTTCTATTGAAACGGAATCAACACAATATTTAATCGAAACAGATGCTTTTCATTTTGGCAATCTGGTCTATAATTTACTGGACAATGCGGTGAAATATTGCAATGAAAAACCTGAAATCAAAATTAAAATCACAGAAGAAAACAATTGTTTAAAACTAGAGTTTAATGATAATGGAATTGGGATTAATCCTAAAAAAATATCTTTTATCTTTGATAAGTTTTACCGGGTTCAGAACGAAAAAAGCAATGAAGTAAACGGATTTGGTCTTGGTTTGTATTATGTAAAAGAGATCTGCAGTCTTCAGAGCTGGAAAATAAAAGCCGAAAATAATCCTGAGAAGGGTGTTACCATAACTTTATCTATTCCTTATAAAAAATGAGAAACTTCAAAATACTTTATGCCGAAGACGATGAAACTCTTGCGTTTTTAACCAAAGATAATTTGGAGCAAAACAATTATGATGTAACACATTGTTCTGACGGAAAATCAGCTTTGAAAATTTTTGAAGAGGAAGAATTTGATATTTGCATTTTTGATATTATGATGCCGAAAATGGACGGTTTTGATTTGGCTGAAGCGGTTCGAAAAATTGATGTTGACGTTCCTATTATTTTCCTTTCGGCAAAAACTCTGAAAGAAGACCGAATTAAAGGTTTACGTCTTGGAGCCGATGATTATTTGGTAAAACCTTTTAGTATTGAAGAATTATTATTGAAAATTGAAATTTTCTTAAAGCGCTCTCAGAAAAATATTCCAGCTGTAAAAACCATCTATGAAGTTGGAAAATATCAGTTTGACACCAAAAATTTTATTCTTTTTAATGAGGAAGAAAAAGTCGGACTTACACAACGTGAAGCCGAATTATTGAAGTTATTTTTAGATCATAAAAATTCTGTTTTAAAACGCGAACAAATCTTAACCTCTTTATGGGGAACAGATGATTATTTTATGGGAAGAAGTCTGGACGTTTTTATTTCGCGTCTACGTAAAATCCTGGCAAATGAAGATGGAATTTCGATAGAAAACCTGCACGGAATTGGGTTTAGGTTTTCTATTGGGTAAAACATTACAATTAATTCCAGACAAAGTAAGCACAAAGATCTGTCATTCCGACGAACGAGGAATCTCCGCGACAATATTCCAAAGGTATTCCAATCTTTAGCGAGCTACTTATGAAGATTCCTCGTTCCTCGGAATGACATACTAGACTTGAGAGACTGTAAATAAACATACAGTAACCACAAAGATTTGTCATTCCGACGAAGGAGGAATCTCCGCGACAATATTCCGCAAAGGTATTCCAATCTTTGGCGAGTTACTTGCGGAGATTCCTCGTTCCTCGAAATGACATACTAGATTTTTAACGGTTTGTCTTCAATTAATAATCCAAAAATTAATCAGGATTCATGGTTTTAATTAAAGCTATTTTCTTTTCTCTTCTCCAACCTTTAATTTCCTTTTCTTTTGCAATTGCTTCCTGAATCCAGGTAAATTTTTCATAATATAATAGAAACTCTACATTATATTTTGAAGCAAAAGTTTTATTTCCACCCAAAATATTCTCTTTATGTTTCAATAATCTATTTTTTAAATTATTAGTAACTCCAACATAAAAAACAGATTTTGCTTTATTTGTCAAAATATAAATGAAATAAGTATGAAAACCTTCTTGTAAATACATAAATTTAAATAATAACAATTCTGCTAAAAATAAAGAAAAATCTGTAAATACATTTTCGAAAAACTTTGTATTTTTAATATCTAATTTTCTTGGATATGAAATTACATCATTTGCGAAATGCCACTTTGGTGATTGAAACAGAAAAGCATGTCATTTTAGTTGACCCAATGTTAGGCAAAAGAAAAACAATTCCTCCTTTTACAATTTTCAGATACAAACCCAAACGAAATCCGCTCGTGGCACTGCCTAAAAACAGTCGCGATATTTTAAGTCGAGTAACACATTGTTTAATTACGCATTTACATCCCGATCATATTGATAAAGCAGGTGAAGTATTTTTGAGAAGAAAAAGTGTTCCGGTAATTTGTAGCGCAAAAGATGAAAAAGCACTTGTCCAGCGTGGACTGAGTGTAATTCAAACTCTAGAATATTGGGAACCACAACTATTTTTGGATGGAAAAATCACTGGAGTTCCCGCCATTCATGGTTATGGTTTTGTGGCAAAACTTATGGGTAATGTAATAGGTTTTCATATAGAACTTGCAAATGAAAAATCTATTTATATCAGTTCTGATACCATTTTTACAGAACATGTAGAAAAAGTTTTGACAGAGTTAAAACCCGATATTGCTATTGTAGCTTGTGGAACTGCAAGATTAGATTTTGGACAGCCTTTATTAATGCGAATGGATGATATTTTAAAATTCACCAAATTAGCTCCTGGAAAAGTCTTTGCTAATCATTTAGAGGCTTTAAATCATTGTCCAACAACTCGTTTACAATTAAAAAACGCCCTTTCGGATAATGGCCTTTTAGGAAAAACTGTTGTTCCAAATGATGGTGAATGTGTTGAATATTAATTAAAGTACTAATAATCCAAACTCCCGTAAAGTATTTACAGGTTTTGAATACCAAAATAATTCAAAATCTTCTAAAGAGTCTTGCGCTTCAAAATCATTTTTTACTTCCTGAAAAGTAAAGTTTTTAGCATTTGAAATCGAAATTTTAGAAAGAATCGAAATTAGCCATTCTCCTTCTGCTTTACTGGTCTGAACATCGAAACTTTCTTTTTTATCATGAAAAGTAAGCGACATCATTTCCCAACTTCTTCCTTTTTTTGATTTTGTGAAAATTTCTGCAGAAGGTTTTCCGCCAAGCCAGACTACTTTTGCATTTGGTTTTGTATTGAAATCGTTTTGTTCTTCTAAAGCATTAAAGATAAAATCAGGATGAATTTTGGTTTTCGGAATTTTAAAATCGAACCATTCCTGCAATTCATAATCGAAACAGATTCCGTGCATGAAATTAAAAAGTGATTTTTTTAAACCAAAGCTAAATTTATCATGATTGATTCCTGTTGCATCGGTATATTCAATGTCATTATTGGCAAAGGCTCCAATAGCTTCTGTTTTCTTAGTTACACCAAATTGTTCCGGATACAATCCAACCGGACTATGTGCAGTCAAAGCAAACTGATGCCAGAATCCAGACTGTAAAACTCCAGCTTCAAACAACTGACGAACCATTTCCAGACTATCAACCGTTTCCTGAATGGTTTGCGTAGGATATCCGTACATTAAATAGGCATGAACCATGATTCCGGCTTCGGTGAAATTTCGGGTCACTTTTGCGACTTGTTCTACCGTAACTCCTTTATCAATTAATTTCAACAATCGATCTGAAGCTACTTCTAAACCGCCTGAAACGGCAATACAGCCAGAAGCTTTTAATAACAAACATAAATCTTTAGAAAAACTTTTTTCGAAGCGAATATTTGTCCACCAGGTTACAGCCAGTTTTCTTTTTAGAATTTCTAGCGCCAGAGCACGCATTAAAGCCGGTGGAGCCGCTTCGTCAACAAAATGGAATCCGTTTTGACCTGTTTTTTCAATTAATTCTTCTATTCGATCGCAAAGCAGACTTGCCACAACGGGTTCGTAAACTTTTATATAATCTAAAGAAATATCACAAAAAGTACATTTTCCCCAATAACAACCGTGTGCCATAGTGAGTTTGTTCCAACGACCATCGCTCCACATTCTGTGCATTGGATTTACAATTTCTATAACCGAAATATATTTATCCAAAGGTAAATCTGAGTAATCCGGAGTACCTACATAAGCTTGTTTATAATCGTGTTTTAAGGAATTATTTTTATAAACTACTTCTCCATTTTCCAACAGAAAAGTTCTTTTATAAGATTTGTAATCTGTATTTTCTAAATTGGCTATTAATTCCTCGATTGGAACTTCGCCATCGTCTAAAGTAATAAAATCAAAAAACTCAAAAACGCGTTTGTCCGAAAGCGAACGTAATTCTGTATTCGGGAAACCGCCACCCATTGAAATCTTAATTTCGGGATGATTTTGTTTTACCCATTGCGCAGAACGAAATGCACTATATAAATTTCCTGGAAACGGAACAGAAATTAAAAACAAAGTTGGTTTTACAGTTTCAATTTTTGCTTTTAAAAGTGAAATTAAAATCGAATCGATATAAGTTGGTTCTTGTTGAAGTGCTTGATATAACTCATCAAAAGAATTAGCGCTTCGACCTAAACGTTCTGCATAACGGCTGAAACCAAAATTCTCATCAACACATTCTACAATAAAATCTGAAATATCTTCGAGATATAAAGTTGCCAAATGTTTGGCTTTATCCTGAGTTCCCATTGTTCCAAAAGCCCAATCCAATTCTTCTAACTGTGCAAAACGAGAAGCTTCCGGAAGAAAATCTTCCTGACAAATCTGGAGAGCCAAAGTTGGATTTTTCCCCTGAAGAAATTGAATTACAGAATCAATTGTTTTAATATATTCGTCCTGTAAAGCAAAAATACGTTTAGAATTATCCGAGATATCGTTTCCAACAACTTCAAACCTGAAACCTGAAACCTGAAACAAATTTTGAAGCCCATTCTTCGAAAACAATTCCAAAATGACATCAATACCCAAATCGGCCTGAACCGATTCGATATTTTTGGTATTCAGAAAACCTTTTATATACGCCGTTGCCGGATACGGTGTATTCAGTTGGGTAAATGGCGGTGTAATTACAAAAAGTTTCGTTTTCAAAAGAGAATTATTTTTTTGCAAAAATACGGGTTATTGGGGACTTTTTCGCATTTCATTTTTTGATTTGAAATTGTAAACATTTAATTACATTTGTCACTATACAAAACAACTCTATGAAGCACAAATTACTTTTTATTTTTTTGTTTTTTTCAATATTTTGCTATTCTCAGGAAAATTGTAATAACGGAGTTGATGATGATGGCGACGGCAAAATAGACTTAAATGATGAAGATTGTATTTGTAATAATACTACTTCCATTTTACAAAATCATTCTTTTGAAGAAAAAACAAATTGCCCTCAAGGTTTTGATGACATTCCAACTACTACTTATTGGACAAAAGGAACGATCCCATCCCCTGATTATTTAAATAAAGACTGCTATCTTCTTAATACCATTTATAACAAGAATCTTCAAAATTTTCCCGATGGTAAAGGAATTTTCAGAGCAGTATACAAAAACAATAAAAAAGAATATATTGCTACAAAATTATCAAGTCCATTAAGTACCGGCATAAAATATCAGTTAACGCTGAATATTGCTACATTGATGAGTATCGAAACAAATAACCTAAGTAAACGTTTTGATTTTAATTTCTTAGAGCCTACTTATGTAACACTTTACGGTTGTACCAATAAAGATAATTTACCATTATATACTACCTCAGATCCAAATTCATTTGACTCATCTTGGATTGAAATTGGAAAAGTTTTATACCAACCTCAGACTACCTGGGGAGAAATAACAATTAATTTTACTACAAACATTGCTATTAACGCAATAATGTTAGGACCAGAAAAGGTATTACCTCCATCCTTTAACACGGATTATGAACCTTCTTTTTTGTATGATAATCTAAGATTAAATACTGCTGAAAATTTTGGTGTTACTATTGTTCAAAGTGGCAGTTTCTGCAATAATGATTTAATATTGACTGCTAACCTGAATAAAACCATGAATCCAGCAACAACTTTTCAATGGTATAAAAATGGAATAGCAATAATTGGAGCAACGAATAAAACTTATTCAATTCCTTCAATTAAAACAAATTTAGGAGAATATGTCGTAAAAGTTACAGATCAAAATGATTGCTTTATAAGTCCAAAATTAACGATAAACAATTCAATTCTTAATCCTTCTGTCACAGTAGTTCAGCCTACTTGTCAAGATATAAACGGTTACATCAAAGTTAACGAACCTGGAATAGAATACAGTTTTGATAAAGGTTTGCCTTTTCTTTCAGATGACAATTATGTTACAAAAGATTTAGTATGGAAAACAGATCCCAACTTTGCTACAAAAGAATATGGTAAATATTATGTTCAGACAAGAACCGCTTCGGGTTGTATTTCTACACCTACAATTGTAACAATTAATCCCCCAATATTACTAGACCGTCCTACATTTTCGATTATTCAACCAACTTGCAGTTCTGGTGGAACTATTACTATCACAACTCCGGGATCACAATTTAGTTTTGATGATGGTTTGACTTGGGAAAACAGTGCTGTCAAAGCAAATTTACCTACTGGAACTTATTTAATTAAAATAAAAAACAGTAGCGGATGTGAATCCTATTCTCAAAGCGTCTTGCTTTTTACATCATACATTAATTCTCCTAACTATACTTTAAGTCAACCTACCTGCAATCAGGGCGGCAGTATTACTATTACCAGCCCCGCATCTGAATACAGTTTTGATAACGGAGAAACATGGACAACTAATTCAACAGCAACTAATCTGCCTTCCGGCTATTACAATGTTAGAATTAAAGATGAATTTGGATGTGTGTCGAAACCTTATTTTAATCAAATTTATTTAAATAAATTTTCTAAACCATATCCGGAAGCCAAAGTTACTCAACCAAATACTTGTAGCAATACCGGAAGTATTATCTTTTCAAAGCTTTCATCTAAATATAGTATTGACAACGGGCAAACATGGCAGGAAACACCTGCTTTTAATAATTTACGACCTGGTAATTATGTACTAAAAACTCAAAATGAACTAGGTTGCGAATCCGAAGTTTTTCAGGTTAAAATAAATTTTTATTTACCTAAACCAACTTATACCACTATAAATCCCGGATGTACGACAAATGGCAGTATTACTATTACCAGCCCGGCATCTGAATATAGTTTTGATAATGGAGAAACATGGACAACAAATCCAACGGCAGCTAATTTACCTGCGGGTTCTTATAATATTAGAATTAAAAATGAATTAGGCTGTGAATCTGATCTTGTATATGCCTATTTACCTGCTTTCTATCTTGATGCACCCACATTCAAAATAATAAATCCGAATTGTGAAACGGAATCCAAATGGAGTATATCAATTACAACCCCGGCATCTGAATATAGTTTTGATGGTGGTTTTAGTTGGAGTACAAACTCAAGCATTTCTAATTTAGATTATGGAACTTACTTCCTGAAAATAAAAAATGCTTTAGGCTGTGAATCAAGTTATGCAATTGCCACTATAAATAATGCCTATTATTTGGGACGTCCTGAATTTTCAGTTTCACAACCTACATGTACTACCCCTGGACGTGTTACCATAACCACTCCTGCGGCATTTTATAGTTTTGATGATGGAGCAACATGGAGTACAGATCCAAATCTTACTAAATATCCTCATGGTAACGTAAGTGGTTATCTTAGGATTAAAAATAAATCAGGCTGTGTAAGTGAACCTAATTGGTTTAGTCTTAACCATAATTATCTTAATCCTCCAACTTATACAATAGTGCAACCAACGATTTGTGACAGTAATGCTACCGGAAGTATTACTATTACGACAGCAGCCGACTTATATAGCTTTGATGGAGGTTTAAGCTGGAGTACTAACCGTACAGCTTCAAATCTTCCCATAGGATTTAAATATCAATTAAAAATAAAAAATAAAGAAGGATGTGAATCAGGAAACCTTGTAGTTGAATTCACACCTCTTAAAATAAAGGAGGTCGATTACAAAGCCACTTATCCTAGCTGCGGTAAAGGAGGTTCTATTACAATTACTACACCGGCACCATTTTACAGTTTTGATGGTGGTGAAACTTGGGGCACAAATCCAACTGCTTCAAATTTACCACTTGGTTTTTATTATCCTAAAATAAAAAATGAAGCCGGATGTGTCTCACAAACAAATTATTCTGTGAATTTCACTGAAGAATATTTATCTAATTTTAATATTCAGGTAACTCAACCTACTTGTGAATCAAAGAATAAAGGGAGTATTACAATAGATCCAATATTTGATCAATATAGCTTTGATGACGGTAGAACCTGGAGTCAATACAACTCTGCCATAAATCTATCTCCTGGTAATTATTACATAGTAGTTAAAAACAATTTAGGCTGTCAGTCCTGGTGGAGAACTGTAACACTTTATGATTTTTATCTACCCAGACCAAATTATACCGCAACTCCTCCTGTATGTGGAACTGGAGGAAGTATTACAATAACTACTCCGGCTGCCTTATACAGTTTTGATGATGGAATAAGTTGGACAACTAACCCAACAGCTGTAAATTTAGATGAAGGGTATTACGGAATAAAGATAAAAAATGAGTTAGGGTGTGAATCCTATCCTCAAAATATTTATGTTCCAAAATTTTACCTTAATACGCCATCATACTCAATAATACAACCTAATTGCGAATCTTTAGGCAGTATAACTTTCACTACAGTTGCTTCAGAATATAGTATAGACAATGGTTTAACCTGGCAAGCTAACGCTACTTTTCCTAATTTAACTGCTGATAATTATTATTTAAAAATAAAAAACGAATTAGGATGTGAATCGAGTCCAAAATACATTTCTTTATATAATTCGAATCCATCACCTCAACAGCCAAATGTTAATGCTCAACAGCCAAGTAGTTGTACAGCTGCTAAAGGGACTATTACAGTGTCAACAAATGCTTATCAATACAGTTTTGATAATGGACTTACCTGGACTACAAATTCTAAGGCAGTTAATTTAGATCCTGGCACCTATTTTGTTAAAATCAAAAACAGCAGTACAGGCTGTCCTTCACTTGCAACAAAAGCAATTATCAACACACCGTTAGATGCCATAGTAGCTCCAAATTATACAGTTTCTCATCCTGTAAGCTGTAACAATCCCTTTGGGACAATTACTATTACAACCATAGCCTCAAAGTATAGTTTTGACAATGGATTAACATGGAAAACAAATTCAGATTCTGGAAATTTAGCTATAGGGAATTATATGATTAAGATTCAAAAT
This sequence comes from Flavobacterium crocinum, assembly GCF_003122385.1. Classification (NCBI taxonomy): domain Bacteria; kingdom Pseudomonadati; phylum Bacteroidota; class Flavobacteriia; order Flavobacteriales; family Flavobacteriaceae; genus Flavobacterium; species Flavobacterium crocinum. Next base: position 5,781,602 of record NZ_CP029255.1, read on the forward strand.
GCTGCCGGATGTGAATCTGAAGCTGTTTCGATTAGCATAAATGCACCTACAGATTACCCAACTACCCCAACAAACAATATAACCCAACCTAATTGTAATAATAGTCAAGGAAAAATAACCATTCTTACTACAGCATCCGAATATAGTTTTGATAACGGTTTAAACTGGTCTAATAATGCAACATCGACATTTTTAAATCCAGGTGAATATTATTTAAAAATTAAAAATGCCAATGGATGTGTTTCTGAACCAGTAAAAGCCACTATAATAGCTTTTGTGAATTCAATACCATTGCCTGAAAATGCAAATCCTAAAATCTTCTGCATTCAGGAAAATGCTACTTTAGATAATATTCAAATGACCGGAAACAACATAAAATGGTATAACGCTCAAACTGGCGGAACACCTTTGGTCAATACAACATTACTCCAAAATAATGGAGCTTATTTTGCATCACAAACAATAGATGGGTGTGAGAGTTTAAGAGTTCCTATATCCGTTACGATTCAGAATACATTAACACCAACCGGAAATGCCAATCAGCAATTTTGTACCGGACAAAACCCAACAATTACAAATCTAGAAATAACTGGTACTTCAATAAAATGGTACGATGCACTAACCAATGGAAATTTATTAGCTGAAACAACTACTCTAATTGATGGAAAGACCTACTATGCATCACAAACAGAAAACAGTTGCGAAAGTCCAAGATTTGGAGTTAAAGTTTCTATTGTAAATACTCCGTCTGCCCCATCAGGAAATGGAACTCAGGAATTTTGTAAAAATGAAAACCCAACGTTGGAAGACATTCAAATGACTGAACAAAATTTAAAATGGTACGATACCAATTTTTCAGCAGCTCCTCTGCCTAATACAACTTTATTAGAAAATGACCGAACATATTATGCTTCACAAACAATTGGATGTGAAAGCGACAGAACTCCAATTTTGGTAAAAGTCTATAATACACCTTTACCAACTGGAAATAACAATCAACAATTTTGTATTAATGAAATTGCCACTTTAGAAAGTTTAAACATCGCTGGAACCGATCTTAAATGGTATGATGCTAAAACCAGCGGAAATATTTTACCGGAAACCACTTTACTGCAAACCACAGCTTATTATGTCACACAGACTTTAAACGGCTGCTAAAGTAAAAGATTTGCTTTAAGTGTTAAAATCCAGGATACTCAAATCCCTATTGCAGATTCACCACAAGTTTTCTGCATTCAGAAAAATGCAAAAATTAGTGATATTGGAGTTTTGGGACAGAATATCAAATGGTATGAAAACATTTCTTCAACTATTTCCATTTCAGAATCAACATCTCTTGAAAATGGAATTACTTATTATGCCACTCAAACTATCAGCAATTGCGAAAGTGATAGAATTCCAGTTACTATAAATATTCAGGAAGCAACAACTGGTGATTGTATCCATTTTGTTGAAGAACTTCCTTTTCCTAAATTCTTTACTCCTAACGGTGACGGATTTAACGATCTTTGGACAATTGACTCTGCTTATTTAGCTCCAAATAGCAGAATTAAAATCTATGATCGTTACGGAAAACTAATTAAAGAATTGGCACCAAATACTTCCTGGAACGGAACTTATCTTGGTAATCTAGAACCTGCATCCGATTATTGGTTTTCAGCCACACGTTTTAATGGTACAGAATTTAGAGGCCATTTTAGTTTGAAACGATAACATAAAAGAAAAGTCCGCGTCTTAATAAAGATTGCGGACTTTTTATTAAAATTTCAAGCCTAATTTTATTTCGTTTGTACTAAAAGCCAGTTCGATATTTCTTCTAATGCAATTGGAGAAAAGGTTTGTTCTATTGTTTCATATTCACTTGGAGAACCTGTTTGACATTCTTGAAATAAATGATTCAAATCAGGCAAAATTTTAGCTGTAACGTTTTTATTTCCTGCTTTCACCAAAGTCTTTTTTATAATTTCCAAATTAGCTTCGGCCGCAACTTGTAAATCTTTGTTTCCATTTAACGCCAAGACTGGACATTTTACTTTTTCTAGATAAGTAGCAGGATTAATCTTTAAAAAATCGTAACCCCAATTATCTGTAACAAAGGCTGTATATTGTTTAGTTGTATCAACATTTTCAGCACCTAACTTAGATTCAAAATAAGTTTCAATGCTTTTTTTAAATTTCTCATCATTTACAGAAGAAGCGATAACTAAGTCGTAAGCACCTTTTAAAATCTCAAAATCTTTTCGAATTTCCTTTTCAGAAACACCACTTTGTCTTTGTAAATCTTCATTTTGCCTTAACAGTAATTTATCACCGCGAAGTCCCGGTCCGGCTAATAGTAGAATAAAAGCCACATCTTTAGAGTCTGCAGCAATCATTGGTGCGATTAAACCACCTTCGCTATGACCAATTAAACCAATTTTCTTTTTATTTATTTCATTTCTAGTTTTTAAATAAGCAACTCCAGCTCGAATATCATTAACAAAATCTAAGGTAATAGCATCTTTAAATTTACCAGTAGATTCACCAAAACCACGATCATCCATTCGTAATACTGCGAATCCTTTTTTTACTAAATAATCAGACAATACTAGAAAAGATTTATGACCAAGTATTTCCTCATCTCTATTTTGAGCCCCACTTCCCGTAATTAAAATGACTGCAGGAAAACTGCCTTCTTTTTTAGGAAGAGATAAAGTTCCAGCCAACGTAATTTTGTCTTTTTTATTTTCAACCTTTACCTCTTCAGTATAATACGAAAATGGTGTCTGTGGCTCTTGAGGTCTTGCGTGAACTTCCTTATTAACAATTTCTCTCGAAAAATTCAATTCAAAAGATTGTCCATTCTGTGTAAGCTTACCTCTGATAGTGTTGTTACTATTTAATGTTCCTTCATAAGAGCCTTTGACAGCTTCAATTTCTAGTTTCAAAACACCATCTATAAAAGTAGTTTTTGCAACAGGAATCCCTGTCGCTTTCTGATCTGGACTATCCATCGTTGCAGTATATCCATTTTCAGTTTTTACTATATGAATAACTACTCTTAATTGAGCACCTGGGACTTTTAAAAGACCATTCCAATCTCCTAGAATTTCATTTCCAAATATTGCAGAAGAAGTCAGAACAAAAGTTAGAATAAGTATTATTTTTTTCATTTTTAGCAGAATTGGTTTGATTACAGATTATTTTCTTTTTTAGTATGGCTTTTAAATTTTAAATAGGAATAAGCAATAGGAGCAATTGCAATGGCAAAAACAATTATCATAAATACTTTAGAAAAACCAGCACTTTCAAAAATCAAACTTCCTAAAATGATAATTAGACCTGCAACAAACCAAAGTTTCCCAGCAAAAACATGTGTTGTTTTCCAAATTTCTGGATTTTCTAAAGTCCACGGTGTTCTGATTCCTATAAAATAGTTTGGTTGCATTACTTTAAAATAATTGCCTAAAATCATAAATAAAGCACCAAGCAATACAAAAACAAAACTTGGACTCGAAATAGTTTGGCTTTTTGTGCTGTAAATAATAAACAAGGCTAAAATTGACATAAATAGAACTAAAATAAATTTGAGCTGATACAATTTCCCTCCCATTAAAGACATTCTCTTTTTAGGATCAATCTTTGAAATCACAGACAGGATTACATAAGTTAAAACAGGAAGCATGAAAAGCATTCCAATTAAGCTAAGTTTATTTCCCCAATTATCAATCTCTCCTTTAGAGTTCCAATGAATGGGAACGGTTTCAGGAAGCTCATTCCAGATTGTTGCTAAATAAACAAAAGGCACCAAAATAATTCCAATAATTGGAAGCTCTTTTTTAAATTCTAAATTCATTTTTTATTTTTTAAAGGTTAGTATCCATTGCAAAACATCTTCCATTATGGTGGTATTGATAGAATATATGATGAATTGCCCTCTTTTCTCGGATGTAATTAAATCTGCACGCTTTAAAATATCCAAATGATGTGAAATGCTTGGTTTCGAAATATTAAATGCATCAGCAATTTCGCCGGCAGACATATCTTTCTGTCTTAAAAGCTCCAAAATTTCTCTTCTGGTTGCATCATTTAATGCTTTAAAAATATCATTCATTTCATTTATATATTTAGACAAATATCTAAATACTTTTTAAACTAACAAAAAAAAGCAGTAATTTTTTACATTACTGCTTTCAAATATTTTCATGAACCTGTTAAAACTTATGTTCGTCTTTACTAATTACCAAAAATGAAATTAAGGATATCAGTGCTGCAATAACTAAATAAAAGCCTACATAACTCACATCATATGTCTTAGCTAGCCAAATTGCAATCATCGGCGCAAAAGCAGCTCCAAGAATTCCTGCCATATTAAATGTTAATGACGCTCCGGAATAACGAACATTGGTTGGAAATAACTCTGATAAAAAAGTTCCTAACGGACCATAAGTAAATCCCATTAAAGACATTCCGATACAAGCAAAAGTAGTAACTAAAACAATGTTTCCGGAACTTAAGAAATAAGCAAAGAAAAATCCGAAAACAGCAATCGCTGCCGTAGCTAAAATAAGCATCTTACGGCGACCAATTTTGTCTGCCACTACAGCAGAAATTGGAATAAAAAGAGCAAAAAACAACACAGAAAACAATTGAATTAATAATCCGTCTCTTTTTACAATCCCTAAGTCTGATGTTGCCCAGCTCAGGGTAAAAACTGTCATTAAATAAAAAACCAGGAATGTTGTAATAGCTGCAAACGTTCCAAAAATCAATTGGTTTTTATATGATTTCACTAATTCTAAAAACGGTACTTTAACTTCTTCCTGCTCTTTTTTAGAATTTTCGAAAGAAGGTGTTTCAGTAATTTTTGTTCTAATATAAAAACCAACAATTACCAGAAGTGCACTGGCAATAAATGGAATTCTCCATCCATAATCCATAAAATCTTCATTGCTCATAGAGTCGGTTAATAACAGGAAAGTTCCTCCTGAAAGTAATAATCCGATTGGAGCTCCCAATTGTGGAAACATTCCGTACCAGGCACGTTTATTTGGTGGTGCGTTTTCGATAGCCAACAAAACAGCTCCTCCCCACTCGCCTCCTAAACCTACACCTTGTCCAAAACGGCAAAGCATCAGTAATAACGGAGCAGCAACACCAATACTGGCATAACTTGGCAAAAATCCAATTGTAACTGTCGAAATACCCATTGTTAATAAAGCAGCAACCAAAGTAAATTTACGTCCAATCTTATCTCCGTAATGTCCGAAAAATGCAGATCCTAATGGCCTGGATAAAAAGGCTATCGAAAAAGTGGCTAAAGATTCCAATGTCGCCATTGTCGAATCTGAACCAGGGAAAAATAACTGAGGAAAAACCAATACTGCGGCATTGGCATAAATATAAAAATCAAAAAATTCGATTGTCGTGCCAATAAGGCTTCCAAAAAGAACATGTTTTAAAGAGTTCTTTTGAGTTGGGTTCGTTTTCATGTAAAATTGATATAACTTTTTCTTTGATTACAAAAATATAGTTTCATTATTAATAATTCAGCTTTAAGAGAATTAGTTTTAAAACACTTTTAGTTTTTTAACAAAAACCATGAGTTTTATATTTTAAAAAATCATTCTTTTATCAATTCTCAAAAACCTGATTATGGGAATTTTAAAACAAAATTGAAAAATCAAATCTTAAGCAATCGTTAAAAACGTTTTTAACTGTATATTTTCATTAAATTTACAGCTGTCAAAAATAAATTTTCAATTATGCCTACCGACTGTATCAGCTTTCAATCTTCTGGTTATTTTTCTAAACTAATGCAGGATTACTTAGATCAAAAAGCAGAATTAAAAACGCTGTACAATAATTTTCCAACCCTAGAAAATTTTGAAAAACAGATTACTGAAAAAGCAGCTAATTTTGATCAGAATAACCGAATCCCATTGGTTGAGACTTTACAAAAACAATATCAAAATATTGAGATTTCGGAGTCAACCCAGCATAATATTACGCTTTTAAAACTGGAAAATACATTTACGATTACAACAGGACATCAGTTAAATTTGTTTAGCGGACCTTTGTATTTCTTATATAAAATCATTTCCACGATTAATCTGACCAAAGAATTAAAATCGAAATATCCTTCTTATAATTTTGTCCCTGTTTACTGGATGGCAACAGAAGACCATGATTTTGAAGAAATTAATTATTTTAATTTTAAAGGAAAAAAAATACGCTGGAATGCCGAAAGCACAGGACCTGTCGGCAGATTATCCACTGACGGATTAGAAGATTTATTTGAAATCTATTCTAAAGAATTAGGTTCAAGCACAAATGCAAACACACTGAAAAAACTATTTGAAGATGCGTATTTAAAACATGAAAATCTGGCTGATGCGACACGTTTTCTTGCCAACGCTCTTTTTTCAACTTATGGTTTAGTGATTATTGATGCTGATGATACTAAACTGAAACGAGCCTTTATTCCTTTTGTAAAAGAAGAATTAGAAAATCAAACTTCGTTTAAAACGGTACAAAAATCAATTGAAAAACTTTCAGATTATACTGTTCAGGTAAATCCGAGAGAAATCAATTTATTTTATATTGAAGACAAACTTCGTGAAAGAATCATTTTTGAAAATGATAAGTACATTGTCAACAATACCAAAATCTCATTCTCTAAAGAAGAAATTCTGAAATTACTGGAAAATAATCCGGAAAAATTTAGCCCGAATGTAATTATGCGTCCCTTATATCAGGAAATTATCCTGCCTAATCTTTGTTATATTGGCGGAGGCGGAGAAATTGCTTATTGGCTGGAATTAAAATCGTTTTTCGAAGCTGTAAATATTACTTTCCCAATTTTACTGGTTCGAAATTCAGTTCTTTTGGCTACTGAAAAACAAGCTAAAAAAGCAGACAATTTAAACTTAACCTGGAAAGATTTATTTAGTAAATCTGAAATTCTGATCAATACAATTACACATAAACTTTCTCCTTTTCCAATTGATTTGACAGAGCAAAAACAAGCTCTTGAAAAACAATTCGCTTATCTATTTGAATTAGCAGAAAAGACCGATAAATCTTTTTCAGGTGCCGTAAAAGCACAAGAAGTAAAACAGAAAAAAGGTTTAGAAAATCTGGAAAAACGTTTATTAAAAGCGCAAAAAAGAAAATTACAGGATGAATTGCAACGTGTAACAGATTTACAATGCGAATTGTTTCCAAATTATAGTCTTCAGGAACGTCAGGCTAACTTTTCCGAATTTTATTTAGAAAACGGCGAACAGTTGATTCCGCTTTTAATTCAAAAATTAAAACCCTTAGAACATAATTTTAATATCATAATCACCTAAAATAATTATCTTTAAAAATTCAAAGTAATTATTTCGGAAACAAATAACCAGCTCATCTCCGAAATTATTGCTCTCTCAAACCAAATAGAATTATATTTTATAACCTATTAACGAACTAACCAAATGGTAAGAGAACGCCTAATTTCGCTTGATGTCTTTCGCGGACTGACTATTTTATTGATGACAATTGTAAACAATCCGGGAGACTGGGGTAATGTTTATCCGCCACTTTTACACGCACACTGGAACGGTTGCACGCCAACCGATCTTGTTTTTCCTTTTTTTGTTTATATAATGGGAGTTGCGGTTCCGCTGGCAATGCCGGACAAAGTTTACGATGAGACAACATTCAATAAAATCCTGATTCGTTCGTTAAGAATGCTCTGTCTTGGAATATTCTTTAATTTCTTTGGAAAAATTCAGTTGTTTGGCCTGGAAGGTATTCCGCTACTTATTGCCCGATTAGCTGTAACTATTGCCGTTGGATATGCTTTAATGGGAAACTTTAGCACTAAATTAAAAAACATTTTTGCTTTTGGTATATTGGCAATATATCTCATTTTAGCTTATGGAGGTTTTGAAAATTATCAGGACGTAAGACTACCGGGGGTTTTACAACGTATTGCCGTAGTTTATTTTGTTGTTTCTCTTTTGTATTTAAAAACATCCCGAAAAATACAATTAATTACAGGAATCGTTTTGCTTTTAGGCTACTGGGCAGTTATGACCTTAATCCCTGTTCCCGGAGTTGGGGAAGCTAATCTGGAAAGAGGAACCAATTTAGCCGCCTGGGTTGACAGCGTTATTCTAAAAGGACATATGTACCACGAAACCAAAACCTGGGATCCGGAAGGAATATTAAGCACTTTACCATCAATTGTAAACGGAATAATTGGTTTATTCATCGGGCAGATTTTACTTCTAAGCGTAACTAAAATCCAGAAGGCACAAAGAATGGGAATGATTGGTACTGGACTTATTTTCTTCGGATTAATTTGGGATTTGGTTTTTCCAATAAATAAATCAATTTGGACAAGCAGTTACGTTTTATACACAACCGGATTAGCAACTGTATGTCTAACAGCATTGTATTATATTATTGACATAGCAGAATATAAAAAGGGATTCAAACTGTTTGTAATTTGGGGAGTAAACCCTATGATTGTATTTTTTGCTTCGCAGATTATTCCGCAGGCATTAACCATGATCCGATTCCAAAATCCGCACAATCCTGAAGAACAAACCAATCTTTTAAATTATTTATATCATTTCGGAATTGCACCCTTTTTCAGCAATCCAATGTCCGCTTCTTTAGCGGGCGCGTTGACCTATGTAGCGATCTGGACATTTATTCTTTGGATTTTCTATAGAAACAAATTAATATTCAAAGTTTAATTTTTTTCACCATATAAGTGATATAAGTTCATTTAAAAGCTTCGCGAAGAAACACCAAATAAATTTTAACGCGTTCTAAAATGAACTTATATTCCTTATATGGTTTCCATGAAAAACATTTCTTGCCCAAAACATCGTTTCTAATGACTTTTAATTATGAATTTATTAAAATCAATTGATAAAAAAAGTATACTTTTGCACAAAATTTAATAAAATACAAAATGGCAACAAATAGAACTTTTACAATGATTAAACCAGATGCTGTTGCAAACGGACACATCGGGAACATCTTAGCAATGATTACTAATGGTGGTTTCAAAATCGTTTCATTAAAATTAACTCAATTAACTGTAGCTGATGCTAAAGCATTCTACGCAGTTCACGCAGAAAGACCTTTCTACGGAGAATTAGTTGAATTTATGTCTCGCGGACCAATTGTTGCTGCTATTTTAGAAAAAGATAACGCAGTAGAAGATTTCAGAACTTTAATTGGAGCTACAAACCCGGCTGAAGCTGCTGAAGGAACTATTCGTAAAGCATACGCTACTTCAATTGGAGAAAATGCAGTTCACGGATCTGACAGCGACGAAAACGCTGCTATCGAAAGTGCATTCCACTTTGCAGGAAGAGAGCAATTCTAGTATTCAGTGTTCAGTTTTTTAGCTGGCAGATAAAATAAAAAATCCCGATTTTCAAAAATCGGGATTTTTTATCTTAACCATAACTGAACACTAAAAAAAACTGAACACTGAACACTATCTCAGAACTACATCCTTCACGACATCACGTCTCAATTCTTCATTGATCATTTTAACGATTTTGGATTTTCCGTGGCTTAATTCTTCACGCAAAACTGCAGAGCCTAATTCTACATACAAAGTACTGCCTTTTAGAATAACATTCTTTGTATAAGTATTTACTCCGCTTCCCATAAGATTTTTCCATGCCTCGCGAACATCAATTTGATCCATTCCTGCCTGTAACTTATTCACTTCAATAATCTGCTGCAAAACAGCACTAATTGTAGATTCGCTATTTAGTCTTTTCGCCATCGTTTAAGAGATTTATTGGTGCTGCTTTTTTATAATGATATTCTATTTTTTGTGGATTTTTAACCACTAATTCTTTATCCGAAAGCGAAATGATTTCTTCACTCCATTTCGTATAATCTGTTTTATAATCCAGGAAAACATGTTCTCCCGCAAAACGAACCGACACATTCTCAAAAGTATCTGTCGTTAAAAATGTGCCATCAAACTGAGGCATCACTTTAGTTCGAACTCCTTTATTATCTTTAATTTGAAAAAAATCAAAAGTTTCATTCATCTTATAGTCTTTCTCTTCTCCTTTGTCAAAAACTACTTTTTCAATTTCCCAATAACCGTTTAATTTAGCAATATCTTCAGGCTTTACTTCTTGTTTGCAGCTTACAAACAAAAGCGATAAAACCAAAATCATAAAAGTGTTTTTCATAAGTACTTGAATTTTTATAAGGAGCTGAAACCTGCTGTCCACTATATCTTTTGTGCCGAACCCCGGCACAAAAGGATGCCGCTTCCATCAGGGCTAGGGCATCAGTTTTCAAAAGATTTTTCTCGAACTACAAAGGTAAGCTTATAATCATCAAAAGAAACAAAAAATCACAAAACCCATTAAACTATTTTGCATATTTTTGGTCAAACCCCAAAACCAAAAACAAAAAGACATGACCAAAACTATTTACGGATTATTGACAGCCTTATTATTTATAAGCTGCAGTAAAGATTCAACAGAACCTGATACAACTCCTTCAGAAAACATGTATTTCCCTCCTCTTACAGGAACAACCTGGGAAACAAAATCAATTGCAGATCTAAAATGGAATCAAAGTGCCGTACAGCCACTTTTAGATTATCTCGAACTCAAACATTCAAAATCCTTTATCATTTTAGTAAACGGAAGAATAGTTCTCGAAAATTACTTTAATAACCATACCGCTACTACAAATTGGTACTGGGCTAGCGCAGGAAAAACGTTAACCTCAACCGTTACAGGAATTGCACAACAAGAAGGCCTTTTAAACATCAACAACAAAGTTTCTGATTATATTGGAACAGGATGGACAAGCGAAACAGCTGCAAAAGAAAATCTCATAACCTGTAAACATCTTTTAACCATGACATCAGGACTTGATGATTCTACAGATGATGTCGATCCGGAAGATTTAATCTACAAAGCCGATGCCGGAGCACGATGGGCTTACCATAACGTTTATGTAAAACTGCAAGATGTAGTTGCCAAAGCCAGCGGACAAACCTGGGAAAACTATTTCAACACTAAATTAAGAGACAAAATCGGAATGAACGGAACATGGGTTCAGCTTGGCGTAAATAGTGTTTATACAAGCACAACAAGAAGCATGGCGCGTTTTGGACTTTTAATGCTCAATAAAGGAAAATGGGAAAACAATGTAATTCTTAACGAAGCTTTTTTTAACGAAGCAACAAACACTTCTCAAAATATTAATTTAGGCTACGGTTATTTATGGTGGCTAAATGGAAAAAGTTCTTACCACTTACCACAATCTCAGTTAACATTTCAGGGAAGTGTAATTCCAACCGGGCCAACTGATATGTTTATGGCTTTAGGAAAGAATGACCAAAAAATTTACGTGATTCCAAGCAAAAATATGGTAGTTATCAGAATGGGAGATGCAGCAGACAATGTAAATCTCGCTTTATCTGATTTTGACAAAACGTTGTGGGAGAAAATTAATGCTTTATATCAATAAAAAAAGTTTTGAAAAACTAAAGCTTACACTATCGCTTTAGTTTTTCAAAACTCTCGTTTTTTTAAAACTGATACTTATTTACTTATTAGCTTTTATTCTTTTAAGCACTCCCAGAAAGAACAAAACAATCCCTAAAACCAGTAAAACATAGTATACAGAAAGATTTTTATCTTTTAAAACATTTGCCAGAACAAAAGATAATACACTAGCAAAATAGAATGTTAAAGCCGATATATTTTTCATTATAAATTATTTAAAGAAACTGTCAACGAATTCATATTTATTAAAGACTTGTAAATCTTCAATTCCTTCACCAACACCAATATATTTTACCGGAATTTGAAACTGGTCCGAAATACCAATTACAACACCACCTTTTGCTGTTCCGTCCAATTTAGTAACAGCCAATGAAGTTACTTCTGTTGCAGCTGTAAATTGTTTCGCCTGTTCAAAAGCATTCTGCCCTGTAGAACCGTCTAAAACCAAAAGTACATCGTGAGGTGCATCTTCAACAACTTTCTGCATTACACGCTTAACTTTTGAAAGCTCATTCATCAAATTGATTTTATTATGAAGACGCCCGGCAGTATCAATAATAACAACATCTGCATTTTGAGCTACAGCTGACTGTAAGGTATCAAAAGCGACAGAAGCCGGATCGCTTCCCATATTTTGTCTTACGATGGATACTCCAACACGATCTGCCCAAACTTGTAACTGATCGATTGCTGCAGCACGAAAAGTATCTGCCGCACCCAAAACTACTTTGTGTCCTGCTTTTTTAAACTGATAAGCCAATTTTCCAATTGTGGTTGTCTTACCTACTCCATTCACTCCAACAACCATTAAAACGTAAGGTTTTTTATCTTTTGGAACTTCAAATTCTGTTGCTTCTCCCGTATTTGTTTCAGACAATAAAGCACCAATTTCATCTCTTAGAATTTGGTTTAACTCTTCTGTTCCTAAATATTTATCTTCAGCAACGCGTTTTTCAATTCTTTCAATGATTTTTAATGTGGTATTTACTCCCACATCAGAACCTACCAAAACTTCCTCAAGATTATCCAAAACATCGTCATCGACTTTAGATTTTCCTGCAACAGCTTTGCTTAACTTCGAGAAAAAAGTAGTTTTTGTTTTTTCAAGACCTTTGTCTAAAGTCTCTTTTTTTTCGGTAGAGAATAATTTTTTAAAAAAACTCATTTTTTTGTAGATTATTAGATTTACTAGATTTCTCGATTATCAGACAAGAAATCCAAATCTTTAAAGAAAGTGCAATTGTTTTTCAAAAAGAGGCCAATTGTTACGATTCTTTAAATTTTTAGACAAATATAGGTAATAAAAAAGCTACTTCCGAAAGAAAGTAGCTTTTCTATATAATGTAAATGTAATTATTTCTTTTTCAAGAATTCATCAACTTCTTCAGGAGCCATAATAGATTCTACGAATGTATATGCACCAGTTTTAGGAGATTTTACCATTTTGATGGCTTTTGATAATCTCTTAGAAGATGTTTGTAACGATGCTACGGTTTTCTTTGCCATGATTCAAATGTTTTGGAATTCAATAAATCTTCAAATGAAAAACCATTTGAGATTTTATCAAAATCTCTAATTATTACTTAATTTCTTTGTGAACAGTTACTCTTTTTAAGATTGGATTAAATTTTTTAATCTCTAATCTGTCCGGAGTATTTTTTTTGTTCTTAGTTGTAATATATCTAGAAGTTCCTGGAACACCAGAAGTCTTGTGCTCAGTACATTCTAAAATTACTTGGATTCTATTACCTTTCTTTGCCATCTTGCTATATATTTATTTAGGAAAAGATTATTTGATAAATCCTTCTGACTGTGCTTTTTTCAAAACAGCAGTGATTCCATTTTTATTAATTGTTTTTATCGTAGATGCTGCTACTCTAAGAGTAATCCATCTATCTTCTTCTGGAAGATAAAAACGCTTTTTAACTAAGTTTACAGAAAACTTTCTCTTAGTTTTGTTCATAGCGTGAGAAACGTTATTTCCTACCATCGCTCTTTTACCTGTAAGGTCACAAACTCTTGACATTATACTTATCTTTTATCGTTATTCAAAATCAGGGTGCAAAGAAAAGAAAAATAAACCATTGTAGCAAAAAATTATTGCACAATTTTTAAAATTTCTTTCTGCAATATTTCTAAACTCTTAACTGTTGCCCTATCTACCACTTTTTCACGAGGTTGTCCGAAGTTAAATTCTTCCACAATTACCTCTGTTGGGGTTGCCAAAGCGATAAAAACAGTGCCAATTTCTGCATCAGAATCACCTTTCGATGGACCTGCATTGCCCGTCGTTGCTATTCCATAATCTGTTTGCAGTAACTTTTTCACATTCAAAGCCATAGACGACGCTACTTCAGCACTTACAACTGAAAATTTATCTACTAATTCCTCCGGAACTCCGAGCACATTTATTTTTGCTTCGGTTGCATAAGAAACAACACTTCCTTTAAAACAGCCTGATGCGCCAGGAACAGAAGATAATAACGAAGCTACTCTCCCACCTGTAAAACTTTCTGCTGTTGAAACTGTCTTACCATGTTTGGTCAACATTTTACTAACCACAGATTCTAATGTTTCGTTTTCTTCATACCCCACAATAATGTCATGAATTATCAAATCCAACGAACGTACCTTTTCTTCAATAGCCGCTTCCAGAACTTCTTTATCCGTTCCTCTTGCCGTTAATCTTAAACGAACACGGCCCGGATTTGGCAGATAAGCCAATTTTATAAAGTTCGGCAGGTTATTTTCCCATTGTTCAATGCGTTCCGCCACTAAACTTTCTCCCTGACCATAAGTCAGAATGGTTTTATGAATAATGTACGGACGTTTATATTCTTTTACTATTTTGGGAATAATTTCTTCTTCAACCAAATATTTCATTTCATAAGGAACTCCCGGAAGCGAAATAAAAACCGTATTTTCTTTCTTCATCCACATTCCCGGCGCTGTTCCAACTTTATTTGGAAGCACTGTACAAGTTGATGGCACCAAAGCCTGATCTTTATTAAGTTGTGAAATGGGTCTTTTGTAAAAACCTTCAATTAGTTCCGTAACATGCGCCAAAACTTCCGGATTTACAACCAATTCATCATCAAAGTATTTGCAGAACGTTTTTTTAGTCACATCATCTTTAGTTGGACCAAGTCCGCCTGTAACTATTACAACATCTACTTTGTTTTGTAACTGAGTAAAAGTATCTAAAATATGTTTTTTATCATCGCTTATAGACAGCATTTCTGCTACCTCAACTCCAATTCTATCTAATGATTTAGCAATAAAAGCTGAATTTGTATCGACGATTTGACCAATTAGAATTTCATCTCCAATTGTTATGATTGCTGCTTTCATATTTATTTAAGGAAAGTTTTACCTGATTCAAACAGGTTTATTATAAGGAAGAAAATTCAGCACTTGAATCTCATTTACAGAAACAGTAGTTTTTCAAAATTAGAAAACAAAACCCAATTCTTTTTCAATACAAGAATTGGGTTCTGATTATATTTTTACAAATCAAAATCTTTTTTAATCTCTTTGATTGCTTCTTTAACCTGCACTTTAATACTTTTAAAAGTTTCAATAATATCTTTTTTCTTGCCTTCCGCTTTTGTCCAGGCTTCCACTTGAAGAATCTCTTCAAAGGCTACATTCAATCCCATTAGATCCAAAGTAGGCTTTATTTTGTGCGCATAGGAATAGGCATATTTATGATCCTTTTTCTTAATTCCTTCTTTTATTTGTTTTAAATCTTCCGGAACTTCTGTAACAAACAAAGTTAAAATCTGATTTACAAATTCAGGATCGTTATCTGAAAGCGCATACACTTTCGAAAGGTTGTACTTTAAAGCCATTATTTTACTTGTATTCTGAATAATTTTTTATCTTCTAAAAAGCCTTCTAAAACATCATTTGGTTTTACAGCCGAAACACCAGCAGGCGTTCCCGTAAAAATAATATCTCCAATTTTTAATGTGAAAAATTGAGACACATGCGAAATTAATTCATCAATCTTCCAAAGCATCATGCCTGAATTTCCTTTTTGAACCGTTTCTCCATTTGTTTTCAATTCAAAATTAAGGTTTTCCATAGAAACAAAATCAGTTTTTGGCAAAAAATCACCAATAACTGCCGAGCCGTCAAATGCTTTGGCTTTTTCCCACGGAAGTCCTTTTTCTTTTAATTTACTCTGTAAATCTCTTGCTGTAAAATCGATTCCGACACTAATATCATCATAATATTTATGAGCAAATTTAGGCTCAATATATTTCCCCACTTTATTAATCTTTACAATGATTTCTACTTCATGATGAACATCTTCGGAAAACTCCGGAATCACAAACGGATGTTGTTTCAGCAAAACCGCAGAGTCGGGTTTCATAAAAACAACCGGTTCACTCGGACGTTCGTTCTTTAATTCTTCTATATGATTGGCATAATTCCTGCCGACACAGATAATCTTCATTATTATTTAGTGTTCAGTTTTCAGTTTTTAGTATTCAGCAAGACCTATAGCATTCAGAGACTGAACACTAAAAACTGAACACTGCATACTTTACTTTGTGTTTAATTTTCTCAATTTAATTGCTGTCAAAACTTTTTTGGTATATAAAGGAAAATCAGCATTTTGAATCCAGCTGAAATATCCAGGCTCTGACTCTAAAACTTTCTCCACTTTTGCTCCTTTATGTTTTCCAAAAGTAAAAATTTCTTCGTCATCTTTATCAAAAGCAATCATTCCGGCAAAATCAGCTATTTTTTTACGAGTTGTAAATTCAGATAAAGCTTTCATATCATTCTCCAATTCAGGATAACGGTCTAACTGGGCTTTCAGAATTTCATAGGTCGCCATCGTATCAGCCTCAGCTGAATGGGCATTATCTAAACTTTTTCCACAATAAAATTTCAAGGCAGCACTTAAAGTACGCTCTTCCATTTTATGAAAAATAGTCTGCACATCAACAGAAACCTTATTCTTCATATCAAAATCTACTCCTGCGCGAAGCAATTCTTCTGCTAAAAGCGGAATATCAAAACGATCTGAGTTAAATCCGCCCAAATCACTGTCTTTAATCATATTGTGGATATGCGGAGCCAATTCTGCAAACGTAGGTTCGTTAGCTACTTTTTCATCTGTAATACCGTGAACAGCGGTAGTTTGTGGAGGGATTGGAATTGTTGGATTAACCAACCAGGTTTTACTTTCTTTGTTTCCGTTAGGAAAAACTTTGAATATTGAAATTTCTACGATTCTATCTTTACCGATATCAATTCCCGTTGTTTCGAGATCAAAAAAGCAAATTGGCTTGTTAAGTTTTAATTCCATTTCTAATTTTTATAAGTTTACAAATGTAATTTTTAAAGCCGAATATCCTCCTTTATTCTCGTTTTTTTTGTCGAAAAAAGCTTTCATTTAACGATTTTAACTTTTAAAAAATACATCAATAACAAGTTAAAGCATTACCCCCTAACGCTTTTCTTACAAAATACAAAAAAAATCCGATTAGTCATAAACTAATCGGATTTGAAATATTTTTCTAATTGACTTTAGAAATCTCTATCCACATCAAAAGCTTCTAAATATTCTGCTACTCTTTTCACAAAACTTCCTCCCAATGCTCCATCTACCACTCTATGATCATAAGAATGAGACAAGAACATTTTCTGACGAATTCCAATAAAATCTCCTTCCGGAGTTTCAATAACTGCAGGAACTTTACGAATTGCTCCAAGAGCTAAAATCCCAACCTGAGGCTGATTGATAATTGGCGTTCCGAAAACACTTCCAAAAGTTCCAACGTTCGTCACCGTGTAAGTTCCGCCTTGTGTATCGTCTGGTTTTAGTTTTCCAGCTTTTGCACGGTTTCCTAAATCGTTAACCGCTTTTGCCATTCCAACCAAATTCAACTGATCTGCATTTTTAATTACAGGAACAATTAAATTTCCGTTTGGCAATGCCGCCGCCATTCCTAAATTGATATTTTTCTTTTTGATGATATAATCGCCATCAACAGAAATATTCATTCCAGGGAAATCTTTCAACGCTTTTGCAACTGCTTCCATCATAATCGGCGTAAAAGTCAATTTTTCGCCTTCTCTTTTTTCGAAAGCTGTTTTCACTTTATCTCTCCATTTTACAATGTTTGTCACATCAACTTCAATAAAAGACTGGACATGAGCAGAAGTCTGAACTGAAGCTGTCATGTAACCTGAAATCAGTTTACGCATTCTGTCCATCTCTACAATTTCGTCGCCTCCGTTTACAGAAACAGGAACTACCTGCTGGCTTTTCTGTACAACCGGTTCCGGAGCCTGAACTGCCTTTGGAGTTTCAACAACCACTTTCGGAGCTTCTTCAACCACTTTTGGCGCCTGTACAATTCCCGATTTACGATCTTCTATATACTTTAAAATATCTTCTTTTGTTACTCTGCCGTCCTTTCCTGAACCTGGCATATTTTCAAGCTCATTTAGAGAAATACCTTCTTCTTTTGCAATATTTTTTACTAATGGAGAAAAGAATTTTTCTGAACCTGAAAAATCTTCTGCAGTTGTTACAGTTTCTTTAACTGCTTCAATTGTTTTTTCAATTTCTGCAGCTGCTTCAGGAACAACGGTCTCTTCTACCGTAGTTGCTTCTGTAATCACCGCTTCACCGCCTTCAGTTTCAATAATGGCAATCGTCTGCCCTACTTGTACTAAATCATCTTTTCCAAACAACTGCTCAACTAAAATCCCTGATACTTCACTAGGCACTTCACTATCAACTTTATCGGTTGCAATTTCGAGCACAGCTTCATCAGCTTCAATTTTGTCTCCAACTTCTTTCAACCAGTTTGTAATGGTTGCTTCAGCGACACTTTCTCCCATTTTCGGAAGCTTTAATTCAAATCTTGCCATATTGTTAATCTAAAAGATGTTTTTGATTTTCAGATTGCGAAATTAACGAATATTTTAAACATAAATTACACTTAATATAATTTTTTACTCAATTTTTATAATTTGCCCTCTGTCATTTCTGGAGTTACTTCCAATAATAAAACCCGTTTTTTTAGGAAATATTTTAAAAGTAACCTTCTTATCTTTAAGAGTTTCTATGATTTCGATACATTTTTTGAATGAAACATAGTGATTATCCAAAATGATCTCAGCTCTTTTACCCTTTAAAATCAGGCACGAATTTACCATTTTTTCCTCTTTGAAATCTAAAAAACCAACTTTATTTTGCAAAATCGAAGCCAGTTTTTCAGTGAAATTCTCATTTTCGGAGCATAAAAAATAACTTTCCGGCAATGGGTTCTCTTTTTGTTTTCCCTGAAACATTTTAGCTATTGAAAATAAAAAAGCACCAATTTTAATAAAGATACTAAAGAACCACGATTTCCTGAAATGTTTTTGATAAAAGAAATTCATCGATTCCTGAAATCGTTTCATGTACTTTTCATCTTTTACTGTGCTTTCTCCTTTATAATGCAGAACTGCTGTTTCATGAAAATAAAAATTAGTCTTTTCCAACAGCAAAGCGCGATATGACAAATCGATATCATCTGCATACATAAAACAATTTTCGTCGAAACCTTTTAACTCTTCGTACAGTTTTTTTTCTAAAAACATAAAAGCTCCAACGAGAATATCAACTTTTCCTGTCTCGTTCTCATTCAAATGCTGGGCATAGTATTGATTAAAAAGTTTGGTTCCAGGAAAGATTTTATAAAGACTAAAAATCTTCGTAAAGGCAACCCAGGGTGTCGGAATTCCTCTTTTACTTTCAGGCAAAAACGCTCCTGTTCCATCAATCAGTTTACAACCGATAATTCCTAGATTATTTTGCTTTTCGGCGAAAGCCAGAATCTTCAAGAATGTATCTTCTCCCACAACGGTATCTGGATTCAAAATACAGATGTACTTTCCTTTCGCCTGACGAAAACCAATATTATTTCCCTTCGGAAAACCAAAATTTTCCTTGTTTTCAATCAATTTTACTTCTGGAAATTTTTCTTTCATCATCAAAACACTTTCGTCTGATGAATTATTATCTACAACAATAATTTCAGCATCGATTGCCGTGATTGCCTCCTGAACACTTAAAACGCATTGTTCCAGAAAGTAACGCACATTATAATTGAGAATAATAACCGATAACTGCATGCAAAATTGATCTTGTAGATTTTGGCCGAAAGTTAGAAATTTTCTGATAACCCCAAACGAAGCGACCAGTCGTTTTTACTAATTCCGTAATCTAAAGCCAAATTACTTCCGTTTCGTTTGTTCCATTTGATGCGGATTCCTGTTCCAACAGCGGGATTCCACTTTTTAAATTCGTAAGTATCCAATTTGGAAACAGAAGAAATATTGGTAAAAAATACCGCACCAAAAAAACCATTTCGGCTGATGTCTGTTCGATATTCGGTTTCAAAGTAAATTAAGGCATTGCTTCGATATCTGTTTTTGGTAAAACCTCTTCCCGTTTTTCCATCCCGATCCCAGCCAATACTTGGCAAATCCAGATAATGAGGCTTTCCGCCAAATGTTGACCAGTAAAAAGCTCTTGAAGCCCAGACTCTGTGTTTGGTTTTGCTGAAAGAATGGTATTTACGGGCATCAATATATAAGGATTGCCATTTATCTCCGTCAACTCCGCTGGTATTGATACGTAAATCGGCTTCAACATATAATCCTTGCTTTGGATTAATGATGTTTTCCCGAGAATCATATAAACCCTGAATCGCAAATCCAAACGAAGTCTCGTCTGAGAAATCGCCATTCATATATTGGTAATAATCGGTTTCACCATCTATATAAGATTCTTCAGAAATATTCTGATAATTATCAAAAAGAAAACCGGTACCTAAACGATAATTTCCCACGATCTTTCGGGTAATGAATTGATAAAATCGCCATTGCTGATAATCGAGTGTTGACATTTTATCCTTTGAATCGTGTTCGCCCAAACCGTAAGTATCCTGAGGATAAATCATATACCGGTAATCACCGATAAAATTCCATTTATTTTCACTAGTGTAAACGTAAGACTGAACCGGAAAAACATATTGTTTGGTAAAACTAAAATAAGGCGAAAAAGTAACCTGCGACATTTTGGTTTTTTCATGGTCTTCGCCCAAATAAAAAGTAGTTAAAAAAGAAACAACAAGACCTGTACTGGAATTTACATCGACAGGAACAGGAAGTAAAGAGAAAGCCAGTTTTTTTTGATGGTCCGTTTTAATGGAATCATTTTTATCAAAAATTTTATGAATAACATCCAATATATCCCGATTTCCCACACTCAAGCTGTCGTTTTGTGCATTACAAAACAAACTTATCCAGCAGAAACAGAAGACATATACAATTTTTAAATTATTCATTTACAATATTTTAAAAACCACTTCTTACAAATTTATAATTTTATTAAGAATAATAACCAATATTTATATTGGAATAAAAAAGATTTTTAAGTGACTCAAAAAAAGCTACATTTGAGTTTCTGATTATCTGATTTTTAAAAAGTCTTATGCGTCAATTATTAATCTGTCTTTTAGTTTTTGGTTTTTCTGCGAAAGCACAAGAAAAAAGAAAAAATCTTATAAAATCTAACAAATGGTTTATTGCCGGGCCTTCTAAAGAAAGTGAAGAAAAGATAAACGATCTTCGACTGAAAAAAGGAATAATTGTGGTAACCGCAAAAGAAAATCCGAAAGGAGAAATTGAACTGAATGTCATGATTAATCCATCTGAAACAAATGATGGAATTCCGATCAATCTTTCAAGCGAATCAAAATATGTAGAAATTACATACCAATCTTCCCAAATTATAAAATTGCAGGCAAGAGAAGGAAATTCAGAAGGAACTGGTTGTGTACATGGAGGTTCTCATCCAAGAGTTAGTATGCCGGCTTCTCCCAATCGATTTAAAACTATAAAAATTCTCTGGTCCGATTTTAAACAGGACGAACTTTCTGACGGAAAACTCTTGAATATTCACAACTTATGCAAATTCAACTTTGTGAATTATAATCCTGTTTCCGGATCGGTTTTGAAAATAAAGTCGGTTGTTATAAATTAGTTTCGAATACGACCAAATTATTTACCGCGAAAGAGTGCTACGTTTTTTAAGCAAATAACACTTTATATAAAAGTAAAAGGTTCGCAAAACTTTGCGAACCTTTTTATATTTTTGAAACATTCATCGCAAAAATTCTTTGCAAACTTTGCGAAAATCCTTAGTGCACTTCGCGCTAAAAAACCGCTTTGATAAAACTACAAATGCAATTGAATTTTATATTTATTCAGTATTTTCATTACGAAAAGCATAATTGTAGAAAATACTAAAGACCAGATAATTCCCGGAACACCTTCTCTGAAATATCCCGGAATAATATGAATGTTAAATGCTTTACAGAAATAATAAATCACTCCCGGAAGTATATAAATTAAAAGCGGATTTGCTGCTGCGGGCATAAAAAAAGCACTCCATTTGGTTTGTTTTTTAATTTCCATCAACCAATATAAAAAGTAAAACAATACAGTACAGATTCCCGCTGAGATCATTGTCCAGGATGGAGTTCCTTTTATTTTTGAGATTCCGAATAAAGGTCTTAAAGCAAATCCAACTGAAAAAAACAAAATGATAAAAGCAACTACAGGCCAATTGATTTTATTTTCAATTTTTCGATCAAAAAATAGTAATGAGATTACGACTCCAGCAGAGACGAGTGCACCATGCGTAAGATGTCCCGCTATAAAACTCAACCAGAAAGTATTGTGAACAAATGAATTTTCGGTAAGATTTAGAGAGTTCATCACTACACTAAAAATCAGAAATCCGATCATGGCCCACAAATTTCCTGAAACCAGCCAGTAATAGACAACGGTTAAAAGGTATGCCCAACCAATTAAACCGAGAATTCCCCACCATTTTGGAGTCATTCCACGTTCGCCGGTATCCTGAATGTATAAAAAGTATAGTGTAATAAGAACTAAAATACCTCCATATTGCAATACATTTTTGAGCCAAAGCGGAAAATCTTTCGGATATTTATTCCAAATCGGAATTGGCATTATGTAGGCTAAAAGTCCCCAAAAGACTGGCGAAATAATCATTTTAGAAGCATCGTAACCATATTCGGCATTTACCATAAAAACTCCAATAATAATAAGTGCCAAAGCTCTCTTAAGAGTATGTGTCCAAATTGTTTTGGCACTGTCTCCTTTTATTATTCTGGTGTTAAAAGCAAAAGGAACAGACATTCCGACAATAAATAAAAAAGCGGGAAAAACTAAATCAACAAAAGTCATGGCATCTGCATCTGCAGGCATATGTTTCATCCATTGTGGCACATTTTGAACACTAGCCAGTTCATTTACAAAAATCATTACAAAAATGGTAATTCCACGTAAAGCATCAATAGAAATAATTCTTTGATTGAATAAATTCTCTTTTATTTTCATAAATTTTTACTTTTTTACTAAAAATCAAATATAGTGTAATTCTAAAATGCGTTATTAGAAATTCTACATTAATTTTACAATTTATAAATTTTGAGTTACACGTTTTTACCCCATGTTTACATTCTTTAAATCGAGACCTTTTTTGAAAGACCTTTTAGGAGGCGATTATGTCGATATCCATTCGCATCTCCTGCCTGGAATAGATGATGGCGCAAAAGACATTGAAAAAACAAAAAAACTTACAAAAGGATTTCAGGAACTGGGAATCTCCCAGTTTATTACGACTCCACATATAAGTCATTATATCTGGAATAACTCCGAACAGAAGATTATCGAAAAATATGATGAAACCCAATCTTTATTAAAAGGAGAAAACCTCAATCCTTCGTTTAAAACTGCTGCTGAATATTTTATGGATGACTGGTTTGGAAATCATCTCAAAACAGAAAAACTCCTTACTCTAAAAGATAATTATGTACTGGTAGAAATGTCGTATATAAATGCTCCTGTACAGTTGTACAAAATAATATTCGACCTACAAGTTGCAGGATATATTCCCGTTTTAGCACATCCGGAAAGATATCTGTTTTATAGTAAAAATTTAAAGGAATACGATAAAATTAAAAATGCTGGTTGTAAATTTCAACTTAACTTATTGTCAATGGTAGGATACTATGGAAAAGACATCACTCAGACAGCAGAACATCTCTTAAAAAAAGGACTTTATGATTTTGTTGGGACAGATGTTCATCATGGTAAACATATTGCATGTTTTGAACAAAAAGTAAAAACGGACCAAATATCTAATTTAAAGGAAATTATAAAAAACAATCAATTCTTTAGGTTTTAAAAAAGATTTGCTAATAGGCATTTTCTTCCCCCTTAACAATATTCATAATTGTTCTAATAATAATTTTTATATCCAGCAAAAGACTCCAATTTTCGATATACCAAATATCACAATCGACCCTGTTTTCCATATCTTCAAGTTTTTTGGTCTCGCCACGATAACCGTTAACTTGTGCCCAACCTGTAATTCCTGGTTTAGCATAATGACGGACTGAATAATTATCGATTAATTCACCATATTCTTTTGCAAGATTGATCATGTGAGGTCTAGGCCCAACAACAGACATATTACCAAAAAGTACATTAAAAAACTGAGGTAGCTCATCTATACTCGTTTTACGCATAAAAGCCCCAAATTTAGTTATACGACTATCTCCTTTTCCAGCCTGTTTGTCATGGGCCAGATCATTAACAAACATGCTTCTAAATTTCAGACAAGTAAAAGGCCTGTTATCACGTCCTGAACGTTTTTGTTTAAAAAAAACAGGGCCTGGTGATTCTATTTTGATCACTAAAGTCACTAATGGAAAAAGCCATGGAAAAATCGTTAAAATGACTAATGAAGAAAAACAAACATCAAATATTTTTTTCAGCAATCTATTGATTGCCAACTCCAAAGGCTCTTGTCGAAGCATTAATACTGGAGTGTTTTCATAGAATGAAACCTCAACTTTGTTCGATTTTGTATACAATTGGAAATCAGGAATAAATTTTATCCTAACCATATTTTGCTCACATATTTTTATTAATTTATTTATTGTTTCAACATTGTCAATATGAAGGGCGACATAAAGTTCATCTACTTTTTCTTTGACAAGAAACTCCTGAACCTTGTCAAAACCTCCTAAAAATGGACTATACGTTTCTTTTAGACTGTCGTTCTTTTCATCAAAAAAACCTAAAAATTTATATCCGTAAGTCAAATTTTTGGCCAATATCTTACGCATTTTTTCGCCTGTTTCATTAGCGCCAACAACAACAAACTTTTTAAAATTATATCCTTTTGCCCTTATTTCTTTTAAAAGCTTCATGGAGATATAACGAGAAATAAGTAAGATTCCAAAAAAGAATAAATAAAAGTACAGTAATCGAACTCTTGAAATATCTGAAAAGTTTAAAAAGACAACAAAGACAGCTATTAGAGAGGCATGAATGAGAAGTTTTCGAATTGTACGACTAATAATAGATTCAATACGTTCAATACGGACCATTCTGTAGGAATCTTTATTAAGAAGTAATCCAATCCATATTAAATTAGCAACTAAAGAAACCGTTTTTTCTTCTTTTAGAAATATTTCCTCAACCCTGCCATATCTTGCTAAAGCAGAAAGAAGTATTGATGCATTTAATAAAATTATATCCCAGCAGACAAACAAAAGTTTGAAATAACGAGACATTCGGATATGTGATAATTCTTCTAAAATTTTCATCATTAACTTTTCAAAGCAAAAGCTTAGCAAAATATTTACAACGAAAATAGTCTTTTAATTATTCTTAAGTAACACTTTTAAATCAATTATTCTTTATTTTTTAAAACAAGGCAATAGTAACATAAACCTACCACATAAAAAAAGGCTCAAAATCTTGAGCCTTATAGAAAAATTATAAGTTTAAATATCAAAAAAATCGTTTGTACCAAGGTTTATTCAAAACTGTTCCATAACCATATCCATAACCATAACCTTTTGTAGAATCTGTGTCGTTAAGTACAATACACATATTTGGAAGTTTATTTTCTTTATAAAGTGTATTTGCAATTGACAGCATATGTTTCTCTAATACATTTGCTCTCATAACATAAACGAAAGTATCAGCATTTTTAGCTATCAATAAAGTATCTGTAACCAAACTAACTGGCGCTGTATCAACAATTATATAATCATATTCTTTTTTTAGCTGTTCAAACAGTTCATCTACTTTTTTTCCCATTAGTAATTCAGCGGGATTGGGAGGAATTATACCAGAAGGAAGAATATAAAAATTTTCAAACTTCTTATGTTTTATGATATAGTCCTGAATATTCTTATCTGAAGATGACAAATAGTTTGTTAGACCCAAATTAGGAACATCAATATATTCTGAAAACTTAGGATTTCTAATATCCATACCTGCAAGCAAAACTTTTTTTCCTGATAATGCAAAAGTCCCTGCAAGATTTGCAGAAATAAATGTTTTTCCTTCTGAAGAAAAAGTAGAGGTTACGAAAATAGTTTTAGCAACTCCATTTGGTACTTTGTTGAGCATAAACTCCAAATTGGTTCGCACAATTCGTATTGCTTCAGCAGAACTTGACCGGCTTTCTGTTTTTATCAATTCCTTTGTATCATGAGAAGTGGGAACATCACCAATAAAAGGAATTGGCGTTTTTCCTTCCAAATCTAGCTTACTCTTAATTTTTGTATCTAATAAATTATTGGTATAAATAATGCCAAAAGGAACACATATGCCCAGCAGTAAACCAGCCAGATATATAATTTTCTTCTTAGGACTTATTGGTTTTTTATCAGCTCTAGCGGCATCAATTACACGAGCATTTGGCTCTGTAGCTGCCAAAGAAATTGCAGTTTCTTCTCTTTTCTGTAATAAGTACAGATACAATTCTTCTTTGACCTTTTGCTGTCTGGCAATAACTCTGAATTGACGTTCCTGAACTGGAATCTTGCCAATTTTACTTTTCAAAATTCCTTCCTGCCCCTTAAAATCTCTATTTTGAATTTGAAGATTAGATTGTAAACGTTTGATGCTTTCCACAACACTTACTTTTAAAGAACTGATCTGCTGATCAAGTTTTATTACTGATGGATTTTCAGTAGTAGCCGACTTTAAAATTCGATTTCTATCGAGAACTAGTTGATTATAGGAATTAATTAATGCACCTGCATCCCCTTTATCAGAGATCATATTTGTTGGTAATAAATCTGAATTATTGCTTTTTTTAATAAAATCTAATAATGAAGAGGCAACGTTCAACTGAATTTCTGTTTCGATCCCTTTTTTATCATATTCTGCTGCATCTTCAATAAAAAGTTTTGCTTCAGAATCAATATCTGTCAGTCTATTTGTTTTTTTAAAAGATTCTACATCCTGCTCAACTCCATCCAACTCTTTGGCAATTAAACTTAAACGACCAGCAATAAATTTAGACGTGTTCTCTGAAATATAATTTTTATCCTCGGCCGCATCATTATTATAAATCTGAATCATATTATCTAAAAAATCTTCTGCTTTTTTCCCAACTGGATCTGAAATAGAAATATTTACTACACTGCTGGTTTTGCTTACAGACTCGACTTTTAATTTTTCCCTAAAGTTTTCTGTTACTTCATCAAGCGGGCTTATCACTATATTAATAGATTTAAGATCGTCCGTTTCTTTCATTGAAAAAAAAGAAGTTTTGTCAATAATCAGTGTACCGATTTTTGTTTGGATTTTTTCTCCGAATTTAAATTCCTTTTTATTTTTTATAATAAAAGTTTCCTGGTTTTCTGTTTCATTTTCTAATGAAAAAGTATTCAGGTCCAACAAATCACATTTCAAAATAGCCTCCGCTTCATTAAATGCAACTGATTTATTTATAAAATTGATCCTGATTGGTGCTTGTGCATAAATATCACGGTCAATAACTTTTCCCTCAACAAATAATCCTGTAGTAAGATTTAGTTTTTTTATGGTATTTTCAACTAATGTCCTGGATTTTAAAACTTCTATTTCATTATCAACATTATTCTTCATATTACCACCTAATCCTAAATCCGAAAAAGCAGATAATTCAGAAAGCATACCTCCTTTCTTTTCATCTTTTACCAAAATACTGGTTACGGCTTCATAATTGGGTGTTGTATATCGCAGGTATAAAAAAGCCAATATTATACAAACTATAATACTCCCTAAAAACCAACGCCAATGAACTAAATATTTATATAACTGTTCCTTAACATCAACATCTTCAGCCTCATTGTCAATTATATCATTATAAAAATCTTTCATTTATTTATATTTTGTTTACTTATTTAAAAATTAATACGGCGAGCGATACTAAAATAGAGACGGCCGATATTATTACCGAAGTATTTGGCCCCACTGCCGAAGAATTTACTCTTGTTCTATTAGGTTCAACATACACTACATCATTTTGGTTTAAATAATAAAAAGGAGAATTTATAAAATCTGATTTCGTAATATCTACTCGATTATATGACTTTACCCCATTATTTTCCCTAATAATGAGAATATTATTTCTTTTACCATAAATAGTCAAATCCTTCGCCATGCTTAAAGCTTCAATAAGCGTGATTCGTTCTGAATTTATTGGATATGTTCCTGGTAAATTAACTTCTCCCTGCAATGAAATTTTGAAATTCGTGATGCGGACATTCACAATTGGATTTTTAATATAATTCTCAATTTTATTCTGCAAAAATTGCAATACTTCAGTACGACTTAAACCTCCTACGTGAATTTTACCTAATACAGGAAATTCAATGTTTCCGTTATTATCAACCAAATAAAGCTGAACAGTTTCCTGACTACGTGCTAAATCCTGCCTATTATTTCCAGACACACTGACTGTTTTTAAATTAAATGGTATTGCCGCTTCAGGATCATCTGCAGACACAATAATCATTAATAAATCATCTGGCTGGATTTTAACTTCATAAGAAGATGTATGCTCTGTTTTCAAAGAATCAACATCCTGATAATAGAGAATGTTTTTTTTTGAAGCACAAGAAAAAAACAGAAATAAGAGAGATAAAAAACTAATCGTTTTTACCTGAAGAAGAAATTGAGATTTCATTAAATTGAATTTAAAATAAAGGGAATAAAGCAAAAGAGAATCTGCTTTAAAGGATTTTTTTATAAAATTGGAGATTAATTAGTAGGCATTTTTTTCTCCTTGAAAAATATTCAAGACCGTTTTTACGATAATTTTTAAATCTAAGAGTAAACTCCAGTTTTCTATATACCAGATATCAAATTCTACTCTATTTTCCATGTCAATAAGTTTTTTAGTCTCACCACGGTAACCATTAATCTGCGCCCAGCCAGTAATTCCAGGTTTTGCGTATTGACGCACCAGATAATTATTGATTAACTCGCTATATTCCTGTGTATGGAACAACATGTGTGGCCTAGGCCCAACAACAGACATATTACCTATAAAAACATTAAAAAATTGTGGCAGTTCATCAATACTTGTTTTTCTCATAAAAGCACCGAATTTAGTGATACGGCTGTCACCTTTTTGAGCCTGCACATTATCCGAAATCTTATTGAGACGCATGCTTCGAAATTTTAAGCATGAAAATGATTTATTATCTCTTCCTGATCTATCTTGTTTAAAAAAAACTGGCCCAGGAGATTCAATTTTAATCATTATCATTACTATTGGAAATAACCAGGGAAATATTAAAATGATAACCAAAAAAGAAAAACAAACATCAAATACTTTTTTGATCAGTCTATTAATAGTACTCTCCAAAGGTTCAGGACGTGACATTAAAACGGGCATGTTTTCATAAAAAGAAATCTCAACCCGGCTTGATTTAGTATACAATTGAAAATCTGGAATAAACTTAATTCGCACCATGTGATGTTCACAAATCTGAATAAGTTTATTTATAACATCAATGTCATCTATATGAAGAGCGACATACATTTCATCCACTTGTTCTTTTGTTATAAAACTTTCAATTTCATCAAATCCGCCTAAAATATTGGATATCGTTTCATTTTGACTTTGATCAAAAAAACCTAAAAAACGGTAACCATATGTTAAGTTTTTTGACAATATTTTTAGCACTCTTTTACCGGTATCGTTTGCTCCTACAATAATTATATTTCTAAAATTATAACCTTTGTATCGAATGTATTTTAAAGTCTTCATGGAGAAAACTCTTGATAACATTAAAAAAGAAAAGAAAAAAACGTAAAAATAAAGAAGTTGAAATCTGCTTATACCATCATAATCCAATGACACCACAAAAATGGATACTATTGCGGCATGAATGATAATTTTTTTTATAGTTCTTGATAAGATCGATTCTATTGTTTCTACTCTAATGATTCGATAAGAATCTTTATACAACAAAAGACCAATCCAGATTAAATTAGCTAATAAAGATATCGTTTGGGTTTCTTTCAGATATAATTGATCAATATTTTCCAGTTTGACAATTCCAGAGATGAGTATTGCTAAATTTAACAGTACAATATCCCAAGAAATAAAAAGCAATTGAAAATATCTGGAAAAACGATATTTCGCTAGTTTTTGTAAAAAATTCATTTCAAACAACTTCTATCTATTATAAATCTCAATAAAATGGTTCATATATTGATTGATGATAATTTCCCAGTCATACATATACCTGATCTTCATCTTATTATTGGCTAACATTGTTTGAAATTTTTCATCTTCATATTTTACATTATCCAAATATTGAGAAACATCTAAAGAATTTTTAAAATAAACAGCATCTTCTCGTAAAATATAGCGATTGAATTCGTTATCATTTGCACAAATCAAACTATTAGAAGCCATTGCTTCTAATAATGAAGGATTTGTGCCTCCAACAGTATGACCATGAAAATAAATATTTGAATAATACCTTAAATTATTTAAAATTTCAATATCGTATATACCATCTAAAAATTTAATTTGACTGCATTGAGAATATTTTTCTTTTAAATAGTTTCCATAAGATGTATTATGGTTTCCTATTACTAAAAATGATCTATTTAACTTCGCGCCAATTACACCATCTAAAATTATCTCAATACTATTTTCTGGCTCCAATCTGGCAATGAGCATATCATATTCATAAGGACACAAATTATAACGTTCTAAAGCTATCACATCATTATTAAAAAAGGTTTTCGCTCCATAAGCTATATAAGTTGATGAAACTTTATATTTTTCAAGAAGATAATTTTGAATACCTATGGAATCCGAAATAAGATAATCACTATACTTTACTCCCAGTGATTCAGCATACTGAAGAAATCTTTTGATCACCCTTTTATACTTCGTTCTTTTCCATTCTAAACCATCCATATTAGTAGTTATGATGGCTTTTTTAGGTAATAGCCATCCCCAAACTGAACTACTTGTATAGCCTAATTGTAGAATTATATCGCAATCTCGTTTTCTTACATCTCGTATACAATTAAAATCATAGATAAATTGTCCGACAGTTCCTAATTTGTCCTCTGGATCATAACAATGAACAATTTGAACACCGTTCCACTCGTTTTGTTGATAAGGATGATTATGAGAATTGTACACAATAACTTCAAAACCCCTCTTTACTAATCCTAAAGCAAGGTATTCTGCGCATTGTTCAAAACCTCCATAGTGATTAGGAATACCTCTTGTTCCTATTATTGAGATTTTCATTAATAATCAATTATTTAGACTTGATGAAATAATTTATTTTTATTTTTCTCAAAATGATCTTAATAGGAATAAATAAACTTAAACTACATACTATCCAATAAGATCTTTTTGAAAAATAAACTTGTATATTCTTTTTAAACGCATCTGAAGAAAAAGTTTCTCGCCTTGCAATCTTCACATTAAAATAAAGTAATGGTAAATAATTATATAAAACATCTTTAAAAATCTTTTTTTTGGTTTCTAAACTAATTTGTTTATTATCATAAGAACTTTGAATTAATGATGGATATTCTATACTAAATGCCTGAAACTTATTATGTCCCCCTCTTTTTTTAACAAACTGTGTTTTAAACAAAGGCTCATCATTTATGACAAATGCTTTCTTGTTATATTGTGTCAAAAATAGAGACGTATGGGGAAACAAAGTATTCATTTTAGTTTTTCCTTTAATCATATCAAAATCTTCTCTCCAAATTCCAAAACCATTGCTCCACGAAGACCAATAAGATAAATTGCTCATAAAATCATCAAATCGATCATAATTTATTATTCTGCCATTGCCTAAAAATCCACTTGTAAAAAATATGCTAGGTCTTGATTTATTAAATGTCTTTATAAATCCTATCATATTTAATAATGACCCTTTCTGAAATATTTCCTGACTATTATGCAATTTTAAAAATTCTCCTTTGCCATAGGCCAAAACAAAATATGAATTTAAAAAGCCGTCACATTGAGTATTAAAATAAAAAAAATTTTCAAATGGAAATTCAATTAACAGGCATTCTATCTCTCGATTTGGGTCATTATCTGATAAAATTACTTCAAAGTCATCTAAGGAAACTTTAGAATAATTCGCGTCACTATAAATGCTTTCCAAGGTTTTTCTTACATAATCAATTCTACCATTGACAGGAATACATAATGATATAAGAGGATAATCTTGCAAATTTTTTTACAATTTATAATGCAGTTCTATATTTTAAAATTTTGGCTGGAACACCTCCTATAATAACATTATCAGGAAATTTATCTTTTACTACCGCGCCAGCTGCCACGACACAGCCATTACCAATTTCTGCACCATCTAGAAAAGTAGCTTTGGTTCCAATCCAACAATTTTCGCCTATAATTATTCCTTTGCCAGAAACACCTTGTAATCTTATTGGCACTGTTAAATCTGAAAAATTATGGTTTTCGGGATGAAAACTAACATAATTACCAATAATTGTATCATCACCAATCTCTAAACCTCCAACTCCACTTCCATAGTGACCATGAGATCCTAGACCAACATTATTTCCAATTTTAATACCTTTTGCAAGATTTTTAAGGCTTCCTGTTAAATCTATATGAGTATGAAATCCCATAGATACATTATCTCCACAAATCAAACCCTCTTCCGAAAGTGCATTAACATAACAATTCCTACCCACTAAAAAATTTTCTCCAAATTTGATCTTAGAGCTACAAACGACTGTGGAGGAAGGGTGTATAAAAACTTTTTTAAATTTTCTAGTTACACCAACACCATATAGCAAAGAAAAAAACTTGATTGTGAAAAAGTGAAACAAATAAGAAAGTGGTATTTTAGGATCTAACTGAAATTCCTCACCTTTTAAATTTGATACAACTTTATTAATAATCTTTCGCATACATGTATTAATTTAAAAAAAGCTTTTAACGTCTTATGGTTTTTATACCAATAAATAAGAGAACTAATTGCATTTTTTGAGTTATTGTACCCATAGTGGAAAAAGTTGTAGGGAGATAACCTAAATTCAGTAAACGCCAAACAAAGTATTTCAAAAACGAGTCTCTCTTTTTAAAATATAAAAACATACCCTCAAAAAATATATATCGATGAATTGTCGTATACCTCTTTTTTTTTCTTTCTTTTAAACTTGGTTCTAGATGAATTATTTCTGGGCCAGGCACAAGTTGCGACTTGTATCGCGATTTGTTGTAACGTAATTGCAATTCTGTTTCCTCAAAATACATAAAAAAATCTGGGCAAAATAAACCACATTCATCAATAACATTTCTCCTGATAAATAAATCTGCACCTGTTATATAATCTACATCAATTGGTGATGCTACTTTTTGAGTTCCTGGTTCAATAATTGATTTATTTAGTAATTTTCCAATATAAAGATTAAATAATGCTTTAAAAATATCCTTAAACTCTGGGAATTTTCCATAAGAAGTTGTAATTGTTTTTTTGTCTGCAGCTACTAATGGTGCACCAATACAGGCAACATTTTTAGGCAGACATTCCATAGTTTCATAAAATATTTTCACAGCATTGTTAAGTAAAACAGTATCTGAATTTAATAAGAAAACGTACTTCCCACTTGATACTTCATAACCTAAATTATTCGCCTTGCCAAAACCTAGATTTTTACCAGATTTAATGAAAATTATTCCATTATAATTTTCAAAATATTCTGCACTGCCGTCTGTAGAACCATTGTCTACTAATACTATCTCATATTTAACATCCTGAGTGACCTTAAAAATAGATTGTATGCAATCATTTGTTAATTTCTTTGTATTGTAGTTTACAATTATTATTGAAACATTTGTAGAATTACTCATCTATTTTTTTATTTGGATGTATATCCCATACTTATTTTAAGTTCATTGATAAAACGATAAATCTTGTAGTCTACAGAAGTACATTGATTTTGGAAATAAAAAAACACTTCATCAGATTTCAAA
Source organism: Flavobacterium crocinum (assembly GCF_003122385.1). NCBI lineage: Bacteria > Pseudomonadati > Bacteroidota > Flavobacteriia > Flavobacteriales > Flavobacteriaceae > Flavobacterium > Flavobacterium crocinum. The sequence continues at coordinate 5,815,547 of NZ_CP029255.1, forward strand.
TTTTTAGCATCATCACCAACAAGAGCGACATCTCCACGAGCCTTTTTTTTGTCCATATATTCGATATAAGATTTCGAATAATAATGATTTAATTGAATTGAAAAGTTTTTATTAAATAATCCACTTCTATTAATCTCAAATAAAACAAATTTCTTAAACTCATTTATTGGCGGCATAGGAATTCTGTAATTAAAAATCTTAACCGATCCAAACATTGTGTGTGTGTATTTTTTATCAAATTCAAGTACCTCAAATTGTGTATTAATAATCGACTTACCAATATCGTAATATTTGTCCCAACACGAAATATATTGTTCGATTATAAGCTTCTCTTTATTATGCTCGATAATTCCAGATGTACCAAACATTTTCCAATAAATATAAACAGATGGATAATTACTGAATTTTCCGATCCATTTTTTAATATCTGTTTCGTAAAAAGGGCAAATGAATTCATCTAAATCAATATACGCCAGCCATTTTGTCTCATTTTTAAACCTATCAAAACAATCGCTATAGGCAGGCATTTGTTGCTCTTGAGCGAGAGGCCAACTTATCAAAGTGACAATATCATTTTTAACATACGGCTCTAATATTAATTCAAAGCTATCAGTAGAATTATTATTATATAAATAAAAATGCTCAACCCCAATATTAAGGTGATACTCAATCCACTCTTTTAATGATAAATCTTCATTTTTAAAAATAGCACATACCGAAAATGTATATTTTGGCTCTGATAATCTAACTCTCTTTTTGCCAACACGTAACAAAATGTATAGTAAAGGGCTTAAAAACTGAACAAGAACATTGAATAAAAATCTGACTAAATTTGGCATATAATAATCATAGAAAAATAGACCACTAGCCTGCACTTGTCTCTTTCTATTTGATTTTTCAATTTTTAATATTTTCTTTATTCTATTCATTCTAACATTAATTTTATTGTATAAAAAAGATTCTTTCAAGTTCACTTTTTAATTTCAGTACCTCACTGGAAGGGCTTAAATTCTCCTTAACTACTTTGTAGTCTATTTCCTCAATATTTAAATTTTCAAGATTATTTAGAAATTCTACAATCTCTTTCACATTATGAAAAAGAGTTCCAAACTTAGTTCTATGCATTAGCGAATCAAAACAATCATTATGTAAAGCTAAAACATATTTTTCGGCATTAATCGCATCAAAAATTGCTCCGCTAGCAGTCATTTTAAAACTTTCTTCTGGATAAAGAAATACAACAAAATCAAGTTTCGAAAGCTCAAACTTTATCATTTCAGAAGAAATGAATTCTTTTTCAGCTTCCTTTATAAATCGAATATTGTTCTTATTCAATAATTCAGGGTTACAGAAAACACGGCCAATTGCAGTAATATCAAATTTACTCAATGGCAAATTATTCCGTAAATAAAAAATACTGTCCAGCCACTTTTCTTCACTTATTGATCCTACAAAACCAACCTGAATTTTTTCCTTGTTCAAATCTTTATTCTCAACTTGTCTATCAAAAATCCATGTATGCTCAAAAGAAATCAATTTATTCCACGCTAAATTGCTTAATACATTTTTAGCATTTTTTTTGACATGCTCTCCTAAACAAGAGAAGTATAAGGAATTAGACCATTTATAATCTGAAGATTTAAATAATTTTAAAGTCTTGATCGAAAACCTATTTAAATTTCTAAAATTATTGTCAGCTAAAAAATCCAGCTCACAATGACATGTAATCAATATTTTGCGATGCAATAATTTTGATAATTTATTAACAACAGGTATTGCAATTAAAGGAGCATAATTAAAATAAATTACCTTCTTTTTACTGCCCAACAAAACTATACTTATTGAAAAAAACAACTGTAATAAATGATGCAGCATTTTTTCAAATTTATTTTTAGGCTCATTTACCCAAATTCTTCGATATGTTACATTCTTAGGAAATTTGCCACCAAGATTATGTTTAACAATATTTACTGAACTTGGAGTCGCATAATAAATTACATGATCATAAATCTCAGCAAACATGCTAAGTGAACTGGTGTTAAATCCTAAATGAAAAACACCGTAAGAATTAGTATCTGCATAAATTAGTGTTTTCATATCAATTTCCTATCAACATGCATTTTTTTTATGAAAGAGAATCAGATATGCCACGACACTAATTGAAATTCCACAGATTGACATAGTTTGTGACGCAATATTTGTAAACAATATATAAACTAAATAAAACTTGCACCAGAGATAATTATCGAAGACAGGGTATTTTAACAATTTATAAAATACTAGCAAAAAAAGAAGTAAGCCCATAATACCGCTATATAAAAAAATATGCACGTAACCAACATCGTTAGAATATAGCGCCTTGTTTTCTGATTGATATATCATTTTTTTTCCATATTCGCTGTAAGCATGAGGTAACCCGTTACCAAAAATCATGGGAGTGACTGTTTCATTAAAATCTTTTACAAAATATTCAGCTGCTACTAAGCGTATATCTTTTTCACTGTCATTATTATTTTCGTATTGATCTTGAGAAATCGCTACCAAATCTTTTACAACGGGTAATTGAGTTTTTAAAATCAGATCAGGCAAAATGTATAAAAAAACACCTGTAATAAGTATTAAAATAAATTTATATCGTGAAGATTTAAAGACAAATATAACGCCTAAAATGGCGGAGTAAAAAATATATTGACGTGTTAATGTCAATAAAATAGCTAGATAAGCTAAAACAATAAATATTAAATCTTTCCATTTTTTTTTTATAACAAATCCATTTAAATGCATGAAAAATGCCAAAACAGCAAATTCTACTCCTTCAATTCTTGGACGAATAAATCCACGGTTATCATCTTCAATAATATTCGAAAATCCAAAATAACCTACCAACGAAAATTTAATATATGCAATTTTAAGCAGTAAATGGATTATAAAATAAAAATCAATAAATTTTACAATTTTCTTCTCAGATATTGCAATTTTCAGCAACAAAAACAAAAAAATGTATCTATATAATTCTACTGATATTCTAAAATTTAAAAATATATTTTGGCCCCAAAAAAGCAAAGGGCAAAATAGAGTACATATAAAAATCCAAATGGTTAAATTCTTATACTTTTTTAAAGTTTTATTTTTAAATTCAGCAAAAAACAATTCTTCTTTGCAATATAAAATGCTAAAAATTAAAAATAGAATAACGACAACGAGACCAATTTCCTTTTCAAAACCAGTATATTGAAAAAATTGATACCCTATCAGAGGGAATAACCAAAATAAATAATTCCCAATCGTGTTCCGTGTTTGGTACATCTATGTATTCTTTTTTAATAAAATAAAGAAGTGAATATACTATAAATGATTTGGCGAACAAAAATCCTCAAAACTACTTTCAGTTTTTAAAACAAACGTTTCTTGGGTCATTGAAAAATGTTTATCTAAAATTTGCTCAGATTTGTCATTATTTATACGTCTAAGCCCTTCAGCAATTAGTTTCGCCGGAGAACCACCTATGCATGAATATTCAGATATAATCTTTGTGTAATCTTTTGAAAGCATTGAAAATGGACCTGCTACAATTGTATAATTAGGAGTTTTTGTATTCTTTTTAATTATCGAGTGTGCTCCAATCCAGTTTCCTATCCCAATCTCAATTGCTCCTGTGTTGGTTTCAATTTTGTGCGTTGATTTGTTAATCATATAATGAAAATCAGTATCTAAGAAATCTACATTATTTCCTACCCTGGTTTTTTCTCCAATTTCAATTTTACATTTTGAAGTAATTGAACAATTGTCGCTTATAAATACGTCATTTCTTAGTATTAAAGATCCATTTTTTTCAATATTTAAATGGATACCTCTTCTTAAAACAACATTATCCCCTATTGTGAGTTTGCCACTTAAACTGATATATGATTTTGAAAATGCACTGCGAGATGGATCTGAAGTTCCAATTTTTAACATACCCTTTTTTATAGGTGCAGACAATTCGACACTGCCATCTAATACTCGAAATCTACATTTTCCATATATAAAAATTGGAAAATGTATTGCCTTACTAATTGGAAAAAGCATAAAATTAATTAACAATGTTTTAAATAAATTTATTCTATTTCTGAAACTAATTACAAAAATTTTATTTATCATTTTTTTTTTCAATTTTCCATTATTTATATAAAGAACAATATTGATATCGTTAAATGACTCAAAAACTTTTTTTAAATATTTTAACTTTTACTTCTTTTCAAAAGCTTGCTTGCTACAATCGTATTTAAAAAGCCTCTATCTCTTTTTGACAGACCTGTAAAATATATAATGACAAGAGAAAATATAGAGCTTACAAAAACAATAGATATTAAATTAATAATAGTTCGATCTAAAACAAATTGCAGGTATAGTGCGAGACTATATGCCAGCAAAGATGATAGCAAAATTCTTAGTAATACATCGCAAACATATTTCATTACATCAAAATACAACATTTTTTTCAACAACGATAATCTTATGAATAAACTAAAAAAAGACATGACTATTGCAACATACATTGTTGTTTGCGGAGGATAACCTATAGACAACAAAAAGAAACAAATTGGCAAATTCAATAGTTTAAAACCTCCAATAATTATTTGATAATATTTAATTTCACCTGTTGCCAAAGCTGAAGTTATGAGTGGCCCTGACAAAGAATCTATTAATACCATAATTATTACCAATCGTGTAAATAAAACAACATATTCTGGTATAACTTTTAACCAAAGAGACAAAATTAGATCTGTTTCAAGTAAGACCGGCATAGTTAATACAAATAATAGAAAGTACGAAAATTTAGAACTTTGAAAAACCAAAATTTGCATTTTCTCTCTTTCATTTTGTGCATAGTATTTTATAATCTGTGGGTTTACTGCCGTTGAAAAATTAGATACGAAAAGATTTATTGTGTTACTAATTTGAAAAGCAATACCTCTAGCAGCATTTATCACGGGATTAAAGAAAACATTTAACAACATATTAATCCCTTGATCATTAAAAACTCCTGCAAGTGATCCGAATAGATTCCATCCTGAATATCCAGCTATTTCCTTAAATAATTTTTTATCCCAAAAAAAAGAATAGTGACACTCATCAAATTTTTTCTGACAATAGGTTCTATAAATTAGAGTAATTATAGTGGTAACTCCAAAAATCAATATTGCATACAATTTCAATTTATCCATTGGAACAATCAACAACAAATAAACAATAAGGAGCTTCAACGACACTTCAATCATACTAACATAAGCATAGACGTTCATGCGTTCATATGCAATAATCACTGCATCATAAGGAATGGTGAACATTGTCATCATAAACGATAGAATTGAAAACTGATAAATCCAGTTTGCTGTGTCTATACGTCCAGATGGTATTGTCATTTTTGTATTTAAAAACCATAATCCCAAAGTTTCAGCAAGTAACAAGATTATTATTGCAACCATGATATAAATTGTCATGGTCATACTAAATGTCTTTTTTAACTGTTCATAATTTTGCCTGCCTAATTCAAACGAAAAAAAACGTTGGGTCGCGGTTGCTAAAGTTACGCTTAAAAAAGAAAATGTAGTAACAATGCCAGCAACTACATTAAAAATACCATAATCAATTACACCTAATGTATTTAATACAACTCTTACTGTATATAAAGATACTGTCATTGTCAATATCATTCTAAAATAAAGTAATAATGTGTTTTTTGCTATGCGTTTACTGTTGTCAGAATCAGTTATCAAGTTATTTGCGGGGTTATTGTGTTTCAAGTAAAAAATTTCGGATTTAGACTATCTATCTGTTACCTCTTCAATAAAATCAAAACCATAAAAGATATTTAAATTGATACTTTTTGACCACCAATCAGAAGTTAATTATTTTTTACACTTATATCAATTTTCCAATATTTTACTTTTTACTTTTAGATAAACCGGTAAAAAATCATTAAAAATTACTTTGTGTCCGGCATCATTGGGATGTAAAGCATCTCCGGCATCATAAATACTTTTAATTTTATAAGTTTCAGGATCAGTCAATTCATTATAATAATTAACGAATCTATCTCCATATGCTGCCTCAAGCATAGTATTGACTTCAATCAGAGCTTTATTTTTTTTCATATCAAGCAATCTAGGACTAGTTGATCCAATCAAAAATGACACATTATTATTTTCACATAAATCAGTCATTATTTTCATATTTGATATGTATTGATCAACAGTATAGCCGTTTGCTATATCGTTTGTTGTAAGCGAAAAAATAATCAAATTAGGATTCAACTTTAAGCTAGCAGTAATGTTTCTTTTTTCATCAGTCTCTATCCCGAGCTTATTTGGAATTGTTTCTGGTAAAAAATGCAATGTAAGATATCCACCTTTCGCATTATTAATAATACTATCATTTGACTCAGCTTCTAAAAGACCAGCCCATGAATTTGAATAATTACTGGCTCCTTGACCACTTGCAATTGAAGATCCTATAATTACAACTGTTATTTTTTCTTTTTTTTTGAAATGTTGAAACTGTGAAGAATCATCAGACTCTGTACAACTAACAAATAATGATGATAAAAGTAAAAACAAGAAACATTTATTTCTATTTTTCCTATTCCTAAATGCACTTCTTTTTTTTAGCATATTACTTAGAATAAATTATCACTGCACCTTAGCCAACTCCCTAACCGCAACTTCCTTCCTAAGTCCACTACTAGAAAAACGATGATCACGTGTATTAAAATAAAGTTCGATTCCTTTTTCTTCACAGTAAGATCTTCCTGTAAAATTTTGATCTTTGTATTCATCACCTAGTATACGAATATCTATTTTAAAGGATCGAAGAATATCATCAAGGTCTTGTTCTGTTGAGTAGGGAACAATTTCATCTACAAACTTGCATCCTTTAAGCTGAATATATCTCTCCACTACAGTTTGAGTTGGGCTATTTTTCTCCGGACGGTCTAACGTTGGATCAATTTGCAGGCCTGCAATTAAATAATCACATTGACTTTTAGCTTCTTCTAACATTTTTATATGACCGGCATGCAGTAAATCAAAGGTGCTAAATGTTATTCCTATTTTCATATTATAAATTATTATCTTGCAAGAAGTAGGACATTAAGTCCTGATATAGCTTCGCTTCTCCAAGTCACATATTAGAGCTTAGAGAATGCTATTAAAAAACTAAAAATCAAACCAATACAAAACAAAAGCTGTGATTTGCTTTTTTAATTATTGCGCAAAAGTAAATCATCGAATTACCTAAAAAAAGCTAAAAAGAAAGAAATGTCTTATTTTATTACAAAAAAAACTTATAGGTTTTACTACAATTATGAGGTTGTAATTTTAAATTTGTGAAATAATGAAGGTGTTTAGAATTATTTTTATATTGATAATCAATCAACTACACAGTCAAGTTTCTGGCTGTACAGATGCCTTAGCCAAAAATTACAATCCAAAAGCGATCAAAAATGACGGAAGTTGTTTTTATCAAAACCTAAAAATAAAATCTCAATATTCTAAAAAATTGAGTGATTCTATTAAAGAAACTTCAGGATTAATTGATTTTAGTAATCTAATTTGGACGCACAATGATGATCATGATAAAACTGTTTATGGCCTAGATTCTTTAGGCATAATTAAAAAGAAAATTATACTTAAGAACGTTATTAATCATGACTGGGAAGAAATTTCACAAGACAGTTCGTATCTTTATATTGGAGATTTTGGAAATAACTATTCCGGAAACCGAACAGATCTGCAAATTCTCAAAATAGAAAAGAAATCATTTTTAGAAGAAAAACCTAAAATAGAAATTATCTCTTTTAGCTATTCCGATCAAACTGATTTTGCTCCTGCCAAACCAAACAAAACCAATTTTGACTGCGAGGCTTTTATAGTTTCCAAAGACAGCATTTTTTTGTTTACCAAACAATGGAATACTTCTAAAACTTCTATTTATTCATTACCAAATCAGGCAGGAACACAAGTCGCAAAATACAAATCAACTCTTGATACAAAAGGTTTAGTAACGGGAGCAACTTATCTGGAAAATAAAAATTTGATTGTTTTATGTGGTTACACTAAACTTGGAAAACCTTTTTTATACCTCCTTTACGATTTCAAAAATCAGGAATTCCTGTCTGGGAATAAAAGACGAATCGCTTTAAAACTACCTTTCCATCAAATTGAAGGTATTGCGACAAAAGATGGTTTACATTATTTTTTGACTAATGAAGCTCTCGTACGCAAACCTCTCATAAATGTCAAACAGCAGATTCATTATTTTGATCTAAGTGCCGTACTGGCTTTGTATCTCCATAAATAATTCGCAAATCGTAAGATAATAGTTTACTTTTGCAAAAAATTTTATTCTTGTGAATTACTTATCTGTAGAAAATATATCAAAGTCATTTGGCGAAAGAGTCCTTTTTGACAACATTTCTTTTGGAATTAATAAAGACCAAAAAATCGCTTTTATTGCAAAAAATGGTTCCGGAAAAACAACCATTATGAGCATCATCAATGGCCTGGATGAACCTGACACTGGACAAGTCGTATTAAGAAAAGGCATTAGAATGGCATTTCTTTCACAAGAAAACAATCTTCAGGATGAACTTACAATTGAGGAAAGTATTTTTGCCTCAGACAATGAAACACTTAAGATAATTGAAGCTTACGAAAAGGCTTTAGAGAATCCTTCTGACGAAGAGGCTTACCAAAAAGCTTTTGATGGAATGGACCAACATAATGCCTGGGATTTTGAAACGCAGTACAAACAGATTCTATTCAAATTAAAACTGGAAGATTTCAAACTTAAAGTAAAAAATCTTTCCGGAGGACAAAAAAAACGTCTTTCACTGGCAATAATATTAATCAACCGTCCAGATTTATTGATTTTAGATGAGCCAACCAACCACTTAGATCTCGAAATGATTGAATGGCTGGAAAGTTATTTCGCCAAAGAAAACATTACATTGTTTATGGTAACACACGACCGTTTCTTTTTGGAGCGTGTTTGTAACGAGATTATTGAATTAGACAACGGAAAATTATATCAATACAAAGGAAATTATTCTTATTACTTAGAGAAAAAAGAAGAAAGAATTACTTCTGAAAATGCCAGTATTGACAAAGCAAAAAATCTTTTTGTAAAAGAATTAGAATGGATGCGTCGTCAGCCAAAAGCGAGAACAACCAAATCTAAATCCCGTCAGGACGATTTTTATATTATTAAAGAAAAAGCACAGAGCCGACGAAAAGAAAACAAAGTCGAGCTTGAAATTAATATGGAAAGAATGGGAAGCAAAATTATTGAGCTTCATAAACTTTCTAAAAAATTCAAGGATAAAGTTATTCTGGATAATTTCAGTTTTGACTTTCAGCGTGGCGAACGTATTGGAATTATCGGTAAAAATGGAACCGGAAAATCTACTTTCTTAAATTTATTGACAGGTACAATTCCACCGGACAGTGGACGTGTTGTAAAAGGTGATACTATAAAAGTGGGTTATTACACACAATCCGGGATCAATCCAAAACCGGGACAGCGTGTCATCGATATCATTAAAGAATACGGGGAGTACATTCCGTTGGCAAAAGGAAAAATCATTTCGGCTTCACAATTATTGGAGCGCTTTCTTTTTGATGCTAAAAAACAATACGATTATGTCGAAAAATTAAGTGGTGGAGAATTAAAACGCTTGTATTTATGTACCGTTTTAATTCAGAATCCGAACTTTTTGATTCTTGATGAGCCAACCAATGATTTGGATATTGTGACTTTGAATGTTTTAGAAAGTTTCCTACTGGATTATCCCGGTTGTTTATTGGTAGTTTCTCATGATCGTTATTTTATGGATAAAATTGTGGATCATTTATTTGTATTCAGAGGAGAAGGCGAAATTGAAAATTTCCCTGGAAACTATTCTGACTTCAGAGCTTATGAAGACAGCGCAGATGTTGCTCAAAAAGAAGAAAACAAAGCCGAAAAAAAAGACTGGAAACAAAATAATCCAACCGGCAACTTAAGTTTTAACGAACAGAAAGAATACCAAAAAATCGAAAGAGAAATAAAAGATTTAGAAATCGAAAAAACGAAAATCGAACAATTATTCTCTGATGGAAAAGTAGCTGATTCTGACATTGAGAAAAAAGCAAATGAATTACAAAATATAATTAAGAAAATTGATGCAAAAGAAGAACGTTGGTTTGAGCTTTCTGCCAAACTTGAAGGATAATTTTTTCGCTTAGCTTTCAGTTTCAGCCTTTTCGATGAATGTTAATGTCTAAAAAACTGTTACTGTCATAAAAACTAATTTATATATTTACGGCCTTAAAAAAACAAATACCATATGAAAAAATTATTAGTAGCATTTTCAATCCTGACATTTTTTATTTCTTGTACAAGTGATTCAGGATTAGAGAGAATTCCTGAAAAAATAGACTACAGTGCTGAAAATGAAAAAGAAATTACTGAGTATTTAGCTAAAAATAATTTAACTGCTCAAAAATCAAACACAGGTCTGCACTACATTATCAAAGAAGCAGGAACCGGTAAACAGCCTACCTTACAATCAAATGTAACAGTAACCTATAAAGGTACTCTTACCAACGGAACTGTTTTTGATCAAACTACCACCGCTGCAGGAGTAACATTCCCATTAAATAAATTAATATTAGGATGGCAGGAAGGATTGCCGCTTTTAAAAGAAGGTGGAAGTGCTTCTTTGTTTATTCCGGCACATTTAGGATATGGCAGTAGTAAGGCTGGAAACATTCCTGCAGGTTCTGTTTTAATTTTTGAGATTAAGCTAATCGCAACAAATTAATTTCAGTAAACAGAATAGTACAAAGAATGCTGTTTCAAATAAAATCTTATCTGAAATTTTTATGGAATTCTAAAAACGAACATGCGGTTCATTCGCCGTTCGTTTTTAGTTTACTGACAAAATGTTTTTACGATAAGAAAACCAAACCTGAATATGCAATTCTAAAAAAATACAGAAAATCGCTTTTAGAAAATAAAAATTTCATTGAAGTAACTGATTTTGGCGCTGGATCAAAAGTCTTTAAATCCAATAGAAGACAGATTTCTAAAATTGCTCAAACAGCAGGAATTTCAGTAAAAAGAGCCGAATTATTATTTCGCGTAACCCGATATTTTCAGCCTGAAACTATTCTAGAAATAGGAACATCATTAGGATTAGCAACATCAGCTTTGGCTTTAGGAAATCCAAAAGCAAAAGTAACTACAATAGAAGGCTGTCCTAATACGGCCAATGTTGCGCAAAATCAGCTGAATCAATTGAATTGTAAAAATGTAGAAAATGTTATTTCTGAATTTCAATCATTTCTAATTTCAGAAAACCTAAATTCCAAAATCTACAATCTAATTTATTTTGATGGCAATCATTCCAAAAAAGCAACGCTTGCCTATTTTGAACTTTTATTATCGACAACAGACAACGATTCTGTCTGGATTTTTGACGATATTCATTGGTCAGAAGAAATGGAAGAAGCATGGAGAATTATAAAAGATCATCCTAAAGTAAAAGTCACAATTGATACTTTTCAATGGGGATTTGTATTTTTTAGAAGAGAACAACAAAAAGAACACTTTATAATAAGAGCATAAAAAAAGACAATCAGAAATGATTGTCTTTTTTTTACTAATTCAAAATTTAAAGCTTACTTTTTAGCCTCTTTATTCTCTTCTGCTTTTGCTCCCATTCTATTTACGGTATACATAGGTGCAAACTTAATTTTCAAACCTGCAATTTTTCTATTGTCTTCAGCTGTTAGGCCTTCTTTTTCAACAGTATTTTTTCTACTGTCTAATGCTTCATACAATACTTTAATTTCATCCCAGTCTTCTCTTGAATATTTGTCTTTATTATTTTCTACTGTATGAACAAACTGTTGGTAAACACTGTGAATATTCTGAGCATTTACCCAAGCAAAGCTCATATCGTCTCCAATTTTTCCTTCACCAAACAAGGCATTTCTTAATTGTTGTTTAGGGCTTGGAGCCGGAGGGGCAAGAAGGGTGGTCATTTCTTTTTTGAAATCCTCATATTTTGCTTTACTTGTGTTTATTTTTTCAGTTTGAGCAGCATTATCTTTAATATCTGCTAAAGCAGCATCAGCTTCTGCAGCTCTTCTGTCATATTCTGATTCTACAGCATTCCAATTCTCTTTTAAATCTTCGGCTTTTACATTTTTAACCGAGTCTACGTAGGTTACATAAGAATCAATTGTATGCTGTGCTTTTTCTTGTTTTTCATCTTTACATGAAGTAAAGCTTAATCCTAATAATGCAATTACTGCAGCTATTTTTATATTTTTCATAATCTTGATTGTTTAATTAATACATGTCAAATTTACCTAAAACTAAATAGCATAAATTACATTATTATCACTTTTTACAGATTAAAAACATCTTAAAACTATAAAAACAACTAAAAAATATTAATTATGTAAAATTAATTCAAAATAACACAACATCATTTCGTAAAAAAAATATATTTTAAAATTATAACGATTCTATTTAGAAGAAAAGAGATTTTTGTAACAAAAACCAATTCTGAACTACTTATGTTTTTTATTGAAAAGTGTTTTGTACTTTTAAATCCAAAATTGTAAACCAAAATGGCTGAACCATTAATTAAAATAACTGATATCAGACGAAATTTCGTTTTAGGCAATGAAATTGTGTATGTTTTAAAAGGAATTGATTTAGAAATAAAAAAAGGGGAATACGTGGCCTTAATGGGGCCTTCGGGATCTGGAAAATCTACTTTAATGAATTTGCTAGGCTGTTTAGATACTCCAACTTCGGGACGTTATGTTTTAAATGGAAAAGATGTCAGCCAAATGAGAGACGATGAATTGGCCGAAATCAGGAACAAAGAAATTGGTTTCGTATTTCAGACTTTTAATTTATTACCAAGAACTACTGCATTAGATAATGTTGCACTTCCAATGATTTATGCAGGTTACGGAAAATCGGATCGAATTGCACGTGCAACTGAAGTTCTAAAACAAGTAAATCTTGCGGACAGAATGGATCACCAGCCCAATCAGCTGTCAGGAGGTCAGCGCCAGCGTGTTGCTGTCGCGAGAGCATTAGTAAACAAACCTTCTATTATTTTAGCCGATGAGCCAACAGGAAACTTAGACAGTAAAACTTCTGTCGAAATCATGAAGCTTTTTGGAGATATTCATGCACAAGGAAATACTGTAATTCTGGTAACTCACGAAGAAGATATTGCGGCGTATGCACATAGAGTTATTCGTTTGCGAGACGGTTTAATTGAAAGCGACACGAGAAAATCTGTTTAAACGTTTATTTGGTTAATCGTTTAATCGGAAAAAGAAAAACTTATAATCTCATTTCAATCCAGACAATTTCTAGGGATAGAATCTAGAAAAATAAGCTCAAAGAAGAGAAAACTTAGCATCTCAGAATCTCAGAACCTTAGCATCTTTAAAATGAAAGTATATACCAAAACAGGCGATAAAGGTACAACAGCTCTTTTTGGAGGAACGCGCGTACCAAAAGACCATATCAGAATTGACAGTTACGGAACTGTTGATGAACTGAATTCCTATATCGGACTAATTCGTGATCAGGAAATAGACTCGCATTATAAGACTATTTTAATAGAAATTCAGGATCGTCTTTTTACGGTTGGTGCCATTTTGGCAACGCCACAAGAGAAAGAAGTTTTGAAAAATGGTGAACTTCGTTTAAAAAATCTTGGAATAATCGATTCAGATATCGAATTACTCGAAAACGAAATAGATAAAATGGACGAAAGCCTTCCACCAATGACTCATTTTGTTTTACCCGGAGGACATCCAACCGTGTCACATTGTCATATAGCACGTTGTATTTGCCGTCGGGCAGAACGTTTGGCAGTGCATTTAAGCCATAATGAACACGTTCCTGAAATAGCAATCCAGTACTTAAACCGACTTTCTGACTACCTTTTTGTCTTGGCACGGAAGTTGTCGTCTGACTTAAAAGCGGAGGAAGTGAAATGGATTCCAAGAAAGTAAAAAACTTTCTTAAAATTTCAATTTTTTAAAATTCCAAATTCCAAGAAAAATTAAAAATTCTTTGAATTTAAATTTGACATAAAAGCTTTAAAACAGGAGGATTTAAGCTCCTTTTTTGGAATTTGAAATTTAAAAATTGGGATTTAAAAAGAGACGTTCTTAAATTTTATTAAAATAAATCAAAATTTACTTGTCTTTTTCAGTAAAAAATTTATTTTTGCACAAACTAAACAGATAACAGATGTATTGGACATTAGAATTAGCATCTTATTTAAGTGATGCGCCATGGCCTGCTAACAAAGACGAACTTATTGACTACGCTATTAGAGCTGGCGCTCCATTAGAAGTAGTAGAAAACCTTCAATCAATCGAAGATGAAGGCGAGATATATGAATCAATGGAAGAAATTTGGCCTGATTATCCAACAGACGAAGATTATCTTTGGAATGAGGATGAATATTAAAAAAATAAACCAAAGAAAAAAGTCTCATCATAGAGGCTTTTTTTTTGGTTCAAATACATATTAAATAATAAAGAAATACAATAAATCATGAGTTTCATAAATAGTATTATTAAAGTCTTTGTGGGTGATAAATCACAGAAAGATGTCAAAGCTTTACAACCTTACTTAACAAAAATTAAAGCATTCGAAGCTCCCTTAATGAGTCTTTCAAACGACGAATTAAGAGGCAGAACCGTTTATTTTAAAGATAGAATAAAAGAAGCCAGAGCTGACAAAGATGCTAAAATTGCTTCGCTTAAAGCAGAAGTAGAAAACATCGAAGACATCGATAAAAGAGAAGATATTTATGATGCTATTGATGCTCTTGAAAAAGAAGCTTATGAAATCTCTGAAAAAACTTTATTAGAAATTCTTCCAGAAGCATTTTCTGTAGTAAAAGAAACGGCGCGTCGTTTCAAAGAAAACTCTCATATTGAAGTTACGGCTACTCCAAAAGACCGTGAATTTTCTGCAACAAAACCATATATTACAATTGATGGCGAAAAATCTATCTGGGCAAACAAATGGAATGCTGCCGGAAAAGACATCACTTGGGACATGATTCACTATGATGTTCAGTTAATTGGTGGTATGGTTTTACACGAAGGTAAAGTTGCCGAAATGCAAACGGGTGAAGGTAAAACGTTAGTGGCTACACTTCCATTATACTTAAACGCTTTGACAGGAAACGGAGTTCACTTAGTAACAGTGAATGACTACTTAGCAAAACGTGATAGCACTTGGAAAGCTCCTTTATTTGAATTCCACGGATTATCTGTTGACTGTATTGACAATCACCAGCCAAGTACAGAACAAAGAAAAAAAGCATACGACGCAGATATCACTTACGGAACCAACAACGAATTTGGTTTTGACTACTTAAGAGATAACATGGCGCACTCGCCAAGCGATTTAGTTCAGAGAAAACACAATTTCGCGATTGTCGACGAGGTCGATTCTGTATTAATTGATGATGCCAGAACACCTCTTATCATTTCAGGACCAGTTCCTCAGGGAGATCGTCACGAATTCAACGAATTGAAACCAAAAATTGAAAACTTAGTTGCACAACAACGTCAGTTAGCAAATGGTTTCTTAGCTGAAGCTAAAAAATTAATCAAAGAAGGAAATACTAAAGACGGAGGTTTCTTATTGCTAAGAGCTTACAGATCTTTGCCTAAAAATAAAGCATTAATTAAGTTTTTGAGCGAAGAAGGAATTAAACAATTACTTCAAAAAACTGAAAACCAATACATGCAGGATAACAATCGCGAAATGCATAAAGTTGACGAAGCTTTATATTTTGTGATTGAAGAAAAAAACAATCAGGTTGAATTGACAGATAATGGTATTAAATACCTTTCTGGAGATACAGATGCAGATTTCTTCGTTTTACCAGACATTGGAACAGAAATAGCTGCGATCGAAAAACAAAAATTAGACAAAGACGCTGAAGCAGAAGCTAAAGAAAGATTATTCCAGGATTTTGGAGTAAAAAGCGAGCGTATTCACACTTTGACTCAGCTTTTAAAAGCATATGCTTTATTTGAAAAAGATGTAGAATACGTGATCATGGACAACAAAATTATGATTGTCGATGAGCAAACAGGTCGTATCATGGATGGACGTCGTTATTCTGACGGATTACACCAGGCGATCGAAGCTAAAGAAAACGTAAAAATCGAAGCTGCAACTCAAACTTTTGCAACTGTAACGTTACAGAACTATTTCAGAATGTACAGCAAATTAGCTGGTATGACGGGTACAGCTGTTACAGAAGCTGGTGAGTTATGGCAGATCTATAAATTAGATGTTGTTGAAATTCCAACTAACCGTGGAATTGCAAGAATTGACAAAGAAGATTACATCTACAAAACAACTCGTGAAAAATTCAACGCTGTAATTGAAGATGTAACTGAATTATCACAAGCAGGAAGACCGGTATTGATTGGAACAACTTCTGTAGAGATTTCAGAATTATTAAGCCGTATGCTTAAAATGAGAGGAATCCAACACAACGTATTAAATGCTAAAATGCACAAGCAAGAAGCTCAAATCGTTGAAGAAGCTGGAAAAGCCGGAGTGGTAACAATTGCAACAAACATGGCTGGTCGTGGTACCGATATTAAATTATCTCCGGAAGTTAAAGCTGCAGGAGGTTTAGCAATCGTGGGTACAGAGCGTCATGATTCACGTCGTGTAGACAGACAGTTACGTGGTCGTTCTGGTCGTCAGGGAGATCCGGGAAGTTCTCAATTCTACGTTTCTCTTGAAGATAACTTAATGCGTTTATTCGGTTCTGAAAGAGTTGCGAAAGTAATGGACAGAATGGGATTGAAAGAAGGTGAAGTTATTCAGCATTCTATGATGACTAAATCTATCGAACGTGCTCAGAAAAAAGTAGAAGAAAACAACTTTGGTGTTCGTAAACGTTTACTAGAATATGATGACGTAATGAACTCTCAACGTGAAGTAGTTTACAAACGTCGTCGTCACGCATTATTCGGAGAACGTTTAAAACTGGATATCGCTAACATGCTTTATGATACTTGCGAGTTGATTGTAAGCAACAATAAAGTGGCAAATGATTTCAAAGGATATGAATTTGATTTAATTCGCTATTTCGGAATCACTTCTCCAATCTCTGAAGCAGATTTCTTAAAATTATCTGATATCGAAGTTACTGGAAAAGTATACAAAGAAGCTTTAGCTTTTTATACTGAAAAAACAGAAAGAAGCGCAAGAGAAGCTTTCCCAATTATCAAAGGAGTTTACGAAGAGCCAAATAATCATTTCGAAAGAATCGTAGTTCCATTTACAGACGGAATCAAAACTTTGAATGTTGTTACTGACCTGAAAAAAGCTTACGATAGCGAAGGAGCTCAATTAATTGCTGATTTCGAGAAAAACATCACACTTTCTATTGTGGATGAAGCTTGGAAGAAACATTTACGTAAAATGGACGAATTGAAACAATCTGTTCAATTGGCTGTTCACGAACAAAAAGATCCATTGCTAATCTACAAATTAGAAGCTTTCAATTTGTTTAGAGGAATGTTGGACAACGTTAACAAAGAAGTTATTTCATTCTTATTCAAAGGTGATTTACCAGCTCAAAACGTTCCTGAAATTCACGAAGCAAGAGAAGTAGTTCGTCCAAAGGAAAATTTACAATTAAGTAAAGACGAAATTCCAAACAGCGAAAGCATTAATCGTGAAGCAGGAGAAACTCAACAGCGTCAGGTTACAGAAACTATCGTAAGAGATATGCCAAAAATCAACAGAAATGATACTGTAACAGTTCAGGAAGTTGCAACTGGTAAAACAGAAACGATGAAGTATAAAAAAGCTGAGGCTTTAATTGCTGCTGGAACTTGGGTTTTGATTAACTAAGAAAAATCCAATGTTAAATATAAAATCCCCGATTACAAATGTAGTCGGGGATTTTTTTTGCCACGAATTTCACGAATTTTCGCGAATTCCTTCTTTTATTTCTTGTAGAAAAAATTAACGGAAATTCGTGCAAATGGCATACCTATTTACGTTCACTCTGGTCATTGCAAACAAATCATCTCGGATTATCCTGATAATATCTTTCTTCAATTCGTTTTATGTCTCTTATAGAATTTTTAGCCCAATCTAAACGTTTAGCAAGAATTTCTTCATCCGTTAATTTCCAATCAATATCAGATCTTCTCAATCTATTGGTTAAATTTTGGATGATGATCGCTGCAGAAACCGAAATATTCAAACTTTCGGTAAAACCAACCATTGGAATCTTTAAAAACCCATCGGCATTATCCATAATTTCTTGTGACAAACCTTCTTTTTCAGTTCCAAAGAATAAAGCACTTGGTTTTGTGATATCAAAATCTTCCAGCATGCAGTCTTTTTCATGTGGCGTTGTTGCTATAATCTGATAGCCTTTACTTTTCAAATTAGAAAGACAACCTGAAACCGAATCAAATCTGTTTATATCAACCCATTTTTGTGCTCCTAACGCAATCTCTTTATCGATTCTTTTTCCGAAACGCTGTTCAATTACATTCAATTCCTGAATTCCAAAAACTTCGCAGCTTCGCATTACCGCACTGGTATTATGCATTTGATACACATCTTCAACAGCAACTGTAAAATGCTTTGTGCGATTTTCCAATACTTTTAAAAAATTAGCTTTTCGATTTTCAGTTAATATGTTTTCTAAGAATGCGAGGTAATCTAAATCAATCATTTTAATTCTTTTTATTACTAACTATAAGTTCTTCAACTTACATTACGGAAATTTAAGTCTGCGAAAATAACTATTTCATTTGAAAGATTTCTCATTTGATTATCTTTGGATTAGTAATTAGAAAAAACTCTTTTAAAAATGAAAAAAAAACTTGTAGTCTTAACCGGAGCTGGAATTAGTGCTGAAAGCGGAATCAAAACTTTTCGCGACAGTGATGGTTTATGGGAAGGGCATGATGTGATGGAAGTTGCTACACCAGAAGGCTGGTTCAAAAATCAGGAACTGGTTTTAGACTTTTACAACAAACGTCGTCAGCAATTAAAAGAGGTAAAACCAAATTTAGGGCATACTATTTTGGCTGAATTAGAGAAAGATTTTGACGTACATATCATCACTCAAAATGTAGACGATTTACACGAACGTGCAGGCAGTACAAAAGTTTTGCATTTACATGGTGAATTATTAAAAGTTAGAAGTGTTCGCGATAAAAATCTAATTCTCGACTGGACAGAAGATTTACATACTGGTGATTTTGATGGAAACGGACATCAATTACGCCCACATATTGTTTGGTTTGGCGAAGAAGTTCCTGCTCTTGAAGAAGCAATTGATATTACAGAAACGGCAGATTATTTTGCTGTGATTGGAACTTCGCTTCAGGTTTATCCTGCTGCAGGATTGATTGCTTATACTCCAAGTACCTCTCCTGTTTTTTATATTGATCCAAAACCTATCTCGATTCCAAATATTAGAAACAAAGTAGAAACGATTGCCAAGTTCGCATCTGAAGGAGTTGCCGATTTAAGAACGCGATTAAATTCATTTTGAATGCACAAATGCACGTTTTAATTACCTCTAATCGCCAAATTCTGTTTATATTTGCACCTTTCGAAAAAACAACATAACAATGACTACTCTAAACGAATTGAATGCTATTTCTCCTATTGATGGAAGATATAGAAATAAAACCCAAAATTTAGCACCATTTTTCTCTGAAGAAGCTTTGATAAAATACCGTGTTTTGGTTGAAGTGGAATATTTTATTGCTTTATGCGAAATTCCATTACCTCAATTAAAAGGTATTGATTCTGGTTTATTTGAAAGTTTGAGAAACATCTACAAAAATTTCTCTACTGAAGATGCACTTTGGATTAAAGAAACAGAAAAAGTAACCAACCACGACGTAAAAGCGGTTGAATACTTTATTAAAGATGCTTTCGAAAAATTAGGTTTATCTCAATACAAAGAGTTCATTCACTTCGGATTAACATCACAGGATATTAATAATACTGCTATTCCGCTTTCTACAAAAAAAGCGTTTGAGCAGGTTTATATGCCTTCTTTAATTGCTTTAATCGCTAAATTAAAAGAACTAAGTACAGAGTGGAAAGATATTCCGATGTTGGCACGTACGCACGGACAGCCAGCCTCTCCTACTCGTTTAGGAAAAGAAATTTTGGTTTTCGTAGAGCGCTTAGAAGAGCAAATGCGTTTATTATTCAACGTTCCGTTTGCAGCTAAATTTGGTGGTGCTACCGGAAACTTTAATGCTCATCATGTAGCGTATCCACAAATTGACTGGAAACAATTTGGAAATAAATTTGTTGAAACGGATCTTGGTTTAAAACATTCTTTTCCAACAACTCAAATTGAGCATTACGATCATTTTGCTGCTTTTTTTGATGCTTTAAAAAGAATCAACACCATTATTATCGATTTAGACCGTGATATTTGGACATATGTATCAATGGACTATTTCAAACAAAAAATCAAAGCCGGGGAAATTGGCTCTTCTGCAATGCCACATAAAGTAAATCCGATTGATTTTGAGAACTCTGAAGGAAATTTAGGAATTGCAAATGCTATTTTTGAACATCTTTCTGCAAAATTACCAATCTCAAGATTACAGCGTGATTTAACTGACAGTACTGTTTTACGTAATGTTGGAGTTCCATTCGGACATACTATTATTGCTTTTGAGGCAACTCTAAAAGGGTTGAATAAATTACTTTTAAACGAAAGTAAATTTGCTGAAGATTTAGAAAGAAACTGGGCAGTTGTGGCTGAAGCAATTCAGACTATTTTACGCCGTGAAGCATATCCAAACCCTTATGAAGCTTTAAAAGGCCTAACAAGAACAAATGAAGCTATTGATAAAAATGCGATTCATAATTTTATTGCAACTTTAGAAGTTTCAGATGCTGTTAGAGCAGAATTATTAGCAATAACTCCTAGTAATTACACAGGAATCTAAAGAAAACACCAAATATTTTGTCAAAAAAAGCTATCTTTATCGAGATAGCTTTTTTTTATTTAATTCGGAGCTAAACCAGTATTACCTAGCCATTTATTCTTATAAAAGTGCAGTGGTTTCATTACAATGAAAAGCTGGATCAGCTCCTTAAAAAAATACCACGTTTTTATATGATTGCATTAAATGCCGCTGCCGAAAGTACACACCACTTACAACCCTTAATTAGTGATTTAGGATTAATCCTGATGACTGCCGGAATTGCCGTTCTACTATTTAAAAAAATGAAACAGCCTTTGGTTTTAGGCTACCTGATTGCAGGATTTTTAGCCGGAAACCATTTTGATTTTTTCCCTTCTATAACAGACATGAAAAGTGTTGAAGTTTGGGCAGAAATCGGGGTCATATTTTTACTTTTTAGTTTGGGACTCGAATTCAGCTTTAAGAAACTAATGAAAGTTGGAGGTACCTCATCTGTCACCGCCATAACCCAAATTATGTTTATGACATTGATTGGTTATTGTGTCGGACAATGGATGGGCTGGGGAAAAATGGACAGTATTTTCCTTGGAGCGACACTTTCTATTTCTTCCACAACGATTATTATCAGGGCTTTTGATGAATTGGGAGTGAAAGGAAAAAAGTTCGTTGGAATTGTTTTTGGAGCCTTAATTGTTGAAGATATTGTAGCTATTTTAATGCTTGTTTTATTATCGACAATTGCAGTAAGCGATCAGGTTTCCGGAGGCGAATTATTACAGTCTGTTTTAAAATTAGTATTCTTTTTGATCATTTGGTTCTTAGGAGGAATTTTTATTATTCCAACGATTTTGAAAAAAGCAAAGCATCTTTTAACTGATGAAATGCTGCTTATTATTTCGTTAGCATTATGTTTGATGATGGTAATGTTTGCCGCTAATGTTGGTTTCTCTCCGGCGTTAGGAGCTTTTATCATGGGTTCTATTATTGCTGAGACTACACAGGCAGAAAAAATTGAGCATTTAATTCAGCCTGTAAAAGATTTATTCGGTGCTGTTTTCTTTGTATCTGTGGGAATGTTAATTAATCCTGACACACTATTAACTTATGCAATGCCGGTTGGTTTAATTACACTTTTAACTATTTTCGGAAAAGCATTTAGTTCTTCTATCGGAGCTTTAATTTCCGGTCAACCGTTGAAGCAATCTGTTCAGACCGGAATGAGTTTGGCACAAATTGGAGAGTTTTCTTTTATTATTGCAACTCTTGGAATGACGCTGAAAGTAACCAGTGATTTCCTGTATCCAATTATCGTAGCGGTATCGGCAATAACTACATTTACAACTCCGTTTTTAATTAAATATTCTGAAAGATTTGCTTTGTTTTTAGAATCAAAAATGCCAAAACGATGGGTTAAAAACATCAACAGATACAGTGTCAATGCTCAGGCAATCAAATCGGTAAGTACCTGGCAGATTGTATTGCGATCTTCGATTACTCAGATTATACTTCATACTATTATTATTACCGCAATTATTTTATTGTCATCTAAATTCGTTGCGCCTTTAGTTGCCGATACACGATTCGGAAATACTTTGGCTGCTTTATTGACTTTAGTCATTATAGCGCCCTTTCTATGGGCATTGTCGCTCCGTCGTGTAAAAGTAGAAGAAGTCGAAATCCTTTGGGAAGAACGTAAATACCGCGGGGCATTATTAATGCTTATTTTAATCAGAATGAGTCTTGGATTATTCTTTGTCGGGTTTTTATTGAATATCTTCTTCTCACCTTTAGTAGCATTTATTGCACTAATCATTGCCATTGGAGCCTATCAAATTTTCCCTAAAAAATTAAATGAACAATATCATAAAATCGAAAATCACTTTTTGAAAAACCTCAACGATCGTGAGAACAAAAAGATTGACAGAAGATATGCTAATTTGATGCCGTGGGATGGTCATATGTCTTTTTTTGACATTAAAAAAGAATCGAATCTCGTTGGCAAAACACTGCAGGAATTAAAGATTCGAGAATCATTAGGAATTAATATCGCTTACATCAAACGTGGCGAAGTAACCATTCCGATTCCGACCAAAAATGAAAGATTATTTCCAGGCGATGAAATCTGCGTAATTGGTACCGATGCCCAAATTGTTGAATTTACAAAGTATCTAAATCAAAATGAAACTGAAGCCCCTGGGAAAGTAGAAGAAACCGATATTGTTTTGCGTCAGCTTGAGGTATCCCAAGATGAATTCATTCAAAAAAGCATCGGCCAATTCAGAGCCAAAACCGACGGAATGGTTGTAGGAATTGAACGAAACGGAAATCGTATCCTAAATCCGGAGTCTAGTTTAATCTTAGAAAAAAATGATATTCTTTGGGTTGTAGGAGATAAAAAAAGAATGAATGCTTTGTTGGCGGTGAAATAGATTTTTTTTAAGATACTAAGCCTCTAAGTTTTTTTTTATAGAAGGTGTTGAGATTTTTCATAAACTGAAAATCTCAACACCTTCTATTTTCTTTGTTTTCATAAAAAAAATGCTAAAATTCTAAGAAAAAAACTTAGAACCTTAGCATCTCAGTATCTTAGAAACTTAAATTACTTATTTGGCTGTGGTGTCAAACGTAAATAAGGTTTTATTGGTGTATGTCCTTTTGGAAATTTTGCCGGAATATCGCTGTCCGGAATTGCCGGTGCGATTACTACATCTTCTCCATCTTTCCAGTTGGCAGGAGTAGCAACACTATAATTTGCTGTCAATTGCAAGCTATCAATAACACGAAGTAATTCATCAAAATTTCTTCCTGTTGAAGCTGGATAGGTCAAAGTCAATTTTATTTTTTTATCAGGTCCAATCACAAAAACAGAACGTACTGTAAATTTGTCACTTGCATTTGGATGAAGCATATCGTACAAATTCGCTACTTTTTTATCTTCATCTGCAATAATTGGAAAATTAACTTCTGTATTCTGAGTTTCGTTAATGTCTTTAATCCACTCTTTATGCGAGTCTAAACCATCTACACTCAAAGCAATAACTTTTGTATTTCTTTTGGTAAATTCAGGAACATAATTCGCTACAGTTCCCAATTCAGTCGTACAAACAGGAGTAAAATCTGCTGGATGCGAAAATAAAACACCCCATGAATCTCCTAACCATTCATGAAAACTGATTGGTCCCTGCGTGGTTTGTGCCTGAAAATCCGGAGCTATATCGCCTAATCTTAATGTTGACATAATTTATCTTTTTTAGTTCCTCTAAAATTAACTAAAAAATGCATGTAGAAAACATTCAAAAGGTAAAAAAAAGTTAAAATTCTACCTTCTCTATCTAATTACTATTTTGAATTAAACAAAACGCAGCACAAAGTACCAAATCGCAAGGGTTAAAAAAGAAATCGGAATACCAAAACCAACCATCATACTGCTTAATTTTGGTTTTAATCCGTAAGTAGAAGCCAGAATTGCACCCGTAATCATTGGAGCCATTGCAGTTTCCATTATTGTAATTTTTATAGCTTCTGAATGCTGATTGAAGATAAAAACATACAATATCAGAAGAACAAGAGGAACCAGAATCAGTTTGAAAAAAAGTCCTAGATGCAGAAATTTCCAATGTTTGCTATTTCGATCAAAAGTAAGTTGCAAACCAACAGAAAGAACGGCTAAAGGCGTAACTAAACTTCCAATTTTTAGTAAAACTGCCTGAATATTTTCATGTAAATCATAATTCAAAATATTGAAAACACAAGCCAGAACAAACATCAGGAATGGCGGAAACGTAATAATCTTTTTGAAAATTCCTAAAAAGTTTGGACTTCCTTTAGAATAAAAAGCCGCTGTAAAAACACCAAGTGTAGAAACCACCACAAAAGTTCCCGGCTGATCTACTAAAACTGCCGTTTCTAATCCTTTTTTTCCAAACAAAGCTTCAATGATGGGATAGCCCAAAAAAGAACTATTACTTAATCCGGCAGTCAAAATAAGGCAACCAATCAATTTATTTGACCATCCTTTTCTTCTTCCTAAAATATGAAAAAACAGAAAAGCTAAAATATAAGTAATCCAGCCCGCTCCTATTGGAAACAACAATTCATTGCTCCATTTTATTTTCGGAATATGATAAAGTGTAATTGCAGGAAGACAGAAATAAATAACAATTTTATTTAATGTCTTATAGATATTAGTCGGAAATTGTTTTACTCTTTGTAAAACCAAACCCAATGAAAGGAAGAAGAATATTAATATAAAGTTGTTCATATCTGTAGCTCATCACAAAAATAAGTATTTAAAATTTGAGGTAAAGAATTAATTTTTAGTTAAATTAGTGTTTTGTGTTATAAAAAGACATAAATTTGTAACATATTTTATTACAGTATGATTTCAGGTAAATTTGCCATAACGATTCACATTCTTACTTTGCTCCATAAATTCCCTAATGATTTTTTATCATCGGAGTTTATTGCGGGAAGTATTAATCTAAATCCTGTTTTGGTTCGAAAAGAAATTGCCAACCTAAAAGCACATCATATTGTAGAAAGTAAAGAAGGAAAAAATGGCGGTACAAAATTGGCAGTCAACGCTGCTGAACTGACTTTAAAACAAATATTCGAAATGACCTTTGAAAGCATTGGTTTAGGTTTTGCAAAGAATCAGCCAAATCCTGATTGTCCTGTTGGAAAAAACATTAATCAGCATTTGGAAGCTTTATACAGTGAAATGAATCAAAAAGTCAGTGCACAACTGGAGGGAATTTCATTGGAAGATTTTTCGAATCAATTTTAAAACTATTTTTTTAACCAAAACTGTAACATTTTTTATTACTAAATAAATTTATATATTATGAAAATCGCACTTATTGGAGCTACAGGATTTGTTGGCTCAGCAATTTTAAACGAATTAGCAGACAGAAAACATGAAATTACTGCTATTGCAAGAACTCCAAAAGACACTTCAAATGTTACTTGGATAGCAGCAGATATTTTTAATGTTGACGCCTTGGCAGAAATCTTAAAAGGTCATGATGCTGTTGTTAACGCTTACAACCCAGGATGGACAAATCCAAACATTTACGATGACTTTCTTGCTGGTTCAAAAGCAATTCAGGAGGCCGTTAAAAAATCGGGCGTAAAACGTTTTATTACTATTGGCGGGGCAGGAAGCTTATTTGTAGCTCCAGATTTACAAGCGGTTGATACTCCGGATTTTCCAAAAGAAATTTACCCTGGTGCAAACGCTGCAAGACATTATTTAAATATCATTAAAGAAGAAAAAGATCTGGATTGGGCATTTTTCAGTCCAGCTTTCGAAATGCACGCCGGAACTAAAACAGGAAGAACCGGAAAATACCGTTTAGGTTTAGAAAATCCGGTTTTCAATGAGGAGCAAAGAAGTATTTTATCTGTTGAAGATTTAGCTGTTGTAATTGCTGATGAAGTAGAAACACCAAAACACCACCAAGTTAGATTTACTGCTGGTTATTAATTTTTTTAGATGTTAGGTATCTAAGTTTTTTATTAGCCACGAATTACACGAATTTTCACAAATTATTTTTCTGAATGCTAGTTTTTAGCATAACAAATTAGTGGAAATTCGTGTAATTCGTGGCTAACTAACTTTTTGAAACTGTTTTTGTTTTCTGTACTTTTACATTTCTAAAAAGTGCATTTTGTCAAATTTGGATAAACAAGCTGGAAACATCTCAGAAAAACCTGGAATTTCACCTCCCGAAATCACCAATAGTACAGCTATTAATCAAATTAAAAACAAACGCAGACAACAACCCACTTCAGAAGAATTAATTAATGGAATTTTAGACGGCAACAGAACTTCTTTGAGCCGCGCTATTACTTTAATTGAAAGTACAAATCCTGATCATTTCGAGAAAGCTAATGAAGTTGTTCAAGGTTGTTTAGCTCACGCTAATAAATCAATTCGCATTGGAATTACAGGTGTTCCGGGTGTTGGAAAAAGTACTTTTATTGAAGCTTTTGGAAAACATTTGACACAGTTAGGAAAAAAAGTAGCTGTATTGGCGGTTGATCCAAGCAGTTCTCTTTCACACGGAAGTATTTTGGGTGATAAAACCCGTATGGAAGAACTCGTAAAAGACGAAAATGCTTTTATCAGACCAAGTGCCTCCGGAGAAACTCTGGGCGGTGTAGCACGCAAAACCAGAGAAACCATTATTCTTTGTGAAGCGGCAGGTTTTGATACTATTATTATAGAAACCGTTGGTGTCGGCCAAAGCGAAACCGCTGTTCACAGTATGGTTGACTTTTTTCTTCTGCTAAAAATCTCTGGTGCCGGCGATGAACTTCAAGGTATCAAACGAGGCATTATGGAAATGGCAGATGCTATTGTCATCAACAAAGCAGATGGAGATAATATTAAGAAGGCCAATCAGGCGAAAGTGGAGTTTAATCGGGCCTTACATTTATTCCCTACAAAAAAATCAAACTGGCAGCCAAAAGTAACCACTTGCAGTTCTATTACTAAAGAAGGTATTTCTGAGATCTGGAATACTATTTCTGATTATTTTAAAATGACCAAAGAAACGGGGTTCTTTCAGGAAAAAAGAAACGAGCAGAATCATTTCTGGATGATGGAAACCATCAACGAGCAATTGAAACAAAATTTCTACAATCAACCTGAAATTATTTCTCTTTTAGAAAAAAATAAAAAAGCAGTGCAAAACAATGAAATTTCATCTTTTGCAGCTGCTCAGAAATTATTAAAATCATATTTTAGAAAATAATTTCTAAAATAAAATATGAAATTCTTCTTTAAGGATTGAAATTGCTTCTGAAGCCAACTCATCTGTTAATCCAACCATTGGACTGGTTAAAACCAATTTACTTTTTAAAAAGGGTGTCAAACCATTCAATGATTTATCATCATCAATAATAACAAAATTCTCTGGGTTGTTTTTTATATTATACCAATTTAGAATCTCTTCTTTACGGCTTAAATGAGTGAGATTTTCGGATAAACGAGCAATATCATTTACATTGATCCCCCTCAATTTAAATATTTCATTCCATTCAGAAATAGAATATTTTGACTTATGCGATGTAGTCAATAAAATATCTGCACTTGTTTCAGCAATAATTCTCTGAAGTGCACAAGTAGCTTTACTACTAAAAGCCGGAAATCCATCATTTAAAAATTCTGGTCTTTTCCAAGAATTAGCGGGAACCATTACACCATCTATATCTAACATTATCAACATTATACAAAGTTACAAATTATTATTCAGAAATAATACGATTAACTATTTCTACATCCAATTCGTTGTAAGCAGCATCTTTTTCATTCAGATATTGAATTTTATGATTTGTATCCCAATCATTTTCATCAAATTCTACTTCATCCCATTTATATTCTTTCGTTGCTGAAGTTTTCAGAGTCTTAATAGTTCCAATTTCAATTTGAGCCAATAAGGAACTTAAATATCTATGATGTCCATCAATTACAAGATGATCGCAAATCTTAATTTCGTCAAATTTAATTCCATATTTCATTTTCTTGTAAATTCTTTTTATAACTGGCAAACTCAATCTATTGTGAGTTGAAACTAATTTTATGTCAATATCATTTAAAAAATCTTTAATCAATTCAGCTGTAATTTCTATCATTTTTACATATTTACTTTAAAAAGTAGTAAATATATTACAATAAATTAATTCTTACTTCTCAATTTATACTTATTTTCTTTATACAAATTCCCAGCTGTAATGACATGCGCCAAAGCATCTTTTGCTAATTCTTCATTTAATTTAACCGGAATTAAAGTCGTATCGTTTTTAACTTCAAACTGCAATGGTTTCAAATTGGGCTGCATAATTACAACTTGATTTTCTACTCTAAAAGCATTAATATCATTAAACTGCATAATCGATCTTCCCTGTATTTTTGGATCTAATTTACTCAAATTTCTTCCTACCATTGGAGTTTCAAAAGGAAGTCCCAAATAACTTAATAAAGTTGGCGGAATATCTATCTGACTTGCTAATTTGCTATAAACTGCATTTTTTGGAACTCCCGGTCCCATAATAAATGCCGGAATATGAAACTTATTTATTGGAACTAAATTCTTTCCGTATGTTCTGGTATTGTGATCGGCAATTACAATAAAAATAGTGTTTTTAAAATAAGCTTCTTTTTTAGCCAATTCGAAGAATTTACCAATAGAAAAATCAGCATATTTCATAGCATTATTTACTGTTGCCGGCTTTTTATCGTAAGGTTTAATTCTTCCGGCAGGATATTCAAACGGTTCATGATTGGAAGTCGAGAACATCAAAGAGAAAAATGGTTTATCTCCTTTTGATTTAAAATACTGATTGGCTTTGGTTACCAAATCCTCATCCGAATACCCCCAGGTTCCTTTGAAAGCATATTTATTACCATCTGACTCAAAATCAGTTTGATCAATGATATCCTGAAATCCATTTCCATTAAAAAAAGAAGCCATATTATCAAAATTTGCCATTCCACCATAGATAAAACTGGTGTCGTAACCTTTTTGTTTCAAAGCATCAGCAAGTGTAAAAAATCCTTGTTGCGAATTTCCTAATCTAACAACACTTTCAGAAGGCGAAGGTAAAAATCCCGTCACAACAGCTTCAATTCCGCGGACACTTCTGGTTCCTGTACAATACAAATTGGTAAATAAGGTACCTTCTTTAGATAATTTATCAAACTCTGGTGTTAAGGGTTTCCCTCCTAAAATTCCAACATATTCTGCACCTAAACTTTCCTGTAGAAAAATCACCAAATTATACGGTTTCTTCATAACAGAATCCGGCTGCTGTACATGTAAAAAAGGAATTTCTGCATCTGTAAAATCATTTGGACCGGCAATCATGTATTTTTTTACACGAGCAATTGCCTCTGCTTCATCCATTTTACCGTACATTTTTGTGTTCCCTTCATTTTTAATTGAATAAGCCGCAAAAGCAACTGTATAAAATGAATTTAAACCAAGAGTATTCGTCAATTGATCCGTAGAAAAAACAGCATTACTGGCATTAATTGGACGTTTTGACGTGAGACTTGAACGTGCTCCGAAAAATAACAAAAAAGCTACTAACGGAAATACCATTAATTTAAACTTATAATCTGAATTTGCTGTATGAAATAATTTTTTCCCTTTTTTGAAAGCAAAATAAAGTACCACTCCCAAAATAAGAAATGTCACAATGATAGAAGTCAGATAACTTTTTAAAAGCATACCTACAACTTCTTTAGGGTAGATAAGATAATCCAAGAAAATCTTATTTGGACGTGTATCGTATTGTTTAATAAAATCAGGTGACGCTAATTCTACAAATAAAATTAAAAACAAGAATAAGAAACTGTAAATAACCAGAAATTTATTGGTGAATTTAATCCATTTATTTGGCAGAAAAGTGATTAATAAAGCCGGCAGGAATGATAAATAACACAACAATATCAAATCCATTCGAAGACCAATTGGAAAAATATACCAGAAATCGGGCGTCTGCTCTACTCTTTCTTTAAAAAGAAAAAATAAAAATATTCGGCTTAGCGTTGTAATCAGTAAACCAATTAAAATAAAATTGAAAATCGGTTTTAAAAAACTTAATTTTTTCATTGGAAATAAAATAAGAACGTAAAAAATAAACTTAAAACTAAAGAAGTAAAAAACGCATTTTTACTCTTCGTAACGATTTATTTCTCTGTCATAAAACTCATTTGCTTTTTCAATTAAACTTTCCATTTCGGCATTTAATTCTGCTTCATCAAGATCTTCAGGTTCTTCTAAAAACTCAACCTCATCGTCTTTCAAATTGATAATAAATCTCGGATAATCAAGATGAATGATAAAGATATCATCTGGAAAATCAGTATTGTCTCCAAGTAAAAATTTAGGTAATTCCATATTTATTATTTTTTATTAATGGTTATTTTTATTTTTTGCCACAGACTATAAAGATTAAAAAGATTTCTTTATCGAGAGTGACTTATTTTAGATCCAAATTTAGTCATTTGAAACCGAATTTGTAATCAATTTCTTAGTTAGATAATTAAATCGTAAATACAACATTACAGCTGCCGCCGTTAAACCAGCCAAAAGTCCAATCCATACTCCTTGCGCTTTTAGTTCTGTATGTTCTCCTAAATAATAAGAAATCGGAAAACCAATTACCCAATACGCCACAAAAGTAATGTACATTGGAATTTTAACATCCTGCAAGCCGCGTAAAGCTCCTAAAACTACGACCTGAATTCCATCAGAAATTTGGAACACAGCTGCTATCAATAATAATTTCGAAGCAATTTCAATTACTTCTGTATTGTCTGTAAGCTGAATCGTGTTTTCCATATTCAGAAAAATATGAGGCAAAACAGTATGAAAAGCAATGAACACTAAAGCAAAGAAAACTTCCAGAACAATAGCCAGCAGGAAAATAGATCTTGCCACAACAAGCAATTTTTTATAATCTGTTAAACCTCTCTGATTACTTACACGAATCATAGAAGTAACGCTTAATCCCATCGCAAACATAAAAGTAAGCGAAGCCAGACTCAACGCAATTTGATTTGCCGCCTGACTTGTTTTTCCAATATTGCCGCATAGCCAGATCGAAGCTGTAAACAAAACTACTTCAAATAACATTTGCATTGCCGAAGGAAATCCGATACTGATAATTTTTTTAATAGTCGCTTTTTTGATTTCATTAAAACTAAAGCCTTTAAAAAAACGTTTTAAATCGTCTCTTCTCGAAAGCATAATATGCATAAACATCACCAAAAATATTCTCGAAATTACGGTACCAAGTGCTGCACCGATAATTCCCATTTTTGGAAAAATCCAGATTCCGTAAATCAAAACATAATTAATTCCAACGTGCAATACATTAGCCATTACCATTGCGTACATCGAATATTTGGTTAATGACATTCCATCTGCAAACTGTTTGTAACCTTGATACATTACCAAAGGAATCAATGAAAAAGCCACCCATCCTAAATACGGTTTTGCCAGGGCAATAACATCTTGTGGCTGTTTTAGCAATTCCATTATGGGTTTTGCGCACATTATGACACTAAAAAGTATCAAACCAAGAATGGTGCATAAAAATAAACCGTGATGAAATGCCGAACGAATTTTAGTATCATTTTTTTCCGCATCCCCTTCAGCGACAATTGGCGTAATAGCAGTAGAAAAACCAATTCCAAGAGACATTGCGATAAAAATCATACTATTCCCCAATGAAACTGCCGCCAATTCTGTACTTCCAATTTTACCCACCATTATGTTATCGACAATACCAATTAAGGTATGTCCGACCATTCCTAAAATAACAGGATAAGCCAGTCTTAAATTATACGAAAACTCTTTGGTGTATTGCTTTAAATTCACTTGTAATCAATTTTAGTCGGCAAAGATAATCAGAAGCTTCGAATTCTATCCTATTAATAATATTATATACCGATTTTAAGCAAAAAATAAGATGAACTCAATATTATATAAAGATTTTTAAAAATTGTATAACAATCTCCAAATACCTCCGTTTTACTTTTACATTATTAATAATTCAAAAATATAAGCCATGAAAAAATTACAGATTATTTGCCTAGCTGCTTTTGCTTTTTTATTCTCCAACAACACATTCGCTCAAGACACAGAAGCAACAAATTACGATCAGGGATTTAGATTAGGATTCGGTTTAAATGGAGGATTACCGACCGATGGCGATTACGACTGGGCTCTTGGCGGAGACGTTCGTTTACAATATGACCTTTCTAAAAAGACATCATTAACCTTAACAACAGGTTTTACCAACTTATTTATGGGGAAAGATGATCTTGGAAATAACATAAAAGATCTTGGATTTATTCCAGCCAAAGCAGGTTTTAAAGCCTTCGTTTTAAAAGATCAATTTTATGTTTTAGGAGAAGTAGGTGCTGGTTTTGCAGTAACAAATGGTTATGATAAAACTAGTTTCTTATGGGCACCGGGAATTGGATATGCCAATAAGTTTATCGACTTAAGTGTACGTTATGAAGATTATCACGATTTTAGAACCAATCAGGTAGCACTGCGTGTTGCTTATGGTTTTAAACTATAAAAAATAGGTTTAATTTATTATTTTGTTTTTGGTAAAAATCCGACAGCTCGCATAGTCTGTCGGATTTTTTATTTTTCGAAATTTTATCTTCCAAAAAAATAAACCCAACAGGTTTTTTAAACCTGTCGGGTTGCATAAATTATCTAATTGACGAATTATCTCAATTATCAAATTAGTTACTTCTCTCCTAGTTCTTTTTTGTATAATTCGATATTCATTGCTGTTTTTTCATCCAATTCAGGTTCTTTAATATCGGTATGTGTTTTCATTTCTTCCCAAATAATTTTGGCAACAATATAACGTGACATTTCTTTATCATCGGCAGGAACAATATACCAAGGCGCATGCGAAGTCGATGTTTTATTAATCGCTTCTTCATAATACTTCATGTATTCATCCCAATAACCGCGCTCTTTTAAATCACCAGGCGAAAACTTCCAATTGTGTTTTTCTTCTTCCAGACGTCTTAGCAATCTTTGGCGTTGTTCTTCTTTACTCAAATGCAAAAAGAACTTCATTACAATAGTTCCGTTTTGCGCAATATGTTTCTCAAAATTATTGATTTGTTTGATTCGTTCTTCCCAAAATTCTTCCGTAATATCATCTACAGAATTGATATCCGGTAAATTCTCAGACAAAATATATTCAGGATGTACGCGTGTTACCAAGACATTTTCGTAATGTGTTCTGTTAAAAATTGCAAACTTCCCTTTTTCCGGCAAAGCAATATAATGACGCCATAAATAATCGTGTTCCAATTCGCTCGAATTTGGCGTTTTAAAACTATGCACCACCACTCCACGCGGATTAAATTCTTTAAAAACTTCCCGAATCAAACTGTCTTTTCCCGAAGTATCCATTCCCTGAAGGCAAATCAAAACCGCATATTTGTTGTGTGCGTACATGACATCCTGTAAATCACTCAATTTCGCCTGAACCTTATCGAGTTTTTCTTCTTTTTCATCATCGTCCGCATCCACTTTTAATAAAGTTGGAAGTTTGCTTAACTTAATTTTATCTGTAACTTTAAAATCTTTCGGGTCTATTGATTTCATATTTCGCATTTTTAATTATCATAAATATACTACTTTTACATAGCATATTCCTGCTATTCATTGCAATACTTTTCAATAAACTGCTTTTTCCAAAGCCATAACAAGAGCTTCCGTTGGTCGCTTTGTTCTGTCAGGAAAAAATACAATTTCTTTTCAAAGTATTTTCATTGCTATCAGGGCTAGGTTTTCGTTTTCAAAAGAACTTTTACCTGTAATTTTTAGAATTTATATTTAAGGAATGAAAAAGAAAATTATAATAGTTCTACTTTTATTAGGATTTCAAGGCTTCTGCCAAAATGAAATCGATTCTCTTGAAGATCAAATACGTGTTGAGATTTTTGGAAAATGTTTCTCGCAGTTAAAACCACTTCCCGAAGTTAAAAATAGAGCCAAATTAAACAAAATACCATTTTGCAGTTTATATCAGTGCGTTCGTTATGTACAGTATGTAGAATACGAAGAGAAAATCCAAAATGCGATTTTAAAAAGAGCAGTTGAAATTGCTGCATTACTTTATAAAAACGAAACTCCAATATATTTGATAAGCGGAATGAATAGTTCGGATAAAGCATTGATAAAAAACATTAACTTAAAAGATGACAATAAATTAGTGTATATAAGTGTTGCCGAATGCATTTCATCTAGTACCTTGGACAGAATTCAAGAAGTTGTAAATAATGAAACTACAAGACTTATAAAATCTAAAAAAATAAAAAATTAACTCTTTTCATGGAAAAATTCACCTTAGAAATATTATTTCAAATTATCGGAATCGGTTCGGCTTCCGGATTATTTTACAACAATGACGCACTTTACGTAATTGGCGACAACAGCGGATTTCTTTACGAATACAATATGCAGAATCAGCAATTGAACCAGCATGCTTTAATTGACAATCCAACGCAGAATATCCCAAAAAACCTAAAACCTGATTTTGAATCACTCACACATCATAATGACACTCTTTATGTTTTTGGTTCCGGTTCTACCGAAAACCGAAACAAAATGATTGAGTTCGATCTTAAATCTAAAACCGTTATAAAGAAAAACAACCTTGTAGATTTATATGCTTTAATGCAAAGTTTTGGCGAAATAAAACCCGAAGATTTCAATTTAGAAGGCGCTATTTTCGATGGCGAAAACTGGTTTTTATTTAATCGTGGAAATGGCGTTACTAACAAAAACACGATTTTTACGATTCACGCCAAAAAGCTGGACGAAGAATTTGCCTTAATTGCGGTTAATTACAAACTTCCAAAAATAAAAGGCGTTCGTTCCAGTTTCACTGACGCTGTTTTGGTTGACGATAAAATCTATTTCCTTTCCACTGCCGAAGACACCAAATCAACTTATGATGATGGCGAAATCTTAGGAAGTTTCATCGGCAGAATTGACGTTAAAACCATGAAAATCGATTTTACTCAAAAAATTACCTCAACCAATAAATTTGAAGGTTTGACTTTCTATAAAAAAAAAAATAATAAAATCGAGTTTTTACTTTGTGAAGATAATGACACGGAACTTTTAGAAACTAAGATTTATAAATTGACATTGCCTGTTAAATAAAAACTTTGTGAATCTTCGTGTTTTACTTTATGAACCTCTGTGAAAAGATTATTCCACAAAGATTCGCAAAGATTTTCGCAGAGAAACACAAAGCTTGCGATTACAATATAACGTAGAGACGCACCGCAGTGCGTCTATGCAAAGAATGTCAAAATACAATTTGTAAAATTATTGCGGATTCACTAACGTTAGACGCACTGCAGTGCGTCTCTACAATAGAAAACCTTTGTAACTTTGTTTCTTTGCAACTTTGAACCTTTAAAAAAAACTTTTTTTTAACCCTGTCCCAACCTTTTTATCTTTTTCTCTCTCTATATAAGAAAGACAACAATTGTGATAAACGAGACTCAAATAGCAAACTGTAAAAAAATGCACCGCGATGCCCAGCGTCAGGTGTATGAATACATGGCGCCAAAGTTGTACCGCCTTTGCAAAAGATATTTAAAAAAGGAAGAAGAAATTGAAGAAGCCCTTGCCGATTCTTTCTTTACTATTTTCACCAAACTAGAACAGTTAAAAGAAGCTTATGCTTTTGAAGCCTGGGCAAGAAGAATAACTGTAAACCATTGTTTGGCGACGATTCGAAAAGAAACCAACTTCAACATGTATCTGGACGATGTAAAACTGCTTTCGCAGCCTTCTGTCGACGAACTGAACACATTAGAAGAAGAAGATTTACTTAATTTATTAAACCATATTCCTGATGGCTGTAAAACTGTGTTTAACCTTTTTGTTATTGAAGGTTATGCTCATAAAGAAATAGCCGAAATGCTGCAGATCTCCGAAGGCACCTCGAAATCACAATTGAATGCCGCTAAGACCAAACTGAAAGAACTGGTTAATAAATTGTATTATCAAAAAGCAAAATAGTCATGGACAATCAAGATAAATTATTCGATAAAATAAAACAAGCTTCGGAAAATGCCGAATTTAAAGACTTTCCCGGAATGGAAAAAGTCTGGTCGCGCGTGGAAGACAAACTGGACAAAAAAGAAGATAAAAAAACAATTGCATTATGGAAAAAAATTGCAGTTGCTGCTTCTCTTCTTTTATTGATTTCTTTGGGTTTTCAGTTTTTACATACTGACAAAGATGCTGGAACTGAAACTCCGAAAGTAGTTATTCAGGAAATAGAAAAAGAGCAATCTCAAAAACCTGTTTCAGATCAAAGAAATACAACTCCTTCTTCTGATTCCGAAATTGTTTCAAGCGAGGAAGCAATTCAAATTTTAGAAAATAAAACTAAAAAGAAAGATGCGGTTGCTGTTCAGGAAACAAATGCTGTCCCAAAAGCAATATCTGCCCCACCAGTTGTAACTGAAAAAACAAACTATGAAGCTATAATGGCGGCACCTTCGCCAATTAGTTTACAAGAAGACAATGAAGAAGATAACGTTGCTTCAAAAAAAGAAGTTAACGCAGAAATTGGGTATTCAAGTAATCCACAAAGAGAATCCTATAAAGTTGCTTTTGCTGAAAAAAGTGCTTCAAGAGCTAAAAAAAGTACTCCCCTAGTAGTGCTAAACGGAAATGCAATGGCGCACAGCGATGATGCAAAAAAAGACAAAATGATGCGAAATGAACTTCCGAATCTGAATCCGGAAAATGTAGATTCACTGGTAGTTCTGGATGAACCTTTGTATATCATTGACGGAATTTATTATTCGGAAAATGATTTATTCGGAAATAATCCAACAAGTCCGTATGCCCCTTTAGACAAACAAGACATTAAAACAATTACCATTTTACAAGACCTTGAAGCCACTGAAAAATATGGTGAAAAAGGAAAAAAAGGAGTTGTCATCATCACCACAAAAACAGGAAAACCAACTCCTAAAAAATAATCTAAGCTTTGTCAAAGTCTGCAGCTTTGACAAAGCAAAATCAAAACATTAATTCTTAAAACTTATTATCATGAAAAGTCTAAAACTTATTTCATCAGCCATTGCTATGCTTATATGTTTCGTAACCATGGCACAAGAAAGAACGATTTCTGGAATCATTTCAGATGAAACACTTCAACCACTTCCAGGCGTAAACATTTACAATCAGACTTCAAAAACAAATGCTATAACCAATTTTGATGGCGAATACAGCATTAAAGCAAAAACCGGAGACATGCTTGTTTTCAGCTTTCTTGGATACCAAAATCAAAGTCAAAAGGTTCAGAATTCAAATACAATTAATATAAAGCTAATCCCGGATAATCAAACTTTAAATGAAGTTGTAGTTGTGGGCTACGGCACAAGTAGTTCAGAATATGAAGATCGTAGTTATGCCCGTGCTGAAAGAAAAAAAGCGAAAATGGCTACAGCTTCGGTAGCTATGCAAGGAAAAGTATCAGGAGTTCAAATTCAAAGTAATGCTCTTTATGCTCCAAGTCCTTCTGTCGTTATTCGTGGTACTGCATCAGTTTCTCCAAAAAATGAACCTTTGTATATTATTGACGGAGTTCCGGCAAAAGCCAATCAAATGGCAAAAATTAATCCGAATGATATTGATAATGTTTCGGTTTTAAAAGATCAGGCTGCAACTTCGATTTATGGAAGCAAAGCTTCAAATGGTGTTGTAGTAATTTCAACCAAAAATGAAATCTATAAAAATCTTTCAGAAAAGGAATTAGACAAAAAATTAAATATTATTCCAATTCCAACAGAACCAACTCAGGAAGATTATGATGCTTTTGTCGAAAATGCTTTCGAAAGCCCAAAAACAGCACCGCTTTCTACATTTTCCATCGATGTTGATAATGCTTCTTACACCAACATCAGACGTTTTTTAAATAACGGACAACAAGTTCCAAAAGATGCAGTTCGTGTAGAAGAAATGGTTAATTTTTTCAAATATACTTATCCGCAACCTAAAAATGAGCATCCGTTTTCTATTAATACAGAAGTGAGTGATTCGCCCTGGAATGCAAATAATAAAATCTTAAAAATTGGCTTGCAGGGAAAAAATATTCCAACTGAAGATTTACCAGCATCAAACCTTGTTTTCTTAATTGATGTTTCAGGTTCGATGAGCGACATGAATAAATTACCCTTACTAAAACAATCTTTAAAAATATTGGTAAATGAATTAAGAGCTAAAGATAAAGTTGCCATTGTAGTTTATGCGGGTGCAGCGGGA
This sequence comes from Flavobacterium crocinum, assembly GCF_003122385.1. Taxonomy (NCBI): domain Bacteria; kingdom Pseudomonadati; phylum Bacteroidota; class Flavobacteriia; order Flavobacteriales; family Flavobacteriaceae; genus Flavobacterium; species Flavobacterium crocinum. The sequence goes on from NZ_CP029255.1 coordinate 5,854,440, forward strand.
ATGGTTTTGCCTCCTACTGCCGGAGATGAGAAAAAAACAATTATTGATGCATTAGATAAATTACAATCTGGCGGAAGTACTGCAGGAGGCGCCGGAATTGAACTAGCTTACAAAACAGCAACAGAAAATTTCATAAAAGGCGGAAACAATCGGGTAATTCTGGCCACTGACGGAGATTTTAATGTGGGAAGTTCTTCTAATAATGACATGGAAAAATTGATTGAAGAAAAAAGAAAAACAGGCGTTTTCTTAACTTGTTTAGGTTACGGAATGGGAAATTATAAAGACAGTAAAATGGAAATCCTTGCCGATAAAGGAAATGGAAATTATGCTTACATCGATAATATTCAGGAAGCGAATCGTTTTTTAGGAAAAGAATTTAAAGGTTCAATGTTTGCTATCGCGAAAGATGTAAAAATCCAGATTGAATTTAACCCAAAACAAGTGCAATCGTATCGTTTGATTGGTTATGAAAACAGAAAACTACGTCCGGAAGATTTTAAAAATGACGCGATTGATGCCGGAGAATTAGGAAGCAATCATACTGTAACGGCTTTGTATGAAATTATTCCGGCAGGGGTAAAAAGTGATTATTTAACGGCACAACCAGATGATTTAAAATACACTAAAACAGAAATCAGTTCAAACAACTATAGTAATGAGCTGGCAACTATAAAATTTCGCTATAAAAAACCTGATGGCGAAAAAAGTATTGAAATGGTTCAGGTAATTGAGAACAAATCGGTTGCTTTGGAAAAAGCGAGTAATGATATGAAATTTAGTTCTGCTGTAGCCTGGTTCGGATTGAAATTAAGAGATTCCAAATTAATTGCAAATAAATCTTCGGAAGAAATTGTAAAACTGGCAAAACAAGGAAATTCAAACGATGAAGAAGGTTATAAAGCTGAATTTATTCGTTTGGTTGAAACTTCTAAGCAGTATAATTAATAAATATTGTATTACATTTGGTCTTTTTTTGAAATATTAATTTTTATACTCGTATGAACTCCATTTTAAGCCAAAATCTATTTTTAGTAAAAGAACATATCGGAATGTTTAAAGCTGCTAACAACTATGACATTTACGATCCGCAGACCAATCAAATTATTATGAACTGTCGTGAGAACAATCTTGGTTTCTTTACCAAAGTATTCCGTTTCACAGATTATAAAAGAGCAACTCCGTTTAATGTAGAAATTACAACCGCTTCCGGTGAAAAATTAATTTCTGTAAGAAGAGGTGTTGCGATATTCCGTTCAACTGTTGAAGTTTTGGACGAAAAAGATCGTTTGGTTGGAACATTCAAACAAAAATTCTTTTCTATTGGAGGAAAATTTGAAATCTTAGATAAAAACGAAAGACCTGTTGCTACTTTACAAGGAAAATGGACAGGATGGGATTTTAAATTCTCTCATGAAAACAGGCAATTGGCTCAGGTAAGTAAAAAATGGGCAGGATTAGGAAAAGAGTTTTTTACGAGTGCCGATAATTATGTTCTTCAAATTGAAGAAAATGTACCTGCTGACAGTTCGTTAAGACAATTGATTTTAGGAGCTGTCATGTGTATTGACATGGTTCTGAAAGAATAACGAAAAGTTGTTAAACTTAGATTAAGAAAACACTTTAAAGCATCATTTTAGTTTACAAAATCTTATTTTTGTAAGACTTAAAATGATGCTTTCTGCATTTCTAAAAATACAATCATGACCGACTTAAAAAATAAAAATGCACTAATCACTGGTGCTGGAAAAGGAATTGGAAAAGCCGTTGCAATTGCTTTGGCCAAAGAAGGTGTAAACCTGATTTTAGTTTCCAGAACCCAAAATGATATTGATCAACTTGCAGAAGAAACTGCAAAATTTGGAGTAAAAACTTTGGCCTTACCTGCTGACGTTTCAGATATTAATTCTATCAATTCTGCTGTTGAAAAAGCGATTGCGGAATTCAAAAGTATCGATATTCTAATCAACAGTGCTGGAATTGCTTCTTTTGGAAAATTCTTAGAATTAGAACCGGAAGCCTGGGAAAGAATTATTCAGGTAAATTTAATGGGAACGTACTACACCACTCGTGCCATTATCCCAAATATGATCGAAAGACAAACCGGAGATATTATTAATATTTCTTCGACTGCAGGATTAAACGGAAATGCTTTGACTAGTGCTTACAGCGCTTCAAAATTTGCGGTTTTAGGTTTAACCGATTCTTTAATGCAGGAAATGAGAAAACACAATATCCGTGTTACGGCTTTGACACCAAGTACAGTGGCTACAGATATGGCAAAAGACTTAAACCTAACGGACGGAAATCCGGAAAAAGTAATGCAATCTGAAGATATGGCAGATTTAATTATCGCACAGTTAAAATTAAACCGAAGAGTTTTTATCAAAAACAGCAGTATTTGGTCTACTAATCCTTAAAACTAATCTTGTAAACTTTGTCAAAGTTTGAAACTTTGACAAAGTTTAAATCGCAAAAAGACATTAAATGGAACAATATTTAAGACAATTGGTAGAAATAGAATTTCAGGATAAAAAACAGATTTACTCTGGATTTCTTATTGATTATTCTGATGATTGGATTTTACTTCGAAATAATCCAGTCGATTTTGTTTTGGATGGTTTTGTTATTCTAAGAAATAAAAATATTGAAGCTGTAAACAGAGATCATGATTTAGCTTTTACAGAAAAAGTAATTCGCTTGAAAGGATTAAAAATCAATTCTGATGATATTATTCCTATCAAGGATTTCGCTTCAATTATTAATTACGTTTCAGAGAAATACGGCATTTTTCAAATTGCCAAAAAATCATCTAAATCTGCTTATTTAGGAAAACTAATAACATTAAACGACGAAGAACTAACTATTGATTTCTTAGACACAAGAGGTAAGTTTGGAGGTGAATTAGGTTTTAATCCGGAAAAAATTCGGGTTATTGAGTTTGATACTGATTATATTAATTCTTTGAAATTAGTCGTTAAGGATAATGAGTAATGTATAAAAACAGAAAAGCCCTTATTAAATTCAAAAAGGGCTTTCTTATTTTTTGTCATTCCGAGGAACGAGGAATCACACTAGTAATTCCATCTGAATAATCGCCAATCTTTGTCGATTCTCTTGTGTGATTCCTCGTTCCTCGGAATGACAAACTATGTGGTAATTTTGGATTATTTGCAAAAATTAAACTTCCATCAATTTATTCAAAAACTCTAAACGAACACTTCCATCTTCGTCTATTTTAGTTAAATTAATTTCTTGTAAAGTATTGACCAATTCCGGATTCCATGGCGTTTTTACTTTTACGTAGTTTTCAGTAAATCCTTGAATGTATCCTTCTTTATTTTCACTTTCAAAAAGAACCGTTCTGTTGGTTCCTAATTGGCTTTCGTAAAAAGCACGACGTTTTTTAACAGACAATCCACGAAGCATTTTACTGCGTTTTGCTCTTACATTTGAAGGAACAACACCTTCCATTTCTGCTGCTTCAGTATTATCTCTTTCTGAATAAGTAAAAACATGTAAATAAGAAATATCCAAATCATTTAAGAAATGATACGTTTCTAAGAAATGCTCATCTGTTTCTCCGGGAAAACCAACAATAACATCTACACCAATACAAGCGTGAGGCATTACTTCACGAATTTTATTAACGCGATCGATATATACTTCACGTAAATAACGACGTTTCATTAATTTCAAAATATCATTGCTACCTGATTGCAACGGAATATGAAAATGCGGCACAAAAGTGCGGCTTTTAGAAACAAATTCTATTGTTTCATTTTTCAATAAATTGGGTTCGATTGAAGAAATTCTCAAACGTTCAATTCCTTCCACTTTGTCTAAAGCCTGAACTAAATCCAGAAAAGTATGTTCGTGTTTTTTATTTCCAAACTCCCCTTTTCCGTAATCACCAATATTTACACCGGTTAAAACAATTTCACGGATATTTTGAGCCGAAATTTCTTTGGCATTTTTCAAGACATTTTCTAAAGCATCACTTCTGGAAATTCCTCTCGCTAATGGAATGGTACAATACGTACATTTATAATCGCAACCGTCCTGAACTTTTAAGAATGCTCTGGTACGATCACCAATAGAATAACTTCCTACATAAAAATCGGCTTCGGCAATTTCGCATGAGTGCACTTCACCCATATCGTTTTTGCTCAAATCATGGATATAGTCGGTGATTTTGAATTTTTCTGTCGCTCCCAAAACCAAATCAACTCCATCAACTGCAGCTAATTCTTCCGGTTTTAATTGCGCATAACAGCCAACAGCGGCAACGAAAGCTTTTTCGTTAAGCTTCATTGCTTTCTTTACTACTTGCTTAAATTGTTTATCGGCATTTTCTGTTACAGAGCAGGTATTAATCACATAGATATCTGCAACATCTTCAAAATCGACGCGGTCAAAACCTTCGTCATTAAAACTTCTGGCGATTGTAGAGGTTTCTGAAAAATTCAGTTTACAACCCAGAGTGTAAAAGGCAACTTTTTTTCTATTTTCCATAATTTGTCTTAAACTAATGAAATCGTTGTCAAAAAATTTAAGGCTGCAAATTTACGAACAATATTCATTAAAAGAAAGCGATTAATTTACTTCGAATCAATAAATTGCGGGTAATGTTAATTTAGAAACATTCCAAAAACGTCTAACTCATTCCTTTTTAATCTGAAACCGAACTTTTCTAACTCTCATTTTTAACAATTCAATAAGAATAAAATGACAAAATAATCGATAAAATGCAAATTTCATCGATTAAGTACATTTTTTAGCGATATAAATTCAAAATTTCTTACATTTACCTTTGTTATAATTCTTTGGTAAATTAAATTCAGATTTAAGAATTTTAACACGCTTAAATTAATTTAATAATAATTCAGGCATAACAATTTTGAATTTTAACCGTTATGTTGTTGTTTTGTGTTACAAAATAAAATGGGAAAGCCGAAAACCAAAGAGAGTAGGCAACAATTATAATAACAAATACCACTTTATGAAAGCATTTTTACCCACAATCTGCTTGATGTTCTTAACCATTTTTAGTTCGCAAGCGCAAACTAATGCTCCGGCTGCAAATGCAAATCCATTTCCTTCTATTAGTACATTAACAACTTGGGCGAGCTTAAACTCTCAACAACAATTTGATGTTGCTATTCGTGCAGTTGGATTTAAGTTTGAAGTAAAAGAACCAGGTGAAGGATCAACAGCTTATACCTACATTCGTAAAGTAACGGTTAATGATGTAAACTACACAGACAGAATTGTGTACAGAATTACGAATAATAATTCGGCAAGTATCATCTCTTTAGTTACTGCTTCTACTGATTTAGTGAGTTTATATACTCCACAATTAAGTACTTTTAAAAACAATAACTGTAAAACAGAAATGTCTAAAGACAAAAATACTACTTGCAGCTGTTACGAAAGTGCTAATTTTGCAATCGATCTTTGCGACGAACGTGTAAAATTGACTATGGGTGACGGAAACAAATACTTCGTTTCTGTAGCTAAAAAATAATTATAACTCTGAATTGTTTCCAAATCTTTACTGACTTTTAAGTATGTAAAGATTTGGAATGCATTTCTTAGTTTGAGTCCGGACTTTTGAGTTCGTACCAAACTTCGACTTCTCCTTCATATTCGAAAGAATTTACAAAATGGAAACCTAGTTTTTCTAAAATTTTTCTGGAATTTTCATTTCCTGCATCTGCATAAGCATAAAGTTTCTCTACTTTCATTTCATTAAAAGCGTAATCAACAAAAGCTTTTCCTGCTTCAGAAGCATATCCTTTTCCCCAATGCTTTTCTATAAAACGATATCCTAATTCGTAGAAATTTTTATGATTATTGATTTCGTTGGTAATATATTTTATTCCTGACCAGCCAATAAACTCATTTGTTTCTTTTAGAACGACGGCCCACCGACCAGTTCCAAAATCTTTGTATTGTTTCTGAATATTCTCAATCATATCAATACTCTCCTGAATATTCTTTACGGGATTATTTCCAACAAACAAATGCACATTCGGATTCGAATCCAATTCAAACATTCCCTCAACATCAGAAAGCTCTAGTTCCCGTAAAATCAAACGTTCGGTTTCTATCGGATTCTTCATTTTTTCTAATTTAAAATATAACGTTGTACTACCTCAGCAACACCATCATTATTATTTGAAGCTACAATTAAATCGGCTTTATCTCGCAGTTCAGGCGTTACATTATCAACCCAAACTCCTAAACCTGCATATTCAATCATTGTTAAATCATTTCCTGCATTTCCAACAGCGATAATTTCACTTTGCTGAATGCCTAATTTATCAGCCAAATATTTCAAACTTGCTGCTTTATCAATTCCTTGTTGCGCTGCTTCTAAGAAAAATGGTTTCGACATCGAAATGCTTAAATGCGGCATCTCTTCTATTAAATCATTCTCAACTGTTTTTAAATATTCCGGTTTCTCGAGCAAAATGCATTTTACAGCAGGTCGGTCTACATAACTTTTAAAGTCCGAAACTTTACGATGAACCATTCCTGTAATTTCTTTTTCAACTTCGATATATTCAGAATCGGTCTGACTGATAATTTCATCATCTAAATACGTAATGATATCGGTTTTCATTTTGACACTGTAATCGTATAAAGCATGAATCTGTTCTACGGTAAGCTTTTGTTCAAACAAAACTAAATCATCTTTTACACGGCTTATTATAGCACCATTAAACGAAATGATATACGAATCGTTTAAATCTAATTCCAATTCTTTAGCATAAGCCGTCATTGCAATTGTAGGTCTGCCCGAAGCCAAAATAACATACACTCCTTTTGCCTGCGCTTCTAATATTACTTTTTTATTTAAATCCGAAATTCTGTGGTCGTCTGTCAACAAGGTATCATCCATGTCGAGCACTAACATTTTGTATTGCATATTTTTTTAGTTCGCAGTATTGAGTATCTAGTATTCAGTCGTAGTTCGCATACAGTATGAAACTGTGACTAAATACTGAACACCGAATACTATTTTAAAGACTCATTCTAAATTCTTCTATTACAGGATTCGCTTTTGCAAAATCAGTTTCCTGAATAAAAACTTCAACAGCCAAATCTGTTTGTCCAAAACCTCCTAAACGAGCCGATTGAATATTGTCTTTTTTTACCGTTTCTACTCCGGCTTCTTCTAATCGTTCCTGTAAAGCAATAGCTAATACTTCACTTCCCGAAAACACTTTCATTAATCCCATGATAATTTATTTTATTCTAATATTATTTTTATTTGTTTCTGAAAATCTTCATTTTCATTTATACCAATATGTTCCTGATTTTTTAATGGATAAAAATAAGCATTTGATTTTAGAAGCTTTTTTAATCTTATCGAATTTTCAAAAGGAATTAACTGGTCGTTAGTTCCGTGAAACATATAAATTGGTGTTTTTATTTTTGGCAGATATTCGTTTGTTTCCAGACTAAACTTCTTCATAAAATCAGGAAAAAAGGGAACTCTGGAACTCGATAATTCTAAAAAATTATAATATGGAGCCTGAAGGATCAAAGCTTTTGATTTGTTTTCTGAAGCCAGTTTTGCAGCAAAACCTGATCCTATGGAATATCCTGCAATTATAATTTTATCTTCAGAATATCTTTTTAGTAAAGATTTATATACAATAGATATATCCTGACTTAATTGCTCTTCATTTTCGATTTCGCCTTCACTTTTACCAAAACTTCTATAATCTAAAATAAAAATATCATATCTGTTAAAAGTATAAACTTTAGCCATTTTTCCCCAGGTTTCCAATGTACCCGCATTTCCATGAAGATAAAAAATAAGTCCCTTTGATTTTTCAGCTTTAAATAACAATCCATTTAAAACAGCTCCATCAAACGATTTGATATTTATTTCCTCAAACTTCTGCTGATAATCAAATTTATAATCTTTTGGCAATCTCGAAGCATGAAAAACCAATCCAACCTGATTGAAATAAACATAGGAAATGATCAAAACGTAAATAACCAGAAAAAAGCACAATAGTACAATTGACAAGAATTTGAACGTTTTTAAAATCTCCATAAATAAGTTTGTAGTTAAATTTAAGTAAAAGTGGCAGTTTACCTTTTACCGTAAACTGCCACTACATACTGTCATTATATATTATTCTTCTTCAATATCGTCTTCGTCTTCATCAAGCTCCTCGCCTTCTTCATCCATATCGAACAAATAAGGTTCAATCATGATTTTATCTGCCAAAATTTCGATTCTTTCTGTCAGAGTTTCAGCAAAAATAATTCGCTGTACTTTGGCAATACTATTTGAAATACGCGTAATTTTTGGATCATGGCGTAATTTCAAAATTGGATCCGCATCATCTAAAACAAACATTTTAAGACGGTTTACATTATAACCTGCCGTGCTAAACATATCATTTAGTTTTGTTGGCGTTCCAATTAAGACGTCAATTCCTGTCGAAACGTAGTTTTTGTCATAATCCATATCGCCTTTATCATGAACACCGTACACTTCAAGATTAGCATATTTTCCTAATTTCTCGAAAAGTTCCACCATCTCCGTCATTTTCTCTTTGTCTTCGACAATGATCAGTGCACGTGGAGATTCTTCATTTTTTCCAACCAGTTGCTGAATTACATTTAGAACAATCGTAGTTGTTTTTCCACTTCCTTTTGGTGAAATAATTACACAGTCGGCTCCACTTTTTATAGTCGAAAAGGTTTCCATTTGCAAAGCATTAGCTTCTGTCAAACCAAATTCAATTAGTCCGTCTTGTAATTTCTCGTTTATCTTTTTTAGTTTCATGCTTAATTTTAGATTTATGATTATAGAATTTATATTCTAAATCATTATTTGCTTGCGAACATTTTCACATCACTTTCAGAGATTTCGCTTCCTCCTAGAATGATTAATCTTTCCACTACATTTCGGAGTTCACGAATGTTTCCTGTCCAGTCGTATTCTTGTAATAACTGTATGGCTTGCGCCGAAAATCCTTTGACAGCGTTTCCTTGCTCTGAAGCAATTTTTTCCGCAAAGTGTTTAATTAACGCCGGAATATCATCACGTCTTTCATTCAATGGCGGAACTTTAATTAAAATTACAGCCAGACGATGATATAAATCTTCTCTGAAACGACCTTCTGCAATTTCAGTTTTCAAATCTTTGTTGGTTGCTGCAACAACACGAACATCAACTTTAATATCTTTATCTGCACCCACTCTTGTAATCATGCTTTCCTGAAGTGCTCTTAACACTTTGGCTTGCGCCGAAAGACTCATGTCTCCAATTTCATCCAGGAAAATAGTTCCTTTGTCTGCTGCCTCAAACTTCCCAGCACGATCTTTCACTGCCGATGTAAAAGCACCTTTTACGTGTCCGAACAATTCACTTTCGATCAATTCACTTGGAATTGCTGCGCAGTTTACTTCAATCAAAGGAAAACCGGAGCGTTCACTTTTTTCATGTAATTGATGCGCCACTAATTCTTTTCCGGTCCCGTTTGGCCCAGTAATCAAAACTCTTGCTTCGGTTGGAGCTACTTTATCAATCATCACTTTAATATGATTGATGGATTCGCTTTCGCCGATCATTTCGTAGTTTTTGCTGACTTTTTTCTTTAGAATTTTATTTTCAACAACTAATTGTTTTTTGTCTAAAGCATTACGAACAGTATTTAATAAACGATTCAAATCCGGTGGTTTCGAAATATAATCAAAAGCCCCCAAACGCATGGTCTGAATAGCCGTTTCCATATCGCCGTGACCCGAAATCATCACCATCGGAATTTCCGGTTTTATCTTCTTTACTTCTTCTAAAACCTCAACACCGTCCATTTTTGGCATTTTGATATCGCACAAAACCAAATCGTAATCGTTGTTTTTTATTTTTTCAAGTCCTGCAACGCCATCTTCCGCTTCATCAACCTGATACGAATCATTTTCTTCTGATAAAATTTTCACCAAAACTCTTCTGATTGCTGCTTCGTCTTCGACAATTAGTATTTTACTCATTCTTTTTAAAGGTTCAAAGTTGCAAAGTGACAGAGAGACAAAGTTCTGCTTTGTCGCCTTTTATAACTTTCAACTGTTATACAATCTCTTAAGATTCAAAGGAGCAAAGTAAAAATCTTTGCAACTTTGTCTCTCTGTCACTTTGCAACTTAAAATTAATATTTTAGCCACTTATACAATTCCTTCCAGCTTGGTTTTTTGCCGTACATTAAAATACCTACACGATAGATTTTTGCAGCGAACCAAACGACAAGGAAAAAGGTTGCAAACAATAATGATACCGAAATTGCAATTTGCCACCAAGGCACTCCAAACGGAATGCGCATTAACATTACGATTGGCGACGTAAGCGGAATCATTGAAAATGCCACCGCAATTGTCCCGTGCGGATCGTTTACAACTGTAAAAAATCCGATGTAAACGCTTAAAATTAATGGCATTATGATGGGCAATAAAAATTGCTGCGAGTCGGTTTGATTATCAACCGCTGCTCCAATTGCTGCATAAAATGAACTGTACAGGAAATAACCTCCTATAAAATAAATAACAAATCCAATAATGATACTTGCAATTGGCAGATTCCATAATTCAGCAATATACATTTGCGCTGATCCGGAAAATTCATGTTGTGCGGTTTGCATCATTTCCGGTGAAATTCTGGCTGTTGGTCCAACATTCACACCAAAAAATGCCGAAGCAGCAAACATCAATCCTAAGCCAATAATCGCCCAAATCATAAACTGCAGAATTCCAGCCAATGAAGTTCCAACAATTTTTCCAATCATTAACTGAAATGGTTTTACTGATGAAATTATGATTTCGATAATACGGTTGGTTTTTTCTTCGATTACACTTCGCATAACCATATTTCCGTAAATGATAATAAACATCATAATCAGATAACCAAATGCGCCTCCAATTCCGATTTTAATTTCATTTAAACCTTTTAAACTCTCTTCTCCGGAAGCTTTAACCAAATGAATATTGACTTTTGACTGTGCTTTCTGAATCGCCAGAGTATCCAGTTTTGCCTGTTCCAGATTTAATTTTGTGATTTTTGATGCAATGACATCCTGTGTATTTTCAACAAAAGAAATACTTGGACTGCTATTCGAAATAAATTCAATTTTACTCTCTAAATCGTTAATATTTGTCGTTTTCGGAATAACGATCAAACCACTGAAGCGCTCTGTTGCAATACTATCTTTTAGTGCCTGAACATCTAACTTGGATAAATCATAATATTTGAACTCAGAACCATTTTTATTTTCCTTTATAAAATCAGAAGCAAAAAGTCCGCTTGAATCATGAATTACGATACTTTTGGTATCAGCCTTCATTGAACTTAAATAGCCAATAAAAACAGCAATAGCCACAAATAAAAGAGGACTTAAAAAAGTCATGACAACAAAAGATTTATTGCGGACTTTGGCAATAAATTCTCTTTTTATGATCAGCGAGATAATACTCATAAATATATTTTAATTTTCAAATCTCAAATTCCAAATTCCAACTATTTCTGTCTCAAATTTGGAATTTGGAATTTAATTATTGGAATTTAATTTTTTGTTTTCAGTAACGGTTTGAATAAAAATATCGTTTATGCTTGGAATTTTCTCAACAAAATGTGTTACTTGTCCGCGCTGTGTTAAGACATTTAATAATTCGTTTGGCGTCGCATTTCCAATTTCGATATTCAATTTTAAATCATCATTTAAGGATTTAAAATTAGCAGGTGAAACAGTGAATTTTTGTGTAATGTCATACATCAAGCCTTCAACATTACCGGTCAAAATTCCAACTTCAAAACTATTGCTTCTAAATTGACGTTTTACGTCTGCTACCTTACCTTCAATCAATTTATTCGACTTATGGATTAAAGCGATATGCTCACACATTTCTTCAACACTTTCCATTCTGTGCGTCGAGAAAATAATCGTAGAACCTTGCTCTTTTAAAGCTAAAATTTCATCTTTAATGATATTTGCATTTACAGGATCAAAGCCTGAAAAAGGTTCATCCAGAATCAACAACTTAGGTTTATGCAAAACACAAACTACAAACTGAATTTTCTGTGCCATTCCTTTGGAAAGTTCCTGAATTTTCTTGTTCCACCAGCCCTGAATTCCCAAACGATCAAACCAATAATCCAGCTGTTTTTTAGCTTCAGCTTTAGAAAGCCCTTTCATTTGCGCCAAATACAAACATTGCTCTCCTACTTTCATAGAACTATACAAACCTCTTTCTTCCGGAAGATATCCAATAGTCTGTACGTGTTTTGGCTGTAGTTTTTCTCCATCCAAAATTACTTCGCCACTGTCCGGCAATGTAATTTGATTGATGATTCTGATAAGGGAAGTTTTTCCGGCTCCATTGGGACCTAAAAGTCCATATATACTGCCTTTTGGCACATTTAATGAAACTTCGTTAAGCGCTACATAATCGCCGTATTGTTTTACGACATTATGTACTTCAAGTAAGTTACTCATGCTATTTTGTTGATTTACTGCGTTGCTTTGTCCATGTTGACTCAGCGACTGTAAAAGTAAATAATTCGAAATGAATTTATGTCATATTAAGCAAAAAACCCATTCCAATTTGTGTTTAGAATGGGTTTTTATATTATTCAAACTTTTAAAAAAGTTTCGATTATGAGAACATATCTTTTACTTTTTCAAAGAATGATTTCTCTGATTTCTCCGGACTTGGAGTAAAATGCTCATTGTTTAAAGCATTTTCAAAGAATTGTTTTTGTTCTTTGTTTAAAGTTTTTGGAGTCCAAACATTTACGTGAACCAATAAATCTCCGCTTCCGTAACCGTTTAAACTTGGAATTCCTTTTCCTTTTAATCTTAAGATTTTTCCAGACTGAATTCCTTCTTCCAGTTTAATACGTACTTTTCCGTTAATTGCTTCAATATCTTTTGATGCTCCTAAAACGGCTTCCGGAAAACTGATATATAAATCAAAGTGAACATTTTCACCTTCACGTTTCAGGAACTCGTGCTCAATTTCTTCAATTGCAACAATTAAATCACCTGGAATACTGTTTCCTGGTGCATCGTTACCTTTATTAGCCACTTTTAACTGCATTCCGTCAACAACCCCAGCAGGAATTTTAATTGATACGGTTTCGTCTTCCTGAACCATTCCTTGTGCATCTGCCTCAGAAGGTCTTTTATCTAAAATCTGACCAGAACCACCACAAGTAGGACAAGTTGACGCAGACTGCATTCTTCCTAAAATGGTATTGGTTACACGCATAACCTGACCCTGACCGTTACAAGTGGTACAAGTTTTATAGGTTACGCCTTTAGCCTGAACTTTACGTTTTACTTTTACTTTTTTCTCTACTCCATTTGCAATTTCTTCCAAGGTCAATTTTACTTTAATTCGAAGATTGCTTCCTTTTGCACGACGAGGACCTCCGCCTCCGCCTCCGAAACCGCCAAATCCGCCACCAAAAATATCACCAAACTGGCTGAAAATGTCATCCATATTCATACCACCATGACCGCCAAATCCTCCGGAACCATCAAATGCCTGATGCCCGTATTGATCGTATTTCGCTTTTTTCTGTGGATCACTCAAAACTTCATAAGCTTCTGCCGCTAATTTGAAGTTTTCTTCTGCCTCTTTGTCGCCCGGGTTTTTATCAGGGTGGTATTTTAGAGCGCTTTTTCTGTACGCTTTTTTAATTTCGGCAGCATCAGCATTTTTTGAAATGCCTAGTATTTCGTAAAAATCTTTTTTCATAATTTAGGTTAAATTCCAAATCTAAAACTCCAAATTCCAATTAGAGAACTGAATTTCAGAATTTTATTAGCTTTTAGTTTCCAACAACAACTTTAGGGAAACGAATAATTTTGTCTCCTAATTTGTATCCTTTTTCAATTACATCAACAATTTTCCCTTTTAATTTGTCAGACGGAGCCGGAATTTGGGTAATTGCCTCAGCAACATCAGCATTAAATGCATCGCCTGCCTGTATTTCAACTTGCTCTAAACCTTTAGAAACTAAAGTGCTTTTTAATTTTTCGTGAATTAATTCAACACCTTTTTTCAAGTTTTCATCATCAGATTTGTTGATTTCTACAGCTGCTCTATCAAAATCATCTAAAACCGGAAGCATCGCTAATAAAACTTCCTGGTTTGCCGTTTTAAATAATTCAAGACGCTCTTTTGAAGTTCTTTTTTTGTAATTTTCAAATTCAGCGAATAATCTCAAAAACTTATCTTTTTCTTTAGCTAAGTCCTGAGCTAGTTGCTCTTCAACACTTAATTCTTCAACAATTAATTGCTCTCCATTAGCGTTAGTCTCTATCGTTGCATCATCTAATTCCTGATCGAATTCTGTATTTTCCGTAGTCATATTACTTTTATTTTTAAAAATATTTTTAAACTTCATTTTTTATTTCTTTTTGTTGGATTGCAAAAGTACTGCCAAATCTTATAAAATGTCAAATTGTCACTTTATTAGTTATGAGACTTTTAAAATCCAAAAGTAGTCAATTAAAATTTAGTATAATTTTAAGACTATTACGTTATAGTTTATTTTATCTTTGAGAGTGAAAAACAAAAATCATTACCACCAAAATTGAATTTAAGGGTTGGCTTAGGCCTCAAAATAATTATTAATTCAAATTTACCTTATATTAAAAAAAGCTTCGCCTATAGAGACGAAGCTTTTTTTTATGTTTTCTTCATCTTTAAATTCATTAATAACAAAAAATTTACCGCAAAGAACGCAGAGTTTTTTTTCACTCTTGAGCTTTATAAAAAATCAAAGTTCGCAAAGCTTTATATGAATAGCTTTGCGAACTTTGTGTTTTTCAAAAGTATTTTAAGATAAAAAACCTTGCGTTCTTTGCGGTAAAATATTTTTTTAGCACGGGCGGAGGGATTCGAACCCCCATCAACGGTTTTGGAGACCGCTATTCTACCCTTGAACTACGCCCGTAACTTAAGGTCGGCAAATTAAGAGTTTTTTTTCTTCTCTGGCAACTATTTCTTGCAGAGATTTTAAAAGAAATTCCTTTGAACACGAGATGTCCGAAGCAAAAACCTTTATTTCAAATAGTTAACCTATATTTTTATTTCACGCAGATTTTAAAAAAAAATTAGGCAGATTAGAGCAGATTATTTTATATAAAATCAAATTAAATCTGCTTTAATCTGCCGAATCTGCGTGAAACACAAAAATCCTTTAAATCTGTATAAGCTGTGGCAAAACCTTAGTTTCAAATAGTTAATCTAATAAAGCACTTTTCAATCCTTCGAAATCTACAGAAACCTGCTCTCCTGTCACTAAATTTTTAAGTGCATACGAATTTGAAGCAATTTCCTGATCACCCACAATTACTGCAAACGGAATCAAACGTTTATCTGCATATTGAAATTGTTTCCCCACTTTTACGTTATCTGGATACAATTCTACTTTTATATTTTCCTGTCTTAATTGCTGAATTGCTTTTGAAGCATATAAAGCTTCTTTATCTCCAAAATTTAAAAATATTGCTTTTGAAGTCGCTGCTACTGTTTCAGGAAACAAGTTTAATTCTTCCAAAACTAAATAAATTCTGTCCAGACCAAAAGAAATTCCGACACCGCTCATATTTTTTAAACCAAAAATGCCCGTCAAATCGTCGTATCTTCCGCCTCCGCCAATAGAACCAATTGAAACCGTTTTAGGAGCTGCAACTTCAAAGATAGCCCCAGTATAGTAATTTAATCCACGAGCCAAAGTCACATCCAAATCTAAAATTGCAGTTGACAACCCTAAATCGGCAACATTGTCACAAATGAATTTCAATTCTTCAACCCCTTTCATTCCTTCTTCAGATGAAGCTAATAATGCTGAAAGCTGGTTGATTTTATCAGCGAAAGTTCCAGAAAAACTAAAAAGTGGTTGTACTTTAACCAATGCTTCTTCCGAAATTCCTTTTTCAATCATTTCTTTTTTAACACCGTCTTCTCCAATTTTATCCAATTTATCAAGCGCAACGGTGAAATCGATTAATTTATCTGAAGCACCAATAACCTCAGCAATTCCAGACAATATTTTTCTATTGTTGATTTTAATGGTAACACCTTCTAATCCTAAAGCCGTAAAAACAGTATCATATAACTGCACCAACTCAACTTCCTGCCAAAGTGACTTAGACCCCACAACATCGGCATCACATTGAAAAAATTCTCTGTAACGGCCTTTTTGTGGACGATCTGCTCTCCAAACCGGCTGAATTTGATATCTTTTGAAAGGAAATTCAATTTCGTTTTGGTGCTGCACCACATATCTTGCAAAAGGCACAGTTAAATCATAACGTAATGCTTTTTCTGAAATTCTTCCTGTAAATTTATTCAGTTCAATTCTTTGCTCCAGGCTAATTGTTTCAGCAGAATTAGTTTGAAGTGCCTCCAAAGATTCCGGTAATTCAATTTTACTTTTATTGAAGAAAAAATTCCCTGAATTCAATATTTTAAAAATAAGACGATCTCCTTCTTCTCCATATTTTCCCATCAAAGTATCTGAATTTTCAAACGAAGGAGTTTCTATCGGCTGAAAGCCAAATTTTTCAAAATTAGTTCTTATCGTCTGAATAATATATTGACGTTTTGACACCTCTGCAGGTGAAAAATCTCTTGTTCCTTGTGGAATACTTGGTTTTGAAGCCATCTTCTTTATTTTAGATTGTTGATTTTAGATTTTAGATTCCTTGAAATCTTTTTTCTAAAATTCCTTAACATTATTTCTTTTTAACTTAAATCGCCTGCAAATATCTTACTTTTTAGAATAAATAATAGCACATCGAAAGCAAACTTGTAACAAAAAACGTATTTTCGTGACAAATTGGTCATGATGCTAAAATTATTTAAAGAAAATATCCGAATTGCGTTTGGTTCCATCAAAACACAATTACTGCGTACTATTCTTACCGTTTTAATTATTGCTATTGGTATTACCGCTTTAGTTGGAATTCTTACCGTAGTTTCTGCGTTAGAGAATACTATTTCTACCAATTTTGCTTCAATGGGAGCAAACACTTTCAATATTAATCAATACGAAAATAATGTTCGTAATCGTGGCGGAAAAGAACGTGAAGTGATTAATCCAATTATTTCCTATCCTGAAGCGGTCGCTTTTAAAAACAAATACAAATATCCATTTACAGAAACTTCGCTTTCTTTTACAGCAACTTCAAAAGCAGAAGTAAAATATTTAGACACCAAAACAGATCCAGAGATTACAGTTGTTGGTGTCGATGAACACTTTATAAACAATTCTGGTCTAGAAACGACTTTGGGGCGTTCTTTTAATCAATTTGACATTGAAAATAATACGTATTCCTGTATTGTAGGTTCTGATTTTGAAAAAGGACTTTTGAAAGATGTAAACCCGATAGACAAAATCATTTCCATTCGTGGTGCACGATTTAAAGTTATTGGCGTTTTAAAAGAAAAAGGATCCACTTTTGGAAACAGTCAAGATTTACGTGTCCTCATTCCAATTCAGGTTGCAAGATCATTATTTACGGCTCCAAACATTAATTATACAGTTAGTGTCATGGTTTCAAAAAAAGAACTTTTGGACGAAGCTGTTGATAATGCAACAAGCACCATGAGAAGAGTTCGTAAACTGAGCCCGGTTCGTGATAATAATTTTGGCATTGGGCGAAGCGACGATTTAATCAACCGCATTTTAGGAATTACCAAATATTTGGGCTGGGCAGCCTGGATTATCTCCGTAATTACCATTTTAGGATCTTCTATCGCTTTGATGAATATTATGATTGTTTCGGTTACAGAACGCACCCGTGAAATTGGTGTCCGTAAAGCTTTGGGAGCAAAAAGGTCAACTGTAGCTTTTCAGTTTTTTATCGAAACTTTATTGATTGGACAAATTGGCGGTTTGGTTGGAATCTTTCTTGGAATACTTCTAGGTTTCGGAATAGCAACTGCAATGAGCTTTGTCTTTGTAATTCCTTGGATGGCCATTTTTGCCGCGTTTGCAACTAGTTTCTGTGTAGCGTTGGTTTCTGGTTTATATCCGGCAATTAAGGCTTCTAAATTAGATCCGATTGAGGCGTTGCGTTACGAATAATTGTTTGAAGCAGAAATAATCGGTTCAAAAGAACGACCTGTCCCGCTATCCGTTTCAATCTTTTGTATTGAACCCCAATACAAAAGGATTTCCACTTCTATCGGGGCTAGATTAGACGTTTCATTTTTTCAATAATTTTCTTTTGCTAAACATCTATTGTATTAAAAACAATACTGCTCAAATATACCTACAAGGTTTTGGAAACCTTGCAGGAAATCATACGATCGTTGTCGTAAATATCTTTTCGTAATTCTACATTTTTAAAATCCATATTTTCTAATAAATCGGTCATTTCTTTCCCAAGATATTGATTGATTTCAAAATATAGTTTTCCGGTTCCAAAAAGAGCTTTTCTCGCTAGTTCAGCAATTTTTCGATAGAAAATCAAAGCATCAGTATCCTCTACAAAAAGTGCTAAATGTGGTTCGTAATCCAGAACATTTTTCTTGATTTCTACTTTTTCCAGATTGCGGACATAAGGCGGATTCGAAACAATAACATCAAACTGACATCTTAATTCTTCTTCTCTTAGAATATCCAGCAATACAAAAGTCACATCAACATTATTTCTGACTGCATTTCTTTTAGCCGTTTCAATTGCTTTTTTAGAAACATCAATCGCGACAACTTCTGCATTAGGTATATTTTTAGCCAAAGAAATAGCAATACAACCGCTTCCTGTTCCTATATCCAGGATTTTTATTTTTTTAGATTTCTCTGAACCTGCATTTTCATTAATAATCCATTCCACCAATTCTTCGGTTTCCGGTCTTGGAATTAAAACATTTTCATTTACTTCGAAATCCAAACCGTAAAAATGTGTTTTACCCAGTAAATACTGAATTGGAACTTCTTTCTTTAAATGTTTCACTAATTCATCCCATATAACAAAGTCATTCTCTTCAAATGCCAGTTCATGGTTTAATGCTAAGTCAATCTGACGAAGCTTATGTTTCTCTTCCAGAATTAAATAAAAAAAACTCTCCGCTTCGTACGCATCGTAAAAAGGCGATAATTCTTTAATAAATTGAGTGCGGTATTGTTTAATTTTCATTTCAATTTTTTGAACATTATATTATCAGTCCAAACTGATTTTTAACTTTAAATAAGTCTCGTTCATTAAGATTTGTTACAACTTTTTTACAAAACTTTCAACATCCATACCGGACAAGAATTATGCCCAGTGCAACCTAACGGAGCATCTAAATATTCAAAACCTGATTTTTTATACAGCTTTTGCGCGGCATGCATAAAAGGCATCGTTTCGATATAACATTTTTCAAAACCAAAAGCTCTTGCTTGCTCCAGACATTTTTCCATCATTTTGGTTCCAATTCCTAAACCGCGTGTTTTCGGAAGAAAATACATTTTTTGCAATTCACAAATAGCTGAATCTCCATTTTCCAAAGGCGCAATTCCGGCACAACCTACAATTTCCCCATCATTTTCAACCACAAAATAAGCCGATTTTGCTTTACCATATTCCTCAAACATAAAATCCAAACAAGGGTCTTCGTATGCAGTTCCTACTTTTGGAATTTCCATTTCGTCAAAAACAGATCTAATCAAACTCGCAACTGACTGATTGTCTTCTTTTTCAATTGCTCGTATAAGCCAATTTACCATTTTTTTTATTCTAAATTATTATCAATACAAAAGTATACATAGTTTTTCGATACTATTATAACTAACTGTATTGTTTCACAACTTAAGCATTTTCAGTTAGGGATAAATTCAAAAATAACTACTTTTGCACTGTGAATATACATGAAAAATACATAAAACGCTGTATAGAACTGGCACAAAATGGGCTTGGAACAACATATCCGAACCCAATGGTTGGAAGCGTAATCGTCTACGAAGGTAAAATCATTGGTGAAGGCTGGCACAAAAAAGCCGGTGAACCACATGCGGAAGTAAATGCCGTGAAATCTGTAAAAGATAAATCTCTTTTAAAAAAAGCTACAATTTATGTAAGCTTAGAACCTTGCAGTCATTTTGGAAAAACACCTCCTTGTTGTGATTTGATTATTGCAAATGAAATTCCGAATGTTGTTGTTGGAACAGTTGATCCAAATGAAAAAGTAGCAGGAAAAGGAATTCTAAAATTAATCGAAGCTGGCGCAAATGTCACAGTTGGAGTTTTAGAAGATGAATGCAACGAACTCAATAAGCGCTTTTTTACTTTTCATCAGAAGAAAAGACCTTATATCATTTTGAAATGGGCAGAAAGTCAGGACGGATTTTTAGCTCCTGAAAAAGTTTCAGATCAGGAACGAAAACCAATTTGGATTACAAATCAATATTCAAGACAATTGGTTCATAAATGGAGAACTGAAGAGCAGGCCATTTTAGTAGGAACACAAACTGTTGTCGATGATAATCCGAAATTAAATGCAAGAGATTGGAGCGGGAATAATCCTGCAAGAGTGATTGTAGATCGTCATAACCGAATTAATCCAGACAGTTTTGTTTTTGATAATTCTGTTAAAACCATTGTTTTTGTTAGTGAGAATATAAAATCATCAACTGAAAACACTCAGTTTGAAATAATCGATTTTAACAAAAATATCATGCCACAGATTTTGGAAGTTTTGTATCAAAATCAAATTCAGTCTATAATAATTGAAGGCG
The DNA here is from genome assembly GCF_003122385.1 of Flavobacterium crocinum. NCBI lineage: Bacteria > Pseudomonadati > Bacteroidota > Flavobacteriia > Flavobacteriales > Flavobacteriaceae > Flavobacterium > Flavobacterium crocinum. The sequence goes on from NZ_CP029255.1 coordinate 5,875,198, forward strand.
GAAGACAGACTTTACAATCTTTTATTGATGAAAATCTTTGGGATGAAGCTCGTGTTTTCAGAGGAAAATCAATTTTCAAGAATGGAACAAAAGCACCAATTATTTCAAAAAAAGAAATTATAAAAACCAATATTTTAAGTGACGAATTAACACAGATTAGAAATCATGATTGACGCTATAATTTTTGACTTTGGTGACATTTTTATCAATTTGGACAAACAAGCTACTATTTCCGGTCTGCAAAAATTAGGAATGACAGAATGGAATGCAGACTTTGACCAACTCAATTTTTCGTTTGAAGTCGGAGGCATTTCGCCGGAAGATTTTATTGGCGGTTTTCAGACACAACTGCCTAATGCTTCCAAAGAAGAAATCCTTAAAGCATGGAATGCTGTATTGGCAGATTTTCCTTTTTACCGTTTGGAGTTTCTTCAGGAATTATCAAAAAAATATCGTCTGTTCTTATTAAGTAATACCGACTCTATTCACATCAATACTTTTGAACAGAAAAGCGGTATTTCTTTCTATAAAGATTTTTATGCTTGTTTTGAGAAAGTATATTTTTCATTTGAAATGGGATTAAGAAAACCTGATCCAAAAATTTATCAAACTCTTTTAGACAATCATAATCTAATTCCGGAAAACACTTTGTTTGTCGACGATAAAAAAGAAAATACAGACAGCGCTGCTGCTTTAGGAATCAAAGTTTGGAATCTACAAGTTGGGAAAGAAGATGTTGTAGATTTATTTAGCAAAGGATTATTATAAAAAAATATTTTAGCCACTCCCGATAGCTATCGGGATATACTAATTAATAAAGGATTCAAAAATATGTTGCCACGAATTACACAAATTTCCATTAATTAAACTGGTTTAAAAATTAAAACTAAAATTCGCGGAAATTTGTGTAATTAGTGGCAAAAAAAATCTTTTAAATCCATTAAATCTGTGGCCAAAAAAATTAAAAGCTTAACATTTGGAAATCAACGATACTTATCAAACTATTGCAACTGCATCTCAAGAAATACTGTTCAAGGAAAAAGGCAGTAAATTCTTTGGCTACGCATTTCCGATAGATCATGAAGATGAAGTAAAACCCATTATTGAAGACCTCAAAAAACAACATCCGCATGCTGTACATTATTGTTATGCTTATCAATTAGGAGTTGGAAATAAAATCTCTTATCGCGCTAATGATGATGGAGAACCTAGTAATACAGCCGGAGCTCCAATTTACGGTCAGATACAATCTTTTGGTGTAACTAACGTTTTGGTTGTAGTAGTTCGGATTTTTGGAGGTGTAAAATTAGGAGTTGGTGGTTTGATTGCAGCTTACAGAACTACAGCACAACAGACATTAGAAGTTTGTGAAATTGTAGAAAAAACTATTGATGTCGAATTTTTAATTTCTTTTGATTACAAAAACATGAATAAAGTAATGCGGGTTATCAAAGAAAAAAAATTAGAAATAACATCACAGGAAATGGAAATAGATGAAAATTCAGGACTGCCAATTGGCAAAATTGTGACCAAAACACGAAAAAAAAATGCCGAAGCAGTGTTCAGCATTTTTGATTTAATGTTCGAAATTGATATTAAAATTATATAAATTAACACAAAAACAAACGTCATTTTAACACTTTTCTTCAAGTGATTTGAATATGTCTAAAATGTATTCCGGAGGGGCAGTTGGACGACCTGTTTTTAACGCGACAAATACCAAAATAAACGTGGCAGTTGTTAATAACTCATTTGACTCATTATAGATTGCGCAGTCAAATTCAATCTTAACCGAAGAGTGACTTTTGAAAGTGGTATGAATTGTTAAAAGTTCATCATATCTTGCCGATTTTTTGTAATTGATATTCATGTTGACAATTGGAAGACCAATTCCGCTTTCTTCCATGCTTTTATACGAAACCCCTTTATTTCTAAGCCATTCCACGCGTCCAATTTCAAAATAAGGCACATAATTTCCGTGATAAACGACTCCCATTTGGTCGGTTTCTGAGTAACGAACTCTTACTTGAGTTTGATGATTTTTCATTTATAAAATATTAAAAAAATTCGAATTTAAAAAGCCCTATTACAACTTTTTTTTATAAAATTAGATACCAAAATATTTTTTTTTACAGAAATTTGTTCACATATTTGTTATCCCGAAATAAGGAATAAAATCGCTCCTTTTTTATTAGGAGAATCTTTATCAATAATATAAAAATTTATTTGAATCT